>CAWCIF010000016.1:0-58385 GCA_963795545.1 uncultured Acidobacteriaceae bacterium | reverse complement strand
CTTCCTACTCTAGCCGAAGAGCCTCGGCAGGATCAACCGCCGCGGCTCGGCGCGAAGGCAGGTAGCTGGCAAGCGCCGCCACTATAATGAGGCCAATCGAAACCGTGCAATATGTGAACGGATCGACCGGGCTGACCTGGAACAGGAGCGAAGACATAAGGCTCATCAGTCCAAAGGCCGCAACCAGTCCGATCGCGACTCCAATGCCCGTCAGAAATATCCCCTGCCGGACGAACATTCCGGCCAACTGTTCTTGCCTGGCCCCGAGCGCCATGCGGATGCCGATCTCCCGGGTGCGCTGCGACACGGAATAAGCAATCACACCGTAAATCCCAATGACTCCCAGCAGGAGCGCCATGCCGCCGGCAATCCCAATCATGACGAGCGTAAACGAAGTTCGTGCCATTGATTTTTTATAGATCTGGTCGAGCGTCTTTACTTCCGCCACAGGAACATTGGGATCGACGGACCAGATAGAATTTCTGAGCTCCGTGAGAAAACTTTCCGAACCGGTCCGGCTGCTGCGGACCATGAAAAATGCGGTTCGGTGAATGAATTTCTTGTCCCCCTCGAAGTCATTCATCAACATAGGCCAATACACGGTAGTAGAGGCTTTTTTGTTCACGCCCTGATCATGCACGTCTCGCACGATACCGATAATTTCGCGCCACGGGTCTTTCATGCTCTCGCGAATCTGTTTGTGAAGCGCTGCGGCGGGACTGCCCCAGTATTCGCGTGCGAAACCTTCCGAAATGATCGCCACGGGCGCTTTGTTGTACACATCGGTCCAGGTAAGATCGCGGCCTGCGATAAGGGGCGTCCCCATAGTTCTGAATAAACCAGGCGAGACGTTCACGAAGCGGCGAAGGGGAGGAATCTGTCCCTCCTGGTAGACGCGGTCTCGTGCATAGATCAGGTCGTTACTGCCGTTATTGCCCATAGGAATCGAAGAGGTGACGGCGGCGGATGAGACGCCCGGAACGTGCTCGATCCTTTCCAGCATTTCGTTCTGCATGCGCAAAACTTTTTCGGGTTCAGATACCTGTGCTTCGGGAATGGAGACAGCGAATGTCTGCACTTGTGCCGGTTTGGTAAAGCCGGGCTGAACCTGCAGTAAGGTCCGAAACGTGCGAATCATGAGTCCGGAACTGATTAACAGCAGGAGGGCCAGCGCCACCTGCGCTACAACAAGTATGTTGCGCGCTCTGTGCCGCTCCCGGCTTTGGCTAATAGTGCGGCCGCCCTCCCGCAGACCGGTTCCCAGACGAGCGCCGGCATGTTTGAAGACCGGTACGGAGCCGAATAATACACCAGCCAACAAGGAGACCAACAAAGTAAACAAGAGCACCGGTGCATCGATACCAATCTCAGCCAGGCGCGGAAGCCCCGCGGGCGCCATGGCAACCAGTAGGCGCAACGCTCCAAACGCGACCAGCAATCCGATTGCGCCGCCCAGGGCAGCCAGAGTAACGCTTTCAAAGAGAAGTCCAGCGGCAAGTCGGCTCCAACTCGCGCCCAGCGCGGCGCGGATCGACAGTTCCATATGGCGGGCTTCGCCCCTGACGAGAAGCAGATTCGCTACGTTCGCGCATGCGATTAGCAGCACGATTGCGATGCTTCCCATCAAGACCCACAGGACGGTGCCGATATCCCCGATCACCTCGTGCTTGAATGGCTTAAAGGCAGGGGCGATTCTTGCATTTTCAAATAGCTTGACGGTAAAACCGGGAAAAGGCGGAAAGCTCCTGTTTACAATCGGTAGCATACGCTTTCCATCGGCATCCGCCTGCGCTAACGTCACGTTCGGCTTTAGCCTCGCCACTCCCTCAAAGCTGAAGTTGCCGAGAAAGGTTTTACTGCGATCGAACCGAAACGGCAGAATGACGGCGGGGTTCATATCCAGAAACCGGAAGGTCCGCGGCATCACTCCGATCACCTCCCTTGCTTTTCCGTCGATCATGATTCGCCGCCCGATAATGGAGTGATCGCCACTGAATCTGTGCCGCCAGTATCCGTAGCACAGCATCACAGTCTCCGGAGTGCCGGGCGCATCGTCTTTACGGGTGAAGGAGCGCCCCAGCATAGGGTGAATGCCGAGGATGGGAATCACGCCGTCGGTAACATCGAGAGCCGCTATCTCTTCCGGTTCGGCAACTCCGGTAACGCTCACCGTATCGGCGGTGTAAAGGCCGAGGTCCTGGAAACTTCGGTTCTCGTCGCGGTATGTGAAATACATGGACGGGGACATCACCAGGTCTGTGATGTTTACGCCGGGTGCGGTGTGCGACAGGGCTATTAATTGCTCCGGGTGCGGATAGGGCAGAGGTTTCAGCAGTACGCCTTCAATCACGCTGAAGACGGCTGTGTTTGCACCGATTCCCAGCGCCAGCGTCAGGATGGCTATGGACGTGAACATGGGCGCGCGCAAAAGTCTGCGCAGAACCTGTCTAAGCTGTCCGGTGAATGATCCCAATACCGCTCTCCTTTCGGCCTCTGGCGCCCAAAGACTAAATACGCGCGAAGCCACGCAGAAAGTTCAATTTCTGCTTCAACGCGCGGGCTCAATTCCTAACTAAAGCAAGATGGCGCATACGCATGGCGAATCCGGCTGTTAGACACTTGAGGGCCAAACACTACCTTCCAGTAACTTACAACCAATTTCTCCCCGCTGCTAAAATGAGTTTTGATCCTGTTCTAAGCTCAACTGGAGGTTAAATGGCTGCTTCGCAGCGCCGCAAGTCGGTTGTCGTGAACGTCGGAGGCGTCAAGGTTGGCGGCTCCAATCCAATTGTCGTGCAGTCCATGACCAACACCGATACGGCCGATTCTGCTTCCACTGTGAACCAGGTCATGCAGCTCGCCCGCGCCGGTTCCGAGCTCGTCCGCGTCACCGTCAATACCGAAGAAGCCGCCCAGGCCGTCCCAACTATTGTCAACACGCTGCGCGACTTCGGCGTCAACGTTCCGATCATCGGCGACTTCCATTACAACGGCCATATCCTGCTCAAGAAGTATCCCGACTGCGCCCGCGCCCTCAGCAAGTACCGCATCAATCCGGGAAACGTGAACATCGGACGGAAGCAGGACGACAACTTTCGCGTCATGATTGAGGCGGCAATCGAATATGACCGTCCCGTCCGCATCGGCGTCAATTGGGGCTCGCTCGATTCCGCGCTCCTGACGCGGATGATGGATGAAAACTCCCGTTCGCGGGAGCCGCTCGATGCCATGGATGTCACCAAGCGCGCCATTGTCGAAAGCGCCCTCCGCAGCGCCGAGTCTGCCGAGCATCACGGTCTCGCGCACGACAAAATCATCCTAAGCGCGAAAGTCAGCAATGTGCAAGACCTTATAGACGTGTACCAGATGATGGCCGCGCGGTGCGACTATCCGCTGCATCTTGGTCTCACCGAAGCAGGTCTCGGTTCGAAGGGAATCGTGGCTACCACGGCGGCGCTATCCGTGCTTTTACAGCAGGGTCTCGGGGATACCATCCGTGCCTCTTTGACCCCGCTCCCTAACGGCGATCGCACCGATGAAGTCATCGTCTGCCAGCAGATACTCCAGGCGCTCAATCTTCGCAGCTTTACGCCTCAAGTCGCCGCCTGCCCAGGTTGTGGCCGCACCACCAGCACGTTCTTCCAGGACATGGCCGACCAGATTCAAACGTATCTGCGCGAGCAGATGCCCATCTGGCGCGAGATGTATTCGGGCGTCGAAGAGATGAAAGTAGCCGTAATGGGCTGTGTCGTTAACGGGCCCGGCGAATCGAAGCACGCCAACATCGGCATCTCACTACCAGGCACATTTGAGAAGCCAGTGGCGCCTGTATACATCGATGGCAAGCTTTCCACCACGCTCCGGGGCGATCGCATCGTTGCCGAGTTCCGCGACATCCTTGACAACTACGTCGCCCGGCGGTATCGTGTGCCCGAGCCTGTCGCTGAAACCGTTGCCTGACTCCGAAGTTCGTGAAGTCCGCGCCCTTGTAGAAAATCTCGCGGCTCGCGTTACTCAGCTCGAGCGCCAGATAGCCGGAGCGGAAAGCACTGCTCCCCAAAGGCAAGTATCCATTTCACTCGAGCATGGGAAACCCGATTTGGAGGTCGGTCTTAAGCTCATCAATCGCATCGGCGCCGTAACACTCGCAATCGGCATTATCTTCTTTTTCAAATATGCGGTTGATAATCGATGGATCGGCGCGACTGGCCGAGTGATTCTGGGATTATTTGCGGGCTTACTGTTGATCGGTTTCGCGGAATGGCTTCGGAAGCGGGATCAGAGCGTGTTTGCTCAAGGGGTCGCGGGCTGCGGCCTCGCTTCGCTGTTCATCAGTATCTACGCAGCGTTCGCGTTTTACCACTTGGCTTCCGACATCGCCGGCTTCGTCGCGCTTGTGATCGTCTGCGCACTGGCTCTTTTGCTCTCCTTCCTGTACAGCTCAGTCAGCATCGCGAGCCTCGGCTTCTTGGGCGCTGTGCTGACTCCGTTGTTGCTGCGCGGCAGCGGTGAGCCGAGTCTCGGATTGCATTTTCCGTATCTGCTGCTGGTTGCCATTTCAGCGGTCATCATCGCCCTGCGCCAGCGCTGGTCTGTCCTTGTTCCGCTCACCACCGCGCTTGTGATGCTTGCTGCCCTCTTTTTGATCAACGAGTTCCATCCTCGCGCGTTTGTGGCGTTCGCGTTCATTTTGGCGGTGTTGCAATTCGCCGGATACCGGTACGCGCCAGATGTCCCGCACTTGGGCGATTCATTCTACCTTGTTGGCCACGTCTGCCTGATCATCGCGTTGGTTCGAATTGTAGCGCTATTTGCGGCCCATGAAAGTATCCCCGCGGACCGCGCCAGTCTTACCAGCGAGCTTGAATCATTTCTGCTTGGTGTCTATGGCGTAGCCATCCTGATAGCCGGTATTCTGCGCAAATCCACTGCCGACCGTGCGCTTGCGGTTGTGCTGTTGGGCCTGGTCGTCGCAAAGCTCTATCTGTGGGATGTCTGGCAGCTCGCTCGCTTTTATCTCATCACGGCCTTCGTGGCATTAGGCGTCATCCTGCTCGCCGCTTCGTTTATCTATTCCCGGTTTCGGACGCGAGCCGAGATCAAACCTGAGTAAGTGTGCGTTACTTCCGCACCAACCCCTGTATCTCGTCCAGCTCCTTGCCCAGCTTCCGCCCACTTGCCTTGCGCACTCAGTTCGCGATAGCGCGTCAGATGATCGCGTATCTGCTGCAAGGTTTGGATCACCTGCGCCGAGGGCGGGGGTGGCGCCGGTGCCGCAACCGGGGCGCCAGTCGCGGGTTGCGCGTGCGCGGTCTGGACCGGGCCGCTTATCTCAGGCGCATTCCCGCCCACTTCGTTGATCAACTCAGCCAGCGCCTGCTCATAAGTGTCTGCGTAAGCCATCCGGTTGCCCATTACCAGCGCCACCTTCTTTAACTGCGGCATGCTGGCCTGTGATGCCTGTATGTAAATCGGCTCCACATAGAGGAAGCTGTTCGCGATCGGCAGCACCAGCGTCTGTCCGCGCAACACTTGCGACCCTTGCTGGTTCCACAGCGACAAGTCCTTCGAGATGTTCTGGTCCTGATTGATGCGCGCGTCAATCTGCATCGGCCCGTAAATGATGTTCTGTTTGGATAGCTGCTCGAATACAAGTTCGCCCAGGTGCTCCCCGTCGCACCGGGCGTACATCACGCCAATCAGGTTATTTTTGTTGGCTGGCGTAAAAGTGGTGATCAGCATGAACTCCGCCGTGTCGCTGCCCGGCAGCGCGGCCACTACGTATGTGGGCGAAACAGAAGCCGCGCCTCCGCCCTGCTGGTTGGCCGTCCTGGCCAAATCCCACAAGTCCGCGCGATTATAGAACGCGTCCGGATCGCGCATATGAAATGTCCGGTAGATCTCGGCCTGCGCATTAAAAAGCGTTTCCGGATATCTCGTATGGGCGCGCAGGTCCGGCGGCATTGCCGATACCGGCTTAAACAGCTTGGGAAATAATCGCCCATACGCCTGAATCAGCACGTCGCCGGGATCGAAGACATACAAATTCACTTCTCCCGTATAGGCATCGATGGTCGCCTTGATCGAATTGCGTATGTAATTAACGGTTTGTCCATTCCCTGGATCCAGTTCGCGCGAATACGGATGGGCATCGGACGACATGTATCCATCCGCAAGCCAGACCAGCCGTCCAGCATTCGTCACCACCAGATACGGATCGGAATCCCAGGTCAGAAAGCCGGCTAATGTCGACAGCCGTTCCAGAATCGCCCGATGGATCATCATCCGGCTATTACCGTTCAGGTACTCGGTCAGCAGAATATTGACGTCACCATAGTTAACTGCCGCTGCAAGACGCGTCAGTTCCGACGATATTGAAAATCCACCCGTTCCGGCATAGCGCGTATAGACGCTCTCTGAACCCGATGGATAATTGAATTCCGGCTGCGATGTATCTACGAACACTGGCTCGTGCGGCGCCTCGCTGTAGTAGATTTCGGGCTTGGTGAGCTTCAGGCTCTTGGTCGTGACCACGGGCGGCGCATCTTTGATAAAGAGCACGGGAAGTCCGTCGGGCGTGATGCGATTTGCTTCCGCCATCACCAACCCATACCCATGCGTATAAATCAAATGGGGATTGATCCAGCGGCCGGCCGCCGAGCCCAACTGGCGTATTTCCAGCTCGCGCGGCGATATCAACACCTGCCGCAGCCGCCCATCAATCGTGTAACGATCGACATCGGTATCTATATACACATAGGGCCGGAGCGGCTGAATCTGCGAAATGGTGTCGTGAAAAGCTCGCCAGTCCCAGAGCCGCACATTGTCGAGAACCGCGCTGTGCTTCGCGTAGTCGATCGGTATCTCCGGGTCGGCCTCGAGCGAGCTCTCTTTGACCCGCTGATTCAGTCCGTAAGCCGATCGTGTGGCCTCGATGTGATGCTGGATGTAGGGACGTTCTAACGCCAGCTCATTGGGCCGCACATACAAGCCCGCCACAACGGACGGCAGGATGAAGCGAACCGGCAGAATCAGCAGCAGCACCAAAGCCCAGCGTCCGCGCTTTGCCAGAACCAGCAGCGCACCCGCTACCGCGCAGACGATCATGGCCCATTGCAGCGGAAGCACAACATGGTCCGCCACCCAATCCACGCCCACCAGGTACTGTCCGTGATCCACCATCAGCAGCCCATAGCGGTCAAAGTAAATCTTTACAGCGATGCCGAGGAGCACAATCGCGGCCACCAGGCGTACAAACCTGGAATCGAAAGCCTCGCGGACCGAAAGGCTTTCAAACTCGTACGTGGCGGCCGGATACATCGATGGAAGCCGTTTGCTCAGCTTCTCCGCATTCGACGCCAGCCAGTAAATGATTAGCGCAAGTACCGCGCCCGCCAGCACGACCCGCAGCAGCAGGCTGTAGAAGGGCAGGCTGAAAAAGTAGAAATGCAGCGGCTCGCGGAAGATCGGATCGATATACTCGCCGTGTGCCGCGGGAAGGCGCAAGCCGCCGAAATAGCGCGCCACCGTCCAGCTATCGACAGTCGCGTTTGCCACCAGGATGGCGAGAACCGCCAAAACCACCAACCCTATTCGCGTGACGAAGCTGCGCTTCACGAACCCAAAAAGCGGTGCATCGCCCAGTTTCCGCAGCCCGGCCGCGAACGCGATCCAAAACGCCGCAAACAATAGCACGAGCGCGACAATGACCGGCCCCGTCCCGTACACCAGCAGGTTAATCCACGTGTCCACCTGGTGCATCTCCGACCACCACGAGTAATCAATCAGTGTCGAAGCGATGTACCGCGAGCACAGCAGCAGAATAATCAGCAGGACGGCCAAAACCAGGCATCCGCCGCGCCGCGGTTGATGGCGCCCGGTCAGTCGGTCTGCCATGAGGAGAATGGAGCCAAGAGGAATTGTTGCAAACAGTGAGTATATCGCCGTCGAAGCAGTTGGATTACCTCTTCGGCGCCGGCGATATCGGGAATATTTATCGCCATCTTTCAAACCGTACACGTAGCCACACTCCGCAAAAACTTCTTGCATAGCTACGACTTCTGTAGTAGGGTAGACCACAGGAGTAGGCAATGGCTGAAATCCGCGTAAGCCGCTTCGAGCTGCAACTGCTCGAGAAATTGTGGAAGTTGGGGCCATCCTCAGTGCGGGAGATTCAGGAGAGTCTGCCGGAAAAGGACCGTCCCGCCTACACCACGGTGCAGACCATGATTTACCGCCTGGAGGAAAAAGGCGCTGTTCGGCGGGTCAAGAAGGTAGGGAACGCTCACGTCTTTCAGGCCGTGTTGACGCGAAAAGCTGTCCATCGCCGGTTGATAAGCGATCTGCTGAACGTTTTCGGCGGTTCGGCCGCTCCGGTCATGACGCATCTCATCGAGACCGGCAAGCTGACATTGTCGGACGTAAAGGAATTGGAAAAAAGACTTGCGGCGATGGAGGACAAGCAATGATTTCGGCGCTCCTTCGCCATCTATTCGAGTCAACTCTGGTCTGTCTTGTGCTCGGCGGATTTGCATGCTGTCTTCGTCGGCAGGGAGCGGCTGCACGGCACGCCGTGTGGATCATCGGGATTTCAAAGTTTGCGATACCCTCCGCGCTATTCGCCGCGGCTGGCGCTAAGATCGCCTTTCTGTTGCCGGCCTCGTCCTGGTTTTCATCTTGGATATCATCCCTGGCGCTCAAATTATCGGCCGTGCTGGCTGCCGTAGTTCGCATTTTTCCCGTTAATTATGTCCGCGTTGACTTGCCGGCAACGCGCGTTGTGCTCATCGCGATTTGGGCGCTATTCGCCTCGGCGCTATTTCTGAAATGGTTCAACCGATTGCGAAATACCGATCGCGCCCTAACGGCCCCTTTAGATGGAGGAGCAGCAAGCACTCGACCGGGCCAGAAGCCGGCTTCGCGATCAGCAGGCCCGTGCGATTACAGTCTTCCGGAAGGGCGACAGAGCCCAGCCTGATTGGCCTTTTGCGCCCCACCGTCACGATCCCCGAAAACCTATCGAAACGACTGACCTCCGCGGAGTTTGAAACAGTCCTGATGCATGAACTGGCGCATGCGGTCCGCCGCGATAATCTTGCAGCCGCATTCGTTCACTGCCTGGCATGCATCTTCTGGTTTCACCCGCTACTTTGGCTCGTGGAAAGGCGATTGATAGCGGAACGTGAGCGGGCCTGCGACGAAATGGTGATTGCCTGCGGCGCAGCGCCACAGGTATATATTGCTGGGATCCTTAAAGTCTGTAGGTTTCATCTCTTCGAGCCGATCGCCGGCGTAAGCACCATCACCGGCTCAGATCTGCGGAGCCGCTTGGACTTGATTCTGTCTTCTCAGCCCCGCCGTCCGCTCCGGTGCTCGCCTCGCGTTCTGTTTGCGGCTTTGGCTCTGGTAATGACTCTCCTACCCATGGCGAATGGCTATTGCGAAGCGTGCGTATCTAATGGCCAAGGGCCCGCGACTTACAACTCAATCAACAACCAGACTAAATGAGGAAATCATGCGACCTGTACTTGCATTTTTTATACTGACGGGACTAACTGGAGGATCGGCGATGGACAGCCAGTCAATTCTCCGCAAATCGCCCGAACTGGCGTTCTCCATTCCGGGCCAGGGACAGAAGCTCTTAAGCCAATATCGCGGAAAGGTGGTCGCCCTGGAGTTCATTCTTACGACCTGCGTACACTGCCAGGCCGCCTCGAAAGTGATGACAAAAATGCAGGAACGCTATGCCGGCCGCGGGTTCCAAGCCCTGGATGTAGCTGTGAATCCGAATGCCGATTTGCTGGTCAATAATTTCGCAAAAGATTTTCAAGTAGGATTCCCGGTTGGCTGGGCACCCATCGATCAGATGATGGCCTACATGGGCTTCACCGAACGTCCGCTTGTGCCGCAACTGATTCTAATTGACAGGAACGGCTACATTCATTACCAGACTCCGCGCGAAGGCGATGCCAATTCGTTGAAAGACGAAGTGATCAGCCAGCGTATCGAAGAACTGTTAGCGTCAGGAACTTCAGCGAAAAGCCACCGTGCTGCCGCCGCCAGTCTACGCTGACGTATTCGCTTGGGCCGTGTCCCTTAGTTTTTTGGCGCGGGAACCCGCGAGGCCGAGCGAAGCCGGGTATTCCATTCGTTCCTTCATTTCTGGACGAACTAGCCGCGGTTGCCAGTGCCGCTTCCGGCGCTGGTTCCGCCGATTCCTGCCGGGTTTCCGGCATGAATAAAGTGAAAAACACGAGACCTGCGATTGCGATAGCCGCCAAGGCGAAAAACGCCTGCTCGAAACCATAATGATGGGCAATCGCGCCGGCAACCGCGTTGCTTAACGCCGCACCCGCGCCTTGGGCCATCTGAATAGCTCCCTACAGCGCATTGAAGCGGCCGGTCCCCTTCGCCAGATCAGAAACGATGACCACCCAGAGCACTCCGAAGATGCCGGCGCCCAATGTCATCCAACGTCTGAACCGACAGTAGGAACCAGCTTGTAGCGCCGAAGGCGAACAGCCCGCCACGCAGCGCGAGCACGGCGTAAGCAGCGGCAAAGATCGGCCTGCGGCCCCATTTGTCCGTGCGGCTTCCTACCAGAATCGAAACCGGAACAATCACGAACTGCCCAGGGTAACGCAGCCCGCGATTGGTGAACTTGCATGGCTCAGGCGAGTTAGATTTTCGCCCACTAACGGCAGCATCGCGGCGTTCGCCAGATGGAAGAGCATGACCGAGGCTGTGAAGGTGATCAGCCGGGGATCGCGCAGAAGTTCCTTCAACGAAGCGATCTTCTTCGTGGATGCAGCGGCGCGCGCGGCCCCGTAATCGATGTCGCTATCGCGTATCAGACCCGTGGCCGCAATGGCGGCGATCGACATGATAGCGGAGAAATAGAAAATCCAGTTTTCGCCGATGAAGGTGCCGAGAAGTCCGGCCGATACTGCGGCGATTACGTTGCCGCTGCTCGCAAAGCCCTGATTCCGCCCGATTCGTCCGGAGAGGTTTCGTTTGCCGACAATTCCCAGTGAGGCGGCTGCGATAGTAGGGGCAAAGAACGCGGCCGCCGCTCCGATAACGCACTGAATAACAAACTGCGGAGCTCTGGCATATACAAATACTGTCGGGAAGCACCCCAGCGCGATAGCCACAGTGGGAGCAATCAGTAGCAGCTTCTTGCGCGGCGACCAATCCACCAGGCCATCCCGCTGGGCCTTCCGCCAGTACCGTTGCAATTGTCTGGGCCCCGACAATCAGCCCAACCTGCTCGGGGTTCCAATGCCGGGACGTGACCAGATAAATGGCGAGGAACGGCCCGACGCTATTCTGCACGTCGGCAACGAAGAAATTAAACCAGTCGAGCCCGCGGAGACTGGGGGACGCAGTTATTCGAGGCATGGATACACCTTCAGCTCTTGTCTAACTGGTGCTCGCCCAGCTTCTGATAGAGCAGCCGCCGCTGAATACCCAGGATTTCCGCCGCTTTGATTTGTTCCCGCCTGCCTCGGCAAGCGCCCGGCACACCATCGACCTCTCAAGCGAGTCGATATTCTGTTTCCATCCGCTGTGCAATGGAACCGCGGAGGTCCACTCGTCGCGCGTTTGAACGCCCTGCTGCTCCGACAAAAGCTGGATGTCGCTTTTGTCTATTAAATCGCCTCGCGCGAGGACAAGCGCGCGGGCAATCGTGTTCTCTAATTCGCGAACGTTGCCCGGCCAATTGTGATCGCAGAGTAGAGAGAGCGCAGCAGGCGTAATGGAAACCGGCTGCTTAGTGCGGGTAAGAAAATACTTCACCAGCGGAAGAATGTCCTGCTTTCGCTCGCGTAAAGGCGGAAGGGCGATGCTCATCACCGTTAGGAGGTAATACAGACCCTCGCGAAATTCCCCCGGAGCTGCCGCCGCGCGCGAGTTCCGATGTGCTGCAGCGCGCGCGCGAGTTGCGCGCGCACCTGGTTGAAATCGATGGGCTTCACCAGGTAATCGAAGGCGCCCAGCTCCATCGCCTCAATGGCAGTGTTGCTGTCGCCATAGGCGGTCACGATTCGGTTCCATTCGCGGGTTCCAGGACCGCGAAACCTTCCGCCGTAATCAGGCCCGACAGCGAAACCCGGGCCGCGTTCTCGTCTTCAGCAATTAGAACAATTGGCTTCGGCATGCTGCTCCGTCGGGATGCGGATGAGTAACGGGGTCATTCCATCACGCGATTCGTATAAAACGTCGCCGCGTTGTGCGCGCATTAGCTCGCGGGAGACGGCGAGGCCCAGGCCGACCTCACTATCTTTCGTCGTATAGAACGGTTCAAACAGGTGCTCTCTTTCTATGTCAGTAGGCGCTGGTCCAACGTTGGTAACTGCTACTTCTAGGCACTGGGCTTCGATACCGGCGTGAATTTAAATGCCACCGCCAACGGGCGACGCATCGATTGCATTCAGCATCAGGTTCATCAGCACCTGCGTGAGATGCTGCTTATCGAATACAGCGCTTGAGTTGGCGGGAACACTGGCACGGACGTTCACGCTTTGGGCGCAGCCCTGGGCTGAAGGACAGCTTCTGCTCTATTGCGGAGGAGGCGGGGGCGGAGCGAGAGCGCCGGCCTGATCCGGTGATGCTGGCGGCGGCGCACTTGGTCCGCGGGCAGCAGGACGCGCCGGCGGAGGAGGGGGCGGTGGCGTCACGCCCGGTCCGCGACCTGCCAGCGCAATACTCTGCCATTCGCGGTTAACGATTGAAGCTGCACTACCGTACCTCCGCTTGGCGTTTGCCGCGCATAAATTTGCGGCGCGCTTGGCGGCCGTCGGGCCATGCTGGCGCCGCATCCAAGCAGTACCAGCACGAAGCCTAACGCTGACTGTTTCATAAATCAAAACCTCCGGCTTGTGGAAGGGCACGCTGCGGCCCACACGTTTGCCCCGCCGTTTCACGACGAACCTTGGAAACGGGTGTTCCTTCGGCGCACACACATGTTCCGCAATCGTACAGTATCAGTCCACCGGCTTCACGCTGTCCATCAGGCCGAAGAAACCTTCCGCCAGAGTCGGATGAATATAGATTGCGCCCTTCAAGAGGGTGTATGGCTTTTCAGCCAGCATCAAGGTTGAGATGATCTGCACCAGTTCCGCGCCTTCCACCGACAGCATCGACGCACCCAGCACCCGATCGCTGGCCGCATCAACCACAATCTTCAGAAAACCCGCTGTTTCCGATCGTTCAATCGCTCGCGAGACCGAACTCATAGGCGTTTTGCCGATTTTCAGTTTGAGGCCTTGCGCGCGGGCGGCTTTCTCGGTTAAACCGACTCTGCCCAAAGCCGGATCGGTGTAAACAGCATAGGGGACGATCCGCGCAGCCGTGCTCAGGCGTTTGCCTTCGTAGAGATTGCCGTAGATGATCTGAAAATCGTTGTACGAAATGTGGGTGAAGGCGGGACCGCCGGTGACGTCGCCAATTGCCCAGACATCGGGTGCAGTTGTTTCCAGCCGGTCATTGACCTTGATAAAGCCCTTTGCATCAGTCTCTACGCCAGCTTTTGCTAAATCGAGATCCTCGGTTTGCGGTGTCCGGCCCGTTGCGACCAGCAGATGCGATCCATTTATGGCCTGCGGTCCGCTTGCGCCATCAGCGATCACTTCAGCCTCTCCGCCCTCGCCCCGAACCTTGGTCGCGAGTGCTTGCAGTATAAACTTGATTCCCTCGGCTTCGAGAGATCGCTGCAGTTCGTTTGTAACGTCCTCATCTTCGTTCGGCAAAATGTGCTCTGCACTCTGAATAATGGTGACTTCGCTCCCGAAGCGGCGGAACATTTGGCCGAACTCCAGCCCGACATATCCGCCGCCGAGGATTACAAGATGCCGGGGCAGATCTTCCAGATCCAGGATGCTGATGTTGGTCAGATAGGGCGTCGAATCAATTCCGTCGACTCGCGGGATTGCGGGCATTGAACCAGTATCGATAAAGATGCGCTTGCCTTCCAGAATCTCGCCTCCGGCACGAATTTGCTTAGGGCCGATAAACCGCGCTCGCTCGCGATAGAGCGTTACGTGATCATTGGAATCGAATTTCTTCTGCCAACCGGATCGAAAGCTGTTGACGATCTCATTCTTTCTGTGAAGAACCGCCGCGAGATCGATGCCGACGCTGCTCGCGCGCACTCCCCAGCGCGCCGCATTCGTTGCATAATGGGCCACCTGAGCGCTCGCCACCATGGCCTTTGTGGGAGTGCACCCGGTATTGATGCAGGTGCCGCCAAGATGGCCGGATTCAACCAAAGCCACGCGCTCGCCCCGTTCCGCCAGTTGCCGCGCCAGCGGATTACCGCCCTGACCGGAGCCGATTATGACCGCATCGTATTTATGTACCTGGTGCGGCATGGCATCAGATACCCGCGCCAGTTGCCGAAGAGGCGCCTTCTGTTGCGGAATCCAGGTTGAGCTTCGAAAGAAAGCTGGTGTCGAAGTTGCCTGCGACAAAATCCTCGTGATTCAGAATCTGTTCGTGGAGCGGGATCGTGGTATGAATTCCCTCCACGACGAACATGTCGAGCGCGCGCTTCATCCGTTGAATCGCTTCCGCGCGATCATGGCCATACGTGATCAGCTTCGCCACAAGCGAATCATAGTAGGGTGGAATCACGCTGTCAGTGTAGGCAGCAGTGTCCACGCGAACGCCGATGCCTCCCGGAATGTTCAAGCCGGTAATGCGCCCGGGGCAAGGAGCGAAGGTCCGCGGGTTCTCCGCGTTGATGCGGCACTCAATGGCATGGCCGCAAATTCGAACTGGCACCCGCAGGATGTCATGCAGCTTTTCCCCTGCCGCGATTCGGATCTGCGCTTTCACAAGATCGATGCCTGTTACGAATTCCGTAACCGGATGCTCCACCTGGATGCGCGCGTTCACCTCGATGAAGTACAGGTTCTGGTTTTCGTCCATGAGAAACTCCACCGTGCCCGCGTTGGTATAGCCGATGGCCTTCATGGCCACGCGCAAGCGATCGGACATGGTTTTGCGCAGTTCAGGAGATACGGACGGCGAGGGCGATTCCTCAAGGAGTTTCTGATGCCGCCGCTGGATGGAACACTCACGCTCGCCAAGCACTTCGATATTGCCATGTTCATCACCCAGAATTTGAAATTCGATGTGGCGGGGGGCGGCGACGAGCTTCTCCATGTATACATCGCCCGAGGAAAAAGCCGCGGCCGCTTCCGATTGTGCCTGAGCCAGTAACGGCGCCAGTTCTGATTCAGAGCGGACCACACGCATCCCCCGCCCACCCCCGCCCGCCGCTGCCTTCAGCATCACCGGATAACCGATTCCGGACGCCAGCGTGAGCCCCTCTTCAGGGCCGCTCAGCACGCCGCGCGAACCCGGCAGCACTGGCACTCCAGCTTCTTCCATAATGGCGCGAGCGCGCTGTTTCAATCCCATGCGCCGGATGATTTCCGGGTTCGGGCCGATGAACTTGATCTCCGAGAGTTCGCACACTTCGGCGAAATCCGCATTCTCACTGAGAAATCCGTACCCGGGGTGAACCGCATCGACGTTGGTAATTTCTGCGGCGCTGATGACGGAAGGAATATCGAGATAGCTGCGCGAGCTCTTCGCCGGACCGATGCAAATCGCTTCGTCGGCGAACCGAACGTGCAGGCTGTGGCGGTCCGCCTCCGAGTAAACGGCGACGGTTTTGATGCCGAGATCCTTGCAGGCGCATATCACCCGGAGCGCGATCTCGCCCCGGTTCGCGATCAGTATCTTGCGGAACATGGATGATTGGAGCCTAGACCGGACGGATGGTGAACAGAGATTCGCCGTATTCAACCGGACGCCCGTTTTCGACATGCTTGCCGATTACCGTTCCGGCCATCTCCGCCTCAATTTCGTTCATCAGCTTCATCGATTCGATAATGCAAAGCACCTGCTTCGGTTCCACCCGGTCGCCGGGCTTCACGAAGGGGGCGGCTCCAGGTGAGGGAGCGTCGTAGTAGGTGCCCACAATGGGCGATTTCACGACGACATCGCGCTCGTCTTCGCGGCTGGCCGGGGGTGCCGGACTCTCCCCCGCGCGGGATCCCGCTGAACCGGGTGGGGAGGAGCCGAGTGAGGCGGCCGGAGCAGGCAGAACCGCCGGCACTACAATGTCCTGATTTGTCGCAACGCTTCGAATCCGTACCCGGTTCTCACCCTGCTGCACCTCCAACTCCAGAATGCCGGTTTCCTGCACAACGCGAATCAGGTCTTTGATTTCGTCAATGGTCATGATTTGCTCTTGCCGCTCTACAGAGCCGCGACTACAGGACAACCAGCTCTTTGCCGGTGGGGGTCAGAACTTCGCTCCCATGCGCGGATACAACTACGGTATCTTCAATGCGAATACCGCCAAGCCCTTCCGCATACACCCCCGGCTCGATCGTGATCACCATTCCCGCTTCCAGCTTCGTCCCTTCCTTCCGGCCCACTCGCGGGCGTTCATGAATCTCCAGGCCGAGCCCATGTCCCGTCGAGTGAATGAACAGTTTATCCAAGCCGTATCCCCGCAACGTTTCGCGGGCGGTCCGGTCGACAGTGGCGCAGGAAACTCCCGGCTTTACCGCATCAATTGCTGCAAGCTGACTCTCGAGAACTGCCCGGTACATCCGCCGCATTTTCGTATCCAGCTTGCCGACGGCATAGGTGCGAGTCATGTCGCTGGCGTAGCCGGCGACCGCCGCGCCCATATCCACTAATAATAGTTGATCGCGCTGAATCGGACGGTCGGCCGGGTGTGCGTGGGGAAGGGCACTGCGCTCGCCCGAAGCCACGATGGTCTCAAAAGCCGGGCGGTCTGCCCCCAGCCGCCGCATCCGGTATTCAATTTCGGCCGCCACGTCCACCTCCGTCATGGATGCCTTGAAATGACGCAGAGCCTGTTCGAGAGCGGCTGAGTTCAATTGCACCGAAACTTTGATGGCGGCGATCTCAGCCGCTGATTTCACCAGGCGTAATGCTTCGACCATACCTGCAATGGGTTTGAATCGGATGCCTTCAATCCCATCTCTCAGCTCTGAATAGCCTTCATAGCTGATTCGGTTTTGCTCAAATCCGAGAGTTTTCAGTTTCAGCCGTTTGAGCCATTTGTGGACCTCCGCGGCAAGCGGGCCTTTGGCGATCTTGACCTCGCAATCGCACTCCTGGGGCGCTTGCGCCTGGTAACGCGGATCGGTGAACAGCAGCGCCCGATCGCGCGTCACCAGCAGGGCCGCATTGCTGCCCGTGAATCCGCTGAGATACCGGATGTTGGGCAAAGCGGTAACCAGAAAGCCGTTTATGCGTGCTTGCCGGAGGGCTGCCACAAGACGCTCGCGCCGCGGCCCGTGCTCGGTCTGGATAGCCAAGATTATCCTCTTACGGTTTCAGCAGCAATTTGCCCGTCGTCTTGCGGCCTTCCAGATCGCGCTGGGCGTTGGCGGCATCAGCCAGTTTATAAATGTTGTGGATCTGGACCCGGAGCCGTCCATCCGCAATCCATTTGAAGATATCCGAGGCGCGCCATTTCAGCTCTTCCGGGTCGCTGATATAGTTTGCCAGGCTGGGGCGCGTGAGGAACAGCGATCCCTTTTGGCTCAGTATCAGAGGGTCGATTTCGCCTACAGGCCCGCTGGATTGTCCGAAGCTGACCATCATGCCGCGCGGCGTCAGGCAATCCAGGCTTTTGTGAAAAGTTGTCTTTCCGACGGAATCGTAGACCACCGCGACGCCTTCGCCGGCTGTGATACGCTTTACTTCCTCAACGAAGTCCTGCTGAGTGTAAAGGATCATGTGATCCGCGCCGTGGTCCATCGCAAGCCGCGCCTTCTCTTCCGTCGAGCACGTTCCGATAACCGTAGCACCGGCGATCTTTGCCATCTGTACAGTCAACAACCCCGCTCCCCCGGCAGCAGCATGTATCAAACAGGTTTGACCATGTTTTAGGGCAAACGTGGAGTGGGTCAGATAATGCGCGGTCATGCCCTGCAGCATCACCGCCGCGCCGTTTTCAAAGCTGACGTTCTCCGGCAAGTCCACCAGAACCTTATCCGGCACAAGCGCGTACTCGGCATAGGAGCCGCGCGCCATCGCGTATGCGACGCGCTGGCCGACCCGCCGCGTGACGTCCTTGCCGACGGCCTCTACGGTTCCCGCGCCCTCGCTTCCCAAGCGCACCGGCCGCTCCGGAGCCTTATACAAACCGTTGCGGAAATAGACATCGATGAAGTTCACGCCGATAGCCTCAAGTTTGACCAGCACTTCCCCTTCGCCGGGCTGCGGTTTGGGAAACTCCATCAGTTGCAGATTTTCGGGACCACCGGTTGGGTCGGCAACGACAATCTTCATAACGCCGATTCTACGATGGGCGCCAGTCCATAATGAACAGTTTGACGAACTCGAGCGCTGCCATCGTGCTTTTGGCCGGAGCCGGCCTTTGCGGGCTCGTGCTGTTATCGGCAGCCACCGATCAGAAACTGCGTTTCACGGATGTCGCCTCGGCAGCCGGCATTCGCGCTAACATGCGATGCGGTGGGCCCGAGAAGCGCTGGATACCCGAAGCAAACGGCAGCGGCGCGGCATGGCTCGATTACGATAACGACGGATTGATGGACCTGCTGATCGTGAATGGCGGCACCATGGAGCAGTTGCGAAAGACCATGGCTGGAGAGAAAATGACACCGGCGCCGGGGGGCGTGTACCTGTTTCACAATCTGGGCGGCGGCCGCTTTGAAGATGTCACCGAGAAAGCCGGGCTCGCGAACCCGTACTGGGGAACTGGCGCCAACGCGGCCGACTACAACAACGACGGCTTCACGGATATTCTGATCACCACCATCGGCGTGGATCTGCTGTACAGGAACAATGGAAACGGCACGTTTACCGAAGTAGGCAAGGCCGCCGGTCTCCGGCAGAGCGCTGCCTGGCACACCGGAAGCGCATTTGGCGATTTCGATGGGGATGGCTACCTGGATCTTTTTGTGACCGGATACGTGGATGTTCACTCCGTTTCGTTCAAAGATCCGCCGCCCGTTTGCGACTACTTCGGACAGCACGTGTTCTGCGGACCAATCGGGTTGAAAGGCGGACGGAGCGTCCTTTATCACAACAACGGTGACGGAACATTCAGCGACGAAACAAAGGCCTCTGGTATCGAGAATGTGCCGCCCGCGCACGGATTCACGGCTGTTACGGGCGATTTTAACGGGGACGGAAAACTGGATATCTTTGTCGCGAACGACTCCGATCCCAATTACCTGTTTCTCAATCAGGGCAATGGGACCTTCAAAGAGGCGGCGCTCGACCGGGGAGTGGCCTTCAACGCGGACGGCCGCGCACAGTCGAACATGGGCGTTGCGGTCGGCGATTTTGGCGGAGGCGGACGTCAGGATGTGCTCAC
This sequence comes from uncultured Acidobacteriaceae bacterium, assembly GCA_963795545.1. Taxonomy (GTDB): domain Bacteria; phylum Acidobacteriota; class Terriglobia; order Bryobacterales; family Bryobacteraceae; genus Bog-105. The sequence continues at coordinate 38,986 of CAWCIF010000016.1, read as the reverse complement.
CACTACCTTCGACAAAGACTACTTTCCGCTCTTTCGGCAGGACAAGTCGGGCGTCTATGAGGAAGTGGCCGCTTCGGCCGGGCTGGCAACCGCCACCATGAACTACCTTGGGTGGGCCTGCGGTCTGACGGACTTCACGAACTCGGGCACTCGCGATTTCTGGACGGCGAATGGGCATGTCTACCCAACCGACAAAGACTACTACGAACCCATCGCTATCTTTCGGACCGCTCGGGGCCAAAACCGCGCAAATCTACTCGTTTCCGGCCAAGCCTGACAACTCCTATCGCGGCGGCTGCGCGGGCGATTTCAATAACGATGGAAGAATGGATCTCCTGGTGTTACCAATTTCAGGCTCGCCGGTCCTATTGAGAAACGATACGGTGAACCAGAACGCCTGGGTTGGATTCAGGCTACGTGGAACGCGCAGCAATCGTGACGCGATTGGCGCGACGGTTACAGTAGAAGCCTGCGGTCAGAAGCAAACGGACTCGGTCCGCAGCGGCGGCAGTTACATTTCCAGGAATGATCCGCGGCTCCACTTCGGTCTGGGGGCTTGCAGCAAAATCGAACGCGTAAGCATCCGCTGGCCAAAAGGAACGACGCAGGTGCTGACAGATGTGGGGCTAGATAGGTACAGCATGATTGAGGAGCCGCAATAGTTGAGGCCTCCAGCCCTGCTATGCCGCCATTCGTGGCGGCATCTACCCTAAAGTCGGTTCGAAAACCGACTTTGCAGGCCGGAGGCCCGCTCCACGGCAGCTTACAATTATTCACAGATGAGCGTCGTTGCCGCGCTTCTGCTTTTCGCTGCGTTGACCTACTCGCAAATTCAATCGCTTATCGAGGCCGGTAAGCTCCCCGAAGCCGAAACCGCTGCCCGGCAATATCTGGAGAGCAACAGGACCTCAGCGGATGCGCACTATCTGCTTGGGTACATACTTCTTCAAGGAAGACAAGCCCAAGCTCTCATTAGCCGAGTACACCGAGGGCGCCCGCTACCGCGCCCCCAATGCGCTTGACCTGGAGGTCATTGGTTCCGATTACTTTCTGCTGGAAGATTATGCCAATGCGGACCACTGGCTGAGCAAGTCGGTTGAGCAGAATCCAACCAACGCGCTGGCGCTCTATCTGCTCGGCCGCGCTAAATATAACGAGAAGCACTTCGAAGAGGCCATCCATTTCTTCACGGAATGCTTGAAGCTTGATCCGAAAAACGTTAAAGCCGAAGACAATCTCGGTCTTTCGTACGAAGCATTGGGCCGAACGGAAGACGCACTCGCAGCTTATCGATCTTCCGGCGACTACTTGCATCTCGGCACGCTGCTGCTTGAGAATAACCGGGCCGCCGAGGCGGCCCCATACCTTCTGCAGGCTGTTCAGACGGCAGCCACTGATCCGGGGGCGCACCGTGAGCTCGGGAAAGCCTATCTGGCCCTGAACAAAGTCGAACAAGCCCAGGCGGAGTTGGAGAAGGCGGTCGCGCTCGATCCGCAAAGCGGCCCGACTCACTTCCTGCTCGCTCAGGTATATCGAAAACAGGGATTGACGGATAAGGCGCGCGTGGAAACCCAACGTTATACAGAACTGACGGGGGGTCACTCATCGCCCGACGACCCGCTTTCAGAAGCCCGATCGCTTGTAAAGCTGAGTAAGTTCAGCGACGCGGAGCAGGTAATGCGACGGTATCTGGAAATACACAAGAGCTCGGCCGATGCGCACTATTTGCTGGGATACATTCTATTCAAGGAAGAGAAGGCAAAGGCGTCGCTGGCAGAGTATACCGAAGGCGCAAAGTACCGGACTCCCAGCGCGCAAGATCTTGAAGTGGTTGCCGGTGATTATGTCTTGCTGCATGATTATTCTGATGCCGATAAGTGGTTCAGTAAGTCGGTGGAATGGAATCCAGGCAATTTTCAGACCTTGTATTATCTCGGCCGCACGAAATACAACGAGAACCGTTTCGAAGAGGCTGTCACCGTCTTTAAGCAATGCTTGAAACTCGATCCAACAAATGTCAAGACCGAAGACAACCTTGGGCTGTCGTACGCAGGAATGGGCCGCACCGAAGAAGCGATGGCCGCTTATCGGAACGCTATTTCGTGGGATAGCGGCGCATCGGTTAAAGATTCCGGCCCCTACATTGATTTAGGCACTCTGCTGGTCGACAATGATCGCCCAAGCGAGGCTGTACCATACCTGCTGCAAGCCCTTCAGATCTCTCCGAATGAAGTCCGTGCTCATCGGGAGCTGGGGAAAGCATACCTGCACTTGAACCGGCTTGAAAGCGCACAGAAGGAATTGGAAACTAGCGTTAAACTTGCACCGCAGCACGCTCCCACGCACTTTGTATTGGCTCAGGTGTATCGAAAAATGGGCTCATTGGATAAAGCGCGAGCGGAGACTGAACGCTATGCGGCCCTGACCGGCGCGCATTCAGCGCCGGACGGGTCGCAGTAAGTAAGTCGCATCAGAAGGTGATCGCTAAGTGGCCTTGGCCTTGCCGTTGCGTATTGGCTTGATTGTTGATCACTAACCCAAAATTCGAGTCGTTTAAATTTTCATTAGGTCCGCCGAATACAACGCGATTCAGCACGTTGAAGTACTCAATCTCCAGCTTGAGCTTAACGCGCTCGCCGAGAGGGAAGTACTTCGCCAAAGCCACGTTTTCGTTATAACCGAAGGGAGTTCGTAGTTGACTGAGAACGCGAGGCGAATTGCCAAGTACCCACGGACCAGGGTCGCTGAAATCCGCCTTATTAATCACCGGTAATCCCTTGTAGACGTTGCTGTAGGAGAACTGCATGTTCGAGGTGGAAACGACATTGGCCCTGTTACAAGGGGCACAGCCATTGCCGAGAGGGTCCCCGGCGACATACACGGGGCCGCCGGTACCGCTGAACAGCGGAGTTCCTGTTGCGTACGTGAGAATCGGGCTGATCTGCCACCCGCCGAGGATTGCATTGACGACGCCGCCCTTATTTAAGAACGGCCTGCCCTTCCCAAACGGCAGCTCGTACGTTCCGGCAATGTTGATCATATGCGTTTGGTCGTTATTGTCGATCGACCATTCCGCTTTCTGGTTATCCTTGTTCAACGAATTATTTGCGAACGAGCTGAAGCCGGAGTTGGTGTTGGACATCATCCGCGACAAATTATAAGAGACTAGAAAGCTCAAGCCGTTGGTGTAGCGTTTCTCCACCTGGACCTGCAGCGCATTGTACAGAGATGAGCCTGTATTGTCGAAGTTGTTGAAGATGCCCGCGTACTGGGGGTAGGGACGCAAGGCTTGCAGCAGTGTCGCGCTAGAGCCGAAATCAGTGAGGAACGTCGGGTACGGAAGCCCAACTCCATGGCTCGGGCCAACGGCCGTGTAATTGTCTCCCAGCAGACTGCCAAACTGATTCAGATATACCGGAGACAGTTGATTCGGTGGGTTCAACTGAGAGGGCAGATAATTGGCTCGGTTCCCAGTGTAGGATGCCGAGAGAAACATCTGATAGGGCAGTTCGCGCTGGATGCCGATATTCCAGACCAGATCGTAGGGCGCGATGCCGTCGTTGATGGGATCAAAACCATCAATTTTGGTTCCGACTCCGAGCCCGGGACTGAACGGAGTCAGAGATGGATAGGGCAGGACGTTGGTATCCCAGGAACCGAAACCGGGTACGGTCGAGTTAGTCGAATTGCGGGTAAACGAACCCAGCAGCAGATTGCCATAATTGACGGCGACTTTGCTGGTGCCGTACTCGTAAGCCCCGCCATCCAGGAAGTTCATAGAGAACCCGCCTTGCAGAACGGTCTTGTTATTTAGCTCATAAGAGAAGCCTGTCCGAGGACTGAAATGAGCTTTGTGCAAAGTTGCGCGCGTGATCCCAGCACAACCATCGCAGTTGCCGAATTTTGTGGCCGCTCCAAGCCGCCCTCCCGCCGCCGGATTTGGAATGTGCGAGTCGAAATACACGATGTTGTTATTGGCTTCAGTGAACGGGAACATCAAATCCCAGCGCAGCCCCAGGTTGACAGTAAGCCGGGAAGTTAATTTGATGTCGTCCTGTATGTAAGGTGAAATGTCCTTGTTCCTAAGCCTCAGTTCCTGCGAGCCAACGCGGGTTGCGTTATCCACGGTGCCGAGCAGGAAACTTGCGAATGCATTGCCCGTGTTGCTAAGGTTACTCGGGTCGGCTGTCTCGTTATTGCTGAAATGGAGTTGACCGGCGCACTGTTGGCACTCGTTGTCGTCCTGGTAGGTTCTACGGAACTCTCCTCCAATGTTGAAGGTATGCTTGCCGTGAACCCAGAGCCAGTTGTTTTCAACGACCCAACCCAGCTTCCGGTTGATGGATTCGATCCACGGAGATCCTAAATCTGAGGGATTCAGCGGACCGGAAAAGTATATTCCAGGAATCTGCGGAGCCCCGGGCGCCGGACCGAAATTTGGAGGGGATGTCCGCTGGCTGATCTGATCATTCAATTCTCCTAGCCAACTCCCACCGGCGGTCATGACTAGTTGCGGGTTGATGGTGAGCGCGTAATTGAGGATGAACACCGTGCCGAGGTCCGGGTTGTAGGTATTGCTTGTCAGTGGATTACTGTTTGGAAACCTGGCGCCTGTTTCGGTGGCGTATGAGGTCTGCTTGTCACGCCACTCGGTCCAGTGAATCGATTGCCTGTCGCTGATGCTGTGGTCGATGGTGAAACCCCAGGGATTCTGGCGGGTCGGAATCACCCCACGCAGCGATTGCTGATTATTGGCGAAACCTGGCAACGCGGGATTCGGCAAATACTGCAGCAAGCTGACCGAGGTTGGACTAAAGCAGACCTGAGGAATGACATTCCCTTTGAAGGGCGTTCCCGGCGTATTACCGTTGGCCGTGCAGTGGCTGGTGACAGGATTGAAAATGGTGGTGCCAAGCGCGCTAAAATCGCCCGCTTTTTCGGCCGCAGTGGGCAGCGATACGAAGCTGGTATCGCTCACATTCTCGCGGTACCATTCCATGCTCAGGTGGAAAAACGTCCGGTTCTTTCCGTTGTAGAGCTTGGGAATGATCACCGGACCGCCGATACTGAATCCGTAGTTGTTTTCTTTGTCAATGGGAACAGTTGGGTTGTAAGCGCCGCGAGCATCGAAGACATTGTTGCGGATGATCTCGAAGCCATCCCCATGAAACGTGTTCGTTCCTGAGGCGGTGTTATAGGTGACCACTCCCTGCGCCAGACCATATTGCGCGGAGAAGGACGACCGAAGGACATCGAACTGATTGACCAGCTCGTACGGCGGATTCCAGATGGTCTGGAAACCTTGCGTCTCCGACTGCGCCATCGGTATGCCGTTGAAGACAACTTCACTTTCAAAATCGACTCCGCCGTTGATGCGTTTGCTGAACGTGCCGCCAGTGACGCCGGGGGCGAGGAAAACAAACTGGTCGATTTGACGGCCGCGTCCTCCGCTGACTTCATCGGGCAGTTCCTGCACGACCTTATTTTCGATAGTTGTGCCGAGAGCCGGCTGGGTGGTATCGAGAGCGATAGCGCTCTCTGTTACGTTGACTGTCTGTTCGGTCTTGCCGGGCTGCAGTACCGCATTTACAGTAGATACGCGTGAGACATCCACGCCCACACCCGAGTGGGATGAAGATTGGAAGCCGGGTGAGTCGATCTTGACAGTGTAAGTGCCCGGAATCAAATCCGTGAACTGATATGTTCCGGCGGAACTCGTGACCGCCGTCTTTGAGACATTAGTCGCATCATTCGTTGCGGTAACGTTTGCGTTGGGAACGACCGCACCGGACGTGTCCGTTACCGTTCCTGCTATACCTTGAAGCGCCTGTCCACTGGCAATCTGAATACCACAACCGCACAGAGCCAGAAAAACTACGAGCACATATTGAAGCTTACGCCCGAACTTACTTTCCATGTTATTGACCCCACACACCAAATCGATCAAGTGGTAGTCATAGAGACTACCTGCTGTGAAGGAGTATATTCCCTTATGATTAAGAAAACAACCGGAAATCTACGATCCTCACCATGCGATTAGCTGTGATCTGTTCCTGGCTGCTATTCATGCCGGTTCTCTGCCTCGCTTCCGCTCCCAACCAGACCGGCTACGCAGGCCCAGCGGTGTGCGCCGGTTGTCACAAAAATATAGCCGTGACTCAAATGGAAACGGTGATGGCGAAGACCTGGGGCGGCACTGTTCCGTCATCGCTGGGCGCGGATTTTGCGACGACGATAACCCAAGCAAACGATTCAGGGTTGGCGTATCAAGTTCGTCGCCTTGTAAACCATCTTGAATATTCCACTCCTCTGCCAACCGGCAGCAAGTTGACATTGCCTGTCGAAGTCGTCGTTGGCGGCAAACGGAATGGCCTCAGTTTTCTGGAGCGAATGGATCGTCTGAATGGGATTCCGCTCCAGCGCCCTATTCTGATCGAGGGCCGCTATGCCTACCAGCACAACCAGTATCATACTGGCCTTGTGCTTTCGCCGGGGTTCGATCCAGCGAAACCGGTTACGCTGCGGGACGCGCTGGGGCGGGTTCTGAGCCCAACGTTTCAACAGAGATGCCTGACTTGCCATGGCGAGCCGAATACGCTCGGTGCAGGCACGCACGGCGGCGTGCGCTGCGAAAGCTGTCATGGGCCCGCTTCCGATCACGTAGCCTCGGTCACGGCGGCGGATCATCAACACGGACTGATTACACCGAAAAAATTAACGCGCGCGAACAGCCTCGCGGTGTGCGCCCAATGCCATACCGGGTTGGCCGACCGATCCGATCCTGTTCCCGACGATCTGCTGGTCTCGAACCAGGTTCCGGCGCTAAGCAATAGCGAGTGCTTCATTCAAAGCGGCGAAGATATCACCTGCGTCGATTGCCACAACCCGCATCAGGACTCGCCGCAGCTTAAACAAACTTCGGTAAACACCTGCGTGAGATGTCATTCCGTATCAGTTCAGCGGCACGCCGCGATTTGCCCGGTCAATAGAAGCGGCGGCTGTCTTGGGTGCCATATGCCGGTGGTGGAGAGAAACGCATTCCACCTGACCGATCATTGGATCCGCGTGCACCCTGAACAGGGAATCAAGGCCCCGCCACACGATGATAGTCTGCGATCTCTCGTCCCGCCCAAACGCGAATTTCTCCGCATCGTTGCCGTAGAAAACCATGACAAAGCTGAAGCTGCAAAGCAGCGCCTGGCGAGCGGCGAATCGTTTACTACCGTCGCGCATGATATGTCGATGGACCCCACTGCGTCAGGCGGCGGCTACATCGGAGACATGGAGTTGGCGCAGATGGATACGAAACTTGCGGCGGCTGCTTCCAGCCTGCAGTACGGCGAAACCAGCGGCATCATCGACTTGCCCAACCGCAGCGTGATTCTGCATCGCATGCCCCGCAATTTTAAGTGGCAGGCGGAGCAGCTTTTCCAGCAGGCATCGGCTCTGAAGTCGCGCGGCGATCTGAAAGGCGCGGTCGAAAAAGATCAGCAGGCTCTCCAAATCTATCCGTATTTTCTCCGGGCACTCGTGCTGATGGGCACAACGCTCGGGGAGGCTGGGAATGCGCAGCGCGCCTCCGAAGTATTGCAATTTGCCGTGCAGTCGTATCCTAAAGATCCGTCCGCGCAATTCGATTTGGCGCTGACGCTTGGGCATCAGCCGGCCGAGCAGATTCAGGCACTGCGGCGCGCCATCAACCTGGATACTGACATGACCGCCGCGTATGAAAGCTTGGGCGCTGCCTTGTATTCGGCCGGCCAACCCGATCAGGCGATCGACGCATTTCGGAAGGGACTGCAGGTGGACCCGCTCTCCGCGATTCTTAATTACGATCTCGGCTTAGCTCTTACGAAAAAAGGAGACGTAGAAGGCGGCAAGCGAGCGCTCGCACTAGCCACTGCTATCGACCCCGCAATCGGCAGATGAGAATTAGCGTGGCCCAATGTGGGGCGGGCCCTCGGCCTGCGGCGGACTCTCAGTCCGCCCTGCGCTCGACCACCTATACTCCTCAGGCGCTGCCACCAGACCGGCAGTGACGGGATTATTTTCGATATAACGCTGTATCCGCCGGAATTCTTCGCCATCGCGAACCAAATGATCATAGCTCTCGTCTTGCCAAAAGGGCCGGCCGGCCCTCCCAAGCAGGAGGTTGGCTCTCTTGGCGCAGGCCGCCTTCAGTACCCCGAGCAGCTTCGACACATTTACTTGAGGAGTGAAGAGCAGATGGACGTGATTGGGCATGATCACCCACGCGTGCAACTGATAATCGCCCCTGCCAGCGCCGTATTCGACCGAGGTAAGGACCTCCTGCGCAATAGCCGGTTGTTTGAGAAAGGTGGTCCGCAACGGGCTTGATCGAGAAGCACGTCCATTGCGGCGAATGCTCTGCCGGAAGTCGCAGGCAGGAGCGGGAAAACACGATTCGGGTGGGAGGCTGTCGCGCAAGCGGAGCGTGACGAACAAGGGCCGGCCGAGGACATAGAGATGCGGGAGTCGCCGTTACTGCGCCGGTCACGTGAAGATTTTCGCATGGCAGGGCGCCCTGAGAGGGCGCCGCAGGCCAAGGGCCCGCCCCACACCCACCTCAATTTTTCAGTTCTTCCCGGATCTCCGCCGCTGCTTTTCGCGCTTCCACTAACGCGCCCGTAGGGAAGCTGATGGCGCCCACCTTCGGGTGCCCGCCTCCGCCGTAACGCTCGCAGATGGTCGCCAGATTATGCCGCAGCGGTTCGCGGACCCATGGGTTCGATCCTACGGATACCTTCGTCCGGAAGCTTGAAGTGGAAACCGAAACGGTGTAGGCGGAATCGGGAAACAGGTAATACGGGATGAATTTGTTGTAGCCTTCGATCCCGTAATCCACCAGATCGAAGTAAATCACGCCATGATCGCATGATCCGGTTTTCCGGATCAGATCGATATTCCGCAGATGCGTTTTATGCAGCCGGTTGTATTCTGCTTCGATCTCAGGATCGGCGATTATCTCTGTCAGGCTTTGGCGCTGCATCAGGCGAATGATCTTTTGCACCAGCCGCGGCCCGCTACTGCCCTCGATCACGAGCGTCAGTTGCATGGCCGGAGCGTTCATTTCAACCGCGGACTCCGCGCTATCGTACAGCGCGCCATCTACGATATCCGCCCATGTAATCAGCTCGTCTAAATCCGGCGCTTCGAACCCAAACCGCTCTTTTACAAGGGTGGAAATGAATTTGGTGCAGGAGCGGTAGCTAGGGTCCAGGAACTTCCGCCCGGAGGTGTCGTGCCGGAAGTGTTCGGCATCTTCGGGACTCAGGAACGCGCTCTGATGATGATCGAACCACCAGGTCACGTTGGGATGCGTGGCGTACTTGAAATCGACAATGACATTCACGTCGCCATCAAACAGGCTGTCTTCAAACAACTGGTCGGCACGGTGCGCCAGCCCGGTGTATTCGAACTCGGCATCGCGATAAAACTTGCAATTCAGGAATCGCGTGACAAATGCCGCCGATGCTGCCCCGTCGAAGCAGTGGTCATGATACAGGACTCGCACCTTCATTAAGAATGGATGATCTCCGAAAACCTTCTAGATTGCCTGACGAGGGGCAGAAATGCAAGCGATAGGCGATAATTAATTACGTAAGCCTGTTTTTCCGCCAGTGTTCCGGCTAACAGCCGCTCCTGGCCACTCGTACCGTGCTTTGGGCGTCGCGAATGTGCGCACCCATATCCTTGTGCGTTTCGAGCCGAAAAAGTATTGTAAAGTTTATCCCGCAACCAACGCTGAAACCGAACATGCTCAAGACGAAAGAAGAACGCCACGCTGATCTGAACCCGCAGGAGACTTCAGAATGGCTGGAGGCCCTGGAACAGGTTGTCGATGAGGAGGGACCCGACCGAGCATCTTACCTGCTTCAGAAACTGCTCGACCGCGCCGGTGAGTTCGGCGTCTCTGCTCCGCAAGAGATCAACACGCCGTATCTGAACACCATTCCTGCGCACGAAGAGGTTCCTTATCCCGGCGACCGCGCGCTCGAACGCCGGATCAAGAGTCTGATCCGCTGGAATGCGGCTGCCATGGTGGTCCGCGCCAACAAATACGATCCGAACATCGGGGGCCACATCTCCACCTACGCATCTCTGGCCACCATCAGCGAAGTGGGCTTCAATCACTTTTTCCGTGCCAGCATTGACGGCCAGCCCGGAGACCTGGTTTACTACCAGGGCCATGCGTCGCCGGGTATGTACGCTCGCGCATTTTTGGAAGGCCGCTTAAGCGAAGAGCATCTGCTCAATTTCCGTCACGAGCTTCGCGAGCACCCCGGCCTTTCATCCTATCCGCACCCATGGTTGATGCCGAATTTCTGGCAGTTCCCGACGGTGTCCATGGGCATTGCACCCATCAACTCCATTTACAACGCGCGCTTTCTCCGGTACCTGGAAAATCGCGGCATCATACCGAAAACGGACCGCAGAGTGTTCGCCTTTCTGGGCGATGGCGAAATGGACGAACCCGAATCCACCGGAGCGCTGCACATCGCCTCGCGCGAGAAGCTGGACAACTTGACTTTCATCGTCAACTGCAATCTGCAGCGGCTGGATGGACCGGTGCGCGGCAATAGCAGCATCGTCCAGGAACTGGAGGGCGTATTCCGCGGCGCAGGCTGGAACGTTATCAAAGTTCTCTGGGGCGGCGACTGGGACGAGTTGTTTCTGCGCGATACCAGCGGTCTGCTGCTGAAGCGCATGGAGGAGTGCGTCGACGGCGAGTATCAGAACTATAAGGCGCGAGGCGGTGCTTACGTTCGCAAGGAATTCTTCGGCAAGTATCCGGAGCTGCTGAAGCTGGTGGAAGACAAGACCGACGAGCAACTGGCGAAGCTGCGGCGCGGCGGCCACGACCCGGTGAAGATCTACAACGCCTATCAGCGTGCGATTGAGCACAAAGGCCAGCCCACAGTCATTCTTGCCAAGAGCGTCAAAGGATACGGTCTGGGCGAAGCAGGTGAAGGTAAGAACATCACCCACCAGCAGAAAAAGTTGAACGAGGAAGAGCTCTTCTATCTCGCTAACCGTTTCAATCTCGACCTGCCGAAGGAGACCATTCACTCCATCGCCTTCCTTCGTCCCGCGGACGACAGCCCCGAAATCAAGTATCTTCATGAGCGCCGTAAGGCCTTGGGCGGTTACATTCCGGCACGCGCTCCGAAAACGATCGAGATTAAAGCGCCGCCGCTCGAAGCCTTCCATGAAACGCTGGGCGGATCGCGCGGGCGCGAAGCTTCCACCACCACCGGCTTTGTTTCGGTGCTGAAGTCGCTGATCAAGCTTCCCGATATCGGCAAGTACATTGTGCCGATTATTCCGGATGAGGCGCGCACGTTCGGTATGGAATCCATGTTCCGCGAGCGCGGCATCTACGCCGCGGGCGGCCAGCTCTACCGGCCCGTGGACAGCGATGTCTTGATGTATTACAAGGAAGCGAAAGACGGCCAGATACTCGAAGAAGGCATTACGGAAGCAGGTTCCATGGCCTCGCTGACCGCTGCCGGAACCGCGTATGCCAACCTTGGTGTTCCCGCCATTCCGTTCTTCATTTACTATTCAATGTTCGGGTTCCAGCGGGTAGGCGACCTGGTCTGGGCGTTTGCCGATTCGCGTGGCAAGGGCTTTCTGGTCGGCGGCACGGCGGGGCGCACTACTCTGCTGGGCGAGGGCTTACAGCACGACGACGGCCACAGCCACGTGCTCTTTAGCGTGGTACCTACCTGCAGAAGCTACGATCCGGCGTGGGCTTATGAGATCGCCGTGATCGTGCAGGACGGCATCCGCACCATGTATGAGAACAACGAGGATCATTTCTATTACCTGACGGTGTGCAACGAGAACTACGTGCAGCCGCCCATGCCGGATATCCCGAATCTGCAGGAAGGCATTCTGCGCGGTATATATCTCTACAAACCATCGGAAACCGGCTCGGCGCAAGTATCGCTGTTCGGCAGCGGGCCCATTTTGAACGAGGCTCTGAAAGCGCAGAAGCTGCTCGCGGAGAAGTACAGCGTCGGTGCGCACGTTTGGAGCGTCACCAGTTACAACGAGCTGCGCCGCGATGCGCTTAACGTGGATCGCTGGAACCGCCTGCATCCGAACCAGCCGCCGCGCAAACCGTTTCTGCTGGAAGCGCTGGGCAGCATGGACATGCCGATCATCGCCGCAACCGACTATATGAAGATTGTCGCCGACCAGATTTCGCCGTGGCTTCCCGGACGGCTCACTGCGCTAGGCACTGACGGCTTCGGCCGCAGCGATAATCGCGAGCACCTGCGGAGATTTTTCGAAGTGGATGCGGCCAGCATCGCCGCCGCGGCACTCTCGCGGCTGGTGCAATGGGAACGCTACGATGCCACGCGCGCCGCGCAAGCAATCCAGGAACTTGGCTTGAATCCTGAGAGCATCGATCCTGCGCGGGCGTAGGATTCGGCTTCTGGGGCAGGCGATTGGTTTCTGTCGCCTGCCATGGGCCAGGATCGAGAAGAGTGATTCGCCGTGATGCTTTCTCATTATCCGGCTCGCTGAAACCCGCTCCGCTGACGCGCACGTCAGATGAGGTGTATGCCGCAACGGTGTTCAAGTGCCGAAAGCCGCGTACGCCTATAGGAGGAGTTTTCGTTTTGAAACTGCTTAGTAGTTCGTTGCTCGCGGCTGTCGCGATCTGCCTCAGTACAAGCGTCGCTCAGGGTCAGAGTGGAGTGGATGCATTCTTTGGCCTTGGAACCGCCACTGACAGCTCCAGCGGTCAGTTGATCGACACATTTAGCACCGGTGTTCCGTTTACCTCGCCCCGCCTGGGTGGAACGTTCGGAAAGGCGGGCGCTGACATTTTGCTTACCCCGCATTTCGGAGTCGGCGCTGAAACAGACTTTCGTTTCTCGCAAGGCAGCTTCGCCGGTCTGACCTATCGGCCCACCTTCTACGATTTCAACGCGATCTGGCTTCCTACGGCCTATCGTTTTAAACGCATTGTTCCTGAGCTTCAAGCCGGAGTCGGCGGCGTGAATATGAAATTCTACTACCCGCAGTCTTATTGCGATGCCTTCGCGGGTTGCTCCACCAGCAATTCCTTCGTGGAGAGTTCAAATCACCTTCAGGTTCATCTGGAAGCGGGAATCCGTTTCTTTGTCACCCCGCATTTGTTCATCCGGCCCCAGGTGGACGCGCACTACGTTAACAACTTTTTCCAGTTCGGGGACAACTGGGTGCCTGAATACGGTGCTTCAGTTGGCTGGAGCTTCGGCGAGCATTAGAAATCAGAGTTGGCGGGCTTGGCGGACCCTTCTACTTACCGGGAAGATAAAATGACGCTGAATGCCTCCGCTCCGTATCGTCCTCCCCGGAGGCAGCGGCCAGATAGGTCAGATTCTGGCCCGCCACTTTCATGAGCAGGGCCATTCCGTAATTGTCATTGCGCGCCATCCGAAACCCGCCGAATGGCAGACCGTTACCTGGGACGCAAACACCCTCGGCGACTGGACCAGCGTTATCGATGGAGCTGACCTGGTTATTAACCTTGCCGGTCACACGGTTAATTGCCGTTATAACGAGACGAATCGGCGCCAGATCAAAAATTCCCGGATCTTTACAACAGACCTGATCGGGCAGGCGATCGCGCGCAGTTCACGTCCGCCGCGAATCTGGATGAATGCCAGCACCGCTACTATCTACCGCCACGCTCTTGACCGTCCAATGGACGAACTCACCGGCGAGCTGGGAGGCAACGAACCGAATGTTCCGCGCAAGTGGCAATTCAGTATTGAGGTAGCGACCGGCTGGGAGCGCGCCTTTTTTGCGGCGGAGACTCCCCGGACGCGCAGAATCGCTCTTCGCAGCGCGATGATTATGAGCCCTGATCCGGATGGAATCTTCGATACCCTGCTATGGCTCGTCCGGCGCGGTCTGGGCGGCCCTGCTGGCTCCGGCCGTCAATATGTCTCTTGGATTCACGACGTCGATTTCATACGCGCCATTGAGTTTCTGATCGCCCACGAAGAACTCAGCGGTCCCATCAACATCTCTTCCCCTTTTCCGCATCCAGAACCGCAAGCTGATGTTTTGCCTGCGGCGGGCGTGGTGTACCAGTTACATCGGAGTCCCCGCGCCTCGGTGGGCGCTCGCCATTGGCGCCATGATTCTCCGGACTGAAACCGAGCTGGTCCTCAAGAGCCGCCGTGTCGTTCCGCGTTTACTGCTCGATTCCGGATTCGAGTTCCACTTCCCGAACTGGCGCGGCGCCTGCCACGACTTGGTTGAGCGCTGGCGTCAGTTGCACGGCGATTGAGATTTTAGCTGACCTGCTTCACACCCGCCTCTGTTGAAGACGTGGGCATCCGGCGGGGATTCGGGCTCGTCGCCTCACATCTGCGGCTAGCGCGTTATATGGTCAGGTGCCGACCAGAAGGCTTTTGGCCGACTTCATCCCCGGCCAGACGGGGCTAACCGTAGCCAACGAGCGAATGAGCATGAGATGTCCGGTCCAATTTGGTTGGTACTCAGAAGCTCAGCTTGATCTGGGTCTCGTCGTTTTCGGCAGGACTGACTCGCCGCCTGTTCGATCGACGTTCGGATATAATGAGTTCTCCGTTTGTGAATTCCCGAACCCGCTCTGCCACTTCTGAGAGAACCAGTTTCGGAGACGCTCGGAGCTGATCTTTCCGTGATTTGGAGTCTTGCGAACCGGGTTCGACTTGATTGAAATTTCGCGGTCTGGAGTTCTCATACAAACCGACATCAAGGATGTATGCCTCGTAGCGGCGGCCATCACTGGGCGCGCTGCTTGTGTTGCTGTCAATTAGGTGTATCAGACGAAGATCGACTAGCTCCCGGATAGCCTGCCGTTCCTGCGGATGTTGCTCGAGTTCGTCCTTAGCGACCAAGAACGCATTTGTCCGGTGCTCGTTGTAGACGGATTTTCGAATCACGCTGAGATAGCTCTCCAGAATCTCTCGTTCTCCGGCAGAGTCCACCTTCAGCGACTCCAGTTTGCTGGATATGTTCGCAATAGCTTCTTCGGTGACCTCAACCTTTCCGATCTTGTCTCCCTTCCCAGCAACTACGGAGTTGGCCAAGCGGACGAACAAAGACAGGAAGTCACGAGGGACGCCTCCGGACGCCAGACACAACTGCGAAAAGCCATCCCCACTGAACAAGTCGTCAGACTCCAGACCTGCGCCCGAATCCCGGGTCGCTGCCCGAACGAGATCGTTCATGAACTCTTTCAGATCAGAAAACTTGTCGAGCGTGTAATCCATGTCGATCTCGTAAATGTCGTGACCAAGCTCGGCTCCGATGTACGATTGCTCGGTCATTTTAAACAATCGCGATCTGTGCTCGATCGTTGCGACCTTCAAAAAGAGTGGCGTGTCTTTCGTGAGGCGGTGAAAGAAGTCGATGAATTCGGCCTGAACCGCCTTCGGTACGAAATAGAAGTCGTCTAAAACCAGAAAAATTGACGTATCGGCAGAGAGCTTGGCCGCCTCGCGAAATAGCCGTTTAAAGCTCGGAATATCGATTTGCAGCCGCGCAAGTTTGTCGACCGGAAGCGTTCGGGCGACCTCCCTTTCTACTGCGCGTTTCCCGGACAGCGTCGCCTTAATTTTGTCGGACGAAAGGGCAATGCCAGCCGTGCGGCCACTGCCTTCTTTCGTTCGAACGCTCTGTTCTTCTCGATCCGGTTCGTAGAGAAGCTCTGAAAGTTGTTGTTCCCTCGAAAGAAGCTCTTTGCGGAACCGCCGTGCAGCAAGGATCTGTGTCCACTTCGAGCGAGCTTTCACTGCTGTGCCCAGTTTTTTACAGGACTCCATTAAGACATGCAGCAGAATATTCGGAAAACTGATGTCCTTATAATCCTCAAGATTGATGCGTATGGCAACGTGCGCCGCTGGACCGCACACTGATTCTACTAGGCTGCTCTTTCCCGCTCCGCGGCGACCAAACACGACGTGGTTCTGCCGAACCATCAATCGCCCCTTCAAGTTTCGCGTGTCGATGAAGGTCAATCCCGCAGAGCTTGACGCTCTAAGGTTTTCCTCGATATAGGCTACGAGCTTGCGGACATTATCTCGAGTGTTCTCCGCCATCGTGATGCTTAACGCGGCAAACCATTATTGTCCGTCGTTCCCCGAATCAGCGCAAGCCCTAGAGTTGTCCAACACAAGATGAGCTGAACGGAGGATTTGATTCCGGTACGGGGTGAGCCTGAAACAGGGAAGCCCGCGTTAAATGGGACGCTGCGGCAGCGAGCTAGAAGCCCCTCGCGGCGTTCACTCCCGTGAAGCCGCCACATCGGAAGCGATCAGGCGATCCTAATAAAGATGCCTGGCACTGATGTGTTTACCAAGACAAATCCAATTTCTCGTATTGTCGGCATCAAGGAGAAGGGCTGCTGCCGCATTTTCGACATTGCTCCCGAGTGGTTCAGGTCGCAGGTTAGCGATTATGAGGATCCGCCCCGCTTGCCGGGCGTGTCGCCTTCACTTAACAAAGCCCTGCTTCCCGAGCTCGAAACCCGCGTAATTTAAGAGCTTGTTCCGAAGCTTTCCTTTGACGAAAAGCCAGGCTGCGTCAAATGCTACATCCGAAAACATACTCCCGCCACCCCCGCTAAGGAGAGCCTTTGCTACTCTCTTCAGGCGATCAGTGGCTATATCGCTCAGCCCATTCAGCGCATCCTGATCGATGGCATTTCTTGTCACAGTAATTTCCGGCGTCAACTTCGGAATAACCGGTATCACTGGAAACAGGCGCGTTCGGGCGTTCGTGGGTTCGCCCTTTACCGCCTCAAATCCGAATTGCGCATCCAGGCGGTTTTGAGCCGTCGACGATAGCGAATACTGCTGCATGATCGCGTTATCCCACGGCAGTCCAAAATGACTGCGCAGAAACCACTGGCAGTTCCGCCGGCCCAATTGGTAATCATGCTCGCGAAACGCTTGGGATACGAAGCCGCCGAAGGCTTGTAGCAGTGATCCTGCCAGCGGTTCCGTGTTGGGCACAGTCGAATTAGGGGCAATGATCCAGCGGCTGGCGACACTCGCCTCCGTTGTCAATTTGAGATTCTCGCCTTGTATACGGCTTTGATTGACAAGCGCCCCTGCAAATCGCGTCAGCAGCGAAAAGAGTGCCGAATCGGGCATCATTGGCAGCGAGCCCTCAGTCTCGGTTGAGAGCGGGGCGATACTGATCACCGCCCGATCAGCCAGTAAGGGCTCCCGCGGATTGCGGCCGTTCGGCGCCGCCGGAGGAAGCTCGGCCAAGGCAAAGCGCGCACAATCGAAAGGACTGTTATTCGTCGCGCCCCCATCCACGTTCAGCGTTTCGATCGGGAAAGCGTCTGCCAGCTTCCACGAAGGCTGCATCGGTTCGTTCGTTTCGCACTCGCACACGCCGCCTTCGCCGCATTTCGGGTTAGCTTGCGAGATCCACCAGCGGCGCTGATTGTATTCGCCGGCGGTCCGGGATAGCTTCTGCGGCGCCAGCACAACTGGGAAGGCACTTGTCGCGATGGCGGTTTCAGCCAGCTCTGTCCATTCCTTTCCGCCTTTTCCATTTAACGGGACGTACTCGCCAGAGGGCCCATTCGCGCTCCACAAAACCTCAAAAGCGCGATGATCCGCATAGTACAAGGTCCGCTCCGAATCGGCTGTTTCCGATTCAATCGCGTAGGGCACGCCGCGCAGGTTAGTCAGCGTGAGAATTACTTTCAAACCGTCGCGTACCCACGTCCGCCGCTCACTCAAGGGAGCCGGGATCTGCAGCGCATGCGCCGCAATGCCACGGATCGGCGTGGAATCCAGAATAGAGACCACTTCCCCGCCGTTTGCATCCAGATCGGTGTGTCCCAGCAGCCCGGTTAGATCGATCTCGCGCACCCAGCTTTGAAACAGCGTGTTCACGCGCGCGTCGGGCGGTGGCGATTGCACGTCAACATGATCAAAATCTTGGCTCAGCGCCGCCGCTGTAAGTGCCGCCGTAATTCCTCCGCCCGATGCACCTGCCATCACCGCAAGCTCGGCTTCGTGAGGCGGAATGGTCCACTGTTCATAATTCGTTCCGAACTGCTGAATTTGCCGCTCGCGCTCAGCGGACCAGGCATCCATCGCCTGAACTAAAAAATCAATCACGCCCGCGGTGTAAGCTCCGGCCGAGACCGTGCCCGACATGTTTAAACCGAGATAAAAAGGTTGCGCCATAGTACAAGCCTCACTCGGTGACAGCATTCTCTGCAATGGCTCGGAGCCAGATCGCGACCGCGACTGCGCCTGGGTCAGGATGGCCCAGGCACCGTTCGCCTAAGTAGCTCGATCGCCCCCGGCGTGGAAACATCTGCGCGGTTGCTTCGGCGCCCTTTTCCGCGGCATTGGCCGCTTCACATAACGCTTCCGAAAGGACTGCTTTCTTTTCAATCCCTCCGCTCAGCGCGTTTGCAAATGGAATCAACGCGTCCAGCATGGTGCGGTCCCCCGCTACCGCTCCGCCAATTTCACTAACCGCCTGACACGCGTCGCTGCAGGCCCGCGCCCACACCTTCGGATCTTGCATATTTCCCGACCGCAATGTGCTGGAAGCACGCAGCAGCAACACGCCATAAAAAGGTCCGGACGATCCGCCCACTACGCGTTGCAGCGTTTCCGCTAGTGAGCGTAGCGTATCTGCCGCGTCATCGCCCGCGTGCGTCGATAACATTTCCCGAACTGCCGCTGCACCCCGTGCCAGGTTGATCCCGAGGTCTCCATCGCCCACTACCCGATCCAACTCGGTCAGGCGTTCTCGTGCAGCAAAAATCGTTTCGCAAGCCGCTTCGATTGCCCGATGCAACCGGCCGCTCTTTGCCTGCGCCCTTCTCGGCTCGCGGCCTGAGCCGCGCGATTCCACCGTTCTATCGGCAATGGGCCGCCTCGGGCTTTTCGACGCACACGGCCAAGCCGGCGCGAAGGTCGGCGCGTCTAACAGTTCCACGCGTTCGTCGTTCACCCGCAGTATCGACACCGACACGCCCGCCGCATCTAACGATGAGATGAACGTGCCCGCGTATACGCGCTCCACCACAATGCCGCGAGATTCAAGCGCCGCCACCGCCCTGCATGCAACAATGGCCAGTTCCATTGTCGTCGTCGCACCCAGGTTATTGACCAGCACCGCTACGCGTTCAGCGGCTTGGAGCAAATGCGCCTCGACAATCGCTTCGACAAGTTCGTCGGCATGTTCATTGGCCGTCCTCAGCACACCTCGGCGCACGCCCGGCTCGCCGTGAATCCCCAGCCCTAATTCCACTTCCAGTTCACCCAGGCTGTAGCCCGGTTTGCCCGTTGCCGGCACCGTGCCGGCCGACAGCGAAATTCCCATGCTGGCAATGTCTTGGGCTGCGGAGCGTGCAATTTTTGCGACATCTTCAAGCTTCATCCCGGCTGCCGCTGCCGCTCCTGCAATTTTGTGTACCAGCACTGTCCCCGCAATGCCGCGGCGGTTCGAGCGCTCGTGTGTTGCCGCAAGTGCTATATCGTCCGCACCCACTACAGTCTCCACACGAATCCCATCGGCGCGCGCCATCTCCGACGCCAGCCCGAAGTTCAAGCGATCCCCGGTATAGTTCTTCACAATCAGCAGCACGCCCGGCGCGCCAGCAACCGCTTTAATGGCGGCCAGTAGCGCCTCAACGGGAGGCGATGTGAACACCTCGCCCAACACTGCCGCGTTCAACATGCCCGCGCCCACGAAACCCGCGTGTGCTGGCTCGTGACCGCTCCCTCCTCCGGAAATCAGCGCCACTTGCGAATTGCGCACGTGCTCTGTGTCGGCGCGGAGTAGTACGTTATGGTCCGAGAGACGAGCCAGGTCTGGACAAATAGTCATCAGACCTTCCAGCATTTCGTCGACTACCCGATCGGGTCTGTTAATCAGCTTTTTCATGGGGCCGAGTGGGGGTGGACATCATTTGAGCTGCTGGTTGTTTATCTGCTTCCACTTCAATTCTTCTCGAAACGACATCTCCGAATCATCGACAAATCTCCGCAGCTCGCGCGAATCGATGAAAGCGTCAGCACGCCCCGACTCGAGCCGGTGCAACTTCTCATCGCGGTGGAAGAAGCCCGGATGCGGCCCCAGGAAAACGTCACAAGGCAAGCTCCGCAATTTGGCAAAGCTCCGCTCGTAATCCGACACGATATCGGGGTACTTGCGATTATTCACAAGCTGGTTTCCGGCCACTGTGGTGCTGCAGTAGAACACAACCTGGTAGCTCTTGTTTTTGCTGACAACGGGCATGCTCCAGGTCGTGCAGCCTTTCGTATGTCCTGGCGTCAAGTGGGCGGTCAGTACGGCGCCACCAAGCGAGATCTGTTCTCCATCGCTAACCGTTCGATCCACTTTCACGGGAGGGAAGCCGGCATCGTGTTGTCCCGGGCCGTAGCTCAGTTGATGCCCTCTTATCAGCGTTTGCTTGTCTGCTTCACTGGAAATCATTTGCGCGCCAGAAAGCCTCTTGATCTCGGCCAGACCGCCACAGTGATCGTAATGGGCATGACTGTTGAGCAGATACTTGATGTTATTCACTTGAAATCCGAGGGCAGCGATGTTCCTCTCGATCAGCGGAGCAGTTTCGGGCAACCCGGCATCGAGTAAAATGCTTCCGCTAGATGTTGTGATCAGGAAAGCCGAGACTCCCGAAGCTCCTACGTAGTAAATGTTCCCGATGATCCGGAACGGCTTTGCCGGCCTGTTCCAGTCAGCGCGCTCATCCGCCCGGCCTTGCGAAAGCAGACAAACGGCCGCGGTCAGCAGAAGCAAAGCCTTCAGGGGTGTTTTCATGGAGAGGCTAGCCGAGGTTATCACGAAAGGATGCACAAGTGGCTCCGTGGGCATCTCCAGAAGATCATCTTGTTGTATAGAGTCAACACCTGCATATGCTGCGTAGAAACAGGCGACGAAGGGGGAGATTTCCTCAGCCACCGTCGACATGCATATCCTGTAAGACCGTTCAGCCGAACGACCCTGTTACAATCATTGCCGCCATCGTGGCCCTCGGCCTCGCGATGCTCCTCGCCACCGCCATTCCAGCACACCGCGCCGCGAGTGTCGATCCCATGACCGTGCTTCGAGACGAATAGGCGTTCAACTCGCAGATAGCGGGGCTACATCCACCCAAGCCCGCTTGCGCCACGATTCCAGACCCTTCTCCGCCAGTTGGACGCCCTTCGCACCTTCCAGCAGATCCCAGCGGAACGGTTCGTCTTTGACAACGTGCCGAAGAAACAGCTCCCACTGGCGCTTAAAGGCATTCTCAAATGGCTGCTGCTCGGGCACACGCTGCCATCCATCGAAAAAGTTCAACGGATTCGGAACGTCCGGGTTCCAGACCGGCCGCGGCGTGGCTGCATAGGGCTGAATCCAGCAGTCGCGCAGACCGGCTACACCCGATCCGTTCGTGCCGTCCACCTGTATCGTAAGCAAGTCGTCGCGGCGCACGCGTACGCACCAGGATGAATTGAAGTGCGCGATCATTCCGCCTTCAAGTTCGAACGTCGCGAAAGCGGAGTCGTCCGCCGTGGCGTCATAGCGCTTGCCCTGTTCGTCACAGCGCTCGGGAATGTGTGTCGCGCCCAGACACGAAACCGCACGCACCGGTGCGAAGATGTTATCCAGCACGTAGCGCCAGTGGCAGAGCATGTCAAGGATAATGCCGCCGCCGTCTTCCTTCCGATAGTTCCAGGAGGGCCGCTGCGCGGGAACCCTATCGCCTTCGAATACCCAGTAGCCGAATTCACCGCGCACCGAAAGAATGCGCCCGAAAAACCCAAGATCGCGCAGCGTCCGCAATTTCAGGAGCCCCGGTAGCCACAGCTTATCTTGCACTACTCCGTGTTTCACTCCCGCGTTTACTGCCAGTTTGTACAATTCCAGCGCCGCGCTCAGATTTTCGGCAACCGGCTTCTCGCAATACACATGCTTTCCTGCCGCTATTGCCTTCTTAACGCTTTCACCGCGCCGGTCCGTCGTTTGCGCGTCGAAATAGATGGTGTAAGCGGGGTCCGCAAGCGCCGCGTCCAGGTCGGTTGTGTAGGGCAACCCTGCGAATTCGGCCGATATCGTTTCCAGCTTCGCGGCGTTCCGTCCCACCAGCAGCGGACGCGGCATAATCGCCTCGGTATCGCCGGTTTGAACACCGCCCTGTTGCATGATGGCGTAGATCGAGCGACGCAAGTGCTGGTTCAAGCCCATGCGCCCGGTCACGCCGTTCATGATGATTCCGATTGAGTGAGTGTTTCTCGAGTTCATTGCCGGCCCCCGGGTTTGGCTGTGCATTGCGGATGTGCTCCAGCGGGCAAGGCCGGTGCTTCCACTCCCACGCGCGGCAGTGTGCCGTCGAGTTCCTGCCGCCAATGAGCCACATCTCCCGCCGGACCGTAGCAGTAAATCATACACATCGGGATTGAGCCCGTATTCGTGAGCTGATGAAACACGCGCGGTGGAATATATACTGCCTGACCCGCTTGTACAGTTGCCTTCTCCGGCCCCAGGCACATCTCGCCTGCGCCTTCCACAATGAAGTAGATTTCCTCCTGCTCCTGGCTGTGCCACGGCACCTGCCCGCCATTCGGTTCCAGTACGACGTGTCCGAGCGAGAAATTCGCTGCTTGAATCGGACTCGCGCCGCCAACCAGATTTTGCGTCCGCCTGCGCGCCGGATATGTTCGCCCCGGAATCTCTGCCAAATCCGCAATGATCATTTGCTTAAATCTTATTCGTGTCCAAACCAGTAGCTCTTGTCACGGGCGGCAGCCGCGGAATTGGCCGCGCCATCGTGGAAGAGCTTGGGCGAACTCACCAGGTGCTTGCGACTTACAACACCAACCGCGAAGCCGCCCAAGCTGTCGCCGAAAGCACCGGCGCAACCATTCTGCCCTGTGATCTTGGCGATCTTGCCTCGTGCCGCCAGTTGGCCGCCGCTGTCCAGCAGCACTTCCAAAAAATAGATCTGCTGGTGAACAATGCCGGAATGGCTCCACGCGAGCGCCGCGACGTGCTCGAGGCAACTCCGGAGAGCTTCGATGAGATCTTCGCCACCAATTTGAGAGGCCCATACTTCCTGACTCAGTTGATCGCTCGCCGGATGATCGAGCAGTCCTCCGGCCGCATCGTTTTCATCGGTTCAATTTCCAGTTTCACCGCTTCCCCGAATCGGGGCGACTACTGTATGTCGAAAGCCGCGCTCAGCATGGCTGTCAAGCTATTTGCCGCGCGTCTGGCGCGCCACAATATACCTGTGTTTGAGATCCAGCCCGGCATCATCCGCACCGATATGATTGGCTCCGTCGCCGCATCATACGAAGAAGAAATCGCAAACGGCCTCTTGCCTCAGCCGCGAATGGGCGAGCCGCTAGACGTTGCCCGTGCCGTTCGCGCCATCGCCGATGGGCAGCTTGACTATTCCACCGGGCAGGTCATACATGTGGACGGCGGCTTCCATTTGCGAATGCTGTAGGGTTTTAAAGGATTGCAGCTTGCCGGTGCGGGTTCACTTATCGCACGAAGGATCTTCTTCCCCTCACCGCGCAACCAGCGCGTGCTTTTCCTTGCAGGCGTCCGAGCAGTAGTAAAAAGTTTGCCCGCCAACCTGTCGTCTGAACTGGGTCGATTCGGCGACATAGGTCCCGCACACGGGATCCTTGTGCAGTTCACTTCCCTTGGGAGCGCTCGAAGGTGCACTTGGGCCTGAGCCAGTTGCAGTCTTCTGGTCCTGCGGCCCGCGCTGGAAAGCCGCGGAAGAGGTGTTCGCGATTCCCTTAAGGAAACTTGTTAGTATGGCCCGTGCAGCCAACACGATAATAATCGTGACCAGGAGTTCGAGAGCTGCGCGTACCATTTCAGTGAAGCTAACAGGCCAGGAGCCATTCGGACTCCTGACCCTTTGATGCAATCTATTCGATTATTTCTTCTTGTTTGCGCCCGGCACTGTGATCTTGGTCTGAACCTTTTCACCCATAGCTTGGAGCATAGCCGTGGCTTCCTGCGCGTGTTTGCCATTAGGTTCCAATTCCAGATATTTCTTCAGCGCAGTCACCGTATCGGGAGGATAGGTTTGCTGTCCCGTCTTCGGATCCACGGAGCCTTTCATCATCAGCAGGCTGCCGTATTGATACCAGGCTTCCGCGTAGTTCGGGTCCGCATCCGTGGCTTTCTTGAAGAAATCCGCCGCTTCGGCCGGATGGCCACTATTCACCATGTTTGCGCCCATGTTGAAGTAGGCCTTCCCTTTGCCCTCCGCTGTGGGAGACAATTCAGCCGCTTTAGTCAGCGCTTCGGTGGCTTCGGGTATCTTTTTCTCGGCTCCGTAAATGTTCCCAATCTGGTTATAGATCGCTGCTTCATCGGGCTTTATCGCCAGGCTCTTTTTGTAGGCCTCAACCGCCTGGTCGTATGATTTGTTTTTCTCGTCTCCGGTCTGGGTCCCGGCAAGTCCTGTGTACGCTTCACCCAGGCTGTCCCAAATCGCCACCTGATTGGCATCCATTTGGGAGGCCTTGTTCAAATTGTCGATGGCAGTGTTGTAGTCGGCCGCCTTTTTGGCCGGATCTGTCTCGGCGGGAGCAGCCTTCAACGCGGTCTGAGCCAAGTTGTAAGTGTCGTTCAAAGCCTTGTTCTTCTTGATGGCTTCGGAGTTCTTCTTTAGCTGCGCCTCATACTGCTCTTTCTGCTCCTTCGACATTCCGCGAGATTGTTCCTGCGTCAGCTCGCCGCTTTGGTTGGCTGCGGCAGCGGCAGCCTGCGCTTGTTTCGCTTTGGCCGCATTGAAATCAACTTCGGTCGATTCGCCGTACTTCGATTGAACACCGTTTACCCTATCCACAACCTGGCCATTGATGGCGCAGGTGATGTCGTACTTTCCATAAGGCAAACCGGTGTAAAGCCAGTGCCCCTTTTTATCCGATTTAACCGTGTAGTGGCCCTTGATATCGGTGCGGGTGAGGTCGATGACCGCGCCCTTGTACGGCTGGCCGTCCGGGCCCTTCACCTGGCCCTCTAGCGTAGTCGTCTGGGCCCATGTGCTGCCGGCCACAAGGAGAAAGAAACCGCCTGAGACAACCAAACGTCGCAATTGGGCGAGCATCATTCCTTTTACCTTTCCTTCCGTGAATTTCAGCCTAAAACTACTATACCGTTCGCGTGTCTGGACGACAGTTTCGCAACTTCGGCCGCTGAATCAGCATCTTGTGGCTTGGGCTTCGGATAAATAATAAATTGCTAAGAATTAAAGAACCGTCATTGGTGGGGCGTTGCATAATCGGAGTGGTTTGCGCCGTGATCGTGCTATGCGGAACCCCGCTCTCCGCGCAGACTCTGACGAAAGCTGAAGGCCTGTACAAACATACTGATTATGAAGCTTCTCTCGCCTTGTTAGATACGAGCAGCGCCGACCCGCAAATGGAGTTTCTAATTGGCCGTGATTATTTCATGCTAGGTGATTTCAAGAAATCCAGCGATTACCTTCAGAAGGCAACGGAAAGCGAACCCAACAATGCCCAGTACATGGACTGGCTGGGCCGTGCATTTGGCAAGCGGGCGGAGACCTCGAACCCGCTTCTGGCGCCTGGATACGCATCGAAAGCGCGCCAGGCATTCGAGCGTTCCGTGCAGTTGGATCCAAAGAACAGTGATGCCCTCAGTGACCTCTTCGACTACTACTTAGACGCGCCCGGATTCCTGGGTGGCGGTCACGATAAAGCTATGAAGGTGGCCGATCAAATCTCTGCGATCGACCCCGCCGAGGGCTATCTCGAGAAGGCAAAGCTGGCACAAAAGCGGAAGGAATATCAGAGCGCGGAAGACCAGCTTCGTCAGGCGGTCGCCGTAGCTCCGCACAGCATCGGCCAGTTAATCGAGCTCGCTAAATTCCTTGCAAATCAGGGCCGCACGCACGAAAGCGACCAGGTTCTGCAACAGGCCCAGAAGGTGGCTCCTGAATCTCCTCGCGTGTGGTTTGCGCGCGCCGACCTTTACATCAAACAAAAGCGCAATCTGGACGAGGCCAAAAATCTGCTCCAGAAGTACATGCACGCGCCGGTCACGGTTGATGACCCGCCCAAGCAAGAAGCTTTGCGTCTACTGAAGCAGGTTGGCGGCGTCTGATCTCTACAGATGAATCTCACTGAGGCGGTTAGTTTCAGCCTGCAAGCTTTGCGGGCCAATCGCCTTCGTACCTTCCTGACGGCTCTGGGTCTTATTATCGGGAATGCCTCGGTCATTCTCGTCGTCACTATTTCTCTCGCCAGCAAAGATCTGATACTCGATCAGATCCGCGGCATCGGCTCAAATCTTGTGTATGCCGATTACGAAGCGGGCGGAGAAAATCTCGCCAACGTAGAAGCTGATTTCGTCAAACTCGCGGACGTCCAAGCTATTCGCGAGGACTTGGGGAACACCATTGTGGCTGCTACGGCCGTGATGAATACCCACGACAAGATTGTCGTCAACGGCAAAGTACGTGTGGTCACTGTCGACGGCGTGGACGATCAGTACGCCGTAGTGCGCAATCTGATAGTGCTTGCTGGCCGCTCGTTCGATCAGAGCGATATGACCCTGCGCGAACACGTGGCCATGCTCATCGACAAACTGGCAATACGTATATTCGGCAGCCAGGAAGCCGCCCTCGGGCAAACCATTAAGATAAGCCAGCTTGAGTTCACCGTGATTGGCACGTTTAAGGAGCGTACGAGTACGTTCGGGCAGGGTGAAATTACCGATGATACGATTCTGATCCCCATCACTGTGATGAAGTACTTCATGCAGTACGAGCGGATCAACCCTGTTTACATCGAGGTCCGCAACGCCGCCGACGTGCCAATGGTCACGCGGGAGGTCAACGACATTCTCGAGCGGCGGCATAGGCCCGGCACAAAGTACAACGTGCAGAATCTATCCGCTATTCTCAGTACCGCCGATAGCATCGCCACTGTGCTGACCATCGTGCTGATTATCGTCTCGGCAATTGCGCTCATCATTTCGGGGATTGGCATCATGAACATCATGCTTGTAACGGTCACCGAGCGAACGCGCGAAATAGGATTGCGTATGGCCGTGGGCGCCTCGCGCCGCGACGTCATGCTGCAGTTCCTGGTTGAATCCGTGCTCATCAGTCTGGCCGGAGGAAGCGTCGGTATTGTGATCGGCCTTGCCCTGCCGCTAAGTGTCCGGCTCTTTTTCGAGCAGGTTCGGGTGCCCATTTCGGCGCTTTCCATTCTGGTTGCGTTCGGGGTTTCCTTTGCCGTGGGGGTTGGTTTCGGCCTCCTTCCCGCGCGCCGCGCCTCCCAACTGAACCCTACCGAAGCGCTGCGCTACGAGTAGCAGCCGCGAATTCCCATTCCTTACTCGCGCGTTCGTGCAAAGCCGGCAAATCACTCTCCAGCACAAATCCGGATCGCACCAAATCGCGTCCCGCCGTATCAATTCGATTCAGGTAATCCTGCTCACTGGCGTACCTTTTCGCCACCGATGCCTTTGAGAATGGAATCCAGGAACCGATCATGCTGAGCAGTTCAGATGGTGCGCCAATCAAGGGACTTCTCAAATTCCATCCCGTATAGGACGCTAACGGAACCGCAATCTCCGGCATGCGAATGCCTCCCAAATCGTTTCCGTCGGCATCCACTTGGGGTACAAATGTCGGAAACGGCGGGCCAATCCGCGGCGGCTCAGTCGAAAAATCCAGGCGATAGGCTTCGCGTTTATGCTGTGGAATGTTTACGCCGGGAATGCGCGGGAAGTGCAGCCCCGCAATGGTGGTCAGCTCGTCTTTTTGCAGCCGTGGAAACTGAGAAGCCGGAGACGCAACGCCATCTTTCAGCCATTTCTGCATCGCGACCAAAAGCGCGCGCAGGCCGTAACGGTAGTCGTTCGTATTTGTGATGTTCTGCGCCGGAGCGGCCCGTGGCGGGATTGTGCCAACCCCATGCTGCGAACCGGAGAAGAAATAGATTCTCGTGTTTTCTGAAGGTGGATCATCGGCTTTCCCATCCGCCGTTGTGTGGATAAGCGATGCACAGCGGCCCCAGTACTCATACGATCCGTTCGTCAGAAAAAGCTTCGGGACAACGTGTGCCCCATGCGCCCTGGCCAGCAGATGCTCTTCGTCAAAGGGAGGAACATCCACTGGATAAAGCACGTTCAGAAAGGGATGTCCATCGCGCGAAGGCTGGGCGAAGCGGAGATTGAAGCTTCCTCGGCCCGCGCCCGCGACATGCGCCCAAACGCCGTCAAAGACTTTGCGGTGCGACTCGTCTTCGTTGAATCCGTCATAAACAAATTCACGAAGAAACCGGCCGCTTTGCGATACTCCGAATCCAATTGCTCGCTTGATCTGCTCATGCTCGCTGCTCAGCGGCATCTCCGGTCCGCCGTACTTAAGAAATGAAACGAAGTCGCGCACCCCGGCGAGGCCAAGGCCCGCTACGACCGGGTCTTTGGTTTCATAAACCACTTCATAAATCCGGCCCGGTGCGAATCCGTCCTTTAGCGTCACGTGCCTCGCGTCGCTGAATTGCCACTCGGAATGCGGCAGTAGAGTGCGCGGGCCCAGCACAGTATCGCGCACGAACAGTTTGTTTTTTGGAGAGTCGGCATCCAATACGCCGTAGCCGGCCTGGTCTCGGTCGCCCAGCGGAATCGTGTTTTGTCTTTTCTCGCCGATCCATTCCGATCGAACCATGCCAGTGATGGTTCTCCCATGATCGGTAGCGATCGGAAGATCGGCTCGAAGAAGTCCAGGGCGCTTTGGAACGTCGAATTCCCATCCAATCCAAACCAGCGTGAATCC
The DNA here is from genome assembly GCA_963795545.1 of uncultured Acidobacteriaceae bacterium. GTDB lineage: Bacteria > Acidobacteriota > Terriglobia > Bryobacterales > Bryobacteraceae > Bog-105. The sequence continues at coordinate 10,143 of CAWCIF010000016.1, read as the reverse complement.
CTGGCGCAGCACGAAGGCGTCGCCGAGCGCCTCGGCAGACTCGGTATTCAGCGGCGCTGTGGCGAAGTCGAATTCATGTGGCAAACCCTTGCCGCCGCGGTTCGAGATCTCCACTAGTGCGGTGCCGTTACCCTTCGATAGATCGCGTGGCTGCAGCATGTAGAGATCTGCCGAGAACTCGACCACGCCGGCCGTATTCCGCGGCGCAAGATCGATGTCGGCCACAATGCGATTCGGCTTCAGGCGAGGATTAACCGCGAAATGGACTCTCCCCCGGATGCACTCATATGGCCCGGTGTCACCGAAAGCAGCCCCGCCGAGCAGGTCATGCCGATCTGTGATTTCGATTTGGGTAACAGCAGCGCTGCTGTGAAAACAGCCCAGCGCGAAGGTAATCGCAAGAAAAATCGCGCTTCTACTCATGCGTCCTACGCACGCGCCGCAGCAGATCTATATTGCTGCCGGCCTCGAGCTTTCGCCGTGAAGCTTGCGGCTGAGGAATGCGTGTGCGCCGAACAATGCGCCGGAATAAAAAAGGTCGCCCAGAAGAGTGCGCGCGAAGAATGGCAGCCCCGCAATGTAGCAGGCAGCCAGGCCGCCCACGGTATGCGGGTAGAGCGTAACTCCCGTCCACCATACGTCCAGGTTCGTGATCAGGTAAAACTGAATGCTGCCAACTGCAACCACAGCCGCGATCCGCGCTGGATTCACCGAATGGCGCAGCAAAAGGCGTCCTAGCATTACATTGATTAGGAAGCATGCATAGATCACCAGGGTTCCCCAGGAGTATGCAGAATATCCCGCCATGTGGCTCAGAATGGGATCGGTAACAAGCATGGCGAGTACCGGAACCAGGTAAGCCTGCCACCCGCGCAGCCGTGCGCCTCCGAATAACGCAACACTACCGACGGGCGCGAAATTCGGCGGGTGCGGTACCAATCGCAGCAGTGCGGCGGTAACGGTCAAGGCTAAGGCAATGGGTTGAAAAGACGAGTTCTTCTCGCGCATGGTCAGGATTCAGTATAGCTGAACCGCAGCCGAATGGAATCACCAGTTAGCCGGCGGATCGCTGGCCGGAAAACTGTCTTCCACCGCGATTTCCTGCAATCGCTCCCGCTCCTGTTTCCTCCGGCAAGCGCGAAATCCACTGGCTTTACACCACAGCAAATAACCGCCTAAAGGAACCGCGATCCCGAGTAGTAGATAGGCAAGCTTGTGAGTCCGGCACTGGCTTTGTGGCATTGGCATGTTCCGCTCTTATGGATGGATGCGGATCAACTCCTTATCGCTACGGCGGAATCGCTTCATTTCATGGCCGCTGCCCTTGTATTCCGAAGCGTCGATTCCAGCGATTCGCGCGGAACATTCTGTATTAGCGGCTTGATCGCCCACGCCAGCCCTAATGGAATATCCCGCGAAAGAGAAAGGCTGCGGCATTCGGCCAGAACACCGCCATTAGTGGTCTCCAGACTCCAATATCCATAGAGCCGCCAGAGAAATCCGTTTCCTTTACCCGGCGGAAGTTTTTGTTCCTTTCTTGTTCCCGGATTGTCGATTTCCGAAATGTCGTTTGCGTAAGCGCGGCAGACCCATTTGCCCGTCCCAACTTGCTTATAATGCGCATCCTGCACTACATCCAGTGCAACCGGCACCAGAGGCGTTTGTTGTTTCAGCCGCCAATAGCCTGTAAAGTCGTCGCCATTCCGCCGGATAAGTTTCGATTGAATAATTTCCGGATAAATTTCGTGGTGATGATCGAAATCCTGCAAAACCGCCAAAACCCTGCTCATATTCGTATTGGGGATGAAGACGTCGCCAAGCCAATCATGAATCAGGCCCCTGGAAATGCCTATGGGGTTCTGGGGCGAACCCGGCCTGATCATCAATTCGCCGCCCAGAACTTTCGCCCTCTCAGACGGCGTCTCGTCGATGAAAAGGAACGGCTGCTGTCCCTTCCAGCGGCTCTGCAACTGCTGTTCGATCTTTTTTGCATAAACTGAAAATTCCTCAACCGTTATGGGCTGCAAGCTGGTCTGAAACTGCCCGAATGCCGGAAGGGCAGAGAAGACGCAAGCGGCCGCGAAAGCATAGGAGATATGCATGAGTAACTTTCCCCAGTTTGACTTGCCCGGTCAGGCGGCCCTGGTCACAGGGGCAGCCCGCGGCCTCGGTCGTGCTATCTCATTGGCCCTGGCGAATGCGGGCGCGGATGTCGCCATCGGCCTCCGCGATCTGCGTTCAGATGCTGGTCTGGCAAGTGAAATAGAATCTCTGGGCCGGCGTGCGTTGCCTCTGCAAATGGATGTTTCGCACCCGGAGCAAATCACCCGCGCGGTGGATGAAGCCGTTCGTCACTTCGGGCGCATAGGCATTCTGGTCAATAACGCCGGCATTGCCCCCGATAACCTCGCTGAGAACGTCCGCGAGCGGGATTTCGATGAGACCCTTGCCGTGAATCTGAAAGGCACTTTCTTTGTTAGTCAGGCGGTCGGACGCGTGATGATTCAGCAGAAAAGCGGGCGCATTATCAACATGAGTTCGCAGGCCGGTTTCATCGCGCTGCCAACAGAATCTGTTTACTGCATGACGAAGGCCGCCATTTCTCACCTGACGAAATGCTTGGCTGTGGAATGGGGAAAATACAACATTACGGTGAACGCGGTGGCTCCGACATTTATCCACACGCCGGGAACCGAGGAAGCGCTGTCCGACCCCGATTTTCGCGCTGACGTCATTACGCGCATTGCCGCTCTTCACCGCATCGGAGAGCCGATGGATGTTGCCGGAGCCGTTGTGTTCCTTGCCTCTCCGGCGGCGTCGCTCATAACCGGGCATACCATCCTGATCGACGGCGGCTGGACCGCCCGCTAGATTCCATATGACTGAAACCCTTTACCGGCCTCGCAATCCCACTAGTGGAGGAATTGATGGCTTCCACGGTTTGGCGCGGCTACGTTAGTTTCGGTCTGATCTCTATTCCGGTACGGCTGTTTCGTGCCGCACGAGCCGAACGCGTCAGCTTGCATCGGGTGTACCGCAGTGAGACTTCCCCATCTGAAAGGCCTGCCCGCGGACGGCCTCGCGATGAAGCAGAAGCGCAGCCAGCGCTCGCGCCCGTGCGCCAGGTTTCAGTTCGCAAAGGGACCGACGAGCTTGTTCCTCAAGAAGCCGTCCTGAAAGGCTATGAATACGAAAAGAATCGATTTGTCGCCGTCGATCCCGAAGAACTTAAGACTTTAGCGCCAAAAACATCGACCGCGATGGAGATTCAGGAGTTCGTAAAGCTGGCGGAAATCGATCCCGTTTACTACGAAACATCCTATTACGTGAATCCAGAGGAAGCTGGCCAAAAGGCATATGGGCTTCTCTACCAGGCCATGTCATCCACCGGGCTTGCCGCAATCGCCCAGTTCGCCATGCATACGCGCGAGCACGTCATTGTGCTGCGCCCGGGCAGGAAAGGGATTCTCGGACACACCATGTTCTATGAGAACGAAGTGCGTGCCGATGAGGAGTTTCGGGCCGACACGAAGGGCGTTTCGGAAAAAGAGCTCAAACTCGCCGAAACGCTGATTCACTCACTTGCCGGACCATTTGAGCCTACGCGGTATCACGACACATATCGGGAGCGGTTGGAAGCCATGCTGGAAAAGAAAGTGCAAGGACAACCGATTGAGATGCCGCAGAAAGTTCAAAAGACGGCCGAGGTCGTCGATATTGCCGAAGCACTTCGCAAGAGCCTCGCGAATCTGAAAAAGCCTGCCGCTTCGGAAGAACACGCCCGCAAACCACCCAAACGGTCCCGCGGCGCCGCCGGCAAGTGACTTTTCGGAATTTTCGTGCATAGCTGCGTAAACCCGAGCATCAGCGGATACGTTTCTAGAGTTGGAAGCTATGATTGGCGCGATGGCAGAAGAACTGCTCGGCCAGGTCAGCCTCGTGCGCTTGAGCGACTTTGGCGCCTGGATGACATCCGAGCAGAAGCGCGTTTTCCTGTTATGCCGCCGTATGTTGCAGGATCCGGGCGAAGCGGATTGTGCAACCCAGGACATTTTTCTCAAAGCGTATAAAGCCCTGAATCGCCCAGGTGCGGAACTGGAAGATGCCGAGGCGCAAAGGCGCTGGCTCACCCGGATAGCCGTGAACACCTGTCTCGACCGCTTGCGTTCCAAGTCATGGAGAATCTGGCAACGGCGTCCCGCTGCTCAAGATGAAGCGGCCATCCTGCAAACGGCCGCCTCCTGCGAACCCGATGCAGAACGCCAGTTGTTCGCCAGGCAAATTCAGCAAAGACTCGAACTGGCATTGCTGAAATTGTCGCTAAGGCAGCGCGCCGTTTTCTGTTTGAGGCACTACGATGGATTCTCCCTCGATGACATCGCGGCTGTGCTTAAACTGGATCAGGGAACCGTGAAGTCGCACCTGTTCCGGGCTATCGCAAAAATGAGGGAAGAGCTGAAGGATCTCTACCGGGCAGATCATCAGCCGGTCGAATCATGAATAACCGGTCCTTAATGTCCGTGCATTGGACTGACAACCAGCTTCTCGAGTATCTCTACGGGATTGGCCCTGGAGACAAGCACGTTGAAATATGCCAGGAATGCGGCAGGCGCCTGGCCGCTATGCAATTATCACGGAACTCTGTCGAAGCGAAAGCTGGCTGGGAAGCGGATCTAAATGCAGAGGCACTGGCGGCACAGAGGCGTGCCATCTACGCCCGGCTGGATCGGCCTGCAAGCTGGTGGCCGGCATTCGCATTTCCGGAAGTGGGCGCCCGCCGCATGTGCCTTGCTGGTGCTTACCGGCGGCTTTGCGGCGTGGGAACATCAATCGGCTTTGCAACGGCAATCGCAAGCGCTGCGGGCCAAGGTGTCCGATGCGCAGCTTGCGGATGAAGTCAGCCAGATGGCGGATGATATAACGCCTGACGCCGTGGCGCCGCTACACGCTCTCTTTGAGAATTGAGACGATATGCGCCGCCTGGTTCTGATTCTGGTTGTGTTTGCTGCGGCCGCACTGCCAGTCTTCCCGCAGAACACGACTAATCTGCCGTGGTGGACCAGTCCGGTGGTCACCGACATCGGGCTCTCGCACGAGCAAACGCAAAAGATCCGGCAGATTGTACGCTCTTATCGCGACCGTCTGTTCGACGCCCGCAACGCCGCCAACAAGGCACAAGCCGATCTGCAGGATATTATGAACGACTCGACTGTGAGCTTGTCGCAGGCGCAGCCCGTCATCGAGCGGTTAGCGCAAGCGCGCGCCAACACCACCCGTCTGTTTACGGCTATGAGTGTCGAGATCCGCGCCGTGCTCACTCCCGAGCAGTGGCACGAACTGGTAAAGCGCTGGGATGAAGTGAAGCGGACAAAGCGCCCGAATCGCGACACCGAAGTTGTGCCGTAAACACCATTGCCCTTGCTTACCGAGAGCATCGCGGTGTACAATTGTCCTCGGTAATCGAGGACACCGCTCATGAGCAAACCTGTGGATCTGGTTCAAGGCACTCTTGACCTCCTCCTTCTCAAAATTCTGGCGCTCGAGCCCCTGCACGGCTGGGCGATCAGTCAACGTCTGAAGCAAATCTCGGGCGATGTGCTGCAGGTCAGCGATGGGTCGCTCTACCCGTCTTTGCACAAATTGGAGCAGGAAGGCTGGATCACCGCCGAATGGAAAACAAGCGATCTCGGGAGGCGCGCTAAGTTCTATTCGCTCACGCGTCTGGGTCGCAAGCAATTAGCGAAGGAATCCGCCAATTGGGACCGCCTATCGAGCGCTATCAGCCACATTGTGCGCCTGCAGGAGTCTTGAAGCATGCAATTCGAAAAGTGGCTCTATACAATCCCGCTCCGGCTGCGATCCCTTTTTCGGCGTAACCAGATGGAGCAGGAGCTCGATGAGGAACTGCACTTTCATCTGGAACAGCGAATCGCGCAGGAAATCGCTCGTGGCAGGACACCGGAACAGGCCCGCTACGCGGCATTGCGAGCGATGGAGGGAGTAGAGCAACAGAAGGAACAGTGCCGAGATATGCGCCGCCTGAATGTTTTTGACGATCTGCAGAGGAACCTGCGATACGCGCTGCGCGCCTTGAAGCGTAGCCCCGGTTTCGTCGCAACTACGGTGATCACGCTCGCCCTGGGGATTGGCGCCAACACCGCCATCTTTTCGCTCGTCGATACGGTCATGCTCAAGCTGCTTCCTGTAAAAGCGCCAGAGCAGTTGTATTTCGTTGGACACACTCCCCAACGCGTCAGCATGACCTGGAATTATCCGGATTACCGTGCCATGCGCGACCACAACACCGTGTTCACCGGCCTGGCAGGCTACAGTTTGGGCCTGGAACCCGTGGGCGTTCAAGCCGGCAGTGCCGGTGGGGAGCCGACTGAGCTCTCATCTGGCATCTTTGTCTCGGGAAACTATTTCGATGTGCTTGGCGTTTCGCCCGCACTGGGCCGCGTATTTAACGCCGCCGACGACCGCGCTCCCGGAGGCTCGCCTTACGTGGTTCTCAGTTACACTTACTGGCAATCGCATTTCAATCGAGATGCGCAGGCAATTGGACGCAAGCTGCGCATCAACGGCTATCCGTTCACGGTGATCGGCGTGGCTGCGCGCGGGTTCGCCGGCGCCGACGTGGCATTCAAACCTGATTTGTTTGTCCCTATCATGATGCGCAGCGATGTCATACACATCCCTTTCGAACGTTGGAACGACCGTCACAATTGGTGGATGGCCGCCATTGGCCGGCTCAAGCCAGGCGTGGGCATCAAGCAGGCGGAAGGCGAGTTGTTCGCCATCTGCAAAGATCAGGAATCGGCCGAGCGCCGGAGCCTTGCAAATCCCAAATGGGCCAATACAGCCGATCAGGTTGTTCTTGCGCCGGCTGCCCGCGGGTTTTCTTATCTTGCGGACCAGCTCAAGAAGCCCCTGCTCATTTTGTTCATCGTAGTCGCGCTCGTGCTGCTCATCGCCTGCGCCAATGTCGCCAATTTAATGCTCGCCCGAGGAGCAGCCCGGCAGCGTGAAATCGCGGTTCGGCTGGCCCTCGGAGCAAGCCGCGTGCGCGTGATATCCCAACTACTTACCGAGAGCATGATGATTGCATTTCTCGGCGGCGTGAGCGGCATCCTGATTGCTTTGGTGGGAATCCACGTGCTCTTGCGGTTTGTGCCGGAAACCGGTTCCGAGCTCGTCACCGGTATCAACGCGACGCTCGACTGGCGCGTGCTCGTATTCACGGTAACGGTTTGTGTTCTCACCGGCCTGCTGTTCGGTGCCGCACCCGCATGGCAATCTACCCGGCCTGACCTGATTCCCTCCTTAAAAGAAGACGTGCCCGGCTCAACCGGATCGAGGCGCTTCACGCTCCGAAAAGGACTCGTCATCCTGCAGGTTGGCTTATCGCTTCCACTACTTGTCGGAGCCGGCCTCTTCGTGCGCACGCTCGGCAACCTGCGCGAACGCGATACCGGCTTCGCCGCTAAGAACGTTTTCGTCGCATCTGTTGACCCCACGCGCTTCGGCTACAAAGGTCAGCGCACGCGTGATTTCTATGACCGCCTCTGTGCGCGACTGGCTGCTCTACCGGGAGTGCGCTCGGCAAGTCTTGCCTTGATTACGCCTCTTACGGGCTCGAGTTGGAACGGCGACATCACAGTCGAGGGCTATGCGCCGAAACCCGGTGAGAAGGACAACATCTTCTTCGACGCCGTCGGACCGCGCTATTTCGAAACTCTGGGGACGCCGGTCCTATTGGGCCGCGAATTCACACAACAGGACAATCCGGCGACCGCTATCGAAATACCCAGCCATATTGTTCCTGGACAGCAGTTGCCGGACCCCCCTGGCCGGCATGTGGCAATCGTGAACGAAACGTTCGCCCGGCATTTTTTCGGAGATCGCAGCGCGATAGGTATGCATGTTGCCATGGGTGGACCGTTCCATAGCTCCTACGAGATCGTGGGCGTCGTCAAGGATGCCCGTTATTTCAGTGTCCGCAATGCCGCGGAACCTATGATGTTCATTCCGGTCTGGCGTCGTTTCGCCGAACAGCGCGAGCTTGTAATTCGCACGGCTGGCTCAGCGCCGCAACTTACCACTTCAGTGCGCCGCGCAATCCATGAGCTTGATCCCGTCATTCCGCTTCTGAACATCCGAACGCTGGAGCACGATGTGGACGAGAGCATTCTGGTTGAGCGCCTGATCGCTACGCTTTCCGGATTCTTCGGAGTCCTCGCTCTATTGCTGTCCGCCGTCGGGCTCTACGGTGTCGTGGCCTACACGGTCACGCGCCGCACGCGTGAAATCGGCATTCGTATCGCGGTCGGCGCGAGTCGCGGGTCGGTTCTAGGGCTGGTTTTCCGCGACGTGATCGCCATGATCTTGATCGGAGCGATTATTGGCACTCTCGCGGCATTCGTGGCCACCCGAGCTGTCGGGAGCATTTTGTACGGGGTAAGGCCCGACGACCCGCTAACCATCGCCGCAGCCGGGCTCTCACTCGTTACCGCAGCTATGATTGCGAGCTTCATTCCCGCTCGCCGTGCAGGACGAATCGATCCGATCTCGGCATTACGCTATGAATGAGCCGCGGCACTGATATTGCCACCATCGCGCTTACTGAGAGTTTAGTCGCGTAACTTCGTATGTCGGTAATAAGTCAAGATGTCCGGTTTTATTAATACGTGATCTGTCCGGTTTTAGGTTTAGGCGGCGCGAGCCGCCCTTGTTTTCCGTTTACCGCCAGCAACAGCAGCCGGCGCGGTGGGAAAGTGGGAATCTCGCGTCATTTGCGAGATTTCCAAGGGAGTGTGGGAGACGGAGGAAACCTGCTTTGGGTTTTCGCCGGCTTCCAGGCTCCCGCCTTTTCCACCGCGCTTGGTATTTGCCGTTTTTCGCGTGCTGCCATCGCGATTGAAGCGGCCCACCACGTGTGGTCCGTAGCGCACTGACACGGAACCATCCAGGTGCTCGTGAATGGTTACGGTGCTGCCAGCCAACGTGTGCCGGAATCGGGTCTTGTCCAGCTGCCAGGACCGCGCGGCGATGGCGACGGTGTTATCTTTCGCCACTACGCGTTCGGTCTGGGTCGTGAATACCCACTCCAAATCAGTCCGGCTGCAACGGCAAAAGGCCGTTCCTTTCTCCTGCGCCACAACCGTAAACTTCGCATTGAACTCGGCGATATAACGGTCCCGCAAGAATCGGTTCGCATCCTCTACCGCGCTGATCTTTGCCAGCCGGAGTTCCTGCGGCAAACGCCCTTGCCAGGTTCCGAAATTTCGTTCCGAGCGTCCCCGCGCTTGCGGCGAGTAGGCCGCGATCATTTCCACTCCCAACTCTTTCATCGCCCGGCCTACTTGCGTCAAGCGCTGTTTGTCCACCTTTTCACCGGCTTTCGGCGTCACGAAAAAATGACTGCCACGGTCGCTGTACAGAGCACAGAACAATCCTTGTTTCTCGATTACCTGGCGCAAAGCGGTCATCACCGTCCGCGTGGATTCCTCTTCCACCAATTGCGCATAATAAATTTCGCTGTTGGCATCGTCCAAAATTACAATCAGGTCATACCAGCGGCCGTCATTCAGCCAGCGATGTTTGCTCCCGTCAATGTGCAGCAACATGCCAGGCAATGGCCGCCGTGGCCGTCTGCGCCGGTGCGTGCCGCGTTTGTGCCGCTTCTTCACCAGCCCCGCCCCTTGCAACGCTTTTTGTACCCACGCATAGCTGAGCTCGATGCCATGCTCCTCGCGTAGTTTCTCGTGGAAGTGCTGCATGTTCAGGTCGTAGTACACCTCCTGATACAGCCCTAGCACCCGCTCGGCGGTCGCCAGCGGCACCCGTCTCGGACTCGGCTTTCCTTTGCGTCCGTCTGACAATCCGGAGTACCCCTGCTCTTCGATTCGCTCCCGCCATCGCCGCATTGTTCGGTCTGTCACCCCAATGATCTCGGCCGCCTGCCACCAAGTGATCTTCTTGGCCATCGCCCTCAGCAGCACTTCTTGTATCTTCATCATCCGCTCCATCTCCGCGGCTGAGTACTGCTGGGTTTCGTCCACCACCCAGCTTTTACTTGCCGCGCGTCGTTGCGGACATTTCACGTATTATTTGAACCGGACAAATCACATACTAGCGACAAGG
>CAWCIF010000015.1:0-28888 GCA_963795545.1 uncultured Acidobacteriaceae bacterium | reverse complement strand
AAGCCACTTCGGAACTATTCCTGCGCTTACGGTGTATGTTTCAAGCATGCGACTCCGCCTGGCGGTACATCTTCTTCTGGTCCTCGCATTTTTTGCGACTGACCAAAGCCACGCCTCCGAACTGGCCCTGGTTGGCGGAAAGATTTATCTCTCACCAAGTGAACCAGCAATCGAAAACGGCTCAATCCTTATACATGGCGGCCACATTCTATCGGTTGGACCGAGTGATGAGATCAAAGTCCCACACGGTATGACCGTAATCGACTGTAAGGGCCTCGTGGTGACTGCTGGTTTCTGGAACAGCCACGTGCACATTCTTCTGCCGGGGCTGCTTCATGCGGAAAAACGCTCGCCCGAGCAGATCTCGTCACAACTTAAAGAGATGCTGACACGCTGGGGCTTTACTACCGTCTTTGATCTCGCCTCCGTGCTCAAGAACACCAATTTCATCCGCCGTCGCATAGCGAGCGGCGAAGTGAAAGGGCCGCGGATTCTCACAGTCGGTGAGCCATTCTGGGTAAAAACTCCGATTTACATCAAAGCCTTCCTCGAAGCCAATCAAGTCAGCATTCCGGAGGTGAAATCAACTGTGGAGGCAACGGAGCGAGTGCGCCAGCAGATCCATGGCGGCGCGGATGGTATTAAGATCTTTGCGAATTCCGTGGAGCGCAATTGCATCTTGACCATGCCTTTGGATCTGGCGAAGGCAATCGTTGTCGAGGCCCACCGAGCCGGCGAACCTGTTTTTGCACATGTTTCCAATAATCAAGGAATAGAAGTTGCGATTCAGAGCGGAGTCGATATCCTGGCCCATACTACTCCCCTCGATAGCCCCTGGGGTCCGGCTTTCGTCCAGCGCATGACGGCAGCTCACATCGCTCTCACCCCGACGCTCACGCTTTGGGATGTCGAAGCCAGGAAAAGCCATGCCTCACCTGACGATATCGAGCAGTGGATGAGCAAGGCAGCCCGGCAACTGCAGGCTTTCTATCAAGCAGGAGGGCAGGTGCTCTTTGGCACTGACGTTGGTTACATCGAGCAATTCGACACTTCCGAGGAATTCAAGTGGATGTCCCGCGCGGGAATGAGTTTTCAGGAGATTCTTGCTTCGCTCACCACGAATCCCGCCCAGCGGTTCGGCTACTCGACTCACAGTGGACGCATCGCGAAGGGAATGGATGCCGATCTTGTCGTCCTGCGTGCTGACCCAGCTCAGAGCACTTCAGCATTTTCCAAAATCCGCTACACGATTCGAAGTGGGGAGATCCTCTACGCGGAAAAATGAAATGCTAAGTGCCCTGAGACCCATTGTGCACAACTGGAAACCCATTTGTTATTGCGGCTAGTTGCTGGCACTTGACAGACTGCTGGAAGTTGGCCCGAGTTTTTTCAACAGCATCTATCGCTTTTGGACGACTCTGCAAAAGCGCTTCTTTGTGGTGTGAAACCGCCTCAGGCGAACAGATTCTTGTTTAGAAAATCGTTCCGGAACTTGCCCTTCGGGTCATACTTCGCGGCCATTTTCAAAAAGTCGTCCAGCTTTTCGTAGCGCGATCTTAGTTCGGCGGGCGGCATTGTGAACAACTTGCCCCAGTGGGGCCGCGGGTGGAACGGAGACAGTTCTCTTTCGATAACCGGAAGAACATTCCGCACGGCGGGCCAGTCTGGTTTCCAGGTAAAGTGAATGGCGACGCTCGGACGCTCGTAACAGGTGCTCATCCACAGGTCGTCCGCCGCGATGGTGCGGATTTCTGAAATCAGCAAGTGCGGGCTCACCTGGTCCTGCAGGCGCTCGACCGCCAGGATCGCCTCGATGGCGTGCTGCCGGGCCAGCAGATATTCCGTTTGTAATTCTTTTCCTGCGCTTGGCGTGAAGCCCATTCGAAAATGCGGAAGCCGGTCATACCATGGGCCGGGCACTCCCATCTGCTCCGTGCAATTCTCCGCGGAGAGGCCGGCAATCGGATGCAGATTACGTTGGGCCAGCTTTGCGCCGAAGAGCTCTTGTGGGGCGGAGAACGGACGCCCTCCCCCGACGCGGCTTTTAATCCATATTTCGCTGATCTTCTTTTCGCGCCAGTCCGTGAATAGGCTGACGCTGTAGCCGCTCGCCTGGATTTCATCAAAATGATCCTGCATCTGACGAAGCGGAAGGTTCTGATAGACGTACTGCCGCACCTGATAGGTGGGTTGAAGCTTGAGCCTTACCCGGGTAATCACGCCAAGCGCGCCGAGCCCGACCACAGCGCCTTGAAACTCCCCTGGATTCGATTCGCGGCTGAGTTTCACCACGTCGCCCGCTGCCGTCACCAGCTCCAGGCCGGACACCGCGCTCGCCAGATTGCCGTTCTTTTCGCCCGACCCATGCGTCGCTGTGCTGCAAGCGCCCGCAACCGAAATATGCGGTAATGAAGCCAGATTGTGCAGCGCGAATCCTCTAGCGTCAATATAGGGGCCGAGTTGCCCATACTTGACACCCGCACCAACCGTAACGGTGCGAGATGCCGCGTCCAGCGTCATCTCCTGCATTGATTTCAGCGAAAGCAGATTGTAGCGGCTGTCGGCGATGGAGTTGAAGCAGTGGCGCGTGCCCAACACTTTCAACTTGGTCTCCGAGCGCAAATGCGATCGGATCTCCTCAATGTTCGAAGCCTCAGATATATGGCCGGTGCTGTACGTGATGTTGCCCGACCAGTTCGTGAGAGAGTCCCCGGCTAGCGCCGCGGAGAGCCGCCTAAAAAACGGAATTGCAGACGCGGAAAGGAACACTTGGAGGAAGGTTCGTTTATTCACTCTTGCTCACAGATCGTATCAGAGTTGCGCAATGTGTAAATTGAATCAGATGACGCGCTGGCTAACTCTGCTCGTTCTGCCCGTGATGGCGTATGCGGCGGACACTTATACCGCCGAGAAGACAACAGATCACGGCATTGAAGTAATTCGCTTAACGGATGCGGCTCGCGGCGTCAGCGTTTCTATTGCACCCTCGCTCGGCAATCGGGCTTTCGAATTGAACGTGCACGGTAACAACCTGCTCTACTTCCCGCCGCCGGATATCGCGGCTTTTCGGGACAGTGGCGCCAGGCAACTCAATGGGGTTCCATTCCTCGCGCCCTGGGCTAACCGGATGGCAGGCGGAGGGTTTTGGGCCAATAACAGGAAGTATCGATTCAATCCTGATCTCGGAACAGTGCGCCTCGACCGGGATGACATTGCAATACACGGGATGCTGACGTCGTCGCCTCTCTGGGAAGTAATCGACCTGGGAGCGAATGGGCGTTCGGCGCATGTGACCAGCAGACTGCAATTCTGGAAATATCCCGACCTGATGGCGAACTGGCCTTTTGCCCATGAGTATGAGATGACTTATAGGCTGGGGAACGGCGTGCTGGAGGTGAGCACCACAGTTAGAAATCTAAGCGCGAAGCCGATGCCGGTTGTGCTCGGGTTTCATCCGTATTTCAAGCTGCCCGGCGTGCCGCGTTCCGAGGCGAGCGTGCACATACCGGCTCGCGAGCATGTGGAGACCGATGCGCGCCTGGTGGCCACCGGCGAACTCAGGCCGGCTCATCTGACAGATTGGATCTCGCTCAAAGATCACACCTTCGATGACGGATATACGGATCTGTCGCGAGGAAGGGACGGCCGCGCCATTTTTTCCATCCAGGCTGCAACCAAAAGAATCGAGGTTCTGTATGGGCCACGCTATCAGGTCGCGGTGATCTTTGCCCCTCCCAATCAACCGTTTATTTGCTTTGAACCGATGGCCGCGATCACCAATGGAGCGAATCTTGCCCATGAGGGTAAATATGACGAGCTTCAAACTGTCGCTCCGGGCGGCACGTGGCACGAGAGCTTCTGGGTGCGGTGGAGCGGATTCTGAACATCGACGTCGGCGACCGCGCCTTGTTGCTTTCGATGCTGCTCATGTTGTTTCGATCGTAAAGCCGGCTGATGCTCCTACCCAATCCAGGTTTTTGTTGAAGTCTACGCCCATCATCTTGCCGCGGCCCGTCCGCACGACTGTTGTTACGGGTCGCAGTCCGTTCTCCCAGATATACATAATGCGGATCTCGACCTTTGTCATGCCTGCCGGCGTATCCACCGTGGGCACGAAGTCCATCCTCCGCTGCAGGATGTAATCCGATCGCCGGCGCTCCGGAATTGCCATAACCTCTTCTTTCGATGGCGCTATTTTCACGCCCAGACCAGCGAACGAATAGAGCGGCTTCAGAACGTAGTCTTCCAGATTTTCCGGCAGCGGATTTACGTCACTTAAAAACCAGGTTTCGGGAACACTGACATGCTGGAACCAGGGCAGCGAGAATTTGCTCATGCGAAAGAACCAGTTCGGATGCCCGGCCCATTCCACATCCAGATCGTCCGTCAGTTGGAAAGCGGGGTGAATATTCTTGCGCACCAATTCATCCACAATCACGCGGTTGTAAATGCGCTCGATGGGGATATCTTCGAAGTACAGTTTTCGGCCTTGCTTCTTTATTTCGGTTACACAAGCAAGGCGGATGCCCAGCCGCCGCTGCGTGATCAGAAAATCCGGCAAGGTCTTCTGCTGGTGCGGCTCGATTTCGAGCAGTACCACGTTTTCAGGCGCTCGCCCATTCAGGATGGCGCGGCCAAATAAGTCCCAATAACCGCTTTCATCCAGCCCGCCGAGAAACGGAGTCAGTTTCGAATCAAGATGCGCGGTCAGCGCAAAGACGTGGTCGTATTGTTTCGCCAGCGCGGCCTGGAATGCATAGATGGAAGGGAAGCCCTGAATCTCTACCAGCTTCGGTTCCAGGCGGCCATCCTGTTCACGGACGAGTCCGAAATCCACCTGTAGGAAAAGCGGGTGCTCGGTCTCGTTGGGCGCGCGAAACCCTGACGGGATGGTCGCTTCCGAAGCTTGCCTGTATTGCGCGTTTGCCGCGAGCTGGGAGTACAATTCCTGCCCGTACCGAACCATCTTGTCGAGAAGGTCGCGTGGTAGGAATATCGGAGTTTCGCTACAGCGAAAGTTGACGTGCGTGCCTGAGACCGCATCCAGGCGGCGCAGCAGTTCCACATAAAGCTCTGGTTTCCAGCGCTCGTTGAACTGCGTGCGAAGCTCGGGTATCACGCGTGTATGCGCTCACACCAGAAAGCGGCCGCTGCTCATGATCTGGCGGTCATCGGCCCAGATATCGAAATTCCGGCCAACCACGTCGATATGGGTCGTCGAGGTCCACGGCGCGCCGGTATGGGCCCCATATGGATCGCCGAAGGCCATGTGAACGCCCGGAATCTTTTCGTCTTGCAGAATGTTCCCGACCACCCGCGTGCACGCCAGATTCGTGCCGATGGCGAACTCGCCCACCCGATCGCTGTTCGAGTCACGGTGGGTGTAATCCCAGAACTCATCCTGGAGATCCCTGTTATCGGAGTGGGCTTCTATCAGGCGGTTGCCGGCGATCACCAGCGTGAGCGGGGTATGACGCAAATCCCCGAATTTTGTGCAGAGATAATCGCCTACGACGCCATCCACAACGAACGTGCCGTTTACTTCAAGCGGAGTGGTGAAGGTCTCTCCTCCCGGAAGATTACCCCACTTTTCGCGGCTGATGATTCCGCTGGTCTTGATCCACTTGTAATCAGGAGTCAGATTGGCCGTTAGATGGGTACCGGCGGGCGTCGTGGCCCGAATTTTCCGCGCATTCTTTACGATATCCATGACGCGTACGGTCAGATCGTCAACCAGTTGAAAATCCGCGCGCATGCCTTCCAGCATGATCTTTTTCTCAATGTTCACCATATGCGCATGGCGCAGCTTGTTGCGATTGACCACTTCGCACATCTGCATGCGGGTTCTCAATTCGTGAGGCTGCGCCCGCACGGCGAAGATGCTCACCTGGCTGGTGCTCATATCGTCGAGAATTGCGGCCGGCATATCGGCCAGCGGCCGCGGCGCGAGGTCTTCCAGAACAAAGCTGTTGTAGGTACAGCCGCTCTGGTTCAGTTCAGAAGCCAGGCTGGCGGCGATCTCTTCGCACGCGCGGTCGGTGATCAGCGTCACTTTTTCGAACGGTTGGACTTTCAGGCACACAAAAACGGCATTGTGCGCGCCCGGTATCAGCTCAGTGTCGAACTGGGTATTGTTCAAGTCTGTGTTCATTGCGCAGCGCCGGCCCCTACTACCTCTTCGGCGAGGCCGGCTTCTGTCTCATAGACGATGTAATCTACTACTTTGGTCAAATCTCCCGTTTCCTGAAAAATACGAAGCTGACGGTCGGCGCCCGTGCCGTTTTCCAGAATTCTGTGTATGTAATTGATTTCGCGCCGGGAGCCCAGTTCATCGACTACATCATCGACAAATTGTAGATACTCGTAAATCAAGTCGCGGACGGGGACTTCCGTCTGCTTGCCGAAATCGATCAGCTTGCCGTCAAGGCCGTACCGGGAGGCCCGCCACTTGTTCTCCATAATCAGGGCGCGCCGGTACAGCCGAAAACCCTGGTTCGCTGCGTGGAGCTTGTAGAGTTTGGCTACGGTTGCTTGAATCAGCGCCGTAATCGCGATGGTCTCATCGGCGCGCATAGGTACATCGCAGATACGAAACTCCAGGGTAGGGAAGTGGGGATGCGGGCGGATATCCCACCAGATCTTCTTCGCATTGTCGATGCAATTCGTCCTTACCAGCAGATCGACAAAGCTGTCGTACTCGCCCCAGCTACTGAAATAGTCGGGGATGTTGGTTCGCGGGAACTTGTCGAACACTTTGCCGCGGTACGACTTCAGGCCGGTATCCATTCCCAGCCAGAAAGGCGAGTTGGTGGACAGCGCCAGAATGTGCGGAAGGAAATACCGGGCCGCATTCATCAGGTGTATTGAGGTCTCGCGGTCTTCTACGCCGATGTGAACGTGCAGGCCGAAAATGAGGTTGGCGCGCGCCACCATTTTCAGATCTTGCACGATGATTTCGTATCTCTCGTCCGGGTAAATGTCCTGCTTGCGCCAGTCCGCAAAAGGATGCGTGCCGGAGGATGCCAGCCGGAGCCCGTTCTGTTTCGCTAGCTCACAGATCTGAGAACGCAACGCTTTGAGCTCCCTGGAAGCTTCATTGACGTCCTTGCAGATTCCGGTCCCGACCTCGACTACGGATTGGTGCATCTCTGCTTTCACTGCTTCCTTTAGCAGCATTTTGCCCTTGGCAATAATTTCGGAATCGATGTGAGAGCGGAGATCGCGCGTGACCGGGTCAATCGTCTGGTACTCTTCTTCGATCCCTATGGTGAAACTAGGTGTCATATGGTGCAGGTTTGGGATAACGCTTGCTTACGCGCGCGGTTCAGTTTTACTTAGGTCAGTGCGGCCGCCCGCTTTTCCTGATGGCCGCCAAGGAACCGGCTCCAGTGGAAGTGCGTTTGCGGCTCTTCATCGCTGAGCGCCTTGTCAATCGCCAGTTGAGCGACATTCTCCACAACCCAATCGAAATTCGACTCTCCTACCGAATGCACATCGGCGTCGGGAGCCGGATTGAGGAAATCAATCGCGTAGGGAATTCCGTTCTGGACGGCAAATTCCACGGTGTTGAAATCGTACCCGAGCGCCCGGCAGAGTGTCAGGCAATCTTTAACCACGCGCTCGTGGAGCGCATGTGAGCGGGGCTGAAAATCTTTCACGTACCGCAAATGGTGGGGCTGCCTGGGATCGTATTTCATCACCCGTACCTTTTCCTGCCCGACCACGTAGCAGCGAAAATATTCGTCGAAATCGACAGCGGATTGCAGCGTCATGCAAAGCGATCCAGTTTGGTCGTAGGCGTTGAAGAACTCCTCGCGAGAATTCACTTTCGATACATTCTTCCAGCCGCCGCCGCTGAACGGCTTCAGAAACGCAGGAAATCCAATGTAGTCGAAAATTTCATCCCAGTTCAGGGGAAAGATCAGGTTGCGCATGGACTGCACCGTGGTCCCCGGCGGATGAGCCTTGTGTGGAAGGACAACGGTGTGCGGGATGGCCACTCCCAGTTGGCTGGCCAGAGCGTAATTGAAGAACTTATCGTCGGCGCTCCACCAGAACGGGTTATTGATCACTATGGTTCCGGTTAGCACGGCATTCTTCAGGTAAGCGCGATAGAACTCAATATCGTGTGAGATCCGGTCAATGATCACGCGATATCCGGTGGGCTCGGCCATTTTCACTCCGCCGATCCTTATATGCTCCGCAGTGACGCCGCGGACATTCTTGCTGTTAATTCGGTCCACCAGCGCGGTTGGGAAAGTGTTTTCCATCCCGTAAATGATCCCGATCTTACGCATCGCCACCTCCGTACGCTCACCCGGATTAAGTCAAAAGAATTTTACCGCCATTCGCCGCCATAATGGCCAGTCGTGGACCTCGCCACCGGTCCACACGTCCAGCCAGTGCGGGATGCTCTTGCGGCCCAAAATATCCGCCACCCGGAAATTTTCTCCCAGACAGATGTCGTGATCTCCAACCCCCAAGATGATCCGCATCGTTTGATACCGGTCCAGAAACCAGGGGTCGCTGACGTTCGGCAGGTAGTCTACGGGATTATTGAAATAAAAGTCGCTGTCATAGTAGCCATCCATAAACGATTTCATGTCAAAGGCCCCGCTCATGCTGATGCAAGCTGACGTGACATCCGGATGCTTCATCGCGAAGTTAAGTGCATGATAGGCGCCCAAACTGCAGCCCGTCGTGCAAATCTGCTGTGCTCCGCTGACGCCCTTCATCAAGGGTACAACCTCATAAAGGACATAGCTCTCGTAGGCATTGTGCCGCGCCACACGGTCGTGCGGGTGAATGCCCCGGTTGTACCAGCTCTCCGCGTTCAAGCTATCGACGCAGAAGACCTGCAAGTTGCCTGCCTCCACCTTCTCCGAGAGGGCGTGGATCATGCCGGCGTTCTCGTATTCGTAGAACCGGCCGTGGGAGGTTGGAAAGACCAGAACCGGCAGCCCCGCATGGCCATAGGCGAGAATCTCCATATTCCGGCCGACCCGGTGGCTGTACCAGTTGTGATAATCGCGGCGCATCGCCTTTGTTCCTTCTACATACTAGTTCAGTACGTCAGCTTGCTCCGGCGAATAATAGAATCTCCCATATCTGCCGACCTATTGACATTCTGTAGGTCCTGGGCGTATCATTCTTATAGAAACTCGATAGGTCGCCATGCCGGAATCCAAAACTGAATTGTTGCGAGGAACGCTGGATCTTTTGATTCTGAGGACGCTTACGCTACACCAGGATCACGGGGTGGGTATTGCTCGCAGGATCCAGCAGATTACGAAGGGAACATTTGACGTGAAGCCTGGCTCCCTTTTCCCCGCGCTGCATCGGCTGGAGGAGAAAGGATGGCTGAGCTCCGAGTGGGGTGAGTCGGAAAATCTTCGGCGTGCAAAGTATTACAAGCTCACTAAAGCTGGCAGGAAGCAGATTGAAAGTGAGATGGCGAATTGGAAGCGCGTGTCAGCCGCGATTACCTGGGCCATCGAGGCTACCTCGGAAGGCTAGATTGTGCCCAATATCACCCGTTTCTTGCGCAATATCGTCCGTAAAAGCCGCGTCGAAGAAGACCTCGATGAGGAGATTCGCTTCTATCTCGAAACCCTGACCCAGCAGGGAATAGCGTCAGGGATGAGTGAACAGGAAGCGCGAAGAGCTGCGCGGCTTCAATTGGGAAGTGTTGATTCTGTAAAGGATGCGGTAAGGGATGTACACTCCGGAGGGATGATGGAACGAATTTGGCAGGATCTCCGCTATGCTGTTCGCGCGCTCTGGAACAAGCCGGGCTTTACCGCGGCAGCCGTGCTGGTGCTGGCACTGGGCATTGGCGCGAACAGTGCGGTCTTCAGCCTGATCAACGCCTTCATGCTGAAGCCTCTGGCCGTCGCTAAGCCCCAGCAGTTAGTCGGCCTTTACAGCCGGGATGCAAAGCACCCCGACAGCTATCGGGCGTTCTCTTATCCGAATTATGTCGACATTCGCGACAACAATCCTGTTTTTTCCAGCCTGCTGGCTCACAATCTGGTCATGGTTGGGGTAAAAGAGGGTGACAACACCCGGCGAACGTTTGCCGACATCGTTTCCTCTAATTACTTTTCCACGCTGGGCGTTTCACTCCTCGAGGGCCGAAGGTTCGGCATCAATGACGATAAGCCGGGCAGCGAGTTGACTGTCATTGCCTCTTACTCATTCTGGAAGCGAACTGGCGAGGGTGCGCGCATCCTCGGCAAACAGTTGCGCATCAATGGCCGCCTGTTCACCGTCATCGGCATCACGCCCAAAGGCTTCACCGGTACGACAGCACTGGTAAGCCCTGAGCTGTTTCTGCCATTGAGCGCTTACAACGTGGTCATGAGCGATTTTGAAAATCATACCAAGCCGCTGGCTGCGCGCGATAACGGCAACTTGATCGTGGTTGGCCGCTTGAAGCCGGGTATTACGGAACAGGCGGCCAACGCAAAGCTTGCCGTACTCGCCTCACAAATGGAAAAGGCGTTTCCAGCCGAAAACAAGGATCAGGCCCTATTGGTTCGTCCACTCTCGCGCATGAATGTCACGACAAATCCAACCGACGACAGCGGGCTGCGGGTGCCTGCTATTCTATTGTTGTCGCTGGCCGGAGTCGTGCTGCTGATCGCCTCTTTGAATCTGGCCAACATGATGATGGCCAAGGGCGCGGTGCGGCGCAAGGAAATTGCCATCAGGCTCGCCATTGGCGGCAGCCGGCTACGCATCGTACAACAACTGGTCACCGAAGGTCTGGTCCTGGCGACTCTGGGCGGTGCGGCCGGACTTTTCGTCGCCTCCTGGAGCACAACACTTCTTTTCCGCTCGCTCGACCGCGTCGCGCCTATCGACCTTGTCTATAACGCCGCGCCCGATATACGCGTCGTGGCCGCCACACTGTCGTTCTGCGTGGTGAGTACCGTCATCTTCGGGCTCTTTCCCGCGTGGAAGCTTTCTAACCCAAACACCTGGCTGGATCTCAAGGAAAACACCGGTGAGGACCTGGCCGGCCGCACGCGCCGCCTCTTCTCGCGCGGTAACATGCTGGTCATCGCGCAGCTCTCCCTCTCGTTGATGATGCTGGCCGCCGCTGGCCTATTCGTTCACAGTGCTGTAAGCGCCGCCAATATCCAGCCTGGCTTCTCGCTCGACAATGAAGTACTTGCGGAAGTAGATGCGAGCCTGATCAATTACGACGAAGCGCGCGGACGCCGGATCTACAGCGAGCTTAGGGAGCATTTGCGGCGCATCCCCGGAGTTCAATCAGTTGCGATGGCGGCGACGGTTCCGTTCGGGACGATGCACTTGGGGAATAGCATCACTCCATCGGGCGTCCTGGCTTCAAAGGGGCATCCGGCCTTATTCGCGCAATCCAATATGGTCACTGCGGATTATTTCAAGACGCTTGGCATCCCGGTGCTGCGCGGCCGCCCCTTTTCCGCGGCTGAGAACACGCCGGAATCGAAGAGCCATGTCGCAATTATCGACAAGCTTGCGGCAGACAAGCTGTGGCCGGGCGGCAATGCCATCGGAAAACACATCCGTTTGGACGAAGCGCGCGCCGGACAACCAGGTATCTGTGAGGTGGTAGGCGTGGTGGGTAATGTACGCGAAAACATCCTTGGCGGCAGCGCCCAGCCTCATGTTTACCTTCCTTTCGGACAGCAGTACCAGGGCGATATGCAGATCCATCTCAAGATTGCGGCCGGCGGACCGGAAGCTGAGGCGCGAATGTTGCAAACGATTCGCCGCGAAATTCGCGCGACAGATGAACAGATGCCGCTGCTCTCATTGACCACGATGCGGGGACATTTGGAATCCGGTATGGAGATCTGGGTGGTCCGCACTGGCGCACATATGCTCGAAATCTTCGGCGCGGTGGCGCTATTTCTCGCCGTGATCGGACTCTACGCTCTCAACGCCTATACGGTTGCGAGTCGTACACGCGAAATCGGCATCCGGATGGCATTGGGCTCCGATGCTTCTTCCGCGCTCCGGATGATTCTGCGCGACGGGCTTCGTGTGACCTCAATCGGTATCGGTATCGGACTGCTGCTGGCGATCGGAATCGGCCGCCTGCTGGCCGGCTTCTTGTATGAAGTCCCCAGCATCGATCCAGTGGTACTCGCGGCCGCGTCCGTTGTGCTCACAGCGGTGGCGTTGTTCGCCTGCTATCTGCCTGCCCGAAGAGCCTCGCGTGTTGATCCAGCGATCGCGCTCCGCTATGAATAGACCGCGGCGCTGGGACGCCACTTTGCGGCGGTGTGCGGAGTATTAACAACCTTTTCCCCCGCTGAGGCATCCATCTCCGAAGAAGTGAAGCGAGGAATTTATGGCGAAGAAATCTCAAAGAGTAATTCTGGTCACTGGAGCCACCGGCAAGCAGGGCGGCGCGGTTCTTCATCATCTGCAGGAGCGCGGGTTTTCCGTTCGAATTTTGACCCGTCATCCGGACAAGCCGGAGGCGCGGGCATTGGTCGGACGAGGGGTCGATG
Source organism: uncultured Acidobacteriaceae bacterium (assembly GCA_963795545.1). GTDB lineage: Bacteria > Acidobacteriota > Terriglobia > Bryobacterales > Bryobacteraceae > Bog-105. The sequence goes on along the minus strand of CAWCIF010000015.1, from coordinate 16,379 downwards.
TTATTCACGGCGACCTAGACGATCCGGCATCGCTGACCCGTGCGCTGGACGGCGTTTACGGCGTGTACTCGGTTCAACAGTCGACAGCAGGTGCCGAGGCTGAAATCCGTCAGGGCATCAATTTAGCTGACGCTGCGAACCGGTCAGGCATAAGCCATCTGGTTTACAGTTCGGTGGCGAGTGCGGACCAGAACACTGGCATTCCCCACTTCGACAGCAAATTCCGCATAGAGGAGCATACTCGGGGCACAGGCATCCGCTATACAATCTTTCGTCCTGTTTTCTTCATGGAAAACTGGTTCGGCAGCAAAAAGCAGATTGAAGAAGGAACTCTGGCTCAGCCCCTGAGCCCTGAAACCCGCTTACAAATGATTTCTGTCGATGACATCGGTGCATTCGTTGCCATGGCCTTTGAGCATCCAGGCCACTGGGAGCGACGCGTTATGGATATTGCGGGGGACGAGTTGTCGATGACCGGGATCGCGGAGGCGTTCACTAAATCGCTTGGCCGCGAAGTGCATTACCGCCAGGTACCTTGGGACGCATTCGAGGAACGAGCCGGCCACGAGTTCACGGTGATGTATCAGTGGTTTCAAAATACCGGCTATCACGTGGACATCGCCGCCGTGCGGCAAGAACTTCCCAGCTTGACGAGTTTTGCGCGCTGGCTGAACAACAAGTGGCAGTCTGCGGTGAGCGAAGGCGAGAAAGGAGCAAACGCCTGAACAGCGGAGCAGGTTCGTTAAAACGCGGAGATCTCGGCCACTTTGCGGGCATCGAGTTGGACCAGCATCTTCACCAGGAAGTCGATGGCGCGATCAAGATCGGAGCGCTCTATTACACTATTGTGAGAATGAAGATAGCGTGTGGCAACGGCGATATTCGCAGCAGGCATGCCCGTTCCATAAGCCTGAAATTCCCTGGAATCCTCGAACCCACCTTGGGTAACCTCCGTCTGCAAAGGTATGTTGTTCTCTCTCCCCACTTGAAAGAGAAAGTCACGCAGCTTGAGGTTCACCAGCATCGCAGAATCTGCCAGATAGATCACCGGCCCAGCGCCTAGTTTTTCTTGGGCGTAGTCTGAACGGCCCCCCGGGTGGTCCGCCGCAATGCCAGCTTCCAGAGACAGTCCTAGCGCAGGTTTCACCAGGGCGACCGCTGTGTGCGCTCCGCGCGCTCCTACCTCCTCTTGGACAGTGCCCACGAAGTAAATCGTGTTTGGAGTCTTGATGCCCTGCTCCTTGAGCCGGCGAATCGTCTCAATTAACATGACACAGCCCACCCGATCGTCCAGAGCCTTGCCGACGTAGCGGCCCAAGGCGAGAGCTGCAAAGGAACTAGTGGGAGCAATCGGGTCGCCCGGGCGAATGCCCAGCGCCTCCGCCTCCTCTTTCGATTTAGCGCCGACATCCAGAAAGACATCTTCGCGCGGCGTAATGCGGCTGCGTTCTTCGGGGGGTGTTACGTGAACGCTCTTCAATCCACTGACCGCTGCCACCGGTCCTTTGGCGGTCAGAATCGTCCAGCGCTGATCGACTAAGGCTTGATCAAGCCAACCACCCAATAGCTGAAATTTGACCATACCCTCCGGCGTGATGAAACGGACCATTGCCCCCACTTCATCCATGTGCGCGGCCAGCATGATGCGTGGGCCATCGGTGCTCCCCCGCAGCACTCCAATGATGGAGCCCATCCCGTCATTTGAAATTTCCAGTCCGGCCGCCTGGAATTCGCGCCTCAGAATGTCACGCACGGGCCCTTCAAATCCTGAGGGCGCCGGCGCATTTGACAACTCCTCCAGCAGCTTCATAACGCGATCTCCTTTTTGGGCGGGCAGCGGCAACGCCAGCGCAAAGAGCAAAAGACCGACGCCTGAGACCAATCTGTGCAATATCCACCTCCGCGAATAATGTTTCAAGCAGGATTTCCAGGGACCCAATCTTACAACATGCGTCGAGCGCGTGAACACCGGCCGCCTCAGGACAAATATTTGCGGCGGATTCTCACTACGTCCCAGAACGCGGTAAGAAAGTCCTTCGGACGCACCTTCGATCCGGCTACATCCACCCAGGTTTCCAGCGGATATTCATAAATCATTTTCTCCACGCGTTTCGCGTCGCCATGGCAGAGCCTGAGATAGCGCGCGATGATCTCGACATCGAAGACCCATTTCGACAGAAACGGATCGGCGAAAACCTGCCGCGTTTCGGCTTTCACCCGGAAGAGTTTGGCCCCGCACTGGGTGTCATAGACAGGCAAGCGCAGCATGGTGGAAACGACAGTGGCGAACACCCGGCCGAGATAATGCCGCAGCGCCCGCCGGTGCACTTCGCGGCCTAGCAGTTTCACCCGCGAGCCAAACACCATCTCGATCTCCGGACGGCTATCGAGAACATGCAGGAACCGATGAACCGCGTCGAGTGGCGTGGCGAGATCTGCATCCCAAAACCCGACGATATTTGGCTTAAATCGATCCAGCGCGTGGAGGATGCCGAGCCGCACGGCTTCGGCTTTTCCGCGATTTGGCGTGCTCGCCAAAATGGTCGTTTGCTCTTCGTAGCCGCGTTGAAGCTGATGGAGAACTTCGAGCGTGCTATCGCTGCTGCCGTCATCGACAAACAAGACGCGAACACAGGAATTGCCGGCAATAAACTCTCGGAAGCTCTCCACATCCAGGCGGGATGCTTCGTTATAACAGGGCACGACCAGGCAGACCGCACATATTTGGCCTTCGTTTACAGCCGCAGAATCACTAATCATTCAGGGGCAGCCGAATGGTCCTGCCCTCCTTTGCCGACCGCCGCGCAGCATCAAGAATCTCCGTCACCATCACATTAGTGTCAAGCGACGAAAGGTTATGCTCGTCCTTGATTTCACCTGCAATTACCGCGGCGAAATAGTGCAGCGAATCATCGTAAGGCGGCTGAAGCGCCTCCGGAGACTTCACCTGCGCCTGCTTCTCCCCTTCAAGGCGAACGTCGATTTTGTCGCGCAGAATCGTTTTGGCATACCCGGTACGGCCATAGACCTCCATGTCTTTGCGATCGAACGGCCAATTCCAGGAGGCTTGCAGAATTGCCACCGCCTTGCGGTAAGTGAGGATTACGTCGGCTTCATCATCAACCTGCGGATAGATATCCGGCTTGATCTGCCGGGTAACGGCTGTAACCGTCTGCGGGATCTGTCCTTTGGCCAGCCAGGTTGTTAGGTCTGCGCCGTAGCAGCCGAAATCGAATAATGCGCCGGCGCCATTCAGCTTCGGATCAGTGAGCCACTGAAAGAACTCCGGCTGAACATGAATTTCCTTCGGGCCCTGGTGCCCATCGTGAACGACAACCTTCCGGAGATCGCCCAGTTCGCCCTTACGAAGCAGATCGTAGGCAGCCTTGTTGCTTGAATACCAGGTGGTCTCGTAATTCACCAGTACATGAATTTTCGCGTTGCGGGCTGCGTCTGCCATGGCGAGTGCATCTTTGTAGCTGACCGCCAGCGGCTTCTCCATCATCACGTGCACGCTGTGACGGGCACACTCTTCCACCACCCTGCGATGATCGAACGTATTTGTATATACGACTACGGCCGGTGGGTGCGCCTTCGAAAGCATGTCACCCAAAGAGGCGAAATAGAGCGCTGGATCCAGATGGTAGCGATCGGCGTATTTGTCGAAAAGGGCCCGGTCCGGTTCCGCGATACCAATAATCTGAACATCAGACCGTTTCAGCGCGGAGTTGAAGAAACCGGCTACGTGCCCGTGCACCAGTCCTACAACTCCGATCCGTAAAGGAGCAGCAGCGGGGGACTGAGCGGGGAGAGCCGTTCCGGCCGCAATCGGGATCAACGCCAAGGCCCAAAGTGTACGCATAGCTCATGATATGAGAAGCTCGGAACGTGATTTTCAGTGTGTTGGCTTTGCTCGCGGGCGCCGCGCTGTCTTCCGCCCCGAAAGAAGATCCGCTGCTAGAACAAGGCTACCGCGATATGTACAATCTGCAATTCGAAGCCGCGCATCATGTTTTCCATCAGTTTGAGCAGCAGCATCCGAATGACCCAATGGGTCCGGTTTCGGATTCGGCCGCTTACCTCTTCTTTGCATTCGACCACTTGAAAATCCTGCGCTCGGATTTTTTTACGGAAGACAGCAATTTCAGCGAGAAAAAGAAACTGAACCTGGACCCGCAGGTAAAGCGGGATTTTGAAGCGGACCTGAGCCGCAGCAAGCAACTTGCCGATGCGATACTTCAAAAATCGCCCGACAATACAACGGCCCTCTTGGCAACGGTGACGCGCATCGCCCTGCACGCCGATTTCGAAGCACTGATCGAAAAGCAGAATATGCAGGCGCTGAGTGAGATCAAAGGCGCGCAGGCGGAAGCCGACAAGTTGCTCGCTATTTGTTCCGATTGCTATGATGCCGACCTGGCCATTGGCGTGGAGAACTACCTGTTGAGCCAAAAACCGGCGCCGGTTCGCTGGTTTCTCAGGCTGACCGGCGCGCAAACGGACAAGGAGACAGGCATACAGAAATTGCGAACCGTCGCGCAAAAAGGGCATTATTTCCGGCCCTATGCGAAAGTGCTGCTCGCCATCGCAGACCTGCGGGATGGAAATAAAGAGGAGGCAAAGCAGTTGGTTTTCGAGCTCGCGCGCGAGTTTCCCCACAACGATCTTTTTAAGGACGAATTGAAAAAGCTAAGCTGACGCTGCGCCGCGCGCCGGCGCAGTGGGGTGTGGCTGTTCAGCCGCTGTCGCGGGAGTGGCGATATCTGGCTCGGACTGCGGTTTAGTATCGGACGCGAGTTTGACCATTCTTTTCTCCGTGTGGGACTTATTCGCGTGCGACCCGTATCGGCGGGCAAATGCCCGGGTAAATTCAGCGCCCAGGAAAAAGATCTGGCCCGAATAGTAAATCCAGGCAATAAGCACCACAATCGAAGCGGCCGCACCGTAAGTGGATGCGTAGCTGGCGCGGCCCAGGTAAAAACCAAGTACCAGCTTGCCGAGCGTAAACAGCAGTGAGGTCACGCCGCCCCCCAGCACCACGTCTCGCCATTCGATGTGCACATCGGGCATTACTTTGTATATTGCCCCGAAAAGACCCGCAATGATAATGAACGAAACTGCGAAGTTCACAACGTGGAAGAGCCCGGCTTCGACTCCGGAAACGGAGTTGGAAACGGCGCCCAGCGCGGTAATCCATGCACTGACAGCTAGTGACACAATTAGCAGAAATCCAACACCCATCACAATCGCAAACGAAAATAGTCTTTCCTTAACAAAAGATTTGATCATTTGCATTCCGGATAGATCAGGTGTTGGGACGTCCCAAATGGTATTTAGCGCTGAACGTAGCTCGATGACTACACCCGAGGCGCTGAACAGCAGCGTCACCAGACCGAAAATGGTGGCAATTACGCCATGGGCGGTGTGATGTGAGCCCGCGATAAAGGCTGAAAGCGCTTTTCCGGCAGTGGGTCCGACCAGAGATTGCGCCTGTGCTACGGTCGCATGCTCAGCGGCCGAACGGCCGAAAACGAGCCCCACGATGGATACCAACACCAACAACAGGGGCGCGAGCGAGAGGAGTGCGTAGAAGGCGAGAGCCGCGCCAAGGCGCGTCGCATTATGGCGGTTCCACTGGTCAAAGCTCTCGCCCAAAAGCGACTTGACGTCCCGCCACCGAAAGCTGTTCAATGGCTTGCGATAACTCCGAGCTCCTCCGGCGGGCGTGCTGACCTCAGTGCCGCCAGCCTCCAGCACCGTCTTGGCGGTTTCGTCCGTATCCTCGCGGTGCATCCAAGTTGTTCGACGCATTTTGCACCACTTCCATTTCCTGATACCGCGGCAATTGTTCGAGGAAGCCCGCCTGGAATAATGACGTTATGCGGGCGTTTCGCGTGTTTCTCGTTCTAGCCGTTTTCGCGGTGTATGCCTTTGCAGTCGCCGAGCTCAAAACGCTGAAACCAGGGTGGAATCTATTCACTCCGCAGCAGGACGTGCAGCTCGGCCAGGAAGCGAAGGCGGAGGTGGATAAAACCAAACCAATTGTCCACGATGCCCGCATCGACGCCTATATTACTGAGCTGGGAAAGCGTCTTGCGGCCTCGCCTCGAGCGGGCAACTTCCCGTTTACTTTTCAGGTGATAAATGACAAGAACATCAACGCATTTGCGCTGCCCGGCGGACCTGTTTTCATCAACTCCGCAACGATCATCGCTGCGCGGAACGAGGCCCAGTTGGCCGGTGTGATTGCCCATGAGATGTCGCACGTTGCCCTGCGCCATGGTACGCACGAAGCCAGCAAGGGCCGTGCGGTTGAACTCATTGCCGGTCTGGCGGGCGCCACTACCGGACAAAGCATGCTGGGATCGCTGGCTCGCGCCGGTATTACTCTTGGCGCCAATTCCATGCTGCTTCACTACTCTCGTGAAGCGGAAAGCCAAGCCGATTACAACGGGGCTGAGATCATGGCGGATGCTGGTTACAATCCGGTCGAGATGGCCCGGTTTTTCCAATTGCTCGAGAGTAAGAGCAGCGAGGGCCGTATTGCTCAGTTTCTCTCCGACCACCCAACGCCTGGAAATCGCGTGCAGGCGGTCGAAGAAGAAGTCAGCTATATGCCGAAACGCGATTACAGAACTGATTCTCCGGAATTCCACCGCATTCAGGCACTGGTAAAGGCGCTGCCGCCGCCTCCGCAAACCCAGCCCGCCGCACCCGGCGAATAACGGAGGTTCGTCACAACCGCGGCGCCCCCATCACTTTTTGCGTTGGCCTGCTTACCAGTACACTGATTCTTGGAGTATAGACTTTGAAAACCATTCTGATTTCTACTGCGGCTGTCGCCATCGCCTCATTTTGTTTGCTGGCCGGCGAAACGGAAGGAATTCGAAAAGCGCCGGAACTTGCTTTCAATATCCCCGGCCAAGGTCAGAGGTTGCTCAGCCAGTATCGCGGCAAAGTGGTCGCACTCGAATTTATTCTCACCACCTGCCCCCATTGCCAGGCTGCCTCGCGCGTCATGACCCAGTTCCAGCAGGAATACGGGCCGCGCGGTTTCCAGGCGCTCGACCTCGCAATCAACGCGTTGGATGAAGGCCGGACAGAAGCTCAGGCGGACCAAATTGTCCAGGCGTTTTCCCAGCAGTTTCAGGTTGGCTTTCCGGTCGGTTTCATAGCGCGTGATCCCATGATGGCCTTCATGGGCTTCAGTCTCGCCGACCGCATGGTGGTTCCGCAATTGGTGCTCATTGATCGCAAGGGTTACATCCATTACCAGACGCCTGCTTCGGATTCCACCGACGACTGGGCGAAGCTCATGAACGAGACCACCATTCGCCAGCACATCGAGGAATTGCTGGCGCTCGGCAGTTCGAGCGGCAAGCACTCCTCGCGAACGGTCCATTCGTTAGCAACTAAGAAATCGTGAGGACACCAGCGTTGCTGCAGTCGGCGCGCGAAAGCTGAAAGCTGTTCCCTCCCGACTGCCCGTGATAAAACAGGGCAATGCGTCTCGTTGCCCTGCTGTTTCTGTCCGCCGCGATCTGCGTTCAGGCCGCATCCCCCGGCGAAACCGATCTCGAAGTAGTCCATAAAATCAAGACCGAAGCCTTCGACAATTCGAAGGTCATGGAACAGCTTGCCTTCCTCAGTGACGTGTATGGTCCGCGCTTGACCGCTTCGCCCGAGTTCCAGCAAGCCGCCGATTGGGCCATGTCCCGGCTGAAAGAATACGGCGTTTCAAATGTCCATGCGGAGAAATGGGGACCCTTCGGTCGAAGCTGGTCGCTCCAGACCTACACGCTCGAGATGATCGCGCCCCGGTACTCGCATCTGGTCGCCGCCCCTTTAGCCTGGAGCGCGCCGACCCAGGGTCCACTCACCGGAGATGCGCTCTTCGCGCCCATCATCCCGGCCAGCAGCCGCTTCGACATTAAGGCCAGCAGGGAAGCTTTGGAAAAATACGAAGCGGAGTGGAAAGGGAAGTTGAAGGGCAAAATCATTCTGGTTTCCGAAGCCACCACGCCAAAGCCCAGCACCACTCCTCTATTCCGCCGCTATACAGACGCCGAGTTAGCTCAAATAGCGCAAGCTCCGGAGCCTGTGCAAAAGCTCGCCATTACTTCTATCGATGAACTGAAGGTCCCGCGGGCCGAAGAAGACGCGCGCAAATACTTGCAGAGTCTTCCGAATGCCTTGATCGATCAGTTCTTCGATGCCCGCATGGGGCTCCTTGCGGACGAAGCCAAATTCTTCCGCGGCGAGGGTGTTTTGGCTCTCATTCGAGCCGATAATCGCGCCCATAATGGCCTGCTTTTCGCCGAAGCGGCTGGATCGCATGAAAGCAAGGACCCCATGGCGCCGGCAACTTTCGTTGTCACGGAAGAGCAGTACTCGCGCATGGTCCGGTTGCTCGAGAAGAAGCAGCCGGTTTCGCTGCATCTGAATCTGCAAGCGAAATTCTCCGATCACGACGTAGACGGCCTTGATCTCATCGGCGAGATTCCCGGGCAAAAGAAACCCGACGAAGTGGTCATGATCGGAGCCCACTTCGATTCCTGGCACACGGGTACCGGCGCCACCGACAACGGTGCGGGCAGCGCAGTCATGATCGAAGTCATGCGTATTTTAAAAACGCTGAACCTCAATATGGACCGCACCGTGCGCATCGGATTGTGGAGCGGGGAAGAGCAGGGATTATATGGATCGAAGGCATACGTGAAGGCTCACTTTGCCGATCCAAAAACGATGCAGCCCAAGCCTGAATACGCCAAATTCGATGCCTATCTGAACCTGGATAACGGCAGCGGAAAAATCAGGGGAATTTACCTGGAAGGGAATGATGCCGCTCGCCCGCTGTTCGATGAGCTTCTGCATCCGTTCCACGACCTGGGTGTCACCACCACCACGTTGAAGCATACCGGCGGTACCGATCATCTGTCTTTCGACGATGTTGGTCTGCCCGGCTTCCAATTCATCCAGGATCCGCTCGATTATGGGACCGTCACGCATCATTCGGACATGGACACCTATACTCACGCGGTTCCAGAAGACCTGATGCAGGCGTCTGCCGTAATTGCCACCCTGGTCTACGATCTTGCTAATCGTGATCGGTTCGTGCCGCGCAAACCAATGCCCGCGGCGCTGGGCAAGTAATATAAATCAACTGGGGTTCACCACTCCAGGCCGGCGCTGCTGCCACTCCCGGCTGTTGAGGAGTTTGGGCCCCATCTCGATCAGGCGTGGCAGAAGGTCGAACACAGCCGGCGCAGTCCACTCTGTTCCTCGCCGCGTCTTCAGCCCGGCCGCGTTCAAATCGCCAGCGATTTCCGTGATTCGCCTCTCTTTGACGATCTCCTCCAGAATCAGCAGAAGTACGGTCTTTTCCAGCGGATTCTGCTCCAGATGGAGTCCGTCGGTGGCGAACTGTACCCCGTATGGGAGTTCTTCGCCGTCAATCGCTACCTGAAAAGGCTGGCCGTTGGCGGGCTGGTTCTCAACCTCTCGCACCCACTCAATCGCCGTCAGACTCCAACCTTCTGCTACTTTCCGGATAAAGTAATCTAACGTTACCTGCCCAGTAATCAAATCACGGCTGCGCTGTATCACACAGTTCCCCTTTGCGCTTCGTGGATCAGCAGCTATCGTGCCATTCCCGGAGCTTCGAAGTCACTGAAAATGGCCTGATCGCAATCCTCGGCCATCCGATTTTGGGAACGCCCGTCTCGACCTTGGGATGCTAAGCCCAACGTTAGACTGAAGGCGCATGCATACTAACGCACTGATCCGCGAAAAGAGCCCCTATCTTCGCCAGCATGCGCACAACCCGGTCGATTGGATGGCGTGGGGTGATGCCGCCTTCGAGAAGGCTCGCCGCGAGGACAAGCCCATTTTCCTTTCCGTCGGTTATTCCACGTGTCACTGGTGCCACGTCATGGCTCACGAATCATTCGAAAATCCGGCTACTGCGGAGGTTCTGAACCGCGACTTCGTTCCGGTGAAGGTGGATCGGGAGGAGCGGCCCGATGTGGACCGCATTTATATGCTGTTCGTACAGGCCACCAGCGGAAGCGGCGGATGGCCGATGTCCGTCTGGCTCACGCCGAAGCTGAAACCCTTTTTCGGCGGCACCTATTTCCCGCCCGATTCCCGCTACGGGAGGCCCGGATTCCGTGAGGTTTTGGAGCGCCTTGCCCAAGCCTGGAAGCAGGAGCGCGATCGGGTTGAATCTTCCAGCGCGAGCGTCACTGAGCAGCTCCGGGCAATGACAACCTCCGCGCAAGCTGGTCTCGCGCCCGATCGGGAATTGTTCGCCTCCGCCTATTGGCAGTTTCGCCGCAGCTTCGATCCCCGCTGGGGTGGCTTTGGAGGTGCGCCTAAGTTCCCGCGTCCCGTGGTTCTCAATTACCTGCTTCGCTATTCCGTCGTTGAAAAGAATTCCGAAGCGCTTGATATGGTGATCCAGACATTGCACGGGATGGCTCGCGGCGGTATGCACGATCACCTCGGCGGCGGCTACCACCGCTATTCGGTCGACGAGCGCTGGTTTGTTCCGCATTTCGAGAAGATGCTGTATGACCAGGCGCAGCTCGCGATTTCGTACCTTGAGGGATACCAGGCAACCGGCGAAGAACACCTGGCTGACACCGCCCGCGCCATCCTGCGGTATGTAGCTCGCGATCTGACCGATTCCGAAGGCGGTTTCTACTCAGCCGAGGACGCCGACAGCCCCGATCCAGACAACCCGTCGCATTCGGGTGAAGGCGCGTTCTATATCTGGAAGAAATCCGAAATCGAATCGCTTCTCGGTCCAGAAGCAGCTGCGCTTTTTTGCGAACGCTACGGAGTCGAACCGGGCGGAAACGTAGACCACGATCCGCAAGGCGAGTTCACCGGCCGCAATATTTTGTACGAAGCAGCGCCAGGAATGAATCTCCAGCAGGCATCCGAAAAGCTATTCTCCGCCCGAGAGAAACGTCCTCGCCCGCACCTGGACAACAAAGTACTGACCGCCTGGAACGGGCTGATGATATCGGCTTTCGCAAAAGGATATATGGTCCTTGGCGACCCTAAATATCTGGATGCCGCCGAACGCGCCGCTTCTTTCCTGCTCACCCGGATGTATGATGCGCGATCGGGGCAGCTCCTGCGACGCTATTGCGGAGGCGAAGCAGCCGTTCCTGCATTCCTGGACGACTACGCCTTTTTGGCCCAGTCCCTTCTGGACCTCTTTGAAGCTGGTTCCGAGCCGCGCTACTTGGAAGCTGCCGTCGATCTCGCGACGCGCGGCTTCGGACGCTTTGAAGATCCGGACCAAGGCGGCTTTTTCAGTACGGAGCAGAATTCTCCCGATCTGTTGCTTCGCATCAAGGACGACTATGACGGCGCTGAACCCTCAGGAAATTCAATCGCGACCGATGTCTTGCTTCGCCTGAGCCATTTGACCGGCAACGACGAGTTTCGGCGCAGGGCAGAGAAGTCTCTGCATGCCTTCGTTCCCAAAATCAAAGCGCAGCCCACCATTGCTCCTCAGATGCTGGTCGCGCTTGGACGCTGGCTGGCCGAACCGGAGCAAGTTGTGATTCGCTGTCTGCAGATCAATCCCGAAGTTCATCGTATGCTTGCTGAATGCCGGAAGAAGTTTTCCCCGTTTAAGCTGGTCGTCGCAATCCCTGACGCCTCAGCCGATGCTTTGGAGCGCACCGCTCCGTTTCTGGCTGGCCTGGAACGCAAGGGCAACGCTACTATCTACGAGTGCCGAAACTTCGTTTGTGAGCTGCCGAAAATAATCTGAAACCCTGCCGGGTCCGGCTAATGCGAATACCGAAGCCCGCGTCCCGGGTAAAGCCCTTCCTGGATTTCACTGTTCTTTACTATCCACACTCCATTGACCATCACGTATGGAATGCCTTCTGAGTATTGTGCTGGTCGCTCAAAGGTGGCCTTGTCGATTACGCGCTCTGGATCGAATACCGTTAGGTCCGCATCGGCGCCCACTTGCAAACGCCCCTTATTCGGCAGGTTCAGGCATTGCGCCGGCATCAGGCTCATTTTCTTTAGTGCTTCCATCAACGAAAGCACGTGTTCCTCGCGCACATACTTGCCCAACACGCGGGCGTAGGCGCCCGCTGCCCGCGGATGACCTTTGCCATTGCTCAAGATTCCGTCGCTTGCGATCATCACTGCCGGATCGGCCATCGCCTCCCTCACTACCTCTTCCGGAATGCTGTGGATAGCCACCATTCCGCCTTGCTTGCGATACTTTGCGAACGTTTCCGGAGTGAGCCGCTCGCCTGTTGCCGCCCACTGCAAATCTTTGTATGTGATGCCACCATTCCGCTGCTGCCAACCCTCTGAGAAAATGGCGGAACTGATATCCGTCATGCCGGCCGTATAGGGATAAGCTTCGGTCGTGAAATCCAGATTGCGCTGTTGGGCGCCGTGAATCATCGCAAGCGCCAAGGGCGTCTGCCGCAGTTCAGTGCTGGTTATATGAACAACGTGGAGCGGCGCTCCGGTGCTTGCGGCATCCCCCATCACTTCCTGCAGCGCATCGATTCCTCCGGGTTCCACCGGCCCGGCGCTGCGCAGATGGACGTAAACCGGTACCTTCCGCGATGCGGCGAGTTGGAAGACGCGAAATATCTCCCCGCGGCTCGCACCGGGAACATACGCGATTCCCATACCGATGCCAAGCGCCCCCTCATCCAGGCCGCGCCGCAGCAGCGACAGGATCTCTTCCATCTGCTTCGGCGTCGCAACTGTATCTACGGCGCGGTCACGCGGCAGAAAACTGCCCGTGTCGTGCATCACCGCAATGCGAACAGGAATGTGCCCAACCGTGGCCCCAAAGTTGATTAACGATTTGCCTTCGCGCTGCGCATACCAGGCATCCACCGGCGAGACGCCCACTTCCAGTTCCAGGGCAGTAGTCACGCCATCACGCGCTTTGAAGCGATAGTTTTCCGGAGTCTGTCCATGCTGGTGCAGATCGATGAAACCGGCGGTGACAACCAGGCCGCGCGCATCCACAACCGCCTTTCCTGAAAGCGCTGTCTCGGAAACAGCCGCAATCTTGCCGCCTCGAATGCCCACGTCGCGCACTGCATCCAGCTTGGTCTCGGGGTCCATCACGCGGCCGCGGGAAATCACGACGTCGTACTGTTGAGCCGCGGCTCCCATTGCAAAGGACAACAACAAGGCCGCCACATTGATTCGCATACGAGACGATTATAGGTACGGAACGCTTTCACCCTTACGGGACGTGCGAAACTTCATGAGATTTCCTGACAAAAATTCGGGCCACGAATGCACGCAAATACACACGAATTCATGTTCTATTTGTGTTCATTCGTGTTCGTCAGTGGCCACTCGCGCTCCCGTAGTTATTCTGGATAAATATGCTCAACCCGAGTATCTTCCGTGAATACGACATTCGCGGAATTGCCGAGCAGGAACTTCTCGACCCCGATGTGGAAGCATTGGGCCGCGGCCTGGCAACCTACCTGATTCGCTACAGCGGTCGCATCATTTGCCTGGGCCGCGATTGCAGGTTAAGCGGCGAGCGCCTGCATGCCGCCCTGCTCAGCGGCATGATCGCTGCTGGCGCTCACGTTTTGGACATCGGCATTGTTCCAACACCAGTCCTTTATTACGCGGCTGTCCATTACATCGCCGATGGCGCGGTATGATAACCGGCAGCCATAATCCGCCGGAATACAACGGATTCAAAACTGTTTGCGGCCCCGGCACCCTGCACGGCGCTGAGATTCAAAACGTTTACAAATTGATCGCGAGCGCCGACTTTGAGTCGGGCGAGGGCTCGGTCAAGCAAGCGGACGCGGTTACCCCGTATATCGACGAGATCGCCTCGCAATTTCGATTTGAGCGCAAGGTAAGAGTCGTGTTGGATGCTGGGAACGGCACGGCCGGACCCGTGGTTCATCGCCTATTCGACAAACTGAACGTTGATGCGAACGAGATGTTCTTCGATATGGATGGTACGTTCCCGGACCATCATCCCGATCCCACGGTTCTCTCCAATCTGCAGCACCTGCAAGCAGCCGTTCGCGATCAGAATGCGGAGCTTGGCATTGCCTTTGATGGGATTCAGACCGTCTCGGTGCTGTCGATGAAAATGGCTCCGTTATCTACGGCGACATGCTGTTCTCATCTTCGGCCGCGAGATCCTATCGCGCAAACCCGGTTCTACCTTTATCGGAGAGGTGAAATGCTCGCAGGTGATGTATGACAAGCTGGCCGAGCTCGGCGGGGAACCGATCATGTACAAGACCGGGCATTCCTGATCAAAGCCAAAATGCGTCAGGAGCATGCTGAGCTTGCGGGCGAAATGTCAGGCCACATGTTTTTTGCCGACCGCTATTACGGCTATGACGACGCATCTACGCCGCATGCCGCCTTATCGAGATCATTGCGAAATCGGGCCAGCCTCTCTCTCACCAGCTTGAGGGCATTCCGAAGCTTGTCTCCACGCCGGAACTGCGCATCGATTGCCCGGATGACACGAAATTCAAAGTGGTCCAGAAGGTTGCGGACACTTCGACAGCATCGTGCGATTGTGGATGTCGATGGCGTGCGAGTGCCCTTCGAACATGGCTGGGGCCTCGTTCGCGCCTCGAACACCCAGCCCGTACTGGTCATGCGCTTCGAAGCCACCGACAACGATTGGCTGAACCGCTACAAGGACGAGATGGAGAAAGCTGTCGAACAGGCTAAGGAGAAATAGCGGCTCAGCTGCTTAGCACGGAACCCAACGTTGGCCTTCTCATGATTCAAAAAATTTGTCGACACCTGCTGCCGTAACGGCGGCGCTTAGCCTGTGCTGGTGGGAATCCATACAGCCGAAGCTGATCGATTGTCACGTACATCACAACGGCAGCAACGAATTTCTTCAAAACTTGTGGCGAAGCTCGCGCCGCTGCAAGGAATGGCCATGCTCATCACTGAGCCAAAGGATCTGGATCAGTCGTCAGTTTTATGAAGAGCCATCCCCATCGGCTCATCGGCCTGGGTGAGATTGAGCTTGACGCGCCCGATGCCCTCGACGCGATTGACCGTTTCCACAACGCCGGCTTCCGCGGTCTCGGTGAAATGTCGAAGCCTCAGTATTCGTACGATGATCGCCGATACTGGCCCATTTACGAGCGCGCCGAAAAGTATCGAATGATTATCTTGTTTCACACCGGAATCGTAATCGAACCAATCCGCAATTGCTGCCGACGTTAGCTCAGACCGCATGCGTGTAACTACGCTCGATCTGATCGCCCGGCGATTTCCAAATTTGACCATCATCGGCGCGCACCTCGGCAATCCGGATTATGCTTGGGCCGCCGAAATCGGCCGTTGGAATCCGAACGTGTATTTTGACGTTTCCGGCTCAACGCTGATCAAAAAGAGCGGATTATCCGTTTTTTAAATCCATTTTTGGTGGACTAGCGTGGCCAGCCCGCACACTCCTAAATCGAATACCACAGCTTTCGAGAAGCTCGTCTTTGGATCGGACGTTTTTGAAGGCGACCTCGACGAGCTTGATCGCGAATTGGACCGCTATCACCACATGCTGGATGAATGTGGTGTTCCTGCGGAGGCGCAGGCCAACATTTTCAGCGGGACCCTCTGGCGTATCCTCAACCGCTAGCGCAATCGCCCCCTGTAAACTGCAAGCGCAATCAATGGCAGGCGACGCTCCCCGGCACCTTTCATCATTGATGTAGGGGCGAGGGCATGCATCGCCTTTCTCTACGGTTGGCTGCGGAAGCACAAGCGCGCTCTGATTAGTCGTAAATCGACCCGATTGACAAGATTTGTTCGCAGTCGTTCTCCATCCTGCGCGCTTTTTAGCGTCGCTAAGACTTCTGGTGAAGTCCTGTTGCAGATGGAAATCCTGTGCTGCCTGCGACCTGTAGATCTCGTAAAAAACAAATGTATTCGGGTCGTCCTTTCGCGCCGTCAGGTAAAACGCCTCGACACCCGGTTCTGCCCGCACCAATGACAGATATTGGCGAGCGGCCTCGAGAAGCTCCGCCCGGCGCTCCGGCTGAATCTTTGCTTGAATCAGCATGATTACTTTTTCGTCCGTCATTTGCTCCTGCTCCTTCCGCTCGCGTTGGCCGTGAGGCGAGCAAGGGTACTTCCCATTAGACTTATCTGGGACCGTGCCGCCGCAGCGTTCTCGGGACAAATAAAGCCACGGGACTAAAAATAGCGTCCGGGCCCTCACGGAATGCTCAGCAAATATGGTTCCCGGAACTGGTAGATCTCCTTCGCAAACGCTGGCCTCGTGACACTTCCTTTGATGCACTTATTGCTTGGCCCGGTCAAATCGCCCAAGCCCCAGGCTTATCGTTTATAAAAGCGCACTG
>CAWCIF010000014.1:0-93355 GCA_963795545.1 uncultured Acidobacteriaceae bacterium | reverse complement strand
TGAAGACGCGAACGTCACGATTCTCGAACTGAACGCAGGCATTGAAGGCTAAGTAATTGGTGCGGATGAGAGGACTTGAACCTCCACTTGGTTGCCCAAACTAGAACCTGAAGAGCTCGGATCGAGGCGGCATTGTGCATAGAATCAAAGCATGGGCAACTGGCGAGATCGGATCAGCGTAGATCCTCGTGTTTGCCACGGGAAAGCCTGCATCCGAGGAACCAGAGTGATGGTTTCCGTTGTTCTCGACAACATCGCGGCTGGAGTGGACCGTTCAGAAATTCTTGCGAGCTATCCTTCACTGAAGCCACCCGATATTGATGCAGCCTTAGCATACGCGGCTGAATTGGCCCGCGAGAGTACAGCCGATCTTCCGCTCGAGCTGAGTGCGTGAACTTTAAAGTTGACGAAAATCTTCCTGTCGAGGCCGCTTCAATTTTTCGTGAGCAGGGGTTCGGAGCCGAGACTGTTTGGGACGAATCGCTTTCGGGAGCGGCTGACGAGGCGATCGCGAGCAGTGTGCGCGCCGAGAACAGAATCCTAGTCACCCTCGACCTCGATTTCAGCAACATCCGGGCCTACCCACCGGGCGAGTACGCCGGGATCATCGTGCTTAGGCTGAAAACTCAGGACAAGGCGACTGTGCTCAGCTATATTAGACGGACCGCGACGGCGCTGCAGGAACGAACCCCTGATGGCGAACTGTGGATCGTACAGCATGATCGCATCCGATTCCGACAACGATCGTAGTGGCCTGATTACCTTCACCTACTTCGTCCTCAGATCGCTCCTTTGACTCGCTAAAAGCATCACCCTGGAGCATGGGTACGGATCAATTACTGAAAGGAGAATGCCCAACTGCTGAGCGGGATCTTCTTTCCCTTCCGGGACAAGTTCAGCGCGAGTTTTCCATCTTCAAGCGTCGTGAGTGCAACGTGCCAATAGGATTTGTCTACGCGCTCAGTCATGTTCAGATTTCCTTTGTTCTGCGCCATCCAGGAGAACGGAATCGCAAAGCCGATATCAGTGTCCATGCACGAGAGAATGAAATAGCTCTCAGTGCCGCCCTCCAGAAACTCGTCCCACTTAGGATGATATGCGTACCAGTAGGGCTGATAATCTCCTTCATACCGCTTGGAAACGGCGCAGCAAACCCGGAGCTCTTTATCTTCGCTCCAGAAAAGCGTTCGGCTCCGCTTCTCCAACCTCTTCCCCTTTGTGAACCCGAAGGCCTCTACGGCTTGTTGCCGTTTGGCGTTTAGCCGTTCGGGGTCTGTCCGAATCTGTCCAGCTCTATCGTGTTCCTCAACTTCAGAGGCATCTATCTCGTCAAGAAAAAGTCCGTCGAATTCCTCCTCACTCAATCCGAAAAGTCGCTCTGCCCTCCGCCTGATTTTGGCTCCTCTCGACTGAATCATCGAATCGAAGTGATCGGGCTCGAGATCGTCCCACGTTAACAGCCTCTCCGCGAGCTGGTCATTAGTGTAGGGCGGTGCGTCCTTGCCGGGGCTCCTAAACCATTCGTGCGGAGGTCTGTCAAGTTTGTTTAAGTTGTCAATCGCTCGAAGGAAATGAAAATTCGCGTAGTGATTGAGCATTTCGTATGGGTACCCAGCCCTCTCGAGTTGTGATTTCGGGAAAATGTGATCTCTTTGCAGCGCCTCTGGATTTTGATCTAGAGTGATGCCGCCGTGGGCGATGTTCAGTGCTAAGTCAAGATGGCGGGTAAGAAGTGTATCCAGATTGTTGATTCCGTATTCACGTTTAACCAAATCAATCAACTCTCTCAAAGGAAAGGTCTCAGCGTTCGCAACCAGGTTCTTCGTGAAGGCTCCCATACGCGCCTCCGCGCCGCTGAAGACACCGCTCATTATTGACACATAAATGCCTATTACAACGCGCTTCCTATCTGTGTTGGAAATTTGTTCGTGTTGAGATAGGAAGAGGACGAATGGAAGCAGGGCATTGTGGCCACCCCGAAAAAATCGTTCCGAATGAATCCTACAATCATCGAGAAGAATACAGCCGAGCAGTTGCCAGGCTCTCCTGATTGCACCTATGTAGGCTGGAAGTCTCTGGGCTAGCTGTTCAACCTGTTTGCGATCACTCACTAACCTGTTGAACCTCGTTTCAGCACCATCGGCTAGAAGCAGGCTTTTGAGAACGTCGTCTCTTGTAAATGAAAAAGGACGCCCTTCGTTAATGTCCCTCACCAAAGCTTGCAGTTCTGGTTGGATGTCATTCCAAGTGAGATCAAGAAAACTCATCAGCAAGTCGGACTTTTGCAAGACGAGTCCGCCGGAATTGATTCTGACGAAGATCTCCAGAACTTCTTCAATTGGTGTGGCGTGAGAGGGATCTTCGTCAACGGTAATGACTTGCAATGACTTGTTATTCCCAAGAATAGTGGCGCAGCGGATGTAGATGTCTGGGATCCGTTCTGTCTGGGTTTCGTTTAAGTTCAGTTCAACCGCTCTCTTGTGCGCCGCGGCGGCAGCGTGGACCGGGTTGATCTTCACAAGTTCGCGGATCGGAACAAAGTGCCGTCTACTCCCGTTGATCTCACTCGTGAGTCTCAAAGCATCGCTACTCGATAGGAATTGGCAGTCATAATACTCATTGCCGGGATCTTTCCCTTCGGGACTTCCGCTCAAAACATCGATATACAGCGCCTTGTTGCCGTAGCTGCCTTTGAAAGCCTTTGTTGGCCGTCAAGCACGAGATACTTGCTGCCTGCCTCCCGTGAGACTGCAAAGTTGAAAATTTCGGGACCGTCGGCGTCCACGTCGCGTGGTAGTCGTCGAAATCGGTGAATGGTTGTGGTCTTCCACAGCATAACCGCCCCGATTGGAAATCCGCGAAGCAGACTGTCTATGAGTCTATAGATTCGGTCTTCCTTCCATACAAACAACCGCTGCATAGCCGGAAGCACGATGTCGTCGTGTTCGATTTGTGAAAGAATCCCAAAGAGTGTTGGGTCGAGCATGAAATCGGTCGCAGAGCCTCCGGGAGAATAGTCTAAACCATGCTGTCCGAAGAATAAGGGAGAGTGTATTAGTTTGGTACGGATGCGGGCGCTTGAAACCTTCACTTTTGCGAGGACTGAAACGTACGAGTCCCACATCAATACCCGCAGCGTGCCGATAGCTGCCTCTTGTCGAAGTGCGCCTACCGCGTTCTCCTGTGTTCGCCCGATTTGGCGCGATCTTCACTACTGAGCGCTATCGTTTTCCGATATGGCTGAATACCTGCCAACCGCGCGAGGTGCCCACAGAGTCAGGTCGATACGTTAGCAACTGGCAAAGGAGAGTTCGATCGAAGTGGTCGATTTGCGTTCAATACGCCCCTCCGCTACGCTCATTTGTTACCCTTCGCGCTACCCTCGAATGAGAAGCGACGTTCTGCCCATATTTGGGCGGTTGCAACTTACTGATCTATGTGGTGCGGATGAACTGATCTATGTGGTGCGGATGAGAGGACTTGAACCTCCACTTGGTTGCCCAAACTAGAACCTGAATCTAGCGCGTCTGCCAATTCCGCCACATCCGCAAGATGGGTGGGACGCTCACCATTGTAATCCAGCCGTGCTACGATCACGCGCAGGTCATGCTTCGAAAGACTCTTGTTTCTTTGTTGTTCATGGGGCTTTATTTCTCGGGTGTCCAGGCGCGCGCCTCGGAACCGGTCAGCTTGATCCTCGATACGGATATTGGGAACGACGTCGATGACGCTTTGGCGCTTGCGATGATTCACGCGCTCGAGACTCGCGGCGATGTGCGCTTGCTGGCGGTGACGATAACCAAGGACAATCGTTACGCTGCCCCGTTCGTGGATTTGGTAAATACTTTTTACGGTCGCCCCGGCATACCAATTGGCGTGGTCCATGACGGGAAAACCAAAGCGGACTCGGCCATGCTGACGGTACCGGTTGAAGAGCGCGACGCAAATGGAAAAGCACTCTATGCGCATCGGCTGCAGGACGGCTCGCAAGCTCCAGATGCGGTTCAGCTACTGACCACAATTCTTTCAAGCCAGCCGGATGAATCCGTCACCATCGCACAGATCGGGTTCAGCACGAATCTCGCCAGGCTGCTGGAATCGCACGGCGGCCGCGAACTGGTGAAGCGAAAAGTGAAAACGCTCTATCTCATGGCCGGTAGCTTCGCGAAGCCCGTACCGGAATACAACGTTTACAATGATCCGCCGGCGGCGAAAGCGCTATTTGAGAACTGGCCGACTCCGATGATTTTCAGCGGATTCGAGATTGGACTGCAGATAACGTTCCCCTACGAAGCCGTCCAGAAAGACTTCAGCTACGTGAGGCACCACCCGATAGCAGAAGCCTACCGCCTGTATGTGAAGAAGCCTGAAGATCACCCGAACTGGGACTCTACGGCGGTGCTCGATGCGATCGAGCCGGACCGAGGGTACTTCGACCTGTCCCCTCCCGGGCGCGTCACGTTAGGCCCGAATAATACAACCGTATTCACGCCGGATACACAAGGGAACAGCCGCTATTTGATCCTTAAACCCGACCAGGTGAGCCGGGTGCGACAACTGATCGCCGACCTTGTTACGGAACCGCCGCAGACGATTCCGGCGAGCGCGGACGCGCGGCGCATCGCATTTTAGGGACCTTTCAGAAGCGTTCGTCACAGCGATCCGGCTAAAATTAAATGAATGCCGGCAACTTCCACTAGCGCGGGTACGTCTGCGCCCGCGCGCTCCCCTTGGGCCGCAGTAGCTCTCGCCTGGATCATACCTGGGTCGGGCCACTTTCTGCTGGGCCGCCGCGGCCGCGCCGCAATTGTATTCGCGACCGTTCTGATTCCGTTCATCCTCGGCCTCTTGATGCGGGGTCCGATGTTCCAGCCGACGAGCACGGGCGATGTGCTTTCACGAGCAATTCAGTGGGGCGGAATGCTTGCGGACCTCGCAACCGGCTTGCCGTACTTTCTTGCCGTCTGGTTCGGATACGCTCCACCCGATGTCGCCACACACACCTGCGATTACGGATCGAAGCTGCTGGTCGCGGCGGGACTGCTAAACATTTTGGCTGTTGTGGATGCTTATGAGATCGCGACAGGACAGAAGGATTAGCAACAGACATGAATCTCAGCCTCAACCATTTTCAAATGTCTCTCCTCTTCGCGCTCTTCGCGAGCGTCATGCTTGGTCTGGTTACGAAACGAACAGACCGCGCCCGAGTACGCTATGGGCTGTACTGCTTCGGCTGTTTCATCCTGGCGCTTTTTGGCATCGGCTGGTTTATGCGCCTGCTGCACGGATGAGCGCGTAAGCAAAGCCGGGGCCATTCCCATGAAGACGTTTTACATTGAAACGTTCGGATGCCAGATGAACGCCCACGATTCAGAGAAGGTCGTGGGCACGCTTTTGCAAAAGGGCTACACGCAGGTACATCAACCTGAACACGCCGAGCTGGTTTTGTATAACACCTGCAGTATCCGCGATAAAGCGGAACAGAAGGTTTTCCACCGCTTGCAGCAGTTCAAGCGGGAGGCCGGCAAGGGCAAGCTTTTCGGGGTGATCGGGTGCGTCGCGCAGCAGGAAGGCGAACGTATCTTCGAACGTGCTCCTCATGTGAATCTGGTGGCCGGTTCGGCAAGCTACACCAGGCTGCCCGAGATGCTTATCCAGCTTGAGGCGGGCGAGCGCCGGGTTACCGGTCTGAGTCTCGATACCGATCAAGCTTTTGACACTCCGTTTACTCGCCGGGACAATCCTCACCGCGCCTACGTAACCATCATTGAGGGCTGCGACAAGGCCTGCGCCTATTGTGTTGTCCCATTCACCCGCGGGCCCGAGCGCAGCCGCACCAGCGAAAGTGTCATGCGAGAAGCGCGGTCTCTTGCGGAACAGGGCTACACAGAAATCCAACTGCTCGGTCAAAACGTGAACAGCTATCGTGATCCATCCCCGGCAGGTTGGGATTTCGCCCGATTACTTGCGAATGCGGGCCAGATCGCCGGGATTCGCCGGGTACGATTCACGACATCTCATCCACGCGATTTCGTTAAGGGCATTATCGACGCTATTGATGAGAATCCCGCGTTGTGCAATCATGTGCACCTGCCGGTGCAATCGGGCTCATCTTCGGTTTTGTCGCGTATGCAGCGACTTTATTCAAAAGACGAGTACATGCGGCGCATCGAATGGATGAAGAACGCCAGGCGCGAGATCGCGATCAGCACCGACATTATCGTGGGTTTCCCGGTGAAACACAGGCGGACTTTAATGAGACCGTTCGTCTGGCGGAGGGAGTGGAATACGATTCGATGTTCATTTTCAAGTATTCCAAGCGGCCGAATACCTCGGCACTGCAGTACGAAGATCATATTCCGGAAGAAGAGAAGACCGCGCGCCTCATGATTTTGCAGGAGCGGCAGCGCGCTATCCAGATCCGCCGCAACGCCCGCTACCTCGGAAAGTACGAGGAAGTGCACGTAGAAGGTTTTAACTCAGCTACTGGACAATGGATCGGTCGCACGGCACAAAATAAGACGCTGAATTTCCATGATGAGGCACTCCCGTTGCCCGGGGAAGGGCGAACGCTAGTGGGCCAGTATTTGGATGTGCTGGTGACCCGCGCCGGCCCAAATAGCCTGGTGGGCCAACGGCTGAGTTCGTATTCCGACCGAGTGCAGTAGCGTGGTAGTAGAGGCGCGGCCGCGCCGCCAAAAATGTTTTGGGATTGGAGGCAAACGTGGAAGTAGAAATGAAAATCCGCGGTCTCATGATGGACCCGATGACTAATATGCCCATCGTTGTTCTGAAGGACCTTTCGGGTGATTCAGTTTTACCGATTTGGGTTGGTATCTATGAGGCAAACGCGATCGCGCTGGAAATTGAGAAGGTGACGACACCGCGGCCCATGACGCATGATTTGATCAAGGTCCTTTTGATGGGGCTGGATACTTCGATCAAAAAGGTAGTTGTGAGCGAACTCAAGGATGACACTTTCTACGCCTTGATTTGGTTGGATCGCGGTGGCAGTCTGATAAGCATCGATTCGCGTCCGAGTGATGCGCTGGCGCTTGCTCTTCGGCATGATTGCCCAATCTATGTAGACGATCGCGTACTGCAGTCTTCGAAGAATTCAAATACCGTTTCCGAGAAGGTAAGCAACGAGGAACTGCGCAAGTGGCTGGAAAATCTGAACGATGAGGATCTCGGACGTTACAAGATGTGAGAGATGAGGGCCGGCCGCACACGACCCCGAGGTCAAGCTAGGAGCGAGGCACGCCTCGCCCCCTAATGATTAGCGTCTTCTGCGGGCGCCGTGCCTTGCAGGCGCAGTGGTTTGGACGCCCGGAATAGTGGGGTCCTTAAACGTCAGCATGTAGGGATCTTTCGTGTAGCTCTCCGCAACACCGGAAAAATCCACCTTCTGGCCGACTTTGATCTTGTCCAGCGCAGCAGCCGGAAGGGGCTGGGAGAAAACCAGAGTCGCATCCGGCTTAGTCGGATCTTCCACACCCAGCACAACCTTGGTTGGACGATCTGGGGGCTCTACGGAAATCACTGTCCCGGTGAAAGCTTTTACGCCCTCAGCGCCGCCCGGGATTTCAGTGTCCTTGACACTGTTATTAAAGAAGGCATCGCCGTTATCGCCCGTTAAGCCCTGTTTCACTGAATACCAGAGTTTGAAAGCCGGGTCGGTGTCAATGCGCTGCTGAAGCGTAGCGGCTTCCTTCTTCGCAACATCCGCCTGACTGGTGATGGCGAGATTATCGGGCGGCAGCGCGCTGGTTTTGGCCTGCGCCAGTATCTGGTCGGCACCATCCGAGCTCCCGTGATAGTCTTTGTAGGCCTTATTGAAAAAGTCCGTTAGTTGTGTGCGTGTTGCTGCCGGAAGAGCCGGTCCCGGGCCGGTGTATTGAGCGGCTCGCGCGTACTCGAACAGCGCCTCTGGAAATTTCTTGTCATCATAAAGCAGCTTCGCGTAGAGAGCCGAGATATTGCCCTGGTCGGGGTTCGCCTGCAGGCTCTGCTTATACTGCTCCTCCGCGCCAGCGGTGTCTTTTTTCGAAGTGGCTTCCCAAGCCAGAGCGTTATGCGCGACGGCCAGAGTTTGGCCTTTGGCTTTGGTGAAATCGGCTTCGCTCAGAGTTCGCCGGCTTTTTGGCGGGGTCGAAGGCTGTATCGATCCCGCTGATCACACCATTTGCGGCCGAGTCGACCTGGGTCAGCAGATCGGGCGAGGGGCTTGTTCCACCAACAGCAGGGCCCCACAGCGAAATCAGGTACATGGCCCTGAAGTTCTTCGGGTCTACTCTTCAGCAGTTCGTTGCACTTGTCCAGCAACTGCTGGCGGATGCTCGGGTCAGTGGGTGCCAATTGGCCCAGAGTTGCAACAAAGTACTCCAAGCGTTCACGTGAAAAGTCAGCTCTGCGGATACTTCTCCTGCCATTGCTTCAGAAGATCGAGACGGGCCTTGGGGTCTTTGTCTGGGTGATTTTCGAGTAGAGGTCGTATTCCCCCCGGTCTTTATAATTCTTGGCCTGTTGACCCGCTGCCGGCTGTTGACCTGCTGCCGGTTGCTGACCCGCTGCGGGCTGCTGGGCGGCTACCGGCAAAGTAACCAAACCGGTCAGCAGAGCAAGCGTGCTCGCCGCCATAATCCATCTATCTGGTCTTGGAAAACAAAACTCCACAACAACCCTCCTTCAGAGGAATTCGACGTTTTAAATCTGGAAGCACCGGCGGAAGGTCACCACAAGGAGTGCGAACTGCCATTCAAGGTGACCCGCATGCCGCAAAGCCGGAGTATAACGAAATGAATACGTACTCGCAACCTTCCTACTATCTTAGATGCGGACCTTAAGAAACTTGTTCCCCTGGCAACTCTTGCCGAAGAAACCTTAATCGAGTGCCCACATGCTATCATCCACCTGTTCATGCGCGTTGCGGACCTCGCCGTAATCATCGCGTATTTGGTGTTTATCACTTGGTTCGGCGCCCAATTCAAGGAAAGTCAAGCCACTCTTAAAGATTATTTCCTAGGTGGCCGCGGCGCGCCGTGGTGGGCCATCGGATTCTCCATTGTGTCGGCTGAGACCAGCACCTTAACGGTGATCGGAACACCCGCGTTATCTTTCGCGGGCAATTTCACTTTTCTCCAATTAATTCTCGGGTATCTGCTAGGCCGCATCGTGGTGGCCGTATTATTTCTTCCTCACTACTTCCGCGGTGAAATGTTCACTGCCTACGAGCTTATGCAGCGCCGTTTCGGACCGCGTGTGCGTAAGTTCACCGCCGGCACGTTCCTGGTGCTGCGTGCGCTGGCCGAGGGCGTTCGGGTTTTTGCGGTTTCCATCGTCATCTCGGTCGTCCTTGGGTGGGGAGAATTACCGTCCATCATCCTGATTGTCTGTCTGACACTCTTTTATACGTTTGAAGGCGGAATGACCGCCGTAATCTGGACCGACGTTGTGCAGATGATTCTGTACGTCGGGGGCGCTGTTGCGAGCTTTTTCCTTATCCTTCACTTGACGCCTGGCGGATGGACGCACGCAGTAGCGCTTGGCGAGTCCGCTCACAAATTTAAAATGTTCGATTTCCGCATATCGCTGTCGGCAGCTTTTTTTCAGCGGAACTACAGCTTCTGGGCGGGGCTGATAGGCGGGTGTTTCCTGACTACGGCCAGCCACGGGACCGAGCAGCTGCTTGTTCAGCGCCTTTTGGCGGCGCGAAACGAGCGCGAGAGCCGTCGGGCACTGTTCGCCAGTTGGGCTGTCGTTTTCTTTCAGTTTGCGCTTTTCCTCACGATCGGGGTTCTACTGTATGGGTATTATGACAGCATCGGAAAGACAGCGCCGAGCGTCCCGGAACGAACCTATCCCGAATTCATCTGGAATCACTTCCCGGTCGGTGTCGCGGGCCTGGTGATCGCAGCCATTCTGGCTGCCGCTATGTCGAACTTAAGCGCTGCTCTTAACGCGCTGGCGTCCACCACCATCATGGACTTCTTAAAACCCCTGCGCCCGCATCACGCCGAGGCGCAGTATGTAAGATTCGCGCGCTGGGCTACCGTCCTCTGGGGCGGCATTTTGTTTTTTGTGGGTCTGGCGGCGCGCCACTGGGGGCGGGTACTCGAGGCGGGACTCTCCATCGCATCGGTCCTATATGGCGCGCTTCTGGGGGTCTTTTTGCTCGGCGTGCTTACGAAGCGTCCGGGAGAATGGGCGGCGATCATTGGCATGACCGCGGGCTTCCTTGCAACCATCCTGCTTCGCAATCATGTCGCCTACACCTGGTATGTGCTGATCGGTTCGTGTACCACGTTCGTCGTTGGACTGGCAGCCGGGGTGTTCCTGCCTCAGCGGGCGGAGCGGCCTTTGGCCCCGCAAATCACGGTTTAGATTATGATGCGCCCATCGCGCCATTCCGAACTCACTCAAGCTAGTGCTCAAATTGCCGTAAGCCCGGGCCGCCCCAGTCTGCAGCGGGTGCTGGGCTTATCGAGTGCCATCTCCATTGTCATTGGAACGGTAATCGGCAGCGGTGTTTTTCTGGTGCCCTCGGCGATGATCCATTTCGTCGGATCGGTGCGGCTCCTCTTTGTTGTCTGGATCGTCGCCGGGTTGCTTAGCCTCTTCGGGGCTTTGACCTACGCAGAGCTAGCGGCCGCCATGCCCGAAGCAGGCGGCGAATACGTCTATCTCAGTGCTGCATACGGGCCATTTTGGGGATATCTTTACGGATGGACTCAATTCTGGGTGGCGAAGAGCGGCTCCATCGCGACGCTCGCGGCGGGTTTCTATACCTATCTGACTGCCTTTTTTCCGGTGCTCGGAATTTCTATTGTTGTGCTCCCCCTGCACATCGGCCCGCGCGGTAGCCTGCTCGAGATTCATTATGGACAGCTTGTCGCCATCGCTTTGATTCTTGTGCTGTGCGCCATCAACTACGTCGGCGTGCGGTCTGGCGGCAATGTTCAGGTGTCGGTGACCATCGTGAAAATGGCGTTGATTGCCGGCATTATCCTGGTGGGCATCCTGTTTGGCAAGGGAGATTTCGGGCACTTCGGCGGCGCTGTCGTGGGAGTGGGTGGCATGGCGGGCTTCTTCGCTGCCATGGTTAGCGCATTATGGGCGTACGATGGCTGGAACAACGTCAGCATGGTGTCTTCGGAAATTCGCAATCCGCAGCGAAATTTGCCCCGTTCGCTAATCCTTGGTACAGCCGCGGTTATTCTGACGTATCTGCTCATCAATATCGCCTATTTCTATGTTCTGAACCCGGCTCAGGTTGCCGCAAGTCATCGCGTTGCGGCGGACATGATGTCGCACATCTATGGGCGGGCTGCCGCCGGCGCGGTTACGATCGCGGTGCTGATCTCAATTTTTGCCGCCTTGAATGGCTCTATTCTGGCTGGTTCGCGAGTTCCATACGCCATGGCGCGCGATGGTCTGTTCTTCCGAACCGCTGCGGCCGTGCATCCCAAATTCAAAACACCGGGACATTCGATGGTTCTGCTTTGCCTGTGGTCTTCGGTAGTGGTTCTGAGCGGATGGTTCGACGATCTGTACAATTTCGTGATTTTTGGCAGTTGGATTCTCTACTTAATGACGGCCGTTTCGCTGTTCGTCCTGCGCCGCAAGCGTCCGGATTTACCGCGGCCGTACCGGGTGATTGGTTATCCATTTGTGCCAGTACTTTTTGTGTGTGTGGCGGCCATGCTCCTTGTCAGCACCATTCAAACGCGCCCGCGAGAATCGCTTATGGGACTAGGGCTTATGGCCTTGAGCGTGCCGTTCTATTTCTACTGGAAGCGGCGGAACGTTTAGCCGTTTTACCGGAATAAGCATCGGTTTCCAGTTATCACCCCGTAAATGCGTTGGTACTACTAGAACTATTCTTAATTAGCAACTCTTTAGTTGTCTTGTATTTACCTCCAAATACCGTCTAAACTTCGAATAAATCTTTGCGTGATCGCAAACGCGTTACAGCCTTTCCGGGTAGCGCCACATTCTGCGGGACGGTGGAGGAGGTAGTTTATTTTGGACGTAGACAAAATGCTCGCCGAGCTACGACTCGAGCGAGAGCAAATCGAAGAAGCGATACTTACGTTGGAGCGCCTGGCTCGCGGACGCGGGCGCAGACGCGGTAGGCCTCCCTCGTGGTTGAAGGATGCAGCCGCTTCACTGGGCGAAACAATTCCCGACGAGAGCGGTGATACTCCTCCCGAACATAAGCGGCGAGGCCGCCCGCCAGGCAGCAAGACCAAGCCGAGCGCACAGGCGGCTGAAGCATAAGCTGTTGCC
The DNA here is from genome assembly GCA_963795545.1 of uncultured Acidobacteriaceae bacterium. Classification (GTDB taxonomy): domain Bacteria; phylum Acidobacteriota; class Terriglobia; order Bryobacterales; family Bryobacteraceae; genus Bog-105. The sequence goes on along the minus strand of CAWCIF010000014.1, from coordinate 81,067 downwards.
TAAGCTGACTGCTGCTCACTCAATACAGCAGATACTGCTTCCGCCGGTTATCGAATTCAGCGGCTTGTTTCTGCGCTTCGGACCAAATGGCGCTGGCGTCATCCCCGGATTGCAGTTTCCGGATAATGTCCCGGTTCCCGATCAGGAACCGGCACGCCTCAAAATCGATCTTTCCGGGGTACAGCTTCTGCAGTGCGGCCGCCACTTCAATTCCTAACCGCGTACTGTCGAAAGCTTCGCGGTTGGTAATCACGAATCGTATCCCCTGTATGTTGCGGCCGGCGAAATTTGATGAATTGGGACAAAAGCTCGTAGGATAGATTCGGACGCCGGGAATAAATCGGGAATTGAGATAGCTCGCCAGAATTTCTCCCTGAATCCAATCGGCGCCAATCTGCTCGAAGGGAGCGTCGGTGCCGCGCCCCACCGAATAATTCTTATTCGCCTCCAGCATCGCGAATCCGGGGTAGAGCAGTGCTGCGTTCAAGCTGCGCATGTTGGGCGAAGGATCTATCCAGCTCAGGCCGGTCGAATCGAACCAGTCGCCGCGTTCCCAGTTTTGCAGTTTCACGACATGAAGATCGGCTCCCCAGTGCTGCTCAGTATTCGCCATCGTGGCAAGCTCCCCAAAGGTCATCCCATGCCGAAGCGGCGTGTCGTAGCACCCCACGAAGGATTGCAAATCCGCCTGCATCACGGGGCCCTCCACATGAGTTCCGGTGATCGGGTTGGGCCGATCCAGAACGTAAAAGGGCTTCCTGGCCTTTCCTGCTTCCTCGAGTGCGTAGAGCAGAGTGCACGAGTACGTGTAGAATCGGGCGCCCACGTCCTGTATGTCGTAGACGATGATATCCAGATTTTGCATCTGGTCCGCTGTCAGGCGCCGCTGGTGTGGTTGATAAAGGCTGACGACGGGAATGTGAGTTGTGGGATCGATGCCGCTGCTGACCGCGCTATCCTGCGTGCCCGAGATGCCATGCTCTGGGGAAAACAGCCGGACAACGTTTATTCCCGCGGCTACCATCTGATCGACATTTCGATGTCCTTGCCGGTCCACTCCGGTTTGGTTCGTGATCAGGCCTATGCGTTTGCCCTTGAATTGGAGAAAACGAGACTGCTCCATCACATCCAGGCCAGTGAACGTTTCCGCGTTGCGGTCTACTTTGCGATGCACGCCGGCTCCGCTCATAGTCTCGTTGTAGCCGGTAAGCGAGACCGTATCGGGCGTATCGACTCCGAAATCGGCCGCCACGGCGGTTGCCAGCCGCGAACGAAGTGAACTCAGGGAATGGCCGCGCCTGGGATGCACTGCGTTGGTTAGCAAAATGATGAACGAGTCCGTTGTCGGATCCATCCACATCGAGGTCCCGGTAAAGCCGGTGTGGCCGTACGATCCAATCGGGTAGAGTTCGCCGCGGTTGCTCGAGAATGGCGAATCGATATCCCAACCCAAGCCCCGGAGGATCGGCTGATCCGCCGGACTTGCCGGTTCGGTAAATTTCTTGACCGTCATCGGGTCGAACACGCGCACGCCATTGCGCTCGCCCATCGCCAGCAGCATTTGGGCATATTTGGCAAGGTCGTCGGCGGTGGTGAAGAGTCCCGCATGTCCGGCGATTCCGCCCATGTATCTCGAGGTCGGATCATGAACTACGCCGCGAAATGGAATACCGGTATCCGGATTGATTTCGGTCGGCGCAATCCGCGGGCGCAGTTCGGGAGACGGAAGGAAGCCGGTTTCGTGCATTCCCAAAGGTTCGAAAACCTGGTCGTGCGCAAATTGCGCCAGGCTTTCGCCGGAGAGCCGCCGCACAATCTCACCCATAAGAATAAAATTGATGTCGCTGTACATGAAACGCGCGCCAGGGGGAGCGATCGGCTTGGTGGTGAGGGCTTTTTCAATGCCGGTCTGATAACCGCTCCAGCGCGGCTCAAGTATCAGGTCCGGCGGCATCCCTGAAAAATGCGTCATCAGCAGTCGTACCGTAATGGGGCTGTTGCCGCCCTGGAATTCCGGCAAATATTTCGTGACCGGATCGTCCAGGCGAAGCTTTCCCTGTTCGAACAGCTTCATCACCGAGGGCGTGGTAGCAACCACCTTCGTCAGTGAAGCGGCGTCGAAAATAGTATCGATCGTCATCGTCTCGCGGTGCGGAATCAGCGCGCGCCACCCGTACGCCTTTCTATAGACAACCTGTCCATCATGGCCGATGACGAGTACGGCCCCCGGAATAAGACTGGTATCTACCGCCTGCTGGATGGCGGAATCCAGATGGGAAAACTGTTGCTGAGGCGGCGGTTGCCCGTGTGCGAAACAAAGCGAGCCGACGGCGAGTAGAACCCAGACAAACCGTTGCATTACCAAGTAGTCAGGCTAACTTACCCGCAATGTTCTCCAGCACGCGAGCCAGTTCAACATCCTTTTGCGTGATCCCGCCGGAGTCGTGCGTGGTCAGATCGACCGTCACGCGGCTATAGACGTTGCACCACTCCGGATGGTGGTTCATCTTCTCGATCACGACGGCAGCCGTGGCCATAAAGCCGAATGCATGAGCGAAATCGGGAAATTTGTATTCGCGATGAAGCTTATCGTTTTGAACCGCCCATCCGGAAAGCAGTCCGAGCGCGGACTGCAATTCATTTTCAGCTAACTTTTGCCGGGCCATTCCGTCATTCTTGCAAAGGCCGGGTGAGGATTTCCCTGTCATTGTTGCATTTCGACTCAAGAACCGGGCGCAATATAGTTAAAGAAGCGCCATGAACAGAAGAGAGTTTGCCCGGCTGAGCGCGCTGGCTGCGCTCGGTATCGCTTCACCATTCGCCTTTGCCGACACATTTGATTATCCATGGAAGCTCGGCGTCATCACCGACGAGGTCGATCCCGATCTCAACGTGGTCTTGAGCAACTTCTATCCGCAGTATGGCTTGCGTTGGGCCGAAATCCGCAATGTAAAACTGCGCGATAAGAGCCGTTATGTGTACAAGAGCGCCACAGCCGATGAGCTGAACGAGATCAAGAAGCAGTTGGACGATGCAGGCGTAAAGGTCTCCGTTCTGGATACCGGCGTTTACAAGATCGCTCTGCCTGGAACGACGCCGCTGGGTGAAGATGCCGCCGATCTGAATCCGGAAAAGGGCGAATTCAGCCACCAACTGGATGATCTGAAACGCGCCGGTGATGCTGCTCACGCGCTTGGGACGAATAAGGTTCGAATCTTCACTTTCAAGCGAGTGGCGGATCCGAACGCGATATTCGACCGCATTGTGGACAACTTAAACAAGGCGATTGCCGTTGCGAAAGAGCACGATCTCGTTCTTCTGGTGGAAAACGAGTTTGATTGCAATATCGGCACGGGCGCGGAAACGGCGCGGCTGTTCAAGACGATTCCGGATCGAACCTTAATGCATAACTGGGACCCGGGCAATTGTTACGAAGCGGGGGAGCAGCCGTTTTCGAAAGCCTGGGACGAACTAGATCACAGCCGCATCGCGCATATGCATTTGAAAGACGCCCGCGGAAAGAAATGGATGCCTGTCGGCAGCGGGGATATCGACTTCGTTGGCCAGTTCGAAGCGTTGAAGAAGATGAAGTACGAAGGGACGATGTCGCTGGAGACTCACTACAAAAACGCGCAAAAGAATCCGTACACATCGAGTGTCGAGTCGATGAACGGGCTCGTGAAAGTTCTAAAACAGGTCTAAGGAAGAGGATTTTATGTCAGAAGACAACGTAGAGAAACCGGGACGCCGTAGTTTTCTGAAGGCAGGCGCCATGGCTGCGGCTGGGCTCGCAACGGCGGCCTCGGCCAAGCGAGTGATGGGCGCGAACGAACGCATTCGTATTGCAGTCATCGGGCTGCGCGGCCGCGGCTGGGATCACGTGAAGGGCTATAAGCCGATAGAAGGCGTCGATATCGCCTATTTTTGCGACGTGGATGAAAACGTTCTGCGCAAGCGGCTGGCCGACGCCGACAAGCTTGGGATTCCCAAACCGCAGACCTATGTAGATGTCCGCAAGCTATTAGAGGACAAACACGTCGACGCAGTCTCGATCGCGACTCCAAACCATTGGCACTCGCTGATCGGGATTTGGGCCGCGCAGGCCGGAAAAGATATCTATATTGAGAAGCCTTGTTCTCACAACTGGTGGGAGGGCCGACAGCTAGTTAAGGCCATTGATAAATACAAAGTGATTTGCGAGCACGGCAGCCAATGCCGCTCGAGCGCGGCAATTCTGGAGGCAATGGGCCACATGCGCACTGGCCTGCTGGGAGACGTCTACATGGCCCGCGGACTTTGTTACAAATGGCGCGACACCATTGGGCACGCGCCCATCGAGCCGGTTCCCCCTGGCGTCCACTACGATTTGTGGACTGGTCCGGCACCCCTGAAACCGTTTACCAGAAATCGCTTTCATTACAACTGGCATTGGATTTGGGACACGGGCAATGGCGATCTGGGGAACCAGGGCATCCACGAATTGGATCTGGCTCGCTGGGGCCTGGGAGTGAAATTACCGACGAAGATAACGGCGCTGGGCGGACATTTCCTGTTCGACGATGACCAGCAGACTCCAAACGTTCTGACCGTGGCATACGAGTTCAAGTCACCGAATGCCAAGACCAAGTTCATGAACTTCGAGGTGCGGGGCTGGACGACAAACCATGAGGCTGAAATCGGTACGCGGGAATTTTCGGGAGAGGAAGGAGGCGGCGTGCCAGCGGCGGGCATGAAGACGGCCGAGCCGACCTCTAAGCGATCGCAGGCTAATCTCGGCCCGGCATCAGGCAAGCCGTCGACGATCGGGAACCTGTATTACGGCTCGAAAGGTTACCTGGCGATAGCCAATTACAACTCATATAAGTCGTTCCTGGGTCCGCAGGCGACTCCGGGACCGGAGCGGGTTGCACCGGTGAGGAACGAACACTTCGTGAACTTCATCGAATGCGTCCGCAGCCGCAACGCGCAGAATCTGCACGCGCCAATTCTTGAAGGCTATCTCTCAACCACGCTGGTACACCTGGCAAACGCTTCATACCGGCTGGGCCGGACGATCAACTTCGATCCGGAAAGCGAAACAGTCGTCAACGACCCGGAAGCAACTAAGCTTCTGAAGGGCACTTACCGGGCTCCCTTTGTCGTGCCGGAGCAGGTATAAACCTGGTCTGAGGGCGGCGGCTGGGCAACCTACCAGCGAAATGGCATCTCCAGTCTTGCGTCCAACACAAAGTCGGGGGCAGACCGCCGACGGGTGCGATGGAGCGAGGACATGGAAGCAACATACAACCAAGGTGTTCAGCCGGAGCGAACATCGAGCAGCGGCGAAGACGGAACAGCCGAAAAGTGCGCACGCGCCTTGGGCTGGTTCAGTATTGGCCTGGGGCTGACAGAGCTATTGATGCCGCGGCGTTTAGGGCGGCTCATCGGGGTACGTGGTCATCACACTCTGATGCGCGCCATGGGGGCTCGGGAAATTGCAGCGGGCATCGCAGTGCTGACGGAAAGCAGACCAACGCGCTCCATGGCTGCCCGGGTTAGCGGGGACGTTCTGGACCTGGGACTGCTCGGGGCCGGCTTGGCTAGCAGCGGGGCACGGCGGGGCAGAATTGCCGGAGCGGTAGCGGCAGTTGCGGGCGTCACGGCCTTGGACGTGCTATGCACCAAGCAACTGGCCGAAAGGGAGCCGTCAGCAATTGCCGAAACCGTGCAGACCGTTGCCGTAAACCGCTCGCCGGAAGAGTGCTATCAGTTCTGGCACGATCTCGAAAATCTCCCCAGATTCATGAAGCACTTGGAGTCCGTGCAAGTGACGGGGGAAGGACGCTCGCATTGGATCGCGAAAGGGCCGGCAGGCATGAGAGTCGAATGGCACGCGGAAATAATGGAGGATTCACCGGGCTGCATCACTTGGCGATCACTCGAAGGCGGTGATGTGGACAACTCCGGTTCAGTCCGATTCGAGCCCGCTCCGAGGGGCCATGGCACGATCATCAAGGCCCATATCCAGTACAGGCCGCCGGCAGGGAAGATCGGTTCTGTGGTGGCGAAGTTTTTCGGAGAGGAGCCGTCGATCCAAGCGAAGACCGATCTTCGACGATTTAAGCAAGTGATGGAAACCGGTGAAGTCGCAACCACTGAGGGTCAGCCTTCGGGCCGCGCCAAGGCCACTCAGCCCGCCGCGCGCGCGAGTTCGGCTCACGCCTGATCGTCACAATTCCGATCTTCACGAAGTGATGTTCAACGAGGATATATGAAAGCAAATTGCTGGTACGGCAAACATGATGTCCGTGTAAAGGATGTCCCTGATCCCACCATTCTGAACCCCAGAGACGCCATCGTGAAGATCACGCTGACGGCCATCTGCGGCTCCGACCTGCACCTGTATGACGGTTACATTCCCACCATGGAGCACGGTGACATTCTCGGTCACGAGTTCATGGGCGAAGTAGTGGAACTGGGCAGCCGCGTGAATAATTTAAAGATTGGCGACCGCGTGGTGGTTCCGTTCACAATTTCGTGCGGCAACTGCTTTTTTTGCCAACTGCAATTGTTCTCGCTATGCGAGAACTCCAACCCGAATGCCTGGATGGCCGAGAAGCTATGGGGCCATTCCCCAACCGGGATTTTCGGTTATTCACATCTGGTGGGCGGATACGCCGGAGGACAGGCTCAATACGCGCGAGTCCCCTTCGCCGATGTTGGGCCCATCAAAGTTCCAGACGAATTGACGGACGAGCAGGTGCTCTTCCTCTCCGATATTCTGCCCACCGGCTACATGGCTGCGGAGAACTGCAATATTCATCCGGGAGACACCATTGCGGTTTGGGGCTGCGGTCCTGTGGGCCTGTTCGCGATTAAGAGCGCTTATCTCTTAGGCGCCGAACGCGTCATCGGGATTGACCGTGTACCCGAGCGGCTGCGCCTGGCGCAGGAGAAGGCAGGTGCGGAAGTCATCAATTACGAAGAAGCGAACGTCTATGACACTTTGCTGGAGATGACCGGCGGACGTGGACCCGACTCATGTATCGACGCGGTGGGTATGGAGGCGCACCTGCCCGGCCCGCTCTACGCTTACGATCGGGTGAAGCAGGCCTTGATGCTGGAAACAGGCCGGCCCATTGCTCTTCGTGAAGCCATCATGGCTTGTCGAAATGGGGGCACAGTCTCGGTGCCCGGGGTCTACGGTGGACTGGTGGATAAGATGCCACTCGGCTCAATCATGAACCGCGCTCTGACGATTAAAACGGGCCAAACCCACGTGCAGCGGTATATGCGGCCGCTGCTGGAGCGGATACAGAAGGGCGAAATCGACCCCACCTTTGTCATTACGCATCGCTTACGCCTGGAGGATGCGCCTGGGGCGTATGAAACCTTCAAGAACAAGCAGGACGAGTGCATAAAGGTTGTGATGAGCCCGAACTGAGTACTGCGCTCCGGCTCGAATCGCTGGAAGTTACAATGGAAGGGCGAATCGGAGCGGCCCCCGACACGTCCGCTTCAGAAGCTGCGCAGCCACTGCATGTCCGAACACACCGCTACCGTCAACCACGCCAAGACGGAACAGAACACACCCAAGAAAAGAGAACAGGCGCGCAACAGCATTGCAGAGTGGACTGTCACCATTCTGCTCCTGTTGTTCGGCACCACGACGCTGGTGCAGGCATTTGTCATCCCGACAGGGTCAATGGAAGACACGCTGCTGATTGGCGATCACCTGCTGGTCGACAAGCTGGCATACGCGCCATCCGGACCTATCAGCCGGTACATTCTGCCGTATGAAGAGCCAAAACATGGCGACATCATTGTCTTCCGGTATCCCGGTGACATTACGCAGACCTTCGTCAAGCGGGTGATAGGGGTACCGGGTGATCACATCAAGATGGTGGACCGAATCGTATACAGAAACGGTATCCGGTTGAACGAGCCGTACGTTTACCACAAGTTCCCTTACGATCCGGCTCGCGATAATTTTCCTGGCGAGCCTTATCCGTTTGCGGAGGGACTGCAAGCCCAATTGCAACGCGACATGCTGGACCACCATGTTGTGAATGGCGAAGTGGTGGTTCCTCCGAACTCATATTTCGCGATGGGCGACAATCGCGACAACTCGCTTGATAGCCGCTATTGGGGTTTCGTTCCGCGCGACAATATCATCGGGAAGCCGCTACTGATCTATTGGTCCTACAGAGCGTCGACGGAAGATCTCGCCGGAACTTCTATGCACTCCTGGGGCGATCACATAATTGATCTCGGGGAGCATTTCTTCACCCGGACGCGTTGGGACCGAACCTTGCGGATTATCCGGAGATTTCCGGATTCCCAGTTACCCAAACAGCCCATTCCGCTGAATCCAGGATCTCCGAACCCGTAAACGATACTGAAAAGTTCACGGGCGTTCACTACTCATCTATGGCGAATCATCGGTACGGCCTGATCATGGCCGGTGGCCGCGGCACACGTTTCTGGCCGCGCAGCCGAAAGCGCAACGCAAAGCAGGTTCTTCGCTTTTTCGGAGATCGGACACTGATCCAGCAGACGGCCGACCGGCTGCAGCAAGTGATTCCGGCGGAGAATCTGTGGGTGATTACGAACGAACTGTTGCAAGATGAAATCCGCAATCAATTACCGGAGATTCCAAAAGAACAGGTAATTGCCGAACCGGCGCAACGGAACACAGCTCCGTGCATCGGACTGGCGGCGCACATTTTTTGTGAGATGGATTCTGAAGCGCTGATGGGGGTTTTTCCGGCGGATCATTTAATCCTGAAAGAGGCGAAATTCCGCACCTTTGTTAAGGCGGCCTTTCGTGCTGCCGAGGCGAACGATGTGGTGGTGCTCGGGATACAACCGCGCTGGGCTGAGACCGGCTACGGATACATCGAATTTCCGAAGAATACTCTGGCGGGAAGAATCGATCCGAAACCGATTGCCAGATTTCGTGAAAAGCCGGACCCGAGGACTGCCAAGCGGTTCATCGAACGCGGGAACTTTTATTGGAACTCGGGAATGTTCTTCTGGCGCGCGGCAACCGTACTGAGCCTGATCCGGCATTATCAGCCAAAAGCGGCAACGCTGCTGGAAGGTCTGCCGGCCTTCGGAAGCCGCCAGTTCAAACGCAGATTGGCGGAGGTGTACCCGCTTTGCGAGAACATTTCCATTGATTACGCGATCGCCGAAAAGGCCGACAATGTCACAGGCATAGCGATGGACGACATTGGGTGGAACGATGTCGGAAGTTGGGAGGCAGTGTACGACCTGGCCGACAAGGACTCGGACGGGAACGCCTCGCGGGGAGAGTTGATTGCCCAGGAGAGTCGCGGGAACTTCGTCGATGTGGCCAAAATGGTAGCGCTGGTCGGCGTTGAAAATCTCATCATCGTAGAGACACCAGACGCTCTGTTGGTGGCGAACCGCAGCAAGGCGCAGGATGTGAGCAAATTGGTGAAGGCCCTGGAAGCAAAGGGGCGCGAAGAACTGCTGTAGCCCCATGCAAATCTACAACGGAACACGCTACTGTGGGAGAAGGTTCGATTCATGAGCGCGGCACCTCCACCTTATCTTGAGCTTGTAGATTTTATTGCCGCAGGAACGACTCCGGAATCCGTCGTGCAGTTTCGACCCTCCGTGGAAGCGCAGCAGCGCTTTGCAGATTTGATTTCTCTGGCCCGAGAGGAGCGGCTGACTCCAGAGGAAAAGACGGAACTGGACCATTTCATCGAGCTCGAGCATATTCTGCGGATGGCGAAAGCTCGCGCCCGTCAGATATTGGCTGGCTCGTGAGGCATGGCGCCTACGAAGTCTTTCGCCAACATATCATCGAACGTGCTCGCCACCGATGCGAATACTGCTTATTGCACGAAGATACTGCCGGATTCCCGCATCAAATCGATCACGTGATCAGCAGGAAACACGGCGGGACTTCAGAGCCAGATAACCTCGCATACGCGTGCGTCCTTTGTAACCGTTACAAAGGAACCGACGTGGCAGCAATCGATTCGCTCTCGGGCCGACCAGTGCGGCTGTTCGACCCACGCACGGAGAATTGGACAGGTCACTTTTCGCTTGTCGGGCCGGTCATCGAACCGCTGAGCGCTATCGGGCTGGCGACAACTCGCATTCTCCGAATGAAAGCGGTTGAACGCGTCCGAGAGCGCCGGTTGCTCCAGAGCCTGGGAATGTATCCACGCCGCTGGCGTGACCGCTGAGCGGCACCCGCTATAAGCTATTTCTATTCCGGCGGCTTGGCGTTCTTGAAGATCTTCGTGAGCACAGCGATTCCACGATCAACATCCTGCTCGGTCAGTATGTAGGGAGGTAGGAAGCGCAAAACGGTGTCGTGGGTGCAGTTGAAAAGGACGCCCTCTTTGATTCCGTCCAGCACGAGTTGTTTGCCGGGGAATGCGATTTCTACTCCAATCATCAGTCCCGGACCGCGCACTTCTTTGATGAATGAGAATTTGCGCATCAATTCCGTGAGCCGCATCCGAAAATAGCCGCCGACCGCATTAATGGAAGGCAGAAGCTCGTCCAGGATGTCGAAGAATTCCAGCGCAACGCGGCAGGCGAGTGGTCCGCCGCCGTAGGTGGATCCATGCATACCGGGCTTAATGGTCGCAGCCGCTTTTTCGTTGCCTATAATGACGCCGAGCGGAATGCCGCACGCCATTGGCTTCGCGGCGATCACGATATCGGGCATAAGAACCGGGCCCAACAGTTGATAGGCGAAATACGCACCGGGCCGGCCAACGCCACACTGAATCTCATCAAAGACCAGAAGACAGTCATGGCGGTCCGCAAGCTCGCGAGCGGCGCGCGCGAATTCTTCGGAAATGGGAAGAACGCCGCCTTCGCCCTGGATGAATTCGAGCACGATTCCGGCGGTATTGCCGTTAACCGCTGATTCAAGCGCGGCGATATCATTCCGCGGAACGAATTGCGCGCCCGGAAGAAGCGGCTCGAAATCTTTGCGGTATTTCGGCTGGCCGGTGATGGAGAGAGCGCCGAGCGTGCGGCCATGGAACGAGTTCTCAAGCGAGATGATGCCGGTCTTTTCAGGTGAGATTGCGTTCCCATGCGCGCGAATCATTTTCAGCGCGCCTTCCATCGCTTCAGTACCCGAGTTGCAAAAAAAACTTCGACTCAGTCCACTGATTTTCGCCAGGCGCGCGGCGAGACGGCCCTGGTATTCGTGATAGTAGAGGTTTGAAGTGTGCAGCAGCAAACCGGCTTGTTGGCGTATCACCTTCGTGATGCGCGGATGAGCGTAGCCAAGTGAGTTTACGCCGATGCCGCTGATGAGGTCTAAATAGCGGTTCCCTTCAAGATCGTAGACATAGCACCCTTTCCCACGGTGCAGAGCCAGGGGGTAGCGTGAATAGTTCTGTACGAGATACGTTCGCTCGAGATCCGCAATTGCTTCGAGTGAAGAGGTCACTGCCTGAGGTTCTGAAGGAAGCGTCGCGGCCATACTTCATAATACGGAGTGGCAACAGCGCCCCCTTACTTCAGGACATAGTCGAAGTTCACAAGGCCGTTACGGTAATCGATAGTAAGTCGAAACATAACAAGCACGGGCATTCCGAGAACGCCGGCCATGCGAACCTCCTGGTGTTCAGGCTGATTGTTTAGATTAAACGCAATGAGACCCAGATTACTCTGCTGAAAATGTGAGAACTGGAGTTCCGCCTTATCCGCCTCAAACACCGAGTTGACTTCGCCGGAGACTCCTCTGACGCGCGTACGGTAATCGCTCCTGACCTTTGTCGACAGGCGCGCGAAAGTGGAATCCACATTGGAAATAGCCGCGCCCGTGTCGATCAAAAAGAGACCAGTGCTCTTGCGGTTCAACCTTGTGGAAAGAAAAAGCGCATGTCCAAACCGGAATACGGGAGTGAAGTTCGCCTCCTCGGGACTGATTATTCGGTCATAACCTTGCGGATTTGGAGGGCGAGGAGGCAGAGGTTTCAGGTGCAACCGGTGCTTTTGGAAGTCGATTGAAACAAGATAGTCGGAAAAGATATCGGCGCCAATGAGCCCGTCGTCGTCTCCGGCAACGCGGCCCTTGCCCTCGGTTGCCTGAATCACGCACGTTTTGAATTTGAGCGATGCGATGGTGCACGTATCGGCCACGGCGCTGAACATCTTGCGCTTGCCCTTGTCGCCAACTCCCCAAGCCTCCCCCGAACCCAGGTGATCCAACTCCGCCTTATCCACAGCCTTCTGTCTGAGCACGATGCCGCTAGCGCCGGTATCGAGAAGCATCCTGAGCGCACGGCCATTCCCAATTTTGAGTTCGAGACCGACGCCATGGACCCTCTGCGGACTATCCATCAAAACAATAAGAGGGAGGGTTGTCTCGCGGGGACCGCCCTCGAGTTCGAACGGCTTCGCTTGGCCAATTCCGCTGAGAGCTCTTCGGAACTTTCGCGTTGCTGTTCGTAATGCTTATAAAGCCAAGGATGCGCCGCGGCAAAAGGGCCAAGCAGTTCGGCGCGCTTTTCGGCAGGCACATAACGCAGCCATGCCTGAGTGATTAGGGCATCATGTGGATCGAGATCGTGGGCCTTCAGGCAGAGTAGGCGGCCCATTCGATAAAACGAAAGTGCACAGTAGAGCCGATACAATCCGTAATAAGCGCGCGGTGTCTGGTCGTTCAGCTTCGCAGCGGCTCTATATAGTTTCTCCGCTTCCGGCATGTCCCCCATGTAGAAGGCGAGGTCGCCCCGGGCGGCGATGACATCCGGCGATCCAGGGAAGTTCGCAGCGTCATCGTCAGCAGCATCCGAGGCCTCGTCGACGCGGCCTTGATACACCAGAGCAGAGAGCAGCGCGGCGTTCAGGGCGCTGTCTTTGGGAGACTGCGCAACAGCAGCTTGAAGCAAAGGTATGGCCGTCTGATAATCGGCCTGTTTGAAAGCCGCCATCCCGTTATCGGCCTGGGCGGAAAAGCCGACGAAAAGCAAGAGAGCGCAGGACGCAAGTTTTAGGGCGGTAGCAGGCATACCGGTTGGGAAATTATGCTATCAGAATAGTAGCGATTTGTGTGTGAGCGTATCAATGCGGTTTTCAAGTACGCTCTCGGTTCCGAAGGCGGAGAGCTTCAATTCATCCGCGAATGCCATCTCAATCGCCTTTCGGGGCATGAGTCCGATCAACTCGCTGTCCGCGACGCCGATGCCGTGCATGGCCGCGAGGCGTTCGACTTCGCGGTAGACAACATGCACTGGCGTGCCCTCAATATCGGTAATATTCATGGAGACTTGCACCAGCCCGCGAGAGGCTAGCGGCAAGCCGAGCGATTTAAGGCCGGGAAATCCTCCGCTGCTTGCGCGTATGCTTTTGGCGATGGCTCTGGCGATGGTCAGATCGGTTGTGTCTAGGTTGATGTTGAAGGCAACCAAGAGTTTCCGGGCCCCCACAATAACGGCTCCGGCCGTCGGGTGAAGCGCGGGGCCGCCCAGGTCGGGCGCCTTCGTCACATCGATGAGCGCCGCTTCGCGCAGCCCTTCAAATTGGCCGCGGCGCACATCCTCGAGCTTGATCCGGTCGGGGCGGGTTGCCGCGGCTTCATAGAAATAGACGGGAATCCCAAGCTCATTCCAGATCCGCCGGCCGGCCGCATGCGCAATCTCAACACAATCCTGCATAGTCGACCCGGCAAGAGGCACAAATGGCAGGACGTCCAGTGCGCCGAGGCGCGGATGAATCCCGTGATTGACGTTCAGATCAATCAATTCGGCGGCCTTTGCTGCAGCGCCCACCGCAGCCTCAAGCACCGGCTCGGGATTGCCCGCAAAGGTAATGACACTGCGGTGATGATCCGAATCGCTGGTGCGATTAAGCACTACTGCGCCGGATACGCTCGAAATCGCGCGCTCCAGAGCATCTATGCGGGCCAGGTCGCGGCCTTCTGAAAAGTTGGGTACGCACTCGATCAGGGGGCGGCCTCAGCTTGCATTTGCTCTCGAACGAATCCGGTTGAACACTATATTGCCGTCTCGCATGGCCATACCAACATGATTGATCCCGAAGCGGCGAGGAATTTCACGGTAATCAGGAATATTCAAAACAATCAGATCGGCCCGCTTGCCGCACTCAATGCTTCCTATGACATCGCCTCGGCCCATGGCATAAGCCGCGTTGACCGTCACAGCAGTAATGGCCTGCTCGATCGTTAGATGGAGGCGCAGAACAGCCAAAGCGATTACCATCTGCATATTGAAAATGGGCGTGTTGCTAGCATCATAACCGCTGGAGAGCGCGATGGCGGCTCCGGAATCGGCCAGCTTGCGGACGCAATTACCGCCGGACTCGTTCAACAGTTCTACAGCAGGAGAGAAAACGGCCATCGAACGCGAGCTAGAGAGCGCGCTGCACTCTTCGGGGGTCAGGGTTGATGGACACCAGACTGCATGAGCATGCGCACGCGCCAGCAATTGAACAAGCAAAGCGACCGGACCGCCGGGCCATAACAGATTGACTCCGATCCCACGCTCCGACGCGGCGTCCCAGGCCTGCTGGCTGAAAGCTTCGCTGGACTCTGGTGCGACCTCAAGAAACTGGGCAAACTTGCGGTCGGCGATCAGGTCGAGTATCTCGTGGAAATCACCTGAACCCGTACGCGGCGGAATAGCCGTTTGCGTTAACCGCCAACTCCGGACCATGCCGACCGGGTTATCACCAATTTCAGCAAGCTGCCGCAAGGTGGCGAGATCGGATCGCAAATCACCGGTTCCGGCGCTTGCCTTGATCTGCACATTCAGAGTACCGTGTTGCAAGCAGGCGCGCATGAGGCCAAGGCTCTCATCGCAGAAATCGGCAATTTTGCGGCGCTTTGCCGAAGATCCCGAGGCGCCATTATTCTGCTGCAGGCTTAGTTGCAGGCTTGGATCAACAAATCCAGGCATGACGACCGCGCCTTCAGCGGAGATTTCCACGGCGTTCCGCGCTTCCTTCAAATTTTCGATTCGTCTGGCGGAGCCAACCGAGACGATTTGCCGATCCCGGATAAGAATCGAACCGTCCGTGATGATTCCGAGATCGTTTAAGGCTGCCCCCCGGCGCACGCCAACCGGACCTCGCAATGTTAACACTTGCGCAGCCCGCCGAAGCAAGAATAGCTGTGCCAAGAGCGGTAATTAACTTATTAAATATTAACCCGCAGAGCGTTTTATGTGTTACTAATTTGACGCATTAATGTCTCGTAAGAGACAAAATCCCGCAAGAATGCATAAGCTGTAACTGCTATTGCCAGTCCCGCAAGTGTTTTCCACAGTATCTCGCGCGGGGTGTTGGGCAGGCCGGGCAAACCAGCGACCAGGCCAACCAGAAAGCCCCCAATAAAGCCTCCGATATGCGCAGCCAGATCAACACCGGGTACCAGGCTTAGAACCAGGCCGATGATCAGCCATTGACCGTAATGGGCGCGAACAGCATGGGCAATCGGATCGCCGCGGCGGCGCACACCCATGGCGAGCATGATTCCGAACAGGCCGAAACAGGCAGCGGAAGCACCGAGGGAAAGGCTCTGTGGGGACCAGAGCAAACTGCAAAGGAAGCCCGTCACAGTGGAAAAGACGTAAGCGAACAGCAGGCGTGAGGTGCCGTAGAACTGCTCCACTTCAGTTACCAGGATGAACAAAGCCCAAGAGTTCATGGCGATGTGCCAGAAGCCTCCGTGCAGGAACCCGGCTGTAATCACGCGCCACCACTGGCCGGCGAAGATGAGCGGAGCATATTTTGCGCCGAAGAGAACGGCCACCTGGCCGCTAATACTGGTTCCCCTGGTGAATTTGTAACTAACACCGACCTCGGCGAGGTAAAAGGCAACATTGATGATCAGAATGACGATTGCGGTCAGGTTTGCCCGCGGAAGAAACGAAGCGGCGAGCTGGCTTGCACGCAGGTCGATGGCACGCGGCCCAAGCTGGACTCCGCAGTACGGGCACACGCGATCATTGACGGTGATGAAGGCCCGGCAGTTCGGGCACATACGGCGCTTTTCCACTGGCTCTCATTGTACCGGCGGGGCTGGTTCTGCCCTGCTAAAATCGGATTCGGCCATGACCAAGACGGAGCAGAAGCACCGCGAAGATCTGGTTCAGGTCTGCCGCCTGATCTATGAAAAGGGGTGGGTGGCGATGAACGATGGAAACGTGAGTATCCGGCTGGATGATGACCGGATTCTGTGCACCCCGACGGCGGTGAGCAAGCGCCTGGTGCGTGTTCAAGATGTAATTCTGTGCGACACCTGCGGCCGAAAGGTTAAAGGGCAGCGGAACTGCACGAGTGAAATAGCGATGCATCTCACGATCTATTCGCATAGACCGGACGTGCGGTCGGTTGTGCATGCGCACCCTCCGGTGGCAACAGGATTTGCGAGCGCTGGCCGCGCACTTGATAAGGCACTGCTTCCTGAAGTGATCATTCAATTGGGCGCGGTTCCGCTGGCCGCGTACGGGTTGCCCGGCACTCCTGCCCTAAGCGAAGGCATGAAGCCGTTTCTTGCGGAGTACGATGCGATTCTGCTGGAGAACCACGGCTGCACCGCATACGGCAGCGATGTCTGGGAAGCCTTCTTCCGAATGGAGATGGTTGAGCATTTTGCGAAGATCACACTTGTAGCGGAGATGCTGGGCGGCGCACGTGCGCTGCCCCGCGAGGAAGTAGAAAAGTTGTTTGCCTCTCGTGAGCGTTATAACGTAAAATCCCGTGCACGAATGCAGCCTGGGATGCCACTGGTGGCCGAGGACCTGGTGGAGACGCAGAGATAAGGCTCCGAAACTGTTGCGATAACGGTTCGGTAAGAACCAGCCGAATGGTTCTGTGGCACGCGATTCGACAATCAGTTTCCACGCCTTCGTGGACACCGCCAACATCGCCCGCCAAGCCCGGATGTCACCGACCGTTGATATTCTGCATCGAGACTTCTTGCGGAGTTAAAAGACAATGCTACCTACCCGATGGACAATCACTCTTCTTTTTTTGTGCATGATCTCGGTACATCAGCTTTTAGCCCAAGCAACAACCAGCGGTTCGAAGCTTGATGTTCTCGTCCTTACAGATGGAGAAAAACTAATTGGGCATCTACAAAGCGCTGCTGGATCTTCGGTCGTATTCAAGAGCGATATAGTCGGCGAGGTAACTGTCGAATGGAGCAAAATTCAGGAACTTCATTCCTCTCAAAGTTTTGCGGCCGTGCCAAAGGGCCTGAAACTACGCGGTACCCAGGATGCGTCGAAGGTTCCCCAGGGAACTGTAGAAATGACCGGCCAAAAACTGCAAGTCACGCCGAGCAACGGGGCGCCGACCCAGACGGTGCCCACAAATGATGTGGCGAATCTTGTTCAGCAGCCCGCATTCCAAAAAGCCTTTCAGCGTGAGAGTTTCACCAAAGGCTGGACTGGCGGCGCCACGTTAGGACTCTCGCTAACTGAAGCTACACAGAAGAATCAAACCGTGACCTCCGCGGTCAATCTGGTCCGTCCTGTTCCGAGCGTAAACTGGCTCGATCTGCGCAGCCGCACGATTTTTGATTACAACCAGGCTTACGGCAAGCTGACACAACCCGGCACGCCCACCGTGAAGACATCGCTTTATCATATAGGCCTGGAACAGGACTGGTATTTATCGCCGAGGCTGTTTGCGTTCGGACAAGCTCTGCTAGATCACAATTTTTCTCAAGGCCTGGACCTGCAGCAGACTTACGGCGGCGGGCTGGGCCTCGTCGTTTTCAAGACAGACATCCAGGAGCTGGACTTCAAAGCCAGCATGGATTACATTGATCAGCGCTTCACAATTTCCTCGCTGAATAAAAGCCTGATTGGGTCCATCTTTGGTGAATCTTACAACCGGAAGTTCGTACACGGTATCCTGCTGAACGAACAGGCTGGCATAACTCCGGCCTGGAACGATACAAGTGCCTACTCTGCGTTTGCAAGCGCGGCGTTGACATTCCCGGTCTATCATCGCTTTGGCCTGACTGTGGGCGCTCTCGACAATTTCCTGAATGATCCGCCGCCCGGCTTTAAGAAGAATTCATTCCAATTTACACTTGGAGCCACTTACGCGTTTCAATAGGTCTATCAGAATTTATTTTTTGTTAGATGCCCGGCTGGTATTTATTTCTTCCTCGCCAGGTTCCCGGTGTTGTTCTTGCTGCTTATCCTGCTCTCTAAATCCGGCGGCGCCAGAGAGCTTAGCCAATAAGTCCACGCTGAGGTGCGCTGATACTCGAAGCTCGCGTAGCACGTCGTGAGATCCTACCCGCATTAACGTATTTGAGGGGATTGTAGGTGCTAAAGAGGATCTTCGACGATCCCAAAACACCCTTGCGAAATGAGATCATCGCGCGAGACAGGCGCCCACGAGGGTGCGAAGGCGGGACAGTTTCGACGCCCACCATGGTCTTCGGGCTACTGCAATCGTCTAATTGCACTGCTGCGATTTTTCCATCCGTCAAAGTCAAGCGCGCTGCTTTAGGATCTTGCAGCACTTTCGGGGAGTCGCGCGCCAGCAACTCCGCGCGGTCAATGCACCCTGTAAAAGCGAGGTCATCAACCACTTTCGTCCGTTCATTGTCGATCATTGGATCGCTGGAATGTGTCCAATGCGTCACGTCAAACCGAAAAGCGATATCTTCGGCCGCGGTTCCAAGCCAGACATCCGCGCTATGAGGCTCTCTCCACAAGCGCACGTGATGGCGCTTTTCAATTTGTCTAAACTTTTTGATATTCGAAATCGGAAGGAACCCCGTTTGAGGTGAGTGTATCCATGGGGGCCCTCTTGTATCCAACCTGCACGGTAAGGGCGTAGTACATCCTATACAGTGACATCGCCGACCTCTCTTCGGTCAGTGACCAGCCAGCCACGTAAAAGGCCCGGCCCAACTGCTGCCGGCTCCCAAAGAACAGGAGGTTCACCAGGTTGGAGGGATGAGAGCCCTGGCGGGCGCGTTGCGCGGAATTCTTCAGCAAACGGTGAAGTTCAGCAATTTCATCAGGCGAAAACGGTGCGATACGAAGTGGCTGTGTGCTGGCATGGGGAATGTTTACTGGAGCGGTCAGGCGAAGAAGCAGCTCAGTCCCGGCGCGAAAATAAATCTCCGGATCCGCGGGCAAAAAGGCGCATTTTGTACTTCGGTGTTGACTTCGTAGACAATTCCAGCAGTGTGCGCCGCGCGGCTCTGCCGGAATTGCTATTTCGCTGGCGCAGAACCCGGAGGGACGGCCAGGTTCGGACATGTTTTGCGATATGGCTCGTTACCAAGGTATTCGTTCCATTGCGCCGGGCTGAGATTGGCTGTCAATCGAGAGCAGGCTTCTTGGATGAGATCCTCCGAGTAGAGAAGCTGTCGGTTCAGCCAGATCTCGCTGATCGGGTTTGTGTCGGACGAGGGAGTTACGCTTAGCTTGTTCGAACTGAAAAGACATCGGCTGGCGGAATCAAAAGCTGCGGCCACGGGAACTCCGGAACGAACCATACGCGAGACTTCATGGTGAGTTGCGAGCCTGAAGATCTGCTGCTCGCCACCCGTGGCAGCCGTGGCGAGCCAGCGGCTGTCCGGACTGAATGCGAGAGCCGTAACGGCGTTGTTATGGGCCACGCGCCAAATCTCTTTACCGTTGGCAACGAGGAAGACTCGTGTAGTTTTATCAGCATCGACGAACGTGGCCATCCAGCGTCCATCCGGGCTGAGAGCCAAGGCATCGCCTGCCCAACTGAATTGCGCGACGCCGGGGATATCCTTGCCGGTGAGCGGGTCAAACACTCGAATACTTGCATCTCTATCGGCTGCGACGAGGCGAGTGCCATCTGGGCTGAAGGCCATCGCTTTCGTATCGCGACTCAGTTCCCAGAGATTTTTCCCTGACGAGGCATCGAATATGCCGGCCATCTTGTCCGTACCGATCGCAAGCCAACGGTTATCCGGACTGAAGGTGAGCACCTCGACAACGCCCTTTAGGGCTACATTACAAACGCCCCGTCCCGAAATGGTTTCGAATACCTGTGCTGTTCCGTTGCCGCCGACCGCAATTTTTTGCTGGTTGGGACTGAATGCGGATGCAGACGGCAAACTGTCCGTCTGAAAGCGGGAAATATCCTTACCCGTCGCGGGTTGGACGATTCGCACGATCTCGGGTTGAGCCACCACGGCAAGGAATTTACCTCCGGCGCTGAATGCCTCGGCTTTGCTCCTGGCGGAAGCATCGGAGATTCGGACGCGAGCGACTGCGTCGAAAATCTGCACGGCGCCATCGCCTGTTGCCGCGGCGACCCAGCGTGTATCGGGGCTGAATGCTACCGTCCACATGCGGTAGCCAAGGTTCAAGCGCGAGATTTCCCTACCGGTGAGCGCTTCGAATACTCGCGCGGTACCGTCATTGCTCCCCGTCGCGACCCAATGGCTTGTTCGGCTGAATATAACGGCACGGACCATGCCGTCCTCGGCCCAGCGAGAGACCTCCTTTCCGGTGGGGAAATCAAAAACAACTGCATGGCGAGAGGCCGCTCCCAAAGCTATCCAACGGCCATTGGGGCTGAACGCTACTATCGCCAGGGGCGCCATGTGAGGCAGTTGAAAGATCACCTTGCCTGAGGCTGAGTCTAAGATTTCCATCTTGCCGTCGAGGCCCGTGGTAGTGATTCGCCGGCTGTCCGGGCTAAAGATACATTCGGAGAAGGTGAGGAGAGTGCTGTTTGCCAGATCTTCCGGCCAGTTAACGCATTGAAAGGCTGAGCCAGGAAGGAAGGTGATCGCGAGTGCTTGAAAACCCGGCTGCAGCGATCCGCTGGCCGTCAGGACTGAATGCAGCATATAAGTTCTGTCCGCCGCCCAGACTCATAATTTCCCTACCTGTAGCAGTTTCCAAGAGGGCTAATCGCCTGGTGGCTACGGCGCCGGCAAGAATCCGGCTAAGATCGGGATTAAAGTCGATCGGTTCCAACTTCGGATCAACAAATCCCGAGACCCGCTTGCCCGTCGAGATATCGATCACTCGCGATGCGTTTCCAGCAGCAATGGCAATCCGGCGACTATCGGTACTAAACTTGATTTGCTGAAGAATCGGCACATCTTCGGTTTGAAACCGCCAGAGTTTTTTCCACGTGGCCACGTCGAAGAGCACGACGGCGCCTTGTTCGGCTGCGGCGAGGAACCGGCCATCCGGGCTGAAAATCACTGCTGTGGACGTGTTTTGAACAGTGTGTGGTAGCAGTTCATACGTTTGGGTTGGGATGAGCTCGAGCAACTTGTTCAGCAGCACATTACTCTCAAAGAGCCGCTGCAGGCGAGCGGATTCAATAGCCAAGAGTGTGCTCAGAGCGTCGTTCGATGCGCTCTCCTGCGATAGCGCCGATGCTTGAGCGGCGAGCTGATGGGCGAGTGCAATCCGACTTGATTCAACCGCCCGTTGAGTTTCTCTCTGTGCCTCAGCTTTTTCGCTCAACGCCTCCAGGCGCTGCTGCCCGGCTATATGAGCCTGCCACGTGGTCGCCACAATTCCCGCAATCGAAGCCAACAGAACCGCTGCTGCCGCGGCAACCGGCGCCTTGTGGCGGGTGATGAACTTGCGAATTCGATAACCAGAGCTGGGCGGGCTCGCAAGTACAGGCTCATCTTTCAAGAATCGGCCGATATCGGCAGTAAATTCCGAGGCTGATGAGTATCGCCTCTGCCGGTCCTTATCGATTGCCTTCATGACAATCCAGTCGAGGTCGCCGGAAAGCTGCCGTTTTAGCGAACTTCGGTCGGTAGAACGAGACCATGCGACTTCATCAGCGGCATCTCCCATCTGATTGAGCCTTATGGTTGGCTTGGGAGCGGGCGTCTCGCGGATGCTGCGTAGTATTTCCCAGAATGCGCGCTGGCGAAGACTTCTCAGATCCAGGGGCAATGCGCCCACCAGCAACTCGTATAGCACGACGCCGAGCGAGTAGACATCGGTACCTGTGTCGATATCCCGGCTGTCGACCGTCGCCTGCTCCGGGCTCATGTATTCGGGCGTGCCGACGATCTGCCCGGTCAGGGTGAAGACATGGCCATCGAGCGCTTGATCTTCGGTTGCCCGGGCAATTCCGAAATCAATTACCTTTGGAACCGGCCGGCCGTCGACTTCCATTACCAGAATGTTCGAAGGCTTTACATCCCGATGGATGATGCCTTTCTTGTGCGCGTGCTGCAGTGCATCGCAGACCGGGCGAAAGAGTTCCAAACGCTCGCGCGTGCTGAGCACCTTGCGGTCACAGTACTGCGTGATGGGAACACCATCGACATATTCCATTACAAAAAAGGGCCGGCCCTTCGCGGATGTCCCCGCATCCAAAACTCGCGCGACATTTGGATGTTCCATGAGCGACAACGCCTGACGCTCACCTCCGAAACGGTCCAGAATCTGTTCGCTACCCAACCCGGACCTGATAATTTTGAGGGCGACCTCACGGCGGATAGGGTGCTCCTGCCGCGCGAGGTATACGGTGCCCATTCCTCCTTCGCCGAGAACCCGAACGGGTGTATATGGGCCGAAAGAATCACCCCCTGCAAGAGGCGCTGGAACATTCTCGCGCGAAGCGGCCGATGAAATCGAGGCGGCAGAAGCATCTATCGTTCCGCACTCTTCAGTCAGGAGGCAGCCTGAACACAAGCCATTCGCATCAGCGTGAGAAAGAGGCGCGCCGCATTGTGAACAGACCTGCGGAATGGGCTTCATTCTTCTCGTCATAGAAGCGACTACTCGGGTTCGAGGACGAGTTGAATATAGCGCACCAAGATCGAACTCATGATGCTAAAAGCGCCGAAATTGACATGGACTTAAGACGCTTCAGTATTTGCATTTTTTATACTTTGATTATGTTGCATAAAAAATACTTTTAGGCTACCATAAACTTCATAAGCGGCAGGCAAGCCTGACCGGGCGCCCTCAACCGCTCTACCGTGAGATGAATCCGCTGATAAAGATCGTTCTGCTTGTCCCGGTGGTCGTGAACACCGCCTAGGCGAGCCCTCACGAGGTGAATTCGGGGCCACTGGCGGGATATCAAACCAGCCAAGTGGCCCTTTTCATTTGGAATAGGAGTGTTTGTACAAAAGAGCTATGTCGAATCTTCTTTCTGGCGCTAAGATCCTGCTGAATTGCCTGGCTCGCGAAAACGTGGAATGCATCTTCGGCTACCCGGGTGGTGTAACGCTGCCACTTTACGATGCGCTCTATGACTGCCCGATCCGGCACGTGCTGGTGCGCCACGAACAGAATGCGGCATTTGCGGCACAGGGCTATGCGCGAGCAACGGGCAAGGTAGGCGTGTGTTGCGCAACATCGGGGCCGGGCGCTACGAACCTTGTTACTGGTCTGGTGGACGCGATGATGGATTCCATTCCGGTGATCGCTCTAACCGGCCAGGTTTCGACGAAACTGATGGGCAGCGATGCCTTTCAGGAAGCGGACACGTTCGGCATCACGCGCTCCGCGACAAAACACAATTTCCTAGTCAAGAATATAAGCGAGCTTCCGCAGATTATTCACGAGGCGTTTTATATCGCGGCATCGGGCCGCCCGGGTCCGGTGCTTGTTGATATCACAAAAGACGTTTTCCAGGGACAGGCGCACTACACACCCGTAACGGAAATTCATCTGCCTGGCTACAAGGTCTATAGCGAGGGTCATAGCGGGCAAATCCGACGGGCCGCCCAAATGATCTGGGAAGCGGAACGGCCGTTTGTTTACGCCGGGGGCGGCATTATCGCGGCGAATGCCAGTTCAGAACTACGCGCTTTCGTGGAACTTGTCGATGTACCAACGGTGTGTACGTTGATGGGCTTGGGGGGGCTGCCCGCCGAGCATCCAAACTTCATCAGCATGCCCGGCATGCACGGAAGCTATGCGGCCAACATGGGCCTGTCGAACACCGATCTTATTATTGCCCTGGGTGTCCGGTTTGACGATCGGGTCACCGGCCGGTTAGCCGCTTTCGCTCCGCACGCGAAAGTGATTCACGTCGACGTGGACCCGGCTGAAATCGGCAAAAATCGTTACGCCGATTTGCCGATTGTGGGCGATGCCAGGCGCGTGCTTCCGAAACTCACCGCTGAATTGAATGAGCTGGCCCCGGCTATGAAGGATAAGAACTCCACGGCCCGGCAGACGTGGTGGAAGCAGATCCGTGAATGGAAAAAAGAACATCCCCTGCGCGCGGAAGTTTCCGAGAAAGAGATTAAACCGCAGCACCTGATGGCCGAAATCGACCGGCTGTCCGGCGGCCGCGCGATTGTGGCCAGCGACGTGGGTCAACATCAGATGTGGGCGGCGCAGCTGATTCGCTTCAACGAGCCGCGCTTGTGGATCAATTCGGGCGGGTTGGGATCAATGGGCTTTGGCCTGCCCGCTGCCATTGGAGCGCAGTTCGCGCGGCCCGACAAGTTGGTGTTCGCGATCGTCGGCGACGGTGGATTTCAGATGTCAATACCAGAGTTGGCCACCATCATGAATAACGCGCTGCCGGTGAAAATCATCGTCATGAACAACGGTTACCTGGGCATGATCCGGCAGTGGCAGGAGCTGTTTTACAACAATCGCTTAAGCCAGGCTGAGTTGACCTGCTTTCCGGATGTTGAAAAGCTGGCCGGCGCTTATGGATTCAAAGGACACACCGTGGATGCCGTCCGCGAGCTTCCGCACGCGCTCGCGGAAGCGGTTGCGGAACCAGGCCCCTATTTGTTGAACGTAAAGGTGGCATCTTTTGAGAACGTCTTTCCGATGGTGCCGGCCGGGGGAGCAATCAACGAGATGGTTTTGCGTCCACCGCAACCGGTGGAAGTGTAGGCGGAGGGTTTAATGCAACAGATCATTTCGCTTCTGATGGAAAACAAGCCCGGAGCGCTGATGCGCGTGACCGGTTTGCTCAGCCAGCGCGGCTATAACATTGAGAGTCTAACGGTTGCCCGCACTGTGGACCCAACGCTTTCGCGCATGACGATCACCGTGGATGTGGAACCCAACATTCGCGCGCAGGTGATTAAGCAGATGAACAAGTTGATCAACGTGCTGCAGGCCACCGATGCAACAGACGGGCCGGCAGTAAACCGCGAGCTTGTGCTGGTCCGCGTGCGAACCAACCAGCAGAGCCGCACGGCGGTTCTGAAAGAAGCGGAGATTTTCCAGGCACGGGTGGTCGATTCCACCCTGGAAGGCTTTGCGCTAGAAGCCACAGGCGACCCCGAGAAACTCGACGAGTTTATCGACGTTATGAGCAGTTATGGCGATATCGAAGTGACAAGATCGGGTATCGTATCCATGTCGCTCGATAACAAGAAGCTGCGACTTTCGCCGCCAGTGCCTAGAGGTGCGGCTCCCGAAGAAGTGCCGCAACTTCAGGGCGCCGATTAGGACAGCGGATTTCATTTCAAACAAAGGACAATCAATGCCCAAGAGATTCTACGAGAAGGACGGAAGCCTTGCACCGCTCCTGCAGAAGACGATTGCCATTATCGGCTACGGAAGCCAGGGCCATGCCCATGCGCTGAATCTGCGCGATTCCGGCCTGAACGTTGTCGTCGGCCTCTATCCCGGAAGCAAGAGCGCCGCTAAAGCAAAGGCCGTCGGACTGCCGGTTTTGAGTGTTGCAGAAGCAGCTAAAGCAGCCGATGTCATTATGATTCTGCTGCCCGATCATGTACAGGGTGATGTCTATCGAGACGATATTGCGCCTCACATGGTAAAAGGCAAGACCTTGATGTTTGCCCACGGTTTCAATATTCACTTCGCCGAAATCAAGCCTCCGGCCGACATTGACGTTTCCATGATCGCGCCGAAAGCTCCCGGGCATCGGGTGCGCGAACTATTCGTTGAGGGAGTTGGGGTTCCAGCTCTTGTCGCCATTGCGCAGGACGCATCGGGCCATGCGCTCGAAAACGCCCTTTCCTATGCGTTCGCGCTCGGCTGCCTGAAAGCGGGAGTCATCGAAACCACTTTCAAGGAAGAAACAGAAAGCGATCTTTTTGGCGAGCAAGCGGTGCTATGCGGCGGCGTGAGCGAACTGATTCGAGCCGGATTTGAGACTTTGACCGAAGCCGGCTACGCTCCGGAGATAGCTTATTTCGAATGCCTCCATGAGCTGAAGCTAATCGTCGACCTTATCTATGAAGGCGGTCTGGGCTACATGCGCTACTCGGTATCGGACACCGCCGAGTATGGCGACTATACGCGCGGCCCGCGAATTGTTACCGATCAAACCCGCGCCGAGATGAAGAAGATTTTGGGAGAGATCCAGTCGGGTGAATTTGCGCGGACCTGGCTTGCTGAAAATCGCAATGGCCGGAAGAAATTTCTCGCCATGCGCGAGGCGGCAAAGAATCAGCCGATCGAGCGAGTAGGCGCCGAGCTGCGGTCGATGATGACGTTTCTCAAAAAGCGCAAGGAGGCCGGAGTGCCGGAAGAAGCGGCGGTAAGCGCCTGAGGCCGCCCACTATTTATTGCTGAATTCAATTCTGCGGTAGATCTCTGAGAGTGTCAGCGTGACGTTAATGGACTGAAGTTCGAGGGCATCTTCCAGCGTTCGGTATTCAGTCAATATCCATTCCCCAGCATTTCCACGTACGTACCGCTCGGCGTGAACTTCGTCCTGAGCCACCGTCACGTATTCCTTCAGTGAAGACAGCATTCGATAATACTCGAATTTCTGTCCGCGATCGTAATCTTTGGTCGAGGGCGAAAGGACCTCGATGATGAGGACAGGATTCACAATGGTATCGTGGCGGTCGTCGATTGTGATCGGCTCTCCGCATACGACCATCACATCAGGATACGTGTACGCTCCTGCCCGCTTGACGGCCAGCCGTAGACCGGTTGAGAACACGCTGCAGTTTCCCGTCCGGAGCTGCGCACCGATTTCCATAACCAAATTGGTAACGATGCGCCCATGCCTCACGCTTGCGCCGGCCATGGCGAAGATCTCTCCCCGTATGTACTCGCTCCTGGTCTCCGCTTTGCGTTCCCGCTCCAGGTACTCTTCCGGACTCACGTAGCTCGCGGGGAAGGTCGCCATCTATTCCATCGTATAGGTTTGAGGGTGCCTCTATCGGCTTGCGAAATCAACTCTTCGATAGACGCCTGAGAGTCTCAGTGTGACGTTAATGGACTGAAGTTCAAGGGCATCTTCCGGCGTGCAGTATTCAGTCAATATCCATTCCCCAGCGTTTCCGCGTACGTACCGCTCGGCGTGAAGTTCGTCCTGAGCCACCGTCACGTATTCCTTCAGTGAAGACAGCATCCGATAATACTGGAACTTCTGACCGCGATCGTAGTTTTTGGTCGAGGGCGATAGCACCTCGACAATGAGCACGGCATGGCTGACCATGTCATCATCGGCCGAAGCCGAGTCTCCGCAAATGACCATCACGTCGGGGTAGGTGTACATTGAGGCTTCGGTAACCGCCAGCCTCAGATCGGTTGAAAAAACTTCGCACGGACCGCTGCCCAACGCAGTGTCCAACTGAGTCACCAGGTTCCTTACAATGCGCCCATGCCTCACGCTTGCGCCGGCCATGGCGAAGATCTCTCCCCGTATGTACTCGCTCCTGGTCTCCGCTTTGCGTTCCCGCTCCAGGTACTCTTCCGGACTTACATAGGAAGCCGGCACTGTAGCCATACCTTTCATGCTAACGGACCGGACAGGACAACGTTTGCAACAGCTATGCTGAAAACGTGGAGCGCGCAATGGAGCTTAAACGAACACCGCTCGAAGAAACGGAAAAGCGAATCGACTCATATAAAGGCTACGCCGGCCTGCCGCCAATTGCCGGGCTCTCGTCGATGCGCGACGCCGTTACCGAAGGGATCACGGTCCAGGAATCGGTCGCACGCTTGAAACGGATTCACTGGGCGCTGAAACGGCTGCATGCGATTTTCGTTTCTCGGATAACGGCAACTCCCATTTACGAACTGAAAATGGCCTTCAGCCTGCACGCCCATTACTGTGCGGAGCATGTCGGAGAGTTTGCCGGCCGTGTCCGCGAGATGCGGCAGCCGCCGCATGGCCTCGACGTATCGCCGCACACTTCTCTCGATCTCTTCTTCGATGAAATCTTAGCCGCACCCGGTGTCGAGGCATTGGTGCTCGGACTGTATGAACGCGCGCTGCCAGCCATCGTCCGCGCACTCGAACGGCTTATTTCGGACACTAACAAATTGTTCGATCACCCCAGTTGGCGGATTAGCCGCTTCGCTCTACTTGAGATGAAGGATATTCAACAGTATGGCAATGAGGCAGCCAGGTGCCTGGTCGATGCAAACCAAAGGGCCTCTCTTGCCGGCTGGCTATCGCTATTGGACCGGGCCCTCGCGGCAGCCGGAGATCTGGATGGAACAATCGCTCCGGTTGCGGAGCAAGTAGATCGTTTCTTTTCTGCCGCCCCCTATAAGTATGATCCCGTTCCGCAGCGCGATGAACGTTTTCAGGATTGTTACAACATGGGCGTAAATGCGGAAGCGATGCTGTTCAATCCCGAGGTAGAGGCTTTGCCCAAAACCATCATGCTGTATTTCAAGCGGATGCGTGAAATTGATGTTCCGGAAATGATGGCGAGTATTCTTGCCGAAACCCCCGGGAAGCCGTGGGAATATTACCGTGACATGACGCGCCAGCTCTGGGACGAAGCCCGGCACGCAATGATGGGCGAGATTGGATTTGTTTCGATTGGTGTGGACTGGACAAAGATTCCCCTGAACTTCACCTGGTCACTGGGACTCAATACGAAACTAACGCCGAAAGAACGTCACGCCGTACTGTTTGCGATCGAACAAGGCCTGATGCCCAAGAAGGTCGGCAAAGAATACGAGTGGCGGGTCGCGGTGGCCACGACGAACCGGCTAACAGCTTTGATCCAGGATTACGACTGGGCCGATGAGGTCCTTCATGCACGAATCGGCCGCGATTGGATTGTGCCGGAATTGGGCACGCAAGCTGAGGCGCAAGCATTCGGCGACGAGGCTTGGTCGCGCGTTCTGGTGGACTGGGCCAAGTGGGTTGAGGACGGGCTTACGCAGCACCGAAACTGGTGGCCCGACGTGTATCGCGCAGCGTGTCAAAGCTGGCGTGTCGATCCAGATCCTAAGCTGCTTGCCTACAACACTACGTATGAGACCACCCGCGCCGATCTGAAACAAGTGGCGGGGTAGGTTTCAAAACCGGCTACGCTTTTCGAGCAAACTTCACCAGCATCGAAAAAGCAATGAGCCCAATGCCACCGAACGCCCACGTGCTTGGCTCCGGGATGGACGGGGGGTCACTAGATGGATCGCCCGCGGTGGCAACATTGTCGAATTCGAAGCCACCGGAGTAATTCAACTGCTGGAACTTCGCGGAAGTGAAGGTCGACCCGTTGTTTCCCCAGATGTTTACATAGGCGAACAACTCGTTCGGATCCTGTCCGGTATTCGGATTTCCGCAATACGCGTTTGAGCCGCTGCAGCCTCCTAGTGCGTCAAGCAGAGTTCGGTTAGTCATGGTCAGAACCGTGCTTTTCCCGCTATACAAAGTGAAGACGTTGTTCGGATCTGCTGCGGACCACCAGAATCCCAAATACGAAATTGGATTGGCAAAGGTCAGAGTGGAGCTCTGAACGTTTGCAGTCCCCGTTGGACTTCCAACCACGCCATATCTGCCGCCGATCGCCCCGCCATATTCGTTTGCGCCGACGATGTAAAGCTTGTTGAAGGCGGCGAAAGCGGAGGCGGGCTCAATCGTCCGATTTGGAGCCATACTATCGAATGAGTAGATGGAAGCTCCCGCGACGTTGGTCGTCTGAGCTCCCGGAGCATCGTAGGTTACGATTACCGAAGAGAAAGCGCACGTCGCAAAGCTTAGTGACAGCAGGGCTGTCAGTCTAACCGTTTTCATAGCTGGAGCAATCCTCCCGTGATACTCACTTGGCGGGTCGCTTATTCGAGCACGAAAACCTGCTTCCCGTTACTCATTCTGTCTTCAAATTGCGAGTGTGGGTACTAGGAAAGATAACGGTAACCCGCAGTACTCGTGAAATCCCTTGATAGATTCCGAGCTGTCAGCCACCTCTCGCGCAACCATCAGAACTGAACCTGTTACCATCGTCAGTTTATGAAGGGCATTGTGCTGGCCGGAGGGACGGGGAGCCGACTGTTCCCCCTGACGAAAATCACCAATAAGCATCTGCTGCCGATTTATGACAAGCCGATGATTTATTACCCGATACAAACACTGGTCGAGGCCGGCATTCGAGACCTACTCATTGTCACGGGAGGCCGGAATTCAGGAGATTTCCTCCGATTACTGGCGAATGGTAAAGAGTTCGGGCTGAAGCACATCAATTACACATACCAGGAGGGCGAAGGGGGAATCGCGGAAGCTTTAGCATTGGCCGAACACTTCGCGGATAACAACAAAATTTGCGTGATCCTGGGCGACAACATCATCGAGGGCTCCATCGCGCAAGCAGTTCGCGAATTCCAGCAGCAGGAGCGGGGAGCCAAGATTCTGCTTAAGGAAGTAGACGACGCGGAGCGATTTGGAGTGGCGGAGATCGAGGGCGACCGCATCATCGGGATTGAGGAAAAGCCATCCCGGCCCAAGTCAAACTGCGCCGTAACCGGCATCTACATGTATGACGAGACCGTGTTCGATAAGACTCGCACGCTGAAACCTTCGGCGCGTGGCGAGCTCGAGATCACGGATGTGAACAACGCCTATATTCGCGAGGGCAGCATGAGTTTCAACTATCTGGAAGGATGGTGGACTGACGCAGGCACGTTCGAGTCTTTGCTAAAGGCAGCGAATCTCGTGCATGACACCAAACCGCGGCGGCAAGAATCGCCTATGGCGGTAGCAGGTGGGGCAAAACGCGCATGAGCGCCGCGGCCTTAGGCGTTTTGGAATCAGGAACGGAACTTGCGATTCCGGTGGCGGAGCCGGGCATCGGGGAAGTGATCTTATCTCCGACCAGTAGCGATCTGATCACGGGCGTTGAGGTGAAGCCATTTCCGGTCTGGCCCGATGACCGCGGATATTTTCTCGAAATAGCGCGACTGGGCCAAGCGCTGGTTGCTGATTTTCCGGCCGCAACCAGCCAAGTGTCCGCAGCTTTCAACTATCCCGGTATTATCAAAGCCTTTCACTATCACAGGTTCCAGACGGATTACTGGGTACCGGCTGCGGGTCTATTGCAGGTAGCGCTGATCGATTTACGTTTGGGCTCCCGTACGTATGGCGCGAAGAACACGTTGTATGTCGGGGCGCTACGGCCTTGGCAGCTCTTGATTCCACCAGGAATCGCGCACGGATATAAGGTAATCGGCGAGCAGCCATCCGTGCTGGTGTACATCACCAATCGGGTCTACGATCCGAAGGACGAAGGGCGCATTTCGTATCACGATACGGGGATTGCCTACGACTGGGAGCTGCAGCACAAATAATGAAAATCGTGGTTACAGGCGGGGCGGGATTCATCGGCTCCTGTTTCGTGCGGATGGCCCTTCGAGAGAGTTGGGCCGAGCGCGTCGTCAACTTGGACAAGCTGACTTATGCCGGGAATCTGGACAATCTGGAGTCAATCGGCGAAAGCCCCCGCTACCGCTTTGTGCAAGCCGACATCTGCGATCCCGAAGCAGTCGAGGAGTTATTCGCGGCCGAATCTCCCGATGCAATGATTCACTTTGCCGCCGAATCGCACGTCGATCGCAGCATCCACTCCCCTGCCCCAGTAATCCGAACGAATTTCAACGGCACGTTCAGCTTGCTGGAAGCTGCACGGCGCCACAAGATTGCGCGATTCGTGCATGTCTCCACCGACGAGGTGTACGGCAGCATTGAATTCCCAGCCGAAGCAGATGAGAGTTTCCCGTTGCGGGCAAGCAGCCCGTATTCGGCATCAAAGGCCGCATCTGATCTGCTGGCGTTGTCATATCACACAACGTACAACTTAAATGTGTCTGTTACGCGGGCCTCAAACAACTACGGTCCCTATCAGTTTCCAGAAAAGCTGATTCCGTTAATGATTTCGAACGCGCTCGAAGATAAGCCGCTTCCAGTCTATGGCGATGGCCAGCAGATTCGGGACTGGCTGTACGTTGAAGACCATTGCCGCGCGATCAAGGCAGTGCTCGAGAACGGGCGTCCTGGCGAGGTGTACAACGTAGGCGGGAACTGCTCGCTACCCAATCTGGAAGTTGTGCGCCGAATTCTGAAGGCAACCGAAAAGCCCGAGTCACTCATCACGCGCGTGACCGACCGGCCCGGGCACGACCGCCGCTATGCGTTAACGAATGCGAAACTCACACGCGAAACCGGCTGGCGCCCGCTCATGAATTTTGACCAGGGCCTGGAAGCTACTACTGCCTGGTATCGGGCGAACCAAGGGTGGGTGCGGCGCGTGAAGAGCGGCGAATATCGGCATTTCTACGAACTCAATTACGCCAACCGCAGTGAATAAGCGCTCTATTATCGCTATAATTCGACTGGAGCGCACTCCTTCAAAGTGGATCGGTCTCAACAAACACTTTCTGCTCTGGACGAGTTGGGGCAGATCCAATACGAAGTACACCTCTCGCGTTCGCTGAGCGACCTTCGACGCTACTTTGACCGCGTCCAAAAGCTGCGGCACACGCACCAGGACGACTTCGATGTACAACTTCTTGCGGCAGACGTGCAGGAAGCGGTCATCGAGCGGGCGCGATCACTGCGCGAACAATCTGCCGGGGTGTATCTGGAGGAGGATCCGGACGCTGGCCGTATTCCAATCATCGGGTCGCAAAAACATTTGCAAACGCACCAAGCGGCCGAGATTCCACCAGAGGTTCCGCGCCTGGACAGGAAGAGCTGGCAGCGTTCGATTTATCTCGCACTTCTTTTTACAGTTCTGATCTGTGCGGCGTTCTTTTACCTGATCCAGACTGCGCGGCGAATCAATTTGCCGGATGCGGGGACGGCCAGCGTGGCCAATCCGCCTCAGCCGAACGGCAAGCCGGCCGCTCAAAATGGGGCGAACGCGATCGCAGCGGTTGCGACGAAACCAACGCTCCGCCTGTATACGGACCTGGTGCCGGGGACGGTTTCTATAGACGATAGTGCGCCGCAAGATCTTAAAGACGGGGAACTGGTCCTCGATAACTTGGAACCCGGCCGGCACGCTTTAAAGGTAACTGGACGCAGCGGCAACGCAGGTTTCAGCTTCGATGTTGCGGACAATACCGCCCCTCAAATTGTTGGAATACCGACTGCCGTGAACGCCATGGCCGTCCTGGTTTCCGCTCAGGGCGGCAAGGGCCGGGTATTCACGAATGCTGAGCATTCCGCTCTCAGCGTGGATGGCAAACCGGCGGGTGAGTTAGGCCCAGAAGGTCTTGCTCTCGATGATCTCGGAACTGCCGACCATGATTTGCAGGTGACGCGAGATCGGGATAAGCAACGTTTTGTTTTAACATACACGCCCGCTCCGGCGTTGACGGTCTATGTCAAATCGGATCCGAATGCAGGGACAGTAGTGGTTATGGCGGGACGTGATGGAGTGAATGTTTTCGTCGACGACAAGCCCTATCGCAGGACGACAATTCAGGGCCAAGTACGAATTCCGCTCAAGGTGGGTGACTACACGATTCGCGTACACAAAGACGGGTTTGTCGATCCCCCGCCCCAGACGGCAGAAGTCAAGAAGGCGGAAGAAACAGCCGTCGAGTTCAG
This sequence comes from uncultured Acidobacteriaceae bacterium, assembly GCA_963795545.1. GTDB lineage: Bacteria > Acidobacteriota > Terriglobia > Bryobacterales > Bryobacteraceae > Bog-105. Next base: position 47,368 of record CAWCIF010000014.1, on the reverse strand, counting down.
TCTGGAGCCCATTCCACAATTTGGAGCGTTACAAGTGCGAGGGGCGGCGCCGGGCACCACCATCTTTGTAGACAAGCAGCTTGCGGCAACAACCGGCAAGGATGGGACCGCAAACATAGCAAACGTTAAGGCAGGCGAACATACGCTTGAGTTGCGCCAGGACGGCGCTGTTCCTAAGAAGTTGCTAAGAATCTTTTCCCCAGGCACGCCGGTTGTGCTCTCCGGCGCGGACGTGCAGCTTGAAAAGATCGCAGCGAATACCAATTCCAATCCTCCGCCGGAGCCTGCACCAGTTGCTACCCCGTCGGTGATGCCCTCGTCCGCTCCTGTGCAGACGGAGGGCGAGCAGGTTCGCAAAGGAGGCGGGTTCGTTCACTATTCCACGCCAAAAGTGGCGGGACGGTATTCATTCCAGGTGCATGGGCACATTGGCGGTTTCCTGAAGCACGCCAAACTGCAGTGGTACGCGGGCTATTACGATACCGATAACTACGTTTTGTTTACGGTAGACGGGAAACATGCCAGCGTGCGGAAGATTCAGGATGGAAAATCAACTGAGATCAACCGCATACCTTTTGACGCAAACTCGGGTGAATGGATCCAAGTCGATATGTCGGTGAAGCCCACCGCTGTTTCCGCACGCATCAGAGGCATTGACGGGACATGGAGCGATCTGGGTTCTGTAACTAGCCCCGGAAGAGATTTCACGCAGGACAAAGTGGGTTTCTATATTCCGGGAAACGATGAAGTGGCCATCGCAAGGTTCAAGTTCTCCGGCCACTAGATTTGATGCTAAAAGGATTCGAACATCGTGGATGAACGCGCGTTCTATCGCGAATCACAAGTCACCAAGCCAGCCACGCTGAGCTGCTCATTTTGCAGAGTGCCTGACGAGTACGAACTGCGCTGGCTGGTTCGGAAAAAAATAGAGCGGCTGCAGCGCAATGCGGACGAACGCGACCGTGCTAAATTCGCAAAAGCCGCGAGCTACATGGTGCTGCTGGACGACAAAATAAATTGCAAGAATCCCCGCTGCCGCAGAATATTCGAAGTATCGGGCATCAAAACCACGGCGTTCCTGACTGAGTAGTACGCCTCGTACTAGCAATGTATTCCGGCGATTAATTTCGCTTTAGAAACAAGCTCTTTCGGACGCCTTTGGAAACGCCGCCGCACAGCAAGACATCCATTTGTCAAGGAGACACCAAATATGGTGCGAGCATTTGGGGCGCTCAGTACATTAGTAGCGGCCGCAGCTTTGTTAGGAGTAGTTTCCTTCGCGGCACATGCGCAAGAGGATCCCCCGGATCGCGTAGCCCGGCTAAATTACGTTAACGGGAATGTATCGATGGAGCCGGCGGGTATTGACCAGTGGGCGCCGGCGGATGTCAACCGTCCGTTCACCATCGGCGATTATCTCTACACCGACCAGGGGGCGAGAGCGGAACTGCATCTGGATGTGGCCGCGATGCGCATGGATCAGAACACGAGTTTCGGCTTTCTAAACCTGAACGACCAGACCGTGCAGATCAAGCTCACGGAAGGCGACATGTACTTCCGGCTGCATGATATGGATCCGAATCAGGTATTCGAAGTGGACACGCCGAACGCGGCGGTGACTCTGCTGCGTGACGGCGTATACCGCTTTCGCGTGGATCCAAACGGGACGATGAGCTTCGTGGTTGTGCGCGAGGGGCAGGCGGAGATCACGGGAGGCGGCCAGTCTTTCACTCTGAATGCAGGAAATAGCGCAATGCTAACTGGCACGGACCAGTTGTCTTTTGATGTGGAGGCTGCGCCGGCGCCGGATGATTTCGACAACTGGTGCGCCGCGCGCGATGCGCATGAAGCGGAGCTGACATCGGACCGGTATCTTCCGCCAACAGTGATTGGGCGCGAGGACCTGGACGATAACGGTACGTGGCAGGAGACAGGCGATTACGGACCGGTGTGGTATCCGCGAAGCGTTGCAGCTGGCTGGGCGCCGTACCATAACGGGCACTGGGCCTGGATTGAGCCCTGGGGATGGACGTGGGTAGACGATATGCCATGGGGCTTCGCTCCGTTTCACTACGGACGCTGGGCTTACATCGGCAACCGGTGGGGCTGGTGCCCGGGACCGATCGCGCGGGTTGGGTATGGAAGTCCGGTAGTGCGGCCGTATTATGCGCCGGCAATGGTGGCGTGGTTCGGCGGCCCGCACTGGGGCGTATCGCTCTCGGCAGGAGGAGGGCCAAGCCTTGGGTGGGTGCCACTGGGGTTCGGAGAAATCTATACGCCTCCGTACGCGTGCAGCCGTCCCTATTTCAACAATGTGAACGTGTATAACACGCGCATTGTGAAGACGGTAAACATCACGAACGTGTACAACACGGTGTACGTGAATCACACGGTCTACAATCAGCAGTTCGTCAATGTAAGAGCTCCGAACGCGGTTATGGCGATGCCCCAGACAGCGTTTGCGAGCGGCCGGCCGGTGCGCCAGTCGGGGGTGGTTGTGCGGCAGGCGGAGCTGACGCGCATCGCCCCCGGGGCCGTGATCGCCCCGCCCGTGGCGCCCACGCGCCTATCAGTCGCGCCGACGATGGGCAACCGCCCCGCCCCACGGCCGCCGGCGCAGGTGGTGCAAAGGCAAGTAGTGGCGCGTAACATTCCGCCTGCGGCGCCTGTTCCGTTTGCAGCTCGCCAGCAGTATCTCAATCAGCATGCAGGCCAGCCGCACAACTTCCAGGCAATGCATCAAGCAGTGGCTCCCCAAGTACGGGAAGCGGCCGCGGTGAGGCAGGCTCCGCCAGCCCGGACAATCACGGTGCGGCCAGGAGAGCGTGTCGGTGCATTGCCGGCGAACAACCGGCCAGCGGTGCCGGCACAGGAGCAAGGGCGAGCACAATCTACAGGGCGGCCGGGGCAACCGGCAGTACCGGCGCAAGGCCGGGTAGCTGAACCCGCTGCAGGGCGCGGGCAGCCTTCGGCGCAGGGCCGGGTAGCGGAGCAAGGCCGGCCAGCAATAGCGCCGACAGCGCACGGTACGCCGCCTAACGTACGGCCGGCAAACAACGGGCAAGGCGCTGAAAACGGGCGTTTTGCCGAACGAACTCCCGCGACGAATACCGAGATAAAGCAACCAACCCAGCCCAGGCCGCAGGTTCGGCCACAGCAATCGGGATATCCGCAGCGGCTGCAGCAGCAGCCACAACCAAACGTTACGGAACGAACCCAACCCCAGCCGGAGGCTCGTCCGCAACCGCAGGCTCGGCCACAGCAGCCGGGCTATCCGGAGCGGGGACAAGCTCGGGAACAGGCGAGACCGGCACCTGAAAACCGGCCGGCGGAGCAGCCCAAACAAGAACCGAGGCCGGAAAGTCCGGCACCCAGAGTGGAAGCTAAGCCGTCAGAACAGCACGGGCAGCCACCAGCACGCGAGGAGCGACGCCCGGCGGAGCACAAGGACACGAAAGATACCAAGGACCACTCGAAGTAGACGGCGGTCAGCTTCAGCCGTCAGCTTAGCTCGCTGCCGACGGCTGAAGGCTGGTGCCTAATCGCTCCTTCGCCGGCAATCGTTCTTCACGCTGGAGCGGGAGATAGGCTGCCCCGTAGAGTCCGGCATCACCGCCCAGCAATCCTTTCTCGATCCGGGTGCCCGTGCGGGCAAATGTGAACGACCGTTTATTGACCTCAGCAAACATGGAAGGGGCGAAGAAGTCCCAAGCCGGCAACGGTCCGCCACTCAATAGATACAGCGGAAAGTTAAAGACATTGATGAGACTGGCGATGGCAATCCCGAGGGCCCGGCCGGCGGACTCGAAGACGCGCTTCGCCCGTTCGTTCCCCTGCAATGCCAGTTCGTAAACTTTTGCCGAAGTGGTGTCGCGGCCAAAGTGCATCATGCGGCCCATGGCCGCGATAGCAGTGGCCGAAGCGTGCTTTTCCAGGCACCCGCAATTACCGCATCCACAAGGATTGCCGTCTGGGAACACCGTCATGTGACCAAACTCACCGGCCATTCCAAGAAAACCGTGCAGCACTTTACCATCGATGACAATACCGCCGCCGATACCGGTGCCCAGTGTGAGCAGGACGAGATCCTTGATGCCCTTGCCGGCGCCCAGCCACATCTCGCCAAGCGCCGCGGCATTCGCATCGTTCTCTAAGATAATTGTCGTTCCCAGCTGCTGCTGGATTTCGTCGCGTACGGGAAAACCCTCAAATCCGGGCAGGTTTGCGGAGCCAATGACCACGCCTGCATCGATGTCGATATAGCCGGGAACGCCGATCCCGACGCCGCGCAAGCCATCTGTGCCAATGGACGCCCGGACCGCCTGGATGACCTTCACAATGTCGTTTACCACTTGCCGAGGACCGGTCTCAAACACGGCCTGTTCCGATACTCTGTGCAGGACCTGCCCTTGTGCATCAATCGCGGCGACGCGAAGGTTTGTGCCGCCCAAATCTACCCCAATCGAGTAGGCGTTCATGCGCCTGAATCATAACAGATAGCGGCTATTGCGGGCTTTCGACGTCGGAATCGCTGGGCCGCAGCGCGACGTCGAGCCAAAACTGGGCAACTGTTCGAATGGTATTGAAGAAGCCATCTAGATCGGCAGGCTTCCGGATGTAGCAGTTTGCGTGCAGTTCGTAAGCCTGCCGGATATCTCTGTCCATGTCTGAGGTGGTGAGAACGGCAACGGGTATGCAGGTGAGCGACTCATTCTGCTTAACTTCCTGCAGCAAATCGCAAGAACCCGATCGGGGCAGGTTGAAATCGAGAAAAATCAGGCTTGGCTTTGGTGCAGCCGCATATTCGCCCTCGCGGCGAAGGAATTGGATGGCTTGGTCGCCATCGCTTGCCACGTGCACGTTGACCGGCGGCTCAAGTACTTTCAGAGCCTCCTTCATCAGGCGTACATCGCCCGGATTGTCTTCAACGATCAGTATCTCGCGGCGACCGGGCAAGCGCGTACCGGTTCCTTCTTCCGTTTGGCAGTTAAAATTGTAAGTTTCAGTGTATCGGCTGTTCGCCACGATTGGAATATCATGTTCGGCAAATTCGAGCGTTCGGAACGAAGTATTCAGGTGCCGCCGTCGGGAGTTAAGGGCGACCTAACGGTTCCCTGCAACGCGCGAGGCGCTGTCATTTTTGCGCATGGAAGCGGAAGCAGCCGTCTAAGCTCGCGCAACCGATTTGTCGCGAGCGTTCTCCAGGAAGCCGGATTGATCACGCTGCTGCTTGATTTGCTCACGACGGAAGAGGAACAGATCGACCTTCGAACGCGGCATTTACGATTCGACGTGGAGCTGCTTGCAGAACGACTCATCCAGGCTACGAAATGGTTGGCAGATGGTTCCGAAGCGGCCGGTTTGCCGTTCGGCTATTTTGGCGCAAGTACCGGAGCTGCGGCGGCATTGATTGCAGCCGCTCAGTTTCCAGAACCAACACGCGCAGTCGTCTCTCGCGGAGGGCGCCCCGATTTGGCCGGGACAGCCCTAGTGAACGTCAAGGCGCCGACGCTGCTCATTGTTGGCGGTGACGACGTGGTTGTGATCGAGTTGAATAAGAAGGCCTTGGACGAACTCCAATGCGAGAAGAAGTTGGAGATTATTCCCGGAGCAACGCATTTGTTTGAAGAACCAGGAACTTTGGAACAAGTCGCGGGGCTGGCGAGCAAGTGGTTCGAGAGTCATCTGGTGTTTTGATGACATTTATTGGTTTTGATCAGTAAGGTAAAAGCGCGAATGAATTTCAAGGCAGGTCTGGTTGTTTTGGCGATCGCGGTTCTGCTCGCCAGTTGCACTGTAGGGCCGAAGTATACGAAGCCTTCCGTGGCGGCACCTCCGGCATACAGCGAGCAGCCTCCGTCCACATATAAAGGGGTAAATGGCTGGAAGACGGCTCAGCCGGGGGATGCCGTTATTCGCGGCAACTGGTGGGAGTTATTCGAAGATCCGCAACTGAATGCGCTGGAGGAGCAGGTTGCGCCCGCTAACCAAACCCTGAAGGTAGCGGAAGCTAACTTTCGCGAAGCGCGCGCCTCCATCCAGTACAACCGCTCTTTTCTTTATCCGACTGTCAGCGCCGGAGCCGGCGTCAGCCATAATCGCATATCGGGCACCAGTCCAACTGGATTTCCGGGCCGCACCTATGCCGATTTTAATCTCCCCATCAGCGTTTCCTATGACGCGGACTTGTGGGGCCGCGTGCGGCGCACCATTGCGGCTTCGCGCGAGCAGTTCCAGGCCTCTGCCGCCGATCTCGAAAATATCAAACTGGAGCTTCAAACCGAACTGGCCGTTGATTATTTCGAGGCCCGCAGTCTGGATGCGCAAAGAAGACTTCTGGACGATACAGTAGTTGCCTATCAGAAGGCGCTGCAATTGACCCAAAATCGCTTCAGCGGCGGGATAGCTTCAAAGGCCGAGGTGGCGCAGGCGCAGACCCAGTTAAACCAAACGCAAGCTCAAGATATCGACCTTGGGGCGGCGCGCGCGGAGTACGATCATGCCATCGCGGTGTTGATCGGAAAGGCGCCCGAGGGCTACTCGCTTCCGCTTTTGGCTCTCAAGAAAGAACCACCGGCGATCCCGGTGGGCGTGCCTTCCCAACTTCTGGAGCGCCGCCCGGACATCGCTGCAGCGGAAAGGCAGGTGGCCGCAGCGAATGAACAGATTGGCATCGCGCGATCGGCGTTTTTTCCGGATCTTGTTATCAGCGCGACAGGCGGCTTGCAGGCCGGAAGCATGGTTAACTGGTTTACCTGGCCAAGCCGCTATTGGGCGGTTGGTCCTCAGATCTTACAGACTGCCTTCGATGCAGGGCGCCGGCGCGCGCAGTTGGAGACGGCCGAAGCCGGCTATGATGCCACGGTGGCAAATTACCGGCAAACCGCATTGACGGCGTTCCAGGAAGTGGAAGATAACCTGTCGAGCCTGCGCATTCTGGAGCAGGAATCAGGCAAGCAGCAGGAAGCAACGGCTGCGGCGGAGAACTCGCTGCAATTGTCGCTAAACCGCTATAAAGGCGGCCTTGTGACGTATCTGGAAGTAATCACCGCGCAAAGCATCGCGCTAAGCAACGAACGCACCGAAGTTGACCTGCTGCGGCGGCGGATGGACGCGAGCGTTCAACTGATAAAGGCGCTTGGCGGCGGCTGGGATACGAGCAAACTGCCGCAGGGATGAGGGACTCCGCAGGCCACGGAAAACGATGGCCTGCGCCACCAGGCGTCGTGAGTTTTCTTTGCGGCAGCCAGCTAATGCTGATCGCCGTGGTCGTCCGCCTGGCTGCTGCCGGTTGTTATGCGACAGCCGCCGTCGGATAAAACGCAGGGCACGTGCTCGAACTGAATGGTGGTGTGGTGAATCCCAAACGCGCTCAGGACTGAATTGATTCGCTTCAGAATGCACTCGCTCGCCGAGGGCGGCATGTCTTCGATGAGAACGTGCGAGCTGAGCGCATGAGTGCTTGAGCCGAGACTCCAGATATGCAGATCGTGCACATCTAAGACACCTTCGACCGCAGACATTGCATTCGTGACGTTTCCTACTTCGAGGCCGCGCGGCGATCCTTCGAGGAGAATATTGAGCGATTCGCGGATAATATCCCAAGCCGTGTAAACGATCAAAAGGCCAATGGCAATGGACAGAATAGGATCGACGTATGTCCATCCCGTGAAGCGAATTGCGATGGCGCCGATGATAATGGCAACCGCTCCCAGTGCGTCGCCCAGCATGTGAATGAAGGCAGCACGAAGATTGATATCATCTTTGTACCTGCTGTTCAAGCCCAGCATAATGACGCTATTCAGGAACAGGGCGAGCACGGCCACCCAGAGCATAATGCGGTCGTTAACCGGCTGGGGCTGAACGATTCGCAGCGCAGCCTCCCAGAAAATCACAAAAGAGATGACAATTAGCGTGGATGCGTTCAGAAACGCAGCAATCACGCCGGCGCGCTGGTAACCATATGTTTTGACCTGGTCAGCGGGCTTGCCCTGCAAATAAAAGCCAACCGCGGCCAAAAGGAGAGCAAGAGCGTCGGTGAAGTTGTGACCCGCATCGGAGAGCAGCGCCAAGCTGTGCGAGCGAAAGCCGGCATAAACTTCAAACGCGGTAAAGGCGAGGGTTGCGGCCAAAGAAAGCCGAAGAATCCAACCGGTGCTATGCGCATGATCGTGGTGATGATGGTGAGCCACGGATTGGAGCCTCTGCTTTCAATTTACGACAAAGGCGGGTAAGAGTCAGTTTTGCGGTTCTTGCGGCTTCTCGCCGGGCCGGTAGAGCGTAGGAACCTTCTTTTTTGGTTCTTCCTGGGCAGCAGCAGACTTTTTGCGCGAATCCACTTCTTTGGATGGCATCATTGCCTCGCGCTCCTTCTTTTCTTTAGCATCTTCCGCAGTCAGTTCGGCACCACGTTTTTTCGAATCTTCCATCGAGAGTTCGCGGCTATCGCTAGTAGTGTCGATGGCCTGTTGCAGGACGAATTGGTAGCGGTCCATGTCGTTGGCGCCGCTGTTCTGGATCTTGTTCAACTGGTCCAGAAACTCCTTCTCCGCATTCAGGACAGCGATCAAGCCTTTATCGAGCGGATGATTGTGGAGAAGCGCGTCATCCGATACGGAATCGATGGCTTCGATGATCTTGCCGTAGTCTTCGAGCGTATTGTGGATGAAGATGCTGCGGCCCGGCTTCTCCTTGGCAAGATATTGTTGCAGCAGGTCCATACGCTGCTTGGCGAAGTGGACGTAGATGAGAAGGCGATCATTGGGGTCCTGCGCCTCTCGAACCTGATCGACTTCGTTAGGCGTCAGGAAGTCGCGGTCTTGCGCAAAAACCAGCGAAGCCGCGCACAGCGCTGCGCAGATCGCAAACCTGAGCTTCATTTCTTCATGACTCCGGCCAGGAGCTTATCGTGGATCTGATCGAGGGCGCGGTTTGTCTGCTCGGCCCAACCTCGCTCCTGAACATCAATGTCATCGAGAAGGCTCGACATGCGGCGCTGGAGCAGAGCCACTTTCAGCTCAGCTTTTTTGTAGTACTTGGCTTTTCTGGCCTCCTGCAGCGACTCGACGCAGAAGTCCAGGGCCTTGGTCATATCATCGAGCTGCGCGTCGCCCTTATCGACCTCACCCTTATTGTAAAAGTCTCGTGCGTTATCGAACGCCGAGTCGGCCAGCACAAGCGCCTTTTCCGAGCGCCTGGCCGGATTGTGTTCCGTGGTTTTGAGCTCCGCGATAAAGGATTGCGCATAACACGACGAAACAAATGTAATGATTGCTAAGCCCATGCCGAGTTGCCTTGTCCGGTGCATGTAGAGCTTCATCGATTAGCCTCCTTTGCGAGAATCCTGCTGCGTTGCCTCGCAATGAATTCCTGATCCGGGAACTTGCCCTGACTCACTGCGAGAAACTTCTGATAATTGGCCAAGGCCGGTTTGACCTGATGCAGCTTATCGAGAATAATGGCGCGATAGTAGAGATCGCCGGGCGAGTCCGCGTTCAGATTATGGACCTGATCGAGCGCGGCGAGCGCCTGCGGATATTGCTCGGATAAAGCGAAGGAAGTGGCGGCCTCATTCCAGGCTTGCACGGCATCCGGCTTCAGGCGCGCAGCGGCGGCGAACTGAGCGGCGGCTGCGGCGTACTCGTGCTTGTCGCGATAGATCCGACCGACGGCCATGCGCAAATCATAATCCTTTGGATTCGAGGACAGAGCACGCTCGAGAATGGGGGCGGCTGCATCGGGCTGATTATTGCGCAGGTAAGCCGTAGCAAGCGCCAGTTCATTGGCGGCCGTAGGGGAGATAACAACAGCGGCCTGGAGTTCTGGAACGGCGTCGGAGGGCCGATTGGCAGCCAGATAGAGACGCCCCAGTTCCTCTCGAGCCCCCACATCGCCCGGAAACTCTTTCAACAAATCGATAGCATCGGCGGCATGATTCGCCTTTGAAAGGGCGACGGCCACTTCCAGCAGATAGGACTTCAAGTTTGAATCAAGGCTCGCCGCCTGACGATAATGCGGGAGCGCTTCTTCGGGCTTACCCTGGCGCAAGAGAGTTTGACCGAGACCGAGCTCAGCAGTGGCGAGCTTAGGGTCGAGTGCCAGCGCCGCATGAAATGCGCCGGCCGCCCCCTCAAGGTCTCCGCTCTGAAGCCACGCATCCCCCAGATAGCGTTCGGGCCGAGCCACATTTGGCTTCTGCTTCGCAGCGTCACGCAACAGCGGAATGGCATCAGCAGCTTGCCGATTGTGAACATCGAGAATGCCGAGATTAAGCTCAGCCTCATAAAGACCGGGCTTCAGGGTAAGCACTTGTTTGTAATGCGCGGCGGCTTCGCTCTCCTTTTTGAGAGCTGTTTCGGCAAGGGCGAGATTAAACAGAGCCCCGTAATCTCTCGGATCCGCCTCAGCAAGCTTGGAAAAAATCTGCTCAGCCTGGGCGTAATCCTGATGATCAAGCGCCTGCAATCCGGCCGTGGACGGATCGGTGGCGGGAGCGACGCCGAGATATGCAGCGAGAAAGAGCAGGGCGAACACAGCCGGAACCCTTTGATGACTATTCTAGCGAGAGTTTTCGTGGTCCTGCGCCGCGGCTGTGGCTTCCTTGTGCAAGTGAGTCATGTTGATGCCTTCGAGGGCCAGCGCAATGAAGCCGATGATCATCAATGGTATGGTTACCACGGCCCAAAGGATGAGAGAAAAGCGCTTGGCATGAGCCGAAGGCAGCCCGAACATGATGAGCGTTCGCGCCGTGACCCACTGAAAAGATCCGAGATTACCGGGAGCTTGCGGCACGATACTGCTGAGCCGGAGCAGAACCATCATGGTGAAGGAGGCGGTCCAGGGGACATGCAGACTGTTGGCCTTTACCAAAGCGTAAATAGGGAGCATCTGCGCAAGCAGATACGCACCGCTGATAAGAAATGCGAAGTACAGATAGCGCGAGTGGCCGATAAGGTGCAAATCCACGATGAGCGTGTTGAACCAGCGGGGCCATTTTATCCCGAATACAGGGCCAAGGGACTGCTTGTGGTTATACATGCCCCATCCGAGAATGATTCCGCAGAGAATGATCAGAATGCCGAGTATGTATCCGCCTTTCAGAAGCACTTTCGGCAGCCGCCCCATGTGAAGGCAAAAAAAGAAGCAGGCCATCAGCCAGACGCCGTCGAACATGCGCTCGATGAGAGCCGAGGCGAATGTTACCGAGAGTGGAATTCGGGTCGATTTCGAAAGAAGAAAACAGCGAATCAACTCGCCGGCTCGCAACGGAAGCACTTCGTTGGCGAACAGGCCGACATAGATGGCTTCGACCGCATACGAATAGGGAATGCGGGCGATGGGCGTCAGGAGCGTCTTCCAGCGCCAGCCGTGAAGCAGGTAGACGCAAATGTCGCAGCCGACGGCGATGCACACCCACTTCCAGTGCATGTGCCGGACTTCGCCCCAGATATGCTGAAGGCCGGCCCCATTGAGCACCCACGCCAAACACAAGAGCGAAACCAGATTCGTGGCAATAATGATTGCCCAGGTTCTGTATTTCTTATTGCGCTCAACAGGCCTCAGTGGTGCGGGGGTCTGGATGCTCAAGCAACCCCATGATAGCGCCGGGAGATATACGTCGCGGCTGTTGTTTACGGGTGTTTACAGCGCCGGACGGCCGAGGACCGAGAGCGGCGGATAGCGGCCCAGATATTACTTGGCTTTGCGGCAGGCGGCAAATGCCTCTGTCTACATGTTGTAGAAGAATTCTTCGTAGACGATCTTGCCGTCGGCGACCTTGTAGACGGCGACCTCTTCCATTTTGAAGCGTTTGCTCTCCGGCTTAAACGTCACGTCCATCTTGAAAACCACCGCGAAATGCGAACCCGCGACGAGCGGACCTTCGACAATTACCGAGTGGACGTCGTGGTTAGCGGTCCACCATTGGCCCTTGGCCATTATGGCCGGAAGGCCCTTCGACTCGCGCGACTGTCCGGGAGGCGCGCCCGCTTCCACGCTGACGATATCGGGTGAGTAGAGGGCTTTCGTGGCGTCTTCGAACTTGCCCTGAGAGCAGAGTTTAACGAGCGTGTCCGCAACTTCCTGGGTGGTCATGATCAATCTCCGAAAACAGATTTGTGGGTAAGCCTTCACCACGCTAACACAGCGGGACCGCTTGGCCTTTTATCGAGGCCGGCGCGCAATCTTCGCGACGCTACACTATCCAGACGAGAACTGCGGGATGGTTAAACTTCGGATGGAACACCAGGACACTTCGTCGGAAGTAATCTATAAGCTTCCGCGGAAATGCCGAGGACTGGCACTTTCGCGGTGTACACGCGAACAAATTCGAAAGGGGAACAGCATCGTGCGCTTTTTAATGAAAGTTTCATTACCCGTAGAGACGGGGAATGCAGCGGCAAAAAAAGACGGGTTCAAGGCTATCCAGAGAATCCTTGAACAGCAAAAACCGGAAGCGGCCTACTTCATCGCAGAAAGCGGCAAGCGAACCGCGATTCTCATCGTCAACATGGAAGACGCATCGCAGATTGCGGCAATCTCGGAGCCGTGGTTCCTGGCGTTCGACGCCGCAATCGAGGTAACGCCTGCAATGATCCCACAAGATCTCCAGAAGGCGGGTCCGGCCATCGAACACGCCGTGAAAGCGTATGGGTAAGTTAAGAGCCGGTATCTACTCCGGCTTCCGCTTTCTGGGGCGGCGCGCGGGACCCGTTCCAGAAGCCGCGCGCTTGCGAATGATGGTTTTCTTTGGCTTTGGCGGAGGAGGATTCGGCTCAAAGATAGTTGGTTGGCCTTCCACGATGGGCTGCGGCTCGTCTTCCTCTTCTTCGCTAGCGGGTTCGGGCGCGGCCTCGGGTAAGGCAGGCGGGTAGAATTCCGCGCCCAGGTGCACGATTAGGCCGCGCTCTTCATCTGGTTCCGTACGAACGACCGTCTTGTCTTGCGCATAATTGAGAAATTCCTGGAACTGCTGAAAGCCGAATTTGGCCAGGTTGAAATCCGGGTGTTCGGCCTGCATCCACTGTTCGAGCTCTTCCGCCGTGGCGCCCTCTTCGAGTTCCATGCGGTGTATCTCGAGCACGTCGCGCAGTTTGGGCAAGCCCTCCTCGGGCCGGGCAGCAATCTTCTCGGGACCGTGCCCGCCGCGGCGCTCGATGATGTAACGGCCGCCGGAGCCACTTACGTTGATGAACTCGGCTCGCTTGAGCTTTTCGACGAAATCGGAGAAGCTGCCGGCGCCGTAGGCGCGCTCACTGAAAGCCGGGTCGAGCTGCAGCATGGTGCTCTTTAGCAGACCAAGCTGTGGCTGCACTGCGCGGCGCTCCAGAACCTGCAGGGCCCGTTCGACGAGTGGCATGGCCTGACCGAGATCCAACGGAGCCGGACGGGGGCCGCGCTCTCTCTTATCTTTACGCTCGGGCCGCTCAGCACGTTCGGAGCGCTCGGGCCGCTCACGGCGATCAGGCATGGGCGTGGCCACGATACTGGCACCGTCTTCGAGGAGGGATTCATAGCTGACGAATTCGTGGCAGTTCTGCTGAAGAATGGTGCTGGTAAAAGCTTTGCCGCCGAGCACGAACACCGTCTTGCCATATTCTTTGAGCTTGTTGACGAGCGGGATGAAGTCGCTATCGCCGCTGACAACTGCAAAGGCGTTCACGTGGGCATGCGTGAATGCCATTTCCAGAGCGTCAAGGGCAAGGTTGATGTCTGCTCCGTTTTTGTCGCCCCGCGGCGAGGGAATACGCTGCACCATTTGCACCGCATTCTCCGCCATCTGGCGGGTGGCGCCTTCCTGCCGGCCCCAATTTGCGTAGGCGAATTTCGCGACAATGTCGCCACGCTCCTTCAGCGCACCAAGAGCAAGCGACACGTCGAATTCGCGCCGCAGCGTCGATTTGACGCCAATCTCAATGTTGTCGTAATCGACGAAAACGGCAATATTCAATCTGTCTTGCATTAATTTCCTTTTCCGTCCGTCGCCAGGCTTGCCTGGAATGGCGCAATGCGGACATTACTATATGCTGCCGGGACTCTCCTCAGGCCGGCTGTTTCAGCGATTCGCGAATGAAGCTAACGATCTTCTCGAGCGAAGCGCCAGGCTGAAAAACTTCAGCGACGCCCAACCGCTTCAGTTCGGCCGCGTCCTGGTCAGGGATGATTCCACCAACCACGACGAGTATATCGGTCAGCTCTTTTTCGCGCAGCAACTCCATGATGCGGGGCACGATGGCATTGTGCGCACCTGAAAGAATGGAGAGCCCAATCACCTGAACATCTTCCTGAAGAGCTGCATTCACGATCATTTCCGGCGTCTGGCGGAGGCCGGTATAGATGACCTCCATGCCGGCATCGCGCAGGGCTCGTGCGATCACTTTTGCGCCGCGGTCATGCCCATCGAGGCCAGGCTTGGCAACGAGCACACGAATGGGGACCGACATTATTAACAAATCTTCGCCTGGCCGATTCAGCGCGGGCTCAATCCTTACACTGTCCAGATTATAAAACGCGTGCCAAAAGGTTTCACAGCCTGCGCACTCTTTTGTTTACACTCGGGAGAGTGGCGGCATGAGCGAACAAACTTTCAATGAACCGCGGATAGCACTGAACCGAATCTATACGCGAAGCGGCGACCACGGGCAGACGGGACTGGTTGGCGGCCAACGCGTTGCAAAGAACGACCTGCGAATTGAGTGCTATGGCACGGTAGACGAGCTGAACGCCTTTATTGGCGCGGCACGCATCATGGCTGAGGAATGCTCTCGGAACTGCGCGCCACTGGCTGCGTTTGCGGCAAGCTTGAAGCGCGTGCAACACGAACTGTTCAACCTGGGCTCAATTCTGGCCACCCTGCCGGAAGATGTCCGTTCGAAACAGCCGCGGGTAACGAGCGTGGAGGTGGAACGGCTGGAACGCGAGATTGATGCCGCCAATGAAGAACTGCAACCTTTGCGATCGTTCGTACTGCCTGGAGGCAGCCGTTTAGATGCGGAACTGCACATCTGCCGAACGGTATGCCGGAGGGCGGAGCGGCGTCTGGTTTCTTTGGCCCGGGAACAGAGCGTGGACGAAACGGCGCTACATTATCTCAACCGGCTGAGCGATGCACTGTTCGTCTGGAGCCGGTGGGTGAATAACAAGCTTGGCGCTCCGGAGACTTTGTGGGAGCCGAATGCGGCAGCCAGCGGCGCCCACGGGCAATAGGGGCGAGGCCGCTACAGCGGCTACGGACCACTGGAGCGCACTCGCCGCCAGCTTTCTGGGCTGGACTCTGGATGCGTTCGATTTCTTTCTGGTCGCGTTCTGCCTGACGGCAATCGGCAAAGAGTTTAACGAGTCCGACGCCGCGGTCGCATTCTCAATCGCCTTGACGCTGGCGTTCCGGCCAGTAGGTGCATTCATCTTCGGTCTGATAGCCGATCGCTATGGGCGGCGGCTTCCGCTGATGATCGATCTGGTGTTTTATTCGATCGTAGAGGTCGGCACCGGATTCGCACCGAATTTTGCGACGTTTCTGGTGCTGAGATGCCTGTTCGGCATCGGCATGGGCGGCGAGTGGGGCGTGGGTGCTTCGCTGGCCATGGAGAAAGTGCCGGCAAAATGGCGCGGCGTCCTGTCTGGGTTTCTGCAGCAGGGATACGCGCTGGGCAATCTGTTGGCGGCGCTCTGTTATCTATTCCTATTCCCGCGCTGGGGCTGGCGGCCGCTCTTTTTTCTGGGAGGCCTACCGGCGCTGCTGGCGCTATTTGTGCGGTTCCGCGTGAAAGAATCAGAGGTCTGGGAAAAATCAAAGCAGGAGAGCTGGCGGCATCTCGGCGGCAGCATTAGCCGGCATTGGAAATTGTTCCTCTACCTGGTGCTGTTAATGACCGGTATGAATTTCGCTTCACACGGGACGCAGGATATGTATCCGACCTTCCTGCAACGCTTCTGGAAATTCGGGCCAGTGGAGCGATCGCTAATTTCGGCGATTTCAATGGTGGGCGCGATTATTGGCGGTATAGCAGTGGGGCTCTTATCGGACAAGATTGGCCGGCGGCGAGCGATAGTTTTTTCTTTGATTGGGGCGATCGTGCTGACACCGCTGTGGGCCTATGCTCCTGGCGTGGGGTTGCTGATTGCGGGTGCGTTCTTAATACAGTTCTGCGTCCAGGGCGCGTGGGGCGTAATTCCTGCTCACTTGAGCGAGCTCTCACCGAATGACATTCGAGGTTTCCTTCCCGGATTCGCTTACCAATGCGGCGTTTTGCTGGCAGGCTCGGTAGCGACCATCGAGGCGATGTTTGCCGAGCACATGAGTTATGCAACCGCGATGGCGTCGGTTGCAGTCACGGTGTTTGCTGTTACGGCCGTAGTGGCGGGTTTGGGAGGAGAGAAAAAAGGGATACATTTCGGGTAAATGACTCATCCGGCTTTGACTAGAAGCTGTTTCGACGTTGTTATTGCGGGCGCCGGTATTGTAGGTGCAGCGTGCGCTCGCGAATTGGCGGGAACCGGCTTGCGGATCGCTTTGGTCGAACCTGAAATTGTTGGCGGCGGCGCCACGGCGGCGGGCATGGGACATATTGCGGTGATGGACGATTCCGAAGCCCAATTTGCTCTCACCCGCTATTCGCAGATGCTATGGAAGCAACTGGCAGAACGGCTTCCGGCGGATGCGGAATACGTTCCGAGCGGCGCGATCTGGGTGGCTGCCGATGAGATGGAGATGGCGGAAGTGTATCGGAAAGAGCGGTACTATAGCCTGCGCGGAGTGCCGGTTGAGGTGCTGGATTCGCGATCTCTCGCCGAAGCCGAACCAACCTTGAGGCCGGGAATGACGGGAGCCTTGCTGGTCCGGGAAGATGCAGTGGTTTATCCGCCTTGTGCGGCCCGCTTTCTTGTAGCGGAGACGCGGCGACTCGGCGCGGAACTGATTCTGGGCCGGCGGGTAGTGGGAATCAGCGGAAACACGGGGAAGCTAGACGACGGAACAAGCATCACGAGCGAAAGCTTCGTGCTGGCTAACGGGACCGCTGCGCCATCGCTCGCGAGGGGCCTGGATGTTCGACCGCGGAAAGGGCATCTGGTGATTACAGCCCGGCATCCTGGCTTCGTCCGCCATCAGATAATCGAGCTTGGATACTTGAAGAGCGCACACGTGACCGGCGCCGATTCAGTCGCCTTCAATGTGCAGCCGCGGCCCTCAGGACAAATTCTGATCGGTTCCTCCAGACAATATGGAAGCAATGAACCGGGCGTTGATGCTGCCGTCATCGCGGCCATGCTACAGCGGGCATTCG
Organism: uncultured Acidobacteriaceae bacterium; assembly: GCA_963795545.1. Lineage (GTDB taxonomy): Bacteria > Acidobacteriota > Terriglobia > Bryobacterales > Bryobacteraceae > Bog-105. The sequence continues at coordinate 30,086 of CAWCIF010000014.1, read as the reverse complement.
AATACATGCCCAGTTTGAGAAAGCTCTCGGCCATTCGAAGCTGGACCGGCTTTCGCGCAGCCACGGCAGATAAATTGCCGTTGATTGGCGCTTGCCCCGGAAGAGAAAACGTATATCTGGCAACGGGCCATGAAGGGTTAGGGATTACGACTTCACTGGGCACCGCAAAATTGCTGACAGATCTTCTGCTGAAACGGAAGTCCGCAATTGAGATAGCGCCGTACCTGCCTGATAGGAGGCACGCGCTGCATGCCTGAAAGCATCACGGTGTGGATTAATGGAGCTTCGATTCGTGTCCCGGCCGGAACCACGATTGCAGCGGCCGTGCTGATTTCGGGCGAACCGATCTTTCGACGGTCCGTCTCAGGCGAGGGGCGCGGGCCACTCTGCGGAATGGGCATCTGCTTTGAATGCCGGGTGACCATTGACGAATTAGAGCATTGCCGGAGCTGCCAAATCGTGTGTCGAGATGGCATGAAGGTACGCACCGGATGAACACAGGCCATCGTGTCGCGGACATTTTGGTCGCCGGCGCGGGGCCAGCGGGCATAGCCGCCGCGGTACGCGCGCGCGAATGCGGCCAAAGTGTCCTGATACTCGACGACAATCCAGCCCCGGGCGGCCAGATTTGGCGAGGCGGGCAGCAACGCGCAGCGCGCGGGGAAGCTTCGCTCTGGTTTCGCAAACTGGCGGCGAGCGGGGCTGAAGTGATGGCGGGCGCACGCATCGTTGATGGAAATGCAAAGCAGCAGCGTTTAATTGTCGAGAAGCAAGACAGTGCGTTTGAGATCAGTTACGGCAAGCTGATCCTGGCGACCGGCGCGCGCGAGTTGTTTCTTCCCTTCCCGGGCTGGACGATACCTAACGTGATGGGCGTAGGCGGATTGCAGGCGCTGGTGAAATCGGGATTGCCGATTGCGGGGAAGAGGATTGTGGTCGCCGGGAGCGGACCCCTGCTGCTGGCTGCGGCGGCTTATTTTAGCCGGCATGGGGCGCTGGTTCCGGTGATTGGCGAGCAAGCTTGCCGGAGCCGGCTGGCTGGTTTCGCTTGGCAATTGGGCAGGCATCCTGGAAAACTAATTCAGGCAGCGGCTTTGCGATTGGCTCTTCGCAACTCACGTTATTTGACTTCCTGCTGGGTGGAAGCGGCAAACGGCCAAGGGAGATTAGATAACGTTCAACTGCGGCATGGCCAGCGGGTGTGGCAGGAACGCTGCGACTATCTGGCAGCCGCATACGGATTCAAGCCAAACATCGAACTGCCGGAACTGCTGAAGTGCAAAACCAGAAATGCTGTTGTAGAGGTTGATAAATTTCAGCAGACTTCGAAAGAGAGTGTTTTCTGCGCGGGAGAATGCACCGGTATCGGCGGAGTTGATTTAGCGATTCTGGAAGGCGAGATTGCCGGTTATGCGGCGAGCGGGCGAAGCGAACTGGCAGCACGACTGTTCAAAAGGCGCAACAAAGCCCGGCATTTCGCAGCCGCGCTCGAACGGGCATTTGCGCTGCGCAGCGAACTTCGGAGTCTTCCGTCCGAAAATACAATCGTCTGCCGCTGCGAGGATGTTAGCTGGCACCGGCTGCAATCTATGTCGTCCTGGCGTTCAGCCAAGTTGTACACACGCTGCGGGATGGGGCCGTGTCAAGGACGCATATGCGGGCCAATTCTGGACTTTCTGCTGGGCTTGCATGCAGAATCAGTTCGGCCGCCCGTGTTCCCCGCCCGCCTGGAAACCCTGGCTGCGCCCGGCGAAACAGAGGAGATCATAAGTAAATGAAGATGCAATGGCGCGGTGTAATGCCTGCTTTGACGACGGCGTTTAAGGAGGATCTAAGCGTCGATGCGGAGTTCATCCGCAGACACTGCAAATGGCTCATCGATAACGGATGTACGGGGATTGTGGCGTTAGGCTCTCTGGGTGAGGGCGCCACCTTGACAGAGCCAGAGAAAGCAGAAGTGCTGAAGGCATGCGTGGAAGCGGTAGGAACCCGGGTACCGGTTGTGGCGGGCATTTCGGGCTTAAGCACGCGGGAAGCTGTATCGCTTGCGAGGATTGCGGAAATGGCTGGTTGCAGCGGCTTGATGGTGCTGCCGCCGTATGTGTACCTGGGAGACTGGCGTGAAACAAAGGCGCACGTTCAGGCGGTATTCAGGGCGACAAAGCTTTCTTGTATGCTCTACAACAATCCGATCGCTTACAAGGTCGATTTTGTGGTTGAGCAAGTGAGGGAACTGGCCGGCGAAAACGATAATCTGCAAGCAATAAAGGAATCAAGCGCCGATGTCCGGCGTGTAACCGCTCTGCGCAGTGTACTTCGTGAGCGGATCGAGGTGTTGGTTGGAGTAGACGATGCAATCGTAGAATCGGCAGGAGTGGGCGCGGTCGGCTGGATTGCGGGACTTGTGAATGCGTTCCCCAAAGAATCGGTTGAGCTTTTCGAGTTGGCGAGAAGCGGTAAAACGCGGGAGGCGCTGGACCTATACCGGTGGTTTTTGCCGCTGCTGCGGATGGATACGGTTCCTAAGTTCGTCCAATTGATTAAGCTTGCGCAGCGAGAGGCAGGCTTTGGGAGCACACGAGTCCGGCCGCCACGCTTAGAGTTGATCGGTCGAGAGTTGGAGGAGGCACGGGAGATAATTTCTCACGCCCTTTCATCGCGACCGGCATCGATGCGCGATGGAGGTACGGCTGCCCCGATCATGCAGGGATTTTGAAGTCTCTGAAGCCGCTGGCGATATTTTCCGAGATGACATCCGGAGGTGGATCCAGGGGTTTACCCACGGAGGGGAAGAACCCCACCTTGTGCCACCTGGTTTTATTTAGCTGTGTTACGAGTCGACCTGTCCGGGCAATCTCGCCGAGATAGTTGCCGTTTCGGCCATAGATTTCATCACCTCTGAAGTGACCGATCTGTGTTCCTTCACAGGAGAAGAGAGCGTCGGCCTCCCGGTAAGCGAGCGCTTTACCGGCGGTGGTCCAAAACCAATCGGTATCGGGCAATGGATTAGAGTCGACTGACACGCTACTTCAGGTCCTCCGGGATAGTTTTGTGATTTTCCGCCGGAGCAGCCAAACGCCGCAAGAGTTGAATTTGGCTGCGGCGGAGCCTTCGTTTTCTAGTCTGCTTGTTAGCTCGGGCTCTATCTCCACTTCGCGATGACAATATAACCTCCAGACTTGCTTGGGGCGCCCAGGGCACGTGCGAGAACTCCGGGTTAAGTTTGCGGGGAAGTTCGAACCGTAGAACTTATACAACAATAACAGCCGAAATAACAGCGACCGGACGGTTCAGGCGAGATTACTCAAGCCATTACTAGTCTATACGAATCTGCATATTCTGCATAGCTAATTGTCTATAAATGGCAGGCCAGGCATTCCTTACCAGGTACGATTTACGTGTACGTTAGGCCGCTTTTGGGTTATAATTATAACGTCTGAGCACTTCCGCCCACTCTTCAGGCGCTCTGAACTAAGTCAGATCTTCTGGACGCCGATTCTTAGAAAACAATCAAACTAGAAGGTAGTTGGACTGAGGAAATGGTGCCAGGCAACGCGGATCTCAATACGTTTTGGAACTGGAGCGGCCGTTATGTTGGGTATCGCCTTTCTGACGGACTGTTCTGCTATGACGGGCAGCAGGTTGGGTATTTCGCGGAGGGTGATGAAGTGTATGGGTGCAATGGCGACTACAAGGGAGAGATCCGCAGCGGCAACCGCCTAATCACTAATCTCAGCAAAAAAGCGTGGCGGCGAGGAAGTTTGATACCACGCAGCTTGAAGAGTTCTCCGGGCCACCGCGACGTGAACGCGAAAGAGATGCTTGCCGGATATGAAGATTTTCCCCTTGCACCGGAGCGCATCTAACTAATACCAGCCATTTATATAATCCAAAGGAAAAAACTATGTTTTCAAAGTTCTACGTTGTTGAGAAGAACGGAGTTCCAGCCGTTTGGCAAACGAATCCGGAGCGCATCGTTCGACTGCTGAAACAGAAGGCGGGTTTCACCGTTATCTCGGACACGCCGAGCGATACGCGCGCGGAAGCCCTGCTCAAGCTCCGTCAGGTGTTTCCCGGGTCGCGGCCGCTTAAAGCTAGCTGAGCGCGACCAGAAAAACGGCGCCCAAGCGGCCCTGATGTATCACTGACCTCTCTGCCGGTGAAGGCCAACCCACCGGAGGCATTAGCACGCGCTGATCTTGCGAGAATGTACTCCGCCAATTCGTTTCGATTCTCCCGGTAGTACCTTTCCGCAAGTGCAACGCGATTTTCGGCCTGTTTGATTGCGATGCTCTCAGCTTTCTCCAGCAACAGAGAACGCCAAATTTTCACTTCAACGCAGAAGCGTTTCCACGCGTCCCGATAGGCACCATCGAGCCGGTGAAAATCGATCTGCGATTCCTGGACACCAGTATCCACCAGCTTTAGACGGCATCCGGCACGGGTTGGATCCTCTGAGGCCGTTTATTTTGGGATCGCCGGTTTAGGTCGAAATTACACAAGTCTTACAAAGCAAAGGGCGAATTCCTGTTAGGTTCGAAATATATGTATTTTTCCGGAAGCCCAGCGAGCATTGATACGGACAAGATTTACGAAAATCACGGCTTGAACTGGCCGACAACGATCGTTATGGCGCTATTGCATCTGGGAGCTATAGCGGCCTTGTTCATGTTTAGCTGGCAGGCTCTTGCCATGGCGATTTTCCTCTACTGGATGGCTACGGGCCTGGGCATCAGCCTGGGGTATCACCGGTTGCACACGCATCGCTCGTATAAGGTGCCCGTGGCTCTCGAGTATTTCTTCGCCGTTTGCGGGGCTCTGACCCTGGAGGGCGGCCCGATTTCCTGGGTGGCGACGCATCGAATTCACCATCAGAAATCGGATCAGCACGGCGACCCGCATTCTCCCCGCGACGGCGCCTGGTGGGCCCACATCGGCTGGCTCATTTTGGGAGAGACAAACCACAACAATACCCGGGCGATGTCAAAATATGCGCCCGACCTGGCAAAGCACCGTTTTTACGTCTGGCTGAACAACTACCATTGGATTCCGCTGGTAGTACTGAGCCTAGTGCTGTTCGCCTTTGGCGGCGTCTCCTGGTTCCTGTGGGGCATCTGCCTGCGTGTGGTTGTCGGATTGCACGCTACGTGGTTAGTGAATTCGGCCACGCACATGTGGGGCGGCCGCCGGTTTGCTACTCGCGACGATTCGCGCAATAACTGGTGGGTAGCTCTTCTTACGTTTGGCGAAGGGTGGCACAACAATCACCACGCACATCCGACTTCGGCACGTCACGGACTGGCGTGGTACGAATTCGATCCCTCCTGGATTCTGCTTAAAGGCCTAAGGCGCCTTGGTATCGCGAAATCCGTTCACGTCGCCAGGGTCGAAAGCGCGCTCCCTGAGCGAAAGGTCGCGTAGAGCACGGCCCAAAGGGAGCCGGGCGGAAAGCGCCAGCAGCATGGTGAGCTGAAGTCTACCGCTGCACGGAAGGCCTGCGCCACCCAGTTAAGCTGGATTTATGGTGGTAGCGGGCCGGCACAAATCCATCGCGTTCTTCATCGCGCTGGGCGCCGGGTTGATCTCGGTCATCCTGCTTCTCTACATCGGCTGGGTCCTGCTCAACTGGCGTACGGGCATTTTGCTTTTTTTTGGCATTCTGCTGTTGGCCATGATCATCAGCGGCGTGGTGCTGAATACCATTTTTCTAGTGCGGGAAATTCGGCGAAATGAGCAACACGATGCGTTCATTAACGCCGTAACGCACGAACTCAAAACTCCGGTTGCGTCGATCCGGCTTTACCTGGAGACACTCATGACCCGCACGGTGGATGAGAAGAAGCGGAAAGAGTTCTATCAAACCATGCTGGAGGATAGCGAGCGGCTGCTATCAACAATCGAGCAGGTTTTGCGTACTGGACGGATTGGTGCGCCGCATCGCGCGTCAAGTTTCTCACCGATCGACCTGCATGAGTTAGTGGAGGAATGCCTGGACCGCGCGCGCAAGCTTCATAACCTGCGGCCTGAATCCCTTAAATATTGCACCGGGCCGCCCATTAAATTTCAGGGGGATATGGATGAAGTGCGAGCGGCTGTATTCAACCTGGTCGAGAATGCAGTGAAGTATTCCGGCGACTGTGTGCGCGTAACGGTGGAGACGGCCAAGATTGACGGCGGGTACATAGCGGTACGTGTCAAAGACCAGGGCCTCGGGATTCCGAAGGCCGAGCTGAAGCGGATTTTCAAGCGCTTTTACCGCATCCCGGGACCGGCTTCCATGCGCCCGGCAGGAACTGGTCTTGGACTATATATAGTCCGTTCCGTGGCCAAGCGGCACGGAGGACGGGCATGGGCCGAGAGCGAGGGTCCGGGACGCGGAAGCACGTTTGTACTTCAAATTCCAATTTCACAATGAGCCGAGTTCTGGTTGTTGAGGACGAGCAACACCTGGCTGAAGGCTTGCGCTTCAATCTGGAAACAGAGGGTTACCAGGTAGAAGTTGTGGAGACGGGGGAGGAAGCGCTGGAACGGCTGGCTTCCGGCTTGGAGTCATATGACGTGGTGATTCTGGATGTCATGCTGCCGGGCAAAGATGGATTCAGCGTAATGTCCGAGATGCGCCATGCTGGTCAATTCATTCCTACTCTCATGCTGACTGCGAGGGGACACTCCGACGACGTTTTACACGGTTTCGAGGTTGGAGCGGACGACTATCTAACCAAGCCTTTTGAATTAGCGATTCTGATTGCCAGGATCCGGGGCCTGCTGCGCCGGCGAGAGTGGATGCAAACGCCGGTCAACAACCGGGCATTGACGAACAAGCCGAAAGACGTTTTTACCTTTGGGGACAAGGGCGACAAAGCGATCAACTTCGATGTTTTGGAACTGTCTATTCGCGATCAGATCTTTCGGCTGACCTTGATGGAGGCGAACCTCCTTCGCTATCTGATTGAGCACGAGGGCAAGCCAGTTTCCCGGAAGGCCATGCTGGAGGAAGTATGGAGCTTGCATGAAGACACCGACACCCGGCCGATCGACAACTTCATTGTGCGGCTGCGGCGGTACATTGAGGATGACCCGACACGGCCGCGCCATCTTCTGACGGTGCGCGGAATCGGCTATCGATTTGTGGCGGTACCAGCTCAGACTACGGTCCAATAAATCGAGTAGCGGTCTTCCGGAATCTGGTTGAACGCTACGAGCGTGACATCTGTTTGCTGCCCGGTGGTGCGGAAGGTCAGGCTCTCACCCGATACCGGCTTTATCCAGAAATCCGGATTCTCGCCGGAGGAGTGGAACCGGGGAACGGTCATGGGGTGTTTCTTGATATCGGGGCCCATGCGGCCGACAATCATCTGGTTGTCCAAACCATCGGTTCCCAGCTTACCGGCAAGAACGAGGGGACCATACATCAGCGCCTGAGTCGTAGGCTCGTCCGGCATGGCTTCCACATGGAGATACATGGGAAGATTGAGCTCGACACGATCACCATTCTTCCAGGTTCGAGCGATAGTGAGATAACTGCCCGGGCTGGGAACTACGGGGACAGGCGCGCCGTTGATCTTCAGGGAGGCGTTCGCCCCGGCCCAGTATGGAATGCGGAGATGCAGCGGCATACGCACGGGAGCCGTCGCACTGACGACGAGAGTAATTTGCGAGGATTCGGGAAAGCTGGTTTCCTGACGGAGCTTGATGCCCTTGTCCTTCCAATCCAATTCGGATGGAATAAAAAGGGTCACATAGAGACCATCGCTGTCATGGAAGTAAATGCTGTTATTCAGTTTTGAGAATTCCTCCACACCCGTTCCCGTGCAGCACCAGAAAGAATCGTCTTCCGTATTGAACGTTCTCCAAGCCGCAGGAACAATAGAAAGGTAATACTGGGTGTGACCGTTTTCCACATTGATGGCGCCCAGGCGGTGATTGAACAGCGTGCGTTCGTAGTAGTCGAAATAGCGGGGATTAGCGGTCCATTGATACAGATGGCGAGTCAGTTTAAGCATGTTATAGGCGCAGCAGCACTCAGTTGTATTTGGGGTAAGTTTCAGTTCGGCACCCAGACGCCGCGGCTCAAGTAACCACGCCTCGCCGTTGCTGGTGCCGCCAGTAACATAGGCACGCGCCGAGGTCACTTCGTACCAAAAGAAATCGGCGACATCGTGGAATCGCTCATCACCGCTGATTTCGTATCGCCGAGCCGCTCCGATGACTTGCGGTATGTGCGTGTTCACGTGCAATCCGCGCAGCTCATCCCGCCGGAGGCCAAGCGGATTGAAAAACTTCTTCTTGGTAAAACGGTCGCCTACCTGCGCATAGCGATCTTCTCCCGTGTTGGCGGCCAAGTTGTAGAGCACTTCATTCATGCCGCCATATTCGGTGTTGAGGATTTCCTGCATATGCGGCTCAGGGATGGAAGCACTCCATTGATCTGTCCAGTCGGCCATGCGTTTGAGTACTTCTAAGGCCTGCTTGTTGCCGCAGTGCTGGTGCGTGTCATAGAGGCCGGCCATGATCTTGTGAACGGTGTAGAAGGGCGCCCAGACTTTCTGGCGCGCATTCAGGCGATTGAAGAACTCGAGCGGGAATGCACTCAGGTATCCGCCCCCGAGCTTGTCCTGGCACTTCGCGAGTTCGGCGACGATATAGCCGGCTTTGTCCTTAAGCGCGTTACTGCCAGTTGAAGAATACATCAGTGCGGATGCGGAGAGAAAGTGCCCCACGAAGTGACCGCGCAATTCGCAATCCGGCGCTTCCCATCCGCCCAGTGGCGTGGCGGAGGAAGGAAGGCCGGCGTTGACGCGAAAATTATGAAGAAGCCGGTCAGCATCGACCCTGCTAAGAAAGCCGAGGTTCGCCTGCTGGGCATCTTTGAACTGCCCAGGCCCAAGCCGGACATCGGTCATGGGGAACGCCTCGACTTTCGGGACAACCGTTTTCCGGGTAAATACGAGCGTTTCGCCGAAGGGAGGATCTTCCGCGTGCTCCGCGGCGGCACCCTTGTTTGAGATCTGCTGTGCCAGCACCGGTACCGCGCTTGCGGCGCTGGTGAGCGCCACGGCGAAGCTCCGCCTGCTTAGCTTTCCGGGCGGTGATATTGTTGTTTCGCTGAGAGCCATGCCTACCACCATAACCGGAATAGAAGTATTCGACATCCGGTTTCCGACTTCGCGGCAGCACATCGGCTCCGATGCCATGAACCCTGATCCGGATTACTCGGCAGCTTACTGCATACTCCGCACCGACTCCGCGTTTGAAGGTCATGGGTTGACGTTCACGATCGGGCGAGGGAACGAGCTTTGCGCTGCCGCGGTGCAAAGTCTATCTCCGCTGGTTATGGGTAGAACGCTGGAGTCTTTTACGGAAGACATGGCTGGGTTTTGGCGGATGATCACCGGCGACAGTCAACTCCGCTGGCTTGGTCCGGAAAAGGGCGTGATCCATTTGGCAACCGCCGCTCTAGTTAATGCCGTCTGGGATCTCTGGGCGAAGGCCGAAGGCAAGCCGCTATGGAAACTGCTGGCCGTGATGCCGCCCGAGCAACTGGTCTCATGCATCGATTTCCGCTACATCACCGACGCACTCACTCCCGAAGAGGCGCTTGGCATTCTGGAAACGCAAGCGCCCACCCGGCGGCAGCGCGAAGCCGAAATGCTGCGATACGGCTACCCTGCTTACACGACTTCGGCAGGATGGCTCGGCTTCACCGACATTCAAATGTGCGGGCTCTGCCGCCAGGCAATAGCGCGGGGATGGAGCCATTTCAAGATCAAAGTCGGAGCCGATCTGCAGGACGATATTCGCCGATGCACGATTATTCGCGAAGAGATTGGTTCACGCCGGCTGATGATGGATGCGAATCAGCACTGGGATGTTGGCCAGGCCATTTCAGAGATGAAGGAACTGTCGCGTTTCAATCCGTGGTGGATTGAGGAACCAACCAGTCCCGATGATGTGCTGGGACATGCCGCAATAAAGAGAGCGATCGCGCCTATCCGGGTCGCGACCGGCGAGCATTGCCAGAATCGCGTGATGTTCAAGCAGTTCTTTCAAGCGGGTGCTATCGATGTTTGCCAGCTTGATAGCTGCCGGCTGGGCGGTGTGAACGAGATTTTGGCTGTGCTGCTGATGGCTGCTAAGTTCGGCGTTCCGGTGTGCCCGCACGCGGGAGGAGTCGGGTTGTGCGAGTATGTGCAGCATTTATCCATATTCGATTACATCTGCGTATCGGGAACACTGGAGGATCGCGTGCTGGAATATGTGGATCATCTGCACGAACATTTTATTCACCCTGTTCGCATTCGGAATGGCCGTTATATGCCACCCTCCGAGTCCGGATACAGCATAGAAATGAAGCCGGAATCGCTCAATATTTATGCATACCCGGCGTGCTGCCTGGAGCTGACAAGTTGAGTATCAGTCCATATGGAACATTTCTTCCATTTCGGCCCACCACTCGCCGGGCTTACGTGCAGGAAGCGGATCTTGCATAGGCTCCATAATGGCCCACCACTCCTGCGTCTTCGGGTCAGCGGCCATCCTGGCCCGATCTGCTTTTATATCATCTCCGTAATATTCGAAATACGCGAACAGATAATTGTCTTTGAAGTAAATGGAGTAGTTGCGAATGTTGCACTGCCGAATGGTCTCAAGAACTTCCGGCCAGACTGCAGCGTGATAATCGCGGTACTTTTCCACAGCATCGGGTTTAAGGCGGATCACCGTTCCGAATCGTTGCATATTGACTGAGCGCCTATTTTATGTCATCCAAACGCAGTGATTTTCTTTTTTACATTCACATCGCCTCTGAACGGGAGGTGCGTTCGTGATTTCAAATAGAATCGACTCTGCCGGAAAAAGCTCGGATCAGATGCCGCATAAAATGATCCCAAAGGGCGTCATCCTGCCCTTTGTTTTGGTTACCGCCTTGTTCTTTCTGTGGGGCATTCCAAACAACCTGAATGACGTACTCATCCGGCAGTTCATGAAGTCGTTTGCGATTACGCGCTTCAAGGCCGGACTGGTGCAATCAGCCTTCTATCTGGGCTACTTTGTACTGTCGATGCCGGCGGCATTAATGATGCGCAGATACGGATATAAAGCCGGCCTGGTGTTTGGGCTCGTGCTGTACAGCGCGGGAACTTTTCTTTTCTGGCCGGCTGCGCTCGCGCAGAGCTACAGCTTTTTTCTGATCGCATTGTTTGTGATTGCAAGCGGCCTGGCGTTTCTAGAGACGGGCTCGAGCCCGTTCATTGCACAGATCGGAGATCCGGCCAGCTCGGAGCGGCGCTTAAACTTTTGCCAGGCATTCAATCCTCTGGGATCGATTGCGGGCGTGCTGGTTGGGACGGCGTTCATCTTCTCGGGTATCGAGCTGACGCCGGCGCAAGTGGATGCAATGCGATCCGCGGGGCAGTATGCTCCATATCTGCGCCATGAAACTATGCGCGTAATCACGCCTTATCTGGTGCTCGGTTGTGTCGTTCTCTTTTGGGCTTTGTTGATTGCGCGAACAAGGTTTCCCAAAGTCGGCGAAGAGGGTGAAAGCACAAGCCCCGATCACGGGCGGTTGGTTGATCTGCTCCGCTACCCGCATTTTCTGGAAGCGGTAATCGCACAGTTCTTTTATGTGGGCGCGCAGGTCGGTACTTGGAGCTATTTCATACCATACGTCCAGGAATACGCGCACGTGTCGGAAAAAACAGCCGGCTATTTTCTAACCGGTACGCTGGTAGCTTTCGCTGTAGGAAGATTTTCGGCAACCTATCTTATGCAGTTTGTACGGCCCAATGTACTGATGGGCATTTACAGCCTTGCTAACGTCGCCCTGGTGGCGCTGGGCGTGTGGTTTCCGGGGTGGCTGGGGCTGTGGGCCATTTTCCTGACAAGCTTTTTCATGTCGCTCATGTTCCCAACCATCTTTGGATTGGGATTGAAGGAGTTGGGGCCGAACACGAAGCTAGGCGGTTCGCTGATTGTGATGGCGATTATAGGCGGTGCGATATTTACGCCTTTGATGGGATTGCTTTCCCAATGGCTCGACATGGCGAAGGCGATGTTGATCCCGCTCGGTTGCTACGTCTTTATCGCGTATTTCTCGTTTATTGGCTCCAGAGTGAGAGTAAGCGCGAGGCCTTTCGGCCACGGCAAGTTAACGTGACCGTTTCGCGTTTGCTCGCCCTGGTGCTGCTGGTCGTGTCACCGGCGGTATCTCAAGTCCCGGACGGGATCAACAACCTGCGGCAAGCGTTCGTCAACCCTCCCGATAGCGCGAAGATTATGATGCGCTGGTGGTGGTTCGGCGCGGCTGTCAGCCATCCTGAGCTGGAGCGCGAGCTTCGAACCATGAAAGCCGCCGGAATTGGCGGTGTGGAGATCCAAGCGGTCTATCCATTGGCGCTGGATGACCCTCAAACCGGCCCGAAAAATCTTCCATATCTATCGCCCGAGTTTCTCGATGCGCTCCGGTTTGCCGCAAATACCGCTCGGAAACTGGATATGCGTGTGGACGTTACCCTTACCAGCGGCTGGCCCTTTGGAGGACCCCACACGCTTGTGACTCAAGCCGCCGGACGATTGCGATTTCAGCACGTCAATGTTCCTGAGGGCGCGCACTCAGTCCCGGTTCCGGCGACAGAAAATGGCGAGCAGCTCATTGGCGCGTTCATCGGCGGTCGCCTGGCGAGCAGTTCTCAAAACGCCCGCATTGCGATTCCGCCAGGGCTGAGCGGGAATGACCTCCTGTTGTTTTTCATTTCCAGCCGTACCGGCCAGCAGGTCAAGCGACCTGCGGTGGGAGCGGAAGGTTTCGTTCTGGATCACTACGACCGGGAGGCGATTGAGAATCATCTGCGCTCGGTTGGCGCTCCGCTTCTGAGAGCGTTCGGTGACACGCCGCCTTACGCTGTCTTTAGCGACAGCCTGGAAGTATTCGGCTCCGACTGGACCGGCAATTTTCTGCAGGAGTTCCAAAAGCGGCGCGGGTATGATTTGACGCCTTATCTTCCGGCGCTTGTGACCGACATGGGTCATGAGACGCAAGCGGTGCGGCACGATTGGGGCAAGACCCTGACGGAGCTGGCGGAAGATAACTATCTGAAGCCGATTCGCGAGTGGGCGCAGGCGCATCACACGCTGTTTCGCTCACAGACATATGGCGAACCCCCGGTCATTCTTTCGAGCAATGCGCTCGTGGATTTGCCGGAAGGCGAGCACGGGCCATCCTGGCGGCGCTTCAGTGCAGCGCGTTGGGCATCTTCTGCCTGTCATCTGTATGGAAAGCAAATCACATCAACGGAAACCTGGACTTGGCTCCACTCACCCGCGTTCCGAGCCACTCCGCTCGACATGAAAGCCGAAGCGGATCGTCACTTCGTGGAAGGAATCAATCAATTGATCGGACACGGCTGGCCGTATTCGCCGCCTTCCGCGGGCGAGCCAGGCTGGCACTTCTACGCCGCCGCCGCTTTCAATGACCACAATCCGTGGTTCCAGGTTATGCCGGATATCGCACGATATTTGCAGCGCGTCAGCTTTCTCATGCGACAGGGCCTGGCCGCGAACGACGTGGCTATCTACGTTCCAACCGACGATGCCTGGGCGCGGCTCGAACCCGGCAAGGTGGCCGTGGATGAAACGGTGGACGCGCTTCTGGGCCCTGTACTGGTTCCGCAGGTTCTGAATGCCGGTTACAATTTTGACTTTATTGACGACCGTGCGATAGCGGCGGTGGGCGTTCCTTACAGAATTATAATTTTGCCCGGTGTAGCGCGGATCCCGCTGGCCACGATGCAACTTCTGCAACAGTACGTCCGGAACGGCGGGCTGCTGGTTGCTACACGGTCGCTTCCGTCGCTGGGACCGGGACTGCTCGAAGGAATCCGCGATACGCTGCGAATCAATGCAATCGTTCACGAACTGTTCGAGACTGGCCTGAAGAACACCCGCTTTGTGCGTGATGAGCAGGATGTTTCGCGGGTGCTGGAAGAATTGCTGCCACCGGATTTTGCGACCGGCGACGCCGCGACGGCGATTGGGTTCATGCATCGCAAGCTGCCATTCGGCGATATCTACTTTGTGGCTAACATGTCCAACCGCCCGGTTAGTACCGAAGCATCGGTCCGCATTGCAGGGCTGAAGCCCGAACGGTGGGATCCTTTCACGGGAGAAGCGGCGCCGATCGCGTACAAAGTTGACGGCGAAAGGACCCGGGTGGAACTGAAGCTTGCGCCTTACGAATCGCGAATTCTGGTTTTCAGCAAAGCTGCCGGAGTGACGCCGACGCCTGAAACTCAATCGGTGACCGGCTTAGGGTCTATGGATTTGAGTTCGGGCTGGAACGTCACTTTCCCGGCAATCGGGAAAACGATCTACATGGCCCACCTGCGCTCCTGGACCGAAGATGACCAGATGCGGTTCTACTCGGGTAGCGCGGTTTACGAGAAGGCCGTTAGCATCCCCGATTCCTTCGTTCAGCGAAAATCAGAAATCATCCTGGATTTCGGACCCGGTATACCGGTCGAACCGGGCTTGAATGAAAGCGCGGGAATGCGGGCCTTGCTCGAAAGCCCGGTACACGAATCAGGTATTGTTTTCGTGAATGGAAAACGCGTAGGAGCCATCTGGCATCCGCCGTATGAGCTGGACATCACGCCCTATGCTCGGCCGGGCGTCAACCAGTTGCGCGTGGTCGTCGGAAATCTGGCGCTCAATGAGATAGCCGGCCGAGCGCTGCCCGATTATCAGTTGCTAAATATGCGATACGGCGAAAGGTTTGTGCCGCAAGACTTGCGGGATATAAAGCCGCTCCCGTCTGGGATTACAGGGTCTGTTCACCTGGCGCTGAGGTAAGCGGAGGTAAGATTGACAGGGTATTAGCGGGAGTGTTCTGATGTTAGCGCCGCAACAATTGACTGCTGGAAGCTTCGACCGGTATCCGCCGCTCGCCAGGCAGTCCGCGCTGGATCACATTGATCTGCTTCGGGAGATGCCGACCCCGTTTCTTGCGCTGCTGCTGCGGGAACTTATCAATTGGGACTGGAAATTTCCCGCGGAACGGAAGGAACTGGACCGGCAGTTTACGTACCTCAGGTCCGTTTCGCAAGATCAGCGGAGAACATTGTTCGCTCCCTTCGCGGGTCTGAAGCTTTCCGAGCAGCTTGAGGCAATGGATTGGGTCAACGTACCCGCTGCTTTCTCCGAACAGCTCTCGGCGCATCTTTGGGCAACACACCAGATCGACACGTTCCGCACTGCCGCGGTAGATTTCTTCGCGAAAGTAACGGCTGCCGTGCCCGATAAACCGCCTCCGATTAACCGGCTGGCTATTGTCACATTCGGAGAAGGCGTACAGGCCAACAAGTATCCGCTGTTTCGGAAACTGCGGCCGTACGGTACATATTTCCCACGAGTGACTGCGCCAAACGGACTTCAAACCCTGGTCGATGCTGTGAATACCAGGGCCGGAACCCACCCTGAAGCGTTCGCGCACTGGTACGTCGATGGAGGCGCAATCGAAGCGGCCAACGACAATCTCACGCGCGTTTCTTACGCGGCCCTTACCCCTGTTCGGGCACGCCTGCAAGAGAAAATGCTTCAGATCTTCACCTCCGGCACAGGCCCCGAAGCGTTCCGCTCGCTGCTTGCGCGCATGCGCCCGGAAGATTTGGGTATGCGCGAGAACGGAAATGCAGTGATGAGCCGCTTCGAGCTGAGCTTGCTTACTGAAGGTTCCGGCACGCAAGTTTTCAGCACGACCTTCGTACAGTGGGCCGCACGGGAGGCACTGAGGCGAGCGCAACCCGTCACGCTGCTGGCGCGCTACGCAATGCGGCAGCGCGAGCGCCCAATGAACGAGCTACTCGCCGAGGCAAAAAGCAAGCCCGAACTGGACCCGCAAGGGTCAGTAATTGATGCCGATATGGGCGCCTATTATACGTGGCTGAATCAGCAGCGCCTGGCGGGAGCGGAGCGCTCCGCTTTCCTTGCCTGGTTCGAAGCCGGCACGGAAGTAGTTGCGATTGGGCCGAAGTTCAAGCGAGCCGCGGTGTCGGATGCGCCCACCAAGCTGGCCGATATCGTGAGTGAAGTCACCTAGGCTTGAGCGCCTCAAACGTACGTAGCTCGGCTTTCGCTAACTGTGATTGCCCTTTCTTTTCGTACAAATGCGCCAGACGGTAATGTGCCTTTGCAAGCTTGGGCTCCAGGCGCACCGCGGTCCGGTATTCGCGAATTGCATTATCCGGTAGCGCTTCGTCTTCGTACAGTAATCCCAATTGGAAGTGCGGGTCAGCCCACTCCGGGCTGAGCTTGATGGCTTTGTGGAGGAGTTCCTCGGCTTCGCGGTCAGCGCCTGCCGCGCCGCCCTCAGTCGTTCTTCGCCTCAGGCTTAGCGCGTAATAATAATTCGCGGCTGCGTTATCTGGATATTCACGCGCGAACCGCGCCAGCCGTCGTGTGACCTCATCCGCTTTTTCAGGCGCGACATCGTACATCTTGCCAAGAAAATCGAGCGCTCTGGTATCCTTCGGGTCCAGATCGACGGCGTGACAGAGAGACTCCAGAGCTTCTGCGTACTGGCCCACCGAATAGTACGCGACACCAAGGGCGACGCGCAGCTTTGCGGAGCGCGGATATTTTCGCACCGCGAAATCGAGCACTTTCAAAGCGGGTTGAAAGCCTCGATGCAGCAAAAGTTCATTAGCGAAATCAAACAGGTTCTTTTCGGACGGGTCCATTCGCGCAGCCGTCTCGTACTGCTCGGCAGACTGCTGCACATGGCCTTCTTTCTCCTCCACATCGCCCAGTAAATTGTGGAGCTCCGCCTTGTCCTGCCGCTTCAGGAGAGCCTGGATTACTTGCCTGCTATTTTCCGTCGCGCCTGCTTCCAGATACGCAAGAGCGAGATTATAGGCGTTGTCGTAATTCGTGGGATCGATTTCATAGGCTCTCTGAAAATGAGCAAGACTCTGCGCTGACAGGCCGGAAGCAAGAAGCATCGCGAGCAGACAGCGCATCGCGGAACAAGCTTACCAATAGAATTTGAGCGCGAACTGAAGCTCCCGCGCATCGTTGGGCGCGTCCCGTGTCGAAGAAATTCGCGCAAAATTTGCGGTGTCCAGGTAGTTCAGATTTCCGGGAAGAGCGAACGAAGGCGTGTTCGTCAAGTTGAACGACTCCGCGCGAAACTCGAAGCGCGTCGTTTCGGTTAGAGGAAACTCTTTGAAGATCGAGAAATCGAGGCGGCGAATGGGCGGCCCCGTCACCTGAGTGTTGCCTCCACCCAGCGGAAGAATGTTGCTCTGCCCGACCTGGGTCACAGGCGGAGGAGTCGTGAAGGCCGCTGGATTGTAAAACTGCTGGACATTATGCAGTCCGCCGTACGGATCGGCACCGGTGTAAAGCGCGTAGCAACCTGTGCCGGCCCCGGTGGAGGTAGCGCAATCAATGGTTTGCGGCTGTCCGTCGTCAAGCGTCAGAATGAAATTTGTGGACCAGCCCCCCAGCAGGAAATCCACATACCGGTTCGACATGCTGTATTGCCGGTTTCTTCCGAACGGTACGTCATAGGTCCCGCTGAACGAAACGGCGTTGCGGATATCGAACGGAGCGAGTCCGTAATCGTACTGAATACCGACACCTGGCACCTGGGGTGCACGGAAACCGGATACGCCGCCGCCGCTCAGCGCGTCGCCCGCGTCGGTGAGGGTCTTCGAATAGGTGTAGGAGAGGAGCGCGGTCAAGCCCTTCGAGAAACGGTGCTGGTATTTCGCCTGCAACGAATGATAATTCGCGGTCGCAATGGTTGCAGCGTACGGAGAGCCGCGGGAAAAGTCGGGAAAGGCAACGTAATCCTGCGGATTGTATCCGAGCGGCAGAAGCACGGTCTGCTGATTGGTGCCCACGAAAGCTTCCAGATGGCGGCTCAGGGATGCAACATAGCCGGCTGAGATTACATCACTGTTTGTGAGCTGATACTCGAGCGTGAGATTGTAACTCTGAACGTAGGGCGTCTGATAGTGAAATTGGATTCCGCGCAGGGCCAGGCCGGACGCGTTGACATCCACCGGGTTCAGGGGCACGCTCGACAATCCGTTTTCGATTGTTGCGATCGTGCCATTCGGAAAGTAGTTCGGAGATACGGCGTTTGCCGCCGGGAAATTGAACGTGTACTGGAACGGGTAGTTATACCCAAGGCTTGGATATCCGCCTCGATTTTCAAAAGCTCCATAGAAGATGCCATAGCCGCCTCGCACGACCAGACGTTGTGTTGCCTGGTAAGCGAATCCAAAGCGCGGCGCAAAATTGTCTTTCTGGATCACACTCAGGCCGGAACCGTAAGCATTCGTATAATTCAGGGCGATGCCATCTTTGGCCAGCAGTTGCGTAAAGCTCGGCGAAAGGGCGGGGTCGCCTTTGCGGCTGGCTGGAATGATGTACTCCGCGCCTGCCCCCGGCGTTCCTGGCACGAAGTTCGCTTGCGCTCCGTAGCGCTCGCCGGTGGCGCTAAACCAATCCCAACGGATTCCCAGGTTCAGCGTGAGCTTACTGGTGACTTTCCAATCGTCCTGGAAATAAGCGCCGTAGTAAGAACGCTGGGCCGCGACGTCACCAAAATTCGAGGCCTGCACCTGATTTGCGCCGCCAAGCGGGATTCCGCCGAGTCCCGGCGCGGCTGTAGGAGTGAGCAAAAACTGCGCTCGCCCAGTGCTCCCATCGGTCTGATTCACGATGGAAGTGTACTGGCCGCCGAAGTCAAACTCACCGCGTGAAAAGGGAGGCGCTTCCCAAGGAAAGTAAATCGACTGCGCCTCGAATCCTCCTTTGAATGTATGCGAGTGATAAACCTTATTCAGGTTTTCCGTAAATTGAATCGTGTTGCTATAACGATCGCTAATCAGCCACTCCGCGGAACCGAGCTGGCTCAGACCGTTGATGCCGATGTAAGGCAATCCCCCGTTGCCGGGAAGCTGAGGAATACCCTGAATACCGAACTGCCCGGGTATGTTCGATGTATTGCTTCCGTACGGTTGCACGCGCGACGTGTGCTCGCGATTGAACCCGACACGAGCCTCATTCACCAACGTTGGCGTAAACGAGTGTGTGTAACTCAGTGCGGCGCCCTGCGTATCCACTTGCTGATCACCATCGTTAAATCCGCCGCCATCGGCATATCCGGTGAACGGACCGGGAATAAAGCTTGGACTTCGCGACCAGCTATACCGCCCGAAGAGGGAGTCCTTTGAAGAAATGTCTTCGTCGATCCGGACATCGAACTGGTTGACGTTTGTGAAAGAACCGCGATTGACATTGAAATTGTTGTTAAGGCCCGGTTGCGTCGGAGCAGGCATCAAGCTCAGCAGCTTGACGGCATTTGGATCCAGCCGGTTGGCCGGGATGATATTGCCGGGAAACGGAGAGCGGACGTATTTCCCGCCGCCGATACTTTGCGTGGTGGAAGGATCGAAAATAGTTCCCAGCGGATAGGACTTGCCGGTTGCGTCCGTAAGGCTGCCGGACTGGAGTGGAATGAGATCCGAGAAATTGGTGAACCCGCTGTTGCGCTCCAGCGCGGTGGGCACCGTATAGCCCGTTTCGGGCACGCCCTGCCGGATGCGGGTCCCTTCGTAATCGGCAAAATAAAAGGTTTTGTTCTTGATGATCCGGCCGCCCGCTGCGGCGCCGAACTGGTTCTGCTTGAACGAGCCTTTGGGCTGTGAATTCGCATTCTGGAAGTAGTCGGCGGCATCCAGCTTATCGTTGCGCAGGAACTCCCAAAGCGTGCCGTGAAACTCGTTCGTGCCCGATTTGATGCTGGCGTTCAGGACTGCTCCGCCCGCGCGTCCGAATTCCGCGCTAAACGTGCTTGTCTGAAGCCGAAACTCACTAATGGCATCCACCGGCGGCTTGATCACGTAAGCTGCGCCGCTAAGAAAATCTACGTCGTTGGTGTTGTTATCGATGCCGTCCAGCATGTAGTTGTTCTGGGCGGGACGCGTGCCATTCGCCGTAAACCAGCCGTTCGCGTTTAGACCGCGTCCCTCCGGCTGTCCAACCGTAGCGCCCGGAACAAGCCGCGCAAGAAAAGTGTAATTGCGCCCATTCAGCGGGAGATCATTCACCTCCTGCCGGCCGATAACCTGTCCCACGGCGCCGCTTTCCGTCTGCAGAAGGGGCGCTTGCCCGGTGACCTGGATTTCGCTAGTCACCTGGCCTATCGACAGGTCGAAATCGACCACAAGCTGCTGCTGGATGTTCAGCTCGAGCCCGGAGTGCACCTCTTTCTTGAATCCGGGATGTTCCGCTTCGACGGTGTATCTACCGATTTTCAACGCGGTAAAAACGTAGGTACCGGAAGGAGAACTTGCGGTGGTCTGAGTGAAGGATGTGCCCTCGTTCCGCACGGTAACGGTTGCGCCTGGAACAACCGCGCCCGTGTTGTCGCGAATGGTTCCGAGAATCGTGCCGGTATCTACCTGGGCATACAGGGCAGCAGAGAATACGAAAAGGCTGATCGCGAAGCCGAATGAGCGAACGGGGCGGGTGAGCAACATACAGATCCTTTCCTGGAAAACCCCTTCAAAGTGGAATGAGACTCTAATGGCGGAAATCTATCACAGCTTCGGAGGACTGTCAACGTACACGGTCATGATTTCCTTGCTTTAGTCGATAATGAGCGATATTCTGCGAGGTATGCGCGATCTGCACTGATCGGTGACTGGTATCGTACACGCCCCGTCAGATGAAGCCGACCGAAAAACCCGATCAGACCGGCCCGCCCGGGATCAAGGACATCGCACGCACGCTGGGGGTTTCTATCGGGACCGTGGATCGGGCTTTGCACGACCGCCCCGGAATCAATCCGATGACTAGGGCCAAGGTTCTCAAGATGGCCCGAACGCTTGGATACCAGCCGAATTTCGCGGCGCGCCATTTGAAACTTCAGCGCAAACTGCGCATATCGGTCCATCTTCCGCGCCACATCGCGACGTTTTTCGACGCCGTGCGCGAAGGCATCCTGGAGGCGGCGCAGCCATTTCAATCGACCATTGAAGTCCAGTTCAGGAATTATCCGCGGCTTGGCGAAGGCGATCTGCAGTTGTTTGCCGAAACTCTTCGGGACCGTACGGACGGAATCATCGTGACCCCCGGCCATCCTGCCGACCTGAAGCCCTGGATCCGCAAAGCCGCGCGAGCGCGTATTCCGGTTGTCTGCGTGGCGACGGATGCGCCCGGAACAGAGCGCCTGGCAGCGATTTCAGCAGATGCCTTCACAAGCGGCGCCATGGTGGCCGAACTGCTGACAGGGTTCACCCGCCGGCGGGCACGGGTACTGATCGTCACAGGCGATTTGAGCGTAGTTGATCACGCGGAGAAGGTGAACGGGTTTCGCTCGTTTGTCGGAGAATGGAAAAGCCGTCTCCAGGTGGCTGGGGTGCTCGAAGCTCATGACGATCCGGAAAAAGCGCGGGAATTGACGCGTGAGTTCCTTGCCACCGACGCTGATATCGGAGCAGTATACGTAAGTACGGCGAATTCCATTCCGGTGATAGAAGCGCTGGAGGGCGCCGGACGGCTTGGCCGCATTCCCGTTATCACGACTGATTTGTTCCCGGCACTCGCTCCTTTAATCCGCGAGGGCAAAGTACTGGCAACGGTTTATCAGCGTCCGAAGGCACAAGGCCGAATGGCCTTTCAAGCGCTCTATCAATTTCTAGTGCAGGGCGCCTGCCCCGCGCTAAGACATCGCCTGCCGCCGCATATTGTGCTGCGCAGCAACCTGGATGTTTTTTTGAAGATGCTGCCGGCCGATCGGGAGGATGCGGCTTCTGAAACGCAGGGATTCTGGCGGACTGCCGCGGCGGAATCCCGCTCAAGCTAGCCGGAAAGGCGTTGACACCGGCAGCGTGGGCATGATCTACTGAACCCGTTAACGTTCACGCAGCATCGTGGTCCGACTCTGAAGATGAACCGCTTTCAACTTCCACCCGCGCCCAGCAGCGAGACTGGCCCTGTGAAGACCTGGGCGGAAGGCGTTGTCCTGCCCACTTACGAGCCCCTACCTGCGGATCGAAACCCCATGTTCCTGGAAAAGCGTGTTTATCAGGGAAGCAGCGGGCGAGTGTATCCGTTACCGTTTACCGATCGGGTAGCGACCGAGCCGCGCGATCGTCGCTGGCAGGCACTGCACATCGAAAACGAGTACATCCGCGTGATGATCCTCCCGGAAATTGGCGGGCGGATTCACGTCGGCGTCGATAAATCCAATGGCTACGATTTCTTTTATCGCCAGAACGTGATCAAGCCAGCGCTGGTGGGGCTGGCCGGCCCCTGGATTTCGGGCGGCGTGGAGTTTAACTGGCCTCAGCATCACCGTCCGGCTACGTTCATGCCTGTCGATTGGGAAATTGAAGCATCCGCCGACGGCTCACGGACCATCTGGTGCGGCGATCACGACCCGATGAACCGGCTGAAGGGAATGCACGGCGTCTGTCTCTATCCGGACCGCGCCTATATCGAATTGAAGGTGCGGCTCTATAACCGCACGCGGTTCACGCAGACGTTCTTGTGGTGGGCCAACGTGGCAACGCATGTCCACGAGCACTATGAATCGTTTTTTCCGCCCGACGTGCGCTTCGTGGCCGATCACGCCAAGCGCGCCCTGAGCACGTTTCCGTTGTGCGAGCGACGATACTACGGCGTCGATTATGCCGCGCGAGCGCGCAACGGAGTTCCGGCGGATGAATTGCCCAGCAATTTTGTACCGCCCGGAAGCTATCCGCCAAACGACCTGAGTTGGTACGCGAACATTCCCGTACCGACCAGCTATATGGCAATGGGATCGCACCGGGATTTCTGCGGCGGTTATGATCATGCGAACCAAGCCGGCTTGGTACACGTCGCGAACCATCACATCTCGCCAGGCAAAAAGCAGT
Organism: uncultured Acidobacteriaceae bacterium; assembly: GCA_963795545.1. GTDB lineage: Bacteria > Acidobacteriota > Terriglobia > Bryobacterales > Bryobacteraceae > Bog-105. The sequence continues at coordinate 7,155 of CAWCIF010000014.1, read as the reverse complement.
GGACGTGGGGCAATCATGATTTCGGCTATGCGTGGGATCGAAATCTAACGGATGAAGACGGCCCCTATATCGAGTTGATGGCAGGAGTGTACACGGATAACCAGCCTGACTTTTCGTTTCTCGCGCCTGGAGAAACGAAGGCATTCAGCCAGTTCTGGTATCCGATTCAGAAGATCGGCCCGGTTCAGGAAGCAAACACGGAGGCGGCGATCAGCTTAAAGGTGGAAGCCGGCGTGGCAAGCCTGGGACTGTGCACGACGCGCGCGTTTGCGGGCCTTCACATTGAACTGCGGGCGGATAAGCAAACCATCACTGAGTGGACCCGCGATATTCATCCGGGAACGCCGTTCCTGGTCAACGCAGCCGTTCCAAACTCAGAGCTTAGCGTTCGCGTACTCACCGCGGACGGCCGCGAACTGATTCGATATTCACCGCCGACGACCGGTAGCGTAAGGACTCCCGAGCCGGCGGCGGAACCGCCCCTTCCTTCTGAAATCACTGGCAACGACGAGCTCTTTGTAACAGGTCTGCACCTCGATCAGTATCGTCACGCCACGCGTTATCCGGAGGCGTACTGGCAGGAAGCGCTGCGGCGCGATCCGGGCGATTCCCGCTCGAATCACGCGATCGGTTTGTGGCACTTGCGCCGTGGTGAACTCAATCTCGCCGAGCAGTTCTTGCGCAGGGCGATCGAACGCCTCACTTTACGTAACCCGAATCCATACGACGGCGAGCCGTTCTACAGCCTCGGCCTGACCCTTCGTTATCTTGGGCGCAACGATGAAGCCTACGCCGCTTTTTACAAGTCCTCGTGGAACTATGGCTGGCGCTCGGCCGGTTTTCTTGCACTGGCGGAAATTGATGCTTTGCGCGGTGATTTCGAGAACGCTTTGGAACATTTGAATCTCTGTCTGCGAACCAACTCCGATCATTTGAATGCGCGCAATTTGAAAGTGATGATCTTGCGAAAGCTGGGCAGGTCAGCGGAAGCTGAAAAAACTCTCGCGGAAACGCTGGCCCTGGATCCGCTTGACTATTTCGCCCTGCACCTTGCAAACCGCAGCCTTGGCGGCAACCAAGTCAGAATCGACATTGCCTATGACCTTCTTCACTCGGGGCTGTACAGCGAAGCGAAAAGCCTTCTGGAAAGCGCCGACCTGTCCGCAGGCGACGGTTCCGTTCCGATAGTGCTCTACACGCTGGGTTATCTGACCAATTCCGGGACGTGGTACCAGAAAGCTGCCGCCGCGTCGCCCGATTATTGTTTCCCGAGCCGATTGGAAGAACTGCTCGTGCTCGAAGCGGCTTTGCAGCGCAAGGCAGATGACGCACGGGCGCATTATTACATTGGCAACTGGCTTTTCGACCGCCGCCGCCATGAGGAGGCGATCGGCCATTGGGAGCGGGCGGCGGCTCTGGATCCTTCGTATTCGGTGGTTTGGAGGAATCTAGGGATCGCTTATTTTAATGTGCGTAACGATGCCGCCCAAGCCGAATCTTCCTTCGAACGTGCGGTGCGAGCAAACCCGAGAGACGCCCGTCTGCGCTATGAACGCGATCAACTCTGGAAGCGCACCGGCATGTTCCCCGCGAATCGGCTGGCTGAGCTCGAAAGGAGCCTCGACTTGGTCTGCCAGCGCGATGATCTAACCGTTGAACTTGCGAATCTTTACAACCAAACCGGCCAGCCTTGCAAGGCAGCGGATCTGTTTTGTAATCGCCGCTTCCAGCCCTGGGAAGGCGGCGAAGGGGCAGTGCTCGGTCAATACGTGCGGGCGCAACTGGCGATTGGGAGGAATGCCCTTGAAGAAGGTGACCCGAAGCGCGCTTACGCTTTGATGCAGGCTGCCTTGCACCCGCCCGAAAACCTAGGCGAGGCCTGGCACTTGCTGGCTAATCGCAGCAATGTCTACTACTGGCTCGGTGTAGCCTCCGAAGCACGCGGCGATGACATATCCGCGCGAGGCTGGTGGACCAAGGCGGCCGGAAGCTCCGGAGATTTTCAGCAGATGAGCATCCGCTTGTATTCTGAGATGACGTACTATAGCGCTCTTGCCCTGAAGCGACTCGGCCGGACGGCGGAAGCAGGAGAAGTGCTGCACGCCCTGCTGCGCCATGCAAGGCGCTTGGCATCGACAGAACCACGCATCGACTACTTCGCCACTTCCCTGCCCGCGATGCTTCTGTTCAATGACGACCTGGCGAAACGAAACACGATAACCGCCCTGTTTCTGGAAGCGCAGGCCGCAATTGCGCTCGGGTATCTCAGGCGTGGTCATCGCCTGCTGAACAGCCTCCTGCAACTCGATCCGAGTCACGCGAACGCCTCAGACCTTATGGCTGAGCTTCGGACCGAAGCAGCGCTGGCGGAACGCGCGGGAATCGGAGCATGAAGTCAACCCAACTCGGCAGCTCAACGTCTATCGCGGCAGCAACTCACCTGCACTACGGCTACGTGACGCTCATCTCGGCCGCGGCAGCCCTGGGGGGTCTGCTGTTCGGCTACGACTGGGTAGTGATCGGCGGGGCCAAGCCATTCTATGAAACGTATTTTCGGCTGAACTCTCAGGAGCTGATCGGCTGGGCGAATAGCTGCGCTCTGATTGGCTGCCTGATCGGCTCCATCATCTCGGGCTTCGTAAGCGACCGCTTTGGCCGGAAAAAGCTTCTCATTCTTTCTGCGCTGCTGTTCGCGGCCTCCTCGGTACTAACCGGCTGGGCCTGGTCTTTTTCATCGTTCATCATGTGGCGCATACTCGGCGGTGTTGCCATCGGCATCGCCTCGAATGTATCGCCCACCTACATTGCGGAAGTAAGCCCAGCCATGTGGCGCGGACGGCTGGTCTCGCTCAACCAGGTCACGATTGTCATCGGCATTCTGGGTGCGCAAATCGTAAATTGGCTGATAGCGCAGCAGGTTCCTGCAGCCGCAACAGCGGAGCAGATCCGAACGTCATGGAACGGCGAATTCGGCTGGCGCTGGATGTTTACCGCCGTCGCCGTGCCCGCGCTGATTTTTCTTTTCAGCTCGCTGTTTATCCCGGAGAGCCCGCGCTGGCTGGTCAAGAACCGGAAACGGGAGCAAGCCCGCGCGACACTTGTCAAAATAGGCAGCGAGCGTTACGCTGACGACGCGCTGGCAGAGATTGAGACCGCTCTAGCTGCCGAATCTGAACACAGCGTACAGCGAAATGAGCTGCTGTCACCCGCAGTTCTGCGCATCCTAGGAGTCGGTGTTTTTCTCGCGGTGCTTCAGCAATGGAGCGGGATTAACGTAATCTTCAATTACGCCGAAGAGGTCTACCGCAACGCCGGTTACGGCATCAGCGGCGTGATGTTCAACATTGTCATCACCGGGGCCATCAATCTTGTTTTTACGCTGGTTGCGCTCGGCTTTGTCGATAAATTCGGACGTCGCCCGCTGATGTTGTTCGGCTGCGCCGGGATTGGCATATCGCATCTGCTAATCGGGCTGGCGTATCGCGCTCACCTGGGCGGTCTGCCATTGCTCATTTTTACGCTGGCGGCGATCGGCTGCTACGCCATGTCCTTAGCTCCGGTCACGTGGGTCTTGATCTCTGAAATTTTCCCGAATCGCATTCGCGGAGCCGCGGTGTCCATTGCTGTCTCGGCACTCTGGATCGCATCGTTCATCTTGACCTTCACATTTCCTCTCATTCTTGGGGCGGTTGGCTCCGCGGCAACGTTCTGGCTGTATGCGGTTATTTGTTTCATTGGCTTTGTCTTCATCTGGCGGCGGGTTCCCGAAACAAAGGGCAGGACGTTGGAGCAGATTGAGCAGCAGCTCACGCGATGACGACAGTAGACGGACTTCGCGTCGGGTTGTTCAGCGTTGGCTTGGCGGTCGCGGTTGTCGATCTCAAATAGATACTCATGTTCATCCGAACGTTTTTACTCACGTGCGCCGCAGCATCCATCCTCCTCGGAGCGGAGAAAACCATTGTTCTCGATGGCCACGCAACCGGCCGCGTCTACGAAGGATTGGGCGCCGCCAGCGCTGGCGCTTCCTCACGCCTCCTGATTGACTATCCGGAGCCGTATCGAAGCCAGATCCTCGATTACCTGTTCAAGCCCGGTTACGGCGCGGCCTTGCAGCATCTGAAAGTCGAAATCGGGGCCGATGTCAATTCAACCGACGGATCGGAGCCGAGCCATATGCGCTCGCGCACGGATCATGATTACAACCGCGGATACGAGTGGTGGCTCATGGAAGAGGCGCACCGGCGCAATCCCAACACTATCCTGGATACGCTTGCCTGGGGCGCACCCGGCTGGATTGGCGGCGGCCATTTCTATTCGCAAGACATGGCAAGCTACGTTGCCGATTTCATCAAGGGCGCGAGGCGGGTCCATCATTTAGATATTCGCTACACCGGCATCTGGAATGAGCGGCCGTATGATCCGGCTTACGTGAAACTGCTCCACCGGACGCTGCTGCAGCAAGGGATCGCAGCGCAGATCGTATGCTGCGATGATTACCATCGCGACAAGCAGTTCGAGGTGATCGCCGCCATGGAAAAAGATCCAGAGCTGGCGGCATCTGTAGCCGCTGTTGGTGTTCACTATCCTCGCGCTACTGCAATTGATCAGTACTCCACTACGCCCCAGGTCAGGGCAAGCGGGAAAAAGCTGTGGTCGAGCGAAGATCAACCCAACGGAGGCGGCGGCCCGTTCGTCTCTCGCGACTGGCAGGCTGGGGGCCGCATTCTGGCGCAGGTATACAACCGCAATTATCTGCAGGGCGCCTTCACAAAAACGGAAATCTGGAGCCCCATCACGTCCTATTTTGAGAATCTTGCGGCTCCGCATTCCGGACTGATGTATGCCAACACGCCCTGGTCGGGCCATTATGACGTGCAAGGGACCATCTGGGCGACTGCGCACACCACGCAATTTGCGCAGCCCGGATGGCAGTACATGGATTCAGGGTCCGGCTTCCTCCCGGATCAGGCCGGGACCTATGTTGCTTTGAAGTCGCCGAACTCGCACGATTGGAGCATCGTACTTGAAACCATCAACGCCCACGATCCGCAACAGGTCCAGTTCCGAATCACGGGCGGACTCTCGACCGGCGCAGTCCACGTATGGGAGACGAATTCGCGGAAGACGTTCGTGCATGTCGCCGATTTGACGCCGCACAACAACGCATTCAGCTATAAATTCGATCCCGATTCCCTCTATTCGCTGACTACCACCACAGGACAGGGCAAAGGCAGTGCGCAACCGCCGCCGGACAAGCTCTTCCCGCTGCCCTATTCCGACGATTTTGAGCACACCGCGCTGAATCACACGCCGAAATATCTGGCTGACCAGGACGGCGCGTTCGAGGTGCATCCATGCGAACAGCGGGCTGGCCAGTGCCTTGAACAGGTGATCACCCAAAAGCCGATTCCGTGGGGACCGCTTCCCAACCCATTCACGCTTACCGGCGATTCGAACTGGACCGACTACCACGTGACCGCCGATGCTCTGGCGCTGTCCGCGAATGAGGTTGCAATTATAGGCCGAATCGATTCCGCCGACGTCTTTAGCAACGGCAAAGCACTCTGGCCGAGCGGGTACGTACTGCGAGTTGAAAAGGGTGGGGCGTGGAGCCTGCTCTCCACTTCTTACAAAACGCCGGTCCGGAAGCTGGCCTCGGGCACTGTGCCCGGCACAACCGGCTGGTCGCATCTGGCGCTTATTTTCCACGGCGACCTGATCGCCGCGACGATCAACGGCAAACAGATCGCATCCGTTCACGATTCCGCGCACACGTCCGGTATGTTCGGATTGGGAACAGATTGGGGCCGCGCGCAGTTCGACAATGTGGAGGTTACCCGGTAAGTATCCGCTCTACTTTATCTGATGCCGTTCTCCGGCGCATATCGACCGTTGTTAGCAGTTCCGGATTATCCGCAACTAACTCCATTGATCGGGTGCCTTGAACCAGAGGCTTAGCTGTCCTAATCCTCGCTCAAAAGCCGCCGCGATTGGTCCCATAAGTCGCGAACGATCTCACCAGCGGGTTCGGCTCTGGCTAGCTTCGCCGACTGACCGGCCCACATCTGCATGCGTTCGACATTTCCCGACTTTCTCGCCTCCTCTCGCATGGACGCTGTGAGCGCCCGCTGGATCGGGTACGGCGCTGGAATTGGACCACTCATAGCGGCACGTACATACGCGTTGGCGATGCCGCGGCCCGGCCGACCACTGAATGCACGCGTTACTACCGTCTCATGCGCTTCGGTCCGGGCAAGTCTGTCCGCATAGGATGTCGGCGTCAGACCCTCGGGAGCGCGCAAAAAGCCGGTTCCGATCTGCACGGCGCTTGCCCCTAATAACAGCGCCGCAGTCATACCTCTTGCATCGGCAATGCCCCCTGTTGCGACGACGGGAATGTCGACCGCGTCGACCACCTGTGGCAGCAGCGCGAAGAGCCCCACCAAACGTTGTTCCGCTTCATCAGCATGGAAGGCTCCCCGATGCCCACCTGCTTCGCTACCCTGGGCCACAACGGCGTCGGCGCCTGCCGACTCAGCTGCCTTGGCCTCCTCTACCGTGGTCACGGTCGCAAACCAGAGAATGCCGCGACGCTTCAACTCGGAGACGAACGCGGGTTCGTATAGTCCCATGATGGAAGAAACCGCCTTAGGAGCGGAGCCTAACACCGCCTCGCATTGGGCATAAAAATCGTGGAGAGGGGCTTCTGCAGCATCTGGAGCGACGGGCGGTCCCCAGTTCGCGAGGAACTCGCGCTGGAGCGTTTCGAGTTCCAGGTTGCGTAGAGGGGGCGGATCTGGAATCCATAGATTCAGCTGAAAGTGGCCCTCGCTTTTCGAGCGGAACTCGTTGCTCCAAGCAAGAATCTCGTCCGGTCTCATCATTAGAGCGCCGCATGCACCTAATCCCCCCGCCTCCGAGACGGCGATCGACAAGGATGGTGGACATGCTCCGGCCATGGGGGCGAGCAGGATAGGCACACGGATTCCAAGCCAATGAGCAAAATGCTGTGCGCGGGCCAAGGGCGGCAGATTCGACGAGGGCGGCATAGGCAAACAACAATTATGAGATCTCGGTTCCATGCTGCGCCTTTGCCTTCAAACGGAACGCACTATCTGCGCCGCACCGAGGAAACCAGGCGCGATTCTGGGT
>CAWCIF010000013.1:0-287506 GCA_963795545.1 uncultured Acidobacteriaceae bacterium | reverse complement strand
CTAATATAGCTTGTCACTCAACATTTTTGATTTATCGACTTCCCATGTTTTAATAGTTTCGCCATCTTCATCAGTTTTTATTACACGTTTGATATCGGTATAGATGGGCAGGATAGCCATTTCTAATTTAATATATTTGACATTTTTGAAACTATCATTAATTACAGGCGCTGGCTCCTCGTATGTCACATAATTTGATCCTCGTTGCTCACGTGATTTTGATAGAGGTTTAAATTTTACCTCATACTGAAATGGATTTGTGTAAACTTGATAGTTGCGATCTTTACTGTCGATTATAACAGAATACTCTCGTACCTCCTCATTTAATAAGTTATCACGTAAATTATTGTGAAGCACGTCATTATTATTAACAAATTTATTATTGGTAAAATTACCACGAGTATTGCCATTATAAGGTACAGATTTTTGTGGATTAAATGCAGTATCAAAATTGGTATAGTTGGGTAATTGTATACTCATTATATTCTAAGAATACATAAAATAAACACCATTAGACACGCCAATTAATACTGATGGCAAAAAGTTGATAAAAATAAAATCAATAATGGAGTGTTTAATATATTCATATAAATAATAGTCGTGTATATAAATGATAGAGTCTCGACGACACTATGACAAACTTTGATTATTATGATTATCGCATAAAAAATGTGACACAAGTTATCAATCGTGAAATTGCATTCTTAGAATCCATACCCTATCATGGAGTGTATCCTTTCAATTCGTATTTGGCATATCTCAAAAAAAGAATTGGAACCGAGATTTGGAACAGCAAAACTTTCCGATGCAATATCAAGATCAAAGTGGCCGTAAACATGAGATAAAAAAAATGAATATGGACGAGTATGGCAAAGATTTAGATGCATTGGTTTATAAACATCCTTGGGTAAAATTAAAGGAAGTGCATAAATCAATTAAAATAAAAGAATATGTTGATGCATTAGAATATGGTAAACGCGCGAATGCTCGCGACATTGCCAAAAATCGCGAATACCTAAAACAAGAATTATGTGAAGGATTACGAGCTAAAAAATTCAATAAAAATAAAAATGAGATCACTTATGATGCTGAAAATATGACAATTCTAAACATAGCATGTGTCGATTTTGACAAACGCAAAGGTTTGTATGACGTTGAGTGGGAATAGATACTAGTATCAAATCGGTAACAAAACTTACCAAATTAGTCGAGTATTATTTATCAAAATAATATTCAACAAATTAAATATCTTTAGCTTCATTAAATCGATTTTTTGATGCCAATAAACAAATATTTATTGTCTTCAGGTTGCGAAGGAAACATTAATACATTTTCGTGATCATCATTGATAAAATACAATTCTAGCAACATTATTTCATTTTGAACATCATGCTTAGTTTTACATATGTGGGCTGTTATTTCTTCTACAGTAGAATTAGAAAGATAAAATAAACTTTGGCGTATTACAGGATCCTTTGATGTTTTGGAAGCATCGCGGATAAATTCACGTTTTTGACCGATACTAGATCCTATTATTTCGTCACAATAATTAATTGCGTTGCGTAATGATTTTATATATTCCTGTGTGACAATTTTGCGTTTATTTTTATTATCATGACGACAAATGTCATTTATTTTACAATGGACCGAAGTAGCTAATGCTTGTGGCAATAGAAATTTTTTCATATTAAATGATTTGTCTTTCAACATAAATGGATCAAAATTACTGGTATTACGCGTATCACCAGGAGCAGCTATATAATCGAGACTATCATCCGTGGGAATCGCAGCAGCTATTATTGGTTTTGCATTTAATGTTTGTGGTTCAGGTAGCAAATTTTGATAACCATCAATAACAACTGTACCACTATGTGTGCGGAAAATGGCAGTTCCGTTTTTGGTTTTTTTGAAAACCGAATCGTCATTATCATCATTACATTTTAAATCGATTGGTCTCTTTTTGAACGTCGGTGACTTAGTGGGGATCTGCGTGTCACAAAAATCACGAAAATTTAAAGCTTCTTGTGATTGTACCATTGGAACCGAGGGGTTCGAGCGATTCGAGATAGTCGAATGATTCTCCAGAACCGAGGGATTCGAGGGAATCGAATGATTCTCGAGAACCGAGGGATTCGAGGGAATCGAATGATTCTCAAGGAAAGTAATTGGTGAAGCAGATTTATCATCTGCGTTACAACTACGATTATTAGACACATGACAATAATATTTGTGCTCATCTAATCCTAATATATATGAAATATTGCCAAACGTTATTCGTTTTCTGGCAGCAATATCAATCCCTTTGATATCGCATATTTTATTGGCACACATTGAAAGCTGTGCATCCCAGTTACGAGGCCTACAATAATTCTCCCAACAATTATAACAAAATTTTAAATCACAACATTGCCGACTAATGTTTATTTGACGACAGTTTTTATTGATACAAGCATGATAATTATTGGGATTTGTTTTTTTATTATAAGTAAAAATGCGTTGACAACTATGGCCTCCGGTATTAACAATTTCACCTGGATTCCACGCACCTGAATTTTGCAATTTTGTTGATTTCATGAATGCAGGTTCTGTTGCGATAACATTACAAATCAAACATGATTCTAATTCAATAATATTTTTAACCGTTTCATTCATTTTTATGCTATTCTTTTTATGAGAAAACAGCCCGATTTCCGTCATTTTATTTCAATTTTTCCAAAATTTTGAAATATCAATTGGTTTAAACGAAAGTCACTATAATATGGTACCATGAATATCAATTATTATAACAATGAGGTGGATCGTATTCTTTGGGATGTGCTGGGTGATCAAGGATTCATAGAAGACGATTTAGACCAAAACGTGGAATTGGTGACTACAACTATATTGCAATATCATGATGTATCGGAATCCAAGTTGCGCTCTATTGTCAAATTTTTGATAATGCAGAAATATCAAAAATATTATTTTTATAATAACGATTCAATTTATAATCAATGCCAAGAGATAATAAATGAGCCGGATGAATTTGGATTAGAAGAAAAAGATTTTAATGTTGCCAGTGAACGTGGCTCGAAAAACGGCGTTGAGTATATCAATTCCGAATTGGATAATGTAGATCGAGTTAGATATAGTTGTGCAGCTGATTTAGTGAGTCATAGGCACGATTATGAAGGTGACGAATATCGTGAAGCAGTTTACATTAATCGTAGGAAACGTGTGGCTAAAATTAAACAAATTCCACAATATGAACAAAAATCAACAAGTGGTTAAATCAAAGAGAAACATGTTTAACTGCAACAGCAATTGCCATTGCATTGGATGAGGATCCCTATAAATATCCCGCTGAATTATTTTTAGATAAATGTGGTCATGGGGAACCTTTTATCGAAAACGAAAACGTGCATCATGGTAAAAAATACGAAAAATTGGTAATATGTATCTATTCATTTCGAAACAATGTTGATGTTGGTGAATATGGTTTAATACAACATGAAGAATATCCATTTATCGGTGCAAGTCCCGATGGTATTTGTGAAAAAACAATTACTATAAAATGACAAATTAACTTCGATTGGTGGGAAGATTATTGGAGATTAAATTTCCTAAAAAGCCGAAAATTAGTTTCAATCGGTGACATCTAGATGGTGATATATGTCCGCATTATTATTTTTTGCAAGTTCAAACACAATTCTTTGTGACTGGTTTCGATGAATGTGATTTTTTACAATGTAATATTGAAGAGTACGAATCAGCTGGACGGATTTCGTTGATGATTCGTATGGAAAATTTTCCAGGATTGTCAAAATAAACTAATTTGGAAAAAGGTTGTTTTATTCAATTGTTGCCAACAAAAATGCTAATGGGAGATGCTAAACAATGTTTGTATCATGCCAAATATATTTATCCATCAAAGCTGCATATGACTCTTGATGAAACCGAAAAATGGATAGCTCATGAAACCTGCCATTATCATGAAAATGCGTTGTCGCGCGAATACGTGATTGATCGAGTAATTTATTGGCGTTTATCATTAATTGCGTGTCATTTAATAAAATCTGACACCAAATATTTTGAATCAATTATACCAACTTTGCAGCAATTTTGGGATTATATTTTATTTTATCGTGCAAATCCCAAACGTCTTGATGCATTGGTACAATATATTCAAGAAATTGGTGTCAAGAAATCTTCGGAAATATTTGAACGCATCCATCGCGAATATGTTGCTAGCAATAAAAATACCAAATATCATGCTTTGTACCAAACCGTTAATCCTTGGCGCAAAAAGTTTAATGAAAAGGCAGCACGATTCCAAAATTATCAAAAATCAAAAAGTTCATAAGCAGTTTGGCACGTTGTCGCACATATGTTTTTCTCGCTATAATTATAATGGAAAACATATGTGCGCCAGGTAAATATGATGCAAAAAACGCGACCTGTTTCGATATCCATCAACTAACAGAGATGGCAAAAGCATATAATCGTTATATCACACGCGCGAAATTGTCACCGGCTACGAATACTGGTGACAGTGCTGATTTAATACGAATACGAACAAACAAAAAATATTTATTGACGCAATTAATGGATAAATTTGCGGATGTTTGTAAAGGTGATCAATATTGTTTAACAATGCAGCAATTCATGAACGAAATAGTAGCTGATATGCGCGATGATATTGATAAAAACACATTTCGACCAATTGGACCCCAAAAAGCCACAGAATGGCTAAGCACCACCGATATTAATAATATCATGCACCAATATGAGCCAATTTATCCACATTTTAAATTTTTAGGAGCAGTGCCACAAGATTGTGATGAATTATCATTTTGCCAACTTTTTCAAATAAATTATGACAAATTTCAAAAGGATGGCATCACACAATTAGGCGTCATATTTAACCACGATCGACATGGTCAACCGGGTTCGCATTGGGTTGCACTTTTTATTGATTTAGCAAAATGCGAAATCGATTATTGCGATTCAATGGGTAAAGCACCTCTCGGTAATATCCGCAATGTGATTGAGAATTTCCAGAAACGGTGTCAAAACAATCACAAACACGAAGCTGTTTTTAAATGGAATACTAATCGCTACCAAATGGACAATTCAGAATGCGGCATCTATTCTTGCAATTTTATTATTAGGAGATTATCGGGGGAAAAATTCGAAAATATCGTCGCAAAAACCTTAGATTTCAACAAAATTAACGCTTGTCGCAACGTTTATTTCCGTAACAAACCAAGCAAACACGCAGCTAGTGATAGATGCGAATGAAATATAAATGAGCTACTCTCATTTATTTTAGAGATATGAAATACGGAAACACATTTTGAATGGCATAATAAAATCATAACACTGCGAATAGTATCACTAAAATGCAAAACCATTTGTCGCATAAGCACACCGCTACGTGATTTTTTGAGTTGACGATTTATTTCTACATTTTTATCAAACTCCATCAACATTGGTTCCATTGTAGAACCTGATAAAGTGAAAAATACTTGTTCATTAGCATTAGTACAATATGCGCGGTTGCCTGAATAAAATAATTTGTCTTTATAAGATTCCATTTTACCATTGAATCCCAATAAACCAAAAACGGTGTCTTCTCCTAACATTAGATCAAATTTGACATTCATAGTATTTTTAATGGTAATGATACCTGTATCATTAACGACAAAATCCAAGAATGTTGCCTGACCACGAATATAATCTAGTAATGCCTGTATTTCATATTTTCCTGGTGGCACGACAATTCTGGTCAAACGATTATTGAAATAAACAACAAATTTATTGTTAAAACGTGTTATGTTATGTGAATTATATGGCAAATAGTAATCAACCAATGTTATTTCGGTTATTTTGTCGTCTGATTTAAATTTAATGACAATATTTTTGAGATCATTATAATCATTAGTGGGATCAAATTTTAAATCCAAATATTCAGTTTTATCATCGGATTTGCGCGAATTGCTGGTGATATTACTTATTTTACTTTCACTATCTTGTGATAATTTATCCAAATCTCGCTTGTAATTTTTGACAGCGGCAATTATCCGTTCCTTTTCGGCATCAATTTCTGATACCTGATTTATATTTTTCTCTGCCAAGTATTTATTTTTTAGAGCACTTAGTTCATTAACACGTGCCACAATGGATGGTAACATCTCTGGCGTGATATGATTTAAATCATATTTCGCTTTAACATTATGATCGTCTTCATTAACAATTTCATCATCATCAGTTTTTAGCGATGTCATAACAGGTTCATCGTTAATGATCGCATCATTATCATTATTATCGTCATTATAATTAGTAGCATCCTTATCACTATTTATTGCAGTTAGTTTTTGTGCAGGACTTGTATCAGTAACCATGGAATCGTAAATTATAACATCGTCATCTGTAATTTTCTGCACTGATTTAGCGGGTTCATGCTTTTTCGCAGTTTGTCGTAATTCTTTGACATGTGTAGATGCTGGAGTTACTGGAGCAGTAGATGCTGGAGTTACTGGAGCAGTAGATGCTGGAGTTACTGGAGCAGTAGATGCTGGAGTTACTGGAGTTACTGGAGCAGTAGATGCTAGTGGTGCTACTGATGCAGTAGATGCTCGTACTGTTTGGCATTCTTGCATTTGCGGAGTTTTTTCAATTGTCGTATGCTGGTTGCTCATTAATTTTTTAACTTGCTGTTCATCTAAAATTTCATCTATAACAATATGCTTACTAGGTTGTGCCAATTGATTAACCATAGTAAACATTTGCCAAATAGTTGGATTTGTTAAATAAGTAAATATATCATTGTTTGCATTATTATTATTATTATTATTATTATTAGTTGTAGGAGCGATCTTATATTTTGCTAATAGCTCATTTTTGGTTTGTTCGCTCATTACGATAATTTCCTCATGTGCCGATGCTGGGGAGGTAGCTAAGGAATGCGGGTTATGTAATTCTATATGATTTTCAATTGTGTTTTTCACATTTTTATTAACGGGATTTCCGCGTGATAAATTCATATTAGGATATTTATTTGCAAGATAGGCAGTAAAATCATTATAGCATTTATCATTAAGGAATTCGACAGCTTTTACTAATTCAGCATCATTTTCGGGATAACGATTAATGGCATCAAGATAACTTCTAAAATTATTGATGATAATGTTATGACATTTAGTGACAGCTTTACTGCTTATTTTAAAATTTTGTAAAATATTATCAATTAAATTTTGTACATTCTCTTCAGAAAATAATGTATTTTGTAACAAAGATTTATAATTCCTCGTGCTTGCAAGCATATTGGGTGTATTACTGATTGTATTATTCATCATAAAACAATAATGGAAAATTAAAAGCCAGGTCTATACGAAGTATTAATTGTTGATACTATACGATGTTATATGATGTTATACAGTGCTATATTAACTGAAGATTGGTGTTTAAAATATTCCGAATGATTATTTTAAACATATGTTGGTAAAGACATATTGGGCATTTGTAGATTAAAAGACATCTGCGATGGCACAAATCCATTATTAGGCATAAAATTATTTCCCATTGATGTTAATGGCATTTGTGAATTATAATTGTTATTACTACTAGTATTATTAGATTGTGGTTGATTGGTTTCGAAATCCTGTCATTTTTCTTTCTGCTAAAATTCTTTCATAATCATTTTGTAATTTCATAGACTTAGTACTTGTATTATTTAATCCAGGTATTCCACCCATCATACCTGTCATACCCATTGCACCCATATTCATGCCATTCATATTGTTCATGCCATTCATATTGTTCATGCCATTCATATTGTTCATGCCATTCATACCATTTCCACCAAAAATACCGGTTTTGATCAGTCATCAAATTAGGCATATTATTGCCCATATTACCCAAATTTGCTGAATTACCCATGTTACCTATGTTGCTCATACCAGGCATACTCGATGTATTAGCATTGGGCATGGTGAAATTACCCATTGGCGCACCACCGCCCAATAAACTTGCATAAGGATCATCGAGAGCTCCCATTGAGTTCATTCCCATGGGCATACCATTCATCATACCATTCATACCATTCATCCCATTCATACCATTCATCATACCATTATTCATGCCTCCACCCATATTTGACGGAGCATCTTGCATCTTACGTAATAATTTTTCTTGTCTAACACGGTCCCCTGAACCATCAAGTGTGAAATCCGGTGTATCTTGCTTTTGTGGTCCATTTCCTCCATAATTTCT
Source organism: uncultured Acidobacteriaceae bacterium (assembly GCA_963795545.1). Classification (GTDB taxonomy): domain Bacteria; phylum Acidobacteriota; class Terriglobia; order Bryobacterales; family Bryobacteraceae; genus Bog-105. The sequence goes on along the minus strand of CAWCIF010000013.1, from coordinate 279,253 downwards.
ATCATTGATCATTTGTTGATATCTTTGTTCAAAATTACCATCACGTTGTTGATTAGGGTTGTATAGTGAGCTACTGTCTTGGGAACCGCGTGAATCTGTAAGACCGCGTGCTTCTGAAAGACCTCGTGAATCTGTAAGACCGCGTGCTTCTGAAAGACCGCGTGAATCTGTAAGACCGCGATCATTGTGTGATTTTGGCACATTCGTAATTAAAGGATTATCAAAAGCAGATGCATAATTACTATTGCCATCATTAGCTTTGTAACCAATATCGTTGGGTTTCATATTGTAGAAACTCGAATCATCATCATATTCTTTGCGACTACGAATATGAGGTCTTTCAACCAAATGATTGTCACGCTCGCCCCAAACATCAAGATCGCGGCGCATCTTTTCTTTACTCACCTGTTTTTTACGATTGATACGTAAATCGGGATATTTTTTCTCAATACTTTCAATAATATTTTCGACACATAATTTGTTGAGATGTTTGGCAATGATTTTTAATTCTTCGCGATTTTTGGGCTGTCTTGTTAAGCTATTAATATTTGTTGTCATAACGTCCTCTATCATAGCAACGCATTTAGGAATTGATCGTTGGCCTAATTTAATATTTTTACATATAACTTCCAGAATAGATTCGATATTTTTACGATCCAAACATACAACGGCGACAATATTTGGTTTGTCCATTTGTTTAATTAAATATGTTATATTATAATGAAACGTATTTTATATGTAGCACTGCCCGCGTCACAATTGTACTAATCATTCAATATTTAGATATTTATATGGTGTGTCTCTTTTTCATCAATCACAGGTTGCTGACAAAGTGGGCAAAGATGAGTTTCTGTTTTCAAATATTCATCAATGCAAAGATGATGGAATTTATGCTGACATGGCAATACTCTTACTAGATCTGATGGTACAAATTTATCATAACAAGTACAACATTCATCAACCTCATCAGTGATAAAAATCATTTTATCCATCCGCCCCGATCACCACGTTGAACTCTACCGTCCCTTGAATGCGCGCCTGTCGCGCGAGTGGAGGATATTGCGGATCCACTTTCTTGATTAAATTCGCGGTCGCCACACCCGCTCCGATGCGTACCGTTCCGGCCGGGGTACCCGCGCCTTCTCTCAGCGCTGCAAAAGCTCGGCGCCTGGCGGGCTCGGCTTTGGCTGCCTCGAGAGCTTCTTTCCATTTCTCGTTAGCCGGATCCAGGTCAACAGCACGTCGCAGATAGTCTAGGCCCAACTCGCTTTGCGCGTCTTGGCCCGGGGAGCTGGACAGTGAGACGAGCGTTGTTCCCACATGGCTGAGCAATGCCGGATCGCTTGAGCTTTCGAGTTCGCTCCGCAATTTCGTCGCGGTATTCAGGCTCATTGCAATATCGTTCAGACGAAATTTCGGATCGTCCAGATGAAGATCCGTCATAACGGCAGCGCTGTAGATCGCCGCAATCGCTCCGAAATATCTATCCGCAGACGAGCTTCCGGACAGCTCCCGCGCCCGCCGGAATAGCGTTAATGCGCGTTCCGGGTCGCTTCGCTCGATACAAATGCCGAGCCCCCAATGTGCACCCGGCGAATTCGGATGCTCCGCGAGCCACTGCTGCCAGGCAGATTTCACCGCCTCTATATTTTCAGGCGTGCTCATTTGACCTTGCGATTGCATTACAACCCAGGTCAGATCAGTCAGTTTCGAATCCGGATCATGCCGGATAACTTGTACCAACTCCTGCGTGAATTGTGCCGCGTTTCCTGCTTGTAAACTGTCGAGCAGGTTCTGCCCTGTCTTCAGAACCTCCGGTTCGTTCTGCGCCTGCGTGCCACCGAAGCGTGCGGCAGCGGTCACATAGATTGCTGGAAAAAGCGCCGCAACCAGCAGTGTACGCATCGCGCATTGTCTCTTGTGCGTGCGCCCGGAAACAGCAAAAACCCGCTCGAGTCGTTTTTTGATTTGGGCTTCGTGAACGGCTGCGCTCGCCAATCCCAGCATCCGGACCCTTTCTCGCGCAACATCCTTAGCGAAATCCATCAATATGTGCGCGTAGCGCTCTGGGCCTGAAACCGTCCGAAGTGCAATTTCGTCGCAGGCTTCTTCCGCCAGTGCGATAAGTTGCCGCTGCAAGAACCAGGACAGAGGATGGAACCAGAAAAGACACGACGCCAGTGAGGCGAGAAACGCGGTGGATGGATCGCCGCGTGCCACGTGCGCCATTTCGTGCATCATCACTGCTCGTAGCTTCTCTTCGCCCCACCCCACCCACGAATGCGGCAACAGAATCTCGACCTCACCAAACTCAACCGCCACGGGCACAACGATCTTTGCCGATAAGCGAACTCGCGGCTTGAGTCCAGCCCCGTTCTGTAGCCAGATCTCATGTGCCAAACGACGTAATGACGCGTCGGCGATGAACTCGCTCTCGCGCATAACCCATTTCAGCCGGAAAAGGCCAGCAGCCAGGCGGGCGAGAAATCCGAAGGTCACAAGTACATAAACAGCTACTATCGTCAGAAACCACGGGTAGCGGCCGCGGCTCGCCTCGGGCGAAACTGCCGATTCAGGTGCATTCTGCGCTGCCTGACCGGTTGACACCTTGCCCTGTGGAAGAGTCGGGATGACCGTTGACTCGACCTGCCAAACGACCTGAGACGCACGCCGCAGCGGAGGCGTCACGATTTGCAGAACCGGTAAAACGAGGAGCGCCACCAGAACAGCACGCCAGAGCAGATGCCTGATCTCAGCCGCTTTGACCCTGAATACCCATAGCAGCAGGCCGCAGGCGGCCGCTAGAATCGTCGATCTCAACAACGTTCCGGAAATCAGCGACACGAATGCCCAACTGAGCGATTCGACCTCAATCAAACTCATCTCTTACCCTTTCGGCGCTTCGCCGCCTGCGCCCCGCGTTCTCGCGCCATGCGAGCCACAATCTGCTCCAGCTCTTCGGGATCGACAATTTCGTCGTCAACCATGCCGACCAGAAGAGATTCCACAGAACCCTGGCAAAACCGGTCCAGAATCTGCTTTACAGCGCGAACTGCGACGTTCCGCTGCTGCTCGATGCCTGAATATCGAAAAGTGCGCCCCTCCACGCTATGCCGCGCGTAGCCCTTGTCCTCAAGGCGCGTCAGAACGGTGCGAATGGTAGAGTCTTTGAGCGGGCGTTCCAGTGCAAGAGCTTCCTGAATATCGGAAGCAGTGGCGGTGCCGCGCTCCCAGATAACACCCATAACGGTACGTTCTAAGTCGGACAACGCCGGTTTCAAGTGACCTCCAAAGGACCTGCTACATAATGTAGCACTACAAAATGTAACTCTAGTTCGAGCTCTCGTCAACCGGGAAAAGCCCTGATTCTTATTGAATCGGTTCCGCTTCCGGCAGGATAAGTTTAAGCTGTGTTTTGCTGGTTCGATTCGCTTGCGCCGTAAGAGTTGCGGCCAGCGCCTTCTCCGCCTCCGCTTTCTGCGGGTTGTGTTCGCGAAAGAACAGGATCGAGAGCTTGTAGTGCGCCGCGGCTAGTTTCGGATCGGCGCGAACGGCGGTTTCCAGGAAGGTCTCGGCTCCGCGCAGGTCTCCGTGGCGCATCATAATGTCTCCCATCGCCGCGTTTGCTTTGGGGTGATTTGGATTCTGGCGCAGAACGGCCTCCAGAAGTTTTTCTGCCGCGTCTATCTGCCCATCGTCCAGTTCGAGTTCAGCAAGCTCGTACCGGGCATCGATCATTCCCGGCGATAGCGCGAGGCAATGTTCCAGCATGCGGCGGGCGTCATCCGTACGGCTCAACTTCCGGTCTATCCAACCCATCGCGTAATATGCTGGCGCGAAATTCGGTACCCGCTTTGAAAAACTATCGAACAGGTCGTAAGCTTCCTGCCAGTTCTGCAGTGAGATGTTCGCGCGTGCCAGCAGATAAAGAACAGAGTTGTTCAATGGAGCCAGCTCATGCGCTCGCTTCAGTGCGCTTACCGCATCCAGACCGAGATCGCGCCGTATGCAAACCGACCCGAAGTGGGCCAGCGTGGTTACATCGTTCGGATTTGCGCGGCGGGCTTTGATCAGGTATGCCAATGCCTTTTCATCGAGGCCCTGCTTTTCCGCCGCCGATGCTGCGCCGTTTAGCGCGCTCAGATCGTCAGGCTGTAATTCCACCGCGCGATTGAAACTTCGTTCCGCAGCCACAGGATCATGCAGCGATTCCGCTCTTCCGCGCTCATCCCAATAGGCGCTGACGTCGTGGAACGCGCTTTCGATCGATTTCAGTTCAGCGACTGCCCGCGATGCTTCGCCCGTACGCAGCCTGCACGCCGCCAGGCTAAAGACGACTCCCGGCTTTTGGCTGCCAAGTTCGACGGCCCGCGCCAGATGCCTCTTTGCATCTAAGTAATCAGCCTCACGATAGAAAAGCAGTCCAGTGTTTTCGTGAAGAGAAACCGAATTCGGCGCGAGTTGGAGTCCCCGCTCGAAGGCGGCTTGCGCGGAAGAAAGGTCGTGAAGCTCCGTATCCGCAATTCCTAGCAAGTTCCACAGTTCCGGTTCTTCGGAGTGCTCCTGAAGACTCTTTTCAAGCACCGCCCTTGCGGACTGGAAATCTCCTCGTTGAATCCGGGCCGTGGCGTCCTCAATCGTCGCGCGTTCGGGTTGTTGTGCGAGTGCGGAAAAAGCGAATAGGGCTCCGATTGCCAAGCACCTAATCGGCCGCACGAATCTTAAGCACCATATCAAGCCAGATCGAACGTGGACGCAAGCGGTGATAAAGAAGTAACTCCAAAATATTTCAGTATTATTGCGGAGTATTGTTCGTTCCTGCATCGCGACTATAATTCAGCCAAGGTTTTGTAGCGTAAGGGCAGTCTCAGCATCAATTTTCGATCTTGGGGTTATCAAATGTCTCCTCTGAATCGCATTGCCTTCCGTTTTTTCCTGTTTGCCTTCGCGCTCGTTTTTCTGTCGACGGGAGCCACTGCGCAAACGAATGAAGGCGTCCTCGCCGGCACAGTCCTCGACCAGAGTGGAGCGGCCATCGAAGGCGCCAGCGTAACAGCCAAAAACGAAGCTACCGGCTTCACGCAGTCCGTAACCACGGGGGCGGGCGGCGCGTTTCGTTTTCCCAATATGCCGATCGGGCTGTACGACCTCAAAGCTTCGCATCCAGGCTTTACATCTCAGACTCAAACCGGAGTCAGCGTGCAGATCAGTACTACCACGGCAGTCAACATTTCGCTGGGGATCGGGAAGGCGGAGCAAACGGTAACGGTGGTCGGCGATACGACACGGATCGAAACCGAAAGCTCCGACGTCGGTACGGTGATCAGCTCGAAACAAGTGCTCGAATTGCCACTGGCGCTCGGTGGTGTCGGCGCGCTTCGCTCCCCGGAAGCGTTTATCTTTTTGGCGCCCGGAACGGCCGGTCCTGGCACCGCGAACAGCAATAACGGAATCTTTATCTCGAAACTCGGTGGTGGCCAGAACTTCGGAGCCGACGTTTTGCTGGATGGCACCAGCATTTTGCGAACAGAAAACGGCTCGTCTTTCGACGAGGCTGCGCCATCTGTTGAGGCCATCTCCGAATTCAAAGTGCTCACTTCCACGATTCCCGCGGAATACGGCCGAACCACCGGCGCCATTGAAACCTTCACGACAAAATCCGGCACAAACGAATTTCACGGTACGGCGTACGACATTCTTCAGAATGAGGACCTGAACGCGAATTCGTGGTTCAATAATGCCGATGCGGCACAATGCGCGCCCGACGATTCCACCTGCCGCGCCAAGTATGCCCGTCCCGTCGACAAAAAGAACGATTACGGCGGTAATCTCGGCGGACCGGTGTGGATACCGAAAATCTACAACGGCAAAAATCGTACGTTTTTCTTCTTCAACTGGGAACAATACAACCAGCACATAGGCGGAACGGCCACCAGCATTGTCCCCACAGTGGCAGAGCGTGGCGGTGATTTCTCAGGGGTTCTGAACACCGGCAACGTCCTCGGTACAAATCCTTGCAATGGCGCACCGATTTATGAGGGCGAGATTTTCGATCCGAGTACGACAACCGCGGGACCGACAGGCGTCCCTTGCCGTCTGCCCTTCGCCGGCAACAAGATTCCCGCTTCCCGTATCTCGACGGTCTCCAAAAACTTTTTGGGCTATTTGCCGCCACCGAATATCCCGACGCAATCGAATGGAGTGAATTACGCCCTCTCGAGTTCGAGCCCATTGCAGAACACTACATACACACTCCGCATCGATCAATCGATATCGGATAAGAGCAAGATCTTCGGAATGTACGACACGCGCGACAACGCGCGGTATGCAGGGGCCGGATTCTACACTTTTCCGCCTCCCGCGGATTCGAACGGCTGGAACCAAAACTTCGTTACCCACTACGGGCGCGCCGGCTGGGATTACATCATTTCGCCAACCCTGTTGAATCATCTTGCGATTGGATACAACCGCACCAACAGCCAGAACTACACACCGGGGGCCCAGCAGGCCATCTCGGGGAACTTCAATTGGGCGGCAAAGGTGGGCATCTCAGGTCTCAGCGGTATAGAGTTTCCCATCGTGAATATGGGTGAGGGAGTGCCGCAAATCGGCAGGGCCAATGCTGATGACAACGTGGATAACGGTGAGCGCTTGAACGACATCGTCACCTGGATCAAGGGTAATCACAGCTTTAGTTTCGGTTTCGACTTCCGAAACCAGTTGTACGCGACGTACGCGTTCGATACGGACACCGGCGTATACAGTTTCGCCCGCAATCAAACCGCGGCCGATCAGTCCGTATCGGGATCGAGTGGAAACGGCATCGCCAGTTTTCTGTTGGGCGATCTCAACAACGGCAACGCTTCTCTGCAGGGGCATGTGCCGCGCTGGACCTTTCAATACTATGCAGGTTTCGCGCAAGACGACTGGAAAGTAAGTCCTCATCTGACGCTGAATCTGGGTCTGCGCTACAGCGTTGACGTGCCGCGCAGCGAGTCGCACAATGACACCTCCAACTTCGATCCAACCGTACCGAATCCGGCGGCCGGCAACCTGCCCGGCGGCATGGTCTTCGGAAACACCTGCAGCAATTGCAATCCCAAATGGGCGACAACGAAATTTCACGATGTGGCGCCGCGTTTTGGCTTCGCGTACAATCCGAACGGCGGAAGACTGGTGTTCCGCGGAGGCTACGGAATCCTGTATGGCCCGCTGCAGTATACCGATTTCGGCGGCAACCAGACCCAGGGCTACTCGGCCACGCCGACCTTCAACAGTCCCAACGGACTTGATCCCGCGTTCAATTGGGATAGCGGCTTCCCGGCGTTTCCGCCGCCGCCCACACTGAGCCCGTCTGTCGTGAATACCGGAAATCCGAACTGGATTCAGCCCCGCTTCGGCCAACCGGCGATCATCCAAAGCTGGAGTTTCCAGGTGCAGGGCCAGGTTTCGAAAGATATGATCGCTACTCTGGGCTATGTCGGCTCCCGATCACAGAATCTTCGCTCCTCCATTATGAACTGGAACAACATTCCAATCCAGGACTTGAATCTAGGGCCGGCACTCAATCAACCGGTATCGAAAAATACGCTGGGAGTCACCGCTCCGTACCCGAACTTCTTCGCTGATTGGGGAGCCAGCGCACCTGTTTACCGGGCCATCCGGCCATTCCCGCAATACGACTACATCTACATGGACGTGCTACAGAATATCGGGCAATCCACGTTTGAGTCCTTGCAAGCCACTTTACAGCGACGCTTCAGCGCCGGATTGAGCCTGCAGGGTTCGTTCACGTGGTCAAAGACACTCACTGATGCGGATAGCATCCTGCCTGGTATCAACGGCGGAGTTTCGCAGATCCAGAACCCCGCCGATCTGAACAGCGAAAAAGCGCTCAGCAGTCAGGACATTCCCTATATGTTCACCTTGTCTTTTCTTTACGAGCTTCCCTTCGGCAAAGGCAAAAGCATGCTGAACCACGGAATTGGAGCGGCAGTTTTGGGCGGATGGCAAGTCGGCGCGGTGCTGCGTTATCAGACCGGAGTCCCCATTTCGTTTGGCTGCGCGAACGGTATTCCCGGCTGGCAGAACTGTATCCGGTTTAATCGCGTTCAAGGAGTATCGCCGCTCAGTCCGCAAGTGCTTAACGGCACATTCGATCCGTTCGCCGACCGCTACTTTAGCCCGCCGTGCACGTATTCAGGCGAGTCCGGTTGCGGTTTCGCCGATCCGAATACGGAGCTCGTCAGCGCCGGCAGTAAGACGACCGTCCAGGATGCCAGAGGCGGTCCTTACTATCTTGGCGATTATCCGCGCAACAACCCGGATGCGCGTGCTCCGAATTACTACAACGAGGATGTCAGCATCATCCGGAACTTCCATATCGTCGAGCGGCTCAGCCTGCAGGCCAAAGCAGAGCTGCTTAACGCGCCTAACCGTCATATTTTCAGCGTGCCCGACGCCAATCCATACGACAACAATTTCGGACTTGTGAATGGTACGATCGATCAGCAGCGCATCGTGCAGTTCACGCTTCGGCTGAATTTCTGACTTGCTTACAATCGTTTTGCTTTGGCTGTCCGTAAGTCCGGCGGCGCATTTCTACGATCTTGGGTCAAAGCAGTTTAACAGTCGTCAATTTTCCGCGGCGAAGGAATCGTTCAATCAGGCGATTGAGGTCGACCATTTGTATGCAGACGCTTACAGAGGCCTCGGACTGGCGGATCTGGAGCTCAAGGATTATCAAGGGGCGTATCACGCCTGGCTGCAGGCTGCCGAGCTGAATCCGAAAGACGAAAAAGCACGGTACTGCCTGGGTCGTCTCTTCTATGATGCCGATTTGCCCGATCAGGCGGCTGTATGGCTGCGCCAGGCTCTCGTGCTTACGCCTGACGATTACAAAGCCGCGACCTATCTGGGACTGTGCGCCGAAGCCCTTGGATTAGACGATACGGCGCTTCAACTTTATCGTGGCGCCATCGCGGCTAGCGAAGCGCAGCGCGAGCCTTACTCTTGGGCCTTCCTGAGCTTGGGCAATTATTTCAAAAAGCACGGCGATGGCAAACAGGCTGTTGCGGTCCTCCAGCAAGGGGTTCAGAAGTGTCCTGAAGCGCATGAGCTCACCGCCCTTGGAGAAATGCTAGCCGCGACTCAACCTCGGCAAGCAGAAGAACTTCTTCGCAAGGCCATTCTGCTCGATCCTACGCTATCGCATGCGCATTATCGCCTGGCGCTGCTGCTACAATCCATGGGCCGCGCCGCTGAGGCCCATGCCGAGATGATCAAGTTTCAGGAAACGAAGAGCGCGGAAGATAAAGCCCCGAAAATTACCGCGCTGCGCAAATAATTGCTTACCCGTTGCAAAACTCCGCTCCCGCTGGTCGCGGCTCTGCAAGGCAGACGCAAATATCCAACGCTCTTTCCGAGCCGCGCACGTAGTAAGCGGTTTCCTTAGTTACTTCTCAGTTACAGACAATATCTTCCGTATCGGCAGGTTTTCAATTACCTGCTTCGTTCCGCTCGGCCAGGAAATCTCGATAGTGCGTATTGCCTTTTCCTGTCCGATGCCGAAGAACAGCCGCTTATCCTGAGCCGACTGATAGCTGGCCGTCGTGGTCACCATGCCATATTGCACCTTGCCCGATTCCGATATCAGCTTGACCTTTGCGCCGATACCATCCCGATTGCTGCGCGTTCCGTGCAGATCCAAGCCGATCCAGGCATTTCGGTTGCCACCGTCGTTCCGAAGCACATGCGTGGGTCCGCCGCAGGTAACCACCACGACGTCGATATCTCCGTCGTTGTCCAGGTCTCCGAACGCTGCGCCCCGGCTTGCCCATTTTTGGCTAAAGACCGCGCCTGCATCCGCGGAAACATTTACGAATTTTCTATTTACTTGCTTCAACAGCAGCATCGGCTGAAGGTATTCGAGATGCGGCTGCGTTTTCTCAACGTTATCCATTACATGGCTATTGGCGAAAAACAGATCTTTGACCCCGGCATTATCGTAATCGAAAATCCGCATTCCCCACCCACCATATAAACGCGTAATCTCACCTAAACGGGAAACGTTCGTGTCGTAATTGAACGATCCGCTCCCGTTGTTATGGAAATAAGCGTATGTCTCGTTGGAAAGCGCGGTGGTTACAATGTCCGGCCAGCCGTCGTCATCTACATCGGCCGCATCGGTCCCCATGCCCGCAAACACCTTCCCTTCGTCCGTATAGCCGACTCCCGCTGCAAGACCGTTCTCCGTAAACGTGCCGTCGCCATTGTTCATGAACAGGAACTGCTGAAACGAGTCGTTCGCAACGCTGATGTCCAGCCGTCCGTCGTTGTTGAAATCCGCGAACGCGACGCCCAGGCCTTTGCCCGGCGTGGCTGCAATATGGCTGCGTGCGCTCACATCCGTAAACGTTCCATCCCCATTGTTGTGGAACAGATAGTCTGAAACAGGTTTGAAGTTATCCGGATGGCAATAGGAGCGCCCACCTTCCAGGCGCGACCCGCAGAACTTGTTCTTCGAAAAGTCCCAATCGAGATACCGGCAGATGAACAAGTCGAGCTTGCCGTCGTTGTTGTAATCGAAAAAGCCCGCACTCGACATCCAGCCTTGCGTATGCAAACCGGCTTTCTCCGTCACATCCGTAAATGTTCCATTTCCATTGTTGTGATAGAGGATCACGACGCCGAAATTTGTGACCAGTAGATCTTCAAAGCCATCGTTGTCGAAATCGCCCACCGCTACGCCCATTCCATAGCCCGTTCCACGCACGCCTGCCCTTTCGGTGACATCGGTAAAGGTTCCGTCGCGATTGTTGTGGTAGAGCCTGTTCCAAAACTCGGGCCCTGTCTTATCGGGTAGTTCGGAATCGCGCTGGCCGCTATGAATCCGCGCTCCATTGACCAGAAAAATATCCGGCCATCCATCGTTGTCGTAATCGAAAATGGCGGCGCCCCCCGTCATGGTTTCGATCAAGTATTTCTCCGGGGTTGCCGAATTGTGATTGGTAAAATGAATGCCGCTCGCCGCAGTGGCGTCTGCAAACGTAACCGGTCCGAACCCGTGCGCACCGGCAAAGCAGTAAACTATGCCGATTCCGGCAAGCGCGACAGGGAAAAAAATCCGCTTGATGAACTGAAGCGATACCATAGCTGCCGTGCTTCGACGAAATTTTCTCCTCTCCGGGCTTGCCCTACTTGCGCCTCGTACCTCATTTTCATCCAACGCTAGAATCGACATTCTTCCCGACGAACCCATCGGCGTCATCTCGCCGCACATCTATGGGCATTTCACCGAGCACATTGGGGGAGTCATTTACGACGGCGTCTGGGTGGGCGAGAACTCGAAAATTCCAAACGTGGGTGGCATCAGGAAAGCGCTTGTCGATCATTTGAAACAAATCAAAGCTCCCGTCATCCGCTGGCCCGGAGGCTGCTTCGCCGACAGCTACAATTGGCGCGACGGCGTTGGCCCGCGCGACAGGCGTCCCAAGCGCACGAATTTTTGGGCGAACGATCCCTATCTCTGGAAGGGCCCCAATGGCCCGCAAAAGTACGAACCCAACGAGTTCGGCACGAACGAGTTTGCCCGGTTCTGCAAGCTTGCCGGCGCGGAGCCGTATTTCGCAGCCAACCTGCGCAGTTTGGAACCCTTCGACTTCTACGAATGGGTCGCATACTGCAATTCTCCGGCGGGCTCTACGACGCTGGCCGGCTTACGTGCGCAAGGAGCCAGTTCTGATCCGTTTCCGGTTCGCTTCTGGGGAGTAGGCAACGAAAGTTGGGGATGCGGCGGCAACTTTACCGGAGACGAGTACGCCGTCGAGTTTCGCCGCTACACCGAATGGGTTCCGCGCTATGGTCTCGATTTGAACTTCATCGCGTCCGGGCCGAATGGGGCGGATTACGCCTGGACGCGCAGCTTTTTCGAGAAGCTAGTCGAGAAGGGGAAGGGCGCTCTTCGCAATGTGTTTGGCGCCGCGCTCCACTATTATTGCGGCGGTCCCAACTCGGACAATTCCATTCAGTTTGCGCCGGAGGCCTGGTACAGCTTGCTTTCCAAAGCAGCTTTTATGGAAACGCTCATTAATAACCACTGGCAAATCATGGCTGAAATTGACACGCGGCACCACGTCAAACTAGTGGTCGATGAATGGGGCGCATGGCATGACACCGATCCAAGCATCGCCCCCAATTACCTCTTTGGGTATTACCCAACGCTTCGCGATGCGCTTGTCTCGGGTGTCACGCTCGACATATTCAACCGCCACGCCGAGAAACTGGCAATGGCGAACGATGCCCAGCTCATTAACAACATCAACGCACTGTTCGTGGCCGTAGAAGATCGCTTCACGGTAACCCCGGTATTTCATGTCTTCGATATGTATGCTCCCCATCAGGGCGGCACATCCGTGCGCACGATCATATCCGCGCCATCGTTAAGTGAAGCGGCCGCCCACGGACTTCCGGCACTGTCCGGCTCCTGTTCGTTGAAAAGCAATCGAGCCGTTCTGACCATCGTCAATCCGGACATTCAGAACGCGCAGGAGACCGAGATCAATATCCGTAACCGGCGAATCGCAAACGCGCGCGCCACGGTTCTTACCTCCAGCGACATACACGCTCACAACACGCTGGATAGTCCGAACGCACTGGAACCAAGACAGGACAACAACATCAAAGCCGCTTCGCCGCTGAACTACAGTTTTGCGCCCGCCTCCGTGACTCGTTTGGATTTAGAGCTGGGGTAAGACTGGCTACCGCGAGAAGATATCTTCTACCAGAACCGTTTGTTCATCCAACGACGCAATGGGAACCGCTTGTCCCCGGGTGTACCGGACGGAACGGCCATGCTTTCCTGTGATGGTGACGGTTTCGGCATCGCGGTCGACACTCCAGAACTCTTCACATCCGTTCGCAAGGCGAAGCGCTGCGTATTCCCGGAGCTGCGATTTCGTATTTGAAGGCGAGAGGATCTCTATCACAAGTTCAGGAGCTCCGGTTAGGTCCGTCTCCCCGACCTGATCCCAGCGCTCCCGCGAAACGAATGCGACATCAGCGGCGCGCAGATCATATTCGCGAACTGCACGAAACGGCAGCTCTGTGATGACATAGCCCCGATCGCCCACAAGAGGACGAAGCAGATCGGCTATTCGGATCTGGAGCTTGATATGCCACGGCTTAGGTCTCGACAAAGTGATGAGATTTCCCCATTGCAGTTCCTCGAGCACGTCGCCGCGCTCGGGCAGAGAATGGAACTGCTCCACCGTCATGAGCACAGGTTCGCCTAGGGCAGCCATGACTCGATTATATTCTCAATTCCTATTCATCAGCCCAGGTAGGATTGGATTGTGTTTGCCCGAGAGTTCCTCCACAGCTTACGGCAGCTTTCTCGAAGTCCGGTATTCACGCTCGCGGCGGTTATTTCACTCGCCCTCGGCATCGGTGCTAACACCGCAATCTTCAGTCTTCTCGACGCGCTCTTGTTTAAACCACTTCCGGTCCGTGAGCCGGGTCGACTCATACGAATCGGCGCGCTCGAAAACAACGGTAGAACAATCGCGCTCCCCGGCCCGCTGCTGAATGATCTTCGCCGCGAACCGCTACTTGACGGAGTCTGCGGATTCCAGACACCGCTTTCAACCATTCAAGTGAAGAACAAGCCCGAACCCGTTGGCGCGCTTTCTGTCACCGGAGATTGCTACAAAACTCTCGGTGTGCGCCCGGCACTCGGACGCATACTTACGCCTTCGGACGACGTGCCGAACGGACCGCGCGTTGCCATGCTGAGTTACGACTTCTGGAAGGAGAGATTCGGCGGAAACCCGAACGTGCTCGGACGGACAATACGCGTAGAGGGCACGTGGTTCACCATCATAGGCGTAACCGAGCAGCGCTTTCACGGCCTCGAACTCGGGTTCCCACCCGGCGTCACCTTTTTGCTGTCGCAAGAATATGCGCTTGACCCCAATACACCGAACAAGAGCACGTTCTTTTGGGCCGACGTGCTTGCGCGATTGAGGCCCGGCGTGACACAACGTGAAATCCAAGCGCAGCTTGACACCAAATGGCGCAGGCTGCTTGATGAGTACCTGCCTACCGACCGCTTCAAAGGCGCTAATCGTCAAGAGCTCTTAAGCATGCCGCCGAAGATCACCTCTGGGGCCAGCGGTATCGATTATTCACTGCGGGATCATTTCCGGCGCCCGTTGGTCGCCCTAGCTGGAGTGAGTTCTCTTGTTTTGCTTGTTTCTTGTATCAATGTGGCAAACCTTCTCTTCGCCCGGGGGCTGAAGCGAAAACGGGAGATTGCTATTCGATTTGCTCTCGGAGCCACGCGCGCGCGCATCATTCGTTCTCAGCTTTTTGAAAGCGCTCTCTTGCTCTGTGGCGGCCTCATGGCAGCAATTGTTTTGGCGTACACGTGCGATCGGCTCCTTCTCGGCATTGTGAGCCGTTATTACTCCGGATTTTCTTTAGACTCTGCGCCTGATAAATATGTGCTCTTCTTTATGGGTGTCACGGCTTTGTTTTCCCTTCTGCTGTTTGGGCTTTTACCCGCATTGCAGACCAGCGACATTGATTCGGCCACCGCGCTGAAAGCCGCCGCAAGGTCGCTGAGTACCGGGCGTGCGACTAATCGCCGCATTTTCATATGCGCACAAGTGGCTCTCACTCTGGTGCTTGTTACCGGAGCGGCAGTATTCGTCGAAACGCTCCGTCACTTGCAGACGGAACGCCTGGGATTCCAGGGTGAGGCCGTGATTGACGCCCAACTGATCCCATTGCCACGCGCTTTCCCCAACCAGTTCGATATTGGAAATTACTGTCGCGATCTGATGGATCACGTGAAGAGCTTGCCTGGAGTCGAGGCCGTAAGTATGTCCAGTTTTTCGCCGCTCTTCACCATGCCCTATAAAGAAGATATTCGCCGCGCGGATTCACCTGAGCGGGCCGTTCTTCAAGCCCCTGGCGAGTTTGTCACCGGCGGTTTTCTGAAGACAATGCGTATCCCTTTGCTCCAGGGCCGCGACTTCAATCGCGCTGACTATTCTCAATCGCAAAAGACCGTCATAGTGAGCGAGTCACTCGCCACGCGTTTGTTCCCGCACGGAAGCGCGCTGGGCAGGCATATCCAATTTGGAACGGAGCCCGAGACCAGAGATTTGGAAATTGCCGGTATTGCGGCCGATGCCCGGCTAGAAGACATTCATAACGACGATCTCAGCTTCGTCTACTTCAATCTTTGGCAACATCCGAAAAGCGGCGAGTGGGGCAATCTACAAATCCGCTATATAGGCCCCACCGGACAGATGATTTCGGCCGTACGCAGAGAATTGCAGAAAGTAGGCCGTCAATACGCTTTTCATGTGAAACCCATCTCCGAACAGCGTGACTATTCGCTAATCCGCGAGAGATTGCTGGCGATTCTTGGAACTCTGTTTGCCGTTCTCGCTCTGACGCTTGCGGCCGTAGGTCTTTTCGGTCTCCTTAGCTTTTTTGTCACGAGCCGCACCGCGGAAATTGGCGTCCGCATCGCTCTCGGCGCAGAGCGGCGGACCGTAGGCTGGCTGATTTTACGAGAAGCGCTTCTGCTGGTAGGAACGGGAATCGCCTTCGGATTGCCGGTCTGCGATGCCACTCTGCGAATACTGTCCAGCCTGCTCTACGGCGTTTCGCCGAAATCAGCGATTCCGCTAATAACTTCTACTGCCGTCCTTTTTACTGTGGCGGTAGCTGCATCCCTGATCCCGGCTTATCGCGCCAGTTCAGTCGATCCCGTGATCGCCCTACGGCATGAATAGCATCACGGGATGGGCGTGAGGCGCACACGTTAAATCGCGAACCACTGAACCAGAATCGCTGTACGCAACTTAGGCTCTATTCTCTTGATACTATGCTCCTGAATTGATGCACTGCTCAGATCTCTTGCCATGCCTGTAAACGGACTCGCCAATCTACCGGCTCTTTTCGCCGCCGTGACATCGGGAAAGTTGCTCTCCCTAAGCCCGGTCGATCTCCTCATCATCATTCTGTATTTCGTGATGGTGCTGGGCATCGGCCTGTACCTGAAGCGTTTCACCAAAACCGGCGAAGACTTCTTTCTGGCTGGACGCGATATGACCGCCTGGGTTGCGGGCCTCAGCTTCGTTGCCGCAAACCTGGGCTCCCTTGAGTTGATGGGCTGGGCCGCTTCCGCCTATCAATACGGCATTCTCGCCACGCATTGGTACTGGATCGGCGCCATTCCGGCCATGCTGTTCCTGGGCATCGTGATGATGCCCTTTTATTACATATCCAGAACCCACTCGGTGCCCGGCTACCTGCAGCTTCGATTCGGAGAACCCGCCCGAGCGCTTTCGGCCATCAGTTTCGCCATCATGACGATATTGATGAGCGGTATCAATATGTACTCCATGGCGCTGGTGATGAAAATCATCCTCGGCTGGGACATTCACTTCAGCATTTGGATTTCCTCCCTCACGGTCGCCGTTTATGTCGTCCTCGGCGGCCTGCTTTCGGCCATCTTCAATGAAGTTCTGCAGTTCTTCCTGATCTGGCTGGGAGCCCTGCTCATTCCCATCATCGGGTTGACCGAGACGGGCGGTTGGGATGGCATGGTGCATCGGATTGTGCATCGCTTCCCAGGGCAGGATTTCACGCATTTGTGGGCTGGGCTGGGATCCTTCACCAGCAATCCAATGGGAATCCAATGGACTGGAATCGTATTCGGCCTAGGATTCGTGATCTCATTCGGTTACTGGACAACCGATTTTCTGGTGGTGCAGCGCGTCCTTGCCGCGAAGGATCTTCGGAGCGCGAAGATGGCGCCGATTATCGGCTCGGCCTTCAAGATGGCTCTGCCGTTCATCGTCATACTCCCGGGCCTGCTGGGGCTGGCCGTACTGCCGGAACACCTCGTAGGGGAATCGCAAGCCGGTCCCGGAATGCACACCTACAACGAGGTGCTTCCGCTGATGCTGGCGCGCTATTGCGGCCCCGGTTTACTGGGGTTGGGTATCACCGCTTTGATTGCCGGATTCATGTCGGGTATGGCCGGCAATATCAGCGCCTTCGCGACAGTCTGGACCTACGATATCTATCGGGCCTTCATCCGCAGGACCGCGACCGACAAGCATTACGTCGATGTGGGCCGCTGGTGTACCATTCTGGGCGTTCTTATCAGCATCGGCACTGCTTATCTCGTGATGCAATTCCTCAGCATCATGGATTACGTGCAGGCGCTGTTCAGTTTTTTTATCGCTCCGCTTTTTGGAACGGTAATCCTGGGCATGTTATGGAAACGCGCCACTCCTGCCGCCGGCTTTTGGGGATTGTTGGCGGGCACGCTGTCCTCCATCGGCATGTTCGCCTGGGTGGAGTTCGACCATTCCGCCCTGCGGTATATCGCGCTCTCGCCCGATGCCAAGGATATGGCCGAAAACATGTATCGCGCGCTCTGGTCGTGGCTCATCTGCGTCATTGTTACTGTCGTGGTTAGTCTCATGACCCGGCCGAAACCTGAAGCGGAGCTTACTGGTCTTGTCTACGGGGCCACGGAAATTCCCTCTGAAGGTCATCTGCCTTTGTATCAGCGGCCCATCTTTTGGGCAGGTGTCGTATTCGTGATCTTCATCATCCTGAACGTCATTTTCTGGTAAAACACATGAGCGGCGGACACGGTTCCCTATCCATCTGGTTTTTCATCGGAGTGTTGTTGACCGCATACGGCGTGATTATCACGGTAACGGGCATTTATGAGTTGTCCACGCCGCCGGCCAATCCGCCCGTCCTCGCAAGTATGCATGCCAATATCTGGTGGGGCGCCGTTCTGCTGGTCATCGGCTTGCTCTATTTCATTCGATTTTTCCCAAGGAAGAGTAAATGACTGATTCACAGCGGCCCGCCAAACTCGGGCTCATCATCGGAAATCGCGGCTTCTTTCCCACTCACTTGGCGGCAACCGGGCGGGAAGACATGCTGCATGCTTTGCAAAACGCCAATGTCGAGGTGATTGCGTTAACGCCCGAAGAATCACACGCCGGCGCGGTCGAAACATTCCAGGAAGCCAGCCGCTGCGCGGAGCTCTTCAAAAAGCATCGCGAGATGATCGACGGCGTCATTGTTTCGCTACCGAACTTCGGTGACGAGCGGGCCATTGCGGACACGCTGCGAATCTCCGGCCTGCGGGTGCCCGTACTCATACAGGCAACGCCCGACAGTCCCGGCAAGATGACCATTAGCGACCGCCGCGACAGCTTCTGCGGCAAGATGTCGGCCTGCAATAACTTAATTCAGTACGGCATCCCGTATTCGCTCACAACGCTGCATACCGAAGCACCCGGCTCCGAGCACTTCAAGAACGATCTCGATTGGTTTCTCGCCGTCTGCCGTATTGCGCGCGGCATGCGCGGCCTGCGCGTCGGTTCCATTGGCGCGCGTCCAGCCGCATTCAACACCGTCCGCTACAGCGAGAAGCTTCTGGAAGCGAACGGTATTTCGGTCGTGACCATCGATCTCTCCGAAATTCTCGGCCGCATCCAGCGCATGAATGCCGATGATCCCTCCGCCCAGAAAAAGCTCGCCGACATCAAAAGCTATGTACCCACTGGGGACGTGCCTGAATCCTCCCTGTTGAAAATGGCCAAGCTGGGAGCCGTAATCGACGGCTGGATGCATGACAATGAATTGGACATCAGCGCCGTGCAGTGCTGGACCGCCATGGAAGAATACTTCGGCGTGGTCCCTTGCACCGTCATGAGCATGATGAGCAACAACCTGATGTCCAGCGCCTGTGAGGTGGATATCGTCGGCGTGGTCAGCATGCATGCGCTGCGGCTTGCTTCCGGAACGCCCAGCGCGCTGCTCGATTGGAACAATAACTATGGCGACGACCCGAACAAGGCCGTTTGCTTCCATTGCGCCAATCTTCCCAAGCATTTCTTTCAAGAGATGAAGATGGATTATCAGGCCATCATTGCGGGGACCGTCGGAAAATTGAATACCTTCGGGACCGTTGTCGGCAAAGTGAAGGCATCTCCCATGAGCTACGCCCGCTTCTCGACCAGAGATCGGGAAGGCAAGATTCGCGGCTATCTGGGTGATGCGCGGTTTACCGACGATCCGCTGCTGACCTTCGGCGGTGCAGGAGTGGTCGAGATCCCGCGCATGCAGGACCTGCTCCATTTCATCTGCGAGCAGGGATTCGAGCATCACACTGCCGCAAACCTGGCGCATACTTCGGCCGCCGTCCATGAGGCAGCTACAAAATACCTGGGTTGGGAGGTGTACTGGCACAAAGCATGAGCACGGTTGTCGCTGGCGTGGATTTCGGCACTCTCAGTGTTCGTGTATCCATTTTCGAGAAGGAGAAGGGAAGGCTGGGCGAGGGCGTTGCCGAGTATCCGCTGCACCGCAAGCGCAGCGATCCCGATCACGCAACGCAGAGCCACACCGATCATATGAACGCGCTGGCACAGGCCATGCGGGCAGCGATTACACAGGCAGGAGTGGACGCTTCGGCCATCTCATCCATCGCGCTGGATACGACGGGTTCCAGCGTCATCCCGGTTGGCGAAAATTTGGAGCCGCTGGATGAATACTATCTGTGGGCCGACCATCGCGCGTGGCGCGAAGCCGCTGAGATTACAGCGAAAGCGCATCAGAGCGGCCTCCAGGCTATCGAGTGGTGCGGCGGGGTCTATTCTTCCGAGTGGGGCTTTTCGAAGCTGCTGCATTGGCTGCGCCACAACCCCGGCAAGCGCGACCGCCTGGTCTCTGCTTTCGAGCATTGCGACTATGTCGCCACCGTGCTCTGCGGTATCCATGATGTTGCACAAGCCCCGCGCAGCGTTTGCGCCATGGGTCACAAGTGGATGTATAACGAATCGCTCGGAGGACTGCCTTCTGAAGACTTCCTCGTATCTGTCGACCCACTCCTGAAGGGAGTGCGCGCGAAACTCGGCGGCCGCTATCTCACATCCGATTCGCTCGCTGGAACTCTCTGTCCTGAATGGGCGCAAAAGCTGGGCCTCAGGCCGGGCATCCCGATTCCAGTCGGCGCGTTCGATGCGCATTGGGACGCGATCGGCGCGGGGGTCAGGCTTGGAGATTTAGTCAACGTGATTGGAACTTCCACATGCATCATCGGCCTCAGCGACCACACAACCTTGGTTCCCGGTGTGTGCGGGGTGGTGCCCGGTTCTGTCGACCCGCACCTCACTGGCATTGAAGCCGGCCTGTCCGCGGTCGGCGATATCTTCGAAGCGATTGCTCGCCGGGCAGGTTCCTCAGCCGCCGCTTTGTCAAGCGAGTTAATCGGCTACCGCGCCGGCCAGACTGGCTTGCTCCGCATGACTTGGGATAACGGCGACCGCACGGTTCTCGTGAATCCCGAGCTTGGCGGCGTCACCTTCGGATGGCATCTTACAAGCACCGCAGCGGACGAACTTTTTGCCGCCATTGAAGGGACAGCGCTGCACACGCGTGTGATTCTCGAACGCATGGAAGAGCACGGCGTTGCCGTCAGACGCATTATCAATGGCGGCGGCATTCCGCAGCGCAACAACGTTCTCAATCAGGTTTACGCGAACGTTCTGAATAAACCGATTCTGGTTCCGCAAGGTAACGTCACCAGTCTGGGATCCGCCATCTTTGCCTTTCTCGCCGCCAAGGCATTCCCTTCGATTCAGGAGGCGCAGAACGCACTCTGTCCGCCTCACCGGGTATTCACTCCTGAGCCCGAAAGCGTTGCAGCCTATGACGAGATCTACAGTTTGTACCGGCGTCTCTATTTTGGGTTAGGCAGCAGGAACTCAGGGCCGGTCGCAATCCGCGATATTCTCCCGGAACTGCGCAAGATTGCGGCTCGTGTCAGGCAGCGCAGCGAGGTGCTCCAGTGAATTTGAAAGCATTGCGGGAAGAGGTGCTGGAGGCCAACCTGGAACTGGTCCGGCGCGGTTTAGTGATCTTTACGTTCGGAAACGCCAGCGGCTGCGATCGCACAAGCGAACGGGTTGTTATCAAACCCAGCGGCGTCCCGTACGATCGCCTCACTCCGGCTGATTTGGTTGTGACAGACATGGAAGGCAATCTTGTCGAAGGAAGCCTGCGCCCTTCTTCCGATCTTCCCACCCATGTGGCCCTCTATCGCGCTTTTCAGGGCATCGGCGGAGTTGTTCACACGCACTCACGGTACGCAACCGCCTGGGCACAGTCGGGAATAGAGATTCCCTGTTTCGGCACCACGCATGCCGACTATTTCCGCGGCGCCATTCCGGCAACTCGCCTCATGCAGCCGCGCGAGATTGAAACAGAGTACGAGCGGAACTCAGGAGAGGTCATTGCGGAGCGGTTCGCGACTCTGGACCCTCTTGCCATACCCGCCGTTTTGGTTGCAGGGCACGCCCCATTCTGCTGGGGAAAGTCGGTTACCGATGCGGCACACAATGCGGCCATCCTCGAAGAGCTCGCCCATATGGCATATCTGACTATCACCATTCGCGCCGATGCCGAAGCCATCTCTGAAACTCTGCGCGACAAGCATTTCCTCAGAAAGCACGGACCCGCTGCTTACTACGGCCAGCCGCTGGAAACATGATCCGGCTTTCTCTCAGCCTGATCGTATTACTCGCTATCACAATACCGGGGATCGCTCAATCGCCCGTTACTATCCGTGTAACCGCTTCCGACAAGATTGGGCACTTTAACCCGATCTGGAGATACTTCGGGTATGACGAGCCTAACTATACTTACACCGCGAATGGCCGTAAGCTCATCCATGAGCTATCCGCCCTAAGTTACACGCCGGTCTACGTCCGCACTCATAATCTCCTGACCACCGGCAATGGTATTCCCTCTCTGAAATGGGGATCGACGAATGCCTATACCGAAGATGCTTCCGGTCAGCCTGTTTACGACTGGACCATTATCGACAAGATATTCGAAACCTACCTCGCCGCCGGGGCGAAGCCCTTCGTTGAGATTGGATTTATGCCGGAAGCCCTTTCTACCCATCCCGAGCCGTACCGTCACACTTGGCCCAAAGGCGGCATTGACACGGGCTGGGCCTATCCGCCGAATAACTACCAGAAGTGGGATCGCCTGATTGATAACTGGGTCCGGCATTGCGTGGATAAGTACGGAAAATCCGAAGTGGACTCATGGTATTGGGAGGTCTGGAACGAGCCTGACATCATCTACTGGCACGGCACGCCGGAACAGTATGACGAGCTTTACGACCACACCTCCGCCGCAGTCAAACGAGCACTTCCGTCTGCGCGCGTCGGAGGCCCGGCTTCCACAGGCCCCGCCAACGCGAAAGCTGCCGTGTTCCTGCGGCAATTTCTCGAACACTGCGCAACGAAATCCTCGCCGCTTGATTTCATCAGTTATCACGCCAAAGGGCGGCCCGAAGTACTCGGTGGCCATATCCGCATGGGCCTGGCTCGCCATCTGCAGGATGTCGACGCCGGTCTTCAGATCATTTCCGAATTCGCGCAGTTCCGCAATCTGCCGGTCATCTTGAGCGAATCGGACCCGGAAGGCTGTGCGGCGTGCTCCGCCCAAACCCATCCGCAAAACGCCTATCGCAATGGCACGCTCTACCCCACATACCTCGCCGAAACACTCGATAAGATTCTGAAGTTGGCCGCCCGCGATCGCGCCAACATCGACGGCATGCTCACGTGGGCCTTCGAATTCGAAGAGCAGCTTTATTTTGCAGGGTTCCGCACGTTAGCGACAAACGGAATCGACAAGCCCGTGTTGAATTTCTTTCGCATGGCAGGCCTGCTCCGCGGGGATATCGTCAGAACTGCAAGCACCGCGGCCGTTCCGCTCGAAACCATTCTGAACCGCGGCGTACGGCAACAATCCGATGTAGATGCGCTTGCGGTCCGCTCCGAAAACCGGATTGCAGTGATGGTTTGGAACTATAGCGATGATGCCGCTGAAGCACCGCCCGCCGCCGTCGATGTAATCGTTTCCGGCATCGCCTTAGACGCCGGTCGCGTTCTGCTCCAACACTACCGGATTGATCAAAGTCACAGTAATTCCTATGCTGCGTGGAAAGCAATGGGATCGCCGCAGCACCCGTCGCCGGCACAGTACGCAACGCTCGAATCCGCAGGTCAGTTGCAGCTGCTGGAATCCCCGCGCTGGCTCACCACCCGGAACGGCACGGCGGCTGTGCACTTCTCTTTGCCGCGCGAAGCGGTTTCGCTGCTTGCTCTGAGCTGGTAAGGGCTCGAGATCGCCAATATCGCTTCGGCCCACCGGCTTTCACCGTTATTTGCGCTCCTCCTCTGGCGAAGTACTAACCTGTAAGAGCGGCACTTGGGCACAAAAAGCCCGTGTTCGTGGCCTCCTGCGTCACAACTTCGCAGGGATGTCGTCCAACAGCAGCACCGTCAAATGAGGAGAGAAGACTTTGCCGACTACTGAGACCCAAACCTTAGAAGAACTCTGTATCAATACGATCCGCTTTCTGTCCGCGGATGCCGTGCAGAATGCGAACTCGGGTCACCCGGGCATGCCCATGGGCGCGGCGGCCATGGCTTACACCTTGTGGACGCGGTTCATGAAGTTCAATCCCAAAGACCCGAACTGGTTCGATCGCGACCGCTTTGTGTTGTCCGCCGGCCACGGCTCCATGCTGCTGTACAGCCTTCTTTATCTGACTGGGTACGATCTCTCCCTGGATGAACTCAAACGCTTCCGTCAGTGGGGTAGCAAAACTCCGGGTCACCCCGAGCGCGGGCACACCGTCGGCGTCGAAGTCTCCACGGGTCCTCTGGGCCAGGGCTTTGGAAACTCTGTTGGTCTGGCGATCGCTGAGGCCTGGTTTGCCGCTCGATTTAACCGGCCCGGTCATACCATCGTTGATCACCATACGTACGGCATCTGCGGGGACGGCGATTTAATGGAAGGTGTCAGCCAGGAGGCCGCTTCGCTTGCGGGGCACCTGCAGCTCGGCAAGCTGATCTTCCTCTACGATCAAAATCATATTTCGCTGGCTGGAGCTACCAGCCTGTGCTTCACCGAGAATGTTGGGAAGCGTTTTGAGGCCTATGGCTGGCATACACGCCATATCGAGAACGGCAACGACACAGAAGATGTGGCGAACGCCATCAAAGAGGCCCGGGCTGAAACGCATCGCCCATCGTTAATTCTTTCCCATACCCACATCGGCTACGGCAGCCCCAAGAAGCAGGATACTTTTGAGGCGCATGGCAACCCGCTCGGCGAAGAGGAACTGCAGGCCGCCAAAAAGGCGCTTGGCTGGTCCACCATGGACAAGTTTTATCTTCCTGAGGACGCGGTCAATTTCTTTCGCCAGGCTGTCGGCAAAGGCGCCAAGGCTCAGCAGGATTGGCAGAACAGGTTCGCTGCTTACCAGAAAGCATTTCCAAAAGAAGCGGCTGAGCTGCAGCAGATGATTAGCGGAAAGCTTCCTGATAATTGGGGTGCCGACCTGCCGAAATGGAAGCCAAACGATAAGCCTCTTGCGACACGCGCGGCGGGCGGCCAGGCACTCAATGCGCTGGCCAAACACATCCCTAACATCATGGGCGGTTCCGCCGATCTGAATCCATCCACCAACACCGCTCTTAAAGGCGAAGGCGATTTTCAGCCGCCTGAGTCTGGCGGACCTGCCAGCCAGGGCGCGGTCGGAGGCGTGTGGGGCTATGCGGGGCGTAACGTTGCATTCGGTGTCCGCGAACACGCCATGGGAGCGGCCGTGAACGGGATGGCGGCGCATGGGGGATTGCTGCCCTTCAGCGCAACATTTCTGGTCTTCTCCGATTACATGAAACCGGCGATTCGCCTGGGTGCGCTCAGCCATCTCAAGGCCTTCTATGTCTTCACGCATGACAGCGTCGGTGTGGGCGAAGACGGACCCACGCACGAACCAGTAGAGCAGCTTGCCGGGTTGCGCTCCATTCCCGGGCTCAATGTGATGCGCCCAGCCGATGCCACCGAGACCGCCGAGTGCTGGGCCGTTGCCATCCAGCATGACGGCCCGACGCTGTTCGCCCTGACGCGCCAGCATGTCCCGCATCTGGACCGCAGCAACGCCAAGAACGTCGACGTGTCGAAAGGCGCTTACATCTTGTCCGAAGCCGATGGCGGAACACCGGAAGTTATTCTCATCGGTACTGGTTCCGAAGTCTCGCTCTGCATGGAAGCGCAGAAGAAACTCAAAGGGTATGGTGTGAAGGCTCGCGTGGTAAGCATGCCGGGCTGGAATCTCTTCGAAGCCCAGGACCAGGGCTACCGTGACAGCATTCTGCCCCAGAACATCAAGAAGCGGGTTACCGTCGAAGCTGGCTCCACCTTTGGCTGGGACCGCTGGGCTACCAGTGAAGGCATTATGATCGGCATCAATCACTACGGCGCATCCGCTCCCGGCGACGAGATCATGAAACACTTCGGTTTCACTACCGAGCATGTGACCTCCGCGGCACTGCAGTTGCTGGGACGCAGTGAAGAAGCAAGGAAGGAATTTGGCGGAGACACGGCCGGGTTCGCGGCGACCGCGCCCCAAGAAGGGCATTCGTAGAATAATCGCCTACGATTCCAGACCCGCCTGAATGGCTTACCGTCTCAAGAAAGGCGAATCGGTTCCCGACGGCATTAAACGCGTTGTCGTTGGCGAGATCGATTCGGCAGCAAAAGGGCTGCAGCAGTGCGGCCCCAAGAACCGCGACGAAGCGATTCACGAGGCGCGCAAAAGCGTGAAGAAGATTCGCGGCGCACTCCGCCTCTGCAGGCCCGAGCTTGGAAGCGCCTATCGCGGCGAGAATGCCCGTTTCCGCGATCTTG
The DNA here is from genome assembly GCA_963795545.1 of uncultured Acidobacteriaceae bacterium. Classification (GTDB taxonomy): domain Bacteria; phylum Acidobacteriota; class Terriglobia; order Bryobacterales; family Bryobacteraceae; genus Bog-105. The sequence goes on along the minus strand of CAWCIF010000013.1, from coordinate 253,426 downwards.
GCCATCATCTTTCCGATCTCCGCGACGCGCAGGCCATTCTTGAAGTGTTCGATTCCGTCGCGAAGGAGCACGCGGACCATCTTCGTAAGAACGCCTTCGACGCGATTCGACGCGGTATTCAAGCGGCGAAGCGCGAGAAGGAGCGCACAATTGGTGTTGCGAAGCTGATACAGAGCGCTCTTGGCGCCCTCCGCAGCGCCCGTAAGCGTGTTACGAAATGGCCCTTAGAAAAGGATGGCTTTGCTGCCATTGCGCCCGGTCTGAAGCAAACCTATCAGCGCGGCCGCAAAGCATTGGCCAAAGCGCAAAAGAATCCGGACCCAGCCAATTACCACGACTTTCGCAAGCGGGTGAAGGATCACTGGTATCAGATCCGGCTGCTTGAAAGCCTGTGGACGGAAGCTCAGCAAGCTCGCGAATCGAGTTTGCATGAGCTGGAGACGTGGCTCGGTGACGATCACAACCTGGTTGTACTGTGCGATCAGCTTCAAAAGGAGCCTGCCAAGTATGGGGGCAGGGAACACATTCAAATATTCCTGGCTCTCGCCGCTGAGCGCCAGAAACAGCTACGTGACAATTCGATTGCACTGGGACAGCGCTTGTACGAAGAGAGGCCGCGCCAGTTCGTCCAACGAATGCAGAAGCTCTGGGATGCCTGGCATCAGGATCCGAAGAGCATGAAGCCGGTTCAGAAGAATCAGCGGAACGCGGCGAAAAAAGCGCCTGCGGCGTAAGACCCTATTCGAATCACCTCTGGCTCGCCTCTCCAGCCCCTACACTGCGGTTGAAATCGGCGGATTTGTTGCGCGGCACGCTGAGCGATCTCCAATGCTCGTGCTGAAAATGTTTCGCCAGCAAAATGATCTGCCCGCAATGAGAGGCGTAATGAGCGATCTGCCGGTTGATCGCCTGCATCACGGAATGGGCTTCGCCTCTGATCATCACAGTACGCTTCAGGTCCGCTTCCTCAAGCGGCTCGAGCGCGGCGAAAACCAGGGCCCACCCTTCCTCCCATAACTTCGTCACCTGCTCCCGTGTGGCGGGAGGTTTTACGAACTCGCTGTCCCGGTTGCGGTCTGGTTTCTCTCCATCGCTCGTTAGAAAGTTCGTCCAACGCGAACGCATGTTCCCCGCCATGTGCTTGACAATCAGCGCAATCGAATTCATCTCAGGATCGAGCACGGCCCTAAGTTGATCGTCAGTCACCTGCGCCATTGCTCCCTCGCCAAGCCGCTTATACTGATGCAAAACAGCGAGAGCATCTTCCAGGTATGAGGTTGTGAATGCGAAAGCCATAAAAGCAATGATCGCAGTTTTCGCCGAGTCGCAGACGCTTTACAAGCAATTTACGATTCGATAACCCCTACATGACCGTTTACCCCTTAACATCGGCGCAGGGACAGGCCTTCAGCGCCTCGAAGTGAAAGGACAGAAACTGTGAACGATTCAACGAATTACCTGAAGAGCGGCGCCAACCGGCGCTCTTTTCTCAAAAGGGGATTGACAACTGGAACCGCAACTCTGGGAGCCGGACTGCTGGCTAGTAGGTTGCCCGCTTTTGCCGAAGACTCAGATGACGATGATAGCGGCGATCTCACCAGAGGAGATGCTGCGATTCTTAGATTTTTGGCGGCGCTTGAAGTGATAGAAAGCGATCTTTGGGAGCAATACTGGGAGCTCGGCGGCACGCAGGATAACGAATTTGCGAAGGCTACGGGGGGCAACCCGCTCTACACAGCCGCTGTTTCACTTCTGGACGCGGACATGGCCCAGTACATTCACGACAATACCGACGATGAGTTCACTCATGTGGCGTTCCTGAGAGCTTACCTGGCTTCGAAGAACGCCTCGACGGACCAGATCGATCTTCTCAGAGGAAACAGATTTCGTACGTTGACGGGTAGTATGGCGGAAGGATCCGCTGGGAAGCCGCGACTCACTAACCTGACAGAGCTGAGCGTTGACACTAGCTTTTGGACGCGATATCGCAGCAGTGACAATAACCCCGATCTCGATCCCGGGTTCACCTTTGGCCAGGCAGTTAAGGGCTTGAATGTTGGGAGGCATCCGGCAATTCCCCGAACCGATGCCGACACCGCCGGCAGCACTCTTGTCCAACCAACAGACCATCTAAAAGCGATTGCTTTCACGGCAGGATTTCACTTTGCATTCATTGAACAGGGTGGCACCAGCATTTATCCTTCGCTTGCTCAACGAGTGACGAACCGCCAGGTCTTGCGGATCTTGCTCAGCATCGGACCGACCGAGACCATGCACTTTCAGACATGGCAGGATAAAGCCGGGAATGCGACTCCGTTGACCGATACAGACCCCATCACGAAGGCAACGATAACGTTTGTAGATCTGACGACGAACCAGCCGGAATCATTGCAGGGCAACCTGATCATGCCGGAGCCCTGCCATTTCCTCAATAGAAAGTTCCCGCCCGTTTCAATCATTCGTCCTACCGCAACAAAAGGAGCGGCCATGGGCGCGCTCAAGGCTTTAACCGCCGATGGATTGTTCATCGGTCAGGATCGGGAGTTCTTTGAGCTGCTTCGCGATCTGGCAGAAGATGCCGACGCGGCCAGGCGCGAACTGTAGAGGCGCTTACAACGGCTTTCCCTCCGGCGGTGGACGATGGGTAGGTGCTTACCCCCGTCCGCCGTTTTTTAATTCGAAGCGGTAGCCCGGCTTGAGATCGCAGCGATATAGCTTCGTGCCGTCGGGATTCACCTTCACGGTGCAATTCGCCCATGACACAATCAGATCCGGTCCAAGCGGGTACACGATAGGGTGCCCGTTCATCTCCGCCAGAATGCTTGGTCCTTCCGCTGCCGCCGGCAAAGTAAAATTCATCGTAGGACCGAATTTCGCGGGGAACAAATCCCGGACCACCTCGGTGATCCTCGCCTGCGCCACCTCAGCTTCAAGAAGAAACGTCGTTGTATCCGACCAGTTTCGAACGGACACTTTCAAATCGCGGCGATTGTCCAGAAACTCCTCGGATTCGATCTTTGTAAAAGCACAAGGTCCAGCGATGCAGGACAACCGTACGTTCAGAAACTGGTTGCCGACTCCAGCGTCGACCGAGATAGAGCCGATGGTTGCGCGCCATTTGCCATCGGGTGAACATGCGCCCTGGCCATTGCATGGAATGTTCCCCGTATTTACGACTTCGAAGGCAGGGGCAATGCTTCCAACGTTTATTGTGGTTGTAGCCTTTTCCGAATAGCGGACCCTCACGTCGGCAAGTACCGCTTCGGGGTGGCCCAACTTCGCGGGCGGACTCTCCGGGAGCGGTAACATGCGCGCGATATAAATCTCATTCCCGGCGATTCGCGTGAGATTGAGCGGGAAATATCCGGCATGCCGGAACCGGAACGTGATTACTTGTCCGGCTCGCGCGCCTTTGTCCAGAGTAACCCGGAACAGGCCTGTAGAGTCGGTATTGGCGTAAGCTGTAGTGACTCCGTTCGTCGCATTCACGCTGGCGTTCTCAATGGGAGCCTGCTTCCGCGGATCGGCGTTCTGCACCAGAACGACGCCCACCAATGAAAGAGGCTTGATGGGCGCGACGCCGCGAAAGATATATAGCGAAACCGCGGCGATGATGCACAGCACCAGCACCACCGCCGCCAGATTCGCCTGCTGCTTTCGGCTCATTCTTCCCTACGGTCAGAGTCTCACGGCGGCCTTTACCGCATGATCGTCTAAATTGATGGTGGTGGATGACGAACAGAACCGACGCATGCTCATTTCACGCCGCGCGCTCCTGCAAGCCGCGATTGGAACGGCCTGCATTCCCCTGGCGGCAGCCGTCCCATTTGCGGCAACGCAGACTCCTGTCGTATCGCCGGAGTTTTCCATGCCGGCTCTCTCACCGGAAGAGGACTCGCTTCTCGAGGATTTGGAAAAGGCCAGTTTTCAATTTTTTTGGGAGCAGGCGAACCCGCAGACTGGATTGATCAAGGATCGTTGCAATGTGCGCACCGAGGACCACAGCACCGCAGCCAGCATCGCCGCCACGGGTTTCGGGTTGACAGGCATCTGCATTGGGCAGCAGCGAGGCTACGTTTCCTTTGAGGATGCACGTGAGCGCGTCCTGACTGCCTTGCGGTTCCTCTGGACCCAGATGCCCAACCAGCGCGGCTTCTACTATCATTTCGCCAACGCCAGCACGGGCGAGAGGATCTGGGATTCCGAGGTTTCTTCCATCGATACGGCGATTCTGCTCTGCGGCATTCTTACCTGCCGCGAACATTTCCACCACGGCGAAGTTACTCGCCTGGCCTACGATATCTTCAATCGCGTGGAGTGGACCTGGCTCTCGGAAGACACTACCTTGTTGCCGCATGGATGGTCGCCCGAGAGCGGGTTTCTACCCTTCCGATGGGATTATTACAGCGAATTGATGATGATGTATTTGCTGGGACTCGGATCTCTTTCCCATCCCCTTCCCAAGCAGGCCTGGGATGCTTGGAAGCGGATGACATTCGAATATGAGGGCATCCGCTACATCGGCTCCTTTGCTCCGCTTTTCATCCACCAGTATTCGCAGGCATGGTTCGATTTTCGCGGCAAGCGCGACCGCTACACCGACTATTTCAAAAACTCCATGACGGCGACCGCGGTTCACCGCCGCTTCTGTATTGAATTGGGCAAGCAGTTTCCCGACTACAGCGAGGATCTTTGGGGCATTACCGCCTCGGACTCCCAATATGGCTACGTCGTCTGGGGAGGGCCGCCTGAAATCGGTCCCATCGACGGAACAGTCGTGCCAAGCGCGGCCGGAGGATCATTGCCGTTCATGCCGCAAGGCACCCTCCGCGTTCTGAAAACCATCAGAACCAAATATGGCGATGCCTGGTCTAAATATGGATTTGTTAACGCCTTCAATCCACTTACGAAATGGTACGACGCAGACGTGGTCGGCATTGATACCGGCATCACCATGCTGATGGCGGAGAACTTGAGAACCGGCTTCGTCTGGGAGACTTTCATGAAAAATCCCGAAGCCCGCCGCGGGTTCGAACGCGCCGGATTTTCAGCTTATTGATGCACCTGTTTCGCGCAATGATCGACGGCTGAGAATCGCAGCACCTTCAATGCACGACTCCATAGGTGCAAAACATCGTATTTCGCTTGGGCGGAGGCCTGCTCGCCTGCGCATTTCTTGCTTTAAGTTCTGAGCTTTCGGGCGTTATCCTGGATGCGGGAACTGCGAAGCCCATTTCTGGCGCGATCGTAACCTGCGGATCTAAAGTCACCCGCACCGATGCAAAAGGGCAGTTTCAAATCGATGGCGATCGGACTGTGCGGGCTCGCGCCTATGGTTACACGCGATCGCAGGTAACCGCGAATACACGCAGTCCGAAGTCGCTAGAAATCAGGCTGCGGCCCTTTATTCCGCGCGCCGTTTACCTTTCCTTTTGGGGCGTCGGAACTGCTTCCATACGCGAGCCTGTTCTAAAGCTTGCTGAATCCACCCCTGTCAACGCCGTAGTGATCGATGTAAAAGGCGATTTGGGGTACGTTTCTTTTAAAGTGGCGACACCGCTTGCGGCCGAAATCGGCGCGCAAAAGATCATTACCGTTCCCGACATGCCTGCGCTCCTTGAACGATTGCACAAGCAGGGGCTTTACACCATCGCTCGCATCGTCACGTTCAAAGATAATGCGCTTTGCACAGAGCGGCCGGGTTTAGCGGTCCATCAGAACGGAAAGATTTTCAGAGACCGTGAGGGCCTAACCTGGTGTGATCCTTTCCTCCCGCAGGTCCGGGCCTACAACATTGACCTCGCGGCTGAGGCTGCCAAAGCAGGGTTTGATGAGATCGAATTTGATTACGTCCGCTTCCCCGATGCGAAGGGCGTTGAGTTCTCGCAGGCGAGCACAGACGAATCGCGGCCGAAAGCCATCACTGGGTTTTTAACTGAAGCGCGGCAGAAACTGGTCCCTTACAATGTTTTTCTCGCTGCGGATGTCTTTGGCTACATTTGCTGGAACAAAGGCGATACCGGAATCGGCCAGAGGATCAACGACGTTGCGGGTGTGCTGGACTATATTTCGCCCATGCTGTACCCATCGGGCTTCAGCTTCGGCATTCCGAACTATCGGAACCCTATTGAGCACCCGTACGAAATCGTTCGCTTGACGCTGGACCGGGCCGCCGAACGGGCCCAAATTGACCCGATACGATTTCGCCCCTGGCTGCAGGCGTTTGCCGATTACGCCTTTGACAAGCGGCGCTTCGGCAGCAAAGAGATTCAAGCACAGATTGAGGCAGCACAGAGTTTCGGGTCGGACGGCTGGCTACTCTGGAACCCGAAGAACATCTATTCGGCCGAGGCAATGACCGCGCGTCCCTTAGCGGCGAGAAGGGCCGGCGCGATTCGGACTGCGGCGAAGTATCCTCTCCCGGAGCCGGTGCAGGCTGCCCGGCCGTGAGCCGTCACTCCCGTTAGCGCGTCACCTCGCCGCGGCCGTTCGTTAGAATCCATCGTGAGAGCCTCCTATGAATCCAACAACGATCAATGCCGCCACTTCTGCTCATGCGCCTGAATTTCTCAATCTGGATCAGATCGGCCCAGCCGTTACAGAGGAATTGCAAAGCATTCCGTTCATTGATGTTCACACACATTTGTTTATGCCCTCGCTTGGGAGTCTTGGGCTGTGGGGCATCGATGAGTTGCTGACATATCATTACCTGGAAGCAGAACTGTTCCGCTTCTCGCCTGTTACACCGGATCAATACTGGTCGCTGGCCAAACGCGAACAGGCGGACCTGATCTGGCAAACGCTGTTCGTCCAAAATACCCCGTTATCTGAAGCCACACGCGGCATTGTTGCGGTACTCGCCGCGTTCGGGCTTGATACCCAAGCGAAAGACCTCAGCGAGGCTCGCGGCTTCTTCGGAAATCAAGAACTCACAAAACACATCCAGCGAGTGTTTAAGCTCGCCGGAATCAGCGAAGTTGTGATGACGAACGACCCGCTGGATCCTGCCGAAGCACCTTTATGGGAGAAGGGCGCCGAACCCGACGCGCAGTTCCATGCAGTGCTGCGGCTTGATCGAATACTGAATAAGTGGCAGCAGCACTGGAAACAATTGAATGAGGGCGGCTACAAGGTTCAGGAGAGTCTACAGGGCCAGACGATATCCGAAATACAGCGGTTTCTGGCGGATTGGTTTCGGCGAATGCAGCCGGTTTACATGGCCTGCTCTCTGCCGGACACGTTTCAGTTTCCGGAAAACAGCGCCAGGGCGGAACTGCTGAGGCAAGCCGTCCTTCCCTCCTGCCGTGAATTCAATATTCCCCTTTCACTGATGATCGGCCCTCGTTACCAGGTGAATCCGGCCATACGGCTGGCAGGCGACGCGGCGGGAAAAGCGGATCTTCGCGCGGTGGAACATCTGTGCGTCGAATTTCCGGACAACCGCTTCCTGATCAGCGTTCTGAGCCGCGAAAACCAGCACGAGCTGTGCGTCTATGCCAGGAAGTTCGCGAACCTGCTACCGTTCGGATGCTGGTGGTTTCTGAACAATCCGTCCATTGTCGAGGAGATCACTCGCGAACGAATTGAAATGTTGGGCGCAAGTTTTATTCCGCAGCATTCGGACGCCCGCATTCTAGAGCAGGTGATTTACAAATGGCGCAATACCCGGCGGACCATGGCGCCCATTCTGACGAACAGTTACGAATTACTGGCGCGTGATGGCCGTGGCGTTACCAAAGCCGAGATTCATCGCGACATCCATGAGCTGTTCCGGGACAATTTCACGCAGTTCGCACACCTGAAGGACGGCAAGTATGGCCGCGCCGGCGCCGTTTAGCTCAAAACCGGGGCAACGGCCGAGGACAATCCAGAATCTGCGCTGGTACGTTTGCGCCCTGTTATTTTGGGCGACGACCGTAAATTACATTGACCGCCAGGTGCTCGGAATTTTGAAGCCGGTACTGGCCCATGAAATGGGCTGGAGCGAGGCCGATTACGGATGGGTGGTCTTCGCGTTCCAATGTGCCTACGCGTTGATGATGCCCATTGCGGGCCGACTGCTGGACTGGCTGGGAACTCGGCTCGGATACGCGCTCGCTGTCCTGGTTTGGAGCGCGGCGGCAATGAGTCATGCGCTGGCACGGACACTGGTGCAGTTCGCGATGGCGCGTTTCGCGCTGGGATTGGGCGAGGCTGCAAATTTCCCCGCGGCGATCAAGACCGTAGCGAACTGGTTTCCCAGGCGTGAGCGCGCGCTGGCAACGGGCATTTTCAACAGCGGCACGAATATTGGCGCGCTTGTCGCTCCGCTGTTTGTGCCGTTCATTGCCGCCCGATTCGGCTGGCGCTCCTCATTCCTGGTCACCGGCGGCCTGGACGTGCTCTGGATCGTCGTATGGCTCGCGATATACCGTCCACCGCGGCAGCAGAAACGGCTTTCAGCGGAAGAACTAGCGCTCATCGAATCGGATAGTGAACCGGAGCCAGCGCGCAGGATCCCGTACCTGCGTTTACTCAGGACGCGAGCGGCGTGGGCCTTTCTGCTGGGCAAGTTCATGACCGACCCAGTCTGGTGGTTTTACCTTTACTGGCTCCCGGGCTTCCTGAATCAGAAATACAGGCTGGACTTAACTCACTTGGGGCCCCCGCTTGTCGCGGTTTACTTATGCGCCGACGTCGGCTCCATCGGGGGAGGTTGGCTGTCGTCGCGCCTGCTGGCCCGGGGTTTCAGCGTTACCAGCGCTCGCAAAATCGCACTGCTCACCTGCGCGCTTGCGGTCGTGCCGGTTTCCTGCGTAATGTTTACGGGCGGAAGACTGTGGATAACGGTTGGACTGATCGCCTTAGCGGCAGCCGCTCACCAAGGGTGGTCGGCGAATCTTTTTACGATTCCGTCCGACACATTTCCGCGTTCCGCCGTTGGATCCGTTGTGGGGCTCGGCGGTTTTGGAGGGGCGGTGGGCGGCATGCTGGTCGCGCCCGCCGTTGGATACTGGCTGGACTTCTCGCATGAAAGGTACGGGCCGCTGTTCCTGATCGCGGCTGTGGCGTACTTATGCGCGCTGCTGGTGATCCACTTACTTCTGCCGAAGTTCAAGCAAGTGGAAGTATAGTGCGCTCTATTGAGTTTGTTCTTCAGGCAGCGCAAACGAATAGAGCGAGTCGCCTGCTCCGAATAAGACGAACTGGCGGCCATCCAGCGTATAAGTGATCGGCCCGTTCGACGTGTTCTGTCCTACCCGGGCGTGCCACAGCGTTTTACCGTTATCCGAATCGACCGCCAATAAGTGGCCCGATGTATCGCCCGCGAACAGCAGGTTTCCAGCCGTGCTCAACAGTCCTCCAAAGCTCATTGCTCCGGCACTGCTGATGTCATGCCGCCATTGAACCTTGCCGGTCCGGTAATCGATTGCCAGCAGCAAACTCGAGAACGTGAGAAAGTCGTCGCGCCCCGCATAACCTTCCGGCTTTCCCTCCGCGGTGTAATAGAACACGCTATAGTTCTGTGAGGCATTGACGAAGAACAGCCCCTTTGCCGGATCGTAACTGGGTGCAAACCAGTTGGTCGCGCCATTTGAACTCGGACTTACGAGCGTGCCATCCCGGGTTGGCTCTTTTTTGGGATTGGGAATCGGCCTGCCGTGGGAATCGATGCCTTCCGACCAGTTATTCGCCATAAACGGAGCGGTCACCAGACTCTTTCCGGTCTCGCGATCCAGCACAAAAAAGTATCCGTTTCGGCTTGCCTGCGCGAGCATCTGGCGGTGCTGCCCGTTCAGCTCGCCATCAAACAGGACAGGCGTCTGTACGGCGTCCCAATCGTGCGTATCGTGAGGCGATGGCTGAAATGCCCAAACCAGCTTTCCCGTATCCGGATTGAGCGCCACAATGGAACACGTCCAGAGGTTGTCTCCTTTGCGCGCGCCGCCGGCATGCACCGGGTTGGGGTTCCCGGTCGCCCAATACAGCAGATGAAGCTGGGGATCGTAGGTTCCTGTCATCCAGGTCATCCCGCCGCCGTGGCGCATGGCTTCTTGATTTGGCCAGGTCTCCGATCCCGGTTGGCCAGGCTGCGGCTCTGTATCCCAGCGCCACTGGACGGCGCCGGTTTCCGGATCTCGCGCTTCGAGAAAACCCGGATTGTCGAGCGAATCGCCACTCACGCCGACGATAATCCGGTTACCGACTACCAGCGGAGCCATGGTGCAGAAGTACTCCGCTTTGACATCGGCAATCGTTTTTCGCCACCTCTCGGTTCCGTCTTTCGCGTTAATCGAAATCAGGTTGCAGTCCGGCGATTCGAAGTACAACCAGTCGCCATACATTCCGACACCGCGGCTGCCGATGTGCACACCGGGATTATTCGGATACTTGTAGTGCCATATTTCGCTCCCGGTCCGCGCATCTACTGCCCAGACGTTATCGGGCATCGTAAAGTACAGCACGCCATTGACCAGCAGCGGCGTCGATTTGATGGAGCCGGCAAAACCGGTAATACCGGAGTTACTCGCGCGGTAAATCCACTGAAGCGCCAGATTCTTCACGTTTCCTGTGTCGATCCGAGTCAACGGACTGTTCCGGCGTCCCGAATAATCTCCGTTGTAAGTTGGCCAGGCATCGGCGGGCGGCTTTATCAATACGTCGGGATTTAGTTCCTGACCAAAGGCAACGAAGGCGAGACATAAGCCTGCCAGACTTACTTGACTGAACTTCATTTCAAGGTCTCCAGGTATGCCAGCAGGTTGTGCATGTCAGCATCGGTGTATTTCGCGAGTTGCGCCCGGTGAAAGCTCATCGGATCCTGAATGTCCACTTGTAAACCCTCTCGCGAAAACGATCGGTGCCATCCGGCAGCGTCTTTCATCTCCACCGCGAACTCGTCTTCCCGTACCAAAGTTCCCGAGAGCGTCTGCCCGGAAGGCAAACGAATCGTCACTTTGGCTGGAGGGAGCGGCTTGCTCTTCTTGCCCAGGAACATGTCCATCATGGAGGGACCAGGTGACAAGAATTGGCGCTGTAAATCCACCGGGTCAAACCGGGTCGCAATACCGGCAAGATCTCCGGTGGGAGAGTGGCAGGTAGAGCACTTGCCCTCGCCGTTGAAGTAAGCCTCGCCCGCTTTGGCATTGCCCGTGAGAAGGCCCTGAATCACGTATCCGAAGCGGTTGGATGTCTCCTGTTTGCGCAGCCGCAGAAACGCCGCGATGTCGGCGACCTGCGCGTCGGTCAGTGAGGGAAATGAGGGCATTCCGCGGTCCGGCCTGCCGCCGTGGATCACGGGACCGATGAGATTTCCCCCTTCGTCATGCAGCACCAACTGCGAGCGGATCAGATCCGGGGCGCTTTTGCCACTTGCGTCCGCGCCGTGGCAAAAGCCGCAGGTTGGAACAAAGATCTTCTTCCCGCGTTCCGCGGCGGCACGATCAATCTGGGCTCCGCCAAAGAGGGCAGCGGCGGGATTAGGTTTCTTCGGTACCCGCGCTGCCTGGTCCTGCGCGGTGGCGATCCAGCCGGCCAATACGAATAACAAAAGCAACGTCTTGATCATTGTTGCCGTTTCTCAAGCGCGAAAGCTTTTGAGATAGTCGTAATCCACTTTGATCGCATCGAGGGCGGGCATTTCGGTAAAGGGCGGTTCCTGTTCCACGTAGATCGCGCGGATCGGCACACTGCGGGCAGCGGCGAAGATTTCGTGGTAATCAATGGCGCCGCGCCCCAACTCGGTTGGAACTGGCGCGCCAGGGCCGTTGTCCATCAATGTGGTTCGCGGCGTGAAGCCCTTGCGAAAGTCCTTGACGTGCAGCAGCCGATAGCGATCGGGATACTTGTGGAGGTAAGAAACCGGATCCTGTCCGGCAACCGTCATCCATCCACAATCCAGTTCTAATTTAACCAACTCAGGATCGGTGAGGCGAAGCAGTTCATCGTAGCCTGTCGCGCTCCCGTACGATTTGAATTCGAAGTTGTGATTGTGATAGCCGAATTGCAAGCCGGCCTTCTTCGTTTGTTCCCCGATCTTGTTAAATTGCTCCGCATTCCACTTCCAGTCATCGAGTGTCAGGCTGCGGATCATGGCGAGAAAAAATCCGAGCTGGTCCGTGGCGGGGTTTACCTTAATGCGTGAGGGATCGGCCACCCAGGGTACGGTGGCGATCATATACTTTTGCCCGAATTCTTTTGCCAGGTCGATCTTGGCTTGAAGATTGCTCATCAGATCGGGAAGGATGTAGTGTCCGGAAGGGTTCTTAAGGCCGGTATCATTCAGCGCCTTCCGCAAATCCTTCGGAGGAACTTTCGCCAGCGGTGAGAGCTCGACTTCTTTGTAGCCCACCGCAGCTACCCGCTTAAGCGTGCCAAAAGGATCGGCATCCATTTCTTTACCGACCGTGTAGAGTTGAAGCCCGATCGGCAGGTTCAAAGGATTTGCGTGCATAGATTGTGCATCGAGAAAGAACGGCAAGACTGCGCAAGAAGAAGCTGCTGTTTTCAGAAAGGTTCTGCGGGGTATTTGCTCATTCATGGCAAGCAAAGGATTCTATCTCATCTGATCCTTAGAACCGCCGCTTTAAACCTTCCAGCTCTTCCAAAGTCCGCGGCCAATCAGATCCTAACAGCCGGGACAGGCTGCGATCGGCAAGCACTTTGCCATTGGTCTGACATCGGGCGCAGTAGTTTGTCTCGTTATCCGCGTAGCGAATACGCAGAACCTTTTCGCCGCACCTCGGACACGGTTCGCCATAGCGCCCATGCACCGCCATGCCCTTCCGAAAGGCGGTGACTTTTTCCGGAAAACGGACTTGCGCCTCGGCTCGCAGCCGCTCCACCCAGAACTCAAGCGTGCGGCGCGCCCCAGCGAAGAGCCGTTCCCATTCGTCTGGCTTTAATTTGTGCGTTTGCACGATAGGAGAGAGCTGCGCGGCATGCAGGATCTCATCTGAATACGCATTGCCGATTCCACTGACCAGGCGCGGATCGGTAAGGGCCCGCTTCAGAGTGTGATTCTCAAGTATGAGCGCCGTACGAAAGGAATTGAGATCGGCAGCGAAGATGTCGATTCCTCCCGGGTCCGCGGAACGCAACCCTTCTTCGCCCGTGAGTATATGGAGGGAGGCGCGGCGCTTGGTTCCCGCTTCGGTCAGCGTGAGAGAGCCGTCGTGAAAATCGAACGCTGCCAGATTCTGACGTCCCGACAAAGCGGCGAGCGGAGGCCGCCAGTGTAGCCGGCCGGCGATCATCAAGTGAAGCACCAGCCAGAGATCTCCCTCTACTCCGATGGCGATGCGCTTACCGAGGCGGCGCAGCTCGCGAACGATACGACCCTCCAAGTTCCCGAGCGGCGGCTCCGTGGTTCGTAGCAGGAAGGGACTCGCCAGCCGGATGCGATGAAGGCGTTGACCCTTTATGCGCGGCTCGAGGGCGCTGATGTACGCCTCAATATCGGGCAACTCCGGCATGTATTATTCAGGCCAGCACACGATGGTACCAGCCCGAATATGGGAGGCAAGCGTCGCGCTCTGGAACCCAGGACTGTCTAAAATGAGGAGGTATCCAAATGCCACCGTCTGACCGCATTACTAGAGATCCGCAGATCATGGGCGGAAAACCCTGCATCCGGGGCATGAGGGTTACGGTGGGAACACTCGTGGGACTTATCGCATCGGGGCGGTCGCATGCTGAAATCCTCAGCGCATATCCCTATCTCGAAGAGGATGATATTCGGGAGGCGTTAGCGTACGCGGCGTGGCGGGTTGAGGAGATCGAATTGCCGTTACGGCTGCATGAAGCTTCTGATTGATATGAATTTGAGCCCGGCCTGGGTTCCATTCCTCAATCGAAACGATATTTCAGCGGTGCATTGGTCAACGCTAGGGCCCGCTTCTGCGAAAGATTCTGAGATCATGGACTTCGCTGCGGCAAATGGCCTCGTGGTGTTCACTCATGATCTGGATTTTGGGACCATGCTAGCCGCTCGAAAAGCGAGCGGACCGAGCGTTATCCAGATTCGTTCACAAGATATTTTGCCCGAGGCGATTGGCGCTCTGGTACTGCGGAGCCTGAATGCGGTCCAAGCTTACTTGGACAGCGGAGCGCTTGTAACGATCGAGCCCGGCCGGCACCGAATTCGATTACTGCCAATGTGAGGATGTTCCATTGCCGGCCAGGCGCTGCGCACGTTGCACCGAGAGACCGGGAAGCTCCTTTGTATTCGGATAAACTCTTCAAAGGACGTCAGGTAAACGAAATCGATGACTTCCAACCGAGGCGGCGTGCTTGCCGGAGCGATAGCTGGGAAGGTCTGCTGGTCAATCGGATACTGGGCCTTACTGACGGTCCTACGATGCCGATGCAGCGGCAGTCCGCATCAGAATGTTTGGTTTCTGAGGGATGCACCTTCACGCTAACGGGCGGAGGGGAAAATCGATTTTACTGACGCTCCGACTTGTCCTTCGCTTTTGCCTCCGCCTTCGTCTGCCATTGCATGTTGGACGGATCGTCCGGACCGCCTGAGGCTAGGGGTCTGACATGGTCGATGACGTAGCCGCTGCATCCGCCTCTCATCTTTCCCGTTGATGGACACGGGATGCGAACGTTGAAACTGGCGCTTCATGTCGGAAGAACGCTTAATACGACCCTTCTTGTTGCGGACGCAACTGGTACATCGACCGTGGCCATGCGAACTATGACCACCTACATGGCCACCGGGTCCACCCATCGCAAATGTTGACCAAAGCAACCGTCAGCAAACTTGTTCTCACAACGCTGAGGAGTGTCAAATTGTCCCTCCGTCCTGCGTAACGATACCACGAGCGCGTTTCTCCCGTCCGAAGGTGTTCGTAGTTCGCTCTTCTTCCTGATCAATTGACCCGTTCCGTCCGATTGCGTGGTGCTCCGTTCCTCGCCTCGCCAGACCATCTTGGGTGTCTGATCGGAGGTACTGGGACGCTGCGGCTTGTAGCCACCGCATGTGATACTTTCTGCATGGATTCGCCATTTCAGGGCACCATACAGGTCGCAACCTGGGAGGAGGTCAAGATAAGGGTTGAACAACTCATTGACGCACTGCGTCGCTCTCCCGATGGACAAACTCCAAACGTCTTGTTCCGGGGACAGGAAGACGCGAGGTGGTTTTTAACGACTACTCTTGAACGCAGGGGCGGGATCAAACAAATCTACGTCGCGGATTACTACACCCTTGCGGATTCCCTTTACGCGGAAATAGCATCGAAGAGCGATGAGTTAATTGGGTTTCCGAATATAAAGGAGATGAGGTCCACTCTTAATTCGGCCTACAATTTACATTCGACACCTCTGCCGGGCCTGGAGTATCTTATCCATTTACGCCACCACGGATTTCCGTCGCCACTGCTCGATTGGACCCAGGATATTTACACCGCTGCTTTCTTCGCGTTCAGCAATTCAGCTTTCACCGGAGCGAGGTCAATATACGTTTTTTGTGAATTTCCAAACTGGGTCAAAGGCGGTTGGCGAGCCGAACCAAATATTATTGGGCTAAGTCATCAGACTTGTCAACTGAAAAGGCACGTCAAGCAGATGGCGGAGTATACCGTTTGCGTAAGTTTATACGGTCCTCGCGACTGCTTCTCATTTTCTGAACATAAGGCCGTCCTTAGCCTCACTGCGCGCGACCAAGACTCGTTAATGCGTTTCGAGATACCTGGTAATCAAGGAGACATCGTGCGTGCCGAGCTAAATGAGAGAGGCATCGGTTCTGATGCGCTTATGCCGCAAATCGAACTAGACACATGCATGGAGAGACTGATAGATCAAGTATTCGGGAGAACAGGCTTAGCTCAGTCATTGAAAATAAAGTAAAGCTAACCGGGATGGTAAGCTTCCCCCCAAAGGTTGAACTTCTTAGTCAGTGTCTGGATCTCATCCATCTCGCGAACGATACGACCCTCCAAGTTACCGAGCGGAGGGTCCGTGGTTCGCAGCAGGAAGGGGCTCGCCAGCCGGATGCCATTCAGTCGTTGATGGCTTATGAGCGGCTTGAGTGCGCTGATGTACGCCTCAATATCGGGCAACTCCGGCATGTACTAACACAAAAAGAGCGAGGCCATTATAGGTAGACGTCGTTATTGTATCGGGCAACCCGCAAGCTGCTTCGCATTCGGATAAACTCTTCAAAGGACGTCAGGTAAACGAAATCGATGACTTGGAACCGAGGCGGCGTGCTTGCGGGAGCGATTGCTGCGCTTGTTCTATCGTGCGGAAGCGAGTGTCCGGCCCAGGCAGGCAGCAGCCCCGTTCAATTTGATAGAGACGTCGCGCCCGTGCTTCAGCAATCCTGCGGGAAGTGCCATGCAGGCGATGCGGCGATGGGCAAGCTGCGGCTCGACTCGGAAGCGTCGATCTTGCGGGGCGGAGTGTCTGGTCCTGCAATTGTGCCAGGAAAAAGCGGGGAAAGTCTGCTGGTCAAGCGGATACTGGGCCTTACTGACGGTCCCAGGATGCCGATGGGCGGCGATCCGCTCAACGCAGCAAAAGTTCAATTGATCCGAAGGTGGATCGACCAAGGCAGCTTTCATTCCGAAGCCGCATCGACAACTCACCAGAAAGAGCAAGCGGGACAATCGTCTCCCCTGTTTGCGAAAGAAGTCCGTCCGATTCTGGCGGCGCGGTGCTATCAGTGCCACGGCCCGGATGTGCAGCAAAACGGGCTGCGCCTGGATTCGCTCGCGGGCATTTTGAAAGGCAGCGACTACGGAAGAGTAGTTATTCCGGGGCACAGCGCGGATAGCCGAATCGTGCGCCGGCTGCTCGCGCAGGAGCGGCCGCAAATGCCGTATGGAGGGCCGCCGCTTTCAACGGAACAGATTGCGGCGATTCGCGGATGGATTGACGCGGGAGCTCCGGGACCCGATGACACGACTCCGATTGGCGCGGCCAAGGCGGCCAAGCACTGGGCCTATGTGAAGCCGGTGACGCCCGCGATTCCGCAAGTGAAAGATGCCGCGTGGTGCCGGAATCCAATCGATCACTTCATTCTGCAAAGGCTGGAGAAGGAAGGTCTGAAGCCATCCCCCGAAGCCGGAAAGCCAAAGCTGATCCGGCGCGTCTATCTCGACCTTACTGGCTTACCGCCTTCGCCGCAGGAAGTGGACGCCTTTGTGGCGGACCAGAGTCCGAATGCTTACGAGAAAGTTGTGGACCGGCTGCTGGCATCTCCGCACTACGGCGAACGATGGGCGCGGCAGTGGCTGGATCTCGCCCGCTATGCGGACAGCAACGGGTATGAGAAGGACCGGCAGCGCACGGCATGGGAGTACCGCGACTGGGTGATCCGCGCGCTGAACGCGGACATGCCCTTTCGCGAATTCACTATTGATCAGATTGCGGGCGATATGCTTCCGAATCCGAGCAATGACCAGTTGATAGCAACCGGATTCAACCGTAATTCGATGCTGAATCAGGAAGGCGGCATCGATCTCAATGAATATTACTGGTACAGCCTGGTAGATCGCGCGAACACAACCTCTTCCGTTTGGCTTGGTTCCACAATGGGCTGCGCGCAGTGCCACAACCATAAGTTCGATCCATTCACGCAGAAAGATTATTACCGGTTCCTCGCGTTTTTCAGCAATGCCGAACACCACGCTGCAGGCAACGGCGATCACTGGATGGAGGAGCCCGAGCTGGAGCTGCCCACTCCCGAGCAGGAGAAGAAGAGTAAAGAGCTGCGCGCCGAAATCGCCCGGCTACAGAGCGTGCTGGATACACAAACTCCGGAGCTCGATGCCGCCCAAGCCGCATGGGAGCAGCAGATGCACAAGGCCGAGGAGCAATGGGAAGTGCTGTCGCCAACACGGTATCAGTCCGCGGGCGGAGCGAGTATGAAGCGCCTGCCGGACGGCTCCATTCTGGTTGGCGGCGAGAATCCGCAGGCAGACACGTACGCAATCGAAGCGAAAATACCGGCAGCATCCATCACGGGCGTGCGTTTGGAAGTCCTGCCGGACGCCAGCCTGCCGCATGGAGGACCGGGCCGCGATCCGAACGGCAATTTTTTCCTGAGCGATTTCGATATCGAGTCGGCGCCGCTGACGAAACCGGAAGCGAAGCATGCAGTGCGCTGGAAATCGGTGGAAGCGGACGAATCGCAGGACGGCTACTCCGCAAAAAACCTGATTACGAAGAAAGCCGGCCAACTGGCTGGATGGGCAATTGACGAGAGCGATCCGAAGCCGATTCAGCGACAAGCGGTCTTCCTGCCGGAGTCGCCGTTTGGTTCCCCGGGCGGAAGCATTCTCACAATCACTCTAAAACACCAAATGCGCCGTGCATCGCGGAATATCGGACGGTTTCGGATCTCGGTTACGACAACCGGAAATCCCGAATTCATCGTGCAAATTCCGGCTGCCGTTCATCCATTGCTGGCTGTACCGGCGAACCGGCGCACACCGGAAGAAAGCGCGAAGCTCGCAACGGCTTACCGTGCGGTGGCGGACTCGCTCGAACCAACCCGCAAGCAGATCGCAGGGTTGAAAGGCGAACTGAAGCATCTGGGGATTGCTACTGCGATGGTGATGCGGGAGCAAGCGGGATTCACCCGGCCGGCAGCGTACATACGAGAACGGGGAACGTTCACCAGCAAGGGCGAACTGGTGTATGCCGACGTGCCGAGCGCTCTGAATCCGATGCCGAAGAACGCCATGCCGAACCGGCTTGGGCTTGCCGAATGGCTGGTGAGCGACGACAATCCGCTTACTGCGCGGGTGGCGGTGAATCATTTCTGGGAAGCGATTTTCGGTCACGGAATTGTGGAAACGAGCGAAGACTTCGGCACGCAGGGCGATGCTCCTTCGCATCCGGAGCTACTCGACTGGCTCGCGACCCGGTTCATGCACGACGGGTGGAGCATGAAGAAGATCCAGCGCCTGATCGTGACTTCCGCGATGTACCGGCAGGATTCACGCGCAACTCCCGATTTGATTGCACGAGACCCGTACAACAAGCTGTACGCCCGAGGTCCAAGATTTCGCGTGGAAGCGGAGATGGTTCACGATATCGCTCTGGCGGCGAGCGGGTTGTTAAGCAATAAGATGTATGGGCCGAGTGTGTTCCCCTATCAACCGCAAGGCGTTTGGGACATTCCCTACAGCGATGACAAATGGATTCAGAGCAAAGGCGAGGACCAGTACCGGCGGGCGATCTACACGTTTATTCGCCGCAGCGCGCCCTATCCGAGCCTAGCCACGTACGATGCGCCGAGCCGCGAATTCTGCACCGTCCGGCGCGTCCGGACGAACACTCCGCTGCAGGCGTTAACCAGCCTGAACGATCCGTATTTCTTTGATGCCGCGCGGGCCATGGCAAGCCGCATGGTCACAGAGGGTGGCAGCACCGAAGCCGAGCGGGTGACGTATGGCTTCCGCCTCGCAGTCTCTCGCCGGCCGACCCAGAAGGAATTGGACAATGTCCTGGAGTTCTACCGCCAAGAGTTGGCGGAGTATCGCAGGCGCGGAGATGCCGCGGAAAAGGCCGCGTGGACGATGGTGGCAAACGTCCTATTGAACATGGACGAGACAATCAGTAAGGAGTAGCGATGGAAACACTGCCGTCCGATCTTTCTAGCGAGATGCTCCGGGCATCGACCCGCCGCCACTTTTTCCGGCAATCGGGTTTTGGGATCGGAGCCGCCGCGCTGACCGGCTTACTAAACAACTCGCTGTTTGCACGTGATGCTGCCGAAACGAATGCGGTGGCTCCAAAACTGCCGATGTTTCCGGCCAAGGCGAAAAGCATTATCTATCTCTTCATGGCCGGCGCGCCTTCGCAGGTGGATCTGCTTGACCCCAAGCCAGCGCTACAGAAATACGATGGCCAGAACGTGCCGGCGGAACTAATGAAAGGCGAGCGATTCGCCTTCATCAAAGGCACGCCTAAGCTGCTGGGCTCGCCGTATGAATTCAAGCAGTGCGGGAAGGCGGGCACACTGATTTCGGAGCTGCTGCCGCATTTGCAAACCGTCGCGGACGATATCGCGATCGTGAGATCGATGCACACGACGCAATTCAACCACGCACCGGCGCAGATCTTCATGAACACCGGTTTTCAGATTATCGGCAGGCCAAGCATGGGCTCGTGGATGACCTACGGCCTGGGCAGCGAATGCAAGGATCTGCCCGGTTTCGTCGTGCTTATATCGGGCGAGAATCAGCCGGATGGAGGCAAGGCTTGCTGGGGCAGCGGGTTTCTGCCAACCGTTTATCAGGGCGTAGAATTTCGCTCGCAGGGCGATCCGGTTCTATTTTTAACGAATCCGGAAGGCGTTTCCGAGAAAAGCCGCCGTGAATCTCTCGATCTGCTGAAACAGCTTAACGAGATGCACCTGGCAAGCAACGGAGACCCCGAGATTCTCACGCGCATTGCGTCCTATGAGATGGCTTACCGGATGCAGTCGAGCGTTCCAGAGCTGGTGGATATTTCAAAAGAGCCGGCCTCGATACACGAACTGTACGGAACAGAGCCCGGCAAGAAATCTTTCGCGAATAACTGCCTGCTGGCTCGAAGGCTGGTAGAACGCGGCGTTCGGTTTGTGCAGCTCTATCACCGCGGCTGGGACAATCATGGAACCTCAAGCCACGATGACATCGTCAACCGCCTTCCCAGCTTGTGTCAGGAGACGGACCGCGCGGCGGCGGCTCTGATCCAGGATCTAAAACAGCGCGGTTTGCTGGACAGCACGGTCGTGGTCTGGGGCGGTGAGTTCGGGCGGACGCCCATGAATGAGGCACGCAACAATTCCAAGTTTCTTGGCCGCGATCACCATCCAAGAGCGTTCACGATGTGGGTGGCCGGCGGCGGGTTCAAGCCGGGTATCACGCTGGGAAAGACGGACGAGCTGGGATATAACATTGCGGAAGATCCCATCGACGTGCATGACCTGCACGCAACGATTCTCAACCAGATGGGAATTGACCATACGAAACTGACGTACCGGTTCCAAGGGCGCGACTTCAGGCTGACGGACGTGGGCGGGAATGTGGTGAAGCAGCTTGTTGTGTAGCTGGCCGCGACTGTGGTTGCTGCTTTTTCTGCCGCTGCTTTCGTGGCCCCAAAGCATTCAGGAACTAGAGTCGTCCGCGCGGAAATCGCTGGCGGCAAGAGATGCAAATGGTGCGCTCGCATCCTATAGGAAGCTGGCACAGTTGGTTCCAAGTTCAGCGGTATATCAGGATGAAGTTGGCTTTCTGCTGGCCGCTACGAAACGGACCTCTGAAGCAATTCCTTACTTTCAGCGCGCGACGGAACTGGATGGCAAGATGGCGCAAGCCTGGTATCACCTGGGTGCTGCGCTCGTGCTGCGTCAACGATACGAAGCCGGTGTAGAAGCCCTGCGGAAGGCGGCGCAACTTGCTCCGGATAACGCCGAATATCGATCTCATCTTGGCTCGGCGTGGGAAGCTCTGGGCCAGACATTCCAGAATCAGAAGCAATGGACGAAAGCGCGGGATGCGTACAGGCAGGCCCTAATATTGGATCCGAAGAACAACGCGATCCGGAACAGCTATGGCCTGGTGCTGGTGAATGCCGGCGAGACATCAGCCGCGATCACGGAGTTTCGGAGAATCCTGCAGCAAGACCCGAACGATGTGCAAGTACAGGTCAATATCGGGTACGCCTATATCGGCGCGGCTGATTATAAGGACGCAATCAAGCATCTTTCCGCAGTGGCCGCAGCGCATCCGGAGTCTGCCTCGGCGCATTACGATCTGGGCGTAGCGTACAAGCAGAGCGACGACCTGCCGCATGCAAAGGCGGAACTCGAGAGAACGGTGCAACTGGACCCGAAGCTGGCGGAAGCGCATTACTTATTGGGCCTGGTGGACGTTGACAGCGGCGAGCCTGAGAAAGCGATTGAGCAGTTTCGAGCGGCGGTGGCACAGCGTCGTGACTACGGTGACGCCTGGTTTGAGCTAGGTACTATTTTGAAGCAGCAAGGGGATGCGGAGGGCGCGATTGACGCTTTGCGACATTCGGTCGCGCTAGATGCCACCGATGCAGGGGCATTCAATACGCTAGGTCTGCTGCTGCGACGCAAGGGCGATACGGAAGGCGCAAAGGCGGCGTTTGCCAAAGCGGCTGAATTGAGAGCTGCCGAAGAAAAGCAGAAAGAACGAAAGCTGGAGCGAGGCGCGGCGAGAGCGTCGAAGTGAAGCGTCAGAACAGGCTGCCGGCCACATGCGCGGCGGCTGCGCGAGCTTTATCGGCAAGTTCGTCCCTTTTAGCACTGCGGTCATTGGTACTCACTCGAATTATGAAAGCTTGGTCACGCACGCGGCCAATCGCGAGTTCAGCGACGCCGGCGCTGCAAGTCACTGCTTCGTTTCCGATCGCTTTCAACGGCGTTGGTTTCGACTTGCATTCTGACAGATATTTCGGAAACTGCTGCTGCGGCTGGGCCATGGCTTTTACTTCGAGGCGAAGAGTGTAGACCGTGCTACCGCTGCGACGCGTGAATTCGCATGTCTGCTGGGATTGAATAATCTTGCTGTCCACGGCGCCTCCTAAGATGCCGCCTACGGTGCCGGGGTTAATCCAAGCGCAGTTTTGGGCAGCGGCGCAAAGTAGGGGACCCAGAAGCAGTAACGCGGTGAGGTTCAGGATCATGTGCTGCCAGCGGGCTGAAGCGCGTCGCTCTTAAGGATCTTGCCACCCTCCTGGATGACGTAAAGACGATTTACTTCGAGGTCCTTCAGGCGATCCACCTGCCCGCTGAGCCAGCGAATTTCCACGCTATCTACTTTGGAGGCCTGATCCAGGCCGAAGTGCATGCGGAGATCGTTTTGGGAGAAGTAGCTGCCGCCGCTGCGCAGCTCATCCATTTGTGTTAGCGCCTTTGCTGCATCCGGTTTGGTTTTGGCGACGACTGTTACGCGGCTGCCGATACCGGTTCGATTAGATTTCACTCCGACGAGCTTGATCTTGATCCAGTTGCGCTTGAGCGTGGAATCGCAGCGAAGAAGCTGCGGAATGGCATTCACGCAATTCACCGCAATATCGATATCGCCATCGTTGTCGTAATCGCCGAAGGCACAACCCCGGGCCGGAGCATTCTCCAAAATTCCCGGGCCGGCTTTATCCGTGACTTCTTCGAAACGGCCGTTCTGGAGATTTCGATACAGATATTTATGCTCCGCGTATTTCAGATCCGTTTTCGAATTGTCGACCTCCGGATAGACATGGCCGTTGGACATGAGAATGTCCAGCCAGCCGTCATTGTCCATATCGAAGAAGCCCACGCCCCATCCGAGCAGACGGGTATTGACGCCCAGACCGCTTGGATACGTGCGGTCCTCGAATGAGGCGTCACCCAGGTTCGTGTAGAGCGAGTCGGTGTCGCCGGCAAAATTCGTTTTGACTACATCCAGATTTCCGTCGCGGTTGTAATCACCGATGGAAACGCCCATTCCGGCCTGCGGCTTTCCTTCCGGAGAAAGTGCGGCCCCGGACTCGATCGCGATGTCGACGAAGGTACCGTCTTTCTGGTTTTGGTAAAGGGTCGCGGTACTTGAGTCATTCGCGACGTAAATATCCGGCCAGCCGTCGTTATCCAGATCGGAAGCGGCAACGCTGAGGCCATAGGTGCCCTTCGTTTTCCAGATACCGGCCTTTTCACTGACATCGGCAAACGTTCCATCTCCGTTGTTGTGATAAAGAATGTTCTTGCCGCCCTTTAGACCGGGAGGTCCGCAGGCCACAAGCAATCCTTTATACGTGCATGGACCGGCCTCTGGCGGCGGCGCGGTTTTCAGGTCGAAATCAACATAGTTTGCGACAAACAGATCGAGGTGTCCATCTTTGTCGTAATCGACAAACGTGCAGCCGGTATTCCAACGCGTTTTCGGGCCAGGCTGGTGCAGACCGGCCTCTTTTGTCACGTCGCTAAACGTGCCGTTTCCGTTATTGCGGTAGAGGGCATTTTGGCCGTAGTAAGTGACGAAAAGATCGTCGTGGCCGTCGTTGTTGTAATCGCCGACGCAGCAGGCCTGGCCCCAGCCGGTGCGATGTTCTAATCCGGAACCCTTGGTTACATCGGTAAAGGTGCCGTCGCGATTGTTCTTGAACAGGTGACAACGCGGCTCCTGACCCGGAGCGAAACCCTCCAGCCGCCAGCCGTTCACCAGAAACACATCGAGCCAGCCGTCATTATCATAGTCGTAGAAGGCAAGTCCGCAACCGGTTGTTTCCAGCAGATATTTGTTCTTGTGCTCGCCACCGTAGATGGTCTTGACGGCAAGCCCGGCTTCTTTCACGACATCAACAAAGCTGACCCCCAACGCCGTCCCCTCGATAGGGGATTTCGGCCCTTTGGGCGCAGGCATCGCCTTGGCGTTGTAACTGCGTTCGATAGGCCCGGGCAATTGCTGCCGGGGCGGTGTTGCCAAGGCCAGCACGTCCGCGAACGGAAGCACCAGGGCGCTGCGGCTTATGGAACGAATGAAATGGCGTCGATTATTGGACTTCAAGTACGGCTCCGTAGGAATCGCGCCGCTTGTTAACGCGCGCGGTTCTGTGTCTCCTCATGCACGTGCCATGGCACGCTTTCAATTGAGATCTCGGGATGGTTGCGCAAATAATCAAGCGAATAGCTTGGGGCTCCCGGATCAATTTGCCTGGTTGCAAACAGGGCAGACTGCTCCGCGGCTTCCTTCTTCATTCCCATACGGCGGTACAGAACAGCAAGGTTGTAATGCGCCGCGAGGTCGTCGGGATCGATCAACTGCAAGGCTTCAAACTGTTCGCGCGCGTCCGTGTAGCGGTGCTGCTGGTAATAGGAAATGCCCAATTCGCGGCGAGCGTCCCGGGACTCAGGATATTGCTGCACTACTTGTTGCAGATCGGCAATCTCCCGGTCGCAATGCCCTTCACGCCGCTCCACCAGCGCCAAATAATATAGGGCGCGGGCATTTCCGGGACTGAGCGACAGGGCCTTTTCGATGCTGGCTCGAGCCTCCGAATACTTCTCCCACTCGATATAAGTGAGCCCGACATTGATATGTCCGTCCGCGTATTCGGGACGGAGTTTTACAACTTCTTCAAAAGCATGAAGCGCATCGGAATACTGGAGCTGATCTAAATACGCAATGCCCAGGTTGTTCCAGCGCATCCAATCGGGATTGTCTTGCGAATCGTGAGCGGCTGCCGGGTTCTCACCGAACCGCAACGTGCGCATACGGGACGCGAGTTCCACAATCGGGTAGGCGGGATGATCCTTTCCTAAGACGTTATTCAAATAGCTCTGCCGCAAATGACGATAATTGACACGCGCGGTTGCGGTAAGCGGACCCCTTGTAGCGGCCGGGATGCGGAATTGATAGCGAACCAGAGCGGAGCGGCCAGACTGGATCGTATTGTCGTAAGCAACCGAATGAATGGTCCAGACTTTGTGATTATCTACAAACTCGCCGTCGCTGTTCACCGGCCGGTTGGTGAAGCTGTGCGCGCGTTCATCGATGCTGCCGTCCGGCTTCAGAAATCCGCTGTGGTAAATCTCGTTCCCATCGGCATCTTTGACCTCGAACTCAACCCAGGCCTCATAGAGATCTCGCACTTCCGGCACCAAGGAATGCCCGATGTTTTTGTTCTGAATAACGACAAAGGCCTGCACGGTTTCGTTGGGCGCAAGCTTGAAGGGAGCAGAGCCGAGCGGCGCAGCCATTGTGCCATCCGCCATGTCTTTGACGGCAAACAAATCCACATTCAAGTACATGCCCGATTGAAGAAATTCGGTTGTCTTCTGGAGCTGCTCGTCGAAGCCGTAATAAAACGGCACGGCCGTGTTTCCGGCCAGCCAGCGATGCGAAGCGAGGGTTCCTTTCTTGGCCCCATACTCTTCGGTGCTCGCGGGCACTCGCATCATATGGCAACTCTGGCACGTGGTGAAGTCGGAAGAATAGAACGTCAGGGGATTCCGCTTCGAAAACTTCGAATTCTGCCACTCATCATAGACCGTGAACGCGCGTATGAATTTGTAGTCATTCAACGGGTTCGGCATGTTGGCTTTATGGCATGCGCCGCAGAACTCAGCCGTATGGTAGAAATCCTTCATCACCGCCTTGGCGTGGCGCTCGGGATGCGCCATGATCTCGCTATCCGGAACTTCGCCTGAAACGGGATGGCCCTTTTCATCCACGATGACGGCGGGCATTCCCATGACGTAGCTGCCGTTGCCACTATTAGCCTGGAGCTTCTGAATGGAGTGGCAGGTCATGCAGGTCAAGCCGTCTTCATCAAAGCCGCGATCGACGGTCGAGTTCTGGTTCAGCGCGCCCGAAAGAACACCAATGGGATTATGGCAACTGTCGCAATGGCGGGTGTAGTCGAGGCCCTTGGTGCGGGCCAGGATGTTGACACTGGTCCGGTAAAACGGCGTGCGGAACGAATTCGAATGCAGCGCCTGCCGCCACTGCCTGAACGCGTCCGGGTGGCAATGCGCACAGTACTCCGCTTTGGGAAATGCCGTAGGCGGGATGAATTCGTTGCCGTCAACGGCCGCGTTGCCAGGGAGTGAAATGTTGTCCTTGCCGAAGGGAAACGTATACGTCTGCCGAATCTTGGCGTCGTAGGCCTGACGTTCGCCTTTTTGGCTGTCTTGCGCAGAGACCTGACGCGATGCGATGCACGCCGCGCACAGAAGCGCAGCAAGCGTCAGGATCTTCCGCCTGGTTTCCCGATTAAGCAACCACTAGCCTCGAATAGGTTCATTCTCGCACTAATAGGGCGAGGGCTCAATGGTGGTTGGAGTGACAGAATCGTCTGGAGCCGGCAGAGGGACTTGAACCCCCGACCCGCAGTTTACAAAACTGCCGCTCTGCCAACTGAGCTATGCCGGCTTGATTCCAGCGGAAAGCACTGCGTTCTGACCGTCATTCTACACTGACATCTGTGCGAAGCCTCAGTTTGATTCTTCTGACCGCGGTTCTTTGGCCGCTGAACGGTCTCGCGGCAGACGTCAGCGCGGTAACCGATTACACCAACTACAATGCGGGAAGCGAAGTGCGTATCCGGCTGGAGCCCGGCGGTAACGGAACCGCCACGATCCGGTATGCGGGGGAACAGCAGGCGATCGCCAAAGCAATTCCGGTACACGGACGCGAATACGCGTATTTTTGGACGATACCGTGGGATGCCCGAACCGGCCTTTACGAAGTAGATCTCGCAGTAGCGGGCGGTAACATCATCAGAAATGCAACCTCGTTCGTAATCCATCGCCAGCTCGCAAAGGTTGAATCGGTAGAGCTCAACAAGACGTTCTACACATCAGGCGATAGCGTAAATCCGCGGATCGTGGTTCGGAATTTATCGAACCGGCCACTCGATCATTTGCAGGTGGAATTTGAGCCGTACACGTATCCGTGGATTGCCCCCGCTCCGGATGAGCCGCCCATGTGGAAACACATAGTCGCGTCGTCGCTGTCACTTCCGCCGGGCGCGCGGAGGGAGTTCGATGTTGAGAAAGCAGCCGTGGTGCAAGCTCCAAAGGAACCCGTCATCGTCTATTATTCGGTCGTGATTCGCGACAGCCGCGAGCCGGACCGGATCTACGATCTCGCCTTTGCTCCTCCGGCGTTCACGACACCCCCCAATCAGCCACTGCCCAAGCAGTACCCTTTTCTATACCTTTACTGGCATCTCAGAGACGTGCCGAAATCGGAGAGCTACCGCCATTTCTATCCGCCCGAGTTCGTCTCAAATGTCATCCGCTTTGACACTGGCCACACGATCTTCCCAACTGGTGTTGCTCCGTCTCTCTCCTTCACGATTAAGCAGCCCAACAACGCAAACTGGGAAGGCGCATCTTTGCATATACGTTTGGTTGATTCGAGCGGAAAAGAGATGCAGAGCGAACAGCCCACGGGTCCAATTGCCGGTCAACACGCGATAGGGCTGCGGCCGGAAGAGCCGGGCGTCTATACGGCGCTGGTTTCGATTCAGACCGCGGGAGGCGCGATGGTGGCGCATAATCAGCTCGAGATCGCGGTGGATCATCTGCCGAAATCCATTTTGATTTTCTGTGCTCACGAGGACGACGACACCGCGCACCCGGGCATTATTCGAGCAGCCGTTGAAAACCACATTCCGATTCATTTCGTATATTTCACGAGCGGCGAAGCAGGCGGGTGCGACCGGTATTACTCGCATTCCTGTGATGCGGCGCGAGCCGTGGATTTCGGCGAAGTTCGGATGGACGAGGCGCGCGCATCCTTGGGTCACCTGGGAATTCCGCTGGACGATCTATTCTTTCTCGGTCTTCCGGATGGTGGGCTCGAGCAAATTTGGGAGCACCACGTCAAGGCCGATAAGCCTTATCTCTCGGTATTGGCGGCGAGCGATCACTCTCCCTATCGCGATGCAGCCATTCCGAACCTGCCCTATTCGCGCGATTCGGCTATATCAGTCGCAAAGCAATTCATCGCGCGGTTCAAGCCGGACATGATCATCACCGGACATCCCGATGAGCGGCATGTGGATCATCGAACTAATAACTGGATTGTGGTGAAAGCGATGCAGGAACTTTTGCGGGAAGGCACGATCTCGCGTGACACGAAGCTGATCGTCGACGTTTCGTACGGTCCCATGCCGGGTAAGCACGCACCCTATAAATATGAAAAAGAGACGCTGTACGTCTCGGGCGAGGCGGCCAAATTGGGTCAGGAGGCTTTGTGGTACTACGAGTCGCAGGATGGCAACCACCAGCAGGCCAACATCGTCGATTTCGATAAACTGCCGCGCCAGGAACCTTATCCGCACTACCGGATTCTCGACTGGCAGTCTCACGAAGGCTGGAACGAGCAGCGATAACCGCCCATTGATTGCTAACCTGATATCACTCCCCCCGGTATTAGCGGCGCTCAAAATGAACTTCGCCGAGCATCTCAAGAGTCAGCTCGATATCGTCGATGTCGTCAGCCACTACGTCCGTCTGAAGCGGCAAGGCGCCGGTCCGCGCTACGTGGGCCTGTGTCCATTCCATTCGGAGAAGACGCCGTCCTTTGGCGTGCATAGCGCGCTGCAATACTACAAGTGCTTCGGGTGCGATGCGGCGGGCGATGTATTCAAGTTCGTACAGCAGATGGAGAGCTTGACCTTTCCGGAGACGCTAAAGGTGCTGGCGGAGCGTTACGGGGTCCCGATACCGGAGCGGCAGAGGAGCGATGATCCCGAAGCACAGCGGCGTGAGGCGCTTCTAGAGATGCACGAGATTGCGGCAGAGGTGTTTCAAAGCAACCTGCGGAGCGCGGCGGGCGCGGCGGCGCGTGACTATCTTCAAGGGCGTGGAGTGTCTCGAGCCGCGATGGACGAATTTCGATTGGGGCTGTCTGAAGCGTCGGGGCAGCAACTGGCGCAGCGATTGCAGAAGTTCGGGCCGGGACTGCTGGTGGAATCCGGTTTGGTCATCAAACGCCCGGAGGGTGGAGTCTACGACCGCTTCCGAGGCCGCCTGATGTTTCCGATCCACAACGAGTCGGGCAAAGTGATCGCGTTCGGCGGAAGGGCATTGCGCCCGAATGATGAGCCGAAGTACCTGAATTCGCCAGAGACGAAGATATACAAAAAGTCAACTATCTTATATAACCTGCATCGCGCAAAAATCGAGGCTCGCAAGAACGATCGCATCATCCTGGTGGAAGGATACCTGGACGTGATCGGAGTGTATTCGGCAGGGATTCGCGAAGTAGTGGCCAGCAGCGGGACTTCGCTCGGCCTGGAGCAGATCCGATCCATAAAGCGGCAAATTGCGCAGCAGCAGGCGAATACGGGACAGATCATTCTGAACTTTGATCCGGACCCGGCGGGAGCTCGTTCGACAGAGAAGTACATTTCCCTTCTGCTGGCTGAAGGGCTGCGCGTGCGGGTTTTGGAAATTCCGGGCGGACTGGATCCTGACGAGTATATTCAGCAGAAGGGTGTGGATGGCTACCGCAAGCTGCTCGAGACTGCCGTTTCGTATTTCCACTGGATGGCTGATCGTGCGCGATCCAAGTTCGACATGCGGACAGCCGAAGGCCGGATTGACGCATTCAAATTTATTGAACCGGCCATCCATCAGGTGAACGACCGGCTGGAGCGGGCCGCGATCTCGGGCGAGATGGCGGAGTACTTGAATGTAGACCGGGACGTGGTGCGGCAGATGTTTCGCCAGAAGATGGTCTGCACGCCGGTTACGAAATCGAAGGAATTCGCCTCCGCGATTCCGCCCAATGAGAAGCTGCTCATCGGGTGTCTGCTGGCGAGCGCGGAGGCCCGCGCCGCGATCCGGCACTATCTCTCCAATGCGAATTTGCTTGGGCTGCTGGAGTTGAGAAATATCTTCGAAGCTGTAATAAACCTGGACGATAGCGCTCCGTTCTCTTTGGAAGCGCTGGCAGGCGGGCTGGAGCCGCGGCTGCAGCAGATCCTTTCCGAGATCAGCTTTTCGGATTGCGGAATTCGCGAAGAGGATGCGGCGGAGCAGGCACTTCATTGCTTGAAGGCTTTGGAAACAAAGGCGGCCAGCGCGAAATGCGAAATCCTGCGACGGCAAATTCGCGAGATGGAACAGGCCGGAAATGTCCACGAAGCGCTGCGTTTGGCCGATGAGTTAGACAGCTTGAGACGGCGGGCCGCAAGGGCGTAACCGTGTTGTACTATGGGGAGTCGAGGAAACGAGGGGTCTACTCGGCGGACATATGGGGTTGGTTTTATAACGACATTTTCTTCGCCAACCGGTCGCTTAGCAGATGGATGAAGGCTGTTGATGCAAGACGGTAACGACAAGGGATTCGCTCTGTATGACGACGTCAGGGGCAGGGTGCCCGAAGACCTGGCGAACAGCGGCGACCTGAACGATCTGTTTGCCGACCTGGAGAGTCCACCCGTTGAGCTGCTGGAGGAACCGAAGGAGTTCGATAAGAAAGACGAAGAGTTCGATGAACTCTCTGAACTCGACCTTTCACCCGGCACTCTGGACAAAAGCAACGATTCCGTTCGCGTCTATCTGCGCGAGATGGGCATGGTCCCGCTTCTCACGCGCGATGGCGAAATCGAGCTTGCGAAGCGCATCGAGCGCGGCGAGAAGGCTGTTCGCAAGGCGCTCTCGCGCTCCCAACTTGTTATTCAGTTTCTCCTGGAGACTAAGCACGGCCTGGAGCGAGGAACTATATCGATACTCGATGTGCTACAGGCGCCGGATACGCATGAGGGGCACGTTGAAGAAAACGCGCTGGGATCACTAAAGGACGAATTCCTTCAGGCTTTACGCAGTATCGAGAAGGTTTACCGCAAGGCCCAGCAAACCGAGCAGAAGCTCATCACCATTTCCCGGACGATGAAGGCGAAGCAGTACCGGAAACTGCGCTTCGAGTATGCGCGGCTGATGGTCACGATATCGCGCCAGATTCGAGCGCTGCCGATCGCTCCGCGGTACCAACGATCGCTGAGTGAAGGCTTGCGGCAAATCGTGGAGAAATTGAAACCACTCGAGCAGGAGATCGCGCGTTTGCAGCGAAAGCTTGAGGCGCCGTCCGCAACTGAATCCGGCTCTGTTTCCAGCATCAAAAAGGAGCTGAAGGCACTGACGGCGCATCTGCAGGGATTGGAGGACCGGTCCGGAAGCACGTCGACCGAGCTGCGGCGCACCTTGCAGATTGTGGAGCGGGGAGAGACAGAAACGGAATCGGCGAAAAAGAGGCTTATTGAGGCTAATCTTCGTCTGGTGGTTTCCGTAGCCAAGCGATACACGAATCGCGGCATGCAGTTCCTGGATTTGATTCAGGAAGGCAATATCGGGTTGATGCGTGCCGTGGATAAATTCGATTACAAACGCGGTTATAAGTTTTCGACCTATGCAACATGGTGGGTTCGGCAGGCCGTAACGCGCGCCATTGCCGATCAGGCTCGCACAATCCGCATCCCGGTGCATATGATCGAGACCATCAACAAACTGGTACGGCTGCAGCGGGTAATGCAGCAGGAGCTCGGGCGCGAACCGACCACCGAAGAGTTGGCGGTTCGCATGGAACTGCCGCCCAGCAAGGTGCGCCGCGTGCTTCGAATTTCCCAGGAACCGATCTCGCTGCAGACACCGGTCGGCGAAGAGGAAGAATCGAACTTGGGCGACTTTCTGGTGGACAGCAGGATGGTGTCGCCTTCGGAAGCTGTCATCAATCTAAATCTCCGCGAGCAGACGGCCGAGGTATTGAAGACGCTCAGCCCGCGCGAGGAAAAGATCGTCAAAATGAGGTTCGGCTTGCAGGACGGCAGTGAGCACACCCTCGAAGAGGTAGGTCAGAACTTCGCCGTTACCCGCGAGCGCATCCGCCAGATTGAAGCCAAAGCGCTGCGCAAGCTGCGACACCCCAGCCGCAGTCACCGGTTACGGAATTTCCTGGAAAACGGCGCCTCATCATAGGCTTTAGTCGTAATGCTCTCGCTCCTTTCGCAAGCGTGGCGATCCTGGAGAACCGCGAAGGGCATGGCGATACTGGCAGCCGTCGCGCTTGCGGTCGGCATCGGCTCAACCACCGCTATCTACACCGTCGTCAACGCG
Organism: uncultured Acidobacteriaceae bacterium; assembly: GCA_963795545.1. Lineage (GTDB taxonomy): Bacteria > Acidobacteriota > Terriglobia > Bryobacterales > Bryobacteraceae > Bog-105. The sequence goes on along the minus strand of CAWCIF010000013.1, from coordinate 220,869 downwards.
GTGTTGTTGAAGCCTTTACCGTACAAGAACGGCGACCGCTTCGTGGCGCTGTACGGGTCGACATTTAGCCAGTCCTACCACCGGTCGTCATCGACTTACCCGGACATGCTGGCTTACCAGCAGCGAACCCACAGCTTCGACGTGTTCGGCTGGTTTAAGCCGAGCGATTTCAATTTGACTTCGCCGGGCGCGCCGCAGCATATCACCGGGCTTGAGGTGACACCCTCGCTGGTTCAGAATCTCGGCGTGAACCCGATCATCGGGCGATGGTTTAGTAAACAGGATGACGTCGATGTGGCCGTGATCTCGAACTCGCTGTGGAAGCGCTCAGGCGGTGATCCACACATTCTGGGCCGTGCGCTCACTCTAGATGGCCGCAAGTACACGATCACGGGAGTGATGCCACCATGGTTTCGGTTGCCGGTAGGTGGGCCGGGCGTCGAGCAGGTCCGAAGCCAACTCTGGATTCCGCTGGATCCGCGCGTTGAAGCGCAGGATCGCCTATCGGCTACATATTTCGCCTACGCCAGGCTCAGGCCGGGCGTAACGCTTGCTCAGGCGGATGCCGATGTCAAGCGCGTAGCTACGGAAATTGCCATGGAAAATCACTTGCATTATTCGTATACGGCTCGCTTGGACAATCTCCGGGACGTAGTCGTCAGCGAAATTCGGCCGACGCTGCTTCTGCTTTTTGGAGCCGCTGGACTTCTGCTTCTCATCACCTGCGCAAACGTCTCCGGCTTGCTGGTGGCACGCTCAGTCGCGCGGGCCCGTGAAACAGCGATGCGCGTGGCCTTGGGCGCGGCGCAGAGGCAGTTAGCTTTACAGTATTTCTCGGAAGGACTGCTGGTGTCATTCGCCGGCGCAATCGCGGGAGTTGTCGTAAGCTTCGCGCTGGTACGGATGGTCCTTTCGCTCGCGGCGGAGTACATTCCGCGCGCCGACGAAATCGCCATCGATTGGACCGTATTTCTGTTCGCATTCGTTATGGCGTTCGTTGCAAGTATCCTCGCCAGTCTCGCGCCCCTGTGGCAAGCCGCACGCACACAACCTAACGAAATCCTCAATGATGGTGTACGCGCGTCGGCGGACGCCCGAAGCCGCAAAATATCGCAATCTCTCGTCGTAGCCGAAATCGCACTTGCCTTCACTCTTTTAACCGCCAGCGCCATTTTGATGACGCAGCTCGGGAATCTCCGTCGCGTACGGCCCGGGTTTGATCCCGATCATCTACTTGACTTTCCAGCTTGATGTACCAGCGGCGGAATATCCAACAGCCGCGAAAATCGTTCCCTATCAAAAGAGATTACTAGAAGCTCTGAATGCATCTCCGGGAGTCAACAGCGCTGCTTTCGTCAACCAATTACCGCTGGCCGGCTGTTGTTACAGCACTACAATTTTCCCGGAAGAACGCACCATTAATCCGAGCGCGGTCCAGAGGGTCAGTTATCTCGTCACCAGTCCTGGCTATTTGCACACGATGCATATACCGCTTCTGGAGGGACGCTTTCTGAATGAGCGCGATACCAGCGAAAACCCGGCCCTGGCGGTGATCGACCAAGCCGCGGCCACATATTATTGGCCTAATCGGAGCCCGATCGGCGCATATGGTCATTTTGGAGGCCCAACTGGCGATCGCTTCCAAGTGGTAGGAGTTGTCGGAAACGTGCGGAACGATGGCCTAGGCAATGCGACCGTTCCTGAGATCTATTTGTCCAACGCGATTTACGTAGTAAGCCGGATGCATTTTGTTGTGCGCTCCCCGCTGTCAGAGAAAACGCTTCTGCCAGAGGTCCGCCGCGCGGTTCAAAGCGTCAATCCAGCACAGCCGATTCACGACGTCGCGATGATGAGCGACGTCGTGACAGACTCGCTATCGCTCCAGCGCGTGAGTTCCTTTATGACCGGATTTTTCGCTCTTGCGGCGCTCCTGATGGCGACACTCGGGGTGTACGGAATAGTGGCGTACTCGGTTCGCCAGAGAACGGTTGAAATCGGTACGCGCATGGCTCTAGGGGCCGTGGGACGTGACGTATTCGCGCTAGTTATCGGCAGTGGAGCGAAGATGGCCGGCTGGGGCATTGCAGCCGGAGGCGTGGCAGTCGTTGTCGCGACGTGGCTGCTTGTGCGCGATTTCGGCATTCACGATGTCGGCACTACCTCTTTCACCTATTCAGTTGCGATTGTTGCCGCGGTAACGCTTTTAGCTTGCTTCTTCCCGGCCTGGCGGGCCACTCTGCTCTCGCCCATGGTCGCCATCCGCAACGAACCGGGCTCAATGTGGCAAACCGCGCAACGCAGTTTTCGCAGCGGCATCTCTTTCCTGGTCTCGCATGGTAATGCAGAAGAACGCCCGGACGGAATCCTCCTGGCGGAGTTCATTGACGCAGCCCGGAACGCTGAATCCTTTTCGGAGGCGCTCCATATAGCTCTCGCGGGCTTGTGCGAGAACATCGGCTGCGAATCGGCGATGCTCCTGGAGAAAGGCCCTGGGGAGGAGTATCGCTGTGCCGCTGTTATTCCGAAATCTGCGAACACCCTCGTGCTGCCGGCAAACGGATTTTTGCTGAACCGGCTCCAGTTTTATCCCGCGCCTCTGCCGCTTGCGCCAGGAGATTTCGAAAGCTGGCTGCACTGGGCGGCCGAACGAAACCCGCGCCACCTGGCCGAGCTGCAAGCGCTGAGGGATACGGAGGCGCGCCTTGCGATCGCACTGCGCGCGAAGAAGGACATTCCGGGAATCTTGCTGCTGGGGCCACCCCTGAAAGGAAGCGAATATAGCGCGGTTCAAAAGCGTGTCCTGCGCTCTTGCGCGGAACAGTTCGCGCTCATGATGGAGAATGCGCGGCTGACAGATCGAATAATAGAGCAGGAGAAGCTGCGCCGGGATGTGGCGCTGGCGGCGGAGGTCCAAAGGCGGCTGCTGCCCGAGAAATTCCCGGAAATCTCTTTTGGCGCGCTCGCGGCCGTCAGTGTTCCGGCACGCACTGTGGGCGGCGACTACTACGATTTCCTCGACATCGGCGACCGCCGGATCGGAATCGCACTCGCGGATATTGCGGGCAAAGGCGTTGCCGCGGCTCTCATCATGTCAGTGGTGCATGCTTCTTTGCGCATCATTGCGGATGAAGGAAACGTTTCGCTTCCAGAGCTTGCCGCGAAGATGAATCGGTTTCTCTATCGTTCGACACGATCGAGCAGCTATGCCACTTTCTTCTATGCCCAGGTGGATGAGGACAGCCGGCAACTTCGATATGTGAACGCTGGCCACAATCCACCCTACCTGCTGCGCTCTGTTGATGCGCAGCCGCTGAGGGAAATTGAAGAGCTATCCACCGGGGGCATGATCATCGGGATGTTTCCTCAGGCGAGCTATGAAGAGGCCAAAGTCGATTTGCGCACCGGCGATGTCCTGGTTGTGTTCACGGATGGCGTTACGGAAGCAATGAGTCCAAACGAAGAGGAGTTCGGCGAGGAACGGTTAAAGCATCTGCTGCGCAGTGTTGCCCATTTACCGGTCGAGGAAATGTCGGCAAAAATCTTGCAGGAACTGACAAAATGGATCGCCCACGCCGCGCAACACGACGATCTCACTTTTATCGTGATGAAAGTGAGCTGAGGCTTACCTGAACAAAGATAAATCGATCGCATCGCCCATAGCTTTATAGCCGGCGTCACTGGGATGGAGATGGTCGCCGCCATCGTAGGCCGGAAGCATGCGGCCGGGGCTGCTTGGATCGCGGACGGCTTTATCGAAGCCAATGATTCCGTCGAACGCTTTACTCGTGCGAATCCACTCGTTCACCGCTTTGCGCATGGCATCCTTCTCAGGCGTGTAATAACCCGGGTATGTGGTTCCTTCAAATGGGGTCAGCGTGCCCCCGAAAATCTTGAGACCATGCTCATGGGCGCGAGCGATGAGCTGCTTCAACCCCGCGACAATGTCTTCCGCACTCACGGTTTCCGACGCGGGCGCAGATGTCCCGGGGTGGCCAATATCGTTGATGCCTTCGAGCACTATCACATACTTCACGCCTGGTTCGGAGAGAACGTCGCGATCAAACCGGGCCAAGGCATTCACGCCGAACGCGACGTTACCAGAGGCGTCGTGCAGGATGCGATTGCCGCCAATACCGGCGTCGACCACAGCAATCTCCCGCCCTCGATGCTGCGCGAGCAGGCGGCCGGCAAGAATGTCGGGCCAGCGGTGATTGGCGTCGACGGTGGAGCGTGCGCCGTCTGTTATGGAGTCGCCGAATGCGACGATGGTGGCGGCCGATTCGGGCGCCGTAACATCTACGCCCGCAAGAAAGGCCCAGGAAGTAATAGATGTGGCCCCATTCATGGACGCTGATGCCGTGAGGTCGCCAGTTCCGATATAAGAAGTCTGCTGCGCTCCATAATGAACACCGGCTCCCTCGGTTGACTTCGGCAGATAGAGGCTGACGACAAGCTCGCTCGCTGCCGGGGTGCTGAGTTTCACGGGATCGCTTAGAACGGGAGCGTTAGGCGGAATGGAAACGGCAGGACGGCCCCCGAAAGTGAGCACGCGGTCGGAATCGGGAACAATAGCCGGTCCCTGCCCATGCAGCGCAATGTGGGCAGCGCCAATCTCGACGGTGGTCTTGCCATAGGCATTGGAAAGACGGACGCGCAACGTATCGCCTCCGATGCTGGTATGCACGATTTCGCGAAGCGTCTGGTTATCGAAGTCCAGATTTTGCTTTCGCATGGCTTCTTCAGACGATTGAGGCGAAGGGCTGGCGGCCCATGTGCCGACCCAATGGCTCTGCTGGGCGGAGGCAACGCCGCAAGCACATAAAACAAAGATGAGAGGAGCGATTGTAGTTCGCATGTGGGCAAGTTTATTTTTCCGGCAATGAAACAGTGATGTTGCGGAACTTCAAGCCGCCGGTATGATCGCCCTGAATATAGAAGGGGCCCGGCTTTCCTTCATCCGCATCCAATGCACCGCCAGTAATGCCTTCAATCTGTTTGTGATCAATTGTAGTGACGCCATTGCGGGCGACGGTCACCGTGCGCCCCACCAGTGTCACATCGAAGCTTTCCCACTTGCCGGGCGTGCGCGGCAATTCCGAACTTGGCGCGAGACGTCCATAAATCGATCCCATCTGGCGGTTCATCGGTTCCGTACCAGCAGCCTCATATTCAAGCTGGAGCTCATAACGCCCGCGCAGATAAAAACCGCTGTTGGCATTCTCCGGACAATTCACCTCGAAGTGCAGCTTGAAATCTTCGAATTCGCGGGTGGATCTGAGATTGTCCCCGCGAGCCTCGTTCACCAGCACTCCGTCCTTCACCACCCAGTGGCTATTTGCGGGATCGCCGATTGGCTCCCAGCCATCGAGATTCTTGCCGTTGAAGAGCGCTATCGGCGCGGTCCACGCCTTTGGCGGGCGATGGTTCAACTCAGGCGCTCGCACTCCAGTTAACGGCGTGGTCTCGTCGCCGCGCTTTTGGACGCCCGTCAATTTATCCCCAGCGGCATCGAGTTCCCATGTCATCGCCGGATGGCCGTCAGAGGCCGGCGAGGCAGTGAAGCTGAGATGTGAACCGTCGAGGTGAAAGTCTTTCACCTGGTAAACATGGCCTCCGGTGGGCTGAAACCAGACTTCCAATTTGCCGTTCTTGTCCGTTATACCCAGCCAGTTGGCGCGCATGCCGGTTGGCGTCGTGATATCGAAATCCCACCGCCCCAGGAAAGGGCCGCCGTTGTTCGCAGGGAAGGCTGGCGTTACCAGCGCACCGGCAAGAATCAAGCCGGCTAAGAAGTGTCGCATCTTCGCAGTGTATAACTTGCCGTGTATAACCCAGGCTGAATTGAGACACTAGTTACCGTGAAATACATTGCGGGCTTACTGGTTTTCGGCGGATTGGCTTGGGCAGCATCGTCCGAGGTAGATATTTACAGCGTGAAAGATCTGCGCAGCATGACAGATAAACTGGCGCGGAAAGGAACGCCCTTCGCGGCGCAGGATATTGCGCGATACGGGAATCACTACACGATGCTGGCGTATCGCGAAGCAACAGGATCGGCGGAGGTGCACGAGCACGAAGCGGATTTTTTCGTGGTCGAGAGCGGCGATGCAACCATTGTCACGGGCGGGAAGCTTGTGAATCCAAAAACGCAGAAGCCGGGCGAGATCAGGGGGGCATCGATCGATGGCGGTGAGCGCCATGCGCTTGCGGCGGGCGACATCGTCCACATTCCTGCGGGGACACCGCACCAGCTCTTAATTGAGAAGGGAAAACCGTTCGCGTATTTCGTTGTCAAGGTCACCGGCCAATAGATGGCGGCGGCTTGGCTGCTAACCGTTCTGGCATGGGCGGGCATAGCCGCGGGCGTTCTTATCGGTGAACCGCGCAGGCTCTCGGCGCATCTGGCTGCGGCGGGAGGCGGTCTGCTATTCGGAATTTCGCTCTTCTGGATAGTTCCGGAGATGGCGGAGAGATCAGGCGTGCTAGCCGCTGTGCTGCTGGCCGTTGCGGCATGCGGCGCACTGGCGCTGCTGGACCGGATTTTATTGCATACGGGCCATTCACCAAGGCATGGAGTCTTGGGACCGCTGCTGGCGGCGACCGCGATTCACAGCTTCGTAGACGGGTGGAGCGTGCGCGCGCTAGGCGCCCAGCCATTGGCCAACATGGCAGTCCCGTTGGGGCTGGCTCTGCATAAAGTTCCAGAAGGGCTCGCGTTGGGCTGGATCACCCGCCGATCGGTCACAAATGCATCACGGTCGCTGATGGCGTGCGGCGCGGTGGAAGCGCTCACGGTAATCGGCGCGGCAGTGGAACCGCGAGTGAACGAATCCGGAAGTGCGGCTTTCGGCGCGTGGTGGACGGCTGGGGTGCTGGCGATCATAGCCGGGAGCTTCTTGTTTCTGGGGCTGCATGCGGTGCTGCCGAACTGGAAGAAGGGCGGAGTGGTAACGGCCTTCCTGGGAACGCTCTTCGTAGTGGGGTTGGTGGGGACGCTGAAGTAGGGTGCGGTTCAGATTTGAAGTCAATGCATATCCATAGATGTGTTCAACTGGGGCGCGTGTGCCTCCGCAGGCATTACAAGCGGCTCCGTCCTCCAAACCATCTGCGTTCCCGCGGCGAGTTCGGCTGATTTGCCGGTGAAGCTGATCTTCGCCACGCCCGGAATTTCAGGATCAGCGTTTCTCTGAGGGCCTGCGTTTTCAGCACTCGCCTGATTGATGGAGGCAACAGAAACCATCCGGGCGTAGAAGGGCGCCCAGCCATCTCGCGTCCGCACTCGATCCAATTCAATAATCACCGCGTTCTCTCCGCGGCATGGGCGGAGGTGCCCTTCGAGAACTGCGCCGCGTGCAATAATCTCGCGGCCTTTTGAAGACACTGGCGCCGCAACGGTGGCCGTGAGAACATCGTTGGCGGCCGCGGCTGCGCGACTTATCGGTGATGCCAGCGAAACAGCGATATCGAGATCGGGGGGTAAATCGGGTCTTCCGGACGGTTGATCGCCCTGAAGGTGGGTGTTATTCACATCGAAAAGCACTGTCGACTCCGCGGTAAACGCACGGCAGTGATTGAAAAACATCCGGCTCACGCGTTCTTTCCCGGATGCCTCTTGAACATGAACCCGCGCGACATATGGAAGCAGGACCCGGCTATCGGCAACGGTCTCCGGTTCGTAATCGATGACCGCATTCAGCTCCTTCAGCTTGAGAATCCGAGGGATATCAACGGCGTATACGACAACTCTGCGCAAAATCAGGTTCAAGCTATCCACCAGGAACCATCCCTGTTCCCCCGCCGTTCCCGATTCTTTGCCATAGTGGATGGACCATCCACCCTGGCCTGGCACAACCTGGAAGTTATAACGCAAGACAGATTCGCCATTCAGGACTTCTTTACCGGCGAAGGTAATGCTGGCGTCATTTCCCGCGATCAGCGCGCGAGCAATAGAGCTGAACAACCCGGTAGTGCTGAACGTGTAGCCCAGCATGGCCGACAACCGCTCATTTGAGAAGTGCTTGCCGTCAACGTACCCGTAGATCTCCTTACCTTCAGATACGCCGATTTCCACCCGTGTCAGATCCGCGTCATGACGCCCGCCGCGCGTGTCGAGTTGCGCTCGCGAAATAGTCTCCAGACACGTATGCGCGGGAGTTTTCGCCAACAGGGCCGCATTCCGGTCTTGCAGTAACGCGGTGCTTGGGCCGCGCTCGCCCGGTGAACTCAGTTTGGCTGGCTGAGAATTCTGATTTTTTATGGTGTCGGGCGATCCGGCAGTAGCAGCCGTCTGCAACTGCGCCAACTCCTTTCGTGCCGCGCCGGCATTGGGTCCATTCGGCGCCCGACTGACGTACGAATACAGGTGCTTCATGGCTCCTTCAAGATCGCCTTTGCTGTATAAAACAATCCCGAGTGAATATTCCAATTCAGGGTACTGATGCGCGGTATCAAGTCTGAGTCCTTCCCGCGCGCTTTTCTCCGCGGCGTCGATATTTTGAAGGCTTACATTTGCCATCGCATTCAATGCGTAGGCATCCGGAAAAGCCGCCGGATTGAGGCCAATTGCTTTTTCGGAATGAGCGAGAGTTGCACGCCAATTGCTTTGCGCCGCTTCCAGCGTGGCGGCCTGAATCAAAGGGGGAGCGAACTTCTGGTCCGCGCGCACCGATTCCAGGAAGGATTTCTCCGCGGCCGAGGGATCACCGTGACTGCCTTGTAAAATGCCCAAGCTCAGCCATGCGGAACTATAACCCGGGTATGCGGCTGTAACTTTATCCAATGAGCCGATGGCGCTTCGCCAGTCCCCCTTGGCTGCCTCGTTAATAGCTTTGTCATACATCTTTGTTTGAGCCTTGCTCGCCTGTCGATCCGCGATACTGATGAGGCCGTTTGCATCTGAACATAACGGCTGCAGAACGATTTTGCCGGCTCGTTCGCCGGATTTGGAATTCATGTCCGCTACTGGTTTCGTTTCGGAGCGGTATCCTTCCAGGAAAGCGCGTAAGACGCAGTTCTTGCCCTTGCCCGCGTTGTTCAGGGCATCTAGGTTAAAGGTGAAGCGTCCTTTCGAGTCCGCGGTAGCGACCAAATTCTGGACCTCGCCACAGTCGCTAAAGATTTCGACAAGATGTTCCGGGACAGAGCCGTCGGCCAACAGAACGAGGCCGCGAATCATCTTTTCAGGCGCGAGAACCGTATCGGGTCTTTTGAGATTGCCGCTTGAATCCCTGGTCGCAGATTCGGGGGTGGGACGAACCAGCGTGCCCTGGCCGAAGGCTTGGCCGGTCAGAGCCGTAATGAGTACAATCGCCGAGAAAACGAGACGGACCTGGCTACTGGCGGTCATGTTTCATAGCGTAACGCGAAAAACTGGGTTTGTGGCCGCACGGGAGCGATACTGAGGGTGCATAAGCTTGAAGTAACTGAGGTCGACGCGTCAGCCAGAAACTGCCGGGTGCTGCTTGTGAAAATCCGTCCGGTTCTGGAATTCGCGGCTATAAGCGAGAATCGTGTTTTCAAAAAATGGTGGAGCAATGATGGCAAGCCCGATGGGCAGGCCGTCGACATAGCCGCAGGGAACCGTCAGCGCGGGAAGGCCGCACAGATTGCCGGCCTGCACGAGTCCGGCTCCCACTCCTTTCTGATCGGGGCGCTTAGGGGGAGTCTCAGGGAAAGGTGCGTCGGCACGATCGGGCAAGCCGAAGCGGGTAGGTGCAATCAGGACATCCACCTGGAGAAATAGATCGCGGAAAGCAGCCTGAATCTGTCTGCGCACGCGCATGGCTTTCAGATAATCGGTCGCGAGATAGCTTAGAGAGGCCTTCAGGCCATCGATCTGGCTTTGATCGGCAAGCTGATCGACTTGACCGCTGCGGATCAGAGGTTCAAAAATAGAGGCGCCCTCGGCGTCGATAATGGCGCCGATCACCGGCCCGTATGGGAAATCGGGAAGTTTGGTTTCGACCATGCGCGATCCGATGGATTTGAAAACAGCAAGTGCGTTCTGAAAGGCGGGACGCAGGGGCTCATCGGGCCACTCGGAGAAATCGATTTCGGCATAGCCAACTCTGAGATCGCCGAAAGCAGCGCCGTATTGCGGTGTGTACCAGAAACTCTTTCCTGATGAACCTGGGTCCTGGTCATCGCCGCCGGCGATGGCATGCAGGACCAGACCACAATCTTCCGCCGAACGCGCGAGCACGCCAATTTTATCTAGCGTCCAGGAAAGCGCCATAGCGCCGTGGCGGCTGACAAGACCGTAAGTAGGCCGCAGACCGGTGATGCCGCAGTAGCAGGCCGGCGTCATGATGGAGCCGGAAGTTTCAGACCCCAAGGCGTAGGGGACCAGGCCGGCGGCAACAGCGGCACCCGAGCCGCTGGAGGAACCGCCCGACCAATACAATTTATTCCACGGATTCAGGCCCGGACCTTGCAAGGAGGCCGATGCCGAGCCATATCCGCCGCCGCCCGCAAGTTCGACCATAGACAATTTGCCAATTAGAATCGCCTGCTCTTTGGTGAGCTTGTCTATGACCGTCGCGTTGTAGTCGAAGACCTGATCCGCGTAGGGCTTTGCACCCCAGGTGGTGGGATGTTTTGCGACCGCGATGAGATCCTTCACCGCATACGGGATGCCCTGCAGCGGCCCGCGAAAGCGCTGGTGCTTAAGATCCTCATTGGCATCTTTGGCAGCTTTATGTCCTTGTTTAGCGAGAGAGCAAGCAAGCGCGTTGAATTGCGGACCGATTCTCTCCAGGCGTTTGGAAAGGAGTTTGGTCAGCTCAACCGACGATATTTCGCGGTTACGAAGAGCGGCGTTTAGCTCAGTAATGGTAGCGAACGCGACGGCAGCCTCGTCGAGCTTCGATTTGGACATTGGCTGCTAGGGCCGGAATGCGAAAGCCGGCTCAAGATTCATCGGCAGTTCCATTTTCGAGAGACGATCACTCAGCGCGCGTATATCGGCGTAGGCCTTTTGAAGCTTCTGCTCAGGAGTTGCGGGGGGCTGCGGCGGAGCAGGCGCGCCTTGCGGCGGAACTTTCGAGGTGACCTGGGCTGCAATTGGCGCAGCAGCGATCAGCGCGGTCCACTGCCGCCGCGTCATGCTTGATAGAGTCCGTTCTGAAATCATGCGCACATTATAGAAGCCTGCGCGAGGGCGGTCTGCATGGCGCTGCGGGGCGCTGACTCACCGGTCCAGATCTCGAACTGGCGAACGGCCTGCTCGAGCAGCATCTCCGAACCGGGAATTACCGTACAGCCCTGCTGCCTGGCTCGCTTGAGCAGTAGAGTCTCGCCGGGATTGTAGACCATGTCGAGGACTAGCTCGGCCGGAATGCGGCTTTCGAATAAGGAGTGATTCACGTCGGGGTGCATGCCGACCGGAGTTGCGTGGATTAGCACGTCGTAAGTATGCTGCGGCGCGTCCTTGAGGGACACTGCCGCGCCGTTAACAACTCGGGCAAGCCCTTGAGCGCTTTTCAGATTTCGGCCCGTTATGGTCACGTTCGCGCGGGCATCCGATAATGCAATCGCCGCGGCGCGGGCGGCGCCGCCGTAACCGGCGATTAAGACAGACGCCTTGGCCAGGCGCAGATGACGGGAAAGCGGTCGAAGCACTCCTTCTGTATCGGTATTCGTGCCGCGCCACTTCCCTGACCGGCGCCAAACCGTATTAACGGCCCCAATACGCTTGGCGAGCGGCTCAACTGTATCGAGATAGCGCAGGATGCGTTGCTTATGGGGGATGGTGACACTAAAACCGTGCACTGGCAACCCAGCCGCAAACTTCATCCACTCGCCCAAGTGAGTTGCAGGGACCAGGAAGGGAAGGTAGACGGCATCAATGCGGCGAGATTGGAAGCCGCGGTTGTGAATAAGCGGCGATTTTGAATGAGCTACAGGACTGGCAATAACGCCGTAGATGCGGCTATGTCTGGTTAGCTTTTCAGGCCGGTAGAGCGAGCGCAGGCTGTTGGCGGGAATCTGGCCGGGTGCAGTGCCGCCAATCTCCAGCGGAGCCGCGTAGGTAAAAAGGCTACCAAGCGAAGGCGTCAGAACACGGGTCGGCATTCCGATTTCGGACATGGCCAGGGCAATCAGCGATTCGCCGCGATGATCGCGAACGAACTGGATCAGCCGCAGATTGTCATTCGGCTTGCGCGCGGTGACAGCAATCTTGTAGGCGTCGGCGGGGATTCGTTTCAGGCGCCGGAGCAATGGGTCAAGGGCTGGTGTCTTTTGAAAATCATGGAAGGAAACGATGACGGGGAAGGCGCGGCGCAATTCGGCAATATTCGATTTGGCGCGCTCCGCGGATTCGATCTCTATGTCAAGAAAGTTGGCGCCCGCCTCTGCGGCGGCTTCGACGATGGCGATCTGTTGTTCGATGCTGCCGGAGTAGTGGCCGTGGGCTTGCTTATGGCGGCAGGTGGCCAGCACGTACGCATCGGGATAGCGCATGCGGAACTTGCGCAAAAACTCGAAGTCGTTAGCGGGATTTCGTAGATAATCCAGCCGAAATTCCAAAAACGTATTTCCGTCTTTGTATTCGCGCTCGGCGGCGCGATTCAGCTCGGAGGTGGTGGGGAAACCGAGGGCCACACAGATACGCGGAAGATTCCTGGGAAACGACGGCATGAAAGAACGCGTGGATAGGATAGCAGGAGGCGGGGAGAGCGGCTGCTGATTTACCAGATAGATGTGCAGAGTTGTCCATGTTACGAAGAGGACTAATTAGCCTGTTATTGCTCAGCGCCACCCTGTATGCGCAGGATGAAAACGCGGCGCAACACATGAAGATGCCAGGCATGAAGCCGCATAAGATGAGTGCGGCGAGCATGTTCCTGATGAAGTTGTCGTCGGGAACGGCCATGAACCCGGCTGCGTGGCCGATGCCGAGCCTGATGAAGCAACTGGGTTCCTGGAACACGATGTATATGGCGCAAGCGTTCATCAACGATACCCAGCAGTCGGGCCCGCGTGGAGGAGATAAGCTCTTCTCGACGAACTGGTTCATGGCAAACGCAGAGCACCAGGCCGGGAATAACGGGGCTTTTCAGATTCAGCTTATGCTCAGCCTGGAACCCGCCACAATTACCGGCCGACGTTACCCGCTCTTATTTCAGACCGGCGAAACAGCTTTTGGGAAGCCCATCGTGGATGGGCAACATCCGCATGATTTCATCATGTCGCTCGGCTTTCAGTACGCACTGTTTCTCAATGAAAACATCACGCTGGAGCTCTACTTTGCACCAGTTGGGGATCCGGCGCTGGGGCCGGTTGCCTATCCGCACAGGGCCTCCGCGATGGAATTGCCGCAGGCCACTCTCGCTCATCACTGGCAGGATTCGACCCACATTGCGAATGAAGTGGCGACGGTCGGCGTCGCTTATAAAAAGTTCAAGCTTGAAGCGAGCGGATTTTACGGCACGGAGCCGGATGAGTTTCGCTGGGACATCGACTCAGGCCCGATGAATTCATGGAGTACACGGCTTTGGTATTTTCCCGGTGAAAATTGGGCAGCTCAATTCTCAATCGGACACCTTACGCATCCGGAAGTTTTTGAGCCGGGCGATCAGACTCGCGCAACGGCATCGATTGAATACTCGAAGCCTCTGCCGGGCGGAAGCTGGTCGTCGAGCTTCATCTGGGGCCGGGACCACAGCACCTACACGAAGCGCAACCTGAACTCCTACACGATTGAATCGGTGCTGCCCATCGCTCGAAAGAACTTCATCACCGGGCGTATTGAGCTGGTCGATAAAGATGAGTTGTTCGCCGGCCAGCCGAGCCTTGAGGAATTTCTCGATACTTTTTATGGCAGCACGTTCCGCATTGGCGGATACACCATCGGCTACACTCGCGATATCAATATTTTCCCGCATGTGGAAACTGGCATAGGGGCCAACGTGGAAGCATATTCTCTACCAGCTGCTATCAAGCCTTATTACGGCGACCACCCGATAGGCGGAAATGTTTTTGTCAGATTCCGGTTGAAGAGCCACTCGTAAGGGCGGTTTGCGAATTTGTGACGTTGCGCATCTAAGCGACGAAATCTTACACCTGGAGTCCTGCCGTTCCAGGTACAGTTTGACGTCTACCGGATGCAAGCGCGTTTTCAAGTACCTGATGTCCTTTCTGACCGGATAGACTAAGCTGTATCATCCAGATGCCGCTGTCTTCCGGCGAGAAACTCGGCCCTTACGAAATCCTCGCGCCCATCGGTGCGGGCGGCATGGGCGAGGTCTTCCGGGCGAAGGATACGCGGCTGCGCCGTACTGTGGCGATCAAGATTCTGCCGGGCGATAAGATGGCCGCGTTTCAGTGTAGGGCGCGATTTTTGCAAGAAGCTCGTGCCGCTTCGGCGCTGAATCATCCAAACATCGTGACGCTGCACGATATTGCGAGCGACAGGGGCGTGGACTACTTGGTTATGGAGTTCGTGCCGGGCAAATCGCTGGATAAGATCATCACGTCCAAGGGGCTGCCGGTAACCGAGGCGGTAGCTTACGCCCGGCAGATTGCCAGCGCTTTGGCGGCCGCCCACGACGCGGGAATCGTGCACCGAGACATCAAACCGGCGAACGTGATTGTTAGCTCCGAGTCTCAGCTTAAGGTTTTGGACTTTGGATTAGCAAAATTGCTGGAGCGGGCTTGCGGGCCAGATGGCGAAACGGAGACGCAGGAACTTGCATTGACAGAAAACGGGACAGTGATGGGTACCGTCGCCTACATGTCGCCCGAGCAAGCCAGGGGACAGCCGGTCGATCACCGCACGGATGTATTCTCTCTCGGAGTGATGCTGTATGAGATGCTGGCCGGGCACCGTCCTTTCCCGGGCAAATCGCATGTTGAGATGATGCACGCGATCATCAACGCCCCGGCCCCACCTCTCCCGACGCAACCAGCGGAGCTCGAGGAAATTCTATCTAAAGCTCTTGCGAAAGACCCTGCGGAGCGCTACCAGCACGCTGGTGATCTGGCGCTCGACCTGCGCAGATTCCAGCAGAGGCCCGTAGGAGCACGGCACGCGGCGCCAGCCCTCGGACAGGTCCGGCGTTCAACATGGATCGCCATTGCTGGTCTACTGTTGGTTATGCCAGTAGCCTGGTGGGCGGGCCGCACAACCGCGGCACCTATCGACAACCCGCTGGCTGGTGCTAAGTTCACCCGCCTTACCGATTTTCCGGGTGACGAAACGAGCGCATCGATCTCGCCGGACGGCAAGTTCGTGACCTTCGTCTCAGATCGCGACGGCAGTGCCGACCTTTGGCTCGGCCGGGTCGGTACCGGGAGGTTCCAGAACCTTACGAGGGCTAGTTTTTTTCCAAGCAACCGCAACTTGTTTCAAGCAGGCTTCGCGGGCGATGGATCTGAGATATGGCTGCGCGGACCTCCTTTGAATCGCATGCGCCTGCTGCCTTTGATGGGCGGTCGAGCGCGAGCCTTCCTAGGCGAACACGTTGTGAACGTTAGCTGGTCGCACGATGGTACGCGCATCGCCTATCATACTGATCGCCCGGGCGATCCCCTCTTCGTCGCGGATAAAGATGGCGAAAATGCCCGGCAGATTTTCGTCGATCGCCCTGGGGTGCATAACCATTTCCCGACCTGGTCGCCGGATGGCCGATGGATTTATTTCGTCCACGGCAACCCCGGTACCTCGGAAGTGGATCTGTGGCGCATCGAAGCTACAGGCCGTCAGCGGGAACGCCTGACACAGAGTAACAAGTACACTGGTTTCCCAACGCCCCTGGACTCCCGAAAGGTGCTCTATGTGGGCGAAGGCCAGGATGGTTCCGGACCTTGGTTGTGGGCGTTGGACGTTGAGCGCAAGATCACACGCCGCATCAGTTTCGGGTTGGAGAGATACACCTCGGTCGCCGCCAGCGTGGACGGACGCCGCCTGGTTGCGGCAGTAGCGAACCCGCTTGCTGACCTGTGGAGCGTTCCCATTCTTGAGCGCGTCGCTGAAGAGCACGATGCCAAGCCGTACACCGTGCCGAGCGTGCGGGCGCTCATGCCGCGCTTCGGCGGAACCTCCTTGTTCTATTTGTCTTCCCAGGATGGCGGTGATGGTTTGTGGCGTTTGGAAGACGGTCAAGCGGCGGAGGTATGGAAAGGATCCGAAGGGGCTTTGCTCGAACCCGCAGCTATTTCCGGAGATGGCGGACAAGCAGCTATTGTTCTGAGGCGCAACGGAAAACGGAGCCTTTGGGTGCTGCAAGCGGACGGCTCGCAGCCGCGGGTCTTGACGGATGCTATCAATGTCCGGGGCGCGGCGTCGTGGTCCCCAGACCGAAAATGGCTCGTCAGCGGCGGCAATGATGCACGAGGCGCCGGACTGTTCAAGATTCCGGTGGACGGAGGCGCTCCAATCCGCCTTGCCGGCGCAGCTCTCAACCCGGTGTGGTCGCCCAAGGGAGATCTCATCGTTTATTCCGGGATGGATGTCGGCGGCACAGCGCCGCTTTGCGCCATTACACCGGGCGGGAACCCTGTCGATCTGCCTGCCATCCAGATTAGTGCGAACGGCGAACGCTTCCGCTTTACGCCCGATAGCAAGGGAATTGTCTACATGCAGGGAGGATTCGGAGCGCAGGATTTCAGATTGCTAGACCTTACGACCCGCCAAACGCGTCGGTTGACTCATCTGACGAACCCTGCCACCATGCGCACATTTGATATCACGCCGGACGGCAAGCAGATCGTATTCGACCGCCTGCGAAACAATTCGGATATAGTGCTAATTGATTTGCCAAACCAGCCTTGAGATAGATGACTGCAAGCCGGAGGTGACAGGCGCCTTCGTTCTTGCCGGCCGCGGCGGAGCGGCAAGCTTATTCGTTTTCCTGGAAATCCATGCCGTCCTTTGTTTCGCCCACTAGTCTGGCCAAGCGCGTACGGAACTCTTTAATCTGCTGGCGGTGTCTCTCGATCAGCGTGCGGGTTTGCCCAGTTGGGTTCGCTTCGGCCGCGTCACTGTATGCAATTTCGGCGGATTCTTCGCCGTTTTCACAGGATGTAAGTATAGCGGCTGCAGAATGACCGGAAAGAGTCGATTTCAGATCCATCCAGCCGCGGTGAAGTGCTCCTCCGAGTGTTCCCGTGCCGGAAAAATTGCCGCCGAGGCGCTCCATCTCCTGCTGTAACTCGGCTACAAATTTGGCGTGTTGCTTTGCATACCCGCTGAAAAGTGTTTCGAGCTCCGAGTTCTTTACATCTTCGGCCGCGGCGCGAAAACCCGCTTCGGCATCTTCATTGATATGTACGAGGTGATTCAATTGGTCGATCATGTTGTCGTGAGCCATCGATACTAACGTACAGTGGAATTGATACCCCATGTTGTACGAAATTGAGAGCTTGCCGACGGCGCAGAACGCGGTGATTCTGCTGCATCCGCGCGATAATGTCGCGGTTGCACGAGTTCCCTTGCCCGGCGAGCAGCAGTTGGAAGTGAACGGAACAACTGTTATCGCGCGCGAGCCGATTCCGGCGGGACACAAGCTTGCAATCAAGCGTATTCGCACGGGAGACGCCGTCTACCGCTACGGAAACGTGATCGGATTTGCCACGCAGAGCATCGAGCCCGGATCTCACGTACATGTGCAGAATCTGGGATACAAAGAGCTTGACCCTTCGGAGGTTGTGCCAGGCGAAGCGTCCGAAATACATCTGCCGCATGTGCCGCCAGCAACTTTTCTGGGATACCAGCGCGCGGATGGGCGGGTCGGGACGCGCAATTACATTGCGGTGGTTGCGGCCAGTAACTGCGCGGCATACACGTCTGAACTGATTGCGCATAGCTTCGCCGACGAGAGCGCTTCCGTCGAACGTCGGGGGAGTAGTGGCGTTTCCACATGGTGAGGGATGCGGGCAGGCGATCGGACCCGACACGGAGCAACTCGAGCGCACTCTGAAGGGGGTGCTGGATCATCCGAATATTTCCGCGGCGCTCATTCTGGGTCTGGGCTGCGAGGTGAACCAGATTGGGCATTACCTGGGCAACGAATCGGCATCGGATATTCCGGCGACTTTGCAGGGTTTGACGCTGCAGGACTCAGGAGGCACGCTGGGAGCCGTCCAGGCGGCCCGAAAGACGCTGCGGCAGTACATTGACCGCGCAGCAGCGGAGGAGCGCGTGGAGGCGCCAGCTTCGAAACTTATGCTGGGTTTGAATTGCGGCGGATCGGATTCTTTTTCCGGCATTACGGCGAACCCGGCCTTAGGCTACTGCTGCGATTTGATCGTGGATCAAGGCGGGACTGTGGTGCTGGCCGAGACGACGGAAATTTTCGGAGCGGAGCATCTGCTGGTGCGCCGGGCGCGAACTCCGGAAATCGCCCGGAAGCTTTTGAGCTGCGTTGCCAAGTACAAGACGTACCTGCGGCAGTTTGGAGGAAGCTTTAACGACAATCCATCGCCGGGGAATAAGGAAGGCGGCCTGACCAATATTCTGGAGAAATCGCTTGGAGCGGTTGCGAAAGCAGGTACCAGCGCGCTGGAAGACGTGGTGGATTACGCGCAACGAGTGAAAGGCTCGGGCTTTGTGTTCATGAACACGCCCGGGTACGATCCGGTTTCCATTACGGGACTTGCCGCCGGAGGTGTAAACCTGATTGCGTTCACAACAGGGCGGGGGAGCGCGATCGGCTTCCCCAGCATTCCGGTTTTGAAGATAGCCAGTAATTCCAGAACGTACCGGAGAATGATCGGCAACATGGACGTAAACGCCGGGCGCATCGCGGATGGAGAGGCCACAGTGGAGCAAGTTGGGAAGGAGATCTTCGAGACTTTGCTGCGCGTGGCGTCGGGAGAGAAGACGCACGCCGAGGAGTTGGGGCACCACGAGTTCGCGCCGTGGCGCATTGGGCCGGTGCTTTAGGCTGTTTTACCAAACGAACTCGTTTTTACCAAACGAACTCGTTCTGCCAAACGAACTGCAAGGCGGGGCATGCCCGCCGCTAGGTTCCTAAACCGCTCCCGATGGTCGCGGCTCAGATCCATGTTTACAGATCGAGAAAGTTTTGTTCGGCCAACAGAGTCAGTGGCTTAAGCCTGGTTTTCGGGTAGCCCGGTAACACGGCATGTCGATACTCGGGCGAGATGACGGAGCAAATCCTTAAGCTGCAGCCGGACCGAACCATTTACCTCCGCGGGTTCGACGGCACAGGCGCAGCGGCGTCGCTCTGTCAAACCAGCCCAACCGGTTTTACGGTCTGCGGTGTTTTCCGCGACATGGCGGATTTCTGCGTTCTTATCCTCTATGACGCGGACAATCTCTTCGAGCACTACTCGGTCAAGTATCTTCCCAGCTTCGATCTTTCCGGCATGGTGCTCAACTTCAATTTGAGCTACCAGGGTCTTCAGCCGATTGATTCGGCGAAATTCTCCTGGATCGACTGGGCGCAACTGGATGTGATCGACGCGGCGGGGCAGCCAAAACTGCCTGCACCCAGGCTTTGGGATTATGCCACGCTTGTCTCGGGCAATTACGCCGTTGCGGAAGGGACTTACACCTTCAGCGCTCCCGGCGGGTGCACGATTTACGACCGCTTGACTTTGTTCGTGAACAATGCGGAATTCGACTTCGTCGCAAATGGCGGAGAAACCGCGGCGGAGGTCGCGCAATGGTTTGCCAATGCAATCAATACATATGATTGGTCCATCTTTGCGCAGAGCAGTGTTTCGGTGATTGCCTCCAATGACAGCGCCGGAAATCTGACGCTAAAGAACGCGCGGACGGGCCATGTGAATGTCTCGGGCGTAAACGTCGAGTGGTCGGATGGAATTAAGTTTTCGGGGATTGCTGCCGGCTCGACAGTTTATATTGACAAGCTTCCTTATTCTGTGGCTGCGGTGAACAGCGCAACTTCGCTCACGCTAACTGCGCCCGCCTCGGGGCAACAAGTTCCGTACCTGGCGGAATACGGCGGCGCGGACGGCAATGGAGTCGCTGTCTACATGACCGTCAGAACGCCTAATGTTGGTCTCCACGTAAACAATCCGGTGCTGCAACTGGCGGGCGGCAACTCGGACAACGTTGTCTGGAACATCTCGCTTGATTTTTCGGCGCTCGGTATTGATCAGATCCGGCAGGCCTGGCTGACGTTTGCGCCAAGATTGCCTGACAGCGGCGTCTACAGCGACACGGAATGGACGGCGGCGTTCAGCAACTGGTCGGTCTCCGATCCGAACAATGTAAGAACGTTACAAATCGCGGGGCCTGCCAGCGTTCGCGTTGCGAATGACGACAATCGTGCCGCTTACTCGGGCGCCGGCTGGAAAGTTCAGTCCGCTAATAACTACTGGCACGGTTTTGCGCGCGTGACGGCCGAGGCCGGCGATTCTGTCACGGTCTGTTACGCTTGCGACCAGATTCACGATTTGTATCTGGGGTCTTCGTTGTACCTCGACCGCGGGACTGTCACCGTCGCACTCGACGGCGATTCGACAACGAACGTGGATTGTTTTTTGAACACAGGGTCCGAGGTCGTTACGCGGAGGCTTCTTCGGCAATCCGTTGCTGGCGGGACGCATACCGTTACATTGACGCTTCAAAACTCAAAACCTTTTATTTTCGATTACGTCGAAGCGGCGGTTCCTACGCCCGATATCAACGACGCGATTGTCACCTATGACAATGTGAGCCCAGCGCTCGATTTCGATACAGATGCCACTTACAAGATGAGCCCACAACGGCTGCTCTGGCATATCCAGAAGCTCGGGTTCAGGGGGCAGTTGAACGAATATGCGGGTGTTTTCTGGTGGAATCAGCGGACGCGGGTGGGCGGCGTATGGAATTCAGCCGTAGTGACGTTTGGAGGGCCGTGGGCGGACGGCGATGCCGCCCAGGTGAGTATAGGCGGTTTCACGATGACGAAATCGATCATCTACTGGGATACGCCGGACACAATCGCTCAGCACTTCGTGTTCTATATCAACTCTGCCAGCGTCTCCATGTGGGCGGAAAAGACCGGCACGGGCGAAATCACAATTCACCCGCGAACGCCGAACTGGGGAGACACGCTTTCACTGAATCCAAGTTCGAAAATCACCACGTCCGGCACTCTCGCCGCTGGCACAGATGGCGTTTGGGAAGTGGACGCATCCGCTTCGAATCCCATCAACTTTCCCATTCGCCAATGGCACGCCGATCTGTTCAATCAAGTGAAAGCTGCGGGGTTGGCGATTACGACATCGTTTTCCATGGAGCTGGTTAACCCGCCGGATGCCTGGCAGGCCCGTTTCTATGACGGGACTGCTGTCACAACGGACACCGGCTTCGCCGACCTCAAGTCATCGCAGTGCGCGTTCATCGACAACATGACGGAATTTCAGAAATCCGTCTATACGATCACGGCTGGGTTGCAAAGCGCGGCGGGTCTTACGCCCTGGCTTCAATTTGGCGAGTTTCTCTGGTGGTTCTATTCCTCGATGGCGCAGGCGATCGGCTACTGTTCTTTCAGCGATCCCGTGAGCATTGGCGTCGGAGAAGCTCACGGCATGGCGACAGGTGATCGAGTCGTCATCTCAGGAGTGCTGGGATGCACGTCAGTCAACGGAACCTGGCCAATTACGGTTACGGACGCAACGCACTTCACGGTGCCAGTTGCAGCGAATGGCGCATGGGTGACGGGTTCCGGGCAAGTGCGGGGCGGCTCCATGGCGTATTACGATGCGGTCACGGCGGCAGCGGCGCAGTCGGCGCTGGGCCGCCCGCTCTACCAATTCACTTGTCAGGACGATGACCCCACGGTAAATGGCGGCGCGGACGCAAGTTTCCTGGCAAGCCGCCTGAAGGCTCACGTGGACGCGATACGGGGCGCTGTTCTCGCGCAGTATCCGAATTCCAAATTCGAAATACTCTATCCGAACGACGTCAACAACCCGGTCTGTCTGTTTGGTCCGGGCATGCAATATGCGCAAGGCGGACGCCTGAACGCAGCCGTCAATTTGCCGTCCGAATGGCAAACGAAAGCAGGAAGCGGGCTCGATCGCTTCAAGGTAGAGGCGCTGAGTTGGGGCGCGACATACTTACACATGGATTTAGCGCAGCAGGCGATTGTGTTCGCACTTACAAACTCGATGTTATGGGATGTGGCGGACGTGGCGTATCTGATTCCCTGGTACAACGGGATCTGTGCGTGGCCGCGTGAGTTTGCGTTAGCCAGCACGCGGGGCGTGGGCCTGATCAACCTGTGGGCCTACGACCACTTGGCGCTGATGTCGTGGCCGCTGCCGTTTCCGACTTGGATACAGAGATCGACTTTCGGAGGGTGAAAACCGCTCCCGCCGGTCGCGGCTCTGTTACAGGTCAGCAGCGCCATTCGTAGCGGAGTCGATTGCGCGGGCTACACGATTTGCCGAGCGCGTGGCGGCTTCCTGCCCCCAGTTCAGGTTGTCGCAATACGCTCCGGCAAAGTGAATGCGGCCATGGGGTTCGATCAGAGCGGGCCAGAACTTTTTCAACTCGCCGGGTTTGTACTCCGTGGTTTCACACGCCATACACCAGGGGTCCTTCGACCAATCGATGATCCTCGCGTACTCAATGGTGTCGTTTTCGGGATAACTGTCGCGAAACGTTTTGAGCGCCGTCTCGGCTTTAACTCCTGGCCCAGCGGTTCCCACGATTAAGCCACGCGGGGTCTGCACCTCGTCGGGCATGGACCACACGTGCTCCAGAGTCTGTTCGGAAAACTCGATGTTGATGCCGGTCTTGTTTTCACGCCAAAAGCGTGTTCGCGCCTGAAGCACGGGACGCGTAGCTGAATAATAAGGCACATTGGCAACCGCCCACCGTTTAGTATCCGGCAGGGCGGGAGTGATGGGAATCTGACGTAGCATCACGGCCGACATGCAGCACACCAGGTAGTCCGCCGAGATTTGCGCCGGTTTTCCAAATTCACGATAATCAACTGTCACGCCGCTGCCGCCCTGCCGAATGGCAGTTACCGGACAACCCAGCTTGACCCGATCCTGGAGCTTCGCTGCGAATGTCTCTGGCAAAAGGCTGTTCCCGCCTTTTAGGCGAAAAACCTGCGTAGGCCAGAGCGGAACACCGCGCCGTTTCAAAATAGCGGCGTGCCAGACGGTGTGAAGCGCAGACGACGAGCCACCGGCAAACCGCACGCCGGCATCGGATGCGCCCTCGCGCTGCAGGAGCTGGCTCGTGGTGATGTTATCCAGATCGTCCAGGCCGGCATCGAAGGGCCGGTATTCGTCATGGAACGAACTCGTGTATTTGTCCAGATAGAGACTGGGCAGATCCCACCACGGATGCTGGGTAAGAAATTTGATCTCACGCTGATTGAAGCCAAATCCGGCGAGCACCTTAGGATTTGCCAGATCCGCTTCGGAATAGAGGCGGTCTCCGATACGGCGCATCATGTGGTCCCGGCGATGATCTTGAATATGAGGGAGATTGAATTCGCGCACGTAACCCCAGTAGAGGTCATAGCCGGGCTTGGTGAATTGCTCGGCGCCGGCATCAACGTAAAGGCCATCCGGCAAATCATCGCGCACGGTTTTGACGTGGCCGCCCACCCGGCCGGACGCTTCGAGCACGGTGACATCGTGCCCGCGCCGCGATAGTTCGTAGGCGCAGCACAGGCCCGCAATTCCGCCGCCTGCAACCACTACACTCTTCTTATGCGCTGCCTGCGCCTGCTTGGAGATTAGCGCCAGGCCGGTGCCTGCGCCAATTTGCAATACATCCCGACGAGTCATGATTTCAAGTCTTCCCGATGCAAGCCAGTCTATAACGTAGTGATGGGAACGGTTTCGGCGATCATACCAACCTGGAACCGAGCCGAGCTGATAGAGTTGATCCTCACGAACTTGGCTGAGCAGACGCGCCCTCCCGATGAGGTAATTGTTGTCGATAACGGCAGCCAGGATGACACGCTGCATGTCGCGCGGCGATTGGGCGCTGAGACTGTTGCGTTTCCTGAGAATCGCGGGTTTGCGGTCGCGGTGAATGAAGGCATTCAGCGCTCAACCGGAGAATGGATTCTCATACTGAACAATGACGTTCGTCTGGAACCGGACTGGATTGAGCGTTTACTGGCGAGTGCGCAGCAGGAAAATGCGGCGTTCGCAGCGGGGAAACTGCTACAGGAAGACGATCACGCGACATTGGATGGAAGCTGGGACCTGGTCTCCCGAGCCGCCTACGCGTGGCGCTGTGGGTGGGGGCGCAGGGATGAGGGGATCTGGTGTGTGAGACGAAAGATACGGCTGGCGCCTATGACGGCCGTGCTGTTCCACAGACGTGTTTTCGATCAATTGGGATTGCTGGAGACGCGGTTTGAATCGTACTACGAGGACGTGGATTTCGGCGTGCGATGCGCTCTGGCTGGCTTTGAAGGAATTTACGAGCCGGAGGCGGTTGCTTTACATTCCGGCAAGGCGACTCTGGGCAAGAACGGCGCACGCGTGATGTATCTGAGTGCCCGGAACCAGGTTCTGTTACTGGCGAAGCATTACCCCGCAGCTACGCTACGCCGCTTCGCCTGGCCGATTTTCGTCGGCCAGATGCTTTCTCTTGCCACGACAGCGAAGCACGGGCACTTTCTGGCCGGTCTGCGCGGTAAGACGGAAGCGTTGTATAGATGGCACGACTTTCGAAGCGATCTGCAAGACGCAAGCCGAATAGAAGCGGCGATTTCGGAAAGTGAGAGCGAGATTCGCGAGTTACAGAAGAAGCTTGGGTTCGATATCTACTGGCGCTTATATTTCAGCCTGGTCCCGCCTGTTTGAGCCGATGACAGCCAGGTTGATAAGAGAAAGCGGGACGTGGGCGTCCCGCGCGGCTCAGGGGAGCCGCCCTACTTGAGCCACCACACAATGTCTAGTTCCGGACTGGCTGCCGTTACGATTGTTACCTTCAACAGCAGCGCGTATATCCGGCGATGCTTGGAGTACATCTTCGAACAGGACTATGCGCGGACAGAAGTGATTGTTGTCGACAATGCATCGACAGACGGGACAGTAGAGATTCTTCGCGGATACGAGAATCAGCTTCGGGTGATTTACAATCGCGAGAACACTGGATTCGCGGCGGGGCAGAACCAGGCGATCGCGTTGACAAACGCCGAATGGATTCTGACTTTGAATCCAGATGTCCGGCTGACGGCGAATTTCATTCGGATGCTGGTTACGGCGGGAGAGGCGGATTCCGCTGTGGGGAGCGTCTGCGGCAAGCTGCTGGCGATGAGGCCAGATTTCGAAATACCCGCAGAGCCTGTGTTTGATTCGACCGGAATCTACATGACCCGCAATCTGCGGCACCTGGATCGGGGGAGCCGCATTCCGGATACTGGACAGTACGACCGGCCCGAATATGTGTTTGGCGGGACGGGCGCGGCTTGCCTGTATCGGCACCGCATGATAGAGGAGATTCGTGTCAATGGCGAGTTTTTTGACCATGATTTTTTCGCCTATCGCGAAGATGCCGACGTTGCGTGGCGGGCACAATTGATGGGCTGGAAATGTCTGTATACACCGCTTGCGATCGCCTATCATGTGCGGACTGTTTTGCCCTCCAACCGCAGTTCCGTGCCTGCTGTGCTGAACATGCATTCCGTCAAGAATCGCTGGCTGCTGCGGATCAAGAACATAACACCCGGCGTGTACCGGCGCTACTGGCTGCCGATCACGATTCGAGATCTGGTGGTTATCGGCGGATGCCTGCTGCGGGAATGGAGCTCGTTGCGGGCGTTTTGGCTGGTGTTCCGAAAGCTGCCCTCCACGCTAGCGAAGCGGCGGGCGATTATGCAGCTCCGACGCGTATCAGACGACCAAATGGCGGGTTGGTTCTCTAGCTGATGCGCATTGCTCTGCTGGGCACGCGAGGCATTCCCGCAAACTATGGAGGCTTTGAGACGTTCGCTGAAGAGATTTCGGTCAGGCTGGCTGAACGGGGACATGAGGTAACTGTCTACTGCCGTGAGCGGCACTCGGCAACCGATCTATCGCGGTGTGCGGCTGCGGTATTTGCCCACGATTAAGCACAAGTATCTGGATACTGTCGCTCACACCGCGATCTCCACGATCGATTTGCTTTTCCGCCGCTTCGATGCGGTGCTCTATTGCAATGCCGCGAATGCCGTTTTTACTTTGTGGCCGCGAATCGTCGGGATGCCTACAGCTCTCAACGTCGATGGGGTGGAGAGGCATCGCAAGAAATGGAATCGGATCGCGAAGACCTGGTATCGAGTTTCCGAATGGATGGCGACATGGTGCTGTTCGGCCGTGGTGACGGATGCGGAAGCGATCAGGAAGTATTATCTGGAACAGTACGGAAAGGCATCGACGTTCATCCCTTATGGCGCCGAGACCGGCAAAGTGCCCGAGACAGACGAAGTACGCGCTCTGGGCCTGGAACCGGGCAAGTACGTTCTATACGTTAGCCGCATGGAGCCGGAGAACAACGCGCTGCTGGTCCGCCAAGCTTTCGAGCAGGTGAGGACGAATTTTAAGCTTGCGTTGGTGGGCGATGCTCCTTACGCGATGGACTACATACGCCAAGTAAAAGACACGCGTGATCCGCGCATTGTGATACCTGGGGCGATTTATGGCGATGGGTACCGGCAACTGCAATCGCATTGCGCTGTTTACGTGCAGGCGACGGAAGTGGGAGGAACGCACCCGGCACTGATCGAGGCCATGGGGCGCGGCGCACTGGTGCTTTACCTGAAGACGCCTGAGAGCGCGGAAGTAGCGGGCGACTGCCGCGATTCCATTCGAGAATGATCTGAGAGAAAAACTTCAATGGGCTGTCGATGTATGCGAGACAGAGCGTATGGCATGGGGTGCCCAGGCTATGCGAAGAATAGAGAAGCTCTACAGTTGGAATGCCGTAACAGAGGATTACGAGGCGCTGTTGCGGCGCTTGGCTTTACCGAATGACTGATTTGCCGTTAGTTGCGCCGGAGGTGCTCGCGCCGCCGCGCGCCAAACCGGAACCGCGACCTTACCGTTCCTGGCTGGAAGTTTCCAAGCCGCAGATTGCGGCGAATTTCCGGGCTGTTCGGGCGGTGGTGGGCCCGGGCGTGGAGATCATGCCGGTCGTGAAGGCGGACGCCTACCGGCACGGCGCGATCGAGGTCTCGCGAACGCTGGAAGAGGAAGGAGCGCGGTGGCTGGCGGTCAGCAGCACCGAAGAAGGCGTAGTTCTGCGCGAAGCGGGGATTCGGGCCCGAATTCTTGTGATGGCCGATTTCCTGCCATTCGCGCGGGAAGCTTTGCTGGAGCACGAACTTACGCCGGTGATTCACTCGCTGGAGGACCTGGCAGCTTTTAACCAGCTTGCCGGCGCCCGCAGCCAGCGCTGCCGCTGCCACTTGAAGATCGACAGCGGAATGGGGCGCCTGGGAGTGTCTCCAGATGCCGCTGCGATTGGAAATGCGATCGTCGCGGCAGGAAACCTGGAACTCGAGGGCCTGATGAGCCATTTCGCCTCAGCCGGCAACTATCAGACCAGCCAAACCGAGGATCAATTGAAACTCTTCGACTCGGTGGCAAACTCATTGAGCGCGGCGGGTATTCACCCGAAACTCGTTCACCTTTCGAGTACGATCCCGGTCGCGTATGGACGGCGGCCGTGCTGGCGCGGGATGGTTCGCCCGGGACACGCGATTTATGGATACGTTTCGCCGGCGCGTGGCAACGCTCCGGCAAGAGTTTTGCAGGTGAAACCCGCCCTCGCGTGGCGGGCCAGCGTACTGTCGGTGAAAGAAGTGCCTGCTGGCGCGCTAATTGGATATGGCGGCATGTTTCGTGCGGCACGTCCGATGCGCATTGCGGTCCTGGCCGCCGGATACGCGGACGGAATTCCGCACCGGCTATCGAACCGCGGCAGCATCATTGTGGATGGCAAACTGTGCCCGATTGTGGGCGCGGTCTCGATGGATCTGACAACGGTGGATGTGAGCCAGTGCCCCGAGACGAAGGTTGGGGATCCGGTGACGCTGCTGGGAGCAGAGGGACAGGTGAGCATTGATGCTCAGCAGATTGCAAAACTCGCCGGGACCATTTCGTACAGCGTGCTATGCGGTATTCATGCGCGGGTGAAGCGGATTTACGTGTGAGGCTCGGGTAGGGTGATTGTTAAGCCAGTTGAGACCAGAGTTCGTCGAGGCTGATTTCGACATGACCCGCGCCAGTTAGAGGAGCAGCGATCACGCCTCGCGCTTCTTCCATATCTGCAAGCGTGTACATCCAGGCTCTTCGCGCCTCGCCCCAGACTACCCAGCACATGGGCGTGCCCGAGCGCACGATACGATCCGCCTTGCCGATCAGATCCGGAAAGCGATTGACCGGGGGATAAAATTTCAACGGCGAAGGCAGCCGGATCCGCCAGATCGCCTTCGATATAGCGGGCGTCACGATGTGCCACGGTAAGATCCGGGACCATGCGATCCTGCGCCGCAAAGCACGTTCAATTCAGGCAGCACTTCATAATCGCGCGGCAGTGCCCGGTTCAGCGCAAGCAACAGAAATTTCTGAA
This sequence comes from uncultured Acidobacteriaceae bacterium, assembly GCA_963795545.1. Classification (GTDB taxonomy): domain Bacteria; phylum Acidobacteriota; class Terriglobia; order Bryobacterales; family Bryobacteraceae; genus Bog-105. The sequence goes on along the minus strand of CAWCIF010000013.1, from coordinate 192,356 downwards.
TCAGCGCGTGCAGTTTTTTCGGCAAAGGCTTTTGCACCTCTTGGCCGTCGATAAACTCCGTATGGTAGAGCGAATCGATGGCGGCGGTGCTCATGGTTGTAATGTAGCAGGCGAGACAGAATGATCGCTTGCCCCACATTTGCATGGTAAAGTTGAGTTAATCCTTGTAAAGCTGGGAACAATCACCGTCCGATTACCGTCTGGGACAAGGGCGGGGAGAACAACTCTTCTTGAAGAAAAAGTGGAAAGTCATCATTCTGCTTGGGCTACTTGTGCTCATAGCAGGCGCTGTTTTAGCGAGCATTAAGATTAACGAACGCGGCGTTGTCACGGTTCAGACCAGCAAGGTAGCCCGTATGGACCTAGCGTCGGTGGTGACAGCCTCGGGCGAGGTCAAGCCGCGCAATTACATCAACATAGGGGCAAACACGCAGGGCCCCGCGCCCATTACCGCGATCTATGTGAAAGAAGGCGACCGTGTAAAGAAGGGCGAGGTGCTGGCCCGGCTTGCCGATGTGCAGCCCGAAGCCGACCTCGCAGCGCAGCAGGCGGCGCTCAACGCAGCATTGGCGGACTCCGCTGCGGGCGAAGCGGCGGAAAAGTCCGCCGATGACAACGTCGCGGTGGCCCAGGCCCAGGTGGAGCACGACCGGGCGGACGTGGAGCAAAAGAAGGTGGATCTGAAGCGCAGCCAGGAACTGCTGGATGCGAAGCTGCTGGCTCCGCAAGACTTTGAGGCAAAGAAGGCGCTCTACGATCTGGCTGTAGCGACCCTGGCTTCCTCGCAGAGCAAAGTGTCGCAGGCTCAAGCGCAGCGCGCCCAGGCGGCGGCTCAACTAGCTTCCGCACAGAAGAAGGTAGCGCAAGCTCAGGCGATGGTAACGCGTTCCCACGATGTTCTAAAGCAATATGACGCTACGGCTCCACTAGATGGCGTGGTAACGAATCTGCCGGTGCGCGTGGGCGAAACCGTCGTGCCGGGCATCCAGAACTCGGCGGCCTCCACCATCATGACCATTGCCGACATGTCCATCATCACGGCCGAGGTAAACGTGGATGAGACCGACATTGTGAGTGTAAAGCTGGACCAACCGGCCGATGTGACCATCGATGCCATTCCGAATCGAGTATTCAAGGGCAAAGTGATGGAAATCGGCGACACCGCAATTGTCCGCTCGAGCGGAGTAGCGGCATCGCAGAGCCAGACATCCAGCCAGGAGGCGAAAGATTTCAAGGTAGTGATCGCGCTTGACATTCCGGAGAATCTGGTCAGGCCGGGCCTGTCCTGTACGGCCAAGATTACGACCGCGACGCGAGAACATGTGTTAGCGATACCGATTCAGGCCTTGACCATCCGGCAGGAAGGTCAGTTGAACCCGCCAAAGCCAGGAACCAAGCAGGCGCAGGACCCCGCGGCCCAAAAGGCGGCTAAGAAGGAATTGCAAGGCGTGTTCGTGATCAACGGAGGCAAGGCTGAATTTCGGGAGATCAAGACCGGGATCACGGGCGCTACCGATATTGAGGTCCTAAGCGGATTGAAGCAGGAGGACCAGATCATAACGGGGAGTTACGAAGTAATTCGAACGATACGCAACGAGGCCAAAGTCAAGGTAGACAACACCAGGCCAGTGACCTCGTCCGGCGTTGTTGCCACTTAAGCTTTGAGGGCCGGGAATTAAGCAATGGCGAGCTTGGACACCGCAATCCAGGAGCTGAATTCGAAGCAACTCGAAGAGCGAGGCGAGCACCTCCGGCGTGAGGGGATTGTCATTCGCACGTATGATCTCTGGAAAACCTACATCATGGGTGACCAGGAGATTCATGCGGTTTCAGGCGTGGATATCGAGATCCGGCGCGGCGAATATGTGGCGATTATGGGTCCGTCGGGTTCGGGCAAATCGACGTTGATGAATCTGATTGGATGCCTGGATACGCCGACCAAGGGCCTGTATTATTTAAACGGAAAGCTGGCCAGCGAGATGGAAGACGATGAGCTTGCCCGTATCCGAAACAAAGAAATCGGCTTCGTTTTTCAAACTTTTAATCTATTGGCGCGGGCGTCGGCCCTGCACAATGTCGAGCTTCCCCTGATTTACGCCGGGATTTCCTCGCAGGAGAGGCTGGATCGCGCACGGCGGGCCCTGAACTCGGTTGATTTAGAGCAGCGGATGCATCACAAGCCGAATGAATTGTCAGGCGGCCAGCGGCAGCGCGTTGCGATTGCACGGGCTCTGGTGAATCACCCGTCAATTCTGCTAGCGGACGAACCGACCGGCGCTTTGGATACGAAAACAGGAAACGAGATCATGCTGCTTTTCGAGCGTCTGCATGAGGAAGGCAACACCATCGTGCTGGTTACGCATGAACTGGATATTGCTTCACAGGCACACAGAATCATCCACATACGTGACGGCAAAGTGGATCAGGACGAGATGACTTCGCGGTCAAAAACTAGTAATATCCCCTAATTGCGCTCACATTTTTAGGATTAATCCCGTCAAAAGCTTTGTCATCGCAAGAGTCGATGATATGTTATCTGCTGGAGAATGGCCGGCAATTGAACGATAAGCGGTACAGAGCCCGTTTTTCAGGTTCGGTTCGTTCATTTGCACGATGCAACAATTCCGCTCTGGCTTTGTAATGCCGCCTACGCTTCCCAATGCTAGCTTAAAAGCGAGCGAAAAACTTGTTGAGAATCCGCGGAATCAGGGACGCCTCCGCATACTAATGGCGGAAGACAACGCCATTAATCAGCGCGTTGGCAAACTAATTCTGCAGCGGGCGGGATACAGCATCGATTTAGTGGGGGATGGTAACGAAGCGCTTGAGGCTCACCGAGCACAACCGTACGACCTGATCCTAATGGATTGCCAAATGCCGACCATGGACGGCTTTGAAGCCAGCCGGCAAATCCGCCGGCTCCCGCAGCCGCAGCCGGTTATTATCGCCGTTACGGCCAACGCACTGGTTGGCGAGCGCGAACGCTGCCTGAGTGCCGGAATGGACGATTATCTATCGAAGCCGTTTCAGGCGGAACAACTAGTGGCGGTGGTGCGCAAATGGGTGGAAATGCGGGCGGCAGAATAGCGGGCATGGGATTTCAGGTATTCTTGGGTGCTCATTAGTTAGCGGGGGTCTCGTATGCGACACCAAGTTCTGTCGCCATAGCTGAAAGACGAGAATCCGCTGTCCACAGGTACAATCGCCCCACAAGGACGGAGGCCAGCAGGTGAATGTCGATCCAGCCACGCCCGGGGCCGTGCAGGTTCCGATTGCGAACGAACTCTACTACCTCACGGTGAGGGACAGTCTTCGTCTGATGTATGCGCTCATATAGGCTTAGCAGCTTCCGCCGATCGCCGCCGCCTATGAGGAGTTCCCCATAGACCAACTCGTGCCCCGCGACCTCATCGAGAGTCAGGAGTCTATCCAAACCTTGCGAATAGGGCGCTCGGTTGGCAAGGAACCGAATCCACACCGAAGTATCAACCAAAACCATCAGGCGATCTTGCGTTTACCAATTGCCTTTTCGCGACGCCTGGGAACATCTTGCGCGTGAGGCTCAGTTCCGCGGAGAGTTCGAAGGCGCTCATAAGCGGCGCGGCGCACTAACGCCTCGAGAGCCAAACGGACCGTCTCGGTGTCGGTAGCCGCACCACAGGCCGTTTTAGCCTGGTCAAAAAGCTCGCCGTCAACGTTTAAGGTCTTCTTCATACATACAATTCTGCCATAAATGTATGGTCTTTCAAGCAAGCGATTTCGCTTTATCCGGCGCTTCATCGGCTGGAAAATAAGGGTTACCTCAAGGCTGAATGGAAAGAATCCGATACGGGCCGAGAGGCGAAATTCTAGAAGCTGACGGCAAAGGGCCGAACGCAACTCGAGGCGGAAACCGCGAACTGGGCACGGCTGATCGAAGCTGTCGGATCCGTGTTGAAGCTGCAGCAAAGAAACGCGGTGTGAACTGGTTTCAGGGGCTGGCAGCGGTATCGAATCCGCTTACGGCGCTACGGGAGGAGTAATGATGGCCTCAACATCACGTCGTTTCCGCAGGCCACAAAAAACGATGACCCGCGCCACCTTGCTCCATAAGCTTTTTTCGACAGCCGCTAGGGTCTGAAGTGTATCCCGCGTCCGAGGATAACAATATAGGAAAGCCCTAGCACGGTAGCGGCGATCACCCACGAACGCTGTCGGGAGATCAGCAGTGTGCGTCCTTCCGGCCGAACCGGGAAGAAGATATCGGCCCACAATAGGCCGGAAGACCCACCAAACGCCGCGGGAATTGTTGAGACAAGGAAGAGCTTCAGTCCGAGCGGGTCGAAAGCGCCCGCGGCGCAACTGAAGCCGCACGCCGCGTAGTACGGCAGGCGGCCTACGGTGTTGTAGGTGGACCGTTCCGGGCAGAAGGGCGTGATTGCGACCGCGAGGAGGCGCACGAAGTACACGTAGAGCAGGGCGCCAAAGATGGCCATCGCGATACGCAGTGCGCCCTGACGTGGCAAGCCGCGGATCACCTCTCGCCAGTCGCCGAAGCCAAAAATTCCCGAGAAAAGGAAATAGCCCGCCGCCGGGAGGAGATTCAGCGCGGCCAAAATCCAGAAGAAGTAGCGGAGATTCGCGCGGGCGCCGAGGGCACGCGACACCAGCAAAGAGACCGTACCGGCAGTGAGGTTGACAAGAGTTCCGCCAGCTTCAACCCAACGGTCTGGCCGCATACTCGAGAGGTGGTTGCTGGTAAGCTCCGTCGGGATATCGCCTCTTAACCAAGCGATGAGACCGTGGCCAATCCCCTCATGCAGCAGCGTGGCTGCCGCGGAAGCCAGCACAGCCATGCTGATAATGGTCGCCTTGCTGTGCCCCTCGGCCATGCAACGACTCTACTGCGAAGAATTGAGCTCTCTGACCCAGATATTCCGGAAGCTGACCGGGGCGCTGGGATCACCGTGCGCCTGCAGCTTAATGGGAGCTGAGGTGTATGGCTTGTAGAACGGCTTGCCGATATAGAGCGTCTGGCCCTTCAACTCGAAGTGATTTTCAACCAGCACGTTGTTGAAGAAGACGGTGACGTAAGCCGGAGTTTTCAGCGAGCCGTCGCTGTTGAATGTGGGCGCCGTCCAGACAACGTCGTAGGTCTGCCATTCCCCGGGTTTGCGCGCGGGGTTCACCAGCGGAATGGCTTGCTTGTAGATGCTGCCCGCCATGCCGTTTACGTACGTCTTGTTCTCGTAGGCATCGAGAACCTGCAGCTCATATCCGTCATCGCCAGGCCCGGTGGAGGCCAAGAACACGCCACTGTTGCCGCGCGCCTGGCCCGTGCCGGTGATGTTAGCGGGTACTTTCCACTCAATGTGAAGCTGGTAGTCCTTGAACGTCTGTTTGGTTTCGATGTTGCCGGCCTTTTTGTTCACCGTTAGCACGCCATCGGCAACGGTCCAGTCCGCGGGTGACTTGTCATCGCGTGCCGACACCCATTGATCCAGGTTCTTGCCGTCGAACAGTACGATTGCATCGGAGGGAGGCGCGGTGCAGGTGGCGCCCGGAGTCACGACCTTGGGCACCGGCTGCCATACTTCCGTGTCTTCAGGTTTCGCTTTCGTCTGCTGTTGAGCGGAAAGGGTAGCGGCCACGGCGATCAAAGCCGGAAGCGCAAGAGATTTTGAAAATTGAATACACATCACTTAGATGAGAATACACTCAAGGGCGTCTGATCTGGGCAAGCTCCCTGCGGCAGGGCGGGAGTAAAGGTCAAGGGATCTCGAACGATGCCGGGCCTTTCAAAACCTAAGTTGATTCTTATCGAGATAGCCCCGTTTCCAGCCTCTACCGCCGCCAAAATAGCAGAAAGCAGAATAATACGATCCAGATGAAATCCAGGTAGTGCCAGAAAATTGAGATGCCCGTTGTGACGACGCGCGTATACATCTGGTACTTGGGCCCGCTTGCGGGAACGCGAGTCCGGAAGAGCAGATATCCGAGTCCGGCAAGCCCAACCAGAATGTGCAGGCCATGCAGGCCCATGAACAGAAAAATGAACCAAGAATGCGGGTTCCTCACCAGAATCACGCCCGAATGGAGAATCTGCAGCCAAGCCGCAATTTGACCCGTCAGGAAAAGCACGCCTAGCGCGGCCGTTACAGCGGTCAAGCGGAAGAAGGCGCGCTCTTGGCGGCGAAGGAGGCAGCGGCGGGCCAGATGGAAAGTTGCGCTGCTTGCGAGAAGAATGCCCGTGGTGGCCCAAAGCACATGGGGAATGCGAATGTGCCCCCAAAACTGCTGGCCTGCCGAGCGCTCCAGGAAAACGGCGATCACGGCACCGAAGGTCATGGTCACGGTTGCCAGGACAACGGTGACGGTCAGTATGGAAAGGGAGTTAAGGTCGCGCTCGCGCGAGACGGTCTGGACAGCAGCTTGCACTTCATCTACTATCATGCGTCATGGCCGCGTGGTCTGGTGCGGGCGTGAAGGACTGATGCGGGTCCAGGGGGACCCGCGCGGACCAGGGGGTCCGCCCCACACGGCGGCAAGCCGGACAGCGTCGGCGGACACGGCTTTCGGTAAGTTTACCAGCGATTTGAATGGTCTGCGAAACAGTCCACTATCACGCAATTTGGAAAGGATCTAATGGACCACGTAGCCATTCCAGCAGAACAGGCAGTTTCAATAGAAGCTATAGCCCAGGGCCTTCAGGGCCTGCGGATTACTTTCGTTAACGTCTTTGCAATAACTCATCCAGATGGCTCATGGACTCTCATCGATGCGGGAGTGCCATTCAGCGAAAGCCTAATTCGTAGCTGGGCGGAGAAGCATTTCAGCACACCCCCCAAAGCTATTGTGCTTACCCATGGCCATTTTGACCACGTGAGCGCGGCTCGCGGGTTGGCCGACGGATGGAACGTACCAATTTTCGCCCATCAGCTTGAATTCCCCTATTTGACCGGCGAGCAGGAATATCCTGCTCCGAATGCGGGGGCGGGCGGAGGATTGATGTCACTTCTATCCCCGATTTATCCCCGCGGCCCCATAGACCTCGGTGCTCGATTGCGTTCGTTGGCGACGACAGACGCGACCTCGGCGGCTCTCGCCGCGTTGCCGGGTTGGGAGGTCTTACATACTCCCGGCCACACGCCCGGCCACGTTTCGTTTTTCCGACCACAAGACCGGGTGCTGCTGGTTGGCGATGCTTTCTGCACTACTAAACCAGAGTCATTTTTTGAGGCGGCACTCGCGCAACAGCCTGAGCTGCACGGACCGCCTTCTTATTTCACCGCGGATTGGGACTTGGCGCGTGAGTCAGTTCGGCGCCTCGCAAAACTCGATCCGGCTATCGTAGCGCCTGGTCACGGAAGGCCGCTTTCAGGCCCAAATGTTGCTGAGAGTCTACGTGTGCTGGCGGCGAACTTCGATGCGATTTCCGTTCCCGAAAATAAAAAGCACGCTGGGGTCTAAAGCACGATTACATACAAAACGTGCGTAGCAGGAGTAACGGTTAGCTGTCTCGATACAATTCGTGATATTCTACTCGCACGATTCGACTCTTATTGGTTTTCACAATGGCAGGCTTGCTAAGCGCGCCATGCTGGGCACAACTGCAGCCATCGCCTTCGAACTTCCACATCGCGATTATCGATGGGGAGGGCGCTCTGAACAATGTTGAAGGGCGGCTTGCGCGCGAACCGATTGTGCAGGTAGAAGACAAGAACCACAAGCGCGTACCGGGCGCGTACGTTGAATTCGATACGCCCAATGTGCCCGGGCAGCCGGGAGCTCAGTTCGCGGACGGCTCGACGAAGTTCGTGGCAACCACCGATGCGAATGGGCAGGCACTTGCGCCGGGCCTGAAGAACAATGGCGTGACTGGAAAATTCGATATTCACGTGACCGTTAAGTACCAGGGGCAGACGGTGGGAACAGCAGTCATTCATCAGGTGAATATCTGCCAGAAGGTGGCCAAGGTTTCGAGAAACCTCGAGCACAATCCCAAAGGGAATCAGAATGCGCCCCCTCTGGCTCCGGGCTTGGCCGGAGTTGCGGTGGGAGCGAATATGCTCGTAAACGGAAGCACCGTTCCGGGTAATGCGAACCTGACTAATGGCGCGGAATTGCAGACATTGAGCAGCCCCGTGAAGGTTTTCCTTGGGAATCAGTGCGAGTTCCTCGTGGGCCCGAACTCCACAGCTTCCGTGACTCCGAATGCGCTGGTGCTGGCGAAGGGCGCCGCGCGGAGCGAGCCGTTTGGGAACTGCAGCATCGACTCGCACGGGCTCAGGGTGCTGGGCGAAGATGCTAATGCCGAAGGCGCGGTTCGGATTGCGAACGGAAACCTGGAGGTAGGCGCGGTCAGCGGGAATGTTCGTGTACTGGATGCGAAGGGCGCGCTGAAGAGCGTGGTCAATCCTTGTACGGCGGCGGCCTTTGCGCTGCTTCTTGGCGGCGGAGCAGCTTCGGCTGGCGGGAACGGCCTTCTGTACGTTGGGCTGGCGGGTGCGCTGGCCGGCTTGGGTGTCGCGGTGGATGCGATATCTCAGAAGGGGTCGACCAGCCCATAGCTACCGATCGGCGCAGAGGGCATCCCGATCGCGGCTTAGTTCCGGAGTGGCAACGCTCCCGTTGGTCGCGGCTCAGTTCAGGACTGCCGGCGCGTTGGGGCTGCTGATTTTTTGAATTAAGTCTTCGTCCTTGTGCTGGTGCAGCTTCGCAACTTTTTCCAATTCGAGCCGCGCCTCCTCAGTCCGGCCGGTTGCCTTGAGCACCTGGGCAAGGCGGTAATGAGGCTCCGGCCTGGCTGCGTCGAGCGCAATAGCGCGCCGTAACTCCATCGCTGCATCGGTATAGCGCTTCCGCTCCTGAGCTATCACGCCCAGATGAAAGTGCGTCAGCCAAATACTGTCGTGGATTGCGATGGATTCGCGCAACAGCTTTTCAGCCTGGCTTGGGCGGCCTTGCTTCACCAGCGTGTCTCCCAGATATGCCAGCGCCTGATAGTTCTCCGGATCGGTGCTGAGCTCTTTGCGGAACTCGGTTTCCGCCCGATCGTATTTGTGATCTTTCCAGAACAGGTAGCCCAACCCAAAATGCAGATTTGGGATGTTTCCCTTCTGCACGGCCGCTTCAAATTCCTTGATCGCGGGTTCGAGCTGGCCGTTCGCATCGTAGGCTTCGCCCAACAGCATGTGAACGTTCACCGAATCCGGATCGCCAAGTAGCATCTGCTTGAATTCAGACTGGGCCTTCTCGTATTGCCTGCCGTACAGATAACTCTGTGCGAGCACCTGCTGAAGACCGGCATTGCGCGGATCGGCGGCACTGGCTCGCTGCAAGTAATTCGCCGCATCGCGATACTTGCCTGTCCCGAACAGGCTCATTCCAAGCAGCGTGTCGATTTGAGCGCTGTTCCCCAGTATGCGGGCCGCACTGCGCAGCGGCGGAACGGCGTCCGGCAGCTCTCCGGCCTTGAAATAAGTGATGCCGAGATTCAACTCCGTCTGGGGATCGTTCGGCTGCAGCGCCAATGCTTTCTGATAAGCACCCACCGCAGCAGCGTAGCGCTCCTGATGCGACAACGCGACACCGAGGCTGGTCCACAAGCGAAAGTCTCGCGGGGACTGCTGAATCAGCGCCCGCCAGACGGACTCCGCGGCTTTCCAGTCGCCGCGCGACTGCAGCGCTTGCGCCTGTTCTACGGTTTGCGGCGAAGCGGGCAGGGCGGACAATAGGCCCGCGACTAGTAAGCACACCGCCGGGCTACGCCGAGAGAACATCTATTTCCGATTTTTTCATAGGCGCACATCCGCTATGCTGCAAAAGAATGCAGCGCAAGGTAATCATCTTCGGAGGCGGAGGCCAGCTCGGCGTTGAATTGTGCCGGGAATTCGCGCGCCACCAGTGGGCGGTTCAGAAATTCGACCGGCAATCGCTCGATGTAACCGACAGCGCCGGGGTGGAACAGGCAGTAGCGCAAGCCGAGGCGCAGGTGGTGATCAATGCCGCGGCTTACAATCAGGTGGATATCGCGGAACGGGAGCCGCTGGCGGCGTATCAGGCGAATGCTCTTGCGGTGCGAAATCTTGCGATGGCCTGCCGCCAGGCGGATGCGCACTTGGTCCATTATTCGACCGATTATGTCTTTGACGGGACTAAGGGCAGTCCGTACGTTGAAGCCGACAGGCCCCATCCATTAGGTGCTTACGCGGTTTCCAAACTGGCTGGCGAACTGTATGCGCAGGCGTATCTCTCGGACCCGCTAATCATTCGAACCTCAGGAGTGTTTGGGCCAGGCGGCATGTTTACGCCCCGCGGTAACTTTGTTGAGCTGATGCTTAGGCTGGCCAAAGGCAACGGTCCTATTCGCGTGGTAGCGGATCACGTTGCATCCCCCAGCTACGCTCCCGCCATGGCGTCCCGCACAGCGGATCTCGTAGAACGCGATATCCACGGACTGTTTCACATGGGCGGCGGCGAAGCCATCTCGTGGTACGACTATGCGAAGCTGATCTTCGAGCTGGCTGGATTGTCTCCCTTGCTGCAGCCGACCGACGAAAGAGAATACCGGACTGCGGCACGCCGTCCGAAGTTTTCGGCGCTTTCGAACCAGAAATTGGAAGCGGCTGGAATCGCACCTATGCCGCCTTTACGCGATGCCGTGAAAGCGTATCTAGAGGCGCGCGAGCACGCTACTGCGCATCGTTCTTCGTAGCGTAATATCCACTCCGAGCCTGCGCGCGGTACTCCGGATTATCAACCTTGATCTCGATGTGGCGGAAGGTGCCGTCGCGCTTTGAATTGGTCGATTCGTAGCCAATTGAATACTGGTTGCGGAGCTCTTTCTGAATTTCATCGAAGACTTCGTTCAGCGGATGCTTGCGGCTGACGGTGAAGACGTGCCCTCCGGTTTCTTCCGACATTTTGTGCAGGTCGCGCTCGCCTCCGCCGCCACCGAACATGAAGCCACCCTGCGAGTAAAAGGCGCGGTCCACGTAATAGATGCTGTAGATGATGGCATCTGCCCGCTGCGCCGCTTCTATGGCCGTTTTGACGTTGTAGGTGCTGCCCTGATCCTCGCCGTCCGTAATCAGGATAAGGGCTTTGCGTCCTACCTCGCTTTTGAGCTTTTCATTGGATGCGAGATACACCGCATCGAAGAGGAGCGTGCCTTTAGGCGTGCCGGTGGTGGGCAATGGACCTGTATTCGGTATGGGGCTGCCGGCAATCATTGGAGTCTGTCCATCGCCGCGAAGGTCACGCAATGCGGCACTGAGCAGCCGTGGGGAACTGGTGTAATCCTGCAGCAGTTCCGTATCCTTGCCGAACGAAATGAGAAACGCTTCGTCCTTTGGCCGGATTACGCTGGAGAAAAAAGCGGAGGCGGCGTCGCGCTCGATATCGATCAGGCGTTCCTGACTCGCGCTGATGTCGATGAGCAATCCGAGCGTAAGAGGCAGATCGGTTTCCCGCGAGAAGCGCTGAATCGTCTGCGGCTTACCGTCTTCCGATATGCTGAAATTGTTCTTCTCAAGGTTAGGAATGAGCTGGCCGCCCTTTTTGGCTTTAACCGTGAAAAGAATATTGACCAGGTCAACGTTGACCTGAATAGTGGGTTCCTGCGCTGCGGTTTGATCCTGGCCGGGCGCCGGCTGAACGGCCTGCGAGGAATCGCCAAGTGCCCAAGCCACCGTACCTCCGATGCACACAGCGGCTACGCTGAGAACGGATAAAGATCGTACAAAACTGCTCATCTGGTTATGATTATCTTCTAGGGTCAGCCATGAAATCCGCAACACTGCATCTTCAAAACGTTGATCCTGTTATGGCTCAAATCATCAGGCGCGTCGGGCCATATCAGCTCACGCCGCGAGAGCCAACTTTCGAGACGCTGGCTCGATCCATCGCGTTCCAACAACTGAGCGGCAAGGCGGCGGGGACCATTTTCGGGCGGTTAAAGAAAGCGGTTGGCCGGAGATTTACCGCCTCTGCATTTCTAAAGCTGACAAGGGAGGAACTGCGCGGATGTGGACTGTCCCGGCAAAAAATCGCCTCTCTTTCGGACTTGGCGGAAAGAGTGGCGCGCCGGGAGATTAGATTCCACAAGCTGGCCGATCTGGATGACGAGGAGATTATCCTTTTGCTGTCGCAAGTGCGTGGCGTGGGTGTCTGGACCGTGCAGATGTTTCTCATCTTTGCCTTGCAAAGGCCGAATATCCTGCCGTTAGCCGATCTTGGTGTCCGGAATGCGGTCCGTCTCGCTTATGGCCTGCCGGATCTGCCCAAGCCAGCCGAGCTCGCCAAATTGGGTGAAAAGTGGCATCCCTACTGTTCGGTTGCGAGCTGGTATTTATGGCGCAGCCTGGATGGAGCTGCGGAGATTTAAGCTGGGCGCGTCGGGGTTCGCTCGTCTAAGGCCGGTAGCGGCGGCAGGGGCCGATCTGGCTTGAATACGACGACGCCGAGCGGCGGGATGATTAGCTCGGCTGATGCCTGCCTGCCGTGGGACGGAGTTGGGAGCGCCTTGATCGCGCCGCCGTTTCCCATATTGCTGCCACCGAACATTGCGGCATCGGAGTTGAAGATCTCGCGATGCAAGCCCGCTTCCGGAAAGCCGATGCGATAGGCGGTATGCGGGGCGGGAGTAAAGTTGCACACGAAAACCAGATAGTCCTCGCGGCGCTTCGCGCGGCGTACGAAGGAAACGATGGAATTTTCGGAATCGTGGAAGTCGATCCACTCAAACCCCCAGCCCTGGAAGTCGATTTCGTGCATGGCCGGCTCGCTGCGATACAGGTTATTCAGGGCAGCACAGAAGGCTTTGAATTTCTGGTGAATGGGGAACTGCAGCAGCCACCATTCCACCTGGGCCTGATAATTCCACTCGGCGGTCTGGCCGAGTTCGGATCCCATAAACAGCAGCTTCTTGCCAGGATGGCCATACATGTAGCTCAAGAACGCACGGGCATTTGCGAAGCGCTGCCATTCGTCGCCTGGCATCTTATCCAAAAGGGCACGCTTGCCGTATACAACTTCATCGTGGGAAATGGGCAGCACAAAATTTTCGGTGAAAGCATAGATCATGCTGAACGTGATGTCGTTCTGGTGATACTTGCGATAGATGGGATCCCGTTCGAAGTATTGGAGCATGTCATGCATCCAGCCCATATTCCATTTCATGGTGAAGCCCAGGCCATTGAGATAGACGGGACGCGAAACGCCGGTGAAGGCGGTTGATTCTTCCGCAATCGTGATAGCGCCGGGCACCTGGTGAACCAGTTCATTGGTTTTGCGGAGGAAGTCGATGGCTTCCAGGTTTTCATTGCCGCCATAGATATTGGGCACCCACTCGCCGGCTTTACGGGAGTAGTCGAGGTAGAGCATGGAAGCGACGGCATCGACCCGCAATCCATCGATGTGGTACTTCTTCAGCCAGAACATGGCGTTCGAGATGAGGAACGAGCGTACTTCATTTCTGCCAAAGTTAAAGATGAGCGTACCCCAGTCGCGATGCTCACCGAGACGGGGATCTTCATGTTCGTAAAGCGCGGTGCCGTCGAAAAAGGCCAGTCCGTGAGCGTCCTTAGGGAAATGCGCCGGGACCCAATCCATTACCACGCCTAGGCCAGCCTGGTGGCAGCAATCGACGAAGTACATAAAATCCTGGGGCGAACCGAAGCGCGAAGTAGGCGCGAAATAACCGACTACCTGATAGCCCCACGAAGGAGCGAATGGATGCTCGGCGATAGGCATCAGTTCAATGTGCGTGTAGCCCATTTCCTTGACATAGGGCACGAGCTTCGCGGCCAGTTCGCGATAGCTCAGGACTTGATCATGCTCGCCCTTCATCCACGATCCAAGGTGGACCTCATAGAAAGACACCGGGCTGTCGAGCCAGTTGGTTTTGCCCCGCTGCTCCATCCAGTTTCGGTCACGCCACTCATACGAGTCGGTATCGGCGACGAGCGACGCTGATTTCGGCGGCGTTTCCATCCAGAAGCCGTACGGGTCGGATTTCATCTGGCTATAGCCGCGGAAACGCGATTTCACTGAGTATTTATAGGGGGTGCCATAGTTCACGCCAGGGATGAAGATCTCCCAAACGCCGCCGGTGCGAAGGCGCATCGGATGGCGGCGATTGTCCCAGCCGTTGAAATCGCCCACCACGCTCACAACGATGGCATTGGGGGCCCACACGGCAAAGCGCGTGCCCTCCACGCCCTCTAATGTGACAACGTGGGCGCCCAGCGAATTATAGCCCTCGTAGTTGGTACCCTCGCCGATCAGGTGAAGGTCGAAGTCACTGATAAGGGGAGGGAAGCGATAGGCATCCTCCTGTTCCGAAACGCCACCCTGATGATCGGTAATCAGGAACCGGTACGGCCCAGGCTGGCCCATTACGCGAACGGTAAAGAGGCCAGAGGTATGGGCGCGCTGCATCGGTATGGATTTTCCATTGACTGCTAGCGAAGCTTCTTTCGCGTGCGGCAGAAAGCCGCGAATTTCCCAGCCGCTCTTGGGATCGCTGCCGAGAGCGTGTGGCCCCAGTACGGCGAACGGATCCCCATGGTAGCCGCCGGCTATTGCTTCGAACTCTTGGTCGGTCATTGCACGTTTATTATGTCAAGGGAAGCTGGCACGAATCTTCAGGCTTACATTCACTCGCTGGATAAGGCGGAACTCCATCTCCACCTGGAAGGGTCGGTGGAGGTGGAAACAATTCAAGAACTCGAGCCATCATTGTCCCTGGACGACATTCGAGCCAACATTCACTACACAGGATTCGTGGGATTTCTAAAGGCGTATGTCTGGGTGACTCGCAAACTGAACTCGGCTGAGGCTTACGCCTTGGCAACACGCCGCCTTCTGCAAAGACTGGAGGCGCAGAACGTAAAATATGCAGAGATCACGCTGTCAGCGGGAGTGATTCTCTGGAAAGAACAAAGGATTGAGCCGATTTTTGAGGCGGTTTGCAGGGAAGTGAAGCACTTCGGAAACATCGAGGTCGGCTGGATTTTCGATGCGATCCGGCAGTTTGGGGTTGAAGCCGCTGCCCTCGTTTTCGAGTTGGCGAAAGAATTCCGGCACTCCGGAGTGGTGGGCATCGGAATTGGCGGCGATGAAGAGCGGGGGCCAGCGGTTTGGTTTGAACAGCTCTACCGGAAGGCGAAAGAGGCGGGCCTGGGGCTGACGTGCCATGCGGGAGAAATGGCTGGTCCGAAAAGCGTTTGGGAGGCTCTGAGGATTGGGGCTCAGCGGATAGGGCATGGCATTACAGCGATTGCCGATCCGGAACTGCTTGAAGTTCTCCGCCAGCGCGACATTCCGCTGGAGGTCTGTCCATCCAGCAACGTCTGCACCGGCGCGGTTCCGGCTTTTGTGGAGCATCCTTTGCGAAAGCTTTGGGATGCCGGTGTACCGATCGTCCTGGGGACGGACGATCCGGCGTTATTTCATACCAACCTGCTCCATGAATATACGCTTGCTGCCGATGTTTTTGGGTTCACCCGGGAGGAGCTGCGGGAATTGGCAGAAAATAGTTTTCGGTACCGCTTCGGTCAGCCGCGGGCTTGACCGACGCGCTCTTCAAGCAGCAGGCGAAGCAAGGCCTCCAGTTCGCGTATGCGATCGTTGACCTGCTCCAGGTCGGCGGGCTCCGATTCGGCGCAGGCGGCCACGCGCCCGTGTTCCAAGATGCCGAGCGCTTCCGAACGGGCTCCTACGACGCGTCCGGGGATGCCAACCACTGTGGCGCCCTCAGGAACCGAATGGACGACAACGGAACCGGCGCCGACTTTCACATCGTCGTCGAGCTTGATGTTGCCCAAAACGGCCGCGCCGGTGCCCACGACCACGCGATTGCCAAGAGTTGGATGCCGCTTACCCCGCTGGTTCCCGGTACCGCCGAGCGTGACACCCTGATAAAGCAATACATCGTCTCCAATCTCGGCGGTTTCGCCGATCACGACGCCCATCCCGTGGTCGATGAACAGCCGATTACCGATCTTGGCGCCGGGATGTATTTCGATTCCGGTAAGCCAGCGGGCAAGTTGCGAAATGGTCCTGGCGAGCACGTACCATCTATGCCGGTAAAAGAAATGGCTTGCTCGATGGAAGAGAACCGCGTGCAGGCCGGGATAGCAAAGCAGAACCTCCAAGCTGCTTTTGGCCGCTGGGTCCTCGCGCTTTATGGCTTGGACGTGGTCACGTAGCAGCATTGCTCCCATTGTCTCTTAGACTTGATGCTCGCAAAACGGGAGAAGGTGCTACACCTTGGAGCTGTATACGGCTGCGCGATGGGGCTGAATGATGGGCTGTACTATACCGTCTGCTACTCGCACGGAGTAGCTGAATAGGGCGAGTGCGAGGTTTCGAAAAGATAGATGTAGATACCAGGCTTTTCGATTGACTTGGGAGGCGGAGTGTTATAACGTCTGTATCAATGGAGAGCGGATGATTACGTTGAAGGCTAGAGCGGTTGGCAATTCGACTGGCGTCACTTTTCCGAAAGAAGTGACTGACCGGCTAAAAATTCAAAATGGCGACGTAGTGTATTTGACCGAATCTCCTGAGGGTTATAAGCTCACTCCATACAATCCGGATTTCGAGCGGCAAATGAGAGTCGCTGAATCGGTTATGCGCCGCTACAAGGATGCTTTACGCCAACTGGCTAAATGAGCGAACCCGAGTGGGTCGACTATGACGTTGTGCTGGCGATCCGTGAAGCGCAGCTTGCAGAGCATGGCGGGTCAGGCGGAATCAGGGATCAAGGCTTACTTGAATCCGCATTGGTCCGGCCACGAAATCTCTATCATCATTCCGCTGCTGTTAATTTGAGCCAATTGGCAGCGGCTTATGCCTTCGGAATAGCAAAAAACCATCCTTTTGTAGATGGAAACAAGCGTACAGCGTGGGTGGTCTGCGCTGTGTTTCTTGAATTGAATGGAAGAACTGTAAGCGCCGATCAAGCAATAGTGGTAGCAATGATGCTTGGGGCCGCAGACGATAGCATGAGTGAGGATCAGTTGAGCGCGTGGATGGAAGGATAACTTTGGCCCGCGCTGCTTATCGAGCCAGAGCGAAGCCCATCGCGACAAGACCGCAGGCAAATGACAGAGCGGCGCCCGCGAGCAAAAACTTCGGATTTCCGGAGAATGGCTTTAGTTCTTTCCAACGCATGATGCCCCAGGCCATGGCGAGCAGCACGGAGGCCAGGGGGACGATGAATACGGCAGCCTTGCTCAGGCTCGTACTCGATGAAGCGGCGTCCACTAGCGCGGCGGCAAGAATGCCTGTCATGCAGATCAGGCCGCCGGCAAATCCCAAAAGATGCTTCTGCGCTCCGCCCCGTAAATAATTGTTGAAAGTGAGGGAGGCGCCTTCGATTGCTATCTTCATGAAATAGGGGCCCAAGAGGATCGTGGATAAAAAGATCCCGATGCAGAGCAGCAGAACCCCGGCGTACGGTCCAACTCCGTAATCGGGGTCCATACCATTAGCTGCAACAGGATAAAACAATCCAAGTGCGACACCGCCGAGGATTGCGGTAATGATGCCTTTCGTTGATCTGCGCGACCGTTTGTAGCCGTTATGGTCCCGGTGCGCGATCTTATTTGGGGTTGCCACAGCTTTCCGGCATGAAAAGGCATCAAGCACGACTGCCAATATCATCAGCACGATGGCAATGCTCAGCAGTGGAGCGTTAGCGGGCCGAATACGAAAGCAGCACCAGATGACCAAGGCGATACCAATGGCTGAAGGAAATGCGAGGGACATCCCTAGCAGCGATATGGCCGCAAGCAGGAGCATGTTCCCGAAGTTGAAGATGACGCCTGCCAAAAGTACCCAAGCCTGCGCTGTCCGGCCTGCCACCAGCATGCGGTCGGAAAACGCTAGCTCGCCGAAACTCCCCAGCGTGTATGCCGCAACAATGGCGAGCACAACTGCGCCAATTGCGAAATCGAAATAAAACAACTCGAATCGCCATCGGCTTCCGGTCAGCTTGAACGTGTTGGCCCAGGAACCAAGGCAAACGAACGAAAGCAGAAGCAGGAGGAGGGCTGAGAAGTGGGTTGTCGGTAGCAGCAAAGAGAGCGACCTGGTCCCTTAGCCTTCAATCGCGCATCGTTACTGGCGGCAGCAGCTCTGCATGGATAAAAGACTTGCCGGTACCAGAGGTTGTTCTCCGGGGCCAAAGTAGTGTTCTTCGGAGAGATTGTGATAGAGGCTGCCAGCGATGCCCGATGCAATGGGACCACTGGTGCCACGGCCGCCTGTTAACAGAACCACAACCACCAGCTTATTCTTTCCGACATCGTTGAAGGAGCCAAACCAACCGAGATGAACACCCGGCTGCGCAGTGTCGGTGCAGGTTCCTGTTTTGCCATAAATTGGCTCGTTCGGATCAAAGTTGGCGCGACGGGCAGTACCGTATTCGACAGCGCCCATCATACCCGGCTTGATCTGCGGAACCAGATCAGCGATACTCAATTCGCGCTTGATGCGGGGAACAAATTTTTGGACGTCATCCTGGCTCTTGGGGTACTGAAGGTAGTACATTGTTCCACCGTTCGCAATGGTGCTGACGATACTGGTCAACTCGAGCGGCGTTAGACGAATGCCATCCCCGAAACTGGTCATCATGCCGACACCAGTTTGGGGCGGTTCCGCAGTGAGATAGCCTGGTTCCTCGCCGGGGATATCCAGGCCGGCCTTTTCGCCCAGACCGAACAGTTTCGCGTATTTTTCGACACGGTCAAAGCCCAATTCCTGGCCCAGTTTTGCGAAGAACATGTTGTTCGAGCGCGCCAGCGCGTGAGTCATATCCATTGAGAAACGGCGGGTCAGGTGGACCGATGTACTGGAATTCACGATTCCTTCGCTCAGGGAAGCGAGCGAAACAACCATTTTGACTGTAGAGCAGGGCTGAAAAGCTCCTTGCCCGGCGAGCTTCTGATTAACAATGCTCAGTATCCGGCCGGTCTGAGGATCGGCAACGACGACACTGCCATTGTATGGTCCTAAGGCATCGACTGCAGCCTTCCGGACGACCAGATCCTCTCCGTCGATGTTATCGCCTATTGTGGAATCGGCATAGGTCGGCTCCGTCCAGGGGTTGAATAGGACACGGCGCACACGGCGGCGACGCCTCACTACTGACGTTTTGACCAGCGTGGCCGAACTCGTGTGAATGACCGCAGCCTGACTGCTGGAGTCCGCGGCGGCGAGCGTCCTCCGCCTGTGCTTCCGACCTTTGTGCCGTCTGCCCGAATGAGGCGCAGCGGCAGATTGAGTCACGACCGGAGCCCCCAGGCTGAGGGAGGCCAGGATAGCCAGCAACAAGGCCATCCGGTGGATACGGCGAAGGTTCATTCCCAGCTTCCTTCGGTTGAAATAAATGTTCCCATCAAATTTGCGGCAGGTTACTTATATCGTAAGTAGTTCGGTTGGTTCCGTCAATCGAAAGATTCTTCAACACTTTTAGATCCATAACCACTCCCGTGGGTCGCGGCTCGGAAAGCGTTCCGCTAGGCTGCCGTCCAGCCCCCATCGATTGTGACAACGGACCCATTCATAAAATCGGCAGCCGGCGAGCAAATATATAGTGCCAGCCTGGCGATTTCTTCTGGCCGGCCCAGACGGCCCAAAGGCTGCCTCTCGTTTAGTTCCGCCCGTACCCGTTCTTTCTCGTGGGAATGGTACTTTTCGAGGTAGCCCTCGACAAACGGACTGTCGACAGTACCCGGTGCAATGCAGTTCGCGCGTATTTCCTTCGGATATTCGACCGCCAGTTGGCGGGTCATAGCGGTCACCGCCCCCTTGGTTGCGCAATAGGCGAACCGGCGCTTTACGCCCACGAGCCCCGCGACCGAACCGATGGTCAGAATCGAGCCGCGAACTTTCTTCAATAGTGGGATGGCGGCGCGGGTTACCAGAAAAGTCCCATCGACGTTAACCCGGAATAAGCGCTGAAATTCAGCCAGCTCAGTTTCCTCGATACTTCCCACGAGCCCGATACCGGCGCAATTCACCAGGATATCGAGGTGCTGTATCCCGGCGAAGAGGCTGGCCACGCCCTGCTCATTCGTTATGTCGCAGGAAAAGGCCCGTCCCTTTGGAAGGCTTTGGGCGACTGCTTCGGCTCTAGGTCCATCGATATCCACGACCAAAACCTGGGCGCCAGCGTCCGAGAAGAGATGAGCAGTCGCCTCTCCAATGCCACTCGCGCCCCCAGTAATAAGCGCTACCTTGCCGTCGAGGCGAAAAAAATCGGTCATCTCCCGATTTATCGCACAGCGGGTGCGGCAAAACTCGCTTGGGTGCGGAGATGAGGGCGAAAGCGGCTGCGAGCAGCTCAAATTGGAACACCCTAAATCGCTCAGGACGGAGTGAGCTGGTATTTTGCGCCTCGTACCCAAATACCTGTTTATGCGTCTTATGCGGTGTACAGTATCGCTTACCGTAAGGATCTTACAGGCAAAGGAGATTTAATTGAATATGCGTAGAATACTCGTTCCATTACTAGCGAGCGGCCTGCTGATGAGCCCTTTGGCCTTTGGGGCGGGCCAAAATGAGCACGCGACCCAAAAAGATCACAACGATGCCTTTGTCCCAGGCCCCGAGAACCAGAGCCGCATTGCGCGAGAGGTACGGCATCAGTTAGTAATGCTTCCGTATTACACAATTTTCGACGATCTCGCATTTCATGTGGATGGCAGCACGGTTACGCTTGTAGGCGCAGTCACCAACCCGGTGCTCAAATCGGATGCCGGCAATGTCGTGAAAGGTGTAGAAGGCGTGACGCAAGTCAACAATCAGATTAAGGTTCTGCCGCTCTCGCCAATGGATTGGCAGACTCGACGAGCCGAATTTCGCGCCATTTACGGTGATCCCCAAATTGGCGACCGTTACGGGCATCAAGCCTTGCCGTCCATTCATATCATCGTCGAAAACGGACACGTCACTTTGGAGGGTGTGGTTGCAAATCAAGGGGATAAAAACCTGGTCGGTATCCGCGCTAACGCCGTTCCCAACGTGTTCAGCGTTACAAACAACCTGCAGGTAGAACAGCGTCAATAGGGAGCTTGTAGCGCCCGATACTGGCGAAGGAGCAGCGATCTAAACGATATATGAGCGGAACAGAAATGCTTCAAAAAATCGGGGAGACCTTAGGATCCACCGCAACGGTCAGGTCCGTTTTCGGAGAACCGATCCATGTCGAAGGCAAAACAGTAGTGCCAGTGGCAAGGGTTAAGTACGGTTTCGGGGGAGGCTTCGGCGGGCCCGAAAAGCGCGGATCTGAACCGGGAGCGCGCGAGGAAGGCGGAGGCGGCGGGGGAGGTGGACGCGTAACGGCATGTCCTGCGGGCGCGCTCGAGATTACCGCTGCCGACACGCGTTTTATTCCGTTCCTGGATGCGCGGTCGCTAGCGCTTGCGTTCATCGCGGGCGCCGTGCTGGGCAGGCTGACTGGCGGCCGCCGCTAATCGACCAGCCTCGCCGTTAGAACGACAAACAGAGCCGCATCGCTGCTCCCGATATCCGCTTTACCCACCACGGTCTTCTGCCCTTCACGAAGGTCGACATCGGTTGCAATACCGACCTGGAAACTCTGGAATTGAGTTGTCCCGCCGACCGAACCTGCCACAACGGGAACATGTGTAGTGAAGTGGAAGTTGTGGAGATGGATTATCGGTTTAGTCTCCTCGGCCGTGGCGCTGGCATCATCGTAGGCTAGATCGTAATTGCTTGGATGGGGCGAGCTATGGATGCTCTTCATAATGCCCTTGCTATCTGCTCTGGAGCCCTCCCGTGACCGGAGCAGCATGGAGCTAAGCAGTTGATAATTCTTGTACGGAAAAATCGCCCGAAGCTGTTTGACCACGGCCATCGCGTCCGGCATCTCAGCTCCTGTTGGCAGGTCCCTGCTATTGGAAGCGCCGATTACGGAAACGACCACCTCGATATTCTTCTCTTTCGAAGCCGGCGCAGCGGAAGGCACGTCCAGCTCGTGTATGACTTGTTCGACCGCTGCAACCGCGGCTGGCTCGCCTTGCAGCACGATTGCCTTCAGTGCATCATCGGTACGGGAATTCACGGCCGCTCCCGTTGTAGCCAACCTGCCAATCGTGTGCGCGTCGGCATAGTGGACCCGGACAAGCTTCGTTACCTTCTCTTGTGACAATGCCAGCCCAGGTAACAGTGCCAACAAAAACATCGATACGGCTTTCATTATTCGTCCTCCGTTTGACTTGATTGCCATAGGATCACGACATTCGGATCGGCAGTCATCATCTTAATGACCGGCGGTTCATTCGGGCGCGTGATGAGCGCTACCGAGCGGATGCCAGCGCTTCTATGGAGAACGTGCCGGCTGTGCAAGACCGCCGTTCGTAGGTGCGGCGTTTCCAACGGCAGAACTTGGGGCGGCAATACCGCGGGCGGAGTAAATGGTGCAATGGCCGGCCGATGCTCAAATCGTAAGGGCACGATGGTCACGGCCAGCACCGCAGTCGCGCCAGCCAAGCCCCACGCCCAGCGCCGTCCGATGCCTCGCGGCCGGCGCACCTTCTGTATCACGCCTCCCCGCACTACCAGCAGATCGGCTGCTTCCGGGTCCGCCAGAGGCGATGCGATAAAACTTTGCACAGCGCGCAATTCGGCAAGTGCATTCTGGCAGCACCGCAGTTCTCCACATGAGCGGTTACTGCGCTCGTATCGTCCGGCGCAAGATCGCACGTCGCATACAATGCAAGCTGTTCCTCGGCGATATGTTCCGTCATTTCTGTCCTCCGAGCCGGGCCGTGACATAGTTCTTGATCTTCACCCGTCCTGTCGAAAGCTGCGACCGAATTGTGCCTTCCGACGAACCGAGAATCCGGGCGACTTCGCCCGTTGAGCGCCTTTCCAGATCGCGCAGGACAATCACTTCCCGCTCACGATGAGATAACTGCCCAAGCGCGGCGAGCACTACTCGATACTGCTGAGCGGCTACGGCCAATGCTTCCGGATCCGGCGATGCGTCCGGCGCATGGCGAGCAACGTCGATGGGCGAGTTGGGTTTCGATCGCCGCCAGAGATCCCGGCATGCATTCACGGTCAGGCGATAAAGCCAGGGCCCCAGATCCTTCTCCTCGTCAAAGCGCCCCAGTGTGCGATGCAGACGGAGAAAAACCTCCTGCGCTGCATCCTTCGCGTCCTCAGGATTGAGCAAAAGCCGCTGGGCGACCCGAAGAACCAAGCGTTCGTGCAAGATTACGATGCGCTCGACCGGCGTTCGCATTCTTGACAAGCTCGCGAAGCCGGCTCTGCTCCATCACGAAACGACCCATCCAAGGAAATGTGATGTGAACTGCCATGCTTGTGCGAGTTTCAGAAGCTCTCATTCCGTATACGCAGCCTGCGCCAGAAACGTTGAGAGGTGAGCTCAACGTTTCGCGCATCGTGCCGCATGGCTCGCGCGTAGCTTCGGCGATGATGCTGAGTTACTCGTCAAAGTGCATCTCGTCTGGAGAGTAATGTCCAATCGCGGGCGTAACAAAGGCGAAACTATTACTTACAGAAAAATCTTTAAACAAATCTATTGCAATCAGTTAGAACGCGTGCGAGTATCGACTTGTGGCCTGAAAGGGCAAAAAGTGGTACGAAGTGGAAGAAAACGGTCAGCTCATCCCGCCAACGACGGTCGAGGCGCCTCGCGGCACTCTCGGCGGGCGCGTCGATGAAAAGGGCCGGCTCAAACTTCCCGCGGCGGTCATGCAATTTTTGGAAGCACTTGGAGAGCGAAAGGTCTTTGTCACGACGCTGAACACCTCGACAGCTCTAATCTATCCGATTTCGGTCTGGCGCGAAACAGAAAACTTTCTGCAGGAGCCCGGCGAGGATGCCGATCTGCGTTCCGATCTGGCCTTTGTCGCGAATCACTACGGTGAGGATGTGGAGATTGACGGGCAGGGGCGGGTGCTTATGCCCACGACGTTGCGCCGGGATTTGGAGTTGGAGAAGGACGACGTTCATCTGCTGGTTTACAAGCAGCGAATTGAAGTCTTCGGAAGCAAAGTGTACGCGCAGCGCCTGGAAGCCGCCAAAGCCGATCTGGACGAAAAGCGGAAGGCGCTTGAGAAGAAGGGATTGCGATAAGCGCGCCGCCTATGTATGGACGCGGGAACAGAAGGCGGGCCTCGGCACTATCCGGTGCTCTTGAAAGAGTCGCTCGAGTATCTCGCGATTCGGCCGGATGGGATTTATGTGGATCTGACCGCCGGGCTGGGCGGGCATGCGCGCGCGATTGCGGAGCGCTTGAGCACAGGTTTTGTGATGGCGTGCGATCGGGATGCGGAGTCGCTCGAATTAGCGCGCGCGAACGCGGGAGGCGCGGCGGAGCGGATCCGGTTTTTTCACGGAGCTTTTTCAGACCTGCCGAAGGGGTTGGAGGAGAACGGCGTCAGACGGGTGCATGGCGCGCTGGCTGATTTGGGTGTCAGCCGGTATCAGTTGAACAGTGCGGAGCGGGGTTTCTCGCTGATGGAAGACGGCCCGCTTGATATGCGAATGGATCGCAGTCAGGCGGTGACCGCCGCGGACGTGGTGAATGAACTGCCTGAAAAGGCGCTTGCCGATCTGATTTATCAGCTTGGTGAAGAAAGGAGGTCGCGAAGAATCTCCAGAGCAATCGTTCGCGCACGGCCGATTCGGACGACTGGCCGTTTGGCTCAGGTCATCGAACAGGCCGTGCCGCGAACGGGGAGAATTCACCCGGCCACGCAAACGTTCATGGCGCTGCGGCTGAAAGTGAATGGCGAGTTGGAAGAGTTAGATGAAATGCTCCGGATTGTACCGGAGCGGCTGAATTCGGGTGCGCGGTTCGTGGTCTTGACCTTCATGTCGACCGAGGACCGGAAAGTAAAACAGGCATTTCAAGGGTTGGCGCGAGCTGGAAGGGCGAAGATCCTGACGAAGCACGTGGTCAAGCCAGCGCGGGAAGAGGTTTTGGAAAATGCGGCATCGCGCAGCGCAAAGCTGCGGGCGCTGGAGTGGATTTAAGAGGGGACTAAGGCAATGGCGACACTGGCAACATTTGTAAATCGTTTCGTTGGCGTAAGAGAACTGGCTGAGGCTCCGCCCGCGGTTTGGGCACGCACGGAATCACCGCGCTTACGCCCCATCGCGAACGAAGACGTGTATCTCTTCGTAAAGCGCATCGACAATGCTGGCGTGGTACGCGCGGTAGACATGGCAGCGCGCCGGGCTCGGAGCCGGTCCATGGTGACCGGGTTTATCGCGGCCATGCTGGTCATAGCGGGTTTGGTGCCCACCGCGTACAACACGACGGCGGGTTTCACGCTGCAGCATCTGCGCGGAGAGCAGACCCAGCTCAGGCAAGAAAAAGCAAAGCTAGATGCCGCTGAGGCGCAACTTGTCAGCCTTGACCGGCTGCAGCAGTTGGCGAAGAATCTGAAAATGTCCGAACCCCAACCGCAACAAGTGCAAACCCTCGAAGGCCGCTCGAAAGCCGAAGCGCGGAATACGTTCCCATTTAACGCAGATCTGGCCGAGCCGCGGCCGTAAGCGAGTGGTTACTGTTTTGCTTTCGCCGCTATGCTACGGCAGCCCTCCGCGCCACTAACGAAGTCCGCTGAACGAGCAGTAACTATTGGGCTCATCCTTCTTGGGTGGGCCCTTATTCTTGTGTTCCGGTTATTTCAGTTGCAGGTGCTGGCTCACGATGATTACGTAAAGCGCGCCAGGCGTCAGCAGGAAAAATTAGAAGCGATCGATGCTCCCCGCGGCTCCATTTTCGACCGAAACGGAAATCTTCTGGCCATCAGCTCGGCTTCGCGGTTCGTCGTCGTAGATCCCAAGCGCATCCCTAATAAAGAGATTGCAGCCGCCCTGCTTGGCAAGATCCTGGGAATGGACCCCAAAAAATTGCAGGCGGCGCTGGAGTCAGCCGCGCGATCAAAGCATCACAGCGGGTACTTCGTCGTCAGCCAGCACGTGAACGACGATCAGGCGGCAACCCTCCGCGCCATGGATCTCGATTGGCTTGAACTTCGGCAGGGCAGTCTCCGCACCTATCCTAACGATGGTGTGGCGGCGCATGTGATCGGTAACGTCAATGGGGAAGGCCAAGGCGCGGCCGGAATCGAGTTGAAGCTTAATAAGGACCTGACCGGCACGCCGGGCTTGGTACGCGTCGAGCGCGATGGCCGGGCAGACTCGTACTCTTCGGAAGTCGTCAAGGCGCCGTCAATCGGCAAGAACATCGGGCTGACCATCGATCGCGAATTAGAATACGTCGCGAAAGAAGCCTTGAAAGCCGCTGTCATTCACAATCATGCCGAGCACGGAAGCGTGGTCGCAATGGATCCCAAGACCGGCGAAGTTCTCGCGCTCGAAAACTATCCTACCTACGACCCGAACGAGCATCTTTTGCCTGGCGAGAAACCCACCGGACGCGAGGACCTGGCCGTCGTTGCGCCATTCGAGCCGGGGTCTGTATTCAAAGTAGTCACGGTTTCGGCGGCGCTCGAGACTACGCATCTTACGCCGGACACCATGATCAATTGCGGCAACGGCGTAACCAAGGTTTTCGGGCGGGTAATCCATGACTCGCATCCTTATTCGGTGCTTTCAGTGGCGGACGTTTTGGCGAAATCGAGTAACATCGGCGCGATTCATATCGGCATGCAGGTGGGGAGCCAGAACTTGTATAACTACATCAAACGTTTTGGGTTTGGGCATCGTACCGGCATTGAACTTCCCGCCGAGGCGCCCGGAATGGTCCGGCCACTAAGAAGATGGCAGCCGACCTCGATCGGCTCGGTTCCCATGGGCCACGAAATCAGTGTTACTTCGGTACAACTGGCGCAGCTTGGAAGCGTCATTGCCAACGGAGGGTTTCTGGTGCATCCCCGCCTGGTTGCCTGGAAACAAGCGTTGGGTCAGCCGAAGGAATTCACAAACCTGCCAGGCCCGGATCCAGCGCAGGTGCTGAAGCCGCAGACAGTTATGACCATGCGCACGCTGATGCACCGGGTGGTGATGCCGGGCGGAACCGCTTCGCATCTGCACGTTGTGGGTTATGCCGTTGCTGGAAAAACCGGCACGGCGCAGATCTATGACTACGCGCATCGCGTGTACACGCACAAGTACAACGCGTCGTTCCTCGGCTTCGCGCCACTGGAGAACCCGGCCGTTGTGGTGGTCGTAACCCTAACAGGAACCACTGGCGTCGCCGGATTCGGCGGTGCAGCGGCGGGGCCCGTGTTCGAAAAAGTCATGTCTACGGCCTTGCGCCGCCTTGGCATTGTGCGCGATGTTCCGGAAGAAATTGACGAGCTGATCGCTAAACAAAAAGCAGCAGAAGACAAGCTCAGGAAGAGAAATAAAGATAAGGATAGCGACGCCGATACGGTTGCCGCACTCAGCAATCCGCTCACGCCGGAGGAGATGGCAGAGGCGGCGGGAGAATCGTCCGAGAATCTTGATGCGAACGCGCCCAAAGTGCCCGATTTCGTGGGCAAAACAGTCAAGGATGCAATGGAGGAAGCCGCCGCGCAAGGGATTGAAATTGACTTGCTGGGCAATGGCCTGGCGCGCACGCAAACGCCTCCGCCGGGCACGGCGCTCATTCCGGGCGCACATATCCAGGTGAGGTTTGCGCGCTGATGCAGCTTGAGCGCGTGCTTGAAGGTGTTCCGCTCACCACGCCTGCTCCCGATGGGCTGATTGAAGCCGAGGTGCGCGGGCTCGCCTATGACAGCCGGAAGGTAGAAGCGGGCTACCTTTTTTTTGCCTTCGCCGGTGCGAAGACCGATGGCGCGCAGTTCGCCACTGCCGCCATGCAAAAGGGCGCGTTGGCGGTGGTGAGTGACCGTCCTAAGCCTGGCGGTTTCGGCGGCTCCTGGTTGCAGGCGGCTCATGGGCGCGAAGCTCTGGCTGTCGCAGCCCGTAATTTCTATAACCGGCCGGACGAACGGGTTGCCCTGACGGGCATCACTGGAACCAACGGCAAAACAACCAGCGCGCTTCTGATCGACTCCATACTTCGGGCGGCTGGGAAGGTCACGGCGCTAATTGGAACGATTGAGTATCACCTGGGCGGCCGCGTGCTGCCAGCGGTAAACACGACTCCGGAATCGCTCGATCTCTTCCGCATGTTTCACGAGCTGGAAGAAATGGGAGGCACGCACGCGACGCTCGAAGCGTCTTCACATGCGCTTGACCTGCGGCGCATTTACGCGATGCAATTTCACAGCGCAGGTTTCACGAATCTGACGCGCGACCACCTGGATTATCACCAGACCATGGAAGCGTATTTTGCCGCAAAACAGTTGCTATTCACACCCCGGAGTGGTCCTCCCCCCCGCTTCGCGGTGCTGAATGCCGATGACGAAGCGGCGCGGCGGCTAAAACTGTCGCCGGAGACAGCGGTCTCCTGGTACAGCATGCACCAGGAGCCGCCAACTCGCACCGACATTGGCGCGGAACAAATCTGGATACGCGCCGAAGATGTCGAGTCCTCCTTCGACGGATTGCGTTTCCAGGTAATCGCCGGCGAGCAGCGATTCCGCGTGGAATCTGCTCTTGTCGGGCATATCAATGTGTACAACATTCTTCTGGCGTGCGCCACGGGTCTCACCTATGGCTTGCCGGAAGAACAAATTCAGAAGGGAATCAAGGAATTGCAGAGAGTACCGGGGAGATTTGAACGGGTGGAAGAAGGTCAGCCGTTCATGGTGGTGGTGGATTATGCACACACCGACGACGCGCTGCGGAATGTTATTTCCGCCGCGCGCGGCATGAAGCCGAAGCGTATTATCACGCTGTTCGGCTGCGGCGGTGACCGCGACCGTTCGAAAAGGCCGCTCATGGGCATGGCGGCCGGAGAGTTAAGCGACTTTGTGGTGCTGACTTCCGACAATCCGCGCAGCGAAGATCCGCTCGCCATCATGAACGACGCCATGGTGGGTTTAAGCCGCTTTGATACGCCGCATGCGGCCGAGCCCGACCGCGAACGCGCCATCAGGAAAGCCATTGAAGCGGCTGCTCCGGGAGATGTTGTCATTCTGGCGGGGAAGGGTCACGAGACCTACCAGGTGTTGCGCGACGGGCCGATACCATTCGATGACCGCGAGGTCGCGCGACGAGTCCTGCGCGCTTTCGGTTACGGCCGCGCTGCCGGGAAATGAGGCTTCCAGATGGACTTCTCCCTTGCGCAGGTTCAGGAGGCAACCGGAGCGCAGACGCTGAATGCGAACGGCGCATTGCGTGTAGCGGGCTGGAGCATCGATTCCAGAACCCTGAACGAGGGAGATCTCTTTTTCGCAATCAAAGGTGAGCATTTCGATGGGCACGCTTTCGTCGGCGCTGCGTTTGAGCGTGGAGCCGCCGCCGCGATGGTCAGCGAAAGAGCTGATCATTTCAGGCTGCTGCCCAGGCCGCTGCTCTACGTTCCCGATACTCTTCACGCGCTTCAAGCCCTGGCTGGTTGGGCCCGCGAACAATGGGGCCGGCCCGTAGTTGCCGTGACCGGAAGTGCCGGTAAGACCAGCACCAAGGACATCATCGCGGCCTGTCTTGCTGTGCGCTTCCGCACCGGCAAGACTGTAGGCAATCTCAATAACCACCTCGGTCTGCCGCTGACATTGTTGCGCCTTTCGGATGACGCCGAGGTTGCCGTGCTCGAGTTGGGTATGAACCATGCGGGGGAGATCCGTGGTTTGGCGGAAATTGCGCAGCCACAGGTTGGCGTGGTTACCAACATCGGCTACGCGCACGTTGAGTTCTTCGATAGCATCGAAGGCGTTGCCGCCGCAAAGCGGGAGCTTATCGAAGCCCTGCCGCGAACTGGTGTAGCGGTCCTGAATGCTGACGACGAACGGGTTCAGAGCTTCAGGGAAATACATCCCGGGCGCTCCATTACTTACGGCATGTGTCCGCGCGCCGATATTCGCGCGGAGAATCTCGATCTTCACGCCGGTGGCGCAGGCTTCACGGTACAAGGAATACGCTTCGAGACCGCGCTGGCTGGGCGGCACAGTGTTTCGAACATCCTGGCCGGCATGGCAGTTGCGTCCGCATTCGATATACCGCTCGAAGATCTGATCACTACCGTGGCCCGGCTTTCGACCGGCAAAATGCGCGGCGAGCGATATCAGAGGCGTGGTATTACCATCCTGAACGATTCGTACAACTCCAATCCCGATGCCGCGCGCAGCATGCTCGACGTGCTTCGGGAGGAACCGGCGCAGCGGCGCATAGCAGTTCTGGGAGAAATGCTCGAGCTTGGCCATATGGCCGAAAAACTTCATCGCGAGCTGGGCGCGTATGCGGCCCACTCAGGTGTGGACGTGCTAGTTGGGGTGCGCGGCGTGAGCCGGCTCATGGTCGAAGAGGCCCAGGGAGCCGGGTTGTCTGATCACGCCGCGTTTTTTTTTCAGGATCCTGAGACAGCGGGTGATTTTCTGCGAGAGTTTGTACGACCGGGCGACGCCATCTTATTCAAAGGCTCGCGCGCCACTCATATCGAGAAAGCGCTGGCCGCTATGGAACGATAAAAGATGCTGTACTGGCTGCTCTTTCAGGTCCTGCATAAATATATTCCGGCCTTCCGCGTATTTAGCTATATCACGACTCGCATTGCGCTTGCGAGTCTCACGGCTCTGGCTCTGGCGCTAATTCTTGGCCCGTGGCTGATCCGAAAACTCCGCGAGTGGAGCTTCGGCCAGCACATTCGAGAGGACGGCCCGCAATCTCATCAGAAAAAGGCCGGCACGCCCACCATGGGCGGCTTGCTGATTGTGACGTGTGTCGTTATCCCGACTCTGCTGTGGGTAGACCTGGCGAATCAATATGTCTGGCTGGCCCTGCTGGGATTGATCGGCTTTGGCGCGATCGGCTTCATTGATGATTACGCAAAGATCGTAAAGAAGCGGAACCTTGGCCTGACGGCGCGGCAGAAGTTCTGGACCCAGGTGGTTATCGCGATGGTGATTGGCTTTTGTCTTCTTCTGCTCCACGCTCATCAGAAATATTCGACGGCCATCAACATCCCGTTCTTTAAGCAGTTTAAGCCGGACTTGCTCATTGAGCCGCTCACCAAAAATTTCTGGACTTATCCGCTGGCATTTATTCCCTTTTACGTGTTCATCGTTTTCGTGATGGTTGGCTCGTCCAACTCGGTCAACTTGACCGACGGGCTGGATGGCCTCGCCATTGGCCTGATGATCATTGCCTCCGGCGCGATGACTGCGCTGACCTACGTTTCGAGCAACGCCGCGTTCTCTACCTATTTGGATCTGGCGCGGCTGCCAAACTCGCAGGAGCTGACCATCTTTTGCGCCTCAATGTTCGGGGCCAGCCTTGGTTTCCTTTGGTATAACTGCCACCCGGCGGAAGTCTTCATGGGCGATGTCGGATCGCTCGCGCTCGGCGGCGGCCTGGGTATCGTCGCCGTCCTTATTAAACAGGAGATCGTGCTCATTTTCATCGGCGGAATTTACGTCATTGAAGCCCTCTCGGTAATTTTGCAGGTGGGCAGCTATAAGCTGCGAAATGGCAAGCGCATCTTCAAAATGGCTCCGATTCATCATCACTTCGAAGCGCTTGGCTGGCCCGAATCGAAAGTGATCGTGCGGTTTTGGATCGCTGGCCTGGTCATGGCCCTGTTCGCATTAACCACTCTGAAGTTGAGGTAATTACAAGCAGTTGCAATTCACTGGAAAATACGTCCTGGTAATCGGCACGAAGCGCTCGGGTCTCGCTGCGGTGGAACTCCTGCGAAAGCGTGGCGCGCACGTTCGCGCCATGGATGCTCAACCGCTCACCCCGGACGGGCAGGCGCACTTTGATTCTTTGGGCGTTCCGGTTGTTGCACAGACGCCGGAGAACATTGCTGATTCGAATGTCATCGTGCTATCGCCCGGGGTCCCCTACGATTTGCCCTTCCTGCGCGAAGCCCGCGAGCACGGTATTCCGGTCATCGGCGAAGTGGAGTTGGCAGCGCATTTTCTCAAGGGCCCGGTAATCGGAATTACCGGATCGAACGGCAAGACCACGACGACTGCCCTGACCGGTCATTTGCTCCAGCAGTGCGGCATTCCCTGCCAAGTTGGCGGCAACATCGGTACCGCCGTTACTTCGCTTGTCGAGTCCTCAGCCGAGCGCCAATGGAATGTCCTGGAATTATCAAGTTTTCAGCTCGAGACCATTTCAGATTTCCATGCCGCCATCGGCGCCTGCCTGAATGTCACGCCCGATCATCTGGACCGGCATCATACGTTTGAAAACTACGCCTCCATCAAAGCCCGGCTTTTCGAAACGCAGCAGCGCGGCGATTGCGCCGTCCTCAACTACGACGATCCAACCTGCCGCGCCTTCGCCGAGCGCATGAAAGCGCAGGTTGTTTACTGGTTCAGCGCGTCACAGGCTGTCCCGCGCGGCATCTCGCTCCAGGGCGACCATCTCTCTTTCGACGGCCAGCCCTTCATGTCACGCACCCAGATCAAGCTGCGCGGCCTGCACAACGTCGAAAACGTTATGGCTGCGGTGCTGGCTGCGCACCTGGCCGGCGCGAAACTCGACGATCTCGGCCCTGCCGTCGAAAACTTCCCGGGCGTGGAACATCGCCTCGAATTTGTCCGAGAGATCAATGGCGTCGAGTACTTCAACGACTCAAAGGCGACTAATGTCGATGCCGCTTTGAAGGCAATCGATGCCTTCCCCAGCAAGCTCTGGATCATCCTCGGTGGAAAAGATAAAGGGAGCGATTACACGCCGCTGCGCGCTCCCTTGCACCAGCGGGCCAAGGCAGCCCTGTTGATCGGAGCGGAGGATTACCCGCATGCCGCGGCTCCGCTCATCCGAAACACTCTCGGCGGCATTGTGCCTCTTATCGGCTGCGGCACGCTCGACCGGGCCGTGCAATATGCCCATGATCACGCGGAGCCCGGAGACACCGTCCTGCTGGCGCCTGCCTGCGCCAGTTTCGATCAATTTAACAATTACGAAGAACGCGGCATAGCCTTTAAACATTTAGTGACAGAATTGTTGTAACCACCATGGCTCAACGTTTAAAAACAGACTGGATACTATTCCTCACGGTGCTAGCGCTGGTGTGTTTCGGCCTGGTAATGGTCTACAGTTCGTCTTCCATGATCGCGGAGCTGAAATATCATCTCTCCAGCACGCACTTTTTCTTCCGGCAGCTTGGCTGGGCGGTATTTTCGTTTGTCGTGCTGCTCTACTGCATGCGCCATGATTACCGCGAATGGAACAGCCCGCGAGTGGCGTTTGCCGGGCTGGGCGTTGTCCTCCTGCTGCTACTTGCCGTCTTTCTTACCGACGGCGGCAGCCATCGCTGGTTGAAAGCCGGACCGTTTTCTCTGCAGCCATCTGAACTGGCCAAACCGGCCCTTGCGCTGTTCTTATCGTTCTTTCTTTGCCGACGCCTGGGCACCGTGAACGAAAAACATACGCTTGGTCCCATTGCAATCGCCATCTCTGTTATGGCTCTGGCAGTCGCCATCGCTGATCTCGGCACCGCGGTAGTACTTGTGACGACTACCCTGGCCGTGGTCTTTGTCGCCGGTATTGAATATCGGTACTTGATAGTTTGCGGCGCTCTGGGGCTCATCCTCGGCGTCGGCTTTATCGCCATGAAGCCGTATCGACTGGCGCGCGCCATCGACTTCGCGGACAGAAATCATACGTTGCTGGCCAAGATCGACCCGGGCGGCCGCATCCTGGACTATGCTCACAAGACCGCCTCGACCAGCGATCCCGGCTATCAGCAGCTTCAATCGAAAATCGCGGTAGGGTCCGGTGGAATAGTTGGCGTTGGTCTGATGGACAGCAGGCAGAAGATGCTCTATCTTCCCGAGGCCCATACGGATTTCATCTATGGCGTTGTCGGTGAAGAGACCGGATTCTTAGGCGCCGGCCTGGTTGTGATTGGATTCGCGGTGGTACTCTGGCGCGGCCTGCGAACGTATGTCCATGCTGCCGATAACTTCGGCCGTTATCTGGCGCTGAGCGCGACAGTGTGCGTGGTTGTGCAGGCGCTGATCAATATGAGTGTCGTGCTGGACTTGGTTCCGAATAAAGGGATTCCGCTGCCCTTCATCAGCTACGGCGGAAGCTCTCTGTTGAGTACGCTGCTGCTGATGGGCATGCTGCTAAGCGTCAGCGAGCATGCGGGTTGAGGATTATGAGTCGCTTACACTTCCGGCTCGGATTAAAGTAAATGCCTTACTCGTTCGTACTAAGTGGCGGCGGTACCGGAGGCCACGTGTTTCCAGCACTTGCAGTTGCCCGCCTGCTTCGGGACCGCGGCCACCGCCTGCTGTTCCTGGGTACGCGTGAAGGCATGGAGTCTCGCCTGGTCCCGGAAGCGGGATTCGAGATGGAGTTCATCCGCATTGGCGCCCTTAACCGCGTTGGTCTTCGCAAACAGCTCCAGACAGCGATGCAACTTCCGGTTGGTATTGCCGCGGCCCGGCAGGTGCTAGGCCGCTTTCGTCCGGACGCCGTTTTCAGCATGGGCGGGTTTGTCGCCGGACCAGTCATGATTGCAGCTGCCTTTACTCGTATTCCGCTTATCGTTATGGAGCCAAATGCAGTTCCTGGATTTGCCAACCGGAAAGTTGCCAGGCATGTATACCGAGCCCTGCTTGGCTTTGAATCCACTCGCGCCTGCTTCCCGCCCGGTCGCGCGGAGGTTACCGGTTTGCCCGTACGCCCGGAGTTTTTTGCCTTGCGGCCGAAAATGGACGGCCCATTCACCGTTTTGATCACCGGCGGCAGTCGCGGAGCGCGCACTTTGAACCGGGCCTCACGCGAAAGCTGGCCCTTATTTCACGATTGCGGTGCGGGCGTGCGAATTATTCATCAAACTGGCGCTGCCGAGCACGAAGTGCTGGCAAAAGTATTCATGAGCTCGGGCGTACAGGGCGAAGTGATCCCGTTTATCTCTAACATGCCCAGCGCGTTCGCGAAAGTTGATGTCGTTGTGGCGCGAGCCGGGGCTGGATCGGTCAACGAAATCGCCGCGGCCGGCATGCCGTCCATTTTGGTCCCGCTGCCCTTTGCGGCGGATGACCATCAGAGGAAGAATGCACAAACGCTGGTGGAGGCTGGAGCGGCGCGGATGGTTTTAGATGCCGATATGAGCGGTGAACGCCTGTTCCGGGAGGTCGAATCGCTGCGGGACGATCCGGCCGCGCTGAGCCAGATGCGCGAACGAGTGCGGCAATTTGCCCATCCGGGCGCCGCGGAACGCGCCGCGGAGGTTTTGGAGGAAGCGGCAGCGGCCTCAAGATCAAAAAAGTTAGCTGCGAAAGGGCAAATATCAGGTCTTGCACATTGACACCCGGAAACAAAGCCGAAACAATACCTTTAAAGAATGTTTTTTAAGCCCCAACACGTACACTTCGTGGGAATCGGGGGCATTGGGATGAGCGGCATTGCCGAGGTCCTGCTCACCTTGGGCTATCAGGTCTCAGGATCGGATCTTAAATCCAGCGCCGCTACCGAGCGGCTGGCGAAGCTTGGCGCGGCGATTCATATCGGGCACCAGCCGGAAAATGTCGGCGAAGCCAAAGCGGTGGTCGTAACTTCCGCTCTCGATCCGGGAAATCCGGAGGTTACCGAAGCGCGGCGGCTGCAGATTCCCGTTATTCCTCGTGGTGAGATGCTGGCCGAGCTCATGCGGCTAAAGTTCGGCATCGCCATCGGGGGCAGCCATGGAAAGACCACAACCACTTCCATGGTCGCGTCTATTTTGAATGCGGCTGATCTCGATCCAACGGTGGTGGTAGGCGGGCGCGTTGCTGGCTTGCAAGACTCGAACGCGCGCGCTGGTAAAAGCAGTATCCTAGTAGTCGAATCGGACGAAAGCGACGGCTCATTCCTCAAGCTTGCGCCCATTATCGCGGTCGTCACCAATGTCGATCGGGAGCACCTGGACCATTACGCCTCGCTCGCCGATATCCAGTCCGCGTTCACCGAGTTCGTCAACAGAGTTCCCTTCTACGGTGCAGCCATTCTGTGCATGGAAGACAAGAACATTCAGCAGATCTTCCCTGCAATCCGCCGCCGCACCATCACCTACGGCCGGTCGGCGCAAGTGGATCTGGAAATCCAGAATGTCGCGCTTGCGCCCGCCGGGAGCGACTTTTCAGTTCGCCATCGCGACAGCAACCTGGGGCAGTTCCATCTCAGTATTCCGGGCGTGCATAATGTCCTGAACGCTACGGCAGCTATCGGCGTTGGACTCGAAATGGATGTGCCCGTTGTCCAAATCCAGGAAGGTCTGGCTGCTTTTAGTGGTGTCGATCGCCGCTTCTCCATCCGCGGCGTTGAACGCGGCATCACGGTGATTGACGATTATGGCCATCATCCGACCGAAATCAAAGCGACTTTAGCTGCTGCGAAGCTCTCGCCTTACCGGCGGATTCACGTCTTGTTTCAGCCGCACCGGTTTTCCCGCACCAGGTATCTGCTGGATGAGTTCGGCACGGCTTTCCATCAGGCCGACGATCTTTATCTCCTCGATATCTATGCCGCCTCTGAGCCCTCCATCGAAGGCGTAAACGCGGAAGCTGTTCTTAAGAGAGTTCGGTCTTACGGCCACCGCTCGGCCCACTATGTGGCGACTGTTGAGGAAGGGATCACGGCGATTGCCGCTTCCGCCGAGCCGGGCGACTTAATCATCACCCTCGGCGCCGGCAGTGTTTCTCAGGCGGCGGAGAAGATTCTGGATAAATTGCGGGAGGCTGCCTGATGCCTCGTCAGCAAGAGCCGGTCGAACGCGTGCGCTGGGGCCGCTTCACTTTCTGGCTGATTGCGGGCGTGTTCCTCATGGTGAGCACGCTGTTTGCCTGGCACCGTACCGAAGAGTTCCTGATCAAGGATGACCGCTTCCGTGTAGCGGAGGCGGACGATTTCGCGGGGCAGAGCCCGAATCTGGTGGTGGAGGGAATACACTATGCGTCGGCTTCCCAAATCCGTCATATCTTCGCGGAGGACTTTGGCCGCAGCCTTTATCTCGCGCCTGTCCAGAAGCGCCGGGTTCAGCTTCTCGAAATCGATTGGGTGGAAGACGCGTCGGTCTCGAAGGTGTGGCCAAACACGCTGAGGGTGCGCATCCATGAACGCGTGCCCGTGGCATTTGTCCGCCTCTCGAATCATAGAGACAGCGCATCGCACTTTGCACTGGTCGACCGGGACGGCTACATTCTTCGGCCTCGGGTGGCCGCAAGGTTCACACTGCCTGTCATTAGCGGTATCCGTGAAACCGAATCGCTCGAGAACCGGCGTGCCCGCGTCCATCGCGTGCTGGCCATGTTGAAAGAGATCGGCCCGCTGGCGGCGCAGATTTCCGAGATCAACGTGGCCGACCCGAATGATCTGGTCGTAGCCGAGCATGTCGATAACTCGGTGATGAATTTGATGCTCGGAGATGAAAATTACACCGAGCGTCTACAAAACTTTTTGGCAAATTACAGCGAAATCAGACAAAAACGTCCCGATGCAACCACGCTCGATTTGCGTGTTGACGGCGTTATTACAGCGGTAGGAGATCAACAAGGTGGGTAACAAGACAAAGCTAGCGGTAGGACTTGACCTTGGCAGCACCAGCACGCGCGTGGTGATTTGCGCGCTGGAAGAGGACAGCCTTCGTTTTCTGGGTTACGGCGAAGCTCCCGTCCACGCTTGGAATCGGTCGCGGCTGGCCGATCAGGAGGCACTCACGCAGAGCATTCGCTTCGCCTTACATGAAGCGGAGCTGCGGGCGCAAGCCTCGCCCGAGTCAGCCGTTATCGGTATCGGCGGCTGTGTGTCGGGAGTGAACAGCCGCGGTGTATATGAGTTCGGCCGCCGCCGCGAAGTGGAGCCGGATGATCTTCGCTATGCAGTTGAACTCGCCGCTCGCGTGCGTCTGGAGGAAGATCGCCAAGTCCTGCAAATCTGCCCGCAGGATTTTACGCTGGACGGACGCGCCGGTTACCGCAACCCAAAGGGTATCTTATGTGCTCGCCTGGAGGCCAATGTGCACGTCGTCACCGTCTCCATGCAGGACCACCAGGGTCTGGTCTCCGCCGTCCACCAGGCGCATCTTGCGGTGGACGAGTCTGTGTTTGAGCCGATTGCGGCGGCGTATGCAGCCATACTTCCGGAGGATCGCGCGCGCGGTGTCGCCGTCATCGATATCGGCGCGCAGTCCACTCATCTGGCTGTCTATGATGGGGACGCGCTGCTGCACGCCATGTCCATTCCGGTTGGCGCCGACCACTTTACGCGGGATGTTTCGTGGCTGCTCAAGGTGAACTACGAAGATGCCGAGAATCTCAAGCGCGAATACGGCTGTGCCATTACCGGCACGGTTTCCGATAACAGTCTGGTTGAGATTCCCTCCGCGGAAGGCCGCGGAATGCGCGAGGCGCCGCGCCGCCAGTTGAACGAGATTCTGGAAGCGCGCGCGGAGGAAATCTTCGAGCGAATTTATGCCGAGATTTTACGCGTCGGCATGGAGCAGTCGCTGCTCGAAGGCGCGGTCCTCACCGGAGGCGGCTCCATGTTGACCGGCATGTGTGACATGGCCGAGCGCGTATTGAATTGCCAGGCGCGCAACGGACTCGCCACCGGTATCGATGGCTGGCCCAAAGATTTGGACAACGCTGTCTGGACCACCGTCGCGGGTTTGGCGATGTACTCCGGACGGCTAAAAATGAAACGTGATTGGAAGCGAGCGCCCACGGGACTCGCCGGACTCGCATTGAAATAAGCAAGACATCAGATAAATAAAGATCGGAATCGAGGGCAGACAAATGGCAGACGACTTGAAATTTCTCATCGAAGATGAAGTGCAGCTTGGCACTCGGATTAAAGTAGTTGGCGTTGGCGGCGGCGGGTCGAACGCCGTAACCCGCATGCTGCAGGAAGGACTCGGGGGCATCGAGTTCTACGTGTTGAATACCGATAAACAGGCCTTGGCAGCGTCTCCGGTGGCAAACAAAATCGCCATTGGCAAAAAGCTGACCGCCGGCCTCGGGGCCGGGGCCGACCCCTCAATCGGCCGTCAGGCGGCGCTTGAAGATACCGAACAGATTATTGAAATTCTGGAAGGCGCCGATATGGTATTCGTCACGGCTGGGCTCGGAGGCGGCACTGGTACCGGTGCCGCGCCGGTCGTGGCCTCGCTCGCGAAAGAGTTGAACGCCCTGACGGTCGCGGTGGTCACCAAACCCTTTGCCTTTGAGGGCCCTCGCCGGATGCGCCAGGCCGAGCGCGGGCTTGCGGAGCTTGCCGGAAGTTGCGACACCCTCATCAGCATCCCCAACGAAAAGCTGCTGGGCCTCGCGCCCAAAGGCACCAGCTTCGTGCAGTCTTTCCGGATGGCCGACGACATTCTGCGGCAAGCGGTGCAGGGTATCTCCGACATCATCACCACGCCCGGCATGATCAACCGCGACTTCTCGGATATCCGAACCATTATGGTGGGCATGGGTTACGCGATGATGGGTACCGCCACCGCTTCTGGCGATAACGCTCCGGTGGAAGCAGCGCAAAAAGCCATTAGCAGCCCGCTCATGGAAGAAGGTGGGATCCTGGGCGCGCGCGGCATGTTGATCAACATCACCGCCTCTAGTCAGCTTGGCATTCATGACGTGAATGAAGCATGCAACCTCATTCGCGCCGCTACCCAGAATGACGACGCTCAGATCAATTTCGGCATCGTGCTCGACGAGAGCATGGCCGACAAGGTCAAAGTCACGGTGATTGCCACCGGCTTCCAACGCGACACGCTACCTGAGATTGATCGCCGCAGCTCGCATTTCCCATTCTCGGCTGCGAGCCTGCCCGGTATTCCTGCGCTCGTGCACGCGACAGCGGAGCCCGAAGCGGTTGCAGCCGCCCGGGAACCGGAACCTGAACCCGCCGTGGAAGAGGCTCCGCCATTGGACGATTACGAAATGCCCGCCATTCTGCGTAAGCAGCGCCGCATGGTGCAGTAGAACCTGAGCTAAGTGGCTCAGTGGGGCAGTGAGGCAGACGTGCATGCACGTCTGCTTCAGCACCAGACCCTCGGTGTTTGCGCAGCCATTGTCGTGTTTGACTAATTCGAACCTGAGCGCCGGTCCAACTCGCTCCAGACATCCGCCACGGCTAAACTCCGTCCGTTTGGAAGCTCCATTATCGAAACCCGCTCCAGATTTTCCATGTCACGGCTCCATTCCCAGGCAGACTTGCTTTTCGGGTCGAGAACGAATATCTTCGTAATGCCTATGCGGGCGTATTGACGGCATTTTTCAAAGACTCGGCTCATCCGGTCCTCCGGCGAAAGAATTTCCGCGACCACATCGATGGGCTTAGTAGGATAGGGATGCTCAATCACCAAGGCAGCCGCTACATCCGCTTTCGGCTGCCAACCGGAATCGATTCTTAATTCGACCTCGGGACCAGACCGGTATCCGGCCCGGTTCAAAAACTCGCACAAAATCTGTTGAAGCAGGCTGTGCAGCCAAGTCGGCACCGATTTCTGAACCGCCTCTCCGAACCAATACTCGTAATACGGCTTCTCTTCGGCGTAGCGCTTGCGGAACTCTTCCAGAGTAAGCAGGTTCGTAGCTGTCGCCATGGACCGATTTTAGCCGAATTGGCGGACGGCGAAGCGAGGTAGTTCCACGCCGCCTGGATCTTCAGTGGCCTTCCCGCCAGCTTATTCCTCGCGCAGCGTGCGCATCGGGTCCAGGCGCGCGGCTCGGATGGCGGGGAGGAGCGAGGACATCGCGGCGACCACCAGGACGATGATCCCGACCCCCCAAAACGTGACGGCGTCCGTATCCGATATGCCGTAGAGCATTCCGGAGAGAGCGCGAGAGAAACCGGCCGCAAGCGCGGTTCCGACGAGACAGCCGAGCAGCGAGACTCTGACACCCTGGAATACGAAATGCCGCCGAATCTGATTTGGCAGAGCGCCCAACGCCATCCGTAAGCCGATCTCCCTGCGGCGCACGCTGACGGAGTAACTCAAAGTGCCATACAGTCCAATGCAAGCCAGGGATATTGCCGTGAATGCGAATAAACCGAGCAGCAGAGTGCGCAGACGATTTTCAGCGAAGCTGTCGGACAGATGCTGTTCCAGAGGAGAGATATCGAAGACAGACCGGGCGGGATCAATGGAATGAATTTTGCGGCGGAGCGTCTCGGCCATGGCCATCGGTTCGCCATGCGTTCGGACTAGGAAATACGGGCTGGGACCGGGAGCGCTCACGCACCAATAAACGGTGGGCGCCGGCGCGGCGTTCAATCCTTGCTCTCGGGCATCGGCGGCAATCCCGCGAATCTCAGCGGGTGGAACAAACGAATTCCCAACCAGTTCGAGATGATGCCCGACGGCGGGTGATCCGCTGAGATACCTGTTGACGAAACCGCGGTTCACGACTACGCTGCCGAGGTTGACAGATTCACGGCAACCCTCGCCGGCCAGCATGGGGATTTTCATCGTGGCGAAATAGCCGTTCGAAACGAAGCGGCTGTCGGCTACGATCTTGCCTTCAGTTTGGGCGCGCCCTTCGACAAGCTTCACTTCCGTCCGGAAGTCGTCGGCGATTCCCGGCAGCGTTGCCGAAGTTGCAGCCGCGCTCACACCAGGTACTGCGCGCAACTCATCCAGCGTCCGGTTGATCCTTTGTGTCAGCGTCTTCATATCGCCTGTTTCTCCCCAATTGCCGCTGATGCGAAACGTCAGGACGTGAGTGGGATCGAAGCCGGGCGAGACGCGTCCAAGCGCCTGAAAACTGCGAAGAAGCAATCCTGCTCCAATCAGCAGAGTGAAGGCCAACGCGACTTGCGTGCCTACCAGGAGCCACTGCAACGATGCACGAGATCCAATCTGTGTGCGGCTGTTTTGGGCCAGGACGCCGGCGATGCTGCTGCGCGTGCCGCGGATGGCGGGGAACGCGCCGAAGAGAACCGTTGCAAAAACGCCGACGGCCAACGAATACAGTACGATTCGCCAGTCAAGCGTGATCTCTTCCACTCGCGGCATGCTTTTCGCCAGCGTTCGAAAAACGGAAGAAGCTGCACCCGCTAGAAAGAGACCAAGCAGGGAGCCAATGAGAGCTAAAACCAGCGATTCAGTTAGCAGTTGAGCGACGACGGAGGCGCGCGAGGCGCCGAGCGAAAAGCGGATCCAGATTTCCTGCTGTGGCGCGGTAGTGCGCGCCAGCAGCAGCGCCGCAATATTTGTGCAGGCAATCAGCAGCAGCAGAGAAACAGCGCCGAACAGCATCCAAAGAGAACGGCGCACGCCGCCGACTATATTCTCTTTTAGCGGTTCGATCCCCACGCTGAGATTCGCATCCGCTTTCGGAAATTCTCTGCCGAGTTGGGCCTGGACCTGAGCCATGTTCGCCCGCGCCCGCGCAATTGTTATGCCGGGCTTGAGCCGCCCGATGACCGTGTACCAAGTTGACAGCCGATCTTGCGCGTACGGTGCATCCGATGGACTCGGACACCAGATATCGACATCGTGATCGGGAAATCGAAATGATGCCGGCATCACACCGACGATTATGTAAGAATACTTCTCCAGCCGTAGTGACTTGCCGATGGCGATCGGATCCGCATGAAAGCGGCGATGCCAGAAGCGATCACTGATCAGGATTGCATGGGGACCACCAAAATGTTCTTCTTTGGCAGTGAAATCACGCCCAAGCGCAGGCGATACGCCCCATACCTGCAGAAAGCCGGGACTTACCGCAGCCTCCGTTACTTCCTCGGGTAGCGTGCCTGATGTCTCCGAAACATCCTGCGTAAGATACCCGAACATGGCCTGAAATGTGGTGTTGAGCCGCTTCCAGTTTTCCAGCCGGACAGGCGCAACCAGACTATTCGGATTTTTCGTCTTGCGATCGTACTGCCGCAGCAGCATGAGCCGGTCCGCGTTCGGAAAAGGCAGCGGCTTCAAAAGGACGGCA
This sequence comes from uncultured Acidobacteriaceae bacterium, assembly GCA_963795545.1. Lineage (GTDB taxonomy): Bacteria > Acidobacteriota > Terriglobia > Bryobacterales > Bryobacteraceae > Bog-105. The sequence continues at coordinate 149,388 of CAWCIF010000013.1, read as the reverse complement.
TCAATGGCGGAGAAGACCGCGCTGTTCGCGCCAATTCCCAAGGCCAGAGTCAGGATAATAGCCAGCGAGAACGTGGGCGACTTACGGATGAAGCGCAACGCGGATTTCAGATTCGTCGCTGCGTGCTCAACCACTGGTATACGGTGCACGTCACGGCACTCTTCTTTCACCTGTTCGCTGCCGCCAAAGTCAAGAATGGCCTGACGGCGCGCCTCGGCCGGAGACATGCCTGCCGCGATGTTTGCCTCAATCAATTCATCCAGGTGAAAGCGAAGCTCTGAGTCGAGTTCCTTCTCGGCTTTGAATTCTTGGAAGAGGAACCGAAGCCATCTCATAGCGTCTACTCCGCGGTGCGCATAATCAGCGACACGGCCGCTGCCAAACGCTGCCAACTGGACTCCTCCTGTGCCAGTTGCTTACGCCCCTTCGCGGACAGCTTGTAAAATTTCGCCTGGCGACCTTTATCCGATTCGCCCCACTCCGCCTGTAACAGACCGCGTTTTTCCAGCCTGTGCAGCGCTGGGTACAAAGAGCCTTGCTGCACCTGCAGGACCTCTTTTGAAATCTGGCGTATTCGCTGGGAAACGCCATAGCCATGGACCGGTCCCAGCGCCACGATTTTGAGAATGAGCATGTCCAAGGTGCCCTGCAAGAGATCGGATTTGTCAATCGGCATTCCTAGACGACCTACATATGTAGGTTATCACAGATAGAAACCTGCAGCTAGCCTTAATCTCTGCTCTGTCGTTGCAACCCACGCGGTTCGTGAGACATCAAACAGCCTAGAATGCATGCCCGCCTCTGGGCTTTTATTCCCGTTCTACTCGCAATGACAATGATGGCCGCGCCGGTTCCCAAGTCCGAGATCCGCGGGGCCACGTTCAAGCGCGACATCGAATACGCAAACGTGGACGGCCTCAGTCTGCGGCTGGATGCGTCCATTCCGGAAGGTGTTCCGGCAGCCCCAGCCGTCATCATCGTACATGGAGGCGGTTGGGTAGGCGGTGACCGCAGGGTCGACGTTGCTCCGCTTTTCAAGCCGTTGTCGGATGCCGGCTTCGCATGGTTCTCCATCAGCTACCGACTGGCCAGGAATGTAACCGATTTTGGTGCTGGGATCGAGGATGTTGAGTCGGCGATCCGGTTCGTGAAAGCGCATGCAAGCGGCTTCAATGCCGATCCGAGCCGCATTGCGCTCATCGGCGAATCAGCCGGCGGTCAGCTCGCCGCAATGGCCGCGCTGCGAGGCGATCCGGGTACATCGGTCAACGCTGTGGTCGCGCTCTACGCTCCCACTGATCTCGTTGCTCTGCTCAAGAACTCGAATTACGTGCCCGCCCAGATCCGAAAGTCAGTGGAGGGCACGCCCTGGGAGGGATTTGTGCTCGCTGGATTGGCCCGGCTCTCGCCTATCAATAGCGTCCGCCGCGATATGCCGCCGTTCCTATTTATCCATGGCACCGCTGACCCGCTAGTGCCATTTCAGCAATCGCGGGCCATGTGTGATCGCATGCGCCAAGCCGGAGCGAGTTGTGAAGTCTATCCTGTCGCTGGCGCAGGTCACGGCATCCGCTGGTGGGAGTCGTCACCCGAACTCGCACGCGGCTATAAGCACAAATTAATCGAATGGCTCGACCAGCGGCTAGGCTCGGCCGGCTGTTCTCCGCTTTCTGCTGGCGACTGCGATCATCGCCAGACCGCCGATAAGCATCAATAACACCGATCCGGGCTCCGGAACAAAATCAATCTTTCCGAAGAGCCCATCTGCCTGGCCATTGATTCCGGCATTGAAAAGAAGCGAACCGGGCGCCATGCTGTTTCCCGGTTCAATAGCCCACAGGCCGCTATTCACCAGAGCGCTGCCGTTTGCTCCGGCCAGCGCTCCCAAAAAGGCACCCGTTGCCGGATCGAAAGCATTAATCCACCCGTTCCCAAAATTGCCTATCAGCAGGTCATGGCTGAAAATTCCAAACCCGCTGGGAGCGATTGCAACGCCCCAGGGGGCATCCAGCGGTCCTCCGGTAATCAGCCGCTGCAGAAAATTCCCGTTCGTATCGAATACGTCCACGGCGCCAAGACCCAATCCGGTCTTAGCCATGTGATTGGTTGGGTCGAACTGAGCGTATTCGACATACAGCTTGCCTCCAATCGCCTGAATGTTATACGGCTCGTAGCCGGCAGGCAGATTCGGATCGGTGAAAGAGCCGGACAGGGTGGGCTTCGAGAAAGTGGAGGTGAACGCGTCGATGGATCCCGTGCCGTTGAAATTGGCAGCGTAGAGGTTGTTGGCGGGGCCGTTGCTGGCAAGCGCCAATCCGGTGTAGACTGCGCCCGGAGTGGCTTTCGCGACACTTGCGGTCGTTCCATCCTTCATATTCCAGGTATCGATGGTGCCGGCAAGCGTGGCGAAAATGAAGAACGCCGGGCTGCTGTTCGAAGGATCGTTAATGCCTGAGCCGCCGGCGAAAACTTGTCCCGTCGGACCCGTTGCTAAGCCGCTGGTCGGCGGGACAGTGACGATAAGCGGCACCGATCCACCGCTGCCCGTATAGAGTGTGGAAACATTCGTTGCTTGATCCGAAACCCAGATTGGACTGCTTGGGGCGAAAGACATGCCCCACGGATTCTTCAGATGCGGGTCCGTGTGCGCAGCCATGTTGGGAATGTCGGATACGAGATTGGTTTGTACGTAAGTATCAGCAGCAAGCGGCAGTGCTGCTACCGTCAAGAGCCAGAAGAGACGCCTCATCGCATAAACCTCCAGGTGAGCGCTCTATAGATGCGCTTTATCCTGATTTTGGATCTGATCACACTCAGGAACGAGTACCTGGGGCGTGGCCTTGGTACGCCTAATGTCCGCTTTCCGACAAGGTTAGAATTCGTGCGCACCAATCAGGGCAACCGATATACTGTCCCTCATAGGTTGATTACGTTGCACAGCCGCACCCGTCGCGAGTCCGGCTTGGGGAGAGCGTATGCAAAATCGTTCAGTCGTTTCGCTGCTGTACTTCTCGCTTTTCGTGCCCTCCATTGTTCTGGCCCAAGGCGGCGCAACGGGGGCGATTAGCGGCGTCGTTCAGGATCAGAGCGCGGCGGTCGTTCCGAAAGCGCAGATCGAACTTTCCGGAATGGCGGGAACTGTTCGCCACGTCGAAAGTGATGCGACCGGGAATTTCACCGCGCCGCTACTGCCGGTTGGCTCTTACACGATTATCATTACGGCGCCCGGTTTTGCCGAAACGCGTGTTTCCGGGGTTAACGTTACGGTTACGGAAACAACGCGTCTTACTGCGGTTTTGCGCCCGCGCTCGCTGGCTACTCAGGTAGATGTGCAAGCGCAGGTCGCGAATGTGGAAACCACGAATGCCGCAACCGGCCAGTCTCTGGGAAGCCGCACTATTGAGACGCTTCCCTTAGCAACTCAAAACTTCCAGCAGCTCCTCGCCTTATCGGCGGGTAGCGGATCCAATCTGAATGCATCCGCCTCGCTCGGGCGCGGCGATACGCGCATCGACGTAAACGGCCAGCGCGAGGACAACAACAATTATCAGATCGAAGGCATTACCGCGAGTGACTACAATGTCGGGGAATTAACTAACACTCCTCTGCCGAGTCCCGATGTCGTCGAAGAATTCAAAGTCCAGACGAGCCTGTACGATGCGACGCAAGGCCGCAATGGGGGCGGCAACATTAATGCGGTTCTGAAGAGTGGAACAAATCAGATACACGGAGATGTGTTCGAGTTCTTCCGAAACGATCATCTGAATGCCAATGAATTCTTCCTGAATAGCCAGGGACATTCGCGCCCGACAATCAAGCAGAATATTTTCGGCGGCAGCTTGGGGGGCCCCGTTTTGCATCGAGGTAAGCTCGGCTACTTTTTTATGAATTATCAGGGAACGCGGCAGCTCAGTGGGCTCTCGTCGGGAACCATCATCGGCACCTCCCTACCGGTTCTGCCGGTCGACCGTTCGGCTGCTTCACTAGTCGGGACATTTTTCCCCGGCAATCCGAACGTGAGTGCTGCCGATATCGATCCGGTGGCTTTAAAGCTGCTCAATTTGAAAGGAAATCAGTTTGGCCCCGGCCCCGGCGGTTACCTGATCCCGACCATCGCCGGGAACCCCGGCAGCACGAATCAGTTCCACCTCAGCCGTGCCGGCAAATACAACGACGATCAGTTCACTACCAATTACGATAAGGAACTGGGGTCCAAAGATAAGGTCTCCGCCCGCTTCTTCTTTTCCGATTTCGAATCGTTGCTGCCCTTCGGCGCTGGCGGCCTGCAAGCGTCATTCGGGGCCAGCATCTCTCCTAGCGATTTGAATTTTCCTTATGACCTTCCCGTTCGGAACCGCTTTCTGAATATTACTGAAACCCACATCTTCTCGCCTTCCTGGGTCAATGAATTTCGCTTCGGTTTTGTCCGCATCGACAGCAAGGACGTCAATACGCCAATCGCAACAGTGGACCAATTGGGAATCGATCGCCCCAATAACAACGTCGATAACTTAATTTATAAGTTCACCTTGAACAGTTCCGGTTTCCAGATTGGCCCCACTCCAGCTGCCGACATCACCCAGTTACAGAACAACTTTATTTTTCTAAACACTACAAGCTGGACAAACGGCAAGCATCTGGTCCGTTTTGGCGGCGAAGCGGACCGAGTGAATCTGGACAAGAACTTCCCTCAAGTTTTCAATGGACAAATATTCTTCAGCCCAGGAACCACGCCGAGCGGGCCTTGCGCGGCGGGCTGCTCCGATTTTCAAGATTTTCTGCTGGGTGCACCCTCGTTCAGCTACGGCGGCAGCGGTGTATCGAGTCATCAATACAAGATCAATGACTTCGCCCTGTTTGCGCAGGACGACTACAAAATCACTTCCGATTTGACTCTCAACCTGGGGCTCCGCTGGGAAGCAAACGGCGCCGTCCGCGACGATCTCTGCCATATCGGTAACACCATTCCCGGCCTTTCGGAAATAGGACAGAATCCATACGTGTACCCAAGCTGCGTGAACAAGCTGGGTGTCCCCGGTCTTGTGGGTACGCGCAACGCAACCACGCTCGATAACGAATACGCTGCCAACTGGGGCCCGCGGGTTGGTTTCGCGTATAACCTGTTCGGTAAGAGCACCACTGCACTTCGCGGCGGCTATGGAATCTACTACGTCCGTGAAGATGTTGGGGCAATAGATCAGTTGTCGTTCCAGGCACCTTTTTTGCCGATTACCAGCACAGTAGGTACGCCCGGCCAAATGGCCACGATATTTTCGAGCGGCGCGGGACGAATTCCCGTCGGCGGTGTCATAGATCCCGCCTTCGTTCCTATGTACTCCCACTTCCTGGGTTTCGTCAATGCCAGCGGTAACCCTACAACCGATACGACTCAGACGCCCACGTACGACGGGAACACCATCAACATACTGGGACTGGAAGTTCCGCGACATTACGTCAACCCCAGCACACAGCAGTGGAACCTAAACCTGCAACAAAGTTTAGGGCAAAGCTGGGTGCTCGAAGTCGGTTACGTAGGTACGAAAGGAACCCATTTGCGCGATACCCGCAATACAGACCAGGCGTACGACGCTCGTGTCAACCCGGTCACTCTCACCGCCGCTGACGGTACAACTTACACAGTCACCCAGAACACGCTAGCGAATTTGAATGCGAGATCGCGCTATCCCGGCCTGGGCGTGGCGGGCTTTCAAATTTTCGCCGATGACGCCAACTCGATTTACAATTCGCTGCAGGCCACTATTTACCATCGCTTCTCGCACAGGCTGCATTTTCAGGCCGCCTACACGTTCTCGCGCGCCATTGACGAGACTTCAACCGGCAACACCGCGCTTAACTCGGCGGTAAACAATCAACTGACGCTTCAGGATTCCCGTGGCCTAGCTGACTTCGACCGCACTCACAGGCTCATCATGAATTACAGTTATGAGCTTCCGTTCTTCGCGCGATCGAAGGGCTTCGTGCGGGCCGCTCTCGGAGGCTGGTTTGTCAGCGGCATTACGACTTTCCAATCCGGCGCGCCTTTCACCGTCATTGGCTCAGCCGCGGCCTCCGCGTTTGGCTTGCTGGGAACGGGAACCCCCACCACGCCGAACCTGTTGCTCGGCATCGATCCATTGACCCACGGCAGTGTTGGGAGCCGCCTAAACAACTTTGTCAACATCAATGCATTCGCCCCTGCTCCTGCAATTGGCCCGGATGGGTCCACCGGGTTCGGCAACCTGGGCCGCAACACCTTCCGCGGCCCCTTCCAGCAGAACTGGGATTTCTCGGCAGGCAAATCATTCGCCGTAACTGAGAAGCAGCGCCTGCGCATTACCGCCGACTTTTTCAATCTCTTCAACCACCCTAATTTCGCGAATCCAGCTTTTCTTGATATCGAAAGCCCATCCAACTTCGGCCAGATTACGAGTACCGTTGGGACGCCCCGTCTGATACAGTTCTCGGCAAAGTATTCTTTCTGATGATTGCGCATCGGTTCGGAATTCTTGCATTCGCAGCTTTTGCCATACCGCACGTCAACGCGCAGTCAAGTCCTTACGGAAGCGGCGATGTCCGGCAGGTTTACCAGACCCTGCTGCGGACGATTGACCAGATTCCTATCTTCGACGATCACGGGCATCCCGGGTTTCCCGACGATCCCGACGTCGATGCCATGGCCTCGCCGCCGGGCAGCCTGCCGCTTCGCATCCGCGGCGATAATCCTGAGCTGATCGCTGCCTCAAAGTCGCTGTTTGGCTATCCGTATTCCGATTTCGCGCCCGCCCACGCGCACTGGCTTGTAGAACGAAAAGCCCAACTGAAACGCGAGCAGGGCAATCAATATTTCGATCACATACTGGACAAGCTCAACATAGAAACGGCCATCGCCAATCGTGTTGGGATGCCCAGCTATCTCGACAGAAAGCGTTTTCTATGGGCCTTCTTTGTCGATTCGTTTTTATTCCCTTTCGACAACACCAATATCCGGGAGCGGAATGTCGATGAAGAGGTTTATATGCCGCTGCAGGAGAAACTGCTGCGGCGCGAACTGCGGCAGGCCGGATTGCAGGCGCTTCCAGACTCATTCGACGGCTATTTGCAGTTCGTAACAAAGATTCTGGAACTCGACCAGGCGAACGGAGGCGTAGCTATCAAGTTTGAGGCTGCGTACTTTCGGTCGCTGTACTTCGGCGACCCACCCAAGTCAGAAGCTGCTGGCATCTATCAGCGCTATAGAAACAGTGGAAAGCCAACTCCGGCCGAGTACACGGAGTTTCAGGATTTCATCTTCCGGCATCTTATACGGGAAGCTGGCCGGCTGCATCTCGCGGTACACATCCACACCGCTGTGGGGATTGGCGACTTTTTCAGCTTGCATAACGGCAACGTACTGAATTTAGAAAACGTGCTGCGCGATCCTCGATATGACTCGGTGACCTTTGTACTGCTGCACGGCGGGCTTCCTTACGATCGTCAGGTGATCTGGCTGGCCGCGCGGAAAAACGTGTATATTGATTCCTCGCTTACTGACATGTATCTGTATCCATCCGAGTTTAGGAAGGTACTGAAGTATTGGCTATCCACTTACCCGGAGAAGGTTTCATTTGGAAGCGACGCGTTTCCGTTTAACGAAGCATTGGGAGCCGAGGAGGCGTATTGGCTATCCGTCAAATCCTCGCGGGAAGCGCTGGCCGCCGCCCTCTCGGAGCTGGTTTCCGAGCATGCCTTCAGCCGGGAACAGGCCATGAAAGTCGCGCATGGATATCTGCACGACAATGCGGCAGGGTTGTATGAAAATAAGCGGTCAGCAATCCGCCAGTAGCTCCAGCATCAGCATTTTCGCTTTACAATATGGGCTGAGGACGATTGCCATGCGCGCTACGTTTCCGCTCGTGCTTTCTCTTGCATTTGTAATCCGATGTGGCGGTCAGACGCCAGCCACTGTGCAATATGAAAACCTTCCTGGTGTCGCACTCTACAGCGAGGGCTACCTTTTCAGTTGGGATAACCCAAAATACAGCGAGGTGACGTTTTATGGCCGCGATACCGAGCCAGCGTATTCCGTGGCTGAGCACAAGGATGGCATCTACCATTCCGCCTGGGCAGTCGATTCGGATGGCGTGACTGCTGGTGCCTACGAACTGCGCCAAATCTGGGAAGGTCGCATCGACTTGCTGGATACAAGCGGCAAACGAATACGCACGATAAATTCCGGCTCTTATATCCCGGAGCACGTGGTCTTCGCCCCGGATCACAGCATTTGGACAGTCGGGTATAACGCCGGGAACGATGGCAGCAAAGAAGATTTTTATGTCCTTCGCCATTACGCGCGAACTGGTCAAGAACTGGGACAAGCGCTGCTCTGGTCGCAAATTGCCGGTGGCCGCAATTCGTACACCGCTCTGCAACCGATCGTGGGCGCCAGACGGCTATACGCTGGGAATGACCGGATCGGCTTTCAATCCCTATCTGACTACGGCTATGACAATTGGATTGAAGTCAGTTATTCAGGAGTCCTGCTGGGGAAGTACAGCTTGGGAAACTACGAAGAATGCCCTTGCTATGAGCCCGTCGCCATGACCGCAAACAGCACGGTCTACGCCGCCATATATAAGGACAACCATTTCGCCGGCTGGGCCGCGCTGGATCGTTCGAAAGAAGCCTGGCGCAAGATTGCCGGATATCCCAAGGGTACGATCATCGGGTCAGACGGCGAGAATCTCGTGTTCTCCAAGCGCGATGGCGCTTCGACCGTTCTTCAGTTCGTGCCGTCCGCCTCGTTGCGACTCGAGACGCTTCAACAAGAGACGGCAGCGCTTGTCGGCAAGCGGTAAATGCGGCGATGATCATTGCCCCGGTTATATAGCCGGGGCACAAGGACGCTAAATCAAGCGATTGACAGGCCTTCCGCGGGCGTTGCTGTTTGCTGAGTGTGACCGGGAGATCGCCAAGCTCTCGCTTGCTCTATACAAATGATGTGACAAATGAGAAGCAACGGTACCGCGAAAACGGGAACCAAGCTCAGCGGTAACACCGTCATTGCAGCCATCGAGATACTCTGCGGGCTCAGCAAGCTTACTGTAACGCCGAGGCCCACTGCCATTACGAGGTCCGCGATTCCAAGCGCCTGCCAAAGAATGAAGCTATTGCGATGGCCAGGATGGGCAAGCTTCCATGCCACAAAGGAAGCTGTCGCCCCGATGGCCATGTCACCGTATCCCGCCGGCAATGCAAATGTTGATGGGAGGATTGAATGAGCCTCCAACAGAACGAAGACGAATCCCAGAATTCTCCAGGACTGCACGCCCGTCAAAATGCGCGGGTTCAAAGATAGTATGAACCGCCGAAATTTTTCCGATACGGTGAACCATAGCCAAAAGGTTACAATTGGCGCCACTGCAGCCAGTGCAACCGCGAGGCCGATGCGGTTCGAGTCATTATTGAACACGTGCAGGGCCGAGGCGAAGAAAGTAAAGACGAACCAGCCGGCGACAAGGCCGGCGATGAACTTCCTATACGTTTTCATAACGAGTCTCCTTGAGTTGTGACCAGATCAGTCACTTGGTTTGTGAGTTGCAATAGATCTTTCCAACGCTGCTCCCCCAGTTGCTGGCGCAAAGTTGATTGAACTTTCTCCCAGAGCGGCAAAGCGCGGTTGAGTTGACTCTTACCAGCTCTGGCGAGACGCAGCCACCGTTCGCGCCGGTCGTTGCCATGGCGCTGTGAGATCCAGCCGTGCCGACCCATGATTTCCAAAGTTCGGGTCAGGGTGGTACTGTCCATAGCGAGCATTTCAGCCAATTGGCCCTGGGATACTTCTCCGGCGCGCGAGAGCACCTGCAGAATTGTGAACTGGCTGGATCGCAGGCCAAGGGGACGGAGCGCCTGCTCATAAGATTGTGTGAGCGCCCGCGATGCCCGTCGGAAGTTGGCACACATACACGGAAGCGCCGGCCGTGTTGATTGGCTCATAGCAGATAGATGCATATACATATAATGGAGATGCGCAAAGTTCGTTACAATTCTTGTGCGGCTTTCGTGCCCATTAACGTGACATACATAACGATTGTGCGGCGGCCATGCGCCCGGTTTTAGATTCTGTTCTTGCACCGTTCCATCGCGAAGCCTCCGATATTCGGAAAATCAACGCGATGCGGCTTGAGTTCGCCAGGCTGAACGATGATCAGTTGAATGCCGCCGCGCTGCAGGTAAAGGATTTGCTCCGTTTGATAGCGGTTACCGCAGTCATCGCGGCGCGCGTGCTGGGGCAGGACATGTTCGATGTTCAGGTTCGCGGTGCGCTCGCCCTGGCGCGGGGAAGCATCGCGGAGATGCAGACCGGCGAAGGCAAAACCCTCGCGGCTGTACCCGCCGTCGCATGGTACGCACGCCAGGGGAAGGGCGTGCACGTGATTACTGCAAACGATTATCTAGCTCGCCGCGATGCTTGCTGGATGGGAGACATCTACCGGCGCTTAGGGCTCTCGGTTGACTATGTACAACAGGGAATGACGCCCGATCAGCGCCGTGCCGCTTACGCCTGCGATATCACCTACGCCACCGCCAACGAGATTGGCTTCGATTTTCTGCGGGACCAGTTGGCGCTTCAGGCACAGGACCAGGTCCACCGTCCCTTTTCAGCGGCTGTCATCGATGAGGTCGATTCCATTTTGATCGATGAGGCGCGCATTCCGCTGGTCATCGCGGGCGGCAGCAATGATCAAATCGATCTCGCGTTCGTAGCGGATCAAGTAGTCCGCAACTTGCATTCCGGGATGCACTACAAAACCGAGATTGGTAACCGGAACGTCGCTCTCACCGACTATGGAATCGGCGCGGTGGAAAAGGCAACCGGATGCGGCAACCTCTACGGGGAGGGCAATCTGCGGCTCCTTACTGCGATTCAGGACGCGCTGCACGCTCACGCGCTTTTGCATCGGAATTTGGATTACGTCGTTAAGAATAAGTCGATTGAGATGGTGGATGAGTTCAAGGGGCGAATCGCCCAGGATCGCCGCTGGCCCGCCGGCCTGCACACCGCCATTGAGGCCAAGGAAGGGGTCTCGCCGAAGCTGCAGGGAATGATTCTCGGCTCGATTACAATGCAGCACCTGGCCGCACTGTATCCGCAAATTTGCGGGATGACGGGCACCGCTGCCAGTTCCGCAGTCGAGTTCAAAACCATGTACCTGCTGCCGGTGGAAGTGATTCCGACAAACCGGCCCATGATCCGCATCGATTATCCCGATGCGGTGTTCGCGACAAAAGCCGAAAAGGATTCGGTCGTGGTGGAAGAGATCCGCCGCGCTCACGCTAAAGGACAGCCGGTGCTGGTTGGAACCGCCAGCATCGTCGAATCGGAAAAAATCAGCCGCATGCTCGAAGACATTCCGCACCACGTCCTAAACGCGAAAAATGACGAGTTGGAGGCCGCCATCATTGCACAGGCGGGCGAGCGCGGTGCTGTAACCATCTCCACCAACATGGCAGGGCGCGGGACTGACATTTGGCTGGGAAATGGAGTCGCGGCGCTGGGCGGCCTGTATGTCATCGGAACAAATAAGCACGAGAGCCGTCGCATAGACAATCAACTTCGCGGCCGAGCCGGACGTCAGGGCGATCCCGGCTGTTCGCGATTCTTCGTCTCCCTTGAAGACGATTTGATGGTCAAGTACGCGGATCTGAATCCGCGCTACAGCAAAGATCCGGAAAACCTGCAGCGTCTGGTAGAAGGCCAGAATCTCGATCTTCGGACCTTCCTTCAGAAGTACGAGATTCCGATAGAAGGCCAGCGGCATCGGTTCCAGACGCATCGGCAGAGAATCCTGCAAGGCGAGGAACCTTGCGTATCGGAGCTTGAACGACTGGTCACTTTGCGAACTATGGACGATGTGTGGGCTGACTATCTGGAGCGTGTGGCCGATTACCGCTCGGGTGTCCAATGGCTCTCCTGGGGGCGCCGGGATCCGCATTATGAGTACCTGAAGAAAATCCATCAGTGGTTCCCCGAACTGGAAGCGGCGTTGCCGGAAGAGATCGCAAGGCGGCTCGCGAAAGCAGAGGCGGGTACTGGGGAGGACCTAACCGAGCGCGGCGCCGTGTGGACCTATGTGACCACCGACCAACCATTTGGGACGTGGACCGAGCGGATCATGCACGGGTTCATGCGGAAGTTCAAAAATAGGGACTTTTGGGGTTAGCTCCTGTGAAACTACGTCCCAGCGGCGCGAACGGGCTCGAATTGCTTTCCTGATTCCAGGTGCTGAGTCTTGCCGTCCCAGGCGTAATCCATGCTGGCGTTAGGAGCGCCCGCTGACAAGGCAAACAAGACAGCCAAACCCCAACCGTCGCCAAATGCCGATTGAGAGCGCCGGGCTACAGCTCCCAAAACGTCCGCGAGCGCCTGGCGCTTTTTCGTCAAATCCTCGTCCGCGCTCGGATCTGGATTTTTCGATGTCTGAACGGCAGCCAGAACGTCGGCTAACTTGGGGGCAACATTCACCATCGCGTCAACCCACCAGGCGATGTCAATCCAGTCAGCCGCGATGGCCTGGATTTCGGGCTGTTTATAGGCGCTCAACCCAGTGATGCTCCCAAACGCGGCGGTATTGCCGGTTTTATTCATGTCGGTCCAAATGGAATCGCTGTGCAGTGCGGTCAATCGCGCGTGACCGCTTGGTTCGTTTGGATCTATCAGGCGGGCCTTCGTCGTTCTACCGGTCGTTTCCAGAACAGAGCGAATATACGGAAGCCGGGTGGCGGGATCGGCGAAAAAGATTCGCATGATGCCGTTCAGATCGTATTCGCAGACGATGCTGAAGCGCGCGTGGGCGAATGTACTCTGCGACCCGAGCACACTCTCAAAATTTCGCTCCGTTAGCAAATTCAGCGCGTGCCCGAGGAGAATCTGGTGGCGCATCTCTAGGCTCGACATGGCGGCCTTATAGCGGGTGTAGTTCTGCCGTAGCGTGCCCTGAAAGCGCGAGCCCGCCGCGTACGTGAAGGTTGCCAGAAAACATTCGGCCAGTGCGGAACGCAGCCGTTCGGTATCGGCCAGGTAAGGACTTCCGGCGACAGCGATGCGCTTGGCCTCGATCTTGTCCAAAACCGAAATTTGTCCGTTCTCATCGTGCAGGACAGTGCACGACTTCACAAAATCCGCCTGGGTTCCGGCGTTGTAGATGCCGAGAAGATTTATCGCGATCTTGCTGCCGGATTGGTGGGCTTGTTTGACGATATTACGCAGCGGCTTGGCATTCGGCAGAGCGTCCAGCGATGTCCAGTCGCCACTTAGAGCCGCGGCGAGAGCCGAGTCCGTTTGGTTTTTATCGCCGCCGGCCAAATCAATGCCGTAGACAACCGCCGATTCGTCCGCGTGCGTTGCTGCGCAAGAGGCGTTGTAGGCGATGCTCAGGCTCTGGTCGAGACAGCTTTTCAACGCGCTTTGAATCTCTTTAGTATCTTCGGCCGCGAGGCCCGCCGTTTTAACGTTGATTGCGGGCAAGACCGCGCCGAAGAACGCGCTGAGTAGATCGGTTCGGCCGATATCGGCGTCTAAACCGGCCCCGGCTGTGAAAGATGCTGATAGAGTGGTGCTCTTCTTCTTGTAAACACCCAAATGCACTTCGGCGGTGCTGGCCTTGTGGCAGCGCACAATGAAGTTGCCGGTAATCGAGATTTGTCCGGCGATTTCCAGCGCGGGCGCGGGTTGTACGCTGATGTTGTAGTTCAACGGGAGACTGGCCGAGGCCAGCGGGGCGACAGAGATGGGCAGCGAATAGGAGCCGCTAATCTTGACGGTTCCGTTCAGTTCGCTCACATTTACTGTTCCCGCAGGTTGTGACCGGATGGAGGCTGCGTCCTTTGTGACGGAGTAATCGTTCCAGAGCGGTCTCGATCGCTTTTCGGAGGGGCGGAAGCGTTCCGGATGAAGCGGTCAATAGCGTGTAGGTGCTCAGTCCAACTTTCGTGAGACCTTCGACCGCAACTCCGAACCCGTTTGCTGATGCCGCGAGTTTCCCGTCTAAAGACGTATCCAATTCGATTTGAATCCATGCCTCGCCAGGCGCGATTGGTATCCGTGGCGCAAATTCGTCCGCATCGAAAAGGGTCTCCTGGGGGCGATTGATCAGGCACAATGCGCCGCCTGCGGTACTCTGAATCGCAAGCTCGCCCGGAGAGGCGATCTTCACTCCGAAGGCGCCTGACTTAAACGCGCATCGGTCGATGGGTTCATCCAGTTCGCCTATTAACGGGATAATCGGGAACTTCAGATCGCCCAGACCAGATCTGGCGAGGGGTGCGTCATCTCTTAATTTGATATCCGCGGTAGCGCTGACGGCATCGGTAAGTTTCACGTCCGGCATCGGTGCGAGTTATCATCTCACAGATTCCCCCGTCGCGCCTGTTCGCGTTCTATCGCTTCGAACAAAGCTTTGAAGTTGCCCTTTCCGAAGCTTCTGCTGCCCTTGCGCTGGATTATCTCGTAAAACAATGTGGGCCTGTCCTGCACCGGCCGTGTGAAGACTTGCAGCATATAACCTTCGTCGTCACGATCGACCAATATACCGAGCCGAGCCAGTTCATCTATCGGTTCATCGATCTTTCCGACGCGCGAGGTCAGTTCGTCGTAGTAAGTGGTGGGTACCGAAAGGAACTCCAAGCCCTGCTGCTCCAGCCTGGTCACACTCTCAATGATGTTGCCGGTGGCCATGGCAATGTGCTGAACTCCCGGGCCGCCGTAGAAGTCGAGATACTCCTCGATTTGAGATTTGCGGCGCCCTTCAGCCGGCTCGTTGATCGGAAACCGGATTTTCTCATTGCCGTTGGTCATCACTTTCGACATCAGAGCCGAATATTCAGTGGAGATGTCCTGATCGTCGAAATGCTTGAACATCCGGAACCCCATGACATGCTCATAGAAATCGACCCAGGTGTTCATCTCGCCCCAGCCCACATTGCCGACCATATGATCCACATGCTGGAGCCCGGTTGGACGGGCTACATGATCGGGCTGCGCAACCGGCACAAAGCCGGGAAGAAAGCAGCCTGAGTAATTGCGGCGTTCGACGAAGGTATGGATCGTATCGCCGTAAATGGCGATGGAAGAAAACTGGACGCGACCGTGCTGATCTTCCGCAGTGAAGGGGCTCTGGATACTCTTCGCGCCGCGCGCAGTTGTCTCCTGCCAAGCGGAGCGTGCGTCATCTACCCCCAACGCAATCGATCTGACGCCATCGCCATGTCGAAGGATATGGCTAGCAATCTCCCCCGATGGACCTAGAGGAGTGGTTAATACAAACCGGATCTTATTTTGTTCCAGAACGTATGAAACGCGGTCACGCGTGCCGGTTTCCGGCCCGCGATACGCAACCAGATTGAATCCCAAACACGCGCGGTAGAAGTAGGCCGACTGCTTGGCGTTGCCCACATAGAATTCAACGTGATCTGTCCCTTGAATTGGCAGAAAATCCGTTTGGGAGGATGATGTTGCTTCAGTTTGCTCAGTGAGTTGTGGCATAGCGATTGACCTCAAGTTCGGTGCATATGCGCTGAAATGCTTCGATGCACAGTTGATTCTCTTCTTTGGCGCCGATTGAAATTCGCAGGCAATTAGGTAAACCTGTCGCTTTCAATGGCCGAACGATAATGCCTCGCCGCAGTAACGATTCGAAGATCTGGCCGGCTTGCTCCTCCCTGTCGAGCACAATCATGACGAAGTTCGCAGCAGACGGTACAACCTGGAATCCCATCTCCTGTAAGGATTGGGTCATCAGAGCGAGGCCGCTGATATTGTTCTCGACGGTTCGGAGCATGAACTCGCGATCGTCGAGCGCGCCGAGCGCCGCCGCGGATGCGGTCCCGCTCGGCTCGAACGGCAATTTCACCTTAAGGAGGACGGAGATGAGGTTCTCATGGGCGAAGCCATACCCAACCCGGGCGGCGGCGAGCCCGTACGCTTTCGAAAACGTGCGCAGCGTGATCACGTTGTCGAAGCGGTAGTGCATCGAATCGGGATAGGTGGGATCGGCAAAAGCGAACTCAAAATACGCCTCGTCCAAGATGATCAAAACCCGCTCCGGCACGCGTGCATGAAACTGTTGAAAAGAACGGCGTGTGAAGAAGGTTCCGGTGGGATTGTTCGGGTTGGCCAGATAGATAAGCTTCGTTCTCTCAGTGATGGCGTCAGCCAGCCGGGGGAGGTCGTAATTCCAGTCGCGATAGGGAACCGTGCGGTAAGCTACTCCGCGGCCGTGAGCCACTACTTGAAAGCCGAGGAAGGCCGCTTCGGTAGTAAGCACCTCATCGTCATCGCACAGAAACGTTCGGACGATGTTTGCCATGATTCCCTCGCTTCCCGCACCCGCGATCACGTTCTCAAGCTTCACGTCGAAACGATCGGCAAGATGACGGCGAAGAGCCAGGCCGCCGTCTGGATAACGCGAAAGGCTGGACAAGGACCTGCGGGCGCTTTCGATGGCACGCGGCGAGACGCCCAGCGGATTTTCATTAGATGCCAATTTGACCACTCGGGCGAGGCCGAACCGATGCTGAATTTCTTCGGCGGAGAGTCCGGGCTCGTAAGGCCGCAGACCGGCGATATGGGGCGGAACCAGTATATGCTTCATGGACGGTGGATATACTCTGTCGTATATTGTAATAAAATGTGACTGAAGATGGGTCGCCCGAAAAAGAGTCCCTCGGATCGTACGCAGGCAGATCGCGCCTACAGATTGATCAAACACGGCATTCTGCACGGCGAAATCTCTGAGGGAAGTTTCCTGACTGAATCCGAGATCCTGTCGCGCTACGCGATTGGAAGGACGCCGTTTCGCGAGGCTTGCAATCGCCTCCATAACGAGCAGTTGTTGGAAGTGGTCGCGCGACGGGGTTACTTCGTTCCTGAGTTGAGCTTCCGCGGCGTGCGTGACTTGCTGGAGACTCGTATTCTTTTAGAAGGGATAGCGGCAGAGCTTGCCGCAATCCGCGCGGAACCTGCCGGGGTGGATAGACTGGAGCAATGTTTTCAGGAAGCGCTTAAGGCGGCGCAAGCTCCGGCTGCGTTGGACGCGCTAATTGAAGCCAACCAGAATTTTCATTTGCAGATTGCGCGCATGACGCGCAATGGTGAACTGGAAGCGACCTTGCGCGGTGTTCTGGAGCGCTCGACCCGGCTGGTATATTTGGCTGCGCGTGGGTCCCAGGCGGTGCCGCGCGACATCGAAACGCTCCTATGTCCCATCGTGGACGCCATTCGAACTCACGATGCGGCAGGGGCGCACGAAGCCGTGATTGCGGACATCACTCGCGGCCAACTGAATGCATTAGGCGGAGATGTTTGGGACGCAGTCTCTCACGTCAGGCGGCGCGAAAGGCCTGCCGGACAAGCACGATTAGAATGATGATCAGTTTATAGGAGAGGTTCGGATGCCGGTCTATCATCACCTTGGCGAGATTCCATCGAAGCGACACAAAGTTTATCGGAAGCCCAGCGGAGAGCTCTATGCGGAGGAACTGATGGGGAATATGGGCTTTGTCGGACCGTCTTCATTGCTTTATCATGCGCGAAGACCGACCGCAGTGCGCGCGCTCCAAACTATCAAGGAGCTGAGGTGGGATGCGGCCCCGAGAGAGCCGCTGCGCCATCGGCATTTTCGCACTAAGCAGTTGCAGCAGCCTGGTGATGTATTCTCTGACCGGATTCCACTGCTGTTCAACCACGATGTTTCGATGTCGATCGTGCGGCCGTCAGCAGACATCTCTGATTTTTATCGGAATGCACAGGGCGATGAACTGGTCTATGTGAGCGAAGGCGAGGGCGCTCTGGAATCGCCCTTTGGCAGCATTCCCTTCGCGAATGGCGATTATCTGGTGATTCCTCGCGGTATTCTCCACCGCTATCGCTTTGCGTCGAAGGATCGCTCGCTGCTCGTGATTGAAAGCGCTGGCTACGTCCGTACTCCGAAGCGATACCGGAACGAGTACGGGCAGTTAATGGAATCGAGCCCTTACTCGGAACGAGATATCCGGCTACCGCACAATCTGGAAACGCACGATGAGAAAGGCGAGTTCAAGCTCGTTGTGAAGAAGGAAAATTATCTCACCGAGATGGTGTTGGCGTATCATCCATTCGATGTGATTGGCTGGGATGGATATTACTATCCGTGGGCGCTCAACATCCACAACTTCGAACCAAGAGTGGGGCGGTTTCACCTACCGCCGCCGACACACCAGACGTTTGAGGGTGACGGATTTGTGGTCTGTTCGTTCTGCCCGAGGCCATTTGATTTTGACCCCGAAGCGGTGCCGGCGCCGTATGCGCATTCAAATGTCATGTCGGATGAAGTCTTGTATTACGCTAATTCGGAATTCATGAGCCGGAAAGGCATCGAGTACGGCTCGATTACGCTGCACCCGGATGGTCTTGCGCATGGCCCTCAGCCGGGGCGAACGGAAGCCTCCATCGGTCAGAAGGAAACCAACGAACTGGCGGTGATGATGGACACCTTTCGCGGACTGAACGTGAGCCGCGAGGCTCTAGAGGTGGAGGACGGAAGTTACTACCTGTCCTGGCTCGAGAACTGATGATCGATGAAACACACGATCCGAAGCTGCGGAGTTGGGTGGAATCGGCGAATGTTCCTGAGTGCGATTTCCCGATACAGAATCTGCCGCTTGGGGTATTTCGGACTGCGCACGATTCACGGCATCGCATAGGCGTAGCAATCGGCGAATCGATTCTGGATCTGCGTCCGTGGCTGGAAGGCAGCAATCTGAACGCCTATATGGGGCTGAGCTCCGTCCAACGGGGAGATCTGAGGCGAGCATTGAGCAAGGTGCTGGAATTAGGCGCGCCGCGACGGGATTTGCTGCCGCAAGCCGGATGCGAAATGCTTTTACCGGCATGCATTGGCGACTTCACCGACTTTTATGCTTCGATTCATCATGCGAGCAATGTGGGCAGGATGTTCCGTCCGGATAATCCGCTGCTTCCGAACTACACGCACGTGCCAATTGCGTATCACGGCAGATCATCATCGATCGTGGTGAGCGGCACGCCAGTTCGGCGGCCATGCGGACAATTGGGAGAAGGGCGGTTCGGACCATCGCAAGAACTTGACTACGAAGTGGAATTGGGTGCATTTCTCGGGCCGGGAAACGAGTTGGGGAAGCCGATTCCTATTGCGGAAGCAGAGCAGCACATTGCGGGCGTTTGCCTGGTGAACGACTGGTCGGCACGGGATATTCAGCGCTGGGAATATCAGCCGCTTGGCCCATTTCTCGCCAAGAACTTCGTGACTTCGATTTCACCCTGGATGGTTACGCTCGAGGCGCTGGAGCCTTTCCGGGCGGAGATGCCTGAACATGAAGTTCCGGTTCTTCCCTATTTGCAGACGAACGATCCGGGCGCCTTCGACATAACACTTGAGGTCTGGATGCGGTCGGCTTCGATGCCGGAAGCGGTTCGAATCAGCCGCGGATTTTTCAAGCAGATGTATTGGACGCTGCCGCAGATGGTTGCGCACCATAGCTCGAACGGGTGCCCATTGCGGCCGGGGGACCTGATCGCGAGTGGAACCGTTTCCGGGCCGGGGAAAGAGAACCGGGGCTGTCTGCTCGAGATGACTTGGAAGGGCTCGGAACCTTTGCTGCTGCCGAATGGCGAACAGCGCGTCTATCTAAACGATGGAGATGAGGTGACGCTGACCGGCTACTGCGAACGAGGCGGGTTTGTGAGGATCGGCTTGGGGTCTTGCACCGGCTTAATCGCGGCGTCGGGCTGAGCTGCAGATGCTTCGACTCGCTGAACGCCGATCTCTCCGAATATATGCGCGAGATAGTTTTGCGTTTCCTCCGGAACCGACCCACCGGCGCCCTGGTCCGCACGCGCGGCGCCGGCGTTATAGGCGATCAACGCCAGGCGGAGATCGCCGTTGTACTTGCTGAGTAGCTGTTTCAGGAATGCAGCGCCGGCCTGCACGTTCTGTTCGGGGTCGAATGGATCTCCAACGTGGAACTGCTCTGCGGTTGCGGGCATAAGCTGCATAAGCCCTTGCGCGCCCTTAACAGAGACTGCACACGGCTTGAAAGCAGACTCCTGCTTCATCACGGCGTGAAGGATCTCCGGTTGAAGTGAGTTCTTCTTTGCGGCGCCGCTGATCAAGGCGGCGATGTCATCGGAGGGGAGAGGCGCACAATCGGCTACTGCAAGTGGTGCAAGTGACGCGACGAATTGGATGTTGGTATCGGGAAGATCCGCATCTTTTCCGAGCTGTTGGTGCAGAGAGTCAAGCTGCTTGTTCAACGAATCGTGCTGTTTCTGAAGCGAAGCCTGCATAATGGCTGCAGGATCATCCGCTGGCTGCGGCGGTGCGCCCCAACCTGCTTGAGAGAAACACAGGCCAACGAGCAGCAGTGAGGTCTTCACATGAGTAAAGTGCCGCGCTCGCGCGTTACCTCTCGATTGAGGTTGGCTGCTAGTGTTTCGCTTTCTGTGTGGGAACAGCCGACACCGGTTTGGAGGGGACAGGTTCAGGGTCCGATGCTTCCGGCGGATACTGGACAATGATGGAGATGCGCCGGTTCGATGCATCTTCGGGCCGTGCAGGTATTCGCAATAACTGATCCGCGTAACCGCGGATCTGGGTGACCTGGTTAGGCCTCAGGCCATTTTCTTCCATCAGTTTGCGTGCTGCATTGGCGCGATCGGCCGAGAGTTCCCAGTTCGAGTAAGCGCCATTGTCGAAAGGCTTTGAATCCGTATGTCCTTCAATAAAGACGGAATTGCTTAGTTTGCCGAGCTGTTTGGCGATTTGCGTCAACAGGTCCGCGCCACTCGGGGTAGGATGCGGCTGCCCATTTTCGAAAAACATTCCTTTATCCGTCTCGAGCAGTTCGATTCGGAGGCCTTCGCCGGTGACCGTCATTTGAACGTGATCCTTGAGCTTGTCGAAATTGGACCTCTGACGAAGCGCATTTTGCAGCGACTCCTTCAGATTATTCATGTGATCTTTGGTGATAGTAATCCCTTCACCAGCTCCGGCCACAGCGCTTCCTTTGCGATTGTGAAAGCCTCGCGGATCACTGAAATACCCAGCGATGGCCTCTTTAACGGGTTGACTACTGCTCATCAGCCAAAGAACGATGAAAAAGGCCATCATGGCCGTGACGAAATCGGCGTAAGCCACCTTCCATGCCCCCCCATGATGGGCGTGCGCATGAACTTTTTTCTTTTTTATGATGATGATGGGTTCGCGGGTAGTCGACATATATCAGGCGGCTATGGGTTCGACTTTTGCCCGGAACGATTCTTCCATTTCTTTAAAGCTAGGCCTTACCGCGGAAGGAATACTTCGGCGAGAGAACTCGACAGCAAGGATCGGCGCCGCGCCGCGAATGAAGGCAACAAGCCCGGTTCTCAGACAGTGATAATAATGCGATTCTGCATCATTCAGGCGGCCCATGTTAGCGGCCAGAGGCGACAAGAAGCCATAGCACATGAGAATGCCGAGAAAGGTTCCAACCAAAGCGGCCGCGACTTTTCGACCGAGTTCTTCAGGGGGGCCACCCAGCGCGCTCATCGTAATCACGATTCCAAGCACGGCAGCGACGATTCCTAAGCCTGGAAGTGAATCGGCTACGCTCGACAGCGCTTGCACGGGCTGGCTTACTTCTTTGTGGTGGACGTCGAGGTCGAGCTCGATCAGTTGATCGAGGTCAAAGTGTGAAATAGTTCCGGCCATTGCGGTTCGCAGGGTGTCGCAAATGAAATTGATTGTGTGATGGTTGTTCGAAATTTCCGGATATTTCTTAAAGAATTCACTATTCTCCGGCTCTTCTACGTCGGCTTCTAAGCTGCTGAGCCCTTCTTTCCGGGCGCGCCGGAACAGCTCATTTAACATCTTTAGCGCGGTCAAGTAGCGCCCTTTGTTGTACTTGTCAGGTTGAAATACACCAAGCAGACACTTAAAGAGGCTGATAATCACCGGCAGCGGGTTTGCAACCAGCAAAGTGCCTATCCCGGCGCCCCCAATAATGATGAGCTCCGCAGGCTGTATCAGGACTGTCAAGCTGCCGTGCTCCATCAAGTAGCCACCCAAGATTGCTCCTATGACGACCACGATGCCCACAATAGAAAACATGTCTAAGCTCTTACCTCTCGAAAGACATATCGGATGCGTGAGCGGTTCAAATGGCCATTCCGAGTTTTCCTAGCGTTTATTTTCAGATTGATGTAGATCAATGAAAATCCAGCCTGAAAGCTCTAAAGAACGGGACAACCCTTCGATAAAGAACTCGGAGGCAGATTTTTTTGAACTACAGCGATCCCTACCAGGCCTACGCAGAAGGAAGTCTATTGAATAGCGACCCTGTTCGGCTTGTAATCTCTCTGTATGAAGGGGCGATCAAGTCCGCTCAGCAAGCGAGGCAGTGCCTCAGCACCGGGGATATCTGGGGGCGTTCGCGATCCATCACAAAGGCGGTAGAGATTTTGACGGAACTGCTGCTTTCCCTGGATCACGAGAAAGGCGGGGAAATGAGCCAAAATCTGAAGAGGCTCTATAGCTATATGCAATGCAAGCTCTTGGAAGCTCACGCAAAGAGGGCAGAAGAGCCAATTGCAGAAGTGGAGCAACTCCTGAACACGCTTCTGCAGGGCTGGTACGCCGTAGCCGAATCCAAGAAACAATCTGACTCGCTTGTCGAAATGCCCGCGCACAGATCTCTCCCGGGACGGGATGAGAGCGAAGGACCCGCGTACGGGGGCTACTTCAATCCGGCATCCACACCGTCAGAGCTGAGCTTTACGTTCTGACTAGAAGCCTGTTTCGTCAGATTTCGCTCAATCATAGTAGCGAGACCGAAACCGCCGCCGTTAGCGATCGCTGTGGCAAACTGGCCCTCGGCCATGCCCAGCGCTGAATTGCTCTCGTCGCTATCGCCGCTCCCAAGCCAACCATCGGAACTGGATTCGCGTACCGACTTGAGCATCTCGCCGATCATTAACGCTTCAAACTGCCGGGCGGCTTCATGTATCTTGGAAGGTTTCTGCTTTTGCAGCAGGTCCGTTGGGGAGGTGAGGAGAGGTGTGTTTCCGGTGATATTCACGAGTTTTAGATAACCTCCAATTCGGCGTCTAGAGCACCTGCCGCGCGAAGACTTTCGAGAATGGCAATAACGTCCCGGGTCGTTGAGCCGATTGCAGCGAGGGCTTTGACGAGTTCTTCAACCGTGGCGCCATCCTTCAGGACAATGTTGCGGGACTTTTCGTCTTTAGCCGCTACGGTTGTTTCCGGTGCGACTGTCCCGGGTGCGCTCGAAAAGGGACCGTTGGGTACCGGAATCAAGTGGGTCTGGATCTCAACGGTAAGGTTTCCGTGCATGACGGCTACCGGTGCGATTCGCACGTTATTGCCCAGAACGACAGTGCCGGTTCGCTCGTTAATAACCACTCGGGCGATGCTGTCGGGTTCCACATCCAGAGCCTCGAGCTCGGCGACGAACTCCGTCGGCTGTGTGCTGTATTTCGGGGGCAGAGCGACCGTGACCAGACCAGGATTATCGGCATGGGCTATCGCGCCGGCTGCCGTGAAGTGATGATTCACCGCTTCGGAAATTCGCGCCGATGTCGTGAAATCGGCATCTTTCAACTGCAACTTGATCGTATTTCCGAATTGAACGGAAGGAGCGATGCGCTCGACTGAGACTCCGTTCGGTATTCGTCCAACGGTAGGGTGATTCACCGTCTGAGAGTTAGCGCTCGATCGGCCGGCGATGAACCCTCCCGTAATAACCGGGCCTTGTACTGTCGCATACACCTGGCCGTTTATGCCACGCAGCGTCGTGAGTACTAATAGGCCGCCCTGCAAGTTCGAGCAGTCGCCAATAGCTGCGACGGTTGCGTCGATGCTGGTGCCGGGCTGAGCAAAGGCAGGAAGGGTGGCGGTAACAATTACGGAGGCGGTGTTCTTGACCGTAATTAAAGTAGGCGAGACACTGACACCCATTCGCTGGAGCAGATTAGTGAGACTTTGGGCGGAAAACAGGGTTTGCTGGCGGTCTCCCGTTCCGTTCAAGCCGACAACTAATCCGTAGCCGACGAGTTGATTCGTCCTGACGCCCTCAATCGTGACGAGATCCTTCAGCCGGACGCCGTGTTCGTCCCCAGCCGCGAGCGTCGCGAAAAACAATAGGAATGACAGGCAACGCCGAAGAGTAGTCATATCTCAAAACGGAAGTATGCCAAGCAGTAGCCGGTACAGGAAATTGGGGCGGTGGATTACGTCGTTGAGGACACCTTTACCGTTAATTTTCAGCTCCATCTCGGCTACGCTTCCAGATTGAACGGTATTTCCCGTCGAAAGATCCGCCGGACGAACAACGCCTCTCAAGGTGATCACTTGATTTTCTGAGTTCACTAACACTGTCTTTGAACCCTCGATGACCAGGTATCCATTCGGAAGGACATCAATGACGCGGGCAGTGACCACGGTCGTAAGAGTAGTTTGCCTGGATGTCGTACCAGCGCCGTTAAGGGCCGTGCTGGAATTTGCAGTGAGTAGGTTCGCCAGGCTTCCAGCGGCCTTGAGCTGGCCGGCGGCAGAGGTGATGGAGGCATTGGCGCTGGACGTACGGCCGGTTTTCGTCGTACCCGTAGCAACCGCGGAGGCCTGCTCATTGACGATGATTGTGACCATATCGTCGACGCTGCGAGCCCGCACATCGGCAGCCATATCAGCCAGAGGCGCAGGAGAAGACCAAAGCGAACCCGGACTCTCGGGGGTCGCCATTGCAGCTCGCCGGTGCGCGTCTTGCACATATTGCTCGAGCGCTGATTTCTGGCTCGGCTGCGGCTTCTTCGAGGATTTTTGGGCCGTGGCGTGACTGGATGCGGCCATGTAAAAGACCAGCACGAAGCCGGCACGGATCACGATTTCTTATCCTCTGCGACCAGGCCAAACGAGCCACCGGGAACCACAATGACGGATCCTTTGTCTTGAATGCGCGCGTGGAAGGTCTTTCCTGTATGAGGGTTCCGTACCGTAATGACATCGCCGCGCCGGCCGCCCTGTTCAGCCAAACCTTGCGCCTCGATTACAGCGGCGCCAGATTGAACGGTTACGCTGACCAGGTCACCACGTTCCACCTCGCGGGGTTTCGCAACCATAGATTCCGAGATGGGAGATCCGGCTGCTATATCGCGCCGGGCGATCATCCCTACGGCGGAAGATAAATCGGGCAGGGCAGCGTCTCTGTCGACTGGTCCCTGGTACGTTTCAAGGCCCAATTGGGTCTGGTTCAATAGCTCTCCCGCTCGAAGCGCGGTTTCTGCGACAACGCGCGGTTCGGTTACGGTTACCTGGACACGGGCCCAAATGGGAAATCGTCGAGTGCCAGCGTAAGCCACATAGCCGCGCCACACGATGGGATGACTGGAGACGCCGCTCATGCCCGACAGCGGGAACACGATTTTTCCTTCCGGTGCGGGCATCAGACTTTGATCCAGGATCTCGACCTGCGGATTCCGATTGACAAGTGTTGCTTCAATAGCACCGGCCAGCGCTTTCCGGTCGGGAACCTTTACAGACCATTCGAAACAGGTGTCGCTAAACGTGGATACCGGGAGATGATTAGCAACAGCGATACGCCTCAATTCGGCCGCGCGAAAGACGCGTTCCTGCCCAGGAACCGGTGCGGGACTGAGTTGCAGGCCCGCAGGCAGGTTCGATAGTGCCGGATTGGCCTGAGCCAGATCGCTCCCGCTAATCCAATCCGAGTGGATGAAATGGCACGTGAGCGGCTGAATGATAAAGGCGAGCAGCAGCAACAGCGTCATTGCGTGACTTGATTAATCTGCTGGTACATCTCATCGGCAGCTTTCACCACCCGAGAATTTGCTTCGTATGCGCGCTGGCTCTGAATAAGACTGACGAATTCCTCCACAACATCGACGTTCGATTGCTCCGTGTAGCCCTGGAGCAAAGTGCCGAGGCCTTCGGGGCCGCCCGGATTACCCACTTGTGGATCTCCGGACGCATCGGTTGGGGAGTAGAGCGTGTTGCCCATGCTGTTCAGTCCCGCGGGATTTTGAAAATTCACCAACTGTACCTGACCGGCTTTTTGAGATGCGGTCTGATTTGGCAGCGAGAAGCTGACCGTGCCATCCTGGGCGACGGTTATGTTTTGCGCGTTGCTCGGAATAGTGATCTGCGGTTCGAGCGGATCTCCGTTGGCCGTGACCACATTACCATTTCGGTCAAGCTGGAAAGATCCGGAGCGCGTGTAAGCAAGGTTGCCCGAAGCCTGTCGTATTTGAAAAAATCCGTTTCCTTGGATCACCATGTCGAGCGGGTTGTTGGTTTGGGAAAACGCGCCCTGAGTAAAGATGATTTCGTTCGAAGCAGCGCGGGTTCCCAGCCCCAGTTGCAGGCCGGCGGGGATCGTAGTCTGTGCTCCCGCGGAGGCGCCCGGCTGGATCATGCTTTGATAAATCAAATCCTGGAATTGCGCGCGGCGCATCTTATAGCCGGCCGTATTTGCATTAGCCAGGTTATTGGCGATGTTATCGACGTTCAATTGCTGCGCGGTCATTCCGCTGGCCGCGCTGTAAAGTGCACGAATCATTTCATAATCTCCATCAAAGAAATTGTTAAGAACCGACCTTGGCGACTTCTTCAACGGCCTGCCGGTTCATATCTGTTCCGATTTTTATTGCGTGCTGGAGCATTTCGAAATGCCGCAGCAGTGAGATCATCTTGACCGCGGATTCCGCGGGACCGGTATTAGATGATTCGAGTTTGCCCTGATTTACCTGAACGTCCGTGGCGGGCGTGGGAGTTAGCTGCGGGCCTGGAGTTTGGAAATACCCGGCGTGTAACTTTGTGAGCTGGCTGGAATCGGCGAACTTCACAAGTTGTAACTGACCTAAAGCGTTCCCGTCCTGGAGAACCTGTCCGTCCGCCTGTATCTGGATAGGATCCGTGGATTGCATTTGAAGAGCCTGTCCTCCTACTAAGCGAACCGGATATCCTTCGGCCGTGACGAGCGCGCCCTGCGGGGATAAATGAAAGTTGCCGTTGCGAGTGTACAGAGCACCATTTGGGCCATTCACGGAGAAAAAGCCGGTTCCAGATAAAGCGAGATCGGTTAAGTTGCCCGTTTCGAGGAGGGTTCCCTGCGAGAAATCGGTCCACTGCTTTTGCACGACCGGTTCATCGCCGACGATAGGATCGGGTTGCTCGGCAATTCCGGGCGCCAGGTACGTGCTGTAGAATTCGCGATCGGCCTTGAAACCACTCGTTGAGGCGTTTGCGAGATTATTGGCGAGCATGTCAAATGAATCCATGCGAGATTGAAGTCCGCTAGCGGCTGCTGCTGTGAGTGGATCCATACCGAGGGCTTTGATGCAAGCTGTTAGCCAAGAGCGAAGATTCGCTCTAACTTCGTGCAACTTTTGCGATATGGACCAAGTAGCGGGTTCCTGGAGAAGGACAAACGGATGCCGATTGCGTCGAAATCCCGACGTGCGGCGCTGGGCCACTCACTTTTTTGACGGCGTTCGGTGCGGGTCGAATTGTAATCTGTTCTGAAATAAGCGAAACCGGTCTGGCGCAGGAAATGCACTTGACCTGGCGTGTTGCCGTCTAGCATTACATTTGGAGCCACGTCGCCCTATGCAGACGGCTCCCTTCCATTTCGCAGCACGCCACAGGCACAAACCTCTTCTTTCGATTCACAGTCCGACGGTTCAAGCTTCAGCGACTATTTGGCGGAACACTCGCGCCCCGATGATTCAGGCACGCCTGCGAAAGCGTCTGTAGCATCAAGTCTCGATAGTGTGCAAAACCAGGGCACGCCAGCTAAAGCGCCTACGCCGTCGGGGCTCAACAGCTTGCAAGTGCCTGCCAGTCAGGCGAAAGTGCTTGTGCTACACCCCAGCAGTTTGCAAATCTCTGACATGCAGGCAAAAATGCCAGGACCAGCGTTTGGTCCCAGCAGTTTGCCAATCTCGACTACGCAGGCGAAAGCGCCTGCGCGACCACCCACAGGAAAGGCGGGTGACAAGCCGCTGGGTGTCAGAGTAGCGGTCTCGCTCCCGGGGATTGGGCCGGAGTTCGAATTGCTTGTTGGTGGCCCACAGAATTTACCAGTCGGAGCTACTACGAAAGCCGGCGACTCCCAAGCGAGTTTATTCGGGAAAGTTGAGAGACCGGATAATGACGGGACAGACATACATGCGGAACCTACTCCAGCGCGGCAAGCCGCGAATTTGGCTTCGGCAAGCGCGGCGGCCGGGCCGGTTTCGTTCGCCGTACTAGTGAATCCTGAGCAACAAAAAGCATCAGAGGCCGATTCGCAAGCGCAAGAGACCGGAGCTGCGGCATCAGAGATTTTGTCTGGAAGCCACACGCCGGCACTCATGCCCGTGACCTTATCCGCGCAGGAAGAACACAAGGGAGAGGGTTCACAGGACGGGCTTCCCACGCCAACGGCGGAGACCGAAGGTCCAAAGACCCCGCAGTCTTTTTCCGAACACCTGGAGACGGCAGATGCGCCCAAGACAGCGGAGCCCGAAGCTGAGATCGCTACCCCCCAGGCCGAACCAGCACGGCAGATACACGTGCAGATGGCAGGAGACGGCAATCAACGGGTGGACCTGCGGGTGATAGAGCGGGACGGAACGATGAGCGTGAGCGTGAGGGCCACCGATCCGAATTTGAACCGCACTTTACAGGAACACATGCCTGAATTGACGAATCGCCTGGAGGCGGAGCACTTCCGCGCAGAGGTTTGGGTTCCGAAATCGAGCGCATCGGCGGCGAGCTCTTTCGAACAAGGCAAGTCGGATTCGAACACAGGATATTCGGGCGGGAATAATCCCGGCCAGCAACAAGGCGGTCAGCGAGACGCAAAACCCGATTGGGTGGACGAACTCGAGGACTATGCCCGCAACACTCAATCAAGGAGAAAGTAATTTATGTCAACAATTGGGAGCATCCCTTCGAGTCTTTTTCAGCAGAACACGAATGGAGTCACGGGGACATCATCCTCAAACAGTGGTTCCGGGGCGACAACGCAGTCGGCGGCAGATCCGCTTGCGAATGAATCGACTTTCCTGCAACTACTGGTGGCACAGCTCAAAAACCAGAATCCATCCCAGCCGATGGACGGCACGACTTTCGTGACGCAGTTGGCGCAGTTCAGTGATCTCGAGCAAAACCTTGCGATGCGCCAGGATCTGGATTCGATTGACACAAAGTACGCGGGCACAGCAGCATCCGCGACGTCCGCAAATGGAACGAACGGTCAGCCGACCCAGAATTCCCAGTCCAATCAACCGTCCGGCACGACAGGCAGCTAATTTACAGGCGCGTTTTCGTAAGGAGAGAAACCATGTCAAGCACATTCTCAATCGCTCTATCGGCACTCAAGGCGCAATCAGAGGCCATTGACACGACCGGCAACAATCTGGCGAACTTGAACACAACAGGATTCAAGGGAAGCACGGTAGATTTCAAAGACCTGTTCAGCGAGTACCTCGGGATTGACTCGGGCTTCCAGTATGGGTTGGGTGTCGGGGCCCCGATCAGCAACCAGCAGTTCACGCAAGGCGCGATTCAGAGCAGCCAATCTGCGTTGGCGGCGGCCATTCAAGGAAACGGATTTTTTGTCGTCAATACGCCCGCCAATCAGCAACTGTATACCCGAGATGGGAATTTCATCGTGGATTCGAACGGTGTTTTGAAAACACAGACGGGCGAAAGAGTGCAGGGCTGGACCGCGGATGCAAATGGCGCAATCAACTCGAACGTACAGCCTGGCGATATTATCATGCCAACCGGCGCGGTGCTTCCGGCAAAGGCCACCAGTGATATCTCAATCAGCGCCAATCTAAATGCCACAACCGCAGCGGCGGGAACGTATGCCGTACCCATCCAGATTGTGGACTCGCTCGGCGCAACTCACGCTCTTACAGTCACATTCACGAAGACAGGGACGAACACGTGGAGTTACAACTCAGCCATTCCATCGGGCGATCTTACCTCGAGTGGCGCTCTGACCGGCGGCAGCGGGACGATAAATTTCAACAGCGATGGAACAATGCCGGCCGCAGCGACGCCGGTCTCGATCGCTATTACCGGCCTGACCGATGGCGCGCAAGCGATGAGCATTAGCTGGGACCTTAATAATGCCAACGGTGCCGGAGCGATTACCCAGTACGGAGAGGCTTCAACGGCATCCTCCAGCCAGGACGGGACGCAAGCGGCACAGTTGACGCAGGTTGGAATTCAACAAGGCGGCCAGGTGGTGGCTTCATTCTCCGATGGCACGCAGAAGGTGGAGGCGCAGTTGGCGTTGGCCTCGATTCAGAACCCAACCTCGCTGCAGAATGTGGGAAATAACAACTATGCCACGACCACGGCGACAGCGACTCCGTCCACGGGCTTGCCGCAGAGCGGCGGGCGCGGCCAGATTATGGGTGGAGAACTGGAAGGATCAAACGTGGATATGGCGACTGAGTTCACAAACCTGATCGTTTATCAGAGCGGGTATCAGGCCAGCTCGAAGGTGATTACAACCGCGGACCAGATGAATCAGGACCTGCTGAATTTGATTCATTAATGAGTAAAGCAGGGGAAGACCGCTCCTTTACAGTCGCGGTTCTGCAATGAGTAATGTGCAATGGGTGGAGCAGGAAAGACCGCTCGGCCCAGAGGGCGCCCATGGTGGCGGCTCAGCAATGAGTAAGGCGGGCCAATCCGTTGAAGAGGCGGGGGAGCCGCACGGGGCGTCCGGCGCGGATCTGGGGATCCGCCCCACTAGATAGCGATGGTACAGCAGGTTATTGCCATTTGCCTGGTTCTGGGGCTGCTTGGCTCGACACTCTGGCTGCTGAGGCGCAAGGGATTGGCGAGATTCAATGGAATCGGCATCAAGGGGTCTAGGAGCGCGAAGGCAATGGCGGTGATCGAGCGCATGCCGCTAACGGCACAGCATTCGCTGCACCTGGTGCGTGTGCTGGACGAGACGATTTTGATTGGGGTCTCACCTTCGGGATGCACTCAAATCGCAAGCTTTGCAGGACAGCGCGGGGCAGGAAAGCAAGAGGTTACGGGATGCGTATCCGGACAGTAATCCTGGCTCTTGCTGCATTCCTGATTTCAACCGCGCCGGCGGTTGCGCAGACACTCGATTCCATCGGGGTCAGCACTGTCAAGGGGGGTCGAGGATTGACTCTCAGCGCGCCGATGCAGATTGCGCTGGGACTAACGCTTCTAACACTGCTTCCCGCGGTGGTTATGTGCATAACCCCGTTCTTAAGAATTGCGGTGGTCCTTCATTTTCTCAGACAGGCACTGGGCACTCAAACGGCACCCTCCAACCAGGTGCTGGTCGGACTGTCGTTGTTTCTTTCGCTGCTGATTGTGCAGCCTGTATTTTCGGATATTTATACGCACGCATGGCAACCGCTCGAGAAGGGCGAGATTACGGCTGAGCAGGCGATTGACCAAGGCACGGTGCCGCTCCGGAAGTTTCTTATTAGGTTTGCGCGCGAGAAAGATATCCGGCTGTTCGTTGAGATCGCGAAAGAGCCCTCACCACATAACTCTTCGGATGTCAGCCTGAAAGTGCTGATACCGGCTTACATTCTCTCCGAATTGAAAGCCGGGTTTCAGATCGGGGCTGTTCTTTTTCTGCCCTTTCTGGTTATTGATATGGCGGTTGCGTCGGTAACTCTTTCGATCGGAATGATGCAGCTTCCGCCAGCAATGATTTCGGCTCCGTTCAAGATTCTCCTTTTTGTGCTGGTAGACGGCTGGAATCTGGTGATTGGCTCTTTGATGAAGAGCTTTTATCAATAGGAAGTCCTTCAGCATGACTCCTCAATTTGCGGTCCATATTGTCGGGCAGGCGCTGATGGCGGCATTTTGGGTCTGTGCGCCGCTGCTTATCATTTCGTTTGTGCTGAGCATTGTTATCAATCTCGTCCAGATTGCCACGTCGATGCAGGATCCGGTATTTAGCACGGTTCCGCGACTAGCAGCCTGTTTTGTCGGGTTTATTCTACTGATGCCGTGGATGCTGAATCATGCGGTGGGATACGCGGTGACGATTCTAGGAGACTTGGGCCGTTATGCACGCTGAACTCACGATTTCGCCGTCCACTCTTCTGGCATTCCTGCTTGTGCTGGCCCGCATGTCTGGCGCATTTGTGTTCGTACCAATGCCGGTGAAAGACGCAGGGCCTAGCGTGGCGCGAGTGGTTTTGGCGCTAGCACTAACTATTGCGCTGTTTCCGCGCTGGCCCTCAATAGCTGTTCATGATGCAACTCCGGGTCTGATTGTAGTCTGGGTTATCTCAGAAGCGGCCATTGGGGGCGCGATCGGGTTGATGGTCAGCTTTCTGAGCGAGGCATTGACGTTCGGGGCCCAAATACTCGGTTTGCAGGCGGGCTACGGTTATGCATCGGTTGTCGATCCTACGACACAGGCCGATTCCGACGTGCTTCCAGTGATAACTCAACTTACGGCGGGCTTGCTGTTTTTTACGACTGGTTTGGACCGCTATGTTATCCGCGCTTTTGCGGATAGCCTGGACAAATATCCACCCGGAACATTTGTCCTAAAGGCAGATCTGGCGACAGCAGTAATACATCTTGCGTCGAGTATCTTTTCGGTGGGACTGCGGCTAGCATTCCCGATTCTCGGGCTGCTATTCATGACCGATATTGCGCTGGCGCTGGTAGGACGAATCAATTCGCAGCTTCATCTCAGCATGCATGCCTTTCCGGTGAAAATGCTAATGACACTGGCGATGCTGGGAGCGGTGCTCGCGGTATCGCCGCAATTGTATGAGGGATACGCGGCAGAGGTGTTCAAGACGCTTCACAACAGCTTTTTGCCGTGAGTCATGGCGTCTTCGAGCGGCGAGAAAACAGAAAAGCCGACACCACAGCGGCTTAAAAAGGCTCGGGAGCAAGGCCAATTTTTAACATCGCGCGGGCTGGTTGGAGCAGTTCAGTTTATTGCCTTTGTGGTTTTAGTGGGAGGGCTCATCCCCAAATTGAAGGATGAGCTTCTGCTGTCCGGAGGCGAGCTGATCCGGCGCGCGATGGGCGCCCCCATTGAAGCATCCGATTGGCCGGTTCTTCTGCGCATATTTTTCATGAAGACGATGGCGCCCGTGATCGAAGCCGGCGCCATCTTGTTCGCCCTCAGCGTGGGTACACATCTGCTTTTGACGAGAGGTGGGGTTAGTCTTGAGGCGATAACTCCCAAGTTTGAGCGCCTGAACTCGCTAACCCGGCTTCGAGAACTGCCGGCCCAGAATTTGAAATCTCTGGTACAAGCGACGGCGCTGACGATTACGCTTTCCTGGCTTATCTACGCGTACCTACAAGATAACGCCGTATCTCTGCTGCGACTGCCTTTTCAATCGGTACACACGGCATCGGCACAAATCGGGGGCTCGATTCAGGGGCTGCTGTGGAAATCCGCGGCTGTATTCGTGGTTTTCGGCGCCGTCGATGTGTTTCAGCAGTATCGGAAACACATGTCTGGTCTTCGGATGACAAAGCAAGAGGTCCGGGACGAGAATAAACGAACGGAGGGCGATCCGCAACTGAAGGGGAGAATTCGCCGTCTTCGGCGCGATTTCCTGCGGCGGCAAATGATGAAGGAAGTGCCGAAGGCGACGGCCGTGGTCGTGAACCCCACGCACTTTGCTGTAGCGATCCGGTACGAGATGGACAGCATGTCTTGCCCGATGGTTGTGGCCAAAGGCCGGAACTGGCTGGCGCTTCGGATTCGACAGATTGCAATGGAGAATCAAATCCCGATCATTGAAAACCCGCCGTTGGCGCGAGCGCTTTATGAGGCGATCGACGTGGGCCGGGCGGTTTCTCCCGAATTCTACAAGGCCATCGCCGAAATCTTGGCCTACGTGTACCGACTAATGGGCCGCAAATTGCCCGGATGATTGAAAAGTAGCCACCAGCAATTAGCCTTCAGCATTCTTAATGTCATCGCCTACTCAAGCCATCCCCTTGTCCGCGGTCAGTAAAGGCCTAAAGCGGATTTCTCTACCAGGACTTGGGGAAGTTGCCGTTCCGCTTGCGGTGTTGGGCATTGTAGTCGCGCTGATTGCTCCCATGCCGCCGCTGCTTCTGGACGTATTGATTGTGCTCGACATCGGCATGTCCGTAATCGTGATGATGGTCACGATGTACATTCTGAAGCCAGTCGAGTTCAGCGTGTTTCCAACGACACTGCTGCTGTTGACGCTGTTTCGCCTGGCATTGAACGTAAGCTCGGCGCGATTGATCTTACTCAACGGAAATGGCGGGACGGCTGCAGCCGGGTCGGTTATCGAAGCGTTCGGAAATTTCGTGGTGGGCGGGAACTACGTCATTGGCGCGGTGATCTTTCTCATTCTCATCGCGATTCAGTATGTGGTCATCAACCACGGTGCGGTCCGCATATCGGAAGTGGCGGCGCGCTTCACGTTGGATGCGCTGCCAGGCAAGCAGATGTCGATTGATGCCGAGATGAATGCGGGTCTGATCGACGAAGTGGAAGGCCGGAAGCGACGCAAGCAACTGGCAGCGGAGGCCGAGTTTTACGGAGCCATGGACGGGGCTTCGCGGTTTACGCAGCGGGATGCGATTGCGAGTATCCTGATCACGAGCATTAACATCATCGCCGGGTTTCTGATAGGCGTTCTGCAGCACGGCATGGAGTTGAAAAAGGCGCTCCAAACGTATACGGTTCTGACGATCGGGGACGGCCTAGTTACGGTAATTCCGGCGCTGATGATCTCTGTTTCCGGCGGCCTGATTGTCACGCGAGCCACTTCAGACAACCGAGTGGGAGAAGAGTTCCAAAAGCAGATCTTCGGCAGATCAGAACCACTGCTGCTCTCCAGCGGCGTGCTGCTGGTGCTTGCGGCATTTCCGGGCTTGCCCACGGTTCCATTCCTGCTTCTGGGCGGCGGGCTTGGAACGGTAGCCTGGATCAAGCGTAAAAAAATTGACAGCGCTGTCAAAAAAGAGGCGCTTGCCCCATCCGTTTCGGCGAAAGAAGATCTGGAATCATTGCTTAGGGTGGAACCGGTGTCGATCGAAGTGGGTCTGGGACTCGCGACGCTGGTAGCGGGTGGCAAGTCGTCTCCCCTGCTAAAGCGGATCGCCGGTATTCGACGGCAGTTCGTTACAAATCTTGGATTTTTGCTGCCGCCTGTACGGGTAAGCGATAACGTTTCGCTTCACTCGCGAGAATATACCGTGCTTCTGAAAGGAAGCGAGATTGGGCGATACGAACTCCTGGCGGGCAGTGAGTTAGCCATTCCTTCACCGCGGGCGGATAAAAGCTTTCCGGGGCAGCAGACGCACGAACCGGCTTTTGGCTTGCCGGCACTATGGATTCCAGCGGACCGGGTGGATGCCGCCCGAGGGGCTGGTTATACGGTGGTTGACACAGTAAATGTGATTGGAACCCATTTGTCCGAACTGGTGCGTCAATATGCGAGCGAGATGCTGTCGCGGCAAGATGCCAAATTGTTTTGCGATCGCGTGGGTCATGAAAACGCCAAGCTGGTGGAAGATTTGGTCCCGAAACTGCTTTCGCTCTCGGTAGTTCAAAAAGTGCTGCAGAACCTGCTGCGAGAACGAGTGTCGATTCGAGATGGAGTTTCCATCCTGGAGGCTCTGAGCGAAGCCGCGAACACAACGAAGAATCCTGTGCTGCTAACCGAGTTCACTCGACAGTGTATCCGAAGAACGGTTGTGAAACCGTATCTGAATCAAAAGGGAGAGCTGCCGGCGTATTTTCTGGATACATCGGTTGAACAGATTATGGAATCGGCGGTGCAACACTCCGAGCAAAACAGCATATTGGTTTTGTCGCCGCAAACGGTTCGCGATGTTGTCACCCGTTTCGAGCGCAAACTCGACAATCGCGAAGTGCCAACTCTGGTGATGGCCAGTTCCGGAGCGCGTTATTTCTTGCGCCAGATGCTGGAGGGATCGATGGCGAACGTCTTCCCGATTTCGCACAGCGAGGTTCCGCCGGGCGTGAAGATTATTTCATTGGGAGTTATCTGAGGTATCCATGAGAATTAAGTCGTATTTTGCCGATTCGGTGCAGGAAGCTATTGAGAGGGCGCGCTTAGAGCTTGGGCCGGACGCCATGTTACTGAATTCGAAGAAAACCGAACCCGAGCTCAGGAATCTGGGTGAGTTCGAGGTCATCTTCGGAGTGTCGAAAATGGCTGAGCGCGAAGCCAAGCCCGAGCCGAAACCGAGTGCTCATGGCGCCGAAACCTCCGCGGAACTCGTTCAGGAAATTGCGGAACTCCGGAAGCAGGTAGAAACAATCAGGCACTCGGTAACAACGCAGAATAGAGTGCTTCCAGCGGGAAGAAAACGACTGATGCCGGGAACGGAAGAGGTTTGCGCACGCCTCAGCGCGGCCGGATTCTCGAATGAACTTGCGCAGGAGATTGCGGACGGCATGGAAGTCCGGTTGTATTCGGAAACGAGAGATGGGGGGCGAGAAGCCCGGGCAGGAGAGCAGCGGTTCCCATCGCAAGCGATCGATTCGGCGATGATCGAGGAAATAGAGGCCCGTTTCGCGGTAGCGTCCAGCGACGATACGTTTGGAGCAAACGCGCGTGTATTGGTCTTCGTTGGACCTGCCGGCGCTGGGAAAACGACGACGCTGATGAAACTGGCTCTGCGCTGGGGCGTTGCCGAGCGAGTGCCTTTGCAAATCCTCTCCGCGGATACGCTTCGCGTGGGCGGATGCGAGCAACTCGGTGCTTATGCAAGAATTGCGGGGCTGCCATTCCATCGGGTCGAGACAATTGCCGCGTTAGGTTCGGCACTGGAAGAGCACAGGCAGAAAAAGCTTATTCTAATTGATACGCCGGGCTTCGGGGCCGCCGAGATGGAAGATGCCGCCGAACTCGCCACGTTCCTTTCGGGTAACCGTCGAGCCGAAGTGCAACTAGTCCTACCCGCTACGCTGCAGCCCGACGCTGCCGCGGGAATTGTGGAGCGGTTCGCAAGGTTCAATCCATCCAAGCTGGTCCTTACGCATATGGATGAAGCCGGAAAAACGGGTGCAGTTTTGGAACTGGTGATGCGATCGCGGCTGCTACTGTCCTACGTAACTGATGGCCAGCAGATTCCAGAGGACCTGGAACAGGCGTCCAAAGCCGCGCTCACGGAAAGCCTCAGACAACGAGCTCGTATGGCTGCGGTATCGGCAGCTTAGTGGCTGTCGAAATTTGATGACGGCGAACTTTAGTTCCGGATTGAAGTCGCTTACGATTCCGGCTCAGTTTCGAGTTGATTCCAGACTCGAGCTCAGCTCGGAAACAGAATAGTAGCTCAACTTTCACCATGTACGCCTATGCGCCGGTCGATAGATCCACCGAGGAGCGGGACGAACTAGTTCTGGAGCACCTGCCCCAGGTGAACTGGATTGCAGCGCGGATCCGCGAGAAGCTGCCGCCGAGTGTTGAGCTTGACGATTTGATTTCGGCTGGAATTGTCGGCCTGCTAGCCGCGGTGGATAATTTCGATCCGCGCCGCAACGCCTCACTGAGGACCTATGCGGAGTACAAAATCCGGGGCGCGATTCTGGACAGCATCCGGGGCCTGGACGGGATTCCGACACATAAGCGCAAGCGGCTGAAGCAGGTTCAGGAAGCGATTGGAAACGCGGAACGCAGTCTTCAGCGAACTCCGGCGGAGGAGGAGATTGCCGCACAGATCGGAATCAGCATCGCGGAGTATCAGCAATGGGTGCTGGAGTTGCGGGGCGTCTCACTCGGAAGCCTTCAGGTATTGGACGACGGTGAAGAGATCAGCCTTCTGAAGTTCATTGGCGACGACGGGGATGAGTCTCCGGCCTGTCTGTTGGAGCGGTCTGAATTGGAGCGGGTGCTTGCCGAGGGCATGAAGAAGATGCCTGAGAACGAACGGACGGTTTTGAGCCTTTATTACAAGGAAGAGCTAAACCTTCGCGAGATTGCATCCATCATGGACCTGCACATTACCCGGATATCGCAGCTTCGAGCGCAGGGAATCATGCGATTGCGGGGATACATGAAACTTAAATGGCCAGGAGGAAGAGGCTAGCTGCAAGGGCACTAACCGGTAATTCTTATGACATCAGTTCCGATCTTGGTCTGTGTGGCGATTGGATCCGCGCTGCCACTCTGCATATTTGTTTTGCTGTGGAGCAAAGCGGAAGCCCGGCGGCTTGGGAGACAGATGATTACTAGGGATGAGCTTTGCGAGAGGGTCACAGACATCGAAAACAAAATCGAGCAAGTCGCGGCTGAGGCGAAGCAGGCGGAATCAAGGGATAGGGCGGTATGGAATTCAGAAACCGGGGGAATCAACCTGAACCGCCGGGGCCAGATTCTGCGGCTGCACCGGCGCGGGGAGTCAGTTTCTGAGATTGCGACGGCGCTGAAGGTCTCCTACGGCGAGGTGAAGCTGGTTTTAAAGGTACAGCAGCTATCAGCGGTGGCACCCGCGAAAAATTCCGAAAATTCCTTAAAGGTTTCGTCGATTAGTACCGATAAGACTTGGGAGACTCGCATTGGAGCGATACGGCAATGAGAATACAGGATTCTAGCTTACAAGGACTAAATGGCGCCAATAATTCCAAGCAGGTCAATGCGGCTGGAGGTCAGGCGCGGACCGAAAACAGTTCGCTTGATGATGGCGGTACGGACATTGTGAAATTATCATCGGCAAGCCAACTACTGGCTACGGCCAAATCGTTGGACGCGTCGAGCCGCCAATCAAAAGTCGACAGCATAGCCGCGCAAGTCCGGTCGGGAACTTATCAGGCCGATTTGCGGCAGGTTAGCCGGGCAATCGTGCAGGGTCATCTGTCGAATTAGGACGAATTAGCCGATGAGTCCAGAAGAAGCGCGATCGTGTCTTCAAGAAATTGACGGGTATCTGGGCGCGGCAATTCAGGAATTGATTCAGATGAATCCTGTTACTGGCTGGGAGAAGCCACTACAGAGGGCATCCGAGGGTCTGCTGAAAATGAAGGGTTTTCAGGTCCAACGCCGGGATAGCGTGTTGGCCGAGATGCTGGAACGGATACGGGTGCGAGCTGAGAGAGTTCAGGAATTACTAGATCGCGCGGCCTTCTTTCAATACGGATGCATGTCATCCGCGTGCCCGCCCGCTGCGGAGTATGCGCCCAATGGGGAACAGGTTGACCGTGGCCACGCGAGCGTGGTTCAGGCTCAGGGATAGCGATATTACATGTCAGCACTCTTTGCAGCGTTAGGCACGGCATCCAACAGCTTAGATGTCCTTCAACAGGCAATGGGCGTTGTGCAGAACAATGTCACGAA
Source organism: uncultured Acidobacteriaceae bacterium (assembly GCA_963795545.1). GTDB lineage: Bacteria > Acidobacteriota > Terriglobia > Bryobacterales > Bryobacteraceae > Bog-105. The sequence continues at coordinate 109,997 of CAWCIF010000013.1, read as the reverse complement.
CGCCTCGACACCAGGGTATGTTACGCAAACTCTGACTCTGAACGCGAGCCCATTCGATCCGGCCGGGAACTTATGGGGCGGCGTGCAGGCCGGCGGCGTCCAAAGTGCGCGCGACGTGTACGCCGAACAAGCAGTTTGGCAGGCTAATCAACAAGTTGGAGCAGCTTCTCAGCAGGCCTCCAGCCTGTCTTTACTGCAGCAGCAGTTTGATGTCTCCGGTAAGACCGGAGTGCCGGCTGCCTTGAGTGGGCTTTATTCGGCATTCTCGGCGTGGAGCACGAGTCCGACGGATTCGACCAGCAGACAGCAAGTCATCACCGCCGCTCAAGGACTTGCGCAGGCTTTTAACCAGGCGGCTTCTGGGATCGGGCAACTCGAATCCCAGACCGATCAGCAGATTGCGACCTCACTAGCTCAAGTGAATCGCCTAACGTCGCAAATCGCGACGATGAACAACGAGATTCGGACCGGATCGAAAAACGACGGCGGTCTCAATGCCCAGCTCTATAACACGCTGGAGCAATTGTCCAACATCGTCCCAGTCAGCGTTCGAAACGAAAGCGACGGGACGGTAACGGTGCTGATGGACGGACAAGCGCCGCTTGTGATTGGCAACACAGCGAATGCCCTTCAGGCCAGTTCGACGCCGGCTGGATCTACGTACCCGGGTGCTCCGCCGCATTCTCAAATTCTTACGGCTGATGGACAAGACGCGACCGCACTCATAGGACAAGGGCAACTGGGGGGCTTGCTTCAGTTCAGGAATGTAACGCTGCCTTCACTAACTGGCGACGGAAGTCAGCAGGGCAGCCTGAACCAGCTTGCACAGACGGTTGCAGACCAGGTGAATGGACTGCTGACCAGCGGACAAATTTCTCCTGGGCCACCTTCCGTTCCCGGAGTTCCGTTATTCACGTACGGCGCCAGTTCGCCGACTTCCGTGGTAGCATCACTCGCAGTAAACGGCAGCATCACCGGGGGGCAACTTGCAGCCATCAGCTCTATATCGGCAAACGGCACAGCGGACCAACTTGCGCAGTTAGCAACAGCGCAGAATCCAGCCCTCAACAATTTTAGTTTTACTGACTATTACGCGAGTATCGCCAGTGCGATCGGCACTCAAACCGCGAGCGCTACAAGCACGCAACAATTGCAGACTCAACAACTTGCGCAGGCTCAAAATATGCGCGCGCAGGTTTCGGGAGTATCGCTTAATGAACAAGCAGCGAAGCTATTGCAGTTTCAAGAAGCGTACCAAGCTTCGGCTCAAATGATTTCAGTCATCAACACGACGATGCAATATTTCCTGCAGACAATGCAGCAGGTAGAGTAACGGGGGGAGTTTAAATGCTGTCCGGACTTGATGGGTTTAATAATAGCTTTCTGGCGGACCTGTCGAATATCGAAAACAGGATGAGCAGTGAGAACAAGCAGATCACGTCCGGGATTCGCGTAAATCAAGCTTCGGACGATCCCACTGCCATTTCCTCGATTCTGGATTACCAGCGTGGGATCGACCAAATTAGTCAAGTGCAAAACAACCTGAATACCGCCGATACCGAGGCAAGCGCAGCGGACGGCGCGCTACAGTCAGCCTCGACCGCACTCGATCAGTTGGTCTCGATTGCATCGCAGGGTGCAAGCAGCACGGTCACAGCGACTACCCGCTCGGTACTTGGGGAACAAGTGCAGCAAATCGCTGAGCAGATGGTATCGATCGCCAACACGACGGTACAGGGGCGTTATATTTTCGGGGGGGACGACCCGAGCACCGCACCGTACGCGTTCTCTTGGACAACGCCGCCTGGGGGCGTTACACCGAGTGCGTCGGCGGGCAACGTAAGCTCCACAACCGTCCTTCGCGACGCAACCGGGGGAACAACCAATTCACGGATGCCGGCCCAAGCGATATTCGATTCAAGCTCCGGGAGTGTTTTCCAGGCGGTCTATGCTTTAGGGCAGGCGCTTCAGACCGATAACCAGGCAGGCGTACAGAGCGCCATACCCATGCTGCAAGCAGCGGTGGCGCAGGTTGGGCAGGCGACGACATTTTACGGGCATGTGGAAACCTGGATCCAGAATGCACAGCAGAATGGCACGGAGATCACGAATAATCTTCAGCAAGCGCTTGGCACCGTTAAAGATGCGGATATCGTTGCTTCGGCGAGCCAATTGACACTCGATCAGACGGCGCTCAATGCAGCGCTTGCGGCCCATGGCAGCTTGAACACTCGCTCACTGTTCAGTTACCTCGGATAAATAAGAAATATCTCTGATTCCTGCTCAGGTTCTGCGAAAAATCGCGCAGAGTTTGCGATATATACGGCAGAGGGCATTGTTGATGAGCGTAGCGGAACATGCGGAACGCATTTTGACGGCATGGTGTGCGGCCGATGCCGGCCAGTTCAATCGAGAAGTGGAGAATGCGCTGGTTTGCCGCGGGTCCAGCACGAACTGCTATCTCGAGTGCGAGGAGCGCGAGGTTCTGCATAGCGTGGCTAGCCACCTGCGATACAGTGCCGAAAGATCACGCGATGGGGCAGGCCGCTCAAACGGGGCCGGACTCGCTCTTTTGCGGCACCTGATGAACCGGCGAGTCAACTAGCACAGCGCTTGCTGACGCGCGCGGTTCAGTTTCGGGCGCCATGGATCGAAGAGTTGGCTGCCGATTAGGTCACTTACGCTTCCGGCTCGGTTTAAAAGAGTGCGATCCTCGGCGGCGACAGAACACTAATTTAGTGATTGGGTGACTTTCGGCAAACACCCGTAAAAGAACGTATTTGCCGGCCGCAAATCTGCCGATGAGAAGAATATGATTCACCTGACTCGCCTGAATCATATCCCTCTTGTTATCAACTCCGACCTGATCGAGCATATTGAGATTACACCGGATACGGTCATAGCCCTGACAACCGGTCAGAAATTTCTCGTACGCGAGACGCCGGACGAAGTGATCGAACGAGTCATACGCTTTCGGCAAGCTATCTTCGAGCGGTGTAAAGCGAACAATTCGGATATCGGGATAAGAGCAGGATTATTCTCGCCGGCAGAGCCAAGCGCATGAAGCCAGCCGGGAACAGTAGCTTGCGAGGTAAATCTTCCTCGCGGGTGGATCTCGCCACCGTTATCGGTTTAGTGGTTGGCTTCGGAGGAATCCTGGGCGGTCTGGTTTTGGAAGGGGGCAGGGTCGCCGACGTGGCGCAGATCACTGCGGCAATGATCGTGATCGGTGGGACAGCGGGTGCCGTGATGATTACCACGCCCCTCCCTATCCTGCTTGCTGCTGTCAAGAAATCGACGCACGTGTTCTGGGATTCGACAGCCAGGCCCGAACCACTCATCGAACAACTCCTTGGATATGCCAAAGAGGCGCGCAAGAGGGGCCTCATTTCACTGGATTCAGAGCTGGACAACATAGCGGACCCTTTTCTCAGAAAGGGCTTGACGTTGGCCGTCGATGGCGCCGACCTGGAGGATGTGAGGCGAATTCTGGAAGCGGAAATTGCGATTACTGAGCAGCAAGGGGAAGCTGAAGCCAGGGTATTTGAAGCGGCGGGTGGATACTCGCCGACCATCGGGATTATCGGTGCGGTCCTGGGTTTGATTCAGGTGATGAAGCACCTGGAGGATTTGGACAAGGTCGGTCACGGAATCGCGGTGGCCTTCGTTGCCACTGTCTATGGCGTTGCGCTGGCGAACCTCATTCTGCTTCCAATGGGAAGCAAGCTGAAGATCCGTCTTCAACAGTCGCTTCATTTAAAAGAGCTCATTGTAGAAGGCGTTATCAGCGTTGCCGAGGGGATGAATCCGAATGTAATGCGGAGCAAGCTGGAGGCATATGCGAGCGGCGGCGGCGAGAGCTCGATGCCTGGCGATCCGAAGATTGCCTCAGTGCCGAAGTCAAGAGTAGCCTAGGCCGGCTGATTATGCGAAGAGCAAGAAAGCCTCAGCAGGAGAATCACGAGCGCTGGCTTGTATCATATGCCGACTTCATTACGCTGCTCTTCGCCTTCTTCGTTGTGATGTTCGCCTCGGGTCAGAAGGACAGAACGAAAGCGAAGCAGGTATCGGAAGCGATCCAGGACGCGCTGCAACACGGGAGCGTTGCTCCCGGTATGGCGTGGATCCTGGGCCACGGAGGCCCCAGGCTTGCCCAGGAACATGTTCAGCAGCCGCAACCGGTTGGGCAGAATCCGGGTTCACAGAACAGTCTACGTGAGCCGTCCGATCTCCGATCGTCAATGGCGTTGCTCAGCGAGCAACTCAAGGAAGATGTCCGGCGAGGCAGCGTACAACTGAAACTGGAACGAAGAGGACTCGTAATCGGCCTGAAGGCGGCGGCATTCTTTCCTTCCGGTGGAGACAATATCGATCCATCACGTTATGCAACCATCGCGAAAGTCGCGGCGGTGCTGAACCAGCTTCCCAATTCGCTGCGATTAGAAGGGCATACCGATTCTTTGCCGATCCGGACGTCCCGCTTTCAGAGTAACTGGGAGCTGTCGGCGGCGCGGAGCATTGCAATGCTGCGGCTGCTCGGCGATCGATTCAACGTCCAGCGGGATCGGATGGCAATTGTAGGCTATGCCGAAACCGCCTCGCTGCACACGAATGAGACGGAAGAAGGCCGCGCGGGGAATCGGCGCGTCGACATCGTCATGCTGAGCGAATACGGAATGAGCGCTGAACCCTCAGAATCTGCCGTCCGGAGTGCAAAGCCGGTATCGACTAATTATACGCAGGGGAGCAAAGGGCGAAGAAAAGACTAGAATTTGGCCGAAAACGTGCGACATGTTGTATGGAGAGGCCGAACGAAGAGCCGAGAGGCACCGGCCATAAAGAATAGGGCACTAGGAAACAGCACATGATTTCACTGCAGACAAACGTAGACTCGATTGATGCTCAGACTAATCTGAACATCAATAATCAATTTCAGAGCAGCACTATCCAACAACTCACCTCCGGCTACCGAATCAATAAGAGCGGTGATGATGCGGCTGGACTTGCCATCGCAAACGGTTATCGTGATAACATCTCGGAGCTCACGCAGGGCGTAAGCAATGCGAACGATGGTATTAGCCAGTTGCAAATCGTCGACGGCGGCCTGAGCAATATATCAACCATTCTCGACAGAATGAAAACCCTGGCGACGCAGTCGGCGTCGGGAACCTTTACTGGAAGCCGCGCAACGCTGGATCAGGAATATCAGCAGTTGATGACGGAAATCACGCGGCAGGCGACAAACATCAACCTGAATAGCGGCGGGACATTCAACCAGAATCTGAGTGTGTACATTGGTGGGGCAAAAACCACCAGCAACGCCACCGTGAACGTCAACCTGGCTGGTGCAGCGAATGCCGTCGACGCCACTAGTTTAGGACTTTCAGGCACAAGCGTGGCCGGCGGCAGCGGCGGCCTAACCGGCAATGCATTGAATCTAACCACGCCCGGAGCGACGTTCGTGAAGGGTAGCACGAACCAGGTGTTCGCTTTTAACTACATTAACTCGAGTGGTGCGGCCGCTACGGTCAGCGCTACCGTGACCGCAACAACTTCGGGAGACACTCTTAGTCAGGTCCTCAGCAGCTTGAACACCCAACTTAGCAGCGCGGGAATAACCGCAGGTGTGGACGCTAACGGGCACTTGCAGTTCACCAGCGCAGGTGCGTTCACGGTCACCGACAGCAACACCGGTGGAGGAGCAGTGACAAATGGACTTACCGATTACACCGCATACGTCGCCGGAGGCGGAACGGGAGCTTTAAACGGATCGAACACCGCGAACTATACCGTGGCGACAAGTTCGGCCCCTGCCATTACTGCCGGGAACGAGACCCTGACGTTTACCACGGGCGCAGGAGCTACTGTCGCTGTCGCCCTCAGCAGCACGACGGGCGATACTGCTGCACACGCGATTGCCGCGCTTAACACTGCCCTAAACTCATACGGTATCAACGCTGTCGCAAGTGGCAGCGGAATCTCGTTTCAGAGTGCGAACAGCTTTACCTTGAGCAATAGCAGTAACGCCGGCTTCACAGGTACTGGAGTCTTTACTACCATTGCCAGTCAAGCCGCCACGAACGTTGCTGTCAATGCTCCGACAAGTTCGAACGGCGGCAGCACGGCGATTGCGGCCATCAACTCAGCGATTCAGGCACTCGGCCTGGTGCAGGGTTCGGTCGGCGCCGGCGAGAATAAGCTGCAGTATGCAATCAATTTGGCCCAGTCGCAGATTACCAACTTCTCGACAGCACAAAGCCAGATTCGCGATGCGGACGTCGCTGCCGAGGCCGCTAACTTGACCAAAGCGCAAGTCCTAGAACAAAGCTCGATTGCCGCTATGGCCCAGGCCAATGCGGAACCTCAGGCAGTGCTGAAACTGCTTCAGAACCTCTAATACGTATTTCACTTCTCGATGGGGCTAGTCTCGTGAGAGATTAGCCTCTTTATCTTTGGAGTCCTTATGGGAACAACTGGTGTTTCGAGTCCGGCAAGCTTCACAGGTAATAGCGCGTTTTCCTCCGATCTCCAGCAAGTGATCACGCGTGCTGTCAGCATCGCATCTCTTCCCATGCAGCAACTCCAAGGGGAACAGGCCACGGTGACAGGTCAACAAACTGAACTGCAAACCCTCTCAGGCCAGTTTCAAACCCTTCAAACGGCTCTGGATGGCATTGACACGTCGGTTGGGTTTGGATCCTACTCAGCAACCGTCGGCAACAATTCCGCACTATCAGCTTCAACGAGTTCCGGGGTCGCAGCCGGTACCTACACGGTGGATGTAACCAGCACGGGTACGCAAACGAATACAATCAGTGCTAACGGATTGACGACGGTAACCGATCCTGCAACAGGAAATATCGATTCAAGCTCGACGTACGCTCTGACTGTTAATGGGCAGTTATTCCAGTTGACGGATTCCAACGGGTCTTTGAGCGGGCTCGCCCAAGCAATTAATGCGAGCGGAGCGAATGTCCAGGCCACAGTTGTCAATGTGGGTAGCCAATCCGCTCCAGACTACCGCCTTTCGGTTCAAAGCCTGGAATATGCTCCGGACAGCATCCAACTGACGGATGGAACGACCAATCTTCTGAACACCCTCAGCACGGGCTCCTATGTGACGTATCAAGTTGACGGTCAACCCTCAACGCCAATCAATTCGAGCTCAAGAAACTTAACCATCTCGCCTGGGTTGGACGTAACGGTTCTACAGCCAGGGACAGCTTCCGTCACCGTATCCCAAAGCGGATCTGGCGTCGGTAATGCTCTAAGCTCGTTTGCGACGACATACAACACAGTAGTGGACGAATTATTGAGATCGAGAGGTCAAAATGGGGGCGCGCTCTCCGGGCAGAGCGTCGTGTACTCGTTGAGTGATGTTCTTCGTAATATGGCGAACTACGCGTCACCGTCCGGGAACACGACATCACTCGCGGATGTGGGATTGAGCTTCGATCAAAACGGCCATTTACAATTCGATTCCACTGCGTTTGCGCAAAGCACCGCGACATCGCTCAGCGGGGTTCTGGGATTCCTAGGATCGGAATCCGGAAGCGGGTTTCTTCAGTCGGCCAATACACTCCTCGCCAGCGTCACGGGTCCGACCAACGGGCTACTGCCGCAGGAGACCCAGGCTACTGCTGACCAACTTACCTCTTTCGGCCAGAAGATCAGTGCTGATCAGGATCAAATCACTCGATTGCAGCAGAATTTGACAGCTCAGATGGCTGCAGCCGACGCGGCGATCTCGTCATTGGAACAACAAGCCACACAGATATCCGATTTGTTTTCTGCCATGCAACAAGCATCTAAATCGATAACCGGGTGATGATCGTGCGAGAGGATGCTCGTTCAGAGGCTGCGAGGCGATTAAGAGGCCGCCCGCTCTCTTGGGTCGCGGCTCGGGTTCGAAGCTCGTGGAAGGGGCGGGTGTTTGCCCGGACCCGGTCGCTTACGCTTCCGACTCGGTTTCGAGAGTGCATCGGGAAGAGGACGTTCATCGCCTTGGGTGCGCGATCCGCTCATCCGATACGGCTTCGATTGTGCCGGACGAGGCGGGCGTCTTCATTGTTGTCGGTGGGCCGCAGGCCCATGTGGGTCTCGGTTGACAATCCAGATAAACCGCCGTTGTTTCCTAGAGTCGCGGCTTCGGTACGAGCGCAGGGTATCGGCGGGGCGCATCATCAAAGGTGCTCATGAATTTAGAGGATCATTTGATCGCCGCCATTCAAGCAGGAGACTTAGAACTTGCGAAGTCTCTGAGTGGTGAATACGGGAGGCGGATTGCCTCGGAGCTTCGCGCCGCAGCCACAGACGATAGCTTTGGAGAGATATCAACTGCCGCGCTGGAACAGCTTGGTAGGGCGCTGATACTGGCGCGTGTTGTCCGTGCACATCTGGCGGTCCGGATGCATTCAACCACCAGACACTCAGCATACGGATCAGCCGAGCTCGCCGAGCGGCACTGGATGATTGAAGCGTAGCGACGTGGAACTGACGTCCGTAGGAAACTACCCGTCAACAAGTTGACGGGTAGTGTTCAATTCTATAGCTGAATCAACAGGTTGGCTTGGCTGCCCAGTTGCATTAGCGCTACTGCAACGATCATGCTCAACTCTCTTTCCCATCAGCTTGAGCAATATATGACTCTTCTTAGCGAGCGTCAGACCCTGGTCGCATCGAATATCGCCAATGCGGACACTCCGGGTTACAAAACCAAGGATGTCGATTTCCAATCGGAACTTCAAAATGCCATCGGGAACTCATCTCCGATGGTGGAGGAAGTTCCCGGACTGACACTCAAGAATGACGGCAACAACGTTGACCTGGATCGTGAGGCGAGGCTTCTGGCTGACAATGCTCTCCACTTCAGCGTAGCTGCCAATCTGCTGCGCTCCGAAGTAAAAAGAGTGCGCATGGCGATTGAAGGAGGGAGCCAGTCATCGTGAGCTTATTTTCAACCATATCGGTCAGTGCATCCGGCCTTTCTGCACAGCGGGAACGCGCGGAAGTGCTGGTTGAGAACATTGCGAATGCAGACACTACCCGTACGGCAGAAGGAGGGCCATACCGCAGAAGGGATGTGGTTTTTAAGACTCAGGCGGTTTCCTCCCCATTCTCGTCAATAATTGAATCACAATTCGGGGACCAGTCCAACGGCGTTGCGGTCGCAGATATTACGGTTGACAACAGCGACGCGGACCGCCGCTATATGCCTGGTCATCCGGATGCGGATAAGGACGGTTATGTCTCATTCCCGAAAGTTAATCCGGCCGAGGACATGGTAGATCTGCTTGGCGCGTCGCGCGCTTATCAAGCGAACGTATCCGCGATCTCCGCAATCAAAGACATGATTCAGAAATCAATCGATCTTTTCCGGTAACCGAATGCCTGCCCCGATCTCTCTTTCTAACCCGATCCAATCAATAGACCCGATTCAGATTGGAGCTCAACAGCCTTCCAGTGCCGGATTTAAAGACATTCTCCAATCGGCGATTCGGCAAGTTGAGACGGTAAGCACCGCAGCCGACCAGAGCGTGAACACTTTCCTTTCAGGAGGAAAACAGGAACTCCACTCAACGATTCTGGCCGTACAGAATGCTGAACTTCAATTCGAAATGTTCATGCAGGCGCGAAATAAGGTTGTCTCCGCATATGAGGAGATCATGCGTATGCAGGTTTGAGCGCTGAAGTAAGGCAATGAACCAATTCAAGAGCCTGTTCAACGCTCTCTCCATCTCCCAGCGAATCGGGATTGCCGCGGTTACTCTTGCGCTCGCGGCAGCAATGATCAGCTTCGTGCATTGGCGGCACGAAGCGGGTTTCCGTCCTTTGTTCACGGGGATGTCGCCCGAAGATGCTGCCGCCATTGTTCAGAAATTGAAGGAGGGCGGGGTTGAGCATCGGTTGGCCGAAAACGGAACGTCGGTGCTGGTCTCAGATGCAAAGGTGGATGAACTGAGGCTCGAGATGGCGGGGGCGGGTTTGCCCAAGACTGGCCGGGTCGGCTTTGAACTTTTCGATAAGACGAATCTCGGAATGACCGACTTCACCGAGCACGTGAACTATCGCCGTGCGCTTGAAGGAGAGCTGGAACGATCCATCAGGGTGCTGAGTGGTATTGAGCAGGCGCGGGTGCATGTTACATTTCCCAAGGAATCGGTTTTCCTGGATGCACGCGAACCTGCAAAGGCGAGCGTGCTTGTTAGTCTCAAGCCTGGCGTGCATCTCAGCCAGCAGAATGTACTTGCCATAACCAACTTGGTGGCGAGCGCGGTAGAGGGCCTCGCGCCCGATTTCATTTCAGTAATAGATATGCAAGGCAACTTGCTCAGCCGGCCTCGCAAGCCATCTCTGGACGACGCGGATGCTCCTGATGGCGCCCTGGAATACCGGCATCAGATCGAAAAGGATTTGGCCGCCAAGGTGGAGTCGACGCTGCAACCTCTACTTGGGGATGGTCGATTTCGAGTAGGGGTTTCGGCGGATTGCGACTTCACAACCAGTGAACAGACTGACGAAGTTTTTGACCCGACTAAATCCGTGATGGTGAGCTCGCAGAAATCAGAAGACACGTCTGGTGCCGGCCAGGGAGCGGGGGTTCCGGGAACACCTTCTAATCTGCCGCGGTCGACTGCGGTGCGACCCGCTTCGCCCGCTTCGTCGGCCCTGTCCCGAAGGACAGAGAACGTCGCGTATCAAACGACACGAACGGTACGCCAGGTAAAAACGCCACGCGGTGCTATCAAACGGATCTCTGCGTCGCTTCTCCTCGATCAGGAGTTTCGTTGGGAGGGCAAAGCAGCCAAGGCCAGGCGGATAGATGTGCCGCCCACGCCAGAGAAGCTGAAAGCAATTCATGACATCGTAGCCGGCGTGCTCGGGCTCGATCCAGCCCGGGGAGATCAGTTGGTGATCGAAAGCCTTCCGTTCGAGCAGACGCGTGAAGTAAATGAGCAGTTGCCAGCGCCGTTTAAGCCTTCGACGAGCCCATCATCCGGCATAAATGAATTCGTTCGTAATAGACCCGCGGTGGTGGGCGGCGCCGCTCTCTTATTGATTGCCGGCGTCTTCCTTGCGGCTCGGTTCCGCCGTAAGTCCAAATCGAGCCATCTGGTGCAGCGGGCCGAAGCTTTAGAGAAGGGGCAGTCGCGCTCGAGTCTGGAATCCGGCAATGCCGCCGAAGCAGCGAAGCTGCAGGGCGAAGAAGCCAGGCAGAAACTACCACTTCCCGCAGCACCGAACAAAGTGGACTCGCTGCGGCAACACCTTCGGGAAACGGTGACTCGGGATCCGGCGCTGGCGGCCAGCGTCATCCGCGGTTGGCTGGACGAAGACACGAACCGGTGAGATGCGACTGAGTTATGGCGTGTAAGATCGCAAGTTCATCCCAGGTGGCCGCCCAGATAACCTGGAACAGCGTCGATCCCTCCACTGAGGGTAGGGCCGCGGCCGCTTCGCACGGAGGCGCTACAGATTCAGAGTTGTCTCGGCGACTGGCCGAATTGGAGCAGTTGAGGCACTCCGAAATCGCGCAGGCTCAAAGGGTCGCCTTCGAAGAGGGTGTGAAAAGAGCCAGGGAAGAGGCGGCTGGTGAAGTTAGAGCGTCTGGGGAGAGATTGGCCCAGAACCTTAAGGAACTGGGCCTTTTAAAAAAGAGAATACGGAACGAAGCTGAGGTCTGAGGTGGTGCGTTTGTCGCTTGCGGTTGCCCGCCGAATTCTTCACCGCGAGTTGACTTTGGATCCTGAGTCGATACAGGGGGTTGTACATGCAGCGCTGCGAAACCTGGAACACAGGGAGGTGTTGCGGGTGCGAGTTTGTCCCGAAGCTGCCAAGATGGTGCGCTCGATTCTGGAGCAAGCGGGTGCAGGACCAGCCATAGAGGTCACTCCTGATAACAAAATGGGGGTTGGCGATATCGTGTTTGAGACCTCGGTCGGGCAGTTGGACGCGTCGATCGAGACTCAACTTCAGGAAGTACAACGAGGCTTCGCCGACCGCCTGGGAGCGAGATGACATCGGCCGAAAAGATTGATGTAACATCGTATCTCGCCGAACTAAACGGGCTCGAGCTGCTGAGATGGCGCGGGGTAGTGACGGATGTGACTGGGCTTGTCATCGAATCGCAGGGCCCATCATCACCTATAGGGGGGTTCTGCGAGATTCATACTGCGGGAGGCAGGATCATTCGAACACAAGTTGCGGGTTTTCGCAATGGACATATACTTTCGATGCCGCTCGAGGAAGTAGATGGCCTGGAGCCCGGCGATCCTATATACGCCCGATCCGAAGATTCGCGCGTTGCCGTCGGCCCCGGTTTGCTGGGGCGCGTTATGGACGGCTTTGGCCGATTCATCGATGAAGGACCGGCGATTGAGACGCATGCCCGTTATGATCTGTTTGCGGCTCCTCCTGGACCGCTTCAGCGTGAACATATCAGTACCCCTCTGGTTACGGGTATTCGAGCGATAGACACTCTTCTGCCATGCGGACTGGGGCAAAGGATTGGAATTTTCGGTGGGAGCGGGGTAGGGAAGAGCACGCTCCTGGGCGCGATGTCAAGGGAGAGCTCGGCCGATGTTACGGTCATCGCCCTTATAGGCGAGCGAAATCGGGAGGTGCGCGGATTCATCGATCAAGAGCTTGGACCTGAGGGCCAGAAGCGATCAGTGGTTGTGGTTGCGACGTCCGATCGCCCGGCGCCTTTGCGAGTGCGGGCGTGCTTCGTTGCGCTTGCCGTGGCCGAGTACTTTCGCGATCAGGGAAAGAACGTTCTGCTCGTGATGGACTCTGTCACGCGGCTTGCCATGGCTCAGCGCGAGATTGGATTGGCCGCGGGTGAACCGCCCAGCCAGAAGGGATACACGCCCTCCGTTTTTGGCATCCTACCTAAAATCTTTGAGCGGGCGGGCGCGTTCCAACGGGGGACGATTACGGGCTTTTTCACTGTCCTGGTGGAAGGCGACGATATGAATGAGCCGATAGCGGACGCGGCGCGCAGCATCTTAGATGGGCACATTGTTCTTTCCCGCCGGCTTGGATCTTCCGGGCACTATCCCGCCATCGATGTGCTCTCGTCCATTTCGCGGGTCGCCCCTCAGGTCGCCGGAGCTGAACAAATGAAGGCTGCTTCCAAGGTCCGGGAAACGCTGTCCTGTTATCAGGCCTCGGAAGATCTCATCCTATTGGGCGCTTACGCTTCCGGTTCCAACCCGAAACTGGACGCCAGCATCAGGTCTCGAGATCGCACACTGTCCTTTCTCCGCCAAGGCGCACACGAGCGAGCGGAACTGAGCGAAAGCTTAACGGCTTTATCAGATATCGCCGCCGTTCTCTGAAGAATTCGTGAAAAATTTCAGATTTCGTCTGGACGCCGTGGTCCGCCTCAGGAAGCAGCAACTTGAGGCAGAGCAGATGAAACTACAGCAAATGCGTGTCGATCAGAGTCATTTGAAGAAATGCCTAGAGTTGGTTGCACAAGAACGGCAGGATGCGGCGCAATTCGTGCGCGAGCACAAGGCGCCAGAAAATCGAGACTTTCGCGCGCTCGCATCTTACATACTCGGGTCGCAGGCTCGGGCTACTGCGATGCAATCAGCACTGCGAAAGCTGGACACAGCTGTGGCAGAGCAGAAGAGCCGGGTGATGAGCGCGGAAAAGAAGGAAAAGCTCCTGGCGAAACTTCGCGAGAAACGGTTTCAGGAATGGACGCATGAGGTGAACCAGCAAGTGGAAGCCGATGCCCAGGAATGCTGGACCACATCCTGGAAGAAAAGACGATGAGACCTTGAGATCTCACGTCGGTGGCGGGTATAGTCCTGAGGAATACTCCTAGGTCGCAAACGAGAGCCATTGACCCACTCTGTATTCGGCGGATAAGATCACGCTCGCAAAACGGCGAGGAGCTGAAACAGAGATATGAAATTGTTCGACTGGTTCACGGGTGACCAACCTCGATCAGAGGCGCCAGTAGGATACTCAGCGCGATCCGAAGCCGATTTTGTAAGGTGATCGTATGTTGCCTCGTTCCGGGTGCCCTGTCGGCAGAGCGCTTTAGAAAATGCAACCAGTTCCTTACATTCAATCGGACGAACGGCCTTGGCGGCAGTTCCTCATTGGAGCGAGCCGCGCGGTGCTGGATGTTTGTGAAGTGATCGAACTTGTCGCGTCGAGGCGTTGCACCGTTCTGATAAGCGGCGAAACAGGTACTGGAAAAGAGGTTGTCGCGCGCGCACTGCATGCGGCCAGCGATCGATCGGCGGTTCCGATGGTCGCCGTGAATTGCACAGCGATGCCATCCAACCTAGCGGAGACCGAACTATTCGGCCACGCAAAGGGTGCATTCACGGGAGCACATGCTGCTCGCGTAGGACGGTTCGAGCAGGCCCATCGCGGCACGATTTTTCTGGACGAAATCGGCGACCTGCCATTAGATGTTCAGCCGAAATTGCTCCGGGTCCTGCAGGAGCACGAACTGCAACGGATTGGCAGCTCTGAAACCGTTCGGGTAGATGTCAGGGTAATTGCAGCTTCTAATGTCGATCTCGAAACGGCCGTACGGGAACGGCGGTTTCGGGAAGATCTTTACTATCGGCTCAACGTGGTTCCGATCCATCTGCCCTCCCTGCGTGAACGAAGCGAGGACATTCCACTGTTGCTTGAGTATTTTCTGGCGAAAATTCAGGCCACAGAGGGCGGTTCTCCGAAACGAATCAGCGGCGATGCCGCGCAGTTGCTGCAACGGCTGGACTGGCCGGGCAATATCAGGCAGCTTGAGCACGCGGTTCAAATGGCGGTGGCGCTGAGTGGCGACAGGACCTTGCTGGTTCCTAACGATTTCAAGGCCCGGCAATCCGTGCGGTCGTTACATCCCGAACGAGGAGAGCATTTATCCTTAACGATTCCTCAGGGCGGATTAGATTTCGATCAGGTGGTCGGGAACTTCGAACGCTCCCTCCTCAATCAGGCACTGGCGGTGTCTGGTGGCAATAAGGCCCGGGCTGCCGACCTGCTCCGCATCAAGCGGACTACGCTGCTTGCGAAACTCAAGAGCTTTGAGGAGCGAGAGAACGGTGCCCACGCCGCGATTCCGGGTTCTCGATCGCAGGCGGGCACCACCGCGTCCACGGCTCTCGTGATTGAGCAAGACGCCTCGGTGCTCAAGCTAATCGCCAACACGCTGGAGGCCGAGGGATATCGAGTTCTCCAGGCGGAGACCATGCTGGCGGCATTGGAGCTATTGCGCTGCTGGAAGAACCATATAAGCCTGCTCGTGCTGGATTTACCAGATGACCAACAGGAGTGGCCGGCCACATCTTTGAGCGATTTGGCCCCGGATATACCTACACTAGAAATATCTAGCAGCGCGACTAGGGCAAGGTTCGGCTTGCACCAACACTGCAAAACAATTCTCTGCTACCCCTTTTCTTCTGGTCAGTTGAAGAGTGCGCTAGGCGAGCTCAAAACGAATGCCGCGCCGTCTATCGTGACCGAATGCTGTGCATGAGGCAGGCCCTCATCGAGGATGTCCGCATTTCCGTTGAAAAAGGAACGGCTCGAGGTTACGACTAAGCCGCGGAACTTCCAGCCGCGGCCACTCCATTCAGGTTACAGCGCAATTGATAGGCAGGTTGTAAGTTATGCAGCAGCAGCGGCAGATGGCGGTACCCGTGCAGCCGGTTCGTAAGCGTCCGATGGAGGCCGTGTTGACATGGTGGGCGCAGGATACTGGTATGTGGGGGGCTGGTTATGGCAGATTCACAGCCGGGGTAAATCCTTTGCTTTGGAAGGCGATCGAAGAGAGGCGTCTGATTCGGGTTCGGTACAACAACCGGGAGCGGATTATCGAGCCACACGACTATGGAGTTCACAAGGGTGTTGTGAAGCTTTTGGCGTATCAAGTGGCCGGGTCGAGCAAGCACAAGCTGCCGAACTGGAGGTGGCTGGAGGAAGATTCGATGTCCGACATCGAGCTGCTGAACGAGAGGTTCGGAGGCGGCCGGCCCAGTGACTCAGGCGAGCATCACAGGTGGGAGAAGCTGTTTATCCGTGTGAGGCCGGATGACAAGCGGCGCAAATAATGCTTTCCGCTGTCAGGCAGAGCGGCGCCGCTGAAGTTCGGAAGAAAAAGCGATGTTCCAGGGCAGCAACTCCGTGACACGGTTGACCGGATGATCGGCAATGCGTGCCAGCACGTCGCGAAGATAGGCTTGCGGGTCGAGACCGTTCAATTTGGCTGAGCCGATGAGACTGTAAATCGCCCGCGCGTTCGCCGCCGGAATCGGAACCGGCAAACAGATAGTTTTTCCGCCCAAGTGCGACAGCACGCAGCGCGCGTAGAGCAATGTAAGTAACGGCCGCGATCGGTTTTGGCGTACGCGTTGCCGTTCCTCGGGCGCACGGCCGCGAATCTCGTTCTCGATGGCATATAACTGAGCGATTCGTCGATGGCCTCCGTCGCAAGGGGCCAAGCGCGCCCGAAGATCGAAGAACTTGCGTCTCACATGCGCCCAGCAAGCAGCTTCCCGGATGCGGCCGCTGTCGTAGAGCCGGTTGAATCCGGCGTATGCATCGGCTTGCAGCGTACCCTGAAACGTGGCGAGATGCCGATGCAGATGTTCACCTCTGCGATCCGACGCGTGATCGCCGACAATTAGATTTCCTGCCGGCGACAATTAAAATTCCCGGCAACGGCAGTGCGTAGACCATACAAGTCAGAAGACTTGTATGGTGAGCGATCAGCAGGTGAAGCGGCTGTGGCGACTAGCGCAGGGGAGATTTTCGTTAGACGTCGCCGCGGCAAAAGCGGGCATGGACCCGAAGACGGCACGAAAATACCTGCGAGTGCGACGGCTGCCGAGCGAGATGCAGCAAAAACATACGTGGCGCACTCGACCCGATCCTTTTACTGAGGTGTGGGATGAGATCGAAGAGCGGTTACGGATTGAACCTGGTTTGCAGGCCAAAACGCTATTCGAGTATCTGCAGCAGAGGGAACCCGGCCGGTTTAGCGAAGGCCAGGTTCGCACACTGCAACGCCGGATCAAGAACTGGCGGGCACTGGAGGGCCCTCCTCGGGAAGTGTTTTTTGCACAGGATCACTACCCAGGCGAGTTGTGCCAATCCGATTTCACGCATTGCCGGGAGCTGGAACTCACGATCAGCGGGCAAGCGTTTCCGCATCTGATTTATCATTTCGTGCTCAGCTATTCGAATTGGGAGACGGGCACCATCTGCTATTCGGAAACATTTGAAAGCCTCAGCGAGGGCTTGCAGAACGCCGTGTGGGAGCTGGGCGGCGTGCCGAACGAGCATCGCACGGACCGGATGAGCGCGGCGGTAAATAACCTGGTTGACACCAGGGAGTTCACGCGAGCATATGAAGGATTGCTGCGGCATTACGGGCTTACCGGGCAGAAGATCCAGGCCGGCCAGGCCCACGAAAACGGCGATATTGAGCAGCGGCATTACCGCTTCAAGCAGGCCGTGGAGCAAGCTTTAATGATGCGCGGTAGCCGTGATTTTGCCAGCGTCACCGCTTATGACCAGTTCCTGCGAAAGCTGTTCACGAGGATGAATGCAGGGCGGCGGGAGCGGTTCGCGGAAGAACTGGTGCAGCTCCGGCCATTGCCCGGGCGGCGGCTCGACTCCCTGCGCCGCGAACGTGTCAGAGTGACGCCGGGCAGTCTGATCCACGTTCATCGGAACACATATTCGGTCCACAGCCGCTTGATCGGTGAGATGGTCGAGGCGCGAATCACCGCCGACGCCGTGGAAGTCTGGTATGGCGATCGCAAAATCGAGGAATTGCCCAGGCTGCGTGGCCGGAGCAAACATCGGGTCGATTATCGGCACATTATCGATTGGCTCGTTCGAAAGCCGGGCGCCTTCGAACATTATCGGTATCGGGAGGATCTGTTTCCCACGAGCTGGTTCCGGCTAGCCTACGATGCCCTGCGGGAAGAGCACGGACCGAAGCGAGGCGCAAAAGAATATCTGGAGATCCTGGCGCTTGCCGCTAAGCGTGGCGAATCGGTGGTGGAAGAGACGGTTCGTGTGCTGCTCGGCCGGCGCGGTCCGCTGAATGCCGCGACAATCGCGGGCCTGACGGAACAAGGCGCTCCGCCGCTGCTGACCACGGTCGAAGTGGATCCGGTATCGCTGGCGGTCTTCGATGAACTGCTTGACGGCGAGCAGGCGGCGGCATGATGACTGCGATCACAGATGTCAAGGCAGCACTCACAGAAGGATTGACCGAACTGCGATTGCCTACGGTCCGGCATTGTTACGAAGAAACGGCGCGGTTGGCGGAACGCGAAACGCTGAGTTATGAACGCTATCTCTTACAGTTAGTCGCACGCGAATGCGAAGATCGCCAGCGCAAGCGGATCGAGAGACTGCTGCGCCAATCGCGTATTCCGGTGGAAAAGGCATTATCAAACTTCAGCTTGAAGCGCCTGCCACCCAAAGTGGCATTGGTAACCAAAACCTTATTAGAAGGTGAGTTTCTGGACCGGCGAGAGAACGTGCTCGCGTTCGGCAATCCAGGGAGCGGCAAGACTCACTTGCTGTGCGCCATTGGCCAGGAGCTGATCGCGCGAGGACGCCGCATCTACTTCACGACCTCGGCCTTGCTCGTCCAAGACTTGCTGGTAGCGAAACGCGATCTGAAACTGAGCCGTTTCATCAAGCGCCTGGCCGCATTCGAAGGTCTGATCATCGACGACCTCGGCTACGTGCAGCAGAGCCGCGAAGAAATGGAAGTGCTATTCACGTTGCTGGCGGAACGTTATGAACGTGGCAGCGTTCTGATCTCGAGCAACCTGCCGTTTTCTAAGTGGGAAGGCATCTTTAAAGACCCGATGACAACGGCAGCGGCGATTGACCGTCTCGTGCACCACTGCGTGATTCTCGAACTCAACATCCCGAGCTATCGAGTTGAGCAGGCAAAGAAAGCAAAAACCGAGCCGGCCGCCGAATAAAAAACCTTGCCTGTGGAAATGACGGACTGATGGAAAGCACAACCCGCTTTCCACAGTCCTTGGACCTCGGTAATCACCTCAAAACCGGCCATACGTTATCACTTCAAAACCGGCCAATGGGGGTGACCCAGAACAACAGTAGTTATACCTCGCGGACCCTGCTTTCGCAACTTTTTCTGTTTATGAAGGCCGAAAGTTGTAGACTGGCGAGTACCTGATTGGAGGATACGGCCACGCAGGGATGCGACCGGAGCGCCGATTCAGGTGCCGGAATACGAAGGAGCCGCCCACCGGCTCCTTCTGGTAGTGGACTCCTTCGCTGAGGGTGACTTGTTGAAGATCTTTCCAGGTTTACTTCTCCTGAGCGTCATTTTTCTGCCGAATGCATCGGCAGAAGACCGGTGTAATCTTGCACGCCCTGTAAGCGCGTTCGTCACTGCGAGGCAGAGCCGTTTAGCCTCTCTGCGAGACTTTGCGAGACAGAATAGACTTTCGTTTGGAATCGAATCGGCGTCCGACCTCGATGAGCAGGTGTCTATCAGAACGGCACCAGGATCGGTTGTTTCAGTGTTGTCCGCGATATTGGGGCCAAGCTCAGAACCTAGCTTCCGATGTCTGAATGGCGTGGTTGTTATACGGGATCGCACAGCTTCCAAGCCGCCGACTTGGTTAGACACCACGGTGCCTAACTTTCAGTCGAATAGGTCACCTCTCGGTTTGGCGAATAATATGTTATGGATGTGCGTCGAAGTCGTGCTGAATCCGCAACAGCAGGGTTTCGCAGGAGATATTCCCGGCGATCTTGGAGAACAAGTAGGCCCGTTCCACATAGCACATGCGACCGTTCGTACCCTGCTTTGTCAGCTCGTTGCATCATCTCCAGGCAGTGTGTGGATCAGCGGAGATGTAAACCCGTCCACCGGTACAAGTTGGACTAATCGCCTCTGGACGCTCGTACCCTATGAAAGGGAGCGCCGTTAGTGAGACCATCCTAGCCTGATTCTGCAACCGATCCGAGCTTGCAGCATTGAATGCATTCTGGCTCGAAAGCGATAAATCCCGGGAGCGCGAGGGCAGCGTCCTCGCAGTAAAGAAGCCGCCTTCCTTATTTATGATTCGGCGGGCGTTTTGGTGCGCCAACTGCGTGGCCCGCACTTGAGCACATGGCCGTGATGCAGCAGGCGATCGAGCATGGCACCCACGGCGGCCACATCGCCCAGCAGCTTGCCCCAGTCCTCCACCGGGCGATTCGAGGTTAATAGAGTGCTGAACCGTTCATAACGGCGCATCACGATCTCCAAGAGATCCTCGGCGGCAGTGTGCGGCAGCTTGCGCATGCCGAAATCGTCGACGATGAGTAACGGAACAGTGCCGACCGACTGCATGTAATCCTTGCGCGTGCCGTCGGCGAGAGCGTCGGCCAGCTCATCCAACAGGACGTGAACTTCGCGATACAGCACTTTATAGCCCTGCAGAATGGCGGCTTGCCCGATCGCTTGGGCCAAGTGACTTTTGCCGGTCCCGCCTGGGCCGAGAAACAAAGCGTCTTCGTGTTTGGCGATAAATGCGCCGGTGGCTAGATCGAAGACCAGGCTGCGATTCATCTTCGGATTGAAGCTGAAGTCGAAATTATCGAGGGTTTTGTCGGGATCGCGAAAGCCGGCTTGTTTGCGGCGGCGCTGCAATAGCCGGTCCGCGCGAAGCGTGAGTTCATCCGAAACCAGGCAAGCGATCAGATCGATAGGGGTCATGGTTTCGGCCTGGGCTTGGCGCAAGCGGGTTTCGAGCACCGCAGCCATGCCGCTCAGATGTAGTTGGCGGAGCGAGCGTTCGAGTTCTACAACATGCATGAGTCATTCTCCTGACGAGTTCGTTTTTCAATTAGGTCGCGGTACTGAGTAAGCTGGCGGATTAGCGGATCGACTTGGCGCAAGCTCAGCGGCAGTTGTGGGTTGTGCTCCAGATAGCGGCGTACGAAACGGTATCCGCAAGCGCCGGTTTCCAACGCCACTGCACAGGCATCCTCGGTGGAAGCGAGACCGTACTTCTTCACCAGCGCCAACACGCCCAGAACGCGGCGCACCGCGACCTGCCCTTGCTCGCCACACATAATTTGGCAGAGTGCGCCAATGTGAGGACCGGTTGTTTCGGCGCGGCGCAGCAAACGTTCCGTCGACAGTGGCGTCTTTCTTCTGCGGTCTTCATCGTGGATGCGATGCTGCCCGCGCTGTTGCCGCAAATGCTCGCGAAGCAGTTGCCCGTTGCGCGGATCGATCAGCCGGACTTGTGAATCATTCCACTGAACATGAACCCGGCGGCCAATCCATCCCGGCGGTGAGCTGTAGTAAGCGGCCTCGACTTCCACGCAGCCATCCAGGTGCACGGTGCGCTCGCCGTACTGGTAATAACGAAACGGTTCGAGCGGCAGTGACAGCAGAGCGGGCCGTTCTTCGGCAAACATGGCCGCCACTTGGCGCTTGGTGGTTCCATGGATGCGTGTGTCGGCCCAGCGCTCCTCCCAGCGGTCCAGATACGTTTGTGCTTCTTCGAGGCTCTCGAAGCGCAGCCCCTTCAGCGGTGTCTTCTTGGCGTGTCCGACGCTCGATTCCACTTTGCCCTTGCGGTCTGGATCTCTTACGCGGCAAGGCAGAGCGATGACTCCATAGTGCTGGAGCACATCCTTATACAGCGGATTAAGCACAGGATCGTAGATATCGGGCGCGAGCACACCTTCGCGCAGGTTGTCGAGCACCACCACGCGAGTGGCCCCGCCCAGCCGGCGGAATGCTTTCTCGTGCAGTTCGGCCCAGACGCGCGCAGTGGAGCGGAAGACCAGAAGGCGCACGCATTTGCGGCTGTATCCGAGCGTTAGCACAAACAGCCGCGTACGACGGTACTTCCCAGTTTGCGGATCGCGCACCATCGGGCCGGAGCCGTAATCGACTTGCGCTTCTTCGCCCGGCGCGGTCTGGATTACCGCCCGCGCTTCCGGTTTTGCCGCTCTGCGCAGCTTGCCTACAAACCGCTGGACGCTCTGGTAACCAACAGTGAAACCGTGGCTGTCGACCAGATCCTGCCAGATCGCCTTGGCATTGCGACCGCGCGAGAGGCCCAGCTCGATCGGCTCCCGGTACTGCTCGCAGACGCTAGCCGATCCACTGCGACTCGGTTGAGGCTCGCGGAGCGTTATCGTGACCGACTCGGCGCCGGAGTCGGTAATCACCTCATTGGCCGGTTTTGCCGGTGTGCGCCGTCCCCAGCCGCCAGGCGCGCGCACTGGAATGCCGGCGGCGCGCAGGTATCCGCCGATTGTCTCCCGCCGAATGTGAACTGCGGCTTCGATCCGCCGCAGCGACCATCCCAGCCGCCCCAGCGCGATTACTTGCTCTCTCTTGTCCTTGCTCAAGACATTGCTCACGTTGACGGAGGGTATTCCTCGCGCCTGAATCAATGTCCTGGATCAGCCGGCCTATTGGCCGGTTTTCAGCTGATTATCATTGGCCGGTTTTGGGTGATTCCCGAGGCTTGGAAATCGCTTCGCGATTCCCACATTCCACACAGGCCGACGGCGAAGGCGGATGGGAAAGTGGAAAACCCAAAAGCAGGTTTCCCACTTTCCCACCGCCCCGATGCTCTTCCTCTTTTAGCCCAAAAACAACTGCCGCACGTTCGGTAACGTTTTCCGGTGACGCAAGGCTGCGGGAAAAATAATTGTCGTCAAATGGTAAAAATGCTTGACGTCAGTCAGGCGAGTAAGTGAACCAGACCGCCGGAGCCGCCCCATCGCCAGCCGGCCGGTCATCGCGCACATACGTCCATAAGCGGCCCAGTTTGGTTTTGCCTTCGCCGGGCGCCAGCACCGGAACAGGAATATCATCGGAGTGCAGCTTGCGGCCGCTCATCACATGCTGCCGCAAGGCCTGGTGGGAGGCTTCAGCAGTTCGCTCGTTCCGCCCACCCAATCGGCAAGCGTGGAACGTTCGAGCTCGACACCTTCGCGTGCGTAGATCTCCGCCTGCCGATACAGCGGAAGGTGATCACAGTATTTCGAAACCAGAACATGCGCCAGTAGGCCTGGCCCCGCTAAGCCGCGCTCAATCGGCCCGCTCGGTGCTGCCGATTGCAGGATGGCATCGCACTTTGTGCAACTCAGCTTGGGCCGCACATGCCGGATGACTTTGAAGCGTGCCGGCACATACTCGAGCACTTCGGATATGTCTTCGCCCAGCTTGCTCAACTCGCCGCCACAAATGGGACAACTCTTATCCTGTGGTATGTGCGTTTCGACTTCCCGTGGCAGATGCTCCGGCAGCGCGCGGCGAACGGGCTTGCGCACCGCCGCGGTACATGCAGTTGCTTGAGGAAGCGTTTTCTCGCTGTGCTGGCGCTCTTCCGCGCTGCCCGCTTCCAGATCTTCCAGCTGCAGTTCCAGTTTGCTCAATCTGCCGCTCAATCTTTTCCGATTTACGCCCGAACTGCAGCCGCTGCAAGCGCGCAATGATCATTTTCAGCCGTTCGATCTCGGCGCAATGTGAGGAGATCTGCTCATTCAGGCGTTCGAGTTCCGCCTGCGCGAAGAGATCGGCGCCCGCTGCCTCACCACCATCTCACCCAACGCAGCTGCATCCCAAGCATTCAGATCCGGCAGCGGCGTAACAGGCACTTTCAAACTATGCCATGTTTTGGTGAGTTAGTCAGCAGTGAAATAAAACACCTTTGTATTTTATTGTTTTCCTCGCTACACCGCCACTTTCCGGCTTCCATGTGCGTGCCGGCTGCCGCCGGTCGATCTCTTCGAGTAACATCGATAGCTGCGCTCGAGTAAGTGATACCGCCCCGCTCTCAGCTTTCGGCTAGATGAAATGTCCACGTTCCAATCGCTTCGCGAATAAACATAGCCCGTCACCATCCCACCACAGCAACTTGATCAGGTCCCCACGTCGCCCGCGAAAGACAAACACATGCCCGCCGAACGGATCCTGCTCGAGTACCGTCTGCACGTCCGCGCTCAGACCCGTGAACCCCTCGGCGCAGATCAGTAATTCCTGCTGCAATCCAGAATCCGTGCTCCCGCTGGCGCCGAAATCATCCAGCCAGCCGCTCCAATACCGTGCAGATTACGGCTGCATCGATACAGCCGTTCACGGTAACCCGTAAACTTCGTCCTTCGATGAGGACACTACAATCCTGCTTCGCCTCTGCAACTGCTGCCGGTATGGCTTCCGCTACATGCACCGGAAGCAAAACCGAACGCCTACCCTTTTGCACTCTCTGCCGGTGTTGTTTGCGCCAGTCATAAATCTGAGTTGCGTTCACACCATACACTCGCGCCACCGCATCGGTCCTGCCGGCTTCCAACGAAGCCTGCACAATCCTCCGCCGTTCCTCCTCCGACCACTTGCGGCGCTTTGGTCTTACTGCTTCTGGTTTGGTGCTGCTCTGAGCTGATCCGTCCATTCCCGAAGCATCGCCCAACACCCCTATTCTTCGCTACACGGTCCTCGCCGTACGCTTACGCCGGTTCCAGCGCGTTTCGGCATACAAGAGAGCGGAGGCCACCCAACGCAGACGATGGTCGCTGCCCTGCCAACGCTTGACGCGACGGCAGATGGTCTCCACGACCGAGAAACTGGATTCAATCCCGTTGGTACTGCTGAGAGAGCGCCGCAAGCGGGCATGCACCTGCAGTTCATGCAACGTGAGCGTCTCCTCCAGTCCCTCCATTAAGCTGGTCGCCGCGCTCGGGTTCATATCGGTCAATTCGTCATGCAGTTGACATGCTGGAGCGAACGGCTCATCAATTCTTCGAGCTTCTTGCGGCTGGCCTCCACAAAGCGTTCGCTCACGGTGCTCTTCTCCAGTCCATAGGCATCCATGAACTGCTGCAGCACCAGTTTGTAATCACGCATGCTCAGTCCGCGCATGATGTTGCTCCACACCGTTTCTTCGGCCGGCGACACGCGCTGAAATAGTTGATAGGTGCCCAGCGGCAACTCCTTGCCGCCGCACTCACGCACGCGCGGCCGGGCGATGGGGACGCGCTGGCCATCAATCAGGCATTAGCCTTGCTCCACTCCCCAGCGGTAAGCCTGCCGGCTTGGCACGCGTTGTGAGCGCGCGCCGGCGATCTGCTCCACCTCCGATTCGAGCACGGATTCGATGAACATCCGGCCCACCTTGCGGACCAGCTCTCCCAGCCCTTGTTCCAGGCTGCTCAGCACCTCCGCCATCGGCAGCGCGATCTGCACCGCCCGATCCGCATTCCGTTCTCCACTCTCCTGGACTGCTTTACCTTGATACGCTTTCTTCAAAACGACTCTCCTTTTTTCTGCAAGAAAAATTTCCCGGAGCGTATCATACGCTCCGGTTGAGTCGTTCTCTTTTCTACGATCTTCCGGACATCCTCGCCCTCATCACCGCAGTCTAAAAAAACATATCTACCTTACCTAGAGCAGTTTGCAAGGCTTTTCCCCGCCCGCAACAATACACGCGCTGTAGGTTCATTACAGATGAGCATAAGTTGTGCTGTGCAGGATGAGCGCAGCGACCTGCTCACGGACAAACTGTGCTGGACATACATACCCCTTCCTTCTCAATCCTACTTTCAAATGCTGCCGTCGCGTCTAAAGGGATTCTCGGGACCAGTCGGATCGGGCAAAAGTGCTGCTCTTTGCTTCGAATCGGTAAGGAACGCCTATGTGAACCGGGGCCGGCAAGGGGTCATCGCAGCGCCTACGTTTGCGATGTTACGGGATGCCACTCTTACGAGTTTGCTTCACATGCTGGAGGAGCACGACGTTGAGTTTGAGATGCGAAAAGCAGACGGTGAACTTACTGTGAGCAGCTCGGAAAGCACGCTTCTATTGAGGTCGTTAGACGAGCCTGAGCGTCTACGTGGAACAAACCTGGCATGGTTCGCAATTGACGAACTCTCGTATACGCGTGAAGAGGCATGGTTGAGGCTAGAGGCTCGTTTGCGCGACCCGAAGGCGCAAAGGCTTTCCGGGTTTGGGGTCTGGACACCCCAAGGGCATGACTGGATCTATAAGCGTTTCATTCATAACCCCGTCGCGGGATATGGCTGCGTGCAGGCGAAGCCATTTGAAAATCAGTACGTTCTGGACAAAACCCCGGACTACTATGACCGTCTTGAGAAAAGCTACGATCCGCGATTTTACAAGCAGGAAGTCCTCGGTGAATATCTAAACAGCCGTGCCGACCGGGTTTATCACTGCTTTAATCCGAATGTTCACGTCGTGCCGCAAGTGTATGATCCCCAAAAGCTATTGCTTTGGGCGCTGGACTTCAACGTTGCTCCAATGAGCTCGGTACTACTTCAATGGAATGGCCAGCGGTTGACAGTAATCGATGAGATTGTGCTCGAGCGGGCCACAACTGAAGAGGCTTGCCTGGAATTCGAGAATAGGTACAAGGGCCACGTTGCCAACATAGAAATCTTCGGGGACGCTAGTGGAAGGAACATGCATACGACGGGCATGACGGATTACACGATGCTGCAAGACTCCCTGAGCCGCTCCGGATTCAAGCGCACGCGGTTGCGGGTCCCGCCAAGCAATCCGCAGGTACTGAGCCGAGTTAGAAACGTTAACGCATTACTTACTAACGCGCTTGGCGAAGTGCGGCTAGAAATAGATCCGCGATGTAGTGAACTGATTAAGGACTTCGAAGAAGTCATGTTCAAACGAGATTCGGGAGTAATCGACAAAGTCCGAGACCCGCAAAGGACCCACGCGTCCGATGCACTTGGGTATGTCTTATGGGAGTTGTTTACGGAAAAGGCGAGAGTCGGAGAAATGAACCGGCGCTTGTTCTAAGAGAACGGAAAGAAGGCAGGAATGATGGAAATCGATCGAGAACACCCGGAATATAAGCGACACAAGTTAATGTGGCGCATGTATCGTGACCTATACGCCGGGGGCCACGAGTTCAAGCTTCGTGCGGCCGAGTATCTCCTGCGGCGCCAAAAAGAACCGCTAGATGTCTACAGCGAGCGCTTGCACCGAGTGTTCTACGAAAACTACATCGGCTCCATAGTTGACTGGTACGCAGCAACGTTGTTCAGGCGGGAACCGACGATGCAAGTGGAAGAGGGCCTGGAGTCCGGACGCAAGTTTTTTGCAGACTTTTCAGAGGATTGCGATTGCCGAGGAACCAAGCTTTCAAGCTTCTTCCGCCAGGCGTTAACGCACGCTTTAATTTCCGGCGCCAGTCATATTCTGCTTGATTTCCCACGCGCATCAAAGGTCCCTCAAAACCGGGCGGAGGAGGACCTGGAAGGTATCTCCAGAGCCTTCTTGGTTCCATTCGAAGCTGAAGACCTCATTAATTGGAGTTCTAACGAGCGCGGGGAGTACGAATGGGTGGTGCTGCGACGAAAAATACGCCGGCAACCGCGCATAGACTCCCCGGACATTGTCGAAGAAACGTTCTGGTATTACTACGACAAACATTCGTTTCGAACCTACCGTTGCGAAGGTGATCAGTCTCAAGATATTGAACTCATTGCACAGGGCTCGCATTGCCTGGCGCGCATCGGCCGTGTACCGCTGATTACTTTGAGACTCAGCGATGGCTTGTGGCTGATGAACAAGGCTGCCAATTTACAGCTCGAGCATTTCAATAAATCAAATGCTCTCGGTTGGGCCATTACGATGGGTCTTTTTGCAATGCCCATCATCTATTCCGATCGTGAGTGGAACCAAATTGTCGGTGAGAGCTATTTCATTCAACTAGGTCCAAACGATAAGTTTGGTTGGACTGAACCGGATGGAAAGGTTTATCAGATTGCCGCGGAAAATCTGCAATCGCTTAAAGAAGAAATTTACCGCGTCTGCTACTTGTCGCAGGCATCGGGAGAGATGACAGGTGGGCATGCGCAGTCAGCTCTGAGTAAGCAACTGGATTTTGCAATCACGCAAGAGGTCCTACGGGGCTACGGGGCATCGGTCAAAGAGGCGATAAAGGCGGTTGTGATGGCAATCAGTGATGCTCGCCAGGACGA
This sequence comes from uncultured Acidobacteriaceae bacterium, assembly GCA_963795545.1. Taxonomy (GTDB): domain Bacteria; phylum Acidobacteriota; class Terriglobia; order Bryobacterales; family Bryobacteraceae; genus Bog-105. Next base: position 81,992 of record CAWCIF010000013.1, on the reverse strand, counting down.
AATTGTAGTTTCCGTGTCCGGTCTTGATGAGCTTGATATCAGCGACTTTGGCACGGAGCTTCAGCAGGCTACGGCGTTATTGCAGATCGGTATCGATTCGCCAACGCTCAAAAAGCAAGTGTTCGAACGACTGGCGTTCAAATATCTGAGCGACGCCCGGCAGGAGACAAAAGACCAAATTGCAAATGAGATTAGGGCGCAGGTAAGGAACTGAGAGGATTCATGTCAGACCAGACGCAAGTAGAAAAAAATCCTGAGAACGGACCGGACATTCGCGACATCGTTCGGCAGGCAATTGAAGAGTTTGTCAACGCGGAACAGCGGAAAGCTGAGCCGGCATATCAGACAGAGTTGCAGGAGGAGCGGAGGCGCCGCGAAAGCCTGGAAGCTCGCTTGAATCAACTCGTCGAAGAGAACAGAAAGGCAAGAGCGGCCGCGGAAGAGGCAGACCGGAGCTCGCAAATTCGAAATGAGCTTCAGCGGCTGGGAGTCGCCAAGGTAGATCTTGCATTTAGAGCTGTCAAAGACGACATCGTCCGGGCGGAAAATGGGCAACTGCAAACGAGAGGCCCCGAAGGCAAGTCGATGGGGGAGTACCTCACCGGCTTTGTACAACAAAACCCGGAGCTCTTGCCTGCCCGGATCTCGGGCGGTAGTGGAGCGCAGTCATCGCTGCGAGGTCCGACCGACGTCACACCGGGTATAGAGATCGACAAGATCAAGCCCGGAATGAATAAAGAAGATCTGGAGCGGGTCCGGAAAGAGATCTCGCGCCTTGCTTCCCAAGCCTTACGCGGCGCATAACACCTGAACTGAGGGTGGCCACAATTCGGCCTTGGTGTCGAAGCCTGTTCCTGCGGCACACGGCCGGGGCAGGAGAAATAGCTAACAAAGTAGAAGTTACCGACATAGAAGTATGTCGTAGAAATCATATAGGAGATTTATGTCAACAATAACATCTGCCAATTTGGCAAATGCGATCGTTAAGTTGGTAGCTGCGGATGCATTACCAGCCCTGATGGGAAACCTCGTCATGGGTAATTTGGTAAACCGCGATTATGAACCTGTACTGGCGCACGCCGGTGACACGGTGAATATTCCCATTCCACCAGTGCTTGTGGCAAATAACATCGCTGAGGGAGGGACAATTATGGCGCAAAACCCGAATCTCGGGAACGCGCAGATTGTTCTGAATACTCACGCGGAAGCTTCGTTCCAGCTTCCTGACGTGACTAAAGCGCTGGCGTTTCCAGATCTGCTTAGAGCCTATATGCAGCCGGCGGTGATTGCCATCGCCGAGCGGGTCGAGCGAGATCTGTTGAACGTGTACAGCCAGTTCACGGCGAACACTCCGGTCGGATCGGCAGGAACGGCGGTGACGGAAGCTACTATTGACGCTGCTGAAACAGCGTTGTTTGGAGCCAAAGTACCTCCGACAGCACCTAAATATCTGGTTGTGGATTCGAATACGTACTCTCAAATCCGCCAGATCCCGAGGTTTAGCGAATACTATTCGTCGGGAGAAGCCGGACTGAAAGCCCTGGTCGAGGGCAATGTCGGTAAAATGAAGGACTTTTTTATCTTCCGCTCTCAGTTTGTACCGGTCACAGGTACGGCGAGCCCGAATATCCACAATCTGGCGTTTACACGCGATGCGCTTGGCCTGGTCATAAGGCGCTTGCCGCAGCCTCTTCCTGGGACCGGCGCAGTAGCCGAATACGCAGAAATGGGTAACTTTGGAATCCGCATCGTTATGAGTTATCAGCCGAATACTCTGTCGCAGCAATTCACCGTCGACGTTCTATATGGATGCGGGGTGCTTCGGAATAACTTTGCGGTGCAGGTAAATAGCTAGACAGTTCATAGTACAACACGCTCGGGGAGCCGCAAGGCTCCCCGTTTCAATTTGAAGGGATGGATTGTGGATCTAAGACAATACTTTCGAAAAATACGCGAGGCCGAAGCCAGCCTCGCACACGAGTACCCGATTGTAAGTAGCTTGGAAACTCCAGATGGAGGAAGGGCCGGTGTTATCTCAGAAGTGCCGCGTGCGATAGCGGCCAAAATGATCGTCGAAGGACGCGCGGCGGTAGCCACGGAAACGGAACAGGAGCGCTACAGGCAGGGACAGATAGATGCGAAGGCGGCGGCGGAAAAAGCGGAATTGGCAAAACGCGTGCAGGTGGCCTTTATCGCGGAGCCCACATCGAATGTGCGTGCCAAAGCCAAGAGTAAACGGTCCGTCTGGTAAGTAAGTCATGGCTCTATTTACCGATACCGAAATTGTTACACTCGACGACCTGCTGCAGTTCGAAACCGCGCTGGTACAGGTGGCAGCGTCGCATGGCATTAACGTTGAGACAAAAGTAAATCTTTCGACGGCTGCAATAAGCGACAAGCTGATGTTGTGGCTATTAGATGTCGGAGCATCTGATCCGCAATTCTTAAACCGCAGGTTGCTTGGATTGTCAACAGTTGTAGTCACCTCCTCTTTGCATCGATGGCTCTGCTTTGATTCGCTCGCAAGATTCTTCGCGGAAGCATACAACGTTCAGCTTAATACCCGTTTTCAGGCGAAGTGGACGGAGTATCAGAATGAAGCCGATCAAGCAGCGCAGATGTTTTTTATGTCAGGCGTGGGCATTGTTTACAATGCCCTCCCTAGGCCGGCGCTTCCACTGGCCTCGATTCAAACCGGAAATTCACCCGCCCAGGCCATTTTTGTTCAGACGTCGTGGGTTGATGGGGCCGGAAGTGAAGGCGCTTTGAGCCCTGTGAACGGATTGATCCTGGCTGAGAACTCCACGATTGTGGTTAGCATGGCTGAAGGGGTAACAAGCGCTCCGGCCGCCGCTGTGGGGTGGAACGTCTATGTGAGTTCGTCCGAAACCGACCTGACGCGTCAGAACCTTGCTCCGTTATCGATTGGAGCCACTTGGCCGCTACCATCAACCGGTATCAGCGACGGGCCAGATCCGGTTGACGGCCAAAAGCCGCAATTTTACGTCCGACTATCGAAACAAATAAGACGAGGATAAATGCTACCCCTGACGCTCATTGCAACACAAAAGCTCGCAAACTTGTTAGTGCAAGGAAGCGCTCTTCAATTGCAGATCAACACGATTGCGGCCTTGGCAAACCTAAATGTGCCAACGATCGATCCGAACCAGGTGGTGATCAGTTCCGCCACTCCTGACCTCGGCGACAAAGACGTTCAACTTCCGTATCCACGAGTTTGCCTATATAGCAACCTCGTGAAGAATGCCCAAACAGAAAAATTCCGCTCTTTTTCCGGCGCTGTCGGCGTCGTGGCCGAAGCGTGGGCGAGCGCTAACCTCATCACCCAAACAGATTTGTGGATTCACTATTATGTGGAGGCTATCACGAGCATTTTGCGGGAGAACATAGGAGACTGGGGTGACAGCATGTTTTTTTCCGGGCGTTATGACGTGAAGTTCCAACAACCCAAGGCGGGTGGCCTTGGATTTGTTGAGTCGGCGGCTATTACATGCAGTATCGAGGTTAGCCGTAATTAGGAATAAGCAATGGGAAACTACATATCATCCAACGCCAATCGGTTTTATGTTTCAGTAGAAGCCGCTTATGGGCAAGCCGGCTCTATTGCGCCAGCAAATCGATTTCCCGCTGTACGGCTTCAGGCACAGCAGGTACTTGAGAGTGCCCGCAGGATGGACAAAACGGGCACACGAACTTTCCTGGGGACGCCGAAGACCGCGAGGCGGCACACGGCTTTCGATGCTCGTAGCTATTTGACTTCCTGGATGGGCCCAGGCGAGCCCGGGTACGGTCCATTCTTCCAGGCTGGGATGGGCAGTATTCCGCAGTTTAGCGGATCATTGTCTGTAAGCGCGATTCCAAGTGGAACTCAACTTCAAACAACGGTGCCGCATAATCTGTTGGTGGGATCGGCGGTCTCATTCAATAACGAGATGCGATTTGTGACTAGCGTAATTGATGCTGCGACCATCGGCATTAACGCTTCCTTTTCAATATCACCCACTGCGGGGCAGACGCTTGCGCCGGCGGTTACATACCGCCTCACCAGTACGTTGCCTAGTATAACTGTCTACGACTATTGGGATCCTGTGACGGCAGTTAGCCGGGTTCTTACCGGCGCCGCGGTGGATATGTTGGACATTACGGTGAACGGCGATTATCACGAATTCGCATTCAGCGGACCTGCCGCTGACCTTCTTGACTCGACAAGCATTACCCAAGGGGCCAGCGGGATGAACGCTTTTCCAGTGGAACCCTCAATAGGCTCTTTCGACTACTCGATAGTTCCGGGACATCTGGGGCAAGTATGGCTGGGAAATGTGGATAACCAGTTTTTCACGTTAACTTCAGCAAATATCGAGGTGAGAAATCACATAGACGTGCGAAACCAGGAATTTGGCTCGTCATATCCTCGGGCGATAGCACCGGGCGTAAGGCAAATCAGTTCTAAGTTTTCAATCTTTGCCCAAGATGACGATCAGACGAAGGCTTTGTATCAGGCGGCAAAGGCCCGAAGCTTAATATCGGCGATGCTGCAGCTAGGCCAGCAACAAGGAGAACTGATGGGGATTTTTTTGCCGCAGGTTACGCCAGAGATTCCTGTCTTTAACGATTCGGAGACTAGACTGCAATGGGAATTCAACAGCAACCTGGCACAAGGGACATCAGATGACGAACTGTTCATCGCTTTCGCATAATGAGCGGGACTACCTGAGCGTAGTCTGGCACGAGAGTCAGACGATTCCGTCTGTTCGCTTCGCAACGCGACGCGTATCACTCGCGAAGCGAATCGAATTGACAAGACGTGTACGAGAACTGACGCTTCGCTACGAGTTCTTAAGGGCTGGAGAGGTAACGGACCAACTCGAAGCCTCGTTGTCTGAGATGCTCGTGCAGCAGTTGTTGATTGAATGGGGTCTCGTTGAGATCACCGGTCTCACAATAGACGGTGAAGCAGGGACGGGCAAAGTTCTAATTGAAAACGGCCCGGAAACCCTCACGGAAGAGATAGCAGCGGCTGTCCGGCAAGAGATTGAGCTTTCCGAAAATGAACGAAAAAACTTCTAATCGCATTCCATTTCCAGTTTTCACCACCAGCCGCGTGGAAATGCGATACTTGCCGGACCAGCGGCCTGGTAAAGCTCAGGAATTGTGCCTGGAACGGTGTTGATATCTCGAACTCAGCCCGGCCAGTCTGGGCTCGTGGCCAACTGACATCCGTTCAGTGCCCGAAATCCGTTATAACAGCTGACAGTCTAAGCTTTCTCGAACAGTTTCGAATCTGGAAGGACGCGGGTAGAGGGAGCATTTTATCAATGGACGCAAAGAGTGCTGATGCCGTTCTCGCATTGGAGCAAGAGTGGCGAAAAGAAGGTGGACATGGCGAATAGGAACAACGTGGCTGGTTTGCTGTCGCAGTTGTCGCGATCGAACAGCGGGGCGCGCCCGACAGGTGGAAATACAACTGTCACGAACCTGGTAGTCCCGCTATCCTCGGGCGGAAGCCCCTCGAGGGCACTGACACTGGGCCGGCCGGCTGACACGAAAGCGGCCGGAATGAACGAAAAGATGACGCCGGTGTCCATTCGCTCTTGGTGCTCCATCGAGTAGCCGAGCCAGTGTGCCGTCAACGACCGGAAGTGGGTGGAGCAAGTTGCTTACGCAAGCGGCTTCAGGTGGTTTTGCGAACGCGTTAGAAGGCGGACTCGGAAGCATCGGTGGGCTTGGATCTCTGATTTCGGGGATAGTCGGTCTGTTTGGTCGAGGCAGTAACCCGAGTTTGCCTCCATTGGACCGATTCCAATTGCCAGGCTCGCAAACAGAAACGGTATATATGAGCTCTAAAATGACTTCGGTTTTGCAGGGCGCGGCAACAGACCAATCGATCTCCGGAGCCGGTAATGCGTCAATTTATGGGCCGGCTGCAGGGCAGATGAACAGAGCTCAAAATCCAGCTTATGATGCCGGACAGATTGCTCAAGCGGTGAAACAAGCTCTCCTCAATTCAAGCTCACTGAACGACATCATAGCGGAGATTTAAATGATAAGTTTTCCCACCCTTACGTCCGGCGCGGTGACCCAGTATCCATTGGCTCAGAATACCGGCCAGAGTGTAGAAGTAATTCGTTTTCTCGACGGCTCAGATCAACGTTATCTCATGCAGGGAAGAACGTTTCGCCAATGGCAAATCCGGCTGAGTTTGCTTACCGACGGTGAAATTGAACAAATCGAAACGTTTTTTGAAGCGCAACAAGGCAATTATGCGCCCTTCACCTTCCCAGATCCGATTAGCGGAGAAGATGTTCCGAATTGCCGATTTGGCACTTCCGGGCTGCTGACTGAGTACGTTGGTGTTGGCTCAAATTCCACATCGTTCTGGGTGATCGAAACCCATGGGTAATCTGTATTATCCGCAGCTCAGCACCGGCACGCTGGCACAATACCCAATCAAAAAGACCCGATTGTTTCGATCAATAACCAATGTGCTTCCGGACGGAACTATGTTCCTGACCCAGGATTCCGGATTTCGCGTTCGCTATGGAGCTTGTCTTATTCTGCCCTGTCCACCTCTGATACACAGGCACTGCAGGCGCATTTTGCAGCATGCAACGGACCTCTACATGTGTTTACGTTTATAGACCCGACTGACAACATGCTGCTGTGGAGCTCAGATCTGTCTAATCCGGCGTGGCAGCGATCAACACTCGTCAGTGTGGAACAAGACGCCTCAGACCCTTTCGGTGGATCAGGCGCATTTGTTGTCACGAATAACGCAGAAGGCAATCAGGAATTTACGCAGACTCTCAGTGTACCAGCCGGCTTTACTTATTGCTTTTCGATATATATTGCCAGCTCTCAGCAAACTACGGTTACGCTGATTCGACGTGGGGACTCAGTCACGCAACTACTCGGCGTGAGTGCTGGGCAGAGGTGGAGTCGAGCGATATCGGCGGGACAACTGGACGACCTGGGAACAGAATTCACAATAGGGCTTAGGCTCTCGGCAGGTCAACAGATTACTGTCTGGGGGGCCCAGCTAGAAGCGCAACCGGCACCATCGCAGTATCGCCGAACAGCACAAAGGTCTGGCGTACATTCGAATTCACATTGGGCCGTCGAGCAGCTTTCAATCGCAGCGACCGCTCCGGATCTGTACTCGACTGCGTTCACAATTGAAACCGCCACATAGACCAGCATGAGCACAATAAATGCCGTAAAGCAGCTAGCAGAAGCAGACACACCTTTGTTGTTTTTTGAATGCGCAATGCCGTCCGGTGATACCCAATACTGGAGCACGCATTCAATCAGCTTTAACGGGAGCGCATATTCCGCGAGAGTTCTGAAGCACAATTTGTTTGATCTGCAGCTTTCGGCTGACGACGCCATGGACGGCATTTCGCAGCTCTCGTTAACGCTTGCGAACGCGGATTCCGCGCTGTCGCAACTTAACACTGTAATCGGGTTCAAGGGATCGCAACTTACTGTCTACTTCGCGTTTGCGAATCTCATTGAGCAGATAATCAGCACCGAGAGTACAGTCCTGTTTCGTGGGACTGCCGCAGACCCGGATGAGATTTCAGAAGATAGCCTGAATCTGACATTTACCAATAAGCTTAGCCTGCAAAGGATCCCGCTCCCTGAAGTCCGCGTTCAACGCTCGTGTCCGTGGAATTTTCCAGCCAGCCCTACTCAGCGGGCCGAGGCGAAAGATGGCGGTGCGAGTGGTACGTACTCGCGATGGTATCGGTGCGGATATTCGGCGGATCAATCAGGCGGCGCAGGCAATTTGAGTGCCGCCGGTCAAGCGTTCACAACGTGTGATAAATCCCGTGGTCAATGCCAGCAAAGAGGAATGTTTGACACGGATGCGAGCGGAAACATCACACGAAGGTTCGCGGGGTTGGAGTTTGTTCCCTCCGCTATTATGGTGCGAACCTCCGGCGATAAGACATCGCATCTTTCACCGCTCCTAGATAACTCGGCAAAGTACAATGACCCGGTTCCCGCGGTCTACGGAATGGGCTGGCTGAAGGCACCTGTGGTTTTTGCCCGCAACGACGGCAATCTCACGCACATGGAAGTTCTGCTCGGTGTTGGACCGATACAAGGTGTGCTGAAGGTTGTCGTGAACGATGTTGAAATTCCACAGGCAGTTGTTGGCAAAGACATGACCACCACGGGTTGGTATTCGCCAATTACCGCAGGAGCCCGCCAAGGGAACTTCAACCTCGACTTCACCGATACCACCGGCGCTCCCTTGGGTGATCCATATGGCAGCATCTGCGTGTTCTCCGTTATCGTTCCGAACCGAATCAGCAGCGGGAAGTCGATTGCAAATGTCGAAATCCTGCTGCAAGGCCTGCAAATAAATACGTACACCGCCGACGGCAGTCTCCAGCCACCAGCGTACACAAATAATCCGGCTTGGGTCATCTTGGATATTCTTCGGCGGTGTGGATGGTCAACAGCCGATCTGAATTTGACAACCTTCATCACGGCCGCTGCTTTTTGCCAAGAGCTTATCAATACAACCGACCTGAATGGTAACAAGATCCAAGTGCCTAGATACGAGTGCAACTTGATCCTGACCAAACGGCAGAGTGCCGCCACGATTGTGCGCGGAATCCGAGTCGCTTCAAGTTTGATGCTGAGATATGGTTCGAGCGGACTTTTGGAACTGCTGCCTGAAACGACAATAGGCGCCCAGCAACCTACCTTGCCGGATGGAAGTAATAGCATAGAGCCCGTCAACGGCGGATGGCCGGTTTACGAGTTCAGCGATGCAAGCGCGCCGTTTTCCGGAATTGCAAGGAACGTCCACGGAGCATCAACCCTTCGCTTAACGGCACGATCCATATCGGAGACGTCGAATCGGCTGAGCGTAGAGTTCCAGGACGAATCGAACGAATATCAGCAAGATAGCCTATCACTGGTTGATGCGGACGATTCAGCGTTAATCGGATACGAAATCAGCAGCCAGTCCACAGCACTAGGAATTGCGAACTTCAGTCAGGCTACCAGGGTACTCAGCCGACAATTGGACAAATCAACTAAAGGAAACTTATTCGTTCAGTTCCAAACAAGCTTTCGCGCACTCAAAGTGCGGCCCGGAGACATTATTGCAGTTACATACTTCAAAGAGGGCCTGACGCGATCGTTGTTTCGAGTGGTCAAATTGTCACCATCTATGAACTATCAGATGGTCACGGTTCTAGGCCAGGTTCACGACGATGATTGGTACAGTGATGACCCTACTGTACTCGGTGGAGCCGGGCGGCAGCCCGGAACCCATGTCCAGACACCACGGCCGCTAATCGGAACCATCTCTCATCTGGATCCAAACGCGAGCGGGGTTCTCGAATTTTTTGATTTCGGCGTACAGGAGAAGATTCAGGCTGCTACGGATGGTAGTGCGACGGATACGCTAGCAGTTTCGTTCATACAACCCAAAAGCCCGAGTCCTTCATCCCCCAATGTGCCTCTGCTGAGCCTGTCGCCGCAATATAATCCAACCGGAGGTGTTCTTCCGGGTGCAGCTCACTTTTACTATGCAGTGAGTGCGGTAGATTCGGCAGGGAACGAAGGCCCATTGTCGTTCACGGTACCCGCTGCCATCCCGGCTGGAACGGACACTAACTCGGTTTCGATCACAGGGCTGAGCTTTCCGAATGTTGCGACTTCATTTCATGTATACCGGGGGACGACACCGCAGATGCTGTATCGGATTGCGTCCAACGTGCCGATCGACAGTAGCAATAACTACTACACCGACTCAGGGGCGCCGTACCAACCGATTGGGCCGCCCGATGCCAGCTACGATCACGCGAACTTTTACTACAGATACCAGTATGTAAATTCGGTGCCCGCGACAATCTTCTCGTCCACTACGGTGGGTTCGGAGAATCTCGGTGCGAGCAGCGGAGCCTACGTAGGGATGGTGGTGCGCATTCTCGAGGGGACCGGCCGTGGCCAGGAGCGGTCAATATCCAGCAACGATCAAACGACACTTTCGATTGTACCAGCATGGTCAATACCGCCAGACGCGACAAGCACTTTTGTAATCGCGGAGCCCTCCTGGAGATTCGCGGCCGTATCGGTCACTAGTCCCGCGCAGTTCGAAATTCCGTATCAAACCGGTACGGTTATTCAGATATCGGGGCGAGCCGCGAACGTCAATAACCTGGAGAGCGATGCGGAGTTGTGCCCGCTGACTGTATGCGCTTTGGGTGGAGGCGAACCTGATGTAGGAGTGGCGGCGATGCCGGGTTTTTCGCTTGCAGTTCCCGGCGGAGGAGAAATCAACCTATTCGGGGTGGGGTTCGATGATTTGTCGAATACCTCATCCATATCGAGCGGTACTTTGCAACTCTTCTATTGGCGTGAGATCGATCCACCAAGCCCTTACACACTGGCTGCCGCCCTGGATACCAGCACAGATATGGTTCAATTGCAGGGGGCCATTCCATCTTTTGGAGACATAATTCAGATTGGTTCGGAACTTATGACGGTTTCCTTGCCTGTCATTACCAGCGTGAACACCTACCAAGTTGTTCGATCTGTGCTTGGTTCTGCAGCTACTACACACAATACCGGGGATGCCGTCTTAGATCTGAAAAGTTCCGTGGTTATTGTACCCTTCGCCTCGGACTTCTTCCGGAATAGGGCTTCCGGAAACTTTCTTCACACCTTTAGTCTGCCCGATGTCCGAATTTCCGCTGCTGAATTCTTTGTCACGAATGCGTTCGGTGACGGTCAGACAGGGTACCGGTGCTACACGGCTGGGTCTGAGGGAGGTCTAAGAACCCTCTCTGGTGGGCAATTCGCGATTCAGGTTGCTGGCTACCTCGCGACTCAACAGAATGCCGCGCCGGCCTTGATCGTCGAACAAACCCATGCAGTTCGAGACATACGCGCGATGCTAAATCAGCCGCCCACCGGCTACGATATTGGCCTCACGATTCTACAAAACGGCGCGCCGTACTGCGGTTTGGTTATTAACTCGGGGAATACCACTTCAAGTTCGGTTGTAAACGGTGTGACTTTACCTCCTCTTGAGGAAGGTGCGGCGCTTACGCTCGATCTGTCACTCAGCGCCGTTCCAGGCTATACGGATTCAATCAGCCCGGGCCGCGATCTGAGCGTTACCATCCGCTTTTAAGCCTTCCTCAGGAGTCGCCCCGGCCAGAGACCGGTAACATGGTCAATTCATGATCTATGCTGTTACGGTCTCGGCCGTGGTGCTGCTTCTTTGCGTGATAACCGCTTATAAGGCCACGCAGGTACGGAATCGGGCGGATTTCTTCGTAGCGGGCCGGAGCTTGAGCTGGCCGGTGCTCGTCTTCACGCTGCTCTCATCATGGATCGGCGCGGGCAGCTTGCTTGCAGGAGCTGAAAACGCGTACAAGAACGGATTCGTCGCATTATGGCAGCCGTTTGGAGGATGGCTCGGTCTTTTGATCATCGCACTTATTGCCGGGCGAGCCCGCCATTTCGCCCAGTTTACCGTTCCAGATCTTCTCGAAGCGCGATTTAACTGGGTTGCACGCGTACTTGCGACGATAGCGATCGTAATTTCCTACACTATCATCACCAGTTATCAGTTCATCGGCGGCGGCGACATTCTACACCTCATTTTCCCGCAACTGGAACGACGAACTGGGCTCTACATTATCGCTGCATTCGTCATCTTTTTCACCGCCGCCGCTGGTATGGCTTCGATCGCGTATCTCGACCTTGTGATTGGAACGCTCGTTACATGCACGGTCATTGTTGCTGTTCCGATTTTGCTGCATCGGGTAGGTGGATGGGCCGTTGTGGTTCAATCTCTTCCGAGGACTCATTTCGAGGTGCTCGGAAACTACAATTTGGCTGGCGCTCTTGGGTTGGCGCTGCCCACCTTGCTCCTGCTTATCGGAAATCAAGGTATGTATCAGAAGTTTTTTTCGGCAAAGTCGGAAAGCGACGCAAGGAAATCCGTTATTGGGTGGATCGTTGGAACGGTCACTCTAGAGACGCTCCTGGTTGCGGTGGCTGTGATTGCAAGCTCAAAGCTACACACTGATCGTCCGCGGGAAATCATTCCTCTAACGGCACGAGAGGCCCTACCTTCGGTCTTGGGTGCGATATTGCTAGGCGGCGTTTTCGCCAAAGTGATCTCAACGGCGAATAACTATCTTTTCTCGCCCGCGACAAATCTCATTCATGACGTTTACGAGCGGTTCATTGATCGAAACGCGACCCAAAAGCGGACAATGGTGGTTTCGCGCCTGGTGGTGATCCTTTTAGGACTGTTCGCTGTTTTACAAGCTACTCAATTTGAATCAATCTTGAAAGCATCTCTCTATGCGTACACGGTGTACGGCGCCGCAGTCACGCCCGCCGTAATGTCTGTTTTTTTTTGGCGGCGCACCACTACAGCCGGCGCGATTACGTCCATACTGCTAGGCACGGTCGTCACAGTTTGCTGGGAGCTTCTGCAGCAGCACGGATCACCGCGAATTCAGATGCGCATTGGTGGTATTGATGCCGTATACCCGGCTTTGATTGTGTCTGTGTTCTGCCTGATTGTAGTTAGCCTGTCCACTCCGCCGCCGTCGCCTGCAACACTTGCCAAATTTAATTCCGCATAGAATGCTCTGGATGGATACAGATCAGATTCAGCAAGCTCTCCGCGACCGTAAACTCGATGGGTGGTTGTTTTTCGATCACCATCGCCGTGATCCGCTGGCCTATCGGATCTTGGGAATTCCCAATGATGTTGAGCCGACTCGGCGATGGTACTACTTTGTGCCTGCGAGTGGCGAGCCCCGCAAGCTGGTACATCGCATTGAGGGCCGAGCTTTGGACACACTCCCGGGCCGCAAAGATACCTACTCGAGCTGGGCGGATCAAACGGACAAACTCCAGGCGATGCTTGCTGGCTGTATTCGAGTGGCAATGCAGTATTCCCAGAACTGCGCAATTCCCTACGTCTCCATGGTCGATGGAGGTACGATTGATCTCGTTCGAAACGCCGGAGCCGAGGTCGTTAGCTCCGCTGACCTGATTCAGTTGTTCGAGGCGAGGTGGAGCGAAGAGCAATACGAGATGCATCTAGAAGCGGGCAAACTGGTGGACGCCGCGCGCCGTGAGGCGTTTCGGTTTGTGTCTGATCGACTTCGCGGAAATAGCGCTGTCGGGGAGTACGAAGTTCAGCAGTTTATCCGAAAGCGGTTTTCCGATTCAGGGCTCGTGACCAGCCACGGTCCGATTGTCGCCGTCAATGCTAATGCCTCCGATCCACACTATGAGCCAACCCGGGTGAGGACATCGCACATCCAGCCGGGCGATCTGGTGCTGATCGATCTATGGGCTAAACTTACAAAGCCGACCGCAGTCTACTACGACGTTACCTGGGCGGGCTTCTGCGGTAATACTATTCCGGACGAGATTCAGAATGTTTTCGATATCGTGGCCGGCGCTCGGAAGAAAGCTTCCGATTTCGTCATGAGCCGGACGGCAGATCGCGTGCTAATCGAGGGATACGAGGTTGATGACGTGGCTCGCGGGCACATTCGAAACCAGGGGTTCGGCCAGTTCTTCTTTCATCGAACAGGTCACAGCATTGGAACGGATGTTCACGGAACCGGGGCAAACATGGATAACCTGGAATCCCACGATGATCGCCAGATCATCCCCAATACCTGCTTCTCGATCGAGCCCGGTATTTATTTGCAGAATTTCGGAATTCGTTCCGAAGTAAACGTGTACGTCGGTGATGGCTGGGCGAGAGTTACCGGGGAGGAGCAGCGAGAACTGGTCCGTATCCAGTAACGGACCAAGGCTGCGATCGCAAGTCAGTCACACGAATAGGCCTGTGCCTGCCCATGCACGCCATCAATAATTTTGATTGTGCAAATCGGCGCAACTGTTTTACATTTTGGTATGGCGACTGCTATTTGTTTGGAGCCTCCAGTGTCGCAGGTCAGTCTTCTTCACCGCGTCAGCGGCATCGTCAGCTCGGAGCTGTCAATTGATGAGATGCTGGGCGAAATCGTCGGCCTCACCGTTCAGGTCACAAACTGTGATGCATGTCTCGTCTACCTGATTGAGCGCGAAGCGAACGAAATCGTGTTGCGGGCTTCGCAGGTTCCGCACCAAAGCGATCTGGGCAATATCCGTCTCAAAGTAGGCGAGGGTGTAACGGGGTGGGTCGTCGAACACCATTCGGTTGTTGCTCTTTCTTCCAATGCGTCGGCTGACGCTCGCTTCAAGCGCTTCCAGGCTCTTATCGAAGATACCTATGAAGCATTTCTCTCCGTGCCTCTGGTCAGCGGTGGAGATGTAATTGGCGTAATCAACGTTCACCATCGAGAACCGCATGGCCATACTGCAGACGAGATATCCCTTTTGACATTCGTGGGCGAACAGATGGGCGGGGCGATCCGGAAGGCGTTCCTAGCGGAAGAAAACGCACGATTGCAGGAGGAGACGGCGGAAATGCGCCGCCAGTTGGAGACTCGGAAAATTGTTGAGCGCGCCAAGGGCATCCTGCAGCACCGCCACAGCCTTACAGAAGAGGAGGCCTATTTGCGGCTGCGCAACGAAAGCCGCCGGCTTCGACGCCCGATGCGCGAACTGGCTGAAGCGATCATTCTTTCCGAAGACTTAAGCCGTAAAAGCGAAAAACTTCCGTAATCGCTTTCAAACTGGGTTCAAGTCCTGGCTGCCCGATAGAATTGTACTTGCAGCCAGAATTCCAGCCATTTTTCCGCAACGCACATCTGCTCACAATCGCAGGGAACTTCTGGCCGCGCAAGATAGACCTGGTGCGTTTTCCCGCTCAGCGTAAAGAGTACCGCGTTGACGCAAAAACAACTATCGTTTCGTTTGAACATCAGCCAGAGAATAGCGCCTTTGGCCAGATTGTGTTTCTGCACGGGCTGGAGGGTTCAGCCGATGCGGGATACATAGCCAGCTTCGCGCAAGAGGCTCTGCTTCGCGGCTTCGGAGTACATCGCCTGAATCTGCGAACTTGCGGCGGCACTGAAGAACTCTGCGAGACCATGTACCATTCCGGGCTTACCAGCGATACCCGCTTTGTGCTGGAACGACTGCAAAATCGGGGGCTCGGTCCGAATTTCCTGGTTGGCTTTTCGCTCGGCGGGAATGTCGCCCTCAAGCTCGCCGGGGAACTCGGCCCTACGGATCTGCTGGCGGGCATTTGCGCAATTTCGACTCCGATTGACCTTGCCGCCTGCGTCCGCTCGATGGACAAACCGTGGAATCGCCTTTACGCGCGCCGATTTCTCGACAGACTTCGGGGCCGCGTCAGGCGTAAGAGCCGGCTTGACCCCCACCTTTATACCCCGACTGGCCTGGATGAGGTTCGAACCATTTGGGAATTCGATGACCGCTTTACAGCCCCGCTCTTCGGCTTCGGATCAGCGGCTAATTACTACGCCACGCAATCTGCGGTACGGTATCTCGATGAAATCCAGATTCCTGCGCTGGTGATTACAGCCAAAGACGATCCGCTGGTCCCGTTCCACGTTTACAGCCACCCGGCTTTCAGGTCCAATCCGCACATTAGTTTGATAGCGACTGAGTATGGCGGCCATCTTGGGTTCATTTCGCGACAGAGGCCTCGATTTTGGCTGGATGCGTTCGCGCTGAACTGGATTGGCGGCCAGCTTCCAGCATCTAATAGAGTTGTGGGAACAAAGGCGGAGCATTTTGCGTCTGTCTGAAGAGTCTGTGCCGAAGCAAAGAAGGTATCGTCCGAGCGCCTCATTCTGGGAAGCGGGCCGGATTGCGATCGATTCGCTAAACAAGAACAAACTGCGCAGCTTTCTCACCCTCCTCGGGATCATCCTTGCGACCACTACACTCATTTCCGTGATGGCGCTCATACACGGGATGAATCTATATATCGCTACCAAGGTTTCCGACATGGGCTCGGACGGATTCCGGGTGGTTCGGATGGCGTGGTTCGGCACAAGGGATCCCAAAAGGCTGAGATTGATGTCGAAGCGAAATCCCGAGATCAGGCCTGCGGAGTACGACTTCCTCCGGGACCACACGACTCTGTTGCGCGGGCTGGGAATGACAGTCGATCGCAACGGCCGCATATCTTTTCAGGGCCAATCTACAGACAGCACTATCTCGATCGAGGGGATCACAGCCAACATCCCTGCGCTGAACAACGTTCAGGTAGATGTCGGGCGCCCGATCAGCGAAAACGAAGTGCGGCGTCACGCCGCTGTTGCGTTCATTGGGAGCGATATTCGCAAGCGGTTTTTCGAGAACCGGGATCCCATAGGCAAGGTCATCCAGGTGGATGGCGTTCCGTTCGAAGTCATAGGAGTAGCCAAGTCGCTGGGCAGTGTCTTCGGCCAATCGCAGGACAATTTCGTTATGATGCCGATCGCCAGCTACTTCAAGATGTACGGGTCGCAAAAGGGCATCGACCTTATTGCAAAATCTGTGGACCAGGAACACCTCAATCAGGCCAAGGATGAAGTGACCATGCTCCTGCGCGCGTACCGGCACCTCCGCCCCGGCCAGGACGACAACTTCGGCATAATGACTTCTGATTCGTTTGTGAACCTTTGGCAGCGCCTGACCGCAGCGATTGCTGCCACTGCCGTCGGGATTGTCTCCGTATTTATGGTGGTTGGCGGCATTGTCATCATGAACATCATGCTTGCTGCCGTTACCGAGCGGACGCACGAGATAGGTATCAGGAAGTCTCTCGGGGCGCGCCGAAGTGATATTCTGAACCAGTTTCTGGTAGAGGCTGCAACCCTTTCCGCCACCGGGGGACTGATAGGCGTTTTGATAGCTTGGGCCATTGCCGAGCTTATTAGAAATGCAGCATCGATACCGATGGCTCTTCCCTTAGTGTCCGTCGTGGTTGGTGTCGGCCTTTCGGCTGTAGTCGGCTTGTTCTTTGGGATTTATCCCGCTCAGCGGGCGTCCAAGCTCGATCCTATAGAGGCCCTAAGGAACGAGTAGTAATAACGAGTAGTAATTATGAACTGGCTTGCCTTCCTGAACGCCGCCGGATTAGCCGTCCAAACCATCCGCGCCCACAAGATGCGCGCACTTTTGACCGTGCTGGGTGTGGTTATGGGCACCGGCACCATCATCGGAGTTGGTTCCATCCTTACAGGGTTCGATTCCAACATAACGTCGGTTCTTAACAGCTTCGGCCCGAATTCAATTATTGTGTTCAAGTTCAAAGCGGGCTTTCGCACATCTGCTCCCACTGCCGAGGAAAGGACCCGAAAAGATCTCGTGTACCAGAACGTCCTGGACATCCGGGAGAAGTGCGGCTCCTGTGCGGAGGTTTCGCCACTCTTGTTCGTGGATAACAGTAATCTAGAAGCCCGCTACAAGGGGAATGACGTTTACGGGATTAATCTGCTTGGTGTTGATGAGGCGTACGCGCGGGAGGGCCAAGTGGATATACACTCCGGCCGCTTTCTCACGGATGAAGAGAGCCGCCGCCGGGCCCCCGTCGCAGTTCTTGGAGCGGATGTTGCCAGCAGTCTTTATGCGAATGCGGACCCTGTCGGGAAAACCATAAAAGTGAACGGGCAGGAGTTCGAAGTGATCGGGACGATGAATAGACCTGCAGCGTCGTTCTTTGGACAAAACGACATGCGAGTCTTACTTCCGTACTTCACAATGCAGAAGAATTATCCGGCATCCAAGGGGTTGGCAATTGTGGTTAACGCCAAAGATGGCCAGTTACCGCGAGCTTTGGATGACGTGCGGGTAATTCTCCGCGTCGATCGCCGGGTTCCATACGACAAGCCCGATAACTTCGGCATGCAAACCGCTGAGGAAATGGTCAGCGACTTCCGGCAGATCACGTCGATGGTGGCGCTCGTTATGGTAGTGCTCAGTTCAGTTGGCTTGCTGGTTGGCGGCATTGGCGTGATGAATATTATGCTTGTGTCGGTCACGGAGCGGACCAAAGAGATCGGCATTCGAAAGGCGATTGGCGCTAGAAAATCGGATATTGTTCTTCAATTTCTGCTCGAAGCTGTCGTGCTGACAGCGTTGGGCGGCGTGATCGGAATCCTCTTCGGGTGGATGGTAGCTCTCATCAGCCGGCTCATCTTTCCCAGTTTGCCTGCCAGCGTTCCGCTCTGGGCGGCTGCGCTGGGGCTGATAGTCTCGGCAGGCACCGGTTTGTTCTTCGGCATCTGGCCCGCAAGCAAAGCCGCCCGCCTGGATCCCGTCGAAGCGTTGCGATACGAGTAATTCACCGTACCTTGGGGCCCGGCAACCGCGATGAAAATGGATGGGATTGAGCGTAATGTAACACCCCAATCAGGCCTGATCCAAAGCAGAGAGGTTACTATTCTTGTTAGTCGTGGGGCCGGGCCATTCTCTATAGATCACTTGTTGGCAAAAAGGCTTGCGGACACGGGGCGCGAACTGTCCTAATGTCGTTCATCTGGAACGCTTTTGTGGGGCGGACCTTTCTCAAGCCCCGATACCAGCGCGCATGGAGTAGGCGTAAATGCTCTCCCTTCTTGCTTTTCTTGACGGTTGCGGCTTCAAGCCTGTGGGCACAGGGACCACCGTTCCAAACCGACGATCCGGTGCCTGTCGAGCTGCACCACTACGAGTTCTACATATTCGGGAGTATGGATGGGACACCGGCAGAAATTGATTCTACCGGTCCGGCCTTCGAGTTCAACTGGGGCGCCATTCCCAGGGTGCAGTTACACATAATCGCGCCCTGGGGCACCATCAACCCGTCCAACAATCCGATCTACGCCCCCGGCGGCACTGGCCCGTCCGCCTTCGGCTACATCGATATGGAACTCGGTGCCAAGATCGCGTTCATTAAAGAATCGAAGTATGTTCCCCAGATCGGCACGTTTACGATGTTCGAAATACCGACCGGTAATTACGACAAGGGACTCGGCGTGGGCAAGGTTTGGTACAAGGTTCCCCTGTGGCTGCAGAAGAATTTCGGACACTGGCTTCTGGACGGCGGCGCTGGGGAGGTGATCGTTCCGCAAACGCAGTACCGCAACTTTCCGTACGGCGCATTCCTGCTGAAATACGCCTTCGGCGAGCGGCTAGAGCTCGGAGGCGAGGTCTTTTCCCATGGACGAGAGGGCTATGCCGCGCCCCAGACCCAAGCTTCAACGATGATCGACATTGGGGGTTACTATCACTTCAAGCATCACCCAGGGGAGCAGTTTTTGTTTTGTTACGGCCATTCCGTAGCGGGCCAAACCGAACAGTATGCGTATGTGGGCATGTACTGGACATGGGGAAAAGATAAGAAACCGGATTCGGGTGATCTCAGGTTCCCAGAGCCGATGAACACACTGGGATTTCGACCGATGAACGAAATGGGGTTCCAATGACCTGCAACTTGCAAACGGATCCACCAGCGCCGGCTAGCGGATATACGCCCTGACTGCCGGTTCGGTTCCCGCGACGATCATTTCCGGCCTGTCGTGCAGCGCCTGAACTTTCACATAAGCAAGTCCGACGGCTTCACCAAGGCCGGGCGAAAAGACCGCCGAAGCAATTTCAGCCGCTGGTTCGCCGTTCAGAACCAGCTTCGTGCCGGGCTGCGGGGCTAGTTCCGTTTCGAATCGCACCGGCGCCAGCAGGCGATGCACTTGACCGCGCGAACGGACTCGCTCAACAATCTCCTGGCCCAGGTAGCAGCCTTTATTCAGATGAACCGCGTGCATCGCTTGGGTTTCTTGCACCAGATAGCGTTCACTGATCTCTTCGCCGTAGCGCGGCATGCCGTTCTCTATCCGGACGATGCGGGCCTCGTCGCCGGTCGCTTGCGGAATGCCCGCCGCAGACAGATGCTGGACAAAAGCCGCCTTCCCGGCGATAGGCATGAAGACGCGGATTCCTTCCGGGCCGGTACTTGCCACATGGGCGGCGAAACCTTCACCCCACTCCCGAACACCATACTTGCTATCGGGAACCGATATTCCGAGTCCGGCAGCAGCAGAAATACTTGCTGGGCCTTCCAGTCCGAAAGCCGCCCACTGGGCAGTCTCATCTTCGAGGTTGACGTCGTCCGCAATGATGTATTTGTCCAGGTGATTGCGAAGCTTGCCGGCGGTTTCAGGCTCGGTGTCGAGTAACAGGCTTTCGCGCAGGTTGTAGATACAGGCATCGACTAGAATCCGCCCTTTGTCATTCAGAAAGAAGGCGTATAAACCGCTTCCCGACGCCAAATTCTGTACGTCGTTGGTGCTCATAGCGTGAAGAAGGCGCGCGCGGTCCTCACCCGTTACGCGAATTTTTCCCCGGTCTGAAAGGTCAATCCACGCTGCAGTGTCCTGCAGCGCTTCGTACCCGCTCATGAGCCAAGCAACTCCCGAACGTAAGACTCCAGCCCCGGGACGCAGGCATAGGCGTTGCCGGCGTAGATGCTGTCTTCGCCCCGGAAGCCCCTGAACTTGCCGCCAGCCTCTTCGATCAGGATTTTGAGCGGCGCGAGGTCCCAGGGCGAGGCGTTCGGTTCAATCCAGACGTCGGCCTGACCCTGTGCCAGCAGCATGGCATCCACGGCTCCGCCCAGGCTGCGGACGGCCCAGAAGCGGGCGACCCACGGCAGCAGGCGCGGCGTCAACCGGTCCACGCCGATTTTGTTAAAGCCATTGAATGCCAGTACTGAATTGGCCGGATCGGACCGGTCAGAGACCCGAATTTGTTGGCCGTTTGACCAGGCGCCTTGTCCTTTGCCCGCCCAGAGCAACAGGCCCTGGCGAGGACTGTGCGCTGCTCCAGCCACGATCTGCCCATGCTCTTCAAGACCGATCAGAACGGCCCACAGCGGAATGCCGCGAACAAAATCTTTTGTGCCATCGATGGGATCAATGATCCACTTGCGCCCGTTGTGCGCTTCCCTGTTCGCTCCCTCTTCGCCGAGCACACCATCATCGGGAAACTCTTTCGCAATCAAATCCACGATCAGCTTCTCGCATGCGCGGTCCGCTGCCGTTACCGGGGAGTCGTCCGATTTCACCTCAGCGGTAACGCCGCGGCGCTGGTAATCGAGCGCCAGAGCACCCGCTTCCTGGGCGACCAGTTTTGCAACCTCTACCTCGCGTTCAAAAGCCATTGCTCCGATTATCCGCCAGCGCCAAACCACGTTTTACCAAACGAACTCCGGGTTTTACCAAACGAACTCAGGGCGGTTTGCGACAATGATGGAGGAACGAAGCCAGGCTCCATGATGCCTATTCCCATGGGGGTAGGATGGAATACTTTTTCTTTCGTTGACACGTTATTCCGCTCAGGATAGTCTGAAGTTTCGTTAACCATCGAAAGGCCATCTTGGGGCTGATCCGGACGGTGTTACGGAGACACGTTACGCGCGCCCCCTGAGGAGACGAATGAATCAACCGTACTTCGTCGTTGAGTTTGCCCACTCCGTTCACGGGCAAGCCAAACGCGTAAAAATCAGCTACAAGTGGCTGGCGTATGTTTTCGGTTCGTTTTTGCTAATTTGCCTTTTGGCGTTCGGGCTGTTTTCGAGCTATCTGCATATGAGCTGGGAAGTATCCCGCTACAACCAGCTTCGCGCCGATTTCGACCACCTTCGGACGCGCTATCAAGACCTGCAGCGCCAGTCGCTGCAGCACAACGAGCAGATGGCCTCACTCGAGGATCTGGCGAGCGAGGTTTCGGTGGCGTACGGAATAAGTCCACCGGTCTCTTCCGAGCGCGACGAAACGGCAGATCTAGATTCGCCTCTGAAGCCGGACGTGAAGGAATCAATTCAGGAATATAATTTTCTGAAGGCAGCGAGCTATGCCGATATTTATCATCACTACGCATTTCAATGGCAGTCGCACACGCAGCCAAGTTTATGGCCTGTGAACGGAATTCTACGGAGTTCGTTCGGCGGAAGAAATGACCCATTTTCAGGTGAAGGCGCCTTCCATACGGGAATCGACCTGCAGGCGCCCAAAGGGACGCCGGTTCACGTGACCGCTGACGGGGTGGTAGAGAGTGCAGGTTGGAGCCGAGGATACGGCAGGCTTGTGATTGTGGATCATGGAAATGGGATCGATACTTACTACGCGCATCTCTCGCATTTCCTGGTGGTACCGGGCGAAGAAGTGCGGCGGGGCCAGGTGATCGCGTTGTCGGGTGCCTCGGGAAGAGCGACGGGACCGCATATTCATTACGAGGTCAGGCTGCACGGAACACCTGTGAATCCTTACAAGTACATGTCGAAAATGACGCTGTCGAAGGCATCCAGACCCAAACGAAACGACCTGGGGCTTTAGTGCAACTGGCTGTTTCGAGTGCGCATCTTTTTCAGTAGTGGACCCAGTGGTAAAGGGCGGCATCACGCGCCGTGCGGTCCTGGCGCTGGTGCCAGGAACTCTGGCGGCAACCAGCAAAAACCCGAGTAGGAAGACCCGACCTCTGCCCTCAGTGGGCGAGTTTGTCCGGTTTTCAGACCCGACCACCGAAACTGCGGTTGTGCGGCTTACGAATCCGGCAAGCACCAGCATTTTGCCGGCCCCGGCCAACCGGTTCGTTTCTTTGAAAGAGCGCTTCCTGATTTTTTCGTCTGACCGGAGCGGGACGTTGACGCCCTACCGGGTGGATTTACGGACGGGCATGCTGACTGATCTTGCGGAAGCAAAGAGCCTGAATCCGCGCTCTCTGTGCCTGGATGAGAAAGAACGCGTGTTGCTTTTTTTGGATGGCGGCAGGCTGCGGGCGGTTGAGCTGCGGAACCGCCGGGAAGAGCGCCCCGTGGCAGAGGCTGTTAGCGCATTCAGTGCAGGCTCGACGCCTTCGGAATACTGGTTGATCCGCAATCGCCGGCTTGAGTATCTTTCGGGTGAGAGTGCGCGCATGCTGGCCGAGAACGTAACGGGTGAGTGCCTGGCACGGCCTGGACGCAAGGGCTGCCTATTCATACGCAACTCGTCTGGCGATGAACGCGAGATCTGGTATGTGGAGGCCGACCCGCCGAGAGATAAGCCGGTTCTGCTGGCGAGCGGCCGCGTATCGAACGCGGTGTGGTCGGTGGAGGGACAGTCGATCCTGTTGTTGCGGGATGTGCTGCGGCGAGGAACCTATTTTTCGGAGATACACGAACTGATTCCGGAGAGTGGCGCGGAGAAATGCGTCGCCAGTACAAGCCAATTCGCAGCTTTTGCTCCGAATGGGGACGATTCCGTTTTCGTAGGCGCGAGCCGGAGCAAGGCCCAGCCGAATATCATTCTTCTTCTGCGGTCGGTGCAGCGCGAGTTTACCTTGTGCGAGCATCGCGCCAGCCATCCCGCTTCCGTCACGCCGGTATTCTCGCCCGATAGCCGGCGGGTTTACTTTCAGAGCGATCACCAGGGCAAACCGGCCATTTACTCGGTGAATGTGGAGCGGTTGGTCGAACCGACCGCAGCTATCGCGGCGTAGAATGCAGCGTCCCGGGACCCGGAGGGTGGACTGAAGTCCACCGCTGCACGCTTAAGCGTGCGCCACAAGGTCTAACGGCCTAGGGATTCGCGGCTGGGCGCTGCAACTGTTCGCTCACTAATGCCTGCTCCGATTGACGAGTGGTGATGACCACCTCCGGCAGTATGCGGATGCCGCTATAGATGAGGGCGGCCACCACCGCACCGATTAAGGGAGCGACGATGAACATCCATAGTTGCCCTAGCGCCCAGCCCCCAACGAAGATGGCCGGTCCAATACTGCGGGCTGGATTTACCGAGGTGTTGGTCACCGGAAGGCCAACCAGGTGGATGAGTGTGAGCACCAGCCCGATGGCAACTCCGGCAAAACCAACCGGCGCTTTGATGTCTGTTGAACCCAGCACCGTCAGTACCAGGAACATCGTCAGGATTACTTCCGTCAGAAAGCAAGCTCCCAATGCATATTGTCCGGGCGAGTGCAAGCCGTAACCGTTTGCTCCAAGGCCGGCTTGGGCCGCGTTGTAGCCCTCCGGCAGGCCGTTAGCGATGGCGAGAATCAAGCCAGCCGCGATGATTGCGCCCACGATCTGTGCGATTACATAGCCCAGCGCGTCCTTGGCTCCAATCTTCCGCGCCAGGAAGACGCCAAACGTCACAGCCGGATTTATGTGACAGCCGGAAATGGGTCCGATGGTATACACCATCGCCAAAAGAGAAAGCCCGAATGCAAGCGCAATGCCTGGGTAGCCTATCTTCGATCCGGCAAGAACAGCACTTCCAACGCCTCCGAAGACCAAAACGAACGTACCGACGAGTTCCGCAGAATACTTTCTCACTTGTGACCTCCGAAAGGAAGTATATTGCACAAAGGTAGAGTAACGGTCAAGCCATGCTAATCGGATCGACAGCTCGCACGGCGCTGAATATTCGGGAGATCGCAATCATGGATGCTGAAGAAGTTGCAAAGCTGTCGGAAGAGCTAGGGTATCCAGTCTCACCGGGCGAGATGAAAAAGCGGATCCAAAAACTGGCGAGCCTAACGGAACACGTGGTCTATGTCGCCTTCATTGCGAACTCCGTGGTGGGTTGGATCGACGTCGGCGTGGTTCATCACCTTCAGACTGAACCTTATGGGGAGATTGGCGGGCTCGTCGTTTCGGGTGGCTTCCGCAGCCTCGGGATCGGCCGGGGATTGATTATCGAAGCAGAGCAATGGGCGGGAAATCGCGGCCTCAAGAGAATGCTCGTCAGATCGCAAATTGCGCGCGAGGCAGCTCACCGGTTCTATCTTCGGGAAGGATACGTACGGACGAAGACTTCCGCCGTCTTTTCGAAAATGCTGGTATAGGCGGTTAGAGGTTTGAAAGGAATGAGTATCCCTGATGTGAGCAGTACCAGCTTAAGAGTCCATTGGCGGCGGCCAGCAAAATGAAGTACAGAGCGATTCCCTGCCGCGGCTCCGCTGGTATATCGCGGGTCGAAAAGCGGTAGGCGGTTCCGCCGGCCAGAATCAGAAACAGGTAATCGTGCAGCAAAAAGAAAAAAACCAGGCTGAAGACTAAGATCGAGAGGCGCTGCTGTCGGCCGAGAGCGGTCATGGCAGCGCCGCCGTCGAAAATGGATACCGGCGTGAGATTCAGCAAATTGAGCCAACCAGCGAATTCAGCAACTGCAAGCCAGACCTGACGGCCCGTTTCGCGGTACAGAAGGTAGGCGAGGACACCCGACAGAAAGCCGAAGAGCGGACCCGCCAGCGAAATCATGGCGCGCACACCGGGATCGACGTTGCCGCCGGTCCAGCGCACGAACGCACCGAAGCCCGGCAGAAAGGTCGGCAATTCGGCCTTGAACCCAAAGCGCCGCACGGTGATGTAATGCCCCATTTCATGCAGCAGAACGGAGGCCGTGATTCCTACCGCGAACCACCACCCGAGCAAGCTCCAGTAAACGCCCACAAACGCCAGCAGGCTGAGCGGGAAGATCAGCTTTGCGAGCAGCGGCATAGCAGCCGTTTTGAAGCGGCTTTCGCGTACCGGCATGGCGGCGGGCGACATCCTTGCATCCAGCTTTTCAATTTCGCGCTGGACGCCTCGGCGCTCTTTGGATTCGGGAAGGAATTGAAGGGTTGCCAGCCAATGCTCACGGGCGAGTGGAAGCTGACCTAGAGCCGTAAGCTGCCGGGCACGGTTCGCGATCTGCTCCAGTTCATCAGTGTAGACAAGCCTGCCGCACTTGCCACAAGCCAGCGCACCGGAAGTAAGGGAGTAGCCGCATTTCGGACAGAAAGTGCCGTGCGGCGAAGTAGATGCTGCCAAATATCAGTGTACTGGCGCGGAGCTTAATCGTCCGCCGATTCTTCACTGAAATCGGGCAGATCGTAAGTAACCTGTGAAGCCAGAAACACCGATACGACGGATTCGATGCCTTCTTTATCGTCTTCGTCGAAGCGGTTGAGGCTGGCGCTGTCGATATCCAACACCCCGAGCAGCCTGCCCCAGTTCAGTAGCGGCACCACAATTTCCGACTGCGAAGCCTTGTCACAGGCGATGTGGCCGGAAAACCGGTTCACATCCGGAACGACGATTGTTTTTCGCTCCGCCGCCGCTTTCCCGCAAACGCCTTTGCCGAATGGAATACGTACACAGGCGGGATTGCCCTGAAAAGGTCCGAGGACGAGTTCTTTCGCTTCGGCGATGTAGAAACCGACCCAGTTCACATCTTTCAGTGATTGGAACAGCAGAGCCGCTGTGTTCGCGGCATTGGCGATGAAATTCGTCTCGTCCCCGAGCAGCTCATTAAGCTGCTCGCAAATCTGTTGGTAAACAGCTTCTTTAGGGCCAGCGGATTCAATGCGATTAAGAGTCAGCATCGTTCAGTTAGTGTATCTCGCATGGAATACGTCTCGATTCAGTTTTAGCCGATTGCTCACCCGGTCGGCGGTTTGCGCCGATACGGAACGGAAATGTACCCTTCGGCTTCCGCTGCAGGCGCAGAGCGCGGCGCCGTGTTCAAGGTCTCCCGGTACGCCTGTACCGCCTGCGCGTGCTCGCCCTTCAAATCGTAAACCTGGCCAAGGCGCAGCCATGCCATTACGGCTGTATTCAAATCCAGTTCATGCGCTTTTTGCGTGACCTGCTTGAGGTCGGCCAGCGCGGGGTCGAGATCGCCATACCAGAACAGCAGATTGCCCTTGGCGTACTGAATCCGCTCGGAGGGTAAATTGGCGTAACCGGGCGCTCCGCTGCGGTGCAAGTAGTCAATCTGAGCCAACACTCGTAAAGCGGACTGCTTGTCTCCCAAATCACTATACATCTGCACTTGCTCAAAGCGGAACAGGTAATTGCGGGGGAATGTGTTCACTAAGCCGTTTAGCAAGGCAATGGCCTGCTTTGGACGATGCTCGCGGCGGTAGATGGCGGCCAGCAAAACGCTGGCATCATAGCGGTCGAGCGTTCCGTCTTTAGCCACCCATTCGAGCTGCTTAATACCATCTTCCTTGTCGCCATGGAATCCGCGGATCTTGCCTAGCACTCGCATGTACATTGGAAGGCAACTGACGATATACTCGCTCATGCCCGATGCCAGGTGTGCGTCTACAAAATCCGGATCCAGCGCGAGGATCTTGTCATCGGCTTTGCGAGCTTCGGTGGCCTCATGCAGCGAATCGAGCCACGCTTTTTCGACGAGGAACAGATAGTTGGCGCGCAGGCCATGCGCAACCACGAGCGCGTACAGCGCCCCGATATCTTGCGGGTTCTTCTGGAGGCGCGGGAGGCTCAATTGTAAGGAACGGTTGATTGAAGCGTTGAATTGCGCCTTGTCCGAGGCTGAAATCTGCATTTTGGGCCTGCGGAGAAATGGGTTCGTTCCGGTGACAAGCTCGCTTTCGAGCGCCCCATCCCGGAACATTTCCCGATACAGAATGGTCTGAGCAATGTTGTTGTAGGCAAATGGATCGTCGGGATGACACTTAGCTTGCTGCTCGAAATCGATCAGCGCCTGAGCGTATTCGAGGTTGTAGAAATGAACGAACCCCGGATTTTTCAGCGGATCTTCGAATCGGGGCGGTGGAGCCGCGGCGAAAGACGAGAACGCCGCCGAAACAGCTAGGGCCAACAAGAGGACGGGCTTCAAGTACATCCGCTCACCTACGTCTCTTCTGAGTTCCTGATCGCGATGCCGACGTTCCTCATGAATCCGGAATACTTGGATCTTCGTACCGGCGACCTTCGAAAGATACGACGGAAATTATCTTCGGTCAGTTCAGCCAGGCTTTCAAGAGAGGGCGCAAAGCACGAGGGCTCGAACGACGGGTCCGCGTCGACAGAAGCATGGCTGTTCCAGGGACACACATCTTGACAGATGTCGCAACCGAAGACATGGCTGCTTATTTTTTCTGCTAGCTCCGGGTTGATCTCACCACGCTTTTCAATCGTGAGGTAGGAAATACAGCGGCGCGCATCCAGCGTCCAGCCGCCGCCCTCGTCGGGAACAATGGCGGTAGTGGGACACGCATCGATACAGCGGGTGCAGGTACCACAGCGGTTGGGAGGCGGAGCGTCGGGCAGCAATGGGATGGAGAGCAGCAGTTCGCCCAGAAAGAACCACGACCCTTGCTGCTGATTGATCAAGCAGGTATTTTTTCCGATCCAGCCCAAGCCCGCAGCCTGCGCGTACGAGCGCTCGAGCAAGGGCGCGGTATCGACGCAAATCTTCCAGTCGAATGGCTGTCCGTGTACCGTGGAAATCCTCCTCACCAGCAGTTCAAGCCCTTGGTGAAGCACTTCGTGGTAATCCGCTCCCCAGGCGTAGCGCGAGATCCAGCCGCGCTTCGGATCATCAACTTCAGCGGTGTGCGGATGAGATGTGTTGTAGAGCTTGCCGACGCAGACGACACTCTGGACTGTGGGGAGCAGATTTCGCGGGTCCGCGCGCACATCGCCACGGCGATCAGTCAGATAACACATCTCACCAGCGAAGCCCTTCCCGCGCCATCGTTGGAAACGAGCGAAGTCCGCGGATGGCTCAGCGGAGGCAGTGCCGGCCAGCTCAAACCCGCATTCCCGGGCCAGCTTTTTGATCTCGACTGCTGTAATTGGCAAAACCTATTCAAGCGCGCACAACGGGCACCAAACGCCCTGTGTGCTCGCCTGCTACTCTCTATTTTTATTTTGACGGTACCCTTACTCGAATTTCAAAACGTGTTTGTGCAGCGCGGCGGGCGATTTGCCCTGAATGGTTTATCGCTCACCGTGGAGGCTGGCGAACACGTCGCGATTTTGGGGCCAAACGGCAGCGGAAAATCTACTCTTATCAAGACGATCATGCGCGAATGCTATCCACTTCTTCGCCCGGAGACTCGCCTGCGCATTCTGGGCCAGCAGAACTGGAATATTTTCGATTTGCGCTCGCACTTGGGCATCGTCAGCAACGATCTAATGGCGCAGTGTACGCGCGACATAACCGGACGTGAACTGGTCTTGTCCGGATTTTTCGGTTCGGTTGGCGTGTGGCCGAACCAGCATGTCACGCCGGACATGGAGCGAGCAGCAAAAGACGCAATGGCGCGGCTGGAGGTGCCGCACCTGGCAAGCCGCTGGCTGGACGAATTGTCATCTGGCGAGGCACGGCGGCTGCTGATCGCCCGATCGCTGATTCACAATCCTGCTACCCTGCTGCTGGATGAACCGACGACCAGTCTCGATTTAGTGGCTCTGCATGAGGTTCGAACTCAGCTTCGTGCTCTAGCGCAGAGCGGCGTGGGTCTATTGCTGGTGACACATCATCTGGATGACATCATCCCGGAGATTGACCGCGTGGTCGTTCTGGAAAGAGGGAAGACCTCGCTAGATGGACCCAAGCCCGAGGTGCTTACCTCCGAGCGGCTCTCAAGCATTTTTGGAGTGCCGGTGGAGGTCCTGCAGCGAGATGGCTTTTACCATGCCTGGTAGACGGAGTACCGGCTTAACTCACTGAAACACAAAGGTTTCACAAAAAGTCGACCCCTATTCAGCGGTAGTAATCGTCCATACAACCGCCGAACAGCGCTGTTCGCTTTCATTTCGTTTTCAGGGGCTTAAGTGAAACCTATACTGTTGGGTAGATCAGGGCCATAGTCCGCCCTGGTTTCTATGGGAGGAAACCGAAGTTTTTAGGTTCATTCAGCATGCATAAACCAGTGAAGTACTTTGAAAAGGCGGTCGCGGTCGGCGCAAACGCCGCGTGGCATGTTTTTGATCGTTTGAATCAGGTCCATCAGAATCCTTCCTTCACGCCGAAATGGTCCGAAAAGCCGCTTCTGAAGAGTTACCAGAAATCAAAACCGCCACTTGGCTGGCCGCGCGACACAGATTCCCTGTGCCCCAAGTGCATACCCGAAATCCGCAAGAAGATTGTTGATGGCGAAATCGACTACAAGATTCTGTTGAACGAGCCGGTAGGAGAGATCAAAGCAAAAATCATCGAGCGCGACGGCAAAGTCCTCATGGTGAAGGAATGCCCGAAGCATGGGCAGTTTGAGGACGTGATGTCGATTGACCCGGCGTTTTCGAAGCATCTGGAGGACGTCTTTCCGGGCCGCGATATCCGCGCGCACCACGACGAAAAATTGCATAATCACGGGACCAGCACGATTACGCACGGACGCGGCTCGGTGCTTACGATCGATCTGACGAACCGCTGCAACATGATGTGCGATCCGTGCTTCATGGATGCCAATCAAGTTGGTTTTGTACACGAATTGAGCTGGGAAGATATTCAAAAGCTGCTTGACAATGCCATTTCCATCAAGCCGCGGCGGCAGATGTCGGTGCAATTTTCGGGTGGCGAGCCGACGCTTTCGCCGTACTTTATCGATGCGGTGCGTTATGCCCGCAAGGTGGGCTACAACAGCGTGCAGGCGGCGACGAACGGCATTGAGTTTGCCAAGCGTCCCGAGTTCGCGAAAGAAGCCGCCGAAGCCGGTCTGCGCTACGCGTATCTTCAATTCGACGGAATTGGAAACGCCGCGAACTCGCATCGTGCCGTAGGCAACCTGTTCGATGTGAAACTGCGCGCTATCGAGAACCTGTGGACCGCAGGCGTGGACATAGTGCCCGTGATCACCATTCTCAATGGCATCAATAACGAGCAGGTGGGGCACGTGGTTCAGTTCGCGCTGGATAATCCCAAAAAGATCCCCTTCCTGTCGTTCCAGCCCGTATCCTTTACCGGCCGCGATGAGGCGATCACCGATGAACGCCGTATTGCGCAGCGGTACACGCTTTCGCACTTGGCACACGATGTGAAAACGCAGACTGGCATTGGCGAGCCGGTGCGCGACTGGTTCCCGATCAGCTTCATGAGCACGTTTTCCGACTTTGCCGACCTGGTGCACGGACCGGCCGCCGACTGGGGACAGTTAAGTTGCGGGTGCCATCCAAACTGCGGAATTGGGATGGCCATCATGTGCGATAAGGACACAAAGGAATATGTGCCCGTGACGGCTTTCCTGCACGCGGATCAGCTTGCGAAGGATATTGCGCATATCAACGATGCGGCGCGGGGCCGCATTCTTTCGGTCGCAGGCGTGACGCTGGCGCTGCTGCGCAATTACGATCCGTTCAAATCTCCGAAGTACTTCCGGCTGACGGATCTAATCGCCAAGTTCGACAAGTGTTTCGGGATGAGCAAGAAGGCGCAGAAAGGCGAGTACGGTAAGGTTACGGGCGACCGAACCCTGGCAGATATCCAGAAACGCCGCGCGGATCGCTGGAATTTCCTGTTCGTCGCGGGCATGTGGTTCCAGGATCTGTTCAACTACGACTTCCGGCGCACGGAACAGTGCATTATTCCTTATGCCACGCAAGAAGGCGAGATTTCGTTCTGCGCTTATAACACCGGCGTAGGTTGGCGCAACATTATTGAGAAGATGCATATGACGGCGACGCTCACGAAGTGGTATGAGGAGCATGGCCGCCACGAAATTTTCGCCGGCAACAAGACCGTCCCGCTCACGAGCAAGGATCACCACCTGGTTCTTAACCAGGCGCACGTGAATGCGGACCGGCAGCACGATCTGGAAGAGCTTGGGATTGCCAAGAACGCGCGGGAAGAGAAGATGCGTGCTCGGGATGAAGCTCTGAAGAAAAAACTCGAGAACGAAAAGATGGCCCGGCTGTACCGGGAACACATTCTGGGCGAAAAGAAGATAGACGGGTTTGTGCCGCTGGATGGTTTGCTAGGTTCCACGCCAAAAGCCGCGGAAGCCGAGAAGCGGGAAGAAGTCGGAGCGATGGGCGATTAGCCGGATACCAGATAGTCTGGTGACTAGGACCGCCGGGCGATGAACCCGGCGGTTTTTTTGTGCGAGTGGAGCGAAATTCATGAGTTTACGAAAAGCAGTCCCCTTTTTAGCCGCGATTGCAAGCGAGCGTCCGATGGATAGCGACTACTTTGTTCCATTTAAACTGTTCGGCTTGCACACGCGATCCAAAAACGCGAGGCTACCGCGAGCACGCAACGGAGTTAGCGCATGATCCTCCATACTATGGCCGTAGATTAATAGCACAAGGACTCTCTGAATACCTGATGGCAGACCAGAAATATGTCCTCGTCTCCATAGCGATTTTGGAGAGTATACTTTGAAGATCTTCATTGCTAACGGTCAAAACGATGTCCAGGACCTGTGAAGGGGGAGCACCTGCGAAGAACTCAGACATATCACATGACCGCCCTATCAGCCATTTGTGGACCTCCGGTATCTCAGCAATTTTGCTGCTTAATTCGTATCGAACGGGATAGCTGAGAGTCCAAGTACGCACAGATATGTTTAGTAAATCAAGCGGGTGTTGCCCAATGACAACCATAATGGTCCCATCTGATTCTTCACGCCATGTGTAACGCGAGTCAGCGGAAGTAATGGTATCCATCACATTCCCTATTGTTGTGTTCGACAGGTTCACGCTAATTAGCGTATGATCCGATCCAACTAACGTTCCCGATACGGCTATGACGATATGTTGTTGCTCGGCTAACTTACGAAAGACTTCTAGAGCGCGGCTATCGCGAGCCTCGAAGCTGGGTACGACAAGCGACGCTGTCGCAGGCCCATTTGCATCTACTGAGCAGTTTAAAAATATGATACTTACGATCACAATGGCGCAGAATTTAGTTGTACATGATGTGCTTCGATGAGGTTTTAGTGGTGGCATGGGGTACTCGGATTGGACGTGATATCCGTCACGCTTTCGGTAGTTGCCAGCTGTGCGAGGCAATTGACGCGCACCGCTTTTCCGTTGGGATGATATGTAATGGTCTGCACGGTATATGCATAACTACCAGCGGGAATGGCGCTACCAGAACGGCCTAGAGCAAGAAAGTCAACCAACTGAAACTGCGCGTTCGTCGTACCTGACGTCTTGGTTCCGGTGAGGCCAACATTAGTATCAGTTACATTTAAGTCTTCATCGAATGCCAGACCTGCTGTCTTTATTTGGGTCACATTCTGATCCAAAACTGTATATGGCGCACACCATCTGTAGCCATACCAATTTGTGCTTTTCGTGTTCCCGTTACAGTCGGTCAGGGTCTGATTCGTAAGGGGTGCTGGGCTTCCGGTGGGGCCCGATAGGGAAGTCGGCGTTTGTATTTTCGCTGGCCCGCTCTGGGCGGGAGCGGCTACGGGGCAAGCTGGTGGGCCAGGAGACCCGCAGATCTGCCCTGCATTGGTCGGGATAGATTGCCCGAACGAAGAGACGGTGGCGGAGCCTCCCCCAGCCCCGTAGGTAAGTCCGGCGTTGGAATTGCCTGTTTGAACGGTAGCGATGCCCGTATTGTTGGAAGACCAGCTTGCGCTAGTGTTGTAGGTGTATTGCGTTCCGTTGTACCAGGAGCACTGCGAGTACAGCCAGCCAGAGTTGGCCACCGGTTCACCGAAAGGATTCGGCGTCAAACTGGGCGGAATGCTTGTGCAACCATTGCACGTTTCACACGTGGGGTTGCAGGTTGCTGTCTTGGGATTGTAAATTCCACCGGCCAGAGCGACGCTAATCGGGTGGTATTCGCTACCGTTTCCGGCGCTGAGTATCAAACTGCCTTCCGTGGCCGAAAGCGGCAGCACGTGCCCGTTACGATCCGGCATGCCCATTTCAGCCAGTTGCTTAATGTCTACCA
Organism: uncultured Acidobacteriaceae bacterium; assembly: GCA_963795545.1. Taxonomy (GTDB): domain Bacteria; phylum Acidobacteriota; class Terriglobia; order Bryobacterales; family Bryobacteraceae; genus Bog-105. Next base: position 48,399 of record CAWCIF010000013.1, on the reverse strand, counting down.
TGGCGGTCCCGTTAGGAGCTAGGTGCACCGGATGCTCGTAGGTTTGGCCTACTCCGTAGCGGAAAGTCAGCAATAGATCCTGCTGCGTCTTCGTGGGGTTCCATAGCGAATACATGGTGTCGAAGCCGTTTCCTACTAACCAGTAGATCGCGCTCTTGCTCGCGGTCTCGCCGACCCCGCGCGGTTCGACCTCGAAGACGTAGTTGCCGGTCTGATCGACGGAGCCGGTGGCGGCGAGTAGCGCGTTCGGGGTGCCCGTGTAAGAATATGCGAGCGTCACCGAGCCGGCGTCAATTCCTCGAAGTACCTCCGAAATCGCTAACTCCCGCGACTGGTGCGGTGGGATGAGCAGTTCCGGGACCGCGGATGACTGCGCTTTTCCGTTATGGTCGTAATACAGGCTGGACGAGAGGCGAATCGCACTGTCGCCGATGTTGCGGAAATAGGCATACGGCTCGAAGCGCAAATTTTCGGGAAATCCCATCATTGGGTCCTGCTTGCCTGCCATCATTCCCGTACTTGCGAGGCTGGTTTTCGTTCTGGCATCACCGCCCGGCGACGCCTCTGCGAGCGGAATATTGGCGGAGTAGCCGTGGGCGTCATCCTCGATGCCGCCTACAACACTCAAGTTATCGGCCTCGGCGTCGAAGGCGATACGCACACCCCCGACTGCTCGGCTCCAATCGTTGCCTCCGCGCATCGCTAGGATTTTCAAAACGGTATTCCCGGCGGGGATTACAAAACGATCATCGCCAAAAGCCATGCGGCCGTCCTCGACAACTCCGAGCGCAACGTTAATATCATGGGAAGACGAGTTGGCGAACGAGAGAAAGGCTTCGGAATGCCGGCTATAGGACCAGAGCAGCGCTTCCATTACCGTCGAGGCGGGCTTTTGCTCCATGGCCATGCTGCCGTGCATCGGAAAAACGAAGGGATAGCTGTATTGCAGGCTCCGTGGAATATCCAGGATGGACATGGATGCGTAAACGACGCCTTGCCAGTCGTAGCGATAGGAAACCGAGGCGCTGCCGAATGTGGACAGATGCGGCAGCACGTTTGCTGGCACATCCTCGAGGGCGCGGTTGATATTTACGGTAGCCACCCCTCCCTTCTCCAGTACCACGGCTGGAAGCACGTAGGGCGTACCGTCGGCCATGAGCAGGGTCACGGTGGCTTTCATTTTTGAGATAACTAACTGATTGCTCAGGCGAATGGTGCTTTCAAATGTGCCGTCCGTTCTCCAGAGCGCGCAGTGTGAGGTGTAGAGGTTCATCTTGGTTGGTTTATAGGCCTTGGGCGGATCAAACGGCGGGACGGTTTGTGCTGCCATAGGCGCTACCGTGCCAATAAATACCATTGCCAAATATAGATACGATACTCTTTTCATTTTTCCACTCCCTGTCTGGCGGCTTCGGACAGCCGCAGTGTTTTCAGAAATTCAATGACCGCTCCCTGGCTGTAAGGGGAAAGAGCGGAAAATGCCTGTTGTGTCGAAAGCGCTTCTCCAAAATGGTTGAGAATCGCTTCCCGAATGGTGGTGAACTGGCCATGGTGGAAGTAGTTCGGCTTGCTGCCGACGGCCCAAAGGCGCTTGGTGAGAAATTTCGTGTTGCCGGCGAAGAACTGCGTCGAACCCGCGGCTGAGTTTTGATTGAGGGCCTCGCGGTTTGGATCGTTCGGACCGCTGCAGATATCGTGCAGCTTGAAATCGGTATAGAGCGGAACCATGACGATGCTGTTCATCGGCTTGAGCCGGGGCTGCGGCAGATCGTCGCTCGCGAGATCGACAGAGAGCGCCGGGGCTTCGCCGATCTGGAGATTGCCGGGTGGATTGTATGGGTTCGGCTCGGTGTAGATCCAGCCCTTACGATCGAGTGGGAGCGCTGGAATGTGGCATCCGGCGCAACCGATTCGCTGGAATAACTTCTCGCCGTCGCGTGCGGCGCGCTGAATAACTGGGCGTTCGGTAAGGATCTCGATGGCACCGGCAGCGTGGCCTGGAACAGTGTGCAGGCAGTGATGTCGGCGCGGGTCAGTTCGTTGACCACGCCGTCGCCGTCGGGATCGGTGCCAATGCCGAATCGCTCGGTCGCCTGCATGCCATGGTGCTGATTGAAGGCGTTGATCGTGAAGACACGCAGCGAGATAAACGCCCCGGCTTGACTGAAGGGAAGAATGAGCAGGCTCGGCGGATGCTGCGCGTCGGGCGAGGCGGTCGATTCCGGGGGAAGACCCTCGACGGCGGATGTGTTCCAGGAGCCATCCAGGTTCCTGGTGAGTACGCCGAACGAGATGCCTTTTGATGTGAGCCGTGTCTGTTGGCCGGGTCGCAGGCTGTCGCGGATCGTTTGCAGATCGGCCGTTATCTGGCGCGCCAGCATTTCGTAATAGCCGGAGCCGAACATGTCCGGCGTAGCGCGGCTGTTTGCGATGGATTGCAGCGTGACGGCGCGGCCGTTTTCGTCCATTGCGCCGCGCGTGGGAAGAATATCGTTGGCATCGAAGGTCGCGAAATCGAAGCGCTGGCCGAGGACGAACACGTTGCTCGAGAGATCGCCGGAGCCACCCGCAATGGGCTGGTTGTGACAGCCTGCGCATGAGTTCGAGTCCGGTCCAGAAATGCGATTGTTATTGCGCGGGAACGCAAGAGGCGAATTCGGATCCGAGAGTGGCGCTCCGGTTCCCTTTGTTAGCGGGCGGCCCGCGCCTTCCTCGCGCGTGAAATGGGCTTCAAACAGTTTCTTGCCATAGGCGATCAGATCGGGAAGCGGCGTGTCGAATTCTTCACCGTCCTGGAGATGATGCGGAACAGCGACTTCGCGGCCGATTTCGGATTGAGTTGCAGAGATGGAACCCAGCAGAACTGTCCCGAAGATGGCGGCACTTAAACAAGCACGCACACGCGCGGCACCCCCGCCGCGTGGCAGTAGTAAGTTACAGGCGAGTAGCTCAGAAACCGCTCCCGATGGGTCGCGGCTCGGTAAAGCTATTTCCGCTGTGTAACTTTCTTACTGGCCGGGTTCAGTATAAGTGGGAAATTAGAAATAAAGAAGGTAAATCAATAGCACAAACGCGCCAATTTATAGCACAGGCGGGACAAAGTTGACTGAAGTCACACAATCTCTTCGAGGTGGGGTTTTCCGGCGAGCAGAAGACTTGCCCGGAATTGGCCCGGCGCACAGTTCATGTGCTTGCGAAAATCCCGGATAAAGTAGTTGCAGTCCTTGTAACCGACCATTGTGGAAATAGCTTTGATGCCGAAACTGGATTCTTTGAGCAGCGCCACGGCCTTTTGTATACGCACTTCGGCGAGGTAGTCGCCAAAGCTCCGGCCAACACAGTCTTTCCATTTCCGGTATAAGCTCCTTTTGGATGTGCCTGGTATGCCGCTCAGAGTGTCAAAGGACAAATCGGGATCTGCGTATGCCGCGTGAACCCGATCGAGCACGAGTTGGATCACCGGGCACGCAGCGATGGGAGCAGGTGCCAGAGGCGTATCCGCGCAGTATTGGTTGCGAAGCCGTTCAAGCAATACCTCAAGATTGCCGGCGAAGAGAAATCTCTCCTCCGTTTCAGCGGAGCCGGGAGGAAAAGTGAGGTACGGGCGCGAGATTTGCCAGTAGGTAACGAACGTCTCGATGGTTTCGTAGCCCTCGGAAGCGTGCACTAGAAGATCGAGTTGCTGCCGCTCGAGCGAGGCGGCAAGCCAATCGTTCCAGACGAGCCCGTGAGCGGCGCGAATTGCAGCATTCGCCTCGACAGCGCCTATCGTATGCGCAAGCCTCGCATGTGCGTACAAGCGCGTTCGCGAATCAAAGCAGCTAGCCAGCCGCTCCATACGGCCAATCGTAGAGAAGGTTTGTATGAGAATTTCTTCCCAGACAGCCGCAAGCGAATATCGGGTAGTATACAGCTCGTCTGCCTCAGACATGCCGCCTCCGACGCGGTGGCCAAGGATACCTTACCGCCGCTTAATCAGAGTAGGCGAGGAGGATGAGCCAGTCAAGGAAAAACACGGGCGGAAATTCCAGCAACCGCTCCCGTTGGTTGCGGCTCCGTTTCGAGTGCGCCTGGCGCCGGAAGAGTGGCCTGCAGGCACGTGCCGCGGCAGCGCGGGCTGTAACGAACACCCGCTCCTGTACACTTCATCGTATGGAGGATACAAATTGAATCGTTTTTTCAAGACGCTCGTACTGACAGGTCTCGCGGCTGGCTGCTTATTTGCCGACGTCACGTACAACGAAACGGTGAAGTATACGGGCGGAACGATGCTCGATATGGTTCACCGCATGGCGAGTATGCCGATGCTCGGCCGGATGGCGGGGGGCAGTCTGAAGACTGCGTTCCAGGACCAGAATTACAGCATCTACATTAAAGGGCCGAAGATGGCGCGGCTCGGCGGCCCTCTATCAACAATTTACGATCTGGATGCCGGAACTATCACCACACTGAACAACGAGAAGCAAACCTACACTGTGCAGACTTTCGACGAACTGCGGCAGCAGATGGAGCGGGCGCAGGAACGTATGAATCGCGGACAGGCGCCGAATATGGATTTCGACATCAAGGTGGAAAGCACTGGCCAGAAGCGTGACATCAACGGCCAGAGTGCTACCGAGACGCTGATGACGATGACGGCGAAATCGGCCAGCGCGGCCGGGCAGATGGTAGTGAAGGTGCATGCGTGGCTAGTGCCGGCGGATCCGGCAATGCACGAGGCGGTGGACTATTCCAAGCGTCTAGCTGAGAAGTTTCAGTATGCGTTCGCGGGATTTTCCCCTGCTCTGGGCGGAGCCAGCACGGGCATCAACGCCGCGATGAAAGAGGCCATGGCGCAAAACGGATATCCAATTCTGACCGATGTGGAGGTCAGCGGGGTATCCTCACCGATGTCCGGAATGATGGGCGGCAACAGCGATCCGAATGCGCCTGCGATTCAGATGGAAACGCAAACGTCGAATTTCTCGACGGGCAGCGTGGATGATTCCAAATTCAGCCTGCCAGCCGGCTACAAGCAGGCAAAGCCACGGCACTAATTGAGCGGTGAAATAAGGAAGCCCGCCGGGTTGATACCGACCGGCGGGCCTTTTATTTTGTGTATAACGGAACTACTCGATATCGCGCGGACGCTTCTTACGATTGCGCTTGCGGGCGAGAGCTTCTTTGGTACGGCGCTTTTCTCCTGGCTTCAGGTAGAACGAATGGCGCTTGATTTCCTTAACGATATCTTCCTGCTGAACCTTGCGCTTAAAACGCCGGAGGGCGCTTTCGAGCGTCTCGCCATCTTGCAGATGGACTTCTGCCAAACTTTAAATTCACCTGCCTTCCGGTATGCCCGTCCAGAGCGGGCGAATTCTTATTATACCGTGGGGGACTAGGTCGCTACGCTTCCGGCTCGGAATCAGCCAACATCCCGTCCTGCTAAATTGAAAGTTCGCAGCACGCGACTCGGGGTACAAGCTTTCAACATGCATGTAACCCGGTCCATCTTTTCCTTTAGGACACATTACGAATGGAAATTGTCAAAACAGTCGGCAGAGAGATTCTGGATTCACGCGGTAATCCCACGGTTGAAGCGGACGTGCATCTTGCAGACGGAACCGTTGGCCGCGCGGCAGTTCCTTCCGGGGCTTCGACCGGCGAGCATGAAGCGGTAGAGCTTCGCGACAACGACAAGGCGCGATATCTGGGAAAAGGCGCGCGCAGAGCGGCCGAGAACATAACAAACATAATTTCGCCGGCGCTGGCAGGACTCGATGCAGCCGACCAAACATTGATCGATCGAAGAATGTTGTCGTTCGACGGAACGCCAAATAAAGGCAAGCTGGGAGCGAATGCGATTCTGGCAGTCTCCATGGCTGCTGCGCGCGGCTCGGCCGAATCGGAGATGACGCCGCTCTATCGCTACATTGGCGGCGTGAATGCGCGGGTGCTGCCGGTACCCATGATGAACGTGATCAACGGCGGCGCACATGCGGATAACTCGGTGGACCTGCAAGAATTCATGATCGTGCCGGTGGGCGCAAACAGATTCTCAGAAGCGCTGCGCATGGGGGCTGAGACGTTTCATAGCTTGAAAGCGGTTCTGAAGAAACGAGGCTACTCGACGGCTGTGGGCGACGAAGGCGGATTCGCGCCCAGCCTGAAATCGAACGAAGAAGCGCTGGAAGTGCTAATGGAGGCGGTACACAAGGCGGGTTATAAAGCCGGTGAAGAGATTGCTATCGCGCTGGATCCGGCGGCCAGCGAGTTCTACGACAAAGATAAGCAGAAGTACGTTTTTAAGAAGTCCGATAAGAGCGAAAAAACTTCGGAACAGATAGTGCAGTTTTGGTCGAATTGGGTCAGCCAGTATCCCATCATTTCGATTGAGGATGGGATGGCGGAAGATGACTGGGAAGGCTGGAAACACCTGAGCGATGTGCTGGGGAAAAGAATTCAGTTGGTGGGGGATGACTTATTTGTCACCAATTCGGAACGCCTGCAGCAGGGTGTTGATCGTGGAATCGCGAATTCTATTCTGGTGAAGGTGAATCAGATTGGTTCCCTTACCGAGACGCTGGAAGCGATGCGCCTGGCCGTAAGCGCGGGCTATACAACGATCGTTTCTCACCGCTCCGGGGAAACAGAAGATTCGTTTATTGCGGATCTTGCAGTGGCAACGAATGCGGGACAGATCAAGACCGGATCGGCCAGCCGCACGGACCGGATTGCCAAATACAACCAGCTTCTGCGAATTGAAGAGGAACTGGGTGACGCAGCAGTGTATTTGGGCAGGAAAGCGTTTCATCAGTAAGCCATGACGAAGCTGAAGCCGCTGGTCCTGACAATTCTGGATGGATGGGGATTTTCGCCGACCCTGGAGGGTAATGCGATCGCGCTGGCGAAGAAGCCGGCATACGACTACTTGCTGAAGACCTACCCGAGCACACTGATTCACACCTCTGGCCCTTACGTGGGATTACCTGAAGGGCAAATGGGAAATAGCGAAGTGGGGCATATGAACATGGGGGCGGGGCGGGTGATTTATATGGACGTGACCCGCATAGACCTGCTGATCAGTTCGGGCGACTTTTTTACAAATCCGGTGCTTACGAACGCGATGAAGAAGGCTGAAGGCCACCGGCTGCATCTGCTGGGGCTTTGCAGCGATGGCGGAGTTCACGCCCAGCTCACGCACCTTTATGCGTTGCTCGAAATGGCGAAAGCCCACGGCCTGAAAAATGTGTTCGTGCATTGCTTTATGGACGGGCGGGATACGCCGCCGGAGAGCGGAGCCGGGTACATCGAACAGCTCGAAAAGAAGATGCGCGAAATCGGCATTGGCAAGATTGCGTCGGTTTCGGGCCGGTACTATGCAATGGATCGCGACAAGCGCTGGGAGCGCATCGAGCGCGCCTTCGGAGCCATGGTGCTGGGCAACGGCAAGAAGTTTCAATCCGCCGTGGATGCGGTGCGCAACTCCTACGAACGCGGTGTAACGGACGAGTTCATTGAACCCATAACCATTGTCAACAGCCGAGATGAACCAGTGGGATTGATCCGCGACGACGATAGCGTGACGATGTACAACTATCGTGCTGACCGCGCGCGAGAGATGACCATGGCGCTGACTGATCTTTCGCTGGAGAAGCCTTCGCGGTCGCTGGTTCCGAAGAACCTGACTTACACAATGATGACGCAATACGACAAGAATTTCGGGCTGCCGTTCGTGCTGCCGCCCGAGCACCCCGACAACATTCTTGCCGAAGTGATGGAACGAGCAGGGTGGAAGAACCTGCGCGTGGCCGAGACCGAGAAGTACGCTCACGTCACGTATTTCTTCAACGGCGGGCACGAGAAGCCGTACAAGGGAGAAGAACGCGAGCTAGTGGCATCGCCGAAGGTCGCGACCTATGATCTGATGCCGCAAATGAGCGCAAGCGAGATCACGGAGAAAGTGGTCGCAGCGATTGAGCGAAATGAATTTGACGTAATCGTGATGAACTACGCGAACGCGGACATGGTGGGGCACTCTGGCAAACTCGAGCCGACGATTCGCGCGTGCGAGGCGGTGGATGCCGGGCTGGGAGAGATTCACAAAGCTCTGAAGCAAAGCGGTGGAACGTGGCTGGTTACCGCCGATCACGGCAATGCCGAATCAATGGTTGATCCGGTTACGAAAGGTCCGCATACGTATCACACAACCAATCCGGTTCCGCTCATATTTATGTCGAACGATGACATGCACCTCCGGCAGAACGGCTCGTTGAAGGACATCGCTCCAACGCTGTTGGGAACACTCGGCCTGGAAAAACCGAAGCAGATGCTGGGAGAGGATCTGCGTGTTTTGAGAAACCCGGCCTAAAAATTGTACTTCAGGCCGAGTTGGATATTGCGCGCGCCTTGCGAGCTGCTCACGATGCCGAGATTCGAGCCGATTGATCGGTTCGGAGCATTCAGGATGGGCGTGTTGGACAGATTGATGAACTCGCCCCGGACCTCCAGGTTCTGGTGTTCGGTCACGGCGAAGTGTTTGACGACGCTTAAATCAACGGTGTGCAGGCCGGGTCCGCGAACAGTTCCAACCCCGCAACTGCCAAAAGTGCCTTTGTGAGGTTTCGCGTATGGCGCGGGACTGAACCATTGGTAGCCGCCGCCCAGGGTTGCCGGCACATCCTGTGTACCCAACACCACCGCGGGACTCAGGCAATCCGCGCGAGCGCTGCGGGCTTTGGTGCCGGATTGGTCGCTGGAGCTAATGGTCAGCGGAAAGCCGCCATGGAAACTTGCGATCGCGTTTACTTCCCAGCCGCCCACAAAACCATCCAGAACCCGATTCATATTCTTGCCGAACATGCGATTGCGGCCGAACGGAAGGTCGTAAGTGACATAGCCGGAGAAAATATGTTCTACATCGTAGAAGCAAGGTCCCCATTCAGATTTCTTGTCATATAGATTTTGCCAGTACGCCGAAGCTGGTGCTGATTGGCCACTTGCACCGTAGTAGCCGATGGAGTCTTCCATGCACTTGGACCAAGTGTAATTGCCCTGGAAGGAAAGCCCCTGAGCCAGGCGGCGCTGGAAGACAACTTGCAACGCGCTGTAGCTCTGATTCCCGTTAGAGGCCGTTCCGGAGATCTGGCCGATTTCGGATTGGAGCACGGGATTGCCAGACAAATAGGGACTGTTCTGGATTGTGCCATTCGGGAGCAGTTGCTTTTGGAGGTACGGTGTCGCGACCATCAAGTGGGTCGCTTTTTGGCCAACATAGCCAACCTGAACGGTAGTGGTGTTGCCGATCTGCCGCTGTACGGTGAAATTCCACTGATTGGAGAGGGCCGGTTGAACGTTGGGATCCCATACACGGAGCGTGACGCCAGCGAAACACGCGGGGGATGCCACTAGCAGTCCGGCCTGTGTGCAAGGGTTTGTGCCGATCAGCGTCGAAAACCCTTGATCCAGAGTAGAGGCCGGATAGGCGAGATTGGTATAGAGGCCGTCATGCTCAGAGGAGTACGGCGGATTGATGGTCAGCCGAAGATTGGTGCCGGTTCCTTCAAGATAGGACGAGAGCGTGTAAGCGGCGCGGATGACGGTATTGCCGCCTCCCGGCGTATAGGCGAATCCAATGCGCGGCTGCCAGTTTCCAATTCCGTTATAGGTGTTGTAAAGAGCCTGGCTGTTCCCGTTTTGGCCCGGCTGTTCGACAGCGCCAGAGATAAGCCCAAAGTTGGTCTCCCGATTGTGCACTTCCACCCACGGCGTATGAATTTCGTAGCGCAAGCCGAGGTTGAGCGTCAAGTGGCTGCTGGCGCGCCAATCGTCCTGGAAGAAAGCGCCGAAAATATTTGCGCGCTGTCCCCAGGTACCGCCTGAAGTGCCGCTGCCGACCTCATCCGGGAGACCCAGAAGAAAATCCGACTCGGCACGGCCGCTGTACTGGCCGTTGTAGGAGAATGTCCCGGCCAGCCCATTATTCCCCGAGTAGAAGGTATTGATGCGCTGGCGGTAGCCTTCAAAGCCGAAGTGCATGGTGTGCGAGCCCTTGGTAAGTATGGCGGTATCTTCGTACTCGATAGTGGTATCGGCGAAGAGCTGATAAACGTCGCTATTGCCGATGTTACTGATGAAGTTATTGGTCGAGAATGATTGGCCGGTCAAAATACTGGACGGAATGTCCGGAATTCCGAACTGCTTGTTTAAATCCGGCAGACCGTTGCTGGCAGCGCCGTTATTGATTACGACATAGTTCACGCCGACTCGGGCATCATTCACAAGTGATGGACCCACGGTCCGAGTCCAATCAAGAACGCCATTGTGAATCGGATAATTCGCGAAGCCGCTATAAATAAGAGGCTGGCTATTGGTTGACGGGATACTCATGAAAGCCTGCGAATAGCGGCCAAAAACGCGATCCCTATCAGACACGTTCCAATCGACCCTGGCATCGCCCTGATCTACATTGGTCGCATTGTGTGATGTATTGGTTTGATTGTTAACCAGATTGCCGTTGATAGGGAGCGGATAATATTGGGAGTTCACTATTCTGAGAGCCGCCGGACTCAACAGGGAAAGAGGAATGATGTTGTTTGTAAAGGCCGGGCCGGCGGGGTTCGGATTTGAAATGTGGATTCCCTGCGAGAGAAGCTCCGAAAAATCGCCGGTGCGCTCCTTGGCGGTAAGCACGGTGAACGCGCCGCTACTGGATGGAGTATCGAAGCGCTCGCCTTGATAATCCACAAAGAAGAACAATTTGTCCTTTTTGATGGGACCGCCGAGAGTAGCGCCGAACTCATTCCAGCGCAGCAGCGCCCTGGGGCGAACCGGGAGCCCCGTCACAGGATTTCGCCCCGCCAGATTGTTCGACCACTGATTGGCGTTCAGCTTATCGTTGCGGAAGAACTCAAACACATCGCCGTGAAAGCCATTGCTGCCAGCCTTGATAGACGCGCTGATGATGCCACCCATGAAGTTACCGAACTCGGCGGATGCGTTTTGCTCAATCAGATTGAATTCCTGGATGGCATCGGGACTAGGAGCGTAGCCGACGAGATTATCCGAGGCTTGATTGTTATCGACGCCGTCGAGTAGAAAATTATTGGCTTGTTCGCGGTTCCCGTTGATATAAGGCCGGGCGCCATTACCGGTGGTCTGGCCGTTCTCGAAATTTTGAGGGTTGGGGTGAACGCTTCCCGGCGCAAGCAGCGTTAACTGGACGTAATTACGCGTGGCCAGCGGCAGTGCCGTATTCGTACGCGCATCGATAACAGTACCCAGTTGGGTCGATTGTGTTTGGAGCACCGGCGCGGCGGCGCTTACCTCCACGGTCTGGTTGACATTGCCCACTTGCATCTGGAAATCAATTCTTGCGTTTTGATTGAGTTCTAAGACCACATCTGGTTTCACCGCCACCTGAAAGCCCGGATTCTCGACGCGGACTTCATAGCGACCGATCGGCAAGCGCGGAAAGTTATAAAAGCCGCCGCCGTTTGTGGTGACGGTGGATACCGTACCGCGATCCAAATCCTTTGCGGTGACTTTCGCGCTGGAAATTGCAGCCCCGGATGGATCTGTGACAATGCCGCTGATAACGCCTGTTATTTCCTGGCCAAGCGCAGGAACACGCAATAGCCCAACGCCGGAGATAACGAGCACAGCGGCCGCGATACTCCGAGACAAAACACACATCAAATGTTTCCCCATAAGATTCGATACCCTTTCGCCGTAGGGCAAAAAGATCCGCCGGCGCTGAAAAGCAACTGTCAGCAATTGTAATTATTGAGATACAGCTCTGTCAATGACAGAAAAAAGGGCGAATAAGGGAAATTGGGGAGCGCTGGCGCGTTCAAAACCGCCTAGCCGTCAGGCAGGGCGCATAACGCGAGTAATGGCCGCGGCCATCTGTTCCCATTTGGAATGCGCAAGGGTCAGCCGCTTCCTGCCGGCTGCCGTCAAGCGGTAATAACGCGCACGGCGGTTGGTTGAGGAGACCTCCCATTTACCGGCAATCAGCTTATTTTTCTCGAGGCGGTGAAGCGCTGGATAGAGAGATCCGTGATCCACTCCCAGGACGTCGTCAGAGAGCCGCTCAATGGCCCTGGCGATTTCATAACCGTTTGCCGGCCCGCTCTGCAGCGTCCTCATCACCATCATGTCCAATGTTCCCTGCAGCAGATCGAGCCTGGTGTCCTGTTTCTTACGCATTTATTCCGCTAGCATGGTAGCAGAGAAACGTAGTAGGCATTCAATAGGTAGAGAGCCCACTATCTGTGCCGGAAATGAACAATCAAAGAGATCTGATGAAGCGCTGGATATGGGTGCGGATAGGGCGATTCAGGAGCGATTCAGACCTAGAGGATGAATTGCGGATGCATCTGGAGATGCAGGCCGAAGATAATCGGGCGGCCGGAATGCCGGATGCCGAAGCGCGGCGGCGCGCAAGGCTACGGCTTGGCCGCACACCGGCAATTATCGAGAGAGTACACGATCAGGACTTTATGACCATTCTGGAAAGCTGGTATCGGGATTTCCTCTTCGGCATGCGCGCAATACGGAAGAGCCCTGCGTTCTGCATCACGGCGATTTTGACACTGGCGTTAGGCATCGGGGCAAATACGGCGATTTTTGCCCTGCTCTATGGGCTTCTGCTGCGCAGCCTGCCGGTTATAGATCCGCAGCAGCTCGCTTACATCGGACTGGTGAGCGCCGCGTCCCGGAATAACGATGGCGGATCGTTCATTCCGTACCACATGATCGAACAGTTCCGGCGCGAGCAGCACTCGTTCTCCGGCATTTCCGTCTGGTGGCGGGCGGAAGTTACGATGCTTGACAAGGAAGGGATTCTACGGGCTTACCAGTGCGGCCTGGTGAGCGGAAATGCCTTCCCGCTATTCGGTATGAAGCCCGAACTCGGTAGGTTGATCGCGGCCAGCGATGACATCCGCGGAGGATCTTCGGTAGGTTGGCCCGTCGTCTTGAGCTATGGGTTCTGGATGACCGCTTCGCTGCCGATCCAGGGATCATCGGGAAGCAAATTAAAGTCTCAAACACACCGGTAACGATTGTCGGTGTAGCTCCGCCCGATTTCCGAGGCGTTTGGCCCGGCGATGACATAAAGATGTATCTCCCGCTGCAGTTTGTGAACCCGCTTATGGGAGAAGATCTGATCAATTCGCCAACCTCATTCTTCGGCGTTTCCGCAATCGGCCGTTTGGAGCCCGGAGCGACGATCCGCGAAGCGCAGATCGAACTTGCGTTTTACGAGAGAGAACTGCTTCACGACTTCATCCCGGTCAAATACCAGCACTCGCCATATTTTGAGAAAGCCAGTTTGCGAGTAAAATCTGCGCGGAGCGGTCTGCCAACCCGATTCGGCAGTGTGTATTCGCAGCCGCTGATGCTGATGCAGGGACTGGTGGCCATCGTACTCCTGTTGTGCTGTGTGAATGTCGGCGGGCTCATGATGTCGAAAGTGTATGCGCGCCAGCGTGAGTTCGCCGTCCGCACCGCCATCGGGGCCGCACGGTGGCGATTGATCCGGCAGTACCTAATAGAGAGCTTTGTAATCGCACTCGCCGGAGCGGCACTCGCCGGTGTAACTGCCTGGTACGGGACTCCTCTTCTGCTTCGCTTCTTCAGAAATCCCATAATGGGTCAACCCATCTCGATTCAGCCCGACCGGATGGTCTTCTGGGTAACCGGTCTGTGTGCGATTTTCACAACTCTTCTGTTTGGCACTCTGCCCGCCTGGAGAGCGGGGCGTGCCGATCCAGGGGTGCTGCTCACATCCCGGACAGCGGCGGGAACCCGGAGACGGATCGCCGGACGCGCGTTTGTTCCGCTTCAGGTTGCGTTATCCCTGGTTTTGATCGCGCTGGCGACGCTGCTGTCACAGAGCTTAATACGCATTCGCAACCAGAACACCGGTTTCGACCTGAACCATCTCACCATTCAAACCGCTCGCTTCAATCTTTTGCCTCAGCACGGAAACGCAAAGCTCGACTTATACCAGCGCATGGTGGACCGGCTCGACGAGATGCCCGGGATGCGCTCGGCGGCCGTCACCTGGACGACGCCTATGACGGGCTTCCAGGCAACCGCGCATTTCGTAGCGATAAGCGGCGGGGCAAACCCTCCGGAGGATTCGCACATGGCTTACAACGCAGTCGGCCCCGGATACTTCCGCACCATGCAGACCCATATCCTGAAAGGGCGCGAGTTTGAAAAGAACGAGCGCATGCTGAACGTTTGCATCTTGAACGAATACGCGGCGAATTACCTGTTCCCGCATGAGGAAGCTTTGGGCCGATATGTCCGCAGTAACGATACGAAGGCCTTTCCCGAGCCCGTTGCCTGCCGCGTCGTAGGGATCGCCGAGGACGCCAAGTTCGCTAGCTTGCGCGAACCGGCGCCGCGCACCATTTATTTCCCGATCTCACCGAAGATAGTTAGCGACGCTGGAAACCTGGTCTTCTTAATGAACTCGGGCACAAAGGCCGAAGCGGTCGCCGCTTATCGAAGAGCCCTCAGCGAGATTGCTCCTTCGGTGCTCATCGTGATATTCGCCACGTTGAGGGATCAGATGGACGCGGCGCTCGGGAGTCAGGAACTCATCACCGACTTGACCAATGTCTTCGCGGGGCTGGCGTTGTTTCTGAGCGCGCTTGGATTATATGGATTATTGTCATCGAGCGTTGTGCAGCGAACCGGAGAGATAGGCGTCCGTATCGCTCTGGGCGCACAGCGCGGCCGCGTATTGCGCATGATTCTTTCGGAAGCTCTGAGTCTGCTCGCCGTGGGAGTGCTGATGGGCGGGGTCGCGCTTGTATTTGCGGTCCGGTTTATACAGAACATGCTGTTCGGGGTCTCCGCCTTTGATCCGATAACACTCGCCGGGACATTGGCGCTGCTTATCCTGATAACGTTCTTTGCCGCCGCGTTGCCGGCACTGCGCGCCGCATCGGTTGATCCGATGGAGGCTTTGCGGGCGGAGTAAGGCCCCGCTTGCCTTAGCTCAAATGCCAGCCGCTGCGGAAGGTCGGCTTCAGAAGCTTGTCGGCGTCTGAATTATTGGTTACCTTCATTTTTTCGCTGTCCCATTCCAGCTTCCCTGGAAACCTGATGGCCGCGACGCCAAGCGTCACCCATTCGGTGAACGGGGCGGAAACACTGAAGTTGGAACAGGCCGGGGTACCGCCTTTGCAGGCGCGAATCCAGTCGCGATAATGGCCGGGCGAGCGCGGCAGAAATTCCGGAGGAAAGTGGTAATCTCTCATCTTTTCGACCGGAATGAGGCGCGTCCATTCGCCATAGGTGCCGGTAGTGATCATGCCTTTGTCGCCGATAAAGAGGCTGCCGTTGCTGCCCTGAGCGATGCGGCGGCCAATCTCCGCCTCCTTCCGCGCGGCAGCGTCCGTTGGTTCTGGACGCGGCGGGGCAGGTGGAGGCGTCTCGGGCGCAGGCGAAAAGAAGGCGTCGGTAAACACGCCTCCAATAATTTGATGCTCCGGCGGAGTTAGGCCTTCGGTCGGGTGCCCGGCGCGATTGCGCGGCAAATCGCCTAGAATCTCGCCCGCCGGAACGCCTTGAATATCGGGCTGCTGCATCATCGCGTCGTGCCAGAAAATCTTGACGGGCGGCATGTCGCCGCGAGCCGGAAAATCAAAGCGGATTACTGCCTCGGAAGGATAATAGTACGGGCTGGTGCCTTTTTGGCTGACGCACTCAACGCTGGTAGGCGCGCCCAGCCTCAGAGCCATGTTCGGCGCCCCGAGAATATGGCACGCCATGTCGCCCAGCGCTCCAGAGCCGAAATCATAGAATCCACGCCATGCAAACGGCAGATATTTCGGGCTGTAGGGGCGATACTTTTCGATACCCAACCAGAGATCCCAGTCGAGTGTGGGTGGAACGGCGGCTTCCGGCGGCAGATCCGGCAGTCCTTGCGGCCATACCGGGCGGTTCGTCCAGGCATGCACTTCGGTCACGTTGCCGATCTCACCGGCCCAGATCATTTCAGCGCACTGCCGTGTTCCTTCGTTGGAATAACCCTGATTGCCCATCTGCGTGGCGACTTTGTATTTCTCGGCGGCCTTCGCCAGTTCCCGGCACTCCCACACTGTGTGGGCCAAAGGCTTCTGCACATAGACGTGCTTGCCGCGCTCCATGGCATGAATCGCGGCAGTCGCGTGCATGAAGTCGGGAATCGTTACGATCACCGCATCGATGTCCTTCTCCTGACGATCGAGCATCACGCGAAAATCTTTATACTTCGGAAGTTTTTCGTATTCCTTGAATATCTTCTCGGCACGCTTTTCATCTACGTCGCAAAGAGCGATGATGTTTTCCGTTTGGGCACACGCCCGAATATCGCTTGCGGCTTTTCCGCCGGCGCCGATTGACGCGATGTTTAATTTCTCATTGGGCGATCTGTATCCGAGCGCTTTCAGCGAAGGGCTACTGCCGAAGCCCGCAATCGGAACCGCGCCGGCCAGCAGGCTGCCGTAGAAGAAATGCCGTCTCGTAATTTTGCCCATATATCAGTGACACAGTACGTTTAAACAATGTTACAGGCCAGGTTGAAATTGGAGCTGCCGCACTATAATTGCGGTCATGGCATCCCGCATTACACGCCGGGAGTTGGGATTCGCCGCGCTGGCGGCCGGCGCGCTGGCACAGAACGCGTCGCCCTCTTTTTTGGGCAACACACCTATGATCTCCTCGACTGAACTCGATCCGGTGGCATGGACACGGGAGCGATATGAATCAGCTCCGCTCCAACTTACCTTCCGCGCGAGTACAAGAACGGAGGCGGAGGCCTGGCAGCGGCAGCTTCGCGCCAAGCTGGCGGACCTGCTGGGGGGATTCCCAGCGCGGGGAGCCTTGCGCGCCAGCACGATCGATGCTCGCGATTTTCCTGGTTACCGGCGCGAGAAGTTCCTGTTTGAGAGCCGGCCCGGGGTGCAGGTTGTGGGATATCTGCTGACCCCCACGGCGGGCAAGCGGCCGCTGCCAGCAGTCGTTTGCGTTCCAGGGCATGGACGCGGGGTGGACGACATTGTGGGCATCGATGAACACGGGAATGATCGCACCGGCAAGCCCGGGTATCAACATGATTTCGCGATTCAGGTTGTCGAGCGGGGCGTTGCCGCCGTAGCGATAGAACCGATGGCCTTCGGTTACCGGCGAGATGAAATCACCCGTGAGAAAGGCCCATCGGTAACGGCTTGCCAGCCGGCTGCCGGCTCGGCGCTGCTCTTCGGTGAAACCATGATCGGCTGGCGCGTGTGGGACGTGATGAGGACAATCGATTGGATTGGGACCCGGCCAGAACTGGACCCGCAGCGAGTCGGGTGCATGGGCATTTCGGGCGGCGGCACGTGCACGCAATTTTCCGCTGCGCTCGATCAGCGGATCAAAGCGGCTTTTGTTAGCGGCTACCTGAATACGTTCCGCGACAGCATTATGAGCGTCTCGCATTGCATCGATAACTACGTGCCTGGAATTCTGAACTGGGCGGAGAACTACGACGTGGCGGGACTCATAGCGCCGCGACCCTTTTTCTCGGAAGGCGGAGATCGCGACCCGATCTTTCCGGTTCAGGCAACTCGGGAGAGTTTCGCTCGCGTCAGAAAGGTTTACCAGGTATACGGTGCGCCGCAGAACGCGCAGCAGGAGATCTTTGAAGGCGTACACGAGTTTCACGGCGCGCGCGGGCTTCCGTTTCTGGTTGAGGCCCTGGGTTAAAAAGGCCACGGATGAACACGGATAAACACGAATAAGGCAACGGTTAATTTATTTCTTATCCCGGCTCTCGAGGACAGACTCTGCGTAGTAGTTCACAACCTTCGCCTCGCTCCGCGCCACTTCGTAGAAAGCGGATCGCAGCACCTGTTCCTTGCCCTGGAACAGACCCTGACGGATCTCCTCCTGCACGCGCGGATCGCTTAATTGGCGCTGCCCGGCCGGTTCCTTCGCGATCAATTTGATAATCCGGTAGCCTTCCGGAGTCTGCAGAACCTTCGAGACCTGTCCGGGCGTCATGTCCATAATGGCCTTGCGAAGCTCGGGATTCGCCTTGTCGAGCGCCGATTCCGGAACGAATCCCAGATCACCGCCATTCGGCGCTGTGTTGGAATCCTCCGAATAGTTCTGGGCGAGAGTTCCGAAGTCCTCGCCCTGCCTCACGCGCATGTCAATCATTCGGATCTTGGCCAGCGCCTGCTGATCGTTCTGCGCTTTATCGTTCTTAAGATTGTTGATGTTCGGATCGGGCCCGGGGGTCACCAGAATTTGGGCCAGACGCACCTTATTCTCCGCGAGGTTGAAGCTGGCTTTATTTGCGTTATAGAAGGCACTCACGTCCGCGTCGGAGATAGAAATGTGCGAGCCTATCTCCTTATTGAACAGCTTCTGGACACTCAACTCGCGGCGAAGCTGGGCCTTCAGATCGGAAGCACTCATCTTCCGCTGCTCCAGGACTTTTTGAAACTGCTCCTGTGTATACGGCGCCTTCAATTCATTGAATTTCGCGTCTACATCGGCATCGGAAGCCAGCAGTCCTTCCCTTTCGGCGCGCTGCAGCATGATTTCATTGTCGATTAAAGCTCGCAGCGCCTCTAGCCGGATTTGAGTCGTCTGATCGGCATTAGACTTCAGTGAGGCGGCAGGAAATTGCGCTGCGATTGCCCGATCGAGCTCAGCGTAAGTAATCGGGCGGCCATTCACCGTCGCAGCGACGTTTTGCGAGACCGGCCTGTTGCAGCTCGCCAGCCCCGCCAGAGCCACGACGCACGCGGCAACAGAACTCCCTGTGAGGGTACACAAACATCTCTTCATCAACAGAACTTCAAGCCTTCGTCTTTTTGATTTCTTCGATCAGCGCGGGCACAATCTCAAAGAGATCGCCCACGACTCCGTAATCGGCGGTTTCGAAAATCGGGGCGTTCTCGTCTTTGTTGATCGCTACCACCGTTTTCGAACCCTTCATTCCGACCAGGTGCTGAATGGCCCCGGAGATGCCGACCGCAAAATAAACCTTGGGCGACACCGTTTGCCCCGAACTACCTACCTGCCGTTCCATCGGTAGCCAGCCGTTGTCGCAAATCGGGCGGGAGGCTGCCAGTTCCGCTCCCAACACCTTTGCAAGTTCTTCCACTACCGGCAGATTGTCTTTATCTTTGATCCCACGCCCTACTGAAACGATCACGTCTGCTGCCGTTAAATCCACTGATCGCTGGGCCTCACGGAACGGCTCTTCCGGTTTGCTTCGAATCTGGGCTGATTCAAACCGTACTGGAAATTTCTCGATCTCAGCTTGTGCTTCACCGGGTTCGGCGGCCCGAAACGCGCCCGCCTGCACAGATACAAATTTTGGATCACCATCCGCGCGAACATCGGCGTTTAACTTCCCTTGAAATAACTGCCGAACGAAGATTACCTGACCGCCTTCGGTCTTAAGGCCCACGACATCGCTGACGAGTGCCTTACCAAAACGCGTGGAAAGCTTCGGCGCATAATCGCGAACCTGGTACGTATGCGGAAAAATGACCGCCTTTGGTTGCCGGGCGTCGATCAACTGCTGCAATGCAGCCGTATATCCCTCCGCCGTGTACTTTGCCAGAAGCGGGTTGTCGAGTGCGAAAATTTTCTGGAATTGATAGCGCGCCGCTTCGTTCGCGAGGCCGTCGATATCTGAGCCCAGCACCGCGGCCTGCAACGGCGCGCCCAAGGATTCAGCTATCTTTTTCCCCGCCGCGACGGCTTCAAACGACATGCGGTTCCATCTGCCGCCATGCTGCTCCAGAACTACCAGGACACTCATATCACCCGCGCCTCGAACCTGAGTTTCTCAATCAATTGGCGCGCAACCTCTTTCGGGTCGCCCGCCAGGATCTGTGTGTGCTTCGCGCGCTGCGGCAAATAGACCTGCTCCATCAGGGCGGAGGACGCGCTATCGACACCCAGATCGGATGCCGACATCGTTTTCACTTCCTTCGTCTTGGCTTTCTTTATTCCCATCAGCGTGGCATAACGGAGCTTCTTGATACCCGATTGAATAGTAAGCACCGCGGGTAGAGGAAGGAGTACATTTTGGAACCAGCCGTCCTCGAGCTCCCGCTTTACGCGAATGGTGTTGCCCTGCGGCTCCACTTCCATCACGATGCTTGCGTGCGCATATCCCAGCAGTTCCGCAAGGATCACGCCGGTCTGCCCATAACCGAGATCGTCCGATTGCAGGCCCGTCAGGATCATGTCTGGCAATTCCGGCTGCACCGCTTTCGCAAGCAATCGCGCAGTAGCTAAAGAATCCTGAGCCCCCGCGTTCTCAACGTCTACGTGAATCGCCCGATCAGCGCCTTTCGCCAGAGCCTCGCGGATTGTCTGCGCAGCTCTTTGCGGTCCGGCGCAGATCACCACGACTTCGCCCCCCAGCTTCTCTCTCAATTGCAGTGCTTCTTCCAGTGCGTAGGCATCGGGCTCGTTCATCTCGTAGCTGAGATCTGATTCGTCCAGCCACTTGCCCGTGCCGTTCACGCGCAGCGCGGAATCGCGCGCCGGAACCTGCTTAACAGAAACGATGATCTTCATGCGGTAATCGGGCCGCAGGCGGGATGAGCGGAGTCATCGCCAGTATCGCGGCCCAGGGTATCTCTTCCAGTATGACGGACTCATTCGAGAGTGCTCTGCTCAAGCACAACGTTCTCGCGAACAATCAACCGGCCGGGCGCCATTTCAAACAGCTTAGGGAGGACACGGCTGACATGCTCCTCGAGATCAACGAAGATGATCACCACCGGAACGTTGCCTCCCGCTTCCACCAGGCTGGATCTGTGCACGTTGTTTCTTCCATTGAAGCCCGCCGCGGCATGGAACGCGCTCGCCCCGGCGACTTTTTCAGTTCGAAGCATCTGCAATATGCGATCCCATTTATCAGATTCATTTAGGTACACGGTGACTTGGACGGCGGTTCTCATTGGATTCTCTTACAAGGTTCGCGCGGCAACAGCGCCAAGAACCACGGCTATAAAGCAGAGGACGTTCGTAGCCAGTATATTCATCGCGGACGATACCCACTGCCCTGCCTCAAAGAGAGCAAACGTCTCAAAGGCATAGCTCGAGTAGGTGGAGTATCCGCCGCAAAAGCCAACTGCTACCAGCAGCCGCCAGCGCGGATCGGCCAGCACGCGTTCGCTCGTCCAGATGAGAAACAGTCCGAGCACAAAGCTGGCGGAGATGTTTATGACGAGCGTGCCGTAGGGGAAATTCGAAGGAACGATCCTTGAAACGTATTGGGCCACGAAGTACCGCAGATTCGCCCCAACGATAGCGCCCAGTGAGATCAACAATATCTTTTGCAAGATAAACTCCAACCGGCAAAATGGTAGGAGTCATCAGCCTGCAGGCGGTTTTGGCGAACTCCATCGCCGTCACCTGTCATTATGCCGCAGCGGTTTCGTCGGCCGCGACATGGATATTGGAGGCTTCGCGGAGCTATTTTGCGGCAGTACCGGCCGGAACGTGTTCATCATCCTCGGCTGGCAAGTCGGTCTCAAGTTCGGCCGTATCCGAGGGGTAGTAGTAGTCGTGATAATAACTGTATTTGCTGTAAAGCTCGCTGCGGCGCGCCCCGTTCACCACGACACCCAAGACGTTGTTTTCACAAAGCGATTGCATGGCCCGGGTTACGGAATCGAAGGTGGTTGTGCCGATACGCACGACCAGTATCGTTCCGTCACACATGGTGGCAAGCAGGTTGCCATCGGCGGCGAAGAGCAGCGGGGGACTATCGAGGATGACCCAATCGAAATGGTTTCGCAAACCGTCGATTAAAGCGCCGCACTCTTTGAAGTTGAGCAGCTCGAGCGGATTCGTTACGGGTTCTCCAGCAGTCATCGCATAGAGATTGGTGTCTCCGACCTTCGTGATGATATCTGCGAGCCGGGCTTTTCCGAGCAGATAATCGGAAATGCCAGGCGCGGCGGGCAGGCGGAAGATCTTGTCAACCGTCGGGCGCCGGAAATCAAAATCGGCCAGCAAAACTCGTTTATCGGCCAGTTGCGATTGCGTTACAGCCAGATTGGAAGCCGTAAAAGACTTGCCTTCCGCCGGCGAGGCACTGGTGACAACCAGCGTGCGCAGCGGCTGCAGAGTCTGCAGATGGTTCAGGCGGGTCCGTAGCGATCGGAATTCCTCGGCCGGTGCTTCTCGAGGCTTAGCTGGATTAACCACCAGAGCGTCCGCCATTGGGTTGTATGGGACTTGGCGTGCATTCTGGATGATTTGATCGAGATTTTCAAGATCGTTCGCCGCTTCCACCAGCCACGAAGTGGTCACCGGATTGGTTGGACTGTTCGAGCCAGCTTCCGGAAGCGGACCAGCGGGCTCAGCCTCGAGTTGCGTTGTCGCAGCAGGCACATTCGCCGGCGTTTGGACATATGCAGCTACGATCGGGTTGCGCGGAACCGCGGTTGAGGGCTGAACTCTCTCTTGCGGCGCTTTTCGCGAAGCGTCTTTTTCTTGTGCGGCTTTTCGCAAAGCATCGTGGACTCGGCTCATTGGTTATGCCTTAAAGTAGTGGCGTGCGACAGATCCAGCCATGATGGCCAGACCGAGAATGGTCCCTGTGGCCCAACTGACCCACATGACCTGTTTGCGGCGCTGCACGACAACATCGTTCTCCAATAGAGGGACGCTGCCTAGAATCGGCAATTGAGTGTAAAGGCGCGCATCTTTCAGGTTTTTCAAGGAAGTGTCCCGAACCTCCCGGATACCGACCAAGAGTACGCCGAGAGCGAAACCAACACCCGCCCCGATAGGAATCATCGTGCCGCGTTTGGGAGCGGCCGGTGCAGGCGGCAGAGAAGCTGCATCAATGACCTCCAGCGTTTCGCCCTGTTTGCGGCGTTCGAGTTCCATAGAAACACCCGATTTCTCGCGCTTGACTTGCAGCGTCACATATCGGTCTTTGGCCAGTTCGCGGTCGCGCAGCAGGTCGGAGTACTCCTTTTCACCAGCGGGCACGCTCTGAATTCGAGTGGAGTAATTGCCGAGAGCAGCATTTACCGATGCCATTTGCCTATTGATGTTCTGGAGATCCAGGGCATTCGCTTTCAACTGTGTTTCAAGTTGTTGCACAACAGCTTCGGCGTCCATACGTTCGCGCGCCAAGCCCGGATTGTAGGTCGGCGGCGCTTTTGAGGGATTATCTTTGGCAGCCTGCTCACGAGCCGCTTGATCCTTGACCGTCTGTTCACGCTGCTTTTTCAAAAGCGCCAGGCGATCACGCGCAGCTTGCAGATCGGGGTAGCTATCCGTGTAGCGGTCTTTCATGGCCTCAATATTGTCCTGCAATTGCTCAATCTCGCGATCTAGCGCGCCAATCTTCTGATTTTGCGAGAAAGCTTGCGGCGAGTTCACTTGATATGACGCCAGACGATCTTTAGCAATTCGAAGCTCAGATTCCAACATCATCCGCTGCTCCGTGTTTCGGAGGGAAGCTTCCGATAGCCCGCCGGCGCGATTCTCGAGCGCATTCATTTGGGAAACATTGTTCTGAAGTTCTTCAGGCAAATGACCGGCGTTCTTCTCCCGATACACAGCCAGCTTCTGCTCTATCTGGTCCAGATCGCGCTTGGCCCGGTCGCTTTCATCGGTCAGGAAGTCGCTCGTGACCTGCTGTAACTGCATGTTTTCTTCATTGTTGGCACTCATGAACCGCGACACTAGCTCCGCGCAGACTTTTTGCGCCGTGTATTTGTCCGAATAAGCAAAGCTAACCTGCATGGCCGGAAGCGACTTGCCTTCAATATTGGTCCAACCTGCCAGCGGGCGGATTCCAACCGCCGATTTCATCTTGTCGATGACATCCTGCAGCGGCTCGCTTTTCATCTCGTTCTTGTAAAGGCCGTACGTATTGATAATCGAGCTCAGCGTGTCCCGGCTCTGGATTTGTTGTGCCATGCCATTGATCCGGTCGACAATATCCTGCGCGCTGACGTTCTGAATGAGTTCGGGCGAGATTTGTTGAGGGACAATGCGGATCGCCGCAGTAGAGACATACGTATCCTGAAGAAAAAAGGCGAAAACTGTGGCAATAACCAGGCCGGCGAAAGTGGGCGCAATCAACCAGCCCAGGTTGCGGCGCAGCATATCCACGTAATCTCCAAAATCGAGCGCGCGGCGAGGTACGGATAATCTGTCAAGCATGATCGTTCTCTAATTTTCTATGGCACCACAACATGATCGCCCGGCTTCAGCTCAATGTTCTGGTCCATGTGTTTGCCGCGGAGTACATCCTTATAGTTGAAGGGGATTCGCTTATCTCCGCGCAGCACGTAAATGTGCTTCTGGTTAGCAAACTCCTGCAATCCCCCAGCCTTGCTGATTGCCTCCAGTATGGTAGTGGGAACAACCAGCGCATATTCACCAGCACGATTAATCTGCCCGTCCATGTAGTACTTCTTGCTCCCGACTTCTTGCACGGTTACCGTGACGAGCGGCTTTACAACAAATTTGGCGAGGGCCTTGGTGATGGTCTGCTCCACTTGCACCGGAGTGTCGCCACCGGCGGGCAGATCGCCAACCAGAGGAAGAGTGATCTTGCCATCCTGATGAACTGCCACCGGGCCAGAAAACTCCGGCTCATTCCATACCCTGATGTTCAGGATGTCGGCCGGTCCAATCTTGTAAGCATTCGAATCGACCGGCGCTCCGGCGGTTGAGGGCGCGGGAGAATTCGCGTTCTTTCCTTCATTCGAATGGTCAGCCGGTGTCTGCTGAGTTTCGGGCTTGGCAGCGGGTTGCTGGACAGTCGGCACGGGCGGCGGCGCGACAGGAGTCTGTTGAGCAGCCGCTGTGAAACAGACGCTGAACAGCGCCCAAAGTCCAATTGTGACGGAACGATGTCCGGAAATGAGTGGAATCATGAGAGTAAGAGGTTGCCGCTTAGGCCGGACACTAACAATTTTACACGCGTTGCGCTTCAATAAGCCCCCGGACCCCGTTATCGAGTTTCCAGGCGCCGCTCCGGGCTGGCGGCCGAGGCCGAGGTTGTGGCTGCGTCGAACTTTGAAATCGGAACCCATACTTCCATAGGTGTCGGTTCGCGGTTGCCAATCGCATAAAACGGTACAAATGTCAGATTTACAGGCCGCTTCGCCCGATTCAGAGCACTGGATAGCGGTTCGTAAAGTGGCTCCTCCCCAAGAGATTTTTCGGCAGCCTGACCGGAAACCTTTAGAACCGTAATTCCTCCAAGGAGATCTTTGCGCATTTCTGGAGCAATTAAAGCACCAGAATGATAAAAAATATCAGACAGAGCAATGCCGTTTTGATCTATTTGTTCGAGAGCATACACAAGAGGGCCTCGCTGCAAGGCGACACGGCCATATTCGTCCGCTACACGGGGATTTGCCACAGTCGGCGTTGGCGGCATTTGGAAATCCAGGGCCACAGTGTCGCCCGGATTCCAGTTCCGCGCGATCGGCACATACGCGCCTCGCTTATCAGATACCGAAATAGGCCGCCCGTTGACTTGAATATCCGCAGAACTTGCCCAAGAAGGCCACCGGACGTAAAGAGTGAAATCGGACGGGCGCGCAACGGTCACGGTCAGCTTGATGTCACCTGCCCAGGGATAGGATGTAGATTGAGTTAACTTCAGCGGGGTACCGTCCTCCAAGTGCCAGTCCAGTTCCGAGTTGTGATAAAGATTGACGTAAATCCCATCCCGGCTGGTCGCGTAGAAATATCCGGGTAAAGACTCGAACAGGCGCTCAACGTTCGGCGGACAACAAGTGGTGTCATACCATGGATTTCGCAGTTTCTCTCCGGAGGAAGCAAGCGGATTGCGATAGCAGTACAGAGTTCCCGAGAGCGACATTCCGGAATTGACGCCATTATAGAGAGCGCGTTCCAACACATCCGTATAGCGCGCGTCGCCAGTAAGCGCCAGGAGACGAAAGTTCCACATCACATTTGCGACGGCGGCGCAGGTCTCCGCGTAGGCCTGTTCGGCAGGCAGTTCGTACGGGTCGCCGAAGCTCTCGCCTGCCGAGCGCGCACCGACCCCGCCTGTGATGTACATTTTGCGCATTGTGAGATCGGTCCACAGCAGATCGAGAGTTCGTTTGTAAGCCGGCTCACCGGTTTCGGTGAAGTAATCGGTGGCTCCTGAGGCGGCATACAGCGCACGTACGGCGTGGCCCTCGAACTCCGTGTGGGAAGTGAAAGGCTTGCCGCTAAACATATAGTGAATGTCGGAATCTTTGAGCTTCAGACGATCCTTTTCTACGCCGCTAAAGAGATAACGAGCGAATTCCAGATACTTCGTCTGGCCGGTAGTACGATACAGTTCCACCATTGCCATTTCGAGCTCCGGGTGACCAGTTACGAACGGACGCTTGGCGGGCCCGAAATTATCGACCATGTAATCGGCGAAACGAACCCCCGCATCCAGCAGTTTGCGGCTTCCGGTAGCACGATAGTACGCGATGCCAGCCTGAATAAGATGACCGAGGCAATAGCCTTCGTGGGAGTGGGTGAGATCCGTGAAGCGAAGATGCGCTTTATCGCCCACGAAATACGTGTTCAGATACCCGCTCGGCTCCTGGGCCGCGAGAATGTGCGATGCAAGCGACTCAATGTCGCCGCGCAGCTTCTGCTTGTCGGAATCGGAAGTCTCGTTCGAGGCCAGAGCCCAGGAAGCGGCTTCTATCCATTTGTAGAGGTCAGAATCGGAGGAACTGCGCCCTTTACGCGGCAGATCGGGGCGACCGGACAGACGGCGGAAGTTATCCACTACGCCATGCTCTTCCAAAAGGTCCAGCATGGTTGGCAGACTGTGCTCGGTGGTGACGCTGCGGCGGGCGGTCCAAAAGCCGTCCCCTAAATGGACGGCCTGCACCGGAACCGGGTGCAATCGCGCATTCAAGGAGTGGTCCAGATACAGGACACCTTCCGATTTCCAGTCATCGGGCCGCTGCGTTTGGGCGTTCAGAACGAGTATGCAGCCGACAGCCGCCACAAACGCAAACCACCACTGCTTCATATAGCCTTCAAATAACGATAGACGAGCGAGACGGGCAATCCGACCACGTTTTGATAGCAACCGGCAATGGATGTCACAAACCGGGAGGCCAAGCCCTGAATGGCATACGCTCCGGCTTTGTCCCGCGGCTCTCCGGTGCGTATGTACTCCTGAATCTCCTCTTCCGAAAGCTCCGCGAACTGCACCCGAGTCGCTGCAAGATCAACAACGCAGCGCTGTTTGCACAGGATACAGATACCAGTGTAGACCGAGTGTTCCCGGCCGGCGAGAAGGCGCAGCATGCGGCAAGCATCTTGGTCGCCATCAGGTTTGCCCAAGACCTCAGGGCCAATGGCGACGACAGTGTCAGCGCCCAGAACAATATCGCCGGGTCCAGGAGTGACTGCACGGGCCTTCTCTTCCGCCAGACGCTGAACGAACGCGCGGGGCGATTCGCCTGGATAACGATCCTCGGCGACCGATGCGGGCCGCACAAGGTGAGGAATTCCGGCGGCGAGAAGCAACTCATGACGGCGCGGTGATGCAGAAGCGAGAATCAGCACTCTTTCATGAAGATAACCAAATGTGGCCCGTTCATGGTTCAAGTTCAGGACTACACGCACGCCCGGGTTCTATGATGCCTACAGCGCCACCCGGAAGATGAGTTCAGCCACCGAGACATGAGCCACCCCGGGATCTGGATCATTGCCGCGCTGACGATTGCAGGCATTTTGATCAGGCCAAGAGGCTGGCCCGAATTCATATGGGCATGCCTGGGCGCATGCCTGCTGCTGATGTTCCGGCTGCTGACTCCGGCTCAAGCGCTTTTCGCGGTTCGGCGGGGCACCGATATTTACCTGTTTCTGGCGGGCATGATGCTGCTCGCCGAAATGGCGCGCCGGCAGGGCCTGTTCGACTGGCTCGCGTGCCATGCCGTAAACGCCGCCAAAGGATCGCGGACGCGGCTTTTCTCGCTAATCTATTGCGTCGGCATTCTGGTTACAACCCTGCTCTCAAACGACGCAACAGCGGTAGTGCTCACGCCGGCTGTTTATGCCGCGGTGAAGAGGGCTCGCGGCGCGGTACTGCCGTATCTATTCAGTTGCGCATTCATCGCTAATGCTGCCAGTTTTGTCCTGCCCATCTCGAATCCCGCGAACCTCGTCATCTTCGGCCATGGCATGCCCCCGCTTGCGCAATGGCTGGAATACTTCGCATTCCCCTCGCTGCTTTCGATTGGCGCCACCTATTTAATGCTGCGGTTGCTCACGCGCCGGAAATTGTTGGGCGACCTGCAAGAACGGGTGGCAGCGCCTGAACTCTCCAAACCCGGCCGGGTTGTCGCTATCGGCATTCTTTTCACGGCCATTGTTCTGGTGATTACCTCCGCGCTGGGCCGGGACCTCGGGCTACCCACATTTCTGGCCGGCCTGTGCGTGTTCGGTGTTGTATCGGTCTTGGACCGCACCGCCCTGGTTCCGGTGGCTCGCTCGACCCCGTGGGGAGTCTTGCTGCTGGTTGCGGGCCTGTTCGTTATCGTGCAGGGGTTGGATGCGGCCGGCGCGGTCAGCGAGGCCCGGGGTGCGCTGCACGATTTGGCGGCATGGCCTCCGCTGGCAGCCACCATAAGCGCATCATTCGGAGTGGCGGCACTCTGCAATATCGCGAACAACCTGCCGGTCGGACTGCTGACTGGCAGCGCGGTGCAAGATCACGTGTCACAGGTTATTCGCAACGCGCTGGTCGTGGGCGTGGATCTCGGGCCTAACTTTTCGATTACCGGCTCGCTCGCGACCATTCTTTGGCTCATCGCCCTACGGCGCGAGGGCGTCCACGTCAGCTTTTTCGACTTTTTTCGCTATGGACTTCTGATCACCACTCCAGCGCTGGCGCTGGCCACGTGTGGATTGTTGATAGGCGGCGCGTTTAAGTGATCGAGCGCAAGCACAGGGATCTCCCCACGCGTTTGCAAGTGCAATTTTCTGCGCAAGCACTTCGTACTGCTCGCCGGTCAGACAGGCATTACGTGAGGAGTGTTCCTTATTCAAACACCGGTTTAAAAGCTCGTAAACACTGATTCCATAACAACGGCGCTTTTAGACTTGTAGCAACGAACGAAGGCTCGGGAGAAAGGAGCTGAAGATGCTGATTATTGGTTGTGATTATCACCCGAGCGTGCAGCAAATCGCAATGGTGGATACGGAAACAGGAGACTACAGCGAGCACAGGTTAAAGCACAGTGATGGGGAAGCGGAGAAGTTCTATCGCGATTTAAAGTTGAGAGCAGTCAAGGTAAGAGTAGGGCTGGAAGCAACCGGCCATAGGCGATGGTTCGAACGATTGCTGATGGAGCTGGAGTTCGAGGTGTGGATTGGAGATGCCGCCCAGATCGCAGCCATGCGTGTGCGGAAACAGAAGACAGATCGGCAAGACGCTCAGTTTCTGCTCAAGCTGATGATGGAGGGTCGCTTTCCCAGAGTATGGATGTCCAGTCTGGAGGATCGCGATCTGCAGCAATTACTTTGGCATCGTCATCGAGTGGTGCAGATGCGGACGCGGGTCCTGAATCAATTGCAGGCGATAGCGATGAACGAAGGAATCCAGCGAAAAGGTGGGCTGCGGAGTGCGCAGGGTCGAAAGCGACTGGAGCAGTTACCACTCGGGCCGTGGGCGACACGACGGCGAGGGGATTTGCTGGTTCTGCTGGATCAATTGAATAAGAGCGTAGACGAGCTCACTGCAGCTGTGCAGCAGGAAGCGGAGAAACGTCCTGAGGTCCGGCTTCTGATGACTCATCCGGGAGTGGGGCCGGTAACGGCGCTGGCGTTTGTGCTGATTGTGGGATACCCGGAGCGCTTCCAGTGTGGAAAGCAAATCGGAAGTTACGTCGGGCTGATCCCGGCAGAGTCCTCGAGCGGTGTTCATCGACGGCTGGGCCATATCAGCAAACAAGGCAATACTCTGTTGCGTTTTCTACTGGTAGAGGCAGCACAAGCCGCGGCTCGCTTTGACCCCGAGTGGCGCAGCAAGTTCCTGCGCCTGGCGATGCGTCGTGAACGACGGATTGCCAAAGTAGCGATGGCACGCAAACTCGCCGTTAGTCTGTATTGGATGTGGCGCCAGCAACGGAGTTTTCAGCCGGCGCTAGAAGTCGGTTCGTACGCGGGATAGCTCGTAACGGCCTATGGTGTGAAGTCGATCACCGAAACACTGATCGAGCGTTCCGCTCCCTAAAAGGGAGTTCGAAAAAGTAATCATGGTCGATGTTTGACCGGAGAGATGGTTGGGTCGGACTGAGTTCCGCCCGAAAGATTAAACGACGGGCCTTCGGATCGTATGGCGTATCAGTTTAAGTCGTTAGCAGCGCCTTGCAAACGCACCCCGGAGCGCGTGCAGAGAAAGTGTGTTCAAAATCGCTTGACAAGTGTGCTGGTTGTTAGAGACGGGCCGTTACAGGCGGTTGTATAGTTCAGCGGGCCAGTTCAGATTGCCTGCCCTCTGGACAGCGAAATCAAAGCTGGCTGTGGGCCACAGATAGGGCGATCACTTCCATTTTGGTGACGGTTCCACAGCAACGCCCCGGCTTAACATCACTGCACTCGGATCTGGACGCGTGCGAGATTCTGCATGTTGGTTTAGAAGTCGGACACGCCGTTGCGTTGCGAAGTCGCACGTAGCGTCAGCTGATAAACTCCCGGTTTGGGGAAACTCACCGTGCGCGTGACGGTAACGGCCGGTTGCTGCGCGTGAAGTGATTGCACGATCAGCAGAGTAGCTAAAACAAAAGCGATGGTACCGCGCATATCGGTGTGCCGCGGCGTGGGGGCCCCGATTGTCAGGCGATTGATACGCATTTGTAGCTACTTCGGCGCGTCTGTCGAACTTGAAATGCGATACAGGCCGTTTGGGGTACGCTGCCATCGCACTGCTGGGCCGGGCATCAACGGCATAAGCGCGGTAGAGCTTTCACTGCATTGGTTCGCTGCTTCTTCTTCAGCACCACTTGCGCTTACGTCGGCAGACTCGTCCTCATGTTCTCGATCAAGCTTTATGCTGAACACGACTCCGCCATCGCAAGGGCCGCCGCCATAAGTGGTTCCGTAGAGTTCGCGGTGATCCAGGGTCAGGCTCGCCTGCGGGTAAGCGCCGCCCCTTCTCCTGAATCGGTGCAGAACTCTCTCTTGGTCATCACGGTCCAGGCTGAAGACAGTTCCACAACCATCTAAGCTTGCGCAGGCGCCGTTCACACCACCGAGCGTTGTGGTTCCATACAGCTTCCCCTCTTCATCCATTACCAGGCCCGCAGCCGGATTCGCTCCATCCGTGCCTCCGTGGAAGGCGTGTAACACCGTCTCGTTCCCATCACATCCAGCTTGAATATGATGCCAACATTGTGAGCGCCGCCCTCATACGTCGTTCCGTAAAGATTGCCGTCTTTGTCGCGGACCAGCGTGCCCATAGGCTCCAGCCCGTCCTCGCCTCCTGCAAAGCTGTGAAGAACAGTCTCATTACCCCCAGGGTCGACCATGAATACCACTCCGTAGCCGAAATCGCCGCCGGAAAATGCGGTTCCGTAAAAATTGCCCTCCGCATCACGGATGAGACCTGCAACGGGATCCCCGCCATCTTTCCCACCGGAAAACTTGTAGAGGTCCGTCTCCGTCGCCCGAAGAATCGAGTTTGAATACGATGCCCGAGCCATAGGCTGCAGCAGTAGCGGTCCCGTAAAGGTTTCCGGCCGGGTCTCTCACCAGCGAAGCTTGTGGCAAGAATGCGTCCGTCCCAGGACCGCCGAAGCTGTACAGCACAGTCTCAACAGCGCTGGGACTTATCTCGAAGACGTTTCCAAATTGAAAGCTGCCGCCGAAAAGCGTCGTGCCGAGGAGAGTGCCCGCCCAATCCCGAATTAACCCAGACGTGGGTTCTGCACCGTCCTGTCCAGCAAAGGTATGCAGAACGGTCTCGTTGCCAGTTGCATCCAGCTTGAACACCACTCCGCAACCGACGTTGGAACCAAACCCTCCGAGGCAGCCGCTCGAATTGCCGCCAAAGGGAGCAGTACCGTAGAGATTTCCGGCTGGGTCGCGAACCAGGTTTGCGAATGGGTTCGCGCCATTCGCTAGGGCTGTAAAGCTGTAGAGGACCTTGTAATCCTCTGCTTCTGCCGGGAGGCTCGACAGCAGCGTCAAAACCGCCGCGCATACCGACGGTAAAGCGACTCTGGCCTTGGCTATCGGAAAGAAAATTCTGGGTCTCATGTTGTCCTCCTACTTGCCCGTACTGTCCTCATGCAGCGTTAGCTTGAAGATCACTCCGCAACCGGCGAAGCACATGTCGGCGACTCTGCCGCCGGTCTCGGTCGTGCCGTACAGGTTCCCTTGCTCGCCGAAAATCACCGGCGCGTAGGGATTGCCCCCGTCTGTGCCGCCGGTGAACCTGTAGAGGACGGTCTCGTTGCCCTTTGGATCCAATTTGAAGACGACACCGCGGGAGTTGATCCCGCCAAACAATGTTGTTCCATAGAGGTTTCCGTCCTCATCGCGGATTACGCCTGCGCCCGGAAACCCGCCGTCCGCGCCGCCCGAGAAAGTGTATAAGACCGTTTCTTTCCCCGTCGAGTCGATCTCAAATACGACTCCCTGCCCAGCGGCACCGCCTCCCCCGGCAGTGCCGTAGAGATTTCCCTTCTCGTCCCGAATGAGGCTAGCCGTAGGCTGCTACCCATCCACGGCGCCCGTGAAGCTGTAGAGCACCGTCTTTTTGCCGGCGGGGTCCACCTTAAACACGGTGCCCCAACCGTAAGCTCCACCGGACGCGGTAGTCCCGTAAAGATTCCCTTTCTCGTCCTGAACGAGAGCCGCCTCAGGTACGAAACCGTCAGGCCCGGTAAAGCTATGCAGCACGGTCTCCTTGCCGCTGGGGTCGAGTTTAAACACAACCCCACAGCCTCCGGTTCCGCACATGCCGCCGAAGCTGCCGCCCTCGTACGTCGTGCCATAGAGATTCCCCGCAGCATCGCGGATGACTCCGCCCAAGGGAGACCCGCCCTCTGCTCCGTTCGTGAATTGATACAGGACACTCTCATTGCCGGAGGGATCCAGCTTAAATACGGTGCCTGCGCCATAAACTCCCCCGGACGAGGTAATGCCGTAGAGGCTCCCGTGCTCGCCTAACGCCAAGCTGCCGGCGCTGGGCGTCGATCCATCGAGACCGCCGGTAAAGTTGTGGAGCACGGTGAACCTGCCGTTCGGCTCCAGCTTAAACACAGTTCCGCAACCCGGGCCGCCGAGCAAGCTGCACGATATCCTGCCGGCCCCGCCCATTGACGTAGAGCCGTACAGCGTTCCGTCCCCATCCCGCACCAAACCGGCAGCGGCACTAAAGTCGAACCCCTCCGTTGCGCCATTGAAAGTGTGAAGCACGGTTTCGGTTTGCGCGCGAGCGGGCGAGCCGGATGCCGTTAGTGCAGCCTGCTATGGCCACCACAATTGTCACGTTGGGCAGCATGCGGCTTCGATGTTGCGTATTGCATTTCATTTCTTACCTCCCGTTCCGATTGCTCACCATGCGTTGATCTTCGGGGAATGCACTGCGACCATCGCAATCAC
The DNA here is from genome assembly GCA_963795545.1 of uncultured Acidobacteriaceae bacterium. Lineage (GTDB taxonomy): Bacteria > Acidobacteriota > Terriglobia > Bryobacterales > Bryobacteraceae > Bog-105. The sequence goes on along the minus strand of CAWCIF010000013.1, from coordinate 14,781 downwards.
GGCCACTACTACGGCTGCGCCGGCGACAGCGCCGATGACGATCCACTTGGCTTTGGAGTGATGCGCCTTGCCCTGCTCAATCGCCGAGACTTGCGCGTAGGCAATCGTTTGGGGCGCGCCTCCGTTGTCCGGCGTCAGCACAAAATCTTGCTGGTTCCGGCTAGTGATCCTGCCGCGGACTGTATTTCCGCCCGTCAGTTGAAGAGCAACATGCGCCTTCGATGGGAGTGCCGCAATCTGTTGCTGGATCCCGCTGTTCGCCACAGGCTGTTGAGCCTGGACCGATTGCACGGTCATGAGAACGGCGATCACCAAAGCTATCGTGCTGCGCGTTTGCATATCATTCTCACTTCCGCTGTCGTTTCGCTGAGAGAACTGCTTGCTTGTCCTTACATTCAAGCCGCATCGGCGCGCTTTGTCACCGCACACCTGTGTAGGTTTGTACGGTTGCTTCCGGAAGGATTAACTATGGCTAGCGAACGATTCGCTCGCGCAGCGCCTTCGCAACTGCTTCCGATTTGGAGTGGACTTGCAGTTTGTCGTAAATACTGCGCATATGAAAGCGGATCGTGTTCACGCTGACACCTAATTCCAGCGCGGCAGTCTTGTAATTGTGGCCGTCCACCAGCAGCTTTAATACGCGAATCTCGTGCGGGGTCAAATGATAGTCGGCCCCTTCAGGCGGGCGGATTTCCCGGAACAGCGCGATGACTTTGCGCGCTACCTCGGGTGACATCGGCGCGCCGCCGTCGACGGCTTCTCGCAAGCTCTCCAGCAGGCGCGAGGGAGGCGTCTTTTTCAACAAATACCCGCTCGCCCCGGCGCACATTGCCGCGAAGATCCGTTTGTCGTCCTCATATACGGTCAGCACAACCAGCGGTAGATTCGGATAGCGCTCTTTCAGTAAACGGATGCCCTCGATGCCCGACATCCGCGGAAGGCCGATGTCCACTAGAACGATATCGGGAACGTCGCGGCCAATTTGCTGGAGCGCCTCTTCCATCGAACCGAAGCTGCCGTTGCACCGATAGCCCTCCGTACCATGGATCAGCGTTCGCAGCCCTTCACGAATCCTCAGTTGATCTTCGATAATCGCGACCGTAAGCGCAGGAATAGCAGCCATCTAGCATCGTTTCGAAAGTGCTTCCTCCAGCATAGGGCGAAAACGCCCTGACGATTGCCACCCGTTTGGGTAGGAGTTGACGGAAAATCAGCAAACAGGCGCCCGCAGGCGAACGGTAGTGCCGCGCCCCGGCGTGGATTCCACTGTCACTTGCCCGTGCAATTGCTTGGCTCTCTTCTCCATGCTTGCGAGCCCGTGCCCTTTGCCGGTGTGCGTGATATCGAAGCCTTTGCCGTTATCCCGCACTGTCAGCCCCAGGCGTCCCTTTTCGAGATCGAACTCAATTTCCACGTCCGTACAAGCCGAATGGCGGGCAGTGTTGTGCAGACTCTCTTTGAAGATTAAAAAAATTTGCCGCCGCATCTCCGGGCTGATCTCCGGGTCCTCCTCTCCGCCCGGCGGGTGAAACTGCACCCCAATCCCGTTGCTGGCGAGCAGATCATTGGCGAACCGTCGCATCCGGCGTGACAAATCGCGCAGCCGGTCCTGCTCCGGATCTATGGCCCACACGATATCGCTCATGGAATCGACGGAATCGCGCGAAAGATCGGCAATCTCCGAGAGCGACTCGATCTGCTCCTGTGTCCGCGCATTCCGGCTGGCTACTTCGCTGAGAATCGCAATCTGTGACAGAGTGCTGCCGACATCGTCGTGAAGGTCGCTGGCAATACGGGTTCGCAGCCGCTCCATTTCCAGCAGGCGCGACACGCGATAGCGATACAGCGAATAAAGGATCGCCGCGGCAATGGTCAGGAACAGCATGCGCATCCACCAACGCTGCCACATCGGAGCAAGAATAGTGAAGTCCACGGTTGCGGGCGTCGCGCTCACAGCGCCGTCAGTGCTGAGGGCGCGCACCAGGAAGCGATAGCTTCCTGGTGAGAGACTCGCGTATTCGATACGCCGCTCGTCTGTGGGCCGGCTCCAATCTGTATCAGCGCCCTCCAGCCGGTATTGATAACGAAGCGCCTCGCCCGTCCCAAAACCGAGTCCCACGAAGTCCACCTCAACCTGGTTTTGGTTAGCAGCTAGTTCCAGTCCCGATACTTCGATCTCACCGAGCGGAGAGATGGGGCGTGGCGCACCTCTTACACGTAGCGCATTTATAACGATGAGCGGAGGCACGGGAGACCCCTCCGGCTTTGGCTGCAACCGCGAGAGTCCTAGCGAGCCACCAAACCAAAGCGCGCCCTGGTGATCCCGGAAAGCTACCATCCAGCTGCCAAGCGCGAGTCCGTCAGCTTTTTTGTAATGTGTGATGTGCAGCGGCGTGTTCGGGAAAAAGCAATCCACTCCACGCGCCATTCCGACGTAGATTCGACCCCACTGGTCTTCTGTGACACATTGCGCATCATTACTCGCGAGCCCCTGCGCTGTTGTGTAGGTCGTGAACTGCGGCGCCGCCTCAGGTGAGTCGATTCGCACCACGCCGTTGCGGCAGGCTGCCCATAATCGGCCTTTCTGGTCCAAATACAGCGCTCTAATGTAAAAACGTTCAATCTTTTTGGGAGCGTCGAAGCTTTGGAAGCAGCCGTCGCGATAGCGAATCAGCTCCCCCTGGAACCCGATCCAGACATTGCCAGCCCGATCTTGGGCAAACGCATGTGCAAGGGTGTTAGGCGCACCATCGGCGGCCGAGTAACGACGTAGCGTTGCGGTTCTGCGCTGCCATCGCGATAACAATCCGCTTCCATCGGGGTTCTGGGTGGCAATCCACACATCCCCACGCGAATCCTCGAAGGTTCGAAACACATCTCCGGGAAGCCCGTTTCGCGCGTCGTACACGGCTTTGGGGTGCGCCGATCCGAGCCCGGCGAATGTTAAAGGCCTCGGAAATCGGAATAGCCCTTTACCCGTAGGTACCCACCATTCGCCAATGTGGTCTTGAAACGTAACCTGGTAGTCACCCCAGCCCCAGTACTTAATTTGACTCGGGACGTTGGGCAACACCGGATGGAACCGGCGACCATCGAAGCAATTCACGTACTTGGGCGCGCCACGCCCTACACCGAGGCCCTCAGTAATTGCACAGAGCTCCCCTGCCCGGTCTTCGATGATAGCCCTGACGAAGCGAGTAGCAAGCCCGTCCTGCTCGCCGTAGGTGACAAACCCCCCGCGACTGATCTTATGGGCTCCGGTAGCGCCCACCCAAAGATTCCCTGTGCGGTCTTCCCCGAGTGCCGTTACCTCGTTTTGGCTTAAGCCGTTAGCCTCGGTGTAGCTTTCGAACACTTCGCGCGCACCATCACAAATGTATCTACTGAGTCCCCGTGTGGTGCCGATCCAAAGCTGGCCGTTCGCGGATTGCAGCAGCGCTCCGATGAGGTTGTCAGGCAAGCCGTCTCTCATCGTGTAGACTTTCTCAATAATGGGGGCGGATTTATCGGATCTCAACGAGATTCGTACGAGTCCCTCCCATGTGCCAACCCATAGGCGTCCCTCGTGGTCTTCAAGCAGGGACAGCGCATGATTCCTCGGGCCTTCCCCGAGTGAATAGCGCTCAAATCTGCCGCCGATCGTTCGCCGGTACAACCCGCTCCCCGCGGCAATCCATAGGTTTCCGTCGCCGTCCCGAAGAAGCGCCTCTATAAGCGTGTCATTGAAAGTCACCGTGGGCATGCCGATGTCGACGGGATGTAGCTTGAATTGGGCTTTCTCTCCTGGAGAGGTCGCCCGTAGCTTCTCCAGACGGTAAAGGCCGCCCGCGGTTCCACACCAGATTCCGCCCGCCCCGTCTTCTATGAGACTGGTGATCTGACGCGCCTTTGCATTTGTTGGGCGATACAAAGTAAACTGCGGCTGCGAAGCCGCCGGGGTGAGGTGCGCTACTCCGTCCTCCGTCGCCACCCAGTATTCGCCGCTGCGGGTCTCCAGCAGATCTGCAACCGAGCCGGGCAGTCCCTGATCGCGGCCATAATTCGCGAACTGGTAACCGTCGAACCGCGAAAGTCCTTCCTGCGTGCAGAACCAGAGGAAGCCACGGGAGTCCTGCACAATCCGGTTGATGTGGTTACTGCCGAGTCCGTCGTCTGTTGTGTACAAGCGGACCGGCAACCGTTCGCCCCGTAGTACGGGCGCAACGGCCATCAGAACGATGAAGGCCGCCAGTGCACGTATACGCATTGTTTAACCCCAGTGTTGGGACAGGTTCCAGTAAATTCCGGGTCCTACTAGTTTACGTGGATTCCTGCACAATTGTGCGGCGACACCCTTCACTGAATCGGGTACCTTCGCCGCGCTTTTTTGGCGAACCGATCAGCGGCATTAGCAACATTGTTGTTGATAATGTCAATTCCTGCTCGGGGGACGGCGTTGCCGGCGACAGGGTCCCCGATGACGCGCAAACCGGATTACCGGTGGATCAGTCCGGCATCGCTAGCGCACACGCTAGTAAACTCGATTGGATGTGTAGTCTCAATTCTGGCCGAGGAGCCGGGCCAGTTTTGAGCCGGGTACGATGAGCGTTTCGCTGCGCTCGGGGCCGTTCGAGACAGATCCGATTCGACGCCGGTTTGCTCTTCCAGAAAACGAAGATAGTCCCGCGCCTGAGGCGGAAGATCTTCAGGCTGGCGATCCCCTGGGTCGGCCGCCGCCAGCCGGGAGCCGTGATGCGGGCTCCGTCCACTTTTATAAGCGATGCAGACCGGGATCTCGTCCAAGCCATCGAGAACATCGAGCTTGGTGATGACGAGGCTGTCGAACCCGTTCACCTCGGCGGTATAGCGGAGCAAGGGAACATGGAACCATTCGCAGCGCCGCGGACGACCCGTGACAGAGCCAAACTCGTTTCCGCGCTGACGCATACGCTCACCCAGTTCGGTCAGGTCTGGGAAGGGACCCGCACCGACTGTTTCTCGAAATCCTAACCGATTTCGGACCAGTTTGAAGGGTGCAGGTCAGCTCGATTACACGGTTTGTTCCATTCATTCGCGGTTCGGTCTCGGCAAAGCCGAGACCGAAAGAATTCTGCGGGACGCGGAGCAGGTCAGGATGGATTCTTTGTGATTATCACGGATGCGGAGCTAACCTTTGATAGGTCGGCAGATGTGTAAACAGGATCACCTACCAAAAAGTTAATACCGTTGATTACAAGTGTTCCGCTAACCGTTGCGGAACGCGACAAGCCAGTGGAATGGGTGAAGTCAGCGTACGGGCCCTGTATCAATCTACTCGTATCATTTTTCCCGCTTTGTGGGCCGGAGACACCGGTCCATTTTAAAGAGATGTCGCCGGTTACCAGGTTTCCGGTGTCACAGTCCTGAAACACCAGTCCAACGATATCGAGTGTTGCAGATTGAAGTGAACTATCGATTTCAAATTGTGAACTTGTCAGAGATACATTGTAAGCGTTGTAACACGTATACGTAGTGTTTGAAAAATCGTATGGCGTTTATCGTAAGCCCAGTGGGCATACCGCCTGGGTTGGTCCCCTGCCCGACAGAAACCTCGACGTCACTCGAACTTCCGAAAAACGTATAGTCGGCAGTAAGGCTACAAGAATGCATGACGGTGGGCGCCGCGGCTGTCGCAAGAGACGGCACGACTGCCTGTAGCAATACAGACGACAGACACAGGGCAAGTCCGCGATATATGGGTAAACGTGCTTTCATATTTGTGCCCCCAGTGTGCCGAAGCAGATGGGCGGCGAGACCACCCTGAAGCAGTTCTGCACTAAGTTGACCGCCCAAGAACGCTTGCATTCGTTGTTGGGCGGCAGGAGAAAGCGGCAGTCCTAAAAACAACGGGAGTGCCGGTGAGAGATACATCCTGGAAGACAACATTGCCTTACCTCGCCTTCTGTCGGAACCTGAAAAGTTTTGGGGGTCCCGAGTTGTCGTCTTACGCATTCCGATCGCGCTAGTCGCGTTCGGATCGTTGCAGATATCGAGCTCACCGTCCGGATTTGCCCGGCAGTCCGGATCGTTGATCACACCCCACTCGTCGAAGCGGGTTGCTCGCGGCGTAAGCAGGGCGATCGCTGTGGTCCTGGACCCCGGCCGCGATCTGTGACACCGGCGAGTCTGTCTGGGCGGCGAGCCGCAAAGGCGCAGCCACTAGCGTCACCACCGGTTGATTATATTGGCTGATGCACTATGTGCACGGCAAGTACGGCAACTACTACGGCCGCGCCGGCGACAGCGCCGATGATGATCCACTTGGCTTTCGAGTGATGCGCCTTGCCCTGCTCAATCGCCGAGACCTGCGCGTAAGCAATCGTTTGGGGCGCGCCTCCGTTGTCCGGCGTCAGCACAAAATCTTGCTGGTTGCGGCTAGTGATCCTGCCGCGCACTGTATTTCCGTCCGTCAGTTGAAGAGCAACATGCGCCTTCGATGGGAGTGCCGCAATCTGTCGCTGCATCCCGCCGTTCGCGGCAGGCTGTCGACCCTGGCTTGATTGCGCCGTCAGTAAAACGGCGATCGCGAAAGCTATCGTGCTGCGCGTTTGCATATCATCTCACTTCCCCTTCATAGCTGACACAACTGCTTGGTTCCCTAATTGAAGCCGCATCTGCGCGCTTTGTCACCGCACACTTGTGTAGTTGTGTGCGGCGGTTCCGCAGGGCTTAACGAGGAAAAATGGCCAGTAAAATCTTTTTCTCGGGCCGGGGATGAGTGACATTCACGCGAGTATGCGCACCAGACGGACTGGATTCCTAAACGATAAGTCGTCAGGGCGGATCTATCCGGAACTGTTCGTTTCCGAGCCGCTTTCGGGAGCCAATCGTAGAAATGCAACCGTATCCGGCCAACGCGCGCGCCTCCGACGTCCCGCGCTGGATTGAAAAGTTGGGCTACATGCTCGGCTCGGCTCCCCGACGCTCTGCCCCTTTATCAGGCATGATGCGCAGTGATTTCAGAAATTCGATCACGCAATCCTGATCGTACTTACTCAGATTCTGAAAGGCTGTATAAGTATCTTCGGCCTCTCCATGGTGCGCCAGCAGGGCTTCTCGCATAGTCGTATACATCCCGTGATGGCCAAAGGGATGTTGGTTTGCTACGCCCCACAGCCGCCGGGTAAGGAATTTGCCGTTACCGACAAAAAATGCCTGCGAGCCTGCTGGCTGGTTCATATCCAACGGTTCACGATTCGGGTCATCAGGCCCTGATGTAATGTCATGAAGTTTGAAATCTGTGTATGCAGGAACCCAGACTACATCGCCGGTAGGCTTCAGGCGCGGTCCCGGGAGCTCATCGCTGGTCAGATCTATGGCGAGCGCGGGCGCATTGCCGGGCTGCAAATTGCCAGGCGGGTTATAGGGATTGGGTTCGGTATAGATCCAGCCCTTCCTCTGCAAAGGGAGTTGTGGTATGTGACAGCGGCTACAGCCGATCTCCAGAAACACTCTGCGGCCATTGCTGATCGCTTTGGCGATATCCGGGTCGTTCGGAATCACTTGGATCGGAACTGGAAGAGTCGCCTGGAACAGCGTCACCGCTGTGACATCTGCGCGGGTCAATTCGTTCACGAAGCCGTCGCCATCGGCGTCTACGCCGGCACCGAACCGCTCTTCTGACTGGATTCCGTGATGTTGGTTGAAAGCATTGTTGGTGAATTGGCGCAGCGAAATGACGTTGCCCGCTTGATGAAACGGCCGGATAATCAGACTCGGTGGTGTCCCGCCTGAAGTCACCAGGCTCGGCGCGGGAATTCCGTCCACTCGGGATGTCTCCCAGGTACCATCGGCCCGGCGGATGATCTGGCCGAATGAAATGCCTTTTGACGTTAATGCGCGAGCTGTGCCAGGCGCAGTCTCGGCGACGGTCGCCTGCAGGTCGGCCGTGATCTGGCGCGCCAGCATCTCAATAAACCCTGAGCCGAACATGCCAATAGTCTTGCGGGAATTTCCGATTGTCTGAAGCGTAACTGGCAACCCGCGCTCATCCATTTCACCTTTCGTATTCAGTGTGTCTGTCGCATTAAAGGTGGCGAAATCGAAGCGCTGGCCCAACACAAAGACGTTGCCTACGATGTCCCCACCTCCACCGATGTCCGGTAGATTATGGCAGCCCGCGCATGAATTCGTATCTGGCCCTGAGATCCGGTTGAAGTTGCGCGGGAACACCAACGGCACCAGCGGATCACTCAGGGGATTCCCCGTGCCTTTCGACCCCGGCCGGCCGGCGCCCTCCTGAGAGGTCCATCGCGCCATAAACAGCTTTTTTCCGAACTCGATCAGGGCGCGCGTGGACAGGGTATATTCTTCGCCATTCTGTAAGTGAACGGGAATCGCGACCTCTCTGCCGATCTCAGAATCGTCGAAGGCAGCGAGCATTCCAACGCAGCCCAATCCGCATGCTGCGAGGGAAAGGAGCAGATTTCTCGTCATTGGATTCCCCCTGTAGTTGTCCTCAATGGAGGCGAAGAGCCAGCAATCGCGAACGCTCGTTCGCGCGCCCGATGAACTCGCCTCTCCGGGGCGCGAACGAAATTAACAGCTATTTGCTGGCGCGAATATCGAACATTGCGGCGCCTATTACGAACCTTCTTCGCACCGATCCCCAGGCCAGCGCTCTTCGCGGCTCCGGATGCTGATTGTGCTACGGCACCGGAACACCCACTACCCCCACATTCGCGCGCGAAAACAGCCAGTGGTTCTCAAACCTGGTCGCGCCGCCATCGAATGATAGGTGACCTGTTGCAGCCCAGATCGGTTCGCCGGTAGCTGGGTTAATCGCTACGTTGAAGAAGTGGCACTCAAAGTACAATGTCGCGTCACTGCCGTAGACATGAAATTCAGTCTTGTAGCTGGGCGCGAGCGACACGAACTTATTTACGGACTGAAACGGTGCGGCGACGTATTTGAAAAACGTGCAGAGCGTGCCGCGATTCCCGAAATTGTCCGACGGAGCCGGGCATGTGGATGGATTCGCAGGATCGCCGTTGCCGATGTAATAACCATCGCGGGCGCTCCCAATATTGAATAAGATCCAGCCGTTGTCCGTCCAGAGCGAGAGCATCGCGCGGATACGTTCCGTAATCACGTCACCCGAATCGCCGTTCACCGGATCGCGTACGGTCGAGGCTCGATGAAATGCCGCTTGCAGTCGGTACAATGCAGCGACTTGCGCGCCTCGATTCCCAGTCATACTCTCTGGCACGCTTGCGCTGGAGTTGTCCTGCGCTGACAGAGAACCAGCCCCGCCCAGCAGCACGGAAAGTGCAACCGCAGCGAATGGCCTCAGCCTGGTCCCACCGCGGTGCGAGTCGTTCTGATTGGTATGATTACGCCGGTCTTTAACAAAAAAACGAGCATAGAGTGATTTCATTTGCGAATTCCTCCTTCGGAATATTTGAGTGGTCTCCGACTGCGGTTATCAGCGCCGCTCGTCCGAAACTTCAGAGCAGTTTCTGATCAGCTCTCGACGGCAACTATGAATGAAAATTCGTCGAGGCACCATGAACGCATTCGAATCAATTTCTGATCCGCTAGTCTCTTGGAAAACGACAACTTGCGCGCTTCATGATGCGAAAGTGATGCTATATTCCTCTCTAATGCTGGAGAGTGAAGGTGTCCGAAAATATCGTTCCGGGGCTTATTGTTCGCTTCGGCGGTTTTGAGCTCGATGTAAAGGCGGGGGAGTTGCGCCGGCAGGGTCGGACCGTCAGACTCCAGGACAAACCGCTTCAACTCCTGATCCTGTTACTCGGCAAATCAACATCCGAGCTGGTGACGCGAGAAGAGATTCAAGACATATCTGGGGGACCAGCCGGTTTCTTGATTTTGAAGACAGTTTGAACCAGGCCGTCCGCAAGCTTCGAGAGGCGCTCCGGGACAGTGCAACCAGTCCGCGCTTCCTCGAAACGATCCCACGTCGCGGATATCGATTCTTGATGCCCATCGACGGAAAACCGCAGGTCGCTTCCTCGGCAGTCGCCGGAACGACTGTAAAGCCACTATCGGCAACCGCGCCGCAAGGCATCACCGTCGGAAGGCGGCGCGAGGTTTCGGAATTACGTGGAGTTCTTCAGGCGACCAAACAAAATGGGGGCCGGCTATTTTGTGTTTCCGGGGAGCCGGGGATTGGGAAGACGACCTTAGTGGAAACTTTTCTTGCCGGACTCGTGCCCGAATTGGACTGTCATGTTGCAAGGGGGCGATGTTCGGAACGCCTTTCCGGCGCCGAAGCCTACTTGCCCATCCTAGAGGGATTGGAATCCTTGATGTGTGGCGCGAGCGCGGAGATCATCAGGAATCTCCTTTTTGAAGTTGCCCCGAGCTGGTATGTGCAGACGGCGAGCTTCAGATCTCCGTCCGTTCCATCAACCGCTCTCGCCGCAAATGCTGCGTCCGCCTCGCAAGAGCGGAAAAAACGTGAATTCGTCTCACTGCTCGAATCGCTGAGTCGAGAGAAGCCTCTTATCTTCTTTATTGACGACGTCCACTGGGCCGATGTATCGACAGTCGACCTGTTGTCTTATGTGATTCCACACTGCGGTTCGCTTCCCGTGTTGGTGATGGCGACATACCGGCCGTCTGACATGATGCTCGCAAACCATCCCTTCCTGGAAGCCAAGCTCGAATTGCAAACTCGCCGTTTGTGTACGGAACTGGAGTTGGGCAGCTTGCAACGGGAGGACATCGAGAAGTACATCGATGCGGAATTTCCAGGCAACAAATTCCCAGCGGAGTTCGCGGCCGCCATCGTGCGCCGGACGGAAGGGTCGCCACTTTTTCTGGCCGATCTTTTACGAGATCTTCGTACTGCAGACCTTATCTCCAACGAGGCCGGATATTGGCTGTTAGCACGCCCGGTGGCGGAAATTGAGGGCACGCTCCCGGATTCGGTCCGCGGCATGATCGCGCGAAAGATTGGCAGACTCAGCGAAAATCATCGGAGACTGTTGGAGTCAGCGAGCATTCAAGGCCTGGAGTTCGACTCCGCTGTCCTCGCGCAGGTCCTAGGCCTCGACGTTGGCGACATAGAGGACTCGCTCCAATTCCTGGAAGAGCGACATCGTATTATTCGGTTCATCGGTCAGCGGGACTTTCCGGATTCGGCACTAAGCCTGAGATACGCTTTCTCGCATGCCCTCTATCAAGAATCGCTTTACGCAGGCATCCGCCCGACGCGTCGCGCGACTTTGAGCGGCACCACTGCCGCCGTGCTGCTGCAGCATTACGGGCAAAGCTCCGGCGAAATTGCGGCGCAAGTAGCGCAACTATTTGAAGCCGCCAGAGAATGGGAAGGGGCATCGAAATGGTTTTGTGTCGCTGCTGCCAGAGCCGCTGGGCTCTCCGCGTATCGAGAGGCCTCTGAACTGTCGCTGCGAGCAGTGGCGATCACTAATAAGCTTAATGGGACGACCCGTGACGAGCGACTGCTTGAAGCAGCGGCACAGCTGGCCAGCGCGCGGCAGGCGCTTTCCGAGTTCGAGCAGGCGATTCTCGATTTCACACTTGCTGCAGAGGCAGCGGCCAGATTGGGAAATGCCGAGGCTCAAATAGATGCGCTCTGCGGAGCGGCTTTCGGCGCAGGCCTCCTGAAACGCACTGCGGAAATGCGCGAGCAAGCACAGCAGGCGATGGCTGTAGCTGAGGCCACTGGTTCCTCAAGCGCGAAGGCCGACGGGATTCTGGGTTACGAACGTCTGCTAGCGGGCGATCTCGCCGCTGCCCGCACCCACCTCGAACGCGCCCGCCCCGCGTTGATTCAGCAGGGCGCTTTATCGCAAGCAACGTTTGTCACCGGCACCGTGGGCTTTCTATACGATCTTCAATCCGAGTATGCTCGAGCCGACATATTGTTCACTGAAGCGATGGGGGAGCGGATGCGTCTTGCTAGTTCGTGTGCCGACGTGCTTCGGATGACATGGATGAGAGGCATGGCGCTGGCCAATCAAGGACGTATTTCTGACGCACTTCAGACCTTGCAGGAAGGGATGCGGATGGGCGAAATCAACGGAGAGCGCTACTGGTTTTCACGCATTCCCAACACCGTTGGTTGGATCTACTCTGAACTTTTGGATCCCGAGAGCGCCCTAAAATACAATCTGGATGGTATCGTAGCCGGGCAACAAACGGGCATGCCGGAAGTGGAAGCAAACTCCCATATCAATCTGTCGAATGCGTATACAGCACTTGGTGACCTGAATCTTGCTTGGCGTCATCTGTCTGAGGGCCAACGAATCTTGAATGCGGGAGGCGATTGGTTGAAGTGGCGCTTCACCATCCGGCTGGAGCTTGAAAACGCCAATTACTGGTTGGCAAGACGGGACTTAGTTAAGGCGCGAGCCTCTGCCAAGCTCGCTCTGGCTAAAGCGGAGGCGGTTCTCGCAAGGAAGCATGTGGCGTGGGCGCACAAATTATTAGCCGATATTGACTTGCTGGAAGGAAACTCTGTGAGCGCCGCGACGGAATCCGCAACCGCTCTGGAAATAATCAGGCATTATCCCTGCCCGCTCATTGAATGGAAGATCCTGCTTGCAGCGAGACAAGCCGCGTTGTTGTGTGGCGACTCTGATCACGCGGAGCGCACGCTTAACAAGGCAATGGAATCTCTCGCGGTTGTAGCCGATTCCATTCGTGATCCGAAGCTTCGGCAGAAGTTTCTGGCTTGCACGGTGACCACTATCTCTGGACACGATCGGCCGCCCGGGTATTGATGAGAGCACCACAAGCGAACCTGCAGTTCACTTCGTCGACCAGTGAACGAAATCCAGGGGACATCATCTTCGCATTCGAATACAACGAAATTAAGCGATTGCAGTTTGTTACCGGATCAGAAATTGATTCGCACGTGTTCATAGGCCAGGGGGCATTCTTGTTCAATACTTGCCAGTGAAAGATCTTCTCCATGAACACGCACTTAGCGATTCCTGAAGGCGCGACACACTGGCAACTCACAGGCGCGTGCCGCGAGGCACTATGAAGCATGTTTGGTTCCGGTTCTATTTGAACCCTGGGCTATCGACCTGGTGACAAGATGTGGAGTCAATGCGGGTGCACGCGTGCTCGATCTCGCTTGCGGAACGGGCGCCGTGACGCGAGTAGTGGCACCGATGCTCGGTCCGGACGGTGAAATCGTTGGAGTTGATGGTAGCGAGGCGATGCTCGCAATAGCACGACGATGCGTTGCGTCCGACGTTCGAGTCGAGTGGCGGGTTGGCGATGCGGCTAGTCTGCCATTTCCGGACGGCTCATTCGATGCTGTGCTTTGCCAACAGGGCTTCCAGTTTTTCGCGGATCGTCAGCGAGCGCTGGCTGAAATTGCAAGAGTCCTGCGCCGCAAGGGGCGGCTGGCACTCAGCATGTGGTGCGGCGAGGAGCGGAACCCGCTCGGCGCAGCTTTGATTTCTACGATTAATAAATGCTTTGGCGAGGTTTATGGCGATATAGTGCGACGGCCATTTTCATTCACGAATTGGGGCGAATTGCACTCGATGATCACGGCCGCCGGATTCCGGGTTACTACTGCGGCGATGGTAACTCACCATATGCATGCCCCAGACGCAGTGGCATTCCTGACTGGCCAGCTTTGTGCTCTGCCGTTAGACATGGCACGATCAAATTTGCCATTACGGGAACTCGTTGGAGAGCTACTCGATTGCGTGAAGCCCTTCGTCCATGATAACGGCGGCTTGGAAATGCCTTTCGAAGCCCACACGAACATCTCAGAGCGTATTGCGCCATAAAGGATTGGATAAACAGAACTCTCGGCCAAAAACGCATTCGCGTTGTTCGAGAGCGCTATCAGTTACGCATCGACGCACGATCCAACCGGGCTGCGCGGTTGTTCCGCAGTGGGCGAAATTGGCTTTCGGTAACGGCGCAGGTAAATACATGTCGCGGTTTAATCGCCTAAGTGTGGGTTGTTTGAAACTTGCTCCTGTATGGTCATCCGGTCATCCAGACAGAACTGGTCTCTGATTGATAGATCCGCTGTGGTCGCGGAGCGTAGATGTATACATCGCCGTTCTGCGGGTTCTAAGCTGGGCCATGCCGGCGTCGAGACTGTTGCAAAGCTCTGCGTCGGACCCAGCTCAACGCAAGGGTCTGATGGCGCAACGTCCTTGGGATTACGCCGTGACTCTTCACCAGCGCCATCAGGTTTTGACAGACCGAAGCTACCGTAAGGCGCACCCGTACAGAACCTGGCCCTATCGTGCATCCTTCAATTGTGGGCCACATCAAGAATCAAGAACGAGAACAGGCCTGAGCTGGCGTGATGCGCTAACACATTCATGTCAGCCACTGCTTCATGTCAGCCACTGCCGTTGGCGCGACAACCATCTTCTGCCAAGCAGTGCTAGAGGTCAGATAGGAACGCTGCGGATGCAGGAGTGGCAACTGGACAATGTGGCTGAAGTCTTTGTTGATGTATCTGCCGAGCGGCTCTGGGCTTCGCTGACGGAAGCCGCGGGCGGGCGGCGAGCGTTTAGATTAAAGCACCCCAAGCGCATTACACCTCTGCATGGACCGTCGATGACACCTGTCGCGCGCTCGATCGCAGCGGAATGATGCGCTGTTGTAAACGCTTGCGCGCAAACAGCAGATGAAACCCGAGCACGCCGAGTACTCCAGCCATCGTTCAACGCCGCACGCGTAAGCGTCCGCCGCAAGCGGCTTTGTTGTTGTCGGCCATTCGGGAAAGTGAGCCCGTGAATTGCTTTGCAAAAGCCGGCACGATTACACCATTGCACCTCCGTTGTCGCG
>CAWCIF010000012.1:0-601363 GCA_963795545.1 uncultured Acidobacteriaceae bacterium | reverse complement strand
TTAATGCGATTAATGCTTTAAGCTCCCGATCACCTCGCGGAGCCCGGTCAGAGGGTGCTGCAACACCCTCTGGCCAAATCCAAAATCACTCGCGTAGCCTCCACCTCAAAGAGCCTCATACAACTGCTCCCTGCGCCGTCATTGAATGACGTCTTTCTCTTTTTCAACTTTCCGAACGGCAGCTAACTTCTCTTCGAAGGTCGCCACCGCGTATTCATTTTCGTTCACATCAACCGTGTTGCCCATTTGCGCGGAGCGCGTATGAGCGTTCACGCCGGCCTTCTTTGCCCACGTGGCAAAGCTTCGGCGCATCACTTGAAAAGTAGCCCAACCGAGTCCTACAGGCTCCAGCTTCGGGAGCATATGCCGGTACCAGATGTTATCACGGCGCATCGGTGTCCCATTCTCTGACGGAAAGAGCCAATCAGTCTCGGGTCCAATTACCAATCGCTCAACCCAGAACTCCAGCAGCGCTTTGGTTCCTGTCGTCAATGCAACTTGCCGCGCCGACCGCTTGTTTTTCGGATCATCCAACTCCCCCTTATACAGACGCCTCCTTACCCACAGGGAGTCACCGTCGAGATCCGAGACGCGCAAGCCCAGAATTTCGCCTGGACGCATCCCCTCCCAAGTAGCCAGCCTGGCGACCACCTTTTCGCGCAGATCCAAGCAGTCAACTAAGATGGCTGATTGGCCCCGACTCAGGACGTGACGCTCACGTCCAGGCTTACAGTCACGTGGTGCGAACAGCGACGTTGCAGGATTCCGATCTACCAGACCCTCCGAGATCGCAAGTTCGAAAATCGAACGTAACCGAAACCGCATGTGATCGAGCATGCTGCGCCCGCAATCCGCCGCCTTGCTATCCAGCAACGCCTGCAATTGCTCGCGGGTAATTGCTCTCATTCGTGCCTCACCAATCGCCCCTACTAAGTGAACACGGATCCGATTGGTTTCGGTGTCGTTCGTGGACCCTTTCCATTTCCGCTGATAAACGGGAAGGTATGTTAGCTCGACAAACGATTCGAACGTCGTCTCTCTCGAGATCGCCCGTTCGACGCCCTCGTTGACCGGCTTGAGAATCTCTTGCAGAATCGATTCGGCTGCGACTCTGCTCATTTTTGAGCAGAGCCCAATTTCTTTCGATTTTGGCCGTCCCTCCTCTCTCCATAAGGCGAACCAGTAGTTCTTCCCAGTTCGTTTGCGAGTTGTCAAACAACCTCGCTGAAATCGCTTCCGACGCATTTGCTTTCCTCTTTTCCGCGTCATGAGCGATCCACCGGTGCATAGCACCGAAATGTTAGCACTGGGTCTTGCTGACATTCAGCCAAGCCTCCAGCCACTCGTGCCTCACAACCTTCCGACGACCCATCGCCATGTGGGTTAACGGTGGGACTCCTTCGACTCTTCCATTGAGTAGCCTTGAAACGTGCCCTTTTGAGCAGCGCAGGCGTTTGGCTACTTCAGGCAACGTGAGAATCTCTTTCTTCTCGTCGTCTTTCATCAACTTGCCTCCTCACGAACAAGAAGCATGCGAAAATGCAAAATTCGTAATGTTCAGCACAAAAAATTATTTCCGCAAAATTACCAGCATTGTTCAACGGGACTTTAGGGCGCTTTGCAGAGAGCCTGTGGAAATCGGAATAATCCACGGGACTTTGGGGGCGCTCGCAACGGTTCTCGAACGGGACTTTGGGGGCGCTCGGGCGGGACTTTAGGGGCACCTTCTATCTATTATTCCTGTATGTCAAGTAGAAGAAACCAGTAGTAGTCTGCTGTCGCCCTGAGGAAATGTGGAAAACTCAGGGACCCAAACTAGCACACAGTGAAAACTGTCGAAACAATCGCTTGCGCGACTGTATCGACACAAAGAAAAATATGAGTTTGATCAAAGTTCTTGTATTGTTTTTGTCTTTAGAGAGCTTGTTATTTGCTGCTACGAATGAAAATGCCGCAGCGTCGTTGAAAAAGGCCGATTATTACGCCGATCTCTACAACTGGGCTGACGCGAGGCTGCTCTATCTAGCGTCGGACAGAAGTCTTCGGCGCGGGAGCCCCGAACAGATTCATGCTCACCTCGGCTACCTGCGGGCGACGATGGAAACGCGTTCACTTCCCGAGCTTTCGAATTACCTCGCAGCGCAGTTGCAGATGCCAGCCGTGGCGTCCAACCCACCGCTTCGGTTGTGGTGTCTGGGAATAAAGGGTGATGTCGATGGTGAGATGGACAGTCCTTCGGCCCGTGCCGATTGGGAGGAGGCGCACAAAATCGCTGTGCAACTCGGCGACAAGAAATGGCAGTACCGGTCGCTGGCGGAGGCTGGGTTCCACGCTTACCTGCTCGGCGATATTGCAACCGGCCGACGCAATGTTGCGGGCGGGCTCGTTGCCGCTCACGATAGCCAAGACATTGGGGCGGAGATCAGATATCTCTCGGCAATTGGTACAGGGCTTGAGTGGAATCGCAGCTACCCCGAAGCGATCTCTTACTTTAAACAAGCCTTTGGCGTCGCACAGCAGCATCCCGATTCCGGATACCCGTTTCTGACCGTTGCCGGCGAAATCGAGACTCTCATAAAACAGCGTGACTTCGACGGTGCGGAGCGCTTGGTGAAACAATCGTCTGCAGTTGCTGTTCAACGAGACAAGCTGATCAAACTGACCCAGCTCATGCTCTTCGATGCCGACATAGCGATCGGACAGCAGCAGTTCGATAGAGCTATCCAGATTCTATTGAAGACGATCCCTTTGGCACAGCGCAACCAGACAAGCATGCTGGCCGATGCCCAAATGAAACTGGCCGAGATTTACCGGCAACAACGCAAGCTTGCCCTGGCCGAACGCTATGCTTCTAGCGCGTTCGCGCACACAAGTTTGACAAAAGATCTCTTCACCGCTCCGGCTCGACTGGAGCTTACTGCCCAGCTTCAGTGGGATCTCGGGCGTCGCGCTGCAGCACGCCACAGCATTGCGCGCGCGCTTGAGATCTCCGAAGGTCTATTAGCGCAGACCAGCGTTAGTGCCGTCCGCGAGGGCCTGTTGGCTGAGATGAGCTCGGCTTACGAAACGGCTTTCAAATTCGCGGCAGCGCAGGATGATGTCACGGGCGCATTCTCGATCGTCGAACGCGTGCGAGGTCGGATCACTGCGGAAACGCTACTCCAGCCGGCCCATTTTCCGGAACAGGGGATGAATATCGCGCTTGAGGACAAAATCAGGAACCTCAAGGTGCAGCTGATTAAGGCCGATTCAACGGATCAACGGAATCGGCTCATCGAAGCGCTGTTCTACGCAGAACAGCAGCGTTACGTCGAGGATCGGCCGGCTCCCGTGTACGCTTCAAAGATAGAAGCCATATCGCTCAACCGAGTCGTCGCCAACCTCGGCAACGAAGAGGCACTACTTGAATATGTGCTGCCGGAGAGCGGTTCGGGCTATTGCCTGGTCCTTTCACACAAAAACTCCACTATTGTTCGCCTCCGCCCCGCTAACGAGATATCGGATTTGGCCCGACAGTTTCTAAATGAGCTAAAGAGCGATAAACCGTGGAAGCAAAGCGGCACAGCGCTATACGATGCCGTCCTCGCGCCCGTTCCCAACATCGACCGGTTCACACGTCTCGCGATCGTGCCGGACGGCGAGCTACACCTTGTTCCTTTTGATGCGCTTGTATCACCATCGGGCACGATTGTTGGGCAGCAGATGGTGACTTCGTATGCGCCTTCAGCCGTCAGCGATTTTCTGCTCAAGACCCGCCCGGAGTCACAAGTGTCGCGAGCATTCCTTGGAGTTGGCGGCGCAATTTACAACCGAGCCGGTACCAAGCCGTTCCTTTTAGCTGAGCGCAGCCAAGCGCGGAGGCTACCGCGGCATCGACCCGACGAAGCTTCCAAATCTTCCTGCTTCACAAGACGAAGTGCAGTCTGCCGCCGAGATTCTTCGCAAAGTCAACGAGAGTGCAACGCTTCAAACGGGAACCGAAGCTACAGAATTTGCATTCACACACGCTCCACTGCGAAAATTCCAGGTCATCCATCTGGCGATTCACGCTGTAGCCGATCAGGATGACCCTAGCCGCGCGGCACTAATCTTTCCTCCCGATCCTCAGCACAACGACGACGGTTTTTTGGAGCCCGCCGATATTGCAAATCTCCATTTAGGCGCCGAAGTGGTGGTTCTGTCAGCGTGCAGTACGGCCGTTGGACGGCTGCAAGGCCAAGTCGGTGTTGCGAATCTTGCACGTGCATTCCTACAAGCTGGTGCCGACAGCGTCATCTCGACTCTCTGGCCGGTCAACGACCTTCATTCGGCCTACCTGATGAAAGCCTTTTATAAATACCTTGCGAATGGAAAACCCGCTGCGGATGCACTTACTCTGGCGAAGCGCGATATACTCCGCGAATCTGGAAACCGCGCGGCGCCAACCTTGTGGGCCGGTTTCGTACTTCTCGGTAACGGAGGGGCTTCCCTGCAGACGTCCACGCAACCGCAGCCTGGCAAATCAGGAGAAACCAATGAGCAAAAACGATAACCGTTACGAGAGTATTCGAACAAAGAGCGCTGATTTAATTCGCCATAAACTCTTTCACCCGCAGAAAGAGAATCAGGAGATCATTGCTTTGGCCGAGGAGTTTACAGATCTCTGGCCGGCATGGGTGAAGCGCGGCAACCTTGAAGGCGAAGTGAACGCATGGCTTCGTAAGCTCAACCTAAGCCACACCGGTTTTTGGCGAGGACCCGGATCGGGAATCCCGCCATACTTCGCGATCAATGCAGTCTTGAAGCGCATGGACGATGGACGCCTGGTCTTTTGGGATGTTCTTCCAGGCGGGATCGCTGAACGTGCCGGCGTCAGCGGTGGCGACGTGCTTTTGGGCATCGACGGTCAAGAGATCGAGACCACGGAACCCCGCTTTCGCTTGGGGGGCGAGTACAGCCTGACGGTTTCTCACGATCGGACGGAGAAGTCCGTCAAGATTGCACTTCCAGGTGTTGGGCCAAAGGATCGGCCGCCAATGGCCCAGGCGAAGCCCCTGACTGTTTCGACGAAGGGCCGCATTGCGGTTCTGAAGATTACGTCATTTCCGGGAGCCGTTGGATTCGATTTGCTACGTGATCTCAAAAGCGCTCTGGCTTATTTTGGTGAAAACAAATGTGACCGCCTGATTCTAGATTTGAGATCGAACTGCGGTGGCGGACTTTCCTCTGTGCGATTAATGAGTTTGCTAGTTCCGGATCGCAGGCTTATCGGCTACAGCCTGACCCGCCTGGGACGGGATCGCAAGAAGGCTCCGGAGCAATTGCCCGCGATCCGCACACTGCCTGGAAGCAAGCTTAGTTTGCTGCCGCTCGCGGTCCGATTCAAACTGATAAATCGGGATCGTTCCTTCCGGTTGTTTACGGAGGGGTTAGGGCCGATGCCGTTTCACGGCCGCGCGACGGTTCTTGTGAATGAGTACACCAGGAGCGCGGCCGAAATGATTGCCGCGTTCGCGCGCAATGAAAAGGCCGCGCGTGTGATTGGGACGCGAACACCCGGCGAGGTACTCGGCGCTGCGAATTTTCAAGTGGGCGGCGAGTATCGGCTCAGGATGCCGGTAACTGCGTGGTACACAGCGAAGAACGAACTTGTTGAGGGAACTGGCGTTGCCGTTGAATCTGAGCAGTCGAACACGATTGAAAGCTTGTTAGCTGGGCGCGACTTGCCGATGGAAGCGGCAGTGGATGCGCTGGGCTAATAACCCTCGCAGCTTGAGAGATCTATTCAGAGCATTTGAGCCAGACACTGCGCAGCCGCGGCGTTAGCGTGGGTTATGACCATTCCGAACGACCTCTCTGGTCTTCTTCAGCAGATGGCCACCGACCTACCCACAATCCTTCAAGGAAATCTTGTGGGCCTATATTTGTGGGGCTCATTGACTTACGATGCGTTTGACGAAATCTGCAGCGACGTCGATTGCATTGGTGTGACCCGGCGAGACCTCGATGGACGCGAGTTTTCCAGCCTGGGCGAATGGTTCGCAAATAAGAAAGCTGAGAACCGGTGGGTCGACCGGATCGACATGCGCTTCGTCATCTCCGGTGAGCTTTCGACAAGGCGTCGCAATGCTGTGGTTTCTACCACCACACGGGAGGGCTCATCCGGCATGGATCGGACGGCAACCCGATCATCTGGTTGAATATTGCGCAGTCCGGCATCACCCTGTGGGGCACGGATGCCAAACTCATAGTGCCCCACGTGTCGGCCCAGTGCCTCAACGAGGCTCTCCTATTGGAATTGCACTACCTGAAGGAAGATCTGACGTCTAACCTCGGAGATCGATCCGACAAGACATTCGTCCACAATGCGTACGCGGTTCTTACTGCTTGCCGCATCCTGTATTCGGCCTATCGTGCAGCACTGGCTTCCAAGGATGAAGCTTACACGTGGGCGATGGAAACAGTCCCGCCGACGTGGCGGGCAACCATCCAACGCGCTCGAGAGAACCGCCTGAAGAATACCGGCTCGACGACACCGCAGTTGGAACACGACGCCATCCACTTTGTCGAGTTCGTGACCGGTGAGGTCAACCGCGTATTGGCACAATCCGGTCAGGCTTGATGCTACGACCAACGCCGAAGCCAGGTTAGGATGACGGAGATCTAAAGAACGCGAGCGCGGTTTGAGCGAACTGAGCAGCGGCAGCGCCAAAGACGGGACCATGGCCGCCGTGTGGAACTACCCAGAGTGCAGAGCCTGGGATCGCGCGATACATTGCCACGCCCATCTCAACCGGGTACAGGGGATCGCGATCGCCATAGACAACTAACGTGGTAGCAATGATCCTTGACAAAGAAGGGGGTGTAAAATTCATATCGTCGTAGCTGTTCTGCACTCTCGCGTCCAGTCCCATAGACTTCTGATTTGCTCGTCACCGTGCTTGTGACTTCTGCGCATCCTTTCCCATTCCTGCTGCGGCTGCTGGTCGGGTGCTGGGACTTGTCGCATGATGGTCCGAGCTTGATCTGGGAAATACATCGTCGCGCTGACTACAACCATCGCTTCAATTCGCTCCGGTTGCAACGTCGCCATATGTAGCAACGTGTTACCGCCCATGCTCACTCCAATCGCCCGGCACCTTGTGATCCCAAGGTGATCCAGCAGAGCGAGGGTGTCGAGGGCACACTGTCGGTGCGTAATCTTCTTTTGAGGATTGCTTGTCCTTCCATGACCCCGCGCATCCGGTGTGATGATTGCGTATTCGCGGGCAAACAAATCTCGCCCCGCATAAGCCCAATCTTCGTGACAACCTGTGCCGCCGTGTAAAAGCAGGAGAGGCCCTCCGGTGCCTTCCTCCTGGTAATACATGTCGATATCGTTGACGCTGACGCTTTCAGCTTTCATCGCGTCGATTATGCCTTCAATTCGCGAAACAAACAATCTTGTATGTGCGCGTGATAAACTTTATGATCCCCAAACAAAGAAGAATCGATATGCAAGCCCGCGATACTTCTTGCGCGATTCCAGTCCTGTTGGTTGATGAAATCGGACAATATCTCTTGGCCCTGGTCAAAGGACAAATTTGCCGTGTAGCGCGGCGAGAAATGATCCACATGGTTTTGGGCCTCAGTGCGCCGCCTACGGTGCTATCGACCGAGCGATTTGCGTCAAAGGATTGTTCTTCCAGTCACCCCGTGGATCTGCCGCAGCACGCGCGAAAGTCCATAGCCGGACTCGGTCATAGTCCACGTCAACCAGCTCGGCCAAACGCCGAATGAGGCCGTTCGGGTCCGCTCGTAGTCGCTCGCGGCAATTGAACAGGTGTTGCGTTAGGTCGTATGCGGGATCGCCGACAAATGGCTTCGGATCGATTACCAGCCAAGGCTCTCGCTCGGCCTGAAGGATGTTTCCCGCGTGCAGGTCTGTCGCGAGCAGAACTTTCGTCGCCGACATTCGCAACAGCTCTTTGAAGACGGCTAAACCTTCGCGAACAAGGGGTGGATCGGACCAATGATCAGAGGCGGCAAGCGTTTCGACGCTCCAATACTCGATAAGGGCGGACAACGGACGGAAAGGGTAACCTGGCGGCGGATGGCGCCGCAGCCGGCTCAGCAGTCGCGTGATGATGATGTCCTGCTCTGGTTCCGGTAGACCGCGCAGCGCGGTTCCCGGTTGGCAACGCTCAAGGAGCATGGCTCCCAAATGATCGTCAGCTTTCAGAAGACGAACTGTCGGGTCTCCATTCCAGAACCGCAAACCCGCAATCTCATGCTTCCCCTCCATATGCGGCATAGCGAGCTTCAAGACTGCCGTTGTACCGTTGGCGAAACGTGCCGGCACTACCCATGCGCAACTCACGTCTGGACCGTCGAATGGGTCGTCAAAAGAGAGCGCCCAACGCTGCTCCAGATCTCTCAATACAGCCGGCACTCGGGCGAGCCAGGCAGCGCGCTCCGGGCTGTTGCGGCAGTTCGCTGCGAGCTGCGCCGGAATAATAAGCGCCATACTTGCGGACCTATTGTGAAATCATGCCGATGGTCCCGAGCCACTTCTCGACGAGCTGGGGCCATTCGGTAATCGGAAATTTCGTGCGGCGCAGCCCAAACGCATGCCCGCCCTCTGCGTACAGATGCAACTCTACGGGAACGCCGGCATTTTTCAGCGCGACGTAGTACACGAGCGAGTTGTTTATGCTGTCGACGGGATCATTCTCGGCCTGAAGCAAAAACGTGGGCGGCACTTGACGAGTTACAGGAACGTCAGGATTTAATTTCAGCGCCTTGTAAGAGGATAGCCAGAGATGCCCCGGATAGAGGGCTACTGCGAAATCCGGGCGGCAACTCTCGTTATCGGCCGTATCTACTGCCGGATACAAACGCTCGCTGAAATGAGTGCTTATGTCCGTCACCAGATGCCCGCCTGCCGAGAACCCAAGCACACCGATTTTGTGCGGATCGATATGATATTCAGCCGCGTGTAAACGCAGCAGCCCCATGGTCCGCTGCGCATCTTCGAGCGCTAGCGGGGCCTTCGGATTCACCT
Source organism: uncultured Acidobacteriaceae bacterium (assembly GCA_963795545.1). Classification (GTDB taxonomy): domain Bacteria; phylum Acidobacteriota; class Terriglobia; order Bryobacterales; family Bryobacteraceae; genus Bog-105. The sequence goes on along the minus strand of CAWCIF010000012.1, from coordinate 592,341 downwards.
GACAATCACATTTTTCGTCCCAATGTGGCCCTGTGTTCGGAACTCGATACTTCAGAAGCACACATGTGATCCCCTTTGATGTCAGCCAATCGCATACCTCCGTGCCTTCGAGATCGATTGCCAGGTCTTGATAGCCTCCGCCAGGAAATACAACGATCGCAACACCCGTATTCTCGTTCATCGGCGAGTAGACCGTCATCGTCGGCCGCGAGACTCGCTCCACGTATGTCCACGGCTTACCGGCAACCAGGTGGTCCTTCTGTCGCGTTGTGGCGGTCTCCGGCCCTGTTACGGGTTGCGGATCAGGCGGCGCGCCAGGCCATATCCGCACTTGTGTGTGTCCCGGCGATGGCTGCCAGCTAACGTTGTTCTCGGCGCTGAAACTGTCTAGCACGAACACAACACAAACAGCAAAGATCAACGTCTTCATCAAACCGGAGGTTTCCTCCTACATTTTTCGAACAGCGAGGTGGCCATTTTAAATCCACACTTTACTAACGAATCTGCTGGTGCATGCAATTGCTGCTTGGCCAGTCGCTGCGCTCGCTTTGATTCAATACGGGGTGATGCCCAAAGTGCCATCCCGGAAATCCAGCGAAAAAGACGTCCCTCGCGGCGACGCGACCGGCAGCCCTATCGCCGACACACAAAAAATAGCGGCAGCCGAGTTGATGAGCTTTCTCAAGGAAGCTGGTGGAGTTCGAACGTGGACGGAAAAGGATTTGGCGACGGCGTTGAAAATCAGCGTGTCGCAAGCTAAAGAAGCCACGGCAGTGCTTCAGCTACAGGGTTACATCGAACCGGTGGGCAACACGGGCAAATGGAGAGTCAGCGAGCAAGGTGATCTCGTATCCGGTGCCAAGCCGCCCCGGTATACCCGGAAGAGCGTAGAAGACGCGCTGGCCGGACTTCGCGATCGCATCAGGATCGCGAATGATGACGACAACGCCGCTTACAAAATCGCAGAGGCCGTCGCCTTCGGAGATTTTCTGGGCGACGCAGTCCGCGTTCAAGCTGCGGAAGTCGGAATTCGTCTCGTGCCGAAATCGGATGCGGCGGCGACTTCGTCCGCTAAGGAACATGCCGCCGAGCTCGAATTCTTAAAACAGCTTCGCGGGAAGGCTGCGCTTCTGCACGTCGTTCCTTACGAAAACTGGATGAGCTCAAGGTCGCATGTGCGGCTTTTGTGAGGCGATCCTAATTCGGCGAGATTATTGATGTTAGAAAAAGGAATGGAGCCACAAAGCTGCGTAATTTGTCATCAGCCGCTACCGCAAAACTCGAAACTGACTGTCGCCTCTGTTCCGCGTGAAGAGGCCGACCGGAATGAGTGGACCAGGCATGAGAACTCTGACGGCATGGTGATGGTCAATATGTGCCTGCAGTGCCAAATCGCCCGCTCAAAAACGCGGACCAACCAAGAGCTGAATGCTGCTTTGATGCGCAATTACGGGTCACTCGAAAAGAGCTGATTGCGCGGATGACTCGTCTGGATCGCGGAAATTGCTGAGGCCCACACCGATCAAACGAAACTGCTGCCCCGGATCGAGACCCACGCGCTCCCGGAGTAATAGCGCAATATTCGTCACTTCCTCACATGAAGCCGGTGGCGAGTTCGGTGTGCAGCTACGCGTGAGGATATCGAAGTTGCTGGTTTTCAGCTTCAGAACGACCGTCCGACCGATGCGCGATTCCTTACGCGATGCGGCCCAAACCTTTTCAGCCAAGCGTCGTATCATCGGTTCCGTTTCCGCGAGGACGACATCGTGCTCAAACGTATCTTCCGCGGATATGGATTTAGTGGGCCTGTTCGGTACGACCTCGCCATGGTCGATGCCGCGAGCGAGTTCGTACAGACGCGTGCCAAATCGTCCGAAGTGCCCCTCGAGTACCGCTGAATCCAAACCGCGCAAATCCTCCACCGTCTGGATACCAAGGTGCTCCAATTTGTTTTCGGTCACTTTGCCGACGCCGGGCAGACGCGAAACCGGCAAAGGCAATAAGAATTCATCCACATTGTCAGGCTGAATAACAAAGAGACCGTCCGGTTTGCGCCAATCAGATGCGATCTTTGCCAAAAACTTGTTCGGCGCGACGCCCGCCGAAGCAGTCAACTGCAGCTCCTGGCGAATCTGCTCACGAATGGTGCGAGCTACACGGGTAGCAGTTGGCAACGCAGTCTTGTTCTCCGTCACATCGAGGTATGCCTCGTCAAGCGATAATGGCTCAATTAAATCTGTATGTCGCCGGAAGATCTCGTGCGCCATCCGCGACACGGCTCGATAACGAGGAAAATCCGGCGCCATGAATACGGCGTCGGGGCATAGCCGTTCAGCGCGAACGGCGGGCATGGCTGAGCGCACTCCGAACTGCCTGGCTTCATATGAAGCGGCGCAAACGACCGATCGTCTGGCACGCCAGGCGACAATGACAGGCTTGCCACGCAACCGCGGATCGTCGCGCTGTTCGACGGATGCATAAAACGCGTCCATGTCGATGTGCACGATTTTGCGCACGTCCATGAGCACAGTATGCCCGTTGCCGGAACGTGAATCGGGACGAGCCAGTGTGCAACCCGCTTAGCCGCCACTGATCAACACAGGAAAGTAATACGCAGCCGTTTCTTGCCCCTGTTCTTCTCGGCGGGTTGCCAAATAGTACCGGCCCGGCTTCGCCGCCGAAAGGTCCAGCTTTATCACGAGGGTTACCTTGGGTCCGTCTCCCACCGCTGTCGCCGAACCCAAGGCGATGGCGGCGTTTTCCGACCGTGATTTCAGAATCGCCAACACGTATTGGCCGGGAGGACTGAGAAGCGGCAACGTAACATGCAGTTCATCCAACTTTTTTGGCATGGTTGCCAGGACGCGAGCGTCGTCCTCGGCTTCGCCCCGCAACGTAGGGGCATTGGTCAGATCGATCGGCACGACCGTGGGCTTTAGGCGGTTAACCGATACCAGAATGACTGCAATCAAGCAGGCACACGCCAACGCGGCTGCGGACCAAACAGAGATTTTGCGATTGCGTCTTGTCCGTCGTTCCGCACCCTCGATCGCCGCGAGCCGAGCGTCCCGAATTTCTTTGAAATCCTTGAAGCACGGCGAGCAATGCCAGATATGATCCCATGCGGGATCGTCCCTCCCAATTCTTCGCTCCGCGAGCGCACGTATAGTTTCGGGGGGAGGACAGCCTACTCTCTCCGGGTTCGGGAACCCGTGAAGCAGGATTTCTTCTATGGGATTATCGTCGTCTAGGGGTTCAGCGGCCACTCGATCTCGTTTGACGCCCAATCTTATCGTCCAAGAATTGGCGTAACACGCGCTTGGCCGCGCGGACGCGGGCTTCCGCTGTGCGCGGGGTTAGGTTCATGTCGCGTTCAATTGCAGTATACGTTTCACCGGCCATTCGTCGGAGCATGATCTCTCGGTCTTGCGCCGAGAGCACTTCCAACGCCTCACGCACCAGGACTCGATTCTCGATCTGGTCCCGCCGCGCCAGGTCTGGAATGCGTTCCACGTCATACTGGCAAACCGCTCGCTCCTTCTCATTGTTGGCTATGGCCGCGCGCCGTATTGCCGCGTTAATGGCGCGCGTCGCGTAGGCGCGCAAGTTCTGAATAATTCCCAGTCTTCGCCCAACCCGTTTAGCGGCCCGAATCGCCACTGCGGGATCTTGATCGCTATCCAGAATCGCCTTCCCAGCTATATCGAGAATGAGTTCCCGGTCAGCATCGGAGAGCGGACTTCCAGTTTGAGTGCGGAGATCGATGGCATCCCAAGCCATAACACGCCAATAAGACCCTTCTTGTCGAGCATTTTTCACCGGATAAATCCGGACAGTACACCCAATTTTAATCCGACGCTTTTGCGGAACCAAAATATTTTTGTGTCCTACGGAAATTGCGAATTTCGAGCCATCTGTAGCTGTAGGGGCGGTGTGTGTAGCACCTCGAATTCGCCATGCAATCAACATCCAACCAAAACGACAATTCGAAATCGAAATCATTCGTTGTGCAATACCATGTGCGAGGGCGGCGGAAGCGTCGGCCGGTAACAACCCGTTGCAATACGGTTCAAGAGGTCATAACGTTAGCTCAGCAGTCATTCCCGGCATTTTCTGAGCGCAATCCGTGGATCTGTATTGACTCGAAGCATGCGGCCGTGTTCGTTGGCCTTGATCCAGAAATCCAACGCCCAAAGCAGGTATTGGCCGATCAGTGCACAACGCGAAATGTTCCTGTTACTAAGGAGTCCACTCAAAGATGATCAGAAATGTTTGTATTTTCTTCTTAATTGCAGCGGAATGTCTGCAGGCTGGGCCGGCGGGTGTTATTTCGCACGCCGGGGACATCGATACCGTTTATCAGGCGGTTCTAAACCAGCTAAAGAAGGATGGTACCGAGATCGAATCCGCATCCAAGGATGCGGGCATCAAGACGGGAGTGACGGTCACTGGTCATTACAAGCAGACCGGATCCTACATGGAGATTACCTTCATTTCGGACAGTCCTTCCCAGACCACGGTCAAGGTGACGGCCTATGAAGAAAAGCGTTACAAAGGTCTGAAGACGGAGCCCTGGTCGACGCCGAAAATAAACGAGGAACAGTCGCAAGCAGAAGCTGCGAAGTTGAAGCAGGAACTCGGCTGGTAGTGAGGCGACGTTCGGGCATTCGCCTGTTATTCGCCTATACTGGATTGGTGGGCTATAGCCGCCGGAAGGAAGCTCGGGAACTGGTCGAAGTGATCGAGGAGTCGAACCGGCGCATCCAGGGCCTGACACTAGGCCACCTATGTGCCGACGGAACGGTGGTTCTAAATGTGGCGTGTCATCGCTGCCCACGTAAAGGCCGTTATCGGCTCATCAGGCTGATTGACCGTTATGGGGCCACCATGCACCTGTCGAAATTAGCCGAGATTCTATCGGCGGACTGCCCAAGCCGCCATGGGACCGGGTATTTCAGGCAATGCGGGGTGTATTTCCCGGACGTAAAACGACGGCTCGTTACTTCGGCAACCAGCGGACCCGCCTAAAGCTGTCCCGGTACTTGCACCTTATTAGTTCGGAGCACCTGGCCGTCAAAATGAAAGTGTGCCGCGTAGAAGCACACAGGCACGAAACACCACTCCGGTGTCGTCCAGCACTGCCGATGGAGCCACGCTCGAGATTGACGGCCGCTCCGTCAAGTGCACGCGCCTCAGCAAGGTCCTGTACCCGGCATCGAAGTTCACCAAAGCCGAGGCAATCGAATACTACATTCGGGTCGCGCCGTACATCCTGCCGCATTTGAAAGACCGCCCCGTTACTCTGAAGCGATATCCCGACGGCGTGACGAGCGAAGCGTATTGGGATAAGGATGCTCCGAGCTTCACGCCGGAATGGGTTGAAACGTTCCCTGTTCCACGGCGTGGCGGCGGGCCAGCCATCAATTACGTACTCGTCCAGAACACTGCGACTCTCGCCTGGGCGGCAAACGCAGCCGCACTGGAGTTGCACCCGTTTCTGCATCTTGTACCGGAAATTGGAAACCCTACCTCGATCGTCTTCGATCTCGATCCTGGCGAAGGAGCCGATCTTCGGCAATGTATGCAAGTTGCATTTGAAATCAAAGCCGTTTTCGAGCACCTCGGTCTCAAGTTGTTCCCGAAAGTGTCCGGCTCGAAAGGATTACAGCTTTACGTCCCGTTAAACCGGCCCACGAGTTACGACATGTCGCAGCCGTTTGCCCGCTCTATCGCTCAGTGGATCGAAAAAGAGCACCCGAAGCTCGCGATTTCTGAGATGCCGAAGCAGAAACGCGTCGGCAAGGTATTCATTGATTGGTCACAGAATGCCGATTACAAAACGACTGTCGGCGTGTACTCTTTACGAGCAAAGCAGCAGCGCCCGTTTGTTTCGATGCCGGTTGCCTGGGATGAGCTGAGTGATGCGCTGAAACGAAAGAAAGTCGATCATCTTTACTTCGAGCCAAAAGCTGCGGTCGCACGGCTGGAAAAAATCGGGGACCTCTTCGCGGATGTTCTGAAACTGAAGCAATCAATTCCTCCGAATCTTGCCGATGTCATCCAGGAGCAGAACAGGCGCGAGGGCCGCACGAGCAAACCGCTGCGCGAATACAGCCGCAAGCGGGACTTCTCCGTTACTGCGGAACCTGCTGCCTCGCTTCCACGCAGGAGCGCTCAGGGCGGCCGCCGACGCTTTGTTGTGCAAAAACGTGCAGCGAGCCACCTGCATTACGACTTCCGCCTCGAAATTCATGGAGCGTTAAAGTCATGGGCGGTGCCGAAGGGGATTCCAACAGAACCCGGTGTACGGCGGCTTGCGAGTGCGACGGAAGACCATCCGATCGAATATCTCGAATTTGAAGGCATTATCCCGGAAGGTCAGTACGGCGGCGGCACCGTCATGGTCTGGGATATCGGAAGTTTCGAAATCGTTGAAGGAAATTATTGGAAGGGCAACCTGCACATCTCACTCAAAGGCAAGAAGCTGAAAGGCGAGTGGACGCTCACGCGGGATCGCGCGAAAGGTGCGACGGGCTGGGTGCTGGAGAAAGTCGCTGGTCCGAGCCGGCCCATTTCTTCTAAGCAAGACGATCAGTCTGCCCTGACCGGCCGGACCATGGCTCAAATTGCGGAGGCAAAAGACGCCACATGGCACAGCAACAAAACATCGGTACCAGGCGTCGAGCTCGACAGACTTCCGCAGAGCGAAATGACGTTTGTGGAACCCATGCTCGCCAAGCCAGTATCGGAGCTGCCGGAAGGCGCGAATTGGAGTTATGAGATCAAGTGGGACGGTTATCGCGCAGTTGCCATCAAAAACCGGGGCGAAGCCCGCTTACTCTCCCGCCGCAATAACGCGCTGAATGACAAATTCCCATCCATAGTGGATGCCTTGCTTAGTTTGAACGACGGGCTGATTGTCGATGGTGAGATCCTGGCGCTCGACTCTCACGGCCAACCCTCCTTCAATTTGTTGCAGCATCACAAGGCGAATGCGCAGGCAATCGTGTACTACCTGTTTGATGTGCTGGCATTTGGCGGGCGTGATCTTCGAGAACTTCCGTTGCAGCAACGCCGCGCCTTTCTGGACGACGTGCTTCAAAATGCGAGTGGGCCGGTTCGTTTATCCGCAGTCCTCGACGCAGCGGCGAACGACCTCAAAACCGCTGTCAAATCGCAAGGACTGGAAGGCATCATCGCGAAACGTGTTGATAGCCGGTATGAGTCAGGAGAGCGGAGCGGTGCGTGGGTTAAGTTTCGCGTGAACAAAGGCCAGGAGTTGGTGATTGGCGGATACCGCATCGGCAAGAATTATTTCGACAATCTGGCCGTCGGCTATTACAATGACGCGGGCAGGCTCATTTTCATTGCAAAGATTAAGAACGGATTCACGCCCGACGTGAAACACAAGGTGTTCGAGCGCTTGCACCCTCTGGAAACGAAGGTATGCCCGTTCCATAACTTGCCCGAGCCAAAGACAGCGAGGCGAGGTGAAGCGTTAACGGCTGAGGCGATGAAAAATTATCGATGGCTGAAGCCGAAACTCGTTGCGGAAGTGGAGTTCACGGATTGGACCGCAGCGGGAGAAACGGCGTCGCACTACACGCGTTTGTCGAATAGAACCTCAAAAATTTCGAATCACCCATCCCTTTCATCCGCTGTCCGGTCGTGAGTTTGAGTCTCTCGGCCGCAAAGAATACGGCGGTGAATACCGAGTCTCGTTTCTCGATAAAAAAGGCCGACAATGCGAGATTCCTTTGAGCTGGACCGACTTGGCGCCGGAGGACGCTCTCACCACATTGGCCGACGGCAAAAGCTGCTTCCGCGCCGTAGATCTCTTGGAACTCGCACGTCTTATCGAGGGCTTGGGGCGGTAAGCGTCAAGTAAATTTCGTCCCACGTGTTAACGAAATTATGTCATCGATGGCTCGCCAGGTACCGATAATGATCTTGCATGGCTGCTATTAATCGGCTGCTTGCGCACAAACGAGGCTTGACAACCGGCCGGATATGTACATAATTATATTGTCACTTCACAGTTTCGTAGATCTAGCCGATGCCAAAGGAGCCGGTGAAACAATCGAAGCGCGACGCATTGAAACGGCATGGCACGCTCAATCCCTATCCGAATGTCGTGACAGATGCGCTGTTTCAAACCGGCGATTTCTTCGATCCCGAAGACCTCGTGCAAGTAAAGTACGAGATGCTTCGGCGTGTTCGAATGGACAAGCAGCCGGTCAGTCAGTCCGCTTCGGCATTCGGCTTTTCACGCCCGACCTATTATCAGGCGGAGGAAGATTTTCAGCGCGATGGTTTATATGGTCTTCTGCCGGAGAAACGAGGGCCTCGGCAAGGGCACAAACTCACGCCGGATATTCTGAACTTCGCCGTCCAGCTTCGTGCAATCGATCCTTCGCTTCGCGCTGTAGATTTGGCCGCCGCCATCCGGGAACGATTCAGTATCACCGCCCATCCGCGGAGTATCGAACGCGCCTTGACCCGGCAGGAAAAAAAACGTCGCTGAATCCAGTTGGCGGCTCGCGCAGAACAGCCGAGCCGCAAACATTGATCTCTGCTTACGAAGATCTACGGCAGGAAGCCGTGATCTGTTCCAGTTCTGGGGGCTTGGGCATGGCCCTTTTTCTTAACCGGGGAATGGTGGCGTGGATGCAGGCATGCTCCTGGCTGGCCTCTACCAGTGCCCACAACTCACGCCAAAGTCTAAGCCTTCCTTGTCCTTTATCGGCTGATATCCGCAGCGAGCTCGTTCTGGTGCTAGCGGCAATGGCGCTTAGACGTGCGCCGGAGGTTTATGCATGAGCATCGAAACCAGTCAGAAAGTAACTGCAAGCCAACTCAAACGCAGCGCCTTCCTCTACGTCCGCCAATCTACTCCTCGTCAAGTCTTAGAGCACACCGAGAGCACGGCCCGGCAATACGCGCTACGGAAACGCGCTGTCGCCCTGGGTTGGCAGGAGGAACAAGTCATCGTGATAGATACTGACCTCGGCCAATCGGGCGCATCTGCCGTGGATCGCGAAGGCTTTCAGAAGCTTGTAGTGGAGGTGAGCATGGGCAGGGCGGGCATTGTGCTGGGGCTTGAGGTTTCACGCCTTGCGCGAAACTCGACCGATTGGCATCGCCTGCTTGAGATCTGCGCTATTACGGATACACTCATCCTCGACGAGGACGGCATTTATCATCCCGGTGACTTCAATGATCGACTTCTACTTGGGCTAAAGGGCACAATGAGTGAAGCCGAACTCCATCTGATTCGCGCCAGAATGCGTGGCGGCGTCCTGAGCAAGGCAAAGCGCGGCGAGTTAGCCACTCCGTTGCCGTTCGGCTTTGCGTACGACGATGCGGGCCGCGTTGTGCTTGATCCCGATCAGCAGATGCAGCAGGCGATCCGATCGGTTTTCGAGATGTTCCGGCGCGTTGGTTCCGCGTTCCGGGTAGCAAAGGAATTTCGGCAAAAGGGCTTGCAGTTTCCGCGATTGATTCGCCAGCCCGGATGTCCTGTGGAAATTAGCTGGGGCGACCTGGAGCATAACAGGGTCACTCGCATACTTCGCAACCCACGATATGCAGGCGCTTTCTTCTACGGCCGCACGCGCTTTCAGAAGAAACTTGAAGGCGGGGGTCGTGCTCAGCGACTGCCCCGTCAGGAATGGCACACGCTGATTCTCGACGCCCATCCGGGCTATATCACTTGGCAGGATTATGAGGAGAATCTCCGCCGTCTGCAGGAGAATGCGCAGATCCAAGGGGTGGAAAAGCGAGGCGCAGTACGAGAAGGGCCTTCGCTGTTACAGGGACTGGCTATCTGCGCGAAATGCGGAAGCCGGATGACTGTCGGCTATCGGCAGAGGAAAGCCGGGCTTGCGCCCGACTATGTCTGCAGGGTCCACGCGAAGTCGACCGGATTGACAAAGGGTACTGTCAGCGAATCTCCGGGTACAGCCTCGACATGGCGATTGGAGCGCTGTTGGTGGAGACGGTTACCCCTCTTGCACTTGAAGTCGCTCTCAGTGTTCACCAGGAACTGCAATCGCGATGGGAAGAAGCTGATCGCCTACGGCGGCTTCAGGTGGATCGGGCCCGCTACGAATCCGAACTTGCCCGTCGCCGTTTCCTTCGCGTAGACCCGGATAATCGACTCGTAGCGGCCTCACTGGAAGCGGAGTGGAATGCGAAGCTGCGAGCACTCTCGGAAGCCGAACAGAACTATGACCGCCAGTGCCAAGCCGATCAGTTCAAAATAAGTGCAGCACAACGAGAGCAGGTCCTCGCCTTAGCAACGGATTTCCGGCGACTGTGGCACGATTCTGAGACACCTGATCGCGAGCGTAAGCGAATGGTTCGACTGCTGATCGAAGATGTCACGATCCGAAAAGGCGAAAAAGTTCAGCTTGATGTTCGCTTTCGCGGCGGAATGTCAAAGACCTTGATGTTGCCACGACCGGTGAGTTATTGCGAAAGCCACAAACAGAACCCAGAGATGGTAGCCGAAATGGATCGCCTCTTGGACCATTACAACTACGCAGACGTGGCGCGAATCCTTAACGAAAGAAATTTCAAAACAGGCGACGGCCTGCCGTTGACGTCGGTAGCGGTCGGCTATGTTCGAAAGGCGTATGGACTGAAGAGTCGCTTTGATCGGCTGCGCGAACGCGGGCTATTGACTATCCGTGAGATCGCTCAGGCATGTGGCGTTTCAACTAAGACCATCTCGGAGTGGCGGCAAAAGGGTCTGCTTCACGGACATGCCATTGACGATCGAAATCAGTTTCTTTTTGAACATCCTGGGCCGAATCCGCCTACGACGCACAGGCGAACGACCTCACGCAGGGCGGCTTGACGCATGGTGCGGTTCGGGGCTTTTTTGACAAATCGGCGTCGCGTAGGCTCTCCCGGCGTTCATCGAAGCTCATTCATGTCGAGAATCCCGCCACAGGATATCAGCCGTCGTAAGAACTACGATTCGGGCAGGCTGGTCTGGCGCGTTCGGCCGCCACTGTCACACTGCCCTCGCGCCCGGTGTCCAAAATTATAGAAGACATGATGAGGCATCCGAATCCGCTCGCCGATGCGGCCATGAGCGAGGCCGAGGACCAGTCTCTGGTCCGGCTGGTGCAATCGGGCAGCAAAGAAGCTCTGGAGTTGCTCATAAGCCGACACCAGCGCTGGATCTACAACATCGCCCTCCGTATGGTGTACTTGCCCCAGGATGCTGAAGACGCAACACAAGAAATTTTCATTAAGGTGCTCACGAAACTATCCACGTTCCGGGGCGAGAGCCAATTTCGAACTTGGTTGTACCGGCTCGCGATCAACCACTTGCTAAATATGAAGCGCGGTCGCGCCGAAGCCAAGGAGTGGACTTTCGAGGATTACGGCCGCGAACTGGACCACACCCCGGAGGCCGATATACCCGCGCCCGACTCGGAGCGACCCGATGCCCAGTTGCTGTTACAAGAGGCGAAGATCGGATGTACTTCCGGAATGCTGCTATGCCTTGATCGCGAGCAGCGGATCGTATACGTGCTCGGTGAGATCTTCGGCGCCACGGACCGCGTGGGAGCTGAACTACTCGACATCTCACGCGACAGCTTCCGCCAGAAGCTGGCCCGCGCGCGGCGCGACCTGTGCAACTTCATGCAAGACAAGTGCGGGCTGGTGAAGGCTTCAAACCCGTGCCGCTGCGCCAAAAAGACCCAGGGATTCGTGCAGTTGGGTTACGTCGATCCACAGAATCTATTGTTCGCTCGCGAGCGCATCATCCAAGTGCGCGAAGTGGCGGAAAAAAGGTCCGAGCAAATCGATGCACTCTACATCGCATACTCCGAGATCCACCGGAGCCACCCCTTTCAGCAGTCGCCCGATTTCGCCAGCTCGCTGCGAGCGTTAATCGAGCGCACCAACTTTCACTCGGCTTTCGATGCCTAGAAGGACCATGCAGATGACCACTAATGTCGACAGAATTGCCGGGACAGTCATAAAAACAACGCTAGGATTCGTGTGCGCTTTTTTGCTGACGAGCGGTATCGCGCCGGCTCAGCAGAAATCCACGTCGCTCACGGGCGCGTGGCAGGTCACGAAGGTGCAAATTACAGGCCCAGATGCGCACACGGTCACCAATCCACAGCCGGGCTTGTATTTGTTTACTGGCAAGTACTTCAGCATCATGATGGTAACCGGGGATCACCCTCGTCCGATCCACCCTACGCTGTCGGAAGTGCCGAAAGCAACTCCGCAAGAGATCCTCGCCGTCTACGGGCCTTATGTGGCCAACACCGGAACGTACGAGATAAATGGTGGCACGCTGATTATGCATCCAATGGTGAGCAAGAACCCGGAGCTGATGGGCGGAAGTGTCACCTACTCTTTTGAAATCCGGGAAAATTCATTGACGCTGAAAATGGTGAAAATGACTATGGGAGCGAGCGTTCCTCCGCCTCCGGTGCCTCCGGCGATTTGGACACTTAGCCGAGTGGAATAAGGACGACTGGTGGCCCGGAAAGGCCTCCGCTGTTTATGAGGCTGCGGTCCATGACGTGGTCTCGCAGCCTCGCTGCGCACGAAGGCTGCGCCTTCGGTCGGCTCTCGGAACCAGGAAGACACTATGCAAACCAATACTGATATCAACACGATTACCGCAACAATACTGTCGTTGGAGCGGCATGCAAACGAGCGCTGGAATAATGGCGATGTCGAGGGCCCCCTCGAGATCTACGCCGACGATGTCACTTTCTTTGACCCGATCACTGAAAGACGCCTCGACGGCCGGCCGGCAGTTGCGGAATACTTCCGCACCGTATGGGCCGGCAAGGTCCGGATTGAACGCTACCAGATGATCAACCCTCGCGTGGTCACGGATGGTACCATCGCGGTGCTCTCATACAATCTTGTCAACTATGTCCATGCTCCTGACGGTTCAGAAAAGGTCGGGACCAAGTGGAACTCGAGCCAGGTTTATCGTCGAACCGGCGACCAGTGGAGAGTGGTGCATGTACATTGGTCGTTTACAAAGCACCCGGCATTTGAAAACATATCGCCGGAGGCTATGGAGAGTGTAACCACGTAGGCACTGCGGCCACCCCGCCGTCAGCATTGGGGTGTACAGACTGAGAGCGATGATCTCGCGAGGGATTTGCTGCGAGATGACGCAACTGCGACGGCCTGGAGTTTAGCTGCTTCCGGATAGGTCCCATCACGGGGATCCGGAAATAATCCGTTCGTTTTTCCTCAGTCACCAGATGTATCCTGATCTTGCGCAGCCTGAGTCTACCAGCGGTACTCTATATCATCTCGACGGCGCCAACAACGTTGCTGGCCCTCAGGTTCATGCAGCCGAAAAAGAGGTGCAGTATGAAGCGAAGATCGACCATCTTCGCCATTCTCGTTTTGTGGGCCTGCGGGATGACAAAGAACCGAGAGAAGTGCACAAAGAAAGCTAATTCAATCGAGATCCGCACTCCAGCTCGCGGCTGCTTTCGTTTATTGCCGCAGCTCCGAGTACAGGACGCGGATACTTTCGAGCCGAAGGTTTTGCCGATCAGAAATGACCCGAAAACCCTCAGCAAGCCCCGCGGCGGACTCTGGACGAGTACATACGACCCAGATTACGGTTCGGGCTGGGTGCGCTGGTGCATAGCTTACCGCTACAACGAACCAATTGAGCTCCATTGGATCGTATGTAAGCGTCTCGTGAACAGCCGTTCCTGAAGTACCGGTGGGTGCTGCATTGTGGTGTGATGAGCGACACTGTCATCGAAGCGAAGGCAGCCAAGCCGAGAGCAGCGGAGTGGGCCGAACGAATCGCCGCACAAGGGCGCAGCGGGATGTCCGTGAAGGAGTTCTGCAGGGAGCAAGGCCTGACGGAGTGCTCCTTTTATGCGTGGCGCAAACGAATCCGGAATGAAAGCGGGCCGGTGCGTTTCGCGCTGGTGGAGAGAAGCGCGCGTCGGCAGGAGCGCACGGTCGAGCCTGTACTCGAACTGGTGTTGGCGAGCGGCGAGCGGCTGCGGATAAGCACTGGGGTGGATGCCGCAACGTTGCGGACCGTACTGGATGTCTTGCGGGTATGATCCACCTGCCAGCGAGCGTGCGGGTGTACCTGTGCCTGACACCTTGCGATATGCGCAAGAGCTTTGACAGTCTGAGGGCGCTGGTCCACGATCATCTGGAGTTGGACGCCTTCGCCGGACACCTGTTTGTTTTTACGAGCCGGCGCAGGGACCGGGTGAAGATCTTGTACTGGGACCGCGACGGTTTCGCGGTATGGAGTAAACGTTTGGAGGAGGGGACGTACGCGATCCCGTTTGGCGACAATGCCCCGGAACGGCGGCGTGAGATTACAGCGCAGGAACTGGGAGCGCTGCTGAGCGGCATTGATCTGGGCACTGCGAAGCGGCGCAGGCGGTACCAGCATGCGGGCGTGTAGAACATTTCAATTTACTGTTGTTGTACTTGGAAATGGGCTGGATTGCGCCTAAAATATATGCACGGTGGCCCTCGATCCGAACAGTCTGCCACAGGATACAGAGACGCTGCGGAAGATCGTCGTCGATGTGGCCGAACAACTGGATCGTTCTCTGGCCCAGCAGAACAAGTATCAGAGTCTGCTGCGCGAACTGCTGGAAGCGCAGCGCAACCGCAAGAGTGAGCAGTTGTCGAAAGAGCAACTGGCACTGTTCGAGGCAGCATGGCAGGCACGGAGTGCGAATGCCGAATCCGTTGCCGATGAGGACGACGACCTCGATGGCGAAGCGGGAGCCGGGACGAAATCGAACGAAACGCCAAACCGGAAAGCAGGCGGCCGGCAACCTCTGGCGCGGCATTTGAAGCGAGAACGCATCGTTCACGATCTGGCTGAGGCGGACAAGCACTGTGCCGGCTGCGGCAAAGGCCTGCGACTGATTGGCGAAGAGACCAGCGAACGCTACGAATACATTCCGGCCTCGATGAAGGTGATTCAGGAGGTTTGTCTGAAGTACGCCTGCGACTGCACGGTGAGGACCGCGAGCAAGCCGCCGCACCCGATCGAGAAGAGCACGGCGGGAGCAAGCCTGTTGGCGCAAGTGATCGTGGCGAAATGGGCCGATCACCAGCCGCTGCATCGGCAGGAGAAGATGTTTCAGCGGCACGGCATCGACATCTCGCGCAAAACCATGGGTGGCTGGATGGCACAATGTGCGGAGCTGCTCGATCCTTTGTACCAGTCGATGAAGAAGGAGCTGTTGAGCTCCAGGGTGATCGGTACCGATGACACCGGCGTCAAGGTGCTGGACCGAAACTTCCATTTGCGAGGATCGGGCGGATCTGGCCATATGTCGGAGATGCTCACCATCCGGTGATCGTGTACGACTACACCCCGACGAGATCGCGCGCCGGCCCGGCGAAATTCCTGGACGGATACAAAGGGTATCTGCAGGCGGACGCCTACTCCGTCTACGACGCTTTTTTCAAGCCCCAGCGCGGGATGACCGAAGTCGGGTGCTGGGCCCATGCCCGGAGGTATTTCTTCAAAGCGCTCGAAAGCGATGAGTCGCACATGGGGCCAGCGCTGCACCTAATCGCGCGCCTCTATGCAGTCGAGGAGCGCGCAAGGGCACTGTCGCTGTCCGCCGAGCAAAGACTGGCGTTGCGCCAGCGCGTATCGACGCGGCTGCTCGGCAAGCTCCGACAGCATCTGCTGAAGCTGCAGCGGGAGGTTCTGCCGAAGAGTCCGTCCGGCGCTGCGGTGCGCTAGCGTTGAATCAATGGGAGGCGCTGACGCGCTTTGTCGAGGACGGCGAACTGGAGATTGACAACGGCGCCACCGAACGCGCCAATCGCGACATCG
Source organism: uncultured Acidobacteriaceae bacterium (assembly GCA_963795545.1). GTDB lineage: Bacteria > Acidobacteriota > Terriglobia > Bryobacterales > Bryobacteraceae > Bog-105. The sequence continues at coordinate 576,494 of CAWCIF010000012.1, read as the reverse complement.
CGCTGGGCTGCGGCAACTGGACCTTCTTCGGCAGCGACGGCGGTGGCAAGACGGCAGCGGTGCTGCGAAGTTTCATTGCTTCCTGCAAGCGTTGCGGCGTCGAGCCCTTTGCCTGGTTCCGGGACGTGCTCTCGCGCATCCCGGCGCACTCCATCACCCGCCTGAGCCAATTGCTTCCGCACAACTGGAAGCCGCTCGACTACCTTGCGACAATTTGACCGCTCCAACACGCCGCGACCATCCGCAGGACACGGTTCACGAGACGCTTACTGCATTTTGCTCTTGTATCCACATATGGATACTGATATAGTATCCATATTGGCTTCTGTAAACACTCAATTTTCGATCGCCGTCCACGTACTGGCGGCAATCGCACATCACGAGGGAGTTTTCACGTCGGAAATTCTCGCAGGTAGCGTGAATGCGAACCCGGTTTTTGTTAAGAGAATCCTCGTTAAACTCTCGAAGGCGAAGCTGGCTAAGACGACTGTTGGTAAGTCGGGTGGTTATGGCCTGGCACGAAGCCCAAAGAGTATTTCCCTCTTAGACATCTACTCTGCGGTAAACCCTCCAGATGCTTTTGCCATCCATGCCTATCCCAAAACGAAGGAGTGTGTCGTGAGCTGTAACATCAAGGAAATCATGAGCGAGGTGCTGGTTCGCACTCAGGAGGCCGTCCGTAGGGATCTGAGGCAGACGACATTGGCGGACGTGGTATCGAAAATCAGGGCCAGGTCCGGTTAGCTTTTTTTTGCTCGCAATAGATACTTTTATAGTAACTAATATTCACCGGAAGGAACACGAGATGACTAGACTGAATGGAAAGACCCCTGTGAGCACCGGCGGAGCCGCAGCAAAGCGGGGCATGGATGCGCCCACCGCCGTTCTCATCGGGGTGACCGGAGGACTTGGTCACGCCCTGGCCAGGCTCCTCGCGGCCGAGGGCTTCCGGATGGTGCTCGCGGCGCGGCGCGAGTACGACGCCGCGGCGCTGACCGGCCGGAGCGACGGTTCGGCGATTTACCTGCGGACGGACGTCACCGATCCGGCGAGCCTCGAGAAGCTGGCGGCGGCGGCCTTCGAGCACCTCGGCCGGATCGATGCGGTGGTGAACCTCGCGGGCATCTCGCCGCGCAAGTCCATCGAGGACTACACGCCGGCCGACGTCGACGCTCTGCTCGCGGTCAACGTGAAGGGGCCCATCTTCGTGACCCAGGCATTCCTGCCGGGGCTGCGCAAGCAAGCCGGCGGCGGAGTGGTCGTCCACCTCGGCGGCGCCATGGACGGCCGGGTGGCGCTGCCGTTCATGAGCGCCTACGCGGCGACCCGCGGCGCGCTGGCGAGCTACGTGCAAGGCGCCAATCGCGAGCTTGCCGGGACCGACGTGGTGGTTTCTTTCTTCGGGCCTGTGCCCTCCAACACCGAGTCGGAGTCCCCATATTTCGACATGTGGCGCAAGATGGGCGTCGCCCTCTGCGAGCCCGACGTGGTCGCGCGCGAGATACTCGCCACCATCCGCCAGCGACGTCGCGCCCACATCATGGGCGGAGGGCTGCTCAGGATGCTCACGCTCGCGAACGCCGTGTCGCCGTCCGCTGCCGACGCGATCGGTCTGCGGCGGTTCGCGAAGCTCATCCAGCAGCATCGTCCACGCTGATCTCCGCTCGGGGCGCCGGCGGCTCCGTCTTCCGGTTCCTGGTCTCGAACACCGCGAAGCGCACCGGCTGGTCCTCACGCATCCGCCTTCGCCAGTAATAAAACGAAGCCTCCCCGATGCCGCGCTCCCGGCAGAACGGTTTTACCTTCTGCCCGCTCGCCTCCTGCTCGGCGATCAGCCTGCTCCAATACTCCCGCCCGGTTTCCGACACCTCTCAAATATGCGCCGTCAATCCGCACCAGCGGAAGCGCGGTTCACCAGCCGCTTACATCGTATTGTCTGTTTCGACATCGGCGAGAGTCGCCGTAATCGATTCGGCATCGGACCTGACCAACTTAATAGACCGCTATCCAAGAACAGTCCGTAGCCGTCACGGTCTGGATTTCGAGCGGCTTGCGCAGGATTACGATGGACTCCATTTGACGCATGAAGGATACCTGAGGACCCGATCCTCTCGCCGAGGATCTCGCCTCATCGGCTGGGATTGTGAATCAACCCTTTGGTTCCGATGGATGTTTAGGGAGTGGCATCAGGTTCAGCCCTATTTCGCAAATGCGGATCGCTTCGATGACTTGTGGTTAACTCTGTCCGGTTGGAGCACAGATGATTACAGGTGTCATCGCATGCCTGAGGATAAGGCATCGAAGAAGGTTTATGAAAGTATGTTGCGAGAGATGGCTCCTGCTCGCGACAGGCACAGGGCACAGGTGAACGCCTGAGAAGGAGTACAACTGGTCTACTCGGCCGAACGCCGTCGAGTAGACTACGCGCTTGCGAAAGCTCAGAGTACAGCGGGAGCGGAAGGCGTCGGTCGAGCTGAAAGAACGGCGTCCGGGTCATCGCTTGAAGACCATGTCAGCAAAAAATTCGTGTTGTTCTCCACGACAAATACCGGAGGGCTCAATCTCCAAGATTGATTTCCGCACGTCTCGTTCGAACGCCGCGGCGCGGTCACCGAGAAGCTTCCGATTGCAAAATGACATCGAGTAAAGATTCCCAATAACCGACTCCACTATCCATTCCACCTCGAACGACTCTCGTTGCTTCATGAGGTCTTTGAAGCAGGAGCGCTTCAAGAACGCGTCGTGACGCTCCTCCGGTGTAGGCGGCTCCTGATCCCAGGGCAACGTTATCTCACCCAAGTAGTACCGGACGACTTTGGTGACAGCCGCGCGCCAAGGCGTCATCGGGTGGGGGTGGAGTGGCAACATGCCCCCGAGGACTGCAACCCCTCCATCGAACTCGACGAGATCATACAACGCTTCCAGGGTGCGGCGACGATCCATCCAGTGGAACGATTCACCCATCGTCACCAGTCGGAACCTTCCAAGCTTCGGACACAAATCCTCTGAGCTTCCGCAAACCCAGTCGATGTTCTTGACGCCGGAGCGGCCAGCCACGGCTTTCCCTTCCTCCAGCATGTCGGGTTCAGGATCCATGGCAACGACGCGGTCGAATAAATGAGCAATTGTAATCGCTACAGAGCCGGGGCCGCAACCCAAGTCGAGCAGCCGACCACTTCCATCTAATCGGAACGCTTCCCGCAGCACTGTTACCAAGCCAGGCGGGTATGGTGGGCGATATCGCGAGTAATGCTGCGCGGCGCCTTCGTACTTGCGTTCCGTTTTCGTAGCCTTGCTCATCGCTTTACGGACGCATAGTCAGACATTCGACGTCACAGATATTATGGCCAACGCGGCCTAGTTGCCGAAAGGCACAAAGTCCCGTGATCGACGGATTGTGAACCAAAACCGTGATCCAGACATGATTGCAACGTAGAAGCCGGCGATTTAAGCTGAACCGGTCTCATGCGGTGCGCTGCCAATAAACCAGGCAGCGGTTTGATTTGACGTCCCCGGCTTCCGGGGTTCCAGAGCCCGACGAACGCCTTTTCTTTCTTCGCATTCGCACCGGGCGACCCGTCGTCAACACTTTCTTTTGACACCTCCTCGCAAAACCCGCTCGGCAAAACAAAGTGTGTGACTTCCGAGTACCCCGCCCGGTGCCTACCCCAATGCTCGAAAGACGTTCGTCGCGTCTTTCACCCCTCCGCCGCGGGGGCATTTGATGAAAGGCAAAAACACAATGAACACCCAAAACACAAGTTCGGAAATCGCTTCAAAGGCGCTGGCCACGCTTGCCGCTGCGCTCGAAGCCGGGAACAGCGCAGCGCTTACCACTTACCTCGCCGTCATGTCTCGTTTTCACAAGTATTCTTGGGCCAACTGTTTGCTAATTGCAATGCAGCGCCCGGCCGCCACGCGAGTTGCGGGATTTCGAGCATGGCTCGGGTTTGGCCGCCACGTCCGCAAGGGAGAAAAAGGAATAGCTATCCTTGCGCCGATCATCTGCAAGATCAAGCAAGAAGCTAAGGATCAAAGGAATGAGGACGCCAGCACCGTCGAAACTAGCGGGCGCATAGTTGGGTTTCGCACGGCTTACGTGTTCGACGTTTCACAGACCGATGGTCAGGACCTGCCGGAGTTTGCCAGTATCAAAGGCGATCCACAGCAATATTTGGAACACTTGAAAACGTTAGTCGTTTCGCAAGCAATTACGCTCGACTATGATGCTTCGATTGCTCCGGCGAAGGGCGTTTCCCGAGGCGGCAGAATCACGCTCTTACCTAACCTGCCAGCCGCTGAGGAATTCTCGACTCTTGTTCACGAGCTGTCGCATGAAAAATTGCATCGAACGGACCGCCGCGCGGAGATCACCAAAACGATCCGAGAGACCGAGGCGGAAGCTGTCGCGTTCGTAGTTTCTCATGCCATCGGACTAGATACCAATAGCGCCGCGTGCGATTACATCAAGCTCTACGACGGCAATCGCGCGACGCTCTCCGCGTCATTGCAGTTTATTCAATCCACCTCTGCCGAGATACTCACCGCGCTTGGGGTTAGTACCGCGCCCACGCAGGAAATAGCAATCAACTGAGCAACGATTTCTCAAACCGAAAGGAAGAACATATGCAAATCGAAGAAATGCAAACACTCGAAATTCCACTGTGCAAACTACTAGCCTGGAACGACAATGTCCGTGTTACCGGTGTGGAAGAAGGAATCGGCGAACTCGCCGATTCCATTGCGGCAGTTGGACTGCTGCAAGGGCTAGTCGTAAAGAAGGAAGCGCGCGGCAAGTACGCTGTCATTGCCGGAAGAAGACGACTGATGGCGCTGTCGAGGCTCGTTGAACACGGAAAGGTAAAACCCACCATGCCCGTTCCTTGCCGCATCGCTCCGAAGGATGCGGACCTGCCCGAGATCAGCCTGACCGAAAATGTCGTGCGCGTCCCCATGCACCCGGCAGATGAGTTCGAGGCGTTTCAGCGTCTGATCGATGCTGGTAAATCCGTTGCCGATGTTGCAGCGAGATTTGGAGTGACGGAAGCCGTTGTGCTCCGGCGTATTGCCTTAGCCCGCGTCAGTCCAGTGCTGATATCGAAATACCGCAATGGTGAACTGAACCTCGAACTGTTACAGGCGTTCACGCTGACGGATGATCACGAGGCGCAGGAAGCTGCCTGGAACCAATTGCAGCCCTGGGATCGCAAGCCGCAAATCGTACGCCAGATGCTTGCGGCCGAGGATATTCCCGCCAGCGATAAACGAGTCCGATTCGTGGGGTTAGACGCGTACGAAGCGACCGGTGGAATCGTTCGTCGCGATCTGTTTGCCGAAGGCGAATCCGGCATTTACATCTCGGATGCCGGGATGCTGAATCGTCTCGTCAATGAGAAGTTACAGACCCTGGGCGAGGGCGTCAAAGCAGACGGCTGGAAGTGGGTCGAGATCCAACCGGATATCAATTATCAGGCAATTAGTCATTATCGGCGCGTCTACGCTCCCGAACTTCCCCTATCGCCGGAGGCGCAAGCCGAAATAGAGATGCTCAACGAAAAGCGAGCACTTCTCACTGCTCAGCTTGAAGATGACAGCGAGGTGGATGAGACCACCGTAGAGGAAGTCTACGACCAGGTCGACGAAGTCGATCAGCGTATTCAATCCATTCGCCGCAATCGGCAGCCGGCCTACTCTGATGAGGTCAAGGCTTCCTGCGGGGTAGTTATTAGCGTGGGGCAACATGGCGAACCTGCCTTCGTGTATGGCCTTCTGAAGAAGGAGGATGAAAAAGTAATCGCTGGCGTCAAAGAGGAGGAAGAAGAGATACAGTCCACTAAGCCAGGCGGCGAACTCGAACCGGAATCGTCGGCTTACTCTGCTGCTTTGGTAGAAACCCTCACTCAATACAAGACTGCGGCAATTGCTGCAGAAGTCTCACAACAGCCGAAAGTCGCTTTGGCCGCGCTGGTTCACACTCTGGTGCTTAGCGAATTCGGTCTTGACCTACATCTGTATCGGGCCAGCACATGCGTGCAGATATCGACGCGCCAAGCGTACCTTGACGGCGCAAATGAATCACCCGCGCTCGCATTGCTTGAAAGACGGAAGGCGGAATGGTTGCAGAAGTTGGCCGACACCAAGGACCAGCTCTGGCCCTGGTGCCTGCAGCAGGATCAGCAGACTTTGCTAGAACTGCTGGCCTATTGTCTGGCCCGTACGGTGAACGGCGTCATTGGCAAGTCAGATGCGGACAGCCAGGGCGAGCGGTGTCGGCAAGCCAACTTGCTCGGATCGGCGTTGAGTCTCGACATGAGCAAATGGTTCAGGCCGACCGCGAGCAATTTCTTTTCTAGGGTCTCGAAATCGCACATTGCCGAGGCACTCAGCGAAGCTGGCAAACCGTTGAGTACTGAAACGCTGAAGCTCAAGAAGGCCGAACTGACAGCACTCGCCGAAGACGAAATCAGAGGAACCGGCTGGCTACCGGGACCGGTTCGAATTCAGCAAGCAAACCAGATCGGCTCCAAAGATACAGCAAGTCCACTAGACGAATAAACCGCTGGAGCGCATGGGGGTGCGAATTTTATCTCGCGTCCCCTTGGCGCAATTTCCTCAAGAAATTCTTCCCCTCCTTACGGATTTCGCAATTTTCAATGCTTCTGTTCGGTAGGGAGTAGTTTTCCGCAAAACCAATCAGAAGAGCTTCACTATGCAACAAGTCTCCGTTTTTGTAGCCGAGTGTCTTTGTGGCCGGGGCTTCGAAACTCCCAGCTACGACTACATCTGTCCGCACTGTAACCGACACATTCGCTTGGAATGGGGCAGAGATCCCGAATCCAGTCCGGAAACGGAAAAAGAATCCACCTTGCATTCCGCTGAGAGGGTCACGTCGTGATACGCGTTCCTGCTGAACTCCTCGAATACAAGCAATGGGTTCTGTGGCGCAAAGCCGAGGTAAACGGCCGCACGAACAAGATCCCGATTTCTCCCTGGAGCGGGAAGGCGGCTTCCTGTGATAAACCACAAACCTGGAGTACCTATCGGCACGTGCGATATGCGATGCGTCGGTTCCCTTGTGACGGCGTAGGCTTCGTTTTCACCGAAGCCGATCCATTCTGCGGAGTCGACCTGGATCAATGTCGGACAGCAAATGGAACTATTGCGCCGGAAGCCTTGGCCGTGATCAAGCGGCTTGAGAGCTACACCGAGTCATCGCCATCGGGGAACGGCGCACACGTTTTGGTGAAAGCAAAACTGCCCGGCAAGGGCCGGCGTGCCGGGAAGATTGAAATGTACGACTCTGGCCGGTATTTCACGATTACAGGGAAGCATCTCGTTGGCACGCCAATAACGATTCAGAATCGCCAGGCGGCACTGGAGCAGCTGGCAAGCGAGTTTTTCACGGAAGAGATTGCAATCTCAACAGCCAGGCTCTCCACATCATTGAACCTTCCGGATGAGGAACTCATCCAACGCGCAAAGAACGCACGCAACGGTGAGCGGTTCTCGCGGTTGTGGGAAGGCGATACCTCGGACTATGGCAACGACCATAGCCGAGCAGATTTGGCGCTGTGCCGAATCCTCGCGTTTTGGTGTCGTGGCGACGTCGCCCGAATTGATCGGCTATTTCGTAGCTCCGGTCTGATGCGCGATAAATGGGACCGGCGTGCTGGGGAAATCGCGTATGGAGTTCGCACGATCAGAGCCACGCTGCAGGGCGATTGACCGCGGAGATTGCCATTGACCGCTACCGCTGAGCGTTTCGCCACGGCGTTGGCGATCAGCATACTCTCGCAGTGGACAATGTTCGAGGAACTATGACCGGATACAACGGCGTTTCCCATTCCTAATCCTGCCGGACGCTCTGAATTCGGGTCACTTCAACGGCTTGCGCGTTACAAGTAAGCCGCTGGCGCGGCGGACGCAGATGCGTATTATCGGGAGCAGCGTAAAGGAGCGATAACGTCGGGGTCACAGGAAAGGAGATTTCTGTGACCCCACTACGTCAACGCATGCTAGAGGAACTCCAGCGGCGGAACTATTCTTCCGAGACGATTCGCGGCTACATCTTTGCTGTACGCGAGTTCGCCGAACATTATGGTAAGTCACCCGAGGGCATGGGCGCCGAAGAGCTGCGTCAGTATCAAGTTCATCTTTTGCAAAAGAGAAAGCTGGCGCCCGGCACGGTGGAGATTCGAATTTCGGCTTTGCGCTTTCTGTACAGGAAGGTATTGAAGCGGCGTGATCTCACGTTCGACGATCTGGCGTTTCCGAAGACTCCGAAAAAACTGCCGGTCGTGCTGAGTCATGAGGAAGTTACTCAACTGATCGAGGCGGCACCAAACCTGCTGTATCGAACGATGCTGATGATTCTCTACGGCACAGGCTTGCGCCGGGCCGAGGTGGTTCGTCTGAAGGTCAGTGATATCGACAGTCAACGCATGGTGATTCGTGTGCACCAGGGCAAAGGGGCGCGCGATCGGGATGTGCCGATGAGCCCCAAACTGCTCGAAGCCTTGCGCGATTACTGGCGCTGGAATAAGCCGAAGGACTATCTATTCCCGAGCTCGCCTGGGCATCGCGGTCTGGAGCAACCGACTTCTGACAAAACCGTCTGGCATGCCTGCCAGGCGGCTGCGAAGCGAGCCGGCTTGCGCAAGCGGATTGGCCCGCACACTTTTCGACACACTTATGCCACGCACCTGCTGGAAGCCGGCACGGATCTCCGCACGATTCAGCTTTTGTTAGGTCATACGCACCTGGAAGACACCACGATTTATCTCCATCTGTCGCAGCAACAACTTCACACAGCGATCAACCCGCTCGATCAGGTCACCATCCGCAGCTATGGTGAAACTACACCCGGAACAGACAACCAGCCGTGAAACAGCCACCCTTCGAGGTGGCCGATATCATCCGCAAAGCAGGAACCCGATTCATCGAACGCTATCGTGAGTCACTAGGCTGGGCTCAGCTCAAGGTACTCACCGCGATTGCACATTGCCGAACTGCTGCACTCGGCGGCCATCGCGATCAATGCGCTCGCTGCGGGTATGAAGCCATCTCGTACTGCTCCTGCCGCAATCGTCACTGTCCAAAATGCCAGACCAATGCCCGCGAGAAGTGGCTCCGCGCCCGTGAGCGCGAACTGCTTCCCGTCGGTTACTATCATCTTGTTTTCAGCGTTCCGCATGCATTAGTGCCGCTGATCTGGCAGAACAAGAGGGTCCTGTTCACCTTATTGTTCGAGGCCAGCGCCGGTACACTGCTCGAAGTGGCCGCCGATCCCAAACATCTCGGCGCTGCTATCGGCTTTCTCAGCATCCTGCATACCTGGGGCCAGACCTTACAAAGGCATCCCCACATTCACTGTGTCGTACCTGGGGGTGGTTTGTCGCCAGATCACAGCCGTTGGATCGCCTCACGTGCCCGCTTCTTTCTGCCCGTCAGAGTGTTGAGCCGCGTGTTTCGCGGCAAGTTCATCGCTGGCTTACGGCACGCCTTCCAACTAAACAAGCTCGTCTTCCATGGACCCTGTCTGCCGTTGGCCCAGGAGAAAGCGTTTGCGCGTTTCGTGCGCACCTTGTTCCGGCAGGATTGGGTCGTGTACGCCAAGCCGCCGTTTGGCGGCCCCGAGCACGTTCTGCAATACCTGGCGCGCTACACTCACCGCGTCGCTATCTCGAATCATCGATTACTCTCGGTCGACGACAACCAAGTGCGCTTTCGCTGGAAAGATTATGCTCATCACAACAAGCGCCGCACCATGACGGTGTCGAATGAGGAGTTTCTGCGTCGCTTTCTACAGCACATATTGCCCAGGGGATTTCCGCGCATCCGCTATTTCGGCTGGCTCGCAAATCGCAAGCGTGGAAGGCTGCTACCCATCTGCCGGAACCATCTCGCGTGCCAGCCGCCGCCGGCACAGGCAACCGTTCATGGTGAGGATGCAGATATGGTCTGGCGATGTCCTCGTTGCCATGGAGCAATACGAATCGTTGAACGGCTAACCGCATCACAGATCCGTCATGAAGAAGTAACTGAAGTAAGTCAGGTCGGCGCTCTTGACAGCTCGTAGCCTCCATCCACGTCGGCACTATCCACATGCAGACTTGCGTGCTCACCGAACGTGTGTTCGTACACTACCGAAAGTATCTTATCCTCCCGTTACAGAGCGTTTTCTCGCTTCAACTCGTCTCGTTGAACCTGATTCCTCGCTAGCATCCTGGAAATCTCCTATCTCACAACGCCCGGTTGCACCGGCTCTCATCGAACAGCAGCATTGAAAACTCATAGCTAGCAGCATTCCAAACACCACGCCAGCCGCTCACTTGAAACGGCTCTATCGAACGCGCCCCGGCTCGGGCCTCCTGTCTCGCTCAACGACGCCCGCCAGAGCACGTCCCGATAGAGATCTAGCGTTATACAGACAAATGGCGGCAAACTCGATCCAACGCCCTTTGGGGCCACCAATGTCCGAGTGGCGACAGTTCGGCCAACAACGTACGCACAGGTTTTTAAGTGTTCGAGGCGCTATCGGGCTTGATGTTTTGGTTGAGTCGCAGCACGTTGTTTGGGTCGTACTTTTTCTTGATCTCTACGAGGCGAGCATAGTTCGGTCCATAGCCCGAGCGGACCAGTTGGTCACTCGTATCGCCCAACTGGTTGACGTACACTCCATGCGCAAAGGGCTGTAAACTATCCCGCGTAGCCTGGACCCATCGCACCACTTCCGCCTTCAGTGCGGGAGTGTTCCAAACACCCGCCACGTCCATTTCATACCCCAGCTCCCGGAGCGCAAATGCGGTTGCGGCGATATTTACACGGCTAACAGCCCCACGCAACGGCACGATGATCACTTTGCATGTGGCCGGCGCATCGCTTATCGCCGTTGTAATTGCCGCAATAGCAGCTCCGCTGAGTTCTCGAAGAAGGAGATTTGTTTGGAAGTGCGCAATGGGCACCGCAAGAAATCCACCAGCCGCCTGAGCTTCGAGGTAGGACATGATCTTGACGCTGTCATCCTGCGGCTTGAAAGCGCGGAGCGGCCGGAGCAAGTCATTTCCCATTCGGGGATCGCCGCAATAGCAGACATCGACTTTGAGTCTTCGGCCCTGTTCGGATGGCAACAGCTGGGCAAACGCGTCCATTTCATCTGGGGCCCCGGCAAGAAACTTGACGAAAGCCTGCAGGAGATCTGGAATGCGTCCGGGTCGATAGGTAAGGGCTCCCGACAGAACCTGGTCGACCGGATGGAGCTGGTACTCCAGCGCCGTGACCACACCAAAGTTGCCGCCACCCCCACGAATGGCCCAAAAAAGATCTGGATTGGACTTCGGGCTGGCTTCGACCTCTCTCCCGTCCACGGTTACCACTCGCGCCGACAGCAGGTTGTCGCATGCGGCGCCGTACTTCTCCATCAAACGACCTTCTCCCCCTCCAAGCGTAAAGCCGGCAATTCCGACAGTGGGGCAGCCGCCTGAGGTTGTGGCTAGCCTAAAGTGCTGCGTAGCAGTGTCGAGGTCACGCACGAGAGCGCCAGCCTCTGCGCGGGCCACTTGTTTGCTAATGTTTACTTCGACTCGCTTCATCGCGGAGAGGTCGATTACGACGCCCCCATCGCACATGCCGAACCCGAGCCGGCTGTGGCCTCCGGCACGCACCGCGAGTGGCAAATGCTGGGCCTGGGCAAAATCGAGCGAGTGCGCGACATCGGAGGGGCTACCGCAACGCACGATCACCGCGGGGCGCCGATCGAACGCGCGGTTGAAAATTGAGCGCGCCGCGTCGTAATCGGTAGCGTCGGGAGTGATTACTTGACCGACGATTTTGGAAGCCAGCTTGCGGATCGTCTGCGGGTCCAACGGAGCGCCATTCTGTCTATTCGCGTCGAAAAGCCGGTGCAATTCACCTTTCGCCAAAAGAGGGCGGCCACACAACGCAGTGGCAAACGCCATTTGCCGAGCGAAGTGTCTTCGGGTAATCAGAGCCATATTTTCGCTCCGTCATCTCTCGTCTCTGGAATCTCGTGGCGAATTTCCCAGACGAGATTCAGAGGGTACCACGTATGGCGCCAGCCCATCGTCCATAAAATCGATCCTTTTCCGGATCACGGGCTACTCGGAGAAAGCCGGGTCCCCATTGCCATGCAGCGCTTGATCCCCGGAAACGCCGCCCACGGCATCCAAGTTGACGTACAGTCGGCATCCCGCTCTTATGAGTTCGGTCTGATCAGTAAGCATCGAAGTGGGATGGGCGTTACACAACCGGGTGCACACAGCAGGCGCTTTCTTGATCAACCGGCCAAATGCCGGCTGGCGCTGCCACCAGCGCGCAGACGGTCACTCCTGGCGGAGCGCGCGAATCGGGTCAACCCTCGTGGCTCGCAGCGCTGGGATCAGGCTCGCGAATACCGCAACCACAATAAGGAACAGCGCTGCCCCCGCTATGCTCACAGGGTCGGCTGGACTGACTCGGTAAAGCACAGGCGCGATCTGCGGAGTCGCTGCCAGGGCGATAGCGAGGCCGGCGGCGATCCCCAATAAAGCCAGCAACAAGCCTTCTCTCATGACAATCCGAAGCACGCCCCCAGGGTCGGCCCCCAGCGCCATGCGGATACCGATTTCCCGAGTCCGTTGGCTTACCGAGTGAGCCATAACTCCATAAAGACCTACCCCGGCGAGCAGCATGGAAATGGCGCCGAGCACTGCGAGGAACGACGAGGCGATCCGCGATCCAAACCAGGCAGCCGAGATGTAATCCGACAAGGGCATGGCCTCCGTGAGGCCGGCTGAATTTGGGTCTATGGCCGACATTTCGCGGCGGAGTACGGGGACTAAATCGCGCGCGTCACGGTCGGTCCGGGCGTAGAGGGCCACTCCGTTTTCGCCACTGCCGTAGTGCACCTGGTCGAACGAGTAATAGAAGTAGGGCTGCGGCGCTTCCGCCAGATTGAAGTACTTGCTGTCCTTGACCATTCCTACGATCTTGAACGGTTTGCCGTGAATCTGCACCGGGTGCCCCACGGGGTCGCGCCCGCCGAAAAAGCGCCGCGCGAAAGACTCGTTGACGATCATGACGCGCGCTGACGTTTCGTTATCCTCGGCCCGGAAATCGCGGCCGGCGAGAAGCGGGATGTGCAGCACGTCGAAATAGCCGGGCGACACCGAGGCGTGATGCACATCCAGGTTCTCGCCGGGCCGCGACGCATACCCTTCCACCGCGATGCTGTTCCACTTTCCCAGTCCGAAGCCGAGCGGGATGGAGTCGGAATAGGCGGCGCCTGTCACCCCTGGTGCGGCAAGCAGGTGGTCGCGCAGCCGCCGCGAGAACTCCTGCTCCTCGCGGGCCGTGTAGTTGTTCGTCGACAGAAAAAGACGGCACACCGTCACGTTGCGGTGATTGAAACCGGCCGGAGTGTTCTCTAACCCGTAAAGGCTGCGAACAAATAGTCCGAGCGTCACCAGAGCCGCGAGCGCCAGCCCCGTTTCGGCTACCACCAGCACTCCGGAGATGCGCTTCGCGTGCCCGCTCCGTGTACCGCCTCTTCCACCTTGCTTCAGAGCATCCACCAGGCTGCGATGCACCAACTGAAACGCAGGCGGAATCCCGGAAATCAGCGCGGAAGCCAAGCAGACCAGGGCGGCAAACAGGAACACCCGGGCGCTCGGCTGTACGTTGAAACTCACCGGCACTCCTGTGGGCGGTACGAAATAGATCAGCACGTTCTCAAGCCACAGAACCAGCGGCAACCCGACAAGCGTTGCCAGGGCCGCCAAAAGCAGGCTTTCAAAAACCAACTGGCGGCTCAAACGACCCGGACTGGCGCCCAGGGCAGCGCGGATGCCGAACTCCGTCTGCCGGGCCGCGGAACGAGCCAATAGAAGATTGGCGACGTTGGCGCATGCAATCAGCAGCACGAGTCCACACGCCGCACCGAGGATGGCCAGCGGCCATGCCACAATGCTCGACGCCCCCTCCTGCGCCCTCCAGATCGGTACGATCCGTGCGCCGATCCCCAGGTTGGTCTTCGGAAAGCTACGGGCAAGGCGCGCGGCAACCGTCGCCGCCTCGGCGTTTGCCTCCGAGACGCTGACGCCGGGTTTCAGCCTGACTATGGCATGGAAGTTCCGCGCATCGCGCTCGCGTTCTCCGGCCAGCAGCACTGGAACCCAGACGTCGAGCGCCATTCCCGGGAAATCGCCGCGAAATTCCGGAGGCGCTACCCCGACGATGGTGACCGGGTACCGGTTGATCCGCACGCTGCGGCCGAGGACAGACTTGTCCGCATGAAAATAGTTCTTCCACAGCCGATTGCTGATGACGGCCGTGAACGCTTTCGCCCGGTCGCCGTATTCGTCGCGAGTGAACGCGCGACCCAGGACCGGCTTTACGCCCAGGACGTCGAAGTAGTTTCCGGAGACCCCTTCGTACCACACGGAGTAGCCCTTTTCTCCCTCGCCGATCGAGGCGGGGCCCTTTTGGTTCAGCAACAATCCGGAAACACTGCGGAGGCTGTCCTGGAAGTCCCGGGAGTCGGCGTACGAAACCTGATTCTGCAGGCCGCTGGCACTGACGGACTCAAGCACAGCGAGTTGTCCGTCGTCCCTGGCGCCGCGGAACGGGTGCAGGACCATCCCGTCGATCCAGCCAAAGACGGTCGTGATAACGGCTATACCTAGCGCCAGAGTAAGCACTGCGACCGCTGTCAGGGTCGGGGTCCGGCGGAGGACACGCATCGCATACCGGAGGTCTTCAAGGACGCCTCGCATGTGGTTTCCTGCCCTTTGGATGCAGGTTGGCTTCCTAAGTAGGTGCTTGATTGTATTGAACGGTAAGGTCAGTCGGTGGTCGATTTTCGGGGTTCAGGTGTCCAAAAATGGGACCCGCCCTTCACGTTTTCTAGCTGATTGCAACGGTGTCGCCGCAGACCGAAATAAGTCGAGTCGCATCTCGGGAATCGTTCCGGGAGTAGGGCGGAGGTATGCGTACAGACGCAGGATTTCGCTGCCTTTCGGTATCCACATTGACCGGTTGTCGGCAAGTCGGAGAAGTGTAAGCCAGATACGGAACGCTAAGTCTTCTGATGTCCCGTGATCCTGCCGAAATGAGCCCACACAGAAACAATATTGCCCCTGCAGGGCGAGATCTATTTCGGGCCTGCGGATAGAGAAAACATTTTGAAAAAGATCTGTTCTTTTTATTCCAATCGCTTATCTACGAAGCATCTGCCATAGCGTGCAGCAGCTTTGCATCGACCCTCTTGAGATCGCCCAAAAAAGCCCTTATCTTCGAATTTCAAACAGCATTTGCTGCTTGAAATCTCGAAGGAGGATTTGCTTTTGAAAGTCGCATCCGGCGCTTTATTTGCGGACGCAACAGCAGCGTCCGAAACCATTCCTATCAAACACGGCGTTGCTCGTGCCCGAAAGAACAAATGGATCGATAATCCGTTCGTCAGGTTCATAAGAGCTGCCGCTCCATTGACGGCACTCGTCGGAGCGGCCAGCCTGGCTCATGCGGCACCGACTATCGACATGAGCGGTGTGACCTCGGTCATGCAGACAGTCCAAACAGCTTGTCTCCTGATCGGGGCCATCATAATTCTCATCTCACTTGTGTTTTCCGTCTTCTCTTTTGCAGGCGGAAACATTATGCGCGGGGTCACTGGTGTGGCCGGTGTTCTGTTCGGCGGTCTGGTAATTGGGTTGGGTCCGACCTGGATCTCATCCCTTACTGGCCAGGCGGTCGGGTAAAGAGGGCCGGTAACACCATGACGAGGCGAAGAGGAACGCTGTTCGAGATCAACTCGGCTTTGAATAAGCCAACGACCAAGTTCGGTATTGATTACCGGCTTCTTGGAATTTGCATGTTTGTATCCATCACAGTGTTCCTCTTTGCGTCGAAGATTCTCGCGTGCCTGCTTTTGCCCACGCTGATTCTTTGCGGAAATCTGCTCACACGGAAAGAGCCGAAGATGTTTCGCCTCTGGGTGCTCAGTTTCCGGCAGTCCTGCTTCTATGATCCGGGGAAGCGTTGACATTATGGCTAACCCAAAGTGGTTCGATAAAGCCAAACCTGCCTGTAGCATAGTCCCGATTCGACGTTTTGTTAACGAGCACGTCTTCGCTCTGAAGACGGGCGGCTACGGATGCATGTTTGCCGTCGACGGCATTGATGATGAATGCCTCACGGATGAAGCGGTTGCGGATATCTTGAGGCGCATCGAAGGAGCATTCAAGGGCCTGCCCGAAAACGGGAGAGTCTATCAATACGCGCGCATTCGCAAAGGGTTCGACATCCCACGTGAGGAAGTCTTACGAGAACCCGCTTGTCGAGAGCATCAGTTACAGACCGGATCGTTTTCCTCGAAGGCAATGCCGAATTCCGACGGATCGAGTTGTTCTGGGCAGTAACGATCGAGCCGGCTCAGAAGAATTCCTTTGCATCTAAAGCGCTCTCACCCGAACAGTATGCTCGGCAAACTGCGCGGCTCATCTCACAGGTGGAGCGAACGGCGGAGATATTCGAAGCTCAACTTCCGATACATTAGGCGCGCGCTTGCTTAAGAGCGATGAGATTGCTTCGTTTTTTGCTTATCTGTTGAATCTTGAGTCGTGGGCGTTACACATTAAGCTCGCCTCGCCGGAGCGAGTCGATCAGCAGATTGTGCGCTCATCGATCGAATGGCACGATGACTCTCTGCGCAGTCGGAAAACAGCACGTTCAACTTTTCAGTCTGCTCGACAGCCCCGCAGCTTCGCGCGCCAATCTCTTCGGGATGCTACAGCGATTGATGCCAATGCGATTTTCTGTTCCAGCTGGGTCCCTCGTTCCCGAGCGGATGTGCAGAAGCGGATCGCGCAGATTGAAGGCTTCACCGGCATCTTCCGGCACAAGATTCTCGCGCTCGCCGCGAACCTGAAGAATCCAGAGAATCTCGAAAAATCTGTCGGCGCGAAAGCTGCCGAGAAGGGAACGGACAAGCTGGCGGACGTTCTGAGTTCTATGGACAATGACGGCTATGACTTTGGGCTGTATTCGCTCATCGGTTTGATTCACTCGCGTGATCGCCAAGAAGTTCTCGATGCGATGACCGTCGTCAGCAAGGCGCTTGTTGACATACAAGCGCCCTCTACTGAAGAGACGCAGGGAAGCCTGTCCGCTTATTACGCCCTTTTCCCAGGCAACTCAGCCGGAGATTCGGCCAGCAACTTTAACGTACGGCAGTTCTGGCTTCGAGCTGACCACAACGCGCGGCTAGCACTTGCGTTCGCGCCATCCATTGGATCGACACACTCAGATGACCTTGGCCGCGAATATCTGAGTGTCTATGAGACACGGACGAAGACCCCGTTCTTTTTGGACCCGTATGTTGACGGGCTGCGCACGACGTTGATCCTCGGAGCGCCACGGTCGGGCAAATCGGTCAACGGCAATCACATTATTCTGAGCGAGCAAAAATACGGCGGTTACACTTTCGTGATCGACGTAGGCGGGTCTTATGAATCCACCGTCCGCCTATTTGGGGGCGCCGTGGAGCGGATCGGCACAAGCGGACCTCGGGTTAATCCCTTTTCTTTGGACCCGACCGAGTCAAACCTTAGCTTTCTTTTTCAGTTTGTGCGTCTGCTCCTGGTTAAGGGCGGCGCCAGGCTGTCGCCCGAAGATGAAGATGCCGTCGAGAAGAGCATCCGACGCATGTACCTCGTGGACCCCGGTGTTCGCCGGCTGAAGTACATGCTGTTGCCACCGCACCTGCAGCGCTACTTGATGAAGTGGACCGAGGGTGGCGCCTACGGAAAGTTGTTTGACAACGTCGAGGATTCACTGCGATTGACGCGGATTCAATCGTTCGATTTTCAGGATGTTACGGAAGATCAGCAGGACCTCATTGAGCCGATGCTGTTTTGGATTCTGCGGCAGATCGATCAAGTGATCTACGACCCGAAGAACCTGGGGGTTCCCAAACACATCCTCTTCGATGAGCTCTGGAAACATCTCAAAACGCGCCGCCTTTTAGATAGCGCCATTTCGTCTTTGAAAACCGGTGGCAAGCACCTGGCCGGAGTCACGCTTTTGACTCACACGGCGCAGGATCTCGGCGACAATGCCGACATTATTGTCAACGCCTGCAGCACTCAATTTTTCCTGCCGGACCCGACGTTCAATAGAGAGCTTTACCGCAGACTGTTCAACCTCAACGAACAGGAATTACTCACGTTGGCATCGCTTGGACCTCGCGAATTACTGCTGAAGCGCCCGCATTATTCCAAAGTACTCAAGCTCAATCTCGATCCCGAAGAGCTATTGGCTCTTCACCACACGCGCCCAAAGATCGGATCTTGCGCGAGCGACTGATTGGGGAACTCGGATACGACCGGGCATTTGAAGTTCTACAAAACACCACTAACCAGGAAGCGTTACATGCCAAAGTCTAGTTTTCTTCTTATCTGTGCGATTTCTGCACTTGTTGTACTGGCGAAGGCCGACCCCGTTCCCAGCCAGAGTCGATAACCCGCGAACCGTAGTTGTCGGCGAGCGATCTGTTGTCGATATCTACCTCTCGCAATTCCAGGACACGCTTGATCGTGCTCCCTTCTAACGAGAAGGTACGCCAGATCTTCGTCGGCGATTCGGCCAACTGGGTTCTGACGACGGGCAAGTCCGATGAACCGACCAGATACGTCTCGATCAAAGTGAAGGACCCAATCGTCAAGCAGACGACTGTCAATATGCTTTCTGATCACGACAAGTCGTACACGTTCCGGCTCATACTTTCGCCGGACCACTGCGATTCGAAGGTGTTTATTGATCCGGACTCGCAGTTGTCCCAAGATCTGGCGAAGCCGCCGGCTTTTGTGCCCGCGACAGATCTAGAGAACGCGAAGAGGCAAGCGGTCACCGCGAAGACGGAGGCTGCCGAAGTCGTGCAGCACGAAGCAGGCAAAAGCGCAATCTCAGGTTGAGGCTTTCCGCGCCAAATATCCGAGCACGCTCCGCTTTGATTACCGATGGGACCAGAAAGCCGGCGACAAACTCGGTGTACTTCAAATTTTCCGCGACGACAAGTTCACGTATATCGCCGCACAGCCTCAAGAAACGCCCACTCTCTACGAGGTGAAAGATGGCAAGCCCAGCCTCGTCAATTTCGATTTTGCAAATGGGCTGTACACCGTGCCCAAAAGAATCGAACGCGGATACCTGGCGATTGGCAAGCAGCGCATGGACTTTTGGGAAGTAGCGGAGCGCGCGCAGTAGTTGCCTTCGAGGCCTCACATGGCAGAAGAACTCAACAGCTCTTCAGAGCAACAGCCGGAAGCACCGGAAACAAGCAGCCCCGGCACAACGCCGACTGTACCTGCACAACCGGCTCCTAAAAAGCCGATCAAAACGATTTGGATCGCCGCGTACGGTCTGATCGGCTTGGCTGCATTAGGTCTGATCTCAAATATCGCAAGCCTGCATTCGCGGTTCGCAGAGCCGCTGCCGAAAAGTCCGTACGCCGCAAAGCCCTCGACGGTAACGCCTGAAGCCGTGACCAGCTTTCCAGCAGCAGGAGCAGGAGCAGATCAGAAAGCTCCAACAGGAAAACGCGGAAGCGCAGCGCGCAGCCCAGAGGGCAGCCGAGGCTGCAGAAGCGCTCGGGAATCAGACTGCTCCCACTTTGCTTCCGTGCACGCCGGCTCTTGCCGGCACGCAGGGAACGAGCTCGACGGGAACCCCCATCACATGTGGTTCTGACGGGCAGTGGCATCCGTCCGGCTGAGGCAAATGGAATTCCCCCGATGACTAGCGCACAGAAGCACGCACTCTATGGCCGCGAGACCGGCAGGAGCGCTCGCGATGATGCGGCCCAAACGGCCAAAGCAACGAAGGCTAGACGCGTTGAATTCGAGCAGCGTAGCGATTGACTTTACCAGCGCGAATGCACCCACGAAAGAGCGCGACAGCGAGAACAACGAACCGCGATGCCAATTTGGCGTCAGCGAGTATCACTCCCGATCAGGTAACGCCGGACAAATCAGGCGATTGATCGAGCCACTCCAGCGGACGCAATCGGATTCCAAGAAAGTGAAATATGACTGGGACCGCTACACGGGGAAGCTCTACCGGCATTTTCGAGGGAACCGTTTTGGAAACAGTTCTGACCAACCGAATTAACGGAGCGTTCGCCGGGCCGATAGACACGATGCTCACAACCGACATCTGGTCGCATGATCACCAACAACTCCTAATACCGCAAGGGACGCGCTGCCTGGGCACGGTAAGCGCAGTCAACGGAACTGGACAGCAGCGGCTCTTTGTCGCATTCCACCGCTGCATTATGCCCGACGGATATTCATTAGATCTCGACAAATTTCCCGGCCTGAATCAGATTGGCGAGACCGGCTTGCGCGACATCGTAAATCATCACTATTTTCAGATTTTCGGAGCGTCGCTGGCGATAGGCGCCGTGGGCGGTCTTGCGCAAATTGGCAACGGGTATTCAGGTTTCGGCTACGATCCTTCGACAGCCATTCGCAACGGCGTCTCTCAGGAGATGGCTCAGGAGTCGATGCAGATACTCGACCGCTTTCTGAATCAGCTTCCAACGTTCATTGTTAGAGAACGCTCACGGGTCCGAATATATCTCTCTAGCGATCTCGAAATTCCCGCGTACAGCGCTCACCAGGTGGACCCAACCCTTTAAGGAGAAAAGGACATGATTTGTCCCAGTTGCAGCACGCAGTGCGATGACAGTTCAACCTTCTGCCAGAACTGTGGTCGTAGAGTGTCCGGCGGTAAGACGCCGTGGCGCTTACTTGGTTGCCCGTTGGCGCTTTTGATACTGGTTGCCATCGCAGCCATTGTCGGCCTCTTATTCAAGCGGATCGGATAGAGGAACACGATTTGCGAGGAAATCAAATGAGAAGCTCTAATCGATAGAATTCGGCACTTTAAGCCGTCACAGAAGCTACTTCTGTTCGGGCATTGTGAGCGCAGCCGCCGTGCTGTTGCTGCCTTCGCCAGCGGCGGCCCTCTTTGGACTGGGCGATATCGTCTTTGATCCGACATCGTACGCCACGCTCGGGAAAATCTGGTCCTCCGACGCGAGCACACTCACGAAAGTGATCGAGGAAGTTACGCAGCTTAAGCAGATTTATGCGAATGGCGTCCAAACGTATGATCAAGCGTTAGCAATGGCTCGAAATTTCACTCATGCCACCCGGATGAATTGGCTGACGGTCGGAATAACGGCTGTGGCTGACGCGACGGCCAACAAGTATGGTGAAACGGCGAATTGGGCCGCACTTGTGAATGGCAATCCTGCTCTTGCGTCAGGAGCGTGGAAGAACGCCACGTTGCCGATCAATGATGCCGGCGACACGTTCTTGTCGCACGAAACGCTTGGTTCGAGTGCGAACCTAACAAATTTGGCGAGCGTCGAGGCCTTGGACGGCTCTTCCACTAAGTGCCTTTCGGAGATTGCGGAATATCGTTCCGCGGCGGAGACCAATTCATTAGCGATTGACCAACTTCAGACCGCAGATGACGATGACACCGATAGCACAAATTCGGAAATACAGCAGCTCAATTTGGTAAACGCCGCTCAAGCGGCAGCGCTTCATGAGCAGCAGAGCCAAGGTGCGCTCCACGCCTGCCTCGTAGAGCAACAAATCCTCGCAAACACTTGGCAGCGGAATGCCGCGACCGAAGCAATGAATGTCTACGGCGGCGGCTCTCGTTTCGCGCCAAACAGATGCAAGTGAGTATGGCAACGTTCAAGGCACTTACTACGGGTACGTTCCGCAATAGGAAGGGGATTCAGAAGTCGATGCTCAGAAAAATCGTTCTATTAATATCCTTGGTCGGCGTGTTCGCGCCCGCTGTCAGTTATGCGGCCGCTCCGCCAGCCACGGGGACGAACTGGCTTCAGCAAGTCACGTCAGAGGTGGACACGCTCACAACCACTCATGGTGATGCACTCGTTGATATGGGAGTCACAGAGCTAAATTTCATTGCGCTGATGAGCCTAATCGCTATGGTCATCCGGTGGAATTTGGCCCACATGGTTATCGGCTATCGGCCGGTCAATTTCACAATCGGAGATCTTTTCGTTTTCTTCTTCAAACTATTCGCGTGTTCGTTAATGCTGCACTATTACTTCAACCCATTTCCAGGCACTTCGATC
The DNA here is from genome assembly GCA_963795545.1 of uncultured Acidobacteriaceae bacterium. Classification (GTDB taxonomy): domain Bacteria; phylum Acidobacteriota; class Terriglobia; order Bryobacterales; family Bryobacteraceae; genus Bog-105. The sequence continues at coordinate 554,320 of CAWCIF010000012.1, read as the reverse complement.
AGCTTGCACAACCTCTTTGCCAATATTGCCCAAGCGATAGCATCGACCCTCGACCAGGGAGTGATGAACGATTTCTTGACGCGAGTGCGCAACGTCGGAGACAGCAGTCAAAGACCTGTTGGCCTGAACATCATTGGCGTGATCGTCTATTTCGCCGTGATGCTCAATATGGCGTTGATCGATTTAGTGATGTTCGCGGTAGACGCGTTTGGGTGGATAGCGTACGCCATGTTTTCCCTATTCGGCCCGCTAGCAATTCCGCTCTATATGACAAAGAATTTCTCCTCGAAGTTCTGGGGTTGGCTTGACGGCTTGATTGTGTTCTCGTTCTATCGCGCCGTCTCCGCCGGGTTCTCATTTATTTGGCTGAATGTGCTCGTTGGCTTTTTCGATAACACCGTTGCGGGTGATTACAGCCTTGGGCATTGGCTGGCGATCCTGGGAACGCTGATCATGCTCACGGGCGCGTTCGTGTGGGGAATGTTCAAAATCCCGATGATCACGAGCATGCTTTTCGGCGGCGTCGGATCTGCAGCGCAAGGGTTTACGTCAGCGATTTCAGGCCTGATCACGACGGCTGCGGAGGCGGCACTGGCCTAGGGCGGTTTTGAACACTATGAAGACCAAAATGTGGCAGACGCCGATATTGTCGCGACAGAAGTATACACGTCGCATTACAACGAGCGCCGCATTATGCGGGCCACTATTTACGCATTGGCGGCAGCCGTGCTGGTGCAAGCGCTCGTGCTGTTTCATCTGGCCGACAAACATGTTGTCTACCGGTACATCCGCATTAACGAGATGGGGCAGGCTGCCCCTATTTCGTATAACGATCTAGACTATTCGCCACGCGAAGGGGAAATCAGAACCTTCCTCACTGAATGGGCAATGGACCGGTACGCCCGGCTGCGGGATACGGTGGCAAAAACGTATCCGCGAAATTTCTATTTCCTCAGTGATGAGCTCGCCAGCCGGTTGATGAACGATGATGTCCGAAACCGTACGATCGCAAAAATCATCGCCGGCCAAATCGATGAGAACGACCTTACGGTGAATAACGTCGCGTTCACGTCCTTGGGCAAGGAAAGGATCGGAACGGCTCCGATCTATTCTGGCGCTGCCATTATCGACTGTTTCAAAACGTTTGCGACGGGTGCACCGCGAAAGGAGCATTGGCAAATAACGGTCACGTTCTATCTGAACCCTGACGAAGTTGCCAAACGCTCAGCCACATTTCCGCAGTTCGCGACGTTCAATCCGCTGGGCTTGGTAATCACGGATTTGCACGAAGCGAGAGCCACTCAGTAGGGGTGTACGACTGTGAGCTTCGAGCTTATTCTTCCTTTCTTTCCGAAATGCATTCAGGAATTGATGCTGGATGAAGGCGTTTCGGATTTGTGCATAAACGGCGATCGCGGCGTCTTCGTGGAGCGCAATGGCACTATGCAGCGCGTTGACGGGCTAAGCATGCCTCGCGATCATTTGAACGCCGCAATCGAACAAATCGCGCGAGTTCTAGGCCGCGATATTACCGAACAGGACCCGCTTCAGGATCTGCGCCTTCCGAATGGCTCTCGCGTCGCCGCCGTTTATCATCCGTGCAGCCCAAACGGTGCCACGGTGACAATTCGTAAATTCAATCGCTGGTTTACCACGGACGAACTGGTGCAAATGGGAACCCTTCCTGCCGCTGTGAAGGACATCGTGATCGAAGCAATTCTCGAACGCCGGAACGTGCTCATCAGCGGTGGTACCGGTTCTGGTAAGTCGACAATGCTAAACGCATTTGTCGCGCACGTTCCTGCGGCAGATCGCTTAATTGTGATCGAAAAGCCGATTGAATTGCAGATCGACCACGCAAATACCGTTCGTTGGGAGGCGGTTGATGAACTCCCCGGACGCCCCGCTATCACCGTCGCTCACCTGGTGACTGCCGCGCTTCGTCATCGGCCAGACCGAATCGTGATCGGTGAAGTCCGCGACCATTCGGCCTATGACATGTTGCAGGCCATGAACACCGGCCATAGCGGGTCAATGACAACGACCCACGCTGATTCCGCACTGCTTGCGCTGAACCGAATTGCGGATTTAGCATTATCAGCGCATTCCAATCTGGATCACCAATTTGTACGGTCACAAACCGCAGACGCCCTGCATTATGTGCTGCAGGTTAGTCGGCAACGAGACGGTATGCGACGGGTGACGGAGTTCGTCAAGGTGCACGGATACGACCCGGCGCGGCATGTTTTTGAAGTCGAACGGCTTTACCGCTATCAACGTGTAGACGCCCAACAAATTCCCATGAAAGGAGATTCCTTTGCCCAAGCTTGCAGCGGAAGATAAAACCCCAATTGGGACTTACTCAATTAGGCTGCGAACAGATGTCTACGCCCAGATTGTGGGATACGGTTCGTATCTCAACGAGCAGAGCCCATCCACGATCGGCCATGTGATTACCGAGGCGTTCAACGCAGCAGTGAAAGGCGATCTGGACTGGAAAGCGTTCTGGGAGAAGAACGCCCAGAAATTCCAGACGGCTGCCGCAGACGCAACGCCGGCCAAGCGTGGTCGCAAACCAAAACCGCAACCACGCGCCGCATAAAATTCGGAGATTTGATTTTGGCATCCGGCCAGGAATGGAGGTGAAGAATTATGCCCGTTAATCAATATGACAGCGCGATCGCAAGCAGATGGAAATGCAAACGACCAGTCGGCACGAGTTGCAACGGAACAGCAGAATACAAATTCCGTCCAGCAGCAGGTGCAGTCGGCTCAGCAGGTATCTGCGCCAGATCCGGCGGTGCAGATGCAGCGCGATATGCAAGACCAGCAGGTCAGAAAGCAGCAGAGCGCCGGAATGTCCATGAGCGTTTGGTAACGGCACAAGCGCGGAGCGGAACACGGCCGGTTCTGTTCCGCCGCAAGTGACGGAATTAAGTCCGAATTAGCAAGTCAGCGAATTATCGAAATGAGCAGCGAAGCAATGCCAAATCACAGCAGTTCAAAACCAGCAGAATTAGTCCAGAGATCGGGAGTTGTCGGTGTTTTCGCAAGCGGCATTCCGGTAGCGGGTGGTATTGTCGGCTGCGCCGACATCGTTTTTCATGACAGCCCACCCCTTGCAGGGTGGGCTTCGGGCGCGCTCGTTCGGATTCGTTAGCTTTGCGCCATACAGGGTCACATCGGTGACCCTGGCCCAAAGCAGCGTTTTGTAGTCGATTTGCGCGCATGGCAAAGCAAAGGAATCCGCGCTCGCTCACCGCTTGCGCGAACGTCAAAGTTACCGCCGAGGAACTGCAAGCGATCCGCGCCAGAGCAAAGGCGGAGGGCCTGACTGTCAGCGAATGGGGGCGTCTTAAGCTCCTTGGCGCGCTTCATGTTGATCCGGTAGTTCGGACCATGATGGCAGAGTTCCTGGCCATGCGCCGGATCGTTTTGGCGCTTTGCACCGAACTCCGGCGCGGCGGTCAGGACCTCTCGCAGGCGGCAATTGACAGTCTTGTTTCCGACACCGAGTACCGAAAGTATGCGATGGCGGACCGGCGAATCCGCGAGACGCTGAACATTCCTCAAGAATTCGATCCAAAGCTCAACGATGAGCAGAAAGGAAAGCCGGAACATTCATGATCGGTTTGAATTCGAAACCTGCTTGGCCGCGGCGACCACCGCTGTGGTCCACCGCCGCCCTCTTCGCTTCGTTGCTGCTCGGTATCTTGTATTGCTGGGCCACAGTCAAGCTGATGCCGGGCAATGAAGGCCGCCTGTTTCCCGTTTACGTCAAGAGCGCTGCATGGAGCTTGGTTCCGCCAATGCCATCGTTCCGGCGACCGCCGCGAGTTCCGACGCATAGATTTGTCATGCCGGACGGCTCGGTCATCCAGATTCCGGCGAGAGCTCTCTATGCGAATTTGCGCGGCATTGATCTACCAGGGCCATTCCGTCACTGATCTCTTCACGAGGCACATTCGTCGCCTTCGGGTCCACCTTGTTTCTGTTGCTTTGTGTCGGCCTGGTGCTTGACCGGACGCATGAAGCCGAATCGCGGAATGGCAGACGCCTGCGGGGGCCACGAATTGTTAGCCGCTGGCGATTCAACCTGGAAACCTTGGGCGACGGACTTCGATTTCCGCTTACGAACGGGCCGAACATAATGGAGCGGCTCAGGGGCAAGAAAGGCATGGACCTCGTCCTGCGGCGGTCCAAAGAAGCGCAGCACATTCAGGTGTGCGGCGACACGGGTGCCGGCAAATCAACCATCATCCGAACCATCCTGTACCAAGTTGAAGAGCGCGGCGAAACTGCAATCGTCTTCGACCCCGAACGCGAATATCTCAAGGAGTTCTATCGCGAGAGCCGCGGAGACATCATCCTGAACCCGAAAGATGAACGCTGCCCTTATTGGGCAATCGGCGAAGAAGCCGATGATGAACCGCAGGCGACGCCAATTGCGAATGGCCTGTTCCCGGAAGAGCCGACGCAGCAAAAGTTCTTCCTTAACCACACGCGAGCGATCTTTGCTTACCTGCTCGCCTATTACAAGCCGACCGTGAATGAGCTGGGGCACTGGATGGCGCACCCGGAGGAAATCGACAAGCGGGTCAAGGGCACAGAGCACGCCCACACCATGACCGAGAACGCCGCTCCCCAGCGCGCCGGAATTCTCGGAACGCTTAATGAAGCCGGGAAACCTCTGCGCATGATGCCCACCCATCAGGAAGGCCGGAAGAAATTTACGATTCGAGAATGGGCGCGGAAGCGAGCAAGGCTGGATATTCGTAACGTCAACCTCCGAAACAATTGACGCTCTGCGACCACTGCAGGGACTCTGGCTGGACATGCTCATTTTGAAGCTCCAGGCCGATGACGCCCAGGATGCAAAACGGTGCTGGCTGGTTCTGGACGAGGTGCAGGAGCTGCAACGATTGCCGCAGCTCCCCAAGGCTCTGACGCGGCAACGCAAATCGGATAACCCGATTGTCGTTGGCTTCCAGGGAATGGCACAGATCGATGCGAACTATGGCAAGCAGGCGGAGACCATGCTGAGCCAACCCTTTTACAACTTCATTCTTCGAACGCAAGAGTCTCGCGCGTCAAAGCACTTGAGCGAACGGATCGGCAGCGTTCAGTTGGAACGCGTGAAGGAATCGAAGCCCGCATCCTTTCTCAATAATCGGCACAGAACCTATACGACTGAACGCGTGATCGAGCCGCTTGTTTTGCCGTCCGAAATTCAGGAGCTTGAAGATCTCACCGGCTATTTCCTCGCCAGCGGCAAGGTCGTGAAGATCGCATTCGACGTCCCGCCGAAGCGTGTTCTGGCGCCGGGCCTGATCGAGCGCATGATTCCGAATGTTCAGACGCGTCCGCTAGATCCCGAAGCCGGCTGTTCCGGCGAAAACCGATACGCCCGCAGCCGGGCAAAGAAGAATCGAGCGCAGTCGCTACCGCCGCGGCCTTCGATTGAGAGCAAGAGCCGAGAGTCGTCATATGGTCGATCCATCCAAACCCCTCACGCCCGCGAAAGTGAAGGAGTATTACAAGACCGAGTATTCGGCCGCCTCAAATTCCTACTTTTCCCAATCGGGGAGTCTTGCAAGGACACTGGCACGGCCAGCTTGCGGCAGAATTCGGCTTAACCGGTGTGGTCGATGCCCGAGGCTTTCGAGCGTTTAGCCGAGGGCCAGCATCCGGGTTCCGGCGTTCAGCTCATTGCCCATCGCGATACTCACCTGACGCGAGATGGCAAGGAAGTCCCGCATCGAGCAGGTTGGGATCTCACATTCAACGCACCGAAGACTGTTTCCTTGACGGCGCTTGTAGGAAACGATGAAAGAGTTCGGGAAGCTCACCGGCAGGCCGTTGAGCGCACTCTGGATTATCTGGAGCGCTACACGCAAGCCCGGATGGGCGGCAATGCGCCCCCAGTCACGACCGGGAAATGGGCGACTGCAACATTCGAGCACGACACAGCCAGGCCGGTTGGCGGATACCCCGCACCGCATTTGCATACCCACGCCGTTGTTTTCAACATGACCGCGGATGCTGACGGGCAGCATCGGTCACTTCAGCCCTATGAATTCTTTCGCGCCCAGGCGATGGCGACGGCGATTTACCAGTCAGAACTGGGTAACAACCTGCGAAAGCTTGGATACGAAGTGGTGCGCGGAACGAACGATGCCCCCGATATCGCGGGCTACAGCCCGGAGTATCTGGCGGCTGAAAGCCTCAGGAATGCACAGCTCAAGCAGCGCCTTGAGGAGCTCGGCTTGTCAGGCCGGCGCGCTGAGGACATCATTAATCACCAGAATCGGGAAGAGAAGCTCAAAATCACGCCCGAGGAACTGAGAAAGCTGCACCGCGCCCATGCAGAGGCATTCGGAAATCAGCCGGATGTGGTCGTCGCAGCAGCGGCGAATAGAGTAGGCGAAACCATATCGCGGGAAGAGCGCGGCAGGCTCGCATCCGAAGCCGTCTCATCGGCAGCGCGGAAGCTGACGGAACGAAACGCCGTAATCGAAGAGCATCGCGTTATCGAGCAGGCCCTGAAGTATGGGCACGGCCGAGTTCTGGTAGGCGATGTTGAGGAAGAGCTCGCAGAGCAGCGCTCAGAACGGAAGCTAATCGCTGTCAGCCATGTGCGACCGCACGCGCCTGGCCACCGCTACACCACGCCTGCGATGATTCAGATGGAACGCGATGTGATCACGCGTGTTCTTTCAGGCCAGAACCAGGTAACGCCCGTCGTCGAGAACGCTGATCTAAGCCGATTTGAAATCCTGCGGAATAACGAGCGCCGACAGGCCGTTATCCGAGGTCTTCTGAGTACAACCGACCAGGTCGTTGGCGTTCAAGGTGGCGCCGGCACCGGCAAGACGACTGTCCTTGGAATCGTTCGGGAAATTGCCGAGCAGCACGGGTATGAGGTGAGAGGGTTGGCGCCAACATCCCGTGCCCGAAATGCGCTGCAGGAATCCGGCGTGGAGTCCGAGACGCTTCAAAAACACTTGCTTCGGTCGGCATCGGACCAGGAGCGAACCAAGCCAAGGCTCTATTTCGTGGATGAGTCCAGCCTGACCTCGACATGTCCAAATGCACAAATTTCTGAGTGGCTTGGGGAAGCAGTGATCGAGTCATCCTGGTCGGCGATATCCGGCAGCATCAGTCGGTAGAGGCGGGGCGGATCTTTGAAGAACTGCAAAAAGCGGGAATGAAAACGGCACAGTTGAATAAGGTTGTCCGCCAAAAAGATGAGGATCTGAAGAGGGCCGTGCATTCTGATGGCAAACGGCAGGATTGCGGATGGCGTCGAAGCACTGCAGCGCCAAGGACGTGTTCATGAAGTGATGCATCGAGCCGAGCGCTTCGCCGCGATCGCCAAGAGCTTATGTCGAGAGTCCCGAAAACACGCTGGTTGTTTCCCCGGACAACAAGAGCCGCCAGGAGATCAATTCCGCCATTCGAGACGAGCTGAAGCGCCAGGGCAAACTCGGCGACGAGCAAGTCTTTCAAGTGCTTGTCCGCAAGGACGTTCATGCGGAAGACCGCCGATATGCCCATTCCTATCGGCCGGGCGACTGCGATCCGCTTCCATACGAACCTTCCGACCTTGAGCGTCAAATCTGGGCAAGTCGGCACCGTCGTAGAAGTCAAGCCGGACGAAAATATTCTGTCTGTGAAGCTCGGAGATGGTGCCGCTCAGCGGTTTCTGGCTTTCAATCCGGCGAGCCGCTCGAACCTGAGTGTATTTGAATCCCAGGAGCGCGCATTCGCGATTGGCGACCGCATCCAGTTCACGACGCCTTGGAAAGAGAAGGGTGTTGCATCCCGCGAAACTGCGCAGATCGAGCACATTGAAAAGAACGGCAACATCGCCGTGCGCCTCGAAACCGGCCGCCGAGTGGCCTGGAATCTGAAAGAGTACAACTATCTCGACCACGCATATGCGATGACGAGCCACTCATCGCAGGGCATGACGGTAGATCGCGTCCTGATTCACGTGGATACAACCGATTCGCGGGTTCGCGGACTCGTCGACAAGACTCTTTCATACGTGGCTACGTCTCGCGCACGGTATGACGCGCAGGTCTTCACGGACGATGCCAGCCAGCTTGGTCGTGCGCTGTCTCGCGAGAACGTGAAGGAAACCGCCCTCAGTGAGGCGCAGATTCGAAAGTATAGGTCGGAGTATGCGATTGCCTAGGTTAATATTCCCGATTTCGCACTATCGCCAACCGATCGCGATGAATCGGAAAAGAAACCGTGTGCCGCTTTTCTTCTCAGGTATTGAACGACCTCAGCCGGATGCATGTACCCAAAAAGATGGCCGACCCTGTGCCGCAAACGGATTTGGGCAGGTATCGGCCGAGGTTTGTCGTGGATTTTCATTATACCTGCGGGGAAGGAGAGTAAGCTCTAGTCCGAGCCAGCATAGCCATCGGGCGATCCCAATCATCCCAATGTCACACGCCTTTGCGGCAGTGGATATCAGCTGGATATATGCCCGATGAAGCTCTAGTGCCGTAATGGCCGATATGTAGGTGAGGATGTGTACTCGTCCGTTACGATCAAACAGCGGAGTTCAAACCAAGCCGACTCTCACGTCCTTGCGTGCATGGCCGATTCGTCTCGCGTTTAGGTCGAGTACAGAATTTGGCGCTACTTCGGGCAGGTCCGGCCATGTGATTTCTGCATTGAATGAACTGGCATGCTGTCGAGGGCGCTCGCGCCTGGGAGCCCAGGTGCCTTCTCGTGGATTTTTTTGGAGAGCAGAAGTGCGCACTTGTGCCCCATAGCTGAGATCCTCAATTCTATGTGGTCGAGATTAACGAGGGCACGTCACAGATGCTTGCGAAGAATTCGGATTACGCGCATCTGATCATTCATGGTCTGTCCGGCTACGTTCAGGGCCGCGTCCATACGAACAGCATCGAGAATTTCTGGAGTTTGCTGAAGCGTACGCTCAAGGGAACCTGCGTGAGTGTCGATCCTTACGATTTGTTCCGGTATTTGGATGAGCAAGGTTTCCGGTCAACCGCCGTCATCTGACAGATGCAGAGCGTTTCGCGCTAGTGATCGGGCAAGTGATTTGGCCGTCGTCTAACCTATGCCGAGTTGACGGGCAATGCGGAGACGGAGAACCCAATCACGAAACCTCTGCCGTATGCACGGCAGGGCCGGGCAAACCTAAGAAGCAGAACGACGCTTTAGCTTTTTACTGAGCGCCCGTTCTTGCCGCCTCACGTTTTCGCATTTCGTCCAGTTCTGATTTGGACACGGAAACCAATTTCCGCATGGTGTTCTTGAAATTCTCGAATGCTGAATCTGACGGGGTTTCTGGATCAGGTCTCATCCGATTCCAGTCTACGCCGAAACGTAAATAGTTCGTCTGCACTGGCCTGACCTGATCTTTCCAATGCATCAACAGCATCCTCAAGCGTCTGGCCATAGAAATCCGTGTCGGTCACGAACGGCTCGTCATCTTGATCGATTATTTGATGAATGATGTACCCGTTCCTTAGCAGATAATTGCGCAAGAGACGGTAGCGTTTGGCCTCCTTAACGGTTTCTTTGGAATTCATTTGAAGGATTTTCGCAGGTCACTTTGCCCATCACGCGTATCAGTTCCGCCGTGGCGATCCGTAGCAGTTCTTCCGTTCGGCCGCTCAGGTCAAATTCTGGTGAAAATCGCTTCAACTCCGCGTGGAAATTCTTACGTAGTCGCTTCAGTGCGCGATCGAGGCCTATGCCGGGCAAATCGACGACCGCAAATTTCACCAGATCATCAACAATTGCCGTTTCCGCGTTCAGGATCCTGACGAGCGCATGGCTACGTTGCCGAACGTACTCAATCATGGTGTCGCTACGATACGAGAAATAGACTTCGCGTAGACTCCACTCCAAGTGCTCCGTATCAACAGCTTTTAAGTCCCCCGCTAGCGTGAACGCAGCCGAGCGCAATGCAGCATCCAGCATTCCGGCTTGCACGTCATAGGTAAATGTGTTCGTCGGCCTACCGCCGAACGGATGTGTGGCAATGTAGACGATAATTGGACGCGCAGCGTGGGGCCGGTTTAGAACATCTGGGTTTGACAGAAACCATTCGCGTGTCCATTGACGTAGCGCGGCTTGTATTTTCCGGGCGATCAGCGAATACGTGGGGAAGTACGCAGCGGTACGCTCTTTGGGAGCCGCAAGCCAAATTGACACATCACTTGCGGCAACAGATTCAATCACGCGTAATCTTTTTCAAGTATACCCGAAGGTACAAGGTAACAACGCGAGTGGAATCATCCGCTCAACCTTCTGCCGAATGTGTTCTCTAATCCTTTGCAAGAGATTGTCTGCTTTTTCGAAATGCAGGTTTGTTAACCGGAGCAATATCGTACCTCGCACCCCGACTCAAATCCTTGAGACATTTGTAACCTCACGAATCGGATCGAAAAACCCGTCGCGCATTGGTCTCTCGTGTGATCCGTGACTAAAATGCGCTTTCCCCGGGAAATCAGATAAGCATCTACCTGGTGAAGCGCTGCATGAACAGAACAGTGATGCCGCAGTTTATTTTGATTTAGCTATTGAGATAGAAGCTCTTGGCAAATGCCTCGTTCCTCTCTGCCCAATCAATATACTCGTATGGTTGATTCGTCGCCTACAAATTCCTGGTGCAGTCACATGGTATGAATCGCCCGCTATGCGGAGGCCATGGATTATAGGATCACTGGAGCGATACCATCGGCTCATACTGATGATGGCTGAGTACGATCAGTTGCTCGCTGCAGGGGGAAGCCCGATGAGCAGCGCGGTTGTGCAACTGCAGGAGGCGGCAAAGGAGCCAAACCAAGCAAAATGCCGAGGTGGACTAAATACAGTGCCAAAGGCAACGCAGGGGTTTTAGGACGGCTATGTTTGAATACGCCGTTGAAGATCCCGAAGCATCACCCACCAGATGCTCATTCACGACAGGACTTAAATACGTTTTGACGGGGTTCTGAAGCGAAGCCTGAGCGAACACACAGGTGTCGATGTCCGGCTGAGCTAGGACAATGCTCGACGAATCATGTTTTCTTTGCCAGCAAAATCTTCGGCTGCTTGACGGCGCTGGCAGTTGAGCACGATACATGAAGGGCAGCAGCGAGGTTGATTTACCGGGGAGGGAATGAGTCAGTTTCTGCTAATCTCGCGCGAAGTAGATAGCGTACACTACAAGAAAAGAGCAGTGTGAAACAGAAGCGAGACGTTTTCGAACGAAGAGACCGCAAGTTAACGTGCCCGCAGTGCGGTGCGCGGCTCGACGATGCCAAGAACACGCAACGTCTACGCACGCAAGAGGAAGCTGTGCTGCGTGCCCTCCCGGGAGATTTGACTGACTGTCATCACTGCAGGGCAATCCTCGAGTATGTAGAAGATTCTGCCGGTTTAAGTTTACGTCTTGCACCTGAGCATCGAGTTCAGGAGTTGAACAGAGCAGCCCGAGAGATGCCGCGCGAGCCTACTCTATCTCAGATCGTGGACTTCATCCGGAAAAACAGGCAAATGCCTGTTCGATCTGTTGTCGAACACCTTAAATTGCAGGGCAAGTCTGATCCGCCGCCACCTGGCCCTAAGTCCAACTCGTAACAGTGCTGCTGCATTCTACGATGCGGTCCGGAGTGAGGCGTGGGCGGCTTGCAAAGCAGAGTGGCAAGTTCCGCTGCTCGGCCGCTAAGAGTTGCGCAAATCTTTATCAGAAGTTTCCGACCGGAGACGCAGGTCGTAGGACAATCCGCCGTAGATTACCCTTCCCCATCGGACGCGAGGGGCCGGCCGCTGCGCGATGCCGCCGACAGCATCAGTTTGACGTCGACAATAGGGCCTAGGGCGTCCACAGCCGGGCCCCAAAACCACTCCCGGTTTCAGCCCCCTATCGCGCCTTCCGATCGGCTCACGCGCTCAACCCATCAATCCTAGGGCTACTCCCTCGCGAGCTTCACTGTTATTCACGACAGACCCATATGTCTGTGCGCACCGCCAAACGTGCCTTGACCCTCTTATTTGTAGCTATGACCGCCGCGCTTGTGGGCATTCAGATTTGCCTGATGGGCACATAAGCAACTTCCTATTCAAGTTCTAGAGGTCCCGGGACGAGAAGTACCATTGTGGCACCGTCAGCTAGGACCTCAATAATTCGCACAAGGGAACACTAAGCGCGACATCTGCAGCGACGGGCAAACACATATACCCATTAACAGGAAATCTTTCTCTATGCTATCACTCTCGTGCTTACCGTTCGCATACGAACGCCGGTCAGCGCTTTCCTCGACCCGCCTCGTCGTGCTCGCACTATCAGGCATAATATCTATGCACGCGTCTACGTATTACATCGACTCAGTAACTGGCAATGATTCCAATAATGGTGCGGCCTTACCATGGAAGACCATAGCGCGCGCCAACAAAGCATCTTACAACCCGGGCGATCAATTGCTGCTCAATCGAGGTGCCGTCTGGTATGAAACGCTGACTCTGCAATCGTCAGGCACTTCCGCCGCGCCGATCACTGTCGGCGCGTACGGGACGGGGCCTGCTCCGCTCCTGGATGAGCAAGGCGTGCGCTGGCCTGCGGTCAACCTCACGGGTGTTTCATTAACCGTTGACGGCTTAGCAATGCAGAACGCCAGCAACGTGACCGTGTACGTGCATAACAGTTCCAATGTGACCGTGCAAAATTGCACACTAAAGAATTCAGCAAGTCATGGTTATCAACGTCGACGGAACAAGTCCGAACACGGTTGTAAATAACAATACGTATTCTATGGACTCTACGTTTTCGATGCACGGGACCTTCATTTACATACGGTCCTTAGTCGAATCGTTCACTGCCTCAAATAATACGGCGACCTTAAACGATAACTCAACGAATAACGGTATTATCGTGATGGATGTTGACAATGCGATCATCGCCAATAATGCTATTAGCAGCGGAACTCAAGCAATCGGAATCAAGGCGTTATCCCGCTCGATAAGCGGAGGCCAGATTTATGGAAACGCCATTTATAATACGAGCAGTGCACATGGCGATGGTGAGGCCATCGAACTCACGGGTAATAATGTCTCTACACAGGTCGAAGCCAGTGTTCACCACAACTTCATAAGTGGCAACGGCCTTCTTGAAAGCGCTATCGCAGGCGTCTACGCCAGTGATTCCAACGTGTATGGCAACATTGTTGCGGGCGGTGGCGTCAACGCTGGTGTGCACCTGACGAGCGGGTCGCAAAATGCGTCTGTGTGCGGGAATACCATCTACAACATGCCCTACGGAATATCCGTCGATTCACAATCCGAGGTGATGATGATGAACAACGTCATTGTAGGCGCGTCCTCTTACCCGATAGTTGTTGCCGGTGGCGCGCAGGGGACGGAGGATTACAACACGTTTTACCAATCAGCACGCGAATCCGGTGTCACACCCGGTCCACATACAACGATCGCTAATCCTATGTTTGTCTCTGCTTCGCCTTCCAATCCTTCGACTTTCGACTGCTAGCCGCCTTTCTCCGGCGGCCAGAACCGCGGCTTCACTGAACGCGCCATATAATTTGGCCTTCGATCCTGGAGTTGCGTGTTTCCCTTGCGGAACAGTTGACCAGGACGTGCTAGGTCCCTGGTCCGGGGTGCTTTCGCATCTCGAGGGGCTAACTTACCGGGCCAGTATCCGTCACCCCAAGTTCGGGGACAGGAACTGCCGTGTCCTTCCAGGCAACATTCTCGGACCCCTCCGGCTCAAGTGATATCGCGGGTGCCAATCTGCTAGTGGCGGCGTCTCTCTCTACTCAGCACGTTTGCTGGGTCCGTTACGTTGGCTCAAACCAGAGCCTGTATCTGCAGAATGATGCCGGATCGGCCCTTCTCGGCCCGGTGCAACCAGGCGGCTCCCAGACTGTTTCGAATAGCCAGTGTACCCTGAGCGGCGTAGGATCTTCGGTGACTTCGGGAGAAACGTTAACATTGACGATGAATCTGACCTTCGCTCCTGGCTATGTCGGGTCAAAGAACCTCTACATGTACACCCAGACGAAAGAGAATGTCAGCAGCGGCTGGGGCAGTTATGGGACCTGGATTCCATAAGACGTCGAAGTTGTCCAATATGGCCGGAGGGGGGTTAGGCCCGTTGGCTAGCCCTCCGGGACGATTAGCTTTGGAATGATGACTTTACCGGAGGAAAGCGTGGAGATTGGTCCTGCCCCTCGTTACCTCTGTTGATAGCCGATCAAAATGTCTAGTTTTGAGTTTAGATTGTGCTGGAACGCGGACTCGGCTAAGTCGCTTAAGAACCGGCTCCGGAATACTTTGGTAACAACACGTCCCGTGTGATCCGTTCGGGACTATCGCGACTGTAACAGTTCAGACTTGATCTGACAAAGAGTTAGGACACAGTGGCTGCCGCGCGCGCGCGCGCGGAGCAATCTGGTCCGATGAAGTCATAATTTGGAAGCGGTCGAGTTGCTTTTCCTGCGCCAGGTGCTTCGAATCCTAAAGGTTTGCATCGGGGTCTTGCCGAAACAGTATTTGCCGGAATGCGGACACTCTCGATTGTACTCTTCTAACCAAGTGTCCACATCGGCCTGCAACTGCTCAAGCGACGAATATAGTTTTTTGCGGAACGCAATGCTGTAAAACTCATCCTGCATGGAGCGATGGAATCGCTCGCAGATGCCGTTAGTCTGCGGTGATTTTGCCCGTGTCTGATGTGATCGATGTTCTCCATCGCGAGATAGAGCTGATATTCGTGATGCTCGCGCTGGCCGCAATATTCGGTGCCGCGGTCGGTGAGAATGCGCAGCAGCGGAACATCGTTCCCTTCAAAGAACGGGAGCACCCGATCGTTCAGCATGTCGGCCGCCACCAACGCATTCTTGCGATCGTACAGCTTCGCAAACGCCACCTTTCTATAGGTGTCGATGAAGGTCTGCTGATAAATCCGGCCAATGCTTTTGATAGTGCCGACGTAATAGGTATCCTGGGCGCCCAAGTAGCCGGGATGCGCGGTTTCGATCTCGCCATGGGCTTCTTTTCGTACAGCTCCTTAAAGCCCTAGAAACTGTCGCGCGAGTAGCCCATCACTTTGCAGGCCCGGATACGCTGCCCAGCATGCCGGCGACGTTCAGCAGACCCGCTTTATTCTTGATGAGTCTTTTGATCCGAGTTCACTGACATCTCCGTCTAGCGTGTTCTGCGCAGTCTATCATGAAATGTCAGATCAAGTTGAGACTAGTACAAATGAAGCTAGCCCATACGGTTGTTTGTCTTGTCATGAATACATGACGGGGCAAATTACGCAGTGAGCTTCCTCTGGTATCGTTTCGGACTCGACACGATTGCTTAGCCGCTGTCAATAGCTGAGTGTAAATTCGCAACCGACTGCGGAAGTCGGGTTTAAGATGGCGTTACCTGAGCGGAGGACACGGCAACACTGGGAAGCGACCGGAGCGCCGACTCAGGGGCGGACAGAAGGAGCGGCCAGGCTTGCTCCTTTTTAGCTGTTGGCGCAAAAGCGATAAAAAATCCCGGGAGCGCGAGGGCAGCGCTCTCGCAGTAAGAATGGTCTCCATCCTCATTGGTTGGCCGCCATCGTCACAACCTTCGTGACCGCTTCCTCGCTCGAAATATCGTCGAATGTGAGATACGCTTTGTCGTCGGTGAGCCAGTCTTCATGCTTTTGCGACCAGCAACATGCCGATGAGCCGAACACAGGCGCCCCGCATGCGGAAAGATGCCGATGACGCGAGTGCGGCGCAGATCTCCAGATTCAACCTTCAGTGGATTGGGCGAGCTGATGCGTACCCGGTGCGGCCGCGGGTAATGCAGATAGCTGAGGACACGTCGAAGTCGGCTTCGAAGATCTCCATGGCTTTGGCGAAGCGCGGCTGGAAGCTGCAGACCAGGTCGGCGGCTTTGGCTTTGGCGCTGTTGTCCTCCCGCTGCACAAATACTGCCTTCAAATGGCCTCGCTCACCTCTGCCTGGTTGCGTTTGGGCACGTGCGCCAAGACGTTGCGGTAAAAGTGCACTTTGCAACGCTGCACTTGGCCTTGAACACCTTGCGGACTGCCATCGTGAGTCCTTTATGCGCATCGGCAATCACCAACCGCACGCCACTGCGACCGCGTCCTTAAGCTCTTGAAGAACCCTGTCCAGCCCTCTTCGCTTTCCGCCGCGATCA
Source organism: uncultured Acidobacteriaceae bacterium (assembly GCA_963795545.1). Taxonomy (GTDB): domain Bacteria; phylum Acidobacteriota; class Terriglobia; order Bryobacterales; family Bryobacteraceae; genus Bog-105. The sequence continues at coordinate 538,126 of CAWCIF010000012.1, read as the reverse complement.
CGTCAAAACCCAGCACTTCGCGCCGGCCTTCCCGGTTTACGCCCGTGGCGATCACCACGGCCATCGATTCGAGGCGATCGTCCGCCGCACTTTCTCGTACAGCGCATCCACGCACACGTAGGGCGATTCTCCCAGTGCGCGTTCGCGGAACTGGCGCACCTTGTCGTCCAGTGCCGCGCACAAATAGCTCACTTGCCCGGCCGACACGCCGGCGATCCCAAACTGCTCCCGTACCGCTTCGATCTTGCGCCTGGACACGCCCTTCCACCACGGCTTCTTGAATCATGCTGATCAAAGCCTGTTCACTGCGGTTGCGAAGCTCAATGAAGCTCGGCACGTAGCCGCCTTCGCGCAGCTTCGGCACTTGCAACCGCAGTGTCCCGAAGCATGTGTCCCAACGCAGTTCGCGATGCCCGTTGCGATGTGTCACCCGCTCGTCGGATCGTTCATGCGGCCCCGCTCCAACCCGCTCGGTGACCTCCGCTTCCATCACGAAATCCGTGATCATCTCCGCCATCGCGCGTAGCGGTCCTCGGCCTGCTCTGCTGTTGCCACCAGCTTGCTCGCCAGCTCGTCTCGATCTATCCTGTCTTTGGCCATGCCGTTCGTTGTCTCCTTCCGTGTAAGCCTCGAGAACTTCCACTGGAGACAACTGCGGCTGGCCTTGGTCAAGGCGATAATTTACCCTCCGGATGTTACGCGGTCATTGCACAATCGATGGCCTTATCTCCGCCTAATGAGGATTCGGGTCTACCGAATCCTCATTACGGTTTCGCGTCTTCCCGCGGTTGTCCAGTGAAGAGGGACTCACTCCAGTGACAATACACAGAAATTGCGCGGTGGTCCGTCGCAGCTTGATCGGATAATTCAGATGAAGCAAGAGCAAGTTAACGGTAGCCGAAAGCTCCGCGGGACCACCCGGGCAGCGTATTTTGACTGACCGTTGCGCCGGGCCAGGAGTTCACGGCGGGGTCCAGGGCGAGATCGTACGGCGTGCCAAGCTGGGCTCCGGTCCACGCGGCCGGCGATCCTGCCTGAAGCTGGAAATCGCCTGCGCTCTTGGGACTTGCGGCAACAAACATCGGATTCGCAGAGATGCTGTTAGACCCTACCTTGGTACCGCTGACAGGGGCGGACTGGTAAAACAAATCGTAGTCTTCCGTTGCCTGTGCGGTGGTTCCTACGCCCACGGCCTGGCTTGACGCCCCAACGATAATGTTATTTCGGATATCCGCACTGGAATCGGAATCGAGCATCACCCCGTACGGATAACCATAGAGATCATTTCCGTAAATGAAAAGGCCGTTCGAGTTACTGGTAAAGTGAATTCCCGAGTCGATTGCCGGCCCCAGTAGGATATTGTTATAAATTGACGAACCAGTGGCATAGACGCCAGCAATCCCGTTTTCAGTATTAGATCCCGCAGAGATAAAGTTATGGTGCACTGCGGCCTGAACCTGCGTGCCGGCACTTGCGTTACCCGTCAACTCGATCACTTCGCCGTCCCCGTGGACATTACTCGTGTTATAAAGAGCGTTACCGTAGATTTGACCCCCATAGATGCTTCGCGTATATCCCTTAAGACCGATAGCCTCTGTCCCGCTATAGACAGTGTTGTTTGCTATCACTGCGTTGTCGACATCCATCACGATAATGCCATTGTTTGTGGAGTTATCGTTGAGTATCGCACTGTTCCCGATCGCCGCAAACGACTCTACTACAGACCTTGCATAGATGAACGTTCCGTGCATGGCAAACGTCGCGTCCATGCTGTAATTATTGCCCTGGACGGTTACGTTAGGGCTCGTGCCGTCGACGTTAACGGCGTGGCTGGCTGAGTTCTTCATTGAACACTGCTGCACGATTATGTTGGAGCTGTTGTGGATGTAGACCGTCACGTTACTCGCATTTTGCATTGCGAGATTGCTGACAGTGACGTACGACACACTGGTAAGGTTAACGGCAGGCCAGCGTACGCCTTGCTCATCGAGCACCGGCGCAGGGCCGGTGCCATACTGACCAATGGTAATCGGCTGTCCGGAGATACCGGATGAGCGCATAATCAAGGTTTCATACCATACGCCACCCGCTTTAAGGAGGAGTTGATCTCCTGCCTTATAACTCGGCTTGTTAGCACGTGCGATGGTTTTCCACGGTGCTGTTGTTCCGTTATTATTGTCGTTACCACCCGTCGAATCAACGTAATAAGTTGCTGCCGACAAGAGCGATAATGAGAGAGCGCCAAGGATACCTATCCGGATAATAGGCATGGAGCAAGTGTTTAACCGTGGCGGGCAGCTTACTGCCTTCTTTAATATATTCATTTTCATCTCCTTCATCAGACCCTGTGTATGGCTCATAGAAGCTCGCAGTAATTTGGCGAGCTTCTCGGCACGGTGTGTGAGGTCTTACTCTGCTTCTCGGCAGGAGCAGCACAAAGCTTTAGGACAAAGAATGCCAGAAAGTAAAGAATTCCTCAAAACCGTGTCGGGTATAGCCGCGGAGGTTCCTAGCCGCTGTTTTACGGCGCTAAAGCCGCTCGACAGTATGCACCTTAGGCGTCTCAGACCGCCAGAAAACGACCGGTTAAGCTTCAAAAGATTCTGCAAAAAGGAGGTGGGTCAGACTGGACCTTTCGAATTCAGTTAACGGCTGAAGAAAGGAAGGTGACAGGTGACCCGAAAGCAGGATAGCGCAAGCGGAAGATATCGGCAGAGGATCTGAAGCAGCTTTGGCGGCAAGATCGGGATCTGCTGAAGACGATTATCGAAGAAACGTTGCAGCAAGTACTAGAAGCGAAATGGACGAAGCGCTGCAAGCGAGCAAAGGCGAGCGCACGGCGAGGCGCCTCGGCTACCGGTCCGATTCCTACCACCAGATGCTGGTAACGCGAGTAGGCCATATCAGATTGCGTGTGCCGCAAGATCGACAAGGACGCTTCCGTACGGAGGTGTTTGAACGGTACCAGCGCAGCGAGAAAGCCTGGTGGCGGCCATGCTGGAGATGTACGTACAAGGCGTATCCACACGCAAGGTGAAGACGATTACGGAAGAGCTGTGCGGGCGTGAGTTCAGTTCTTCAACCATCAGCCGGATCGTGCAGAAGCGGGATGAAGAACTGGAGCGGTTTGCACGCCGGCGTTGGCGGAGCCGTACCCGTATCTAATTCTGGATGCCCGTTACGAAAAGGTCCGGGACGATGGCGCGGTATGCAGCCAGGCGGTGCTGATCGCCATCGGCATTAATTGGGAGGGTCGGTGGAACATTCTGGCGGTCGAGCTCGCCAGTCGCGAGAGCCTGTCGAGCTGGAAGGAGTTGCTGGCCGGCTTGCGGCAGCGGTCGCTGCACGGAGTGGAGTTCGTGGTCAGCGACGATCACGCTGGCCTGCGCCGTGCCATTCAGGAAAACAGTTTTTGCAAAATTCCGATTTTGGGAGCCCTGCGGCTTTGGGATACGCTTGTGAAAACCTGAGCGGAGGCCGAGCGCTGCTCTCCAGAGGAACTTCCCCCACGGATGCCGCTGGTACGAGTGCATAACCCAGCGCCCGCACCTGCAGTTTCAGCCGATTCTCGGTCCGTTTTTGGTAGCTGGCCTGTATGAGAGCAAACGCACTCTCATCGTAAGGCTCACGGGTAATCAAGAGGTGATAGATGATCCTGGCTAATTTGTGGGCGGTGGCGGTAATGGCTTTGGGAGCGCCAAGCCGGCTGCGCATACGGCGATAGAACTCACCGAGAGCGGAGCGGCTGCCTTGAAGCGATGGCGCGGCCATCCGCAAAGCGGCGGCGAATCTATTTTTCACTTTCCGCGTTCCCGTCCAAAGGACTTTGCCGCCACTGACATCGTTATCCGGACAAAGCCCCAACCAAGAGGCAAATGCTGCTGGGCTTCTGAATTTTGAAAGGTCCGGCCCGACCTCGGCGATTACAGCTTGAATGTGCAGTACGCTCATGCCCGGGACCGTCGTCAGATCAACGCCGAGGATTCGGTAAGCTTCGTCGCGGAGAGACAGCGCTTTCGCGGGAGCCATCACCTTGCATTTCTTCACTGAATCCTTCGCTGGCGCTAATGGGTGTGAGGGCGGATTCGAACTTGCATCAAGGCTCTTCATGAACTGCTGAACTTCAGACTCACATTCGGAAATTTGCTTTTCGTACTCGCGGTATAACGCCAGTGATTGTTTCAGTGTAAACAGATGTTCGGGGCGATAGTCCCCCACCAAGCTTTTGACGATAATCTGTTCACTTGCGCGGATACGGGGATCGCGGAGCCCGGCGAGTTTGACAGGATCCCGCTCTCCCGCAAGAATGGCATCTATTATGGCTAATCCCGTTGTACCCGTCACATCGCTGATGACATGATGTAGCTGAAGATTCATCTGATCGAGAGCTTTTTGCATATGCTGCACATGGCACGTCGCGAGTTCAACCAGATTGTTCCTGTGACGGACAAGTGATCGGACTGCTCATACTTCTTGTGCCGGACGAAATGAGGCTTTCAGCAACCCAACGGAGTGCAGGTACTGAAGCCGCTGGCAATCCGACACATCAGTTCGCCGACCAGGAACGTTCTTTGCGTAGCGGGCATTTACGAGATAAACCTGCAAACCACGCTCTTCCAAAATTTGCATGATGGGTATCCAGTACACGCCTGTCGATTCCATGGCAACTGTCTGAATGCGGCATTGTTCAAGCCAATCAGCCAAAGCCCCTAAGTCCTGGGTGAAAGTGGCGAAGCAACGTACCGGTTCTGAATCTCGATCTGCAGGCACAGCGACATAAATCTCCGTCGCACCGATATCCAGTCCGGCTGCATTCGGATTTAGAACTGGCAACGCAGGTGCGTTGTTCTTACTCTTTTTCTTCCGTGGCATTTCCCCTCAATAAAAACATTGCCGGGAGCTGACGGTCCAAGTCGTGGAAATCGGCACTCTCCTAAACGGGATCGAACAGCTTGTCTTTTCGACAGTCTGGGCGTCACCACTGTCTTGACCACGCAACCTGGGACCACACTGGAGAAACGGGCTCGCTTGAGCACCAATGCATAGCTCGGCCTACTTACCGCCAGCCTTGGCGCTCTATTCTCTCGCACAGTTCCTTGTCTGTTTTGACTGCGCAGCAGTCCGCCACTGGGAAGCAACTCGAGCGCCGACTCAGGGCCGGGATTGAGGGAGCAAGCTGAAGCTCGGCTTGCTCTCGATCCAGCAATCCTGGCTCAAAGCGATAAATCCCGGTGGTTTGGAGGCAGAGCCTCCATGTTCATCAAAACCCCCTCCGAATTTCTTCCGCAGCTTAAGGAGCAGGGTATTTTCATAAATCCTCGGAGCCTGCCTGCTCGCCTTCACGATGCAGCCCTTTTTCGGGCCGGCGGATCCGGTGCTTTACGGTATCTAGAACCCCGATTTCGTAGAAGCTGAACCACGACGCGCCAGTACCGATCATCGATCTGCTCGAGGCCGATTTGTTCGTGCGCCAAAGCGTGGTCAACAAACACGCGCTGCCTGCGCCACCAGAATTGCCCGCCGTCAACCACACTGCGTACCTGCCAGTCGGCCGGGCATTCCACCTCCGGCAACCGCTCCGGGTACTCACGTGTAGACGGCTGATAACAGCTCGCCGGCGTCTGCTGATGTAATGCTTCGTGTGGACGTTCCTCGTTGTACTCCTTGCGAAACCGATCGAAGCGATCCTGCTGTTGTCGGAACGAGCCTCACTGCCCCGTTCTGCCGGCATACTTCCACCGTCTTCATGCCAGCCTCGCTCTGCTTCAGAATCGCCACACAATCTGCTCCCTTTCCCCGGCCGTCCGGCCGGGAGACTCTTATTCACACGGTTCCGTTCACAGGGCACCGTAACCCAGACCACGAACGCAATGCCCAGGATCAACTTCATACGATGTCACCGCGTAGTATTTACCTGATCTGGATCGCCAGTACACGCGTGCTGACGGGCGTCCCCGGGTCCTGGCCAATTGAATTCGGCATGGTGCTCGAAATTAGTGCTTGCAAACTTCCGTGCTGCTGTACGAATTGCTTCGCGCCAGACCGTCCCGCAACGATAGGAATTGATTCTAAAAGCTTAATAGGACGCGCACGAAGTGGACTACCTGGTCTATGATAATGGGCTCGCGACCGTTTAGTAAGAAAATCAAAAACATCGGATTCTTCCTCTGGGCTGCATTGAATTTTTTGTTTGCCGCTCAGCCCTAGAGTCTTTGCTCGCCGATGCTCGTCTCGGTAAAAAGTACCTGTAGTGTGTAAGATTTATCCGATGCACGTCTCTTGTGCACAGTTGATGCCGAAGGCCTATCGGTTTTTAGGAACTCACGGCGCAATCTGGGCACGTCAGTACAGGGATCGTGTTTAGTCGCAGTGAGGTGAAGTCGAGCAAGCGCATATGCGCAAGTCGGATCGAGGTGATGCTGCGAGGCCGCATTAGAACGGCTCGACATGGGAATGCTCGAATGCTCGGAGTGAGTCCCGCTTCGCTGCTGTGCCGACGAAATTCCGCGACCGCGTCAAAATCTAGCGGTGATCAAAATTGATATGAGTTGGCAGCAGCGGACGCGCTCTCAATCTTCCCAATGCCCGTTGAAGCTCCTTAACGCTGCGCAATGAGAGAAGCCGCTGGCTGGCGTTCGGACGTGATTTTGAAATCACTCGAGACCCGCTGGCATGTCCAAGCTCGCTCCCATACGCGCGAGGAACACCGAGTTTTTGACAATCTAGGGGCTCCAGGTTCCCACAGTTTCCCAACCCGTTGTGGTATTGGATTTCGTCTGCGAATACATGTAGATATTCTTTGCACCGGAAAACGCGGGTGTGAAGGCCATATTAAATGTGACGGTCAGGTATTGCCGGATGCCACAACAGATGACCCTCGGTAATCACCCAAAAGCGGCCAATGATAATCACCTGAAAACCGGCCAACGGTAAGGACTGATCCAGGACGTTGATCCTGACGCAGGGATACCCTGCGTCAACGTGAGCAATGTCTTGAGCGAGGAAAAAGAAGCAGCAGGTGATCGCGCTGGGGCGGCATGGGATGGTCGCTCCGGCGCATTGAAGCGGCGGTCCACATTCGCCGGGAGACGGTGGCGAGCTATTTGCGAGCTGCCGGCATCTCGGTGAGACCACCGGGCGGGTGGGGACGGCGCGCATCGGCAAACCCGGCCAATGAGGTGATTACCGACTTTGGCGCAGAGCCGGAGCTGATAAAGATCCCGGAACCGCCGTCGATCATCAAGCCTTCGACTAGCCTCTCGGCCACATACCAGGAAGCAATCGTACTGGGGCTCGCGCATGGCCGCAACGCGATGGCGATCTGGCAAGACCTGGTCGATGGCCACGGTTTCACCGCGAGCTATCAGAGCGTGCAGCGCTTCGTGCGCAAGCTTCAGATATCGGTCTCGCCGGAAGCTCGTGCAGTGATTGAGACGGCCCCCGGTGAGGAAGGACAAGTCGATTATGGCGCCGGCCCCATGGTGTGCGACCCGCAGACGGGCAAGTACCGCCGCACCCGGCTGTTCGTATTTACGCTCGGATACACCCGAAAGTGTGTTCGCCTGCTGGTGTTTCGCTCCAGCGTGCGCATCTGGGCCGAGCTGCACGAGAAAGCATTTCGCCGATTAGGCGGAGCCACACGCGTGGTGGTTCTGGATAATCTGCGGGAGGGCGTGCTCGCGCCCGACATTTATGATCCCACCCTCAACCCGCTGTACCGCGACGTGCTCCAGCACTATGGTGCCGTCGGTTTGCCTTGCAGGATTGGAGATCCAGATCGCAAGGGCAAGGTCGAATCAGGTGTTGGCCACGCGAAGAAGACGCCGCTGAAGGGGCTGCGCTTCGAGAGCTTGGAAGAAGCACAAGCGTATCTGGATCGCTGGGAAGAGCGCTGGGCCGACACGCGCATTCACGGCACCACGAAGCGCCAAGTCGCCGCCATGTTCGCCGAAGAGCGCCCGAACTTATTGCCGCTGCCAGTCGAGCCGTTTCGCTATTACCAATACGGTGAGCGCACGGTGCACCTGGATGGCTGCGTGGAAATTGAGGCGGCTTATTACAGTGCACCGCCGGGTTGGATTGGCCGCCGGGTTCAAGTGCAGTGGAATGCTTCACACATTCGATTAATCGATCCGCGCACCGGGCAACTGCTGCGCGAGCATTTACGTCAGGAGCGCGGTCGTCATCGCATCCAAGACGAGGATCGCCCGCCACGCACGCCACTATCAACGCAACAGTTGCTGCGCCGCGCCGAAATCGCCGGAGCCCATATCGGCGCGCTATGCCAACTCATACATGGCAATCAAGGGCAGGTTGCTGTGCGCCGGATCTTGGGTGTTCTCGCGCTGGCGAAGAAGTACGGCATCGCCTCTACCGACGAAGCGTGCGCGCTCGCGCTGGAGACTGGCACCTGCGAATACCACTTCGTGCGCCGTTACCTGGAACACAATCCACAACTGCCCTTGAGCCTACGCCAAGTCGACCCGCTGATCCGGCAACTGACTCTCTATCGCGACCTTATTGAAAAACGAACTCGTCAGGAGGATGATTTATGCACGTTGTAGAACTCGAACGTTCACTGCGCCAACTGCGCTTGGGTGGTATGGCCGCAGTGCTCGAAACCCGCTTGCGCCAAGCCCAGGCGGAAGCCATGGCACCCATCGACTTGATTTCGTGCCTCGTGTCGGATGAACTCACGCGCCGGACAGACCGGTTGTTGGAGCGCCGCCGCAAACAAGCCGCCTTCCGCGACCCAGACAAAACGCTCGATAACTTCGACTTTGGCTTCAACCCGAAGATGAATCGCAGCCTGGTGTTTGACTTGGCCACGAGCACCTTCATCGCCAAGCACGAAGATGCTCTGTTTCTCGGTCCCGGCGATCCTGCGACATTCTGCACTCCTTGCTACGCCATTGAAAACAGTGGATATTCTAATGGCTTATGAATAGCCGACGGGGCCAGCTTTTTGAGCCTCTTCAACAGAAAGATCATCTAGACCAAACAGGGGCAACACCGGCTCAGACGCCGAGGAAGTGACGCTTACCCGTCGTTTTGCGTTTCTCACCGCCTCTAGGACTTCCTCGGATTGGACAGCTTCCACCGAGATCTCCCAAGGTGCCCAGGGAACGACTTGAGTGGCTGATATCTTCCCGGCATCGATCAACCGCCGCACTACTTTGTGGCTTACTCCCAACCGTTCTGATGCCTCCTCCAAAGTGAGAGCTTGGCCGGTTGCTGTTTTCGCGTCATAGGTGGGCCAATCGTGATAACTGCGTAGCGAGCGGATGCGGCCCTCTGTCCAGGTACTCCCTGTGCCGTTCGAAAGTTCAGCCGGTTCAGAGTTGCGGCAATCTGATCATCCGGGAACTTGCCAGCCCTTTGGCGGATAATCTCGATCGCCTCGAGACTGGTACAACGGCTGTGTTTACCTGTTGTATTCTTCTTACTCGAAGCTCAGAATGCCGACCGCCTGTCCAATGAATCATCAAAACGATCTCAGTCGTTGCTTCGTCCACGTCAGCGATGATCTCCTCAATCAGAATCCGAATGATACGCTGCTTTAGGCGCATCTCCGTAGTCGCCGAGTTCCAAACGGCGGGAAGGTCGTGCGCCAGGCTGGATAACGTTTTTTTGTCCGGTATCCGTGTGGCATTCTCAGGAAGTTCGTTTTGACGTAATCTCTTTTCGACCTCTCCTGCGGACTGCAAGGCGACATTCCATCGCGCTTCCAACTCAGCTGCTACTAGACGATTGTCTGGGTCGACGGCCTCCTAACGGCGAGCCGCCAACCGTACTTCGTATTGGGCCTGTTCCAGCTCCAGCGAGAGGACACGATGACCTTGCCGTTGCTGTTCGGCGACACGAGCGGCGACTTCCAGAGCTGCCTCGATAGCGTTACCTTCCACCGCCTTCAAGATCTCCGACGCAATCGCCCTGTCCGGCCGCAAGCCGCCAAATGAAATACACCAGTCCCCGCCATGATTGATATGCGCTCCGCGGCAATGGTATCGCGGCACCTCGCCGTGCGAGCCGCTGTAAGCAACATGAAGCATCCTTCCGCAGCGCCGGCAACGCAACAATCCTGCTAGCAAGCTCCGTCCACCGCGGGCCGCCTTGGGCTCCATGCGCGATTTCATGTGAGCATTATCTGTCAGCATCACTTGATTACGTTCGAACTGTTCCCAAGCAATGTAACCTGAATGGTGGTCGCGAATCAATACCATCCAGGTGTCTGTCGGCTTGAAGTGCCCTTCGGTCTTTCGAGCCCGGCCATGGATCACCTTAGTTCGCGATTCCGTTTTGCCAAACGCATAGGCGCCAGCATACATTGGATTCCGCACCATATGCCAGATCGTGTTGTACACCGGCAACTTCCAGACGACCGCAGTCTGTCCTGGTGAGTCTAAGACAAGTGCGGGCGACGCCGTCTTTTCTGAGCGGAACCACAACAACACTTGCCGCGCACTTCCCAGTTCTGCCAGCTTTGCGAATACCAGACGTACAGCCTCCTGCACTCGACGGTCGGGGTCCATCTCCACTTTGCCGTTCAGCGTCCAACGGAATCCAACCGGCAGCCGAAACTGCAACTCGCCTCGGCGTGCCTTCTGACGAATAGCCTCCAGAGAACGTTGCCTGAGTAGATTTAACTCAAACTCACTCATCGTTCCCTTAAGTCCAAGCAAAAGTTGATCATTGAGAATGGCAGGATCGTACACGCCGTCTGGATCAATGACGATGGCACGAACGAGACCGCATAGCTCAATGAGATGATGCCAGTCGCGGCCATTACGGGCGAGCCGCGATGCCTCTATGCAGAGCACTGCGCCTACTTGTCCAGTGCAGACCTCAGCGACCAGGTGTTCAAAGCCAGGCCGTTCCACTTGACCCGAGCCGGAACGGCCCAAATCCTCGTCGATCACTTCGACCTGGTGGAAGCCAAGTTGGCGTGCGTGATCCGCCAGGTCATATTGCCGGCGCTGGCTCTCCTGGTTGTGAATCACTTGCCCGGGAGAAGACTGCCGAATATAAACGATCGCCCGCCGCCTCAAATGATCCGGTGATACTTTCGGGTTCATCGCTGATCTCCTTCGTCGCACTGAGTGGGTTCGAAGATGGCCGCCTTCAACAGCAGGTCGGCAAGGGCAATGGCGAGCTCCCGCTGCTTTTCTTCCGGCAGTAGCATCGGTTCACTTCTACAAAACTGCAGGTTCATCTGCATCACCGATGGAGGTTCGTTGGGTGTCATTCGTGCGCTCCTTTAGCACTGGTTTCAGTGATGCTTTATCGCGTTTTGCGCCCGAACGCAATCGGTCAAGAAATGTGTGCAGTTCGGCGAGCGCTGCGGCAGAAACTAGTGGTGTGCCAACGGCGACTTCGGAAGCCTTTGCTGCATCGGCGATCCACGCCGGGAATCCGCCGATAGTTCCATCTGGTAACTCAAAGAAAATGTACTCTCCATGAGGAAACTTCACCCGTCTCTGCACGCGGAGACTCTGTCCAAACAGCGGATGAAACTGATAGTGAACCTTGATGATCTCGGGCCTATGGGCATTATGTTTTTGACTCGCCGGGCACCGGGAAGACGCACTTAGCGACCGGGCTGTGTGTGGCCGCGTGCCGGCAGCGGCGCCGTGCACGTTTCACCACGGCCACGGCTCTGGTGAACGATCTGGTTGAAGCCAAACACGCTAATCAGTTGAGCCGGGCATTGGGCCGGTGGTCGCGTTACGAGCTAATCGTGATGGACGAGCTCGGCTATGTGCCGCTGGCGGAAGTGGGCGCCGAGCTGCTGTTTCAGGTGATTGCAGATCGCGCGGAGAAAGCGGCGGTGATTGTCACCACGAATCTGCCGTTTTCCGAATGGCCGCAGGTATTTCCCAGCGCCCGCTTATGTAAAGCCATGCTGGACCGCCTGACAGATCGGGCACACATTCTGGAGACCGGGACCGAATCGTTCCGCTTCCGGCGCACGATTGCATCGCGGAAGAACGCGGGACGGGGCCGACGTTTTGGAAGAGCGGGCTTCCGCTTCGCCCTAAACGCGCCGCCCCGAGGGCGGCGCAGGGCTACGCTCCAGCCCGCCCTTCCAAAACCAATAAGGTTGAAGAACCTTATTTAAGTAGGGTTTGGGTGGGGCCAAATGTAGTGATCAAAGTGGGGCCAAATGAAGTTGACAAAAGCACATCGGCCACATCGCACGCGATTCCACTGCCATAGAAGCACGCGAACGCTATCCAGAAAATCCTCCGCCAAAGCGGAAACGCAAACGCTACAAAATGGGCCCAAAGGCAAGCGCAAGATGCCCGCCTCACCCCGTAGCAACATCGAGGCGCAACGGCGCATGTCCACCGCCGAGGTGCTTGCAGAACTGCCGTGTCATCCCAGTCTGGGTGTGAAGAAAAGCAGCAAAGGCCACCAGCAGTACTGGCGCGGGTACAAGCTGCACCTGGATGTCGCCGATGGCCAGATCCCCCATTTACGGCCTTACTCATCCGAGCTTGCGTGCACGATTCGCAGGTAGCCCTGCCGTTGATGAACATCAAATCCAAGCGGGTCCTATATCTCTATGATTTGATGGACGCCGGCTATGATGCCAATGCCATTCGAGCCCACAGCCAGGCCTTGGGACATCGTCCCCTGATCCAACTAACACGGCGCCATCGCGTGATCCGCGAGCGCGTCCGATTCGCAAAAATTCGCGTGCCCAAAAGACGGTCTATCATTGTGAGCCGATTTATCGCGAACTCACCTGGGCCGAGCATGACCGCCTGTGTGAACGCACCATGGTGGAACGAGTTTACAGCCGCCTCAAAGACGAGTTCGGTGGACGCATGATCCGCGTGCGCGGAGCCAGCAAAATCATGGCGCATCTGATGTTCGGAGTGGTCGCGCTCACAGTCGATCAACTGCTCAACTGACCGGCTACCGCTCGCCCTTTCCTGAAACAACTCGCGCCGGCAACGCCGCAGTCGCGGCGTGCTCATTTTCCTGTCTCGCCACGCCAGCTTGGCTCTTCACCACGCCAGCTTGGCTCTTCACCACGCCAACGGCTCACAATAACAGAAAATCCATCCAGTCAAGGGATCTGCCCACTATTTTCGGCGAGTTTTGCAAGTGTGTCCCTCATAGGATCACAACCTATAGTCACTTCCCTTTCAACCACTTACCGGGAATCCCTTGGAACCATGCCGTATACTGGTTTCAGGAAGGCCGCTTGTCGGCTTCCGAACTCTTGAACAACCCGCTGCCGCCGCGCAGCGGGTTTTTCATTTCTAGGAGCCTTTGTCCACGCAAGCCCAAACCGCGGCGAATCAAATCAATTCTCAGCGTTCTACCGGTCCGCAATCTGCCGAAAGCAAACAGACTGTCTCGATAAACGCCGTCCGCCACGGACTCACCGGCGCTTTCATGTTCCTGCCCGGCGAAGCGCCCGAACATTTCGACAAACTTCACGAAAGCCTCCGCGCCGAACACAATCCCGAAACTCCCACCGAAATCCTGATGGTCGAAAGCATGGTGCAGCACTACTGGCTGAAGCAGCGCGCCGTGCGCCTGCAGAGCCTCTGCTTCGACGATGCAGGCGTTTGCAATGCCGAAAAAGAGCTGGGTCTCTACCTCCGCTACCAGACAACCCATGAGCGCGTCTTCTACAAATCGCTAAATACTTTTCTAAAGCTTAGAGCCGATAAGCGCAAAGCCGAAATTGGCTTTGTTTCGCAAAAAGCCAAACTGAACCGCGAGCGTGAGCGAGCGGAGCTTCAGGAAGCCCGCACCCGCCTCGCGGATGCCAAAGCGCGGCACTTAGAAGTAGACTCCGACATTCGCCAAACCATCGAAGCACCGCTTCCCGCGGCCACATGCGCATCCCCTTTGAAGACCTCAGCGGCATGTTCAAGATGGCCGTTGCCCACGTCAGCCGCGAACTGAAAACAAAACAGGCCGCGTAGGGCCGGACATGCCCGGCCCCGCAGGCCCTTTCGTCCGCGTGTAGACTCGGTGACTTAGGCGTGTTTGCGCCGCCTTACTAAAATCAGTCCAGCAAAACCGGCCGAAAGCAGGGCAAGTGATGCCGGTTCGGGAGCATCGCTACCGTCCAGATTTGGGCCTGCGTAAGCCAGGTAATCGGAGAAGTGCTCGCAGGGATAGACGAAACCGGAGCCGGGCGTGTTGTCGGCGAAGAGCGCCCCATTTGCCGGGATGGTGAAGTTCGGGTTCACCGTGAAACCGCTGACATCGTCATTCTCCGTATAGCCGTCCGTGTTTCCGGTCGTGCCTGCCAGCAGGTAGGTGGTTCCAGGCGTTAAGGTGATGGGCGTGATTGCCTGGTATCTAAAAGAGCCGTCAAGCGCATCCACCGTGCCGGCGGGTAACGTCGTCGAGGTTAATAGCGCATGAGTATCCTGATTGTAAAGAGCTACATAATGGTCATTCTGGAAGCCCTGCATGGATTCGTCAAACCAGCCTAATGATGTTACGTTGAAATTGCTGTTTACAGAAAACGCAAAGCCGAGAGTGGCCGGTATATCGTTGTTATACGTTGTGTTTACTGTGTTAAGGGTGTACAAAGGATCGGCAAAAGCACACTGAACGGCCAACCCTGACCAAATGATAAATAACATTCCTCCGAAAAATTTCACTTAATAAATCTCCTTTAATTGAGCTTAATTGTGCGAACCATTTCATAACAATTACCCGGAGCGGCATAATAGCTACAGGACTGCTTCTTCCTTCGTCCGGGCCAAGGTGTATAAGGTGAACGAGTTACACCATTCTGCGCCGGGCTATAACGCCGAACGTGACGCAGCAGGGAAGAGCGATCCAGTCGAGAATCCTGGCTGGGTTATTTGGAAGTAAAGCCAGCGCCAGGTTAAGTGCCGCAAGTAAAATAAACAAATTCGACCATGTTTTTCGAGCCATAATTGACCTCAGCTCCAGCCTCGCCGGGAAATGGCATTGCTGGCAATGGAGTAAGAGGTGCCAGAGGTCCTAGCGGCCGTGCAATTTTAGCGGCGGCCGGTGTTGGAGCTGCTTGACGCGCAGTACTACCCAGCCGGAATAAGGTATCGGAAGAAAAATTACTTTTCTGCGCGGTCGCTCTGCACGTGCTGCTGTTTGCTGTCCGGCCGCTCCGCGCGATGGCCCGCCGCCTTCTCGATTTCCGAGTTCATCTCGCCGCCGATCAAGATGGCGGCGCTCGTGAAATAGAGCCACATCAGCAGAATCGCTACGTTCGCCAGGGTGCCGTACATGCGCTCGTATGAGCGGGAATACTCGAAGTAAGCTTTGAGCAGGAAGGCGGAGCCAACCCACAGCACAAGCGCGAGTGCCGCGCCGGGCGTACTCCATTGCCATTCACGGTCGCTGAGGTTCGGAGCGAAGCGATAAAGAAGCGCGAATGAGGTGAGCAGCAGGACGATGATTACCGGCCACTGAACGAGTCTCCAAAGCAGCGGCGCGTGCGCGGTTATGCCGATATCCGGCCCGATCAGTTGCGCGGCCCGGCTGCCATACAGGATCAAGGCAAGGGCGATAAACCCCATCACTGCCAGGCAAACGGTTAACACCAATGCCAGCACTAGCAATTTCCACCAGCGCCGTTTCTCGGTTACTTCGTAGGCCATGTTCAGGCCTGTCATCAATGCCCACGTGCCATTGACAGCGGCCCAGGCCGACCCCAGGATCGCCCACCAGACACCTGCTCCCAAGCCGGCGGTCTGATTGAGCTGCCGGATCATCGAGCTTACTAACTGCGAAGCCTGTTGCGGTAGCAGTTGCCCCAAAGAATCCGTCAACGTGTCGCGCAACTGGGAGCCTGGGCCGGACAACTTCAACAACAGCACAAGCACCAGCAGCAGAACGGGAAAGAGAGCGAGGAAGTGATAGAAAGCCAGCCGGGCGGCTAATCCGAAAACCTCGTCTTCCCAGCTTTCATGCCAGGTGCGCTTGGCCAGTTCAAGCCAGGAAAGGCCGCCCCGGCTCCACAGTCTCTCCATCTTCCTGAAGCTGAGACTCAGCCCGGCTGTGCTTGATTACTGGCCCTGCCAACCGTAAACGGCTGATTTTTCGTCCAGCGAGGCTTTCACGAGTTTGCCGAAGTATTTCTCATTCTCGATTTGGAGAGGTGTATCCTCCAGCACGCGCCGATATTCCAGATAGCCGACATCGATAGCTCGGACAATCGCCCACAGAAAGCGCATCCATTTGTAGGACCCAAGTATGAGGAACTGGCCAAAAGAGCGGCGCTCCTTCGTGATGTGCATCTGCCGAAGCAGAACGGTGAGCACCGCCGCAAGCGCGATAGCTAACGGCATCCAGTGCATTAATTGTTCTTCCACTCTATTGCTTCTCCTTCGCGTGAAGTCTCGACTTCTACGCTAAAGCAGAGTGCGGTTCGATGCTATTCCCCATCCCGGAATGTCGAGTTGCAGCATAGGGTGTTGGGGATAGAGAGCCTTTGTTAGGCCAAGATGCTGGCGGAGGAAGAGGGATTCGAACCCCCGAGTACCTTCCGGCACTAACGGTTTTCAAGACCGCCGCCTTCAACCGCTCGGCCATTCCTCCGTTACCAAAGTAGCTGATTCGCCAAGTGAGTTAGTTAACTCGCACGTCAAAACGGGACATCATCATCCGTGACGCCCATTCCGCTGAAATCATCGTCGGGCGCGGCTCCGCTGCCTGGGGCGGTGGCGGTGCTGGTTTTCCTGGCCGCCGGAGCATTTGACCGCGCCATTCCCGCGCCGCCTTGTTCCGGGCCTCCCTCCGCGCGGCCGCCCAGCAGAATGACCTCTTCCGCTACCACCTCAGTCGAGTAAACCTTTTTGCCGTCTTTATCGTCGTAGCTGCGGGTTTGCAATCGTCCTTCCACGTAGATCTGCTTACCCTTGGTCAGGTAGTTTGCCAGGTTTTCCTGCCGCCAAACCACCACATTGGTCCAGTTGGTCTCTTCTTTCCATTCGTTGGTTTGCTGGTCTTTCCAGCTACGGGTGGTCGCGATCGCAAACCGCGTGACAGCGGCTCCCGAAGGCGTAAACTTGGTTTCGGCGTCACGCCCCAAATTGCCGATCAAAATGACTTTATTTACACTCCGGGAAGCCATATTCTCTCGAACTGTATCACACGGAACCAGCGTCCTACGAGCGAGTGAGAGCTTGCCGTCGAGCGGCCCACAATACTGCGTCTGGTACCAGGAACCATGGCGTCGTGGGCTGCGCGGAAAACCGCGGACAGTTCCACGAATTTGAGGCATAATGATGAAGCCAGCGGATTCCGTGGCCGGATTTCCGGCTGGAAGGCACTTGGGGGAAAGATGGCATCGCGGTCTTTAGAATCGTGTGCGTCGGTTTCTAACCTCTTCTCAGCGGCTGCGCAGTGCAGCGCGCGCACAGTCGTTTTGTGGTCGTTGCTTGTGGCCGTTTCAGCCGGGCCGGGCGCCGCCCAGATGTTGTTGAAGCCGCCCCGTCCGGGGGATCAGGTGACACTCATGCCCTCCGACATGGCGATTCTTGAAGCCGGCGCGGCGCGCGACGACATTCCGTGCGCGGTGACGGAACGCAAACCGGAACTCGGTTTCGATCTGCGATTCCACAGCGGCTACGACGTAACACTGCCGCTGAACGAGTTGGCCGGTTCCGGAGAGCTGCTCACGGTGGTGTTCCGCGTCTATCCTCAGACTGACCGCAGCCACGCCTCGTACTTCGTGCAACATTTCCACGTGCCGGAGATTCAGGACAGCGCACGGGGCGATGCTGTTCTGCAGGGCAGCATCGATCTCGGCGAAGGAGATTACCATGTGGACTGGCTCATGCGCGACCGCGCGGAACGCATCTGCTCGTCAAGCTGGGATGTAGAGGCCACGCTCTCTCCGAAGGAGAAGCCCATGACACTCTTCATCGCTCCGAACGAAATCGCCGAGACTTCGGAGCCCTTCGTGAACGATTCCGAAGGCCGGCCCCTTCACCGTTCAAACGACAGCCTGGATGTGAAGCTGCTAGTGAACTTCGCGCCGCAAAACTCGCGGTCGGCGGCATTACAGCGCAGCGATACGGATGCGCTGGTCAGCATCCTGAAATCCATTGAGCGCGATCCTCGGATCGGCCACATCTCTCTGGTCGCTTTCAATATTGAGGAAGGCCGCGTCGTATACCGCCAGCAAACCGCTCAACAGATTGATTTCCCGGCGCTTGGGAAGGCCCTGCAAAGCATGAAGCTGGGAACCGTAAATGTTATGCGTTTGGGCCAGAAGCATAGTGAAACCGACTTCCTGGAGAGCTTGATTGAGAAAGAAGTGGGCACAACCACTCATCCGGACGCGGTCATATTCGCGGGACCCAAAACCATGCTCGACGCAGATGTACCCCAAGACGATCTGCGGCGCATCGGAGATATTGAGTGTCCGGTGTTCTACATGAACTACAACTTGAACCCGCAGGCGGTACCGTGGAAAGATTCCATCAGCCACGCCATTCGGGCCTTCAAGGGCACTGAATATACGATTTCGCGCCCGCGCGACCTGTGGGTTTCCACCTCGGAGATGGTCAACCGGATAGTGCGCTCGAAGAGGGAGAAGGCGACCGCTACAGCTTTCGCCGCGCCATCGCGCTAGAACGCAAACCGCTTGCGGACGCGACCATTCGAGGTAAGCTATAGAAACGGGGGGGAGTTGACTATGAGATGCCGGATGCTCCGTTTCAGCGTTCCTGTCTTGGTGCTTGGGCTGGGTTTGACCGCCTATGCTCAGCAACCCGATCTGAAAGATTTCAAAACAAATCTCGCTCCCACGGTTGGATCGCCGGAGCGCGCTATTGACAAAATGCTCGAGATGGCCAATCCGAAGCCCGGCGAAACACTGTACGATCTGGGTTGCGGAGACGGGCGCATTCTGATCGCGGCTGCCGAACGTTACAAGGTAAAGGGCGTGGGGATTGAGATTTCGAACCGGCTGGCGGAAACGGCCGCGGAAAATGTGAAGAAGCATCGCCTGCAGGGCGAGGTCAAGATCATCCACGGCAATTTCATGAAGACCGATCTCAGCGGAGCGAACGTTGTAACCCTATATCTTGCGACTACCGCGAATGATACTCTGCGTCCGAACCTGGAACGTTACCTGCGACCCAATACCCGTGTCGTGTCTTACGACTACCCGATCCCGGGATGGAAGGCGATCGAAACTTCCGAGACCGAGGGGCACCAGGGAGCCGTTCACACCATCTATCTTTACGAGGTCCCCAATTCCATCAAAAAGTAGGCTCCGGTGAGCCGGACCTGTGACGTATTGGGAATCGGACTCAACGCAACCGATACGCTTCTGCTGGTTCGCGAATTTCCGCCTTACGCCGGCAAAGTACCTTTCGAGCGGGAGATGCTCAGCCCCGGCGGCCAGGTTGCGACGGCTGTTGTCGCTTGCGCCCGTCTCGGTCTTCGCGCCAAGTACATCGGAACCATCGGCGACGATCTGCGTGGTCAGATCCAGCGTGAGAGCCTGGAAGGAACCGGCGTTGACACCTCATCTGTTATCGTTCGCGAGGGTTGTCCCAATCAGACCGCGTACATTGTAATCGATGAACGCACGGGTGAACGGACCGTGCTGTGGCAGCGCGCCGAGTGCCTGCGTCTTTCGCCATCAGAGGTCCGCAGCGAAGAGATCGCAGGGGCGAAGCTATTGCACATTGATGGCTACGATATTGATGCGGCAGCGTATGCCGGCTCGCTCGCACGCCATCACGGGATTCCGGTCTCGCTGGATGTGGATGCGGTTTACCCCGGCTTTGACTCCGTGCTAAAACACGTGGATTATCTGGTTGCCGGTTCTGGCTGGCCCGCAAAGTGGACTGGTGAACCTGATCCTTTTCTGGCCCTCACCGAGTTACAGCGCGAATATGGAATGCGGGTTGCCGCCATGACACTGGGAGACGAAGGTTCGCTCGCCCTATATCAGAATCGCTGGTTCTATTCCGCCGCCTTCGATGTGCATTGCGCCGATACGACCGGCGCAGGCGATGCTTTTCATGGCGCGTTCTGTTACGCAATGCTCTACGGCCTGGAAATGCAAGCAGCTCTTGAATTTTCAAACGCGGCAGCCGCGCTGAACTGTACCGAGATCGGCGCCCGCGGCCATATTCCCGACCTTGACGAAGTGAAAGCCCTGCTATCGGCTGCTTCAGCCGGAACCATCCGCCGCCGCAAGGCCGTCGATATCGCGGAGCGCGCGTCATTCAAGGCTGCGCCGGTCTCCGCCGGCTAATCGATGATTCCCCTTCGCGCACTTCTATTGCGAAACTCCACCCCGGCAATCACCCTGGCCATCATTGCCGTGAACGTTCTCTGCTTTTTGTTTGAGATTTCGCAGCCCATGTATCTGCGGGATCGCTTCATTGAGCATTACGCGTTAATTCCCGACCACCTTCACCTGACCTCACTATTTACGTCCATGTTCCTACATGGAGGGTGGCTTCACCTGATCGGCAATATGTGGTTCCTCTGGGTTTTCGGCTCGCACATCGAGGATGCTATGGGTTCGGCGAAATTCTTGATCTTTTATTTGATCTCGGGTGTTGCTTCAGCCCTTGTACAGACCTTCGCCAATCTTGGCAGCCCGGTGCCGACCATCGGAGCCAGCGGGGCCATCGCCGGCGTTATGGGGGCTTTCCTCATCCTCTATCCGCGCGTCCGGATCGTCACGCTGGTTTTCATCATCGTCCTTATCACCACCATCGAACTGCCCGCTGCTATCATGCTGATCTACTGGTTCGGTCTCCAGCTTCTCAGCGGCTTAGGATCGCTCAGCAACATCAGCCAGGCACAGGGAATCGCCTGGTTCGCGCATGTAGGCGGATTTCTCGCGGGCATTCTGCTGGTCCGCGCCTTCGCCGGAAATCGCCAGCCCTACCGGTACCGCTCGTTCTGAGAGCTCATGCACGACCCGAACGAACCTTTTGAAAATCTGCGCCCGGTTGACGTGCTTGCCATTGCCGCGCATCCGGATGACGTGGAGCAAACGTGCGGCGGCACGCTCATTCGCATGGCGGAAGTTGGATACCGGACGGGTGTGCTCGATTTGACCGCCGGCGATATGGGCACACGCGGCACGCCCGATCTGCGTATTGAGGAGTCCCGCACGGCCGCCGGCCATCTCCTGCTCAACTGGCGCCAGAACCTTCGCTGGCCCGATGCCCGCCTCGAAAACAACATTGCAGCCCGCATGACACTGGCCGGCGTTATCCGCCGCATTCGGCCCAGAACCGTCATCCTGCCTTATTGGACGGGCCGGCATCCGGACCACTACCGCGCTGCCGAGATCGGGTACGAGGCGTGCTTTTTGGCGGGATTGCGGCGGCTTGAGGAAGAAACGCCGCCACACCGGCCCTTCAAAATTCTCTATTCATCGGCATACGCGAACGTAGCGCCTTCATTTGTGGTCGACATCTCGCGCCAGTTTGAGCGGCGTATGGCCGCACTGCTTAGCTACACGTCGCAATATGGGGCATCCGAAGAAGGTTCGGAGCTTTTTCCATCGCACACAGAGATCCGGGAGCGCCTTGCGGGTATAGGCCGCTACTATGGAAACTTGATTGGCGTAAAATACGGCGAGCCTTTCGTGGCCAAAGAGTGCACCGAAGTGAGCGACATAGTGAACATTCCGGTCCGTAGCATCTGATACAAACGCCCGTCTTAAGTTCCCAGGCTGACCCGAAAAGGCATACAGTAGTTCTGCTCTATGCATGTCGCCACAAACATTCTCGTTGTCGGAGCTCTCGTTTTTGTAGCGCATGCCTTCACGGGCATTTTTAGTCGAACCCGCGTACCCGATGTTCTACTGCTGACCATTATCGGCATTCTCCTCGGCCCCATTCTTCACCTGGTAACGCCCGAGAACTTCGGGGCGGTAGGACCCGTGTTCGCGACCGTCACTCTGGTGATCATTTTGTTCGAGGCCGGCCTCAGCCTGGATTTCGACGTAATGCGCGGCGCCATCCGCCCCACCCTGACACTGACACTTACGAATTTCTTTATGACCATGATTGGGGTCGGGATAGCCGGTAAATTTCTGCTCAGCCTGAATCCCCGGCTAACCTTCATGCTGGGAGCGATTATTGGCTCAACGTCACCTGCGGTGATTGTCCCACTCACTCGCCGGCTCCCGATAGTGGAGTCGACTAAAACAATCCTGTTTCTCGAATCAGCACTCAGCGATGTGCTCAGCATTGTTGTCGCAATCGGGTTCATGGACAGCTACAGGTTCGGCACGGTACGGGTAGGAACAATGTTCGGTCAGATTCTGGCGACACTGATTCTAGCGGGAATTTTTGGCGGGCTCGCGGCATTCGCCTGGTCTGCTCTGCTTCGCAGAATTCGCGGGCTCGAAAACTCAATATTTACCACTCCAGCATTCGTATTCGTGCTGTTCGGCATCGTCGAACTGCTCGGTTTCAGCGGCTACGTAGCAGCCGTCGTATTTGGCGCCGTTCTGGGGAATATTGAAGCTTTTCATCGCATATCATGGCTTCAGCGCTCACTCCCGCCCGAACCCATTACGCTCAATGAGCAGGAGCGCAACTTTCTCGCGGAAGTAGTGTTTCTGCTGAAGACATTTTTCTTCATATACGTTGGCGTTTCCATCAAGTTCACTGATCGTCCCCTCGTATATGTTGCACTTGCGCTCAGCGTCCTAATTTTCCTGATCCGCATTCCGGCGGCTTGGCTGGGCCTCAATTGCACCTCGCCCGTTCGCGACGCGTGCCTGGTGGCGATCATGAGTCCTAAAGGATTGGCGGCCGTCGTGCTCGCTTCCATGCCGCTTGACCGGCACTTACCCGGCGGCGAGCAATTGCAGTCTGTGACTTACTCGGTCGTATTCATCAGTATTGTGTTCACATCCGTACTCAGCTTCTTGATTGAACGCACGTGGCTTGCCAATGTATACGCAGTGTTCTTTCGCCGGTTTGGCCGGCCTGCTTTGCCAGTACAGATGCCGCTTCCCAGCAATGAGACGTGATCTCAAGCTACTGGCGACCAGTATCAGTGGATGTCTACTTCAATGTGTAAAGATAACCAGCGATATCCCGAGCCTCTGGTTGAGTCACGCCGAGGTTGGGCATGGCCGTTTTTTCGTCCACGGCTTTAGGATCTTCGATCCAACGGACCATGTTTCCGGGAATGTTTTGCAAAACACCGGCAATGTAAATCCGGTTTGCCATACCGGAGAGCGGCGGACCCGCCAGGCCCTGAGCCCCCGAGATGCCAGGAATGATGTGGCAGGAACCACACCCGTAGCGAGCTATCGTCGCCGCACCGCGTTGGGCGTCGCCGCCGGTTGTAATCTCCGCGATATGCTCGTCCTCGCCGCCGCCGCATGCGGAGAACAGAAGCGCGGACAGTGCCGCAATGATCGCGACTCTGACGCTATTTCGCACTGGGCGTCCTCTCCAGTCGCATATCGCTTTCTTTGAGCCAGCTTGCAAACAGCACGAGCCCGGCTGCCAAGTACACAAGACTGGCTGGAACCCACATAATGAGCCCGCCGATCTGCTGGTCTTGAAGCGGAGTCATTCCCCACGCCTGGGTGGTCGTACTGTAGCCGTGATACCAGATATGAGGCGCAAAAGTGAGCAGTGCGCCCAGAATGCTGGTATGAACGGCGGTCGTGAACACATACAAGACTCCGGCCCCGTAGGATTTCCTGCCCAGTGAGTAAAACAGTGCCCACCAGAACAGCAGTGCAGACAGAAAAAAGCTCAAGTGCTGCGCTGTATGGGCCAGTTCGCTTTCGAGTGTCAGGTCAAACATAACTGGGGCATGCCAGATCCAGATGGCCGCCGCGTGCAGCCACCATGCGGTAAACGGGTCCGTAATGGTTGTCCAGGTGTAATGGACAGGATCGGCCTTCGCCCAGCGTCCGAGAGTCCTCCGCCATTGGAAAGGGAGTCCCCACAGGAACGTGACGAGCGGGCGCGAGAGGACAAGGAGCGGCGCGGCGACCAGCATCAGAATCTCGTGCTGGACCATGTGCGCGGAGAACAGCGCTTCGCCCAGCGGGTGGAGAGGCGAGACCAGCGCCAGCGCCAATGCCGTCCAACCCATCCAGAAATAAGCTCGGTGACGATTGCTGAAGAGCAACTCCTTGCCCGAGCCGCGGATGTATAAAAGCCCCGAGAGCGCGAGCGGAATGATGACGCCCGGATCGAATTCCCAGCTCTCCCATAAGTCGCCGGGCGCAACGATCACTGGCAGGCTCCCAAAACGATCTCGGGAATTGCTTGCGCGATGATGACGATGCAGAACATGGTGCTGAGCAGCACGCCCGCAACCGCCATAATGCGGGCACGAGAGATCACGGTTCCTGCCTGATCGGGCCACTCCCTTCCCAGTTGTGTCCATTGCGCCCAGGCCAGCGCGCCGGAGGCAGCGGACAGAATCAGCGCAATCAGCGAGACGATGTACAGCGCCAGCTTCGCTTGAAAAATGCAGGCCCAGGGAGCCAACGCGAAGTTCGCTTCAAAGCTCAGCAGCCACACGATGGGACCGGCAAGAATGCTTGTCCACAGAGCAAAATTGCGGTTCATTGCGCTGTCTCCACCAGGCGCGGGCCCCAATACACGACTATGTAGAGGGGTATCCAGATAGCCACAACGAAATACCAGACGATGCTATCGACGTGAATTCCCAGCCGCTCCCTTTCGCCGTACCGGCCGCTCACGATGATGATCAGAAAAACGATAGTTTCTACCAGGCCGGCGATGTAATCGAAGCTATGAAGGCCAAGAAACGCCCAGACGTATGAGCCGAAGGCATCCGTCATCCAGTTGAAATTCAGCGAGTGCCATTCGATCAGGCGAAGGATGAAAAATACGATGGCCAAAACCAGGTTCAGAAGCAAACCCAGGATCATGCCGCGACGGTCGTTCTTCTTGGCCGCTTCGCTGGCCCAATACGAGCCGACGGCGCTGAGGATGAGCGGGATTAGCGCCAGGCTCGGCAGCGCCACACTGGGAAACTGATCGCCGGGCGGGGGCCATACATCCATTCGCAGCCGTGTGTAGAAATAAGCTGCGATCAGGATGGAAAACATGGTGGCTTCGATCGCAATCATGCACACCTGTCCCCACCACAGCGGAGCCTGCATGGAAATGTTCGACGGCGGGAGTTGTGATACGTCGAGCGTTTTAGCGGCGCTCACGGTCTTAACTCCACGGGTCTGCGGGGCCAAAACCAACCGATTAACGTAATGCCGGTCAGGATCGAACCCCAGGTGATGTACCACTCATTGAATAACGATCCGGCAAAGCCAATGGTCACCGCGATTCCGGCGAGAAACGGCCAGATGCTGGGAGGCGGCAATACGTAGCGATGGTCCGGCTGGGCGTCCATCAGTGTAGTAACCAGCACTTCACGCCGATCGTTGCGGAGTCCTGTAACAATCACGCGGTCTTCGGGAGGGGTCCAAAGCGGATAGCGACTGGTGACCACCGGCAGATATTCGAAGTTATAGTTCTTCGGAGGAGATGCCGCGGCCCATTCAAGGCTGTCCGCCTCCCAAGGATTGTTTCCCGCGATTTTGCCGCTCTTGCGGCTCCAAAGCACATTCGCGATGAAGATGATTCCGCCAATTGCAATAACACATGCTCCGATGGTGGCGAGCATGTTCGCCGGCCCCCAACCCATCTCCGGAGAATACGTGTAAATGCGTCTTGGCATCCCTTTCAAGCCGAGAATATGCATTGGGAAGAAAGTCAGGTTGAAGCCGATGAACAGAACCCAGAAGTTCACCTTTCCGAGCGTTTCGTCCAGCATGCGCCCGGTCATCTTAGGAAACCAGTGATAAAAGCCGCCGAATAGCGGGAACACCGCGCCTCCAATCAGCACATAGTGGAAGTGCGCGACGACAAAGAATGTATCATGTACCTGTAAGTCGATAGGTACCGAAGCGAGAATAACTCCGGTGAGCCCGCCCAGAACGAAGATGGCGATGAAGCCGAACACGAAATGCATCGCAGTAGTCAAGCGCAGGCGGCCGGTCCAAAGCGTAGCAATCCAGCAGAAGATTTGTACGCCGCTGGTAATCGCGATCATCATGCTGGCGGCGGTGAAGTACGCCTCTCCGATTTGCGGCAGGCCGGTGGCGAACATGTGATGCACCCATAGACCAAAACCGATGAATCCCGTCGCAACCAGAGACAGCACCATGGCCGTGTAGCCGAAGAGCTGCCTGCGGGAGTTCGCAATGACGATGGAGGACACCATGCCCAGCGCGGGAATGAAAATAATGTAGACCTCCGGATGGCCGAAGAACCAAAAGACGTGCTGATACAGTAACGGGTCGCCTCCTTCCGCCGGATTCACGAAATGGGTGGCAACAGTTCGATCGGATAGCAGGAAAGAGCTCGCGATCATCACGGACGGCATCGCGAAGATCACCATGAAAGACTGGACGAGCATCGACCAGCAGTACATGGGAATTCGATTCAATGACATGCCGGGAGCGCGCATCTTGAAGAACGTAGCGATGAGTTCGGCCGCAACGCACATGGCCGAGACCTCCGTGAAAGTGATCATCTGGGCCCAAAAATCGGGTCGTTTGCCAGGTGAGAACTCGGGGCCCGATAAGGGAGTGTAGGCGAACCAGCCCACGTCAGGCGCGGCGTTCTGGAACACTCCCACGTACAAAAAGATGCCGCCGGCCAGATACATCCAGTAACCAAATGCGTTCAGTCGCGGGAATGCCACATTCCTGGTTCCGAGCATTAGAGGAACCAGGTAGACACCCATTCCTTCCATAACAGGCACCGCGAATAGAAACATCATGGTGGTGCCGTGGGTCGTAAAGATTTCGTTGTAGCGGTCAGGACCCAGAAACGTATTGTTTGGCACAGCGAGTTGGAAGCGCATGAGCAGCGCTTCTATTCCACCCGCCAGCAGGAAGATGAAAGCAGTAACGATGTACCGCGTTCCGATCGCCTGATGCGTGGTGAACGAAAACCATCCGGCGATGCCGCGCGGATGACGCCAGGAATTC
Organism: uncultured Acidobacteriaceae bacterium; assembly: GCA_963795545.1. Classification (GTDB taxonomy): domain Bacteria; phylum Acidobacteriota; class Terriglobia; order Bryobacterales; family Bryobacteraceae; genus Bog-105. The sequence goes on along the minus strand of CAWCIF010000012.1, from coordinate 511,119 downwards.
TCCAGATTCTGAATATCCTCTTGCTGTTCTTCGGCGGTGGGGACGCTGCCTTCGTTCAGATTCATTTCAAGCTCTCGAGGTATTGCAACAAGGGTTGAACATCATCGGAATTCACGGCGATGGTTGCCATGTGCGTGCCGGGTTTTATGGTCTGAGGATTTGTGATCCAACCGCCCAGATTGCCCATGGTGTTCGGAAGCGTGTTAGCGGCAATACCGCGCCGGCTGCCGAAGTGGGTGAGATCCGGAGCATTCTGGCCGGCAGCGGAAGTGCCGCGGATGGCGTGACAAAAAATACAAGCGTGATTCATGAACACCTGCTGGCCGCGTTGCAGGGTGGCGTCCGCGGGCGCAGAGGCCGGTTGCAATTGCTTATCGAACCAGGCGTTGAACTTATCGGGGGGCTCGGCAACCACCCATAGCCCCATGTGCGCATGCTGCAATCCGCAAAACTCGGCGCATTGGCCGCGATAAACGCCCGGATGATCGGCTTGAATCCACTCGGTGGTGATACGCGATGGAATGAGATCGCGCTTGCCATGCAGATTCGGCACCCAGAAACTGTGAATGACGTCCTGCGAAGTGCCGCGAATCATTACTGGACGGCCAACCGGAATGTGAATCTCGTTGGCAGTAAGCATGATCTGTCGCGGATCGCTGTTCTGGTACCGGATCTGCCACCACCACTGCAGTCCTGTAACCTCGATCACCATCGGGTTCTTCGCGTTCTCCAGTTCGGAAAGGCCCTTTCCCGTGATAATGCTCGAAACCAGCAGCACAAATAGAATCACGACGGTGGCAATCGTGGCGGCTGTAACCACTCGGCTAAGCCGTGCCTCCGTCGCCGCGGAGGGTACGTGTGTCTGCTCCAGCGGTTCCTGATTGATCCCGCGATGCCGCCCCGTAAGGGTCCACGCCGTGAGGATCATCACGATTACAAAAATGGCTCCAAGCACGGCAAGAAAGAACCACCACAACAGCGCGATGCGTCCCGATTGCGGTCCGGCGGGATCCACCGAAGACTGCTGATGACCGGCGCAGGACGTAAGCGCCAGCGCCGCCCAGAACGGCGCCGCGAGCGTGACGAGACGCTTCCGCCAATTCACTTCGTCACTCCAGGAGGCCGCTTAAGCAGATTCTGAGGATTGCTTTCGATCGTGTCCTGGCGGCTCGCCGTTGCTGATCTTGGCTGGTCGCCATTCAGGGATCGAACAAACGCGACGATCTCCCAAATCTGGTACTCGGGTATCCGATCGCCCCAGGACGGCATCCCGTTGGGGCGACCCTTCACGATGGTGTCGAATAAATTAGCGGGTTCGCCACCGTAAATCCATTCCTTCTTAATAAGCGGCGGTCCGATGCCGCCTCCGCCGTGCGCATGGCATCCGGAGCAGTTGTACCAATCGAAAAGACGCGAGCCCTCGGAGATGTCGTATGCGCTGCTGTTGTAGGGATTGGTGACGATATGTTGCGGCCCTACAGGTCCGCCCGGCCGCAATGCATCTTCACGGGCGGCATCGCCGAAAACAGCCAGGCGCGCCGGAGAGGGCCGGATGTCGCGATGCTCGCGCTGGCACGAAACGGCCAATGAGCAGCGGACACCCGCAGAAAACAACCAGTTTAAGGCAGCGAGAAAGCATAGAGCATTCCGCCTTTGTTGTGTATTTGCCAAGATCCGTCATGGCGTTGATGAATCCCAGTGCACCTGTTCCATCAACCGTGTTGAGCCGCCTGCCACCACCGCGCCCGCCCAGCCGCCCACGCCACGACATCACGGCAATGTACTGCTTGCCGTCCGGACCTTTATAAGTGATGGGCTGGCCGATAATTCCCGATCCTGTCTTGAATTGCCAAAGCAGCTTGCCGTTGCGTGCGTCAACAGCCTTAAACCAGCCATCCATGGTGCCGTAGAAAACGACATCGCCGGCCGTCACGACCGTGCCGCTCCAGACCGGGAACATTTCTCTTATGGCCCACACCGTTTCGCTTTAACGGGATCCCATGCGCTGAACACACCCCGATTCCCGCCCGGACCGGCATACATGCGAACGTTCATGCCCACGTAAGGCGTGCCGGCGATGTAGTTCGCCTGCGAGCCCTGCATTCTCGTAACAGAGATTGTTGTGCGGAATATAGATCAACCCGGTTCTGGGAGAGAAAGACGACGGTTGCCAGTCTTTGCCGCCCGGCGGGGCGGGGCAGATATCGCGAACCGTCTTGAAGCCGGTGCTCTTGGCCGGCATTCGAGCTTCAGTTTGCCGGTTTTGAGGTCGACACCGAATACTGGTGTTCTGATAGGCGAAACGCTTCGGCCGACAGCACCTGCCCGTTCGCGCGATCCATCAGATACATGCGGGCGTTTCGGTCCGGATGAGCCAGCACCTTGCGCGGCTGGCCATTGATGTTGAGGTCGAGAAGAATGTTTTCGTTGACGCCGTCATAATCGTGGTCATCGTGCGGGTTCAGCTGGTAAGCCCAGATTGCTTCGCCGGTTTCGGGGCGGCGTGCGAACAGCGTGGAAGTCCACTTGTTGTCGCCGGGACGCTGGTCGGCGATTCCACGGCCCGGGATTGGATGTGCCGTAATAGATGAGGTCAAGGTCGGGATCGTAAGAAGATCCAAGCTCCACCCGGTCCCGCCGCCTGATCTTCCATTGATCGCCCGCCCATGTTTTCACGCCCAGATCCTTGCCGCGCTCCGAGCGTAGAAAGGCTTGAAATTGGGCCCGATCAGCACGTCCTTATCCGGTCCGGTTGCGTAGGCCCGCCAGACGATCTTTCCCGTATCGGCATCCAGGCCGGCCAGCCAGCCGCGCACCCCGAACTCGCCTCCGCTGTTGCCAACCAGCACCTTCCCTTTGCGACGATCGGCGCCATGGTGATGCTACTCGCCCTGGTTGATGTCGCCCAGTTTCGTTCTCCAGACCTCTTTCCCCGTGTTGGCGTCCACGGCGACTGTCTGGACGTCGAGCGTGTTGTAGTAGATCTTGCCGTTGAATAAGCGGCGCCGCGATTGACGACGTCACAGCACGCAACTCCTTGCGAGGAGGGCGCGGGATGCGGCTGATAGACTCCACTTCACCGGCGCGCCCGGCTTAGTAAGGTCGAGTGCGTACAGATTGTTAGGGAACGGCGTCACGACATACATCGTGTTATTCACGATCAGGGCGCGGCTTCGTGCCCGCGCGTCACACCGGTGGAAAATGTCCAGGCGAGCTTCAGAGACTCGACGTTCCCGGCGTTGATTTGCATAGAGTGCTATATCGGGTGCTGGCGTAATTCTTCGCCGCCATCCGCCACTGGCCATCATCCGGCTGGTTTTGGATTTGAGCGAACGCCCCTGAGACTGCCAGCGTCAGAGCGCTAAAAACAAAGCAGACGCGCCTTGTTCGGGTCATCTTCACATAAGATCAACGTAAGTACCCGAATTGTTTCTGCGTAGAAGTACTTGCAGGCTCGTTCTGGGCCTCTGAAACCTTTCCCGCTATTGCGGGTCTGGTCTCACGTGTCCGCCTGGTGGACTACATTGCCCGGTGTGGTGGTTATCGCTCTGACCTTGCGCGAAATCTTCCAGGACCTGTTCCATCCGACGGCAAGCGGATCTTTGAGCGGCTTTATCGCGCGCAGCATGTTCGGTGCAGCGCGCCGGGTCCGCTGGTTGTTATCGGCGGTCGGACCGCTCTCATTGGTGATCGTCATCCTGTGCTGGACGCTTCTGCTGGCGTGCGGCTTCGGGCTCGTATACTGGGGAGGCTTTCCGGGTGATTTCCGGTTCCAAATCCCTGAGGACCAGCAGCGCGGCGGGTTCGGCACAATGCTCTATTTCTCCCTCGAAGCGCTCACAACCTTGGGACTCGGAGACATAACACCGCGAGCCGATTGGGCCCGCATGGCGGCCGTGCTCGAAGCCCTCATCGGCTTTGCTCTTGTCACAGCCAGCGTCTCATTTATTCTGCTAATCTATCCCGCACTATCTCGCATGCGAACCCTGGCCCGACGTACCTCGATCCTGGTGAGAGCGGGAGAAATAACCGGGATCGATGTGATATCGGAAGGCATCGACCGCTTGCTGGCTGAACTCGCACTCGATCTCATCCGGACGCGTGTGGACTTCATCCACTTTCCCATCATCTATTACTTCCACTCCAACGCCAAAGAGGCGTCCTTACCGCAAGCCTTACAACTGCTGGGGAAATTCGCCCGCACAGGGTCTCAGGTAGAAGACAACGAGCGCGTCCGCCTAGCCTCCGCTGCTCTCAGCACAGCGCTTGCGGAGCTAGCAAAGGTCCTTGCGGAGGATTTCATTCACACCGATGCTTCCGATACAGATGCTGTTTTGGCCGCTTACGCGGAAGACCATATGCTGCCCAAAGCCGGGTAAGCTGGGTGAGTGTCTTCGTCGAAAAGAATCTACGACGCCCTGATTGTCGGTTCGGGAGCCAGCGGCGGCTGGGTAGCCAAGGAACTGACTGAGCAGGGCATGGATGTTCTGATGCTTGAGGCGGGCCCGCCGCGCCTTCCCACGCGCGATTTTACCGAGCATGTCTGGCCATACCAGATGAAATTTCGCGGCTTTGGAGACCAGGCGAGAATGCTTACCGAGCAACCCGTCCAGCGTCTCTGTTATGCCTGCGACGAGTACAGCCACCAGTTCTTCGTCAACGACACCGAGCACCCCTATACGTTTCCGCCAGACAAGCCGTTCATGTGGATACGCGGGCGGCAGGTGGGCGGGAAAACCTTCTGCTGGGCACGCGAGAGTTACCGTTACAGCGACTATGAGTTCAAAGCCGCTAGCCGCGACGGATATGAACAGGATTGGCCTTTCAACTATTCAGAGCTAGAGCCGTACTACGACAAGGTGGAGAGCTTTATCGGCGTTAGCGCCTCACAGGAAGGGCTTCCGCAGATGCCGGACGGAAAGTTTCTTCCGCCCATGAATCTCTCTTGCGGTACGGTACTGGCGAAGGATGTTATTCAGAGGCAATTCGGCTGGCGAGTGATGCCCGATCGCGTTGCAAACCTGACCATCCCGCACAACGGACGTCCGGCCTGCCATTACTGCAATGAATGCCAGCGCGGCTGCTACACCGCTTCTTACTTCAACAGCCCGTCTGTAACCCTTCCGGCTGCCGCTCGCACGGGGCGCTTTACCTTACTGAGTGATGCGATAGTAAGTCACGTGGTTACGAATGCCGAGGGCAAGGCAACGGGCGTTCATTATATAAGCCGCGAGACGAAAGCGCACGGCGAGGTGCGCGCGAAAATCGTCGTGCTGGCTGCCGCAACTCTCGAATCCACCCGGATTCTGCTGAATTCCAGATCACCGCGTTTTCCGAATGGCATCGGGAATTCAAGCGGCGTTCTGGGCCACTATTTAATGGACCACTTTACGGTAGAGGGTGCGGGCGGCGAACTCGCTTCGCTTCAGAGCTCGCAGCGTGAACCAACCGGCAATCCCTGCGGCTATCTCATCCCGAAATACGCAAATACCGACGGACATAAGAACAACAATTTCCTGCGCGGTTACCGCTTTGACGGGGATGCCAGCCAGGAACTGTATGAGCAGGCGTTTTCGCTTCCGGGATACGGGCGTGATTGGCGAGAGTCAGTTCGCCGCGACATCCCTTGTTATTTCTCCATTGAGGCGCAGGGCGAGTGTCTTCCCCGATACGACAACTATGTCGAACTTGATCCCAACAAGAAGGACGCGTGGGGCATACCGGTTCTGCGCATTCACGCGAGCTATGGGGAAAACGAGCAAGCTATGGCGAAGGCGATGGGCCACGATATCGGCGGCATTTTAGATGCTCTGAAAGTAAAGAACGCGGCTTCGCCAAATCGGGATGTCAGCATTTTTGGCAAGAACATCCACGAATGCGGTACCGCGCGCATGGGAAATGATCCTCGTAAGAGCGTTCTTAATCGTTACAACCAGGTCCATGATGTAAAGAACATGTTCGTTACTGATGGCGCGGCGTTTGTTACGCAAGGATGTTACGAACCGACTCTCACAATTATGGCGGTTTCGGCCCGCGCGGCGGATTACATCGTAGACGCGCAGAGAAAAGGTGAGTTGTGAATCGTCGCGATTGGATGGTTACTGCCATTGCAGCGGTTGCCCTCCCCAGCACGGAAGCACAGCCGGCAGCCACCCCATTGCCGCCAGGCCTTTACGTTCCTTCAACCGATCATCTTGGGCACGCACTGATGAACCGCGGCGAGTTGCAGCCGGGCAACCCGCTGTTTTTCTCGCCCCCGCAATTTGCCATTGTCCGTAGAATTGCAGAGTTGATCTTGGGCGAGGAACCGAATGCCGCCGTTGGCGAGGAAGTCGCCGCTTGGATCGATCTTCGCGTCTTCAGCTCTGCCGCTTTGCGGGAGGCTGCGCTCCATTTAGACCCCCTGTATCGCGCGTTAGCGCTCGCCTACTACGGGTCCACTTCAGTCCATGAGCTTGAATCATTTGATCCCCAGAAGACTTGTAGCGAGGGACTCGTGTGGCTGGCTGAGAAAGGCGACTTCCTGTCGCTGGATACGAACCAGCAGATCACGCTGTTAGATTCGATCAGCGATACACGACGAGACAAGCAGATCGAAAACCCAGGAACTCGCTTGTTCGCATTTATGAAATCCGAAACGATCAGGGGCTTTTATACCTCCAAAGCGGGACTGAAAGAGCTGGATTACAAGGGCAACGGTTTCTACGCGGTTTCCCCAGGTTGCAAACAAGCGCCAAAATAGACGTATGAGCGCGCCCTACATCTCAGAACCACTAATCTCGGCCAAACACGGTCTACACATCGGCGGAGAATGGGTGCAGACTTCGAACTACGATGAGGTCAAGCTTCCTTACGATGGCTCTGTTCTCGGTCTGGTCGGGCATGCAGACGACAGTCATGTGGACCAGGCCGTAAATGCCGCAGGCGAAGGCGCACGCGCTATGGCCTCTCTCGCCAATTACGAGCGCGCCGAGCTTCTCCTCCGCATCGCGGATGAGCTTCGCAGCGATGAGGCGCAGCTTGCCCATCTCATCTGTTCGGAGAGTGGCAAGCCCATCAAAGAAGCACAGATCGAAGCCAACCGCAGCGTGAACACCGTCATTGCCGCTGCGCATGAGGCGCGCCAACTGCACGGCGAAGTCGTCCCTATGGATTTTGCTCCAGGCGGTGAGCGGCGCATGGCGATGACTGTTCGGGAGCCACTCGGCATTATCGGCGCCATCACACCGTTTAATTTTCCGCTCAATTTGACGCTGCATAAGCTCGCTCCCGCGCTCGCCGCGGGCAATGCGGTCGTACACAAGCCTGCCGAACGAACCCCGCTCAGCGCCTTGCGTCTCGCCGAACTGGTCGCCCGGGCCGGTGCTCCAAAAGGTGCTTACAACGTCATCACCGGCGATGGTCCGGGGCTTGCCGATCGCATGCTCCGGGATCCGGCAATCGCCATGATCACTTTTACCGGGAGCATGCGTGTGGGCGCGGCCATTCGCGCCAAGGCTGGCCTGAAGCGCGTCACCCTCGAACTGGGAAACAACTCCGCGGCCATTATCGAGCCGGATGCCGACATCCCGACGGCCATCACTCGTTCCGTCCAGGGCGCGTTCAGCCACAGCGGCCAGGTCTGCCTTTCGCTTCAGCGGGCCTTCGTTCATGAATCCATTGCCGATGCCTATCTTGAAGGGCTTCTTGCTGCCACAAGCAAGCTCCGGATCGGCCACCCGTACGAGACCTCAACGGACATCTCTTCCCTGATCGACGAACCCGCCGCCATTCGCGTCGAATCCTGGATCCATCACGCGGTCGATTCCGGCGCCCGTATGCTCTGCGGAGGCAAACGCCGCTTCGCCACACTTGAGCCGGTGATTCTGACCGATGTTCCCGCTTCCGCCCGCATCTCCTGCGAGGAAGTGTTTGGCCCCGTTCTCGCGGTTTATCGCTATAAGTCGCTCGAAGACGCTATTGTCCAGGCCAACAGCACTCCTTATGGCCTGCAGGCCGGCATCTTCACCAATAATCTTCCGCGGGCGTTTTCAGCCGTGCGCAAACTCAACTTTGGGGGAGTGCTGGTCAATGATGTTCCGTCTTTCCGGATGGATCACATGCCCTACGGCGGCGTCAAGCATAGCGGACTCGGGCGCGAAGGCCCGCGCTATGCCATTGAAGAGATGACCGATTTGAAACTGCTCTGCTGGAAAACCGAGTAGCGGTGCGCCGCTAATTACCGATCGGCTTTCCTTCGGCGTCCAACTGCACGATCTCGCCCACGTTCAGGCTGCGTACGCCCGCTTCGATCTTCGACAAGTCACCGACAAGGAGCAGTGTGCTGCGGCTTGGGGTTGCATACTTCTCAGCCGCGGCGTTAACACTGTCAAGGGTCGCCTTGGTCAATTCGTCCGGCTCCCGCTGCAGTTCGGAGAAGGGGAGATCCAGCGACCAGAGCTCCACAATCTGCTGTGAAACGCGGTTCATTGCTTCGAACTGCTGCGCATATCCACGCACGCGGTTGCTTTTTGCGCTGTTAAGTTCACTTTCCGTCACCGGTTTCTCGCCCGCGATGTATTTCAACTCTTTCTGAAATTCGACGACCGACTCCTTTGTCTTGTCCGTCTGAACGCCGCCGCCAGCCACCCAGATTCCGCTCTTTGAGAAGAAATCAGGGAACGAGAATACGCCATATGAATACCCCTTATCCTCGCGCAGATTCATGCCCAAGCGCGCGCCAGCGGACCCGCCCCATACCACGTTTGCAAGGCTGAACGCGTAGTAATCCGGCGCATCGCGCCGAGGGGCCGGAAGGATCTCTTCGACGTACGTCTGGGCCGCATCGGGCCGATTCACCAGGTACACTTTTCCTGGACCCACCGGGTGCGGCTCCCCAATTAGCGGTGCTGGCGCACTGCCGCCAGACCATGAATCGAACTGTTTTTTTGCAAGTTCGACAGCCTGCTGAAGTGAGACGTCGCCGACCAGAACAAGCGTCGAGCTGCCTGGCTTCCAGTACTTTTGGTGGAAGGCCGCAAGATCTTGCGTGGTCAGCTTGCTGACCGCCGAAGGAAATCCACGTACCGGATGCCCATATGCATGCTCGCGGCCAAAAGCCAGCATCGTGCTGAGCCGCGATGCAATCATGCGCGGGTTATTCTCGGCCTGCGACAGGGAGTCGAGAGTCTGCTTCTTTTCCCGATCCACTTCATCGGCGGGAAAGCTCGGATTCCGAACAATATCGGAGACGATGCCAAGCGCCGCCGGGAGATTATTTTCGAGTACTTCCAGATTGATGATCGAATACTCGCGGGCAGAACTTGCCTGGGCCGAAGTTCCCAGGTCGGCCAGTGCATCGTCTATTTCCAATGCCTTCCTGTTCTTGGTGCCTCTAGTCAGGGTTTCCGCCGTCAAGCTGGCGAGACCTTCCTCGCCCTTCGGATCGTAAACGCTTCCAGCGCGCGTGGCGAACGTAACCGAGACCTTTGGCAAGTCCTTCCGCTCAACAACAACGACGCCCATCCCGTTGTCGAGCTTTGCGGTAGCTACTTCGGGCGCATGGAAAGGACGGTCCGATCCGAGATTCGGCTGTTTCGAGCGGTCGACTTGCGCGGTCGCGTCCAGCTTGGCAGCGTCCGGGTGGAAGCGGACCAGCACGCGGTTTGGTGTATTCAGCCAAAGGGCAGCCGCCTGCCGGACCGATTCAGTCGTCGCGTCCCGATGGCGCGCAACATCGGCGCTGAAGTTATCCGGATTGCCGAGGAACGTGTTGTATTGGTTTAGAAGATCAGCCTGGCCGCCGAAGCCGCCAATCCGTTCAAGACCGGTCAAATATTGCAGCTCCCATTTGGCTTTGGCGCGGTTCAGCTCTGCTGATGTAGGACCATCCTTCGCCAACCGGGCGATCTCCTCGGTGACAACCTGCTCCACTTGTCCCAACGAGGCACCCGGTCTTGCGGTCGCCTGAATCACGAACATGCCGGCGATTTCTGAAGACGCCTCGAATGAAAAAATGTTGGAACAAAGCTGCTTATCGTAGACCAGCGAACGCTGCAGCCGCGAGGAGAGGCCATCCGTAAGAATGAAAGAGGCCAGATCCAGATCCGCATCGCCGGGGTCGAAAAACGCGGGCGCCGGCCAGCCGAAATAGGTGCGTTCCTGCGGGACGTGATCGCTGACTTCGATAATTTTCTGGTTTTCCAGCGGCTGTACCCAGTGTTTCGGACGGTCCAGGGGCGGGCCGGGCGGAATGGGACCGTAGTACTTCGCAATCAGGCGCTTCGCCTCCACCGGGTCGAAATCGCCGGTAATGGCGAGCGATAAATTGTTCGGCGTGTAGTACTGATGGAAGAACGCCTTCACATCGTCCACGCTTGCTGCGAGCAAGTCTTCATGGCTGCCGATGACATCGTGCGAATAGGGATGGCCGGCCGGGAACACGTTTGTCTGCAAGAGCATGAACCCGCGCCCATAGGGCTGGTTTTCCAGACCCTGCCGACGCTCATTGCGCACAATCTCGCGCTCGTTATCCAGCTTGGTCTTGGTCAGCACATCAGCCAGCGTGGCCAGACGGTCGGATTCAAGCCAGAGGACATATTCCAGGTTGGCGGATGGGACGGTCTCGAAGTAGTTGGTCCGGTCTTCGTTAGTTGTCCCGTTGACGCCGCCTTCGAAGAGATTCGCGCCGGCCTTCTCAATGAACCCGAAGTATTTGCCGTTTGCGTCCTTCGATCCTTCAAACATCATGTGCTCGAAGAGGTGCGCGAAACCGGTACGGCCAACCCGTTCGTTCTTTGATCCGACGTGATACCAGGAGTTCACATGGACCATCGGCAGCTTGCGATCCACATGCAAGATGACCTGGAGCCCGTTCGGCAGCGTGTACTTCTCGAAAACGATCTGCGGAACCCCAGAGTGCGGCTCACTACTCGCAGTCTGCGCGAGTACGGAATACGCTGCGGCGGCTAGAAAGGCGGTGGGAACACAGATGGCCAACAGGGACATTCGCTTGGTCTGGTGCATAAAATAATCGCGGTGAGAAGGGCAATTATAGCCCGTTTCAATCCGCGGAGGGGAGGGCCCGGCCAGCGAAAAAGGCGTCCTGCTGATGAAACACCGAGGGCGGGTTAGTGAAGATTATGGAAATCGTGTCGAATCGCACCTGATTCCATTCGATGGCGGCGCGGTTCACATAGGCACGGGCGGCTCGCACGATATGCTTCTGCTTCTCCAGGTCAATGGCGCGATCGGGACTGCCAAACTCGGCTGAACTACGAGATTTAACCTCCACGAACACGATCAGATCGCCTTGGCGGGCGACTATGTCGATCTCCGAATCACCGCCTGGCTTGTAGTTGCGGGCAACGACCCTTAATCCCTTTTTTTGTAGATATCGATGGGCCAGGTCCTCGCCGCGACGGCCCAAGGCGGCATCTGCCGTCATCGTTTTGCCCTGCCGGAACTGCCGTGCTGCGTCGCTCAGTTTCCAGAGAAGTTGCGTAGGCTGAATGGACCAGCGGGAGGGCTCTCGGCTGTTTCCATGTGTACTGCTTCCAGTTGCCATTCGATGACTTTGCCTCGCACGAGATAGCAAAGATAGAATTCCCAAAACCGGCGGAACCGGCGTGAACGGTTCACCAGGAACTCAAAACCGAGATATCTCCAGAAAGCAAGTAATCGGACACGAGTCGAAATCTCATGAAAACGAGCCTGCGAATAGTAGGCGTAGCCCCCGTTATCCTCGCCGAAGTAGCGCAGCGAAAAGCTGTTGAGGTGCCAGCGATGGGTCGGATCGCAAAACGAGCTGAAATCCGTGTAATGCGGCGTTACGATCAGCGCCCGCCCGCCGGGGGCCAGCAGCCGGTGAAACTCCTCCATAGTCCGTATCACGTTGGATACGTGTTCGATGACATGAATAGCCCGTATCTCGCGGAACGCCCCGTCACGGAATGGAAAGGGATACTCATCGAGATCGGCGATAACGTCAGCGCGAGTGTTTAAATTCCGATCCAGGCCAATTGCCCCCGGATACTTATTGATCCCGCAGCCGACGTCTAATACCGGAAGGTGGGCCAGAACGGCAAAGTGGGGCGGACGATCGCTCTTTGCCGTCTGCCATTCTTTGGCAGCCACCGTTCCAGAGCCTGCAAACACTGCTCCAGTGTAGCGAGCACGCCGGCGCGAAGATCCACCAGAGTTCTCGGCATCGATTCCCAGAGCGAATTGGTAAAGTAAGGAACGCATCCATGTTCCGCAGTACGGTTTTGCTCCGCTGCGCGTGTGTCTTCACAGCAGCCCTACTCTCCTCCTGTACTTCACCCCAAAAGAAAGCCGAGGCAACTGAAACCACTCACTGGCAGCCGTTCAATGTGGTTGTAGTGACGATCGACACACTGCGCGCGGACCACTTGCATTGCTATGGTTACGCGAATATCGAAACGCCCAACCTGGACGCTTTGGCGCAGCGCGGCGTTCTCTTTGAAAACGCGGTCGCGCAGGCGCCGCTTACGCCGCCGTCACACGCCAGCATTTTCACCGGCCAGTATCCGACCGTTCATCACGTTCGCAACACCGGGGGATTCGTCCTGCCCTCCTCAGCGCGGCCGCTGGCGAGGATTCTTCAGGAGCAGGGCTGGGATACCGCTGCCTTCGTCAGTTCCGCAGTGCTCAAAAAGGTGATCGGTTTCAACAACGGATTCGGCGTTTACGACGACCAGATGCCTCGGCAGGGCAACAAGGAAGAGTTCGGCGAAGACGCGGAACGGCGCGGCGGCGATACGGTTGATCGTGCGTTGCATTGGCTGAGCACCCAATCGGGCAAACCATTTTTTCTATGGGTCCACTTGTACGATCCGCACATGCCCTACAATCCCCCAAGTCCATTCAAAGAGAAATACAAAGGCAGGCCGTATGACGGCGAGATCGCATACACCGACCAGCAAGTGGGCAGGCTTCTGGACGCAGTGGGAAAGAAAGCGCCCACCGGCAAAACGATTGTTGCCGTCTTATCGGACCACGGCGAAAGCTTAGGTCAGCACGGTGAATACACGCACGGCGTTTTTCTCTACGACGCAACGCTCCACATCGCGTTCATGATGGCCGGACCCGGAATTCCAGCCGGCGTGCGTGTCAAACAGCAGGTCCGGAGCGTCGATTTTTTGCCCACCCTGCTTGCCCTGCTTGGAGGGAGCGCGCCCGCCAATGTTCAGGGGTTAAACCTGGCGCCGGCATTCTCCGGCAAAACGGTGGATACCGAAATTTCATATGAAGAGACGCTCTATCCGAAATTGGCCCTGGGATGGGCAGAGTTGCGAGGCATCCGCACGAACCACTGGAAATATATTCGTGCGCCGAAGCCTGAACTTTATAACCTGGATGCCGACCCGGGAGAAATGACCAATGTCATCAAGCAACATCCGGCGGAGGTGGAGCGGCTGGATGCTCAATTGAAAAACGTGATTGGAAACAGCGGTTCGGAGAAAGTCGAAACGAACGTGGTGGATGATCGACAAATGGCCCAGTTGAGGTCGCTCGGCTATCTATCGGGATTTTCGCCTCAAAGCTATGACCTGAACGGCCAGGGTCCCGATCCTAAGGATCGCGTCGGCATTTTGAAGCTTCTTTACCAGGCAGAGAACCCGGAATCGAAGCTGCCCGAAGCGCGGCGTATCGCGCTGCTTCAGCAAGCCGTGCAGGAGGATCCTGAGAATCCGTCTCTGTATCATCAGCTTGGCGGAGAACTGGAGAAGACAGGGCGATACAGCGACGCTTTGCACCTGTATGAGACTGCCCTGCGGCACGGAGTTGAGAACGGGAGGCTGCACTCTCGCATCGCCGATCTTGAACTGCGGGGCGGCGACAAAGACCGGGCAATCGCCGAATATGAAAAGGCCGCGCGGTTTAATCCCTCTGATCTCGAGAGCCAGACCAATCTCGCTACCGCTTACCTGGAAAAGGGCAGGGTGGCCGATGCCGAGCGCGTGTTTAACTTTGTCGTAGCGAGCGATCCCGATTCCGCGGCCGGCCATAACGGTCTTGGCTTGATCGCGATTCAAAAGCACGACATGCCCGGCGCGCAGACGCAGTTTGAAAGGGCCGTGCAGGTTGATCCGGACCTGGTGGAAGCGCAGATGAACCTGGGTCTCATTTATGAGATGGCGGGTGATCGTGCCCGGGCGCGTACTTGCTTTGAGGCGTTTCTGGCGAAGGCTTCCCGAACCCAGTACGCAAGCATCATTCCGAAGGTGAAACAGGAACTCGCCACCTTGCAGTAGACATGCTGCGCTGTGCCATGTTGGATCTTCTCGCCGTGGCGATGCTCGCCGCGCAGTCTCCCGCTAGCCGCAATTGCGATGCAGCGAATACGGCATCGCTTGAGCAAAGCGCGCGCGAGGCGATGCAAAAACGTGAATACGACCTGGCAATACAGCGGTTCCAGTCAGCCTATTCTGCCTGCCCGGCCCAGCCTGCAATTCTCCTGGAACTGGGGAACGCCTACTTCATGGGGCAGCATCTTCGGGAGGCGAAGGACGTGGCCGTTCGCGTCTTGCAGGCAGATCCCGGAAACGCTACCGCTCTCGAAATCAAGGGAAACTGCGAATATCTGGAAGGCGATGCTGGCGCCGCGATCGACACTTTCATAGATCTGCTGGAACGCCATCCCGAAAGGGAAGAAGCGTCCTACATGCTTGGCCGCATCTACTATCAACAGGACTCCATCGACCAGGCCATCGGGCAGTTCGAGCGCGTCTTGCGGCTCAACGCGTATTCATACAAAGCTTATGACGGCCTCGGCCTGTGTTATGAGGCGAAAGGTGACAACGACAAGGCCACGCGGTATTTTTTGACGGCCATCAAGCTCGTCGAGAAGGATCATCCGGAGTACGGCGCGGCATATGCTGACATGGCTGAGCTGCTTCTTAAAACCGGAGATTACAAGCGCGCATTTGATGCCGCGGCCCTGGCGGCGAACCGCGATCCAACCTCCGCTCGCAATTTCTATCTGGGCGGCAAAGCACTCGAGCAGATTGGGAAGACCGACCTTGCCCTGAACTGGCTCCAGCGCTCCGTCGCGCTCGATCCGAATTATTCGCAGCCGCTCTATGTTCTCGCGCGCATTTATCACAAGCTGGGACAAGAGGAGAAATCCGCGGAAGCACGGCGAAGGTTCCTGGCAGCGCAGGCCAAAGCTCCCGGAAAGCCGCGTTAACCCGCTGCTCTTATGGACGCCCCGCAATCGCGCGAATGGCGACTTGCGCCTCAATGCTTCCCGGCGAGGCCTTCAAACATCGCTCAAAGGTCTCGCGGACCTTTGCCGGCTCGTGAGCCTGGAGATAGATTCCAGCCAATCCATCGTAGGCCTGCTTGAGAAGTGGATCGATCCGCAGCGCGTTCTCGAAGCTCTCAACAGCTTTTATCTGATTGCCGGCTTCCTTCCAGGCAAAACCTTCATCCAGGTAATGCTCTGCGTTACTTGGTTCCAGACGAGCCGTGCGCTCGAACGTTGCTGCGGCTTCCGCTCCGTGATGCGTTCCTAAGAGCACCAGCCCAATACCGGTCAACACGGCGGGATCATTTGGAAAAGCGGGTTGGCACGCAACCAACAAGCGATACCCGCGATACATGTAGTCTGCCGATTGCGACTTTCGGCCCACGTCTATGTAAGCAAGCCCCAGATTGCGCTTCGCAAGGGCTTCCGGAGGGTCGTGCCACGCGGTTAGCGCCTGAGGTTGTTCATTGGTGTCAGCATCCGGTTGCGGCACTCGCGCAATGCGATGATCCGTAAAAACCGTGTGGCCGCCGTCTGTCACAGGCCGGCGAGGCATGTGACATCCAATGCAATCGTCCGTCGGCTTCGGATGCGTGCTGACGAGCGCCGAACCGTGGCACCCCAGGCAGCGTGCCCGGAAATAGGATTTAGCATCAGCGGGAGTCTCATGCGGATTGTGACAGGTTCCGCACCACATCTTCCCCTGGCTCATCCGGGCGCACGTGCTCAAAGCGAGCTGCTGCGCCTGGCTGATGACCTTGAGCGGCCTCGGACGCGATGGGTCGCGCGATCCTTCAGAAAGGTAGACGGAGAATACATCTTCGAGATTCTGGCCTGGATGGAAATCACTCAGTGGCTTGCCAGGGTTGGTGATCCTTGCCTCACCGCTCAGATGGCATTGTTCGCAGATACTGTCCCGCGCTCGAGCTGGCAGCTTTCCGGGATTAATAATGGAGCCCGGAACCGGACTGCGCAGATGTGCATCGGCCGGCCCATGACAGCGCTCACAAGTAATACCGTCGGCTGTAAATGGAGGAGTTTCATAACGGTTCAAAGTTCCTGGAATTGGTTTCGCCGTTCCCGCATGGCAAAACAGGCATTCCGGGGTGATGGGGCGGTCGAAATCCGGCCGTCGATCGTCCTCATATCCCGGGGCCATGTCCCAGATTTTGCGATTCGTGTAATAAGAAACAGGCGATTGGAAAAGGCGGTCGCCGACCTGAACAAGAAATCCAAAGGCATGGCTTCCCGAGCCGATGATGTACGCAACCTGGTGATCGGCGCTGGCTCCATGCCGCTCCACCTGTTGAATGGTTCGGACGTCATCCGATCGTATGGTGAACCGGGTGCCGGATACGGAATGCAGAAAGCTGCCGGATGGCAGATGCTGGGGCGGAGAAAGCGAATGGGCCATGGCTGTAGCGCTGTACCCGGCCACTTCCTTCGGATGACAATCAGCGCATGCATGAAGACCCCAGGAGGGCAGAGGCAGCATTCCTAGCGCCATCAGAGCAGCCATACGATAGTGCCGAAGATCTGCGCGCGAGCGCCGCTTGCCTATCGCGAGCGGCTTTAACAGAAAACCGGCCGCCCCCAGAAGCGAGCCGAGAAAAAACCAAACGAGCCAATGGATGCCGAAAACTTTTGCGGGTGGATAAAGAACCGTGATTGATTCGATATCAGGATCGGTTACGGGCATCTCTAGCGGAGCTAACAGAGCACTCCGGCCGCGCGTCCGCTTTTCCGAAAGCCAGTGCAGACCGGGTTCGGCGGAGATACTCTTCCCGACCGTTCGGCCGTCGCAGCGAATTTTCAGCTCGCCGGAAGACGCGCGAATGGGTCGCACGCGCCAGCTAACCTGATGCTCCCCCGGAACGCGCACAGGCGGGGTTTCCACCTTCATGCCTGCGGGCGCGGACAGTTCCATTGCCGGGCATCCGCTAATCCCGGCTCTGCTTCCGCACTGGACCGTGACCACGGTCGCCTCGCCGGGTTTCAGCGGGGCGCGCCCGAAAAAAGCATCTGCTCCAGCGAGTAAGATTGCAAACGGCAGGGCAAGAATAAGCGATGGAATCGCGACCAGCTGCAGTACTTGCATGTTCGCGACAATCAGATCGCGCTGCGCTCGTAAAATCAGCCGCGGTTCGTTGGCGAACAGATGAAATTCGAACAAGTGAGCCAAAACACGGTTCACCGCCGGTCGCAATCTGCCGGCATCCGACCATCGCTGAAAAACCTGCACAGATACCATGCCGGACAACGCACCTATTCCGAGCAAAAGCCAAAACGCGGCTGTACCCAGATCGGCCTCAATCAACTGAGGTACCCAAGTCCTTTCAACTTCTTGATTAGGTCCTCTTTCGACTCCGCCTCTTCCAGGCGAGCCATGTCCCTCTCCATCGCGTGTTCAACAAACTCTTCGAGCGAACTGTAACCGGCTTTCTCAACCAGTTGGCGCGCACGGTCGTAAAGTGATTTGTTGATCTTGATTGTTACCGTCGATCGCATTTTTCTATCCTTCTTAGGTAATGGACCTCAGCCGGCCGGCATCAGTGCTTGCCCCTCCATCCATTTCGGGGGTTGAATGCCGAAAAGACGCAAAACGGTCGGCGCCATATCTTCGATCCCGGGATTCTCTGCTATGAGTTTGTGATTGGCAAACAGCACGCCAGGAACAACGGCAGGGTCCACGCAATGATCGCCGCTCCAACATTTAATGTTGTCTTCGAAAACGCAAGTAGTTACTTTTCCGGCGGCCCCACTCCAGGAAGCACGATACCCGGCTTCGTAGCCGGGCAGCAGATCGGGCGCGGCATGAAGGTAAGGTCCTCGGTAAATCACTTCGGAATCGTACATCTTCCGGATCGCAATCTCACCCGTTTCGTCGTCCCGCAAATTCGTAAGCCTCTCAATCAACTCCGCCCTCAACCCGGCAGCTTGCTCGGGTGGAACAACGCCCTGCTCTTCGCGCCCATGCAGATTTAGAAACAGCCCTCCCAGCCCAAGCGCGTAGGCCCGAGTGCGCTCCCAGTCAATGCCGTCAAAGTAATCGCCGCTCTCGGTCAAGCCATCCCGCAAAACGAGATAACCATTCTGGTGAAGCCAGGCGTTCAGGTTCACACCTCGCCGGAAAGAGCAGAAGCCGTGGTCTGAGAGAACGAACAGCGCCGTGCCGTCATCCACATATTCCAGCGTGCGCCCCACCACGCGGTCCATATCGCGATAGAGATCCTCGATCACCCGCGCCTGTCGTGATTCACTGCCATTGCTTCTGGCCGGGTCCAGATATCGATAGAACATATGCTGAACCCGGTCGGTCGTATCGAAAACACAAGCCACAACTCCGTGACGTGTGCGGTCCAGGGTGCTGAAAAGCATCGCCTCGCGCTCTTCCTGAATCAACTTCGATTGTTTCAGGAAAGCATCCTCATCAATCGCGCCTTCATTCAGTGCCCAGGTATCCTCGGCCAAACCGAGCGTGGCAAATGAGCCGAGAAGTTTCGCCAGATACACCGCATAATAACCGGGATGGCTGATCGGGAGCGCCGGGTTTTCCGGATCGATTTCGATGGGTGTGACATAGATCGAAACGTCCGGTTCCGTCTCGGTCAGAAGAAAACGCACGATGCCTCGAGCGGAAGAAAGCGGTCCTGTCGCGAAACGCAGACGGATCCACGGCGTGTATTCACCGGTACGCAGGCGCCACGTTTTGCCCTGGATCTCCAGCGTGCGCTCTCCTGTATTGCCGTTCGGCACAATCTGAAAGGTGATCTGAGCTGTCTCCGGCCCACGCAGCACGCCTTCGAAAACTTCTCCGCGTGGGATCAAACGCGACCGGACGCCGCCTTCGCAAACCGATTCATCAGTCCGCGTCGAGAACCAGGAAAAGCTGCCCTGCGTTCCGCGCAGGTCGGGCGTTGACATTGCCGACAGCATGCGTCCGCTAAACACCTCTGGAGGGAAGGTGATGGGGACCCGAAGAATTGTGCTGCTGATCGCGTTCCTACCGAGGATTTTCCAGAATGGCTCGCTTTTCCGGCGTAGCTCAACGGAAGGCCGCGAGAGGGGAATGCGCCATTTCCAAATCCTCAGAAAGCGTGTGGGCGGCCGCACCTTTGCAGAGGAAAGTTCGGGCGCGTAGGTCCGCAGATTCCTGGTAAGGAAATCGAAAATGTTGTGCTTAGCCGGATTGACTCCGGTCGCAAACGTCGACCACGCCACTGGCGACAGCGGCGGAAACGTGGTGCGCAGACGTCCATAGTAGCCTTGTTCGCGCAACCGGCTCAGGTTCGGCAATTTCCCTTCCGCCATCCACCGCTCTGCCAGGTTTGGATCGAGCCCGTCCAAACCCAGGAAAATCGCCTTCTTCACGCGCGCTTTACCAAACCGGCCGCGCCGCCGCAATGCCAGCCAGAGCATACGGAACGGCCAAACCAGAAAGGAGATGATGCTCGCCAGCAACGACACGACGATCGTCAGAAACGAACCGAGAAATGCGAAACCCGCTCCAGGGCCGATGTAGGCGAATTGCAGCGTCGCTGTATGGGTATGCGGCTGACCTATATGAAAAGCGGCCGCTACCGCCATTGCGGCAACCACCTTCGCGGCAAACCGAACTGTGCCTGTCTGCATTTACCGTAGCTTCCCTTCGACAAAGGGCACTTCCAGTACTTTCTCGTGCTGAATAGGCCCGTGGCCGAAATAGCCGTCTTCTCCAAATAATTCGCCGTGGTCGGACGTGATGGTTACGTATGTGTCCTTCGGCAGAAGATCGAAGAGTTCTTCCATCACGCCGTCCAGGTACTTCACTGCTGCAATCTGGCGCTGCCGCAATTCCCGAAGCTTCGCACGGTCGAAGTTCCGGGAGCGTGTCCGCCGCAGCTTTCCGCCAACCACATGATCGTCCAGGTGCTTAAATACGCCATGCACGCCGCTTATACGCGGCCACTGCTCCGGCGGTTCGCCCGGAAGCGCATACGGGTAATGCGTTTCGCCCGTATTCAGGAAATAGAAGGACGGCTGATCCTCTTCGAATTTCATTTCGCGGGTCATCGCTCGTAGATCATTATGCTGGTCCATGAGCTTATAGGAGTCAAAGCCGGAATTGAGAATCGTAAGTGGATTCAGTACTGGCAAAGAGACCATGGCGTGCGTCTTATAACCCAGACTCTGCATTAGAACCGGCAGATAAAGTCGCGGAACGAATTGTTTGAACTCGATCCCCTCCGACCCAAGCCGCTGGTTGAACTTCAGAAAATCGCGCTGGTAATAGTCCGACGCAAACACGCCGCGCGGGCTTGAGTGCGGCATCAGCCCCATCAGCAGATTGTAATGGGACGGTGCTGTCCAGGAAGCATATGCCCAGCGCTTCTCCACGGACCCGAGTTTCCGCATTGCTTTCGGGCGAGCTTTCACGAACGCATCGTAGCGGCAGCTGTCAAACACGATCAGAACGTAATTGTTTCGCTTCATGACACAGAAAACCAGGGTTTAATGCCGACCGCCGCCTCGTTTAAGCGTATCTTGAATGAGTGGCGATCTCTGAAACAATGGACCGTTATCTAGAGGACTCGTCGGGATTTCGCGGCCAGGCCGATGAGGTTTTTCTTCCCGCCTCGGTTGAGGAAGTCCGCGAAATTGCCAGTAAGTGCTCGCAGGCTGCGACGGGCATCACGCTTGCAGGAGCCGGGACCGGGTTGACGGGCGCGCGCGTCCCACAAGGCGGCGCGGTTCTGTCTCTGGAGAGATTCGGCGAAATTGAAATCGAGCGCGGCAGGGCACGTTGCGGCGCCGGCGTACTCCTCCGCGATCTGCAGAAAGCTGCTGCTCGCACAAAGCAGTTCTTTGGGCCGAATCCCACTGAAGACTCCGCCTCCATTGGCGGAATTATCAGCACGAACGCAGGCGGTGCGCGCAGTTTTCATTACGGATCGGTTCGGCGGCACGTGCTTGCGCTTGAAGTTACCTTCATGAACGGCCGCACCTTGTGGCTCAAACGCGGACAACCGGTGGATTTCCCCGTTCCTCCGGTGCGGATTCCGGGCACCACAAAGAATTCGGCGGGATACTACCTTCATCCGCATGTAGAGTGGGTGGATCTGCTGGCAGGCAGTGAAGGCACGCTTGGGATCATCACGCGTGCCGAGCTCCAGTTGCTCCCGGAGCCTGCCGCCATTCTAAGCGGGGTGATTTTCTTCCCGTCCGATATGGATGCTCTGGAAACAGTTGAATCATGGCGGGGCCTTCCCGAACTGCGGCTGCTCGAGTTTCTGGACGGGCACTCGCTTGATTTCCTGCGCCCGAGCTATCCGGATATTCCGGCGCGGGCGCAAGCGGCCCTCATGATTGAACAGAATCTGGAATCGGAAGAGGACCCCGAGGTGGATCATTGGACGCAGCGTCTGGATGAGCGGCACGCGTTCGGCGAAAGTTCCTGGTTCGGATTTCGAACCGCCGATCATCAGCGCTTTCGTGAATTCCGCCATACGCTCGCCGCAACCGTCACCGACAAAATCCGGCGGAGAGGTTTTCCGAAGTGCAGCACGGATTTCGCTGTTCCCTTCCGCTATCACCGCGAATTGTATGCCCGCTACAAGCAGCGCTGTGAGCAAGTCTTTCCAGGCCAGTACACGATTTTCGGGCATGCTGGTGATGCGAACAATCACATCAACTTGCTCCCGGCCTCCAACCAGGAGGCTCGGCGCAGCGAGGAGCTGATGTACGAATTGGCGCAGTATGTTGTCTCGCTTGGGGGCACGGTCGCCGCTGAGCACGGCATCGGAAAGACAAAAACGGATCTGCTGAAACTCATGTACTCAGCGGATGAGGTTGACGCGATGAAAGGTGTAAAACGGCATCTCGATCCGCAATGGCTATTGGGCCGCGGCACCATTTTTTGAAGTAGAACTACGGGACCGACTCAAAACGTTTCACAGTGGACTGGTAAGGGACCAGGTGCGGCGGCCATGCATCGGGTTCAAGCAGCCAGACCTTTCGCCCGCTGTAGTAATGGATAAGTTCCTCATTTTCGGGCCCAAGATCGCGAGCCCAAATGATCCGGGAAGCATCAATGTCAGCGGCGTTGTGGATCCATTGATGAAAACCATGCCGCGGCCCGTAGCGCACGAATACAAGTTGTTTGCCAGATATCTGTTCAAGCTGTTTATTAATGGCAATACGGTGTTCGGGGTCGCCATAGTTGATAAAATCCCAAGCTTCGTACTTACTGCTTTTGCTCAACGTCTCCGCGCCGGCGAATGCATGCACGCCGTACCAGAAGAGGAAATGCGCGGCGGAGATAAGTAATACGAGATAGACCAGTGCGGGTCCGGGCCGCCGTTGACCAATTTTGATTCTTTGCAGCCGTTCGAGGCCGGTGATCGCAATAAGCACGAACAGACACGTCACGGCGGCCACGTAGTGCGGATAGAAATACGGAAAGAAGTTCGATCCCAGGCCAAAAATGGCTAAGGCCAGCACAACCCAAGCGAATTGGAACGATCGGATGGTCGCGAGGAAAACTGGAATCACCAAACAGAGCGGGGCGAAAAAGAAGAACCGCAAAAACCGCAGGCGGAACGCGAGTCGCTCCACATACTTCCTAACCGTGTCGGGTTCTTCGCCATGGATCGCGACTTCTGCCCGGTAATCCAAGTCCTGGTCGGAAGTCATCTCCCGATGAGGAACCGGATTCGGCTGAAAAGTAAAGGTCGTAGGAACTCCGTATTGATAGCGGTAAAGCATATAGGGAGTCTTGGTCCAGGAACCTGTCACTTCTTTGTTCTGAAACACGATCAGAAGTAATGCCGCCCCGCTGAAGACGGCAGCCGCCGCGAGCGGCTTTAGGTATTTCCGCCAAGGCGATCCCCACGCCAACATCCAGTAAGCGATAACGCTGACAAGCAGAAGAATGGATTCATACGGCCGTGTCAGTAGCTGCGCAGCGAACCCGAGCCCAAGCAGAGTGCCATTCCGCATGCTCGGCTGCGCGCCCAATCGCGGCAACGCTCCAAATATCAGGCAGCCGGCCGAGGCGGATACAGCGCCGCCCCAGTAGCAGTTCGTCCAATAGCAGAGCGGGCCGAACGTGCATGCCGCAAGCACGCCCCCGGTTAATGCCCACCCCGGCGAAGTCCACGCGCGGAGCATCCAGTAGCAGAGTGCGCAGAATGCTCCGATTGAAATCAAAACACCGGCCCACGGATTCCCGAATAACAGCGATCCAAGAGCAAGAACAAAGCCTTGACCCAGCGAGAACATCGAACTGTAGGTCGGCTGCTGAAGG
This sequence comes from uncultured Acidobacteriaceae bacterium, assembly GCA_963795545.1. Classification (GTDB taxonomy): domain Bacteria; phylum Acidobacteriota; class Terriglobia; order Bryobacterales; family Bryobacteraceae; genus Bog-105. The sequence continues at coordinate 487,585 of CAWCIF010000012.1, read as the reverse complement.
ACGAATATAGTTTCAAAAAACCGCGATAAAGGATGCGGAGGGTTAGCTAAACGGCCGTGTAATAGCGTGTCCGATAGCAGCAGGTAACTGAAGTCATCCGATCCGCTAGGGATCGGAACGGGGCTGTGGGCCAGCAGTGCCAGCCGCAAAGCAATCGGCAGAATAAAAAGCGCCAGCATGCACCACCCGGTGTGTCGTGGGAATCTTCCCGTCAAATTCAGGGCCGGCCTTGGTAGCTTCGGCAAAACAAATAGAAGCAAACCGAGCAATGCGGTAAGCGCAACTTCCAAAAAATCGGTTGAGGCAAACCCGAATGTATTGTCGGGCGCCAGGAACGTGCGAAAGGAATGCAAGCAACATCTTCGCAGTCTCGCTCACCATTTCCCAGATCCGAACACGGCCGGATCGTAACCTGCTGATTCTTCCGGCTCTCTGACTGGCATTCTATTTGCGTTCAAGTCTCTGCATGCGTACGTTTCTGCAGGATGTCCGTTATGGATGGCGGATGTTAATAAAGGCGCCGGGTTTCACTACGGTTGCATTGCTAACTCTGATGCTGGGCATCGGAGCGACGGCGGCCATTTTCAGCGTCACCGACGCCGTGCTGCTGCGCAACCTACCATTTCGTGATCCAGACCGGCTCGTCTCCGTCTTCGAAGATGCTGGCGAGGCGGGATTTCCCAGGAACACTCCTGCGCCAGGAAACTATGCCGAGTGGAACAGACAGACGCAGATCTTCGCGGGTGTCGCGGCGATGGCTCTTGGCAACTACAATCTCACGGGCCAAGGCGGCCCGCCTGAAAAGCTGAACAGGGTTGAATCCACTCAGAATCTCTTCTCGGTGCTGGGTGTAAAGGCGATGCTGGGCCGAGTGTTTCTGCCGGAAGAGGACCGGCCCGGCGCGCATCACGTGGTTCTGATCAGCGATCGCCTCTGGAGGGGACGCTTTGGCAGCAGCCGGACTCTGGTGGGACATGACATTCTTCTGAACGGAGATAAATACACTGTTATCGGCGTAATGCCGCCGGGCTTCGAATTTCCCAAAAAAGACATCGATGTCTGGGCCCCGATTGCATTTACCGCCAAGCAGCTTGCCGAGCGGGACTCGCACTATCTGCACGTCGTCGCTAGACTGCAACCCGGCGTCACGATTGCCAGGGCGAACTCGGAACTAGCAGTATTAGAGCGGCAAATGAAGCATGCCGATCCGAAGGCGGACCAGTGGACGAGGCGCTTTTTTGTGGAGCCGCTCCAGGACACCTATACGCGCGATGTACACCGGGGCTTGCTGATTCTCATGGCTGCGGTCGGCTTTATTCTGCTGATTGCGTGCGCGAATGTAGCGAATCTGCTGCTTTCCAGAGCCGCCTCACGCAGCCGCGAGATTGCGGTTCGCACCGCGCTTGGCGCAGGCAAACGGCGTATTGTACGCCAACTTTTGACCGAGAGTGCTCTCCTTGCACTGGGCGGTGGCGTGCTGGGCCTCTTGATCGCGAACTGGTGCTTCGTGTTCCTGAAGAATCTGATTCCGCAAGATCTCACGCCTCTGGTCTCGCTGAGCCTTAGTCTTCCGGTGCTCGCCTTCGCCACAGCGGTAACTCTCCTGAGCAGCTTCTTGTTTGGCCTCGCGCCCGCCATGCAAGCCGCGAAAGTCGATCTAAACGAGGTTCTGAAGGAAGGCTCGCGCGGGAATGCGGGGACGCGGCGAAAGCTCTTCCGGAACACCCTGGTCATTGGTGAGGTTGCTCTCTCGTTGACTTTGCTGATCGGCTCGGGTCTCCTGCTCAAGAGCTTCGCAAATCTGCGCGGATTGGATCCCGGTTTTCAACCCGGCCATCTTCTAACCATGCAGCTTGTGATAGCCGACACCAATTTTGCAGATATTATGGACTCTCCGGCAGCGAGATCTCGCAACTTCCTTCAACGTTCTCAGTTCTTCGAACGTTTATTGGACCGCATCAAGACGTTGCCCGCCGTGCAGAGCGCGGGAGTTACCAGTGCGCTTCTGCTTACCTGGCCTGGAGGAACAAACAGCTTCACGCCAGAAGGAATCAGGCTTGTTCCGAAACTCACTTACGACGCAAACAACCGCGTGGTGACCCCCGGCTATTTCGAAACCATGCGGATTCCATTGAAGAAAGGCCGGCTCTTCAGTGATCGCGATGGGCAAGGCGCGCCCCTGGTTGCGATCATCAACGAGAAAATGGCGCGAACCTATTGGCCGAATCAGGATCCCGTAAGCAAACGATTTAAATTCGGATCGCCTGACGAAAAGATGCCCTGGGTCCGCATTGTAGGTGTGGTTGGCAATGTGCGGCAAATGGCTCTGAATGAGCCGCCGCGGCAAGAGATGTACTTCCCTTACTGGCAGGCAGAAGATAACTGGATGATCCCGCGGGATCTGGTCATCCGGACGTCAGGAGATCCCATGAGCCTGGCAGGCGCGGTCCGGCAGGCAGTGTGGTCCATTAACCCCAATCAGCCGGTCTCGAATGTAATGACTCTTGACGATCTGCTGGGCCAGCAAGTCACTCAGCTGTGGATCCAGGCTGTCTTGCTGGGCGGATTGGCCGCTTTGGCTTTGATTCTCGCGTGCGTCGGCATCTACGGCGTCCTTTCCTATCTGGTCAGTCAACGCACCAGGGAAATAGGCGTTCGAGTGGCCCTGGGCGCTAATAAAGCCGACGTATTCCGCACGACTGCTGCCGAAGGCATGCTGCTTGCTGCTATAGGTGTGCTGGCTGGAATCGCGGGCTCGGTAGCCTTATCGAGCAGCCTGGGCAGCTTGCTATTCGGTGTGAAATCGATGGACCCAACTACTTACTTCGCCGCCGTTTTGGTATTTGCTGCCGTCGCCTTTGCAGCCTGCTGCATTCCGGCATGGCGCCCTGCGCGAGTGGATCCAATGGTTGTCCTGCGCTATGAATAGAGGACAGGGCCTGGAAATAATAGAGCGAGACACTGTCTAGTCCCCAACTCTGTTCAATATTGTTATGCGCGCACTGGTGCAGAGAGTCTCCGAAGCGAGTGTTACCGTGAACGATGCAATCACCGGCCAGGTCGGAAGAGGCATGCTGGTTCTTCTCGGAGTACGTTATGACGATACCGAAGCTCAGGCCGAGTACTTAGCAAACAAGGTGACCCGCTTGCGTATATTTCCCGACGGCGAAGGCAAAATGAATCGTAGTCTGAGGGAGGTTTCTGGCGAGTTGCTGATTGTCCCTCAATTTACACTCTACGGTGACACGCGGAAAGGCAATCGGCCGTCTTACTCTGAGGCAGCACCCCCAGCGGATGCACTGCGGCTGTATCAACATTTCGTAAAAATCAGCCGCGAGTCAGTCGCGAAAGTGGAAACCGGAGTGTTCCAGGCTCACATGAGCGTCCGGCTTGTAAACGACGGTCCAGTAACTTTAATGTGCTATTCGGAGAGTTAAGCGCCGCTTTTCTAGGAATTTCGTTTGTAATGTGTTACTAAGTAATGGTGTATGGCAAAAACGTCCGCAGCACCGAGTAGAGAGATTTTAGAAGCTGCTTTGCAGGGCCTGGAAGCGCAAAGACAAAAACTAGACGAACAAATAGCTCAGGTCCGGAGCATCATGGGGTCTCGAGGCGGAAGAGCTTCCAAAACAGCTCACGCCGCGAATGATACCAGCGCTTCCAGGCCGGCGGCTAACCGCAGAAAACGCACCTTGAGTCCGGAGGCGCGGAAGAGAATAGCTGCGGCGCAAAAGAAGCGCTGGGCGGCATTCAGGAAGAGTCAGGGATAGGGGTTCCAGTCAAAACGCTCGATAACGTCTTGCAGCCTCCCGTCCGCTATTAAGCTGCCGGCTTTCAGAAAGATTGCTCTTTCGCTCAAAGCTGCGGCGAAGTGAACATCGTGAGTCGCTATCAGCTTGGGCTGGGGCAGGGCGCGCAGAAGTTCCAGCAAAGCGCGCTGTCCCGGCGGATCAAGCGATGTTGTCGGCTCATCCAGCAGGAGTATCTCCGGGTCCATTACGAGTACGCCTGCAAGGGCCACGCGCCGTTTCTCCCCCGTGCTTAGGTGAAATGGCGGCCGGTCCAGTAAATCCTCTGAGACACCTACCTGGGTAAGTGCGATCCGGCATTTGTGCTCGGCTTCATGAACGCTCCAGCCTAAGTTCAGAGGACCGAACATTACATCCTCCAGGACTGTGGGCATGAAAAGCTGCTCGTCGGCTTCCTGAAAGACTAATCCAGCTTTGCGCCTGATCTCGGCCAGATTTCTGTCGCGCATCTCGAGGCCGCACACACGAACCGATCCGCGCCCGCGCAGTGTTCCGTTCAGGTGCAGTAGCAGAGTTGTCTTTCCCGAGCCGTTGGGTCCCAGTATGGCTAGGTTCTCTCTCTGGGTCAGTTGGAAAGAGACATTGTCAAGAGCTTTTGTCCCGCCCGGATGCTGAAAGGTCAGGCTGCGTACTTCAAGGAAGGCACACATAGTTTCACACGAAATGCAGTCCGACTAACAATGCAATACCTGCGCAAGCGATGACGCCTTCCCGTAAGTTAAAGCGCGGGAGATTGGCCTGTGCGAGATTCCCCGAGAAGCCCCGGCTGTACATTGCCTGCTGTATCATTGCCGCCTTTTCGTAAGATTTGGTGAAAAGCACTGCTACCATACCGGAGGAAGCCCGAACCGCGCGGCTCCCTGGGCGCCCGCCGCGCGCCCGGAAAGCCGTCTGCATCACGCGAACCTCTCCAGCCAACACGAATAAGTAGCGGTAAGTGAGTTGGGTCACTTCCACCAGAAGAGTGGGAAGGCGAAAAAAATGGGCAGCAGCCAGCAGTTTCGGTAATGGCGTAGAGGAAATGAGAATAAGCACGCTCAAGGCCGAAAGATAGCTCTTGGCGAGAATGAACCAGGCGCGCCAGGCATCGCCGGTGAGATACACAAGTAACGAAAACAAGCCTACGAACGGTACGACCAGCAGGGAAACTCGAAGAATCCGCCAGACCGGCAGGCGTGCCGCCGCGGCTGTTACTATGAGGGCAAACAGGCAGCAGGTAAGCTGCAGCCCGGACGGGGCGCGGAGCAGTGCCACTGACAGCACGAAGGCTAGCAGCAAGATCAGCTTTGTACGAGCATCTAAGCGATGGACAAAGCTTTTTGGGTTACTCCAGCGCGCGGAAGCAGCGTGACGCAATCAGGCTCCGGTTGGAAGTACGTTAAGAATAAGAGCGGCGCGCGCGCGCAAGTAAGCGGCCGCCCAGCGCGCAGACAAGATAGATCAGGACCAGGCCGCAGATGCCCGCCGTGGCACGGCTGAACCAGGCCGGCCCCAGCGCCTGGATTTGGTAATTACTCAGCGGGGACGAGAAGCCAGGATGACCGAAGTGCATCCCCAGCCTCAGTCCCAGATGCTGCAGTCCATCGGGCGAAGTGGAAGCAATCAAGATACCGCCTGCCGCTAACACGACCGACGCGGCCCCCAGCGCCGCCGCTAGTTTCGGCCATCGCGATGGTCTGGCCGCGGCTTCTCTCCATTTTTCGAAGACTCCCTCTGTCATGCCCGGGTTTAAGCGCTCAATCGGGCGCAACACCGATACAGTGATGGCGCCTTCCAGAATCGCGTTCACGGCAAACAGTCCGAGTGAGGCCCCCAGGAGAGTCGCAGGCATCCGAATACCGGATAGGGTCAATTCCGCAAGTGCAAGCGTGCCGCTTACAAGCACGGAGCAGAGCCCGCCCAGAAACACGCCATAGAATTTCCAGTTGGTGCGAAAGAGAGCGCGCGCGGGCAGATACCCAAACAGCACGCCCATCAGTGCCATATTGATTACGTTCGCTCCAAGGGCAAGCACGCCGCCGTCTTGAAACACCAAGGCTTGCACGATCAGAATCGAAGTGATCACTAATGCCGCCGCCCAGGGCCCGATCAGGCAAGCAAGCAGAGTGCCGCCAACCAGATGACCGCTTGTCCCAAGCCCGACCGGGAAATTAATCATCTGCGCCGCAAACACAAACGCACCCATAACGCCGAGCAGCGGTAAACGATTGTTGTCTGTTGCCTGCTGCGCCTGCCGCGAGACATATGCGATTGCTGGAATAGCGATGGCGTCAAGAGTGGCCCAAACCGGAGGCGACAGGAAGTTGTCCGGAATGTGCATTGACTCCTGTATTCTCTCATTGCAAGAAGCTGCCTGCGTGCATGATGAGGTATATGGTTCTGGGAATTGGAACGGATCTCGCTGAGGTGCGCCGCATACGAGAGAGCATTGCGCGGTTCGGCCCGCGTTTCCTGAACAGGATCTATACGGAAGGCGAGCGCGCTTACGCCGGAAGCAAAGCCAATTCAGCGGAGCGCTTTGCCGCGCGTTTTGCCGCAAAAGAGGCCGGGATGAAGGCCATAGGCACCGGCTGGAACCTGGGCGTGACATGGAAAGATTTCGAAGTGGTCAATGAGCGCTCCGGTCGTCCGGTGCTGCGGCTTACAGGCGTAGCTTTGAGCGTAGCCGAGCGGTTGGGGGCGCGGCGGACCTCCATCTCGCTGACCCATACCAGAGAGATGGCGTTTGCGGTCGTGATTTTGGAAGACGGCGAGTAGCTACTGAGCCGTACTGCTGGATGCCCTGACGGATGTGGTTCTGAGCTGCGCTTCTTCCAAGCGCTTCGATTCCTGGTAAGTGAAGATCATTCGGTGGATGACCGTCAGGTTTCCCAACACCGCAATTACCCACAGGACCGGAGCCATACGGTCAAAAAGCGCGCCAATAATGAATAAGACGATTCGTTCCGGCCTCTCCAGAAAGCCAACTTTGCAGGTCGGGATAATGTTTTCAGCGCGCGTGCGGGTGTAGCTGATCATCACGGAGGCGGTCATGACTACGGCGGTCAGCACCACATACGAGGGCCGGTTGATCGTTCCGTAGTAGACCAGCAGGCCAACCAGAAGGGCCAAGTCGGAGTAACGGTCCAGGACGGAATCGAAAAACCCCCCAAACCGCGTAACCTGATTCGTGGCGCGGGCGACGCGGCCGTCCACCATATCGAAGAGGCCCGCGAAAATGATTACGTAGCCAGCCGTGCGGAAGCTCCCCACCGCCAAAAATGTCGCGGCTACCATATTGATCACCAATCCCAGGAAGGTAAGAACGTTTGGATTGATTTTCGACAACGCTAAAGCTCGCACAATCAGGCGGATAATCTTGTTCGCCCCGAACCCAATTGCGCGGGTATAGGTCATTTAGGTTTCCTCAGCCGGTGGCCTGTCTTCCGGTGCAGCAGCATCGTGTATGGTGGTTAGACTCAATATTTCCATTTCCCGGACGCCATCGGGTATCTGAATTTTTACGGTGTCGCCCACGCGTTTACCTAACAGGCCCTTTCCGATTGGCGAGCTTGTCGAAATCTTCCCATTGGCTACATCCGCTCCCTCGCTAGTAACCAGATTGTAAGTACATTCTTCGTCCTTGTCTAAATCGAGAACGACAACCTGCGAGCCAAGGCCCACGCGATCACGCGGAATTTTGGAAAAGTCGATCATGGAGAAATCGCGCAGCCGTGTCTGCAGATGCCCCAGGCGGGCGCTGACCCAACCCTGGCGCTCTTTGGCGGCGTGGTATTCGGCATTCTCGCTCAGATCCCCATGTGCCCTGGCCTTGAGGATCTCCTTCGGAAGCTCGTTACGTAGTTCGTATTCGAGCGCTGCGATCTCGTCCTGTAACTTCTTTTTGAAGTCCTCCATGCGTTACTCACTTCATTATAAGGAAGCACATGGCCACTGCTGGCCCCTGTGATCCAATCGCCCAGTCGCGTGCTACCATCAAAACGTCCCAGTGGGTCAGCCGAGAAAGCGTGCCCTGTGGGAACCGAGCCCGGAACGCGCCTGCGTGAAATTCGGGCGAGCGGGCGCGGTATGGACCGCGCTAACAGCGTGCGGGAAGAGTAGTTTACGTGCTCCAGATAGTCCCATCTATTTTCGCCGCCGACTTCGTACATCTAGGGGATGATATCCGAACGGTGGAGCAAGCCGGCGTTCAGATGCTTCACGTGGACATCATGGACGGGCATTTCGTGCCGAACTTTACCATGGGCACGCCGATTACTGAATCCATCCGCCGCTTCACGCGCGTCAAGTTGGATCATCACCTCATGATCGAGGATCCCGATACGTACGCTCCCATCTTCATTAAAGCGGGGGCGGACTGCGTGAGCGTGCACTACGAGGTCTGCCGCAATCTCGATCGCACGCTGCATATGATTCAGGAGCGCGGCGCGAAAGCCGGCGTGGTGATTAACCCCGCGACTCCGGTTTTCCTACTGGATGAAGTGCTCGACATCGCTGACTATGTCCTGGTTATGAGCGTGAACCCTGGTTATGGCGGTCAGCAGTTTATTCCGAACTCTCTGCGCAAGGTCGGTGAACTGGCCCGCCGTCGCGAGCAGCGGAAATTGAAATTCGCCATCGAGATTGATGGCGGAGTTGGGCCCGAAAACATTGCGGATGTGGCCAGAGCCGGAGTAGATTGGGTGGTTGCAGGGTCTTCCGTCTTTCAGGCTTCCGATCCCGCAGAAGCCGTCCGCGAGATGCAGCATCTCGCGGCGGACGCATTTTCAGTGAAGGTTTAGTTCATATGCAATCTTTTCAGTTTCTGCCGAAGCGCGTGGTTTTGGTTGCGCTCTCGCTAGGGCTTCTGGCCGGGTGTATTCGCCACAAGTATGAAACCCCTATCGCCAAGAACACGCAGCAACCTGATAAAGTGCTGTTCGATCAGGCCATGCACGACATTGAGCGCGGGCACTACGAGGTAGCGCGCATTTCGCTGCAAACCCTAATGAACACCTACGAATCCAGCGAATACCTGGCAAAGGCGAAGCTGGCCATTGCCGATAGCTGGTATCGCGAAGGTGGAGCGAATGGGCTGGCGCAAGCCGAAGCCGAGTACAAGGATTTCATCCTTTTCTATCCCAACATGGAAGAAGCCGCCGAAGCGCAGAATCGTGTTTGCGAGATTCACTACAAGCAGATGGACCGCAGCGACCGCGACGATCTGCAAACTCTGCGGGCTGAGGCTGAATGCCGCCAGCTTCTGGTTCAGTTCCCGAACAGCAAATTCGCCCCGCAAGCGGCACAGCGCCTGCGCAACATCCAGGAGAGCCTGGCCGATCATGAGTTCGTGGTCGGAGATTTTTACTGGAAGCGCGACATGAACCCAGCGGCTGCGAATAGGTTGAACGCGCTCGTCGATCAGTATCCTCTCTTTAGCAAGGCCGGTGAGGCACTCTACGAAGCGGGCGATTCCTACTCGAAGATGGGCGCGCGCTTTCGCCCCCAAGCGGGAGAGATGTTCGCCCGGATCGTGCGTGAATATCCATTGAGCGATCGCGCCGATGAGGCCAAGCGCCGCCTGGAAGATATGGAAATGCCGGTCCCGCAGGTTGACCAGGCCGCATACGATCGCGAAAAGTATGAAATCGAAAACTATAAACGCCCTGGCCTGATTGCCCGCTCAACGGGGTGGATCCACGGTGGTCCCGACGTGAGCCATGCCGCCAGGGAAGGCAATCCCACCATGACAGATCCGAAGCGAACCATTCCCGCCAGTGTTCCTGTTGTGAATACTGAACTGGCCAGCGGCGCCGGCAACGGATCTGGAACCACCGACGTGAGCGCGACAACCGTCGGCGCGAATGACACAGCTCTCGAGAAGAACACTGACGCGAGGACTGCCGGAACGGCGCAGGCCAACAAGCAAGCCGCCACTCCAAACCAGCCTTTGCCGACCAACCGCGATGCTGAATTGCAGAAATATCGCGAGAAGCAGGCTAAAAAGCAAGCTAAGCTGGAAAAAAAGAAAAAGAAGAAGGAACAGCATACATCTGAGCAGCCGGAACAGAAGCAGAGTCTGGTGACACCGGGCGCGACCAGCGGCCAGCCTGCACCTCAGCGACAATGAACCGGATTCTGCTGGCGGATGATAGCCCGCAGGCACTCCGGCTCGCCGAGCAGATCCTCACCGGCCAGGGACTCGAAGTTGTGAGCGTGACGGACGGTGCCATTGCACTCAGGCGCTTGCCCGATGTTAATCCCGATCTGCTCATTACCGACGTTTACCTGCCCACGAAGAACGGTTTCGATCTGGCCCGGTTTCTGAAATCGCAGGATCAGTATCGCCACATACCCGTTATCTTTGCAGCGGCCCCGGTGGATGAGTTCAATGAGCAGGATGCCAAGAACGCCGGGGCGGATGTTATTCTTCGCAAACCGTTTGAGGCTTCCGCGCTACTTGGCGCGGTGCAGCAACTGCTGGAACGAAGTGCCGGGTTGCGAAAAGATGGCGCTGGCACGAACGGAACGAGCGCGCTCGATAGACACAGCATCCGCGCTGCGGTCACGCTAGCTTTGGACTCAGCCATGCCGGCGTTGATCGAAGAACTAACCGAGCGCGTCGTGTTAGCGCTGGCGAGTAGAGGATAACTGGGACAGACCCTTTCGCCTGTGCAGGACGCCGCGTCCCGCTACTCAGCTCGCAACGCAGCCGCGGGGTCTACCAGCGATGCTCGTCTGGCCGGGATATAACCAGCAATCCCAGCCACGATGATCAGCATACCCGTGGTTGCTAAGGCGAGCCGGTCCCTCAGAGTGCGGTAGAGGCTCTGAATCTGCGGCTCTTAATAGTGAAGCGAAACAGGATCAAGTCCGAACAGAATGAGATTGCGCGTGTTAAAGCCGGGGTTTATGCTCCTCAGGTTGAGCAGTGTACGCATAAAGAGTCCGGCGCCCACCAGCATCACAACGGCTAGCGCCACTTGAACGGCAACCAGCAAATTATTGAACCAACCCCTCGGCGCGATCGGCGACGTCGAGCAGACTAAAAATCGCGGTATTTGCCCCCATTCCGAGCGCCAGAATTATGATCGCAACGGCGGCGAAACCGGGAGCGCCCCTCAGTTGCCGGATTGTATAGCGAAGATCCTGTAAGGTTGCATCCCAGAGAAGCGCACCTCGTGCGGAGCCGCCGTCCTACGATATAAGTGACGCATGCCTGAGAACACCTTCGATATTGTCTCTAAAATTGACCTCAACGAAGTTTCAAACGCCATCCAGCAAACCTCAAAAGAGGTGCAAACCCGCTACGACCTGAAGGACAGCAAATCGTCCGTCGAGCTCAACGAGAAAGATAACAAGATTCTCCTCGCCAGCTCCGACGAGTTCAAGCTGAAGGCAGTGACCGAAATCCTGGGCCAGAAACTTGTCAAACGGAACGTTCCGTTGAAGGGACTGCAATACGGGTCCATCACGCAGGCTTCGCACAACAGCGTGCGCCAGGAAATTACATTGCAGCAGGGCATTTCAGGCGAGAAGGCGAAAGACATTGTCAAGACCATCAAGGACAGCAAGCTGAAGGTGCAGGCCAGCATTCAAGGGGACGTGGTCCGGGTCAGCAGCAAAGACCGGGACACGCTGCAGCAGGTCATCGCGCTTCTCAAAGGGAAAGATTTCGGCATCGACATGCAGTTCACGAATTACCGGTCGAACTGATGGCGCGGCGTATTGAGACGCTCGCCCTGCAAGGTCCCTCCGGTAAGTTGGAGGCTTTGCTCGAGGAACCGGAACACGGCGTCCCCGTGGAAGCTGCCGTTGTTTGCCATCCTCATCCCCAACACGGCGGAACGATGCACAACAAAGTTGTGTACCGGTTGGCACGCGGCTTGCGAAAAAGCGGCTGCGTGGTGCTGCGCTTCAATTATCGCGGCGTCAATCTCAGCGAAGGTGCTTACGACGGCGGGGTGGGCGAGACGGAAGATGCGCGTTCCGCTTTTCGCGAAATCCAGCAAAGATATCCCGGCCTGCCGGTTCTCATCGCGGGCTTCTCGTTCGGATCGCGCATCGCGCTGCGGTTGACTTCGCAGGAGAACGCTATCGGACGGGTGATTGCCGCCGGATTCCCTACACGTGTAGCCGAGCGCGAGTTCGTGTACCACGTTCACGTACAGAAGTACTTCGTCCAGAGCACGAATGACGAATTCGGTCCGATGCCCGATCTCACCGAGTTTTTCAATACGCTGCCTGAGCCGAAACATCTCGATTGGGTACCGGCGGAGGATCACTTTTTCCGCAACGCGCTGGATGCTTATGAGAGCGTGATCGAAAGAATCGGCCGCGATCATGTGGCGCACGCCTTCAGCGTGCAGCAGTGAACTTCAGTTCACTGTCTGGGTCCTCGTAATCCACCGAAACCAGAAACAGCCCGCTGGCGGGCGCGGTGGGTCCTGGTTTGATGCCGCTCTCGGGCTCGAGCCGGGCGAGCACATCATCTCGCGTCAAGTTGCCTTTCCCCACCTCCAATAGCAAGCCGATGATATTCCGGACCATGTGCTTCAGAAACCCGGAGCCGGTGACCTGATAAACCAGCATGTTCTCTTTTCTGCGCAGCGTGGAGCGAAAGATGCTGCGAACCTTGGAAGCGTTCAGCCGGTCTCTCTCGTCTGAGGCGGCGAAAGCCGTGAAATCGTGCTTGCCTTCCAGAAGCGACGCTGTCTGTACCATTGCGGCTTCGTTGAGCGGGTATGGATGGTGATAAACGAAGCGGCGGTCAAAGGGCGGACAGACTTCTTCCCGATACATCCGGTATTCATAGGTCTTGCTCCGGGCGTGAAAACGCGGATGGAAGTCGAGCGGAACTTCTCGAACGTTTCGGATGCGAATGGAGTGTGGCAGCAGGCGATTGACTGCGCGCCGGAAATTGTCTGCCGGAATGGGATTTTCGAGCGAAACTGCCGCTATTTGCGCAAAGGCGTGTACACCCGCGTCTGTGCGGCCCGAGCCGGCCACGTGAACCAGTTGCCCTTCGATGATTCCGATAACCTCTTCGAGCGTGCCTTGGATGGTCGGTAAACCAGGCTGCACCTGCCAGCCGTTGAAATCGGTTCCGTCGTAGGCGGCCTCAAAGCGGAGTCGTCTCATCCCTCATACGCGCCGCGAGCCGGGTTTGATCACTGGGACGCCCTGCTCGCAGAGTGGGCAATCTTCCGGCCGGTAAGTGACTGGGTTCAGAATTTGGAGCGAGACGCGCGGCGCACTAACATCGGCCCGGCCGCCACTGCGGTCAATTATGGATCCCGCCGCTAAGACGTTCGCGGCGGCCGAGCGCACAAGCTGCACTACTTCCTTGGTGCTGCCGCCGGTTGTGATGACATCTTCGATAACTACGACGGATTCGCCCGGCCGTATTTCAAATCCACGTCGCAAAGTCATTTCGTTCGAGACCGCATCGCGCTCCGCGAAAAGCGAGCGGGCATTCAGAGCGCGTGCAACTTCATGGCCGATGATGATGCCGCCCATGGCAGGCGAGACGACAAGATCTACGGCACTATCCCCGATCAGTGTTTTTATTTCCCTGGCCAGTTCCTGGCCCAGCCGTTCCGCATAAGGCGGATGCGCTAGAACCTTGGCACATTGCAGATACTCTCCACCGTGTAGTCCGCTGGTCAGACGGAAATGGCCACGGAGATAAGCCCCGGTCTCTTCAAACAGCTCCATTACGGAACTTGCCATACCAGCCGCAAGGATAGCAAGCACTCCTGTTTGGATGTGCCGGTCTGGTTCTGTCTGGATGTGGCGGTTTGGTTCCCAAAAACGGACATCTCCCGGTTGCCGCCGGGCCGGCCTGAGAGCCGTAACTGCTGCGCTACCATGAGAAATCGCGGCAATAAAAAACGGAACGTGGCATGCAACGAAATCGTTTTCACTTGCATGCAGCGCGTTCGTCCAATAATTCGCGAGACGGGAGTGTGCTGCGCGCTCGTCCGGCTAACATGAAAGCTTTTGATTATATTGATGAGAAGACTCAAAATACCCCTGGCTTGGTTGTGCAGTTCCCTCCTGTTTGCCGGTTCGGTGCCGGCGCAAAACGCCATCAGAGTTGAGCCCCCGCACGGCCCTCTTAACTGGCTCACTCATTCGTACCGGCAGCGTACGGTTCCACCCATCAATCTTGCCAATTCGGACCGGCTGGAATCGCTCGTCAGGGGCGGGAATTTATATCTGTCATCGCAAGACGTGATTGCGTTGGCATTAGAGAACAATCTCGATATCGAAATTCAGCGCTACGGGCCGCTGCTCAACAAAGAAGTGACGAAGCGAACCGAAGGCGGCGGCGCTATCCGAAGTGTCGGAGTTGGCGTAGCGGCGGGCCCGCAGAGCGTCAGCTTAACCGGCGTCACCGTGAGTCCCACGGCCGCGAGTACTTCCGTTACCGGAGTGAGTGCGGGCGGCGGTATCACAACGGTACTTGGCCCGGGTGTCCCGAGTCTGGACCCGCAACTGTCCCTCTACGCGAACTTCGCGCACAATACGAGCCCGCAGAGTAATACGTTTCTGACCGGAACGACGGAACTTATCGTACAGAACCGGACTTATCAGGCACAGCTCTCAAAATACTCCGACTTCGGTACCTACGCGCAGCTCAGCTATTCCAGCCAGTGGAGCAAGTTCAACAGTCTTTCTTTCAATATCAACCCATACTCGAGCGCCACCTTGGATTTTCAGATCTCGCAGAATCTTCTGCAAGGTTTTGGAACCCCGGTGCTGGGACGCGAAATCCGCGTTTCTAAGAACAACGAGAAAGTGTCGGACCTGCAGTTCAAGCAGCAAGTGATCACGACCATTTCGGCCGTTTTGAACCTCTACTGGGATCTGGTGAGTTTCAACCAGGATCTCAAGGCAAGGAAAGATGAGCTGGCCACCGCCCAGGCGCTGTTTGAAGACAACAAAAAACAAGTTCAGATCGGAACCTTAGCGCCTATTGAAGTGACGCGCGCGGAGGCCCAGGTCTACGCCAGCCAGCAGGATCTTTTGATTTCGCAAACGAATCTTCTGCAGCAGGAAACGGTTCTAAAGAATGCCCTGAGCCGGAATGGAGTAGCGAGCCCAACCCTGGCCGAAGTGCATATCATCCCGCTGGACACGATTGAGGTGCCGCCGTCGGACAACCTGAAGCCGATTGATGAACTTGTGCAGGATGCTTTGGGCAAGCGAACCGAGGTCGCGCAGAACCGCATCAACATCGACAGCCAGAAGATCCTTCTTCGGGGTATCAAGAACGGGCTGAAACCCAGTCTGCAGGTGTTTGCCGACGTGAACAACACTGGTTTATCCGGGCCGGCAAACGTCCTGGGGCCGGATCTGGTTGAACCGGTGCCTTATCTGACAGGTGGGTACACGAACGCTCTCGCCCAGATTTTCCGCCGCAATTTCCCCAGCTACTCTGCCGGGCTTTCGCTGAACATTCCTCTACGCAACCGCGCGGCGCAATCCGACTATGTCACCAGCGCTCTGGAATTGAGGCAGAGCGAACTGACTTTGCAGAAAGCGGTCAACCAGGTGAGGGTAGACGTGAACAACGCCGTAATCGGCTTGCGGCAGGCGCGCGTGCGCTACGACTCAGCAGTAAAAGCGCGCATCCTGCAGCAGCAGACGCTGGATGCGGACAAAAAGAAATACACCCTGGGCGCATCCACTGTCTTTCAGGTGGTGCAGGATCAGCAGACGCTGGCCTCTTCGGAATCGGCCGAGACGCAGGCGCTGGCGAATTACAGCCATGCCCGGATCGCGTTCGATCAGTCGCTGGGCAATACGCTGGATGTGAACCACATCTCGCTCAACGAGGCTCTGTCGGGACATGTGGCGCGCAAATCTGCGCTCCCGGCAACACTCCCCACCGCGGGTCAGGGTCAGGAGTAGCGATTCGAATGCTCAATCATTTCCTGGATGTGCTTCACAAAAGCATCGCACTGGCTTTATGCGGCGCCTGCGCGACCGGTCTGACCTGGGGACAGGACCAATCAATCGCACCGCAGCGATCCGAGAAAAATATCTTTGTGCGGCCCTACTTAGCGCCCAACATTCCACCAGTAAGAATGGGGAACTCCGCGCGGCTCCGTGGGCTGGTGCGGGCCGGCAAGCTGTACCTGACTGTGCAGGATGCCATCGCGCTGGCTATCGAGAACAACATCGATATCGAAGTCAACCGCTACAACCCGCTTATCGACATTTGGAATCTGGAGCGAGCCGAAGCCGGCGGACCCTTGCCCGGCGTTCCCAGCGGCGTTTCACAGGCTGGCTCGGTTGCCACCGGGCAGGGTGTCGCCGGAAGCGAGGCTGCGGCCGGGGTCAGTACGGGCGGCGGTAACGTTAGCACGAGCAACTCCGTCAACGCGACGATTTCTCAGATCGGCCCGGTGACGCCGACACTGGACCCGGTATTCCAGGATGTCCAGAGTTACTCGCACAAATCGGCGCCCCAATCAAACTCTGTTCTGAGCGGCGTTTTAAACCTGACCCAGGACACGCGCAACTATACGGAAGAGATCAGCAAGGGCCTGATTACCGGCGGGCAAGTGAGCTTTACCTATCGTGATTCCTATCTGAATGAGAATGCACCCAGCAATCTTTTGAATCCATCGAACGGTACTTCGATACAGCTTTCGTTCCAGCACAATTTATTGCAGGGCTTCGGCGTTGCGGTAAACAGCCGGAATATCACCATCGCCAGAGCCAACCTGAAAATTGAAGACCTGACATTCAAAAACCAACTCATTGGCTCCGTGGTCAACGTTCTCGATTTGTACTACGGCCTGGTTGCGGATTACGCCGATGTGAAAGCGAAGCAAGCGGCCCTGGATGTCGCGCAGCGATTCTACAGCGACAACCAGAAGCAGGTGCAGATTGGAACCATGGCGCCGCTGGACGTAACCACCGCGGAGGCCCAGGTTGCTTCCAGCCAGCAGGACCTGGTGATCTCGGAAACCACCCTGCAGCAGCAGGAAATTCAGCTTAAAGACGTTCTCAGCCGCGATGGCCTGGCGGACCCCGTACTCAGAGAGGCGCAGATTATTCCGCTGGATCACATCGAAGTTCCGGAGAAGGACAACCTTCCGCCTTTGAAGGAATTGGTTGCAACCGCGCTGACGAACCGGCCGGATGTCGCGTCTGAAAAGCTGGGCCTGATCAACAGCCAAACTTCTGCATTAGGGACGGCGAACGGCGTTCTACCCCAACTGGCGGCACTGATCAGCGCAAGTAGCCAGGGCTTGGCCGGAACCCCGCGTTTCGTTCCGTTACAAGGCGGAGAAGGCCGCGGGTTTGGCACCGGACCGCTCCCCTCTGGGTTCATTCCGTGTCCACCCTCTTTGCATCAGCCGCCTGGAACAGTTTGCGAGGTGCCGGATCCCTACTTTATAGGCGGGATCGGGAACGCGCTGGGGCAGACGTTCCGGCGAAACTTCCCGACCGAACGAGCGGGCAGCTTTATCGCCCCGACTCTGCGCAATCGCGCCGCCCAGGCCGACAACGCCATCGACCAACTGGCTCTTCGGCAGTCTCAATTGCAAGCGCAGAAAGATGTGAACCAGGTTGCCGTAGATGTTTCAAACGGCGTAGTCGGGCTGCAGCAAGCGCGTGTTCGCTATTTGGCTGCGGTCCGGAATCGCATTCTCGACCAGCAGTTACTGGATGCCGAGCAGAAGAAATTCGCATTGGGCGCTTCGACAACCTTCAATGTGGTCCAGCAGCAGCGTGACTTGGCCACCGCGCAATCCTCCGAGACGGCCGCTCTGGTCACTTACAGCAATGCGCGAGTGGCGCTCGACCAGACACTAGGAACCACACTCCAGGTGAATCACATCTCGGTTGACGAAGCCATGAAAGGGCAAATCGCCCGCCCTTCCACCCTGCCGGCGACGCTTCCACAGCAGCCGTAATCCCGGGTGGAGCAGGCCCGCACAGGCCATACTTTCCACGTCGGGTAAAAAATTCGCTGTGCCCGCGGCTCGCGATCGCGCGTAAGTGCATGCAAAATGGAAGAAATACCTTTGGCATTTGAGGTGCTTAAAAGAGCGGCGTACACAATGAGATTCGCTCAGGGAACAATGGTTGCTCCGCACCCAAACCCCAGTATCAACACCCAGCCTCCAAAACTTCTTCAATAGCCCATCAAAACCCCACCCGACCAGTTCCCTGAGCACTTCCGAGTAGCGAACGGCCGCAACGCTTCAAACTTTTATGAAGATCTTGCGCTGGTAGAGCCAGTGGCAAAAATACCACATGACCAGCAACACCGTACACGATTGCGCCACGGGCGCAAACAGTCCGAGAAAGCCGAAGCGGAAAGTAAAGACGCTGACTGCCCGGTCAAGCCAGCCGTGGAGCAGCTCTCCTAGCGAGTAGATGAAAATTGAGTTCATTCCCAGCACAGTAAGTGGAAAGACGGCGCGCTTGTAGCCGCGCATCTCAACCAGCCAGTAAAAACCGATCAGCATAAATAACACCCAGCCAAGGCTGTAAAAGATAAAGGATGGCGTGCAGAGTTGCTTGATCATCGGAAGCCAGGGCCGCAGTCCTAGTCCCAAGGCGAATGACAACGCCATTCCGGCCGCCAGCACTCGTACCGTCTCAGCGTTGGATCGTCCGGTCATCAGGAATCGCCCCACCCATACGCCCGTTAGCGTCCAGACTGTGCTGGGGATGAAATTTAGCGTGGAATACGCTGGATCGTAATCGTAATGGAAAATGGCGCGGTCGAAAACCAGCCCGACGCTATCGGTCTTTGAGAACGGGCCATCGGAGCCGGGAAAGGCGAACAGCAGCGCCGTCCAGAATGCCAGCAGCCCAATTGCTGTAATCACTTGATACCGTCCCTTCCATTGCATGATGAAAAAGCAAAGGAAGTAAGTGAAAGCAATCTGACACAGCACGTTAATGAGTTGCGGCGCAATCCAGCCGCGGCTTACCCACATCAGAACCTGACTCAAAATGATGAGCCGCGCGCATCGCACTGCAACGTGCCGAAAGTTGTCCCCCCATGTGGCGCCTTCACTCGCGCGCCGGGCAAATGCGAAGGGCATGGCCACGCCGACCATAAACATAAATGCGGGCTGGATCATGTCCCAGAAAACAGCACCTTCCCAGGGCACATGATCGAACCAGCTTGCGACGCGATGCCAGGTTGGGTCGTTCCTTAGCGAAACCAGGCCGAAGCCGTCGGAAACCAGCAGCAGCATGATGAATCCGCGATAGGCATCAAGCGCAACATAGCGCCGCAACCCCGCTGTTCGTTGCGGCTCGGTCTTGGGAAGCGTTAGCTGCGGTGCTGCCTCCATTACGTATCCCTACGCGTTGATGTGCAGCAGGCGGGCGGCATTCGTCAAATACACCTGTTTCAGAATGCTGTCGGTCAGATGGACGCCATAAATGCGCCAGCGGCCCTGCGGAGGTATTTTCGAGGGCGCGTAATTGAAGTACTCATCATCCGTTTCGAGAAACCGGAAATAGATTTCGTACAGCTCATCATTGTAGATCTGCTGCGGAACTTCTTCGCCGTGCGGAGTGGCATCCGTGCCGAACAGGATGCGATCCTGATACTTCTCGAAAAAGCTGCGTGCCGCTCGCGGTTGGCGGCCAAGCTCCCCAATCCGCGCCGCGATATCGACGGACATATTTGGAAAGCGATCCATATTTTGACTGACGTTTTCCAGGTTTTCGGCGAAATTGCCCACATGCAGCGCGATGAACTGCGTCTTGGGGTGCCGCGCAAAGACTCGGTTGCGCGCTTCAATCAATTCGGCATTGCTCGGAAAATCGTGATCGTAAAAGGACCAATCGGGATGGCGATGAAGCTCCTCGTAGCGTTCATTGAACCGGTCGGTGGGCGTGAAGAAGGCGACCGGGTCCGAGATGTGAATCGCGACAGGAATGTTTAGCTGCCCGCATGCATCCCACATGGGATCGAAGCGCGGATCGTCGATTTTAACGAGCTGCCCGGTCGTGATGTTTTCTCGCAGGTAGAGCCCCAGCGTCTTCAGAATCTTGAGCCCCTTTGCGCCGGCGGAGTGAGCGTCGTGTATCGCCTGTGCCTGTATTTTTGGATAATCGGGCTCCAGAAAGCGGTTGTAGGACGGCTCAGTGAAGGTGTAGAAGCGGCCGGGATGGGCCTGATCGTATTTCTTCACGGTTTCGATCAGGCCTTCGCCGAAGCCGCCAGTAAGGTTGTTGAGCGCGCGAAGATTGTGCCTATCCATTACGGGCAACAGGTAATCCGGCGAAGCCAGATAGTGCCGCTCTGGAGAGAGCGATACGCCGTGCTCATTCTTTGCCGAAAACGACAGATGGGTATGGATATCAATGACCGGATATCTGGCGCGCGCAACCTGCGTTTCCTTGACGTGCAGCATGCTGCGCGGCTCATAATCAGTGAGCGCCAGCGGTTGCGAAGAAACAGTTGAACTCGCCTGCGCGGCTCGAATCTCTTCCGGCACCACGCCCAGAATCGCGCCTGCGCCCATCGTGCTTATCCATCCCCGCCGATTCACCATTTTGTAATTTGCTGCCTCGGAACTGTCATATCATGCTGGTTTGCACACATCACTGTTGAAAACAGCGGGAGCTTTGTTTCTCTGCGCTCAATTCGCGCAATCCGCGATGGTAAAGGTTCAGCCTGTTGAGATCCATGACGTTCTGGTGAACCCCGGAATGGGCATTCAGACATTC
This sequence comes from uncultured Acidobacteriaceae bacterium, assembly GCA_963795545.1. Lineage (GTDB taxonomy): Bacteria > Acidobacteriota > Terriglobia > Bryobacterales > Bryobacteraceae > Bog-105. Next base: position 467,075 of record CAWCIF010000012.1, on the reverse strand, counting down.
CAGCGATACAACGGCGACGCTCTGAACCCGGGCGTTACGTGGTCTGAGGCGGGTCCCACGCAGATTCTGACTGCTCCGGCACAGAAACCCGATTTTCCCGCTTCAACCGTGGCGTATTGCCGCTGGCACTGGTCAACGCTCGAACCGGAGCAGGGCAAAGTGCATTGGGAAATTATTGATCTCGCTCTACAGCAAGCAAGAGAGCACGGTCAGCGGCTCGCCGTTCGCCTGATGCCCTACGATCCGAAATACCCGTTGCCCGAGTGGTATCGCAACTCGGGTGCGCGGCGTGCGAACAGCGATTCGTCCAAAGATGGAAAGATCTGGCAGCCCGATTTCAGCGATCCGCTCTACTTCAAGTACTGGAGCGCACTTATCATCGAGGCGGGCAAGCGATACGACGGCCATCCCGATCTGGACAGCGTTGACATTTCCACCGTCGGCTACTGGGGCGAGGGCTGGAGCGATTACATGCCTGAGTTCTCCGTGCAGAAAAAGCTGATCGACGTCTATCTGAAGGCGTTCCGAAAGACGCCGCTGCTGATGAATTTCGATCAACCGGAAGCTTTGAAATATGGCACATCGCACGGGGCCGGCTGGCGATTCGACTGCCTGGGAAACATGCGTTCCGGGTGGTCGGAGATGCGCGATTCCTATCCCGAACAGATCGCAAGGACGGGCATACAGGATGTCTGGCAAACGGCTCCCATCTCGATGGAGACCTGCGGCGTTCCGGAATCGTGGTTCCGGCATGGATGGGATGTAAAGTACATCATCAACGAAGCGCTGCGCTGGCATGTCAGCACGGTGAACGTGAAGTCGAGCGCGATCCCGAAGCCGTGGCAAGGCGATTTCGAAGATTTCCAGCGCAGGATGGGCTACCGCTTTGCATTGCGGCAGGCGGAATGGCAGGACGAAGTCTCCGCTGGGCAACCCATCGGTCTTTCCACTTGGTGGGTGAATGAAGGCGTTGCTCCCATTTACCGCGAGTTCGTGCTGGCGTTTCGCCTCAGCGCGCCCGGTCACTCCGCCGTAATACGCACAGACGCGGACGTACGGACATGGCTGCCCGGCGACGCAGTCTTTGAAGATCCGGTCTTCGTGCCATACGATCTGCCCGCCGGAGAGTACCAGTTGAGTGTCGCGCTGCTTGATCCGATTACGCTTCAGCCAGCCATACGGCTCGGCATTGCGGGTCGGGGCGAAGACGGATGGTACGGGCTCGGCAAGATTCGGGTGAAGCAGTAAAATCTAGCAATGCCCACCGCGTCGGCCGGGTTGCAACTCGGGCCCTACCAGCTTGTTTCGCGGCTGGGGACGGGCGGCATGGGCGAAGTCTGGAAGGGCCGCGACACACGCATCAACCGCACCGTCGCGATCAAGATTTCGCAGCAGCAGTTTTCGGAGCGTTTTGAACGCGAAGCCCGTTCCATCGCCGCGCTGAATCATCCCAACATCTGCGCTCTATACGATGTCGGGCCGGATTACCTGGTGATGGAGTATGTCGACGGCTCGCCGCTTAGTCACGTTCAGGGCACTCGCAAGCTCCTGGATACTGCAGTGCAGATTGCAGACGGTCTGGCTGCCGCGCACGCCGCCGGTATCGTCCACCGCGACCTGAAGCCCGATAATGTCTTGCTCACACGCGATGGCCGCGTCAAGATCCTCGACTTTGGCCTCGCCAAGCACGAGCCAACTGCGCCACAGAGCGATTCGGACCTGACGCGAACCGCGGGCGCAACGGAACCGGGCGTGGTGATGGGAACGGTTTCCTACATGAGCCCGGAGCAGGTGCGCGGGCTGCCACTCGATGTCCGCTCCGATCAGTTCTCGTTCGGCACTATGCTTTATGAGCTGGCCTCCGGCAAGCGCCCGTTCCAGCGGGAAAGCAGCGTGCAAACGATGACCGCCATCATCGAGGCCGATCCCGAACCTCTGCCCGCATCCGTTCCCGCTCCGATTCGCTGGATCGTTGAACGCTGCCTCGCGAAAGAGCCTTCCGGCCGTTACGAGAGTACGCGCGATCTGTATCAGGATCTGCGCTCGGTTCGCGATCATCTCTCCGAAGCTGTTCAAGCCGCGCCGGCCCCAAAGCTCAAATCCCGGCGTTTGTTCTTTGCGACCGTTGGAACCGTGGGCCTCATTATCGTCGGCGCGCTCTGCTTCTGGCTCGGCACAAGGACCAACTCCGGTCCGCAGGCTCTCGTCTCCGTTCCTTTTACATCCAGCGGCGGCATCGTGCAGAACCCGAACTTTTCGCCCGATGGCTCGCAGGTTGTCTTCGCGTGGAACGGTCCGCGTCAGACGAATTTCAATTTATATGTAAAACTGATCGGCTCGAACGACACCTTGCGGCTGACCAACGATGCTTCCGATGAGGGCTCGCCGGCCTGGTCGCCGGACGGCAAGCATATCGCGTTCGTCCGTAATCTCGGCAACGGCAAGTGCGCGGTCATGATCACGTCGCCTATTGGAGGGGCTGAACGGAAGCTGACTGAGATTCACGCGACCGATGTTTCCCCGGAAGGTCACTCGCTGCTTGCCTGGACACCTGATAGCCGCTATCTCGCAGTTCCGGATGGCCCACGCTCCGATGTGGGGCACCAGATCTATCTCATCTCCACGGATAGCGCCGAACGAAGGCAGCTAACGAGACTTCCGGAACAGGAGTTAAGAGCCGGGATTGCTGGCGACCTGGATCCGGCATTCTCCGCCGATGGCATGCGTCTGGCATTCGTTCGAGTGAAGGCGCTTTATTCGAGTCATGCGCTATGGATGCCACTTGGTCCGGGGTATGCGCCCAGTGGGGCCGCGAAAGATGTGCGGAGCGGCGCTCTCTTGCACTTTTCGCCGCTGTGGGTAGGCAACGGGCAACTGCTATTGAGCGCAGGAGTGCCAGGTGCTCTGCGGCTATGCCGCGCGGCTAAACCGGACCAAGACGCAACTCCGCTCACGAACGTCCTTACAAACGGCGCTCTCGCGCTCAATGCTAAGTTTTCCCGGCTTGTGTTCAGCTCTGAGAGACTGATTCAAAACCTAGTTCAGATTTCGCCTACTGGCACCGGCGAAAGTTCCCGTGTCCCCGAGCGCCTCACCGCAACAACGGGTAACGACTTCCTTCCGCATTACTCGCCGGACGGCAAGTCCGTTGCCTTCGATTCCCGCCGGGGTGTCGAAACCGGAATCTGGACTATGAGGATGGGGGCGACAACCGGTACAGAACTCACCTCGTCGAACGATGCGACCATCGCGCTCGGCGATTGGGCTCCAGACGGCATGTCTCTCTTGTTCTGTGCGACTACGCGGCCCGGATGGTGGCAATTGTTTCGGTTAGCTGCGGACAGCGGCAGAGTAACGCAACTGGTCAGCGATGCGAGCCATAAGTTTCTACCCACCTCTTCCCGGGATGGCAAATGGATCTATTTCACCTCGAGCCGGTCCGGTCAAGACGAACTTTATCGAATGCCAAGCTCCGGCGGCCCGGCGACGCTGGTTGTACCTCTTAGTGTTTTGAACGCGAGGGAATCACCCGATGGTCAATGGCTTTATTTTGCCGACTGGCCAAACGGCGGCGTTTCCCGAATGCCACTGAGAGGCGGCGAGATTGCGCGCGTTCTCGATAAAATCGCTGATCCGCTAGCGTATGCGATAACCTCGCGAGGCCTTTACTACTTTGCCGGGGAGCGGTCTCGACCTGAGCTGCGATTCTTGGATCTAGAGTCGCATCGAAGTATGGTCGTCTTCCGGCCAGTTATTCCGGCCGACCCAGTATTGACGATTTCTCCGGACGGCCGCTATATATGCTATCCACAAATCGAGCACCACAGCCAGGAATTGATGCTGGTTGAGAACTTTCATTGAGATGGTTACCGCAGACCCGGTATATAAGCCGAAACGCGGTTACGGTACGCTTCGAAGCTGCCGCCGAAACGTCCCGCGAGCAGGCGTTCTTCGGCGCGCACGCGAATTTCCGTTCCGATAAAGAAAATCACCGCCCCGATAAGAGCCGTCCACCAGGACCCCAGCATCAAGGCGAGCGCAATGAAGATGCAAAACATGCTTGTGTAGATGGGATGCCGGACGATTGAATAGGGCCCGCTTTGGATCAGCTCGTGGTCAGGACTGAGCGCCGCCTCCAAGCGCCATTGTTTACCGAGCGCGTAAACCGAGGTCCACGCCAGTACCGCGGCGATTGCCTCGAAAATAAAGGATGCGGTGATGCGGGGTACGGTGAAGGTTTGCCTGCCTGCATAGTGGAATGCGGCAAGCGCAAATGAGACAGCTTGTAGCAGCATGCCCCACCGTGAAGCCGGGGCCCGCACCTCGGGCTTTGCGCCATTGCCGCGTCGCTTGATTACGAAGGGCGCAAACCACGCAATCCAGAGCGCCACAAAAACAGCCAACACGATCAAAGCGGGCGTCTCCATCATCTACGCTTCCGCGTAGCGGCGCAGGATGTTTGGCAAGTTCTGGGAAAAGGCCGAGCGCGCAATCACCACGTCGCACCCCTTCTCCTGCGCGGCCTGCTTCAAATCAACCTGCACGTGCGAAACGAATCCAACCAGGCTGATCTTACTGGTCTCTTCATTGCTCTTCAGACGTGAGATTAATTGCAGCGGCTCGATGGCTGCATTGTTCAGGTCAAAGATCATGACGGCGGGCTGCTGCTGCGCTTGCGCGAGGGCGTCTTTCTGCGAATTTACGAAGACCGGTTCCAGCCCGGCGCGTTTGGCCGCTTCCTGAATCTTGACGGTAAACATTAGATCGCTCAAGACAGCGACCACTTTCTTCTTTACATCTGTCATACGGAATCACCCCTAAGTCGAGATCACGTCCAGCATCTGCTGGCGAAACTTCACCGCCGTTTCGCCGTCGGGTGTGATAACCAGAACGGTATCATCCCCCGCCACGGTTCCTACTACTTCGTCCAACTCTTCGCGGTCGATGGCGATCGCGAGCGTGTTCGCATTGCCCGGCGAGGTCCGCAAGACGACCAGGTTTTGCGCCACCCGGATGTCGAGCAGGTACTCGTTTGCGACATCGGCCAAATGAGGCCCGGTCCGTTCGGTGGGGAGTTGCCGGTATCCTTCCGGGGTCTTTACTAAGCCGAGTTCGCGCATATCCCGCGAGAGCGTAACCTGCGTAGCCGGAACGCCGAGCTGGGCCAGCTCGCGCGCCAGTTCGTCCTGCGTGTAGATCTCCTTCCCGTGGATGATCTTCAGAATCTGGCCCTGCCGGAAACTCTTGTTCATCGGACGCCGGCACGCCTGCTCAACGCGCCCAAACGAAGCTCCGCATCGCTGAGTGCCGCTGCAACCGCTTGCGGCCCGGTGCCTCCCGGCAGTTCGCGGCTCTTCATGCCTTCAGCGGGAGAGAACAAGCGCGCCATTTCGGGTTTGAACTCGGGCGCAAAGGCGGCAAGCGACATGCCGTCCCAATCGGATGGCTTCTTTCCTGACTTGATGCTGTCCAGCACTAATTGGCCGACCAATTGGTGGGCGCGATGGAAAGGCACGCCGCTGCGGGCCAGCTCTTCGGCGAGATCGGTGGCTACTACCCAGCTCTCTTCAGCGGCCGCGCGCGGTACCGCGGGATTCAACACCACTGATTCGGCGACAGCTTTGGCCATGGAGAGCGATCCCAAGGTCTGACGAAAGGCATCGAAGAGCGGTTCCTTGTCTTCCTGCATGTCGCGATTGTAGGTCATGGGGAGGCCTTTCATGGTTACGAAGAGCGAAGTGAGGCCGCCAAAAACACGGCCCGATTTACCCCGGATCAGCTCCAGCGAATCCGGATTTTTTTTCTGCGGCATCAGGCTCGAACCGCTGGTGACACCGTCGCCCAGCGTCATCCATCCGAACTCTTCGCTCGAATAGAGGATCCAATCCTCCGCCAGCCGGCTCAGATGAAGCATGATCATGCTCGACGAGTAGAGAAAGTCCAGGGCGAAATCGCGATCGCCGGATACATCCATGCTGTTGCCGGTAATCCGTGGAAAGTTCAGATCGCTCGCCATCTCCTGCCGGTCAAAACCGAAGCCGCTGCCGGCCAGCGCGCCCGAACCGAGCGGCATTGCGTTGACGCGGGCACGGGTCTGCTCCATGCGTTCGAAATCGCGCGCGAACATTTCGAAATAAGCCAGCAAGTAATGCGGCCACAGCACCGCTTGGGCGCGCCGCAGATGCGTGTATCCGGGAATCACCGCGTCGGGATACTTGCGGGCAAGCGCGAGAAGTGCGCGCAGCAGCGCCGTGATCTCCGCCAGCAGCGTGTCAGCGCAGGTGCGAAGGTGGAGACGGATATCGAGCGAGACCTGCTCGTTGCGGCTCCTCCCGGTGTGAATTTTATCCGAGAGCGGGCCAACCTTGTCCTTCAGCTTGCGAATGACGAACGTATGGACGTCCTCATCCCCGGCTCCGTCAAAGTACCTGGGATCCTGCGCCTCCTGTGCGATGTCGTCAAAGGCCTTCACGAGCAAGTCGCATTCGCTAGTGGTCAAAATGCCTTGCTTTGCCAGTGCGCGGGCGAAAGCCTGCGATCCTTCGATATCGGCAGCGATGAGATTGCGATCGAAGTGCAGCGATCCGGAAAATTGTTCAAAAATTTGCGAAGGTCCTGCTTCGAACCTGCCGCCCCAGAGTTTCATCGCGCTATTTGTGGAGCAAGGCCCGAACCTTAATCGGCAGTCCGATCAGGTTGATAAAGCCCAGCGCGTCTTTCTGATCGTAGCTGGCACCCATAGTGAAGCTGGCGATGTCGAGGTTATAAAGCGAGTTCGGACTCTTCCGGCTGACCGGCTCCAGATTGCCCTTGTACAGCCGCATGGTGACCTCTCCCGTAACCGGTTCAGCGATCTTCTCGAAAAAGGCATCGAGCGATTCCCGCAGCGGCGTGAACCACAAGCCGTTGTAAACCATCTCTGCGTAGTCTAATGCGACCTTCTGCTTGTAGTGCAGCGTCCGGCCATCCAGTGTGAGCGACTCCAGTTCGCGCACGGCCGCCATCAGAATCGCGCCGCCGGGTGTTTCATAGCAGCCGCGAGATTTCATTCCGACGAACCGGTTCTCAACCAGGTCGATGCGACCGATTCCGTGCTCACCGCCAATCTGGTTCAATTCTTCGAGCAGCGCCACTCCGCTGAGCTGACGCTGGCCGTTAAGCGAAACCGGGACGCCGCGCTCAAATCCTATGGTGACTTGCGCGGGCTTCGATGGAGCATCCGCCGGACTCTTCGTCAGCATCCAGATGCGGTCGGGCGCGGCATTAGCCGGATCTTCCAACTCGCCGCCCTCGTGCGAGATGTGCCAGATGTTGCGATCGCGGCTGTAGATCCTGGTGGTCGATTGCGCGATGGGAACCTTGTGCGTCTTCGCATACTCAATGGCATCTTCACGCGAAACGATGTCCCATTCGCGCCAGGGGGCGATGACCGGGAGATGCGGAGCAATCGCTTTATAGGTCAGCTCGAATCGAACCTGGTCGTTCCCCTTGCCCGTACAGCCGTGGGCCAGCGCATCGCAGCCGGTCTTCAGCGCCACTTCCGCCTGTCGCTTTGCCAGCAGGGGCCGCGCGATGGAGGTCCCCAGCAAATACTTGTGCTCGTACACAGCGCCAGAGCGCACCAGCTTCCAAAGATAGTCGCTGACGAACTCCTTGCGCATGTCCTCCACATGCACTTCGGAAGCGCCTGTTTTGAGCGCCTTTTCTTTGAGTCCGTCGAGTTCCTCGCCGCCCTGTCCGATGTCGCCGCATACCGCCACAACTTCGCAGCCGTAATGCTCTTTCAGCCACGGAATGATGATGGAGGTGTCCAAGCCGCCGGAATAGGCAAGCGCTACCTTCTTCGCTTTTACTTTATTCATTCTCTGCACCATTTTCACCTATGGGCAGAGGCGGAAGTCAGGAGACAGAAGTCAGGAGACAGAAGTCAGGCGGCCTCTTTCCCCTGCTCTTTTGCATTGAGTTCGCGGCTGACGTGGGCGACGGCCATCTTGAACATGCCGCTAAGGTCTTCAAAGGGAATGCGCATGTGGCCGGGAAGCGGAGCTTCGATGGTTTGGCGAATGTCGGAGTCTACTTCGAGGTGCTGCGCTTTGGCATTAGCGAGGCGGGTGCGGGCTTGGTTCAGTTCTGCTCGCTCACGCTCGCGGCTCTGTTGCGCTTGTTGCGAAACAAAGCCAATTTCGGCTTTGCGCTTTTCGGCTCTGAGCTTTAGCAGGGTATTCAGCGATTTGTAGAAGGCGCGCTCATGGGTGCTCTGGTAGCGAAGGTAGAGACCCAGCTCTTTTTCTGCGTTGCAAGCGCCCGCCTCGTCGAAGCAGAGGCTCTGCAAGCGCATGGCGCGCTGCTTCAGCCAATAATGCTGCACCATGCTTTCGACCATCAGGATCTCAGTGGGAGTTTCGGGATTGTGCTCGGCGCGGAGGCCTTCGTGGAGTTGGTCGAACTCTTGAGGCGCTTCGCCGGGCAGCATCATGAAGGTGCCGGCGAGTCCATGCCGGACGGCGTTTATCGAGACCGTCTGTTTGCCTTCGGCGGATTGCGGACCGGTAGAATGCTGAGAATTGATTTGATTCGCCGCGATTTGGGCTTGCGTGGACGTAAAAGGCTCCTGGAAATGAAAAACCCGCTGCGCGGCAGCAGCGGGTTCTTCAAGAGTTCGGGAAGCCGAAAAGCGGCCTTCCTGAAACCAGTATACGGCACGCTTCCAAGCGATTCCCGGTAAGTAGTTGAAACTGGAGCGACTATAGGTTGTGAACGGTATCTCTTCAGCTTTGTAAATCGTCCAGAAACTCGGAACCGGGGTAAGCGGCGGTGACCAGAAGGTAGTCGCGCGCCCTGGTACAGGCTACATAGAGGAGATGACGTTCGGTGTTGTAAACCTCTTCTAAATCTGCGTCATCGGCCAGCGCTTCAACCCGCTCCCGTGATGGGATCACGTCACCGTCGCAGGCCACTGCCGCTACGGCGCGAAATTCCAAGCCCTTGGCCGCGTGCATTGTGCCGACTGAAACTCGTCCTGCCTCGCTCTGCATATCTTCGTCGAGCAGCTTCGAACTCAGTTTGGCGGCTTGCAGGGGCGTCTGCGCTCGCGGCAGTTCCTCCTTACTCCGGACAAAGATCGCGATCTCCTCGGGGCGCAGGCCGTCTGCGATTCGACTCCTGAGCCAGACCTCCACGGTTGCACGTTCGGCATCGGCGGTCTCGGCGATCTCCACAACCGGCGGCGCGCCATTGAATACCGAGATCGTGCCTTTGCGGTCTTCGATGTTACCGTCGACATCAGCCACCTCGGGACCCAGCAGCCGGTCGGCCTGTCTTCGAATCTGATGCGAGGTCCGATAGTTAATTTTGAGCGTGGCGGAGCGGCCTCGAATTTCTATGCCGAGTTCTTTCCAGGAAAATGGCTGCTGAAAGATGCGCTGCCCCAGGTCACCAGCGAAGAACAGGCTATTACGGCGATTGCCGCCTAAAGCTGCCAGCAAGCGAAGCTGCGGAATACTCACGTCTTGCGCTTCATCGACAACGATCGCGGAGAACGGTTGTTCGCCCGATTCGGCGATCGCTTGTGCGGTTCGGTAGTACAACCCGGCCAGAGTCAGCAATCCGCGAGACGCAAGCCCGGAGCGAAGTTTCTCGAACACCGTCCACAACACGGCGCGCGACTTCTCAGGCAGGCGGGTCTTGCGACCCAGGCGCGAGACGTCGCGATACTCCTCCCAGCCCCCGAGCTGCCACGGATCGACAACCTGCTCCCATTCACCGCGCACGAGCGATAGTTTGATCCGCCCCAGGTCGATGTTTGACGCGCTCTCGCGAAGGAGGCTGGAAATCTCCTCGCCAGATGCAAGCCGGGGCGGTCCGAAGCGCTGTTCGTATAAGCGCAGCGCGACGGATTCCAGCGGCTCAACTTGTACGCGGCCGGCGGCATCCAGCAAACGAAGTTTTCCACGCAGCGCATTGGCGAGCGCTGGCGAGAATGTAGTCAGCAGTACAGGCTGGCCGGCGTCTTTGTTTGCCAGGAATGCAGCCCGGTGCAGCGCCACAATGGTCTTTCCGGTACCCGCGGAGCCCGATACTCGCGCGGGCCCGCTGAAATCGCGCTCCACAAACTTCCGCTGGGCGGGATGCAGGAAGATAACCCACTTTTCCCAGGGCGCTTCCAAAGCTTGCTTCAGTTCTTCCGGATTGTTGAGAGTACGGAAACGCCGCTGCGCATCGGGATGAGCGAAGGGGTCGATTCCCACAGCCAGGGGGGCGGGCGTTTGCGGCTTGGCTCCGGTCGCCAAATCGAGCAGAGCTTCCGCGGCCTCGGCCGGCAGGTGATCGGCGACGAGGAGCAGCGAATCCTCATCGGCCGCGCGTACGTCGGCCAGCCACTCCGGCGGCACGCCGTAACCCAGCAGTTCGCTATCCGAAATATGCGCGAACAACATTGGTTTTGGCTGCGCCATTTCCACATATTTCGGGATGATGATTTCCTGAACCGTCTCGCGGATCTCGACCAACTGAGCCGCACCGGTCTTGGGATGCGTTTCGAGCTTCCGCCGCTCCGCCCACGCGTACGCCTGGTCATGATGACCGGCAAAGCAGAGCAGCAGGCTGCCTTCGGTGCGATGAACGATTATCCGGACATCCAGGTTCACCCGAATGGACCAGAAACGCGGATCGCGCGGCTTGTCGAGCCGGTGAAACTGCAGGCTGGGGTGCGCCGGGTTCAATTGTAAGTCGAATGCCGTGGTCTTAACGGCTTTCTGCTCGTCACCGTTCAGCCGCGACAGGCTGTCGGTGAACGTGTCGGCAATGCGGAACTCCATTTAGAAAGGCAATTGAGTGGTTATGCGGCATCCCGGGGCCAAGGCCGATTGACAATCGGCCTGCAGGTTAGCAACCTGCCCCACAGCTCTATAATCAGCAAAATGTAGATTCATCAGGGGACTCGGAACACCTTCATCACTTCGTCGCCCAGATGATTGATGACCTTCACGGCGATGCGGCCGGATTCAGGCGGCGGGAAAGGGCGCGATGTATCGCTATGAAGAGTTGCCCAAGCGGCCTCGTCAATTTCGGCCTTTAGCGTGGTCTTCAGCGCCTTATACGGATCGTTCTGTCCGAGAAAGTAGGCGTGGCGGACGAAGAAGCTCTCCTCGTTGTAGTCGGTATCGAGGAACCAGCAGGCGATGCCCTCCGGCCCGTCGCTGCGCACTTCGCCGGTGTTGGGATGGAAGACATCGACGCCGAGAATTTTCACTTGGAACTGGCCGTCGGCTGCGGGCAAGATCTGAATATCGGGCTCGCCGAAGATAACGAACAGATTGCCCTTCCCCGTGTTCTTTAGGTCGCCCGCCATGTGGAGGTCGGCGTTCATGCGCGCTTTGAGTACGGGAATGCGGCCCAGCTTGTGGAACTCGGAGCTGTGCGCATCGTAGTTGAAGGCGCACGCGATCAGGACGTCGAAATCGGCATCGCCGGCCTCACGGGCGGCAAGCACCAGGTCCATGCGCTGCACGGTGCCGAATTCGGGGCCGATGAAGATGGCGGCTCGCTTTTCCGTTTCGCCCTCCATATAGCGACCTTCGGCGCAGACGCGCTCGCCGGGCCAGGGGACCAGCGATGTGAACACGATTTTGTCTTCTTTGTGCGCCTGCTGCACGCCCGCGGTTTTCAGATTTTCAAGAATCACGCTGACGAAGTCGGCGGCATCTTTGCCTTCGGCGGAGAGGTTCGGTTCCAGCAGCTCGTCGTTTTCATTTACGGCGAGCGAGCGATGCGGCGACAGGCTCTCTACCGTGAACGGCCCGGCTACGCGCACCTTGCCCTTATCTTCGTAGGGCTTGTCATAGAGGTATTCGTACTCGGCTTTGGCGGCGATGGAGGCGTCGATTTCCTTTTGGCGCGCGATGCGTGCTTGCCACCATTCCGCGTGCAGGCGTTTGGCTTCGGCGGTCCCGGAGTCTTCGGCTTCGCGCGGGATCTGCCATTCTTCCCACGCTTGTTTCAGTGTCGCGTTGAGCGACCTGCGCAGGGGTTCGAGCGTGAGTTGATACTTGTCCCAGATGACGTCGATTTCGGCGTTGTTGGCGATGGATTTCAGCGTGATGTGCGGAACGCGTTCGTAGTTGAAGCCTTGGCGTAAACTTTTGTGCTGCTTGTCGGCGAGTTGGTAATAGGGATAGCGTGCTCCCATAATGCGGGCTCGCGCGAGGGCAAGCGCGACGCGGAGGTGTCGATGGTGATCCAGCGTCGTCCCCATTGTTCGGCGACGTAGGCGGTTGTGCCGGAGCCGCAGGTGGGGTCGAGGACGAGGTCGCCGGGATCGGTGGACATGAGGAGGCAGCGCTGGATGATCTTCGTGACAGTTTGCACAACGTAAACCTGGTCATCAAGGGAACTGCCAGCACCTGTATCTGTCCAAACTGACGTGATCGGAACGACAGGGAAATCATCGATGAACCGCACGTATCGTAGGCTGTTCGTCGTCGTGTGGAATCTCGATGCAGAAGCGAGCCGCCTCAGCCCTTGGCTGTGAGTTTTCCATCTGTGGTCATACGCTTTGCCCTCGAAGGTGAAGGAGTACCGCGGGTTGGCAGATTCGACGGAAGTTGGCTGGTATATCCTCCCGACTCTGGAAGAAGCGCTCTTGATTGAAGATCGAGAACCATCCGGAAGCTCTACAAAGTTGTATCCTGCTACGGACTCGCGGGTCTTCTCGAAATAAAGCTTTCGGAACTTAACCTCGGCTCTCAGGCGACAATACCAAAGAAGATAGTCTGAGGTCGCAGGAACGAGGGATTGGGATAGGCCGCCTGTTTTCTGCACGCTAAATAAGCAACACGCGTTCTCCTCCCCAAACACCTCATCCATTAGCGCCCGAATGCGATGCACATTTTCATCCCCGATCTGCACGAAAATCGACCCCGAATCCGTCAGCAAGTCCCGCGCTACAGTAAGCCGATCCCGCAAGTAAGTCAAATACGAGTGAATGCCATCGCGCCAAGTGTCACGAAACGCTTTCACTTGCTCGGGTTCACGCGTGATGTGATTCACATCGCCATCTTTCACATCCCGGCTGGTGGTTGACCACTGAAAATTCGAATTGAATTTGATCCCGTAGGGCGGATCAAGATAGATGCATTGCACCTTGCCGCGCAAGCCCTCGCGCTCAGCTAACGACGCCATCACCTGCAAACTGTCGCCGAGAATCATCCGGTTCGACCAGTGCGCGTCATGCTGATAGAACTCGGTCCTGGCATCGCCATCCGGTACGCCGTTGAAATCGGCGAACAGATTGATCTGCTCTCCCGCTTTTCGCTCATTGCGGCGCTGCAGATCGTCGATCAGGGCCTTGGGATGAACTTTCTCCTGGATGTAGAGCGGCGGCGCGTATGCCACCAGGTCAGACCAGTCCTGCTCATCTTTGCCGCGCCAGACCAATTGCGGGTCGAGGTCGCGGTTACGGCGCTGGTAAGCAACGCGCACCGGCGTCTGCTCGCTTTTCGCCACAACCGACTCAAACTCGGCCGTGGGAATGTTCTTGCGGCTGGCTTCTTCGTGCGTGAATGCTTCGACCGTCTTTTGGGCGGCCGGTTTCGCTGTTCGGCTTGGCATGTACTTACGCGACCTCCGGGGTCACCAGTTCAGGGGAGCCGGAATGGCTACTCCGTTGGCGAATGGTGGAAAGCCGGACGAGGGTGTCCGGCGCGGATCTGGGGATCCGCCCCACTTGAGCGTCTTCATGCATTTTGGTGGGCCACAGGCTCATAGAGCACTTCTTCGATCATCTTGTTGAACTCCGATTCGATCCGGTAGATTTCGCCGAACTCGGCGAAGGCCCAGCGCCCATAAGCCCCGTGGTTATTCACGCCCGGCACCCAGTGTGTCTCCATATAACTCTTCTTGTCCTTGGCATCTTCGCCGCGAAAGCCTTTGATCTCGACTACTAAGTTCAGCGGGTCCGGCCGGCCGTCGTCCACCTGCACGATGAAGTCCGGCAGGTAGCGGTGTCCCTCTGAACCGCACCGGTAGGGCACTTCGAAGTTCAGCCCGTGATTTTTCACATACGCCTTCACGCGCGGGTGCGCCTCGGCAACCCGGCAGAACTCCGCTTCCCAGTCGCTATCGAGAATCACCCAGTTCACATGGCATTTACGGGCATCGGTCTCCCAGCGATGGGTTTTCGAAGTATTGAACGCAACGTGATTCGTAGAGCCGAGCGGGTTATATGAATCGAGAATGATCTTGATCTTTTCCGTGCCGAATTGCGACCGTACGATGGCGTTCGTAATGCGATCGCACGCGATGTCGGCCAGCGACTGATACATCAACTGGGCCGGGTAGGTTCCGCCTTTGCAGACCAGGCAAGTGTCCAGCCAGAGCTTGACGACGCTTTTCAATTGATGGAACAGGGCCATTTCGGGCTCCTCGCCCGCATCGCGCCAGCGGGTATAGAGTAACCGCCGGGTGAGGTGAAACAGCAGGGTAGAAGTGCGCAGGTCGCCGGTGTGGATCAGGTTCAGATCGACGCCTTCGCCGATGATGCCGGCGTTGTGCGTGACTGATGGGCCGATCCGCGCGGGAGTTAGCTCCAGCACGGAATCGGCGGTGAACTTCGGTTCCAGGCGGTGCGTGGGCAGATCGACGCGATAGCCGGTCACGCGAGGGAAACGGATTTCCAAATTATCGCGCTCGGGGCGAACGGCTCGCACGCGGATGGTCTCGGGCGGCGCTTGCGGAGGCGCGACCACAGGCTTTGCCGTAAAATCGAACGGGATGCCGAGCACGTCTGCGTACTCAACATTGAAAAGGTTCTCTTCGTTCAGTTCATAGGATTGCCGCCGCAGGGCGCGCCCGATCACCTGTTCACACAGCAGTTGCGTACCAAAGGCACGCACGCCCAGAACATGCGTTACGGTGTTGGCGTCCCAGCCTTCGGTCAACATCGAAACCGAAACGACGCAGTGGATGGATTCGCCGAGGCGGCCTAGTTTGCCGACGGTGTTCATCACTTCGCGCAGGAGGTCCGAGTCCGACAGGCTCTCGGCGCGTTCGCGATCGCCGGTGCGCTGCACGATCTCCTGGCGGAAACGGTCAATTTCGAGCGATGCGGCTGCTCGAAACTTGTCGTCCAATGCGTTGCCCGACTCCAGTTGCTCGCTATCAATCAAGAGCGACCGGGGACGCGGGCGCGGATTCCCGTGCTCGTCGTAATTGCGAAATAGCGGGAGGCGGCCTTGTTGAACCGTGGAACTGCCATCGGGCTGGGTCCGGATGAAACCGGACACATAGTCATAGACCAGCTTGGACGTGGAAGTGTTATTGCAAACGATGATGAAGCAGGGAGGAACCCTGATGCCGCGCTCCTTCCACTTCTGGAACGTCTTTTCGTAATGGCCGTAGAGCGCATCGAGCGCTGTATAGAGGGGGGTGGGCAGGCTATCAGGATCAAGCTCGCCTGCCTTGCCGCGGCCCTTCTTCGGCATCAGCGCGCGGATGTATTCCCACAGGTTGCGGAACTTGGGCATTTCGTCACCCGCAATGTTGTCGGCGACGGGAACGCGCGGCAGTTTCACGATTCCGCACTCGATGGCGTCCATCAGCGAGAAATCGCTCATGGTCCAGGGAAACAGAGTGCCTTCGGCATAACCCGAACCGCGCAAGAAGAATGGCGTGGCTGAAAGGTCAATGACCCGCTGGATGCCGAGCTTTCGCTTGACGGCTTCGAGCCCCGAAATCCAGAGCCGCGCTGCCTCGTTGTTGCGTTCTGCCTCCGCCCTGTCATCGCCTTTCAGATCAGTGGTTACGTCTTCTTCGTCTTCATCCGGCGGCTTCTCGCGGTAGCAGTGGTGGGCTTCGTCATTCAGCACCAGAATGTTTTTTACGCCCATGAGACTGGGCATGACGCGCTGGATCATCTGGCCCTCGGTCTCTTCCGTGGCGAGCGGTTCGCCCCGGCCTTGGAGCAGGGCCCGGCCCACGCGCGAAATTTCGAGGCGATCACGCAGCTTGAACGCGTGGTAATTCGTGATAACGATTTTCGCCGCGGCGACTTCGGACAGCAGATCGGCCGGCACCAGCTCGCGGCTGGCGTAGTAGCTATCCGGATCGTTGGGCTGCAGCACGCGGAGACGGTCTTTGATGGTGAGGCCTGGGGCGACGATCAAAAATCCGCTGGTGAATTTGTCGCTGCCGGGGCGGCGCTTCGCGTTGATGGTCTGCCAGGCGATCAGCATCGCCATTACAGTGGTCTTGCCTGCGCCAGTGGCGAGTTTCAGCGCCAGCCGGAAAAGTTCAGGGTTGGACGAGAGGTTCGCGTCTTCGAGGTGATCGAGAAATGCCCGTCCCACTTTGCCCATTTTGGGCGCGACTTCGGTCAGCCAGATGGCGGTCTCGACGGCTTCCACCTGACAGAAAAACGGCCGCACGCCTGCAAACGGATGCTGCCGCCAGTGCGTGAGGAGCCGCGCTGTCTCGGGCGTCACTTTCCAATCGGCGGAGTTGGGCCATTTCCGCCACTGGTCGACTTGCCGCCGCAGATCGTTGATCACGGTTGGCATGTCGTAGCGCTGCTGTTCGGTGGATAGATCGTTGAAGATCAGATCCTTCTGCTTCGGCTTGCGCTTGCGAGGCTTGGGAATGGGCGTGATGAAATCGGCGGTGCGACGCGCTTCGATGATCCGCTGTGTAGGCTGGCCAGTGGCATCCAGCTCCCAATGCCGCTCCGGACATCCATATGGACTGTTCAGGATCGGCCTGGTAAAGAACGGATTGTCCAATCAGTCCAGAATACTGGAATGCAATTGGGAGAGTCCGGACCCGGAGGGCGCGCCTCGTCTGCCCACCCTGACGGGGCCCCACAGCATAATTGGTTCAGGAGCACGCATGCCTGAGCCTCTCAGCCTCGACGAAGTTCAGAAACTGAATGAATATTGGTTTGCCGCGAATTATTTGACGGTCGGCCAGATTTACTTGAAAGATAATCCCCTGCTTGAGCGGCCGTTATCGAAGGACGACATTAAGCCGCGGCTGCTTGGGCACTGGGGAACTACCGCCGGCCTGAACTTTATCTACACACACCTCAACCGGCTGATTCGGAATCACGATCTGGACATGATTTACATTATCGGTCCGGGGCATGGCGGCCCGGGGATTGTCGCGCATACATATCTGGAGGGCTCGTACACGGAGATCTATCCAAACATTGAGCAGGACCGCGATGGCATCAAGCGCTTGTTCCGGCAGTTTTCGTGGCCCTACGGGATTCCGAGCCACGTTGCGCCGGAGACGCCCGGCTCCATTAACGAGGGCGGGGAACTGGGATATTCTCTGCTGCACGCATACGGAGCGGCATTCGATAATCCGGACCTGATTGTCGCCTGCATTGTGGGCGATGGAGAAGCGGAAACAGGGGCATTGGCGACAAGCTGGCACTCCAATAAATTTCTGAATCCCGCGACGGATGGCGCAGTGCTACCGATTCTGCATTTGAACGGGTATAAGATCGCGAACCCGACCGTTCTCGCGCGGATAACGGAAGAGGAACTGCGCGAGTTGTTCAAGGGATACGGATACGAGCCGAGATTTCTGGAAGGCGACGATCCGGTGAAGATGCACCAGGGCATGGCGGCGGTACTGGAGGAGATGTACCGGGAGATTCGCGGGATTCAGCAGCGGGCGCGAGCAGAGAAACACATCCAGCGGCCGCGCTGGCCACTTCTGATATTGCGCAGCCCGAAAGGTTGGACTGGTCCGAAAGAAGTGGACGGCAAGCCGGTAGAGGGCACCTGGCGATCGCATCAGGTGCCGGTTTCGGATGTCGCGAACAACCCGGGGCATCTGAAGATTCTGGAAGATTGGCTAAAGAGTTATAAGCCGCAAGAACTCTTCGATGAGGAGGGCCGCTTTCGCCAGGACCTGGCGGCAATGGCGCCGACCGGGGATCGTCGCATGGGCAAGAATCCGCATGCGAATGGCGGCTTGCTGCTTGAGCCCTTGGTTCTGCCCGATTTCCGCAACTATGCCGTGGATGTGCCCGCCGCTGGGCAAGTAGAAGCGGAGGCGACTCGTGTGCTGGGCCATTTTTTGCGAGACGTGATTAAGCACAATCTGAAATCACGTAATTTTCTGCTTTTCGGGCCGGACGAGACCGCCTCCAACCGCCTGGATGCGGTGTACGAAGTTACGGCGAAGGAATGGATGGCCAAGATCGAGCAAGTCGATATGAATTTATCGACGGACGGGCGCGTGCTCGAAGTGCTGAGCGAGCACATGTGCGAAGGATGGCTGGAAGGTTATCTGCTGACCGGCAGGCATGGATTCTTCAACTGCTATGAGGCTTTCATTCACATTATCGATTCCATGTTCAACCAGCATGCCAAGTGGCTAAAGGTCACGCGGCACTTGCCGTGGAGAGCGCCGATTGCATCGCTGAATTATCTACTCTCGTCACACGTGTGGCGGCAAGACCATAACGGCTTTTCGCATCAGGACCCTGGATTCATCGATCACGTCGCAAACAAGAAGGCCGACGTGGTTCGGATCTACCTGCCGCCGGATGCGAACACGCTGTTGTCCGTTGCGGATCACTGTTTCCGAAGCCGGAATTACGTCAATCTGATCATTGCCGGTAAGCAGCCTGCGCCGGTGTGGCTGGATATGGATGCGGCTGTGCGGCATAACACGAAGGGGCTCGGCGTGTGGGAATGGGCAAGCAACGATGATGGAAACCCGGATGTCGTGATGGCCTGCTGCGGCGATGTGCCCACGCTAGAGACGCTGGCGGCAGTCACGCTTTTGCGGCAATACGTTCCGGACATTCGCATTCGCGTGGTAAACGTGGTGGATTTGATGACACTGGAACCGTCAACCGAGCATCCGCACGGTTTGCCGGACGAAGAGTTCGATGAAATCTTCACCGCGAACAAGCCGATTATTTTTGCGTATCACGGTTATCCGCAACTGATTCACCGGCTGACATACAGACGCCACGGACACGATAACATCCACGTGCGCGGATACAAGGAAGAAGGCACGACCACGACGCCTTTCGACATGACAGTGCTGAACAACATGGACCGATATCAACTGGCATTCGATGCGATCCGGCGGATTGAGCGGCTGCATTCTGTTGTCGAGCGCGAGCGGGATCGCCTGGCGGACAGCCACCAGCGGCACAAGTCTTTTGTGATGCAGTACGGCGAAGATATGCCAGAGATCCAGAACTGGAAATGGAGCTTGTGAACGCCGGAGGCGCAGGCGAAGTAATTCTTGCGCTGAATTGCGGGTCCTCTTCATTGAAATTCGGGCTGTACTTGTGTGGAGGGCAAAGTTCGAAGCTGCTTGGCGAAGGAGAAGCGGAAGAGATCGGGCAGAATAATTCAAGCTTTTGGTTCGGTACTGGTGACCGCAAACAGAGGGAGGAGATAGGTCTTCCCGATCACGCCGCCGCACTGACGCGAGGCTTTGCAGCTTTGAAGGAGCGAAATTTGCCGGCGCCCGTGGCTGTGGGACATCGCTTCGTACATGGGGGGGAGCAGGTCAGAGAGCACCAGATTCTGACGCCCGCGATTCTGGAGCAGTTGCGGGCGGCATCGGCTTTCGCTCCGCTGCATGTCCCGGCCGCGCTCGCAGTACTTGAAGCCACCCAGCACAAGCTGCCCGACGTACCCCAGATCGTTTGCCTGGATACGGCATTTCACCGCAGCATGCCGGATGTGGCGAAGGTATATGCGTTGCCAATTCGCATCCGGAACCTGGGTGTCGAGCGGTATGGGTTTCATGGGCTGTCGCTCGAGTCGGTGATAGCGCAATTGAATCCGATTCCGGAGCGCGTCGTAATCGCGCATCTGGGCAATGGGTCAAGCATAACGGCCATCCGCAAAGGGGCATCAATAGATACAACGATGGGTCTGACCCCGACCGGCGGCGTCATTATGGGATCGCGCTGCGGCGATCTGGATCCGGGAATCTTCGTGTACCTGATGCGGAATGGGTTCGCAAAAGCGGATGAATTGGAAGCTGCATTCAATCACCAATCGGGTCTACTTGGGATCTCTGAGGACACAAGTGACGTCCGAGAACTGCTGAAGCTGCGTAAGAACGAGAAGCACGCGGATCTCGCACTCCGAATGTTTTCTTATCAGGTACGAAAAGCGATTGCTTCCATGGCGGCGGCGCTAGGCGGCTTGGACCTGTTGGTATTCACGGGCGGCATCGGCGAGCATGCGGCGGAGCTGCGCGACGAGATCTGTGCGCGTTTGGAATTCATGGGCAGCTATGCGATGAAGGTTCTGCCCTCTCAGGAAGATTTGCAAATCGCGCGGATCACCGCGAGGCTCGTTTTAGAAAATCAAGGCGGTGCGTAATTGCTGCGACGGTGGAAAGCGATTCGGGAACTCCCAGGAATGCTGTCCCGCCGAAATAGACGAGGCCGTAAAGCGAAAGAGCCACGAGAGCCAGCAGCACGGGATGAGCGACTCCCAAAGCCAGCTTCACGGCGTAGCCGAGACCCGCGCCGATCAAGGCTGTCGACCAGAGCTTAAGCGTGAACGCAGCAGATATGCCAGTCTTGCCGATTCGCAAGCCGAGAGCACGCCGCAGTAACGCGAACTCCACCCAACCCGCGATTCCGGCGGAAGCGGTAAGCCCGGCAACGCCCCATTTCTGATCGATGCCCAGCCAGTGCGGCATGGGGAGCGCGAAGAGAACGCCGAGCCCGGTTGTCAGAACAACCCGGATAATGGCGAACCGGAGCGGCGTTCTGGTGTCGAGCAAAGCGTAGAAGGCTGATGAATACAGACGTCCGAGCGAGGTCGCGAGCAGACCGACCGCTGAGCCCGCCAAGACCCCCCATACATAAACAGCGTTGGCGTAATTGAACCGGCCGCTTTGGTATAGCCCGGCGGCGAGCACATCCCCAAGAACAAGAAAGGCGACCGCGGACGGAACGATGAAGAAAGCAATGCGGCGAAGTCCGGAGGAAAGGCGCTTTTGCAGGAACGCGGCGATCTCTTGATTGGTGCCTACAGCACTGGACAGGGCAGGCAGTTCCGCCGCCGAAACGGACATGCTGAACAGGCTCACCGGAAGGACGGAAATGATTTGGGCGTATCCCAGCGTAGAAACTGCAATGGGTCCTAAGAAGCTGGCGATCATCTGATCGACATACGCACTAATTTGAACGACTCCGCGGCTGACAAACACCGGGCCAAAGTTTCTCGCTACCGTCCGGACATTCTCAGATCTCAAGTCCAGAATTGGCCGAAATGACGGCAATAACCGAAGTACGCTCGGCAACTGTACCAGAAACTGCAACACGCTTCCTAGCACCGAAGCCCAAGCCAGATAAACGACTAGCTGCTGCTGGTGGGCGTGGCGGCCGAAGAGCACAAGTACGGCGATCATGGTGGCATTCAGGGCAATGGGCGCCGAATAAGAAAGCAGAAATCGCCGGTGGCTGTTCAGTACGCCCAGGCACCAGGCGCTCATGACCAAAGCTCCGGCGCCTGGGAATAAAATACGGACCAGATGAATGGTTAGAGTGCGGTCGTTACCGCGAAAACCCGGTGCGATGACATCGATCAACAACGGCGTGATCAAAACACCCAGGAGTACAACGGCCGAAGATACACAGGCAAGCAGGCCAAAAACCGCAGCGGCGAGATGTTCGGCATCGTGATCTTCCGCCCTGGCCCTGAGCTTCGCGTAGACAGTGACAAATGCCGCCGAAAGCACACCTTCTCCGAAGAGATTGTTCAGCAGGTTCGGAATGCGGAAAGCAGCACGGAATGCGCCGGCCACGGCGGAGTTGCCGAAGAAGTACGCGATCGCCCGTTCCCGAACAAGGCCGGTCAAGCGACTAGCGAGGATTCCGAGAGCTACACGAGACGAAGCGCTCAGAGCCGTACGTGATTGATCGCGGGGAAGGGAGGAAACTGCTTCTGAAACGGGAGGAGCGTCCGGTTCCGTTTGCATCGGCTCAGCCGGAACACGGCGGTCTGGGCTGTGCGAAATGCGGATGCGTAGTTGCAAATTGTGGATCTACTGTTTCAGAGTAACAATCGTTGCCACTGGGCTGATGCGAACCCGTCTCGTCAAAACGCGAGCACGGTACGGTGAAGAAAGATGAATCAAGGCCCGGTCTCCAGTTTCATTAGGCATCATTTCCGGCACTTCAACGCGGCGACTCTGGTAGAAGCCGCTGATGGATATATCGCTCACCTAAATCGGGGCGGCCAAATGTTCCTCACCATGGCTGGAGCAATGAGCACGGCCGAGTTGGGAATTTCGCTTGCAGAGATGATCCGGCAGAATAAGATTCACGGAATTTGCTGCACCGGCGCGAACTTGGAAGAAGACGTCTTCAACCTGGTCGCGCATGATTTCTACGAACGCGTGCCGCACTGGCGGGACCTGAAACCGGAGGACGAGCAGGCCCTTCTGGAACGGCATATGAATCGCGTTACCGATACGTGCATACCGGAAGAGGAGGCGATGCGGCGGATTGAAGGAGTGATTCTGCAGGAGTGGATGGCCGCTGACCAGCGCGGAGAGCGTTTGTTCCCGCATCAGTTTTTTTATCGAATTCTGCGATCGCCCGATCTTCGGAAAAGCTTTCAGATTGATATCAAGAATAGCTGGCTGTATGCGGCTATGGAGCGCGATCTGCCTATGTTCGTGCCGGGGTGGGAAGACTCGACGCTCGGGAACATGTACGCGGGCCACTGCATTTCCGGCGATATCGGGAACGTGCACACGGTTCGCACGGGAATCGAGTACATGATGGAGCTTGCGGACTGGTACACGAAAACGTGGAAGCAATCGTCTCTCGGGTTTTTCCAAATTGGCGGCGGCATCGCGGGCGATTTTCCGATTTGCGTGGTTCCGATGCTGCGGCAGGATCTGGAGCGTCGAGACACGCCGCTATGGGGCTATTTCTGCCAGATCAGCGATTCGACCACGAGCTACGGATCGTATTCGGGCGCTATTCCCAACGAAAAAATCACCTGGGAAAAACTGAGTATCGACACGCCGAAATTTGTGATTGAATCGGATGCGTCGATTGCGGCGCCGCTGGTATTTGCGGCCGTGCTTGGGTGGTGAGGGGCTTTGGCGGACTGGAGTGCGAAAGAGTGACAGTCGGGCGGCCCTAGTAAGTCGAACCCTGCTTGGAATCGTCACAATAGGTCATGACCTGTTCGACTGTTCTGGAGGAAAAGAGGTGAACCTTCCGTTTTTCCCGGAAGGCCAAAGCCCCGACGTGAGTGTGATGTGGAGACAGATGATAGACCGACCAGCGCGCGGCTTCTGAAATGTCACCGCCGATGTGAATCAGGCGAGGAGCATCTTCCGGCCGAACGGAAACCCGGAAGCTATCAAGCGGCACAAGGAGGCCTGTTCCCTTGGCCTTCAGGTAAGCTTCTTTCCGCGTCCAGCATGCGAAAAACGATCGGGTGCGCTGCCGGCCCTCAAGCATTGCGAGTTCCGCCCACTCTTCGGCGCAGAAAAAGAGCTTTGAAACTGCCTCTATATCTGGAAAGTCGGCAATCTGCTCGATATCTATTCCCAGCTCACATCCAAGGGATAAAGCATAAGCGGCCAAATTACCCGAATGCGCCATGTTGAAGCTAAGTAGATTGTCTTTAGACTTAACGCAAGGTTTGCCGTTCGCACCAGTATATAAATCGACTTTGTGAGGCGGAAGACCAAGATAAGCGCCGGTAAGGCTCCTTAATATTCCTCGCGAGATGATGAAGGCGGTGGCGGCGCTTGCAACAGTGAAACGATCGGCGCGTTTCCGTTCATCACTCGAAAGCGTGAAGAATAGCTGTTCTAGTCTTAAACGAGAGGCCTCCATCTCAACCGTCCATACATGCACGTCAGAGCCGCATAAACTACCAGGGCGACTTGAGGGGAGTGAATCAGTTTCCGCATGCTTCAAAGAAGTCAAACCGCTATTTCTACTGTCCAGCACTCGCAGTACTCCAACCGCAGACGCTCCTTCGCCCGTCTTGCGAGCTGTTAGCGAATGGTCTCCAGTTTAAGGCTTATTCTAGCTTGATCGAGAAGTCTGACGAAACCGCGCGTTATTGCGACGGTACCGGGGCTGGATCGGTGTTATAAACTGAACTGCCGGCCGTGGGTTTTTTACAGCTTGGGCGGAAAATGTTGCTAGCCCTGGCGCGGTAGCATCCATTGCTCACCATCCCCACAAAATCGTTGGTCCCGCCAAGCTACTGATCTAATCTGGCGGTGAGGGTGGGATTCGAACCCACGGAACCCGTGAAGGTTCAACGGTTTTCGAGACCGCCCGATTCAACCACTCTCGCACCTCACCTCGTACTTAACTTACCAATTCCGCTAGGCTTATGGCTACTGTCCTTCCTTGCGCCGCAGCCAGCGATTGCCTTTTCGCATGCGGTTGCCGAGAGACTTACCCGCACTGTCGTGGTTGCCGGGACAAAGCCCAGCCCAACTGGCCGCGCGCATCGGTGTCTGGAACACGCTCATGTCCGGTCCGAGTCCGGCGATCAGTGTCCAGAACCCCCTAGATTTTTTCATCCCTCTTTGTCGTGGCCCGCCACCTGTGGGGGAGTCACAAGTCGGCCAAAAACTCTTTCTCGCCCCGAATCAGGCTCTTAACCTCGAAGATCGAGCGCGGAGGGCCGCTTACTCGGAAATCCTTAGGTTGGCGATTACGTAAATCGCCTGTTTGAGGAGGCCCGACTCTTGAGCGTTATACTTGCTTACAAGAATTTTGCCGCAAACCGCAATATCAGCCACATCGGCCTTGGGGTTGCTGCCATCAATACTGCTAAGGTCCTCCGTCGTGAAGGCATCAAAACCGATGTTTGGCCCATCCTCAGCGCGGCCGATCTGCGCAAGAGGTTGGTAGTTGCACCCGCGGAACACGTCATCATTTCCGCGCCTTGGATTCCCGTTGCTGGAGCTGCAATCGCTCGCGAACGAATTCCCTGATACGCATTTTGCAGTCAATTGCCATTCGAACGTTGGCTTTCTGCAAGCCGATCGCAACGGCGTGAAGCTCGTGCGCGAAACCATGGAGCTAGAGCTGGGCACCGCACAACGTCCACCTGGCGGGAAACAGCCGCCGCTTTTGTGATTGGATCGCAGTCGGCCTTCGGTTCGGCCTGCGCCTATTTGCCGAATCTGTATTGGCTCGACAGCAACCCGCTTGCCGCACAGACGTTCTGCGGCGGTACGCTTCGCATCGGCGTTTTCGGCGCAACCCGGCCTCTGAAGAACCTGATGAGCGCCGCCGGCGCGGCACTTGAAATCGCGCATCGTCTTCGCGTTCCACTCGAGCTCTGGCTTTCTGCCGGACGCGCCGAAGGCGGCGGCGAAACCATTCTCGCGGCGCTGTTCGCGAAATGCTGACCGGTCTGCCGCACGTAGATCTTAAGTCTGAACGGCTGGCAATCCTGGCCCAACTTCCGCAAGACGGTCGCGCACATGCACCTGCTGCTGCAGCCCAGCTACACCGAGTCGTTCAACATGGTCACCGCCGACGGTGTTGCCGAAGGCGTTGCTTCCGTTGTTTCGACGCCATCGATTGGGCGCCGAACGATTGGAAGGCCGATGTCGATGACGTGCTCGATATCGCGCGCGTTGGCCGCCGGCTGTTATGCGATCCGCGCGCCGCGCACGATGGCTGTGCAAGCGCTGGAATGCTACGTCGCCGATGGGTTACTCGCGTACCAGCAGTACTTCGCTATTCGATAAGCATGCAATCGCCGTACGAGAAAAAGCGGTAACGTTCCGCAACCGCATGCCGGTAGGCGGCGAGCGCCAGCTCGCGGCCTGCAAACGCGCACACCAACATCAACAAACTCGATTGCGGCAGGTGAAAATTCGTCAGCATCGCACCGGTCCCCGCGAAATGGAAGCCAGGGTGAATGAAAAGATTCGTTTCGCCTCTCATCGGCTTCAAACCGCCCCGTCAGCAACGCCGTTTCCACCGATCGCACGCTGGTCGTCCCCACGCAGACCAGCCGCTTCGCGCGGCGCATGCTTTCGGCATCTGCTTCCTCAATTTCGAAATACTCTTCGTGCAGTTGAATCTCGGCAACGTTTTCGCCGCGTAAAGGCGCAAACGTTCCGAGGCCGACATGCAGCGTCACATAGGCGATCTCTGCGCCTGCCGCGCGGCAGTGTTCCAGCATCTCCGGCGTGAAATGCAGACCGGCGGTGGGCGCCGCAACCGAACCGCGCTTGTCGGCGAATACGGTTTGATATCGCTCTCGATCGCTGGCGTCCGGTGCGCGATGGATGTACGGCGGCAGCGGCGTTTCGCCAAGCTGTTCCAGCAGTTCCGCTCATCGGCTCTCCGCTTCGAAATCGAATCGTGCGCTCGCCGATATTCGCCCTGCTGCCAGAACTTCGGCCTGCAGATCGTCCGCAAAAATGATCTGGTCGCCCGTCCGCACGCGCTTTGCCGGGCCGCACCAGCGCGTTCCACGTCGTTTCCTCCTCATCCAGCGCACGTACTCAGAAACACCTCGATCTCCGCGCCCAACGCTTGTGTTGCGGCGGCCGTGCAGCCGCGCGGGAAACACGCGCGTGTTGTTCAAAACCAGGCAATCGCCGGGGCGAAGATATCTGGCGAAGTTCCGAAACATGATCGTCATGGAACGATTGCTTCTCGCGCGAAACAACCAGCATGCGCGAAGCCGCCCGCTCGGCGAGCGGCTCCTGCGCGATCAGCTCTTCCGGCAGCTCATAATTGAAAGTCAGAGACTTGCAAACACCTTATTTTAGGAATTGAGAGCTCGTGCGACGAAACCGCCGCCGCCGTGGTGGAGAACGGCCGCGAGATTCGGTCGAGCGTCGTGGCCTCGCAGCTCGATGCTCACGCGAAATACGGCGGCGTGGTTCCGGAGCTCGCTTCGCGCGAACATCTGCGCGCCATCGTTCCCGTGGTGCGGCAAGCGCTCGAAGAAGCCGGCATTCCGACTTGGCCAATCTCAACGCCATCGCGGTCACGGCGGGCCCGGGCTGGTCGGCTCCCTGCTGGTCGGCGTCACGTATGCAAAAGCGCTGTGTTTCGCGCGCAAGCTTCCGCTGATCGCGGTGAATCACGTCGAAGGGCACATCCATTCCGTCCTGCTCGAACACCCCGAAATTCGCGTTTCCCGCCCTGGCGCTGGTCGTCAGCGGCGGGCATACGCATCTATTTGAAGTTCGCGCACATGGGCGAATATCGACTGCTCGGCAAAACGCGCGACGATGCGGCAGGCGAAGCTTACGACAAAGTTGCGAAGCTGCTCGGATTCGGCTACCCCGGCGGCCCGATCATCGATCAGCTTGGCCGCGTACGGCAATCCGCGCGCCGTGAAGTTCACGCTGCGCCAAGATGAAAGGCAACGAGCTCGATTTCAGTTTCAGCGGCTTGAAAACTGCCGTTCTGCGCTGGACCGAGCAGCACGACATCGCGGAAGAAATTGCGCGCCGCAAGCAACTTGTCAATCCCGCAACTTTGAAGATTGGCTCGCGCGCGACGCCGCAGCCAACGCTCGACCTGCTCGCCAGTTTTCAATACACCGTGATCGAAGAACTGCTGCGGCGTGCCGATCGCGTCTGCCGACCAGATCGGCGCGGAATCGGTGATCGTCGCGGGCGGCGTAGCGTGTAATGCGGGACTGCGCAGCAAGCGGCAGCAGAGCGAGTGGCTTGCGATTTCTACTTTCCGTCGCCGGGTCTTTCCACCGATAACGCCGCCATGATTGCCGCCGCGGCATTTCCGAAATTCCAGCGGCAGGAGTTCGCCGGCTTCGATCTGAAGGCACAAGCGAGTCTGGTGCTAGCTTGAGGGTATGGGTCCTCAAGCTCCTGGCGAGCAACCGAAACTGCCGATTCCCGGCGTTCAGAACATCATCGCGGTGGCTCGGGCAAAGGCGGCGTCGGGAAAAGCACCGTCGCGGTCAATCTCGCCGATCACGCTCGCGAAACTCGGCTACGCGGTCGGTCTGCTGGATGCCGACGTGTACGGCCCGAACGTGCCGCTGATGATGGGCGTGCAGCAAACGCCGCACGCCATCGGCCAGCGCATTCAACCCCTCGAAGCACACGGTGTCAAGCTGATGTCCATGGCGCTTCTGAATCCCGGCGACAAGCCGCTGGTTTGGCGCGGCCGATGCTGAACAGCGTGATCCAACAGTTTCTGCGCAATGTCGATTGGGGCAGAACTCGATTACCTGGTCATCGATCTGCCGCCGGGCACCGGCGATGTGCAACTCACGCTGATTCAGACCACGCCGCTGACCGGCGCCATTGTGGTGACAACTCCTTCCGATGTGTCGCTTGAAGACGCTCGCAAAGCCGTGAATATGTTTGAGCAGGTGCGCGAGCAGGTGCTCGGCATTGTCGAGAACATGAGCTATCTGGAGCACAACGGCGAAAAGCTCTACGTGTTCGGAAAAGGCGGCGGCGCGAGAACGGCGCAGATGATGAATGTGCCGCTGCTTGCGGAGATTCCGCTCGATCCGGCAGACGCGCGAAGGCGGCGACACGGGCACTCCGATCGCCACGCTCAAAGAGCCGAATAAACAGGTTACGCTGTTCGAGAAGCTCGCGCGGACCGTATGAACGCGCCGAAGCAAAGCAGAGCAGCCGACATTACGATCGAACAATTACGGCGCGGCCGACAAGAGTCACGCCCATTCGCAGGATTTAACTGTCTCGACGTGACTGCTCGTCAATCTGCAGCTTTGAGCCGGTGCTCCATTCCGTGAATGGCCGGACGGTGGTGACGACGTTGTCGCGCTCGCGCCAGCTTCCGCGGAAGTAGTCGCGATTCATGGCGGCGATCACTTCCAGCGGAATCTCTTTCGGGCAAACGCCGGTGCACTCGCCGATATTGGTACAGCCGCCGAAACCTTCCGCGTTCATCTGCGTGACCATGCGGATGGCGCGGCGGTCGCGCTCGGGTTTGCCTTGCGGCAGGATGCCGAGATGCGCGATTTTCGCTCCGGTGAACAGCGCCGCCGAAGCGTTGGGGCAGGCGGCGACGCAAGCGCCGCAGCCGATGCAGGCAGCGGCGTCCATGGCACGATCGGCCGATTCTTTCGAAACCAGAATGGCGTTGCCATCGGGCGCGCTGCCGGTTGAAACCGAAATATAGCCGCCCGACTGCGATGATGCGATCGAACGAGCGGCGATCGACCACCAGATCCTTGATCAACGGAAACGAGCGGGCGCGCCATGGCTCCAGCACGAGCGCTTCGCCATCTTTGAAGTGGCGCATGGTCAACTGGCAAACCGTGGTCGCGGGCAGCGGGCCGTGCGCGATGCCGTTGATCATGAATCCGCAGGAACCGCAGATGCCTTCGCGGCAATCGTGCTCGAATGCGACCGGCTCTTCGCCGCGTCTCGATCAATTGCTTCGTTCAACACGTCGAGGCATTCGAGCATCGACATATCCGGCGTTGACGTTTTCGACGCGGATAACTGACGAACTTGCCGGATCGCTGCTACCGGCTGTTCTGACGCCAGATTTTCAGCGTGAGTCGCATTATTTGTAGCTCCTCTGGCTCGGGTGAACGTATTCGAATTCGAGCGGCTCTTTGTAGAGCTCGGGATAGTTTCCGTAGCCGCGATAACCCCAGGCCGCGACATACGAGTAATGTTCGTCATCGCGCTGAGCTTCGCCGTCGGCAGTTTGATACTCCTCGCGGAAATGGCCGCCGGCCGATTCGTTGCGCTCGCGGGCATCGATGCACATCAGTTCGGCCAGTTCGAAGAAATCGCGCGACGCGTCCGGCCTTTTCGAGGCTCTGGTTCAAATCGTCGGCGCTGCCGAGAACGCGGACGTTCTGCCAGTATTCTTCGCGCAGTTCGCGAATCTGCTCGATGGCGGTTTCCAGGCCTTCGGCGTTGCGCGACATGCCGCAGTAATCCCAGACGATTTTGCCGAGTTGGCGGTGGAACGAATCGACGGTGCGCTTCCCGTTGATCGAGAGCAGCTTTTGG
The DNA here is from genome assembly GCA_963795545.1 of uncultured Acidobacteriaceae bacterium. Taxonomy (GTDB): domain Bacteria; phylum Acidobacteriota; class Terriglobia; order Bryobacterales; family Bryobacteraceae; genus Bog-105. Next base: position 437,093 of record CAWCIF010000012.1, on the reverse strand, counting down.
ATCGTCTGCTGGACGCAGGCAACGGCGTTGCGCACTTCGGGATGCGACTCGCTGACCGGTTTCGAGCTTGTTTGTTGGCGAGATAATCGCCGACCGTGTACGGAACGATGAAATAGCCATCAGAAAGGCCCTGCATCAGTGCGCTTGCCCCCAGGCGATTGGCGCCGTGATCGGAGAAATTGGCTTCGCCGACCACGAACAGGCCGGGAATGGTGCTCATCAGGTGGTAATCGACCCACAAGCCGCCCATCGTGTAGTGGATCGCGGGATAGATGCGCATCGGCACCTGGTACGGATCTTCATCCGTGATGCGCTGGTACATATCGAACAGATTGCCGTAGCGCTCTTCGATGGTTTTCCGGCCCAGCCGCTGGATGGCATCCGAAAAATCGAGATAGACGCCGAGGCCCGCTCTCGCCGACGCCGCGGCCTTCGTCGCAGACGTACTTCGCGTTGCGGGAGGCGACGTCGCGCGGAACCAGATTGCCGAAGCTTGGATAGCGGCGCTCCAGATAGTAGTCGCGATCGTCTTCGGGAATCTGATTGGGCGGACGCTTTGTCGCCCTTCTTCTTCGGCACCCAGATGCGGCCGTCGTTGCGCAGCGATTCGCTCATGAGCGTGAGCTTCGACTGATAATCGCCCGAAACCGGGATGCAGGTCGGGATGAATCTGCGTGTAAGCAGGGATTGGCGAACAGCGCGCCGCGTTTGTGCGCGCGCCAGATGGCCGTGGCGTTCGAGCCTTTGGCGTTGGTGGAGAGATAGAACACGTTGCCGTATCCGCCGGTGCCGAGGATCACGGCATCGGCAAGATGGGTATTGATTTCGCCGGTCACGAGATTGCGCGTGACGATGCCGCGAGCCTTTGCCGTCGATGACGATCAGGTCGAGCATCTCGGTGCGCGGATACATGATCGACGCGTGCCGGCCTGCACCTGACGCTCGAGCGCCTGATACGCGCCGAGAAGAAGCTGCTGTCCGGTCTGCCCGCGTGCGTAGAAAGTTCGCGAGACCTGCGCGCCGCCGAAAGAGCGGTTTGCCAGCGTGCCGCCATACTCGCGAGCAAACGGAACACCCTGCGCGACGCACTGATCGATGATCTGGACGCTGATCTGGGCCAGGCGATAAACGTTGGCTTCGCGGGCGCGGAAGTCGCCGCCTTTCACGGTGTCGTAGAAGAGGCGGTAAATGCTGTCGCCGTCATTCTGATAATTCTTGGCGGCGTTGATGCCGCCCTGCGCGGCGATGGAGTGCGCGCGGCGCGGCGAATCCTGGAAGCAAAAGCAACTGACTTTGTAACCGAGTTCGCCGAGTGTAGCCGCCGCGGATGCCGCCCGGCAAGTCCCGAACCCACCACGATGATGGAGTGCTTGCGCTTATTGGCCGGATTGACCAGCTTCATGTCGAAGCGCGTTCTGTCCCAGTGCTGTCTCGATCGGGCCGGACGGAATGCGCGAGTTCAGTTCCATTTACTTGACACGGCTCCTATGAGCACGCTAACCGGAATGGAAATGTATCCCGCGTGATGGACGATGGCAAAGCACCAGCGCGGCTTTCTTCAGGATCGGGGTGTGCCGCGGGATGGTTGATGCCCAGCGACTGGAACATGCTCCAGGCGCCGTGGCGGATGTGGAAGCCCAGCAGAATCATCGAAAAGATGTACCAGGCGGAGACATACCAGACGCTGAATCCCGTGCCACGATGTTGTGGTACACGTCGCCTTCGATGAATTGCGCCGCCCGGATGGATGACGCCGGCCGTGAGATGCAGCAGGTGGATAGATGACGAACGCCAGGAGGATGGGTCCGCTCCAGTACATGGTGCGGGATGCGTAGGTGGAGGCAATATTTTCCCGTCTTCGCAGTACCCCACCGGACGCGCTTCAACTTTTTTCACCGCAAGCCCGACGGAAGCCCAGATGTGGAGGACCACGCGAGAGGATCAGCACGCCGCGGACGGCCCACAGAATCTCGGGCACGGCATGGAGGAATGCCCGTAGGCATTGATTTGGGTCCGGGGCCTTCGAAGACCTGCAGATTTCCGATCATGTGGCCAATGACGAACAGGAAAAGGATGAAGCCGGTGATGCGCCATGACGGCTTTTTTCCCATTGGTGGAAGCCCAAAAACGGGCAGGCCGAACCTCGCGCGCGCCGATCACGGTTGTAGCCATGTTGGTTTTCTAATCTACAAAAAAGTGGTTGCGCTCGCAAAGGCCAGAAAGCACTTGCATGCATTGAAACGCTAACGATTCCAGGGTAGCGCAGGGGTACGTGCAACGCGACGGTCTGTCCCCGCTAAACGGACGTAATTTGTTTTACGTAGCAAAAGCCTCCCCGGCGCGTCCTACCCCAGGGATGTTGGCTATGGTGTCTATAGTGGGCTTTCCGTTTCCTCAAGATAGAAAAGAGCTAAGTATCCAATGAAGGTTCATCTTGTTAATCCGAGTGACATGAGTTTCGGCACAGCGGTAATTACGCCGCGCTGGTTATATGTCCTCGCATCCGCCACGCCAGCGTCGTTTGGCGACGCCGAGATCTGTGACGAGACTCTGGAGCGGCTGGACCCATCGCGCGTTGCGGCCGGCGATGTAGTGGGCATCGGCATTCATACGGGAAATGCGTTCCGTGGCTATCAAGTGGGAAAGATGCTCCGCGAGCGCGGCGCGTGGGTGGTGTTTGGCGGCATTCACGCCACTCTCTATCCGGAAGAGGCACTGGAATTCGGCGCTGCCCATGCAGCCGTGAAAGGCGATGGCGATGTGGTTTGGTCCAAAGTGCTGAAAGATTGTTTGGCGGGGGCGCCGGCACGAATATACGAGGGCGGCCGCGTCGAGCCGGGCCAATTCTTGCCTGCTCGCTGGGATCTACTTCCAGAGAACAGGTATATGTGGGCGTCCGTTCAGACGGTGCGAGGGTGTTCGAAGCATTGCTCGTTTTGCTCGGTATGGCGCACCGATGGTCAGCGTCCAAGGCAGCGGGCTTCCGACAGCGTCGTTCAAGAGGTTGTGCAGCTACGCCGTAAAGGATTTCGTTTTATGGCCTTGGCCGACGACAACTTCTATCCAGTGTCGTTGACCGACTTGCGCCTGGCGGAACGGCAGGGTAACACGCAAAAACTGAATCAGTTGCGGACAATTCGTAGCGAACGCTTTGAGTTGATGGAACGTTTGGCGGACCTGCCCGACGACACGGTGTTCTTTACGCAAATCACGATGGAAGCCGCTGAGGACACGGATTTCCTGGACGCGATGCGAAAGGCCAGAATCAAAGGAGCGCTGGTAGGAGTGGAGACCGTCACGCCCGAAGGTTTGAAAACAGTTTTCAAAGACTTTAATTCTTCGGGAGCGAGCCTCGTCGAAAGGCTTCAAACCTTTCGCCAACACGGGATCCATGTCTTAGGCTCGTTCATTTTTGGTTTGCCCAGCGATGGACCGGATACGTTCGATGCGACAGCCGTGCTCGCCCAGGAATCCGGTCTGGCTTTTGCTCAGTTCGTCATGCTCACGCCCTTTCCGGGGACCGTGGATTTTCAGCGCTGGGAGAAGGCGCAGGGGAGCAGTCCAGCAAGAATAAGTGGGGTTCCAGTGACGCGGTACTGGCTGACTCCGGCCGCCAGCCGGCCCAAGATGTTCATGCCGCACCCGTCGATGAGTTCGGAGGAATTGCGTGAGCGCACGCAGGGCGTGTGGGATCGCTTTTATAGTCTGCGATCTATCTGGGAGCGCTCCCGTTGTACGCCGAATCTCCGTGCCCGCCTGGCATTTCTTTTTGTATCGAAGCTGTATCGGCAAATGTATGCGGGAACGGGAATCTCGACGGACAGTGCGCGTCAAAGCCGTGCCCGGTTCTGGGCGAGCTTACTCGCGAAGCCTACCAGGAGGCTTTTTCAGGGCAAGCCGATGCCAGATCTTGAAGTTCCTACGCATATCGCGCCGCACGCGGGAATTTTGGAACAGTCCAGTACAGTAGCAAGGGAAGATGACCGGAAAATCTCAACCGTGTTCCGGTAGATGGTCGAAGGTAAGTTATTGGTCCGAACTGCCTTCGCCACCGACACGTCGTTCCTCAGCCCCCCTCACGTCCGGGTGACCGGCCTCTGCCGCGGCCTTCTCAATTTCGGAGTTGGCCTCGCCGCCCATGAAAATAGCCGCGCCGGTGAGATAAAGCCACAGCAGCAGCGTAGCCACTGCATTCAGCTTCCCGTAAATCCTTGAAGAACCGAAGTCTTCCTGGTACAGGCGAAGCAGCAGCGTAGCGGGAACCCATAATGTGACTGCGATAGCCGCCCCGGGAATACTCCACTGCCAGCGCCGATCCTTTAAGTTCGGCGCGAAACGATAGAGCACGGCGAACGAGAAGAGCAGCAGGATTACGATAACTACCCACTGCACGACGCGCCATAGAAATTCTAAGTGAGCAGGGACGCCCAGATGCCGGCCGATGATGTTCCCGGCTCGATTGCCATAGACGATGGCTGTGAGGGCGATCAGACCCAGAATGCTCAGAGAAATCGTCAACGCGAACATGATAAGCAAAACCCGCCGCCATGAACGCTTTTCTTCGACCTCGTAGGCTTTGTTGAGGCCGGTCATCATGGCCCAGGTCCCGTTCAGAGCACCCCAGGCCGCGTATACGGCTGCCAGTATGGCTCCAGTGCCGAGCACGGCTGTCGCGTTTAGTTGCTCGATAGTTACCGTTACGAGGGCCGACGCATCCGGAGGAAGAACCTGTCCAAAGGAATCAACAAGGGCGCGACGCCACTCCGATCCGCTGGCGGACTGGCCGAGCAAGATAAGCAGCAACAGCAGCACGGGAAACAGGGCGAAGAAAAAATAAAGCGCCATCCGGGCAGACTGTCCGAAGATCTCATCGTCCCAGCTCTTGCGGCAGGTGCGTTTGGCCAACTCACGCCAGGAAAGTCCTCGCAGACTCCACAGCTTCGCCATGAGCTTGCGCTATGGGCCGGAATGCGCGGCTTTGCCCCACACGGGGCTGCTCATCTGAATGCTCCAGATGGGGCCGCCCAGGTACAGCGCCTCGTCTGCCCTGACGAATGCCGGCGCTCCCTCACTGACCACCCAAACCTTCGTTTCCGCCGGCTGTTTGCCGATTAGCGGGGCAATCAACCCGGCGATGCCGCCGATCTCAACCTTCACTACAAAAAGGGTCGCTTTGTGACGAGTGCCAGCGACTGAAAATGTTTCTTCGCCATTGGGAGTGATCGAGAGATGCACAAGCCGCGGCTTGGGAGCACCACCTACATACGACACTTTGGTTTCCTTGGTATCGGGCGAGATGTTGGTTAGGACATTGAGAAGAATGCCGTTTGCTAAATCGGGCGGAAGGTCCAGGTGATCGGTCTCCACTTTTTCGCGGTCTTTGTCCTGATAGCGGACGGTGACCTGGCCGGTGGCGGCTTTGACCAAAATATCGCTCGGGTGAGGGAAAGTCGGGCCTTTCTGAATGTGGTGATCGCTGATGAGCCGGAACACGCCATCTTGAGAAAATACAGTTGTATCGTCGTCCACTGAACCGTCTTTGAAGTGAAAAACGAGATGAGATCTCACCTCCTTTCCATGAAGGACCTCGATGAGATCACCTGAGGCAAGCAGCTTTCCGTCCAGGGTACGCAAGGCCAGAAAGCCGTGGGTTGTTCCTTCCGGGTAATGTACCGGTATGGTTTCGGCTGGCAAAGGGCCGGCCCCCAGCGGAATCATAATGAAAAACCAAGCGCAGCCCCAGATGCGCAAAGTGAGCTTCATGGCAGGTCTCCAGATTCATGGACCTCTATAAATTGATTGCTCCCCGGAGTGCCTCGTTTCCTGAGATGTAGATACCGGTGCCGTTCCGTACTCATGTCCTCGGATAAGAGTGCTGCCTATCTTCCCGGCCGGACATAAAAGGTTGGTTTAATGCGCTGCGCGCGGCTGCTGCTCGCCGGGCCTGGGTCTGCGCATGATAAAAGGGAGCGGCGTAAGGCAGGCGATCACGACAGACATTACCCAAAAGCTGTTGACAAAGCTCAAGGCGCTGGCCTGCTGCTGAACGCTTTGATAAGCGAGCGCGAGGGCTTTTCTGGCGGCCGTGACTGTGTCGTAGCCCTGCGCTAGAAACAAACTCTCCAGACCATGTAGGAATTGCTGGAAGTTGCCGTTGGCCTGGCTGGTGTGCGCGGCAAATATCCTCAAGTGCGTCTGGTTTTGCCTGGTCAGGAAGGTCGACAGGAGCGAGGTGCCGATACTGCCGCCGATGTTGCGCGCGAAATTCGATAATCCAGAAACCTGATTGTTCTTTTCGCGCGGCACGCCGACGTAATTCAGAGTGTGATGGGAATGAAAATGAGCGGAAGGAAAATGACCTGCAGCATGCGCAGCATTACTATGGTGCGGAAGTCGATGCTGAAGATAGATGACGGTCATGAGATGCAGGGTGACCGCGGTGCCGAGAAAACCGATGGAGATGAGTAGCCGGGGTCGACCCTGCTGGCCGGTCAGACGGCCGGCTACGGGCATCATCAGCATAAGGACCAGTCCGCCGCCAGAAAGCGCCATGACCGGCCCGTTCGGCGGTGTACCCGAGATCCGGTCTGCAGAAATTCGGGAATCAATACCGTTGAACCGAACAGCACCATTCCAAGAATGAATGAAAAGAACACGGCTGTTCCGAAATTGCGGTTTCTCAAGAAGCCGGACATCGACGATAGGCTGCTCGTGATACCACTCCCAAAGAAAGAATGCGGCCAATGTTGGTATGCCGATGCAGGACATAGCCGTGATGAGTGGAGAGCCGAACCAATCGTAATCTCCTGGCCCTTGTCGAGCACGATCTGGAAACACGCGACGCCAATAACGATCAGAGCCAGGCCGATGTAATCGATTTTGATGCCAGCGCGACGTTCCTCCTTCAGCCAGGGCGGATCTTCCACTAACCGGTGCGTGAGAAACAGCGAAAGCAGCCCGATGGGAAGATTGATGAAAAAGATCCAGTGCCAGTTGAAATTGTCCGTAATCCAGCCGCCAAGCGTGGGGCCGATGGCGGGTGCAACCACCACGGCCATGCCATACATGGCGAAACGCCATACCGCGTTTCTCGGGAGGAAATGTATCGGCTAGGATCGCCTGTTCAGAGGGCTGCAGGCCTCCGCCGCCCGCGCCCTGCAGTACGCGGGCGATGATCAACAAAGGCAGTGTCGGAGCGATGCCGCAGAAGAAAGAACAGATGGTAAACAGCGCCACGCACGACATGTAAAAGCGTTTGCGGCCGATGATGGTTGAGAGCCAGCCCGAAACGGGAAGCACGATGGCGCTCGAGACCAGATAGCTGGTGAGAATCCAGATGGCTTCTTCGTAGGTTGCGCCGAGCGAACCGGCAATGTGCGGCAGCGATACGTTGGCGATGGAGGAATCCAGTACCTCCATGAACGTGGCGAGCGTTACGGTCATGGCCACGATCCAGGGATTATGTGAAGGTTTCCAGTCGCGATGCGAAAGTTCGCCGGGGCGGGCAGCTTCAGCCTCCGATCCGCACTTCCGGCTCGACAGACATGCCCGGACGCAGACGGTCAAGCCCTTTTGATTCGGGCTTGAAGCGGATGCGTACGGGGATGCGCTGCACCACCTTCACGTAGTTGCCGGTGGCGTTCTCAGGAGGCAGCACGCTGGCGACTGCGCCGGTGGCGCCGCCGATGTCTAGAACATAGCCGTCGAAATCCTGCTTGAGGGCATCCACGTGAATGTTGGCCGGTTGCCCGGGCCGATATTGCGCAACTGGGTTTCTTTGAAATTTGCTGTGACCCAGACGTCCCCTATCTGCGCGATCTGTCAATAGTTGCTGTCCGGCCGAAATATGCGACGCCGACTTCGGCGGAGCGCTTCATCACGATTCCGGCGACGGGCGCAATGATTTTCGCGTAGCCGAGCTTGAGCTGCGCCTGCTCCACTGCGCCTGAGCGGCTTGCGCACTCGCCTGTTCCGACTGCAACTGTTCGCGCTGGCGGATGGCAATCTGGCGAGGAGCATTTCTCTGGATATTGAGCGAGTCTGCTTTGCGCTTGGGCAAGTTGAGCGCGCCCTCTGCTCCACGATTTGGGCGACGAATGCAAGCCGGCTTGTTGGCGGCAACGTGGCGGCCTGCGCCTTTGCCGCCGCGGCAGATCTGATCGTATTCCTGCTGCGAGACCTCCTCTTTCGATTAGCAACCGGTAGCGCGCCAGATCGGCCTGCGCCCTTGCGTTGTTGGCTTCCGATTCGGCGAACTTGCGCTGCGGCCGCCTCGCGGTCGCGCTCGGCGGCCGACATCGCAGCTCTGGCATTTGCGACGTCCGCTTCGCCGCTTGAAATGTTTGTGGTGTTTTCAACTTGTGTAATGGGAACGTTTGGCTGTTGAGCGATGACCATGCTGCGGGCTTGCGCCACTTGCGCGAGCGCCTGATCGAGCGCCACCTGATAATCGCGCGGGTCCAGATCGACCAGTGGATCGCCCTTGCGAACGGTCTGGTTGTCATCAACGTAAACGTGCGTAATCGTGCCGTCGATCCGCGCGCTGATCGGGTTGAGATGCGCTTCCACCTGGGCGTCGTCGGTGCTTTCAAACTGCCGTTCATGGAACCAATAAAGAAACCCGGCCGCACCGGCGACAGCAAAATCGACGAAAAAAATGAAGAAGGCCCGGCGGCGGCCCCGCGTGGCTGGCGTTTTCTCAGCGGCAGGGGCTTCAGGAGCGGAGTTACCGGCGGGCAGTTCCTCTTCGTGAGTCTTCATGGGCGGGTCCCCTTCAACAGGTCCGGGAGTTTCAATCTCTGCGCCGCCCGTAGCCCGGGCGAGCGTGAGCTTGGCGAGATTGAAGGAAAACAGGCTGGAGATGTAATCGCTTTCGGCACCCGCCACCTGTTCCTGCGCCTGCACCACTTCCACAGTGTCGCGACCCCGGCATTAAAGCGATCGCGGGCTTGAGACAGAGTTTCGTTCGCGTATTCGCGGTTGCTTTCAGCCAGGCGAACTTGGCCAATAGCGGTTTAAGCTCGACCAACGCATTGCGAACATCCTGCTCCACCGCCGCGGCGCTGATCCGCCAGCTCCGCCTGGCGCTGATGCAGGGTCGCTTCGGCCTGCTGAATATCTCCTTTAATGCGACCTCCCTGGTAAATAGGAATGTTTACGATCCCGTAACCGCGAAGACGCCGTGGGTGTTGAGCGGATTGGGTCCGAGCACGCCATAGTCGCCACTCAGCGATAACGGATGGGAGGCGCTCGGCATGCGCGGCAGAGAGGCCGCTGTCCGCGCGCGCGCACCTGGGCTTCCGGCCGCCTGAAGATCAGCGCGATGCTGAAGAGCACGCTGGATGGATGTGGCGGCGTCGGGCACAGCGCGCAGCGTCGAAGCTAAGAGACTCGAAGAGATCAGTTCGCGGTCGAGCGGCAGGCCGCGATACGAGCCAGAGCGATCTTTTGTTTACGCAGATCGGCCTGGAGCGAAGCGAGGCGCTGCTGTTGGGTCTGCAACTCGACAAGGCTGCGAGTCACGTCGATGCGAGCATTGGTTCCCGCTTCCTTTCGAATCACCGCCTGATTGTAGATCGCGCTTGAGCTTGTTCACCTGTGCGTTTTGCGATGTGACGCGAGCGGCGGTCGCGATGGTCTGCAGATAGGCTCCGGCGACGGCAAGGACGACGAATTCGCGGGTATCTTTTGCGGACTGAATGGAAGCGCGCTCGCTTCTCCTTCGCCATCTGCCAGTTACGTGCCTGACCGCATCGTATACGGAAAGAGTCCAGCGAGCCCTGGAGCTGAGGAGTAGTTGAATGGCCCGACTACGGAGGGAATGGAAAAGTTCAGGCCGGGCGGAGTTTGAACTGGAAGCCGTAGGCCGCAAGGTTGACCTGAGTGACGGTTTCGCTGGCGCTTGCGGAGATGTTCGGGAGAAGCGCGCTGAGTGCCTGAATGCGTTCCGCACGCGCCGCGCGCGTCGAATCGTCCGCGGTGATTGGCCCCAGATTGAACTGAAGCGCAAGTTTTACGGCATCAGCGAGAGTGAGCGTGATGGACCCGCTGGCTAAATTTAAGGCCGGAACGCTGCCCGCCAGAGCGCCGCCAATTTGAACCGAACTGCTGATGGTGCTGATGCCGCCTGCCGGGCTGGCATTTTGCTGCGCAGTAACGCTGCCACTTTGATTGCTGTTTCCAGACAGAGGTAGGGGTACGGGACGGCTGGAAGCTGCGGAACCTCCTCCGGCAGGAAGCTGCGACCAGGCAGACGAAACCGCCATGCAGGCGAACAATGCCGCCCGGCTCAGCGATGATACATATGCCCCAGTCATTTACATACATAGATGTACCATATCTCGTACACACACGTATATAATTCAAGTAGCGATGAGAAATGCCGGCCCGAACAAGCATCAGCAGAGGACCGAGTTAACCCGGCGGAAGCTGCTGAAAGCCGGGATGCGCGTCTTTGCGCGCGACGGATTCGAAGCGGCGCGGATTGAGGATATTGCCGCTGAATCCGGACACACGCGCGGCGCTTTTTACGCGAATTTCAAGGACAAGGAAGAGCTTTTTTTCGCTCTGCTGGAGCGTGAGGCCAGCACACGGTTGGTGAAATTGCGGAGCACTCTGGAACGCTGCCCGTCCGGAGCGGAGCGGATGCAGGTTCTCCGGGAGTTCTACTTGAGACGCGCGGCCGACCGCCAGTGGGTCATGCTGATGCTGGAATTCAGGCTATACGCTGTGCGGCACGGCAGAATGCGTGCGAAATTGGCTGCGGCGCACCGGCGCATCCTCTCGTCACTGAACTACACCTTCGTTGGGGACCTGATTCCCTCACTCGTGAAATACGGTTCAGCGGCAGAGGAAGAGATTGTGAGGGCACTGCTCGAAGCGACTCTGAACGGCCTTGCCCTCGAGCGGGCCTATGATCCGAAGCGCATTTCGGAAGAGCAGGTACGGCACATGCTGGGGCGCGTGTTCGATGTTTTCACGAAAAGCGCGTGATCCGATGCTGAAATGGCCTCGCGCTCACCGGCATCTTACCTTTTGAAGGTTTCTTTCGCGCTACTCGTTTTCGCTCTCACCGGATTGCGTCCAGTCGATGCTCAGCATCTAATCAAGTTCCAAGCGCCTCCGACGCTCTCTTTCGAGGATCTGATTTCGCTCGCGGCCAATGATCCGCCGCCGGCGCCCGTGAAAGCGAAACTCGACCGGCTGCTGGCAGGACCATTCATCAGCAACGAAGCAACCCTAGCGGGGGCGGTGCCGAAGCGGCCGAACGTGCCTGGTATCGGGCCGGTTCTCCGCGTTGCGGAATGGAACATTAACCGCGGCATGAACGCGGAGCAAATCAAGGCGGCGCTTTTGGAAAGAGCACAGCTCCCGGAAAATGCGAAGAAGCCGGCACAACTCCACAGCGAACTTGAAAACCTGAGAGGCGCCGATGTTGTGGTTCTCGATGAAGTGGACATGGGCGACAAGCGTACGCAGTACCGCAATGTGACACGAGAGCTTGCGGAGGCGCTGCACATGAACTACGCCTATGGAGTTGAGTTCATCGAGCTCGAGCGAATCTACCTTGGGCTCAAGAGACTGGATTTGCCCGATCTAGCCCGCGAATGGAAGGCAGGAGAGACGTTTGGGGTCGATCCGAAGCGCTACCTGGGGTTGGAGGGAACGGCGCTCCTGAGCAGATATCCCATTCGGGCTGCAAAGATCTTTCGCTTGCCTGAGGCTTATGACTGGTATCAGGGCGAAATCCAGCAGATTTCAGATCTGGAGCGGATCAGGCGCTGGTCGGCCCAGAAGCTGTTCAACGAAGAAATAAAGAGGCAGATACGACGCGGCGGAAGAATGGCTTTAGCTGTCGAGCTTGAAGTTCCAGGGTCGCCGACCGGCATCGTCACCGTCATCTGCCCCCACTTAGAGAACTATTGCCCGCCAAAGGCGCGCCGGAAGCAGATGGATTACGTTCTCGCCCACATCGCTGAAATTCAGAATTTAGTGGTGATCGCCGGAGACCTGAATACGATGGGGCACAATGGATCTCCCACCTCCGTGAAGCAAATCATTCTGGAGCATCTGACCGACTACCGTTTTTGGCTGAAGGAGGCTATTCTTCGCCTGAACCCAGTCGGGATTTACAACTATCTGCTGTATCCGGTGAATTATTTCAAGAATTATCATGATCCTACGGCTTTGAATTTTTTCCTCTTCTTGCCGAACCATGAGAAACCGCTCTTCAACGATACGCGCGGGTTTCGGTTTGGCGACGGGACAGGATTCGATTTCGCCGGGAAGAAGACGAGAAGTTTCCAGCGTAAAGGCCGCACGCTTTCAGATAGCAGCCAGAGGGGGTGGAAAGGATTTTCCACGACTTTCGCATTTAACAGACCTCTGTTTCATCTGGTGGGCCACTACAAGCTTGATTGGCTTTTGGTAAAACCGCCAGCGAGCGATTCACTGCTGTTCCGCCCCTATTTCGGGCGTGCGCTGCGGGAAGTGGATGAAGCGATAGCGGGCCGAATTTCGGACCATTACCCGATTACGGTCGACCTGCCGTTGACGAGCACGGGCTCGGCAAGCGGAGTCGAAAGGAACACGAGGTAACGTCGCCGCCTACTCGTACCTAAGCGCCATCATGGGATCGATTTTCGTCGCGCGTCGAGCTGGCAGATACGCCGCGATCAATGCGACGGTCATCATTGCCACGAGCGCAAGACCGAGGGCCACCGGATCGTACGATTTCACTCCGAACAATTCACTTTCGACGAGGCGGCCGGAGCCTACGGCCAGAGCAAGCCCCAACACGAGCCCGATCAGAACCAAGCGTAGTGTTTCGCCCAGCACCATCCGAAGTACGTCCCAGCGCTGGGCGCCCAACGCCATGCGGATGCCGAACTCGTTCGTGCGCCGCGTGATGCCGTATGACATAACACCATAGATCCCGATGCACGCCAGGAAAGCGGCGAGCGCACCGAAAAACGTCGAAAGCTGTGCTACCAGGCGTTGATTCAGCACGGAGCCCTCCACTAAGTGGGCGAGTGTCGTCACATCGCTCACGGGCAGATTGGGGTCGATGGCGCCAACCGCTCTTCGGATCTCTGGGACAAGGGACTTCGGCTCGCCCGTATAGCGCGCCACGAAGTTGTAGAGAAGCATTCGGTGCTGTGAATGCGGGTAGAAAGCTGCCGGCATCGGCCTCTCTTTCAGGCTCATGTATTTCCCGTCTTTCACCACGCCGACTACTTCGATGTTCTGCCACTCCGGGTTGTCTCCAACGCTGAATGTGCTTGCATGTTGGATATCTTCGAGCTGTTTCTTCGAGGGTTTTGGTCCGGCATACTCATGCAGAATCTGCTTAAAGAGCAGGTTGGTGTTGGCGGTAGCCTGCGACATGCCGACTCCGGGCTTGCGCCTAGCAATGATATAGAGCGACTGAAACAAGTTATCGCCCCACCCGTTCCAGCCCGGCGAAATCTGTTTTTCCATGGCCAAGGGGATCCAGAGATCAGGCAACTGCCCTACAGTGGTTCCAAAGAACTCTGGCGGGGCCACTCCGATGATGCTGTAAACAGTGGAACCAATGGTTATCGTCGTGCCGACAGCCGAAGCGTTTTTAGCAAAGCGATGCTGCCACCACGAGTAGCTGGCCACGGCGACAGGGTGTGCGCCCGGCGCCTGGTCGTCAGCCTTCGTCAAGGCACGGCCAACAACCGGATTGACGCCCAGCGTGCCGAAATACGTTCCGGAAACCAGCTCCACGTTGATCTTCTCCAACTCCGTCCGGCTGGCGACGCGGCCATGGTTTTCGAAGAGAATGCTGTCGATGGCCGCAACATCCGTGAAGACTTGGTTCTTTTGCCGGAATTCGCGATAGAACGGGTACGAGAAGAGCTGCCAGCGTCGATCCGGCAGAGTACCCTGGCTGCCTACCCACTGCCCTTTGCCGAACAGGACCAACTGCTGGGGTTGGCGCACAGGCAAGTCGCGAAGCAAGACGGTATCGTAAGCCGAAGATCGCCGTGTTTGCGCCAATGCCCAGCGCCAGAGTGAGAACAGCCACGCTGGTCGACCCAGGACTCCTGGCCAGCATCCTAAGACCGAAGCGCACATCTTGTAACAGGAGATCCCAAACAAACCAACGCCGTGATTCATAGAATCGCTCCCGCGCATGCGTCAGATTTCCGAATGCACGCCGAGCTGCCGCACGCTCGTCTTCATTGCTTAGCCCCTGCTCCTTGAGACGATCCGCCTCTAACTGTAAGTGGGCCTCAATCTCCGCGCCGAAATCGCTCGATTTCCGATGCCGCCAGAACATGCTTCAGCCCTCCTCAGGATTCGGTCCGAGAATGCGGCCGATCGCCGCCGCTAGCCGCCTCCATTTTCTTGATTCTTTGGCAAGCTGCTTACGGCCGGCCTTGGTCAGGGTATAGAAACGAGCCTTCCGGTTGTTCGCGGAGGTCCCCCACTCCGCGCTGATCCAGCCTCGCGCCTCCAGCCTTCGCAGCGCTGGATAAAGCGCGCCATGTTCCACCAGAAATTCATCCTGAGAAGTCTCCTGAATGGCCCGCCCAATTCCTTGCCCGTGTTGCGGGCCGAAGATCAGCGTTCGGAGAATCAGTAGATCGAGGGTGCCTTGAAGAAGTTCCAGCCGTTGTTTTTCGTCTTGGGTTGACACTTTACCTGAGGGATGATGGGGCGATGGATATCGCAGGCTGGGAGGAAAAATATCGGTCGGGAGATCGCGGAACGGAAGATGCGCCCACGATACTGGTGGTAGAGGTTGCACAGAAGCACGCTCCCGGAACCGCGATCGATTTGGCATGCGGAGCGGGTCGTAACGCTCTGTATTTGGCAGAACGAGGGTGGGCGGTGACGGCGGTGGACGGATCGGAAAGGGCAATTGAACTGGTCCAGTTGCGCTCTGCCGAGCGTGGTCTGCGGGTGCATACAAGAGTTGCCGATCTCACGGCCCCAAACTTCACAATGCCGCCGGACGCGTTCGACTTTATCTTGATTGCGTATTATCTGCAACGTGATTTGTTCGCCAAAGTAAAGGCGGCCGTGCGGCCAGGAGGCGTGATAGCAGCGATCGCGCATACGCCGGAACCGGGCGAGGAATGGAGCGAGAAGCGGGCGCGGCCTGGTGAGCTGCGCGAATTCTTCAATGGCTGGGAACTTCTATGGGAGTACGAAGGGCCATCGCGGGATCCGGCACATCGCCGGCCGGTTGCCGAGATCGTAGCCCGGCGGGTTGCGTAGCTGGATCCCCAAGTGCTCTTGAATCTCATCCACACTTGGAGAGGTAAATGCCCAATAAAAAAAGAAGCGATGCTGACCGGCTATGGCTATAAGGAGCACCGTGGAGGAAAGCTGCTGTGAGTATCCGCCCAGTGCTGGTCTGGCTCCGTTTAGATCTGCGGCTCCAAGACAACCCGGCCTTGCTTGCTGCGGTTGAAACCCAAGCGCCCGTGATTCCGATTTTCATCTGGGCGCCCGAAGAAGAAAATCCGTGGCCGCCGGGCGCCGCCTCACGATGGTGGTTGCATCAGTCCTTGAGCAGTTTAGCGACATCTCTGGTAAGAGCAGGATCACGGCTGATCGTTCGGAAAGGCCCGACAGCCCGGGCTTTAAGAGATTTGCTCATTGAGACAAACGCAAAAGCGATCTTTTGGAACCGGCGTTATGAACCAGCTCTTAGAGGGCGGGATGAAAAACTGAAACGTGCATTAACGGCAGAAGGAATGCAGGCACAGAGCTTTAATAGTGCGCTGCTGTTCGAGCCCTGGACGATTCTAAACCGTGCCGGGCAGCCATTCCAAATCTTCTCCGCGTTCTGGAAAACCTGCCTGAAGCAGCCGCAACCGCACGAACCATTCCCCGCGCCAAAAGCCTTGCAATCACCGAAGCGTTGGCCCGATTCGCTTCCGCTTGCGGCATTAGAACTCGAACCAAGGATTGATTGGGCGGCGGGTATACGCACGAGATGGGTTCCCGGAGAGGCCGGCGCCCGCAGAGAACTCAAGAGATTTCTCGACGGGAACTTCGAACGGTACGCGTCGGATCGAAACTTACCCAGCAAGACGGGCACATCGCGGCTATCACCGCATTTACATTTCGGCGAAAGCAGCCCGCGCGAGGTTTGGCACGCACTGCGCAAACGCCGAACTGCCATCAATGGCGAGAGTATCGATTCCTATTTAAGGGAAATGGGCTGGCGCGAGTTTGCGTATTACCTGCTGTTCCATTTCCCATTCACGACCGACGAGTGTCTCCGGAAGGAATTCGCGCGCTTCCCATGGCGCATCGACCTCGGCCTCTTGAAAAGATGGCAGCGTGGAAAAACCGGGTACCCGTTAGTCGATGCCGGCATGCGCGAGCTTTGGGCCACCGGCTGGATGCATAATCGTGTTCGGCTGGTGGTTGCTTCATTTCTTACAAAGCATCTTCGCATCTGCTGGGAAGAGGGAGCGTACTGGTTTTGGGACACGCTTGTCGATGCGGATCTGGCCAATAACACACTGGGATGGCAGTGGACCGCCGGATGCGGCGCGGATGCTGCGCCCTACTTCCGCATCCTCAATCCGGTGCTGCAGAGTGAAAAGTTCGACACCGATGGATACTACATTCGCAAGTGGGTCCCCGAAATCGCCCGGCTGTCCGCGGACTGGATTCACAAACCTTGGGTTGCACCTGCAGCAGTGCTGAGCGAGGCAGGCATCCAGCTAGGATCGAGCTATCCCGCTCCCGTTGTGGTTCACGAGGAGGCGCGGCGCGCTGCCTTGCAAGCTTTTGAAAGCATACGCCGATGAGCGTCATGGGACAAGTGATCGCGTTGATTGCTTTAGGGGCCCTGCCTTACATGACGATGAACAGGTTGGAGCACTGGCTGAAGATCTGGGTGGAACAAAGCACTTTCGATTCTGGGTGCTCGACCTGGTATCTCCAGTGCTGGCCGAATTTTCGGGGCGAACAACGGCAGTCGATTGCCGAGCACCTTCCGCCCGATTTTCAGGCCGACCAGATGTGGTCGGGAGTGTGTGTTCGAGAATGCGTCGGGCGCCTGAGAATCCTGCCATGAAGTTACCGCGCGGTTGACACGGCAACAAGAGATTTTGCCAGACCGGCAATGCGCTCTGCCAGTATAGTTGCATTCGGAAATAGCCGCTGCAGCGTTCGCCGGTCCAGCAGGTTCAGCTCGTTCAATAAGTGATTTATGTAGTGAGCGCGCTCTGCTTCGCTGGGCTTGAGCAAGTATTGCCAGAGCGTGAAACGAGTGACGATTGCCGATTGCATGCGCTTTGGCAAATAGTGGACAAAGGGGAGCATGAGATGGAGCTCCACCGGGAAGCGGCGGTTTGGCGTCTGAATCCAATAGGAACCGCCGGCCACGCGGCTGATCTCATCGGCAAACCTCTTTTGCTCGGCGTGTATCCCCACATGTTCAATTACCGAGTTGCTGAACACTATATCGAACGCATTGTCTTTGAACGGAAGCATGCGGCCGTCGCCCGCAACCAGATCGACGCCTGCGGTCCCTCGTTCGAGCGCGGACGGGAAGTTGAGGATGGTGATGCGCGGGCGCACTGTTGCGAACTCCCAGATCGACGGCGAACCGCCCACATCGAGGATGCGGGTTTGCGGCGTGATCTGGAAGGTTCTTTCGAATAAGCGCATGCGCCGCGAGCGGAAGTGCCGGAATGCGGCATGGAGCAGCCGGGATTGGCTCACAAGTTCGCTCCCATGCAGAATACCAGCGGCTGTGAGCTAAACGTCCGCTCGCTGCGATTCGAGAACTGTCAAGCGCCGGCGGCCAGCGCGTGAAGCGAGATGCAAGGGAAGCAGCGGCGGAAATTTTGTGTCAGGAGCATGGCGGCCTCTCTCGGGCACAGGCTGCGCCCCTCGTCGATAACCGCGACCACGGCTCCGTCCAGATCCTTTGCGATCACGAAATCGAATTCTTCCGGAGCGAATTTCAAGTCCTCCGCCTGATCGCCCGTTACGGTGCCGCTGATCATCGGACCCCACGGATAGAACTGCATGTTGAATTCAACTTTTGTGGACGGGAGTTGCGGCCTGCTCATTCGCATCAATGCGCCGGAATCCCAGATCACGCGATCATGGGCTGGCAGGCCATATTGGGACAGAACCGAGTTGATTACGCCGGTTTGGCGTTTACATTCCTCAATCAGTTCGTGCCAGTAGGTATTGGCTTCCTGAAACATGGGGATGGGGGCGGAAAGTGTAACTGCACTCACGCGTTTTTCTCCCTTTCGTATGGGGCGCTTAGGTGGTTAGTGTAGCGGGTTTCTAGTGGATTGGGAAGAGCCAATTTTCTGGGTCGATTTGGCATGATAATGATTGCGGCCTAATGACGTGCGAGATGCGGCTTTTCGACGCGTTATTCTTTCAATTCCAAAGGGGAAAGTAGCCACTTACGGCCAAGTGGCCGCGGCAGCCGGATACCCGCGCAATCACCGCGCGGTGGCCCGGTTCTTACGAATCGCACCTACCGATCGCCTTCCCTGGCATCGTGTAGTGGGCGCCGGAGGTGAGATCAAGCTGCGTTTCCAAGCTGCGGCCGAGCAGCGGCTTCGCCTGCGAATGGAAGGCGTGATGTTTCGCGGGAAGAAAGTGAATCTTGAGCTTCACGGTTTCTGATTCTTCAGCCGCAGCGCGATGCCGTTCCGGAATTCCGGGGTTCTGAAAATCTTCTTCCCGCCGGGGTGGTGGAAACTGTCCGACTTCTCAATACTTCCGGTCTGGGTGTTCACCCACTCCCCGGAATATTCACCGGCAGGCAGGTCAAGCGTTACATCGATGGGCCCGCTCCCGTCAAAGTACATTGCGTACTCCCGCCCAGGGTTTGACAGAACGCGCGCGTAGGCACCGGCAGCGTGCGTCACAGTGCGTCTGTCCGGTCGCATATCAACAAGCGAGAGCTTCTGAAGAAATTCACTCAACACGCGAAGCTGTTGCCGCAGTGCGGGACTTCCGCCACCGGGGCCGTTCGGTTCCGTATCCGTCCCGTCCTCGTGGCCGGTTGTGAACGAATAATCCAAGTTGTCGAAGCTGCTTCCTCCCGACAACATGAAATTCCAGGCCTGGCGGCGGTAGGCCCCGTCATCCCGGCCAAGAAATCCCGTCTCGTCGTACGAGATGGCTTTCCCCAACCCATAATTTAAAAGCGGCGCATCCGGGTATGCGTAATGAAAGTTGACAATGCTTACGCCCGGCACAAGCTTACGGACCGGAAACCGAAAATTACAGTAGTTCTGCGCGACAAGGTGCCTTTTGGGAAGCGATGCCTCTTCGCTCGTGATCCAATCTGCTACCCGCGCCTGCCAGGCCATTGAGAGGTCATCTGCCACTTCGACCGAGTTTGGGTACTTTTCGCGAGCTTCTCGAGACAAGTATGGATTGATTACGTCGGCGGAGACGGGCTGGTCTGACCAAGGCTCATTCTGGATCTCGAAAATGACGTTATCAAAAGCGTTAGCATCACGCACCAGTTTCCGCACATAGCGCTCCTGATAAACGAGAATGTTCCCGTTTTCGAGGGTATGGAGCTTCTTCCAGTCGATCGGGTCCGTGCGATTGATATTGTTGGCCGGGTTTAGCGCGCAGATGTTCCACTGTGCGGGGTCGTACTGGGAGGAAAACAAAGTAATCTCGACCACGATTCCCTGCCGGGCAGCTTCGGAAAGGAAATCGCTGAACCGTTCGAAATACGCTGGATTCCATCGCTCCAGATCGAATTTGTTTCCGCCACCCGCGTATCCCGATGCGCCGCTCCGGACCCAGGGCGCGACATACCGTCCGGGCGCGGGCGCCAGATCGTTTCGCAGAATTCCGAAGGATTTCGAAGGAACCTCCACGTAGCTCCCGCCAAACAGTCGTGTGTAGTTCATGCCATCCGACTGGATCGTCGCCAGATAGCGGTGATAGTCGAAGTCCGCGTTTATCACCGCTCCGTAATGCTCGCCGCTGGTGATCAGCACAACGGCCTTCCCGGGCAAAAGAAAGTAATGAGGGTTTTTCGGGTGAAGCCGGACCGGCGCTGCGTTTTCCGCCACAACAGAAAGCGCAACGATAGCCGCGGTGCGGAGAATTTTAAGATTGATCATTGGCGCGCAGCCACCTAGACAACCAGCACAATCTTCCCGATATGTTGTCCGGTCTCCATCCGCTCGTGCGCAAGGCGCGCATCGCGCAGCGGAAAGGTAGTATCGATCACCGGCCGGATAGGATTCTTCGGCGGCAGCAAGGGCCAAACTTCGCGAAAGAGCCGGGCCGCGATCTCGCCTTTTTGTGCCGGCGTTCGAATGCGCATCGTCGAGCCCATCACGCGCCCACGCTTCATCATCAGCTTGGCAATATCCAATTGCCCGGTCCTTCCGCCCTGGGTCGCGATGATGGTGATCCGCCCATCCGTGGCGAGCGCATCGATATTCCGCTCCAGGTACGATCCGCCCACCAGATCCACCACAACGTCCACTCCACGGCCGGCAGTGATGCGGTTCACTTCGGCGACGAAATCCGATTCTTTGTAGTTGATGGCATGGTGCGCTCCGAGTGTCAGGCACGCGGCGCACTTGTCGGAAGTTCCAGCCGTGGCGATGGCCGTTGCGCCCCATGCGCGAGTGAGCATGATGGCAACACTTCCGATGCCGCTGGTTCCGCCATGAATCAACACCGTTTCACCCCGTTTTAGAGCAGCGCGGGTAATAAGGTTATCGAAGACTGTGAAAAGATTTTCGGGCAATGCCGCCGCTTCCACCGCGGTCCATGCCTCGGGGATTGGCAGGACCTGCAACGCAGGTACTGCACAGAATTCCGCATAGCCTCCGCCTGCCACGATCGCGCATACGGCATCGCCCGGCTTGAAAGTGCCTACGCCTGAACCTACAGAATGGACCACGCCCGCGACATCCAGGCCTGGAATGTCCGAGGCGCCCGGCGGTGGCGGATATTTGCCCAGCCGCTGCATAATGTCCGCTCTAGAGACGCCAGCAGCCTCTACACGAATGACCAATTCGCCTTCCCCAGCTTGCGGGTTCGGGCGCTCCACCGGCTTCAAAACATCCGGCGCTCCAAAGGAGGATATTTCAATCGCGATCATCGGTAGTTCCGTTTATCCGAGTATCAACCAGAGGCCGAGCGCGACTTCGCCCACGGAAAGCTTGCGCGTCAGCTCGGGATTTTCGGCAAAATACTCGAGAATATCGTCGATGAGCGGCGGCCCGAACTCCAGCCTGCGAGGGTGTTCGGTGGGCGCAAGAAACGCTCTGATTCCGTCAAGCAGGAGCAGAAGCCCAATTGAGCGTCGGACCGTTTTCAGCTTCATAGTCTCCCTTCCCTGGATGCGTTATCAGCCGGTTTAGCATCGCCTCAATGCTAGAGGCGCCAGTAATCCTGCGCTACGCACCTGTCATGCGATCCTAAACTTTTGAAGCTAACCGATAAAGAAGTGCGTTACGTCGCTGATCTGGCCAACCTGCGGCTCTCGGATGAAGAAGTATCCCGCATGTCTCACGATCTGGGCGAGATCCTGACGCATATCGAGCAATTGAACGAACTGGATACGGCAGCGGTCGAGCCGATGGCCCAGGTCTTGTATCAGGCTGACGAAACCGCAACCCTGCGCGAGGACTTCCCGCGCGCGCCTCTGACCAATATCGAAGCGCTGGCGAACGCGCCCGCAAGCGGCGCCGGCTACTTCAAAGTGCCGAGGGTGATTGAGCGATGAGCGGAGCCACTGACATCGCCAGACTCACTGTTCCAAAGATCCGCGGCGGGCTGGTCAATAAGAAATTTTCGGCCCGGGAGCTGGCGGAAACGACACTGTCGCTGGCGCAAGCAGAAAATCCTAAAACGAACGCCTTTCTTACTTTCTCGCCCGAACGGGCGCTTGCGGCAGCGGAACGGGTGGACAAAGCTATCGCCAAAAGCGAATATCTGGGTACGCTCGCAGGCGTGCCGCTTGGCGTCAAAGACGTCATCGTGACGAAGGGGCTCCGCACAACCTGCGGTTCGCGAATGCTCGAGAACTATATTCCGCCTTATGACGCAACCGCCGTCTACCGGTTGGAGGAGGAAGGCGCGATAGTGATCGGGAAACTCAATTGCGACGAGTTCGCGATGGGCTCATCGAACGAAAACTCTGCATTTGGCCCGGTCCGGAATCCGCGAGCGCTCGACCGTGTGCCGGGCGGTTCCAGCGGTGGTTCGGCAGCAGCCGTGGCACAAGGTATTGCGGTCGTCACAATCGGCTCTGATACAGGCGGCTCCATCCGGCAACCAGCGAGTTTCTGCGGCGTGGTGGGCATTACGCCTACATACGGACGCGTCTCCCGTTACGGCCTGGTTGCCTTTGCGAGTTCACTCGACCATATTGGTCCATTTGGCCGCACAGTAGAGGATGCCGCCACCGTTCTGCGCGCTATCGCTGGGCGCGACGACATGGATTCAACCAGTGCTTTCGCTCCGGTTGACGATTACCACGCGCTCATGCGGCATCCGGTGCGTGGTTTGAAACTTGGTCTTCCGAAGGAGTATTTCGAAGGGCTGAATGCCGAGACAGGCGATGTGATTCACCGGGCGATCAAGCAGCTTGAATCTCTTGGCTGCCAAGTTCGCGAAATCAGCTTGCCCCATACAAAATACGCGCTATCGTGCTACTACATCATCGCGACTGCCGAAGCCAGCTCAAATCTTGCCCGTTATGACGGAGTTCGTTACACGATCCGCGAGAATGGCGCCACGCTTTCAGATATGTATCGGGATACTCGGGGCTGCGGATTCGGCGCGGAAGTGAAGCGCCGCATCATGCTTGGCACCTACGTGCTGAGCGCGGGCTACTACGACGCTTACTATCGCAAAGCGCAGCAAGTCCGCACGCTCATTGCACAGGATTTCAGCGAAGCTTTCCAGGCAGTGGACGCGCTGATCACACCCGTATCTCCTTTCCCAGCTTTCAAGATCGGTGAGAAAGTGGACGACCCGCTCAAAATGTATCTTTCGGATGTTTATACTTTGACCGGCGACCTGGCCGGCGTCCCTTGCATGTCCGTTCCGTGCGGGGAATCTCACGACGGGTTGCCGATTGGGCTGCAAATCTTTACAAAGCACTTCGACGAAGCAACCATGCTTCGCGTGGCTTATAACTATGAGCAGGCGACTACGCGCTGAGCCGAAGTGACTCGTATCGGGCCAGCCGGTTGGGCTTATAAGGACTGGTGGGGAATTGTCTATCCCAAGCCCAAACCGCGCGGCTTCCATGAGTTGGAGTTTCTGGCGAATTATTTCGACGCCATCGAGGTTAACGTCTCGTTCTATCGTCCCCTGACCCCGAAGATGGCGGCAAACTGGATCGAGAAGGTTCAGAACAATCGTAATTTTCGCTTTACAGCCAAACTTTGGCGCGGCTTCACCCACGAACGGAACGCTACTGCGGCCGACGAGCAGGAATTCAAAGATGGACTGGCACCCCTGTTTGAGGCGAATCGACTGGGAGCATTACTTCTGCAGTTTCCCTGGTCATTTCGCAACACCGACGAAAACCGCGAGTATGTAGCACGGGTATGCGCCAGGTTCCGCGATTATCCGCTGGTGCTGGAAGTTCGGCACGCAAGCTGGAGTGAAACAGGAATGCTTGACACTCTTGAGCAGCTCAACTTAGGAGTCTGCAATATTGATCAGCCGCTGTTCAAACGCTCCATCAAACCGAGTGCGCTTACTACTTCGTGTATTGGCTATGTCCGCCTGCATGGGCGGAATTACCAGAGCTGGTTTACCGAGAACAAGCACGTTGGAGAGCGGTATGACTATCTCTATTCGGTGAAGGAGTTGGAACCTTGGCTCGACCGCATCAAAACCGTAGAGCAGGCCGCGAAGGATACTTACGTGGTAACAAATAATCACTATCTGGGGAAGGCCGTTGTCAACGCGCTGGAGATTTCGTCGATATTGAAGGACGAAACGGTGAGCGCACCGCCGACGCTGGTAGAGCGATACCCGGAACTGAACCATTTACTGGCTGACAATTGAGGAAGCGCATGCGAAACGATTCACTCTGTCTTTTTTTCGGGCTCTTACTGGCCTTTGAATCTGTCTCTGCGCAGAATCCGCTCGCGAAATCTGTCCGGACCGTCCCCACCTTCACCGGTTCGTTCGTGACAAATGGCAGGCACTATTCATATACCATTGCGGGCCGGGAGCCGGCGTCAGGCGGGACGACGACCATCCCGACGGTGGTTGTGCCGCTTTCACTTTCCTTAAACGCGAGCGCCGGACACAAAGCGGTGTTCACCGCGGAAGGCGCTGTTTCCGAGGTTCTGGAATCGCCGATCTTTGAAAACTTCCCATTTGCGACCGGCGATACGCAGTATGGCGATGCCGTGCAGCGCGCTGAGTTTTATAAGGCGGCCAAGACGGAGTGGCATACGTTGCTAGGCCATCCGCAGTTAGCGCCGCCTATTCAGATTGAAATACCAGTAGCCAACGGTTACGTGCTGCATTCCCGAAAAACCGGAAAGTCGCTGGCCGTAGTGGATCTCGACTTCGTTCAAAAGCAGCTCTTTCAGCAACTGGCTAGTACCGGCGCGGCGCCCGATAAGCTGGTTATCGCACTCACCAGAAATGTAGCTTTCTATTCACTGGGCGATGCCACGGTATGCTGTTCCGTCGGCACGCACGGTGCGCAGCTCGATTCTTCTGGGACATCGGCGCAAGCTTTTGTGATCGGCTCCTATTTCGAGAAAGGTGTATTTCCGCATTACACGGACGTACAAGGCATCAGCCAGCAGGTTGCCGAGTGGATGAACGATCCACTGCATGGCTACGGGCCGAATGAGTTTCCCGGTTGGCTCAAGCCGCCATCGAATATTGGCTGCGGAGGCCGGGGGGAAAGCAGCTCGTATCTTCTGGAGCAGCCAACCGATTTTTTGCCGGCATCGAATTCGACGCAAGTGACCGCCCGGGGCAAGGCGTACCACCTGGAAAATATGGCACTTCTGCCCTGGTTCGCGCAGACCGCCGCGACGGAAACGTTCCGAGGAGCGTATAGCTTCCCCGATACGAAGGCATTGCCGGCGCACGCACAACCTTGTTCGAGCGTGCGGGACCGCAATATACAGCCCACGGTTTCGCCTGTGCCCAGGACGGCTGCACCGAACAGCCACGAATTGATCGGCTATTGGGAAGGCTACGCTTCAGCCATGGCGCCGATCCCGCTGAGAGACGTGTCTCCGCAATGGGATGTCATCATCGCCACCTTCGCCGCGCCCGTTAAAGGTTCGACTAGCCTGCTGCACTTCGAGCCGCCCCCCGGTTTAAGCGAGCAAGCGTTCAAGGCCGATGTCGCCTACCTGCGAAGCGAGGGCAGGAAAGTCTTGATCTCCCTCGGCGGGGGCGGCGAAGTGGTTACGCTGAATACGCCTGAAGATTTTCATAACTTCATCAGTTCGGTATCGGCGATTGTGGAGAAGTACGGCTTCGACGGTGTCGATCTCGATATCGAAACGCCATCTCTGCTTATCAATCCTGGAGACACGGACTTTCGCAATCCGACAACTCCTTCGATTGTGAACCTCATTGCGGCGATGCATCAGATGCGGGAACATTTTGGCCCGAAGTTTATGATTGCGGAAGTACCGGAAGCGGCGCAGGCGCAGGCTGGGATGCAGGCTTATGGCGGCCAGTTCGGATGCTTCCTGCCAGTTATCTACGGCACACGCGACATTCTGTCCTTTGTGGATGCCCAGGACTACAACACACCTCCGCTTGAGGGTCTGGACGGAAATTACTACTTCCCCGGGAACGCCGATTACCACGTGGCAATGTCCGACTTGATGGTGCACGGCTTTTTCGTAGGAGGCGACCCGAAAGAATTTTTTCCGCCGCTTCCACCCGAGAAAGTGGCCGTCGGTCTTCCCGCCACGCCCACCTCGGCGCGGAACTATACGGCCATACCCGCGATTGAAGATGCCCTGCGCTACCTCATCGAAGGCAAGCCGTATGCCGGTGCTGAGTATAAGCTCCGCCGGCTATCGGGGTATCCAACCTTTAAGGGCGCTATGTTCTGGGCCATTAACGAAGACCGTCGAAACAACTATCAAATGTCAAATGCAATCGGGCCTTTTCTGCACAGGATCCGGGGGCGGTGAGGTTTGTGGCTGTGGACGAATGGGTCGGGCATTAGCCCCGCCCTTCGGGTGAGTCATCAGCGGGACAGGCTGCGTAGCTTTCTGGGAAACCTGCGCACCCTGGAGACCAGTCGAAGCTATCACTGTCTGGGAGCATCTTGCACCGAATCCGTGAGACCCTTATTATGGGTTGTATGAATGTCACATTATCTCTTGATGATGACCTCGTCAAGGAAGTGCGGAAGATCGCAGTCGACCGAGATACCACATTGACGGCCCTGATCCGGGAGTACCTGGAAAACTTGGCTGTAGATAATGCCGCTTCCGGTCGGAAGCGGCGCGAGCGAGAGCTCCTGGATCGCAGTTTTAGGCGCTTCCAGTTTCAAATCGGCGAGAGAACCTGGACCCGCGCGGATCTTCATGATCGCTCCTGAGTTCCTTGATACCAACATCCTCGTCTATGCTTACGACGTAAGCAGCCCGCTTAAGCGGCAGATCGCGCAGGACTTGGTCCGTCTAGCCTTGGCCGGCCGTATCGTGATCTCGACGCAGGTCCTGGCCGAGTTTTCGGTCACCCTACTTCATAAAATGCGTCCGCCCGCAAACCCAGACCACGTAACCGCGCTACTGGACGCCCTTGGGCCGATCAAGCTCATAACGCCCGACGCGGAGATTGTCCGACGAGCGGTGAAGGCGCGATCAAAGTACGGCGTTCACTTTTATGACGGAATGATCTTAGCATCGGCGGAAAGAGCCGGCTGCACGCGAATCTGGTCGGAAGACTTGAACTCAGGGCAAGAGTATTTTGGAATCCGGGTAGAAAATCCATTTAACCGGCCCCAGTAGCCTACAGGGCCCCGGCCTTCGCGCATGTGATCGAGCTACCGTTCAAAACGAACTACGTTCCGAATTTCACTTATGCTTTTATCCTTCCAATAGCGGCCATAATTGTCCGTACTCATGAAGGTACGCGCATACATGTGGTCGATGTAGATGGTTCCCTGTAGATGATCGATCTCATGCTGCAGGATGCGAGCATACCATCCTGAGGCTTCGATCACCTTGGATTTTCCGTGATGGTCCAGGCACTCCACTTTCACGCTGTGGGCTCGTGGCACCACGGCAGTGAATGAGGCCAGGCTCAGGCACCCCTCAAAAAATTCGATATCGGCTGGCCCCTGCAGCGAGATCTTCGGATTTACGATCACGTGAAATGGAACCGGCTTGCGCTCCCGCTCCTTAGCCGCGGCGGCCGGGATATCTTTCATATATTCCGGCTTATCTTCAATGACCGCGAGTTGCAGCCCGAGCCCCACCTGCGGCGCCGCCAGTCCGACGCCTGGCGCGTCATGCATGGTCTCGCGCATCCACTCAATGAGCTCCTGCGTTTCGCGGCTGCGAATCTCGTCTACTCCCAATAGTCTGGCGCGTTGCCGCAGGACCGCTTCGCCCACCTGCACAATTTTGAGCCGCATTTATACCGAATTATCGCTTCCTCGGAGATTGTACCCGTCGTACACTCGTCCATTCAGCTATGCCAAGCAGAAGTACACCGCAAAACTCGCGTATCGAACCTGAGCCGCGTTGGCCGGCCGTTCTCGCCTTACTCGCTACCGGTGGCCTTTATCTGGTTTTGCCAGAGCAATTGACGGCTGGCCCGAACTGGTCGCTGCTGGTTCTCGTCGTTATCTTGCTCATTCCAGCCATCGTGTCTCATCGTATGGGAAATGCCAGGATCAATTATGTGCTCGGGTTCGTAAGCTCGACGGTTATTACTCTTGCCCTGGTTTGGTCGCTTGGCACACTTATCGCCGGCCTCCCGGGCAAGAGGCAGCCGCCCACGGAACTGCTACGCTCGGCAGTCGCTCTCTGGTTGAGCAATGTCCTGGTATTTGCCTGCTGGTACTGGCGGCTGGATGCCGGAGGACCGCATGCCCGCGATCTGCGCCCGGCCCACACGGAGGGCGCATTTCTGTTCCCGCAGATGATGAT
Organism: uncultured Acidobacteriaceae bacterium; assembly: GCA_963795545.1. Lineage (GTDB taxonomy): Bacteria > Acidobacteriota > Terriglobia > Bryobacterales > Bryobacteraceae > Bog-105. Next base: position 408,966 of record CAWCIF010000012.1, on the reverse strand, counting down.
GAACGATCAATCCTGGAAGCCGGGTTTCGTCGATTACCTGTTTCTTGCCTTCAACACCAGCACTGCATTTTCTCCCACCGATGTACCCGTACTATCGCGCTGGGCCAAGATGCTGATGATGGTGCAAAGCGGCATCTCACTAGGCACGCTGGCGATTCTAGCGGCGCGAGCGATCAATATTCTCTAACGGACATTCGTAGCTGCGCTGATTAGCTCAAATTTTTTGACCGAGGGCGGAACAAATTGCCCGAAGCCGGCGTAGCTATTCGTGGATCCTATATAAGGGACCGATTGATATGGCTTTCGATTCAGCGGATCATGAGTGGAAAAAGGGAAGCGCGGAGCTTCTGGTGCTGTCCTTGCTCGAGGATCAGCCCCGGCACGGATATGACATTTCAAAGCTAATTCACATGAGGTCCGGCGGTGCGCTACGTTTTCATGTCACGTCACTTTATCCGCTGCTGCACCGGCTGGAGGAGCGCGGGTGGATCGACGGCCGCTGGGTCGAAAAAGCCGAGCAGCGCAGGCGGCGGTATTACAGCTTGACTCCGCAAGGCCGGAAGGTGCTTCGTTCACAGCAGAAGAGCTGGCAGGATTTTGTTGCCGCAATCAGCCGGGTTACTGGGATCGAACATGCCTGATTTGAGGAAGATAGTTCAGGAGCGGATCGCTCCAATGGCTTTGGAGCCAACGGCGGAGCTGGAACTCGTAGCGGAGCTTACGCAACACCTGGAAGACCGGTATCGGGAATTGCGCAGCGGCGGGGCAAGCGAAGAGGAGGCGTATCAGAACGTCGCCACAGAGTTAGATGAGATGTATCCGCCGCGGGGGGAGTTAGCAAGGACTCATCGTATGCCAAAAAGCGATGCAGTACCAGCCGGAGATGCAAGATCCGGGAATTTCATCCAAGACCTTGGGAGAGATCTTCGCTATACCGGGCGCGCCATGCGGAAAAATCCCCTGTTTGTACTCTTCGTTGTCCTGACCCTGGGGCTGGGAATTGGAGCAAACACGACCGTTTTTACGCTTATAAATACGCTGATCCTGAATCCCTTGCCGGTGAAAGATTCCTCTCAGCTAGTGGGCGTGTCGAGAGCGGAGGCGAAGAACACCTCGAAATCTACGTCGCTTTTACCAATGTCGTATTCCGATCTGAGGGAATATCAGGCTAGAAACGAAGTCTTTAGCTCGCTCGCGGGCTACACGCCGCCACAGATTGTGACGCTGCAAATGGGCGGCGCCTCGCAACGGATGTTTAGCGAGTTGGTGACCGGGAACTACTTCCCGACTTTGGGTCTTAAGCCCGCGACGGGGCGCTTCTTTTTGCCGGAAGAGGATAGCACACCAGGCGGGCACGCTGTAGCGGTGATGAATTACGCCACCTGGCAGGGACGCTTTGGGGGGGCAAGCGACATAATTGGCAAAACTCTGCGGCTCAACAATGTTGTTTTCACCGTTGTCGGCGTAGCTCCGCCCAGGTTTATTGGGATAAGCCCGATATTCGGACCCGATCTTTGGATACCGGCGGCTATGACGGAACAGTTACTGCCGGGCGAGATGGCCCATGCCTTGAGTGATCGCAGCAAGACGGCTTTTCAGGCGATTGGGCGGCTGAAACCTGGCATCAGTCGCGTACAGGCGCAAGCCGATATGGCGACTATCGCTTCCGCGCTTGCCCGCGAATACCCGGAAGCGGATAAGGGCCATACCGCCGCGGCACGGTCGATTAGGGACATCCTGTTCAGCGATGGGTCGATCCTCTTCGGCAGCCTGCTGCTTTTGATCGTGGTCGGGATCCTATTGCTAATTGCGTGCTCGAATGTAGCCAATCTGCTGTTGGCGCGCTCGGCCGCGAGGCAGCAGGAGATCGCAATCCGCCTGGCGATCGGCGCGAGCCGAGGACGATTAATCCGCCAACTGCTCACCGAAAGCGTTTCTCTGGGGCTCATCAGCGGAATAGTGGGAATGGGGATCGGATACGCTGCCCTGCAACTCTTATGGTCATTTCTACCACCGGACGTCTTATCGAATCTGATAACACCGAAGCTGGATTCGATGGTGTTTGTTTTTACCGTGGGCGTCTCTCTGCTGTCAGGTTTTCTGTTTGGCATGATTCCAGCACTGCGGGCATCGCGCGCGAGCGTTGCGGATGCACTCAAGGAAGAGGCGCGGACGGCAGGAAGAAGCCGGAGGAGAATCACAGTTGCGAATAGCCTACTCGTAGGCCAAGTGGCGTTCTCATGCCTGTCCTTGATAGTGGCCGCGTTGTTCTTGCGAAGCATCCAGCGTGCCTACGATATTGATCCCGGGTTCCAGACGAAACACGTTGCGGTATTTCTGACGAATCCAGGCCAGGCGGGATACAGCAAACCTCAGACCAAAGCCTTCTATAAAGAAGTTCGGGAGCGCGTTGCTCAATTGCCGGGTGTAGAGTCGGTCTCCTGGTCGCTGAATCTGCCGCTCTGGGGACGTATTGTGAGCGGAGTACACGTAGAAGGACGCCAGCAGCGCTCGCAAGCGGACGCCATCACGACGGTGCTGAATACCGTTGACCGCAACTATTTTGAAACGGCGGCCGTGGCCATCGATAAAGGACGCGAGTTTACTCGTGTGGACCAGGAGAACTCGATTCCGGTAGCCGTCATCAATGAAAAAATGGCGCACGATTACTGGCCAAACGGTGATGCGTTGGGAAAGCGAATTCAACTTCCGGGCGAAAAGACGATGCGAGAGATTGTGGGTATCGCCCGGACGGCGAATTATTCCACCTTGGGGGAGCCGCCGCAGCGCTGCGTCTATGTCCCGCTGGCCCAGCGCTATTTCGATGCCATGACGCTGTATGTGCGAAGCAAAGGAGATCCAAAGCAAATCCTGCTTCCCGTTCAACGCGAGGTGCGTGCGGTCGCGCCGCAGATCTTAGTAAACGACATACGAACGGGACAAAAGATCATCAATGATGCCTTATTTACCGCCAGAATGGGTGTGGGTTTGCTCAGCGTATTCGGGCTGCTTGCCTTGGGGCTGGCGAGCATCGGATTGTACGGAATCATGGCCTATTCGGTGAACCAGCGTAAACGAGAGATCGGTGTGCGCATGGCGCTCGGCGCGGCACGCGAAAGTGTGCTGCGGCTGATTTTGAAACAGGGCATGTCGCTTGTGCTGACGGGCGTGGTCATTGGTCTGATCGCCGCGATGATCGTGGGACGGCTGCTAAGCCGGATGTTGTATGGCGTAAGCGCGAGTGATCCAATCAGTGTGGCGGGAGCAGCCTTGGTGCTGCTGCTAGTTGCGGTGCTTGCATGTTACTTGCCGGCGCGCAGGGCAAGCCGACTCGATCCGCTGATGGCGCTGCGCGAAGAATAAGCGCGGCGCCGGTCCGCGGACCGCCAGTAATGACCTCTATCACAGAATCATGCTGGCCCTATCGGCTGCTTCGCTACTCATCCTCTTTATTCCCGCGGGGCGCATGGCGCTGAAAAGGCAGTGAGTAGCGGCTTTGCTCAGCGCAAGAATGGCATCCGCTAGACTGGGAATTTACCCTTTCAGGAGTTTCATGGCCAAAGAACAGCAGAATCCGGTCCACGTACCGCACGCAGCTTCACCCAAGATGAAGCAGAAGCAAAACATCTACGAAGCGGAATACCAGGGAAGCGGCACGTTTAAGATCGTAAAGCCCAAGCGCACGAATCAAAAACGCCGGCAATCGGCGCTCAAGGGCACTACTCGCGGCGCCCGTAAGTAATTTTCTGCGCTATAGGTTCTGGGTAACTTTGCTCAGCGTCCTCGGCCGATCCGGGTCGAGTCCCTTCACCTCAGCCAGGCTCGCCGCGAACAATTGGGCCGGGATTACATATGGAATGGGAGTGTAAAGTTCCTCCGCCGGCGTTCCTTTTTTCGCCAGTGATGCCGGAATCGTCAGCGGTTCCTGCGTCAATCCTTTCAGCGCCACAGCTTCCTTGTTGCTCGAATCAGTGATCAGCAGAGTTTCGGCTTGGATCGAGCGCAATTTGCCGATTAATTCGGACATCGGCTTCCAGGTCACGCCCGGCGGACAGAAGAGAAAAGCCGGGAAGGAAGCTTCGAGCATCGCGATGGGACCGTGCAGCAGGTCCGCCGACGAAAATCGCTCCGCAACCACGTAGCACGTTTCCATTAACTTCAGTGCAAATTCAAACGAATTCGAATAGTTCAGGCCGCGTCCGACGCACACGGCATGCTGCATGAAGCAATAGCGTTCTGCGCGCTCGCGAATCGCGGATTCCAGCTTCAGCGCTGATTCAGCCCAGCCGGGCACGCGCTGCAAATCGTCTAGTTCCAGCCGGGCTCCAAGGGCATACGCAAGCAGATACATGCACATGAGTTGCCCTGTATAAGTCTTGGTTGCCGCGACGCTTCGCTCCTTGCCGGCGCGCACCAGGAAGGCGTGTTCGGCTAAACGCGCCAGCGTGCTTTCGCTCTCATTCGTGATGCCGATGGTGAATGCGCCTCTTGCCTTGGCTCGTTCGAGAACGAGGTTGGTGTCGGTCGACTCGCCGGACTGCGAGATAGCTACAACCGCCGCGCCTTTCAGGTCCAAATCCGCCCGGTATAGCGTGAATATCGAGGGCGCCGCAAGCGAAACTGGAATGCCTGTCGAGATCTCCAGCAGATATCTACCGAATTGCGCGGCATTGTCCGATGTTCCGCGTGCTGCCAGCACGATTAGACGGACCGGATTCCGTTCGAAGTGCTTACGAAGTTTCTCAGCACGGCGCCATTCGGTCTTCAGCGTGCGCTCGATAGCTGCGGGCTGCTGGCAGATCTCATCGCGCATGGTTGACATGCTAGAGAAGATAGCATCAGCCGCTGGTCGAACTTCGTTGTAAGCCATCTACGGAGCGAACGTCTTCCATAGATCGCGCACCAGCCCCGGTTTCGAAACCCATTGAAACCGATCGAAGTCTTTTTCCATTTGCGAATAGATCGGCGCGCCCGGCGCGAGCCCGAATTCCGAGTAGTCGCGCGGGCCCCGAATCTCAAGGGGTCTGTACAGGTAATTCGGGTTTGGCTGCCATCCGAGTTGTCCATCGGTTCCTATGACGGCATACCACGCGAGGCCTCGACGGCGGCGCACCAAATCGTAGAGGAACGCGTATTCCCGGTCACAAACGGCGCCGAATGTCACTTGCTGCCTAGTGTTGGCGCTGATTGCGGCGTGGGCCCACCCGGGCGGAACGATAACGCGATCGCCCTGATTGGCCCGGATAGCAAAACAGCGGCCCGGATCGTCCCCGGCAAACTCCTGCATGAAGACGAATGCCTCGCCGGACCAGATCTCATATAATTCTGGCGGCGACCATCCGCTATGAGAGGACTTGGCGTGAACGTGTCCCTGGCTTCGGACCGGCTCATCACCAAGAAGCCCCGCTGCATAGGTAACTGCACCCACCAGCAACATACGTCCATCCAGTTCCGATTGATCCCGCGCTTTGCCCACATCCATCGCAATCGCGTACACCGGATCTGGGCCGGAGCATTCAGGATTGCGAAGGCTGGGGCGGATCGCGTCCAGCGATCGTATTTCCGGTTCTGGTCCGAAAGTATCTGGCCCATAGACAAACCCCAGATGGTCGGCAGTTGTATCGATGCAGAAACCAGGATCGAAATTCATATTAGTGCCTTACTGATGCCTGGATCGTTGCGCAACGGCTCACACCGGCGTACGGTCGAATGCGATATTCGCCGACGGCTGCAGGAACGATAAACGTCTCCGCATAGTGAATGACATAGGGTTCAAACGAGTCGCCAGGGCTGTCGACGATTGCCGCTTCGCCCTCCACAAGGTTAAGCACGTGCACTCCGCCGCGCGTGTGGTGGAGAACGGCTGCTTCGAACCAATGCCGACGCGTTTCAATGAATTCACGTTCGTGAAGTCCCGTTCTCTCTTCTATCCATCCCGGCCCCTCGGCGAGCCGCTCAATCCGATTAACCAGGTTCCTTCGCACCCAATCTGTGTCCCGATCCCACTGTAAGTTGGCGATTCCATGATCGAGATGAATAGGCCGCGGCCGGCCGTCAAGTCCAAGCCGTCCCCAATCCCACAGCTTAAACGTGAAAATGTAAGGAGTCGCGCTGATTTCAAGCACCATGCTGTTTTTGCCGGAACAGTGAATTGTGCCGGCTGGAATCAGAAAGTGATCGTGCTTGCTGGCTGGCCACTTACTCACGTAAGTTTCGGTGTCAAATGCCATACCGCCGGCCTGCGCTTCCCGAAGATCGCGCACCATCTGGCGCGAATCGACGTTTTGCTTCAGCCCTAAATAAACGGCCGCATCGGGAGCCGCATCCAGCAAATAATAACTTTCGTCCTGTGTGTAGTGCATTCCAAAGTGATCCTGAATGTACTCTGTCAGGGGATGTACCTGGAGCGAAAGATTTCCCCCACCCATAGTGTCAAGAAAGTCGAAGCGAATTGGAAATTCCGTCCCGAAGCGGGCGTGAACAGCATCGCCTAACAGCTCCCGTGGATGGTGAAAAACAAGATCGATGGCCGGGATTTCGATGCAAATGTCGCCGTGCTCCAGCAGCAGACTGTTTTCTTCAGGAACGCAGTCGAAACACCACGCGAAATTCGGTTTGTCACGATCAAGACCGCACATCTGTCGCATCCATTGGCCGCCCCACGGGCCGGGATCAAAGAACGGCACGGGCCGAAACGGCCTGCTGACCGCAACGCGTAGTCCAGCGCGAAAGGCCTCGCCCGTTACCATCTTTGGAGTGTCAGCATCAGTTGTGTCCAGCAAGAAATCCAACTTTCCCAGAAGCGGGCTTTTGATTCGATCAGCCAGGCGCCAGTCGAGGAAAAATCCGCGCTTATATTTTAAAGCTGGCCGTTCGCTTCGGTTCTCGACGCCAAGATTACCGATGAGACCGGCTCGCTGCCTCTGCTGAATTTCCCAGCGTGGCAGGTCGGCGTAGATGAGGACGTCGGGCTCTGGGCATATCACGATTGCGCCCGTTCCCAAAATTAAAACCGGTTGCGGCGAGGAGCGAACTTCCGCGCGCAACACATTCACGCGGCGTGCGTCGAGGAAATCTTCGATTGTCAAGCCGTTCATACGGCCGAAAACCGGATCTTCGGTTAGATCACGCGCGGCAATCCGGTCGATTTCCGCCGGGGCTTTCCAGGCGCACTGCGCCCGAATGATGACACAATCCGGAAGCGCCTGCCTAAGTTCGCTCTCGATTTGTTCCGTGAATACGCCGGGGTAACACTCAATGACGATTCGCCGCGCTCCCTGCTGAACGCTGCCGCGCAGGCGATCGAGAATAGCTGCCCAACCTTGCCAGGCACAGCGCGCGCCAGTAGATACCTGAATCTTGGGGTACTTGTCGTAGCTGGTACCGGCAATGCTCAACGTGAATCACTTTCGAACAATGGGATCGCGCCAATCAGAGATGCCGTATCGGACAATGCAGCCAGGCGCACCTCCACCGTGCCCCAGGGTGTCCAGGCATACTTTTCGATGTGTGTCTGCAACCGTGGCAGGATCTGGTCTGCCGATTTCATCAGCCCGCCGCCAACGATCAACACCTCCGGATCGTAAGCGTGAATCAAGGTCACACACCCGGCAGCCCAGGTTTCGATGCATGCATCGCGAACATCCATCGCACACTGGTCGCCTGTAGCAGCCAGCCGGAAGAGGGCTTTGAACGTGATCTCGGGCAAGGCCGCCAGAGCGCTCGACGCGAACCGCGGATGATCGCTACAGATCAGCGGAAGTGACCAACTCGACGCTTCTGCCTCCACGCAGCCGATGTTGCCGCATGTGCAGGCGCGGCCATAGCAGTTCACCACAAAATGACCTCCCAGGCATCCGGCCTGAAAGTGCTTACCCCGAAGAAGCTTTCCGCCGATCATCGCTGCGCCGCCAACGCCAGTGCCGAGAGTGATCATTACCGCATCCTCGAATCCACGCCCGGCTCCAGCAAGGCATTCTCCAAGAAGCGCCATCCTGGCATCATTTTCCAATCGAAGCGGCAGACCGAAACGGCTGAGCGCCCACTCATTCAAATCGATATCGCAAGCGTCATCGTATTTCCTGTTCGTCGATAGAACGCGCGATCGAAGCGGATCCACGAGCCCGCAGAACCCAAATCCGATTCCGCGGCATTGCGGCGCTCCATCGAGGAGTTTACGAAGTAATGCCTCAATATTCGGGAGAACAGCTTTGAGGCCCTCGCCTTTCGATACCGGAATGGACTCACGCCGAACAACTCGGGCGTAATCTATCAAGGCGCAGCTTACGTGACTGCCGCCGAGATCGACGGCCAGAACACTCATCTCTCCTCAACCAGCTCCGGCCTGCCATTGATACACCGCAGCCTCGCGCTGAATCCATGTTCTGCGATTGTTTCGTAATCGTGGCCCGCATCGCTGAGCCAGCAGGCAAGGAATGAGAGCGTCGTATCTCCCACGTTCGCTACCCGATGCGCCGTGTGGCCGGGTATGTAATGAGCGCTGCCAGGCAGCATGAATTGCACGCGGGTTGCGCGATCCTCTGACATGAGAATCAATGCGCCGCGGCCCGCAGTGGTGATGTAGTATTCGGCCCGATTCCGTATGGCGTGAAAATGGCCCTTAGTGATGAAGTACTCGTCGCCCACTCGACCTGGTTCTACGAACGTCGTACCCCAGAACAACCCTCCTTCCAAGCCCTCTTGGACGGGTAGAAACGCCTGAATTCGATACACAACTCGCGACGGATCCATCGCGCGGTATGCCGCCTTATCCCGAAAAACGCCGTCTAAATCGGCTAACGTGCGACTATTTTCAAAAAGGTTCGCACCCCTGAGGACACCGCTGTCAAAATCAACCGAGATAACATCGCCAGTCTGCATTTACTTTGCCTCCGCGCCGGCGTTCTCGACCAGTTCCACCCAGCGGCGGCTGATGGTTGGACCACGTTCACGGGCTGAAGAAGGCTGCGCAACCGCTTTTAAAATGCATTTGCCCGCACCTTCGGGCACATCGAAATCGATCCCGTATGTCATCTGCCCGAGCGCGGCAACCTCGAACTGGATGGATTTCCGGGCCCGGGGCGTTCCATGCTGATCCTCAAGAACAAGAGCCAATTCTCCGGATGAAGATTCCGGGTCATCGTTAACGAGCATGACTTGAAATTCGTGTTTCGCGCCGGCAATCAATTTTGGATGCCAAAAATTGATATAGACGCCCAGAGGCGCGAAGGCATTCGAAAGATAGTCCTGAAAATAAGGGTTTAGCCGCAGATTTCGAACATCTTGAAAGTTGTCGCAGGTAAAGCCCTGCGGGTCGCAGCCGGTTAAATAAACAAAGTGATCGACGTCCGCATAGTGGCGATACGCGCGCCAGAATTCAGTGAGACCGGCCAGCAGATACGCGTTCCATTTCAACCGTTGCTGCCCAGTTGCATCGGGGCCCAGCAGCTTTGCGTAAACATCACCGGTAAGTTTCGTCGGACTGCCGTCCCGGTTTAGCCAGAGCCATCCGTATTCATTGATGATTTCAGCATGGCCGGTCGGAACGGATGCCCGGAAGGGTGCATCATCCCAACCTTCTAATTCAGTCATGCTGAACGGATGCTTGCTTTTGCCATGGAGCCATTGAAACAGGTAAGGATGATACTCTACCGGATCGTTCGCACCTACCGGGGGATTATAGCTGTTCTCCCAGGGCCGGTTGGAAAGATCCAATGAGCGTACAGCAGGAATAATCTTCGTGGTGAAATCCAGATTTGTGGTTTCGTTATTGGCGTCCCAAATCACAACACTCGGATGGTTCCAGCTGTCGCGCATCCATTCTTTGTATTCGCCGATCAACTCATCGTCGTCAAACTTCTTCTCATAATCTTTGCCAAACCAGCCGCCTCCAGTCCACACGAAATACTCATTCTGAATCAGAAGGCCGGCTTCGTCCGCAATGTCGAGCCATTTATCCGGTACTGGCCCGATGCAGAAACGGAATGTGTTCCAGTGCATCTGCTTGGGAATGGTCACCAGCACTTTCCGCACCCAGGCATCATCCCAGGGCAGAGTGCCGGACAAAGGATCCTCGAAGAAGCGGTGGAGTGTAATGTTCGACCCTCGCATAAAGTAAAGCCGGCCGTTCAAATAAGCGCGGCGAGTGGCCGTATCGAAATGGAATGTACGGACTCCAAAACGCGTGGATGCGGTATCGCCGCCGGTGCTGCTGCTCAATACATATAGATTCGGTTCTTCCGGTGACCAGAGTCTGGCGCCGGGCAGGTCGATGTTACGCGTAAGCACGCGTTCCTCGCCGGCAGCGAGCGAGAGATGGGTGGACGCTTGCACCGTGGGGCCGGACGTTTTCCACGGATCGACAGAATATTTCAAATCAAATGAGATGGCCCGGCCAAAGTTCTTCAGCTTTGTCTCTACGGTGATTCCCGTCCGCGGCGAAATATACGGAGCAACCTGAACGGTTTCGATCACGGGATTGTCGCTGAGCAAGAGAGAAACATCGTCGTAAATGCCCGGCGTCCAGCGAATTTTTTCAAAGTCCGTACCGGCCGACACTGAGGCGGGCAGTACTCCCGGGTGCGCGCCGACCCGGATGATGAGCTCATTTGTCCCGCTCCATCTGATGGCATCGGTGATGTTGATGTAAGCCGCTGAGAAGCACGGCAGATGTTCGCCCACCATTTTGCCGTTCACCCAAACTGCGGTGCCGAACTGCGCTTTGTTGATCTTAAGAATCGCAATGGCTTTCCGGACTGCCGGCTGAAATGTGGTTCGATACCAAAGGTAATTCCGTTTTTGATGCGGTACGCCAGCGTTGGTCACCAGCGCCGATCGTGGAAGTTCGCCAGCTTGGACCAGATTAACGATATGCTCCCGGCTATCGAACTGGTCCACATTCGAAAACGCAGGAATCGCGGAGTGCGCCAGGCCCGGAACTGGCGCAATGTGATCGAAGGCCATGGGCTTCTCGGTCTCCGAAACAGAATCAGCAATCTGCCAGATGCCGTCTAAAGAAAGCGTGATGCGCTGAGCGGAGCAGAGCAGCGGGATGCTGCCAAGACAGAAAGCGATACACGCACGCCGGGGCATGTTACTTCAATTATGCAGGCTACAGCGTCACACTCTATGAGAAACGGGAGCGTTCTCACCGGCACGAAAGACCATAAAAGCCGCTTATGGAAAAGGACCGGGGGACTATAGCGATTGCAGGGAAAAGAATTTCGCAGCAAAGGTCCAGACGGATCCGGACCCTTGCTGTGTCGGAGGAGGGCGATGCCCTTGTAGCGCACCGCCCGGTTACCCACTAGTTTACCTGCCCTCTGTTGTTAATACAAGAAAGCGTATAAAAGTTTTGCATAAACACCACATTCGGTATTTTCCTCTCTGATTCCAGGCGTACAGTTGAATACACGAATACGCTTCACTGGCGAAGAACCTTTGCGGGCAGAACGGGTAAACGTGATATAAATTACCCTAATCGGCCAACTATTCCGACGCGTAAAACTACGCGGAATCTACATCTCGTCTAAACTCAAGCAAATTGCTGAGATCGGGGAGCGGATCCATATGGGAGCATCGAAGGATGGGGCCAGTCCCGACCCATGGACATCATCCGCCACCGGTCGCGCTAGACGAGCGTACGAGTGCAGCGGGCTTACGCGCAATCGCCACGCTTGAGGCCCTCAAAGGATTAGCTGTTCTCTTGCTCGCGGTCGCGCTGATCTTTCTTCACAAGCACGCGGAAGACTACATGGAAGCTCTGCTCTTCCACCTGCACATCGATGTGGAGCGCCGCATCGGTCACGCGCTGATGAACGCCGCTCTAAAAATCAGCGACGCACGCTTGTTGACAATCTTACTGGCGGCCGCGAGTTATACCTCGGTGCGATTCGTGGAAGCCTGGGGACTTTGGCACCGTCGTGTGTGGGCGGAATGGTTCGCCCTGCTTTCGGGGGCGCTCTACTTGCCGTGGGAAATTCTGAGGATTGTCGAACGGCCAGATTGGGAGCGAGTGGGGGTACTGCTCATAAACATCGTGATTGTTCTTTATATGCTTACGATTCGGGTTCGGGAATGCGGCTTGTTTCAAAAATGCGACGACGAAAGCCCGGGCGAGCAGCAAGAAACGGCGCTCCGGGCCCATCCCGGAAAGTAGATGGCGAAGAAATCTCAAATACCCGATCTGCTAAAGCCCTATCGCGTTCAACATGGAAAGCGCTTCAAACTGCGCGATTTCGACCCGGCTGACACGCATGGGTTGGATTTAGAAGCTAAAGCGGACGCCCTCCTGAAAGACAGCATTTCGCGCCTCAGCGACATGCAGCAGAAGCTCTACGCCCAGGATCGATGGGCTCTGCTGCTGATATTTCAAGCGATGGACGCCGCAGGAAAAGATAGCGTTATCCGGCACGTCATGTCGGGTATCAATCCGCAGGGTTGCCAGGTCTATTCCTTCAAGCAGCCGTCTCAGGAGGACCTCAGTCACGATTACCTGTGGAGAGCGGTGAAAAGCCTGCCGCAGCGCGGACATATCGGCATCTTTAACCGCTCGTACTATGAAGAGGTCCTCGTGGTACGGGTTCACCCGCCCTTACTGAGCAATGAGCAGTTACCGCCGCCCCTGGTCACGAAGCGGATCTGGCGCGAGCGGTTTGATGACATTGTAGCTTTCGAGCAGTATCTGTACCGCAATGGCACCGTGATCCGCAAATTCTTCCTGAACGTATCAAAGCAGGAACAGAAACAACGATTTGTGAAGAGGCTAGATCAGCCCGACAAGAATTGGAAGTTTTCTGAAGGTGATGTTCGCGAACGCGAGCATTGGGACGACTACATGGACGCTTATGATGAGATGATCCGGTATACCGCTACGGAAGAAGCGCCTTGGTTCGTTGTACCCGCCGATAATAAGTGGTTCACGCGGCTGGTGGTCGCATCCGTAGTGAATGACACGCTCCAGGCTTTACAGCTTGCCTATCCAAAACTGGACAAAGGCAGGCAGAAAGAACTGGATTCGGCTCGTAAGCTGCTTCTGGACGAGAAATAAAGTGCGCGCTTGGCTGTGATGGAGCCGCTGCGCTTGCAAGTACAACGGCACCGGGGCGGTCGCCCAGCCGGAGTTGTCGATTCATCGATCCGCTTCGCGGACCTCGGAATCTTACCTTGAGAAGCCGGATTTGATTGCGTAGTTTGGAGAACAACCCTTCAATTTTGTTTCGATCGCGGCGGGCATTCGCAAATTCCGCTGTTTGGCTGAGCTGTCAACCCTGCTCGCCGCACGCCCTCATAAAACTGCTTCGCGGTCATGCGCCTTCGCCGGTATTGTCCCCTATGAGAGACTTCGCGGGTTCAAGCGGCGGTCCGGGCAGAGTGAAATGAAAGGTGGAACCGATGCCAATCTTGGATTCAACCCAGATGGTTCCACCAGCGCGAGCGACGATCTTCTTACAGGTTGCCAGACCGATTCCGCTTCCCGGCACGTCCATTCCGTGGCAGCGCTGCAGCGGATGGAAAATCCGCTCGAACCACTCCGGCTTAATGCCGATTCCGTTATCCGTAACGCTGATTTGCCACATGGATGCGCGGCGCGCTGCCGCAAGACTGATTCGCGCCGGAATATCGGGCTGTCTGTACTTTATGGCATTTGATAAAAGGTTCTGAAAGAGTTGGATCAACGGCGGCCGCTGAATAAAAACCTCTGGCAACGGACGGTGACTGATCACCGCGCCGGAAGTTTCAATATCTTTCCTCAAATTTTCCTGGGCTACCGCAAGTGCGTCTTCAGCGTGCGTTGCTTCAGTCGAGACGATTGCATCCTTGCCGGCATGCGCATGCGCGAGCACGGCTTCGACCAAATCTGCCATGCGCTCAAGACCGAGGCTAATCTGCTCCAGGCATTTCTGCCCCTCCGCATCGAGACTACTGCCATGCCGTGTCGAGAGGAGATCAACCAGCCAGCGAGTACTCACGATGGGAGCGCCGAGATCATGAGAAGCGATTCGGGCGAACTCCGTGAGATCTTCATTGGACCGCTGCAGCTCGTTTGCCATGCTCTTGAGCCGGGCGTTTGCGCGCTCCAGTTCCTGCTCCGCATCTTTGCGTCCGGTTACGTTTTGAATCACTTTGCCGAAGCCCGCTAGTCCACCGGCGGTGTCGTAAAGAGCAACGGTCAGACATTCCGCGAAAACCCGCCGCCCGTCCTTCTTGACTAACCACCTGATATCTGAGCCGGGCCCGGCCTCACGGGCCCGCTGTAACTCGCGCTCCGCTACCCCCGCGGTCCGGTCGGCAGCCGGGAGTAAAAGATCCAGATATTGGCCGATAAACTCATCCCGGTTGTACCCAAACTGAATTTGCACAGCGGGGTTCCAGGAAGTAAACTTTCCGGCCGTGTCGAGCAGAACCACAACGGTCTCGGTAAGCTCATTGACCAGAAGTGCTAACAGGCCTGTGTCATCTTTCATTGCTGTCGGTAAAAAAATTCATTCATTCTACGCACAATCGGTTCATAGGAGCCGAGCAGGATTTCGCTCACGGACGCTGGAGCTATTTCTATTCGGTGAATATGGTCAATCGGCATGCCGAGGAGGAGCAGCAGAAGACCGCGAATCACGTCTCCGTGACTGACGATCGCAACGGTCGATTCCGTTGAGGGCGAATGGCATTGGATCAGGCGCTCCAGGCTGCTCCAAGCCCTGGCTTGAACCTGCATCATTGACTCGCCGCCTGGCGGCCGATTTGTCGAGCGGCACTGGTTATACCGCTTCCAGTCGGTTAACCCGCTAAGCTCCTCGAACGATTTACCCATCCACGAACCAAAATCAATTTCCGTAATGGCTTCGTCTAATTCAATGGCAAGTCCGCATGTGCTGGCAATCGGCTGAGCTGTTTGAACGGCACGCTCGAGGGGGCTCGACACAACATGGATGATCTTGTAACGCGAGTTCAGCACCGCGGCGAGCTGTTCAGCCTGCTCGAGGCCTTCGGAATTCAGACCGACATCCGGCATCCGGCCGTATAAAACTCGTCCAAGCAGTTGGGTCGTACCGTGGCGGATGAGTAGAATACGAGTCATAAAACACGGGAAGGGAATAGCATTGACAAACAATCCCACGCTGGAAGAAATCGAGAAAAGAGTAAATGAGCTGGGTCCATGGTTTCACAACATCTCGTTGATGGGAGTTCAGACTGCGCCCAGCCATTTTTTGGGTGATTACCCGTCGGCTAAATGGCGCGAATTCCAGGGTGCTATTCCGGAGGATCTTACCGGAATGAGCGTTCTGGATGTGGGCTGCAACGGCGGCTTCTATTCCATCGAGATGAAGCGCCGCGGCGCAAAACGGGTCCTTGGCATCGATCACGATGAGCAGTATCTCGAACAGGCCCGATTTGCCGCTGACGTGCTGGGGCTTGATATTTCATTCGAGCAGATGTCGGTGTACGACGTACCAAAGCTGCGAGAGCATTTCGATCTGGTGTTATTCATGGGCGTTTTCTACCATCTCCGGTACCCTCTGCTGGCGCTGGATCTGCTACGGCAGTATGTCGTAAAGGATTGGTTCATCTTCCAGTCTATGTTGCGCGGCAGCCGAACGGTACCGCAGATGAGGGAAGACTATCCGTTCTGGGAACACGCCATTTTCGATCAGCCCGGATTCCCCAGAATGTATTTCATAGAAAATAGCTACTCCGAGGATCCAACGAACTGGTGGATTCCGAACCGCGCTTGTGCCGAAGCTGTGCTGCGAAGCGCCGGCTTCAAAATTGAGAGCGCCCCCGAGGCGGAAGTGTTCGTATGCCGCTGCGATCAGTCAGCGTACCGTCATTCACTTCCATTTCGTATCACTTAACGTTTGTTGCGCATCACACGACAGCAACCCTGTTTGACTCACATGATTGAAGCCGTGATGCTCTGGAACGAGCCTAATAACCTTTCGCACTGGGATTTCGAAATTGATCCCGACTGGTCGGTGTACGCGGAAATGGTGAAACTTGCCGCCATTGCGGTAAGAGCAGAAAACCCTAAAGTCACCAGAGTGCTCGGCGGCATTTCTCCCATCGACCCTGCCTTCATCGGCCGCATGCAGGATAAGGGCGCGCTGGACCATTTAGACGTGGTGGCGGTGCACGGTTTCCCGCTCGATTGGAATCACTGGACCATCCATGAGTGGCCGGAGAAATTGTGCGAAGTCCGCTCAAGTACGGCGAAGCCGATATGGGTATCGGAGGTAGGCGCATCGTCTTTCGGAGCCGAGGAGGTGCAGGAGTTCGGGTTGAAGCGGACGGCCGAACTGCTGCTGCCAAGGCTCGATCACATTTATTGGTACAGCCTGTTTGACCTGCCGCGAGCGTGGCCCGCTACAACTCGTCACCGGGAAAGCGAGGGATCCTCCTACTATCGGCATTTTTATATGGGTTTGGTCCGCGAGGATGGCGAATCGAAATTAGCACTGCGCCGCTTTGCGGATTATACGCCGGCACTCGGCATTTGCCAGTGGTTCCATTTTGAGGACCCAAGGCTGGAAGCAGCCGTTCACATTCTTCGCGACCTAGGCGTAAGGAAATTGAGAACAGGCCTCAGTTGGGCCGATTTTGAACGCCCCGATGCGGAGCGCTGGTTCGATCACCAGATGCGGCTGCTGGATCCGTTCGAATTAACGGTGACGTTCTGTTTCACCCCGCAGCGATGTGGGATACGCCCTCACCACACCAGTCCGCCCCGCAATCTCGCCGAGTATGCTGATTTTTGTGCCGCAATGACAAGGCGTTACGGGAAAACCTAGCAGAAATACGGGCAGTTTACCTGGTTTGCAAAGGTAAGTGGTAACGAAGAAAGCTACAAAGCTTCTTATGTATGTACCAGGAACATACGCCTTCTTATGACAAAGCAAAAGGCGCTTGAGCCAGTAGGTCGTTATTTAACTCGTCGAGAACTCCCCTCTGCAGTCCCGCCTTGCACTGACACCAAAATAATCAACCTTAAAGGATCAAACGGATAATGAAAGGAACTGTTCTCATAACGGGCGGCGCCGGTTTTATTGGCTCGCATGTTGCATCTGAACTCTTGAGAGCTGGTTATCACGTACGGGTTTTGGACAGCCTGGTCACTCAGGTACACGGCGAAACGCCGGATAGACCTTGTTACCTGCACGAAGATGTCGAATTCGTCCTCGGCGATGTCCGGAATCCCGAAGCGGTGGACGAAGCGCTGGCAGGGGTCGATGCCGTGTATCATTTCGTTGCTCTGGTTGGAGTGGGTCAGAGCATGTATCAGATTGCTGAATACACTAGCGTCAACAATCTGGGTACAGCGGTGCTCCTGGAGCGGCTGGTGAAGCGCCCCGTTCACAAGCTAATTGTCGCCTCGAGCATGAGTGTGTATGGTGAAGGCCTCTATCTGACGCCGGATGGCAAGCCATACATGCAGGCGGCTCCGAAGTGCCCAGCAGCTCAAAGCGCACGAGTGGGAAATGACCACGGCGGATGGATTGCCGCTTCGTCCGGTCGCGACGCCGGAAAGCAAACAACCATCGCTTGCCTCCGTATACGCGCTTTCCAAATATGACCAGGAACAGATGTGTCTCATGATCGGCAGAGCATACGGCGTGCCGGCAGTTGCCTTGCGTTTTTTCAACGCGTACGGCCCGTTTCAGTCACTCTCGAATCCCTACACCGGCGTGCTGGCAATTTTCGCTTCGCGCCTGAAGAACAGAAAGCGGCCAATCATTTTCGAGGATGGCTGCCAGTTGCGCGACTTTGTCAGCGTTTACGATGTCGCCCAGGCCTGCCGGCTGGCGCTGGAAAGCGAGGCCGCGCAGGATCTGGTTTTCAATATCGGAAGCGGTCAGGCGATCACAGTGCGGGATGTTGCGAACAAGCTTGCGAATGTTTTGGGCAAAAGCATCGAACCTGAAATTACGGGGAGCTACCGGGTGGGCGATATTCGGCATTGTTATCCGGATATCGGTCTGGCGCAGCGGGTGCTTGGCTATAAATCCAAAGTGACCCTGGAGCATGGCATGCGCGACCTGGCCGAGTGGCTGGAAAGGCAGACCGCGCACGACCGCTTCAACGAGATGCGGGACGAGCTCACGTCACGCGGGTTGGTGGTCTAAGGGGAAAAGGATGCAGAATCACTATATTCTGATCACGGGAGGCGCGGGCTTTATCGGCACGAACATCGCGCGCAGTTATTTGCAGGACAATCAACCCGTTCACATTTTCGACAATCTGAGCAGGTCTGGTGTCGAACGAAACGTTGCTGAATTGCTAGAGGCGTACCCCGGCCGTGTGCTTTTCACGCAGGCTGATACGCGCGACAGGAAGAAGGTGGACGAGGCTGTCAGCACCGCGAGCGCCGTTTACCACCTGGCCGCGCAGGTTGCCGTTACAACCAGCCTGGAAGATCCGCTTTCAGACCTCCAGACGAACTTAATCGGGACGCTTCATGTGCTCGAAGCCATCCGAAAATCAGCATCGCGCCCATCTCTACTTCTCACGTCAACGAACAAAGTGTATGGCCGGCTCGGCAGAATAGGATTATGCGAGCAGGCGAATCGCTATGAGCCGGAGGATGCCCACTTCGCGCGATTGGGCGCCGGCGAGGACCAGCCGCTCGAGTTTCTCTCGCCGTACGGATGCTCCAAGGGCAGCGCAGATCAGTATGTGCTCGACTATGCGCATTCGTTTGGACTTCACGCCGTGGTGTTTCGGATGAGCTGTATCTACGGTCCGCACCAACTCGGTTCCGAGGATCAAGGTTGGGTTGCGCATTTCGTACGTCAAGCTATGCGGGGCAGCGCGATTACCATCTACGGCGATGGGAAACAGGTTCGCGACCTTTTGTTTGTTGAGGACCTGGTCCGCGCCATGCGCCTTGCTCAGGAGAACATGCCGATCTGCTCTGGCGAAGCCTTCAACATGGGAGGCGGCGTGGAAAACAGCACCAGCTTGGTGGAGCTGATCGCGCAGCTTCGGACGCTGGTGGGAGGGTCGGTGGCGGTCGAATGGGGCAATGAACGCCTTGCGGACCAACGCTGGTATGTGGCGGACACTTCCAAAATCCGCGACACGGTTGGCTGGACTCCAAAGACGAGTATCCGGCAAGGACTCCGGGCTCTGTACGAGTGGTATCTGGATCGTCCAGCGCTTATTGAGCAAGCCGAGGCACAGGTTGCCTAATGCGCTACGCTCTGGTTAATCCTCATTGGAGCTTCGAAGGCAGTATCTATTTCGGCTGCCGCGAGCCTCATCTGCCGCTCGAGTTCGGCTACTCAAAAGCGCTGCTGGAACAAAGCGGACACGAGGCGATGCTGATCGACGGCCATTTGGACGCTCTCTCGGATTCCGAGATTGCGGCGCGCGTGCGCCGGTTTGCGCCCGACTTTACCGTGATTACGACGGCTCCGACATATCTGTTCTGGCGCTGTCCGCCGCCGGAGCTTCGGGTTCCGCTGGCGCTGGCCAATATTTTGAAAGCGTTTGGCGGCAAGCTGGTGATTGTAGGTCCGCACGGCTCGACCACGCCGCGAGCTGTCTTGAGCAAGATGGATGCGCACTTTGTGGTGCTGGGCGAGTGCGAAGAGGTCCTGCCGCAACTGGCCGGCGAGCTGGATCAAGTCTCCTCTATTGCTTACCGCGATCGCGGCGAGATTATTGTTAGAGGTCCGAATCGATCTGCGGATATGAAGCGGCTGCCGGCGCTGCACTGGCCGGATGAGTCGATAGCCAGGCACGCCCATCACCACCATCGGTTCGATGCGGAACCGTTTGCTCCCGCGGCGGAAATGGAAGCCTCGCGAGGCTGCCCGTATCATTGCACATTCTGCGCAAAGGATAATTTTCGGAACAGCTATCGGAAACGCTCACTTCCAGCAATTCTAGAGGAATTGGACGGATTTTTGAGTCAGGGAGTGGAGTACATTTACTTCGTCGATGAAATCTTCCTCCCCGACATGCAGCTTTTGGCTGCTCTTGCCGAACGCAAGGTGAAGATCGGAGTCCAAACACGAATTGACCTGTGGAACGAAAATGCTATCGGGGCGCTGGCTCGCGCCGGATGTGTATCCATCGAAGCGGGCGTGGAGAGCATCACGGAAGCGGGGCGGGCCTATCTCGACAAGAAATGTAAGTTGACCACGGACGAGCTAACCGGCAGGCTGACCTTTGCAAAAAGGCTGGTGCCGTTCGTGCAAGCCAACTTACTGGCGATGACGGAAGACGACGAAGACGCCATTGAGACCTGGCGCAAGCACTTGGAAGCCCACGGCGTCTGGGCGAATAAACCGGTCCCGCTGTTTCCCTACCCGGGATCGCCTGAGTACACACGCAAGTGGGGTCCGGCGGATGATTTCGCATGGGAGCGCGCGCATGAGGCCTATTTAAAGGGCTTCGATTCCTTCAGCGATATCCAGGAACAGCGCCCGCAGCCGCTGGTGGAACTGGAGACGGCATGCCATGACCGCTGAGCGGCAAAACGGCGGCCATAATTCAATTCGGATTCTGATGACCGCCGATGCAGTCGGCGGCGTTTGGCAATACAGCCTGGATCTTATTTCTCAACTTTCCCGGGAACGATTTGAAATTTTGCTAGCAGCGCTGGGGCCCTCCCCGTCCAACGAGCAGCGGCGGCAGGCCAAATCGATCCCCGGGCTGACGCTGGCCGAAGGCGCCTACTCGCTGGAATGGATGCCGGATTCGTGGACCGATGTTGACGCCTCGGGTAAATGGCTGCTGGAGCTTCAAAGCAGCTTCAATGCGGATGTTATTCACTTGAACGGTTTCTCCCATGCAAGTCTGCCGTGGGAGAAGCCGGTGGTGGTGGCTGCACACTCGTGCGTTCGCTCGTGGTGGCGGGCAGTTCATGGCTGTGCTCCCGGTCCGGAATGGGATGAATATGGAAGGCGCGTAAGCAATGGATTAGCGGCATGCAATCGCGTGGTAGCTCCATCCCAGCACATGGCCGATTGCATTCGAGAAGAATACGGCATCGCGGACGAAAAGATTTCAGTCGTTCGCAATTTCACGCGAGCCACGCCGGCCTGCCAGGGCGCGAAGACGCCGTTCATCCTGGCCGCTGGACGAGCCTGGGATAGTGCGAAGAACCTCGATTTACTGAACCAGATTGCTCCGCAACTGGACTGGCCAATCGGGCTGGCCGGGAGCACGCTGGGGCCTAACCGTTCCGCGGTATTGAGACCGAATATCACCTGCCTGGGAGCGCTGCCGCATTCAGAACTGCTCAGAAGTATGGAAGAGGCGGCGATTTTCGCGCACCCTGCGCTCTACGAGCCGTTTGGGCTTGCGGTGCTGGAAGCTGCGCAAGCGCGCTGCTGCCTGGTGCTGTCTGACATACCAAGCTTGCGCGAGCTGTGGGGCGATGCGGCCGTTTTCGCCGACCCCCGCAACGCCGATGCCTGGATAGCTGAGTTGAATTGCCTGGCGAGAGACAGAGATCTCCGTGCAGAACTCGGGAACCGCGCACAAGCGCGTGCCGCGCGCTATACCGCTCATGCCGCCGTTAAGCAGTACGCCGCCCTCTACCAATCACTGCCAGGCGTCGCATCAGATGAGAGGAAGGGAGCCGCTGCCTGAATATGCGCGTTGCGATGTTCTATCATTCGCTGGTTTCCGATTGGAATCACGGTAACGCCCATTTTCTGCGAGGTATCGCTTCCGAGTTGCAAGCCGCGGGGCACGAGGTTCTCATCTTCGAGCCGCAAGACAGTTGGAGCCGCGCCAATCTCGTTCGGGAGCACGGATGGAAAGCCGTTGAGGCGTTCCATCGGGCATTCCCGCACTTATCAAGCTGCCGATACTCTCTCGACAATTTCGATCCGAACTGGTCTTTGAATGGCGTGGACCTTGTTATCGTTCACGAATGGAACGATGCGCGGCTGATTTCGGCAATCGGCAGCTATCGCAATCGCAATCGGAACGTTCGATTACTGTTTCATGACACGCATCACCGGGCTCTTACGGCGGAACAAGAGCTGGCGCGCTTCGAGCTATTGAACTATGATGGCGTGCTCGCGTATGGCGCTTCGTTGAAGGAAGCGTATCAGCGCCATGGCTGGGGCAAACAGGTCCATGTTTGGCACGAGGCCGCGGATACGCGCACCTTCTACCCCCACCAAAGCGATGCCAAAGACGGCGATGTGGTTTGGATCGGAAACTGGGGTGACGAAGAGCGTACCGAAGAGTTGCGTGAGTATTTTGTGAGTCCAATGGAGCGTTTGTCGTTAAGAGCTCATGTTTATGGAGTTCGTTATCCGGAATCCGCACTGTGCGAACTAGACCGCGCCGGCGTTTCCTACGGCGGCTGGCTGGCAAATTTCGAAGTTCCGAAGGTGTTCGCCCGCTTCAAAGCAACGGTACACGTTCCACGCCGTCCGTACACGCACCAATTGCCAGGCATACCAACGATACGGCCCTTTGAGGCGCTCGCCTGCGGCATTCCACTGATTTCAGCTCCATGGCAGGACACGGAAGGGCTCTTTCGGGTCGGGCGCGATTTCCTGATGGCCGACAATGGAACCCAAATGGAAACGCACCTCAAAGATGTTTTGAGTGATTCAGCCTTGAGCGCTCAACTGGTTCGGAACGGGCTTGAGACCATCCGCACCCGTCACACCTGCGCGCATCGAGTCAAAGAGCTGCTGGCTATCTACGAAATAATGAAACCCGTGGCAATGGAGGAACACTTGCCGGTTCCGGTGAGTGTCTGACTGTGCAAATCGCATTTTGGGGATCGAGTCTCGTTTCGGCTTATTGGAATGGCGCCGCAACATACTACCGCGGCATCCTGCGCGCGCTGGCCCAGCTTGGAAACAAAATTGCGTTTTTTGAACCGGACGCCTATGATCGTCAGAAGCATCGCGACATAGAAGATCCCGATTGGGCTCGCATCGTCGTCTATGATCCGCAAGATCAGGCGGAAGTGAATCGGCATTTGGCTGCTTCGGCGCACTTCGACATTGTAGTGAAGGCAAGTGGGGTCGGCGTGCTCGACGAATTTCTGGAAGCGCGCGTCTCCGCGCTGCCGGACTCCGTTTGCAAAGTCTTCTGGGATGTCGATGCCCCTGCAACGCTCGACCGGCTTACTTTAGATCCAAACGATCCGTTTCACCAGGTGCTCCCTAGTTACGATTTGGTTTTAACCTACGGTGGCGGGCGGCGGGTAACGGAACGATATCGCGAAATCGGGGCGCGTGAATGCTTCGCAATCTACAACGCATTCGATCCCGACATTCACTTTCCTGCCACGGCTGACTCGCGTTTTGGCTGCGATCTGTCTTTTCTGGGTAATCGTCTGCCGGACCGGGAAGCGCGTGTTGATGAGTTTTTCCTGCGTGCCGCTCAACTCGCTCCCGAGCATCGTTTTCTGCTTGGCGGGAGCGGTTGGGCGGACAAGCCTCTACCACCTAACGTTACCTACGTCGGCCACGTATATACGTCCGATCACAACGCGTTCAACTGTTCGGCACGGACAGTTCTAAATATCAGCCGCGAGAGCATGGCCCGGTACGGCTATTCGCCGGCGACACGCATCTTTGAAGCCGCCGGGGCCGGCGCTTGCCTCGTCACAGATGCATGGGAAGGCATCAACTCGTTCCTGCAGCCGGGCAGGGAAGTGCTGGTTGCTGGCGATGGCGCCGAGGTTGCCGGGATCATCCGCGAGCTAAGCCCGGAGCGTGCCAGGCGCATAGGAGAAGCGGCGCGTGCTCGTGTTCTTGCTGAGCATACGTATACTAAGCGCGGCCTTCTTGTCCAGACTATCTTGCGAAATCGAGTGCCAGCTAAGACGCCGGAATCGATGGGGATGCCGGTCTGATGCACGCGCCACGCAATTACGTCTTTTTAGGGCTTTCTATTACTTCTACGTGGGGGAATGGTCATGCCACGACTTATCGCGGCCTGCTGAAGGAACTCTCAAGCCGCGGCAACCGCGTTACATTTCTCGAGCGGGATGTCCCCTGGTACGCCAGCAATCGCGAATTCGAGCATACTCCCTATTGCGACATTGCGCTGTACAGCAGCCTTGACGACTTGAGTGAGCGATTTGCCTCCGCAGTGCGTACCGCAGACGCCGTCATAGTAGGCTCCTATGTTCCGGAAGGCATCGCGATAGGGCGATGGGTTAATTCCATCGCTAAAAATGTAACTGCTTTCTATGACATCGATACTCCAGTTACTCTAGACAACCTGGCAGAAGGCAACTGCGACTATATCTCGCGGGATTTGATTCGCAAGTATCAGCTTTACTTGTCCTTTACCGGAGGACCAACGCTAGAGTTTATAGAGCGGCATTTTGGGTCACCATGCGCAGTTCCGCTGTACTGCTCTGTAGATCCTAAGCTGTACTATCCGGAGGCGGCGAGAAGACGATGGGACGTAGGTTATCTGGGCACCTATGCGCCAGACCGCCAAGCCAGCCTTGACAGGCTTCTTTTGGAAGTTGCGCGGCAAACTCCCCGGCGAAAGTTTGCGGTGGCGGGACCCCAATACCCTGAATCTATTAACTGGCCAGAAAATGTGGACCGCATCCACCATCTACCTGCCAGCGGCCATCGGGAGTTCTACAACTCGCAGACGTTTGCGTTGAATGTAACCAGGAGAAACATGGTTAAGGCCGGCTACTCGCCCAGTGTGAGGCTTTTTGAGGCGGCCGCTTGCGGGGTGCCGATCCTAACCGATGAATGGCCCGGACTCGAGCAGTACTTCCGTCCCGGCTTGGAAATATTGCCTGTTCGCACGTCAGCGGATGTAGAGGCGTGTTTGAAGATGAGTGGTGAACAGCACGCACACGTCGCCGAAAATGCACGCCGCCGTACCTTGCGCTTCCACACGGCCGCTGTCCGGGCGCGCGAGTTTGACAGTTATGTGGATGCCTCTCTGGAGCGGCTCACTTGCTCCAGAAAGAAAAGTACGGTGGTCATCCAGACATCACCAACCGCCGCTCTCATCTAATTGAGAAACTGGAAGTATGAAGAGTAACAAGACTTGGATATTAGCAGCCTTCGTGTGTTTGGCTGCAACATCAACTCCACTCATTGCCTATCAGCAGCCTGCGCCGGGCACACCGGTCAGCGTGGTTGTAACGGTAGAGCCACGCCGCGAGAAGACGATTCCGGCGATAGAACAGCAGGATATAGCCGTGTATCAGGGGAAGGACAAACGGCCCGTTACTGGGTTTACGCCTTTGCGTGGTTCCATGCAGTTGATGCTGTTAATTGACGATTCGGCTCGCGGCAGCTTCAATACGGAGATAAGCGGGCTGAAGGAGTTCGTGAATTCTTTGCCATCCGACACAGAGATCGCTATTGGCTACATGCGGAACGGATATACGCAAGTAGTGCACGACTTCACGCGAGACCACGCCGCGGCGGCCAAATCGATTCGCCTGCCGATGGGACCGGGAGGCGCGGACGTCAGTCCGTACGAATCACTCGCCGACGCCGTCAAGAAATGGCCGAAAACAGGTGCGGAGCGCAAAGAAGTGGTGATGATAAGTAGTGGTATTGAGGGGCTGGGTGGGGGATTTTATCGCGATAATCCCTATGTAACCAGCGGCATTGATGCCGCGGTTAAAGCGGGCGTCGTAGTGTATACGATTTACAGCCCAAGCGTTGGCCACTACGGCCACAGTTTCTGGCGTACGATGTGGGGCCAAAACTTCCTGTCGGAGTTATCGGATCAGACCGGTGGTGAATCATACATGATCGGCTATAGCGCTCCGGTATCGTTTAAGCCCTTTTTAGATCAGATCCGGGAACACCAAGAGCACCAGTATCTGCTCACTTTTATCGCGAAACCCGAGCAGAAGTCCGGCCTGCAGCCATTCCGTGTGGCGATTGAGAATAAAGACGCCAGTATCGCCGCGCCGGACAGTGTGTATGTGAAAGCCAGCATGTAGGGACGACAGGTAACAAGCGAAACCATATCGGCCTCCCTCCATCTACACTGGGGAGTCTCATTCCGATGGGTGTACGACCGAACGAGCACGAATCGCAGATCGCTGATCCGAAGAAGCAAGGCCCGAAACCGCCGTTCGACGAACCTAAGCAGAAGCCGCCAGGGCGTTCCAGTGAAATGCGCCAGAAGCCCGATCACGGCGAGCAGTCCTATAAAGGACTCGGACGGCTGGCCGGCAGAAAGGCTCTCATCACAGGCTCCGATAGCGGTATTGGCCGCGCAGTCGCGCTAGCTTACGCGCGCGAAGGGGCAGACGTGCTCATCTCTTATTTGAACGAAGAAGACGACGCGCAAGAGACGGCCCTACTCGTGCGCGACGCGGGCCGAAAGGCGGTTCCGGTTTCGGGCAGCATCACCGACCGGCGCCATTGTGAACAATTGGTGAAACGAGCATTCGATGAGCTCGGCGGGCTGGATGTGCTGGTCAACAATGCCGCTTTTCAAATGACTCATGAATCCATTGAGGACTTCACGGACGAAGAGTGGGATCACACTTTCAGGACGAACATCTATGCAATGTTCTATCTTTGCCGAGCAGCGCTACCCCGCATGAGAGAGGGCAGCACGATTATCAACACCGCATCCGTTCAGGCGTATCAACCAAGCCCCACGCTGCTGGCCTACTCGACTACCAAGGGTGCGATTGTGACTTTCACAAAATCGCTCTCCGCTTACGCGATAAAACGGGGAGTCCGCGTAAATGCGGTTGCGCCTGGGCCGGTATGGACCCCGCTTATCCCTTCCACCATGCCCGAGGAAAGCGTAAAGGAGTTCGGCAAGAAGACCTCAATGAAGCGTCCCGCTCAACCGGCTGAGCTAGCGCCGATGTACGTATTTCTCGCCTCGGATGAATCGCGCTACATCACCGGCGGCGTGTTCGATCTTACGGGCGGCGAGATGCTGCCCTGATGCACTCCGTTGCGGCTAAATCGTGCTAGCACCGCGGCTGATAGGTTTCGACGTCCGTTGCGAAGTCGGCGCGCTCTTCACCTGCGGAAGCGATATCTTCCGCGCCGGTTTCGCGCAGCACCTCTTTTGCCTTGGTTACCCAATCGCTGTTATCGCAGTGGACAGATAAAAGAATGCCGCCCTCTTTGATTCGGCCTTCGTAGCGCTTTGCTTCGTATTCAGGAATTCCCATGCCAACCAGGGCCCCGATGATGCCGCCGACAACGCCGCCCGAGCCGACGCCAGTAAGCGCGGCGATCACAGGACCCGCCGCAATCAGCGGTCCCACTCCCGGAATGGCGAGAACTCCCACCCCGATCAATGCTCCGATTGCCCCGCCAATAATTCCACCAGCAACCACCCCGGTTGCCGTCCCTTCGGGTGCTTTAGTGTGCTTTTCATGGGCAAAATCTTTTGTTCCAACGTTATCTTGCAAAAGAACAGAGATATCTTCGTTGCGAAAACCCGCCGCTAGCAGCCTGTCCACTCCGTTTTCCGCCATCTCTCTGCTGGCATAAATGCCAAAAGCCGCCGTATTTTTTCCAGCCATAAGCCCTCCGGAAAGGAAATTCCGTCCCTAGTGAGACTACGGAATCCGCCGGGCGTTTCCCCTAAACTTGATCTGCGATTATTGCTCGTTAGGAGACGTCCTACGGGTTCGCAATCTGCTTCAGAAGCGTAGCACGAATCCAAATGCTCAAAAAATGATGTGCAGGCGAGAGGGGTTGAACCGCGCCCTGGGATCGCGATTTTAAACGCGCTTGGTGAGCCATGCCGGATGACCTATCCGGATGACCTATGTCGAAAGAAGCCGAACCACCGTAAGCCAGAAATCTTCAACCAAGCGAATCTTTTTGAAGAACTCGCTCATATGGATCGGTTTAGTCAAGTAACAGTTGGCGTGTAGCTTATATGCGTTCCAAACGTCCAGCTCGGCTTCCGAGGTGGTCAGCACGATGACGGGAATGTGGCGCAGCGCGGGATCATTTTTGAGCTCCGCCAATACTTCGCGACCATCTTTCTTCGGAAGATTTAAATCGAGCAGGATCAGGTCAGGCCGCGGCGCGCTGGCGTGTGTTCCCCGCTGCAGCACAAAATCCATGGCTTCCTCGCCATCTGCCGCGACGGACAAGTGATGCACCAGTTTGCCCTCCTGAAATGCTTCCTGCGTCAGCATCACGTCTCCGGGGTTGTCCTCTACTAACAAAATCTCAAACGGCTTAAAGCGTTCCAACATGGTTTATCAGGTGCGGTTCCGGCGCAACGGGCAAAGTGAAATAGAAGCTCGACCCGGCATCGGGTTGTGACTCGGCCCACAAGCGTCCGCCATGGTTTTCAATGATGCGCCTGCTGATGGCAAGACCAATCCCGTTACCAGGATATCTGCCGACACCGTGAAGCCTTTGAAACACTTGAAAAATTCGATCGCAATACTTGGGATCAAAACCGATTCCGTTATCCGCGACCTTAAATAGCCACTCATCTCCGTTTTGTTCGGCTGTTACCGCGATCTCAGGCGCGACGCCCTGTTTTCGAAACTTGATGGCGTTTCCA
Source organism: uncultured Acidobacteriaceae bacterium (assembly GCA_963795545.1). Taxonomy (GTDB): domain Bacteria; phylum Acidobacteriota; class Terriglobia; order Bryobacterales; family Bryobacteraceae; genus Bog-105. The sequence goes on along the minus strand of CAWCIF010000012.1, from coordinate 380,490 downwards.
ATTAGGTTCTGCATTACCTGGGTCAGCTTGATCTCGTCCGCGTGTATCACGGGTAGTGCATTGTGATGCACGACAGCGGCGCTCTCCCTGATCGCAATTTCCAGGTTATCGAGCGCGTTCTGCAGCACGCGTTCCGACGAAACCGTTCGCGTCTCAACGGCTTGCGTTCCGGCACGCGAGTAGGTCAGCAGATCGTGTATCAGAGTCTGCATGCGGGTTGCGCCATCTACCGCGAAGTTAATGTACTTGTTTGCCGTCTCGTCCAGTTTGCCCTCATAACGCCGGGCCAATAAACCTACATAGCTGCCCACCATGCGCAGCGGCTCCTGCAGATCGTGGCTCGCGATGTAGGCAAACTCCGTAAGATCAGAATTCGAACGCTGCAATTCGGCTGATCGAGCCTCCAGCTCCTTTGTCCGAACTTCCAGCTCCGCCGTCCGTTCCTGAACACGAGCTTCCAGGTCCTCGTTCAGACGCCGGATCTCCTGCTCCACCTGGTCCCGTTCTCGAACGTACAAAATGTTGAAGCGGTATGACAGGAACAGAAGCAGAAATCCAAGCGCCACGCCAACGCTAAGCACGCAATCCAGTCGAAATTGACTGGCCCTCTGCTCGCGCAGCCTCTCATCGAAGGTGGCGGTCTGCGCATTTCTCATCTGGCCAATGATGTCGCGAATTCCCGCCATCAGCATCTGTCCGCGGTTCGTCTCCACTTCGGCCAAAGCTGCCGCGCTCCCCTTCGTCCGTCTCAGTTCAAGAGTTTCGCGCAGCTCCCCCATTTTGCCGATGACCGCCTGCCGCAGTTGTTGTTGCAGTTCTGAGGGTATGCCATTCCGCGAGGCGCGGGCCTCGACATCCTCCAGCTTGTGGCGAATGTTGGTATCGGCGTCCGTGAACGGAGACAGGTATTGGTTCTGGCCAGTGAGCAGATACCCGCGCTGCCCCGTTTCCGCATCCTGAATGGTCGAGAGCAGCTCGTCCAGCTTCCGTATCAGCTCATCGGTTGAAAGCGTAGCGGCGACGCTGGCTATATGCTGCGAGCTGGTGCGGTAAGCCGCTATTGCAAGCAGCAGCGGAATCAACCCGAGCCAGATGACAAGGCGCTGGCTGCGCGGCGGCATTCTGGTTTTGGCCGGCTTTCGATCAGCAGCCGCTGCGGACTGAATGGGGACTGTCGGCGTCTGTGCGGCCATTCCGGTGGGTAATGACAATGATATTCTGCTCACCCAGATCTCTTCCGGTCATCATGGCCGGGTATATATTGCCTGTTGCAATTCGCCTAAGTACCACTCGGTGCCCTTACGTTTCCGAGGGCCTATTTGAGTTAAAGTTTACTATTTATACTGAAATGCAGCGCCTTATTCCGTTACGAATAAGAATCTTCCTGCATCATCAGAGCTCTTCAGCGCACAAAAGACCACAGTACGCGTAGGTCTTCTGTGGCTTGCGTCAATCGTTTTTTTCCGCTTAACTACAGCTATGCACCACATCATTCGTGGTCTTTTTAGATCTTTACGGAGGAATTACTTGTCTTTATCAAAAACGCTTATCATTTCCGCGATCGCCGCTCTGGCGCCGATTGCAACGTACGCCAGTTCGATCACGCCAAGCCCAACCTTATCGGTGGGCGGGCTAACCTTCAATGACTTCACCTGTTCCATCAGCAAGGGAGGAATTTTCGCCAGTCCGAGCCACTGTGATCAGATCAAAGTAAACACCATAACTAGCCCTGGCGAAGGCATCCAGATAACCAGCGGCTTCTTCGCAGCCCCGTTCTCTTTCGATGACGCCGCCCTTACTTATAATGTCGCTTCCTCTTCTGGCATCAACTCCGTCGGGCTCGATTTTAACGGAACGTTCTTTGGCCTGGCCATCGCGTCGGTAAGCGAGAGCGTCTACAGCGGCAATAACCTGGTAGGATTTGCCCAAGTTAGCTGCAGCCTGGCTGGCTGTAATCGGACGGATCAGATCTCGCTCAACGGAGATTACACTAGTCTCCATATCGAAAAGGACATTCAGACTACCGGTGTAATAGGCAGCGCTGAGTCCAGCATCATCGATCAAACCTTCGATGCTCCCGAGCCCATGTCTATGACCTTGCTCGGCGGCGGCCTCGCCTTTCTCGGCCTGACCCGTCTCCGCAAGCGGAAGAAGGTGCAAGCATAATCTTTTCTCCTCCTCCAGGTCCCTCGCGGCGCGCACAGCCCGAGGGACCCCTTCCTACTCAGCGTCTTGAAACTCCCGCACCAAATTCACTCGCATATACACAAGCTGAAAACCGGCCCGTTCATAGTTCCGGTGGGATGCGCTTCCGGGGAGCACGGCCGCGCTTGCCAGGTTGCAATCCAGTCTCTGGGCTGCCGCCAGACGCTCCCGAATCAACGCCATCTGCCAACCGCGGCGTCGAGCGGACACCAGCGTCGCATCGCCGAAAAAGAGCGCCACTCCTTCGTGTACGGCCATACCTGCTCCCCCAACCGGTTCGGGGTAGCCGGCAAACCAGAAATGTGCTCCGGAACACATCGCGGTCATGACGTTCATCATTTGCTCACTCACCGGCATGTACTCTGAGAAGCCCTCGCTGATCACGCGCGACCAGTGCGGCAACTCGCCTTCCGCTACCGGCCGAACTCCCGCCGAGGGTTCGAAGATCTCCTCCGGTTGAATTGCCCTCACAAGTATGTTGTTGAATTCGATTACGCGATACGGCCGGTTCTGAACGAACGCAATCACGGAAGGGTCTGCCATTGGGCAAAGATCGATCAGGCAGGGACTGCCGCGCTCGCGGAAAAAGGATTCCATCCGTTCCAGCTCCGATTCCGATACTGCGCTTCGCAGGCCGATACCCATCGCGTGCGTCATGGGCGAGCCCACACCGGCAAATACCGCCACGCCCCCAGCGAATGGCTCACAGGCCAGGGCGGCCGGGTCTGCCGAAGCGGCCTGTACCATGCGCATTCCATTCGCCGCCTCGGCCGCTTCCAGGCGTGCTGCTAAAACCAGGTCTGCACTCGAAAATTGTTGCGCCATATATCTCAGCGGTGCCGCAGCCGGAGATTTTCCCAACTCGCGTCGGCAAACCAGCCGCCATCCACGGAAAGCGTGTGGCCGTTGATGAAGCCGCTCTGGGCCGGCTCCGCCAGAAAAGCGATTGCCTGGGCGATATCGTCCGGAGTAGCGAAGCGCGCCATTGGCACGCGCCCAACAATGTCCTGATCGGCGTACAATCCCGCCGATTGCGGCCCAACGTCCATGGGTGTTTTTACCCAGCCTGGGCAGACGGCATTGCATCGCACGCCCCGGCCGCCCCACTCCGCAGCCAAGGTGCGTGTCAACCCGATCAGGCCGTGTTTGCTGGCGTTATAAGCGGCGCGGTCCGCAACTGCGAGCAATCCGGCAATGGAGGCGACATTAACAATGCTGCCGGCCGCCTGTTCCAGCATCAGCCGGCCGATTTCGCGGCAGAGCAGGAAGGGGCCCAGCAGGTTTACGTCCATCACCCGGCGCCAATCTGCTTCGCTGGTCTCCTCGGCGCGTGAGATGTGCGCAATGCCGGCATTATTTACTAACACATCCGCGTGTCCAAACCTGTCTCGCGCAACCTCCGCTATCTCGCGTGCGGTTGCCTCTTCTGAAACATCGCCCAACACCTCGGCGGCGTTCTGTGCACCCGTTCCGAGGCTGTCGAGCGTTGGAGCACACGACCGCAGGTCGTTCAAGATGAGCGTGAAACCGCGCGAAGCCAGCAACTCCGCAGTGCGCAGTCCAATGCCCTGCGCCGCCCCCGTAATAACTGCTACTTTTCCCTGCCTCGTCATGCGCGATACGATTTGGACATGTCCTTAGATTACGCTTCGCAGGTCTTTTTCGCAGCAATCCAAGATGCGGTGTCGAGCGATCAACCGCCGCGCAGGAGGCTGGAACAGATGTATTCCGCGAGTATCGGCAAATTGCGCGGAGATGAAGGTGTTCGCGAAGATATTTTACAGCGCGTCGAGCATGTCAGGGAAGCGCGAACCAGCATCCTTCATCTCAGCGAGAGCGAGGTGAAGTCTCTTCTGAAAGAAATGGTATCCATCTACGATGCCATCGCCGCTCAGCTGTACGCGACAGGTCGAACGAAAGCTGTTACAAACTCCTGATGCGAAAATAGGAATGCGGCGCGTGATCTTCGATAAGATCTTGCACCTATTCGGCCCACTTAGTTTCTGTCACCACACTTGAATCAAAAAACGTTAGCACTGGCAACAAGCGATGAGCGCTCATTAGCGGAGCGCCTGAAAGCAAGAATCGACGTCGAGCAGGAGTTCGCGCGGCTTGGCCATACGTACCGTCACGGCCGGCTGCATCGCGCTTTTGAACACAATATCGCGCGGCCCGTACTCAAACTGGCGCTTCAATGCTCCGGCCTTTACGGTCGAGGTGTCGAGAATGCCCTTCGGCCGGTTGTTCGCGAACTGCGCCTCCGCTTCCCCAACCTGCCCGCCGGTTTCGATGGTTTCCGCGTTCTTCAAATCTCCGATTTGCATATCGATGGCACCAACGGCCTAGTCGAAACGCTTAGTTCTATTCTGAGCACGATTGAAGCGGATGTGTGCGTTCTTACAGGCGACTATCGCTTCGAAGACCACGGTTCGTGCGATGAAGTCTATCCACGGCTTCGAATGATACTTTCCAGCATCGACGCTAAGCACGGTATATATGGAATCCTGGGCAATCACGATCCGGCCGAGATCGCTTTTTTTCTGGAACAGGCCGGAGTCCGCATGCTCGTGAACGATGCGGCCGAAATTAGATGCGCGGGTAATCCGCCGCTGTCATTCATCGGTGTCGATGACCCGTTTGACTTTCGCTGTGACGATCTTCCCGGAGCGCTGAAGGCCGTACCCGGAGATGCCTTCAAAATTCTGCTGGCACACGCACCCGAACTCTACGAAGAGGCTGCGGAAAGCGGAATAGATCTGTATCTCTCGGGCCACACGCACGCCGGTCAGATCCGTTTTCCCGTGATCGGCTCAATCCGAAACAATGCCCGGTGTCCCCGCTCATACGCGTATGGCCATTGGACACACCGCGGAATGCAAGGATATACCACGGCAGGAGCGGGCTGTTCCAGCCTGCCGGTCCGTTTTAACTGCCCACCGGAAGTTGTTCTGATCGAACTCCGCAAATCGGACTCCGACTGAAATTATCCCGGTGTCTGGTGAGTCTGCCAAGGCAAGCTTCGAAAGCGGCAGACATGATACTCTTTAGCTTCTTCTATTTATGCCGGATCACAAGCTGCAAGTAATACCAATCGGCGGCCTTGGTGAGTTCGGCATGAACTCGATGGCATTTCGTTACGGCGATGACATCATCGTGGTCGATGCCGGGATGATGTTTCCTGAATCCGAGCTGCTCGGCGTCGATATCGTCACTCCCGATTTCACCTACCTTGAGCAGCATGCCGGCATGGTTCGCGGCCTGATTCTTACGCATGGGCATGAGGATCACATTGGGGGCGTGCCCTTTCTGCTTTCGCAGCTCAACCTTCCGGTATACGGCACTGATTTCACGCTTGCGCTGGTCGAGCGGCGACTGGATGAGCACGAGCTTTTGGATGAGGCGAATCTCAATATCGTCAAGCCCGGCGACCGCATTACGCTGGGGCCATTTGAGATTGAGTTCATTCGCGTCACCCACTCCATTGTGAGTGCGGTTGCTCTGGCCATCACCACGCCGCTGGGAGTCATCATTCATACTGGCGATTTCAAAGTCGACCCGACTCCCACTGATAACGAGCTGTTCGACCTCCATACGCTGGCCGCCTACGGGAAGCGCGGCGTTCTTCTGTTACTCTCCGATTCGACGAATGTCGACCGGCCCGGCTATACAGAAAGCGAGCGTGCTGTGCGCCCGCGTTTTGAAGATCTGTTCAACCGGAGTGATCGTCGGCTGATCATCTCGTGCTTCAGCAGCTCCATTCATCGTCTTCAGCAGATCCTGGAGCTAGCGGCGGAATACGACCGGAAAGTCGCCTTTCTTGGCCGCAGCATGCTGAATGTCACCGAGATCGCGCATAACCTGGGGCTGCTCTCGATACCCGATTCGATCCTTGTCCGGCCGCAGGACATCATGCAGATGGCGCCGGCGAAAGTGGCCGTGGTGGTTTCCGGCACGCAAGGCGAGCCGATGTCCGCGCTCTCTCGTGTGGCGGTCGACAATCACAAGAATCTGTACATCCAGCCCGGCGACACCGTTGTCCTCAGCTCACGCATTATTCCGGGAAACGAGAAAGCCATTTACCGCATGATGAACCATATCGCACGGCGCGGCGCCGATCTGGTTTATGGATCCATGCGGCCGCCCGTCCATGTATCGGGCCACGCCAGCGAAGAGGAGCTGAAGCTGGTTCTCAACCTTGTACGGCCCCAATATTTCATCCCTATTCATGGCGAGTATCGCCAGCTTTCGCGCCATGCGCAGTTGGCTCAGCACCTTCGTTTTGCGGGCCTCAAAGACAGTTTTGTGCTCGAAACAGGCGACACGCTCGAAATCGATACTCTGGGTGCGCGCCGCGGCGAGAAAATCACGGTCGGCCGCGTGTGCATCGATTCCGGTTCGCTCGACGATGTAGTCGAAGATATCATCATCCGGGACCGGCGCCACCTTTCCGAAGACGGTTTCGTGCTGCCCATCATCGCCATCAATAAGCACAGCGGTAAAAGCGAGGGCCTGCCGGAAATTGTCAGCCGCGGGTTCGTTGCCGGGGATAATGCCGCAATTCTGCAGGAAGCGCGCGGCGTAGTGGCCCGCACCCTTGAAACCTCCACTGCCGAGGAGCGCGGCGATTGGGGCGTCATGCAGGAAAAGATTCGCACCGATCTAAAGCGCTTCCTTAATAAGCAGACGCAGCGCCGCCCCTTGATCATGCCGGTGATTCTCGAGGTTTAAGCCTCGATCAATCCGATATAGAATAAATCTCGTAGTTCCCTGTGGAGGGCTAATCAATGAAAAAGCTAGTTATGGCGTCTTTCCTGGCAGTCTCGCTCTGCTCGGTCGGGGCTTTCGCGGAAGAGATGACGGGATATGTCTCGGATGCCAACTGTGGCGCTAAACACAGCAGTCCCAGCGCCGCTAACACGAAATGTTTGGAAGCGTGCATGAAGAAGGGCGCGGACCCGGTACTTGTCAGCGATGGCAAAGTAATGAAGTTCGATGACGCATCCAAGGAGAAGGCCAAAGCCTTCGCTGGCGATAACGTCAAGATCGATGGAACGATGGATGGCGACACGATCAAGATCTCGTCCATCGAAAAGGCTGAGTAAGGAAGCAGCAGTTTAACAGCTAATGTTCGAATTCGAGGTCCAGCTTTCCCGCTGGACCTCGATAAAATTGCGATGGGCAGATGATTATGCTTGGTGTCTACCCGTTCAGGCCCAGCCCAATCAGTTCGTCGGACGCTGATTCCTCGAACTGAATCTCCGGTCCATTCTGTTTTGTACTCATAATACTGACGGTCCGGACCGCGGCGGCAATGGCACCCAGAATCAGTGCCAGGCAACAGTAGGTCTTCGGACTCGCCATGGCGCGCCGTTCCAGTTCCACGGCCTTGTTAATGGCCACAGCAGCGGGGTAATGCCGAACCAGAACACCATGTGGACTTTCGATTTTCCTGGCAGGTAAGAGCAGGTGAAAGGAATTTTGCGAAAGCCATTCAGAGAGATGTCCGTCGAGAATGCTGCCAAGCAGTCCGAGTAACAGCAAGTGCTCGGCGAACGGCGCCCATGGCCAGCACCACAGCAACAGTGCCGCCAAGGCTGCTAAGACCGGAACTACCGAGAGCGCCAGCAAAGCTCGCCGAACAGCGGAAAGACATCTTGCGCCTCCTGGTCGCTGGTGTTATGCGGAAGAGCCAGTTGGCGCGCAATTCCAGTGGCAAAGAAAACACAGTCCGGGTGCCCAGCCACGAGGCGCACAATATCAGCACGCTTGAAAACAGCATGGGACCGTTCACCTGACGCACGATACCGGTTCCGGTTCAGATGCATCGCTTCCATCGTGCCTCCCAAGTACAAAGCCGTAATTGCGAAACCGCCGCCCAGATAGAACGCCAGGATCGTCCGATGACGGCGGCTGCGCAGCAGGGTGCGAATTGATGAAGTGCGTCACCGCGGTCTGGGGCGGACTCCCAAATCGCGGCAGCCATATCCCGCCGTGCGCGCCCGGCACGATGTCCGGTTCTTCTACGATCTTACGCAGAGTTCGGAGATAAGAGAGCAGGAACGCTCCACCTGCCACGAATATCGCAATCGCCAGGCTTATTACGGACCTGCGCGCCAGCGGAGCCATCGCCGCGTGCCCCTCGGACGGAAAGGCTCCGCTGAGTTCGCTGAGCAGCCCCATAAACCAATAGGACGGGAGCCAAGCCAAGGTCCGTTGGTTCTGCGGCGCACTGAGAGTTCGCCGTCGTGTTTATTGACGGCTGGAACAAGGTTACGCCGAGGAACAAGGCGAACAACGCAATCTGAAGAAAGGCCGAGGCGCGCAGATACCAGCTTCGGGGCAATTGCGACGCTGCTGCTTGCACGCCTAAAACCGTGCAGTAAAGAAACGTGGCCGCCGCCAGAAGCGTGACCCAGAAGGCTGCCACAAATCGCAGAGTGCCCGTGAATCCGGAGCCAGCCGGAGCCAGCGCGATCGGCCATGCAAACCCGGCGAGGCTGTTCCACGCCACCACTGTGAGAGCCAGCGAGGAAGCCGCCGCAGCTATTTTTGCCGCCAGCAGCGTGCGCTCACGAACCGGTAAGGGACCCAGCACCAGCACGTCGCGGCGATCGGGGAATGTGGAATCCCAACTCAACAGCGCGAACAGTCCCACCACCAACATCGTGAGGGAGATCAGGAATCGTTCCACCGGCCACAACGCGGCAGCCGAAGCGTGACTTCGTACCTCCTCCCCGATCGGCATCGCGAAGAGCGCCTGAATGAGACTTCCAGAAGATCAGAAGTGCCCCAAGCTGTCCCAATAAATCGCTGGCGTCCCCGCGCGCGGATGCAGACAACAGTTCCAGGTCCATTAGCCGGAAAAGAAACTGCCGATAGAGAACCCGAAATTGCAGTAGTATTCATCAGGGGTCAGCGCGCTTGCAATTCCGAGATCCGCTATTTCGCGGGCGACTACCGTGGTATCGTGCTCCACGGCAAGCTGGGAGAAAATCTCTTCCAAAGTGGGCAGGGCCATGAGCGTCCGCAGCCGCTGGATGGAATCGTCGGCCACCAGCTTTCCCCGGTGCAAAATCAGAACGTGGGAGCAGACCCGCTCCACCGTCTCCAATTCGTGCGAGCTGAACAGCACCACCTTGCCGCGAGCCGCCAATTCCTGGATCAGGCTGCGCAAGATCAGCGAGGTGGAAACGTCCAGCCCGGAAAAAGGCTCATCCAGTAGGATGAGGTCGGGATTGTGCAGCAATGCGGCCGAAAGCAGTATCTTCTGGCGCATGCCTTTCGAATAGGAGGACATCGGGACGTGCCGGTCGCCGTGCAGTGAGAACAGGCGCAGCAGTCCGTCGATACGAACGGCTGTGGGCTTCGGGGGCAGATCGCGTAACTGGCCCACCATGATGAGGTACTCGAGGCCACTGAGGTGCGAATAGAGATACGGCTCCTCGGGCACATAACCCATACGGTGCTTAAAACCAAGCAGGTCATTGCGGATCGGCTGACCATCGAACAGGATTTCACCGGCGGTGGTCCCGATCAGCCCGGTGATCATTTTCATAGTGGTCGACTTGCCGGAACCGTTCGGCCCCAGGTACCCGGTGATCTCACCGGCACGAACCTGAAAACTTACGTCATCGACGGCTACGATGCCGCTGAATCGTTTCGAGACGCTACGCAGTTCAAGCGTCACGATTGCCATCACTGGAGGCTTCTGCCATGGGGGACTAACTATGTAGGATCTCTACACGAAAGCAGAAAATGATCTGCTCCTCGCCCTGTGGAGATTAGAAATACAGATTTTAATGCTCGAACTCGAGGTCCAATTTTCCTGCTGGACCTCGATATAGAACTGCTAGATTCTTCAGCTTGTGTTTTCCGTCCAGCGGGAAATAAAGATAGCCTTCAACCGGCTGGCTGGCCTCCTTTTCCGGAAACTGCTTTGCTTTCAGTACGTCCAGCAGAGTGACGTTCCCCTTCTTCTTCTCATCCATCTTGGAACTCAGCGCAGTCACCTTCGGGTTCCCCGGTGAGCCGCCGGCGCCACCCATCATCCCGCCCAGGCCGAACGATGTCCCGGTTTTCTGCACCTTCCCGCCATTTGTTGTTGTAACCACCAGCGCCCCTGGCCCAGCCAGTTCTGCCGCGTCGAAAGGCCTCGAGCGCTCCCCATCATCATGAGCCAGCAGGATGAAATCGTCAGGGCTGACATCGACCGGTTTATCGGTTTTGGGTATCACCCGAACCTGGAGCAGCACGATGCCTTTGCCCGGATCTGCTCCAAGCTTCCGCGCAACTTCTTGTTCTGTAAGGGAAATGGTCGCAATAATGTCCACCTGCTCGTTGCCTGCGCTGGTGCTTGGCGAAATGACTTTTTTCGCAGCAAAAGCTGTTGCCGCGGACACTACAATAACGAGGGAACTCACCAGAAACCGCATCAGTGGCCTGCTTTGAAAATAACACTGATTGGGCGGTGAGAAGATAACTGTGGTGAATGCGAGAGAAGCTTTCAACGGCAACCCGCTGGTTGAAGTCGGGTCGGCCGCGCCCAATTGGATCTGTTTGCGCATCTCGCCCACTATTGAGTTGAAAGAGCAGATCGCCGGCTTTTTCCGTTCACAGTTGGCTGACCTGCCAGGGGAGCTGTGCGAGAGTCTGTCGCTGGCGCTTGAAGAATTGCTCGGCAATGCGATGGAGCATGGCTGCTGCCTGGATACTCATTGTGCCGTGGAACTGTCTGTTATCCGGACAGCTCGCATTCTCATTCTGCATATCAGAGATGCCGGCAGCGGCTTCTCAATCAACAATATCGCTCACGCTGCCGTGAATAATCCGCCTGAAGATCCCCTCCGCCACACCAAGCTCCGATCGGAGTTGGGGCTTCGTCCAGGCGGGTACGGCATCATGCTCGTCAAAGAGATTGCGGATGAGCTCATCTACAACGAAGCCGGGAACGAAGTCATACTGTTCAAATATCTGGACTCGAGCAACGGCCATTATTCGTAGTGCCGTCGTAACTTATAAAATATCCACAACAGCGGCAGCTACCGGATCGAACGAATCCTCGAAGAACTCGCGGAGCGACAAAGCACCGATCACGAAGAATTCACGCGGATCACCAGCAATTAATGAAGTGGCAGGTGCTAACCAGATCTTATAGCCTGTTTGAGTTGACAGACTGGAATGCCGCGCAAATCAGGCATATCTCCGAGCGCATTGACAAATTCGTAATCGCCATTGGGTTCTCGTGGAACGGCTGCCATGCCAGTGACCACCCGGCTAGCAGTATGAATCCGGGTTTGGAAAAGAGCTGAAATACGGCACCGCAGATTGCGATATTGCTCAACAAAACGATCGCCCATCGTCAGCACACCTACGAATATTCACGCCGACCGGCGGACTTGAAGGTGCCTTCTGAACGGGAAGTCTAAGAATCTCTCTCTCCCAGAATGGAGCCAAGGAATAGACTGGCAAAGGCTGCTCGACATGACCAGAAGACCAAGCAGATATAAGCAGAGAACCCCCGCCAAAGACAGTCTAGAAAATATTTTCGAGAGACATTCCATCTCTTGTTGATGCCCAAAATCTGCCGTTCAGCAAGAGCATCCTGCAGAACGCGAATTTTTCTGGCATAGAATGCATCCCGATACTCTGGAATGAAGCTACCGATAATGTAGGCCAGCACATTACTTGCTCGTCGGACAGAACCGCTTTGAGACGGCCGCCCAGACCTGTAATCCAGCCGCACCGTCACCAGGTACTCCCCGATACACCTCCGATGATCCAACAGCAGATAGAAGATCTGAGAAGTTGTCGATTCGAAGCCGCTCAGCCAATCCATTCTCGGTCAAGCAGCTGTACCACGCTCGTGCCAATCGCGAATCTCGTCAGATTCCTGCTATCCCGGATTTCTAACAAGCCAAGTATCTGGCATGTGTGCCGTCAGGCAGAGACGAATCTCCAGCGCCAGCTCACGAGGATCAGACGCGGTTTCGATCCTGAAGTCTCACGGCTCTCACATTCCCGCGTCCTCACTCTCTCCGGACTCATGCTCACTTCAGCTCAAAAAACTCCGCCTCTAAGTAACAATCCGGCTCTCATTCAAGTCTTCTCCCATTTACTAGAGCTATTCGCCACCCTTCAAGTGCGTATCGAAGAAGTTCAGCATGGCCTGATAGAGCGGCTTGCGCAGCGCACCGGATACGCCGTGCGTCTTCTGCGGATAGACCTGCATGAAGAACTGCTTGTCAGCGTGTTCCAGTGCGTCCGCGATCTGCATTGTGTTCTGAAACAGCACGTTGTCATCCTCGAAGTTGTGGAGAATCAGTAATCGGCCTTGCAGCTTTCCGGCATTCTTCACGTTTGAGCTCGCGTCATAACCCTGCTGGTTCTGCTCCGGAAGTCCCATGTAGCGCTCTGTGTAAATGGTGTCGTAATTGTGCCAATCGGTCACTGGCGCACCGGCCACTCCTACCTTGAATACATCCGGTGCAAATAGCAGGGAATGGATGGTCATGTACCCTCCGTAACTCCAGCCTGTGATGCCAATTCGCGCCGGATCCACGAAGCCCATTTGAATCAACTGCTGAACCCCGAAACGCTGGTCGGCGACTTCCACTTTGCCCATCTCACGATAAATAGGTGCTTCGAACTTTGTCCCGCGATCGCTCGATCCGCGGTTGTCCAGTTGCCATATCACGTATCCGCGGTGAGCAAGCACTTGGTCGAAACTCACTCCGGGCCAGATGTCGCGAACGGTCTGAAAATGTGGCCCGCCGTAGATGGATACGATTGCCGGATATTTCGTTCCAGCCTGGAAACCGGCTGGTTTGATTAACCGACCGTAAAGCGTGGTTCCATCCGGAGTCTTAAGCGGCAGAATCTCCGATGGAAGCAAGTCAAACTGCTCAATTCGTTTCATGTCGGCCGGCTTGAGAACGGCAATCCGCTCATCAGAGGAGTTTCTCAGCGTGGTCTCCGGCGGGTGAGTCAAGCTGGAGTAGGTATCGACGAAATAGCTGCCGTCGTCGTTAGCGTGCGCATCGTGCGTTCCCGGTTCTTTCGTGATTCGCTCTGGTTCGCCGCCCGTAAAAGCGACCGCATAAATTTGCCTCTCCAGCGGACTGGCCTCTGTCGACGTGTATAGGACGCGCTGCCCTGCTTCATCAACGGCCGCGATGCTTGCTACTTCCCAATCGCCTTTCGTCAACTGACCGAGCAGCTCGCCTTTATTCGAGTAGCGGTAGATATGCCGGAAGCCGCTCCGCTCGCTGGTCCATAGGAACTCCGGCCGCGATTTCAAGAAGAACAGATTATCCGCTACATTCAGCCATGTCTTTGATTGCTCATGCAGGACTGTGCGCGCGGCGCCGCTAGTCGGATCGCAAAACAGAAGATCCAGCTTGTCCTGCACGCGCGAAAACCGCTCCACCGCAATTTGCGACGAATCGGGCAGCCACGCCACTCTGGCGAGTAGTGTGTTGGAGGTCTCGCCCAGGTCCATCCACTTTGTAGGGCCGCCTTGCGCCGTAACAACGCCAACTTTCACCTGAGCATTGGGCGTGCCCGCCTGAGGGTAGCGCTCCGGTTCGCTGATGGCCCGCTCCCCAACCAGATCGGTTTGCGGATAGACGAATTCATCGGCGACGTTGAATTGCATGTACGCGATCTGCTTCGAATCGGGCGACCACCAGGTTGCGGTCTCAATCTCCAGCTCTTCCGGATATACCCAATCAAGCTGTCCGTTCAGCAGCGTCGGTGTGCCATTCGTGGTCAGTTGTTGCGGCCGCTTCGTCGCCAGATCGATTACATAGAGGTTCGACTTCCACCGGTACAGGATTCGCTTCCCATCAGGGGACAGCTTCGGATCTTCCTCGTTAATATCTGTCCTGGTGATCTGGTCGAATTTACCGTCCGGATGCACAATGAACAGGTCTCCTTTGACCGCCGCGAGTAAATCTTTGCTATTTGGGAACCACTGATAGGATTCGCTCGATACATGGCGGTTCTGCCAGCCGAACTCTTTCGGCTGCATCGGAGCTATGGCCGCCTTCTGCATCGTTTCCGGCCGGAACCAATCCTTTACTGTCCTGGTCTGGACATCATAGATCTTGATGCTCCCGCCCTCCTGGTAAGTAAACGTCTTGCCATCGGGAGCCCAGTTCGGGATTAATGGCATTGCGTGAGGCTGCGAAACCAGATCATCAATAGTGACCGGCCTTTTACCATCAGTTTGTGAGAGCAGCAGCGCTGCAGAAGCTAACCCGATGAGAGAACAGAAAAGGGCAGGAGTGCGCACAACTGACAGTGTAAGAAATGAGTCCCGCTTAAACTGAACGCTTGATGATCTACCTGTTGCTCGCCGCTGCCGGATTCGTTGCTGGCGCAATCAACTCCATGGCGGGCGGAGGCAGCTTTCTTACGTTCCCATCGCTGGTGTTTGCAGGTGTTCCTGCGGTCATGGCGAATGCTTCCAGCACGGTGGCTCTGGTTCCCGGATCCATGGCCAGCGCGATTTCCTATCGCGGCGATATCGAGCGTCTGAACGAAGAACGGATCAAATCGTGGTGGATCGTTTGCCTTATCGGCGGCGCGGTCGGGGCAGCACTCCTGCTTTTCACCTCAGATCGCACCTTTCGTCAGGTGGCTCCCTGGCTATTGCTTTTCGCAACTCTTCTTTTTGCATTCGGACCTCAGGTCAGTATCGTCTTTCGCGGGCGCCTCCATTCCAACCAGCCAGTGATGCTCATTCTGCTGTTCCCAATCGCCGTTTATGGCGGATATTTCGGCGGCGGTATCGGAATCATGATTCTAGCCGCCTTCCGCCTCTACGGATTCACCGATATTCACGGCATGAACGGAATCAAGGCCATTCTCGGTGGCTCATTAAACGCGATTGCCGCCCTGATCTTCATCTCTGCGCATCAGGTGAGGTGGATTCCCGCACTGGTGATGATGGGAGCGGCCATCATCGGCGGCTACTTCGGACCGGCTCTCGCACGGCGTCTGAGACCGGTTGTTATCCGCAGCATCGTTATCGCCGTAGGCGCTTTTATGACGGCTTATTTCTTCCAGATCTCGCCGCGCTAGTAGCCAAGCGCTGACCAGGATTTCTACCGAGCATCACTTTGAACGTGTGTCTCGACCGGTCGAGGCAGCCTGCTGTGGCTGGAGCGGTACGGCTGCATTCGGAGGATGGGCTATCGACGACAACGCCGCAATTAGCAGCGTCAGTATTTACGTGGACGGCGTGCTTGCAGGCCTCGCGACATACGGCAGTGTGCGCGCCGATGTCTGCACCGCATTCCCTGGCCGATCAGGATGCCCAGATGTCGGGTGGAACTTCCTACTGGACACAACTAAGTATGCGAATGGTACGCATATCCTGGACGTCACCGCCTTCCCTGCAGATGGCGAGCGCGAGACCCTCAGCGCGTCGTTTAACATTTCGAATTAGTTGACGTCTTTGTCTTGGCATTGTCGGGTGCCCTTCCTGATATAGTTGACAAGAATTAAATTCGTACCTCGGAGGTGCGGAATGGTTCGGTGTTTGATGATGATGCTTATAGCGTCATCTGCTTTACATGCATCCTCGTTTGCGTTTTCTTCTTGTACCGCTGGAACAACGACAATTAGTCCGTGCGGTGGCGATGCCCTCACGCCGAGCGGTCTGTTTGGACCGGATTATGTAGTACTGAGCTTCGCCGGGGCATCTGACGATTCCATTGTTCCCGGCCTTCAGCTAGGCTCTCTTCCGACGATACCGGGACAAATGATGTCCGCTGTTGCCGTGGGCGCCGTGCAAAGTTCGGGGCCGAACCCGGCGCTTCATGTCGTTGCACATGCCAACGCCAGCAATGTTTTCTACGGTGGCGGGCCTTCTCGCTTGGGCTTTATCCAGTTCGATGTATCGGTCTCCCATTTGCACGCGGGTGACTCCGATGCAGTCCTCACTGACGGAACCCACGAATATGGTTTCGACAGCGAATTTTGCGGGTTTGAGGGTTGCCAGCGGACGGCAATAGTAGCCTTTGACCTTGGATCAGAATTTCAGATTTCTACTTCGGCAAGTGTTGAAGAGAACCTGGAGCCGACCTCTGATCCTTGTTGCGGCGGCTCGGCACACGGCTCCGACGATGCGATTGTCGTTTTCAGGCTGCTCGAAGCTGACGGCACTACGCCAGTTTCTTTCTCTGCCACGCCTGAGCCAGCCAGTTGGGAGCTTCTGTTATTCGGATTGGCGATCGGTATGTGCTTGATGTCCCGGAAACGGATAAAAAACTAACTCCGCAAGCTATCGAATGCCGCCTCTATCTCAGCTTTCGCCTCGGCCGATGGTGGAATCAGCGGTAAGCGCGGCGGTCCGCCGTAATAGCCGTTCAGATCCATGGCGTACTTGAGCCCCGGAATGCCGTGCTTTGCGGCGATCAAGCGGCCGGCTGGAGTGATGCGGCTCTGCCAGTCTTCTACTGCTTCCTGCTCGCGCGTCCGGAACGCTTCCCAGATGGTCACGCAGGCGTATGGCAGCGGATTCGCGATCGCGAGAATCGCGCCACTCGCGCCTAGTTTCAGAGCTTGCGGAAAATTCAAACCCGAGCCGGAGAGCACCTGAAAACTTGGCTTGACAGCCTGGCACACTTCCTGCATACGCTCAAGATTACCGGAGCTGTCCTTCATCCCGGCGATGTTCGGGTGGTGCGATAACTCGGCGATTACGTCGACGGGCACGTCGTAGCCGGTT
The DNA here is from genome assembly GCA_963795545.1 of uncultured Acidobacteriaceae bacterium. Lineage (GTDB taxonomy): Bacteria > Acidobacteriota > Terriglobia > Bryobacterales > Bryobacteraceae > Bog-105. Next base: position 363,551 of record CAWCIF010000012.1, on the reverse strand, counting down.
ACTTGCGGGATGTTATAGATGAGAACCGGGATTTTCGAGCGATCCGCAACGGCGCGAAAGTAAAGCGCCTGCGTATCTGGCCGGTGCATCTGGTTGCGGTAGTAAAACGGCGTGAGCGCGAGCGCTGCATGATAGCCGAGTTCGGCAGCCTTGTTTGCGATTTGGACGGTTTCGTTGACGCTCTCTGCGCCAACGCCAGCCATAAGTGTTTTGCCTTCGGCACTCGCCTCGCGAACCCATTCCATAAGCTGAAGGCGCTCCGGCACGCTCAGCAGCGGCGTTTCACCTGTCGATCCGCAGACGGCGTAGCCGCCCAGAGCGATCTGATTCAGCCTCTCGATATTGTGGAAAACTTTCGCTTTATAGAGAGCGCCCTGGTGGTCGAAGGAGCTGGTGAGGGCGGGAAAAATTCCTTGCAGTTTCATAGTAGAAAAGGCCTGCCGGCACTTGCGTGCCAGCAGGCCCACTTCAGCTTACAGCCTTATTACCTGGCAATGAACGTGATGACTAGCGTGTAAAGCGCCAGCGATTCGATGAGAACGAGGCCAAGAATGAGGGCTACGCGAATGGCGGCAATCGCTCCAGGATTACGGGCCATAGCTTCGGCGGCGGAAGCAGTGGCTCGGCCCTGGCCGAGACCGCAAAGTCCAGAGGCGATTCCCATCGCAATATAGGCTGCCGCAAAGCGGCCCCACTCTGAGGGAGCGTGCGCAGGCGGAGGGCCTCCAGCGGGCGCCTGTGCCAAGAGCGGGCTCACCGCGGCCAGCAGGCTCGTGACGAGAAAAATCAGTTTGTTCTTCATGCTTTCTCCTATGAAATTGCTTCCAGGAGGTGGTTCGACACCGTGCGTTAGGACGCCGGGCGCTCACGCTGGGAGCGGATTATGCCTTAATGCTCGCGCGAAACGGCTCCGCCGACGTAAACCATCGCAAGCAACATGAATATGTAGGCCTGTAGGAATGAAACGAATAAATGCAGGCCGAGGAAGACAACGGGAATAATGAGCTTCGTCAGCGAAATGAATGTAAGGTAGACTTCTTCGCCGGCGAACATGTTGGCGAAGAGACGAACGGTAAGCGAGAGCGGTCGCGCAAAGTGACTGATCAGTTCGATCGGAATCATCAGCCAGGCGAGCAACAAAAACGGCCCCATGAATTGCTTGATGTATCCGAAGCCGTGCTCGCGAATTCCGGTGTAGTGATAGAAAACGAACGTCGAAACGGCGAACCCGAACGGAACCATCGTGTACATCGTGGGCGAATCGAAGCCGGGAATGAGGCCGATGACGTTCAGGAGCAGAATAAATAGAAAAATCGTTCCGAAGAAGGCGATGTATTTCGGGCCCTCATGGCCGACGATCTCTTCCGATGAGGCGTAGAAAAACTCGTACGTCAGTTCCATGACGTGCTGCGCTTTGCCGGGCCGGTCAACCGAAAGCCGGCTGCGCAGAACGCCGAAGAAGATCAGTATAAACGCCACCACGACGATTTCGCAGACCATCCAGTCGCTCCAGGGAGCGCGGGGATCATGGGCCGGATAATGCACCGCGTTCAGGACAGAATTCGCGGGGCCTGCCAGGAAATCATTGAAGATCCGGGTGAGCCAGAGTTCGTGTGTCATTCAGTGCGCAGATCGACTTCCGAGTAAGCTTGAAACCAGTTCAAAAATGGAGGACGTCAGCACCGCGGCGGTACTGGCGAAAAGGCCCAAAATAACCGGCAAAGGGTTGACATCCAAAGCGTTGACTATAACATAGCCGGCCGCGAAAAGTAGTAGGTAGCGAGTAAAGAACGCACCCGCCTGCCAGGGCTTGCGGGAAGTGGCTCCTGGCGCGATCGCATGGCTGAGCCAGTCGAAAAGCCACAAATTACCAAACGAACTCGCGGCGCCCAGCAGGAAGGCGATGGCGGTCGCTGGGCCTTGCAGCACAAAATACCAAACGAACCCAATCGCGGCAAAGAAACCGGTAAACCAGTAGAGGCGACGGACGGTCATGGCTTGCGTCCGGTTGGCTTCGTTTCGCGAGAAACTTCGCGCAGAATTTGGGTTATGCCGGCAGCCATGCCAAGAAGGATGCCTACGGCCCTTAGGAACGGGGCGTGAAGCCAATGGTCGGCAAATGACCCGAGAATGTACCCGGCAGCTACGGAAGCCGGCAGCGTGAGTGCCAGGGAGAGGTACTTTCCAAGCCAGAAGAATGACTTGTCGGGCTTGTCTGCCATTAGAAGCCGGACCAGCGGTTTACCCCGGGCATATTGAGGCCAAACTGATCGAGCAGCCGGCCCACGATATGATTCACGAGATCCTCAATGGTCTGTGGCCGGTTGTAGAAGGCGGGGACGGGCGGGAAGATGACTACGCCCATACGGGTGAGGGCCAGCATGTTCTCCAGATGAATTTCGCTGAACGGGCTTTCACGGGCCAGCAAAACCAGCTTGCGGCGCTCTTTCAGAATTACGTCGGCGGCGCGGCAGATGAGCGTGTCGCCGTAGCCGGCGCGGATGGCAGCGAGTGTTTTCATGCTGCAAGGCGCGATGATCATGCCATCCGTTTTGAAAGAGCCGCTGGAAACAGATGCCGCCTGGTTATCGTGGTGGTGAACCGTGGAAGCGAGCTTTTCGACCTGCTCAATTGAGTAATTCGTTTCGTGGGCCAGCGTCGAACGCGACCACTTACTGAGAATCAGATGTGTTTCGACGCCCAGAACCTGCAGTGCTTCCAACGTCCGAACGCCGAAGAGGGCGCCCGAAGCACCAGTGAGCCCAACAATTAGCCGCATGACCGCTATTAACTATCCTAGGAAACCGGCGCGCCACCTATCGTAAGACACCGGCGCGGCGTTTTCGGCACAGCACCGCGAACGTAAGCAAGAATCCGAAGCCGGCGAGCCAAACGGAAGACGCCTCGGGTACCGGAGTGAAGAGTTTATACACAGTTCCGAAACTGGCTGCGTAGTCCGTTTCGTAATAGCCCCCGGCAACTGCCGGACCCAGGGCGACCGTAACTGCGTTGACACTGTAAGTCGACGGATCGGGAAGATTGTAAACGTCAAGCCCATACAGGAAAGCCTGATCTCCGAGGCCGGTTCCGCCGCCTGTGTCGACCACGTCGTTGGGAATACGAAACACATCGACAGTAGCGCCCTTTGAATTTTGAACGATGAGATCACCGGCGAACGCTTCAAACGGGAGCGCCACAAGCTGGTTCTCGTAAATGCTGCACGTGGAGCCGTTACTCGCACAGGAGGATAAAGGCGTTGCGCGAGCAAAGGCGGGGAACAAAGCCAAAAAGGCAAACGAAGCAATGAGAGTTCGTGGCTTATTTCGAGTCATATATATCATTAAAAGCTAAGGTTATAACTATTTTCGGAGGATGTTAATGCGTCGAATTTTACAACTAAGTTGTAGCGTAATTCTGCTTACGATTTGCTCTGTCCCCTCTTTAGGGCAGGTTATCAAACTGGCTGACGGGAATTCTATTCAGGTGAAGGCGAAATTCAATAAACCTATTCGATTTGGCCCTGCCCAGCTTGCCGAGAGGGCTGAGGCGGTCAGTGGGGTGGGCCTTCCGTTTTACACCACCAGTTTCGACGCGTTCGGTAAGGCGCTTCCGCTGAATATTATTGGCACGGACCCCAGCCTGGGAGTTGGAACTACGGTCCTGCAGACGGTGCTCGTGCCGCTGAATTTTGCGTTTGTAGGCGCCGGTAATCCGACTCTGGACGGATCTAATATTGTCTTAGCGACACTCAATTCGCCGATTTACCAGGTTGCGGACTATACAACCGGCGGAGTACACCTCGGATCGACCCAATACGCGGATGCGATACAGCGCGCTGAATTTTGGAATTTGAGCGGATTTTCGCACAACTATCATGTATTGCTGGCTTCCCCGGCCATCGCCCAAGCTGTGACAATTCAAGTCCCGACCGAAGATGGAGCGGCGGAGCAGCTTCTAAGCGGCGGGTTCGCAGGTCTGTTGGATATCGGATATTTCGATTCGATTGTGGCGGGCCTACTGCCGTCCCTCCCCGCCAATGTCACGCCGATCTTTCTGACGGACAATGTGTTTCTGGTTTCTGGAGGCACCTGCTGCGTACTCGGCTTTCACAGTTCGCAGGGGCCGCCGATTGCAACCGCGAAAACCTGGATATACGCCGCCTACGTTGAGCCCGGCACCTTTGTCGACAATGTCTTTGAAGACGTTCAGGGGCTCAGTCATGAAGTGGCCGAATGGATCAACGATCCTTTCGTGGGAACACCGCTGAAGGGAGGAATCAATTTGATTCCTCCGGCCATTCTGCCGGGCCAGGGAGGCGCCTGCATCGTGAACTTCGAAACCGGAGACCCATTGGAAGCAGGGCCGGATGGCCCAGCCGCTTTCCCTGTGGCAACGAACGGGAAGACGTACCACGTCCAGGACGAGGCGTTTCTGGCGTGGTTTCTGCACGGGCCATCATTTTCGGCGAATGGCTGGTACTCGTATCTGGGGACGTTCATGAGGCCGTCTTCGCTGTGCGGGCCCGGCTAATGGCCTAACTGCTTTTCCAGTTCTTTTACGCGGCGCTCCAGAGCGCGGACCGTTCGCAGAATATCGGGGAGCTTGGCGAACGAAGCGGACGCGCGCAGCCAGTCGCGAGAATCGAATGCGGGCGATCCGCTGACGATTGCGCCGGGAGCGACATCGTGACCGACGCCCGATTGCGCCCAGACGACTGCGTCTTTATGAATGGTGAGATGACCGGATGAGCCGGTCTGTCCGGCCATAATGACGTTCTCTTCGAGAACCGTGCTGCCCGCCAGGCCGGTCTGGCCGCAGATGATATTGTCTTCGCCCACAATACAGGCATGGCCGATCTGGCAGAGGCTGTCTACTTTTGCGCCGCGTTTCACGCGCGTTTCTCCGAGCGTCGCTCTGTCAACGGATGTCAGGGTCTGGATTTCGACATCATCTTCCAAAACAGTGATGCCGGACTGGACGATTTTATATTGCCTGCCGCCATTGTCCTTAGCAAATCCAAAGCCGTCACCCCCGATGACCACCCCGTTGTGAAGCGTTACGCGATCTCCGATGCGGCAATACTCGCGAACAGCGGCATGCGAGTGAGCAGTGAAGTTATCGCCAATGAGGCAGCCTTCGTAGATGACGGCATGCGGGTAGAGCACCGCGTTGACGCCAATGGCTGTTCTCTCGCCGACTACGGCATACGGCCCGATCGACGGATTCGCGCCGATGGTTGCAGTGGCGGCGATGGACGCAGTTGGATGGATGCCGGGCGCGGGCTTTGGAGCTTGATAGAAGAGCGCGAGTGCGCGCGCGAAATCGTAGTAGGGGTTAGCGGAAATGAGTGTCGCGGCGGTTGTACCCGCAACTGGTTCGGCGGCGATGATGGCGGCTGCCCGGGTAGTTTTCACTTTGGGGGCGTATTTCATGTTCGCGAGAAAAGTGATCTGGTGCGGCCCGCCTGCTTCGATGGTAGAAACGCCGGTGATTTCGACGGGTGTTTCTCCGACCAGCTTGCAATCCAGCAGACCAGCGAGTTGCCCGAGTGTGAAGGACGGCATCAGGCTTCAGCTACGACCGGGTTTCTGAGCTCACCTATGACAGGAATGCGCACGACGATTTCTTCGCCAGCGCGGAGATAGCGCGGAGGCTTGCGAGCAAAACCGACTCCGGAGGGAGTGCCGGTTGAAATCACGTCGCCCGGTTCAAGAGTGAAAACGCTGGAGAGAAACGCGATCAGGTCGGGAATTTTGAAGATCAGTTCGCGCGTATTCGAATCCTGGAGAGTTTCGCCTTCAATCTCCAGTTGAATATCGAGGCTATGAGGATCGGGGACTTCATCGGCCGTAACGATCCACGGACCCATGGGAGCGAACGTGTCAAAGGTCTTGCCCATAAGCCATTGCGTGGTGGCGCGCTGATAATCGCGCGCGGTCACGTCGTTGACGATGGTGTAGCCGAACACATGATTCTCCCAATCGTCTTTGGCGATGTGGCGGCCGCCGCGGCCGATGACGAATGCGAACTCGGCTTCGAAGTCGGGAGCTTTTGACGCCTTCGGCAGCACAATGTTTGCGCCCGGTCCAATGACGGCAGTAGAGAATTTGTTGAAGATGGTGGGCACCTTCGGAATCTCGGTACCAGTTTCTTTGGCGTGATCGAGATAGTTCAAGCCAACGCAGATCAATTTCGGGGGCTTCGGGATCGGCGCGAGCAGCTTAACGCTCTCGATGGGATGTTGTCCATTGCGGGGAGCGCCGGAGGCAAGTTTTTCTGCCTTGGCCAGTCCTTCCGGACCGGCTTCGATCAGTTCGATGACCGAACGAAATCCAGCGCTCGAGATATCGATGACCGCATCACCTTTTACGATGCCCGGGTGCGCTTTGCCTGCTGCTTCGTAGGTAACGACTCGCATGATGCCATCTTACGAGGTTGTAAAGAATCAAACACCGCTCCTTGACAGTCGCGGTTCCGTTGCGCTGGTCCAGTTTCTCACCACGGAGTCAACTTTTCCTGTTTTTATCTACCAAACAATGGCAACGGAATCGGGAGGAAGGTCGATCAAACCGGGACGGATTTCATATGACGGTGCAGAGCAAATGACATGCTGGGATGTTCGTGTAACGGGAATAGGCTGCCGGTCAGCCGCGAGATTGCAAACGACTTCAAAATCGCCGCGCTTCGTTACGAACCATTGCGCACGCTCATCGCAGCGGACCTCAACACCTTCGAGAGAGCCGTCAGTCAGTTGGGAGTTCGACCGGCGAAGCGCGATTAGATCCTTATACCAGGAGAGAATTTCCGAATGGGGCGGACGAGCGATCTCGTCCCAGCGCAATTTCGATCGCTGAAGAGTTTCAAAGTCTTGCGGGTCGGGAACGTCTTCAGGCTTCCAACCGAAGGCCGCGAACTCACCGCGCCTGCCTTCCGATACGGCCCTGGCCAGTTCCGCGTCTTCGTGCTGGGTGAAATATTGGAACGGCGAGGACGCGCCGAATTCCTCGCCCTGGAACAGCATGGGAACGAAAGGCGACATCAGGACCAGAGCCGCCGCGATCTTTTGGCGTCCTTCGCTGACCAGGTGCGACAGGCGCTCGCCCTGCGCACGATTGCCGATCTGGTCATGGTTTTGTGAATAGCCCAAGAAGTGATGAGCGGAGAGGCCAATGACGGGACGGCCATGGAGCCGGTCGCGATGTACGGAATAGACTCCGTCGTAGACGTAGACCTGCTGAAGCGCTTTTGCGAGGTGATCAAATGAGCCAAAATCCTCGTAGTAGCCGTTCTTTTCACCCGTGAGAACCGAATGCAGCGCGTGGTGAAAATCGTCGCTCCATTGCGCATCCGTCCCGAACCCGCCCGCTTCCCGGCCGGTGACGATGCGCGGATCATTGAGGTCGCTCTCGGCGATTACCACGAAATAACGGCCGAGCTGAGATGCTAAGGCATCGACTTCGGCCGAAAGGTATTCCAGGAAATGTATGGCGGAACGATCATAGAACGCGTGTACGGCATCCAGGCGAAGCCCGTCGAAATGATAATCGCGTAACCACATCAAGGCGTTGTCCGCAAGAAAGCGGCGCACTTCCAGGCTGCCGGCATGGTCAAGGTTTACCGCGTCGCCCCAGGGAGTCTTATAGTCTTTCGTAAAGTACGGACCGAAGCGATCCAGGTAATTTCCCGACGGGCCGAAATGGTTATAGACCACGTCCAGGATTACCGCCAGGCCCCTGTCATGGCACGCATTCACCAGCCGCTTCAGGTCCTCCGCAGTGCCATAGGCATGATGTGGGGCGTAGAGATCGACACCATCATAACCCCAGCCCCAGTCGCCGGAAAATTCACCGACCGGCATGATTTCGAGATGCGTGATGCCAAGCTCGGCGAGGTAGTCGAGGCGATCGATTGCGCTCTTGAAGGTGCCCTGCGGCGTGAAGGTTCCTATGTGCAACTCGTAAACGATGGCGCTGGACAGCGGCTTCGATTGCCAGTTGTGATCGGTCCATTGAAAGGACGAGTGGTCAATCAGCCGTGAAGGACCATTGACACCGAGCGGCTGGAATTGCGAGCGCGGATCAGGAATGGGTTCGCCCCCGTCGATCACGAACCGGTAGTCGGTTCCGGTACTCGCCTCTTCGACATCACCGGTCCACCAGCCGCGTTCCGCCGGCTGCAGCGGATGAACGGAATCACCGATGCGCACCGCAACCGTTCGGGCTCGAGGCGCCCAGACTCTGAAGTTGTGCATGTTGCTATCGTTTGGCGAGCAGAGCGGTCTGTCGCGACGGGTCGCGGCGTTCTCTCTTAAGAGCGTAGCGGAGCTGAATTGTTTCGTTGAGGCCTACGAACTTGCCGCGAGCACGAAAGGCCGCGCTATGTTCATCCCTGGAAACTTCCGCAGTGGAATCAAGGAAACAGCCTGCCGGGCCAGTTACTGCGAGGCGCGGGCGGGTTTAGCCTGGCGATCCTGAATTTTAGTGATGGAATCGTTGATCAGCCACAGCATGCCCCGCTTCGATTCTGCCGGGATCGCTTTGGTTGGCGGAGCATCCCTCATAATGTCGACTGTTTTTCTCAGGATCTCAACATCTTTCCCGGTTCCGCAGACGCCTAAGGCGATAATCGCGGCACTTGATATGCCGTCCTCCGGCGACATAAGTCGGCCCCGGATCAAGGCCAGTATCTCCGATCGTTTGGCGAGGGGAGCGGCGCAGTTGGGAGTGCCAGGGTTGTAACATCGAACTAGCGCTTCCGCCAGGAGTTGTGTGCCTCGGCCCGCATAGAAACCTGTCTGGCTGTGGGCCATGCTCCAGATGTAAGGAAATGCTTCCGGTTGCGCCGCAAGCCACAGTCCCCAAGGAGAATCTTCGTTGTAGTTTGAATAGATCATCGCGTGCCAAGCTGCTTCGTTATGGTATTGCGTCGCGATCTTCTGGCAGAGATCCCCGAGCTCACCGTAGTAGTTCTCATACGGGGTCTCTTCTTCCCATTCCTCCCACTTAGGGTCATTTATTTCGCGGTCGAATAGTCGGATGATTCCGGCCTGTACGGCGGGATCGGAGATGTCGCGATGCGCGAGCACATTATGCAGCGCGGCCTGGCGGAGGCTTCCAATTGGAAGCCTCCGCCAGGCTGTGGGGATCATCAATTCCCGTCTGTGCCGAAGCTGTGATTGCCATCAGGAAAACAAATGGCCAGAAGAGTTTCATGGCTATCTTACTCCGATTCACAGCCGAGCGATTCCATGTGGGCTCGAGGCGCCCAGACCTTGAAGTTGTGCATGTTGCTATCGTTTGACGAGCAGAGCGACCGGGAACTCAGCCAGTATTTTGCCGAGTTCGAGGCTGCCACCGTGGATGTTTTTGCCGGTCAGGACATTGTGCCAGTGTCCGTGAGGGATCTCGATCTGAGTATCAGCCCACGCGCCGCCTAGCTGCCAGACTAAGCGCGGCGCAAGCACCGCTATATCATTGCCGCGCAAGAAAGTCACGAGATGACGGGCTTTTTCTCCGGATGCACGCAGCGGGGTATACATGCCCTGCTCGCCAAACGAAGCCGGGTATTCACGGCGGACCCGAAGCGTATGATAAAGCGTCCACAGTTTCGGCAAGCCTTCATCGATCCGTTCCCAGACCTGCCTGACAGTGAGGCTGGGCAATTCGGCGAGCAGGCTGCGCCGGGCATCATAATCAACCGGCCGGCGATTGTCCGGATCCACGAGATCGAGATTCCACAATTCAGTCCCTTGATACGTATCGGGAACACCGGGACAGGTCAGCTTCAGAAGCAGTTGAGATAACGAATTGATACGGCCCGGCTCAATCAAGGGTTGGATGAATCGTTCGAAATCGTCCAGGAACTCGCGGTCATTATAAAGAGCGGCAATGAAATCGCGAGTTGCGCTTTCGAATTGCTCATTGGGGGCGAGCCAGGAAGTGTGCTGCTTCGCCTCACGGCAAGCCTTCTCCATATAAGCCTGGATGCGATCTATTGAGATTGGCCAAGCGCCGAGCATGGTCTGGTAAAGGAGATACTCAGTGTTCGCGTCGGGACATGTGCTGGTCTTGTGTTTCGAATTGATCTGGGACCACCTGCCGACTGCGTGATTCCATTCGTCCGGCATCTCCGACAAAAGATTAATGCGCGCCCGCACGTCCTCGCTGCGCTTGGTGTCGTGGGTGGAGGAGGACAACATGGTTTTCGGGTTTGACCGCTGCGTCTCGTCGCAAAACTGATGAAACGCATCCGCAGAAACACCGAAGCGTCCCGGATCGCCACCCACCTCATTGAGCGACACGAGCCGGTTAAATGAATAGAAGACGGTGTCCTCAACTCCTTTGGCCATGGCCGGCCCGGTGAATTGCTGAAAGCGCATGACAAATTCAGTTTCGAGCGGGCCACGCACGCGCAGCAGCAGGATGTCACGTATGAACTCAAACAGATCTGCATCGAGATCGGGGCGGCCTGTCTTGACGGCGTCGATGGTCTCATTCACATAATTTTTATCGTCTTCCGTTATTTCATCGCGATCAGGAACGATATAGGTACGGTAAACGGGAAAAGCGGCGACGATTTCGCGGACCGCACGAATCACATCGTCCCGGGTATAGTCGCGGCGCTCGCGATGCGATTCGCAGATCTCTAGAAGCAGACTGGCCAGACGATTGACATCGCTGCCGAGAAGCTCGCGGAGAACGCGATGCTTCTTGTCCCGGCAAATAGCGATGTAATCTGTTGGCTCGCGCGTGAAGGCAGCGTATAGATCAGTGAATGCCTGTTCATTGCCGGATTCAACATACAATCCAGTGACCTGGTTGAGAAAATCGTACCCGGTGGTTCCGTCGATCGGCCATTCACTGCGGAACCTCTCGCCTGGCTCGAGAATTTTTTCGGCGACGATCCAAACGTCCGGAGCGTTTTGTCGAAGCCGCTCAAAATATTCACGAGGATCGCGAAGGCCATCAGGGTGGTCGATACGAATGCCGTCCAGCACGCCTTCACGCAGCCACTTAAGAATGAGAGCGTGGGTGTCGGCGAAAACTTGGGGATCTTCCATCCGCAGACCGACCAGCGTGTTGACGTCAAAAAAGCGTCTGTAGGCTAGTTCCTGCTGCGCTGTACGCCAGAATGCCAGACGGTAACTTTGAAGCTCCAGGACCGAGTCCAGGCGGCCCGGGTCACGATTAAATTGACCGAGCGTTCTATCAACCAGCTCTCCAATAAAGGGCGTTTCTGAAAACAGGCGCTCCAGCAAACCACGAATGACTTCTTTATCCCGGTGCCGCTCGGTGACGCTGGCGCGATCGGTCAGGCTGGGCAGAGGCAGCCGCCACAACGAGTCGGCAAGGAAGGCGAGATGATCAGAGCCGCTTCCTTCGGCTGCCGCCGAAAGAATGGCAGGAAGGGAACGGGGGGCAGCGGGGAGCTGATGATCGAAATATTGAATAAAGAACTCTCCGCCGCGGCGTTTGATCTCAATTTCTCCACGAGCGAGAACCCGCCCATAGTGATCCCCGAGAATGGGAACCAGCAGCTTGTTGCGAAGCTTCTCTTCGTGCGGCTGCCAATCGATATCGAAGTAAATAGAATAACGGCTGGACGGACCGTTCTCCAACACGTCCCACCAGAGCCGGTTACGGCGGCCGCTAATGGCCATGTGATTCGGGACGAGGTCAAGAACCTGGCCGAGACCGCAAGCGCCAAGCCGGAGCGAAAAGCGATCGTGCGCCTCGGCGCCCCCGAGCTCGTCGTTCACCTTATGGTGATCGACCACATCGTAACCGTGCTTGCTCCCGGGGGCGGCCTGCAGATAGGGCGAGCTGTAGACGTGAGAGATGCCGAGGTCGTGAAGATAATCGGCGATGGCCGCAGCATCGTCGAAGCCGAAACCGGCGTGCAGTTGTAGACGGTACGTGGCAAGGGGGACTCGCGGCATTCTCTTTTAAGAGGGTAGCGGGCCGGGGATTGTTTCGTTGAGGGCCCGGGGAAGACTTTAACCGGCACAGTCTATGACCTGAACTTTGCGGTGCGGCGCACCCATGAGATCGGCATCCGCATGGCGCTCGGCGCGTCACAAGGCGATGTAGTGAATCTGGTTTTAAAAGATTCGCTCTGGCTGCTGGGCGCCGGCATTCTCGCCGGTTTGCCCGGAGCATTTCTGGTGGGCCGGTTCCTGAAGCACACCCTATTCAACCTGCGCCTGGCCGATCCGTTGAATGCCGTGCTCTCGCTGGCGATTTTGGCATCCGTTGCAGCGCTTGCCACTTGGGTGCCGGCCCGCCGTGCGGCTCGCGTTGATCCAATGACCGCGCTGCGCGAGGAATAAAGCTTCCGTTCGGTGTCCAGTGGATTAAACCCTTGATGCTGTATGCACCATTATGGTGGATAATGGTGCGATGAAAGCAGCGGAGAAAGCAGTTCGCCAGAGCGTGAGTTTGCCGCCCAAGCTGGCCAAGCAAGTAGGAAGCCTGGCGAAGAGTCGAAAGCTGAGCAAAAATCGTATGTTGTTGGAATTGATCGAGAACGGAATTGACGCCGAAGTGCGAAAACAAGAGCAGTTTTTCGCTTTAGCGGAGCGTTTCCGTAACGAGAAGGATCCTGAAGCGGCAAACCGGCTGGGCGACGAACTAGGCCGAATGGTCTTCGGCGGCTGATGCCGAAAATCGAGCGATGGGAGAAATCTACCGGAAAGAGTGCGGCAACACCTGATTGAATGAGTGACTTCGGTACCCACGCGGAGGCTACACGCGCGAGGAATTTGAACTAGCCTATTTCTCTTTACCGGGCCGGCTCTGGGTCCTAAACTCGTACTGTTGGATTTGTAGCGCCAATTGACCTTTGTTGTGACGGGTCACCCGGCCGCGTGCTACCAGATTCAAGAGACACTTCTCGTTTAATTGCGCCGGCCAGCTGATCGACACCTCTAGCCGCGTGCCGACGGGCAAATCATGGTCAGATGTGAACAGTACACCAGAACTGCTGATATTCAGCGTCTTGCCGCTGCCGGCCAGAATCTCGGCGCGCTGGTTCAGTGTCTTATAGCGAAGTTCACGCTCGATCGGGAATCGGCTCGATCGCCGTCGCTCCGTTGTAGTCACTTCCGGAGTCTCAATTCGCCTGCCTAGGGTCAGCGTACTTTCGGACACAATTGTACAACTCCGATCTTTAAGATTACACAATGCCAGTACATCTTCCTATTAGTCCTCAGCTTGGCCGCCCGGATTACGGGCTTTTCTGAGCCACTCCAGCCGCTCTCTTATCCGTTGTTCGAAGCCGCGCTCGGTCGGCTCGTAAAAGGTAGTCCCGGCAAGGGATTCGGGCAGGCATTGCATGTTCGTTATGGCGTCCTTCTCCTGATGCGCGTGCTGGTATCCCCTGGCGTAGCCCATCTGCTTCATAAGCTTGGTAGGAGCATTCCTAAGGTGTAGCGGCACCGGTTCGGCGACCGTTGCCTCGATTGTTCCGTTTGCCTTATTGAGAGCCTGATAGGCAGCATCTGACTTGGGGGCTACTGCTAAATAGATAGTCAGTTGGGCTAGCGCTTGATCTCCCTCCGGTATACCCAAAAAATGCACAGTCTGCATGCAGGCGATCGCTTGCTCCACAGCGCGCGGGTCTGCCAGGCCAATATCCTCAATCGCCATTCGTACCAGCCGTCTTGCCAAATACAGCCGGTCCTCTCCTGCTTTCATCATGCGCGCCAACCAATACAACGCGGCATCCGCGTCGCTGGAGCGCACCGATTTGTGCAACGCCGAGATCAGGTTATAGTGCTGCTCCCCTGATTTGTCGTAAAGGAGCACCTTGTGCTGCATGGCATCGGCTACTGCTGCCTGATCGATAATGCCGCCTCGCGCCAAGCCAGCCGCAATCTCCAACGTATTGAGCGCGGCCCGCGCATCTCCGCTTGAATCTACGGCAATCTCATCGACCAATTCGTTTGCAATCTTTAGCCCCAGATGGCCCAAGCCGCGAATTGGCGTTTCAAGGGCCCTTTTCAAAAGCACCACAATCTCGGAGGTCTCCAGCGCACGCAGCGAATATACCTTGGTTCTGGAGAGCAAGGCAGAGACCACTTCAAAGGACGGGTTCTCGGTCGTTGCCCCAATCAGCACCACGTCGCCACGTTCTACGTAAGGAAGAAATGCGTCCTGCTGGGCCTTGTTGAAGCGGTGGATCTCGTCGATGAAGAGCACGGTCTTGCGGCCTGCTCGCCGCCTCCGCTCGGCCTCGACCATTACCGCCTTTATCTCTTTGATTCCACTCAGAACTGCGCTGAACGGAACGAAGTCGGCGCGGCTTTGCTGCGCCGTCAGAAACGCCAGTGTGGTTTTGCCCGATCCGGGAGGCCCCCACAGGATCAAAGAGGTCAAAGTTCCACTCTCAACCTGGGCGCGAAGCGGCTTGCCCGGTCCAAGGATATGCTCCTGGCCAACGAATTCCTCGATCGACTGCGGCCGCATTCGGTCTGCCAATGGCCGGTCAGCCGCCGGGGTGCTTGCTTCCTGGGCTGGCGGGGTCATATCAAACAGGCTCATGCCAGCCCCCTTTGCCTCGCTGCTTCAAAGAGCGCGATAGAGCAGGACACCGCCGCGTTTAGAGATTCCACTTTCGCTGTAGGTACGGCCACCGGTTGGGCCTTTGCGAGAATATCGCCCGAGACTCCAGCCCCTTCACTCCCCACCACCATGACACAGGGCCGCGTAAAATCAGCTTGCGTTACAGGGATGCGGCCGTCGGCCGTGAGTGCATACAGCAGCAGATGCCGACGCGTCACTTCGGCTGCCAACTCCACTCTGCTGATCGCTTCGAGAAACGGTATTCGAAAAATAGAGCCGGCGGTTGCCCGTAGCAATTTTCCGTTAGCCACTCTCACGCACCCGTCTAGAAAGACCACCCCGGCAGCATCAAAGGCCTCGGCCGATCGCACTATGCCACCCGCGTTGCCAGGGTCCTGTATACCGTCCAGCGCGACAATCAATCCGGCCGAGTCCATCAGGTCTGCCCATGACCATCGCGGGGGCCGCAGCAGCGCGAGGATCTCCTGGGTGGTATCCGTCGCTGAAACAGCACGGAACGCCTTGGCTGATACCTCGATTATCTCCGGCTCGGCACTCCCCAGTAGTCGCGCGTACCGCTCCCGGCCGGCGGCTGTGGTCAAAATTTGCTCCACAACCCACTTACTTGTACTCTGAAGGCCCTCCGCCACCAAATGCGGCCCTTCGATCACTACCAGCCCGGTTTCGGTTGGCCGCCCTGTCTTTGCGGAACGCCTGATGCTCTGCAGGATTGGGTTCTTTGGGCTGGTGAGCTGCATAACATCAAATGGGGTTGGCTATATCCGGCGTAAACTGAAAGTTCAACTCTTTTAAAAATGCGAGCGCTGAAGCCAGGGGAATGAAGCGCGTCGTAGCGGGTTTGCTCATCCTGCTATCGATTCTGCTCTTAGGCTATCTTTTCCATATTGCCGGCGAAATCGAAAGGCAGTCGACCATCGATGAAGCGCAACCGGCCGATGTGATCATTGTGCTGGGTGCGGCCGAGTATCGCGGCAAGCCGTCACCCGTCCTGCAGGCCCGGCTCAATCACGCCCTGCTGCTGTACCTGAGAGGTCTGGCTCCCTATATCTTGACCACTGGGGGAGCCGGCGGCGATCCCGAGTTCACCGAAGGCGAAATTGGACGCGCCTACCTAGCCAAGCACGGCGTACCCTCGGAAGCCATTATCGCTGAACCGGAAGGCGCTACCACCGCGCAAAGTCTCGACGCCGCTGCCGAAACCATGCGCCGCATGAATCTGCACTCCTGTATTGTGGTCAGCGACGGCTATCACATCTTTCGTGTAAAGCGCCTGCTGGAAGCGCACGGGGTTCGGGTATATGGCTCGCCGCGACCTCCTGGCAGCTCCCTGAGCCGCATGCAGCTCCGCTGGCAGTTTCTACGCCAAGCTATTGGCTTTGCGCTCTGGCGGGCGGGTATCAACGTTTAGTCAGTGCTCGGAATGTTATTCTGATTCGCGATGACGAAAGTGCAAACTACGTTCAAACTTTCGCGTCCCCTCACCGGCGATGACCTGGGGAGTATCGCGCACATGCATTCGGTCTACGGGTTCCTTGCCGTTCGCGTCCAGCCCTCAGGTCATGAATTGTTTGTCGAATACGATTTCTCGCGCCTGTCGGCCAAAGAAGTTCGGGGCGCGCTGGAAGAGAATGGACTTCCACTAGCCTGACCTGCCTATGTCCATTCGCCCGTTAGCTGCATTTATCCTTCTCTCCGCAGTTTCTCTTGCTGCCGATAAGGGCGATTGGCCCAATTACGGCCGCGACCCGGGCGGCCAGCGTTTCTCGCCTTTAACTGCTATCAATCGTTCGAATGTCAATGAGCTCAAGATTGCCTGGACCTTCCGCACCGGCGATGCCTACGCGCCAAAAGATGGTTCAAAGCCCACGCAGTTTGAAGCCACGCCGCTTTATGTGGATGGAACACTCTACCTAGGTACGCCTCTCGGCCGCGTCATTGCTCTTGATCCCGTAAGCGGAAAGCAGCGCTGGGCCTACGATCCGCACATCGATAAAGACAAGGGCTATGGCGACTATGCCAACCGTGGCGTGTCGACCTGGAAATCTCCCACCGGGCAGCGCCGCATCTTCATGGCCACTATCGACGCTCGCCTGATTTCGTTGGATGCCGCGACCGGCAAGCTCAGTTCCGATTTCGGCGACAACGGGATCGTAGATCTCCGCCATGGCCTCCGTATCGCGCCGCATTACTACGGCGGCTACGAGGAGACATCGCCTCCCGCCGTTATTGGCAACACTCTTGTGGTGGGCTCCGCGGTGGCCGACAACGGTTCGGTCAATCAGGCCAGCGGTGAAGTCCGCGCGTTCGATGCCGCCACAGGCAAGCTGAAATGGTGCTGGGATCCTATCCCGCAAAATCCGCATGATCCCGGCGCGGATACCTGGACGAATGGCGGCGCGCATCGTACCGGAGCCGCTAATGCCTGGTCCGTTATCGCTGCGGACCCTTCGCGCAATCTTGTTTTCGTACCCACCGGCAGCGCCAGCCCGGACTATTTCGGCGGCGAACGCCTCGGCAATGGTCTCTTCGCCGATTCCGTAACCGCTCTCCGCGCCGATACGGGCGCGATGGTCTGGCATTTCCAGACCGTTCATCACAATCTCTGGGATTATGATGTTGCTACTCCGCCGCTGCTGTTCGACATTCACCGCAACGGTACGACCAGTCCGGCCATCGTGATCGGCTCCAAGACCGGCAACATCTTTATCCTGAATCGGGAAACCGGCCAGCCCATCTTCGGCGTCGAGGAGCGTCCCGTACCCAAGAGCGATGTTCCCGGCGAGACTGCCGCGCCAACGCAGCCCTTTCCCATCAAACCGGCGCCGGTTACAACCCAAAAAATGAGCGTCGAAGATGCTTGGGGAATCGACGAGGCCGACCGCAACTGGTGCCGCGCCGAGATCGCCAAGCTTCGCACCGGCCCCATCTTCACCCCGCCGTCTCTCGAAGGAACACTCCAGCTCCCCGGCAATATAGGCGGGCAGAACTGGGGCGGCTTCGCCTACGATCCTGATAAGGATCTGCTGGTTCTGCCCAGCAATCAAATCGCCGCTGAAGTCCGGCTCATCCCGCGCGCTGATTACGAAGGACTCCGCAGCTCACGCGGGCGCAGAATCGATGGCGATTGGGAATTCGCTCCGCAGCGCGGGACTCCTTACGGAATGATGCGCCGCCTTCTCTTAAGCCCGAAGCGTCTCCCCTGCACTCCGCCGCCCTGGGGCACGCTCATCGCAATCGACACTAGCAGCGGTGAGAAAAAAATGGGAAGTGCCGCTGGGCCAGCTCAGCCCCAAACTTCCTGCTAAATGGGGTTCCATTTCGCTCGGCGGTCCTATGGCGACTGCCGGCAATCTCGTGTTCGTCGGGGGCACGCTTGTTCCGGCCCTTTACGCGTTCGATATCGAGACCGGCCAACAGCTCTGGAAGGGTGATTTGCCCAGCAGCGCGAAAGCGACACCGATGACCTATCAAGGTCCAGATGGAAAGCAGTATGTCGTGGTTACTGCCGGAGGCTACGGCATCCCCGATCTCTCGCCGCTTGGCGATTACGTGGTCGCCTTCGCTTTGCCTCAGGGCTCGACGGCAGCATCGAGATGAATGCGTCTGACAGTCGGCATTCACCCGGTCCGCGAAGCACTCCGCGCGCATCGGCCGCTGGATAAAGTTCTCATCGCGAAGGGCGCCTCCGGGCCGCGCATCCAGGAGATCGTTACTCTTTGCAGGGAGCAGTCTATCCCGGTTCGTTTCGAGTCGCGCGAGATGCTCGACCGCGCCGCTAAGGGCGTTGCACACCAGGGAGTGATTGCGTTCGGCGCCGTTCACGGCTTGGTCGAACTGAATGAGGTCATCGAAGGCGCCCATCTGCTGCTCATCCTGGATGGCATCGAGGACCCGCACAATCTCGGCGCGATCATCCGCACCGCGCATGCCGCGGGCGCAAATGCGGTTGTGATTCCCGAGCGTCGTGCCGCACCGCTAACCGAAACCGTTCAGCGCACTGCCGCGGGCGCGCTCGAGTACCTGCCCGTTGCGCGCGTGACAAACGTGAGCCAATCTCTGGAGCGTCTGAAAGAGAGCGGCTTCTGGATCTACGGCCTGGATGAGCGCGGTTCAGAGCTGTATGACAATGTCGACTTCGCCTCACCAACCGCTATCGTGTTGGGCGGGGAAGGGAAGGGGCTCCATCAAGGTGTCCAAAAGCACTGCGACGCCCTTGTGCGCATCCCCATGGCCGGCGCGGTTTCGTCTCTCAACGTCTCCGTGGCTGCCGGTATCGTGCTGTTTGAATGGCGAAAACGACAGAAAAAAGGGGCTCACGCATGAGTCGTCAGAGCCAGGACCAAGGTTTCCATAATCACCCGGTCATCTCTGTATCCATCACGGAACTTCTTGTCCGTTTCATAGATCAGCGCGACCGCCTTGGACAGGTGCTCTCGCGTGAACGCCGCCGCCGTGCTCGTCACCTGCTCCGCGCGTTCCCGCCACATGCGGACCCCAATCTTCGAGAAGAACGCCTGGGCCTGCTGCGTCGAGCTCACTTTCGCCTCCTTGGCGGCCAGCGCCAGGCGGAACTGCGTGCTCAGAAATGTCAAGGCCAGCGGCAGATACTCCCCTTCCCGCACCAGAATGTCGAGGGACCGCAGCGCACCGGGCCGGTCCCGTTTTCCGAGTGCATTCACCAGGGCAAAGATGGTGCTTTGCGCGGCGTTAGGCACTAGTGCTCGCAAGTCGTCCATTGTCACCGGCCTGTCGCTTCCTACGAACAGCGCCAGCTTTTCGATCTCAGATGCCAACCGGTTCGCATCGCCCGCCACTGCGTCCAACAGCCCGGCCAATTCGGCGCCGGCCAGTTTTAGCCCGCGCTGCTCGACGAGTTGTTGCGCCAGAAAGCGGCTCGATTCGGGCGTGAAGTGGCGAAATTCAACTGCCACCGGGATAGCCGAATAGTATTTCTCTACGCGTTCGAGCTTTGCGCGATCGTCACCCACGAAATCATACCGGCTGCATTCAAACACCAGCACCGTGCCGGGTGTGGGGTGTTTTAAATATTCCGTCAGGCCAGATTCTCCCGGTTTTCCGGAATCTTCATCGTCTTCCGTGCTCAACCTGCGCGGCAGAGCCAGCTCCGCGCTGCATACCCAGATCAGCCGGTCGGATGAGAACAGCGAAAGGGATCGCGCATCGTCGAGCACCTGCGAAAGGCTCGAGCTTTCCAGGTCTGTCTGCGTGAACCCGTCACCGGTTCCATCCGGCAATACCCGCCGAATTAACGCCTCCTTGCAGATCCTCCTCTGATAGCCTTCTTGTCCCAGAAAGAGATAAGCCGGCGCCGGACGGTCCTTTGCGATTCGGGCTAGAAACTGTTCCGGCGTCATTAAAAGTTCTCGACAATCGAACTCACCACATCCCGCGCAACATCGCGGCTCAAGCGGTCGAACGCAGGACCGCTCTCGTCGAAAAACTGGTGCGGATCAACTGCCACCTGATAGCTCTCGCGAACCGTCCAGTTTGGCCGTGAGTACAGCACCCGCCCGGTGGAGCGCTCAACAAGATTCACGGTCAACACCACGATCGCTTGAACTATGCTGGCCTTGCCGGAGGTCGGGTCGAAGATGTTCGGCGCGATTTGTACTGTATTGAGCGATCCGTTTAGAACCGCATCCGCCACCCTGGGATCCGCGACGACCCGAAACCGGGTGCGCTGGGTGAATTCGCGGCCGATCTCCTGAGGAAGAATATCTACCAGCTTGTATCGCGTCGAGTACGAGGAAAACGCCGGGATGGCAATGGTCTGGACACTCTTCGGCATGAGGTCCGCTTTGCCGCCAACGTGATAACCGCACGAGGCCAGCGGTCCCGCCGCAAGCGCGGCAACAAACGCTCGCCGGGTTATCATCATTCGCCTTTCAGTCCGGTCAGAATATCGGCTGCCGCGTCCGCTGTCAGGCGCAGATTGTCTCCTACCGCCCAAACCCAGGCCGCATGCGCGTTGTTTCTGTCCAGGCGAATGTCGCCTGCAATCAACCCACTCTGGCCCGCCACGCCGACAGAATTGGGAGCTTCTTCCGCCTGGCCGCGAACTTCGATCTGTGCCGATGCAAGCGCTTCCCCCAGCGCCTCTGCATTTACCTCCGCACTAAACTCCACCCAGATTGACAGGCTGTAACCGTGAAACACAGGTGCTTGAACGAGGCGCAGCGAAGGCATCGGCGCCTTTGCGCCAAACTTCTTGTTGCCGATGATCGCCTGCAGCTCACGTTCGATCCGCTGCTCTACCGCCGCGAGCTTTCGAGGCGCTTCCTCGCCATACTGCGCAAGCAGATTGAAGCTTAACTGGGAATCGAAGACTTCTTTGTCCAGTGGCTTGAATGAAAGCAAGCTGGTCGTCTGCTGATGCAGTTCAGAGATCCCGCGCTTGCCAAGTTCGCTTGCCGGCTCAAAAATATGTGCGACCACCCGCCGAATGGGCTGGTACTTCGCGGCCCTCTTTAGAACGAGAGCCAACGCGCTTGCAGCCGGATGCGCAACTACCAACAGATGGCCTGTTTTTAGGTCTGCATCTTGCAGCAGCGGCGCGACAACTCGTGCCTCCGGCCCGTTTGCCAGCTCACCTGTACAATCCACCACCACCGGATGGCCGCCCGCCTCCTTAGCCAATCCATGCACCTTCAATGCGCCCGCGCGCGTGCCGGCAACCAGGATCGCCGCATAATCCCGAATTGAGTGGGGCACAAGCGGCTGGACGTAAACCGCTTCGCCCTCCTCCGCTGCAAAGCTGCCTTCGCCCGTTGCGGCGTAGCAGTCGATTTCCACACCCATTTTCCGGCTTTCCAAAACTTCCTGGAGATCACGCCCGAGTAGCGTTTCGGCTCCAACAATGGCAATTTTCATCGAATCTGTCCTAACCAATGCGACGCTCCGGGAGGTGCGCGACAGACCGGGATCGTCTCCATCTGCGGATCAACCCGCCAACCCGGATCGCGATTCCGCTGGCGACGTATGCGCATGCGGCCGCCAGCAGAAACGGTTGCGCCCATTCCCAGATCAGGAATGCAATTCCACCCACAATCAAGACAATAAGCGGCGTCCGCGGCTTGGAAATGTTGATCTGTTTGGCGCTTGGATAGCGCCAGGTACTTACCATCAGCAAACCCACAATTGCCACAACCACCAGCCACACGATGGAAAACGCGAATGATTGTACCGGCGAGGAATCCATGAACACGACTGCGGCTATAAACCCCGCGCCCGCTGGAATCGGCATGCCGACGAAATATTTGTGATCGGGACGTCCTGGATTCTTTGGCACCGGATTTGTTTGCACGTTGAACCGGGCCAGTCGCACCGCCCCGCAGAGCAAATAGAAAAACGCAATCAGGTAACCGGCGCGTGCAAGATGAACTTGCAGATTGCCTTCCCGCGGCGCCACTACGAAATGGACACCCCAAACGAATGCCAGCACTGCCGGAGCAATGCCAAACGTAATCACATCCGCGAGCGAATCGAGTTCCCGCCCGAAATCGCTGGTGGTGTTCGTCATGCGCGCAATGCGCCCATCCAGGCCATCCAGAAACACCGACCACCCTAGCGCTTTCGCGGCAAGCGAAAAATGGGCATTCTGGCCCAGATTTCCGCCCGTCGCCAGCATCGCGCCTTCAAATGCCTGCACGATGGCGACGAACCCAAGAAAGATATTTCCGCTGGTGAACAGGCTGGGCAAAACGTAAGCGGCCCGGCGCCGCGGCTTGGTTGCTTCTCGCGGACCCATCAGGCGCTCTCTAACCGTCAGAATGCCTCCGCGAGATCCTGCGATTCGCTAGCACGCTTGCGCCGGCAGAAACCCTATCACCCACTTTCACCGCGAGAATCCACTCCGGACCGAACAGCACATCCACGCGTGACCCGAATCTGATATAGCCGATACGCTCCGCAGTTGCCACAGCATCGCCTGCCTTCTTGTAGCAGACGATACGGCGCGCAATCAGGCCGGCAATTTGCCGGAAGACCACGCGTGTATTGTCACCTTCCACAATCAGCGTGTTCTGCTCGTTTTCAATGGACGCCGCTTCATGGCTGGCAACCAGAAACTTGCCTTTCTGGTAAACCACCCCGGTAATCGTGCCCGGAATGGGCGTGCGATTTACGTGCACATCGAAAATATTCAGGAAAATGCTGATGCGCGTCTCGTCTGGCCCAAGCTCACGAATGGAGACCACCTTGCCGTCAGCCGGCGCGATCATCACATCGCCCGCCGGCGCCACGCGGTCCGGGTCCCTGAAAAAATAGAGACAGAACGCAGCAGCGATATAGAATGGCACGCCCGCCCAAGACATTAGAAAATAAGAGAGAGCGATTCCGGCCAGGGATAAACCGCAGGCGTAGTAAATGCCATCACGGATAATACGCAAACTAGCATTTTCTCATGCACTACCGGGCTCCAGCTAAATTGCAGTAAGCTTGTGCGTAGGTGGCTCTGATCTGTCGAGCAGCAATCGCTTTGCTGGTTCTGGTCTCCCTGTGCGCGCCGGCCATGGCTTGCGCGCTGCCTGGTTCGCGCTTGAGCGCAGCCGAACATGCGTGCTGCAAGCGCATGCAGGGACAATGCGGAGCCATGCACATGCCCGCTTCGCACACTTGCTGTCACAGAAGCGTGGGACCGGTTCACGTCGACTTTGCACCCGCACAGGTGGTTTCCCAACACGCAGCGCCCGTTTCGGCACCTGCTAATTTTTGCTGCGCGTTCCCGGAAATTTCAACGCTGACCTTTGCGCCTGCCAATCAGCCGGACGATTCACCGCCTCTTCACCTAAGTCTAAATTTCTCCATTCTCCGAATCTGAACATCTCCTTTCGCCCGTAGCTGCTCGCGTTTACGCGAACTGATTCGAACGACAGGAGTCTGTTTTCATGAAATCGATCTTTCTCATTGTGTCTGCTGGAATGCTGGCGCGCGCCTTATGTGCGCAGAGCCCCACGCCGCTATCGCAGTTGCTGGCGGAAGCGGAGCGAAACAATCCGAAGATGAGTGCCGCGCAGCATGACTGGCGGGCCGCAAGGCATATTCGGGCGCAAGCGACTGCACTGCCGAATCCTCAGTTCACCGTTCAGGAATTTAGCGTTGGCAGCCCCAGGCCCTTTGCAGGCTTCAATTCAAGCAATTTCGCGTATATCGGGATCGGTGCTTCTCAAGAATTGCCATATCCAGGGAAGTTGGGCATGAAAGGCTTGGCGGCCGACCGCGCGGCGGATGTCGAGCAGGCACAAATCGGCGTCGTTAAAGCTTCCATCGCGGAACAAGTCAAGCTGGCGTATTTGCGCCTCGCATCTCTACAACGCAACCTTAATTTGCTCGAAAGTAGCCGCGCCACTTTGGGGCAAGTTATCGAGACCGAATTATCGCGCTACAGTACCGGCCAGGGAAATCAGGCCGATGTCTTAAAGGCCCAACTCGCGCGCACAAAGCTGTTGATCGAGATCACAACTCATCACCAGGAACTGGCTCAGACGGAGGCGGATCTCAAAGAAGCGCTACACCGTCCTCATGATTCGGCCGACATTGTTGCCGAAAACCTCAGACCGACCGTGCTTCGGTATGCCTCGCGTGAATTGTTCGTTTTCGTCCATAAACAGAATCCGAACGTGCGGCTGGACTCCAGTGCGATCGAGAAGCAGACGGCTGACTTGAAATTGGCCCAACGGGCGGGCAAGCCTGATTTCAGCGTCGGATACATGTACCAGCGGACTGGCGACGATTTTCCCGCGTATTACATGCTGACCTTCAACGTGCTGCTGCAGCGGCGCCGGCGGGTAGAAGCGCAAGTTGAGGAGGCCGCTGAGTCGCTGAAGGCCGCGCAATCGCGGCTGGAATCGGAGCTTCAGCAGCAACTGGCCAGCGTTCAGAAGCAATTTGTCGCCGCGGCAAGCACCGCCGATTTGATGACCGGCTACAAGGAAGGGTTGATACCGCAGGCGGAAGCGGCCTTCCACGCAGTTTTGACGGAATACGCGGTGGGCAAACAGCAGGCCAGTTCCGTGTTGACATCTTTCGACGAGATGCTGCAACTGCGCCGGCAGTACGAACGCGTGCTGCTTGACCATGAAACGGCCATGGTGCGATTGGAGACTTTGACGGGAGCGGAATTGCGATGAAGAAACATGTCCTGATTACATCGCTCGTTTGGTTGGCGCTGATTGCTACCGGTGCAGCGCTATATATCTATCGTTCCCGATCGCCAAAGCGAAATGCTGCAGGCTTAATTAGCGTGCAACCCGCCGCGGTGGGAACCGCTGTATCGACAAACGCCGCTAAACAGGCATCCGCTTCGGAAACGCCGGTTGCGCCAATCCAACTCACGCCCGAGCGCTTTCAAAGCATCGGCGTGCAAACCGGCACCGTGGAATGGAAGCAGATCAGCGATCAGATTCGCGCGACCGGCACCGTTGACATTGATGAGCGGCTGATTTCGTACGTCCAAATTCGGTTCTCGGGATATATCCGGCGAGTTTTCGTGGATGCAACCTATGCATACGTCCACAAGGGCGAACCGCTGTTTACCATCTACAGTCCCGAAGTAGTGGCGACGCAAAACGAGTATCTGCTCGCTCTTCGCAACCAGAAGCTCCTGAGCGCCAGCAGCGTAGATGGCGTGGCCTCTGGAGCCGAGGCTTTGAGCGCCGCCGCGGAAGCCCGCCTCCGCCAATGGGATGTGCCGGAATCTGAAATCGAGTCAGTCAAGAAGACTGAAACACCCATTTCGGATCTCGTGATTAACTCCCCGGTCTCGGGCTACATCACCGAACGCAGCGCTCTGCCGAATCTGTATGTCGAGCCGGCCACGCGCCTTTACTCGGTTGCGGACCTATCACGCATCTGGATTTACGCGCAGATCTTCCAGGACGATGTGGGCCGCGTGAAGCCGGCCGATGCAGCGCGGATTACGGTTGACGCCTACCCGAATCGCACTTTTCGTGGGCGAATCGAAAGCATTTTGCCGCAAGTGGACGCGGCAACTCGCACCCTTCGTGTTCGGCTCGAGCTCGCAAATCCGGATTTGAAGCTGAAGCCGGGCATGTTCGTTAATGTGGATCTGCAAACGAATCTCGGCAAGCAGCTCGTGGTACCTGCATCCGCGGTTCTCCGCTCCGGGACACAAGAACTGGCGTTCATATATGAAGACGACGGACGAATCGAACCTAAGAGCGTCATTACCGGCGTGCGAGCAGGCGATGATCTGGTCATCGTCAAAGGGCTCACGGCTCGTCAGCGCATTGTTACTTCCGCGAATTTCCTGATTGATTCCGAAAGCCAGTTGCAAGCCGCGGCCGGCTCCTTTGCGCCGCCCCCGCCTGGCGTGAGTACAGCGGCTGCTCAGCCCTCCAAGACTGCGCAACCGAAGATCGATTTCTCGACCGATCCGAATCCACCGCGAAAGGGAAACAACATCTTTCGCGTGAAGCTCTCCGCGCCTGACGGAGAGCCCTTAACAGGCGCGAATGTCTCCGTGACCTTTTTCATGCCTGCCATGCCGGCCATGGGAATGGCAGCCATGACGGCAAAAGCGCGGCTTGCGGACCAGGGTGGCGGTTGGTATCGGGGCCCGGGCGCGCTGCCAAGCGGCGGAACCTGGCAGGTGACCATTTCCGTTCAAAAAGGCGGGCGTGTTCTAGGCACAAAACAGCTCCGGGTCAATGCGACAGGAGGCATGTAAGTGCTCGCCCGCATCATCGATGTCTGTTCGCGGAACCGCTTCCTGGTTTTCACTGCTACGGCGTTTCTCGCGCTTGCGGGCCTGTGGTGCCTCGCTCATATTCCGCTGGATGCTTTGCCTGATATCTCCGACGTTCAGGTCATCGTGCATACGCCGTGGAATGGTCAACCGCCCGGCATTATCGAAGACCAGGTCACCTATCCGATCGTGACCAGCCTTATGGCTGGCCCCCGCGTGAAAGCTGTTCGGGCGCAGACCATGTTCGGTGATTCGTACGTCTACGTGATCTTTGAGGATGGCACAGACCTTTATTGGGCACGCTCGCGGGTTCTCGAGTACTTGCAGCAGATCGCCGGGCGTCTTCCCGTCGGCGTCCACCCGGCGATTGGGCCCGATGCCACTGGCGCGGGCTGGGTGTATGAATACGCGATTGTCGATCGAACGCACACGCGAAATCTGGCCGATCTCCGCAGTTTGCAGGACTGGCATTTGCGCTATGCGCTCGAAACCGTACCGGGCGTGGCAGAAGTCGCAAGCATTGGCGGCTTCGTCCGTCAATATGAAGTACAGCTTGATCCCGCCAAATTACTCGCCTACAACATTCCGCTTTCTACTGTCATCGATCGCGTCAAAGCCAGCACAAATGAAGTGGGCGGCCGGGTTCTTGATTTGAGCGGCGCGCGTTACATGATCCGCGGCTTAGGCTATCTGCGATCTCTGAATGATCTCGCTACGGTCCCGGTAAGCAGCCATAACGGGACGCCGGTTCTGATTCGTGACCTGGGATTCGTCAATTTTGTTCCCGATATCCGCGAAGGCGCTGCCGAGTGGAATGGCGAAGGCGAAACGGTTGGCGGAATTATCGTGATGCGCCAGGGGCAGAATGCGCTGCGCGTGATTGACGGAGTGAAACGGAAACTCAAAGAGATTGCGCCGTCACTGCCCGCGGGAGTAGAAATTATGCCCGGATACGACCGATCTGATTTGATCCGCGATTCAATTTCGACTCTCGAACGCGATCTCATTGAAGAGGCCGCGATTGTTAGTGTCGTTGTTCTCGTATTCCTGTTCCATTTCCGTTCGGCCTTGATCGTGATTGTGGCTCTACCGGTTGCGGTTCTGGTCTCATTTATCCCGATGTATCTCCTGGGAATCACATCGAACATCATGTCTTTGGGTGGATTGGCGCTTGCCATCGGAGTTCTGGTTGATGCCGCCATCGTAATGGTTGAAAACGGCTACAGGCATGTTTCGGAATACCAGGGCGGGCATCCCGGTCCAATTTCGAAGGCGCTCCGGCACAAGCTGTTGCTCGATGCGGCGAAGCAAGTCGGTCCGGCTCTGTTTTTCTCGCTGCTGATCATCGTCGTTTCGTTCCTGCCCGTGTTCCTGCTGGAAGCGCAGGAAGGACGCATGTTCCGCCCACTGGCATGGACCAAGACGTTGGCGGTGGCATCTTCTTCAGTACTTGCGATTACGCTAGTTCCTGCGTTGATGCTGCTGCTGATTCGCGGGCAGCTTCGTCCGGAATCCGCCAATCCAGTCTCACGTCTCACGCAGACGCTGTATTTGCCCGTCCTACGATTCTCCCTACGTCATCGGATGCTCGCCGTCGTCGTGAACCTTGCGTTTCTGGCAGCGACGATTCCCCTGGCATTCCGCCTCGGCAGTCAGTTTATGCCCCCGCTCTTTGAAGGCTCCGCTCTGTACATGCCAACATCTCTGCCGGGGATCTCAATCCAGCAGGCAACCGCGCTGTTGGGGCAACAGGACCGGATCTTGCGCATCTTCCCAGAAGTCCTTAGCGTGTTCGGTTCCGTAGGCCGCTCCGACAGCGCCACCGACAATGCGCCGCTCGATATGTTCGATACGACGCTGATGCTGAAACCGCGGCAATCGTGGCCTGTGGGTATGACCTACGACAAGCTGATTCAGGAAATGGACCAGAAGCTCCAGTTTCCGGGCCTCTCAAATACCTGGACCATGCCTGTTGAGAATCGACTGGATATGGAGTTAACGGGCATCAAGACGCCTTTAGGCGTGAAGGTGCAAGGCGCTGATATCGGCGGGATCGAGAAGGCTGCTTCGCAAATCCAAGCGGTTCTGACCACTATGCCGCAAGTACGATCGGTTTACGCGGAGAAAGTGGCACAAGGCTTCTATATCAACATCGAACCGGATCGGGCCGAAGCCGCGAAGTACGGTTTGACGGTAGAAGACATTCAGCGCGCCGTTGCTTCCGGCATAGGCGGGAAAACGATTGCGGAAAACATCGAAGGCCGGGAGCGATATCCAATCGCGGTACGTTACGAGCGTGGTTTTCGGGACGCGCCGCAAAAGATGCAAGGGGTTCTGTTGGGGGCGCCTTCAGGCGCCCAGATTCCGCTCGGAGAAGTCGCTCGGATCGGGTTCGCCCGCGGGCCGTCTATGATTCGCGATGAAAGCGGTGTGTTGATGGGATACATCTATATCGACTTGAAAGATACGAATTACGGCGGGTTTGTGGCCCAGGCGGACCGGCAACTCGCGGCTAAGCTCCGATTGCCGGCGGGCTACTCCTATAACTGGTCTGGCGAGTACGAATTTCAGCTTCGGGAGGAGCAGCGTCTGAAACTGATCTTACCGGTCGTTTTTTTCATCATCTTTCTGCTGCTTTATATGGTGTTTCATTCGGCGATGGAGGCTGTTGTTTTGATCATCCCCACTGCTTACGCGCTCACTGGCGGGCTGTTGCTGCAATGGCTGCTGGGGTTCAATTTCAGCGTGGCTGTGTGGGTGGGTTATATCGCACTGTTCGGAATCGCAGTGGAGACCGGCGTAGTGATGGTGGTGTATCTGCACGAAGCCGTCGCGCGGCGAGTTGCGGCCGGCCAGATGACCAGGGATGACCTGGAAGCCGCCGTTATCGAGGGCGCCGTGCAGCGTCTTCGTCCGAAACTCATGACGGTGATTACGGTTATTGCTAGCCTCGCGCCGATTCTCTGGGAATCAGGCATCGGGTCCGATGTCATGAAGCCGATTGCGGCCCCCATCGTAGGAGGCATGATCACCTCCGCGATTCACGTTCTCATCCTCGTGCCGATCTTCTTCATGATCTTGAAGGAGCGCGAATTGCGAAGGAACAGGGCACATGAGACTCAAAATCAGTAGGCTCGGCTCACATCCCGCGAAATAACCGCAGCGCCAGCACGCCCGGCAAGCCCGCCTGCGTGATGTCATCTGCCGTTTTTTGGATCGGATATTCCACCCGGCGCAGCCTCACAATTTTCTGTTCCGGATCGTAGAGCGCGTAAGCGGCTCGCGCGTCGCCATCGCGCGGCTGTCCCACTGAACCCGGATTCACCATGTAAAGCACGTCCGGCTCCAGTCCCAGCACTGCTTCCTTTTCTCTTTTCCGAACGGCCGGAATGACACCGGCTCTTCCATGCTTCGAAAAGAAGCCGCCTTGCAGATGGGTATGGCCAAAGAATGCCAGCGGCAACTCGAAGAAGGCAAAGCAGGGGGCCGCGCTCGCTTTCGAGGTTACGTACTCGTCTTCATCTCGCGGCGAGCCATGCCAAACATGGAAGTGCTCGAGTTTTGCCGGTCCCTTCTCCAGGCGCCGCAGGCATTCGAGCTGATCCGCAGTGAGCTGCCGGATAGTCCAGATTGCCGCTGTTTTCGCGACCTCATTGAACCACTCCAGGTCATCAATGCCCGCGACAACCTTGTCGTGATTGCCTCGAACAATGCGCGCGCAGTTTGCTTGCGCCCATTCCAGAACAGGAGCGGGATGCGGGTTATATCCCACCAGATCGCCGCAACAGACAATCTGTCCATACTGGCCCTCGGCATCCGTGAGCACCGCTTGAAGCGCATACAGATTGGCGTGAAGGTCGCTCAGGATCAGGATCTGCACAGGCGTATCAGTCTACTAATCCTGAATTGAATCGTGCGTCCCGAAAACCCGGCACGCGTCAGATTTAGGATGTGGGGCAGAGGCTCGTCTCTGCCGTGCCGGCATTCCTGCCGGCACTTGGCTTGTGAAAACTCGGCGGCTACGCCAATTCGACTTGTTCGGCTTGCAAACCCTTTGGCCCTTTTTTGACCACAAAGGACACTCGGGCGCCTTCGTCCAGGCTGCGGTAGCCGGATGCTTCGATCGCCGAAAAATGTACGAACACGTCTTCGCCGCTCTCGCGTGCAATAAATCCAAATCCTTTTGAAGCGTTAAACCACTTCACAGTGCCAGTTTCTTTCATTAGCTTTTCCCTTTTTTTGTTACGAATCCCTACACATCAACCTGAGCGACAACAAAAATTGAATTGCCGGCGAGTAAGCTTGCAAAACGAGGCTCTGGGTGACGGAAGGAATGACTTACTCCGTATACGGTAGCATAAGACGCTGTGGTTCGTCTTTTTTTTTAAGCAGAGATCCTCGGGCCTAGCCCTGAACGATATGTTTTGTATGCTGAGAAACCTCGCAGCCCTGCTGGTATCCAGCGCGGCGCTTGCGCTCGCCACACATCCCGCGGCTGCGGAAGTGCTGGCATCTGGCAGCTATCTGGAGGCGCGGTTATCCACGGCGACTGGATCCCGCATTTCACATTCCGGCGATCCGGTTGACGCTACAGTGATCGCGCCAGTGTTTGTGGATGGGCGGCTGCTAATACCGCAAGGCGCGGTTGTATCAGGAGTTGTCGAAGGCGTCGAGCGCCTGGGATTGGGGCTAAAGCATCTCACATCCCGTATCGCATACCGCTTTGATACGGTTCGACTGCCAGATGGGACGGCAATTCCAATAGACGCGCGTGTTGTCCGGGTAGAAACGGCAAAGGAACGGGTTAACCCTCAAGGAGTCATAGGCGGCATCTACCCCACGGCGAATCTCTCCTCGAGCGTCGCTTTTTACACCCTCCCGCTGTTGTGTGTCGATCCCGAATTTGGAGTGCCGGTTTTGGGAATCAAATTTCTAGTCGCCCGATCTCCAGATCCTGAGATTTACTTTCCCGCAGGCACCGAGATGATTCTCCAACTCGTCTCCAGCGCCGATATTCCACGTTCGGACGCTCCGCAAAATCGAATTGCGCCACTTCCGCCGATAGAGATTGCCGATGCTCGCGAAATACTTGCGAAACTGCCGCAGCAGCGCACCGACAGCGGACGCAATCACCCTTCAGATCTGGTGAACATTATCTTCCTAGGAGGAAGGGAGCCCATAAACCGCGCATTTCACGCGGCGGGGTGGTCCGGCGCGCAGCGGGGGTCGCTGATGTCTTTCTACCGGATGTATCACTGCATGGTACAGCGTATGGGTTACAGAATGGCCCCTATGGGAAGGCTGACGCTGAACGGCGTTACGGCCGATGCGGAGTACCAGAAGAGCCTCGATACTTTCTCCAAGCGACACCACCTGCGGTTGTGGAACCAGAAGCACGGAGATGTCTGGCTAGGCGCCGCGACCGAGGATGTCGGGTACAAGGTGCGGAAAATGCACCTCACACATGCCACCGATCCGCTGATTGATAACGAACGCGCCAAGGTATTGAACGACCTGGCTTTCACCGGATGCGTGAATGCTGCCAGCCTGGTCACGCGCGGCTCTTCTGAATCCGATGATGACCGTTTTGCCGGCACTGATGGAAAAGTCGCAGTCATTCAAATTAACGATTGCCGCGACCCGCGCGCAATGCCCTCCGAATCCGCGCAATCAGGTCCGCGCGGAAAGAAACGATCCGTGCAAGCTTTAATCGCTCTGAGGAATGACATCGTCCGGACAAATCCCATCTCTCTCGCCTTCATCACAATCAGGGCACTCCACGAAAATCAGAAACCACCCGTAAACGAGTCGTCGTTCAACGCGAACGCGAAAGCGGATTTGTCAAAGAGTGCCATGCGGCGGGTTGCACAACCCAGGTGGATCCGCCCCACCGTTCTCGACGAAAGAAACATGACCGTTGACGCGCAGCGATGAGCTCCCTAGATCGCCTTCAAAACCCGGCGTCCTTTACAATGCAAGTCGATGTCCTTAGTTGTTATTGGGTCCGTTGCGTACGACGCGATTGAGACTCCGCACGGCAGGCGCGAGCGAACGCTGGGCGGCTCCTGCACCTACATTGCACTCAGCGCGAGTTATTTCACGAAAACATCTATCGTCGCGGCAGTGGGCGAAGATTTCGCCACCGAAGACCGCGCGCTGCTGGCCAGCAAATCCGTTGATCTGGAAGGTCTGGAACAAGTCCCCGGAAAGACGTTTTTCTGGTCAGGTGTGTATTCGCCCGACATGAATGACCGCACCACTCTCCGCACGGATCTGAACGTCTTCGCCGAGTTCAACCCCAAGCTTCCTGCCTCATACAAAAAGGAGCCGTATCTTTTTCTCGGCAATATACAGCCCGACTTGCAGCGCGAAGTCCAGAAGCAAATGAACGGGCTGCGCTTTGCCGGCGGCGATACGATGAACTATTGGATTTCGCAAACTCGCGACGATCTTCTGGCTACCATCCGCGATTGGGATTTCCTGCTCATCAATGACAGCGAAGCCCGCATGCTGGCGGGCGAGCGAAATCTGCGCAAGGCCGCCGATAAGATCCTCGATCTCGGCCCCAACACCCTGGTGATAAAACGGGGCGAATATGGCGCCATGCTGGTCCGCCGCGATACGCTGTTCATGGTTCCCGGTTATTTGCTCGCGGACGTCTTTGATCCCACCGGCGCTGGCGATTGTTTTGCTGGGGGGTTCGTCGGCTACCTGGCGGAGCGTGGCTTCGATCTCCGCAACGGGCACTTCGATGTCCGTGAATTGCATCGCGCCGTCATTTACGGTTCAGTAATGGGGAGTTTCTGTTGTGAGCAGTTCGGCGTTGAGCGCTTCCGTACGCTCACTCGTGAACAGATCGACGAGCGCTTTGGAGAATTCAGGCAATTCACCGCATTTTAGTCGTCGAAACTGGTTCGCCGAGTTCGCGCTGGTTTTCTGCCTGGTCTGCCTGGTGGCTGCCGCTGCAGCAGCGTGGTGCTACAGCAGCGGCTATATTCTCTACTACGGTGACGCGCAGTCGCATCTGAATCTCAGCCGCAGCATCATTGACTCCCGCACACCGGGGTACAACCAGCTCGGAACGGTCTGGCTTCCTGTTCTGCACGTGATCTGCCTGCCGTTCGTCGGCAACATGTCTTTGTGGTCAACGGGACTCGCAGGAACCATTCCGGTCGCCATCTGCTTTGTCGCAGCCGGCCTGTTCTTCTACTATGCGGCCAAAGAGGTTTATCACAGCCGACTTGCCGCCTCGGTGGTTCTTGCGTGTTTGGCTCTCAATCCCAACGTCCTATATCTTGCAACGATTCCGATGACGGAAATCGTGTTCGCCGCAGGACTGGGCGCCATTCTCTTCTCCATCTTCCGCTTCCGCAGCACCCAGAGCCGAAGCTACCTTTTGCTTGGCCTCATCGCCTCCTGGTTCATGAGTCTTACACGCTACGAGGGCTGGTTTCTTATCCCCTTTTCGGCTTTCGCTTTCGCACTATTTGCGAAACGCGATCGCTTCCGGACGTTTATCGCTTTCGGCTTGCTGGCCGCGTTTGCTCCGCTCTATTGGTGCGCGCATAACTGGTGGGAAACTGCCAACGCGGTCGATTTCTACAACGGGCCCTACTCGGCAAGCGCCATACAAGGGGGGAAACTATATCCGGGTTACCACAATTGGGCCGTTGCTGCACAATACTATTCGAAAGCGGGAGAGTTGTGCGCCGGCTGGGGTCTGGTGGTCTTGGGTTGCCTGGGCGTGGTCTGCGCGGCGCGAAAGAAGGTGTTTGGTCCGGTTCTCTTTCTGTTGCTCGTCCCCGTCTTTTATATCTGGAGCATTCACTCCTCCGGGTTGCCGATACACTTGCCACAGCTTTGGCCGCATAGCTACTACAACACGCGCTACGGCATTGCAGTGGTTTTTCTGGCGGCATTCTCGACGGGCGCGATTCCGCTGCTCATGCCGGTACGAATCAGGCGGTACGCATGGGCTCTGCCAGCAATCGCCATCGCTCCGTGGCTGATTCATCCTTCTCCGGAGCATTGGATCTGTTGGAAGGAGTCACAGGTGAACTCTGATTCGCGCCGCATCTGGACGAAGGCCGCCGCGGACTTCTTTAGCGCGCACTACATGCGCGGTCAGGGCATTCTCACCATGTCTGGGTCCGGCGATATGGCGGGTATACTTTGCCGCGCCCGCATTCCGCTAGCTGAAGCCCTGCATGAGGGCAACGGGCCGGCCTGGCTTGCCGCCACAAGCCGCCCGGATCTGTTCCACCCTGCTTCCTGGGCGGTTGCGCAAAAGGGCGACAAGCTGTCGAAGGCGCTCCAGAAGTACCAGGCGGTCTACCGGCCAATGATGCAGATGGATACCAAAGACGATCCCCCCCTCCAGATCTTCCGCCGCGAAATTCCATGATCACAATTCCATTTACGAAGCTGCACGGGGCAGAGAACGATTTCCTTCTGACGTGGGCGGGCGACGCTCCATCGGACAATCTGCCCGAAACTGCGCGCCGGATTTGCGCCCGGACAACTGGTATCGGTGCTGACGGATGGATGCTCGCCTGGCGGCAGGAGAATGGCCTGCGCACGCGCCTCTTCAACTCCGACGGCAGCGAGGCCGAAATCTCGGGCAACGGAACACGCTGTGCGGCCGCTTTCGCGCTCCTAAAAAACGCGACCACCGGTCCCCGTCTCACTATCACGACCGGCGCCGGACCCAAGCATCTGGAACTCATGTCCCGCCGCGGAAATCTGTTTCAGTTCGAAATGGACATGGGCCTGCCGCAAATCGAAGAGCTGCACGCCACCATGCGCCTTGCCGGGCGCGATTTTGATGCCACAGTGCTGAACGTCGGGAATCCGCAGTGCGCCATCTTTGCCGGGCAGTTTCCGGGCGATTGGCGGGTTGCCGCCCAGGAAGCCGAACGCCACCCGCGTTTTCCCTGCCGTTCAAACGTTTCTTTTGTGCAAGTTGTAAGCCGTCATACGATTCGGGCGGTGTTCTTCGAACGTGGCGCGGGCGAGACGAGAAGTTCAGGGACCGGTTCCACCGGCGCCGCCCTCGCTGCTATTCTCAGGGGTGAAGCTGACAGCCCGGTTGAGATACAAACCCCGGCAGGGCAACTACTGCTTCGTTGGGATCAAAGTGTTTTTTTGACCGGACCGGCGGAATTGGTGGCGGAGGGGGAATTCTTTCTTGAGTACTGAAATTGCTGAGAGCGCTTCTACGCAGGTGGCTGCTGCGGACAAGCTGGAAGAGCGGATTACCAAAAAAACGGCGCGCGTCGGCGTGCTCGGCCTCGGATACGTCGGCCTTCCGCTCGCGGTTGAATTTGCACAGGCCGGGTTCGAAGTCGTCGGCATCGACGTGCAGCAGAGTAAGGTCGATGAGTTTAACAGTGGTCATTCCTATATCAAAGATGTGAAGGACAGCACTTTCCGCCCCCTCATCGAGAGCGGGAAGCTGCGCGCTACCACCGACTTCTCCGTTATTGGCGACCTCGACACCATCGATATCTGCGTGCCCACGCCCTTGCGCAAGACCAAGGATCCGGACATGAGCTTCGTCATCTCCGCGACCGAAGCCATCGCGAAACATAATCATTCCGGGCTGCTTGTGATGCTGGAATCCACCACATATCCGGGCACTACGGACGAACTTCTGCTTCCCAAGCTCCAAGCCAGCGGTTTACGAGTTGGAGAAGACTTTTTCCTCTGTTTCTCGCCGGAGCGCGTCGATCCCGGCAATCCCAAGTTTCAGACCTCCAATATCCCGAAAGTTGTCGGCGGGATCACGCCCGTCTGCACGAAAATGGGTGCGCTGTTTTACAAACAAGCTCTCGAAACGGTCGTTCCCGTTAGCTCCACTCGCGTGGCGGAGATGGTCAAGCTGCTCGAAAATACTTTTCGCATGATCAATATCGGGCTGGTGAATGAGCTCGCGCTGATGTGCGACCGCATGAAGATCGATGTGTGGGAGGTGATTGACGCTGCCGCTACCAAGCCCTTCGGCTTCATGGCCTTTTATCCTGGTCCGGGGCTCGGCGGCCACTGCATTCCAATCGATCCGTTTTATCTCTCCTGGAAAAGCAAGGAGGCAGGTATCGAGGCGCGCTTTATCGAGCTAGCCGGCTACATCAATGGCCGCATGCCTGAATTCGTTGTCGAAAAAATCCAGCACGCGCTGAATGACGCCACCAAACCGGTGCGAGGGTCGCGAGTCCATGTCCTGGGCACGGCCTATAAGCGCGACATCGACGATGTTCGTGAATCTCCCGCGCTCGATATCATCCTGCTTCTCCAGCGCCTCGGCGCTCACGTCACGTTCTCTGATCCGTTCGTGCCAACAATTCAAATTAATGGCGCGCCATTGGAGGCGGAGGATCTCTTTCCCGCCGTAGAAGATGCCGATTGTGTAGTAATCGTTACGGACCACACAAAGGTCGATTATGCGCGTGTCGTGCAGCGCAGCAAGCTGATCGTGGATACACGCAATGCGCTAAAGGGTTTCCGGTCAGACAAAATCGTCCGGCTGTAACGCATTCTTGTGCATTCGTGGCAGTGCGCGCTCGTTGCCGCTGCTTTCTTGCGACCTTCGCGTCGAAACAATAATCGATATCAAGAGAGAACACTCAATGAAAATCGGCATTATTGGATCGGGAAATGTTGGCGGCGCGCTCGGCTCCGGGTGGGCAAAGAAGGGTCATCAGGTAATTTTCAGTTCACGAAATCCGCAATCGGACGAGATGAAGACGCTTGTCGGGAAAGCGGGCGCGGCTGCGCGGGCGGCATCGGTGTCCGAGGCCGTGGCATCCAGCGATGTATTGGTGCTCGCTACTCCCTGGCAAGCTACGAAACAAGCGCTGCAGAGCGCCGGCGATCTTTCGGGCAAGGTGTTGATCGACGCGACAAATCCACTCACGCCCAGCCTCGCGCTGGAATACGGCCCAACAACTTCCGGGGCGGAGCACGTTGCCGAATGGAGTCCCGGAGCTAAGGTGGTGAAAGCCTTCAATACGATTGGATTCAATGTGATGATGAATCCTCAGTTCGGCTCGGATCGCGCCGTGCTTCTCTACTGCGGAGATGATGCCGCAGCTAAGGGAGTGGCAAGGACGCTTGCGGCCGATCTCGGCTTCGATCCGATCGATGCCGGCCCGCTAACTCAGGCACGCGTCCTTGAGCCCTTTGCCATGCTTTGGATCTCACTTGCGGTGATGTACGGCTATGGGCGCGATATCGCGTTCAAGTTCCTTCGCCGGTAAACATCCATTTCCGACAACACTATCGACGCCAGTAGCCCCGATAATAGCGGTGGCCGTAATAGCGCGGCCCGACCCAATACGCGCCTGCGTAGGGCCGTCGGCCCCAGTAGCCCGCGTGCCAGTAATAGCGCGGCCCAACCGGATACCAGTAACCTGCAATCCAGTTATAGCCCGGACCCGGATAGGGCGCCGCGTACGCGACGACCGGCGGTGCCGCTGGCGGGGGAGGCGCGTAATAACCATAACCGCTTCCTACACCGACTCCCAGGCCGAAGAAGACGCGCGGGCCCGCAAATAACGCCCCGCCGCCTAGCAAGAACAGTATCAGCAATTTGCTTTTCATTTTTCCTCCAACCGAAATGCTTTCCAAACTGAGAGAAGCAAACTGTTTGCCATTTGTAAACTATTGAAAACATACGCGAATTACGTTTTTTTAAGGCCGCTGCCGGCCGCCGGCTGGTGGATTTGGGCCAGTTGTAGGTCGCAAACGCTAATCGAGGATCGCCTTGTTTCGCAAAAGCAAACTGAAGCCGATTAAGCCAATGGCCAGCAATCCGGCTTGGCCTGGTTCCGGAGCATCGGTTCCGAAGAAGGCAAAGTGCGAAGCATCGTCCTGCGTGCCGTTCCAATCTTGCGAATAGAAATCTTGACCCAGCCCATTCGTTCCGATCAGGCCGAAGTCGCCAGTAGGGCTGACATCAAAGATGCCCATGGAATTGCCGTTGCGGCTGAGCCAGTGAACATCGTCCTTGTCGCTGAGACTGTACCAACCAAGCTGGTTGTTATCATCGGCAAACTTAAATTTGAGGTTTATCTCGACTTGACCCCCGCCCGTGAAATGAAAGTACACGTCGCCGGCCGAACCGTGGTTGCTTGCGGCCAGGTAGGCTGCGGAGCCATTCAGTCCGCCGCCACAGTTCCCGCCTCCGTAAACGCAATAGCCGACATTCAACTGGGCGCCATCGTAGGAATGGTTGTTCCAGAAAGGTGCTCCGTTGGCGCCCAGAACCGGTTTGTTATACCAGTTGCCGTTTGAAATCAGGCTCAGGTTGTCGCTGCTGATTGAAAACACAAGATCGTTATAGTCGTAGTCCGAATGCGCTCCGGCCGTATCTTCAAAACCGGCGTAATACGTACTCGCCCACGTGGTGTTTGTGAGCAGCAATGCCGCAGCAAACAGGGTCCATTTCTTCATAAAGTTGCCTCTCGATTTATTTACTATTCGCGTAATATCTTGCGGGATATCTGCAACTCTAGAGCTAATTTGAGGAATTTAAAATAACCCTTACTCACAGGACTTCAGGCGGTAAGTCACAGTGTAGGCGATATTTGTTGACCTACTCGAGCAAACGGACTAAGTAGCTGTGGGGGCGCGGTGGATCTTAGGTCGGGTAGGTGTTGCTAAGGAGTCGCATCGAAAAGACGCCGACAATTGATTTGAGCGTGGTTAGTATCAATTCCAGACTATCTGCAGTTTATTGGCTAGCCAGATAATTTAAATATCCATACGAACTAAGTAGTCCGCTATTTGTCGCGATGCGCCTGCTCCATCGAGAATGCCGGAAGGCACACCGCGATATACTCGGCGCCTTCCGGTTCGGGCGTGCTATACCGCACCCACTCGCTTTTGTGAGCGATTACGGCCTGTCCGGCCCGAACGTCCAGAGATCCCCCACGATACTCAACGCGCAGCATGCCTTTTAAAATCACCGTAAACTCGTCGAATTCCGGCGTCTGCCCCGGTTCCTGCCATCCGCCGGGACTACGCATGTGCGCCACACTCACCGCCGACGTACCAGAATTTACCCTACCCACATACTCGTCGATCAGTTTGGGTTTATTGCCGGCCGCCGTTACGCGCGCGGGATTTGCAAGCAAAGTAGGCGTATTCATATGCGCAGTTTCCAGGATAACCATCCAGATAACTTGGACTTCGGATAAATCAGCCCTTACGCTTTCTCCGCGCTGGCCGATAACCTCTTTGGAGGATAGCGATTCTGTTCCCGGCAATTCTGCTTTCATGGTTCCGTTCTCGCGGCGCGTGGCTGATACCCTTTGCGGCGCTATTGCTGGTAATTGCCAGGGCTACTGTCGGCAGGCATATAGCGGCTTCCTTCGCTGCGGACGCGGTCTCCGGCATGACGCTCTTAAGCGCGCTCTTCGCTTGGGCCTATTTCAGGTCACGCAGGCTGGAGCTCCAGCTCAGGCGGACGATTGAAGAGCTCAAGAGCGACATGCAAGCGGCGAAAACCGCCAATGTCGCGAAAAGTGAGTTTCTGGCGAACATGAGCCATGAGATTCGCACTCCGATGAACGCAATAATTGGCCTCACGGGTTTACTCCAGGACCGGCTGATCGACGAAGAGCCGCGCGAGCTTGTAGATATCATCCGCGGCTCCGCCGACAATCTGATGAGCATCATCAATGACGTACTGGACTTTTCGAAGATCGAAGCCGGAAAGCTAGCTGTCGATCCGATCGTCTTCAACCTGGACGACGCCCTGGGCGATGTAATGAAGCTTTTGGCGCCGCGCGCGCATGAGAAGCATCTTGAGCTGGCCTGCCAAATTGACCCGCGGATTCCCGATTTCTTGAACGGCGATATCAGCCGCCTGAGGCAGATTGTGATGAATCTTTTGGGAAATGCCATCAAATTCACGCAGCAGGGTGACATTGTGCTGGCGGTGAAAGCGGAGTCGCCCGAATCGGAAGAGGTCATTCTGCACTTCACGGTCACTGATACCGGGATCGGAATCCCGCGCGACAAGCTCGATCAGATTTTTGAGCCCTTCACGCAGGCCGACGGCTCCATTCAGCGCCGGTTCGGCGGCACTGGCCTTGGGCTTACCATTTCAGTCCGGCTGGCGGAGTTGTTAGGCGGCCGCCTTTGGGCGGAAAGTCAGGTCGGAGAGGGCAGCACATTCCATTTCACGGTTAAGTTTGCCAAGACCGGCCCCGGCGCTGGCATTGTTCGCAAACCGGTTGAGCTGAGAGGCATGGATGTTCTGGTAGTGGACGACAACCCCGCGGCACGCCAGTTCATGTTTGATTCGCTCACCCATTGGGGTATGCGCGTCGGTTTGGCAGATAGTCAGGAGTTAGCAGTTTCCACACTTGCAGCGGCGAATTCATCAGCCAGGCGATTCTCTCTTGTCATTCTGGATATGCACATGCCGGCGGCCGATGGTTTTGAAGTGGCCGCTCGAATCCGCCATCAAATAGGCCCGGATGAAACCAAGATGATCATCCTCAGATCGGCCGGGCAGCGCGGGGACGGCGCGCGCTGCAAAGAACTCGGAGTGGCTGGTTATCTCACTAAGCCAGTCAAGCGCTCGGAACTGCTTGCCTGCATCCTGGCCGTCCTGGGAACGGAACTGCAATCCGGGGCTGCGCCGCAACTTGTAACGCGGCATTCTATCCGCGAGCTGCCCCGGCGCGTTTTGCTTGCCGAAGACAACGCCGTGAACCAGCGACTAGCCGTTGCGCTTCTCAAAAAACAGGGACACACGGTTGTGATCGCCAACAACGGCCTGGAAGCGGTTGAGGCGTTGGAACGCGAGCAGTTCGATGTCGTGCTGATGGACGTGCAAATGCCAGTCATGGATGGGTTTGAAGCCACTTCCGCCATTCGTGAAAGAGAGCGCGGGAACCGCAAGCGCTCTCGGATTATCGCTATGACCGCGAATGCGATGAAAGAAGACCGCGAACGCTGCCTCGCGGCGGGTATGGATGGATATATTTCCAAACCCATCAGTCCGCAGCAGTTGTACGCAGCTATCGCCTAAACAAGACCTCTTTCCTGTATCTTTTGCCCGTCGGGGATAACCCGAAGTCTCCGTTCGCTAAAATTGTTGCCGACTGGAGTAAGAATTGGAAAGATCCCGTATCGATTCCGCCGCCTTGCTGGCTGGGGCCGTTGCCGCCGCGCTTGTTTTGCTTGTGACGCGCGCCGGGTTTAGCTATGTGAGCACCATCGGTGGGGTTACTCTTCTATTCATCCTGTTCTCATACGACCAGGAAGGCAAGCGGTCGGTTTTTCAAAGTCTGGCGTTTAGTGCCGTTTGCGGGTTCTGCATCATGCTCGCGTGCGGAATCATCTTCCAAGCTTCACTCGGTCCCAAAAATGACGTTCTCAGTGCCGCGACAAAAGAAGCCTACTTTCAGCTACGGCTCTCTGCCACCTGGGGGTTTGCGACACTCGTCCTCTGGGCGATTGACCGCGCCCGAATGAGCGGCCGCACGGCGTATGAGCCCTCGCGCTATCAAGCAGCCGAAGATTTCAGCAAGCAACCTCGAGCGCCATTGGGCGGTACACGACGCCAGGGTCAGCTCATTCCTGAATACACGGGAGCTTTTCCGGCGGTTGCCACTCCAGCCCCGTCTCCCGCTCCCGTCAGCCAACCCGAGTATCACGAATCACCCCCGATTACACTTGTTTCTGATTCGGCTCCCGAACCTGTACCACCGCCAACCGCGCCGCCTCCCGCCGCGGTACCCCTGCCGCCGGGTAAAGAAGCCATGATTTACGTGAACCTGGTGGGTGAGGGGCTGAATGTCCTTCGATCTGTTCGAGCCGAGCACCTGGGTCGTGACTTCTACAAAATTACTGAGGAGATGCCGGAAGGGGAAACATGGGAGTACGGCCCCGGCCAGGTGGTGCGATGCAAAAAGCAAAAACTTTCAAGCGGGAAAGCGCTCGTCGCTTTCGAAGAAGCACCGCGCTCCCAATGAAATCGGAGGTGGCCGCTCAGATATGACGATCAGGGACGATATCGTCGTCGACATCGAGACCCCGAATGGGCCCATGCGCACGTACATTTTCCGTCCGGCGGCAGAGGGCAAATATCCAGGTGTTGTTTTCTTTTCAGAGATTTTCCAGGTGACCGGACCGATCCGCCGAAGTGCGGCAATGATTGCTGGCCAAGGCTACATCGTTGCGGTTCCAGAGGTGTATCACGAACTCGAGCCTGCTGGCAGCGTTCTTGCCTACGACCAGCAGGGCGCCGACAAGGGAAACGCGGACAAGTTCGAGAAGGAATTATCGTCTTACGACTCCGATGCGCGTGCTGTCCTCGACCATCTGGCATCGCGTGGCGACTGCAACGGCCGCCTGGGTGCGGTTGGCATCTGCCTCGGCGGGCACCTCGCCTTTCGCGCCGCGATGAACCCGGACGTTCTCGCTACAGCTTGCTTCTATGCGACTGATATTCATTCGGGCACGCTCGGGAAGGGCAAGCATGATGATTCGCTGGAACGTGCTGCCGGCATCTCAGGCGAACTGCTTCACATCTGGGGTCGTCAGGATCCGCACGTTCCGCTCGAAGGACGTAATCGCATCAGAGCCCGGCTGGAAGAACTCGGTACCCGTTTTCAGTGGCTGGAAGTGAACGGCGCGCACGCCTTCCTGCGCGATGAGGGATACCGCTATGACCCCGCCCTGGCCCATCAATGCTATGGATTGCTGTTCGACCTGCTCCACAGACAATTAGCGATCGGAAATCCGGCACTGAACACCCGACGGTAACGGCCGGCGTTTCAACCGGTCTAACTGTTGGACATTGCCATGGACAGTTGGAAGTGGATCGCGCTTGGCTTATTCATCCTGGGCTTCATTGTCTTGCCGCTGTACCCATACAGCGTTCAATGGCCAATCTACCCCAGTATTTTTTGTTGGTTCCTCGCGATCCTCACATTTCTAGTCAG
Organism: uncultured Acidobacteriaceae bacterium; assembly: GCA_963795545.1. Taxonomy (GTDB): domain Bacteria; phylum Acidobacteriota; class Terriglobia; order Bryobacterales; family Bryobacteraceae; genus Bog-105. Next base: position 320,286 of record CAWCIF010000012.1, on the reverse strand, counting down.
TATCTTCTCTAAACGCGGCAGTACCGTCTGGAGAAACCGAGGCTAGCCTCCTTTACAGTCTCCGGGCGCATTAAGCTGTGAATGAGCGCGCGAGGCCGCGCGCAACCGAAGTAAACTCATCGCCCGTCCGAATCTTTTCGGACCCGAATCGGGATTGGAAAATGCGGCGCACCACCGGCACGAAGGAAGAGCCTCCGGTCAGAAACACGCGATCCACCTCTCGCGCGTGTACCCCGCAATTTGATAGCAGCGAATCAACCCGCTGTCCAATCGCCCGCAACTCCTCCGAGATCCAGCCTTCGAAAGCTGCGCGGCTCACATCCGCTCGCAGTTCCAGGTCGCCATCCACGAATTCAAACAGGCCGTGCTCAACATGCGATAGCGCGACCTTCACGCTCTGAACGGATCGATGCAGTTGATACCCAAGATCGTGTTTCACCAAGTAGACGAGTGCATTCAACTTCTCTGGTTCGACAGCCTGGCGGGCGACGCTTTGCAGGAGGTTGAGTGTTTCCGACGAACGCAGGAAGGAAAGATGGTGCCACCGTTCCAGTTTGAAGTACACCCAAGTTGGAACGGGCAGCAGCTTGCCGGATGAATTGAGAAGAGTTCCTGCTCCAAGTGCCGGGGAGACTAAATGACGAATGATCTTTGCATCGAATACATCGCCCGCCAGCGCCAGTCCTTCGTTGCCGAGCACATCGCGCGCCCGGCCGCGCCGCCGAGTGGACGGGCCGACATGTAGCAGCGAGAAATCGCTTGTACCGCCGCCAAAGTCGCCAATTAGTATCAGTTCATCATGGTCGAGCGTCGATTCGTAATAGTAGGCCGCGGCCACGGGTTCAAACTCAAATTCAACCTTCTCGAACCCGGCAGTGTTGAGGGCGCGCGTCAGGCGCTCGACGGCGTAATCGTCGTCGGCCGCGGATGTAGCCCCGACAAATCGTACCGGACGCCCAACCACAGCGTCTCGCACCGGGCAGCCGAATTGTTCCTCCGCTTTCACGCGGAGGTCGCGGAGAACGTTCGCAACCAGGTCCTCAAGTTGAAAGCGGCGGCCGAAGATTTCGGTGGTTTGCAGACTGCGGCTGGACAGAAAGGATTTCAACGACTGAATCAGGCGGCCTTTCTCCTCAGCTTCCAGATAGCGCTCAACACCTTCCGGGCCGGCCCAGGATTTGATGGCCGTTCGCCGTGCCTCATGATGCCGCTCGAGATAGAGCAGCGACCTGAATGATTCGGTCCGGGTCCCCTGGTAGGCGAAGCTGGCAACCCGGACGCCGCCATCCTCAGACGCTATCGCGATAGAGCTGTTGGTGGTGCCGAAATCAAGGCCGATTGCCATGCTTGGGACATGATCTCAGGCCGGCTCGCCTAGCGCTTACCGCTTCTTTCGAACCAGCCGTCTTGCTTTTCTCACCACGCCAGGGTCCGCCGCGAATGCCTCATTTACAAGTGCTTCCTGCTGATCGTGATGTACCTTGTGAGCGCCGGCTGCCGGGCTCGCCGCCGTCGGCCTGCCTACGTACCGAAGCTGCCTTTTCATCGGGCCGCCATTTCCGCCGGGATTGATGATGGGCTGCATTTGCTCTTCAACGTGGAACCAGGCACCCATGTTTTCCGGCTCTTCCTGAACCCAGAACAACTCCGCGTTATCCGAATAGCGCCGCAGAATGTCCGTCAGGCGCTGCAGGGGGAACGGGTAGAGTTGTTCCACCCGGATGATGGCAACGTCGCCGCGCCCAAGCTCTTCGCGCTTGTTGGCCAGATCATAATAAACCTTGCCGGAGCACAATAAGATTCGCCGGATCTGATTACCGACATACTGCGAATCGCCGATCACCTCCTGGAACGCTCCACTCGTAAGCTCTTCCAGGCGTGAAGCAGACTTCTGATAGCGAAGCAGGAACTTTGGCGTAAAGATAATCAGCGGCTTTCGCACGCCGCGGCGATCGGCGCCGCCATACATCTGCCTGCGCAGCAGATGGAAGTATTGCGCGGGCGACGTACAGTTGCACACCTGGATGTTGTTCTCCGCGCAAAGCTGCAGGAAACGCTCGATGCGGGCGCTCGAATGCTCGGGCCCCTGGCCTTCCAAACCGTGCGGCAGCAGGAGCACCAGTCCGCTTGGCTGGTTCCACTTCACCTCGGCCGAAACCACGAACTGGTCGATAATGATCTGCGCGCCATTTACAAAATCACCAAACTGCGCTTCCCACATCACCAGCGTGAGCGGGTCCGCCACGCTATAGCCGAACTCGAAACCCATTGCCGCAAATTCGCTCAAGAGGCTGTCCACCACTTCGAATTTGGCTTGCTTAGGATCCAGATGCTTCAGCGGTACATAACCTTCACCGGTTTCGTGATCGCTGAATTCCAGATGGCGCTGCGTGAACGTGCCGCGCGAAACATCCTCACCGCTCAAGCGAACCGGCGTGCCTTCCAGCACAAGGCTTCCAAAAGCGAGCGTTTCCGCGAAGCCCCAGTCGATAGGAGCGCCTTTCAGCGTATCGCGGCGCTTATCGAGCAGTGATTTCAGCTTTGGATGGAGGTGGAACTCTTCGGGAAGCGTTGTACATTTCTCGATAACTCTTGCCAGCACGTTGTAATCGGCTGCGGTCGAAGGTATAGCCTGCGCGATCTCTTCCGCCGGCACATCGGCAAACTCTTCAATTACGAACTGTTCGCGGTTTTTCTTTGCTTCATCGTAAGTCTGATTCAGCCGGTTATGCACCTGGCTGCGCAGATTATCCACATATTCCTGCGCGACAAATTTCTCGCGCACCAGCCGCTCGGAATACTGCGTCGCCACGGTTGGCGTGTTCTTAATCTTGCGGTACATCACCGGCTGCGTGTAGCTGGGGTCGTCGGCTTCGTTGTGCCCTTGCCGCCGGTAACCGATCACGTCCACAACCACGTCGCGTTTGAAGCGCTGGCGGTATTCGTACGCAATCTGCGCCACACGGATGCATGCTTCCGGATCATCCGCATTGACGTGGAAAATCGGAGCCTGCACCGAAAGGGCTACATCCGTGGAATAAACGCTCGAGCGCCCCTCCAGCGGATTGGTGGTGAAGCCGATCTGGTTATTGGTCACGACGTGAACGGTGCCGCCCGTTTTGTAGCCTTCCAGTTGTGAAAGCTGTAGCACTTCCGCTACAACACCCTGGCCGATTAAAGCTGCGTCGCCGTGAATCAGAATGGGAATCACACGCTCGCGCTTTGCATCGCCAATGCGGTCCTGCTTCGGACGAACCATGCCCTCTACTACCGGGTCCACCGCCTCCAAATGGCTTGGGTTAAAAGCCACAGAAACAAGAATTTCTTTCCCTAGCGTGGATTTGTGAATGCCGCTCGCGCCTAGGTGGTATTTCACATCGCCCGACCCTTGTACGCTCTCCGGATCAGGCTCTCCTTCGAATTCTGAGAAAACCTGCGACATCGACTTGCCAACTACATTCGCAAGCACGTTCAGGCGTCCGCGATGAGCCATGCCGATGACCACTTCATGCGCATTCTCGTTGGCGGCGCGCTCCAGGATTTCATCGAGCACGACAATCGTGCTCTCCAATCCTTCCAATCCGAAGCGCTTCTGCCCCACGAAACGGGTTTGCAGAAAGTGCTCGAATTCCTCGGCCTGAATCAGGCGGCTCAAAATGCGGTGCCGTATCCCATCATCCAGACTCCACAGATTCATGGTTGCTTCCATGCGGTCCTGAATCCACTGCTTCTGCTCCGGATCCTGGATGTGCATGTACTCGATTCCAATTGAGCCGCAATATGTCGCGCGCAGGCGATCGAGAATCTCGCGCAAGGTCTCATACGGCTGCATATACGTGCCTATCGCGCCGCTCGGCGCCTTCACGGTACCTGCGAGGAAGGGGCGGTCGAGATCCCAGATGGTCAAGCCATAGGAAGCAGCATCCAGTTCCGGATGATAACCGGGCTCAATGCCCAATGGATTCGTGTTTGCGATCAGGTGGCCCCGGATGCGATACGAGCTAATCAGCCGTATGACCGCCGCTTCCTTCGCGACGTCCGTATTGACCGATCCGAAACGGCCGGGCGCAATCTGCTGATCCGCCTGCCAGCGAAGCGGCATGTAAGGGATCTTCAGATCGCGGAAGATGGCATCGTAGAAGCCGTCTTCGCCCAGCAGGAGTTGCTGCAACTTCGCCAGGAACGTGCCCGATTCAGCTCCTTGAATGATTCGGTGATCGTAAGTGCAGGTAATCATCAGCACTTTGCTGATGCCGAGCATCGCGCGTGTTTCTTCGCTTGCGGCGGCAAATTCAGCCGGGAAGTCGATCGCGCCAGTTGCAATAATCGCCCCTTGTCCCGGCATCAGCCGCGGAACCGAACCAAGCGTTCCCACCGTGCCTGGATTCGTGAGCGAGATCGTTGTGCCTTCGAAATCCGCTACCTGCAGCTTATTCGTTCTGGCCCGCGCAACAATATCGTCGTACGCGGCCACGAACTGGGCGAAGCTCATGCCGTCAGCGTTCTTGATATTGGGAACTTTCAGCGAGCGCGAGCCATCTTTACCCGCCACATCCACCGCCAGCCCGATGTTTACCTGGCTGCGAACCACGCGAAACGGTTCGCCTCCGTTCTCGGCATAGGCATGATTCAGCGCTGGGTTTGATCGGATCGCTTTCACAATCGCCCAGGCGATCAGATGCGTGAAGCTCAGCTTGCCGCGGCCTTGTAGCGCGCGCTGTTTGTTGATGAGGTTGCGATTCTCTTCGATGATGCGAACCGGAATCTGGCGCTGCGAGGTTGCTACGGGAATCGACAGGCTCGCTATCATGTTTTCCGCAATGCGTGCAGCCGCGCCGCGCAGCGGAATCAGTTGGTCGCTGGGCCCAATCCCTTTCGATTCCTGCTTCGCCGCTTGGTTGGGGGTCGCTTTTGCTACTTCGGTACCGGTGGACGCCGCCGTGGATATTGCTGCTTTTTCGGGAACAGGCGCGGGCTGCGGCGGTTCCTTGCGGGGCGGTGGTTCCTCCTGCGGAGGTTCTTGCTCAGGCGCGCGTTGCTCCGGCGGCTCCTGGCGCTGAGGTTCCGGGGCCGCCTCCGCCACTTCCGCCACGGCCGTTCCTCCGCCGTTCGCGCTCGATCCGGGGTGCTCTCCCCATTGCTGGAACAGTTGCGTCCAGCCTTCGTCCACGCTCTTTCGATCGAACTGGTACTGGTGATAAAGTTCGTCTTCTAACCAGCTATTGATACCCAACGCGGGGTCATTTGCTTGTGGCATGTAGGTGAAGCTTGGGATTTAACAGCATTGCGGGGCAAGGGTGCCACATTCTCCAGTGCGCTAGGCACACTCCCACGCAACGTCTTGATTCCGTAGTTTTATTGTAACGAAGCGGGCGCTTTTGGCGGTGCGCGGGTCTTTGAACAGGGTCGCGGGCTCGGGCATTCAGGAATGTCATCCGGGGTCAGAAGGTCTTACCCGATACGAACCGCCATGCTGTCTCCGTACTCACGAGTGAACGAGCCGCGGGAGTCAACATCGCGATCATGCGAAGTTTTGTGCGGCTACGCCAATTGCTGGCTACGCATGAGGTCCGTCGGTGAAGTGATTCCAAAGCCGTAGAGGCGGTGGTTCGCCATTTTAAGTGCGCCGTCGATGGCTTGTCAAGAAACGTATCCATTGCCGGAGTGTTCGAATATTCGCCATCCGTGCGCAAGAGAAATCCCAGAACCCGTAGTGCTCATTTTCTGCTGAAGTAGGATGCCTGCGAGAACTCTTTGCTCTCCTGCCCACGATCCCTTCAGAACCTGAACGGAAACGTTAGCGCCTTTCATGATTGCATCCGAAGCGTAGCGGCGGCCGCCGCAGAGCTAATTGAAAAAACGGTCTTTGGGCGCTGCTCGGCACGCAGATAAAACTTGGAAAGCGTAAACACGGCGAGCATTTCTTGCAAACATCCCAAGCGCGGGAGCGTTTCCTTACGCTTTCAGGATTCCATGCCAGAACCGTCTAGAAAAGGCACTGTGCCGATGTGGGTTTGGAGCGGCACTGTCCCATGCCTCAACGGTTTCCGAGCACTCGCAATTCTGTGCGTTGTAGGGAGCCATTTGAACGAATCGAGAGGAAGCTGGTCAGTAGGGCATTTTGGAGTTACGTCTTTTTTTGTAATTTCCGGCTTTCTGATTACTCTTCTCCTTCTACGTGAACGCCGGAATAGGTCAAAAATCTCACTGACGGCGTTTTATCGGCGACGCGCGCTTCGTATCATCCCGGCTTACGTATTTTTGCTATTGGTTACAGGTGCAATTGCCGCCTTAGGAGCGATTCCAATCTCGCGCCTGACCTGGATTACAGTGTTGACATATACATCTTGCTTTGCAACGCTCTCGATCTCCTCACTTCTTGCACACACCTGGTCGTTATCCGTAGAAGAGCATTTTTATGTTATCTGGCCGGCACTCTACGCGTGGGCAGGTACAAAACCTTCGGCGATAATCCTGTGCCTCTACGTTGTATCCGCTCCGTTGATCCGATACAGCCTTTTATGGAGTGGGAATCGTGCTCTTGACATCAACTACTCCTCGATTGTTCAGATGAGTAGCATTGCAACAGGCTGTCTAATAGCATTCTTCGTCACCGGAAGCGGTCCACTTCGGAGTCGAACTTTTGCAGCACGGCACCCGGCTTGGTTGGCAGTATTCGGTTTTTCTTTACTCCTAGCTTCCATGGGCGCCTTTGGAGCACCTTCCGTTTTGCGCGAGGTGCTTTCGGACCCCGTGCGAGCCCTCTCATTCGGATGCATCATGCTGGGCGTGCTCTATAGCGACGGTACTAATCTCGTGCGCCGAGTACTACAAAGCAGAGTGATGAAGTTGCTGGGAATACTTTCTTACAGTGTTTATTTATGGCAACAATTATTCACAAGACAGGAACGTCTCATTCCTGGCGGATTCACCACCGCTCTATGTCTTATATTCCTTGCAGCTCTGATGTCCTACCACTTTATAGAAAAGCCATTTCTGAGGTGGAAGGAACGGCTTTCCGCTAGAATGACTCCGCAGCTTGCAGGGCTCGCTCCTTGATGATGCGTTTGTTTCAAGCCACCCTCGGGCGCGCCGAGCGTGAATGCAGGCCGACTCGTGCCCGTATGCTGTCTAGCGATTGCGGCCCTTTGGCAGATCGATAAACAATTCCATCTCCACCGCGCTCAACAGGATCTTCGAGGGCCAAAATCCCAGGCCCACCTGCAGAATCGATTCCGGCGTCGGATGCTCATTCATTAACCTGCTCCCTCGTTTGTGATTTTTATTAACCGGCGGTTGTAGCAGCAAATGAGTTTACCTCAGTAGCCGTTTGCACAAGCTTGGGTCGGATTGCCACTTGCCAATTACGCCATAGGAGACCGCAGCCGTCGCGCACGCGACCGCCAGTTTCCGGCTTGTCCGTGATTCGAAAGCTGCCCGGAAACAACGGTAAGGCAAGTTGCTAAAACCTTGGCGACAAGTCGTTCCCTAGCGGCACCAACAAGGCAGTTCGCAGCGCAGCGCGCGCTCAAACTCCTTGCATGTCGCCAATCCGTGTTATATACTGAACCAAATGATTCAGTATTCGAGTACCGTCCTCGATGCTTCGTTCGCCGCGCTCTCGGATGCCACCCGACGCGGCGTTCTGGAACAGCTCGGCCGCGCGGATGCTTCGATCACCGGCCTTGCCGAGAAGTTTCACATGACTCTAACGGGCATAAAGAAGCACGTCAGCATCTTGGAGCAGGCGGGGCTCGTCGCGACGGAGAAAGTCGGGCGCGTGCGGACCTGCAAGCTCGGCCGACGCGGACTGGCCACCGAGGCGGCATGGATCGAGCGGCAACGCCAGCTCTGGGCCGCACGCTTCAACGAGTTGGACAAGCTTGTCGAGGAATTAAAACAAAAGGAGAAAGCCGATGTACGAAACAAAAGACAGTGAAAGCAATGCCACAAAGTACGCCACGACAGTGGAACGGAAGTCCGAGCGTGAGCTCGTCGTGACTCGAACCTTCAACGGCCCGGCGCATATCGTTTTCGATGCGTGGACCAAACCCGAACTGCTCCAGCGGTGGTGGGCACCGAAGTCGTTTGGAGTGTCCTTCCTCTCCTGCGAGGCCGATGCTCGTACGGGGGGCAAGTACCGTTTCGTGTTCAGTCACGCTTCCTCGGAGCAGCCTATGGCATTTTTCGGTAGGTATGTCGAAGTGATTCCGCACTCGCGCCTGGTCTGGACGAATGACGAAGGTGAGGAAGGCGGGACCGTCACCACGGTGACCTTCGAAGAAAGAGGTGGCGAGACGCTCGTCACGATGCACGACCTCTATCCCTCAACGAAAGCTCTCGACGATGCGATCGCCTCTGGGAGTACAAGCGGGACAGGCGAGTCGTTCGAGCAGTTGGACCAGCTTCTCGTCAACCTGCAAGCGAGCGTGGGACGGTCCTGAAACGCTCGATCTTCATCTTGAGCCGGCTACCCGGCTATGAGCGGGAGTCCAACCTGGTTTGGCTCGAGTACGACTGATTTTCCACAATCGAACCGTTGCAGGACCTGCCCCTTGTGAAGCGCGACGCATAGTGTCCAAGTCGCAGATGTGAGACGGACACCATGCGGATTGCCCGTGATAAACGGATATGTGGCGAGTAATCTAACTCCGGGCAAGACTCAAGGATTACTCGTCCCTTCGCGACTGTGGCGAATCTCAATGCCGAATGTCGCTTGCTTGGAACCCGCGTTTCGGGAAAAGGACTTATAGAGTTGGATCCAAGTTGATCCGTAAGTTCGAAGCGCTTTTGAAAAAGAGCAGCGCGAACGGTTGGGGGAGGTTCAGCGGTGCTGACGCTTAATCTCTTCTAAAAAATTCAGAATCAGGATGTAGTTAGGATGCGGCCGAACTCCTGCCGCTTCACCGGCCGGCAGTACAGCGGCGATCCGATTGCCTGTCGGGGAGAACGAATAGACGGGGTCCGATCCCTCGGTAGGGATGTCCACATTTGCCCCAAACGGTGTGACCTCACCCGGCAAGAAGACACCGGCACTTACTGAGTAGGATGCTGCCCAGAGCCGGTCGTCCTGCAGGGAATGGAAAATGATTTGTCTGCCTTGAGGCGACCACTGGGGAAGGAAGCCCTCATCCGCTGAGATCTGCCAGCTTGCGTGAGTGCCTTGCAAGGAACGGACATAGATTGTAAAGGTCCCGGTCTGGGTAGAGGAGTATGCCAACCATTTGCCATCAGGGGAAAACGAGGGGTTGATTTCATCGGCGACGCTATCGACGAACGGCTTCGGCTCGCCCGCGCTGAGAGTCTCCCCTTCTCCGTTCAATGGAACCATCCAGATATCGCGTGCGGTGTTTTTGCCCTCCCTGACTATAGCCAATTGGCGGCCGTCAGGAGAAATCGCTTCGGGCAGACCGTCCGGTATGCTGTTCAGTTTCAGGATAAGCTTTGGTTTGCTGCTGCCGTCCGCAGCGGCAACCGAGATGCCGTCCGATCCGCGGAAGAGCAGATAATTCCCTCCGGGCATCCATAACGGGTATATTGCGCTCTTGCTTTCAAGAGTAAATTGGCTTGCGACGTGCCGCACCAAATCGTAAATCCAGAGTTGCCTTCCTTTGTCGCCGCGAACTGTATATGCCAGCCGTTTACCATCTGGAGAAACTCGGGGCGTCGCATACGACGCGGGTGTCTCGAGAATCGCTTCTGTCTTGCCCGTTTTATCAAGCCACTGTAGAGTTCTGCCTTTAGGTCTACTCCGTTTGCCGATGAGGGTGCCGGTGCGACTGACATCGAAGGATTCAATGCCTTCGAGTAGCGGGAATGCCGGCCCTCTTGCTTCGAGATGTGTTAAATCAAACGGCAAACCCTGGAGGATGGCGTTTTCGTCAACGTACAATATGTAGCCTGGTGATACATACTTCGCTCCATCTCCAATGATCCCCGGAATTGCTTTCGCTTTCCCGCCGTCAATCGGCAAAATCGATAACGGCCCGTAAGACAGAAGAATTGACTTGCCCCCAGGCAGGAACGAAGGTTCCTGAAGTGAACCGGCGAAAATGAGTCCGGGTGAACCCCCGGCTGCGCGGATGCGATACAAGCCGTCAAACGTCAAGCCGGAAACGATGTCCCCATTTTCGGTCCAGGTTGACCATGCAGGGCCTACGACCCCTTCCGCAACCACGACGGGCACACCGCCGTCCACTGGCACCTTCTTCAGCTTGTGGGTACCTTCATAACCAATCCATTTGCTGTCCGGAGAAAAGAATGGGACGGCATCAGTGCCACGACCAAGGCCGTCATCGAGAACAGTCGGTTTCGCCTGATCGAGGCGGCGAATGAACAGCGTTGAGTTGCGATTCGCATCCATCCCGATGAAGCCGATGCGGCTTCCGTCCGGAGAGATGGCCACACGGTTGCCGGGATCCAGATCAGTCCCGAGGTCAACGTTGAAGCGAATGACCGGGGGTTCAGCGGAATGAGTGGAACGCCAGATAACCGCGAAGGAGACCATAAGCGCCACAGCAACGGCCGAAGCGGCCAATCTCCCCCAACGGTTCTGGGGAGGAACTGGGACAGAGTGGGCCGGCTCGTCTTGCTGTTCGAGTAAAAGGCGAGCGTCGCCAATGTCGCGAAGACGATGAATGACATCTTTTTGGAGGCAGCTCCGCAGCAGTCGCCGAAGCTTCCACGGCGCTTGATCCCATTCAGGTTCCTTCGTGAATACGGCGGCAAGGGTCTGCGCGGAAGAATCGCCTTCAAACAGAGGCTTTCCTGTGGACATCTCCCAAAGCACGACCCCGAACGACCAGATGTCCGTGCGTCTATCAAGTGGCCGACCAGCAGCCTGCTCCGGGCTCATGTAAGCGGGTGTTCCCATGATCACGCCGGACTGAGTCGCAGTGATGGTCGCGGCAGTACTGCCGTCACGGCCATTTTGACCAACAGGCGTTGAGCGTGCCACAGCGGCAAGTCCAAAATCAAGGACTTTAACGAGACCCGCGGGTGTGATCATAACGTTCGCCGGCTTGAGGTCACGATGAACAATGCCTTGATCGTGTGCGGCGCCTAGCGCTTCCGCAATTTGCGCCGCATAATTCAGGATTATCGAGAGTGTCAGCCTTTGTGTTCGGAGCAACGAACTGAGCGTTTCCCCGGGAACAAGCTCCATTACCAAAGCCGGGGTACCGCCAGAATCCTCTAAACCGTAAATTTGCGCAACATTCGGATGGTTCAGTGACGCCAACACCCTTGCCTCGCGCGCGAATCTAGTAAGAAGTGTGGAATCGGCCGCGAGGTTTTGGCGAAGAACCTTTACTGCTACGTCACGATTTAGCTTTGTGTCCTTCGCGCGATAAACCTCGCCCATACCACCCGCGCCGATGTGTGAGCGTATCTCATATGAGCCGAGTTTTGTCCCGACGAGGAGCATTGTATGGCAAACCTTTTACAGTCTACTTTGGCCCGACCCGGCACTCCGAAATCAAGGGCTTTGGGCATGTTCACGCTACAATTGGCGATCGTTCCCAACGGCTATGAGATCGGCGGGATTGTTCGCACTATAGAGTCGCGTTGTGAGACTCGAAGCCGTTCCGGACTCTTGCTGAGCAAGTTTGCTGCACGATTCTCCGGAAGATTCCGGAAATCCGTTCCGGGAAAGTGGCGTGATCGCTTCTCGCGAATAGGTCCGCTCTTGCAGCACAGCGTTTACGAATGGTGTCCGAATGGCCGGCCACTCAGAAACTGGATGGCTGAAAGGCTGCGCCATTACCGCGATCAGCGCTGCAAAACGGCAGTGGAGGCTGTTGCCAACGAGATATGCGATCTGAGCCCCGGCGACCAGCAGGACGACATCACACTGATACTCGCCAGATGCCGATTCCATCGTTAAGGCCAGCACGAACTGCGATTCCTAATGGGAATTCGCGATTAAACAGAGCAGATTTGAAATGCCTGCTCCAAGCTTTTAATCGGCGGCGTGCGCACAGGGACGAACTCGTGTGAAAGAAATCCGGTATAGCCTGTGTCGGCGATCGCCTTTGCAACCGCGTGCCAGTTCACTTCTTGCGTATCGTCCAATTCATGCCGTCCGGGATTGCCGCCGGTATGAAAATGTCCGATGAAATCGATATTCTCGCGAATGGTTCGAATCAAATCGCCTTCCATGATCTGCATGTGATAAATGTCGAACAGCAGCTTCACTCTGGGCGAATTCACACGCTTCATCAGTTCCACGCCCCACGCGCTGTGATCCGCCATGTAGTCTTTGTGGTTCACTTTGCTGTTTAGCAGTTCCAGGTTGATGGTGACGTTCTTCTCCTCCGCGTAGCTTTTGATTTTGTTCAACGCGATGGCGCAGTTTTCGAGGCCCTCCCCATCCGGCATCCCTCCGCGGTTTCCCGAAAACGTAATCACATTCGGCACCTTGGCAGCGGCAGCCATGGTGATATCGTTCTTCAGGCTTGCGAGCACGGCATTATGATTCTCAAGACGATTTAGTCCGATCGGGATTGTATTCGGCTTCGTGCCGGAGGTCATGGACGGCACTAATTGATACTGCTGGACGACGCTGTACTGGTCCGGGGTCACTAAATCAATTCCTTTCAGACCGATCCTCACTGCCTCTTTGCAGAGCGCGTCGAGTGTGAACCACTTTTCGTATGTCCAATACGAGACGCCTTGCTTCAATCTCCCGTCATTGGTTTCAGTGCCCGGCTGGCCGCTGGCGACCAAAGTAAACGCAGCCGTCCCGGCTATCGATTTCAGGGCCCGCCGTCTATTTATCATGCGATCAGCCATCCTACCAGAAAGGCTGGCGAATCGCGCATGTAGAATTGAGACGTTGCATTTTCACGGCCTCGAAATTGATATACCGGTTCGCTGCCGGCTGGCTTACATTGCCGGCGCGCTCTTTTCCGCGGCTGCCGTTTTCGCACAAACACCGGGGCTGCCGGACGCTCCGGGCCGCGATACCGTTCAGCGAGTCTGCGGAGCGTGCCATCCCGCGACCATCGTTCTCGGTCACGGCATGACAAGGGAGGGTTGGGGCCAAGTCGTCGCAAGCATGATTACGCGCGGCGCAAAAGGAACTCCCGCCGAGTTTGAAGCCGTAACGGATTACCTCGCCAGAAATCTTCCGCCAAAAAGTTCAAACAGCCATACCGCCGCTTCGACTCGCCTCAGCGGGTTTCCGGCAGGTCCCCGGGACCGCCAGATCGTTGACCCCGAGGCCGCCGAACGCGGCAAAGCGATATATCTATCCGATTGCGGCAGTTGCCACGGCCCGCGCGCGCGAGGCGGGGCAAATGGTCCCGATCTGGTTCGATCCACCGTTCTTCTTCACGATCGCTATGGCGACGGAATCGGGCCCTATCTGAGCCATACTCATCCCGCATCCAGCGGCGCGCCTTTTGCATCATTGACGGAAGCTCAAGTCCGCGACATCTCTCATTTTCTTCACCAGCAGGTGGAAGACACGCTTCGAAGCGGTCCTTATACTAAGGTCCTGAACATTTTGACGGGTAACGCGCAAGCGGGTGCAGCTTACTTTAACGGCGCCGGAGGATGCGCCACTTGTCATTCCGTTACCGGTGACCTGGCCGGCATCGCTTCGAAATACGATGCGCCCGCTCTTCAGCAGCGGCTGCTGTTTCCGCGCACTGCCGCGCTCGGCCGCCACTCCGCAACCGCCACAAAACCGGTAACAGTGACGGTCACGTCAGACGACCGGCAATCGGTATCCGGCCAGCTCGTCTACATGGACGATTTCAACGTCGCTTTACGAGACGCCGCCGGAAACTATGACTCCTGGACGCGCACTCCACAGCTCAAAATCGATCTTCACGATCCCTATGCCGCGCACCAAGAGTTGCTCGACAAAATCACAGATGCAGACATCCACAACCTGGTCGCGTACCTGGAGACTTTGAAGTGATTTTGCGGTCGCTGTTGTTTATCGTAATCGCCGCCTGCGCGCTAAATGCGCAATCGCTGGACGCGAAAAAGCTGCTGCAACCTCCTGTCGATGCGTGGCCCACTTACAATGGCGATTACTCGGGACGCCGCTTCAGCACGCTTTCAAAAGTTAACTCACAAAATGTGCGGTCGCTCAGCCTTGCATGGGTGTACCGCACCAGCAACGCAACGGGCACGTTGGGCAATGTAATCAAATCCACTCCGCTTATGGTGAATGGGGTTCTGTATTTCAGTATTCCCGACCACGTCTTCGCAATTGATGCGCGCAGCGGGCAACAAATCTGGCAGTTCAATTGGACATCAAAGGGCGGCTGGCATCTTGGAAACCGGGGCGTCGGTATGTACGGCGACTGGCTGTATTTCGAAACACCCGACTGCAATCTTGTTTCGCTCAACAGCAAGGATGGATCGGAACGCTGGCACAAGCAGATTTGCGATCTGGACCGGTTCTACACTGCCACGGTTGCGCCTGTCGTGATCGGCAATCACGTAATCGTGGGAGTGAGCGGCGACGATCTCGACATTCCCGGATATCTGGACTCGCGCGATCCCGAGACAGGAGATCTTCAGTGGCACTGGTCTTCGGTGCCCAAACCCGGTGAGCCTGGCTCTGAAACCTGGCCCAATGCGGAAGCGATGGCGCATGGCGGCGGAATGACATGGGTGCCCAGTACTTACGATCCCGATCTCAAGCTGCTCTACTTCGGGACTGGTAATCCGCAACCGGTGATTGCCGGCAAAGGGCGCAAGGGAGACAATCTCTTCACCGAGTCAATTGTCGCTCTGCACATCGATACCGGGAAACTCGCCTGGTACTTTCAACCTTCACCCCACGACACGCACGACTGGGATGCGGTTGAAACACCGGTACTCTTCGACGGCGAAATTGACGGCCAACCCCGGAAACTGCTGGCGCAAGCGAGCCGCAACGGCTACTTTTTCGTTCTCGATCGCACCAACGGGGCGCACATCACCACTTCCGAATTCGTGAAGACTAACTGGGCAAAGGGGATCAACGCGAATGGCCAGCCAATTCCCGACGCTGCCAAGGAGCCGCAGGTTGATGGTGCGCTGGTTTCTCCGAACCAGGGTGGCGCGACCAATTGGCCACCCCCGAGTTTCAGCCCTGCAACAGGCCTGTTCTACGTCAACGCGAGCCGCGCGTTCAGCGAGTACTACATTTTCGACGACAGCAAGAAACCCGAAGGCTGGAGCGGTAACGACCGTGGCGGAGGCGGCGAATCCATGCTGCAAGCTCTCGATTACAAAACCGGCAAGATCCGCTGGAGTCACAAATGGGAGGGCCGAGGCGTCCGATCGGGTATTCTGACGACAGCCGGGAATCTACTCTTTACGGGCGACGCATCGGATAATGTCGTCGCTCTCGATCCGGCAACGGGCTCCGCGCTTTGGCATGCTAACGTAGGCGCCCCGGTGAGCAACGGCGCCATCACTTACGAACTGGATGGCAGGCAATATGTTGTTGCCGCAGCCGGTGATACTCTCTTCAGCTTCGTCATGCTGTCCGGCAAATAATTCAGCAGAGCGTTCCAAGGGCCACGCTTCAATCGAAAGGCTGAGTTTGAAATCAGACTGAGGGCGCAAGACGAATTTGTAAGATCCTGTTACTCTACCTGCAATCTATGCGCATGTTGCTCTATGGTCTCGCTCGTAGTCTGCCAATTTGTATTGTTTTCTGCTCCTTCGCGGTTGGGCAGGACCCAACGGGAGTGCTTCAAGGACAGATAAAGGATCCGTCCGGGGCACGAGTGCCCAAGGCGCGCGTCACAGTCCGCGATGCCGCTACCGGGTTTCTCGCCTCCCAGGAATCAGAGCAGAACGGCAATTTTCGTTTTTCTTATTTGCCCGTCGGTGAATATGAGTTGCGGGTAACCGCTTCCGGATTTGCGGATTTTCAAACCTCCGGTATCCGTATCGATGTGGACCGGACTGTGAGCTTTCCGGTGGCGCTGCGGATCTCCGCTCAGGCCAGCGAAGTGGATGTCACCGCAAATGCGGCAACGGTGGATGTAAGTTCTACTTTGGGGAATGTCGTCACTTCGCGCGAAGCCACCGATCTTCCCCTGAATGGCCGGAATCTCACACAGCTTGGTCTGTTGCAGCCCGGCGTGGCGCCAATGACATTCGGACTCGCTGAAGCGGGCGGAATCCTGCGGGCCGGGCAGGCCTATGCAGTCAACGGCCAGCCGCCGGAAGCGAACAACTACCTGCTTGACGGTGTCAGCAACGTGGATTCCGTAAATGGCGGCTTTGCATTGCGCACACCGGTTGATGCGGTCGCTGAGTTTCGAATCCTGACGTCGAATGCTCCGGCGGAATACGGCGAGACTGCGGGCGCAACAACCACTGTGGTCACTAAGTCAGGCGGGAACGAATTTCATGGAGCTCTTTATGAGTTCCTGAGAAACAACGCTTTCGATGCCCGTAATTTCTTTGCCGCCGATACCGAACCGCTGCACCAGAACCAGTTTGGCGCCACGTTTGGCGGACCGATCCGCCGGAATAAAGACTTTTTCTTTGCCTACTATGAAGGCCAAGCGAGACCGCCAGGGCGAAACGCAGGCTGCCATCGTTCCTACCGCCGCGCAAAGGCGAGGCGATTTCTCCGGCATCATCGATCCGGGTACGGGACGCCCTAAGCCACTGATTAACGAATTCACCGGTCAGCCGTTTCCCGGAAATCAGATTCCCGCATTTTTGATTAGCCCTATTTCGCGCGCGGCGGAAGCGCTGTATCCACTCGGAAACCTCTCCCCATCCTTGTTCTCTTCCACTCAAATCCTGACAAATAATTACGATCAGGGCGGCTTCCGGCTGGATCATTATTTCGGGAATGGCGATCAGGTTTTCGCACGCTATGCTACTTCGAGCCTGAACATGCTTGACCCGCTGCCGATTAACGGATCCAATGTTCCCGGATTTCCCGTCGCCGATGCTATCACGACAAATTCCGCCACCATTTCGCATGTGCATCTGTTTTCGCCGCGAACCGTTCAAACCGTACGGGCCGCTTTCTTCCGCAACGCGTTCTTGTACGAGAGCGCGCAGAACCATGCGCCGGCGAGCAGTCTGGGATTTCAATACCAGCCCACGCTGGCTTCCGCGACCGGTCTTCCGTACTTGATCGTGAGCGGCTACGCCAATGTTGGCAATCCAATTACGGGGCCGCAAAACACGTATCAGAACGATTATCAACTCTACTACTCGATAGCAACCACCCGCGGCCGGCACAATTTTAAATTCGGCGCTGATGTCGATCGCCAGCAGATTAACGCCCTGCTCGGCATTGCCACGAACGGCTTTTTCGTTTTTGCTCCATTCCCCGCGAGCGATTCTTTTGCAAGCTTTCTGTTGGGCCAGCCCGTTCAATTTTTCCAGGGCGGCGGTGACTTCAGCCGCGGCCTGCGGAAGTGGATCGCGGCGGGGTATGCGCAAGACGAATGGCGCGCCACTTCCAATCTCACCATCAGCTACGGGCTGCGCTATGAGATCAATACGCCGTATACCGAGATTCGCAATCGCTTGAACGCGTGGGCGCCAGGTCAACAATCCAAGGTAATGGCAAACGCTCCCGCCGGCCTGCTTTTTCCCGGCGATTCTGGTGTGCCTGCCGGCATAGCACCGGTCGATTATCACGAATTCATGCCGCGTGTTGGTATCGCTTGGGATCCCACAGGGAATGGGCGCACCACGATCCGCGCGGGATACGGCATTTTCTATGACGGTTACACGAATGGCACGGGAGGCCCGCTGCAAGCAGCCGCGAGCGCGCTGCCGTGGACGGAGGCATATCAGTTGCCTGGGCCGGGCCTGAACTTTGCGGATCCCTATAACGGGCAAACTCCGCCATTTGCGAATCAGACGTTCGTCCGGCCCGCCACCGTGTTGACCGTGCAATCCGGCATGCTGCCGCCGTATTCACAGAACTGGGATTTCTCCATTGAACATGTGATTGGCGGCTCATATTTGCTGGACGTGCGTTATGTGGGAAACAAGGGCACACACATGCCCCGCTTTATCGAAGCGAATCCCTCGATTTACGGACCTGGAGCAACCCAGCAGAATGCGGACCAGCGGCGGGAACACGCAGACTGTTCGATGGCGCTCGGGTCCTGCGCTTTCGGTTCGGTTGGCCTGATTGCCGGGAACAACAGCTCCACCTATCATGCTTTGCAAATCGCATTTTCACGCCAGTTCACGAAAAGCTTCGCTTTTCTGGCGTCTTACTGGTGGTCGAAGAGTTTGGATTATGTTTCGTCGCTGAACCTGGCCGGCTCCGCTCCAACTTTGGTCGCCGGTGAAAACGATCTGGCTCAAAATCCATTCGATCTCCGGGCCGAGCATGGGCCTTCGCTGTTCGACGCCAACCAGCGATTTGTTTTCAGCGGAACGTACGTTCTGCCGAAATGGCGGAGCGCCGGCCGCGTGGCCCGCTTCATCGTCAATGGATGGCAGTTCAATACCATTGCGAGCTTCTCGTCTGGGACGCCCTACACGGTTTACGACAGCGCAAACGTTTCGCTCCAGGGAAGCGCTCCTGAAATAACCGGTTTCTATTCCAGCCGCCCTGACCTAATCGCCGATCCTAACGCCGGGCCTCACACGCCGAATAGCTGGGTTAGCCGGTCAGCATTTTCACAGCTCAATCCGGTGACACAGGCGGGCCAGTTCGGCAACGAAGGCCGTAACGCAATTCGCGGACCGGGAATTGAAAATGTTGATGCTTCACTGTTCAAGAATTTCGCGGTGACCGAAACGAAACGCGTCCAGTTTCGGGCGGAGGCCTTCAATGTGCTGAATCATGCGAATTTCGGATTACCCGAAAACGACATTCAATCGCCCGCGTTTGGACAAATTCTACAGGCTGGACCGCCGCGCCTGCTTGCAGTTGGCTTTGAAATTCCTGTTCTAGCCGTGCGCCGCCCGCGGCGCTGATCGTTTGCTGACGGCTTTCTTGGCGGGGGCCGCGCCGGTCTCGCTTGCGGCAGGCTTCTTTGGCAATTCGCCGAGGCTCCTCTGCAGCGCCTGCATCAGATCGATAACCGGAGCGCGTTTCTTCGGGGCAGTGGTTTCTACCCGCTGACCTTCGCGTTTCGCCTCAATCATCTGCATTAAGCGGCCCTGATATTCGTCGTGATACTTCGAAGGGTCGAAATCGGCGGCCAGCCCTTCCACCAGTTTCTCGGCCAGGGCGACCTCTTGCGGCTTCACGTTCACGTTCTCGTCCCGCCGAAACTCCGGCACTTCGCGAACTTCTTCGGGGTAGAACATGGTGTGCAGCAGCAGTCCGTCGGAGTGCGGCCTGACGATTACCGTGTATTCGCGCTGATGCATGGTTATCTTGGCGACGGCGCTGTAGCCCGATTTCTGCATGGTTTCCAACAGCAGGTGATACGCTTTTTTGCCTGCCTCTTCCGGAACCATGAAGTACGAGGCGTCGAAGTAAATGGGATCGATGCCCTGCGCTTTCACAAATTCCATGATTTCCATGTTGTCGCTGGAAGCGGGGGCGATGCCCTTGATCTCTTCGTCGTTTACAATGACGTAGCGATCCTTCTCCACCTCATAACCCTTAACCAGCTCACTGCGCTCCACGGTGCGGTCACAATGCGGGCAAAACGTCTGCTGCTTGATGCGGCTCCCGCAGACCTCATGTATTTGGTGGAAACCCACCCGCTCCGTTCGCGCCGCGGCATACAAGCGCACCGGTATGGTGATAAGGCCGAAAGTGATGTATCCCTTCCAGACTGTAGAAGCCAAGCGTTCCCTCCTAGCTTCTAAAACAATATCGTTTCAGTATGTCTTTTGCAACCGGGCACTTAGCACAAGTTTGGATACTAGTACTTTGAAGCTCTTTCTCTATTACATTGGCAAAGCGCGCGATACGCACGCAAACGCGATGGCAGCCGAATTCCTCAAACGAAGCAGCCGTTACTCGAACTGCGAAATGCGCGAAATTGTTCCGGCGCGTTTTGACCTTTTTACCCGGCATACAAGCGTGCGCAAAATCTTCCTTGACGCCACGGGCCGCGCGTTGGATTCCCCGGCATTCGTTAAGCTGATAGGGCAAGCCGAAGACGAGGGCCAGGAAATTGTTTTCCTAGTCGGCGGCCACGACGGCCTTCCCCCGGAATGGAAGCCGCGCGCGGATCTGCTGCTTTCCCTTTCACCGATGACGTTCCCGCATGAGCTCGCGCGCGCGATGCTTGCCGAGCAAATCTACCGGGCGTTCACCACGCTTCGCGGGCACCCGTATCCGCGGTAGTCAATTGAGTGCTGAAGACCGCTCCCGTTGGTCGCGGCTCAGTAAGCTGCGCCTTAGAAAATGCGTTCCTGCTTCTGCAGGCTGCCAAAGGCTCCGACATTCGCAACCGAGAATGAAAATAGATATTGATTCTCGTCGCGGATGCCAAGATTAAATCTGCGGAGCTGGAGGCTGAAGCCGCAGCAATTTGTGTTGTAGGAAGCCTGTACGAACTCGTACAGACGCCGGTTCAACAACAGATCGTAATCAAATAATCCCGCGGCATTCCAGCCTTTCCGGTTAGTGCTTCCGTAGGAGCCTCCGAAAGTCAACTGATTGGCCTGCGGCGCCAGCAAAGGATTTGTCGTAATAGAGGTGTCGCCGACACTGGCCGAATATTGAGCGTGGTGGACGCCGGCGCTGTATGAGTTAGCGACGATTTTCTTACGAAGCGGATCATAATTCGTTCGCCAGTCCAGCGACAAAAAGCTATACGGACTGACGGTAAGCGATGAAACCACGGGCGAGTAATTGCGGGGGCCGTCCAGGAAAGCGAACGGCGTGAACTCATCCGTTGCGAGCACGACGTTTCGCTGCGCGGGCAGGACCGCTCCGCCGAAGGTTGGGTCGAAGTAGCGCGCCTGCGCCACCCGCCAGGTGAGGAATTCGGTCACCGTGCCGCTCTTGTCTTTTCGATAGAGCCGATTTGTCAGCGAGAGCGTGAGCTGGTTTGTATTCGAGAGGATATCGGTGGAATCGAAATGGATGATCTTCTGAAACTGATCGATTCCGGTTACATACTCGTAGGTGGCATCGGTCTCGACAACATGCTTCACTTTTTCGCCCAGGTGCAGCCATTTTGCGGGAACGAATACCTTTTCAAGAGGCGGGGGTCTGAAGTCCAGCACGAAATCGGCGTCTCTGCGAAATATGTTGGAATCCGATACCAGGACGTTTGAGGTAGGCGAGGGCGGGCAGGTAGTATATCCGCCGCAAGAACCGACCGGAGCGTAGGTTGTCGAATTCACAGCATAAGACTTGCCGTAATCGGTTGCTCCGAACGTGATGCTGGGACTGAGTGAGAAGCCCTTGAAGTCGAGAGAGGTGGCGACACGCGGCTGAATATCGCCACGCTCCACATCCCAGCCGGTTTGAAAACTGGGCTCCTGGCGGCTTAGCAAGCCTCCGCTGGTCGAGAATGAAAACCAGACAGGCAGCGGACCGGAAACGAGTTCCTGATCCCGGCCGAACACCTCCACTGATGGCGCTTTCTGAAGAATTACATCGTTAGGCCGCTGATTGGGCAGCGTCACGCTTTCAAATAGCTGATCGCGCATGGCGACAATATTGACGGTATAGCGGTCATCCTTAAAGTGCCGCTGAAGAAATCCGATGGAGCTCACCTCGGAAGAAATGGCGCTAGTGAAGGAGTTGGCAAAAGCCTGCTTGAACAGATATGAGCTCAGGTAATTGTAGTCAAGGCGGCCGGTGAATCCCAGAATCTGAGTTCTTCCGGTGATTTCGAATTCCTCTCCGCCCTGCTTTTGCAAAGTGCCGTTGGGTTGAAGCAAGCCTTTGTCCTGGACGGCGTAGAAATTGAAATTAAAATCCGTCACGTCATTCGGTTTGCCTCGGAAGTCAAAGGTCTCCGCGGGCCCGCGCACCGTAAAGTACTGCACCACCCCACTCATATCGTAGCTTCTGTTGATGGCCCAGTAGTAGCCTGCGCCGTACATGTATCCGCGAATGGAACTGTGGCCGAAGTTGGGGGTGAGAAACCCGCTCTGACGAGGATTTCTGCCGAGCGGGCGATAGAAAAACGGCAGATACAGGATAGGAATGTTCTTGAGTCGAAAAATAGTGTGGCGAGCGATGGCGCGATCGCCCGGAATGATATCGAATAAGGGCGCTTCGAATATCCACCAGGGCTTGGGCGTTTTGCAATCCGTCACGAAACCATGATGGAGAATGTAGCGGTTCTTTATCCGCTCAGCCCATTCAGCCTGGAAGTAGAAGGGATTCGTTGTGGAGAGCACCCAGGGGCTCGAAATAATTTTGGAAGGCGAGGTGCCATCGACTTCGTAAAACCTTCCTTCTTCGGTCTCCAGATTGTATTCGCCGTGATCGGCATTCAGCTTGTCCCCGGTAGCGAAGTGCTGAAGGTGGACGTGCCCGCGGGCGTAAGCCCAATGCGTATCCGAGTTATAGTCAATTTGATCAGCAGAGATGACCATTTCGGAGGTTTGGACCTTCGCAGACCCCTTCAAATAGCGCCATTGTTCGTTCGAATCCTGCGTTATACCCTCCATCCATATCTCGTTTTCCGGAGGAAGATTCGCTTTGGCGGGATGGGCGCCCGTCTGGGCCGTACCGCAGCGGGCCAGTAGAAACAAGGTAGCCGCGCAAGAAAACAACAACTTACGTAAGAAATGTTCTGGACAAACGTTACCTTTTTTGGTAGATAGGAAAGCTGGGGCAGATTGCGGCGAGAGAGAAGGCTTCAACCGAGAACCGTAGCATGCCCGCGCGGACTGCCGCAACCGTTTTGAGGGCGGTAAGCGGCTGATTACGAGTTGAGCCACATGACTTGCCAGCATTGCCAGACTTGGATTTTAGACGACGACCACCGGTGCAGGCGTTGCGGCCGTCGCGTGAAAGCTGCGCCCTCGCGCATTTCGGCGCAAAGCTACCCGATTGCGGCCACGGCAACCGCTGCAGCCTATGATTTCGATCCCGCCGAAGAGGCACGCGAACCGGAGCAGGCGCCCAAAGTTACTGCGGAGCCGGGTCAGCAGACGCTTTTTTCACAAGCTCCAGCGGATTCGCGGGTGATCCCGTTCGACTCACTGACAACCGCAGCGGAGCGCGAATCGATTCGGGCGCGCGGGGCCGAAATTGCTCGTCCGGCGCCAGTCAAGAACGGCAAGGTGGAATTGCGGCATGCTCGCGCAAAACGGGTCCGCTCCACGGACCAGCGGCGGCTGGAGTTCTTGGGTCAGGATGAAGTGCTGAGCCAGCCGCAGTCTCACATCATCTGCGATGCGCCGGTTGCGCCTGCCACGCTGCGAATAGAAGCAGCGCTATTGGACGGTCTGCTTATAGCATGTGGATGTATCGTCGCCGTCGCCCTCTATCTGTACCAGGGCGGCACTCTGCTGCCTGGGAGACATAACCTGCCCTTCCTGCTTGCCGCAGTCGCGGCGGTGCCTGCGGCATACAAACTGATTTGGACCGCCGCGGGGCGCGACACGCTTGGCATGCAAGCCGCGGGGCTGCGGCTAGTCGATTTCGATGGGAATCCGCCCTCGCGAGATCGAAGATACCAGCGAGCCTTCGGCAGTGTCATCAGTTTGCTGGCCGCTGGAATCGGCTTGGTTTGGGCTCTCGTCGACGAAGATAGCCTGACCTGGCACGATCACATGTCCAATACCTTTCCGACAGTTGCGTCAGAAGCGGACCGCTAAGCCGAAGCTATTCGAGCACGGCTCGGAAACGGCATCGAGGACTTCCGGCAGCTTACAGCCGCGACCAACGGAAGCGGTTATGCGGTGCAATTTTGTGCCGGAAAGTAGCTAATGAAGCGCAGTGAGTTGGTCGTGCTCGCGATGCCCGCTTTCTTCCCCGACGATCATTGAAGCGGCCTTTTCACCGATCATGATTGTTGGAGCATTCGTATTGCCGCGGACGATCATCGGCATGATGGATGCGTCCGCCACGCGAAGTCCGGAAACACCGTGAACTCTCAACTCTGAATCGACAACGGCCATGTCATCGCGCCCCATTTTGCAGGTTCCCACGGGATGGTAGCAGGTCTGCAGCATGCTGCGGACATAAGCTTCCAAATCTTTGTCGCTTTCCGCGGTGCTCGCCGGCAGATACTCCTCGTAGCCGAATTCATCGAATGCACCGCTGCGAACCATCCGGCGGGCCAGGCGGATGCCCTCGACCAATATGCGGAGGTCGTCCGCTTCCGCCAGATAGTTTGCATTGATCGTCGGCGGCGTTTGCGGACTGGCGGAGCGCAGCGACAGACTGCCGATGCTTTTTGGCTGCAACAACACGGGCGCGATGGCGAAAGAATGAAAAGTAGCTGCCTTCAAGTCAGGGCCGACGAAGCCGATTGGTAGAAAGAATATTTGCAATTCTGGAGCGGTCGCCCCCGGTGATACCTTCACGCAAGCACCCGCTTCGACGCCATTGGAAGATAGCGGCCCGCTTCCGTTCGCTGCGTACTCTTCGAGGGAGGCGGGTTCGCCGGCACTCAGCAGGCTTATGGGCTGGCTGCAACGTGCCGTCAAGCATAAAGTTGGATGATCCTGTAGGTTTGACCTACGCCCCGAAGATCTGCGATAACCGGAATCGCAAAGGCTTCGAGCTCGCGGGCTGGTCCAACGCCTGACAGCAGCAGCAAACGCGGCGATTCAATCGC
The DNA here is from genome assembly GCA_963795545.1 of uncultured Acidobacteriaceae bacterium. GTDB lineage: Bacteria > Acidobacteriota > Terriglobia > Bryobacterales > Bryobacteraceae > Bog-105. The sequence continues at coordinate 295,624 of CAWCIF010000012.1, read as the reverse complement.
ACCGGCGGCGATGATTACCTCGCGGCTGGCTTCGGCTTTAGTTGTGCGACCCTCGCTTATGTACTCGACTCCGACGGCGCGCGTAACGCGAAATATTACGCGCGTCGCTTGCGAGCCGGTCTCAACCGTGAGATTGCTGCGCGACCGAATCGGAACTAAATACGCAGCCGCCGTGCTGCAGCGGCGGCCGTCCTTCTGAGTGACTTGATTCAGGCCGACGCCGAACTGTTCCTCTGCGTTGAAGTCAGTGTTTGGCGGTATGCCGATCCTGGCGCACGCATCCAGGAAAGCGCGCGTAAGTGGGTTTACGGTGCGGAGATCCGAGACGTGCAGTGGGCCTCCAACGCCGTGATACTTCGAGGCGCCCCGCTGCTGGTGTTCTGCTTTGAGGAAATAGGGAAGAACGTCATCAAAGCTCCAGCCATCGTTACCCAAGGAGTCCCAGTAATCATAGTCGAATCGATTACCCCTTATGTAGACCATCGCGTTGAGGGAACTTGATCCGCCCAACACTTTGCCTCTTGGCCATGTTACCCGGCGGCCCGCGAGCGCGGGCTCCGGCTCAGTCGCATAGTTCCAGTCAAGCGGGCCGCCGAGCAATCCCGGCCACCCACCGGGGATGTGAATCTCAGGTGCGCTGTCCTCGGGTCCGGCTTCGAGGAGCAACACGTTTGTGGACGGGTCAGTACTCAGACGATTCGCCAGAACACAGCCGGGCTGAACCAGCCCCGACGATAATGTAGTCAAACACCCGCACCTCCGCAATGCAGATGCGGTTATACCACAAAGCCGCGTGCTGAGGAGCAAGTTCTAAAAGCTGAGATTCAATCCCAGATCAATTGTCCGCGAGCCGCCCGCGCCCGTAACCAGCCCGAATGTCGAGTCGCCCAGCGTGACGTCCGGGTTATTAAAGTGCGGTGTGTTGGTGGCGCTGTACCAATCCGTCCGGAATGCCAGCTTGAATCGTTCCGTCAGGCGGATGTTGCGGAAAAGCGCCGCATCCAGGTTGAAAAAGCCTGGGCCTGACTGAATATATCGGCCGACGTTTCCGAACGTTGGCCTGCCGAACAGAAGCGTGGGGTCCGCGAATGCCGCCGTGTCAAACCACGGGACCGTGTTGATCCCGTACAGTTTTGTGAACGGGCCTACTAGTTCAGGCGATTGGCTGTTGCCTGGAGTGTTCAAAGGAGCGCAAGTGCAGCCGAAGTTCAACGGTGAGCCGCTCATCAGCGTCCAAACACCGCTGATTTCCCATCCGCCCAAAATCACGTTGAGCGGACCGCTTTTGAAGAATCTCTGGCTCTTTCCAAACGGCAGCTCGTAAAGAAAGCTCTGATTGAAGATGTGCGTGTGGTCGAAATCCGTGCGGGCGTAATTTCTGCGGAAGTCGACGTAGTACGCCGCGCCGCTCGAATTCTCCCCGTTCTCCGTAGCGAATCCAAGCGCCTTGCTAAATGTGTAGGAGGTCGTGATAGTAACTCCGGAGGTAAAATGCCGGTTCAAACTTACCTGGAGCGAGTTGTAAGACGAGGCAACCTGAGAGAAATACATGTTAATAGCAGATTTAATACCGTATGCCTGAAAGTAAGGCTGACCCTTTCGACCCCTTCCCGATGAAGGCCGGATCAGTCACCGCATTCAGGTTGTACTGCAGCGGAATGTGTACGCCGCGGTTACCGACATAGCCAATATCCAGCGCAAACTGGGCCGGCAGCGCGCGTTCGTAGGTCAGGTTCCAGGATTCGACGTACGGATCCACATAGTTTTTAGGAATCACGACGTACGATTGACTCTTTAGCAGGGGCGTGTTCACCGGAATAATGCCGTTAGAGGGCACGGTTGCTACTAGCGGAGGCGGAAAACCCTTTGCGAAAGTCGCGGGAGTGCCGCCGGAAAGAATCGCAGGCCCAAAGTCGCTCAGCGAGTTGAAAGCGTTGTTCTGCTTCACGGGGAAGTTATAGGCGTAAGTATTGTCTTCGAAGGGCTGGTAGCTGATACCAAAACCGGCTCGAATTACATCGCGCTGTGTAAGACGATATGCCAGGCCGACGCGGGGAGCAAAATCGTGATACCTCTGCTGCATTCCCAGGTTGCTTGCGTTACCGCCTATTCCCGCGATCACCAGGCTGTTTGTCGCGCCATCGTAATTGGAAAAGCCACCCGGAAACTGGGGCGTTGCAGGCGGGTAGTATTCCCATCGCATGCCAAGATTCAGCGTCAACTTGGGATTGACCTGCCACTTATCGCCTCCGTATAAGAAAAGTTGCCAGGCGCGATAAGCCGGAAAGTAAACCGGTAGATCGCGGCCCACCTGGCTCGGCACGCCCAATAGCAGACTCGCGAAGTTATTGGCGAAGCCGCTCTTCGGACCGCCATTCAACGATGTCTGCCCGGGCGCGAAGGTCCATAGGCCGCGTGGGCTGAAGGTTTGTTCCTGCAGCAGATCGTCGCGGATGCGTATAAAATTGCCTCCGAACTCGAAGGTGTGATTTCCCTTGATCTTCGTCCAATTACTGACCACGTCAATATCCGTTTCGGCCCGGATCCAAGGCAGGCTGGCTGAATAGCCGATCAATGGGTCTGAAAAGCCTGAACCGGTGAGTCCGGTGATGCCGCTGGTGAACGCGCTCACATTCACTCCCGGTATGCCGAACTTGGTTGAACTGTCGGTGCCATAGTCCGAGTTGTTCGCCTGGTTACGATAACGGTTCAGTCCGATGCGCGTTTGGGAAATCAGAGAAGGCGAAAAAATGTGGTTCCAGTTGATACCGGCTGAATACGTGGCGTCGGTGCCGGTTCCCTGGAAACCTCCGCCGATTGGGCCTCCCGCTACCGGACCGTAAGCCGGCGATTGATTTGTGACAGGGTTCATATAACTCAGCCGGCCCGAGATGTGATCCTTGTCTCCCGCATTTTCGTCGATCTTCACATCAAAGCTCTTGTTGTCCTGAAGAAAGTTCGTCGTCTCCAGAAAATTTTGCGAGTACTTCTGCGTGCCGGGGGCACCAAAATTGGCGTTCGGCGCCGGAACCAGACCCAGCAGCGCGGCGGCTATCGGGTCAATGCGGTTCAGTGGAATCCTGTTCCCGGGGAACTGCGTTCTACCTTCGCCGCATTTACTTGCGTTGCCGCCCGGAAGGCAATCCACCGTATCACCCGTCTGCGGATCGAAAATCTTGCTCAGCGCGGGGTCTGAGAAGTCGCCGTTTTTCATGGTGATGGTAGGCACGCCAAAGCGCTGGAACTGCCCCTCGTGGTCAGTGGTCCGCAGGAAATCGAAGAAGAAGAAGGTCTTGTTCTTGATAATGGGGCCGCCAATCGTGCCGCCGTAATAATTGGTAACCAGCCGCGGTTTGACGAACGGCTGCCCGGCCTTCCCGTAATCGAAATAGTTTCGCGCGTCCAGGCGGTCGCCGCGCCAGATCTCGTAAACCGATCCGTGGAACTGGTTGGTGCCCGACTTGAAAATGACGTTGGTTACCGCGCCCAGCGCCGTACCTTGCTCCGGATCGTAGTTGCTGGTGGTCACATCCACTTCCTGAATGGCCTCCGCGGGCGGAATATAGACCTGTAACAGCCCGGTCCGCTCGTTATCGTTCACGCCTTCGAATTGAAAGTTGTTCCCTAGGCTCGATGAGCCATTCACCTGGTTATTGAGGCTGTTTTGGGGATTGAAGAAGCGCGAATGGTTGAATTCCGATCGCGTCGCCCCAGGCACCAGGTTCAGCAGGTTCTGGAAATTTCGATTGTTTCCGAGTGGTAACTGCGAAGCCTGTGCGGCGGTCAGTGTCGCGCCGGTTCTCGCCGTATCGGTTTGCAGCAGGGGCATGGTGCTCGCGACATCGATCGTTTCCGTTACTTGCCCTGGTTGGAGCGACAGGTCCACTCGTACGGTGCTGTTCACTAGTAGCGGCACCTCGCTCCGCTGCGCGGCGGCGAAGCCCTGCTTTTCGACTCTTACTTTGTAATTTCCGGGGGGCAGATTGGGAAAGGAATAATAGCCATTGGCGTCGGTAGTTGCCGACCGGCTGACATTCGTGTTGACCTCGGTTATAGTGACGTGCGCATCGGGCATAACGGCTCCGGTGGAATCCGTCACCGTCCCTACTACCGTTCCATTCACGGCTTGCGCATTGGCTGAAGCTTGAAGTATCAGGATGAGCGCGCACAGCGCGCATACCACGCGTAGCATTCTCATTTGTTCGACCCCTTTTCAAACATCCCCTTTGAACGGCTCGCAACCCTTTTCGAACCGCACAAAGCTTCACTGCTGGGAACACGCAAGTTGCGCGTTTAAGTGAATTATATTCTCAATGCCTGGTGAAAATGCGCCAAAGCACCACGCCCGCTGTCACCGAGATAATGGGAATCAGCCACGGCCGGCTGGAGAGCTGGTATTTCAGATCCGTTGCACGCTTCGCTCGCTGTTCCAGTTCGCTCAGGTTCTCGGTCAATTGTTGGCCCGCCGCGAACAGCTCCTTGCTCGCGTGAGTAATCTCCTGAATGTTATCCGCGGCAGAGCGATTCTGTGCATCTAAACCGCTTCGCCCTGTTTCATTTCTTTGTTCCGCCATGCCTGTGTGATCCTGAAACCAACCCAGCGGCACACTCGTAGAAGCGACAGTCCCTGGGTGAAGGAAGGGACCCCGCATATATCCTGAAAGTCTCGATGCGCATACCCTGTTGTGGAAATTTGCTCGTCCTGGCGCTCACTTCGCAACTCCTTGCCGCCCAAGGTCCGGACCAACAGAATAGCGGAGCTCCAAAGCAATCGCTGCCGGTGCAAAAACAAACTGTGATCGTTACCGGTGTATGGGAACCGGTTCCGCTCACCGAGTCAGACCGGTCCGTCGAAATTTATCCTGTACGCGATCCGTTTCTGCTTTTCGGAAGCCTGACAGATGCCTTCGACCTGGATTCTTCCGTTCAGGTCCAGGGCCGCGCCCCTAACGGCGTGCAAGGCGACCTCTCCATTCGCGGCGGTTCGTTCGGACAGACACTCGTGCTTCTGGACGGCATTCGTTTGAGCGATGCTCAATCCGCCCACCACAATCTGGATATCCCGGTGCCTCTCGATGCTGTCGACCGCGTCGAAATCCTCCGCGGCTCCGGATCGACTCTCTACGGCTCGGATGCCGTCGCCGGGGTTATCAATGTAGTCACGCGCCCGCTGAGCAGCACGGACAGCCCGGAACTGATTCTTCGTGGCGGCTATGGCACGTTTCGGAACCAACGAAGAAAGTGGCGCGCTGTCCTTCGGCGAAGGATTTCTATCACAGCGCTTCTCCTTTGAGCGCGAGCTTTCGGATGGCTTCCGCGACGATCGCGAATATCGGAACCTCGTGCTCGGTTCGCAGACCTGGCTCCGAACCAAACTCGGCTTGACGCGCGTTTTTCTTTCGCTGCTTGACCGGCCGTTCGGCGCCGATCAGTTTTACGGCAACTTCAACTCATGGGAGCGTACCAAGACCTGGCTCGCGACTTTATCGCAGGATCTCGGCAACAATACCTTGTTCTCGCTCGGTTACCGCCGCCACACCGATCTTTACGAGCTGCTGCGTGATGATCCCGGTTTCTATACGAACCGGCATGAGGACGAAACCTGGGACGTGGCCCTGCGCCGCCACGATGCTTTTCGCGAACTCCTGCACGTCTACTACGGAGCGGAATTCTTAGCCGACCATGTGGACAGCAACAATCTCGGCGTCCATTCGCGCAAACGAGGCGCTCTCTACGGCGATCTGGATGTGCGCTCCTGGCACCGTTTGTCGTTCAGTGCCGGCACACGTCAGGAGTTCTACGGCCGCGCTCAAACCATCTCTGTCCCGTCATTCAGCGGCGGATATTGGTTTTCATCAAAAGCGAAGCTGCGCGCCTCCGTTAGCCGGGCATTTCGCCTCCCGAATTACACTGATCTCTATTATCACGATCCGGCAAATATCGGCAATCCTAATCTCAAACCCGAGAAAGCCATGAATTATGAAGCCGGCGTCGATCTCTATCCAGCCGCTCGCTGGAGAAGTTCGCTCACTGTTTTCTCCCGTCACGAAACGGACGACATTGACTACACCCGCGCGAACTCATCGGACATCTGGCAGGCCATGAACTTCGGCCGCCTGACCTTTACCGGTTGGGAAGCCTCGCTCTTCGGATCGCTTCCCCACTCACAGACCGTCCAGCTCGAGTACACCGGCCTGTATGGCGCTCATGCTGCTCTGAATGGCTACCAATCGAAATACGTTTTCAATTACCCGACTCAGCAGGCCGTCATCGGTTGGCAGCGCACTTCGCCTCGCGGGCTGGCTCGCGCGCATTCGAACCGGCGTTACCAACCAGTATCAGCGCAACGCGTATGTGTTGGTGGATGCCTATGCTGGCTGGACGCGCTCCCGGTTTCATCCGTACGTGCGGCTCACGAACGTAACGAATGCCGATTATCAGCCCGTCTACGGCGTGGTGATGCCGGGCCGCGCCGCTCTGGTCGGTTTAGAGCTATGCGTTATCTGCCACTCCAGTCATCTTTAGAACGTATGCTTGCCGGTGCGGCAACTTCGTCCGTAGCGCGGCGGGGATCTCGACGGCGAGTTGACGCCCCTGCATTCGCCACTTCAGTTCGTCTCCGGTCTCCAGCAAGCTGATCTTCGCGCCGGAACCTGCTGCGATATTGTTCAGTACGGCTGCATTTTCGGGCCAGCGCGGGAGAATCGCGTAAACCGCATCGCCTTTTGCCGTGAAGAACGCCTCTATGTGCGCGTATCCGGCCGGAGGCTTATCGACCATTTTGGTGATGTCGTATTCGGCGCGAAACTCTTTGTTTTCCATGTGAGGCATCGTTCCGCTGCTCCACTGCGAAGGCCGTTTCCAGGCGCGCGTGCCGTATATGGCTTCGCCATTCGGCCGCAGCCAGTCTCCAATCTGAACCAGCCGCTCCTCCATGACCACCGGAATGTGGCCATCCGCTCGCGGCCCGATATCCAGCAGCAGATTTCCGCCGCGGCTGACGATATCGATCAGCATCAAGACAAGCTGGCGGTCGGTGTGATAGTCGCGCAGCGTCTCCATCCGGTTGTATCCGTACGAATAGCCCATCCCGCGGCTCTCTTCCCATGGATGCCCGGATTGCTGCATACCCGAGGTGTACTCAGTGGTGTAGTAGCCGCCGTGTTTGTGCCGGGTGTCTTTTCCCCAGCGATCATCGACCACCACCGTATCGCCCACTGGCGAGTCGTTGTACAACCACGCCAGCAACTCGGGAGAGTGCCATTCCGCGCTGGTCAGTTCCCATTCCCCATCCGAGAAAATGATGGCCGGCTTTACGTGATTTACAACATCTTTGAATTGCGGAAACAGGTGCTCCGTCACGTAGCGCTGCTTGTTTGAGAGCCACAGCGGGTTGTACCACTCATACAGCGAGTAGTAAATTCCCATCTGCAAGCCCTTTCGGCGGCCCGCTTCGGTTAGATCCAGCAAGACATCTCGTTTCGGACCAACGTCCACGCTGTTCCAGGGCCGTTTCCAGGAGCGATTCGCTTCCGCGCTGCGCCACAGCGTGAATCCCTCGTGATGCTTGGAAGTGGGCGCGACGTATTTGGCGCCGGATCGAACGAAAAGGTCCGCCCACGCGTCCGGGTCGAACAACTCGGCGCGAAACATGGGTGCAAAGTTGAAGTACGGGAAATCCGCGCCATACACGCGCTTGTGAAATTTCCAGGTAAGCGCGCCATTGCCCACCGGTGCCTTTCGCATCCATTCCGTTTGTAAGCGAATTCCAGTACCACTCGGCGTATGGATTCTCATCCTTCACGTTCACCGCGGCGTAGGCAGGAACCGAATACACGCCCCAATGAATGAAAATGCCGAATTTCGCGTCGGTGTACCACTGCGGTATCGGGCGCTTATCCAGTGACTCCCAATTCGGTTCATAGCGCCGTGAAGCCGCGCCTCGGGCCGCTGCCATTGCCACCGGCGCTGAAGCCATCGCTTTCAGCAGGTCGCGTCTTCGCATCGTCATTGGATTGCTATTGTATCGAGCCGGAAGCGACTCACGTCTGCTGCCGACGGCCCGGTTGCAGACTCTCTGGCTCCGGCCGGCTTTCACCCGTATCGATTTTGACCTTAGCGTGGTTCATATTTAGGCCGCACTAGCCGAAAAGGTATTCAGCAGTCAACAACTCCGCCCGGCTGAGGAGGCCTAAGGTCCTGATCGGGTGCAGCATGCCTGATTTTGAAGATGAACCCCTTACGTGCGGCGCGAGCGAGTTTACGCAACAGACCTGCCGGCAATATTCCCTGTCTGGACTTCCTCCGATCAATCGCTATTCTGCTGGTTATCACCGGACACGCGGGCGGATCCTTTGCTGATCCGCGAATTCAGAAATTGCCGTTTGTCTTATTTGGTTGGACCGGAGTGGACTTGTTCTTTGTGCTTAGCGGCTTCCTCATTGGCGGACAATTATGGAAGGAACTGGATCGATCCGGCACCATTAACGTCCGGCGATTCATTATGCGGCGAGGATTCCGGATCTGGCCTCTGTACTTCAGCCTGGTTATTGGCCTAATACTTCGCGACCTGGTACTCAAACTTCCGCTTCGGGGTTTTTCGTCCGACATTTTCTTTCTGTCGAACTATTTTCACTGCAAGATTGGCGGCGGCTGGTCTTTATCGACCGAAGAGCAGTTCTATTTGCTGTTTCCGATCATTCTCTACATCGCATGGCGTTTTTTGCGTCCTGAGCGATTGGTCCTGATCCCGATAGGATGGCTTGTCGCGCTTCCATTGCTGCGCTGGCTTACCATCCTTGCGGCGGGCGCCACAACTGAAGCGGGGATACACAAGCTCACCTATACTCCCCTGCACACGCACTCAGATGGGCTCGCCATTGGCGTGATCATTGCCTGGATTGCGATCATGCAGCCTTCAAAGATGAAAGGTACTATTCGGTCAAACGTAACGGTGCTGGTCTTGACGCTTGTCGTGGCGTTTACACTGCGAGACTATGTCAGCCAGAGTGTTTTCGCGTTCTCGGCGCTGGCGTTGATGTACGGAGCAGTCGCGTTCGTGCTGTTGCGAACCAAGCGACAGCCACAATTTCTTAGCTGGCCTGGGTTTTATGTATTGTCAAGGCTATCGTACGGCATCTACCTTAATCACTTCGGCGTGCTTGACCACGTTGTTTCACCGATCCAACTGATTGTGGGGAGAAGCCCAGTGGGATTCGTTATTTGCTGGTGCGTGATATTGACCATTACTTCGGCACTGGCTTTTTTGACCTTCGCCTACATCGAGCTGCCGTTCTTAAATCTGCGCGACCATTGGTCAAGGCCGAGAATGAGGGTTTCTGATTCCAAGATGCCCGCAGCGGCTTAAATCGCCTCGCAGCCGCAGCCGCTTTCAACCATTGTTATCCGCGCCGATTTCAATTACGAAATACTGGGCCGGCACGTCGCCTACATTTTTCAATCCATGCTCGTCATTGGAATTGATATAGATTACCGAGCCCGGTCCCACTTTCGTGCTCTTGCCAGCGATGGTGGCTTCGAGCGTGCCTTCCTTCACCAGCATCATCTCTTCGTGGAGGTGATGATGCGGCGGATGCGGCATCTGGCCCGGGGGCAGGGTGCTGATATGCATTGCGACCGGGCAGCCCGTCTGCGTCCTTCCTCGAAACACATTTCGCGATTCCATGCCAGTCTTCGCATTCCTTTTAACCGGCAGACTACTGAACGCATAACATTTCGAGGGGAGGACCGAAGCGCCTGTCGCGGGCGCGGCGGACAGAAGTGCGGGAATGAGCAAGCTTAGCTCTCTGCGTGAACAGTTCATAAAGACTCCTCTGTTTGTGAGCATCCCACGGCAAGTGCCTCAGGCCCAGAAGTCGCGCCCGAGAAGAAATCCAAGTGAGAGAAACACGACATACTGGAGCGGCCAAGTCAGCAGCACCGTGACGGGGATAGTCATGAGTTGCCATTGCGGTAGGGGCCAATTCGTGTAAATCCAAAAATGATGCGCCGCGTTTACGGTTTCCCAAAACAGCGCGGAGACAGCGGAGGCAATCAGCAGCGCGCAAAGCGGCAGGCGCCGCCCATTCAGGAGCGTCCTAAGCAGCGATAATCTACGGCGTGCGAATTGTAGCCATTCGAGCACAAGCCAGATTCCTACAAAGGCAGTCAGGAAGTAACCGAAATGATTTTTGACGGGCAGCGGCTTTTGCGTCTCGAAAACGTAGCCGCCAGACGCTTGGTAATCGCTCAGCAGCAAAACTATTCCGGCCAAGACCAGTGCGACCCCTATGGTTCCGAGCGCCCGGAATAATACAGCTTCGTATGACGGCGGCGTGATTGGACGCGCCGGGCGGCTCCAGCGGCCAAGGATTGCACGAACGGCCAAATAACTCTCGGCAGTTGCCAGCCAATAGGCGCAAAAACCGATTACGAAGGTGCTGCCGTATACGGCCTCGTTCCAATACGGATAGATCCACAGCTTTCCGAGCCATTGCGCGACGCCATCCAGCAACAGGCCGCTTAGCGCCCCAATGGACAGAAGCGAAAGCCACGCCCTGCCGCTGCTTGTGGCCTGCTGTAGCAATGATCCGCACTTGAGCGCAATAGTGATCTGGTCGCATAAGATGATCAGCGTCATCGTGAAAAAAGACCAGAAGATCGTAAGGCCCGCCAGGTTGATGCTGCGCTTGGGAGCCAGATTAGGAAGATATGCGAGCGCTACGAAGATGGCCCACACGATCGTGAGCTCTAAGCGCCGCGACTCTCCTCGGGATGCAGGCGCATCACCGGGGAGCACCGGCACCGTGACCGTAGCCCCACCAACCGCCGCCCCAGCCAAAACCCCAGGAGAGAATCCACCAGATCAAAATGATGATGAGGATTGCCCACAGGCATCCGCATCCTGAATAGGGCCGGTTGTAGGTGTCCCAGTAACGGCGATAATAAGGCCGACGGGGAGTGACTGGGTCAATTACTGGATCGACTGGATCGATTGGATCGTTTGGGGCCATGACACTCAGAGGACTCGCCAGGAGGCTCCCGGTGTTTCATGTTTTCCGCTTTTAAACAGGCATGAGGGCCGGGCATGCCCGGCCCTACGCTATTGCACTGGCACCAGCTTCCATTTCTGGTTGTCGCTGCCCCAGCAGGCCCATTGCTGGACTGGCGCGCCATTTTCTTTTGAAATTCCCCAGACGTCCATACAGGATCCACTGCTCTTTGCAACGATGTTGAAGTAGCCGTCTGAGGTAGGCACAAGCTGCCATATCTCATTGGAACCGCCCCAGAATGGATACTGGATGATGCGCGCTCCGTTCTGTATAGCGCCTGGACCACCGTCCACATCAAGCTGTAAATCGCTACTCCTTGCGGTTATCTCATAACCGCCGGTAATGGGCGAGAACTGGAACTCCTGGTTAGTGCCCCCCCAGCAAGTCCACTGCTGCGCGGGGTCCATTTCCCACGTCGCACTAGGTCCGCCCGTCATATCGAGACACTTGCCGCTGTTCTTTGAGACGACATTCACCCAATCCACGGAGGGCGGGGTTGGCGTTGGAGGGGGAGCCGGCGCGCTGGACTTGACCTCGGCCGAGTTCGGATCCACCATAAGCGAGGATTCGTCCACGGCTTCAAAATCGGCCCCGATGACGCGCGTCAGTTGATGCATCTCATCGTCATTCCAGCGCGAATCCGGAACACCGGAAATAAACCAGGATGCTCCGTTGTCGGCCAGAATCATCCCATATGTTTTCAAAGCTGCCAGTATCACCTGAACGTGCGGCGGGAATGAGCTGATATCGAAATCCTGGCGCAATCGGAAGCGTGTTCCCATGGGCGGATATTGTGTGCCGTTGTGAGGTGAGGCGTAATGGCGCGCCGGCCAGACGAAAGTGTCGTTCGTTGCCGGCGCGGTGAACCGGAGGGCATGATTGATCTGTCCTGAAGCCACCTCGTCGTACCGAACCAGGCCTGGAAAAATCGGAAGCCCTGCGGCATCGGCCGACGTCCAGCCGCTGGGCCGCAGTGCATTCGAGTTCAGCGGAAAGATGGCGCCAGATCCGGCCGACCATGATCCGCTAGCCAGCGGCCATGCGTTGAATAGCTCATAGAGAATGCAATTGTCAGTATCGATGAGCAAAATGTGTCGATCCCCGGTGCTATTTGGGCCTTGTTCAATTAGAGGATTCGGCGGAATCGGGTATGGGCCCGGATCGCCGTTGTAGTAAAAGGAAACGCTCACCTTCGGTTGATTACCGGGAACAGTCATAAAGGGAATGCCGTTGGCGGAGTCCATTCCGAAATCCGGATGGGCCGGGTTGCTGGGCCCAATGGTCTGAACGTACGCCGCGGAATCCGGATGGACGGGTAACGAGTCCACTCTCGCGTTCCAAACATTGTCAGCCGGAAATATGCTGCAGTTCTTAATTGTTGGCGTCTGCGCATGCACCGTGAAGGAAGTGCAGGCTGCGAGCGCAAGTACGATGTAGGGACGAATGACGGCCTCCTAAAGAGTGAAAAAACTTACAAGCAGTTTTGGAAGCGTTGGCTTCCGGTATGAGGCTGATAATGCAAACAGCCTCACCTTCGCTCCGACGATTGTGCGTTCGCACAATCACCGCGTCCGACGGCGCGGCAGCCCATTCAACGATTAGAGATGGATATTAGCGCGTTCGCGCGTAATATATCTATTAGAAAATGGTATGAGGAAAGACTAGCATGGGTCCGGTAAAAAGGCTAGCTTTTTTTGGGCGTGAGCGGGTAATAGGCGTCCTGGACTGAAATGCCGGATCTTGCGCCCCGGTATTCGGAAGCGCATACTGAGAACCGCATCTCCATGTACAGTCGCTTGTATTCCGTTGCCCTGGCGACCAGCCTTATGGCAGTAAGCGTCGCCGTAACCTCTCGCGCAGTTTGGCGGCCTGACAACAAAACTTTGCAGAAGGCCAGGCAGTCTTGCGCTTCAGCCGCATATCCCGGTTTGGGCGAATGTTTCGCCCGGCAAATGCAGCAGGCCGGCGCCTCACCGGAGGCCGTTGCTTTCACAAATCGGCTCCACAACGATGCCTATTTAGCGAAGTTCCAGGACACGGGACGGGTAAGTATCGCGTGGATCGTTTACCCGTTTCGCGCAAATACGAATACCGGCTGCCTGCTGGTGAACGGAACGCCACCGGTGGCGGACGTCGACGATCTTTCCAGTCTGCCGAGTGCCGGATTGAAATCCGATCCGGGCTGGAAAGCGCTTCTTGCGAAACATCCTAGAGCGATGCTATGGCCAGGCGACCGCAGCGGCATGACGGGCGTTACGGCAGAGTCGCTCCCGGGCGGCGGCCAAAGATTCATCGCGGACTATTTAGCGCTTGATGGATGCCACGCCTGCGCGCGCCTTGCGCGGATTCATTACGCTTTCGATTTCGATCTCACGGGAAGGTTACTCGGCGCACATTTTCTGAATTTGCAAACGCTACAGTAGCTGGCCTGCCGCCATCTGCGTATGGGATTCGCGTGTCAGGCGGTCCCAAAGCGAATCCGGATCATGATCGAACACGATCTTCGAGCGTCCTTTAAGCACAGTCCAGGCGCCCAACCGGATCTCCGCTTGCAATTGCCCGGGAGCCCAGCCAGCATAACCAAAATAGAGGCGGAACTTGGATGGGTCGGTCTGTGAAGCGACCGATTTTTCAATCAGTTCTTTGCTGCCAGTCGCGTAGATATCGCCGGATATGTGCCCCACCTGATCCGTGTTGGCCGGAAGCCGCAGTAATGCCTGTCCGATGGTTGTCCCGACCGGGCCGCCAATGTACACCGGATCCGCCGAGGCATGTTTTATGTCTGGAAAAATTTTCGAGAGCGGAATCTCGCTCTTCCGGTTGATCACTAAACCCAGCGTTCCCTCTTCGTCATCGTGTTGCACGATCAGAATCACCGCTTCAGCAAAATTGGGGTCCGCTAATTTTTCATTTGCAATCAGGACGTCTCCCACGGAAAGCCGCTGCTCGATCCCATACTGCGCAGCCTCAAATCCGGCTTTATGGCTGGGTGTCGATGAAAGCGAGATTATGGACGCCACAATGACCAAAATCGTCAGTTCGCGCGACACTGTAACGATTGTCGCGCGTTTCTGCCTCCGGGAATCGAAGCGCATCTCACCTGTTACGATGAGGGTTTCCAAAGCCCCGTGATGATGCTCCGTACCTCATCCGGCATTCTTGCCGATATTGTTCAGCAAAAACAGCAGGAAGTGGCGGAGCTACGTTCTCGCGCTGCGCTTTTGGAGCAGCAAGCTTATCAGCGTAGCGCGCACGCTCGCGGTTTCGCCGCCGCTCTGCGTGAAACAAAGCCGGCTATCATCGCTGAAATTAAAAAAGCATCCCCCAGCAAGGGCCTGCTGCAAGCTGATTTTCATCCGGCACTGATTGCGCGCGCTTTCGAACAGGGCGGCGCCGCCTGCCTTTCGGTGCTCACCGACAGACAGTATTTTCAAGGCGGACTGCATGATCTGGAAGCTGCGCGAGCGGCCGTGAGCCTGCCTGTGCTCCGGAAAGATTTCATCATCGACCGGGTACAGATATTCGAAGCCGCAGCACACGGCGCGGATGCCGTTCTGCTGATCGCGGCCATTCTCGACACTCCTGAGCTGCGCCATTTTCGCGAGCTCGCTTCATCTCTAGGAATGGATTCGCTTATAGAGGTTCATAACCAGGATCAGCTTGCCAAGGCGATTGACTCCGGAGCCGAGATCATTGGCGTCAACAACCGCAATCTGGATACATTCGAAGTTTCGCTCGATACTGCGCTGCGGTTGAGTTATCTCATACCGTTAAACGTTATACGCGTAGCCGAAAGCGGCATTCACACCCGGGCCGATATCGATCTTCTCTTGGGCGCCGGTTATTCGGCATTCTTGATTGGTGAGTGTCTGATGAAAGCGGATGATCCGGGCGCCGCTCTTGCGACTCTGGTGCGGAATTCATGAAATCCTTCATCGTGAAAGTCTGCGGAATCACGTGCGAAGAGGATGCGCGCGTGGCAGTGGACGCCGGGGCGAATGCGCTTGGCTTCAATTTCTATGCGAAGAGCCCGCGCTATATCGCGCCACAACGCGCCGCGCAGATCATTGAGCGCGTACCGGGAGATTACCTGAAAGTGGGGATCTTCGTCGACAAGCCTTACGGCCGCACAGAGGTTCCTCTGGATATCCTCCAGTTATACGGCCAAATCAATCCGCTTGAGGTGTCAAATCATTGCCGAATCTGGCGAGCCCTGCCGGCGAGCACAACCTTGTCCCCCGCGCACAGCTTTGAAGCGTTATTGCTGGACAGTTTCACGCCGGAGTATGGGGGCTCGGGAAAACCGTTCGACTGGAAGCTCGCCGGAGCCTTTTCACAGCGTGTCATCATTGCCGGCGGACTTGACGACTCAAATGTGGCGGAAGCAGTCCGGATCGCCCACCCCTGGGGCGTGGATGCGTGCTCGCGGCTGGAGTCAACGCCTGGCAGAAAAGATCCGAAACGGGTGCGGGCTTTCGTGCATGCCTCGCTTGCCGCCTTACAGGTTTCTGAAGAGATTACGCTATGAGTTCTGCCACGCTGCCGGATGGTTTGGGCCATTTCGGCCCGTATGGCGGCCGCTATGTTCCCGAAGTGCTCATGTCGCCGCTCGAAGAGCTGGAGCAGGCCTACCGCGAAGCGCGCCAGGATCCCGCATTTAGCGAAGAATTGAATTGGCTGCTGCACAATTACGCGGGGCGGCCCACTCCGCTGTATCCGGCGCGCCGTTTAAGCCAGAATTTAGGTGGCGCGCAGATCTGGCTAAAACGTGAAGATTTACTTCACACTGGGGCGCATAAGATTAACAACTGCTTGGGGCAGATCCTGCTTGCCCGGCGTATGGGAAAGCAGCGGATTATTGCCGAAACAGGGGCGGGCCAGCACGGTGTGGCAACCGCCACGGTATGCGCGCTTTTCGGCTTGACATGCGTGGTCTACATGGGCGAGGAAGATATGCGGCGGCAGAAGCTGAACGTCTTCCGGATGCGGTTGTTAGGGGCCGAAGTTGTCAGCGTGGCGAATGGCAGCCGAACATTGAAGGATGCAATCAGCGAGGCGATGCGCGACTGGGTAACAAATGTCGCGACGACTCACTATCTGCTTGGGTCCGCATTGGGAGCGCACCCTTACCCGATGATGGTGCGCGACTTCCATCGGGTAATCGGCGAAGAAACGCGGGCCCAAGCGCTGGAACAGATGGGGAGATTGCCGGACACGATTCTGGCTTGTGTTGGCGGCGGCAGCAATGCTATCGGAATTTTTTATCCTTTTTTGGGCGATTCCGATGTTCGCCTGGTCGGCGTAGAAGCCGGCGGGAAGGGCGCCGAGCTTGGCGAACACGCGGCGCGATTCGGGGGCGGCTCGCCGGGTGTGCTGCATGGCACCTTCAGTTATTTACTGCAAGACGAGCAGGGGCAGGTTGGATTGACGCATTCCGTTTCGGCTGGTCTGGACTATGCCGCGGTCGGACCCGAACATGCCTGGCTGCACGACGCCAGCCGTGCCGAATACGTTTCGGTGACCGATGCGGACGCGCTGGCCGCGGCTAAGATATTGGCTCGAACGGAAGGCATTATTCCGGCACTGGAATCATCGCACGCCGTTGCGGAGGCCATTCGCCGCGCTCCGAAAGAGCCGCAGGCCGTCTATGTAGTGAATGTTTCCGGACGCGGCGACAAAGATATCGATATTTATCGCGAGAACATGCCGGAGCTGGAGATCTGAATGGTCCAGACTGCTACTCGGATTGCCAGCCTGTTCACTAACTGTAGTGCTAAGCGCCGCAAAGCATTCATCGCCTATCTCACGGGCGGCGACCCGTCTCCCGAGCACACGGTTTCCCTGGTGCTTGCCCTCGAACGCGGCGGCGCCGACTTGATCGAGCTGGGAGTTGCGTTTTCCGATCCGATCGCCGATGGTCCAGTTATCCAGCGTGCCTCCGATCGCGCATTGCGCGCTGGAATAACGCTTCCCAGGCTGCTGGAGATTGTGCGTGAGATCCGGCGACGCTCCCAGATCCCGCTGCTGCTGTTCAGTTATTTAAACCCTTTGCTGCGCTACGGCTTCGAACGGCTGGCGCACGATGCATCGGGTGCGGGTGTCGACGGGGTGCTTTTAACTGACCTCTGCATTGAGGAGGCAAGCGAACCGGTCCGCCGGCTGCGCGAACAAGGTCTGGATACGATCTTTTTGGCTGCGCCGACCAGCACGGAACGACGGCTTCGATTGGTAGCCGAACATTCGTCTGGCTTCATTTATCTGGTGTCCAGAACAGGCGTGACCGGGGAACAGACATCTGTTTCGGAGGCCGCCGCACCGCTCACGCGGCGTATGCGCGAATTGACTGATCTACCGCTGACGGTCGGTTTCGGCATCAGCAAGCCAGAACAGGTTTCGGAGGTCGCGCGCCTGGCCGACGGCGTGGTTGTGGGCAGTGCGATCGTTAAATGCATCGAAGAAAACGCGGCCTTGCCCGATTTGGACGCCCGGCTCGAAGCGTTCACCCGTTACCTTACCGCTCCGCTGCGAGTTGCATGACCCAGCATTCTCCTGCCGACTTATCCCGCTGCCGCGAGCGCATCGACGACCTGGATTTGAAGCTGCTTGACCTTCTGAACCAGCGGACGGCAATCGTTGAGGAAATCGGCCGCATCAAGCAGGATTTGCGCATGGCCATCTATGAGCCGAAACGCGAGGACCAGGTGTTCGCGAATGTGCTTGGCCATAATCGCGGGCCTTTACCGCCGGACGCCATAAAACGAATTTTCGAACGAATCATAGATGAAATGAGGACCGTGCAGAAGCTGAAGATGGGCGACAACACGCCGGACGGGCAGCAGGAAGCATGTTAGTTGTCATGCAGGAAGGCGCCACTGAGGCGCAAACTGAAGCCGTTATCAGGCGCCTGGTCGAAATGGGCTTTACCGTTCATCGCTCGACAGGCGTGCGCCACACCGTATTGGGAGGCGTTGGTCCGATGGACGATTTTGACCCCGTTGCCCTCGAGGTGATGGCGGGTGTGAAAGAAGCCCACAGAATCGTTTCGCCATACAAACTCGCCAGCCGTAATTTCAGGCCCGCTGGCACGATCATCAGAATCGGCGATGTAGAGATCGGCGGACACAAGCTGGTGGCCATGGCCGGTCCGTGTAGTGTAGAAACCGAGGAACAGATGGAAGCCTCCGCGGCATTAGTTGCCGCCGGTGGAGCACAGGTTATTCGCGGCGGAGCCTTTAAGCCGCGAAGCTCGCCTTACAGTTTCCAAGGCCTGGGTGAAAAGGGTTTGCAGATACTGCGCGCGGCCGCCGACCGGAACGGATTGCTGGTGGTGAGTGAAGTGATGGACCAGGTCCAGATTCCGCTCCTCATCGAATATGCGGACATCCTGCAGGTGGGCGCGCGAAACATGCAGAACTTCAACCTGCTTCGCGAACTGGGAAATGTTCGCAAACCAATTCTGTTGAAGCGGGGCATTGCCGCGACGATCGAGGAACTGCTGCTCTCCGCCGAATACATTCTCTCGGGCGGCAACTACCAGGTGATCTTGTGCGAGCGCGGCATCCGCACGTTTGAGACGAGCACCCGCAACACCATGGACATTGCTGCCATCCCTGTTTTGCGCCGGCTTACGCATCTTCCGGTAATCGCCGACCCGTCCCATGGAACCGGAAAGCGGGATTACGTTGTTCCCATGGCGAGAGCGGCGGTAGCTGCCGGAGCCGACGGCCTGTTGGTTGAGGTGCATCCAGACCCCGATCACGCCTTGAGCGACGGAGCACAATCGCTCCGTCCCGATCAGTTCACCGAGATGATGCAGCAAATACGGGCCATCGCCACTGCCGTGGGGCGCAGCGCTTAGCCGCGACAGGATGCAGACGGTTGCTATTGTCGGAGTCGGACTGATCGGCGGTTCCTTCGGCCTGGGGCTTCGAAAAGCTGGTTTTGAGGGCGAGATACTTGGAGTCAGCTCCGCCCCGGCAATTGCAGCCGCTTTGCAGCACGGCGCTATAACCAGTGAAGCAACACTGGAAGAGGCGGCTCGACGCGCCGATGTTATCTATCTGGCCCAACCTGTGGATCGAATTCTCCACACTCTTGAACAGCTTTCCCCTCTGATTGAGCGCGACTGCCTCATCACCGATGCCGGCAGTACGAAGATGCAGATTGTGGCAAAGGCCGCCGATTGCGTTCCGCGCGCTCAGTTCCTGGGAGGACATCCGCTGGCAGGCAAGGAGCAACGCGGAGTCGAGGTCGCCGATGCAGGCCTTTTCCGGGGACGGCCTTATGTGTTGACGCCCTGTTGTCCGGAAACCCCACGATCTGAGACTTTCCGGTCCTGGCTGGTACGCTTAGGCGCGGAACTGGTCGATATGCCGCCGGAAGAACATGATGCGACCGTTGCGCTTACCTCTCATCTACCGCAACTCCTGTCCACTGCGCTTGCGCAAACTCTCGCCACTCAGGATAGTAAGTCTGTCGAGGTGGTCTTCGGACAGGGCCTGCTTGACATGACCCGGTTGGCATTGAGCGACCCGGATCTCTGGTCAAGCATTCTGGCTACGAATCAGGACGCCATCAGCGCCGCGATTGACAATTTCTTGCGCACGCTTGCGGAACTTCGAAATTCGATCGGAACAGCGGATTTGTCGCGGTTGTTTACCTCAGCGAGGGTCTTTTCAGGTAAGATTCGTAATACCGATTGTACAGATTGAGATTTCTCTGTGGAAATGAAAGAACCTGGAACTTTTCCCTGTGCATCGAATGTATAACTTCCTATAATCGATGACAACCCCTGAGGAGAATATTGTGACCTCTCTTGCTTCTGCCGTGCAGAGCACACTGCTTTCAGCATCGGACGTAACTCGCCTTACAGCGCTTCGCCGATCGACTGCGGTGTTCTCGCAGGATCAGATCGCCGATTCGGTGTACTACATTGAGGACGGTCTGATTAAGCTCACGCGCACGAATGGTTTGGGCGGACGAATCATACTTGGGGTGTGTGGCGCGGGTCATATTATCGGAGAAGAAGTCTTAGCTGAGGCCTCGCAGACGTATTACACCGAAGCTGAAGTTCTTACCCAGGCCAATTTGTGCCGGATTCCGCGCGAAACACTGCTGCGCGCCTTCGCAGGCAATCCGGAACTGGCGGAGGCACTGCTTGACTACGTTTTGCAGCGAAAACTTGCCTTGGCCCGGAAAGTGGAGCTGCTTTGCCTCCATGATGTGGAATATCGAATCCTGCACTATCTGGCGGAATTGTCGAAGCTGGTCAAACCCAACGAAGATGGCGAAGGCTATCAGCTCCCCATTACGCAATTGGAGCTTGCTGATCTGATCGGCGCCACGCGCGAAACCACTTCTACGACGCTGAACCAACTTGAACGCCGCGGTTTGGTGAAGCTTTCGCGCCGCCTGCTGACGATTCCCTCGCCGCTCACCCTGCGGGACGCGGCGAGCTCGAAAGCCTCAATGGCAGCCAACAATAGCAACGGCTCGTAACACCCGAAAAGGGAACTGCGCGCTTAAGGCGAATTTCAGCCACACCACTCCTGGGCCAGAGTGACCCAGAGTGACAATGTAAGAAAGCATGTCGTGGGCCGTGGAATCTCGCACTGGACTCTCGCCGCTTGCTGTTTGCGTGTTGTTCATCTCCTGCGCAGCGAATGCCTCGGCACAGCACCTGCGCGATTTTCACGTCCCGCAGCCTGCCCGGCCTGGTTCCGTTCTGGTGATCGGCTTCCTCGGCGGCTTTGAGCATTGGGATGATCCACATCGCGGTATCCGGAAAGTGGTCCTCGATCTTCGTTCGCGCCATCTCCGCAATGTCTATGCCGAGACCATCGAGAACCGCCATCGCGAACTCGCTGTGAAGCTGACCGCCGGCGCCATTGGTGGCAGCGCAGCGCGTTCCCGCGTTCGCATTATCCTTTACGGTCAAAGCTGGGGAGGGGCAGCCGTCATAAGCACAGCTCGCGATCTTCAAAAACTTGGTGTCCAGGTGCAATTGACGGTGCAGGTGGATAGCGTCGGCTTTCGCGATGCCGTCGTACCTGCTAATGTACTCAATGCTGCCAACCTCTTTCAGCACGATCCATTCAGCATCGAGGGGCGGACCGAAATTCGCGCTAAAAATCCTGCCCGGACGCGTATCCTTGAGAACACGCAATTCTCCTATCTATTTCGCCCGTACCGCACTCTGAATATCTCCGACGCCTCGTGGGCGCGGCGCACTTTCGGCGGCAGCCACGCCAAAATGGAACTCGACGGAGCGGTTTGGCAGCATGTGGAACTCCTGATACTCGACGCTATCGGCAATCATTTATGACGACACTGTTTCGCGCTCTTCTGCTACTGACGCTCTTAACTGGCTTCGCGCTGGCCGACAAGAAAGAGATTGATATCAAGGCAGATCAGGTCTGGACCGATACCGGCATAGATTTGAAAGCCGGCGAGGCGGTGACTATCACCGCGACCGGAACCGTGACCTACGCGGGCGTGCAGTCGACGGGGCCGGAAGGGCTGAAGCGCGGCTGGATGGATCTGGTCATGCAGTTTCCCGTAAACGAAGCGGGGCGGGGCGCGTTGGTGGGACGTTTTGGCGACAGTCCGGCCGCACGCGCATTCTTGATTGGAGCGCGCACGCAGCGGACCGCTCCTATCGCCGGCCGGCTGTTTTTGGGCATCAACCAGACGGCAAATGCCACTGGGACCGGCAGCTATCACGTGGTTATCGAATACACGCCGGTTACCGCTTCCAAAATCCAGGCCGCTCCGGTGCCTCTGCCTACGTTTACGCAGCAGATGCTCGACAGCATTCCGGCGCGCGTCAACGATGCGGCCGGAAATCCAGGTGACCGGGTGAACTTCATCGTCATTGGCTCGCAGGATAAGTTGCAATCCGCATTGCAGGCCGCCGGCTGGGTGGTCGTCGACAAAACCAAGACGGATGCCGTGGTGCGCGGGCTTCTGGCCAGCATTTCCAAGGATGCCTATGTCACGCT
Organism: uncultured Acidobacteriaceae bacterium; assembly: GCA_963795545.1. Lineage (GTDB taxonomy): Bacteria > Acidobacteriota > Terriglobia > Bryobacterales > Bryobacteraceae > Bog-105. Next base: position 273,573 of record CAWCIF010000012.1, on the reverse strand, counting down.
GCCCATGAGCGAACTGGAGCTGTTCGGCCGCGTGCAGGATTTCGGCTACGCGCAAGGGGACCCTGTCCGTGTGGTCGCCTCGCGCAATCATTTCCGGATCTGGAAGGCTCCCTTTACCGCGGGCGGCGAAACGGTCTGGGCTGGCGCCGGAACGCACGATATCGGGTTCGAAAAGGATCAGCGCAACAACGGAATCACACACAAGATTGATTCTGCTACGGACGGCGAGCGCGACTACATTGGCCAGAGTTTGCAGCAGACCGGAATGGTGGTAAAAGAAGAGTACCTCACCCCAACGCACCCGGTGAAAGAGGCTCGCACTGCCACAGGCGGGGGCTTCACCTCAGATGGCCGCGCGCTCATCATCTATTTGCAGCCGGAAGGCCGCAACTATGCCGCGGATTTCGCATCCACATTCTGCTCTGTGCTGGCGCAGGAGAACCCGGATGGAGGAGCGTGGAGCACGTGTGACAAGTATCTGGAAGGAGCTAACCCGAAAAGTGCAGCGCCGCTTCCCCCGCTCACGCCCGACTACCACATCGTCATCGTGCCCGGGTTTCTTAGCTCCTGTTTTGCCGACACGCCCGCTTTTCAAAAAGGTGCGCAACTGCTCCACGATAAGCACGGATTTGCGGTAGACACCATGTCCGTGCCGAACGACCCCACTTCCGCGAATGCGCGTTTGATCGCGCAGTTTGTTCAGAATGCGGCCGCAAAGGATTCGAAGAAGCTGATCCTCATCGGATACAGCAAAGGCGCGCCGGATATCTACGAAAGCTTGGTTACGAATCCGGGTCTCGCCGCTCACGTGGCCGCATTTATTTCCGTTGCCGGCGCTATCGGCGGTTCGCCCATAGCGGATGCACTGCCTCAGCAGGCTGACAAGTGGATTAAGCAGTTTAATCTATCGGGTTGCAAAGGCGACATAGACAGCGGCTTTAAAAGCCTGGGCCGCTCGGTGCGGCAGGCGTTCCTGGCCAGTTATCCGCATACACCCGTGCCGGCGTACTCGGTGGCCGCCCAAAGTTCGCGCGAGAACACATCAAAAGCACTGCTCGAATCGTGGGAATTGCTGCAAACGTTCGGCTCCGCCGAAGACGGTCAACTCTTGAAGCAGGATGCCATTCTGCCCGATGCGAAATTTTTGGGTGCGGCCTTGGCCGATCACTTTGCCGTCGCGCTTCCGTTTGAGACTTCAAGCCCGAAGTATGTGCAATCCGGCATGGACAAGAATCACTATCCGAGGGCGGCTTTGCTGGAGTCGCTCATTCGCTTTGTCGAAGCCGACCTGAAAACGCAGTCTGCGAGCCGCTGAAATGAGCTGGTGGGCTTGCGTTTTTCTTGTTTCCGTTGCCGCCGCGCAGCAGAGCGGGCCGCCGCCTGAAGCGCTTGCCGTACTAGAAGGACATGTGGTTAGTGATGCGACGGGCGAGCCAGTCCGCAAGGCGCATGTGACGCTGGGATCGCGCGCGGATCAGGATTCGGAACTGGTTGCTACCACGGATGAAAATGGTCATTTTTGGTTTGCGGAAGTTAAGCCGGGCACCTATACGCTGATAGCTGATAAGGGCGGATTCCTGCCTGGAGGCTACAGTCAGGTTAAGGTTAGCGACCTGCAAACTCTTTTGAAAATCAGCGCCGGCGACCGCATGCAGAATCTTACGCTGCGTCTGTTCCCGGCAGGAGTCATTAGCGGCCGCGTGTTGGATGCGGACGGCGATCCCGCGCCGGGATATGAGGTAGTTCTCTGGACTCAACACCGCCGCCGCAAGGCAGAGCCCAATTCACCGTCCGATCAAACCAGCACCAATCAGGCTGGAGAGTACCGCTTCGACGGGTTGTTGCCGGGAACGTACTACGTCAGTGCCTCGCGCGATTCCTCGGGATATAGCGTGCCCCAGATCCCAGTAGATAGCGAAGGAAAAGTTACCAGGGTGCACGATTTGAAGACGTTCTACCCATCGGCCATTTCCATTGGCGACGCGCAGAGCGTTCGCATCCAGAGCGGCCACGACCAAGCCGGCGTTGATATTCGTATTCAGCGTGGCCCCACGTTGAGCGTGAAAGGAAGGATCGCGGGATTTGACGGTTCTCCGAAGGACTACCAGCTAAGCGGTGGCGTTGAAGAGGGTTTGGGATGGACCTCGGAAACCGGCAAGATTCTTCCCAATGGCGATTTCGCTTTCGATGAATTACCGCCTGGAAAGCACCGACTGACGCTGTTGGCTAACGGCCCGAGCGGTTTCAGACAGATTGGAGTGAGCGAAGTAAATCTCATTGATCAGGATGTCACCGGCGTGGTGATCACGCCGTTTAAGCCGGCGCAAGTTCGGGTTCGAGTGGTGCTGGAGGGAGAGGAAGACAAGCCGCTTACCGCGGGCACGGTGTCTCTGCATCCAGTGGAAGGGAAGGCGGCCGCCAGCTTTCAGCGAATGCAGTTTCAGCCCCAGAACGGCACATATATTCTTAACGATGTGCCGCCGGGCCGATACAGCGTTTCGTTCAACAACGCGACCAACTACTATCTCAAAACAGTTACGTCCGGCGCCCGCATGCTCGATCCGGAGTCCATCGATGTAGCGGACGGCGCAAGTTTAGACCTGTTGATGACGTTCAGTAAGAATGTGGCCAGTCTGAGCGGGGACGTTGAGGTTTCGCAGGATCAGCCCAAGAATTCCGTTAAGGTTGTTCTGATTTCGGAGGATTCAACGCCATCAGGAGACAAGATTCGGCCCGCCGAACTGGATCAATCGCTCCACTTCTCAATCGAACGCCTGCGCCCAGGCAAATATGTCGCCTTCGCGGCGCAGGAAGATGACTTCGATGTATGGGCTGATGCCGATTTTCTCCGGCTTCTGCAGTCCCAAGGCTCAGAACTGGAACTTCATGAAAAAGAGCACGCCACCGTTCATCTCAAGCTGATTCCGAAAGATGTAACGGACCGCATTCGACAACAGCTCGGACTCTAAACGAAATTTGTCACAGTGACGAGCTTCCGCGCGCGCCGTCCGATTTTCGGTACGCCTCCTTAATGGAATGCGCGAAGCCCAGGTGGATAACGCGAGGCCGTGCAGCAGGAATCGCGATGCGATAGCCATCCGCGCGGCATTGATATCATTTAGCTTCCGTGAGTTGAGAACCAGTGCTGGTGCGTTCATCCTGCTTACTGGATGAACCGGATTCCAGCTCAGCTTCGATTGCGGATAGGAAGCTGATACAGCTGCTTTTCTGGGAACAGCCGAGCTGAACGAGGCGTTGAACCGGCGCTAGACCAGCAGATTTTCAATTCGTACCGGCAATTTTCTGACGCGAACGCCGGTCGCATGATAGACCGCATTCGTGATTGCCGCAGCGACACCGGCAAGACCGATTTCGCCAACGCCGCGCGCACCCAGCGGATTAAGGTTGTAGTCCGGATAGTCGAGAAAAGTAACGTCGATCTGTGGACAATCGGCATTCACCGCTACGAGATAATCGGCCAGGCTGCTATTAATAGGTCCGCCGCTCCGCTGATCGTATTCCGTAGCTTCCAGCATTGCCATGCCAACCCCCATTACCACCGCGCCTTCGATCTGGTTGCGCGCGGTACGTGGGTTGATCATGCGTCCGGCATCGATCACAGTGACCACGCGGCTGACGCGCAGGCGCGCAATCTCCGGCTGCCACGTCACTTCTGCAAACTGCCCGCCGTAACTATGGAACGAGAACTTCAGGTCTGGATCGCCAAACGTTCCCTTAGATTTTCCGTTGCCCATCACCGCCTGTACTTTGGCAAGTTTGAGCAGTTCGGCTGTGGGCACGGGTGCACCCGCTTGTCCCTTCAAGCGGACGCATCCGTCGACGAATTCCAGATCCTTCGCGGATTTTCCGCTGAACGGAGAACGCGGCGTTTTTCCCGCCAACTGCAACAGACGCTGTATCGCCTTTTGCGAAGCCTCCAGCACTGCGGGGGTGACCGATGCCGTTGCCATGGAGCCGCCATTAAGTGGACCGGGCGGCAACGCGGAGTCTCCGATGACAACCTGTACGTTATCGAGCGGCACGCCGGTCTCATGAGAGACCATCTGCGCAATCACCGTGTACGTGCCGCCGCCGATGTCCTGCGTGCCGCACGTAATGCGGGCCGTACCATCCTGCTTCAATTCAACCGCAGCCTCGGATTCGACGCGAGCTGCCATTCACGTGCACGCGGCCACGCCCCAGCCGAGCGTCATGCCTTCCGCGTTCTTCATCGAGCCGATCGCCGGATTTCGTTTCGCCCAACCGAATTTTCCGGCTCCCACAGCGAAGCATTCCTTCAGATGACGCGAGGAGAACGGCTTGTTGATGCTCTCGTCCTGCTCCGGCTCATTCTTTAGACGGAGCTCGATCGGGTCCATTTTCAATTTGATCGCCAGCTCGTCCATGGCAGATTCCAGCGCATATAAACCAGGCACGGCGCCCGGACCACGCATCGAGGTCGGCGCGCCCATGTTGCGGCGCACGAGCGTACCGGTGACCAGCACATTCGGGCACGAATACAGAAAACCGGTCGCCTCGCCGCAGCCCTCGTCGTAGTCGTCCTGCATGTTCGTTTGGTTCGCATAATCATGCTGGATGGCCGTAAGTCTTCCTGTTTCGTCGGCCGCGAGCTGAATGCGCTGCTCGGTAATCGGCCGGTGGCCCGCGCTCTCGAAGGTCATCGAGCGGCTGAGGACCAGTTTCACCGGACGTTTCAGATTGCGCGCGCAGGCAGCGGCGAGCAATGCCTGGGGCCAGGGCCAGAGCTTGCCGCCAAAACCCGAGCCGAGAAAGCGTGTGATGACCTCCACATTTTCAGGCGGCACGCCGAGCATCGCGGCCATCACGTCGCGGTAATTCATCACGGCTTGCGTGGTCTCATACAGCGTGAATTTGCCGTTTTTGTAAACGGCAACGGAGGCGTGCAACTCGATGGCGTTATGTGTTTCGGTGGGTGTGGAGTAGATGGCGTCGTGCTTGATCGTCGCCGAGCGAAGAGCAGCTCTCGCGTCGCCACGCTTCGATACCTGCTTTGGCTCTGGCTCCCGCTGGGCGTCGTGCGGCTCGCTATGGCTGGCATGATTGCCCATGAGCTCGTCCGAGGTGTTGTGCGGAGCCTTGGCGTAGCTGACCTTGACTGCCTCGGCGGCCGCGCGTGCCTGCTCGATAGTCTGGGCGACCACGACTGCGACATATTGGCCGTAGTAGCGAATCGTCGTGTCTTCCAGCGGCGGTCGCCGTTCATCCATCAGCATGCTCAAACCGGCAGAGGGCGGCGTGCGATACAGCGGACCGATGTTCTCATGCGTGTAGACGGCGAGCACGCCCGGCATCTTCTCCGCAGTTGAGGTGTCGATGTTGTTTGCCGTGCCGCTGGCGATCGTTGCCGTAACCGGCCAAGCATGGACCAGACCGGGAAAGTGGTGATCGGATGAATACCTGGCCGCGCCCGTCGTCTTGAGAGGTCCATCGATGCGGCGTGTGGGAACGCCAATAATCTTGCTCTCCCGGATGGGTTGCTCTACTTGCTGCTCCTGCATCGCTCCTCCTGGTTATGCTGCGGTTGTGGCCCGCGTAAGCGCGTGCGTGAGGCAGCGTTTCGCGAGCTCGATCTTGAAACCGTTCTGCGATTGCGGCCTGGCATTGCGAAGGATCAGTTCGGCGGCTTTGCGAAAATTCGCGGGCGTGGCGGCTTTACCATGCAGCGCTTTCCCAGCCTCATGACAGCGCCACGGCACGGTACCGATGCCGCCCATCACGATGCGGATGAAATCGATGCGCCCGCCGTTCTGCCGTACGATTACGGCTGCGGAAACGAGTGCGAATTCGAAAGAAGCGCGGTCGCGGAGTTTGAGATAGATACTCTTGACACCCGGCGGCAACGCCGGAATGCTGACGTGCGTGACCAGATCGCCCGGTTCAAGCACCGTTTCGCGCTCCGGCGTGTCGCCGGGGACGAGATAAAACTGCGCGATCGGAATGGCGCGCTCGCCGTTGCGGCCTGTGACATGAATCGTGGCCTCAAGCGCAGCAAGCGCAACGTTCTGATCGGAGGGGTTGCTGGCGATGCACTTATCGCTCGTGCCAAGGATCGCCATCATGCGGTTATGTCCATCAATCGCCGAACACCCCGAGCCGGGCTGGCGCTTGTTGCAGCCGTACGCCGTATCGCGGTAATACACGCAACGGGTCTTCTGCAGCAGGTTGCCGGCAGTCGTCGCCATATTGCGAAGCTGCGTGGAAGCGCCGCTGAGAATGGCCTCGGAGAGGACCGGATATCGCTGCTTTACTGTCTCATGCTGAGCGACGTCGGTATTGCGGGCCAGCGCCCCGATCTTTAGTCCGCCCCCTTCGGTAGGCTCGACCTTATCAAGCGACAGATGATTGATGTCGACTAGTTGGCGCGGCGTCTCGACGTTCAGCTTCATGTAATCGACAAGATTTGTCCCGCCAGCAATGAAACGCACTGCTGCCCCCTGTTGCGCGGTGGGAGAAGCTGCCTGAGCCTGCACGGCATCCTTGATGCTGGTCGCAGTAATGAGCTCGAATGGATGCATTTCAAGTTCCCTTAGCTGCTGGATTTACGGCGGATCTCTTGCACAGCGGCAGTGATGTTGGGGTATGCTCCGCAGCGGCAAATATTCCCGCTGAGCGCCTCGCTGACATCGTTATCCCCGGGTCCGCAAGGTTCATGCAACAGCGCGGCGGCAGACATGATTTGCCCGCTGGTGCAATAACCACACTGATAACCGTCGTGCTCCACAAATGCGGCCTGCAGCGGATGCAGTCGTTCGGGCGTGCCGAGACCTTCGATGGTCGTAATCTCCACGTTCTGCTGCATCGCGGCAAACAGCAGACAGCTATTCGCGCGCCGTCCGTTGATGTGGACCGTGCACGCGCCGCACTGGCCGTGGTCGCAGCCCTTCTTGGTGCCCGTCAAATGCAGCGTCTCGCGCAAAGTATCCAGCAGCGTAGCGCGCAGATCGATCTGCACCCGATGCATTTCGCCGTTTACTTTCAGGGTCACCGGTATCGCGCCGGGAATGGGCCGCGTCTCGGGTTGCTGAGTGTCCTCGGCCTGCAGAATGGGCGTTGTGATGGCGACGGCGGTGGTCGCGACACCCGTCGCACTGGAACGCGATAAGAATGCTCGCCGGCTCAGCTTTTCGAGAGTTGTCATGCGCTTTGAATCGTCATCGAGTGGCGGCGTTTTGCATATGCTCCCCGATTTTTGTACTGTGCACTTTCAGCAGCCCTCGTCCCCAACATAGCCAAGAGTGCCCGCTGGCGCTTGCACGATCCTGTCGTTTTCTTGCCTCATCCTGTTGCGTGCCACTGTGCGTGCTCAGATGACTTCGTACTACGCGAGAAAGTCTGGATCTATGCTTGAATCTTCGCCTCGCTGACAAGCGCGGGCTCATCCATGCTTGAGCCTTCGCCTCGCTGACAAGAGCGGCTCATCCATGCGCGTGCGCTCGACGCGGCGCATTCTCCAAATTGACCTCTTGAGTGCCTGCCAAGCGAAGAGTTCGAACATCGCGCATCGGAGGCTGTCCGAAAAAACGGCTATACTCGCGGCTAAACTGGCTCACGCTCTCATAGCCGACCTCATAGGCCGCATTTGTTACATCAATCCTATCCATCAGCATTCTTTGCCGAGCGGTCTGCAGCCGAAGCTGCTTCTGGTATTGGAGCGGGCTCATCGCCGTTAACGCTCGGAACTGATGGTGCAGCGTGGAGACGCCCATGCGCGCGATGGCGGCGAGTTCCTCCATATGTAGCGGCTTGGCGTAATTCGCCCGGAGCCAGGCGATTGCTCTGGCCGTTCTGTTACTCAGGTCGCCTCTCGTCACGATCGCACGAAGACGCTCTCCCTGTGGACTTCTGAGAATGCGATACGCGATTTCACGCTGGCTCAAAGGGGCGAGAAATGGAATGTCTTCGGGAGTATCGAGAAGTTCTAACAGCCGGCTGGTTGCGGCGAGCAATCCCACCCCTGTTTCACCAATCGCCAATCCGCGCAGTTGCGATGATCCCTTTTCCCAACGTGCAGAACTGGCCCCAAACGCCTTGTGCGCTTCGGCTTCGGGCAAATCTTCCCGGCTCAGAACCTCCTGCACTGCCGCCATGTCGAGCCGGAGACGCATCGCGAGGAACGGCACGGCTTCCGAAGCTTCAAGAATCTGACTCTGAATCGGAACATCAATGGATGAGACGAGAAACGACGATCCATCGCACAGATATTCCGTCCCTGCGAGATTGATCCGCTTTCGCCCCTGCACGAATATCGAAAGGCTTGGCTCGCACATGGCCGCGTGGCACTCACTCGGGGCGGTATGGCGGAAAAGGACGAGGCCGCTTACGGCGGTTGCATTTTCGCCTTCCGAGGGCGTATGAGCGGCAAATTTACGGGCGAGCGCCTGTCGCATCCCAATCGCGGCCGACCCGGGATCTACGTGCTCTTGAATGTGCTTCACCAATTTTCCTTGAATCCTCTGCTTCAGGTTACTGCCGAAATGCCGGGCGCGTGCACAATTATTATTCGGCAAACAGGATCAGGCAAGAAATCGGCAGGATCGGGAAAGCGATCAGGCTTTATTTGCGGATAAGTTGGAATCGTGTGGCGGCGCGTACGCCGTCACGTCTCAGAGGATTCGTTGATGAATTTATCTTTCGAGAACAAAGTGGCAATCGTGACCGGAGCAGCTTCCGGCATGGGGCTCGCGACTGCGCAGGCGTTTGCCGAGGCAGGCGCGGCCGTCGTGCTCGCCGACTTCCGGGAGGACGCAGCGAAAGCGGAGGCCCAAAAGCTCGTAGCGGCCGGTCACAAGGCAGTCGCCGTCCGGTGTGATGTAAGCGACGAAGCACAAGTCGAGCAGATGGTGAACCGCACCGTTGCCGAGTTCGGCCGGCTCGATGCCGCGTTCAACAATGCAGGCGTCATGGCCCGTATCGCCCCTACCGCCGAGAGCACGCGCGAAGAGTGGGAGCGCGTAATCGGAATCAACTTGCGCGGGGTATGGAGCTCGATGAAGTACGAACTGCGGCAGATGGAACGCCAGGGCAGCGGCGCAATCGTCAACAACGCGTCAGTGGGCGCGTTGACCGGCAACCCTGGTATCGGTTCGTACATCGCTTCCAAGCACGGCGTGGTCGGGCTGACGCGGACGGCTGCTCTCGAATACATCAAGTACGGTATCCGAGTGAACGCGGTCAATCCCGGCCTGATCGATACTCAGATCGCACGAGATGTCGTCAGCGGCGACGAGCACGCGTACGCCGAGATAGCGAAGAACGTTCCTATCGGCCGCGCCGGCAGACCTGAGGAAGTCGCTGCGGCCGTGCTGTGGCTTTGCAGTCCGGGGGCGAGTTATGTGGTCGGTCAGGCATTAACGGTTGACGGCGGAATGACCATTGCTCCCTGAGGGCTCAGTAATAGGAGGTCACATATGAAAGGAACTATGCTCTACGGCCCGCGCGATATTCGGTTTGAAGACCGGCCGGAGCCTGCAATCACCAAGCCGACAGATGCCATCCTCCGGCTCTCCGCCACCTGTGTCTGCGGATCGGACCTGTGGCCCTATCGAGGCATCGGTAACTTCTCAGAACCGCCAACCCCCATGGGGCACGAGTACTGCGGCATCGTGGAAGAGGTTGGTAAAGAGGTCAGGAACATCAAGCGGGGCCAGTTTGTGGTCGGCTCGTTCGCTACCTCCGATAACACTTGCGTGATCTGCCGGGACGGTTACCAGTCCTCCTGCGTGCAACGCGAGTTCATGAGCACGGCGCAGGCCCCCCTATTACGCGTGCCTCTGGCTGATGGCACATTGGTCGCAACACACGATACGCCTTCCAGCGAACTGATCCCGAGTCTGCTGGCGACGTCCGATGTTTTAGGCACCGGCTGGTTTGCCGCCGACGCAGCGAATGTAAAGCCAGGCAGTACTGCCGTCGTCGTGGGTGACGGGGCCGTCGGCCTCCTTGCTGTGCTTTCAGCAAAGCAGATGGGCGCGGAACGGATCATCGCGATGAGCCGCCACGAATCGCGGCAAAAACTCGCGCGAGAGTTTGGTGCGACGGACATCGTAACCGAACGCGGTGATGAAGGTGTCGCGCGAATTAAAGACCTGACGAAGGGAATCGGGGCAGATTCCGTGCTGGAGTGCGTTGGCACGCAGGAATCCATGATGCAGGCCATCCGTTCCGCACGTCCCGGCGGGTTCGTGAGCTACGTTGGCGTTCCGCACGGGGTTGAACTCGACGGAGCAGGGCTGTTCTTTTCGCATGTGCATTTGCACGGTGGCCCAGCCCCGGTTCGCCGCTACCTCCCTGAGCTGATCGATCTTGTGCTGAACGAGAACATCAGTCCCGGGAAAGTGTTCGATTTGACGCTGCCGCTCGATCAGGTTGCTGACGGGTATCGCGCGATGGACGAGCGGCGGGCAGTTAAAACGCTGCTGCGGCCCTGATGAGATCAATGATTCGGTAAAGGAGTGTTCCATGCCCAAGGCGAAAGTTCTGATGCTCACTGGAGACGCTGCTGAGTCGCTGGAAGTGATGTATCCCTACCAGCGGCTGAAGGAAGAAGGCTACGAGGTGCACATTGCCGCTCCGCAGAAGAAGAACTTGCGCTTTGTGGTACATGATTTCGAACCAGGCTTTGAGACGTATACAGAAAAGCCGGGCTATACGTGGGATGCCGATTTGAGCTTTGCCGACGTGAATCCCTCCGGCTACGTCGCGCTGGTAATCCCAGGCGGGCGCGCTCCCGAGCACATCCGCAACCATCCTGACTTTGTGCGAATTGTCAGACATTTCTTCGATCAGCAGAAACCCGTGGCACACCTCTGTCATGCCGCCATTGCTCTGACTTCGGCGGGAGTGTTGACCGGTAGAAAGACAGCCGCTTATCCCGCTCTTGAGCCGGACCTTAAGGCGGCGGGAGCAGAGTTTGTCAATGCAGAGGTCGTCGTTGACGGCGTGATGATCTCTGCGCGCGCGTGGCCCGACCATCCGGCGTGGATGCGGGAGTTCATTCGTCTGCTTCGAAAAACAGTTCCAGTGGCTGAGGACGAGCAGAGTGCAGCTTGAATGCGAAGTACCGGAGGGATCTCTCGCAACGTAGGAGCGCCGGCGGAAACCAAGCTTTGAAAACAGAGGCAAAGATGGACAGATCAAGCATTGTGAACTTTGCGTTTAGAAAGCTGGTTTTGGGTGCGCTCGTGATAGGCGTGATTGTCGTTCCCGGCAAACCTGAAGCCCGTAACGCTTCCTTTTCGCAGCCACAGCGAGCTTCCTCTGAAAGAAGCCATAACATGAAAATCAACATAAAAATCGGCGACAAGACTCTTACTGCCAGCCTTGCGGACAACGCAACGGCGCGGGATTTTGTTTCTGTTCTACCTTTGAACGTTTCGATGAATGATCTCTTCGGGCGCGAGAAGTACGGCGACTTGCCCAAAGCGCTTTCGGAAAACGGTCCCAGGACGAACAGGTATGAAGTCGGCGATATCGCTTATTAGTCACCGGCTCAACAATTCGCTATTTACTACCACCAGGATGGGAAATCGATACCTTCACCCGGCATTATCCCGATCGCAACAATCGAAACTGGTGCAGAAGCATTCAACGTCCCGGGCTCGGTGAGGGTAAGCATTACACTGACCAAGCAATAAGACGGGAGGAATCAACGTGCAAACTCCCGGAACAGTTCGGCGGATTATCGTGAAGGCATTCGGCGGTCTGGAGCAATTAACCCTAGAGACGGCGGAAGCGCCGCCGGTTGAACCGGGGCAGTTGCTGGTAGATGTGGAGGCGTGTGGCATCAATTACCTCGATGTGTATCAGCGCAGCGGCAGATACAAGCTCCCGCTCCCGTACACTCCTGGATTCGAAGGCGTCGGACGGGTGCGGCAAATCGGCGAGGGAGCCGGCGGATTCAAGGCCGGACAGCGAGTGGCATGGATCAACGCCCTGGGATCGTATGCAAGCCAGGTGGTTGTCCCGGCGGTTCAAGCGATTGCTGTGCCTGACCAATTTACAACAGCACAGGCGCTCATGTTCCAGAGCCTGACCGCTCAATATCTCGTTACCGAGTATCGCGACATACGTGCCGAAGACCGCGTGCTGGTCCACTCCTCAGCGGGCGGAGTCGGACTGATGCTGGTGCAGTGGTTCAAGCACCTCGGCGCTTGGGTGGTCGGTACCACGTCCAGCGATGCCAAAGCGGAAACCGCACGCGCCGCCGGCGCAGATGCGGTTATCAATTACGGCTACAACTACGAATTTCTGGATGAACTGAGATCCATAACCGGCGGGCGAGGCGTGGACTTAGCCTTTGATGGCATCGGCGCGGCGACCCTGGAACTGACCTTGAAGGGATTGGCAAGAGGCGGAACGGCAGTATGTATCGGATCGGCATCCGGCCCGGCACCCGCGATTCGTCCGGAGCAACTGATCAGCCATTGCCTCCGGCTCGGCGCTGGGTCGGTGTTCAGTTACATCGCCGATGCGGCGGAACTTCAGCAGCGAGCGGGAGCAGTGATCGAGGGCATACGGGCCGGTTGGCTGCGTGTTGATGCAAGCAAAGCTTGTCCCCTCGAAAGTGCCGCCGAAGCGCACCGGGATATCGAGAGCCGTGGGACACAAGGCAAGCTGTATTTGACGCCGTAACCAAGCGCATTCGCTGTGTGTAGAAACGGAAAATGAAAACTGCATTGGTAACCGGGGCGAATCGAGGCATCGGACTTGCAATTTCTGACAGGCTGAGCAGACTCGGTGGAATAAAGGTGCTGGTCGGAAGCCGGAGTGCCGAAGACGGTGAGAACGCCGTCAAGGCGCTCGGCGGAAATACGTTTCCCGTGCCATTGGACCTCTCCAAATCCGAAGATCTTAAACGCCAGGTCGGGAACATCGTCGACGTACATGGTGCCATTGACATCCTCGTGAACAACGCCGGCGTACTCGAGCCCGGGAAGATATTCGAAATCGAAAGCGATAAGCTCAATGCGTCTTTGCAGGTAAACTTCTTGGCACCGCTCGAGCTGATCCGGGGACTCGTGCCAGGCATGAACGAGCGGGGCTACGGACGCATCGTGAACGTCTCTTCCGGTTGGGGGTCCTTCACTGAGGGGCTGTCCGGTCCTGCTGCTTACTCCATCAGTAAAGCGGCGCTGAACGCATTGACCTTGTCAGTTTCGAAGGACCTTCCGAAGAACGTCAAGATCAACAGCATGTGCCCGGGATGGGTACGCACCCGAATGGGAGGTGACGTGGCGCCTCGCACACCTGAAGACGGCGCCGACACGGCGATATGGCTGGCCACCCTGTCCGATGATGGTCCATCCGGAGGGTTTTATCGCGATCGGAGATTGATCGAGTGGTGAGCCGTGTCCGATACACAACGCGAGGAAGGATCTTCCGAATGGGGAATCTCAGAGGAGGCAAGTGAGACCGTACATCATCTGTCACACGGTCTCGTCCGTGGACGGAAAAATCGACCTCGCAGCACTGAAAGGACTTACTCCGGCTGGCGAATACGAGACGACCGGTGCGGAGTTGAACGGTGATGCCTGGATCTGTGGACGTACGACCATGCAGCAGCACTTTGCTGAGGCCGAGCCCTTCATTGCGTTTTCGCACAGGTCTGCCGGTCCGCTGCCGGTGCATGTCGCCCGGCGTGCCAAGTCCTACGCGGTTGCGGTCGACACGATTGGCAAGCTTCGATGGTCGAGCGGTGATCTCGAAGGCGATCACCTCATCTGCATCCTAAGCGAGGGCGTTCCGACGGACTACCTCGCAATGCTCCGAGAGGCTGGGATCTCCTATGTTGTTTCGGGCGAAAGCGCGGTCGACCTTGTCCAGGAGGTGAATCTGCTGGCTGAGCATTTCGGCATTCGAAGGTTGCTGCTTGAGGGTGGCGGCCACATCAACGGGGCATTTCTTGAAGCGGACCTGATTGATGAAGTGAGTCTGCTGGTTGCGCCTGGGATCGATGGACGCCACGACATCCCGGCTGTTTTCGATGGCATGAGCCTTAACAGCGGCAAGGCGGTTCCTCTAAGACTTAAATCCGTCGACTGCCGCGAGAACGACACGCTCTGGATCTGGTACGAGAGACAGCGATGATAACTGACATTGTTTCCTGAGAGTAACAAGATGGAAATCAAACGAGCTGGTTCGCAACCATCCGCAAAGGGACCTTCCGAGTGGTTCACAGGCAACGTGCGAATCGATCCGCTCTTCCAGGCACCCGATCCGGCAATGGTACAGAGCGCGACCGTGACCTTCGAACCGGGCGCGCGCACGGCATGGCATATACATCCGCGCGGGCAGACGCTCATCGCCACTGCTGGTTATGGCTGGGCGCAGCGCGAGGGCGGGCCGGTCGAGGAGATTCGCCCCGGTGATGTTGTTTGGTTCGCGCCCGATGAAAAACACTGGCACGGCGCTACGCCGACCACCGGAATGACGCACATCGCTGTTCAGGAAAAGCTCAACGGAAAGGTTGTTGACTGGATGGAACACGTCAGCGAACAGCAATACCGTTCAGGAGAAAACAAGCCGTAGTGAGGAGCAAAGCGATGGCAGTAAATACGAACGGAAGCTTCAAAGGGAAGGTGGCGTTTATCACAGGAGCAGCGAACGGCATTGGCCGTGCGACGGCGCTGGCGTTTGCCCACGAGGGCGCGAGTGTGGTGATCGCCGATGTTTCGGAACAGGGCAACCGCGAGACGGGCCGCCTGATCGAACAGGCTGGGGACCGGGCACTCGCGATCAAGTGCGATGTATCGCGAGCGGAGGACATCAAGGCCGCCCTGGACAAAGCCGTTGACGCATTCGGTCGCCTCGACTTCGCCTTCAACAACGCCGGCATCGAACAGCCGGTAAAGCCAGCGGCTGACCTCACTGAGGAGGAGTGGAATCGAATCCTCGACATCGACCTTGGTGGAGTCTTCCTGTCCATGCAGCAGGAGATTCCTTTGCTACTGAAGCAAGGGGGCGGCGCAATCGTGAACACCTCCTCGGGCGCTGGGGTCAAAGGCTTCGCCGGTCAAGCCGCGTACTGTGCTGCGAAGTTCGGCGTTATCGGTCTAACGAAGGCGGCGGCCCTCGATTACGCGCACGCGAACATCCGTGTGAACGCGGTGTGTCCCGGCATTATTGAAACGCCAATGATGGATCGCTTCAGCGGCGGCACCCCGGAGGGGCGGGAGAGAGTGATCGCGCAGGAGCCGATTGGACGCATGGGCCGGCCCGAAGAGATCGCGGCGGCGGTCGTCTGGCTGTGTTCGGACGCGGCTGCGTTCACCGTCGGGCATGCCATGGTCGTCGACGGCGGGCAAACGGTGTAGTGTCAGCACTTGACACATAACCGCTCGAAGATCGGGCAGCCAAGGATTCGGGTTCGCAGCACATGCGACGAGAAGGGGAGTAGGATGCAGTACACATATCTGGGACGCTCTGGCTTGCAGGTTAGCCGACTCTGTCTCGGCACGATGAATTTCGGTATGGTGGCGGATGAGTCCACCAGTTTCTCGATCCTGGACGAGGCGTTGCAGGCCGGGATCAATTTCATTGACACAGCGGATGTGTACGGCGGGCCGCAGTCCCCGGACATGGAGCAGGGATACGGCATCTCCGAGGAGATCATCGGGCGGTGGCTCGCCCAGGGCGGCCGTCGCGAGCGGATTGTCCTGGCGACCAAGGTGTACCAGCCGATGGGTACTGGCCCGAATGATCGCCGCCTCTCGGCCTACCACATCCGAAAGGCGTGCGAGGACAGCCTGCGCCGGTTGCAGACCGATCATATCGACCTCTATCAAATGCACCACATCGATCGGAGGACGCCTTGGGAGGAGATCTGGCAGGCTATGGAACTCCTGGTGCAGCAAGGCAAGGTAATCTACATCGGCAGCAGCAACTTCGCCGCCTGGGATATCGCCACCGCGCAATGCGCGGCCACTGCGCGGCATTTCATGGGTCTGATCTCGGAGCAGAGCCTTTATAACCTGCGCACCCGCACGATTGAGTTGGAGGTAATACCGGCGTGCCGCCACTATGGCCTGGGTCTCCTTCCGTGGAGTCCTCTCGGCGGTGGGCTACTCGGAGGGGTGTTGCGCGAAGCCAGGGAGGGTCGCCGTGCCGACAAACGCCAAATCGAGCGGCAGCGGCCGCAGCTCGAATCCTATGAAGCGCTGTGCGAGGAGATGGGTGAAGCGCCTGCGAACGTCGGGCTTGCCTGGCTGCTGCACAACCCTGCGGTTACGGCTCCGATCATCGGGCCACGCAACGTGGAGCAATTGACCGGGGGCTTGCAGGCGCTGCAGATATCAATCTCAGACAAGACTCTCCAGCAACTCGACGAGATCTGGCCGGGGCCGGGGGGCGAAGCACCGAAAGCTTACGCCTGGTAGAAGCTAGCGCTGCAAGAAGGGAAAAGTAAGAAGTCCAGTGATCAGAATACGCCCTGTTGTTGTCATCTTCGCTCTCTTCGCGTGCCTCGTGGCGGGCGCATACGCTCAGCATTCGGGAGCGAGTCTCGCACTTGTCTATGATTCCCAAAATCGCGGGCCGGTTCCGATCCCGCCATCCGAGCGCAGCTTGCAGACCGTTGTGGCTGAGCCCTGGTTCAAGGTGTCCCATGAGGCAATCGTGCTTGAGGGACCAGCCTTCGAGCGCAATGGCAATCTGCTCTTCTGTGACGTATCCGGTGGGCGCGTGCTCCGGTTGACCCCCGACAAACGGCTCTCTACCGTTATTCGCTTGCACGATGCCGCTCCAGGGGGCATCGCCATTCATAAGGATGGGCGCATCTTCATAGCCGCCATGGATCTGGTCAGGGGAACTGGCTTAATCGCCGCAGTGAAGCCGGACGGGACTGGGAGGCAGACGATCGTTCCCGCAGCGGCCAGCTATATGCCGAATGACTTGGTCTTTGATGCGCACGGAGGGTTGTACTTCAGCGACTTTCGGGGCATCTCAACCGAACCGAAAGGCGGCGCTTACTACGTATCGCCTGATTTTAAGGCGATCACGCCCGTGCTGCCACACCTTGCGATGGCGAACGGCATTGCGCTCAGCCCAGGCGGGAAGCAATTGTGGATCACGGAGTTCAGCAGAAACCTCCTGCACCGGGTCGAGTTGGCGGATGCGACGACCATAACGCCGATCGGTACCGCCATCCCCTATCACTTCACCGGCGCTGCTCCAGACTCGATGCGCGCCGACATCGACGGCAATCTCTATGTGGCAATGTACGGCCAAGGCCGGGTGCTCGCGTTCAACAAGAACGGCATCCCCATTGGACAGGTGCTCTTGCCGGGCAGTGATGAAGGCCATAACCTCCTGTCGACAAACATGGCCATCAAGCCCGGTACCAACGATCTCTACATCGTGACGAGCGACGGGAACGGCGGGCAAGGCGCCACGATTTTCCATGCGAAAGTGTTCGCCAATGCGCTGCCGCTCTACTCGCACCGGGAGCAACAATGATTGATGATTTTGTGCATGTAGCGATTAGTTGCCTGGATCTTGAGCGAAGGTATTCATTTCTATGAAACACTCGGACTCAAAGTCATCAAGCGTCTCGGTGAGGTGAATCAAGACGGAATTGCGCGGGGCTTTCAGTTGCCGACAGGCAGGCTCGCGGTTGCGTATCTGGCTCCGCCCAACGCAAGCAGCAGGATGTTCATCGACCTGGTGCAATGGTTAGAGCCCGCCGCTACAGGTGAGCCGTATCCAGTTTTGAACCATCTGGGGATAAACCGCATCGCGTTTCGCGTGTCTGATCTCGATGTGACCACGGCGGCTCTGCGGGACCAGGGCATTACATTATTGAGCCGCGAACCACAGGTTTTTGGGGAAGGCATCCGGTGTATCGTGACAGCCGATCCCGACGGAGTCTTCATTCAGCTCATCGAGGGTCTGTAGCCTTAGAAATGATTCAGGGTTTTCAGCATATGTGCATCACGTGTCGCTGCCAGCAAGCTCCTTGCATGCGGATTTGCGAACTTAAAAGGGCTTCCTTTCCACAGTGTCGCGGAGCGCGCCGTCGCCACGCGGTCTGTTTTTTCGCTACAGGTTAACTGCATGCGGCAATTTGATGAGTGATCCGCCTGGGATGTGCTCGAGCCGCTGTTCCTGTAATGCGAGCGTCAAAGACCTTCG
Organism: uncultured Acidobacteriaceae bacterium; assembly: GCA_963795545.1. Taxonomy (GTDB): domain Bacteria; phylum Acidobacteriota; class Terriglobia; order Bryobacterales; family Bryobacteraceae; genus Bog-105. The sequence goes on along the minus strand of CAWCIF010000012.1, from coordinate 255,405 downwards.
TGAATTGCGCGAATGTTCCCGGGCTACAGCTTCGGCCCGGGCGCCTTCCCTGTTCGCGATAGCTTCCGCCATGGCCGAATGATGGTGGTTGGAAATGAGCAGCATTTCCCGCATTTCCGGCGATTCGGATTCGGCGAACACAAAGGCATTGAAGGACGCAAAAGGGAGGGCCAGAACTCGTGCCATGGAAGTTTTCAGCATCTCGCTCTTCGCCAGATCCAGCAGCTTTGCGTGGTACCTGCCGTTGATAACCATGTATTCGGCGATGAGTGCCACGCCAGGAAGATTGCGCTGCAGCAATTCTTTTGTTTTTCTGACACATTCAAATAACGGCTGTATTTCTTCCTTGCTCTGTAAGCGCTCGGCGGCCCAGCGTGCCGCGGTGCCTTCCAGTATGCCCCGCAAGTCAATGGCGTCGAGGATCTGGGCGACCGTGAACTCCCGTGCAAAAAACCCGCCTTTCGGACCCATTTCGAGCAGCCCTTCATGCGCCAAGCGATCCAACGCGAGTCGTAGCGGCGTCCGCGAGACACCCAACCGTGCAGCGAGCGGAACTTCCTTAATGCGCTCCCGCGGCTTAAATGCGCCTTGAATCAACAACTCGCGAATCTGCAGGATGGCGCGGAGCGTTTGTGAATCCGCTTCCGGTCCGTCGCTCGAACGAGGATCAGACATAGTTACTCATGGTCTTACTGAAACCTAAGTGCATGCGTGCCGGGATGCAAGGGCCACACACGATTGTTCCAAACAAAGTTGCCTGCGAGGCCAGGCGGCAACGTGATCGTGGTGGTCCAGCGGGTTCCATCCAGGATTCATAGGCGGAATTTCATGCGTGGCAGCGAGAGCCAAACCGGCTGAAAACGCCATGGGAAGACATTGTGTGCAGATGCGGCGAACAGTACGGCGAAACCCACCGGATCATGCATCCAGCTTTTCCCACATCCTTCGCTCGAGGCTGAACGGATCGTCCACCACTTTGCATTGCGCGTCGATCTCCATACTGGCGCGCTTCACCGTATCGTAGGGCGGCCAATACGGCTGGCCCTTGGCTCCCGGGTGACCCGTCCTGGCGAACGTGCTCCACATTTCGCTCATGTTGAGCGCTGTTTTCACGCTGCTCGGGCGCGAATCGGACATGATGTCGATGCGCACGGGGGATTCCCTGTGCGCAGCGATGTTGTCGAACTTGTACGGTATTTCAGTTGCGTGGGCCGCGCCCAGCTTGTGGTGTGTTCCGGGAACGATCAGATCCGATCCATGCATGAAGATGTACATGTAAACCGGCGCGCCGTGCTGCGCGTATTTGCGTTCTGCTATCGTGATCGAGCCCAGGCCGATCATGCGCGCCGTCGAGATCGCGATGTAGATGTCGGCGGCCGATGCGCCTGGGCGGCTTTTCCGATAGGTCTCCAGCACCCAATCTGCTTTATCGCCGAACTCCTTTTGCAGCCGGTCCTTCAAGCCCGCGTCCGTCATATTGAAAATCTCCGGCGACCGCATAAAGAAGAACGCCGCCTCGTCGCGGTTGTAACCGACAATCAAGGGTTTATTCTTCGAGATTTCCGGCGCGTCGGGATCGAAGGGGTTGCGCGGCAGAACCGTGCCATCGACGACCGGACCGAAGCCGCCGGGGCGGGAACTACCCGTCATGCCTTTGCGCCCGCCGCTCATGGTTAGCGGGCCGCCCGGGTGCTTTCCAAGCTCTAATTGCACATCGAGCAGCTTGCTCGCGGGCACTTCGAGCAGCGTGCGCCATCGATTCTTTTCGAGTCCAAGCTGTTGCAGCACCATCATCGTCGTCTCGGCGGCCACGTCGCGGGGCAACATACGAATGCCAGGGCCGCTCTCAATGGATGCCTTGTTGAAGTAGGGCGCCGGCGCGGGCATGGCGTAGAGGCAGGACGTTTTGGCGCCGCCGCCGCTCTCGCCGAAAATCATGACGTTTTGCGGATCGCCGCCGAAGGCTTCGATGTTTTCGCTCACCCATTTCAGCCCGTCGCAAATGTCGAGGAGACCCTGATTACCCGATGTCACGTACTCTTCGCCGCCGAGTTCCTTCAGGTAAAGGAACCCAAGTAGCCCAAGGCGGTGATTGGTGGCTACGACCACAACATCCCAGGTGCGCGCCAGATTTCCGCCGTCCTGGTAGGGCGCTGCACCCGACCCGATGGTGAATCCGCCGCCGTGATTGTAGAACATAACGGGGCGTTTGCGGCCGTCGGCGGCAGGGGTCCAGACGTTGAGAAAAAGGCAGTCCTCACCGGGCAGGGGTTCGGTAGTGCCGATAGAGGGCCTTTCGGGTCGCTGGATAGCCGGAATGCCGAATCTCAGCGCATCGCGCACGCCGGTCCAGGGCTCAAGCGGAGGCGCGGCTTTGAATCGATTCTTTCCGGATACAGAGCCCGCATAGGGTGCGCCTTTAAAAGTCGCGAGCCCGTTCTGTGAAAGCCCGCGAAGGCGGCCGTACGCTGTCCTGACCTCTACAAACTCAGCTTTGCCGGATTCTTTAGAGGCCGAGGCGCGAGGCAACGCGGCGAGAACGACTAGCGCGGTTGAGCCGCTGGCGACAAAGTCGCGCCGGGTGAGGATCGGACGGGAGGAAAAGATATGCATGTGCTCCGTACTTCAGCATGCACCAGGATCGCTCTGCATGCAAGGCAAAATCTCAATCGATGGGCATCCGTTGCTATCAACAGCTTGCAGCGAGACGCGCCGGCTTTGCCATACCTCGTGCATGCATTTGTTGTGTCGGTAATAAGTCAAGATGTCCGGTTTTATTAATACGTGATCTGTCCGGTTTTAGGTTTAGGCGGCGCGAGCCGCCCTTGTTTTCCGTTTACCGCCAGCAACAGCAGCCGGCGCGGTGGGAAAGTGGGAATCTCGCGTCATTTGCGAGATTTCCAAGGGAGTGTGGGAGACGGAGGAAACCTGCTTTGGGTTTTCGCCGGCTTCCAGGCTCCCGCCTTTTCCACCGCGCTTGGTATTTGCCGTTTTTCGCGTGCTGCCATCGCGATTGAAGCGGCCCACCACGTGTGGTCCGTAGCGCACTGACACGGAACCATCCAGGTGCTCGTGAATGGTTACGGTGCTGCCAGCCAACGTGTGCCGGAATCGGGTCTTGTCCAGCTGCCAGGACCGCGCGGCGATGGCGACGGTGTTATCTTTCGCCACTACGCGTTCGGTCTGGGTCGTGAATACCCACTCCAAATCAGTCCGGCTGCAACGGCAAAAGGCCGTTCCTTTCTCCTGCGCCACAACCGTAAACTTCGCATTGAACTCGGCGATATAACGGTCCCGCAAGAATCGGTTCGCATCCTCTACCGCGCTGATCTTTGCCAGCCGGAGTTCCTGCGGCAAACGCCCTTGCCAGGTTCCGAAATTTCGTTCCGAGCGTCCCCGCGCTTGCGGCGAGTAGGCCGCGATCATTTCCACTCCCAACTCTTTCATCGCCCGGCCTACTTGCGTCAAGCGCTGTTTGTCCACCTTTTCACCGGCTTTCGGCGTCACGAAAAAATGACTGCCACGGTCGCTGTACAGAGCACAGAACAATCCTTGTTTCTCGATTACCTGGCGCAAAGCGGTCATCACCGTCCGCGTGGATTCCTCTTCCACCAATTGCGCATAATAAATTTCGCTGTTGGCATCGTCCAAAATTACAATCAGGTCATACCAGCGGCCGTCATTCAGCCAGCGATGTTTGCTCCCGTCAATGTGCAGCAACATGCCAGGCAATGGCCGCCGTGGCCGTCTGCGCCGGTGCGTGCCGCGTTTGTGCCGCTTCTTCACCAGCCCCGCCCCTTGCAACGCTTTTTGTACCCACGCATAGCTGAGCTCGATGCCATGCTCCTCGCGTAGTTTCTCGTGGAAGTGCTGCATGTTCAGGTCGTAGTACACCTCCTGATACAGCCCTAGCACCCGCTCGGCGGTCGCCAGCGGCACCCGTCTCGGACTCGGCTTTCCTTTGCGTCCGTCTGACAATCCGGAGTACCCCTGCTCTTCGATTCGCTCCCGCCATCGCCGCATTGTTCGGTCTGTCACCCCAATGATCTCGGCCGCCTGCCACCAAGTGATCTTCTTGGCCATCGCCCTCAGCAGCACTTCTTGTATCTTCATCATCCGCTCCATCTCCGCGGCTGAGTACTGCTGGGTTTCGTCCACCACCCAGCTTTACTTGCCGCGCGTCGTTGCGGACATTTCACGTATTATTTGAACCGGACAAATCACATACTAGCGACAGTGCATGCATTTGTTGTTGACAACCCTGCGAAACTGCTCCATGCTGGAAAAACGGGCAAGGGCGTTTCGCGAGGAAGTGACTAAAGAAGCGACTTACAACGATAACCGGAACGCTTTGCCCCCTTCGGATCCTCGACCGCCAATGAAATTTCTGAAACTCTCATTAGCTGGCGGCGCTGGTACCGGCCGCAACCCTCTTCTCAGAGCGACTCCCCGCGCAGACTCCAATCCCTGAGCTTGTGCATACCGGATCGAAATACCAATTGGTCGTCGTCGCCGCCCGTTTCTGATTTTCGGCGGCCAGGCGCAGAACTCAAGCGCATCCAGTGCCGAAGATCTCAAGCCGGTGTGGGATTCGCTCGTCGCCATGCACGCCAACACGGCGGAAGTGCCGATTTCTTGGGAGTTGATCGAGCCGACAGAAGGAAATTTTGATTTTCACACGGTCGATGATGTCGTTAATGGCGCCCGCGCGGCGTTGAAATCCGCCTGGGCTGCGACCCAGTTCCGGGCCTCGGGAGACTGGCAGCAGGTGTTTGGCGATGTGGCGCCGGACGCGTTCAGCGCCTGGTAGGTCGCCCGATACCTGGACCGCGGCCGGAAAAGCAGAGTACGCGCTGCCTACGTACTGTAACAACGCGCTGGTTTGGCCGAAGGATGCGCGCGCCGCGACTCGCCGAGCGGCAGGCCGACCATTCACGTCATGGATATCTGGAAAGCGGCAGCTCCGCACATCGATACTCTTGCGTCTGATATTTACATTCCTGAATTCCTTGAGACCGTCGTCGCCTTTCACCGTCCCGACAATCCGCGTTTTGTGCCGGAGACGGCGTTTGCGCCTTCGTACGCGGCATACTCCTTCGCGGATCTGGCCGAATTCGACGGGCTCGGTTTTTCTCCGTTTGGCATCGACCACGGGCTCGAACCCGGAAGCTAAGCCCGAGCGCGCAGGCGCTCGCAGACTGCTACCACGTGCTCGGCCCGTTGCGGCCCCGAATCGCAAAACCGACACGTTTGGCCACACGATCCGCCGCATGCGCGAGAAAAAGCTCACGTTTGCGGAAGCCATTACGTCCGAGGAGTTCTTTATCGTGTACAAATCCCGGCTCCACCGCGTGCCAACGGATCTCTTTGCGCAGCTAGAGCAAATGCCGTGGAGTCCATCAGGAATTGCGAGTGCTGCGCCGCATGTTGAATCTGGCGGTACGCAAGAAGTTTCTGTTCGCGAATCCGTGTGCAGGCGTTGAATTTCCGGCGAGGGTCGATAGGCTGTCCCGGCCGCATTACATGACATGGTCGGAGCAGCAGAACATCGAATTCAGCGCGCGGAGTACCTGCGCAATGTCATCCGGATCATCACGGAAACCGGGCTCCGGATTTACAAAGAGCTGGCGCCGATGAAAAAGAATCAGCTCGATCTGGAGAACCGAATCGTCTGGATTCCGGACTCGAAGACTCCGAACGGCGTGGCGGAGGTTCCGCTTACGGATATCGCAGTTGACGCGTTTCGGAATCCACTTGCGATCTCAGGGCCAGGGCCGTTTCTGTTCCCAAGCGATGAGAATCCGGAGGGTCATCAGAAGAGTTTCAAAACCGTCTGGCACGCTACGTTGCGGCGGGCAGGTGTTACGTACTTTCGCATCTACGATCTTCGTTCGACTTACGCCGCGCGGCTCAGCGCCGGCGGCGTTGCCGACGAATGGGTCACGCAACTGCTCCGGCAGGGCGATGCGAAGGTCTTCAAGAAGTACTCGCAGATGAAGCTTCAGATGAAACGCGAGGCACTGGCCAAACTCAACCGCCTTGCGAATGAGGCAGACTCGGGTCTTGGCACAGCACAGGGCCGTTCTGTGCCGGGTTTTAACACACTAAAGCAAACGATCAGCGAAAAGCCATATAAGTTCTTGGAATCAGCAGGAGCTTTGGTCGGGGCGGGGCGATTTGAACGCCCGACCCCCTGCGCCCAAGGCAGGTGCGCTACCAGGCTGCGCTACGCCCCGACATGTGTATCATTTTAGGATACTTCCACCTTTCCTCACAACCGGCTCTCTCGTGTAGCGCGTTCCGCGGCTGTTTACCAATCCTCGGCACGCGTGGATGGCACACTCACGATGAATGGTGAGCAACAGCTTTGCCGCACTACGCGAAATCGACCTTATTTTCAAGTGATTAGCCCATCAGCTCTCGATTTTTCTTGACCGTTATAGCAATCTGCGATATAAACATTGCAGATTGCTATATGACGGTCTCAGACAAAATCCGGTACCTGCGGGTGGTCGAGGGGCGCTTACGGGGTCTAGATCGCGAGATGACGCAGAAGGAAGTCGTCGACGCGATCCGTAAGGAGCTGAAGCGCTCCATCAGCCAGCCTTATCTCTCTCAATTGGAAAACGGGAGCCGCAGGCACTTGACCAACACCACCAGATTGCTGCTTGCGAAGTTTTTCCGGGTTCACCCTGGGTATCTGGTGGATGATCCCGAAGGCTTCCAGACCGAGTTGATCACCGATTTCCGCGATCAGGAGGACAAGCTCGACCTGTGGCTGATACAGGGCGCCGAGCGGTTTCGCCGCGATGCTTCGCTTTCTGAAGCGTTGCTGAAACTCGCGCGGCACGAGGACACGCGCAAGTGCCTGCTGCTGCTCTCAGCCGTTCTGGAAACGCCCGATCTTGTCGAGAGATTGTGGGACGTATTGCAGCCGAAGGAGGAACTGCGTCATGAGCTGGCCTGACATTTTCCTGCTGTGTTTTGCCATCGGAAGTTTGTGGAGTTTCGCCTCGCTGCTGTTGGGCGGCATGCACCTGGGGCACTCCGGGCACGCACACCTCCATTTCCATGCGCATGGGCACGGAGTCCACGCGCATGGTCACTCGCAGGTGCACGGGGGTGCGCACGATGGGCCTGTTTCCTGGATCGGCAGTATGGTCAACCCGAGCTGCGCAGCCGTGTATCTGGCGTGGTTCGGCGGTGTCGGCTATTTGCTCACCCGTCATTCAGGACTGGTGTTTTGGCTCGATCTGCTGATTGCCATAGGCGTCGGACTGACCGGAGCCTGGATTCTGGCTGGCTTCTTGCGGTTTTTGCAATCGCGCGATCAGCCGCTCGATCCGGCCGATTACGGAATGGTAGGAATCCTGGGCCGCGTATCCAGCACGATTCGGCCCGATGGCGTTGGTGAAGTCATTTATGTGCGGGATGGGACGCGGATACCCGTTGGGGCGCGCAGTGACGACGGCAGCGAGATCCCGCCCGGCGAGGAAGTTGTAGTCGCCCGCTATGAGAAAGGCATTGCGTTCGTACGAACCTGGGAGGCAATGACCCAACCGGAGCCGGCAGTTGGCCCGCAATCATTGCAAAAGGAGACAAAACATGTCGAGTGAAGTTGTGCTTATCGCCGTGGTTGTTGTGCTGACATTGCTGGCGCTCATGATAGCGATGGCAACGCTGTACCGCAAAGCAGGTCCGCACGAAGCATTAATTGTGTACGGCCTGCGCGGTACGCGGATCGTGAAGGGAAGAGGCACGGTGATCTTCCCGATGGTGGAAAATTGCCGCCAGCTCTCGCTGCAGTTGATGTCGTTTGATGTGGCGCCGCAGCAGGATCTCTACACTAAGCAAGGTGTCGCGGTGACGGTGGAAGCGGTCGCGCAGATCAAAGTTAAAAGCGATCCCGAATCCATTCAGACTGCTGCCGAACAGTTTTTGACCAAGACAGATCAGGCCCGTGAGGGACTCATTCGCCTGGTTATGGAAGGCCATTTGCGCGGGATCATCGGCCAGCTCTCTGTCGAGCAGATCGTTAAGGAACCGGAGATGGTGGGCGACCGCATGCGCGCCACCTGCGCGGATGATATGAGCAAGATGGGCCTAGAGGTTATCTCGTTCACCATAAAGGAGGTCCGCGATAAGAACGAGTACATCACTAACATGGGCCGTCCCGATATCGCCAGAATCAAGCGCGATGCGGATGTTGCGGCAGCCGAAGCCGACCGGGATACCGCCATTCGCCGCGCGGAAGCGATGAGGGCCGCGGCGGTTGCGAAGGCCCAGGCCGATCAGGAGCGTGTTCTGGCGGAAGCACTCTCGCTTGCCGCGCAAGCTGAAGCGCAGCGCGATCTGGAGATCAGAAAAGCGCAGTATGTGGAAACCGTCAAGCGCCAGCAGGCGCAGGCGGATAAGGCCTATGACATTCAATCGAACATGATGCAGCAGCAAGTCGTTGCTGAGGCAGTGAAAATCAGGCAGGTCGAGAAGGAGCAGGAAGTCAAGGTGCAAGAGTTCGAAATCCTGCGGCACGAAAAGGAACTGATTGCCACAGTGCTGAAGAACGCCGAGATCGAGCGCCAGCGTATCGAAATGCTTGCCGAAGCTGCGCGCCGCAAGATGACGATTGAAGCCGAAGGCAGCGCGGCGGCGACGCGCGCGCAAGGCGAGGCCGATGCCGACATCATCCTCAGGAAAGGCGAGGCGGAGGCGAAAGCCATGAACGTGAAGGCCGAAGCTTACCAGGAATGGAACCAGGCTGCCGTCGTCGATAAGCTCATCAGCGGCCTGCCGGAAATTGTAAGAGCGATGGCCGCGCCGCTGGCCAATATCGACAAAATCACCATTGTTTCCACCGGCGATGGCACCGCAGCCGGAATGAACAAAATAACCGGGGACATGACCAAGATGGTGGCGCAGATCCCGGTCCTGTTCGAGACTTTATCAGGCATGCAGATGTCTGACTTATTAGGAAAGGTTCGTGGAATAAAAGCAAGCCCCGATGGAAATGCCGGTTCACCTCCAACGGAACCAGTAGTGCTAAACGGAGCATGAAAGGAGTTATTATGCCGCTATTAGACCGAGTAACAACATTGATAAGAGCCAACCTGAACGATTTGGTGGACAAAGCGGAGGAGCCGGAGAAGCTGTTGAAGCAGCTTTTGCTCGACATGCAGAACCAGTTTATGCAGGTGAAGACTCAAGTGGCCATCGCTATCGCTGACCAGCATCTGCTGGAAAAAAAGCAGCACGAGAACCTGGATTCACAGAAGGAATGGCTGCGGAAGGCAGAGCTCGCGGTTCAGAAGAACCAGGAAGATCTCGCCAGGATTGCTTTGGAGCGCTCCCTCACCTATGAGGACGCGGCGAAGAACTTCGCGCAACAGATAGAAGATCAATCGCACCAGGTCGAGACATTGCGCGATGCGCTTCACCGGCTGGAGCAGAAAATCACCGAGACCCGGACCAGGACAGAGCTGCTGATTGCTCAGCATCGCCGGGCGCGTTTGGCCGTTCGGGCCGGTTCCGCCACATTCAAGGAGTTCGAGCACGATGCCACGTTTGATCGTGTGAAGGGAAAGGTGATGGAGACCGAAGCGCTTGGCCACGGGCAGATTGCGGCGGGCGAACCGAATGCGGAGAAGCGGCTGGCCGCGTTGGAAAAATCTGACCAGGTGGACCGGTTGCTCGCGGATCTGAAGTCAAAGAGCGCCGGCACCCGAGCCTGAATTCGCTACCATGCCAATTGATGAAAGCTTTGCTGCTATCCGAATACGGCCGGCTAGAAACTGTTGATGTACCCATGCCGCGGCCCGGACCGGAAGAAGTTCTGATCCGGGTAGCGGCCTGCGGGATCTGCGGAAGCGACGTTCACGGTTACGACGGTTCGTCTGGCCGCAGGATTCCGCCCATCATTATGGGTCATGAGGCGGCCGGCACCATCGCCGCGGCGGGAGCGAGTGTTTCGGGCGTTCGGGAAGGCCAGCCAGTTACCTTCGACTCCACAATCTATTGCGGTGAATGCGAGTACTGCCGCGATGGTGAAGTGAACCTATGTGAACGAAGGCAGGTGCTGGGCGTTTCGACCCCTGAGTACCGTCGGGAAGGAGCCTTCGCCCAGTATGTTGTCGTGCCGAATCGCGTGGTTCACAAACTACCCCCCTCTATTCCGTTTGCTGAAGCAGCCATGATCGAACCTTTAGCCGTAGCGGTGCACGCCGTTTCGCTATCGGATCTGCGAAAGGACGACACTGCTCTGGTGATCGGAGCGGGCATGATCGGGCTGCTTGTGTTGCAGGCCCTTAAGCAGGCCGGCTGCTCGCAGGTTTTCGTTTCGGATATCGATGACACTCGTTTGCAAATGGCTAAGAATCTTGGTGCGGATGCCATCATCAATGCCAAAACAGCGGATACGGTAGCGGAGGTCAAGCGCCTCACCTCTGATGCTGGCGTCGATGTTGCGCTGGAAGCGGTAGGCAGCACGCCGACCGTCCAGGCCGCCATTGAGAGCGTTCGAAAAGGCGGTACTGTCACGCTGATTGGGAATGTCGTGCCAACGGTCGAGATCCCGCTGCAAGCTGTAGTAAGCCGCCAGATTCGCCTGCAAGGTTCCGCGGCATCTTCCGGAGAGTATCCGCGCTGCATCGAAATGCTCGCCAGTGGTGTCGTAGATGTCAAACCGCTGATCAGTGTGGTGGCCCCGCTGGAAGAAGGCCCGGTGTGGTTCGAGCGGCTTCATGAGCGCCAGCCCAATTTGATGAAGGTTATTTTGACGCCAGGCGAAAACGGAAAATGACGAACGAATTCTTCGACCTTACTGGCCGTGTCGCCATCGTGACCGGAACCAGTCGTGGACTCGGCCAGCAGTTTGCCCGAGCGCTCGCGAAATCTGGAGCGGACCTGGTTCTTACCAGCCGTCACCGCGATCACTTGCTGGCCTTCGAAAAAGAAATCGAAGGATTAGGCCGGCGCGCTGTTTCTCTCGCATTGGACGTTCGCGATCAAAAGAGCATTGAACAGATGGCCGCCGATGCGGAAAAGGCGTACGGACATCTAGACATCCTTGTGAACAATGCCGGCATGAACATTCGCAAGCCGGCCATTGAGGTGACCTGGGATGACTGGAACCAAATCCTGGATACCAATCTTCGCGGCAGCTTTTTTGTTGCGCAGGCTGTGGCCAAGCGCATGATCCCGCGCGGATACGGACGCATCATCAACATCGGTTCAGTAACGAGCGTTGCCGGCTATGCGGGTTTGGCGCCTTATGGCGCGAGTCGAGGCGGCATCCGGCAATTGACCATGAGCCTTGCCGACGACTGGGGTAAGCACGGCCTAACTGTCAACTGTCTCGCACCGGGCTGGTTCAGAACAGAGCAGAACAAAGTGATGTACGAGGACAAGGAATGGGTGGAGTATCTGAGTGATCGCATTCCGATGAAACGCCCTGGCCAGGTTGGCGATCTTGATTCGGCGGTTGTTTTTCTCGCCGCTGAATCCACCCGCTACATTACCGGCCAGACGCTGCTCGTCGATGGCGGCATCTCTACTGGCGCCGTTCGGGCCATGCCGCGCAAAATCTAAACCGAGCCGCGACCAACGGGAGCGGAATCTCCTGGTTCCGGCACCTGCTCAATCCTGCCCAACAGGAATATGTATCCCGCTATGCCGCCCAACAAGATGATCGCCGCTGCCGCGAACGCCCGCGAAAACGAGTTTGTTGGACCCGCGAAATAGCCCGTCAGAATCGGCGCCACAATACCCGAAATCTGGTTCCCGAAATTGACGATTCCGCCGATGCTTCCTACGCTGTCGCGCGGAGCGATGAGCGAGGGAATAGACCAAGCCACCGGCGCTGCTGCCGACAAGCCGCCCAGCGAGATACTGATCCAGACTGCGGCAATGACCGGATTGCGTGTGAAAATCGCCCCGCCAACCGCGAGCCCAAGCACCATCCCGCCAACCAGAATGCTTTGCCGCACCAGCGTTTCTTTGTGGCCGCGCCGCACAAGAACATCCACCAGCCAGCCGCCCACCAGAAGGTCGGTCGCGGTTCCCACCAGCCACGGCACACTGGTAAATAGAATGGAATGCTGCAGGTTCATGTGCAAGGTGGAGAAGTAACTGGGCAGCCAGGTGAGGAACAGATAGAAACAGTAATTGTAGGCAGCGAATCCGATTGCCAATCCCCACACTTTTCGCTGGCTTAGTAAGTAGCGTAGTGAAGCGCCCTTGGTTGTTCGGGTCCTGGCGTCTTCTGTTCCTCCGCCGCTCCTAATATAGTTCCACTCTTCCGCCGAAAGGCCGCGGTCATCCTTCGGATCGCGGTAAATTGCGTAAAACGCGACAAAGTATAAGAAGCTGACAACGCCTGTTGCGGCAAAGCTAAGACGCCATCCGAAATGGATCAGCACGATGCCGATCAAAGGAACGCCGATGCCGGATGCGAACTTCGCCGCCGCATCAAACATGGAAGTGGCGAAGCTTCGCTCCTGGCGGGGAAACCAGTGCCCGGTCGCCTTCGCGTATGCCGGAAAGGTGGGCGCTTCGCCGACTCCGAGAAGCAGCCGCGCTCCGACAAAGCTGCTCACTCCGGGGGCGCCTGCCGCCGCAAACGATGCAATACTCCACAGCAGTGCGGCGATTCGCCCGATCGACTGCACTCCGAACCGGTCCAGCAGCACACCCATCGGCAGTTGCAGCGCCGCATAGGTCCAGTTGTAGGCGCTAACTATGTAGCCGAACGCCACATTTGAGATGCCGAATTCGGTGTGGAGCGCCTCATGCGCAACCGAAACATTTACCCGGTCGAAGTAGTTTATGAGGACGCCAATCCCGAGCAGTAAAGCGATTCGCCACCGTCTGCGGGGAATCATTCGCAGGTTCTATTTGTCGGGCCCGTTCGATGCAGGCACTTCTCTCAACCTGGCTCGTCCTCCCGCGGCTTCGGCGGCCAGACGCATCCGGGTCGGCAGCTTCGAAAAAAGGCTGGCCAGAAAACGGTAGCGCCAGCCCGGAATCACGAACAGCTTTCTTTGGCGCATTCCATCGAGCGAGGCCATTACTACTTCTTCCGCCGTCATCCAAAAGCCCGGCGTGGCGAGCCGGTATCTGCTGACTCCCATGGCATCGTGAAATTCCGAGTAAGTAAATCCAGGGCAGAGTGCTTGGACCACAATCTTTGAGTGAACACCTTGCAGTTCAAGATAGAGACCCTCGGTGAAAGCCGTCATCCAGCTCTTAGTCGCCGCATAGCTCGTCGTGCCAGGGCTCCGCACAAACGCGGATACCGAGGCGACGTTTATAATCCCGCCGAAATCGCGCGGAATCATGTTGCGTAATGCAACATGCGTGAGGCGAACCGTCGCCATCACGTGCAGCTTGTGCATCTGCTCCTGTCCTTCAAGCGGAGCTTCCCAGAAGCGGCCCTTGGTGCCGAAACCCGCATTATTGATCAGCAGCGCCAGGCGGGGTTCTTGCCCGATCCGCTCAGCGACAGTTGACAAGTCTGCTTCGGTAGTAAGATCTGCGGGCAGTATCTCGACATTGGTCTGGTAAGCGCCGAAGAGCTCGCTTGCGAGCTGTTCCAAGCGATCGCTGCGCCGGGCGACGAGCAAGAGATCATGCCCGGAGGCGAGTTTACGCGCAAATGCGGCCCCTATGCCGCTGGAAGCACCGGTTATCGCAACAATGGTCCTGGACAAGAGTTCCTGTTAGATGTAGGCGATGACGTCAATCTCGACGAGCGAGTTGCCGGGCACGCCCGCAGCCGCAATGGTGGTTCTGACAGGCGGTTCCGGACCGAAGCGGCCGCGGAAAACTTCATTCATGCCCGCGTAGTCTTTGAGGTCAGCCAGATAGACCTGGGCCTTCAGAACCTTCTCCATAGATGATCCTGCCGCCTCGAGATTCTTCTTTATCTCGTCCAGGACATGGTTCGTATGGGCCTTGATATCACCCGGAAAATGCGCGCCCACGCCAGAAAGAAACAACAAATTGCCGTACGCGACGGCGGAGCTGAACAGAGGGTTTTCGGGCTTTTTGCCGTTCGGATAGATGATCCGCTTGGTGGGAGTCGATTGGGCCTCCGCGGGAACCGCTGCTGCACCCGCCGCGGCTGCTATAGCGGCCCCTTTTCCGAGGAAACCTCTTCGATTCGATCTGCTCAATTTATCCTCCTCCTTGGATTGGTTCGAAACGTGTTTGCTGCTAAGCCGGCTTTACCGGGCGTATTACTCCCGCAGGAATCTTATATTGATGCCGCTGCGCAGACCAGCGTGCCTCGCCATATTCTCCGAGACCCACATTACCTGCCATCTTGTCGCCTTCCACCGTTCCGGTGAAATCGTAGAACAGCCGCGTGCCCTGAATCTTCTGCGAACCGCTGAACCGGATCAGATTCGCTGCCACAGCGCCGCGAAGATCTCCCGATACGTACTCTCCGCGGTGTGTTCCTTCCAGTTCGGTTCCATGCTGCTCCAGAATTACGGTGTGAACGGCTGACCCGCGATCGAAATCGATTCGGACCTCCCACTGGCCGGCGACCATCGCGGGCTCACCTTGCGGAAGCGACTCCGGATTCGCAATCTTCGGAGGTTTCGATAGCACTGCGTAGATGCGCTCGGCAACAATTTTGGCGTCGCCGGGCATCATCATGTACGGCGTGATGGAGAGCGAACTTGCCATCATGTCGGGCCGAGAACCCTTCGCGCTACCCAGCACGATGCGCGGTTCGGTATCCAGCAGCAGCTTGCTGACCTCCTGGCCGGTGATGCCCAATTGCGAACCATCCCATGCAATGCCGAGGCGCGGCGAGCGGTTCGAGAGACCCTCCTCCGCGCTATACAGAGTTGTCGTCACTCCGGGAACTCTTTTTACACTGGTCGAGATTTCTTCCAGCCAGCCCTGCCACTGCCGCCATTCCGCGTCGTGGTCTCGCTTCTTCCACATCTGGACGGCCGCCAGCATACCCATGATCTCTTCTTTGCCGACCTTCAACGACCGTCCGAAAGCATGATGAGGGGCACTGTTTGCCCAGGCCGCCTGCAATAGGTTCTTCTCGCCCAGCAGCAGGCCCGCAGCTTGCGGACCTCGAATGCACTTGCCGCCGCTGTAGGCGACAGCGGTCGCGCCACGCTGCAGATGAACATTCGGAATGGTCAGAATTTCCGCCGCCGCATCGACAATCACCGGCACGCCATGGCGCCTGGCAACTTCGGATACTGCTTGCGTACCCAGCGGGCCATCATCTCCAGGACCAGCGAGAATATAGACTAGCGCGGTTCGTTCATTGAAGGCCGCACCCAGCTCGGATCTTTCGCTTACCTCAATAATGTTTACTCCGAGCATTCGTATCGCGTGGTCGTAGACATTGCGCGAGTACTCCGGAATGATCACTTCACTTTTCAGGCCGGTGAGATCGGGAAGCCGCTGCATGCGTTCCGGATTCGTGCCGGCGAGACACGCACTAGTAGTGTGCGTCAGCGCCGCGCAGCATCCGGCCGTAACGATGCCCCACTCCGCGCCGGTGAGTTCGGCCAGGCACTTGCCAACACCATCCATCAGTTCGTCCATCTGGACGTAGCTGCGCGAAGCCTCGTCCATGGCTTGCTTCACTTCGGGGAGCGTTTGCGATCCGGTGATGATCGTGAAGGTTCCCTTCGCATTGATGAGCGTGCGTACGCCGATGGAGTGGTAAAGCTCCGCGCTCTGCGCAGCGGTGCTCATCGCAGCCCTGCTGGTGGTTTCGCCAATTGCCGGCAATGCACCGGCCAGGGTGAGCAGTGCTCCTTGCCGGAACAATTCACGGCGGCTTGATCCGGGCTTCGGCCATTCACCTATGGGAAACTTCGACATCGTCTTTCCTTCCTCAAACACTATACTCTCGCTGGTAACTTCACTTGTGTAAAACAGGTCGAATCCGGCCTGGTCTTATTCGCCAACAATCTGTATCAGGGGCGAGCGTGTGATATCAGCCTGGAAATGCACAATCAACCTGTTCGCGCACGCCGTTCCAACCACTTTTGCAAGATCTTCCTTCGACGCTTGACGCACGCGATCAAGACTGCCTAGAGTACGCAGCAATTTCTCCACCGTTTTTGGCCCGATGCCCGGCACGTCGTGCAATTCCGACGTCAAGCGCTTTGCGTTACGCCGCGTGCGATGGAATGTCACGGCAAACCGATGCGCTTCATCGCGAATCGTTTGCATCAGGTGCAGGATGGGTGAAAACTTATCGAGGATTACCGGCTCGTCTTCCTGCCCATACACATAGATCCACTCCTCGCGCTTGGCAATGGAGGCGAGCGGCTGGAGAGTGATTCCAACTGACTCCAGCGCTTCCGCCGCGGCGTGCAATTGTCCCAGGCCTCCGTCCACCAGGACAAGCCCTGGAAACGGCTGCCGGGTTTCCTGCAACTTCGAGTAGCGCCGCGTAATTACCTCCCGCATGGATGCGAAGTCGTCGTTTCCCGCTACTGTGCGGATAATGAATTTCCGGTAATCGGACTTCTTCATTGCGCCGTCTTCCCACACCACCATGCTGGCGACCTTGTCGGTCCCCTGGATGTGCGAGATATCGAAGCATTCGATGCGGCGCGGGACATCCGGCAGATTTAAGGCATCCTGAAGCGCCTGCTGAATTGCCTTGGACGAAGGCTTCATGACGCGGAACCGCTGATCGAAGCTGTGCTTCGCGTTTGTCTCCACCAACGCGAGCAGAGCTCTCTTCGCGCCCCGCTGCGGGGTCGCAATTTCCACCTTTCTGCCGCGCATCTCGGTCAGCAACTCTTCCAATTCCTCGCGTGCTTCGAAATCGGCAGGGACGTGGATCAGGCCTGGGATGTACTTGCTGTTCAGGTAGACTTGGCTCAACAGCGCTTCAAAAAATTCCGCCGGATTGAAATCGGCCTGATCCTCCCAGAAGAACTCGCGCCGATCGACGATCTTGCCATTGCGGAGATGGAAGAGGTTGACGGCCACCAGCGGCGGCTCAGCGTGATAAGCGAAGATATCGATATCTTCGCCCTCCACGGCGGCCATCTTCTGCTTCTGTTCCATCTCGCGGACCGTCGACATGAGATTTCGCAGGCCGGCGGCTTCTTCGAAGTGCATCTCGCAGGCTGCTGCGTTCATGCGCTGTTCCAGTTCATTCGCCAGGTCGCGATGCCTGCCGTCCAGAAAAAGCCGCACATCATGAACCGCGGCGGCATAGGCTTCATCTGTCGTCAGCCCTGGGGTGCAAGGGCCCAGGCAGCGATGAATGTGGTATTCCAGGCAGGGGTGGGTGTGCTTCCGGCTAAGGTCGATCTTGCAGGAAGGAACTTTGAAATGGCGGTGAATAAAGTGCACCAGACGATGAGCCAGGTTGCCGGGAAAAAAAGGACCGTAGTAGCTCGCCCCATCTTTCAAAATCCGGCGTGTAACATAGACTCGCGGATATTTCTCGTTGGTGAGCTTTATATACGGGAAGGTCTTATCATCGCGCAGAAGAACATTGAAGCGGGGCTTATACTGCTTGATTAAGTTGTTTTCAAGCGCCAGCGCTTCCTTGTTGTTATCGACCTCGATGAAGTCGATATCCCGCGCCTCGGCGATCAGGCTTCCGGTCTTAACTTCCGCCAGGCGATCCTCATTAAAATAGCTCCGAACGCGGCTGCGGAGGCTTTTCGCCTTGCCGACGTACAGAACCTTTCCAGCAGTGTCTTTGTAGAGGTAAACGCCCGGCTGGGCAGGAAGCTGCGCTACTTTCTCGCGAAGCCGAGCCTTCGCTTCGTCCTTTTCCATGTGCAGCTTATAATGCAATTGTGACACGCAGGACGTGGTTGGGCGCCTGTCTGCTGTCGTTTTCCGCTGTGCCGGGACTTTTCGGCCAGGAGAAGTCCGGACCGCAGCAGCCTCAGCCCAAACCGGCACAGCAGCCTCCTTCCGAAGACGACCAGAACCCGCCAGAAGAGGACGAATCCGTAGCGCCAGAAAAGTTTGTCTTGGATCCTCTGGAATCGGAGCGAAACGTCAAGATCGGAAACTTCTATATGCACAAGGGCACGCCCAGCGGATATCGCGCGGCCCTCAACCGGTACGAACGCGCCACGAAGTTCAACCCTCAAAACGTGGAGGCCTTCTTCAAGGCTGGCGAAGCCGAAGAGAAGCTAAAGAACAAGGGCGGGGCCAGAACGGCTTTTGAGAAAGTAATTCAAATCGCGCCCGATTCCAAGCTGGCTCGCGAGGCCAAGAAAAAGCTGGGCAGCAAGAGCTAATCGCGAGGGGAGGCACGTTCGGCGGCATCGACTCGCGCTTGCGCCTTTTGAATAGCCCGGAGAACGGCTTCAGATTCCGCAGTATCATGCAGGTTTTTTAGCTTGGCGGATGCTTCTTCAAGCTGGCGGCGGGCGCTGTCAATCTGGATATCGCGGGCGTACTCGGCGTGTTCGGCCAGAACGCGAACGTGATCTCCTAAGACCTCAACGAAGCCGCCATCGATGGCGAGCACTCTTTGGCCGCCGCCGGAGGAGTATGTCAACACGCCTGCTCCTAATGCGCTGAGCAGCGGCGCATGGCCTGGAAGAACACCTAGATATCCGTTCTTGCCGGGCAGTTCGGCCTCTGTAACCTGCTCGTCGACCAGGAGCCGCTCGGGCGTGGCGACTTCGAGTTGGAAAGTATCGGGCATGGCAAAAGGGTGGGGCAGACGATCGATTTGCGTCGTCGGCCATTCGTTCAGCCTTTCATCCGATCGGCGGCTTCGAGGACGTCTTCGATGGTGCCTTGCATATAGAAGGCCTGCTCGGGAAGATCGTCGTATTTGCCCTCGACGATTTCCTTGAAGCTTCGGATGGTGTCTTCGAGCTTGACGTATTTGCCGGGGCGGCCGGTGAATTGTTCAGCGACGTGGAACGGCTGAGACAGGAAACGCTGCAGGCGGCGGGCGCGGGCGACAATCTGTTTATCTTCATCGCTCAGTTCGTCAATCCCCAAAATAGCGATGATGTCCTGCAGATCTTTATAGCGCTGCAAGGTCTGCTTCACGTGCTGGGCGATGTCGTAATGCTCGCGGCCCACAATGTTCGGGTCCAGAATGCGCGAGGTGGAGGCCAGCGGATCCACCGCGGGGTATATTCCGAGTTCAGAGATGGCTCGCGACAAATTGGTGGTCGCATCAAGGTGCGCAAAGGTGGTGGCGGGCGCTGGATCCGTATAGTCGTCGGCGGGTACGTAAATAGCTTGGACAGAGGTAATGGACCCGCGCTTGGTCGACGTGATGCGCTCCTGCAGATCGCCCATCTCGGTGGCAAGGTTCGGCTGATACCCAACGGCGGATGGCATGCGGCCAAGCAGCGCTGACACTTCTGAACCAGCTTGCGTAAACCGGAAAATATTGTCGATGAAGAGCAGCACGTCCTGCCCTTCTTCATCGCGGAAATACTCGGCAACGGTCACGCCGGTCAATCCGACACGAAGACGCGCGCCGGGCGGCTCCGTCATCTGCCCATAAACCAGCGCGACTTTGGACTTACGCCAATCGTGCGGGTCCACGATGCCGGCTTCCTGCATTTCGAGCCAGAGGTCGTTGCCTTCACGCGTGCGCTCGCCGACGCCCGCGAACACCGAAACCCCGCCATGCTTCATGGCGATGTTGTTGATCAGTTCCTGAATAATAACCGTTTTGCCGACACCCGCGCCGCCGAACAGGCCAATTTTGCCGCCGCGCAGATAGGGTTCCAGAAGATCGATGACCTTGATGCCGGTCTCGAACATTTCGAGCTGAGTACCCTGTTCTTTAAATTCCGGGGCGGCCCGATGAATGGGAGCGCGGTGATCGGTCTCAACCGGACCCATGTTGTCCACCGGCTCGCCAAGCACATTCAGCACGCGACCCAAGGTCTGTTTGCCGACGGGAACGGTGATAGGTTCACCCAGATCGAAGGCCTTCATACCGCGCACCAGGCCGTCGGTGGGCTCCATGGCGATAGTGCGAACCCGGCCCTCGCCGATGTGCTGCGCGACTTCGGCGGTGATATCAATCTTGAAGGGCACATCGAAACCCTCGCTGGTAACCTTAACGGCGTTGAACAGCTTGGGGACGTGACCCTCGGGGAACTGAATTTCGATCGTGGGTCCGGCCACCTGGACGACGTGGCCTTCGGCGACACCAACAGTTTGCGTTGCCATAAAAGTTCCTTACTTAATCTCTGAGTCTTCGGTTAGCTGAGATTCGCTGCCTCATCCTAAAGCGGCGGCGCCGCTGACAATTTCGATAATTTCGCGCGTGATATGCGCCTGACGGACGCGATTCAGATTAAGAGTCAAATCCTGAATAACATCTCCGGCATTTGAGCTGGCCGCATCCATCGCCGTCATGCGGGCGGCGTGATAAGCCGAGATGGATTCGAGCAGCGCGCGATAGATCTCCATCTCGACGTAACGGGGCAGCAGAACCTTTAGGAGCTCATGCGGAGGCTCTTCATAGATGTAATCGGGGCGATTGTCTTTATCCTGGGGTAGTTCGATCGGCAGAATCTTTCGCAGCACCAGCCGCGGCGCCATGACATTCTTGAATTCATTGACGGCGATGTAGACGGCATCCAGATCTGAATTGCGAAATCCCTGAATCATCTTGTCCGCAATCGCGGCAGCCTGATCGTAGGCGGGCTTATCCACTATCCCCACGTGCTCGCCGCTCAGCGAAAAGTTACGCTTCCGAAAATAGTCGCGAGCCTTTCTTCCGATAGCCTCAATTTTTAAATCCACACCGGAGTGCTCATCAACGAAGCGCTGCGCGTTACGGAACAAGTTGGAGTTGAAGGCGCCGGCCAGTCCGGTATCGCTGCTGACAACGATCAACTGGATTTGTTTTTCCTCACGAGCCTGCAGAAGCGGCAGATCCTCTGTCTCCGAAAGGCCGGCCGCGGCAGCCGCAACGTTCGAAAGCACGCGCCCCAGCATGGCGGCGTAAGGCCTGGATGCGATGGCGCGCTCCTGCGCGCGGCGCAGCTTCGCAGCCGAGACCATCTTCATGGCCTTGGTGATCTGCTGCATGTTCTTGACGCTGCGAATGCGGCGCCGAAGATCAATCAAACTCGGCATCTGCTAAACCCGGGCGGGTGTCCTGGGAGGTTCTACGGATTCGACATTGGCCGGCGGACGAGATCCATTCGCGCTCACCTCGCGGGGCTTGCCTGAATCGGGGCTGTGGGCTGAGCGCGAGCCCTTATCGCCGGCCGGCTTTTGGTCCTGGAACCGCTGTTTAAAGTCCTTCAGCGCATTATTAAGCTGGCTCTTGATGTCATCATTGAGCTCTTTCTTCTCGCGAATAACTTGCAGCAATTCGGGCTTGCTGTTGTCGAGGTAGCGATACAGATCGGCCTCGAAGCGGCCGATGGCTTCGACTGCGACGTCGTCAAGGTATCCATGACCGCCCGCAAAAAGAATGGCCACCTGCTTTTCAACCGGAATAGGCGAGTACTGAGGCTGCTTCAGAACCTCAACCCAGCGCCTGCCGCGGCTGAGCTGATCTTGCGAAGCTTTGTCAAGATCGGAACCGAACTGCGCAAACGCCTCCAGGTTTCTATATTGAGCGAGCTCAAGGCGCAAGCTGCCGGCTACTGAACGCATGGCTTTGATCTGCGCACTGCCGCCGACGCGGCTTACGGAGAGGCCGACATTAATGGCCGGGCGGATGTTGGCGTTGAAAAGGTCCGTTTCGAGATAAATCTGGCCGTCGGTGATGGAAATGACGTTAGTCGGAATATAGGCGGAAACGTCGCCGGCCTGGGTCTCAATAAAGGGCAGGGCAGTCAGCGACCCGCCGCCCTTTTCGTTAGAAAGCTTGGCGGCACGCTCCAGCAAACGGCTATGCAGATAAAAAACATCTCCGGGAAAGGCCTCGCGGCCGGGCGGCCGGCGCAACAAGAGCGAGATTTCGCGATAAGCCGCGGCGTGCTTGGACAAATCGTCATAAACACAGAGAGCGTGACGCTTGGAATCGCGAAAAAATTCACCGATTGAGCAGCCCGCGTAGGGCGCGATATACTGCATGGGCGCCGGATCAGAAGCCGTCGCCGCAACCACGACGGTGTAGTCCATCGCATTATGTTCTTCGAGGATCTTCACCACCTGCGCGACCGTGGAGCGCTTCTGCCCAATGGCCACATAGATGCAAATCAGATCCTGCCCGCGCTGGTTAATGATAGTGTCCAGCGCTACTGTCGTTTTACCCGTCTGGCGGTCGCCTATGATCAGCTCACGTTGTCCGCGGCCGATGGGAACCATAGCATCGATGGCTTTGATGCCGGTTTGGACGGGCTGCTTCACCGGCTGGCGGTCGACCACGCCCGGAGCCAGCCGTTCCAGCGCGTTGAATTCGGTTGTATCAATGGGGCCCTTGCCATCGATGGGTTGACCCAGCGCATTCACGACGCGTCCGATCATGGCATCCCCGACCGGGATGGACATAATGCGGCCGGTGCGCCGGACCTGGTCACCTTCTTTGATGTTGGTGTAATCGCCCAACAGGACGGTGCCGACCTGGTCTTCTTCGAGGTTCAGCGCGATGCCGACCGTATCGCCGCCGAAGTCAACCAGTTCGCCGGCCATGACGTTTTCCAGGCCGTAGATGCGGGCGATACCATCGCCGACGCTTATGACCGAGCCGGTTTCGGAGACATTGGCGACCGCATCGAAGTTCTCAATCTCCGATTGCAGTACGCGCGAGATTTCATCTGCTCTGATATGAGCCATAAGTTGAATCCTTTAAAGATGCGCTACCAGGCGTTGGCGCAGGCTTTCGATTTTGCCTCGGATTGTTGCATCGTATTCTCTGGAGGCAACCCGCGCCCGCACTCCACCAATGAGCGCGGGATCTACCTCGTACCGCGCACGGATAAACTTGCCGAGCCTGGTTCCCAGAGTTCTTTCGATCTGCTGCCGCTGCTCAGGCGCCAGCTCCCCGGCGGATGCAATTTCGGCGGGAATCCACCCCAGGCGTTCGTCCACAACCAAATCAAAGTTCTTCTCGATTTCTTTCAGATCGCGGGTTCTGCGATGCGACACGACAACCAGCAGGAAATTGCGAATGAGCCGGTGAAGACCCAACTCATCAGCGAGCCGCGAAATCACCGCCTGTTTTCGAGACTTGGCTACGGCGGGAGAAAGCAGCGCGCGCTCGAGATCCTTCGAGTCAGCAATAAGCGATGCGGCGGACTTCAACTGTTCGACCGCCCGGTTGGGCTCTAAGCCGGAGTTGGGGGCAAAGACGGCGTCAGCCAGTGCGCCGGCATAATGCCTGGAAACCGCGCCGACCACCTAGTTTTTCCCCCGCTCAACGTTTTTGCCAAGCTCCACGAGATGGATGAAATCCTGCATGAGGCCGGGTGGCTCACCGGAAGCGAAGCGGTCCTGAAGACGGCGCTCCGCCAAACCGAGGGCCAATTCCGCGGTATGCCGCCGAACGCGATCCTCGCCTTCGTTTTGAAACGCGTCTACTTCGGCCGCGACATTGTGGTTAATGTGCGCAATCTCTTCCTGGGTTTGCTGTAGAACCCGCCCGTGCTCGCGCTCCATCTCCAGGGCCGCTTCGGCGCGCAATTTGCCAACCGCCTCAGCCAGCGTCGCCATCTTTCTGTCGATTTCCGAATAACGGAAATCAGCCTCGAGCTTGAGGCCGGTGGCATCTTTGATGGCCTTCTGGATGTCGGCTGAACGCGCGTTGAAGAAGCGCGGCGAGTATTTCACAACCGCATACCCGAGACCGATTGCGAAAAGGCTGAAATTGATTATCTTCCAACTTCCGATGCGGTCTAGTGCGGCCTTCTCTTGAGGCGTAAGTTCGTCGGCTCTGGCCGGTGCGGTGGCAGCCATG
This sequence comes from uncultured Acidobacteriaceae bacterium, assembly GCA_963795545.1. GTDB lineage: Bacteria > Acidobacteriota > Terriglobia > Bryobacterales > Bryobacteraceae > Bog-105. Next base: position 231,548 of record CAWCIF010000012.1, on the reverse strand, counting down.
CCCAGCAAAGCGGCGTATACGATAACCCAGATGAATCTGCGACCCACTATGCCGCTCTCCGTGCCGTCAGGGATTGTACAATCTGCTCACTCAACCGTTCCACTTTCGCGTCGAGTTCGGCTTCCGCTTTTTCGACTTCCCGCGCAATCTGCTGCCTGGCCGTCTGGATCTTCTGATCCGCTTCGGCGCGAGCGTTGGAAATGATTTGCGCTTGCTCGTCGGACCATTGCCGCCGCAGCGCTTCGTGCTCCTTGTGCAGTTCCGACCGCGCGATCTGAAGCGCGTGTTCGAACTCGGAATTCTTCCTGTCCGCTGCTTCGAATGCACGCTGGGCCAGCTCGCGAACGCCCTCCGTCGCCTTCCTGCGCTCCTCCAGTATGCGCGCCATCGGCTGAAAAAAGACGTGCTTCAGATAAACCGTAAGGATGATAAAGAAAACGATGGTGGGAACTGCTTGAACCAGCAGGTCACCAAGGTCCTTTAGCGTTGAATCCATGCAGAGCTTACTAGGGTAGGAAAATAGACCAGCCGATTTGGTTTACCAGCCAAAACGCACCACGGCTGTTTGCGGGCTTCCCTAAAGGAATACGCTAGCATAGCGTGCTTTTAGGGGTCAATTCAGAGCGGCAGTTGACTGGAGCCCATCAGGAATCGATCCATATAATGAGCCGCCTTGCGGCCTTCGGCTATGGCCCAGACAACCAGCGATTGGCCGCGATTTGCATCGCCGGCTGAAAACACCTTCGGTATGGAAGTTCTATAGATCTCATCTGTGTGAACGTTGCCGCGCGAATTTAATGCCAGCGGGATCTGCTGGAGCAAGCCGCTGCGAACGGGTCCGGAGAAGCCGATAGCGATTAAGACCAGATCGGCGTCGAGATAAAACTCGCTGTTGGGTATCGGCTCGAACGCAGGCTTCGGACCAACGCGCCGGCAATGAAGCTTGTTGACGTTGCCGTGCTCGTCACCGCTGAAGTGGCTAGTCAGGACACTCCACTCGCGGAATCCACCTTCTTCGTGCGCGGCCTCCACCCGCAACTGCAGGGGCCAGAGCGGCCAAGGCGTGCTGTGATGGCGATCCTCGGGCGGCATGGGATGAATCTGCAACTGATGAACGGAGGCGGCCTTCTGCCGGTGCGCTGTTCCCAGGCAATCGACACCCGTGTCGCCGCCGCCGATTATGACCACGCGCTTGCCAGTCGCGAGAATCTCGTCCGCGATTGGAAACCCGTCTCCGGCGCAGCGCCGGTTCTGCTGTATCAGGTAGTCCATCGCGAAATGAATGCCCTTAAGCTCGCGTCCCGGAATTTCGAGATCGCGAGGCTGCTCCGCGCCGGTTGCCAGCAGCACAGCATCATGATCGCGAACCAATTCCTCCCCTTCAATGTCGCTTCCGACATGCACATCCGTCTGAAATTCGATGCCCTCCGCGTAGAGCTGTTCCAGGCGGCGTTCCACAACGTTCTTCTCAAGCTTGAAATCAGGAATGCCGTAGCGCAGCAATCCGCCGATGCGATCGTGCTTCTCCAGAACCGTCACGAAATGCCCGGCCCGATTCAACTGTTGAGCGGCGGCGAGGCCCGCCGGACCGGAGCCGACGATGGCGACTTTCTTACCGGTACGGCGGCGGGGCGGCTCGGGCTGGACCCAGCCCTCATCAAAGGCGTGGTCGATTATGTTCTGTTCGACCACTTTGATGGTTACCGGCTTGTCGTTAATACCAAGCACGCAGGCCGCTTCGCAGGGAGCCGGGCAGATGCGCCCGGTGAATTCGGGGAAGTTGTTAGTGGCGTGAAGAGCACGAATGGCTTCGCGCCAGCGGTTCTTATAGACCAGGTCGTTCCAGTCAGGAATCAGGTTGTTGACGGGGCAGCCGGTGTGACAAAAGGGGACGCCGCAATCCATGCAGCGGCCGGCTTGCGCTTGCAACTTCTGCGCCGGCAAGTCCTGATAAACCTCGAACCAGTCGTTTACGCGTTCCAGCACGGGGCGGCGCTGGGGTGTTTCGCGCGCGTACTCCAAAAATCCGGTTATTTTGCCCACTGGATTACCTTACCCGCTCGTGCGCGGCCACCGCATGGCTGGGAATCGGAATCGCGATGTCCCGTTTGTGATCCGCGGCTTTCGGCTTTGCCAATGCGCGTTTGTATTCGTGCGGGAAGACCTTCACGAAATGCTTGAGATTATCTGCCCAATGCTCCAGAATGCCTTTGCCTAGCACGCTACCGGTGTACTCGACGTGCTTGCGAATTAGATTCTCGAGCAGCAGGATATCCGCACGCTCGAACATGGGTTCCAAATCAACGCCAGCCGAGTTGCAGCGGATACGAACGAAATCACCATGCGGATCGTAAACGTAAGCGATGCCGCCGCTCATACCGGCAGCAAAGTTCCGGCCCGTGCGCCCCAGGACAACCACCGTGCCGTTGGTCATGTATTCGCAAGCGTGATCTCCGGCGCCCTCGACAACTGCTGTCGCCCCAGAGTTGCGGACCGCAAAGCGCTCACCCGCCACTCCGTTGAAATACGCTTCGCCGCTAGTGGCGCCGTAGAGCACGGTGTTGCCGATGAGGATGTTTTCCTCAGGAGCGAAGCTCGAGTTCTTGGGCGGAAAAACGATGATCTTCCCGCCCGAAAGACCTTTCCCAACATAGTCGTTCGCGTCGCCTTCCAGGATGAGGGAAACACCATTAGCAAGAAATGCGCCGAAGCTCTGGCCGGCCGATCCCGTCATGCGGATGCGAATGGTGTCTTCCGGTAAACCCTGGGACCCGTGGCGGCGCGCGATCTCCCCGCTCAGCATGGCTCCCACGGTGCGATGGACATTGCGAATGGGAATCTCGAAATCGATTCGAGTTCCAGAGTCTATCGCGGATCTGGCGGCTTCCATCAGCTTGTGATCGAGCGCTTCGGTCAGACCATGGTTCTGGGCAATGAGGCAGCGCCTTCCCACGCGGCTGGGCACCTGCGGATTGTAGAGAATTGCGGAGAAGTCGAGGCCGCGAGCCTTCCAGTGCTCGACTGCGGTGCGCATTTCGAGCATGTCGACGCGACCGATCATCTCGTCCATTGTGCGGAAACCCATCTTGGCCATCCACTCGCGGACTTCTTCCGCAATATAGAAGAAGAAGTTGATGACGTTTTCGGGAGTACCCTCGAATTTCTTGCGGAGCTCCGGGTTCTGGGTGGCAATACCGACCGGGCAAGTATTCAAGTGACACTTACGCATCATGATGCAACCCATTGCTATTAGGGGAGTTGTTGAAAATCCAAACTCCTCAGCGCCGAGCAGCGCGGCGATTACGACATCGCGGCCGGTCTGCAGTTTGCCATCCACCTGCACGCGAATGCGGCTGCGCAGATCGTTCATGACAAGCACCTGTTGGGTTTCGGCGAGGCCGAGTTCCCAGGGGATGCCGGCATGTCGAAGAGAAGTCAACGGAGAAGCGCCTGTACCGCCGTCGTAACCGCTGATGAGAACAACATCGGCATGGGCCTTTGAAACACCGGCGGCGACGGTTCCCACTCCGACCTCGGCAACAAGCTTTACAGAGATGCGCGCGGCCGGGTTGACGTTTTTGAGATCGTAAATTAACTGCGCCAGATCCTCGATGGAGTAGATGTCGTGATGCGGCGGAGGCGAAATGAGGCCCACGCCGGGAATGGAGTGCCGCACACGCGCGATGATGGAATCCACTTTGTGGCCCGGCAACTGACCGCCTTCGCCAGGCTTTGCGCCCTGCGCGATCTTGATCTGCAGCTCTTGCGCATTAATCAAATAGTTGGTGGTGACGCCGAAGCGGCCGGAAGCGACCTGCTTGATAGCACTCTTGCGCGAATCGCCGTTCGGCAAAGGAAGGAAACGCGCCTCATCCTCTCCACCCTCGCCGGTATTGGAGCGGCCGCCGATGCGGTTCATGGCGATGGCAAGCGTCTCGTGGGCTTCCTTGCTGATGGAACCGAACGACATGGCGCCCGTAGCGAAGCGCTTTACGATTTCGGCGGCCGGCTCCACTTCTTCGATTGGGATCGGACGCGCAGTGGTTTTGAAGCGCATCAGGCCGCGCAGGGTGTACAAACGCTCGTTCTGCTCGTCGATAAGCTTCGAGTATTCCTGAAAGGTCGCGTAACTCTGCTGCCGGACGGAATGCTGAAGCTTGCTGACGGTAAGAGGATTCAGCAAGTGCCGCTCGCCGTTAATGCGGTATTGATAATTGCCTCCGATGGCCAGTTCCGGCTCGGAGTCCGAAACGGGGCGGAATGCAAAGCTGTGCTTGCCGATGGCCTCCTTGGCCAGGACATCCAGGCCGATGCCTTCGATGCGCGATGCGGTACCCGTAAAGTATTGGTCGACGAGCTCTTTGTTAAGACCGATAGCTTCGAAGCACTCCGCGCCGCGATAGCTCTGGAGCGTCGAAATGCCCATCTTCGAAAAGACTTTCAGCAGGCCTTTGTTTACCGCCTTGATGTAGTTCTTGATGGCGGCTTCGGGAGGAAGGGGCTGCGGAAGTTCGCCCGCGACCGCCAGCTCCTCGATGGTTTCAATTGCCAGGTAGGGATTTATGGCGCTTGCGCCATAGCCGATCAGCAGACAGTAATGCATAACCTCGCGAGGCTCACCGGATTCGATGATCAGCGCGACGCCGGTGCGGGTACCTTCGCGAACTAAGTGGTTATGAACCGCGGTCAATGCAAGCAGAGACGGGATGGGAGCAAACTCTTCATCAACGCCGCGGTCAGAGAGAATCAACAATGTGTAGCCTGCCTTGATGGCGAGCGACGCGCGGCGGCACAGCCCGTCGAGCGCACGCTTCAGACCGGCTTCGCCCTCGAGAACGCTAAAAATGGTGGGCAGCGTGGAAGCCAGCAGATCGCCCCGCGAGATGCGCCGCAGTTTTTCCAGATCGCGATTCGTAAGAACCGGATGCGGCATTTTGAGCGTGTGACAGTTTTCAGGCGTCTCACTGAGGATGTTGCGCTCGGTACCGATGTAGCTGGTGAGCGACATGACGAGTTCCTCGCGGATCGGGTCGATGGGCGGATTCGTAACCTGCGCGAAAAGCTGCTTGAAGTAGTTGAATAGCGATTGCGGCCGGTCGGAGAGGCAGGCAAGCGGCGTATCCGTTCCCATGGAACCGATAGCTTCCTGAGCCGTCCGCGGCCATGGGTGAAATGAGTAGTCGAAGGTCTTCGTCGGTATAGCCGAAGCAGCGCTGGCGCATCAACACCGTCTCATGATCGGAGCCTTGCACGCGATTCGGTTCAGGCAATGCCTCCAGCGTGACCTGATTTTCCGCCAGCCATTCGCCATACGGCTTGCGGGTGGCGAGCTGATGCTTGATCTCTTCGTCGGGAACGATGCGGCGCTGCTCCAAATCGACCAGCAGCATTTTGCCAGGCTGCAGGCGGCCTTTCGATTCGATCTCGTCCGCGGCGAACGGAAGCACTCCGGTTTCCGATGCCATCACCAGCAGGCCCGTCCTTCGTGATCAAGTAGCGCGCCGGGCGGAGTCCGTTGCGATCGAGCGTTGCGCCGATCATGCGGCCATCGGTGAAGGCGACCGCGGCGGGACCATCCCACGGTTCCATGAGCGAGGCGTGATATTCGTAAAAGGCGCGCTTTTCGGCCGACATGGTGCTGTCCGCATCCCAGGCTTCCGGAATCAGCATGGCCATCACGTGCGGCAGCGAACGGCCGGCCATAGTCAACAGTTCCACTGCATTGTCGAGCGACGCGGAATCGCTCACGCCCGGTTGAATGATGGGCAAGAGCTTCTTCATGTCGTCGAATTGCGGAGACGAAATGACTGAATGGCGAGCGTTCATCCAATTTACGTTTCCGCGCACAGTGTTGATTTCGCCGTTGTGGCAAAGATAGCGGAACGGATGCGCAAGCTGCCAGGTGGGAAATGTATTGGTCGAGAAACGCTGGTGAACCAGGCAGAGAGCGCTTTTCGTTTCGGGATCGAGCAGCTCGTTATAGAACTCTCCGATTTGGTGCGCCAGCAGCAGACCTTTATAAATGATGGTGCGCGCGGAGAACGACGGAACGTAAAAGAAGCTCTTGTCCCGCATGTCGGAAGCGGCGACCAGCGCTTCCACGCGTTTGCGGACCACGTAAAGCTTGCGCTCGAACTCATCGGCGCTCAGGCCAGCCGGGCGGCCCACGAAAAACTGCTCAATGTAAGGTTGTGAAGCGCGCGCAACACGGCCGATGGCGTCCACCTGCACCGGAGCGTCGCGCCAGCCGAGCACCGAGAGGCCCTCGTCACGAGAGGTTTTTTCAAGCAGACCTTCGCAAGCAAGCCGCTGCTGGGGCTCAACCGGCAGAAAACACATGGCGACCCCATATTCGCCGGAGGCCGGAAGCGAGAAACCAATCGTCCTTACCTCACGGGCAAAGAACTCGTGAGGGATCTGGATCAGGATGCCTGCGCCGTCACCCGTTTCAGAATCGCAGCCACAGGCGCCTCGATGGGCCAAATTGACCAGGATCTCCAGGCCTTTCAATACGATGTCATGCGAAGGCTCAGCTTTAATACTGACGACAAAACCAATTCCACAGGCATCATGTTCATGGCGCGGGTTATACAACCCCTGCGCGGTGGGCATCTGATTTTCCGTATCCACTAGGTACACTTGCTCTCCTCTGTCAAATCGGGGAGGGATAGTCATAAGTGTACCGATGATTCGCAATATTCGTCAAATCGAATTTGCAGTGATGTACTATCGGAATTACTTATGTTAGAGTGGGGTCGTTGTGACCCTGGCGAATCTCCGCTTAATCCGTGATGTCGCCCACGCTCGCAGTGTCAGTAAGGCGGCTCGGCTGAATGACATGAGTCAGTCGGCAGCAAGTCAGGCGCTGCAGGAACTGGAGCGGGAAGTGGGAGCTCAGCTTTTTGACCGAAGCACGCGGCCGCTGAGAGTTACGGCCGCCGGCAAACTGTACATCGAGTATTGCCGCGATGTGCTGCGGCGCCAGGATGAACTGGGGGCTTCGCTCGAGCTTCTGAAAAAGAAAGCGAACGGCGTGGCGCGTTTGGCGGCGATCTATTCGGTGGGACTATCGGAGATGTCGCAAATTGAAGCGCGGTTTGCGGCGCAGTTTCCGGATGGGGAGCTACAGGTATCCTATCTGCGGCCCGAGCGGGTTTGGGAAGCGGTGGAGGAAGACCAGGCCGATCTGGGACTGATGAGCTATGCGGAATCCTCGCGCGATGTGATTGCCCTGCCCTGGCGCGATGAAGAAATGGTAGTGGCGGTGTCGCCACAGCATGCGCTTGCAATGCGGCAGGCCGTTCCTCCGGCCGCACTGGAAGGCGAAAGTTTCATCGGGTTCGATGACGATCTTCCCATTCAAAGTCAGATTGACCGTTATCTCCGCGAGCACAAGGTGAGCGTCGAAGTGACGCTACGCTTCGACAATATTCAAATGATCAAAGAAGCAGTGGCGCACGACGCCGGCCTCAGCATCATGCCCCGGCGTGTGATGCGCGAAGACCTCAAGCAGGGGCGAATGGTCGCGCTCCGGCTATCACCGGCTGAGTTATTCCGCCCGGTGCGCATCGTGCATCGTAGGCGCAAGGTGTTCAACGAAGTAACCAGCGGACTCCTTGGGCTTTTGCGGGAAGAAGAACGGTCGAACGCGGCCAAGGGTAGGTCGAAACCGCGCGGCTAGAATAACACTGGATGGGACACAGCTGGTTGATTTTCATTGCGGCGGCGGTGACATGCAGCCAGTTGGGTATGGCCCAGGTGGCTGTCGCAAGTGGAAAGAACATACGAATCGAGTTCGACGGCAAAATGCAGTCCCGAGTCATCGCCGTGCTCGATGGCCGCGAGCATGTTATCGGCGCATTCACGCCATCGGAAACGGTTCAGGTCTCGAACGCGAAGATTCCGGATTTTCGGGTTATTGCCCACAGCCGCCAACCGGTTCACGACCGATTGGGCTCGGGATCGCGCACCGTGGTCACCGGCACAGCAGGACCCCTGAAAAAAATAGAGACCATTACCACTTACGACGCATTTCCGCGTGTGGCGATTTTCGACGTGCAATACACGAACACGGGAACAGAGGACCTGCAGATCAGCGGGTGGACGAACCAGCACTACTCGATTGATTCGAAAGGCGGCATCATTAATTCCAACGGCGGCGCCGGGCAGCCCGCATTCTGGTCGTATCAAAGCGGCTCCTATGAGAATCGTCCCGATTGGGTGCTTCCTCTCACGACGGGTTTCAGCCAGAAAAATTTTATGGGCATGAACTCGACCGACTACGGCGGCGGCACTCCCGTCGTGGACGTCTGGCGGCGCGATGTTGGGATCGCGGTCGGTCATCTGCAACTCGTTCCGAAACTAGTCTCTCTGCCGGTGAGGATGCCGGACGCAAATCACGCCACTGTAGCGGTCGAATACAAGCATAATCAGGTCCTCAAGCCGGGTGAAACGATGAAGACGTTTCGGACTTTCGCCGCGGTTCATAGCGGCGACTATTTCCAGGCATTGCGCGACTACCGCGATGTGATGATTGCGCAGGGCGTGCATTTCAACGCTGCGCCCGAAAGCGCATTCGGCCCCATCTGGTGCGCATGGGGGTATGGCCGAAAGATGACGAACACGCAGCTTTTGGGTGCGCTGCCGGTTGTCAAAAAATTGGGATTCACCTGGGTCACGCTCGACGACGGGTGGCAAACGGCGCAGGGCGACTGGTTTCTGAACCCGAAAAAGTATCCACGCGGCGATGCCGATATGCGCGCGCTGGTGGACAAGATTCATGCCGCGGGCTTCAAGGCTCAGTTGTGGTGGGCGCCGCTTGCTGCCGACCCCGGCTCCGAACTGGTGCGCAACCATCCAGAGATGCTGTTGTTGAACGCCGACGGCACCAAACAGAAAATCTCATACTGGAACTCCTGGTATCTCTGCCCCGCCGATCCGGCCGTAGTGAAGTACCACGAAGCCTTCGTCGTGAAAGCGATTCGCGATTGGGGATTCGATGGCCTGAAGCTGGATGGCCAGTTCATGAACGGAGCGCCGCCGTGTTATAACCCGGCACACCACCATGCGCGGCCTGAGGATTCGGTGGAAGCTATGCCTCAGTTTTTCCACGCTCTTTATGACACCGCGCGGCATATCAAGCCGGATGCGCTGGTGGAGTTCTGCCCATGCGGCACCGCATACAACTTTTTCACGCTGCCGTTCATGAATATGAGCGTGGCATCGGACCCGGAATCCGCCTGGCAGGTGCGGCTGAAAGGCAAGACCCTGAAGGCGCTACAAGGCAACCACATGGCGTACTTCGGCGACCACGTCGATCTCGTAAAGGATGACTTCGCGTCCACCGTTGGAGTCGGTGGAGTCGTGGGCACAGACTTCCGTTGGCCGGTTGGTTCCGGATCATCCCGTGAAGGGAAAGACCTGACGCCCGCGCGTGAGCAACTCTTCGCGAAATGGATGGAGATCTACAAAGACAAGATGCTGTCACGCGGAGAATATTTGGGGACGCTGTATGACATCGGCTTTGACAAGCCGGAAACCCACGCGATCCGTAAGGACGGGAACATGTATTACGCGTTCTATGCGCCGCAGTGGAATGGTAAGGTGACGCTGCGCGGTTTGAAAGCGCAGACCTACCGGGTGACGGATTACGTGAACAGGAAGGATCTTGGCACGGTTCATGGTCCGGCGGCGACACTGAATGTCGACTTTGAGAAGCATCTGCTGATCGAGGCCAGGGCGCAGTAAAACACGCGGAATGCCGGGTGGCGCTTCGGCGCCCGCACCGTACTGGTACTGAGTGAAAGACTGTTGCGACACGGCGTTGTGGAAGCGGGTATAAAGTAGGGTAGGTCCATGTGTCCGCGCTGCAAGTCTACGAATGTAAGCCGGTCGAGGCACTGGCGATTCCGTGATTTCTTCATGCGCTTCTGGGGCATGCGCCCGTACCGCTGTCACGACTGCCGCAAGCGATTCTATTTGCCTCTCGCGCTCGCTCAGAAGGTAAGACAGGAGCGAGAGTGGCGGCGGGGCACGCGGCACGGACACCGGCGTAAATCCTCCCGCTCGAGAAGCGCGGTTTAGGCTTATTTGCTCAGCCCGGCGCTTCGCTATACTGGCATAAAGGCACGGTGGCTGATGCCCTTTGCCTGCCGGTCGCCGCGTTAACGAAGTTCTCAGCAGGAGTTTCCGTCTCAAGCTATGTTTGATCTGTTTCGCAGCCGCGAGAAGAGTGTGCGCATCTTGCTTGGTGCGCTGCTCGTGCTGGTGGCGGCATCCATGCTCGTCTATTTGATTCCAGGCGGTCCCGGAGGTCCGAGCGCGTCCGGCCAGAACGTCGTGGCAGCCGTAGGAGGCGACACGATCACGACGAATGACGTGCAACGCGCTGTCCAGCGCATTACGCAGGGCCAGGCGAACTTGCCCAAGGGCATTATCGCTATGTACATTCCGTCCATCGTGAATCAGCTCATCGAAGGAAAGGCGATGGCCTACAAAGCGCGCGAGATGGGCATCAGGATCTCCGATCAGGATCTCGGGAACGCCATCGAAGCGGAATTCGCTCCGGAGCTAGGCGGCAAGTTCGACATGAAGGTCTATCAGATGGTTCTCTCACAGCAGGGTTTGACGCCAACCGGTTACGAAAACATGCGACGCGAAGCTATGCTGGCCGCGCGGCTGGAAAATATCGAACTGCAGTCGCTGATTGTTTCCGACTCGGATGCCCGAGCCGAGTATCAGCGCAAGAACCTGAAAGTCGGGCTGCGATATGTCGGTTTCGACAGCAAGGACTTTACCTCGAAGGTCAATAAAGATCCGGCCGCGGTGAAGGCTTACTTCAATAAGAACCGCGCCATGTTTCGCATTCCCGAAAAACGCAGCGTCAATTTAATTGTTGGCACAACCGCCGATTTCGTTCAGAGCGCCCAGGTATCCGATTCTCAACTGCAACAGCAATATCAGGACAATATCGACAGTTATCGTACGCCGGAGCGCGTAAAGGTCCGGCATATCCTGATCAAGACCGAAGGCAAGCCGAAGGAAGATGTCCCGAAGCTGAAGGCCAAGGCGGAAGACATTCTGAAACAGTTGCAGCACGGTGCGAATTTCGCCGAATTGGCGAAGAAGGACTCCGACGATCCGGGCTCAGCGGAAAAAGGCGGCGAGCTGGGCTGGATTGTCAGAGGCCAGACCGTGCCGAATTTTGAGAAGACCGCATTTTCGCTCAAGCCGGGCGAGATGAGCGGCCTTATCGAAACCGAGTACGGGTTCCATATCATTCAGGTGGAAGACAAGCAGGCGGCGCACACGCAGACGTTCGACGAAGTGAAACCGCAGCTCTTGCTGGACGCCAAAAAGCAGGTGGCGGCCGATGACCTGACAAAAGCGATGGACGCAGCACACGCTGCGATTGTTCAAAACCCGGCTCAGGCCGAAGCCATTGCTAAGAAGTACAACCTGAAATTCTACGACTTGAACAATGTGACCACCACCACACCGTTGCCCGAAGTGAATACTCAGCAGGATGTAAGCAGCGCTATTTTCGGCGCGCAGAAGGGCGCTGTAACCAATGTGGTCAACATGGATACGCAGGGCAAAGCTGCCTTCGCTGTGGTGACCGGCATTGCGCCTTCGCATAACGCCGAGTACGCCGAGGTTCAGAATGATGTTTTGCAGAAATATACGGCCGCTGAAGCGACCCGGCTTGCGCAGGAAGCTGCCAAGTCCGCTGCGGCCCAGGCGCGGAAGGGTGAAAGCCTGGAAGCAATTGCAAAACCATACGGCCTGACGGTCAAAACGGCGGCGCCTTTTACTATTGATGGCGCAGCGGAAGGAATCGGGGCCGCTAGCCTGCTTGCCGATGCGTTCAAGGCCAATGTGGGCGACATAGTGGGGCCGGTTGCCGCGCAATCGGGCGAGTTCGTCTGCAAAGTTTCCGAAAAGACCCCGGCTGATATGAGCCAGTTCGCAAAGAATAAAGATTCCATCGTGCAGAGCCTGACACAACAGCGCCAATCCCTACAGGGTCCGCTGTTCCGGGATAGCGTCGTAACGGAGCTGAGACGCCGCGGAAAAATCAAGATGAATGAGGCCACGCTGAATCGCCTCGTTGGTTCGTACCAGAGCTAATGAAGCGTGATCACTGAGTTCATCCATTTCGTTCGGAGCCTGACCGATCCGAATCAGTTGATTCAGCTCCTCTCAACCGTGTTGACGGGGTGGGCCGGGTATGCGTTCCTGTTCGCTGTTGTGTTTGCGGAAAGCGGCATGCTGGTCGGCTTTTTTCTCCCGGGCGATTCGCTGCTGTTCACCGTGGGCGTGGTTTCAGGGGCGGGTAAGCTGCCCATCGGAGCCATGATTGCGATGCTTGCGGCTGCCTCCATTCTGGGCGACGGGTCCGGCTTCCTGTTGGGAAGCACGCTTGGTTATTCGCTGTTCAGAAGACCGAACTCGCGGATCTTCCGGCGCGAGTACGTGGACCGGACGCACGCGTTCTATGAGCGCCACGGCGGGAAGACCATCGTGTACGCGAAGTTTGTGCCCATTATCCGGACATTTGCGGCATTCGTCGCAGGAGTCGGCAAAATGCGCTACGCCCGGTTCCTTGCCTTCAATGTATGCGGCGCGGTCGGGTGGGTGACGGCCATGATTCTGTCCGGCTATCTACTGGGCAACATTCCCGTGATCCGGAAGAACTTTCAGGCGGTCGTGCTGCTGATCATCGTTGTTTCCCTGATTCCCGCCGGCATGCAGGTGCTCAAAGCGCGCAAGAAGCCGCAGCCAGTGGCTTAAAATCGTATCCCGCCGCTGCAAACCAGCACTTCGCCGGTAACGTAGTCCGATAAAGGCGAGCAGAAGAAGAACACTGCGTTCGCAGCGTCCTCCGGAGTTCCCAAGCGGCCCAGCGGAATCATTCTCGTGGCTTGCTCGCGAACCTGCGCCTGCATACCTACGTGTACCTGGCGTTCACCGATCGCGATATTCGTTTCGGCATCGTCCATCGGTTTAATCAGGCGCGTGTCGATCAGACCGAAGCCCACTGCGTTTACGGTCACGTTATAGCGCCCCCACTCCTTCGCCAGGGTCTTTGTCAGGCCCACGATGGCGGCCTTTCCCGAGGCGTAGCCAGCCTGCCCGGGATTGCCGTCCAGCCCGGAAATTGAGGTGATGTTCACCACCTTTCGCGTGACAGGCTTGCTTTCCTCGTTCTCTTTTTTCGCGCGCTCGCGGATCCAGTTCGCAGCAGCGCGCAGCACCCGGAAAGGAGCAACTACGTGAATGTCGAGCATGGCCTGGAACTGCTCATCTGTAGTTTTCTGAATCACGCTGTCCCAGGTGTACCCAGCATTGTTGACGATGATATCGACGGAGCCAAAATCCCGAATCAGCCGTTCGATGACGTTCCGCGCAAAGTCTGGATCAGTCAAATCTCCAGTAAGGGTGGCAACCCTGCCTCCCGAGTTGGAAAGCGTCTTTCGGGCGTCTTCAAGCGCGCTCTCGTCTATGTCTACAAGCAGCACGGATGCGTCCGCCGCGGCGAGATTGCGCGCAATAGCCAGTCCAATACCGCGGCCCGCGCCTGTCACCACTGCCGACTTGTTTGAGAGTGAGATATTCATCGACATGGAGCGGGCCGTTTCCCACGCCAGAATATCAGAGGCTGCGCGGTCCCCGGCCGGCAGGCGTGCTTAAATGCATAAGCGCGAGGAGAAACGCACTGCATGATTGTAATGAAGTTCGGCGGCACTTCCGTTGAATCGCAGGAAGCCGTCAGCCGTGTTACTCGCATCGTCCAGCAATACCGGGAGAGGCGTCCAATTGTGGTCGTGTCCGCGATGGGTAAAACGACGAACAAACTCCTCGAAGCAGCTTCGGAAGCGGCTGCCGGACGCCGCGATCAGGCGCTCGCGCTGGTGGATCAACTGCGCGGCGATCACCTGACGCACGGACTAGCCCTGGCCGGCCCTGCTGCTGCCGAACTGGACCGCTATATCCGCGCGCATTTCGAATGGCTGGATGAACTGGTAAAGGGATTGTCTGTGGTCGGGGAACTCTCGCCGCGATCCATGGACGCGATCGCAAGTGTTGGTGAGCGCCTTTCCAGCCTGGTGGTCAGTTTCGCTTTCCGCTCCGCTGGGATGCAGGTCCAGCACGTGGACTCACGCCGCGTTATTATGACCGACGATCGCTTTACGCAAGCCGCTCCTTTGCTTGATGAATCCTTCGAGCTGTTGCGTGAGATCGTGCGGCCGGCAGCCCAATCCTCTGTCGTAGTGATGGGCGGGTTCATCGGCTCTACTAAGGACGGCCATACCACCACGCTCGGCCGGGGCGGCTCTGACTATTCCGCATCCATCATCGGTGCTGGAGTAGATGCTGAAGAGATTCAGATCTGGACCGATGTTGACGGGATGCTCACCGCTGACCCGCGTATCGTCCCGAATGGACATCGTGTTAAGAGCATTTCATTCGCGGAAGCCGCCGAAATGGCCTATTTCGGAGCGAAAGTACTTCATCCGGCGACGGTGATGCCAGCGGTGGAGAAGAACATTCCAGTCACGATTTTGAATTCCAGGCGGCCCGATGTGGGCGGCACCAGAATCACCTCCGAAGCCATGCCCTGCCGCAATCCTGTAAAGTCGATCTCATGCAAGAGCAATGTAACCATTTTGAACATTCGCTCGACGCGCATGCTGATGGCGCACGGGTTTCTCCGGCGTATTTTCGAAGTATTCGATCGTTACGCAACCAGCGTCGACATGGTCTCCACGTCTGAGGTGAGTGTGTCGCTGACCGTCGATAACCGCGAGAACCTGCCGGCGATTTGCGGAGAGGTGCGGCAATTTGCCGAGCTGAGCGTCGAAAACGAACAGGCTATCGTCTGTCTTGTCGGCGAGAATATTCGCCACACTCCGGGGATCGCCGGCCGGGCATTCCAGGTGCTCCGCAATAAAAATATCCGGATGATTTCGCAGGGCGCATCGCTGCTCAATCTGGGCTTTGTCATAGCCGGAACCGATCTGCGCGATGCGGTTACTGCCCTGCATGACGAATTCTTTTCGGAACTCGATCCCGCCGTTTTCGATTAGACATTTATGCAAAATCACAGCAAACTCGCGCTGATAGGCTACGGCAAGATGGGTCGCCTTGTCGGGCGGCTTGCGCCCGATTATGGATTCCAGGTGGCTCTGGCGCTCAGTCGCTCAGATAACGTGGACGCCTCCGGAATCACTCTAGAGAGATTTCGGGAGATAGATGTGGCCATCGAATTCTCAACTCCCGAAGCTGCGCCTGGAAATCTTATCCGGCTGGCGGGAGTGAAAGTGCCGGCCATCACCGGTACCACCGGCTGGCTGAAATCGTTGCCGGAGGTCGCTTCTGCGGTAGAAAAGTCGGGTACGGCCGTCGTATGGAGCTCGAACTTCTCCGTCGGTGCAGCCATTTTCAGCAGGCTGGCGGGCCGCGCCGCTGAATTGCTTCGCGATGAACAGGAATATGGCGCCTGGGCGTGGGAGATTCACCATGATGCGAAGAAGGATGCGCCTTCGGGAACGCTGCTTTCCTTGCTGAGTATCATGGAAGAAAGCGGCTATACAAGACGAATCGATGTAAGCTCGAACCGGGCAGGGAAGCACCCCGGGACGCACGAAATCGGCTTTGATTCCGCCGCCGACACCATTACCCTGCGGCACGTTGCGCGCAGCCGCGAAGGGTTCGCCAGGGGCGCTCTGAAAGCAGCAAGATGGATTTTGGGCCGTAAAGGCGTCTTCACATTCGACGACGTTCTGTTCGATTCGAAACACGGCTCATAATGGAGGGAACTATGTTTGCAGGCTGCGGGACCGCATTGGTCACTCCATTCCGCACAGACGGCTCACTGGATGAAGAGACCCTGCGCGCTCTGATCAGGCGTCAGATTGACGCTTGCATTGATTTTCTTTGTCCCTGTGGCACGACCGGCGAGAGCCCTACGCTAACACACCGGGAACATCTTCGGGTGAGTCGAGATTACGATGCAGGAAGCGCACGGCCGGGTTCCTGTGCTTGCCGGCGCTGGCGGGTATAACACCCAGGAAGTGATCGCTCTTGTGGCTGAGCTTCAGAAACTTGGCGTATCCGGCATTCTGTCCGTCACGCCTTACTACAACAAGCCCACGCAAGAGGGCCTCTATCGCCATTACGAAGCCATCGCAAGGTCAACCGAGCTGCCCATCATTGTCTATAGCGTGCAGCCGCGCACCGCGGTTAATGTGGAACCCGCGACCATCGCCCGCCTTGCCCAGATTCCAAACATCGTGGGTGTGAAGGAAGCCTCCGGTAGCATTTCGCAGATCGCGAGCATTCTGGCCCGGGTGCCGGAATCGTTCAGCGTTCTTTCGGGTGACGATGCGATCGCGCTGCCTGTCATCGCGCTAGGAGGGCGAGGCGTGGTTTCCGTGGTCGCGAATCAGATTCCATCTGAATTCAGGCAGTTGACGAAGGCCGCGCTCGACGGCGATTTCGTGACCGCTCGCCGGCTCCAGCGCAGGTATCAGGCACTTATGGAAATCAATTTCATTGAGACCAGTCCCGGACCCGTGAAGTTCGCCATGGCGCGAATGGGACTACTGGAGCCTGTCTGGCGCTTGCCTCTGGTCTCACCACAGGAGACTTCGCAGCGAAAGATTGAGGGGGTTCTGGAATCTGCCGGTCTGCTCTCGGGAGTTCGTATTTGAGCTCATCGGCTGATGTTGAGAATCTGCGGCAGAGTATCGAAGAGCTGTTCGACCGGAACCCGTCCAGCTATTCTGACGAGGAAAAGCGGCTCTTTACTGATTTTCGCGATCTGCTGAATCACGGCGCGGTTCGCTCCGCGGAGCCGGATCTATCTCAGCCTACAGGGTGGCGTGTCAATCCCTGGGTGAAAATGGGGATTCTGCTGGGCTTCCGGATGGGCGCCGTTGTGGAACTGACAAGCGCCGGAGGCGACGCTCAGTTCTTTGATAAGTCTACTTATCCGCTAAAGCAATTTACTTTGGACGACAAAGTCCGAATTGTCCCGGGCGGCTCAAGTGTTCGCGATGGATGTTACGTTGGCCACGGGGTCACTTGCATGCCGCCGATGTATATCAATGTTGGAGCGTATGTGGATGACGGGACGATGGTGGATTCGCACGCGCTTATCGGAAGCTGTGCCCAGATTGGACGTAACTGCCACATCTCCGCCGCATCGCAAATCGGCGGCGTTCTCGAGCCGATTGGCGCGCTTCCAGTGATCATTGAGGACGAAGTGCTTGTCGGCGGGAACTGCGGTGTTTACGAAGGTACTGTGGTGAAGCGCCGCGCCGTGCTTGGCAGTGGTACCATCCTGAACCGCTCTACGCCTGTGTATGATCTGGTTCGCGATACAGTCCACCGCGCCAACGGTGACGTGCCGCTCGTCATTCCGGACGCCGCGGTTGTGGTTCCGGGTTCTCGCAAAGTGACTTCCGGGCCGGGCGTTGAATGGGGCATCTCGCTCTACACGCCTGTTATCGTCAAGTACCGCGACAATACGACTGAAGCAAAGATCCAGCTCGAAGATCTGCTTCGCTAAGTTTCTAGGCGCGCCATCTCATGAAACTGCTCTTGCTCATGATGCTGGCCGCGGCAGCCGCCTGTGCGCAAACCGCCGAATTCATTTCCGATCGGATGCCGACTCCTTCCTGTCACGCCTCGACGCTGGTTGAGTTGGCGAATGGCGATCTGCTCGCTTCATGGTTTGGCGGCACTCGCGAGGGCGCTCCCGACGTCGCCATCTGGCAGTCGCGCCGGACCTCCTCCGGTTGGTCGCCGCCGCGTGAGGTGATACGGGAGCCCGGCATCGCGACCTACAATCCGGTTCTCTTCCATTCCTCAGTAGGGGTCTTGTGGCTCTACTATAAATTCGGACCTCACCCGTCAAGCTGGTCGGCGGGTCGCACCTACAGCCGCGACGAGGGTCATACCTGGGCTCCGGTTGAGCATCTCCCTGCCGGACTCTATGGACCCATCCGCGCCAAACCGCTCGTCCTGCCGGATGGCACGATCCTGAGTGGCAGTTCGGTTGAGAGCTACGAATCCTGGGCTTGCTGGATCGAACGCAGTACCGATCAAGGCCAAACATGGCAGCGCATCGGTCCCATTGCCGCACCCTATAGCCTCGCCATTTCGCAACCCAAGACCGGCGAGCCGTACGGCATCATCCAGCCTTCGCTTGTTGATCTCGGCGGTAAACACATCCGCCTTTACGCGCGCTCCACGCAGTCGATTGCACGAATCTGCCAGGCCGATTCTTACGACAACGGGATTACCTGGTCGGAAGTACGGACCACTGAGCTGCCGAATCCGAACTCTGGGATTGACTGTCGTACGCCTGCGGGATGGCCGCCTGGTAATGGTCTACAATCGCACCACGAAGGGCCGCACGCCGCTCAACCTGGCAGTCAGCTATGATGGCGAGCATTGGAAGGATTTCTACAATCTGGAAACGGGTCCGGGCGAGTATTCTTATCCTGCCTTGATCCAAGCCGCCAATGGCGACCTGTTGATGACCTACACCTGGCGTCGCCAGAAGATTCGCTTCCTCCGTTATCCGCTGGCGAAAGTTCCCAGATAGCCAGCGCGCGTATGACTCGGTCACATGCCCGGAAAGGAGTTGCACATGTCATCCAAGCTTGACCAGTCTTGGCCAGCGTTGCCCTTCGAGGCGTGGAAGGATACCCTGGACACGCTACATATGTGGACGCAGATCGTCGGCAAGACGCGCCTGGAACTGTGCCCGGAAGAGAATCATTTATGGCAGGTGGCGCTTTACGTAACAGCGCGCGGACTTACCACTTCGCCGATACCATACCAAAGCTGCATTTTTGATGCCGAGTTCGATTTCATCGACCATGTTCTGCGAATTCGAACCAGCACGGGAGGGCTTCGGACCGTCGCACTTGTGCCGCGCACTGTGGCGGATTTTTATGCCGATTACCTGAAAACGCTTGAGCGATTTGGGGATACAGCTTACCTTGAGCCATCCACACCCTGATGAAGTGCCCAATCCCATTCCATTTGCCGACGATCGCGTGCATGCGTCCTACGATCCGGACGCGGCACATCGTTTCTGGATAGCCCTCACGAATGCCGATCGGATCATGAAAAAGTTTCGCGGGCGATTCTGTGGAAAATGCAGTCCCGTGCACTTTTTCTGGGGCAGCTTTGATCTGGCCGTGACGCGCTTCTCGGGCCGGCGCGCTCCGGAGCGTCCGAGCGCGGACCCCGTTACTCGCAAGGCTTATTCACACGAAGTCATCAGCGGAGGTTTTTGGCCCGGCGACACGCGCTTTCCACACGCCGCGTTCTACGCATATGCGGTACCAGCGCCCGCGGGCTTTGAGAAAGAAACCGTTCAACCCGATGCGGCATTCTACAGCCAGCAATTGGGTGAGTTTCTTCTTAAGTACGACGATGTGCGCGGCGCCGCATCGCCGGATGACGCACTCCTGGATTTTCTTCAGACCACTTACGACGCGGGCGCGAAGCTCGCCGGCTGGGACCGTGCGGCATTCGAATGGCACGGTGCGAAGGCTACAGCTTCCTAACCCTCTGCCGGGCTACTGCAGCCAGATATCTGCTTACTGGCTCTTTGGTTTTCGGGTTTCTCAGCTCGGGCGCAATCTCCAGCAGCGGCTCTAAAACAAAGCGCCGCTCGAACATGCGCGGGTGCGGAATAGTAAGTTCCGGAGTTTCCAATACGGCACTTCCGAACAGCAGGATGTCGATATCGATGATGCGTGGGCCTCTGCGGACAGCGCCCGTTCGCACCCGGCCGAGTTCGCGCTCGATGCGCTGCACAACCGTTAGCATCTGAAGCGGAAAGTACTGCGATTCGCATTCCACGACCATATTCAAAAACCAGGGCTGATTGGCTACGTCCTGCGGCTCGGTCTCATAGACAGCCGATCGCGCAACGATGTGGATCTGCTCCCGCTCGAGCGCCGCCAGTGCTTCGTCCAGGTTCGCCCGGCGCTCCCCGGCATTCGAACCTAATGACAGAAAAGCGTGTTTCAACGGCATGGCCTTAGACCAACTGTAGCGGAGCTATGATGGTGCCGTCATGCCCCAGCTCGCCGATGCACAAACCGTTTCGCCATTGACTGCATTGCAGGAAGAAGAACGCTTATTTCAGGCTTCGGTGCGCCAGTTTGCGAGGGAACGGCTTGCGCCGCATGTCCGGGCCATGGACGAAGAAGGCAAGTTCCGCAAAGATCTTCTCCACGAGATGTTCGAGCTGGGGTTGATGGGCATCGGCATCCCCGAACAGTATGGCGGACAGGGTGGAACATTCTTCCAATCCGTTTTGGCAATTGAGGAGTTGGCGAAGGTGGATCCTTCGGCTTCGGTGATTGTGGACGTGCAGAACACACTGATCAGCAACGCGATCGAGCGGTGGGCAACTACGGAGCAGAAGACGCGATATCTTTCGCGGCTGGCAACAGAAAGCACCGGCGCCTATGCGCTCTCCGAGCCTGGATCGGGTTCCGATGCCTTTGCTCTGACCACGCGTGCCACGCAAGAGGACGGCGGGTACCGCATCTCGGGGCGGAAGCTCTGGATCACGAATGCCGCCGAAGCCGAGATCTTCCTGGTGTTTGCGACCGTCGATCCTTCGGCTGGTTACCGGGGCATTACCTGCTTCCTTATGGAGCGTCAGACACCTGGCTTCCGGGTGGGGAAAAAAGAAGACAAGCTCGGCATTCGGGCTTCCTCCACTTGCGAATTGATTCTTGACGATATCCGCGTTGGGAGCGGGCAGGTGATGGGCGAAATCGGCAAAGGATATAAGATCGCGATCGAAACTCTGAACGAAGGGCGCATTGGCATTGCGGCGCAAATGCTCGGGCTGGCGGAAGGAGCTCTTGATCACGCGCTGAACTACGCGCGGGAGCGAAAACAGTTTGGTACCCGCATCGGCGATTTTCAAGGCGTTCAGTTCGAGCTGGCGGAGATGGCTACCAACGTTGAAGCGGCGCGGCTGATGACCTATAACGCAGCGCGATTGCGGGATGCCGGTGAGCCGTTCGTCACCCAGGCGGCTATGGCCAAATATTTCTGCTCAATAATGGCGGAAGAAGTTGCATCCCAGGCCGTCGAAATTTTAGGAGGCGTAGGATTTACCAAAGATTATCCCGTTGAAAAGCTGTATCGCGATGCAAAAATAGGGCGCATCTATGAAGGAACCAGCAACATGCAGCGGATGACCATTGCCAAAGCCCTGCTCAATCCGTCCAGGTGAATTGTAACGGCGTCCCGGTGCGAATCCGTCACAATAGAAACAGTACGCCATGAAGTTCCAACGTTGTTGCGCGTTTGCCTTATGTGTTGCGGGTTCCGCGGTTCTCTTGTGCGCAGCGGATGCAAAGCCCGATCCCACTCCCGACCAGATTCAGGACATCATCAAAAAATTCACTCAAAAGGAAACAGAGTTCGCCATTGCCCGCGAAAACTACACTTATCGCCAGACGACGAAGCTTGAGGAGATAGATCCTCCGGGCGGCAGCTTTGAGGTTGTCGAAGAAGTAGGCTTCGATGACCGCAATAAGCGTACTTCGCACGTGACGTATGCGCCTGTAGTGTCCCTGGAGCACATCATCATGACCCCGGAGGACCAGGAGGATTACCGCAATGTCATGCCATTCGTCATGACGAACGACACGCTTCCCGAATACGACGTCAGCTACGTGGGCAGGCAACAGGTAGACGAAATATCATGCTACGTGTTCAACGTCAAGCCGAAGGTGCTGACCAAGGATCGTAAACGGTACTTCGACGGGCAGATCTGGGTCGACGATCAGGACCTGCAAATTGTAAAAACCTACGGCCGCTCGACCGGACACCTGCGCCGGGGTGAAGATCAGCAGTTCCCGAAATTCGAAACGTATCGCCAGCAGATTGATGGAAAGTACTGGTTTCCGACCTACACCTATGCCGAGGACACGTTAAACTTCAAGGATGGCCCGGCAGTGAAAATCAAAGAAGTCATAAAGTACGACCATTACAAGAAATACGAGTTCAAGACCAACTCGACGATTACTTACGGCACGGTAGGAGGCGCGGACAACCAATCGGCGAAGCCGCCGGCGAGCGCTCCGAATCCTCCCACTCCCAATCCGCCGAGGCAGTAGTTGTGCCCGGGCGAACACGACTCACCATCAGCATCCGCGGGCTTGGATTGCTGGTTTGCGCTCTGCAATTTGTCCTGGCGGCTGAAAACCCGGCCGCGCATGTCCGTAATTTCGCCAAAGTGGATGAGCATGTTTATCGCGGTGGCGAGCCAACCGCAGTGGGTCTGACGGAACTCGGCGCGATGGGTGTAAAGGTCGACTTGGACCTGCGCGAAAAGAGCGGCGCGACTGAAGTCGAGAAGAAAGAGGCGGAAAAGCTGGGAATGAAATATGTGAACATTCCCATGAGACCGCTTTCGGCGCCCACTGAGGACGAGATGGAACACGCCCTATCGCTGCTGAGGCAGAACAACTCAGGGCCTGTCTACGTTCACTGCCGGAGGGGAAAAGATCGGACCGGAACAGTCGTAGCCTGTTACCGGATTCAGCATGATGGCTGGAGCAACCGCGAAGCGCTGGATGAAGCCAGGAAACACGGAATGAGTTTCACCGAACGCGGCATGCGTTCATTCATTGAGCATTTCAAGCCAGCAGTTGCGGCCAACGCCTCTAACGGCTTGAAATAGTTTTGCTCCGCGCTCACCTGCCGTGCGCAAATAGTTCCTGCCAGGATTCGTCGAGCGAGATCCAGCGGTCCGATTCCTCATCCCAACTAGCGGCCAGGTGAGGCACATGCAGAACGCCGTGTCCCTCCGTGCATAGCAATTCCGTGCCCGACCAGTCCAGCAGCAGGCATCCAGGGCAGCCAATGCGAACCGGGAAGCATAACAGCCGCAGGCAAACGCGGCAGCGAGCGCGTTGATCGGCCAGCGACCAGGACAAAGCGCCCATCGAGCCAAGTATGTACAGCCACATCAGAAATGGGCCATTGGCTGGATCCTGTGATGCGAACACAACTGCCGATTCGGGCCGGCTCCATTCCAAGCCTGCGAGAAAGACGAAAGCCAAAGCCAAGGCCGCCTTAGCCGCAAAAAAGCAGGCTCGCTTCAAACTCGCCGGTCTGTTCCGGGCTTTGAAAGCCAAACGGAGCCGGCGCATCCTGACCTTGCAGCCTGCGATAACGATTAATGTGCTGACGAATAGCGCAATCCCGAACACCCGTACAGGGGTCCAGATAGCGGTACTCAGAGAGGCGTATCGCAATTCATACTTGAAAAAATAGTAAGTTGCGTCCTCCCCAATCTTCGTCAGCTCCCGGTCAAGCTGCTTCGCGGATACACCCGGTTTCACTCGAGCAACCACCATCACACTCGTCGCAGGGTAAGCGGGAATGAAGGGTTGCAGCAAATAGATAGCGGGTTCGCGGGTGAGGAACCGAAAGCATGCCGGGAGCACGCCCGCAACCCGATACGATTCACGTCCAATTTGCACTGGAGCGCCAACTACCGCCGCGTTGCGATGGAACAGCGATGTCCACATAGCATCGGTCAGGACAACTCCAGCTTGCTCCGGAACAGAGCCGAGGGCCGGGTGAGCCTCCAGAGTCTGAAAGAGATTTCGTTCCGTATTGATCACCAGCAGCCTGGTTGATTTGGCCGCAGCCGAACGGACAGTTTGATGGCCAATGGTAAATCCGGTGACGCTCTCCAGCAGGTGACTGCGCTGGCGCCAGGCGGGAGCCAGGTCCGACGGTAGGCCTTGATCTCCGCCGCCGGCATTCGGATGCCGCCAGATGAAAAACAATCGGTCTGATGCCGCGCTTCCCTGCAGCGTAAACAGACTTCGCGTGGCTGCTAAACCCGACGTGGCTATCGCCAGCAACATCGAGAGAGCGGCCAGCCCCGCCAGACACATCCACGGTGAACGGAGGCGCTCACGAGCACTGCTCTGAACCGTTCCTTCCGATGTGAGGTGCCAGGCAGCGTCGGCGAACGCGCCCATGCAATTGCGAATCAGGCGGAGCGATTCACGCCGGTTCCACTCCCCGGCGTGCAGCAGAAACTGCCACCGGTGCCAGATCTCGGCGAGCCATTCCCGTTCCCAATCCTGGCGCTGCATGCCCGGCACTAAGCGCGCGGCCAGCGAAATCATTCCCGCGCAGTAGCGCAGCGAAAACGGACGCTTGGGCTCCGGTGTCATTTGCTAACCTCACCGGCGGGATTTTGCCGCCATCAGTCTCCCTAACAACGGATACCGCTTTTGCATTCGTTCCAGTACTTCCGAGCCCGCGCGAGTAATTCGGTAATATTTGCGGGCGGGGCGTTGTTCGGCCACGGCCTTTTTCTCCGATTCCCATTGCGAGGAGATAAGCCGTTCCGTTTCCATTCGCCGCAGGGCCGGGTACACCGTGCCGCTCGGAAGGCCGGTGGCGTCCATAATGTCGAATCCGTAGCTGCAGCCCTGGTCAATCGTTTGCAGAATCAGAGCGGCGGTATGCGACAGCTTAACTGAGTCGCTCATAGCTATATAGAATCCTACACCTTTCTACGCCAGCTTTAAAAGCTCGAACGCCGCGGGTGGCCGCTCTTCGAAGGTTAAGGCCTGATCTATCGACAGCATATCTCGCCTGTAGCGGCGCAGCAGATGCCATGCCAGCAGCAGTGCCGGCGCCAGGCCCAAAAACCGCAGCGGCTCAGAGAGTACCCAGTGCTCAATGGCGGCGAGCATCGGCACAATGACAAGGACCGCGAAGACTGAGCCGAGAATGCGGAGCAGCAGTTGCCTAAGCTCGGGCTGCGCGCTGCACGTGAACGGAATTTTTCGAAAACGAACCAGCACTGCTTCGACGAACAGTGCAGTGAACGCGATAACCGCCGCCGTATGGCCGATTGCAACTGGCCACCCGAACCGGATCGCCGTGATGGGGCACAATGCCAACACCTGCCACGGCAGTACTGCCCAGAGCATCAGTTTGCGGGGGATGGCGCGGGGCTCCGGTGGTGGGCTGAGAATAGCAATCCGAAAAACCCAATTCGCGTCCAGTGCGGCAGGGATGTCGAAGGCGAATCGCAGCCCGCTGATCACAAAGAACGCAGTCATCAAAGGGACCGACAGCAGCGCTGAGTTTGGCATCGCGCTGTTTCCTGCGTGGCCGGCGCTGTCGAACACCGTTTGCGCGACGATCACCAGCCCGATGCCAAGGTATCCTCCGAAAAACATAATATGTTGCTCGCTGCGCGTCAGAACCTTTATGGCAAAGCTGAAGCAGGCATGCTCAAAATGCGAACGGAACAGCAACTTTAGAATGGGTTCCGGCAATCGTATGCGGAAACGCGCGGCGTCCGCTCCCGATCATCTCCAATGATTCCGGAAGCCGCAGAAAGTAGCTTCGGTAGCAGAGCGAATACGTAATGATCGCCAGTGCAATAACCAGCCCAAGGGCGATTAACGCTTGCTTTCCGAGCACTGCGATACCAGGCGTCGCGATACCCAGAAGGTTTTCATAGAGGCCGAGAAACCAGAACGACGGCAGCAGTTTCAGGTACCCGGCAGATGCTGCAGGAACATGTCCGGCAAACAACTGCAAAAATAAGTTGGCAAGGCATTCGGTCAAAAGCGCGACCACAAGAAATAAACGCGTGCAGATGGAAACCAGCCGGAACAAGCGTCTGGGCACAAGCAGCATCAGCAATCCGACCAGCGCGAACACGACGAAAAAACTGAATAGACTGGCCGACATCACTGTTATGGCGTGGCTAATAGCAAGGCGAAGGAACGCAGCGAAGCTGTGAACACTCAGCGAGACGACGCCGGGAAAGAGAAATGCGGACGCGGCATTCACGTCCAGTGCAAACAGCAGCGCCAGCCCGAACACGGCGAGAAAGTTCGCTAGAAAGATGTTGCGGATCGCAATCGGCAGCGGGGCCAGGTTCCCGAAGTCCCTACGATCCGGAAATAAGCGGTTCCAGCGCAGCACCATGATCAGCCCTGTTATGGTCATCGACATCACGACGAAAAAGTATTCGTCGGTGACCGAAGCTTTGTACGGGTCAAGGCGTTGGTGCCGCAGCCACTGCAACAGCGGAGAATACTTGTCCGCCAGAAGAATGGACGCAAAAGCGCCAGGTGAGGCGAGCAGTGCTAAAACGGCGCCCAACCCCAGGCCCACTCCGCCATTCCCCTGTTCATTCTCGCTGGATAAAATACGGCGTATAAAGTGCGCCACCAACGTCCAGAACGGACCCGGTGAGGAAGAGCGGTAAACTCGGGGCGCTTTCTTCATGAACTGACCACCGCAGCTACCATCGCGTTAGCCGATTCTTCGGCATCCGTTTCTTCTACAAGGTGCGAGAAGGCCGCCTCCAGGGATGGCATGGATTGCAGCCGCTTTAACTCGTCAACAGAGCCGTAGGCGAGTTGCTTTCCCCTTTGCAGAACGATCACGTGAGAGCACACTTTCTCAACAATCTCCAGAACGTGCGAGCAATAGAAGATCATTTTCCCCTCGCGGCTTAGCGCTGAGACAAGCTTTCTAAAAATCAACGCCGAGGTGACGTCCAGGCCGGAAAGCGGCTCATCGAAAACGATAAGCTGCGGGTTGTGCAGCAGCGCCGAGATCAGGAGTATTCGCTGCCGCATACCTTTTGAATAAGTCAAAATCGAGGTATGGCGGTGCGCATGCATCGAGAACAGGTTGAGTAGTGCGCCGGCCCGCTGGGCTATCAATCGCTCCGGCAAATCGCGCAACCGGCCGACCAGCTCCAGATACTCCAGACCGGACAAGAACGGATAGAGATTCGCCTCTTCCGGCACATAGCCGACCACGCGCTTATATTCGGCAAGATCGTCGTTGATGTTGGCGCCATTGAACAGCACCATTCCGCTGGTTGGTTCCAGCAGGCCGGTGATGATCTTTACAGTCGTGCTCTTGCCAGATCCGTTCGGCCCGAGATAACCGAGCACCTCGCCCGGGCGTACAGCAAAGCTTACATTATCGAGCGCTGGTACCGAGCTGTAGCATTTAGTGAGCGATCGGACTTCGAGCATCCCAGACGTAGGATACTACATAGCTGCCTGCATGGCGCCTGTATAGTTGCCCGGAACGTCGCTAAAACAAAAACTTCGCGACCAATTGAATCGTCCTCGGATTACCTGAGACAGATGTTGACTGGCCGAACGTAGCGTCTGTCATACTACCGTCCGGCCCGTTCAGGTTCACCCGATTGAACAGGTTGAAGAACTGTCCGCCGATCTCGAGCGCGAAAGGTTCACGGATCACAAGACGGCGATTGATGCCCGCATCGACGTCAGCCAGTCCGGGTCCGGTGAATGTATTGCGCCCCAGATTACCCTCCTGACCGGCAGGCGGCGCAAAGAATTGTGTGCCGAACTGCCCGGTTCCCGGCAGAAAAATACCGCTGATGTACTGGGAGGTTGAAGGATGCCCATTACCGATGAGTTGAACCTTTCCATTAATGCTGGGCCGGTCAGGGCTATAGCCGTCCAAGTTGTAATCGCAGGTGGGATATCCGGCGTTACAGGTCACCGAAAACGGCAAACCGGATTGCAGCGTTATTACACCATTAAGCTGCCAGCGGTTGAACGCGTGACCCAACAGCGAGTGTGCGTCGAAAAGGTCCGGAACGCTCCACGTGACGTAACCCGAGACGTGGTGTGCCGCGCTAAAATCCGAAAGACCATAATTCGCGCGGATGTTACCGAAATCGGGAATCGCACAAGCGCCTTGTGAGAGCGCTGAACAGAAGTCGAGCGACTTTGACCAAGTGTAGGTTGCGGCGAAGGTGACGCTGCGAGTCGCGGTTTGGCGGAAGCTTACAGAAAGCCCGTTATAGCTCGAATTAGCGACGGGCATGGATAGCTCAATATCGGCGAAGTTTGGATTCGGACGAAGCAGTAAGCCTCCCACGTTGTCGCCGTTCAGGCGGTTAACATCTGTACTGAGATAGAAGCGCCGTCCGACGTCTCCGATATAATCCACTTCGCCGATCAACGTGTTGGTGAACGCATACTGAAGGCCAACGTTCCAGTTCTCGCTATATGCGGTCGGGAACTGCCGAGTGGCCCCGTAAACGGTGACGGGGATTAGCGTTTCTACCCCATTTACCGGCGCTTCCAGGCCATTCACGCTATTCAATTTAACCTGATTAAGAACGGGGTTGACCGGACAATTCAGATTAAATGTTGAAGTGGGAGTGCAGAGCCCATATGCGATGGGTGTTCCCGTGGGAACGCCAAAGTTAGGAACCGCAAACAACGGCGGATTCGTACGATTATTCGTGTAGATTTGATTTTCCGGCCGGTCATAAAAAAGTCCAAATCCCCCGCGTAGGACTAGTTTCGGCTTGGCATGCGGGTTCCAGGCGAAGCCGAAGCGCGGCGCCAGGTTGTCCCATCGGCTGCCGTCATAAAGGTTCGGGACCACGGCTGCGTGGCCGTTCGCCAACCTCTCCTGGAACGTCGATCCGGAGCCGAAGATGAAATTCGTTTGCTGGTTGTTGATTTCGTACGGATTTCCGAAGTAGTCCCAGCGCACACCGAGGTTCAGCGTAAGGTTCGGAGTGGTTTTCCACGTGTCGCTAAAGAATAGGTCTCCCTCCGTGCCGCGGTAACCACGTACCTGGCTGGTAGGCTTCCCGGTGCGCGGATCCACGGCCTCGTAGGTTGAGGAGTATGCCATGTCCTGCGAAAAATCAACCAGGTTGTTGAAAGTGTAATTACCGCGTTGATAGATACCCGTGAAGTTAGCGTTATCTTCCGAGCGCCGTAAACCTCCGCCCACTCGAAATGTATGTGGCCCTTTGATCATGGTTACCATGTCATTCCACTCATAGGTGTTCTGAACGAATCCACCAGGCGAGAATTGAAAGCCGCCGTTGCCGCCCCAGCCCCATACGCCGGTTACGGTGACCCCTGGAATGGCCAGAGCCGAGGGTGGGTTTGCGGTCAAGCCATACGGCCTGTAATATCCCGCGCTAAATTCATTGATCGCGCTGCCGCCGAAGGTGTGGACTTCATGCAGGTTCATAGTGAGGCCGTTCCCCACGGATGTTCCATTGAATCCCGGGCGTGGATCTTCAATCAGCGAGTTTTCCGTGGTTCTATTCACGTAGTAAAACAAGTGGTCCTTTTGCTGGTTAAAGTAGCCATCCAGCCGAGCGGTCCATTGCAAGCCGTTGCGCTGTCCCGTGGGCGTAAATGCGCCTGTGCCGATGGTCGGCAGATTTGGATGAAGACCCAGCGCCTCGGCTGATTGCAGGGTCGGGAAATAGAACCCTGGCGTGGAATTGTAGTAGTGCGATAGCGTCTCGATGTTCGTTAATGAAGAACTGATGTGCGATTGCGGCGCAAACTGAGAGAGTAACTTCGCCGCGATTGTATTGGGGAAGGCTGTCTCGACGAAATGGGCGAACTGTGGAGTTTCAAATGCGTCGACCGATGATGAAGCGCCCGACGATAGCAGCTTATCCACCGAAGCAAACCCGGACAAGCGATTCTTGAGAATCGGTCCGCCCACCGTGCCGCCGAACTCGTTCCGGCGGAAGGCGAAGAACGACCCCGGAGTATTTTGAAACACGTTCCGGGCCGCTAATGTGCTGTCGTTGTGGTACTCAAAAAGATCGCCGTGGAATTGGTTGGTCCCGCTTTTGGTGCTCACATTCACCACCATGCCGGCGTTCCCGCCATACTGGGCGTCGTAGTTGTTGGTCGAGATTTTCATTTCCGCCACGGAGTCCGGCAGGGGCATCGCGTTTGCGGTTCCGCCAACCGGCGTCGCGGTAATATTGTTTCCGTTTAAGTTGAAAAGGTTGGATTCCGTGCTGCGGCCACCCGCGTTCACCGACGGCGCAATGTTGGTGTTGAACACATCGGTGCCCGTATTTGGGCTGCTCTGCAGTGTTCCGGTTCCAGTCACGCCCGGGGCAATAGTCAACAGGGAATAAATGGCTTGGCCCATCACCGGCAAAGAGGTTAATGCTTGCGTGGGAATCGTTTCTTCCAGACTGCCCTGGTTAACCGACAACGAGGGAGGAGTGGCCGTGACAGTCACCGTCTGAGCCATGCTGCCGATATTCAAGCGGAGCGAAAGCTGCTGTGTTGTCTCGGCGTGCAAAGTCACATTCTGTTGCACGAGCGTTTGAAACCCCTTCGCCGAGACGTTTACGCTATAAGTGCCTGCCAGCAGCGAAGGAAACGAGTAAAAGCCATGACCATTAGTGTTAGTAGAAATCGCCACGTTGGTAGCCACGTTCGTTGCCACCACCTTGGCATTCGCGATAGCAGCGCCGCTTGGATCGGTCACAATGCCGGAAAGCGTGGCGCCGGCAGACGCTTGCCCTCTGGCCTGGCGCACCGGGATAACCAATCCGAGTAGCAATACTGCCGACACTGCCTGCTTGCCGTAATGGTGCAACATGAGCAAACCTCCTTCAATTCGTATTGCTCGTTTCGTGAAACTCCACCGTCGATGGTTGAGTTACGAGAATCTTGATAAAGAATTCCTTTGTGCGGGCCGGATTGTTGGCCGCTTCTAACTGGCGAAACGCCTGAAATTCTTTTGACGCGCTTCGGGAATCGCCCTCGATTCGTTTGGCCATGGCTAGCGCATAGACGTAGTGCGAGTTGCCGGGATCCAGGCGATGAGCGGTTTCCAGGAAACGCATTCCTTCAGGAATATCGCCCGATTTCAGCCATACATGACCCGCCAGGGCGAAAGCCTCTGTAAAGCGCGGGTCCAACCGCATCGCTTCGAGGAGTGCCGCTCGAATGCGAGACTCGGCCTCAGGCGCGTCCTGCCCTTCCTTGTAGAGTGATCTCGCGAGCAGGAAATACAGCCACGCACTCGGAGAATTTGTACGATCGATCCCCTCCTGCAATACCCGGGCCGCATCTCCGTTGCGCCCTTCTTGAATCGCCAACATTCCGGCGGCGAGGTAAGGCATTGGATTGTTCGGCGCAAGCTTGCGGGCATTATCGAAGTCTGCCGCCGCCTCCGCCGTTTTGCTGCCCAGCGAGTAAGCAATTCCGCGCTCCAGCAACAGTTGATAGGCGCCAGCGTTTTGCTTCAGCCCTTCGCTGAGTAATTGCTCGCACAACTGGTAATTGCTCAGGCTTAAAGCAAGCCGGCCGATATCAATGAAGTTCGCCAGATAATGCGGGTCAGCATAGATGCCTTTGCGATAGGCGTCATAGGATTCCTCGATGATCTTCGGTTTTTTGTTAGCTGTTCCCTGGTTCTCGAGCGCATTTCCCAGCAGATCGTACAGTTCAGCAGTTCCCAAGCCGCGCGAGACCATTTTGCGGATTACAGTCCCAGCGTCCGCACGATTGCCGCTCGCATAGGCGGCCAAAGCTTCGTCGTAGCCGTGAGTGTACGGGTCGGGATAATCGTCTGGCAGGCGTTTCAGGGAAAGCAGGGTAAGCCCATATTCCCGTTTCTGGCTGGCATCCAGCGCAAACTCGAACAGTATGTGCTCAGGAATGGCCGGTTTCGGTCCCATTTCGCTCAGCAGCGAGGCGGCATTTTGTGCCTGGCCGAGTTGTAGGTTGCAGACCGCGTCCATGAACATCGCGGCGGGATTTGACCGCAGCGTCTCCTTGCTCGGTCAAAAGCTTTATGGCTGCCGGACAGTTATGGTCAGCAAACTGAATTTGGCCCCAATAGAGATTCCTGACCGAATCATCGGGTGCGATGTGCAGCAAGGCGGCGAACGCCTGCCGGGCGTTTTCCACCTGGTGCTGGTGCCAGAAAGCGATTCCGCGATCGCGGTACCCAGCCACCGAATTCCCGTCCTGTGCCGCCAGGCACACCGGCATTCCTGCCAGCAGCATCGCGGTAGCCAGAATACGGCGCGCCGGCTTCATTGCCGGGTTCCAACACTTTGATAGTCCACCGATTCATTCTGTTTCCGGCGCTCGCGTAAAATATTAGTTACGTTCTCAGCGCGAATTGGCTTCGTTTCGTTATTTTGCTGCTGGGCGGTTATCGCCTCGGCGAAAGACCGCTGGACGGAACTCAACATCGGACCTTACTCCGTCGTTACGGACGGCGACACAGGCGCGGCTCGTGACGCTCTCACTCAACTCGAACAAGTCCGCTGGGTGTTAGGCGGATTACTTGAATCCCAGGACTTGCCGAGCCTTTGGCCCATCCGGGTGATCTTCACCAGTTTCCATGGCACCGAACCGCGACCGGCAGGAAGCGCTTTTGAAAAAACGAAGCCAACCGAGTTCGTTTGGCAAAACGGGCAATACCTGCTTCTCACCTCGCCCAAAGCTCGCCTGCCTTTGGGCGATGTCGCCGGCATCCTGCTCGACGCCAACACGCCTCGCCTGCCGCCCGAGGTCGAGTCCGGCCTACGGGCCCTGTTCAGCACCCTCGAAGCCCACGGCAGCCGCGTTACATGGGGCGGGGCGCCGGCGCATCCCGATCTCGCCTGGGCGCGCATGCAACTGCTGGCAACCAAATTCGAATACTCCTCCAGCTTTCACATCTTCCTGACCGGGCTGAAGAGCGGCAGCTCGCTGCGGGTTGCCGAGCAGAACGCGTTTGGCAAGGAATCCAAAGCGCTGGAGCAGGAGGCTGCCGCTAATCTTGCTTCCGGCAACTGGCAGCCGGTGTCGGTCTCCGGCCGGCCGCTCGATCCCAAGCGCGATTTCGGCGAGCATTCCCTCGAGGGCGACCTGCAGAACGTCATGCAGGCTGGCGCCAACCAGGCTCCTGGCTATGTCACTCAGGCGAAAGATTTGCCTCCCGAGCAAGCCCTGCCGCTGCTGAAGAAAGCCGCTCAACTCAACCCTCTCTGGGGCGAGCCTGTGTTCCTGCAGGCCCGGTTATCAACCAACCCTGCCGAAAAAGAGGCGCTGCTGAAGAAAGCTACTCAATCTAGACCCCCGCGCCACGAACTATTGGCTGGAGCTCGCCCATGTGCAGACCACGAACGGTCACGCCTCTGCCGCGCAAGGCTCCTGGCTGCGGGCAGAAGCCTCTGCCCCAACTCAGGCCGAACGCGACGGCATCCATAAGCAGCGTATGGCCTCCGAACAGGAGCGCTTGGACGCGGCCGAAAACGAGCGCCGCCGCGAGCGCGAAGCTGTCCATCTCGCCGATGAGAAGGCCCAGGATACCGAAGCTGCTCGCATTCGTGCTGCCGAGCAAGAGGCCAATCAATCGGTCGATTCCGCCGCGGGCGGCACCCAGCCATCTGTGATCGTTCCCTGGGATTCCCTGGCTTCGAAAAAAGTGCGCGGCGTACTCCTCCGTGTCGATTGCCTGTCCCACGGCGCTCGGCTTTCGGTTAAAAGTGCTGGTACGGTGTTGGATCTGTTCCTGGCTGACGCAACCAAGCTGAAGCTCGCCTGTGGCGTCCAGTCGCCAGCTCGTCGTATCTCACTTGCCTATGTTGCACAAATGGACGAGGTTCGCCGCACCTCCGGTAACATCACCAGCCTAGAAATTCAGTGAAGCCCGTCATTCGTCCCGCCAACCCGGATGACCTTTCCGCGCTGCTCGAAATTGAGCACGAGTCATTTTCGCACCAGCATTGGCGGGCCAAAGATTTCTCTACCGATGAATGCTTCGTTGCGGAGCTGGACGGGCGCATCATCGGATTCCTTGTCTCTCGCGAGAGCTTCCCCGGGGGCGACGGCGAACTGCCCGAACGCGAGATCCTGAATCTTGCCGTTTCTCCCCTATTCCGGAGAACGGGAACAGCCAGTATTCTGCTCCGGCATGAACTCCGCCACAGGGCTACGTATTTTCTTGAAGTTCGGGAATCTAATGAAGCGGCGCAGGCGCTTTACCGCCAATTTGGCTTCGTCGAAATCGGCCGCCGCTCGAGCCTATTACCAGCAACCCAGTGAAGGAGCTATTGTCATGCAAATGAAAAAATGCTAATACTTGGAGTGCGGATGGCCCCTGGTGACCAACCGCGAGTGAAAGCTAAATCTAAATGCATTCACACCCACCGGGCCAGATTCTCCAGAGCAAATCAGAACCAGACTCGGCGTGGCCTCTCAATAAAGGAGAACCCTTTCATGGAGCATCACACGCAAGAAGAAGAATTGAAAGCGCATCTGCTCGCCACCAATGAGCAATTCCGTACGCTTGCCGAGCAGCATGCGCGTTTGAAGCATCAGGTTGAAGAGATTGAGTCCAAACCTCACGTTACTCCTGAGGACGAGATCCAGGAGCAAACGATCAAGAAGTTGAAGCTCCGCGTAAAAGATCAAATGAACGGGATCTTGGCGCAGTTTAAACACGCAAGCGTCGGGTAGATTTCATCCTTCCTCATTCACCTGTCAGGGGACCCTGCCACGGTTCCCTGACTCCTTAGCCGCAAGTTTTCCTGCGGAGCCCCTTGCAAAGTCGTACTCTTTAAAGACAGACGTTAAAAATCTGGAGGTTGATATGGGACCAGGGCGCCTGATACGGGTGGTGTGTACCATGCGGAGACCAGCCGTACTCATTGGCAGTGTGGTCGCGGTTTGTGTTGGCCTGGAAATATTGCGTCGAGGAGCGTCAGTCGGGCGCACCGTCCGGATACCGAAGCGCGCCGCTGTGCGCCAGGACTATTTCCGAATCCGGCGCGTGATAGGCGGCTCAGGCAAAGGCTCGTGGCTATTGCTCGGGTTCGGCCGCTACGAGTGTGCGCTTTCATTCCAAAGCTGGGAAGAGGCGATGAACCAGGCGAGATACCGTATTGAAACTCTTAGTACTGGCGAAGCAGAACTTCGAACAGCTATGAACCTGTTATAGTTTCCAGGTAGCTGAGTCAAACGGATATGGGCTTGATTCTCGCGGTAATTCTGCTGATTTTGTTGATTGGTGCGGTTCCCACATGGCCATATTCCCGCGGTTGGGGCTATTATCCCTCCAGCGGACTTGGACTCGTGCTGGTGATCGTGATCATTCTTTACCTGCTGCGCTTGATTTAGCTGTAATTCTGGTGAAAGTCAATTGCGCGATTTTGATGGTGCTTGCGGTCGGCTTTGCTGTATCGGCGCCGGCGCATGACGTTATCACCACCAAGCTGACATACGCGCACGATATTTCCGGTATCCTGGCGCGCCGATGCCTTGCTTGCCATGGAAACGGCGCATCCATTGCGCTGACGCGCTACGACCAAGTCCGGCCCTGGGCCGTCGATATTAAGGAGCAGGTCCTCTCCAGAGCAATGCCGCCCTGGGGCGCGGTGAAAGGTTTTGGAGACCTGAAGCCGGATCATGCTTTATCGCAGGAAGAGATCCTGATCATCGCCGCCTGGGTGATTGGGGGAGCGCCACAGGGCAATCCGGCTCTTATGCCGAAAGCGGCGCCGAAGACCGCGGTAAGCACGCTTCCGAACGCTAGCGATTCGCAGATTGTCGTTACGCGAGCAGCGCTTCAAAAGCCGGTGACTCTTTTTGGAATTCGGCCTGCGCCGGCCGCGAACGTAGATTCCGCCCGAATTACCGCGCATCTGCCGGACGGACGAATTCAGCCTTTGGTGTGGTTGTATCAATTCAACGCGAAATCGAATCGGGTGTTCTTTTTCCGGAAACCGCTTGCGCTGCCGGCCGGCACGGTAATTGAGTCTTCAGCCCCACTGCGGTTGGCGCTGGAACTGCCGGCTGAGTAATTTTAGAAAGACTTGACTGGCACGGTGAAAACCACGGTATTCACGATGCCCAAGCGTTGAAATTGCGTCCAGATTCGATACATTCCGCTTCGCGGAAAGATAACGTTGAACTGCATGGCTCCGCCATTGACAAGAAACGGATGCAGATGCAGCAGGTCGATGAGGTCGCTGCTGACAACCAGCATGTGCGCCCATGCACCCAGATAGCGCTGGATTCCTGCCGCGGGTTCGAGCGCGTAGAGGAGCTTCGTCTCAAGTCCGGCGATGGGTGTCTCCGGATCAAGACGCAGTGTAGCGGTAAGGTTTTCTGCCGGGCACGGCACAAGCGAAGGCGTAATCTTCGGATGGTCCGAACTGCCCGAAACAAACAGCGTGTTAACCGCGAGTTGAGGGACGGAGCCGGACGGATAATAATCGGCAAGCATGCGATACATA
Source organism: uncultured Acidobacteriaceae bacterium (assembly GCA_963795545.1). Classification (GTDB taxonomy): domain Bacteria; phylum Acidobacteriota; class Terriglobia; order Bryobacterales; family Bryobacteraceae; genus Bog-105. The sequence goes on along the minus strand of CAWCIF010000012.1, from coordinate 195,424 downwards.
CCTCCGTATGGCAGCCGCACGTTCAGAGTGAATGTGCCGTCAGCTTGGAGGAGTGGGTGTAAGTGCGCGAAAAATGCCAGGTTCTCGCTTACTACAAACAAGTGCATCAGCTTCTCGTGCACAATCTCGAAATCTCTGACTGTCTGGCCCGTGGTTGGGTTCAGAACGCGAAAAGTTAATGTGACGCTATCTCCCGGATTCAGCGATTCGGGAGTCTGGGAAACCAGGAGGGGGTATTCGATTCGCTCGGGAACGCGAAGGACCAGCGTCATGCCGCAGCGCGGGCAAACGCCCGGTTTATCGGAGCGGTAATCAGGGTCCATCGGACAGACCCAATCCTTGACTGTAGTGGTATCTTGCGGTTTCTGCAGAGCGTAGGCAGACGCGCTGCCGGCCAAAATCTGGATACAGGCGCGGCGGCTGAACGCGCGGGACATCTATACCTTGCGAAGTTTACTGACCCGGCCCACTTCCACCCATTCCACAACGAAGATGTTGCCGGCGTGGTCGAAACACGCTCCATGAGGGCAGACGAATTTGCCTGGTTTGAAATGATCTCGCGTTAGTTTGCGGGTTTCCATGTACGGACTCTGTGAATCATCGCCCAGATTCGCGATGATTTTGTTTTCTGGCGTCCATCAGGGTAACTCGCGCGAACAGATCGGGCACCACCATATCGCCGTTCTTGAAGATATTGAAATGACAAGGCGCGTTGGTGCCGTACAGGAAATCGATGTGCTCGCCCTGTAAGGTGAAGCGCTGGATTCGTTTGTTTGTGCGGTCGGCGACGACCAGAATCGGCCGGCTGCCGCGGGTGTCCACAATGATGCCGTGAGGGCAAAGAAGCTGTCCGGCCGCATTGCCCGGACCTCCGAAGGTGCGGATGTACTCTCCCTTGCTGTTGTACTGGTTAATGTAGCTGGAGCCATAGCCGTCGCCGACGTAGAAATCGCCGTTCGGGGCAACCGCCAGGTTCGTCGGACTATATTTCCGCGGCTTGCCGTCGGGTCCGGGCTTCGAATACGGTTCCGCTTCTTTCGGATATCCGAGAGTGAAAATCTCCTCACCATCAAGCGTCGTTTTCACTACCAGACCGCGTTTGATGTCGCAGAGGTAAAGAAACTCGTCCTTGCCTTCCCTACGGATGTAAAGGCCATGCGCTCCGCCCTTGAACTCGCGGCCCCAGCTCTTGACGAATTTGCCCTTGTGATCGAAAACCACCATACTGTCCTGCTTCTTGCTGGTGGCATAAACGGTGTGGTGAATGTAGATGCGCCCGTGGGAATCTTCGCACACGCCGTGCGTGTTTCCATATTGGATATCGCGCGGCAGTTCGCCCCAGTCATGCGTAACTTCGTAAGTGTGCGCGCCGGAGCCCAGGACAGGCTTCCTGCTGCCCGATTTATTGGCGGCGCCAAGAGTCAGCGGCGCGCCCAATCCGGTAGCAACGCGAGTGAGAAATCCGCGACGGGATGCCGGTGTCATTTCCGTCCCTTTCCGTTTGTGCTTGACGATTGCACGGTGGCAGTCTCCTGGTTTTGAGCAAGAGGCTGCACGTCTGCGTAGGCCAGCCAAAAGCCCATCATTTCTTCGGTACTTGGCTCGCCCCAGCGAATTGCTTTCGATGGGTCAGGGTTGAGCGGATTGTTCGCCGAATTATCGAAATACGCGGTGGTGACGAGTTTCGTCCCTTTCGGCAATACGAACTGGTGCTTCAGGAAGTAAGTCTCCTGCCAGCGAAAATCATATTTGGGAACGTTGAAGAGCACTTCGTGGCGGCCGTCAGGATAGATGGCTTCAGTTGTCATGCTCTTGCCGCGAAAATGCATATGAGCTGTGTACGCGACCGCCAGTACGTCTTTCGGCAAGGTGTAACACGATGTTACTTTGTGGTCGCCATCATTGGGCGGAATCAAAAACCAGTTATTCCAGATTTCGTACTGCGCCACTTCGTGCGTAACAGGTTTCTTCGCAAACACCAGGCCTATACTGGTGCGATCCGTTAAGGTCTGCCCCAGCCTGTTGCTGTAATGTATCTGGAACTGCAGATAGGATCCAGCGGGTATCTTGAGATCATACCCGGCAGGCCGCACTTCGGCCAAATGGCCCGGCAGATAGATAGCCGGAACGTGATTCACGTATCCCGATGATGGATTCTTTAACGGACCGTCTCCGATGGATACGCAGCCGTCGTCGGAAACGGGTGCATCGGGTTTCATGTGATTCACTTTGCCGGTTCGGAAGTGGTACTGATCCACTTGTTCCACAGCGCCGTGCTCCTGGCGCAATTTCGGGACGGCATCCGCGCTGACCACGCTGACAGTTGCATGATGCACGATGCGCCGATCGCCCGGCACGACTTCGGCAGCATGAATCCACTTGTCTTCCGGTGAAGTTCGTAGGGACGTAGATGTACTCATAATCGTCCTGGTTACCGGCCTGGACGGTCATCGGGAGAATCGTGATGACCACATCGGGCTTGATATGCCATCCGGTTTGAAAAGTGGGTGCGGGGGGAAGATCCTTCGCATCGCCTTCCGCCGCGCCGCTCTTGACCCAATTCACAATCGTGGCAATCTCGTCATCGGAAAGCCGGGGATTGTTTAAGAAGTCGCCCACATGTGGGTCCTCATGCCAGGGCGGCATGATCCGTTGTACAACTGCCTCTTTAATGGCCGCGGCCCAAGGCCGAACCTCTTTGTAGGTGATCAGCGACATGGGCGCGATGTCATTGGGGTGATGACAGGCGGCGCAATTCTTGTAGAGAATCGGCGCGATGTTTTTGGTGAACGTTATCGGCGTACCAGCAGCTGGATTTTGCGCGCCGCCGACAGTGCCGCACAAAGCGAATAGCAGCATCGCGGCTACGCAGCTTCTCATAGGCTTGGCCTTCTCTACAATCATAGGGGAAGTGTGCTGTAGGCGGAGAAACGGATTGGGATGGACCATTGTTCCAAGCCGCTTTACCTTTGGAACGCGGATGAAATTCAGCGGGAATTCCGAGGCTAGGAATCGCCGAGTCCGAGCGGGCAATCGGAGCACGACTGTCCTCCCCGAGGAAGTCGCGTACCGGTACTGCGCGAGATGTTACCCTCGGGACGACTACTCCGTTGCCTCGCAATCCACAATAGCCTAAGATCGGGCTTGACGCGATGCCTCGTGAGTGCGGCTGTTTTGGCGAAAATGAGAACTGCAAGCGGTGCTTTGGGGCGGGCTACCTCGAGGGCGGGCCCGTTTTTCAGAGGCGCTCATAATTTGCATACTGCGAAGCTTGTTGATCAGGAGTCAACACAGATCGAGACGGGCAATGATCCCAGCATCCTGATTCGAGCCGATGCGCAGCGTGCCGCAACAAAGGATGCCCCCCTCCCTCCGCTCCCGCGCTCCTTCGGTTGTGTGTACTGCATTTCCACGTTTTACTCCGATGAGCAACGGGAGGTACACGTTAGTGCTGAGCACGTCGCCGACATCCATGATAATTCGGAGGAAGCAAATGCGAAGCCACTGGTGCGGATGGGTCGATTATTGTTCGAAAACGGACGCTCCTGAGGAGCAGCCCTCCGTCGATTCCAACGCAACCGCAACCAGAATCGCAAGCGATTTGCGGTCATCGTTCGATGCTTTCTATAGAGCGGAGAAGCGGCGTAGCGTTCCTTCCTCAGAATGAAGCGAAACCGTCACGGCGTGCGCCTATTGCGCTTCGTAAACGTTCTCTCGTCCCCTGTCCGAAATGTCCCAGCTTAGTGCGTCAAGATCGTTTGACGCGGCACCTAATCGACAAACATGGAGTTACTCGGGGCGCGGACACCATCAAGAAACCAATACAGCGCACCTCGGTCGGTCACCGCAGTTCGCCTCGCCGGTTATCTGGGAAATCGAGCGTGGGCGCCGCTAGTGTTCAACCTCGATCTCCGACATTTCTAGCGGCCGAAAAGTACAGCGGAACTGGGGAGGAGGATGACGATGACGAGAACGGAAGAGACGATTATGGGGAAGAGCGGCGTTTAGACGGTTCAAGTGACTATTGGGAAATCCGAGAAGATGGGCGGTTCGGTTCATATCCGTCATATGACGATTGTGATGACGAATCCGCTCCTTAAGGACTCGAAGCGCGGGTGTTGGACGATTGCTGCTGCCGGTAGTCTTGGACGCCTCGGCCATGACCGCGTTTGCTCGACGCGAACCGGGCCGGATCAGCCGTGGAGTGTATTCAGCAGCCCTGGCCGGCGGTTTACGCCCACTCACTGAACCTATGCGAACTGTATTACGATCTTGGCGCTCGAGCAACAGCGGGACAGCGCTGAGCGAAATCGAGGATCTCTGCGCCTTGGGATTACTGAGCGAAATGACATGGAGCCCAACTTTTAGCGTGCTATGGGACAACTCAAAGCAACGCACCGGCGAGTTTCTCTTGCTGTTTGCGCGGCATTGGTGCTGGCGAAACGCCTCGATGCCCCTTTTTTGAACGCGGAACTCGAAGCGCTAGCCTTCTGTGAGTTTGTTTTTATCAGAAACTCCTCGACGGATCTTGCAACCAAAACGTATCTGGGCTCTGGTCTGGGCGAGGGCATCCTTCAGGGTAGCCCTCAATATTTGGGTTTCGTAACAATCCTGGTTGCCCTGGTTAAGAATGCCTCTAATGCTCACTACTATTGCTTTCACATCAGCGGTGGTCAATTCGGGTGAGATCAGTCTGGCGGAGAAGCGGTAGACTGCGGTGCGAAGAGCCCATCTGTGATCCGCTGCGTCAGCTTGTTCGAGGGCTCGTAGTAAGCTGCAAGATCAAATGACCATTCGCAAACGTTTCTATGCACCCGTTTCGCTAATCGCCCTCGCATCCTTTCTTCAGCCGCAGGTATTGACCTCGCAGGATGCAATGATCCCGGCGTCGATAGACGTGAACGCCGGGATAGTCCAGCACGAGATCCCGGATACCGTCTTCGGAACATTTCTGGAAGCGATAGGCCGCTCGATTTACGGCGGGCTTTGGTCGGAGATCCTGCAGAATCCCAGCCTGGAGGCGAATCTGTGGAGTGCTGGAAACATTCGCACCATGCTCGACCGCGAGCCAGAGCTGGTTCGTGCCTCCGCGCTTGGTCTGCCGCTTCCCTGGGAGCCGCTGAATGCCAAACAGGGCAACCGTTATGAACCGCGCGAGGGCAATGCTGCGAACTCAAATCAGTCGTTGCTGCTGATGGGGCTTCCTGGCCAGGAGACTGGAATCAAACAGGAAGTCTACCTTCCTGTTCACCGCGTTGCGACGTATACCGGCAGTTTATACGCGCGTGCTCCGTACGGCCCGGCGCCTCTCACAATTTCGATTCGCAATCGTACCTCCGGAGATGTTCTGTGCAGCGCGGCCCTTACCGCCGATTCCAAGGACTGGACTCGCTACTCGTTCGAGTTGAAACTCAAACCGGGCAGCGTCGAACCGCTGCAAGCAGTTGACTTCGTGATCTCGCTTTCAGGCGGCCAGCGTGTGCTGCTGGATGAGATCTCGCTGATGCCCAGCGACAACATCGACGGGATGGATCCGGATGTGATCGCGATGTCGCGCGATATGAAGACATCCCTGCTGCGCTTCGGCGGAAATTTCACCTCCGGCTATCACTGGCGGGACGGGATCGGTCCCCGCGACAAACGAGTAAACATGCTGAACCTGGCGTGGGGGATTCCGGAGTACAACCAGTTTGGGACGGACGAATTTCTCGAATATTGCCGCTTGATCGGGGCCGAGCCACAGATTGCAGTGAACATGGGATCGGGTACACCGCAGGAAGCAGCCGACTGGGTGCGCTATGTGGACGCGCATTGGGGCGATCATAAGGGAGGCTTGTTCTGGGAGCTTGGAAACGAACTTTGGGGTGATTGGAATACCGGTTATCCCACGCTAACCGAAATCGCCCATAGGACGAAGGAGTTCAGCGATGCGATTCGCGCAGTTGATCCGAAGGCGCGCCTGATTGCGACGGGGCAGGATCCCGATGCGTTCGAGAAGTGGGATGCCGAACAGTTGAAGAACGCCGCGGGAGCATTCCAGTTCTTGTCCACTCATTTTGTGGTGACCGATGGCCGGGTCGACGCGAAGAACTACGGCCCGGATTTCATTGCGAAATCGTCATTCGCTCTGCCGATTGGCCTGGAACGGCGCCTTCGGCTAATGGCGAAGCAGATTGCAAGTTATGATTGGGCGCGCAATCGAGTTCGCATCGCGTTTACCGAATGGCTGTTCGTCGGGTCTCACACTGATCCCGCGGTGCCGAGCTTTGACAACATGGGCGGTGCGATCTGCGCGGGTGGGTTCCTGAATATGCTGATGCGTTCGGCGGAAACTGTCCCGCTTTCCGACATGACGGGCATTATGGAATTTGCTGGAATCTGGAAGGATAAAGCGCGCGTGTTCGGTACCCCGGCTTATTGGACCTTCCGCACGTATGCGCGCTTGCGGCCAAGCAGATTCGTCAGCACACGGACGCAAGTGGAAAACTATTCCGTTGAGAACGGAAGCAACAGGATTCCGGATATTCCCAGCGTTCCTTATCTGGACGTCGCGAGCGCATTGAACCAGGACGGCAAGCTAGTCCTGTTCTGCGTCAATCGCGATTTGCACCGCGCCGTCCAGGCGACGTTGCATCTCGAAAACTTTCAAGCCGCTGGCTCGGCCAAAGCGACCGTGATTCACGCAACGCTGATATCGGACACAAACAGTGCACAATATCCAGATGCCATCAAGCCTGTTAGCCGCGAGATCCAGGCTGGCTCGCAGTTCAGCTACAGCTTTGAGCCGGCCAGCGTGACGGTGATCGAGATTCCAAGGACCTAACGCACTTTCTATCGGAGACCCTGCACTTTCAACCAGTCGGCCAGGCGGTCGGGCCAAGTGCGCAGCACAGGATCGTCCTGTGCCAAGCCCACGCCATGATGCCCTTTGAGATAGATATGCATTTCGGCGGGCACGCCTGCGCGCTGCAGTGCAAGGTAAAAATTGACGCTGTTCTGGACCGGCACGGTCTTGTCTTCGGTCGTGTGAAATAGAAAGGTGGGCGGAGTTTCGGGCGTGACTTGTGTCTCGTTCGATAGAGATCGAACAAGCTGCGGGTCGGGCTTAGCGCCTAGAAGAGCATGCATTGAGCCCAGGTGCGCATAGGGCTCCTCAAACGTAATGACCGGATAGGCAAGGATCATGAAGTCCGGACGCGAGCTTTGCTTGTCGATCTCGTCAGCGCCGTTCGGATCGCCGCGATCGAAATGCGTTCCGGCTGTGGAGGCGAGATGGCCACCGGCGGAGAACCCCCAGATGCCGATGCGGTCCGGGCGAATACCGTAATCCTGGGCGTGGGCCCGGACGTAGCGAATGGCCCGTTGCGCGTCCCAGAGTTCTACCGGATAGTGATACTTCGGACCAAGCCGGTATTTCAGCACAAAAGCAGAAATGCCAAGTTTGTTGAGCCATTCCGCCACCTGGCGGCCTTCATGATCCATGGCCAGATTGACGTAACCGCCGCCCGGGCAGACGACTACACCCGTTTGAACCTTCTCGGGCCCGGAAACGGGGTACAACGTAAGCGACGGCTTATCCACATCCGCATCGCCTTTCGCTCCCGGAGCGCCATCCGGCCAAAGCAGTATCGTTTGATGCTCGTTCGCTTGCGCCCAAGCCGCCGCTTCAAACAGCAGCAGGGCCATGGCGATAACAATCGGTCGAATCATGGTCATATTCCCAGCTCCCGTTTCGTTGCCGCAAACTGCTGCGCTGCAAACTGCAGCTCTTCCGGTTGGTGCGCAGCCGAGACCTGCACGCGGATGCGCGCTTTGCCCTGGGGCACGACTGGATAAGAGAAGCCGATCACGTACACGCCTTTCTTCAGCAGCGAATCCGCCATTTTGGTGGCGAGAGCTGCATCGCCCAACATGACCGGCACAATGGGATGTTCGCCCGGCAGAATGTTGAACCCGTTCGCCGCCATGCGCTCCCGGAATAACTTTGTATTAGAGAAGAGGCGCTCTCGCAGCTCGGAAGTTTCCGTCAGCAGATCGAGAACTTTGAGCGAGGCAGCGACGATTGGCGGGGCCACAGAGTTCGAAAAGAGATACGGCCGGGATCGCTGGCGAAGCAAGCTGATGATCTCTTTCCGACCGCTGGTGTAGCCGCCGCTCGCTCCGCCGAGCGCTTTGCCAAGCGTTCCGGTAATGATGTCGACACGCCCCATTACGCCGTGATGCTCGTGTGTGCCGCGGCCGTGCTTGCCCATAAATCCGACTGCGTGAGAGTCGTCCACCATCACCATCGCGTTATATTTCTCGGCGAGATCGCAGATTTCGGGAAGCTTCGCGATGTAGCCATCCATAGAGAAGACGCCATCGGTTGCAATCAGACGAGATCGCGCCGCGCTCGCTTCCTTGAGCTTCGATTCCAGATCGGCCATGTCGCCGTTCTTAAAACGAAAACGCGCCGCCTTCGAAAGCCGTACACCGTCGATGATGCTGGCGTGGTTCAACTCGTCGGAGATAATCGCGTCTTCCTGCTCCAGCAGCGCTTCGAAAAGGCCGCCATTGGCGTCAAAGCATGAGCTGTACAGAATGGTATCTTCCGTTCCGAGAAACTCGCTGAGCTTCGCTTCAAGCTGCTTGTGAATGGATTGCGTGCCGCAGATAAAGCGAACACTTGCGAGTCCGTAACCCCATTCGTCAAGAGCCTTGCGCGCGGCTTCGACGACTTGAGGATGGTTTGCCAGGCCCAGATAATTATTGGCGCAAAGGACCAGGACGGACTGGCCTCCCGTGACCTTCACTTCAGGCTGCTGCGGACTTTCAAGCAGACGCTCGCGCTTGAACAAACCCGCCGCTTCAATGTCGCTGATCTTCTGACGTAGATAAGGCTCAACACTTGCGTACATAAGTTCCTTTTAGCAGTCCTTCACATTGACCGCGAGGCCGGCCAGTGCCGTCTCTTTATAGCGCGACTGCATGTCTAAACCGGTTTGATACATGGTGCGAATTACCTGATCGAGCGAGACTTTGTGCTCGCCTGATTGCATCGCCATGCGGCACGCGTTGATGGCTTTTACCGCGCCGATAGCGTTGCGCTCTATGCACGGGATCTGTACGAGGCCGCCGATGGGATCGCAGGTCATTCCCAGGTGGTGCTCCATCCCGATCTCGGCGGCATGTTCCACTTCGCTATTGGTGGCGCCCAGTGCGCCGGCCAATCCCGCTGCCGCCATGGAACAAGCCACGCCGACCTCACCCTGGCATCCGACCTCGGCTCCTGAAATGGAAGCATTTTCTTTGTAGAGAATGCCAATCGCTCCGGCGGTCAGTAGGTAATGCATTAATCCCTCATCCGATGATTCGGGTAAAAACTGGCGATAATAACGGCCTACAGCGGGAACCAGCCCTGCGGCGCCGTTGGTGGGTGCAGTCACTACGCGCCCACCCGCGGCGTTCTCTTCGTTCACAGCCATAGCGAACGCGTTGACCCAATCCAGCGCGCGGAGCGGATCGATTGCCGCTGCTTGAGACTGAATCCTGGAGAGCAGGCGCGGCGCACGACGTCGAACTTTTAGTCCACCGGGAAGGATTCCTTCGGTATGCAGACCGCGCTCGATGCATGCGTTCATTACGGACCAGATATTCCGAATGCGCTCCCGAACCTCGTCCTCACTGCGAAGCGCGCATTCATTTTCTAGAATCAACTTCCAGATCGGCAGCCTTTTTGTATCTGCCTGTTGAAGCAATTCGGCGCCATTCGAAAAAGGGTGCGGGACCGGCAAGAGTTCGGCTTGCGCATTCGCGTCCTCGCCCTCGCTAACGATAAATCCGCCGCCGATGGAATAATAGATTTCGCGCGCTACCGTGTCGCCCCGAGCATCGAATCCAGTGAAGCGCATTCCGTTCGGATGCGCGGGCAAAACCATGTCTTCGTGAAAGAGCAGATCGTTGGATTCTTCGAATGGAACCGCCTGCTTTCCCAGCAGGCAAAGGCTTTTGTTCGTGCGAATGGTTCCAACGATCGATTCAATTTCATCGGGATCCACGGATTCCGGCTTCTCGCCCGAGAGACCGAGCAGGATGGCTCTGTCGGTGCCGTGACCAATGCCGGTGAGCGCGAGTGAGCCATAGAGCTCCGCACGGACCCGCGCTACACGGTCAAATGTGCCGGCTTCATCGAGCTGGGCGGCAAATCTCCGAGCAGCCCGCATCGGACCCATGGTGTGAGAACTGGATGGACCGATCCCGATCTTGAACAGGTCGAAGATGCTGGTCCTCATTGACGGGACCTATGACACATTGGTCCAGTCGAGAATGACTTTTCCGGAATTGCCGGACCGCATGACCTCGAATCCTTTCTCGTAGTCGCAGTAACAGAAGCGATGAGTAATGACCGGAGTGATATCGAGTCCCGATTCCAACATGACGGTCATCTTGTACCACGTTTCGTACATCTCGCGGCCATAGATACCTTTAATGGTGAGCATGTTAAAGATGACCTGACGCCAGTCAATCGGCATCTCCTTGGCTGGGATGCCGAGCATCGCGATCTTGGCGCCATGGCTCATGTTGGCGATCATTTCGCGGAAGGCAGCCGGATTTCCGGACATCTCCAGGCCAACATCGAAGCCCTCCTGCATGCCGAGCTGCTTCTGCGTTTCAGCAATTGGCGTCTGGCGCGGGTCGACGGCTAAGGTCGCGCCCATCTTGCGGGCAAGATCCAGACGGTACGGATTCAGATCGGTTACGACCACGAATCGCGCGCCTGCATGCCGCACAACCGGGATGGCCATCAGCCCGATAGGGCCAGCGCCCGTGATCAGCACATCCTCACCCAGCGTCGGGAATGAGAGTGCGGTGTGCACGGCGTTGCCAAACGGGTCAAAGATAGCGGCCACATCGCGATTTATCTTTAAGTCGTGGCGCCAGATGTTACTCATGGGAAGCGCAATGTACTCGGCGAAGGCCCCCGGACGGTTCACCCCAACCCCTTGGGTGTGCGCACACAGATGCCTCCGGCCGGCCAAACAGTTGCGGCACCGGCCACACACCACGTGGCCTTCGCCGCTGACTACTTCACCCGGATGAAAATCGTTTACGTTTGAGCCCACCTCAACGATTTCGCCGACGAACTCATGCCCAATCACCATGGGCACCGGGATGGTCGCTTGCGCCCAATCGTCCCACTGAAAAATGTGTAGATCTGTACCGCAGATACCTGTGTGCGTGACTCGAATCAGTACGTCATTGATACCGATCTGAGGCTCGGGAACATCTTCCAGCCAGAGACCGGGCGCACGCCGAGTTTTAACTAGTGCCTTCACCTGCGCCGCCTCGCGCTAGCTGTCTGTGTCATTCATTTGTATGGTAAATCGCACGCAATGTTCGCGCTGTCACGAAATGGGCACTGCTTCCATCTACGAAGCGTGGCATGAAAGCTTTAACTATTGTTCCTGGGAAGAAAAACTCCGCGGCGGTGCAGGAGGTACCGGAGCCGCCCGCCAGCGACGGGCCGGTGCTTGTGCGGGCGCTCGAACTGGGGATCTGCGGTACTGATTTCGAGTTAATTTCCGCCGACTATGGCTGGCCGCCACCCGGAAGCGATCATCTAATCCTAGGCCACGAATCGCTTGGCCGTGTTGAACAGGCTCCCGAGGGCAGCGGGTTTCAGAAGGGCGATCTGATTGTTGGAATCGTGCGCCGGCCAGATCCAGTGCCGTGTATTGCGTGCGCGGTGGGCGAATGGGATATGTGCCGAAACGGCAAATACACCGAACGCGGCATCAAGGAACGCAACGGATTCGGCTCTGAATTGTGGCGCATTGAGCCTCAGTTTGCGATTTGTATTCATTCCACTCTGCGCGATGTCGGGGTTTTGATGGAACCAACGACTATCCTGGCGAAAGCGTGGGACCACATCACGCGCATCGGTGAACGCGCAAAATGGAAGCCGCGAACGATACTTGTGACCGGCGCCGGGCCTATCGGGCTGCTGGCCGCCATGATGGGGAAGCAGCGCGGGTTGGATATTCACGTTCTCGATATCGTTAAAGAAGGCATGAAGCCCCAGCTTGTCGGCGACTTGGGGGGCACCTATCACGCGGGCGAAGTCAAAGATCTTAATTTCGCTCCTGACATCATCATCGAATGCACCGGCGTGGCGTCGGTCATTGCTGAAGCGATGAGCAAGATCGGCAATGATGGCATTCTGTGTCTGGCGGGCGTTTCCTCGCACCACCAGATGGAGACGCTCGATATTGGAACCATCAACCGAACGATGGTGCTGGCAAACAGCGTGATGTTCGGGACCGTAAACGCAAACCGGCGGCATTACGAACTGGCCGAAGAGGCGCTTCTCAAAGCGGACCGCAATTGGCTCAAGCATCTGATCTCCCGCCGGGAGCCTCTTTCAAACTGGGAGCAGGCTTTACAACGCCGGGCGGGCGACATCAAAGTAACCATTCAATTCGCCGCGAATTGAATGGTCCAGGCAAACATGGCGCTCCTGATCGAAGATTACGCACTGATAGGCAACAACGCCACCGCCGCGCTGGTTGGCCGCGACGGATCCATTGATTGGCTTGGTTTTCCGCGCTTCGATTCCCCCGCTTTGTTTGCTCAGCTTTTGGGATCGAAAGAGAACGGGCATTGGATCATCTCTCCGAGAGCCGAGCACCCGAAGGTCACGCGCCGCTATCGCCAGGGCACTCTGGTTTTGGAAACGGAATTCAACACACCCGAAGGCGCGGTGGTGCTCATCGACTGCATGGACCGTCAGGGCAATCATCAGGACGTGATCCGGCTGGTGCGCGGTCTGCGCGGCCGTGTGCCGATGGAAACGGAGCTTATTTTCCGTTTCGATTACGGCCAGGTGATCCCGTGGGTCAGCCGCTTGGATGACGGTCGAACGCAAGCCATTGCGGGGCCTGACCGCATCACGCTCGCCACGCCGGTTCCGCTGAAGGGCGAGGACCTGACCTCCCGCGCAGATTTCGAAGTATCAGAAGGTCAGGAAATTCCGTTTGTCCTCACCTGGTCTCATTCGTTCGGATCGCTTCCGCATTCGCCGGATCCAGCAACTGCCGTTGCGAATGTGACACGCGCCTGGGAGAAGTGGTCGGGCAGCCACACGCCCAAGGGACCCTATGCTGAGGCGGTTCTTCGTTCCATCATCACTCTAAAAGCGCTTACGAGTCACGATACCGGCGGAATTGTTGCGGCCGCGACCACCTCTCTGCCGGAAGAAATCGGCGGAGTTCGCAACTGGGATTATCGGCTATGCTGGCTTCGCGATTCTACTTTTACCCTCTATGCTCTGTTAGAGGCCGGGTTCACCGAAGAAGCAAAGTATTGGCGGGACTGGCTGATACGCGCTGCCGCTGGAGATCCGGCGCAGTTGCAAATCATGTATGGAGTCGCCGGTGAACGCCGCCTGACTGAATTCGAAATGCCTGAGCTGCCGGGCTATGAGGGTTCTCAACCTGTGCGGATTGGGAATGCGGCTTCCAAACAACTTCAGCTTGACGTGTATGGCGAAGTTATGGATTCGTTGTATCTGGCAAGGAACAAAGGTCTCGCAAAGCTTGATGCGGGTTGGGATCTGCAAAAGGCTCTGGTGACCCACCTGGAAACGATCTGGCCCAAGCCGGATGACGGCATTTGGGAGGTTCGGGGCGGGCAGCGGCACTTCGTATTTTCGAAAGTGATGGCATGGGTGGCGTTCGATCGCGCGATCCGCAGCATTGAGGAGTTCGGCGAACAGGGCCCGCTAGACCGCTGGAAAAAAATTCGCGCGGAAATTCATGACGAGGTGTGCCGGCTCGGTTACAGCCATGAACTGGAATCGTTCGTCCAATACTACGGCAGCAAAGAACTGGATGCGAGCGTTCTGATGATGCCGCTGGTCGGCTTTCTTCCGCCAGAGGATCCGCGCATGAAAAGCACGGTTGCCGCAATAGAGAAGCATTTGATGAAGGAAGGATTGGTGGCGCGCTACAACCCGGCCAGCTCCGTCGATGGCCTGCAGGGAAGCGAGGGCGTGTTTCTGGCGTGCAGCTTCTGGATGGTGGATAACTATGTTCTGCAGGGCCGCCACGAAGATGCACGCAAACTGTTTGAGCGGCTACTGGCGGTGCGCAACGATGTTGGCCTGCTTTCTGAGGAATACGACACGCGGGAAGGAAGGCAGCTCGGCAATTTTCCTCAGGCATTTTCGCATCTTTCGCTGGTGAACAGCGCCCATAACTTGAGTGGGACGGGCCGCGAACGGCCGGCCAAACATCGGTCGCATCGCGAGAAGCCTGCGGGAGCCTGACGGCTTCACACTCACCGTTTTCGGATATTGCCGGCGCTTCGGCTAACGTTCTCAACCAAAATTCCGGTGATCCCGGCGAAGAAGACCGGACCCTTCCAGTGCGCTGGCAAAATCCTGGGCAACAGGAAGATGGCTGCAAAAACCCAGAGGATGACGGCAGCCGCGAAGCTGCCATCGTCCACAAACAAGCCGACCAGCTCGAACCACGCGTTCCGAATCCATTTCATTGCGACGTCAATACTCCTGAGCCGCGGCTATTCGCAATGCGGATGGCGGCCAAGGCGACAATCAGGAAACCGATGATCAGGCCAATCACTGTCCAGTCTTGACCAATCCACTCATACCCGAGGCCTTCGCCGATCCAGAAGACTCCAAACGCGGATAACAAAATACCTACCGACAATTTCAGCGTGTTCTCAGGGATACGGGTTAGCGGTTTGTGAAGGACGACTCCTAACATCAGGACAAGAAGACCAGCGCCAAGCGCGCCGGCGCTCGCTGGCAGAAGCATATGCCCGGCGGCGCCAACAGCGATGACGATGAACACGACTTCTAGTCCTTCTATGAAAACGGCCTTCAGGCTGGCGATGACTGCCACTGGGTCCAGCGCCTTCGCTTTAGGGGTCGGGGCCAAGGACAACAACCGTATCTGGCCTGCGAAGATCTGGGCTTCGTCATGCAGTGCTAACACTCCCGCCGCGCGCAGGATCGCTTTCCTCAGCCAACGCGTACCGAACAGCAAGAGCAGGATTCCGATTAGGATTTGCAAATTGCTTAAGGGAATTGCGTGCAGGCTTGGTCCCAGGGCGGCGACAAGAATGGCCAGGATGACGACGCCCGCCAGCGCTCCCGTAAGCGCGGAACGCCATCCTCGCGTAATTCCTACAGCCAAAACGATGGTGAGAGCTTCCACAAACTCGACCAGCGAGGCCAGGAAGGCTGCCAGGACTGCCGATGCGCTATGGGTCCAGTTCACGAACTTACTTGTCCGATTATCGACGGTATGGCCCGACAGGTCGGCGCTTCTGTTCAGCACACTGCATCAAGGCGCGTATAGTCCGGCAGTTCTGGAATCGCTGGAGATTTTTTATTTCCGAACCGGAAAAACCTGACTCCCGGCTGTTTTATAAGCACCTAGCATGCGAGACGCCAGGCCACAAGAGAGTTCCCCCAACCCCAAGTGCAACTCCCACAAAGCTCTCTTGTGGCCCTCGCTAGCTCTGCTTCATATGAGTGTGCCCGCTAGAGTGGAGCAAAGATGGAACCGGGTGATGTGATCGCTTTGCCTGCCGCCGTGTGGGATGCGGAGTACTTGGAAGACACCTCTCATCGCCAGTTGGTTCTGGAACACTACGATCGCGAGGAACTTCCGCTTCGGCGATATCTGCTGTTCCTAGGTCTCGATCAGGAAACCTGCCGTGAAATCGTTCAGGAGAGTTTCCTGAGGTTGCACGAGCACGTTTTGGCCGGCGGAGATCAAACGAATTTGCGCGCCTGGCTATACCGGGTGGCACATAATCTGGCGCGCAACGCACAGACTGCTTTTCATGCCAGCCGGACCGGCCCGCTGGCCGACCCAACAGCGGCAGGCGACCTTCCGTCCACCGCGGCATCTGCCGAGGATGAGTTCCTTGCGAAGGAACGGACCGCCCGCTTGGAACGTGCCATGCAGCAGTTGACTGCGGCGCAGCGCGAATGCCTGGTTCTGAGGTCGCAAGGATTGAAATACCGCGAGATCGCTGAGGTGTTGAACCTTTCCACTTCAACGGTCGGAGAAAACATCCAGCGCGGGTTGGAGAGATTGAAGGAAGTGCTATGAACGATCATCTGACAAACGATTTGCTGGTCGGGGCTTTGGATGGCGAGCTCTCGAACAGCGAAAGCGCCCTGGTCGAATCACACTTGCCGGATTGCGAGCATTGCACGCAGCGCTACGCTGCGTTGCGCCTACTTTCCGTGCGTATCGAATCGATCATCGCCGGAGCGGCGCCCGAGATACTAAAAGCCGACCGTGAGGCGCTGGCCGAGAGACTTGATTCGGCTGGCATCCCCGCGGCGCGCGATAAGAGTCATCGGAGCGTAGTTCGAATCCTTCGGTGGAGCGGAGGAATTGCGGCGGCGATTTTGTTGGCCATGCTCTTCGCTCCGCACTTGGTCCATGTTTCAACCCAAAGCCAGATGGCCGCCTTGCCATCCCGCTCGGCCGCGCTCGAAGTGGACGGAGAGACTTTTATTCCACTGCCGTATTCGAATCCCGATCTGCCGATGAGCGCGCCGCATATCGTTGAGATGCAGGTCCCGGTATCATCGCTGGCGAGCGCCGGCTTGGTTTTTGAACCCGTCGCGAACACAGCAGCGGGAGCGGAGCCTTCGGTGCTTGCCGATGTCCTGCTCGGAACGGATGGCCAGCCGCTAGGCGTTCACGTGTTGAGTGTGGAGTAGGCAAAATGGCCGGCTGGGATTTGTGCAGGGTTGCCAAACAGGAGTGAAATCATGAAGAGAATTTGGCTGTTAGAGGCAGTAGTATTGGCCGGCGGAATGGCGTATGCGCAGATGCCGGGTCCACCGCCGCCAGGAGGACCTCCCGGGCTGGGCAGGGGAGCGATGATTCCAAGAGAATTCGGAATCGGCGCATCTCCATGGAAGGTTGTAACCGGCGCGCCCTACTCTGCGGACGTGACCAACTCGATGCTTCAAACTCTGGCTGACGGCAATACGATTCAGCGAACGACTACCGGCAAGATAGCGAGAGATAGCCAGGGCCGTACCTACATGCAAGAGACCATCACGGACGGGCCGCTTGCGCGGAACGGACCAACTACACTGACCTTCCTAACGGATCCAGTGGCCGGCTACAGCTATGAGTTAAATGCGAATACGAAAACCGCCAGCCGACGGCCATTCAAGGTACACCGACCAGCCGGCAACGTGCCACCAAATGTGGAGCATCGCCGCGAACACGAATCGGCGGGCGTGGTTACTTCCGATCTGGGCACGGAAAACATCGGCGGAGTAAACGCGCACGGTAAGAGCATCACGCGCACGATTCCGGCAGGCGCTATTGGAAACGCGCAGCCGATCGTTTCCAATAGCGAAGTCTGGTATTCCCCGGAACTGCAGATCGTGGTGCTATCGAAGCGAACCGATCCTCGCATTGGAGAATCGACTTACACGGTCAGTAATATCTCTCGAAGCGCCCCGGATGCGTCGCTGTTCCAGGTTCCGCCGGACTACACCGTGCATGATGGTTTTCGCGTGAGGTTCGGCGGGCCGGGGGGCGAACCTGCCCAGCAGAAGCCGCAATAATATTCCTCAGAATTTGATCAGAAATTCTTCTCGTTTGGCTTGGACCCTGGCCATGAGAACATCAGTTCATGGTCGGAGTTCGAACCGGCAGGGCTGTTGTGCGCAAGCTCAGCCAGCCCTGGGTCGAACATCGTGAGCGGCGGGCGAAAGCTCCGCTCTACACCTCCGTACACGGCAATTTCGATCCGGAGTTGCATCTCCGCGAGGCGGCCGACTGGCTGTTGCGTGCACAGGATTACGGGTGCGATCGCGGGGTTTCCTATGGCGCCGATATCGGAGCAGGTTTTCTCGCCAGTTATCCCGAAACTACCGGTTACATCATCTGCACGTTTCTGGAACTGGCGCGGCATTACGGCGAAAGCAGCTATCGCACTCGTGCCATCGAAATGGGCGAGTGGGAATCCGCGATTCAAATGAGTTCCGGTGCGGTGATGGGAGGTATGTATAATGCCGCTCCTACGCCGGCCGTTTTCAATACCGGCATGGTCCTGTTAGGATGGGCTGCGCTGGTTCGCGACGGGGACTCGGATCGCTTCCGGCGGTCTGGCGAGCGCGCCGCCCGTTGGTTGATGCAGATGCAGGAATCGAACGGGAACTGGATACGCGGAAATTCGGAATTTGCAAACCCAACCAGCACTGTGTACAACGTGAAAGCCGCATGGGGTCTTGCAGAAATGGGCGTCGCCCTCGGGATTCCTGAGTTCATCGGGGCTGCCGTTCGGAACGCCGAATTCACTCTGTCGAAGCAGCACGCAAATGGCTGGTTTGCGGATTGCTGTCTCCAGGATAGCCGCACGCCGCTTCTCCACACCCTCGCGTATACGATGCAGGGCCTCATAGGCATAGGCAAAATTACCAAGCGAACGGAGTTCGTAGATGCGGCTGATCGAGCCGCTCGCTCACTGATCCAGTTAATGGACAATGAAGGTTTCATTCCGGGGCAAATTGACGAGCAGTTTAAGGGCACTGTCGATTGGTGCTGCCTAACCGGCAGTGCACAAACCTCAATTGTTTGGTCTGAGTTGGAGCGACTAAAAGGCGATTCAGCATACGGAAAGGCCGCCGATCGGGTGAATCGGTATTTGATGGCCAGGCACGACATCAGCAGTAAGGATCCATCCATCCGCGGAGGCGTAACCGGCTCATGGCCACTCTGGGGCAACTATGGCCGATACAGAATCCTGAACTGGGCGACAAGGTTTTTTGTGGATGCGCTTCTGCTGCGTATGAGCCCGGAGGCGTAGATCCACTTTGCTAAAGCAACTCGTCTCGCCCGTCAAAGCACGATTGCGGGGACCCTATCGGAAGGTCCGAGGCAGCTATGTGCGATGGCGGCACGGCTTCGGCGCAAGCGAACTGCTGCGCGTTTTGCGAATGACCGGTATTCAGAGCGGTGATGCGCTTCTGGTTCACAGCGGTATGGGTGGCTTTGAGGGCTTTCGCGGAAGCCTTTCGTCAGTGGTAGCCACCTTTGAGGATGCAGTCGGCCCCGACGGCACTCTCATGATGCCTGCTCTATCCATGTCCGGGAGTGCTCTTGAATTTGCAAACAGCGGCCGAATGTTCGATCCACGCACCACGCCATCCCAGGTTGGATTGTTAACCGAAGTGTTTCGCCGCTCGCCGGGGGTCTGCCGTAGCGTCCATCCGACACACTCGGTCTGCGCCTGGGGAAAAGACAAGGATTGGTGGCTGGCCGACCATCATCTGGCCGGAACTCCTTGCGGTCGAGGCACACCGTTTTACCGTCTCTTGGAACGCAATGGCAAAATCGTGTTGGCGGGCGTCCCGATTGCAACTATGACTTTTTTCCACTGCACTGAAGAATTGTTGGAGCCTTGTCTCCCCTTCAGTCCCTTTACTTCCGAGCGCTTTGTTCTGCGGTGCCGGGTAGAGGGGAAGATGATCGAAACGGCGCCGATGCGACTTTACGACCCGGAGATCTCCAAGCGGCGGCAATTGGCTCCGCTGGAGGCCGAGCTAAGGAAAAAAAATCGCTGGCGTGAAGGTCACACTGGAAGCCTTCATGTAATCGTTTTGAGCGCTCATGAGGTCCTTCGCACCTTGAAAGAAATGAGTGAGCGCGGCGCCTTCTGCTACGAAGCGCCATGAAGCTTGTAGAGGCACTCCGGCTCGTCAACTCTCCACAACAGGGCGCGCCCTTTCGCGTGTTGCTCGCCTGCGGCTTTACGCCGCTACACCTCGAAACAGCACTGAAGGCGCATCTTCGTTTGAAGTTTCCGGAGCGAATGGTTTGTGTTCAGACAGGATTGTATGACGATCTCGCGGGCACGCTCGAAAAAAACCAAGGTACTTCAGATTTAGTAATAGTCGTACTCGAATGGGCTGACCTGGACCCGCGGCTCGGATGGCGGTCCATGGCGGCGATCGGGGAAGGGGTGCTTGCCGATGCGGACGCACGTCTCAAACGAATCAGTGCTGCTCTCGACACACTCACTGAAAGCACTTCCGTAACACTCGCCCTACCATCGCTACCGCTGCCCCCGGTCTTCCATACCTCCGGTCGCCAATTGCATCGAGTCGAAGCAAACCTACGAGCAATGGTGCTCTTAATGGCGGCTTCGACCCGGGCAACGGTATTGCATCCAAATGAACTTCGCGCACCCGAGCACGATTTGCGCGCAGAGCTGATGAACGGTTTTCCATTTTCGTACGCAACCGCCGATGCGCTGGCCTTCAGCCTGCTTTCTTTAGCGATTCCGGAACCTCGCATGAAAGGTCTTATAACCGATCTCGATGAAACCATGTGGGATGGCGTGCTTGGCGATGATGGACCGGAGGGCGTCACGTGGGATATGGATAGAAAAACACAGTTCCATGCGCTGTATCAGCAGTTGCTGAACTCATTCGCTGAAGCAGGTATTTTGATCGCCGTTGCATCAAAAAACGATGAAGCTCTTGTGCAGCAAGTATTGAGGCGATCAGACTTGGTTGTCAGGCCCGATCGGCTATTCCCGGTTGAGGCGAACTGGCGGCCGAAAACCGAGTCCATTACGCGCATACTAAAGGCTTGGAATATTGGGGAAGATGCAGCTGTTTTCGTCGATGATAACGCGCTCGAATTGGAACAGGTTAAGACTGCCTTTCCCAGGATGGATTGCGTTCTCTTTCGTCGTGACGATCCATCGTTCCTCACCGAACTGCGGAATCGCTTCGGCAAGCCCTCTATCTTGCAAGAGGACACCCTGCGTATTGCGAGCCTGCGCGGAGGCGAGGCTCTGCGAAGCGCGGTTACGGCCGGCAGCAGCCTCGATGCAGTTTTGCAGACGGCGCAAGCGAAGATTGTTTTCCATTGCAACAAAGAACCGGTTGACACTCGCGCCCTGGAGTTGATCAACAAGACTAACCAGTTCAACTTGAATGGACGAAAGTATACAGATGCCGATTGGCGCGCCCTGATTGCCGATCCGGCCACGCGGCTGATGATTGTCGAATACGAAGACCGATTCGGCAAGCTCGGCAAAATTGCTGTCATTGCCGGGCAGGACCAAGGTGCTGCATTCCGCGTCGACAGTTGGGTTATGAGCTGTCGTGCCTTTTCCCGCCGCATTGAACATCAATGCCTGAAAGCCCTATTGGCCCGCTGGGAAACTATCACGCTTGCCTTTACTGCAACAGAACGAAATGGTCCGCTGCAAGATTTTTTGGCCGAACTTGGAATCGCCACATGCGTCGAACGGGCTCACTTCGAGCAGCGCTGCCCAGCGTTGTTTCACGAGACGGAGTTCCTGGATGCCTGAATCGCCCGATACTCAAATTCGTTTGATCCGCTGCTTTCAGGCGGTGTTTCCTGAGTTGTCCGAAGGCGACGCGATTCGCGCGACTGCCGATCGTATCAGTAAGTGGGATTCCCTGGCAACCGTCAACTTGGCGGCGGTGGTTGAGGAGGAATTCGGGATTCGATTCGCGCCACAAGAGATCGAAAGGCTTACGTCATTCAACCGGTATCTCGACCGGCTGAATTGATTCTGATAACCAGGCGCTCCTTCTCCAAGCTCCCAAATCGCCTCTGTAGTAAGATCCACCTGAAACATTGTTCAGGAGGATCTTTTTGCGCAAGCGCTCGTACGGTTTCGGTGTCATCTTGGTTCTGTGTGCGTCGGCGGCATGGTGCGGCCCATTAGCGCCTTCTCATCTCCGCTGCGAATATCTCGAAAATCCGGTTGCGGTGGATGTGCCCGCGCCGCGCTTCGCCTGGATACTGAATCACACAGATCGTGCTCAGGTGCAGAGCGCATATCAGATACAGGTTAGCCGTGAAGAGAGCTTCCAAAAACAGAATGTATGGGATTCGGGCGATGTGAAGAGCATCGATTCCATACAGGTTGAGTACGCGGGGAAGCCGCTTCAATCGGATACAGCGTATTACTGGCGTGTTCGGTTTCGCGATGCGGCTGGCCTGCAGAGCCCCTGGAGTGAAACGGCCACCTTCAATACCGGATTCCTCCAGCCCTCCGATTGGCACGCTAAATGGATCACTGGCGGAAACCTGCTGCGCAGCTCGGTTGATTTGAAGAGGGCGATCAAGCGGGCGCGTGTTTTCATCGCTGCTGCTGGGTATTACGAACTGCGCATCGGCGGCGCGCGCATCGGCAATCGCGAGCTTGATCCGGCATGGACCGACTATTCGAAACGCATTCTGTATTCCACCTATGACGTGACGCATTCTTTGCACCAGGGCGCAAACCGCATAGATGTTCTGCTGGGGCGCGGCTGGTACTCCAAGACGTTCAACCAGGAACCGAAGTTAATCTGTCAAATCCAGGGCGAATACGACAACGGCAAGCCATTTCTGTTCACCTCCGACGAGAACTGGCGCGCGTTCAAGAGCCCTATCGTAATGGACGACATCTATAACGGGGAGACTTACGATGCGCGGCTCGAAGCCTCACCGGACGAACCCGGCGCTCCGGCTAAGGTGGTCGAACTTCCGGGCGTCGTGCTTTCGTCCCAGATGATGCCGGCCATCGAGAAGGTGGACACGCTAGTTCCCCACAAAATGATGGAGTCCGCGCCCGGCATGTATGTTTACGATTTTGAGCAGAACTTCAGCGGGTGGGCCAGGATCAAGGTTCGGGGCCCGGCCGGCACGCGCGTGCAGATTCGCTACGCCGAACTTGCCAATCCGGATGGGTCCATCATGGTGGATAACCTGCGCAGCGCGCGCTCAACCGATACTTACATCCTGCGCGGCGATCCAAACGGTGAAGAATATCAGGCGCATTTCACTTACCACGGCTTCCGCTATATCGAATTGAGCGGCATGCCCCAGGTCCCGACGCTCGATACCGTTCGCGGCATAGAAGTCCATAGCGCGGTTGACACAATCGGCAACTTCACCTCCTCGGACCTGATGCTGAACGGTATCCAGCACATGTTCGTCTGGAGCATCAAAACGAATCTCGCCAGCGTTCCTACAGATTGCGATCAGCGGGACGAGCGCCTGGGCTGGATGGGCGACGCGCACCTCTCTGCCGAAACCGCGATTCTGAATTTCGATATGGCCGCGTTCTATACAAACTTTCTGCGCGACATCCATGATGCGCAGGGCAGCCAGGGCGAAGTGCCCAATATCGTGCCGTACATAAACCGATTCAATCCGAATCGCGTTGGGGACCCCTCGTGGGGCCTTGCTTACCCGCTGATCGCCGAATACATGTACGAGAACTACGGAGACAAGCGGATCCTTGCGGAACACTACGACGGCTTGAGGGCGTGGGCGGAGTTTCTTCACCGGCACGCCCCTAATGGCATTGTTGATTATTCATATTTTGGGGATTGGGTAGCTATTGACCCGACTCCGAAACTTCTTGCGGCGACCTGGGCCTATATCAAAGCGCTGGATGTAGTGGCCATGGCTGCGGACGTTTTGGGGAAAGCTGAGGATGCGCAGCAGTATCGGGCGCTCGCTGCAAACGTTCGGGATTGCTTTAACCGCAAGTATCGGGACCAGGAGGGCGTGTATGCGACCGGCTCACAGACCGCGCAACTGCTGGCGCTGGAAGCTCATGTTATGCCGGGCAAGCAGGAGGGCGGCGCTATGTCGCACCTGCTCGATGACGTGAATTACTACCACAACGTCCACCTTACGACCGGAATTCTAGGAACGAAATATCTGTTTCCGGTACTCGCTTCGCGCGGCCATGCAGACCTTGCGTATGAAGTCCTCACGCAGCCTGACTACCCTGGGTACGGTTTCATGCTTGCGCACGGAGCAACCACACTCTGGGAACTCTGGCAGGAGCGCACCGGTCCGGAGATGAACTCGCATAACCACCACATGTTCGCCAGCGCGGGAACATTTCTCTTCAATGTGCTGGCAGGGATCAATCGAGGAGCCGGCGTGGCGTACGGAAACGTTCGCATCGAGCCGGAACTGGTTCATGGCCTGAACTGGGCATCGGCATCTACCGAAACTATTCACGGGGCCATTTCAAGCGCCTGGAAAAGAGTAGGAACCGGTTATGAACTGAAAGTGGCCATTCCGGTCGGGAGCACGGCTTCTGTACACCTTCCACTCCTGAAGCTCGCTGATCCAGAGATAAGAGAAGGCAACAGTCCGGTTTTCGTATCGGGTAAGCCGCAGACCGGCGTGAACGGAATCTCTTCAGTGAGAATGCTGGAAGGAAGCGTGGTATGCGACATCGGCTCGGGTAGCTATGTGTTCACTGTGGGTGAGCGCAAATAGATACAGCGGAGCTTGTCACGGCATCGCGTCCATTTGTCTGCGAGCTGTCTAACCCAACACTCAAGTAGTTACCCCAGCTTCGCGGAACAGCACCCAGACGGCACAATGATGCCAGGATCTGGGCTGTAAAGGCCACAACCAGAATCCCGCGAAGATACCTATGGTGCACGAACAAGAAGTCGAAACCAACATCCCCCAGCGATTGGATCGGCTTCCCTGGAGCCATTGGCATTCCAAGATGGTCATTGCGCTGGGGATCACGTGGCTTCTGGATGGGCTGGAGGTCACGCTGGCGGGTTCACTCGCGAGCGTGCTCAAGGACAAGAGCGCGCTTGGCCTGAGCAATGTCGAGGTGGGCGCGAGCGCGACAGGTTACTTGGCTGGGGCTGTTATCGGCGCGCTGTTCTTCGGATGGCTCACGGACCGTCTCGGCCGCAAAAAACTATTTTTGATTACTCTTGCGCTCTACCTTTCCGCGACAGCCGCCACAGCTTTTTCGTGGAATTTCGGGAGCTTTCTACTGTTTCGCGTGCTGACTGGCGCGGGCATCGGCGGCGAGTACGCCGCCATAAACTCCGCCATCGACGAATTAGTACCTGCTTCGGTACGAGGGACTGTCGATCTGGTAATTAACGCAACCTTCTGGATTGGCGCGGCGCTTGGAGCAGGGGGTACTCTCTTCCTCTTAGACTCCGGCCTGCTTTCACCTGCGTTCGGTTGGCGTTTTGCTTTCGGTATCGGTGCGCTGCTCGGCTTGATAATTTTGGTACTTCGTAAATCAGTGCCGGAGAGCCCACGCTGGCTGATGCTTCGCGGCCGCGAAGTGGAGGCGGAGGAGATCGTCGGCGAGATAGAGCAACATGTTAGGGCCGAAAAGGGCGATTTAAAAAAGCCCGAGGGGAGCTTGCAAATCGCCGTACGGGACCACACTCCGCTCCGGGACGTCTGGAACGCGATGATTCACGACCAGCCGAAGCGGTCATTGCTCGGCCTGGTGCTCATGGTGGGCCAATCGTTCTTTTACAACGCGGTTTTTTTTACCTATGGGCTGGTGCTGGTCCAGTTCTTCAAAGTGAAGAGTGAGCGCGTATCTATTTACCTTCTGCCCTTGGCCCTCAGTAACTTCGTCGGACCGCTAATTCTCGGTCGCTTTTTCGATTCAATTGGCAGGAAGAAGATGATTACGGCGACTTATGGAATCTCCGGCTTACTGTTGATTGGATCCGCGTTGAGTTTTCAGGGCAATCATGTAGGAGCGATCGGACAAGACCTCTGGTTCGGGGCGATATTCTTCGTCGCGTCTTCAGCCGCGAGTTCAGCGTATCTCACCGTCAGTGAGGTGTTTCCTTTGGAGATCCGAGCCTTTGCAATCTCGATTTTCTATGCTGTTGGAACGTTAGCAGGAGGCGTGGGCGCCCCTCTGCTTTTTGCCAAATTGATCTCATCCGGCAGCCGCTCGCAACTATTCTGGGGCTACATCCTGGGAGCCATATTGATGCTGTTGGGAGCGGGGACGGAACTTATGCTCGGCGTCAACGCCGAGCGGCAATCGCTAGAATCCATTTCAACTCCATTACAGGCCAGCGGTCAGCCGCGATAAAGGCGAAAACTGCTGGTTTTGCGTGGTAATCAAATGCTATGCGCGAGTTCTAACGGGCTGACCCGTATTTTCCGGTCGGAGTAAATTTCGTTATGGCCGCTGTTTTTCGAGCTGCTTTTGGGTACTGCTTCCTGGTGTTCATGGTGCGAATAGCGGGGCGGCGTCCAGGAAAGCAGATTACACCCTTTGAGTTCGTGTTCATATTTTTCATCGGCGGGCTCACGCTGACGCCCATGGTCGGAAACGATCGTTCACTTACCAACGCGCTCTGCATAATCACGACGATTGCTGTAACTCACTTCGTCATCGCTTTTCTGAAGATTAGATTTTCTGGCTTTGGAAGGGTTGTCGACGGGACTCCATTGGTTCTTTTAAAGAAAGGCGAGTGGCAGGTTGAGGCCATGGAGAAGATGCGAATACAAGACGATGACGTCATGGCAATGGCTCGCGACAACGGCCTGGAGCGGCTAGATCAGATCGAGTACGCCATTCTGGAACGCAATGGAGAGATCAGTATCGTGCCGAAATCGAAAGAGTCTTAGGGCAGCTCATGTGTGCAAAACCACGGGAACCATAAGTAAAGGGTCAACTCAAGAAAATGGCTTCTGAACCCAGAACAAAACCGGTCGAGGACACTGTTGCCAAAGTTGACGACGAAATCGCAGTCGGCTCAGACCTCGAGTTTCAGCATAAGTGGTGGCGCTTTACTCGCCTGATATGGATCCTGTTCACTGTCATTATCGTGGCTGATCTTCTTGGCTGTTTTGGGCGAGGATTGGTAGCGAATGCGCGCACCCGCACAAGCGATGGAAGTATGGATGTGAAATACGAGCGCATCGAACGCTTCAGCACGCCATCTATTTTGCGAATCCAGTTCGGTCCGACAGCCATTCACGAGGGTAAGGTCCAGGTTTGGATCAGCGAGAGTCTCGTCAAGTCTCTTGGCAACCAGCGCGTGATCCCGCAGCCTTCGGCTTCTACCTTGCAGCAGGGCGGGATCCTGTACACGTTCCCCGTCACGACGATTCCCGCAGCGGTTGAGTTCGCGCTGGAGCCGGTATCACCCGGGATCTACGAGCTGAGTATGCGTGTACCAGGCTCGGAGACCTTGAAACCGAGAATTTACGTTATGCCGTAAGTGGGACGAAAAATTTTATGTACACGATCATTCACGCCATCATCGGATACTTTTTTCTGCTCCTGGTCGTCCGCGTTCTAAGCCGTCGTCCTGGTGCACAGATGACGCCTTTCGAATTCGTCCTGATTTTCTTGATCGGCGGCGTTGTAATCCTTACCACGGTAGGGAACGACAGGTCCGAGACCAATTCCGTATGCGCTGTGCTTACGGTTGGATTGATGCATCGGTCCGTCTCGTGGCTTAAGACGCGCTTCCCGCGTTTCGGAGTGCTGGTGGATGGCACGCCGCTGGTGGTGCTAAAGCACGGTCAATGGCAGTCGGAAGCCATGGAAAAGATGCGGCTTGACGACATGGATGTGATGGCTGCGGCGCGTACCAAGGGGGTGAAGACTTTAGCTCAAATTAAGTACGCCATCCTGGAGCGGAACGGCGGTATCAGCATCATCAAAACAGAGAAGTGAATAGCCTGCGCATCCGTAATCAACCCACGGCTCTAATGCTTTTGAAACTCAGGCCGGTTGAGCCAATCGCGCACGAGCGAGCTTTCACCGAGCGCACCGAACGCGCTTGCCGGCGGGGTTTCTCCGACAGCAGACGACTCGGCCCTGCTCGCCGGCCCTTTCAGCAGGCATGGCAGCCCTGGGACAGTTGCAGGCTGGGGCAACAGCGGAACTCGGGTATCCGGCGATGAAAAATTGAAGACCGCAACCGGGTTGCCGATCGCCGGCGAGGCATCCCGGAGCGTCAAAGGTGAGAGGTTCCAGCGCCACTCGATCAGCTTCAGGATTGCGGTGTGGTCGTAAACTGTGGAATCTACCTTGTTCGTGCCCCGCGTGAAGGGGGAAGAAATGACAGTTGGTACCCGGAACCCGAGCAGAGCTTCGCCGTTCACCAAATTTTGGTCCACGTTGTTGGGCGCAACCACGCGACCCGGAGCCACATGATCGAAAAAGCCTCCCCATTCGTCAAACGTCACAATCAGTACCGTGCTGCCCCACTTTGGGCCTGTTGCAACTGCATGAAACACCCGCGACAGGAAGGCATCGCCGTTGCGGATGTCTGAATGCGGATGATCGTCGTTCCCAAGCCCGTCATCAAGCTCAGTGAACCTGGGATCAATAATTGACACAGCAGGAAGATTGCCGGATGCAGCATCATTGAGAAAGTTGTCAAAGAGGGAAGATGAAGGCAGGTACTTCAAACCCCACAGCGCAAGGAACGGAATGTTGCCGAAATAGTAGCGATGGGAAACGCCCGCTTTCGAGAGGCTGTCAAAAATTGTCGGCAAGCTCGTAAATGAAAGCGTATTCGAAAGGCGGTCAGTTTGCGCTGCCAGCAAGAACATGCGATTCGGGAAGGTCTCAGCCTGTATAGGCGCAAACCAGTGATCGCAGGTGGTATAAGCCTGGGCTAACGCGGCCAGGAACGGAACATCTTGGGCGCCGTAGTAGCCGATACTGTAAATGTCGTTACCCGGCACACGCAAAAAGCCATCCATTTTCCCGCCGTCATAAGCAGTACTGTTTGGCGTCCCATAGGAATTATTGGGTACGGGATGGCCGCAGCCGGTGTAATCGCCGCTCAACGAATATACCGGGTGAACGGCCCCAACCGCGTCCTTGAAGGTCAGCCCGGCAGGAATGCCAGCGGCGCCCGGAAGCCAGCCCAGCAAGTGGTCAAAGCTGCGATTCTCCATCGTGACCAGGACCACGTGTTCTATACCGGAATCCTGCGGACGGACCCCCACCGGATTGGGAGCAGGACCAGGTGGAGGCGCAGGATGTACAGGCACGCGTGTGGAACATCCCGCGGTCATCCAGAGTGCGCCGAGACCGTTAGCGGCCAGACCTCGCGTGAATGTGCGCCGGTCCATGGAGCGGCAACCCTCCCGAAGAAATTTGAGTATAGCTCCGGCCAGAGACGCGCTTCACTCGAGAACTTGGATCTCGGGATAAGCCGGAGACGAAATCTCGAGTTGCGAAACGCCCGGCCGCTTAAGGTACGCATCGAAAAAGCTCTGCACGCAGTAAGACGTAACCGCAAGCTGGCGGGGTCCATCGATACCAACAATCCCCAAGGTACGGAGCGGCCCCATGACAATATGGCTCTTCAACCGGGCTCCATCGTCGCTGAACATGTAGTGATTCGCGCCTCGAATCATGATTTCTGACCGGCGGTCACTAGGCAGTCGATTGTAAATGGAACGGATGTGGGCCATGACCTGGCGAGTCTCAGCATCGGAGTCGCTTCTGTGATCGCTCATCAGAAACATAAACGGCTGAGTGACGCCTGCTGTTATAACACTGCCCAACGGAGCACCGTCCACGTCAATGCCTGCCTTGCAGCGAACATCGTCATGGCAAAACTGCAAGGTGGTGGCGCCCCCGAGCGAATGACCGAACACTCCGACGCGCTGCATGTCGAGCCGCCCCAGAAACGTGCCCGAAGGGTCAGACGCGTTCAGCCGTTCGAGCCGGTCGAGCGCAAAGCTCATGTCGGCGCTCCACCCCTGGACCAATCTGGTGGCAAGTTGCTCCTGCTCAGGCCCGCTGACCAGGTCGGCATTGTTCTGCGGCGCCCTGGTAATCCCTCTTCCGTCCGGGAACACCACGACGGAGCTTCGATACGGTGCATCGAAACCCACAACCACATAACCGTGACTGGCAAGGTCTTCGGCAAGGCTCGTATAACCAGTTACCAGGCCTGCAAGGCCCGCTCGTATCAGCACCACGGGATAGGAACGCTGCTGAGGCGATAGCTCGCCGTCTCGAATGCTATGCGTGCGGACCCGTGATAGATCTCGCGTCAGGAACTGCGTGAGCAGCACGCCCATCTGGTGTTCAACAGCCGTCCGCCAAGGGGCGGGTAAGTAGTCGTCAGCCGTCTGGAATGATTGTCGAGGCGCTGCGGGATACCATATCCAGGCAAAAAGCTCGCGTCTTGTACCCGCCTTCGGCGCCATGAGCTCCGCCTGCGCGGCATCGCTCCAAACGTACGTCGTGCGGCCGACCGCGAAAGGGCCAGTGGGCCTGGGAAGCGTTGTCTCCCTGGTGTGGTCTAGCCAGAGCAAGCACAGCAAGATCGCGATTCCAAGGATCGCCAGTAGCGCGATCCCTTTAAATAAGAGACGGGGTTGCAGTGTTCCAAACATGGGTTGTTTGGGCAAGTACTCTACAGTATAAAGGCGATTGCCACTGTGTGTCAAGCGCGCCGCAGCGGCCACCCGCGTTATAGCCGCAGCGGCCACCCGCGTTATATTGGGTTTGGCGCGTCGGGCGCCGCCGTGTCCGCGGGAAGGGCTGAGCCTACCGATTAAGCCAGAATTTCTCCAGTCAAGACGAATCTTCTTTGCGCCCGTGACGCGGACACCGGGCAACGATAAGGAGATCGTCATGTCCGGAAACCTTCACTTGTATCCAACCCGCCGGCTGCCGAAGCAACCGAGCCTGCAGCAGCTCAAAAGGCAAGCGAAAGACTTGCTCGAGCAGTATCGCGCCGGTGAGCTAACAGCCATCGCGGAAGTACAGCAGTTTGAGCGCAATCCCGACCCGGCGTCTTTCGCGCTCAACGATGCACAACGTGTACTGGCGCGCGCCTATGGCTACGAGAGCTGGCCCAGGCTGAAAGCCTTCGTCGATGGAGTGAACATCGCAAAGTTCGCCGAGGCGGTAAAGGCCGGGGACATGGCGCAGGTACGAACCTTACTGCATGCCCGCCCCGAACTGGTGGGCATGGATATGAGCGGGAGCGACGAGCATCGCGCGCTGCATTACGCGGTGCTGCGGCGCGATGCTGCGATGGTGCGGCTGCTGATGGAAGCTGGCGCGGACGCCCGAAAGGGCATCTTTCCGCACCGCGATGCTACTTCCGCTTTGGCGATCGCGAGAGATCGCGAGTATGCCGAAATCGTTGCCGTAATCGAGGAAGAGGAGCGCTTGCGCCGGGAGGAGATGAGCTGCCCGAACGCCACCATCTCCCCTGTGCAGGACCAAATCAACGCGGCGATCTCGAAGGGCGATAGCGCCAGGGCGATTCATCTGCTCGAGGCGGACCGCTCCCTCATTCAGGCTTGCGACCGCCACGGCGCCACGCCGCTGCATATCGCTGCGGAAGAGGCTAACCAGGAAATCCTGGCATGGCTGCTGAGCCGGGGTGCGAACGCCCGCAAGCAGGACGTTAACGGCTTGACCGCTCTCGACCGGGCGGCGCTTGCCGCCGACCCGCGTAACCAGAACGCGAAATTATTTCCCGCCATTGCCAAACGGCTTCTGGAGCATGGCGCGAAAGTAACCATCCGAGCTGCAGTTGCCCTCGCCGATGTTCCGCGGATTCGAGAGCTGATAGATGCCGATCCCGTTTCATTGCGACAGATCGGGCGGGGCGGTGGGCTGCTCAGTTTAGCAGTGAAGCACGGGCACATTGAGATTGTCAGGCTACTGCTTGAGCTTGGCGCAGATGTGGATGAGCGCGTGATGCTCCGCGAATTGGAAGAGCCCACCCTAAGCTGGGGCACGCCGCTCTGGTATGCGGCCTTGCCAGGGCAGCGCGATATTGCCGAGCTATTGCTCGACCGCGGCGCTGATCCCAACGGGAACGTATATGCCTCAGGTTGGCCGCTCAGCAATGCCTGGGATCATAAAGACGATTCGGTCAAGCGGCTGCTGCTGGAGCGCGGCGCCAAGCTGCAGCCTTACATGGTTGCCGCAATGCACGATATCGAAGAGGCGCAGCGGCTGTTAAAAGCCGATGAAAGTGAGCATCTCGCGCAGGAGTTGGCTTGGTCGGCCGCGGATCATGGGTGTCCGGCCATCGTGGAGTTAGCGCTGGCTCGGCTGAAGTGGCGCGCTCACGACCCGAGGTGGCACTGGATTATGATTCAGCCCATCCGGGGTGCTGGCAGCGATCCCGGCGGCAACGAAGGTTATCTCGCGAGCATGGCAGTGCTGCTGCGGCATGGAGTCGATCCAAACGTGTCGCGTTTCGGTCAAACCACCCTGCATTACGCGGCTGCGCGACATGGCGAAGTCTGCGATGCAGACCGAGCGCGCTTCGCAGCGATGCTAATCGACTACGGGGCCAGGCTCGAGCTGCGTGATGACCTACTCAAATCGACTCCCCTGGGGTGGGCGTGCCGTTGGGGGCGGTCGAAATTAGTTGAGCTGCTGATCGCGCGTGGAGCGCCGGTCGATGAGCCGGATGCTGAACCCTGGGCGACACCGAAAGCATGGGCGGAGAAGATGAAGCATGGGGCGGTGCTGGCACTGCTGCGCGCTACATAACGGCATCAAGTTCTCGCCAGGCCCTGCCTTGCGACTCTGCAACGGCGGCGTATGTAATTTCGCCCTGGTACGTGTTCACTCCTTCCCGAATCGCGTTGTTTTCTTCACATGCGCGCTCCAGGCCCTTATTAGCAAGCGCCAGCACGTAGGGCACGGTCGCGTTGGTCAGGCCGAAGGTAGAGGTGTGCGGAACGGCGGCGGGCATATTCGATACGCAATAATGAAGGACGCCATCAACGTAGTAAACCGGATCGGTGTGCGTGGTGGCGTGTGCAGTTTCCACACAGCCGCCCTGATCGATGGCCACGTCAACAATGACTGAACCCTGTTTCATGCTGGCTATCATGTCGCGGCGAACGAGTTTCGGAGCAGCCGCGCCAGGGATGAGCACGGCGCCGATAACAAGATCTGCCTGGCGAACAGCATCACGAATGGTGTATGTGTTTGACGCGAGCGTGCGGATGGAGTTGGAGTAAATATCATCGAGCTCGCGCAAGCGGTTGAGGTTGCGGTCGATGATGGTCACATTGGCGCCTAAACCGCACGCAATTTTGGCGGCATTATGTCCGACGATGCCGCCGCCAATAACAATAACGTTCGCAGGCGCAACACCGGGAATGCCGCCCAGCAGGATGCCGCGTCCGCCGTTCGGGCGTTCCAGATACTGCGCGCCGACCTGAACGGCCATGCGCCCGGCAACCTCGCTCATAGGAGTCAGCAGAGGGAGCGAGTTGTCGCGCTCTCGGATGGTCTCGTAGGCAACGGCATTCACCCGCGATTTCAGCAGAGCCTCAGTCAGTTCAGGAAGAGGCGCCAGGTGCAGATAAGTAAACAGAATCAGTCCAGGGCGAAAAAATGAATACTCGGAGCCCTGCGGCTCTTTGACTTTGACGATGAGATCGGATTTGCCCCAGACCTCGGCCGCAGCGTCGAGGATAATGGCGCCCGCCTCAGCGTATTCCGCGTCCGGAATGGAACTGCCGAATCCGGCTTGCGTTTCAACCAGCACCTCATGGCCGTGCTCACGAAGAGCGGTAATCATGCTGGGAACACAACCTACGCGAGTTTCATGATCCTTAATTTCTTTCGGAACGCCAATGACCACGGGTGGATCTCCTTTGTCCCTATTCTGGCGTGCTTAGAGTGGGGGAACTGGAGAAGGCGAAGAAGATGGCGCTGCCGGAGTCGATCCGGAGGCAACGGGAGCAGGCGGGGTTGGCGGTGCAAGCGAGCTATCGTGTTTCGGCCCCAGACCTAATCCGATGAGAGTCAGGGAGTTGATCTTGCCGTCATTGTCGAGCTTCTGGTCGGCCTGGAACCGCTTCAGTGCATCGACTGAATCATCATTCCACTGTCCGTTCACTTCACCTTTGAAATAGCCGCGATCCGCGAGAGCTTTCTGGATCTCCGCATAGCGCGCGGGGTCGGGATGCAATTGATAGCTGGGGCCGGCGGCGTGCCTGGCGCGGCGGCCGCGCGTGCGAACTGCTTTATGATGGGTCGGCTTCGATTTGACGGGGTCGGCATGAAGAGGCACAAGAAGCGCTGCCAACAACGGCAAGGCAAAAAAACATTTCATGCGCAAAACAAAATGTTAGCACCGCGCCGTAGTGTAGCCGTCACAGGCGACAAGCCTCGGTGGTGTGTCATACTTTAAGGTTCGAATACGCAGTACGCCCGCTCGGAATCGAGTGGGCTTTTGCATTTTTGGAAACGTGGTTTTGAGGGGCAGATGATCATATCGATGAAATTGCATGCGAGCCGGGCGGAGATCGACGCGGTCTGCGACCGTATACGCGATTTCGGGTACAAGGTGCATTCGATTGAAGGCGAAGAGCGCGTAGTGATCGGAGTGGTTGGCGTGGGAGACGTGACAGCATGCCTGGAGTCTCTGGAAGCGATGCCGCAGGTAGAAAAAGCCATGCGCATTTCGGCTCCGTACAAGTTCGTCAGCCGTGAGTTCCGCCCGGCCAAGTCGCAAATCCGGGCCAATGGAATTGACATCGGCGGCGACGAGTTTATTATCATGGCGGGCCCCTGCTCGGTCGAAAGCGAAAAGCAGATTCTCGAAACGGCGCATTTCGTAGCGGCACACGGCGCGAAGTTCCTGCGAGGCGGGGCGTTCAAGCCGCGCACCTCACCCTACGATTTCCAAGGCATGGAACTGGAGGGTCTCAAACTGCTCCACAAGGCGAAGCTGGAGACCGGACTCGGCGTCATCACGGAAGTGATGAGCGATCGCGATGTGGAGATGGTTGCCGAGCACGCGGATATTTTGCAGATCGGCGCCCGGAACATGCAGAACTTCGCATTGCTTAAAGAGCTTGGCAAAGCGAACCGCCCGGTGATGTTGAAGCGCGGCCTTAGTTCAACCATCAAGGAGTTGCTCATGTCCGCTGAGTACGTGGTGGCGCATGGCAACCCGAATGTGATTCTCTGCGAGCGGGGCATCCGCACATTCGAGACGGCAACGCGTAACACCTGCGACATCACCGCCGTTTCGGTGCTGAATGAGCTCTCTCATTTGCCGGTAATTCTGGACCCCAGCCACGCAACAGGCAAGCGCAGCCTGGTACCTTCACTTTGCCGTGCGGGAGTGGCGATTGGAGCGGACGGATTGATTGTGGAAGTTCATCCGCATCCGGAGATGGCGGTCAGCGATGGCGCACAGTCGCTCACCCTGGAGCAATTTGCGGCGACGATGCGAGATCTCGAGCCGTACATTGAGCTTTGGAAGCACGCGCGAGTGCCTGAGATGGCGCACGCGTAGATGACCAAGCGCTTGCGCCTGAAGCTGCCACCCTGGATCTTTCTGCTCGCGCTTGGAGCTGTTATCTCGGCTCTCTTGTTCTCGATAAACTCCTACCGGCACCGGTTCGTGCGGTCAAATGCCGATCTGGTTCACCTGCTGCCGCGCGGTGATTCGACGATTGTCTTTGCCGATTTTGCGGTACTCCGGCATGCCGGAATGATGCACGTGCTGGCTGGCGCGAAACCTGCCGAGGCTCAGGAGTACGACCAGTTTGTTCGGCAGACGCACTTCGATTATGCGAGAGATATCGATGCATTGGCAGCGGCTGTCGAGGACGGCCAAATCTTCTGTGTGGCTCGCGGCCGGTTCGATTGGGATAGCTTGCGGCAGTACGTAATCGCACATGGCGGCTCGTGCCAGGATGGAGAGTTCTGCCGTATTTCCACCAGCCAACCCGGGCGTTGGGCTTCTCTGGTGCTGATCCAATCGGATGTGATGGGAATGGCGGTGGGCAAGGACAGCTCAGCAGCCAAATTGCTTCGTCCACCCGGACGGCGGAACCGCAAGCCCATACCCTCCGAGCCGGTCTGGGTCCATGTTTCGAAGAAGCTGCTGCAAAATCCAGCCGGCATGCCGCTGCCGCTTCGGATTTTCGCAATCACGCTGCAATCCGCCGATTCCGTTCTGATCTCGCTTGGCCGTGCAGACGCGAATAACAGCGCCGCGTTTGAAATCCGGCTGGATGCCGCCTGCCCGAACGGCGTGACGGCTGGCACAATTCGGAACCAACTGGAGCTTCAGACCAAACTGTTGAAACTGGAACTGGCCCGCGAGCGCGAGCAGCCGAATCCAGCGGATCTCACAGGCCTGCTCACTTCAGGTTCGTTCCAGGTTGTAAACCGGGATGTGATTGGCACATGGCCGGTGCGGAATGAACTTTTGAAGAGTCTGCAATGAGGGCAGTGGCTGCCATTAGAGATAGCGTTGAATCCGCACTCGGAATCGCGTGTAAATCCAGGAAATACTCAGCAAAATGACGCCGAGGGCGATGAAACTCAGGATGCGATACGCGGTTTCGAGATTTCGCAGATCGTAGAGAAACAGCTTCAGAATGCACAGCGCAAAAATGGCGAGCCCTTCCAGGCGGAGGATTCTTTCACGCCCTGGAAAGCCGGTGCCGAGGCAGGCCAATGCTTCCAGGCCCCATGCGACAGTCAATAAACCGCCCGAGACCTCGTGATAGAGCAGAGCCGTCAGGAGCAAAGTTGCAAGGATTGAAAAGTACGATCGGGCGTGCGGTTCGCGAGCGCTGAGCGCGATGGCATTTCGAGGTAGCAGGAACTCGGCGGTGAAGAGAAGCGCGATCAACAGGGAAGCGCCGAGGATGCGCGGAAGCATCTCCACTCTCCCCGATGCCGCGAAGTTGATGACAAGGCAGGAAATGGCGGACAGCGCGCTGACGGTATAGCTTTGCCAGCGGAACGCGCCAACGCCGGTGCGCAGGCCGGCAATCAAGAAGAGAAGCGCCAACGCGGCCCAGGCGCCCACGAGATAGAAGCGATCGACTTCCAGAGAGAGGAGCCAAAGCGCCGGTATGACGCCGAACCAGGTGAATACCGGCGCGAATGATTGCTGTAGCTGGTCGGGAACGCGTCTGAATACGTGCCACGCAAAGTAGAGGATGCCTATCACAAACAGCGGAATCATCCATCGCTCAGCAACGTTTTGGTATTCCCAAGCTGCTGTCAAATTCACGCCTAAGAGCCGAACGTAGGCCATTCCCAGAAGACCGGCTGCAAGCCAGCGGAAAGCATTCACATTCAACAACGAGGCGATGACGATCCACGCAAGCGCTAACGCGGCCCAGGCAACGACAGTTAGAGGTCCGGGCAGCAACATCCAAAGGCTCAGCATCGCGAAACCAGAGCCGGAGGTTGCGAACACGTCACGCACCCGAGCAATTTCTTGCGGCCGAAGCTCGTCCGGCGGCACAAGTAACATCCTGGCGGTGAACAACCAGCAGGCGATGGCCGAGATTCCTGAAAACGCCCAGACGGAAACCGGTGCATGCGCCGCGAATCCTCCGGCCCAAAGTTCCCACAGCGCGGCGGTGCATGCGACAAGATAGCTCTGGATTCGCAAGTCGAGAAGCTTCTTGCGCAGAGCGAGCTCAAACAGGAGCAGCGCAAATAAGAACAACGTCATGGCCGCTGCGTGGGGCTTAAGCTCAGAAGCAATCACGAGAGCGAGCAGGCCAGTAGCCGCGAACGAGAACACGGTAGCTGCTCGCCACACCACGCGGTTCAAGTAGAACAAGAACACATGCACGATTACTGATGGAGTCCAGTTCTGAAGGGACACTCCAGCTATGGACACTGTGCCTGAGCCCCGCGAAGCTGTGGCGAGTACATCGCTAAGTGAAGCAACGAATCCGCTGCGGCCAAGCGCGCGTAAGAAGCGAGAACGAAAGCGTACTCCGGCGAGATAGAGGATTTCAGCTTCAAAGGCGAGGCCGATATTGGTCCAGAAGCCCGTGGTGCGGCCTAGAATCGCCAGGCCCGCGAGAACGGCGGAGATCGTCAGGGGCGCTTGATAGGTTCCCTTGCGAATACAGTCGAGTGGATCTGTTGCCGCGGTCGCGATACTCGGCGGACGGAACCAGATTCGGAGCATTGCGCTGGAAAAGAACAGAAGCGCGGATAACGCCGCGATTTGCCACATTCCCGTTGGGGCGTGAGTGAACCAAACCCGATACGTGAGCGAAAGAAATGCGATCGCGTTCATCGGGAAAATCCAGGTCAGGCCGGCAGCTTGAGAGCCTCCCCGGGAGCGCAGAACATCGAACGCTTCGAATAGCAGCCAATAGGCGATGAACAGTGTCGTGGTTGCGTTCAGCGGGGCATTCGAGTTGCCTTTCGAGATGCAGGTTGCGTAGGTGGCGAGGAGGCCAAAGAACGCCATGCTGTGCCATTCGAAGCGCCACGCGAAATACAGCAAAGATGCGGCGAGCGGAATTAGGCTCGCAACCGCAAAGGGCGTTGATGGCGTAACCGCCAGGGCGGCGAAGGCGGTGAAGTATGCAACCGCCGTAACGGCTTGCGTCCGGTATCGCAAGGAGTGCGCGATCATGCCGGCGCTGACGGCAAGCAGGAGAACCGACCCGGCGAATGGGTTCGAGATGACCTGGGCGGCAGGTAGAGCATACATCGCGTAGGCAGTGGTGTAGAGCGCTGCCCAGCCCGCTCCGATCAATCCGCGCGAGAAGACTTGGTACTGCCGGCGGCGCTCTAACACGATGCCGCCGCCCAGAATGCAGGCGCTGACAAGCGCAGCGGCTGCGGCCCGTCCGGCTGGATTCACGTGCTTGAACGAGTAGCCCAGAAAAAGCGCGATGCCGATGACCAGAACCAGTGCCCCGATCTTGTTCATCACGCTACCGGCAAGTAATGTTTCCCATTCGCTGTCTCCGGCGAGTTGACGCAGCCGATTCGCTAGTGAGGGCTTTGCGGGCGCGGCGGCGACGACGGGTGATGAGAAGATTGGCGCAGGCTCGTATCGGATTAGCGGCGGCGCGGCTTTTGGAACGCGTGCAGGGTGCTGAAGGATTACGGGCTGGGCTTGCGGCGCCACGCTTTCCTTGGGCTGAGCCTTAGGAGCAGCGGCGAGTTGCTGCTCCAGCGTAAAAACGCGGACGCTAAGTTCACTGATTTGCCGTTCAAGCGCGTTCGAGGCTTGTTTATTGGACCACTGGAGGCGAGATTCGATCGCATTCATTCGATCGCGCAACTTCAGCCAGCCGATAGCAACCAGAAGCACTATGCCGAGGAGTATAAGCACGGTCATTAGGAAACCTCAGCGATCATTTCGATTTCAGTCGACGACCGTCCTTGCATTTTCCCGACGGCCAAAGCGCGGGCATGGGTGAGATCCACCTTTCCAGTGCCGAGCACAGGGATGGCCTCCACCAGATACACGTTTTCGCGTTTTGGAATCCAGAGAGGCGGAACCTCAGCAGCATTCAATTGCTCGATAATCTGAGCCGGAGTAACGTCCGGTCGTGTGTAGAGCATAACCAGCCGCTCGCCGCGCCGGTCGTCCGCGACCCCAGTGACAAAGCATGTCGAATCGGCGAGGATGCCGCTTGCAGCATCTTCAATCTTCACGTGCGGAACCATCTCACCGCCGATCTTGCTAAAGCGTGCCAGCCGGTCAGTAATGAACACGAAACCGTCTTCATCGATATAGGCGATATCGCCAGTGACATAGAAACCATCACGCATGACCTGGCTGGTTTTGCGGGGTGCGCCATGATAAGCCGCCATACGGCTTGGGCCGTTGACCAGCAGCAGTCCTTGCCCTCCGGGCGGAACGGGCGCGAACGTTTCCGGATGGACAACGCGAACACTGACTCCGGGAAGCGTTCGGCCTACACTTCCGGCACGAGTACCGCGCTGCACGTCACCGCCGTCGCGCATGTCGGCTGTGTTCGCGGTGGCGCAAGGTCCTAGCTCCGTCGCCCCATAACCGGCCAGCAAGCTGAGTCCGAATTTTTCGCGAAATTCCTCCGCAACCGAGTCGCGCAGTTTTTCGGCGCCGACCAGGACGTGGCGCAGAGAGGAGAACTGCTCGCGCGAGCATTTGCGAATGTAGTGCCCGCAGAAGGTAGGCGTCGATAAGAGGAATGTAGTGTGATGCGCTCGCGCAAGATCGCCGATTGCTCTACCGTCGGTCGGGTTGGGATGGTAAACGGCGCGAAACTGTTGAACCATCGGTAGCCACAGGCCGAAGGTATAGCCGAAAGAGTGAAACAGCGGGAGCACGCCCAACATGCAATCCCGCGAATTTAATGGGAATACCATTCCCGCTGCTTCGATATTGGAGAGGATGTTCCAATGTGTCAGCTCAATGCCTTTGGGAACGCCCGTGCTGCCGCTTGAGAACAAGATGGTCGCAAGGCTGTCGGGAGCAATGCCTCCGGCGATGCGGCCCCAGGGAGTAAATCGTGCAGACAGGAGAGCGCCAGATCGCGCCATCCGGCTGAAGCTGGGAAGGAGATCTTCAAAATACGTCATCTCCGGCCACGCAGGCGACCGGCTCTGCCGATGAACGCTTTGGAAGTGATTACGGTCTGGATACGGCACTGGTCCATAGCGGAACGGCAAGCCGGCTCTCCGGCCGTGAAATTCAGATTTACAGCGGATTTGGCAGCCAGCGTGACCCCGAAATTTGCGATTGCTCCGGCCACAGAGGATGGAAGAAGGACCGCGATATTCTGTTCAGCCGCGTGATTCACATTCAGCCAGTTGCGAATCAGAACGGCTGCCGTAAGCATCTGGCCGTAGTTCAAACGCTTCCCGGTTGAATCCGCGATTGCGGGACGGAACCAATTGCGCCGCGCGGAACGTACGAGCGCATGAGCGAGCGTCGAACTATATTTCTTACGCAGATTCACGGCTTCCGTGCCCAACTCCAGTACGCGGAGCCGCAGCTCGGCGGCCGTGATTGGCAAGTTTACGGGATTGCCAATAACGATTCGTGCTTCGCGGCGCCACGCGCGCAGCCAGCTTTTCGGAGACCGCGGACCATTCGCGTTGAGCGGATGTCTCCACAGTCCATCGATGTAAATCGGAATGATGGGTGTGTTGGGCGAATACTGCATCAGCCGCTCGACTCCCCGCTGAAACGCCTGTACGTGTCCGGTGCGAGTTAGTCCGCCCTCGGGAAAAATGCACACCAACTCGCCTTGCTTCAGCTCGTCGCCGGCCTTCCGGAGCGATCTCAGCATCTCTTTCGGCGAGCCGGAATGAATTGGGATGGCCTGCAGCACGGTGAAGAACGGCCGAGCAAATTTCAAGTCGAAGTAGGGCTTCCATACCAGGAAACGGATGAAGCGATGCGTACTGCAGCCAATCAAGAGTGCGTCGGCGTACGACACGTGATTTGCAACCAGCAAACCCTCCGCCGCTTACCGGAAGTCGCTCCGCCCCGATAATCCGAATGCGGAAGGCCATGCGGCTCAAGCCGAACAAAACCAGGCGGACGATTTCGCCTGGAAGCACGGAGACGATATAGATGGTGGCGGCCATCGTGACCATTCCCAGCGCGGCGATGATGGCGGCTGCGCTCCAATGTAATTGGTCGTGCAGCAGCCAGAGCACTGCTGAAGCGAGAAGAATGCCCAGCATGTTGACGAAATTATTGGTCGCCAAAAGGCGGCCCTTTTCCTGCGCGCCCGCCCGCTCTTGCAGAAATGCGTTAAGAGGGACAAAGAAGAGTCCGCCGCAGATGCCGATAACCACCAGCCAGCACATCACGGCGGCATAGGAATGGCTTGCGCCCAGGATGACAGAGAAAACTCCCAGCAGCAACGCGCCGGCGGGCACCAGGCCGAGCTCAATGTGATCGCGCGAGAGCCAACCTGCCGCTATGCTTCCCAGGCCGATGCCGATGGCCAGCGCAGTGGCAAGCAATCCAAGCTGCATCTCGCTCGCGTGTAGCGCCTCTTTGCCCAGAAGCAAGATCGACATCTGGAAGAGCGCGCCGATGAACCAGAAGTAGGACAGCCCCGTCACCGTGAGGGCCAGAGCGCGATTGCGAAGCAGAGTGCGGCAACCCAGCCAGACTTCATAGAAGGGGTTCCAATGAAAGGGCTCCGAAGATCCTGATGGCGCGACTTTGGGGATCTTGAAGCTGCACAGTGTGCCGGCGACAGCGATCGCCAGCAAAGTGCTGCCCATACGCCAGGGATCGTCTTTCCAGGTCTCAATCAAAAAGCTGCCGAAACTGGTGCCGAGCACGATGGCGGCAAGCGTTGAGAACTCCACCAAGCCGTTGGCCGCAGTGAGTTCCGCTTCGCCCATCATTTCAGGCAGGATTCCGTATTTGGCCGGGCTGAAGAAGTTCGCCTGCATCGCAAGAAGGAATAGGACAGCCAGTAACATCTCGATGCGATTCATAAGAAGCGCTCCCAAACCCAGCAGCATGGTGAGGATTTCGAGCGCCTTCGTGATTTGCAGGACGCGTGTTTTACTGAAGCGGTCCGCCAATTGACCGGCATGACCGGCAAAGAGCAGATACGGAAGAACGAAGACTGCTCCAGCGATGGCGAGATAACGCGCCCCGAGCTGAGCATTGCTTGCGACCCCGACCGCGATCATCGAGACCATCATTTTGTAAACGTTGTCGTTGAAGGCGCCCAGAAATTGGGTTCCGAGAAAGGCCTCAAAGCCGCCGTTTCGTAGCAGTCGGCGATAGGTTCCAGAACCTATGGGCGGCGGTTGCGTCTCGTGATTCATACGCGGCTTTTATGCATCCTGCGCGCCAAAGCGGTTGATCTAGTCTATTCAATTGCTTGGCGGATTGCGAACTAAATCTGTAACG
This sequence comes from uncultured Acidobacteriaceae bacterium, assembly GCA_963795545.1. Classification (GTDB taxonomy): domain Bacteria; phylum Acidobacteriota; class Terriglobia; order Bryobacterales; family Bryobacteraceae; genus Bog-105. The sequence continues at coordinate 152,955 of CAWCIF010000012.1, read as the reverse complement.
CGGTTAAGGTACATTTACTGTACGACTATGTACAATCCGTGTATGCCCCTCTTCAAGCAAAATGAGCGCCGCTTTCTGGAAGCGGTGGTCCGGCTTGCCTACTGCAATCACTTTCTCCCCGAGCGCGTGGCGCATGAGAAGTCCGCTCTAGGCCCAGACTTTGTCGCCGGAGAAGCAGTTTGGAGCGCCTCAGTCGGCAATCCGGATCTTGTTCGGCCAAACGTCATCCGTATTTCCCGGAAATTGGAGCCCTTGGTGAACGAGATCAGGGAGCGGCTGGCGCGCACTTCGGACGTAAGCTCGCAGGAGCTCGGCATCTACGAGGGTTGCGTTCACTATTTGCTGTATCAGCGGTTCTATCCGCGATTTTCTTCGGCAAACGGCAACTGGAGGTTTTACCGCAATTTCATTGCGGAGTGGAATCATTATCTCCAGATTCCGGGCAAGCAGTTCGAGACGGCTTTCGAACCGGGAGGACATATTTTCGCCTGCTTCCGGCAGATTCAGAAAGCGTTCAACAGCATTTTCGACAATATTATCGGCAGCTCTTTGCCGGCGGCGCGTTTGCGGGCGAGCGTTTGGCAATCCATCTTCACGCACGACATGCGGCGGTATCGGCGCACGATGTACCGGAAAATGGCCGATTTCCCTACACTGATTAGCGGACCTTCGGGCACGGGCAAGGAATTAGTCGCCCTTGCAATAGCTCAGTCCCGCTACGTGCCCTTCGACGCCGGAACACTGGCGTTCGCGGATGAGCAAGCGAATGTATTTCTGCCCATCAACATTGCAGCGCTATCGCCCACACTCATCGAATCGGAGTTGTTCGGGCACCGCCGCGGCTCGTTCACGGGCGCGATCGGGGACCGGAAGGGATGGCTCGAGGCGTGCCCCGCTCTAGGGTCGGTGTTTCTCGATGAGTTAGGAGAAATGGAGCTTTCGATCCAGGTGAAACTGCTGCGGGTGATTGAGACGCGGCGCTTCACGCCAGTTGGCGATACGACCCTGCGCGAGTTTCGGGGCAAGCTGATCGCGGCGACGAACCGCAGACTACCGATTGAAATACGGGAACGCCGGTTTCGCGAAGACCTTTATTACCGGCTCTGCGCGGATTTGATCGAAACGCCGTCGCTGGCCAATCAGATCGAGAACTCGCCCGAAAGTTTGCGGGAGATGCTGCTCTATATGATCCGGCGCGCCGTCGGCGATGAAGCGGCTGCGCTATTGCCCGAAGTGGAGGAATGGATCAAGACACATCTTCCTCGCGCCTATGGCTGGCCTGGGAATTACCGTGAGTTAGAGCAATGCGTACGGAACGTTATCATCCGCCGCTCGTACCGGCCCATAGAAGCGGAGCAGGAAAACAATTCAGCCGAAGCGTTCTTCGAGAAGTTTCGGACGGGCCGTCTGAAAATGTCGGAAGTCGCGGCGCACTATGTGGCACAGGTATATCGACAAACCGGCAGTTACGAAGAAGCGGCGCGGACGCTGGAGCTTGACCGGCGTACGGTTAAGGCCAAGGTGCAGGAGTACCTGGCGAATAATGAGTCGTAGCTACTAAGCCTGGACTTGATCTCCTATACACTAACTTGGCTGCCAAGCTAACCTGGAAGTAACCGTAGATGTCCACCAGTGTTTTGGACCTGCCGCAGGTCGAAGAGTTGTACCGCAGCCTGGAGGAGAAGGTGCGGGCGCTCCGGCCGAAGGAGGATCTGAGGCCGCTGGATCGCGCTTACCGCTTCGCGGCCGAACATCACAAGCATCAGAAGCGCAAATCTGGTGAACCGTACATCACCCATCCGCTGGCTGTCGCGCACATCCTTGCCGACATGCAGATGGATCTGGTTTGCCTGCAGACAGGTCTGTTGCACGACGTTGTGGAAGACACGTCCGCCGGCATCGAGCAGATTAGAGAGCTGTTCGGCGAAGATGTAGCGCGCTGCGTGGATGGCGTGACGAAACTGAGCAAGATCAGCTTCGGTAATCGCGAGGACCGGCAGGCGGAAAGCTTGCGCAAAATGCTGCTGGCAATGACCAGCGACATCCGTGTGGTGATCGTAAAGCTGGCCGACAGGCTCCACAACATGCGCACGCTGAGCTCACTCGCGCCCGAGCGGCAGGAGACCATCGCGCAGGAAACCATTGACATCTATGCGCCCATTGCGCACCGGTTGGGAATGGGCAAAATGCGCGGGGAGCTGGAAGACCTCTCATTCCAGGTGCTGCACCGCGAGGAAGCGGCCGACCTGGTGCGCGAGATTGAATCGAAGCACCAGGAAAACGAAGACTGGCTGCGGCAGGTGCAAACGGCAATTGAGCAGAAACTAGCGCGCGAGGATATACCGGCTCGCGTCGAGGGCCGGGTAAAGCGCGCCTATTCGGTGTATCTGAAACTCAAACGGCAGAGGATCACGCTCGATCAGGTTTACGACATTCTGGCGGTCCGCATTATCACCGATTCGGTGAAGAATTGCTATGCGGCGCTGGGAGTGATTCATAACGAGTGGCACCCTATTCCAGGGCGTATCAAAGACTTCATCGCCATGCCGCGTCCGAACCTGTACCAATCGCTGCATACTTCCGTCATTGGACCCGGCGGCGTCACCTTCGAAATTCAGATTCGCACGGAGGAGATGCACCGGATCGCCGAAGAAGGCATCGCGGCGCACTGGAAATATAAGGAAGGCAGCAAAGGCCCGGGCACTGACGACCAGCGCATCGCATGGCTGCGCCAATTAGTGGAGTGGCAGCGCGATATGAGCGATTCGGGCGAGTTCCTCTCGGGAGTGAAGATGGACCTCTATGCCGAAGAGGTCTACGCGTTCACGCCAAAGGGGCGAGTGATTGTTCTGCCGCGCGATGCGACACCAATCGACTTCGCTTACGCGATCCACAGTGACGTAGGGAACACCTGTACGGGCGCTCGCGTCAACGGCATCATCAAGCCGCTCAAGACGACGCTGCGAAACGGCGACGTGGTTGAGATTCTCACGCAGCCCGGACATCAGCCAAGCCGCGACTGGCTGGCGGTGGTGAAAACATCGCGGGCCCGTAACAAGATCAGGCATGTGATCAACACTGTCGAGCGTGCCAAGGCGGTCGAAATCGGGCAGAAGTCACTTGAAAAAGAGGCGCGGCGAATGGGCGTAAGCCTTGGCCGGATTTCCAACGACGATCTTGCAAGTGTAGCGTCCGAATACGGCGTCAGCAAGACGGAAGATCTCTATGCTGCGCTCGGATTCGGCAGATTCTCAGCCCGGCAGGTGCTGCAGAAGGTGGCGTCTGAGAATGGAACCCAGGAAGCGCCGCTTCCGGCAGGACCGCCGCGTTTCCCGGGCCCCCAACTGGGCGGTGTGGCCGGTGATGGCGAACTGACCATCCATGTCACCGGAGCCGAAGATGTTCTGGTTTACCGTGCCAAGTGCTGCAATCCGGTCAGGGGTGAGCAGATCGTTGGCTATATCACCCGCGGCAAGGGTGTCGCGGTCCACTCTGCGCAGTGCCCGAACGTCCAGAAGCTGCTGTACGAGCCGGAGCGCAAGATTGGAGTTGAGTGGGCACGCACCGCCATCGAACCGCTGCCTGTCAAGGTGGTTATCTACACCGATGATCGGCCCGGTATCCTGCACCAGTTGACGTCCATCCTGAGCGAAGAAAAAAGCAATATACGGACACTGGAAGCGCGAGGCGATGAGAAACGCACGGATGAAAGTGCCGTCATCGACATCACGATAGATGTGCGCGACAAGAAACAACTAGAGCGGGTCATAACAGCCTTCCGGCGCATCCCGGGAGTGCGGGATATCGAGCGGATGCAGAGTGCATAACGCCCGAACGGACCTAAATGCAAAAATTGGAAATGCAGGCGGCAACCGATCCCGAACATATCGCGATATCTAAATCGACCGGTGTCAAGATCGACTGGCGGGACGGCCACCACAGCGACTACTCGCTGGCCTATTTGCGTGACGAATGCCCCTGTGCGACGTGCACCGGCGCGCACGGGACGGAGCCTCAGAAGTCAAACTACACGAGCCCGAATCCGTTTCCCATGTTTAAGCCCGCATTGAAGATGAATTCAGTTGAGCCGGTCGGCCAGTATGCCATTCGAATCTATTGGAACGACGGCCACAGTACCGGGATCTATTCGTTCGACCACCTGAGGAAGATCTGTCCTTGCGAGCTTTGCAAGAGCAAGCAGACGCCCTAGTGTCTCGACGTTTAGTCCATTCGCAATTCGCGGTTCTCTCGTGATGGCTCAGCGGCTGCGATCGCCTAAAGAACCACGCGCGTCAAGCAAGTTGCCGGACCGCCGATTTTCCGCGGCTTCTCAAGGGAGCTTGTATGGGATCCGCGGCTGACCGACCGAGTTTGATGTGAGCCCTTGCAAATCTCTTCCGGCCAAAGCTGTAACTGCCCGCTGGCCCCTGCCGTCTGAAGAAACGAACAAGCGGACGGTCCGGCAAGGCCGATCAAATGCCAGTTTGCTCCCGGCCAGTTTGCTCGCGCGATTATGGATTGGAGGACAACATGACATCTATAGCAGTTCGCTCGATGTTGGTACTTATTGCAATCGCCGCGTTAGGAGCCCCCGCCCAAAAGCCGCGCGTGTTCATTACTGAAAGTGCGGCTCCTCAACTTTCCGGGGATGCTGCCATCGGCGATGTGAAAGGTTCGCTGGCATTTGCTGGCGGCACCAGCCCCCAGAACGTTGAGGTTATGAAGGCCTTCGTCCGATACTGCCCCGGGGTAATGGTTACTGCGAATCGCGACAAGGCAGACTACCTCGTCTGCTTGGATCACGATGCCATCAATCCCACAACCCCGTTCGTTCATGGAAACAAAGTCGCAGTCTTTGATAAGAACGAAGACCTCGTATACAGCAACTCTACCCGGATTCTAAGTACCGCCGTGAAAGATGCATGTGCGGTGATCGATCCTGGGCGTCAATCAGTACGGGGCAAATAGTCTGCTGCTAGCGTCGTGACATGATCGGTTACAGGCTCGTCGGCTGCGCATCGACTATCGAAAACACATCCATAAGCGGAAGGTGAATATCGGCCGCGCTGAGCGCCTCGCTAGCCGCAACAGGCTCGCCGCCGCGTTCATAGCTCCAGGCCCGCCGCTTCATAGGGTCAATGACCCAGCAGAGTGTGCTCGCCATCGAGAGCTGTTCCAATTACAGCAGGCGGAAATTTACTTCGACCTGGGCTTGCGTGGCAACCGGATGCCCGCCCTTCAGTCCGGGGCGGAAGCGCCATTTCATCACGGCTTCAATCGCCTTTTCATCGAGTCCGAGACCCAGCGGCCGTATCACGTGTATATCGCGCGGCAGTCCGTTTGCGTCAACGACGATAGAAAGCAAAACAGTACCAGAGTACTTGGCTTTGCGTGCCTCCTCTGAATACTCAGGCTCAACCTTGTTGATCAGGATGGGGGCAGACACATCTCCACCAATCCGGTACACGCCGCCGCCCATGCCCCCGCCCGAGCCAGGTCCGTAACCGTCACCATTGCCTGGGCCGAGGCCGCCGCCAGTTCCGGCACCCAATCCATGCGCACCAGGGCCGCCCGATAGCGGATCGAGCTTGCTCATAGGATCGCCGTAGTTGTCCGCCACGATCACCGGAGCCGGAGCCGTGATGGTCGGAGTGGCTGGAAGCTTTGGCTTTACTACCGCTTCCGCAGGAGGAATAAACTGCTTAGGTGCAAATTTCGGAGCCGCGCCGTGATTAACGGGCACCGGCATCTTCTGCCCGCCTCCGCCTCCACCGCCCGCCTTCTGCGCCGCAGGAGGCATTTTCGGCTTGTAATCAGGGACGTAGATAATGTTTCCCAGATCCGTGATCTTCTTTCGAACCGTCGGCGACTGGAAAATCAGCAGCATCAAAACCACGACGCCAACGTGAATCAGCAGCGAAACCGCACCCGATTTGGTTTCCCCGCCGCCGTAAGCTCCCCAGATGCTGCCCACTTCCACAGGCTTGGAGGTCACTTCCAGCGGCGGTAGTTTAGGTGGGCGAACCAAGTCTCTTACGTTGTGAGCGAATGATTTAAACCAGGGCTGCTCCATCTTGCTCAGGTTTCCCAGTTCGGCGCCTTCCAGCGGTCTGGAAGTGAGCTCAAGAGGTGGAAGCTTGGGCGGATTAATCGCTTCCCGGATGCTCCGGACGATGGATTTGAACCAGGGTTCTTCCAAATTGGTCGTCACTAAAAGACGATCAAGATGGGCATCAGCTTGAAATACGGTGGGATGCTCCACGGTTTCTTTCTCTAGGTCGCTAGTCACGAACACACTCCGGCAGTCAGAACCTTCGCGCGGCTTGATGCTATGCACCGGTTGGACGTGTTACTAAAAATCACAGTTGCAAGATTTCGATTCTGGTACCGGTCGATACCCTCAGTCTAGCCTAATTCGATCCGGAACAGGGTTGTTTTGCGGAGTTGCGATCTTCTTTTACGAAGCCTTCACATTCCCGCCAGATGGGTTCCAGTACGTCGGTCAGCTCATGACCGGAATCCAGCCGTACGAGCCGGACACTCGGGTGCTCGCGGGCAAACGCCAATGATTGTTGTACGGGGACCGAGGTATCGCGGTTTCCATGAAAAATAAGGGCCGGTTGGTGGAACGCGGGAAACGCTTCGAATCCGGCGGCGTCTTCCATGAGCTGAAAACCGAGTGGTACTTCATGCTGCTCGGCATAGTGGAAAACGGGCAGCATGCCGCGTGCTTTCCACTCGGCCAAACGCTGCGGGCCCAGTTCTTCAACCCACAGTTGATGAAATCCGAAGGCCGGAGCCAATAATATGAGACGATCAACCTCGGGGTGGCGCGCTGCGTACAGGGCGGCTAAATATCCTCCCAGGCTGGAGCCGATTAGCATCACTGGTTCATTGCGGGCCAGAGTTCCAATCAATTTCAATTGGCCGCTGATTGTAAGATGCTCAAAGCGGCCTTGTGCCAAATCTGGTATTTCGACGGGAAATTCCAGTTGCTGAAGCTTGCCAGCGAAGAACCGGGCCTTTTTCGATGCGGGGCTGGACGCGAAACCGTGGAGATAGAGGACACGCAAACGGGGAGGCAACATCTACATGTTAGCGGCGAAACAATTCACACCGGACCTGGGCGCAAACGCGGAGTCCCGGCTTGCCACATCTAATTAGGATGGTTAGAATCTACTTGAACTCAAAAGGGAAAACGCGCACCGGCGAAACGCTTCCACCTGGACCGATGAGGTAGTTTAGTGTGTTGGACCCGGGCGGGATGGCCGGAGTGGTACGAGCTTTGTCAAAACAGGAGAACAGGGAATGCCGGTAGCAGAAAAAGTAAAGCAGATCATCGTGGAACAGCTTGGAGTGGACGAGAATCAAGTCGAACCAAGCGCATCGTTCGTTGACGACCTGGGCGCCGACTCGCTCGATATCGTCGAACTGGTCATGGCTTTTGAAGAGGCATTCGATCTCGACATTCCGGACGAAGATGCGGAAAAGATTAAAACGGTCAAGGATGCAATCGACTATATCGAGGCAAAGAAGAAGTAGTTGACCGCGCGAATGAATGTGTTCCGCTTTCGAACGCGCAGATGCGGCAGGTAGCCAATGGCGCGCCGAAGAGTAGTTGTCACTGGAGTCGGCCTCCTTTGCTCGGTGGGCAAGGGCACGGAGGAGAGCTGGGCGGCAATCAAAGGCGGAAAGAACGGTATCGGGCGAATCACGCAGTTCGACCCATCTGATTTCGCCTGCCGCATTGCCGGCGAGGTGAAAGAGTTTGATCCACTGCAGTACGTCGACAAAAAAGACGTGAAGAAAATGGGGCGGTTCATCCAGTTCGCGATGGCCGCTAGCGAGTTTGCCGTGGACTCGGCGCAATTGCGGACGAACCCTGAGGACGCCGAACAGACCGGTGTCTATATCGGAAGCGGCATCGGCGGCTTCGAGGTGATCGAGCGGGAGCACAAAGTTTTGCTGGAGCGCGGCCCCAGCCGCATATCTCCGTTCTTTATTCCTTCCTGCATCGTCAACCTGGCAAGCGGCTATGTATCCATCAAGTACCACGCAAAAGGCCCAAACTCCGCTACCGCCACGGCCTGCACAACCAGCGCGCACTCGATCGGCGATTCGTTCCGCCTCATCCAGCACGGCGATGCGGACGTCATGATATGCGGAGGCAGCGAGGCGTGTGTGACGCCAATGGGAATTGGCGGTTTCGCGGCAATGCGAGCGTTGTCTACGCGCAACGACGAGCCGCAGCGCGCCTCTCGTCCCTGGGACAAGGAGCGCGACGGGTTTGTAGTGGGTGAAGGCTCCGGAATTCTGATACTGGAAGAGCTGGAGCATGCAAAACGGCGCGGCGCGCGGATTCTGGCTGAGATCGTAGGGTACGGAATGAGCGCCGACGCCTTTCACATTACGGCCCCGCCCGAGGATGGAGACGGCGGGTTTCGCGTCATGCGCAACGCCATGCGCGATGCCGGCATTGAGGCATCAGAAGTGCAGTACATCAATGCGCACGGCACTTCGACCGGGCTGGGTGATAAGGCCGAAACGGTGGCAATCAAGCATGCCTTTGGCGAGCATGCCAAGAAATTGGCGGTCAGTTCGACGAAATCGATGACTGGACATCTGCTCGGTGGAGCAGGCGGATTGGAAGCGGGAATTACCGTGCTGGCGATCCGCGATCAGATTGCGCCGCCGACGATCAACTACGAATTTCCGGACCCGGAATGCGATCTCGATTACCTACCGAATACCGCGCGGCCCATGAAGATTGAGTATGCGCTGTCGAACAGTTTCGGCTTCGGCGGCACGAACGGCTGTCTGATCTTCAAAAGGTACCAGGAGTAATCTTGGTGGCAAACTCGTTCAATCTGCGGTAACATTCCCAACATCGGAAAGGAGCGAACATGAAGCTCGCTCAATTGCTCTTTCCGATGTTCTGTGTAGCCGCGCTGGGTTCGTGGAGCGCATCCGCCCAAGACATCGGCGACCATTTTTATCAGGCGATTCGGAGCGATGATCTCGCGGCCGTCCGAACTCTCGCTAAGACCCACGCCGTAAACACTCCCGACACGCACGGGACGACTCCGCTCGTGTACGCTGCGGCATTCGGCAGCGCCGAAGCAGTGAAGCTGCTGCTGGACGGCGGTGCGGATCCGAATGCGAAAAATGCGTTTGGCGCCACGGCCTTGCTGTGGGCGGCAGGCGACATTGAAAAAGTCCGCCTTCTGCTGGCAAAAGGCGCGGGCGTGAACGCGCGTTCCAACTTCGGCCGAACGCCCCTGATGATCTCGGCTCTGCACGACGACTCGCACCAAACGGCCAAGCTGCTGATCGACAAGGGCGCTGATGTCTCTGCGTGCGACAAAAGGAAATTTTGTGTTTTGGAAGCCGCCGCACAGGGCAATGACGCGGCAACGGTACGTCTGGTGCTTGCGTACGGCGCGGATGCGAAGGCGAAGGACGAAGCGGGTGGAGACGCCCTGATGTGGGCGGCTGCGAACGGCAACATCGAAACGACGAAGCTGTTGCTTGCGAAAGGCAGCGACGTTAATGCGGTCAGCCTTGAATTATTCGCTAACGTGAAGAATGGTCCAATTGAACTGGGCCGGTTCACGCCCCTGCTGTGTGCGGTTCCGTATGGCCCACCGGAGCTGATAAGACTATTGATCGACGCCGGCGCAAATGTGAATGCCCGTGACACGCGGGGTATGACGTCGCTGCTGCTAGCCGTTTCAACCGATCGGCCGGATCCGCAGATTATCAGCCTGCTGCTGGCAAGAGGCGCTGACCCGTCAATTCGATCAAAGCGCGGCGAGACTGCACTCGACTGGGCAAAGAAGTTTCGCAATCCGGAAGTGTTGAGTGTACTTGGGTTGCGCAGCGAGGCGCATGCAACCTCGGCGGTGCTTAGAGATCCAAACCAGCCGGACCTCAGAACCTCCGTGGGAAAGAGCCTTGCGCTCCTGCAAAACACCAGCAGCAAATTCCTCAGCACGGGAGGATGCATATCCTGTCATGCCCAGAATTTGACCGGCATGGCGGTGAGCGTCGGGCGGGCCAATGGAGCGAAAGTGGATGACAACTCGGACGCGGAGATGGCCCGGAACACGCTTGTCTTCCATAGCGGGCAAGAGCAGACGTTTTTGCAACTGGTCGATCCGCCTGGCGCAGTACATACCATGGAGTACTCGGTATTGCAGTTAGGAGCGAGCAGTATTCCGCCTTCGCGAGGTCTGGATGCGGTCGTGCTCTACATCGCGGCGAGACAACGTCAGGGAGGCAATTGGGCGTATCCGGCAGGAGGCAATCCGCGGCCGCCCATCGAGGACGGAGATTTCTTCGGCACGGCGATGGGAGTGCGCTGCTTGCGGCTCTACGATATTCCCGGCCGGAAGGCTGAGTTTCAGGACCGAATCCGGCGGGCTGGCATTTGGCTGAAAAATGCGCATCCGCGCAGCACCGAAGATCGCGCAATGCAACTGCTCGGTCTGCAGTGGGCCGGCAGCCCTTCGCCAGCGAGGCTCAAACAGCTGCTTGCGCTGCAGCGGGACGATGGCGGGTGGGCACAAACGCCGTGGTTGGAAAGTGATGCCTATGCAACCGGCCAAGTGCTCTACGTGCTGCATGAGCAAGGTGTGCCGGCAAGCGATCCGGCCTACAGACGCGCAATCGCATATCTGCAGCGCACTCAGAAAGCCGACGGATCGTGGCATGTGAGCAGCCGCGCACCAAAATTCCAGCCTTATTTTCAAAGCGGCTTCCCATACGATCAAGATCAGTGGATCTCCATGGCCGGAACCGCATGGGCAGCTATGGGCATGGCCTATGCGATGCCGGCGAGAGTGGCCGAGGCACATCGCTAAGAGCTGCCAGCCAACAGCGTTCCACCCCGCCGACAGAATACGTAACTAAAGCAGCGGCCCTCCGATTAAAAGCAGAGTTCCTGCGGTAATCTTGAAAGACCCGCCAGTAAGGGTCAGGTGATGGTTGGCCGGACCATATCGCACTACCGCATCGTTGAAGAACTCGGTGCTGGCGGCATGGGCGTGGTGTACCGGGCGGAGGACATCCGCCTCGGCCGTGAAGTTGCTCTCAAGTTCCTGCCGCACGAACTGACTCGCGACCGCACGGCAGCAGAGCGCTTCGAGCGTGAAGCGCGTGCTGCCGCGGCCATCAATCATCCCAATATTTGCACAATTTACGAAGTAGGCGAGCACGACGGGCGTCCGTTTCTGGCAATGGAATTGCTCGAAGGCGAGACGCTCAAGCGCCGCATTGGAAAGAAGCTGATTCCTCTCGATTTACTGCTGAATTGGGCCATTCAGATGACGGACGGCCTGGAGGCAGCGCACGCATGCGGGATTGTACACCGCGACATCAAGCCGGCCAACCTTTTTATCACCACCAGAGGACAGGCAAAGATTCTCGATTTTGGGTTGGCAAAGCTGGTAGCAGCCTTCCGGCTCATGCCAGCGTCAGCGGCGGAGCGAACCGAGACTGCGGTAATGGATACTCTAACCACGCCAGGATCGGCTGCGGGAACTCCCGGCTACATGTCCCCGGAACAGGCGCGCGGCGAAGAACTGGACGCACGCACCGATCTGTTTTCGCTCGGCATTGTACTTTACGAGATGGCGACGGCCCGTACGCCGTTTCGCGGGAAGACCTCTGGCGCCGTGATGGGCGCCATTCTGCACGATGTCCCAGAGCCGCCGTGCACGATCAATCCCGAGCTGCCGCCCAGGCTGGAAGAGATTATTGAGAAGGCGCTCGAAAAGGATCGCGACGTTCGCTATCAACACGCAGCGGACGTGAGAGCCGATCTGAAGCGGCTGAAGCGCGATCTCAACTCCGGCCAGGTTTCTTCGACGCCCACGTTTCACACTAGTCCGGCCGGGCGCAAACGCTATTGGACGACCGCCTTGATCGGAGCAGCGCTTCTCATTAGCGCCGGGATTCTCGCCGCGGTGATGGTTAAGCCCCTGCCGCTGCCGAGAATTCTGTCGACAACACAGATCACAAGCGACGGCCGCAGCAAGATCGTTTACGTGACAGACGGGGCACGATTGTATTACACGACAGCGGTGTCCTCAGATACCTTCGAGAATTTCGAAGTCTCTACGAAAGGTGGAGACTCGCTTCCGCTACCCAGCTACATGCAAGGGGCGTTCCTCGCAGATATTTCGCCCGACAAATCCGAACTGCTGCTGATCAAGGGAGGTTGGTTAGCTTCCGTCCCGCAGCCACTTTGGGCGGCGCCGGTTCTGGGGGGCGCACCGCGGCGTTTAGGAAAGTTGGCAGGAGGCTTAGGCGCGGCCTGGTCTCCAGACGGCCAGGAACTGGTTTATGTCAAGGACCAGGAACTACACCTGGGACGGAGTGACGGAACTGAATTGGGGAAACTGGCAACAGTGGCGGGCGAGCCGTCGAATCCACGCTGGTCACCTGACGGACGGACAATCCGGTTCACGATCACCGACGCAGCCAAATCCACCTCCATTTGGCAGATATCGGCAGATGGAAATAATCTGCATGTTCTGCTTCCCGGCTGGTCTGAGCAGTACTGCTGCGGCTCCTGGACTGGCGACGGAAAGTATTTCGTTTTCAACTCAGGGAACGACGTATGGGCGATTCGCGAGAAACCCGGCTGGTTTCGAAGGACGAACCCCAAGCCGGCGCAATTAACGGCAGGCCCCATGCAGATGTTACGGCCGGTTCCGAGCCCGGACGGCAAGCGGATTTTTGTCAAAGGCTGGCTGCCGCGCACGGAGTTGACGCGCTACGATGCGAAATCGAAGCAATTCGTTCTCTACCTGGGCGGAATCTCGGCGGAGCATCTGGATTTTTCGCGCGACAGCAAGTGGGTCACTTACGCTGCGTATCCGGAACAGACTTTATGGCGCGCCAGAGCCGACGGCAGCGACCGGCGGCAACTCACCTTTGCTCCATTTGAGGCGGGTCTGCCGTGCTGGTCGCCGGACGCACAGCAGATCGCTTTCATTGGCGCATTGCCGGGGAAGCCTGTGCGGATTTACGTGCTGCCGTCCGAAGGAGGCAGTCCAGAGCAGGTGACCAATGGAGAGGGGAGTAAAGTTGGCGATCTAAGACCGCAATGGTCGAGGGACGGATCATCATTGATTTACGGCGGCGAACCGTCTGGAAAGGAGGATCCGGGCAAGCTGGCGATTCATACCCTCGACCTGAAATCGCGCCGTAGCTCAGTTCTACCCGGGTCCGGCGGCCTCTGGTTGCCGAGTTTGTCGCCGGACGGCAGTTATATCGCGGCTTACGGCAAGGACGCTTATACGCTAATGCTGTATGACATGCGTACGCACCAGCAATCCGAACTCGCGCGCGGAACACTCGGGTTTTGGACATGGTCGCGCGATAGCCAATATATTTACTTCGATACCGGCGGGGATGATGCGGCATTTCGCCGTGTGCGTATTCGCGACCGGAAAATGGAGCTGATGGCAAGCTTGAGAGATCTTCACAGGACGGCAGGCTCGCTTAGCGCTTGGAGCGGCCTGGCGCCCGACGGCTCGCTTCTGGTGGAGCGCGATGCCGGAACAAGCGAGATCTATGCGCTGGATTGGGATGCGCCGTGAAGTTCGCGTCAGCTCACCGCCGCCGCCGACACTTGAAATTTCTCGGCATCTGAACGTCTAAGTTCCAGGCCGAGACCGTGCCGCGAGAGATCCGGTTTCAGATTGCCGTTCACCGCTGTGATTGCGCCATCGAAGAGCATGTGCTCAAGCCGGACGTGGTCGTGGAAGTATTCAACGTTCATCGCCGCCAGAATAGAGCAGCAGAGTGTTGCGTGAATCGAAGGTGCGGTGTGCGCGGAATAGGGGTAATGATACGTCTCACACACATCGCCGATCTTGATGAAATTCGTGACGCCGCCGCAGCGCGTGACATCGGTCTGTAGAACGTCAATCGCCTGGGCTTCAATTAACAGCCGTGCGTCATCCAGCGTGTAGTTGTACTCACCCGCTGCTATCTTCATTACAGCCGGAGCACGCTCCACCATGAAGCGCAAGCCGATGCGGTCATCCGAAGTAACGGGCTCTTCGAACCAGGTCACGCCCAGATCGCCGAACTGCTCACTTTTGTGCAAAGCTTGCTGGCGATCATAGGCGCCGTTTGCATCCACGTAAAGCTGCGCCTTGCCTCTTAACGCTTTTTGAACAGCAGAGATGCGCGCGACATCCTGTTCGGGATGCGTCCCAATCTTCATCTTCACGTACCGGAATCCTTCACCAGCCCAGCCCGCCAGTTGATCGGTAAGCTCCTTTTCCGTGTAGGAGGTGAACCCTCCGCTGCCATAAGCTTCGATCTCATCGCGCACTTTGCCGAGCAGGTTTAGAAGAGGCTCCTGAAGAAGGCGGGCTTTCAGATCCCAGAGGCATGTGTCGATGGCGGAAATGGCGCTCGATACCAGCCCCGGGCGGCCCCAATTGCGGACCTGGCGATCCATCGCGGAATGCAGCGCGGGGATATCGAACGGATCGCGATTCAGAATCTCGCGCTTGGCTAACTCCCCGGCAACGTGAGCCGCTGCGGCATTCGCATACGAGTAACCCAGACCCGTAACGCCGTCGGCAGTCAGCTCAACAATAACAATTGTGGTCGAATCCCATTTGGCGGTGCCATCCGACTCAGGTTTGTCGGTTGGCACCTTATAGGCGGAGATTCGACCGGACGTGATCCGGGCGCCTGAACGTGCTGGAGCCATTTCTGATCCCGAACGTCAGACCAACTCCTTAACGCGATCCTTTGCGATCACTTCGGCGATCTTCTGCCAGTCCTTGGTGCCCCGCACCATCGATTCAGCGAAGTGCAGCGCCTGCTCGGGTTTAATCTTGGCGGGCAGAGGCGGCTCGTTGGGATCGACGTAGCACTCCACCAGCGCAGGCCCGGGGACCGCTAATGCGCTGTCAATGACATGGCCGCATTCGGAAGGCGTCTTAATGGTGAAACTGGCCCACCCGAAGCCGCGCGCGACGGCAGCGAAGTCGATCGGCTGCAGGCTGGTGACGTACTCAGGGTTGCCCAGCAGAACCATTTGCTCCCACTTGATCTGGGCGAGTTCGTCATTCTTGATCAGGAAGACTTTGATGGGGAGCTTGTATTTCATGCACGTTGCCATCTCGCCCATCAGCATCGTGAACCCGCCGTCTCCAACCCAGGCAACTACCGTTCGATCAGGATACGCCACCTGGGCCGCTATCGCATAGGGGAAGCCGTTCGCCATCGTCGCAAGATTGCCGGAGCAACTGTGCATCTGGCCCCATTTTGCCGGGATGTGGCGCGCCCACCAGGTGGTGTTGCTACCGGAATCGCCCGCGAGAATCGCATCCGAGGAAAGCCGCTTTCCCAATTCGAGAGCCACTACTTGCGGCTTCATGGGGACGTCTTTTCTGGTTCCGCGCTCCACCATCAGCTCGTTCCATTCCTTCATGCCCTTCTGGGCTTTTTCGAGGAATGACTTGTGCTTCTTGTCTTTCAGGTGCGGCACTAGCGCGTTGACGGTTTCCAGGCTGTCGCCCACTAGCGCGACATCGGTGGGATACCGAATGCTGATGCGTGTGGGATCCATGTCGATCTGTACACACTTCGCCTGGCCGGGCTTCGGGTAGAAGCTGATATACGGGAAGCTGGTTCCCACAATCAGGAGCGTGTCGCAATCCTGCAGCGCGTCTTCGGAGGGCTTGGTGCCCAGCAGGCCGATGCCGCCCGTCGTGTAAGGGCTGTCATCCGGGACGACGGCTTTGCCCAGCAGCGGCTTGATGATGGGAGCACCGAGCTTTTCAGCAATCAGCTCCAACTGCTTGCCGGCGTGCAGGGCGCCGCGGCCCGCGAGGATCGCCACTTTTTTCCCATCGTTTAGAATTTGAGCGGCGGCCTCGATTTCCTGAGCCGTCGGCCGCCTTGATCCAATTGCGAAGGTGCTGCTGTCCGCGTGACCCGCAACATTCCGGTTTGAGCGCTCGTCCTCGTTTACTGTTTGATCCTGAATGTCGATTGGCGTCGTGATGTGAGCCACGCCCTTGCGTGCCAGTGCCGTTCGGATAGCAAGTTCAGCAACGTTGCGGGCATGCGCCGCTCCCATGATGCGCTGGTTGTATACGGTCACATTTTCGAAAAGCTTGTCGAGTTCCACATCCTGCTGGGTGTGCGTTCCAATCAGATCGTGGAATTGCATGCCGGTAATGGCCAGCACAGGCTGTCCGTCCATCTTGGCGTCGTACAGGCCATTGAGAAGGTGCACGCCGCCCGGGCCGGACGTTGCCACACAAACCCCTAATCTGCCCGTGAACTTGGCATAGCCACAGGCCATGAACGCGGCCGCTTCTTCATGCCGCACTTGAATGAACCGGATCTTGTCCTGCTTCTTTCGAAACGCTTCTATGATGCCGTCCACGCCGTCTCCGGGAAGACCAAATACGGTGTCGACACCCCACTCCATCAATGTCTCGACAATTACGTCACCTGCTGTTTTCGCCATGCTCTTTTTACGGGTCTCCAGATCTAAGACCCCTAAGGGCACCACAAAGTGACGCCGCAAAAA
Source organism: uncultured Acidobacteriaceae bacterium (assembly GCA_963795545.1). Lineage (GTDB taxonomy): Bacteria > Acidobacteriota > Terriglobia > Bryobacterales > Bryobacteraceae > Bog-105. The sequence goes on along the minus strand of CAWCIF010000012.1, from coordinate 136,382 downwards.
AAATCGCATCACCGGCGATGCACTGTTACTTCTATCAGTGGAGCGAGCCCGCAACGGTTCGCGCTTCCCCACGTCTACGCAGTGAGGCAAAGTCCAAACTGCAAGTGATCGGCCCGGATGACAAAAGCACTACAAACCGTTAACGAGCACATCAAGGACGGTCGCTTTCAGCGCTCCCTCGCTTTGGTTGCCGCAGGGTCCAGTTTCGTGAGCGGACTGGAAGTTTCATACGAGCACTACAAAGGCAGCTACAGCAATCCGATAATGTACAGCCCAGTGATACTCAGCGGCGTACTGACGGGCACGGCTATTGCGGGATTCTTCAGCAGAAAAGCGGCGGAGCGGGCTCTGCGCTGGACCTCGGCGATTACCCTCGCCGACGGCATCATCGGCTTCGGGTTTCACATCCGGGGCATTCAACGCAAGCCGGGCGGATGGAATCTGCCGCTCACGAATATCATCATGGGCCCGCCGATTTTTGCTCCTTTATTGTTTGGAACAGCAGCATATCTCGCGTTCATGGCATCGTATTTACGCCGCGAAGGAGATCCGGAACGCTCAAAGCCATCGCCCTACAAGGGCTGGCGTCGCGAGCTGAATGAGGGCCGGTTTCAAAAACACCTGTGCGTGGTGACCGCGGCGTGGACCCTGTTTTCGGGCGCAGAGGCGTGGTATTCGCATTACAAGAGCAGATTTCACATCTGGTCCCAATGGCTGCCGGTTATTCTGGCGCCCATCCAGCTAGGTGCTTGTGTAGGCGGCATCTTTAGCCAACGAGTGGCAACGCGCCTTCTGCCGGCCGTGTCTGCCGTGGCAACAGTAAATGGAGGAGTCGGATTTTTCTACCACGCTCGCGGCATCATCCGCCGCCCGGGCCGGACGCGCCACTGGCTCTACAACATTCTTTACGGGCCTCCGATTTTCGCTCCGCTGCTGTTTTCCGCCTGCGGCGCGCTCGGATTACTCGCCAGTTTACTTCGGAGAGAAGGTCGTGATTAAAGTCGAAGAGAGCACCGATTCCTGGGTACGCGATCCCAAGACCGGACGCAAGATGGCTCCGAGACAGCAGCCCGGCTATTATCCGGGCTACAGCACTATAGGGCAGAAAGCGTATTGGGACGCTACCACGCGAGAAGTCGTGGAGAACAGAGTCTACAACATTCCGCCCATCCGCTTTTTCACGGAAGAGGAATTGCTGACCATCACCGCGGTATGCGATCGCATAATTCCGCAAGATGACCGGACACCAGACCGCAGGATTCCGATCGTGCCCTTCATCGATGAACGGCTTTTTAAGAACGAGATTGACGGATACCGGTTCGCGGGTATGCCTTCCGATCGCGATGCATACCGGCTCGGCATGCGCGCGATCGACGAGACCGCTCGCGCCATTCATGGTGTGCCGTTCGTCGATCTTGATTCGCTGAAGCAGGATTTTATATTGAAGTCGCTGCATGACGGGAAGAAGTTAGCGGCGCACGCCATTTGGGAGAAGATGTCCATCGACCGCTTCTGGCATCTGCTGGTAACAGACTCGGTACAGGTCTATTACGCGCACCCGTGGGCTTGGGACGAAATCGGCTATGGAGGACCAGCCTATCCCCGCGGCTACACGCGGCTGGAGGGCGGAATGCCCGAGCCGTGGGAGGTCGATGAACAGCCGTATCAATGGGAAGCGCCCTCGAACTCCATCTCAGATACGTACGAACCGGGTCCGGGTGCGGGCAGCGTTTCGGGCCAGGGAGCAACGCATTGAACGTACCGCTGTTCGGCGCATTTAAGCCGGCCCGTGACGAAAAAAAATACTTGGGCCGATGCAGCGTATTTCCGTTAAGGACATGCGGCGCTTCCGCGAAAGTGAAGCGGTGGATTACTGCATTGTAGGCGTAGGTTCGGCCGGCGGAGTCTTATGCCAGCGGCTGGCAAAAGCCGGATTCAAGGTGGTCGGCCTGGAAGCCGGGCCATTCTGGGATACCGAGCGCGATTGGGTCAGCGACGAAAAAGGCTCGCACAAACTCTATTGGACCGATCTGCGCATGACGGGCGGCGAGGATCCGCTCGCGTTGGGCGAGAACAACAGCGGTAAGGGCGTAGGCGGGGGCTCAGTTCACTGGGCGGCCTTTGCGCCGCGCTTTCATCCGTCCGATTTTCGCGTATACACCCAAGACGGCCTGGGCGCGGATTGGCCCATCTCCTATGAAGACTTGAAGCCGTATTACGAACTGTTGGAGCGCGAGATCCCCGTAGCGGGGCCGGCGCATTTTCCATGGGGCGACCCGCACGGTTATCCGTATGGGCCGCATCCGTTAGGCGCAATCGGCGACGTCCTGATGAAGGGCTGCACGAAACTCGGTATTCCGATGGTTGCCGGCGGCCCCGTCGCGATTTTGTCCGGCTCGCATGGCGACCGGCCGCATTGCATTTATCGCGGTTTCTGCATTCAAGGCTGCAAAGTGGGCGCGAAAGCCAGCACCCTGATCACGCATGTCCCCGAAGCGCTGCAGTGTGGCGCGGAAATTCGAGATCTCTCGATGGTGTTCCGCATTTCAATGGAAAACAAGACACGCGTGAACGGTGTCTTCTATTACGACCAGGACGGGCACGAGCATTTTCAGCGCGCGAAGGCCGTAATTGTTTCCGGATACGCCATTGAGACCCCGCGCTTGCTGCTGAATTCCGCGTGTCCGGGACATGAGCGAGGTCTGGCGAACTCAAGCGATACGGTCGGCCGATACCTGATGGCACAAGCCGGCAATGTAGTACTGGGCCGCTTTGCTGAGCTGATTCGGCTTTACAAGGCTCCCCCGGCACACGCGTTAACGGAGCATTTCTATGAAACCGACCCGAGCCGCGGTTTCGCGCGTGGCTTCGCCATTCAAACCGTGGCTCCTCTGCCCATCGCATTCGCAAAGCAAATGATGAAAGCGAAAGGAGCCTGGGGTTGGGGCATGCGCCGCGTGATGATGGATTACAACCATTGGGCCACGCTGGGGGTGCTCGGCGAGATTCTGCCGTGGGCCGATAATCGCGTGCAGCTTGCGGAGGAAACCGATCAGTTCGGCATTCCGGTTGCGGATGTCACCTTCACCCTGCACGACAACGATAAGAAACTCATCGAGTTTGGAAAGAAGACGGTCATGGAAGTCATGTGGGCGGCGGGCGCGGAAGAAGTCGTGCAGGAATCCCGCTACGCGCACCTGGTCGGCGCGGCGCGGATGGGCAGTGACCGCGCCAGTTCGGTTGTCGATAAATTTGGCCGCACGCATGATATCGCGAACCTGTTTGTTTGCGACGGAAGCATTCTTCCCACGCAAGGTTCGGCAAATCCGGGCCTCACCATTCAGTCTCTAGCAGCGCGCACGGCGGATTACTTGATCTCGCAAGGCGACAAGATCTTTCATTCCGAAGAGCGCGACATGACACCACCGCCGGTCCGCAAGGAACTGGCAGTCGAGGGTGCTTTCGTGCATGGCGTGCCGCGGTTCTGGAATTAGCCCTCGCTTCGTGAAATTCTTTCGGACAAGGACGGACGACAGTTTCCTCCCGCAGGCTATTTAATGACCATCCTTCTTCCGCATCTCCCGCCGCCTTTTCGCCCATCCGGGTTTATCCACCTGGTAAGCGCGGCCAACCGCTAGCGCGTCCGGCTCTACTCGCTTTGTAATGACAGATCCCGCCGCCACATACGCGCCTTCTTCAATGGTGAGAGGCGCAACCAGCGTCGAGTTGCTGCCGACAAATACCCCATCAGCGATCGTCGTCGGGTGCTTCTTCGCCCCATCGTAATTGCAGGTGATTGTCCCGGCGCCTATATTCACTCCTGTGCCGATGCTTGAATCGCCCAGGTAAGCCAGATGATTGGCCTTCGAACCCTTACCGAATCGCGTTTTCTTCAATTCGACAAAGTTGCCGATATGCGTCGCTTCTCCCGCTTCTGCATTTAATCGCAGGCGAGCGAAGGGGCCAACGAACGCGTCCCTTCCCACCGAAGAGGCTTCCGCCACCACGTAAGGCAGGATCGTTACCGAATCGGCGATTTCGCAATCGCGCAGAACGGAGCCCGTTCCTATCCGGCAGTTTGATCCGATGCGCGTCGCTCCACGCAGTTGAACATTCGCTTCGATCACGGTATCCGCTCCAACCTCGACCGCCGCATCAATGCTCACGCTCTCCGGATTCTCAATGGTCACGCCCGAGAGCATCAACTTTTCCGCCTTTCGGGTCCGCAGAATCCTGTCGGCCATGGCCAGTTCCAGACGCGTGTTGATGCCCAGCAGTTCCGTCTCGTCGGCCACCAGCAGCGGGGCAACCGGGTGGCCGTGCCGCCGCAGAATTTCCACCATATCTGTCAGGTAATATTCGTTTGCCGCATTATTGGCCGTGATCTCGTCGATGTGCTGCCAGAACAATGAGGCGTTGAAGCAATAAAGGCCCGGATTGATCTCGCGGATCTGCAACTGCTCGGGTGTCGCCGTCTTCTGCTCCACAATCGCGGAAACCAACCCGTTCCCGTCCCGCACAATGCGGCCGTAACCGGTGGGATCTGTCACTTCCGTCGTTATGATTGTGCCGCCTGTTTCACCCTGCTTCTGGCGGTCGATTAGCGCCCTGAGCGTGTGCTCCGTTAGCAGCGGTCCATCGCCGTTCAAAATCAGCAGGTCGCCTTTCCGCGAATCGATGCTTCCGCGAGCGCAAAGCAGCGCATGCCCTGTTCCGCGCTGCTCGGCTTGCACCGCGAAGCGAACACCGGGGATTTTCACGCTTCCTCGAACCTGCTCCGCCTGGTAGCCCACCACTACCGTGATGTTCTCCGGCGCTGACACCTGCGCCGCGGCATGAAGGATATGGTTGAGCAGGGTGTCGCCGCCGGCCTCGTGCAACACCTTGGCCTTGGTGGATTTCATGCGTGTCCCTAGCCCAGCCGCTAGAATCACGACCGTGATGTTTTCGTTCATTTAAATCGACGGGTCTGCATCGCGAGAACTTCTTTTCGAACCTGGTACGCCCTGGAACGGCTGGCCAAATCAATCACCACGTCCGCCAGAACGGCAGGATCATGGCGAATCTTTTTCTGCGCCACTCCGGTGTCGCGGAATAATTCCGCTGTTACCACCTTCACGCCTATCCCCTTAAGGTTTTCGAAGTCGTTCTCTACAGGTCTCACGTGCGCTCGCGCATATTTTCTTCTCAGCTCCGGCCGAATCGGTGCGATGTTCACCACGATGCAATCAATCAGCTTGCGCTGCGAGTGCGCGTGGATGGCCTCCACATGTCGCGAGGCGCTGAAGTTGATGGTCTCCCCAGGCTGCCACATCAGGTTCACGAAATAGACCTTCATCGCCGTTGAACGCTCGATGGCCTTCGCAATTCCATTTACCAGCAGGTTTGGAATCACGCTGGTGTACAGAGACCCGGGGCCTAACGTGATCAGGTCTGCCTTTTGAATTGCTTCCAGCACCTCAGGAAGCGGTTCACAGCGTTCCGGGCGCAGGCGCACCGACTGAATAGGAGTCTTACTCTTGCTGATTTTTGTTTCGCCGCGCACTACCGAGCCATCCGTTAATACCGCCTCCAGCGTGACGTTTGCAGAGGTCGCCGGGAAGATACGCCCGCGTATGGCCAGAATTTCTGATGACAACTTCACCGCGTGAGCGAAATCGCCCGTGATCTGGTGCATCGCGGTCAGGAACAAATTTCCGAAGCTGTGGCCCTTTAAGCCGCGGCCACCATTAAACCGGTACTGAAACAGGCGCGAAAGCAGCGCTTCATCTTCGGAAAGCGCGGTCATGCAGTTTCTGATATCCCCCGGCGGCAGAATGTCAAAATCGCGGCGCAGCCGGCCCGAACTGCCCCCATCGTCGCTCACCGTTACTAGCGCCGTGATCTCTACCGCGGGGCTGCCGTTCTCCGGACCGTCCTGCGCGCCACGCGCGTGTTTCTTCAATCCCGAAAGGAGCGTCGATAGACCCGTTCCGCCGCCAATGGAGACAATGCGCAGCGGCGCCTTCAGAGCACTTCTTTGAACTGATGAGACGCGGGTTAGAGTGGCCATTCCGGGCGAGTACTTCAAGAGCGGTGCTTCTTTGGTTTCTCTTCTTCCTCGTCGTAAACCGGAACCGATTCAAGGTCCTCTGCTTCGAAAACCTGACCGCAGTCGAGGCACCGGAGGTAATCAATGCCGTCCCGCCGGTACAGGAACTCGGTTCGCTCGTGCTGACAAGCCTGCATAGCGAAATAACACCTATTCTAGACTGAGCGGTCCGGCTGTCAAGTGGGCCAGGCAATAAGGCCCGCGGAAACCGAGATCTTTTGCCGCCCCTACCGCGCCGCTACAATTCAAGTGGATTCCATTTCTCGAGTGAAAATCCCCACGCCCATCACTCTTGTGCCCGCCGCGCCAGACCTCAGGGAAACGATTGCCGGGTTGCTGCCGTCAGCCGGAATCTACGCGCTCGGGGTGGGCGGCCATGCTCCCCACCTGGCCTCGTCCGCAAATCTGCCGCGCCGCTTGACGCGTCTGCTTGTCTCCTCCTATACTGCCCGGGCCGGCTCTCTGGAACCCCTTCGCGAAAAGGTCGCCTCTGTCGAGTGCTGGCCCACGGGCTCTCGCCTGGAAACCTCACTGCTCATGTACCGGCTTGCCAGGCGTTACTATCCTGATGACTACCTCAAACGCCTGCGCCTGCGGGTTCCCTGGTTCGTAGCGTTGACAGGAAGGGACCGGTTCCCTCGTCTGGAAATTTCGAATCATATCGCTCGCGCCGGCGGCCCTGCATTCGGTCCGTTCCTCAGCCGGGATGCTGCTGATGCTTATTCCCAGCAAGTACTGCAGCTCTTTCAAATCCGAAGGTGCACGGACGTCCTCTCCCCAAGTCCGGACCATCCAGGCTGCATTTATGGCGAGATGAACCAGTGCCTGAAACCGTGCCAGTGCGCTGTCACTTCGGAAGAGTACGCCACCGAATCGGGGCGGGTGGCCGATTTTCTGGCAACCAACGGCAGGTCTGCCGTCGCAAGCCTTTCCGTAGCGCGCGACCGAGCCTCAGGCCAGATGGATTTCGAGCAGGCAGCCCAAATCCACAAGCGCATTGAGAAGGTGGATTCCGCTATCGCCCTTCGCGAACCTGTTATCGATAATGCCGCCGAATTCAATGGTGTCGCGCTTACGCCGGGAATTGGCGCCCTGCAGTTCCGGTTGTGGCCCATGCTTTCCGGTTTCTGGCAGGAACCCATATCGCTGGATTTCTCGGCGGGGGAGCCTCAAACCAAATCACTCGATCAGCAAATTCGCGAACTGCTTGCTGAATCGCTGGCAAGTCCCTGTACAAGCGGCAGAAGAGCGGAGGAACTTGCAATCTTTTCCCGCTGGTATTACTCCTCATGGCGCGATGGCCATTGGTTCCCGTTCCACAGCCTGTCCGATCTGAACTACCGCAAGCTGGTCCGGCAGATCTCGAACCTGGCGACGGATCAGAGAAAAGCTTCGGGACTGACTTAAGGAAACCCATTGACCAGCGTTCCCGTCGGCAGGAGCGCACTGCGTTAGAGCTGATCTTGAACCTCGTCTACTCCGGCAGGCGTCCCGATAAATACGAACGCTGCGGCTGGCTGTGGCGTCCTGCTATCGACGCGCTGCGCACTACGTGCACTGCCACGGCCTGCCCCGGCTTGAAGTTGGCCTGCACCTTCATCACTTCGTCCGGCGATGCCACAGCTTGCCGGTTGATGGAGAGAATCACGTCTCCCTCTTGCAAGCCGATGTCATCCGCGAACGAACCGGGGTCCACAGCCACTACTTTCACCCCGTTCTTATCGTCTATTCCCAGATCTTCCCGCTCTTTCGCCGTCAGCCGCATAATGGTGATGCCGAATTTTCCGGGCGTCATCGCCTTGGCTTGCTGCGGCGTTTCGGGTTTGCTGTCGTCGACCTGTGCCTCGCCCTTCCAGACGACCGAACGCTCTTCAATCGGCAGCGTGAAATCCAGCCGCTTTCCGTTGCGGTCCACTGTGAGCCGGGCCGTTGACCCAATCGGCAAATCCGCAACTTTGGTGATTAGGTCCTCTTCATCCTTTACCGGACGGTTGTTCATGGCAAGGATGACGTCGTCCGGTTTGATTCCGGCTTTGCCTGCCGGACCGTTTGGCCGAACCGTGTCCACCAGTACGCCGTGATCCAACCCGAACGCCTGCAGCGTATCGAACTGATGATCATTTCGGGTCCAACTGATTCCGATCGATCCTCGCACCACCCGGCCCTGCCGGATGATGTCGTTGTAAACCTTCACAGCCATGTTCGACGGCAGAGCGAATCCGATGCCCTCATACGAGCCACTGCGCGTTGCGATCATCGTGTTCACCCCGATAACTTCGCCCCGGATGTTCAGCAGCGGTCCGCCGCTGTTGCCGGGATTGATGGCCGCGTCGGTTTGCAGGAAGTTTTGAAATGAACCCGCGCCCGGCAGATCGCGGCTGGTACGCTCCGCGCTCACAATCCCGGCCGTGACTGTGGCCTGCAGTCCGAAGGGCGAACCAATCGCAATCACCCAATCGCCTACCTGCACGCTGTCGGAGTTGCCGATCTGCACTGGCACAAGCGGCTGCTTGGCTTCAATCTTGAGCACCGCAACGTCCGTTTCCTTATCGAAGCCGATCACGTGCGCATGATAATCTGTTTCATCGCCGGGCATTCGTACCTTGATCCTGTCGGCGTTCTCAATAACGTGATCGTTCGTGATGATGTAGCCGTTCTTGTCTACTATGAAACCCGTTCCGGAACCCTCTGTACGGAATGAGCGCTGATCGGGATTGCCGAAAAAGCGCTTAAACATGTCGGATGGGTCCTTTGGTTCCGCGCTATCGCCGTTTTCGTCGTCCTGCGAATCGTCTCGATGCCGCAGAGCGTGTTTGCCGGGTTTCGGCAGATAATCCGATTCGATGTAGACGACCGACGGCTCCACCTTCTTGGTTAGTTTTGTAAATTCGTTGGCAATCGGATCGGCTCGCGGAATGCTGAGCGGCGTCGCATCCGGGGCGATAGTTGAGCTCTGGCGGTCGGCCTTGACGCCGGTGTTCATCACCGTGCCTATCACGATCCCGGCAATCAACGTAAACAGCAGCAGCACGAAGCTCAACAGCTTCGGCTGTTTGATTTTATTGGCGAACGGCATTCCGAGATGAACCCTTCAGGGCGGTACCTATAGTATAGAGAAATTAAGTTCTCCCGGGCTTGGAAAAACTCGTCCGCCGCGCTGCTATTGCTGATGTCAGGCCTTTGCGGCGGGTTTCAATTCAACCGTTAAGATTCCCGCCAGAATCAGGGCGCCGCCCGAGACGGCAGCGGCTGTAAGCGCTTCGCCTCCAGCTACAACCGCCGTAACAAGCGCGAAAACCGGCTCCAATGCAAAGATGAGCGCGGTTCTTGTGGCAGTTGTGTACTGCTGTCCCCAGGTTTGCAGCGCGAACGCCAGCGCGGTTGCAAATACGGCTGTCAGCACGATAGCCAGAATCACTGCCGTGCTCCAGACGGCCTTGGGGGGTTCGACCGCGAGTGAAATGGTCGACAACAAGGCTGCGCACGCAATCTGCCCCAGGGCCACGGCTTCAAATCGCTCCCGCTGCGAATAATAGCCCAGTATCAGTAGATGAAACGCGAATGCTACGGCACAGCCCACCGTCAGCAGATCGCCATTATTCATGTGGAAGCGCCCATCCAGCGAAGGCAGAGTTAGCACGGCCATTCCGGCAGAGGCGACCGCGATTCCAATTAGTTCGCGCGCCTGCGGCCATCTGCGATAAACCGCGGCGCTGATTAGCGGAACCAGGACGATGTATAGCCCGGTGAGAAACCCGGAATTTCCCGCGCTGGTGTATTTCAATCCCAGGCTCTGTAGCACGTATCCCAGCCAGAGGAAAATGCCGGCAGTCGCTCCGCCGCGCAGTCCTCGCCAGATAGCTCCAGGGGCGCTTCGCCTGAAGGCGGGCAGAAACATCAGCAGCATGCACAAACTGGCCAGCGCAAAACGCAGTGTCAGAAAGTACAGCGTCGAAATTTCCGTGAGTGCGTTTTTGACGACGACGAATGTCGTGCCCCAGACGAGTGCGACGATGGCCAGCGCCAGATCCGCCTGCCAACGCGGAGGTGCTATCTTGCGTGCGATCATCCGCCCGCTGCGGACCCGGACTCTGGTTTCTGATTTTCATCGAGCAGCGCCGCAACAGTCAAAAAGATCCGCCACAGTCCCAGGTCGCGGCCGTCCGGGCGATACCACTCATGCGCCGTATGTGCTCCGCCGCCCTGACCGCCTGCGCCTATCGATATGGCCGGCAGTCCCATGGAGAGCGGCACGTTCGCATCTGTCGATGCGCAGTTCACACGGGAACGTATGCTTAAATGGCTGTCCACGGCCTGAATTGTCCGAAGCAGCGGAGAATGCTCCGCTAAACCCCCGCCTGGACGCGATCCCAGTTCTTTGATTTTGGCTGACAGTTTTCCCGAACGAGCTATCCGGTTCTCGCGCTCGAGCCCGCGCTCTACGGCGGTCGTCAGCAGCCCCCCAAGCTCGTCTAAGGTCGCCGGTTCGTCCGATCGTACGTCGAGCTTGGCCCTGGCGCTTGCCGGGATGGAGTTGATGCTCGTGCCGCCCTCCACAATCCCGAAGTTGTAAGAGCAGCGTGTCTTACTTTCGCTGTTCAGGCGCGCTTCGGCCGATTCGAGAAAAGCCGCGATGGTCTGACCCAGGGCATGCACCGGATTCGGGGTGCCATAATCGTTCCAACTGTGCCCGCCCGGACCCGTAAAATTGATCTCGAAACGCTTGCTGGCGAGGGCCTGTGCCGTTATGTGATCGGTAGACGGGCCGTCCAATATGATGAACGCTTTGATGCTTCCCAGTTCTGGCGTGTGGCCGCTCGCGCCGGATTGGCTTGCGGCCGGGCGGCAAAGAAAGCGCATTCCGTTCAGATTGCCTTCACCCTCTTCGCCGACGTTCGCCACAAGCAGCACCGAGGCTGCCATCCCGCGCAGATCAGCCGTCTCCGAAAACAGCCGCGCCAGCGCCAGCAGTGCTGAAAGGCCGGGTCCATTGTCAGCAACTCCTGGACCGGTCAGGCGTCCGTCGGGCGCAATATACACATCTTCCGGCCTGCTGGGAGCAAACACCGTGTCCAAGTGCGCCGAGACGACCACTACCGGTTCGTGCTGTTCTACTCTGAACCGCGCTAACACGTTTCCAGCCCGGTCCAGGTTTGCGGTCCAATTGAGCGCCGTAAGCTGGTCGCGAAACCACTCCGCCCGCTGCTGCTCAAAGAACGTGGGGGCCGAAATGCGGCAAAGCTGGAGATGCTTTTCGGTCACCCAGGCCCGTTCGCGGGCGAGCCAGCGCTGTGCATTCGAACCTGCGGAGCTTTCGGCAATGCGCCCGATGCGTCGAACTTCCGCCGCAGCGTGGCCGGCGCCGGGAGGGAACGTTTTAGGTTGCGTTGCCAAGAAGTGTACCGAATTAGTAGTTTACTGCGAGCTCAAGCGTCATCGAGCTTGGCCGTGGCGCGGTGTTCCAGGCATGGGCGTCGTGCTCGCATGCCTGTTCGCGGCATTCCTGACTGTCGCTCAGGTGAAAACGGCAACGGCGGCCGAACTTATGGCCGTGCATCTTAGCACCGAAATGCGGGACGATCCGCTGGGCATCGGTGCGCGGCAGCCTCGCTTCGGCTGGACTTTAGAAGCCAAGGACAAGGGCGAACGCGGGCTGCTGCAGTCTGGCTATCGCATTGTTGTGGCCAGCTCGCGCGAAAAGCTCGTTCGGGACCAGGCTGATGTTTGGGACAGCGGCCGCGTGGCTTCCACTACTTTCTGGCAAATTCCCTATGGCGGTCCCGCGCTGCATGCGCATACAACCTATTACTGGCATGCGGAGGTCTGGGACGGCCAATCTGCCGCCGGAGAGTGGAGCCGGCCTGCGAATTTCACCACGGGCCTGCTGACGCCCTCCGACTGGACAGCACACTGGATTGCAGCGGAGCCGGATCGTGGTCCATGGCGCCAGGCACTCGAACATCGCGGAACACCGAACGAGACGCGACCTCCGCCGCTGCCCATCTTCCGCCGCGATTTTCGCGTGCCCAGGAAGGTGGCCTCGGCGCTTCTATTTGTCAGCGGATTGGGTCAGTATGAGGTTCGACTCAATGGTGTCAACGTAACATCCACAGTGCTGAATCCGGCCTGGTCGGACTACCGCCATACCGTACCGTATGACACTTACGAGGTGCGAGCTCTGCTGAGGCCCGGCGCGAACGCTCTCGGAGTACTGCTGGGCAATGGCATGTATAACGTGGAGGGAATCAAGGGCCGGTACACCAAATTCATCGGCAGCTTCGGCCAGCCTAAGCTCATTCTGCAACTCGAGGTGCATTACGCCGATGGCACGGAGGCGCGTTTTGTTTCCGATAGTTCCTGGAAGACACACGCCGGACCGGTCATGCTCTCGTCAATCTACGGCGGAGAGGACTTTGACGCGAGCGCCGAGCAAGCGGGCTGGGACCGCGTGGGTTTTAAGGCCAAAGACTGGAAGCAGTCGCTTGAGGTCGACGGCCCGGGGGGCGAGCTCATCGCCCGGCGGTCGGAACCGATTGTGATAGCCGATCATCTCCAGGCCGTCCGGACTACCACGCCAGCACCGGGCGTAACCGTGTTTGATTTGGGTAAGAATATGAGCGGATGGCCGTGGATCAGTGTGCGCGGCCCGGCTCACTCTTCGGTACAAATGCTTCCCGGTGAGTCACTGGACCGGAATGGCATGGTGACTCAGCGCAGTGCAGGTGCTTCGCCACAGAATCCTGTTCTGTTCCGCTACACGCTGCGCGGCGGCGAGAGCGAAGAGACGTGGCACCCACGCTTCTCCTATTACGGCTTTCGCTATGTGCAGGTAACGGCCCAGGCGGCAACTCCGAAGGGCGCTAAGCCGGAAGTGCTCTCGCTCGGCGGTGATTTCGTTCACGCCGATGTGTCGATCGCTGGCCGTTTCACAAGTTCAAATACACTTTTCAATCGGATCCACGCGCTGATTGACCGCGCGGTTCTGAGCAATCTAGTAAGCGTGGTGACAGACTGCCCTACTCGGGAGAAGTTGGGCTGGCTTGAGCAAACCTATCTGAACGCTTCGACGCTGATGTTCAACTACGACGTAACCGGCCTGTATGAAAAGATGACCCGCGACATGAAAGACGCGCAACTGCCCGATGGGCTGGTGCCCGGGATCGCGCCTGAATATGTCGCCTTTGTCGATCAATCTGGTAAGAGCACGGCATTTCGCGATTCTCCGGAATGGGGCAGCGCTGTGATCCTGAGCCCGTGGGCGCTGTATCAGTTTACCGGCGACGCGCTCCCGCTGCATGAAGCGTATTCAGCGATGCAGCGCTATGCGGCTTACCTTCGTGGGCGCTCGCAGGATCACATGCTTTCATACGGGTTGGGCGATTGGTACGATGCCGGTCCGGCTCCGCCGGGAAAGTCGCAGTTGACGAGTAAGTGCCTGACTGCAACCGCGACTTACTATGAGGATTTGGTTGTACTCGCGCGGGTGGCGACCTTACTGGGTCATGCCGCTGACGCAGCGGATTATAATCGCGAGGCCGTTCAGGTGCGGAACGCTTTCAACGCGAAACTGTTTGACCCCGCCACTGACCGCTATGATCGCGGCAGCCAGACTGCCGAAGCGATGCCGCTGGCCCTGGGCATCGTGCGCGAAAATCACGTACAGGGGGTGCTTGCGAATCTCGTTGCGGACATCCGCAAGCACGATAATCACGTTACCGCTGGGGATGTTGGCTTCCACTACGTCGTACGCGCGCTGACCGATGCTGGCCGCTCCGATGTCTTGGCTGCGATGTTGGCGCGAACCGATTCACCCAGTTATGGATTCCAGCTTGCACAGGGAGCGACGACTCTCACCGAGGCCTGGGATGCCGATCCGAACAGTTCCCAGAATCACTTCATGCTAGGGCATGGCGAGGAATGGTTTTACCGTGGTCTTGCCGGTATTTCCGTCGATATGGCGCGTGGGCCAAACGCGGCGATAGAGCTGCGCCCGTCCCTGATCGCGGGTGTTCAATCGGCCTCGGCGGAGTACCGCACAGCCATGGATATGGTGCGCAGCGCCTGGCGCCGCACATCGGATGGAGGGGCTGTCTTTGACGTTACGGTCCCAGTTGGTACCGAGGCAGCGCTGTGGATCCCGGCAATTGATGCTGCAACAGGCCTGTACGAGCATGGGCGCCCGGCGGCAAACGCGCCTGGCGTGCTGAACAGCAAGAGGACACTAAAAGCCTGGGAGCTGAGGCTTGGCTCCGGCATGTACCAGTTCACGGTTTCTACCGCTCGGGCTTTCATGCGCTGACGGCTGAGAGCTGATGCGCTGACGGCTGAGAGCTGATGCGCTGAAGGCTGAGAGCTGATGCGCTGACGGCTGAGAGCTGATGCGCTGACGGCTTGGTCCTCTGTAACGCTCTTTGCTTCCGCCGAATCCAATTGACGCCCGAGGTCGATTCGCGGGCAAAAGGAGAGTTTGCATGAAAGCTGTGTTTTTACTTGGGCGGCTGGTCTTCGGCGGTTTTTTCCTCTACAACGGCATCAATCATTTCAAGCAGCGCGAGGGAATGGCGCAGTTTGCGGCGTCGAAAGACATTCCGGCCCCCGAGCAGGCCATCGTAGCCTCTGGCGTGCTTCTCGCGGTAGGGGGCGCCAGCATAATTCTCGGATTGAAGCCTAAAATGGGCGCCGCGGCTTTGATCGCATTCCTTGCGACAGTTTCGCCTGCCATGCACGACTTCTGGAATCAAGAGCCCGGCCAGCACATGAACGACATGATTCATTTCAGCAAGAATATGGCGCTGCTGGGCGCGGCGATGGCTCTGATGGCGGTTCCCGAACCGTGGCCGGCGAGCGTTGGGTAAGGGCTTGAGCCAGGCAGACCACGTACGCCGATGGTCCGCCCGCAACATACAATAAAGCTGCGGATCGTAGTTGTGATCAACATCATCACCGTCGAGCGGGAATATGGCTGCGGAGCCGCTGAAATCGCGAAGTCCTTGGCGGACCGGCTAGGCTGGGCGCTGTGGGACCACGAGATTACTTGCGAGATAGCGCGCCGCCTGAAGTGCGACGTCCGCTCGGTTGAGCAGCGTGAAGAAAAACCCGATCCGGCCTTCTACGGTCTTGTAAAAGTTTTCATGCGCGGCAGCTATGAGGACCACTATACGGGTGGCGGCATCGAGCTGCTGGACGCGGAACATCTCGCGCAGCTTTTCGAGAAAGTGGTTACGAACATCGTGAGCCGCGGTCCGTGCGTCATAGTGGGCCGGGGTTCCCCGTGGTTCCTTCGCGATCGCGCCGATGCTTTGCGTACGTTCCTTTATGCGCCGTACAATGAAAAGCTCCGCCGGACCCTGGCAGGGGGCAAGAGCCGGCAAGAAGCCGAAGATCTACTGGAGAGAGTAGACCGCGATCGCGCGGCGTTTATCAGAAAATATTATGGGTTAGTCTGGCCCCAGCGCGACATCTATCATTTGATGATCAATACACTTCCCGGGAACGAGGCCGTGATCGATATGATTCTCCACCACAGAGAGTTGCTGAACCGCGGCTGGGAGAAAGGAACGGGCGAGTAAGTATTCCGAGGTCCTGGGCGTTCCGAGTGCTTCCAAGCGAATCCCTCTGCGTTGTGGGCGGCGGGCCGGCGGGTCTCGCGGCAGCCATCGCATTGGCTCAGAAAGGCTACAAGATCACTCTAGCTGACCGCGCCATACCGCCGATCGATAAAGCCTGTGGTGAAGGTCTTATGCCGGACAGTGTCACGGCGTTGGGAGAACTCGGGATCGAGATTGCTGTCGATATCGGGTTTCCCATTAGAGGAATCCGCTTTTCGGACCACCGCTCCTCGGTGGCCGGCGAGTTCCCCAATGGTGCCGGAAAAGGCGTACGCCGAACCGCACTGCACGAACTATTAGTCAAGCGCGCCGAAGCATGCGGGGTTTCATTCATCTGGGGCGCGAAACACGTCAGCTTGTGTGAAGGCGGCGTGTCGATTAACGGAAAGCTTCTGAAGACTCGTTTTGTTGTAGCCGCTGACGGACAGAACTCCCAAATCAGGAGGCAAGCAGGACTTGACCGAATCACGCGCGAACGGCGGCGCTACGGGTTTCGGAAGCACTACCGTATTGCACCCTGGTCCCATTATGTGGAATTGCACTGGGGGCCCAAATGCCAGATTTATATCAGTCCGATTAGACCGGATGAGATCTGCGTTGCACTCATTTCACGTGATTCAAAACTCCGGCTCAATGAAGGCTTGCGACAGTTTCCTGAATTGCAGTCGCGTCTGGAAAATGCGATACCTGTCTCGCCAGAGATGGGCGCGCTTTCTCTGTCGCGGACTTTCCAACGTGTTCATCGCGATGGTGTTGCTCTGATTGGCGACGCCTCCGGCTCTGTCGACGCCGTTACAGGGGAAGGTATTTGCCTGTCTTTTAAGCAAGCTGCGGCCCTTGCTGACTGCTTGCACCATGGCGATGTGGATGAGTACCAGATTCGGCACACGGCTCTGATGAAAAGGCCTCGCGTGATGGCATCGCTTATGCTGAGCTTGGAAAATCACAGCCAGGTACAAAAGCGCGCTCTGGCCGCTCTCGCGCGCCGGCCGGATGTGTTTGCGTCGCTACTGGCCATTCATGTAGGAGCAGCGCCTTTTCTGGACCTGTGCTCTTGGCGGCTGTTGGACTTTGGCCGGGCATTTCTAGCCCCATAGAGTTTCAGCAAGTATGGCCTGGTGACGGAGCCTATCTGAGGGTTTATGGGGCGGGCAGGCTGCCAGCCTGCGGCGGGTTGGAAACCGCCGAATACGTGGAAGCGTTGGGTGGACGGTTGGAAATTCGGGCCGTTTTCCCGGACCGTGAAATACGCATCACCCAGTTCGAAGAGCTTGCCTAGTGGCCGCCGGATCAGGTCGGCTGCGTTTTCGGCTTGGCTTCAGATTTTGAGCGATCTTTCCGGTCCTGTTGCTTCAGGTCTTCCTCCACGGTGTCCAGATCGCCTTCGGCTTGCGAAGGCACCGGCCGCTCATCCGCAGCCAGGTTCTTGTCCGGCTGCGAAGAGGATTGCTGCCCTTTTTGTTCCGCCATATTTAGTAGAACAACGAGGGTGAGACGAGGTTTCACTCAATCGAGAACTTGAACACCGTCGTCGCATGGTAAACCTGGCCACGCTTCAACTCCGTCGATGGAAACGCTGGATGATGCGGCGAATCGGGAAAATGCTGTGTTTCCAGGCAAAACCCGGAGCGGAACCCGTAAACTGTGCCGCCTTTCCCCTTAACGCTGCCATCAAGATGGTTCCCTGTGTAGAACTGCATTCCAGGTTGGGTTGTTGAGACCTCAATCGTGCGCCCTGTGTTGGGGTCCGTAACGCGAGCCGCCGGAACCAACCCGTCTCCTTTCCCATTCAAGACGTAGTTGTGATCGAAGCCCAATCCATACCCAAGCTGCTGATCCTTTTCGTCGATCCGTTTGCCGATTGCCTCCAGCTTGCGAAAATCAAAAGGCGTACCCGCCACCCTGCACAGCTCGCCAGTTGGAATCAAATTGGCATTTACGGGAGTAAACTCGTCGGCGTTGATCATCACCAGGTGGTCGAGTATCTTTCCGGCCGCCTGTCCCGACAAGTTGAAATAGGAGTGGTTCGTGAGGTTGAGGATGGTATCGGTATCCGTCGCGCTTTTGTATTCGATCTTCAACTCATCTTTTTCGGTCAGGGTATAGCGGACAATCACATTCAAGTTGCCCGGGTACCCATCTTCGCCGTCGCGGCTGAGATACCTGAGTTCGACGGCAGGCCCCTCGTCCACGTAGATTTTGTCGCCCGTCCAGACAACCTTGTCGAAGCCCTTCACACCGCCGTGCAGGGAATTCGGGCCGTCATTCTTTGCCAGATGATAGGTTTTTAGTCCCAGCGTAAATTCGGCATTCGCGATGCGATTCGCGTAACGCCCCACAATCGCCCCGAAATACGGGTTATTGCCGAGATATCCGTCCAGGTCGTCAAAGCCCAGCACAATATCGTCGAACCGGTTGTGACGGTCTGGCGTTTTCAACGTGACCAGCCGGCCGCCGTAGTTCGTGATGGTCGCTTCGATGCCGTTCGAGTTGCGAAGCGTGTATAAATCAATCTGTTCTCCAGAGGGCGTTGCTCCCCAGGAGGCCTTCTTTAGTTCTCCGCTCATTCCGGCAAGTAGTATACGGTATTAGAGATGCTGAGACCGCTCAAGAGAGTTAGCAGACGTGAGCTGATGGCTTCTTTTCTTGCGGCTGGCACCCTGTCGCGCGCCCAGGAGTTGATCACGATTCCAGGAAAACGGCCCATGCTGCTCCACAGTGACCGGCCCGAAGATCTGGAAACGCCGCTCTCTTACTTCGATACCTGGCTCACTCCAAACGATGTCTTCTTTGTCCGGCAGCATTTGCCTCGACCAACAGTGAAAGCGGAAAGCTTCCGGCTTGCCTTGGGTGGACGTGTTGAAAGGCCGATGGAGTTCACACTGCCGGATATTCAGAAGTTGCCGCAGCATACTGTTGCTGCCACTCTGGAATGCACAGGTGACGGCAGGGGCTTTTTCCGGCCTCGAGTGCCCGGAGTGCAATGGATGCGTGGCGCCATCGGTAACGCAGAATGGACTGGTCCGCGGCTGAGCGATGTGCTAAAGCTGGCTGGAGCTGATTTCGAAGCGCCTTACGTGACGGTAAACGGAGCCGATTCCGGGCTCGCCAGGACTCCCGATTTTATTCGCTCCTTTCCAATGAAGAAAGCACTCCACCCCGCCACGCTGTTGGGCCTCAAAATGAACGGGGAGACCCTTCCCAATCTGCACGGATTCCCGCTGCGCCTGATTGTTCCCGGATGGGATGGAACCAGTTGGGTGAAGTGGGTAACCAGCCTTTCTGTTGCCTCGGAGGCAAACACTGGATTCTTTATGAATCCCGCTTACCGCTTTCCGAAGTATGATGTCGCGCCTGGCGCCCCTGCGAAGCCGTCCGAGTTAGAGGTGATTGAGGGCATGCCCGTGAAATCGTACATTACGAGCCCGCCGGACGAACAGCGGATTCCGATGAAAGCCACCGCATTGCGCGGCCTCGCCTGGGCGGGTGAAGAGCGAATTACAAAAGTAGAAATTTCAACCGATGGTGGCATGCGTTGGCAGCCTGCGAAGCTCTCGCGCGAGGACCTTCCCTTTGCGTGGCGGTTGTGGAGCCTCGATTGGACTCCGCCGCATCCAGGCTATTTCACTGTCATGTCCCGCGCCACTGATTCAGCCGGACGAACCCAGCCTATCGTCGGGGTCTGGAACCCGTCGGGTTATCTGTATAACGCCATCGATCGCGTGGGCGTCACGGTGGAAACCGGATGAAACCGGTCAGAGCCGTGCTGCTGCTTATTCTGCTGGCCGCGCTGGCGCTCGGGGCAGATCCCGAATTGCTCAAGCGTGGCAAACAGGAGGAGCAGCATAGCTGCATTCAATGCCACAGCCTCCGTCTGGTCGATTCACAGAGATTGTCGGCGGCGGCCTGGGGCAAAGAGATCGACAAGATGATGGGGTGGGGAGCCGTCGTGCCCGATCGGCAGTTACTGCTGGACTATCTTTCTGACGAGTACAGCGACTCGAAGCCAATTCCCAAACCGGAGCTATCGGGCGATGGCGCCGCGAAGAAATCACATCACTGAGGCGAAACGGCAACGTTATTCGGGCTGACCATCTTTCTCAGCGCATTTCTGCTTTTTTCATTGGAACCGCTGATCGCCAAGCAGATCCTGCCGTGGTTCGGCGGCTCGGCTGCGGTCTGGTCGGTTTGCCTGGTCTTCTACCAGGCTGCACTCCTGCTCGGGTACATCTACGCTCGCTGGGCAGCGCATGCTTTGTCACCGCGGCGGCAAAGCCAAGTCCACGCTGTTCTCTTAGCCACTTCACTCGCATTTCTGCCGATTGGTCCGGGTGCGCGATGGAGCACAAGCGCATCACAGCATCCGGCATGGTCAATTCTGGCGCTGCTCACTGTGACAATCGGATTGCCTTTCGTAACTCTGTCGGCAACCAGTCCGCTGTTACAGGACTGGCTGTCGCGCTGCGGCGACAAGTCTCCCTACCGGTTTTTCGGGCTTTCAAATTTCGCATCCCTCATCGCGCTGGTTTCCTACCCGCTTTTTGTTGAGACCTCACTTGACACGCACTCCCAAAGAATATGGTGGTCCGTTTTCTACGGCGTATTCGCCGCCGCCTGTGCGTTGGTAGCCTGGCGCGTCCGGACATTGCCATTGAGTCTCAGGCCGGCGGATGCAGGCAGCGCTCCCATTATTCGGAAGGTCACGTGGTTCGCCTTGTCAGCGTGCGGTGCAATGCTGCTGCTCTCGGTGACGAACCACATCGACGAGAACGTAGCCGCGGTACCGCTGCTGTGGATACTTCCTCTCGCGGCCTACTTGCTGAGCTTCATCGCGACATTTAGTACCGGACGGATTTACCGGCGTCCGTTATGGTTACGTTTCCTGGCGTTTTCGCTCGGGATGCTCGGGTATGCCATCTACAACATCAACACGGTGGAAGCGATCCAGATCAGCGTCCCTGTTTTTCTCATCGGCCTCTTCATCTGCTGCGTGTTCTGTCACGGCGAGCTGAACCGCCTGCGTCCCCACACGGCGGACCTGACGGGTTTCTATGTGATGATTGCCGCGGGTGGAGCTGCCGGCGCCGTTTTCGTAGGTCTGGTTGCGCCGATTCTCTTTGGTGGCATCTACGAGCTTCCACTTACTCTGGTCTTCACCGCCGTGCTTGCGTTCCTGCTTACCTGGAGCGAACGCGTCTGGGCCGCTCGTCTTCTGTGGGTTGGTCTGGCAGCGGCCATGATGCTCGTGTTCGCCGTCGATGTCAGCGCTTACAGGAAAGATTCAATTTCACTGCGCCGCAGCTTCTACGGCTCTCTTCGTGTGGTGCAATCCCGGCACGCAGGTCCCCATCAAACTCGCACGCTCTATCACGGGACCATTGAACACGGCGCACAATTCCTTTGGCCGCCCGAACGCTTTCACCCAACCACCTACTACGGCCCTGATTCCGGCATTGGAATCGTTCTGCGGGAATGCTTAAGCGGGCCGAAGCGCGTTGGCATCGTCGGGTTAGGAGTCGGCACGATCGCTGCTTACGGGCAGAGCGGCGATGTCTACCGCTTCTATGAGATCAATCATCAGATAACAGAGATCGCGCAATCGCTGTTCTTCTACTTGCGGGAGTCACGAGCCCGGGTTCAGATTGTAGAGGGCGATGGACGGCTCTCCCTCGAACGCGATACAAGTCCGCCCTTCGATGTACTCGCGCTTGATGCCTTCTCAGGCGATGCGATTCCGGTTCACTTACTCACTAAGCAAGCCATGTCGCTTTACTCAGAGCATCTGAAGCCCAACGGTGTGATCGCATTTCATATATCGAACAATTATCTTGATTTGGCTCCCGTCGTTCGGCAACTCGCCGATCATGCCGGTTACCATGCCGTTCTGGTGCGAAGCCATGAGCAGGAAGACGAGCTCATTCTCAATGCTGACTGGGTACTCGTGACAAAGAACGAAGGTGTCCTTAAGAACGCGTCTGTTACGGTTCGCTCTCAGCCAATCACCGCACGCACGGCGCCTCGCCTCTGGACCGATCAATATAATAATCTATTGCAAATTCTCAAAAAGCCGGAGATAGCGGCCCGTTAGCCGGTGCGGTTTCTGAAATACTTCAGCGCCCATTGCGCAGCCCAGTAACCGCACATGCCGTGCACGCCTCCACCCGGCGGAGTGGATGAGGAGCAGAAGTACACACCTTTCAAGGGCGTGCTGTAGCGACGCCAGGTGGGTCTGAGGGCAAACTGCTTTATATTCGGAACGCCGCCGTTGATATCGCCGCCGACCAGGTTCGAGTTCCAGCACTGCATGTCCGCGGGTCCGCGAACCGTTCTGGCAAGGACACATTCGCGAAAACCGGGAGCGAAGCGCTCAATCTGCGCTTCAATTTGCGCGAGCGCCGATCCGGTCCAGCCGTTCGGAACGTGGCAGTAGGTCCAAGCCGTGTGCTTCCCGGCGGGGGCGCGAGTTGGATCGAACAGCGAAGGCTGCGCCAGCAGAACAAACGGCCGTTCGGCGGCCCACCCTTCATTCGCCGCGCGCTCTGAGGCTGCGATCTCTTCAAGCGTTCCGCCCAGGTGTACAGTCGCGGCATGGAAGCACTCTTTCGCACGCCAGGGAACTGGTTCGCGCAGGGCCCAATCGACTTTGCACACGCCGGGGCCGTACTCATACTTCTCCAGCAATTGGCGAAAGGGGCGGCGAAGTTCACCATCGGCCAGTCTCAGAAACTGCCGCGGCGTCACGTCGCACAGCGTCAAATCGTAGCCGCGGATCTCGCGTAGCGTGTTGACTGGGGCAGCGGCAACCACGCGGCCTCCGAGTGAATTGAGGAGCCCTACAAGTGCGTCCGAGATGCGCTGAGCTCCGCCTTGCGGGATGGGCCAGCCAACCGCGTGCCCCGCCGCGCCCAGGATCATCCCGAACGCAGCGCTTAATGGCGCTTCCAGCTTTAAGGTGGAATGAGCGCACATTCCGGCGAACAGAGCGCGAGCGCGTGTAGTTCGAAAGATAGTGTTTGCCAAGGCCGCACCCGGCTGGACGGCGCGCAAGCCGAATTGCGCCAGCAAAAGAGGATGCTGCGGGAAGCGTAGAGGGCCAAGTACGTCGCGCGCGAGCTCGGGCCAATTCCCCACGAGAGGTTCGAAGAGCTTGCGGTAAGCCGGACCGTCGGAATCCAGTTGCGAGGCAGTCTGGCCAATGTCGAATTCCAGCGTGACCGCGCTACCATCGTCCAGCGGATGGGCTAACTGGGCGGAAGACCAAATCCAGTTCAGGCCGTGATCGTGGAGCGGCAGCCTGGAAAAGAATGGCGAGCCCACTGCCAGCGGGTGTACTGCGGAGCCAAGATCGTGGACGAAACCAGGAAGCGTAAGCTCGCCCGAACGAGCACCGCCGCCGGGATGTTCCGAAGCTTCGCGAACCTCGACGTCAAACCCGGCTTGCGCCAACGTGATGGCCCCAGCAAGGCCATTCGGTCCACTGCCGATCACGATCGCGGTTGGCTTCATGTCCTATTTGATTATCGAGGTGAGGAAAAATGGATTTCGCAACCTACGTTTGTTGAAAACTCAGACCTTTCAGGATGATCTTCATCGCATCCCGCAAGAGCTGCGTCTGGCTGTCGAGAGCAGTGGCCGTGAAAACACCAACAATCTCGTTGTGCAGGGCGTAAATCTGGTTCTGAACGGCCGTTCCTTTGTCCGGAACAGGCGCAGTCAGACTCAGCGCGAGTGCCTCGGTGGCTCCGTCCACGTTCGCTTCAACAGGGCCCTTGAACACGACTCCGGCTATGTGCTGGCTTCCGAGCTGCATTTGTAGATCGACATATGTGCCCAGAGTGTGGCCTTTCGGGAGCGCCTCTTCAACTGCGGACATATTGGGGCGAAAAGGCTCATCAACGGAGTGCCTGAATCCGACGCCCTCAACGAATTGCCAGTCATCAAGCAAATGCTCGAAACCCCAGCCGCCGACTCTAAACTGCGCAGGAAACGGGCCGGGAGGGGGAGCCATCACCGTAAACACGCTTTGCCCGGCCTTGACCAGGTCGCCAGGTTTCAAAGCGGCGGATTCAACTCGCTTACCGTTCACTTCGGTGCCGTTAGTCTTGCTGAGATTGGAAAGATGCAGCGTGCCATTTCTTAACGCGATGGCAAAGTGCAGTCCGGACATCCATTCGTCTTCGGCGAAATTTACCACCGACCGATTGGTGCGGCCCACGGTAACGGCCTTTCCGACCGGGATCTCTAGTTTCCGGCCCTTCGCGGGGCCAGCGACTGTTTGTAAATGGACCGGCATCCAGATGAAAGTTTAGCCGCCGCTTAACCCCGAGCCCATTGACGCGAATCCGGCCCCGCCTCCCACCATACCGACGAGCACGGTGGGGCAACCCATCAAGATGGTGTCAGGAGGACCCACGCAGACCAGCATGTCGGTCTGCCGCGCCTGGGGCATTCCGCCAACCAGCACAGTGAAAGAGCCGAGGATAATAGGTCCTCCGACGTGCGGAATGATCCCGGTGACCATGGGGCAGGTGTGAATGTCGGTTATGCGAGCGGCCGGAAGTCCTCCGATAAGTACAGTAGGGCAACCCGGTGCGGTGATGACTCCGCCGTGGACGGTGGGGTCAGTCAAACGTGCGGCAGGGAGACCCAATCTGTTTCCTCCATTGGATGCCTGATTATAATGCAAAGCGCGAGGAGGATTTGAATGGTCAGTGTCAAACCTGTTCCCGATGGCTATCACACAATTACGCCCTACCTAATGGTTCCAGATGTTTCAGCTGAAGTGGAATTCCTAAAGCGAGCGTTCAACGCGAAGCAGTTCGATTGGAACGTCGCGCCGGATGGGACAGTAGCTCATGCTTCTGTCAGAATCGGGGATTCCATGCTCATGATGGGCGCGGCACGCGGGCCGAATAAAGCGGAAGCGGTCACATTGTACATGTATGTAGACGAAGTTGATAGGGTCTATCAGCGTGCCGTGGAAACAGGCGCAAGTTCCATTCAAGAGCCGCGGCACGAGTTTTACGGCGACAGGACCGCCGCCATCATGGATCCGGCCGGCAACCGATGGTACATCGCGACGCACGTCGAGGAGGTCCATCCGGAGGAGTTGCAGCGACGTTTTCATGCGGCGCGCGCACAGCAGCATTAACTCAAACATTGAGGCCTACGGCGCGCATCAACTCCAGCGCGTTGCTGCGGATGACTACGCCGGATTTCAGCTTGTAATCGAAATGTATTTCGCCGTTTGCGATCTGGTCTTCGAAGTGGACATTCCTGACGCCTGAGCGGAGATCCTGCTCCATGTTTGCGAGTGCGAGGTCGTGGGTTGTGATCAGCCCGACGGC
The DNA here is from genome assembly GCA_963795545.1 of uncultured Acidobacteriaceae bacterium. Taxonomy (GTDB): domain Bacteria; phylum Acidobacteriota; class Terriglobia; order Bryobacterales; family Bryobacteraceae; genus Bog-105. Next base: position 111,336 of record CAWCIF010000012.1, on the reverse strand, counting down.
GCCCGACTCGATAAGCGCCCTGGCAATTCCCGAAGCCCCGATGGCGCGATCGTGAGAGTTTGTGCCGCTGAGCAATTCATCCAAAAGGAAGAGAACCGGCGGCGGGTTTCTGGTCAACTCGACGATCTGCCGGATACGGGTAATTTCCGTGAAGAAGCGCGAGCGGTTGTCCTGAAGCGAATCTACCACTCTCATGGAAGCCGCGACCTGGACCGCCGAAACTCGCAGTGCCGCTGAGGCTACGGGGGCTCCAGCCCATGCCAGAATGGTGTTCAGGCCGACGGCGCGCAGCAGCGTGCTCTTACCTGACATGTTTGAGCCGCTCACAATTAGCAATCGGATGCCGTCCCCAATAGCCAGGTCGTTGGGAACGCATTTTGCCGTTGGAAGCAGCGGATGGCGCAGCATCTGCGCGTCGAAGCAGGCAGCCTCTGGTTCGAGCAGGACGGGAAAGTTCCAATCGGGCCGCTCAAACGCGAGCGTCGCGAATGACGAGAGCGCCTCGAACTCGGCCACCGCTCGGATCCAGCGTCCTATGTACGGACCGGACTCGCGCCGCCACGCTTCTACCGCCATAGCTGCCTGTTCCTGCCACATTACAACTGGACGTAGGAAGCGCAGCAGTAAGTGATCGCCGGAATCGAGCAATTCGATCCGGCGTTTGAGACTGGCGATACGGCGGGACGCGGGCAATCCGGCGATGTCCAGCTCGGAGCGTAGTTTCTTGAGTGGAGACGCGAACTGCTCGCGCTCCAGACGCCCCAGAAGCAGAGAAAGCAGAAGCAGGTCCTGTCCCGGCGTTTCGACTGCCCCCACAACGAGAGCAATACGTTTCCGGATGGCATAGAGGACGAGGAAATCGCCGGCAAGAATGGCAGCGAACGGAAAGATCGGGAGCGCGTGCGCGAAAAACGCGATCAGCGTTGCAAGTCCAGCCACTGCGAGCGCCAGAGCAAACCCTCGCAGAAAAGGAGAGAACTCAACGGCGGGGGCCGAGCCCCAATCTGCCAGGGAAGCGGCGTTTACCTGAGAACGAATATCTTCGCCCAACAGCGCCAGGTCTTCACGAAAATCGAGGCGCGGGCTGAGTTCGCGGACAGCATCCTGTCGTTCTAGAACAATCTCACGCGCTGCGGGAGCCAGCAGCCAAGCGGCAAGCGCCTGCTCACCGGCAGCGGTGCGAGCTGTCGAGATCAATTCAAAAAGCGATCCTCGACCGAAGACATCCAGATCATCGGCGTAGATATGCGCTGCGTCGCGAAAGTTGTCGCCGCTACTTCCGTTGCCAATCCACTCGTCATTGAGCCGGGCGAGAGCACCGTCGTAATATCGAAGCGCGCGTTCGGCCAGTGTGCGCGCGCGAATCACGCGGGTATGCCAGGCCACCAGTGCGATGAACACCAGCACCGCCGCCGCGATCCACCAGGAACTGATTACGCCGCTTGCAAAAGCCAGCCACGCCAGAACGGCCGCGGCGATTCCAACAACCAGCCGCCAGTTGCCGATGAGGATGAATTTTCTTTGCAGGAATTGGTGCTCCTGCTGCCAGCGATCGCGGCGCGAGACATACTCCGGGAGCGGAGTCACCCCTTCACCATAAACCGTCGACTATCTCGGAGCGCGGATTAACATTGAGTAAGCGATGAAGCGCTCCGGATTCGCAGATCTTCCGCTGCACGGCGGCAGAGTACCGCCCTGGCTCGCCGAACGTATGCAGCGGCTGGGAACCGCTATCACCGAAAGCGTGATCTACAATTACGGGACGCCGGAGTTCCTCACTCGCTTGAGCGATCCCTTCTGGTTCCAGGCGCTGGGAAACGTGATGGGCATGGATTGGCACTCCTCGGGCATTACGACCTCAGTGATGGGTGCGCTCAAGCGCGGTTTGAATCTACGCGCGAAAGAACTGGGCCTTTACATTTGCGGCGGGCGTGGGAAGCAGTCGAGAAAGACGCCCGCTGAGTTACTTACAGTGGCGGATGCGGAGGGATTGCCTGGGTCAGCGCTGGTTCGGGCCAGCCGCCTGACCGCCAAGGTGGATAACAACGCAATCGGCGATGGATTTCAAATCTACCTGCATAGCTTCGTGGTTACCTCGGGCGGCGATTGGGCGGTGGTTCAGCAGGGCATGAACCAGATGAAAGGATTGGCCCGCCGCTATCATTGGCACTCGGCATCGGTTCGCAACTTTACCTCCGAGCCGCATACAGCGATTGTCGGCGAACACGAAGGGACCATTCTGAATCTGGTTGACCGGCGTGCGAAGCCGGCGCAAGATGCGCTGCTTGCAATTGCATCGGAGAGTCCGGAGAAGACCATCAGCGAAGTGCGCCGGCTGTGCATGCCTAGCCATCACGACGTGCGCGCGGAAGATGTCGATTTGAAACGCCTGGGTGCTGTGTTGGCGGTAAGCTATGAACGGCGGTTGCGTGATTTTGCATCGCTGCTGCTGACTGAGAATCTCGGGCCTCGCACGCTACAGGTGCTGGCGCTGGTGGCGGAGGTGATTCACGGAACGCCCAGCAGATTCTCTGATCCCGCACGTTTTTCATTCGCGTTGGGAGGTAAGGATAGGCATCCGTTCCCCGTTCCCCTGAGGACCTACGACGAGTCCCTTTCGGTGCTACGCCGATCGCTCGATCAAGCCAAGCTTGGCCGCACGGACAAGATGGATGGATTCAAGCGCCTAGATGGGTTGGTGCGCGCGGTGGCGCAGCGCTATCAGACTGAAGCGGATTTCGAACAAGTCATCGAACATGAATTTGCGATCTCCCCCTCGCTCGGCGGCCGATCTGTATTCGACGACAAGCCGCGTAAGCGCGCCGGAAAGAGTTTACAGCTCTCATTCCCAGGTTTCAATCCATACGATTAATCAGGAAACTGGCAGTTGAATCGAAGAAGCCGCGCAGGATCTCTTTAGGTTCGGCCGGAATATCGGTGGTATCCAATGCCGAGTTCATCAACTGTAGCCAACGGTCGCGGGCGTTTTGCGTTATCGAAAAGGGGCCATGGCGCATCCGCAAACGGGGATGTCCGCGCTGCTCGATGTAGTGCTGAGGGCCGCCGAAACGATAAATCAGAAATCCGCGCAGGCGCTGTTCGGCAGCGGCGAGATCGCGACCGCGATACATGGGGCCAAGGATATCGTCGTCTGGAACCTGCTGATAAAAAGCGGCGACGAGCTTGTGAAAACCCTCCTCGCCAATGGCCGAGTACACTTCCTGCTCTTCCACGAATTTGATGCTAGCATCAGGTCTCAATGTCAGGATTAAACAGCAGCGCTGTGGAGGCGGTAATTGAGAACGGCATCAAGCGCCCGATTAAGCTGCTGCTCGAAGAACGTTGCGATGCCGCGGCACTCATCCTCATCGATTCCGGAATGGACACGATGGCATTTCTGAACATGCCTGAAAATCGCACTGACGTGATGCGATCCGACTTCATTGCTTGGACGGAAAAGTACGTAAGAATCGCTTCGTCAGATCCACCGACGGGAAAGGACCTGTATGGAGCCCGGTGCAGCGTGCTGCACGGAGGTGCTCCATCGCGCTTTACACGCGAGGGCAGAGGCAGGTTGATGCGGCACGTTGCAGAGGAACCGGCAAATGCTTTTGTCGCGGGCGTGGATCAGTTTTTAGCGGACATTGCGGTGGATGCGGAGAGAGCCAATATTGCGAATCGACGACTGGAGGAATTGCGAGCGAACGGGCCGTATAAGTAGCTGAGCGGAACCGGGGCTCGCTACGGTTGCCGGAAAATTCTTTCCTCTGATCAGGAGCTCTTTCGGACGATTTGTCTGTTACGTACCCCGGACAGGTCATGACGGCTCCGGCGACGTTTCTTATGCAAACGATTCGGCTAATATTTATTTGGTGGCAACGCTTTTTTGCCTCTCAGCCCGCAAGAATATGTCTAATCATCGCCGTGCTCACGGCATGCCGGTACTGGGTAAGCTACGATCCGGCGGTACGCGTTCCCGAACACCCCGAATCGTTTGCTTTGGCGCGCAGCATCGCTTATAAGGGACAATTCGCTAATCCATTCGCCGCCATGGAAACGGGTCCGTCTGCGCATTTAGCGCCCTTGTTTCCGGCCTTTTTAGCTCTCCTTATTCGCGTCTTCGGAGCCGGCGGCGTAGGTTTCTATGCGTATCAAATGTCCGCCATCATCGCAGTATGCGTACTTGTCGCCATGCTCCCTCTAGCCAGCAAATGCTTAGGGGCCGGATTCGCAACCGGCGTTATGGCAGCATTCGCGTGGCTTGCCGCAAAACCTTTTCTGTACGCCAATTGGGAGTGCACCTATGCAGCCGTTTTTGTCCTTATAGCTACGTGTCTCGTTCGAAAGATCTTCGATGCGAGCCCGCGCTCTGCCGGACTGCTCAAAATTCTTCTGGGTGTTACCGCCGGTCTGCTTGCATGCCTGCTCCCGACCGCTCTCCCCGCCATTCTTGTGTGGTTTCTTTGGCTGGCTTGGACCAAGGGTATCCGCACATTCCACAAACATTACTGGCCTTTACTTCTTCTTCCTGCCCTAGTAATATCGCCCTGGATCGCAAGAAATTATCTGGTTTTTCATCGCATCATTCCCGTGCGCGACAATCTTGGTCTGGAGCTATCGGTTTCTAACAATGATTGTGCTGCCTACAGCCTCGATCTGAATTTGAAAACCGGATGCTTCGCCCAGCACCATCCCAACAAGAGCGCGGACGAAGCGAAACGAGTGATAACTGAGGGCGAACCCGAATACAATAACATCAAATTGCATCAGGCTGTCCGATGGATTTCAACCCACAAAGGCCAGTTTTTCAGGCTTTCTCTTCAGCGAGCGTTTATTTTTTGGCTGCCAAATGAGAGTGGTAGCCCATTTCGCGATGCCGTTGAACCCGGCCTCCGCATGCTGCGTTTGATAGAGTACGCGATGACGTTTTTCAGCATCATCGGCCTCCATATGCTGCTCCGCCGGGATCGAATATCGGGCGTTCTCTGCAGCTTATGGCTCGGGCTTTTCCCGATGACCTATTATTTTATTCAATTTGACGAGCGTTACAGGCTGCCCATACTGTGGATGACGTTTCTGATCGGGGCATTGCCGCTTACCGCAGCGGCTCGAAAACTTGCGAGGAAGATGCACCTCCAGCGCGCGCTGGAAGGGGAGATCGTGGTCCTAGCGGGCGCCGGCCATGCGGCTCACCCATCGCAGGTACTGCCATAATGACCGGCGCTCCGACCAGATGAAATGAAAGAACGATTCTCGCGTGATTGAATCGGCGGATATGCCCGAGTAAGTCTCAATTCTCCAGCGCAAGTAAGGAGAATTCCACGGCTGGAGGCGGTAGCCTCGCGTCGCAATCCACAAGAAGCGCAGCATCAGCGCCGCGGAACGGGAAGAGCCGAGGCTACCGCAGCAGCACTCATCGCCTTCGTCTGGTCGGCATCCGGGGTGGCGTAATAGCCCGAACGCGTACGCACGACCGGCCGTCCCGGCGCGGTAACCGTAACCTTGATCTGCCGATAGCTGCCATCCAGTTGCTGGATTGAGGGGCTATATGCAATGGTGTATTGGTTGCGTATGTCGCGCGCAATCTCTACCGCCAGGACCTGTACTTCGGCCACTTCTTTTGGATAGAAGGCCAAACCACCGGTCGCGGATGTCAGTTCGTTCAGGGCTCGGCGAGCCTTGGTGGCCTCATGCTTTTCTTCTTCCGTGAAAAGCCCGATCGCGTACACCAACGTATCGCTCTGGTTCGAGCGCTGCACTACCCGCTCTAGCGATATGTTGCTGGCATTGTCGTTGCCGTCGGTGATTACCATGAGGACCTTCTTGTCCTTCTTGGCCTTTGCCTTCATATAATCCAGCGACATGCTAATGGCGTCGCGCATCGCGGTCCCGCCCCGTGAATCGATGCGAGCTAAACCTTGCTCGAGCTTGTGAATGTCGTTCGTGAAGGGGACGTCCAGGTAAGCATCGTCATTGAAGTTGACGATGAAAACCTCATCTTGCGGATTCGATTCGCGGACCATGGCGAGCGAAGCAGCCTCGACGCGGCTTCGTTTCGTCATCATGCTGCCGCTATCGTCGATTATGATGCCCAATGAAACCGGGACATCCTCTCGACGGAAAATCTTCACCTGCTGCGGCTGCCCGTTCTCGTAAATTTTGAAGGCATCCTTATTCAGGTTCGTGAGCAACTTGCCTTTATGGTCGGTTACGCTGGCATGCAGCACGACCAGCCGGGTATCCGCCCGGAATTGGGCGGACGCGGAGACGGAGAGCATTCCGACCAGCAGCGCGGCTGCCAAGCTATTCGATACAAGAGTTCTGTAGCGAAGGCGGTCAGTTCGTTGGCGCATAGTACCCCAAGCGGAAAAAAGCCCTCAGCGGCGGAAGCCCGCGCGGTTGGTTTAGCTTCACTTGAACCCGCCGATACTTCCCGTCCCGCTCCCTGTTTTTTGGAGTGTAGCCAAGTATATATTCGTTGCGCAATTCAATTCCTATTTTCGCAGCAATGTCCGGCAACTCGGCCACATTCTCGACTGCGTATTCCCGGCCACCCGTTTGCTCTGCTAGTTCGTTCAACAGTCCAGGGCCGGCGGCTTCCTCCGGCGTTCGTCCGCGGTTCCCTAGCGACTCGAAAATCCCGATCGCAAAGATCTGCACATCCGCTTCCCGAACGGCGTTCTTTATTTCTGTTTCCGTGTACCGGCTGCTGTTATCTCCGCCATCGGAAATGATCAGCAGCGCTTTACGCGGATTATGCGCTTTCTTCATCTCGTGCATTGCAAGATAGACGCTGTCGAGGAGTGCGGTCCGCCCCTTCGATTGGGTGAATGTCAAGGTGCTTTGGAGCTTGTCCGTATCCGTTGTAAAGGGCACGGCTAATGTTGGGCGATCATTAAACTGCACCAGGAAAAACTCATCGGACGGGTTCGCGGTTTTGAAGAACTCCGCCGCCGCCTGCCGGGACTTCTGCAATTTCGCTCCCATGCTGCCGCTGGTATCGAACACGAGCCCGATTGAGATGGGAGCATCTTCGCTCGAAAACTGGGTTATATTCTGCTCCACCTTATCTTCGAACAACCGGAAATGCTGCTTCTCAAGACCGGTCACGAACCGATTCAGAGGATCGGTAACCGTCACATTGATCAGTACCAGTTGCTTCTCCACCCGAATATCGACCGGGCGGGAATCAACCTTAGCCGCCGAAGCGGGCTTTCGGGATTCGATGTTTACCGGTTCACTGGGAGGTATGGCCGGTTTCGCTGCCTGCGAAGTATCGTCAGGACCGTTCTGAAAGTGACCGAATGCGGTTGCAGTACCGAGGGTGGCGCAAAGCAGCGCTATGGCAGTTTTGGACAGCCGGCGGTGGCGGCAGCGATCCATTCGGACGCTGGGTACAGAAATGCGAGACAGATTGCGCGTCCGCATGTAGATTGATGCTTCTGACCTAGATCATAGCATCGGTAAACCGAAGTCCAGGATTATTGCTCCTGCGAATCACTCAACGCGGACCGGGGGTTGTCTGGGGAGTAATCGCTTCCTTGCCGGAGGATGCGCGAGAAGACAGATGATCGAAGTTCATGATGGCGTTGAACACCAGCGCATAACTGCCGATGGTCTCGCCGCGATAAATGGGATTGTTTGCAAACAGCAGCACATTTCCCCGGCCGAGATGGGCGTCCACAACGGTTCCATGTTCCGCGATGGAACCGCCGTTTTCGAGTAGACCGGAGAGCAGCAGGTCCTTCTGGCCGGCATAACGCAGGATCACATTCGGGCGGTACTCAACAGGTATCAAGTAAGGGTTATTGCGCGACTCTTCCTCGTTCAGCGGGGTAGGCTCCCATGGCTTGGGCGAGGGCAGCGGCGGCGCTTTTTCAACCGGGCGGCCTTCAGGAATGTCTTCGTCTTCCGGGCCTCCGCGGCCGGTTGGACGCTTGTATTCCTTCTGTGTCAACAGGTGGCGGTTCGTGGTCAGGTTGCTAACGTCAAAAGCCATCCCGTCCGCGCTATAAACAGCCAGATTGGAACCGTAGCCGTATGCTACGGGTTGCGTTTTGTCTACTAACACTGTTTTCAGCACGCTGCCGACGACCTTGGCGTTTTTGCGAGGAGAGATGAACACTCCCGGAGCAAGCCCTTCCTCAATCGCAAACTGAGCCGTATCCTCAGACGTGATCAGCAAGCCGCCTGCTTCGACGAAGTCCTTCAGGTGCTGGACCCCGGAGAAGCCCAGACCCGGCCGCATGTCTGCCGTCGCATCCAGCTTGCCCAGATTGGGCGTGAGAGATGTTGTTTGCCAGGGCAGGGGATTGCCCCACATGGGGACGCCGCTGACGATCTGCCCGGTTGAGGTATGCGCGACCGGCGCAAAAATGATGACATCGTATTTAGAGCGCAGGTCATGTTCATCTGCTACCGTCTGAGTGCTGATGTAGCCGTAGGGCAGGTGCAGTTTGTCGAAGGCCATTCGCCACCAGCCTTCGGTCTGCGTGTAGAGCCAGGTGTGCATGAAGGCAATGCGCGGGGCCGCGGCGGCATGAGTGCGAATGCCAGGGGCAGACGGAGTACTGTATGCGGAGAGCTCGAGTTGCTTCAGCACTGTTTTCAGCCGTGCTTCATCTGCGCCATGGATTAGAAGCGATCCGGCCTGGAAGCGTCGTCCACCGTTTTCAAAACCTTCTTCCGCGACAGAAATATCGGCGCCTTTGAGCGCGTACACCAGGGCGGCGAGACTCACTTGCCCGGAGTTATCGACGGCGTAGACGGGGCCCGAGCCTGCGATATTCCCGCCGATCCGATTCAGATCTTCAAGCTTGTCCATCTTTGCCGAAAGAATGGAGCGATCCGTCACCCGAACTGCTTCGGCATTGAACGAGTCGCCGAAAGACCAGCCGGTATCGTCATAAGGATGTTTCTGCGGATCGTCCGGAGACCAGTACTGCCGATCCAACAGAGCATCAGCGATCCGCGAGAAAGGCTGGTCCATGCGGATCACAAAGCTCCCTGCCGGAAAGGTTTGGGATCGGGGAGCGGGAGGAGCGCTGGGCTTATCATCCGTGCTCGGCGGGTGCGCGGGAGGCGGTATTGTGACAACCGCAGCTCCATCCAGGCGATGAATTTCGACATGTTGCGAAGCGAGTACTTTTAGAAGCTGCATCTGCCGGTTCAAAGCTGCTTCATCCGCTGAAAGGACATAGGCCGCGGGACCGGCATCCTGCGGCTTCTCTATAGAGCGCTTGCTTTTCATGTAGTAGCCGGTGAGAAAGCGTCTGCTGTTGCGCGCGAAGTACGACAGGGTGGAGAGCAGGGCGGTTTCTTCGTAGTTGTTGTTATCGCGCTGGGACCAGAGCACGGTTGGATAGGGCGGATTCTGGCGATACCAAGTCCGCGAGTATTGGTCGGGAGAAAGGATACGCTTCTCGGTATCGGCTCCGCCGTTGCCGAACGTCTCATATAGGCGGCTGATCCCGTTATGCAAGCCGGCCAGGAACATCAGGTAACCCGGGCTCCAGGTATCGAAGTCTCCATGCGTGAACGCGCCGGGCATCCCGAATTTCTGCATCTGCTGCATGTTGTCTGACGCCAGAGTGGACCACTCATCAGCCAGCATCGGATCAATCCAGGCGTTATAAGGACCATCGCCCACGGTATTGTCGTACAGGAACGGCACCGATTCATGCAAGTCGTGCAGCACCTGGGCATGCCAGCCCAGATACGTGTTCAGCACATTGTTAGTGAGATTGAGCGTCATCGCCATGGCATCGCGATTGTTGTCGTGAGCAACATAATGGCCCCAGTACACGAGGTGCGGCCAGTTCTCGCCGGGGTGGGCCTTGTGCCATTTGTAGAGGTCGACCATGCGGTCCCGGCCGTCCACTTCTACTACCGGCGTGATCAGCGTGATCATGTGTGTGCGGATGTACTGAATGTAGGGGGCATCGTCGGCCACAAGGCGATAGGCCAGCTCCATGAGCGCGGTCGGAGCGCCGGTCTCGGGAGAATGAATGGTGCCGGTGATGTAGTAAACCGGGAATGACTGTGCCACCAGATCATCCGCTGTGGCATCCTTCATTCCGATCAAGCGCGGATCGGCGAGCTTGGCAAGACGCGCGTCGTTGTCCTTCGATTTCGCCAGCAGCGATTCATCGGCAATCGCTACCGCGATCATCTCCCTGCCTTCTTCCGTGCGCCCAATAGTAAAGACCTTTACGCGCGGGCTGCTCGCGGCCAGCAGCCGAAAGTAGCGATAAACGTCTTCGGCATAGGGCAGCATGTCTGGCGCACCAGCGATATCACCCAGCACCTTCGCCGGCGTTGGTATCGACTTCGAAGCCGGCAGGTAATCTGTCAACGGCGAGTTGAGAGAGCGGTCAGTCGTGTATTTCTGGATCCGCTGCGTGTACCATGCATCCACGGGCTGCTGCGAGTCGCGCGCGAATTGCGGGGTCTCCGCACTCTGCGCCCGAGCATGCGGGGCAGCAAAAATAATAAGAGCGAGATAGACAAGTAGGCAGCGGAATTGGGTCATGGTTTTGGAAGTTGCCTAGTGTATACCACGGCCGCACTTCCCGGCGATCATTTCCCCGATGGGAATGGCCGATGTGGCTGCCGGGGAGGGCGCGTTACAGACGTGGAGCATTCGATCAGTCTGGAAGAACAGAAAATCATGTACTAGCGTGCCATCCCGGAGGACTGCCTGCGCACGGATCCCCGCTTTCTCGGGGAGCAGATCTCGAAGCGTGAGGGCGGGGCAATACTTTCGACATTCCTGCAGATAGCCAGGCTTCCAAAGCGAATTACGCATCTCAATGAGGCCGGACTTCAGATTGGCTGCGATCGTTTTCCAGAACCCTGGGAAGGAACAGTATTCGGCGACATCGCGGAAGCGAAATGAGAGCTTAGGATAGCCCTCACGGGCGAACCCGAGCACCGCATTGGGGCCAACGGTAATGCCGCCATCAATCATGCGGGTGAGGTGAACGCCGAGAAAAGGCAGGTCAGGATCGGGAATCGGATAGATGAGATGCCGCACAATATCGTTTTTGTCCGGCGGGAGCCGGTAGTATTCGCCGCGAAACGGGACAATCTGATGTTCGGTCTTGATGCCCGCCATCTTCGCGAGCCGGTCAGACTGCAGGCCGGCGCACACGATCAGTTGTTTGGCGGTCCACTTCCTGTTTCCGGCGCTGATGGCAACTTCCTGTGCGGTTTCTTCGATTCCCGCGACTTCAATGCCGAGTTCGATCCGCGCTCCTGCTGACGAGACGATCCGGCCCATCGTCTCGCACACACGCTTGTAATCGGCGATGCCAGTCGAAGGGACGAAGAGCGCGCCGACGCCGACGATATTTGGCTCGCGGCGCTTCAATTCCGCGGCATCGAGCCGTTCGACCTCAATCTTGTTTTCTTTGGCTCTGTCGAACAGCGCGTCCATACGCTGACTTTCCAGCGGGTTCGTTGCGACCAGTAGCTTTCCGCAGACTTCGAACGGGATGCCATACTGCTGACAGAAAGCCTTTGTTGCGATCGCCCCGCGGCGGCAGAGGTCGGCCTTCAGGCTTCCCGGCGCATAGTAGATTCCGGAATGAATGACGCCGCTGTTGTGACCCGTCTGGTGAGTGGCGAGGCTGTTCTCTTTTTCGAGAATGACGATAGTGGAGCCAGGCCGCGCTTCCAGTAATGCCATGGCCGTGGCAACGCCGACGATGCCTCCGCCGATTATGCAGAAATCAAAGGTCATGAAATGGTTTTAAAGAATAAGTATCAGCTAAGCTCGTTGGGTGCAGACATCGTCTCATGATCGACTCTCGCGCCGCGCATTTGTCAGGACGGCTTCCGGCTTTGTAGCCGTACCGGCCCTGATGCGCGCGCATCAAGTGAGTGCGCCCAGACGGCCCATTCTCGCCTACATCGGGACGTATAGTTCGCCGCAAGGGCCGGAGGGCAGCAAGGGGAAGGGACAGGGGATTTATTTATTCGAGATGAACCCGGCAACGGGGGCGCTCTCGCAGCGCGAGGTCTTCGCGGACGATTCCAACCCATCCTGGCTTGCATTGGATCGCTCTGGGACTCATCTTTATGCTGCTAATGAAATCACGAATTTCTCTGCTTCGGTGAGCGCATTCTCGATTGACCGCGCGAAGGGCCGTTTGAAGCTGCTCAACAGCGCCAGTTCCGGAGGCGCTGGGCCTGCCCAACTTAGTATCCATCCTTCCGGCAAGTTCGTTCTGGTGGCCAACTACGCAGGAGGCACGGTGGCTGTACTTCCGATTGGCTCCGACGGCAAGCTGAGAGCGCCCACCGACGTCAAAACCGATGAAGGGCAGGTCGGCTCGACTCATGCGACCAGTGGGCCTCCGGGAAGCTTCGCAATCAGCGGTCACGATCACCCGCACGCTCACATGATCCACGCCGATCCGTCCGGCCGCTTTGTGCTTTCAACTGATCTAGGGCTGGACCGGATCTACGTCTGGAAATTCGATGTTAGTTCCGGCAAGTTGTCTCCGAACGATCCTGCATTCATTTCGCTCCCGTCGGGAGACGGGCCGCGCCATTTTGTTTTTCATCCAAACGCCCGCTGGGTCTACTCATTGCAGGAAGAAAGCTCAACCCTGGTGGCTTTCGACTACAACGGCACAAAGGGGACCTTGCAGACGAAGCAGACGGTCTCAACTTTACCGAAGGGATTCGCCGGAACAAACTTTACTTCTGAGGTGATGATCTCGCCCGACGCGAAATTTCTGTATGCGGCGAACCGGCTGCATGACAGCATCGCGTTTTTCTCCATCGGACCGGGCGGCACGCTCACTTATATAGGCGAGGAGTGGACGCGAGGCGATTACCCGCGCAGCTTTGGCATCGACCCAAGCGGCCGCTTTCTGTATTCCTGCAATCAGAGGAGCGATGCGGTGACATGCTTTCGCGTCAATAGCGCAAGCGGCCAGCTTACGTTTACCGGGCAATACACGCCGGTTGGAACACCGGCGATTATCGTGTTTCTGAGCTGAGCCGGAGCGGGCAGTGAACTGCCCGCCTGCACGACAAATCGTGCGCCACAATCCAGTCAGGCATGGAGTCCGAAAATGCGTTCGGTATAGATGCGGCTGAGGCGGAGATCTTCGCCGAGCGGGCGGGTGATCACGGTGTTCTCGCGGTAAGCCAGTTCAACAACGATCAGAGGCTCCACATGTTTCTCGCTGAGAAGACTCGCTACTTTGCGGTAATCGATATCGCCCGCTTCGACTGACTCCAGCCAGAGCTTGTTCTTTGCGTTGCGAACGTGAATTTCGGTGACGCGCTTGCCCGCTTCGCGCAAGAGCTCAAGCGGATCTAATCCGCCTTGGTGAACCCAGTCCAAATCGAGGCAAAAGGTAACGTATTTCGGGTCAGTGTGGTGAAGGATATAGCGCCATTCGCGGGCGTTGTCCATCATCTCCGGTGTATGGTTGTGAACCCGCAGTTGGAATCCGTTTTCGGCGAGCACACGCCCCAACTCATTCATGGATGCGGCTTCGACCACGAGTTCTTCGTCAGTTTTTTGGGCCTGATGAGGCTTCGGATCGGCGTTGTTCACAACCGCGGTGCAGCCGAACGGCTTGCATAGCGCACCTATCTCCAGTGCAAGCTTTGTGGTCGCTTGAGCCAACGCTTTGGTGTGCATCCCGCCGCCAACATAGACGGACGGCATCGAGAGATCGTTCGATCGGAGCGCGGCCAGCACACGATCGCGCAGGTCCGGCGCGAAGAAGGCGGGATTCAGTTCGATGTTGTGAAAACCTGCATTCCGGACCATCGGAAAGATCTCATCGATGACTGCGCCTAAGGGCTTTTTCTGCCGCTCGGCATATTGCTGAAATATGTAGCTTTCTACAGAGAGGCGGGAGGCTGGCTCACTGGCACGGCACATCAGGCTGCTGGCCGATAGGAGCACCCATTCGCGACGTGTCATCTAGGCGAGGATTTGCTTGGTCACATTGCCGGCAATATCGGTCAATCGGAAATGGCGGCCCTGAAATTTATACGTGAGGCGGGTATGATCGATGCCCAGGCAGTGGAGCACGGTGGCCTGGACGTCGTGTATGGGGACCGGATCGGAGACTACGTTGTAAGAAAAGTCGTCGGTCTCGCCGAGAACCGTGCCGCGCTTGACGCCGCCGCCGGCGAACCACATCGCGAAACAGCGGGGATGATGATCGCGGCCGTAGTTGGTGTTCGTCAGGTGACCCTGGCAGTACACGGTGCGTCCGAATTCGCCACCCCAGATGACGAGCGTGTCGTCGAGCAGGCCGCGCTGCTTCAGGTCTGTTACGAGGGCGGCCGAAGCCTGATCGGTTCCCTTGCACTGCAGCGCGATATCGCGCGGAAGATCGTTGTGCTGATCCCATCCGCGATGGTAAAGCTGTACGAAACGAACTCCGCGTTCGGCAAGACGGCGGGCCATCAAACAATTTGCTGCGTAGGTTCCGGGCTTGCGGGAATCGGGACCGTACAACTCGAAAGTGCTTTCGGGCTCTTTCGACAGATCGGTCAAATCGGGAACCGAGGATTGCATGCGATACGCCATTTCGTATTGCGAGATGCGCGCCGCAATCTCCGGATCGCCGTAAGACTGTTCCGTGATTTTGTTTAGTTCATCGATGCTGTCGAGCATGGCGCGGCGCGTGGCGGGATCGATTCCTTCAGGATTCGCCAGGAACAGGACAGGATCGCCTGAGGCGCGAAACCGGACGCCCTGGTACTTGGAAGGAAGAAAGCCGCTGGACCACAGCCGCGTAAACAATGGCTGATCGCGATTCAGGGCGTTCGCCTGGGAAATCAGAACGACGAACGACGGCAAAGTCTGATTCTCGCTGCCCAAGCCGTACGTGACCCAGGAACCCATGCTGGGGCGCCCGGGCTGCATGAAGCCGGTCTGTATGAAGGTGATGGCCGGATCGTGATTGATGGCATCGGTGTTCACCGTTTTGACGATGGTGATATCGTCGATGATTTTGGCGGTGTGCGGGAGAAGCTCACTGATCCAGGTACCGTTCTTGCCAGCCTGGTTGAATTTGAAAATGGAGGGGGCAACCGGAAGCGAGTTTTGTCCGGATGTCATCCCGGTAATGCGCTGGCCCTGGCGAACGGAATCGGGAAGCTCCGTTCCGGCGATGTTGTTGAGCTTCGGCTTGTAATCGAAGAGGTCGATTTGGGATGGCGCGCCGGATTGGTGCAGGAAGATGACGCGCTTTGCGGTGGGCGCAAAATGCGGTAGGCCGGGAAGGCCTCCGAACTTTTCGTCCGAGACCGGAGCGGTTGCCGTCTGCGCGAAGAGCGCGGGATCGAGGAGTGCAGCGAGGGCCGCAATGCCGATGCCTTTGCTGCCGCGGCCGAACAACTGTCGCCGGGTTAGAACAAGCTCGTGCTCGCGAACGGGGTCCATAATTTGCTTGCCTCAATTCTTAGTAATGGTTTCGTCCATGTTCAATATTGTGGTGGTCACGAGCGTCCAGGCGGCCAGTTGCGCGGAGTCAATGCCGCCATCGGGCTTTGATTCGCCGACGGAGATCAGCTTCTCAGCGGCGGCCTTATCGGCGGTGTACCGGGCAGCTTCTTTCTTGAACAACTTGTCCAAAATGTCAAATTCCTGAGGCGTCGGATCGCGGTCGGTAGCCAATCGGAACACGTAGCGGATACGATCGGTTTCACCAGGCCCAGCTTGCTTCAGATCACGCTGCGCCAGGGCGCGAGCCGCTTCAACATAGGTTGGGTCGTTCCAGAGGACCAGGGCCTGAAGCGGCGTATTCGTGACACCGCGGCGAGCGGTGCATTTCTCGCGGTCGGGCGCATCGAAGGTATTCAAAGATGGATAGGGAACACTTCGCTTCCAGAAGGTGTACATGCTGCGGCGGTACAGGTCCGCACCGTGGCTCTGGTCATACTTCTGGGCAGAAAAATCGCCGCCGAACGCCATTTCTTCCCAGAGTCCTTTGGGCTGATATGGAGAGACGCTCCGGCCGCCGATCTTGTCGTTCAGGAGACCGCTAATGGCAAGAGCGTTATCGCGGATCATCTCCGCCGGTAGACGGAAGCGCGGGCCTCTTGCCAGCAAGCGATTCTCAGGATCGTTCTCCAGCAATTCGGGACTGACTTTGGAGGATTGGCGATAGACGGCAGAGGTGACAATCAGCCGCTGCATGGCCTTCACGTCCCAATTGGTCCGGATAAATTCGGTCGCTAGCCAGTCGAGCAGGGCTTGATTGCTGGGCGGATCTCCCTGCGAACCGAAGTCTTCACTGGTTTTGACAATACCCGTGCCGAAATACATCTGCCAGAAATGGTTGACGGCCACGCGAGCGGTAAGAGGATTGCCGGGATCAACGAGCCACTTTGCCAGCGTTAACCGATTGGGGGGCGCGTCCTTGGGCAGGGGCGGAAGGACTGCCGGCGTATTGGGCGAGACCTGCTGGCCGCGGTTCCGGTAATCGCCGCGAGCGAGAATAAACGTGTCGCGGGGCTTGTCCATCTCGGACATGATCATGGTGGATGGAATCTCGCGATCGAGCTGCTGTAAGCCGAGGTTCAGCGTCTCGTAATCGGTATTGATCTGCTTCTCCGCCCCATTGGCGACCTCGGCTACGAAATACTTGCGGAGCCATTTCGATTGATCCTCAGAGCGGCGCTGGCCGGCAATGGAAACGACCGTATGCAGCGGGTTCAGCAAACCGATTTGCAAAGCTTCATTGGCGTACAGGCGGCGATTGTAGAAACGCAGATCAGCCATTTGGCCTTTGAAGGGCGTGCCGGAATCCTTGTTGCCGATTTGAATGGAGCCGCTCCCTGGCGGTCGCGGTTCAGTGCTGCGGCTGGAAAGACCGGATGGCCCAGAGGGCACCCCCGTCCGGCGCGGATCAGGGGATCCGCCCCACTCAGTTGGGACGGCGTGTCCGTCGACGTAGATCTGAAGGCCCTTTGCTTTCGCGGAGCCGTCGTAGGAGACGATGAGATGACTCCAGCTTTCGAGCGCTGCGCCTTGTTTCGATTTAACTTCGATTCCCGGCAGGCGAACGATCAAGTTGCAGTTGCCTTTGGAGCAGTAGTCGAGAGCTAATTGGTATCCCGGACCCGAGAGCAAGGTCATGCCGGACGGGCCATCGGCCTTGATCCAAAGCGCGATACTGAAAGGCTGGTTCGCACTCAACGCACCGACGGGGCCAAACGAAAGGCTCGGCTCTTCATCCAGATTGGCTGCGCGGCCGATGCGTCCGTCGGCGTAGGTCAGCTTGCCGCTTACGATCTTGCCCGCCGAATCGGGACGCAGTGAGTTCGAAAGCGAATCATCGAAGGTAAACTCATCGACGAGGCCGGAAGTAACATCCGAAACGGGCGTCGCACGCTCTTCGCGCTCCCAGGCGCTTTGCGCGGCAGCTAGCTTGGTGTCCTGCTGCTTAATCGCATTCAGGAGCAGCTCCTTCATGTGCGTCTCCTGCTTATCCGGCAACTGCAAGTAGGGGACCGCGTTGCCCTTATAGCCATCGAGCCCCTTCTCCGCAATACCGTTAAAGAAAGCGCCAAAACTGTAGAAATCCTTTTGCGTCAACGGATCGTATTTATGGTCGTGGCAACGGGCGCAACCGAGGGTAATGCCGAGCCAGGTGGTCGAGGTCGCTTCAATCCGGTCCACAATGTACTCGTTCTGATACTCCTCGGGAATAGCGCCACCTTCGAAGTTGATCATGTGATTGCGATTGAAGCCTGTGGCGATGATTTGCGGCTGGGTGGCGTGAGGCAGCAGGTCGCCGGCAATCTGATCAACAGTGAATTGGTCGTAAGGCATGTTGCGGTTAAACGCATCAATTACCCAATCCCGCCACGGCCACATCTCGCGCGCGCTGTCGATGTGATAGCCGTGCGTATCCGCATAGCGGGCGAAATCGAGCCATTGCATGGTCATGCGCTCACCGTAATGCGGAGACGCGAGCAGCCGGTCGACAACTTTGTCATAGGCGTTCGGCGATTTATCGTTCAGAAATGCATTTAGTTCGGCCGGCGTGGGCGGCAGGCCGGTCAAATCGAATGTCACGCGCCGCAGCAGGATTGCTTTATCAGCTTCAGGCGATGGATGCAAGCCTTGCTGCTCGAGCTTTGCCAGAACAAAACTGTCGATGGGCGTGCGCACCCATTCCGCTTGTTTTACCACGGGCACATCGGGGCGCTTGGGCGGCACAAATGCCCAATGCGATTCCCATTTAGCGCCCGCATCAATCCAATGCTTGATCGTTTCAATCTGGGCAGGCGTGAGTTTGCGGCCCGAATAAGACGGCGGCATGCGCATAGCCACATTCGGATTGCTGACGCGCAGATACATTTTGCTGTGCGCGGAATCTCCGGGGACAATCACGTTCGGCTTGCCAAACGCGCCCTCTTTGGTATCGAAATGCAGCCCCATCATGCGGTGCTTTTCGTCCGGGCCATGGCAGGCAAAGCAATTGTCAGAAAGAATCGGCCTGACCTGGCGATCAAAATCCACAGCCGGGTTGGTTGCGCCAGAAGCCTGGATTCCAACGAGCCAGAGCGGAAGGAGGATACCGGGGCTGAACCGTTTCAGCGTTATCAATAAGTGGGTGAGCGTGTGAAGAGTATATCGAAATTAGAACAGTTCAGGCCGCTGAAAGAACATTGCGCATGCGTTCCGGACCAGAGGGCACCCCGTCGGGACGCGGCAGATTGAGGGTCTGGGCCACTTCTGATTCGGCAGATGAAAATTCGAACCCATTTGAGTGTTTTGGGACGAGGCATGCCTCGCCCCTACCCTTTTCTTCTGCGCTGCGGGCCTGCTGCAGCTCGCGGATTTCGGCGATCTCTTTTTCACGGCGGCGGGAAAGGTGCGATTCCTGAAGGTGCAGATTTCGGAGCTGCTTCTCATATGTCATGAAAGTTTTGAGCTCGATCAGACCGGGACGCAGCGCGGCATCGTGGTCCTTGAATTCATCGGCAAATTGGACGCGGCCCTGAGCGTAGATGGCAAGCTCGAGACCCGGGATGCGGCCCAGACGCCAGACGGTATCGGCAATCGACTGGACCAGATCGGACTCGCGCTGACCGACAGGAGAGAGTTCCTTTTCGTAAGCGGCGAGGTGGCGCTGATATTCGGCGGCGTCATCGGAATGGAGCAGCACGGTGCGGCCGGTGAGGGCGGTTTTGACCGCGTTCAGGGATGATGTGGTCTTGCCGTCCAAGGTTGCGGGGCCGCTGCTGAGCTGCGCGTTGGCACGATTGGCGCGAAGCTGCGCTGGGGAAATAGAAGACGATGAAAGAGATGCCGGCTGGAAACCCGGCATGGCAGCCTCGGAAGGCCGCTCCACGTCATTTTTTTCGGCTTTGCGGGCGAGCTTCTCAGCTTTGCGCTCAGCGGCGCGGCGGATGGATCGGGGTGTCATATTGGGCTCCAAAAAAGGATGGCTCGCGAGAGGACGAACCTCATGCGAGCCTGCCGGAGCGTAGCACGGGAAGGGCGTAAAACGTTCTATGTACGTTTGAAAATACGGCTAAGCTGCGGATTCAAGAGGAAATATAAAGTTGGGTGGGGGTGTGACGGCGAATGGGCTAGTCGCCGGGGTTGCCTGATCGAAAATGATCAGCATTTACGGTGCGTAGGAGGGTTCTTTATCCAGGCTGCGGGCTGCGAATTCGATAACCGCCTTCACCTGTTCACGATTGAGCCCGTCGAACCACTCCATGATGTCGTCGATGTTGGCCCCGGCCTCCAGATTCTCGAAAATGGCGGAGACCGGCATGCGGGTACCCTTCAGCACCCATGCACCGCTCACCTTACCCGGAACGCTTTCGACCACGGGACATTGTGACCAGTCAAGTGATGCCACGGTTTCACCTCTGAGTTTCATCGTAGCTTTTTTGAGGAGTGCCGTTATCTTTGAGGTCAATTAGAACTTCAAGGTACGGGAAAACCGGCGGCAAGGCAATGCCGCCGTTGCTGACGCAGGATTCTCAGCTGGGACACCCCCAACAAAACAACAGATTGGCAATGCACGGCTGCAGACAGGAGCTCGACAATAGCGGATTGTTCTGAATGCCCTCGAAGCGAATGGCGGAGGCGATATTCTATGCTGGGCGACGACTGCGGCTTATCTGTTGGATTCAGTTGCCCGATTCGCCGAGCCACTGTCCAAGTGCATTCCAGATGAGCAGTTAAACTTGGGTTATTGCAGGATGACCGCGTGAGTATAACTAACTCTGACGCGACCCAGGACGATCTCGTCACGATTCGTACCTTCGTTAGCGAGTCGGAGGCCGACATTGCGAAGGCAGCTCTAGAGGCGTTCGGAATCGATTGCATACTCAGTCGCGATGATTGTGGCGGCCAACGGCCACACCTCCTACTGAACAGAGGGATTCGGCTAGTTACGAGATCTGATGATGCGGAACGAGCCGAAGAAGTATTGACCGGCGGCGGCCAAACAGAAAAAGTGGATTGATATGTTTGCGCAAATCTCTTCCTAATGCTCGGCGGCGATGGCGGCAAGAATACCGATCACGAGCGTATTGACAGGATCGCAGGTGAAACCGGCGTTTACCATTACTTATCTGTTCCGCGTCCAGTCCATCCCGGCAGCGCGCGAGGTTCGTCGATTTACCCTGCTGCAAATCCTTTGCCGAGCGACGCTGATAGCCGTTCCGAATTCGACAGCTTCTCTTCCTCGTGCGAATGATGGTTCCGAACCCCGTCGCAATGGATGCGCCGGGATTCAGGTGCCAGCGAACAGAAAGGGCGCTCCCATCGTACGGCGGGCTGCGGTCTCGCGGAAAGGCGCGAGCCGGGCGGGAGGAAGGGGCGATTGCTCATTGGTGGAGATACTGCCTAGCCGTCGGTCTTAGGATAGACAGTGTGGATAAGCGATATCAGGTCTTTGTCAGTTCGACCTTCGAGGATTTGCGCGAAGAGCGGGCAGTTGTTATCAGCGCCCTCCTTCAACTCGACTGCTTCCCCGCCGGTATGGAGTTGTTTCCAGCAGCAGACGACGATTCTTTGACCTTGATTAAGAGCGTTATCGACGATTCTGATTATTACGTGATCATCCTGGGTGGACGATACGGAACGCTCGAGAAGAATGCGAACAAAAGCTACACGCATCTAGAATACGAGTACGCCACCAAAACTGGTAAGCCGACGATTGCTCTTCTGCACTCCAACCCGGGCGCATTGCCTGCAGATAAAACAGAGGGCACCGACGAAGGTCGGAGGCGGTTCAGCGAGTTTCGGACAGAGCTGAGATCGAAGAACTGCAGGAATTGGGCTGACCGAAGTGAGCTCACGGCCGCTGTATTCACCGGGATCCAACACCTTAAGAGAACTCGTCCGGCACAAGGATGGACTAGAGCGGGCGAGTCAAATGACGAGAGTCTAAAAGATGAACTGCTAGGCTTACGTCGCGAGCGCGATGCAATGAGCGTTGCCTTAGAGCAGGCCAACCGCCTAACGCCGCCAGCGGGTGCAGATGATCTCGCTAGTGGCCAGGAAATTACCGAAATTGTGCTCGAATTCCCAGAGGGAAAAAGAGAATCATTCAATCCATATTGGGACGACATAATTAGGAGCGTTCTTCCGCAAACGCTGGGGGCAGGTACAGACAATCAGGGCGTCGGCCTCCCCTTAGTGTCTCTGGCGAAGGCATGGCATAGCGGGCTGTATTTCCACAATCCCACTCCTTTCGATTGGGAAAACGCTTCTGTCTCACTCAGTTCCCTAGGAAAGGTAATCAACCAAATGGTAGCGGTCGGATTGATAGAGGGGGTGCACCAATCCTCGTCTGGCGGCACAATCTGGCGGGCTACTCCTTACGGCGCAAAGGAAGGCTGCCGCCGAGTTGCAGTGCCGAGGCGACGAGCTACAACGGCAAGGGTTGAAAACGATGAGTAAAATTAAGGCTGCAAAGAATCTGCTTCTGATGACACCAAGCGGGCTTCCGGGCAATTACTCCTGTAAAGTCATCTTGTATCCGGCGATTCGTTCGCACGTCAATTGTCCGTGAAACTCGGAAACCTTAGATGTGCGGCTCGATTTTCCGCTTGGAACACCCTGAGGGCCAAGTGTAGATCTAATTTCGGATCAGAGGGTTCGTTAAGGATCCCTGATAGGACTGTTGCGCTTGCGGGGTTGGAGTAATATCGTTTGGAAATGCAACGGAGCTTGGCTGGACTCACGACGGCGCTATTTCTGATTGCCGGCTTTGGCGCGATTCAAGGCGCAGAGCGGCCACCGATTGTCGGGGTGGCGCACATCGGACTTGAGACGAATGATATCGCGACGGCGCGGCTGTTCTATGGACATGGGCTGGGGTTCCAGGAGCCCTTCAGCCTGGACAAGCCCAGCGGCGGCTTGATGCTTACGTACTTCAAGGTGAATGACCACCAATACATCGAAGTATTTCCAGACCTGAAGAGCGAGACCCAGGATCGTCTGTCGCACATTGCGTTTGAAACCACCGATGCCCGGCAACTGCGCGATTATCTTGCAGCGCATCGCGTGAAAGTGCCGGCCACCTTAAAGCCCGGGCTGGACGGCAATCTCAGCATGATGGTAAAGGACCCCGACGGCCACAATGTTGAGTTCGTGCAGTACATGCCCGGCTCGCTGCATAGCCGCAATTTCGGCAAGTTCCTCCCCGATACGCGGGTATCAAAACGGATGATTCACGTCGGGGTGACCGTGCGGGATCGCGCTGCTGCCGATGGCTTTTACAAAGACATTCTTGGCTTTCGCATGACCTGGTATGGCGGGATGAAAGACGATCGTGTGGACTGGGTGGATATGCGCGTTCCGGACGGGACTGACTGGCTGGAATACATGCTGAATGTACATAATCCTTCGCCCCGGCAATTGGGCGTTATGCATCATCTGGCGCTTGGGGTGACGGACATTCAAGCGGGCTATAAAACCGTGGTTGCGCGCGGTATTCATCCGCCAGAGCCTCCCAAGATTGGCCGGGATGGCAAGTGGCAACTGAACCTTTACGATCCGAACTATACGCGTGTCGAGCTGATGGAGTTTAAGCCGGTCGAGAAGCCGTGTTGTTCGCCAATCTTGAGCGGCAGGGTGCAGGTTCCGGCGCTGTAGCGCTAATTAAATTAGTTTCCGGCGCAAAGCGTTCTACGTACGTTTTATAAAGTTGGGCCGGCGTGTGATGGCGAATTACATGTGGAGGTGAGGTCTCAGTGACAGGGAGCGAAAATTTCGCTCCCTGTCTATCGGCATGGGATGCTTACTCAATCTTACGAGCTTCACCAGAAATTGCGTTCCCGTCCACTACCAAGTAAAACTGTCGACCTCCGCTCACGACGACGAAGTGAAACAGGATCGGCGGAGCTTCCTCGATAAACGCAGATCCCGTGCAATCCGGATTCACGGAATAGGTTCCCGCAGCTTGCGCCCAATTCTCGGTGGTGGGCGTGCCATTCAGCACGACGTGACTGAAGGAGTCGAGGCCTCCGTGGCCATTGAAACGAAATAACACCAGGGTACGTAGGGGCAGATTTGGCCCGAGAATCGTGCCTTCAATCTTTGCACCATAATCGCCAAGCAGGGTTCTGTTTGAGCATGCCCTTTCTTCATGCAAGAGGTCTGGAGATTGCGCACGAGCAAGAATGCCTGATGCCAGCAAAATGCCGAATGTGAGAACGCGAGCACAAGTAGCTGTGGGGTCTTTCATAGTGGATTCCTTTATAGCTGTCTTCTTCGGCGCGCGGAAACCCTTCGGGTTCGGCGCGGGTCGGTTCATACTAGGGCAATTGCGACGGCCGCATCAATGGATTTGCAGGTGAATTCCGGGTGAACTCTTGGTGAACCCCCTGAAGGGCTCGTTTTTAGTCAAGCCAGCGCTTAACGGTGCTTCTATCGGCGCAGAGTACGCCCGTAAACGTACGAAACCAAACTGTGGTACGCTCGCGGCTGTCAATTAATAGTTGCCACGTGGTGGGGCTGCCTTGGTCAGAGACGTATTTACTCCGCAAATTGTAAGATTCGGGCATTTCGAAGTCGATCTGAGCACAGGCACTCTCTCGAAGGCTGGCCTGGAGGTCCGGATCCAGGCAAAACCTCGAGAGATCCTGCGGCTGCTCCTGGCAGCCCAGGGACGAACCGTTACGAGAGAGCAACTGCGGAGTGCGTTGTGGCCGGAAAACACCTTCGTCGATTTCGAGCACGGCGTGAATACTGCTGTCAAGAAGCTACGCAGGGCACTCGATGACTCGGCGGAGGATCCCAGAGTAATTGAGACGGTGCCAAAAGTCGGCTACCGTTTTATCGGTTTCATGCAGTCTACCCAGGAGTCGCCTGCCGCAAAGGCAACCGGCACCGCACTAGCGAATACTGGTCCGGATCCCGGACGTGTTGCGCAGCCCAATGTACGGAAGCCGCAATTGTCCCGGCGCGGCATAGCGGCCGGTTCTCTAGCTTTGGTCGCCGCGCTCATCGTTCTCCGTCAGTACCTGCATATACCTCAGCCCCACATGCTGAATGCCCGTACGGCGGCCCACGGTTCTGCGGCCGATTTGCAGCCACGCGACTGGCCGCTGACAGCAAATCCAGAGGACACACCCGTGACAAGCGGGGCCATATCTCCCGATGGCAAGCTCCTGATATACAGCGATGCCACAGGGCTGTATACGAAGCAGATTGATAGCGGCGAAACACATCCGATTCCTCTTCCGAAAGCATTCGATCCACTAGTCGAGAGCTGGCTCCCCGATGGGAATCACGTTCTGGTCTCGTGGGCCGAGCGCCCGGACGTGCCGTCATGCCTTTGGGAGGTCTCCGTATTTGGTGGCCCTCCGCGACGAATCGCGCGCGAAGGACACTCCGCGTCCGTTTCACCTGATGGCTCCCAGATTGTCTCCGTGAGACAGGCCGGCTCGGGCGAGGAGGTTTGGCTCATGCGATTGGACGGCAGCCGAGAGAAGAAATTGATCAGCAGCGGTGAGGACAGCTTCAGTCGAGCCGCATGGGCGCCAGATGCCACCGGGTTCGCTTACGCAAGGACGAAGACCAGATACTACGCGAACCGCCGGGCAGCGGATACCCTCATCGAAATATTCGACCTCGGCACAGAAAGGTCTCTCGTCGTACAAGATGCCGGAGAACGAGGTCTGCCCCGTGGTGGTGCGGCGCTTGCGTGGTTGCCCGACGGCCGGTTGATCTTCCCGTTTCGCGAGCCTCGGCCAAATCAGCAGGACACAAATCTTTGGTCGCTTCCATTCAACCTCCGCACGCGTGTTCCAGGCGGACCTCGCATACGGCTCACCAGCGGCAAAGGCATTGCCGTCCAAGTCAGTTCCAGCAGAGATGGAAAACGAATGGCTTTGAGAAGACATGCGCCACAGCCGGATATCTACGTCGCAGATCTGCAACCAGGGGTTAACAGGCTCGGCACCTTGTTCCGCCTCACGCTAGACGAGCGACTCGATTACGCCATGGATTGGACAGCGGACAGCCGATCCGTGATCTTCTACTCGAATCGCGACGGCCCGTTTCATATCTTCAAACAAGCCATAGTTGCGATGCAACCCGAACTGCTTGTAGGAGGAAGGGACGACCTGTATGTTCCACGGCTCACCCCCGACGGATTGAACTTGATATACATCGTGCGACCGAGAGCAGGCGGGCTCTCGAACGATTCGCGGATTATGCGAGTTCCTCTAGCAGGTGGCGTCCCGCAGCTTGTCCTCGCGATCCCAGGGCTCTTCGACTTGGAGTGCACACGGCCGCCTGCAAATTTCTGCTTCTATGGGCAGATTGAGGACGGGCGCGGGCGTCTGTTCACCTTCGACCCAGCGGCGGGCAAAGCGTCAGAGCTGTCCGAATTAGAAGGTAAGCTCGACAGTTTTAATTGGATCCTATCTCATGATGGCCAGTACCTCGCCTGGCCCAGTAAACACACAAGTTTGGGCCAGTTTGGCGTCCGCGTATTCTCGCTCCGGGGAAAGCTGAAGCGTGACATAGCAGTACCGGGCTGGTCAGAGATCTACGGATTGGATTGGGCGGCAGATTCGCGCAGTCTATGGGCGTGTACCCGCGACGCGAAGAGTAACTCGGTGCTGTTGAACGTTGGCCTTGACCGAAAGATCACGACGGTGCTTTCACATCCGTATCTCAGCCTCGAGTGGGCGGTTTCGTCTCCGGATGGGCGACATCTCGCCGTTGTGCAGAACAGCAATAAATCGAACATTTCCTTGCTTGAGAACTTCTAGTCCAAGATGTATGCGCTCTGGTCAGCGGCTTTGTACGCAAGTTCTCTCGCCCATCTCCTAACCGCTCCCGTTGGTCGCGGCTCGGTAAATGCTCGATGCTGTTTCTGAGCCGCGCATGAGTAGTAAGCGGCTTCCGGAATTTTGCGCCGGAAACTAACTAGGCCGAGGCGCTGGCACGGTGCTCGTCGTACCGGCCGAAAATCATTTTGCCGGCGGTGGTTTGGAGAACGCTAGTAACGGTGATATCGATGGTTTTCGAAATCAGCCGACGGGCGTTGTCGACAACCACCATTGTGCCGTCATCCAGATAGGCCACGCCCTGGCTGTGCTCCTTGCCTTCCTTGAGAATGAAAACCCGCATCACTTCGCCGGGCAAGACGACCGGCTTCACAGAATTGGCGAGCTCATTGATATTGAGAACTTCGACGCCTTGCACTTGAGCGAGCTTATTCAGGTTGAAATCGTTGGTGACGATCTTGGCGTTTTGCAGTTTGCCGAATTCGATGAGTTTGAGATCGACTTCGCGGATGGCGGGGAAGTCCTGGCTTGAGAGTTCGAGCTGGATGCGCGGCATCTTTTGGAGCCGCTGTACGATGTCGAGCCCGCGGCGGCCACGATTGCGCTTAGCGGAATCGGCTGAATCGGCAACGAGCTGCAATTCATTAAGGACGAATTGCGGAATTACAAGCTGCCCATCGAGGAAACCCGATTCTGCGATATCGGCGATGCGGCCATCGATAAGCACGCTAGTATCGAGGACTTTCAGAGAACACGCGTTGATGGGATCGGGGGAAAGCCCGAGCAGTTCCAACTTAATTCGTTCCGATTTGGCGATTCCGGCGAGAAGGCCGAGGTAGGCGCCCAGCAGCGGAATGGCCAGCCGGAAAAACTGCAGCGTAGGTCCCTGCAGCAGAGCCGCCTGATTCAGAACCAAAGCAAAAACCAGACCCAGAACGGCGCCGGCGAGAGCTCCGGCGAAAGCTCCGAGAAGAGCTTCCAAGCTGATATGCCGCAGCCGAAGAGCAACCAGAGTTGCCGCAAGCGCAATAGCGATGCCACATATCGCTGCAGCGGCGAGCGGCAGACCGAAGGGGCGAAAAAGAGCTGCGAGTGCGGCTAGTAGCGCGACAAAGCAGATGCGAAGAACGAGAACATCCCAGCTTGAGCGTTTCACAGTTATGCGGCGTCATCCTACGAACAATGCTGCGCAGTATAACACGTCGAGGCGACCTGATGAGGCGCGCAGTTATCCTCGACGCAAGTTAAACGAATAGTAAGTTACGGGAGGAAGGAGAGCAGAGGGAGGGTAAAGAAAACGGGGAACCGCGCGACAGGACTTAGAGAGCCTTTGCGAGTTCCTCGGCGAAAGCGCTTTGCCGGGATGGAGAATTAGCGGAACGGCGGCCGTTCGGGCCCTTTCTCATTTGCGTGTTTGGAGCGGCGGCGGAAGCGGCCGTAGCGGATGGACGCTTATTGCGATCTGGCGGGCTGGCGCTTCGACCTGGACCCTTGCCGGATTTGGGTGGCTGGGCAGGATTGGCGCGCAGCAGACGATCTTCGAGAGGAGCGCGATCAAACCGGCGGATGATGGCACTCATCTCTTCCTGGTTTGGCGATTCTATAAAGGCGAATCCCTTCGACTCTTGAGTTTCAGGGTTGCGAATGACCTTAATCGCGTCGGCGACAAGGTTTTCTGAGGAAAGCCAAGACTTGATGTCATCAGCGGTCACCCAGACAGGGAGATTTCCGAGGAAAACGGTAAAGCTCATTAGTAAGTGTTGTATGCTCCGTGAGGGAAGTACGAGGCGCACCTGGCGGGAACGTGACTTCCCGAGAGGCTATTAGCATACTAGCATAAGGTGCGCAGCGCGGTAAACAGCAAAAGTCGGTTTAATTCGTTGCTGTATAAAGGCTAGATCGATCTTTTGATGCCTGTGACTGGGGTTTCGATCCGGAATATTTCTCGCGCCAGACGGGTCTCGTACGAAGTTCTGCAGGCGGTATCGGAGGGAGCTCACGCGTCCGATGCGCTACGCGTAAAAAGCCGTACACTGGATGCGCGGGACGCTGGATTGGCAGCGCAGATTGTGTTTGGCTGCCTGCGGTTTCAAGCCCAACTGGACAATCTGATTTTACGGTATTCCGGGAAGAACGCCGAGGCCCTGGATGAGCAGGTGCGGATCGCGCTGCGGATGGCGATTTTTCAGCTCCGGTATCTGGAGCGGGTGCCGGCTCATGCGGCGGTACACGATGCAGTCGAACTGGTCAAGGTTCATAAAAGAGCGGCGGCGGGACTGACGAACGCGGTGCTGCGAAAAGTGAATCGAGAGCCGGTTGAGTGGCCCAGCTTAGCTATCGGGCTTTCGTGCCCGGAATGGCTGCTGAAGCGGTGGGAGGGGCATTTGGGGGCGGAAGCAGCGCGACGAATCGCGGCGGCAGCACTGGAAGAACCGGCCTCGTACATGCGCATCGCGCCCGGATCCGCCATTCCGGCGGGCGGTGAAGTGGAGCCCACGCCGATTTTGGGCGCGTATCGCCTGCGTTTGCCCCTGCGGGACTCACCTCTACTGGAAGGCGCCAGACTGCACGATATCAGTTCGCAGGCGATCATCCCGCTGCTGGATCTGCGGCCCGGACTGAGCTATTTGGACCTTTGCGCAGCGCCGGGAAACAAGACCGTCCAAGCTCTTGAGACCCCACTCAAACTAGGGGTCGCCTGTGATGTGAGCTGGAATCGGCTCCGGGAAGTTCCTCCGGTTTGCCCGAGAGTGGTGCTTGACGCGACGCAAACTCTACCCTTTGGCTCGCCATTCGATCGGATCTTTATTGATGCCCCCTGTTCCGGGACAGGTACTCTCGCGCGCAATCCCGAGATCAAGTGGCGAGTTACGGAACAGGACTTTCATCGCTTTCAGGAGAAGCAGATACAGATTGTTTCTCAAGCCGGGAAATTGCTTGCTTCGGGCGGATTAATTCTTTATGCGACGTGCTCGCTGGAGCGCGAGGAAAACGAAGAGGTGGTGAGGGAGGTGCTTGCCAGCCAGCCGGAATGGGAACTGAAGGAGGAGATGTGGCGATTGCCTGGCCGCGATTTGGGGGACGGTTTCTACGCAGCCGTTATGCGCGGCCGATAGCGGCGCCCGAGACGACGCCTTCGCTGCCGGTCTGCCCTGTCTGGTCCGGCGCGCACGAAAAACGCGCGGTGAAGTGGAAGGTACTGCCTTCGCCCGGCACGCTTTTCACCCAGATGGTTCCCCCGAACAGGTGTACCAGCCGGGAGCAGATGGCCAGCCCAAGACCGGTTCCTCCGTATTTCCTGGTAGTGGAGCCATCGGCCTGCCGGAACGACTCAAAGATACGGGCTTGCGACTCATAAGGGATGCCGATACCTGTGTCGCTAACGCTAAATTGCAGAAGACCCCCGCCGTCCGTGTTTTCCAGCCGGCAAACGTCTACAGCGATGAACCCTTGAGAGGTGAATTTCAAGGCGTTGCTGAACAGATTGAGCAGCACCTGATGCAGCCGATACGGATCCCCGATCAGCTTATCGCCAACATCCTTTGCGACGTCGACCCGAGTCACCAGACCTTTGCGATCCGCTTCCGGAGTAATGAGTTGCAGGACGCGCTGGATGCAGGTTGAGAGCGAGAAAGGAGTTTCTTCGAGAGCCAACTGTCCGGCCTCGATTTTCGAGAAGTCGAGAATGTCATTCAGTACATGGGTAAGCGCATTCGAGGAAAACTGGACCGTGTTCACAAAATCGCGCTGCTCTTCATTTAAGGGAGTATCCAGGAGCAGATCCGTGAAGCCCACGATAGCGTTCATGGGGGTGCGGATTTCGTGGCTCATGTTAGCAAGAAATTCGCTTTTCGCGCGGCTGGCCATCTCGGCGGCATTCTTAAGCGACTCTTCCTGGGCGAGTTTCTGGCTGATGACGCGAGTTTGACCCTGAACGCGGCGGCGGAGGACGAAGACCCAGGCCAGGATGAACGCGCTGGCGGCGCCCAGCAGGCCGATGAACCCCAGCGCGCGCCCGGTAGTCCACCAAGGCGCCATCTGGAGGGTTACGACGTCGTGGGCCGAGCGGGTAATGATTTTGAAGGCGATCACTTTGCCGGAAGAATCGAGATCGCCCACGCATATACCGCTGGCGCGGACGAAAGAGCCCTCGGCGGGGAGGTCGCCGGCAATTGATCCCTGCGCAGCGACGACGGGAAAGATGGTTTGATGCTGCTGCAATAACAGCGTCTGCCTGCTAGCCAAAGTGGAACGTCCTACAACGCGGCCTTCGAGGCTCACCGCTTGCGATTCATACGTTCCGGAAAGGGCCTGCTCTGCAGTGATTTTCAATGTGGGCAAGGGAAAGCCGGTGGCGATACGGCGCGACAAAGCAGCTTCCAATTGGACGTGAGCATCTGAGATTCCGACGAACCCGAGGGTTTCCACCCGGTCGCCGGGCCTGAGTTCAATATCCTGGCGAGTGATGACCTGGAGGCTGCCGGATGAATCCTGGAGGTAAAATCCGCGACCGGGTATCACGGCGGTGACGGTTCCCGCAAGTCTTACGCGGTGTCCCAACTCATGGTGATATCCAAAGCGCTGGATTTGGCCAATAGGAGTGGGCGATCCAATCAGTGGATCGGGACGCGGAGGCTCGAGGATTTTGACCTCTTTCAGGCTGGGCACACTGAGAGCGACTCCAATCTGTTGGCCCTCAGCGTTAAAGAGAGCGCCACATGCCCCGAGCAGCTTAACTCGGCTATCTACCAGACCCGAGGGCACGGGGGAGCCGTCCCAGGGGATCTGTACATCAATGGTGCCGCCGGGAAGCGCAACATCCATCCAAAGCTGCTTTTCGCGAGGAGTGCGGTGCAGGTATTGAGCCTGCCGTATGATTCCCTCCACTTCCACCCACTCGCTGTCCTCGAGCGTGCTGACCATCTGCTCAAAGGAGACGCGGCGCGGTTTCGGCATCTTTCCACGCCCGAGAACTTTGAGACGCGGATTCAGCAGGTCAGGAGCGAAATCGCTGAAGGTCGTAGTTGCCTGTATGTCTACCAGATCACCCGCCGCCACCTTCGGTAAAGTGGGGTTCCACCACATCCAAATCCCCTGGGTGCCGTCGTGCACGAAGAGGTCGAACGAGACCGGGTCCATGTAAGTGACCACAGCGCGGAGATGGACCGGGTAATTGCGCTTAGCATCTTCCGCGGGAAGGCTGCGGACGCTTGCGATGGAGGTTAAGGTGACCGGCGAGCCGGACGCAGCGGCCTTTGCCGAGATAGCCGACAGACATAAATGTGCGGCCAGAACCAGGCCCAGCAGACGCTGGATCACACCGCGCCTCGCTCTAAAACAGCCATCCGTTGCGCACGCCGGCAGTTTCGCTCCCAAGTGACACGGTAACTGTTCATGGCCGAGCTTGTCCACTCATCTGACGCAAGTTAGCTCCACAACACTCTTCGGCAGAAAAGCCGAAAAGGAGGAGAGCGCGGAAAGTGCTGAGGGGATTCTCGGATAAAACTGCCCTTACCACCAGGCTGCGGACAGCTACGGGATAGTATGTGGGGAAAATGACAACCAGCCGGCGTGGTTTTCTGGAGCGATCCTTTGGAGCAGCACTGGCCGTTAGTGGTATGCCGGCCATGCCCGCCCATGCCGTTCAACCCGACATCACCATCGGATTAATCGGGGCCGGTATCCGCGGCCTGGAGTTAATGGGCGTGGCGCTTGGCGCCGGGGCAAAAGTTGCGGTCGTGTGTGATCTCTATGATGGGCATCTGCGGCGCGCTCAGGAAATTGGTCCGGGGACGCGCACGACACGGCGATTTGAAGATGTGCTGCAAGATCCTGCAATCAAAGCTGTCCTGGTGGCGACCTCAGATCATTGGCATGCGCCCGTGGCGATTGCGGCCATGCGCGCCGGAAAGGATGTGTACTGCGAGAAGCCGATGTCGCATACCGTTCCGGAAGCGGTCGAGATGGTAGGCGTTTCGCGCGAAACGGGGCGGCTGGTGCAAGTCGGAAGCCAGAGCGTGAGCATGACCAGCACGCGCAAAGCAAAGGCATGGGTCGACGGCGGCGCAATCGGGAAGGTCTATATGGCGCAGTGCTCCATTTACCGGCCGAACGCGATTGGGGCGTGGCGTTACCCGGTTCCGCCAGACGCTTCACCGCAGAGCATCGATTGGGAACGGTTTCTGGGCAACGCGCCGAAGCGGCCATTCGACGCGCAGCGATTCTTTCGATTTCGAAACTGGTGGGACTACGGCACGGGCATAGCGGGCGACGAATACGTACATTTGCTCTCTCGCGTGCATTACGTGCTGGGAGTCCAGTATCCGTTAAGCGCCGTAGCGGAGGGCGGGCTTTATAAGTGGCGCGGCGACCGGGAAGTTCCCGATATTCACAATACGCTTTACAATTACGGCGCGTTCACGGTTCAAGTAAGCGCAAATTTGGTTTCGAATTGGGAAGGCGGCGAGATGGTGCGGTTTATGGGGGATCGCGGGACTATTGAACTGAGAGAGGATGGCGCGACGCTGTTCCCGTATACACCGCTGGAAGACTATGAGTATCCGCTGGAGAGTTGGCCCAAGGACTTGAATGAGGCCTTTGTAGCAGGACATAAAAACGATCCGGCTGCGGACATTGGAACCGGCGACCGCCAGCCACAACGAAGTCAGGAAATTTTCAAGCAGACGGAAGAAGGGACCGAGGCGCACATGCGGAGCTTTCTCGAATGCGTGAAATCGCGCCAGCAGCCAGTGGAGAACGTGGAATTCGGGTGCGGGACGGCGGTGGCGTGCCACATGGCGAATATGTCTTATCGCGAGAAGAAGCGGGTGTTCTGGGATCGGGAGAAGTCGGAAGTGAGGATGGGGTAGAGAGTGCGGCGTGAAATTTTGTAGTGAACCCCTGGAGTGAGACAGCAAGTTAAGGGGGTAGTTGCCGTCCCATGAAAAATCATTGACGGCCGGGTTGATGTCGTTAGCAGTCGTCAGTAGAGTAATCCCGGCGCGTCGGCTTATTGACGACCTCTTGATTTCTCCTACGGCATTGATCTCGATCGGCACCGTATCGTTAACACGCAAAAACAGCGTGCTTGGGTTTTTCAGTCCCCATTTAACATATGGGACGTTGAACTCAGCCCTGGCAGTGAGATGATTCCCGCTGATATCCGCCTTCACATTCATCGTCAGATCGTGGGTCGCGCCATGAATTGTGAAAAGCCCATGCAGCTTAAATTCGGAGTGCCCGGACAAATTCATCTTGCCTTCGATGCGATCCGGCGTGAAAGTGATTTCCGGATAAATGTCGCTCTCTAAAATCTTCTTGTGCATGCGGCTGTCACGCGCGCGACTTCCGCTCTTGCCGCTTGCTCCGTTTACCACCAGCGTGCCGCCGGCTTTGCAAGACGAAGGGTCGATCCACAGGTCACCTTTGTTCAGCGTGAATGTGCCATGCACCGTGTGCAGTAGATCGCCCACCGTGAAATTGACGTTCGTAACGTCAGTGTTCAGCCTGACTTCCGTTCGCTGCGCAAAGAGAGAAGCAGCGGCCAACAAAAGGATGAGCAATGATCTCATCTCGTCGACATCTGCCAACCCAGCATCGCCGCAGCCGCCGCAAACCGGGTCGGGCTTAATTGGCCCACGTGCATGGCTACCATATCGGCAAACAGCCGCGGGCGTGCGACGAATGCCTTTACAGTACGCTGCTGCAGGAAATTCGACCGATCCATCAAGAGCATGAAGTCGGCCATAAATCGAGGGCGCCGGGAAAGGCGTCGATAAGCTGACTCATACAGCGAAAGATCTTCGGCTATTAGCGCGCCGGCAAGCGCGCTCGCCTGCCTGAAGGCAAGGCACAGTCCTTCACCGGTAATTGGATCGACGTTCCCGGATGCATCGCCAATCAGCGCGACATTGCCGCGTGTCACTCGACGCAACTTGCGTGTAACCGCATACGCCCCACGCTCGGAAGTGATCGCTGGAACGCCTTGCAAGCGCGCTTGGAGCTGCGGAAATTTCGGCAGGGCGTCTGCCACGCGCTGATGCTGGTCGCGGGTCATTAGCACCAGGCAGATCTCGCTTGCGCTGACGGGAGTGACATAAAACTGGCAGCGCTCGCCCCAATGAATCTCCATGTAATCCGACCACGGTACAACCCGAAAATGCCGCCGATAGCTGAACCGCTGGGAATTGCGATCGAAATGGCTCAGCCCGGCCCAGCGCCGGACGCTGGACTGCGACCCGTCCGCCCCGATAATCCACCGCGCGCGCACTTGTTCTGTTCCAATCGAAACGCTGCCTTTGGCAATCCCCGATACCGGAGTGCGCCACATCAGCTCCACGCCTGCTCGCGCTGCAGTTTCCGCGAGTAAGGGCTGCAGGACCATCCTGCGCACGCCTAGACCAGTTCCATTTGGAAAATCCGCCGCCACATGATGTCCGGCGCTTTGAAAGCGAATGCCTCGGAACGCATATCCGGCGCTTAATGGAATCGTAATTCCTAGTTCCGCCGCGGCATGTAAGGAATCCGGCATCAGTCCTTCGCCGCATGCTTTGTCGATCGGCGGTTTTTCTGAATCCGCCAGCAGCACGCGGAAGCCTGAGAGTCGAGCCGCAATGGCCGCTGCCAGACCAGCGGGGCCACCGCCCAAAACAAAAACATCTGTATCGAACATCTCGAGAGTTAAATACCTACAGCGCGGCGCGCTAAGCCCAGAGCTTCGCTCCAGAAGGTTCCGGGCGAGTGCGCGAGCTCAACCACCCGCATCACCGCTTCGACGAACGTGTCGATCTGCTCTTGCGTGACGGTTAATGGGGGTGCAACCTTTAGCACCATGAAATTGTTGCCGCAGATCTGGGCGAGGATTCCGTGCTCGCGGAATAGGCGCATGACTAGCACTTGGCCGAACATCGCTCGATGTATTTTTGTGAACGCCTCGAACGGCACACGCAGGCTCATCCCTTTCGGTGCACGAAACGCAATACCGGAGAACAGTCCCTCTCCGCGGACCTCCTGCACCATTTCGAAATCAGCCAGCGCCTCACGAAGACGCTGCCGCACATACGTTCCCATCGCGGCCGAGCGCACTTCACAATCCTCGCGTTCGAGCGTGTCGAGCACCGCCAAGCCTACGCGCATTGCCAGCCCATTCTCCGAATAAGTAGAGGTGTGAATCAGCGATCTGCGTAGCGAGCCGTAAACGGAATTATAAATCTGATCGCTCATCAGCACGGCGCCGCTCGGCACTAAGCCTCCGCTCATCGCCTTTGCCAGCACAATCATGTCCGGATCTACGGCGTAGTGATGCGCCGCGAGAAACTTGCCGGTGCGATGAAAGCCTGTCTGCACTTCGTCCAAGACCAAAACGGTGCCGTATCGTTTGCATAGCGACTTCGCTTCGCCCAGATATTTGCAATCGGGGGCGCGGATACCCGCCTCGCCCTGAATCGGCTCGAGAAAGAGCGCCGCGTATTTCTTGGTCTTTAGCTCACGTGCAAGCGCGTCGATATTGTTGAACTGAACCTGCTGCGTGCCCGGCAGCAGCTCGCCAAATCCCTGCTTCCAGAACGCATCGCCCATCAACGAAAGCGCTCCGCACGTCAATCCGTGGAACGCGCCTTCCGCATAGAGCAGCCCTTCACGTTTTGTGTGTGCTTTTGCGAACTTGATGGCTGCTTCAACACCTTCGCTGCCGGAGCTGCAGAAGAATGCTTTCTTTACGTGTCCACCCGCCGCCGCGCACAGCCGTTGCGCCAGTTGCCCCGCCAGTTCCGGAACGTGGCTCTGCAGCATCGCCGGTCCGCGCCGGTCGAGTTCCTCCTTGATCGCTTCGATAACGGCCGGATGATTATGGCCGAGATTGTGAACGCAATAGCCCGAAAGGAAGTCCAGAATGCGCCGGCCATCGGTCGTGAACAGCTCGGTACCAACGCATCGCTCATACCTAACGTCCATCTGCAGCAGCTTCAGGAGACGTACCCAGTACGGATTTACAGCGTCCAGATATAGCTGGTCTGATGGTGTTCTAGTGAAATTCTTTACTGGTTCGTATACCTGTACTGCTGTAGACATGTTTCGCCTCAACCATTTTGCAGGCGGTACTGGTTCGACGTCAGGGGCAGGCGATCAGGTTGCAGCCTAATGAAATCTCATGTTCCCCAACTAACTTGAGCTTAGTGGCTGTTGCAGCACCGTGCGGATATCCGCGCTTCCGCAGATGGACGCCCGAGCACTCCGGTGAAAGAGCGCGATGGAGCTGCGCATGTGAGGCGAACTATCGCCGGCCAGATTGGCGAATTTGTCGCTCGCGTGCCTTCAGTAGAGCGGCAGATGGTGTAAACCCGAGAAAACCGATTTGGCCAAGTGGCCATCTGGAAGATCGCCGCTGGTCTCCCAGGCGAACGCGCCTCCCAAACCCTTGCGTCGCGCGTAGGTCATTTTCTGATAAATGGATTCGGCATCGTCATAGGTCCAGAACGTCTTGCCATCAAACAGCCACGGGGTCGCGGTGTTGCCGCCATTTGCGCTGTTGTCGCGAAAACCCTGTGCCAGCGGCTCAACCACGGTTTTGATGTAGTTATAACCTTCTGTGTTCACTGGGTCGGGGGCTCCGGGCGCAGGCAGGGGAGTAGCCGGATCAAACTGGCCGTTTGGATTGGGCCCATCGGCAACAACGTTCCAGCCGTATCCGTAAAAAGGTACGCCGAGCAGGATTTTCTCTGCAGGAACGCCTGCCGCAAGATAGGCATTCACGGTGTAATCGATGTTTAACGTCGCATACGGGTCATATTTGGTTTGCCGCAGGGGAGCGACGAAGCCGGTCTGGTTCTCCCAGGGTCCGCTGTAATCGTAGGTCATCAAATCGAAATAGTTTAGGTATTGGGCAACCGCAGCCAGATTGATGTTAGTGAAGTTCTGCTCACCCGCAGGCGCATCGAAGGCCAGAATGTATCGGTCCCGCTGGATGTTATCGAGCTGCTTGCGGAATTCCTTCATCAGAGCGGTGGCGTTCGCAGTGTCAGCAGCGGTGGGATATTCCCAGTCAATTTCAATACCGTCGAACAGCCCGGGCGTATCCGGAACGGCCGGACCTGGAGGTCCTTGTACAACTCGCCCCGATTCCCATTGGTTCGGATTCTGTCCGAAGGCGCCGGTGAAGTGTCCCTGAATATAGTCGGAGATGCAGGAGGCAGCGAAATGCTTGCGGCTGGCATCGGTCGCTGCGACGGCCGCGAAAGCCTGGGGCGGCAGACTCGCGCCGCCAATCGTAATCACCACCCGCAGATTCGGATACTTCTGCTTCAGCAGTAACAACTGCCCGAAGTTCCCCGTTAACCCGTTTGAGGGCGTGCCTTTGCCATCAACGCTGGTATTGGCAGTGGCGCCGTACCCGGTTCCGTTGTCAGCCCACGAATCGAATGATGTGCACTCGTACTGGCCTTGCACGTTGGTCCCGATATTCACGAATGCATAGCTTAGAACGTCCAGCAGCCTGGCCGTTCCGCTCGTGTCAATCTGTTTGACAGTGAAACCGCTGTAGACCTTCCACTGCGCGTAATAGGCATTGATAAGTTTGTGATCCCAGGGATCAGCCGAGAGGGTAAGCGCGCCACAAAGCAGCGCGATTGAGGTTAACAGCAGCGATTTGAAACTCATGGACCGTTATCATATACCCATCTTCCGAGCTTCGTAGAAGCGTCGTCATGCGGGCCGCGAAAGCCCGGAAGCATAGGAGGAAGCGCATGGCAGGGGAACGAGAAAACTATTTTTACAAACAGCAGGGCGAGAACGAGAACATCGCGAAAGTTGTTTATCAATCGGCTCCGCCGAAAGACAGCATTGGATGGAGCCAGACATCGTTTTTCGAGAATCTTGGTAATTCCGACCGTCAGAAAAAGGGAACGCCGCAGCGAAATGCGGAGCAGGAATATCTCTTGCAAGGCATGGTGAAGGGCGCGCTGTACGAAGCTGCTCAAATTGCCAATAAATTCGCGGTGGGAATTTCGGCGCGGCCCACCGGCTTGCTGGCGCACATGGGAATTGAGTCCGGAGATCCAACCAAAGCGCAGGAATTCAAGAACAAGACTTCGAAAGAGCCTGATCTTTATCTGTGTGATGAGATCGAGTGGAAGGATCTGGGCGCCGTGGTTCATTACAATCCGCGCGCGGGGTGGACTTCAAAAGCGGCCGATGCGGGAAGCATGGGGTCGATTCGCCTGATAGTCACGCCGCCGGCCGACGTTACGGAAGATGAATGGCTGAAGAAGAAACAGCATATCGAGGGCGTACGGCTGCCGAAACTCTTTCCAGACAAGAAACGGCTGAAGAGCTGGCCGGCAAACGATAACGCACCGTTCACTCTGACGTCCAAAGGCGAACAGGATCTCAAGAAGCTGTTCAAAGAGCGCGCAGCCGAATACACGGAGGAAGACTATGATTACCGCTGCGGCCACTACGCCAAATACACGAAACTGGTGGGTCCATTTGTTCGCTTAGAACTGCGCTCGGACGTCAACATGGTAGGCGACCACGATCTTTTCGGATTCACAGTTGGCGAGTACGGGAAGCTTACGCATGACGAGACGCTTGGCCACGTTCAACTGGCATTGCAGCAAGCGAACACGTTTCAGGCGCAGCATGGCGGCATCTGGAATTGGAGACCCAAAGAGGAGTTTCACAAGAATATCAAGACCAAGATTATGTCCGCGCATTCCCCCATGGACGGAGATCCGCTGGTTTACATCCTGCCCGGATTCCAGGTGCACGCTGCCTTTTACATTCCAGAAAAAGAGGTTTTGCAGTCCGTCTGGGATTTTCCGGGAGCTACGAAATGGCTCCAGTCTACTTATTCCGGCACAGCGTTGCTCAAGGCGTGAGAGCAGCGTCTTCCACTGCTCCGCTATCCATTCCCATCTGCGACAGGCGGTAGCGCAGCGCATTTCTGGTCAGGCCAAGCATCCGGGCTGCCTGGCTTTTATTTCCGTTTGCCCGGCGCAGGGCCTCGCGAATCATCATTTGTTCCCAGTGCTCCAGCGTTTCTCCTTCAGGGAGTAGAGGCGTGTCCTGCGAACCCATGGAAGGCATGCTGCGCGGGGCTTCAATCCGGATGTCGGCCGGCTGCAGAATCTCGCCGGAAGCCAACACCAGGCTGCGCTCAATGGTATTCTCCAGTTCTCTCACATTGCCCGGCCACGGGTGGGCAATCAGGCGGTCCATGGCGGCCGGACTGATATCGTTCGCGACCGAACCTAATTCTTTCGAGAGAGTGCGAACGAAATGCATGGCAAGAAACGGAATGTCTTCTTTCCGGTCGCGCAGCGGCGGAATGCTGATAGGTACGACATTCAAGCGGTAGTAGAGATCCTCGCGGAAGCGCCCTTGTTCCAATGCCGCTCGGAGATCCACATTGGTGGCTGCGATTACGCGTACATCGACATGCCGCGTGAGGTTTGAGCCCAGCCGCTCGAATTGCCGGTCCTGCAAAACGCGCAATAGTTTCACTTGGATGTTGCCCGGCACATCGCCAATCTCATCAAGAAAGGCGGTGCCGCCGTCTGCCTGCTCGAACTTGCCCGGCTTACTCGCCGCCGCCCCCGTAAAGGCGCCTTTCTCGTAGCCGAACAACTCACTCTCCATCAAATTTTCGGGTAGCGCGGTGCAGTTGATCTTGACGAAGGCGTGATTCTTCCTAGGCGAGTGCTGATGAATGGCGCGTGCGATCAGGTCCTTCCCAACGCCGCTTTCACCAGCCAGCAGTACGGTTGCCCGCGTGGGCGCAACACGCTCTACTGTATGAAAAATTTCGCGCATGGCTGCGCTTCGACCGATGATGTTGTCGAATTGGTAGCGCTGGTCCATTTCCTGGCGCAGCCGCTGATTTTCATTGCGCAGCGATTGAATCGCCAGCACCTTCTCAACGATGGTGGTGAGATGGTCGAGCGAAAACGGCTTCTGTAAGAAATCGGCCGCGCCCAATTTCATGGCGTCCACCGCAGTCTCCACCGACCCATGCGCGGTCATCACAATCACCGCGGCTTGTATGCCTCGCGCCTGTAGTTGCTGGATGAGCTGCAAGCCGTCCATGCCGGGCAATCGCAAGTCGGTAATCACCAGGTCCACAATCGTGGCGAGCGGCAGCGCCTGCTCAGCGGTGGGCGCGCCGTCTACTTCAAAGCCGGCTGATTCCAGATGCAACTGAATAACCCGCCGCAGCTTGTCTTCGTCTTCGACAATGAGTATTCGTCCGGCCATTGCTCTGTTGCCTTCCTAGGGTACTGAAAACTGCCGCTTGCTGACGCGCGCGGTTCCGTACGGTACTGAAAACTGCCGCTTGCTGACGCGCGCGGTTCCGTAGGGTACTGAAAACTGCCGCTTGCTGACGCGCGCGGTTCCGTGCTCAACTGAGCGTCCCAATAACGGCTAAGCGTCCTGAATTTTCGGCAAGGCTATCTCAAACGTTGTGCCCTTCCCCACTTCGCTGAACACGTTAATTCGCCCATGATGCTCGTCTACAATTTTCGACACAATGGCCAGCCCCAATCCCACACCCTGGCTTTTGGTCGTAAAGAAGGGATTGAAAATTGTCTCCAGTTGCTCTTTCTGAATGCCGTGCCCACGGTCGACAACAAAGATCATCACGTTTTTCCCGGCATCGGCGGCCTTGATATCGACATGCTGATTGACGGCGCTCGCCTGAATCGCATTCTGCAGCAGGTTTGATAAAGCCACTTTCAGCAGATCCGGATCGAAAGCGAAAGTTAGCGGCTCTTCGTTCATCTCGATTGAAACGGTGATACCGTTGCGAGCCGCCAGCTCCGATTGCTGCCTGACCACATCCTCTATCACGGGCCGCAGCTCAGCCGTGACTGGGCGCAGTTGCAGAGGGCGCGCAAAATCCAGGAAACTTGAAACCAGTCCACTCATGCGGTCCACCTCACTTCCGATATACCCGGCCATCTCCGACATCACCTCCGGCCTGTTTTTTACGCTCTCTTTCGTCAGCATCTCGGCTGATCCTTTAATGGTCCCTAATGGATTGCGCAGCTCATGGGCGAGACCCGCTGTAAGCTGTCCCAGGGCTGCTAAGCGCTCACTGCGGCGCAACGAAGCTTGAGTTTGCCGCAAGCTCCTGTTAGATTCCGTGAGCCGTTCAGCGGCCTCCTGTGTGCGCTCCATTTCATCGCGTTTCGCTTTCGCCTGTTGATACACAACGAACGCCACGATGGTATAAAACGAGACCCGCAGGAACATTACACTGATGAGTCCGGGCGGCAACTCATACGTGCTCCAGTCGATAAAGACGGGAAGAAGAAACGAGAAATAAGCCAAACCGGCAATGGTGGTTACGAGTGAGACCCCGAGCACATTCAGCATGGTGGCAGCCGAAATAATAGGGATGAGGAAGATCAGGTAATAGGCGCTGTCAATGGTGTGAGTCCAACCCACCAGCAAATAACTCAGGATCAACTTGCAAACAATAGAGAGAACCTGTCCGCGCCGCGAGGAGAATACTTTCAGTCTTGGTTCGGCGATCTGAAAAACGCCAATCAAGACGAGGAAGATGGTCGCATCGTAGTTCATTTCCGGATCGGCTGCGATCAGGGCTGCCACGAACAGCAGCCATGCAAAATCCTGGGGTTGGAAGATGTGCGGAGTGCGTAGGGTCATTCCGGGTGCTCTATGACAGAATAAGGGCATCCCCGCAGTCATGAGTAACGCGAACTTGCATCCTTTTCTTCCCGCCGACGAGGCCTCGCCGCAGGAAGAATCCACTTTTGCCGACCTGTTGTTGAGTTTCGAGCAACAACATGCTGACGGACCTAACCGCGAAAGTGTTACCGGCACCATCGTCTCGATCGGCCCTGAAGCCATTCTCATAGACGTCGGACGAAAAATCGAAGGTTCGCTGTCTGCGGAGAAATGGCGGGAAACACAAACCGACGAACCGAAAAGGGGCGCTACCGTTGCCGTTTCGGTAGGACCGCGCAACGAAGAAGGATATTACGAACTCTCGACGATTAGGGTGGAACGGCCGAAGGATTGGAGCGGCCTCGAAAGCGCCTTCGCGGAGAAACGCAGTATTGGCGGGGTGGTTGCGGAGCAGGTGAAGGGCGGCTTTCGCGTAGATATCGGTGTGCGCGCCTTCATGCCCGCATCACGCAGCGGTATTCGTGATGCTGAAGAGATGCCGAAGCTTGTCGGCCAGGAGATTAAGTGCCGCATAACAAAGCTGGACGTTGAGAACGAAGACGTGGTGGTTGACCGGCGGGCCGTGCTCGAAGAAGAGCAGTCGCAGCGGCGTCAGCAGGCTTTTTCTGAGCTCAAGGAAGGCGAGATCGTCCACGGCCAAGTTCGAAGCCTGATGGATTTTGGGGCATTCGTGGATATCGGCGGTGTGGATGGCCTGCTGCATGTCGTCGACATGTCGTATTCCCGGGTCGGCAAAGCGTCTGATATTTTCAAGGCCGGTGACGAACTCGACGTTAAAATTCTGAAGATTGATCCGGGCACCCGC
This sequence comes from uncultured Acidobacteriaceae bacterium, assembly GCA_963795545.1. Classification (GTDB taxonomy): domain Bacteria; phylum Acidobacteriota; class Terriglobia; order Bryobacterales; family Bryobacteraceae; genus Bog-105. The sequence goes on along the minus strand of CAWCIF010000012.1, from coordinate 68,564 downwards.
AAAATCTCGCTTGGGCTGAAGCAGCTTCAAGAGGATCCGTGGTCGATCGCAGCCCGCACCTTCCATATCGGCGATCGCGTCAGCGGGACCGTTTCGCGGCTCGCCGACTTCGGTGCATTTATCGAACTGCTGCCGGGGGTTGATGGCCTCATCCATCTTTCTGAGCTGTCCTGGAACAAGCGCGTGCGCAAACCCGGCGACCTGCTCAAAATCGGTGAGCGCGTCGAGGCAGTTATTCTACAGATCAACTCCGCCGAACGGCGCATCGGCCTGGGTTACAAGCAGGCACTCGGCGACCCCTGGGACGCCGTTCCGCAGAAGTTCCCCATCGGCTCGACCGTCGAAGGTTCTATTGCCAACCTCACTCAGTTCGGCGCGTTTGTGGAGCTTGGCGAGGGCATTGAGGGCATGGTACACATCTCGGATATAACAAACGAGAAGCGGCTGGACCATCCGAAAGAGAAGCTGGCGAAAGGACAGACTGTAAAAGCGGTTGTTCTCGAAGTGGATCGCGAGAAGCGGCGCATTCGGCTTGGCATGAAGCAGCTTGAGCCGACCACGCTGGATAACTATATATCAGAGCACCACAACGGGGAGACCGTCAGCGGCAGGCTGGTGGAAATTCAGGGCGACCGCGCGAAAGTGGAACTTGGCGAAGGTATTGTCGCCACCTGCCAGTTAAAATCCCAGGCAGAGAAAACACCCGAAGCGGAACAGACCAAACCCGCGGACGTTTCTTCTCTGAGCGCCATGCTGTCGGCCAGGTGGAAGCACGGGGGAGCGTCTGGCGGGGCGGGGAAGCCGGCCGCCCATGCCGGTGAGATGCGCAGTTTCCGCATCTCTCGTCTGGACCCGGCAAAACGCCTGATTGAACTGGAGTTAGCCAGTTAGCGTAATAGCTGGCTAAAGTGGAGCCGTGGACCGCAAGACTCCTGCTTGAAGGCTTCGTGACAGAATTGGTTCTCACACGTCCATCGTTGCGGTGGAGACCCAGGCCGAAATCGTTGGAACCCTAGTTGTGCGCCGCGGAACCGAGCGTACAGACGAAAAAGAGTTGATCCGCGCCGCGCAGCACGGAGACCCGGAAGCATTCGACCAACTGGTCCGATCCTATGACCAGAACGTGCTCCGGATGGCATTCAATCTACTGCATTCGCAAGAGGATGCACGTGATATTTACCAGGAGGTCTTCCTCCGCGTTTACCGCAGCCTGCCCAAGTTTCGCTTCGATTGCAGCTTCAGCACCTGGCTGTACCGGATTGTGGCGAATTTGTGCCTGGACCAGATTCGCAAACGCAAGGTTCGCAAAGAAACCAGCCCGGCTGTGGAAACCGCGAGCGGCGAGGTGGATCGGCTGCAGTTTATTCCTGAGCGCCGCGCCGATGTCGATCCGCAGCGGCAACTGATGAGCGCCGAAGTGAAGACCCGCATCAACGAAGTGCTGGACGATCTGACTCCGCGCGAGCGCATTGTGTTTGAAATGCGCCATTTTCAGGGTATGCGGCTGCGCGCCATTGGGGAAGCGCTGGGCGTGACGGAAGAGGCGGCTAAGAATTGCCTGTTTCGCGCGACGCAAAAGATGCGTGCTGCATTAGGAGATTTCGTATGACTTGTCACCAGATTCAACTCAATTTGTCCCTCTATCTATACGGCGAGTTGGATTTTGCGCAAGAGGAAGCTCTCGAGCGGCATGTCGGCGACTGTGCGCTCTGCCAGCAATTCCTCGCGCGTGAGAAGGCCTGGCACACCGGGATTAACTCTGGCGTCCGCGATGCCCCGCTTGATTTGCTCATGCAGTGCCGGCAAGAGCTGCGCAGCGCCATCACGCAGCATGGCGCAAAACGGAAAACGGATCGCCTTTCCTGGCTGCACTGGGCGTGGCTGAGATGGGCGGACCCGCTCGGCATGAGTGCGGGCCGCTGGTCAGTGCGCCTCGCCCTCGCTTCCTTCCTGGTTTTCATTGGTTTCGCTTCCGCCCGCTGGTTCGGCCGTCACAGTCTGGCAGGCAGCATTTATGGCGGCAAGACGTCCGCAATGAGTTTTCTCGACCCGTCCTCCGCTCACATTCGTGACATTCGGCCGGGCGATAACCATCAGGTCCGCATCCTGGTGCAGCAGGTGAACCAGCGGGAAGTGACCGGAACACCGGAAGACGAGAGCATTCGCCGGCTTTTGCTGGCAGCAATGCAGGACCCGGCCGATCCCGGCCTTCGCGTCGATTCAGTCGAAATGCTTCAGGGCCAGAACGGAACCGATGTGCGGGATGCCTTGCTAAAGACAGTCCGCAGCGATCCGAATGCCGCCGTGCGGTTGAAGGCGCTCGAAGCCCTGCGCCCATTCTCGTCCGATGCGGCCACGCGCGATGCGCTCAAGTTCGTTCTGCAGCATGATGACAATGCCGATGTGCGTTCCGAAGCGATCGACATCCTGGCGCCGGTTAACCAGAAGCTCGACGTTACTCCGGATCTGGCCGCGACCCTGCAAGAGATTATGCGTTCCGAGCGCGAGAACGACTACGTGCGCGCGCGCTGCTTTCAGGTCCTGCACGACGTTAACGCGCCTCTGGATGTTTACTAATCGCGCTCGCGGTTCAAAATTATTTTGAAACTTCCAATCGACTTCGCGGGCCGTCCGTCCATACTGCGTGAGAAAAGGCAACTAGTTTCCAAACCTTGGAGGTTCTCTTATGCGCCTTGGATTCGCGCTTATCGCCCTGCTTACGGCAACGGTATTCGCCGGACCTTCGTTCGGTCAATCAAACCTTGAAAGCCAACTGCAGCTTCTGAACTCCCAATTTCGCGGCACCGGCAGCTACCTGGGTGTACGCCTGACTGATATCGATCCCGACCGCGCGCAAACGCTGAAGTTGGGGGAAGCGCGCGGGGTGGAAGTTACACGGGTGGAACCCGGCAGTCCAGCCGAAGCAGCCGGATTTAAGGCCAGCGATGTTCTCCTGACATATAACGGAGAGAACATACTGGGCGCTCAGCAGCTTGGGCGGCTGGTTTCGGAAACTCCGCCGGGCCGGAAAATAAAGATTCAATACTGGCGCGATGGCAGGACCGAAACAACGACGGTTACAATTGGCTCGCTGCGGGCACGTCCTTTTGAGTTTCCTTCCGCATCAGTGAGCGCCCCTCGCTTCGATTGGCCGGATATGCGCGCATTCAGCCTGCCGGTTCCGCTAGTGGTCTGGAAAGATTCGATGCTCGGCGTCGAGTGCGAACAGCTTGGCCCGCAGCTCGGGCAGTACTTCGGAGTAAAACACGGGGCACTGGTTCGTTCCGTCGAGAAGGGCTCGCCTGCTGAAAAGGCGGGCGTGAAGCCGGGAGATATCATTACTAGAATTGGCGATCAGGCTGTCGCCTCTCCCCGCGATCTCACTTCGTACACGCGGACAGACCATCAGCCCGTAAAAAATATTCCGGTCGACATCGTCCGCGACCACAAGAGCATGAAGATGGACCTGGCGCTGGACAATAATCAGGAGTAATTCGGGGTGTGCGTCAGTTATGGCGCAGGGCAACCATCGGGTCCACTGACGCGGCCCGGCGAGCTGGCAACGACATTGCCAACGCGGCAGCGGAAATCACGCCAAGCGCAACGGCTAAGAAGGTGACCGGATCAGTGGGGCTTACATCGTAGAGCATTGCTTTCAAGTAGCGCGTTAAGCCGAGCACTGCGCCGAAACCGGCGGCGATGCCGGCGAGAACAAGTGCTGTTCCTTCCTGTAGAATCAGGCCGAGAATGCGGCTGGGCGCAGCTCCGAGCGCGATTCGTATGCCAATCTCCTGCGTGCGCTGGGTGACAGCGAACGAGAGCACGCCGTACACACCTACAATCGCCATCAGGAACGCGATGGCGGCGAAGCCGGCCACGAGAATACTGTTGAACCGAGGGCCAGCGGTCATCTGGCTGATGGTTTGGTCGAGCGACTCGAAATTTGCGACCACGCCGGGATCGAGCGAACGGAGTTTCGCAGTCATCGCAGACTCGAGTACGTGCTGATCGCCTATGGTTCCCACGATCAATTGCAGTTCCGTTGCATCCGGCCATGTGATGCCGTTGATGAGCGCTTCCGGGCTCGGTGACGCATCAAGGCCCTGGTTCTTTGCATCGGAAACAATACCGATCACTGTTTTCCATTCGCGCTGCGGACCTCCATTGATCTGTTTTCCAATCGGGTCCTCACCGGGGAAGTAGGTACGGGCCGCAGTTTCATTAATGACCGCGAGTGTATTGGGATGCTGGAAATCTTCCTCCGTGAAGAATCGTCCGCGAAGCACGCGAACTCCGGACGCTCTGACGTATCCGGCGCCTGAGCCGCATACGTGTATATTGTCGCCGCGATGAAACGCCTCAGGTATCGGCCGATCAATTCGCGAGAAGGTGCTAGTCAAAGGGCCATCAGAGAGCGGCGTACACTCGGTTTGGGCAGCCTCTTCGGTTCCGGGAATGCGCCGCGCGAAATCGACGAGTTCAGTCGCCAGCGAGTCGCGGTTCCGGGCCCCAAGCTTTGTTCCCTTAAGCGGAATAGATATGGTCAACACGTGTTCAGGATTGAAGCCGAGGTGATCATTCCTGAGATGCCACAGAGTTTCGAGCAGCAGCGCCGCGCCTGAAACCAATATCAGCGAAAGCGCAATTTCCGCAACGACGAGGGCGCGTTTCGTGAACCGGTACCCGGCGGCCATGCCCAGCCGCCCGGATTCCTGGAGCACGGAGTGAATGTTCATGCGTCCGGCCCGCAGCACCGGCAAACCTGCAAAAACGAGAGTCGTCAGGATCGAAACGAGGATTGCTATGCCGAAGACGCGAAGATCAATCGTGACCTCGCTTAAGCGCGGCAGTTCCCCCGCCGCATAATGCGCGAATCCTCGAAGCATGGCGACCACAAGAGCCGTCCCCAAAAGACAGCCAATCGCGGTCAGCAGCCCTGCTTCTGTAAACAACTGGCGCGCCAACCGGCGGCGTCCGGCTCCGATTGCCGCCCGCACGGCCAACTCGCCTGAACGTGCCGACCAGCGCGCCAGCAACAGATTCGAGACGTTTGCGCACGCGATGAGAAGAAGACAAGCCACAGCTCCAATCAGGATGTTTAAGAGCAAGTGCGCATCGCCCACCCGATGTTCCTGCAGCGGCTGAATCACAAGCTTGGTATCGTTGCGAAACATCAGCGGGATGTCGAGCTTGCTTCTGGCAAAAAGCCGTTCGAGATCTGCCCGCGCCTGAGCGATGGTGACGCCCGGCTTTAACCTGCCATACACCGCCCAGGTTGCCATGAACCGATCGTGATGACTTGCGGTTGGCGACACCGGCAGCGTTGTCATGACGTCCACCCGCACGTCCATCGGATACACGAAGGAAGCAGGCAGAACACCGGCAACCGTATAGGATTGGCCATCCAGAGTGATGCTGTGTCCGATCAGACTCGCGTTGGCGTGGAATCGATTCCGCCAGAGATGGTCCGAAATCAGAACGGCTTTGGGTCCGTTTGGAAGCTCTTCGCCTTGTGTGAAATCGCGGCCCAGTTCGGGACGCGCCCCAAATGTTTTTAAAAAGTTCGATGAGACGCGCACCGCGTGGACGGTAAAGGCCGGGCTGTGGCGTAGTGTTCTCGCCGCATAGCGCAGGTCCTGCGAGAAGTGGTCGAGCCAAATCCATCGCCATGCCTGGCGCGCGTGGACTTCGGCTTCATCACGGCCGACGCCTCGCTCCATCAAGAGCTCTACTTCAATCTCGAAATGCGCTTGCAGTTCATCGTCAAGATCTCGCTCCAGCGGTCGTTTTTGAAAAAAGCGTCGAAACATGGCTTACTCCTGGGCCGGTTTCATAGTGCGTGCGACGGCCCGCACCAGTTGTTTCCATTTCGATTGTTCCTCAAGAAGTTGCTTTTTACCTTGAGGCGTCAGTTTGTAATATTTTGCGCGCCGGCTTGCTTCCGAGATTTTCCAATCTGAGGAGAGCCAGCCGCGGCTTTCCAGCCGGTGCAGCGCCGGGTAGAGCGATCCATGCTCCACTTGAAGCGCTTCCTGGGAACTAATACGGATTGCCTGTCCGATACCGTGCCCGTGTCGCGGCCCCCACTGGAGCGTCTGGAGGATCAGTAAATCGAGCGTCCCCTGAACGAGATTGATGCGGCTTGCGCTTGATCCGCGTTTCGGCATTGGCAAGAAATCCTATAGAAGACATCCTACCATAGGCTTCTACCATAGAGTGAGCAGCCGCGAGCTACTTCCCGCCCGGCCTATATGCGAAATCCCAAACCAGCAGCTCCACGTCATTCACATCGCCTGTATCGGCGTATTCAACGAGAGCGTACTCGCCCGGCGTAAGCGGCTTCTCAGGCCATACCCGGTAGAGCCCGGCTGCCAGTTCCTGTTCGAAGGTTTCCATCTGCTTGCGGTCTTCCACGGCCTGTTTAGCTACAGGGATGATGGAAATGTTTTCCACCACGCGTGCGTTCTTCTTCGGAGTAAGGCTGACAATGCCGAAGCGTTCCTCTTTGGCGAGCCGTAAATAGAAATTCGGGCGATCCTCGTTCACCACGAAGGTGGAGTGCTCTCCTTTGATGACAACGGTGGCCTTGGCAGGGATAAGCGGCACGGGTGAGACAAGCTGGATGGCTCTGCGCTTTTTACTGGTGATGACCTGCGTATCCGGCCGCGGAAGTGCCTTGATCTGATCTCCGACCTTATAGTACGCGCCCGGGTCCATTGGAATGGACTCAATCTCATGGCGCAGCGCCCGCTCGGCACTCTCTTCTTCGTCTTCTTCGCGAGCCTCGCGCACCTCCTGCTGGTCTTTGGCCTTCCGTTCGCGCTCCGTCTTATCCAGATCGATCAGCGCCGTTGGAATTTCCTCCCACTGACTGCGCTCGGTGCTGTAGTACCGGACGCGATCTCCCTGCACCTGGTACTCGCGGACAATATGATAGCTTCCGTCCTTCAAATAGAGCTTGAGGGTCTCGCCAAAGAGGAGAACAGCGGCAAGCAGAAACAGCAGAACTGCACGCACGATGTCATTTTCCCACTTGCGCCGTGGCTGGGAGTGTTCTCAGCAGGTTACGGGAGGAGGACTCCCGAGCGGGGCTCTGCTGTGCCAATCAGCTATTAGTAGTGCTCCCAAGTTACGGACCAGCGTTCATCCGGACGAGCCGATCTGATGATCAGGCGGCCGTCGGTGGTGAATCGATAAGTGCGGGACAGGTCCTTTCCGGCGAGCAATCCCCGTGTGATAGAACCCTGCACATGATGGGTCAGCATGTGTTTCGCTACATCCAGGTCGTAGCTGCCGAAGGATGCCTCGTAGCCAGCCTGAACGTACTGGTTGGAGAAAGCGTTCTCGCTTTTGGGATACATGAGCTGCACGGACATGTGTCCATCGCGCGTATAAATCAGCATGCCTGTGGGAGTCGTTGAAACAAGTTTGCCATCCGGTCCTGTGATAGTGGCCAGGTGCCACGCACCGATTAACTTTTCTTTGTCAGAGCCCGGAGCAGGCTGATTCTGGGCTGCGGCGATGGTCAGAGCCGCCGCGATCATTGCAATCTGTATCGCCTTCATCAGATTTCGCCTCGCGCGGTTTTAGCGGCCGACCAGGCCCGCTTTCCCGAGTTTCCGTTTTTCCACGAATGTCGTTCCTCACCTCCAGGCTAACGACAATCGTGCCTTGAGCGATATCGTGATCCTGCGAAGTTCTTGCCTAATCCTCGCGAAGATCGGTGTCGGGTGTGTTCGAAGCCAACGACAGCCACTATGCTCTGGGAGAGGAGCAGGCTACAATCGCTGCGAGCAATACCAGCAACCAGGCCGCTAGAGAAGCCGAAAGTGCTTCCACCGCTTCGCCTTATGAAACGTGAGCGTAACGGTGCATCCCGCTTATGCGCCGAGCGCTCCAGTGATCGCGTCCGAAAAGGACCCCGCTCCTGTTTTGAGAGCGATGAACGCGATCGAGTACCCAGACTGTTTCGATTTTGGTGACGATACTGATGAAACCAGGACGCCCCTCACTTAGCTGATGTTCGATAATCCTGGTTGCCTGCGGCGACTGAATGGTGTCATCCTGTGCGAGATAGCTTACGAGAATGTTCGTATTTAACCCGATCATCGACGCCTGATGCGCTGCCTACCGCCGGTTGCGCCCCCACGGATTGCGGCGTCCATATCGTCGAGAGAAGCTCGCCGGCGAGCCTAAACGATACCTTTCAAGCTCGATGTGGAAATCTTCGGAAGGATCACGACAGTACCGTCCGGATGTACGCAGAACTTAATTCGGTCGCCGGGTTCGAGATGAAGATGTTTCACAACCGCCATGATCTGAACAAGGGTATGGTAGCCTTAGCGTCCGGTGATCCTGCACAGTTCTAACGCGCTTTGGTTAATCTCCGCCTTACCCGTTTGGTACTTCTCGGCGATTGCACAACCCTTTGGAGCGGGGATCTTGACAATAATTCTATTCGTGGGGACACTCGCCCTCGTTGCGGGCGTCGTAATGGGTATAGTCGAGCGAAGGCGGGCGCTGGTTCTCTTCTCCTTTCCCTTCGTCGTAAGTGAGTGCTATGTTGCCATTGCCGGGTCATTTCGTGGACAGCTTCGTGGCAACGCATGGCTGGTTCCTTCCTGCATCTTCATCTTTGTCCAGATTGCGTTAATCGGTTACTTTGCACACAGCGGTAGGCGATCTCGCCTTGCGGCGTTGGCGCTTACTGTTTTCTCACTGAGCTACGCGTGCTTCGCTTGGTTCGTGGGCGGAATGGCTTTCGCTGACGATTGGCTCTGACTGAAGTGCTGTGGCCCCTTAGAGTCGGGCCTAACGCTTCAGTGGTAATCGATGGGGGGGTCAGTTCTCGGCAAGTGGCGGCCGCTTGCTGACGCGCGCGGTTGTGTGGGTTGATCAGCTACGCGAGCGTGAAATCCTCTTCAGCAGCTCTCGGCGAGCAAGCGCGGTAGGCGTAGCTCAGTAGCGGCGGAGCAATTAGGGTGGTCCCGACCGCCATGAACACCACCACTGCGTAAATGGGGCTCGGAATTACTCCAAGGCCGAGTCCGATTTGAGCGACAACCATTCCTACTTCGCCGCGCGGTATCATTCCAACTCCCACTCGAATGGCGTCGTCACGGCCAAGCCCTAGGGCACCTATTCCGCACCCGATAAGTTTGGTCAGCGCAGCGGCCATTAAAAGAATGATCGAAATAACGATAATCTTGCCGCTGGCAAAATCTGAAATACGGAGATGCAAGCCAATGCCCGCCAGGAAAAAGGGAACCAGGAGTTCTGTGCTGCCGTGGACCAGGTCATGGACGCGGTGATCGGCGGCATCGGAAAAAGCCATGCCCGCGAGAAACGCGCCGATAATAGCCGCGACCCCGATGTAGACGGCCAACAGGGATAGACCAAAGAGAAGAATCAGCGCTAAGTTGAATTGCGCTTCTTTGACGGACAGCCGGCGCTCGATTCGCGGTACAACCCGCTGAAACGCGCTCGCGCCGAATTTAGCCAGGACAAACGTGAAGCCGCAAGCCAGCAGAGCGGTTGCTGTCAGACCGAGAACATCCACTCGACCTCGAGCAAGATTGCTGACCAGAGCGAGCACCAGCAAGCCCAGTACGTCGTCGATAACCGCAGCCGCGAGAATGATCTGGCTGGCGCGCTGCTCCAGCAGTCCCTTCGTTGCCAGCACCCGGGCGGTGATGCCGACGCTGGTCGCGACCATGGCGGCTCCTACGAAAATTGCTTCAATCCGGCTTCCTCCAGCGAGCGCCAGAATGAGCCATCCAGCAAAGAACGGCAGAACGACACCCAGAACAGCGATTAACAAAGCTGGTCGCCCCACGCGAAGCAGGTCGGAGGCTTTGACCTCCAGCCCTACGCGGAAGAGCAGGAACATGGCTCCCATTTCGGCCAGGGCGATCAGGATCTGGTCGGGTTTGACCCAATTCAAAACGCTGGGGCCGAGTAGAACGCCTGCAAGAATTTCACCCACAATTCCGGGTTGGCCCAGCCTCTCGCAAATCTCCGCGAATATCTTTGCGGTGCCGAAGACCAGCAAAAGAATTAGAGGAATGTGCGCTGCTTCGGAACCACTGGCGAGGAGAAAGGCTGGCAATATCGGGACCCATCGTTAAGCTAGCCCATAAGCAGAGCTGATTCAACACAGGGCACGGGCTCAGGCAGTGCGCGCCGCTGCGTTAACCTGAAGAGAGAAATGGCAAAAATCGGTGAAGTATTCGGCTCCGCGGCAGCAATTGCCAAGGGTATGGGCATCACCTTCAGGGAGATGCTGCAGCCGTCTGTCACCGAAGAGTATCCGGATGCCCCCGCGCAGCTCGAAGAGCGCTATCGCGGTGCTCACGTACTGCAGCGGGATGAAAACGGCCTGGAGAAATGCGTGGCCTGCTTTCTGTGCGCGGCGGCCTGTCCAGCCGATTGTATCTATATCGAAGCGGCTGAAAACACCGCACAGGAGCGTTTCAGTGGCGGCGAGCGCTATGCCAAGGTGTACAACATCGATTACAACCGCTGTATTTTTTGCGGCTACTGCGTGGAGGCCTGCCCGACCGATGCGATTACGCATGGGCATGGGTTTGAGCTGGCCAGCTATAATACGTCTACACTGATTTATCGCAAAGAGCAGATGTTAGTGCCTCTGCCTGAAGGCGGCGCACCGCCTTCGCAGCAAAATCCAGCTCCGGCCGGTGCTGCTGCGAAGGTTGAGACTGCGGGCGCGAAGCGGTAAAGCCACCGGCCGATGCGAACTTCCCGAGTGAGATGGTGGAATTCACGCGCGTGATTCTCAGGAATGCTGATTATCCTTTCGGATCACATTCCTTATCCGCTTACGGCTGGATACCAGCGATCATGCGGCCACAGATGGCGACCAGCGCCGGTAATGCGAAGTAAAACAAGAACACGATCCCGGCGGAGCGTCGGTTGCAGCGTGATGCGTGTCGCATGCCATTTGTAATGGCAAGTTGAGGTCCACGGAAATCCGCGCGATTCTCATTTCTTATCCCAGCGGCACGACCAAAATTGGCGTCGTGGTGGGAGCCGGCGAGCCCTGCAGCGGCTCGATACTCACGGCCAGCGCCTGCAGGTCCGATGGACTGACATGGCTATTCGACACATTAACGAAATTTCCGCGCGCGTTCGGACGAAATACGCCGGCTGGCCGCGGCGCACCCTGTTTGGGAATCAGCCAGAGCTCAAAAGCTCTATCGCTGGCAATGTGGGGCAATTGTGAGCCCACAAATACCACTCCGCCTGTGGGAGTCACGAAGGCGCGGCCATGCGGCGTGTTTTCCGCCACGCCAAACTGAACGGTTCGAGTGTCGGGCTGGCTCAGCACCTCAACCGCGGAGCGCAGTTGGTTGCGTTCGGTCTGGAGAGCCGCAATCTGGCTCTCCAGTTGCCCTTGCGCGTTAGCGGCCCAAACGGAATACACAACCAGCGCGACACATGCCGCGCTGAGCGCAGCCACTGCAAACAGCCAGTTTCGTGATTGCCGCTGTCTTCCTACACTGGCCAGCAGCCGTTCCCGTACAATTCGCTCCGGCTTGCGCGGCTCCGCCACCCCCGACATGGCGCTAGTCACCAGCACCGCATCCTGCAGCCGTTCCAGACAGTACGGGCAGCGATCCGCCAAATGTCCGTCGATCTCAACCGCCATGTCCGGTTCCAGCACACCGAGCACATACAACTCGTAGAGTTCGTCCATTTCGGAGTGTGTCATCGCGCCGCACCCGTCTTTACCGCTGTCCGGAGCCGCGCCAGAGCGGCCCGCATCCAGCTCTTCACCGTGCCCAGCGGTTGATGCAACTGTTCGGCGATTTCAGATTGAGAAAAACCTTCGAAGTAAGCGAGCTCCAGTACTCGCTTCTGGTCCGCCGTCAAATTCGCAAACGCCTCTTTAACAACCCTGGCGTTATCTAACAGTAATTCGGGCTCCTTTGGCTTATACGAAAAAAGCAGATCATCGGTTTGATCCAGAGATTGCTGCCTGGCTCTGAATCTCGCTTGTGCCGATCGAACGTGGTCGATGCCCATGTTTCTCGCGATGGAAAGAATCCAAACTCCTAAGGATCCTTTCGTCGCATCGAAATCGCGGCCGCGGTTCCATAATCGGATAAACAACTCCTGGACCAGATCTTCAGCAGTGCTCTGGTCCCGTGTCATGCGGAGGAACAGTGAATAGACCATCTGCCCGTAGCGGTCGTAAGCTGCCGCGAGACCATCCGGATTCCGCGTCCGGAGTTTCTCAATCATCTCAGCGTCACTGCCGTGTGAGTCGATGCTGGACAATGGAACGCTCGTTCGCGCTACTGCTTGTAGTTCTGAATATAGGAATCGCGCGGCATTCCCTGCCGCAGCGCCTTCAGACGTAACTGAGCAGCCTCGCTCCGTGTCATCCTGCCGCCTGCCACAACCAAATACATATGGGCCCCCGAAGGAGAAAATGTATGCGCATCAAGGCCGGGATGATTTTCGTTGATCGCCTGGGCTCTCCTCTGCGCGTCGTCCTGGCGGCTGAAGGTATACAGTACGACTCGCCACACGGCGGGATCTCCGGATTTGGGGACAGCGGGCCTGGCCGCCTCAGCTATCCTCGCATCCGGATGCACGTCCCGGTGCACTGTCTCGGGAGCCAGGGTTCTGGTCGGCCATGCGGTGGCTGATCCACGCGTGCCTGCTGCGCGCGTGTTTGCTATCGCGGCCGGCTTCCCCGACCCGGTAACGATAACAGCGCGCTTGGGCCGCTCCGCCCATAGCAGCACTACAACTATGAGTAAGGCTACTGCCGCGTACACCCACGTCCGGGGAGACTGAAATGGGCGCTGGAAAGTGCGTCGCTCATCAATGCCGCTCAACTCCTGTTCGGCTGCCGTGCTCATGGCCTGAGGTCCGGCAGTTACAGCCGCCGGGGTAACAGCCGCCGCCACCTCGCGAACAACTTCTCCCGCGCGCAATCTCTCCAAATCAGCCAGCCGCGCGCGTTTGGCCGGGTCCGGATCCAGACACGCTTCCAGAATGCGTTTGATGGGTTCGCCAAAAGCCGCGGCATCTTCCCGGCAACCAGGTCCGGATTTCTTACGCGTCAGAGCTTCCAGCAAGGTTGCGCCCGTACACCACACGTCGGCTGCCGGTGTGATATTCTCTTTTGCGCTTTCGGGCGCCAGGTACCTCGCCTGCTTCGTCTCCAGCACGGGCGGGGAGTTGGCCCTTCGAATACAATCCGTCGAAAGCTTAATTGCATCGCCGAAAGCAAACACTTCCTCAGGAGAGACACACCCGTGTACGAACCCTCGCGTGTGTAGCTGATCAAGTGCGTTAGCGATGCTGCTGAGAGTCTCCTGCGCTTCATTGTTGGCAAGCGTGCGCTCTGCCAGCACCCCGCTCAGCGTCTGGTCCGGTTTATCCAGAACGATGTAGATTACTTCCGCCCCTTGCATCGGAACACGGCCAGCCCCTAGCGGCACACTTAGATTTGGGTGACGAATAGCTCTCGCGCTCTCCCATAACTCAACCTGTTGTTCCGCAGGCGCGCCGTCTGCTTGATAAAAGTTCGCAAACGTCTTCCGCCGGAAGTCACCCAGCACCCTTACCCGGAAGGTTGCCATGCGCTCGTCAGCCATGATCAATTCCGCAAGCTGGTAACCGCCCTCCAAAGTGGTCCCATGCAGGCTTGACCAATCCAAATTGTTGCTTGTCGATTCAGTAGAAATCATTGCAGGAAATCAGACATGCCGCCGTTTCGAGCGCCCGCGCGCGCACCCAGAACCGCGGCTATATTCCCGCACTATACCACTCTGACGGTACGGCGTCTCTTGCGTGGAATCAATAAGTTAGGGCTAATGCATTGAGGTGACGTACAGTTACGCTCGCCTTCATTTCGCCTGAACAGGTACCGACACTCGCGTTGTTTCCCACTCCATTACCAGGTCCGCCGAGTCTTCGCCGTTCTTCTTAAATGAGATGGTGAACTGTTCAACGGGCTGCGAGAGCTTCGATTTCTGCATGTCCACCCGCGCCAGATCCTGGCTTTCGTTATATTCCGTACCCCACTGCCCGGTCTGTTTATTGATGATCAGTTTCCACGTACCCTCCGAAGGCAAGGTGTAAAGCGTGTACTTGCCTGCCGGAACCTTCGCGCCGCCAATATCCAGATCGGTCCCGGTGGTGAGGGTTGTTGCCTCATTTGCGCCGGTCCGCCACCAATGCCCGTACGGCACCAGTCCTCCCATGATCTTTCTGCCGCGCATGGAAGGGCGGCCATAGGTAATCGTGACCTGTTGACCTTTTAGGGTCACTTCGGCCTTGCCCGGAGGGCTTGGCATATTCCCTTGGGCGCAGGCGACGAGACATGCCGCGAACGAAAGGCTTGCGATCTTTGTGTATACTTTCATTCTCGAAAGCATTGTTCCTCCTGGCATTAAAGGTAGCAATAATCGCTTGACATGCTTCCGCTCTCCTGATATGTTGCAAGATCCTTGCAATGCTTGCAAAGACCACTCTGGACGACGTGGCGCGTAAAGTGGGCGTTTCAGCCAGCACTGTGTCCCGGGTGCTCAGCGGCGCAAGAGGCGTAAATGAGGGAACTCGCAAGCGGGTTCTAGCCGCGGTCCGCAAAATCAATTACCGCCCCGGCCTGTCTCACCGCGAAACCAGTCAGAGCAGGCTGATCGGCTTCCTGATGCCCGCGGAGGCTGAGCAATGGGGGGTTCGCACCAACTTCACGGAGCAAGGACTGAGCGCTATCAGCGACGTGGCTGCGCATTTCAATTATGCGGCGATGGTTGGCTCTTACAATCCCGAACCCGCGGCCAAAGTCGAAGACGAGATGATTGCGCATCGCGAATTCGCAGGAGCCTTGCTCTTCCGTACAAAAGACGAGATCCGCGATTCTCAACCGTTTCGCGAAGCAGGTGTCCCGTTTTTAGTTGTAAATCGCTTGCTTCCGGATACCTCGCTAAACTACATTGGCCCCGATCACCTCAACATTGCATTCACGGCTGCCGCGCATCTATTGCAGTCCGGCTATTGCCGGATCGGGTTGCTGGTTGGCAAGACAAGTTACGCAAGCCACCGGCTTTATCAGGAAGGGTTTCACCGGGCCCACTCTAACGCGGGGGTGGCCGTAAACTCGAACCTGATTACCGAGATAGAGCTCAACGTGGAGGGAGGATATGCCGGAACCCGGCAACTGGCGGAGCTTTCTCCCCGTCCGGAAGCGTTGATTGTGACCGGGGACCGCGCTTCGCTGGGGTGCATGAAAGCGCTTGCGGATCTGAAACTCAAGATCCCCCGGGATATCGGTGTATTGGCTATGGATGGCACGCCGGAAACCGCCTTCGCTAGTCCGCCCTTGACGGCGGTGGAAATTCCCTGGTACGACATGCTTGCCATGGGCGCCAGACTGCTTATCGATCTCATCGAGCACCGTTCTCCGATTGAGCAGGTCGGTGTTCGTTTTTCAACCCGACTGGTGGTTCGCAAATCCACCCAGTCAAAACAAGATAGTGTTGACCGCAATTCCGCCAAGAGAAGGATTCAAAAATGCTAAGACGCGCTCTCGAGATGGCATGTTGTTTACTGTTGCTTTCCAGCTTTGCCTTCGCCCAGTCCACGCTGGGCACAATTTTAGGAACTGTGCACGATTCGTCGGGCGCAGTTGTGCCCAATGCCTTGGTCAAAGTGACCAATGTTGACGAGGGTGCATCACAAGAGACTCGCACAAATTCCAACGGCGATTATCAGATTCTCAACCAGAAACCGGCGCATTATTCTGTCGAGGTGAGCCAGCCAGGCTTTCAAACAAAGACTGTCGCGGGTCTGGACTTAATTGCGCGGCAGCAATTACGGGTGGATGTGACTTTGAATGTGGGCACAACAAGTCAGTCAGTGACGGTCGAAGGCACGGCCGGTGTCATTACGACTGACACCCAGAGGATCTCATCCAGCTTTGATTCCCGTCAACTATTGGATCTCCCCGCTAACACGCGCGCCAACGGCACAACCAGTCCGTACCAGCTCATTTCAGCTTTGCCCGGCGTGCAAAGCGATAGCAACGGCAATTTCTCAATTCAGGGAGGCCTGCCATTCCAGTCGGAATCGTCGGTGGATGGAATCTCCACGACCAATGTCACCGGAAACAGTTCGCTAACGGAAGCGTTTCCCTCCATTGAATCCATAGCGGAAATGCGGGTCGATGGGGTGGGGAATGCCGCGGAATTCGGTCAACCAGGCGAGATCACCACGATCTCAAAAAGCGGCACAAACGATTTTCACGGCGACCTGTTCTGGTATCACCAAAACCGGGCTTTCGATGCCACCGCCTATGGCACGCAGGTGAAGCCGCAGAAGATTGGGAACGATTTTGGTGTCTCTGCCGGCGGACCCGTCGTGATCCCTCATATTTACAACGGGCATAACAAAAGCTTTTTCTATGGAACCTATGAAGGGTTCCAATTTCCACGCGGCGAGACCATCCAGGAGACCGTGCCCACCCAGGCCATGCGAAATGGTGATTTCACCGCCGAGGGGTACACCATCAAGGAGCCCGGAACAAATGTGCAGTTTCCAAACGACACTATCCCGCAAAAGCAGATCAGTCCCATTGCGCTCAAATTCTTGAGCCTCTATCCATTACCGAATTACGGCAGCACAACTGCTGAACACGCGAATAACTATGTCGCGAACCAGTCGAACAACTATGCTTCAAATCAGTTCGATATCCGGGGAGATCAATACTTCGGAACAAAACAATCGATGTTCGCGCGATACACCTGGAAGAATATCAATCAGGATTCGCCACAGGGGCTGCTGGTTCCGTCAAGCACCAATTATGAGCAGGTCCGGAGCTTGGTTGTTTCTCACAACTTTAACTTCACGCCCGCGATTGTGAACGAGTTTCGCTTTGGATTCACTCTGGACAATTCGGGTAGCAGCAATCCCTTTAATGGCTCTTCGTTTGCAAACTCGCTTGGCCTGCAAGGCATCGGACCGAGCTTCCCATTCAACGGAATCGCCGAACTCGATTTCAGCGGTGTCACCTCAGGTCTGGGTGTTGACCATTTGAGCGGGGTCAGTTCTTCACGGATGTATCAGTTCAACAACAACCTGAGTTGGAACAAGGGCCGCCATGCTATGAAATTTGGATTTGACATACGCCACATTCGCGCTATCACGCCGCTTAGCTTCATCGGAGCTGATAATTACGGCAATTACAGCTTCGATGGCAGTTACACTGGATCAGATTTCGCGGATTTTTTGCTTGGTCTTCCCACTAATACGTCCTACGCGATTGTTCACAATAACAACAACGGCACCACTCAACATTACAGTTTCTTCGCACAGGACTCGTTCAAGGTTAGCCCGCGGCTCACGCTCGAATATGGCGTGCGCTACGAATACAACCCATCGTACGTGGATTCCTCGGGAAACATTGGCAACTTTAATCCGAACGTACCACTGTCCGGCGCGGTTGTCTATCCCACCGGTAAACAATCCCTTTTAGCGCCCGGTTTTCTGGCCGATTTCAACGCGTGTCCGAACCTCACGGGTCCAGGACCTGTCGAAAATGGCGCGCCATGCACGCCCGTCCTCTCCGCCTCGCAGGCCCATCTGCCAGAGAGTTTGCGTATCGTTCCGAAGGACCGTATTCTGCCTCGCTTCGGTTTTGCCTGGCGGCCCATAGGTGAAAAGACAGTATTTCGCGGCGGCTTCGGCGTTTACAACATCCAGGTCCTCGGAAGTGTCTTCTATTCGCTCACCGGGACTCTGCAGAGCGATGTCCGGCAATTTACTACCGTGGGTCCAAGCGGACAGCCGCTTTTCAAATGGCCGCAGACCAGCCTGGGCAGCGGGCTGGGTACTCCGCAGTTGGGCACTGCCTATTTCGGTACGGCCAACGCGATCAACTTCAAGGATCCGTACGCCATGCAGTGGAACTTTTCGATTGATCGCGAAATCGGCTGGAAAACCGGTCTTCGCCTCTCTTATATCGGGATGAAATCGACCGATCTGGTGTGGGCGCCGAATCTCAACCAGATGTACTACTCCACGCAATATTCGGTTCTCCGCCCGCTCACCAACCGGCCTTTTCCAAACTGGGGCACTGTTTACACGCGTACGCCCGGCGCGATAGCACACTACGATTCCGCGCAAGCGGAAGTGACACATCGACTCTCGAGCGGGTTGATTCTCGACAGCACATACACCTTCGCAAAGAATCTCGCCGATAATCAGGGGCCTGCACCCGGGTCATTTGCCGGCGAGACTGGAGGCGGACGTGCCTCCGATCTCTATGACCGCCACGCCGAATACGGCAATGTTTATGGGACGCGCCGGCACCGCTGGATTACAAACGCGGTTTACGACCTGCCATTCGGTAAAGGCCGTGCCTTTGGCAGTCATGTGAACGGCTTTGTCGATGCATTCTTCGGCGGCTGGCAATTGAATTCGATGTTTCTATGGCAGGGCGGTCCATACCTCACGCCGTCTTTCAGCGGCGGAGATCCATCCGGCACGGGCTCCGGCAACATTGTGGGAACTACACAGGATCCCGACCGCATAGGTTCGGGCATGCCGGCCAATCAGAACCGCAATGAATGGATCGCTCCTGGGGCGTTCGTCTGTCCGGGCCAGCCGATCTCATCCAATTTTCCAACCTGCTCTATCGGCGTTCGCCCTGGTATTGACGCTCCGCCCCTCGGGCGCTTCGGCAACTCGGGAATCGGAGTCTTTGAAGGACCTGGAACGGTCAATTTGAATGCTGGACTCGCTAAGTACTTCCACATAACCGAGCGCGTTCGCATGCGGCTGGAGGGTTCCTTTACCAATGCGCTCAATCACGTGAATCTGGACGATCCTGTGTTGAACATCGTCAGCCCCAATTTCGGCCAAATTACCAGAGCGCGGGGCTCCGATTTCGGCGGCAACCGTGTAGGACAGGTAGGCGCACGCCTGGATTTCTAGATCCTAACCATGAACCGTAGAGCATTCTTCCCAACCGCGGCGGCCCTAACGGATGCCTTCACGCAGCAACTGCTCGGCCGCGCGCCCCAGCGGAAAACAAAGCACGTTGTCCTTTTTACTTCGGACGGCGTCCGATGGCAGGATCTGTTTACCGGCATCGATCCGAATCTGATGGACGCTAAGACCGCGGGCATGGCGGATGCCGCGGCGCTGCGCAAGCAACTTTGGCGTCCCACTCCGGAAGAGCGCCGGGAAGCCCTCATGCCATTTTTCTGGAAGACGCTTGTTCCGAAGGGCATCGTTTTCGGCAATGTCAAGAAGGGCAGTTCCATGCAGGTGACGAATCGCTACCGCGTTTCCTATCCCGGCTATTCGGAAATCCTGACGGGCCGAGCGCAGGACGAAGTCATCAAAGGAAACGACAACATTCAGAACCCCACGCCATCGTTTCTGCAATTTCTAAAGAGAAAGGAGAATCTGAGCCCCGAACAAGTCGCCGTCTTCGCATCCTGGGACAACTTCAATTACAGTGCGGAAAGCGTACCTGGCGCACTGTTCATTAACGCCGGTTACCAGCGCTCCGGTCTGCCAAAGAATTCCGCACGCGCGGATGAGCTGAACAAACTTCAATTCGAAGCGCGATTTATAGAAGATAGCTCGCGTCATGATGCCTTCACATTCGGGCTGGCAACGGAATATCTGGAAAAAGTGCTTCCCGAGCACCTGTTCATATCCTTTGATGAAACAGACGATTGGGCTCACGATCGCCGCTACGACCGCGTTTTGGAGAGCTTGCAGTTTTTCGATCAGGCGCTGCATGACCTCTGGACTTATCTGCAGTCATCTCCCAAATATCGCGATACAACCACGCTGGTCATTACTACCGATCACGGCCGCGGCAGCACGCTCGCGGACTTTTCAGACCATGGTCCGAAGATCCCGGGCGATGAACAGATCTGGGCGGCTTTCATCGGCCCCGACACGCCAGCCACTGGGGAAGCAACCAATACGGCAAGCTGCTATCAGCGCGACATCGCGCCAACGATTCTTGACTTGCTGGGATTCGATTACCGCGAGTACAGCGGCGTTAAAGGCAAACCTATCCCCGGCGCCATAAATTCCAGCCTGACATGAAGACTTCCGACTCACAGGATCTTCATCGCTTCGGCTACACGCAGGAACTTTTCCGCGATATGGGAGGGTTCTCAAATTTCGCTATCTCGTTTTCGATCATCTCGATCCTTACCGGCGCGGTCACCCTTTACGGCTATGGCCTGGATCTCGGCGGCCCGCTCGAGATGACCCTCGGCTGGCCGATTGCCACCATCTTCACTCTGGCGCTTGCCATCAGCATGGCCGAACTTTGTTCTGCTTTTCCGACCTCGGGAGCGATGTATCACTGGGCCACTGCGCTGGGAAATGCTGGCGCCGGTTGGTTTGTCGCGTGGATGAACATCATCGGCCTGATTGCCGCACAGGCCGGGATTGACTACAGCGCCGCGTTGTTTATACTCCCGTTTCTCCGCTTGCCCGTTTCCTCCCGGAATGTCTTCCTGGTTTTCGCGTTCACGCTGCTTGTCCACGGCATTTTGAATCATTACGGGGTGAAGCTGGTGGCGCGCCTGAATGACATCAGCGTGTCGGTGCACATCGTCGGGGTGGTGTGCCTGGTCGCGCTGCTGTTGGCGCTCGCTCCGCTTCAGCCTGTTTCTTTCCTTGCTACGGGAAATCCGCACCCGTCCATTCACGCGCCGTACATCTGGCTGTTTTTGCTAGGTCTCTTGCAGGCGCAGTGGACCTACACCGGATTTGATGGCTCGGCTCATATGGCCGAAGAAACCGCTAACGCGCGCCGGAGCGCGCCGTGGGGCATTGTCCTTTCCGTTGCGGTCTCCGGCATCGCTGGTTACGCACTCCTGCTGGCTTTGACGCTCGCGATTCATTCCGTGCCGGCCGTGCTTTCGGCCAGGGATGCGCAAGGAAATGCCGTTCCGGCTGCCATTGCCATTCTCAGCAGCGGCCTGGGCCCCAGAATTGGAAACGCGCTGGCGGCGCTGGCCTCTATGGCAATGTGGTTCTGCGGCCTTTCTTGTGCCACCTCTGCATCCAGGGCTGTTTATTCGCTGGCCCGCGATGGAGGATTCCCCTTTGCTGGTTTCTTTTCTCGTGTAAGCGAACGTTACGGGACGCCCGGACCGGCCATCTGGCTGATCATCGCTGCCAGCCTGTTGACTATGATCTGGTCGGGCGCCGTTCCGGTGGTCACATCGTTAAGTACAGTTGCGCTTTATGTGGCCTACATCATCCCGGTTATCTTTGCTGTGCGGGGCCGTCATCAATCGCCTTCGTGGACCTCGGAAGCGCTCTGGAACATTGGACGTTCGGGCGAATTCGTCAACCTTGTCGCTATCGCCTATACAATCCTGATTGCGGTAGTCCTTGTCATGCCGCCGAACCAGCTTGCCGGCAAAACGCTCGGCGTCGTCATTGTCATACTTCTACTGATGTATTGGCTTACTGTCCGCCGTAAGTTCGAAGGCCCGCAATGGGCGCGTTCCAGCCGACGTTTGCATACAGGGGAGTATCGCGCTTGACCGCCTCGGAAGCCGTTCGTTATGTGCCCTCGCCGCGGAATTTCATCGGCGGCCGTTACGTCGAAGGCCAACCTTCCTCGTGGTTTGACGTACGGAACCCGGCGACTGGCGATTTGCTGGCGTCGGTGCCGGATGCTTCCATTGGAGATGTAAACCGTGCGGTCGCCGCAGCCCGGGAGAGTTTTGAACACCAAAACTGGCGCGGCAAAGACCCGTCCGAAAAGGAACGCATTCTTCACCGCGTCGCCGACGTCATAGAAAAGCACAAAGAAGAGCTGGCGGCCATTGTTTCGCTTGAGAACGGAAAGACATATCGCGAAGCCCTGCGAGCCGATGTAAATCCGGGTATCGATGCGTTCCGCTATTATGCCGGATGGGTCCGGCGCATCTACGGGGAAACCATTCCTGTCGACGGGCCGTTCCTCAATTACACGCTGCGTGAACCCATTGGAGTTGCCGGCGCCATTGTCCCCTGGAACTATCCGGTTTGTATCGCTATCTGGAAACTTGCGCCTGCTCTGGCCTGCGGGTGTTCCATTGTATTGAAGCCCTCAGAACTTACTCCATTTAGCGCGCTTAAATTAGCGGAGTTATGCGCGGAAGCCGGCATTCCCGACGGGGTAGTGAACGTCATTACAGGCTGCGGCACAACCACTGGCGAAGCCATGGCCCGTCACATGGATATCGACAAGATCAGTTTTACCGGCAGCATACGGACGGCGCGGTCACTTCTCAAAGCCTCTGCCGAAAGCAATCTCAAGCGCTTGAGCCTTGAGCTTGGTGGAAAGAATCCGAACATCATTTTTCCGGATTGCGATTTCGATGCAGCAGTGGAAGCGGCATTCTGGGGCATCTACGCCAATAAAGGCGAGGTGTGCAGCGCCGGTTCGCGTCTGCTAGTCCATGCGGATGTGCACGACCGCTTTTTGGACGTATTGATGCGCCGCGCGAAAGCTATGAAAGTTGGCGATCCTTTCGACCCTTCATCCGAAATGGGATCACAAATATCCGCGCAGCAACTGGACCGCGTCCTCGGTTATGTTCGAACCGGCATCGAAGAGGGAGCCGAGCTAAGCTGCGGCGGCCAGCGCGATAGGGAAGGTTCCAACGACAAAGGGTTTTTTGTACAGCCGGCTATTTTTACCAATGTCCGTCCGCAAATGAAGATCGCGCAGGAGGAAATCTTCGGTCCCGTGCTTGCCGCTATCCGCTTTGAAGATGAAAATGAAGCGGTGCAGATCGCCAACGGGACAATTTATGGACTGGTGTCTGCAGTATGGACGCGAGATATCCGGCTGGCGCATCGGATGGCGGCCCGCATCAAGGCTGGATCGGTATGGATCAATACCTACAACGGTTTCGATAGCGGCTCACCCTTTGGCGGCTATAAACAAAGCGGATTCGGACGCGATCTGGGCGCGTATGCCCTGGAACAATATACAAACGTGAAGTCGGTCTGGGTCGGCTTATGAGCGTGCCGGACGATGTGCGGGAGCGCCTCTCGCAGCAGGGAATCCGCCGTATCAAACTCGGCGTCACCGATATCGATGGCGTGCTTCGCGGCAAGTACATCAGTCTCGATAAGTTTGCTGCCTCGGCCTCTGGTTTCGGCTTCTGCGATGTTATTTTCGGCTGGGACATCGCGGATGTGCTTTACGATAACTGCAAATATACGGGCTGGCATACCGGGTATCCGGATGCGCGCGCGCGAATTGATTACAGCACTTTGCGCGTCATTCCGTGGGAGCCCGATACGGCTTTCTTCCTGGTAGACCTGTTCGGGAACGACGATAAGCCACTTGCGATCTCGCCTCGCCAAGTGCTGCAAAAAGTAGTCGAGCGGGCCACGTCGGCCGGATTCAGCGCCAGGTTCGCGGCAGAATATGAATTCTGGATTTTTCGCGAGACTCCCCAAACGCTTCGCGAAAAAGATTTTCGCAATCTAGTCCCTCTAAGTCCCGGGATGTGCGGTTACAGCGTCCTTCGTGCGTCTCAGAATTCGCCGCTCGTGCTGGATTTAATCGATCAGCTTGCAAGCTTCGATATTCCGCTGGAAAGCTTTCACACCGAAACCGGCCCTGGCGTTTTTGAAGCGGCCATCAGCGTGGATGATGCGCTTGCCGCCGCCGATAAAGCGGCGCTGTTCAAAACCGCTGTAAAAGAAGTATGCGCCCGGCACGGCGTGATTCCTACCTTCATGGCAAAGTGGAGCGCCAATCTGCCGGGGTCGAGCGGGCACCTGCACCAGAGCCTGTATCCCGCGCACGGCGGCACAAATCTGTTTTTCGAAGAGAGTACGGGAACATCCGCTCTCATGCGCCATTACATTGCCGGGCTGGTCCAATTTCTGCCGGAGTTCATGGCTATGATCGCGCCTACCGTCAATTCATACAAGCGCACTGTGCCCGGTACCTGGGCTCCCATCAATGCGACCTGGGCCATCGATAACCGTACGACGGCGATACGCGCCATTCCGGCCACAGCCAAGAGCACTCGAATTGAATTGCGCCTTTCAGCCGCCGATATGAACCCATATCTTGCGATGGCTGCCAGCCTCGCTGCCGGACTAGAGGGTATTGCCCTAAATCTGGAACCCCCTCCGCCGAGCATTAACGGCTACGCCGCCGCGGAGTGCGAACCGCTTCCGCGCGACCTGGATGAAGCAGTGTGCCGGTTCCGCCAGTCAGAAACGGCTCGAAGCTGGTTCGGCTGCGAGTTTGTCAATCACTACGCCGATACGCGCGACTGGGAGATCCGGCAATTTGCCCGCCACGTCACGGATTGGGAACTCGCACGATATTTTGAAGCCATCTGACCCCGCTATGTGCCACGCGACCTTTTCCTTCCCAACCACAGTGCTGTATGGCCCCGGTGTGATTGACCGTTTACCTGAGGAATTGCGGCGCCGCGGGATGAATGCGCCACTGATCGTAAGCGATCATGCGCTCCTCGAGAGTGACATCATGACTCGCGTTCACGCCCTTGTGCCCGAAGCGGCGGTGTACTCAGGCGTGGACCCGAATCCATCGGAGCAGAACGTGCTCGATGGTGTAGCATTCTACAGAGATCACGGCTGCGACAGCATCATCGCCGTAGGCGGGGGGTCGCCCCTCGATGCCGCGAAAGCAACTCGTCTAAAAGCCAGGCACCCGCTTGAGCTGGCCGAATATGACGATAAGATCGGCGGCTGCGAGAAGATCTCTTCCAATCTTCCGCCGTTCATCGCGGTTCCCACGACGGCGGGCACCGGAAGCGAGGTAGGGCGTTCCGCGGTCATCACGATTGGCAAGACAAATCGCAAAACGGTGATCTTCAGCCCTTACCTGATTCCTGACCTGGCTATAGCCGATCCTCAGCTCACCCTCAGCATGCCGCCCAGCATCACGGCGGGTACCGGTATGGATGCCTTCACGCACAATGTGGAAGCGTTTTTAGCCAAAGGATTCCATCCAATTTGCGACGCCATTGCGCTCGGGGGCGCGAAGCTCGCTTATGAACACCTGCCTCGTGTAATGGCAAATCCGAACGACATCGAGTCCCGCGGCGAAATGATGATTGCCGCGATGATGGGTGCTATTGCATTCCAGAAAGGGCTTGGCGCGGTCCACTCGCTTGCGCATCCGCTATCAAGCGATTTCGGAATGCATCACGGAACCAGCAACGCGGTGCTCTTGCCGGTGGTGCTTGAATTCAATCGCTCCGCCGCGCCGGATCGGTTTCGCGAGTTGGCGCACTCTCTTGGAAAAGATGTCGCGGACTGCGCGCGTGAACTAAATCAGACTTGTGGAATTTCACCACGTCTACGGGATTACGCCATTCCGGAAGGAGCATTGCCGGCTTTAGCCGATAAAGCGGTACAAGATGCATGTCATTTGCTAAATCCCCGTCCTTGCACACGAGATATTCTGCTGTCGCTGTATCAGGAGGCATGGTGATCTCTCATGCGAACCAGGGCTGGAAAACCGCGCATCCTCATCCCTTACCGGCATGCCGGAAAGGTGAGGCCTTATGAAGATGCCGCTCGAGCAGGAGGCGCGGAGGCGGTTTCGGCTCTGGCCAATTTTCCACTTTCGTTAGATGGCTTTGGCGGCCTGCTCCTGATGGGCGGCACCGACGTGAATCCGGCGCGTTATGGGGAAGCCGCGCAAACAGGGACAGATTCGCCGGATGACGAGCGGGATGCCGTGGAACTTGCCTTGATTCATGACGCAATTGAAAACGATGTGCCGATTTTTGCGATCTGCCGTGGCCTGCAAATCCTGAATGTGTATCACGGCGGCACTCTAATTCAGCATCTTTCGGGGGAACGGCACTATCAGAGATTAAGCAAGGCGCAGGCAGTTCACGACGTAGCGATTGAACCGGATACTCTTATTGCAAAAATCGCGGGCACGAGCCGCTGGCAGGTAAATTCCAGGCATCACCAGGCAGCGAACAAGATAGGAACGGGCCTGCGTGTCTCCGCCCGAGATAGCCAAGACGGAACGATTGAAGCGCTGGAGCGGCCGAGATAAGCATTTTGTTGTTGCCGTTCAATGGCATCCGGAAGACCAGATCGCCCTATATCCCGAACAGTTAACGCTGTTTCAGCGATTCGCGGAGGCTTGTCAGAAGTGTCCCGAATAAAGCTGGGGCGAGCTCGTTATCCTGGCGAGCGGCTGGTACGAGAACTCGACCAGCACGTGCGCGAGCCGGTGCGGATCGAGCGAACCCGCGCCGGATATGGTTACGTAGGGACTGCCCTGAAACGTGCCATTTGCGTTCACTACGCTCACACCCGCCGGGAGATTCGTCAGAACCAGTTGGAGCGGACCCGGAATGGCGCTTCCGCTCACGTTCTGGATCAGAAACGTTTGCGTTGCGCTGTGCCGGACTGTGTCGTACTCGACGCCGGTCATTGTAATCCTGACCTGTCCGGTAACGTTCATGTAGGGCGGAGCCTGCACACTGTATGTCGCGCTCACCGCTTGCGCCTGGTTGCCGGCCTTATCCGTCGCGCCTGAACACGTAGCCGTATATGTCCCGTATCCCTGGCCATTTCCTCCCGTGATGGCGATAGCGGCGTTTGTATTCACGCCTGAAAGCGCATCCGTGGTTTGACATCCGGCAGCCGGAACTGCGTTGTACGGATAGGCAGCGCCGTTCGCCACTCCCGTAATGGCCACCACTGGCGGAGTCAGATCGATGTTCACCGCTCGATTGACCAAAGCGCTGATATTGTCCGCGTTATCAAGAACACGGACCCCCAGTGTATGGGTCCCTTCGCCCGAGATGGAGACCTGTGCGGTTACGCCCGATATGCTGCTTGTTACGCCGTTATCCAACCAGAATCGAATCTGGTTGACCCCGCTGACCCCCGTATCCGACGCCGTAATAGCTGCCGAAACAGGACTGGTATTGATCCAGCCATTGGCGTTCGCGGCAGGAGTGAGCACTACGGCGGCGGTGGGCGGCGTCAAATCCACGCTCGCGGGCGATGGCAACAATACCAAACCGCTGATTGCGGCGAGGGTAGCCGATACATTTGCGCCGGCGACCGTATACGTATTCCCGCTGAGCGCATCCTGCAATGTCGTGCCATCGGGATAGTAATTGCCGACTGGAATGGATGCCGTATTCGCGGCCGAGCCGTTGTTCAACGCGACAATCGCGGTTTCGTTCGTCCCCACGCGCGCATAGGCATAGGTGTTTGCCGCCGTTGTGGATTGCTGTGTATCGCCAGTCAGTAGCGTAACGAAATTTCCGCTCGACAGCGAGGCGTGCTGTTTTCTCAAATGAGCAAGCTTGCTGTAAAACGCGATCACGCTCTGATCGGGCGGCCCGTAAATGGACGGATCTCCGGGCTGATCGGTCCAGGGATAGGGCGCGCGTGCGTACGGGTCGCCAATGGGACCGTTGCTGCCATTCGCACGGGAAGGCGCGTTGATAGCTGCTTCGTCGCCATAGAACACCATCGGCGCCCCGATATATGTGAACTGGAACAAAGCAGCCAGTTCCAGGCGCTGCTTCGCCTGTGTCAAGCCAGTGTCGCCTAACTCCGTCAGGACATAAAGCGCGCGATTTGTGTCATGGGAATCAATCAGGTTCAGCATGGCCGCGGTGGCCTGCGGCGGATAATCGTCGCGCACTGCGCGGTTCGCGGCGTCAAATTGGCTTGGCGTCAAGGCAAGTATCGAATCGTTCCCGTTGTCGTTATCGTCTATCCAGTTGTATTGCCCGCGCGCGAACCCGGTCACATTGCGCCGGAAGCGATAGTTCATCGTGGAATCGAGCTGATCGCCCGCCAGCCACTGGCTGGCATTGGGCCAGATTTCACCAATCAGCGGGCCATCGCTCTTGTACTGTTTCGCGTATTGCCGCGTCTCCACCCACCATGCGTGCGGGAAATTCGGATCGGGCGCCACGTCGAAACGCCAGCCATTCGCGCCCGCGCTGTACCAGGTAGCCATCACGCTGTTGCTGCCGCTATAGAAGAAATTCTGGACCGCGGTGTTAGTGTGATCGAAACTGGGCAAGCTGTCGAAACCGTCCCAACCCGGATAATCGGCCGACGTACACGGCACGGTGTTGTCGTTGAAATGGAACCAGGTTCGATAAGGCGAGCTCAACGATTGGCATGCGCCCACGTCAGGGAAGCGGGCGTAGCGGTTGAAATAGGTGCTGTCGGAAGAGGCATGATTAAATACGCCATCCAATATCACGCGCATGCCGCGGTGGTTCATCTCGGTTATCAATGACGTGAATGCGGCATTCCCGCCCAGCGCGGGGTCGACGGTTAGATAGTCGTCGGTATCGTAGCGATGATTCGAGCTCGCCTCGAAAATCGGCGTCAAATAGAGAGCGTCGAAACCGAGCCCCTGCAAGTAATCGAGCTCATTCTGAATGCCTTTCAGATCGCCGCCATAGAAGATGCTTCCGAAATTGTTGTAGCAGGGCTGGCTGGAATCGCGCGGATCGCAAAGCAGCGTGTTCCAGGTCGTAACAGGGATGTTGCTGGATGATGGCGCGCCATAGAAGGAGGGGCACCCGGCACTGCTGTTCAAAACGCAGTAATCATTCGTTCCATCTCCATTGCGGAAGCGGTCCGGAAAAATAGAATATACGTTGGCCGCCGCCATCCAGGCCGGCGTCTGAAAATTCGGATCGTAGACCGTGATCTGGAAGGAGTCGAACGGCTCGCCATCCGATGCCGCGCCCGTGCCGTCCTTTCTCACGTTGTCGTAGTCATCGACATAATCGTCACTGTAGAAGCCTATGGCGCCGCCTTTAGTGATCTTGAATTTGTAGTAATAGACGGTCGGAGCCGAGGGCATCGTGAGCGTCACTTTCCAGGCATCGTATGTTGTTCCGTTGTCGGTAATGTTCTGATCGAAACTCATCGGAGTGTCTATCGGGCCGGTCGTTGTGCCGCTTCCGGTGTCGAACGGGTAGGCACGCACAGTTACGCCATCTACCGCAAAATGGCCCGTGCGGAAACGAAGCGTTACTTGCGTCCCTTCCGGTACGGCGCCTTCGGAACTCCTGTAAAAGGGATCAAACGTGTTGTGAAGAAACGCCGCTTTATCCCCTGCACTGAAACCGCTGGGCTGCTCGGCCGAGAAGGGCGGGGTGCTTGTTCCGTTTCCAGTGTTGATGACGTCGTAGTACTGTGTGTAAGCCGCGGCTGTCCCGATATTCGCCCCGGTATTGTCGTTCGGCACCTGGCCGTACACGTAGCCGCCGCTGGAAGTTAGATAGCCAAAGAACACAAAGCTGGCCGGCAGGCCGTTGTTGTTGGTAACTGCGTTCCAGGGAATTGCAAGTTCGCGCGTATTGCCGTTATTATTGGCGTCGTCCGCGTAAGCGCCATATATTCGGCTGTTGGGCCGCTCCAGCCGCCGGAGCCATTCGTCCGATACTCGTGGTACCCGTTTTTGAAATACGTTACAAACTGCGCGTGAAACGGCAGCGAAACAAAATCGGTTCCGTCGTAGTTGAAACCCACCGTATTGCCGCTGCTGGCATTCGGATCGGTACTGAGGTAGATCACCGCGGCCTCGGCGAGATTTGCGTTTGTGATGCCGACGTACAGGTTCGCCTGATCCCAAGTCATAGTACCACGTCTGAGTGGTACTGGTCGCGATTGAGTTGTTATTTCCGTATTCTCCGGCCGTGATATTCCCGTCAATTACCGGCGTCGCCCATTGAGCAAAAGCAGTAATCGCACATCCGCACAGCGCGATGCCCAGGCGCGAAAAGAATCGCGTGCTGCACACTTCCATGAAAGTGAATCGAGTCTATCACGATTACGCATAAATCAAGATGTGCTGAGATAGAACGTAAGACTTTGAAGAATGCGATTTTCCTGAGCCTCAGCATAGGCTTCTGCTGGGCTTGAGCGGCATCGCCGCCGCGCAGACGAGCTGCGGCAGCGAGCACACCGGCCCTGGTGTTTTCATCTGTTATCCCAATTTGTCGGAGAATTCTACTGATAACTCCGTTCCTGAGCTGTTTCATGTCAGCGCGCAGGCCAATGCTCCGGAAGGGACGGCAACCAGGCACTATAGTGTTTTCCTGGACAATCAACTTCTTTACGACAATCGGCTGGCGGCGGCCTTACAGCGGTTATCCATAGAAGTCAACGTGCGGTCGCCGTTCAACTCTGGCGCGCATACATTGCGCATCGCCGTTTCCGGGATTGGAACGGCAGAAGTCAAGAACATCCAGTTCCGGCCCTTCGCCAACGCCGGATTTTGTGAGCCCCTCAGTAGAGTGGAGAGCTTCAGTGCCTGCTTTTCGAGTATTAAAGCGCCCCTGCAATGGTCGCAGTCCCCGCCTGCCGGGTACGCCTCTTATTTCGAACTCTATCGCCGGAATCTGAAGAGCCTGGAAGCCGATGTCGCCGACGCGGCCGCGGTTGATTCGCAGGGCAACTTGTATATCGCGCTGCATCTGTTTGCGGGTCTGGAGCTGCGGAAATATACGCCGGCTCGCAGCATTATCTACGATTCCGTCATTCAAGCGCTGTGGCGAGGGCTTTCTTGAAATTTCCGGACTCGCTGTTGACAACGCCGGGCATGTCTGGATGGCCGGCAACACAACAGCCTGCCTTTCTGCCACGGCGGGCGCGTGGAAACCGCACGTCACCGACCCATCCCGGCCGCACGGATTTGTATTGCTGCTCGATACTTCCAAGCCGACTTCGACCGCTCCGCTCTATCTCACCTATCTGGCCGGCGAAGAGAGCCAGATCTCCGCGATCCGAGTGGATGCCGAAGGAAACGCATATGTCACGGGCACAACTTCGTCCACGGAATTTCCACACCAGGCCAGCTTCAGCGTGCGCGGCGATCGCGCCCCGGACAAGAGCGCCAGAATGAGTTTCGTTTCCGTGCTCGCTAAATCAGGATCAGCTCTGCGCTGGTCCACTCTGTTGCGGGATGCGGATTTCGCGGCGCTCGCCCTTGACCCGGAAAACAATATCTACCTGGCGGGGCGAACCGGTGACGGTCCCGATGCCGTGCTGGCCCGGCTCTCCGGGGCTGGCAGCAAGTTATCGTTTGTAACCCGTTTGGGTCGCGGTGATGCGCGCGCCGTATCCGCTGCTGCGGGCGGTGTATGCGCCCTTGTTGAAGGAGAATCTCAATCGTTCGCTCTTGCCCGGGACCCATGCACGTAATGGCGAGACATACTCAACTCGCTTGCCGCGGGACCAAGATTCTATCGGAGCCGAAATCTCAGGGCAGCTTGCGCTCGACGCCTTTGCGAACGCTTTCAAGTCCGCTGTTGGTTCCGCATGTTCTTCGAAAGCGCGATGAAGTTTACACGCAGACAAATTTTTAGTAAGTTCGGATACGCCGGGGCAGCGGCCTTGCTCCCCAGGTATCTGGCCGGTCAATCGGACGAGGCCGGCCCGAACACGCTTACCGGTGTGTGGCTGGAGCCGTTTGTCGACCCTCTGCCGATAGCAAGAGTGCTCGCGCCGATCGCTGGAAGTTCCGAGTCGCAACAATACAGAATTACGATCTCGGAATTCCGGCAGAAGGTTCACCGCGATCTGCCGTCCACCATTTTGTGGGGATTCGAAGGATGCATGCCCGGACCGACCATAGCCGCGCGCCGCGGCTGTACCGTCAAGATCGATTGGCTGAACAGGCTTCCGCTCCGGCACCGCCTTGCTGTCGACCACAACCTTTCAGGCGCGGGTAAAGATGTACCCGAGGTGCGTACCACCATCCACCTCCATGGCGGCCATGTAGCTCCGAGTAGCGATGGTTACCCTGACGATTGGGTTACTCCGGGCGCTCAGCAGAGCACGATTTATCCAAATAACCAGCCGGGGGCGACCCTGTGGTACCACGATCATGCAATGGGCATCACCAGGCTCAACGGGATGATGGGGCTGGCCGGGTTCTACATACTGCGCGACCCGGAGGAAGAGCGATTAAGGCTGCCTTCCGGAGCATTCGACATTACGTTGGCACTGCAGGATCGCACTTTCGACGCGCGAGGTCAGCTTGCCTATCCTCTAGGCCCCTCGACCGACGCGCCCTGGGTCCCGGAATTTTTTGGAACGCACGTGCTGGTCAACGGCCGCGTGTGGCCCTTCCTGAATGTGGAGCCGAGGCGCTACCGCTTCCGTCTTCTTAACGCTTCCAATTCGCGCGTATATGATCTCTCACTGCTACCGGAGCAGCCGTTCATACAAATTGGGAGCGATGGCGGGCTCCTCTCTGGTCCGGTCGCTCGCGATCATTTACTGATCGCGCCCGGCGAACGCCTGGATTTCATCGTGGATTTCCGCGGCCGTGAAGGCCACCGGCTGACGCTCATGAACCACGGTCCGGCGCCTTACCCTTCCGGCGGTACCGCGACTCCAAGATTCATCATGCAGTTCCGCGTGCGGCGTCCCCTGAACCGCCAGTGCCGATAGCAGCGAAGTTCCATCTAGCTTTGCCGAAGTGAAGCGGCTGCGGGAAGACGCCGCTATTAAAACGCGCCGCCACGTGCTTCGCGAATACATGACCGCCGATAGCCGCCTCCATCACGTCCTGCTGAATGGAATGCGATTTGACGATCCGGTCACTGAAGATCCCCGGAACGGCACGGTCGAAATCTGGGAAATTGTGAATCCGACGATTGATGCTCATCCTATTCATCTGCACGCGATCCATTTCCAACTGCTTGACCGCCGCCGCTTCGATGTCCGCCGCCATGAGCGCACGTCCGAAGTGGTTTTCATTCGAGAAGCCATCCCCGCTGCCCCGGAAGAGCAAGGCTGGAAGGACACGGTCTTGTGCCCACCAGGCCAGGTGACGCGTATCATCGCGCCATTTACAGGAACGCCCGGACGCTTTGTCTGGCATTGCCACATGCTCGAGCATGAGGACAATGAGATGATGCGCCCTTATTTGCTGCGGGGATGAGTTACTCGATCGTTATATTGCCTGAGGAGACGCGAACAGAAACCAGCGGTCCCCCATTCCGTACTTTCCCCTCCACGTGATCTTTGGAGAAGCTGCTGCGGATACAGGAGCGTGTTCCGCGAGCACCAGCAGATTTCATTTTCAATTCCTACTATGGTGTAGTAGCATCGAATAGACGATAGTAGAGGCGCATGCCCCAGCCAAAGCTAAGTAAGCTCGAACTTCAAATACTGGAAGCTCTCTGGGCCCACGGGAAAGCCTCTATTCGGGAGATTCAGGAGACCTTTCCGAAACCTCGTCCCGCCTACACAACCATTCAGACCACCGTATACCGGCTGGAAGATAAGAAAGTCTTGCGCCGCGTGCGGAAAATCAGCAATGCTCACATTTTTGAGCCGATCCTGGCGCGGGACGTGGCACGGCACCGCCTGCTTGACGAGATTCTGAGTTTCTTCGGTGGGCGAGCCCAACCTATGATGGCGCAGTTGGCCGAGGCGGGGAAGCTCACCCTCGATGATGTTCGCGAGTTGGAGAAGACCCTCAAAAAGATTGAGTTGGAACAAAAGGAGAAAGGACGCCTGAATCGGGATGATGGCTGAGCTGATCAATCACGTGTGGCAATCGACGGTATTCGCAGTTTTGGTAGGGCTGCTTACCATCGTGTTCCGCAAAAATCGTGCTCACGTTCGTTATTGGTTGTGGCTGAGCGCATCCTTCAAATTCCTTCTGCCGTTCGCGTTGCTGATGACCATCGGCAATCGCCTGGAGCGGCACCCAGCCACAGGGAACATAGCGGCCACTCCGGCTGTCAGGCTCGCGGTGATGCAAATGAGCCAGCCATTTCCCGAAAAGTTACCGCGAGCGCCCTCTACGCGAGAAGCTCGCGATTGGGCCGCCGTCACAATTTTCTGCGTGTGGGTATGTGGATTCACTGCGATCGGTCTGATCCGCCTTCAGGGCTGGCGCCGCATTCGAGCCGCGGTACGCTCCAGCACTCCGATTGAGCTTATAGGAACCATGCAGGTTCGCTCGTCTCCACTGGAAGCGGGGGGTCTGCTGGAACCCGGAGTGGTGGGGTTCTTCCGACCGATTCTCCTTCTGCCTGCCGGTATTGCGGAACGTCTTCAGCCGCTGCAATTGGAGGCCGTGCTTGCGCACGAACTGTGCCACGCCCGGCGGCGCGACAACTTAACTTCCGCGATCCACATGATCGTAGAAGTGATCTTTTGGTTTCATCCGCTGGTGTGGTGGATTGGCGCGCGGCTAATCGAAGAACGCGAGCGGGCCTGTGATGAGGCCGTGCTGAGCCTCGGCAATGCGCCGCGCGATTATGCCGAAGGAATTCTCAAGGTCTGTAAGAGCTATCTGGAATCGCCATTGTCCTGCGTGCCGGGAGTAACCGGATCAGATCTCAAGAAGCGAATTCAAGCGATTCTGACCGGGCACATTGCGCGCAATCTGACCTTCGCAAAGAAACTGATTTTGGGAGCGGCCGGTATTGCGGCACTGGGCGCCCCCATACTGATTGGCATCATTAATGCGCCGAGCATCCGGGCTCAATCGCAGCGGGCCGCGCGTAAATTCGAAGCGGCTTCAATCAAACCCTGCCCGGCCTTCCGCAAAGGCACATTCTCAATGTATTCTCCCGGACAGGATTTTCATTCGGAGTGCACGACTGTCGAGCGCTTCATCCAGCAAGCGTACGGTCTTTTCGCGAATGGTCGTTGGAATCCAGGATCATCTCTCACGGTCGCCGGAGGGCCGGCCTGGACCAGGTCTGAGCTTTATGAGATCAATGCCAAGGCGGCGGACCCGCAACCCAGGGCAACGATGAACGGGCCGATGCTGCAGGCGCTTCTTGAAGACAGGTTGAAGCTGAGGTTTCATCGCGAGACCAGAGAGGTTCCAGTCTATGCGCTGATGATCGCCGAGGGAGGTCCCAAGCTCCAGCCCTTCCAGGGAAGTTGCACTTCGAGGGACTTTGACAGCCAACCCTCCGAAGCGGATTGCGGAACGGTCCGAGCCTATGGCAATGGATTTGACATGAAGGCGGGGACGATAGGGCAACTTTGCACGGCTTTCTCGGTCCTACTGGATCGGTCTGTGATCGACGAGACCGGGATTACGGGAAGGTTTAACATGCATGTGGATCTGTCCGGCGAGGACCCCAGACTCCTAAACCGTCCCCGCAGCTTGCCGGCAGTAAGTGATCCCACGAAGCCCGCGCCCCCGGCTGTGCCCTTTAACGCTGTAAAAACCGCGATGAAAAAACTTGGGCTGAATGTTGACCCGGCGAAAGGACCCGGCGAGGTTCTCGTCATCGATCACATCGCGAGACCTTCCGGGAACTAATAAATCAGTCTATTGTCCGCACCATATGATCCGGGCACGCCGTCTGGGTCAAGCCGAACAGGCGCTCCGGCAGATCCAGGCCATGTTTGGCGAGGAACGGAAGGATAGAATAAAACCTCTCCTGAAGATGGCGATGCGGATAGAGAAGATCGATCAGGTAAGTTGCCTCATGCGTGGCCCTTTCGTCACGGCGCAAGGTCTCACGCGCCGTCTTGAGTGAAAGTTTTTTTATCTGATAAAAAATCTTCGCCGAGCTTTTCCTGGCGGCCGCTTCCAGCGTGGGATCGAACCGGGCAAGGTCATCACGCAGGCCGTCCAAGGCGCGTTCGCTGGTTGAGCGTAAAGACTGGAATTGTTCGGCAAGCCCGTCGGGAACCAAACTCCTCGCGATACGGCTCTTCACGCCGGCTTCGTGGTCGAGAATGTCCGGCAGGTGCAGGCCATAGCGGTCAAGCAGTTTGGTTGCTTTTGTATCGAGCAGGGTGAAGCTGTTCCTGGGGAAGATCACCGGCATGCGGCCCAGAAGCCTTTCGTACAGCACTTGAGCTTGCGCCATGTACGCGACTTCGGACGGCCCGCCAATGTAACTGGCTGTCGGCAGCAGATAATCCTGCATGACAGGCCGCAGCAGCGCGTTCGGTGACAGCCGGTCCGCCAGCGATTGCAGCTCCGCTATCGAATAAGAACGATCGCGTGAAGCAAAGCGGCCTTCGTTCCACCGAATCGCGTTTCGCTTTCCTTCGCTCAGCAGAAACAGAAGGGAACTGTTGTCTTCAATTTGCACCTGCGTGTGATACCCGAGGGCTGTGAGATCGGAATTTCGCTGTCGCAAGGCCGCAAGCAGTTCAGGCACCCGAGCTACTGCGTCTGACAGGAACGGCGCAGCCATTTCCCGGATAGCCGGCGCCAGCGGGTCCAGGTACAGCAGGCCGCAACTGCTCAGAATATCATGCAAGAAGCACCGGAATGCCGATCCGAGCGTAGCGCCTGGCCGGTAGGCCGATTGCAACCGGCCGATTACATCCTCGGCGAATGGCAGGTCGCCGAGTCCCGCGCGCAGTTCGGCCCAAGGCAGCTCATTCAACCTCACGTCACCCACGGGTCCGCCGTTTACGACGCTGTTGGTTATCGCGATTCTGCTGGGCGTCGCGTCCTGATTGAACACCCAGGCGTGATCCACCTCGGCCAAGTCGTGATCCTCAGTTGCCAGCCAGAACACTGGGACGGCAGGAATGCCGCGCTGGGTCAACTCTTTGGCCAGCCGAACAGCGGTGAGCGCTTTGAAAATCGTATACGCCGGACCCGAGAAAAGCCCGACCTGCTGGCCCGTAACTGTCGCGACCGTGCCCGTTTGCGCCAGTGCTTCCAACGCTGTGGAATCACCGTTCTGCTTGCGCAGAGCGGCAACCAGTTTCGTCCTGCGTGAGTCCGGATAGTTGTTTTGCGAAACAAACTCGTCCAGAGCGGTCGGATCGGAAAAGGAGTGCGGATAAAAGCCGTTTACTCGATCGAAATGGTAGAGAAAGTCCTCAAAAAGCTTGCTTGTGCCGGGAATCAGGTTTTGGCGGACACACGAAGACTCCATAAAGCGTTGCGCAGTTAGCAGATGAGCGCGCAGGAGCCAAAGTTACCGAATTTGCCTGACCAAACTAGACAATAAAGATGAGGCGGCGTTTTGGGGCGCATTCGCGGCTGTCGGCTGAGTCGAGACTTTCGGCGATGGCAATGTAAGCGAAAGGGCCATTACGGCCCAACTTGTTCCGGCCGCCGAGATGAATTGATCGCGTCCATGGGGAAAACCGCTTTCAAATAAAGCTAAAACCGGCAGTGAGCGGCCTCTGACGTGCCACGATCCGTCGGATTCCTGAGTGCCGAGGAGAAACCTTGCGCCGTGGTCGAAAATAGGTGACCTGGGATCGAATGAGCCACTCTCGCGCAATGCCACGAGCGCCTTTCCGGTCGCATACGCATCTGACGGCAGCATTGGCAACTGCGCCCATCCGCCGTCGGGCTGTTGTGCAGACGCGAGTTCCTGAGCAGCTTTGTCAATCACATCCCGAGATGCGGCACCCCAGACCAGGCCCAACAGACGCATCGCGCTCTCCTCTAAACCGGCGGGCCGCGCTTTTGTAAGCCAAGCGGCGGCGCGGGAACTTCTGTCGTTGAACTCCTGACGGCGGCTGGGGAATCCGTAAAGATGTAGAGCTCGAATGGCAACCGCTGTCGCCGAGATAACGCTGTATTCAAGCGGCGGGCGTCCCCACCGCTCAGGCCAGCAACCGTCCGCCATTTGAGTTGACGCAATGTAATTCACGGCGACATCTGTGAAGAAGTCTGCCGGTTGTCCATCGGACGACAAGCCGATGAGTTCCCAAGACACTGTGGCGGCCTCACCTGCGGGTGCCGCACCGTGCTGCATGAACTGATTGGAAGCCTGCAGAATGGGATAGACCAGCTTCCGATTCGCCTCGGCCATTTGCGCCGAATCGATCCCCGCCCGGCGCGCATACCAGTCGGCAAGAGATGGCAAGCTTTGGTGATGGCAGGAAACGCATCCCATTCTGGCCACAGAAGGGCCCGTTTTTGCAAGGAGGGCCAAGCTCCGCGT
The DNA here is from genome assembly GCA_963795545.1 of uncultured Acidobacteriaceae bacterium. Classification (GTDB taxonomy): domain Bacteria; phylum Acidobacteriota; class Terriglobia; order Bryobacterales; family Bryobacteraceae; genus Bog-105. The sequence continues at coordinate 30,633 of CAWCIF010000012.1, read as the reverse complement.
CACCGAGCTTTGAATTGCTAAGGGAGTCGGCTCCACCTTACGAAGGTTGGTGAACGCGACGGGCGGCACAGTGCCGCCGAGCAGTTTGACAATCGAGGCATCGCCGCGTCGCAACGCCGCTTGAAGCACGCCATCGCCATAGGCGTTCTTGGCGTCCGTAGGCTTATTTTCCTTGAGCAACATGCTGAAAACCTCCGGCGTAACCGTATCTGACGAGGCTGCGAAAAGAAGGCTGTTCCTGCCGAGTGGGTCCTTTTTTGTAGGTTCTATGCCACGTTCCAGCAGCATGCGAACCATGGCGGGGTCGTTCCAAAACCCGTAGCGCTCCAGAACATCCTCACCGCGTGCGGTGCGTAATTTTACATCTGCTCCGGCATCCAGCAGCAGACGTGCCATCTCCCGGTCACCCCGTTGAACGGCAAGATGCAAGGCAGAGAGTCCTTTGAAACCGGCCGCATTCGGATTGGCGCCGTGCTTGAGCAACAAGTCGACATTGGCTATATCGCCGGTGAGAGCGGCCATGGTCAGTGCCGTCGAGCCGAATACGTTGACGTTCACATCGGCTCCCTTTTCGAGCATCAACTCTAATAGCGCCGCGTTCCCGGGATACGCGGCGGCCGCCATCAGGGGAATCGCACCGAGGTTTGATTTAGCGTTCACGTCCGCGCCCGCATCCAGCAGCACCTTCGCGGATTGGTAGTTGTAAGCAGCCCACGTCAACGCGGGAAGTCCGTTTTTGTCCCGATAATTGGGATCGGCGCCGGCGCGGAGCAGCATATCGAGTACAGGCGGACCGGCGTAGAGGGCCGCGTACATAAGGGCCGAGGCGTGGTTTGCATCCTGTGAATTCGGGTCGGCGCCCGCTGCGAGAAGGCTTTGGACGCGACCGCTTTCGTTGAGCCGGACGGCATCGAGAAGTGTAAGAGTTCCACCTTTCAGTTCCGGGCCTGACATTAACCGCAGCGCAAGAGTTACTCCGAGAGAAATGCCAATCCAATTCATACGAGTGCACCGCCTTTGACCTGCTGAGTGTAGCCCGAAGTAGCGATGTAGAGGGAGTTAGCCGGGCGTAAGCCGTCGTAAGGTGAGCTATTTAGGGCTCTCAATACGATAGATTGTGGAGCTGAGTTCCGCGGCACCGAAGACCAGGCGGCCGCCGCCGGCGGACAGGCCAAATACGCCGGCGCCAGCGGAACTGAGAACGTTAGCATTCATTCGGTGAAGGTGAAGCACTGGAACGGCGTCGCCGAGAGGACGCTTAGTACGGCCATTCACGCGCATGGCCCAAATACACCGGTTGCCATCCCGATCGCTAAGGAAATATACCGTAGCTCCGTCTTCTGACCAAGCGGGAGTGAAATCGCTTTCATCCCCCGCGGTAATCGGGACCCATTTCGATTCCGGAGTGGAATGATCTGGCGAGAAGGGCGCTGCCAGAATCTGCCGAGGTGCCTCGTCAGCCCCAGTATCTGTTTCAAAGGCGATCCACTTGCCATCTGGCGAGAAGCGGCCGGAATAGATACGGCTTTTGTGGCTAGCAATGAGCGTCCTGGCGCCGGTGACTAAATTAAGACAGTATGCTGAATATGGTTCGCCTGAGTGGTACAACACGTAATTGCCGTCTGGAGAAATGTCTGAGGTCCCCCCGCAATCGGCGCAAACTTTTTGTGGTACTCCGGCGCGTGCGCTGATTTTATACATCGGGTAGAATGGACCTTCCCGAATGCCGAAGTAAACCCACGCGCCATTGCTTGAAAGAACCGGAGCACGTTCTGGAACGTTGGTGGCAGTGACGGCTCGCTCTTCACCAGTGCGTAAGTCCTTCAACCAAATGTCGACGTCGCCGCTTCGATCGGAAAGGGCGACCAGAGTGGAACCATCCCGGGAGACGCGAGGCATTACGTATGATCCCGGGGAAGAAAATGATGGCTCAAAGCGGGCCGCCAGATGACCATTTTTAGTAGCGGCGATCTCGAAAGCAGCCAGCGTATAATGCCGGCTCGAGTATACGGCGCCGCCGCTTGCGAGAAGAACAGAATCACGCTCCAATGCGGCCCCGAATGTCACTCGCCGAGGTTTACCTTCCACGCGCCCATGCCGCTGTGAAAGCCCGATTTGCCAGAGATTCGCAACGCCTTGCGACAGTTCGCTGAAGTCGTTTGGAGGCGTGGTTATGGCTGAAAACTGCAGTAACGAGCCATCCCAGGAGACTGGTCCTTTCGACCAGATGTTCGCGCGCCGTAATGCGGCCGCCCAGCCGGTTTCGCGAGCCGGTCCGCCGTTCACGGGGACGAAAAACAGATCGGTAGGACCGGAGATTATACCGCTGGCTTGCGGCGGTTCCCGGCTCCCATAGACCAGCAGCGCGCTGCCATCAGGAGACCAAACCGGCCATTTCGCGTCGCCCAGATCGCCTGCTAAACGAACTGTTTTCCCGTCAGCCAACCCGACGATGAATACCTTGCCTTCAAAATGATGTTCCGTGCCCGTCCAGTAGGCGATCGATTTGCCGTCCGGAGAGAATTTCGGCGACCTTCCGAGCGGCGCCAGAAGGCGCTCTAACCCGGCCGCGACCGGCATCACGTACACCCCGCCGCCATCTCGCTCGGACCGAAATACAACCTGCTTGGAATCCGGCGAGAAGTTTGGAGATGTATCGGCGGCAACATTGCTTGTGAGCCGCCGCGCCTCGCCACTCTCGAGTGGACGCAGCCAGATATCAACATTGCCGGATTGATCGCTTGCATAGACGAGCAGCTTTCCGTCGCGGGAGACATCCGGATCGAACGCTGCTGCCGAGTCTTTAACAAGACGAATGATTTCGGTCGGCGCATTCCTATGCAGAACCGCTCGCACACCGAACATGGCTGCCGCGGCTACGCCTAAAGAACCCGCAACCAGCCACCAACGCCCACGAATGTTTCGGCGGCTAAAATGCGGCGATTCGGCATCGGCGGACTGCTCCTTGGAACGAGTCACTACCGGGATATAGGAGCCATTCGGAAAATGAATGCGAATCGATTCGTGCAGGCCGTCTGTCGCATAGTATTGCTCGAGCCGTAAGCGCAGCCGACGCGCCTCTACACGAACGACAGCGTCGATCTTGGGATTATAGGCAGCGCTGCGATCGAATACCTCGAGTGCAATTGCGTATTCCTTCAGAGTATCGGTGTCGTTGGCGAGTAACCGCTCAACAGTATAAGAAAGAAATCGCTTGAGGCGCTCGGACCTCAAAAATCCCTTGGTCTGACAAATATGAGCAACGTGATCCCGGATTGCGTTGTCTGGCAGGTCTGAACCGCAAGCCTGGCCGCGATTTGTATTTCGGCCCGGCAAGCTCATATCAAGGATAAGGTGCGGCTATTATCTCACGCCTGCTCCATACCGGCGGGCCGAAACTTCGCTACTATAAGGGACATTCTTTATTTCATTCGGAGGAGCCAGCCAACGTGCCGCTTCCGGTCCCAGCGCGTTTTGGCTTTATCAAGTGGGCCAGCTCTTGTATCGCAGTTGCTGCGACGTGCGTGGCTCTTTTAGGGCAACTGGCGTCCGGAGCCGACACGAATGATGTTCAGCCTAACGATAATTCCCACTCCGCTGGGCAATTGACCCACGGGGTCCTGAAGCTTCGGCTCGAAATTCGCGGAGGAGTGTGGAATCCGGAAGGCGAGAACGGTCCCCAGATCGCTGTGCAAGCGTTTGCCGAAGAGGGCCACCCCCTAATGAATCCTGGGCCGCTCATCCGTGTGCGCAGGGGTACCCGCGTCCATATTTCCGTGCATAGTTTCTTACCATCTCAGACGGTCATTATTCACGGGTTATCTTCGCATGCCGGGGTCTCAGGGACCCTCACCATTAAGCCGCTGGGAACTGAAGAAGCGGAATTCCGCGCGGTGCGGCCAGGCGTGTACTTTTATTGGGGCACGACGACAGGCGCATCGCTCGATAAACGAACCGGGATCGATAGCCAACTTTCAGGCGCACTTATCGTAGATCCTCGCCGTGCCAGCACGATACCCGATCGCATATTCGTTCTGGGTCATTGGTTGCGAGAAGGTGACGCGAAATCAATCCCGCCGAAACCCGATTTGGAAACCTGGGTCATCAATGGCAAGTCCTGGCCGAATACCGAACGGCTCATATACCCGGTAGGCCAGCTAGTGCGGTGGAATTGGATCAACGCTACGGATGAAAATCATCCGCTTCATCTCCACGGGCATTACTTTCTAGTCGAGGCCATGGGTGATCAAACGCGTTGGGTGCAACTGCCCGTCTCGCATCGCCGTCGAGCCGCTACTGAAGTCCTTCCTTCCGGGTCATCGTTCACCCTTTCGTGGCTTCCCGAGCGTTCGGGGAAATGGCTCTTTCACTGCCACGTACTATTCCACATTTCACCCCAATTGCGGCAGACCCCGGATATTTCAGGCGCTCACCACGAAGAACACGATCCGAGCAGACATATGGCGGGGCTGGTGCTCGGGATTACAGTGATTCAACCGAAGATGCCCATCGCCGTTAGTGCATTGCAGCCACGTCGACTCCGGTTGGCTGTCGGACAGCGGCAAGGCGTGCAACTCCACGGCCTCCCTGGTCTCGGTTATGAGCTTGTTGACGCCGGAGATCAGAGAATCGGCGACCGGGGTGTATTCACCTCACCGGGACCGCCCATCATTCTCACACGCGGCCAACCGGTCGAAATTGCCGTGGAAAACAGATCGCCGCAATCCACTTCCGTCCACTGGCACGGCATCGAGCTCGAGAGTTACTATGACGGCGTTCCGGGCTGGGGAGGCGAAGGCCGGCAAGTGACGCCGCCGATTCGCCCGGGCGAAACTTTCGTCGCACGCTTTACACCTCCGCGCGCCGGAACGTTTATGTACCACACGCACTTGAACGATTATGTTCAGCTCAGCACAGGTCTCTATGGAGCACTAATCGTCGTAGAGCCCGGCCAGCAATACGATCCTGAATCGGACAAGATTTTCGTCCTGAGCCGGGGCGGACCAGACGACGAGAAGGATCCATTCCTGATTAATGGAAGCGCCGCACCTGCAGCAATTGAGCTCTGTGCGGGTAAACGCTACCGCTTCCGTTTCATCATGATTACTCCGGCCCCGTTTCTTTCGGTGACGCTCGATCGAAAAGGCCGACACCAGCTTTGGACATCCATCGCCAAAGACGGGGCCACGCTGCCAGCATCGCAAAGTATCCGGCTGGCTGCCAGCTTCGATATCTACCCGGGCGAGACTTACGATTTCGAATTCAGGCCGGCCTTAGCGGGCGCATTACGCTTGACGGCCTCACAGCCCTTTTTCAAATTGCAGACCTCGCTACCAATCGTTGTGCGTAGTAGGTAAGCCCGCCTATAACTTCGCTTCCTGCCCGCCATCAAACATCCGCCTCGAACAATTTCGCTCGATCGAAAGCTGGGAGCCGCGCACGCCAAATACCGCAAAAAGAGCCATTTCATGATTCGGGAAATTACACTGGAGATAGATTTCCGTGGCGGGCGTATACATTTCCTATCCCTTTTGCGCACAAAAGTGCACGTTTTGCAATTTTGCCTCGGACGTGTATCCGCGCGAAGCCAGAGGGCGCTATGAGGCGGCACTTCTAAAAGAGATCGAAGCGCACGAATGGAATTGGCAGCCCGAAACCGTTTACTTCGGCGGAGGCACTCCCAGTTTGATGTCGACCGACGTGCTTCGCCGGCTAATGACCACCGTGCCCGTTGGGGCGCTGGGGGAAGTGACTCTGGAATGCGCTCCCGGTACCATTACGCGTGATTCCCTTCGTGGCTGGACTTACTGTGGTGTTAATCGCGTGAGTCTGGGTGTTCAGTCCTTCGTCACGCCAGAACTGCGCCAAGTTGGACGGCGGCACACGGCCGGCTTGGTGGAAACCGAAGTGCAACTCCTGCGCGACGCCGGGCTTTCGAACATTAATATTGACTTGATTGCCGGGCTTCCGGGGCAGACGCGAGAATCGTGGGAAGAATCTATCGACTGGGTTGAACGCCTGGAGCCGCCGCATGTTTCCGTGTACATTTTCGAGGTGGACGAAGGCAGCCGGCTGGGAAGCGAAGTCATCCTCGGGGGTGCGCGGTATGGGGCAAGTCGGATCCCGGATGACGCACTGGTAGCCGAACTTTACGAGCGAGCCGTTGCTCGGCTGGGGGATCTTGGCATGCGGCGCTACGAAATTTCCAACTTCGCGCGGCCGGGTTGGGAATCACGGCATAATCTCAAGTACTGGAAGCTGGAGCCGTATATTGGCTTCGGTCTGGATGCTCATTCGTTCGACGGTAAGCAGCGTTGGGGCAATCCCGATACGCTCGAAGCGTATCTCGGCAAACGGCAGGTTGAGCGCACGCCGAGCAACCCAGCCGAGGAACACTTCTTTGTTGGATTGCGGCTGATGGACGGTATCGAGCCTACGCCGGAGGAATGGACGCGATTTAAGCAGCCAATTCAGCGCTGGCTGCGCGCCGGGATGTTACAACGCGATGGTAAACGGTTGCGATTAGCATCTGATGCGGTACTGATCTCAAACGAAATTTTTCAGGAGTTCGTATCTTGATTGACTTGCGCAGCGATACGGTAACGAAGCCAAACGCGAAGATGCGCGCCGCTATGGCCGAAGCCGAAGTGGGTGATGACGTCTACGGGGAAGATCCTACCGTCAACCGTCTGGAAGAGCGCGCGGCGGCGATGTGCGGCAAACCAGCGGCGCTGTTCGTGCCGACGGGCACCATGGGCAATACCATCGCAATCAAGCTGCACACAAAGCACGGCGAAGAGGTCCTCTGTGATTCGCGCTCACATGTGATGGATTGGGAACTATCGATGATGGCGTGGTTTTCGGGTTGCCTGGCCCGGACGGTCCAAACGCACGATGGCATTCTGACGTGGAAACGGCTCGAGCCGGTGCTGCGGCCGAAAGGGCCGCACAACGCTCCCACGACGCTTATATCGCTGGAAAATACGCACAATATGGCTGGCGGTACCGTGTATCCGCAGCCGGCTATTGACGAGATCTGCCGGGAAGCACACGCACGCGGTCTAAAGGTTCACATGGACGGCGCACGCGTGTTCAATGCCGCCATTTCCTCCAACACGCCTGTTTCGCGCATCGTGCGGGAAGTCGATACGGTCATGTTTTGCCTGTCGAAAGGTCTGGGTGCTCCAGTCGGCTCCATGCTTGCCGGTCCTGCCGAAACCATAGCGGAGGGCCGGCTTTATCGAAAGCGCCTCGGCGGCGGCATGCGGCAGGCCGGTGTGCTCGCAGCGGCGGCCTTGGTGGCCCTTGAGGATTCGCCGGCACTACTGGAACAGGACCATAGAAACGCGCGCTTCCTCGCTGAGCAACTGGCAGAATTGGCTGGCATTCGGATTGACACTGCAGGCGTTCAGACCAATATCATCATCTTCGATATCTCTGGCCTCGGAATGACAACGGCAGAGTTCAGCAAACAGCTTGCGGCAAAGGGCATTCTGGCCAACGGGATCAGCCCTACGCAGATGCGCATGGTAACCCATCTGGATGTTTCGCGGGCCGACTGCGAGTGTGCTGCCCGGATTCTAAGCGAGTTGACAACACGCGGGGCCACCGATGCACGCGAATACACAGCAATGCAAACCGGTAAGGCAGTTTGATACCATTCTGCAAGTGCTTATCGTCGCGGCCACACTGGCCATTTTTGTCTACGGTTTGATTGCACCCATTTTGGGTGCGCTTCTTCCCACCTACGGACTCACCGCCGGGCAGCAGGGAATGCTGGCGATGCTGTATGCTATCGGGCTCATCATTGCGTCTCTATCGGCCGGCCCGGTCATCGATGTCAAGGGCAACAAACTTGCCCTGCTAGTCGGTTTGATTCTGATTATTGCATCGCTGGTATGGGCTCCGAATGCTGGTGGTTATGGCGGGCTGTGCGGCGTTTACCTGGTACTGGGGTTAGGCGGTGGAGTGGTCGTGACCGGCGCAAACGCGCTTGTCGGCGCAATAGAACCTACACGGCGCGGTTCTGCGCTGAATTTCCTGAACTTGTTTTTTGGGCTCGGCGGAATCGTCACGACATACGTCGCCTCCGAGGGCATCAACCCGGCTACGGTCTGCTATGGCATAGCGGGTTTGACGGCAATTGCCTTTCTATCAAGCGCATCAACCCGGATGCCAGGGCCAACCGGCGAATCGAGCTTCCGAATGAATGAAGTTCCGGCACTCATATCGAGTCCTGCTTTGATTTTGCTCTCGTTCTTCCTGTTCCTTTATGTCTCGTGCGAGGTTGGTGTTTGGAACTGGCTGAAGGTGTACTTAGTCGGAGTTCATTTCGATGAGAGGACGGCCGGGCATGTCGTTAGCTATGGTTTCGCTTTTGGCATCCTTGTCGGGCGAGTTATCGTGTCCAAAATTCTGATCAAGACACCGGCCCTCAAAGTAACGCTCATAGCGTCTATTTGCATCGCGATTACCACGTTTGTGATGCTGCAGTTGACTTCCACCACGGCCATTACGATCGCGGTATTCTGTGCCGGCCTCAGTATGGCGCCGGTATTCCCGACGACGCTCGCCATTACGGGCGACACTTTCCAGCGCGGCGCGGCCACTGCGATGGGTGTTGTGATTACTTTCGGATGGATCGGATTGGCCGTAAGCTCTCCGATAATCGGGGCACTGGCTGAAGGCGGCGACTATCGACGCGGCCTGATGCTCATTCCGATATTCGCCGTTATTATGGTACTGGTGAATTTGGTACTGCGGCCCGTCTTGCATCGCCCTGTTCCGGTTCCGGTGGTGTAGCGTTTTTCAGTCGAACTGCACTAGACTCATAGGAACGCTGTTCATTAAGGAGATCTGTATGGCATTTTGTCCGAATTGTGGGGCTCAAGTTACGGCTGGCAGTTTTTGTCAGAACTGCGGAACGCCAGTAGCCGCTGGCCCGGCCCCCGCTGGTGCTGGTGCGGCTTACGTTCCGCCCGCAACCCCGGTTGCTGCGCCGGGCCTCACCGAAAATGTAGCCAGCGCGCTTTGCTATCTGTTTGGATTGGTTACCGGAATCATTTTCCTGGTCATTGCTCCGTACAACCAGAATAAGACCGTCCGGTTTCACGCTTTCCAGGCCATTTTTGGCCATATTGCCCTAATCGTCCTTTGGATCGTCTACACCATGGTGGCGTTCGCGACGCATATGTTGGGATTCATATTCGTCCCGCTCATATGGCTGCTTGTAGTTGCGTTATGGCTGTATATGATGTATACGGCCTATAACAATAAAAAGGTAAAACTTCCCATCATTGGCGACCTCGCTGAAAAACAGGCATAAACGTAAGCAGGGCGGCCGGCGTCCGATATTGAAGTGGTCAAATATTTTTGTGTCTTCGCGCTCGCCGCATCTTTAGCCGGGGGCGCTGCCGTTCCCGGCGGTGACATCACCCCGCGCATCGGCTCTATCGAGATTTACGGCGCCCGCAGAGTATCCGTTCAGAAGATCAGGACAGCGCTTGGCGCCGGTCCGGGCGATTTCCTTCCATCCCGCGGAGATGCCGAAGAGCGTATCGACAAGGTTTCAGGAGTAGTGGCATCGCGCGTCGAAGCGGCGTGTTGCGAGCAGAAAAAGCCGATTCTCTATGTAGGCATCGAAGAGCGCGGCGCCCCGCACGTGGAGTTTCATCCGGCCCCGTCCGGCGATGCCGCAGTCCCCGCGGAACTGGCCGACAAGTACCATGCGTTTCTGGACGCCGTTGCCGGCAGCATACGCGGCCGGAATGCCGATGAAGACCTGACCAATGGATACTCGCTCATGGCCGATCCGCAGTGCCGGGACTTGCAGCAGTCTTTCATTCCTCTGGTCGCGCGCGACTTGACGCTCATCGACCATGTAGTCCGAGAATCGTCCGATCCCGAGCAGCGTGCAATGGCGGCCTACCTTCTTCAGTACGGACCGCGCGGTCCAAGAACCTCAAAGACTGTAGTCGATGCGCTGCAATGGGCACTCCGGGATGAGGACGACAATGTGCGCGACAATGCGACGCGCGCTTTGAAGGCGGTTGCAGTGGGGGCGAAGCTTCATCCGGAGCAGGAGATCAGAATCGAGCCGACATGGTTTATCGAGCTGCTGAATTCAGTGGTGTGGTCTGACCGTCGAAACGCAAGCCTGGCATTGGTTAACCTTACCGAAGAGCGGGATCCGGACACCCTCGCCCTGCTCCGTGAGCGCGCCTTGCCTTCGATTATTGAGATGGCTCGCTGGCACGATTTGGAACACGCACTCCCGGCTTTTATCCTGGCTGGAAGGTTGGCCGGCTTAGATGAAAAGACAATTCAGCAGGCCTGGGTCAGCGGTGATCGTGACCTGGTCTTGAAAAGAGCTCTAAAGCCGAATGGCAAGCCTTTCGCGCTCACGCGCGCGGGTCAGTAACGTCCCCGTACTCCGTGTCTTCCTTCGCGCCACTCTGGCTTTGCCTGGTACGCGGCACATCGCATTCGCAACAGTCACTGCAACGAAGACAGCGCTCACATAAATGATTGCTGCACGCGTCCTTGGTGCAGTAGACACAAATCTGGTGCGATGGTTCGCCGCAGATCGAACAGCTAAAAGTCGCTACTTCCATCAGTATTTTGAAGGCCGCTTTGAGGCAGGCGGGGGTTCTTTGCTGATGATACCGCGGCAGCGCTGCGCTTCTTCATCGGCTATTTTGAAATTCTGCTGAGTGCTGACTGCCAGATCCTTAAGATAATCGCGAAACCGCTCCCGGCTGGTGAAGTTGCTTGCGATCAATGCGTCGAGCTGATCGGCCTGGCCGCGGGGCCCATACTTCCGGGCGCCTTCCGCCAGCGAGCGTGCGCTGACATCCAGCGCTTCCAGCCGAAAGTATTCGTCCAAAGCCAGCGCGAGATCTTCCGTTTTCTGCGAAAGCATCTTTGTCGTTATGTCAACGTCGTTGACCTGCCGCTGCGCCGTTTGCAACTGCAGAATGTAGGTACTGGGAGCGCCCTTCTGGTCGTACCATTGCTGCGGATTCATCTGCGCCAGCAGCGGCCGTAGCTTGGCCGCGTCTTTATCAATAGCGCCGATGATATTGCGAACATCCCACGGATTTTCGAGCCCGTTCTCGGCTTGTGCCTGCTGCTTGCTAAGCGCCGCCGGTGGCTGCTGCGCCGCGCACCTCCAGGTTGGCGCACAAATCAGAAGCAAAGCGAATACGCGAGTCATCTTCGGGCTAGTAGCTTATTTTGTTCGATCGGCTCGCCGTCGCGGCTTGCTGCGTGGCCAGGCCAGACCGACGACCAGATATCGCGCAGCGATTTCACCGTATATCGGTACAAAGAGCCGCGGTCTACCTGTCTCGAAATTTGCTCGTCCGGGCGCACCAGAATGGCATCGGCCGCGCGCACGATGGTAGGGTCATTGCGGGGAAGCAGCGTGTGCTGTACGCGGACCTCGCCTTCCATAACGTCGATTCGAACCGTGTCGTCTTCATCGATGGCAATGGCCATCGAGGCAGGCTGGCGCGTACTAATAATGGCGACGGGAGTAAAGACGCGCTGTTGCGCTTGTCCCGGCACTGGCCGGAGATGCACTCGGACGCGGCCCGAAACAACATCCAGCAGGTCGCCCGCAGCCGCCGTGTTCTGCCGGAACACGACACGCGAATTACTGAACAGCTCGAAGCTGCTTCCTCCGGCGACAGTGAATCGGGCGTACCCGTCGGGCCCGGTTGTGATGACTTGCCTGACCGGAACCTTCTCGCCCGCGCTTAAGGCCCACTTCCGTTCGTCGCGGATGCGGGAAACTTGTCCGCTTGCCGCCGTGATATGCGCCTCATTCGGACGCGCCGCAGTGGAGTCTACAATGCGCTCTTCCTGGCACTGGGCGGAACCGGCCGTTACCACAACGAAAATGAAAGAAGCGAGTCCGCGCAAGCCTTTCTCCGGGCACTCCTATTGTTCCACAGTGGTCAACGCTTGCTGACGCGCGCGGTTCAGTTACCGTGGTGAACGCTTGCTGACGCGCGGTTCACTTTCGGGGCTTTAGGGATGCTCTCCCGATTCCAGTTTCCTGGTGTAGGCGGCACGCTGCTTTGCCTGGATCTGCTCCGCGCTGGCCAGTTCGCGTTTGGCGTCTTGCGTGCGGCCTAGTTTTCTAAGCGCTGTCCCGAGGGCATAATGGGCTTGCACGTAGTTCGGATCCAGCGCAATGGCGCGCTGGAGGGCGGCTACCGCAGCGGCGGGCCGATTCAACGCGAGCTCGGCCTTGCCTAATCCAAACTGTGCCTCTTTGTAGCGTGGATTTGCCGCCGCCGCTGTCCGGAAATGCGGCGCGGCCGAAGCCGGATCGTTCTGCTTCAACAAGACCTCACCCAAAAGGCAATTCGAGACGGGATTGTTTGGATAGCTCCTCAGCTCATCCTGAAACTCTTTGGCGGCGAGTTCGATCTTGCCCTCCTTCCAGTACACCTGGCCCAGGCCGGCATGCACGCCGGGATATTTGGGATCCGCAGTGCGAGCCGCTTCAAACTCCGCGCGCGCTTCGCCATCGCGAGACATCTTGTCATAGGCCATGCCCATCATTACGTGCGCTTCGGGCGAGTTTGGATTCAGGGCCATGATCCTGGCAAATACGGCGCTGACGCCTTGATAATTTCCGGCGCGCATATACGCTTTGCCGAGCATATCGAGGGTTGCCATATCGGAGGGGTTCAGCTTATTCGCGCGCTCCAGATAGCGGGCAGATTCCGGATAGCGGTCAAGCGCAAAAAGTGTCAGCCCCGCCAGGTCGAGTGTCTGGAAATCATGAACCTGCGCGGTCAATTTCTGGAGCAGGGGCCAAGCGTCGGAATATCGCTGTGCCCGAAAATAGGCAATGGCAAGATTCTTGTGCGTTGTCGCGTCGTTGGGCTTGATCTTCAGAGCTTGCCGGTACAGCTCAATTGCTTCAGCTTGCTTATTCTCGCGAGCGAGCGCGATGGCCAGGTCGTTGAGGACTTCAATCGAGTTCGGCTCGACTGCTAACGCGCGGCGAAAGGCGGCTTCCGCGCCTGCATTATCGCCGGCTTGAAGCGCCTGCGACCCTTGGACCAGCCACGCTTGTACATCCTGACCAGTGGCGATGAGGACAAAGAGAAAGAGGCACGCCGCGAGTTGCGACGTGCCCCGGAAGCGAGACTGCGTGATCAAATACTAAAAGTACAACTTCAGGCCGAGCTGAATGTTGCGTGGCAGGTGATCGCCGTTAAGCATTCCATACGTAGAGCTGTCTACGCTGGTATCGACGGAGTTAAAATTGACGTGATTGAAGGCGTTGAAAAATTCACCTCGGAACTGCAAACTGAAACGCTCGCTAAGCTTGATGTTTCTAATTCCGGAGATATCCCAGTTCACCATTCCGGGACCCAAAATGACTCCAGGACCCGATGTTCCAAAGTGTCCTATAGCGTCGGTGAACGCCTCGGTATTGAACCATTGGTTAACGTTGCCTGCTCCGGTGAGGGAAACTCCGGGAACGACATCCGGCCGGGGAACGATGCTATCAAAATCGATGCCGATACCGCCCGGGTAGGTCCCAGGCGCGCCCGAAAAGTCTTCGGCCCTGAATGGATCGTTAAACTGACTGAGGCTTAGCGATTGGCCTGACTCAACAGTAGTAATGCCTGAAATTTCCCAACCGCCGAGAACGTGGCCGACAAAGCCTTTCTGATCCTTGAAGAACGGCAGATCGTAAACGTAGTTCGCTATGAAGATATGGGGCGTGTTAAGCGACGCGGGTCCGTAGTTTTGGCTGAAGTCATACGTGTTGTAAACGGGGTTACCGCGATCGGCAATGTTATCTGTAAGATTCTTCGACCAAGTGTAAGCAATTCCCAAAGTCAATCCCTTACTGACATGCCGATTGAGCGATACCTGCAGGGAGTTGTAGTTGCTATCGAACTCCGGGTTCCGCTGGAAGAAAGCATGATACCCGAGATAGGGCCGGATTGCGTCGACGTTAGCGGTTGAATCGGTCGTGCGAACAGCTAAAGTAGGCTGATTAGCATCCACTTCGCCGAGAAGGTGCGTTCCCTTTGTGCCTACATAAGCAATTTGAAATACCGTGCCCGGCAAGATCTGCTGTTCGATGGAAAAGTTCCAGTCTTGATAAGAAGGAACCTTAAAGGTGGGATTTCCCGTGGCCGTTATGCTTCCGGGTCCGAGCGGCACGGTCGCAGTTCCGGCGAGGGGATGATCGAAACTTGTATTTGTAACCTGCGCCTGCTGTACCAGCGGTGGATCGCTGAATGCATTTTGCTCCCAAATGCCGTTTAGTAAGCGATCGTAATAGACGCCGTATCCGCCGCGGATGGCAGTCTTGCCGTTTCCTAACACATCCCAAGCGAAGCCGACGCGCGGACCCCAATTGTTATTCGAATTTGGGTTCACCAGACTGCCATAAAGAGAACAGGTGACTCCGGACGAGATCGCCTTTGCGGCATTGCAGGACGGACCAGTCGGGAAAATGATCCCGTTTGTGTAAGTGGCCGGAATGATTCCTTGCCCCGCCACAAATTTGCCGGTCGCAGGGTCAATCGCCGGAGCGAGGGCAGGATTGTAGACACTCGGATCGAAATTGTTCAGGACATTATGAGAGTCCTTCGGCGATGGGAAATAACTGTAGCGCACGCCGAGGTTGAGGGTGAGTCTGGGAGTGACTTTCCAATCGTCCTGCACATAGGCTTCAAAGTTGAAGTAGTTCAGATAGGGCACGATGTCGCGGTTGTACTGATTGAATGATGATGCGTTGCCTAAAAGGAAATTGGCGAATGCCGGATTGCTATCGATACTGGTGAAACTAAAATTTCCGTTGGTCGGATTTACCGCATTTTCGGTTTTGACCATCCACTGCACGCTGGCTCCGGCGCGAATGGTATGGTTGCCGAAAACCTTCGAGAAGTTGTCGTAGACGTTCTTGTCTATGTTTCGTTCGAAATAAGGCGAGACTGGGATTCCCACTCCGGTCAAGCCGGAAATGGTGAGTCCGGGTACGCGGCCGTAAGGATCGCTAAACGGCAAGCCTCCCGCGAGCGCGCCGACAAAGGCAGGCGAGTTGATGACGCCGGTTATATTGCTATTGATGGCGCCCCATGAATAGTTAAACGCCGCCTCATTCACAACGGTGGGGGACAGTGTCCAGGTTACGTTTGCGACGACATTTCTTCCAGGTGCGTTCGTCGCAGTCGATGAAATTCCGGGCAATGGCTCGCCTGCGAAAAGCCCGCCTGGCTCCGTCGTGGGTACGACATCCTGCATAAACCGCCCGAACATGTGTACTTTGTCGCTAACGTTCTGATCGAGCCGTACGATGTCCTGCCGATAGTTATTGAGCGAGACAACGTTGGTGATGTATTGGTTTCCATTAGCCGCATTTGCGGGGAACTTGGAATAGACATTCGCGATGTAAGCTTTTGCGTTCTGGCTGAAGCAAGACGGATTGATTTGGCCTCCGGCAGACGTATTGGTTACGCAGCCGGCAGGCGCGGAAGCCGGGTTCAAGGTAACACCTGGGAACGAGCCGGCTAACTCAGCAGCCGTAGGTACGTTAGCAATGTCCGTACCGGGCTGATGCGTCTTACGCCACTCTTCGGACCAGAAAAAAAACGTCTTCGATTCGCTCTTTTTGTACAGCTTCGGAATAAACAGCGGGCCACCAAGCGTGAAGCCGAAATCATTGTACCGCTCAACGGCTCGGGGGCTTCCAGCGGAGTTCGCGAAGAAGTCGTTTGCATTGAAGAAGTCGTTCCGGACAAACTCGTACGCATCGCCATGGAACTGATTCGTTCCCGACTTTGTCGCGACGACTACCTGACCGCCGCCGCTGCGGCCATACTGGGCATCATACGTGCTCCTTTGGAGTGTGAACTCCTGAATGGCGTCCACGCTCGGCACGTTCAGCAAGGTTGAATTGGAGCCGCTATCGTTGACATCGGCGCCGTCTACTGTCCAGTTGTTGGCACTCGAACGCGCGCCATTGACAACAACGGTGCTAGTATTTGTGATTCCGAAATTCACAACGTCGGGCAGACCGCTCACAACACCGGGTTGGAGCGTGACGAGCTGCTCGAAATTGCGATTATTTAGTTGTAGCTCTCGGATCTGCGTGCCTGTGATGGTTCCGCCCTGGGCCGCACTCGTGGTCTGAACCGGAGTGGAAGTTTCCGTTACCGTGATGTTTTCAGTAACTTGTCCGGGCTGCAACTGTACCGCCAGCGGGCGCTTCTGAGCGACGTTGAGGACGACGTTATTGGCGGTATACGTACGGAATCCGGCGCTCTTCACGGTGACCGTATAGTTGCCGGCCGCCAAGTTGGTGGCGGTGAAATTTCCGCTGGCGTCCGTTGTGACCGTTCTCACGTCGGTATTAGTTTCGTTGTTATGGACGACCACTGTCGCGTTCGGGACGACCGCCCCGCTCGGGTCCGTGACCGTGCCTATGAGCGTTGCGTAAATTTCCTGAGCAACCGACAGTCCTGCCCCTACCAATAGAGCGAGCAATAAAGCCGGAAAGATAGAGAATCGCGTTCTCATCGAGTAACAACCTCCCCGTGTTGCTAAAGAGGCGGGTGCACTAACGGCTAAGTATGTAAACAGGCAAACCGCATAGCAAAGTTACGAGGGCACAATAGTGCCCGGCCCCTAGACAACACTGAGTGGATGTTAACTCACAATGCAGAAAGGTTCAATAGTAGAAACCGCTAGAGCCCTGGTTTGGAAAGCTTGTGGAACGGCTCAACTTTCACGATTCCGACGCCTTCGCGGATGGTCACAATGCGGTCCGCCGCGACATTTGCGAAGCGCTCCGCGCCGCCGTTCGGCCAGCGAATATCCAAATCCACTTTGTCGACAGCGCCCAAACCAAAGTGGAGCCGAGGATCATTTGCGGAGTAGAAACTTGCCTGGCTCAAGACTTCCTGCGCCTGCACTTTGCCGCCGTAGTGCGCGGTCACGCGAGCTCCGATGGCACTCCGGTTCGACTTTGTGCCGATCAGTTTGATTTTGATCGAGTGGTCGCTTCCGCGCACGTCGTTGCGCAGCAGGGAGGGCGGCTCGTTGAGATTCATCACGAGGATATCGATATCGCCGTCATTATCGAAATCGCCGAATGCAGCGCCGCGGCTGGCGTGGGGCGCCCCAACACCGGGGCCGGCCTGATCCAAAAGCTCTTCGAATTTTCCATTGCGGAGGTTCCGAAACAGAATCCTGGGACTCTTGAATGGATAATTCGGCAGAACCTTTTCGATCTCCGGATACACGCTGCCAGTAACCCAGAAAAGGTCCGGATAACCGTCGTTATCCAGGTCGAACATGCCGGCGCCCCAACTGATGTAGCGCGTTTCGACGCCCAGCCCCGCCGAGTTTGTCACATCTTCGAAGCTGCCCTTACCGTCGTTCCGGTACAGCACGGCAGTGTCGTCGGCAAAGTGCGTTTTCAGAATGTCCAGCTTGCCATCCAGATTGAAGTCGCCGATTCCGAGGCCCATGCCAGCCTGCTCCATGCCATCTTCATTCAGCGCGACTCCGCTCTCCAGGCCGATGTCGGTGAAGGTGCCGTCGTGGTTGTTTTTGAAGAGAAAGCTGGGGGTGGAATCGCAGGCAATATAGAGGTCGGGCCAGCCGTCGTTATCGAAGTCCGCGGCGACGGTGGTCATGCAGTAGCTGCCAGTGCCCTTCGCGATTCCGGACTTAACGCTGACGTCCGTGAACGTTCCATCGCCGTTGTTGTGATAGAGCGCCAAGCTGCCCGGAGGCAATCCGCGCGGACCGCAGTTCACCGGGATTCCCTTCCAATTACAGAACGAGCTTTCGCCCGGCTTGGGAACGCGATTCTTATCGAAGATGCAGTAGTAGGAGATCAGCAGATCCAGATGACCGTCGCGGTCATAATCCACAAAGGTGCAGCCAGCGCCCCATTTGACGCCCTCATGCAGCAGGCCCGCTTCTTTCGTGACATCCGTAAATGTGCCATCACCGTTATTGCGGAACAGGACGTTCTGTCCGTAATAGGTGAGAAGTAAATCATCAAAGCCGTCGTTATTGAAATCGCCGATTGCGACAGAGGAGGCCCAACCCGTCAGGCCCAGTCCGGATTTGGCCGTGACGTCGGTGAACGTGCCGTCGCGATTGTTCTTGTAGAGCCGGTTCATGACGCCTTCCGGCGGGCCCTCTTCGCGGGTGCCGTTGAGCAGAAAAATATCCAGCCAGCCGTCGTTGTCGAAGTCGAAGAAGGCACAGCCGCAGCCGACGGTTTCGATGATGTACGTTTTGTGATCGGCCGGTCCGTAGATTAGGGGAGCGTGCAATCCTGCCTGCGCGCCGATGTCGGTAAAGCAGGCGTTGAAGGGCAGACCGGAGGGTTTACCGCGGGGCTGCGGCTTGACGCCGCGGGAAGAAACACCCTGCCCGAAGGCGTGGATGACGGGGAGTCCGAGCAGGCCGATTGCCGTTCGCCGGGTAATGCTACTGCGCTTCAAACCTGAATTTTAACAATTGCATAGCAGCCAAAAACCGTTTGCTGACGCGCGCGGTTCAGTTTCGGGCCGCTGCCGCAGTTTCAAAGGTATGCGAAATCAAGGTTCGCGCTTCGTCCTGAATGCGCTTCAAGTGCTCGCGGCCGAGAAAGCTTTCGGCATAGATCTTGTAGACGTTCTCCGTGCCCGAAGGCCGGGCGGCGAACCAGCCATTCTTCGTGACCACTTTCAACCCACCGATGGGAGCGCCATTCGCGGGCGCAGTGGTGAGCATGGCGTCGATGCGTTCACCCGCCAATTCCTTTGCGGAAACCTGATCGGGAGACAACCTGGAAAGTATGGCCTTCTCGTCGGGCGAGGCCGGAGCGTCGATGCGCTCATAGACCGGATCGCCGAACTTTTTGGTGAGTTCGCGGTACCGCTCGCCCGGATCTTTGCCGAGCTTAGCGGTGATTTCGGCCGAAAGCAGGCCCATAATCAAGCCGTCTTTATCGGTGCTCCAAGGGCCGCCATCTCGACGCAAGAACGATGCGCCCGCGCTTTCTTCTCCACCGAATCCAAGCGAGCCGTCGAGCAATCCGTCGACGAACCACTTGAATCCGACGGGCACCTCGTCCAGCCGCCGGCCGAGATCGGAGGCAACGCGATCGATAATACTGCTGCTGACCAGCGTCTTGCCGATGCCCGCATTCCGTTTCCATTCCGGCCGGTGGGTAAACAAATAATCGATGGTCACGGCCAGGTAATGATTCGGATTGAGCAGTCCCGCGCCGCGAGTCACAATGCCATGCCGGTCGTGATCGGTATCGCAGGCGAACGCGACATCATAGCGATCCTTCAGGGCGATCAATCCCGCCATGGCGTACGGCGAGGAGCAGTCCATGCGGATCTTGCCGTCCCAATCGACGCTCATGAAGCGGAAAGTTGGATCGACATTCGTGTTGACGACGGTGAGCTTGAGGCCGTAGCGTTGTGCAATGCGCGGCCAGTAGGCGACGCCCGCGCCGCCGAGTGGATCGACGGCAAGATTCAAGTCCGCGGCGGTGACGGCGGCAAAATCGATGACGGCGCCGAGGTCGTTCACATAATTCGAAACGTAATCGTAGCGGCGAGTGGTATCGGCCCGCAGCGCACGCTCGAACGGAATGCGCGAAACGTGTTTCAAGCCGGCGGCGAGCAGGCTGTTGGCACGGTTTTCGATCCACTTCGTAGCGCTTGTATCGGCGGGACCACCGGAGGGCGGATTGTACTTGAATCCTCCATCTTCGGGCGGATTGTGAGAGGGGGTGATGACGACGCCGTCGGCCAGGCCGCTGTTCCGGCCGCGATTGTGGGCCAGAATTGCGTGCGAGAGCGATGGAGTTGGCGTGTAGCCGCCCTCCTGATCGATCATCACGACAATGCCATTGGCCGCGAGCACTTCCAGGGCGCTCATGAAGGCAGGTTCGGAGAGCGCATGCGTATCCATGGCGAGAAAAAGCGGCCCGGTGACGCCCTGTTCCTTTCGATACGCGCAGATGGCCTGGGTGATGGCCAGAATATGATTCTGGTTGAAGCTGCCCGAAAAAGATGAGCCGCGGTGTCCGGAAGTTCCGAACGCGACGCGCTGGGTCTTTTCGTCCGGATCCGGGTTGATGGCGTAGTAACTTGCAACCAAGCGGGGGACGTTGACTAACTGTGCGGGATCAGCGGGTTGGCCCGCGTGAGGGTCGGTTGGCATTTGACTCCTTCTCTTCCCAGACTGGCGAGGCGAAGACTCTATTACTTTACTGCGAGCGAGGGCGGGTAGCTTGAGGGATGGGAAACGACAGCTCTACGGATCAGCGGATCTCGACAAAGGAATCACCACTTTCGAGCCGCATTGCTTATGAACGAGCTAGCGCAGGTGGAAGCTGATTGTCGATACGGGAATTTCAAGCCGATTGTAGGACTGGGTGATCGGTTTGACGAGCGGCATACTCGATGGCCGCGAGAATATCCTCGCGTTCAAGATAGGGATAATCTTCGAGAACTTCTTCGAAGCTCGCGCCAGCGCCGAGCAGTTCGAGAATATCGCTTACGCGAATGCGCATGCCACGGATACAGGGACGACCGCCGCACTGGCCGTCGTCTATTGTAATACGACTGAGGCGTTCCGCTTGCATCTCGTTCCTCTGTATCAGTCTACAAGAATCGAGGGCGTACGTCGTTCGATCGCGTCTGACCTCAGGCTAGGGATGGGGAACTGCGCCCGAAACCACTGGATTCCGGGCTCTCGCGCTCTCGCGACACCTACACGAGCGCGAAGAGCAGAGTTACAAAGCATCGCAATTCTTGAAAAATTTAGGGATGCTGTTGAAAAACTCTCCGCGCCAAATGGCAAAGAGCCAGCGTGTTCCTCGTTAGGGCATCCTTGAGTGTTGAGCGATGGCCGCTTCAGGCCATCGCTGATTCCGGGTCTTTGCTCTGGCTTATGAACCGGACCAGTCGCTTGATGTTTTGAACCGTTGCCGCCAGGAGGAACTGCTCTCCGGCTCTTGGCAGACCGCGCAACCGCAGCTTACGAACTCGAATTTGATTGCGCAGTTCCGAGAAGAGTGCCTCGATCTTATCCGAGCGCGGCGAGCATTCGCAATTCCGGTGTTTGGCTGAGCTTTCGAACGTGCTCGCGCACGTTCTCGTACCAGTTGACTCTCAGGGTGCGGTGAGTTGACGGAGTGCAGGCGGGCTTATGGGAGCAGTTCCGGCATTGCGATGGCTTCGCGCCGAAAGTAAAGCCCTGTGCACCTCGACTCAAGCCGATGTAGGGAAGCATATGACCTCCTGGGCCGGGCGAGTTCCTGTCTTGGCTTTCGAATCGGCAGATGACGCCGTACATCCCGGTGTTGGATCCAAAGCAGGTCCATCCAGCGCGAAGAAATGACCGTTCCCCAAAAGCCACTTCGGAACTATTCCTGCGCTTACGGTGTATGTTTCAAGCATGCGACTCCGCCTGGCGGTACATCTTCTTCTGGTCCTCGCATTTTTTGCGACTGACCAAAGCCACGCCTCCGAACTGGCCCTGGTTGGCGGAAAGATTTATCTCTCACCAAGTGAACCAGCAATCGAAAACGGCTCAATCCTTATACATGGCGGCCACATTCTATCGGTTGGACCGAGTGATGAGATCAAAGTCCCACACGGTATGACCGTAATCGACTGTAAGGGCCTCGTGGTGACTGCTGGTTTCTGGAACAGCCACGTGCACATTCTTCTGCCGGGGCTGCTTCATGCGGAAAAACGCTCGCCCGAGCAGATCTCGTCACAACTTAAAGAGATGCTGACACGCTGGGGCTTTACTACCGTCTTTGATCTCGCCTCCGTGCTCAAGAACACCAATTTCATCCGCCGTCGCATAGCGAGCGGCGAAGTGAAAGGGCCGCGGATTCTCACAGTCGGTGAGCCATTCTGGGTAAAAACTCCGATTTACATCAAAGCCTTCCTCGAAGCCAATCAAGTCAGCATTCCGGAGGTGAAATCAACTGTGGAGGCAACGGAGCGAGTGCGCCAGCAGATCCATGGCGGCGCGGATGGTATTAAGATCTTTGCGAATTCCGTGGAGCGCAATTGCGTCTTGACCATGCCTTTGGATCTGGCGAAGGCAATCGTTGTCGAGGCCCACCGAGCCGGCGAACCTGTTTTTGCACATGTTTCCAATAATCAAGGAATAGAAGTTGCGATTCAGAGCGGAGTCGATATCCTGGCCCATACTACTCCCCTCGATAGCCCCTGGGGTCCGGCTTTCGTCCAGCGCATGACGGCAGCTCACATCGCTCTCACCCCGACGCTCACGCTTTGGGATGTCGAAGCCAGGAAAAGCCATGCCTCACCTGACGATATCGAGCAGTGGATGAGCAAGGCAGCCCGGCAACTGCAGGCTTTCTATCAAGCAGGAGGGCAGGTGCTCTTTGGCACTGACGTTGGTTACATCGAGCAATTCGACACTTCCGAGGAATTCAAGTGGATGTCCCGCGCGGGAATGAGTTTTCAGGAGATTCTTGCTTCGCTCACCACGAATCCCGCCCAGCGGTTCGGCTACTCGACTCACAGTGGACGCATCGCGAAGGGAATGGATGCCGATCTTGTCGTCCTGCGTGCTGACCCAGCTCAGAGCACTTCAGCATTTTCCAAAATCCGCTACACGATTCGAAGTGGGGAGATCCTCTACGCGGAAAAATGAAATGCTAAGTGCCCTGAGACCCATTGTGCACAACTGGAAACCCATTTGTTATTGCGGCTAGTTGCTGGCACTTGACAGACTGCTGGAAGTTGGCCCGAGTTTTTTCAACAGCATCTATCGCTTTTGGACGACTCTGCAAAAGCGCTTCTTTGTGGTGTGAAACCGCCTCAGGCGAACAGATTCTTGTTTAGAAAATCGTTCCGGAACTTGCCCTTCGGGTCATACTTCGCGGCCATTTTCAAAAAGTCGTCCAGCTTTTCGTAGCGCGATCTTAGTTCGGCGGGCGGCATTGTGAACAACTTGCCCCAGTGGGGCCGCGGGTGGAACGGAGACAGTTCTCTTTCGATAACCGGAAGAACATTCCGCACGGCGGGCCAGTCTGGTTTCCAGGTAAAGTGAATGGCGACGCTCGGACGCTCGTAACAGGTGCTCATCCACAGGTCGTCCGCCGCGATGGTGCGGATTTCTGAAATCAGCAAGTGCGGGCTCACCTGGTCCTGCAGGCGCTCGACCGCCAGGATCGCCTCGATGGCGTGCTGCCGGGCCAGCAGATATTCCGTTTGTAATTCTTTTCCTGCGCTTGGCGTGAAGCCCATTCGAAAATGCGGAAGCCGGTCATACCATGGGCCGGGCACTCCCATCTGCTCCGTGCAATTCTCCGCGGAGAGGCCGGCAATCGGATGCAGATTACGTTGGGCCAGCTTTGCGCCGAAGAGCTCTTGTGGGGCGGAGAACGGACGCCCTCCCCCGACGCGGCTTTTAATCCATATTTCGCTGATCTTCTTTTCGCGCCAGTCCGTGAATAGGCTGACGCTGTAGCCGCTCGCCTGGATTTCATCAAAATGATCCTGCATCTGACGAAGCGGAAGGTTCTGATAGACGTACTGCCGCACCTGATAGGTGGGTTGAAGCTTGAGCCTTACCCGGGTAATCACGCCAAGCGCGCCGAGCCCGACCACAGCGCCTTGAAACTCCCCTGGATTCGATTCGCGGCTGAGTTTCACCACGTCGCCCGCTGCCGTCACCAGCTCCAGGCCGGACACCGCGCTCGCCAGATTGCCGTTCTTTTCGCCCGACCCATGCGTCGCTGTGCTGCAAGCGCCCGCAACCGAAATATGCGGTAATGAAGCCAGATTGTGCAGCGCGAATCCTCTAGCGTCAATATAGGGGCCGAGTTGCCCATACTTGACACCCGCACCAACCGTAACGGTGCGAGATGCCGCGTCCAGCGTCATCTCCTGCATTGATTTCAGCGAAAGCAGATTGTAGCGGCTGTCGGCGATGGAGTTGAAGCAGTGGCGCGTGCCCAACACTTTCAACTTGGTCTCCGAGCGCAAATGCGATCGGATCTCCTCAATGTTCGAAGCCTCAGATATATGGCCGGTGCTGTACGTGATGTTGCCCGACCAGTTCGTGAGAGAGTCCCCGGCTAGCGCCGCGGAGAGCCGCCTAAAAAACGGAATTGCAGACGCGGAAAGGAACACTTGGAGGAAGGTTCGTTTATTCACTCTTGCTCACAGATCGTATCAGAGTTGCGCAATGTGTAAATTGAATCAGATGACGCGCTGGCTAACTCTGCTCGTTCTGCCCGTGATGGCGTATGCGGCGGACACTTATACCGCCGAGAAGACAACAGATCACGGCATTGAAGTAATTCGCTTAACGGATGCGGCTCGCGGCGTCAGCGTTTCTATTGCACCCTCGCTCGGCAATCGGGCTTTCGAATTGAACGTGCACGGTAACAACCTGCTCTACTTCCCGCCGCCGGATATCGCGGCTTTTCGGGACAGTGGCGCCAGGCAACTCAATGGGGTTCCATTCCTCGCGCCCTGGGCTAACCGGATGGCAGGCGGAGGGTTTTGGGCCAATAACAGGAAGTATCGATTCAATCCTGATCTCGGAACAGTGCGCCTCGACCGGGATGACATTGCAATACACGGGATGCTGACGTCGTCGCCTCTCTGGGAAGTAATCGACCTGGGAGCGAATGGGCGTTCGGCGCATGTGACCAGCAGACTGCAATTCTGGAAATATCCCGACCTGATGGCGAACTGGCCTTTTGCCCATGAGTATGAGATGACTTATAGGCTGGGGAACGGCGTGCTGGAGGTGAGCACCACAGTTAGAAATCTAAGCGCGAAGCCGATGCCGGTTGTGCTCGGGTTTCATCCGTATTTCAAGCTGCCCGGCGTGCCGCGTTCCGAGGCGAGCGTGCACATACCGGCTCGCGAGCATGTGGAGACCGATGCGCGCCTGGTGGCCACCGGCGAACTCAGGCCGGCTCATCTGACAGATTGGATCTCGCTCAAAGATCACACCTTCGATGACGGATATACGGATCTGTCGCGAGGAAGGGACGGCCGCGCCATTTTTTCCATCCAGGCTGCAACCAAAAGAATCGAGGTTCTGTATGGGCCACGCTATCAGGTCGCGGTGATCTTTGCCCCTCCCAATCAACCGTTTATTTGCTTTGAACCGATGGCCGCGATCACCAATGGAGCGAATCTTGCCCATGAGGGTAAATATGACGAGCTTCAAACTGTCGCTCCGGGCGGCACGTGGCACGAGAGCTTCTGGGTGCGGTGGAGCGGATTCTGAACATCGACGTCGGCGACCGCGCCTTGTTGCTTTCGATGCTGCTCATGTTGTTTCGATCGTAAAGCCGGCTGATGCTCCTACCCAATCCAGGTTTTTGTTGAAGTCTACGCCCATCATCTTGCCGCGGCCCGTCCGCACGACTGTTGTTACGGGTCGCAGTCCGTTCTCCCAGATATACATAATGCGGATCTCGACCTTTGTCATGCCTGCCGGCGTATCCACCGTGGGCACGAAGTCCATCCTCCGCTGCAGGATGTAATCCGATCGCCGGCGCTCCGGAATTGCCATAACCTCTTCTTTCGATGGCGCTATTTTCACGCCCAGACCAGCGAACGAATAGAGCGGCTTCAGAACGTAGTCTTCCAGATTTTCCGGCAGCGGATTTACGTCACTTAAAAACCAGGTTTCGGGAACACTGACATGCTGGAACCAGGGCAGCGAGAATTTGCTCATGCGAAAGAACCAGTTCGGATGCCCGGCCCATTCCACATCCAGATCGTCCGTCAGTTGGAAAGCGGGGTGAATATTCTTGCGCACCAATTCATCCACAATCACGCGGTTGTAAATGCGCTCGATGGGGATATCTTCGAAGTACAGTTTTCGGCCTTGCTTCTTTATTTCGGTTACACAAGCAAGGCGGATGCCCAGCCGCCGCTGCGTGATCAGAAAATCCGGCAAGGTCTTCTGCTGGTGCGGCTCGATTTCGAGCAGTACCACGTTTTCAGGCGCTCGCCCATTCAGGATGGCGCGGCCAAATAAGTCCCAATAACCGCTTTCATCCAGCCCGCCGAGAAACGGAGTCAGTTTCGAATCAAGATGCGCGGTCAGCGCAAAGACGTGGTCGTATTGTTTCGCCAGCGCGGCCTGGAATGCATAGATGGAAGGGAAGCCCTGAATCTCTACCAGCTTCGGTTCCAGGCGGCCATCCTGTTCACGGACGAGTCCGAAATCCACCTGTAGGAAAAGCGGGTGCTCGGTCTCGTTGGGCGCGCGAAACCCTGACGGGATGGTCGCTTCCGAAGCTTGCCTGTATTGCGCGTTTGCCGCGAGCTGGGAGTACAATTCCTGCCCGTACCGAACCATCTTGTCGAGAAGGTCGCGTGGTAGGAATATCGGAGTTTCGCTACAGCGAAAGTTGACGTGCGTGCCTGAGACCGCATCCAGGCGGCGCAGCAGTTCCACATAAAGCTCTGGTTTCCAGCGCTCGTTGAACTGCGTGCGAAGCTCGGGTATCACGCGTGTATGCGCTCACACCAGAAAGCGGCCGCTGCTCATGATCTGGCGGTCATCGGCCCAGATATCGAAATTCCGGCCAACCACGTCGATATGGGTCGTCGAGGTCCACGGCGCGCCGGTATGGGCCCCATATGGATCGCCGAAGGCCATGTGAACGCCCGGAATCTTTTCGTCTTGCAGAATGTTCCCGACCACCCGCGTGCACGCCAGATTTGTGCCGATGGCGAACTCGCCCACCCGATCGCTGTTCGAGTCACGGTGGGTGTAATCCCAGAACTCATCCTGGAGATCCCTGTTATCGGAGTGGGCTTCTATCAGGCGGTTGCCGGCGATCACCAGCGTGAGCGGGGTATGACTGCAAATCCCCGAATTTTGCGCAAAGACAGTCGCCTACGACTCCATCCACTACGAAAGTTCCGTTTACTTCTAGCGGAGTGGTGAAGGTTTCGCCGCCCGGGAGATTACCCCACTTTTCGCGGCTGATGATTCCGCTGGTCTTGAGCCACTGGTAATCAGGATTCAGATCGGCCGCTAGATGGGTTCCGGCGGGGGTCGTGGCCGATTTTCCTCGCTTGCTTTACGATCGATGACTCGTACTGTCAGATCGTTAACCAGTTGAAAATCTGCGCGCATGCCTTCCAGCATAATCTTCCGCTTAATGTTCACCATATGAGCATGGCGTATCTTTCTTGCGATTGAATTCGCACATCTGCATGCGGGAGCGCAATTCGTGAGGCTGAGCCTGCACGGCGAAAATGCTCACCTGGCTGGTTCTCAGATCTTCCAGGATTTCGGGCCGGGAAATCTGTGAGCGGGCGCGGAGCGAGGTCTTCCAGCACCCAGCTGTTGTAGGTACAGCCGCCCTTGTTCAGCTCAGACAGCCAAGCTGGCGGCGATCTCTTCGGACGCCTGGTCTGTTATCAGCGTCACTTTTTCGACCGGTTGGACTTGCAGACACACAAAAACCGCATTTTGCGCGCCCGGAATCAGTTCAGGGTCGAACCGGGTTTTTGTTTCAAGTCTGGGTTCATTGCGCAGCTCCGGCCCCTGTTAGCTCTTCGGTTAGGCCGGCTTCCGTCTCATTGACGATGTAATCCACGACTTTGGTCATGTCGCCCGTTTGCTGATAAACACGAAACTGACGGTCGGCGCCCGTGCCGATTTCCAAAATTTCGTGGATGTAATTTAGTTCCTCGCGGGAACCCAGATCATCGACTACATCATCGACAAATTCCAAATACTCGGATCAAGTCGCGGACGGGAACCTCTGTTTGCTTGCCGAAATCGACCAGCTTGCCGTCAAGGCCGTACCGGGAGGCCCGCCACTTGTTCTCCATCATCAAGGCGCGGCGGTAGAGCCGAAATCCCTGGTTCGCCGAGTGGAGCTTTAGAGCTTGGCGACGGTTGCTTGAATCAGGGCCGCAAGCGCGATGGTTTCTTCCGCGCGCATAGGAATATCGCACACCCGAAACTCTAAGGTATGGAAAAGGGGATGAGGTCGAATATCCACCAGATTTTCTTCGCATTGTCGATGCAATTTGTCCTTATCAGCAGTTCGATGAAATTTTCGTATTCGCCCCAGCTACTGAAATAATCGGGAATGTTGGTTCGGGGGAACTTGTAGAACACTTTGCCGCGGTACGATTTCAGGCCTGTATCCATTCCCAGCCAGAAAGGCGAATTGGTGGACAGGGCCAAAATGTGCGGAAGGAAATACCGGGCAGATTCATCA
The DNA here is from genome assembly GCA_963795545.1 of uncultured Acidobacteriaceae bacterium. Classification (GTDB taxonomy): domain Bacteria; phylum Acidobacteriota; class Terriglobia; order Bryobacterales; family Bryobacteraceae; genus Bog-105. The sequence continues at coordinate 2,369 of CAWCIF010000012.1, read as the reverse complement.
GGTGGATTGCGGTTTCGCGGCCTCAATGCCGATGTGGACGTGCAGGCCGAAAATGAAGTTGCGCGCGCCACCATTTTCATATCTTGCACGATGTTTTTGTATCTTTCGTCCGGGGAATTTCCTGCACCCGCCAGTCCGCAAAAGGATGCGTGCCGGCGGAGGCGAGTCGGAGCCCGTTCTGTTTCGCGAGCCCACATATCGAGACCAGCTTTTATATCCCTGCGAGCTTCCTTGACTCCTTGCAGATTCCGGTCCCGACCTCTACCACCGACTGGTGCATCTCCGCCTTCACTGCTCCTTCAAGAGCATTTTGCCCTTGTCAATCATTTCGGAATCGATGTGAGACCGGAGATCGCGCGTGACCGGATCTACCGTCTGGTACTCCTCCTCGATCCCGATGGTGAAACTAGGTGTCATATGGTGCAGGTTTGGGATAACGCTTGCTTACGCGCGCGGTTCGGTTTCAGTACTTAGGTCAGTGCGGCCGCCCGCTTTTCCTGATGGCCGCCAAGGAACCGGCTCCAGTGGAAGTGCGTTTGCGGCTCTTCATCGCTGAGCGCCTTGTCAATCGCCAGTTGAGCGACATTCTCCACAACCCAATCGAAATTCGACTCTCCTACCGAATGCACATCGGCGTCGGGAGCCGGATTGAGGAAATCAATCGCGTAGGGAATTCCGTTCTGGACGGCAAATTCCACGGTGTTGAAATCGTACCCGAGCGCCCGGCAGAGTGTCAGGCAATCTTTAACCACGCGCTCGTGGAGCAGCATGTGAGCGGGGCTGAAAATCTTTCACGTACCGCAAATGGTGGGGCTGCCTGGGATCGTATTTCATCACCCGTACCTTTTCCTGCCCGACCACGAGCAGCGAAAATATTCGTCGAAATCGACAGCGGATTGCAGCGTCATGCAAAGCGATGCCAGTCTGGTCGTAGGCGTTGAAGAACTCCTCGCGGCGAATTCACCTTCGATACACGTTCTTCCAGCCGCCGCCGCTGAACGGCTTCAGAAACGCAGGAAATCCGATGTAGTCGAAAATTTCATCCCAGTTCAGCGGGAAAGATCAGGTTGCGCATGGATTGCACCGTCGTCCCCGGCGGATGCGCCTTGTGCGGCAGGACCACCGTGTTCGGGACGGCCACTCCCAGTTTGCTGGCCAGAGCGTAATTGAAGAACTTATCGTCGGCGCTCCACCAGAACGGGTTATTGATCACTATGGTTCCGGTCAGCACGGCATTCTTCAGGTAAGCGCGATAGAACTCAATATCGTGCGAGATGCGGTCGATGATCACGCGATATCCGGTGGGCTCGGCCATCTTCACTCCGCCGATCCGTATATGCTCCGCAGTGACGCCGCGGACGTTCTTGCTGTTAATTCGGTCCACCAGCGCGGATGGGAAAGTGTTTTCCATCCCGTAAATGATCCCGATCTTACGCATCGCCACCTCCGTACGCTCACCCGGATTCAACGTCAAAAGAATTTTACCGCCATTCGCCGCCATAACGGCCAGTCGTGCACCTCGCCACCGGTCCAGACGTCCAGCCAGTGCGGGATGCCCTTGCGCGCCCAGAATATCCGCCATCCGGAAATTTTCTCCCAGACAGATGTCGTGATCTCCAACCGCCCAAGACTAATCCGCATCGTTTGATACCGGTCCAGAAACCAGGGGTCGCTGACGTTCGGCAGGTAGTCCACCGGGATTATTGAAATAAAAGTCGCTGTCGTAGTAGCCGTCCATAAACGACTTCATGTCAAAGGCCCCGCTCATCGCTGACGCAAGCTGACGTGACATCCGGGTGCTGCATCGCGAAGTTAAGTGCATGATAGGCGCCCAAGCTGCAGCCCGTCGTGCAAATCTGCTGTGCTCCGCTGACGCCCTTCATCAAGCGGCACAACCTCATAAAGGACATAGCTCTCGTAGGCAATGTGCCGCATCACACGGTCGTGCGGATGAATGCCCGCGGTTGTACCAGCTCTCCGCGTTCAACGCTGTCGACGCAGAAGACCTGCAAGTTGCCTGCCTCGATCTTCTCCGAGAGGGCGTGGATCATGCCGGCGTTCTCGTATTCGTAGAACCGTGCCGTGCGAGGTTGGAAAGACCAGAACCGGCAGCCCCGCATGGCCATAGGCGAGAATCTCCATGTTCCGGCCGACCCGGTGGCTGTACCAGTTGTGATAATCGCGGCGCATCGCCTTTGTTCCTTCTACATACTAGTTCAGTACGTCAGCTTGCTCCGGCGAATAATAGAATCTCCCATATCTGCCGACCTATTGACATTCTGTAGGTCCTGGGCGTATCATTCTTATAGAAACTCGATAGGTCGCCATGCCGGAATCCAAAACTGAATTGTTGCGAGGAACGCTGGATC
>CAWCIF010000011.1:0-98508 GCA_963795545.1 uncultured Acidobacteriaceae bacterium | reverse complement strand
GCGAAGGTGTACGGATCGATTTTGACTCACGACACCAGAAAAGCGATTTAAAAGGAGCGCAAAATGCCAGTACAAGTAGAGCACACCCGGTTGCCGTCTTCGCCATGGAACATTTCGAAGCGCAGCGCGCCAGCGCCCATGGAACCATTGGGTGGACAGTTCGCCATCCGCACCGACCTGAAATTTAACTACCTCACGGCGGTGCGAGGAGGCGGCAAAACGACCGACGTGATTCATACTGACGCGGTCTACCCGCTAGCTTGGGAGGAATTCAAGTTCTGGGTCGATAGTGCTAAACAACACTATGCGTTTCAGACAGCCACCGGCAACTTCATCACTGCAGTCGATGCCGGAGGCCGGACCACGGACACCATTCACAGCGATGCCACGGCTATCTCGACGTGGGAGATGTTCCGCCTGCTGCCCCAATCGGCCCTTCCTAACTTCGCCATTCAGACGCTCAGAGGGTTTTTTCTGACGGCAGTCGGAGGCGGCGGGCACAACAGCGGAGACACGATTCATACAGATGCTTTAAGGGTGTCAGAGTGGGAGCGATTCAACGTTGTCAGACGCCTCGACTTCGGAACGGGATCGACATATGGGATTGCGTCTGCGTATAACCCTAAGAAGGCAGGGGTGCTGGCCGGGTGGCTTACCGCCGTGGAGGGGGCAATTTGTCGGGTAGAAACGTCATCGTTCTAGGAGCAGGAGCTCCGTTCTGGATGTATTGGACACTGCTCAAACAGGAAGACGGCACCTACGCTTTTCAGACCGCCAGCGGAAGGGTTCTCACAGCAAATGACGGCGGGGTTCCCGGAGCGGGTTTCCGTACCGATACAGCACCAGACGACATCGGGAACTTCGAAAAATTCACAATAGAGGACAACGGTGAGGGCAGTAATTTCACAGCGCTCATCAAAACCTATTATGGAACGTATCTCAGCATGGACCCCGGCGATATGGGTGTTGCGACGGTCTCGAACGCTAATGAGGCGATCAATTGGCAGTTCCAGGTATTCAGCCTGTGATGCCGGGGCGAGCAAGCGTTCGATCGGGTAGCGAAGGCATAACAGACCGCCGTTGATTTGGAACCGTCGGCATCGATCCCGGCATTCAATCTCCTCAACCGGATAGCGGTAATCGCTCACCCGCCACGCTGGATCCTGCGAAGTGCTGGACCGCATGGCCGACCAACCTCGTGGCTGGATGGGAGGAACTGCTGCCTGGCACTTCATCTCCGAAGCCAAGACTTCTTCTCCCCTGACTGGGACAGTGATTCACTCTTACGAGCGATAACCGGCCAGCCTCTCTAAATGCTTGGCAAGAATATCGACCTCAATATTGACTAGAACGTCTGGCGAGTAGGCATGTAAAATCGTGTGCTCGTAAGTATGAGGAATAATGGTGAACCCGACGAGATCATCGGCGATTTCGGCCACCGTGAGGCTGATCCCATCAACCGCCACAGATCCCTTACTGACGATATAACGCGTCAACTCACCGGGTACCCGCAGACGCAGCCACCAATTGTCATTGCCGAGAGCTTCCAATGAGGCGATTTCGGCCGTGCCGTCCACGTGACCTAGAACGAAATGACCATCGACGCGGCTGTTCGCGCGCAGCGGGCGCTCGAGATTGACTGGCGAACCGGGCCGTAAAGTACCCAGATTGGTGCGCCTCAGAGTCTCCGGCGCGAGGTCCGCCGAAAACTGCTCCGCGCTCAGCTCAACAGCGGTTACGCAAGCGCCGTTTACTGCAATGCTTGCGCCGACTGCGGCATCCTGCAAGATACTTGAGCAGCCAATAATGAGCCGCGCACCGGTTTGGTGTGGCTGGAAATCGAGAACGCGGCCGAGTTCTTCTACAATGCCCGTGAACATCTGTCAGCTCTTCACCAGATACGCTTCGACTGCGAATTCATCTTTCGCAATAGGATGCACCGTGAGCCGTTCCAGCAGCATGGCATCGGCGCGGCGCATACGGCCCGGTCCGCCCGCTACGGGAAGGCTTTTCAATCCCCCGAGGATTTTCGGGGCATAGTAGAAGAGCACCTTATCGGCAATTTGACTATCAAGCATGGTCCAGTTCACGTGGCTTCCGGCTTCGACCATCAGTGATAGATACCGCTGCTGGGCGAGATAGTCGAGGACCTTGCGGGGGTCGGTGCGGCCGCCAGTTCCATCCGCGATGAGCACTTGAATGCCAGCGGCTTCGAGAGCGCTTCTCCGCTCGGCCGGCGCGGCTGAGGTGCCCACAACCATTACGTCGCCCTTAGCGCTGGTGATTATTTTCGAAGTAAGAGGAATGCGAAGCTGCGAGTCAAGCACGATCCGCAGCAGGGGGCGGCTGCGCTCCAGGCCGCTGCGGTCGGTGAGAAGGCAATCATCTTCGGTCACCGTGCCGAGTCCGGTCAGGATAGCATCCGACAAGTGCCGGACCTGCTGGACGCCGGCGCGCGCGACTTCGCTGGTAATCCAGCCGATGTTATCTTGGGGAGCGGCAATTTTGCCGTCCAGGGTGAGCGCCGCTTTGACAGTAACCAGCGGGCGGGCGGTCCTCATGAAGTGGATGAAGGCCTCGTTGAGACGTTCCGCAGCGGTGGTGTGTTCGTCCGAGATGGACACTTCAATTCCGGCATCGCGCAACCGCTGCAGGCCCTGCCCGCTAACCCGCGGGTTCGGATCCTGCATCGCGGCGACCACGCGCCGGATGCCGGAGCGAATGAGAGCATCGGCACAGGGACCGGTTCGGCCGCGGTGCGAGCAGGGCTCCAGGGTTAAGTAGAGCGTCGCGCCACGGGTGCCTTCTCCGGCATCCCGCAGTGCAATGATTTCCGCATGATCGACTCCGGCCCAGGTGTGAAAGCCCCGTCCGACGATCTCACCGTCGCGCACGAGGACCGCTCCGACAGCGGGGTTCGGGCTGGTACGCCCAAGACCCTGCCGTGCGAGTTCCAGCGCGTTCTGCATGTAATCGGGCATAGCAGGAGTAGTGCTTAATCGAAAAGCGACTCGACGAACGTTTCGGGCTCAAAGGGGAGTAGGTCCCCAATCTTTTCGCCCACACCGATGAAGCGGATGGGCAGGTTCAGTTCGCGCGCGATGGCCACGACAACGCCCCCTTTGGCGGTTCCGTCCAGCTTTGTAAGAATAATGCCGGTAACCCCGGCAGATTCGGTGAACTTGCGAGCTTGCTCGAGTCCGTTTTGGCCGGTTGTGGCGTCGAGCACAAGCCAGACTTCATGCGGCGAGCCAGGCACAAGACGCTGGCAGGTTCGGCGCATTTTCTCCAGCTCGGCCATAAGATTCTCTTTCGTGTGGAGGCGCCCAGCGGTATCGACGATTATGTAATCCATTCCCCGGGCCTTAGCAGCCTGCAGGGCATCGAAAACGACGGCGCTCGGATCCGCTCCGGTCTTCTGCCGCACCATATCTACGTTGGCGCGCTGCGCCCAGACTTCGAGTTGTTCAATGGCCGCGGCGCGGAAGGTGTCGGCCGCACAAAGCAGGACTTTCCGGCCTTCCCCGAGGAAACGATGCGCCAGCTTGCCAATGGTGGTCGTCTTCCCCGCCCCATTGACGCCGACCACCATGACGACGGCCGGAGGCGTGGCTACAACCCGCACGGGGGTTTCTGAGGCGCGCAGAATTTCGAGAAGCTGCTCGCGGATTAGGGCTCTGATTTCGACCGCGTCGCCGGTCAATCTGCGATCGACACGCTGACGAATTCGCTCCAGAATATCTTCGACCGTGCGCACACCGAGATCGGCGGTGATGAGCGTATATTCCAGCTCATCGAGAAGATCGGCGTCAATTGCTTTTTTGCCGGAAAGGACATCTTCCAGGCGGTCCACCAGGCCGGAGCGCGTCTTCTGGATCCCGGCCTTCAGGCGATCGAGTAGATCCGGTTCGGTAGGGACCGAGCCAAAAAGCGTCTGAATTGCCATGAGTGGGTAGCCGGCGCGCAGGAACAGCTTCCGGGCGCTTAGGTTTAGTTTAGCTTTCGAGAATATTGGGAGCGCTCGACCGGCTTAGTAGGCGCCAGAGATGCACCGTTGTAGCCGGTACCGGCGATACCGCGACGGTACGGGAAGCACTACGCTTTTGCGACTTTTAGCTCCATACTGGCGTGCATGAGCGCCGCGTTTGCAGGCAGGGTCGAGTCGCCGGAGATGCGATCGGAGACGCGTCAGGAGGACCGTGCGGCTCGATCCAAATTTGCCTGGAAATTGTTCCTGCTCGCGATCGGAGCGGGGGCCGTCCTTGAAACGGCCGGACCGGAATGGGCGCGGCGTTTGTTCCAGGCGCTGAGCCTTAGCAGTGTTTCAGCTATTTCGGCAGTATTCGCGGCGCTTCTCGCAGTAGTGATAGCGCACGAGACAGGCCACCTGTTGATGGCCCTGCTTCTGCATTTCAAAGTTACTGGCGGCTGTTTCGGGCTGGTGCGGGTCAGTCGCGAGCAGGAACGGTGGATTTGGCGGCTTTCGGCAAAGAGTCTCTTCATGGCATCGGTTTCAGCTATTCCACGTGACCTGCAGGCGTGGCGATGGCGCATGCTGGCCGTTGTCGTTGCAGGACCTATAGCAACGCTCGCCACCGGGTTAGCGGCCGGTTGCGCGCTTCTGCTGTGCGGCCATTTAGGATGGATTACGAACTTTCTTGCTGGCTTCGCGCAATTAAGCCTTTTCGTGTTTACGCTGGGGCTGATTCCGAACGGAGCAAAAGCACGAGTCCGCAATGATGCGCGTCTATTTTGCGTGTTCTGGCGCAATCAAGCCGATGCGGCAGAAGTCATGGCTTGGCATCGGGCCATGCAGTTGAAGTAGCGGCCTCGGATCGTACCGGTTTTCCGAGGGCGCGATCATGGTGGTATCCGCTCATTCAACGAAATCTTCCCGGAAACGTGTGGTCCTCCCGGTCCACCTTCCATCGGTGCTATAGTAGCCACTCCGGGCAGCAATTTAGAATCAATGAGCATAAGTGCGCCCGGGCTTTGGGAGCATTAGTGTGTGTGAGGGCGACGGCGATAAAACAGGCGGAGTCCGTTTGCGCCGCATAAGAGAGAACTCGTAATGAATTTGCCCGACCACACGAGGACCCGGCGCCGGCTGGCGTTCCTATTTTCTGTTCCGCTGGCGTTCAGCTTGCTCTTTTTCCTGGTTGACGTTGCCTCTGAGCATACCGACACACAACTGCTCGACCTGCAAAGCCTGGCTTCCGGCGTGCATCAACTTCGTTCGCTTGCAACCGATGCAGAATCGGGTGAGCGCGGCTATCTGCTGATGCAAGAGGACCGCTACTTGCTGCCGCTGCAACAGGCCACCAGAGAATTTCCGATTCAGGTCCGATCGTGCTTGAGCTTCGCCGACCAGGAACCGGCTCTTCGGCCGCAAATAGAGCGATTGGCCGCGTTGGTTATCCAGAGGTTCAAGCAGGCCAACGCGGTGCTTGAGATAGAACGGAGCAACGGGCTGCGGGCCGCCCTGGAGATGGTGAGATCGGGCCGATCCGAAGCAACCATGGATGACATACGAAAGAGCGTAAGACGCCTGCTGCAGGATTTGGACACCCAGCGGGACGCCTATCTCGCCAACGAACGCAAGCTGCGAAATGTAACCTTCGGGTTTTTCGTAGCAGGATTTTTGATAACGCTTCTGGTTACGATTTGGCTGTATGAGGCTTTGTTGGCGCACTTGTACGCACGCGAAGCGGCGCAGGTTGAACTGCGCAAGCTGAATGCGGAGTTGGAGGCACGCATCAACGAACGGACCCGCGAGCTGCAGGAATCAAACGAAGAGCTGCAGCAGTTTGCGTATGTGGCGAGCCACGATTTGCAGGAACCGCTGCGCACCATCACGAGCTTTTCGCAGTTGCTCGAAGCGCAGTACAAGGGACAGCTCGGCGACGATGCCGATGAGTTTATCGGATACATTGTTTCCTCGTCGCGAAGGATGACAGATTTGATCAATGGCTTGCTGACCCTGGTGCGGTTGAGGAAAACCGGGCAGCCGGCGGCGCCTGTGCCACTTGACAAGCTGCTGGAAGATGCTGAAGCCGGCTTACAAGCAGCCATCCGCGAAAGTGGGGCGCGGATTGAGCATGACGCTCTGCCGGCTTTGGTGGTGGATCACGTGCAGTTTGTCCAGGTCTTCCAGAACCTGATCTCTAACGCCATCAAATACAAACGGAGTGAGCCGCTGATCCGCGTCCAGGCGCACCGCGAGTCCAGCAACTGGATCATTTCGGTTAGCGATAATGGGTGCGGATTCAACCAGGAGTTCGCGGAACGAATTTTTGGTTTGTTCCAAAGATTGCACACGCGCAGCGTGGAGGGCACAGGAATGGGCTTGTCTATCGCGCGGAAAATTGTGGAGCGCCATGGCGGGCGCATTTGGGCGGAATCCAAAGAGGGCGTTGGGTCTACTTTCTTCTTCAGCTTGCCAATCAGCCTGGAAGCCTCGCGACAGCACGATGACCCGCGAGACAGATCCGAACGGCAGACTCTCACTCCTGTTTCGCGAGAAACAGGTCATTGATAACGCTGAACACGCCCGGTGTCGTGTTCGCCTGCATTTCAGCGATGGCAAGATCTCCGCTGTTATCGACCACGCCCGTTAACGTAACATTGCCGTTCTTGACGATGATGTGAATAGCGTGGTACCCGATTGGCGGATCGTTTGTGATCCCCATTGTTCGGGCCGTCATGCTCCTCCAGCGTGAGCTGGGGCCGCGATTTGAAGTGTAGCGCTGCAACGCAGGGCTGCCGTAAATCCTCCTGTAAACGCCGGCTCGAATACGATCATCATTAGGGGAGAGCGGCAGGACTTCGATTTGATTGTCGACCGCCTGAACGCCCTCAATTTTCTTCACGACATTTTCAGCCGACGATTTCAGGACCGGCCGGGACGCCTGGCCCCTCAGTATTACCGTGTTTTCTTTGATGCCGAAGTGGATATTATCGAAAACTCCATACTGCGGCAGGCGCAAGATTGCAGTTTCTACTTGCTTGGCCATTTGAAGAATCTTCTCTTGCGAGGCATTGGGTGTTGCGGTCGGCTGCGGCTCTTGAGCGGCAATAGCGCCCACGAACGAACTTGCGCCTAAGACGATGAACGTTACTAACACTGGCATTCGTTTCATTTCCAACCTCTTCCGTGAGTGGCATGTTATCACGGTTGACCCGGTGGGAAGCGGCAGGATTCGCAAAGGGCAGGCCTCACCGCCGACCCTAACCGCTGCTATACTTGGTTCTTGTGTGCCTGCCAGGAATCTGGGCCGCGAACTGCCGGCCTGGGGAGGAGTGCGCATGTTCATCGGCCTCCGGGAACTAGAGTTACATACCGTCCGTTTCAAGTTGGATATTCCAGCAGGCGAAATTGATTACGAAAGCAAAATAAGCCAGAAATCCGTGCTTCACTCTGAAGGCACCGCGCAACTCCTAAATCATTCAATGGGTGAAATCCGGGTGCAGGGCGACCTGAACGTCACCGTGGGAGCGACCTGCGACCGCTGCGTGGAACCGGCGACATTTCCCATCGAAAGCCATTTCGATCTGGTGTACATGCCGGCAACGGCTGCTAAAACCGGGGGCGAAGACGAGATCGATGCAGGCGGCGTAGAGGTAGGCTATTACGAAGGCAGCGGCTTGACTCTGAATGAAGTCCTCCGCGAGGTCGTGCTGCTGGCTCTACCGATGCAGCTTGTCTGCGCCGAGGATTGCAAAGGGATCTGCCCGGTATGCGGGGAGAACCGAAACCAGCGAGATTGCGGCTGCCATCCGGAAGCAGCCGACGATCGTTGGAACAAGTTGAAAAATTTCCAGGCCAAAATTGGCCCACACAACTGAAGCGGGCGGCTTGATTTCTTCATAATCCGCATCAAAGAATTGAGAGACTAGGAAAGTTATGCCAAATCCCAAACGCCGTCATTCCAAGCGGCGCACTTCCACTCGCCGGGCGCACGACGGTTTGCAAGTTCCGCAGTTGGCGGAATGCCCGAACTGCCACGAGAAGATCCGCGCTCACCGCGCCTGCCCGCATTGCGGGAAATACAAGGGCCGCGAAGTGATCGAAGTTGTAGAAGCCTGACACCAGCGAGATTTCATTCATTGATGCCGATCCGGAGCAAAGCTAACCCAAATACATGGTAACTATAGCCCTCGATGCCATGGGAGGCGATCACTTTCCGAGGCCGGAAGTTGAAGGCGCGATCCAGGCTGCGAAGGCGTTCGACGTCAGAGTGATACTTGTCGGGCGCGAAGACGTTATCAGGCGGGAGTTGGACCGGCACGGCGACTGGCACTCGGTGCCGATCGAGATCCGGCATGCGAATGAACAGATCACGATGGAGGACAGTGCCGGCAAGGCGGTTCGCTCCAAGAAGGATAGCTCCATTCGGGTCGCTTCGCGGCTCGTTCGTGAAGGGCTCGCACAGGGAGTCGTCTCAGCCGGCAACACTGGCGCCGTGATGGCGACCGCCAAGATGGTACAGGGAATGCTGACGGGAGTTGATAGACCCGCTCTGGCATCCGCTTTCCCAACGCTGAATGGCAAGTCGGCGGTCATGCTGGACGTGGGCGCCAACGTGGACTGCACCGCGAAAATGCTGGCTCAGTTCGCGGTTATGGGCAACGCCTATTCCCGAGTCATCTTTCGGAACAAGCACCCGCGAGTGGGTCTGCTTTCCATCGGCGAGGAGGAGCACAAGGGCAACTCTTTGACTCACGAGGCGCGGCCATTGCTGAAGAGTCTCCCGAATCTCAACTTCATTGGCAACGTAGAAGGGCGCGACGTGTACACGGGCGTGGCCGATGTGATTGTCTGCGATGGATTTGTAGGCAATGTAGCCCTCAAAGTAAGCGAAGGTCTGGTGGAAGTCATCCGCCAGCTGCTGAAGCAATCTCTAAAAGCAAACATGACACGGAAGGTCGGCGCGTACTTGGCGCGGGGGGCCTTCAACGATTTCAAGAAACGCGTCGACTACTCCGAATACGGCGGGGCGCCTCTCCTGGGACTGAACGGAATCTGCGTGATTTGCCACGGCCGCTCCACCGCGAAGGCCATCCGGAATGCGATTCGCATCACGAAGGAATTTGCCGAGGGCAAGATCAACGAACGAATTGCAACGGAACTGGATGCCTGGGCATCTGCTGAAGCGGGATAGTCATGCACAATCGCGGTCGCCTCGCCGTCAGCATTGCGTTCGCGGTGCTGAGCATTCCTTTGCTGTGCGCCGCCAAGGAAGATCCCGTTCAATGGACACTCACCGCGGCGAATAAGAGTGCCCAAGCCGCCCCCGGCGGTAAAGTGTATTTCGACCTGACCGCGACTATCCAGCCCGGATGGCATCTGTACTCTCCCACGACGCCGCCAGGTGGACCAATCATTACAAAGATAGGGCTGGCGGAAAATCCGGCGATCGCCAGTTATAAGGTTTACCGGCCGCAACCTATGCGGAAGCTGGATCCGAATTTTCAGCTTCATACCGAGACCTACACCGGGACGGCCCGCTTCCTTATTGAGGCAGTTACGGCGCAAACGGCCAGTGGCGCTTCCCAGGTGAAAGCCAGGGTTCGCTACCAGGTTTGCTCTGATGTGAAATGCCTGCCGCCGGTGAGCAAGACCGCGGATACGACCATCCAGATCGCGAAAGGCACAGCGGCTCCTAACTTCAACATTCCGAGTGGATACGCGCCGGTACCCGCGGTGAGCGCGGCGTCAGCGCCCACCAGCCAGGCCACTCAGTCGCCAGCAAATTTTGCGGCGGCTTCTTCGCAGAATCTCCTGCCGTTCCTGCTCACGGCTTTTGGTTTTGGACTGGCTGCACTCTTCACACCCTGCGTGTTTCCCATGATTCCGATCACGGTCTCATTCTTCTTGAATCAGAGGAGCAGCACAGCAGAGCAGGCGAAAAAAGGCGCATGGGCCCAGGCGCTGGTCTTTTGTATTGGCATCATTGTCCTCTTCACCGGTTTGGGTTTTCTTGTGACGGCGATTGCGGGACCGTTCGGGGTTGTGCAGCTTGGATCGAGTCCATGGGTGAATGGGTTCATCGCGGCCGTGTTCTTTGTTTTCGGCCTCAGTTTGCTGGGCGCATTTGAGCTCCGCCTACCCTCCGGTTTACTCACCAGGCTAAATAGCGCGTCCCAAGGCGGCGGCTACCTGGGAACGCTGCTCATGGGTCTGACGTTTTCGCTAACATCGTTCGCCTGCATTGGACCCATCGTTGGACCGCTGCTCATAGCATCGGTGCAACAGAAAGGCACGCAGCCGGTGCTCGGGATGCTGGCCTTTGCCACGGGACTGGCGGCGCCATTCTTTCTCCTGGCATTGTTTCCCTCCTATCTGCAGAGACTGCCGCGCAGCGGCGCATGGATGGTCAGAGTGAAAGTCGTGCTCGGGTTCATTGTCCTGGCGGTGATGCTGAAGTACCTGAGCAATGTGGATCAAGTGCTGCAGACGCATTGGTTGACCCGCGAGCGATTTCTGGCAGCCTGGATTGTGCTCTTCGCGCTCCCTGGCCTCTACCTGCTCGGATTATTGGCAATGGAAGGAATCAAGCGCGACGAGCGGTTGGGAGTTGGCCGCGCCCTTATTGCGGCGCTGTTTCTGATCTTCTCCATCAGCCTGGTTCCAGGACTGTTCGGCGCGCGACTGGGCGATCTCGACGCGTTCGTTCCGGAACCCTCCGGCGCACTTTTTGGCGCCTCGGCCCAGGCGCAGGCCACACCCGCGAACTACTTCAAAAATGAACTGGACGCGGCTCTCACCGCGGCACGCCAGCAGAACAAGCTTGTGCTGGTCAACTTCACCGGCTACGCCTGTACGAATTGCCACTGGATGAAGGCGAACATGTTTTCCAAACCCGAAATTCAAGCGGCGCTGAAAGATCTGGTGATTGTTGATCTTTACACCGACGGAACCGATCCGGAATCGGAAAAGAATCAGAAACTCGAGGATCAGAAATTCGGCACGGTTTCGATTCCGTTCTACGCAATCATGGACCCGGCCCAGCACGTCATCGCGACTTTCCCGCAATTGACCCGGAATTCCCGGGAGTTCCTGAGTTTCCTGGAAACCAGGCCGGGCGGCAAGCCGCAAACCGCGGTGGGCGCCTGAACGATTGCAAGCGAAACCAATGCTACGCTGAAACTGATTCACCCACGGTCACGCGGATGTGGCGGAATTGGCAGACGCACTGGATTTAGGTTCCAGCGCTCGCAAGGGCGTGGGAGTTCAAGTCTCCCCATCCGCACCAAAGATTTAGCTAAACCTCTCGTTTATTTGATTTCCGGTTTGTGCAGCAATTTAAGCACTTCTTCCTCCAGTTATCAGAAACTGACTGTTTACTTCACCTCCGAAAAGTCTGCCGTTCCAATCACAATGACCGTCTCCGGACGATGATCTGATGACGCAGTCGGGCGTTTGCTCTCCGACTCAGATTTCCGCCCCACGGTCTCGGTCCAGGCGGCATAAACGCGATCATGATAGGCGGCCATCCACGTGTAATCGCCCAGAAAAGCTCCGCGTGGATTGAATGCCTTGTCTGTCCAGGCGTAATTAATAAAGGTGCGGCCGCCGTCGGTCGAGCGTGCAAGCGTAATACCCGCGTTGCGATTCTTCGGGTCGCCGCGCCGGTCATAAAACTCCACGTACACCGCCCCGCTGACCGGGTCCACCGTCATCCATTGATAGAACTGGTCTGTTCCGTCGTGCACCGGATCATCGTTTACGCGCGCGGGTTTCGACCACGTGCGTCCGCGGTCCGTTGAGGAGGCAACGAACACGTCGACATCTCCATTACGATAATCGCTCCAGCAGACGTACAGCTTTCCACCGGTTTTACCGCCGCGCGGGTCCATCGCAATCTGCGGGAAGCCTTCCACTCTTGAAACGCCGGGAACCTCTCCGAAGTAGGGCGGAGCGGTCTCGATGGCCGGCCAGGAAGCGGCGAACGTCTTACCACCATCGTGCGATTCCGTCAGTGTGATCCAGTTTCCATCGTTCCAGATGGCGTAGATCGTTCCGTCCGGAGCTACAGCCAGAACGATGCCGCCAACTGAGCCGTTGTCATCGCGCGGCAAGCCGGCGTGCGTGCTGATTCGCAGCGGCGTCGACCATGTCTCGCCCGCGTCCGTCGATCGCGAAAACAGGATGATCGATTGCGTCAACTGCCACTCCATCCATCCGACATACAAGTTACCTGCGTATGGGCTCTCAGGCGAGACTATCCGCGAAAATGCGTGGCTCGTCCTCAAACTGAATGTCCCGTTCATTGCCGGCCGGAAACGCTTTCAGCGCGGCGGCTTTTTTATCCCAGGTCTTACCGCCATCGGCCGAGCGCCTTACGAATATGCCGTTCCGCCCCACCCCGTGGGCCCAATAGGAAGCTGTACCCAGTCGGTCGAATGCCAGGTAGCAGAGAAACGCATGGCCCTTGTTATCGAACGCAGTGGATACATCACCCGCTACCTTCCAATCTGCCGGTTTCGTCCCTTGCGCAATCGTGAAAGTCCGTCCGGAGTTTGTGGAATACACAGCGTTCGATGTCCCTTGCACGGCTTGCCCCGCCCTGGTACACCGCCACAATCTGGTTCGGGACTCTCGGGATTAATCGCGATTCCGGGCTCTGAATAATGGCCGCCCGATTGAGAAACGATCTTGATCGAAGCATGAGGCGCGCGCGGGAGCGATGATTGCGCGGATATAATTTCGAAAGAGAGAAGTACGGCCGCGATCAACAGTCCACGCCGCTTCACTTACGCACCGCCCATGCCATGCCGTCTGGTCCGCGGCCGGTAGCGATGTGCCCGCTCATTTCCATCGTGTTTAGATCCAGAATCGCGATTGTGTTATCTCCGGAAACTGCCACGTAGGCTCGCGCCCCGCCTCCGCCCGCTTCCCCCGCGGGCACAACCAGAATGCCTTCAGGCTGCCTGCCAATCTGCAGGCGCTTTGTTACTGTGCGTGTACCTGCATCAATGACCAGCAGTTCATTGCCTCCCATGTCGGAGACCAGCACGTGCTTTCCATCCGGCGTGAACTTCACGCGATTCGAGCGCTTGGTTCCGATATTGAACGTCTGCTTCACTCTGTTCGTTGCCGGATCAATGATCGACACGCCGCCATCTCGCGAGGAAGTCGACCAGACCTCGCTCCCGTCCGGCGAAATATCGATTCCTTCCGGACCTTTGCCAACCGGAATCAGCGTCTCGTTCCAATCCCCTGAAGTGGCGATTGCGCTCACAGTGTTCGAATCGATGTTCGAGGTGAAGGCCTTGCGCCCATCCTTGTTGAAAATAACCATGTGAGTCTTGTTCTGCCCGGTGCCGAGCAGCCAATCGACCTTGTTGCTGGACGGATCGTACCGCCCGATCAGCTTCGCAAGCTCCGCAGTAAAGTACGCTTTTCCATCCCTATACGCCAGTCCATGAGGCCGGCCCATCGGACCCAGGTCGACGCGGTGGATTTCGGTCTGTGTCTCAAGGTTAATGACCGAAAGCGTGTGGCCCGGTGTTTTGGCGCCGTAATTTGAGACGAAAGCGAGCTTTCCATCGTCGGATGCGACGATCTCATGCGGAGCTTCACCTGTAGCCACGCGACCCACGACTGCTTTCGATAAGGGATCGACAATGGCGAGCGAGTTGTCCTCTTTGTCCAGAACAAGCAGTGCGTGAGAGGGCGTTGTGCCCGCGAACAGTTGTGCCGTACCGAAAACTTCAACGGCGCAAAGCGTACAGCAAAGCAGAAGAATGCTTGAACTCATCGTTCAAACATTGTCTCTCGCCGCAAATCGACGATGTGGTCCAATTGAGCCGAATGCCTGCCATTCTCGTGTTTGCATGTGCGCTGCTTTTGGTGCTTGTCCCTGGAACTACAAGCGCCGCGACGGTCGCGATCAAGATTGATCAAGCCGGATACCTGCCGAACGCGCCCAAGCTGGCGATGGTTGTTCCGCAAAGTGGGCCAGGCGATGGAACGTTTCTCGTCCGCCGTGTCAAAGATGGATCGATTGCATTCCAGAGCACTCTGTCCCCTGCCCTTCTCGATCCGGATTCAGGTGACAACGTTCGCGCCGCGGACTTCAGCAAGCTCACTGAGAGCGGCCAGTTCTATCTCGACGTCCCGGGAGTCGGCACAAGCTGGCATTTCGCAATTGCGCCGGATGTATTCAAGCGCGTGTATTACCTCGCGATGCGTTCTTACTATGGGCAGCGGTGCGGAACACCAGTCGATCTCGGGCCCGAATTTCCTGGATACAAACACGCGGCTTGTCATCTGGAGGGCGCGTGGCATCCGTCTTCCGGCAAAAACGGCCCGCGTGCCTCAACTCACGGCTGGCACGATGCCGGCGATTATGGACGCTACATCGTGAATTCCGGAATCAGCACGGGAACGCTCCTCTGGACTTGGGAGTTGTATGGCGATCGTTTGAAGAATCTCTCATTGCAACTTCCAGAGTCGGGAAATCGCGTGCCGGACATCCTGAATGAGATCCGTTGGAATCTCGATTGGATGCTTTCCATGCAGGACAGTGACGGCGGCGTGTGGCACAAGCAGACCAGTACTCACTTTTGCTCGTTCATCATGCCGGAGAAAGACACGCTTACAAGTTACGTCATCGGCACTGGGCAAGCGCCATTCAAAAGCTCCTGCGCGACGGCCGATTTTGCCGCGGTGATGTCGATCGCCGCGCGAGCGTACCGCCCATTTGATGCCGCCTACGCGGACCGCTGCCTGCGCGCCGCTGAGAAAGCGTGGCAGTGGCTCGATCAATATCCGAATGTCACGTTTACGAACCCTCCCGGCGTGAGGACCGGAGACTATAGTGATCCGAATTGCGGCGATGAACGCCTGTGGGCGGCAGCCGAGTTATCCAGAACAACCGGCAAAGACGCCTATACAACTTACTTTCTGCAACATTACCGCGAGTATCTGGACACCATTCGTCCAGTTGGACCTCAAACCTGGTCGATGGTTGCGCCGCTGGCATTGTGGACCTACGTACTTGGAAAGGGCAAGGATGCAGAAGCACTGAATGCGATTCGTCAGCGCTCTATCGAAGCAGCCAGCGCAATTGTGGATCGCGCCAATCATGACGCCTACCGGATCACGCTAACCACCCGCGATTACATATGGGGCTCAAACGGCGTGGCGGCGAACTACAGCATGCAGTTGCTGATTGCGAATCGTTTTCAACCCGACCCCCGGTACGTAGATACCGCGATGGACAATCTGCATTACCTCCTGGGAAGAAACACGTTTTCCTTGTCGTGGGTGACGCAGGTGGGGGACAACGCCTTCCGGCATCCTCACCATCGCCCAAGCGCGGCCGACGGTCTGGATCTCCCCTGGCCGGGACTGCTGTCCGGAGGGCCGAATCCGGGCCGGCAGGATTCAACCATGAAGAAACTGGTCAGTCCCGATGTGCTCCCCGCAAAAGCGTATATCGATGAAACCGGCGCTTACGCGTGCAATGAGGTCGCTATCAACTGGAACGCCCCCCTGGTCTTCTTGCTAGCCGCGCTTCCGCAATAAGTCCGCTTAATCGGCCAGAGCGAACGCGTAAAGCGAATCGGCAGCGCCGATAACCAGATATTGCTTGCCATCGAGCATATACGTCTCGGGACCATTACCCACATTTCCGCCAAGACCGGCATGCCAGACGATCTTTCCGTTGGCCGGATCGAAAGCGATCAGATGATCGGAGCCGTCGCCGGAGAAAAGCAGCTTGCCGGCCGTGGACAGAAGACCTCCACCCCCGCCTCCGCCTGGATACTCGTGCTTCCAGACAGTGTTTCCGGTCTTGTAATCGATCGCGCAGAGTGCGCGGCCCAACCCTCCAGCACCGCGTTCAGCCGCGCCGTAGCCTTCGGGATGCGGGTCGGTATCGGTCAAATAAAACATGCTGAAAGAATCCGACATGTTGACGTAGAACAGCCCGGTTTCGGGATTAAAGCTGGGAGGTGGCCAATTCGTAGCGCCGCCCGACGGAGGAGAGACGAGCACGCCGGCGACTTGCGGTTCCTTCTCAGGATTTGGAATGGGATGACCGTTGGAATCGACTCCCTTGGACCAGTTCAGCGTCGGAAGATAGGACTTCGTGAGAATGTCTTCACCGTTCGTTCGGTCCAACACAAAGAAGTAACCGTTACGATCGGCCTGGGCGAGCAGTTTACGAGGTTTGCCGTCGATCTCGCCGTCGAACAGAACGGGCGTCTGCGCGGAATCCCAGTCGTGCGTATCGTGCGGCGAGGCCTGGAAATACCAGGCCATCTTGCCGGTATCCACGTTCAACGCAACAATCGAGCAGGTGAAGAGATCGGTGCCCTTACGGCTCTGACCGGCCATTACCGGATTCGGATTGCCGGTGCCGATGTAATAAAGGTGCAACTCCGGATCGTACGTGCCGGGAATCCACGTCATCCCGCCGCCGTGCCGCATCGCGTATGCATCGGGCCAGGTCTCGGAGCCCGGATCACCTTTTTTCAGCGGCTCACTCCACCATTTCCACTGGATCGCGCCCGTCTCGGGATCGTGCGATTCGAGAAAGCCCGGGACGTCCAGTGAATCGCCGCCGGTTCCGACAATAATGTGATTGCCAACAACGATTGGAGCAGGCGTTGAGAAATATTCCTGCTTTACGTCCGCAATCTCCACGTGCCAGCGTTCTTTGCCGGTCTTCGCATCCAGCGAGACAAGATAATTGTCCGGAGTTTCGAAGAACAGCCAATTGCCATACATGCCCACACCGCGGTTACCGATGTGAATGCCGCCCTTGGTGCGCCAAAAGTAATGCCAAAGCTCACGGCCGGAGCGCGCGTCAACAGCCCAGGTGTTATCGGGAGTGGTGAAGTAGAGAATTCCATTCACCATCAACGGGGTCGATTTAATGGACGCGCCAAAGGGATTGCCCGCGCCGGGCTCTTCTTTTGCGGCCGGTGCCTCGCCGCCCACAATGGATCTGGGCGTCTCTCCAGGGATGGCGTGATACACCCAAGCGAGATTCAGTGCCTTAATAGTCGACTGATTGATCTGAGTAAGCGGACTGAAGCGGCGGCCCGAATAGTCCCCATTGTAGGTGGGCCACGCATTGGTCGGCGGCTTCAGAAGCAGTGCGGGATCCAGCATCTGCGCGGCCAGCGCGGCAGGAAGAATCGCAACGCAGATGAAAAGCAGAAATCGGCGAATGTTCATTTCAACGTAATTAAGTAAGCCGTGAGGTTGTGAATGTCTGAATCGGTGTACTTCATCAGCATTTCGGTGTGCGCCTTAAGCGGATCATGAGTTTCGATCTTAGGAGTCTCGCCATCGCGAGTAAACGAATGGTAATCGCCATTCGCATCCGTTAGCGCGACGGTGAAGTCATCGATGTGGTCAAGCTTCCCCGAGTAAGTCTCGCCCGAAGGCATTGAGACCATCACTGTCACAGGTGCTGTCGGAGGCACATTGGCGCGGCGCGGGCCGTAACGCTGTTCGCGCGGCATGACAATTTTTTGCTGAATAGTGACCGCATCATACTTTGATCCGATATGGGCGAGGTCGCCAGACACGGAATGGCAGGTGGTGCAACCGCCAGCGCCATTGAAGTAAGCCTCGCCCGCTTTCGGATCGCCCACTACAATGTTGAGGATCTGATAAGTCCCGCGCAGTGCGGCAGCCCGGATGCGGTCATGCAGAAAGGAGGCAATGTCTGAGATCTGCTCCTGAGTCATGCTGAACTTCGGCATACCTTTATCAGGCCGGCCGTTCAGCACAATCTGTCCGATTTTTTCGCCGTTTTCATCGTCCAGCACGATGACGGAGCGCAACAGGTCCGGGCCGGTCTCGCCGCCTTTAGCATTCGCTCCGTGGCAGAAGGCGCAATTTTGCGAAAAGAGCGTGTGGCCATTCTCAAGGACGGCCGGAGGATATTCCTTGTATTGGCCGCCACCGCCGCCGAACCCGCGCCTGGGCTGAGGACGAGCCTGTGTGTTATTAGCCGCACCGGTATTTTGCGTCTGAGCGGGTAACTCTAGGCATGCAAGTAAGAGAACCAGAGCTGCACAAGCAGAACTGGAGCAGTATATCGAAATTTGCATTTGTGGGCTAAAACAAAGTGTATTACGAGGTTCGGAAAGAACTCCTCGCTGGCTTCGAAATATAATCGCAACTGCTCTAGTTATGCAGGAAGACATGCAGTTGGAAGGTACTAGCCGGCGCGCGCTGTTGAAGGGATTCGTGAGCACCGCAGCAAGCGCTGCGCTACCGATCCTCGGCCAAAACCCGCCGCCTGAAAATCACCATAGCCCCGCGCCGGTTACCAAGCAAGAGACGGTCACATACCAATACCGGTGCTTCGATGCGGAGGAGGTCAAGACTCTGGATGCGCTGAGCGAGACGATTATTCCGACGGATGAGCACTCGCCTGGAGCAAAGGCGGCGCAGGTGTCTCAGTACCTCGACATCATCATTGCGGATGCGTCGCCCGATACGAAAGAGCTCTGGAAGCAAGGGATCGCCGCGGCGAATGAGCTCGCGGCGAATAGTTTCGGAAATCCATATGCGGACTGTTCGGCCCAACAGCAGGTGGCCGTGATGAGTGAACTGGCAGGCAACGAAGATACACGCGGAAGTACGCAGGAGAGATTCTTCCATGCTCTGAAGCGTGCCACCATCGATGGCTATTACACATCGAGCATCGGCATTCATAAGGATTTGCAGTATGAGGGGAACGAAGCAATGCATGATTTCCCCGGCTGCCAGAAACAGGAGGCCCAGTGAGGCAAGATGGTGGCGAGATCTACGACGTGTGCGTGATCGGCTCTGGTCCCGCCGGCGGCGTATTGTCGAAGGAACTTGCCGAATCCGGTGCAAAGGTTGTGCTCTTGGACGCCGGGCCCCTGCTTGCCTACAAAGACTTTCACTTTCATGCGTGGCCTTACGATTTCCCGAAGCGCGTGAAGCCGTCTCCCGGATATCCCAAGGAAGTTGTCGACTCCATATACTACGAGGACAGCGATGCCATAGTCATCGACCGGATTCGTGCGGTTGGCGGCCGCAGCATTCACTGGAATGCCGGCTGCTTCCGGTTCGCCGAATGGGATTTTCGAGAGCGCAGCGTAGCGGGAATTGAAGAAGATTGGCCCATCAGCTATCAGGAGATCGCTCCGTACTATTCGTATATCGAAAAAATGATCGGCGTCTGCGGATCCAGGGATGGACTTGCCGTCTTGCCCGACGGCGAATTTCTGCCGCCGCTGAAGATGCGCTGCTCGGACCTGATTGTAAAGCGCGCATGCGACAAACTTGGCATTCCGTTTATCGTTACCCGGAAGGCTCTACTTACAAAGCCGTACGACAACCGGCCGCCGTGCCACTACTGCGGGCATTGCATGGAAGGCTGCGATGTCGGAGCAATCTTCAGCGTGCCGGCATCTATGCTGCCGAAAGCTCGAAAAACCGGGAATTTTACGCTGCTTCAGAACCAAATCGCGCGCGAGATTCTGGTGGATAAAGAAGGACAAGCGCGTGCAGTGTCGGTGATCGATACGGTAACGCGACAGGAACGGCAGATCGCGGCGCGCCGTTTTGCCGTGTGTTGCGCCAGCGTCGAGTCGGTCCGTCTGCTGCTGAACTCGCGTTCGCCTCAACATCCGAACGGACTCGCGAATTCCAGCGATATGGTAGGACGCCATTTAACGGGTCATGTGGTTGCTCAGTTTCTTTCTTACTTAGACGAATTGATCGGGACGAAGCCGGTAAACAATGATGGAGCGCTGGACCACACCTACATCCCGCGCTTCAACATGGACGGCAAGAATAAACCCTATGCGGGCGGCTTCCAGTTTCAGAACCAGTTTTACGGCTTTCGCTACCCCTATCAGGCCCAATACCTGAAGGGCTTCGGGACCGATTTCAAGAAGCAGATTCGCGACCTGCAGCCCGCATTCTTCCAGACCGGCGTGTTTGGAAAAGTGATTTCGCGGCCGGATAATCGAGTCACTGTCGACCGCAACCGGCCAGATGCTTACGGCATTCCCAGTCCGGTTGTCCATTTTCGGTTCGGCGAAAACGATACCGCCATTTGGAAGGACATGAAGGTGAAGACGCAGGAGATTCTGCATGCCGCTAAGGCGCGCATGGTCGTGGACACGGCTTCCGTTCCTACCGGGTTCGCTAGCCACGAAGTGGGTACGGCGCGCATGGGAAATGATCCGAAAACGTCCGTGCTGAATCGGTTCTGCCAATCGCATGACGTGAAGAACCTGTACGTAGTGGACGGCAGTTGCTTCGTAACGTTCCCGGAGAAGAATCCGACTCTGACGATCATGGCGCTGGCGGTGCGGGCAGCGCGACACATTCGCAATGAATCAAAAGGGCTGAGCACAAGCGATCTGTGACAGGCAACGCCGCCATGCGAACGAACTTACTTTTTCTCGGTATCATCGCGATGCTCGCGCCGCTCCTCTGGGCTATCACGCGTCCCGCCGACATTGCCTTCCGAAAACACGAAATCGATATCGGCGCGAGTGAAACCTGCGCGCTGGCGGATGTGAACGGGGACGGCAAGCTCGACATTGTTTCCGGCGAAAACTGGTACCAGGCCCCGGATTGGAAGAAGCATCCGTTTCGGGAATTGCCGTATTCGAACGGATATATCGATAATTTCAGCGATCTTCCTCTGGATGTCGATGGCGACGGGCGCATAGACATCGTGAGCTGTTCGTGGTTTCGCAAATCGCTGCGCTGGTGGCGGAATCCCGGACCAAACGGAACATGGGCAGAGCATTCCATTCAGGAAGGTTTCCCGATAGAGTTCGCGTTCCTGGTGGACCTGGATAACGATGGAAAGGCCCGGGAGATTCTCCCCGAGTTCGGAGATCCGAAAGCGCCTCTTGCCTGGTTCGAGCCGAAGGGGGGCAAATTTGTGAAGCATGTAGTGAGCGATTCAAGTTACGGCCACGGGATAGGAGCAGGCGATGTAAACGGCGATGGACGCACAGACATCATTACTCCCAAAGGTTGGTTTGAAGCGCCGCCCGATCCACGCTCCGGCAAATGGATATGGCATCCCGAATTTGACCTCGGCACAACCGGATTTATCTACGTCCTCGACATTAACGGCGATGGCCGGAACGACCTTGTCACAACCGCGGCACACGATTACGGCATCTTCTGGATGGAGCAGACCGCTGACCATCACTGGACGAAACACGTGATCGACGATACCTGGTCGCAGGCGCATGCCATGACCATGATCGACCTGAATGGCGACGGCAAGCCGGACTTTCTGACGGGCAAGCGGTACATGGCGCACGATCATGACCCTGGCGCTCGCGAACCACTTGGAGTCTACTGGTACCAGTTCGTTAAGGGCGACGACGGAAAGCCGGTGTGGGTGAAACATGTGATTGACTACAGCACGCGAACGGGCGGTGGGATGCAGATTCCAGTAGCCGACCTGGACGGCGACGGCGATTTGGATTTTGTCACAGCGGGCAAAACCGGCCTGTTCCTTTTTGAGAACCTGACAAGGAGTGCAGCAAAACGTGAAGTTCGGCGCTAACACGTTCATCTGGGCCGATCACTTCGGCAAAGAACAGATTCCTCTGCTTGAAACGGTTAAACGCGCCGGCTTCGATGGAATCGAGATTCCGCTGATCGAGCCGGAACAGACGCGAGATCGCGATGTACGGCGCGCCATTGAAGAACATGGTCTGGAGTGCACCATCTGCTCTGTTTTGCCACCGGGACTAAGTGCAATCAGCGCTGATTCCCCGGTCCGCAAGAAAACTCTCGAGCACTTGCGTATCTGCGTTGAGACCACGGCGGAGATGGGCAGCAGAATCATCGCCGGGCCG
This sequence comes from uncultured Acidobacteriaceae bacterium, assembly GCA_963795545.1. Classification (GTDB taxonomy): domain Bacteria; phylum Acidobacteriota; class Terriglobia; order Bryobacterales; family Bryobacteraceae; genus Bog-105. Next base: position 76,668 of record CAWCIF010000011.1, on the reverse strand, counting down.
CTCTATGCGCCGCGTGGGATATTTTTCGGGCCGCCGAAGAACGGGGGACGAATGGAACCGCGCAGTGGAGTGCTTTCAGCAGCTCGGACCTTCGCTCGATAAATACGACGTGACTCTGGCGATAGAGCCGCTGAACCGCTACGAAACGTACTTTTTGAACACCGCCAAAGATGCCGTTCGCCTCTGCCGCGAAATTGGGCATCCGCGTGTTGGCATTCTTTTTGACACCTATCACGCCAACATCGAGGAAAAAGATATTGCCTCGGCAATTCGCGAAACGGGACCCTATCTCCGGCATTTTCACTCCTGCGAAAACGATCGCGGCATCCCGGGAACCGGCCACATCGATTGGCCTAGGGTATTCGGAGCGCTGCGCGACGCCAACTACGACGCCTGGCTCACCATCGAGAGTTTCGGCTTTTCGCTTGGCGCTCTCTCAGCGGCGGCATCCATCTGGCGAGACCTGGCGCCTTCGGCTCAGGACATCGCAATTGAAGGGTTGCAGTTTTTACGAGAGATAAACGTGGGCCAAACAGCCTCTAGAATCCCCGCTCCATAGGCATCGCAAACGGCGCTTCCACCAGAAAATCCGCGTCGCGAATCTCCAGCAGTGCATCGCGGATCGCTTGCTCGCGGGCCGGCTCGGTGGTAATAACGAATGGCAGGTCGCGCCAGTCTTCCCGCGGGAGCTGGAGTACGGCATCGATTCCGATGTTGTGTTTGGCGAGCACCGTAGCCAGACTCGCGATAATGCCGGCCTTATCTTCGACGCGGAAGCGTATATAGTAGGGCAGCTTCTGTGTCGGGATCGGCAGCGGTTTGTATTCGCCCAGGCGCTCATGCGCAAACGGACTAACGCGCTCCGGGCTGCCGAAGCGGATCTCGCGAGCGACGCGCATCAGATCACTGACAACGGCCACGCCTGTCGGTTTTGAGCCTGCGCCGCGCCCGTAGTAAAACGTGTCCTCGCCATAGGCTCCGCGAATCCAGATGGCGTTGTATGCGCCCTTAACTTGAGCCAGAATGGCCGACTGAGGTATCAGACTTGGGCGCACTGAAAGTAGCAGCCCCTCTTCGTTCTGGCGCGCAAGGCACAATAGCCTGATGGTGTGCTTCAACTGGTGCGCATATTCGAAGTCGACAGGCATGATGCGACGGATGCCCTCCGTATAAATGTCGGCGGGCGTGAGCTTCTCTCCGAATGCAAGCGCTGCAAGAATGGCTAGCTTGGAGCGGGCGTCCAAACCATCGATATCGGCCGAGGGGTCGGCTTCCGCATAGCCAAGCTGTTGAGCTTCGGAGAGAACCGATTCAAAGTTCGCGTTGCTTTTCTCAATCTCGGTCAGGATGAAGTTACTAGTGCCATTCAGGATGCCGTACAGCTCGACAATACGGTCGCCGGCGATGCCTTCGCGCAGCACGGCGTGAATCGGAATGCCGCCCGCGACACTTGCTTCCATTGCGAGATTCACGCCATTCTGATTGGCAATCGCCCAGAGATCGGCCCCACGCAGAGCCATCAGCTCCTTGTTGGCTGTAACCACGGATTTGCGCTGGCGTAGAGCTTCTTCGATGATGTGTGAAGCAGTCCCAGTTCCGCCGATGGCTTCGACTACAATGTCGATCCGGGGATCGCAAACCACCTCGCGCCAATCCGTTGTGCGAAGCAGCGGTTCAGCCAAAGGAGGCAGCTTTTTTTGTTGAACGTTGCGGCTGCAAACCGCTTTGACATTGAGCGCGAAGCCAAGTTTGTCGTGAATCGACCGGGCGCTTTCAGTGAGAATTTGGAGTGTACCCAGGCCCACGTTTCCCAGACCGATTACCCCGACCGTTACCTCCACCTTCCGGCCCTCGCGCGCCCGGTTTGGCTTGTCATAAGTGGCTTATGATAGCAGCCAGATGAGCATCAGCCGTCGATTTGCAGTTTTGTCGCTGGCAGCCTCGGCTCTGTTAAGCGCACACAGCCAGACTTCACAGTTTCCGCCGGATCAAAATGAACGAAAGCTACCGATTCCCGAGCTTGGAGAGGAAGATAAGAAGCTGCCGAATGGGAAGTCGCAAAAAAATGCGATGGCAAAGGAACAGCACGAGCAGGCGCTGAAAGACGCCAACGAGTTGGTCACAGCGGCGCAGCAGTTGCGTGATGAGTTGCAGAAAGCGGGAGATTACGTGGTGCCCGTGTCGTCCCTGAAAAAGACGGAACAGATCGAGAAATTAGCGAAGCGCATCCGAGGGCGCCTTCAGTTCTAACGCTCGGCCGCAAAGCGGGTGGACCGCACATGATAATCTGACGTGACAGCAGCGCCCTCACTTGCATGGCAATCGTTCGAGAAAAGAAGCAGTTGATGAGTGCGTCCGAGATTGACCGCACTTTGGTTCGCCTTGCCCATGAAGTGCTGGAGAAGACGAACGACCTCGACCGGCTTGCATTTGTTGGAATCAAGCGCCGGGGCGTACCGTTAGCCCGGCGGCTTGCGGCCAAAATCGACAGCCTGGAGGGACTGAAGATTCCAGTGGGGATTCTGGACATCAATCTTTATCGTGACGACCTTTCCACAGTAGGCGAGCGGCCGGTTCTGCACGCAAAGCAGATCGATTTTTCGATCGTCGGGAAAGATGTCGTGTTGATGGACGATGTCCTCTATACGGGGCGGACAGTCAGGTCCGCATTGGACGCGTTATTCGATCATGGGCGGCCCGCGCGCGTGCAGTTGTTGGTGTTAATTGATCGCGGGCACCGCGAGCTTCCCATAGAGGCGCGCTACATCGGGCGCATGGTGCAGACCAGCAGCAATGAGATTATCGAAGTGAAATTTCAGGAAACCGATGGTCAGGAAAAGGTGATGCTGGTTGAGCGCATAGACGAACCTGTTGCGCAAAGTGTGAGCTAACCGCATGAGCCGCGGCCTTCTGGATATCGAGTCGCTCGCGCGCGCAGATATTGAAGCGATCCTGACGCGTTCCAAAGACTTTCAGCCGGCCCCGGGGCAGAGCTTCAAACGATTCGAGATTCTGCGCGGCCGGAGCGTGGTGAACCTGTTCTTCGAGGCCTCTACAAGGACGCGCACCAGTTTCGAGATCGCCGCCAAGCGGCTGGGCGCGGAAACGGTTTCAATAACCGCATCCGCTTCGAGCGTCTCGAAGGGTGAGTCGCTGGTGGACACGCTCAACACACTCGGGGCTATGCGGCCGGATGCAATTGTCATGCGGCACGCGGCTTCCGGAGCGCCGCACTTCCTGTCGCGCTATCTGCCCATTCCGATTGTGAACGCGGGCGACGGAACACACGAGCACCCCACGCAGGCGCTGCTGGACGCGAGAACCATACTCGACCGGCGTGGGACGCTTGAAGGCTTGCGGGTGGCGATCATCGGCGACATCGCGCACAGCCGGGTGGCGCGCTCGAATATTTTTCTGCTTTCAAAATTCGGGGTTCAGGTGGTGCTGTGCGGGCCGGCCTCTTTGCTGCCCAAAGAAATGGGACAGATTGCGCCCGGCGTAGAGCTCACCTGCGACATGGAAACAGCGATTCGGGCCGCTGACGTCATTATGATGCTGCGGGTACAGCTTGAGCGCCAGCATTCGGCCGCATTTCCGGCGAGCGAGTATTTCCAATTCTTCGGGTTGCGCCCCGAACATGTAGAACTCGCGAAACCGGAAGTGATGGTAATGCACCCGGGACCGATTAACCGCGGGCGTGAGATCTCGTCAGAGGTAGCGGATTCGCAGCGCTCGGCGATTTTGAATCAGGTTGAGAATGGGATAGCAGTACGCATGGCCGTGCTCGAGCGGGTGCTGGCCGCATGAGCAGGCTGGTTATTAAGAATGGACGCGTGATTGATCCTGTTCAGGATCTGGATCGCGTCGGCGATGTTGCAATTGAGGACGGAGTTATCCGCGAGATTGCAGAAAATATCGATGCGTCGGGGAGCGAAGTTTTCGACGCCTCGGGTCTGGTGGTTGCGCCCGGTTTCATCGACATGCACGTGCACTTGCGCGAACCGGGCTTTGAGCACGCCGAGACGATTGAGACGGGATCGCGTGCAGCCGCGGCCGGAGGGTTCACGTCCGTATGCTGCATGCCCAACACCGAGCCGGTCAACGATAACGCCACCGTAACCAGCTACATCGTCGATCGTGCGCGGCGGTTCGCGGCAGTGAATGTGTATCCCATCGGTGCGATTACCAGGAACAGCGGAGGTGAAGAACTGGCGGCGATCGGTTCCATGAAGCAAGCCGGGATTGTTGCGATTTCGGACGATGGCAAGCCGGTGATGAACGCGCGTGTCGTGCGGCGTGCCATGGAGTACGCGGGCGCGCTGGATCTGCCCTTGATTGAGCATTGCGAGGATCTGCATTTGAGTGCGAATGGAGACATGCATGAAGGGCTGCAGTCCACCCGGCTGGGACTGCGCGGCATACCCCGCAGCTCTGAGGATGTCATGGTCGCCAGGGATATCATTCTGGCGGAGCTGACCGGCGTGCGCTATCACGTGGCGCACATCTCATCGCGGCACTCGGTCGAGATGGTGGCGTTTGCGAAGCAGCGCGGGCTTGCGGTGACGTCAGAGGCGACTCCGCACCATTTCGTATTGGCCGATGCGGACATGCCACCCTACGACAGCAGCTACAAAATGAAGCCGCCGCTGAGAGAGCGGGGCGATATCGAGGCCGTAACGCGAGGTTTGATGAGTGGTGCCATCGATGCCATTGCAACTGATCACGCTCCGCATGCCGGCGCTGAAAAAATGCAGGAGTTCGAGCGTTGCCCGTTCGGGATCATCGGCCTCGAGACAGCGCTTGGTCTTGCTTTGCAACGCCTGTATCATTCCGCGGAGGTGCCGCTGTCTCGGTTGATTCAGTTATTCACCCAAAATCCGGCGCGGATTCTTTCACTTGACCGGGGAAGCCTGCGCACAGGTGCAGCCGGAGACGTCACCATCTTCAGCCTGAATCAGGAATGGACCTTTGACGTGAACCGGTCGCCATCAAAAAGCCGCAACACGCCTTTCAACGGTCACAAATTTCGCGGAGGGCCGGTGGCCACGATTGTGGCGGGGCAGATTGTCTGGCGGAGAGATCGCTAATCGGCTGCGGCTCGAATCGCCGCTATCAAAGCTGCTTCTTCGTCCTCGCCTACGGTGCGCAGGTCCAGTAAGATCTTGTCATGCTCAATCCGCGCGATTATGGGTATCGGAGCGTTTCTCAGCCGCCGCTCAAACACGATCGGGTCGGAGGCCGTCAGTTCGATCACCCAAGTGGGCAGATGCTTCCCGGGCGTGGAGCCGCCCCCGGCCGCCGACTCGGATTGTCGGACCTGAAGTGGAATCCCGCTGAGCTGAGCGGCTATTCGTTCCGCGCGTTGCCGAAGATCTTCGAGAGGTATGAGGATCATTCGCAAAGCAGGGATCGACTGCCACTCGCGCATCAGCACGTGCCGGAGCGTAATCTGAAGCGACTGCAGAATCAGCTTATCCACTCGACACGCACGATACATCGGGTTGCGCCGCACTCTTTGGACGAGTTCGGTTCTGCCCGCAACGATGCCCGCCTGCGGTCCTCCCAGCAGCTTGTCGCAACTGAAAGAAACAACGTCAACACCGGCAGCGAGACTCTCTTCAACGAGCGGCTCGTCGAACCCGTACGGGTGCAGATCAACCATGCAGCCACTGCCCAGATCTTCAAAAAGCGGAATGGCGCGTTCTTTTGCCAATGCAGCAAGATCTTTCAGCTCGGGTCGCTCAGTGAAGCCCGTAATGCGGAAATTCGAAGGATGAACACGCAAGATGAGGCCGGTGCGCTCATTGATGCCGCGGCGGTAATCGTCAAGCCGGGTTCGATTCGTGGTGCCCACTTCCCGCAGAACCGCACCGGAGCGGGCCATGATGTCGGGAATGCGGAAGCCGTCGCCGATTTCAATCAGCTCGCCTCGCGAAACGATAACTTCGCGTCCGGCGGCGAGTTCATTTAAAACCAGGTACACGGCAGCAGCATTGTTGTTTAAGACGATGCCAGGATGACCGAGCAGAGATTCCAGCAATGGCGCGATATGCGCATCGCGCTTCCCGCGCTTTCCGGATTCAAGATCGTACTCCAGGTTGGAGTAGCCTGTAATGGGTTCGAATCGGGCAAGCGGCGCACGCCCCAAATTCGTGTGCAGAATCACCCCGGTCGCATTGATCACAGGCCGGAGTGACGGAATGGAAATACCTTCCAAGCGCCGCTGAACGATCTGCTCGACGCTCTCCGCCGCCAATTGGTAACCCTGCTTTAACTGCTTCGCGGCGCTCGGTAAGGACGCTGCGAATTTCATTTACAAGAATCTCGCGCGACAGGCCATCAGCGGTCTGCAAATTGCGCAGGACCTGATCGACTGAGGGAAGATCTCGGAGAGAATCCATTAAGCGATGATCAGGCAATGGCGCGCCGGGCGAGCGTTTGCTTCAGGTACTTGCCCGTGTAGGATTCGGGAACGGCTGCAACGGCTTCGGGCGTCCCTTGTGCAACAATACGGCCCCCTGCTTCCCCGCCCTCAGGTCCGAGATCGATGATCCAATCGGCAGCCTGGATCAGATCCAGGTTGTGTTCGATCACCAGGATGCTGCCCCCGTTTTGAATCAGGCGCTCGAAAGATTCCAGCAGCTTCGCAATGTCATCGAAGTGAAGACCGGTCGTCGGCTCATCGAAAAGAAAGAGCGTCCCTTCGCAGCTTGATTGCGCCAGATGAGCGGCCAGCTTTACGCGCTGGGCTTCGCCACCGCTCAACGTGGTTGCCGATTGGCCAAGGCGCAGATAGCCGAGCCCGACGTCCTGCAAGACTTTGAGCCGGGCGGCGAGACGCGGCGTGCCGGCAAAAAATGACAATGCCTCCCGGATAGTCATCTGCAAAACGTCGTGTATGTTGAGGCCCTTGTAGCGGATGTCGAGCACGCTCTGTTTGTAACGGGTACCCTTACATTCTTCGCAGACCAGCTCTACATCGGCGAGAAACTGCATTTCGACTGTAACCGTGCCGTCTCCCTGGCAGTTCTCGCACCGGCCCCCAGGAACGTTGAACGAGAAATGACCGGCGGTGTAGCCGCGCCGCTCCGCTTCAGGCGTGCGGGCGAACAACTCGCGAACGAGATCGAAGGCTTTCACGTACGTAACCGGATTGGAGCGCGGCGTTCGCCCGATCGGCGACTGGTCGACCATTATGGCGCCGGTGAGCAGATCAGCGCGTTCGACACGTCTCAGGGGAAGTTTCCGGGTGTTCGCTTCCGTATCAATTTCTGAATCCTCGGTCGCCGGTCTGCGTTTTCTATTGACTTCCAGATCTAGAGCTCTGTAAATGACATCATGAACCAGGCTCGATTTTCCGGAACCCGAAACGCCTGTTACCGCAACCATCATGCCGAGCGGGATCTCGATATCGATGCGCTTGAGATTGTTTGCGCGCGCGCCGATAAAGCGAATGGTGCGTTTTGGATTGACCTTCCTGCGGTCATGCGCGCGGGACACGGCGAGTTCACCCCGAAGATAGCGCCCAGTGAGCGATTGAGGAAAATCGCGGTCCTTCGGCGTTTGCGGCAGCAGAAGCTGGGAGTAGTTTCCAGTGAAGATCACGCGTCCGCCGTTTTCGCCGGCGCCCGGGCCAAGGTCAATAATGTGGTCCGCCTCGGCCATGATCTCGGGGTCATGTTCAACAACTATAATGGTGTTCCCAAGCTCGCGCAGGTCTTTCAAGATGTGGATGAGCCGCGCTGTATCGCGGCTGTGTAATCCGATGGAAGGTTCATCGAGAACATACGTCGCTCCAACCAGGCGCGAGCCCAGGCAGGTGGCAAGCTGAATGCGCTGCGCTTCGCCGCCGGAGAGAGTAGCAGAAAGGCGGTCGAGCGTGAGGTACTCCAGGCCCACATCGTTCAGGAATTTGCAGCGCTGGCGAATCTCATCGAGAACGCGATCCGCGATCTCCGACTCCTCCGGGCTGAGCTGGAGATTATCGAAAAATTTCTGAGCGCCCGCAATATTCATGTGCGAGACCTGAGCGATGTTGCACCCATCCAGACGCACCCACAGCGCTTCGGGCCGGAGCCGCGCGCCGCGGCAGTCCGGGCACTCCGTGTAGGCGCGGTAGCGGCTCAGAAAAACGCGCACGTGCACCTTGTATTTTTTCTTTTCGACTTCGGCGAAGAAGCGTTTGATGTGCGTGCGGACAATCTCTTGCTCGTCTGTTCGCAAATCCGCGTAGGGGGTATTCAGGCGGACTTTTCGGCGTGTTTTGGGCTCGAAAACTTCTTCGTAATACCAGGAATACTGTGGTTTGGTCCAGGGATCGATTGCACCCTGCTCGATGGTCAGGGCAGGATCGGGCACCACTAAATCCAGATCATAATCGATGGTGTTGCCGAATCCCTGGCAGACCGGGCAAGCGCCCAGAGGATTATTGAAGCTGAAGAGAGTGGGTTCGGGGGCGCTCGCCAGAAGGCCGCAAATCCTGCATGAGAACTTCTCGCTGAAATGGAGCGTAATGGGTTCCGCAACGGCAGCCTGCTCGAAGAAGATTTCACCGGCTTCTCTGTAGCAGATCTCGACAGTGTCTACGATGCGCTGGTGCGAATCAGGGCGAATCACAATGCGGTCGGCCAGAATGTAAACAGGCTTCGAAAAATCAATTTCAAGCAGCGATTCGGGCGTGGAGAATTCGAAAATCTGACCGTCCTGGAGGAGGCGGCTGAAACCTTTCTTGCGCAGATCGAAGAGACGGTCGCGGAGCGCTGCGGCATCGGGCTTGCCGGCCGCCTTGGATAGCGCTGCGATGGGGAAGAGTGCGTACCAGCGCGAGCCTTCCGCCTGAGCGAGCATGCTTTCAGCAACCTGATCGACGCTGTCGCGCTGGATACGGGTCCCATCCTTGGGGCAATAGGTGCGGCCGGCGCGAGCCCACAGCAGACGCATGAAATCGTAAAGCTCGGTCGCGGTCGCGACAGTCGAACGTGGATTGCGCGTCTGATTTTTTTGCCTGATGGCGATCGGCGGAGCGATGCCGAGAATTTCATCGACATCCGGCTTCTCCATTCGTTCCAGGAATTGACGGGCGTAAGCGGAAAGCGATTCAACGTAGCGGCGCTGGCCCTCGGCGTAGATGGTGTCGAACGCCAGCGAAGATTTCCCGGAGCCCGAGACGCCCGTAACAACGGTCAATTGATTATGGGCGATGTCAACATCAATGTTTTTGAGGTTGTGAACGCGAGCGCCGCGAATCGCAAGGATAGGGCGCGCGGCCGCCTCCACCTCTTCGGATGTGAACGCTTCGCAAGACGTTAAGCTAGAGGTTTCCGGCATCGATGAGACAAAGCAGCAAAGCGCTGCCGTTATAGGCGCGCGCACGAGGCAGGCGCGGGACGTTTTGCAAGGGGTACTTCTTCAGTATAAGATGCCTGCACGCTCAGCCGGATACTAAACCGAATGCCTTCAGAAGAAGAGATCCAGCAGCTTCGGCGCGATTTACTCGACTGGTTCGACAAATACCAGCGGGACCTGCCATGGCGGCGCACCCGTGACCCGTATGCAATCTGGATTTCTGAGGTCATGCTGCAACAGACCCGGGTAGCCGCGGCATCGCCGTTTTATGAGCGGTTCCTGAACCGCTTCCCAAACTATCAGGCGCTTGCCGGTGCTTCCGAATCGGAGTTACTCGCTTGCTGGGCGGGATTGGGGTACTACTATCGCGCGCGAAATTTGCAAAAAGCTGCCATCCAAATACGAGAACGCGGAGCGTTTCCGCGCACGTATGACGAAATTCGGACACTCCCCGGGATCGGCGGATACACGGCAGCGGCGGTGGCGAGTATTGCCTTCGATCTTCCACATCCGGCCGTGGATGGGAATGTATTGCGAGTAGCCAGCCGCGTTTTCGATGACGGAACCGATGTCGGGTCCGCGGCCGGCCGAAGGCACTTCGGCGTACTGGCGGACAGAATGCTCGACCGGTCCCGCCCGGGAGCGTTCAATCAGGCGATGATGGAACTGGGGGCGACGGTTTGCCTTCCGAGGAAACCGCAGTGCCTGGTTTGCGCTATTGCGCAAGTTTGCGCATCACGCAGAAGCGGAAGACAGGAGGAACGGCCGGTGAAAACCACAGGCGTGAAGAGTGCGCAAGAAGAGCGGGTGGTGTTCTGGATCGCGGAGGCCGGCAGAGTTTTAGCGTGGCGAAGGCCCGCGGAATCGAGACTCATGCCGGGCTTCTGGGAATTGCCGGAACGGGCCGAACTACCGGCCGCTAGCGTAGGACGAAGGCTAGGTGCATTTCGACATGGCATTACATTTCATAACTACCGGTTCGAGGTTCACGAAGCCGTTGCGCCGTGCGACATCGGCCCGTGCGAATGGGTAGCCATGGATGCGCTGGCCACCATGCCGGTCAGCACTGTAATGAAAAAGGCGAAACGGGTTGCCGACAAGAGCAGAAAGCAGAACGCAACGCCGCGTTCCACTACTGCGTCGGTTTGAGCGGGCGCACTGGTTCCTATACACTGGGCGGGAAGGATAAGCGAATGAGAAAGCGGTTTGCGATTGTTTGCCTGTGCGCCACAACTTACTGCGCCGCTGCCGCACAGCAGGATAGCTCGCCACATCCCGCGCAAACCGGCCCGGCTCAGGAACCGGGTGGGCTCAGGCAACGCGCGGGAGCACAACCGCCCGGCGGAAATTACGAAGTGGCGGCCGGGACGCACATACTGCTGAACATGATTAACAGCGTGAGCACGAAGCAAGCTGTGGTGGGAGACCGCATATACCTGGAAACTGCGTTTCCCGTGCTTTCCGGCAGCCGGATCGTTATCCCCCAGGGGAGCTGGGTCACCGGCACGATAACAGAAGTCAAGCGGCCTGGACGAGTAAAGGGCCGTGGCTCCCTACAGGTTCGGTTCGATTCCCTCACGCTACCGAACGGCATCAGCCGGAATTTCCGCTCGGATTTGGGAGCAATCGATTCGAGAGATGACCAAACGCTCAAACGCGAAGAGAGCAAAATCGGCAGCCGGGGAGACAAGAAGGGCGATTTGGGTACGGTCGTGGGCAGCACCACGGCTGGAACGGTAATTGGATCCGGTGTCGGTGCGGCGGCCGGCAGCGTAGCCAGAGGCGCCGGCGTCGGCGCAGGGGCAGGCGCGGCGGCCGGTTTGCTTGGCGTACTGCTCACCAGAGGCCCGGACGCGGTGTTGACCAAAGGGTCCACCGTGGAAATGGTTCTCGATCGTCCCCTGACGTTTGAAAAGACGGATCTTGATTTCAGTAATGCACCCGGTCACGCTCCACTCAGCGAAGGCGGTCCGCGACAGCCCCGCAGCGGATGGGCTCCGCGTTCGCCTTTTTAGATACCCGCCCCAGGCACTCGAAAAACAACGCATTTCCCGCCGCGTTGAGGGCATCATCGCTGCCGAAAACCCCGCATAGCACCGCTAGCGCAGCCACTCTTGGCTGCCGCGCCTCGACTCGTCGAGGCGGTCGGTGGGTCGCCCACCCCCGCGGTTGCCGCAGTTTCATTAAACTCGAAGGGTTCGTTAAGCTCAAGAGCGGTAGGCGCCTTGGAACTGGGGAAAACATGGCGGCTCCAGCCTGGCTCGTGTAGGCCCACCCGAACCCTGCCCCTGAAGTGAGTCGGCCAACTCACGATTTTCCAGAGTACCAGTACTAATAGCTGAAAGGCTTTTACGAAATTCCTACGATTTCATTTGTAAAAGCTAGTTTTCCCGCCTATAGTCTATACGGTACTAAGAACGTATTAGACAAAAAAGGTTTGCTATAAGGATTTGGGCCCCGCGCTTGTGCTGCTGCAAGCCCAAGGAAAGCTTTGCCTTTGCGAATGCGAAGAACGTTTGTGACAAAAGTCAACACCAGCTATTCCGGCATGCTTCGGAGCACCTTTCACAGAAATCACACGCTCCCGCCCTATTTTTTGTGCGCACTTCTATCTATCGCTACACTTTTTCCGCAAAATGCCCCGCGAAATCGGTCGCGAACTCGCGATTCCCCGGCATCTCCAGGATGGTGAAGAGTTCGACACGCCGCTTCCCGATCTGATCGCCTATGGCAAGAAACTGTTCGAAGCCCGCTTCACGCGCGAGGAAGGCGCGGGCCGCCCGCTAACAAAAGGCACCGGAGCGCCACTCTCGGATCCGAATTCCCCGCTCGCGTTCCCGCGCAATAACAATCGCATCTCTGGACCGGACTCGAACTCATGCGCCGGCTGTCACAATCAGCCGATTTCCGGCGGCGCCGGCGATCTCTCCAGCAACGTCTTCGTTCTCGGCCAGCGGTTTGATTTCGCGACCTTCGATGCGAACGATATCGTTCCCACGCGCGGCGCACTGGACGAACGCGGCCGCGCCGTCACGCTGCAATCGCATCGCGAACAGCCGTTCCACGCCGGACATGTTCGGCTCCGGCTACTACGAAATGCTCGCGCGCCAGATTACCGCCGATCTCGCAATCGATTCGCGATCAGCCTTCGGCCCGGCCAGCGTGCGCAACTCATTTCCAAAGGAATCTCCTTCGGCGTACTCGCACGCAACCCGGACGGAACCTGGAACACATCCGCCGTCGAAGGGCTTCCCCCGCAATCGACTCGCCTCCGCCGATGCGCAGCATCCGCCCAGCCTGCTCATTCTTCCCTTCACCCAAGCCGGGAGCATTCGTCTCGCTGCGCGTATTCACCATACAACGCCTTCAATCAGCACCACGGCATGCAGGCCACCGAGCGCTTCGGCATCGGCACCGATCCGGACGGCGATGGCGTGGTGAACGAACTGACCCGCGCCGATATCACCGCCTGCCACGCTCTTCCAGGCCACGCTGCCAGTTCCAGTCGCGCTCCGTTCCGCACCGATCCCGTGTCTCCGCAAGGCCGCACGCGACGGCGAAAAGCTATTCCAGCAGATCGGCTGCGCGTCCTGCCACATTCCCGCGCTCCCACTCGATCAGCAAGGGTTGGATCTATACCGAGCCGAATCCGTACAATCCGCCCGGAAATCTCCAAACCGGCCAAGCCCCGACGCTCTCCGTCGATCTCGCCAGCGACGAACTGCCGCAGCCCCGCCTGAAGCCGGTGAACGGAATCGTCATGGTTCCGCTCTATACCGATTTCAAGCTGCACGACATCTGCAGCGGCCCAAACGATCCGAATCGCGAAGTCGCTCAACCAAAATCAAGCCGCCGGTTCGGCGCGAATTCTTCGCCGGCAACGCGAAATTCCTCACCAGGCGCTTATGGGCCGTCGGCAGCAAGCCGAACTATTTCCATCACGGCCAGTTCACCACCATCCGCGAAGCGATTCTCAACCATTTTGGAGAAGCGCTGTCCACACAACAGGCATTTTCCGCTCTTATCTCCTTATCAACCAGGGAGCGATCATCGAGTTTTTGAAAACACTCAGGGCACAGAGTGTAAGCTACGATGTCCGTGCTCACGTTACTAAGTAGGAAACCACAAGGGAGTTGTCTATGCGATTTTCAAATAAACTTGTAGTCGGGGGATTGGCGGCTTCTCTTTTAGCGAGCGCTATTGGCAAAGCCAGCGGGCCGAAAGCGCCTCAGATCTCGGGAACGCCCGAAACCATGATGATGCCGCTTGTTGCACCAATGCTTATCCAGGATCGCAGTCTAAGAAATACGCTCACACTGGTCAGCAACTCAGACATCGCTATGACGGCGAAGGCAAGTGTTCGGGATCGCTTGGGGCGCGAAATCGCCGAAGCTGCCGTTCCATTGGAGGCGCACTCTCAAAGCGAAGTCGATATAACAAAACTACTCACCGAGACATTGGGCGACCGGGCCTTTATCGGATATCTCCTCGTGAGCTCGGAAGACGCGAACTTCGCGTCATTAGCGGCGCAGTTGTCAATCACTAGGGAGGAGCCGTTGAATCCGGTATATGTCGAGGAGGAGCTTCTAATGGTGGGTACGAAGCCGGATAACAGCTTTCGCGGCACTATCGCAAATGCGGCCGCACCGGCTGTCGTTGCGGTGACAAACGTGACTGGATCGCCTCAAACCGTGGTGGTCACCTGCATCCCTGAGGAGAAACGGCCGAGTACTGGTTCAATTACTCTGGCGGGCGGCCAGATGACACTGTTAAGCGTGTGTGGCGAACGTATCTCGTACCCGTCTCCTCAGGCAGCGATGTCTCCAGATGAAAAATTTTCTTCCCGCCAAGCCTTGGGCATCTCCGTTTCCTCTCCCGGCATGCCAGGCGGACTGGCCGTGTACGGCCTTGGATACGTCGACTCACCAGGCCCTATCCGCGCCGTTAGTATGCCGTTTCAACAGAGCGCGTTCACGTATTCTTCCTCTGCCGCGTACATGGGCGTCCCTGTCGGGACGACAGAGCGCCTCGGGAGTTCCGTATTCTACCCGGAGGCGGCAGTAACGAACTTCGGCGCCCGGCCAACACACGTGACCGTGGATTATTATAGTACCGCGAACGACGATCAATCGATCTCGACCCCCGTTCTGCATACCACCGTTCCCGCCCAAGCGACCGTAGCACTCTCCCTACCGAATCTGCCGGGCGACTCGCGATTGCGCAACTCTTTCGTTATAAGTGCCGACGCAACACCAGGACAATTCTATTCGAGCCTTAGAGCGGTTTCCTCGGGCGCCGAGATAAAGGTCGTCGATCTGCCGGGAAAGATCGCAAACAGGTCGATAATGGCGGCGAGCATCCTTGGCGCGTTGACCAGGACACAAGCTCAGTTGTCTTCTTGTTCAACCCCGATGCCACCTCGAAACGCGAAGTCGATCTCACCGCGTACGCCGCTTTCGGCCAACATACAGAACATTACCGCATTGAGCCTCTCGAGACAAAGGCCATTGAGGTGGAGGGCTTGATCCGAAATGCCGCCGCGACGGACTCCAGCGCAAACATCAAACTTCCCGCCGCTTCCGGGATGCTCGCTTGGCTCAATCCCGTGCCAGGTGGGGTCCTCGGTAGGGTTGTCGAGATCAACTCAGACCTGGAGCTGGCAAGAAACTTCAGTTGTGGCACGAAAACCGTCCTTTGCGGCGTAACCGTGAACGCAAATCCGCTGCAGATCGCAACCGGAGGAACTGCAAGCACTGGAACTACAGGGATCGGATGCAGCGTGCCCGCGACGCAGAATTCCTGCAGTGGGACACGTAACGGAAGCACTCCTTCCGGTAAGCTCTGGTTTTGGTCCGTCCAGGACAGCTCGGTTGCATCCATTCAGGGTGGAAACGGTGGTTGGCAGGTGACCCTGGCAGGTGACAAGACAGGGAGCACCAACATCTATGGGTCGGTCACAGACAGCTATGGCTGCCAAGCGGAGGGCGTTGGCACCGTTAATGTAGGATCCGGATGTCCAACGGGCGTATGACCCAAAACCCAAAAATGAGACAGCAGTAAAGTTGAATCTGCCGTTCGGATGTGGTCCTCTGGAGCACATCCGAAGGAGGACATATGCCGAGAAAAGGTCACACGGAAGAGCAGATTATGACCGCCTTGCGACAAGCGGAGGCGGGCCAGAAGGTCAGCGATGTTTGCCGGGAATTGGGAGTATCGCAGCAGGCGTTTTACAGCTGGAAACGGCGCTTTGCCGGCTTGGGTTTGAGCGAACTGCGGGAGCTGCGACAATTACGGGAAGAGAACCGCAAACTGAAGACGCTGGTCGCAGACCTGACGCTAGACAAGCACATTTTGCAGGAGGTGCTCTCAAAAAAGGCCTGAAGCCCGCAGCACGTCGCGAACTGGTGAGCAACATACGACAGGGATACCAGTTGAGCGAAAACCGTGCTTGTGGGCTGATTAGGATCACGCGCTGGATCAACCGTTACCAGAGCCGGCGCGATCCGCAGAACGAGTTGCGCATGCGGATCCGGGAGCTGGCGGGCAGTCGCGTTCGGTACGGATATCGGCGCATTGCGGTACTGCTCCGACGGGAAGGTTGGGAGGTAAACACAAAAAGGGTTTATCGTCTCTATCGCGAAGAAGGTCTACAGGTGCGAACCGCCAAGCGAGGGAAACGAGCTGCACACGCTCGCGTTCCACTGTCTGTGGCAGTGCGGCCGAATCAACGCTGGAGCATGGATTTTGTGAGTGATCGATTGGCGGACGGCCGCTGGTTCCGCATCCTGACGGTCATCGACCAATACACGCGCGAGTGCCTGTGCGTCTACGCGGACCGCTCACAAACCGGCGAGAAAGTAGTGGCGCACATGAAGCGGCTGGTGAGTCTGCGTGGCGCACCAGAATCCATCACCACCGATAATGGCAGCGAATTCGCCGGTCAAGCCATGGACGCCTGGGCACATCAAGCGGGCGTGCAACTCGATTTCATCCGGCCCGGCCGGCCCGTTCAGAACGGATACATCGAAAGCTTCAATGGCCGGCTCCGAGATGAATGCCTGAATGTCGAGGTGTTCTTCAATCTTGTGGACGCACGCGAAAAGCTGGAGCGCTGGCGACGCGATTACAACCAGAAACGCCCGCATAGCGCACTCGCGGACCGAACACCCGAAGAGTTCGTGCGCAGTGCCGGAGAGCGGGCCTTCGCCCTCACCACCGTCAATAACGCAGCGCCAACAGCCCGTCAAGGGTACGCTGCCGCCGGGCACACAACGCCCGCCCTTGACAGACTGCCGGCGCCCCCTTCAGCGACTGATATGAGGGCGAAGGCCCGCGCTGAACGCCCACGTTTGCTTGAGAGGTTCAATTGAGATACTTTAGTCCACAGACAGCCCCAGTGAAAGGGCTTCGGACCACTTTCGAGCACCGAACCTCAACTTCTCGGCTGTCTCATTTTCCGGGGCAGGTCAGGACGGCAACTACCCCCTTAACTCGCTGTCTCACTCCAGGGGTTCACTTCAGTAGCCGTGAGTGGTCTAACACCCCTCCCTCTCTCCCTGGCGTTTCCCACTGATAAGACAGGAATAGGCGCGGTAGCGGCTATGCAAGTGGGGCCAACCACTACCAACTTCGACGGCATTCAGTTGAAAGAGAGTGGATCTACGACAAGTTCAAATTGTCCTGCCAGCATAACCTGTTCTCCCAACTCCACCTTCGTCGTCGGGGAAGGCGGCTCAACTTTTGGGCAAACTTTTCAGCCGAAGCAAGACATATTTTATGACCAGCACACTACAACGAGCTCAGTGAGCATGTTAGATCAGGCTGGCCTAAATACGTGCCAGATGACGTGCAGCCAAGCTTATGCCTGTAACGGATTGGTTATCGCCAGGTTTACGATTATCCGTAACTTCACTAAGGGAACGCTGCAGGGCCAAAACGTCACGAATGTCGGTATAACTAAATATTAGAAAGTCCACATCGCAGGGAGAGACAATGCTGTTTAAGATGATACGACTGATTTCGAGCAGTTTCCTGCTAGGGAGCATTTTATTGGGCCAACAACAGAGGAGTCCGGCATTCGGCAACGACAGGCTGCCGACTATATCGGAGCAGTTACGGCAGCATAACATCGCCTTAACGCACCCCGCTTTGCTGGAAGCGTTGAGTAACGAGAGCTCGGAAGTGAGGTGGCTTGCTGCGCAGGAACTGGCGAACGAGGCAGTACGGGATGCGGTACCGGCAATCGACACTGCCCTCTCCAGAGAGAGCGTGCCGATTGCCAAAGTGAATATCGCCGATGCCCTTGCGCGGCTAGGTGGCGCCCACGGGTCGTCTGTGCTCAAGCAAATCTGCGGGAGCCCCGACTTCAATTCAGGTCTGCGGACTCTTGCGATCACCTATCTGTTGAATCTACATGACGACGGGTGCCTAACCGCCGTAATGGAGTTAATGGAGACCCAGGACGACCAAGCGAAGATCGACGCCCTAGGCGTGCTTCCTCGATTCCAGCATCTCTCGAAGGAAGAATTCGAGAAGCTGGGTCAGCTAACCCAGTCGAGCCTAACGGCTCAAACTCCAGCGCTTCGGATCGCCGCCGCTCATGCATTGAGCAACATGAAAGACATCGCAGCCATCCCGGCTCTAGAAAACGCGATTGCGAACGAACAGGACGGAGCCGTGCGGTCGGCAATGCAATCCGATCTCAAAACACTACAACGCGAAAACAAACAATAGAGCAGGAAACGTCATCGTTAGGATTTCTAATACCAAAGCCGGGCTCTTCATACCGGCCGGTGTACATATCAGTTCACGAGATGCTACCTGCTCGCTCGGGACGGGGGTGGCTGAAAATGATACGGTGCAGATTCCGTCAGGAGTTGATGTTGACCTCACTATAGAGGCTGCCGGTTATGCCCATAAGCCAAACGAGACAGTGGTTCTGAAAATTAAGTTAGCGTCACTGAATGGTCATTAAAGCGGCCGGCCCAGCGCAACGATGCCATGCGTATTTTAAGCGACTTACAGAAAACCTCTTCGCATCGTATTACATTTTCACAAACAACCTAAAAGCATTTATCCCGATCCTTCATCAGCTTACCTGGTAAACCTCCGGAGCCGGACACCTGCGCATTCTATTCTTCGGGCGGAGAACCTATGTCTACTCAAGCCCAGGTCGCGGCTAACCAAGCGAACGCGCGGCATTCCACGGGTCCAAAATCCGATACCGGCAAAGCCATTTCCTGCCAGAACAATTTCCGCCACGGTTTCACTAGCGCTTTCAGGGTTCTCAGCTTCGAGAACGCAGGCGAGTTCAATCATCTCCTTCAGCAGCTAAGCGAAGAGCATCAACCCGCCACGCCAACTGAAACTCTGCTCGTGACCGGGATGGCACAGTCCTGGTGGCTGCGCATCCGCGCCTTGACACTCCAGAACACCTGCTTCACCGATTCCGTCGACGAGAAACACCTCGCGCTGTACCTTCGCTACCAGACCACCAATGAACGGGCCTTCCATAAAGCTCTGAACGAGCTGCTAAAGCTCAGAGCCGCAAAGCGAAAAGCAGAAATTGGCTTCGAATCGCACCAAATGAAACAGAACCGCGCGCGTCAGCAAGCGGAGGCGCATGCCCGCCGCCAGGAACTGCACAAATGGAGCGTTTTGCTCGCTCAAGCCAAGGTCGATAACCAGGAACTGCAAAACATGAAGCTCGAGACCCCCGAACATCGCATTTCCGGCCGCGTCGAGAGCATCATCGCCGCCGAAAACGCCGCGTAAAGAGGTGGCGCAGTCACTCGTGACTGCCGCGCCTCGACTCGTCGAGGCGCTTGTGGACCCGCCCTCTTCCCAAACCGCCAAAACTTGAACTTCATCCCCCTCATTCTCGTTTATCTGGTTGTAGCCGATGCAGATTAGCTGTCTAGGCGATTTTTAAGGAATGCTCATGTCAGCCGCCGCGGTTGCAGCACTTTCACTCAACTCGAAGGGTTCGTTAAGCTCAAGAGCGATAGGCGCGCCTTGGAATTGGCAAGCGCGTCGCGCATCCGGAGCGATTCCACGGTTGGATACCGAAGCCAGTTTAATTGAACGCTGCCTCAGCGGCGAGCAGGGCGCCTGGGAAGAGCTGGTAAAGCTCTACACCAAACGTGTGTACGCCATCTGCTATCGCTTCACGAGCAGCGAAAATGAGGCGCAGGACCTCACCCAAGACGTTTTCCTGAGGGTTTTCAAGACCCTGGGGAGCTTTCGCGCGGGTGAGGGGTCGTTCGTCGTATGGCTCACCCGGCTTACCCGTAACCTATTGGTCGATCATTACCGCCGAACCAAGAATGAACGGGTGACCGACGCCATTGAGGACAAGCTCTCGGTTCTCGAAGAGAAAACAGGGCAGCATTCCCGGACCGACGGCCTGCTGGCCGGGCGCGAAGCAGGAGAACTGCTGCAAGCCGGGCTCCAGAAGCTCTCGCCCGAGTTGCGGGAGGCGGTCATTTTGCGCGATCTGCAGGAAATGGAATACCGGGAGATTGCGCGGGTATTAAGTGTTCCCGAAGGAACCGTGAAATCAAGGTTGAACCGTGGCCGCGCCGAGCTCGCGCGTGTCCTGCGTCGTAACAAGGTGACAGTATAGAACCGGATTTTGAGTAAGCCGGATTTTGAGTAAGTAATGAATTGCACCGAATTTGAGAGCATCTTAGCCGACTACATCGACGGCACTCTCGGCAGCGCTGACAGCGCCGCCCTGGAGCAGCATGCCTCTTCGTGTACTGCTTGTGGTGCGTTCATGGCCGATGTAAGAGGCGCGGTTGCTTTTCTAAAGCGTGCCGATGAGGTGATTCCTCCGCCCGCACTGGTTACGCGCATCGCCTTCCAGTCGCCCACCGGCCGCACTCGCCATCCCCTCGAGAAACAGGGTTGGGTGAGCCGTATGGCGAGCAAATGGCTGCAACCCATTTTGCAGCCCCGGTTAGCCATGGGAATGGCTATGACGGTTTTGTCTTTCGCAATGCTGGAGCGCTGCACCGGGGTGCAGGTGCAGCATGTTCAGCCTGCCGACCTGAATCCGGTACGGGTTTGGGCCGGCGTCGAAGACAAAGCGCTGCGCGTGAAAGATCGCACCGTAAAGTATTACGAGAATCTTCGTTTCGTGTATGAGATCGAGACCAAGCTAAGGGATTTGCAAGAACAACAGGAGGCCTCGCAGAAGCAGGCTCCACGAGTAAAACGATCTGCCCGGCAGAACGGACAGACGGGGAGCAGCGACAGCCAGGGAGATAGAAAATGAATTGCTATTACCATTCGGAAACACCGGCGACGGGTTTCTGCCGCTCGTGCGGCAGGCCTCTGTGCGAACATTGCCAGCGGCCGGCGGAAGGAACCATCTATTGCCAGGACCATGTGCCTGGTGTTTTCAATGCGCCGTACGGGGCGAATCCTGATCCAGTCGCCGCGGCGGCGAATCCCTATGGGCCGGCGGGACCGCCAACCGCACAGGCAATCGTGCCCGTGCAGACCTCGCCCGGGCTTGCGTTCATCCTGGGCTTTATTCCCGGCGTCGGCGCCATTTACAACGGGCAGTATCTAAAAGGCCTGGTGCACGCGCTAGTTTTCGGATTGTTTGTGACGCTGCTGGACAACTCGGAGGGCAGCGGCGCGCAGCCGCTATTAGGGATTCTGCTGGCCGCCTTCATTTTTTATATGCCTTTTGAGGCCTACCACACCGCCCGGCGGCGGCAGTTGGGCCAGCCGATTGATGAATGGTCGAGCATCGTGCCGCGCAACCGCCAGGCCGGGCATGCCCTTCCCGTGGGACCCATCCTGCTGATTCTGATCGGCGTCATTTATCTGTTGAACTCTTTGGAACTGATCGATTTCCGGGCGATTTCGCGATTCTGGCCGGTAATTCTGATTGTCGTGGGTGCCTATATGCTGTATAGCCGCTTTACCGGCCCGGTGCCTCCTCGAGCCTCTCAACCCTATGTGGGTCCGCCTACTCCGCCTGCCAACGACCTGATGGGGAGCCATCATGAACAGTAGGGGGGCAATGTTCGCGCAGGCGATCCGCGGCCCCATTCTGCTGATTGCCATCGGGGTGCTCTTCGCCATGCAACAGGCCGAGGTGCTGCCGTTCTCGCACACATGGCCGCTGCTGATCATCATTATTGGAATTTTGAAGCTGATTGAGCGCATGTTCGTTCAACCCCAGCCGCCCGCGCCGCCGCCGCCTCCAATGGCAGGAGGAGCAGTGCGATGAGACCGCGAGGATCCATTACCGGGCCGCTGATTATCATTCTGATCGGCGTTCTTTTTCTGATACATGCGTTTTCGCCGCAGTTCCACATTGCGGACCTGCTGATTCTGTATTGGCCTTATCTGCTGATCATCTGGGGCGGCGTGGCGCTGCTCGAAGTATGCTTCCGTTTTCTGCGTGGGACCGCAATACCCACCAACGGCGTCTCGGGCGGGGCCTGGTTCGTTATCGTCTTGATATGCCTCGTTGGCATGGCGGCCTTTGAGGTCCATGGCCGGGGAAACTGGTGGTGGCAGAACGGCTTCGGCCGCGGTTTCAGCGATACCTTCGGCCAGGAGCACGATTATTCCGTTGGCCCCGTACAGAAGCCAGCCGGAACTTCACCTCACGTCATTATCGAAGCGTTCCGGGGGGACGCCAGGATTGTGGGCGGCGACGGAACGCAAGTAAGCGTGAGCGGGCACAAGACCATTCGCGCCTTTGAGCCCGCCGCTGCCGACCGGGCGAATTCCGATACGCCGGTTGAGGTAGTGGTGCAAGGAAACACCATCATCATCCGCTGCAATCAGGACAAGGCTGGTTCGCGAACACGCGTGACCACAGATCTGGACGTTGCGGTGCCAAGAGGAGCCAGCATCGAGGCCACCGGGAACTATGGCGATTTCGATGTTTCGGCGATTTCCGGGGACGTAGACCTGAGCAGCGCCAATGCCGGCATGCGCTTGCAGGATCTGGATGGGAATGTAAAGGTAGACACCCGGCACAGCGATCTGGTCCGCTGCACCAACGTGAAGGGCAGCGTGGATCTGCGCGGCCACGGCGGCGATGTCGAGCTTACCAAGGTTGCGGGACAGGTGACCATCAGCGGCGATTATGGGGGAACCGTCTCGCTCCGTGAACTGGCAAAACCGGCGCGCGTCGAGAACATGCGCACGCGGTTGGACGTTCAGCAGATTCCGGGCGAAGTAAGAATCGATCGCGGCAGCCTGAGCGCACAGGGCGTGGTGGGCCCGTTGACGTTGGCTACGCACGCGACGGATGTTAGTTTGGCGGGATTCACCAACGCCATTCAAGTGACGGTAGACCGGGGCGACATCGAACTGCGCCCGGAGCGCCTTCCTCTCGCCAAAATGGATGTGCGGGTAAAGGGCGGCAATATCGAATTGACGGTACCGCAGGCAGGGCAGTTTGTGCTTGCAGCCAGCACCGATCATGGAGAAATCGACAACGAGTTCGGAGCGGTGCTGAGCGAGCACACGGAGAAGATGGGCTCCAGGCTTGATGGTTCCGTGGGGAGCGGAGCTGATGTGACGCTGACCACCGGACGCGGAAATATCACCGTCCGCAAAGGCGCCGCGGTCGAGCCTGCTTCAACCAAAGTCACTTCTGTCAGCCAAACGCAAGCAGCGGAGCCGGCGAAATAGATTACGCACGTAGCTCGATTTGAAGAATGTGGTCCGGCTGAAGCATCAGCGGCTCCTCAAACTGCAGAATCGTTCGGTTTGCGTTCTGGCTCGCTCGATGCGCAAGGCTCCTTCCGTTCAGAAGGGCCGCTGTGTTGGCGCCGGTTCCTTCCGTTTCCACGCTCCGGCATAAGAGCTTGCCTTCGATTACGGCCAGGTGAATGCTCGCGTCACTTTGCGTTCGCTTCAAGGTGAACTCGCCCCAGCCGGTCGCACTCGACCAGAAGCAGCGAAAATCCCGCTGATTGACCAGCGGAATCATTGTTACCGCGCCATTCGGCCCGTGGTAACGGAATCCGCTCAGGGCCAAAATGCCGGTCCACGCCGACATCGCGCGAGCGTAGTGATGACCGCATTCGGCTTCGTCCCACGGATTCCGCTTTTCGCCGTCGTAGCGTGAGCGTGTATTGGCGATGCACTCCAACCCCTCCTCGATCATGCCTGCATACAGCATGTGAGTGGCGGTAGAGTATTCAAGTCCGGTAAACACTTCGGCGTAGTACGGAAACGGAATGCGCGGCCGCGGCGTTTTTGCGTAATCGCAGACAACTACGGCAGCTTCGTTATTAAGAGCGAAGGTTCGTTCGGGACAATCGTGATCAATCAATGATGGTTTGTGATTGTAGCGATAAATGGCCGCGAGCGTTTTACGAATGTGGTCCGGATGGAGCAGCGGACCGAGCCCGGAAACTTCCGCCATGTATTGGCCCACAAGCTGGTCAACCAGGCAGCCTTTCCCCACCTGGTATTCCGGATGTTCGGTGTTCTGCGAGCCCATGTCGCCGCGCGTCACGGGCGCGATCGCGCTCGCGGGTAAGCCGCGAACTTCCTGAATGTAGAATTCTCCATTGAACAGGTGCTGATCGATCCAGCCGCTTCCCTGCTCGAAGAGGCGCCGATACTCCGCTGACGACGAGTCCCCCACGGCAGCCGCCATGCGCTCTGCGGCACGTAGCGCGGCCAGATAGTAAATGCCGCATTGCGGATTGGGACCATAGAATTCGACATCGTAGGTGTTGTGTTGCGCTCCCTCGAAAACTCCATCGCGATTCGCATCCCAGCCGCCGGGAACCCATGCGAACTCGAGAGCTTTCTTCACGCGAGGCCAGATGCCGCGCAGCCATTCGATATCGCCCGACAATATCCAATCCAGATAGGCATGTACTATTTGACCCATCTGCCCATCGGCGGCTGCGAAACCCCAGCGCTGCTTTCCGTCCGGCAGCATCTGGCGAAAGTGAATGGCGCCTTGCGGGTCCATCGAATAGCCGAAAGCGGCGCTTCTCAAGGATCGGGCAAATTCGGGGAAAAGATGAGCGGTTGTGGTTTCATAGTTCCACACGTGCGTGCAATTCCCGAAGCAGCAGCCGAGGTGATCGTTCGAACCCTCGAAGCCGTGGAACGCGCCATCCGCGGTGCGAAATGACGTGGTAGAGACGAGCGTAGATAAATTGGCGGAAGCCGCCTCCTTCACTTCGCCGGGCAGCGTGCTCTCGCGCATCGCGGCGGCGAACCGGCGAGTACGATTTTCAAGATCCCGCAAATTCTTTACAGCGAACTCAGCCGCACTCCAGGCATCTTCAAAGCGCGTTGCGTAATGATTCCCGATAACGACATTGCCCTCGCCTTCGGGAGCATCCCAGCCGCACCACTTCGGAGTACGGTTGGGGAAATGCCAAGCCAACAGGAAGGTGTACGTCGCGGAAGCGCCGGGAGGAATCGTTCGCTGAAGACACAACGCGCCGACCGGCTTGCGCTCCGCTGGTTCGTTTGACAAAGTGCCGTCGAGCGAAAACTGATCCCAGAAAAGCATCGGCGCATTCCACCAGGGGCTCTTCGGCCAGCCGCGCCAGTAGCTAAGCGTTCCGGCTCCCACATCGCACAGGCCGAGAACAAGTGTTCCTTGCATGGGGTGGTCTATGGCGATTTGCGGATTGCTCATGAGCAGCCCGTGCAAGCCATTTCGATCGCGAAAGTCGTTGAGACGCGTATCTTCGCTGCGCAGATTGGCTGCGCCGGACGGATCATGTCCTGCATCCACTGGATTTTCAATTGAGAAGGCGATGCTTGCGCTGACCGGCCGCGTTTCGGGATTCCTTACCGTGTACCGCAAAATGGCCACTGGCAGACCGGAAGCTTCGGCATCGTGCGGGATAAAAGGTGAAAACGCATCAAGCGCAATAGAAACCGGCAACTCGGGATCGCGAAAGTCGATGTGGGCCAATGGAAATTCGCCCGTGAACGTGGCCTCCGCCAAACGCGCGATTCCGGGCACGTTATTTGCACCCAAGCCGTCCTCTCCTTCATAAGGAGGTAAAATCCGCGATTCCAGCACGCGTGCGACCGGCTTTTTACCGGCTGCTTGCACCCAGATGGATGGGAACGCGTAAGGCGGCGAGTGTCCTTTGTCCGGACGGTTGAAAATCTCCCAATCGCGAAGCTGTCCCCGGCCACCCAAAGCAAGACTTCCCGCCGCAACACCGCCTAGCGGGAAAGCAATCATCTTGAGCTGGCGCCCGGTGAAGATACGCGGGTACGCGATCCTCGAATGCACAGGCGATTGCTCACGCGCGGCTTCGGCTGACGAGTCGACGGATGCCGCCAGACCCACTCCGGCAATTGTTTTCAGAAATCCGCGCCGGCCCGTGCCGCTGCTGCCCGTAGGAAACTCCTTCATTCGGTTAGGCCGTTTCCAGGAGTTCCACGATTTTTCCGCCAACCTCGCGGAGAAAGCTGTCCAGGTCTGCCGGCTTATAGATGAAGGCATCAGCGCCGGATTTTAGAGCATCCTGCTGGTCTTTCGGCGCTACCGAAGAGGTTATGACCGCCTTCCTTGTCCTCGCAAGGGCAGGATTATTGGCAGCGGCTTCGAGAACGGAACAAGCGTCACCACGCGGCACATTATAATCGAGCAGCATCAAGTCAGGGATTTGACCGCCGTTCCCGCCGCATCCAGTAACGACCCGAAGAGCCGCATCAATAGTGTCGCAGTGTGTAAGCTGATACTTAATCCCGCGCGATCGAAGGCATTCTTCGATGAGCCGGACATCGCCCGGGTTATCCTCGATCAGGAGAATTCGCGAAATTCGCGCGTTCATTTCGAGCTCTTTTCCGGAAGGGCGAACCGAAACACAGAGCCCTGACCAGGCATCGACTCCACCCAGATGCTTCCACCCAGCCGGTCTACAGCAGACTTGCAAATTGCCAGACCGATTCCAGTTCCTGAGTATTGCCGGCCATGCAGGCGTTTGAAGACGCCAAAAATGTACTGAAGATACTCCGGCTCAATACCAACGCCGTTATCTTCGATCGAGAATTGCCAGCCATCGCCGCGCGCCTCGGCCGATATTCGCACTCGCGGTGGCTCAGCGGATCTATACTTGATCGCGTTGCTGATCAGATTTTGAAATAACTGAACAATCAGGATTTCTATCGACTCGATAGTGGGCAGTGTTTCCAAAATAACGGACGCGCCGGAATCAGCGATCAAGCCCTCCAGGTTAGATAGCGCCGTGCGCACGGCGGTATTGCAGTCAACGGCCTTCCACTGCTCGTCGCCGGATTCACTGATATAAATATATTGCCGCAAGGCGCTGAGGAGAGTTTGCAGCCGGAGACCGTTCTCGTGTACGCAATTCAGCATTTCAAGCTCCTGCGCGTCGAGCTTAGAAGCAGCCGTTTTGGCCACCCACTGCGCGTAAGTCAGGACCATTCGAGTGGGCTCCTGAAGGTCGTGACTCGCGGCCCAGGCAAACTGCCGGAGCGCCTCGTTCGATCTGGTGAGATCGGCTGTCCGCTCGGCGACTCTCCTCTCAAGTTCCAGATTGATCCGGCGAACTCTTTCCTCAGCCTGGACCTGCTCTGTTGCGTCCCGAATGGCGGTAGTAATCAGCAGCCCGTCCTCGCTCTCCAATGGGCTCCGCGTTATCTCGACCGGAAAAGTTGAACCACCGCGACCCGACGCCGTCAAACGTGTTTCGACTGGAACAGCGGCGGACGAAAAATCGGCAGCCTCATACCCGGCGGGCTTCCATTCCGGAATAAGCGAGGTAATTTTTAACCCGATGAGATGCTCGCGCGGGTAGCCAAACAGGAAATCCGTTCGGGAGTTGGCCAGGTGAATGGTTCCATCCTCGCCGGTGATGACCATTGCATCCGGGGCAGCCTCCAGAACAGCGCGGAACTTCTGTTCAGCGCGCGCCAAAGTTTCCGTCTGCTGGCGCAGGCGCTGCTCGCTGTGAGAGAGCTCAACGAACACGGCCACCTTGCTTTGAAGAATCTCGGGTACGATCGGCTTGAACAAAAAGTCGACTGCGCCCAAATCATAGCCGCGAAATAATTGCTCATCGCTACGGTAGCCCGTTAAAAAAAGGATGGGCGTGTGCCGGGAGCGTTTGCGCGTTCGTATCATCTCCGCGGTCTCGAATCCGTCCATGTCCGGCATCCGAACATCCAACAGAATCGCCGCAAAGTCGTGATCCAGGCATAGCCGCAGCGCATCAATGCCCGAAGGGGCAAGCATCAGCTCCTGTTTCAACGGATCGAGCACCGCCTGGAGTGCGAGCAGATTGTCCCGATCGTCATCGACCAGGAGAAGCTTGACCCGATCTTGACCAGCGGGGGGCGCTGCGAACGCGCTAGCCGTAATTGGGATTTCGGAGCTCACACTGCCGTTCACCTGCTATTGCTCCCTTCGCCGGCAGGAGCATGGGAATGCTCCAGAACAGGCGCCAGCCACACCCGCATCACGGCGAGAAGGTGGTCCAGATCAATTGGCTTCGCCACGTAGTCCGATGCGCCGGATTCCAGGCATTTCTCGCGATCGCCGTTCATGGCTTTCGCGGTTAAGGCGATGATCGGTAATGATTCGAATTCGCGGACACTCCGGATGGCACGCGTGGTTTCATAGCCGTCGATACCGGGCATCATCATGTCCATCAGGACGATGTCGATATCCGGATTCTTCCACAGAGTTTCAATACCGGAACGCCCATTCTCCGCGTGAAGTACTTTCAAATCGCGCTGCTCAAGAACACCTGTCAGAGCAAATATATTTCGAAGGTCATCATCGATAACCAGAACTTTACGCCCCGCAAGCATTGAATCGACCTGCCGGACGAGGGCAAGAATTTCCTTCTGTCGATCTGATAGGACGTCCTCAGACCGATGCAGCAATAACGTAGTTTCATCGAGTAATCGCTCAAGAGAAGGCGCATAGCGCACCACGCTGAAACGCGAGACCCGATGCAATGCAGCGGCTTGCGATTGACTCAGGCTGCGCGAGCCAAAGACGACGAACGGAGGAACGAAGGGAGCGAGCCGCGTTTGCACCTCTTCGATGAACTCGACGCCCACTCGCTCGGAAATGACCCAATCGATGATGATGCCGTCGAGATAATCACTGGTTACGACCTGCATGGCCTCGCCCTCGGATGAGGCATCGATAAAGTCGATATCCCCCGAGCCGATGATCGACCGCATCTCCTGTCTGAGCGGCTGACTGTCGCTGACCAAAAGAAGCTTCCTGGTTCGCGGCTCCATTGAATGCTGAATTACCCCGAAAACCCTCTCCAAGATTTCGGCGGCAGGCGCCTTCTGTATGCAGCTCATTGCCCCTAGAACAAAGCCGCGCCGATTGTTTTCATGGCCCGAGATCACGTGCACCGGAATATGCCGCGTTTCCGGATCGTGTTTCAGGCAATCGAGCACTGTCCAGCCACTCATATCCGGCAGGTTTACATCGAGCGAAATCGCTCCGGGCCGGAATTCGCGAGCCAGCTTGATTGCCGTGCTGCCTTGCAGCGCAATCAACGCCTTCAATCCGCGCTTATGAGCAAGGTCCAGCATAATGCGCGCGAAGGTCACGTCATCTTCAATGATAAGGAGCAGGCGATCACCGGCCTGAACGATGTACCGATCATCATCGGTAACCAAATCACCATCCGCCCGCCAGGCCGGAATGGTAACAGCGCCGTGATCGAACCGCGCCCCGGCATCTGGAGTCATCCAGACTCGCATGACTGAGAAGAGATGGTCCAGGTCAACCGGTTTCGCAACGTAGTCAGAAGCGCCAGCCTGTAGGCACTTCTCGCGATCACCCTTCATGGCCTTCGCGGTGAGAGCGATAATCGGAAGCGTATTGAATTCCGGAATCTGCCGAATGGCGCGCGTGGTCTCGTAACCATCCATTTCAGGCATCATGACATCGAGCAGGACCACATCGACATCCTTAACGCTCCTGAGCAGCTCAATTCCGGCCCGTCCGTTTTCCGCGTGAAGCACCTTCAATTCGTGCTGCTCAAGCACACTGGTAAGGGCGAATATGTTCCGCAGATCGTCATCGATAACAAGAACCTTGCGGCCGATAAGGCGCGGGTCTGTTTGGCGCACACCGAAGAGAAGTCGCTTCTGTTCTTCAGAAAGAGAATTTTCATTCCGGTGCAGGAGGCGAACTGTTTCGTCCAGCAGGCGTTCCACTGTTGGCGCATAGCGAATGGCGCTCGCACGGGCGCACTTATGAATCTCCGCGATTTGGTTTTCCGAAAGCTGGTGAGTCCCCAAAACGACGATAGGCGGCACATACGGCGATAATCCGGCCTGCACCGTTTCGATGAAATCGAGGCCGGTGTGATCGGGAAATGCCCAATCAAGGACAATCGCGTCAATATACTCCCGCTCAATGGCTTGCAACGCCGCAGCCAGGCCCGGCACGTCTACAATCTCGATGTCCTCGCCGCCAATCAGGGTGTGAATGCCGCCGGCGCGAACATCGTCTTCCGCTATCAGAAGCAGTTTTCTCTTGCGCGGCTGCATTGAGTGCCGAATCATGCCGAAAACCTCTTCGAGGCCTTCCTTGACAAGCGTCTTTTGCACGCAGCTCATTGCGCCTAACGCGAAGGCGCGGCGCCCTTCTTCGGGGCCAGAGATAACATGGACGGGAATATGTGCAGTGTATGGGTCGTGTTTCAGGCGATCGAGCAGCGTCAAGCCGCTCATGTCGGGCAGCCGAGCGCCAAGAGTGATAGCGCCGGGATGGAACTCGCGAGCAAGCGAGATTGCGGTGCCGCCGCGTAATGCCACTAGGGTTTTAAGGCCGTGGTCTCGGGCAAGGTCCATCACCGCGCGCGCAAAAACCAGGTCGTCCTCTACGATCAGCAGGACGCGATCGCCCTGCGCGATGAGGTTGCGATCATCATCCACCAGATCTTCTTCCGGGAGCGAGGTGGAGGATGGCAGAATCAGGCCGACCTCCATGAAGTTCGCTGCCGGCAGCAGCTTCTGCGCATCATGAGTTCCGGTCGCCTTGCGGATGGTGGCGGTATCCACGGTCTCCAGCTTTGGCGCCGACGAGATATACGCTTGCGGCAGATATAGAGTGAAGATGCTGCCCCGCCCCACATTGCTCTGCAGTCGAATTTCACCTCCGAGAAGCCGTGCGAGTTCACGGCTTATCGAAAGGCCTAGCCCCGTTCCACCGTATTTGCGGCTGGTGGTGCCATCCGCTTGCTGAAACGCTTCAAAGATAATTCGCTGCTTATCGCGTGCTATGCCGATGCCGGAATCGATTACAGAGAATGCGATTACCGCCGGGGCCCTGCTGAGGACCGGGTGAGTGCTGCTCCAACCCGAATTCACCTGCTCAATTTTCAAACGCACACTTCCGTGCTGGGTGAACTTAAGCGCATTTGATAACAGGTTCTTGAGCACTTGCTGCAGGCGCTTGGCATCACTGCGGATGACCTCAGCCATCAGTTGCGGCGCAACGTCGATTCCGAATTCGAGGCCCTTCCCATCCGCTACATGCCGGAAAGTGCGCGTGCAATAGTCCTGTAGCTCAGTGAAACGGATATTTCCGACTTCGACATCCATCTTGCCGGACTCGATCTTCGAAAGATCGAGAATGTCGTTGATTAGCGCAAGCAAGTCAGTTCCGGAGGAATGAATGGTTTCAGCAAACTTAACCTGCTTCTGGTTCAAATTCCCTTCCGTATTGTCTGCAAGCACGCGCGCAAGGATAAGGAGGTTGTTCAGAGGGGTGCGCAGTTCGTGCGACATATTCGCAAGGAACTCGCTCTTGTATTTGGAAGTGAGCGCAAGCTGCTCCGCTTTTTCTTCGAGAGCTTGCTTGGCCTGTTCGATTTCGCGGTTCTTCGCTTCCACCTCCGTATTCTGATCGGCCAGCAACTGCGCCTTCTCCTGAATTTGTGCGTTTGTTTTTTGTAGCTCTTCGGCAAGCGCCTGGCTCTGCTGCAAGAGTTGCTCCGTACGCATTGTTGCGGCGATCGTATTTAATACGATGCCCATGCTTTCCGTGAGCTGATCGAGGAAAGCAAGATGGATATCGGAAAGCTGCTGGAATGACGCGAGCTCCACAACGGCCTTCACTTCGCGTTCGAAGAGAACAGGCAGCACGACAACCGTAACTGGGGCGGCGGACCCCAGGCTCGAGCTGACTTTGATGTAATCTTGGGGTACATTGCGGACCAGAATGCGCTGCTTTTCGCTTGCGCACTGGCCGACGAGTCCTTGCCCAAACTTGAAATGAGCCGGAATGCCGTCGCGGTCGTCATAAGCGTAGCCGGCCATGAATTTGAGCTGAGGCTCGCCGTCGACCGACTCGGCGATGTAGAACGTCCCGCGCTGGGCGCTCACCAGTGGCGCCAATTCAGAAAGCAGGAGCCGAGCGACGGTCAGCAGGTCGCGCTGGCCCTGAACCATTCGCGTAAACTTCGCGATGTTGGTTTTGAGCCAGTCCTGATCAGTGTTTTTGCGGGTGGTCTCGGCGAGATTGCCGATCATCTCATTGATATTGTCTTTGAGAGCGGCCACTTCGCCCTCGGCCTGCACGGCGATCGAGCGTGTCAGGTCCCCCTTTGTCACGGCAGTCGCGACTTCCGCAATCGCACGCACCTGCGTGGTTAGATTGGCAGCCAACTGGTTCACGTTGTCGGTCAGGTCGCGCCAGATACCGGCCGCACCCGGCACACGGGCTTGGCCGCCTAGCTTTCCTTCGATACCCACTTCTCGAGCGACGGTGGTGACCTGATCGGCGAAAGTGGCCAGAGTATCGATCATGGCGTTGATGGTGTCGGCAAGTTCCGCGATTTCACCTTTGGTTTCGAGGATAAGTTTGCGCTCGAGATCGCCGTTAGCAACGGCCGTCACGACTTTAGCGATACCCCGCACCTGGGTGGTGAGATTGGCAGCCATCAGGTTGACGTTATCCGTCAAATCCTTCCAGGTTCCTCCTACACCGCGCACTTCGGCCTGGCCTCCCAGCTTGCCTTCCGTACCGACCTCGCGGGCGACGCGCGTCACTTCAGATGCGAATGAGTTGAGCTGATCGACCATGGTATTGATGGTGTTCTTCAGCTCGAGAATCTCGCCGCGCACGTCCACCGTGATCTTGCGTGAGAGATCGCCCATAGCCACAGCCGTCGTGACCTGGGCGATATTGCGCACCTGGCTGGTCAGGTTCGAAGCCATTGAGTTAACGGACTCGGTCAGGTCCTTCCATGTACCGGCAACGCCATAAACATCGGCCTGGCCGCCTAGCTTGCCTTCGGTACCCACTTCGCGCGCGACGCGAGTCACCTCCGATGCAAACGAGCCGAGCTGATCGACCATGGTGTTGATGGTTTCTTTCAACGCGAGAATTTCACCTCGCGCGCTCACAGTGATTTTGCGGGAAAGATCACCTTTGGCAACGGCCGTAGTGACACCGGCGATATTGCGCACTTGATTCGTCAGGTTCGATGCCATGGAATTCACCGAGTCCGTCAGATCTTTCCATGTACCGGCAACTCCGCGAACATCGGCCTGGCCGCCCAGCTTCCCCTCGGTACCCACCTCGCGCGCCACACGGGTTACTTCCGAAGCAAACGAGCTGAGCTGGTCCACCATGGTGTTGATGGTGTTTTTAAGTTCCAGAATCTCGCCGCGAACGTCGACTGTGATCTTGCGCGACAGGTCACCCTTGGCGACGGCCGTGGTCACCTGAGCAATGTTGCGCACCTGAGCGGTGAGATTGCCGCCCATCGAGTTTACAGATTCAGTTAAATCGCGCCAGGTACCTGCGACACCTTTCACGTCGGCTTGGCCGCCCAGCTTGCCTTCGGTTCCGACCTCGCGCGCCACACGGGTCACTTCGGAGGCAAACGAGCTGAGCTGGTCCACCATGGTGTTGATGGTGTTTTTGAGCTCCAGAATCTCGCCGCGAACATCGACGGTGATCTTTCGCGACAGGTCGCCATTCGCCACCGCCGTGGTCACTTCCGCAATGTTGCGCACCTGGGCCGTCAGGTTACCGGCCATCGAGTTGACCGAATCGGTCAAATCTTTCCAGACGCCGCCTACGCCTTTTACTTGCGCCTGACCGCCAAGCGCACCTTCGGTTCCGACTTCGCGGGCCACTCGCGTCACCTCCGACGCGAACGCATTGAGCTGGTCGACCATGGTATTGATGGTGTTTTTCAGCTCGAGAATCTCGCCGCGCACATCCACCGTAATTTTGCGCGAAAGATCGCCATTCGCGACCGCGGTAGTAACCTCGGCGATGTTACGCACCTGAGCGGTTAGATTTCCGCCCATCGAGTTCACCGAGTCGGTCAAATCTTTCCAGACGCCGCCAACGCCCTTTACCATTGCCTGGCCGCCCAGCTTGCCTTCGGTGCCCACTTCGCGGGCCACGCGCGTGACTTCCGAAGCGAACGAGCTGAGCTGATCGACCATGGTGTTAATGGTGTTTTTCAGCTCGAGAATTTCGCCCCGCACGTCCACCGTGATTTTGCGCGAGAGATCGCCCAATGCAACCGCGGTAGTTACCTCAGCGATGTTTCGCACCTGAGCGGTCAGGTTCCCGCCCATCGAGTTTACGGAATCGGTCAGGTCTTTCCAAACTCCACCGACGCCTTTCACGACTGCCTGGCCGCCAAGATTGCCTTCGGTTCCAACCTCGCGCGCGACGCGTGTGACTTCCGAAGCGAAGGAGCTGAGCTGGTCGACCATGGTGTTGATGGTGTCCTTCAACTCCAGGATTTCGCCCTGCACGTTCACGGTGATTTTGCGCGAGAGATCACCTCGCGCAACGGCCGTTGTCACTTCAGCGATGTTTCGAACCTGACCGGTTAGATTGCCAGCCATCAGATTGACAGAATCGGTCAGATCCTTCCAGGTACCGGCAACGCCTCGGACTTCGGCCTGTCCACCTAATTTTCCTTCTGTTCCGACTTCACGCGCGACGCGTGTTACCTCCGATGCAAAAGAACTGAGCTGATCAACCATGGTATTGATGGTGTTTTTGAGCTCGAGAATTTCGCCCTGTACGTTAACCGTGATTTTGCGCGCTAAGTTCCCGGTGGCAACAGCGGTAGTGACTTCAGCTATATTGCGAACCTGCGCGGTCAAATTCGAAGCCATCGAATTAACAGAGTCGGTCAGATCCTTCCAGGTACCCGCCACACCGGTTACGACCGCCTGGCCGCCCAGCTTTCCGTCGGTCCCCACCTCGCGGGCAACGCGCGTCACCTCGGAGGCAAACGAGCTGAGTTGGTCCACCATGGTGTTGATGGTGTCTTTGAGCTCGAGAATCTCACCCTGAACGTTGACCGTGATTTTGCGAGAAAGATCGCCCTTTGCAACAGCGGTTGTGACTTCGGCGATGTTCCGGACCTGATTGGTCAGATTCGAGGCCATGGAGTTGACTGAATCCGTGAGATCCTTCCAGGTACCCGCCACACCGGTAACAACGGCCTGGCCACCAAGCTTTCCCTCGGTCCCGACCTCGCGAGCAACGCGGGTTACTTCAGACGAGAACGAGTTAAGCTGATCGACCATCGTGTTCACGACGCGGGCGGTGCGGACGAACTCGCCTTTCAGGGGACGGCCCTCCACCTCGAGGGACATCTTCTGAGAAAGATCGCCCTGCGCAACAGCGCCGATGATACGCGCGATTTCGGTCGAAGGCTGGACCAGGTCGGAAATGAGAGTGTTAACCGACTCGACGCAGGATGCCCAGCTTCCTGTCCCGGCAGCGAGCGAAGCGCGCTGTCCGATTTTGCCCTCTTTACCGACCGCCGTGCTGACCCGGCCAAGTTCGCGGCACATATTTTCGTTCAGCTCGAACACATCATTCAAAGCGTCGACAATCTTCCCAGCCAGACCGACCTGATCTACCGGCAAACGGACGGAGAAATCGCCTTTTTTGAATGCGATTAGGGCCGATAGCACCTGGTTCGCGTCCACGGCGTTGGTTATCGGGACCGTTCTTTTCATATGGCTTCCTGAGGAATGGCTTTAGGCCCTAAAGTGAGGTGTACCACACTCGGCAGGCCTGAGAGCCCATTGGGGAAGGTCTTTCGGAATGCGAGTAGTGGCTGGGGCGTGAGCCGGTCTAGGTTGGCAATGAAAGTTAGACTGCGGACTTTCGAAATAATTACAGGTGTCTTGCCGACCCTGTAGTTCTCGTCGCGATCTTATTTGGCTGGAACAAAAGTCTGCTTGCGCCCCATAGCCATGGGCGCCAGCGGTTTAGAGAGGTGCGCGTCGACGGCGCACAAAGTGGATAATCAGAAAGATCACCGCCAAGACTATCAGGATGTGAATGAACCCTGCCGTGACGTGCAGGGCGAGCCAGAAGATTAGCCACAGGATCAAGAAGATAAAGAATAGGAACACGAAACCCAAGTCCCGCAACACGCTGGAATCCTCCCGCGGCGGACGTTGCCGCCGCAACCTATATAGTTACAGTTGAGGGACGCCAATTGGCCTGCAATGTGTTTCTATCTGATTCTGACGAAACGGGTCGCTGCGCTACTGTTTGGGCGGCGCTATGCCGAGATTATGGACGGCGACTCCACTGAAGATAGCTGCTTGCGCGAAGTTCCCCAGCAAGAATGCCGTTCGGAGTTGTTTGTGTTTGCGAAACAGGATCTGCGGAATGATGACGCCCGCCGCGATGCCAATTTTGATGCTCACGCCTCTAGCGCCGAATGTCCCATCCGGTGACGCAAGCAGGCCGTTACCTTCCAGTTTGCCCCAAGACGTACCGGCATCCAAACCTGAGGCGGCCGCCATAGCGAGCATGCTGGCGATCCAGAAATGGTTCAAAGTTCTTTCGTGCTGGTCCACCTGGGCGACATTCGTTCTGAGAACGCTGACAGAAGCGCCGGTTGGGAGCATGACTGAAGATGGCGCGACAGCGAACTCCGAGGCGCTTGCAATCTGACCTGGACTGCTCGCGGCTTGAGCGCTTGCCGGTACCCCCAATTCGAGGATCACCAGCGCGGCGATACCGCTTATAAGCAGGACCTTCAACTTCCACCTCCGAATCGCCCAAAGTGCGGTCACTTGTCTAATCGGCGGAGGACGGTCGGAAGCTTATAGCCGTTGCCCTCATTTACCTCAAGCCGTTCACCGCAACCGCCGCAATTCGATAATCGTCGCGGCGCGCTGCGGATCGAGATCCGCGCTCCATCCCGCATCGAGTCCGTCCGCGCTCACCCGGCCCAGATCTTTCGCCTGCAGCACCGATCGCGCCGAGTAAGCAGCGCCCGGGGGCGCCACCACTCGCACGTCCGCCTTTGTCCCCGTATTCCGGAACAACGCGATCACGCCATCTCCATCCCGGCTTAATCGCGCAAATCCGTCCCACGGCCCGCTGCCAGGCTGCTCCCAGCTACCCAGCGGAAAAAACGAGTCGAGCAGTGCCGCCCTCGCCCGCAGCGCGCGATACCACGCCACCTGCTCGCCCCACCACTTCTGCTGATCGGCATCGAGCTTCCGGAGGTCGCCCAGCAACACAGGACCAGACCCGATCGCCACCGCAAAGCGCTCGTCAATGGGCGCCGTCTGCGCATGCAGATTTCCGATCAGCATCGTCTCGGCCGGTATCGACGCAGCGCGCTGATAAAGCAGCATGCGCGCCTGCCTCGGTCCCGCCTGCGTCGCATCTTCATCGGCAACATTACTCAGCCAGTCGACGTCCGCGACCCCAAGCAGCGCTGCATCGATCAAATGCTTCTCGCCCCACAGCTCAAATGTGTAATCGACCAGCACATCCGGATGCTCCTCGTGCAGCTTTCGCCCGATATACTCGAGCCCTTCGTAAATCCGCTCGAGCGATTCCGCCCACGAGCGATGAAAATGTCCCTCCGCATGACACCCCGGCTCTTCTCCATACGCATTGAATACGGTGGTCAAATCAACCTTCACATAGGCGAGCTTGTATTTGTCAATAAGCTCCGAGAGCCGCTGCAGCGCAAGCTCGCGATAGCCGCTGCCCAGGCACATCAATCCCTGCGGCCCCGAAGCCGTGTTGGTAATCTTTGGCTTCTTATTCACGTCCTGGCAGGTCCACTCCGGATGCGCTTTGTAATCCTTTGTGTCCACGCTGATCGCCGCCAGTGGCACCCACAACCCGAGCCGCAGGCCTTGTGCCTTCAACATGGCCTGTACCGCATCCAGCCCGCCAGGAAAACTCTGCTGATTAACCTTGTTCTCGCCGTATCGAAGCTGCCACCCATCGTCGATAGTGAAAACATCGAACTTCATGCGCCCGGCAATCGGCCCTAAATCGCCCACGATTGATTCATTGATCTTTCGCTCAAACGGTTCCCACGTGTTGTAGACCCATTTGGGCTGGAAAGCGGCCCCGCGCCGCATGACCACACGCGACATATAACCCGCAACCGCCCAGTGCGGATCGAGGAATCCGCTCCCATCCTTGAAAAACACGATCGAACTCTTCGCCGATTCGAAACTCTCGCCCGGTTGGAGACTGCGCTCGAACGGAAACAAATCCGTGTCGTACATCACCGCAAAACGCGTGCTCCAACCCTCTCCCATCTCGGTCCGCTTCAAATATCCGGGTGCTTCATTAATCACCGCCATGCCCTCGCCCGTTTTCACATTGCGAACGAAGATCGCCGCATCCGAAACGCGCCCCGTCATAAAGAGCTCGCGCGATATCGTTCCATAGCCCGCCCTCAGCGCGCAATCGTGCGGTTCGCACGGACTCGCCCCCAGCCGCTCAAATGCAAAGTGCGTCAAAGTCTGGATGCCACCCGAAATGTTCGTAACCGTGATCCATTTGCGAGTGGCCGGCTCATTTGCATACGCCGCATAGTGAACCGCGACCGCGAACTGCTTCTGCTTATCCTCCAGATGAATCACCAGCATGTCGCCGTCCGCTATCGGCGTTGTATCCGCTGTCTTAAACAGCCATCCGGATCGTCCCGAAAGATATCGCGACTCGGCCTGAAACGAAAACTCCGGCTCGTACCCCGCAACCGCTGGCGGCTGCCGGATGTACTCCGTCCCGGTCGCCGCAAGTTTCAATGAATCGGTACGCAACCCGTGCGCGTCAAAGCGAATTTTGCGGACAACCTGATCGTTTCCAATCGCCCAACTTACGCCCGGTTCCACCGTTCGCACGAACGCCTCCGCCGCGGTCGCATTCCATCCCGCGCATGCCAGCAAAATCAAGGCGCCCAAACCCAAACGCATTCTTTGCACCTCTCGTCGTGATCGCCTGCTCAATCTCTCTTCGCCGCCGACCCTCACGTGTCACAACATACGCGAGCGACTCGAGCCGCCGCAACCCGCTGTGTATGCAGCTTGGTGATACGCTGCGCTGATGCCGCCAGCTTTGGCCGATATCACCCCGCACCTCGACCTCAGATACCTCTTGCGGCTTGCCGCCACCGCTGCACTCGGCGGCCTACTGTTCGGTTTCGATATCGCCATCATCACCGGCGCCGGGCCGTTTCTCACCGCCAAATTTCATCTCAGCGACTGGAGTCTCGGCGTCGCGTTCAGTTCCCTGCTCTTCGGCTGCGTTATCGGCTCGGCTGTCGCGGGCCGCATCACTGATCTGCTCGGCCGCCGCAAAATCCTGCTCTGGGTGGCGCTGCTGTTTGCCGCCACTTCCGTCGCCACCGGTCTCGCGCCCAGCTTCGCCGCTTTCCTCATTGCCCGCTTTCTCGGAGGCATCGCGGTCGGCGGCGCCTCCGTCATTTCTCCCATGTATATCTCCGAAATTGCTCCGCCGCATGTGCGCGGCCGCTTAGGCACGCTCTATCAGTTCTCCATCATTCTCGGCATCCTCGCTTCCTATGCCATCAACTATCTCCTGCGCAACGCCGGCCCATCCAACTGGCGTTTCATGTTTCTCACCGGAGCGATTCCGTCCGTCCTCTTCTTCCTGCTCCTGCTGTCCGCTCCCGAAACGCCGCGCTTTCTCGTCATGGTGCGAAAAACCGCCGAGGCCTTGCGTCTGCTCACTCGTCTCGTCGGTCCGAAAAAAGCTGAAGCCGAGGCCGCTGAAATTCAGGCCAGTCTCGTCCACGCCCATAGCCGCTGGAGCGATCTGCTCGAGCCACACGTCAGGCCCGCGCTCGTCGTCGGCTTCTGTCTCGCCATCCTGATCCACTTCTCCGGCATCAACACGATCATCGATTACGCGCCCACTATTTTCACCGCGGCCGGTTGGAAAATCGACGCAGCTCTTTTCTCCACTCTCATCGTCGGCGCCACCAACTTCGTCTTCACCGTCGCCTCTTTCTGGATGATCGACCGCTTTGGCCGGCGCCCGCTCTATATCGCCGGCTCGCTCGGCATGACCGCCGCTCTCATCGGCCTCGCCGTGATCTGCCACTTCAATCTCTTCAGCGGGCCTATCGTGCTTGTGTTGATTCTCGCTTATCTTGCTTGCTTCGCCTCCTGCATCGGACCCGTTTTCTGGACGCTCGTGCCCGAGATCTTTCCCAACCACATCCGCGGCACCGCCATGTCCGTTCCCGTCCTCACGCAATGGGTAGCCAATGCCGTGGTTGTCCTCCTGTTCCCGTTCGCCTTCAATCAACTCGGCAAAGCCGCCACCTTCAGCTTTCTAGCGGCTGCTGCTCTGGCCCAGGCAATCTTCACGGTATTCTTCGTACCCGAAACCAAAAATCGCTCGCTCGAAGAAATCGCCGCTCACTGGCGTGTTCGCCGCTAGACACATGGCCCAGGCTCGTATAGACGATATGGAATAGATCCTTGCTCGCATCAAAATCGGGCCATGATTGCCCGTTCACAGAGACGCTTCGGATCGTCTTCGCCTCGGGATGCCGCAGTACGACTCACATAGCGCTTTGTGACGGAAGCACCCGACCAGATGATCGTTTACCATGCCGGTAGCTTGCATGAAGGCGTAGCAGATAGTGGAACCGACAAACGTGAATCCGCGCTTTAGCAGGTCCTTGCTCATGGCGTCCGATCGCGGTGTGCGAGCGGGCACGTCCTGTAGACGCCGCCGGCGGTTCTGGATCGGACGTCCGCCTGCGAATTCCCAGACGTAGCTATCGAAGCT
The DNA here is from genome assembly GCA_963795545.1 of uncultured Acidobacteriaceae bacterium. Taxonomy (GTDB): domain Bacteria; phylum Acidobacteriota; class Terriglobia; order Bryobacterales; family Bryobacteraceae; genus Bog-105. The sequence continues at coordinate 36,266 of CAWCIF010000011.1, read as the reverse complement.
GCCGAATTCCTTCTGCACTGCGAGGAATGCCTGGGCATTCCGCACGGCAGCACGGATCTTCAGCCGGTTGCGTACTATTTCAGCATTCGCCAGCAGCGCCGCAACTTTTAATTCATCGTAGCGAGCCACTTTGCGGGCATCGAAATTATCGAATGCGGCACGGTAAGCAGAGCGCTTCTTGAGAATAGTCGACCAGCTCAGGCCGGCCTGAGCGCCTTCGAGAATCAGAAATTCAAAAAGATCCCGGTCGTTGTGGATGGGAACGCCCCATTCTTTATCGTGGTAGGCGATAGAAAGATCGTCACGCGCCCAGTCACAACGCTGAAACGTTTGCTGAAAACTATTCACTACCGCCCAGCGGCTTTAACAGCAACACCGCTGGTATTGACAAGATCGGGCCGGCTGACGCCAGGATGCTGACCCTGGGAGCCGCGTTGAGAGAGCGGATCCGCGACGTACTTGAATGCCGGCTCCGTGTTCCATGGACCGCGTTCGTCGCGGCCATCACTGCTCATGTTGTAGTAGATGTGTACGGTGTCGTCAGGCGGAATATTGCCGAAATACGCTTCGGTCAGTTTGCCGAGCGAGGCAAGAGCCTCCATGAACATCTGAGTGTGCGAGACTTCACGGGTCAGCAGATGGACTAGCGCTTTTCTGCTGCCGTCGTCAGGGGCGCGAAGGATCAGTTGCTCATAGGTTTGGCGCGCGCCGGCTTCGGCCGCGATATCGGCGCGGAGATCGCGAACCACGTCGCCTCCTTCATTGATGTACTGCGCCGACCAGGCTGTTCCCATGCTGTCCAGGAAATGAGGGCCTTTCCCGCGCATGGCGAAGAGTTGGCTCTCTTCCGCTTTTATTTTTGTCTCGCCGCTGGTGTGAAGCTCAATCAGCTTGCCGACCATTTCCAGATGACCGATTTCCTCGGTGGCAATGTCCAGCAGCATGTCTTTGATACCAGTGTTGTCGACATGAAATGACTGAACAAAGTATTGCAAACAGGCAGTCAATTCGCCAGTTGCGCCGCCGAATTGTTCCAGTAAATATTGGCCGAAGCGAGGATCAGGAGAATCGACCGTGACGGGGACCAAAAGCTCTTTTTTGTGGATGAACATGCAGGTGTTCCTATACTTTCCACGCCTAGGCTAACGCGGGCAAGTAGATACATTCCACCCGCAACATTGCGTGCGGCGACGGCGAGCCGTCTTACGACCAGAATTGTTACGGTGTTTCCTGAAAACGGCGCGCCATCGAGGCGGCAAATTGGATAGGAGCGAAGCGCGTGAGAAAGGCCATAGCCGCATTGAGGCGGCCCGCGATGACCAGCGGCTTGCGGACCTTGATGCCGTTCCAGCCAATCTGAGCGACAGCAGCGGCGTTCATCGTCCGTCCACTGGCAAATGATTTAGTAGCGGCCGCGCCCGCCCGCTTATCGAATTCAGTACGGGTCGGGCCGGGGCATAAACATGTTACGGTGACACCGTAATCGCGCGCCTCATTATGAATGGCTTCTGAGAAAGAAACCACATAAGATTTCGTCGCGTAATAGACGGACATGAGCGGACCGGGCTGAAAGGCGGCCGTGGAAGCGACATTCAGAATACCGCCGCGGCGACGCTGGATGAAGCCGGGCAGAAACAAGCGGCTGAGCTGCGTAAGCGCGCCGATGTTGAGCCGAAGCATTTCCATCTGCTCCGCATCGTCCAATTCCCAGAAGCGGCCCACCAAACCGAAGCCGGCGTTGTTAATGAGAACCTCGATATCCATACCGGAATGCGTCACTTCATCGAAAAGCTTGCGCGGCCCCGCTGGGTTGGATAGATCTTTGGCCACAACATGCGCCGCGCGGCCGGTCCGCTGCCGGATTTCAGAGGCGAGACTTTCAAGTGGAGGTTGCGAACGCGCGACAAGAACGACATCATAGCCGTCGCGCGCGCAAATTTGCGCTAACTCGCGGCCGATGCCGCTGGAGGCACCCGTGATGAGGGCGGCAGGCACGTTTCAATTGTGGCACCGGGTAGCAGCGCCTCCGATGAACGCACTCCTTAATCAGGCCGCCCTATACTTTTGGTTATGCTGCCGTTTGCCCTTGCGGTCCTTTTGATGGGGGGCACTGCGCCGGCCGCTCACGAACGCGGCGTACAGCTCTACAAGCAGCAGAAATATGCAGATGCTATCGCAGCCCTGCAGGAAGCTGTGAAAAGCGAGGACCCGGCCAGCGTCGACTATAAAGAAGCGGCACTGCTCATTGGCCAGAGCTATTTCATGCTGACCCAAGCGCCGAAGGCGATTCCCTGGCTCACAAAGGTCACCTCCTCGAACGAAGCGAACTACATGCTTGGATACGCGTACTTGCAAACGAAGCAGCAGGATGAATCAGAGGCCGCATTCGCGCGGCTTTTTGGCTTAAAAGCGGATAGCGCGGCCGGGCACCTGGTGGCGGCCCAAATGATGCTGAAGCAGGAGTACGAACCGGAAGCGAGCCTGGAGGTGAAGAAGGCTTTGGCTCTGGATCCGAGCCTGCCAGGAGCGCATTTCCTCCTCGCCGAGATTTCGATCCACCGAGGCCAACTGGACGAAGCAGTCGGCGATTTGAAGCAGGAGCTCACCGCGAATCCGGGCTTTTCCATGGCATGGTACCGTCTCGGCGATGCCTATGCGCGCCAGGAAAACTGGGCCGCCGCCATTCCGGACCTGCAGCGCGCCGTCTGGCTGAATCCCGATTTCAGTGGTCCCTATATATTGCTCGGGAAGTGCTATTTCAAGACGGCGAATTATTCGAATGCGGAAGGAATTCTGCGGCGCGCGCTGGCGCTCGACCCGCGTAACTACTCCGCGACTTACCTGTTAGGACAGACGCTGATGAATGAGGGCAAGAAGGACGAAGGCAGGCAGGTTCTCGACAAACTAAAGACGCTGCGGCCGGCGCCATGAACGTATCGCTGCTATGCGTTCTTGGGTTGGCAGCATCGGGGTTACCAGCCTGGTCCGCGGCTGCGGATCCGGCACCCCTTCCTGGCACAGAAGCGTGTGCGGCCTGCCATCCCGCGGAGACCGGGCTGCACGTGCGCACTCGAATGGCTCATGCCATGACGCCGGCACTCGACAGCGCGTTCGGTCAGAACTTGCCCGATCACCCATTGCATGAGTCCGGGGATGGCTATTCCTTTGCTTACCGGCGCACGCTTGCGGGACTCGAAGTGATCGCACAACACGGCGGCGATCAGGCTACCGGCCTAATCGAGTGGGTGTTGGGGGCTGGCGTCCAAGGGCAGACGCCATTGGTAAAGACCGAGAGCGGCGGCATAGCCGAGTCTCGCGTCAGCTATTTCCCGCAATTACACCAATACGGAATCACCATCGGCCAGGCGCCTGGAACTTCTGCGAACGCAACGGCAGCATTGGGATGGATGCAGAATGCCCACGATCTGCAAGCCTGCATCGGCTGCCACTCCTCCGCGATTACTCGCGACCTGCAGCCGGTTATTCCTGGCGTCCAATGTCAACGCTGCCACCTGGGAGCGGATGAGCACGTTCGCGACATCACTCATCGGCCTTTGAATCCCGGTAAACTGTCCGCGCCGGAGCAGGTTCGCTTCTGCGGCAATTGCCATCGCGTCAAGCCGCCTGTGGACGATGCGCAACTGGAAAACGTGCGCTTTCAGCCATTGCGGTTGATGAAAAGCCGCTGCTTCCGATCAGGCCGCCTTGCCTGCATCGCCTGCCACCCGGCGCACCAGGATGCCGTGCGGAACAAGCCGGCCTTTTATAACGAGAAGTGCCATTCATGCCACGACACCCGGGCCGCCCACGTGGATGCAAGGCAAACCGGAGATTGCATCGGGTGCCACATGCCCTACGTGCAGTTGCATCCCGCGCTTCGTTTTACCGATCACTACATTCGCGTTGTGAAAACCGGAGACCTTCCGGCGGATGCGATCCGGCAGCGCGGAACAAGCGAGTAGACTGAACCGAAGGTTCCCTATTCTGGCTGTTATACTTTGTTCCTGACCAAGGTTGAGGTGGCGTGAAGAGGATTCTTTTTGCAAGTTTATTAGGCTCGCTGCTGGTGTGTAGCGCAGCACCCTTCAATTTTGGCGAGCCGGCATCCGATTTCAAATGGCAGGAAGTGATGATACCGATGCGGGATGGAATCAAGCTGCAGACGGTGATTCTAACTCCCGTCAAACAGACTACGTCTCTGCCCATCCTGCTGGAGCGAACTCCTTATGGAGTGCCGGGAAAACCGTTTCCTAAACCCGTTTCACCCAGATACAAAGAACTCACGCACGACGGCTATATCTTCGTCTTCCAGAACCTGCGCGGGCGTTTCAAATCAGAAGGCGTGTTCAAGCTTTCTTCCTATGTGGACCTGGAGAACCCTAAAGCGGTCAACGAGACCACGGACGCGTACGACACAATCGATTGGCTGGTCAGGAATGTTCCGCAAAACAATGGGCGCGTTGGCATAATGGGCGTCTCATACGACGGCCTCACCGCGGCGATGACACTGCTGCATCCACATCCTGCTCTCAAGGCAATCTCCGAGCAGGCTGCGCCTGTCGATCAGTGGATGAATGATGACATGCATCGCTATGGCGCTCTTCGAGAGAGTTATGCGGTGGAATATTCGGTTCTGACGCAAGCGGAAAAGAATTCCAACACACATTTTAAATTCGACACTTACGACACTTACCAGTGGTATCTAAACGCCGGCCCGCTGTCGAATGTGAATGCGAAATTCCTGCATGGCTCCATTCCGTTCTGGAACGAAATTGTTGATCATCCCAATTACGATAGCTTCTGGCATAAGGAAGCGTGGGTCGATCAGCTACACTCCAGTCCCGTTGCGAACCTGAACGTTGCTGGTTTCTGGGATCAGGAGGATCCTTGGGGACCGTGGCAGATCTTCCGCCACTCCGCGGAAAGTGATCCGGAAAGCGACGATTTTATGGTCGCAGGACCGTGGTATCACGGCGAATGGCAGTCCGCGACGGGCAGCAAAATTGGCGCCATTCCGTTCGGCCATCAAACGGCGGTTGAGTTTCGCGAGAATATCGAAGCGCCTTTCTTCCGCTACTATCTGCACGGCCAGGGTAAGAAGTTTACATGGAGAGCATCAACCTTTCAGACCGGCTCTGACACCTGGCACACTTACTCGAGCTGGCCGCCGCCCGGAACTGCGCCTGAGAATGTCTATATGCATGTGGACGGCACCCTGAGTTTTGAACCGCCCAGTGCGCAAGAAAGTAAATCCGGATTTGTCCAATACGAGTCAGATCCCAAAGACCCGGTTCCTTATCGCCAGCGCCCAATCTCGCCGACTTATCCGGGAGGAGATTGGCCAACCTGGGAGGTGGCTGACCAGCGGTTTGTAGACGAGCGACCGGATGTCCTCACGTTCACCAGCGCTCCGCTTGACCACGACATCACGATCACGGGGCCGCTATCAGTCGACTTGTTCGCGTCCACTTCCGGGACGGATAGCGACTTCATTGTAAAGCTCATCGATGTCTATCCGGAGGATGCGGAGAAAGACCCGTGGAGCGCAGAAGCCGGTCCGGAAGCAGGCGAATACGGAAAATCGCTGAATGGATATGAATTGCCGATCGCGATGGAAGTCCGGCGGGGGCGCTTCAACGAGAGTTACGAAGATCCGCGGCCGCTTACTCCAAACAAGCCAACAAAATATGTAATTCCGCTTCGAGATCACGACCACGTTTTCCTGAAAGGGCATCGCATGATGGTGCAGATTCAGTCCACCTGGTTTCCCGTGATTGACAGGAATCCGCAGAAGTTTGTCCCTTCGATTTATCAAGCGACTGCCGCGGATTTCCAGGCCGCGTCCCAGCGCGTATACTGCTCATCGGCGTTGCCATCGCATATTGTTCTGCCGGTTGTGCGTTAGCTGTGGCTATTTCCCGGGCTATTGTGGTGGCTGGCTCCCTGGTTGCGGCATTTTGCTGATGAGCGCTCCGATAGCGGAGACCAGGGCGGCTATGCGTTTATCAGTTTCCTGGTTGAGCTTACGCTGCTCTTCCATTTGCTTTCTGAGCTGGTCTGTAGCCTCGGCCTGTTGCTTGATGACGTTGCTCTGTTTGGTTTCGAGGTGCGTCATCACAAGAAAGGCGTCTTCCAGTTCTTTCCGTGCTTTTTCAAGCGCTGTAATTCGGGTTTCGTGGTCGCCGTTCATTTTTGCTCTTTCTTAAGCTTAGCTTCGGTTGCTAGGGTTCAGTAAGGCTGTGACGTGCTTCTATAATTAGGAAATGTTGCAGCCTACCGAAAAAATCTGGCATAACGGCCAATTCATACCGTGGAACGACGCTAAAATTCACGTCCTTTCGCACGTGGTGAGCTATGCCAGCTCAGTTTTCGAGGGCATTCGGTGCTACGAGACGAAGCATGGTCCGGCCATATTCCGCGCTAAAGACCACGCGAGACGTCTGCTGGACTCAGCCAAGATCTACCGGATGGAAATTCCGTATTCTATCGATCAGCTCACGGCTGCCATGGCGGATTTAATACGCGAAAACAACCTGCGGGCGTGCTATATCCGTCCGATTGCGCTGCGCGGCTACGGCGATGTCGGCGTACTTCCGCAGAACAATCCTGTCGAGACGTATATTGCCTGCTATCCATGGGGCCGCTATCTCGGCGAAGAGGCGCTGAACGACGGCGTCGACGTGTGCGTTTCTTCCTGGAATCGCTTTGCGCCGAATACCTTGCCGGCGCTGGCCAAAGCGGGGGCGAATTATATGAATTCGCAATTGATTCGCATGGAAGCGGAAATCAATGGCTATGCCGAGGGAATAGCGCTGGATTCAGCGGGCTATGTGAGCGAGGGCTCGGGCGAAAACTTGTTCATTATCCGGGATGGCAAGCTGCTGACGCCCCCATTAGGAGCTTCCGTGCTGCCGGGCATAACGCGCGACACGATTGTGAAAATTGCGGACCTCCTCGGAATACCAATTGTGGAGACAATCATCCCGCGCGAGTTGCTGTATATCGCGGACGAAGTTTTCTTCACGGGGACCGCCGCGGAAGTCACGCCGATTCGATCTGTGGACAGGATTCAGGTGGGTCACGGGCATCGCGGCCCCCTCACCGAGCGGATTCAGAAGCGCTTTTTCTCAATTGTGAACGGGGATGCGGAAGACGACTTTGGATGGCTGCTTCCGACCACGGGGATTCGCGAACCGCAACCGGTGGGCGCCTAGGGTTCAGTTTGCACCAGTGCTGAAAGACGTACAGGGCAAAAACCGTTCGGAACCGATCAGTGGAGTGACGGACGAACTGATTTCTGCCCTGCGAGTTGGGCACACTGGAGACAGCAGCCCAATGCCGAGATTTTGTCCGGGCGCGACCACCAGACCTGCAGTCACCTCCCCCGAGATTACCTGCCGATCTAGAACTCGCGCCGGATCTATTGAAGTCTTGCATCGAGGGTGAGTGAAGCGCCAGCTTTTTGCGGAGCGCATGAGCGCTTTTCAACACGTTTTATCTCGTGCATTCACCCGCTGTTAGGCGAAACGCCCTGTGCGTAAAGTGTGAAAAAAACAAGGACGGGCAAATATGTTGGATAGTCACGCAGCTGGGTTGAGGCGAAACAGCACTGTCGGGAGAATCGCCGGCACGAATTCGGTACTGCAAATCGAGTATGACAGCGTGATCCAAGGCGTCGATGAGTTGATTCGCCCGCCCGAGATCAGCGAATTCCTAGCTCCCGGATTTATTGATCTACAGGTGAACGGATTTGCCGGCGTGGATTACAACGATCCGGCTACGCCGGCTGAAGCCATTGCAGCTTCTATACGCGCTATGTTCACCACCGGCGTGACACGCTTTCTGCCCACGATTATTACCGGTTCTGAAGACCGGATAACGGGAGCTCTGCGGAATCTGACACGTGCGAAGGATGAATTGCAGCGCAAAAATGCGCCGGAAGCGGAAGCGATGGCCGGATTCCACGTTGAGGGACCGCACATCTCTCCGGAAACGGGGCCGAGGGGTGCACACCCTTTGGAACATATCAGGCCCCCGGATATTGAAGAATTTCAGCGCTGGCAGGAAGCGGCAGATGGCAATATCAGGCTGATCACGATCTCTCCGGAATGGGAACAGACTCCTGATTACGTACGAGCGGTGGTAAGCACCGGAGTGGTGGTAAGCATCGGTCACACGAAGGCGACTGCTGAACAGATTCAGGCGACTGTCGCCGCGGGCGCAACCATGTCTACGCACCTTGGCAACGCGGCGCATCCGGTACTGCCTAAGACCCAGAATTACATTTGGGATCAACTGGCGGAGGCCCGGCTCACGGCTAGTTTCATCGTGGATGGCATTCACGTTCCGGGCACATTTCTGAAGGCGGCATTGCGAGCGAAAGGCATCGAACGGACCGTGCTTGTCACCGATGCAGTCATGCCGGCAATGTGTGAACCGGGGCCGTACAAGCTGGGACAGGTGGATGTGGAATTGCGAGAAGACGGAAGCGTGGTGCTGCGGGGCGAAACGCGCTTGGCGGGGTCCGCGCTTCGAATGGACCGGGCGATTGGAAATGCTGTTCGGCTGGGCGGCATTTCTCTGCACGAAGCGCTGTCAACTGCCACCGTCAATCCGGCGAGAGTGGGCCGTTTAGCTGGGCGGCATCGAGGGTTAGCTCCCGGCGAAAAAGCCGATCTGGTGCGCTTCACCTGGGATGAATCGCGCTCTTCGCTAGCTGTGAAGGAAACCATTGTGGCGGGTAAATCGGTGTACCACGCGTAAGCTTAAAAGAGCAGGACAATCTAACAGCAAACTGGAGAACAATATGGCATTCACATTACCTCCCCTTCCCTATGCGTCGGACGCTCTTGAGCCGCACATTGATCAGAAGACGATGGAGATCCACCACGACAAACATCATGGCGCCTACGTCAACAATCTGAATAAAGCCCTGGAGTCGGCGCCCGAACTACAGAAGAAATCAATCGAAGAACTGCTTGCCAACAATGTTTCAGCCGTGCCTGAGGCGATCAGGACGGCCGTGCGCAATAATGGCGGCGGCCACGCGAACCACTCGCTGTTCTGGAATTTGTTGTCGGCAAGCGGCGGCGGCGCACCGAAGGGCGCCATTGAAAGCGTTATCAGCTCGAATTTCGGCAGCTTCGATGGCTTCAAGGAGAAATTCAATGCGGCCGCGGCAGGGCGCTTCGGCTCAGGCTGGGCCTGGCTGGTCACGGAGAGCAGCGGCAAATTTGAAATTATTTCGACCGCCAACCAGGACAGCCCGCTGATGGATGGGAAGAAGCCGATTCTCGGGCTCGATGTCTGGGAGCACGCTTACTATCTGAAATACCAGAACCGGCGTCCGGAATACATCGCAGCCTTTTGGAACGTTGTCAACTGGAACGAAGTCAATAAGCAGCTTCAGGTGGGCGCGAAAGCAGGAGCATAAGCGGGGGCTCAGCCGGTTTCTAAACCCAGCTCGCGGAAGCGATCGCGCGTATTTTCAAGCGAGATGTGGTGAACGGCGCTAAAGCCAAGTTCCGCCGCAACGTTCACAAACATCTCGCGATCGTCAACGTAGATCGCTTCGTGCGGGTGGGCTTGCGCCAGGTTTAATGCCAGATGCCAGATTTCGTGGTCTGGTTTTCGCATGTGAACGTAATGCGAGATGACCATGAAATCGGCGAGCTGGCGAAGCCCGAACTTGCCCACACGATGTTCGGTGATACCCTGCCCTTCATTGCTGATTAGCCCCATCTTGAATTGGTTCAACTGCTTCACCTGTTTGAAAAACGCGATGTTCTCCGGCCAGGCGGTCGACTGACTGAAGGTGTACTCACGCAAGTCACCAATCGTGAAGGGCCGGGGCGAGGAAAAGAAGACGTAGCGAAGATAATCGTCCAGCGGCAGGAATCCGCGTTCATAACTGTCGAACATCAAGTGATGCCGGATTTCGATCTCTTCAAAAGAGAGATGGAAACGCGCGCAAGCGCCGGCGCAGAGGTGTATCCCAGCCGTTAGTGCCCAGCACGCCGCCAATGTCGGTGAACAGTACGGTGAATTTTGAGCCGGGCATTAGCTCTCAGGGTCGCATACCATCACCGCCTAAAAATGGTAGTTTGCGGGTGATAGTTTCGCCAATCGAACCAGTAGTCCTTGATGGCTGAAATGGGTTTAAGGCACTTCCCTTGTGACGAGCCGGAAATTGCACACCCGTCGAAATTCCAGGTACTGCCGGTGGCGGAGTCCATAAACAGCGCTGCGCCCATCTGCGCAACGGGAGTTTGCGTCAGCGAAAAGTAATCGCTCTCATGATCTGTTGCAGAGGCGCGCGCCTCGAACACCCGGACTGACTTTCTATCCGGCCCGAGGATGACCAAAACAGGTGTCCCGTTCAGCCGGTCTTCAATGAGCTTGGCCGCATCAATTCGCTCTAAAGGATACGCCCGGCTGGCTCCGAACGCGTCGACGCCAAGAACTAGATCGCGCGCGCTGAGGCCAGTTTTGGGAAAATCGAGAACGGTTTTCACCTTGGCCATGCGGACGTCCCAGTCTTTCGTCTCATAGTCCCGCGTATATTTCGCGACAGGCTTCAAGACCGTCTTCGAGCCTGCCTGGGTTCGCCACAGGCCAAAGGAGAGCTCATCGCTCGAAACGAATTCGAGTTGGGAGCCGCCAGCGGTCCGGAAACGGCTCGGCCGGTGATCTGCTGCCAAAACGTGCCGGTCTGGTCATCACGCATTAAAAAATTCTGATTGTTAATTCCGGCCAGATGGAAAGTGAGTGTAAGCCCTCGGGCCGTCCGCTTCCACACCAGACCGGTGTGGCAGAGCGTTCAATAGGTTGCGACGATCGGCTCACCGGCAAACTTGTCATTTATGACATGGTGATAGGCCATCTCGCGGATCGGATAGGCGCGAGCACTGCCGTTTACGCGAACCGCGATAACCATGTCGTCCGGATCGAGTTTCGCACGATCGGCGGATTCAAATTGCGGCCGGCCCGCCGGATGGAACATCAGTTCGTAGATGTTTAGACGTGAGAGACAGCAACCCGCGACAGCAATCAGGACGGATGCAAGAGCGACCGCGCGCGCCAATCTGCCCCGCATATGCGGCCACGCGAGCAGGACAAGGCCTAGGCACAAAGCCCCACTCAGGATGGAAAGCCATGGACTCACTTGGACGACGGCGAGCGCCGCAGCAAGTTCGGTTGTGCCCTGGCGCCGGAACGGGCGGATCACGTACACCGGATACGCGAAACAGCCCGCGGCGATGAGCGCCAGAAGAGCGATTGTGAGCAGGATGAGCGCCGAGCGAATCGAGGCCTTTGCCATTTGATTACGGTAGCAGAAACGGATGCTTTAAAATCAAGAGTGCCGCCTTAGCCGGGCGCGTAGCTCAGTTGGTTAGAGCGCCTGCTTCACACGCAGGAGGTCACAGGTTCGAGTCCTGTCGCGCCCACCATTCGCACTTCCTTTCGGCTGCGTACCTATATTCCAATCATTGGCCGACGCCGAATGGCGTCTGCTCCCTATCCCGGCCCTTCACTGCCCGCTCCTGGCCGCATCCCGTGTACGCGAAAATGGATCTAATAAACCCGTGCTGTCTACCTTCGATCCAATTGTCGAGAGATGGTTCAGAGATCGCTTCGGCTCCCCGACCGAGCCCCAAGCCTTAGGCTGGCGAGAAATCGCGGCTGGATACGATTCCCTCATTTCGGCGCCGACCGGCTCAGGCAAAACTCTCGCCGCTTTCTTAATTTGCCTGAATAAATTGGTTCGCGCCGCACGCGCTCAAACGTTGCAGGATGCGACACAAGTGGTCTATGTCTCGCCGTTGAAGGCGCTTAGCAACGACATCCATCGCAATCTCGAAGTCCCTCTGGCGGAAATCGCGGCTTTGGCGAAACGAGAAGGCATCCCGCTAATGCCGATTCGCACTGCTGTTCGAACGGGCGACACGCCCATGCACGAACGCGCGAAGATGCTCAAGCAGCCTCCTCATATTCTGGTCACGACGCCGGAATCGCTCTACATTCTCCTGACCGCGGACAAGTCACGCGAGATCCTGCGGACCACATCCACCGTGATCGTCGATGAGATTCACGCCATGGCCGACGATAAGCGCGGCTCTCATTTGGCGCTCTCTTTGGCGCGTTTGGATGCATTGACCGGAAGCCGGCCGCAACGCATCGGCCTTTCTGCAACGGTGAAGCCGGTGGAAGAAGTCGCTCGCCTGCTCGGCGCGGATACGCGAGTTGTGGATGTCGGTCACCGGCGTGAGATGGAACTCGCAGTCGAGGTCCCACGCGATGAGCTCAGCTCGGTCGCAAGTACCGAAATGTGGAATGACATTTACGACCGGATCGCCGCGCTCATCCTGGAGCATCGCACGACCCTGATTTTCGTAAATACCAGGCGCCTTTCGGAGCGCATCGCGCATGGGTTGAACGAGCGCCTCGGCGAAGATGCGGTTCTTCCTCACCATGGCAGCCTGTCGCGGCAGTTGCGGTTGGCTGCGGAGTCGAAACTGAGACGCGGCGAACTCCGCGCTGTGGTTGCGACCGCATCGCTCGAGCTCGGTATTGATATTGGAACTATCGATTTGGTCTGCCAGATTGGATCGCCCCGTTCGATTGCGGTAGCTCTGCAGCGAATCGGCCGATCCGGCCACTGGGTAGGAGCTAAGCCCAAAGGCCGCCTGTTCGCCACCACTCGCGATGAACTCATCGAATGCGCGGCCATCGTTTCAGCCATTCATAAAGGTGAACTGGAGCGAATCGAGATTCCGCAGAACGCGCTCGACATACTGGCACAGCAGATCGTGGCCGCTGCTTCCGCCGAGCCCTGGTCCGAGGATGATCTTTACACTCGATTTCGGTCGGCTTATCCCTATCGCAATCTCCCCCGCGCGGATTTCGATGCCGTTGTTGCAATGCTGTCTGAAGGAATAGCAACCTCGCGCGGCCGCAGTGGCGCTCTGCTGCATCGGGATGGCGTGAACGGGCGCGTGAAGGGCCGCCGCGGTGCCCGCCTCACAGCCATCACCTCCGGTGGAGCAATTCCAGAAAATGCGAACTATGCGGTCATTGCCGAGCCGGATGGCAAGACCGTCGGGACGCTTGACGAAGATTTTGCTGTGGAAAGCCTGGTAGGAGACGTCTTTCTATTAGGCACCCACTCCTGGCGGATCAAGCGTGTGGAATCGGGTCGTGTGCGGGTTGAGGACGCGCATGGGGCCGCGCCGTCCATTCCATTTTGGCTGGGTGAGGCGCCGGGCCGCTCGCCGGAATTGTCGACCGAAGTCAGCAGCATTCGTCAGCGCATCATTTCCGATCCCGAATCGGTGCCTGCGTTTCTCACTTCCGAGTGCGGGCTCGATGAACCTGGAGCAAAGCAGGCAGCCGCTTACGTCCGTGCCGGAACCGCTGAATTGGGTACGCTTCCTTCTTGCGAAACGGTGGTTGCGGAACGCTTCTTCGATCAGGCCGGAGGTATGCAATTGGTTTTGCATGCGCCGTTTGGATCACGCATCACGCGGGCCTGGGGACTTGCGCTCCGCAAGCGCTTTTGCCGCACCTTCAATTTCGAGCTACAGGCCGCGGCCACGGATAACGGACTGGTGTTGTCTCTGAGCGATCAGCACTCCTTTCCGCTTGAGCTCGTATTCGCCTTTCTCAAATCCGCCAACGTGGAAGACGTATTGCGGCAGGCTCTGCTGACTGCTCCCCTCTTTGGCGCGCGCTGGCGTTGGAACACCACGCGATCCTTAGCCGTTCTGCGCTACCGCGGGGGAGCGCGGGTACCTGCTCCCATTCAGCGTATGCGGGCCGACGATCTGCTTGCCGCGGTGTTTCCCGATCAGGTCGCCTGTGCCGAGAATCTCACCGGTCCCATCCGCATCCCGGATCATCCGTTAGTGAACGAGACCATTGATAACTGTCTGCACGAAGGCATGGACGTGGATGCATTGAAGCTAATTCTTAATGAAATGGAGGAGGGGCGAATCCGCACGGTCGCGATCGATACCGCGCAAGCCTCACAGTTTTCACACGAGATTATAAACGCGAATCCCTACGCTTACCTCGATGATGCCCCGCTTGAAGAGCGCCGTACCCGCGCCGTTCAACTCCGCCAGACACTGGGAACCGATGTCACCGGCGAAGGCGTTCTCGATCCCGCCATCATCGAGACCATTTCGGCTGAGGCGTGGCCGGAAGCACGCGATGCGGACGAACTTCATGACGCGCTACTCACGCTCGTGGGACTGCCCCCGCTCGAAGAGTGGAAAGAATTCTTCGAGGAATTGAGTGCAGCGCGCCGCGCTTCGGCGATCACCCGCGCAGGCCGTATCTTTTGGGTTGCGGCCGAGCGCGCCGCGCTGGCCGACGATTCTGATGCCATCGTATCGGGTTGGATGGAATCCACCGGACCGGTAACAGTGCCGGAATTGGCGGAAAAAACCGCGTTAGCTCCTGAAGAGGTCGAGACCGCGCTTCTGCGCCTCGAAGGGCAAGGCCGGGTGCTTCGCGGGAATTTTCGCAAGACCAAAGGCGAAACAGAATGGTGCAACCGCCGCATTCTGGCGCGCATTCATCGTGCCACCCTCGGCAGCCTTAGGCGCGAAATCCAACCCGTCACCGCTCTTGAGTTCGAAACTTTTCTCCAGAGCTGGCAGCACGTCTCGCCGGGGACGCAGTTGCACGGTGCAGACGGAACACTTCAAATTATTCGCCAGTTGCAGGGCTATGAAATCCCGGCCTCTGCGTGGGAATCGGAGATTCTCGCGCGCAGAATTGCAAAATACGATCCCGCGTTTCTCGATGAGCTCTGTTTTTCAGGGGACGTGATGTGGGCAAGGGTCTCCCCCCATCCGGCTATCGCCGAGAACCGCCGCGTGCGGCCCACTCGTATCGCCCCCGTCACTTTATTTCTGCGCGAGGATGCCGACTGGTTGATGACCACGCACAAAGAACGGGATTCGTCCTCGCTATCCGATGTGGCTCGTGATGTGCTCCTTGCGCTGGAGCGAAACGGCGCCAGCTTTTTCATTGATCTCGCGCGCCAGACTCGTCACCTGGCGAGCGAAGTGGAAGACGGCCTCTGGGAACTGCTCGCCGGAGGCTTCGTTACAGCGGATGGATTCGATAATTTGCGCGCCCTGATCGATCCGAAACGCCGCCGGGGTGAAGGTCGAGGCAGCCAGAAGCGGCCGCGGCACTCAGCCGGGAGATGGGCGTTGCTGCCTTCTGCCTTGCCTGGTACCAGTTCCCAGGAACGCGCCGAGCGTTTTGCTTCCCAACTTCTTCTGAGATGGGGTGTACTGGTGCGCGACCTGCTCGTTCGTGAAACACTTTCTCCGCCGTGGCGGGATCTGCTGCCGGTACTTCGCAGAATGGAAGCGCGCGGCGAGATTCGGGGAGGAAGGTTCGTGTCAGGACCGGGAGGCGAACAGTTCGCCCGTCCCGAAGCTCTCGACCTGCTGCGCATGATGCGACGTCAGCCGGATAGAGTTGCGGCCATCGCTGTATCGAATGCCGATCCCCTTAACCTCAGCGGAATTATTTTGCCAGGACCGCGGGTCAGCCGTTTCGCGGTCATGATCGCCTGAGGTTGCGATATACCTTTCCTATATGACCAGACGAACGCTCATCGGCTGCCTGAGTGTGGCAGCGGCATCATCCCTGTCTAAAGCCCAGCACGCGAATCGGTCTAAGGAATGGAAGCCTCTGCTCGGGGTTTTGGGCCGCTACACGCCGGCCAACGTCGAGTTTGCCAAAGCACAGGGGTTTACGAACATGATCCTCGACGGCGGCTCCGGATCTACGCTGGACGCCGCGTCTATCAGTGAGGCTCAAGTGGAGCAGGTAAGGGCAACGCTGGAGAAAGCCCCCATGCACGTATCGGCGCTCCAGGTGACGCAAAACCATATCGAGCCCGATCCGCAAAAGCGGGAACACGAAAACGCGTACTTCGTCAAAGCGATCGAGCTTGCCGGCAAACTCGGTGTCCGGTACATTGGAACGGCTTCCGGCAAAGATCCATCCAAGCCCTTTCAGCAGCAGATCGACGAGATTGTGCGTGTCTATAGCGAAAAGTATTTTCCGGCGTGCGAGCGCAATCATGTCCGCATCCTATGGGAGCCGTGGCCGGAGGGACCGAATCTGGCGACCAGCCCGGTGGGGTTTGCAGCACTCTTCAAAGGCTTCGGCGATTCGCCGTATGTCGGGTTGCAGTACGATCCCTCTCACCTGGTCCGGCAGTTTATGGACCCCATACAAACAGCACGCGACTTCGCTGACAAGATTTACGACGTGCATCTGAAGGACACGGAGTCCTTTGGCCCGTATTGCGGGCGGGCGGCATCAATCCGGTCAACGACGCTTCCTGGTGGCGCTATCGAATTCCCGGCATGGGTTCCATCAGTTGGCGGGAGTTCTTCAGCGTGCTGCAGGGCGTGGGCTACGCGGGGGCAATGAGCGTGGAGCAGGAGGGTCCGCTATAGCGGGGCCGACGACAATCCAGGGCCCGATTTCAGCAGTGATTTCAAAATGGGGTTCATTATGGCCAAGCGTTACCTCGCCCAATATGTTCCGTCGGCGTAGTGATAGGAATAGGAGTTACCAACATGGCCCAGGTACAAAAAGCGTCAAAAACCTACGACGTCGTGATCGTCGGTTCGGGAGCAGGCGGCGGGGTAGCGGCTCAAGTGCTCGCCAACGCGGGAGCCAAGATCTGCATGCTCGAGGCGGGTGACTGGTTCGATTATCGTAAGCAATCGACGATGTTCGAGTGGCCTTACAATGCGCCGCACCGCGGCGCGTCGTCCAAAGAGAAACCGTTCGGGTATTTCGATGCCACGCTAAAGGGCGGGTGGCAGGTGGAGGGCGAGCCTTACACAAACGCGCCCGGGTCTGACTGGCGCTGTGGCTCGCGCGAATGCTGGGCGGCCGCACGAACCACTATGGGCGCATCTCGCTGCGCATGGTCCGTACGATTTCAAGCCGTACAGCCGCGATGGGAAAGGCTTCGATTGGCCGATTACCTACGACGATCTGGCGCCTATACGATAAGCCGAAGAGCTGATTGGCGTATTTGGGTCGCCGGAAGGACTCGAGATACTCGGACGGAAAGTTTCTGCCGCCCCCGGCGCCGCGCGCTTATGAGCGGATCATCAGGATGGGTAGCGAGAAGCTGAAGATTCCGTGCGTCCCATCGCGCATGGCCATGCTGACCCGTCCTCTGAATGGGCGTCCGGCATGCCATTATTGCGGGCAGTGCGGGCGATCTTGCGGAATCAACGCGAACTTTAATTCGCCCGGTGTACACATTTTCCCCGCTATGAAAACCGGCAATCTGGAAGTTCGCGCCGGCGCTATGGCGCGTGAGGTTCTGGTGGGGAGCGATGGGCTGGCAATCGGCGTCTCCTATGTCGACACAAAGACGCGCCGGGAAGTAACGGTCCGGTCCAAAGTAGTAGTGCTGGCGGCCAGCTGCTGTGAGACCGCACGGATACTGTTAAATTCCAAGAGCACTCAGTTTCCGAATGGCCTTGCTAACTCATCGGGGCTGGTTGGCCGGTATCTGATGGACACCGTCGGTTCCGATGTCGGGGTCTGCCTGCCCATCCTGCAGGATCTACCTCCTGAAAATGAAGACGGCATCGGCGGCATGCATCTCTACATGCCGTGGTGGCTGTACAAACAGCAGAAGGCCGGCAAATTGCCGTTCGCGCGCGGCTATCACATCGAAATCGGGGGTGGGCGCAGCCTGCCGGACGCGGGTACTTTAGAAAGTTCCGAGCGCTACTTAGGCGGTGGTTACGGTGTTGAGCTGAAGCGCAATCTCAGAAGAATCTACGGCTGCGAAATCTACTTCTCTGGGCGTGGCGAAATGATTCCGAACAACAATAGCTACTGCGAAATCGACCCCAATACCATCGATCAGTGGGGTATCCCGGTGCTCCGGTTCCATTTCAAATGGAGCGACGATGAGATCCTGCAGGCCCGGCACATGCAAGAAACTTTTCAGGCCATCATCAAGGCGTGCGGCGGCGAAGTGGTGTCGGAAATCTGACGCGAGCGATAACTGGGGCATTGCGCCGGGTGGCATGATCATCCATGAGGTCGGAGCCGCAAGAACGGGAGCCGATCCAGTTCAGTTTAAAATCAGCACTGCCAGGCGTGGGATTGCAAGAATCTGTTCATCACCCAGCTGCCCCGTTTGTCAGTAATGCGGACAAGAACCCAACCTTGACCATTTCAGCGCTGGGCTGGCGAACGTCGGACTACATCGTCGATCAGGTGAAGAAGATGAACGTGAAGGTGTGAACAGGAAGCTACTTATGCGCCTGTTCGCATGGCCCTGCGGAGCGCATCCGCCGAGACCAGCCTGCCTTGAGCAGACGCATTCTGTTCGAGAATTTGGCGACCATAGCGGCCCGGCTGTTGACGCCCATTTTGACCATAATGATGCGCAGATAAGCCTTCACCGTATTCGGACTGATGTTCATGTGTTTGGCCAGTTCTTTGCTTGTGAGGCCGGCAGTATTCCTTCCAGCGCTTCCCGCTCGCGACCGGTCAGGTTATATTGCGCGGCTACTTCGTAAACCGCTTCGATCGTGGACGAATTTCTCTGAAGCAGCAGCGTGATTACGGGACCAGGACCGTAATCGTTCCGGCATATCATCAGGTAGGCTTGGCAGATGTACTTTCTTTTTCCCGCCCGGAAATGACTTACAGCCGAGGATGGATCCGCGGGCGTCCGGCCGCGAATGCTTTCAATAACTTCTTCAGGAATCCGAAGCGCTAGTTCCTGTTCGAGGTTCGGCCGCTCCGGGTAATTCAGATCGCAGCGGCTTCGAAATTGAAGGCGATTGGCCGGAACGACGAGTCCACCACAACGAGACCCACTTCCGCTTGCACCCAGCGGCGATGGACTCGATCACCCGAATCCGGCTGCTGGCGTCCGTTTCTCGAACTTTCCATAGAGCACCTCGAAGCTTGCGGAAGGTTGAACAGCTATTGGTTATCTCCGCGACCCGTGACGATCGCTAGCATGCCAGAATACCGCAATAAACAGAAACGGCGCCTTTTCGCCGGTCCGCGTCAAGGCGCCGTCCTCCTGTGCCGCAATCCCTTTAGCGGCTTGCGGTTTCTTTCGGCTGAGTATTAGCGGTCGCCAATTCCTGATCCACCGCTTTGCGCAACTCGTCGTAACTGACTGCGCCGCTCATCATCCTGCCGTTGATAAAGAATACCGGCGTACCTTGTAAACCGAGTTTCTGCGCCTCATCGGCTTGTGCCTTCACCGCACCTGCCTGCGCGCCAGAGTCAAGGCACTTGTCGAACTCCGTGGCATTAAGGTTCAATTTGCGAGCATCCTGCTTGAGCTCAGGAATCTCGAGCTGCTTGCTGGCAATAGTTCGTTGTGATACTCCCAATACTTTCCTTGTGCGCCGGCGCAGTGCGCGGCTTCGGCCGCTTTCTGAGCATGCCCGTGCATTGGCAGAGGCATGTCCTTGTAAGCGAATGCCACCTTGCCCTTGTATTCCGTCTCCAGTTTCTCCAGGGCGGGCGCCACTTGCTGGCAGTAAGGGCATTCGTAATCCGCAAACTCCACAAGCTCGACCGGAGCATTGTGCGGACCGAGAATGGGTGTATTGTCCAGTGCGACCTCGGCTCTGGGTGCGGGCAGCGTAATCAGCACGTTCGCCTGGCTAAGAAGACTCTGCATGTACGCAGCTTTTGCTTTCTCAAAGCGGGTCTGCCGGATGTGATCCAGAATCTTTCCGCGCATAGCCTCGAAGGGTTGGGGCGAATCCAGGCCTTCGTAATAAACGCGCAGCGCTTCATCGCTGGGATCTTTAGGAAGGGTGCTTTTGACGTGGCGATCCAAAGTTGATCAACCGTGATCCCCTCTTTCTGGGCTTGCTTGGCCAGGAGATAATCGCTGATGTAATCCTCCAGAACTTTGCGCTCGGCCTGATAATAGCCGTTTCGAGCCTGGAAAAGACTGTCGGCGCGCTTCTGCTCCAGTTCGCCCAGGGTCACTTTCGTGCCGTTGATCTCGGCAGCGACGGTATTGCTATTCGGGTCCGTGTCACCGCCGTTCGTAGCCGAATAGGCCAGAAGACTGGACGTAAGCGCACACAAGCCTAGGGTCAAAAATGACCGAATCATAAAAAACTGTTTCCTTTCGAACTCTGGTATAGCTAAATCGGACGGACTACACAAGTACGCCGGGTACCGACATAAAACTTTCGGCGCCCGGCGCATGGTTAGGTAAAACTGGCGTTGTTGATTACAGCTTGGGTTTGGCTAAGCCGTTGACGGTGGATGGGCAGGAGCAGAG
Organism: uncultured Acidobacteriaceae bacterium; assembly: GCA_963795545.1. GTDB lineage: Bacteria > Acidobacteriota > Terriglobia > Bryobacterales > Bryobacteraceae > Bog-105. The sequence goes on along the minus strand of CAWCIF010000011.1, from coordinate 15,928 downwards.
CCCGCGACCGCTGTTGTTGCTAAGCGTCGAATGGCACAGGCCGACCAACTGGGTCCCGAATTCATAGGCACTCAGTCCCTTGGGAACGAACTGGGTTTCCGTGATTGCGACGGTGGCAGTATTGGTCGGATGGGTGTGGGTTCCCCAAGCTACCAGACCGGGAACCAGGTCGGACGCGCTGATATTGCCCGCGCTGGAGCTGGCAGTTGTGATGCCACGAACTGTCGAGACGCTGTTGTAGCAGCCCGCAGGACCGCTCGGATTCGTAGCGAGAAGCTTAATCACTACTGAATTGGTGCGGGTGCCATTCAAGTCAGCAAGTAAATTGCCGGGGCCGTAGGACACCGGAATACCATCTAACTCGTTTGGCGTGATGGGACAAGAGCAGCAGGCTTGTAGCTGTTCGTCAGGAGAGTACACATAGATGTTTGCACAAATATTCCCCCCGGACGTGCCGGCGTTGGTGATGTTGACTACACCATCACCCAGGTTCAGGTTCGAAGCGTAGTTCACCTGAAAAACATCTTCCAGGTTGGAACCGACGGGGTTGATAACGGAAGGGGCTGCCTGTCCGAACATAGCCGCCGGGATGGCAAGAGTCGCGAGAGTCGCAAATAGCTTTAGATACATAAAATGGTTTAGGGAAGGACCTCCGACAAGGAAGGTATCACGCACAACAATCGCTATACAACCCTGTTAAATGGCCTAGTCCAAAGGATTAGTACTACCGGACTGACCTGAGGACTAGCACCAAGCTCTTCGAATGGAAATATCACTCGACGGGATATTCCTTAGCCTTCTATGAGATACTGCTTGAATGGTACGGAGTAGTGTAGGCTAACTCGGCTAATTAGGCTGTCGATGTATTCCTACCTGCTAGCAGGGTGGATGAGAGTACTTGAACTAGAAATAAGGCAGGGAAGCAGTCTTCCAGGTTAGTCTTAGCCACTTCCGTTAGTGTAGCTCGCAGGGCGCTCTGATCTTTAAAGGTTTCGCACAGCCGTGACCCTGCGGGAGCCGTCTTGAACGGCTCCGGTGACGAACTTGCGACTGACAGGGTCGGTCTTTTTAAGGGATGTGTTTACGAAGCAGGAACGGTCCCGAGAGCGCTAGAAGCGCCACCCAGAAGCAGGCAGGTTCGGGAACCGGGGTGGTCGCCACTGAGACGTCATCCAAAGAGAAGAAGCCGGTATCGTTGCGGAAAGCAAAGACAAGATCGGCTGAATTAGAGGCCGCGATGCCGCTAAACGAGTACTGCGCATAACTGCTGGCGGAAGCATCCGCTGCGGAAAATAGCGTCGCGCCGGCAAAGGAGATAGCAAATGAGTTCAGGTAAGGCGCTGGCGTGTCGGGAGACTGATCGAGCCAGAAACTCACGTTGTAGCTGGTTCCTGGGGTCGTAGGGAACGTCTGAGCGAGATTCAGAATGCCTCCGACCGGTCCAAAATATGCGGCATAGGCGCCCGAATTAGGGTCGAGGGTATCAACGCCATAAAAACTGCCGCTATTGTCCGGAACGTCCGTACCGGAAAGAGTCCAGCCAGTGAAGTCGCCGGTTTCGAAACCGGGATTGACGACCAGATTGTCAGGCTTGGCTTCAACCGCTGCCAGAACGCCGCACAGAACCACCGCAAAAAGCGTCAGATGCTTGCTCATAAGGCCTCCAGATCGTCTATTTTGTAATTCCAAAGCCCATCCGCAATCCAGCGCTGGCGCTGGTAGCAGCCGGCCAATTCCTGATTAGATTCCAGGCGTTCACGCTTCCGATTCCAGTCGCGAAGTCCCAGCCCGGAGCTGCCCGGTAAGCGGGTTGGTAAGCCGTATTGGAAGTAGAAAGCACACCATAGGTCCCAGGCGGCGAGCCGAAGAAACAGTTATTCGTTCCTCCGCAGTTTACGTCCATATCGCCCAGCGTCACATCATGGAACGTACAGGCGCTGTTGGCCGGGCCGGTGGAGTTACACGAGCTGGTCCCGCCGTTCGCATATTCGGCGGAAGCAAGCTTGTAATAAACCGGATTCGGGTTGCCCCAGCGGCTGCGGGTTTGCTGGTTGACGAGCGCCTGCATGCCAGCCATAATCGGCGCTGAAAACGAGGTACCGCCGAAGCCGGCCCATGTGCTGGGCGGCCCTAAACAGGGAGATTCACCCTGAACCGGGTCGGAGAAGCAGACGACGTAGTAGTGCCCCCAAATGCCATTTGAGGCGAAGAGTGACACGTCAGGGATATCTCGAACGCCGTCATTTGGGTTTCCAAGAATGCTTTGCCAAGCGGGCTTTCCGTATCCTCGGCAGGTGTTGCCGACCGTGCCGGATGAGGTCGGCGACCCCGTGGCGCAGCCGCTAGGGCCTCCACCGCTCGCGGTGGTAGATTGGGGGCCTCCCTTATTACAGTATCCGTTTGCGCCGTATGTGGTGCTGAATCCATTGCTGGTAGCCAGCAGTTCACTTGCGCAGGAATCGTTCCAGGGAATCTCGGGGATGTAGGAAAGCGCCGAGCCGAAGTTAGGGGAGTTGGTTGAACTCCAATACTTCGTTGTTGTTCCGAAATACGTATCGGCGAAATCCGTGCCGCCGACTGAGACATTGTAGGGCGTGGAAGCGTACCCGTTGACGGAAATACCGTGGGTGGCATTGACGGCATCGCGGTCAACAAAGGCCGCGCCCGAATCGCCGGACGATACGAAAATAGATACGCCTTCCGCGGCGGCCATTTGGTAAAGCCCGCTGATGTAGGCGTTCTTGGCCGCGCCCAGCAGCGTTTCCGCCTCGCCAAAGCCGATACTGACAATCGCCGGCGGCGCGCTCCCGTTTGTGAGCAGGTTCTGCAGCGCGATAAAGCCACCGAAGACCGATGTATCGTGGCATGAGGCTATCGTGATGGTCGCGTTGGGAGCGGCGGCCGTGGCCCATTCAGAATCAAGCGTGGCTTCGGCATCATCTCCGCTCAGACCGGGATCTGCGCAATTGGCCCCAGGATGTATAGTGACCAGCCTGCCTTGTGCGTACTTCCTCGCCATTCCGAACACTTTTCTAAAAACAAGCCAGTCGCCGTCGCTGTATAAATTGCTATTTTCCAAAAGCACAATGGTCTGCCCCTGTCCTGACAAACCGGCGGCAAAAGCCGGATTCAGATTGTAAATTGTGCCTATGTCGGCCGGAACCAATATCTGGGAAGCGGGGCCAATGGCGTAGGCCGGCGTAGGATGGCTCAACGGGTGCGGCATGAAGTCGTGCAGCGATACAACTCCGGCCACTAGCGGCTGTAAAGCGGCGGGGATCTTTGGATCGCTCATGTTTCCGTAATGCCGGCTTCCGTTCACGGCCAAGTGATGAAGACGGGTGTGGAAAGCTTGGTTTACCTGCGCGGAGGTACCGGAGAAATCAATCGCCAGGTTTGGATAAATTGAGTTCACTGTGAGGCCGTACGATTGCAGCCAATTTATGACCATTTCGAGGTCTTCTTGGGCAAGTCCGAACTGCTGGCCGACTTGCTTGGCACTCAGCCATTTATGGAAATTCGGTGACTCCGGGTCTTGCACTTCATCGATAAAACGCTCGAGCTGCTGCTGCTGTTCGGGCGGCCGGCTCAACTGCAAGTACATGTGATCCATCTGAAAGCCGTCGCCTACCGGCCCGCGGTCATTCGCCGAGTTAGCCTCCGGCCGAGTGTTTCCGCGAAGGGTAACAAGCCTGGTTTCGCTAATGCTCTGTGTCAGCATCGTGCGCGCCTTCGGACTTACCTGCCCGAATGCGGCCGACCCGATCAGAACCAGCGACAGGAATCTTGCAGACATAACCCTCCTAGGCCTCCCGAACTATCCGAGTGTGGGGTATGCCAGCGCACAGTGTCAAGCTATACAGGTTTAGCCCTTTTGGTAGTACTCATATCTCTTTCCGGGGGATCGCGAAGCCAGTAACATCGGGGGATGCCCCGGCGTTCATCCGCCCTTGTTTTCCTGGGAATTGTCGCAATCGCCACGCTGGTTGTAACTGCTGTAGCTCTACTGACGAACCGGATGACGCCCGAGTGGGATATGAAATATTACCTCGATATGGCGGCCGACGGGGTGATCGGAAATAAGCACCTGGTTGCGCCGTTTGCGTATCGTCCCGCCGCTCCGCTCCTAGTAGGAGCAATCGCGCGGGCGCTGAACCTGGGGCCGGAAGTAGCCTTTCGCATTTGTGCGCACCTCATGTGCGTGGTGTTCATAGTCTGCTGCTTCTATTTCGCCAAAGCGATAGGCGCTCATGAAATAAGCGCTGCCCTGCTAGCGGTTACGCTCGCGCTTAATTTCCAAATTGTCAAGTGGAACCTCTTCGCCGGCGCTATGGTAGATATCTATGCCTACCCGCTGATCCTGCTGGCATTTTGGCTGATGATCAGAAAACGGTTTTATCCCTGTCTGTTTGTGTCTGCAATTGGCTTGTTTTTTAAGGAATTCATGATTTTGCCGCTGCTGACACAGGCGGCTGCCGTGGCAGTCAAGCGCTGGAGAAACGGGTTGCTGCAGCGAGCGGAGCAGAAATTTTCACCGAAACAGCGGCTCAGCCATCCGGTTAAACGTTTGGCGATAACTCTTCTTGTCCTTTGTGCCTGTTTTCTGCTGCCGCGCTTATTCATTCACGTCGTACAGACTTTTCAGGACATCGATCCCATAAACCAGCCCTCATCACTGCGCCGCCTTTATTGGTACCCGGAAAGCCTGCGGCGCGATTTCAATATCGTTTTCGCTTATCTGTCGTGGTGGCTGCCGGCCTTGCTGCTAGTGGATGCGAAGCGGCTGCAGTTGATTTGGAATAGGCTGCGCCCTTACCGGCTTTTGTGCGGCTTGTATCTGGGCTTCCATTTTCTGCTCGTCATGTACGGCGGGACAAACCTGGACATCTTCGCGACCTATTCGCTTCCGGTTCTAATTATGGTGCTCGCGGTCCTACTCGATCAAGGCGCCGTGCAGCTTTGGGAGAGAGTCCTGATGGTGGCCGTTGTAATTGGGTTCAATCGGATCTGGATGCATATCCCGCTGCCACAGGAGGGCCTCGGTCCGTACCTGAATTTCTATGGCGGATATCACATGCTGGTGACGAGGCGATCGTTGTTCCGCTTTGCCGAACTCCTCATCTACGTGGCCGGTTTCTGGGCTTTGCGCGCATTCATCACCCGGAGGGGCCGCGAGACTCGTCAGCGGGAAGCGGCAACTGCGCTTGCCAACTCAGGGACTTCGGGCATCTCGAATTCGTAGAGTGCTTCGATTATTTTGCGCTGATCTGCTTCACTGAGTCCGCTAAACATGGGCAGCCTCAAAAGTTGTTCGCTCACGCGCTCAGTGACCGGGCACTGGCCCTCATATCCTCCAAAGTGGCGCCCCATCGTAGAGACATGCAGAGGAACATAGTGGAACACGCTCAGAATGTCGTGCCGTCTAAGATGATCGATTAACGCCTGCCGAGCTTCGAGGTTAGGCAGCAGCAGATAGAACATGTGATAGGACTGATCGCAATGCCCGGGCACATGCGGCAGACCAATGCCGCGCTCTGCCGCCCATTCAGTCAGACCTTCCAGGTAGCGCTCCCAGATGATGCGCCGCTGCTCCTGAATCGCCTCTCGAACTTCGAATTGAGCGTACAGAATGGCTGCGAGAATGTCGGAAGGCAGATAGCTGGACCCGACATCCACCCAGCTATATTTATCCACCTGTCCGCGGAAAAAGCGGCCACGGTCTGTTCCTTTTTCACGCAGTATCTCCGCGCGCTCGATCAATTGCGGGTCGTTAATCAGCAGCGCGCCGCCCTCACCGCAACTGAAGTTCTTGGTTTCATGAAAGCTTTGGGTTGCCAGGCATCCGAACGTGCCGAGGAAGCGCCCCCGATATCGGGCAAACAATCCATGCGCGTTGTCTTCCACAACCGGAATGCCATGCCGGTTTGCTACCGCAAGAATTTTGCTCATTTCGCATCCGATGCCCGCGTAATGAACACACACGATCGCCTTGGTTGCGGGCGAGATCAGCGGTTCCAGCAGCTCTTCGTTCAGGTTCAGGGTGTCCGGCCGAATATCGACGAATACGGGTGTAGCGCCGCGCAGCACGAAAGCGTTCACGGTGGTAACGAAGGTAAACGAAGGAACAATCACTTCGTCTCCCGGTTTGATATTTAGAAGCAATGCCGCCATTTCGAGAGCGTGGGTGCAGGAGGTGGTCAAGAAGGCTTTGGGCACGCAAAGCAGGTCTTGCAATATGGCCTGGCATCGCTTGGTAAATTCGCCATCGCCGCATATGTGCATGCGCTCGAACGCTTCCTGGACATAACCCAGTTCAGTGCCGACTCTGCTGACGCGGTTGAACGGTATCTTCGACATTACGCCTCTCCTCGGGATCGCTGAAGAGACAATCCAATTTGGGAAAGCCAGGGCGTAAACACGCCCAGCAAAAGCCTTAGTCTACTCTCGACTATTACCTAACACTCTCCCGAATATACCGGGAAAGACATATCCGAGGGGGCTCTACAAGTACTAGTAAACCCACGGGCTATGGATTCGGCGCGGAGTTGGCGGTATATATTGTCTTTCGATTTCGGTTCGCAGGAGTGATTTGAATTCCATTTCAGTTGTTGTTCCGGTTTTCAACGCGGCGGGAACCCTCGCGCCTTTGGTTGCGGAAGTAAGGTCAGCGTTGCAGGGCAGAATTTTCGAGCTGATATTGGTAAACGACGGAAGTCGCGACGAAAGCTGGAATGTAATAGAGCAGTTAACATCAGAACACGCCTGGATTCGCGGCATCGATCTAATGCGCAATTACGGGCAGCACAATGCCGTTTTGTGCGGCATTCGGGCGGCCCGGCATGAGCTGATCGCTACCATTGATGACGATCTGCAAAATCCGCCGGGCGAGATTTTCAGTTTGCTCTCCAAACTGGAAGAGGGTTTCGATGTAGTGTACGGCAGTCCTCGGAGGGAGACTCACGGGTTTCTGCGCGACCTCGCTTCGCGGGTAACGAAGATCACGCTACAGGGCGCGATGGGCGCCGAAACGGCACGGAACATCAGCGCGTTTCGTGTCTTTCGTACGAATCTGCGGGACGCCTTCGAGAATTACAGCAGCCCCTATGTGTCGATCGATGTCCTGCTTACCTGGGCTACGCAGCGATTCGCTTCCGTTCGCGTGCAGAACCGGCCAAGGACAATTGGCGTTTCGAATTATACGATTCGAAAACTGCTGGTCCACGCGCTGAATATGGCAACCGGCTTCAGCGTGGTTCCGTTGCAGATTGCGAGCTTGCTAGGCTTTGCCTTCACGCTGTTCGGCTTCGGAGTGCTGGCATATGTTTTAACGCGCTATTTGATTCAGGGAGGAAGCGTACCCGGCTTCGCTTTTCTGGCCTCTGTCATTGCCATCTTTTCCGGCGCACAGTTGTTCGCACTCGGAATTATTGGTGAATATATCGCCCGCATGCACATGCGCACCATGAACCGGCCCTCCTATGCCGTGCGACGCGACGCGACCGACGGTAGCGGGTCAGATTCAGCGAGGCAGGCAGCCTATTTTGCGGATTCGATAAGCGACAGCTAAATTCCCAGATCTTGAGCATGCCAGTGATAGATCACTTCGGGTGCGCTGAAGCGGAAACCGAGCATTGAGTACAGATTCATAACACCGGTGTTGGCGGGCGAAATAGTGGAGACCACTCGCCTGATGCCTAGCCTCCGTAATTCATGGAGGACTCCGGCATACAGATCAACTCCTGCTCCTGTCTTTTTCAGATCCGGTTTCACCGCTGCCAGCCGCAAATCGGACTGGTCTCCTTCAATAGTTGCGTGATAAAAGCCCATCACCTGGCCGGGTTTACCCAGAACGAAAACGCGATCTTCCGGTTTGCCTCCGAGTAGCGCATTCTGGATCCATCGCAGATAACGCCGGTGCGCAAGTTCGTCCGGGAAAAAAGGGTCCGCATGGTAGCGGCCGTGCGCGAACGACTGCGCCGCGATGGCTTCAATAGCAGAGTGGTCTGGCGGTTCGGCAGGGCGTAATCCGAGGCGCACCTTGGGCAGATGCGCTCGGGACAACGGCCCCAGGCTAACCTGCAGCGCGCAGTCGACGAACCGAAAGCCGGCTTCGGGAAGCCATCGACGCCAGAACGAGTCCGTAGCGGGCACAGCGCACGAGCAAAGCAAAATATCATTCGCCCTCATCCACGAGCGGAAATGCACTTTGAAAGCCGCAATTTCTTGCTGACTGCGAACCGATCCAGCCTTATACGCGGCCACTCGAAATCCGAAAATATCGCTGTCCCAGGGAACCAGCGCAGCCGAACCCATGGCGGGATTCTCCGGCGAGATCGCTTCAAACAGCAGTTCGTATCCGCTTCGGACGACCACGCTATATTTTCCGGGCCACCGCAAGGCAGCTTCCGCCGAATGCGGACCGGCGGCCCGCGGCCATGCGGGACAGTTCGCGGCGGGTGAGCATCTTGAGCGCGCCGGCGACCAGATTGCCCGGTTGGTGATCTGCCCGCATCCGGCCAGTGTCGGCTTTTGGGGAGGTCAAACCAAGCCGGTACGGCAAAGCGCGCATGAAAAGAATCGGAAGCGGCAGGAAGCCGAAAAAATACGTTCCAAATTCCATCGCGAAACCAGCTCGATTGAGGACGTCCGAAAGGCTCGCCAGCGTGTACCGCCGCCAATGCCCCGCATCTTTATCCTCCTTGGACCAGAGGAGCTGTACAGCCGGCACCGTGATATAAAGTCGGCCATCTGGGAGCAGAAGCCGGTTGAGCTGTTCCAGGAATGCCCGATCGTTCTCGACGTGCTCCAGAACATCGAATAATCCGATTGCCGGCAGCGTCTGGGGCAGAAAACCGGCGTTTTCGAGCGTGGAGTGAATGACTTGCCCCAGGCCGCGCTTTATGGCGTTACGAGCGCCGGACAGTCCGGGCTCAACCACCACCACTTCCCGGCCGCTATCTTGAACGGCGCGCGCAACGTACCCATTTCCTCCGCCGATATCGAACAGGGTACCCGGCGGTGGGTACGTTTTCATCACCTGCAAAATACAGTCGTTTCGGTGCCGGAACCAGAACGAGTTATCTTCAACAGCAAAACAGGCGTCATTCCCTTCTTCCGGATAAGAAACTTTCGAATAGGTCCGGGCGGACCACAGCCCGTCTTCTGCGCGTTCGATATTATGCGCAATTTCGGAAAGATCCACCGGCATCGCTACCAAGATTCTAAATCTTACCCTGCGCTTTGGAGCCCCTGGAAGTACCGGAACCACATGTCTTCCGGTATTCATGACCAAATGCGACACTGATGAAATGCCGAATGAGAGCGGCCACGCAGTGGTCCCGGCAATAACTGAGATCCCAATTATGAGCCGAATGCGCTCATCATTACGCAATTCCGGTAATTTCTGGTTGCTCTTAGGATTTTCATTCTTTTACTTCGCGGATGTCTGCATAAGGGCATCAGAGAAATATTTCTGGTACGACGAGTTTTTTACTCTCTATCTCAGCCGCCTCCCCACCGTATCTCTTTGGGACGCACTGAAGCATGGCGCCGATTTCAACCCGCCGCTGCTTTATCTGCTGACTAAAGCCAGCCAGTCAATCTTCGGTCCGGGTCTCCTTGGAACGCGAATGCCCGAGATCATCGGCTTTTGGGTCATGTGCTTATGCCTGTTTCAGTTCGTCAACCGGCGCACCGGCCCGGTTGCGGGGGCGGTCGCCATGCTGCTCCCAATGCTCACGGGCGCTTTTTATTATGCTTATGAGGCTCGTCCCTTCGCCATCATCCTGGGATGCTGCGGGTTGGCGCTTGTTTGCTGGCAGAGGGCTCTCGATGCGCCCCGCCGCGGTCGCTGGCTAACCGGGTTCAGCTTCGCGCTGCTTGCCGCATTCATGCTGCACTGTTACGCGCTGTTAATCGTGGTTCCTTTCGCCCTATCCGAAGTCTTCCGTACGATCCGGTCTAAACATATTGACTGGCCCATGTGGATAGCTCAAATTGCTCCGGTCGTTCCCGCTGTGCTGACCTACATTGCTTTACTGCATGCGTACGGCAGGCTGAGCAAGAACACCAACTTCGCTCGCCTGTTCGCACCGGACCGCGCGCAGATCGGCAACTTCTATCTTTTTCTCCTCGCGCCGTGTGTCTTGATTTTGCTTCTGGCCGGTATTCTGCTCGCGCTCGCCAGGATGAGAGAGTGGGCCGGAAATGAGCCGCCCAGGCGAAAGGTCAACGCCAGCGCGCCGGAGATCGTTTTAGCCATATGTTTTATTGCTCTGCCGATATTTGGTGTGGTTTTAGCAGAGTTAGTCCATGGGCCTTTTTTTGCCAGGTATTTCTTATCGGCGACCGTTGGTGTTTGCCTTCTCGCGGGATTAGCAGCCGGGGCTCGTCACCGCACGAATTGGGTGGCGATCACACTGGCCATCACTATATCGTGCACGGTGGGTTTGCAGTTTGCGCTACTACTGCGGCATAGAAATGAAGGATGGTACGACCCAGTGATAGAGCCGAGCAGCGGGCTTCCAATCAGCACAACTCCCGGCAAGCCCCTGGAATCATACTCGCTGCTACCCTCCAGCAAGGACCCCAACCTACCGGTTCTTGTCGTCGGCCCCTTGGATTTTCTTACCCTGGTTCACTACCGGCCCGCCCTGGCGCCTCGGCTCTATTATCTTGCTGGTGGAAAGGATGACTTCTTTTATGAAGGTTACAGGAATTTCCGCCAATGGTGCTTCGATAAATACAACGACCCGCTTATTGCGAGCGAAGCTCTGGGGAGCGGTCATGAGTTCCTGGTCTACGGTGGAATCGGCGGCCTTACAAAACTCTCCAGCTTCCTGCGGTATGGGGCAGAGATAAAGTTGTTAAAAGTTTCCAAGGAATATTTCCTGGCCGAAGTGAACGCGAATCCTGCGCAAAGGGCCGAACACTGACTCCTGATCCCGTGCAGCACCAACGCCCTGTACGCTTTTGAATGAGGCCGCGCCGTCCAAAAGCTCGGTCGTCACGTAGCTGGTCGTCAATAACGCCTCCGCAACGCAGTGAACCGATCACCATTAGGGGGACCTGCGCCTGTGGAAAGACTCAAGCAGCGAACGGACTGCAAGCCAGTTGAGGTGGCTGCCGCCGTTGAAGTCGCTTGGGGTGCTCTCGTTGAAACCCTCGTTGAGAATGGCTTCAGCTTGTTCTCGATCAACCCGAAACAAGTGGATCGATTCCGAGACCGGTTCACGGTAGCAGGAGCGAAGGATGACTCCCGAGACGCCTTCGTATTGGCCACCTCTCTAAGGAGGCGCCAACCCCGGCGAAGGCGCGGACATGAGCCGTATCCATATAAAACGTATTCTCGCCACTCATCGAATCAGGAAGCTCACGGCAGACGAAGTGCTTTCAACCTTGAAAGCCACTCCGCTTGTGCTGGCCCCCGGAGCAGGCGAGACGGCGGCTGAACACGTCGTGCTCTTGCTCCCGCAGACCAAGCTGCTCGATCAACAGCTTCGGGATGTGAGTCGCCGCATTCGCCAGATCCTCGCGATGTTGGCGAACTCCAACCTCGAAAATGGTGCATCGCTCTCAGATGCGAGCTTAATCCTTCCATTCCCCGAATTGGGCCTGCAGTCGCATCGATCCTTCTGACTGAAGCCTCTCGGCCGATCCGAGAGCGTGAATATCAAGCTTTACGTTGCTATGCCGGGACCGCCCCGATAACTAAGCAAAGTGGAAAAAGGAAGACCATACTCATGCGGAATGCCTGTAGTGTCCGACTGCGTAAAGCCGTTTATCACTGGGCATCCACCAGCATCAACTGTGATACCAGAAGCCGTCAGCAATTACGACGGGTTGAGAGCATCCGGACATCATCATGCGCGCGCCTTACATGGCCTTGCCGATAGACTCCTCGGAATATCGGTTTCGATGCTGAAGCACCGGACGACGTTCAACCATTTGCGCCGGCAATCCTCTCCCGGAGCGTAGAGTTCTCAGCATTGGGAGTGCCAGGAGTGAGTGCTACGATGTCGCTGGTAAATACTTCGCGACTACCCGCGGGGAATCCGCAGATACACTTATCCGAGAAGCCGACTTTACGGACGGCTGACAAATATTGGTGGTAATCCGATCCCCAATTTGGGTGTCGTGGCCACAGTTGCCTCGCCGCCCGTGCTCTCTTTCCTCGATTGCTCGAAGAGGAAACGACACCCTAGAAGGACGAGGCGTTGGATTTTGGATTTTAAGGTCGGATAGCGGGTGACTGTAAGCCAGGAAGTGTATACTCGGTTCGCTGAAAGGGAGACTCCAGCATCCGATGAACCGCCGTCGCTTCACGCAAACACTTTTGACGACCGGACTGGGAGCTGTAGGCATGACGGCTGGGTGCGTCTCGCGTGTCCCTCCACATCCGGCGCCACCGCCTGGTCCGCTCCCAAATCCCACAAATGTGAGCTCCCTGAACTCCGGCATCGAGCATCTGGTTGTCGTCGTGATGGAAAACCGGAGCTTCGATCATTTTCTCGGTTGGCTTCCCCGCGCTGACGGAATACCCGCTGGGCTCAGCTATGCGGACACATCAGGAGCGTCCCACGCAGTGTATTCGCTAGACAGCGATTACACCGGATGCGGTCATAATATACCGAACAACTCTTATGGAACCCCGAACCTCACCGCGTATGACAACGGACGCATGGATAGGTTTTTGCGAGTCCCGGGGAATGACATCTACGGCATCGGCTACTACAACGCGGCGGAACTTCCGTTTCTCTCGGCGCTCGCCCAGGCGTACACGACGTGTGACCACTGGTTTGCTCCTATAGTGGCTGACACTTTCCCGAACCGCATGTTCCTGTGGGCGGCACAAACGGATCGGCTCTCAAACACGTTATCGATGAGTGAACTGCCGACCATCTTCGATACGCTCTCAAAGGCCGGAATCTCCCATCGCTACTATTTCGGAAACGTCCCTTTTCTTTCGTTGTGGGGTCTGAAATATCTAACAGTCTCGGCGGATTTCGACGACTTTCTCTCTGATGTCGCTTCCGGCAATTTGCCGGCAGTTTCGTTCCTAGATCCGAAATTTGACAGAGTTCGATGACGGCCTCGGAAATGACGACCACCCGCATTCGGACATTCGTAACGGCGAAGCGTTTCTATCGCAAGTGTTCCATGCAGTCACGCGTGGACCGAAGTGGTCCAGCACGGTGATGATTGTCACTTTCGACGAATGGGGCGGCTTCTTCGATCACGTTTCTCCACCTCGCATAGTCGCGCCAAATAGCCTGGACACAAATCTGGTGAATGGGGCCGCGCTGCTCGGCTTTCGGATACCGGCCGTGATCGCCTCGCCATTCACACGCAGCAACAACCAAGTCGATTCGACGGTTTACGATCATACTGCCATCCTGAAGCTGATTGAGTGGCGTTGGGGATTGTCACCACTGACGCTGCGTGATGCGTCTCCTGCGATTGGTAACCCCGTCGCGAAATTCAATTTCTCGTCTCCCAATGCGAGTGTCCCCAGCCTGTCGAGTCCCGGAACAGTTCCCGGTCTGCCATGCGCGCTGCAAGGCTTGGAAATTAAGGCAGTGTCACCGGGAGCGACGCCGGGGCCGCCTTCTACAGGCTTCGGAAATCTGCGCCAGAGCCAGACTGTTCGCGATTGGCTGAGTCGTCCTCAGTTCCAAAAAACCAAATGACGAGTACCCGTGCCACCGCGGATTGTACGTGAATCACTTAATCCGGCTTCAGTTGGCCGTATAACGGGCTACGCTGCGGTTGGGCAGGCGTTGGATCTCGACCAGCCGCAATTGGAGGCGGCTGGAATGAAGCAAACGTGCCAGGCGAAAATCCGCCACGCCGAAGCGGCCGAAATCGAAACTTGGTCTTCCGGATCTGGACCACAGTAAAGCGGCCGTCTTGGACAGCCTACGTTCACCGGAGTCCAAACGAGGATATCGACACGCCATCGACGAATTTATTCAATGGTATTGCTCTGAGCCGCGGCTCTCATTTAACAAAGTGGTGGTTACGCGCTTCCGCATTTTCCTAGAGAACCGCGGCCTTGCGGCGGCCACCATCAATGGCCGACTTGCGGCCGTCCGCCGGTTAGCTTATGAAGCTGCAGATGCCGGCTTGCTCAGCCCAGAGCTAGCAGCCAGCATCCGGCGAGTCAAAGGCCCCAAGAAGTTGGGCCTCAGGCTCGGCAATTGGCTCACCGCAGACGAAGCGCGCCGCTTCTGGCAGACTCCTGATCCGCAGACATTGAAAGGCAAACGAAATCGCACGATTCTTGCCATCTTGCTTGGTTGTGGGCTCCGAAGTCGGGAGTTAGCCGATTTAGAGTTCGCGCATTTGCAGCAGCGGGAAGAGCATTGGGCCATAGTCGATCTCGTTGGCAAGGGTGGACACATTCGCACGGTGCCTGTACCGGAATGGCTAAGGCGACCTTGGATGAGTGGCTTCGTGCAGCTGAGCTCCATTCGGGAAGAATATTCCGTTGTGTTTGCAGGGCGGGTAAGTGCTGGGGTGATGGCGTCACGGAACGCGTGGTCTGGCATGTGGTCAAGTTGTATGCCACGAAAGCCGGTTTTAGTGCCCTCGCACCTCACGACTTGAGGCGCTCCTGCGCGAAGCTCTGCCACTCTGCGGGAGGAGAGTTGGAACAAATTCAATTCCTGCTCGGGCATATTTCTGTGCAAACTACCGAGCGATACCTTGGCTGTAAACAGCGCATTCGTGGAGCCGTGAACGATCCCATCGGTATTGAACCATAACGTTCACCTCGCCTCACAGGAACGTGTCGCCGACTTCAAAGCCAGTGAGTGCAAGGAAGGTGCGTTTGGCAAACTTGCCAAACGCACCGGGATTCGGATGGGAATATGCGGCGGGAAATCGAGTCTGCTGCTTATTTCGGTTAAGTAGTGCTAGGGGTTTGAGCCACCTTGAGTCAATTGTACTCCTGGACCGGCAGCGGTGTGCTAGTTTCACGGAACGGAGTGCGTCATGGCTGGTGCGTGTGATTCATTCTCATTTTGGAGGTGCCCGCTTTGTGCTGCTTCCCATCATCATCGAGCAGATACAAGGTGTTCTTATGAACAGAATATTTAACAGCTTCTCCTACGGTAATGTTGGCCGGCTTCGACCACGGGAAAAGCAACCGTTCGCGAGCAATATAGGTTTTTTTTTCGCCTTGAATCGTATAGACCTGAAAGTTGTCGTAATTGTCGGTCCTGGTCGTGGTCGAGTTTTCCGAGTAGTCGGCCTTTTTACCGTTATTTCTATCCTTAGATAGTTCCGTCGGTATTCGAAGTCTCCGTGCTGCCTTCAAGTACCTGCTGCTTCTCGCTCTCCAGAAGAGTTCCGGATTTCCATTGATGGGGACTCGCTGCCGCGAACGAGCAGCCGGCGCCGATCAACAGAGCCGTTATTGCGGCGATCCAGTTAGCCTTCATACAATTCCCCCAAAAGGCAAATCTGACTGCGGTCCGAATTCTACCATGGCGCTTGGTCTGCGAACGAGCTTGCACGGGTTCTGTGAACGTAGGAAGCTGAGGGGCAAATACACGCGTTGAAATCTGTCCGTCCGCTTTGTGCGCTCCTCTGAAGCACACGTTAGGAGACATGTATTTTCTACTGACAAAGACCTACATGGATCTCGGCGTGTCTGGAACATGCATTTGGCCGGAAGAAAATACCGAAATCAGAACATCGCGTTGCCGACTAATCGGCGGTAGTCGGAAGGCGTTTAGAAACCCGGGAATTGCATCGTAATGCCACTCTGACGGGAAACGCGCTCTGCTGCAGTACAGGGCCGTCGACTTTTCTCAAGCATCGTTCATGTCCTCGTTCGATAGCCTCTCTTTCGTGAAGTGCATCACGTTTCATTATTTCAATGGAGAAGAGGCTCGCCCTCACAAGGAAAACCGACCTTGCTCCT
>CAWCIF010000010.1:0-490566 GCA_963795545.1 uncultured Acidobacteriaceae bacterium | reverse complement strand
ACGGAACAGTGGCGGCGAATCGTTCCACAATCCACACTCGTGCTGCTGCAGGCATGGAATACCTGGGTCCACTACGCCACTTTTCACTTGCCGCCTGAGCCCAACGGATTTTATGGCTACAACGCGCTGCAGCAGATCGCCTATTTTGCGGTCGTCTTTGTATTCGGCCCGATCGCCATCCTGTCCGGCATTGCTATGTCGCCGGCTGTGGTGAATCGCTTCCCCCGCTATGCGAAGCTCTTCGGCGGCAGGCAATCGGGGCGTTCCATTCACTTTCTAACGATGCTCAGTTTCTTTGCGTTCATCGTCGTGCATGTGACGCTGGTCGCGATGACGGGCTTCGTTCGCAATATGAACCACATCGTCATGGGTACCGACGTTCAGAATCACATCGGAATGATTCTGGGCTTCGCCGCCATTGGCGTGGTCATTCTTTCGTGGGTTGCGGCGCATTACGTCTCATGGTTCTTCCCTCGTGTCTTGCAGCACGTGCAGAAGTTCATCACCTACCCGTTGCTGCTGGCTACGCTAAATCGCCTCACGCCAAGTCAGCATTACACGGAGAAGGACATTTCGTTCCGATTCTGGCCCAACGGCAAGATGCCGGTGCGCGAGGATTGGAAGCGACTGGCATTAGGAGGATTCCAGGAATTCAAGCTGAAGGTCGGCGGCCTCGTTGACAATCCGGTCGAGCTTTCTCTCGAAGATATCGGGCGGCTGGGGAAGGCCGAGGAGATTACGATGCATCACTGCATTCAGGGCTGGACGGGCATTGCCAAATGGGGAGGACTTCCCATGAAGTCTCTCGTCGAACTCGTCCGGCCGAGGCCGAATGCCAAGGTTGTCGCGTTCTTCTCGTTTGGCGGTTCGCTCTTTGGCGATATGTATTACGACACCCAAAGCCTCGAAAATGTACTCCAGGCAGAATGCCTGCTTGCCTCAGAGATGAATGGCAAGCCACTGACTGAAGTCTATGGAGCCCCACTGCGGCTGCGGGTTGAAAACCAGCTTGGCTACAAAATGGTCAAGTGGATCGAGCGGATCGAATTCATCGAATCGGAGAAGACCGTCGGGCTCGGCGAGGGCGGCAAGAACGAGGATGACGAATATTTCGATCTGCTTCCGAACATCTAAATGACGTCGGAAAACAATTGGTGAACGACCGGCACACCGGCTCAAGCACGTTGCTGTGCTCCTTAAGCATCTGCGGCCGGGATGGCTGCTGAAACACCTGCCGCCGCAACTGGTGCGGGCCGACCCTGCGTGCCGCACTTCTGCGGAGATCTCGCAGCGTGTTCGCTGTTGTAAGGAGTGGTTTGCCTGAAAGCTCATTAGGAACTTCAGCTATTTCGTGAATCCTCGAGCATCCAGCCAGTGGACGATGACTTCCGGATATCCCTCGACCGTCCGCTCAGGCAACGAAGGATCGTCTTCGTAACCGGTTGTCGACTTTACCAATGTGTGCCCTGCTCCCGGGTAGGTCACGATTGTCAGGTCCTTCATGCCGGCTCGCTTAAATGCGTTGCGAAAACGCGCCGCGCTGTCGGCGGAATCGAGGTTTCTGTCTAGAGCCCCGAACAGTGCGAGCGTGGGTGTACGAACTCGCTGCAACGTTGCTGTCGGATCGTAGATGAGAGCAGCTTGCAAAGCAGCCAGCATCGGTGGCGGCGGCGGAGTGGTCATTCCCGGAGGAATCCGCATATAGGGGAACCAGGGCTGCTTCTCTGCCACGCTCAACGCTTCGCCCGCCGCACTCCAGTTCGAGTTCGTCTGCAGCGCGAGGAGCATCGTTCGTTCAAAAGCGAGCGCCTGGGATGTCTGTTCCGGGGTGAACCGGCCGTGTTCGCGCATTGCCTGCCCAACCTCGTAGAGGACATTTTCCGCGATGCTATCACTTGGCGCGCTTTTCAAAATCATAAACGCGAGCGGAAAGCGCGTCGCAACAATGGGCGCCACCCAACCCCCATTGCTGAATCCCCAAACACCGATGCGATGTGGGTCTACGGCGGGATCAGTCTTGATTTTTTCAAGTATGGCGAGTACGTCATCGGCCTTGGAGTTGGGACTGGTATATTGCCAGTTTCCGGTAGACTCGCCGGTGCCACGCTGATCGTAGGTGACCACATTGAGTCCGTGCGAAACGAAGTACGGGATGAGAAACCCCATGGCACGCGTCTCGTCATCGGCGCCGTGAATCAATACGATTGTCGACCGTCGCCCGATTCCGGCCGCGCGCCACAGCGAGGCGCCCAGGTGATTGGGGCCCTGCTCGACGACAAACGGCTTCTCTGTAACCCGAGAGGCCGGTGAATCTAAAACGAACCTCATTTTAGGGGAGCCATCGCTTCGGTATTCCTGGTCCGAGATGCGTTCGAGCGTTCCGATCCGCCGCGTCTTTGGATCGTAGTACTGTATCTCTGGATGGTCCGGCGGTTCAGCCTCGATTCCGACGTACACGCTTCGTCCGGCTACCCGATAGGCGCCCGGCTTCAGAGTCAACTCCGTCGCGTGTTCGTTTTTCGAACTGGCGAGAATTGTGGCCGCGATAGAGCTGTCACCAAACTGAAAGAGACTTTCTCCTCGGCGGTTTGTTGCCCCGGCCAGTGTCGCGAACGAGAGGATTAATGAAATGCTTGCGCAGCGGAGATGGCTTTCCCTTATGCGCCTCGCGACAACAGGTGATGCATCTGTGATCCTCTCACTGCGTAAGGAGGCAAACATGGCGCATTCACATTATGCGCATTCAGATCAAAATAGATCGTAGGTGGTCGCGATGTGGCGAGTAATCCTCCATGGTCCTGACAGATTTTTCTCAGATCGCCACTATGCCCTTACTCATGAGTGATCCCGGACTAGGGTTTCAAGGCACGATTTTCGCGTTACACGACAACTTGCCCCTCATCACCTCCAGAATGCCGCTTGCAGCAGCTCGTTGGCCCACGTCCGTTATCGCGGGCCGAAACGGGAGTCGTGGATGGTGATTCCCCGTGCCGACAGCTCGCTCAGCAACTGCTTCACTGCTGGTGAGATCTCACTGTTTCCTGGTACGATCACTGCCCATTCCAAATTTTCTCTGAGCTCGCGCGTGATGATCTCCCACTGGCCGAGATGGGCCGGTATTGTGGCTCCAATTTGAATCAGGGACCAGTATCGAACGAGTGCGAGTGCAACCTCCCGGTCAGGCAATGGACCGCGGATGATGAAGTGATTGTCGCCATACACCAGGATGCCCACGATTGTGATTCTATGCTGCGAGGCGCGAATCGGGAACCGGATAACCGATCGCGAAATGGTACACCACTTGTCCCTGCTTGGACGTGAGGTTGAGATAGCGGTGCACCTCTTCGTCGTAGAACGCGCCAATGCCG
Organism: uncultured Acidobacteriaceae bacterium; assembly: GCA_963795545.1. GTDB lineage: Bacteria > Acidobacteriota > Terriglobia > Bryobacterales > Bryobacteraceae > Bog-105. The sequence continues at coordinate 487,198 of CAWCIF010000010.1, read as the reverse complement.
GTCGCCGCGAGCCCGAATGCTTCCGCGGCGAGATAGAGCCGGTGACCGATGGCGCCTGCTTCAAAATGCACATAGCGGTAACCACGATCACCATGGGCGCGGGCGGCACGGTCGAGATCGCCGATCATCGAGAAGGCGACGCATGCGTTACCGGCGAGATCCTGCCCGAGGCTCAGGCCGGCGGCGGGGACGCGCTGGTCGCCACTCCTGATCTGCTCCAACTCAGCGCGATCAGGCCACAGCCGGTATACACCGGGTTGCAGCCCATCGACACGATGGGCGTACAGATACAGCTGGATAAAACGTGCACCGGCGAAATCAGAAGAGAACGGCCGGCTTGCAACAGAGAGGATGGCCGAAAGTTGCGCCAATGACATGGAGTGCATTCCGCCCAGGAAGTTGAGTGCCGACCGCCGCCTTCGGGCGACCTCGCCAAAGGTGCGCTGCGATGAAGCGGCAAATGGCAGCTTGATTTCTCCGGAGCCAGTGGGGGAAGGCTCGGCGGCGGAAATGCTGCGCTGCGCGGGCCGGCTGAGTTTCGTCGCCGTGTGAATCTCTTCAATACTTGGGTAAGCGATTGTTTCTGTCGAAATCTGGTTCGCGTGGCCGCAATACCAGACGGGCTGACAGGCTTGTCGTTCGCCGACTGGAATGGACCTGCCGCGCAGCTCGACAATGAGCATCGGCCACTCGTCCGGCTCGAGGCCGCAGGACTGGGAGACTTCATCCTCCCGGAAATGACCAAATGCAAAGGTGTCGCATCCGATGGCTTGGGCGGCCAGTGCGAGCGCCTGCCAGGCGTGCCCGATGTCGTGTAGGCAGTAACGATATGCTCGGTCGCGGTATTTCCACGCCTCGCGCCACGCAATGCTAGTGAGCGCAAACACGACCGGCGCGGAGCTGTCGCTGTCCGCCAAACTAAAGTTGAGATCACCCAGCACACGCTGCTCAGCCATGTGCGAAGAGGGCAGGTAATGATAGAGCCCGTCGGGCCACTCGTTCAGGCCCCGTGTGAGGAAGTGAAACTCGGTCGGATGCAGATTACCGGAGGATGGATTCACACGCAAAGCGTATCGATGTCCGGTGGACGGAACGCGCTTGGACGCGCTGATCGCAGCGGAATAGAACAGCAGTTGCGAAAGGAAGGCCGGACCGTCACCGGCCCGAGTGGTGCCCGAGACACCATGAAGCACTGCGAGGGCGGGCACTTCAGGGGCGGGCGGATCGGCTGGAAGGTCTAGCACCGGCACGCCCTCATAATGACGGAATGGATCGGGTATGTTCGCCCAGTCGAGGAGATGAGGCGCTCGCTTCAGCGATTCAATGCTGTGCTTGGTAGATTCGTGATATTCGCTCCAGGTCATTGCTATGGACGGGTATCGCTGAGATGCAGTTAGGGGCATCGTTTCCATGATGACGCGACCGTAATTGTGATTAAAGCCCGTTGAACTCGGTAGGCATGCGATGTCTGCAGGTGCGTTGACGACCGAATCGCGATTTCGGCAAGGATTTACGGAACTCACTATCGCCTATCGAGTTGGCCCGCTCGGCTTTCTTGCACATCCTGAGCTGACGCGCGAGTCCCTACACCACTCGTCCGGGCTGAGTGGCCAGTCCTTTGCCGGAAGAATCCATCATCGGAACTGGCATCTCTGCCACGCAACGCGCGATCAATCGCGGGTAAGTCGCGAAGGGTTTACTGATCCATTGAAAAGCACTTGCTTGCTCCCGGATCATCCGTGATGGCCGAAACGATCCCGGCACTCACCACGCCCGTTCCGCTGATTTCCTCAACTGCTCCCATTTCACGTTATAGTGAATAGCGAGGATGAGCACAACAAAATCATACGATGAAATCGTTGATTTCTTCGCGGCTGGCACAACGCCGGAGGCGGTTGTGGCCTTTCGTCCGTCGAAGGAAACGACCGGGCGAGTTGCGGAGCTAGTCGCGAAAAGTAAAGACGGGAGCATTTCGACGGAAGAGCAATCGGAACTCGAGGATTACCTACAGATCGAACACATCCTCATTCTCGCCAAGGCACGAGCCCGTCAACACACGTCACTTGCCCAGTGAGATCTCGGACGAAGTTCTGGAGTTCGTTGTAACCCGTGCAAAGCATCGATGTGAATACTGTCTCTTACATGAAGACGACGCGTACTCGTCCCATCACGTAGATCATGTCATCGCTCGCAAACACGGAGGTTCATCCAGCCTGGACAATCTCGCGTACGCCTGCCTACGATGCAACCTTTGGAAGGGTACCGACATAGGCTCAATCGATATGGAAACAGGCAAATTCGTTTCCTTATTCAATCCACGCGAGCAGGATTGGACTGAGCACTTCGAACTCCGCGGTTTTGTCATCGAGCCCCTCACGGCGCAAGGCCGGGTGACAGCCCGACTGCTTCGACTCAATATAGATAAGCGAGTTGTAGAGCGTCGCGCTCTGATGCTGGTCGGGCGTTATCCTCGTTGTTAGCCCTGAGCCCGTGGGCAATGGTGGGCAATGCGGCACGGGATTTATGGCACACATGGCACTCCCGGCAACCTGGAATCTGCAACTTGCACGTTCTATTGGGATCGTCAGAGTTCGAATCCCACTCTCTCCGCCACCTACAACTGATAAGAGCGGTTTTGGGGCAAGTAGAATTCGCATTCAGGCGGTGCCTGCCGCCCCGCGGATTCAGGGCCGCCGCGGTGCTCTGGTTTCCCCCCAGCTGGCACCGATCAAAAAATCTATGTTTCCGCAGCCTGCTTGGCTCCGCTAAGAAGTGGAAGTTGTATTGGTTATTTCCGCTTTATGGATTAAAAAGAGCGGGCGGTAGTGTCCATTCGGTACAATTAACCAGAAACTTTGAAAGAGAATAACATGAAGACTTACTTTTTATCTTACGCCCGGGTTGGGCTTCGGGGTATCATCGCTTTCGCGATGTTTGCCTGGGCGGGTTGCAGTGGCGGAGGCGCGCTGGCCGCAGCTGGTCCGGGAGCAGAGCTTTCCGGTCCTCCGGTGTATAGCGCGAAATATGGGGCGCGCCTGCCGCGGGTGTGCTCGACAGTAACGGCCGCGCCGAGTGTTTCGCAGGCAAGCGCATTGGTGCAATGCGGTGCAGAAGGTCTGAATTCAACCACGAACTCGATCATCTTAGTAACTGGCCTGAGTGTTCAGATGGGAAGTCCGCGCGATTTTATGCCCGGAGCGGATAATTACTTGCGCGACATCGATACACGCGCGAAGGTGTATCCGCTGCGCGGCCAATCGACGCGTTGGGATTGCGGTGAGGCGACCGCGGCCAATGCGGGGACAAACTGTATGACGTGGGCAGCCGCACCGAATGGGCAGGGGACCTGCTGGTACACGCTTTTCAAGGAATGGAAGTGCGGTATGACTACCGGAGGCCCGACTTGGAAAGCCCACGTAAAGGGTCCCACAACCTACTAAGCCCTGGCTTCTATCTCACACTGAGGCCCTAAACTCGCCGAAGACAACGGTGGGGCCCTGGTCGCTTACGCGGACTTTTGAACCTGCGTCATCGCTTCCGGGTCCCAGAATACGATCTCTTTCTGGAAATAGCTTTCGTTGGTCAGCAGCGCTGGTCCGGCTGCCCGCAGCCCGAACGTAGCATCCTCGATCAACGGTCTGCCGTCGCGAATGGAACGATAAAAATTCTTGTGGTGCTCCAGTTGAGCATTCTGTTTGCTGGTGTCGTAGGCCTCGGCAGAATCAGGCTTGATTTGCAGATCGGCGTCCGCGTGTTTTTCGTTCCACTCCGTTGTCAGCTTCTTCTGCATGGCATCGGCGAAACTGTCTATCGTGTAATCGAACTCGTCGGGACGCGGCGTACGCTCTATTTTGATTGCGTCATAGCCGGTGGTCATGACGCCGTCGCTGCCGATAAACTTCACGCCAAACGATTCTTCAGGCAGGCTGCTCTTGAAGTTGACGTGCAGCAGCACGTTGAAGGCGGGATGCTCGTTCGATTTCGGATAATCGAGAGTCGCCAACATTACGTCGGGAACGTCGCGATCGGTCCAGTATCGAATGCCTCCAGTGGCAAAGACGCGGGTTGGACCGCGCGAACCAGTTACGGTGTGCAGCCCGGTAAGCAAGTGAACAAACAAATCGCCCGCGACGCCGGTACCGTAATCGCGGTAGTTGCGCCAACGGAAGAAACGCCTGGCATCCCAGGGACGCTTTAGCGCATCGCCCTGAAACTGCGGCCAATCACAGGTTGATGTATTTGCATCGAGAGGAATGGAATATTCCCATGCGCCAATCGCGGTGTTGCGGTCGAGCCACGCTTCCACCGAGTTCAGCTCACCGATAGTGTTCGCCTGCAACAGTTCCCGTGCTTTGAGATACGTCAATGAGCTGCGATACTGGCTGCCCACTTGGTAGACCTTGCCCGATTGTGCCTGCGCGTCGATGATCGACTTGCCCTCTTCAATGGCGTGTAGCATCGGCTTTTCACAGTAAGCGTGCTTGCCGGCGGTCAGCGCGTCCACTGAGATGCGCCGATGCCAGTGATCCGGCGTGGCGATGATAACCGCATCTATATCTTTCCGGGCCAGGACGTCCTGGTAATTGCGGGTGGTGAAGGTATCTTTACCATAGACTTCCTTCATATGCTGCAGGCGGCCGTCGTAGCAATCGCAGGCGGCTACCAGCTTCACGCCAGGAATGGAAGTGGCCAGGCGAGTATCGCCTTGACCCATTCCGCCGGCGCCAATCAGTGCAATCTGGATGTTGCCGTTTGCGGAAGCCATGTATGTTCCTATGCCTGGAGTTTCATTGCCTTCGGATCCCAGGTGACAACGCGATCCTCAAAATAGCTGACGTTTGACAAGAGTGCCGGCGCAGCCGCGCGGAAGCCAAATACCGCGTCCTCGACTACTGGCTTGCGGGAGTGGATCGCCAGCGCGAAGTTGAGGTGATGATCGTAATGATCGCTATAGTGCGGAGGAGGATCGAAGGTCTGATCACGGCTTGCCTTCATGCTCGCGGCCGACGGCTTCAGTTCGGGGTATCGGCCGTGATACCACTTCAAATATGCTTTTTGCTCTGCCTCCGAAAACGTGCCGATCGTATAACCCGGTTGCGTTTCAGGCGGCGGCGTGGTCAGGGTCACATTGCTGCCGACAGTCATGATCCCTTCTGTTCCAGTGAAGCGGAAGCCTGAATTTTCCCGTGCGCCATCCACAAAATTGGTTCGCATAATCAGGTTGAACGCCGGATGACCGGGTGATTCGGGATAATCGTAGAGCCCGATCAAGACGTCCGGCACGTCGCGGCCATCTTTCCAGAAACGAAGGCCGCCGGTAGCGAAGACGCGCGTGGGTCCAATAGCGCCGGTAATGAAGTGCAGCCCGGAGAACAAGTGAACGAACAGGTCACCTGCTACACCAGTCCCGTAATCCCGGTAGCAGCGCCAGCGGAAGAATCGTTTCGGATCCCATTGGGTGTGCGGAGCGCGCCCCTGAAACTGGTTCCAGTCGCAGGTATCCGTGCCGGCATCAGTTGGTATGGTGTATTCCCAAGCTCCGATTGCGGAATTACGGTCATACCAAGCCTCAATCATGTTCAGCTTGCCAATGGCGCCGCTTCGAAACAGTTCCTGTGCCTTCTTGTAAACGATCGAGCTAACCCGCTGGCTGCCAATTTGCAGAATGCGCTTGGTCCGCTCTTGCGCCTCGATCACGGCCAGCCCATCATCGATGTGCTGCACCATCGGCTTCTCGCAGTAGACGTCCTTTTTGGCGTTGAGAGCGTCGATCGTAACCTTTTGATGCCAGTGGTCAGGCGTGCCGATAATTACTGCATCGATTCCCGGGCGCGCCAGAACCTCCTGGTAGTTTTTCGTCGTGAAGATGTCGCGTCCGTACTGCTCCTTCATGTGCTCCAGACGTCCGTCATAACAGTCGCAAGCCGCAACTATTTTGGTGAGACCGGTAGAGACAGAAGTGTGGGCATCGCCCTGGCCCATGCCTCCGCACCCGATCAGCGCGATCTGAATTTTGTCGTTTGCAGAAGCTGGGTTGTGCTCGCGAATTTGCCCGGCTAGCATCGAACTTGCCAGGCCGGAACCCACGGCAGCAGCGCCTAAAAATTCCCGGCGGGTAGCCATTCCCTACTTTGTATCAGATGAACTGGATTTCTTTTCAGCGCTGCCGGAATCCGCTGGCTTGCTGCTTGCTTCCGAGCCGGATTCTTTGGACGATTCGCCGGATGCCGGTGATCCGTTTCCGGATGAAGTTTTTGAGCCTTTCGCGTAATCGGTGACATACCACCCGCTGCCTTTGAATTGCAGCGCAGAGGTGGATATTAGACGATGTACCGGGCCGCCGCATTTTGCGTGGGTTGTCAGCGGTTCATCGGAAAACCTCTGAATCAGTTCGAACAACTCGCCGCATTTTTCGCACTGATATTCGTAGAGAGGCACTTTCTTGTTCCTTCTGATTACGGCTGCGGACTCTTCTGAATAATCGGGTGCTGCTCATCCGCCCCAGGAAGCAAGCCGCCCTGATTGGTAAGTTGCGCGACTGTCGTTTTCCCGGTGACAAGCTCAATCGATTGCTTCAGGAGGTTGTCTTCCGTCTCTTTCGGGGCAGATCCGGGAATCGGATTGCCGTCCTGGTCCAGTTCGGGCGAGTTGTCGTTCTCAGCGAGTTGGACCGTAGGAACCACGCCCGTATCCTGGATGGCTTTGCCGGCCGGCGAATAATATTTCGCAACCGATAGAATTACCGCCCCGCCATCGTCCATCTGAATGGTCTTGCGCAGGCTGGCGTCGCCGTAACTCCGCTCGCCAACTACCTGAGCGCGTTTGCTGTCTTCAAGAGCCGCCGCGGCTATCTCCGCGCCCCCGGCAGTGGCCCGGTCTGTAATCACCACCAGCGGCCCCGTCCAAACCGCGTCCTCGGGCTTCGCGTCAAACTCCTGACGATTAGTCTTCTGACCCTGCAAATACGTAATCTCGCCCTTTTCAAGGAACAGATTCGCGAGGGGGATCCCGTTTCCCTGATCCCCAGTAGAGCAGTGCCGCAGGTCAAGCACCAAGTACTTGGCTCCTTGCTTCTTCAGCGATCGCAGTTTCTCTTTCGCCTCGGCCACTCTGTTTTCCGCGACGCTGGCAACGTGGAGATAGCCGACATCGTTCGGCAGTAGTTTTGCAGTCACATCCGGAAAAACAGTGTTGACCCTGGTCAAAGTGAGCTTCTGCGGATCGGGATTTTTCAAACGCAGAATACTGAGCTCCACCGTAGAATTTGCGTTTCCGCGGAGCAGCTCTTCCGCGTAGGCCAAGGGCATGTCTCTAGTGGCGACATTATTAATGCTCTCGACAAGATCGCCCGTGGTGATATTCGCCTTGTCGGCCGGCGATCCGGGAAGCACGTCCACAACTGCCACGTACCCATATCGCTTGGCCAAAATCAGGCCGACTCCCGCCTTCGAGGTGTCCTGCCGCTGCTCATATTGCCGGTACTGATCGGCATTCAGATAACTGGCGAACGGGTCAACAGATTCAAGCAGCCCGTTAATCGCGCCGAGCGTGACATTTTTCATGTTCGGCTCTTCTACGTATTCCAGCTTGATGCGCTCCAGCACCTCGGTATAAACCTTCAGGTGTCCGTAAACGTCGTCAGTCGATACGGCGCCCCCGCTTCGAGCGGCAAGCAGGAGCAGCACAACCACACAACTTGAGCTGCCAACGATGGTCCATTTGAAACGACTATTCATGAAGAAAATACCGGAGGTTATCTAAAGTATAACGAAGTGACGCGGCTGCAAGGAGAGTTGGGTGCGCCAGACCAGTTCTAATCGAGCGGGGCTTCGTAGCAGCGCCGTTGTGGCGTGCATTGGCCAATATGTACGAAGTGTTCATCCGGTCCCGCAGGACCCATCGTCTTCAAGCACCAGAACGATGCGCTCGAAGCTACGCCGTCCTGCCAGGTTTCGAAATCGCCGGCGAAGTTTCCATAGATCGTCTTGGTTCGAAGGCACTGGCAGATTTTGGCTTCGGTTTCCTGCGTTAAGCTCATACTTCACCTCCCACGGCGCTACGGTCGCGCCCTCTCAACCCACCCGCAAACAACACGGTTCGATATATTGCGGTGTGGAACAGGCCAACTTTGTAGCCGTTATGCGCAAGTGGCGTGGCTCCCTCCATTGCGGCCTTTCCGGCCTGGCGCGCTACCTGCTCATTGAGAACCTTCCCGTTCAGCACCGCTTCCGCCGCTGTCACGCGCATTGGGGTGGGAGCTGCCGCACCCAGAACGATAGATGCTTTGCGAACGGTGTTCCCATCCATTTGGAGGACCACGGCAGCATCGGCAATCGGCCAATCGTGACTGTCCTTTTCGGCGTATTTCTGATAGGCAGATTTCGTGCCCTGCGGCGCTGCAGGAATCAGGATCGCAGTGAGCAGCTCGCCTGGGCGCAGCGAGTGTTCGCGAGTTACATTTTGTTCCGGTGTAAGGTAAAACTTCTCCAGCGAGACGTTCCGCTTACCGTCTTTGGAGGTGAGTTCTATCTGAGCATTCAGCGCAATCAACGGTACTGCCGCCGTCGATGGCGCCACGATGGCGCAGGTATGATTGTCGAAAATCGCGTGATACTGGTTTTCTCCGTCTTGAGCAAAACAGATCTCCCCACCTTTCCTTCGGCACGGAAATTCGATGTGCCGGAAATACCAGCAGCGCGGCCTCTGCAGAAGATTACCGCCAATGGTAGCGGTATTGCGAATCTGCGGAGTGGCCGCATGCGCGGTGGCATGCGCGAGAGCCGTGTAATTTCGCTTGACCGTTTCGTGTTCTGAAACTTCGGCCAAGGTCATCAATGGGCCAATCCGAATGGCGTCCGTGCTCTCCTCAATCCCGTTCAGACCCTGGATGTTGCGGATATTGACGAGCTTCTGCGGCTGGTCCAAGCCCTCCTTTAACCGGTCGAGGAGATCGATTCCGCCGGCCTTCACCTCAGTGCCCGACCCGAGCTGTCCCAGCGCATCGTCGATAGTTGTGCAATCAACAAATGAGAAGCGATTCATGCCACTACACTCCCGTTATTTCCCAATGCCGCAAAAATGTTGGCGGGCGTCATGGGCAGTTGCCGGATGCGAACACCCGTGGCGTTGTAAAAAGCATTAGCGATAGCTGCTGAAGTTGCCATGGTTGCAGGCTCGCCGATGCCGTAAGCGTCCGTCGAGCTCTGTCCCTGATAATCCTGGATCACCACGACATCGATTTTCGGGGTTTCAACCGAACCGACGATCTTGTACTGCTCGAGATTCGCGTTCACCATCAGACCTTTGGCGTGATTCAGAACACGATTCTCATAAAGCGCATATGAGATGCCCTGCAACACGCCGCCGTTAATCTGACTTTCAAGCGCCAGCGGATTCATGGGACGGCCGCAGTCTTGAACAGCCAGAACGCGCTCCACATGAATGCGGCCAGCTTCGGTATCCACCGATACCTCGGCGAAATGCACGCCGCCCAGGGTGGTGGTCCCTTTACGCGGCATGGGGCCACCGTAATCCGGGACGCGATTGGCCCGGACAGACAACTCTTCTTGTTTCATCTTCGCCGCAGCCTGACGCAAACTTAGCGATAGAGATGGATTTGATTTAGAACGCAGCTTGCCGGCGGTAAAGTACAGATCGTCTGGAGATGCATTTAAGGCCGGAGCCACCGCCTCAAAAAATTCGCGCTTCAAGCGATAGGCAGCGTTGCGAGCTGCGGGGGTGATGGATGCCGTAGTCATGCTGCCGCCGGAGGGCGGACCCACTGGATAGCGGGTGTCCCCTATGCGTATCATCACATCTTCAGGCCGCAAACCGAATTCTTCGGCCACCACCTGCGCCAAAACAGTTTTGATGCCGCCGCCGATATCTTGAACCGCAGACATGAGTTCGACGGATCCGTCCTTGCTCAGCCTCACTTCGGCCGCCGAATCAAGATTCACGATGCGATACCAGACGGCTTGCGCGACGCCCATGCCTGTTTTGACCGGACCTGAATCGGAGTTGGGCTTGCGCCGTTCGGCCCAGCCGAACTTCTCCCGCCCCAGTTTTCGCTCAACACGCCGCTGCGGGTTCGCGTCGATCTTGTCGCGAAAGTCCAGCGGATCCATATCAATCTTCTCGGCCATTTCATCGATGGCCTGCTCGAGTGCGAAACAGCCTTGCGGGTGCCCCGGCGCGCGAAAGGCCGCTCCAGGACCCGCATTCGTGAACACGTCATATTCGCGGGTCCACTTGTTCTTGCACTCGTACATATTGATGACGGGCCCCGAGCAGCCTGCGCCGGTACCCGTCCCCGCGGTCCCGTAGCTCACCAGTTGCATTGCGGTCAGAGTGCCGTCTTTCTTTCCGGCGATTTTGAGCGCCTGGTCGGAATCGGGCCGGTTGCCGACGGACAAATGCTCTTCTTTGCGGTCAAGCATCAACCAGACCGGGGCGTTAGCCCGCTGCGATAAATAGGTGGCCACGACGCCAGGATTGCCGGCGCCAAACTTCGCTCCGAATCCGCCGCCCATGTACTCGGTGATGACTCGCACTTTGCTCTTCGGCAGTTTAAAGATGTAGGCCAGTTCCTCGCGCACGCTGGACGTGCTCTGGGTTGAGGCGTACACGGTCAGACCGTCGGGCTTCCAATCGGCCACGAAGCCATGCGTCTCCAGCGCGGAGTGCGTTTGCACTTGCGTGGTGTAATGCGCCTCCACAGTTGCGTCGGCATCGGCGAAACCCTCTTTGACATAGCCCACCTGCTTTTCAGCGGGTCCGTGGACATTTCCGACTTGCGGAACGTTTTTCGGGCCGCCGCCACCGCCTGCCGTTCCCGCCTGGTCAGCCGGACCGGGATAGACCAGCGGCGAATCGGCCTGTTGCGCGACATTACGGTCTGTGACGAAGGGGAACTGCTGATATTCCACTTTGACAAGCTTCACGGCATCGTCCGCGATCTGTGGAGAAACCGCCGCCACAGCCGCAATGGGCTGCCCGGCGTAGCGCACGATGGGGTATCGCGATGGAATCTCTTTGCTCTTGTCTCTCAGTTCAGCATTGCCGTCAATGTGCGTAATTACGTAGACAGCCTTGACGCCGGGATATCGCTCGGCCGCGCTGGTATCGATGGAAAGCACCTTGGCGTGGGGCACTGACGAGTTCACCATCTTGGCGTACAGCATGCCCGGGAGCCTGATATCCGCGGTGTAGCGCGCCGCGCCAGTAACCTTTGCCTTGCCGTCCCACCGCTGTGTGGGCTTGCCAATCACGGTAAGATCGGCATTAGGCGCCAGGGGCGGCGGCTCCGTTGCGGGAATCTCTTTCTGGACAGTTGTCAGTTCTTCTTCGGCGATGCCGATACGGAGCGCCTGATCTCGCGTGGGAACGTTCGGCTTCGAGTTTGGTTGATCTTCTTGAAAACCCATGTCACACCTCTTGCCTTCCTAAGCGCCCCGCCTGATATTTACGACAGATGCGCTCTTTCGCAACTGTGCCGCTTCGAGGGTCGCATCGAAGACCTTTGGATATGTGCCGCACCGGCATAGATTGCCGCTGGTTGCCAGCTTCACATCGTTCAAACTAGGATTTGGATTGCGCTCCAGCAGAGCCGCACAGCTCATGATCATGCCCGGCGTGCAGAATCCACACTGCAGCGCATCATGTTTAATGAACGCGGTTTGCAAGGGATGGAGATCGTCGCCGGCTGCCAGCCCCTCAATAGTGGTGATATGCCGGTTCCCAACATCAATAGCCAACGTCATGCATGAGTTGACCGGTGTCTTGTCCAGCCAGACCGTGCAGGCGGAGCAGGCGCCCCGGTCGCACACGACCTTCGTGCCCGTAAGTCCCAAATCGTAGCGCAGAGCGTCCGCGAGAGTCGTTCGCGGTTCCAGGGCCACGCGGTAATCTTTGCCGTTGACGTGCAACACCAGTGGCGTTCGACCCGGACCCTGCGTAGCGGAGTGTTTCGGGATTTCTTTTGCAAGCAGTTCCACGCGATCGAGCATGGTGGCGCCCGCGGCCGTCAGCCCGGCGCCCCGCAAAAAACCGCGACGGCCTAACCCGCGTTTGGGCCGCTTTTCTGATTGGTCGCGCTTGCTTTCATCTTGCATCGGCAGTGTCCCTTTCTGAGTGATCTAGTAAAACTGATTTTATAGTACTTTCTGTACCGTCACGCTTACCGGCTGGATTCCGGTTTGGGCTAACCTGAGGAGGACGCTAGCACGGAAGAGGTACGCTTGACGATCAACAGCTTACTCCCACGACGCGAGCGGCGAACCGGCAATCTTTTGTTGAGCCGCTCCGCTCAGTTGGCGGGGGATTTCCGGCGCCTTGGGACCAGCGATTTATTTCGACCGGTCGCGGCCATCCTGCTGGTGGCGCTTTTCTCTGCCCTCTACTTTACCCGAACATACTTTGCCGCCTCCGAAAAGACTTTCTGGTACGACGAGCTGTGGACTTTGTACGTTTGCCGCTTTCCAACGTTTCATGCGGCATGGGCCGCCGTAGTCAGCGGAGCTGATTACAATCCGCCTTTCTTTTACGTGATTCACCGTGCTTCCCGCGCCGTTTTTGGCGAGGGACTACTAGCATTTCGCATACCAGAAATTGTTAGTTTCTGGATTTTTTGCGTGTGCCTCTTCCGTTTTGTGAGCCGGCGGGGCGGCCTTCTAGCCGGCTGGGTTGCCATGGTGCTGCCGGCGCTCACGGGCGCATACTTTTACGCATATGAAGCGCGTCCGCATGGGCTTGTGCTCGGATTCTGCGGTTTGGCGCTGGTGTTCTGGGACATGGCCGAAGAGCGCGGAAGCTTGCTCTGGCTGGTGGCGTTTTCGGCATCTCTTCAAGCCGCTTTTCTCATCCACTGCTTCGCGCTGTTGATAGCCATCCCGTTCGGGTTAGTGGAGCTTTTCAGAATGGTCCGGCTGCGGCGCATCGCCTGGGCCCGCTGGACGGCGCTGATTGTCCCGGCGGTGATCGCCGTAGCTGCATTTGTTCCTCTGCTGCAAAGCTACAACCAACGGCTTGGCCTTACAATGCAGGTGACCCACGAGTTCTCCCGGCCCGCGCTTCAGAGAATTTCCCTCTTCTATCAAGATCTGCTGGCGCCCTGCATCACCTTCGTCATCATCGCGCTGGCCCTGTTTGTACTGGGGCGTTCGCTGCCGATTCGCCGGTTCGGCCGGACGAACACAATCCTTACGATAGGATTCATAAGTTTGCCATTATGGGGCCTTGCTCTCGCCCGCTTGACAGGCGGCCCCATGTATTTTCGATACTTCATGTCAGCGGTTCTCGGGTTCTCGCTGCTGATTGGACTGGGCGCCGGATTGTGCGATCGGAGATGGATTCGCATTGCATTTGCCGCGGTGATCGCATGCTTTTTGATGAAAGATTGCGCGACCACGGCTTGGCATTATTACCGCGGTTGGGGAGATTATTTGCTTGAACCTGCCACGCAGATCACTCTCAACACCACGCCGGGGAACCCACTGAGCGTACATGAGCTGCTCACGGCTGAGGCCGGCAGTTCGATTCCAATTCTTCTGCCGGTTAAGCTCGATTTCCAGTATCTGGCCTACTATTGGCCAAGCCAGCTTTCTCGTCTTTATATTGTGAGGGAGTTAGGGCCGGGTAAACCCGATCTTGTCAGTCATGCGATCTGCGCGCTGTGTCCGTTAGATCCTAACCAGACGGAGCCCTTCGCGCAATTCGCCGCGGCTCACCCGGTCTACTTTATTTATGGTCAGCGGCTAGCCTATCCATTCCTGTCACGCATTGCTACCCGCGGAGTTGTCATCGAGTCATTCAGGATAGATCAAGTAACCGGCTATTTCCTCGCGAAGGTTCGTGAGTTGGATCCTCAGGCGAACGCGGACAACAGTGAGCACTTTGCCCGATATGCAGCTCGCAACTGAATTCTCCTCTCGGCTCCCAGGCGCAAAGAACCGCTCGGAGATGATCAGGGGAATCGCGTCAGGCATTTTACTTCCGAACGATGACTTCGCGCAGGCTGTCTCGGGTGAGGAAGAATTTCAAGGAAGAGGACCGCTCAAAGAGCTTCTCGAGCGAGCGATTATTGAAATGCTGGGCCCTCTGAGATCCTCCGCGAGGTATTTGCAGCAACGTCTTCGAATCCTGAATACGGTAGTTGTAAATGGGGATCCGGCTGGCCTTCTCGTCAGCATTGAAGAAAGCCAGCATGACGCCTCCGGGGCGCATGACGCGCAGCAGTTGCCTTACGGTTTCTTCCAGTACGGGCGAGGCCAGGAACTGGAGGGCATCCCACACCAGAGCGCCATCGAAAAATTCGTCTGGAAAGGTGAGGGTTTGCTCCAGAAATCGCTGGGCCGTGCTGGCTGCCTGCTGGCTTTCGAAGAAATCGCTGCCAAACGATTGCTGCATGGTGCCAACAATGTCATCGGATGAAATGCGGTGTCCGAAGCCGGTGATGAAGCTAATATTCGCCTGGCTGGCGCCGGTCATGTCGAGAATAGACAGATTCTCTGCGTTCTGCAGCATGGAGCAGAACTGCTCAAACCCGCTACTGTGGCGGGCTTGGCCAGAAACCTGGTCCTTGGCGGACAGTTTCTGAGAAGCTCCTTTTGCAGCGCCAAATTTCATATCAACTCAGAAGGAGAGCCTGGCGAAGCGGCTACCCGGCCGCGAGGCGGAGAGACCTGCGGAACACCAGCGAGCGCAAGGCCTCTCTCTACTCCAGATTAGATTAGCGGCTCCCGGTTGTGGCCGGGGTAGCGGTGGGTGTGTTTGGAGACGCTGAAGGAGTGGGTACCGTTGGCCCGCCCGCTTGGGGCGTTTTGGCCGCTGTCGCCTTTGAAATATCGATGCTGCCTTTGAAATACGCGCCATCCTCGATGACGATGCGGCTGGTCTTGATGTCACCGACGAGCTTGGCTTCTTTTTTGATGTCGATCTTGTCAGTGGCGTCGACGTTGCCCTGAATCGAACCCTGAATGATGATCTCGCGGGCTTTCAGGCCGGCCTGAACTCGCGCGTTCGGCCCGATTGTAAGACGGTGTTCGTGGCACTCGACGGTCCCCTCCACCTCCCCATCAATGGTCAGATCCTCGCGGGCGAAAATCTGCCCCTTGACGGTGACATTCTTCCCCAAAGCGGCAGAACCGCCGCGTGCTGGCTCGGGCTCGAAAGTTCTGGTTGGCGATGACATTGTGTTGATCTCTCTCCTCTGTGGTTCCACCGCAGGGGCGGAAGGCGCCGGTGCAGAAGCCGGTCGATCCGGCCTTTGCGGTAGCTCGTCTTCTTTCCGTTTACTCCACATGCAACAGGTGGTCTCCTAGAAATTGCTTCCATTCATGGTACTACTCGCCGGAAGGTATAACCGGGTTTATTCCGAGAGTACTTAGCTATAGTCGTCCAAACCTCCGGAAACTCTTGACTTTTGTGATAATTGAGGCGTTGTGTCGAAAACGCGGGATCTGGAAGCACGCTTGGAGCGGGCGGAGCAGCAGCTTGGACTTTTTCAGCGCGTCAGCCGCCTTATGGCGCGCGACATGGAACTGGACGACGTTCTTCACGAAATTGTCGGACTGGTTCGAGATTTCCTGAACTGCGATTCCTGTCTGATTTACCTGGTCGAAGATGGCGAACTGGTCCTCTACGCAACAAGCGATCCGAACCGGCAGAGCATCGGCAAAGTAAGATTGCGGCTCAGCGAGGGGCTGACCGGCTGGGTGGCGCGTGAAAAGCGGCTGCTGGCGATTTCGCGCGAGGCGTACAATGATCCCCGCTTCAAATTCTTTAAGGACTTGCCGCAGGATACCTTTGAAGCGTTTCTTTCGGTACCGATCATTTCACAAAACAAAGTGGTGGGCGTGATCAACGTTCAGAACCGTGAACAGAAGGTTCATTCGGGCGGCGATATGGAGATGTTGAGCACCGTCGGCGAGCAGGTGGGCTGCCTGTTGGTACTCTCGCGCCTGAAGAGCGGGGCGGCTTCGAGCCTCGCGCTTTGAGACGTGCCTAGCTCTTGAGAGCTTAGTTGTAGAAACCGGCTTGCTTCAAATAGTTATAGCTTTTCCGAAGGCTGGCAATCGGGTCTCGGCTGAAATCCTGCTCCACAAACGCATGCTTCGCTTGCGTACTCACGACCGCACTTAGAATTTCGCGGAGTGGCAGATCTCCGGATCCCAACTCGCGATAGGTTTCATTGGGTACGGTGGCTATGTCGTAGTGAACAGGAGTTCCTTTAGCTCGATCTTTCAGATGCACCAAGGCCACTCGGCTTGCATGTTGCCTAAGGAACTCAGCGGCATCCACTCCAGCCATGCTCACCCAGAAAACATCCACCTCCAGGGCTACTAAGCTCTTGTCTAAGTCCGCTAGTAAGACGTCCATTGGTCTCCCACCGGGCTTCGGCTCGAACTCAAAGTCGTGATTGTGATAGCAGAAGCGCAATCCCGCCCTGTGAGCTTTCTCAGCCGCAACGTTCAGCTTCTCGGCCAGGGAGCGATAGAAATCGAGGCCCAAACGCTCTTCCGGCGAAAGATAGTTGAAGACGATATATCCAAAGCCGTGATCTCTCGCCAGTAGGATACAGTCCTCATACGTCACTCCGGGTTCGATCGCAGGCATATCGGCATCCCGCCAGGCGGTCCAGTTTCCCGTCAGCAGCGGGGTTTCGAAGTGCAAGCTGACGGGCCGAAGCTTGACCCGTTTCAGCAAGGGCGCGAGCGTTTTCACTTGGCTGCGCAACATTTCTACTTCGCGATAACCTATTTCGGCGATGGCCTGAAGCGTGGCGAGCGGAGCCTTAATGACCTCATTCCGCACTGTATAAAGCTGCACGCCCGCGGGCATCGACCGGGAACGAGAACTCGCGAGCGCAGCGAAACCAGTCATGCTCAGTACGGATCGCCTGCTCAATCGCATTGGATCGATCATTGCACCACCTTACTGCAGTCTGCCGGGCCTGCTGCCGTCTTCCCAGCCGGTGAACGCATATCGCAAAATGAGGAGTAGCTCCAGCCGGATACGACCGGCGGCTGATTTACGGCCGGCCAGCTTACCAGCAGGGGTCAACTAAACAGCATCTGGTGCATTCATGTTTCTAAGCCGCATGTTTATATATCCGATCAAGTCCACTGCTGGGATTGAAGTCTCTGCCGGTACGGCAGAGACGAGCGGCCCCTCAACGGACAGGCGCTGGATGCTTGTGGACGCAGACGGCGTGTTCCTTTCGCAGCGCAAACTGCCGCGAATGGTACTGATAAAGCCTCGTTTCGAAGGTGCCGATTTGGTGATTGAGGCCCCGGGCATGTCGTCCTTAAGCATTCCGCCGTGGTCAGGTGAGGGTGAGTCGATTTCTGTTCAGATCTGGAGGGATTGTCTCAATCTGCCACATCCAAACCAGACTTATAGCAATTGGTTTAGCGAGTTTTTGGACTGGCCCTGTCGTCTGGTCCACCTGCCAGATGAAGTGACCCGGCCGATAGAACCGCCCTTTGATGATCCTCGATGGCGTGTGAGCCTGGCCGACGGATACCCTCTGCTGTTGATAACGCAGGCAGCGCTGGATTCGCTGAATGAAAGGCTAGCTTCACCAGTTCAGATGGAAAGCTTTCGACCGAATCTGGTGATCGCAGGTGCGGCACCGCATGAAGAGGATACCTGGACTGCTGTTCAGATCGGATCAGTTGAGCTTGCGGTGGTGAAGCCGTGTGCCCGCTGCTCCATCGTGCTTGTCGATCCGCGTACGGGGCGCGTGGGGCTTGAGCCGCTGAAGACCCTTGCCAATTACAGGAGAATGCCACAGGGTATTTTGTTCGGACAAAATGTGTTGGTTGTTCATCCGGGGCAGCTTCGGGTAGGTACTCCCTTGAATGTTAAGTACCGGCGATATGTCAAGTGAGCGTGCCGGGTGACCGGGACCGGCATTGGACTTCGCAGTGTCATGAAACGCGAGGGAGCCCCTTTGCCGAGGACTCGGCTCCAGGTGGTTCACGGAACGGTTCCATCGAAATGCGCTTGTAACACACTTCCAGCACCGTCAGGTATTGTGTGCCGCTCGGAGCATGGAGAACTACGCGGTCGCCCGCTGTCGACTTCATCAACGCGCGCCCCAGAGGCGAGACCCAACTGATGTGGTTGCGGTTGAGATCGACTTCGTCAATGCCTACGATGCTCACCACTCTCTCCGTTCCCGCAGCATTGGCATAGCGCACGGTCGCTCCGAAGAATGCCCTCGTCGCGGCCTGTCCCGCTCGCGGAGTTTCCGGGTCAACTACTTCCGCCGATTCGATTTGCTTCGTGAGAAAGCGAATCCGCCCATCGATCTGGCGCAGCCGCCGCTTGCCGTACTGATAGTCGGCGTTTTCACTGCGATCGCCGTTGCTCGCAGCCCACGCCACCACCTCCGTCACGGCCGGGCGTTCCCTGGTGACCAGGAACCGGTGCTCATCTTTTAGGCGCTGCAGGCCGCTCGGCGTTATGTAGTTCTTGCTTTGCGCGGCGGGTTCGTCACGTTGCGGTTTTCTGGTAAACCCTTTTCGCATATCTTAGTGTCTCCAGCCCGAATCCACCAGGTGCCCTCAAAGAATTAGCGGCCGCCAATGAACGCGGATAAACGCCGATTGAAAACACTGTAGGTTGTCCGCGTCCCTGGCAGTTCGTCTGCGGCCCTAAGGTTCGCGGATCCCTGAAGCCAGCTACTTCCGGCAGCGGCTGTCTAGCTAACCAGAATGCCCGCAGGCCCGCTCTGGCGCGGCAGGAAGCTCACGAAATTTTTGCGGCATCCGGCACAGCGGTACCGATGCGCTCCCAGTCTCACCAGGATTCGCTGCTGCAGCCTTGCGCGCTTTGCCGGCCAGGTAGTCAACTCGCCTCCCAGGCAGCGCGGACATTTAGCGTAGCGCAGCTTTGCCAACACCCACACGTTTAGCCAGAAGCGGCGATTGCAATCCAGGCAGCGAAACGGATACTGCCCGATAGCCATCCTCGACATCTCCGCAAAGGACCGGCGATGCGAGCGGCGAATGCTGCGGCTGCCGCAGCCTATACAACGGAACGATGAATATTTCATACCGCGAGGCTCTCTTTCCGTTTGGCGTGGAGCGCCGTGTAAGACTCGCGATATCGGGAGAAAGCCTCTCGAAGAACTGTGAGAGAGCGGCGATCCTGCCGCAGCGGCAGATCGTCGACAGAGAGCACGGGCAGCAGGTCGCGCGTGGTCGAGGTGATGAATACCTGATCGCTCTCCTCCAATTCCGATGGGCTGAATTCACGCTCGGCTATCGCGAAACCAGACGCCCGAATCTCCTCAAGCAAGATGGCGCGAGTCACGCCAGGTAAGCAGCCGGAAGTCCGCAGAGGCGGTGTCCAAATGTCGTCTTTCCGCACAATAAAGATGTTGGCCGAGGTGCACTCGCTGATCTGGCCGTGTTCGTTCAACAGTATGACTTCGTCGAATCCGCGCTGGTGAGCTTGCTCATACCAGGTCAGGTTTTGTGCCCAGGAGGTTACTTTCACGCCCGCAAAAGGCGACGCCCCGAACCGTCCATTCGGTACATAAGTAAGGCGCACGCCCTCGCCCCAGTTTGTGAGATCGGCCGTGAACGCGATCAGATCCGCATCCCGGGAGATGCGCGGAGATTCAAAAAGACCGCCTCTGTTACGAACCATTGCAACCCGTAAAGTGGCGTTATTTGCCTGGTTGGCTTTCACCAGTCTCAGCAGCAGTTTTCGCAGATCATCCCGCGGAATCTCAAAGGGAACATGCAGGAGTTCCGCATCATGCGCCATACGCAGATAGTGGCGGTCGAAAGCGAAAAGAATTCCATCGCAGACGCGTAGTGTGCTGAACACTCCCCAGCCATTCAGGAATCCCACTTGGCCGGGAGAAAGCAGCATCTCACCGGTTTCCCGGATTTCGCTGTTATGAAGTAAATACCGGTGCACTCTACCAGTATCGTATTGCACGTAAATACCAGCTCAGTTACGCTTAGCCAGCCAGGTTATCATCGCCCGGAGAGCCTGGCCGCGATGGCTGACGGAAAATTTCTCTTCCGCTGTAGCTTCGGCCAGGGTTCGCGCGAAAGGAGGATAGAAAAATAGAGGATCATATCCGAAGCCGCCATCCCCGCGCGGTTGATCCAGGATCTTGCCTTCTACCGTGCCTCGAAAGGTTGCCAAGATACTTCCCGCCCGCGCCACCGCAATAACACAGACGAACTGCGCGCTTCGATCTTTGATGGATTCGAGCTGCCGCATAAGCAAGTCATTGTTAGCCGCATCGGTTGCATTCGGACCGGCGTAGCGCGCGGAGTAGACGCCAGGAGCGCCGCCCAGCGCAGTAACTTCAAGCCCGGAATCGTCAGCGAATACCAGCTCTGAGGCGAACCCGGAATAATAAGCAGCTTTGAGGGCGGCGTTCTCTTCAAAGGTCGTGCCGGTCTCCTGCGGCGGACTAATTCTCTCTATTCCCGGCAGCGGTTCAATGATCAGATTGCCTGTGCTCGAATCGCGTGCAGCCAGTTGGAATTCGCGCAGCTTGCCGGGGTTCGTCGAGCAGGCATAGATTATCATGCTTCCGTGCGCGCATTCAGCGCCTGCTCTTGAATAATGCGAAGCTCGGAGATGCCGGCGCGGGCAAGATCTAGAAGTTCATCGAGCTGTGAATCTTCGAATGGCGTATGCTCCGCGGTCGCCTGCACTTCGACGAACTTGCCCGATCCGGTCATCACGACATTCATGTCAACGTCAGCACGAGAATCCTCCTGGTACGCCAGATCGAGCATGGGCGTACCGGCTACAATGCCGACACTGGTGGCGGCTATGGAATCGATCAGCGGACTCCTCGCGACAACCTTGAACCTCACCAGAGTTCCGACCGCCACGGCAAGCGCCACGTAAGCACCTGTAATGGCTGCGGTGCGGGTTCCACCATCGGCTTGTAAAACATCACAGTCGATGATTACGCTGCGTTCGCCAAGTGCCGAGAGGTCGACAATCGAACGAAGCGAGCGTCCAATGAGGCGCTGAATTTCGAGCGTTCTTCCGGATGGCCGCCCTTTGGTAACCTCGCGCTGCGTACGCGTGACGGTTGCGCGGGGCAGCATTGCGTACTCCGCTGTGACCCAGCCTTTGCCACTGCCTCGAAGAAATCCCGGTACCGTATCCTCAATTGTGGCGGCGCACAGCACGCGCGTATTGCCGACCTCGATAAGAACTGAGCCTTCCGCCGTCAAAAGGTAATCGCAGATGATCTTTGTGGGCCGGAGCTGGTTTGCATCCCTACCGTCGATTCTCATGAGTGCTCTTCACAGCCGGATAGCGACGGAAACGCCATCCCGGATCGGCAGCTGTGTTGTGTAGAAATGCGGCGAGCTGAACAACTGCTGGTTGAATCTGCATACTGCATCATCGGTGGCGTCCTTCGGCTGAAGCACGCGCGCGTGCCACAGCGTATTGTCGGTGATGAAGAGCCCGCCGGTCCTGATGCGGTCCGGTACTGCTGCTAATACCGCCGGGTAGCCGTCTTTATCCACGTCATTGAAAATCACATCGAAACTGCCGGAAGTGGCGGTGAGCGCGGTAAGGGCATCGCCGACATGCACCCGAATCCTGGGGGCGACGCCGGCACGCTCGAAATACGCGCGCGCCCGGTTCGCATTCTCCGCGCTGCCGTCCGAATAATGCACTTCGGCCTCTGGACCGGCGGCACGGGCAAACCATACGGTGGAATAGCCGATTGCGGAGCCCAGTTCGAAAATCCGTTTAGCTTTCGAGATCATCGTCAGAGTGGCTAGGAAGCGCGCCACGGCGGGTCCGACAATAGGGATCTTGTGCTCCGCCGCGTAGTCTTCCATCTCCATCAAAACGCCATCGCGCGCCGGTAGCAGGTCGCGCATGTATTGCTCGATATCCGGGTTCGTGATCATCTATTAGCCGAGTCTACCCGGTCGTTCGTACCGAAAAATAGAGCAGCAGGGCAACCATCAGCAGAACAACCGCTACGATAATGAGGCAGGGAATCGCCCCCTGACGTGGAATCGGTGACGCTTTACCGCCGCCGGATTTTTTCTTGATCTTGGAAGCGGCCATTCAGAGGGTCGTGGGCGCCGCAGACCGGCACTACTTCTTAAATAAGCTATCGAAAGCCGCCCGGGCATCGTTCGCGCTGCGGGGCGCGGGACCAGATCCGTTTTCCACAACTCTTGCGGCGGTTCCGGAAGGCAGAGCATCGCGCGCTACCGTCACGCGAGGCGAGAACAGTCCGCAGGTATTGGCCTGATCCTTCACCGCTATCCGAACCGGAATCGGTTTCAGGCACTGGAAACGGGTGGATGAGTCAAAATGCACACACTGCTTGCAGCAATGCAGCGCCGCACCGCACTTCGGGCAAGTTCCTTTGAAATCTGTATCGGGCCCAAGTGTTACTGAGCAGTTAAAACATCGAGAGGCAACCACATTCTGAACCAAACGGGGAAGCTTAGGCCCAGTAATATCAATGGGAAGCTTGGGGCCTGGCTGCTTCGGGCGTTCCGAGCGGAATGACCCGGACCCCCGGTCTGTCTCCTGGTATCCGTGTTGCCGGTATTTGCGATCGCCGTCCATTTCGATTGATCGGCTCCTTAGAGGTCCAAAGGCGCGGCTACACGCAGCTTTAACTCGGCCTATTGGACTGTATATCTGCTAAAGTTCCAGAGTTAGAAGAAAGTTCTTAGTTGCGCTGGAGACCTCGGTGGAAATGGCGGATTCCGGCTATTGGAAGGAATTGGTAGCAGATCCCGCCTGCACCTGATTTGTATGTACCATGAAATCAGGGGAAAAGCCAGCCTCCAAGCGCAAATTCTTAGGTATACGTAAAACAACGGTACTGAGAGAGTACTAATCGGAAACCCACTTCAGCAAAGCGTTACAGGGGCGTGTCAATGGGTTATCAAAATGATTTGGACTGACGCGCACCGAGTAGCCAAGACGGCCGGTCTGTTGCACAGTAAACTCATTTTCGAACACCACCGCAGTCCCACGCTCTTCAATTGGTTTAAGGGGTAAAGTATAGGTATCCTGCAGTTGACCGTTTACGCCAATCTGGCCGATAACTGCTTCGACCCTAACTTCTGAAGCGCTAAGCCCGGCAAGATCGACGGTAGCGCGCAGTGGAACAGCGGAACCGCTCATCACCTGATCGGCCGGGCCCTCGCCAAGTTCTACGAAACGGATGCGGCTCCAGGTCTGGCTCATGCGCGAATCCCAAACAGTTCTTCTGCGCGCCTCTTCAAAGCCGTTCTCCGAGATCGCCGTCCACAGATCGTGCGCGGGCTGATAGAGATCGGACATGTATTCGTTTACCATGCGCCCGCAGCTAAAGCGGGGCGTGATATTCGCCATGCACTTCTTCATGCGGCGGACCCACTCAACCGGAGCTTCCTGCTCTGAATCCCGGTTCTGATAAAAGAGCGGGACAATCTCGTTCTCCAGCATGGAATATATAGAACTGGCGTGAATGTCATCCTGATCTTCCGAATAGGGCACGCGATCGCCAATAGCCCAGCCGCCGGAAGTCTCATAGGCTTCGTCGAACCAGCCGTCGAGAACGCTGAGATTGAGTACGCCATTCATGGATGCCTTCATGCCGCTGGTGCCGCAGGCCTCTTCGCCTCGGCGCGGATTGTTAAGCCAGAGATCGACTCCCTGAACCAATTCGCGAGCAACCTGAATTCCGTAATCTTCGACGAAGATCAGGCGCTTGGAGACTTCGGGATCACGCGAAAGCGTCACGATTTCACGAATCAAAGTCTTGCCCGGGTGATCCTTAGGATGCGCTTTGCCCGCAATCACAATCTGGACCGGCATTTCGGGATTGCCAAGCAGTTTTTTCAGCCGGGTTACATCGCGGAACAGGAGCGTTGCACGCTTGTAGGTGGCGAACCGACGCGCAAACCCTATGGTGAAAACGTCGGGATCGAGAACTTCCTGTAGGCGGCGCACTTCGGCCGCGGAAGCTTTGCGCTGCGCGGCGGCACGTATCGCCCGCTCGCGAATAAATGCTACCATCCGGCGCTTGCGCTTGCGGTGCATCTCCCATAATTCCTGGCTGGGAATCTCCTGCACCAGTTCCCACATTTTGGCCTCTTCCAATCGCTCGCGCCAGTCGGGCTGAAGGTACTGATCGTAAAGGCTGGCCAGATCGCCATTGATCCAGGTGGGCGAGTGGACACCGTTTGTCACGGAAGTGATGGGCACCTCATCCACCGGCAGTTTCGGCCAGAGATCCTGAAACATATCCTGCGATACATGCCGGTGCAGGGCGCTGACCGCATTGCGGAAGGCCGACGTCTTCAGCGCTAGCACCGCCATCGAGAAGCGCTCCGCGGGATCCTGCATGTTTTTGCGTCCAAGCGCCAGGAACTTTTCGAACGGGAATCCAGCCTGTTCGCAGTAGCGGTTGAAATAGTCGTAGACCATGCTGGAATCGAAAAGATCGATACCCGCCGGAACCGATGTATGCGTGGTGAACACATTGCTTACACGAGTGGCCTCCAGCGCCTGGTCAAAGGTCAGGCCGTTTTCCTCCATCAATAGACGGATGTGCTCGATGGCCAGGAAAGCGGAATGACCCTCATTCATGTGATGGACGGTCGGCTTGATGCCCAGCTTTTTAAGGGCCCGCAGGCCGCCGATCCCCAGCACAATTTCCTGCCGGATGCGCTTGTGAATGTCGCCGCCGTAGAGCTGATCGGTGATCTCGCGATGATCGGCCGACTGGTTCTGCGGAATATTGGTGTCGAGCACATAGAGTTTCACGCGCCCAACGTCGATGTGCCAGACCTTAATAATCACTTCGCCGGTAGGCAGGTCGACGCTGACCAGGACCTCATTCCCGTTTTCGTCGGTACAAGGGCGCACGGGAAGCGTGTAGAAATCATTCAGCGGGGTGCGCTCCTGCTGCCAGCCATCGGGATTGAGATATTGCTGCAGGTAGCCGTGCTGATAAAGAAGCCCGACACCGGTCAGCGCGAAATCGGAATCGCTGGCCGCCTTCAGGTGATCGCCAGAGAGAATTCCCAGGCCGCCCGAATAGATCTGCATGCAGTCGAGCAGGCCGTACTCCATCGAAAAATAAGCGATGCGGGGAGTTGCTTCGCCCGGTGGCATGGAATGCAAATAACTGACGTGGCGTTCACAGGCACGCCTGTAAAGCAGCAAAAATCGCGGATCGGCGGCCGCCCGGTCAAGTTTTTCTTGGGGAATGCGCCCCAAAAGCTGAATTGGATTGTGATTGCACTCTTTCCAGAGGGCGGGATCAAGGCGCCGGAACACCGAACGGATCGCGTGGTCCCAACTCCAGAGCAAGTTATACGCAAGCTCCGAGATGCGGCTGAGCGGCGATGGAAGCGCCGGCCGAACCAAAAACTCTTTTAGCGGTTGAATCTGATACGGCATTGAAAACACATTCGGTTCCTACATACGTAGTGGACCGAAAACCCTAAAGATAACAAACTTTTGCCGCTGCCATTAGGAATAAGCGGGGGCTGAAGCCAGATTGACCGCGTGTCGCCAATGTAATTATCTCATGCGGATAATGGATGGTAAAGGAAACACTGCCTGCCATATCTTCTCTTTCAGAATGTTGCGTATGCAGTGGGAGGCCGAAGTGTTCTGGAAGATCTGAACTTCGGCGTGGAGCGCGGCGAGACCGTGGTTCTCCTGGGCCAGAGCGGTTCGGGCAAAACCACTGCCCTCCGGCTGATCAACCGCATGCTGGATCCGACCGGAGGCCGCATCTGCATAGAGGGGCGCGACATCAGCCGGCTCGACCCCATTGAACTCAGGCGAGGCATCGGCTATGTCATTCAGGACTTTGGGCTGATGCCGCACTGGACCATTGAGCGAAATGTTTCGCTGGTGCCGCGGCTGCGTGGTTGGCAAGCGGAAAAGCAGCAGCGCAGGGTCCGGGAATTGCTGGATCAGGTGGGGCTCAATTACGAAGAGATTGGAGGCCGCCGCCCGCATGAGCTTTCCGGAGGCCAGAAACAAAGAGTCGCCGTGGCCCGGGCGCTTGCCGCTGAGCCTGGGCTGCTGTTGTTCGATGAACCATTCGGTGCTCTCGATCCGGTCACCAGGCATGAAATGCAGCAGCAGTTTCTCGCGTTGCGCAAGCAATATAACGTAGCGTCTGTTTTTGTCACTCACGATCTGTTGGAGGCGCTGACGCTTGCTACCCGGATTGCCGTGCTCGACCGCGGAAGGCTGGAAGCGCTGGTCTCGCCCGCCGAGTTTGTCAATCTGCGAACACCCGTAGCGCGATCTTTTCTGGACACGCTACCATCGGGGCTGCTGGATGCTTGTGAATCTGGATAGTTGTGAATACTGAACCGCTATGGACGCGACCGTTCTTAAGACCCTTCTGAATGAGGTACTGAGTCTGACGGTCGAGCACATTGTGCTGGTCGCAGTTTCCTGCGGTCTGGCGGTACTGATCGGGGTCGGGGTAGGCATCGCAAGCACGCGCCATCCGGGAACGCGCCGTATCTCAGTGATGGTGGCGAGCGTGCTTCAAACTATTCCGAGTCTGGCGCTGTTCGGTTTTCTGCTTCCTATACCTCTAATAGGCGGAATCGGGAGACACACTGCTATCCTGTGCCTCGTCCTGTATTCGCTTCTGCCCATCCTGCGAAATACGATTGTGGGCATTGCTGGAATTGACCGACCGGTGCGTGAGGCGGCTATCGCGATGGGCATGACAGACCGGCAGTTATTGCGAATGGTCGAGCTGCCATTGGCCGCTCCCACCATATTGGCTGGTATTCGCATCGCGCTCGTGACGAATATCGGGACGGCGGTAATCGCCGCCATCATCGGCGCGGGTGGACTGGGCGTTCTGATTTTCCGCGGCGTGGCTTCCGTCAACACGCTGGAGATTTTGGCTGGAGCGATTCCGGCGGCCGTGCTCGCGCTGCTGGCCGATGGCGGTATGTCCGTCCTGGAGCGGAGAATGGCTCGACCGTGATACGCGCCACTGCACTGTTACCAGCTTTCATTCTGCTCTGCTCCTGCTCGAAGAACGATGCCATCGTGGTCGGGTCAAAGAATTTCACTGAGCAGATTATTCTCGGCGAAATCGCGGCCCAGCAGCTTGAAAGGAAGCTGCACGTTCCGGTCGAGCGCAAACTCGATTTGGGCGGAACACTGTTGACCCACGAAGCGATTTTGCGAGGTGATATCGATATCTATCCGGAGTACACTGGCACGGCTGCAAGCGTGGTCCTCAAGCAGACCACGCCCAGCGATCCCGTCCGGGCATACATGGTGGTGAAGGATGCCTACTTGCAGCGGTTTCACCTGATATGGCTTCCGCCGCTTGGCTTCAACGACACCTTTGCCATGGCAGTGCGCCGCGAAGACGCCCGCAAACTTGCTGAGCCCAGCCTTTCGGCGGCTGCATCAAGAAAATGGCGGCTGGGCATTGGCTATGAGTTTCTGACCCGCCCCGACGGCCTGCAAAGATTAAACAAGGTTTACGGAATAAATTGGGACGGAACCCCGAAGAGCATGGATCTCGGGCTGCTATATCAGGCTCTCCAGCAGAAAAGCGTCGATATGGCAGCCGGCAATTCAACCGACGCTCAGCTTAGTAATCCCAAGTTCACTGCGCTGCAGGACGATAAGAAAGCCTTTCCCCCTTACAACGCCTGTTATGTGGTCCGCAGCGAGCTGATTCAGCAGAAGCCCCAAGTGGAATGGGCGCTCTCCATGCTTCAGAATCGCATCGGGGACAAGACCATGCGCGACCTGAATCGGCGCGTCGAAATAGAGCATCAGCAGGTGGAGAAAGTGGCGAAGGACTTTCTCGCGACTCAGCCATAACTGCGAATGATTAACAAATTAGTTATTGAAAATCTAAAACACCGCTGGATCCGCACACTACTCTCGGCCCTGGTTGTAGGCGTTCAAGTCATGTCGATTCTGACACTCATCGGCTTGAGCCACGGCCTGCTGGAACAATCCGCCCAGCGTGCAAAGGGAACCGGCGCGGATATCTTCCTAAAGCCGGACACGCACGGAACCTTTGCCTTCTCAGGAGGGCAGATCAACGAGCGATTTGTTCCGTTTGTTGAGAAACAGCCGAATATTGTGCAGGCGGTGGGGGTGCTTTCGGTTCCCATCGAAGTTGTAAACACCCTGAATGGGATTAATTTCCCTGAGTTTGAAAAGCTGAACGGCGGAACTCAATTCATCGCCGGTGGCCCGCCGCGAGGGCCCAACGACCTGGTTGTCGATCAATACTACGCAACGCAGCACCATCTTCGAATCGGCCAGACCGTGAGCCTCATGAACCACAACTGGCGCCTAAGCGGCATCATCGCGGGAGGAGTTCTAGGACGCTTTATTGCGCCCCTCGCTACGTTGCAGCAGTTGACGGGGAACACCCAGCCGCCGCGCATCTCAGAGATTCTGGTGAAGCTTGACAACCCAGCTCTCACGAACCAGGAAGTGGCCCATTTGAATCAGTTGCTCAAAGGAAACCTGCAGGCGATTTCGGTTGCGGATTTTGTCTCCCAGTTCAATATCAACAACATTCCCGACTTAAAAGCATTCATCGGGGTCGTCACGGTCCTAGCCATTGTGGTCGGATTCCTGGTGGTGTTTCTTTCCATGTACACGGCGGTGGTGGAGCGCACCCGGGAAATCGGAATCCTGAAAGCGCTAGGCGCGAAGCCGGGCACCATTCTCGGCATTCTGGTCCGCGAGGCCTTCGTGCTCGCCCTAATAGGCTGGGCAATTGGAATCGCACTGACGTTTGCCGCTAAGGGTGCCATCATGGGCACCATACCTGCTTCCTTGCCCGTAGTGAATGTGCCGGCTTGGTGGCCGATTGCGGCGGCTATTGCGTTGGGAGGCGCGCTATTGGGCGCAATTTATCCAGGGCTAAAAGCGGCCCGGCAGGACGCCATTGAGGCATTGGCCTATGAGTAGCGCTCCAATTGTGAAAGCTGCATCCACCAGCGATATTATTCGCGTGCGCGATCTGCGCAAGATATTCCACGTCGGCGATGTGGACGTGCATGCCTTGCGCGGCGTCGATCTGGATGTCGGCCGCGGCGAGTTTCTGGCGGTAATTGGGCCGTCCGGATCCGGTAAGTCAACTCTGTTCCACATACTCGGCGGCCTTGCGCCGCCCACTTCGGGTGAGGTTTGGATTGACGGCATGGAATTGCGCCAATTAACCGACTCCCAGCGTACCGAGATGCGGCAGAAAAAAGTGGGGTTCGTGTTTCAGAAATACAATCTTCTACCCACTCTTACCGCGCTGGACAACATTGCCATTGCGCAGGCGCTGGCGGGCGCGACGACTCGCCCCGCGGATTTCGAGGACATTCTGCGGCTGCTTGGAATTGAGCAGCGGCTCAGTCATAAGCCCAGGGCGCTATCTGGAGGCGAGCAGCAGCGTGTGGCGATCGCTCGGGCTTTGGTGAATCAGCCGGCCATTCTGCTGGCCGACGAGCCAACCGGCAATCTGGACACCGAGAATTCAAACGCCGTGCTCGAGATCCTGCGCGATCTAAACAAACGTACGGGTCAAACCATCCTCATGATCACGCACAATCCGGAAGCCGCGGCTTTCGCGGATCGCATCGTCGCCATGCGCGACGGAAAAATTCACGTAACGTGATTGTCTCTTTTTTTTGTGCCGTTCTTGTTTCATCTATGAGGAGGAAACAGGACCATGCTGCTGCGCACGTTTTTGGAGATTCTGCAGGATTGGCAAGCCGCCTTTCCGCGCCAGCGTTCCTATCGCCGGGCCGTGGCGCAAGCGCTCGGGTCACTGACTGCTTTCGGTCGCCGCACGCTTTCACGCGCCATCTGGGCGCAGGGACATGAGCAGGAGGATTGGAGCGCCGACTACAAGCTGCATGCCCGCGCGTGTTGGCGGACGGCAGATCTGTTTCAGCCCATCCTGGCTCGTGCGCTTCCCTGGTGCCGCGGCCGTTATGTGGTGGTCGCGGTCGACGATACACGCCTGCGCAAGACCGGGCGGCGCATTCAAAGCGCCTTCTACCAATACGATCCGTTGTCTCCCAAGTTCCGTTACAACCTGATGTTTGGTCTGCGCTTCTTACAAGTGTCGCTGCTGATTCCTCTGTACCGGCACGCCAAGGCTTCGCCGCGCGGTTTGCCAATCCGGTTCGAAGAGGTGCCGGCGCTCAAGCGTCCTCGCCGCCGTGCGGCCGAGGAGGACTGGGCAGCTTATCGGCTGGCCGTCAAGCAGCAAAATCTCTCGCAGCGAGCGATCGAGTTATTTCGTGGTTTACGCCAATCGCTGGATCGGGCCGGTAGCGCTGGCAAATGCCTCCTGGTGGTCGGCGACAATAGCTTCTGCAACCGAACGCTGTTCACAGCCGCCTTGGAGCGCACCGCGGTGATCGCGCGAGCACGCCGCGATGTGAAGCTGTGCAAACGGGCAGTGGCCGCATCGCGCTGCTTCTACGATGCCACGCGCTTTACACCGGAACAAATCCGTCAGGATGATTCGATTGCCTGGCTGAAAGCGCGCGTTTTTTACGGCGGCCAGTGGCGCAAGATGCGCTATAAAGAGGTCCGCGATGTTTTCTGGCGGACAGGCTGTCGCAAGCGAGTGTTGCGCCTGCTGGTCGTCGCTCCGATTCCGTATCGAATCCCTGTGCAAATGTATCGCAACCATATCTTCGAAATCAAGATGGAAGCTTAAGCGATCCCTAATCCGGCAACCGACTCTTCGGTCCATGACTTTCGAAACTGAAGTGCGACCACCAGACCCCTCCGCGCCGGACGCCCCCGTCCCGCTTAAGCTGCCACGGCAACTGACTTTAACGCCGTAACAACGTGACCTTCGCTGGCTCTCGGAACGCTCCCGTGATGTGCTGGAGCCGCTCGTGCATAGCCGCAAAATCGGAGCTATCCACTATGTACCCTCCAGCAGGCAAGGGTTCGGACTCCGCGGTGCTGCGACCAGCCTCGAGATCACCGGCTAACAACGCCTTTTCCCAGCCGGCATGCTCGTAAGCCAGCTTTGAAAGCACCACATAGAGACTCACCGGATCGTACCCTGCCGAGCGCAAATTTTGCGCCGCCAGTGCGTTTGCCTCGATTTCGGATTTTCGCAAGCTCGCTGCCCAGCCGAACGCGAGCACAGGCGACGCAAGCACGCAATTTGGACCGCGCGTCACAATGGATGCCGGCTGGCTCGCGTTCATGAGATGCATCGTTGTGGGATGCGCTTGCTCATGGGCGAGAATTGCCGCGAGTTCACTTTCGGTTTCAGTGCGGAGCAAAAGGCCCGAAGAGAGATACAGGATGTGCCGCGGAAGCAGGATCGCATACTGTTCGGGGCTCCTGGTCACCCGCACTTCAAGTGGAGGACGAGAAATTGCACCCGCCAGCTTTCCCGCGAGGCCTCGCAGATACTTCCCGATCAGAAGATCATTCAGGGAACCATCTCTTTGTTCAATGTTCTTCGCGAGCGCGGTTCCGAGGATGATCTCTTTTTCTGCCTCAGGATGGGGAGTACTTGGGGCCTGCGCGCTCAAAACAAGCAGGATAAATAGCAATTTCATGTGTGCAAGCCTCTGAAACTGAGCCGGAAGCGTAAGCTACCCATGATTGAGCGGATGCAGATTCTCGAAGGAAACCGACATGCGCTGACCCGATTTCTTCTTATGCTAGTCTACGTTGGTGCGGTGGCTACTATAGGGGCGGCGCAACCGGGAGTACTGGCCAAGCATCGCCAGCGCAGATTGCTCATCCTTATCCTGGTCTGGCTTCTGACCGTTGCCGCCATTCTGCCGGTGATCTTTCACTGGCAGCCTCCGCCACCCGCGGCAGGACACGCCTTCCATTTACAACTTGACGTCGCATACGTACTCGCCTTAGTTATTTGTTACTCCGTTTATCGGGCCGAGAGGCGGCGCCTCCCCTGGCGTCGCGCTGTTGCTATCGCCTTTTTAGTGCTCTTGCTTACAAGCCTAATTAACGCCCTTCATTTGTATATGGTTGACCGCGGATCTATCTTTCCTGACCGGTCGAATTTGAGCTGGCAGATCGATCTGCAAAATCAGGTGATCAATTTATCTCCGTCCGTTCTGCCCCATTCTTATCGATTTCTACCGAACTCAATTGTGCGCTGGATGCAGCTTGGCGGTATGAGTTACGAAACCGCGCGCGATGCATACAGGCTTGTCTTTAACCTGCTTCTGTTCTATGCGATTTACCGCTACGCACGCCTATACACGAGCTATACGGGTGCGATTATCGCGATGTTGCTTATCGCGGGCATCTACCCTGTCGGGTTCATTTACAATGCAGGGCAATTGACTGACCCGCTTTCGCATCTCTCTTTTGTACTCGCCTTTATTTTTGTCGAAGGCGGAGATTTTGCGGCGTTCTTAAGTACACTGCTGATCGGTTCGCTTGCAAAAGAGACTGTGCTGGCTTTGGCAGGCTACTATCTTCTGTTTTGCCGCAAGGATAGTAAGTATGCTTCAAGAGCCGTTCTGCTATCCGCCGGGGTCCTAGCCGCATATTTTGGCGTGCGCCTTTTTGTATTGAACGGAACCATCCAATACAGTCAGGTCAGCGGGGTCTCGCTAAATCATGCGTGGGCAAATTGGCAGAATGGCCGCTGGCCTCCGCTTATCGCCCTCACGGCCGGTGCATTGCTGCCCTTATTCGCTCTCGCCTGGAAGCAGACCGCGCCCGCACTCAAACATCAGGCTTTGTTCTTGCTTCCCGTGCTCTTCGTCTCCAGCACATTCTTTAGCTGGCTATTCGAATCACACAATTTTATGCCAGCCGTCTTCGTGCTCGCAGTAATCGCCGGGCGTTATCTTTCTGAAAGCAGTTGCGCTGAGCCGCGCGCTTAACGTCGAAAGCCCCGCATGGCGTATGTTGATTGGGAGGTGGATGCTGCCGATCCCAGAGGCTATTGGCTGACGCGGCTGCTGCTGGAACGCAGCATCGGCGTCATCTGTCTGATCGCATTCCTGGTCGCGCTAAATCAATTCAAACCGCTGCTGGGCGAACGCGGTCTGCTGCCCGTCCCCATTTTCGTCAAGCAAGTGCCATTTCGCGCTTCACCCAGCCTGTTCTATTTCTTTCCGCGCGATGTTGCGTTCACCATGGCATCCTGGGCCGGAATCGTCCTCTCCTGTCTGGTGATAACCGGCATCGCAACGCGCTATACCTGGCTGTCGATTGGCGTCTGGATCGCGATTTACCTGATTTATCTCTCGTTCGTCAATGTCGGCCAGACATTCTACGGCTTCGGTTGGGAATCGATCCTGCTGGAGGCTTGTTTCTTTGCCATTTTCCTCGGCGGCTCGCGCATGGCGCCGCAAGCGGTTCCCATCTGGCTCTTCCGCTGGCTCCTGTTCCGCATCATGTTCGGGGCAGGCTTAATCAAAATTCGCGGCGACTCCTGCTGGCGCGATCTAACCTGCTTGAATTATTACTACGAAACCCAGCCCATGCCCAATCCGCTGAGCTGGTATTTCCACTGGGCGCCGCACTGGGTTAACAAGGGCGGCGTGCTGTTCAATCATTTCGCTGAACTGATCGTCCCGTTCTTTTTCTTCCTGCCCCAGCCAATTGCCGGGATCGCCGGCCTCATCACCATTGTGTTTCAACTGAGCATCATCGTGAGCGGCAATCTTTCCTGGTTGAACTGGCTAACGCTCCTTCTTGCGTTCTCAACGCTGGACGCCAAATTCTTCTCGGGCCTGATCCCGCTACGTGCGCCGGTCATGCACGCCGGCTCACCGGTGTTCACGCTTGTGAATTACGGCCTGGCCGTGCTGGTGGTTCTGATGAGCATTCCGGTGGTAATCAACATGCTTTCGGCGCGGCAGATCATGAACACAAGTTTTAACTCGTTCCACCTCGTCGGCACTTATGGAGCGTTCGGCAGCATCACGCGTCCGCGCTATGAAGTTATTGTGGAAGGCACCGATGACCCGGTAATCACTGCCTCAACCCGTTGGCGCGAATATCAGTTCAAAGGCAAGCCGGGAGATGTTTATTATCGTCCGCCGCAGATTGCTCCCTATCATCTACGCCTCGATTGGCTGATGTGGTTTGCCGCCATGTCGAGCTATCAGGACTATCCCTGGTTTGTGAATTTCGTGGCGAAGCTGCTGGAAGGAGATCAGGATGTCTTGAGTCTCCTGCGCGTCAATCCATTTCCGCAAAAGCCGCCGCGTTACGTCCGGGCACAACTGTACGAGTATCACTTCACTACTCCGCCGCAACGGAGCCATACTCGAGCCTGGTGGACGCGCACGTTCACCGGCCCATACTTCCCGGCCGTTTCGCTCGACAGTCCCGGGTTTCGGCAGGTGCTCAGGAATCAGGGCTGGCTGGCCGAATAGGTTTCCGATGCCGCGAACTGCGCCTTTGTTATCCTCACGATTGCATGAGCGGGGCTATTCTCGATGGAAAGAAAATCAGCCAGGAGATTCAGGATCAGTTGAAGCCGCGCATAGCACGCTTGCAGCGGCCTCCCGCCTTAGCAGTCGTTCTGGTCGGCGAAAATCCCGCCTCACAGATTTACGTCCGGAACAAGATTAAAGCTTGCCGCAATTTGGGCATCCGGAGCCTCGACTTCACGCCTCCCGAAAACATCACCACCGGGGAGCTTCTCCACCTTGTAGAAGATTTGAACCGGAACCCTGAGGTAGATGGAATACTGGTGCAAACTCCACTCCCGAAGCAGGTTGACACGCGGCGGGTTCTTGAAGCTGTTGATCCAGGCAAAGATGCTGACGGCTTCCATCCCTGCAACGTCGGCCTCCTGGTTGCGAACCGGCCGGCGCCGCGCGCCTGCACGCCCGCCGGGATTCTGGAGATCCTGAACCGGTCAGAAATTTGTATCGCCGGCCGGCACGCAGTGATCGTCGGCCGCAGCGACATTGTCGGCAAGCCCATGGCGCTGATGCTGCTGCATGAAAACGCAACTGTCACTATTTGCCATTCCCGTACCAGAGATCTCGCCGGCGAGTGCCAGCGCGCGGATATCCTAATTGCCGCAATCGGCAAAGCTGCCGCCATCACGGCTGGTTTCATTAAGCCCGGCGCGGTGGTGGTCGATGTGGGCATGAATCGCCTCACCAATGAAGCTGAAGTTACAAGGCTCTTCGCCCAGGACCCCGGACGGTTAAGCGCCTTCAGTAAAAATGGCTACACGCTGGTGGGTGATGTGGATCCTATGGCCATGCAGGAGATTTCGTCGGCGTACACGCCTGTTCCCGGCGGTGTAGGACCGTTGACAATCGCGATGCTGATGGCCAACACCGTCACTCTGGCGGAACAACACGCAGCATGATCAAGGTCGGCCTCACGGGCGGCTACGCAAGCGGAAAATCCTTCGTGGCCGCGGAGTTCGAGCGCCTGGGTTGCCGCCTGATCTATGCTGACCGCTTGGGCCACGCGGTGCTCCAGCCCGGCGGAGGCGCATATCGACCGGCCGTGGAACAATTCGGGCCGGACATACTCGATCCCAGCGGAAGAATTGATCGCAAAAAGCTTGCCGCAATCGTATTTGCCTCCCCTGAATTGCTCGAACGTCTGAACAGCTTCGTTCATCCCGCTGTGTTTCGGCTTGAAGAAGACCTGCTGGCGGGATTCGCCGCCGAAAATCCGCGCGGGATCGCCATGCTGGAAGCGGCTATTCTGATAGAAACCGGTCGGTACGCCGCATTGGACCGGCTGATCCTTACCGCTTGCAGTAGCGAAACTCAGATTGCGCGGGGGATCAAGCGCGACGGCATGACGCGTGAGCAGGTGTTAGCCAGAATCAGCAGGCAGATGCCGCTTGCCGAAAAGAAGAAATACGCTGATTACGTCATCGACACTGATGGCCCAAAGGAAACAACCGTGCGCCAGGTGGAAACCGTATATCGGGACTTGCACCAGTTTGCGGAAGACCACGCATGAAAGTTCGCATTTTCCTCCTGACGTTCCTGATTACTCTGGCTTTAATATGGCTCACGTCCCGCGCCACTTGGAGCGTTCGCGGCTTAACCGCCCCCTTGTCGCGTGCTGCTCTCAAATGGCAGGAGCCTGCCGTAGCGCATGGCGCGGGGCTCATGCCCGACGAGCAGAATAATATTGATATCTACAAAACCGCGCGCCGGGCCACGGTCTATATCACCAGTACCGCCGTGCGCCGTGATTTCTTCTATGGGCCCGTAGCCTCACAGAGCCTGGGCTCCGGTTTCCTGATCAATGACAACGGATTCATTCTGACGAATTTCCATGTGATCTCGGGCAGCAGCCGCATTCAGGTCACATTGTCCGACCAAACGCAGTACTACGCAAAGGCCCTGGATCCCGATCGTTCCGACGATCTCGCGCTCATTAAAATTGATCCCAAACGCAAACTGGATTATCTTCGGCTGGGTGACTCCGATCACCTGCAGGTGGGTCAAAAAGTGCTCGCTATCGGGAATCCGTTCGGTTTGGAAGGAACACTGACGGTGGGAGTCGTGAGTTCAATCGGCCGCTCCATCAATGCAGAACACTCGGAGCGGCTGCAGGGAATGATTCAAACCGATGCTGCTATTAATGGCGGAAACAGCGGCGGCCCGTTACTTGATTCGAGCGGCAATGTAGTAGGAATCAACACCGCCATTCTTGGCCAGACCAATATCGGTATCGGTTTCGCATCGCCCATCAATCGCGCCAAAGCTCTGCTCAGCGATTATCAAGCCGGCCGGATTACGGAGCGGCCCAGAGTGGGAGTAACCACCGAGTATGTGGCGGGCGATCTGGCGCAAGCTCTCGGGCTACTTGCCCAGGGCGGGCTGTTAGTCCAGGGCGTTGTGCGAGGTTCTTCGGAAGACGCCGCGGGTGTCCGTGGCGCCCGGCAAATTGTGGACATCGGCAACGTCGAGCTTGGAATCGGCGGCGACCTTATCATGGCGATCGATGGTCAGCCTGTCCAGAGGGAAGATGCGCTGGTGCAGGCCATTGCTAAAAAGCATGTGGGCGACACCATTGTGCTCACCATTTACCGCAATGGCCGCACCATCAAACTCCCGGTAAAGCTGCTTCGCTCACCGCCCGATCTAGGCTGACCATGACCCTTCCTACCTGGCAACGCCTGAATATGGCATCATGTGCGGCTCAAAAACTCTTGTTTGTACTCTTTGGTCCTTGATTTAGTTACCGGGTTCCAGTCAGCGAAGGGAGAAGTGAATCTGGGCTCAGGTCAACCGTTTTTTTGTTACAGCGTGACGTGCTCTCGATAAACTCGACCACGTAGGATTGAGGATCTCAGCTTCACCCAGGGCGAAGTAATCAGTTTTTTACGGTCATCGTGTCCGAATTGACTGCTTTCTTTCCTGTAATTCCTTCAAGTCCGGCAAGCACGCCTCGGTAGTCATTCTTGTCAGCCTGAAACGCCGCTCCGCCCTTCTTGCCTGCATCGTCCCAGGTAAGGCCGATGAAATGCTTCTTGGATTTCGTCAGCGCCATCAGGGCGCCAACCCCGAATGAAACAACAGCAAGCCCGATCGCGGCGCCCACGCGCCGATGAACGTCTTGCCCATAGCTAATCTCGGTCACAGCAGAGGCCGGTAAACTGATGACATCTGCATTATTTTTAACGATCCGAATCTGGTTCTGTTCGAGATATAGCTTCATACCAGCCCCCGTCTTGAGCTGGGATATGGAGCCACCGTCATAAGTTACCTTGTACGCTCCATCGCCGGCGAACGACCAAGAGGCCGTAGCCAAACACAAAAATAAAGCAATGCCAACCCGCATGTGAACGCTCCCGATTAAAATCTGATTGCCAAATGTACAGATCGGGCACGATCACCAATACATTAATAGATAAGCGATTACGTAACTGGTACTCGTGATCGGAATATCCTGGGCCTTGCCTCTGAACTATATTCCGTTCCCTTGCCCCAGCATCTTCGTCAATCGCTCATCTCACGCGGCCGCCCTATTCGTGCTTCCGCAATTCCCGGTCTCGTGTAGTTGATCCAGACCTCCGCGGCGATCAAGTGCATTGTGAAGCCCAGCCAAAAAGCCGTACCGAAGAAATCGTGAGGCGTTAAATGCGTAAGGCTTCGGGTGGCGAAGAAGACGCCCACAATGGGCCGGATCGTGGCCACGGCCAAGGCAATCGCAAACGCCCGAATCATCCACTCCCGATGCAGAGCAACCTTCCCGAGCCGTATAGACAGGAACGCTTTGACCAATGCGAACAGAAAGATAGCTGCGAAGAACATCGTCGCGACCGTCTCGTTTGCCCCCCCAATCGCCAATTGAGGGCCCATCACCAGAGCCGTGACGCCGATTATAAAGCCCGAAGCAAGGACCACCCGACCCATCCAGCGGTGCAGCCTCGGCCTGCGGTTCCGGAGCTTCCTTACAAACTGAAAAGGGGCCAGCACTACGAAGAGCAGTCCGGGAATGATGTGGACCATGGTCAACACTGGATGCCGTGCAAAACCTGCATCTAACCCCGCGCCTTCCGGAAACCCTGCCGGCGGAGGAGACGGAAGGAAAAGATGCAGCATCGCCCGGACCACGATCGCAATTCCGATCAGCACCAAAACAAGCGTGATCATCCATAGAATCCGCAATACCGCAGGTCGTGGTTTGGCCGAGGCCGCACGCCGTGGTTCCTGCCTGCTGACTTCTGCCTTCTGGCTCCTGACTTCTACCTCCGCAGACATCATCCCTCGCGTAAGGCGACCAATGGATCCACCCGGCTGGCCCAGCGTGCCGGCAGATAACATGCCAAGAGCGCTATTCCGAGTAACACGGCTGCAGCCGCTGCTATGCTGGCCGGGTCACTCGCACTGACTCCGTACAGCATCCTGCTCAGCAGCCGGCCCACAACCAGCGCCGCCGCTAAGCCAATCAGCACGCCCGTCAACACCAGTGACATGCCTTGCTTCAGAATCAGCCGGAGCACGCTTGCCCGGGCCGCACCCAATGCCATCCGCAGCCCAATTTCGCGTTTTCGTTGATTCACCGAATACGCCATAATCCCGTACAATCCGATGCTCGCCAGCCCCAGCGCCAGCAGCCCGAACACGCTCAGCAGCGCGACGCCCATTTTCGCCTGAAACAAGCCTCTATCGACGATGTCACGCCCGGTTAGCACGCTAATCAGGATTTGTGGTCCGGCCGCGTGAATCTCTTGCTGAACCGGCATAAGGAGCTGCTTCGGGTCTCCCTTGCTGCGCACGTATAACGTCATCGCATCCGAATAATTCTGTTCGAAGGGCACATAAACGCAGGGTTGCGGCGACTCCGCCAAGTCGGAATAATTCGCGTTCTTCGCAATGCCGACGATCTGCCGCATCTGTTTCTCGCCCGGCAACTGAATACGTTTTGCCAGCGCATTTCCGCCCGGCCAATAATCGTGCGCCATCTTCTCATTGACGATGGCCACTGGCATCGAGGTCTGTTGGTCGATATTCGTAAATGCGCGTCCGCGGTCGATCTTTACGCCGGCCGTCTCAAAATAATCGCGATCTACCGTGTTAACGATGGTTGTGATTTTGTCCGCTTGCGAGCGTTGCTGCCGCCCTTCCACCTGCAAGCCGCTCGTGGCTCGCGCCCACAGCGGCAGGTTCGAGGCCCACGATACAGACGCAACGCCTGGTCTTCTCGCCACGCGCTCGCGGACATCCTTGTAGAATGCTTTGGTTTGCGGCTCTCCATATCCGGCCTGCCCCGGATCGGTCATGAACACCGCAAGATGCGCGGTCTGGAACCCCGGGTCGATATTGTATGCCCGCCCGATGCTTCGCAGGAATAGAGCGGCCGTCACCAGCAAGAGAAACGAAAATGCTACCTGGCCCACCAGCAGAGAGTTTCCCAGCGTAACCTTCCTTCTGCTTCTCCCAGCCGTCCGGGCCTCTTCCTTTAGAGCTTCGGCCACGCTCGCGCGTGAAGCTTTTAAAGCCGGAACGATCCCGAACAGAAAGCCCGCCGCAAGCGAGACGAGCAGCGCAAAAACAAATACGGTTGTATCCAGCTTTGGGGTTATGAAGTTTGCAGACGACGGTAACGCTCCGAACAACAGATGCAGCCCCGCATAAGCAATAAAGAATCCCACGACGCCGCTGAGAAATCCAAGGAACACGCTCTCGGTGAGAAGTTGGCGCACCAACCTTTGACGGCTTGCCCCCATCGCTACGCGAACCGCCATTTCCTGTTGCCGCGCTGCGGAGCGCGCAAGCAGCAGATTCGCCACATTTGAGCACGCGATTAGCAAAACGAGTCCGACAACGATCAATAACCCAGCGCTGGCGAACACGACCGGTGTCGATGCGCCGAACGAGCTGGCGAACAGAACGTCACCGATTGGCCGCACAGTCGCGGTATAGCCTTCATTCGTCGCCGGATATTCGCGCGCCAGATTCGCCGCGATCGCCGCCAGATTCGCTTGCGCCTGCGCTCGCGAGACGCCCCGCTTCAATCGCCCGATGCCCCGGAAAACCGCCTTACTGCGATCGCCGAAGACATTCTGCATCTGGTTGGGCAGCAACTGTTCCGCCATCGCCGCCGGTATCCATAAGTCAGGGCCGAAAACTGCGTTGATTCCGATAAATTTGGGCGGAGCGACACCGATAACAGTGAAGACAACATGATTGACTTGGAGTGTTTTGCCTACAATCTCAGGCGTGCCTCCAAAGCGCGCCTGCCAGGTCCCGTAGTTAATGACCGCAACCGGGTGTGCGCCGGGAGCGCTGTCCTCTTCCGGCAGGAAGAATCGTCCCATGGCGGGCTTGATCCCCAGAGTCGAGAAGTAGTTCCCCGTCACCAATTCGCTGAACATCCCTTGCGAAGCGCGGCCCATCTGTAACGTCACGCCGCGTGGAGATATGTAGCCCGCCAGCGAGCGGAAAACTTCATTCCTGTTTTGGTAATCCTTCAGGTCGGCGTACGACACCGGCATGGGCACGCTTGATTTCGATGTGCTCGCCACCTTGGCCACGCCAAGCGCAGACAAACCTGAGGAATCCGGAACCGGCAGTGGGTTCAAAAGCAGGGTGTTGATCACCGTGAAGACGGTGGTGTTGGCGCCAATCCCCAACGCGAGCGTCAGAACTACGAACACAACGAACAGCGGGCTCTTCCGCATGGTGCGGACTGTATAGCGAAGATCTCTCCAGAGGACTTCCATGAAAACACCTGACATGAAATTGCCTGGCGTTGAGTCGCCGGCCTGCACAGGATCGTATTTCGGCAGGCGCGGCGTTCTGCGCAGTTCGGCCCGCAGTGGATATATGTCACCCAACTCTGCAATGGCCGCCTCGCACGCTTCTTCTTCGCTTGCTCCGCCGCTGGACAACTCCCGGTAGCGATCTTCAAGATGCTGGGCGAGTTCCTCCGTAAGGTCCGGCTCGGCGCTTCCCTTCAGGCGCAGCGGCGCCAGCCGTTCTCGAATAATGTTCTTCCAATCAGGCATGTTCAACTCCTGTAACTTGACCGATAGCGGCAACGAATTCCTTCCAGCTCTTGCGTTGTGAGCGAAGCGCCTTTCGGCCCGCCGCGGTCAAGGTGTAATAACGCCGCCTTCGCTGCTCGGCCTTTTCCACCCATCGGCCCTCGATCCAGCCGCGCTCCTCCAGCCGGTACAGCAGCGGGTAGAGCGACGTGACGTGAAATCGCAAAGCCCCGCCCGATCGGATCAGGATCAGCTTTGCAATGTCATAGCCGTGCCGAGGCTGATCCTCGAGCAGCGATAAGACCAGAAGCTCGGCGCTTCCTTTCTTCCATTCCTGATCCGGTGAAGTGGCAGCCATATTTGTGACTCCATTATATAGGAGTCACAATGCTGTACGCGTGCTGTAGCCGGTTTGTTCCGTCGAAACCAAAACATTTCCTACGAAGATTTGCGGTGGATCTCTGCACCGGCGTCGGTCAGCATCTTGATGATCGGAACAAAGTCAATCTCAGGATCGCCGTTGATAGAGCACCAGAGGGCTTGTCCCAGAGCCGTTCCACCATAGACGTTCAGCGCTTCCAAAGGAGCGCCTTGTTCCAGAAGCAACTTGATGGTGTCCCGTTGTCCGCCTACTACAGCCCAGTGCAAACCGGTCAATCCGGTGTTCTCGCCGACCCGCAGATCGACGCCTTTCTGCAGCAGGAACTCAATCACGCTGTTTCGGCCGTACTCGCAAGCCCATAGGAAGCCCGATTCCATCTGGGATTTCGTCGCATTCGCCTTAAGGCTGCCGTCTTCGTTGAAGAAGCCTTTGACCAGATCGAGCCGCCCGACTCCGGCCGCTCCTTCCAGGTCCAGGCGCGCGCCGCGGGTGGCGAGAAACTCGGCGGCTTCCGGTCGCCCGTTGTGCAGCGCTGACAGTAATATGCTCCTTTCTCCTGGGACTCCATCGAGGGCGGCGTTGTGATCGAGTAACATCTCCATCAGCGCGATTTGCACACCGGCCCGTTTCGGATGGATGCTGGTCGCCACCAAGCCCAGAGTCGTAGATTTGCCGTAGATGTCTGCCAGCGCGTCGACCTCGGCGCCAGCCCCAAGGAGGATTTGTGCAATTTCAACAGCGTTCTTCGGGGTCTTCTGGCGGTAGTTTTCGACGCCGTTAGCGCCGAGGTAATGAAGGAGCGTAGCTCGATGCATCCGGGTTGACCGCTCTCGAATTAACTCCGGGCTTTCGCCAAGTAACGACTTCAGTCTCGCCGCGTCACCCGTGACGATTGCGTCCGCGGCAAATTCGAATTTTGATACAGAGGAACTCTCGCGAACGAGTGCTTCGATGTGTTTCGTGAACTTCGGCCAACTCTCGAAACCGTGCTCGCGAGCAATGAGCAATCGGGCATTGGCAAGGCCAAAGCTGGCACTCAGAATGCCGGAATCAAACAGTTGAGTCGAGTCAGGGTGATGTTTCTTGATTCGTTGAACAACTTC
Source organism: uncultured Acidobacteriaceae bacterium (assembly GCA_963795545.1). GTDB lineage: Bacteria > Acidobacteriota > Terriglobia > Bryobacterales > Bryobacteraceae > Bog-105. Next base: position 444,279 of record CAWCIF010000010.1, on the reverse strand, counting down.
CGAGTCGCCTCTCTTGACGAGCTTGACCAGTTTCCTGGTCTGTCTGTTGTACTGGTCCAGGCTGGGGCGAGCCGGCGATTCTGGATTTACCGTTGGGGCCACCAGATGGCGCCCCCCTTGTCTTCGGGGCTCGTAATGCCGAACTTCACAGGCTTAGTTCCGCTGGTGATCGCAAGATCTGTCTTTATGGCGTCCTCGCCTTGGCGCTTCAAACGCCTGCCAGCCAGTACGGCCTTAAGATACGATAGCTCGTTCCACGCTGTTGGGTCCATTGGCTTGCTCAGATAAGCATTCAGAACATTTGGACAGTTGAATGTCTTCGACCAAGGCTGGGCTGGCGCGGATTTCTTTTGGTCCTCGCCGAAGCAGTCACACGCCAGGACCCACAGATACGTATTTTTTCCCTCATTCTGTGTTGTTGTGAAGCTGGCATATCCCATGCTCTTGAAGATCTGAATTGGAGCATTCGTCAGGGGCAGGGTACCGGTCCTGGCGGCGGTGATAATTGCATACCATTGGATGCGATGAGTGAACTCGCCATGGATGACTGCATCAGCGCCGGGGTCTTTCCAGTGATATCCGTGTCTAAGCAGCACCGGATTGAAGCTCTTTTCAAGCACGCCGGTGAGGGTCGGGACCCCGCGTGGAAGATCGATCTGCGGTAAATCTTTGACGGCTTTGGATTCCGGGTTATACGGAGTCCAGGTTGCAGGCATGGCAGCCGCGCTGGCGCCGTCACCTAATGTGTGCGCAGTCGTATGAAGCTTCCCGCGGGAGGCGGCAGAATCGAGCAGCGAATTGAACCCGTTCAGCTTTTCGAATTCGTCCAGCAGGCCTGAGAGCAGCTTTTGAGTTTTGAATCTAAGTTCCCGTGCGTTTTGATTCGTAATTGCTGATGCAACCTTCGATCGTAACTCCAGCCGTTCCTCTTTCTCCAGCTCGGCTCTGATGGCCTCGTCAAGCGGCCTAAGGTTTTGGATCACGAGGTTCCGATCGCTGAGAAACGCGCAGATTGCAGCGATGTCCTCGTGCAGTCTGGCGTGATCCGCGGAAGCAATGATCTTGCTCTTCTCCGTATTCGGTAAATGCCACACCTGGCGAAGGATTTCGAGGATATCGGCTAAAGGCATTTGCGACTTGATTTCTATCTCTGGCATGATGTTTTCATCCTGCACGAGTATATATGTCAGCTATTCCTGGCGGAGTTTGCGGTATGGTGGGTGGTATGGCAACGGTGAAAGTTACCATCACCCTTCAGGATCAGCAACTAGAAGAAGTGCGCGCGCTGGTCGAGGCCGGAGAAGCAGCCAGCGTCTCTGGATTTGTTCAGCACGCCGTTGCTGTTGCACTCCACGATGCGGCGGGGTGGAGAGAAGTATTGGAGCCTGCCATAGAGGAAACCGGCGGACCGCTCAAGAAGAAGGAACGCGTCTGGGCCGATGACATCCTTGGCGCTAAGGAACAGAAGAAAGGTTCCGGACGTGGTAGGGCTGCGTGAACGGCATCACTCTCGATGCCGGCGCACTCATCGCGTTGGATCGCAAAGATCGCCGGGTGCTTACATTGATCGCGCGGGCAAAAGAGCTCGGGATGCGCATCACCATTCCGGCGACCGCTCTTGCCCAGGCAATTCGGAGTCCTGCAAGACAGGCTCTCTTGTCCCGATTAATTCGACAGACCGGCACAGATCTGGTTGCGTTGGATGGACCCGATGCAACGGCGGTTGGTCTTTTACTCGCGCGAACTGCAACGGCTGATATTGCCGATGCCCACGTCGTGGTGTGCGCGCAGAGAGTCGCGCAGCCGGTAATCACAAGCGACCCCGACGACCTAAGAAAAATTGCTCCCGGGCTGCGGCTGGTGGTTATCTGAAAACCACATAGGTCATCGGGTGCGAATCGAAAAATGATTTGGACGATGTTGAATTGTCTCAAGCGCTCGTCCGCCGTTATCAGAGGCGGATCATCGGTGAGCGCCTGCGAGAGCAGGATGCGGTCAAAGGGGATCCGATGCGGGGCGGTAAAGCGGTACAGCGCGAGAACGTGCCTGAACTCAACGGGAGCTCTTCGCACTTGAGGCTCTCCACGCCTTCTATAACGGCCGCTTCGGCGAAAGTGGAATTCTTCTTTTTGGGGGCGTGCTTCAGCGAGCGGCTTTTGCTCAGGAAAGGTCGATCTCCTCATCGCTCATCGGTTGCCGTCAGTCCGTAGGAACATTCACTTTACCTGCCAGGGCTCCGAGCCGAATCTCTTTCTGACGCACGGGAACAAGCTGAACAGCGGGCTTGCCATCGCGCGAGATGATAACCTCCTCGCCCGTTCCGCCTGTTCGACAAGTTTGGAGAGTCGCTTTTCGCGTGATGCATGTTTACCTGCATCTCATGAGTACAGCTAGATTAGCTAGACACTTTTTCGCATGAACGCGGCTGCAAGCCGTCGTGACTTCCATTCCTATACTGGACTAATGAAGTTTTGCGTCGTGCTGGAGCTTGGTCGCGATGCAGATGGCTTTTCCGCGGTCTGCCCTTAGCTTCCGGGCTGCGCCTCGGTTCGCGATGCAGAACAAGAATTCCTGCAGAATATTGAGAGGCGATCAGGCTTTATCTTCCGCCTGCGGAAATTGACGTGCCAAGCGAGGCCAAGGTCGTTGAGGTCATGATTGGTTGAACGTGGAATGTCGCACCTCAATGCCGTTCAGCTGATTGCTAATCTCAAGCCGCACGTGGATTCCGACGCGATGTGAATAGCCATTCCTGCCCGAAATGGATGAAGAATCGGGTTGGGCCCGGAATGGGTATTCATCGAAGTAAGAGGCGCTGGACAACGGCGGGGCGAGTTTTCTCCACTGGAAGGTGGAGGGAGCTGATTGCCCCAGAAGAGCTTGTCTATGCGCAAAATCAAGGAAGTCTTACGTCTCCGGTTCGGGCTGGGTCTCGGCCAGGAACAGATCGCCCGCAGTTGCTCGATTGCTCAGGTGACCGTTCATCGATATCTGGAGAGAGCGGCCGCGATCGGGCTCGGCTCGCCACTGGCAGACGATTGCGATGAGCATCGGCTAAACGAACTGCTGTTTCCGGCGCGACCGGTGTGGCCCTTCCGCAACGGCCGGTCGTGGACTTCAGCCAGATCCGTACCCAGCTTCAGACTCACCAACATCTGACACTGCAGTTGGTCTGGGAGGAATACCGTGAAGCTCATCCGGACGGCTACAGCTATAGCCGGTTCTGCGAGTATATCAACGATGGAACCGCAATCAGGACGTGATGCTGCGGCAGCAGCACCGTGCCGGCGAGAAGAGGTTCCTGGACTGGGTCGGCGATACCGTACCGATCCACGACAGCGAAAACGGCGAAACTGCGCCCGACTCGATCTTCGTCGCCGTGCTCGGCGCGAGCACCTACACGTTTGTGCGAGCAGCGCTCGGCCAGCGGCTTGCGAACTGGATAGCCCCCGTCCCGGCTAAAAACCATCAAACAGTTGACTCATGTGAATAATGTCAGGCATCGTTGCAAATGCCAGCGTCGCTTTGCTCCGATTTATTCACATCGCATCGGAACGGTCCATTCACATCGCCGGAATCCGCACACAAGCCCATTCCAGATTGATCACTGAGCTTTTGAGAAACACCTCACTTGCCTGTCGCGGTGAGTTCGCCGCATGGCCCGTCGCTCCTGCACGCCACAGAAAACGATGGATCGCGCCACCATGCTGCGTATGTTTTCTTTGCGGGAGCTCATAGGTCTGCTGTTTCCGAAGTTCCTTAAGCAAGCCCATCCAAGGTCCCTGGCAGTCGCGGTCCCTCGCCGAAGTCATAATAGGTCATTCAGCCATGATTGGGCATTGGGGGACGGTTCTGGAGAAGCATCCAAACCAGGTGATGATGGAGGCGGCGGGAATTGGGTACGAAGTCCAGACACCGATTTCGACCTACACGTCGCTGCCGGAGGCGGCGCGGCGGTTGAGCTGCGGGTTTGCAGTGCTTTACGGGGGATCATCGTGCGATTTGTGCAGGAGGAAACCGGATCAGTTGTGCTGTTCAACAGTTGAACTCAGGGCTACACTGAAGGGCAAGGGATCCCATGGATATCGCCTCCGTAAAAGGCAAGTTTCAGATTGTGATTTCGCAGCATGTGCCGGAGCAGGTGCATATCGGGATTGGCGATCTGCTGGAAGCAGGCGTGGACGGTAAATCACTTTCACCCCGAAAAATCTCGTCGACAGCCATCTGGCCGAAGGGCTGGAAGATGTGAAGAAAGGCAGAACCGACGGGCCTTACGCGAGGGCCGGGCAAGCGGTTCCCGCACTGGAGTCGCATGCCAAAGAGCGCCGGACGTGAAGCTGCGCTTTACACAGCGAAGCGCTGGACATGCCGCAGGGCAGGGTAACACGAGGCTCGCGCTTCAAGATCGAAGGCGATGAATGACAGCGCTTCAACAGCAACTCGTCATCGGTGTGCTGTTCCTCTTGCTTGACTGGCTGGTAAGCAAAGTCGGGATTCGGGACATTGGAAGGGTTCTTAGGTTCCGCCCAGCCAAGTGGCGCCGATTCCGTGTAGCGAGGCTGGAGGAACAACTGAAATGGGACAAACGGGTGCACGGCTCTGCGTATGAGCTATGCCTGTATATGTTCTATGAGTTGCTCCTACTGGCCATTTTCAGCGGTGTGACGTTTGAGTATATTTTTATAAATTCCTATTCATCCTCCAAGCCGTTCGCCCTCGTTCTAGGCTCCTTTATATTCCTTGTCTTGAGCCGGCTATTTCGTTTGTTTAGCATGATGCATCGCCTGACGAATTATGACCGGGAAATCCCGAAGATCGAAGCAAAACTGGAGTGTCTAATTAAGCAACAAAAGACCAGTATCAGAGCTTCTTCCGTCAGTTCAACGCCAAAACCGCCCGACTCTAAGACCGGCGCGGCGGAAATGTGAGCTTCAGCGAGATTAAGCGCGTGGAGATTTGAAAATGTCGTGGAGCAATGGCGAACTGGCGACGGCTGCAACCGCAGTTATCGCGTTTGCAGGGCTCTTAAGGCCAGAAATCGCGGGGCTGCTCCGCCGCTGGCGGGCTATCATTGACCTGCATCCGGCTGGCAACATTGAGATTGGGTTCTCGAATTTCGGCCCGACCGTCGGGATGCAGGGAACATTGCGGGCAGTGAACGGTGATGAGTTTGTTAGTTTCGCCAGGATAATCATCGAACGTGTCGCCGACCATTTGCGCCATGAATTCGACTGGGCGATCTTTCGACCGCAGGCTTTCTCTACTGCTACGATTCCTCAGCAGACGTTTGAAATAGCCGCCGGATTCTACCTGAACATGTCGGCGCCCCGCCGCTTTAACATTCAATTTCACGATTCGGCAACAGCGGATAAATTTCGCCAATCGATTTCAGAAGTACGAGGGCTATGGATGGAGCATCTTAGAAAACGCGGGATCGTGCTGGCGAACACTAGTCCGAATGATATTCGCGAGGAATACAATACCTTTCACGACGATTACCTCAAAAGCATCGCCCCACTGCATCAGTCAATTGAACGAGAATTCTACTGGAACGAAGGCCCATACTGGATGACGGTTGAACTAAAAACAACCAGACCAGAGAAGAAGTTCACCTTCGAGTATAAATTCAGCGTGGCAGCAGCAGATAGTGAACTGCTTCGACTGAACGCTATTGCCTGCCTTGTGGCTGGCTGCGATGTTCCGGACGTAGTATTTAATTTCGCGTATCTGCCGTATGCACGTAAATAGCAGAGCACAGAATTTCGCATCTGCGTTTTGCACAGCAGAGAATGGTGGAAGACAGCGCTCAAGTTACGGGCACAATTCTGATTTACTGCACAGAGCGGATATGAAACGGCGTCGGACGAGACGAGGCGCTGCCTGCGTGGGTTGATCGCCTCGTTTATAGAGAGGAAGTGCTTCGATCTCTCCGTTGAAAACGCAGGGAAGCCGGACGTGGGCGTCCGGCGCGGATCTGGGGATCCGCCCCACTTAATGTCTTCATCATTTTGGTGGCCGCAGGTCACAAGGAACGTGGACTGCGCCCGCACGCTGCATAAGTTTTCTTTGCGGCAGGTCACGGTCGCGGCTCCGTTTCGAGTATTGACGAGGGCGAGAAATCATTCCAGTCTCGCCCAACGGCATAATAGGTCATTCAGCCATGATTGGGTATTTGCGGGGGACGATTCTGGAAAAGCATCCAAACCAGGTGATGGTGGAGGCGGCCGGGGTGGGGTATGAAGTCCAGATACCCATTTCCACTTACACTTCGCTGCCGGATGCGGGCGCGGCGGTCGCGCTGCGGATTCACACACATGTCCGGGAAGATGCACTGCTTCTTTTCGGGTTTGCAACGGCGGATGAGAAAACCGTCTTCGAAAAGCTGATCACGATCAGCGGGATCGGTCCGAAGCTGGCGATCACGGTGCTGTCCGGGCTGCCGACTTCGGAACTAGTGGGCGCGATCCGCACTGGCGACGTGCAGCGCCTGATACGAATTCCGGGCGTGGGCAAGAAGACGGCTGACCGGATTGTTCTGGAATTGAAGGACAAGCTGATGGGCATGGAGGCCGCCGGCAAGGCGGTGACCGCGGCGGGCGCGGAGTCCAGTTTCAGTCCGCTGGAGCGGGATGTTCTATCAGCACTGCAGAACCTGGGATGCGCGCGGGCGGCGGCGGAGCAGGCCCTCGAGAAAGTGAAGGACGGTGGTGCGCCGGACACGTTCGAGCCGTACTTCCGGGCCGCGCTGGCGAACATGCGCTAACGTGAGAATCTGATGCGCTCCGAAGGCATGGTTTCGCCGGCCCAGCAAGAGGATGACCGGCAGTTTGAGGCGGCGCTTCGGCCGACGCGGCTGGACGATTTCGCCGGACAGCCATACGTGCGTGAGCAGCTTGCCATCGCTATCGAAGCGGCCAAGCGGCGCGAGGAGGCCATGGATCATGTTTTGTTGTGCGGGCCGCCGGGGCTGGGTAAAACGACGCTGGCCGGGATCATCGCCCAGGAGTTGTCGGTCGCAATCGATCAAACATCGGGTCCGGTTCTGCAGAAGAAGCTGGATCTGACCGGTATCCTGAGCAACGTTCGGACGCGGCAGGTCTTCTTTATCGACGAGATCCACCGCTTGCAGCCTGACATTGAGGAAATACTTTATGCGGCGCTAGAGGATTTTCGGCTGGACATCCTGATCGGCACGGGGCCGGGCGCCCGGACCCACTCGATTTCGCTGCCGCGATTCACCGCTGTGGGAGCGACTACGCGGCAAGGACTGTTAAGTGCTCCGCTGCGCGGACGTTTCGGGATCATGCTGCGGCTGGATCCATACGATGAGCCCACCCTGGCGCGGATTGTGGAGCGATCGGCGGGACTGCTGGAAATCGGGATCACGCACGAAGCGGCGCATGAGATTGCGAGGCGGGGGCGGGGCACGCCGCGCATCGCGAACCGGTTGCTGCGGCGCGTGCGCGACTATGCGCAAGTGCGGGCGGACGGGCACATCGATGATGGAGTGGCACAGGCGGCTCTGGATCTTTTAAAGGTAGACCGCTATGGTCTGGACGAGATCGATCAAAAAATTATGATGACGATCGCGGCCAAGTACGGCGGTGGACCGGTGGGACTGAGCACGATTGCGGCATCTATCGATGAGCAGGCGGACACGATTGAAGAAGTATACGAGCCGTATCTGATCCAGCTTGGATTTCTGGACCGCACGCCGCGCGGCCGGATTGCGACGGATCGAGCGTTCGAGTATTTCCGCGTTCCGCGACGGCACCGTTTCGCCGGCTCACAGAATCCGTTATTCGAGTAGAGGCGCTTACGCCCTCCCGGAGTATTCCCGGTTCTTTTACGCGCCCGCTCTCAAAGAGCGCGCCCGGACCCGCTCGCCGCCTGCTATATATCGACAATCTCCGCTGGACCATGATCGTTCTGGTGATCAGCATGCACGCGGCAGATACCTACAGCCCGCTGGGAAATTGGTACTTCGTGGACAGAACCCGGCTGTCGCTCCCCACGCTGTTGGCGTTCGCCGCCTGGCACATGTTCCTGCAGTCGTTCTTTATGGGGTTGCTGTTCTTCATTGCGGGATTCTTTGTGCCAGCTTCATTTGACAGAAAAGGGCCTGCGAAGTTTCTGCGCGATCGGGCATTCCGGCTGGGGTGGCCGGTGCTCTTCTATATGTTTGTGCTGGGTCCGGTCACGGAGTACTTCGTGGCGCATTCCTGGAGCGCGACCCACTCATCGTTTGTGCGCGAATGGTGGCGGCATCTTATCGATCTGGAGTTCCTATCGGAAAACGGGCCGCTGTGGTTTTGTCTGGCGCTGCTTATATTTTCGACAGTGTATGTGGCGATTCGAATGGGGCGTTCGAACATCGAGAAAACGCGTTCGAGTAGCCCACCGGGCACGGGCAGGCTGATTCTTTTTTGCCTCGCGATGGCTGCACTGACGTTTCTTCTCCGGCTCATCATGCCGGCTGGATTCTCTTTCCTGAACATGCAGCTCGGCGACTTTCCACAATACGTTTTGCTTTTCGCCGCGGGCATTTATGCTTCGCGCAACAGTTGGCTGCTGAAGCTGCCGTTCGCAGCGGGCATGCGCTGGTTGGCTTTGGTATTGACGGCCGGGTTTATAGCCTGGATGGGGATCCTGATTACGGGCGGCGCGCTGCACGGCAATACCAAAGCGTACTCGGGCGGCTGGTATTGGCAGAGCGCTGCGATTAACACCTGGGATGCGTTCACGGGCGTTGGGCTGTGCTTCGGCCTGTTAGTGCTATTCCGCGAAAAGTTCAACTTCCAGGGATGGCTGGCAAGGTTCTTATCCGAGAATGCATTTAGCGTTTATGTCTTTCACCCGCCGGTTGTCATTATGCTTGCGCGTATGTTGTACGGCGTACCATGGCATCCGATCGTAAAATTCGTCGTTCTTACGTGCGCGAGTACTCTTGTAACCTTTGCGCTTAGTGCTTGTGTTTTCCGGCGCGTGCCGGTGCTGCGGAGAATTCTGTAGCGCCATACTGATAAACCCTCGCATATACTGACCGTGCATGCCCAGTCGCGCAAGCACCGATGCCGACATCCGAAAGGCGGAAGCAACCTGACTCAGGAATCGGAAGAATCAGTCTGAGATGGCTCAAACAGAACGCATTCTTCGAATTCAGCAGATGCTTCAGGATCGGCGGGTGGTCTCTAGAGAGAGATTCCTGGACGAGTTGGAGGTCTCGCCTGCGCAGTTCAAGAGAGATCTTGCATTTCTTCGCGATCGATTCCAGGTGCAGATCGAATATGATCCGCGGAAGCGCGGATATTTCGATAGCGCATGGGGAGGAGGCCGCCAGCGTCGAACTTCCCGGCCCGATGTATACCGCCAGAGAGATCCACGCGCTGCTGATCGTGGAGGATTTGGTCAAGCAACTCCAGCCGGGTCTCTTGGATGAGCACCTGAAGCCTTTGCGGGAACGGCTAAAGCTGTTATTGGGGCGCAGAGATCTTCCTTCAGACGAAATTCGCAAACGAATTCGGATTCTCCATATGGCGTCGCGGCCTCCGGAGCCGCGTCATTTCCGCCAGGTGAGTGAGGCGACTTTGATGCGGCGGCGGTTGCAGTTGCGCTATTACAACCGAACCCGCAATGATTCCACCGACCGTGAAATCTCGCCGCAGCGCCTTGTCTATTACCGGGGCAACTGGTATTTGGATGCGTGGTGCCATCTTCGAAACGACCTCCGTAGCTTCGCTGTCGACGCGATGCAGAAAGTTTCGATGACGCCAACTCCGGCCCAGGAAATTGAGACTGCGAGTCTCGATGCGCATTTGGGCGCCGGATACGGCATCTTCGCCGGCGTAGCCGATAAATCCGCGGTTTTGCGCTTTGAGCCTACTGCCGCGCGTTGGGTAGCAGCGGAACGCTGGCACGCGAAACAGAGCCACAGTTTCGAGCCTACCGGCCATTTGGTATTGACCGTACCCTACGCAAATGAGCCAGAGCTTGTGATGGACATCTTGCGGTACGGCGCCGACGTGGAGGTTCTGGCTCCAGAATCCCTCAGAGCCGACGGTATTCGATCGGCTTAGGAAGACTCTTGCCCGGTACTCGAAATAAAATTCTTAGGTAGCTCATTCCGTGAGCCACCCCAACCCGCACAATCATGGTATGCATTTCATCCACACCGCCGATTGGCAGATCGGCATGCGTGCCGTTCACGCGGGCGGCGCCGCTCAAAAAGTCCGGGCAGCCCGCCTGAGGGCCGCCGAGCGCGTGTGTGAGACGGCTACACAGGAAGGCGCGGATTTCCTGCTCATCGCGGGCGACACATTCGAAGACAACTCGGTGGATCGCCAATTGGTGATTGCGGTCGCGGGAATCCTCGGCTCTCTAACTATTCCGGTTTTCGTTCTGCCGGGCAATCACGACCCCTTGCAGCCGGGATCTGTCTGGGAGCACCCGGTCTGGAATACGGCCGCCAACGTCACAGTTTTGAAGGAACGCCGGCCGATACAGATCCCGGGCGGCACTCTGCTGCCGTGCCCCACCTTCGCGCGGCGCTCGCCGGAAGATCCGACCGCCTGGATTTCGAATCGAGAACGCAGACGGAATCCGCGTCGTTGCCGCCCATGGAAATGTCGGGGAATTGATGTCCGAGGAAGGCGGATTCCCGATTGCCGATGGATACGGCCGCACGAACCAATGCGGATTACGTGGCACTTGGGCACTGGCACTCTACCGTTCTGTTTCCATCGAATGGCGCCGCACGGATGGCCTACTCGGGAACTCATGAGGCGACGCGTTTCGGTGAGGCCAACAGTGGAAACGTCCTGGTTGTCCACATCGCCGCTCAAGGCGCGGCGCCGGAGATCCGGATCAAGCACAACAGGCGAGCTTCGATGGGAGCGGGTTGGAATCGGCGAGACCATCACGACGGCGGGCAAACTTGCGGAGGTTACCCGCAGGCTGGCCCAAATGCCGGACCAGGACAAAACGTTACTTGAAGTCGTTCTATCTGGCTTGCTGTTCGAGTGCGACCGGGATGAATTGCCGCGGATTGAGAGCGCCTGCTCGCGGTTTTTAAGCAGCCGGCTCGATAAAAGTGGACTGCGGCCAGCCCCCAATGACGATGACTGGGTGCGGCACCTTCCGGTCGGCGCCGTGCGTACGACAGCCGCCCGATTACAGCAGATGGCTTCGGGCAGCAGCGAAACCGCGGAACTAGCAACGCAAGCTCTGCTGGAACTCTACACATTCGCCCACGAGGTACAACTATGATTCTCCGATCTCTCCGCTTGGAGGGTCTCGGCTGTTTTGCCGACCCGGTCAGCAATTGGGCCGTTCACGCCGGGTGTAAACATCCTTCACGCACCCAACGGGACCGGCAAGACGACGCTTTTCCGTTCGGTTGGATTGGGCCTTTTAGAAGGGCATCGATCCAAGACTGCGGAGCTTCAGGCCTTGCGGCCCTGGGGCTGCCGCCTTACGCCTCAGGTCAGCCTCGAATTTGAACATTCCGGGCGCGGGTACCGGCTTCGGAAGCGATTTCTCGATACCGCCTCGTCCCATCTCGAAAGAAGGCAGGGTGACAGTTGGACCGCGTTCGCACAAGGGGATAGCGCGGATGAGTTTCTTCGCGAGCTTTTGCTCTCTGACTCTGATCGAGCCCGTTTCACGAAACAGGAATCCTGGGGTCTCGCGCAGGTCCTCTGGGCGACACAAGGCGAGTTGACATCTTCCGAAGTTTGCACCCAAGGTGATCGAATACATCCATGCTTCCATCGGCGCGCAAATCGCCGTTCAGGACTCGGGAATAGAGGCAAGGATCGAGAACGAATACCTGAAGTATTTTTCCCCGACCCGGGGCAAGCTGAAGTCCGGCAAGGACGCCGCTCCTCAGCTAAGATACGCGAGCGAACGAGACAGACTGGTTGGTGAAAAACAAACTGCTGAAGATTTGCTTCGCCAGTTCGAAACGACATCTTCGGCCGTCGAGCAGATGCGCCGGGACGTCGCCGCGTCTTTATCCAAAAAACAGGCGCTCGTATCGGAACAAACGCAGCTCCGCCAATTCCGTCGAGCAATACAGGACACTTCAGTCGCAAAAGAAAGAACGGTCAGCACGTAGAGATGCGGCTCAGAGTAAGCAAAAGGCGTTGCGCGACCGAATCGAAGCGATTCACGGCTGCCGCGGGCAGGTTTCGGAGTTTGAATCTGCCCTGGCAAAGACGGCGGAAATCCTGCCCGGCCATAGCGCGCAAATGTTAATGGTCTGCGTGGCTCTCTATCCGAAGCCGAACGGGCTCTAGCCGCTGCTGTCGAATCGGAAGAACAGGCGCGCAGGGCGAGCGTCGGTGGCGCAGGATGCGCAGGAATACGTTCGTCTGCTCGATGAGCGCTCAACGCTGTCGGAGCGTTTGAAACGGATTACGGAGGCGCAAGGGCAAATTGCGGCGGCAAGCACGAAGAAGGCCGGGATTGTCGCTCCATCAGATGCTGAGATGCGCCGGTTGCGTGATCTGCTAAAGCGCGAAACCGATTTACGCCGCCAGCTCGAGCTGGCCCGGGTCAGTGCCACGTTCGTTCCGAGCGAGGACCTCGAGTTGACAGTCCTGGTGGGCGAGAAGCCCGGCGAGCTCGCCTGCCCAATCGGGTTCCACGATTTCTCTCGCTGGCACACCGAACCTGAGTTTTGTCATCAACGGAGTGGGTCGCTTCGATGTGAACGGCCCGGTAACGCAACTACACCGCAGATAGAGCAGGATCTTGAACAAGAACGGCTGGCGCTTTCGGCGCTAACCCGCCAATTCGATACGACCGACCCCGAGATACTGGAGGCTCGTCGCCAGGCGAACGCTCAACTCAATTCTGAAATACAGCAGGCAGGGAGAGCGCTTTCTGAGCTACTGGCCGGCCAAACGGAGGAGGCGATCCGCAAATGTGACGCCGAGTTGGCGGATAGAGCGGATCAGATCAAGACAGCCTATCCAGCCTGGGGAGAAAGCATTCCCGACGCGCCGGCGCTGACTGAACCATGCAAGTCAATATTTGGCGAGCGCCCGCTCGGAGCGGAACAACGCGGAGAGCGCGGAGCGGGCCGCTCGGCTAGCGCTGACGGCCGCCGAAATTGAGCTGGGAAACCTCGAAGCAACGCAGAAGGCACAGGAAGAGGGACTTCAAAACGCCAGGAAGATGCTGGCGCAACATCTCTTAGATGGTGTGACTGATCAGCAGCGGCGAAGCAGATCTTGACGACGCGGTATTGGAGTATGACAGTTGCAGGCTCGCGCTGGAGGAAGTCGAAGAGAAGCTTCAGGCTTTTCCAGAAGATCCAGCATTGGCGCTGGACCGCATAGACAAGGAATTCAACGAATCTCGAGCAGTCGTTGCAGCGGGCCGAGCGGACGCTTCTACAAACAGAAACCACCCTTTCCAGTCTTGCGGATCGGCATCCCTACGGCCAATTAGCCGAGATATCCGAGCAGCTGAGCGTGGTGGAGTCTGAACTGAACCGGGAAAAGCGCCATACGGATGCGATAGCGCTGCTTCGTAACACACTCTTTGAGGTGAAGGCGGAAATGATGAAGACCATTGCGGCTCCAGTTGAGAAAGCGGCTACCCAATACCTGGAACAGATCTGCGCGAAGACCTCTCGCGGAGATACGGCTCACACATAGCCTGGCGGCCGAAAACGTTGCTCCCATTCAGCTTTCAGATTGCCCCGACAACCTTGTCGAACTGGATCGCCTGTCCGGAGGCGAACGAGAACAGGTATTTCTGTGCACTCGCCTTGCTTTGGCCGCGGAACTAGCGCGTAAAGAAAAACAGATGGTGGTTTTGGACGACGTGCTCACCTGCACTGACGGAGAGCGCTTACCTCGCATCTGCGATCTCCTGGGACGGCTCGGCGACCGGCTGCAAATTATCCTCTTGACTTGCCATCCCGAACGCTTCGACCGTTTAACCGGAGCAAATCGGATCGACCTTCAGAAACTGCTCGCGTCTGGGCGCCGGGCAGCAGCATAGGCAGCCGACTCATGTACAAGAACGGATCTGACTACATCTACTCGCCATCCGATCTCATCGGGTTCCTGGAAAACGAATGTGTGACCTGGCTCGATCGCTACAACTTGGATTTTCCAGGCGAACTGATACAGGACGAGCCCACCGAAGAGGACGAATCTGGTCCGCAACAGTGGCGAGGAACACGAAGCGCGAATTCTCGATTCGTTCCGTTCGGAAATGGATGTAGCGATCATCGATCGTTCCGATACCGCTTTTCACAAGACGATAGCGGCTATGCGACAAGGCCGGCAGGTGATTTATCAAGCCCGCCTGAAGCTGGAACCATTCGCCGGCTGGTCCGACTTTTTGATCCGCGTTCCTGGGCATTCGGAATTCGGCGACTGGCAGTACGAAGTATGGGACACGAAGCTGGCACGCGGGATGAAGCCATACTTTGCGATTCAACTTTGTTGTTATTCGGAAATGCTGGCGGCGCTGCAGGGCCGGCTCCCTGAGCATGCCGGGATCATTCTCGGCAATGGCGAACGCAAACTACTGCGTGTCTCCGACTATTATTTCTACTACCGTTCGATCAAGCGAGCCTTCCTCGAACAACAGCAGCTATTCCGGCCGGATAGTCCGCCTCACTTTCCAGGCCGAGCCGACTACCGGCATTGGACCGGTTATGTGACCGGGCTTCTTGAAGGCGCGTAACGATGTTTCGCTCGTCGCAAACATTCGAGGCGCGCAGGTAGAGAAGCTTGCGGCAGCCGGGATCACGACCATGCGAGATCTTGCCGAGAGCACTCTCGAACTAGTGCCGCAGATGGCAAGGGATACATTCGAGCGCCTGCGCTCCCAGGCGCGGCTTCAATTATCTTCGGCATCTGGCGAACCGCCGGCCTACGAATTGCTTCCGGAATCTGTCGAGAATCGGAGGCTAGGTTTTGGCTTATTGCCGCCAGCCTCTCCCGGCGACATTGCCTTCGACATCGAAGGTTATCCGATGGTGGAGGGAGGGCTTGAATATCTCCTCGGCGTTACCTGCCAGCAAGATGGCGAGTTGGTGTTCAAGGACTGGTGGGCGCATGATCGATGCCAGGAAAAGGCGTCGTTCGAAGCGTTCATTGATTGGGTCCACAGCCGGTGGAAACAGGATCCCGCCATGCACATCTACCACTACGCCGCTTATGAGACGACAGCTCTCAAGCGGTTGATGTGCCGGTATGCGTCTCGCGAGAACGAAGTCGACGAACTGCTAAAAAATCACGTATTCGTCGATCTTTACACGGTTGTGCGTCAGGGGCTTCTTATTGGCGAACCCTCCTATTCCCTAAAGAACGTGGAGCATCTTTATCTTCCGAAGCGCGATGGCCAAGTTGCGACGGCCGGAGAATCGATCGTCTATTACTATCGCTGGCTAGCGGACTGCGACGGCGAGGATTGGCGCAGTTCTGCGACCCTGAAGCTCATCCGCGAGTACAACCGCGCGGATTGCGACTCAACGTGGCTGCTCATTCAATGGCTGCGCGAGCGCCAGTCCGCTGCGGGACGCAGTTATGCTCCTCCCGAGCCTCCCGCCGAACTGGCGGAAGAAACGAGTGGCCGGGCGTCGCTCGCCCGAGAGATGCTGGCCCAAATACCGGCAGAGCGATCAGACGAGCCGGAGCGCTGGCGTGTTCACGAATTGCTGGCGCATCTTCTCGAATTCCACAGAAGAGAACAGAAATCACTGCATTGGGCCAGATTCGAACGGTTGGCGATGACGGAGCAGGAGCTGATTGAAGATCCTGATTGTCTGGGAGCCCTGGAAAGAACGGCAACGGCGCCTGTGACGGTAAAGCGGTCGTTTGTTTACGAATACCGCTTCCCACTCCAGGAATCCAAACTCCGCGCCGGCAGCAAATGCGAATTGGTAAGCGACACGAAAACCAAGTTTGCCATCGAGACCATAGACTATGACCGCCAGGTGCTCACGATTAAGAGAGGCAAAGCGAGCGGTCCGTCTGCCGGACCGTTTTAGCCTCATTCCGGACGAGATATTTGATGAGCGCGCGATTGTACAGTCCATTGAGCAAACTGTTCGGCGCTATCTTGCCTCCGGAGAACTGACGCCTGCTCTGGAAGACTTTCTTTACCGGCGGCGTCCGCGGATTCACGGATCACCCGCTGGGCCTCTCATTCAGGAAGGCGAGGATGTCCTGGTTGGTGCGAAACGCGTTGTACTCGGATTGAACCAAAGCGCGCTGTGCATTCAAGGACCGCCTGGCTCGGGCAAGACCTCCAAGGGCGGCCAGGTGATTGCCGAACTTCTCAAAGCCGGCAAACGGGTCGGGATCTCGTCGAACACCCACGACGCAATCTGCGAATTGATGAAATCTGCCGCGGAGGCTGCTACGAAACTGGGCATACATTTCACAGCGGCCAAATGCGGGGAAGACGATCGCGTACCGTTCCACCCGGCAATTGAGATCATCCCCGAAAACGCCGGCGTATTCCAGAGGCAAACGTTGCCTGACCTCGTTGGCGGCACGGCCTGGGTTTTCAGCCGCCCCGAGGCGCAAGGACAGTTCGATTACCTCTTTATCGACGAGGCTGGGCAGGTCTCTCTCGCAAAGCTCGTCGGGATGGCTCCATCGGCATCGCAATCTGATTCTTCTGGGAGACCAGATGCAATTGAGCCAGCCGATCAGGGGCGTACATCCAGGCGAAAGTGGAACATCGATTCTGGACTACTACCTGCAAGATCACGCCACCGTACCGGAAGACCTGGGCATCTTCCTTCCCAAGACGTGGCGAATGAGGCCAGAGATCTGCTCGTTCATCTCGAATGCCGTTTATGACGGAAGGCTCGAGCACGAGTTGTGCACCGAAACGCGTTCCATTCACTTGAGCAAGGCAGCCAAATATCTGCATCGTTCCGCCGGACTCGTGTATGTGCCCGTCGAGCATGACGGCAATACCTATGAATCCGATGAAGAAGTGGAAGTGGTCCAAAAAGTCGTTGCAGAATTGATTGGCCAAACATTGGAGCAAGCGGGGCAACTGTCTCGCGCCCACTTTCGGCAGACGACATTCTGGTCGTCGCGCCATTCAATCTGCAGGTCCGCAAGCTGAAGACAGCTCTGCCGGGCGTACGTGTCGGCACAGTGGACAAGTTTCAAGGCCAGCAAGCGCCGGTAGTGATCTTCTCGATGACGGCCAGCGACGGTGACGCGTCGCCGCGAGGAATGGAATTTCTGTTTGATAAGAACCGGCTCAATGTCGCCATTTCACGGGCACAGATACTGGCTGTTATTGTCGCGAGCCCGAAACTGGAGCGGACGCGATGCGTGAGACTTGAGCAGATGCCACTGATCAATTTGTTTTGTCGTGCAGTCTACGAAGGCTCGCAAAGATTTGCCCAGGGAGAAGTAGGAGCACGAGTCGCTTAACCGGGCAACTGATTTCCTGAAACGTTTACCGCCCGACTGCATAATATATGTGGATATGCGCGTAAAGCTATTTGCAGTTACAGGTGTGGTCCTGCTGTCGCCGCTTTGCGCGGCGCTGGCGTCCTCCGTTGACAATCTGGTTGTCTTCGGAGACAGCCTCTCAGATAACGGTAATGCCGCAGCGGCTCTCGCCTCCGCCGGGCAAACACTCGGCAACTATGCACCGAATGCTCTGACCGATGGACCCAACACGAATCCCCCCACCACTGGCCCGTTTGGTTTGTGGGTCGACCAGTTTGCGAACAAAATCGGCCTTCCCGACCCGGCCCCGGTAATTGCAAACACTTCCACCGGTCTTGCCGTTAACCCCGCGGGCACCAATTATGCCGTTGCTTCGGCGCAGACCGGACACAACCCGGCGTTCTCTTTGCCCACACTTCTCAACAAGCCTCCTGCCGTGCCCTGGACCACTGATCAGGTGGACCTGTTCAATTCGCTGAATAAGTCCACCGCTTCTCCCAATTCGATCTACAGCTTTTGGGCCGGTTCGGACGATATCTCCAGCGCGTTGACTAGCAACCCGTTGACAATCGTGAGCGCTGCCAAGAGCGCCGCGGACAATATCGAGTCGAATATAAAGACTCTAGCTGGAGAAGGAGGAAAGTATTTTCTCTGGTTCAATTTGCCTCCTCTCGGCGATACGCCAGCGGCAAGATCGTTCGGGCCTCTGGTCACAGCCGCGGGCAACCTGGCAGCTTCAGCGTTTAACGACCAGATGAGCAATGACGTGACCAGCCTGGAGCATATGCTGAGCAATGTAGTTATTGTCAGCGTCGATATCCATGCGGCATTCGAGCAGATTGAGGGCAATCCGAAGGGATATGGATTCACGAATATTACAGACCCAGCGCAAGGGAAGAATGTAGACCCGAACGCTTACCTGTTCTGGGACAGCCTGCATCCCACCACGGCCGCCGACGCGCTGATCGCGAGTCTAGCCGCGAGCGATGCCGCGCAATTTGTATCCGCTTCGCCCGAACCGGCCAGCCTAAGCCTGGCGTTCCTCGGATTGATTGCACTGGCCGGCCTTGCTATTCGGAAGCGCAAAAGAAGCGCCTACACGCTTTCGCGTCCGACTCGAGCATAGATCACGCCCCTAGCCCTTACAATGAAGCTATGGCTTTATGGCTCCGGCGCTTGGCTGCTGCCGCAGGATTTTGTATCCTCTGCTCCTGTTTATTGACTGCACAGGACTGGAAGACGGCTGACAAGCTTCCCGGTGTCGAACTGAGCAGGCTGTCTGCCGGGCAGAAGGCAAGGGTACTAAAGATTCTGCGGGAAGGCGACTGCTCGTGCGGATGCAAAATGAAGCTGGCGGAATGCCGGGTGGTGGATCCGTCCTGCTCATACAGTAACGGCCTGGCAGCCGCGATCATGGACGCAATTCAGCACGGCAAGAGCGATACCGAAGCGATTGCCGCAGCAAATGCCTCAAAGTGGGCGCACGTGCAGGCGCCGAAGCTGCTGGACGATCCGGTTGCGATTCCGACGGCGGGTGCACCGGTGCTGGGTCCGCAGAAAGCGCGGATCACGATTGTCGAGTTTTCCGATTTCCAGTGCCCGTATTGCGCGGCTGCTGTTCCGGAGATCAACGCCATTCTGAAGGCCTATCCATCACAAGTGAAATTGATCTTCAAACAGTTTCCGCTGGAGATTCACTCACAAGCCGATCTGGCCGCGGCGGCTGCGGTGGCGGCGCAGAAACAGGGGAAATTCTGGGCGCTGCATGACGCCATGTTTGCAAACCGGAACGATCTCTCGAGGAAGAATCTCGTTTTGCTGGCCAGGCAAGCCGGGCTGGACACGAACCGGTTCGAAAGCGACCTGGATTCGACAGAGGTTCGCGAGACGGTTTTGCGAGATGTGCAGGATGGCAATCGCGCGGGAGTGGAGGGAACCCCGACGATTTTCATCAACGGCCAGCGCTACAACGGCCCTATTACGGTTGACACACTCAAACCTATTCTGGACGCGGAGCTGAAGCACGGCGCGACGGTCAATCAGACGGCGCAGATCCCGCACCATTAGGGATGGCCTCCGTTATCCCGGCGTGGTAACTTCTTGAGATTTCTCAGCGGCCACAGTTCACAATATAAATATTGCCGAAACAGATGCCTTTGAAAATGATTAGACGCGTTCTTGCGCCGAGTGCTATCGCCGCCGCCGCTGCCGCGATAGGCATGACAGCCTGGGCTGGTTCCGCGTCGGTTCCTGATTGGAAGATAACCGGACCGTTCGGCGGAACAGCAACGGCTATCGCGCTGGACCCGAGCAACAGCAATGTGGTGCTTTCAGGCGGGATGAACTCGCTGCTGTTCCGCAGCGGTGACGCGGGCGCGAACTGGGAACTGATGGATTTTCCCAAGTTGAGTTTGAGCGAAATCACTTCAGCGCTGGTTGATCCAGCCGATTCCAAGCACTATCTGGTAGGCGTGATCTCGGCCGAAGGCGGCGGACTCTTCGAGACAAACGATGCTGGCAAAAGCTGGCACGACGTTAAAGAAATCCGCAATGTGGGGGTGCGCGCGCTGGCAATAGCTCCCAGTAAGCCGTCGCGCTTTGTGGCCGCGACTCTTCAAGGCGTCTGGCTTAGCGATGACTGCGGCAAGAGCTGGACACGCATTTCCGATCTTCAGAATCTGGAGATGGTGGGTGTGAGCGCCATTGCCGTCGATACCAAAGATCCCAACATTATCTATGCGGGCACCTCCCATCTGCCGTGGAAAACAATGGATGGTGGGAAAACATGGCAATCGATCAGCACTGGAATGATTGATGATTCGGACGTGTTCTCAATTTACGTCGATCCCGCAAATCCGAGCACGGTGCTCGCCAGCGCCTGCAGCGGCATTTACTCGACCGATAATCGCGGCGACCTGTGGCACAAGCTGCTGGGCATTCCCAATACTTCGCGGCGCACGCATGTGGTACGCCAGGATCCGACTAATGAGGCGATTATCTATGCTGGCACAACTACGGGCCTGTTTAAGACGATTAATCGCGGAGTCACCTGGAAAAGCCTGACGGATACGCAAGTGAACTCGATGGCGCTGGATCCGGCAAACCCGAGCCACTTATATCTTGCTCTGCAAGACGATGGGATTGGAAAAAGCGATAATGGCGGCCAACAGATCAGCCTGTCCAACCACGGATTTATCGACCGAACCATTAGCGCTGTTACTCGTTCGGGAAACAAATTCGTTGCCATTGAAAGCCAGGATGGTGCGAGTAGCGGAATTTTCGTGAGCACCGACAGCGGAGAAACGTGGACGCAAGTGCGCGGTCAACGGGGTCTCAACGGGGTTCACCTGAAAGCGATCGCAGGTATGCAGAGTGAAGATCGCATCCTGCTCGGCGCTAGCTCGCATCAGTTATACAAATCCATTGATGGCGGCCTGGTATGGAAGCCGATTCCGGTGCGCCTCATCATTCCACCGCCACCGCCGCCGCCGCCGAAGCAACAAAGCAAAATAGAAACGCCCCTGCGGGCAAGGCGAGGCAAGCAGGTTGTACACAGCCGGACGTTGCGGCCGGTGAAACCGGTGGTCAAGATCCGCGAGATCAACCCTGCGGAAGTGTATGGGCTTTATTCGGCCAAGAGCGGCACCAAAGAACTGATGTTTGCCGCCACGGACCTGGGACTGCTGCGAAGCGATGATGCGGGTGAGCGCTGGACGCAAGTTGATGTGGGCGGCTCAGCGGTCGTGAATGCGCTTTATTTTGCGGCGAATTCCGGCTACATGATGGCCCGGTCGCCCGGCGGACTTTTCGCTTCGAAGGATTACGGCGATCACTGGACCGAAGTGCGCTTTCCGCTGCCGACTTCGGATATCAACGATATTGCTGTTCCCGCTGATCAGAATTCACCCCTGCTAATCGCAACGCGGCTGGGACTGTATTCTTCGCCGGACGGGGGCAGCAAATGGTTCGCGAGTATGGGCGGTATTCCCGCGTCGACCGTGGCCGCGGTCGTCTACGGGGGAGCCCAAACCGCGTATGCCGTCGAGTATGGCCGTTTATTTCAGACGACCGACTCGGGTGCTTCATGGACCGCGATTCCGACTTCCATTCCGAATCTGCGAATCAGACAGCTTTGGATGCCGGATATCGCGTCGGGCCGCTTGTATGGAATTACCAACGATCTCGGAATTATTTATCGGGAATAGAGCGCCGGACTGAGAGTCCGCCGCAGCCCGACGGCGAGTGACGGCTGCTAAGATCAGCTATTGGTGTTATTTGCAACGCTTAAGCCGATTAAAGCTGTTACGCTGATTACGGCATTGTGGCTATGCAGTCCGGCATTCGGGCAAAAAACAAGCCCGAGTACCGCGGATGAATTCCCGGATTTGGTGGAGCTTGATCCTTTCGGGGGTGTGAGTTTGTGGGGCACGGTCAAGGGAGGACTGCAGGAAGCGCTGGTTCCGGGCGGCACGGCGGGCGGGCGCGTGACAGTTAACGTTAGCAAATACGTTGGCCTGGAACTGGGCTATAACTTCATGGTGAACAATGTTCGCCTGTTGACTCCGGTGGGGCCAGGACTGGCGAGCTATGCGTTCGGAGAGCAGATTCACTACCTGGCATTAAATCCGGTTTTTAACCTTACTCCTCGCGGATCGCGATTTCAGCCTTACCTTACTGTGGGCGTGGGCGCGGCACAGTTTACGCCCACGGATGCGGCCAAGAAGATGGCCAGAGATCCGGCGGTGGATGCGGTTTATCATTCCGCCAATCTGAATGACAATCTCCAGGCTGCCTTAAATTATGGCGGAGGCGTCAAATGGCACCTCAGCCCGCACCTGGGTTTGCGGGCTGATTTGCGGGGTTTCTGGTCGCGCAACCCAACTTTCGGCCTTCCTAATTATCCGACCGGTGGAATCTATATCCCTTCGAAAGCCCACATCAATGGTTTTCAGGCAACGGTCGGGCTGGTATTGTATTTAGGCCAGACCAAGTGTCCGCCTTTGCCGGCGGCTCCGACGCCGGTTACGCTGCCGCAGCCGACAATCGCCGCCCCTGAGGGAACCCTCTGCGAGGGCAAGCCGATCACTCTGCACGCAAACATGAGCGGCGCGCCAGCCGGACACAACTTGACTTACGCATGGACGGTGAACGGGCAACCGCAGAATGCCAGCGGCCCGGAACTTACGCTTACGCCTAACAACGGCGGGACCTTTAACGTGCAGCTAACAGTTACGGATACAACTCCACCCGCAGCCGTGAGCCGGCCAGCGGAAATTCCGGAGCGGTGCTGGGTAGAGCCGGCGACAGCCCCTCCTGCCCCGGTGACAGCGACTATCGCACTAACAGTAAGTGAGTACGAGCAGCCGCAGATCGCGAATGTGGAAGCGAATCCCAGTACTTTGAGTTGTCCGGCTGATACGAACGGCCAACACACGGCGAACCTAAGTGTTCAAGCCACCGCTTCGGCCTGTGGCGGAAACCTGACCTACAAATGGACTGTGAGTGAAGGCAGCATTGCCAACGATAGCAGCCCGAACGCCACTTTCGATGCCTCCTCTTTGAGCTTTGGGACCGCCAATCAAAGCCAGAGCAAGACGGTTACGGCGACGGTGGCAGTAACCGATGAGGCCGGCAAATCGGCATCCCGGAGCACCACAATTGCGGTGAACTGTCCGGCGCAATTCAAGCGTTTAGCGGACATCGTTTTCGCGAAGAACAATGCCCGGGTAAACAACTGTGGCAAGCGCATTCTGATTGACCAGGCCGCTCAGCAGGCGGGAACGGCATACGAGATCGTGCTGGTGGGTCATCGGGCGACTGACGAACCGGCCAGCGCTACGGCCCTTCAGAATGGGCGGCGTGGGCACAAGCAGCGCGGGCCAGCGGGCACTCTGGATGAGCGGCGGGTTCTGAACGCGGCGGCGGTACTGAGAGGCGACCACGGCACCTGCGCGAATATCGACCCGGCCCAGATCAAGATCGATTGGGTAGGGACTGACCAGACCTCGGCACCCGAGCCGGGGCTGTGCGGGACTTCGAATGTACCGGCCGTGAAAGAGCGAAAGAGCTCGCAGGTGACGCAGGCCGACCAGGAGCGCCGCGTCGAGGTCTACCTGGTACCTAGGGGTGCGCAAGCCGTACCGCCCGCAGCGAAGAATTTAAAGCCAATTCCCGAGGCGCTAATCAAAGATCTTGGTTGCCCAAGGTGAGGCAGTAGTAGTACATCTATAAAAGGGCCGGCAGTATCTGCTCGGGCTTTGTGTTATTTCTTACGGATCTATATTCGTTTCAGAATAAGATGCGTAATAAAAGGTGGGCAGGCAACATCAAATTGCGTTGTGGGTTACAACTCTCGTTTTGGAGGAGAAGGATGAAATCTCGGCTAAAATGTAAGCCGATCGGTTCGATAGTTCTATGCGGAGCGCTTTTTTTTTGCACAGCAGCGTTCGCGCAAGACACGAACACCGCTAACAATAATTCAGCTAATAAAACGGCTAAAGCAAACAACTCGTCGACGGAGGATGAGTTTCCAGACCTTGTGGAAATCGATCCGTTCGGCGGCATTAGTATATGGGGAAACGTGGCGCGGGGCCTGAACACCAAGCTGGCAGACGGCGGCTTGGGCGGCCTTCGCATTGGAGTGAACCCGAGCAAATATTTCGGGATTGAGCTATGGGCCGACTACGACGTCGCAAACGTGCGATTTTTACTTGGACCGGGAGTGTATCCGGCGGGGAGCCCATCGGCCGGGACGTTGATCCCACCATATAGTTTTGGGGCGCGGAACTACATGTTCGGATTGAATCCGGTTTTAAACCTGAAGCCGCGGGGCTCGAAAGTCCAGCCGTATTTGACGGTGGGCGTCGATGGCATCCAGTTCACGCCGACTAACAAGGCTAAGGCGCTGGCCCGGGATCCAGCGGTGAACGCGGTATACGGCTCCTCAAACCTCAATGACAATCTGCAGGTGGGGCTGAATTATGGCGGAGGCGTGAAATTCCATTTGAGCGACCACTTCGGGCTGCGCTTCGACGCGCGCGGATTCTGGTCGCGGAATCCTACCTACGGCCTGCCGAATTATCCCACCGGCGGCATCTACATCCCGGCACGAGACAAGATAAACGGTTTCCAGGGCACGGTAGGGCTGGTGTTCTATCTGGGCCAGAGCAAGTGTCCGCCGATGCCTGCCGCGCCGGCACCGCCGCCGCCGCTACCGACACCGACGATTACCGGTGGCGAAGGCACAATCTGCCAGGGCAAGCCGGTAACACTGCATGCAAATATCACTGCTCCGACGGGCCACAACCTGACCTATGCCTGGACGGTGAACGGCCAACCACAGGGCGGCAACAGCCCCGACCTGACGTTTACGCCGAATAACACGGGCAGCTTCAATATCCAGGTTACGATCACGGATACCACTCCGCCGCCGCCTCCGATGGAGCGGCCGAAGAACATTCCGGTGCGGTGCTGGGTACAGCCGCCGACACCTCCGCCAGCGGCTCCGGTGAACGCGACAGCCACTCTGACGGTGAACGAATCAGCCCCGACCATCAGCGGCGTAACGGCGACTCCGACCGCCCTGAGCTGCGCAGCCGACAAGAATGGCCAGCACACGGCCAACTTGACCGTTACGGCAACCCCATCCGCTTGCGGCGGCAATCTGAGCTATAAGTGGACCGTCAGCGAAGGAAGCGTATCGAACGACAGCAGCGCGAACGCGACGTTCGATTCTTCAACGCTGAACTTTGAAGGCGGCGCGCAAGCGCAAAGCAAGACCGTCACAGCCACCGTAACGGTGACCGACGAAGCGGGCAAGACAGCCTCGCAAACGACCACCATCACAGTGAACTGCCCGGCGCAGTTCGTACGGCTGGATGACGTGATCTTCGCGAAGAACAACGCGCGCGTGAACAACTGCGGCAAGCGTGTCCTGATCGACAACGCTGCTCCGCAAGTAGCCAGCGGCGACTACGACATCGTGCTGGTTGGACATCGCGATACCGATGAACAAGAGAACCTGCCGAAAGCGCGGCGCAGGCGCAGGGCCCCGGCCGAATCCGGCATGCCTCTGGACGAAGCGCGTGCTCTCAACGCCGCAGGAGTGCTGAGCGGCGGTACGGCTACCTGCGCGAATGTGGATCCATCCCGCATCAAGATCGATTGGGTGGGAACGGATCAGACTTCGGAATCGAAGCCTGGACTTTGTGGCACTTCGAACATCAAGGAGCGCAAAGGACAAACCACCACGGAGGCGGATAAGAACCGCCGGGTGGAGGTCTACCTGGTGCCTCACAACAGCACTAGCATGCCTCCAGCCATCAAGAATGCGAGACCGCTACCCGGGGACACGATGAAAGCCATCGGCTGCCCTAAATAAAACCGGCGAGCAAGTAGAAGAGAAAGGGGCCAGGCGATTTTCGCCTGGCCCTTTTTTCTTGAGTGAATGAGTTTGCCACAGCGGCTGGGTTCAAGACCGGTGGACTGAAGTCCATCGCTGCATGCTGAATCGTGCGTTACACAGGGCGTGTTCGCTTAGGATAGTAGGGAGTTCCATGAAACTGCTGGCGCGTTTTAACTTGATATTCATTCTGGTTTTCGGTGTAGGGACGATCGTGGCCGTCTGGCTGGCATATGTGTTTCTGAAGAACGATGCGAAACAACAGGTGCTTGGGCAAGCCAAGCTGATGATGGAAACGACGCTTGCCACGCGCGCGTACACAACGGACCAGATTCAGCCGCTGCTCAAAAAAGTACAAGCCCGCGACGCTGTTTTCCTGCCGCAAACGGTGCCCGCGTACTCGGCGACGCAGGTGTTTGATTATCTTCACAAACGGAATCCCGATTACGCGTACAAAGAAGCGACACTGAATCCGACGAACCCGATTGATCGCGCCACGGATTGGGAGGCGGATATCGTGAAAAGCTTCATCGACAATCCGAGCGAAAAAGAGATCTACGGAGAGCGGGACACCCCCATAGGGAAGTCGTTGTTTCTGGCCCATCCGCTGCACGTAACTCAAGAGGCTTGTTTGGAATGCCACAGCACGCCGGCCGCCGCGCCGAAGGCCATGCTTCGCCAGTACGGACCCGATAATGGCTTTGGCTGGAAGCTGCACGATATCATTGGCGCGCAGATTGTGTCGGTTCCCGAAACGCTTCCCATCAAAATGGCCGATCGCGCGCTGAAAACGCTGATCGCTTACCTGGTCATCATCGAACTGATCGCCTTGATCGTGCTGGACGGCTTGCTGGTTGCAACGGTTATCAGGCCGGTGGCGCGGCTTTCGCGAGTTGCGAACGAGATCAGCCAGGGGAAAGTAGATGTGGAGGACATTCCGGTGAGGGGCCGGGATGAAATTTCAATGCTTGCGTTGTCGTTCAACAGAATGCAGCGAAGCCTGACGCGTGCGATGAAGCTACTGGAATCAGAGGAAGAGCAGGGCGAGCCTTAAATAGGGCGCTTTGATAGAAAGCGCTTTCGTTCAGAGCCTTCGGGCACTTCCGTGGCGAGCAGATCGTAGAGCTGTTTCCAGGAAGAGGCTTTTTTGGCGGCACGGCTCACCAGCAATTTGGCCATGGGGCCGACATAGGCGGCCAGCTCACGCGTGAGGCGTTCCAGGCCGTCCCGATCGAAGCGCCCAGTTCTGCTCGCCGAGCCTTCGCGAGCGGGTGGCGTTGAGGCTGGCGGGGGCGTCTGAAGCATTGTAATTGCGGGATGCGCGGCGGCAGGCTGGCTTGCCAATTCGGTTGCATGGAGATCGAACTGCCGCACACCAGCGGGTGAGCTTGCGTGACTAAGCGATAACCGGGTGCGTGCGGTTTTAAGAGCATCGGAAAACTCAGACGCGCTCTGGTATCGTCCGGCGGGATTCTTCTCGATCGCTTTCAGGATTGCCAGGGAAAGCGCGGGCAGCAGATTAGGATTCACCACGATTGGAGGGCGGGGCACGTGATGAAGATGCGCGTTCATGACAGCCCACGACGATTCGCCGGTAATGGGCCTGGTTCCGGTCACCATCTCGTAGAGCATAATGCCCACAGAGTAGAGATCGGAGCGCGCATCTACTTCGGTCGCTTGCACCTGTTCGGGTGACATGTAGTAGACAGACCCGACAGCGGCACCGGCACGGGTCAGGTGCTGATCGGCGAGTGAGCGGGCAATTCCGAAATCCATGAGTTTCGCGGTTCCGCCGCTGGTGAACATGATGTTGGCCGGCTTGATATCGCGATGAATGACGCCTTGCGCGTGCGCATAGGCCAAGGCGCTTAGCACCTGCAAGGTGATGTCGATGCTGACAGCGGGATCGATGCTGCCTTCACGGAGCCGGGCATGCAGGGTAGTGCCGTCGATATACTCCATCACCATTAGAAAGCGGTTGTCGAGGCGCAGGGCGTTATGCAAACTCGCTATGTTCGGATGATTCAGGCGGGCTTGCACTTTGATCTCGCGGATGAAACGATCCGCGAGCTCCGGTGAGTCGATGAGCTCCGGTAGAACGACTTTCATCGCCTCGAAACGGTCGGAGATGAGGTGCTGCACTTTGTAAACGGTGCCCATGCCACCCGCCCCGATAACGTCTATGATGCGGTACTCGCCTACTGTTTCGCCTACTGTAAGCCCCACTCCGCTCCCCAGAATAACAACAAGAGCTGCCACTTCAGCGTGACAGAATAGTGAATCCACCCATGAGATTCATCACACTTGCGCTCGTTAACCTTATCGTCTGCCTTGGCCTGGGTGCTGAAGCATATTCAGCAAGCGGCTCATTCAATATTCAGCAGGTGATGAGTGCTCCCTTCGCAAGCGAGCTTGTTGCCGCGCCAAGTGGGGCGAGAGTGGCGTGGCTGCTGAATGAAGAAGGGCGGCGGAACATTTGGGTGGCGAGCGCACCCGACTGGAAAGGGCGAAAAATCACGGGGTTCAACCGGGACGATGGCCAGGATATCGCGGAACTGGCCTGGGCTCCGGACGGAAGCTATCTGCTGTTCACGCATGGCGGCGATTTCGAGACCGGCGGTGATAATCCGGATCCAGACCTCAGTCCGGAGAGGCCGGAGCAGGCGATCTGGTACGTGGCGATGGATGGATCCGCGCCGAAGAAACTGACTGAAGGGCACGCGCCCGCAGTTTCTCCCAAAGGCGATACGGTGGCGTTTTTGCGCGGCGATCAGATTTGGACGATGAAGCCGTCTGGGCAGGACGTCAAGAACGTGGTTACGCAGAAGGCGAAAGAATTCGATTTGAGGTGGTCGCCGGATGGGGAAATGCTGGCGTTCGTCAGCGGACGCCCCGACCATAGCCTGATCGGAATTTACATGCCGGCCGACAAGAGCCTGCGCTACCTGGATGCGAGTGTCGATAGAGATCAGGATCCAGTCTGGTCCCCGGATGGAGCGCGAATCGCCTACGTTCGCATTCCGGCCATGGCGCGCGCGGCATTTTTTTCGTCGCGAAGAGAAGGGCCACCATGGTCGATACGCGTTGCGGACGCCAAAACGGGATCGGCGCAGGAGGCTTTTCGGGCGAAGCAGGGCCCCGGCAGCCTGTTCCATGAAATCGAAGCGGATCACCAGATTTTTTGGGCGGCAGGCGACCGGCTTATTTTTCCGTGGGAGCAAACAGGCTGGTGCCATCTGTACGGGATCTCCGTTTCGGGCGGCACGCCGATGGAGCTAACCCCGGGCGAGGGCGAAGTGGAGCACGTCGCCATTTCGCATGATGGCAAACGATTGTTTTACTCGACCAACATTACCGATATCGACCGTCGGCACATCTGGAGCGTGGATGCATCCGGGACGGGCAAGCCCACGCCGGTGACGAAAGGCGAGGGCATTGAATGGGCGCCTGCGCCTACGGCCAACGGAAAGGCATTGGCCTTTTTGGGATCGAGCTATAACGAAAGCGCGCACGCGATGGTGCGAGACGAAAATGAGGAAGCGAAGGCGCTAGCGCCCCAATCGACGCCGGCAGATTTTCCCGCGGCGCAACTGGTAAAGCCGCAGCCACGTGATGATTACGGCAGCGGATGGACTACAGATTCACGGACAGATTTTTCTACCGCGTAACGCCAAGAGCGGGTCGCGGCATCCGGCGCTGGTGTTCTTTCACGGGGGATCGCGCCGGCAAATGCTGCTCGGATTCCACTATATGGATTACTATTCGAACGCGTATTCGCTGAACCAATATTTTGCGAATCAAGGCTACATAGTGCTTTCGGTGAATTACCGGAGCGGGATCGGCTACGGTTTGAACTTCCGCGAAGCGATCAATTATGGATCGCGAGGGGCGAGCGAGTTCAACGACGCCATGGGAGCCGGCTTGTACTTGAAATCGCGGGAGGACGTGGATCCGAAACGGATTGGCGTGTGGGGCGGATCGTACGGGGGCTATCTGACGGCCATGGCGCTGGCGCGGGCGTCGGACCTGTTCGCGGCCGGCGTTGACTTCCACGGCGTACACGATTGGAGCAAGCTGCGAGATGGTCCTTTTTCGGCGACTGGCGGCGATCCTAACGAGATCAGGGAAAGGCAGGAAGCGGCGAGAATCGCGTTCGAATCGTCGCCTATGGCATCGGTGGACACATGGAGATCGCCAGTACTCCTGATACACGGAGATGACGACCGCAATGTGCCGTTTTCACAAACCGTGATGCTGGTTGAAGCGCTGCGGCAGCGGCAGGTTCCGTGCGAGGAGTTGATTATCCCGAACGAGATTCATGGGTTCCTGATGCACCGGCATTGGGTGGAGGCGTACCAGGCGAGCGCCGAGTTCTTCGCGCGCAAATTGGGTACGCAGGAGACGGCGCAGGCGCGGCGATAGCGCGAGAACCATTATGAATTCAAGCCACAAAGCAGAGATACTTCGGAAACTACACAGCGGACCGGAACCGCTGATTCTTCCAAACGCCTGGGATTGCGCCAGCGCGAGGATCTTTGAGGAAGCAGGTTTTCCAGCCATTGCTACGACCAGCGCCGGTGTGGCATTTTCGCTTGGCTATCCTGACGGCCAGCATATTCCGCAAGAGGAAATGCTTTCCGCGGTGACGAGAATAGCCCGCTGCGTTGGCGTGCCCGTCACCGCCGACCTGGAGGCTGGCTACGGAGACGTTTCCGCCACCGCGGCCGCACTCGTCGAATCGGGCGCGGTTGGATTAAACATCGAGGACATCGACGATCCGGAATCCAAAGAGCTGGTTGCGTTGCCAGAGCAGGTGAAACGGATCCGGACCGTACGGCGGGTTGGGACCGAGCTGGGCGTAAATATCGTGATCAACGCGCGAACCGACTACTACCTGGCGCAAATTGGCGCACCGGCTGAGCGTTTCGAAGCGGCTTGCAAGCGGCTGCAGCATTACATCGATGCGGGAGCAGACTGCGTGTTCATGCCGGGCATCGCGGACGCGAATTTGATCCGGGATTTCGTGGAGCGGCTTCAGTTCCCACTGAATGTGCTAGCGGGACCAGGAACGCCGGCCATTGAGGATTTGAAGCGGTTGGGCGTCGCCCGGCTCAGTATGGGGTCGGGCATAACGAGAGCCACGATGGGATTGACGCGTCAGATTGCGACAGAACTGAGGGCCACGGGCGAGTATCGCGCGATGTTTGCGGCTGCCATGCCTTACGCTGAGGCAAACGCACTATTTGAACGCGCTCGCATTTCGCAGGCATCGAAATGATCAAACTGAAGCGGGCATACGAGGAGGCTGAGGCTGCTGACGGCGCACGCTACCTGATTGACCGGCTCTGGCCGCGGGGCGTGAAGAAAGAATCTCTGCGGATAGAAGGCTGGCTGAAAGAGGTGGCGCCGAGCGACACGCTGCGGCACTGGTTCAATCATGACCCGGAAAGATGGGACGAATTCCGGAAGCGGTACTTCGCCGAGCTCGATTCGAAGCCAGAAGCGTGGACTCCTCTCGCCGAAGCGGCGCGTAAAGGCCCTGTCACGCTGGTCTACAGCGCTCATGATGTCGAGCACAATAACGGCGTTGCTCTGGCAGAGTATCTAAAAACGCGGAGCAAAAGGAAAGCGCCGACACACTGAAGTGCTCACCTGAGCCTGTTACCGCCGGCTGCCGCCGCCATGTATAGCCACGCTGCCGCCCGCATGACCTTGCCCGATTGCGCCGTGGCTCTCAAAGGTTCGTCCGCCTGCATAGCCGCGCGCGTCCCAGCCTCGGCCATAGTAGCCGTGACGGTACCAGCGCCCGCCCCACCAGAATCCGGGGCCATAGTAGAAAGCAAACGATGGTCCCCAATACGGATATCCGTAAGCGTAAGGATATGGATAGCCGTATCCGTATGCGCCGTAATAGGCGGGAGGCGGAGGTGCACCAGCGCCATAGGCGTCCGGGCCAGATGCGGGGCCGTTATCGTAGGGCCGATCGTATTCGTTCGGCTGGATGTAGCGGAAGGCCTGCTGCCCATGCTCGGTCGAGATGGTAACGGGCGCTTCAAGACGGAAGGTCAGCACCTGCTCTGGATAGATGACGCTGGCGTGATTGCGGGTAACCAGCACGCCGATTAAGCCCGCCGCAGCACCTGCGCCAGCGCCGATGGCCGCACCCGTCCCCCATCCGGCGGCTGCGCCGATAGCCGCTCCGATTCCGGTAGTTGCCGCAACAGTTCCCACCTGCTGGCCGCCCGGAGTCGTTCCACCCCGCCGGCTGATAAATTGCGTGTTGATTGGAATTTGCTGGCCGTCAACCAAGGTCATGTTAGTAAGCTGAATTCCGAGGCGCGCGGGAGTTCCAGCGTGCTGCCGCTGCACTGAAACGACACGGCCCCCGACAGTCTGGCCCGGCTCGGCTACCACCACACCATTCACGACCACAGGCTGCTCCAAAGTCGCAGTGAACACATCTCCCGGCTGGTTTTTGTCGGAGGAAAGCATCTGGTTCACGCGAACGGTTATATATGTACCTGGCTGAATGGTGAGCGAAGCTGGAACCGGAGGCGGTGGTGGATAGGCCTGATTATTTTGCTGCTGTTGATTGTAGTTGGGCGGCGGCTGATTAGGCGACGCCTGATTATAACCGGGCTGCTGTCCGTAGGCTGGCTGCTGCTGATCGCTGGCTTGATTCTGCCCATACTCGCCAGCCTGATTCTGCCCATACTGCGGATACTGATTCGGATTGTTGTTTTGATCGGGCGAATAAGTTTGGGCGCTTCCGACGCGCTTCCAACCGCCGCTGTTGGCGCTGGCTGGGGCTGATTTGCTTGCAGGGGCGGAGGAGCCGACCCGGCATCTTGCGCTGAATCTTGCGCGAAGGCAAAAGTGGAAGCGGCTAAAAAACCGACTGAAAGATAGCGGGCCGCGGTGCGAAGAACTTGCTGTTTATACCGTGCATGACTTGCCTCATTAGTTCGGACGATATGTTAGAAGCACGCGTTTCGCCATCGCTGCTAAGTCTTTAAGAGTGGGATGTTTGAGCCGATTGCGTTCGGCTGGAAAGCACCGCGTCTGGTGGATTTGAGCCAGCTGCGGCCGAAGCGATACCCCCGGTAAAACAGCACTCTGCTGTAGATTAAGACAGGACGGAAACGCTGTGGAGTTTAGCACCGAAGAGAGGCCCGGGATCGAACCGCCATTTACGCGTGCTCTCACATTGTTTGCCGCTCAAGCGAATTGGTTTGCTGTCCGGACGGAACGTTTTGCGCCCTGGATAGCAAGCCTGCTGCTGGCCGGCATCGCTCTAGTCGGACTCGTGAAGGCACTCTATAGACCGCTCTGGCTTGATGAGCTGATGGGCGTTTTTATTGCAAAACTTCCCCGCAGCTCCGACATCTGGGCCATTTGCAAGGCGGGAGTTGATAATCAGCCGCCGTTTTACCACTACGCAATGCGGGCGAGCATTCGTTTGTTCGGTGATGATGCGTGGGGTATGCGGATCCCTTCGCTCGCAGGCTATATTCTCTTTTGTCTTTCTCTATATTGGTTCGTCGGCCGCCGCACGTCCAGGCTCTACGGCCTGATTGCGATGCTAGTTCCGGGCGTCACTGGATGCTGGTACTACGCGACGGAGGGGCGGCCCTATGCTCTCGTTTTGGCATGCGCCGGTTTAGCGGCCGTGTGCTGGCAATCGATCGTCATAAACAAACGTCGGATGCCGATGCTGTTTGGACTGACCTTGTCCTTGGCATGCGCGCTGAATCTACATTATTATGCGTCGCTTCTGGTCGCGCCCTTCATCCTTGCCGAGGCCGTTCGTGGGTACCAAAGGCGAAAGCTCGACTTGGTTGTATGGCTCGCGCTGGCCGTTCCATTCTTTGTTCTAATCCCGTACCTGCCTGTAATCCGCGAAACCCGCATCAACACCGGAGTTCCATTTGCGTTTTACGCCAGGCCCGCCTGGTACGGCTCGCTGGAGAGCGTTGCCGCTCAGTTCCTGGGGCCCAGTATAGTTGCGTTGGTCGGCATCGGCTGCATCTACCTGTTCTTCAGAATGGTTGTGCGCTCGCCGCAACCAGAGTTTGAGGAGCGAGTCGAGGCCAACCCGAACGAATTGATATCGGAAGCGGCTCTTATCCTCGGCTTCACCGCACTCCCGATACTCGGAATCGGGCTATCAAAGTTCGTCACGCACATTTTTTTCCCTAGATACGTAACCGCGTCTATGTTTGGAGTCGCCGCGCTCATCGCGATAACGGCTTGGCTGGCATTTTCGGGCCGGAGGGTGCCGGGTTTCGCGAGCGCACTCGTTTTGGCCGCCGTATTCGCGCATACAGGCATCTCGGATTTAAAACAGGCCAAGGATGACCGTGCTAATCCGATGCAGGCTTCGATGCCGCACAGCATCCCCGCCCGGGCGCTCGAGGACAGCCTGCCGATCGTAGCGGAGGACGCAAGCGCGTTTATGGAACTCAACTACTATGGCAGCCAGGCATTGCGAAAACGGCTTGTGTACCTATCCAGTGAAAAATCCGCACTGCAAATTATGGGGTTTACTTTTCTGGAGCGAATGATGATTGGGTCGGCCCCGTATTTTGGTACCCAGGTGATCAATTACCGGAGATTCGTCAGTACGCACCCCGAGTTCTATCTTTACGGCGGTGCAAAGTGGTGGCTCGTGCCCCGGCTATTCGCCGATGGAGCGCAATTGCGGATGCTGCAAGGTGGACTGACGGATACTTCGGGCGATTATGCCGAGCTCTTTTTCCTGGTCCAGATGCCTCGCAGATCAGATTTGAGCACCGCGGCCGGCGGGACCTGCGGCGAAACTACCGGCAAAGCAGCATTCTGCTGTAGATTAAGGAGATGCCAGTTTCCTTTTTGCGTCTTGGGGTTGCGTGCCTGATTGGCGGTGGTTTGCTGATGCAGGCGAGTTCAGGCCCGTCCGATTCATCAGATGCACGGCTGCGTGGCAGTTTTCGAAAACCGGCTGACAGTGGCTGGACTTTCGTCCATCTGGAAGGCAGCCCTTCCGCTATCGGGTTCCAGCACGGTTATCTGCTGAGCGCCGAGATAGAGGATGCGAAACGGGCGGTGGAGTTGAGCGCCACGCATGAGGTGGAACACTCCTGGTCCGATTTGCGGACGGTTGCGGAAACCACGTTCTGGCCCAAGATACCGCAGGAATACCGCGAAGAGCTGCAAGGAATTGCAGAAGGATTGAAGGCACACGGGTCGAAGCTGGACGTGATCGACCTGGTCGCGATGAACGGCTGGATGGAGTTTCCCTACTATTACGACGAACTGAAACGGCGCGCCGGAATTCCGTAAGTGCGCTGTCTCCGCGAACATTGCAGCGCATTTGTCGCGACCGGGAGCTATACGAAAGACGGGCGCATCGTTATCGGCCACAACAACTGGACCGATTACCTGACGGGCAGCCGCTGGGACATCATCTTCGACATCGTTCCGGTCGTCCGGACACCACCTGATCATGGATGGCGTCCCGGGATTGATTCACAGCGCGGACGATTTTGGAATCAACGATGCCGGGATCATGATTACCGAAACGACGATCGGTGCTTTTCACGGCTTTGATGAGAAGGGCGTCCCGGAGTTTGTCCGCGCGCGCAAGGCGATGCAATATTCGGAATCCATTGACGATTTTGCGCGCATCATGGAGGACGGCAACAACGGCGGATACGCGAACACCTGGCTGATTGGCGATCGGAAGAAGAACGAGATCGGGCGGCTGGAGCTGGGTCTGAAATATGTGACGCTGGAACGCACCAGGGACGGCTACTTTGTGGGATCGAACTTTCCGATCAATCCCAAGCTCATCGCCGAAGAGACCGATTTCCCCATCAATGACCCGAACGCGCCGAACCCAGTACGGCGTCAGCCGCTGGAATCAGCTTATGGCCGAGAACAAGGGACAGATCGATGTTGAAGCGGGGAAGAAATTCGAGACCGATCATTACGACATGATCACGAAAGAGATTGACCCGAACGAGCGCACCCTTTGCGGGCACATTGACCGCTCGAGCAGAGGCATGAAGCCGTGGCAGGGGCCGTACGGCCCCGCAGGAACGGCGGAAGCGAAGGTTTCGGACAGCGCCATGGCCGAGAAGATGTCGTTCACCGCGGGAATGGGGCACCCATGCGGCGTGGAGTTCCACGCCAAAGAATTTCTGAAGGCGCATCCGGAATACGCATGGCAGGCGGGCGCACTGGAGGATTTAAAGGCGAACCCGTGGACGGTGGTTTCGGCGGCGAACTCTTCGAAGTAGGCGGGGTCGCTTGTGGGATCTGCCGCAGTTCTCCGCCGCACTCGTGAGCCAGGCGCGGAAGACGGACTCTCGAAGGAACTTCAGCTCCTCATCTTTTTCGCTGGACTGGCGATTGTTTTCCTACGCAGACCCGATGCGCTGGTAGACCCCCAGTTTTTCGCAGAGGACGGCAAAATCTGGTTCGGCGACGCGTATAACGGCGGCTGGCTGGCCACGCTATTCACGCCCTATGCAGGGTATCTGCAAACTCTTCCGCGTCTGGTGGCCGGCCTCGCCGTGCTGGTTCCCCTCCGGTTTGCGCCTTTACTGATGAACGGATTCGGGGCCGCCATCCAGGTTCTGCCGGCGAATGTGCTGCTTTCGGCGCGCTGCGCCAGATGGGCCTCCTTACGGGGACGGGTTCTAATGGCCGCTATTTACCTAGCGCTGCCTAATGCAAAAGAGGTCCACGTCACCATTACTAACGCTCAGTGGCATTGGGCGCTGTTGGCGTGCTTGCTGATGTTTTCCGCTGTTCCGAAGCATGTGTTATATCGCGTCTTTGACGTGGGTGTAGCTCTGTTGTGCGGATTGACTGGACCGTTCTGCTTTGTTTTGGCGCCGCTGGGATTCCTTTTCTACTGGAAGCGTCGCGCGCGCTGGCACCTGGTTCTTACTGGTGTACTGGCAATCTGTGCGTTGATTCAAGCGATCATACTCGTTCGAAGCGCGGCGGACCGATTCCACGATCCGCTGGGCGCCTCACCCCAGCTTTTCATCCGAATCCTCGCCGGTGACGTGTATCTCGCCACGCTGGCGGGTCACTGGGCTCCGATGAACCTGCACCTTTTGTTCTATGCCGCTGTGGCGGTGATTGCAACGGCGCTAGTCGCCTATGTCTTCATGAACGCGAGCTTCGAATTCCGGCTCTTCATGGTCTTTTCAGCGGCGATCTTTTTGGCCTCCCTCCGAACACCGATTACGGCGCAACACATTGAGCCGCAGTGGTGGCATCTTCGGGGCTCAATGGGATCCCGGTATTGGTTCTTTCCTACGCTTGCTTTTGCATGGTGCATTGTATGGTGCGCCGCCTTGGGCAGATCCAGGCCATGGAGGATGGTGGCGCGCGCCGGGATCGCAGTCATGTGCATCGGAGTCGTGGCGGACTGGCGCTATCCGGCGTACACGGATCTACACTTTCCGGGATACGCGAAACAATTCGCTAGCGCTGCTCCAGGTACGGCGGTCACAATACCCCTAAACCCGTACCTGATTCACGAGCGATGGGCGGTTCGGCTGGTGAAGAAAAAGTGACACCGGCCCGCGTGAAAAATTTCGACCCCTCAAGCTGAGCGGGTATCGCGAGCGCGCTCATCGACCACGACGGGGGGAGCAGGCCACATCCGAGGAATGAGAAGTTACTGCTGGACTTTTTGAGGCGACAGGCGAAGAAGTTTGAGAGCTAGCGATCGAGTGCGTGGTCCACGTAATGATTTGATCGACCGCGCGAGGACTGCAGACAAAGACGCTGCCGCCGCGCGGCTTCGGACC
The DNA here is from genome assembly GCA_963795545.1 of uncultured Acidobacteriaceae bacterium. GTDB lineage: Bacteria > Acidobacteriota > Terriglobia > Bryobacterales > Bryobacteraceae > Bog-105. The sequence continues at coordinate 406,621 of CAWCIF010000010.1, read as the reverse complement.
ATCAGGTTCCGTGTCGGAGGTCAGCAGCTTGATACCTGCACACACGTCGTCAATTACCGAAAAATGATTGAATAATACGAAGCACGAGAGGCCTGGCCTTCTGTCTCGTGAGCGGCTAACACCGAAACCCTTGACAAGTTGGTAGCTCCAGGTTCTCTTCCCACCTTGTTCGTTTCGCAATATGTTTCGTTTTGATTGATTCGATGGCCCCCGCCGCTAATCGTGGGTTCGCGTTCAGGTCGATGGTGAATACCTCGCTTGTGCAGATATCGTCCTTGCGCATCACGATGGCATTCAGGGTCCAGCTCTGAATGTCGTCCTTTGTGATGTCAGCCATTAGGGTATGGCTCGAACCGGAGGAGACAGAGCGTTGGCCTCGATGCATTGATTCCGTGCCTTATCGCACTCGATTTTTGACGTCTGAATTGGATTCATGATGGTGTCGTCCGTCAAATCCGTTCGGGTCCAGTGCCTTCGGCAAACACTTGGTCGTTTCCGAACCTCATCACATGCAGAAACGGGCTGAGGCCGACCGGCACTTTGGAATCGGCATACAGGTTCAGAACCATCGTAGCGACGAACAGAACAGTGGCTAGGCTAAAGAACGCGCAGAAGACGACAAACAATTTCTTGAATTGCGGCAACGCCCCCCAGGATACGACCGCCCTAAACCCGATGAGCTGTGCGCGCATGACAAAGAGCAGGATGAAGGTGGCTAGCCAAAAGAAAGGGATGGGACCGAGGGCGACGATAGCGACATTCCAATTGCTACCTTCCATCCAAGTCTTGAGATTTTGCTCCCTCTCGATATCGCAGAGCGACAAGTCCGGATCTTGCTTAAGTCTTTTGCCTTCAGTGCACGTCTTGTACGCAAAATTGGCAAAATCCGCAGCGTGTTGACATCGCTACTGTGCGTATGAAGACCCGCACCTATGATCCAAACGAGGGAGAGCACTATCATGCTCCATATGCGCCGCTTTACGCATCGATGCCTGTTTTCCTCTGATGAGTGCTTCAGCAACTTTCGAACGGGTTCGCTGTTAAAAATGCGACATGTCCTCCGAGTGTTGTCGCGCACCCGGTGCAGCTCTCTATCCTAGTGCTGAGTAACCCTAAATATCGCAGCAGCGGGGGCCCGTGCCAGCGCTACGTGAGAGACCTGTATGTGGGTGCGTTAAGCCCACGGCTTTGCGCGCCGTACCATAAACGACTGGTTAGCGGGACGGTGCAGACTAGATCCGAGGAATGGAAAAAGCTTCGCAAACTGATCATGAATGCCGTGCAGTCACGCAATCCAACTAGAACAGGCGATGCGATTCAAGTCTAAGAGCACCTCTCGGGGTCGACAAATCACGGATGGCGTACTATATGATCGAAACGAGAATTTCTCGCAGTACGCTTAAGGAACAGGAAAGGTGAGGAGTATCCGATCGACGGACAAGAGAAGCGAAAGCTCGCTACTCACACCGTAGTGAGTACCTATAAGATCGTGATGGTCTCCGTGCCTGAGGACACTCTTTCATCGGAAGAATCCTCCGATTTACCGGAACCGGAGAGCCGAGAATCAATATGCATTCAGGCGCTCATAGCCCGGATCGGTGATCAGATGGGATTCTCCATTTGGCTGCCGAAGGCCACCGAAATCCCGTTTCCGGGAGTGGGCCAATCCCAAAAATAAGAAGCTTTTGGGTGTGTTGCCGCTGAACTACGACGATACGACACTCCGGACGATCGAACAAATCGATGTTCTTGCTCGAAGTACGCTCGATCGTTCGAGCATTTGAGGTGGAACACACAACGTCTGTTTACTCGCAATCTTGCGGATTTGTTGGCACTCCAGCCTAATATGGACATCAAACTGCAGATCGTTGCGCCGGAAGCGAAACGAACAAGGTGTTTCAAGAAATTCGACGTCCCGTCTCTCGCTACTGGGTCAGGGCCCGCTCGCAGAGAGTTGCACATACCTGTCATATGACGCTCTTCAGGAGATTGCAAAGCTCAAGCACCTGGAGCATATCTCCGAGCGGAGTGTTGCGAGATTGCAATGAGTGTTGCGGGTTGATCTACGTCGAGGTGACCTGTGTCCGCGCGGGAGATAGCCAGATCTGCACTGGAAAAACGAGGTTCAGTCCGAGGCTCGCAGCGTTAGCACGCCGATTCCTTTTGGTCTGAGGAACGGCAAGCTCGTTAGCGTCGCACAGGTGGAAAGAGGAAAAGCCTGCGGTTGCGTGCCCGCCTGCCAATCAGAGCTGGTCGCCAGCAAGGGCGAGGGACCCCATTCTCCTCGGCATCACTTTCGACATCTGCACAAAAACGGCTGCGAAGGCGGGTTAGAGACGGGCTTGCACATGCTTGCAAAGGAGATCCTGGCTGAAAGCCGCTCACTCAAGATCCTAGCCATCATCGCTCAGCATGGCGGTCGCCAGGAATCGGTGAAGCCTGAACGGGGGTTATCGTATTGTACATGCGTAGTTCGAGCCAGCGCAAACAGAATGCGGGATGCCGAACGTGCGTCCTGATCTACTCGTCGTAGGGGAACTCAAAGGCAAACAATTTCAGCTAGCTGTCGAAATCTTCGTCCGGCACAAGAGTGGCTCACAGAAGATCGAAAACTCAAGGAACAAGGCATCGCCGCGATTGGATCGACCTTTCCCAGGTTCCTCCTGACGAGAAGCGTGAGTTCTACGAAGATGCAATTTTCGAGAACCGCAAACCGCTACTGGCTGCACAGTCCACTTTCCGAAAACAAGCGACTTCGGATGTGTACTGATGCGGAACGGCGATACGGGCACATTGGCGAGCGGATCGTTAGTGCCCTCGCAGAGCCCCAAATCTCCCGATCGAATAGCTTGGTCAAACCCGTTACCGATGCAGGCCTCGCCGGGCTGATTGACCTCAAGATCGACGGCAACGATTGCTTTGCAACGACCTCAGAGAATCTGGCAGGCCGCCATTCTGCACCGGCATGTCCTTTCAATGAACCCGTGTTTGGCCCCGCGGCGACCCTCATCTGGCTTGACCAGCAGCATCTCGCTGAAAGTGGCTTTCATCCCGCTGCTACGGCCGGAGAAAGGGTGCATCGATCACCTTAAGGACTATGTTCGCGAGGTTTCGCGACCCTGTTCAGGTCGTATCAGCTTACTTCGGGGAACTCGTCATTAGAGGAAAGTTCGAGAGGTACCCAGTCGCAACGGCAGCGGTTGGCGCGTGCGACCGACTTTCGTCCGCGAGGCTAAGCAGCAGCAACAAGTAGTCGTCCCGCTGGCGCTTGCGGCTCGGGTACCTAAAAGACGAATTCGAGATGATCAAGCGCCGAGCTATCCAGGGCGAAAGCATGGATTGGGACGCTTGGTTTAGTGCCCCGCTGCCTGCGCATCGAGGGGAACACCCACAAGATCTCATCAAGGCCCCCGAACAGCGATTTCAAGAGTTCTCGCGCACTTAAGGAACTGCTAGCAATGCTGGAGCCAGGGGGTGCCGTTGCTGCGGCCGGCTGGCGAACCTCCCGCTAGAGCCGGAACGGAACGCCAGAACGCGGAGCGTAGGCCGCTGAGTGCAAGCCGTCGTCGTCGCGCGTAATCGGCGGAGCGAGAGAGAGCCGCGCCTGCAAGACCGCTCTCGACGAACCGGGGACTAAATCCAAGGCGGAGGCACCAATGGTTTCAAAGAGGTGTCGGCTTTTTGCGACGCCTATTGCGTAGGCGTGAGTAGAGACAGCCGAGGATTTTCGTCACTTTGGCGGCCACAGACGACGGCTTCTCGCGATATCGTTCCCCATCGGAGGCTCGGATAAACTGGCGGGCTAGGTAAAAGTCAGTGAATCGAGCAATCGAATTCGACAGCTAAAGTAGAATATCGATAATGATCAATCAGCATGGAGGAGAATTCACAAGATCGGAACGCGATATCCCCTCCCGGTCTAACTTGACCGGCCTTGCGCAGAAGCGCGCGGATTGCGGTTAGCTGGTCAATTTCAACTTCTTGTTCCGGTCAATAACCTGGTGCCACATGGCTTCCACCAGCGTTGCAATTCCCTGATCCCAATCCGGGAAGAGGTCAACATATTGCACTTTGCTCGCGATCTTGCGGGGCAGTTCGCATTCGTTCAATCGAACGGGGACAAGGAATATCTGTTCCTGCGGGATATGCGCAGCCAGATCGAGCGCGTAGCGCAGCTCAGATTGAAAATGGCCTCGCTTGACGGTAGATCGCTGCGAGAAGCAGCCCAGAAAGAACCGTGAGAGCTCGATTGCGCGCTCGATGGCGCGCGGCCAATTCTGGCCGGGAAGCAGCTTTTCCTGATCCATCCAGGGCTCAAAGCCGGCCTGCTGGAGCGCGGCATAAAGCTTCCGAACGACAGGACGATCCTCCTCCGCATAAGCGAGGAAAACCTGAATGCCGTTGCTTGCCTGGAACACGACGTTGCCGGCCGGGTCGAGTTGGAACTGCCCCAATCCGTCGATGTCGATGGTCGCTCCCTCCCGCAGGTTCCGGTCGATCAGTTGAAGGAGCACCTTACCGCGCAGACCGCGGCTCACGAGCGTCCTTTCGGCGGGGATGCAGACGCAGCGGAAGACTGCTGGCGGGGTTTTACGCGCGCCTTCCGCGGTTCTTTCAGGTCCTTGATCATCTGGTAGACGAGCGTGTCCACGTCATCCGCGGCTTGGGCACGGGAGCGATGCGACAGGCGCGCCAGCGTGCGGGCAAGATCGAGCTTGTTCACGATTCCAAAATAGGAGCACGACCAAATAAGCCAGCATCGCGCCTGGGCAGGATAGAGACCTCCAATGGCTCGCAAACCTTTCTGAACCTTAGCCTTAGCGGAGAACTAAAATATTGTTGGTGGGCTGTGACTCAGGGGGGAAGCCGCGCATGCCCGGCCACTACGGAGGCGGGAGCAGGTCAACCTTAACTCTTTTCCATTCAATGGGTTATTACCGCAGTTCGCAGTATTCCTCCTAATTCTAATGGCCTATCCTGTGCTCTAATGAAAGTGTCTCGTTGATGGCACAAGGCAACCTCAGGAGTCAGCGACGCCGTCGTACTTTGGACCGGCGGCTCCGTGAAGCAAAATTGCTGGTGAGGGGTGCTATCGACACCGATCACCCGGTGATGGCGCATATCATCCCCATCCGCCGGTGTAATCTATCTTGCGCTTACTGCAACGAATACGACGACTACTCCAAGCCTGTGCCGCTGCAAATGCTGCGGCGCCGTCTGGAACTGCTTGGAAAGCTGAGAACCGGCGTTATTACGTTGAGTGGCGGCGAACCGCTGCTTCATCCCGAACTGGATGAGGTTATCCGGGCGATCCGGGAAAACGCGATCCTCGCGGGGCTGATTACGAACGGCTATTTGCTGACCGCCGATCGCGTGAAACGGCTGAATGAGGCGGGGCTGGATTATCTGCAGATCAGCATTGACAATGTCATGCCGGACGAAGTCTCGAAGAAGAGCTTAAAGGTACTGGATAAGAAACTTCAGATACTGGCTGAACACGCCCACTTTCACGTGAACATCAATTCGGTTCTGGGTGGCGGTATTCACAACCCGGAAGATGCTTTGGTGGTTGGGAAACGCGCCATGGACCTGGGCTTTACCTCTACGGTCGGCATTATTCACGACGGCGACGGGCAACTCCGCCCACTGGCCGACCGCGAACGCGAAGTCTTTCTAGAAATGAAGAAGTTCGAGAAGAGGCACTTCTCGCGCATCAATGGCTTCCAGAACAACATTGCGAATGGCGAAGCAAGCGACTGGCGCTGCCGGGCGGGCTCGCGGTACCTTTACGTCTGCGAAGACGGCTTGGTGCACTATTGTTCTCAGCAGCGCGGCTTTCCGGCGAAGCCGCTCGAGGAGTACACGATAGAGGATATTCGCCGTGAGTATATCACCCAGAAATCCTGCGCTCCGTTTTGCACTATTTCCTGCGTCCATCAGATTTCGTATTTTGACTCGTTTCGCGGAAAACAGACGCGCATTGTCGAACCCGTTCCTCAGGAAAAGCTGGTCTCAATTAAAGCTGCGCGTGCCTGAGCCGCATGGCGGGAACCGGCATTGCTGCTGATCAGAGCGTAATCCGGCACGATACGGGCCCGGGGCACCCGGAGCAGCCAGCGCGGTTTTCCGCCGTAATGGACACTCTGGAGCGGACCGGCCTGACGAGCGACCTGATCCGCTTGCCAACGCGCAGCGCCACGGACGACGAACTTGCCCTTGTCCATACGCACGAGTACATTGAACTGGTTGAACGCGAAGTGTCGCGGGGAGGCCGGCAGCTCAGTACGGGAGACACAGATATCTGCCCGGAATCGGCGGACGTTGCGCGGCGAGCGGCGGGCTGCGTGCTATCGGCCGTGGATGCCGTTTTCTCAGGCGAGGCGGCGAACGCTTTCTGCGCGATTCGGCCACCCGGGCACCACGCTAATGCGACGCGCGGGATGGGCTTCTGCTTGTTCAATAATGTCGCGCTGGGGGCTCGTTATGCGCTGCAGAGGCATGCCGTCGAGCGGGTTCTGATTGCCGATTGGGACGTGCACCATGGTAATGGAACTCAGGATATTTTCTATGAAGATGCCAGCGTGCTGTTCTTCAGCACGCATCAGGCGCCGTGGTATCCGGGCACCGGCGATGCGCGTGAGAGGGGTGCGGGCGCCGGGGAAGGGAAGACCATCAACTGTCCGTTCCCGGCGGGCACGGGTGGGGCGCAGATTCTGGGCGCGTTCCGTGAGCAGCTTGTGCCGGCTGCCCGGGGGTTTCGTCCGGACCTGATTCTACTTTCGGCCGGATTCGATTCGCGCGTGGGCGATCCGCTTGGCCGGTTTCTGCTTACGGACGCCGATTTCCGCGATCTCACCTGCCTGATGACTGGTTTGGCAGCCGAATTTTGCAGCGGCCGCCTGATTTCGGTATTGGAGGGCGGCTATAATTTGCAAGGACTCGCCCTTGCAGCGGAGGCTCACGTACGAGCGCTGCTGGGGAAGTGAATCGTATCGCCACCAACATCAGCCTACAGGCGCAGTCGAGCAGCTATATACATTTACGACATTACCTATTTGAGTATCGAAGGCTCCACAAGCGGGCATATGGTACATCGCAACTCCCGAGTTTCCAGAGGAAGCAGCTGTCCGAGCGCTGGTGGAAAACTAATGAGAGGTACTTCCCAGGCAAAATTTCGAGTACACTTGACGCAAAGGTGACCCCAATGCGTTCATTCATGGCAGGTGTACTGTTCCTCTCATTAACCGCCGTTTGTGCCTTTTCGCAAAGCGATTTGAAGTCGCTAGCGTTAAAGCATCTCAAGACCTCGGAAGAGTTCACGTTGAAAGTGGCCCAAGCCATGCCCGCCTCCGACTACGATTTCAAACTGACTCCCCCGCAAATGAGCTTTGGACAGCAACTTGTTCATCTGTCTCAGGGTTTCGATTACATTTTAAGCCCGTTCTCCGGAGAGAAGCCGAATCCGCCGAAGCCGAAATCAGGGAGCAAAGAGGATGTCGTCGCATTCGTAAAGAGCTCATTTGACCGCGCCATCGACCGGGTTTCAAGCCTGACACCCGAGCAGATCTCGAAGACATATACGTTCGAGGGACATTCGGAGAGCGGGCAGGATTTACTTCTGGGTCTTCTCGACCACACCACGCATCACCGCGCATCCGCGGAGATGTACCTCAGGGCGAAAGGTATAACGCCGCCCGAATATCAGTTCTGACTTTCCAAACGGAATAATTGAGCGTCGCTGTGCCGTTAGCCTAGCTGTTCGTGACTGCTGATGCGGCCCGCTTCCGCATGGGTTCGAGGTCTTCGAGGAAGATGAAGTAGGAGCTGCCTCCGAAGCGCACTTTGATGGTTCGATCATTGAATCCCGGGCCTCCAATATCTACTTGCGCGCCCTCTGGCAATTGGGTGATTAAGCCGAGCCGACGGCTTCCATCTTCTGCAGCCATGACCTGTATTGCAGAAACGTTCTTGCCGAGCGTGTAAGTCTGTTCGAAAGGAGGCGAAAGAGAGGCGACCAGTACTGCTGGTTCCATAGTAGCCTTGTACCTCGGGCCTAAATTGCTAGCTGTCTTTACCAATGTACTGGACTTCTTAGTACCGCGAAAGGCAATTTATTGATAGCTAGGATTAATCCTAACGGACTAGCTCTCAGGAGAGTTTAAGGCCGAGATTCTATGGAATTCCGCATTCCGCCGCTGAGTCAATGAAGGGAGCTGGGAGTAATGAGGGCTAGATTGCCAGTGCGGTGTCCGCGATGTGGGTCGCAACATCTGTCCAGATCGCACCGGAAGAACACGTTTGAGCGCCTGTTGAGCCGGATGCTACTGCCCTGGCGGTGCCGCGATTGCTATACGCGGTTTTTCCGCTCGCGCTGGGCGAAAATCGAACAAGATCCGCCGCCCAAGGCGCGAGGCGCCCATATCTGACCCCTTCCCTATCCGGGCGTCTGGGAGGTACTGCTGGCAGCGGCTTTTCCATTTGAGATGCGAGCCCGGACGAGCTGCAAAATGATATCCTCGGCCTGCTCGAGCGAGAGGCCGGTGGTGTCGACCAGTTGGGCGTCCGGCGCTTGAACGAGCGGGGCCTCCGCCCGATTGCGATCCCGGTGGTCGCGTGTGCGCAATTCGGTCGCGACAAGGTTTGCGTCCGTGGCTTCTGCGTCCTGCTGGCGCTCCAGCGCGCGCCGCCGCGCCCGTTCGTCCGGGTCGGCATCCAGAAAGATCTTCACTTGCGCTTCCGGAAAGACCACGGAGCCGATATCCCGCCCTTCCATGACCACGCTGCTTTGTTCCGCTATTCCTCGCTGAACGGGCAGAAGGGCCCGCCGAACTCCTGGTACTAAAGAGACCTGGGAGGCGGCCTCCGAGACGCGCGGTTCCCGGATCGCGCCGGTGACATCTTCGCCGTTCAGAAATACGCGGCCGTCGGCCGCTGACAGCTCGATTTGTGCCTCTTTCGCCAATTGCGTGAGGCGATACATGTCGGTCAGATCGGTGCCCAGGCGAAGCGCCCAGAGCGCTACAGCGCGATAGAGTGCGCCCGTACTGATGTGTACGAAACCCAGCTTTTCGGCTACGCGTTTCGCGAGCGTGCTTTTGCCGGCGCCGGCCGGACCATCAATGGCGATGATGACGCGCTTTTCACTCATTATCCGATGAACACGGAGGTTCGCAACCGACAGATTCCTTCCCGAGTATGGCATGCGGCAGTACTTAGAAAAGAGCGGAGGTATTAACCATCGCGGACACTGGTGTATTTACTTGGCAACATTTCTTCGCTACACTCTGAAGTCGGAACCGGAGGGCAATTTTCGCCGGGATCTCATTTCGGAGGCTTAATGCAGAAGAGACTAATTTGGGGTGTTTGTTCCTTGGCTGTTCTGGTTGCCGCCACTGGCGTACCGTTGAAGGCGCAGAATGCGGATCAGGGTAAGGCGCCGGTCTACACATATATCTCGGAATGGGCAGTGCCGCGCGCGCAGTGGCCGGAGATGGTGAAGCTGGATGAGCAGGATAGACCGTTGATGGACAAGTTAGTCGCCGATGGCACGCTTACAGGCTACGGCGCCTACACGAACCTCATCCATCAGGAGGGCGAGCCGACGCACGGGAGCTGGTTCACGGCCACAACAGAGGGCAGCCTGATGAAGGCGTTGGAAGCGGTGTATGCGCAGCCTGGATCGACTACTTCGCCGGTGCAGGCCGCTTCGAAGCACTGGGACTACATTCTCGTCAGCCGAATGCACAACCAACGTTCCGGTAAATCCGAAGGGGGTTATCTTACGGGTGGCCAGTGGGACGTGAAGCCGGGCGAGATGCGCGCGTATAACGATCTGATGAAGAGCACGCTGGTACCGATATTCGAGAAATTGTTGGCGGATGGCGCGGTGACGTCATACGGCATGGATACCGAAGACTTCCATACGCAAAACCCGGGTCGGGTTAGCTTCTACTACACGACAAGCGACACCTCGGGGCTCGACAAAGCGAGCAAGGCGTTCGATGAGGCGTTCGAGAAAAATCCGGCACTTCTGACCGCTTTTACTGCCATGGTAGAGCGGGAAGGCCACCGCGACTTCCTGGACCGGTTGCGCTACATGGCGAACAAGTAGCTGGGTGTTTTGAAGGCCCGCCGGTCCCGTCGATTTTTACTTGCAGAACTGAACACCGTCAAGGCGCTGCCCGAAACTCCCGGAATTTTGCCGGAGCCCTAATGCACGTCCACTGACATGTTCACTACTTCAAACTCGAACCGCTCCGGCGGTAGCGAAGAGATCGGGCTCGGTGTCATGTTCAGCCACGTGCGGAACGCGGTGTTCGCCACGGAATTATTCAGGTAGAAAAGAAATTGATCGGAGCAGCAGCGAATCGGCGGCATCTGCCGGAACGCCAGCCGCAGCCCCACCGCTTTTTCCAACTGCACTCCTTCGGTCTTAATTGCCTTGTCTTCCAGCAGCGTCACAAAACTGCTCCGCCCGGCGTGCGGCCACAGATCGCTTCGCATCAGATTGCGTAATTCCAGGCGCGCGCCGAAAGTAATCTCGCATTGGCGGATCCACTCGATGACTGCATCGCCCCAGTGCCAGTGGCTCAGCAGTCCCAGGTATTCGTCGACCAGGTTTAGCGCCAAATCCATTTTGCGCCTCTCGATCGTCTCGTCGGCGGCCAGCGCATCCCCCGGAATGGACGGGATCATGTCCTCTTGCTCGATGATTTCGGCTGCAATGCACATCATCTTGTCCAGCCGCTTCACGTCCGGCACAGTTTTCACCAGCAGCGGGGGAAGCTCGTGTGTCTTGCCGCCTGGTACTTCTACAAACCGTCGCTCACCAATGATGTCCATTAGCAGCCTCGATGTCTGTTATCGACAACCCGGTCGATTAACCCGCACGCAGCGGACCAAATCGCCCACCTGCCAGTCACTCTTATGATGTCTTCCCGCTGCTTCACGTTGTTTGAAGCGCGATTCTATCAGTTTAGTTACAAAAGTTTCGAATTTGTTTCATAGAGACGGCGCCATTTACCAGCACTCCTTTTCGAGTGCTAACCCGATTAGCGCCAAATCTAGGACGCTAAGCTTGGGTATATATGCATGTCCCGGGCCTCTGTTGTTCGGCCCTCTTCGTAGTCTTTTCAGCCCTTCCCGCAGGTGCTGTTGCGCTTCCATCGTGTTCCCAGGGCGCAAGCTCTGGCATGCCCTGTCAGCTCACCTTCGATTGGCGCGATGGCGAAATTGCTCAAACCGCATCGGCATACAAGGACGAACTCCTGAACGTGGAGTTTCGCTCGCCTCAGCACACCACTTATCTGATGCGTGCCTTCTGGGCTGGCGGCCGCACTCTCGGCGTCCGCTTTACTCCTACTGAGCCCGGCACTTGGACCTATCACGTCACCAGTTCCATCAGACGCTACGATAACCAGGAATCCACCTTCAGCGTCAGCGAGAGCGCTGCTGCCGGGCTCGTACAGGTGGCCAACCTGCGGCACTGGAGAACCACTAACAAGAAACCGCATCTGTGGCTGGCGGCCTCGGCTCCTTTTCTCGAGATCGCACAGCCGGCATTCGAAGCTTGGCTCGACGCTCGCAAGCACGACGGCTTCACGCATATCCGCGGTCCGCTTCTGAGCCTGCGAAGCGCCATGAAACCGCTGACCGGCGATTCACTACCAGATTTTTCCTACTTTAAAGCCCTCGATGATCGGCTTCTGGCCGCCGATACGCGCGGCTTCACGCTCGATCTGCTCCTCGCCGATGACGGGTTCCTTCACTCTGGCGAGTTGGACGATTGGCAGCAGCGCGATGCACTCATCCGTTACGTGGTCGCGCGCTATGGCGGCCTGAATGTCACTTGGCAGGGAATCGAGCACTTCGAGGATGTGCCCCGCTCGCGAGCCTTGCTCAAAGACCTCGGTTCGCTGCTTCAAAAGTACGATGGCTTCCAGCACCCTCGCTCAACCGATGCGCGTGTTTCTTCTTCCCCCCTTTTGGCCGACGGCTGGATGGATTATGTTATTGAAGCTGTCCCGACACCCGACTTTGGCGCGGTCGAACATCAGTTCACGCAGAAACCCGAGATCCACGTCATCAACGCCACCGCTCCCGATGCGTTCCGGCACGAGCTCTGGAACTGCACTACGAACGGCGAGTATCCGAGCGTCTCCTATGACTCTTTGCGAAACGAAGCCAATACCAAAGCTGTCGCCACCTGGGCCAAGGTGATGTCCGATACCAGGCATTGGGAACTGGAGCCGTACTTCGATGTGGACGGTGCCCGCGCGGTCGGTCTCGAAGAAGTCGAATATCTCGCTTACGCCCAAACTCCCGGCATCATCGAAATCAATCTTCCGAAGCATAAATACAACCCGGTGTGGGTGAACCCCGTAACCGGAGAAGAGATTCCTTTAAAGAATTACAAAGGCGAGGTTTTTAGCCAGCCGACGCCCGATAACGCCCACGACTGGGTGCTGCAGGTACCGCGCGAAGGGCACAAAGAAGCCATGCTCCGCTCTTACTATTTCGAGTCGCAAGATCCTCCGGTCCAAGAAGTTGAAAGTGATAGTTCAAAGGTCCCCTTTGAAATCACCGACCCGCCCGGAGATCAGATCAACTCGCTCGTTCCCACTCCATATAAGATCAAGATTACCCGCGCCAACCGGGCCAGCCGCTCCATGCAGTTCGTTTGGTGGGGAGAGGTGGTTGCCGGTGGTGAGCCGGCGCGGCTTCTGGGATTGGGTTCGTCTGGTAATTTCACGATTCCCAAGGAATTGCTGACAGAGCGCGGCTCCACGCTCCATCTGCGGTTATTGGCAATCAACGCCAACGGTAAGGCGTATGAGCTGGACAAGATCTACCGTCTGACTCCGTGACCATTCTTGCTCTGGACACCACCTCGGAATACGGCAGCGTGGCGGTCCGCTCGAACGGCCAAACGGCGGCCGAGGTAGCGATCCACTCAACCGAAGGCTTCGCACACCTGATCTTCCCGGCCATAGAAGATGTCTTGAGCCGCGCCAACACGGGGATAAAGCAAGTGGACTGCTTCGCCGCAACCAGCGGCCCCGGGTCGTTTACCGGAGTTCGCGTCGGCCTGTCTGCGGTGAAGGGCCTGGCTGAGGCGGCCGGCAAGCCCGCTATTGGCATTTCCAATTTGAAGGTGCTGAGTTCGTTTGGCAGAAACCACCTTCGAGCAGTAGTGCTCGACGCACGCCGCGGCGACGTCTACGGCGCGGTGTACAACTCTGACCTGGAGCCATTAGCCGCCGAAACAGTTCTGCCGTTTACAGCCTGGCTTGAATCCCTGCATGAGCCTGAGTACGAGTTCATCACGAGCCCCGGCGGCCCGTTCTGGGTAGCGCTGCAGGGGACCCGGTTCGCCGCCATGCCATTTACCGAGGTGTCGCGCGGCCTGGCCTCAGCGGTCGCTCTCTGCGCGGAGGCAAGCCAACCTGTCGATCCGGCGGCCCTGGACGCCAATTACGTTCGCCGCTCGGATGCCGAATTGTTCTGGAAAGATGGCTAGGCGCTGGGCCAACCCTAAGCCGTACCGGCCTACTTTCCAGATGCTGCGATTCGCTGGTACAGTAAATTTGTCGTGTCACTTGCCGGGATTATGGCGACAGGAGAACAGGAGTTGCGTGACCGTATCGCGAGCCTGGAGAATCGCGTCTCGGCCTACGAGCGGGTTTTCCTGGAAAATCCTGTTCCGGCAATTGTTTACGCAGTGGATTCGCTCCGTATCCTGGAAGCCAACGAAAGTGCGCTGGCGCTTTACGGTTATCAGCGGGACAGCCTTCGATCTTTAGCTGTCACGGACCTCTTTGCGCCCGATTCGCGCCGCAGCCGGACTGACCTGAAGGCGGAGCTACGCAAGCCGCTTAACTCCATTGGGCCACTGGTGCACCGCGGAGCGGCAAAACAGGAACTGATTGTTAGTCTGATCATCTTCGCGTTCGAAATCGAGGGCAGGGTGGCGCGAATTGTGATGATCCAGGACGAGACTGCGCGCCACATGGCCGAAGAGAAGCTCCGGGCCAGCGAGGAGCGCTTTCGGGAACTCTTCGAGAATGCCAACGACGTGATCTTCCTTCACGACTTGAAGGGCACCATTCAGGCCGTAAACCGGGCCACGGAGTGTCTGACCGGCTACTCCCGGGCGGAAATGCTGGGCAAAAACTTCACGGACCTGGTCGCGCCCGAAGCCCGCCACCAGACCATGGATAATATTCGCGCTCACCTGGGCGGCAGCGCCACACAGCACTACGAACTGCCCATCCTCTCCAAATCCGGCACGCTGCGTTTTCTCGAAGTCAGCACCCGCATTCTTTATCGCCGTGGGCATCCGGTCGCGGTACAAGGGATCGGCCGCGATATAACCGAGCGGAAACAGGCTCAGCAGCGGCTGCTGGAATCGTCGCAGGAACTGCAGCAAAAGAATGAAGAGCTGAGCACCGCTCTACGCCTGGCCCGCGAGGCCACTCAACTCAAAGAGCAGTTTCTCGCCAACACCTCGCATGAGTTACGCACGCCCATGAACGGAATCATGGGCATGGTCAACCTGCTGAAAGGCACCGATCTGAGCAGCGACCAGCGCGAGTACGCGGAGGCGGTGAGCCAGTGCGCCAACGATCTTCTGACCATCATCAACGACCTGCTGGATCTATCGCAAATCGAGGCCGGCCGGCTATCGCTGACCGATGAACCCTTCGATTCGCATGAAAGCCTGAAAGCTGTCATCAAATTATTGCGGCTGCGCGCCGATAGCAAAGACCTGAAACTCACTTACGAAATCGACCCGCGTTTGCCGGACCATATCTATGGCGACAGCGTTCGTTTTCGCCAGATTTTGACCAACCTGATCGCCAACGCCATCAAGTTCACGCCGGCCGGCCGCGTCCACGTGAAATTAGGATTGCACGAGGACGATTGCATGCTCCGCTGCGAGGTAATTGATTCCGGAATCGGCGTTGCTGATTCGGTGCGCGAGCGCATATTTGAGGCATTCTGTCAGGCCGACGGAACAACGCGCCGCAGGTTCGGAGGAACCGGTCTTGGCCTGACCATCAGTAAACAACTGGTCGAGATTATGGGAGGCCGGATTGGCACCCACAGTAATCATCCGGCTTCTGGTTCCACTTTCTGGTTTGATTTGCCGCTGCGCGCCGCTCAAGCGCTCCCCGCCGGGGAGGGCATGGAGCTCGCGCCCGCCGAGATATCGTAACGGGTCTGAAACGGGTTCACATCAATAAATTGTCAGGCCTAGAGGGTTTTCGATACTCCTCAGGAACTTTTCCGGCTTTTGGACGTAGACTCAGGTGAGGATGTTATGCGCTGCTATCTGTTAATTCCTTCCCTCTTTGTCCTTGGGTCCGTATCGCTGTTCGCCTCGGTTGATCGCGGGCTGCTTGCTATGGTGCCGGCCGACGCTAAGGTCATTAGCAGTATCGATGTCAGCCAGGCCCGCAGCTCCGATTTCGGACAATACCTCCTGAACAAGACTCAAAACGAGAATCACGATTTTGCCGATTTCATCGAGCAAACAGGCTTTGACCCTCGCCGGGACCTGCAGAGCCTTATTTTCGAAAGCTCTGGTCCCGCTACTGACCGCGCTCAATCCGGATTTGCGATTCTGGCCCGCGGGACTTTTGACGCCGATCGGATCAGGGCGACAGCAAAGGCAAAGGGCGCCGTCGTCGAGACGTATCAAGGGATCGAGCTGCTTGTTCCGCAAGGGAGCGGGCAGAAAACCGCTGTTGCGTTTCCCGAGGCCGGAGTTGCAATCATGGCCGATCTCGCTACTATGCACGAAATTGTGGGGAACCGCGCGAATCCTATCGTGCTCGATTCAAGCCTGGGGCAACAGATTGACCAAGTAGCCGATAACGATGATGCGTGGTTTGTTTCGCTGCTTGGCGGAAGTTTTCTGAATCATCACGCCAATGCAGGAGGCAAGCAACCGCCTCAAGCGGCGCAGGCAGCGCAGGCGCTTCAATCGGTTCTGGAGTCCAGCGGTGGTATTCGCTTCGGCAGCAGCGTGGACGTCACGATTGATGCGGTAGCACGGTCGCCGCAAGACGCCGTCTCGTTGTCGGACGTGGTGCGGTTTCTGGCGAGTACGCTGCAAATGCAGCGCCAGAAAGATCCCAGAGCCGCCATCCTGGCGAACGCCTTGGACAACATGAATCTCACAACAAACGGCAACAACCTGCACCTCGCCCTCTCGATTCCTGAGAAAAGCATGGAGCAGCTTGCCGAGCTTGGTCCAGGGGCGAACCACCGGGGACATCAAGCGAAGTAACAGCCGCGGTTGGACATTCGGTCTTTGTGCCGACGCCCTGATTTGTGTGGCATTCGTCGTCTTTCCGGCGCGCAGCCAGGAAGCGCGCTCGACTTTTGAATCAAAGTCCCGCGAGGTACTTCTGGATATCGTTGTCCAGAACAAGCACGGAAAGCCAGTTAGAGATCTCGATCGTAGGGATCTGGAAATCTACGAAGACGGGCGCCTGCAGCAGCTTACGTCATTTCGTTTGGTTGGCTCGCACGAGGCCCACAACACCAATTCTGCGCTACCCCTATCGCACGAAGCACAATCAAGAGCCAGCAACCGCTCCGGAGAGATCAGGCTGGTCTCACTGGTCTTCGATCGGCTCACGGGCGATCAGCAACGCAGTACTCGCCGCGCGCTAGACGACCTGCTGGCCTCTGCGATTCCACAGGATACTTATGTGGCGGTATTTGTTTTGGACCGGCGCCTGTACTTGATCCAATCATTTACGAATGACCAAAAATTGCTGCGTGATGCCGCGATGCGGGCGACCTCCGGACTCTATTCTCAGTACGTTCACGACTCCGAGCAAAATCTAAGCAGGCTTGAGGAACTCTACCTGAAGAACGACATTATGGGTCTGTCTCGCATGGATGTCGTGATATTGCGAACCCTCCGAGATCAGATCCGAACGGCCCACTATCAAGAGGGGCGGGTACAAATGGATGCTCTCCTGTCGCTGGTTCGATATCAAAATTTGCTGCCCGGGCGTAAAGCCGTAATCTACTTCTCGCAAGGCCTCAGCGTTCCAACAGGTTTTCGAGAGGCCCTTGGCGGCTTGATAAGTACTGCCAATCGAAGCAAGGTCAGCTTCTATGCGCTGGATGTCCGCGGCTTGCAGGCCACACCGGCAGCCGAGATCGGCAACAAACTTACGCGAGCTCTCGAGTCAGAAGGTGTTTCGACAGACGAGTGGCAGCCGGAAACTCTTCAATCCGAGTTCAATTCTACCCAGATGAGCCTCGGCGAACTCGCGACGAAAACAGGCGGATTCCTGATATCTAACTCGAATGACATGCGGACGCCGCTTCGCCGCATCTGGGATCAACTGCATACCTACTATGAGGCTTCCTACCGTCCTGCGCGGGCCGAGTACGATGGCCGCTTTCACAGAATAACTGTTCGGGTGCTTCGGCCAGGAGTAACTGTACAGTCGAGAAATGGTTATTATGCCCTCCCCGATCTGGGTGGAAGAAGCATGCTGCCCTATGAAGCGGCGCTTGTTCAATCGTTGAACTCACGCCCTTTGCCGGCAGCGCTGCCCTTCCGCGCGGCCGCTGTATGCTATCGCGCCGCAACCGCGGCCCGCTGCGTTCTCACGTTAAGTGTTCCGCTGAAAGAACTGAAATACTCCGCGATCTCCGCTGACAGGAAGAGTTGCCAGGTCGCTTTTCTTGCGCTAATTCGGGATTCTCGCGGCGAGGTTGCGAACGCGCTCAGCCGAGACCTGCCTTTTGAAGTGCCCGCGGGTAAGAAGGATGTGCCAGATCTCGGCAACTTCACTCGAACGGAAACAGTCGATCTCCTTCCCGGCACTTATACCCTTGAAATCGCGCTCCAGGACCGGCAATCCACCGCCTTCTCCGCAAAACGAATTTCGCTTCACGTGCCCGTATTTCAAGGCCTCGCTCTCAGCCAGATCATTCGCGCCCGCAGCATCGCAGCGATCAATGGGCAGCCAGATCCGGGAGATCCGCTCGAGTTTTCAGGCGGGCGGGTAACGCCAGATCTTTCCTCAAAAATCGAGCAACAACCTGGGGCAGGTGAGACGTTGTACTTCGTCGTTTATCCCGAGCTTGCTTCGACCGCCCCCGTTGAGCTTGCGACTCAGATTATTGGCGACCGGGGGACAACCGGAGAGTCAGCTCCGAAGATCATCGGCAGCCGGCAACAGCAGCAAGCAATGCCTTATTTGGTGACTATCCCAATAGATCGCCTTGAGCCAGGCGGTTACCTGTTTCAGGCCACTGTTCGACAGGGCGGCAAATCCGTTGAGAGTAACTACGCCTTTGAGGTAGTTGGGAAATGACTGGATATTCGGCTACGCAACCCAGCTTCAAATTCGGCGAGCGGCTTGGTGTTCATAACGTCCGCGGCTTCCAGCCATCCGCGGCGAGCAGTGATTACGCCGTAGGTCATGTTATGAAGATGCGCGGGCCGATGTGCATCGGTGGAGATGGTGAATTTGCAGCCTTTCAGCTTAGCAGTCCGGACAAGGTGGCTGGGGAGGTCAAGGCGTTCCGGGCTGGCATTGATTTCGAGGTAAATACCGCGTTCGGCCGCTTTGGATGCGACCCGATCGAAGTCGAAAGAATACGCTTCGCGCTGCAGGAGCATGCGGCCAGTCGCATGACCGAGAATCCTGAGCGATGGCGATTCCAGTGCACGCAAAAGACGATCGGTCATTTCTTGCGGTTCCAGATTGAAGTAGCTGTGCACGCTGCCGATCACCAGATCGAGTTCGGCGAGCGCGTCTTCGGCAATATCCATCGCCCCATCGCGCAGGATGTCGCATTCAAGGCCGGAGAAGACGCATAGCGGAAGACCACTCCGATTGAGCTCGCGAACTTCCTGCGCAAACGCTACCACTCGCTCTTCATCCAGGCCGTTTGCCATGGCGAGGGCCTTCGAATGATCGGTTATCGCAATGTATTTATAACCGAGCGCAGCGGCGGCATCCGCCATTTCGCGGAGCGTAGCGCGGCCATCGGTGGCCGTAGTGTGCATGTGCAGGTCGCCCCGGATTTCGCCCGGCTCAATCAAACGGGGCAAAGCGCCGTTCTTAGCGGCCTCGAGCTCGCCGCAGTTCTCGCGAAGCTCGGGCGGAATCCAGGCATAACCTAAGCGCTCGTACACTTCGTTTTCGTTCTCGCCGGCAACCCGCTGGTTCGTATCAATCGTGAACAGGCCGTACTCGTTCAGCGTAAGACCTTGCTTGATCGCATTTGTGCGGAGAGCGACATTATGTTCCTTGCTGCCGGTGAAATACTGCATGGCCGCACCGAAACTCTCATCGGGCAGCGCGCGAACATCCACCTGCAGCCGCTCCATCCCAAACGTCACGCTGGCTTTGTTCGGCCCCTGGCCCAGAAGCTCCTGTGCCGCTGGATGAGCAGCAATCCGGTTTAGCGCCTCGGCAGCACCGGGACCAGTCACCAGAATGTCGAGATCGCCAATCGTCTCCCGCCCCCTCCGAAGGCTGCCCGCGGCTTCCGCTTTTTCGATATCGGGAAGAGCTCGAAATTCTTCGATGAGCTGATCTGCTGTACGCCGCCCGAAACTCAGCAGGAATCGGCCCGCGCTTTTGCGGTACGCCTCGATGGATCGAAGCACTTTCTCTTCCAGTTTTGCGCCCATGCGAGGCATATCCCGCAGTTTTTGTTCACGGCAGATACGCTCGAGGTCATCCACGGTCTTAACGCCGTGATGCTCGTATAGGAGAGCGATACTCTTAGGGCCGAGGCCCTGAATTTTGAGGAGCTCCAAAGCAGATGCAGGATACTTTGCGAGCATCTGGTCACGACGCTCGAACGAACCACGTTCACAGATCTCAGCCAGCACGAAAGCGATGCCTTTGCCGATTCCGGGGATGTCGGTGACCTTCTTTTCGGGATTGCAGACGATGTCGACGATTCGCTCGGGATAGCTGGCAAGTACCGCGGCCGCATTTCGATAACTGCGGATGCGAAATCCGTCCTCTCCAGCCACCTCCATGAGATCGGCGGTCTCGTGCAGCAGCCGCGCAATCTGCTTATTTTCCATGCAAACGTCCCATGGACGCGGCACGCGCTAGTGAGGCGGCCAGCGGGGATGGCTCAACATGCACAAGAACATCAGCCACCCACGGCACGGTATCTTTAACGGCAAATTTCACCCGCCTAGCAATCTCGTGAGACTCGCGGACCGTCATTTCAGGATCCACTTCCAAATGCAGATCGACATGGTACTTTAAGCCCGTGCGGCGCGCATAGCATTTCTCAATCCCCAACGCGCCGGGAACGCCCAGGGCCGCCGTGCGTATCTCGGCCATTTTGGCCGGTTCCGGCATAGTGTCAACAAGCTGGCCGATGGTGCGCCGCACCACCTTGACGGAGAGGAAAAAGATGATGATCCCAATAGCGATGCCCCCGATATGGTCAGCCATGCCGAAGCGTGCCGGATTGACGAGCGTGAGGAGAACGGCGGCGAGGGCGACGCAGGTGGAGAGCAGGTCTGTAATGTCGTGCCACGCATCCGCTTCGAGCGACGTGCTGGCTATTTTCTTTCCTGTGCGAAACTTCACGGCCGCGAGTCCGATTTTTATAAAGATCGCGGCGATTAGAGGATAGAGAGCATAGGTCTGAAGCTGTGTCCGCTCGCCCAGCGAAATGATACTGTGCCAGCCGATAGCGGCGCCTGCCAAAAGCAGCATGGCCCCCACTGCCAGGCCGGCTAGGGTTTCATAGCGGCCGTGCCCGTACGGATGCTCGTAATCCGGGGGCTTACTCGCGAGCCACAGCCCGGCATAAACGATCCCTGAAGAAAGAACGTCACCGACGGCTTCGAAACCATCCGAAACCACTGAAGTGGACCCCACATGAATGCCGACCAGCAGTTTAGCGACGGCGAGCGCTGCGCCCGCGCTCATACTGATCAGCGCTATGCGGCGTCCAACCAGTTCCTCTCTGTTGACCGTAGCGCTCATTCGGCCGGCGACCATACGCTTCGAGGATATCGCGTGAACATGGGAAGCGACGAAAGAGAGTTGGTACTGGTTTAATAGATACGGTCAAGGATGAGCTTTCAGTAGACGACCGTGACCTATGAACATGGAATCCAGCAGTCTATTTGAGGAGCTTCGAAGTCTACTCAAAGCCAGGCGCATTGCTGCGGGCATCGCGTTGCTCGATGAACGGCGCGATGAGATTGCCGCAATTTGCCCCGGCCGCCCCGAAGCGGGTCACGCTCTGGGTTGCTTGGCCCAATGGTTGGATGTGGGCTACGAAGATACAGGTTTGCTGGCGGAATTGCTGCAAAAGTTTCCAAAGCAGCAGCGCCAGCAACTTCCGCTTGCCGATTACGTTTATTTACGTTTGGCTGAGGCGGTGTTGTCCATGCGCCGCGAAGAACTCACCACGGCCTTGAGTCATCTGGAGACGGTGTTGGCGCTGGAAGCGGAGTTGGGGGATTCGGAAGTGGCGGTCATCGCGAGCCTCTGGAAAGCGCGCTGTTTGCGAAAGGCAGGCGACTACGATCAGGCCCTCGATATCACCCGGCGCGGCATTTCGCTGGCTCTCGATGCCGGCTTGCGCCACATCGCAGCCGTGATGAGAACACTGGAAAGCTGGATTCTATTCCAGAACGGCGCACCGAAAGAGGCCATAAGAATACTGCAGGAAGCGGAGGCCGTGCTGCGTGAAACCGATGATTTCATCACGCTCGGCAACATTCAATCTGCTTACGGCCGCATTGCACTGCGCGAGGGCCGGTACGATCACGCCATGCAGTATTTCGAGGCCTCGATTGACTACTTCCGCGCGCGGCCATCCTTGCAGGGGTATCTGGCCCGCTCACTGACGAACATTGCACAAGCCAAGCGGTTTCTTTCGCTGCAGTTGAGACGCAGTATCGATGCCCAGCGCGAAAGGCAGCGCAGCGGACAGAACCCGAACGGCCAATTGAATCCCGGCGACAAAGCCAGTCAACTGGAGCGAATGTACGAGCTATTGCGGAATGCGCAAGCGGACTTGGCCCAGGCGGATGGGATCTACAAACGCAGCGGAAATCATCACGGGGCCGGAAATGTCGACGTGAATCTGGCGCAGATTTACCTCGATTTAGGCAATCTTGACAAAGCAGAGGAGAGAGCCGGCGAGGCCTTCGAACTGGCCGCTTCGAAAACAGACCACTTACTGATGTGCCGGGCCCGCATCGTGCAGGCCATGGTGGCCGACGCGCGCTTTGAGGAGCAGATTGGAGAGGGCGACGATCCCAGCCGCTTCGCCCAACTGGCGCACGATTGCGCAAAGGAGGCGGTGGATCTAGGAGAGCGCACCGAAAGCCGACGCTTGCTGGCGCAGGCTCACCTGTGCCATGGCATGACGCTGGTGAACGGGTTTTTTGTGAATGCGGAAGCAGCCCGAGGTTGCTGCGATCGTGCGGAGGCATACCTCGACAACGACCGTCACGACGCGCTATGGCAGGAAGTGGAGATTCTGCGTGCGCGAATACTTCACGCGGGAGTCGAGGACCCAAACTTGCGCGCCTGGTCGCAGGGCGTGGTAGGAGACAAGTCGCTGCAACAGGTGGTCGGCGATTTCGAAGAACTGCTGATCCGCAAAGTCTGGGAACACGAGGGACGCAAGGTTTCGCGAGTGGCACACCGGCTCGCTGTTTCGCCGAAGAAGGTTCGGCGCGTGCTGCGGCACCTCGGTTTGCTGGCAGAGCAGAACTAAACTCGCAGATAGAATCGAAGCAGGTGTTCGTATGACCTCGCGCCGTTCGTTTCTGCAATCTGCCGCATTGGCCGCCGCGGCCCTTTCCTCTCGCGCATCATACGGCCGTGAAACGCAGAGTCCGCTACAAGAGTTCAGTTACGGGGATGTCGAGCTTGCGCCCGGGCCGGCCCAAACACAATTTGAGCAAACGCAGGCCGTCCTTCTTTCCCTAAACGAAGACAGTTTGCTCAAGCCGTGGCGTCTGCGCGCCGGTCTTCCCGCGCCGGGCCCGGACCTTGGCGGCTGGTATGACGAAGTGCCATTGCACAAGACGGAAAGCGGGGGGCACGGCTTCGCGCCCGGACATTGCTTCGGCCAGTGGCTTTCGGCGCTTGCGCGGGGTTATGCCATAAATCACGACCCTGCCATGCGAGCCAGGTTGGAGCGGCTGCTTGCGCTTTACGAACCAACCATCTCAGGCCGCTTCTATACCAACTTTCGTTTTCCTGCCTACGACTACGACAAGATGGTTATCGGCCTCATCGACGCGCATCGCTTTGCGGGGGTAAAGCAGGCCTTCCGGCTTCTTGACCGCACCACGGACGCGGCTGAACCGCATCTGCCGCCGCATGCACTGGATCGAGACGAGCCGCAGCGGCGCTGGCGTGAGTCGATAGGCGAGAATACCGCAAACGATTACACGTGGGACGAGTCCTATACGCTGCCGGAGAACCTCTACCTTGCGTGGGAGCGCGGCGCGGGCGAGCGATACCGGAAATTAGCGCAACGGTTTTTGCTCGACAAAAGCTATTTCGACCCGCTCTCTGAAAATGAGAACGTGCTACCCGGCCACCACGCGTACAGCTTTTGCAATGCTCTGAGCTCGGCCATGCAGGCGTATCTCGCCGATGGTAGCCAGAAGCATCTACGCGCCGCTAGCAACGCGTTTGACATGATCACGGATACTCAGAGTTTTGCGACTGGCGGTTGGGGACCCAACGAAAGCTTCGTCGCCGCGGGCAGTGGCGAACTCTATGCCAGCCTTACCGGCACGCATCGCGGATTCGAAACGCCATGCGGCAGCTATGCGCATTTCAAGTTGACGCGATATCTGCTCCGAGTGATGCGAGACGGCCGCTATGGCGACAGCATGGAGCGCGTCTTTTATAACACGGTGCTCGGCGCCAAGCGGCTGGAACCCGATGGCCGCGCCTTCTATTACTCCGACTATCATTCGCCAGGTGAGAAGGTCTACTTTCCCGACGCGTGGCCCTGCTGTTCCGGCACTTTACCGCAGGTAGCCGCTGACTATCGCATATTGACCTACTTACATGATGCGGGCGGCGTGTGTGTGAATCTCTACTTGCCGTCGACTCTCCGTTGGACCAGCACGGAGGGGGCACGAGTTGTGCTAACCCAAACCGGAAACTATCCCGTTGAGGGGACAATTACGATGCACCTGCGTGCCTCGCGGACCTCGAACTTTGCCCTTCGCCTCCGAATTCCGGCGTGGTCTTCTCAAGCCGCACCGCTCATTCGCATCAATGGCGAGCGCGCCCGGGCGCCTATCCAGACCGGCTTTGCCACTCTTCAGCGCAGGTGGAACGATGGCGACCGCATTGAACTCGAGCTTGCGCTGCCGCTGCGCCTGGAAGCGATTGATCCGAATCATCCGAACACCGTCGCATTGCTCCGAGGGCCCGTGGTCTTGTTTGCGATGGCAGACAATCCGCCCCTCCTCACCCGGCAGCAACTACTCTTGGCCGTACAGCTGCCCGATAAAATGGAATGGCGCGCCAATACAGCTTCTGGTCAACTGCTGCTCCGCCCGTTCTATACGATTGGCGCTGAGCACTACAGCACGTACGTGAATGTAAGTTGACCAAAAGGCGGGATTGGATTCACAACCTAAGCGCCGACCTTCTCGCCCACCTGGGTGCGGGCATACTGCTCGAGCTTGCGGGCATCCGCATAGAACTTGCGAATCCCCTCGGCCAACTTGTCCGTCGCCATGGCATCTTCGTTATGCATCCAGCGGAAGGTCTTCTCGTCGAGATGCAGCTTCTCGCCTTCGCTCGCCTTCGCCTTCTCGGGAGTGAGCATGGGAATCAGCTCGCCTTGGGTCTGTTGCATTTTCTCAAGCAGGTCGGGGCTAATGGTCAGCAGATCGCAGCCGGCAAGCCGCTCAATCTGCTCCACCTTGCGGAAGCTGGCGCCCATTACCTGAGTTTTGTACCCGAACTTCTTGAAGTAGTTGTAAATGCGCGTAACGGACGCGACACCCGGATCCTGGTCGATGGGAATGTCTTTGCCGCCGTTCTCCTTCTTGTACCAGTCGTAAATGCGGCCGACAAAAGGCGAAATAAGGGTGACGCCGGCTTCAGCGCAAGCCACCGCCTGAGCGAAGCTGAACAGCAGCGTGAGGTTGCAATGGATGCCTTCGCGCTCCAGCCTTTCCGCCGCGCGGATGCCCTCCCATGTGCTAGAGACCTTAATAAGGACACGTTCGCGGCTGATGCCGTCTTTTTCGTACAGCTCAATGAAATGACGAGCCTTGGCCATAGTGGCTTCGGTATCAAAACTGAGGCCGGCATCGACCTCCGTCGAAACGCGGCCTGGAATCACTTTCAGGATCTCCCGGCCGAAGCTCACGAACAACCTGTCCATGAAGGCTTCCGACTGTTGTTTCTGATCGCCGCCGCGTTTCTCGGCCTCTTCTACGGCTTCTTCTACCAGATGCCGATACTCCGGGCGTTGCGCTGCAGTGTAAAGCAGAGATGGATTGGTGGTGGCGTCCTGGGGCTTAAGGCGGGCAATTGCCTGAAAGTCCCCGGTATCCGCGACTACTACACTGTATTTCTTCAATGATTCAAGCGCTGTCATATTGCTGTTGCTCCCTATATAAGATTATGAGCTAAGGGGAGGCAAACGCCTCTTTTTAACACTGTTTCCTGAACGAATGCATAAAGCAACACGATTGATAATTTTCGGCGCGTGGCTGCAGGCAGCACTTTGGGCCGCCGAACAGCCCGCCAGCCGGGGGATCGATCAAATCCTCCAAAGTTATATCCAGGCAGTGGGTGGCCAGGCGGCAATCGATCGAATTCAGACGCGTGAAGTAAGTGCATCCCGGCATCACGGACCGAAGCTGACCTATTACTGGCAGAAGCCGAACAAGGTTTTGCTGATCACGAAAAAGGAGAAAATCGGTTTCGACGGCAGCAGCGGCTGGGTTCTGTCCAAGAAGAAGCACATCACGCGGCTGGCGAAAGGCGCGCAGCAGCCGCTGGAGATGGACGCGAATCCGATCCGCTACGTGCATTTGAAAAGTTTGTATTCCGAAGTTAATTCAGCGCCGCCGGAAGAACTGAACGGGGTGAAGATGAACGTCCTGGTTACCCCGAACGACATTGGAGCGACGAAGTTTTATTTCGATCCGTCAACACACCTGCTGGTGCGCATCGACGAAACGGGCGAGACCTCGGCTTACTACACTCAAGCCACCGAATTTATGGACTACAAGGAAGTTGACGGCATACGGTTGCCATTCCGGATTGTGCACACGTCCACGGAGCCTGGCATCAGTCCGGAGGACATTCGAATTTCTGAAATCAAGCAGAACATAGATCTTAAATCCGATATCTTCAGCAAACCCAACGCAAGCACGGTTGTTTTTGGCGGAAAGAGATAACATACCAACGATGCGAATCAGAAGTTATTGGACGCAAGCTACGCTGCCGCTGCTCTTCGGCATCTTCGTGCAGGCGCAGTCCGTGCCGCAAACGGATACAAGCTTCATCGATGCTGACGGAACAGCTCATGTGACCAGAGTGGTTCCAGTGCCGAAGACCGTCAGCCCTGAAGCGCAAAAGAGTCTTGCAAGGCGGGTATCCGATGCACCGATGAAAGAAACGCTTGCCGAGCGCCGGGCCAAAACTGACAAATGGCAGGCCAGAGCCGGGGCGGAGTTTCGCGCGATCTATCCGGTCAACATCGCCGAAGAAATGATTGCAGGAGTTCCGGTCAAAACGATCACGCCCCTCACTATCCCGGAGAGTAAACGCGACCGCGTGCTAATTAACGTCCACGGCGGCGGTTTCAATTCCGACTCCGGCTCTCTGACGGAAACCATTCCGATCGCGAATCTCACGCAAACGAAGGTCATCGCGGTGCTGTACCGGCTTGCGCCGGAACATCCATTTCCGGCTGCGGTTGATGACGCCGTTGCTGTATATAAGGAACTGCTGAAGACGTACAAGCCGGATCATATCGGCCTTTACGGCACCTCAGCGGGTGCGATTCTGACGGCGGAAGTTGCCGCGAAACTGCGCCAGTCCGGGCTGCCGCTTCCCGCGGCATTGGGCATCTTCTCCGGGCTCGGCGATTTCAGCCGGGTGGGCGATTCGCAAGCGATTTATGCTCTCGATGGATTTTCAGGACCGCTCAAACCGCCCTCGGCGGAACCGCACGACGGTGCTTACAGTGGCTCAACGGATCCGAAGGATCCGGTGCTATCGCCGCTTTACGCCGACTTGAACGGATTCCCTGCGACCCTTTTCGTCACCAGCACGCGCGATCTTCTGCTGAGCGGAACGACGATTCTCCATAGAGCGTTCTTGAGGGCCGGCGTCGATGCCCGGCTGGTTGTATTCGAAGCTCTGCCGCACGCGTTCTGGAATGACGCGCACCTGCCGGAATCGAAAGAAGCAGACGAAATTATGGCGGCATTCTTCGACAAAAATGTGGGCAAATAAGCATTTTTATTCGCGTGCGCTCATTTGCAGCGGCTTAGCTGGTTCGACTGACTTCGAAGCCGCGCTGCCTGTAATCAACATGGCGCCCCGATTCGACGTGAGATACAGGAAGCCCCATTCGATAAACACCAGCAGCCTGCTCTGAAACTCGACGATGTACATAAGGTGGACGAACAGCCAGACCAGCCAGGCGGTAAAGCCGGAAAGCTGGAAGCCGAAAATGTTCGCAACTGCGGATCCGCGTCCAATTACCGCTTTATTCGCGTGCGCTCATTTGCAGCGGCTTAGCTGGTTCGACTGACTTCGAAGCCGCGCTGCCTGTAATCAACATGGCGCCCCGATTCGACGTGAGATACAGGAAGCCCCATTCGATAAACACCAGCAGCCTGCTCTGAAACTCGACGATGTACATAAGGTGGACGAACAGCCAGACCAGCCAGGCGGTAAAGCCGGAAAGCTGGAAGCCGAAAATGTTCGCAACTGCGGATCCGCGTCCAATTACCGCCAGATCGCCCTTATCGAAATAGCGAAACGGCTTGGTATCCCGCTTGCCTGCGATACGATTCATGATGGTTTTCGCGGCGTAGGATCCTCCTTGCATCGCGACCTGTGCCACTCCCGGCAGCAGTTTGCCATCCGGCTTGGTCGCATACGCCAGATCGCCGATCACGAGGATATCGGGGAAGTTCGGGATGGTGAGATCCGGGTTCACTTTGATGCGGCCCGGTTTTAGAATCTCCGCATGGGTACGGGCGGCCAGTTGCCGGCCGAAATCGGACATCGCGACACCGGCCGCCCAAATCACCGTGTGCGTAGGGATGCGTTCCGGTCCGGCAGAGGTCTTGACGGTAATGCCGTCGGCATCAATTTCGGTGACCGTGACACCGGTACGAATGGTTGCACCCAGCCTGTCCAGCTCGTTCACGGCTTTACGTGATAGCGCTTCCGGATAGGTGGTCAAGATCCGCGCGCCGGCATCGACCACGAGGATTTTTGCGTCGGCCGGATTGATCGACCGGAAATCGTCCTTCAAAGTGCGGTGGGCAATTTCGCCCAGCGCGCCGGCCAACTCCACACCGGTTGCTCCCCCGCCGACGATTACGAAGGTGAGCCAAACATTGCGCTCAAGAGGATCGCTGCTGCGTTCGGCCGCTTCAAAGGCTACGAGCACTTTGTGGCGGATCATAGTCGCTTCTTCGATGCTCTTTAAGCTGGGCGCCCACTTGCTCCATTCATCGTGACCGAAGTACGCGCTTTGCGAGCCAGTCGCGACGATCAACGAGTCATACGGACAACTCGCGCCATCTTTCAGCAGGACCTGCTTGGCAAGGGGATCGATATCCACAACTTCGCCCAGCAGCACGCGGGTGTTCTTCTGGCGGCTCAGGACGCCGCGGATGGGCGCTGCAACTTCGCCGGGCGAAAGCGAGCCGGTTGCAACCTGGTAAAGCAGAGGCTGGAAAAGATGATAGTTGCGCTTATCGATAACGGTCAGGTCAACCGGCGCGTGCTTCAATGCTTTTGCGGCGTACAGACCGCCAAATCCACCACCTAAAATGACAACTTTGTGCTTGTCAGCCATTGTTCGCCCCGCAATTTGGATGCGTGTTCGCTGGGCTATTCCGCATAGAAATTCACCGTTGGTAAAAATTCCGGCTTACGTCGCGCTTTGCGCGCCTGTTCGAATGCATAAGCAATTCTGATCAGTTTGGGTTCGCTCCACGCCGTACCGAAAAAAGAAATGCCCAACGGCAACCCGAACTTGAAGCCTGCCGGAACGGTGATGTGGGGATATCCGGCCACTGCCGGCGGCGAAGCGCACCCACTATCGGCCCGATCGCCATTTACCCAATCGGTGACCCACGCGGGACCCGCGGTCGGACCCACAATCGCGTCCAGCTTGAATTTGTGAATCACTGCATCGATGCCTTCCTTTCGTGTGAGCTTGTGATTGTTCGAAAGTGCATCCTTGTACGCCTTCTCAGTCAAAGGCCCTTTGTCCTGTGCCTGCTCCATCAGTTCCTGTTGAAAATAGGGCATCTCCTCGGCACGGTGCGAGCGATTAAATTCGATGCAATCCGCCAGCGATTTCACTGCCGCTCCACGCGCAGCGAGATAGTTGTTCAGATCCGCTTTGAACTCGTAGAGCAGAACCTCGAATTCCGTGTCGCCCCATTTTCCAAAGCTCGGGAGATCGGCCGGATCGACAATGTCCGCGCCTGCCTGCTTCATAAGAGCAATGCACTCATCCATAACCTCGGTTACGGCTGGACCGATGTTGAGATACTGCCGCGCGATGCCGATGCGCGTACCACGCAGTCCGTTCGGATCGAGAAATTGCGTGTAATCGGTAAAGCTTTTACCGGCACTCGCCGATGTTGCACTGTCGCGCGGATCGATACCCACCAGCGCGCCTAACAGGATGGCCGCATCGCGAACCGTACGGGCCATGGGGCCGGCTGTATCCTGGCTGTGCGCAATGGGAACGATTCCCGCGCGGCTGATCAGCCCCAGTGTCGGTTTGATGCCGACAATGCCGCACATCGAAGAGGGGCAGACAACTGATCCATCCGTCTCCGTCCCGATACCGAGCGCGGCAAGATTCGCCGAGATGCCCGCGCCGGTACCTGAACTCGACCCGCATGGGTTGCGATCGAGCGCATATGGATTTTTCGTCTGGCCGCCGCGCCCGCTCCAACCGCTGGTGGAATGGCTAGAACGGAAGTTGGCCCATTCGCTGAGATTGGTCTTGCCAAGCAGGACCGCTCCTCCTGCTCTCAATCGTTCCGCCACCCATGCGTCTTGGTGGGCCGGTGCTCCGGCAAGCGCCAGCGAACCCGCTGTTGTCTGCATTTTGTCGCTGGTATCAATATTGTCTTTGATGAGGATCGGAATGCCATGAAGGGGACCGCGCGGTCCTTTGGCCTTGTACTCGGCATCCAGCGAGCGCGCGATGACAAGCGCGTCCGGATTAATTTCGATAACGGCGCGCAGAGCCGGGCCCCGGCGGTCAACTTCATCGATTCGGTGCAAATAAATCTCGGTGATCCGCTCGGAGTTCAGAGAACCTGCCTTCATACCGCTCCGCAGATCGGAAACGATGGCTTCGTCGAGAACAAAACTGGACGGGCGTACGCCGGGCGCTTGGCGGAGCTCCGCGGGATTGGTGGTCTGCGGCTGCGGCTGAATCTGCTGCGCGTCCGTTCCACGCATGGCGGCCAATGCGGCGCTCGCGGTTGTAAGAAATTTGCGTCGATGCATTTGAAATTTGAAGTGCTACCAGAGTACGACTCTAGAATGGAAGTTGCTTTTCGGACTGTACCCGCTGCGGTTTTCGTTTATTGCGCGCGATTCTCTGTATTTTCCGCCCGGCAAATCCTCCAACATTCTGCGCGGCGCGTTCGGCACTATTTTCCGGCGAATCGCCTGCGTGCCGCAGTGCGCGGGCGTTCGCGATTGCGAATGGCGCGCAAGCTGCCCTTACGCGCGGCTGCTTGAGCCGTCGGCCATCGGCACTGGCCCAAGCGGGCTGGCCGATTCGCCGCGACCTTTTGTTTTTCGCGCCACTCATCTTGACGGCCTGCATATCCCGGCCGGCGCGAGTTTCCATTTCGATCTGAATCTGTTCGATGTGAACGGGAATGCCGTCGCGTACCTGGTGCTGGCCTTTGCCCAACTTGCCCGTGAAGGTCTGGGTCCAAGCCGGGGACGCGTAGAACTGCGCACCGTTTCGCAACTGGATGCGGGCGGTGATCCAGCCACGGTGCTCTATGATGGCGGCTCGCTGCAGTTGCGGCAAAACGGCCCGCCTGTGGAACTGAGCCTCGATTTTCCCTCCGAGATCGTCACCCGTTTGCGGGTTCATTTTCTGACACCGACCGAGCTCAAGAGCGGACAGCAAATTGCGAATCGACCCGAATTTCCCATCGTCGCGGCGCGGGTTCGAGATCGCATCAGCACGCTTCGCGAACTGTACGGACCCGGCCCGCTGCCCATCGACTTCCCGGCATTTGGCGAACGCGCCGCGCTGGTCCGCATGACTCGCTGCGACATCCGGCAGGTCGACGTGGTGCGCCGCAGCAGCCGCACCGGCCAGACGCACTCGATCGGCGGATTCACCGGGGAAGCCGAGTACGAAGGCGACCTAACGGAATTTGTGCCGTACCTGCGAGCGGCGCAATGGACCGGGGTGGGGCGGCAGACGGTTTGGGGGAAGGGACAGATAGCGATTGAGGAGTTGTAAGCGGCGATTTTGCGGAACGAACTGGAGTTGGGTGGCTGCGGTGATGCGATTCGCTGATTCTGCAGGTTCGCCACGCTAACTAATGAAAATCGTGTGACTGCATGGCGGCCGCGCCGCGAAAGCTCAATTCGTCGATATCTCCCGCCTTCACGGAAATCACACCGGAGATGCTCTGCAGCACACCTTTCACCAGCACGTATGGAGCGGTCGTGCAGGCTGGCCGCTTACGGTCGAACAGATCGGGCTGGATGATGATGTTTACAATTCCGGTCTCGTCTTCCAGGCTCAAAAAGACGAAGCCCTTCGCCGTGCCGGGCCGCTGGCGGGTAATCACACATCCGGCTACCGTCAATACCATTCCATTCCGTTGTGCCTTAGCAGTAGCCGCATCCAGCACGCCCATTTTTTGCATGCGCGCGCGATAATGCGCCATCGGGTGCTTGCCGATACTCAGTCCGCTGTTGCTGAAATCCGCATAAGTCCGCTGCCCCTCTGTCATCGGCTGCAAAGGCGAGACTGTACCGTCATCCGCCGCTGGTTCCAGAAGGTCACCAACCGGCTGCAGCGCGAGTTCAGCCTGCCACAATGCACCGCGCCGGTGCCGGTCTGACTTCTCTTTGGGCAGGGCATTCAAAGCTCCCAACTCAGCCAGAGCGGAGATTTCATCCTTCTGCAATTCCGGCACGCGCCGCACCAGATCCCGCAGCGAACTGAACGGACGCGCTCTCCGCTCTTGTTCAATCTTGCGCGCCGTTACGCTGCTCAACCCGCGCACATAGTTGAGCCCCAAACGCACATACTTCTGCCTGCCATCAGTTTCCACTGTGCAGCAGTAATCCGAACGAAGAATATCTACGGGGCGGAAACGCTGGCCGTGCCGCTGCGCATCTTTGACCAGTGTTGCCGGCGAGTAAAAGCCCATGGGCTGGTTGTTCAGCATCGCCACGGTGAACGCCGCCAGGTAATGGCATTTCAAATACGCACTGGCATACGCAAGCAGCGCAAAACTGGCGGCATGCGATTCCGGAAACCCGTACAGGGCGAATGACGTGATGGCTTGAATAATGCGCTCCTGCGTCTCGCCCGTAATACCGTTCCGTTCCATGCCTGCGCGGAGTTTTACTTCAACTTCACGCATCCTCTTCTCAGAGCGCTTAAATCCGAAGGCGCGGCGCAATTCTTCCGCCTGGCCGCCGCTGAAACCGGCCGCAATCATCGCGATTCGAATCAACTGCTCCTGAAATAACGGCACGCCCAAGGTGCGCGCCAATACCGGCTCAAGCGATGGATGCAGGCACACCGGCTCTTCCAACCCTTGCCGCCGCTTCAAATACGGATGCAGCATCTGCCCCACAATTGGACCCGGCCGGATAATTGCCACCTGCACCACGATGTCGTAAAACTTTACCGGCTTCATGCGCGGTAGGCACGACATTTGCGCCCGGCTCTCCACTTGAAATAAGCCGATGGTATCCGCCTTCTGCAAACACGCATAAACCGCTGGATCATCCTGCGGCAAGCGCGCCAGGTCTACGGTTTCGTTATAGCGCTCACGGATGAGCGTAATTGTGTCCTCGAGCACAGCCATCATGCCCAGGCCCAGCAGGTCCACTTTAATAATTCCGAGATCCGCGCAGTCGTCCTTGTCCCACTGGACTACGACGCGGCCGGGCATGGACGCGGGTTCGAGCGGAACAACACAATCGAGCTGTCCCTGGCAAACCACCATGCCGCCGGAGTGCTGGCCGAGATGCCGCGGCAGCTCCAGAATTTCGGTAGTGAGCGAAAAGAACTTCAGGGTGCGCGGATCATCCAGCCGGAAACCTTGTTCCCGGAAGCGGCGTTCCAGCGAATCCTTCGGATCGCGCCATTCGAACGTATTGATCTGGCTGGCAAGCCGTGCAATCTGCTGCTCATCGAACCCCAGCACCTTGCCGACATCGCGCACCGCCGAACGGCCGCGATAGGTAATGACATTCGCGGTCATGGCGGCGCCAAGCTGCCCATAGCGTTGGTACACATATTGAATGGCGCGCTCGCGTTGCTCGCCGCTGGGCAAATCGAGATCGATATCCGGCATTTCGCCGCGCTCTTCGGAAAGGAACCGCTCGAACAGCAGATCCATTCCCACCGGATCTACAGCCGTGATTCCGAGCGAGTAACACACCGCGCTGTTAGCGGCCGACCCGCGCCCCTGCACCAGAATGTTCTCGCGACGGCAGAAGTCGACAATATCCCAGACAATCAGGAAGTAACCTGCCAGTTTGAGCTTTTCGATCAGCGCCAGTTCGCGTTCTACTTGCCACTGCGCCCGCTCATAATAAGGCTGATAGCGCCGCCTTGCGCCCGCATCCGTCAACTGCCGTAGATACGACATCTCCGTTTCTCCGGTTGGCACCGGATAACGGGGGAACTGATAGCCGAGATCGACGAGAGTAAAACTCAGGCGATCCGCTAACCCGGTTGTATTCGCAATTGCGTCCGGCACGTCGGCAAACAGCGATTGCATTTGCCTGGTCGTTTTCATGTGGCGCTCGGCGTTGAAATTTAAGAGCGTGCCAGCGTCGGCCAGATTGGTTTTGTTCTGAATACAGGTCAAGACATCCTGCAATTCGCGGCGGTTCTCCACTGCCTGCGTGATGCCGTTGGTAGCGAGTATGGGCAGATTCATGCTGCGCGCCAGATGGATCAAGGCCTGATTACGCGCTTCCTGTTCGCGGCGATAATGCCGCTGCACTTCGACGAAAACGTTATTTGCCCCAAAAATTCCTGTTAGTCGCTCCAGCACCCGCCGAGCCTCGCTTGCGGCTGCGGGCCCGTGAAACTTCCGGAATACTTGCGCAAGCGGCCCCTCGTCCCCGCCCGAAAGGCAAACGAGTCCCGACGCATATTCGGCGAAGTCGTCTTCCGTTGCGAAAGGAAATCCCGGCTTCCCTGGCTTGCCATTCCGGAACTTGGTGCGCGTAATCAGACGGCAAAGATTTTGATATCCCTGGCGGCTTTCCGACAGCAGGGTATAGCAGCTCCTGTCGAAAGAATTAACTTCTGCGCCAATCAGCGCCTTGATTCCCAACTTCTCGGCTGCCAAGTGGAATCGCGGCGCCCCGTAAACACCATGCGCATCCGTAATCGCTATAGCAGGCTGCCCAAGCTCCGCACACCGGGACGCCAGATCTTCGGGCAGCGATGCGCCTTCCAGAAAAGAGAATGCAGAGCGCGCATGCAGCTCAACGTAGGGCACCTACCCAGTATAGGCGAACAAAAGGAGAAACTAGCGGGCGCTTACTTCTTCGGGATTCGTCGTCTGATGCGATTCCCGTGGGGCTTCCGGGTCGAGCAAGCGCATTTGCAATACCGCCTGCGACAAGCTGTTCACCACGTAATCGGAGCATTCCGGTCCCAGCCGCTCCTGCAATAATCCGATTTCAGTTTTCGATCCCCATAATCCGATCACTGTTTTTGCAGCGGGCACCTTCAGGTGGGCTCTCCGGCATATGGAACGCGCGTGGCTAATGGTAAACGGAGGCACCGCCGAGACGAAGATAATGTCCGGCTTTTCTTCTACCACTGCCGCCAGCATGTCTTTGATGAATCCAGCCGGAACAGTTTGCACGGTGTAGCCAATGTGCCCCAATATCTGGGCAAGCATCAAGCCAACCAACTCGTCGGATTCATCACGCGCCGGGACGCACAGAATCGAAAGCTGCGAATGGGGCGGGATTTCACGAGACTCTCCGGGAGGCCGTTCCTCGCCCAGATCTTCAATCATTTCGCGCGTGGTCTGGTATATAAACTTCTGCCGTTCGTCATCCAGTGTGCCCTCGTGGCGATCCTGCTCTACCAGCGAAAGCGCGGGGATCAGTACTGCGTCGTAAGTTTCAACTAATGATTTCTCTTTGAGGAAATCGTCCAGGACTTCGCGCGCTTCATCTTCGCTCATTGCCAGCAGCCGCTGATAATAGCTGGCCTCGGGAGCAAGTACCGCGTCATCGCCAAATAGAATTTCCAGGAATTCCAACTGTGGAACATGCCGCCCCAGTACGACCAGACAAACCGTCAAGGGAGTTGCAAGGACGAGTCCAATGGGCCCCCAAAGCACCGTCCAGAACGCCGCCGATAGCAGGACCGCAAGAGACGAGATACCCGTGCGGGCCGCGTAGAGCCACGGTTCCAGAACGCCCGAAATCGCGAGTTCTATGCCGCCCCATAATGCGAGTGTCAGCAACGGCTGCCTCCACCCTTCAAAAACCGCCAGCGCCATCACGAAGGGACAGGCGACGGCTATCAGCGTGCCGACATAGGGAATGAACCGCAGCACGGCGGCGAGCACGCCCCAAAAGAGCGAATAGGGAACGCCAATGAAGAAGAGTCCAACTCCCATTAACAGTCCAAACGTGCTGTTGACAAGAAATTGCGTTAGCAAATAGCGGCTGACACGCTGGCCAGCGTCATCCATGGCCGTGGTCACGACATTGATTCGGCCGCGCCCGAACAGCCGGAAGATGCGATCGCGTAGATCTCCGCGCCTGAGCAGCATAAAAAGAGTAAGCACCGCGACGGCTAAAACGGCTGCCGCGAAACGGGCCACTGACGTGCCATCCAACCCCAGCGAGCCGGCGATGCCCGTGTGCGGATTTATAATCTCAACCGGAACTGGCGCGGATTTTGCATTCGATCTCTGACGTGATTTGCCGCTGGCTTGCAGATCTTTCTTTTTCTGATCGCTACTACTGCCGGGAGTCAACTCCGATGTGATGGTTTCCAGATTTGATATGGCCCTGGACAGTCTCGACGAACCCATTGGATTCTGGATTCTCTCGATCTTCCGGTGAATGTTTGCCTGGTATTCCGGCAATTGCTCCAGGATTGCCGAGAACTGCTCCGCTCCAGCCCAGATAAGCGCTCCACTCGCGGCATAGGCGATGGTAAGTACGATTAAAACGGACGGCACCCGGCCCAGTTTCAGGCGTTCCAGCCAACCGACGGGCGAACTCATGAGGAAGGTAATCAGCACTGCCAGAGCGAATGGAATCAGTACGTCCCGCCCGAAATACAGACATGCCAATACAACCGCGGCGGTCAGCGCTAGCTGAGAGGGCGCAGGTTTCCGGCGGCGGGTTGTAGGTTCCAGGTGTAAATCTCCTAACGTATAGAAATCCGCAGCCCCGTAATTGTGTCTAAACGTTTGTAGCGGAACATTGGAGACGTTTGGACGAAACCTCTACTTGGATCCGGTCTCGTCGTACAACCGATCTATGTCCTGCCTCAGCTTGATCATCGAGGCATTGTCGATATAAACCATGTGTCCGGCGTTGAAATGATCTTTACCTATATTTTTGTGCGCTGCCGGCGTAAGCTGCATGTGATCGAAGGTGTAATCGACCGCGAAATAGGGCGTTGCGGCATCATACATACCCTCCGCAATGAACACGCGCATGTACGGGTTTTTTTCGAATGCCTCCCGTAAATACCGGCTTACGTTTGCAAACCCCGACCACCCGCTTACATCGTAATCCCATTTACCGATTCCGCCGCCCAGCGTGTAATATGTCAAATCGGTCTGATAACCCAGTTCCTGCTTGATGTAGTCGCCAAAAACCGAAGTGTAGGGAGGCCGTATGGCTGCCTCGCTTGGATCGTAACCCGGCTCCTGTTCTGTCGCCGAGGTGGTGGGGCCGGTAAAGCGCCCATCCAGCCGCCCCACGATCTTGCCCTCGTCCCGCAGTAATTCAGTATCGTAATGGGACAAATCGACCCGCAAATTGCAGCGCTCGATATACTGCTTCGGCAAGCCCGTATAGCGTGCCAGGTGGTCTACCACTGACTGCCGCTCGGCGGCCGGAAGCGCGTCGCCTTGCTGAAGCGCCAGCGTGTAATCTGTAGCCGCCCACTTTTCTACTTCCGCGCGAAGCGCCTCCGGATCCCTCTCCAGCTCTGGCGCCAGTTTGTGATGGTACATCGCGATCATCGCGTACGTTGGCAGGTACAGGACGTACGGAAGGTCATTGCCGGCCGCGAAACTTATCGTCCCGAAGTTCAAAATGGTGGAGATCAGCACCACCCCATTTAGTGCGATGCCATGGTCAATCAAATAGCCCGATAGGCCGGCGGCGCGAGTGGTCCCATAGCTTTCCCCAGCCAGGTAGAGCGGCGAAGTCCAGCGCGAGTTGTTCTGCAAATAGAGGCGAACGAACTCGCCGAAAGCGGAAATATCCCCATGCAGATCCCAGAACTTCTTGCCCAGTTCAGGGGTTGCGGCGCGGCTGTATCCGGTGCCAATGGCATCCACAAACACCAGATCGCTCTTGTCCAGCAGCGTATTCTGGTTGTCCTCGAGTTCGAAGGGCGGCGGGGGCATGAAACCGTTCGGCAGCATCTTTACCCTCCTGGGGCCGAACGCGCCCATGTGCAGCCAGACCGTCGCCGCGCCAGGACCTCCATTAAAGGCAAATGTCAGCGGACGTTTCGGCCCCCCATTGTCGACCGTGTAGGCAACATAGAACATCTCGGCTTCGGTTTTCCCGTGCTCGTCCTTGATGGGCATGCGGGCCGCCGTCGCGGTGTACTGAATGGTGCTCCCTCTGACCGTGATTTTGTGGTGCGTTATAGAGGGTTTGGTTTCCGCTGCTTGCGTTTGTTCCGGCTTCGATTCCTCATGTTTCGAAGCTTCTTTCTGTGCCGGCGGTTGCGGCCCGCTCTGCTGTTGCGCCGTTGCCAATAGGGCCGGAAACGTCAGAAATAACGCAATCTTCTTTACAATCTTCAATTTCCCTCTCCGTGCGGACTATAGTATAGTAATCGCACCGGACAATCCCCGCCATGTCGCCAGTCCGCATGACCTGTTGAGCACGCGCTACGAGCTGGGGAAACAGATCGCGCGCGGCGGTACGGCCATTGTTTACGAAGCTTGGGACAGGCACCTCACCCGGCGCGTTGCCTTGAAGATAATCGATACCAGGCGAGCGGGAGCCGATTTCGACGACATACTGCAGGAGGCAAAAACACTTGCGCGCCTGGAGCACTCGGGCATTGTCCCCATCTATGATGCCGGAAGGCTGGCGGATGGCAGGCTCTATTACGTCATGCGGCTGGTTCACGGGGAGCAGTTAGGCGCATTCTTTGCCCGCGAGAAGAGCCTGTTCGAACGCCTGCGTGTGTTTCAGAAGGTGTGCGACACGCTTGCGTTCGCGCATGAATCGGGAGTGATTCATCGCGGCCTGAATCCGCAAAACGTTTTGGCCGGGAAATTCGGTGAAGTGTTTGTCATCGATTGGGGACTCGCTGAATGGCTGGCCCCTGAAGGGCAGGCAGAGGCCCTCTATGCCGCCGGGCCGCCGCGATATATTGCGCCTGAACAGGCGGGCGAACGTCCGGAGCCGGTGGATGGCCGCGCTGACGTCTTCTCGCTTGGCGCTATGCTTCAGGACTTGCTGCGCGAAGGCGAATCGCGACCTTTGGCGGCTATTGCACGCAAAGCTCTGGCCCCGAACCCGATAGACCGCTACCAGCACGTGGAGCATCTCACTGCGGACTTAGTGCGTTTCTTAGATCATTTGCCGGTTACGGCTTATGACAAAAGTTTGCTGGAGAGGACGGGGCAGTTCGCGGCGCGGCATCGAGTATTGCTTTTGATTCTGGCTGTGTACGCGCTGGTGCGGGTGATGATTTTTTTACTGAGCGGCAGTTGAGCCGGGTGGGTGAGACCGCGGCAAGCAGCTCATTTAATTTTTGCTTGAGTACGATGGATTGTTCGGCAGGAGAGACTTCAAATGAGTCATCGGGTTCTTGTTGCGGGCCTAATTTGTTGCGCTGCGATTTGGGCGCAGAATCCCGGCCTGAATTCCTCTGATTTAGATAAGAAGATAGCTGCCACGCGCGCCGCCTTTAATGTCCCAAGCGTTTCAGTCGCCATCATCGAACACGGACAAACGTCCTATGCAAAGGCGTTCGGGGACGCTGATTTGGCTAAGGACGAGCCCGCGACAACGAGCACGCGGTATGCGGTCGGCTCCATCAGTAAGCAGTTCACGGCAGCCTCCCTGCTGCTGGAGCAGGAGAAGGGAAAGGTATCGCTGGACGATAAAGTAGCGAAATACTTCCCTGACCTGACACGGGCAAACGAGGTCACCATTCGCGAGCTTCTGTCGCATACATCCGGCTATGAAGATTATGCCCCGCAGGATTATTTGATTCCGGAATGGACCCGGCCGACGACGCCCGATGCCATCCTGGACCGCTGGGCCAAGAAACCGTTGAATTTCGATCCGGGAACTCAGTGGCAGTACAGCAATACGAATTATGTGCTGGCCGGCAAAATCCTGGAGAAGGTGTCCGGAACCCCGCTGCTGACGTTCCTGCGAGAGAACTTTTTTCAGCCGCTTGGAATGAGTTCGGCCGGGGATTGCGAGGTGAAAAGCCCAGCGGACGCCACTGCCTACACGCGTTACGCTTTGGGACCGCCGCGCCCGGTTGGGCGGGAAGCGAACGGCTGGTATTTCGCGGCCGGCGAGTTGTGCATGACGCCTTCGGACCTGGCGAAGTGGGACGTTTCCTTCCTTCAGAAGCGGATCTTGTCGCCCAAGTCGTACGAGGAGTTCACGCGCGAGGTGAAGTTGAAAAATGGAAAGCCGACCCATTACGCGCTTGGCCTTGCAATAGGCGAAATGAGCGGCACCCCGACCATCTCGCATAGCGGCGAAGTTTCCGGCTTTCTGGCTATGAACACGCTGTTTCCATCGAAGGACGATGCGGTAATCGTGTTGACGAACGAGGACGGCGTGAACCTGATTGGGCCGCTGACGCAAGAGATCGCAGGCATCTTGCTGGATCCCGACAACGCGTCCGCGGAAAAGCAGGATCAGCAAATTCGAACGATTTTAGAAGGTCTCCAGCAGGGCCATATCGATCGCTCTTTATTCACGGAGAATGCAAACTCCTATTTCGATGATGTCGCGCTGGGCGACTATCGAAGCTCGCTGGCGCCCATGGGAAAACTGCAAATCCTAAGCCGCATAAGATCGCAAGGCCGCGGCGGAATGACTCATCTGAGTTACCGCGCTCATTTCGAAAAGGATACGCTGCTGTTGAACATCTACATCATGCCGGATGGGAAGTTCGAGCAGTTTCTGGTGGAAGAACAGTTCTAGCTCACTGAGATGAGAGCGCGTTTCGGACAGCGCTAACAACCTCCACGGTCGAGCTCTTGCCACCCAGATCCGGAGTGCGGACCCGTGCTTCACCCAGGACCCTCTGAACAGCCCTGTCGATACGATCGGCGGCTTGCTCCAGCCCGAGATGCTCCAGCATCATGGCTGCGGAGAAAATGGCGGCAAGCGGGTTAGCGATTCCCTTTCCCGCAATGTCCGGCGCAGACCCGTGTACCGGCTCGAACATGGAGGGAAATGTGCGCGACGGATCGATGTTCGCGCTGGCGGCGAGGCCGATGCTGCCGGTAACGATGGCCGAAAGATCGCTTAGGATATCGCCAAAAAGGTTCGAGGCGACGACTACGTCGAAGGTCTGCGGCCGGCGAACGAAATTCATCGCCGCGGCATCGACTAGGAGCGACTCGGTTTGGATGTCGCTGTATTCGGAGGCAACCTGCTGAAACACGCGGTCCCAAAGCACCATGCTGAAGCCCTGCGCGTTCGATTTGGTTATAGATGCGACCTTTCGCTTGTTATTCCGGCCGCGGGCCAACTCGAAAGCGTAGCGAATAATGCGCTCGACGCCGTGCCGTGTGAAAACGGACGTTTGTACCGCGACTTCCTGTTCATGATGCTCATGGACAAAACCGCCCGCCTGCGCATACTCGCCTTCGGTGTTCTCGCGAACCACGACCATATCGACATCCCCTGCCGCCACATTCTTAAGGGGCGATTCGATACCACGATAAAGAACAGCCGGGCGCACATTCGCAAATTGATCGAAGCGACGGCGGATGGGCAGCAGCAGACCGTTGAGGGTCACGTTATCGGGTATATCCGGATGCCCGACCGCGCCGAGCAAAATAGCCTGATGCGAACGAAGCGTGTCAAGGGCGTCGGCCGGCATCATGCGCCCATGCTGAAAGAAGTAATCGCTGCCCCAATCGTAGGAGTGGCCTTCGAGAGCAGTGCCGGCATCTGACGCCGCCTGGCGCGCGATCTCGAACGCAGGGGGAGTTACTTCACGGCCAATTCCATCACCCGCGATGAGGGCGATAGATAATCTATTGTGCATTCCAGGCAGGCACTTGAGGAATAGCTTCGCCGTCCGCGCGCGGATCGGAGGCGCCGAAGTGGACGCCGGTACCGTTCTGCATGGCGGCATTTCCGCGCCCCATCTCCATCGAATACGGGTCCACCACTTTCAATTGATGCCCCTTCGCCGTCAATTGCTCGCGCACGGCTTCGGGCACGCGCGATTCAATAAGCAAATCGCAACCCTCAAACGTGGGTTTCGTAAATCGAGCCGCGCTTAACGCCTGCTGGATATTCATGCCGAAATCGACCACGTTGGAGACGAACTGCGCGTGAGCCTGGGCCTGATTGAAGCCTCCCATAATGCCGAAACCTATCGTCTCGCCGCCCTTCTGCATAAATCCGGGAATGATGGTGTGCAGCGGGCGCTTGTGCGGTGCAAGGGAATTGGGCTCTCCGGGTTTCAAAGTGAAAAGCTGTCCGCGATTCTGGAGCGCGAAGCCGGTTCCGGGCGCGACCAGCCCTGTACCGAACGCAGCATAATTGCTCTGGATGAGAGAAATGATATTTCCGTCCTCATCAATGACGGTCAAGTAAGTGGTGTCGCGGCCCATGGCATTCAGCCGCTGGCTCAAGTCCGAAGGAAGCACGTGACAATGCGCATGATTCGGGCCAATCGAGTCGGACCGTCGCTTCGCCAGGTCTTTTGAAAGCAGTTGTTTGACGGGTATGTCCGAAAAGCGAGGATCGCCGATGTATTTGAGGAGGTCGGCGTACGCAAGCTTTTTCGCCTCGATCATGACGTGCAGCGCTTTTGCGCTGTTATGGCCGTAATCAGCAAGCGGAAACTGCTCCATGATATTCAGCATGCTCAAGGCGGCGATTCCCTGTCCGTTGGGCGGAAGTTCCGAAACGGTCCAACCGTGGTAGGTCGTCGAGATAGGGTCGACCCATTCGGGTTGAAACGCCGCCAGATCCTCTGGGGTGAGAGTGCCGCCCTGTTCTTTTGAGAAGGCAACCAGCTTCTCTGCTAATGTGCCCCGATAAAAGCCATCGCGCCCGTGCGCGGCAACCAGTTCCAGCGAGTCTGCCAAATCGGGGTCGCGGAATACTTCTCCGGGTTGGGGCGCGTGGCCAGCGGGAAGGAAAGTTTCGCGAAAGCCCGGCTTATTCCTGATCGCTTCGGGCGTCTGCTGCCAAACGCCGGACACCAGTTCCGCAATGGGTACGCCATTCTTTGCATAGAAAATGGCCGGTTGAATGACTTGTTGCAGCGTCAGCTTTCCGAATCGCCTATGCAGGGCGTCCCAACCGGCGACCGCTCCGGGAACGGTGACGGATTGTATGTTGCGCGGCAGTTCTCCCGTAATGCCCTTCGATTTGAGGAAGTCGATCGTAAGCCCCTGTGGCGCCCAGCCGCTGGAATTGAGACCAAACAGCCGTTTTGTTTTCGCCTCGTAAACGATGGCGAACAGATCGCCGCCGATGCCGTTCATCATCGGCTCCGTCACGCCGAGGACAGCGTTCGCGGCAATGGCGGCATCTACGGCGCTGCCGTGCTGCCTAAGAATTTCGGCGCCCGCAGCCGAAGCGATGGTCTGGCTGGTGGCGACGATTCCGTAGCGGCTGACAACCACCGAGCGGCCGTAATCGCGTCCCGAGCTTTGTTTTTCTGGAGTCTGATGAGCGGGCGCAGCGGCGGCGAACACAATAGCTCCGAAGAACAAGGAAGCGGCAACCATGGGCAACCGCTCCATTGTGTCAGAACAGATTCTGGCTTAGTGCTGGGGCGGGGGAGACGGAGGCGGAGGTGTAGCCGGGCCCTGGCTTGGTCCGGGTGCTTGCCCCTGCGCAGGCGGGACACCGATTTTTACACCGATGACTTCACCCGACACGACTAGTTCCACGCGGCGATTCATCTTTCGTCCCGCAGCGGTATCGTTCGAAGCTACCGGATAATTTTCGCCATATCCGACGGCGGTCATGGTCTGCGGATTCACTCCCTGGCTAGCGAGAAAATCACGCACGGTGTTGGCCCGCTGCTCAGAAAGCTTCTGGTTGAATTGTTCCGTGCCCGTGCTGTCCGTGTAACCCTCGACCTGAAGATTCAGACCTGGATGCGAAATCACGATGCCCGCAATTTTCGCGAGCGCGATACGCGCCGGGTCAGTCAGATCATATTTGCCGGTCGCAAAGAGCACGTCCTGCATATCAACCACCAAGCCACGCGGAGTTTCATGCGTCGGCAGGACGGAATTGAACTGCTGCAGTAACTGCTGGCGTAACTGCTGCTGTTGTTGCTCGGCCTGCAGGCGCTGCTGTTCGGCCTGCTGGCGCAGCTTTTCCGCCTGAGCCGCGGCTTCCTGCGATTTTTGTGCCTCGGCAGCGGATTGCGCGCGGGCGG
This sequence comes from uncultured Acidobacteriaceae bacterium, assembly GCA_963795545.1. Classification (GTDB taxonomy): domain Bacteria; phylum Acidobacteriota; class Terriglobia; order Bryobacterales; family Bryobacteraceae; genus Bog-105. The sequence goes on along the minus strand of CAWCIF010000010.1, from coordinate 362,302 downwards.
CATCGGCCTCTTCCCTGGCCTTTTCCGCCGCGGCGCGCTGTTCCGCATCCAAGCGGGACTGTGCCTGGGCTTCCTGAGCTCGTTGTGCTTCTTCTTCGGCCCTCTTCTGGGCAGCGGCCTGACGCGCAGCCGCCTCCTCGCGCTCCTGTTGCTGGGCGAGTTGCTGCTGTTTTCTCAAGGAGATAATGCGCGCGTCTTCCGCCTTCTGAACCGCTTCTCTGGCGGTCATAATGGCGGGTTTCCACTGTTTTCGATCCCGGTAGTCCTGGGCCTGATTCAACAACTGCTCGGCATTCTGGAAAACATCAGTAGCATACTGGTCCGCTTTAGCGTAGCGGGCGATCTGGACAGCATTCTGCGCTTCATAGACCTCTAGCGGGCTCTTTTTATTAGCATTGAGATCAACCGGCTTCAGCTGCTTTTCAGGAACATGGTAGGTGTATTGACCACGCGGCAGCAATTCGAAATGGGCATTCACTACCTCCACCTTGCCCAGCGTATCCTGGCGGACGACGTTCTGCATCACAACCACGTCACTGGGCTGGCGGACGCCGAAATAGGGCTCAGCAGTGATAATCAATCCGAACGACTGTAAATCGGTGGTTACTTGTCCGCTGTAATTGCCGTCCGAATTGACTAAAACTTCGCCGAGATTCGAAGCATGTCCGTCAGGTGTAATCGCCCACAGAACATAAGTCAAGTAAAGAGGTCCAAAGGTTCGCGGAGCGGGCAAATTCTTCACATCGAGCTTAACGGTCATGTGGCCCAGCTCGCTGCGTACCTGAGCGCTACCCTTAGCCTGGGGCGCAAGTGACGTGCCCTGGAAATCGATCTTTGTCCAGCCACTACGATTGCGGTAGCTTACCGCCGGGATGTCCCGCGCGACGACCTGCACGCGGAAGATTGGGTTCGAATTGGCGGGTGGATTCTGGGGAATCGCCTGCATCGGATTGCGCTCTTGGGCAAGCAGCGCGAGCGGCAGAAAGATAAAGAGGAGCGACGCGGACAGCTTCATAAGAAAATATGTTCGTGCAACGCAAATACCAACTATGTAAGCGCTATTGTTGCTTGCACTTACAAAATTATACACTGAACCAGTACCAGGTAGTTTTTGCGGCGCGGGTTGAAAAGGCTGGAAGCAGTGGGCGGGTAAGATCGTAATGTGAGTTTGCCGCAGCCGGGTACTGAAGCGCCTCCGGGAAAGCGATCGAGATCGCCATTACTGCCGATCTTCTTGATTGTAGCCGTCGACGTGCTCGGCTTCACGATCATTCTTCCGCTGCTTCCGTTTTATTCAGAGCGTTTAGGCGCTTCGCCGACGGTAGTGGGTGCAATTGTATCGATTTACGCAGTTTGCCAGTTGATCGCCGGCCCGATTTTGGGCCAGGTTTCGGACCGGATCGGACGGCGTCCGGTACTTCTTTTAAGCCAAGCCGGAACACTAGGCGGCTTCTTAGTTCTGGCGTTTTCAGCGAATGTGTGGATGGTGTTTCTATCGCGGGCGATTGACGGTCTTACGGCGGGAAACCTAAGCATCGCGCAGGCGTATATTAGCGATGTCACTAAACCGGAAAATCGTGCTAAATCATTTGCGATTATCGGCGTCGCATTTGGCTTCGGATTTTTAGTTGGCCCGGCGATCTCGGGGTTTCTGGCTCATTTCGGATATCAAGCGCCGATCTTCGTCGCGTGCGCTCTTTCTCTCACGAGCATCTTTTGTACCTTCTTTCTGCTGCCCCGCGGAGCAGTTTACCAGCATGCGGCGGAGGAGGAGGGCGACACGGGGCCAGGAGGGAAGCGTTTATCATTGATTTCCTGGGGCGAGTACAGGCGGTATTTTCAAAACCGTGAACTGGCGCGGCTGCTAACGCAATGGCTCTTGTTCGCCCTATCGTTTTCGACGTTCATCTCAGGATTTGCTCTGTTCGCTGAGCGCCGCTATCTGTGGAACGGGCATCCGGTGGGGGTGCGCGAAGTAGGCTACATTTTCGCGTTCAATGGATTTATCGGGATGATCATGCAGGGCGGAATGGTCGGCCGGATGGTGAAGTTGTTGGGAGAGAGAAAGGTGGTCCAGCTCGGATTTTTGACTTCTCTGCTGGGCTATGCAGCGGTTGGTTTCACACAGACCATTGGCCAGCTTCTCTGGGTAATGGCATTCGCTTCGATCGGCGCAGCCGGCTTGCGGCCGGCGCTAACGAGCATGGTCACGCAGAAGGCCGGCAGGCGGGAACAAGGGGTGATTCTGGGGCTCACACAGTCGCTGACTTCGGTGGCACAGATTGCGGCGCCGCTGCTGGCAGGCTATCTGATAGACCGCAGGCTGCTGACCACCTGGGCGGTCTGGGCCGGCATTCTGGCTGGACTGGCGCTGTTCTTTCAGCCCCGGCTGAAGCGCGCTGAACCAGAACTGGTCTGAAGCGAGCGAAGCAGCCTGTGATAGCGATAGCAATGATTGAATGGCGAGGCAGGCGAAAGCGCCTGCGCCACTCATGTGCCAGGTAAATGTTCAAACTCCAGGGGCAGGCATTCAGGCTTCGGAGCTCGGAGTGGGTGTTTGTCGCGTTTTTCGGCTATATCGTCGCCATCGCGCCATTTTTCAGGGATCGCCCGCATCTCAAATATCAGCCGGTAATTGCCTTTGCGGGGGTGTTTGGGTTCTTCTCTGTTTTCGCGCGCTGCGAGCGGGCGTTCGGCGCAACCTCAATCGAAATCATACGGGATTGGCTTCCATTCCCGCTGACGCTTGCCGCTTTCCGCGAAATGGAGTTGTTCGTTACTTCCAGTTACGCTCGCGCATATGAGAGCACGTGGATTCAATGGGACAAGCTGCTGTTACAAAACTGGCACTTACGCAACGCTATAGAGAGCGCAGGAGCTGCGGTCCCGTTTTATCTGGAGCTTTGCTACTTACTGGTATATGGCGTGGGCGCTTACTGCGCGGCTGTACTGTACGTAGACGGACGCCGCCGCGAGGTAAACCGGTTTTGGACGATCTACCTGGTGGGAACCTTGACAGCGTATGCACTCTTCCCGTATTTTCCTTCCCAGCCGCCGCGCATTGCCTTCCCGGGAATTGCGACCCCGGCAATTACGACCTGGGTGCGTCAATTGAACTTGTCGATATTACGGCATGCGACCATCCATTCCGGAGTGTTTCCAAGCGCGCATGTCTCATCAGCGTTCTCTTGTGCCTGGGGGATGTTTCTCGTGCTTCCCGAGCGGAAGCGATTTGGATGGGGATTGTTAATATACGCGATCAGCGTTTCCATTGCCACCGTGTACGGGCGTTATCACTACGCGGCAGACGTGATTGCAGGATTCGGAGTAAGTCTGGTGGCGGGGTTGGTTTGTGTAGCGATCAGAATGCGAGGGCGGGGGTTATAAGGGCGCTTTTTGTGATGCCGGCTTTTTTAAATATAACTATGACGTCTGATTCTAAGTAGAGGGAAGAAATGGAAATCTCGCTGGAGGGAAAAGTTGCAGTCGTTACGGGAGCTTCGTCAGGTATTGGACTCGCAATTACGACCCAGTACCTGGAGTCTTCGGCGAAAGCAGTAATTGGAGTATTCCGGCGGAAGGACATTCCCGACGAGCTCAGGCGTTGTCAGACGAAATTTGGCGACAGGCTGCAGATTGTGCATGGAGACGTAGGCGAGGAAGCGACTGCTATTGAGTTCACCGAAAGAGCTCTCGATCGCTTCGGCCAACTTGATGTACTGGTCAGCAATGCAGCCGTGAGCGTAGTGCGGGCGCTCCACGAGCACACGCCGGAGGAGTGGGACCTCGTCATGAATTCAAATCTCAAATCTCTCTATTGGGCGGCACGTCATGTGATTCCTGTAATGATTCGTCAACATCGAGGCCTTATTCTGATTAGTGGTTCCATTTCAGGCCAAGCTGGTATTCCCACCCAAGGAGCCTACGCTGCGTCGAAAGGGGCTTTACATCAGATGACCCGGCAAATGGCGGTGGAGTATGCGAAGCATGGCATTCGTGTAAACACCATCGCATGCGGCACGGTAGACACTCCCATCGTCTATAAGTCCGCAGAATCCTCCGGAGATCCGGAGGCGTATTGGGACATGCTTCGGCGGAACCATCCGATCGGCAGGATCGCTACGGCCGATGAAGTCGCCGCATTCTACACCTATATGGCCAGTGATTATGCAACATTCTTCACTGGATCTGTATTGATGATGGATGGCGGATACACAGCCCGGTAGGGGACCGCAACGATCACAGAAAGAGTATTGGCGGCTCAATTTGCCGGTACCGGCCGAGTACTTCAAGTTGGTGGAGGCGGCGGGAGTTGAACCCGCGTCCGAAAAAGCCCGCTATGCAAAGCCTACGTGTGTATCCGGTTCTGTTGATTCAGCAACGGCCTATAGAACCGGCAAGAGCGGCCGCCGCTTAGTCCGATTGATCTCGGCCCACGGCTCCGGACCGAAGCCATGGAACCTATCCTGCAAAATGACGCTCGCTAGATAACGCGCAGGCTCGTTACCCGGAGCGCACTACCTAAGGTTAATTAGGCAGCGTATGCAAACTGCTGATTATTGGCAGTTGTTGTTTTCCGATCGTTTTACGGGAGCTCGGAACCCGACACGCCTTCACACAACGATTCAATCCCGTCGAATCCGTTGCGCCCCCATGCTTGAGGAACCACCACCATTCTAGCAGCGAATTTGATGCAATGGGCCTGCAATTTGCCGCCGCCTTGCGCCGCCTTGCGTCCGAATGTTCCAATAAGATCATCGCCGCCAAGATGCAGAGTACTGTTTCCACTCCCTCCGTGCGCTCCTCAGCGCGTGAGGAAAAGGGCGAGGAACACGGGCATCTTTTTGACGTCGTGCTGCTGGATGACGATGAGCACACGTATGACTACGTCATCGAAATGCTGCAGAAGCTCTTCTTTTTATCGCTGGAGGCTGCGTTTCAACACGCCGTCGAAGTAGACACAGCCGGACGAACAGTGGTGATCACCTGCGAGCGCCCGCAAGCAGAATTCGCACGAGATCAGATTCACGGTTACGGCGCCGATCCAAGAATGCCGAAATCGAAGGGATCCATGTCCGCGGTGGTCGTTCCCGCCGGTCAGACCGCGACGATATAGAGCAGGCCCAGATCAACTATTGCACTTTCTGCCGGTACGCCAAAACCGCTTTTTCGTGTTCGCTTAAAGTTGCTGAGAAGTGGTGCGAACCGGAACCATCCGGTTTCGCAACGAAATAAATGTAGTCGGTTTCAGCCGGATGCAGGGCGGCATTTAAGGACTGGATTCCGGGATTTGCGATGGGGCCCGGCGGAAGGCCCGCGTGGGCGTAAGTGTTATAAGGATTCGCGCTGGCGAGGTCTGATTTGTGGATCACTCCACGATACCGATTCTGTAGCAGCGCGGCGTACACGGTACTCGGATCGCACTGTAGCGGCATGTTCATTCGCAGCCGGTTCAGAAACACGGAAGCGATGATGGGCCGTTCCTGCGGTTTTGCGCTTTCTTTCTCGACCAGCGATGCCAGAGTGACGATCTTGTGCGTGTCGGTGCCTTGAGCGGCTCCTGCTATTGAAACCCATTTCTTCCGAAACTCGTCCGTCATCGCACGGCAAAGCTGTCCGGCGGTAGTGCGGCGAGTCATGCGATACGTGGACGGGAATAGATAGCCTTCCAGATCGGGAGCCAGCGGGTCAAGATCGTGAATCATTGCCGGCTTTGCCGCGGCCTTCAGAAAGGCATCACCTTTGACCATGTCTAACTGATCAAGCAGGGAGGCGATGTCGAACATATTGCTTCCCTCCGGCACGGTGACTTCTTCGTAGAAGACCTCGCCGCGTCGAATCTCCTCGAAAACCTGCCAGGGCGTTTGAGCGGTTGCAAAACGATACTCTCCTGCCTGCAGTTTGGCGTTCGGACGAAGGAGCCGCACGGCTAGAAAGGCCCATTTAGAGCGGACCACGCCGCGATGCGCCAACTCTCGTGCAATCTGCCGTGATGACATTCCGCGATCAACATCAACAAACGCTTCCGTTCGGAACCCTCTATATGGTCCGAAGTACCAATAGCCCGCGATTCCTGCGCCGATCAATGCGCAGATAAGGACAATACCAATCCCCGCGAAGAGGCCGCTACACCCGCGCCGCCGCTCAGCCAAGAGGTTCTTCCTGTCCGGAATAGTTCGCGTTTTCGAGGTAGCCCAGATAGCTCTCCAGCAGGAGGACAGCGGCCAGGCGGTCTACGGCACCCTTTTTCTCCTCAAGCGATGCGCCAGCAGTACGCAGCATTCGCTCCGCCTCGGCTGAGGTAAGCCGCTCGTCCCAATAAACAACAGGCAATCCGATGCAGTTGCCCAGGCGTTCGGCGAACTCCCTGGTGTATTCGCTCTGGCGGCTTTCGGATCCGCTCATATGCAACGGCCTACCGACCAGAAGGAGGTGTGCATTGTAACTCTTCGCAATTGCCCCTAGCTTCTCTAAATCCTCGCGGATTCGAGAGCGCTGCAAGGTTTCGAGTCCCTGCGCCGTTATTCCGAGCTCATCGCTCACTGCCAATCCGATCCGCTTCCTGCCTACGTCAAGGGCCAGCACGCGGCCTCCCCGTGGTGTCTCATGTGCCTGCAACAACCTGGATTATAGTGGGTTCGAACATGCTAGAGTAGCGATGGACGAGGCAGCCGCCTTTCGCTTTGGCCTTATTTACCTCCCCGCAGCCCGGTCTGAGATTGGTTCATCCCGGAACGTCGCTTATAGCGCTCGCCGCAGGCGTTGCACTGCTTTACTACGGCCGGGACTTCTTCGTCACGTTGATCATCTCCGCGGTATTCGCCTTTATTCTCGATCCGGCCGTTGTACTGGTTGAGAAGCTTCGCGTGCCCCGCGCGGTCGCTACCGCGGTCGTAATCGGTGTTGCGTTCGTGACAGTGTATGCTCTGGTGGCGGCCGCCTCCACCCAGCTTTCCTCCATTGCGGAAGACCTCCCCACATACAGCTCGCGGGTTAGCGAGGTAGTGGGCAGGCTCAATGACGACCTGGACGCCTTAGAGAAGAAGACCATCGAAATGGTGGTTCCGCAAAACCTTCGCGTGCAGCAACAGCAGATTGAGCAGAAGCCCCAGGAAGCCATGAAGGCCCGAAGGCGCCGCGGCGCAGTCACTCCGGCAGCACCGCCGGCTGTGCAGGAAGTTCGTATTCACACCGATCCGAAGCCGATCATTACTACCTTGTATAGATACGTGTCGGGGTATTTCCATGTGCTTGTGATGGCGTCTTTCGTTCCTTTTCTGGTCTACTTCATGCTGAGCTGGCGAGACCATATCAGCAAGGCTTTCCAGGTTCTCTTTACGGGTGAAGACCGATATGTGGCCGGTAGAAGCTGGTCGGGCATTGGCGAATCGACTCGTGCGTACGTGCTTGGAAATTTCTTCCTCTGGGTGTTCCTCAGCAGCGTCAGCGCAGTCGCGTTCTTCTTTCTCGGAGTCCCGTACTGGCCCCTGATTGGGCCGATCAGCGCCTTTTTCAGCCTGGTGCCCTATGTAGGACTCCCGCTTTCGGTGCTGCCGCCCGTACTCGCAGCGCTCGCCATTCCGAACAGGTTCAAAATCGTGATAACAGTGGCGCTGATCACGGCGGCGCTGCATCTGATCGCCATGAATTTCCTGTACGCGAAAATCATCGGCCGGCGCGTGCGGCTGAACCCGCTTATGGTCACCGTGGCTTTGATGTTCTGGGGCCTACTGTGGGGAGCGGTCGGGCTGATTCTTGCGATTCCTATCACGGCCGGAATTAAAGCCGTGTGCGACAACGTGGAATCGCTGGAGCCGTACGGCCGGATTCTGGGCGACGATTAGTCGGCCTGTGCAGTGAGGACAAGTGGACACAACTCGTTAATACTGGGCAGTTAGCAGAGCTATCCGAAGTGATCCGTTTAACTTCCGGGGCGCGCGTCTTTTCGGCAACTGTGCGGAAAAGAAGCGGACTCAATGCGGGTGTAGAGAAGCCAATTCCGGAATGTCGCGCTCAGCCACTCCTCTCTGCAATGCTGCAATCCGCTGCACATCGGTCGGGCTGAACGGAATGATACTCACCGCTGCCCGTTGCCAATCGCGTTTCGACCAGATATCCTTCATAAGACCCGCCGTGTCATGAGCACCTGAACGCAACAGCACGTGCCCCAATTCGTGGGCAATGGCGTACCCCAGCACCCGGCCGAATGTAGGGCCTCCCCGCTCGCTGACGTCAGCCGCCCTATCCGCGAAAATCGCGACCTGGACACCGCGTTTCGCACAGGGCAAGGAATACCCAAGTGCTTGCGCTGCGAAACCGGAGGGAGCGCGGGGAAGGATCTGTACTCGCAAGATAGCTGAAGTTGGCCGGTGCTCGCAGTCAGCTTGGGAGTAGGCGGTGAAGTCCGCACCCAAATTGCCCGAATCCTGGACCAGTCCGGTATCCCAGCGCGACTCTATCCCGGCCGTTTGCAAGATCGTACCGGCACTGCGTTCGGTACGGTCCAATGTCTTGGCCCCGACATGCGCCGAATCGTAGATCACGATCGCCAGCTTTAAATGCGGCGATTCCTGGCCCAGCGCTGCTGTTGACAGCAGGCTGAGAAAGAGCCCCGTTGTCCAGGTCTTGTTGGTATCCATTGCACAGTCCTCGTATGCGCAACGGTACGGGCAGAACACGCGCTGTCTCTAGGCGTCCGGATGATATCCGGGCGCAATCAGTGTGTTACTTGATAACCCGCTGAATCACCGTGAGTTAGTTGCCGATGTGAGCTATCTCTCGAGCCACAAGAACCGCAAATTTTGCTACACTCCTCGTACAGTAATGCCTGTTCGTGCAGATGTGGTACGTTTCGGCCTTTTCGAACTGGACCTTGCCCAGGGTGTGCTGATGAAGGAAGGGCGAAGGATCAGACTGCAGGAGCAGCCGTTTCGCATCCTGTCGATTTTGTTGGAGCGACCTGGCCAGACGGTCACGCGAGAGCAGTTCAGACAGGCACTCTGGACGGCCGACACTTTCGTGGATTTCGACCGAAGTCTCAACGCAGCGATGGCGAAGCTGCGGCAGGCTGCTAGGGGACTCGGCTGACAATCCACGTTTTATAGAGACACAAGCGCGGCGTGGATACCGGTTCATCGCTCCCGTCAATGTTGCCGGCCAGCCCGTCTCAACTCCCGCTACGGAGGAGGCACCTAAACCGCGCTTCAGAGTTTACGGCCTGGTCCGGTTCGCCGCCGCCACTCTCTTTGATGGCAATCGGAGCGGGCGCGCTCTATTACGAAACGCATCGCGAGCGGAGAGAACTCCGTCTTGACGTTCTGCCTCCTTCCGTCCCGCTCACAACCTATACGGGATTTCAATCTGAGCCGACATTTTCGCCGGAGGGATCTCGGGTCGCTTTTGCCTGGCAAGAGCTCGGCAGAAGGAGATCGAAAATTTATGTCAAGCTTATTGGCTCGAGCGAGCCGATAAAGCTGACCAGGGGTGAGGGCAACGACTTCGCCCCAGCCTGGTCACCAGACGGCCGCTGCATTGCGTTCCTCAGGACTCGAGAGCCTTTGAATACTGCCGTCATGCTGATTCCCTCGTTGGGCGGACCGGAAAGAGAGTTGACTCACCTGCGGTTAGATGCAGGAGCGCTTTTGTTTACCGGCAGTTGGACACCGCCCTCGCCTCTTCTGACTTGGTCTCCAAATAACAAGTGGCTGCTGACGCTGCAACAGGGTCCGTCCGATAGCGCACGAATCGTTCGGATCTCCGTCGAAAGCGGCGAACGAAAGCCGCTGGCACTATTTGCCGACTCGGCAACTGCGGGCGGCCAAGGCAACCTCCCAGTATCCAGCGGCGACGGTGGACTGGCCCTATCATTCGACGGTCGGACTCTCGCCTTTGCTCGCTCCTGGCGCTCCCAGACAGTAACTTGTTCGTGGTGAACCTCTCCGCTGACATGCTTCCTGTAGGGCTGCCTAGATCGGTACACTTCGACCGCACCCATATCGGCGGAATAGCGTGGGCCCCCAATGGTCATGATCTGGTGGTTTCCTCCGATCGGCGAGGCTCCATGGAGCTCTGGAGAGTTCCCGTCGACTCGAAACGTGAGCCGGTCCGCTTGAACGTGAATGATGCCGATCCTGAAGAATTAGCGGTATCGAAAACAGCACAACGGCTGGTGTTCACGCACAATTCGGGCGATGTGGATATATGGCGAGCGGATCTGCGCAGGGCTGACCACATAGCACCCGATCCATTTATCGCATCCACCAGGTACGAGGCCCGACCGTCTTACTCATCCGACGGGAAGCGCATCGCGTTTGAATCGGCCCAAACCGGCAATGAAGAGCTTTGGACAGCAAAGGCGGACGGCTCCGAAATAACGCAGTTAACGGCGTTCGGGAAAGTCTGGTCGGGCAGCCCGGTATGGTCTCCCGACGACCGCCAAATTGCATTCGATAGCAACGCGGCGGGAAAATGGGAGGTTTATGTAATGCCTTCGCAAGGGGGTAAGCCTGTCCGTTTCACAGAAGGCGCTGCTTCGAGCATCAGGCCCAGTTGGTCGCATGATGGTAGGTGGATTTACTACTGCGCGTCACAGAACAGCGGTCCTCAGATTTGGAAAAAGCCTGTCGCGGGCGGTCCCGAAATTCAGATAACCAGACACGGCGGATGCGATCAGATGGAATCGGCTGATGGCGCTTACCTTTACTATTTGTCGTCGGATAACCGTGCCTTGTGCCGAGTTCCGCCGAGTGGTGGACAGGAAACTTTGGTGCTAACCGCGAAAGGCGAAATGCAGTTCAGGCTCGGAATGCACGGGGCATATTTCGTAGATCTAGGCGCGCCGAGAACCGTGAAATACCTCAATTTCACCAGCGGCGCTACCAAAACGATTGGCGTGCTCCCGGAGCCTGTTCATTCTCAAACCGGACTGGCCATTTCGCCCGATGAGCGTTGGCTCTTATATGGAAAGAGCCAGCTTGAGGGTAGCCAGTTGATGCTTGTCGAGGGATTCCGCTAGCTTGAGGCGCTAGCGGGTACTCCGCGGGTTTCCAAGTCCCCCTCCTCACACCATTCGGCAACAAAGAGGAGCAGCGCCTTGGCCGCCGCAATCAACGAGTCGATCTCTACATATTCGTCCGCCGCATGTGTGTTACCACCGCTGGGTCCCCACAAAACGGCTGGAATTCCGAAGCCCTGCTGGAAGATGAAGAGGTCGCATGGACCTTCAATCCCGGCAATTACCGGCTGCTTGCCCAGGATTGTTTGCGCGCAGGCCGAAAGTTCTTGTACGACCGGTTCCGTTTTTGCGATAGACGATCCCGGTAGCCAGCGGATCGGCAGACTTACTTCCGGCATGGCTTGAAAAATATCGGGGGCGGCATTGACGACTTGACCCAGCCAATCGAAGAATTCCCGTTCGACGTCGGCCTGATTTTCTCCCGGCATGAGCTGCCAGTACAATTCAACGCGACCCGTTTCCGGAATGGTGACCGGCTCGCCAAAGCCCCATGGCGACGTGAATACTTTGGTGATAGAGACCGGGACTGGATCGGAGTATCCAGCGTACATTGGGTGCGGTAGGACTTGCCGCGAGCGCTGAGCGGCGAAGTGTTTCACTTGCCCGAGAAAGTGGGTCAACTGCGGGATGACCCCCGCAGGGAAGCGGCTGTCGCTCAGAATGCCGCCTGGCGCGTGGAAAGTAATGTGGGCGATACGACCTCCGCGTTGCGCCGGGCAGACTCGAAGCGAAGTCGGCTCGGAGAGAACGGCTGCATCGGCCTGATAGCCGCGCATCCGTCCTGCAAGCGTTCCATTAGAACCGCCAAACTCTTCGTCCACTACAGTCTCGAAAATGAGGTCCCCTTCGAGAGGCAGATTCAGCTCCATCACGCATTCGGTTACAAACAGATTCGCGGCTACACCTGCTTTCATGTCGTTCGCGCCACGGCCGTAGATGCGATTTCCCTCTAAGGCGGCTCCGAAGGGATCCCGCGTCCAGGGCTGAGCTCCACGCGGGACTGTATCGATGTGACCGGACAAAATCAGCGATCTTCCGCCGCCAGATCCTCGCCGGCGCGCCCCGAGATTCGGACGATCCACGTAGTTGCGTCCAGGGTAAAAGAGCGGGTGCTCGCGCAATCCTGGAACTTCCTCGAGCGAGTACATGTCGGGCTCCAGCCGACACGCTCGAAGCTGCTCTGCGATCCAATGTTGGCACTCCCGCTCGGCGCCGTGCGGGGGAGTATTCTCCGAAGGCCTGCGGATAAGCTCGCGGGTGATTTCGATCAATCGTTCCTTTCTGGAATCGACCAGATCGTTAAGATGCTGCGGCTTGTTATTCATACGTATTCGACAGCAGAGCGGCTTTATTGCCTTTAGCAAGTAAGTTTATGTAAAACGATTCTGTTTCGTCAATGGAGCGCGTATTATGGAACAGATTGCCCGACCACGTCATCTCCTCCTGCCGAGTATTGAAGGCGATTTGTTTTACCTTGCCCATACTGTTTTCACTGACAATTTCGGCGGAGACGGTCTCTCCGCTGCTTTCACGCGGTTACACGGTTATCCCTGAACCACAGCAAGTCACCTTGCGACCAGGCGATTTCCGGTTCGGCGCGGATTGGCACGTCGAAACCGGGCCCGGTGTCGATGCGAAATCCGTCGCCGTCGAGAGCTTTACCGATGAGCTAAAGGCGCGTTATCAAATAACTTTCACAGGGCGGTCCGGCGCGAATCGGATGGTACGTCTGGATCTCGAACCCGGCGCAATCCGACCTGGAAACGCCCAGGATAGGGACTCAAAAGCAATTGCCGATCAGGCATACCGGCTCGAGCTCAGTCCAGAGCGCATACGGATCGTCGCGAACGCCCTCCCTGGACTTTTTTATGGAGTTCAAACGCTGGTCCAGCTCCTCAGTTCGCGGGACGGCGTTCATTGGCTGCCGGAGGGGGAGATTTTTGACTGGCCCGATCTCGAACTGCGTCATATCTATTGGGACGACGCGCATCATTTAGAGCGGCTCTCCGATTTGGAAGCGGCCGTGCGCAATGCGGCGTTCTTCAAGATCAACGGACTTGTGATCAAGCTGGAAGGCCATTTCCAGTACCGCAGCGCCCCGGCACTGGTCGAGCCCCAAGCCCTGTCAGCCGCGGAACTCCAGGAATTGACCGATTACGGCCTGCGATATCACGTTCAGGTGATTCCCTATCTGGACGCTCCGGCGCACATCGCCTTTATCCTTAAGCATCCTGAATACGCGAAGCTGCGTGCTTTTCCGGAAAGCAACTACGAGGCTTGTGTAACGAACCCCGATTCTTTGAAATTGTTCTACGGGATGTACGACGATCTGCTTGCCGCGAACAAGGGAGTGAAATACTTCTATCTTTCGACCGACGAAGCTTATTACGTCGGCTGGGCCGACAATGTACAGTGCCGGGAAAAAGCACGTGCTCAGGAGCTTGGCAGCCGGGGCAAATTGCTTGCGGAATTTGTCACGAAGACCGCAGACTACTTGCACGATCGGGGCCGTAACGTCGTGTTCTGGGGCGAATACCCGTTGAAGCCGGGCGATATTGCATCCCTGCCGCACTTCCTGATCAATGGAGAGACCTATGGCGAGAAGTTCGATCCGGTTTACAAAGAGCATGGGATCAAACAGATGATGTATGCCTCTATTGAAGGCGAGGAGCGCCTGTTTCCGCATTACTTTCTGCTTCCGCCATCTCGGCGAATGCATCCGCTGCAGGAAGACTTCCAGCGTGTTCCGGATGCGATCTCAAAAATCGCTTCAGATACGGCGCGGCACGATTCCGATCTGATCGGTCTCGTCACAGCAGGTTGGGGAGACATGGGCCTGCATCCAGAAACGTTTTGGGTCGGATATGCGACCGTCGCGGCGGCAGGGTGGCGGCCCTGGAGCGTAGATGGAAACCAGGCCATGAGCGCTTTTTACCCGCTTTGGTACGGGCGGCTGGCAACGGACATGGCACGCGTGTATCAATTGATGAGCCTGCAGACGCAGACCTGGAGCGACACATGGGACACAGTAAATTCCACCGCGCGGAAACCAATCTGGGGAGACTCCGACCGTATCTTTTCGCCGCCTCGGCCTGCGCACGATCAGAGCATTCCTCTGCCCTCTGCGCCCGCGGCAAACCTGGATTACAACGGGAATTGGAGCCGCGAGAATGCCCAGCGCCTGCATCTTGCGAACGAGTCGCTGGCGGAAAACGATCAGCTCTTAGGGCTCCTTGACGAAAATCTCAGATTGGCTGCTTCGCATCGCTATGGGCTCGAAGTGTTTCTTTCCATTGCGCGGTTGTGCCGGCAGAACCTCCACATGTTAGACGGCCTCGCCGAAATGGATGAATCACTGAGAGACGCAGCGGCATCGGCCCGCAACCGACAGGCAGAGAAAGCGGTGCAGGCTGCCGACCGGGCGCTTGACGAAGCTCAAACGATAAGGAGTGAACGAAATACTGTTCTGCGCGACACTATTGCAACCTGGTACAAGAGCTGGCTGCCGCGCGAGGAGGAAGCAAACGGGCGTCGCTTCCTACACGAGCTTGACGATGTTAAAGATCACTTGCCCGATCGTACGGTGGACATGAGCTATCTGGTCTATCGCGAACTGCTTCTTCCGATGGACGAGTGGTACGAAAAGACACAAAGTGCGCGTAACGAGTATGCAACCAGTCAGCATTTGCCCACACGTGATGCGCCACTCCGGTGGAAAGAGCTTCAATAAGTGGCCGGTTAATGACAGTGAAGCGAATCCTGCGCCCCCCCGAAGTGCGAGGAACGAATCGGGCGGCAATCCTAAACCTGCTCCAACAGAACGATTACCTATCGCGCGCCGATGTCTCGCGGCAAAGCGGGTTATCCGAAGGAGCTATCTCGCGCATCGTCACGGGCCTTATAGAAGACGGGCTGATTCGGGAAGATGGCGCGGAGAATTCAACCGGAGGGCGCCCAGGCCGCCGACTTGCTCTGGAAGCAAGGCGCGTACTTTTTGGAGCTGAAATTCAAGACTGGGAAACACGATGCGCAGTGAGTACCATGCGCGGCCGCATTGTCGAGACACGCCGGTTCCGTACACCGGCAAGTCCTGAAGATACGCTTGACGAGATTGCTGACGTCTTCGTCTCATTTCGCAAAAAGTGGGGCTCAGACCGATTACCGGGCGTTGGAATATGCGCAAGAGGAATTGTCAACAGCGATACGGGGACGTTGGTTCTGGGCAGCCGTTCCGACTGGCGAAACGTCCCGATGCGCAAGCTCCTGGAAACGAAGCTTCAGGAACCGGTAATTGTGGAGAACAACGTCAGGGCCGCCGCGTTGGCCGAATACGCGTATGGCGCCGCGGAGATCCGTGGAAGACGCTGCTTCGTCTTTGTACAGGTAGACGAAGGCGTAGGAATGGGTGTGCTGTTCGATGGAAGGCTTTATCACGGCCCGCATATGGCCGCGGGTGAATTCGGCCAAATGGTGATCGAGAGTTCTTTCGGAGCCGAGCGGCATGACAGGCCCGGTTGTCTCGAGCGGCTGGTATCGAATCATGCGGTTTGCGAGCGTTACTCCGAACTGAACAAGTCAAAGCGCCAGCTCAAAACAGGAAACACTTCAGCACGAATTCGGCGGATTGTAGAATGGGCGGCGGACGGGGACGCAGCGGCGCAGCAAACGATCGCGCAAACGGCCCGCTTCCTTGGGATTGGCATTTCGAACGTCGTTTGGGGACTTGATGCGGATTCCATCGTGATTGACGGCGCAATCACGGAAGCATGGGGCCTGCTCGAGCCTGCTATTCGGCGCGAACTGCCCGACCACCGCGAAGTCTGGGGCCCACGCAATCTACTGGTCCGATCGTCCGCGTTGGGAGGCGAAGCTTCTCTTATTGGCGCGGCCACTTTGAATCTCGGCAGAATCTTTGCAGGGCGGTTTCCCGCATCCCGCTCCGCCAAAGCGAAAAAATGAGTACTGCCCCGAGTTCGCTGAAACGCGTACTTTCCAGGTGGGACCTGGTGCTGTACGGCCTGGTGATTCTTACGCCCACTGCTCCTTACCCCATCTACGGGCTTGTGCAGCAACTTTCCAGAGGGCACGCCGCATTGGGTTATCTCGTAGCGATGGTGGCCATGCTGTTTACGGCCGCGAGTTACGGAAAAATGTCGGCGGCATTTCCGGCGGCTGGTTCGACGTACACCTATGCTCGACGCGCATTGAATGAGCACGTTGGATTCCTGGCCGGATGGGCGATGATACTCGATTACATTCTTATTCCACTCGTCAGTATCATCTATGCCGCACTGACAGCACAACGTCTGGCGCCAGGCATTCCTTATTTAGTTTGGGCGATTGCTTTCACAGTGGCGCTGACGCTTGTCAACATTCCCGGAATACGCGTCACAACGCGCGCCGGTGAAGTCATGATGGCGGTAATGAGCATTTGCGCGATCACGTTCATTTACCTGGCCGCGCGCTACATCGTCCGGGCTCACGGGATGTCCGGACTTTTCGATCAGGCGGCGCTGTTTCGGCCGCAGACCTTTGCATTGCGGCCGCTGATGCTGGGCGCCGGAATAGCGGCACTATCTTACATAGGTTTTGACGCCATCTCGACCTTGGCGGAAGACACTATAAATCCGAAGCGCGACATTGCGTTTGCGACCGTGCTCGTGTGCATTCTGCAGACCGGAATCTGTTTTCTCACGGTGTACCTGGCGGCGCTTGTCTGGCCGGATTACCATACCTATCCCGAGGCGGAGACGGTGATCCTGGATATCGGACGGAGGATCGGCGGTTCCTGGATGTTTGGGAGCCTGACTTTCGTCTTGCTGGTCGCTGCCCTCGCCAGCGCGCTGACAGCCCAGGCCGGGGCCTCGCGATTGCTGTACGGAATGGGCCGCGATGGAGTGCTCTCAACGCGCATCTTCGCCTACCTCGATCCGCGCTTTTCCACGCCCACACGCAGTATCTATCTCATGGGAGCGTTGGCGGCCGCCGGAACTCTGCTACTCAATTTTCAGATTGCCGTCGAGTTGCTGAACTTCGGCGCCTTTGCGGGTTTCGTCCTGGTCAATCTCAGCGTCATCCGGCATTATTTCATTCGGCTAAGACGCCGGCGCGGGACAGACTTTTTCACTAACTTGATTTCTCCCTTCTTGGGGGCGATCGTCTGTGGCTACTTATGGATGAGTTTGAGCACAAACGCAAAAATAGTCGGATTCTTATGGCTGGGCGCGGGCGCTATCTATCTTGCCATCCTGACGCGAGGGTTTCGTGTCGCTCCAAAGCCCCTTTCCTCGCTGAACGCGGTAGCGGAACCGGAACCGCTACATTAAGTCGCTGCCCGCTAGATGACTTCCTTGATGTTGTAAAGTAATGATCCTGTGGAGAGAACGTCGCATGAATTTTGTGACTTGGATGCCGCTGCTTCTCACGGCGCTGGCGTGGGGCAACACCGGAGCAGCGGTCCGGGCGTACAAAGGGACTCTTACCATTCCCACTTACGAGCATTCGGGCCGGGAGACCCAACCGCCGCTGTTTGCGAATTCCACGGTCAAGGGTATGTACCCGTTCACGACCTATCTGATGCCTTTCAAACCTGGTCCCAAGCCGAAGGATTATCCCGCAATCTTTATTGAAAACGAATATCTAAAGCTGACCTACATTCCGGAGTTTGGCGACCGTATCTTCTCTGTTTACGACAAGCTCCGCCGCCGCGAGATGTTCTACCGCAACGACGTGATCAAGCCGGCTCCCTACAATCCGAGGAATAGTTGGCCGCAATCGGGATTGGAGCTAACCGGGCCGCACGATCTGCATACCTTGACCCTTCACGGGGAGCCGTTCTGGGCTAACAAAATAGTGAAGCAGAAAGACGGAAGCATTTCGCTCGTCCTCGGCGAACTCGACCCGGTGTACGGCATGAAAGTGGATCTCTCGGCTACGCTCCATCCGGGGGTTGCGGCGCTCGAAATCAGCGTATTCTGCTACAACGGGCGGGACGGCCGCAAGCCGCAAATGTTTTGGATAAACGCGGCAATCAACGCGACCCCCAAAACGCGCTTCATCTACCCGATGAGCCGGACGGTGGGCCACACGACCGCCGACATAGCGGATTGGCCCCTGTACAACCGGATTGACTACAGTTGGGACCGCAACAACAAGAACATGCTTGGTGTTTTCGGCATCGATATTTACGATAACTTCCAGGGCGCCTACCAATTCGACCGTGATTATGGCATTTTCCGCTATGCCGATCGCCGAATTGTGCAAGGCATGAAGCTTTGGACCTTTGGCTACGGCGAAGCTTCGAAGAGCTACGAAGAAGGGTTATACCGACAATGCGGGCCCGTACGTCGAACTCCAAAGCGGGCGCCACGTTTGGGATGGTCACTACGAGTGGGTCGCGCCGCATAAAGTGGAAAGCTGGAGTGAGTGGTGGGTGCCCGTTTCCCAAACAGGCGGACTTACGACCCTGACGCGGGACGTGGCGTTGAAGCTCGATGTTCGGCCCGGATCGCAAGGCGAGAATTCATCGGTAGGCGTGACGCTTGGAGCAACTCGAATTGTGAGTGGAGCAACCCTCATCGTTAAGGCGCGCTGCGGGCAAGTGCTGAAGAAATCGGTTGACCTCGACCCTGCGAAGCCATTCAAGACGGTGGTCTCAGGCAATCGCGCAAACAGCGCCGGACTCAGCGGCATAGTGGTGACGATTACCGATCCAGCCGGAAACATTCTGCTCGATTACCATCGGCCCGACAGCAATCCGGGGCGGCAGGAATACACGCCGTTTACGAAGTCTCTGGAACAACCTCGAAAGCTGCCTGAGAAAATGAGCACCGAAGAGCTTACGCTCGCGGGCGAATTCCGGCTGAAGGAACTGGATGAGCCCGGCGCGCGGGCTCTCTTCGATGCGGCCTTAAAACGCGATCCGAACTACTCGCTGGCTCACCGGTTGATGGGCATCACCGATTTCAACGATGGCCGCTACCGGGAAGCGGCGGAACATTTAACTAGGGTGATTGAACGCAACCCCTATGACGATGCCGCCTACTTTTACCTGTCGATGAGCCAGTTCGCATTGGGCGACTCACAAGACGCCGAGCGAAACCTCTACTACATTTGGCCGGACAGCGCTTATTACGGCGAGCGGGAATACCACTTGGGACGGCTTTCGTTCGAGCGGCACAAGTATGCAGAGGCGATAGCGCACTTTCGCAGCGCATCAACCGCGAATGGCAACGATTTACTGGCTCGCCTGGCGCTTGCGGTCACGCTGCGCGAGACCGGCGATAAAGCCGGAGCTACGAGTGAACTCGCGGGAATCGAACGAATCGATCCGACTAACCGGATTGCGCAGGCCGAGCGGTATTTCCTGACGAATGATCCGGCGGACAGAGAAGAACTGCTTCGCCTGATGGGCTGGCAAACTCAGGAAGCAATTGGCATTGTGACCTTATATCGCAATCTGAAGGAGTGGAAAGAATCCGCGCAGATTCTGGAATTGGCCGGGCAAAATAACCGGGATCCGTGGGGCACAACGCCCATCTTTTACTACACGCTTGCCTATTGCGAGCGGCGCGCTGGCAACGGGGCCGGCGATAAAGCACTCGCAGATCAAGCACTCAAAGATGCGCGGGCGGCCGCCGGCAGAGTGGACCGTTTCCCTTATCGCGAAGAGAGTGAGGCCCCGCTAAGAGAGGCTGTGCGTCTGGATCCGAGTGATGCGGTAGCCCGCTACAACCTGGCTTGCCTGCTTTACTTTCGCGGCCAGCAGCAGGACGCTATCCGTCAGTGGGAAGCGGCTGTCGAGATTGATCCCGAGAACTTTTCCATACGACGCGCGCTTGGGCTTGCTTATGCCGAACAGGGGTTTCCCATCGAAAAGGCGGCCGCGCAACTCAAAAAAGCAGTCGATCTGAATCCAGCTCACCTGCGTACTCTGGACGACCTCAGCATGTTGTATGCGCGAGCCGGGCGCTTCGACGATCAGTTAGCGGTTCTAAATACAGCGCTGCAGCGGTCGCCTTCGGACGATGATTTGGCCGAGGGCGTCCTTTCCGCCGATTTGAATAAAGGGCGCTACAACGAGGCCGAGCGCCTGATTGAAACTCATGCGTTCGCGCCGCGGCATCGGACGTATGGCTTGCGCGATAAATATCGAGTGGCCCGCTATGGAGAGGGCGCGGAAGCGTTCAAGCGGGGCAATTACACGCGCGCACTGGAACTGTTCCAATCCAGCCTGAGGCCGCCTGTATCGCTTGGTGTAGACGATTTTCAGGCGCAGGCCTCGCCGCGCATCGAATACTACATTGGGCGAACCCTGGAAGCGATGGGCCAGCACGATGCCGCTCTACAGGCTTACCAAAAGAGCGTTGCCGGAATGGACCAATTATCCGGCGACCGGGATAGCTGGAGCAGTGAGAACTTCTTCATGGTTTTGGCCCTTGAACGCCTCGGGCGCGGCCAGGAAGCCGCACGGCTAACGGAACATTTTAAAAATTTTGCGAACACGGAGAAGGATTCAAACAATCCAGAGCATCTTGCCGAAGCGCGGTATTTGCTGGCATTGATCGCGAAGCATGAAGGCGAATCTGAATTGGGTCGGCAGCTACTGACGGAGGCGTTACAAGCGCAACCCGATCTACTTGCGGCCAGACTCGAATTGCGGGGCGATGTCCTGCCTATATCGGAGAAGGGCGAGAAATGATGCACATGATGACCCACAGGTTCTTTGGATTGATTCTGCTATCTGCCGCGCTGGGCAGCGGCGCCGAGCTGATTTTGCCATCCACCGCTCTGGAACGGGACAAGCCAGTTACCGTCGTCTATAAAATTGGCGCACAAGCCACCGGAAGAGGGCAACTGCAAATCCATTGGACGGACGTTTACGGGCGCGTGGTTGAAGACCGGACCCTGCCTGTCGAGATGACCGACGAATCCGAACTTAGCTTCCCGCTCGACTTACGGCGCGCCGTGGCAATGCAGAACGATTTACGGGTGCATTTCTCATTCGATGGCGCGAACAAGAAGGGAGAGAAGGATCACCGCGAAGAAGATGCCGAGGCCCAGTTTATCGCCAGACCGCCCGATAAGAGCTGGCGGGATTACATGATTATCATGTGGCAAGGCGGCAGCGCCGAGCACTTCAGAGAGTTGGAGAAGGTGGGTGTCAATGCCGGCAAATCAAGCGAAAGCTCCTCGATCCTCCCTAATTTCCTGCTGGAAGATAATCTGCGCTGGTACGTGGAAAACATGGCGACGGACTTTTACTCGGAATACCATCGCTATCGCAAGGACCGGCCTTACAACTGGTCGTTTCTTCAAGCGAGAGAGTTGTACAAAAAGAATTTCGACAGCAAAGAGGGACTGAAGAGGCATCCCAGTTTCTCCGACCCAGCGTGGCTTACGGAAGTACATGACCGCCTGATTGCCGCAGCGCGCGTCTATTCGCCCTACCGGCCGATCTTTTATAACTTGGCGGACGAATCGGGGATCGCGGAGTTGGCCGGATTCTGGGATTTCGACTTCTCGGATCACTCGCTTGATGGCATGCGTTCCTGGTTAAAGAAGCGTTACGGCACGCTTGCGGCGCTCAACCGCCAATGGGCAAGCAGCTTCTCGAGTTGGACTGCCGTGACTCCCGATACCACCCGCGAGGCCATGAAGCGCACGGATGGAAACTATTCTTCCTGGGCCGACTTTAAGGAATGGATGGATATTTCGTTTGCGAACGCGCTGAAGATGGGGGTGGACGCCATCCATTCCGTCGACCCTCACGCTTATGTCGCAATCGAAGGCGCCCAGATGCCAGGCTGGGGAGGCTATGATTACGCCCGGCTCAGCCGTACGCTGGACGCCATGGAGCCGTACGATATCGGCGACAATATCGAGATCATCCGGTCGCTGAATCCGCGCCTCGCGTTTGTGACCACCGCCTTTGCGAGCGGGCCATGGGAGAAGCACCGGGTCTGGTGCGAACTGTTGCACGGCGCGCGGGGGCACATTATTTGGGACGAAAAAAATGACATCGTCCGACCGGACGGCGCCATTGGGCCACGCGGGCGCGATGTTGCTCCGTACTGGAACGAACTGCGCGACGGGGTCGGGGCTCTGATGATCAATAGCCAGCGGCAGGCCGGTCCCATTGCCATTCATTACTCGCAGGCGAGTATGCGAACCGAATGGATCCTCGCCCAGCGGCCGAAAGGCGATGCCTGGATGGACCGCATGTCGTGGACCGAGCGCAAGGACAACGATTTCCTTCGCCTTCGCGATTCCTATTGCCGGCTAATCGAAGATGAGGGCCTGCAGTACAACTTCGTGGCATACGACCAGGTAGAGCAGGGTGAACTGTTGAAAAAGGGCTATCGCATTCTGATCCTGCCCCGGTCGAGCGCACTTTCCGCTGTAGAATCCCGAGCGATTACTGATTTCGTCCGCCAAGGTGGAATTCTTGTAGTGGATAGGGATGCCGGTACATTCGATGAGCACAGCCAGCGCTTGCCGAAGTCGAGTCTTGCGGAACTGCTTGGCGGCGATACAGGACGCGGAAAAGTGATTCGCATGAACGCGCTCGATTATGGAAACGAACGCGTGCTTGGGACCGGAACGCAGCTTCAGGCGGCCATGGACAAAATTGCGGCCGAGGCGGGCATCCGTCCGGCATTCAGCGTAGTTGATAGCAGCGGTCGCCCGGTCATCGGAGTCGAAACACACGAGTTCCGTAATGGCGGCGTGACCATCATAGGCCTGCACAATAATCCGCCGATTGAGGTAGATGAACTCGGCCCGCTGAAGGCGACGTCGGAGCAGCGCTTTGAAAAGTCTCAAACAGTTCGATTGACCGCGCCCGAGACACTCTACGCCTACGATGTACGGCGACGTAAGCCGCTGGGCAGAGTAAAGCAAGTTTTACTTACTGTTGACCCCTATGAGCCGAACATAATTGCATTTAGTCCCACGGCGATTCCGGCGCTCCGCCTAGCTGCGCCACAGCGGATCCAGCGGGGTGAAACGGGCCGGGTCGGCATCTCGCTAGAGGGCCAGACGTCTGCTGCTGTCCACGTATTTCATGTCGACGTACTGAATCCCACTGGTGAAACTGTCTCTTACTACTCGGGAAATCTGCTCGCTCCCGGCGGAACTACCCAAGAGATGCTGCCGCTCGCTCAAAATGAGACCACGGGGAGATGGACGGTGCGTGTAAGGGATCTGCTCAGCGGACAGGAACAGACTGCAAACTTCGACGTTTTCTAAGCGTGCCGCGGGAATTCACATTTTCATTGACAAGCTTTTCAAAACTCTGATATTCTCCCCTCAACCTAGCGTTCTACACGGAAAGGGGTGGGTCGTGCGGAGTTTCTTGTCATATGTTGGAAAGCTGCTGTTGCCGTTGTGCATACTCTCGGTTCCAATCGTCGCTCAGACCGGCCGCGGAGAGGTGACCGGAACCGTCCAGGATCCCTCAAAGGCTAGTGTTTCCAAGGCGAGCGTCACGCTCGTTAATACCGCCACCGGCGAGGCCCGGAATTCCGTAACAAACGATGCAGGACTTTACCGGTTCGCCAGCCTTCCCGTCGGCCTGTATCACCTGACGGTCGCGGCTCCGGGTTTTGCAAAATGGGAAACAGATTTCCAGCTCCAGGCCGGCCAAACGGTCACAGTGGACGCAACCGTGACCGTCGGCAGCGTGCAATCCAAGGTGGATGTGAGCGATGCGGCCTTGCAAATAGCGACCGAAGGCGCTCAGCTCAGCGATGAAAAGACCGCGCAACAGATCCACGATCTTCCTCTGAACGGCCGCCAGATCAGCAACCTGTTTACGCTGACGCCTGGTGTCGAAGGCGGCCAGAACACGCAGGGCGCTCCCAGCCCCCGCACCAACGGCATGATGGTCGGTTCCACTGAAATGCTGCTGGACGGCATGTCTTACGTGGACCGATTTGGCGGCGGCATCTCGCGTGTCCAGCCCGGACTCGACACCATCCAGGAATACCGCGTGGAGACGGCCGGCTCCGGCGCCGCTTTCGACCGGCCTGCAACCATTGAACTAGTCACCAGAAGCGGCACCAACCAGTTTCATGGAGCCGCGTTCGAAACTCTGCGCGATAACTACGGCGGCCTGGTTGCCCGGGCGGTGCAGGACGGAAATACCCCGCCGAAGCTGATTCGCAATGAATTTGGCGGCTTTGTTGGCGGCCCGGTGGTCAAGAATAAAGCTTTCTTTTTCTATGACCAGGAGTTCCTACGGCAGCGCCAGCAGGTATTCGCGCAAACCGCAGTTCCCACTGCCGCTATGTGGGGCGGTGATTTCAGCAATATGACCGATACCAGCGGCGATCAATTCACTCTCTATAATCCGTACACCACGACCGCAAACGGCGCACGCGCACCGTTTCCGGGGAATAAGATCCCCACCACTCTGCTGAATACACAAGTGCTCAACGGCTTTATGGGTGTAACGCCGCTGCCCAGCGGCCCCAATGCGTCCGCCAATCCCTGGATCGGCCTCAACTTCCAAACGTACTATCCGCAAGACACCAATACAGATTCGATCACCGGCCGTTTCGATCAGATGTTTTCAGCGAAAGACACGCTGTCGGTTCGCTTCACCCGGTCCCACTACGATTATTTGCAAGCGGGAAACCACTACGGTTTCCCGCCACCCGGGCAAACCGATTCCACCGGCAGTTCGGCCCAGCAATCCAACGTCTACAACATAACCGCGCACTACACGCATGTGTTCAGCCCATATGTGCTGAACGATCTGCAGCTTGGGGCGGTTCGCTCCGCAAACCACCAGGGGACCGGGGCGGACAACATCAATTGGGATTCTAAATTGGGTTTACCCAACCCATTTGGCGCCACTGGTTGGCCGACCGTTTACACCGACGCGTACAACATGTTTTACGGCGGCGGATGGGATTCCGACAATAAAAAAGATCAGAACATGACCCAATATGAAATCGACGATAACGTGGACTGGGTCAAGGGCAAACACAGCATGCGTTTCGGGTTCAAAGGCCGCCAGGAATTGAACAATGTGGAAGAACTGCAGCAGTCACAAGGTTCAGACTCCTTCGACAGCACCTGGACCGGCTTGTACGATCCGACCGCCCAGGCTCAGCTTCCATTTACAGGGTCCGGACTCGCGAGTCTGGAACTCGGTCTCCCCGGATATCTCTCAAATCAGTACAATCGCGGCTTTTTCTACTTCAAACAAAAAGAACTCGGACTGTTCGCCGAAGACACATGGAAGATCAGCCCGAAGCTGACGCTCAGCTACGGTCTGCGCTGGGACTTTTGGACCCCGTACAAAGAAAAGTACAACCGGATGGACACGATCGACCTGAATTCGCTGAGCCCGACGTCGATGCAGGTTGTGCTTCCGCAGAACACAACGCTGAAGACGATCCCAGGACTTCCGCCCGCTGTAATCAGTGCCTGGGCGGCCCGCGGCCTTACCGGAGTTTCGGCCAACTCAATAGGTTTTCCTAGCGCCCTTACGCCGAATGTGTGGACCGATTTCGCTCCCCATCTTGCCGCAGCTTACCGGCTCAGCGATAAATGGGTGATTCGCGGCGGCTACGGAACATACTACTGGCCGCTTCCGCTCTCGCAAATTCTGCAATCGATGCGCGTTAACCCTCCGCTCAACCTGCGATATCAGAACAACCTCGATACGTTGCAGGGCGCCAATGGCGTGTACTCGCTTACGGCCGTTCCAAATTCGAGCGACTTGCTCGGGGCGGGCGGCACTGCCACGGTCGCGCCGGGTGCCGTCGACAACTCAGCTCAGGGCTTCCTTGCGCTGGACGCGCATCATTGGAACGACGACCGGATGCAGGAATGGACTTTCACCATCGAGCGCGAACTCGCGCAGAATCTGGTTTTGAGATTAGCGTATACAGGAAATCACGGCAGCAATCTTCAGCAGAACTGGGATGTCAACGCTCCGCTCTCCAGGTATAACTATCAACTGCAAACCGGCCAGGTTGCGCCGAGTCTTTCGTACAAGCGCCAGCTTGATCCCAATTGGAGCATGACCGGCGCCGATGGGCCCGTACGGCACAATGGCTACTCCAACAGCAACGGCGTCCAGGCCGTTCTCGACAAGCGCTTCTCTTCCGGTCTTTCCTTCCAATTCTTCTACGCTTACACTCACTCGATGACGACCAACGATGCCGGCGGATTCACGTACGGCGGCAGCGGCGGTATCAACGGAGTATCCACCGGAGAGGGCAATCAGGGAGGCGGCACTTCTGCCTCAGTTCCCGCCAACAACGAACTCTTAGGCGCACCAAACCTGACTGACAGCCAGCGTCTGCGGCTTCTCTACACCAATTCGAGCCAGGTTCCACCCCAGCGAATTACCTGGAACGGTCTCTATCAGTTGCCCTTCGGGCGCGGCAAAAAGTTTCTGGGCAATGCAAATCGTGGGATGGATGCGCTCGTTGGGGGCTGGCAGATCGCCTTCATCGGCACCTGGGCTAACGGATTCTGGATGGGAAACTCCGCCAGCGAGTATCAGTTCCGCAATCCGGCGCTGAGTTCCGGCAAGCGCCTGAACGTGAATATTTTCGGCCAAAATCAGATGCTTTGGTTCGCGGGCGATTTCGATCCTACTCAGGCCAGTGGCGCCAATCTAGCCGCGCTCGAACAGCTTGTTCCCGTAAACCGCGGCGCGCGCGCCATTCATCCTCTAGGGCCCAATTTCGACAACCGCTTGCCGCAGACGTTGTCGAACGGAACCGTTGTTCCCACGCCCATCACCGACAATCTCAGTTGGAACGCGCGCAATTTCATGCTAGGGCCTTCTTCGTTTAATCAGGATATGACGGCTTTCAAATACTTCAGCATTACTGAGCGAATAAAGCTCCGCATGAGCGGCGATTTCTTCAACGTGTTCAACCACCCGACCCTCAACAACCCGAATGGCACCACCGGGCTGATAAACCTGAGCTCACAGGCCAACAGTCCACGCATCATCCAGGTGGGCGCAAGACTGGAGTTTTGACCGGAGCTAGGATGTTTGTTTGAGCTTCGTTCGAGCTTTGCTGCCGGGCGCCTTGTGTGCGTGGATCTGGTGCCCGGTTGCGCTTGGCCAGGCGCTCCGTCTCGACGACGATCTCCCGGCCGCCAAAGTAATCGCCTCCACCGCTGCCAGCAGCGCTACCGCCGCGAATCCCATCGTGTGGCAGAACTTTTTTTCGATCTCGGATATTACCTGGCAGCTCGCCCGTGGACGCATCGGCGTTCGCAACGGCGACATGATGCTCAAAGGTGACGGTTCCACTCCGGTTATCCTGGCGCCAAAGGAACCCGCTATCGACTGGAGTCTCTATGAGGCCGTCGAGATCAGAATGTCGGCGCAGGGCGGCAGCGAGATCAAGATCAAAATTGGCGATTTCGAAGCGAAGCAGAAGCTCGGTCCAGCCGGCCAGTACAACGTATACCGGTTCGATATCAATTTGGACGCGCCCAAGGGCAGCCGCCTGCTTGAGATCATGCCCACCGATAGTCTTACGGAGCTTGTCGGCATCCACTCCATTAAGCTGATCCCCAAGCCAGGCGATTTTCCCAAAGCTATTGGACGTGAAATGCTTGGCAAGCGCGACGAATACCGCCAGACGCTTTACGTCCACTCGCCTTCCAGCATTATCTTTCCGCTTTCGATTGCAGCAGGTGCTCATTTGCACTTCGGCATCGGGACAACTGGAAAAAACAGCACAATAAAGTTTCGGGTCTCGGTTGAAGGCGCTGCCGCCGACCTCTTCTCGAAGATCTTAGATAACCCCGATCAGTGGGAAGATGCCGATATCGATCTCTCGCGGTGGGGCGGCCGAATGGTTAAGCTTCAGTTACGGACCGAGTCGGCGCATGAAGGAGACGTCGCTCTCTGGACCAGTCCGGTAATCACCAGGCCGGCACTGAACACTCGTCCGAACATTCTCATCTACACGATTGATACTCTGCGCGCCGACCATGGAAGTGTCTACGGTTATGCGCGAAACACAACACCGTTTCTGAAGAAGCTGGGCGCCTCTGGTGTGGTATTCGAGGATTGCCAGGCCCAGGCTACCTGGACGAAGTCCTCTATCGCTTCGTTGATGACCTCGCTTTATGCCTTTACTCACGGAATCGTTGGCGACGCAGACAGGATTCCAGCCGGCGCTGCGACCATTGCCGGGCAATTACGAAATGCCGGATATGTGACGTCGAGTATCGTTGCAAGTCCCTTCGTGGGCAGGGCGACAGGGTTGGACCGCGGCTTCGATTATCTGCTCGAGTATCCGGTAGTTTTGCGTCAAGTGAATCCGAAAACCGATCGCGCGACCGATTCGGCGGCGCTGAATAAAGTGGTTTTTCCCTGGCTTGACCGGCATGGCGATGAGCCGTTCTTCTTATATGCGCACGCTACGGACCCGCACGCGCCTTACGATCCGCCTGCGCCGTTTGCTTCCTTATTCGCCAACCCAGCCGAAACCCCAGCTTTCGAGCGCCATTACATGAGCCTCCGAACTAATCACGAGTACGGAGGAGGCGACGTCATCAATCGCGAAATGTGCCGCCGGGCGGGTATCGATCCCGCTACGTTTATCCGGCAAGCCGTAGACCGCTACGATGGCGAGATTGCGAACAACGATCATAATTTTGAACTCCTCGTCGCCAAATTGAAGCAGCTCGGCATTCTTGACAAGACACTTATCATCGTGATCTCTGATCATGGCGAAGAGTTCTGGGACCACGGCTGGACCGCGCACGGCCATTCCGTTTACCAGGAACTCACGCATTGCCTGCTGCTGATGTGGAATCCTAAACTCTGTCCGAAACCGCTACGGATCAGCCAGCCCGTGCAGCTCATTGACGTGATGCCGACAGCGCTCGATTACCTCGGGCTCAAGATTCCTCCCGTTGTCGAAGGCCAGACGCTGCTTCCGCTGATTCGAGGTCAGGCATTTCAGCGGCGCAGGCTCGTTGTGTCATCGAAATTCGCGGCCGTTCACCCGGAAGGGCTTGTGCCGGAGAACGCGGTCGACGACTTTGCCATTATCGACGCCCGCTGGAAATTTATTTATCGCAATAAGGCCGCCAAAGCCGGGGTTAAGAAAGTAGAGTTGTACGACCGTGTCGCCGACCGCGGCGAGCGGCACGATGTCTCAGCGCAGCATTCCCATGAAGTAGAAGAGATGATCGCGACACTTGCTCAATGGATCGATGGGCAGAATAAGGTTCGAGGGATCATCGGCCACACCGGAACCTCGCGGCTCGACCAGCAAACGCTAGAGCGGTTACGCAGTCTTGGCTATCTGGGGGGGTCGTCGCAATAAGAGGTCAATCGTTCTTCTCGCGCCTCGCGATCCCGGCCATCGCGATCTTTTTAGGGCTCTATGCAACGGCCTGCGCTTCTTCTCATCGAAAGTCCACCGTTCCGAGATTGATCGTGCTCGGAGTAGATGGCATGGATCCCAACTTTGTCGAGCGCCACTGGAGCGCGCTGCCTAATCTTGCGAAACTTCGCGATAAGGGGCACTTCAGCCGGCTCGGAACCACTACGCCGCCGCAAAGCCCAGTAGCATGGTCCACCTTTATTACGGGCCTTGAACCCGCGGAGCACGGCATTTTCGACTTCGTCCATCGTGACGCCAAAACCCTGCAGCCGTTTTCGTCGATGTCGCGCACCGAAGAGCCCCGCTGGACCCTGCCAATAGGTCCATACATTTTCCCCTTATCGAAGTCACACGTGATTTCGCTACGCCACGGCACGCCATTCTGGCAAGTGCTGTCTGAGCACGGCATACCCGTTACCGTAGTGCGCATGCCTACGAATTACCCGCCCATCGCAGTCGGTCGCGCGGTCTCCGGAATGGGTACGCCGGACCTGCGCGGTACGCTCGGCACTTTCAGTTTTTACACGGACGATCCTACCGAGTTGTCGCGTCCCGTCGCCGGTGGGCGCATCATAAAAGTTCATCTCGACGCAGGGCACGTCGTCCTGCAAATCGAAGGCCCACCGAATGCACTTCGCCGCGATCGCCCGTACACTTCCGTCAATCTGATTGTGGATGTGGATCCGGACCGGCCGGTCGCACGATTACAGCTCGGCGATCAACTCGCCGTTCTTCGCCAAGGCGAATGGTCCAACTGGATGCCTGCGGATTTCGCGCTGATCCCGCATGTCTCTTCCGTGCGCGGGATCTTTCGTGTTTACGCGAAACAGTTGCATCCCGGTTTCGAACTCTACGTCTCGGCAATCAATATCGATCCCATGGACCCGGCTCTGCCCGTGGCGGCTCCTCCTGACTGGGGACGCACCATCGCGCGCGAAGATGGACGTTTTTTCACCATGGGCACTCCGGAAGACACGTCGGCTTTGCGGCATCACGTTTTCACGCTGAGCGAGTTCCGGTCCCAGACGCGGCTTGTTTTCGCGGACGAGCGCAGTCTGTTGCGATATTCGCTCCGGCACTTTACCGGAGGACTGCTCTTCTTTTATTTTTCATCCATTGACCAGAACTCGCACATGTTATGGAAGCAGCACGAACCGGAACTACTGGAGGTGTACCGTTCGGTAGACGAGTGCATAGGCGAGGTGATGCGAGATCAACCCACGGCTCAGCTTATCGTGCTCTCCGATCATGGTTTTACGACATTCGAACGCGCCGTGAATCTGAATGCGTGGTTGCGTGGTCGCGGATTTTTATCTCTTACCGGGTCGCCGGGCGACGAGACCAGCCTTAGCAGCATCGACTGGTCATCTACTGAAGCGTATGCGTTGGGCCTGAACGGCTTGTACGTCAATCGAAAAGGGCGCGAGCAGCATGGCATCGTTGCTTCCGGCCAGCAGAGCCAGGCCGTCATTGCGAATCTCCGTGAACAGCTTTTGGCTTGGCGCGATCGTGTTAACAACCGGCAAGTGGTCGAGGCCGTGTATGAGGAGAAGGCCGCGGCCCGGAATACAGCGGTAGCGCCGGATTTGATCGTCGGTTATGGCCGCGGCTATCGCGCGTCCTGGGAAACCGGGCTCGGCGGCACTCCGTCGGAAGAAATCGTGGATAATAACGATGCCTGGATTGGCGATCATTGCATCAATCCCGCCGATGTTCCTGGAGTACTGTTTACCAGCGCAAAGGCAAATGTCCGGAATCCAAAGATCCAGGATGTCACCGCCATGATCTTGAAGTTTTTCAATTTGAATTTATGAAACGCCGCTCGGTTCTCCAATCCATCATTGCCTTGCCGGCCATTGCTGCTGCGCGCGCCACGCAGAAGGACCTTCCAGCCGCTAAACAGCAGGGTCTACCCGCCGGGCCGCCCCTTGTTCCGCCCGGCAGAAACGAAACTCCAAACACACCCGTTGTGCCGGCGGATGAAACAGCGGCCGCTATAAGCCGCACCTTCAATCCCGACCAGCTTTCGGCACTGACCAACCTTGGCGATCTCATTGTGCCGTCCAGGAATAACTGTCCGGGTGCCACTCAGGCCGGGGCTGCCGAATTTTTGGATTTCTTAATCGGTTGCTCCCCCAACTCCCGACTCGAACTCTACCGTAACGGACTCGATGCTTTGAACCACGCTGCCGAACAGAAGTTCGGAAAAAGCTTCGGAATGCTTACCTCCGTTCAGGCAGATGCTTTCCTTTCGCCTCTTCGGGAGCCTTGGAGCTTTCGGCGCGCCAACGACGATACTGTTCCAGCCTTTCTTCAGGCCGTCAAAGGAGACCTGCTGCGCGCGACCTTCAACTCGCGGCCGTACATCGACGCCCTATCGCAAACACGCCGCCCGCGTAACGCTTCCGACTTCTATTGGCGCACCATCGAGTAGCCATGCTTAACGACAAATACGACGTCCTCATCATCGGCTCCGGTGCCTCCGGCGGAATGGCGGCTCGCCAGCTCACCAGAAAGGGAATTCGCTGCCTGATGCTCGATGCCGGCCCAGCCGTCGATTTTAAGCGCGATCGCGAATTGAAAGAGGTTTACGCCCTTCCATACCACGGCTTCGGGCGCCCTGGCCGTTTCCCTCACGTCACACAGGCCGACGAATACACCGAAAATATTTGGGCTGACGAAAAGAGAAATCCATACACCTACCCAACCGATGATCCCTACTATTGGGTCCGTATCCGCTTAATAGGCGGTAAGACTTTGTTTTGGGGCCGCGCATCCTGGCGTCTCAGCAATTACGAATTTAAATGCAAGGACCACGACGGATTCGGTGAAAACTGGCCAATCGAATACCAAGACCTTGCGCCTTACTACGACCAGGTTGAGCCTCTGCTGCGTGTCTCCGGACGCAAAGAGGGCCTGCCGCAGCTTCCTGATGGCGTATTTATCGAAGATAAATCGCCCGATACCGAAACCATTCGACGCTTCATCCAAGCGGCCCGGCGCCGCAGCATTCCAACCACGAAAGAGCGCGTCGCAACCGGTGAAATGGCAAGTTCCGTCAACCGCATGCTGCCCGATGCCCTCGCCACTGGAAAGCTGCAGATTGTATCGAACGCCGTGGTTCGCCAAATCACCACCGATCGCAACACTGGGCTAGCCGATGGCGCCATCTTCGTCGACCGCCGCAGTAAGCAGGAATTTCGCGCGAAGGCTCGCGTCGTGGTTGTTGGCGCATCGTGTCTCGAAAGCACCCGCCTGCTGCTCAACTCCGGCCTCGCAAATTCCAGCGGCGTGCTCGGTCATTATCTATTCGATCAGTTCTATATCAAAGACGTGGTTAGTTGCATTGTCCCTGAAGCTCGCGGCGGCAATCCGCGTCCCGGGCTAATCGGCGGCGACGGCTATATCCCGCGCTTTCGCAATCTCACCACGCGCGAGAAGAATTTCATGCGCGGCTATGCAATGGATTTCGGAAGCGGCGGCTCGCCTCATCCCGAACATCTCCCGCTATACGGCGCAGAGCTCTTGAAGAGCCTTGCCGATCTGGAAGGCTCCGCCTTCAGCATGACCACCATGGGCGAGGTGCTGCCGCGTTACGAAAACTTTGTCGAAATAGACAAGTCCGTTAACGACGCATGGGGCATTCCGACCCTCCACATCACCGCGAAGTATGGTGATAACGAGTTCGAAATGGCAAAGGACTCAATGAACGTTGCCGAGGAACTCTGTCACGATGCCGGCTTCGAAGTTTTAGCCAAACATTGGCAGATGGTGCCGCCTGGCGAAAGCATCCACGAACTTGGAACCTGCCGCATGGGGAACAATCCAAAAACATCTGTCTTGAACAAGTGGAATCAGACGCACGACATCAAGAACCTGTTCCTGGTGGATGGCAGCTCATTTGTCTCGGGCGGTTCACAGAATCCGACTCTGACCATCTGCGCCATTTCCATGCGCGCCTCAGACTACATCGCCGCGCAAATGCGCCGCGGTGATATTTGAAGTCAAGATCGCCTTGCAATAAGCAAAACACTTCTTCACCTCGGTGATCGTGTCCAATCCTGGCTGTTCATCGTTGTATTCGTACTCGATGTTGGCCGGAATCGGGTACTGTTTACGCTTGAGCAGCAGAAGTACTTGCTTGATCGGCGTGTCTCCTTTACCGAACGGCATATTCGGACCGTGATTTTTCTTGCGGTCCTTGATATGCAGCATGAGGATCTTGGAATGGTGCTCGTCTATATAGGAAACCGGATCGTAACCGCCCGCGGTAAAGTGGCCGATGTCCAGATTGATGTAGAACTGGGGTGACATCGCGAGCCCCTTCGAAAAACTCTCCGGGGTTGCGAACTCGTTCGGCTTATTGGTCTCATCATGGCCGTGCATCGCCACGCGTACGTGGTGTTTTTCGGCAAGCGGGGCTATGCGCTTTGCGCAGGTGAGCGTCGTTGACGTCGTGATGATGTCCGTCCCCAACGCTTTGGTCATCTGAAAGCCGCGATCGAGTTCCGCATCCGAAAAGCTGTCCTTGAAATTCAACGAATACGCGGAAAGTTCAATCCCGGCAGTATCGAATTTCCTCCGGATTTGTTCGAAATAGGTAAGAGGAGTAGTCAGGCGCCAGCTTTTGAGAGCAGCTCCGCTTAAGCCCTGCGGCTCCACGTGACCCATGTAAAGCTCGCATTCGCCGATCCCTATCTGCTGCATGGCGGCAATCGCGGCATCAAGCGGGACATCCCGGAAGCTGTAGATTTGAACGCCGACTTGAACCCCATCGATTCTCGAATTGATCAGTTTCGCAAAGGCGCGTGTCGCGGGTAACAGAGCCAGAGCTATTGTTCCAAAATGCCGCCTTGAGTACATGGTCTTCTCCAAACTTTCACATTCAAATTAAGTTCGAGTAATCTGCCTACGTTAGTCGAACCGGCAGGATATCCTGATCTTAGGAACTACAGAATGAAAACTACATTACTTTCTATTGCGCTCTTGTTGGGCGGCTGTGCAGTTATACCTGCCTACGGGCTACAGGTGGGCCAAGACATGAAAGACGTCGGTCATGATAGCAAGAACGCTGCCAAAGATGGTACCGCGGCCACCAAACACGGCGTAAAGAAGGGTTGGCACAACAGCAAGAACGGAGCGAAGAAGGGCGCGCACAAGGGCGCTTCTGAAACCGAAAAAGGTGCTAATAAGGTAGAACAAAAGACTGATACCAGCACTCAGCAGTAAGGCAAATTGTGCGCTACCGTCCCAGTATGCCGGCGGTAGCGCTTAGTATCGCAGGATCTGATCCCAGCGGCGGCGCAGGCGTTCAGGCCGATCTTAAGACTTTCCATCAGTTTCGCGTGTATGGCGAAGCTGTCATCACTCTGATCACTGTTCAGAACACGCAAACCGTTTCTCGTGTCGAGACACTCGCTCCGGATCTGGTGTCGCAGCAAATTCAGGCGGTCATTTCCGACATCCCTCCAGGGGCCGCCAAGACCGGTGCGCTCGGGACGGCGAAAATCGTCGAAGCGGTTGCGGAACTTGCCCGTTCATTCTCGTTTCCCCTGGTTGTCGATCCCGTGATGATTAGCAAACACGGCCTGCGGCTTATATCGACCGATGCGGAGCAAGTGCTGAAAGGTAAACTGCTGCCGCTCGCGTTCCTCATTACGCCCAATATTCCGGAAGCGGAGACTTTGACGGGATTGAAGATTCGCGGCGAACAGGACATGGCTGGCGCAGCCGATCGTCTGCTTGATTTTGGCTGCAAAGCCGTTTTGATCAAAGGCGGACACCTGGAGGGTGAACCGGTAGACGTGCTGCGCTGGTCTGGCGCGCCCCGCTCCTTTGTGGGCACTCGCGTCAATACGCCCCACACCCATGGGACCGGCTGTACGTATTCGGCCGCCATCACAGCCGGTCTGGCACTGGGCAGAAGTCTACCTGACGCCATCTCGCGTGCGAGGCAGTTCGTGCAACGCGCCATCGAGCAGGCCCCGGGCTTCGGCCATGGCTGCGGTCCGCTCAATCATATGGTTTGAAACTTACCGGTAACCTTACTGTTCCGGTTCGCTAGAAGGCGCGTGATGCGCCGGACGCGGCCGGGTCGCCTTAGCGAGCAGCGCATCGAATTCCGAGCGCGGCATTTTTAACATCTCTGGATGAGCGTCGATCCATTTCGCAAACGCGGCGTATTTAGCGGGGGTCCAGCCGCCTTCAAATTCAGCGCCGTTCTTCCCCTGACGGTTCAATTCAAAATTGAAGGCATCCGTAAGATTTGTGAATTCGGCCGAACTGATTGCCGCTTCGGCCAGAATCGCCGGGATGAAAATAACGCCGTCGGTTTTCGCCAGGACGAGATCTCCCGGCAGCACCACCGCGCGACCGATCCGGATAGGAGCGTTGATCGCCGTCAGCTCCATTTGAGCCCATGCCGACGGATCGTATCCCTTGTAAAATCCGTTGAAATTCGGGATTTCCCGGTTCTCCTCCTGATCCCTGATGCCGCCATAGAACAGAAAACCCGTGTGGGTGTGCGCAGCGATGCCGTTTCCCAGGTTGGAACCGATTAGAGTGCCTTCAACGATTTTTCCAAAGCCATCGGCGACATACACGTCTCCGATCTGCAGTTCGTTAATGGGCCAACTGTTGGTTCCGCTGACGCGCCCCTCGGCTTTACCCTCGGCGGCGATGGCCTTGGCCATATCAGCGCGCAGCGGCATGTATTGCGCGGTGAGCGCACGGCCTGCAAATGGCTTGTCAATATGCAAAGCTTGCCAGTTACCCTCAAACTGATTCCTGTAACCTTGTCCGCGCAGAAAATCCCACACGTCTTCGATTGACACATCTAAGGCGCGCTTCAGCAGATCGTCCGGCACTCTCGGACGTCCGTCGGGGAAGCGGTCGCCTTTCCAATCCGACGTGTAGAACATCATTTGTTCCTTTGTCATTTTTACTTGAGCGAAGGCCGGGGACGCGCTGAATGCCAAGGCTGGCACCAGCGCCATCAGAATGAACTTTTTCATGCGATCTTTCCCGCTCCTCGGGGGGCCATGCTCCAAAGCCGGTCCCAGGAATGCTCCTTGTCCCACTGCGGCGTTGGTTCGAAAAAGCCGGTTCCAGGCGCTAAATGCGCCTTCACGGCTTCGTCGTTCAGTGTTATGCCAAGGCCGGGCTCGTCCGGGACGGCGATAAATCCTTTGTTGATGATCGGTTTTTCGACACCTTCCACCAGGTCCTGCCACCACGGAACATCCAGCGAGTGATTCTCGCACGCCAGAAAATTCTCCGTGGCCGCTGCGCAGTGGACGCTTGCGAACGCCCCAATCGGCAGCCCCGCATAGTGCATCGCCATCGGGACGCCATATTCCATCGCCATATTTCCGATTTTATGTGTTTCGAGAATTCCGCCCGAGGTGGAAATATCCGGATGAATCTTGCTCACTGCGTGGTTCTCGCATAATTTGGCGAAACCCTCCTTTAAGTAGATATCCTCGCCCGTAAGTGTAGGTGTGGGACTTTCATTTGTGATGTGTTTCAACAAGTCAGTGTATTGCCACGGAATCACGTCCTCTATCCAGGAAAGGTTGTATCGCTCGTAGGCCTTTCCCAGCCGGATGACGGAATTCACGCCGATGTGGCCCAGATGATCCATTGAGAGCGGAATTTCCATTCCAACTGCCTCGCGGATCGCCGCGACATACGCGCAAAGCATCTCGATTCCTTTGTCTGTCACCTCCGTCGCCACGAACGGATGGCGGAGATTGGTTTCCTCCCACCGGCTCAATCCCGAAGGCCGGGTTACCGTGCCGGGAGTATCGTCGACCATGTTAATCCCCAGATCCATCTTCAGCCACGTGATTCCCATTTCGTCTTTGCGGGCCCTCATTCGCTGGGCGTAAACTTTGATGTCCTTTGACTCCTCCGTATCGGCATAGATACGCATCTTGTCACGGAATTTTCCGCCAAGCATCTGGTAAATCGGGACGCTGTACACTTTGCCCGCGATATCCCAGAGCGCCTCTTCGATCGATACAACTCCGCCTGCCTGGCGCGCATCGCCGCCGAATTGCTTGATCTTTTCGAATAGAAACGTAATATTCAGCGGATTCTCGCCAAGAAGTCGGCTCTTCAGAAAAAGAGCATAGGTCGGACTTGCGCCGTCGCGCACTTCGCCTAAGCCATAAACGCCCTGGTTTGTATCAATGCGGACGATTGTGCAAGGGCTTGGTCCGGGTTTCTTCACAGTGGCAACACGCAAATCGGTGATTCTCAGCTTCGAAGGACTGGAATTGGTATTCACATTCTGAACTCGCGGCTCCGGGTCGGCTTCGGCCTTCCTTCCCAGCACCGCTCCGCCTAGAATTGCGGCTGAGGTCTTGAGTAAGGTCCGCCGATCGATTACCGTCTGCCTCTGATTACGCATTCGTCATTCTCCTGTTTTCGCGGCCGATTCGAAGCATATCAAGAGCCGGTTAAAGAACTGATTGAATTTGCGAGCCGCGTTTCTGGGGGCGAGGCGGCAATCTCATAATTGATCCAACCCTGTGCCAGGCGTCAGACCCTCCTTTATTCCTGGTACGCTGTGAAAATGCCCCGCCCGGGCGTTGCGCTGCTTCTTCTTTTGTCAATAGCAGGCACTGCTGGCTGCACGGAAGGCCCGCTTCACGCCGCTGTCCGCAACGGCAATACGGCGGAAGTAGATCGTCTGCTGGCCTCCGGCGCAGACCCGAATGCGCCAGACGACCGCGGCAACCCACCGCTGCTCCAGGCCGCCTGGGCCGGCAATACGGCGGTAATCGCCAGTCTCCTGGACCACGGCGCTAATGTCAACGCCAGAAATGGCGAGACCGGCAGCACGGCGCTCCTATATGCAGTTCTTGGCGGCCGCGAAGCTGTCGTACAACTCCTGTTGGGAAAAGGCGCTCGGACCAATTTCAAATATCGCGACGATAAGACCGTTCTGCATTTCGCCGCCGCAAGAGCCAGCACGCAAATTCTGGAAGCCCTAGTCGCCGCGCGCGCCGATCTCAGCGCTGTGGATGAGCGGGGAAACACCGCGCTTGATGAGGCTGTTCTGCAGGACCGGGTACCTGCTGCCGAGCTATTGCTCAGCCATGGAGCGGACCCCAGACGGGTCCACCCCCTGGACGGCCGCGGACCGCTTCATGAGGCCTGCATAAAGGGCTTCGCTAATCTACTTGGGCCACTGGTGACGGCGGAAGCCGACCCGCTCCAGGCCGACCGGTTTGGCCTGACACCGCTCGATCTGGCCCTCGATTATCAAAACGCAAACGTGGTTGCCGCTCTCTTACGCCTTGATATCCAGACCGGCAAAGTGCGGCAAGAAGCGGAGGCCGCCATGGAATCCGCCGCTCTGCGCGGTCAAACCGCCATCGCCAAGCTTCTGATTCAGGCCGGTCTCCCCCTTAACAAGCCAACCGCCAGCGGTTCAACCTATTTGAACGATGCGGCCCTAAAGGGCAAAAAGGAAGTGGTTCGATTGCTGCTCGATCACGGTGCTGACGTGAATGCCGCAAACCAAACTGGCGGGTCGCCGCTGCATGATGCCGCTCTGGGTGGCCATCCGGACGTGATTACGCTATTGCTTGATCGCGGTGCGCATATTGACGCTCCGGACAAGGATGCCCACGCCACCGCCCTCATGATGGCTGCATCGCTTGGCAGGGCGTCCGCGGTTGCCATTCTTTTGGAACGAGGCGCTAACCCGAATCTGCGAGACCGTTTGGGCCGCAGCGCGCTCGATCGCGCCAAACAAATAGGCGACCCTGTAACCATCCGCTTATTGGAAACCGCTGTCGCCCACACGGCCCGGCCCAGTTTTTCAAGGATTTCTCCCTCTTCCGCCGATAAGGCTAGTGACAGGAAGAAACCACCTTGGAACGCGGGAAACGACAAACCAAAGTCCTGATTGCAGACAACCAGTTTTTATTTAGGCGCGGATTGCGAACCTTGCTTTCGGCCGAACCCGATCTCGAGCTCGTTGCCGAAGCAGCGGATCTTGCAGAGACACTGCTGAAAACACAGCAGTTATCCCCTGACATTTTGGTTATGGATCTTGGCCTCATCCAGGCTGATGACCAAACTGCCTTGCTGGCCCTCCGCCAGACCAAAGCAAACGCTGGACTCTTGTTCCTGACCAACCAGGACACCCCCGAACAACTCGAATTAGCCATCGGCGCAGGAGCACAAGGTTATATGTTGAAAAACAGTACAGCGGCACAATTACTTGCAGGAATTCGCCAGGTCATCACGGCCGACGATCAGACGCCGGGTACGTTATCCAGAATCGTCCCTGACCTGCAAGCTCTCGCCGCTTCCAGCCAGGTCT
Source organism: uncultured Acidobacteriaceae bacterium (assembly GCA_963795545.1). GTDB lineage: Bacteria > Acidobacteriota > Terriglobia > Bryobacterales > Bryobacteraceae > Bog-105. The sequence continues at coordinate 322,566 of CAWCIF010000010.1, read as the reverse complement.
ACGCGCGCGGGCCCGTTCTGACCCTCCGCGAACAGGAAGTTGTGCGGCTTCTGGCTGAAGGGCACACCGTCCGTGAAGTGGCTTCCGTGCTCTTGCTCAGTTCAAAGACGGTTGAGGCGCACAAACTCAATCTAATGCGCAAATTGGATATTCACAATCGTGCAACCCTGGTGGAATATGCCGTGCGCAACGGATTCGTTCCCACCTCTGTCGCCCACTGAAGTAAGGTGGCGCAGGCACTCGTGCGTGCCGCGTCTCGATCGGCGCCCCTTCGGCCGGTGATGGATGCTCAGCTTCAGCTCTCGCGGAAATCCGCCCACTAAACTAAACTTGCGTGCTCGCTCGCGGTCAACTTGCTACTCTCTTTCAGGGAACGGTCGCTGATCTATGTGGAAATTCCTTCTGGGAGTTCTGGTTGGGCTGGTGGTTGCGGTAGTGGTAGCGTTTGTGCTCGTTTTTGCAATCGGGCGGCTGGTCCAGAGCCGAGAGCCCAGCGTTGCCTCCAATTCAGTGCTTGTTCTCGCGCTGAACGGCGATATCCCCGAAGCCGCGCCGGTTGATATTCCTATTCCGTTTATTCAATCCCAGAGCCCGCCGACCGTTCGCGACATGTGGACCTCTCTGCGGCAGGCCGCCACCGATAACCGCATCAAAGCGGTTGTGCTGCAACCGCGTGACCTGGTTACCGGCTGGGGAAAGCTGGAAGAATTCCGTCAGGAGATATCAGATTTCAAGAAGTCTGGCAAGCCGGTGTACGCTTTTTTGCAATCGCCCGGATCGCGTGAGTATTACCTGGCGACTGCCGCCGACAAGATCTTCCTTTCCCCTGACGATTCTCTGGAAGTGAAAGGATTCCTGCTCGAGGAGCTATATTTCAAAGACACTCTGGACAAGGTAGGTGTTCAGATTCAGACCGACCATATCGGCCGGTACAAGGATGCTGGAGACATCTTCACTAAGACCGGCATGTCCCCGGAGACGCGCGAGGTCCTAAATCAAGTCCTTGACCAGATCTACGGAAATTTCTGTTCGAACATTGGCCAGGCCCGGCACAAAACGGCCGATGACGTCAAGGCGCTCATCGACAATGGGCCGTTTCTAGCGAGCCAGGCGAAAGCGAGCGGTCTGGTGGACGAACTTGGCTATGAAGACGAAGTTTACGCCGATTTGAAGAAAAAGACCGGTGCCGGAGACCTGAAAAAAATCACTCTCAAGACTTATTTCCACGCCGCTCCCGGGCACGGAGATCACATTGCCGTGCTGGTAGGGGAGGGCGATATTGTCTCGGGAAATCCAGGCAGCGGCTTCGGCAGCCAGGCGCTGATCTCATCGGGCGGATTCTCCAGACTGGTCCGGCAGGTTCGCAATGACAGCAGTATCAAAGGCGTGATCTTACGGATCGATTCTCCCGGAGGGGATGCGGTCGCTTCCGACGAAATTCTGCACGAGTTAAAGCTGCTGAGCCGCGAGAAGCCGCTAGTGGTCTCTATGTCCGACGTCGCCGCATCCGGCGGCTATTTCATGTCAATGACCGGTGATCCTGTCATAGCCTACCCGGACACCATTACAGGATCCATCGGGGTGCTCTATATACGGCCAAACATCCGGGGCCTCTACGATAAGCTCGGCATTCACGAAGACACGCTCACGCGCGGCAAGATGGCCGACATCGATTCAGAAAGCATCCCGCTTTCCGATGCCGCCAAACAGAAGCTGCACGAGTCCATCGAAGCCACCTACAAGGCCTTCGTTACTAAAGTGGCAGCCGCCCGGAAGAAAACTTACGATCAAATCGATCCGCTCGCCCAGGGACGCGTCTGGATGGGAGCTGAGGCCCACGATAATGGGCTGGTGGATCAACTGGGAGGCTTCGATGAAGCGGTCAGTCTCATCCGCAAGCGGGCGCATCTTCCGCCCAATGGCGCTACTAATCTCATCCTTTATCCGCCGCGCCGGACGCTGTTCCAAGTTCTCACCGAATCGTCGCCAGAAGCGGTTGAGTCCGCGGCGGCTGAGGACAAACTCCGCAGCGCGTTGCCCGGTCTGCCCGGTCCGGCCCTGCTAAAAGGTGGCTTATTGCGGATTCTGCCGTATCGGCTGGATATTCATTAGCCCGGTGATAGCCGAGCTTCGTCGAAACCGGCTCCTTACAGTCGCGGTTCTGTGCGAACGGTTAACCGCACCGAACCGCGCGCGTGAGCAAGCGGTCCGTCGCGATATTCACTAGCCCCGCTCAGAATGCGGCTGCGGAGTGAATCCCGCTTTCCTGAAGCACCGTCTGCATTCTCGCAAGGGCAGATTTGTGGATCTGCGATACGCGGCTTTCGTTCACCCCCAGCATCCCGCCAATCTGCCGCATCGTGTAGTCTCCTTCGTAATACAGCTTCATCACCTGCTGGTGCCGGACGGGAAGACCGGTCATCGCCGAGCCGAGCCGCCCCCGCAATTCCGCTCGTTCAAAAAGCCGGTCGGGCGCCTCGGCCGGTGAACTGGGAAGCTCCATCGCCGGTTGATCCTCGCTGTCCACCGTTTTGTGCTGTGCGGCGGCATTGGCAATGGACCGCAGGTCCACCGTCAGCCCTTGCCACTGGCGTGGAGTGAGGCCCATGGCCGCCGCTATTTCCAGCTCTGTCGGCGTGTGTCCAAGCTTCGCTGTCAGCTCGCGCGTAACGGTATCCATCTGCTTCTGTCGCTTTCGTAAATCGCGCGACGCCCAGTCCATTTGCCGTAGAGAGTCTAAGATCGCGCCCCGAATTCGATGCTTGGCATAGATCGCAAACGTGACCTCACGGTCTTCACGATATTTAGTCGCTGCGTCAAAGAGTCCCATCGTACCCGCATGTACCAGGTCATCAAGCTCCGTGTGCACAGGAATTGATTTTTGAACGTGAGATGCGATCGCTTTTACCAGTTTCAGATGCTCGAGTATCAGACGGTCCCGCTCGGTGTAGTCCTGGCAAACGGAAGTGTTCGAAAGAGCTTGCTTAACAGCAGCGTTCACGGTGTTTTCTCCCCGGCGGAACGCTTCAGCGGGTCCCGCGTCGAGCTAGGGAAGGGCACACCGCCCACCAGCGCGTCAGGTCAGATCAATGAGCGCGATAAGCCTTTTCCATTGAGACGGTTAGCAACGGATCGGCCCGTGCAGCAGCCGCATGTGGCCGCGGACTTTAGGGTCCATTCCCCATTCCGAAACAGGTTCTTCGCGGGGTTTGGTTTCAGAGAGGGACAATGCACCAAATTGGAACCGCGGGGCGGCTACCGCTCGGCGGTTCCGTGTCTCTCAGCTTGTAAGATTTGTCTGAGTGTCGTGCACGCTTCAACGTGCCGCGGTGAACTTCAATTCACAACCGCTATTGCCGCGAATCGTGCCGAGCCCGCGCTTCACGAAGCTGAGTGACATCTTGCAGCAGCGCGTTGCGGCTGTTCGCCATCAGCGTGTTGTGGTCCAGAATGCCCTGCACGTCCGCAATGACGTGATCCATCTCGTCCTTATCGTAGTGGCCCTTTGTCAGATGGCGATCGAAATCCGAAAAGTGCTTTTGGGCGTCGCGATAGCGCTGGCGCTGGTCGTGATCGCTATTTCCGGATTCTGAAGCGATCTGGATATCTTGCTGTGTCCTTGCGACCAGGTGACGCAAGCCTTCGTTATCATAGCCGTGTCCGTAGCCGCGCCCGTAATCCTGATCCTGATATCCGGGAGCCGCCATCAAGGGCACTGTGGCGCCCAGAACCATCCCGCAGCTAAGTGCGGCCACAGCGATCGATTTGTTTAAAAGTTTCATTCACAATCCTCCATATTCCCGTTTATAAGAATTCCCGTTTATAAGACGCCCGGACCGCCCCAGGTATTTTGCGGCAACTTCATGTAAGCGAGATTAAAATTCCTGGATGTGAAACCGAACTCTGTTCTACGCGGTCACAGTAGAAGGAAAGGAGTAGACATGCTCCGCTACGCGCTGATTTTCCTGATTATTGCAATCATCGCCGGCTTTCTCGGCTTCGGAAGCATTGCGTTCGCTGCCGCCGGAATCGCCAAGATCCTGTTCTTCGTCTTTTTAGTGTTGTTCGTCGTCGGACTCCTCATGCATCTCGATCGGGGCAGAACCCTACCTTAGTCGCGGCGGCGGACCATCAAGCATGTTGGGCTTTGTGCTTTCCCTCCGTGAATTCTTCGATCATTTTTTTGCTGAAGGCGGGAATATCATCCGGTTTCCGGCTGGTTACCAAGCCTCGATCGGTGATCACTTCCTGGTCCACCCATTGCCCTCCAGCATTGCGGATGTCAGTTTGTAGAGAGGGCCACGACGTAAGCTTTTTGCCTCTCACCACGTCGGCCTCGACAAGCATCCAGGGTCCATGACAAATAGCCGCCACGGGCTTATGCGCTTCGAAGGATGATTTAACAAAACGGACCGCTGCAGGATTCTGCCGTAGATGGTCCGGATTCATCACTCCGCCCGGCAGCATTAATGCATTGTAATGGTTTGGATCCGCCGATTTCAGGTTGACATCGACACGCACCGAATCACCCCAGTCGGTATGATTCCAGCCCTTGATTTTGCCTTCTTTAGGAGAAACAATTTCGGTTTTCGCCCCGGCTTGCTCCAGGGCCTTCCTCGGTTCCACCAGTTCGACGTACTCAAAACCCTCGGTGGCGAGGATCGCTATACGTTTGTTCTTCAATTGATCGCTCATGACCGTTGGATTCACGACCAATGCCACCGTTTCGGGCCTTTACGCCACACGAGTAGTCCCGCTCGGCATCGCAAAGCCCGGCGTTCCGTCCTCGTAAGCCTTTCGAGTAATCTCGAAAGATGCCATCGGCCGCTGCAAACCGCAAATCCATACTCTTAGGGCAAGTGGCGGCGTCCGTGGCCGTCTTCTGCACAATCAGCAGGGCTGGGGCGTCGACGCTTCCGCCTGGCAGAATGCTTGAGGTTCGGCTGACCCGTTCGCTGGCGTCCTTTTCCTCGCGGAAGGGGAGCGAAGTGCAAGGCGTGATCGTCGCGCCCGTACAGGAACAGGGACGGGTGATCATTCCGATGGGCGCCACGGTCACCGGTACGGTTCGGGATATGAAGCGGGTCGGATTGGGCTTGATTCATGAGGCGGCGCGCCTCAGCATCGAATTCAATCAACTCGTTCTGCCGGACGGCACAGTTGTTCCCATCGCGACGCAGGTAGTCGAGATCGATAACTCGCGTGAATCCGTCGACGCGCAGGGCCGCGTCAAAGGCATCCGCTCTACCGGAACAATTGGTTATCGCGCTAATAATCTGATCGCAGGATTGGCCATGTTTGATCCGATTGCGTACGTATATGTGAACGTAGCGGCGGCGCGCGTGCTTCGCTTCCCGGAACCTGAGATCTGGTTCCCCGCTGGGACGGAGTTGCGCATCAAGCTGCTTTCACTAGTAAAGTTATCGAAGACGTTTCCGCCGCCCACCTCTGCGATTCAAGCGCCTCAAAAGGGAAAAGGCGGAGCTAAAATTGCTCATCCGTGGCCTGCCGTATCGCACGGCGACCGCGAACTCCAACAAGCCGTCCGATTTGACGAACGTGGTATTTCTCGGAACGCCTGCTGCTGTCGAGCGCGCCTTCCGCGCTGCAGGATGGGTGCGAGCCGATCGACTCAACACCACCACGGGTTTTCTGACCTTGCGATCCATCGCCGAAAACCAGCAGTACCATCGTGCGCCCATGTCCACCCTACTGTTGGACGAGCAGCGGCCTTACTTTGAATTTTCCAAATCGTTAGATACCTTCTCCAAGCGTCATCACACCCGCATCTGGCTGCGTTCGGAAACCTGGCAGGGAAAGGCCGTACTGACGGCGTCCTCGACGCAAGACATCGGTATCCAGCTCTCCCGGAAGAACAAGACGTTCATTCATGTCATCGATACGAACATCGATGGCGAGCGGACCAAGATTGTGAATGACCTTGTCTTCACCGGTTGCGTAGACGGGGCCGAATTGTATGCGCGGCCGTGGGTGGCGAGTGGGGTTCAGAACGCGACCGGAGAACAGTTGATTACGGATGGCCGTGTAGCGGTTCTGCAACTAAACGACTGTTTCCATCCGAGGGGCCCGATCGAACTGCACGCCCCTCCCGATCAACCGGCTACGGGAAATGCAACCGAACGGGGTTTTCGTCAGGGCATACTCATTACCCGAAACGATATCTCTCGCGGCAATCTGATTTATCAGGGCTATGAAGGCGCCAAGTTGGGAATGCACCACCTAAGGCATAAAGGAGAACCTTCCCAGGCAACCAGCCCGCGTGTCGCGGATGGTGATTCGATCCTTTCAGAACCAGACGAACCGGGTGTAGGAGCAGCGCCGGAGCCAACTGTGCGGGGGCAAAGCGAGGCAGTTCCGGCGTCGCATGAGACCCAGGAAAGTTTGAACCGCGGGGAACAGGAAACGCCATCCCCTCTGATTGAACTGGGCGTGGAAGGCGGATGGCTCCGTTTCGGAAGTACACTCGCGATCACCAAGCTCGGTCTCGAGTCGAACTCGCCAGGAATCCCGTCCTTCGGCCTCATGCTGCAGAATCGACTGCGTAACGGATGGGCAGTTGGAACGTCCTGAGGAGTGATTTCACGTACTGCCGGAGTCGCCGCAGAATCGACTGCGTAACGGATGGGCAGTTGGAACGTCGGTCACATTGAATTCCTGGAGATATTTCTCGAATGAGTTCGCTTTTGAATACCAGCGGGGCGGATATCGGTTAGGCGCTTCGTTCAGTGGGTTTCCGGGGCAGGAGCCAATTGGCTATCAAGAGGAAACCACCGGCTTCTTGACGAATGAGTTTGGATACAGCTTTGTAGCAAATCTCAGGCCTCGCGAGAAGCGCTTTCGCCCCTACATCGCGGCAGGTCCGGCCTTTCAGTTGCTTCATATAACCGACGCGCCATTCAAATCGGCCGGGGGAGTCTTCAAGGTGGGTTTACGAAACGTCGGGTTGATTTTGGCTGCTTACAACTTCGCAAATAATCCTCCGCTCGACGGCGGCGGCATCTTTCAGTTTGGATTTCAATATGGAGCAGGCGTAAAATACCGCGTCAGCCGGCGATGGCTTTTGCGGTTGGATTACCGCGAGACCTTAAGCGCTCAGCCTAATTTCGTTGAGCGCTCGATCAAGGTTGACGACCCTTCCGATTCGAATGAGTATGTAGTTTATAAGGAATCCGACCTGCCGAGCGGCCCGCTTCGGGAAGACAGGCTGACAGGTGGTATCAGCTTCGTATTCTGAATGGCGCGCTTTCTGGTCAGAGCCTTTTACGGTACCCCTCTGCGATCAACCAGAAGTAGGACGACCACAATAATCACCAAAAGACCCAGACCCCCGCTGGGATAATAGCCGAGTCCCCAGCCCCGGGCGTATGGCCAAGTCGGCAGCATGCCTATCAATAGCAGAAAAAGAATGATAATCAGAAGTAGGCGGAGCATTGGACGCGGGAGTTTTCTCCTTCGGCGAACTTCACCGTATCAGAATTTTGGGCCGGTTGCGACCTGCTAAGTACTACCGGCCCCTAGTTCGCCGCTGGATTCCAGCGGTTCGAATTCCATTACCATGCCCGAGTTCTGGAGTGCATCTTTAAAGTCCTGATCCCGGCCTTCGGCGACATCGTACTCCCAGATCTCGCCCGAGATGCTCAAAAAACCGTCATCTTCCTCGGCCATATCGGAAGAGTGAACCGATGTAGGCTCAAGCCGCCCAACGAAAGCAGAGTCCAGCACAACGCCGTCTTCAAGCTGAGTGTCCAGGTAGCTGGCGGGATTATCCGCCTTCTCGCCCATTTTGCCAGAGCGCTCACGGAAAACTACGCTATATTTCATAAATTTAACTCTTCGACAAATCACAAAATTCCAAAACTAAGAACCGCTCGCGGTTAGCTTCTGACCGCTGGATTTAGCCATCTGGAGATGCTCCTGTAAGATCGGCAGAGTGCTAGAGGCAAAGTTCTTGATGCCTGGATTCGTGCCTTTAGCGGCTTCCTTCTGGAACTCCTTTACATCTTCCTCATGATCTTTGACCATGGCCTTCATGTACGCCTGGTCAAAGGCGGCTCCTGAGAGCTTGCTCAATTTATCGTAGAGCGCCTGGTCTTTTGCGCCCATGGTAGCGGGAAGCGTCATGTTACTTTTCGCCGCTATGGACTTCAATTCTTCGTTTGCCTTGGTGTGATCGTCGACCATTCGCTGGCCGAACGATTTAACTTCCGGATTGCTGGCCTTTTCGACGGCGAGCTGTCCAAGTTTGACTTCTGCCGTTCCGCCCTGAGCCGCTTTCAGCGCGAATGTGGCATCGCTCGACTTCATCATCCTGCTTGTGCCATTGTCCAAGTGCGCGCCGCTCGTGTTTTGCGCCAGCAGCGCGCCGGGCGCGATTGTCGCCACAATAGCGAGACTCGCGGCGGCACACAGCGGAACCCATCGAATCTTCATTGGAAGCTACCTCCATGCGATTGGACCTCCCCGTGCGCTGCCGGTTACGCCCGACTCGTTATCCGAAACTTTCCGATCTTTTTGAAAACTCCGATTGCGGTGAAAATAATAGAGGTCTCCGGGGACTTACCAGCAGCGCGGCCAGTACGTTTACTGGCTCGGAGAAAATTTCACGTGAGTAAATGGCTGCTGAAAATCGAGCTGAACGGTGAATGGGAAGAGTGTTCGTTCAAAACACGATCCGAAGCGCTAACGGCGTTTCGGGCGCTGGCCAACGACTATCCGGCCATCCTTCGAAGAGCGATTCTTTTTTCTCCACTGCCGGACAAGGCATGGCTGCAGTTCCCCACCGCCGTTCCTGTTTCGAAACTATGGCATTAGCGTGAAAAGCCGACTCAGGCCAGATTGTTAGCAATGGCGTAGCGCGTCATCTGGGCGGTCGAGTGGAGGTCGAGCCGCTGCATAATGGCCGCCCGGTGAAACTCGGCGGTTCGCACGGAAATGTTGAGCTGATTGGCGATATCCTTCGCGCTGCAGCCTAGGGCGATTAAGCGCAGCACTTCTCGCTGCCTTGCGGTGAGCCCGTTTCGGTGCGTTTGCCCTTCCGAGCCCTCCCGGGGCGTGGGAGGCGCCAGCAGACTGTCGCCGTCCAGAACGGCGTGAATGGCTGAAATAAGCTCGCGGGCCGGAACGCGCTTCGACAAATAAGCCTTTGCACCCACTTGCGCGGCTTGGTCAAGGTAGCTGGAATCGGCGTACATCGATAGAAAAACAATCGGCAGCGTGGGCTGGCGTTCCAGAACCTTTCGCGCCGTCACAAAGCCGTCCCCGCCCGGCATACTGATGTCCAGGACGGCAATATCCGGCTGGAAGCCCTCCACTGCGTTGATGAAAGACTGGCTGTTGTCTACGGCAAGGACGTTGAAATCATTTTTCATCATCGCGCGCAAAGCGTCCAGAATCAGGCGATGGTCATCAGCCAACAGAATTTTCGGCAGCGGTGCCTCGGTTGAATTTGCAGTTCCGGGTGTCAACAGGGTAGTACCTCTTCTAGGGGTACGATGCGTACTGGTAGTAAACGTGTCTTACGAACTTTATAATCCCGGCGATTACGATTGTCAATCGGCCACGATTCCCTTTATTGCGGCACCGCCGTCTGGAAGAGAGTCGAAGACAGTTCGTCGAAAGCCAAATAGTTCGAAATAATAAAATCCGCACCGGCATCGATGAGCCGCTGCCGCTTCCAGTCATCGATGGTCAAGCAAGCGGGTTCAGCGGTAGCAACGCCCACAGCGGTACCGCCGGTCTTCTTAACCTCCTCAATTTCTACGTAGCCGTCACCAAAGACCAGCAGCTCATCCGGTTGTATGCCGTCGGAGCGAGCTAGAATCTGCTGGACGAGAAGGGCTTTGGAGAAGCTCTTCAAATCATCCTGTGCGCCGAAAATGCGTCCCTCAAAATAATGCGCGACGCCGAGGAGATCCGCCTCTTCCCGAACATTGGCGTCGTCGGTGCCGCTGGCCAGATAGAGACGCAAGCCCTGAGCGGCTAAGTTCTCCAAAATCCGCTTGGCGCCGGGTACCATGTATTGCTCGGGTTGGGCACGCCCGGCACGCAGGTCTTCGATGCGGCTCCCGATCTTTGACCAAAGCCGGTGGAGGTACATCCTCTTGTACTCAATCGGTTCAAGGGGTCTGCCGCCGCGCGCGCGCACGGCCTGGGCCAAGGCCATCATCTGGTAGATCGTTTCTTTGCCAGTCAGCCGCCAGACGAATGACTCGACGGCGTTCCGCAACTCCGCCTCGGACTCGCCGGTATTGAGATTTGCCAACTGCTCCACGCAAAGCGGAACCATAACGTCCATCCAGCCCGAGCGGATAAGAGAGAGGGTGCCGTCGAAGTCAAAAATGACGACCTTAGCGCGCCGAGCCGATGCGCCGGTGCGAACGGTTTCAATCACTTCCGCATTGTCGCATGCACACGCGGGTTCAGGGCCTGTTGACAAGTTGCCGCGTTATCATACACATTGCTGCTTTGAACCCTCATTCTCTATGCGTGTAGCCATCATCGGAACGGGCTATGTGGGCCTGACAACGGGTGTTTGCCTGGCCTTCATGGGCCACTCCGTTTCCTGTTTAGATACGGACGAAGCCAAGATCCAGGCGTTACGGGCGGGCCGGATTCCTATCTTCGAACCGAATCTTGAGGAGTTGCTGGAAGAGGCCGGCCCCAATCTGAAATTTACCGGCAGCTATGCGGAAGCTATTCCAGGCGCCGAAGTTGTTTTCATCGCCGTTGGGACTCCGCCCACGCCTTCCGGCGCGCCCAACCTGGAATATCTTTCCCAAGCTGCGCGCTGCGTCGGGCAGCACATGAATTCCGACTTTACCGTCGTGGTGAACAAATCCACCGTGCCGATCGGCAGCGGCAATTGGGTGGGATCGCTATTGCGCGATGCCGGCGAGCACCGGACAGATGGATCGACGCCCGATTTCGCGGTTGCCTCCAATCCCGAATTTTTGCGGGAAGGCACAGCACTACACGATAGCCTCTATCCGGATCGCATTGTGATTGGCGCCGACGAACCCCGCGCTCTGGAGGTCCTTTACACTTTATATCGCCCGATACTCGATCAGACCTTCACCGCCCCAACCTATCTGCCGCGGCCGGAAACAGCCGTCGCGGTACCGCTGCTTTCCACCGACCTGGCTTCAGCCGAGTTGATCAAGTACGCGGCGAATGCGTTCCTGGCACTCAAGATCAGTTTCATCAATGAGATCGGACTGCTGGCGGAGCGGGTAGGCGCAAACATCGCGGAGGTCGCCCGCGGCATCGGATTGGATTCGCGCATTGGGCCGCGTTTCCTGAGTGCCGGCATCGGATGGGGCGGATCCTGTTTCGGGAAGGATACAGCGGCCCTGATTGCGACCGCCGGCGAGTACGGCTTGCATCTGCCCATTGTCGAAGCCGCCCGCAAGGTCAACTCGCGGCAGAAGGATCGCGTGGTCGAAAAACTGCTTCAGGAACTCAAGATTCTGAAGGGCCGTACTATCGGGCTGCTGGGCCTCGCCTTTAAGCCAAATACGGATGACCTTAGGGAGGCCCCTGCCATCGAAATCGCCCAGAAGCTGATTGATCGAGGGGTGCGCGTCAAGGCTCATGATCCTGTTGCCAAGGACCGCTTCGACCGCGAATACGGCGGCATGGGAGTCCACCTCTGCAATAGCGCCTGCGAAGTAGCGGATGGCTGCGATGCTTTGGTATTGATAACCGAGTGGAACGACTATCGCGACCTTGAATGGGAAGCCGTCGCCAGGAGAATGCGTAATCCATTCGTACTGGACGGCCGGCACGCTCTCGATAGAGAGAAGCTCATCCGGGCCGGACTACGATACGTGACTATCAGCTAGGTGGCGAACGCTTAAGCGTGCCGCAGTGGCGCGCGGGCGATCGTTACCAGATGTACTGTTTCGCCTCCGCGCGCCTCTTATAGCTGTCCAGTACGTGAACTACGCGGATCTTCTTCAGCTTCGCCGGCGAAAGTTGACCCAGCGGTATATAGACGATCTTTCTGTTGATACGTGAGGCGAGCTGGCGGAACGTACTTCTGGGCGGCCGGCTGGCGATGTATACTACGTGCCGCTCCATCGAATAGTCAAGTGCGGCCATCAGCAGGCGCTCTGCCTTGGTCTCCGCCGCCTCGTAATCGAAGTCGTTCCATACATCGAAAAGCCGGCGCGGAGGCAGCGTCATTAATAAGCCCCCGTATTCCGCGCGTCCGATGCCGGGCCCCACGATATGCTCGAACGGCTGAGTTGAATAGAACGCCATATCGGATTCGTTCTGGTGCTCGCCCAGCCAGGTAGTCAGATATTGGTAGCGATCTGTCCGATCTTCGTCGAAGATGATGACGAGAGCCCCGACTTCGCCCGAAAACTTGCCGAGTTCACGCACGTACAGCTTTCCTTCGTGCCATTTGCGAATCGTTTCGCGAAGATCCAGGCCGTCACGCATGGACGTCAGGAACGGTTCGACACGCGACCGCTCCTCGGATACCACCGCCTTCGCATGTTGCTTAAGAAAACGGCCATAGTTCTCGATCACGAGATCTTCGGGCGGATATGAGCAGATGGAGTTTCCGTCCGTTTGGCTGGCCCATTCACCTTTGAACTTCTCCCGCTTGCGCCCCTTGAGGCCCGTGGGTTTCAGCCGCTGCTTCATGCGCGGCAGGCGTCTTCGCAGCCTGATTTTCCGGGTACGCAGCCAGACCTCCTCGCCTGAAATATTCAGGGTTTCCAGCGGCGGATCCTCGGTCTGCTGAACGCTATATCGATTCGCCATCTGCCACACTTCATAGGCGTAGTTATCATCCACGATGGACCGTGCCGCCAGGGTCAGATCGTAGACGCCAGGCAACAGATTTCCATCCAGCATGGCTAGATTTCGGCTGAACTTCGCCAAAGCGAGCCGCTGCCAGGAACGCATCTCCTCGCCCGTGTTAATCGCGTATTCCTTCTCGGCCTCTCGCAGCAGAGCGAGCTGCCAGCGCCGCCGCTCGAATGTGCGCGCACCGCTTTCCATGGCGCGAATTGCTTCGTACTGCTCCTGATAATAGGGAGCTTCCGTTGTCACCTCCGCCAGGCAATCGGGGTGCAAATTACAGAGCTCCGCATAATTTCCAAACAGAATCGTTCTGCCGGTAACAGGCTCGTCCTGCGGAGTCTCTAAAGCATCCAGCAGCGCATCCAGCGCGTTCAGCGATACAACAACGCAGGTTGCGGAAAGCGGGTCGGCGCCTTGCAGCTTCCAGGCCATCGCTCCCGCCTGAGCTTGCAATTCCGGCGTGCGCTGGGGCGCGTGAACCCGGTACTCGTCAACGTAACGCTGCATCCCGATGCTTTCCATTGAGAATGGGTCGGGGTACATCCCTTCCGAGTGCGGTCTTTCCCGCGCCGGATCGAGAAACACTACCTCCGCTTCTATCTCACGCGCAGTCCGAAGCGCTTCAATAAACGGATCGCCAGGCTCTACAGGGATATACACCGCGCTGTCTTCTTCATCACTGCGGTCCGGCAACAGGATCACCGACATCTGCGGCATACGATCCACGGCCCGGCTATACTGAGCCTCGAGAAACCAGGGAAGCTCGAGCGCGACTATTTTCGGCCGATGCTCCAGCAAGTACCGCCGCACCCGCAGTGCGAAATCGATTCTTCCCGGAACCACTGGAAAATACGTGAAGTTTCCTCGGGCAATGCTTCCGGCTTCGCTTGCGTCCTGAACTGACATCGCGTCACTCTACCGGCGCAAGCTGTACCGGATAGCCTCCTCGCCCAATACGGCGCGAACCGCCGTTTGCAAAAACAACCGCGGACCTTTCCCCGCTTCGCCGTTAAGCTTCAGTGCATATCGCGCGATGTTGATGCCGTCGCGCACCGTGTAGCTCTCGTCTGCGGCATGAGCCTGCTGCAGAAAGTCGGTCACATACTGCAACACATCATCGGGCGAAAAAGGCAGGTTTTCCCGGAGTATGGCCAGTTCCTCTTCACGCTCCGGAAAATCGATCAGAATCTGCGGCTGCAGACGCGAGTGGATGTACTCCGGCAGATCGAATGTTGAAGAATCCTCGTTCATCGTGGCCACCAGCCGGAAATTCGGGTGAGCCTTGATCTTTATGCCGGCCACGATCGATTCCACATATCGCCGGTTATCCAGCAGCGGCGCCAGGCTTGCCCAGCTTTTCTCGCTCATGCGATTGCCTTCATCGATAATGGCCACCCCGCCCCGGACCATCGCCGTTACCAGCGGCGAAGCAACATATTTCAGCTTGGATTCGCTTTCGATAACAGGAGTGATCAAGAGATCTTCAGGGCGTGTATCGACAGTCGCCTGCAGAATGTAGACGTCGCGCCCAAGCCGCGTGCCGGCCGCATAAGCCATCGTGGTCTTGCCCACGCCCGGCTTGCCTAGTAGCCGGGGATTCATCGGCACGTCCCGGTGATCGATGACCATCCATGCGGCCATCAACTGCCGCATCGCTTCCTCTTGCCCTACCCAGGTAACATCCAGTTCATCCGGGTGAGCTAACTGTATTTCGATTCCCTCTAATGCAACTTTCATCAGATGTAGGGGTGCGTTTCTCGCTATCCCTTGTATTTCCTTCTCCATCGTAGAATGAGAGTGCGCTGGGGATGATTCCGAAGACATTGCGGTTCGGCTACGTATGTGAATTCCTCATCGCGCTGATCGCGATTTTCGCTTCCTGGTCCGAAATCGGAGGGCAACCCGCGCTGGACGTCATGCACTGGGCGTGGAAGCTCGGGCTGAGTGTCGCCCTGGCGGTGGCGATTGTGGGATATACCGCGTCTATAGTCGCCAGCGAACCTCTCTGGACGCTGCGTTCCGCCCGCTGGCTCACTGCCCTCGCCATTATCCTCATCAGTATCGGAATCGTCACCTATTACTATGCCTTGCAGGCGGATACGGGAGAATCTGATGATACAGGTACGGTTTCAATTCTGACGGGTTTAAAGTCAGACTCTCTGCGCACATGACGACCTCTGCAACTCCGGACGCCGATTACGCATTCTGGACCATTCCCGGTACATCGTTTACAGTCACGTACTCGCTTGGAACGTTCCACGAGATTGATTATGTGGTGAATGAGGGATACCGGCGGATCCCGCACGGCGGAGTGGAAACGGGTGGCTTGCTCTTTGGACAGGTTGAGAAAGATGGGGTCCGCGTTGAAAATTTCCGGCTAATCGAATGTGAGCATGCCTCGGGACCATCCTTCAATTTATCGGCGAAAGATCTAGCGGCTTTGCAGGCGCAGATCTCTTCCTCCGCTTCCGATCCTGAACTGCAAGGATTCCAGGTTGTCGGATGGTTTATCGCGCATACCCGAACTCCGCTCAAAATGAGCAGCACTGAAACGCAGCTCTTTGAGCAATACTTTCCCGGTCCGGGCAAGCTGACCGTGCTGGTCAAGCCGGAGCGGTTTCACCCCACGCGTTTCGGCTTCCTGTTCCGCGACAAAGAGGGACGCGTGGAGGCGGACGCAACGGCGGCTGCGATCATCTTGCCGGGTCGTGGAACACAGGGCAGGGAAGGCCCCGTACCTTCGATCTTGGCTCCGCTCGAGATACCTGCCGCGCGAGCGTCTGAGCGCCCCCGCTTGGACACATTCGCGAAACCAGCCGCCCCGAAAACCGACACGCGGCCGAAGACCGAAACTGCGCCGGGGTTAGGGGTCCCTGCGCATTCGGTTGAGCCTCCCGCCCGGGCCGTCAGCTTGGATGTTCCATCGCTTGAAATGGAAGCGGTGCCGGCCGCCACCTCGCTACCGGTTTCTACGGCAGGACTGAACTCTTTCAGCCTGGAACGCGCAGCGCCGGGCCAATATGGCGAAGGCTGGAGTGCTCCAACTGTTCAATTACCGCGCGGGCGGCAGCGGCCCACAACGCTCGATGAGGATCGTAAAGGCTATGGTGCTCAGTTTGCGCTGGTGCTCCTGGTTGCGGCACTGCTGGGCTGCTGCGTCGGGTATTGGGCCTACCTGCAACTGCCTGCTGCCATCATTCCATTGTCAGTTCACGTCCAGCAGGACGCGTTGTTGATTTCATGGCCTTCCGAGCAAACCCGGACGAGTGCCTACGCCGCCATTCGAGTGGACGATGCTCAGCCTGTGGCTTTATCGTCAGCCGAGAAGGAAGCTGGCCAGACCTCCATCGTGAGCAGTGGGGACGACGTGAAGATAGAAGTGCTCGCCCAGCACTGGTTGCGCGATTCCCGCGGCATCGTTCGCTTCGTGAAGGGACAGCAGCCGGGCTCTTCAGCAGCACCCCCGGCGGCCAGTTCGCACCAGACCCCCTCCAGCGCGCCTACTGCTCTGCGTTTGCCTTGAGGAGTTTACCTCTCCGCGCCCTCTCGCGCGAAGTCATCCTGCCTGCTTTTCCGGATTTTGCAAGTGGGTGACAATTCTCGATAATAAGATTCTATGCGTTAAGAATCAGCGACTTACACTGAGAACTTCAGGCGCGCCGTGTAAAGCCCCGGCATGCTTTTACACGAGTAGCTCTGAATGCGTGCAACTTTACCGCTCTGGGCCGCTCAGCGACCGAAAGCCTAACTCCTGAAGAACCATGAAATCATTACTCCGTCTCTTTGTTGTCCTTCTACCGCTCATCTGTGCGGCACAAACGCGCACCGATTTCAACACGCAAGTCAACAATCTGCCTTTCATCAATGTTATGGCAGCTCCGTACTTCGCCAAGGGCGACTGCGTAACGGACGATACCAACGCGCTGCAAAGCGCTCTGAACACGCACCGCTTCATTTTCTTTCCCGTGCCTTCAGGCGGCTGCTATCTGGTGTCCAAGACCCTAACCTTGCAAGCCGCCGATTACCTGTATGGCGCATCGGCCAATAACCCCAACCCCGGAGATCCGCAGGCAGGCGTTGTCATCCGTCTGGCTCCAGGCAGCAATGTTCCCGTCCTCGCCACCTACACAAGCGGGCAGGGCGGTGGGAACGAGTATATGGACGTCGAAAACATGGTGTTCGACGGCAACGGCGCGAATCAAACAGCGGAGCTCCAGAACAAGGCGCTGGTTGATTTCCGGGGCGCCTTCATCGGGTGCTTCCTTCGACATGTCGTAATCATCAACTCGTTCGGCCCGGCGCTCTACACCGGCGACGCTGGCGGCGATCTGCGAATGGATACCGTTTGGATCATCAATGCGTCTAGCAGCACATACTCCTGGATCCACAATCCATCAGGTGTGGGCTTCGGGACGATGAACACCGATCAGGTGTTTGTCGAGAATCAATCCACTCCGGTAAATGGTAATTACCGAAGCATCACTTTCGGCGATCCAACTACCTATGGCCACGCAATTTTCCTGAATGGCGTTCAGAATGGCGTCATGAAGACCACCCATTGCGAATCTGCACAGACGTGTATCGATTTCGCATCCGTGCAATCGCTCGTCCTGGATGGCATCAACGGAAGCCGGATCGGCAACCCGGCGGCTTCGGATCCGACTAATCAGGATTTAGTTCGGATGCTGGACACCAATAGTTACCAGTTCACGATGACGGGCGCCTATTTCGATCAGTCTGGAACGACGTATGGAGGATCGTTTGCGAACGCTCGTGTTTTTGGGCTCGCCGACGGCCTCACCACGAACGACTGGTATCAGACGCCCGCCGGAAAAGCGCTCTGGCCCTTTTACACGCATGGCGAGTTTTTCTCACAATCGGGTTGGCCCTATCTGGGTGAGAGGCCGGCTGTCGGGAATGAATTATGGATCCAGCAGATTGGAGCGTACTCTCCTAACAGGCTCGCGATCTGGGACAACGTCGGAGCGCCTAACGGATCGTATGCGTATTTCGAACGCAACGGCACGCAACTGAACCTGGGTTTCAGCCCGGGCCCCTGGACAGCAAACGAGCAAACGCTTCTGCAGTTGAATTATCATGGCGTGAACGATCCCGGCAATAACGTGCAAGTGAACGCGGGCAGGCTTTTGAGCGGCACGTCCAGCAACACCGACCTTTCCGGCGACCTGAGCCTGGCCGCCGCGCAAACAGCCACTTACAGCTTTTCGGGAAGTTACAACACTCATCCGGAGTGTGTGGCCACTCCCCAATTCGACATTGGCTCAGGCAACCGATTCTGGGTCACTTACACTGCGGCCAGTTCGTTCACGGTAAATTTTGCGGCCGCTGTCACCGGCAGCGTCTCTTACGTCTGCGTTGGAAGGAACTGATTCTCCGGAGCGCGGTGGGGCAGGCCCCAAGCAGGGCTTGCTCTGCAACCCGGGCGCTTTCCCCTGCTCGCGTACAGTTCCAGTGATGCTCGTGGCCTTACTCGGCGCGCAACGCGTCCCGCGGCGATATCGAACTCGCTCGCAAAGCTGGAATCAAGGACGCGGCAAACGCAGATAACCCGAGCGCCACGACGGCTGCTACAGTCACTACGGGATTGTAGGGATTCATTCCGTAGAGCTGATGGCCCAGAAATCGCCCCGCGGCGAGCGTCAACGGCAACCCGACTAACAATCCGAAAAGAATCAGCCCGAATGCGCCTCGTAGTATCAGCGCCAACACGTCGCCGCGACTGGCGCCGAGCGCCATTCTCACGCCGATTTCGTTGACGCGCCGTCCCGCGTTATATGCCGTCACTCCATACAGCCCGATGGAAGCTAACAGGAGCGAGAGGATTCCGAACAGCGATGTGAGGCGCGCAATCAGACGTTGTTGTGTGAACTGGCTGGCTACTTGTTGTTTCAGAGTGCGAATTGAAATGATCGGCAGATTGGGATCGACCGAAGCCATGGCTTGCCGCAGCCGCGAGTCGGACAGCTTGGCTCCGGGCCTGGTCACAATGACGATGTCACGCCAGCAAATGCGAGCCCGGACTGACCTCGGTCGAGCCGGCTTTCGGCAGATCATGCTGCGCTTCAGGCAGAAAAAAGAACGGAGCAATCGGCTTGCCGAGGTTGAATGTCAAATAGCGGGCGTCTTTGGCTACACCGACAACTTCGTATTGGCGTTCAGACCCGGTATACCCTCTCGGCCGAAGTGCTTTCCGACCGGATCTTCGTTCCTGAAGTACTTTCGCGCAAACGCCTCATTGACCACCGCGACGTGCCGTGAAGCCGCCGTATCCTGCGCGGAGATGCCGCGCCCTTCCATGATCGGATTCCCGATGACGTCGAAGTATCCCGCCGTCACTCGATTCCAGAAAGCAGAGTTGTCCTCGTTGGGTCCCGGTGCCGATCGTCCGTCAACCCAGACGCCGCTTCCCCAGGCGTTGCCGCTTAGCGGCGAGTAGGTGCAGAGAGCCACTGCGGAAACGCCAGGAATGCTCGACAGCGAATCATCGATGCGCCGGTACAGTGGCGTGAGTTGGTCAGACGGTAGCCGGCAAGCATCGGACTCATGTTCGCCACGACGCGCCGATTCTGATCGAATCCAAAGTCTTGATTCTCGAGTCTGTGCAGCGCAGCCGTGAGCAGTCCTGAAGCCGAGAGCAAAACAAGCGAAAGCGCAGCCTGGAACACTACAAGTGTTTTTCGCGGCAGCCCGCCCGTGCTTGCGGTGGAGCGGTTGGCTCCGCGAAGGGCCTCAATCGGATCTACCCGCGTGGCCATCCATGCTGGACCTAGGCCGAACGCAATTCCGGTGATCAACGAAACGCCCAAGGCGAACAGGAGCACCGGCATGGATGGCGACGCGCTAATGGGCACTCCACCCATGCTGCCAACCCGAGGAAATGCGAAATGCAGAATAAGGCGCGTTCCGGCAAGTGCGATGGCCAGACCCGCGGCCCCACCCAACAGTGACAACAAAATGCTTTCGGTGAGGGCCTGTCTCACAAGCCTCGGCGCTTGCGCTCCCAATGCCATGCTCAACGATATTTGCCGCCGCCGCTCCAGGCCACGCAGCAGCATCAGGTTCGCGATATTAGCGCATACGATCAACAGCACAAATCCCGAAACCAGCATCAGGATCTGAAGCCAGTGCTCATATTCCTCGCGCATGCTGGTGATGCCGGCGCCTCCGGGCCGCAGGAACAGGGTCTGTTCCGCGAATTTCGCGCGATCCGTGTCGCTCATCTCACCCCAGTGAGCGCGCAGCCACCGCTTAAGTTCGACTCGCATTGCGGCCTCAATGGAGGCAGGATGGGCGCCTGGCTGGATGCGGCCGATCAAGTCTAGCCAGTGAGTGTCGTACTTGTTCAGATCGGGATTGGCGGCATCTACGAAGGGTTCGGTGTTCAACGGCAGAAAAAAATCGGGAGGATTAACTCGTAGCTGATCTCCAAAAAAACTCGGGGGAGCGATTCCCACAACTGTAAACGGCTTCTCATCTATATCGAGCACGCCGCCGATGACCGACGGGTCCGATCCATACCTTTGCTGCCACAAGCGATAGCTCATCACCGCAACCGGCGGAGCATTGGGCCGATCATCTCTAGCGGTAAGCGCACGCCCGGCATACGGTCTTAGGCCGAACAATGGTGAAGTAGTTGCCCGAGACAAATTCACCGGGATAGCTTTGGGCTGGCTCGGAGCTACCTGAGCGCCGAACACCGAATTGCGGCTCGTACGCCTGGAACGCCGCCAATTCCGCAAAACCTTTGGTGTTGTGCCTGAGGTATTTGTACAAATCGTAGGAGACTAGTGAAAACTCTTTGTCCTGGCTGTAACCGCCTTGGTAACAGCAACGCGCTTCCTTTCCCAGCCGGTATAATTCGCTGGGATTCGCTACCGCCAGCGGCTTCAGCAGGACGGCATAGACCAAAGTAAAAATTGAAGTGGTCGCGCCGATGCCAAGGGCCAGTGTCAGGACAGTAGTAATGGTGAACGCCGAGCTTTTCGCAAACGTCGCAGCGTATGGTGCGTATCCTGCACCAGGGTTTCCAAAAACGGAAGCCCTCTTTTATCGCGATAGTCTTCCTGGGTTGCTTCCACCGCGCCGAACTTCAGCACCGCCTGACGCCTCGCCTCGCCGGGCGACAACCCGGCGCGAACATTTTCAGCAGTCTGCATCGCGAGATGCTCTTCAATTTCTGTCCGCAATCGTTCTTCGTCTTGCCGCGTTGTCGCCCAGGAGATCAGCCGTCTGAAAAATCGCCTTAGAGTTCTCACTTAAAGTCCTCTGCTTTCGCCGCAAAGAAGCGCCCTATGATGGCAGCAGTCTGCTCCCAACCTCGGGTCTCGGCCTGCAATTGTTTGCGCCCTTCTCGTGTCAGCCGGTAAAAGCGCGCCTTGCGGTTGTTCTCAGAAGCGCCCCATTCCGACGCGACAGAGCCCTCCTGCTCCAGTTTCAGCAGCACAGGATAGAGCGTGCCTTGATTAACGGTGAGAAGATCTCCGCTGATCTGCTCGATGCGCCGGGCGATGCCATAGCCGTGCAGCGGTCCCAGCACGTCCAGGGTTTTCAGCACCATCAACGCCAGCGTGCCTTGCAGGACATCTGTTTTCTGTTTCATGTGCTTGTTGGGTTCCAACAGAAGCATAGCGTGCTTCTATTGGGAAAGCAACAAGTACGGATTTATTGCGTCGGTGCGCGGATAATGAATGCTTGCAGTGTAAGGTAGTCACCGTACATCGGGGCGAGCGTGATGGTTATCAGGTCGCCTGCGCCCTCAACCAGGCTGGGATGCTGGAATCGCTTGTTACGGATCTATATTGGCCGGCTGACCACAGATGGGCCAGAGATATGGGCCGGGTGCTGCCTTCGCGCATCACCCGAAAGCTGCTGAATCGTAACGCAGACCTGCTGCCGGGCAGCGCAGTGCGCTCGTGCTGGGCAAGTGGGGCGGTTGCGCTGGCTTGCGATGGTACCCGGGCCGTGCCATTTCGAATCCAGCGATCCACTATGCGGTTCTGCGACCGGCAGTTGGGAAGGCGTGCGGCTAAAATTGCAAAGGCTCGAAATGCCGCGCTCTTGAGCTATAGCTATTACGCGCATAGCGCGTTTTCCAATTTCCGGTGCAACCGGCCCCGCATTCTGTTTCAATTACACCCGCATCCCGCCATCGTGCGCGCCATTCTCCGGCGCGAGCGCGAATTGCATCCAGGATGCGCCCGCTCGCTCGACAAGGAATGGGAACTGGCGCTCCCGGAACAAGAGTTCCAGACGCTTGTACAGGAATCCAGCATGCCCGATCACTGGATGGTCGCGTCGTCATTCACGAAAAATACTTTGATAGAGAGCGGGGCAGCAGCGGAACGTATTCAAGTGATCCCGTACGGCGTCAATCTCGATTGGTTCCAACCTACGCGCATTGAACGCCCCGTAAAGCGTCCTCTCCGTCTGCTTTTTGTAGGAACGGTAACCCAACGGAAAGGCATCAAGTATTTGCTTGAGGCGATGGAGTCGCTTCCGGCCGGCTCGGCGGAACTGACCGTTTGCGGACGTCTTGTCGACAACGCATCGCTTCTGAAGGGAACGGCGGCGTCGGTCCGGCTGCGCACGTTCGTCAGTTCGGAAGAGTTATTGCGGGAGTTTCAGGCGGCCCACGTTTTCATTTTGCCTTCCCTTGCCGAGGGCTTCGGACATGTGTTGCTGGAGGCGATGGCATGCGGACTTCCAGTCATCAGCACGGCGCGAACTGCAGCGCCAGATCTGATCCAGGACGGGCGTGAGGGATTCATTACGGAACCCGGTGATGTCGCTGGTCTGGTCAGATCTGTCGAATATTTTCTGAAAAATCCAGGCCGCGTGGAAAAGATGGGTCTGGCCGCGCGAGCACGCGCCGAACAATTTACGTGGGCCGCGTTCCGGCAGAGAGTGGCCGAAGTCGTCCGCGCAATCACAGCTCGGTCGGGCTAATCGTCAGTTGAGAAGAAGCTCCCTAAATTGCCGCTGGCGATCGCTCTCAGCGGGTTCTGCTCATCGCCGCTGTGCCGGTGCTCGGCTGGTGAAAGCTCGTGACGCAAGCGCTCCAGAGTCATGCTCTGCAGGATGACCCGCCCGGGGCCGGTCAGGGTTGTAAGGAACAGGCCCTCTCCGCCGAAAATAGCGGTCCGGATGCTGCCAACCATTTGAATGTCGTAATTCACGCTGGGCTCGAAGGCAACCAGGTGGCCGGCTTGCACCTGCAGCGTTTCACCCGGCGCGAGCGTAAAATCGACGTGATCGCCGCCGGCATGCACAAATACGGCGCCGGGGCCGGTGAGTTTCTGAAGGATGAAACCTTCGCCGCCAAGCAGCCCCGCGCCCAGCTTTCGCACCAGTGCGATATCGAGAGTAACGGAGTTCTGCGCAAACAAGAAACCATCGCGCTGAACCATAATGGTTTGACCCGGTGCGAGCTCGAAGACCTGAATTTTGCCTGGATAATTGCCGGCAAAGCCGACTTCACCCTCAGCAGTGTTGGCCCGAAAATGTGTGAAGAACAAAGTCTCCCCCATGAGCTTTCGCTTGATAGCGCCGATGATCTTATCGCCCATGGACTGGCCGCTCATGCGAGTGGTCCAATCCACTGCCGCGGATTTGTAGATCATCTTCCCCGCTTCCGCGTAGATCTCCTGTCCAGGTTGCAAGTGTACTCGGGCAATCTGCAGATTATGGCCCTCGATATCGTACTTCAAAGGCGCGACCGGTGGCGCGGGAGGATAATAGGCCGCCGCGGCGGCGCCTGAGGCAGGCTGACCGCAATTCAGGCAAAACTTCGCGTTATCGGCGAACTGCGTACCACAATTTGTGCAAAAGGCCATACGCAAACGATTCTACGCTGGCGGGTACAAAAACTGAAGTGCCTCGCGCATGCGGCGCCCCCAGGCCTTCTCGTCATGACCGGCGCCTTCGTCGCGAACAAAGGCAAGATCGGTCCCAAGCTCCCAGCCCTTGGCAATAAGAGCATCTCTCAACGCGATGGCATTATCAACGCACCCCTGCGGATTCTGACCTTCGCAGGTCCCGGTATCGAGCCAGATTTTTTGGCTTGATTTCCGACGTAGGCTGCGAACTCCTTTGAGAATCGCGCGATTCGCCCACCAGACCGACGGCGACATGACAACCAGCTTGCAGAAAGTCCGCGAGTATCTAAGGCCGAGATAGAGCGTGGCCAGACCTCCCAAAGACGAACCGCCCAGACCCGTATTGAAAAAATCCGGCAGAGTACGATACTCGCGATCGATAAACGGCTTCACATCTTCGACAATGAAACGGCCGTACGCGCGTGCCCGGCCGCCGTACCCCCGCCGATCGCGGACGTGAGTGTACTCAGCCAAACGGTTTTTCCCGGTGTTGTAAATTCCGACGATGATCAGCGGCTCTATCCGCCCATGCTGAATCAAATCGTCGGCTAGCTCATTCAGGCCCCAGTCGTTGCCCAAAAAAGCCGTTGCGGGATCGAACAAGTTCTGCCCATCGTGCAAATACAAAACCGGATAGTGGGGCTGGGCTCCCGAATCGTAATCCGGTGGCAAATAGACAATAATTTCGCGAGGCTCTTTGCTGAAGCGGGAGGAGGGCGCCTGATGAAGTTTGAGATTGCCGGTTAGAGTGTGGCGCAAGTCGTCGGCAGTCTCTAACTCTTAACGAAATCGAGAGACGCGGAGTTCATGCAGTAGCGAAGTCCGGTTGGCCTCGGGCCATCCTCAAACACGTGACCCAAGTGGGCGTCGCACTTCGTACAACGAACCTCTGTGCGCATCATCCCCAAGCTGCCGTCAATGCGGCTTTCCACGTTTTCCTTCGCGATCGGTTCCCAGAAACTGGGCCAACCGGTACCCGATTCGAACTTCGTGTCCGAGGAGAACAAAACATTTCCGCAACAAACACACCGGTAAATTCCATGTTCGTGATTGTTCCAATACTTCCCTGTGAAGGCACGCTCGGTGCCTCCGTGACGAGCGATCTCATACTCCTCCGGAGTGAGTTGCTGTCGCCATTCCGCGTCAGACTTCTGAACTTTCTCCACTTCGATAATTCCTTTTCGCTGACCTGTATTCGTGAAATCGACGATCTTAACCAGTTTGCCCGTTCTGGAACGGCCGAATGCCGGCATCCCCCAAACGCCTGCGCCAATGCAGAAACTTGTCTTCAGGAAGGTTCTCCGCCGCATATCTATATCGTAATTCGCCGGTTGCGACAAATAGTTACTTCACGATGAGTATGGATCGTGTGTATCCGTGTTCATCCGTGGCTAGATCCGGCGTTCCTGCTAATTTAAAAGCATGCCAATCTTCGAATATGCTTGCGACGATTGTGGTACGAAATTTGAAAAGCTGGTCCGGCGCAGCGCGGATGCGGAGGCGGTCGAGTGCCCGTCCTGCGGCCACAATCACCTCACCACGCAATACTCCACCTTTGCCGCGAGGGCAGGCAAGCCTAACAGCAATTCGCAGCCGGTCGCCGGCTGCGGAAGCGGGATGTGCGGCGCCAATTTTTGCCAGGGCGGAATGTGCGGAATGGATGTAAATTAGCCCGGAACTACCGCGCGCATATTACGCCGGCAAGCGGGAGCAGGCAACCTTCACCGCTTCCACGAACCCGTCGAACGACGAAGGCTTAGTAATGTACTCGTGAGCGCCGAGCGCAAACGATTTTCGCCGGTCGGACGACAGTGCAGAGGAGGTGAATACAATCACAACAATGTCCCGCAGCAGTTTGTCGCTCTTCATCTCAGACAGGACTTCGAGACCGTTTTTTCGCGGCAGATTCAAATCGAGCAGGATGAGATCTGGCTTTGGCGCCTTTAAATAAGCGCCCTTGCATTGCAGGAAGGCAAGCGCCTGTTCCCCGTCCGAAACGCGATAAAGCTGCACCTGTATTCCTGCTTCTTTGAGCGCAGTCTCCAGCAGGAACACCGCTGCATCTTCATCCTCTACATACAGTAAGATCCTCTCCTCCATGCGCGGCCGAAAAAAGATAGACGCGAACCCTCGTACATCGGTGTCGCCCCGGGAATCGGTGCGAAATTCAGGTTTACTCGGCCAAGGTTCTTGATTTTCGGCCTTTGTTCGCCCATACTTGAAACACGGGGACGGTACACAATGGCGCTTACGCGAAGACAGAAAGAAGTTATGGACTTCCTGTCGGCCTTTATTGAAAAGCACGGCTATAGTCCCAGCTATGAAGAGCTCGCTTCGGGGCTGGGCCTGGCCTCGCTGGCCACGGTTCATAAGCATGTTCAAGCCCTGGAGGCGAAGCAATACTTGCGCCGGAGCTATAATCACAGCCGGTCTTTGGAGATAGGCGGCCGGTATTTGACCGAGGAAAAGGCGCGTCTTCAGCCCGACCGCGAGATGACCATCCCGCTGCTAGGCCGCATCGCCGCGGGTGTGCCCGTCGAAGCGATCCCAAACCCGGAGCCGCTGCATTTTTCTGATTTCGCCGGGGACGAGAACACTTACGCTTTGCAGGTGCGCGGCGATTCGATGATCGAAGACCACATCTGCAGTGGAGACTTCGTCCTGGTGGAAAAAACCGGTTCAGTAAAGAATGGAGATATCGTCGTGGCCCTGGTAAATGGAACCGATGCAACGCTGAAGCGATATTATCTCGAGCCGGATGGCCGGGTACGGTTACAGCCGGCGAACTCGTCGATGGCGCCCATCCTGGTTGACCCGGCTCAACTGCAGATCCAGGGGCGCCTTCTCGCCATACTGCGCAAATACTAGCACGCCCGTCTCCAGAGCATCTTCCGGTGTTACACTTCGGATGAATGGCGCAACCCGTCATAGCACAGGCTGCAAGCAAAGAAAGTCTCGGGAAACGGCTGGTTTTTTGGGATTTTCCGCGAGCCTCGTGGCAATACGACATCGTAGTAGCACTGATCCTTCTTTTTATCTTCGCGACTCCTCGTGCTTGGTTTCACGATCAGCCCAAGGCGGCCAGCGTTGTGTTTATGTCATCGCTGCACGGCTCAAACCGTGTCTTCATAGCCACCGAATTGCTCGCGGCTGTTCCGGAAGCCGACCGTGCGCGAGCGGCGGAGGCATTGATCCGCCAGCGGACCGGAAAGCCGTGGCACGTTGTGCGAGTGGAGCCCATACGCGATGAGGCTGAACAGGAAGTAAAGGGCTTCATAGCGTACACCGCGCCGTAAATACCACGTCTTTTATAGGGAGAGATGAGAAAGCTTCTACCGGTACTGTGCCTTTCCATATGCGCCGCGGCCGCTGCGCATGCTCAGAGTGTGGATGCAGTCTTGACGCGCATGGATGAGGCTGCTCCCCGTTTTCGGGCGATGGAGTCTGACGTGCAAATGACTACTTACACCGCCATCATCGGCGACAAAACGGTGGAAGACGGCACACTGAAGATGCAGCGGCTGAAGTCCGGTGAAGTGCGCGCCGTTATCGATTTTTCCCACCAAACCGACGCGCGCGAGATCGCCTTCCTGGGCAAGATCATTCGCATATACTATCCGAATTTGAAGACTTACCAGGATTACGATGTCGGCAAGAACACTGACATCCTGAATCAATTTCTATTGCTGGGTTTCGGTTCGTCGGGTAAAGAACTCGCCCGCAGCTATACCATCAGCTCTGAGGGCACGGAAAAAGTCGCCGGGCAAGATACCACTAAGCTGCTGCTGGTGCCTAACGATCCGAAGGTAAAGGAGCGGCTGAGCAAGATTGAAATGTGGGTTCCAAACGATGCCGCGTACCCCGTACAACAGCAGTTTTTCGAGCCTTCTGGCAATTACCGCATTGTGACGTATACCAACGTCAAGATAAATCCGCCCATGAAAGGCACTTTGGAATTGAAGCTGCCTTCAGGCGCCAGGAAGCAGGGCTAGTATCGGGGCACTTCTCAACTGCGGCTTGACGAACGATGAACGAACCCAATAAGGCGTCGGGACGCCTGGCATTTATCGATTGGACGCGTGGGCTGGCGGCGGTCGTGATGATTCAGGGCCACACCTTCCACTCCTTCGCCCGCAACGACCTTCGCGGGCAGGGTCCGTACATGCTGTCGCAATTCTTTGGCGGCATGCCCCCCGCCATTTTTCTGTTCCTGACCGGCATTACCTTTGCATTTCTGATGCATACGCAGGAAAAACGGGGCACTACCGGATGGAAGCGTATCGTGGCAGCCCTGAAACGCTCGCGCTACTTGTTTCTGATCGCCTTCCTGTTCCGCCTGCAGCTCTACGTCTTCGGGTTTCCTACTAGTCCGGCAGGCGAATTGCTGCGAGTGGACATCCTCAATTGTATGGGCATGGCAATGCTGCTGTTCGCGCCCATGGCGGTATTCAGCACGCTGGAGCGCATCAGGTTGTGTACCGTGTTGGGGCTGGTGATCGCGGCGCTTGCGCCGGTGGTGAGCATGATTGATCCGGCAACCGTCCCCTGGATAATTCGTTCCTACTTTTTCCCCAGCTATAACTATTTCGGTTTTTTCCCTTGGGCGTCATTCCTCGCCTTCGGCATGGCGGCGGGAAGTCTGCTCCGAAGCGTGAAGCAGGAAGCCATGCCGCAGACCATGCTGTGGTCCATGACCATCGGCCTCGGGGTCGCAGGCATCGCATACTACTTCTCGAACCTGCCTTACTCAATCTATGCGAAAAGCGAGTTCTGGCTTAACAGCCCGGCGTTGATCCTGATCAAACTTGGGGTTGTTTTGGCCATGCTGTCGCTGGCGTTTCTTTGGGTTCACTTAGGGTCTGCACAGAGGTGGAGCTTGTTCCGTCAACTCGGAACAACCTCGCTGCTGGTGTATTGGGTCCATATCGAGCTTGTTTACGGCCGCTGGTTTGGCATCTGGAAGGAAGGGCTGACGGTTCCTCAAGTGGTTGCGTTCACCGTGGTTCTGCTGGTTCTGATGGCAATACTTTCGGTTTTGCGGACCCGCTACCGCTCTGTCGGGTCGTTCTTCAAAACCAGCCCGATACCCGTAACGCGCAGCGCCTCTGGCGACTGAGCGCTCTGCCTATGACCGCTCTAAACTCGCGCGCCACTTGGCCCACCGGGTGGCGCACGCTTGAGCGTGCAGCGGTGGACTTCAGTCCGCCGTCCGGCTTCCAGCGATTGTCTACCCGATCTTTCGTTAGACTCGTAACAGCACCCCTAAATACAGCATGCGTTTACTGGTAGTGGAAGATGAAAAGCGGATCGCCGATTTCCTGTCGCGCGGTTTGCAGAGTGCCGGCTATGCAGTCGACGTGGTACATACCGGCGCGGAAGCAATCGAGAGAGTTCATTCAACCGAGTACGACCTGGTGGTGCTCGATCTCGGCCTGCCCGACCTGGATGGGCTTAGCGTTTTGGAAAAAATCAGGAACCGCAAAACCATACCGCCGGTTCTGATCTTGAGCGCTCGTGATTCGGTGGATGACCGAGTCAAGGGCCTGGAACAAGGCGCCGACGATTACCTGGTAAAGCCATTCGCATTCGTCGAGCTGCTGGCGCGGGCGCGTGTCTTGCTGCGCCGCGGTCAGCCCACTCCGGAGAAACTGCAAGTCGGCGACCTGAGCCTCGACTGTATCCGGCGCAAAGTGACGCGCAGCAACGAGAACATCGAGCTCGCCCCGAAGGAGTTCAGCATCCTCGAATACATGATGCGGAACCGGGGGCGTCCGCTCAGCCGGACCATGATTGTGGAGCACGTTTGGGACATGGATTACGACGGGCTCACAAATATTGTGGATGTCTACATCCGGCATCTGCGCAGCAAAATCGACGATAAATTCACGGATAAGATGATCCACACCGTGCGCGGCATCGGCTACATGCTCGACACCCCCGATGGCCAAAACGCCGAGCCTGCCGAACCCGCCGCCATGTGATTCCTATGCTTTGGGACAAGCTGCGCCGGGTCAAGTTATTTCGAACGCTGAGATTCCGGCTGGCGAGCACGTTCCTGGCATTGCTGGCCATCGTGCTGGCGCTGGTTGGAGTTGCGGGAACAACGCTGCTGCGCAGTCTGCTCGAGACGCAAAGCGAGCAGGTTCTGCGGGAACAACTCGGCGCCATGCGAGGATACCTTCATTTCGATCAAGGCAGGCCGTATTGGTTCGCGGATCCGTCCGACCCGGAGGAAGAGGCCACCGTCGGCCGTTTGAAGACCGTGTATGTGATTGCGGACGCCAACGGAAATCCCGCCCAGGGTTCGTCGCCGGATCCGGCCTTGAAAGAACTGTTCGATCCAAACCAAATCCGTTTCGAGCTTCAGCAGATTGAGAGAACCAAAGAGCCATTCATCAAGACCTTTGTCGCCAGGGACAAGATCCCTTACCAGGTCATCAGCGGAGTCATGACCGACCCCGACCATGGCGCGAAGTGGTACGTGGCTGAGGGCCGGAGCCTCGCTAACGATCAGTCGCTGCTCCGCCGTTTTCGCCGGAATTTCCTCATCTTCCTTCCCATCGCCCTGGTCGTGTGCGCGTTAGTGAGCTGGTATTCGGCCGGAAAGGCGCTCTCGGCTTTGCATTCGGTCGAGACCGCGGCGCAGGAGATTACCGGATCGAATCTTGGCCTGCAAATCCGCAAGCGCGGCGCCGATGACGAACTTGATCGCCTCATCGATTCCTTCAATGCCATGAGCGGACGCTTAAAGGCTTCATTCGAGCAAATCCGCCAGTTCTCGACGGACGTTTCGCACGAGTTGCGCACGCCTTTGACCGCCATTCAGGGCCAACTGGAAGTGGCTCTGTTTACCGCGACGCGTAAGGAACAATTGCAGGAAGCAGTGGAGAACGCGCTTCAGGATGTGGAAAAACTTTCGAACCTGGTGCGGGCGCTGCTCCTGCTCTCGCATTCGGAATCCGGCCAGATTCCCATGAACAAGGGTGTGCTTGATCTCGCGCGGATAATTGACGATTTGGTGGACCAGTTTCAGATCCCGGCCGAGGCGCACGAAGTGAAACTTTCGCACACCACCAGTGGTTCGGTTCTTTGTGAAGTGGACCGGACGCAGATTGAGCGTGTGATCACCAATCTGCTCACGAACGCGATCAAATACACTCCCGCAGGTGGTTGGGTTCGCGCCTGCGCCGAGAGCATGGGTAACTATGTTCGGCTGATTGTCGAGGACTCGGGTGTTGGAATCCCGAAGGATCACTTGCCGTATATCTTCGACCGTTTTTATCGCGTGCCTGATCCGAATCCCGAAAAGGGCCTGGGCCTGGGCCTCAGTTTCGTCGCCGCAATCGTTCGGGCGCACGGAGGCGAGATTCGGGTCAACAGCGAAATTGGAAAAGGCTCGCGATTTGAAGTCATCCTGCCTGCGGGAGTCCGCACCGGCAGCGAAGCCGAGGTGATGCAGGCCTAGCCCTCTTGCGAACGAAAAGAGCCAACCCCAATAGACCAACACTGAACAACGTAACAGTCCCAGGTTCTGGAACAGATGATCGCGGCGTCACGCCTGCAACATTCAGGAAATCAACCGCCCAGTCACCATCCCGGCATCTTCCCGCGGTACCCGAGATGTCTCGAAACAGGTTGCCTGGACAGGAGCCGGCGCTGGTGAAAGTAGGATCGGCAGTGAAATTCGGATGCCCGGCCTCCGCAAATCCGTCGGTCAGATTCCCGAGCGAGAAGTTATCGTACTGCGTGAGTACAGCAATGTAGCTGCCGGGCATCAAATTCGTTGTGATTCTCGCATCAAACGCTTCTCCGGTGGCTGGATCGGTTGCCACCCCGGAGCCCTCGTCATTGTCGAGGAGGAAAGTTCCCGCCCCATTGAACAGCGTGAGAATCGTGTCGAACCCACCTCTCGGAATCACCGCTCCAGTCGATGTTGTTCCGCCCGCATAGCCGTAACTGCGAATATCAACGGACCCGGCCGTCGCGACGGTCACGTCAAAGAGTTGGACATCATCATCGTGTGTGAACAAGCCTTGTAAGGTTATATTGTTTGCCCGTGCTGCACCGGATGTGAAAATAAGGCCCAAAGCCATCACAGTGAAGAAACTTGGCTTTCGCGGAATAATCATGGTTGTCCTCCCATTTTGAATCCGGCTGCGCAATCGACTATTACTGGCGGCGCGCGCCGTAGAATTTCTTCCGGCGTCCCTTTGTACACCACGATGAACAACTGGTGCGTCCCACATGTGTTTGCCTGATAGGGTGCCTTTACCTGGTACGTGCCATTCTCCGCGATATAAGGCGAGCGTTCCAGTCCAAACGCCGTGCCGCCCTCGTGCGGGTCGCCATCGTAGAACACGGCTGTTACGCCCGAAGCACTGTTGTTTGTAGCCGACAATAGGGCCGATACGTCAATCAGCTCACCAGCCAGCACGCGTGAGGCGGAGAGCTGGATCTTTCCGACATCGATGCTTGCGGGTTCGCCGCTCAGCGAACTTTCCTGGAGAGTGGGCTCCATCGGAAAAACGAAGAACTCCGAGTTGTAGAACCCGGCATTGTTGCTGTAGTTCTCGCTTTTCACGTCCGCAATCGATTTCAGAGTACCGGGGATGCGCTTTAGCCCGTGACTCGCGATTTCGGGTATCAGCTTTCCGCTGCTGTCCTGCATCCAAACCACCACCCAAAAGACCAGATACTGGTTCTCATATAGTGTCGTATCGAACGTCGTCCTGGCCAGTACCCAATTGAGCGGCGCGCCGTCATCGTCGCTGAACGGCGGAATGGGGCCAAGCACTACATCGGCGTTATTGATGAGTACGCTATCTCCAATAGCTCGGTGTGTATCGTGATCCCAGGGCTGCACGTAGAACCGGACGTGTACATCGGCACCGGCAGGCATACGCGCGAAACTGTAATTGTAAACGCGCGCTTCGAGCGTCAGCTTGTCGCCTGCCTTCGCGGTTGTAAGCTGCGGACCCTTTCCAGGATTCACCGCGCTGGAGATGAAGAATCCGCGCATGATGTGAAATAAGCTGTTCCACGGGTTATTGGGTAGACTTGTCGCGAAAGTCATACAGCTCATCGTCGACCCTCCCCGTACCCCTTGGCGGCAATTGTCCGGGATGGGAGTTTCCAAACCGCGCGACTGGAAGGTCCAGCGCGAGGGGTGATTCAAAGCCACGTCGGGCGCGCTGCTGTAAGCTTGCTTCCACCAGCCGCCGGCATCTCTGCGCAGCGGGTCGGCGACGAACGCTGTCCGCAGAATGCCCGACGTCTTTATATCCGCATCAAGCGGCGGATTATCCACTTTGGCGGGCGGTTCCAACTCTCCAAAGATGTAGGGCGTAACCGAATAATTGTAATTCGTGGGAACCAGGAACGTTCCAGGCTTCGTCACTCCAATGCCGCTCGACTTCCCCACAGTGGCGACGGCCTTGTTCAGGTCGGTAAATCCGGTACTCCCGCTGAGGCTTAGCTCCGCGGAAACGGTGCCGGTGACGATGCCGCCGCAACACGCCCCGGCCACTGAGAGTTCGCTCTCAAAGGAGTAGTTCTGATCGAAGCTCGTACTCGAGCCGTTTGTCTCCTCTGTCGCCCACTTAGTCTCCACAGTGCCTTCGCTGTCATCCGTCCTCCACGCGCGATCGGCGGAGAGCTTATCGATGTTGGGAACCATTTGCTGTAATTGCGCGTAGGTCGCCGGATAGGACAGCACGTTGCCGGGCTCCCATGGCGGCTGATACCAGGGAATAATATTGCCCGCCGCATCCTCGTCAGAGGTGTGGTCGGGCCCCGAGAACTGAACTGTCAGCGGTTTCTCTTCGCTCTTCTGGCAATTCTGCTTGGCCGCCGGACAGACCGTCCGCCCGATGACGGGATAAATGTAAATGTTGAATCTGGTCTCGGTGAACCAGACTTTATCGGCGAAGCCGGTACTTACTTTGGCGGTGAAGTCGTAAGATTGATAACTGCCATGTTCTTTCTCGCTAATCGATTTGAGATCCTGCGCCGCCCGCACTGAGGCGCTCGCCTTAGCGCCGAATCCGTTTTCCACGCTCCCAATTTCCACTTCGGCTCCCACCTTTTGGCTGGCCCCGAAACCCAAACTGGTCGTGTTTGTCGTAGACGATTCAAATTTTTCCGATGACGTCGTTTCGTAAGTTGTGTAGAACCCTTCCGGAATCGCGCTCAGATTCAACACGGTGGGATCCTTCTTGCCGACAGGTGGAATGAAATCGACGTGCATGGGCGGCATGGCGGCGATTACGGAAGGCTGATCCGTATCTGAAATAACCACCTTTGTTGGCTCGCCGAGAATATACGAGCGGCCCTGTATATCGCCGGCGGCGATTGGAAGCCCGTAGTATTGTCCCTGATTTGGAATCGTACCGCCGAGAGCCTGAGCAATCGTAAAGTCTTGCCCGGGGCTTTTGGGCGGATCGACATTATAGATCTCGGCGGCGATGCTTCCCCTGCAATCCGAGGAGCTGACTGCTAACTGCAGCTTGAAACTAAGCTGCGTTTTGGTTGGATCTTGCGGGACCGGCTCCGTCCGATCAAAATTCCCCACCGTCAGGCCGGAACTGCAGGTAATATTCGGCAGTTTGAATAATGATGTTGGATAGCGGATCTTCAGCGCGTTGTCGAAGCTCAGAATGCCAACCTGAACATTCCCGGGGTTTGGGTTCCACTTTATGGCCGTTTGCTCATACGGCGAAGTGGGATCGAAATGCCCGGTTTTCAGCAGCACTTCGCCCCCCGCCGGCAAACCGGTGGTGATGGCGTCCTTCTGGATCGGCCGAAGGTTACTGTCGAAATCGAAGGATCGGATGCTTATCCGCTGCTGCGGCTCATTTGATTTGAAGGCATAAACGGCAGCCACCAGTTGGTCATGGGAAGTGCTGCCAAAACGGCCCGCGGCTAGACTCCCGTAGTAGTAATAGTTCGCGCCATGGAATACCAATAGGTGTTCGGATATAGCGCCAAGGGCGAAGGTTTTTGGATCCACCGTCAGGATGTTGAGCAGGCCTTTATTGAGATCGGTGTTCCCCCACGATATGGCGACTTCATGGTGGCCATCCCCGAGAAAATCGCCCACCGCAACCGACAGATTGGAATTCCTGCCTCGGTACGCGGCGGGCTTCCAGGGCGGCCCGGAGTAGAGGCCTTTGGAAAAGTCGTTCGGATCAATTGCGCTTACGATTCTCACTCCGCTAGCGGAAGCGATCACAACCTGATCGAAGCCATCCCCTTTGAAGCGGCCCGTGGCGATCGCCGCCACGTCAAACTCATTCGCGCCCACATCCAGGCGAAGCGAGGTTGTCTTTTGAGTAACGGGATCGGTAGCATAAACGGTTTGTCCGTTCGTGTACACCAGCACATCGCGCATTGAATCGAACATGCGAACCAGGGCTTGGGGCCCGGCGCCTTTCGGATTGTAGTCAGAGAGCCGGTAAATGTCGTTTGGGTTGATCTTGGTGCCGCTGCTGGTCTTCAGTACCAGGCCGCCGATCACTAGATCATTGACGGCGACAAGGGTTCGCCGTCCGTCGAGGATGTCATCCACGTTGCTGTAATCGGGTGGCGGCGAGGCACTCGGAAGTTGAGCGCAGACGCTGAAAGCTCCGCTACACAGGATTGTCACAAGCGCTTTTTGAATCAAGCACCGGGATCGCCGTACCATATGAACACCTCCAGGGTTGAAACGTGATTAGTCATTATCCAACGGCTTAAGTGCAACGTAGAGGAAACGCGAAAGCCTCCGCTCCCGAGCAACCACATGCACGCACTTCAAGAAGCGCTGCAGGCCGGAATAAGTCGATTCTCCCTCGAATTGCAACAGGTCCTCACTCCGTCGAGCGCGCGCGTCAAACCAACGTTGTGAAATGTTCGCTGCCGCTTGAGTGAGATCGACGGTCGAGAGCAATTGAAACCCCGCTGCCTCGATCAGGCGTTCATTTTCACCAGCCGGAAGGAAGAAATACGAACCGATGCAGCTTCGCGTGGCGATCTCTTCATTTGACAGAATCCCGCTTACGATCATCGCGTCGGTGAAAAGCATCCGGCCGCCCGGGCGCAAAATGCGATGCCACTCCTTCAGCGTTTGCAGCCTACTAGCGATGTGGCACATCGCATCGTTCGAGAACACCGCATCAAATGAGCCATCCTCGAAAGTGAGCGGTTTCCCGGCGTCGATACACCCAAACTCAACCTGCGAAGTGAGCCCGCTCGATTGCGCCAGCTCCCGCGCAGCGCGAATCCCGCTCTCGTTGACGTCGATACCCACCACTTCGGCGCCCACCATCCGGGCCAGATAAACGGCGCAACCGCCGGCTCCGCAGCCAACTTCGAGCACGCGGGACCTGGCGCTCAGCTTCAGCAGCTCGAAAAACCCGCGAAACTCTTCTTCGGTCATCCAGCCGGTCTGTCCCAAGTCGGTTCCGTACGTCTCCTGACGCACTTGCTGGTACACGCGCGCTGAATAAGTAGCGTAAGACGAGTCGTAAAGATCGACGGGCATATGCCAATCACAACATTTCTTTTCGCAACGCGCTCACTGCCTTAGAAAAGCTTTCCTAATTGGTAAAGCGCAGAGCAAATGAAAAATGGATCAGCAGGCTCGATTTTCTGTGCTGTATTTTGTTCGGTCCAAGCGGCGCGGAACGGCCTACGGAGTTTTTGTTGGACCTGTATCGGCTGCCCAGTCGTCGGGCGGTACGTCCTCGATATCGGTCAGTCCCAGGCTTCTGTCGCTTGCCGGAACAATCTCGATGCCGTCGTTATCGTGGAGTTCGGTTTCGGGGTCGAACGTGTCCGACGTTGGATGCCGGATCGAGCTGGTGCCGCCGAAGCTGGTGGGATCGACTGTGGGCATAGCCGGCCCGGAACCCATTTCGTCCGGCCGCGCTTCATTGTCTCCGGTGTCTTCCCGGTCCCCGCGCTGGATGGAGCTGTCATTGGGGCCAAGTTGGAGGCCGGGCATTCCGGGCGGCAGATCGAAAAATGGAAACTGATTCGCAGCATTCCCCGGAAACAGCGCATGTTCAGGTAACACACTCCCTGGATCGCGCCGGGTGCCATTCCGTTACAGCAAGCCGATAGGTAGGGCAAGTCGTGATACAACAACATCGGAGTCCCAGGGTCAATTGGCTGTGTTGCACGGTAAGCACTTTTTCGCCATTCCGCTCCTTGCGGTAGCTTTGTGCCTGCCGGCTGTGAACGCGCAAGGTCAGACCGCCCCAGCAACTCCGTCTTCAGCCGCGCAGCAAAAGCTACTCGCTTCGCTTCGGCAGTATGCCGGCCGATACGTGGATAACCTGCCAAATTTCATATGTGAGCAGGTCACCCGGCAGTTCGAGGCAGGCAAGAAGCCCAAGCACTGGCACAAAGGCGACACCCTCACCGCCAAACTCGTTTATAACGAGGGCCGTGAGGAACGAACCCTGGAATTCGTCAACAACCGCCCCGTAACTACGCATCCCGGATTTTGGCGTCGGCCGCTTGTTACCGAAGGCGAGTTCGGCATGCTGATGGAGCGTGTTTTCGGTTCCATTACGGACGCGGATTTTACCTGGGCCGGCTGGCAGCTCATTCGAGGCAGATGGCTTGCGGAATTTGATTACGCAATCGACAAGCAGCACTCCACGCTAAGTCTTACGCTCGGTGATACGGTTAAGGCCATCGTTCCGTACCATGGCTCTGTTTACGCGGACCCGAACACCGGCGCAATCTGGCGGATCACAAGTAACCCGGCGGATATCCCGCCCGAACTACAAACCAGGAGCATCGCTACCGTTATTGACTACGACGACGTTACCATCGGAGGCCAAAGCTATGTTCTGCCTGCCCAGGCTGTGGTTGTCCTGGTGACGCTCTCAAACCATATCCGGAACGAGATCTATTTCACCAACTACCGCAAGTTTGAAGCCGAGTCGCGAATCACATATGCTCCAGGTTCCGGAAGCGGCGCCGCGCCGCCGGGCAAGATCGCAACCCCAAAGGCGCCGCCGAAATAGGGGCGCCGACCCGCCAATCGCAGGCCGCACTCATTCGCTTCGGAGTGCTTGATACGGATCAATCGAAGCTGCACGGTGGGCCGGGAACCAAGCCGCAAGAACGGAGATGAACAACAGCACGATGGTTGTGGTACCAAGCGTAATCGGATCCCAAGGCTGAACTCCCGCAAGCATGCTAGATAGCAGATGTCCCCACCAGATCACGCCCATCACACCGCCGGCAAGGCCGATAGCGTACAAGACGAGAGCGTGGGAGACGACCATTCGCACCACATCATCTCTGCTGGCGCCGAGAGCCATACGGACGGCAATATCGCGCTTCCTTTGCGTGACTGTGTAGGAAAGAACGCCGTACAATCCTGCTGCCGCAACCACCAGGGCCAGGCCGGCAAACACGCTCAAAAGGAGCGCGCCCAGCCGCCGGCTCCGTACTGAGGCTGAGACAATCTCCTTCATCGTCGCGACATGAAATACGGTCTGACCTGGGTCCACCCTATGTATGACGCGCTGGACCTGCTTGTTTACGGCAACGGGATCTCCACGGGAAACGCGCACGACAT
The DNA here is from genome assembly GCA_963795545.1 of uncultured Acidobacteriaceae bacterium. GTDB lineage: Bacteria > Acidobacteriota > Terriglobia > Bryobacterales > Bryobacteraceae > Bog-105. Next base: position 284,262 of record CAWCIF010000010.1, on the reverse strand, counting down.
AGGTCATGATCTGCTTCAGTAAAAATTGCGACCATAGCGTCGCGGGGGGCACCTGCCGGAAATCGAGATACAGTTGCGCGTCAGGCGGTTTCGCGAGTCCTATTTGGCGGATGCTCTGCACAACACCAACGATCGTGATGGGATGTGCCTTGAAATCGGTGTCGTCAAACGCGATCTGCTTTCCGATCGGGTCTTCTCCCGCAAAGTAGCGCCTTGCTAAGACCTCGTTAACGATTGCCACTCGCGGCTTGCCCAGGGCGTCTGTTCTGCTAAAGAAACGGCCCTTCAGAAGCGGGACCTGCAGAGCGCTGAAGAAATTATCACTGGCCGCGTTTAGCAAAGCCCGCGGCTGGTTTCCCTGACCCGGGCTCGGGCGGCCCTTGATAAGGAAAGTCGCCGAAGACCTTCCATTGCTTAGCGGCAGGAACGTGACAAAGCCTGCCGCCTTCACTCCCGGTATCCGCTCAATCTGATCCAGTTCCGGCCCATACACGGTTGCGGCCAGATTCTCATCGGCAGGCTCTAACCCCGACACCGCAGTTTGAAGGGTCAGCACATGCTCCGCAACAAAGCCGCTTTCCGTATGCAACAAGTGATACAGAGTTCGAAGCAGCAGGCCCGAACCGGCAAGCAGCATGATCGTCAGGCTCAACTGTGCAATGACCAGCGCGGCTCGGAGTTTCTGTTGATTGCCGCCGCCCGCGACAGCGCCGGCGCTTTCCCGCAAAGCAGTTTCGATATCCTGACGCGCCGCCTGCCAGACGGGAGCCAGCCCGAACAGCAGCGCCGAGATGCTGGCGAGAATTAACATAGCCAGGCAGACTTCGGGGCGCAGATTAATCTCCTGAACGCGCGGGATCGCGCCGTCGGCAAGGCGCTTCAACAGACCCAAGGAGCCGATGGCCAGGGCCAAGCCGGCAGCTGTCCCAATCAGAGCCAGAAGCATGCTTTCGGTAAAGAGCTGTCTGACCACGCGCATCCTGCCTGCGCCGAGTGCCGCACGAATGGCCATCTCGCGCTTACGGCCAAGGGCGCGCGCCAGTTGCAGGTTCGCAACGTTGGCGCACGCGATAAGAAGCAGAACAGCCACAGCGGCCAGCAGAGCGAACAGAGCAGGCCGCGAATCGCCGGTGATTCTATCCTGGTACGGTTCAGCACTGAAGCCCAAATCCCTTATCGTTTTCCGGATAAGCCGTTTCGAAGCGGCGCGCGATGACTTTCAGCTCCGTTTGCGCAACAGCAAGCTTCACACCCGGTTTCAACCTGGCGATGATATCCAGGAAATCCGCACCGCGATTCATGGCATCGGGCGCGGGCTGGAGCGGAATCCAAAATTCGGCCTCAGGCGATGGGAACGCAAAACCGCCCGGCATCACACCCGAAATGCTGCACGCCTTGCCATCAACCGTGAGATTCTGTCCAAGCGCGCGAGGATCGCCGGAGAGATGTTCGCGCCAGAACTCCGCGCTTAAAACCACGCTGCAGGGTTTACCCAATTGATCTTGGCCCGCCGAAAAGGTGCGGCCAAGCATGGGAGCCACCCGCAGAACACCAAAAAGATTTGCGCTCGCCAACACCCCGGAGCTGTGAACTGATTCGCCGCTCGGCAATCGCAGTGACGCGCTCTTTTCCTCATACGCGGCCATCTGGGTAAATGACTGGCTTTGTGCTCGTAGATCGAGAAAATTTGGCACAGAGGTAGAACCTTGGGCGGCATCGGCTTGGATGGAATTGATAAATACGAGCTGCTGCGAATTGGGATACGGCAAGGGCCGCAAGAGCACCGAATCGATCACCGTAAACATCAATGCGTTCGCTCCAGCTCCCAGCGCGAGCGTAAGAATCGCTATCGCCGTAAATCCCGGCGTCCTGCGCAGAGTGCGAAGCGCAAATCGCAGATCCGCGAGAGTGTCATCGAGCCAGCGAATTCCACGCGCATCCCGGCATTCCTCCTTTAGCTGTTCGGCACCGCGCAGAGTGGATATGGCGCGCCTTCTCGCTTCTTCAGGCGACCATCCAGCCGCGACCTCTCGCTCAGTTTCGCGCTCTATGTAATCGCGCAGCTCGTCCTCAAGATCGTTTTCAACGCGCAAGTGATCAAAGAGCGATCGGCATCTCAGGCGCAATCTTCTAATCGAACGCATAAACCTAGCCTTGCGCGGGAAGCACGATTGCGGAGATAGCTCCAGACAAGCGCTTCCAATCGGCGGTCTGCGCGTTCAACTGCCGGCGGCCCTCTTTTGTCAAAGAATAGAACTTCACGCGCCGCTTAGTGTCACTTGTCAGCCATTCCGCAGTGATCCAGCCTTCCTGTTCCAGTTTGTGAAGCGCCGGGTACAACGAGCCGGGACCAACCTGCAAAACGTCTTTTGACATCTGCTTCAACCGCTGCGACAAAGCCCATCCGTGCATTGGTTCCAGAGCTAGAATCCTCAGAATCAGCAGGCTTAGCGTGCCCTGAACAAGATCATTTGGCTTCATCGTGTTATCGATATCCGATAACAGGCGTACCTCCTTGCCTTGGAGTTTATAATGCAACGATGAACTTGGCGCCTCGCCGCTTGACAGTTCTGCCCCAAAGTGTGTAGTGTATTAATTGTCTAGTACACTGCATTGCTGCTTCGCTTAAATCATTCTTCCGGAATCCCGCTCTACATTCAGCTTGTGGAGCAGATAAAGCATGCTGTTGAGACGGGAGAGCTTCGGCCGGGTGATCAATTGCCGGCCATTCGGAAGTTAGCCGAGGATCTGGTCATGAACCCCAATACCGTCGCGCGTGCCTATCGCGAACTGGAGCACGAAGGTCTTATCGAACTGAAGCACGGCTTGGGAGCGTTTGTGGCTGATTCGATGGTTGCGCGGACCAGGGTCATGCGGAAGGCGCAAGCGATTGTGCAGTCGGCGATTGAGCGGCTGGCGCGCTCTGACTTACTCACGAGGACGAGATGCAGGAGCTGGTGGAAAACGAGATCGCCTTACGATCTTAGCGTAAATATCAGGAGGAAGTTGATGAGTGATTTCGTTATCGAAACCGCGAGGTCTTCGCAAGTCGTTTCATGGGCACTCCGGCGCTAACGGGCTTGGATTTGAAGTGCCCGCGGGAAGCATCTTTGGCTTTCTTGGCTGCAACGGAGCGGGAAAGACCACCACCATCAAACTGCTGATGGGCATGTTGAAGGCCGGACGGCGGAAGTGCCACTGTATTTGGATTACCGATTTCCGATCGCAACAGTTCGATCGAAGCGCGCGGCGCATTGGATTCGTGACGGAGGAGAAAGAACTGTATCCCGTACATGACGGTGGACCAGATTATTCGGTTCACGCGGCCATTTTTTCCTAAATGGCGCAAAGATCTGGAGCAGCGCTATTTGAAGTTGTTCGAATTGCCGCCGAAGCGCAAAATTCCGCAGCTCTCAAAAGGCATGCGGTCGAAGCTCATGCTGTTGCTTGCGATTGCACGAGGCGCAGAGCTTCTGATTTTGGATGAGCCGACGGACGGGCTGGATCCGGCGGCGGTAGAAGACATTATGCGCGAACTTGTTACGGTTTCGGCGTCGGAGAGCGTGCACGATTTTCTTCTCATCGCACCAATTGAGCGAAGTGGAGCAAATTGCCGATCATGTCTCGATCATCGATCACGGGAAAGCGATCGTCGGCGATTCGCTTGACGACTTAAAGGCGCGATACCGGCGGCTGCATATTGTTTTTGAAAACGAACTCCCGGTGCCGGTCCGTTGGGCGGAGGGGGTCAGAACATGTGCGTGCAGAAGGACGGTCAGTTTCTATTTTGGCGAGCCGGAATGTGGATCAACTGGTTGCGCAAGCGCGCTCGATACCGGGCGCATCGGTGGAGCAGTTTCCGGTTACGTTGAAGGAAATTTTTCTGGAACATGTGAGGAGCAACTGAATGCTTTGGATGAAAGCCTGGCTTGAAACAAGATGGCGATTGCTGTACTCGCTGGCGATACCGGCGGTCGCGCTGGCACTTCCGTGGGTGATGGGCGGCGGCGTGCATTCGGCAAAGGAGGCCCAGACGATGATTGGGCGTGATGGCAGTTCTTTTGCGTGTTTTTCGCAGTTTTTCTGGCTGGGGCAGGCATTCGGACGCAAGCGGCCGTTTGCGGCCATGAAGGGCCTTGAAGGATCGAAATACTTCACTCTTGTCGCTACCGGTCAGCCGTTTCAGGTTGATGGCAGTGAGGGCCGGCGTGGGCCTTGGGGAGTTGGCCTTGGTGAACGTGATCGTGATGGTGCAGCGCCTGGATTTTGTTCCGGCGCGTTCTTGGGAACACGACGCCGGTGGACCTGTTCGAACTTGTGTTCGCTGCGATCGCCTGCACCGCGTGTTTTTATTTCCTGTCGGTCCTATTCGCAACACTCCTGGACGATGTTTGGCAGATTTTCGGAAGCTGGTTTGTGACCCTGGTGGTGTGGTTGGTTGGCTCTCGCATTTCGCCAAATGCTCTCTGAGTTTCTCGGCGACCAGTTCCCTTCTCGTCAGACATCAGTTGCCGTGGCCGGCGATGGCGCTTCCGTCCTCTTTCCGCAATCCTATTTTTGCAGCTTTGAAAATCGTGCAGACTCGTGAGTATTAGAATCTATATGAAACGAATCTTTTCTCTCGCTGGGCTGGTGCGCTCGTAATCACGGGCATCGCGTTTGCGCAGGACGTTGCCGGCGACTGGCAAGGAACGCTCAAGGCCGGTCCACAGCAACTGCGTCTGATCCTGCATGTAACGAGGGGCGATCAAGGAGCTTGGAAAGCGGAGTTGTATAGCATTGACCAGGGACCCGACGGTAGTCACCGCATCTAACTTCCGCCATTGGCACGCTGCAGGATTCAGATCTCAAATTTTCTGTCGATGCGGTTCGCGGCTCTTATCAAGGCAAGGTCAACGCCGATGCGACGTCGATCGCGGCACGTGGACACAAGGTCAACCGCTGCCACTGACGTTTGCGCGCGCAACGAAAGGGACGGCGTGGCAGCGCGACGCTTCGCCACATACGGTTCAGTTCGTCTCCGTAGAGAGAACGTGAAGCTCGAAGTACTGGATTGGGGAGGCTCCGGGAGGCCGGTGGTTTTGCTCGCGGGCTTGGGCAATAACGCTCATATCTTCGATAAATTCGCGCCGAAGCTTACACCGAAGTATCACGTGTACGGCATTACTCGGAGGGGATTTGGGGCTTCGAGCGCTCCGGTTCCCGACTCCAGCAATTATTCGGCAGATCGGCTGGAGATGATGTGCTCGCGGTTTGCGATTCACTGAAACTCAACCGGCCGGTGCTCATCGGTCATTCGATCGCGGGGGAGGAGTTGAGTTCGATCGGATCGCGCCATCCGGAAAAAGTTGCCGGGCTGGTTTATCTTGATGCGGGCTACTCGTACGCTTATTACGATCGCTCGCGAGGCGATCTTATGATCGACTCCTTGGACTGGAGAAAAAACTGCAACAGTTGTTGCCCGGGAGGGACGCAAGATCAGAAGAAATTAGTTCAGGAGCTGCTGGAAACGGACTTGCCGCAGTTTGAAAAAGATTTGCGGGAACGGCAGAAAGATCTGGAAGCGATGCCCGCAGCGCAGCTTGCCGCCCAGTCGTCGCTGCGATTCCGGCGGCGGCTCAAGCCATCATGGCCGGCGAGGAGAAATATACGGATATTCGGGTACCCGTGCTTGCGATTTTCGCGGTGCCTCACGATCCAGGCCAAATCCCGAGAATGACGCAGCGAGCCGTGCGGCATTCCAGGCCCGTGACGAAGCTGCCACGGGCGCGCATGCAAAAGCTTTCGAAAAAGGCGTACCGTCCGCTCGTGTCGTTCGATTATCACATGCCAATCACTATGTATTTTTCTCGAATGAGGCAGACGTGCTGCGGGAGGTGAACACTTTTCTCGGCAGCTTGCCTTAGCGATATTGGGTGGCGCACGGTTAAGCATGCCGCGGTAGAGTTCAGTCCACCGGCAACCGGGCTTGCTCGCAACATTCCGCTCTCGAGGTTTAGGCATGTATCGATGAAAACTCCTATGGGTCAACTTCGAGAACCAGCGCACAGGGAGTTGCTGTTGCGCGCCGGTGAAACGGATAGCGGACGGAGAGGTCTTCCGGAATGTTCTCGGTTGCTTTACACACTGGCGACAGCTTTTTTCGGTCCGGCCGCGACCGAATTGGCGCTCTCCTGACCTTCGCTGTTCACGATTTCGATCTTTCCTTTGAAGTAAGCGCCATCTTCGATAACAATTCCCGGGGTTCTGAGATCGCCCAGTAAGCGCCCGCCTCTACGGACCGTAATTTTTTTCGTCGCATCCACGTTACCGTCGATGATGCCCGCCACTTCAACCTCGCGCGCGGCCACGTCAGCACGAACCCTCCCCTGCGCTCCAACAGTGAGATCATAGCCGGGCAACTGAAGGCCGCCTTCAATCTCGCCGTCTACCTGAATATGTTCCGCGCTTCTTATCTGGCCCCGGATGATCATCCCTTTGCCAATCATGGCCAAATTAGGCGATTCGACCGGACCTCGGCTCGTTCTGTTATCGGGCGGATTCGTTTTTGCGAGATCCTGGGGTTTGCGATCGCTCCACATCTGTCTTATTTTCTCTCCTACTGAAGAATAGCTCGAGCGTTTTCGCCGCTCTTACACTGCGCTGCTACAAGCCAACCCCTAATTCTACGCTGATACCACAAACCCGAGTCCGCCGTGCAGGCAGGCAGCTTTAGTCCCTCCGTGGCTTCGTTCAGCGGTGGCGTGGTGGCGCGCCGAATCGGATTGCCATGGCGGCGTTCTTTTGGAACGTCACCTCTCTTCCACGCGACACAACGGCTGAAAACACCGACCAGCCAAGGCCGTAAAAACCGAGCGCCGTGCCGACTTCAGAGGGGCTGACGCGCGTCGCCACTGTTCCGAACAGGCCAAAGCCGGAGAAGCCGCCCAACGCGCTGCCCGTCGGATTCCCGTTAGCTGTGCCGGACGCGGTCTGTTTGCCGGTATCGTTATCCATCGACTTCGCCGCTATCAAGCCGGCAACGACCGGCCGCAGAAATCGCGTTTTCGACTCTGTCGCCTTGGCCGTTCCCTCGGAATCGACTTTGACACTGCCGTGGCTCTCTTCCGCAGCGGTGAGCTGTGCTCGCGTCTGTTCTCTGGTAGCGGGTTCGAAGCCCATTAGCTTAGGAACGTCTACCTTGTCAAATGCGAACCGGAGTTGTCCCCCGCGATGAAACAGGCGCGCGCGGCGGACCAGCGTGAGTTTTCCGCTCAGACGCGTACCTTCGGGAAGAATAAGCTGATGGTCGGCCGAAAACAGGGGCTGCGACAACTCGCCGGCAATGGGATCGCCCACCTCGCCATCTGCGGAGTCAACGGTGGATAAAAACCGCACCAGCGCCGGGCTGTCGGATGGCGGCTCCGTACCCATTTCCCGCAGATTGGCGGTGGCAAGCGAGACTTCGCCGAAATCGAGGGGCTTTTCCAACGCTGCATCAAAGCGGGTCCCCGAGTGATACCACTGGGGATGGTAGGGAAGTTTCGACCATAGCAAACTTTCCAGCCATTCCCGCCGGTTCGGCCCGCGAACCAAATCGAGCATCCCCCTGGACCTTGAGTTCGCTTGTGATTGCGCCTGCTGCTTAGCGAACCTGAGCAATTTCGCACTCCGGCTATTCGGGTTCCGGGTTGATTTTTTCTGCTTCTTATCTTTCGCGGTTCGGGCAGGATCGTAAATGCTGTTCAGCCCTACTGAAGGTTCAGTGTCTAGATCAACCAACTTCCCAGTGGGCAGAATCATTTTGGTGAACGACACTTTCGCGGTTTTCAAGGGCGTGAAATCGCCCCGTATCATTGACATCGCGCGGGTCATCTTCGGCACTGGATCCAGTTCCGCAATCTGACCATCGACAACCGTTCCAGCAGGGATGACGATCCGATCGAACGCCCATACCGGTTCGGCGAACTTGGCCTGAACCGGGTCCCCCTGCCGATACGCGACGCGTTTCGTGATGTACAGCCGAAGCGGCGTTCCTGCCTCCACTTCCAGGTGAACCGGGACGTCTTTCGCGTCCATTTGCGCATGCTGGCCAGACAGCAATGGGCCAAGCAACAGCATTGAACCGGTGCACGCCAGGCGGCCAAAAATTCGACCAGACATTCTTCCAAACTTCCCTGTTAAGCAAGCATACACGGAACGTTATGAGCACAACACAACCAGGGCGTAGAGCCCCCTCCGGGATCAGGTGTTTTCATAGTCCGTATTCGCTGTTGGGCCTAATGTATTTCATAATCCCTGTCGATAACGAACAGTAGAGCGTGCCGCGATGACTAGGGAAATTCTCTACCTTCTTCTTATGGCCTGCGTGCTGTTACCTGGCGCGGGCGCTTCGGAAGTACTGGGCAAGATCACCATCGAAAAGAGCATTACAAAGAAAAGCGTCGCGCCGGCCGTATACGATTTACGCGGCATGGTGGTTCAGGACACGTCTTCCGAGCACCTGGCCATGAGCGGATTTGAGCGGATTGCGGTCTGGCTTGAGCCGAAAGAACCGCCTGGCCCGATCGCGCCGACGACCGCCAGTATGGAACAGCGAAATCGGCGCTTCGAGCCTGCGCTCTTGATTGTTCCCATCGGCTCGACAGTGGAATTTCCAAACACAGATCCGATCTTTCACAATATATTTTCCCTCTCGAGGACTCAGTCCTTCGATCTCGGCTATTACCCGAAAGGACAGAGCCGGAAAGTGCGATTTACACACGCCGGAATCGTCCAGGTGTACTGCCATGTGCATTCCAACATGTACGCGGTGATTGCGGTCGTTTCCAGCCCGTGGTTCGGAAAGCCCGATCAGAATGGGAACTTTTCGTGGCCGACGGTTCCTCCCGGAAAATATCAACTTGCGGTTTGGCAAAAGACTCTCGGCCTGTTGCGAAAGACCGTAGTCGTTCCGGAAAAGGGTTCGACGCGCGTGAACGTCGTCCTGCCGGATGAAGACCCGGAGAACTAAGTGAATGCCGCGCTTTTCTCTTAGCACGCGAGCATTCCTGTTATCTTTCGTGCCGGTTTGCCTCGTGCTATCGGCCAGCTTCGTCGCGCTCAGCGGGGCCGTGCAGCAAAGAGTAAAGCAGGAGCTTCGGGAAGCGTTGCAGGAATCCGACATGCTGCTAAACCGTGTCAGCGTCGAATACTCGCACCAAACGTCCAGTTTGCTGGCCCAGCTCGCGGAGAGCGCTGGAGTAAAAGCGGCCGTTGGGCTGATTGCGGAGGCACGACGGAACCCCGCGGCGATGGAACAGGTTCGCCGGACCATTGAGGTCCAGCTACGGGAACTCCAGTCTTCAACGGCATACGACTTCGCAGCGGTTTCGGACCTGCGGGGCCGCACGGTAGCCGCAGTGGTCTCCCCGGACGGTCAGCCGTTAACTGAGCTTCCAACGCTTTCGCTAAGGCCGGGCGTTGCCGAAATACAGCATGTGTTGTACCAGCTTGAATCCGTGCCTATCGATATCCAGGCGGAAACAGTTGCTGTTCTCACGCTCGGAAAGAAATTCGATTTGAATGATTTGCCCTTGGGCGGCGGTGCGGTCCTGATGCACGGCGGAAAAATTACCCTATCCACTTTCCCATCTGACTGGAACGCCAGTCTCGAGCCCCAGATCCGCGAAACCTGCACCAGACCCGAGGTGGGCTGCGAGATAAAGACTCGCGGAAAGCATTTCATCGTTTCGCAACTCGAGCGCGCTCAATTGGGAGAGGGGTATCGGTTGCTTGGCTTCCGGTCTCTGGATAAGCTGCTGACTGAGTTTAACGCCGCATTCATACGCACCCTGATTAAAGTTGGGATCGGCGGAACTGTGCTGGCCCTGCTCTGCATGCTCCTCACCTCCCGGTCGGTGTCGCGGCCGCTGCGCAGTCTTGTAACCCAGCTCAGGCGAAGCGAAGCAATAGGTCAGCTGCCTGAGCGCCTGAAACTGAGGAAAGGCGCGTATGAGCTGGATGCGCTGGTGAACGCGTTTAATCGAGTCGGGGAGGCGGAGCGGCGATCGCGGCGCGAACTCGAACTCGCCAAGCATGCTGCTGAATCTGCCAATCGTCTGAAAAGCGAATTTCTGACCAATGTAAGCCACGAACTGCGGACGCCCATGAATGGCGTACTAGGAATGACAGAACTGCTCCTCGACACTCCGCTGAGCGGTGAGCAGGAGGAGTACGCAAAAGTCGTTCGGCACTCGGCTGAGTCTCTGCTGGCACTAATTGACGGCATGCTTGACTTTTCTAAGCTGGAAGCGCACGACCTGCAGTTGTCTCCGGGCGTGTTCCACATCGAGCACCTGGCTAACGACGTGGCCAGTGAAGTACGCCTGCAGGCCGCTCGAAAGCCCATTAGTGTCGAAATCGCGTATTCTTCCTCCAGCGCTCAAGCCTTCGTCGGTGACTACGGCCGCATCCGTCAAGTTCTGACAGAACTAGCAAGAAACGGGGTGAAGTTCACGGATAAAGGCCAGATTCAAATCCGCATCGATTGCGAGCCGCGGACCCAGGACGCGCTTCTAAGGTTTGAAGTACAAGACACCGGTATCGGCATAGCGCCTGAGATGGCCGATCTCATTTTCCAAAAATTCTCTCAGGTAGATGGGTCTCTTACGCGGCAGCGAGGAGGGACTGGTCTGGGCCTGGCGCTCTCGAAGCATCTAGTCAAACTTATGGGCGGAGAGATCGGGTTCGATAGCCATCCGAACTCCGGATCCACGTTTTGGTTTACCCTGACCCTTCCCCTCGCTGAGCCGGAGAGAGCGAACCGAGGCCAGCGGTGTTAAAAGCTGCCGAGCTTCCATGCTGACGCATCTCTCGCGTACGGCCGCGTGCCTGGTTTTCGGCTGTCTTGGTGTACTTGGCCAGGAGGCCACTTCAGGCATTTCTGTACCAATCACCATCAGCGGTGACGCGAGGTATACACGCGGCGACTCGAGTGAATCCGGCGAGCGTCCAGCAACAGCAGGATTCCGTGCGCTGATATCGCCGACTGTGAAGCTCGGAACTCACTGGTTCTTCTATTCCGCAATTGAAGCTTACTCATCTCAGTATTTCAGCTATGAGGCTGGCCCATACGAAAGCCATCACGTTGACGCCCATGTGATGCAAGCTTATGCCGGGTATGCGGCGAAGATTTCACGCGCATCGCTGCTCATCAAGGCAGGCCAACTGAGTTCGGCTTTCGGTCTATTCCCGCTCGAATACGACGATGCGAAGATGCCGCTTATCGACGCTCCCGCGCCATATATTGCCAATTTGCCGCTCCGGCCAGACCAGCGGCCCTGCGGAGTCGCGGATCTGCTGCGGCAGGATTACGGGAGTGCCGTCAATTATGGCTGCGGCGGTTCAGAAACCGAGCGTTACGGGCAGACTCCAGTGACGTTGGACGGCCTTCCCTCGCTCGAGGCAGACTTATCGATAGATCGAATCGATGCGCGCTTTCAAGTCGCGAACAGTTCACCCGCAAACCCGCAACCATTGACATCTCGCAATCAGTTCGCCCAATGGACGGCGGGCGGTGGATATACTGCTGCAGGTGGTCTCCACGTTGGCGCCTCCGGTTTTCGTGGTCCATATTTGGACAGAGCACTTCTGTCGTATCTTCCCGCAGGGGTCCCGCTCCGAAGCTTCTTGGCCTCTGGGGCCGGCCTGGACGCCGAGTGGGCCCGAGGGCCCTGGGCGGTTGAAGGCGAATGGCAGCGATTCCGATTTGACTTGCCGGCTTTTATCGCACCTCCTTCAGAGATGGCCGGGTACGCGCAAGTGAAGCGTATCATCTCCCCGCGGGTATTTATCGCGATGCGTGCCGCCGCGCTCCGTTTTGGCCCGGTCAGGGACACCTCGGGAGGAAGTGCGAATCGCTTTGCCAGTCCACAAGAGATTTATGAGATCGGGGGCGGCTACCGCCTCAATCGGGCGCAGCTTTTGAAATTCGGAGTTACCTGGGTGCATGGCGACTCGTGGTCTGCCGGCGATTGGTTTTGGCCAGCCGCTAACAACTGCAGACTCGAAGCTCAGCTTGTAACAAATTTCACGGCTGTTTCAAAGATTTTCCGCTGACCGTAGGAACTCAAGACGCTGAGAAGCCCCACTTCCGTGTTTGTTCGCGGCTACCTGTCCATCGGACGAGAACCTTTCTCTATAGCCTGCTAGCGTGGTTTCAGCGGCGTGCGTCACTCACATATTGCCATTCTTGGTGCTCCGCTCGATTTAGGCGCGGGTCGGCGCGGCGTTGATATGGGGCCGTCGGCTGTGCGGTTGGCCGGACTGAATGCGAAATTGGAAGCGCTCGGCTATACCGTAGAGGACCTGGGCAATGTTCTCGTAGCGCAGCAGGAGAGCACCCCGACCGGGCGCGAAAATGCAAAGTATTTGCCGCAGATCGCTAAAACGTGCGAGTCTCTGGCCGCCAAGGTAGAAAGCATTCTGAACGATGGCAAGTTTCCCGTGGTGCTGGGAGGAGATCACTCCGTAGCGGTCGGCACGGTATCCGGCGTATCGCAGGCTTCACGGAAAAAGGGTGGGAAGGTCGGCTTGATTTGGATTGATGCGCATGCCGACATGAATACGCCGGATTCCAGCCCAAGCGGAAACGTACATGGAATGCCTTTGGCGTGCTGCGTGGGACGAGGCCCGCATGAGCTTACGAATATTTTCGGTTACGCACCGAAAGTAGAAGGCCGGAATGTTGTGCTGGTGGGCATTCGCGATGTCGACCGCCGCGAGCGCGAGGTGGTGCGGGAATCCGGAGTAACAGCTTTCACCATGCGCGACATTGATGAACGCGGATTGCGGAACATCATGGAAGAAGCGATTGCACGAGCGAACGACGGGACCGAGGGTTTTCATCTGTCGCTCGACATGGATGCCGTGGATCCGGACGAAGCGCCCGGAGTCGGGACCCCCGTCCGCGGTGGAATGACTTACCGAGAGGCGCATCTCGCCATGGAAACGATTTGCGATTGCGCGCGAATGATGTCCATGGAAGTGGTTGAGGTCAACCCTGTGCTGGACGACGCGAACCGGACGGCATTGCTGGGTGTGGAGCTGGTGATGTCGGCCATGGGCAAGAAGATCTTGTAGGCCGGTTACGGGAAGCGCAGCCGTATTCTTACGGTACGGTCGAGTTCATCGAGTTCCTGCAGCACCTTCAGACGCAAATCTTTGTCGAGTTGAGCAGTCGCCAGCCAGCCGTGCACCTCCGAATCAGCGGCTTCGGACTGCTGACCGTCGATAAACGCCTGCAGCCAACGTTCGAGGAAGAATATCTTGCGCTCGCGTTTGATCTCCGGCAGTGCTGTAAGAGCAGGGCGGAGATACGGCAGAGTCAGCTTGGACTGATTCCATTCATTAAATGGGCCAAGGCTCTGCTCGATCCAGTCTTCGGGCCGGGAGGCGTCATGGAGATAGTCGTTGAAATACCATGCTTTGGTTTTGGCGTCGGGGCTGGCCGCCGCGACTACGTAGCTATATTTCAAGCCCTCACCGGTGGGATCGCGCTTCTTTTCCGCTTCGTAAAGCTCGGTTGCGGCCGGAGCGCGTTGGGCGAGCAGCGCCGCTACCATGCTCCAGCGATCGAGCGAACGCAACTGGACACCGGGAATGTTCGTTTTTTCGTTCAACAGATCTTTCAACTGATTCATGCCCAATGACGTTGCCGCCACGTTGTCCAAAATCCGGAACCACATGATTCTGAGGCCCTGTTCCGAAGCATGAATCGAATGGTCCATTGCGAGCGACTCAAAGCGCGGTGTGAGATTTGCGCGGATTTCTGAATTCACATAGCGGTGAAGTGCGGTTGTGGAACGACTGCCAAGCGAACGCAAAAGAGCCTCATCGCTCTCGGCAGGCATGCCGGTGAGTGCGGCTGAGAGATAGTTGCGCGGCGCAAGCTGAGCGAAGCGGACCGAATCCCAAAGCGCGCCCCACAGAAGAGTGCGCTCGAAAAGATCCGATGTCACAGCAACGTGATCCTTCACATAATCGCGGCTCCGAGCATCAAGCAGGAACAAGCCGTAGGCATAATCATCATTGTTCGCGAAGACGAATGAGGGACAAGCTTGGCCGATAGCTTCGCTGACGCTGATGCTGTTCGAAGCAAACTGAACACGCACCTGTGCAGACGGGGCATCGGCGTACCCAAGCAAAACGTCTGTCGCAATTGGCCATGTTCCGCCTTCGTTGAGAACATTCTGCTGATGAAGAGTAAGACTGGCGAGATGCGCGTGATCATCGCACGACCACTGCACGTTGATTTCGGGCATGCCGCGGCGCTGAATCCAGGCAGCCGCCCAGCGGTGGAGATCCTGGCCTGACGAGCGCCCGAAGGCGTTGATAAGATCGCTCCATTGCGCGTTTCCGTATGGATGTTCGCGAAGGTAGATGCGGAGCCCGCCGCGGAATGAATCATCGCCTATCAGATAGGTAAGCTGGCGAAGCAAACCGGGAGCCTTGGAGTAAACGATGGCACTGTAGGCCGATTTGGCATCGAGCAGATTCGGGATGTCCTGATAGATCGGAGTGGCGCCCAGAGTTTCGTCGATTGAATAGGCAGATGGCTTGATCTGTTCGTAGAAGCGCTTCCAGACGTGTTGATCCGGGACTAGTGACGCCATGGCACGAAAAGCCATATACTCGGCAAAGCCTTCTTTCAGCCACAGGTCGTCGAACCAGCGCATGGTGGTAAAGTCGCCAAACCATTGGTGCGCGAGCTCATGCAGAACGGTGATGCTGCGATTGAAACGGTCGGTTTCGGTGGGCGCGGTGCGAAACAGCATGCCGTCCTCATTCAGGAAGGTCGCCCCGGCATGCTCCATTCCGCCGTAGGGGAATCCTGGGATCAGAACCAAATCGTATTTCGGGAACGGAAAGGATTGCGCGAAATAGTTCGCCAGGAACCTCATTCCCCGCGCGGTGATTTCCTGGATCTGGGGAACTTCCGGTTCGGCGCGCTTGATCTGAGACTTGCGGACGTAAACGTCGGCCAGTCCGGGCACGGGATGAACCGACTTGAATGGTCCGGCCGCGAACGCGAATAAGTAAGTGCTGATGGGAGGCGTCTCGGCAAACACGCGATGAGAGACGCCGCCCATCGAGGACACCACGCTCAGCTTCGAATTCGAGATGACGGTCCACCCGGTGGGGCTGGTAATGCCAAGCGTGAATCGCCCCTTTATATCCGGCTGATCGAAGCACGGGAAAGCCATGCTGGCGTCCATGGGAACGAAAAGCGTGTAAACATACGTGCTGCCGTCGTCCTTGTCATCAAAGCGGGTAATGGCCTTTCCGGCGGAGGCGACGTTCGCGGTGAAGTCGATGGATAATACGTTCTCGCCCGTGCGAAGATGTGCTTCCGGAAGATCGATATGGCCGTTGTCCATATAAACGGGCATCGGTGCGCCATTCAAAATAAGATTGGCCGCGGTGCCATCGCGAAAATCGAGAAGCAGCGGAGCAACGTGATTCAGCTTGAAGCGCAGAGTTTCGCGACCTTTTGCGGTACTTGGATGCGCGTCGAGGTCGAACGACAGGTCATAGCGCACATCCGATACTTGAAGCGCGCGCTCCATCGCGAGTTCTCGCGGGATGCCTTGCGGCGCACTCGCCAAAAGACTTGCCGCGACTGTGAAAAACAATAGCGGGATTCGTCCCACTATTCGGATACCGAAAGTTTGTGTTGCAGATGCGCTACCGCATCATGCAAGAGCACATCTTCCGAGGCTCGCGTGCGCCTTTCGCTAAACTCGACTTTCGCCTCACGCAGCTTCTTGCCCGCGGTGATTCGATATGGGATGCCGATCAGATCAGCATCCTTGAACTTGACGCCGGGGCGCTCATCGCGGTCATCTAGCAGCGCATCGATGCCAGCTTTGACGCATTCGGCGTAAAGTAAGTCGGCTGCTTCCCGTTGTAATGAATCGCGGTAATTGACGGGCGTGATCACCACACTGAAGGGAGCGATTGCAGCGGGAAGTACCATGCCGTCCTTGTCGTTGTAGAGCTCGATCGCGCAGGTGAGGATGCGTTCGATGCCGATGCCGTACGAACCCATAATGGGCGTGACCTCTTTGCCATCTTCGCCCAGTACACGCAAGCCCATCGACTCGGAATACTTGTAGCCGAGCTTGAAGATGTGTCCAATCTCAATGGCTTTAACGATCTCTAGCTTGCCCCCGCAGTTTGCGCATGCATCTCCGGCGGCAACCTGACGCAGATCGAAATACTCCGGATGAAAGTGTTCGCCGGGGGTGACATTCTTCAGGTGGTAGTCGTCGCGGTTCGCGCCGCTAATCATGTTTCGTCGGCCTTGCAAGGCGAGATCCGCGAAGATACGCATGTTCCTGACGCCGACCGGACCAAGCGATCCGGCACTCGCCCGGAACTGATCGATGATCTCCTGAGGCTGCGCCGGGCGAAGATCATTAGCATGCACGATGCCTTGCAGCTTGGTCTCGCTGAGCTGGTGATCGCCGCGCAGCATGACCAGTACCGGAACGCCATCAGCGACCATCACCAGGCTCTTCATCTGCGAGGTTTCGGGCAGCTTCGTGAAGCCGGCGAGGTCAGCGATGGTTTTCAGGTTGGGGGTGTGAAACTCCTCGGGCGAGTAGTCGGCATCCGCATCGGCCAGCACAGGTGCGGTCGGCCGCGAAACGGCCTTCTCCAAATTTGCAGCGTATCCGCAGGCGGCGCACCTGGCAATGAAATCTTCGCCGGCATCGGAGCGCACCATGAATTCATGTGACTGGCTGCCGCCCATCGCTCCTGAATGAGCCTCGACAATCATGTACTCGAGGCCGCACCGGTCGAAGATGCGCCGGTACGCATCGTAATGTTTTTGATAAGCAGCATCGAGTCCGGCTGCGTCCAGATCGAAGGTATAGGAGTCCTTCATGATGAACTGGCGGACTCGCAGCAAACCCGATTTGGGGCGCGGCTCATCGCGAAACTTGGTCTGAATCTGATACCAGATCTGCGGAAGCTGTTTGTAGCTGCGAAGCTCGCCGCGCGCGATGAATGTGACAACCTCCTCATGCGTCATGCCCAGACACAAGTCCCGGCCGAAACGGTCTTTAAGCCGGAACATGTTCTCACCCATGGCATCCCAGCGTCCCGATTCCTGCCAAACCTCGGCGGGATTCAGAGCAGGCATCAGCATTTCTTGGCCGCCGATCGCGTTCATCTCTTCGCGGACGATCTGCTGGATTTTCAGCAGAGAGCGCTGCGCGAGGAGCAGATAATTGTAGATTCCGGCGGCGAGCTGGCGGATGTAGCCGGCCCGCAATAGCAATTGATGGCTGACGACTTCAGCCTCGGCGGGATGCTCCCGCAAGGTCGGGATGAAAAGGGTGCTCCAACGCATTTTGGGGTGTAATAGACAATTAGAGCAGAGCACAGGAACACAGCACTTATGAACGAACAGCGGCGAATGGCCCGGACTCTCGCAGAGACTGACCCCGAGATCTATGACGCTATACAGCATGAGCTGGACCGGCAAAACACCCGGATCGAATTGATCGCGAGTGAGAACTTCACGTCCGAGGCGGTGTTGGAGGCGGCTGGAAGCGTATTTACGAACAAATATGCCGAGGGCTATCCGGGCAAGCGCTATTACGGTGGCTGCGAATTCGTCGACGTTGTAGAAAGCCTCGCGAGAGAGCGAGCGAAGAAGCTGTTTAACGCCGAATACGCGAACGTGCAGCCCCACTCGGGCTCGCAGGCGAACGAAGCCGCCTACGCATCCGTTTTACAGCCTGGCAACACGATGCTTGGCATGAACCTGGCGCATGGCGGCCACCTTACGCACGGACATCCGCTTAATTTTTCCGGCAAGCTGTACAAGGTGGTTGCCTACGGAGTGCGGCGCGATGACGAACTGATCGACTATGAAGAATTGCAGCGGCTAGCCGAGGAGCACAGGCCGAAGCTGATTATCGCGGGGGCCAGCGCTTATTCGCGTGTGATTGATTTCGCGCGCTTCCGCCAGATTGCGGACTCCATCGGGGCGGTTTTCCTGGTAGACATTGCTCATTATTCCGGCCTGGCAGCAGCGGGCGTGTATCCGAACCCCTGCGAGTATGCGGACATTGTCACTTCGACCACGCATAAGACGCTGCGCGGGCCGCGATCGGGCATGATCCTTGCGAAAGAGAAGTTCGGGCCGGCCATTGACAAGGCGGTTTTTCCGGGCGCGCAGGGCGGCCCGCTGGTGCATATCATCGCGGCAAAAGCAGTGTGTTTCCTGGAAGCAGCGTCCGAGGAATTCCGCGGTTACCAGAAGCGCGTGCTGGCAAATGCACGCGCGCTGGCAAAATCATTGCAAAAGGAAGGTTATCGAATTGTCAGCGGCGGCACCGACTCGCACATGTTCCTACTGGATGTGTTCGCGAAAGGCGTCAAGGGCAAAGAAGCCGAGAAGGCGCTGGATGAGGCATACATCACGGCCAACAAGAATGCCATTCCGTTCGACACGAACCCGCCGCTGAATCCGAGCGGCATCCGGCTCGGCAGCCCGGCCGTCACGACGCGCGGTTTCACTGAGAACGAGATGAAAGAAGTGGGCCGCTTGATCGCGGTGGTACTCAACGATGTGAAGTCAGAGCAGGCGCGGGCGGAGGCGCGCAGGGGGGTGGCTGTGCTAACGGAGCGGTTTCCCCTGTATGCCTGGAAACAGCAGACCGCAGTGGTTTGAAGCGCGGGGGCAGGAATGCCGTGCAGTTCGACGTTTGATCTGAACGCTAAATTAGCATCAGCGAAGCGGAACCGCCACTAACTGGGCGTTCCGCCGCTCGTACACAAAGGCTTCCAGGCTAATTTTCAACTCACAACTGTGATGCTTATTGGGACTGTTCCAATCACCCGTGGTAATGACGAGCCGCGAGCCTGGCTTTTTCCACTTGGCAGGGTAAAAATTAGGTCCGTCGCTTGCCATGAATGGGCGAGGACAGGAGAAGGAAAACTCAAACCCGCGTTTCAGATCGTTTTCTATTAGGTTCGCTCGTCCAAATCCATTCGCTCCGAACTCGGATGCATTCCACTGGACCTGTATAATCTGGACGCGCAAATTTTCTTCTCCCTTGCTCTCGTCCTTATCTCTTTTGGAGCCCACGAATACGGAATCGTGAAGAGCTGGCGTGTTACCGGACGTATAGGTGTCGTTCAGTCGGAAATTTATTTCGATCTGGGCTTGGGTTGCCACAGGGTGACCGCCCTTCATGCCCGGGCGGAACCGCCAGTTCATCACGGCTTCGATTGCCTTCTCATCCAGCCCAAGGCCGAGCGGCCGGATCACGTGAATGTCGCGAGGCGTTCCGTTCGCATCAACCACGATGGAGAGAAGAACAGTACCCGAGTACTTGGCTTTGAGTGCCTCTTGAGAGTACTCGGGTTCAACCTTATTGATCAAAATGGGCGCGGATACGTCACCTCCAATCCGATATACAGCTTCAGACGGCTGATTGGCAGGCCCATATGCGGCCGGACGAGGTGAGAGAGGGTTTCGCGGACTCGTGGGGTCGCCGTAGTCACCGCTCGCGATATCGGGCACGTTCGGCATGCCGCCCTCTCGTTTCTGCGTGAGTGTCAGGATTGCGACATCGTCGACACCTCTCAATTTCAAACGCGCCACGGTTGCAGGGTCGAGTTGAAGGGCAGTATGGTCCGTCTCCTTAAGGAGGCGGCTGATCTGTGTCCCGAGTAGGGATGAGCGCGACAGCATTTCTAGATCTCGCAAGTCCAAGTACAGTTTGTCTCGGTTAGCTATGAGGAAATCAGCGGCCACGGCATCTGTCAGATTGCGTTTCTGAAACGCAGCGAGCACCTCGGCGGGATGCAGCGGCTTTGCTTCTACGAAAGGCTTTAGGTCCGTCACGGTGAATCCCGCTCGCACTGCAAAAGCAAAAAGCTCTTCATCGCCGATGAAAACTCTGCCGGAGAACTGAATTCGATTGCGAATGCCGCGGAATGCCAGAATACCTGCTTCGGTCTTTAACCGCATAGGTTCAAGAGATTCACTTAGTAAAGAGAGTTGGTTGCCATCCAACGGATGCTGCAAAAGCGAAACGAGATCGGATTCAGTCGCAACAACTCGCATGTGTTTCGATACGAATGCCAGTTGTGTTGAGGTAAGCCCCTCGGAATCAAGATCCAAGAAAGCTGATCCTGGAATCATTACGCCCGACGTGGGCCGCAAAATCAGATCTTTGCTGCTTGAATCCGCCGCCGTCCTCGCTATCGTCAACAGTTCCTTCCAAGATGGTGCAGTGAGCACGAAAGCGTGACTGATTAGCTCAATCTGGGCTGAGGTAAATCCCGCATCGAGCATATGAACGAATGCGTCTGCTGAAGCCTGCGCGTTCGGACACGGCAACATTAGCTTCAAAACGTCGGTGGAAATTTTAGCCTGATTCTGCGCCTCCGCAATCGTCGTGAGCAGTGCGCTGGGATCTGCAGCCGTTTCACATGCGCAGATAGGAAGCGCAATAGACGAGACTAAGAGGACCAAAAGGAGCCGGGATCGAGAGATGGACGGCAGAGAAACGAATTTGACCCTCAAAACAGCAAACCATTCGCGGATGGGCATTCGGATGGAATCTTTATAAGAACGGTAACAGGGTGCCGGCGAGGTCAACAATTGCCCCAGGGATATATTCCGTTGTGGATAGGACAGGGTTATTGAACAGTCGCGTTTTGTGGGAAACGTCTCAGCGCCCTATCACGAATGCCCAAGAATCCGATGCGGCCTGTAGGGCTCTTCCAGCCGCTTGATATCGCCTTCGGACAGCTTCACCGATAACGCGGCGATTGCGTCATCCAGATGATGCGGCTTGCTGGCGCCAACGATCGGCGCGGTAACGCCCGGTTTCGAGAGAATCCAGGCAAGCGCGATCTTCACATTGGATAAGCCATGAGCTTGGGCCACTTCGGTCAGGCGGTCAACCACGGCGAAGTCGTCGTCCTGATAGTACATCTGATGAGCGTATTCGTCGCTTTTGGAGCGCGCAGTCTCACCTGCGTTCTTGCTGCGATTACCCGCAACAAAACCGCGCGCGAGCGGCGACCACGGGATGATTCCGATGCCTTGATCGCGGCAGAGCGGAATCATCTCGCGCTCCTCTTCGCGATAGATCAGGTTGTAATGATTCTGCATGGAGACAAAGCGCGTCCAGCCATTCAGTTCAGACACGTACAGCGATGTTGCGAATTGCCAGGCAAACATGGAAGACGCTCCGATGTAGCGGACCTTTCCAGCCTTTACAACATCATTCAGCGCTTCCATGGTTTCTTCGATAGGCGTGTCGTAATCCCAGCGGTGAATCTGATAAAGATCGACGTAATCGGTGCCTAAACGCCGCAAACTATGATCGATTTCGGTCAGAATAGCTTTACGTGAAAGACCGCGGCCATTGGGGTCAGGACGCATCCGATTGAAGAGTTTGGTGGCGATAACCACTTCGTCGCGGCCTGCAAAGTCGTGCAAGGCGCGTCCGACCACTTCCTCGCTGGCTCCGTCCGAATACATGTTCGCAGTGTCAAAGAAGTTTATGCCCGATTCGAGCGCGCGTTTGATAAAGGGCCGGCTCTCGGCTTCATCCAAAACCCAATCCCGCCACTTGCTTGACCCGTACGTCATGCAACCGAGACACAGGCGTGACACCTTGAGCCCGGTATTTCCAAAATTCACGCATTCCATAGGATGCTCGTTCTTCGCGCCTGTGGTAATCATCACATGGGCGAAGGAAATGACTATGAATATGAGGACGAGGATGAGGATGAGGAAACATGCCGGCATAGCCGTTGGTTTTTTGTCGTTGGGAGCGTCCCTCTGCGCACAAGCCAATCAAACCCCAACGTCTAATATTCCAGGCGTATCGAGTCCGCGCCTGAATGCGGACCATAGCGTCACTTTCAATCTGAAGGCTCCCGACGCAAAGGACGTGCAGGTGGCGGGCGGCGATGGTCTAGGCAAAGGTCCGTTCCCCATGAAACGCGGGGCCAATGGCACATGGAGCGTTACGATTCCACACCCAGTACCCGGCTTTCACTACTACTGGTTCGTACTCGACGGTGTTTCGGTCAACGATCCCGGTAGCAAGACCTATTTCGGCTACAGCAAGGAAACCAGCGGCATAGAAATTCCGGAAGAGGGCGTAACGTATTGCGACGCGAACGATGTGCCACATGGCGCGGTACGGATGAACTGGTACAAATCGAAAACGACCGGAGCGTGGCGGCGCTGTTATGTCTACACTCCGCCCGACTACGACAAGAATGCCCAGCAGCGGTATCCTGTTCTGATTCTGCAGCACGGCGCAGGAGAAGACGAAACTGGATGGACTGAGCAGGGGCGGATCAATTTCATCCTGGATAATCTCATCGCCCAAGGCAAGGCGAAACCGATGGTCGTGGTGATGGATCGCGGCTATGCGACGAGGCCCGGAGCGGCTCCCTTCAGCTTCGGCGGCGGTGTTTCAGAGCAGACCGTTAGCGAGGCATTCAACGCGTTCGAAGGCGTGGTATTAAACGATCTGATCCCGATGGTCGAGGCTAGCTACAGGACCATTCCAGATAGAGATCACCGGGCCATGGCGGGGCTTTCCATGGGAGGAATGCAAACCCTCTTTATAGCTTTGCATCACCTGGACAAGTTCTCCTATATCGGTTCGTTTAGCGGCCCGATCTTCCCCAATTTGCGTTCCGGAAATGAAGCGCTGAGCGCAGCCGCCAAACAGCCGTTCAATCCGTCAACGGCGTACGGCGAAGCGTTTGCTGATCCCGCAGCATTCAACAAAAAAGTGAAACTATTCTGGATGGGAGCAGGAACCGAAGAGAGCCAGTTTCATGATTCGATAAAGCATGCAGCCGACGCGCTGAAGCAATCGGGTGTGAAGCTGGAGTTTTTCGAGTCTCAGGGCACCGCGCACGAGTGGCTGACCTGGCGGCGAGATGCAGATAATTTCCTTCCTCAACTGTTTCGTTGAGAGGCAGCTTACTGCTTGCGCTTGACGGGCAGCGGTCCGTAGGCCTGGCTCACCGGCATGATCTGCATCCTGTTGACGTTGACGTGCGCGGGGCGGGTCGCGACCCAGTGAATCGCATCCGCGATATCTTCCGCGGTCAGCGGCTGCGTGCCTTCGTACACAGCGGCGGCTTTCTTCTTGTCGCCCTTAAATCGCACTTCGGAAAACTCGGTTCCGCCCGCCAGCCCTGGCTCAATGTCCGTGACACGAATAGCCGTCCCTAAGAGATCCGCTCGCAAGTTATTGCTGAACTGGTGGACGAATGCCTTGGCCGCGCCGTAAACATTTCCACCCGGGTACGGCCATTCACCGGCCGTAGAACCGATGTTGATGACGTGCCCGCGATTTCGCTCAACCATACCGGGCAGCAGCAAGCGCGTGCAGTAGACCAGGCCTTTAATATTGCTGTCGATCATGGCATCCCAATCGTCCAGATCAGCGCTCTGCGCCGGATCGAGCCCGATCGCGCCTCCGGCGTTATTAACCAGGATGTCGACTGACGCGAACGCAGCGGGCAAAGATGCAACCGCCTTCTCCACCTGAGCGCGCCGGCCCACATCGAACACCAGAGGCAGAAAGTTTTCGCCCAATTCCTTGTGCAAGTGCTCCAGACGATCCCTGCGGCGACCCGTCCCGATCACCTTGGCGCCGTCCTGCGCGAACCTCTTCGCAGTCGCTTCTCCAAATCCTGATGTAGCTCCGGTAACAAAGATGGTCATAGCTTCAGGATGCCAAAGTACCATGCTCGGGGCGTACCCCTCTTCGTGGCATCCGCGCAGCTTGCCGGGCTACAATTTAACTGGTTTATGCATCGCGGCACTTATTTCGTTTCTCGAGCAGTTCGCAGGGCAGTCGCGTGCAGCGAACCCTCATGAAAATTCTTCTGTTTGCAGTGTTTGCTGCTTTGCCTGCTCTGGGCGGGGTCTCCGGTAAGACTTCGCATGCGATGGCCGTACCGGCCGGCGGCGCCGTTCGCCTCAACAGCAGTTCAGAGGCTCACTGGTCGCTGGCTCCCGGGAGTGCCGGATCTATCGACCCAGACGGTACATACCACGCACCGGCGAGCATTGCCGCAAAGAATGTTATAGCGGGATGCCAGATACTCCCGAACAACCATATCTTCAATACGCGAATTGACAATCTCCCGGTATCCTCCAATTCGCAAGCGTTCATCGCGCGTATACCGCCTTCTCCCGTGGCGTATTACCCTGCTTGGGGTACAAACATAGCCGACAGTTCCACGCCAAAAGAGAAGATGCACTTTCTCTATACGCCTCAGAATGATGGCGTGTATGAAATCGTCCCTTGGCCCCAGCTTAAACGCGAGAACGGCGTCTTCAACAGCCCCACATCCGGCGATGACCGGCATATGCTCACAGTCGACCGCGAGACCTGCCGGGTATTCGAGCTCTATAACAACTACAGTCCGGGTACAAACCCCTCCTGCCCGACGTGCACGGGGCAGAGCGGCGTCGAATACGCCGGCATGGACCCAGCTCTACCTGCGGGCTCCGTCGATGCTGCGGGACTTCTTCTCGCTCCGCTGACGCTGCGCTTGCACGAAATCCGCTCCGGCTCCATCCAGCACGCGCTTCGGGTGACGCTCAGCAATTCGATCATCAGCCCCAGTTCGGTCTGGCCCGCCAGAAATCATGCCGGTGCCTGGGGAAAGATCCCGTATGGCACCCGCTTCCGGCTCAAGAAGAGCTATAACATCTCCGGCTTCAGCCCCTTTGCACAGGTTCTGTTGACTCAGCTTAAGCAATACGGCCTCATTCTCGCTGACGGCGGATCGAATTGGGAAGTCGACGTATCAACGGATGTTACAGAAGACCTCAGTGTACTGGCTGCAATGAACGAAATCGGCGGCCGCGGGCCCCGCTCCAGTGATTTTGAGGTTGTCGACGAATCCTCACTGATGGTTTCAGAGGCTTCGGGAGCCATCAACGCAAATAGCGAATTCGCCAAGCCGGATTCCTACGCCATAGCTGTCGCGACGAACGCAAAGAACCCCAGCGAGGTGAAGCGCGTCGGTATCGGCATACAGGCGGTCACTGTAGGAGTGCCCGATCCGGCTGTATGGATACAAGCCGGCGTATCGAAGCGCCTGAATGCCTGGGTGAATGGCGCCGCGAATAAGCGCCTGGTTTGGAGTATCACCCCGGCTCTCGGCCGGCTGTCCGCGGACGGCGTGTACACAGCCCCCGACGTTTCGAAGCCCTCCTATGCTCTGGTAACCGCCGAGAGTGTTGCCGACCTCGACGCAAAAGCCACGATCGGACTCACTGTCCTGCCGAAGGGGCCTATTAGGATCGATGTCGGAAACGCCACCGCCGCTCCCAACGCTCCAAAACAGTTCGCTCCGGACTACGGTCCTGATTCAGAAGGTCACATTTGGTGGCGAGATCAGGCCGGTGAAGTCGGCTGGGGCGTAGTAAACGATTATTGGTATGGCGGATGGGCAAATGACGGCAAAGACATCGGGCTGTATTACACCAGTCGCTACAGCCTCGGCGATATGGTCTACACGTTTACGGTTCCCAACGGGAACTATAAAATCACGCTGCTGTTTGCCGAAGCAGGCTGCCCGCTGCACCAGACGTTCTCTCCCGAGAACGAGGGGCCAATCAAGCTGGAGGCGCAGGGCCAGATTGTGGCCGATAACTACAACTGGGGGCGCGCCATAAACTACGCCTGCCGGACTCCCTTTAGCACGCAGATTCCCGCTCAGGTTACAAACGGAGATCTATACTTTGCGCTCCGGCGGGAAACAATGCCAAAACACAAATCGGTGCCGATCTTAAGTGGCTATTCGATAGAGCGAGATACTTCCGAACCGCATCTTTCAATAGACCCTCCGAACCCCGGTCTTATGACCGTGGATCAGCAGCTCCAGTTCAACGCGGTTGCCTGGTATATGAACAAGGCCGTTGCCTGGTCAATCGTGAAGGGCCCCGGGTCGATTAACGCGAAGGGTATGTATCAGGCTCCCGCATCTCCTCCGAAAGGCGATCAGGCTGTCATTGTGCAGGCTAAAAGCACCACCGATCCGAAGATGGTTGCAACGGCCGAGCTGACCTTCGGCTTCGGCCCGCTATCGTTGTCGCCAGCCTCCGCTACCCTGGCCAGAAGCTTGAGTCAAAAGTTTACGGCATACATCAACGGCACCGCTTACAACAACGTGGTCTGGTCGCTTAGTCCCGCGCTTGGTCAGATAACGCCGGAGGGCTTGTACACGGCGCCTGACTCTTTATCGAAGCAGACGGAGCTTACTGTCAAAGCTGAGAGCCGCGACGATCCGAGCAAATCGGCCACTGCGGAGGTGCTGCTGAAGCCTTCCCCTGACGCCATTCGAATCAATTGTGGAGACACGGGAGGGTTCACAGACGCGCATGGGAACGTTTGGGCGAGCGATCACGGCTATAGCGGCCCGTCGAACGCGAACAACGCTCCAAAGCCGATTGCCGGAGCCTCGCCCGATATGCTTCGCTTGTACCAGTCGTCTCGTTACTGCTATGCAGACCAGGCATTCAACTACACCTTTGCCGTTCCGAATGGCCGGTACGCAGTAACTTTAAAATTCGCCGATTACAGTTGGAATGACCCCGGCCATTATGTATTTGACGTTTTGATAAACGGCAAAAAGGTTTTGCGTAAGTTCGATCTGCAAATCGGGTATCCGCCTCGCACTGCCATTGACAAGCGATTCGAAACGACGGTAGCCAACAAATCTATTCGCATTGACTTCGTTGCGCATCAGGCCTCCGCGATCATCAATGGAATAGAAATCGTCTACCTGGGACCGTGAACCTGCGAGTTACGAGGCAAGAGCGGCATATTCTTCGGCCGCCTGATGCCATGTGAACCGCTCGCGCACCAGGTTATGCAGATTCTCGGCCATCTTCCAGGCCAAATCCGGATCATCGAGCATTTCCGAGATGGCGGCCGCGAGCGCGGCATCATCCTCCAGCGGGACGATCCGGCCCGTCTTCCCGTCCCGAATAATCTCATCGACACCGCATGAGGCTGTCGCTACAACCGGAACCTTCGCGGCGGCAGCTTCGAGGATCGCGATCGCGAACCCTTCGCCCATGTATCCCTTCCTCCAGCGCGTTGCCAGCGCGAACAGGCTTGCGTGCTTCAACAGAGCGTAGATCTTTTCATGGGGAAGCACACCGAGATAAAACACTGAGTCCGAAAGATCCAGATCCCGTATCATGTTTCGAACCGCTGCCGCGGTGGGCCCCGGAAAGCCCACCAATACCAATGCGACGTCCTTATGCGTCTGACGCACTCTCTTGAATGCGTTCAGAAGAATATCGTGTCCTTTTCTGAACTCAAATTGGCCTATGTTGACGACAAGGCGTTTGCCTTCCAATTCGGACGGAAAATGGAAGTGCTGGTCCGAATTTGCCGAGAACCGGTCCACATCGATGCCGTTATAGATTGTCACAGCTTTTGCCCGAGGTTCAAGCTGCAGCAATTCCTGCTTCAATCCGTCGGAACATGTCACCACGGTTGATGCATGCCGCAACATGAATCGCCAGATTCGCTTTCGCAGCCCGGTCTGCTGAAGCGCGGAGCGGATCTCCGATCCATGCAGCGATACTACGACCTGCCCATCGAACAGGCCAAACAGCCTTAGCAGTACGAGATTTAGCGCCTCCAGGTCAGGAAAATGCACATTGAGCGCGCTGATTTTCTGGTCAAGGCAGATGCGCCGAAGGCGAAGCAGATTCCCTGGCAGGTAAAGCAAAAAGGCGAGCATGCTGGAGAAGCGCCGGTTTGGAACACATGGGTTTCGCAACTGGAGATAGGTGCGCGGCACCCCGGAATCGAGTGTGTCGCTAGCCTTCGGCGGCCATCCCAATTCAAGCGCGACCGGCTCACCTAAGTGCAGCTTATCTTTCTGAAACTCGAGCATCAAATTGCGGACGACCTGGTTCACTCCTCCCGTCAACTCGAACGGCCAGGAAAGAACAAAGCAGTACCTCGGCATTGCGCACGAAGGCGTAGCGCACGCGCTTCCGTCCGTGTACTCGCGGGAAAGTGAAGCAGCCGAAGGGCTCACCTTACCTTAGCCACAGTCAGCAAGTACATTCCAAAATCTTTCTTTAGCAGTATACTTTGCCAGTATCGCTCCAGACACACTAGGGCAAAAAGCTGTTGGCGTTTGGCCGAATTGATGAGCCGGTGAAGGCCGCGCCTGCCCGCACCCCAAACCGCCGACGAAGTCTGCATGACCTCGAATCCTGCATCTGTAAGCAATCCGTTGAGTTGTTTCCGGCTGACCGGCAGCTCCACCGGCTGCGTTTCCCACACTGCTTTTCGTTCGGAGGAGGGAACCGCGTTGAGAACGTTCAGGTTCGGAGTCGTCAGGATCAAAAGTCCGCCGGAACTCAAACAGTGGCGGGCAATCGTTAAATAGGCGGGCTTATCGACAATGTGTTCCAGGACCTCCTGACTTACTACGATGTCGAACTCGCCTTGTTTGGGTTGCCATTTAGTTGCGTCTGCGCAAACGAAGCTCGCACTCGGATATCGCTCCCGCGCCTGCTCCACTGCTTGCGATGAGAGTTCAACGCCCAGGGTGGGACCGAAGGCGCTCAATATGCTCGTAAACCATCCGGCGCCGCACCCCAAGTCGCAAATTCGCGGGCGATCCATCCCGTTCGCGCGGATCGCCTCCAGGATGAATATTGACCGCTCCAGCGAATACAGGTTCGCGTATTCGAACTTGCCCCAGCGCCGGTCATAATAACTTACCTGGTCCGACAGTGAGAGCAGAGACGTCATGATGTCGTGTGAGGTCATCGCAAAGATCCTCTAAGCGAAAGCCGCCGCGCGCTCATAACGCAGCTAGCCAGCCTTGTTCCCATTGACGTGCTCAGGATCTCTTCCAGGTGGCTCATGACAGCAGGCCAAAGCAGCACGAAGGAACCGATGTACACGCCAGCGCCGAGCAGCGAAGTCGATATCAACTGTACCCACGGATTCGTTACCGAGAAATTATGCAGAACACGGAGCCAAGTCCAGCAGACCAGCGCCATGCCACCAGTCAACAACAGTTGCGGGAGCATGGCGGAAGCGAAGGTGCTCAGCTTCAACCCAATCAACCGGAACGGGATAATGAAGCCGGGAACCATCAAAATCCCGATATAGACAATGCAATAGGCCGTTGCCACTCCAACCGTTCCGAACCGCACGCCGACGACAAAAGTGGTAACCAGAACCACGCAAGTAAGGGCCCCGAAGCGGAACATCCAATCGGTTCGACCCTTAGCCACATAGATCTGCCCCACTGTCGTTTGTACGGATTGAATCAAACCCACCGGCGCCAGAATTTCGAAAATCCGAATAGCTCCGGTCCATTTGCTGCCGAGCACCGCGTCAATCATGGGATGCGCCACTACGCCGAGTCCGGCCATAACCGGAAACGTGACCAGCGCAATGAGCATGCAGGTTCTCACGTAGGCGAACCGGAAACGCTCATTATCCTCCTGTATTTTGGCGAAAGCTGGCAAAGTTACCTGCCCAATAACCGAGCTGATGTTTTGAAGAGGCGTCAGCATAAGGTTATAAGCCATCTGATAATCGCCAAGCAGCAGTTTTCCTAATACTCTTCCGACAACAATGTTATCCGCATTCCGTGCAAAATAATTGACTACCCCGAAACCAGAAAGGTTCAGACTAAAATTCATGATTGATTTAATCTCGGCCCG
Source organism: uncultured Acidobacteriaceae bacterium (assembly GCA_963795545.1). Lineage (GTDB taxonomy): Bacteria > Acidobacteriota > Terriglobia > Bryobacterales > Bryobacteraceae > Bog-105. Next base: position 254,504 of record CAWCIF010000010.1, on the reverse strand, counting down.
GTCAAATGCCCATTTCGGACGCCAGGATGAAGCCAGCCAGTAGCCCAGAGTGGAACTGAAAGAACTTGCAAGATTTGCGAAGACCAAGCTCCACACTCCCAGGCCCGAATAAGCGCACGTTAACGCAACTAGATAACTGGCCAGCGCTGATGTCACGTCAATGACAGCCAAGGCCTTGAAATGCATCCCGCGCAGGAGCAACGACGTGTGAACCACGCCGCAGCAGGTTAACCAAAAAGAAATAGAGAGGGTGCAGAGAATAGGCACCAGTTCAGGCGTGCTAAAAAATTTTGCCGCCAGGGGACTTGCCGCGGCAATTACGCCTGACATGATCACACCCAGCAGAAAATTGACCCAAAGGAGACTGGACAAAAGCCTGTCCGAAATGGATAGGCGCTGGACGATTGCAGTTCCGGTCCCAAGGTCGCGGAAATTCAGGATAAACGCGATCAGCAGGTTTGCCATGCCCATTACGCCATAGGCATCGGGCCCTAGCAGGCGGGCAACCGTTGCCACCGAAGCGATGGAAAGCGCTTGTTTTCCCGCCGTGGACAGGGTGGACCACGCGGTTCCAGAAACCGCCCTTTGCGTCAGGCTTGGCAGAAATTTTGTGAACCTCCAAAGAAGTGTGCTGGCATCGAGCTGAATTGCACTCCGATTTAGAATTCAGAAGGTCACTACGGGGTGTCGGAGAGAAGGCGAGGCCATTCAGACACTAGTTTAGAGGAGCGGATGCTTTCGGCCGTCCCGCTATACTGAACGAAGCAGCGCCCTCAGTGTCTAAATTCAAACCTAGCCGCACATTGGCCACTGCGACCAGCAATTTTCCTGCTTCCTTGCCCCCTGTTCGCGCGAGGAACTGGGCGAATCCTTTCCGTGCCCCCCAGCCAGTCCCTTCAGTTGGCGAGGCCTCGAATACACTACTAGACGGAGTTTTTCAGGACCGCGTCCAGAATCCCACTCGCCAGTTTGCCTTTAAGTGTACCCTCGTCTTCCTGTTTTTCAGGTTTAGCTTCCTGCACGAACTCCTCAGCTCCAAGTTGCACTTCGACACCCACATCCTGGTGGTGTTCGGTGCGATAAGCTATTTCGCGGCCTTTCTCGCCGGGGGCTTTTTCGATGCAACCCGGGAAAGGGCCACCTGGATGTGGTGCGCATTCGGCGCCTGTATGACGCTGGCCACTGTTTTCAGCACGTGGCGAAGCGGATCGCTCAACATGTTGATTCCCTATCTGAAGACCACCCTTCCTCTGGTGCTCCTGATTCCGGCAGTTACTTACACCACGGAAGACATCTGCAAGGTTATCAACACAATTGGCTTCGCAGGCACTACGACGGCCCTTATGGGCCTCCTCAGCAGCGACTTCAAGACGGGCCGAATGGCTTTTGGGTCAGCGGGCAGCGATATTCAGGATTCCAACGACTACGCCGCCCACATGATCTTGGTTCTTCCGGCGATGGCTTATTTCTTCTTCGGACCGAAGCGGAATGTGTTTTTCAAACTGCTGGGTGTGGTCTTTTTGGCCGCCGGTCTGTACCAAGTGTTTAGCACTGGCTCGCGAGGCGGGCTCGTAGGTCTCATCGGCGGCGGCCTGTATATCCTGAAAAGAGGCTCCTCAAAAGTCCGGCTCGCGATCCTCGTGGGCCTTCCTGCGCTAGGCCTCTTCGCATTCACACTGATACCGCGGGAATCCGCTCAGCGGCTTAAATCTCTCTTCGGTTCGAGCGATGACGTAGGTGACGCCATCGCATCCCGCGAAGCAAGAACAGCGCTTTTCTGGGCGAGCGTTCATATCACCCTGCACCATCCCTTGCTGGGCATTGGGCCTGGCGAGTTCATGGACTATCAAGCAGGCATGGCCACCCAGAAGGGAGAGAGGGGCATGTGGCACGAGACCCACAACGCCTATACGCAAATCTCGAGCGAGTGCGGTATTCCTGCTTTGTTTTTTTATTTTGCCGCTGTTGGTATCACCTACATATCGCTCCGGAGGGTGACTAAGTCTCATCTCCCGGTCATCTCTACAATTGCAAACATTCTATCCATCATGATGGTCGGCTATTCGGTTTGTATTGTGTTTCTTTCTCACGGATTTAATTTTTCCTTGCCCGTCATTACCGGAATTGCTACGTCATTAAACCGTTACCTGCCGGATGACAAGGTTCAGCGCGAGCTGTCCTATTCGGGCTCTGGGGAATCACAACGCTTATCCCGACTTGGCCAGGTTTGAACCGTAGGCTTCTCGCCTTTCCATAACCTGTCTGCTGAACCGCAGGCGCGTTTCAGTTGCAAGGTTTTAATTCCTGCCTGAACCTACGCCAGTTAGAGCGCTTAAGTACTTAAGCAGGTACTAGAACTGTCTAAAAATCTTCCGGTGCCAGGGCAGGGAAGCAGTATGGTATGAAGTACCGATAGATCCACGCCCGCCTTGTACTCTCAACCCGAAGCGCACTAACTTACCTTTATGCGCTGGTAGCTCCGCGATTACCTGCGCAACTTTTGGTCATTAGAACGTGCTTCTAACACTTAGCCCGGCAATGACGATGAGGAACAGGGAAAGGTTCGTAGAGTGCTCAAAGTCGAAGCATGGAAGGGCGAGAGGAAACTTTATGCGGTCGGCCTGGTCACGGTTGCATTTCTGATCCTGTACGCCTTCACTGTGCAGGACAGTCCGGGCGATACCCGCGACTACGTTACAGACGTACTAAATTACGGGCAAGCCCGAGGTTCAGAACCTGCGTCGGTACTCTGGGAATTCGGCCACCTGTTTTGGCGGCCTCTCGGCTACGCCACCTGGCAATTGACGGTTCCGCTTACATCGGTTTGGTTTCACAATAATCCACTCATTGAGATCTCAGCCTGCTTTTGGGCCATTAACTTCATCAGCGGCTTTGCGTTGGTTCTCTTGATCCTGGCAATTGCAGGTCAGCTCGGGGTAAAAGGGTGGAGAGCGCTGGCGGTTACATTCAGCGTTTTTCTGTGTAGCGCGGTATTGAACTACATTCATTCTGGTACTCCGTACGTTCCGGGCCTAGCCTTGCAGATGGCCGGACTATGGTTTGTTTTGAAGACTGTTCATCAAAAGCGGGGCCGGGTAGTCAACGCAGTATTTGCCGGACTTGCCTTGGCTTTGGCATGCGCATTCTGGTTCCCCTACGTTTTCGGGGTTCCCGCCGTCCTCGCAGCCGCGTTAATGCTACCAGCTGAAACCGGCGCTCAATCTAAATTCGAATGGGAACGGCTGCGCCAGTTTGCCTCGGTGACTGCGGCAACGATCGTTTTTGGGTTTGCCTTTTTTGCATTGGGCGCAGCTCTCGCTCACATCGTGTCACTTTCCCAGCTACGCGATTGGATTTTGAGCAGCGGCCATGGCATAAAGCCCAACCAGCGCCTTCTTCGGTTCCCGACCGGACTAACCAGGAGCTTCTTCTATCTCGGTGACGAGGGCCTGACGATTAAGCGGTTTGTCTTTCACGATCCATACGCGCCCGTAAGCTGGGGGGAAATTGTCGGCGGTTTGTGCAAAATTGCCCTCGTGTTTCTGATGTTCTCGGCTGTACTGGTGGCCTTGGTCCACCGTCGGGGTTCGCGATGGGCGCTAGCGGTTGCGGTATGTGCAATCGTTCCGACTCTGGTCTTCGCATTATTTATTTTCGAAACGAGCAGTTCAGAAAGGTATCTGCCGATGTATGCGGGCTTGGTGATCGCCGTCTGCGTACTCTGCCGGGAGCGGTCCACACCGCGTCCCGTGGTATGGCTCCTTGCTCTATTCTCCTTTGCAATGGCGGTGGTGAACCTTTACGCATACGCCGGGAAATTGCCCTCGGAGGTTGAACGCTCTTCTGGCCGGTTTGCGGTCTTACACCGTCACTTGCAGCCGGGAGGAGTAGCGATTCTTTTATCTGTCAACGATCCGCTCAATGGGTATTTTGAGAAATCACCCTTCGATCCCCGAAATCAGGCGGGTGCGTTACCGCTCTACCAGGTGATCGGGGTACATGCGCAAGAATTCAAATCCTGGAAAGTGGATTCGTCCTGCCGGATTCTACAGGCTTGGCGTGCCGGCGGAGACGCCTTATTATCCGAGCGACTTATCGCCCTGAGGCCCCAACCGGATTGGGGATGGGTAGAGAACGATGATCCCCGTGTCCACTGGACAGACCTGCGGAGATTTTACGGCCAATTAGACGTGGACGAGGAACTTGGCAACTCCGATGGCTTCGTCTTGATAGCTCGCACCGAAAAAAATCAGTCAATCCTGACTAATGCTTGCTCGGCTTTTAGTTCTCCTTGGCTTCTCACTAATGGCCGAAAGGCACAAGACCGGAGCACTGCCCAGTTGAGTCCAAGATAGCTGCTGGTTCCGCAGACATCTCAATTAGATATTCAAGCAAGTACCAGAACTATTTTTAAAGCTGCCGTACGTCGCCGCCTAAACAGAGCAGTACACCCGTACCCCTAGATCGACACGTGCCTTGAATTTCTCTTAAGAACCGCATTAACTTAGCTCCAGGAGCGGGTCAATTAGGCCTGTATGGTGCGTTCTGTAGTGTTGCTCTGAGTTGTACGCGCGGTGTACCTGCGGTAACAACGCTGAAGTACCTACATAGCGCCGCTCCGATCGGCGCCAGAACGAACCCCGAGTTTTTGGCCCGGAACGGTGACGGGAACACGGAGGGCGTAGAATGCTCAAACTCGGAGTGTGGAAACCGGAGCATTTCTTTACCGGTCCGCCAGACCGTCGATGGCAGTACATCTACTATCGCCTGTCCAGAAGCCGCGTTTCTTTTCGCCTTCTTCGAAACTCGTTGCAAGAATTCGCGGACCCGGCATCCTTCGAACATTTAATGCGGCACGTGCGGCTCTCCAACGGCGTGTGCCGGACTACCTTCGAGCGGCGCTTCTGCGATCTGGATGCAATCGTAAACAGCATCTTATCCCGACGCTTCCATTCTCGTGAGCAGTTACTGATTGAGGACTGGGCGGCGTCCGCCTGTTTAACCTCGTGTCAGTGGGCGGAGAGCCTGTTTTCCCTTTTCCCAGACATGCGGTTCGTGGCCTCGGATTTGGTGCTCTTCCTCGTCGAGGTCGAGAATATTGCCTCGAAAGAGGTCTTTATCGTCGAGGAGGATGGCCGGCCGTTGCAGTACGTTCGCCCTCCTTTCGTAATCCGCTTGGCGCCTCCCGAGCCGTGGCCGCTGCTCATAAACCGCCTTGGGTACCACTGGGCCCAGTTCCGCTGGCGGAAAGTCCGGCGCATCTGGCCGCTCGCGGATTCCTGGCTGAATGGGGACGAAAATATGCCTCAACGGAAAGAGTACGGAGAGTACCGCTTCCGCAAGTTGCCGGTCGTCCATCCTCGCGCCCTCGCATTGGCGCGCAGCGATCCGCGTTTCGCCATTCGCCGCCATTCCGTGTTCGATCGCGCAGATGCTCCCTGCCACGTTATCCGTACGATGAACATTTTGAACCGCGCATATTTCACTGAACGCGAACTCGCCCAAGCCGCGCGCAGCGTGGTCGGCAGCCTGCTTCCCGGCGGCGTATGGATAGTAGGCCGGACCACCAGCGATAATCCTCCCGTGCACGACGCTTCTATTTTTCAGAAGCAGCACTCGGGCGCGTTGGAACTGATTCAGCAGATCGGTGATGGATCGGAAATGGATTCCATCGCTCTTTCGGCAGCCGCTTAGCTGCTCGCCGTGTTCGCGAATGAGTGAAGTAGAAAACTTGTTTCGCCAGTTCGCCGGCAAGCCGTACCGGTCTGTCCCGATAATGCCTGCAACGTGCGGCCCAAAACATCCGAAAAATAGTCGCGTGGGGCGCTAGAGCACCTTTTCCGAAAAGGTGAGGCATTATGGTCCGGCTCGGAAGATCGATCAATACTTCCGGAACAAACGCCACGTCATACTGTTCCGCTATCCGGAACCACATATCGAAATCGGACCAGAAAGTGTAGCGTCGATCGAATAAACCAATGGCCTCATAAACCCTCCGGCGCGCCATGATTGTCCCCCAAACGGGACATTCGAGTTCGGTGTCCTTGAAGCATATCTCTTCAAGGAATTCATGGCCGGGAATCAGGCAGGGAAACCGGTCCGTTAGCGCTCCTGATATGCCGTCCGGCGACAGGTGGCGATAGATATTGAAGACAAATCCAGCGGTCGGGTTTTCCATCAGAGTAGCCCGCCACTTTTCAAGCAAAGTCGGATAGTAAATATCGCCGTCGTGAAGATTAGCAATGAATTCGCATTGCGCCCGGCTTATCCCTGCATTCAGGTTCCCAGGCATACCGAGATTGACCTGGTTCCTGTGATATCGAATTCTGGTGTCGCGCCGCGCATACTCCCGGCACACAGCTTCCGTGTTGTCGGTCGAACAATCGTCGCAAATCAGCAATTCGAAATCTGCGTAGGTTTGGCCCAGAATGCAATCCAGCGTTCGGGGCAGGAACTTCTCGCGGTTATAGGTGACCAATACAACACTTACGTCCACAGCCAATATTCTTCAGCCCCCGTTTCAAAGAATCTGCATTTATCGCCCAATTAGCAGATTAACAAGCTCGCTATGATTTTTCTGACCTTGTCTGCTCGCTCACTGTTCGCTACACTTGCGATTGTGAATTGGAATTCCGAGGCTAGTTTTCCGTTATTCTTGATCAGCAACTCCGCATGAATTTACGGCAGGTTGCGAAGCGGTGCGTGCAGGCGGTTTGCCTCGCTTTGATGAGTCCGGCTGCACTGCTATGCGGCTTCGGGCGAGTTCGTTTTCTTTTTGATTGTTTCGCGCATTATGCGGCCTTGCTCCCGGGGGTGCCCGGGAATTTCCTGCGTGCCGCCTTCTATAAGCTGACGCTGAGCGATTCTTCAATTGATGTGGACATCTGGTTTGGAAGCTTCTTTTCAAGACGCCGGGTGATCCTGGCGCCGCATGTCACAATCGGAAGTTATTGCGTTATTGCCGACGTGGAGATTGGCGCCCGAACGCAAATTGCCTCCCACGTGGAGATTCCAGGTCGTCATCAGCATCGCCGCGATGCGCAGGGAAGGCTTTCTCATTCCGCTGATGAATCCGGCGAAGCCATCCGGATCGGCGCCGATTGTTGGATTGGAGCTTCGGCCGTAATTATGGCCAATATCGGGGATCAATCCACGATCGGGGCAGGCAGCGTTGTCGTGAAGGAAATTCCGCCCGGAGTAGTGGCCGTGGGAACTCCGGCGAGGGCAATTAAGAGCTCAATGTCTTCCCAAAGCCGAGCCGTCGAATGATGGTGCCCTCTCCCCAAAGCAGCACGTCGCCAATCCCAATCTTGCTGGTCGTTCGCGAATTGGGTTCCGGTGGCATCGAACGCGACGTTGCGAAACTGGCACTCGGGATCGACAGGAACCGCTTCGCCTGTTATGTTGCGGCTTATCAGCCGGAGGGCGTGCGGGCAAGCGAACTGAAAGCTGCCGGCGTCCCGATCATTCACCTCGACATCCCTAGTTTCAAATCCCACAAGATCATTCGAGCCGGCTCACAGTTCGCTCGTTTTCTTAGGCGGAAGAAAATTCGGCTGGTCCACGCATGGGACGCAAGCGCCGTTTTCGCCGTTCCCCTGGCCCGTTTGCTGCGCGTTCCGGTGGTGTTGTCGAGCGTGCTGGGCGACCGTCGTCTCCTCGACACCCGCTCCCAAAAGCAATTTCGCTTCACCGATCGGCTCGTCGACGCGATTGTCGTTAATTGCGAGGCGATGCGGAAACACTTGATTCAGGATTATTCGGTACCCGCCAGGCGCATCGAACTGTGCTACAACGGCGTCAACACGAGCGAGTTCTATCCGGCTGACCATCCCAAGCCGGAGCCCGTTTCCGATGCGTGTTTCGTTATTGGGGCGGTTTGCGTGTTGCGAGCGGAAAAAGGGCTACAGCTCCTTCAGGAGGCATTCGCGAAGGTCGCTCATTTAGCGCCGAAGTGCAAACTCCTGCTGGTCGGAAGCGGCCCCGAGTTGCCCAAACTGCAAGCGAACAGCCGCCGGCTGGGTATTCAGAATGACTGCATCTTTATGCCGGCAGTTCCCGCCGTTGCACCTTTTCTTCGCGCCATCGATATCTTCGTTTCCTGCTCCTCTTCGGAAGCGTTCTCAAATTCCATTCTGGAGGCCATGGCTTGCGGTTGCTGCATCATCGGTTCTCGCGTGGGAGGGACTCCGGAACTCATCGCCGATGGTGAACGAGGATTGCTGTTTGAGTCCGGAAACGCGGAGGAACTTGCCTGCAAAATGACAATGCTGATAAAGGACGCCCGCCTGCGCAGACTGTTGGCCGCCAAGGCCGCTGAATTCGCGGCGCACGACTTGAATATGGAACGCAACGTCAGCTGCATGTCGGGCATTTACGAAACCATGCTGCGCAAGAAGGACGCAATCAATTGAAGCTTCGGCTCGTTCTGCTGGCTGGGGCCAGACCCAACTTCATGAAAGTAGCGCCGCTGATGGCAGCTCTCGATCCTGACGAGCGCTTCGAGAGCATCCTCATCCACACCGGCCAGCATTACGACGACAGCATGTCGGGTACCTTTTTCCGCGAGCTCCAGATCCCCAATCCGCATCACCACCTGAACGTCGGCTCAGGGAGCCACGCGCAGCAGACCGCCGAAGTCATGCGACGGCTGGAACCGATACTGATCGCCGAAAAACCAGCGGGAGTGATTGTGGTCGGCGATGTCAATTCCACCCTCGCCGGGGCGCTGGTTGCGGCCAAACTCAATGTGCCTGTGATCCATGCGGAAGCTGGACTGCGTAGCTTTGACCGCTCCATGCCCGAGGAGGTCAATCGCGTTGCCACCGACGCTCTCTCAGATCTGTTGCTTGTAACCGAAGAGAGCGGCCGCGCCAATCTTCTGCGCGAAGGAAAAGATCCGGCGCGCATCGCCGTGGTCGGCAATTTGATGGTGGATTCGCTCCGCCGAAATCTGCCCGCCGCTCTTGAATCCGGCGTTCGCCAGCGCCTCGGCATTCTCAACGGTGGCTTCGGTTTGGTCACATTGCATCGTCCCGCGAATGTCGACAATGAGAATCAACTTGCCGGGATCGTTTCAGCGCTTCGCCGCATCTCGGATGAAGTGCCTTTATACTGGGCCGTTCACCCCCGCACCCGGGTGCACCTGGAGCATGCCGGCATCCCGCTCGGTTCTGCCATCCATTTAGTGGATCCTCTGGGTTATCTCGATTTCTTACATCTGCAGATGACGTGCTCGGTTGTCCTTACCGATTCGGGAGGAATCCAGGAGGAGTCCACCGTGCTTGGAATTCCCTGTCTGACTCTTCGTGACAATACGGAAAGGCCGGTTACTGTCGAGTGCGGTACGAACCGCATAGCGGGCACCACGACGGAATCTATCGCGCGAGCCTGGCGAGAGAACTGCGAATCTCCCAAACAAGGAATCATTCCTCCGCTGTGGGACGGACACGCGGGCGAGCGCTGTCATCAGGCCATCGCAAGCTTCTTCTCTTCGCTGGTACCGGTCGAGGGATTCAGCGAGGCATGAGGCAGGATCTGGTCCTCATCTTTGCCTATCACTTCCCTCCCGATACTGCGGTTGGCGCAGCCAGGCCCTTCCGTTTTTACAAGTACCTTTCGCGCTTAGGTTACGAATGCTACGTCATCACGGCGGCGGACGTCGGTTCCCGGCCCGACCTCAACGCCTCGTATGTGCCGGATCCATTTCTTACTCGGCCCAGGCAAGGTATCGGATGGCAGATTGAGCGCTTTATCCGGAGGTTTTTTCTCCCAGGCGTGGTAGGAACTCAGTGGGCAGTGCATGCCTATCGTGCCGCCGTCAAGTTTCTTGAACAACATCCAGGCCGCCGCATCACCATTCTTTCCACCTTTCCTCCGTTGGGCACGCATCTTGCCGCCTTTCTTCTCGCACGCAGATCGCGTTGGCCCTGGATCGCTGACTTTCGAGACCCGCTCGCGGACAACCCCGGCAGCGGCGATGTGAACGATTTCCATCGCCTGATCTATCGCAGGCTGGAGCGCCTCTTCGTTGCTCGTGCAACTCAGGTCATTGCCAATACCGATGCCGCTGAAGCGAAATTGAAATCGGCTTACCCTGCACGCGCCGGAAAAATACATCTGCTCTGGAATGGCTTCGATCCTGAGCGGCGGCTTGAACCCTCCCCGCTACCCGAGCGTCCCTTCCGCGTATTCAGGCATATGGGTGAGCTGTACGAGGGCCGCACTGTTGCTCCTCTCCTGGAGTCCTTTAAACGGCTCCTCAATTCCGGAGGAATAGATCCCGGCAAGATCAAAATCCAGCTCGTGGGCGGAACCAGGTCCTCATCTCTCCCGAGTCCAGAGTTCGTCAAAGCTGCCGCCGAGGCAGGCTGGTTGGAACTGACGCCCTGTGTTCCCGAGGTCGAGGCGCATTCCATGATGCGGACTTCCGACGGTCTGCTTCTCATCCAGCCCCACTCGACTCTCCAGGTTCCTGGAAAGCTGTACGAGTACCTGCAGATCGGCCGCCCCATTCTCGCCTTCGTACCGCCACATTCCTCCATTGAACGCATCTTGCAAAAGAGTGGAATCGCGTATCAGTGCGCTTACAGCACCGACGCGCCCTCCGCTTTCGATGAGTCCGTTCTCCAATTCTTCACGCTCGACTCTACCCCCGCCCCTCCAAGCACGTGGTTCGAAAACGAATTCAATGCGCAAAATCACGCCGCAAAACTGGCCCAGTTAATTGACAGCTCGCATCCTTAGCACTGACATGACTTTCTGGCTGCGCGGTTTGATCCGGGTCTTACGGATCCTGTGCATCGCAATCGCCGTCTTTCTGCTCGTAATTACCTTCACACCGCTCGATCAGGCTATCGCCGGTAAATTGGCAACGGATTGGTACGACGGAGATGGAGATGTCCTGGTGGTCCTCGGCGGTTCCATGCTCGTTCCCGGAACCGGCGCCCAAGCAACTCTCGGCTTCGATTCGTATCTGCGCACCGCTTACGCATCATGGGTGCTTCATTCGCGGCGGTTCCCGTGGATCGTTGTCTCCGGCGGCGGCGGCCTCGCCCAGGCCATGGACAAATTCCTGGTGCGGAGCGAAATCCCGCCCGGCTCCATTCTGGAAGAAAGTCAGTCCACATCGACCTTCGAAAACGCGGCTTACGTGAAGGATTTGTTAGAGCGGCGGCGCCTGCTGACACCCGGGCTCCGCATCGTCGTCTTGACCAGCGATTTCCATTCCTGGAGAGCTCGCCGCGTCTTTGCAAGACTGGGCATGCGCGTGCGCGTGATACCCGTGCCCGACGTTCTCAAGCGATCATCTTCGCGAATTTATCGTTGGCAAGGATTTTTCACTCTTTTGAATGAATTTGCGAAGGATGTCGCCTACGCAGTTATGGGCCGCCTGTAAAAAGTCGGGCCAGCCCTGATGTTATGCCTTACGCGAACAACCCCGATACGAAACTCTGAAAACGCACCAGGTCGGTCGTGCTGTCATCCAGTACTCTCGGCAGCAGCAGAGGCTCCGCTCCGCGAGTCGCCAATCCGCGCTCACAGGTAGTCGCGGTCTGTACGGCACATTCCGTCAGCCATGAAAAGAAATCGGGAGCATAACAGCCGCTCGGATAACAGAAGTGGACCGGATTTTTTCCGGTCGCCTCGTAAATCTCGCGTCTGTTATCCCGAATCTCTCTCACAAAGAGATCCCGGTCTCTCGGGGTGCGATGGCGATGCGTATGCAACTGGACATCGATGCCCCTGTGGGCTACTTGCGCGACTTCTTCCGGGCTGAGAATCTGCAGTAACCGCCGATCCACTATCTGCTGAAAGTCGATTCCCAGTTCCTGAGCTACGCTTTGAGCCAATTCATTCTTTCCAGCCGTGCCGATTTTCTTCTCGTCCGCGGTTCTCAGAATTTGCCACACAACCCGTTGCCGCTCCTCATAGGATCTGATCGGCATCTCGGTCTCGATTCCCTCTCCAGGAAGCTGTACTGACTCTCGTTTTGATTTCCAGAGAAGATAATCGAGAACCAGATTCACGATCGGCAGCCGGTGCTTCATGTAATAAGTGGTCAGATACAGCGTGCACGGAAACCCGAACTCTGCTAAAGCCGGAACGCCGTACTTCAGGAAGTCGACAAACCCGTCATCAAACGTCAATGCGATGCTCGCTTCCGGCAAAGAATCTGACTGTAAGCGTGCCAGTGCTTCTCCAAGCGGTAGCACGGCGGCATTCATGTCTCTCAAGCAGGCAAGCCGCTGCCCGAATTGCTCCGGCGTGATGAACAGATGGGGTGACCACTCGTGTTCGTCGCTCAACGAGAGCCCGTGGTAACACAGAATCAGCAGCCGTTGCTTTCGCCACTGAGATCGCGTTGCCAATGAAAACAGTCCCGCGGACCGCAGCGTAGAGAGGGCTGTCGATTTCAGGGTTTTTTTCACGGTGATTGGATTCAAAGCGGATCTCGCCAGGCGGCGCGGATTAAAGAGGCTGCTCTATTGACCAGTCGCTGGAGATTGGCTACAGGCTTCGCCTACATTATAGATGTGGGTCAGGATTAAGCCTCCATCTATGGGTAATTTAAAGCATTGAATATTCTCTTTTTCTGCCCTCAACCGGTCTGGCCATTAACCGGCGGAGCGCTCCTTCGAAATTTCCACTTGGCAAACGCGCTCGCCAAGCGGTGCTCGGTCACGCTTCTCCAGCTCACGAATCCGGGAAAGCACGCGTCCGGCAAATGGCCCACCACCAACTTTCGGCAGGTTCTCACGTTTGAGAGGGAGGCCTCCTATACAACCGGTAAAATCCTGAGCGGCTTAGTGGGGCCTACCCCGCTGCCTGTATTGAATTATGCGTCCGCGAAGGCAGCCGCGGGATTATCTGCGCTGCTCGCCCAAGAGCCGTTCGATGCGGTCCAACTGGAGAGCGTTCATCTGCTGTCTTATTTTGATGTCATCCGGCAAGCTCCGGGCCGACCGGTCATATTTGCCGACTGGCACAACATCGAATCCGAATTGATGGCGCGGTATGCCGCCAAAACCGGCAATTGGGCCAGGCGATTAGTCGCAAAGCGTACTGCGCAGTTGCTCGAGCGTGCGGAACAGCAGCTGCTTTCGGGAGCCGATGTTCACACGGTCGTAAGCGAACGTGAGCGGCAGTTGCTTTTGAAGCATTTTCCGGAAGCCAAAATTCACGTCATTCCAAACGGTGTCGATAGCGCTGCATTTCGAGACTTTCAAGCAGACGGCTCGCGGCAGATGCACGGCCCGGGTCGGAATACCGTGCTCTATGTAGGCTCAATGGACTATCACGCCAACGTCGACGCGGTCACTTGGTTCGTTCGCGAAATTTGGCCGAGCATTGAAAATCAATTTCCTGGACTTACATTCACTATCGCCGGCCGCAATCCCGGCCCGGGCGTTCGGGCGCTGGCTTCACCCCGTGTTCGTGTCACGGGCAGCGTAGAGGATGTACGACCCTACTACGCGGCGGCTTTGGCAGTTGTGGTTCCCTTGCGTGTCGGAAGCGGCACCCGCCTCAAAATTTTGGAAGCGATGGCGGCGGGCGTACCGGTCGTATCCACCACTTTAGGCGCGGAAGGACTGGCTGCAATCAATAATCTTCATCTTCTTTTGGCCGATACAGCGGGACAGATCTCGTCCGCGCTTACCCAAGTTCTGCGAGACTCTGAGCTTGCGACCGACTTAAGCTGTGCCGCCAGGAGTTTCGTCACGGAACATTACGATTGGTCCCTTATCGGTCAGCGACTCTATGACATTCACCGCGAGGTGTATGTAAGCGCACAGTCACTTGGATGCCTCTAGCACTCGCTTTCACCAGTCAATGCGGAGATTTTCCAGTGTGTGGTTGCTATGCTTATCCGGCGATTAGCAAGTACGATGAAGAGAGGCGTCGGTCGTATTCTTTGCTCCTCGATTGCTAATGATCGTTAACACTGAGCTGCAGTCGACAGTCACCCGGCCAACCGCGCTACATCGCTGGCAAATGCGCCTGCCCTGGCCCGCCGTCCGCCGCAATGCAGCGTTCTTTCTCATTCTCTTTACGCTGATCGTCATTCTTCAAATCGCGAGTGGCGGCTACCATAGCGAATTCAGTTCCTACCCGGACGAACCCGCGCACTACGTCACCTCCCTCATGGTTCGCGAGTACTTGAAAGCGCCTTACCTCCTGCATCCGATGGCGTTCGCCGCCAATTACTATTCGCATTACCCTAAAGTAGCCTTCGGGCATTGGCCGCCCGTGTTTTACATCGTGCAGTCACTTTGGATGCTGATTTTTTCGGCATCGCGCGCCTCGGTCCGCCTCGAAATTGCGGTCACCACGGCGATCCTGGCCTTCTCGGTCTATCGCGAGGCAAAGCGCTTCTTCGGGCTTACGGCCGCACGCCTGGGGGCGCTATTGTTGGTTTGTCTGCCGCTGGTCCAAGACTGCACCGATCAGGAGATGTCGGAGACCCTCCTGACTTTGTTTTGCTTCTGGAGTGCCATTTTTTTCGCTCGCTATCTTGTATCAGAGCGTTGGCGGGATAATCTCTGGTTCGGTATTTTTCTCTCGCTGGCGGTTCTGACGAAGGGTAACGGCTGGCTGCTATGCCTGGTTCCGCCGATCGCGCTTGTACTCACTCGCAAACTGCCTCTTCTGCTTCGCTCTTCGTTCTGGATTTCTGCTCTTGTGGTCGCTGTGTTATGCCTTCCCTGGCAGTTGATGACCCTCGAATTGGCAACCCAGGGCTGGTCGGGCGGTCCGAAGCCCACCTTGCATTACACCCTGGGCGCGCTTGGCCAGTTCGCGCCCATCATGCTGCGCATCGCCGGACCGGCGCTCTCCGTCCTGATAGTCCTCGGAATCGTCATCCAGGTCGTGTTGCCGCTACTGCGGCGCGAACTGGTTGCCCCGTTCCCGGCTGTTATGCTGGCCCTCATTCTGGCCACCTGGATCTTTCACTCGCTCGTCCCGGCCGGGGTCGAAGACCGCAAGATGGTGATCGTGGCGCCGGCCTTCGTTCTGTTCCTACTGGCGGGCGGATTCTGGCTCTCCGATCATCTCCCGTTCGCGCCAGGATGGCGCCGCGGCATCGTCACCATTGTCGCGGGCGTCCTTTTCGCGGCCGGAACCTTTGCCATCCCCCACGACCAGCCATACGGCTACACGGAGGCAGCCCGCTTCATCACCTCTCACCCGGAATTTCGCGGTTCCACCATTCTCACCTCCTCGAATTCCATTGGAGAAGGCTTGCTCGTCTCCGAGATTGCCATGCTCGAACCGCAGCCTAAGGACACCATCGTCCGCGCAACGAAAGCACTTGCCCGAATGAACTGGGATGGCTCCTCATATCAGAGCCTAGTTGATTCACCACGCGAGCTTTTATCCTTGCTAGGCCGCGATCACATCACACTTGTTGTAATCGATACCTGGCCTCTGGACAATGAACTGCCGCACAACAAACTCCTTGTGAAAACTATCGAATCAAACCCGGACCGCTTTCAGTTACTCAAAACCTGCGCTCCGGGCGCCTCACGCTCGGGTGGACAGATCCGTATATACCGCTTCCACTAGCAATAAACCCGGCACTTCCCGGGGGCGTTTGAAAGCTACTATTCGCGATTACATAGCGTCCAATAGAGTAGAACCGGTCTTCCGGTTTGGAGAGAAAGTTAAGAATGCGAATAGACAGAACGGTTCTCACGAGCTTTATTGGTTGTATGCTTTTAGCTGTTCCGGTTCTAGCGCAATCTGAGAGCCGGACCACGGCCAATCACCCCAGTGACCAGCAGTTTCTGCAAATGGCGGCCGAATCGGATATGCTTCACGCTCATTTGGGTCAAATGGCGGAGAAGCTGTCAACCAAGCGCGGCATTCGCGACTTGGGGCTGGAGATTAGTAAAAACGATACGGCTGATTATCAGAGACTAACCGAGCTCGCAAATAAAATGGGAGAAACCGTCCCGAAGGGTATCGACGATCAGGGTAGTAGAACCATCAATCGGCTATCCCATTTGAGGGGCGCCAGCTTCGATCATGCGTTCATAGCCGAGATAGTCGACTCAGATAAGAAGACCCTGGCCGCTTTTCAGCAGAAGGCGCAAGATGCTCAGAACCCCGACCTGAAAGCGTACGCCGCTAGCGCTCTTCCGAACCTCAAACTTCATTTATATGAGGCCCAGGACTGGGTCAAGTACGGCGACGATAAAAAGTAAAGGCCACAACTCATGAGACCCGGAGCGGACCCGCCTCAGTCGAAGGACTGAGCGCGGTCAAAACTTCCGTACTCGTACTAGTTCAGCGCGAGAATTGTAATTCCCTTCACTCCCTTGTCGATATGCCAATTGTACCGATTAGGTCAAACAAATCTTTCGGGAACAGAAGGGACCTTCAAATCAATGGGCAAACTGGCCTCACTATTCTTGGTTCTAGGACTGGTGTGTTTCGGGGCACAGGCGCGCAAATCCAAAATTTCGCCAGATGCGGCCGCTGCCGATGCGCACGCGACGCTTCGAGTGATAGTGCAATGGAATATATCGGTTGGGACAACCAGTTCTGAGACAATTCTCGGGCTGGGCGGAGCTGTGGTATCCGAATTCAAATCCTTAAATCAGGGCATCTATACCATCCCAGCTTCAGCATTAAGCAAACTGGATGGCGACCCCCTGGTGAAGTATGTATCAGTGGATCGTCCCATACATCATAAGCTCGCCTACACTGCGGCCGCGATCAACGCCGCCTCGGCTTGGCGTGCTGGTTATATCGGAACAGGTATTGGGGTTGCAATTTTGGACAGTGGAATAAATCAGGATCCAAACCTAGGTCTTAAGCCGAACCAGACCATTGCATACACCCAGGATTTCACTATTACAACGGTTATTGGACCGCCACCGCGCAGCTACGGACTGGACTGGTACGGGCACGGCCAGCATATCGCCGGTATCGTCGCTTCAAACGGCAAACAGTCGTTTTGCAAAAACTGCACCAATACGTTTGTTGGTATCGCACCGGGCGCCAGCCTCATAAACTTGAAGGTGCTTGATGAAAATGGACAAGGCACCGATGGCGAAGTTATTGCCGCCATTGATACGGCTATCAGCCTAAAGAACACCTATAACATTCGGGTCATGAATCTTTCTCTTGGCAGACCTGTTTATGAAAGTTATATGCAAGATCCGCTGTGTCAAGCTGTGGAAGCAGCCTGGAACGCAGGCATTGTGGTGGTGGCTGCTGCGGGAAATGACGGTCGCGACAATTCGTTCGGCAATGATGGATACGGCACCATCACCGCGCCTGGAAACGATCCTTTCGTGATCACCGTGGGCGCCATGAAGACAGAAAATAGTTTTGATCGATCCGACGATCTGATCGCGAGCTATAGCTCAAAAGGCCCGACGCCAATCGATCACATTGTCAAACCCGATCTCGTAGCGCCTGGCAATCAGATTGTCTCTTTACTTGCGCAGCATGGCACGCTTGAGCTGAATAACCCACAAAACGCTGTGCCGCTCTCGGCCTTTCAGTCTAAGGCGCCAAGCGTCGGAACAATTCCGCCGCAACCTCCTATGCCGGCCGATCCGAACGCGGAACCTCCCATCGCGCACTTCGCGTCTGGAACATCGAACACGTATTTCATTCTAAACGGCACCAGCATGGCTGCAGCGGTGGTTACTGGCGCCGTCGCTGACATCCTGCAGGCAAATCCCGCTTTGACGCCTGATCAAGTGAAAAGTTTGCTTATGCTAACTGCCTATAAAGTGTTTCCGTACTCCAGCACGGTTGTAGATCCCCCGAGCGGCAACATTTACACCGACTACTACGACATCTTCACTATCGGAGCTGGATATCTGGATCTGCAGGCTGCATTCAACGGAATCACCCAGGTTCCGACTTCCGGCACGGCGCTCTCTCCGGTCGCATCCTATGACGAAGCGACCGGAAGCGTTACACTCAGCTACGATCCTGCTTCCGTCTGGAGTAACAAGGGACTGTGGGGTGCCAAGGGTTTGTGGGGAACGCAAACTGTTTGGAGTGCATCTGTGTTGAACGGAAACGAGGCCGTCTGGGGAGCTGTCGCACCCTGGGGCGCATCGATCGATTTCGGCGCCCATGATCTGTCTGATTTGAAAGGGCTGTGGGGAGCAAAGGGACTGTGGGGAGCCAAAGGCTTATGGGGAAACTCAGCCGATGCCTCGACCAGCAGCACTTCGGGGGCTAATGCCTCGAACCGTGCCGAAACAGTGATCATCAACGGCGAACAATAGCAGTTTCTCTTTTTCCAGTTACACAAACAGGCTCAGTCTCGGAAGTCGTAACTTACTTCCGGGGCTGGGCTACTCGACTTTAACCACGTAGTACTAGCCCATGTTCAGCGTTTTCTTTGCCGTACCGCGCTCAGCTTGAATTTTCTTTTGCAAAAGCATGATTGAATAAATCAATTGCTCGGGCCGGGGTGGGCACCCAGGGACGTATACGTCAACGGGGATGACTTGATTAACCGGAACCAGCGCGTAATTGCTGAAAACGCCAGTAGAGGTAGCGCAGGCGCCCATGGAGATGACCCATTTAGGTTCGGGCATCTGGCGGTAGAGGTGCCGAATTACAGGGGCCATCTTCTGCGAGACCCGCCCGGCGATGATCATCAGGTCCGACTGGCGCGGCGATCCGCGGAACACTTCCGCGCCGAAGCGGGCAGCGTCGTAGCGCGACGCCATCATCGACATCATTTCAATTGCGCAGCATGCCAATCCAAAGGTCATTGGCCACAGTGAATTCTTTCGCGCCCAGTTTAGAGCGCTATCGAGAGTCGTCGTGATGACGCTCTCGCGAATCAAAGCCGTGTCATCAGCTTCGTCGATTCGCGCAAACAATTCTGGCGGCTGGTTGATTACAAACTTTTCGGCATCACCCACGGCTTGATTATCCCATGCGGAGCGGGGTTTTCTAGCAAATCTGCTGGCTGTTACTAACGCGGGGACCGCGGCCTAAGTGAAACCGTGCGAACGCGACGCGTGTCCTTCAATCATCAGCAGAAAAGGGAGGGCAGCGTGCAGCGCAGAATCTTCTTACGAAACATAATGGCGGCTGGATTGGCGAGTTCGGCAGTAAATGCTCAGCAAAGTGCAACGCCGGCAATTGTTCCGGGCAGCAACGGAGCCGCGCAAAAGATTCCTCGCGTAACAGATCCAGGAGTGCTAAGAGGCGAAATGCTATACCGTAAGCTGGGCCGGACCGGCGAGACCGTCTCGGCCATCGGTCTGGGCGGCTCCCATATCGGCAAGGCCACTCTTAGAGAAGCGGAGGCCACGCGCTTGATGCATCAGGCCATTGACCGCGGCATCACCTTCATGGACAACTCCTGGGACTACAACGAGGGCCGCAGCGAGCGCTGGATGGGCAACGCCTTGGCCCAGGGCGGCTATCGTAACAAGGTATTCCTAATGACCAAGATCGATGGCCGGAACAAAAACAATGCCGCCGATCAGATCAACGATTCACTCAAGCGCCTGAGGACCGATCACGTGGATCTGGTCCAGCACCATGAGATTCTTCGTTTCGACGATCCCGACCGCATCTTCCGCGAGGGAGGAGCCATGGAGGCCGCCCTGGAAGCGAAAAAGGCCGGAAAGGTCCGGTTCATCGGTTTTACCGGGCACAAGGATCCGCACGTTCACCTGTACATGCTTGAAGTCGCTGCCCAGCACGGGTTCCATTTCGATGCGGTCCTCATGCCATCCAATCTGATGGACGCCCACTTTCGAAGCTTCGCGCAACTGGTAATGCCGAAACTAGTCCAGGAAGGTATCGGGATTCAAACCATGAAGCCCTTTTGCGGCGGGGACGGCATCATCCTGAAGAGCAACACCATCCAAAACCCGATAGATTGCCTGCATTATGCATTGAACTTGCCTACCAATGTAGTGATTACCGGCATCGATAAGCAGGAGGTCCTTGATCAGGCTTTCCAGGCCACCAAGACTTTCCGCCCCATGGACGAACAGCAGTTTGAGGCGCTTCTCGCGAAAACCCAGCAAGTGGCCGTAACCGGCCAGTACGAGCTGTTCAAAGTCTCCTCGCATTTCGACGGCACTGCACGGCATCCGGATTGGCTCGGTAGCGATGATCCCGCGGTACAAAAGCTCGCCCCTCAACTTCCCGGTTGATTGGAGAAGCCGGAACGCCTGGGACACCGCCTAGAATCGAAATGACGATGTCCATTCCTGAGATCCGCTTTCAGCCCTCCGGCACTTACGAACAAGCGTTAGCGCTCGCCGCTTTTGAATGTGCAATTGATCGCCAATATTGGGATATTTTCCACAAGCCTCACGAGCCGTCTCCGGAGGCGCAGCGCCGTATTCTACAAGCGCTCGGATGGGACACCTCCAGCCATCAGGCAATAGAGGGTGGGCGCCGCCGCCGCTTTGAGCTGAACGTGACGAGTGCCCTTCCGGCAACGCTCGTATTAAGTGAATCCCAAAGGTCGATCCCGGTCACACTCTCCGCCAGCAACACCGGTTCACTCTGCTTCGAGCTCCTCTTTGAAGGCGGGCACAGCCTTGCAGGTTCCCTGGATACTTCGCAGTTGAGAGTGGCACAAAAGATTTTCGATGGGGACCGGGAATGGTTGACCTATGAGCTCAATCTTCCTGCGGAAGTTCCGCTGGGGTATCACGTCCTCAAGCTGGAAGTAAATGGCGGGTCGGCCGGACAGACCGAGGTGATTCTGTGCCCTGACCACGCTTACCTTCCGGATCGCCTGAACGGACACGAGCGCAACGCCGGTTTCAATGTCGCACTCTATGGGCTTCGTTCGGACCGGAACTGGGGCTGCGGCGATTTCACAGATCTGCGAGCGTTGATTGAATGGGCTCGGAACGAAGTGGGCTTCAGCTTCATCGGATTGAATCCGCTGCACGTCCTGCATAATCGGGTGCCTTACAATACCAGCCCTTATCTGCCGCTGTCGCTCTATTATAAGAATCCGATTTACCTGGATATTGAGTCCCTGCCGGAATTCAATACTTCCCGCGCAGCGCAATGCTTGTTTCAGTCCGGCAGCGTACAGCGGAAGATCCGGGAGCTCCGGGAAGCGGAATTCGTTGAGTACTACGAAGTGGACCGCCTGAAGCGTAGATTCCTGAAGACTCTTTACCGGCAGTTCCGGCGCGAGCGTGCAATGGGTTCTGAGCGTCATCGCCGCTTCGCTGAATACTGCGGCCGGGAAGGCGATTTACTGCACAAATATGCCTTGTATCGGACGCTGGATGAAGTGCTTCACAAGCAGGACCGGAACTGCTGGACTTGGCGCGATTGGCCCGCGGAATATCAATCGGCGGATTCGGACACGGCGCAGGCATTTGCTCACCAGCATCCGCGCACTATCGAGTTTTACAAATACATACAGTTCGTGATTGATGAGCAGCTTTCCGCCGCCCAGGCCTACGCGAAAGAGATCGGGATGCCTATCGGGCTATATCATGACCTCGCAGTTGCGACCGATAGCTGCGGTTCGGACCTCTGGGCGCACAGACAGTTCTACATCGACGGCTGCCGCGTTGGTGCGCCGCCCGATGACTTCTCGCCGAAAGGCCAGGACTGGGGCTTTCCGCCGCCGAACACCGAGGCGCATCGCAGTAGCGGCTACCGGCTATATCGCGAAAGCATTCGGAAAATCGTCGAGCACGGAGGTGCGCTGCGTATCGACCACGTCATGCGCTTGTTCCGTCTGTTCTGGATTCCGGCAGGTATGGAGGCGTGGCAAGGCACCTATGTTCGAGACCACGCGACGGACCTGATGCGTATACTGGCTCTCGAAAGCGTCCGCAGCAAGAACATCATCATAGGCGAAGATCTCGGCACCGTTACCGATGAGATCAGGGAGATGCTCGCGCGCTTCGGCATCCTGAGCTACCGCTTGTTTTATTTTGAGAAGCACCCTCAGAGCCGTTCGTTTAAACACAGCTACGAATATCCACTGCAGGCACTTGTCTCGTCGACCACTCACGACTTGCCGACGCTGGCCGGCTTCTGGCAGTTCCGGGATATTGAGGCCCGCAGAGCCGCGGGCCTTGCTGACGAGGCAGGATACAAGAGTCAGATCGAAGGTCGAAAGCGTGAAAAGCAGAACATGCTCGATACTCTGCATGCCGAAAACCTGTTGCCGCCTGAGTACCCGCGCGACGCCGGACATGTTCCGGAACTCGATGGAGTTCTGCACAACGCGGTGATCGGATTCCTCGCGCAAGTGCCTTCCAGAATCCTCCTGCTGAACCATGAAGATTTCACAAAGGAAACCGAGCAGCAAAATCTGCCCGGCAGCACCGCACAGTATCCCAACTGGCAACGCAAGATGAGGGTGAAAATCGAGGATCTGCGCTCACCCGCCGTACAGGGCTACACCACCATGTTTCGCGATCAGTTGACGCGCACCGGCCGGCGGTGAACTCTGCTGGTGGGCCCTGTAGGATTTGAACCTACGACCAAAGGATTATGAGTCCTCTGCTCTGACCGCTGAGCTAAGGGCCCGAGTGAAAACCGCGATCTGAACGTCGCCGACCGCTCCAGTCTAACGTACGCTGATTTCGATGGTACGGGAGGTACAGTACGGAAATAGATCCTCTATGTGTACTAGACTACTCCACAGAACGGAGGAGATACTGTCTTGCCTGTGAGGCGATCTATTGCAATACTCAGCCTGGCTGCCCTCGCTTTTCTTGCCCGGGCGCAAGTTACACAACCGGGTTTGAATCTCGAGGACCCGCCATTGCGCAACTGGGCCGCTGCGCTCGCGCGCGCCAGGTCCTCGGTGGTAAATGTCATCGTCTTCGGCGATTCGCTTTCCGCCTGTTACCAGCCCGCATGCGGAGGCATAGGTCCCACGAGCGCTTCCAGCCGCTATCCCGACCAACTCCGTTCCTACTTCACGGCCCAGGGCCTCAGCCACGGAACCGGGATTATACCGGTATTGCTTCAACTGGCGGGTCCCGCACTGAATTCGAGCTTCTGGACTCTGAGCGGTTCATGGTCAGAAGCCGGTATCATCGGGCCGTACCAGCAGGGCTACCCGCTCAACAATGGATCGGCGCTCATTCAGATGCGTCCAGGCGGCACCGCGACCCTCGGCCCTCAAACCGGAGACGCGCTGAAGGTGTACTGCGCTGAATATAGCGATTCCAGCTCTGGTCTTAATGTGGCAATTGATGGTGTAACAGTGGGGACGGCTTGCGCAACACTCAGCAACTCCGCTTTGGCGCTGGCTCCGGCATTTGCAGCCCCGGGCGGTTTGGGTGCCCATACGGCCGTACTCACCAGCAACTCAACCGGAAACGCCTACTTGTACGGGGCGGAGTGGACCGCCGGCAATACCGGAATCAGCGTGCATAATCTTTCCGTGGGAGCGGCGGTGGCTGAATTCTTCGGGTACAATATCTCCTCCCAACTCGCGTTTTCAGACTTGATCGCAGCCGGTCCCCAACTCGCTATTACACTGCTTGGCACCAACGAGCCGGGAATCGGGGCCAGTGTCAGTTCGTATTCAACCGCCCTGACAAATCTGGTTCAGCACGAGCAGACCCTAGGATCCAGCGTGTTAATCATTGCTCCTCCACCGCTCGGGACATCGCAGGGCTCGACCTTGCCCGCTTACCGCTCGGCGGCTCAGGGGATTGCCACCGCGTACGGCGCGGCGTTCATCGATTTCAGTCAGTGGGGCAGCTTCGCCCAGGCTAATGCGAATGAGTTGTACCAGGCCGACGGCGTTCACCTCAACGACAATGGCCAGAACGATCTATTTCAGATCATCGCCGGAGGCATCCTGGGATATAACACGTCGGCTCCCTTCAATGGCGGCGCTATCAATAACCCGGTGCAGCTAACGGCAAGCAATGTGATTCCGTTGACGGTGGTGAATCCTGTCCCGACTCAAATCTCGGCCGTCCTATACGGTTACGATTCATGCGCCTCAAATCACGCGTTTTGGCAGGGCGAAACCGGAGCCGGTTACATCTACAGCGTTCCAAACGCATTTGTTCTGTTCGACTGCATCAATGGACAATTCCCGTTGCTTGTTTTCCCTTCAGGGAATGTCTCTATCAGCGGCAGTAATTACGGACAGCGGAATGGAGGATCCTGGTCGATTCCCACCGAACAAGGTGTGTCGCTTCAAGTAACTGGGGGGCTGAGCACCGATACTCTTACCATCGCTCCCACGGTTCCACAGCCGTCTTGCTCTCTCCCTTCGCGCGGCACATTCTGGTTCGTTCAAGCCGCGAGTGGAGCAGCCGATCACTTGCAGGTATGCGCGAAATCTGCCGCCGATACCTACTCCTGGATGACTGTTTTTTAGCGCATTGGCAGGGCTTCATGCTCTACTTCAAACCTGGCAATAGGAGACATAGTACTCTCGTCCGAATCCGAACAGAATTCCTCCTACCCCGCTGGTAACATTCTCCCACTCCGTACCGTCCACTGTGCGGCTCTCCTTTTGGGGGTATTGCCGGAAAGACTAGCCCGTTCTACCCTCTGAAGCAGATGGCCTCTTTTGCGGTAAGTAATAAACCCAAAGCTTCCTTAGCGCCTATTAACGGCCATATCCCCGCTCTCGATGGGCTTCGCGGTTTCGCAGCCCTGTTTGTCGTTTTCCATCACTGCTTCATTTGGCCGATGCTTTTTTCAAAAGGCATCATCAGTCCTGAACCTTTTCAATTGGCCTACGGCTCGCTCCTGCTGCCGACCGCTCTCTGGTACGGCTACAGCGGAGTGGAGTTGTTCTTTATCCTGAGCGGCTTCTGCCTTCTCTATCAAGTGTTCTCGCAGCCGCATCGCACGTTCAGCGTGAGAAAGTATGCTTTTCACCGAGTCCGGCGCATTTACCCGCCGTATTTCGGGGCGGTGGTCCTGGCGGTTGTGCTCGCGGCCATCGCCTGGTCGAAGATCGACGCCCATCTGCATTGGGCCACGGAACCGGTAAGCTTTTCCGGCGTTATAAGTGCCTTGACACTGACCGGATCCCACTATTGCCTTCCGTTCTGGAGCCTCGTGATCGAAGCACAATGGTATTTTTTGGTACCTGTTCTGGCAATACTGTTCGCTCGCTCGCGGTGGCTGATGCACGGCGGGATGTTAGGTTGTATCGCACTCTTGGCCGTTCTCGAGACGCTGCAGATTTACCGTTTGCATACCTTACTCGTTTATCTGCCTTTGTTTTGGATTGGTATCCTGCTCGCCGACATCGCCACTATGGAGGGCCGCCACACGCGACTGCTTCTTCAGCGTGGCCTATGGCTCGTTTTGGTCGCCACGGGGATGATTGCAATCTATATGTACGCGCCACCGCCACCAGTATGGAAGCAGTCCGCCAGCCAAGCCTACCCGGTCGCCATTTTCTACACGGGTGTACTATCCGCCGCGCTATTCACCAGATTTGGCCAACGTGTATTTTCGGCGAGATGGCTGGTCAAGGCCGGAGCGTTCTCTTACAGCTTGTATCTGATTCATGCCCTCGTCGTATATGTAGCAGTCGTCTTGATGGACCATTACCGGATCAGCGGCACGCGCGAGTTAATCATCTGCCTTACCGCTTTGCCTGCCATCTGCATCGCAACAGGGTACGTCTTCTATTTGGCAATCGAGAAGAGGGTGATGCGCCGTTCTGTGCGGGCTGGCTCACCTGTTCAACCTCCCCAGCCGTTGCGCGCCCGAATTCGCGAGAGCAACCACGAACACCGCTTCATAGGCCACACATTTCGCAAAAAGCCGTTCGGTATTATAACTGCGCAGCCCCTCCGGACTGAAGCGTTGAATATGCCACGATTTTTCGCAGCTTTCCTCTCCCTTTCGTTAGCTTCTTTGATCCCGTTCTGCGAGGCCCGCGCGCAAAGCAGTCAAAAGCCCGATCTAACGAAGCAGCCCACGCTTTACGTCGTCGGCTACGCCCACCTCGACACCGAATGGCGCTGGGAATATCCGCAGGTCATCAACGAATACATTCGCAAGACCATGGAGGATAACTTCAAGCTGTTCGACAAGTATCCCCATTACATCTTCAATTTCAGCGGCGCAAACCGATACCGCTTCATGAAGGAATATTTCCCGGCTGATTTCGCGAAGGTAAAAAGCTACGTGGATTCGGGAAGATGGTTCCCGGCAGGCTCGTCAATGGAAGAGGGCGATGTGAATGCGCCCAGCGCCGAGTCCATCATCCGCCAGGTTCTGTATGGGAACAATTGGTTCCGTAAGGAACTCGGCAAAGCCAGCGCGGAATATATGCTGCCGGACTGCTTCGGGTTTCCGGCCTCGCTGCCAACCATCCTGGCGCACGCGGGCGTCAAAGGCTTCTCCACGCAGAAGCTGGTGTGGGGCTCATCAGCCGACGGCGGCGGTCCCGAATCGCGCGAAAAAACTCCAGATGGAACACCCTTCAACGTCGGTGTCTGGGTTGGGCCGGATGGCGAGAGCGTGCTCGCGGGCCTGAACCCGGGCAGCTACAGCGGAGGGATCGAGACCGATCTCAGCAAGCCGCTGCCGCCTGCCCCGCCGAATGCCACGCTCCAAGAGATTCAGAAGAAGCTGCAGGCATTGCGTCAGAAGCTGGAAGCGGCCCAAAAGAGCGGCGCAGCATTCGATCACAAGGACGTCCAGGACTACATCGCTTTGCAGAAACAAGAGCAGGCATTCGCCAAGTTTCAAGAGGATCAGGATCAGGATCGTTATCAAGGCGATTGGGCCGCGCGCGTCGAAAATAACGGCAAGGTCAGTGGCGTTTATACCGATTACCACTACTACGGCACCGGCGACACGGGCGGGTCTCCGGACGAGGACTCCGTCAAGCGGCTGGAGGCCATTGTCACAAAAGGAACCGCCAGCCTGCCTCCCGAAGGCGAATTCTTCTTTCGTGGAGAGAAGCATCCCGAGTGGCCGGCGGTGAAGGTAGGCGACGGCCCTGTGCATGTCATCTCCTCCACTGCCGAGCAGATGTTCCTCGACATTACCCAAGCGGAAGCAGCCGGACTCCCGCGCTATACCGGCGAAATGGAGCTGACCAACCATTCGGCCGGCTCGCTGACGTCGCAGGCTTACCAGAAGCGCTGGCTGCGCAAAGAAGAATTGTTGGCGGACGCGGCGGAGAAGGGCTCCATTGCCGCTGAATGGTTGGGCGCGCGGCCATATCCGCTGCAACGCTTGAACGACGCCTGGACACTGGTGATGGGCGGCCAGTTTCACGACATTGCGGCCGGCACCGCGACTCCCAAAGCCTATGAGTTCGCCTGGAACGATGACGTGATCGCGATGAATCAATTCGCCGATGTGCTGAATGATGCGACGGAGGCCGTTGCCGCGGCGCTCGACACGCGGACGAAAGGCGTTCCGGTGGTGGTCTTCAATCCGCTGAACATCGCGCGCGAAGACCTGGTGGAAGCGAGCGTAGACTTCCCTGGCGGCATGCCGGACGCGGTTCACGTGACTGGTCCGAACGGCGATAGTTCCCGCGCAGATTTCGAATGGGAAGGTGCTGTTTGTGGCCAGTGTCGCCATCGGTCGGCTATGCCGTCTATGACGTGCAGCCCGGCGCTGGCGCGGCAAACAGCGATCTGCAAGTATCCGAGAACTCTCTCGAGAACCAGTACTATCGCGTGAAGCTGAATGCGGATGGCGATGTCTCCAGCATTTTCGATAAGTCAATCGGCAGGGAATTGCTGGCTGCCCCGGCGCGCCTCGCGATCTCCTACGACAATCCTAAACAGTGGCCGGCCTGGAACATGGATTGGGACCAGGAGCAGGCGGCGCCCAAGGCTTACGTCGGCGGCGCGGCACATATTCGAGTGGTCGAGAACGGCCCGGCACGCGTCGCCCTGGAAGTCGCTCGTGAAACAGACGGGTCCAAGTTTGTTCAGACCATCAGCCTTTCGGCGGGCGATGCCGGAAAACGCGTGGAGTTCGGAAACGTGATCGACTGGAATACTCGCGAGTCGAACTTAAAGGCGACGTTTCCCCTGACTGCTTCGAACCGCATGGCGACCTATAACTGGGGCATCGGCACCATCGACCGGCCTACCGCCGAGCCGAAGAAATTTGAGGTACCCTCGCACCAGTGGATTGACTTGACTGATGCGACCGGTGAGTTCGGCGCGACCATCCTGACCGACTGCAAAAACGGATCGGACAAGCCGAACGACCACACGATTCGCTTGACGCTAATGCGGACCCCTGGAGTGACGGGCGGCTTCCCCGACCAAGCCACGCAGGATCTCGGGCACCACGAGTTTATCTACGGCATCGCCGGGCATGCTGACGGTTGGCGCAAAGCGGAAACCGACTGGCAGGGGCTGCGTCTGAACGATCCTCTGATCGCCTTCGAAACTTCGAAACACTCTGGCGATCTTGGCCGCGAGCTTTCTTTGATCACGGTCAGCAATCCACGGATTCGCGTGATGGCGTTGAAAAAGGCGGAGCAAGGGGACGACCTGATTTTGAGGCTGGTAGAACTCGATGGCAAACCGCAGCCCGATGTCCGCGTGTCATTTGCAGCGCCGATTACCGCTGCCCGCGAAGTGAACGGCCAGGAGCAGCCCGTTGGCCCGGCAACCGTAAATGGCGGTGCACTGGTAACCTCCTTCGGCGCCTATCAGCCGCGCACGTTCGCGCTCAAGCTCGCCGCACCGCGGGCCAGCGTGGCGAGCGTGCGTTCGACGCCTGTAGCACTGCGCTATGACATTGCGACGGCCAGCAATGATGGCACGCATTCAACCGGCGGGTTCGACGGCAAGGGCAATGCGCTTCCGGCTGAAATGCTGCCATCAGAGATTACGTTTAACGCTGTGCAGTTTCATCTCGCCCCGGCGAAGACCGGCGTACCGAATGCAATCGCGGCAAATGCACAGCACATCGATCTGCCGACCGGGCGCTACAACCGCGTATACATATTGGCAGCGTCTGACGACGGCGATCAGAAAGCGACGTTCCAAGCCGGTGACAAGGGAACCGAGCTGAACGTTGAGGATTGGGGCGGATTCATCGGTCAGTGGGATGACCGGCAATGGATCGCCAAAGACGTTTCTGTTCCGGCGCGGCGGCCCGGGCGGCCCGCTCGAACTGAGCATGACGATTACGCCGAAATGACCGGCATCAAACCTGGCTACATCAAGCGAGCGAGCCTGGCCTGGTATTGCTCACACCATCACAACGCCGCGGGCGAGAACGTGCCTTACGCCTATTCGTACTTGTTCGGTTATGGGATCGACCTGCCGGCCGGCGCCAAGACAATTACTCTGCCGCGCAATGATAAGATTCGCATTCTCGCCATTTCAGTAGCCGAGGAAAGCCCGGACGTGAAGCCGGTCCAGCCGCTGTACGACACTCTGGGCCGCTCCGAACCAGCCGCTTCAGCCTCCGGAGTCGGGAAGTGATATCCTCGTACGTCTCAAGCGGTTCGAAAGGATAACAGACCATGAGCAAGTATCTCGGTTTTGTATTCGGCTTATTGCTACTCATCCCGGTCGCAAATGGACAACAGGAGAAGAGCCAGGGCAAGACTGCGGGCCGGACGCTGGAAGTGAAGCTGAACTATACGGGTGCCGGAACGGTGGATGAGAAACACAGAATCTTTGTTGTTCTGTTTGATTCACCGGACTTCGCCAAGGGCGGGGCCATGCCGATCGCGATGAAGCCTGCCACGGAGAAACAAGAGACCGTCACATTTTCAAATGTCTCGACTTCTCCGGTTTACGCGGCCGCGTCTTATGACCCCAGCGGTAACTATGACGGGGAATCTGGACCGCCGCCGTCAGGAGCGTCTCTCGGAATGTACTCTAAGACTCCTGGAACACCTGCGCCGATCAATCTCGAATCGGGAAAAACGACGCAAGTTGAACTGACTTTCGATGATAAAGCGAAGATGCCATGAAAAAGGGCCTGTCGCGATGAGCGCGTTGTATCATCTGACAGGCCGGCCACGTGTGGTGAACGTATACCCGCGAGTTCTACGCCGAAGCGCTCGACGTTTTGATGTTTCCGTTCACGCCATTCGGGAAAAATCCACCAGCGGTCGCATTCGCCATCATGCCGTACGCCAGGAATAATACCTGTCCCGGGGTTCGGATCGCGGTAAGGCCGGTTGCCGGATCCGCGGAGATAAACTCCGTTCCGGTTGGCGGCGGCACAATGTCAACCCCGTCCAGCTTGATCGATTTGATTGCCAGCCGCGCCACCTGAAGGCGGATGTTCCCGGAATGCTCCGCTTCCGTTGCCAGAATCCGCGCCGCGGTTCCGATGTAAGGACTATTTGTGACTACCGGAAGTTGTGCCGCACCGCCGTAAGCGGTTACGCCGATGTCTTCGAATATTCGAGCGAGCGTTAGAAACTCAGCTTCGTTGCCGAATCCAAGCCCCAGCGCATTCAGGTTGATTTCCGGCTGCGCGACAGGGTTAACCCCGGCCTTTTGCAAAGCAGCCCGCAGCAGGGTTACATGCGCGCGTTCATCCTGCGCAATTTGAGCAGCCACCTCGGCGGTAAATACCAGGTTGTTGGCAAAGTTCACCATCTTCCCGTTCCTTGCCACTCCCTGCGTCCCCGATCCGGTTATGCCGATGTTGTACGGCGGCATATCAATGGTCTTGCCCGTAGTCGCAACGGTGTAAAATTCCGATTCGAGATATTCCAGGTTCAACGCGAACTGCAGGACATCGACAACGGTTGGCGACGAAGGATCCGCGCTCAATTTGATTCCGCCCGTTGCAAATCCTGCACCTACCGCGGCCGTAGCGATGCCCAACTTTCTAAGAAGGCTGCGCCGATTCGGTGATTCACCAACTAGATCTGAAAGAATGCTCTGTTTTGCCATTTTTGTCTCGATTAAGAATGAATTGAATGTTTGTGGAGAAATACAGCGGCGCCCGCAAGAGCAGGCAAAATCAGCCAGAAAGTGGCCGGCTCGGGAGCTGTGGTTCCCGAAGGCGTGATGGCCAGGTTCACAGCGTAATTACCGTTGCGCGCGTTGCCCTGCACATCGGCAAAGTTGGGTCCGCCTGCCCCAGTGAAGCCATCGGAGAGATTGGTCGCCGTGGCAGACTGTTGGTTGAAGATATCCGTCAAAGTGATAATGTAGCCGCCAGGCATCAGATTGCTGTCTTTCAGGTAGGCATCTAACGCCAAGCCGGTTTTTGCGTCCGTGTTTGCGACCGGCGACGTAACTTCCTCGCCCATAACATAATTCCCGGCGCTGTCGTATAGCGTGAGCATCGGCTGGAAACCGCCTGCCGCGGTCATCGTGCCGTCCAGATTGGTTCCACCTCCGTACGAAGTTGTGAACACCGTGAGGCTGGTCGTGGACGTAAGCATGAAGGATTCTTCGATGACCTGCGCCTCATCCGTTAAGGTTCCGGTCTTTGTTGCGTTGGCTGACAAAGTGCCCAGTTTTGTGTTTGCGATAGAAGCCGCATAAGCCCCCTGGGCCACGAAGGCCACGAGTAAAGCGGCTGTTGCAAGGCTTAGCTTGCTTTTGAGCTTCATTTATTTCCTCCCAAGTGATGACAGAACCGCTGTCACATTGAGGGTACGGAAAAAAACGATGATCGGATGAGTAAACAGGAAATACTGCGGGGTACTACTATTCTGAGCGCACAGCAACCCGCTCCACAAACTCATCTAATTCGCCGTGCGCAATCGCGTCCGCCGTCCGTTGGATGTCATAGGATAGCGGCCGGTCCGCGGTCAACCGCGGAACAATACCGCGCAGAATGACTCGCGCACGCTCGATCGGTTCCGAGGAGCGCAGCGGAGCCCGGTAGTCCAGGCCTTCTGCCGCCGCGAGCAGTTCAATCGCTAGTACTTGCTCAGCATTCCACACAATCTGCCGTAGCTTTAGGGCCGCCGTCATCCCCATCGAAACGTGGTCTTCCTTGTCGCCTGAAGTCGGTACGTTGTCAACGCTGGCCGGATGGGCCAGCACTTTAGCTTCGCTTAGCAGCGATACGGCGCAAATCTGCGCCAGCATGTAGCCCGACGATAATCCTGGATGAGAGCTTAGGAACGGCGGCAATCCCTCGTTCACGTCTGGATTGACGAGCCGGTCGATGCGGCGCTCGCCAATACTCATCAAATCGGTCATCGCTATCGCGGCGTAATCGAACACCATCCCTAATGGCGCGCCATGAAAATTTCCACCGCTGATTACATCGCCGCTCTCTGCAAATACCAGCGGATTGTCCGTCGCCGACCCGGTCTCTATCTCCACCACGCTCGACGCATGCTCAATCGCATCGCGCACCGCCCCATGCACCTGTGGCATGCATCGCAAACTATACGCGTCCTGTACGCGCGGATCGTTCATCAAGTGCGACCGGCGAATCTCACTGTTTTCCAGCAAGCTTCGCAAGTGAGCCGCTGCAGCCGCTTGCCCGCGATGCGGCCGGACCTCCTGAATGCGGGCATCGAACGCGCTCGGGGTGCCGCGCAGGGCTTCGAGGGTCATGGCTCCCGCCAAGTCAGCAAGTGCAGCAACCCTTCGTGCCCGGAACAGAGCCAGTCCGCCCACCGCGCCCATTGCCTGGGTGCCATTCAGCAGCGCGAGTCCTTCTTTCGCGGCCAGACGAACCGGACTGATTCCAGCGGCGCGCAATGCATCGCCGCCCGGCAGCCGCTCACCTCGATAGAACGACTCCCCTTCGCCGATCATCGAGAGCGCCAAGTGGGCCAGCGGAGCCAGGTCACCGCTCGCACCTACCGAACCTTTCTCCGGAACGACGGGGTAGATACCGCGGCGCAGCATTTCGAGCAGCGCCTCCACAATCTGGATGCGGCAGCCGCTATTCCCTCGCGCCAGCACGTTAGCGCGTAATAGCATCAGAGCCCGCGTCTCCTGTTCCGATAGCGGCGGTCCTACGCCGCACGAGTGGCTGCGCACCAGGTTTAGCTGAAGCTGCTCCAACTCGGAAGGCGAGATGTGGACATCGGAAAGTTTGCCGAAGCCGGTATTGACGCCATACACGACGCGCCCTTCGCGGACCACGCGCTCAATCACCTCACGCGAGGCTTCGATCCGCTCTCTGGCTTGCGCCGAAAGCAAAACTTCGAGACTGCCATTGGCGACAGCCGCCACCTGTTCGAGCGTCAGCGTCTGCCCGCGAAGCTCCAGCACCTAAAACAAATGCCCCAACTTTTCCCGCTTCGTTCGCAAATACTCCGCGGTCGTCGCCACTGGCGGCACGATGATAGGCGCGCGCTCTACCACCCGAATTCCCGCCGCCTCAAGCGCGCCAACCTTATCGGGGTTATTCGACAGCAACCTTACTGCGGACACATTGAAATACTGAAGAATGGCGGCCGGCAAAGCGTAATCCCGCAGATCGGCCTTGAAGCCGAGCTTCTCATTCGCCTCGACCGTGTCCAAACCCTCGTCCTGCAGCTCATACGCCCGCAGTTTATTCAGCAACCCGATCCCGCGCCCTTCCTGATGGTCATAAATCAGCAGCCCACGTCCTTCGGCAACAATCTGATCGAGCGCCAGTTCCAATTGCGACCGGCAATCGCAGCGCAAGCTATGAAACACATCGCCCGTCAGGCATTGGGAATGAATCCGAACCAGCGGCGGTCCGTGTTCAAGCGACAAATCGCCGAGCTTCAGCACAACCGCCTCTTCGGTGTCGGCCGCGCGGACTCCCTCAAAGCCATAAATTCGGAAGCATCCGAAGCGGCTGGGGAAGTCGGCTTCAGCAACCTTGTTCAGCTTTAGCTCTGGCAAGACCTTTATTATAGAAGCCGAAGCCGCTCTTCGACTCCGCATGCTTACTCAACAGCAGCTTGCCGCGCTCCTCATCAAGGTGGCCGTCTCCGCCTCCATTGCCAGCATTCTGATGCGCTTCGCCCGCATGCAGAAGATACTGCTGCTGGACGAGCGTACTGTCGCCGACCGGCTCCAGCTTGCTTTCATCTTTTCCGTTCTGTTCGGTGCCAGCGCGGAAGTACGCATCCTGGCGAATCAATATGCCGCAATCGATCTCGCCATGGAAGGAGCCATCATCGCCGGGATGCTGGGGGGTTACGTCAGCGGCCTGGTCACCGGCCTGTGCGTCGCCCTGCCTGGCATGTTCGCTGGCAAGTTCATGTCCATGCCGCTGTTTGCCGCCGCCGGGATTATCGGCGCGCTGATGCATGACCTTGCGCCGCGCGGCGAAGATATCTGGTATTTCTCCCCATTTGTGGATCTGAATCTTTATCGTCTGTTCCGGCAGTTGCTGCGGCTGCACCGCCGCCCGATTCAGCGCCGGGTTCTGGAACTCGCGATGTTTAACGTAATGTGCAACGCGCTGGTGATTATCGCCGAACTCTTCCGCTGGGGCATTCATCGACTGTTCACCAAACATGGCACGTTCTTTCTCTTTGAAGGGGGCCGGCTGAACTCGTGGGTGTTTGCGGCCTCCGCGGCTACCACTCTCTTCGCGGTCTCGCTGCCGCTTCGCATCTGGGGTAGCTATCGCGCCGAACGCCAACTGGAGACGCAGCACTCGCGCTTGACCGAAGCGCGCCTGGCCGCGCTGACGAATCAGATCAACCCGCATTTTCTGTTCAACACATTGAACTCTGTTTCCACGCTCATTCGCATCGATCCCGACCGCGCCCGCAGCATGATTTACAAACTGTCGAATATCCTTCGCAGGCTGCTTCGAAAAACCGAGAGCTTCACTCCGCTCCGCGAAGAGATCTCGTTCATCGACGACTATCTGGCCATCGAGATCGTCCGCTTCGGCAACAAGCTGCGCTTCCTGAAAGAGATCGATGAGAACACGCTCGACCGCTTGGTGCCCAGCATGATCCTGCAACCCATCATCGAAAACTCCATCAAGCACGGGCTAGCCAATAAACTGCAGGGCGGAATGGTCCGTCTCCGCACCTGGTTAGAAGGCACGCGTCTGAATATTCTCATCGAGGACGATGGCGTTGGGATTCCCGAATCGAAACTTGCCACGCTTTTTGAATCGGGAATCGGTGTAAGCAATGTAAACGAGCGTCTGCGCGTTTTATTCGGACCTCGCTACCGGATGGTCATCGATAGCAAGCCGGGGCAGGGGACACGCACACTGATCGAAATTCCCGAGTTAGAAATCCCCTACGCCGATGTTGCTTCAATGCCTGCCCAGAACGCCTCTCATATAGGCGAAGCTCTTCTGCATGCCCGGCAGTGGATTGTCGGGGTCGATCTCATACTCCAGGTTCACGCAGCCGCCATACTTCATCTTGATGAGCTGGATGAAAGATTTGCGGAATGGGCAGCTTGCCCTCTCCAACTGGCACCTGACTCTCTTTCACTTTCGGGTCCGCAAGATCTTTGGCATGCATATCGAGCAATCTCGGCCCGGCTTCAGCGATGGATTCCACAACGTCCACGCCAGTTCTGGCGGTGTGCCCGATATCGATGCACAAACCGCAGCGCGGGTCCATGTTCTTGACGATCTTCAACACGCTCTGCGGGGTCGGAAAGTGCTTGTCTTCGGGTCCGTGGTTGTGAACCGCGATCTTGATGTCGTACTCGCGAACGTACTTCTCCAGCTTCGGAAGCGTTTCCTGCGTCGGTCCGCATACGATGAGCGGAAACCCGGCACGCTTGGCGTACTCGAATTTGCTGCGCATTTCCGCCTCATCATCTTTCGGAAAGTTGACGGTCCCGCAGCCTACCAGGATGATTCCGGCGTCGGCGAATTCTTTTTTCGCCGCATCGATCTGCTCCGGTGTGCTGGTCAGCGGCAAATGGACATCTTTGATGTTCAGGTAGGGCGTCCCCAGCTCTTTTGTCATCTGGATGGCCTGCGCGCGCGAGAACTTTCGGAAGGAGTAGGACGCGACTCCCAGCTTGAAGTTTGCGCCGCGAATGTGATATTGCTGCGCCCAGCGTTACACGTGAGGCAATCGCGCCGAGAGCGATTGATCCGAATTAAACTCCGTCTATCGATCAAATGGCCTCCAGTTCTTCTTCGAGCAGTTGCTTCTGATACAACTCAGCATAGTACCCGCCGAGCCGCTGTAATTGCTGATGCGCTCCGGTCTCAACTATCGATCCGTGGCTCAACACGATGATCCTGTCTGCATTCTGAACGGTGGAGACGCGGTGAGAGATCAGGATCGTGGTCCGGTCGCGCATCACTCCGGCCAGGCCATTGAGAATTTTCTCTTCCGTAACAGTATCAACGCTCGATAGGGCATCGTCCAGCACCAGCACGCGCGGGTTGCGCAGAATGGCTCTGGCGATAGCCGCCCGCTGCTTCTGGCCTCCCGACAGCGTCAATCCTCGTTCGCCGATCACGGTTTCGAGTCCGTTGGGGAACGCGTCAATGTCGCCAGCGAGTCCGGCGATCTCCGCGGCCCAGCGGACCTGTTCCTTTGTGGCGGCGGGTACGCCCCAGGCGATGTTCTCCGCCAGGCTCGCGCTGAAAAGGAAAGTTTCCTGCGGAACGAACCCAATCTGCTGCCTTAAATCTTCAGGATCAAAACGCGCCAGGTCAATGCCCCCGAAGCTCACCGCGCCCGAAGTTGGATCGAACAGCCGGGGGATCAGGCTCACCAATGTCGTTTTGCCACTGCCTGTGTGGCCTACAATGGCAACCGTCTCGCCCGCGGAAATGGTTAGATTGATGCCCGAAAGCGCGGGCCGCCCGCCAAAGCTCACGTGGACATCATCGAAACGAATCTCGGCTTCGTAATTGTCCGGGACCAAAACATTTTCCGCCGGACGATCAATTGTCGTGCGCTCGCGCATCATTTCGTTGATCCGGTTCAACGATGCCGTGCCGCGCTGCATCAGGTTAATCACCCAGCCGAACGCGATCATGGGCCAGATCAGCATTCCCATGTAGACGTTGAACATGACAAAGCTTCCGATGGTAATGCGCCCATCCAGCAGTTGCCTGCCGCCGGCCCAGAGCACAATCAGAAACGTCATTCCGATCAATGCTTGCAACAGAGGCATAAACATTCCCTGGATCTTCGCCAGTCCGATGTTTTCCCGGATGTAACCTCTATTCAACGTCTCAAATTGATCGATCTCGGCCTGCTCCTGGGCGTAGGCGCGAACCACGCGCACGCCCGACAGGTTCTCCTGAACTCTGCTGCTGATATCGGAAAAGATTTTTTGGATGTGCTCGAAACGGATATGAATGCGCCGCCCGAAAAGCACCACGGCGAGCGACACAAACGGGGCGGGAATAAATGCCATCAGCGTGAGGCTGGCGTCCGTGTGCATCATGACGCCGATCGACAGGATCAGCATAATCACCGTCTCGCCGATATACATGATGCCCGGTCCCAGCATCATGCGAACCGCGTTAAGGTCGTTCGTGCTTCGCGCCATGATGTCACCGGTGCGATAGCGCGAGTAGAAATCCTGAGATAGTTCAACCAAACGCCGGAACAGGTCGTTGCGCAGATCGTACTCGATGTCCCGGGAGATGCCGATGATGATCACGCGCATCCAGTACTGAAACACACCCTTGATGGCGGCCAAGCCAACAATGGCGGCTGCCAGTTCCAGCACGATGCGCATCTGGAAGCCTCGCGTGAGCGAGTCCACTCCGTCCTTGAGAACGACCGGAAGCGCCGCCGCCAGTATGTCCTTCATCAGCAGGGACCCAATGCCTAGCGAAAGCCCTTTGCGGTAGCGATACATGTAGGGCCAGACGGTGTATAGCGATTTAAACATGCGCCATCCAGAGCGGCATCAGTTGCCCAGCCAAGTTGAGACGGTCTTCATCCATTCGAAAAGGAACGTTTTCTGGCCACTTCGCGTTTTCCACCATCCATTGGTTGTGAAGGAAGGATCCGGCGCCGCCACAACCGTTGTGTGTATCCATGGAGCCTGTGTTCGCCACAGGCGCGCGGCTCGTCCGGTGTGATAGTTGCTTGTAACCAGCAGGATTTTGTTGATTGAATGGGCTTTAAGATAATTTCCCAGGAAGGTAGCCTCGCTGCGAGTTGAATCCGCTCCGGGCGGAAGAAAAACGGGACGAAAGAGCGAACCGGGATAACCGCTGCGCTCGGCGAATTCGATTGTCACGTCGGAATCATGCCCCAGCAGGCTCGGCGGCGAGCTCACCAGGACATATGACGCGTAGCCCTGCTGTGCAAGTTGAGCAGCCTTTATGATTCGTGTTCCGAAATCATCGCCCCCCAGAACCAGTATCGCGTCAGCCTTGCGGGGTGCGTCATCTCTCACTAAAACGCGGGCAGCAAATGTGAGCAGGGGAACCCGGAGCAGCCAGAGCGCGGCGATAAGCAGGATGAGCGCGAGCCCGAGCAGCGCCGCGGCGCGCATCAATTTGCGGCGGCAGGACATAACAGTACCCGCCTCGCCCGCGCGAGTTACGGCTGTTCCCACCGTCCGCTCTCGCCCGATCTGAGTACTGCTTCAATAACACGCATATTCGCCAGCGCGTTTTCCAGCGGGACGGGTACCTCGACTCGCTCCTGGATCGCACGGGAGAACTCATCGCCCTGAATGGTGTACTGGTCCGCTGCCGGAAATTCCTCGATTCGCGCACTGCGTCCGGCCAACTCGGACCCATCATCGACAAAGATGCGGCTGGGGCGGTCTGGCGGTATGTTGTACGGAATCTCCATCTCGATTCGGCCTTTGGTTCCGAAAACCTGCATGCGCTGGAACGGGACCAGTTGGGTGCTGCAGGTAAAGACTGCCTGTCCAGGAGCGAAATCGAGCAGAGCCGAACTCAGGCGGTCGGTCCGCATGTCCGGATCGCGGTCAATGAGGCCCACCACACGCGCGGGCTCGCGCTCAAACAGAAAACGCGACATGGTGATGGGATAACAACCGATATCCATAACGCCCCCGCCCCCAAAGGCAGGCACATTACGGATATTTTTGGCATCACGATTAAAGTAGCTGAAGGCGCTCATTACCGCTCGCAGTTCCCCGATCTCACCGCTGCGCACAATCTCTCGGGCGCGCAGCCATTGTGGATGCGTCCGGACCATGAACGCTTCGCCAATCTGCACGCCCGTTTTGTTTCGCACTGCAATAAGATGTAGTGCCTCTTGAGCGGTCAAAGAGATCGGCTTTTCGCACAGGACGTGCTTGCCGGCTTCGGCGGCCTTGATGGACCAGGGCACGTGTAGATGATTGGGAAGCGGGTTGTAAATTGCATCCACCTCGCGATCGGCGATCAACTCTTCGTAAGAACCATAAGCCTTCGGAATGCTCAAGTGACCGGCAGCCTGCTGAGCGCGCGCCAGGTGGCGGGATGCGATGGCGGTCACTTCAGACCGCGCCCCCCGCTGCATGCCGGGTATGACCTTTTTAATAGCGATGTTGGCGGCTCCCAGCACGCCCCATCGGACTTTAGCGGGTACAGCTCCGAGAGCGGGCATCCCTCCGAGTTTCGCATGTAGGGGGAATCGAAAGATTACGCCTGGTGGTGTGTGGCTGCGGGGCGAAACGGGCTCGCCGGGTCGAACTGGGGGGCAGCGGAGGAGGATATCGGGGCGGCTTTTGCCGTTTTTTGCGAAACGAACCCAGTTTTGGCGTAGCTTTTTTGCGAAACGGGCGACGCATGCATCGCCCCTACCGACGTTTGCGAAACGAACTCGGGGCCGGCTTTGCGGCGTTCTTTTTGGAGCTTTATCAACGAGTTCAAAGCACGATAGAAGGCGTGCTCATGAGTGGTCTGATAACGAAGGAAAAGGGCGAGCTGGTGGGTGTCGACGCGCGTTTCGGTGAAAGCCTGATTCTGAATACGGACGGCGCGCTGCGTGAGCCACCAGGATTGGGCCATTTGCTGTACCAGGAGCGCTTCGGTTTGGGTGGCAGGGGTGTGCTCCGCTATGAGGTCGGCAAGTAGCGCTTCAAAATCGGCGGGATCCTCGCCGGGAATGATGACGCGGCAGGAAGCGAGTCCGTGTTTGAGAGAGTTACCGCTGGAGGCGGTCTTGCCTTCCACTGTGCGCGGGCCGGTAGGTCCGGAATTCGGCTCGGCTGGACACGTGGGCGGAGGGGTTGATTTCTGGGATCGCGCCAGGCCAGAGCGGGCGTGGACGCGAGCGCGCAAAGCGGCCATCGCGGTTTGCTCGCCGGCGGAGAATTCGTCGAGCAGATCGGGATTGGGTGCTAACGCAGACGAGCATGGCTCGCCTGGAATGACGTTGCTTTCCGATGCGGATGCGGGGTTTCGGCTTTCCTGATAGGCAAGCTTTTTGGCTTTGCGCTCGGCTTCGCGGCGCAGATTGCGGAGTTCGCGAGTGGTCATAAACCTCATTGGAGGGAACGGTAGCGAGGCGGAACGGCAAATCTGAATGTAAGTCAGTGGAGGGAATGGAGAAATAGGGATGGAGATTTTGTGACTCATGCCAAAGTGCCGCGATCGTCCCGGCACCTGGACTTTGGACATTTCGGCAGCGCATACAAAAAAGTCCATCTCAGGCCGGCCTCGCAGATCTCGGTTTTGTGCGTTAGGTGTTAATTCGCCCGCTTAGGTGAGTTTTCGGACCGAAGCCGACTTGTCGGGAGGAATCCACGAAAGAGGCGATCTGAATTGCGTCACGATGAGGCCGCCGAGACTAAGCCTTTGAGGCCGTGAAGAGCCTTGTCAGCTTCATTTCGTCTACGTATAAACGGTAATACTCATGCTTATGCCCGTCCGCATCTGGCGGGGACCAGTGCTGCCTTGTTTTGACACATTTAACCATTTCGGTGACGCGGTCTGCCTCGCGTTCCCACCGATCTAAGTTTACGAACGGATGGCGTCCTCTTTGACGGAGCCAAGCCACAAGATTCTTGTACGAGAGCGATGTCTTGTAGAGAGATTTCACCTCTTCCGGAATCGTGTGCAATTGTTCGGTTTGCTGAGGAATAGCATGATTTTTCCGGAGCGACTTCGCCGATACTCCCGGGTTGTGGCCGTGGGCGAATCGGTTCCTGAAATCAAAGAGAGTTTTCAGTCCCTCGTAAAGATGTGAGGACCGCATATCCGATTCGCCCAAGAATGCCGCAACGATCAGCAACTTCTCTGTGGGCTGAA
This sequence comes from uncultured Acidobacteriaceae bacterium, assembly GCA_963795545.1. Classification (GTDB taxonomy): domain Bacteria; phylum Acidobacteriota; class Terriglobia; order Bryobacterales; family Bryobacteraceae; genus Bog-105. The sequence goes on along the minus strand of CAWCIF010000010.1, from coordinate 213,500 downwards.
GCTTCTCGATTACGTCGGAGGCTCCTGCCGGAAGTTCAAAATACAAAAACCGATTTAGCGACTCCTCGCAACAGATCGCTGCCACGAGATCGTAAACATTTCCTCTCGCAAGTACCGCTTCTTCGTCTTGCCCGATTCTGTGGCTGAAATACTGCCAATCTACTTCAGTCGCGGCGCGAGGCATCTCGCTGACTGCGGAATCTATCGTCGCTGAGAGATTTCGAAGAGACTGAATTACATCAATTGCGACGATCGCGAGCGTACGATGCACCCCGGGCTCGATCCAAAAACCGCCCCGGCGCGCGCCGAAATCCTCGTGATCAGCTTTTCTTATATCGGTCGGATGACTCTCACCATCAAGCGGCATCTTCGCAGCAATATTATCGCCACGATCAACCGGCAAAAACCTCGAGAGATCCGGGACAGAGATCGTAAGTACTCAATTCGGCGTCCTCATCACCACCGCCTCTCAATCTCAGCGGTTTTCGGAACTTAGCGCGGCTTGCGGGGAGTGATCTTCTCAATCGACGCAAACGCGGGCACTCGATTACAAATCTGCATGCCTACTTGACGATCGCGTGCCAGTACGGTGGTGGCTCGTGCTTAACCAATAGAAAGGCGTTTCGGCGCATTCCTGCCCACCAGCACTTCACTGCTACACCGTACGGTTCAACTGATCTTTTACTTCGTTGCTCAGTGTCGGACGGTACTGGGCTCCAAATGATCACTTCCTTCAGTTCGAGCTGCGGTCCGAAATCAATCCAATTAAGCCCGTTCGCATCCGGTGGATCATTCAGACGAATGAACATTCGTACTTCTTGCTCATAGCTCCAGCTCTCATGCTTGGTGGGTAGCAGTCGATTCGCCAAGTCGAAATTTACGTCTTGCGGGCCGTCAATTCGCAACACGTTCGGCTGGTAGAGGAGATCGGTGTCATAGTTGGCTCCAGCTTCACCGTCAGCGATGTCAAAGCCGAGACAGATGCTTGTATGCGAAGCGCCGTAATGACGCCAAAGCGGCAGGTTTTCACAATTGCGACTGAGACAAACGATTGCTGTGGTTCGCCTAAAGTGCGCGATCAACCCATCCACTGCATTCGAGATCACCGGATCGCTTGTATCAATCGGATCAAATGGATCATTCAGGTCGTCAATTGCGGATAGCTTCAATCGCCTATTCTGCAAATTGCTAATTCCGTTTGGCGCCGATGTGAACTTGTAAACGGGCTTGAGCCCTTCGTATTGTCTCGACGCTGAACGGCCGGCTCGAGTCATCTGGCCGATTGCGGGTGTCTCAGAGTATCTGCTAAGCCCGTCACCCGCGACGGTGCGTGGCTTGCCGAACTAGCTACATCACTGGCCGAATGAGTGATGGTAGACAGCGATCAGATCTGCAAACGTTGACATCGGTGATATCCCCAATGCCGACTTACTGTCCAGCTGCGGAAATCAGATCCGCGGGAAGCGCGTTTTACGGCAAAGTGCCGCTGACCTGAGCCCCAGAAAGTGGTCCGAAGTTAAGTTAGGATTTCGGAAAAGGAGGGAGGGGTATGAAGAAGGGACGATTCAGCGAAGAGCGGATCATCGGTATTTTGAAGCGGCATGAGGCCGGGCAGAAGGTGAGCGATCTGGCACGGGAGCATGGCATCAGCGAGGCCACGATCTACACGTGGAAGGGCAAGTAGGGCGGCATGGAGGTCAGCGAAGCGCAGCGCCTGAAGAGCCTGGAGGATGAGAACCGGCGGTTAAAGCACTTAGTGGCCGATCTCAGTCTGGACAAAGAAGTGTTGAAAGCCGTGATCTCAAAAAACGGCTGGGGCTCGCAGCTCAACGGGAAGCTATAGGGTTTTCCGTGAAGACGTTCGAGATCAGCGAACGAAGAGCCTGCGGGCTGATGGATGTGTGGCGCTCGAGCTGCTGGTATCAGCAAAAACCGGATCGCAACGAGGCGCTGCGCGAGCAGCTTGAGGAATTAGCCAGCGAACGGCCGCGGTTTGGATACCGGCGCTTGGGTGTGCTGTTAGCCCGGCAAGGAGAACGCGTGAATCACAAGCGATTATTCCGTGTATATCGCCAAGCGGGGCTGAGCGTAAGGCGCACGCGTCACAAGAAACTGCTGCGTATCGGCATCGCACAACCCGTTTTGTCGCAGCCCAATCAGGAGTGGTCTTTGGATTTCGTGCACGATGCGCTCGGCACCGGCCGCGCCGTCCGAGTCTTGAGCATTGTCGATAACTTCACCCGTGAATGCCTGGCCCTGGAAACCGATACATCGTTCGCGAGCCCACGCGTCACGCGAGTTCTAGATGATGTAATCGCTCAACGCGGAGTTCCAAAGGCTCTGCGGATGGACAACGGTCCCGAACTGCCCTCGCGACATTTCCTGGCCTGGTGCATGGAGCGGAAGATCGCAATGCATCACATTCAGCCCGGCAAGCCAATGCAGAACGGCCACGTCGAAAGCTTCAACGGCCGGCTTCGCGATGAATGCCTGAATGCGAACTGGTTCCGCAATCTATTCGACGCACTGCACAAGATTGTGGTCTGGCGGGACGATTACAATGGCGCCCGTCCCCACAGCAGCTTGGCATACCGCACGCCGGACGAGTTTGCAGCTCAGTGGCAGCGCCCTTCGTCCTCGGCCCTTTCAATACCGCAGCCGGAACCGTCCGTCAAGGCTACCCTTACGGCGCGCTTACGCGCGGCCTTGACAGACGAACCCGCCTGCTGCCAGCAACCTGATATGAGGACGAAGCGCTCATACGACGGAGTGCTTACGTGATAACGTCTCAGGTATAACTGGACCAGCAAACGGGGGCAGGTCACCATTACATGATGCCGCGCGCCAGATTGTCGAGCAATCCTGGAATCCCATCATTCAGCAAAAAAGGGTACGTTCTTCAGAACACAGATCATTGGGTCCTGCTAAAGAAAATGTTAGTAGAGCGTGACCAGGTCTCACTCCGGGTTTATACCTGGGGAACCCAGAAGGAGATCAAGGGTACGGTGCCGATGGATGAGTTCCGAAACGCTTATTCGGGATTTGACGCAGCACGCGGGTAGACGTGGTTCCCGGGCGGCCGTTCGAGCTGACTGAAGTAGGGAAACGAGAATCGTGAAGATCTAACTTGCTCTACAACGTCCAATCGACTCTAGCTGAGTGCGTGAGTGCCATGCGTCACAGCAGCTCCGGCGCGAAGGGCTGCCGCTACAAACACAACTTCGGATATTTCCTGTTCACTCGCGCCCGCTTCACGTGCTCTCTTCGAATGAATCTCGATACAGTAAGGGCATTGAGTTGTGAACGCAACGGCCAGCGCCATCAACTCTTTATTCTTGGTTGAAATTGCTCCAGCGGACATCGCGGCCTTGTCAAAAGCCCAGAAGGCTTTCGTCGCATCTGGAGTGTTCGCTTCCAAGCTTTTGAGCTTGCCAAGGTTTTTCATGTCGTACATGGGTTTTCTCCTCGGGCCAACGATAGCGCAGCCTTAAATGGAAACGCGCCAACAGCAATTCACGCAGGTGCTGTTTCACGAGTCTACACCGTTTTTGCGGAGGCTGTCCCCAACGGCAGCCGGTCTTGGGGGGCTTCCCGTTACCGATATTGCGCGCCTCGCTCGAAGGTGCTTTCCCCGTGTTTGTTCTCAGCGATCAACTTGTCACCACCACAACGAGGGCACTCGTTCGGCGCGTTCCCACCTTGCGGTATCCATGGGGAATCGTCGATTCAAAGTAGATCGCGTCCCCCTCGCCTAACTCGGACCTATCCTCACCGATCTGCAGTGCCAGCTTGCCGGATAGGACATAAAGGAATTCAACTCCCGCGTGCTGATGCATGCGCGCTTGCGAGCTCTCGATTTCTTCGAACTCGGCATAGTAGGCATTCAGCTTTCGGTTCTCCGCAAGAAAGTCCAGGCTCTCGAAATAATAGGCAGGATGCTTTCTATCGGATGCCTCCGGAAAACGCAGGCGCTCTCGCTTTCGCACGATCTCGCGCACCGGTCTGGGCTCCGTATTGAAGAAGTACTCCAGCCCAACGCTGAAGACTGATGCGATGCGCAGAAGAGTGGGCAGAGTCGGATGCATGAGGTCACGCTCGAGTTTCGACAGGAGAGATGGAGAAAGGCCGGTATGCTTGCTCAACTCGCTCAGGCCCATGCTCTTGCGCAGTCGTAAGCGCCGGAGTTTCTGGCCGATCGAATAGCGCTTCAGGCCTTGTGTGATCGTCTCGGATTCCATGAGTGATTCCTTTTCGTATAAGGCAAATGTTTCGTCGTGTTTTGCGCCCGGCGAAAGCCAATCCCGTTGGTTTCTTTACAGTAAAACGTATTTTCTCTACGATCAAGTTGTGGCATGAAAAATCGCGCCACAGGTTATTGAGAAAGGAAATTAAGTGATTATGAAAAAACTTGACGTACTGGCGGCAGCGCTGGTGGTAATCGGAGCTCTGAATTGGGGCTTGGTTGGCATTTTCCACTTTGATCTCGTCGCCGCAATAGTGGGCAGACGCTTTGGGGAGGTCACGCCAATTAGCTCAGCAATTTACATTCTGGTGGGCCTTGCCGGAGTGTACGAAGGCCTGTCCTGGAAAGCCATCCAGCGGCGTTGGAATGCGAACTATTTGCCGGCGCGCGCATAGAGTGATCACGCAAAAAAGAGGAGAAAACACTTACATGACATATGACGATTTGCTAAAGACGGAGCCCGAGCGCAGAGCGGGTGAAGAACATCGCGAAGGACCGGTCGCAAGAAGTATCGAGCAGCAAACGGCAAAGCTTCCATCGGATTTGTTTCTGTGGGCAGCTTTCGGCTCCATAGCAGCTTCACTGGCCTTTAACGCAGGCCGAAAAGGTCACGCCGCATTGTTCGTCGGGCAGTGGGCTCCAACCTTCTTGCTTCTGGGAATCTACAACAAGTTGGTGAAGCTCCATGGATCGGAGGGCGTGTAAAAACGCCCCGCGTGCCACTCACTATTCACGTCTGTACGCCTCGGATTCGCGGTGAAAGTGCTGGGCCGGGCCGGCCTTAAGTTAGGAATGTGCAATTGGAATAGTGAACCGAAAAGTGGAGCCCATACCGGGTTTTGATTCCACCCAAATGGCCCCACCGTACCGCTGAATGATCTTCTTGCAAAGGGCCAGGCCAATTCCGCTGCCCGGAACATCCTGGCCATGCAGCCTTTTGAAGGGCTCGAAGATCCTCTCATGATGCTTGGCGGGTATTCCGAGTCCATTATCCTGGCATGAAAAACGCCAGAAATCGCCGTCCTGCTCGGCAAAAATCTGAATACGCGGGACGGCGGCGGAGCGGTAACGAATGGCGTTTCCTATCAAGTTCTGAAAGATCTGAACCAGGCTGCTTTCATCGATTCGGATCCTCGGCAAAGGAGTCCACTCGACCATCGCACCTGATTCAGTAATTGCGCTTTGAAGATTTGCGATGGCGATTTTAACAGTTGCTTCCGCGTCGATCGGCTCAGCCGTGTATTCGCGCGTTGCCGACAGCGTTGAGAATCGTAGCAAGTCCTCAATCAGGGCAGCCATCCGCTTTGTCGCCGTCGTAACCTGCTTTATCAGATCTTTGCCGTCATCGCCGAGCTTGTCCCCATACCGCCGTTCTAAGAGTTGGCTGTACATGGTCACTGTATTTAAGGGAGACTGAAGGTCGTGTGATGCTACAGACGCAAACTGAGACAGGTCCTCGTTCGAGCGGCGAAGCTCAGCGGCACTCTGCTCCAATTGTTTATACGCGTCCTGCAGCGCCCGTTCCGCTTCGCGACGTTGAGTAATATCCCGAAACACCATCACCGCTCCGGAAATCGTTCCGCTCTCGTCACATATCGGGGCTGCAGAGTCATCCACAACTAACCTTCTGCTGCGGGCTGAAATCAGCACGGTGTGATCCTCCAGCTCGAACTTTGTGCTTGTCCGCAGCGCGTATCGAATCGGATTCTCGATCGCGTGCCCTGAATCTTCCCGGACCAGCTTCACGACATCTTCGATCGGCCTGCCAATCGCCAGGTCGGGATCCCAGCCGGTCAACTCGGCCGCAACCGCGTTCATAAACGTGATCATTCCGTCTGAATCGGTTGAGATAACTCCATCGCCAATGCTCGACAGCGTCGTTTCAAGAAGATTGCGCGATACCAGCAACTCCCGTTCATACAAACGCCGCGAAGTTGCCTTGAAAGCGGCCCAGCGCGTTGAGATGACGTTGTTCTGCGAATCCCGCCTTTGCCTTGCGTTCACTAGCGCCGGCAGGACGCTGCCGTTTTTACACACGAAATCAAGAGCGATCTCATCTACACGATGATCCGCGCTGAGCATGGGCGTCATGTGTGTTTCATAGAAGACACGGCCGCCCGCGGTGAAGAGATCTAGAATTCGCGATCCATGCAGGAGTTCCTCGCGCTCATAGCCAAGCCAACGCAGCAGAGTCTGATTGATCTTGACAATTGTGCCCGACGCGGTGGTTGTCAGATACCCGCAGGGCGCCGCCTCATACAGATCCTCATCTGTGTCGAGCATAGATTCATCTCCGGGGATGGCGTGCTGTTCACGAGTGCTCAAGATACTCTCGGATCACCCGGATCGTTTCGATGGGTGCACTCATGTGAGGGCAGTGGCCCGTTGCTTGCAGCTTGACGAGCATGCTGCCCGGCGTGTTTCGCTGCACAAAGTCTCCGACTGGATCGGGCGCGATATCATCTTGCGCACATTGCATAACGAGGGCTGGAACACTCACCTTGCAGAGGTCAGCCCGGTTGTCCGAGAGAAAAGTAACGCGGGCAAAGTGTTTCGCAATTTTGGGGTCCGTTCGGCAGAAGCTGTCTGAAAGCTCCTCTGTAAGCTCGGGGCGGTCCGCATTCTTCATGATCACAGGAGCAATCGCCTTGGACCAGCCAAGGTGGTTGTCGTCGAGCGTCCTCAGCAGACCTTCGATGTCAGGCCGCGAGAACCCTCCGACATAATCTGCATCGTTTATGTAACAGGGCGACGGACCGACAAGCACCAATGATTCGAACGCTGCTGGTTCCTTAACTGAGGCAAGTACACCGATAACCGCGCTCACCGAATGACCCACGAAGATCGCAGGCGCTCCTTGAACGGCTTCAATTATCTCTAATACATCATCCGCGTATCCGCAGAGGGTTCCGTATCTCTGCCGGCTGTACTGAGAGATGTCGGACTTTCCCGCTCCAACATGATCGAACAGCACAACCCGGTACCGGTCCTGAAACGCGGGAGCCACATAGCGCCACATGGTCTGATCGCAGCCGTATCCGTGGGCAAACACTATGGTTCTTTCGCCATTTCCGTATATGTTGAGATTGTGTTTCTGGAACACCGACAAACCAGTGACTCCGTCCATTTAGCAATTCCGCCGAGAGTTGAATTCTTCATCCCGGCAACATAAGCCAGCATACCTGTCGGGGTAACCAAATTGTCAACCGGAAGAGTGACGCCCACCCGCAAGGGACTACCTCCGCGTGACGGGCTCGATCTGAGGGGACCTCAGTGGATCAAAACGGCAAGCGCCGGGATGAGTCCCGGCGCGGCAGCCACGAGTGGCCGCGCTCCGCTGTGCTGAAATAAAGGTTCAACCTGGATGGCGCGTGGCCTGTTTAGTGCCCTGTGCCGTCGAAATTCTGGTTTATACATCAATGAAGAGAAGAATCCGTTCGACGACGATACTTTGCGTGCGGCGCAACGGGAAAGTGGTCCTGGCTGGTGATGGGCAAGTCACCATGGGAAGTGAAGTTTTAAAGAGCGGGGCAAAGAAGCTGAGACGCCTGTACAACGGAAAGATCATCTCCGGGTTCGCGGGTTCCACAGCCGATGCCTTCGCTCTTTTTGCGCGCTTCGAATCGAAACTGGAGGCGTACAGCGGCAACCTGGCGCGCAGCGTCGTCGAACTGGCGAAAGAGTGGCGAACCGATCGTATGCTGCGCCATTTGGAAGCGCTGCTGCTGGTGGCGGATGCTCAAAATATATTCATCGTGAGCGGCACGGGCGATGTCATTGAGCCTGACGCACCTGTGGCAGCCATCGGGTCGGGGGGCGCTTTTGCGAAATCGGCGGCGGTTGCGCTGCTGGAGAATACGAATCTAGGCGCCCGTGAAATAGTGGAAAGGGCTATGAAGATCGCGGGTGATGTGTGCATCTACACGAATGAGAGTGTCACCTTCGAGGAACTGGCGTAATGGTCATCTATCTTCCACAGCAATCGTCGGATGAGACGCCCTTGCTGGATGAGTTGACGCCGCGGGAAATCGTCGCGGAGCTGGACAAACACGTTGTCGGGCAGTCGGACGCAAAGCGGTCGGTTGCGATTGCCTTGCGAAACCGGGTCCGCCGGCAGAAGCTCGATCCGGAAATGGCTGAAGAGGTCATGCCGAAGAACATTCTCATGATTGGGCCGACCGGCGTAGGAAAAACTGAGATAGCACGGCGACTGGCGAAGCTTGCGAATTCGCCCTTTCTGAAAGTAGAAGCCAGTAAGTTCACCGAGGTTGGGTATGTCGGGCGCGATGTGGAATCGATCATTCGGGACTTGGTGGATATCGCAATCGACATGGTAAGGGAGGAGCGGCTGGAGCAGGTAGCCGACCGCGCCGAGCAGCAGGCCGAGGAGCGGCTGCTGGACCTGTTAATGCCGCCTCAGCCTGAGGGAACGGAAAGCGTGGAGCGGACTCGCGAAAAACTGCGCGAGAAGCTGCGCGCGGGCAAACTGGACGACCGCATGGTGGAGGTGGATGTTAAAGAGCGCGGGCCTACGTTCGAAGTGTCCACAAACGGAAACATGGAAGAGATGGACATCAATCTGAAAGATGTCATTCCGGGGCTTTTCGGGCCGCGGACAAAGAAGCGCAATATGCGTGTTTCCGAAGCGCTCGAATACCTGATTCAGGAAGAAGAGCAAAAACTGGTTGACATGGATCAGGTGACGCGCATCGCGCTAGAACGCGTGGAGCGAAGCGGGATTGTATTCCTGGACGAGGTGGACAAGATTGCGGGGCGCGAAGGTGGACATGGCCCGGACGTAAGCCGGGAGGGCGTGCAGCGGGATATTCTGCCTATCGTTGAAGGGACGACAGTGAATACCCGGCACGGTTTCGTGCGAACTGATCACATCCTGTTTATCGCGGCGGGTGCGTTCCACGTATCGAAGCCGTCAGACCTGATTCCAGAGCTGCAGGGCCGATTTCCGATTCGAGTGGAGCTGAAATCGCTTAGTGAAGCTGATTTCATACGGATATTGAGAGAACCGAAATCAGCGCTGGTAAAGCAGTACACGGCGCTGCTGGAGACCGAAGGCATTAAGCTCAGTTTCACTGAAGATGCAGTAACTGAAATTGCGCGCGTCGCGGCCCAGGTGAATGATTCGACCGAGAATATCGGCGCACGGCGGCTGCACACCATCATGGAGAAGCTGCTGGAAGAAATCTCTTTCGCCGGCCCCGATCTGAAGAAGAAGAACATCAAGATCGACGCGATCTACGTTCGCAAACAGCTTGAAGATATCGCCAAGGATCAAGACCTGAGCAGGTACATTCTGTAGTGAACGGGCGACGTAACCGCAGGCTTATGGCTGCGGGTCTGCCCGCGGCAATTCTGTCCTTAACTGGCTGTGGGTACGTCGGGCCGGTACTGCCACCATCGCCGCAACTGCCGGACGCGGTGACGAATTTGCAGGCAATAGAGCGCGGCGATCAGATTGTGATCACGTTTAACACACCGATCCGGACGACCGATAATCTGGCGATCAAGCAATTTTCAGAAATTGATCTGCGTATTGGGACAGCTCCGACGCCATTCGATTTCGATCGCTGGGCTGCGAATGCGCGGCAATACAGGCTGACACCTCCGCCTGCAAACGACCCGGATAACCCGCAGGCGGTTGCGATTTCGAAATCAATTCCGGCTGCCGAGTGGGTTGGAAAGCGCGTTGCAATCGCGGTACGCACTGCAGTGAAAAAGACAGACCATTATTCATCCTGGTCAAACCGGGCGGTGCTCAACGTCATATCGCCGTTACAACCACCGGTGATTAAAGCGGAGCCGACGGCGCACGGTGTCCTGCTGCACTGGGCAACACAGGGCTCCGGTGAACACTATGATGTTTACAGAAAAAGGCCTACGGATCAGCAGCCCGTGCAAATTGGGTCTTCCGACCATCCCGATTATCTGGACAAGAGCGCGCAATACGACACGCCCTATTCATACACGGTAATCGCGAGGGAAGGCTCTGCTGAGAGCCTGGCCTCCGAGCCCGCCCCGATTACGGCGGTCGATATTTTCCCGCCCTCCGTGCCGGCCAGCATCACCGCCCTGGCCGGGCCGGATTCGATCGAGGTGTCCTGGCAACGCAGCCCCGAAGCAGACTTGAAAGGGTATTACGTGTATCGTTCCGTGAATGGTGGACCGTTCGAGCGCCAGGAAGGATTGCTGAGCCTGCCTACGTTCAGCGACCGCAAGGTGGAGCACGGAAAGACTTACCGATACGAGGTGAGCGCGGTGGATCAGAAGAACAATGAGAGCGCGAAATCGACGCCGGCCGAGGTGAGTTTCTAATCGCATGGATGGTCCACTTGACGTGGTAGCATCGAGCCATGAGAGCGAGGTCGTTGCGAGGAGCTCCAGCTTGCTCCGATTCCTGAACGCTTGGATTGGTCCATTCCAGGAATTCCTGTTTTTAGCCGGCCGGGCTTTCAAAAATATTGTTCGCACCCCGCACTATTACGACGATGTCGCCATCCAGATGGACATCATCGGTGTTGGGAGCTTGTGGATTGTGCTGCTGACCGGGTTTTTCAGCGGTGCGATCATTGCCCTGCAGATGGCCCGCGCGTTGAGCACATACGGGGCCAGCAGCCAGACCGGAACGATTGTTTCACTCACGCTGGTTCGCGAGCTGGGACCTGTTTTGACAGCTTTGTTAGTCGCTGGAAGAAATGCATCCGGCATCGCCAGTGAATTGGGATCGATGAAAGTGACCGAGCAGATAGACGCTATGCGCGCTCTGGGAACCGATCCGATTCAGAAGCTGGTTACCCCGCGGCTCACGGCAACGGCAATCATGCTACCCGCTCTCACGGTGGTTGCCGATGCGGTTGGATCAGTTGGAGCATACCTGGTATCGGTTCCTCTGCTTCACATCATCAGCGCTTCGCAATACTGGTCCAGTTTCTGGCGAGCCCTGGTACCGAACGATCTGGCTCAGGGATTAGTCAAGCCCTTCGTCTTTGGAATGATTATTGCCCTGGTGGGCTGCTTCTACGGCTTGCAGACTACAGGCGGAACGCAAGGCGTTGGACGCGCTACCACGCAGGCCGTGGTGTCGGCTTCGATCTGGATCTTTGCCGTGACGTTTCTCTTTGACAAGATATTCGTGAACTTATAGGCCAATGACGCCAGAGGGCTCAATCCTGGATTTCTGCGATGTAAGTTTACGCTACGAGGACGTTTGGGCCTTGCGGGAGGTTAGCCTGACGCTGAATCCAGGAGAAACGCGCATCATCTGCGGGGCCGCTGGCAGCGGAAAAACCACACTGCTGAAGGCGGTGATCGGGCTGGTTCCAGTGGACCAGGGGCAGATTAAAGTTTTCGGCGAAGACGTAACTTCAATGAAAGAAACCCAGTTGTTTGGGCTTCGGAGCCGGGCGGGAATGGTTTTCCAGGAAGGCGGGCTGTTTGATTCGCTTACAGTGGGCGAGAACGTAGAGTATCCTCTGCTAAACCGCCAGAACGCACATCGAGACAATGGTAGCCAACCGGATGGAGATATCGAAAGCCGGGTGCGGAATGCGCTGCGGTTTGTGGAACTGGAGCATACATACGATAAGCTCCCCAGTGAAATTTCGGGAGGGATGCGGAGACGGGTGGGAATCGCCCGCGCCATCGTGACAGGGCCGCCGCTGGTGCTTTATGACTCGCCGACAGCAGGGCTGGATCCGATTACGGCGAACACGATTATGGCATTGATCGCGAAGGAACGGGACGTGCGAAACAGTGCGGCGCTGATAGTGACCAACCGTTACCAGGACGGTGAGTTGATGGCTAGCTTTTCTTACGACAAAGAAAAAGAGGAGTTGGTGCCGGTTAGCGAGGAGGGCGATCCGCGCTGGAGCCGCACCAAGTTCGTTGTCATGAAGGAAGGCGCCATTGTATTCTTCGGCACTCGTCAAGAGATTGAGGCGTCCGACGACGCATATGTAAAACGCTTTGTAAAACACGAGGAGTAGCTATGCCGAGCAAGAACAAAGTAAGTCTGGCGCAGTTGAGGGTGGGCATTTTAGGCATTGTTGCCCTGGCGTGTATTGCGCTTATCGTCTTTTTGTTGACCGGCAATATGCAGTGGTTTCAGACGGTGGCGCCGCTGCACGTTTACACCTCTGATGCGGCCGGCCTGACGCCCGGAGCCCCGGTTCGGATCAACGGTATTCAAGCTGGAAAAGTTGACAATGTCGGACTTTCGGGAGAAACGAATCCGCAACGAGTCATCAAAGTGGATTTCACCGTGAACGGAGACATGCTGAAGCAGATTCCGGTGGACTCAGTGGCTTCAATCTCTTCCGATAACCTGCTGGGCAGCACGAAATTTTTGCAAATCACGAAGGGAACGAATCCAGCTACGGTGCAGCCTGGTGCGACGCTCAAGGCTGAAAATACACAACAGTTCGATCAACTTGTCGCACAGGGCTTTACTGTTCTGGATTCGGCCCAGGCTGTCCTCGGCAAGATCACGACGATTGTTGGCGAAGTGGAAGCGGGCAACGGCACCATCGGCAAATTGCTGGTTGACCAGAGCCTTTATAACAGCCTTGCGGCAACAGTCAACCAGGTGCAACTGCTGGCGACGACTCTGAACACCAAGACGGGAACAATCGGGCACCTGATTAACGACAATGCACTCTACGATCAGATCCAAACCCTAGTAAACCGAATCGATCAGGTTACGGCGGGCCTACAGCAGGGCCAGGGCACGGCTGGGCTTTTTTTAAAGGATCCGAAGGTCTACAACGGCCTTGACAAGTCAATTACGCAGTTAAACACGATGCTCGCCAATCTGAATGCGGGGAAGGGTACGGCAGGACAGTTATTAGTCAGCAACAAGATAGGAAATGATGTCTCCAGAACGCTCGGCAAGGTAGATCTGACTTTAGATAAGGTCAATTCAGGCCGGGGGACCATCGGGCAATTGCTGGTCAACCCAGCTCTTTACGATTCGATGAATGGAACGACTCGCGAACTGCACGAAGTGCTGAGAGACTTTCGGGCCAACCCGAAGAAGTTCTTGAGCATCAAACTCCATATTTTTTAATTTTGAAGCGGCTGATCATCAATGCCGATGACTTCGGCTTCACGCACGACGTGAATGCTGGAATCATACACGCGCACCGCAACGGCGTGCTGACTTCAACAACGCTGATGGCGAACGGGGATGCGTTCGAAGATGCCGTACGGCTGGCGCGAGAGAATCCGACGCTCGACGTGGGCTGCCATCTGGTCCTGGTGCAAGGGCGATCCCTGGTTACAGGTGAGCCGTTTCCGGAAAGGCCACGAGAGTTGATGGCCGAACTGGTCCGCGGGCGGTTGGACATTTATGCCGAGCTGCGCGCACAAATTGAAAGAATCATCGCGGCAGGCATCAAACCGACGCATCTTGATTCTCATAAACACACGCATCTTGTACCGAAAGTGTTTCGGGCAGTGGTTCGGCTGGCACACGAGTTTGAGATTCCGTATGTAAGGCTGCCGTTGGACGCCAGCGTTCCTTTTGCAGGCTTGCCGTGCGCCGCGGTCGCGCGCCTTTACAGGCGACTGGCGGCGAGATTCGAGGTCCACATGACGGATGCCTTTCTTGGTTTCCGCCTGACAGGCTGCTTTACCGAGGACAGCTTTGCGGCAGCATTATTGAATTTGCCGGAGGGCACAACCGAGTTCATGTGCCACCCGGGCTTCCTCGGTCCGGAACTGGAAGGCGCCGCGACCAGGTTGAAGCAGTCACGCGTGCGCGAACTGGAGGCTCTTACTTCGCCGCGGATTCGGGAGCTTCTAGACGCAAAAGCAATCCGCTTGGGTCCTTTTGGTAGCAGCATGGAGTAGGCGAAGCGGCTATCTGGCCGTCGAAAATGGTCATGTAGACTTTGGTATCCGCGATTCTCACGGGATCGATAGTGAAGATATCGTCGGAGAGGACGGCAAGATCCGCAAGCTTGCCCGGTTCAATCGAGCCCTTGATCTTCTCTTCGAAGCTCGCGTAAGCCGATCCCATGGTGTAGGCGTGCACGGCTTCTGCTACGGTGATCTTCTGTTCGGGAATCCAGCCGTCCGGATGCTTGCCGTCCAGTGTGCGCCTTGTGACTGCCGCGTAGATGCCCATAATCGGGCTCATGGGCGCGACATCCCAGTCGGAGCCGAAGGCCAAAATGGTCCCCGCATCGAGCAACGAGCGAAACGCGTAAGTGGTTTTGGCACGCTCCGGCCCGATGCGCTTTTCGGCCCACCGGCCATCGTCGATGCAGTGATAGGGCTGCATTGAAGCGATCACATGCAACTGCGCAAAGCGTGGAATATCTGAAGGAATCAGATGCTGCGCATGCTCAATGCGGAGCCGCCGGTCGCGCTGCTCGTGGTCGCGCTCAACTTTGTCATAGAAGTCGAGAATGGTGTGGTTGGCCTTGTCGCCGATAGCGTGAATCGCAATCTGTAATCCGGCCGCATCGCCGCTTTCGATATTCTGCAACATCTGTGCCGGGTTAGCGAGCGCCGCGCTGGGAATGCCGCTTGTATTCGGAGCGTCAAGATACGGTTGGAAGAATAGGGCGGTGGTCGAGCCCAGCGAGCCATCGGCAAAGCCCTTCAACCCTCCGATGTGCAGCTTTTCGTTGCCGAAATCGGCGAGCAGGCCGACATCCGCGAGACGCTTCCACTCAGGCAGAGGTTGGTGGCCAGAGATGCGCACATGCAATTCGCCATCGTGCATCATCTTCTGATAGACCCGGAAGATTTCAGGAGCTGCCGACATGTCCTGCACGCTGTTGACACCTTGCGCGTTCGCATAAGTTTGCGCGGCGAGAACGGCAGTGCGGATCTGGTCCGCGGATGGCGGCGGCATGACACGCTCAACCAAGCCTTGCGCTGCGTCCTTTAGAATGCCGGTCGGATTCCCGTCCGAATCGCGGACGATAACTCCACCAGGAACATCTTTCGTGTTCTTGTCGACGCCTGCCAATTTCAGCGCAACGGAATTCGCGAGCGACATGTGGCCGTCCAGACGACTGACAAACACGGGCCAATCCTGCGTCACGGCATCGATCAATTGATGAGTTGGAAGCACGGCCGGGCGCCAATTCTCGTGGTCCCAGTTGCCGCCGGTAATCCAGCGGCCTTTCGGCTGCGTTGTCGCAAACTCGGCCAGCGTGTCGCGAAATTCCTGCTGGCTCTTCGAATAACGGAGCTGCGGGCCCGCCAGATCCGCACCGCCTGAATAGAAGTGCACGTGAGCATCGTTGAAGCCCGGCACCACACGTTTCCCTTGAAGATCAATGACCCGTGTCTCCGGTCGCCTCATTTGAGAGATTTCGGCCGTCGTGCCTACGGCTACGATCCGGTTAGCGCTGATAGCGACAGCTTCCGCTTCCCTCTGTCTGGGATTCTCGGTCCAAATCTTGCCGTTGATAAGAAGCAACGTGATGGAGCTCTGCCCATATAAAGGAAGGAATCCGGCGCATAGCAGCACAACAGCGGATTGAAAACTCATTATCAAAATTTTACGTTATTGTCAGGCAACACACTCAGATTCTTCTTATAGGTATTCCAAAGATATAAGTCATAGGATTCATTAACATATTCTGTTCCATTCCGTTTTTAAGGAATGGTTCGGCAGCACTTAAAGGACAATCTTGACTTATAAACTCTTTTGGCTATTGACATCCGCGCTTGTTATGGCCCAGACCAACTTTGCCTCCACTGTCAACTGGAGCCTGAATGGCGTAAGGTTTAGCGACGGCGCGACCGCGGCCGGAAGCTTTGATTGGGATGCTGATTCCCAAACCTTGAGTAATTGGGATATCAGCACTACCTCGGGCACACTTTCTGCCTTCACCTATAGCTCGACAGACTCTACGGCCGGCGCTTATCTCCAGGTGGCTGGATATCAAAAAGAATATCTTTTTATGGCGAACGGTAGCACGCGCCAACTGAGGTTGACACCGGTTACGGCACTGACCGATGCAGGAGGAACTGTCGCTGTCAACTTAAACACCTGGGGCGGGGGATCCGGAGCGGTGGAGTGCTTCAACTGTAGCCCGTATCGTCCGGTGGTAAGCGGTTCCTTTACCGTTGCGGATGCGGGTCCGACGGGTACTCCGGAACCAGCCTCGTTGGGGCTTGCGGGACTTGGATTGATAGGCGCATTCCTTTTTGCACGCAAACGACGAGGCCGACTCGCCTCTTTAGCAAACGCACGATAAGTTACGGGAGCCGATTAGCTGACTCATTGAGATAACGAGACCTGTCGATCAAGTGTCGGCAGGTCTCTTTCGGAGATGGGCTGCGAGATCTATCTTCGGCCTCCGCCGCCGTGGCCGCCCACGTGCCCGCCGCCCTGTAGTGTCCGCCTCCGCCTCTGAAAGCAGCACGCGGAGCATAGCCGCCGCGTGAACTATATCCGCCTCGATTTCCGTATCCGCCGCGATATGCATATCCTCGATTGCCGCGATATCCATATCCGCCTCGATAGGCGTAAGCGCGACCATAGTAGCCACGCCGGTAGCCCTGATAGTAGCGGCCGAACCGCCCGTAATAGCCGCCCCAATATCCGAAATAGGGATAAGCGTAGGCGTATGGGTATGCATAGGCGTATGGATACCCGCAATACGGGTTGTAATAGGGATCGCAGGCGTACGGATAGCCGTAAGGGTACGGATATCCGTAAGCATATGGATATGCCGGGGCAACGTTGACTCCAAATCCGATCACCCCAGCTTGTGCTTGCGCAGGGCCGGCCAGGATCAGTATCGCCGCGAGTGCGGCAACGAACAGCCCCACCCGTTTCAACATTTCGAAGCCTCCAGTTCTTAGACGCGCGGGGCTTAGATAGCGGTTCGCCAGGATTCTGTGGTCGAGGAAGCCCTTGCCGTAATCACAATTCAATGGAATTCCGTTTTCCCGTATTCTTTCAGTAATTTACGTCCGCTAAAGCAGGCCGGCCGCTTGGAGCGGAGCTTAGGATTCGCGTAGGAACTCCGATGCTTCATAAGATGAAATTTCCCCTCCTCGGCATTGCCGGCCTTTCGATAATGCTCAGCGCCGGCTGTAATACGCAGCCCGATCATCCGAACCAGTTGAATACGTTCGATGGCTCATCCTACAACTCGTTAACCCTGGCGCATGCGGCGTTGACCTCGTTGCGGGGCGAAATCTCCGGCGTGCTCCCACAGTACACTTCGGTGTTCAACGACGCCGCGGGGGCCTATGCGGCCGCGTTCAACGCGTACGCAGCATTCCGCACCCAACCTCAGGAACAGGCCGCCGTCACTGTGGCCGTAAGCGAACTGACGATCGATATTGTGGGTCTCGAAAACACATTTGCCGCCGGCATGCATGCCAACCCTCAAACTGCTATCCAAATTCGGCGTAAAGCTGCGGGCGTACGTGCGCGGCTTGGCAGGAATCTGACCATATCCGACATCTTGACGGAACTGGAGATAGCGGCCGCAATAGCTGAAACCGTTCCGGGTGCGCAGCCCTATTCCCAAATCGCGGCAATCGTAATCGAGGCTACCAGCCAGGCCCTCGCCGCTGAAAAGGCTACTTCCGGGCAACGGATCGATTTGACTAGGATTCAGCCGGTGCTGCCAATTTCGTAACCGGGTCAAGCCCCAACTCTTCACATGCGCTCAAATAGAGGGAGCGCATGTTGACACAGGCGAACCACTGGCTGGAATACGTGGCCACGGCTATGGATGCCGCGCTGCTGGTGCGTATACTCACGCTCAAACTTCACCGGACGTACACGTTCATCACGCTCGCGGCAACCCTGGCCGTTTTTCTGGACGCGGTTATGCTCTGGCTCGGTTCTGACTCCAAAGAATTCGTCAGGGTCTTTTTCTATTCCCGATTTCTCTACGCCTTCGTCTACCCTGCGGCGGCGTGGGACGTCTTCGAAGAGATCAAAACACAGGTAGCAAAACTTCGCAGGCTGGCGATTTTCCGGCTCATCTCCAGCCTGATACTCGCGGCAATCTTTGGGTTTATGATCGCCGGATTTGCCAGCGTTGACGATCAGAATGGCGGGCCTACGCTGGGCCCAACGCTCGCCTTCGTTATTTGGGCGGCCTCCTCTACCGCAAGCCTCGCCTTGTTGTGGTCTATGCACCGCGCTATCCGAGCGCAGCACATTGAGATATCCGGAAACACCTTCGTTTGGCTGGTTTTTTTTCAACTCTCGTTTATCGCTGAGGTGCTCGCGTGCCTCTTCACCATCTCGGGGCCATTGCTAAGCGCTCCTATTCCCGAAGTGCTGGGATTTATTCTGTTGCTTTATGGCGCGGCGATTACTGTCTGGTGTGTCTGGAAGCTGAGGGCAGTCACGTCAGATGTTCCCTCCGCGCCTGAAAAAGCGAAGTTGTAAGAGCTATCGAAGCTCTAAATCCCATCAATGCAAAGTGCGCAAAACCGGCTTTAGCGCGTCCAGACGTTAGGAGCCGTACTTAGATTACATGAGCGCTCTCAAGGGACTCATTTTAGATGGCGTGTTTATCGCGATCATCGCCCACGGGCTGATCGGTATTTCTCTGGTTTGGGACAAGGTGCTGCTGAAGCGGCCCCAGACCAAGAATCTTACTTCTTACGTTTTTTGGCTTGGCGCCATCAGCGTCTTTGGCCTTGTCCTAATTCCGTTTGGCTTCAAGGTGCCAACCGTCAGCCTGGCATTAATGGGCTTTGCCGCCGGTCTGCTTGACCTGGTTGCATCTTACTTCTACTACGCGGCCTTGAAAGCTGGCGAAGCATCGGAAGAACTTGCCGCAATGGGGGGCTTCAGTCCGGTCGCTACCGCGCTCTTATCCATTCCGCTGCTGAGGGCTCCGATTGGAGGTCTGCTGTTGGGATTCATGGTCATGACGATCGGTGGATTTGTCATGTTCTTCGCCGAGAAACGCCCTCTCAGCAAGATGCTTCCAAAGGTGATCATCGCCTCGGCCTGCTTCGGAATGACAAATGTCCTGCAGAAAATTGTTTTCAACGAGACAAATTTCGTAACCGGGTATGTGTTTTTTACCTTCGGGACGTTTATTGGAGCAATGGCGCTGCTGGTTCCGCCGACCTGGCGCAGGCAGATATTCGAGCATTCCGAAAACGCGCCGCCGAGAAGCAAGTTCTGGTACATGGTAAACCGCTTTCTGGCCGGGGTCGGCTCTTTTCTTGTTGTCTACGCGATCAGCCGCGCCTCACCAGCGCTGGTCGAGGCCATTTCCGGCGTGCGATACGTCATCATCTTCATCGGAGCCTACGGGATCACCAAGATGAAACCATCCTGGTTCTGTGAAGACTTCAGCCGGCGTGCGCTAGTGTTTAAAGCAGCGGCTACCTGTCTTGTGGTGGCCGGGCTGGTGATCGTGGGCTTGCAGGGCGGCTCGGTCGGCGGGGGTCCGCAGTAGGTAGTGACTGGTGCAAAAACCCGCTCCCGTTGCTCGCGGCTCGGTAGTGACTGGCGCAAAAGCCCGCTCCCGTTGGTCGCGGCTCGGAAACGATTGAGGCTAGAGCTGGCTAAAGCGAAATGAGCACGATTCCCACTGTGACGCAGATAGCTCCCCACCAGCGGCGCAGAGTCACTCGCTCGCCCAGATACCAGCCGGCCAGCGCTGTTTTCACAATGTAGCTTGACGCGGAGGCCGGAACGGCGAAACTGATTTCGGCTACTGACAGCAGTGCCATCAGGGAAAAGAAGGAAATCGCGTCGAACAGAATGCCGAGCAGCACCAGCGGATGCGTTCCGATGTGCCGCAGAACCAGGCGCAATCCGCCCACCCCGAAATCCTTGATGCCATGCTCCGACATGCCTTTGGCGGTCAAGAGATCCCCGAAAGTGCCAAAGACAACACTGATGGTCAGCCAGACCCACCTCACGGCTGGCTCCTCTTTTGGTGCTTGGTATCTTCCGGCGTCTCGGAGACCAGCAAAACTCCAAACGAAATAATCACGATTCCAATCCAGCGGGCAATTGAAACTCGTTCACCGAGGAAATATTTGCTGAGCAGGGCGGTAAGGATGTAGGCGCTGGCCGTTACGGGAAGCACGTAGGTCAGGTCGGCCCAGGTAAACATCGACAATTGCGCGACCATCCAGATGATGAGAAGAATGGTCCCACCGACGACATACCAGTTCGTGAGGAGAACTGCCGTATAGGTCATGACAGAGACGTTCTGAAAATCGGGCATGCGCTCCATGCCTACGCCGAGAAGTATGTTCCCGATAGTGTTCGTAATTACAATGAGCGCAATGAAAAACCGATTGGTGAAGTTCGAGACCGCAATGCCCTGAGCGACAGGAGCGTCCACGTCCTTTGGACGCAAGAGGCCTGGGGATGGATACTTAGCACGCAAGCTGTCTTTCTCAAGCCAGCCTGCGTGAAAGAACGGCGGTTTGCTAACCGATCAGCCGCGGATTAGCTTTCTCCAAGGCGAGAAGCCATAAATGGCGGTCAGAATGGCATCGGCGGCTACGGCCGTCAAGACCCCCTTCCACTTATAGCTGAGCGGTGCGAAAATGGCAGCTCCAGCGGCGGCGGAGCCGACCGCGTACCTGATTTTCTGTTCTACATCGCCCATTTCTACATCTTTTCGAAGCTCGTTGACAATCTCGTTCATGTTTTCCTTCCGATCAGGCAAAGCGAAAGACGGGTCTTCCCGGGCACCAATGCCTTATCGCTTGTGGGATGCAGTTCGGCAGGCCGGGATTTCAGTTCCCTGCGTGCAGGAAATCTTACGAGTCGAAACCCTTGCCGGTACTCACGTGCTCGTGCAGGTAAAGCATCTTCACTATGACGAGGCCCACGGCGGCAAGAGGAGTCGCCAAAGCAACCCCGAGCAGGCCGGTAATCATCCACATCAGCAACTGGGCGAGGATCGTCATAATAGGCGGAAGGCGCACGGCACGCTTCTGTACGAGCGGCGTGAGGATGTAGCCTTCGGCGGTGTGGATACACAGGTAGAGAATGGCAACGTAAGCCGCCGTCATGGGCCCGCGTTGGAGTGCGACCAGGATAGCCGGGATGGCGGAAGCTAAGGCGCCGAGGTACGGGATGAAGATCATCAGGGCGGTGAAGAGTCCAAGCACGAATGCCAACGGTATGCCCAAAAGCCAGAGGCCGATCATGGTTGCAACTCCCAGAACGCTCATCGGGACCAACTGACCGAGCAGCCACCAACGCAGCGTGTAGATCACGGCGCGCGCCACTTCGCGGGCCCGGCCGCGGTGGTTCTCTGGGATGAGCCGCAGCAATCCGCCGCCGTATTCACCGGGATTGAGAGCGGCGTAGAAACCCACCACGATGACGACAACTGCCGCTCCGGCTGCGTCCACCAGGCCGGACGCAATACTCGTAATGCGCGGCCCCTGCGCCGTCGCATTCATCGCGCGTTTGGCGACACTAACGATAAAGGCGCCCCAGGTCGTCTGATCCAGATGCTTCTCAGCCGCGGCGATTGACTTCGGTATAACGCTCACCACTTGGCTACCTTCCGAAATCGCGCGGGGCGCAATCAGCCAGACTGCCAAAGCGATCAGAACCGCCAAACCCGCGATGGCAACTGCAAACGAAGACTTGGGGCCGAGGTGTGTAAGGCTTTCGACACCATCCGCGAGGGCGTGCAATATGACAGCCAGGAGAAGCCCTGCAAAGGCCAGGAGAAGCAGTTTCCAGGCGTACCAGACAAAGAGAAATGCAACCGCCGTCCAGATGACCCAGGCCAGCGTACGCCTCAGATCGAAACCCAGTTCGGTTGCCGGCCGTTGCATAGATGTCTGGTTCGCGCCTACAGATACTATGACGCCGCCGGGTAGAAACATCCGACTATGGAATTTGCAAGCTCTGGCGGAAATCGTCCTCTTCCTTCACCTAGCTTGGATTATCTGGGTCATCTTCGGCGCACTCTGGACGCGTAGACATCCGTTCCTTACCGGCCTGCACATCGCCTCACTCATATGGGGCATTCTGGTCGAGCTTACGCCTTGGCCATGCCCTTTAACGCTGATTGAGCAGTTCTTCGAAACCGCAGCCGGAATCAATCCATATCGCGGCCCATTCCTGCTTCACTATCTGGACGCGATCGTCTATCCCAGCATCAGTGAGTCGCTGCTGGTATCCCTCGGGGTTGCGGTGTGTGTCGTCAACCTGGCGGTCTATCTTTGGCGCATCGTGTATTACGTGCGCAAGAGTCGGCGGCGCCGGTAACCTTTTCGCTATGGAGTGAAAGAAAGGATCGTTGAGTAGGAAACGGGCTAAACTCAGAGCAGATAACCGGAAAGTTGTGATGGACTGGTCAGATTGCCCTCTCGTTGAAGTTAAGCCTGGCGTGCAGCGCGGGCGTCCCGTGCTGAGGGGCACCCGTATGCCAGCCGATGACATCGTGGAGAATTGGGAAGCTGGTCTCGACGAATCCGATATAGCAGCGAATTTTCGAGTGCCAATCGAACATGTGAGGGCGATTCTCTCGTACGCGGTGAACCATCAAGATGCTCCGCGTTCTGTTCGATAAGAACGTCCCCTATCCATTGAAGCGGTGCTTGATCGAGTGCCAGGTGAAAACTGCCGAAGACGAGGGCTGGGGCCAAGTGTCGAACGGGGAGCTGATCAGGTGCGCGGAAGAGGCCGGTTATCGGATTCTAATCACGTGCGACCAGAACGTTCGCTATCAGCAGAACATGGCGCATCGGCGGATCTCGGTGGTCGTTCTCGGCTCGAACATCTGGCCTAGCATTAAGCCGAAAGTGGCAGAGATTGTTGCCGCGTTGAATTCGGTGCAGCCAGGCTCTTTCGAGTTTATTGAGATTGCGCCTGCCCCGAAAAAACGCCGCCTGGCGGGTCCGCCGATCTAATGCGCTGGTCTCCTCGGGATACACTTGGAGACCATGTTCCGGCTGCTGCTTCTATTGTTTGTCTGCATCAGTTTTTGTGCGGCACAAGGCGTGACTTACGTTGTTCTGTGGTTTGATACCGAAGACTATATCGATCCGGCCGCGGATGACGCAGCGCTGCGCGTGGCGAGCGATTTGACGCGTTTGGGCGTGCGGGGCACGTTTAAGGTGGTTGGCGAAAAGGCGCGCGTTCTTGAGGCGCGAAACCGACGCGATGTGATCGAAGCGCTTACACGACATTCTATCGGATACCACTCCGACTGGCATAGCATTCAACCCGTTCCGGCGCTCGATCTGGAGCACCTCGGATGGCTGGAAGGAGCGGATGAGTTTCAGAGGCGGCAAGAGGGCGGATTCCGGGATGTGGGACGTATTTTCGGAATCACTCCGGTCTGTTACGGTCAGCCCGGATCTTCGTGGGCGCCTCAATCGAACCTCGCGCTGCGCCGCATGGGTATTCACGTGTACCTGGACGAAGGCATCCAAGTTGGAGTCAACGATCAGCCCATCTGGTATGACGGTCTGCTCTATGTCTTCAATATGGGTCCGTATCAGATCCGCGCGGATCTGGACGGCCACACTCCATTCTCGGAAACCGCGCGCAAATTCGATGCCGCGGCCCGGCACTTTGCACAGTCAGGCGGCGGTCTGATCAGCACCGTTTACCACCCAACCGAGTTTGTTCACACGGAGTTCTGGGATGCCGTCAACTTCGCCAATGGCGCAACCCGGGAACGCAGCCAGTGGGTGCTACCGCATCGGCGGACTGTCGAAGACTCGGAGCGCTGTTACGGAATCCTGGACAAGTACGTGGAGCACGCGAAAAACACGCAGGGAGTGCGCTTCGTGACTGCGAACGATCTGCTCCACATTTACGCATCACCTATGCCTCCGGTTGTCGATAGAGCGACTCTCGCCCGCCACTTCCAAAAAGGCATAACCTTTCTTTCGGCGAACTCGCGCGACTTGTCGGCGGCGGATGTTCTGCTTCAGTTGCTCCGGCTTCCGCCGGAATATGTCGATGGCCCTACATTTCGAGGCGCCACCACCTACCAGCAGGCCGAGATTCCCGAACCGCTGTTTGAGGCAAGCGCTCAGGACGTCCGTTCTTTCATCAGCACCAACCGCCGACTTCCAAGCCAAGTATTTGTAGGTTCACAAACGCTGTCGCTTGCAGATTTCGCAGCAACACTCGCGGAGCACGTGCTTTCTCCAGGCCCTGTCCGAGTGGCACGAGGACGATTGGAATTTGAGCAATACTTCTCGAAGGATGTCAAGCGCGCTTTCGACTGGCCCATTCATCCGAAAGGCTTCGCGCCGGTTGAGTTGCTGGAATTAGCGCGACTGCAGGGGTGGACTCTGAAACCGGCACGGCTGCGCTGAGGAGCGGAAGGGACAGCAAAAATTCTAGCTGTTGCCGGGCCGCCGCTCTGGGCTTATTGTGGAAATTGAGCCTATGTCTATCAAGCTGACCGTGAACGGGCACTCTGAAACCATCAATGCACCCGGAGACACGCCGCTTCTGTGGGTGATCCGCGATGTGCTGAACCTGCATGGAACAAAGTATGGCTGCGGAATCGGCCAGTGCGGAGCGTGTACGGTGCATTTGGGCGGCCAAGCCGTGCGTTCGTGCTTGACACCGCTTTCCGCCGCCGCGAACGCGCACATCACAACCATCGAGGGGCTTTCGCCGGATGGGTCGCATCCCCTACAGCGGGCCTGGCTGGATGTCGATGTGCCGCAATGCGGCTATTGCCAGGCGGGCCAGATCATGTCGGCGGCGGCGTTGCTGGCCAAGCGACCAAAGCCGACCGACGAGGACATCGATGAAGCGATGAACGGGAATCTCTGCCGGTGCGGAACATACTTGCGCATCAGGCAGGCGATCCACAAAGCAGCGTCGATGCATTCTCCCGGCAACCGGAAAGGAGACTTCTGACATGCCTTTAAGCCGCCGATCCTTCCTTAAAGCCACGGGCCTTCAAATCACTGCGCTCTCCGGTGGAGGGATGCTGCTGGGAACCTACATCGGGCCAAAAGCCTCAGCACAGCCGAGGCAGTCGCCGCCGCCGCTTCAGCCAAACGCCTTCATCCACATTGCGCCTGACGGGACCATCACACTCATCTCCAGAAATCCCGAGATCGGGCAGGGTGTCAAGACGATGCTCCCGATGCTGATCGCAGAAGAGCTTGAGGTCGACTGGAAGAGTGTAAAGGTGGAACAGGCCGATTTCGACCCGAAATATGGGCTCCAGTCGACGGGAGGCAGCCGCGCCGCCTCCAATAACTGGATTCCTATGCAACAGGTAGGTGCGGTGGGAAGGCAACTGCTGATTGCCGCCGCTGCCAAGACCTGGGGTGTTCCGGAGTCGGAATGCTACGCCGCGAACGGACGCGTTTATCACCGCTCGACAGACCGTTCGCTCGGCTACGGCGAACTCGCATCGAAAGCTGCAACTCTGCCCCCGCCCGATCTCAATTCAGTCAGGTTAAAAGACGCGACATCTTACAAGATCATAGGGCAGTGGACGCCGGGCATCGACGTACCAGAGATCACCACGGGCAAGCCCATCTTCGGCATCGATTTCACCATGCCTGGCATGCTCTACGCCGTGTACGAAAAATGTCCCGTCTTCGGCGGCAAGGTGGTTAGTGCAAATCTCGATGAAGTGAAGGCGCTGCCGGGAGTGCGAAACGCTTTCTCCGTTGAGAGCTCTATGCAGGTTGGTCCGGTCATGAAAGGCGATCCCGGTTTGGAACCAGGTATCGCGATCGTGGCCGAGACGTGGTGGGCGGCGCAATCGGCGCGCAAAAAGCTCGACGTGAAATGGGACGAAGGGCAAGCCGCGCAGCAGAGCAGCGACGGTTTTGCGAAGCGTGCCCAGGAGCTGGCGCAGCAATCGCCGCAGCGAACGCTGAAGAACGACGGCAACGTGAATGAAGCGCTCAAGGCGGCTGCCAAGACGATTGAGGCTTCCTATTCGTACCCGTTTATTTCGCATGCGCCGCTGGAACCACGCAATTGCAGCGCACGCTTCAAAGATGAAAAGCTGGAGATCTGGTCGAATACGCAGCAGCCGGGCCGCGGCCGCGCTCTCGTTTCCAAAATTCTGGGCATTCCGGAAGGCGACATCACCATCCATCTGCTGCGCGCCGGCGGCTCATTCGGCCGAGGGCTGACAAACGATTACATGGTTGAGGCTGCGGCCATTGCGAAAACGGCGGGGGTGCCGGTGAAGCTGCTCTGGTCGCGCGAAGACGATATGACTCACGATTACTATCGTCCCGGCGGGTTCCATTTCCTGAAGGGCGGAGTTGATGCGTCCGGGAAGCTGGTGGCCTGGAGCAATCACTTCGTCAGCTACGGAGATGGTGACGTCTTCGCGCCTGCGGCCAGCATTTCGCCCAACGAGTTTCCCTCCGGCTTTGTGCCTAATTTCGCCATGTATTCCTCGGTAATGCCGCTCAGGTTGAAGACCGGCGCGCTGCGGGCTCCCGGCGCTAATTCTCAGGCGTTTGTCATGCAATCGTTTATCGATGAATTGGCCCATGCCGCAGGCAAAGATCCCGTACAGTTCCGGCTCGAATTGCTGGGCGAACCGGGGAAGCAGATTGTCACAGAAGCCGCGAAGCCGAAAGTTGAAAACGAACGGGCTTCAACAAAGGCCGGCGCCAAGCTGCAAGCGTATGATGTGGCCCGAATGCGCGGCGTCCTTGAGCTGGTCGCGGAGAAGTCGGGCTGGGGCAAGCGCAAGTTTGCGAAAGGAACAGCGCTCGGCGTGGCGTTCCACTACAGTTTTCAGGGCTACTTCGCACACGTGGCGGAAGTCAGCGTGAACGCGAATAACGGCGTGAAAGTGCACAAACTATGGGCCTGCGGCGATGTTGGGAGCCAGATTGTGAATCCAAGCGGCGCGGAAGCCCAGGTCCAAGGCGCCGTCATCGACGGCTTGAGTGAGTTGATGAATCAGGAGATCACGCTGGTGGACGGCCGTGTTGTGCAGACCAACTACAACCAGCATCAACTGCTTCGCCTCAGGCAGGCGCCGGAAATCGAAGTTCATTTCTTGAAGAGCGAACACGAACCCACTGGTCTCGGCGAGCCTGCGCTCCCGCCCGTCATACCCGCAGTGTGCAACGCGATTTTCGCAGCGACGGGCAAGCGAATTCGGTCGGTGCCGTTGTCGAAGAACGGATTCAGTTGGGCATAAAAACTGCGAGCCGCTTACCCTGGCGGGGGAAGCGGCTCGGAAATTTCTATCTGACAATTGGATCGGGGAGATGACGCGGACTAGTCACCCCAGTTGTGATTACCAGCTTTTACGTTGCTTTTAACTTTCATGATTTCCTCCTGTTGAGATTTGATCCCAGTCTACCTGCGATTTGCTTAGTGCTCAATAGGTGAGTGTACTAAGATCAGCGGTACTCAACAGAGGAATTGACTCATTCTCCGTTCGGATCTTCCGTACACCGGGAACGGACCAAACGGTCTAGGCCGTCGCAATATTGAGCCGTATCCACTATAAACCCCCAGAATCTTGCGTGCATGGACTCCGGTGTGCTCCCGGATTTTTGCTTACGCCCGCTTAGAGGCTGGGATTAAGTGGTACTCATTGTAAGCAAAACGGACGCCTAAAAGCTTCTGCCAGATCTGTTCAGCCGATATGACAGAAGGAGCCTAAGCGGGTTGCGAGACCACTCAATAAAGACTTGTCGGTGCGCCAAGCATTGGATTGGAGTGGCCGTATTGTGTTTGGCCGCATTCGCTCCGACGGTCGCATGGTCTCAAATCCAGCTCGATCCTGCCAAAGAGATCAGCCAATACGTCCGCAATACGTGGGGCACGAATCAGGGCCTGCCCGCAGATTCAATCCTCGCACTCGCACAAACACCGGACGGATACCTCTGGTTGGGAACCGAGGAGGGGCTGATTCGTTTCGATGGCGTCGCTTTCACAGCCTTCAACAAGCGGAATACGCCCGCCCTCCTGGGTGATGAAGTAAAAGCGCTCCTCGTCGGATCCGATGGTTCGCTTTGGATTGGCACACACGGAGGAGGCGTAACCCGACTAGCACATGGGCAGTTCAGGACATTTAGCTCGCGCGATGGCTTATCCAGCAACTCTGTCCTGTCGCTTTTTGAGGACAGTGCGTACAACCTGTGGATTGGCACAGACGGGGGCGGCCTCAACAAACTGACCGGCAACGAAATTACGGCATACACGAATTTAGAAGGGCTGCCTGACAATTCGATATTCGCAATCGCGGAAGACGTTGATGGCGAACTTCTGCTCGGCACAAGAAAAGGACTACGAAAATGGTCGCGATCCGGCCGATGTCTAGCTATTTCACCGAACACTCCGCTAAACGGCGCCTATGTTCGAGCGTTACGTCGTGGATCCGATGGAGCTTTGTGGGTAGGGACAAGCGGTCAAGGATTGTACCGTCTTGCCAATTCATCAGTGACACACTTCACCGTCCATGATGGCCTCAGAAGCAATTCGGTTTGGGCGCTGGCTGAGGATAGTGCCAGGTCCATTTGGGTTGGGTTTGGAACTAGCGGAATCACTCGGTTGCATGACGGCAAAGCATCTTCGTTCGCCGACGATGCTGTCGAGGTTGGAACACTCGCGCTGTATTCGGGTAAAGAAGGAAGTCTATGGGTGGGTACTGTGGGAGCGGGCCTAAAGCGATTTAAGAACACACGCATAACTACCCTTTCGAAAGCTGAAGGACTATCGAGTGACACCACACTCGCTGTCATGGAAGACAGTCACAGGGCGTTATGGACTGGAACAGATAAAGGCCTTAATAAAATACTGCAAAACCGCGTAGTGAAATTCACGACGGCGAACGGTCTTCCTGATAATCTTGTCCTCACAGTGGCGCAAGACGGCCGCGGAACTATCTGGGCGGGAACGCGTCGAGGATTGAGTAAACTGCGCGGCAACTCCTTTACCGCTGTGCCTGGCATCGATGATTTCGTTTACTGCTCATTCGTAGATCACGCTGGCGAACTATGGACAGGTGGACGCGGCGGCGTTAGACATATCGATAAAGATGACAGAATAACCACCTATACGAAACGGGACGGCCTTTCGGGCAGTAAAGTCTTGTCTCTCTTTGAAGATGAGCATCACAGTTTCTGGATTGGTACGGATGCAGGGCTAGACAAGCTGGAAGGCGAGCGAATAAAACACTTCGACGGAATTGCTGCGCAGAGTATTATCTGGAGCATTCTTGGGGAACCCGGCGGTGTATTGTGGCTGGGGACAAATGAGAACGGCCTGATCCGGCTGGAGGAAAAAACCGGAAAGGCTACGCAATACACATCCAGGGCGGGCCTGCCCAACGATTCTGTTGTTGCGATTCTTGATGGCGGCGATGGCCAGCTTTGGCTTAGCGGCAACAAAGGTATCTATTCCGTCGAGAAGGAAGATCTGCTGGCGGTCGCCCGCGGGGAGAATCAGACTTTGCAGACCATCCGGCGATATGGGCCCGAGGACGGCATGAAGACGGCCGAGTGCAATGGCGGGTTCCAGCCCGCCGGCTGGAAAACCCGGGATGGCCGCCTGGTGTTCCCCACAATGAAGGGTCTTGCCTTTGTCAGCACAGACAAGAGTTTCAGAAATACGCAGCCGCCGAATGTAGTAATTGAGGAAGTTCTCGCCGCCGCAAAAGCTGTTTCGTTCACGGACCAGCTTGCGTTACCGCCGGGCAGAGGCCAACTGGAGTTCCGGTTCACCGGCCTTAGCCTCGCTGCGCCGGAGCAAGTCCGCTTCCGATACATGTTGGAAGGATTTGATACTGATTGGGCCGAGGCTGGCGCCCGGAGAGTCGCGTATTACACAAATGTTCCACCGGGCTCGTACCGATTTCGAGTAATGGCGCGTAACAACGACGGAGTGTGGAGCACCCATCCCGCGACCCTCGCTATAACACTCGAACCTCATTTCTACCAGACCAAGATATTTCTCTTCGGGTCGATTCTGCTTGTTGTGATGATCGCCTCTGGCGCCTACAAGTGGAGGGTCGCGGCCCTGACCGAGCGGGAGACGAAACTGCGCGCGCTGGCAGAGCAGCTCAGAACGGCGAAAGAGGCTGCGGAAGCAGCCAACCGGGCAAAAAGCCAATTTCTGGCGAACATGAGCCACGAAATTCGGACCCCGATGACCGGCATTATCGGCATGACTGACCTGACGCTGCTAACCGAGGTAACGGAAGAACAGAAGGACTACCTGGACACTGTGAAAACCTCCGCTCTCTCACTGCTTACGATTGTCAATGACGTTCTGGACTTTTCAAAGATCGAGGCGAAAAAATTGAGCCTGGAACGAATTGACTTTTCGCTCAATGAGGTTGTGAATGACCTGCTGGCCGGCGTCGCCCCGCAAGCGTCCGCGAAGGGGTTGGAACTCACCGCAAGTTTTGCCGGAGCCACTCCGAACCGGATCGTCGGCGATCCTGGAAGGCTGCGCCAAATCCTGCTGAATCTGATATCGAATGCGATCAAATTTACCAAGCACGGTTCAATATCACTCGTTAGCAGCTCCGAGGCGATTTCGGCGACGCGCGTTAATTTGCATTTCGCCGTGACCGATACAGGGATTGGAATCACTCAGGACAAACAGGAGTTGATATTTGACGCCTTTTCGCAGGCGGACAATTCCGACACCAGAGTATATGGCGGTACGGGCCTGGGCCTTGCAATCAGCTCGCAACTTGTCTCTTTGATGGGAGGACAGCTTTCAGTCGAAAGCGACGGTCTCGGAAAAGGAAGTACTTTCCGGTTCAGTGCCGCGTTCGAGCTTCCCAACAGCTCTTGCGGGGGAGAGGAAACGGATTCACCCCGAAACGTGCAAGCTCCTGTCTACGCTTCCTGAGAAAGAATCGGCCCAACCGCTCCCGCTGGTCGCGGCTCAGTTTCAGATTCACGGACTTACGAAAGTCTCTTTCGCTTGAATCAGTTTTTTCACAGCAGCTCTCGCTGTCCAGCATGCCATTATGAGCAATTACGGCATGCGCATCCAGGTTGTCGATTCTCATACCGGCGGCGAGCCGACGCGCCTGGTTCTGAGTGGGGGCCCGGATCTCGGGGGCGGTACGGTTTGCGAGCGACAGGTCCGGTTTCGCGAGGAATTCGACCGCTTTCGATCCGCGATTGTGAATGAGCCGCGCGGGTCAGACGCGATTGTCGGAGCCCTGCTGTGCAAGCCTTCCGATCCCTCCTGCCAGTTCGGAGTAATCTTCTTCAACAATGTCGGATATCTCGGAATGTGCGGTCATGGCACCATCGGACTAGTTGCAACGCTCGCGCATCTGAAACGCGTCACACCCGGACATATTCGGATCGAAACCGCTGTTGGAGTGGTCAGCGCGGAGTTGCACGAAAGTGGCGAGGTGACGGTGAGAAATGTCCCGAGCTACCGGTATCGCAAGGACGTCCGTGTCCAAGTGAACGGCTTCGGATTGGTAGCGGGCGACATTGCGTGGGGCGGCAACTGGTTTTTCCAAATGAAAGGCGAGAGTCCTGTTGAACTCTCACTCAATAAGCTGGATGAGCTTACGAGTTTTACGTGGCAAATCCGAATGGCGCTCGACCGAGAGGGTAGCACCGGCGAAAATCAGAGGGCAATCGACCACATCGAGCTCTTTTCCGGACCGCGGAACGCACGCGCCAATAGCCGCAACTTTGTATTATGCCCTGGAAAGAGCTATGATCGCTCGCCTTGCGGGACGGGCACGAGCGCCAAAATGGCCTGCCTCTATGTCGACGGCAAACTGAAAGAAGATGAGCCCTGGATCCAGGAGAGCATTACCGGGAGCATCTTCGAAGGTCATGTCAAATTGATCAGCGGGCAAATCATCCCGTTTATACGGGGCTCGGCATTCGTCACTTCGGAAGCGGCATTATTTATCGATCCGCACGATCCGTTTTGCTGGGGTATTCCGGCCGCCTGAGGACGGCAGATTAAAAAATGGGAACCGATACAACGCGTACGACACCAGGTGTTGATCGCGATACCGGCTTCATTCGCGAACTTGGGCTGTTCGATTCGGCCATGATCGTGATCGGGATCATGATCGGCTCTGGGATTTTTATTGTGCCCGCCGACATGGCGCGCAGTATCGGCAGTCCCGGCTGGCTGCTGGCTGCGTGGCTGTTAACTGCTGTGTTGACGGTGGCTGCGGGGCTGTCCTACGGCGAGCTTGCGGCCATGATGCCCAGAGCGGGCGGGATGTATGTGTATCTTCGCGAGGCGTTCTCACCCATTCTGGGTTTTCTGTACGGCTGGACGCTGTTCACTGTCATCCAAACCGGCACTATTGCGGCCGTGGCAGTCGCATTCGCGCGTTTTACAGGCGTGCTGTGGCCCGCCATTTCGGAACAGAATTACCTGATTGCACCAATTCACATTTCGAGTGGATATTCCATTTCGCTGTCCACCGGGCAGCTCACCGCCATTATCGTAACCGCGTTCCTCACCTGGACGAACAGCCGCGGCATACGATACGGCAAGATTGTCCAAAATCTATTCACCTCCATAAAGGTGGTTACCCTGGCTGCTCTGATCCTGCTGGGGTTCATGTTCTGGAATCACACTGCTGTGGCCGTCAATTTCGGCGATTTCTGGACACCGCACAACGTGACACCTGTTACCGCATCGCTGAGCGCCTTGACAGCATTTGGATTATTTGCCGCCATCTGCGTTTCGCAATCGGGCTCGTTGTTTTCGGCTGATTCCTGGCACGACATCACGTTTGCCGCAGGCGAAGTAAAGGATCCGGGGCGCACTATGCCTCGCGCCCTAGCGATCGGAACCATCTGCGTGACCGTTCTCTACCTGCTCGCGAATGTCGCATATCTGCTGGTCCTGCCACTTCAGGCGATTCAGCACGCGCCTGCCGACCGCGTCGCTACAGCCATGCTGCAGGCCATTTTCCCCGGTTGGGGAACGGTACTGATGGCGGCCGCCATTATGATCTCGACGTTTGGCTGCATGAATGCCCTTATCCTAGCCGGCCCGCGCGTGTACTATTCGATGGCACATGATGGCCTGTTCCCAAAAGCGGCCGGTAGCCTGAACCGCGCGCACGTACCCGGCTGGTCGCTCCTGCTTCAGGGCATTTGGTCGGCGGCACTGGTTCTGCCGCGCACGTATGATGTGCAGACCCATACGTACGGCAGTCTGTATAGTAATCTCCTCGATTACGTCATTTCCGCCGCGCTCATCTTCTATGTGCTGACCATTGCCGGGGTGATCCGGCTGCGCATTAAAGATCCGCATGCGCGCAGGCCTTACCGTGCGTGGGGATATCCGGTTATCCCGCTTATCTATATTGCGGGCGGAACAGTCGTGCTTGTTTGCCTGTTTGCATTTCGCCCGGCAACCACCTGGCCGGGATTGCTCATCGTGCTGTGCGGAGTGCCGGTTTACTGGATCACCAAAGCGCGGGCGCAGCGCGCAAGAGGCTTCTAAATTAGGCTGAAACAGCCTCTTGGTGCTGCTCGAAAAAGGTCTCGATTTCAGCTAGTTCATCCGGCGAAAGGCGGAAATCCAGCGCCCCAAGAGTGCCGTGTACCTGATCCGCTCTGCGCAGTCCGACAATCGCGCCTGTTACCGCCGGATTCGCGAGAACCCAAGCCAGCGCCACTTCCCCCGGAGCTTTGCCGTGACGTTCGCCGATTTTGCGAAGTATCTCGACCAGCTCGAGATTCCGGCTCAGGTTCGGCTCCTGGAAATCTTTGTCGCGACTGCGCCAGTCATCCTGCGGGAGTTTAAGCGCACGCTCCTTCGTCATCTTGCCAGTCAACAAACCGGCCCGCATGGGCGAATAAACAATGACGCCGATTCCGTGCTCCCTGGCAAAGGAAAGAATCTCTGCTTCGGTCTTGCGCGCTAGCAACGAATAGGGCGGCTGCAGCGAAGTAATCGGCGCGATCTTCATCGCACGCTTCATCTGCTCCACGTTGAAATTCGATACGCCAATCCAACGGACTTTTCCTTCGTCCTGTAGGCGCGCCATTTCGGTCCAGCCTTCTTCGATGTCCTGGTCGGGTTCAGGCCAGTGCAACTGGTATAGATCGATAACATCCATCTGCAAACGCCGCAGGCTGTTTTCACACTCTTCGCGAATTGAGCTGGCCTTCAGAGAAGGGAAGATGTTCCGGTTCTCATCCCACCGGCGCGTGCACTTGGTGAAGAGGTATGGCTTCTGTTTGATGCTCTTCAGCGCGCGCCCGACCACCTCCTCTGAGTGCCCAAGCCCATACACTGCGGCAGTATCAATCCAGTTCAGGCCGCCATCAATCGCCGCGCGGATAGCAGCGGTAGAATCGGCGTCGTCCTGGTCGCCCCAGCCAAACTTCCAGTCCCCGCCCCCCATGGCCCAAGCGCCGACGCCAAGAGCGGTAATCTGCAGATCGCTGTTCCCAAGTTTCCTGGTATGCTTCATACTTCAAACATTACAGCGTCAGCTCTCTGCCGGCACAAAGCCCTTTCAATCGCCCGCTACAGAAGTACCCTTTCCCCGTGCCGCTGTCCGAGCAGAAACTGCGGACTAATATCGGCAGACATAGGAAGCCGCGTTATTGTCGGCTTAATCACCAGAAGCGTATCGCTGGTTTGCGTATCGCGGGTGTTCTCGCTCAGCACCTGATTGAGGAGCGGAATCTGACTCAAGCCGATGAGTCCGGTGCGCGTGATATTCCGGGTAGTTTCGTTCAGGCCTGCCAGAACAGCCCATTGACCTTCTCCTACCACGACGGTTCCTTTGAACTGGCGTTCGGATATGGCCGGTACCGTATTGAATGTTTGGGCGGCAAGCGCCTTGTAATCTGCCTCGATATCGATCGAGATTTCCCCATCCCCGCTCACTCGCGGCGTCATCTTCAGAATCAATCCCAGGTCCTCCAGCGTGAATTCCCCAATTGGGTTGTAGATGGAGGGAGCGCTTTGTTGGAAACCTGTGTAGAGAGATTGCGGAATCGGGTATTTGTCTCCTACATGCAGGCTCGCCGTGCCGCCATCGGAGACCACCACGGTTGCATCGAAGAGATTGCGTGTAAACGAGTTCGAGTAAGTAGCGAATAGCGCGGCATCCGTCAGCCCAATGCCGAACAGGGTCGCACCGCCGCCAAAAGCAAGAAATTTCGTGGCATTCACCGCGGTTGGAAGAAGAGATTGGAATCCGCCCAGGTGACCGAAATTAATGAGCTGGTAGGTAGTTTGCAGCGAGGCTCCGTAGTGATAGCTGCGGTCGGAATCGAGTGTCAGGATTTGTACGTCGAACGACACTTGCGCTCGCGGAAGCAACACCGCTTCCAGCAACGCTCGCCCCACGCGGGCTTTCGTCACCCGGTCGCGAATCATTACCAAGCGGTTTACGCTATCCCAGCCAACCGTTCGCAAGCTCAGAATGCTGCGCACCGCATTAGCCGCTTCGATCAGATCCTTTTCGTCGAGCGCATTGGGCAGGGGAAACGTCAGCAGGACGTTTGGCTCGTATTCGCTGCGTTTGAGTTCTGTATCGGTGGCGAAAAAGACGATTTTCGGGGATAGAGGGAAGACAAAGGTGTGAGTGGCAGCCGTTAGGGCTTCCATGGCGGTCAGGAAATCGGCCTGTGTTATCTCGAAACGGATATTTGGGTGGGGTTCGAGCTCAGGATCCCAAAGAGCTTGCACCCCGTAAGCGGAGGTAACCTGCTGGAGAAGTGCTTTCTCATCTCCACGAATATTGAAATCGTGCCTGGATGAGTTCGGCTCAATTTGCGGGATGGGCTGCAATTTCTGCTCACGCTCCCATTCGGCGCGGGACGCGAGTTCAACGGGGGCTTCGGTGCCCGGCTCCGCCTTCTCAGCGGCCTCGATGTCGCGGGAAATGTCCGGCGCCTGCACTTGGGCTTTAGTAAGCAACTTCATGAGCGGGGCCATGGCATCCCGCTCGTCGCGATAGGCGGCGTTCCGCGGATCGCGAGCGGCGGCCTCGGCATAGAGGAGGTACGCCCTCACGAGCTGACCTGCATCCCGAGCTTTTTGCGCTTGTTTCGCGAGGCGCGCAGCGACCGGGTCGCCAGCCGCCCAGCACGCGATCGCGCAAAACAACACCAAAATTAAGCGGAGCTTCAAACCTTTTAGGACGTTCAGCGGGTTACAGGCGTGCAGATGTCGGCGTTCGGAGGGCAATTACCGGCCGGGCGCCACGTAGCCGGGCGGGTGCGCGGCGCCTTCCCCAAAGAAATACTCCTCCATTTGCTTCAGAAGGAATTCCTG
Organism: uncultured Acidobacteriaceae bacterium; assembly: GCA_963795545.1. Classification (GTDB taxonomy): domain Bacteria; phylum Acidobacteriota; class Terriglobia; order Bryobacterales; family Bryobacteraceae; genus Bog-105. The sequence goes on along the minus strand of CAWCIF010000010.1, from coordinate 177,084 downwards.
TGCCTCGGGGGTGCCAAGATTCAGCCGGTACTCGTTCATGATCATTTTCATCTGTTCCACCCACATACGCCAAGCCTCTTTGGAAACCTGTTCGTAGATGCGCTGGCCAAGCGGATGGCCGTCGAAGGGAACTTCATCGAGCCCCGGCAACTCCTTTTGCAGCTTTACGCAGAACACCATGCGCTCGGTTTTCGCGGCCGGTCCGGACGTGCTACTCATTATCTCCTCTTGTTTTCTAACTTTGAGGATAGCCCAGCAGCCAATTTAACCCGCAGTTTTGCCCGATCAGGCGAGGCCCGACGCGCTCGCCACTTCCGCCGGCTGCGCGGCTTCGCTCGCCCCCGCCCGGTGTTGACTCTCGGCCTCCAGAAATACGGACAGCCGCAAAGGAACGGCGGCGCCCAATGCGAACTGCTGCTGCACTGCTCTCAAATACCGCCGGAGCGTGTCGGGTCGCGAGGATTTCCGGATTCGAGACATTTGCAGATCAAGCAAGAGCTCGAGTTCCCACTGCGTGAATGTATGACGACGGATGGCACCGCCAATCAGCTCATGAAGCAGCAGATTGAACGACGTCCAATCACTGCGTTCCAATCGTGAGTCGGTCAAGTCAGGAAGTGGCGGCGAGTTGGGAAAAATCTAAGAATCTTCTGCGATTCATTTATCCCGCCCGCCACTTTTACATCGGAGGATAGTGCGTTATTGCTAGCTGGCGCGTTTGGCTCGAGCGGCACGCCGGGGATCGCCGCGATCTTTGCCGCTTACTGGCCGTGGATAATCGGCTCCCTTGCAATTGTCCTTCTTCTCAGCGGGCTCGATGACCTGATCCCGGTCCTGATCTGTGTGTCGCACCGGGTATTCCGGCGGAAGCGGACACGAACCCCTTCGAAGCCCGTGGACGAGCGCAGAATCGCGATTTTCATTCCGTGCTGGCGGGAGTCGGAAGTCATTGAAAAGATGATCCGGCATAACCTTGCGGCTATCCGGTACCGGAACTTCGACGTTTTCGTCGGCGCGTACCCGAACGACGAGCCGACCGTTACGGCCACGCGTCAACTCGCGCATGTATTTCGAAACGTGCACGTTGCTGAGTGCCCTCACGCCGGCCCTACATCCAAAGCCGATTGCCTGAACTGGATTTATCAACGGATGCTGCTGCATGAAGAGCTTAACCGCCTCCGCTTTGATACGGTGGTGCTCCATGATGCCGAAGATCTCATACACCCCGACGCGCTTGCCGTTATTAACCGGGAGCGTTCCCACTATGCAATGGTGCAAGTGCCGGTGCTCCCCTTGGCCACTCAAATCCACGAAGTGACTCACGGAGTTTACTGCGACGAATTCGCTGAGTTTCAGAGTATCGACATGCCCGCCCGGCAGCTAAGCGGATCCTTCATTCCTTCCAACGGAGTCGGAACCGGCTTCGCGCGCGAGATTTTCGAGCGATTGGCGGCCGAGCGGCACAATGTGGTCTTTGATGCCCGGAGCCTGACGGAAGATTACGAAATCGGAGTCTCCATTCATCGGGCAGGCTACCCGCAAGCTTTCGTGCCTCTCGCGCGCGGCGAGCGGGGACTCATCGTCACGAGAGAGTATTTCCCCCGCTCAGCGGGTTCGGCCATTCGCCAGCGAACACGCTGGGTAACGGGAATTGCCCTGCAGTGCTGGGAGCGAAACGGGTGGAAAGGCTCGGCCTGGAGCCGGTATTGGTTCTGGCGGGATCGCAAAGGCTTGCTTGCCAATCCGCTGAGCTTTCTTACCAACGTTCTGTTTGGAATCGGCTTAATAGATTTTTTGGCGAGTACGGCTGCACATCGGCGCTGGATGTTCGCGGTCGAAAATCCATCTGTAGCCATCCTGTGCTGGCTCACAATGCTCCTGCAGTGCCTTCGTCTCGCCGTGCGCATGACTTGTGTCGGCAGGCTCTACGGCTGGACGTTTGCCCTCGGCGTGCCATTGCGGTGCTTCCATGGGAACTTTGTAAATTGCTGCGCATCGATAGGCGCCGTTTGGCTTTATGCACGAGCGCGACTTGCGCGAAGGCCGCTGGTCTGGCTCAAGACCCAGCACGCGTATCCCAGCCGCGAAGCACTGCTGTTGCAGCGGCGCGAACTGGACGATGTACTTATCGGGTGCGGCTACGTTTCTCAGGAACAACTCCTCGATGCAAAAAACAATATGCCAGACGACGCCGATCTCGCCGAATATCTTCTGGCGGAAGGGGTGCTTTCCGACGAAGAGCTTTGCAGCGCCCTCAGCCTGCAATCAGGGGTGCCGTCCGCCCGGGTGGATCACCGCCAGGTGAAGCCGCGCGTAGCCCGCAGCCTTCCGGCGCATCTCGAGAAGCGGTTCGGCGTGGTCCCGTTCAGCGTGCATTCCGGCCGGCTTCTGGTTGCCAGCCGGCGCGTTCCATCCAACAACGCGCTTGAGGAAATGAAGGGCTACACGAGGCTGCACATAGAACCGCAGCTTGTGACCACCCAGAATTATGAAGAACTGCGCAACGTTTTCTATTCCTGATCAGGGCTTTCCAGCGCGCTTTGCGGCAGGGTTGAAGAGATCGATAGGCTCAAATCCTGCAATTTTCCACTTGCCCTTCTGCCGAACCAGCTTGACATTCACGTCGGCCGCGCGGTTTTCTGTGTAGTTTGTCTGCAGGTCTGTAAGAGTGAGCGCCCAATGGACAGTCATCTCGATTTGGATCTTATCGTCCTGCTCACCGGTGACGTCAATTTCGCTCACGATCTGAAACGCGCTGGTAAGGCCAGCGAAGTAGCTGCTTAACTTTTCATAATCCGGGTATGACTTCATGAACGGCGTCATCGCATCGTTCGCGTTACCCGCGGTGAGTGCGGCAGCAACATAACTGATTTGGCCGCGCGCATCCGCTGCATCGTCAGCTTTCGCCAGGTAAGATAAGGTACAAAGCAGCGCGCACCAGAACAAAGCTGTGAGTAACTGGCGAGCTTTAGGTTCTATAGCTGCCATTGATCTGGATGTAGCCCTCGGTCAGGTCGCAGGTAAAGAAACGGCATGCGCCCTTTCCATTGCCGCGCAGAGCAAGGCGGATGGTTACTTCAGCGCCATCTAGCTTGTGCTTTAGCTCGGCCTCGTTGAAATCCGCGGCCAATCCCCGCCGGCAGACTTGCACGTCCTGCAGAAAGATATCGATATCCGTCGGATTGAAAGCGATTCCGGAGTAGCCCGCGGCCGCCAAAATACGGCCCCAATTCGGGTCGCTTCCCGCAATGGCGGTCTTAACCAGAGGAGAGTTCGCAATCGCGCGCGCCGCCTTGCGAGCCTCGTCCGCGTTCCGAAATCCCGAAGTCCGCACCACGATCAGCTTGCGGGCGCCTTCTCCATCCGCCGCAATCTGCTGAGCCAGGCTCTCCATCACGCGGCAGATAGCTTCCTTTAGAAGGTTACGTTCCCTGCCGTCGGGCTTCACGTTTGAAGCGCCGTTAGCGAGCAGCGCGACCATGTCATTCGTGGAGGTGTCGCCGTCGACGCTCAAGCAGTTGTATGAGCGCTCCGTTGCGTCAACCAGCATTCGATGTAAGCAGTTCGCCGATACGGCGGCGTCTGTCAAAACGAATCCGAGCGTCGTCGCCATGTTCGGGTGGATCATGCCCGATCCCTTCGTCATACCGGCAACTCGCACCTTGCCGTGGCGAAGCCCTATTTCTTCAGTGGCGACTTTCGTTCGCGTATCCGTGGTGAGGATCGCCTCAGCAACCGATTCGAAGGTGACTGAGGAAAGTTGGGATACCAGCTTCGGCACCGCATCCGTTATTAACTTCGGATCCAGTTCGACTCCTATTACTCCGGTGGACGCCGGCAGAACATATTGCGTTTTCGTCTTGAGTGTTTTGGCGACGGCTTTGCAGGACACAAGCGCGACTTTGCTGCCTGTACGAGTGGCGCAATTCGCATTCCCCGCGTTCACCAGAACGGCTGCTACTCTGCCCTTGCCGGATTTCAAATGCCTGCGAGCGAGTTGCACAGGCGCGGCCTGCACCGCATTACGCGTGAACACCGCGGCCGCGTCGGCGGGCTTCTCGGAGACGATCAGGGCAATGTCGTTCTTTTCCTGCTTGCGGATCCCGGCGTACACGGCAGCGTATCGATACCCGAGTGGAAGATTCAACCCTGATCTCCAAGCTTTTGGTTTTCACCGGGCCTGTAGCCGTTGAGAAAGGCTTCCGCTGACATCGCTCTCTTGCCGGCGAGTTGTACTTCTAGTAATTCCAGGACCGTACTATCTCCGCATCCGGCGAAGATGCGCCGTCTGTCTGTTTTCAGCGCACCTGGCGCAAGATGCATATTTTCGACCGGACGCGCGGCAATGACAGACAATTGTTGACTGCGAAAACTCGTATATGCGCCCGGCCAAGGCGTAAAACCTCGCAGGCGATTATAGATTTGCGGCGCTGGACGAGACCAATCGATCAGCCCGTCCTGTTTCGTTAGTATGGGCGCGGCCGTAGCCTCCGCTTCGTTCTGCTTTTCCCAATGCGCTGTGCCTGCCGCAATGTCCCGCATGGCTTCGATCAGGAGTTCGGCGCCGAGTGGCGCAAGCCGCAGGCCCAATTCCGGCGCGGTCTCGTCGGGTCCGATTGCGGTTTTCGCTTTGAGCAGCATATCGCCGGTGTCGACTCCGGCGTTGATTTGCATAATCGTTACCCCGCTCTCCATTTCGCCATTGGCGATTGCCCACTGAATGGGCGCCGCGCCACGATATTTGGGCAGCAAAGACGCGTGCACATTAAGAATGCCCAGCCGGGGCAGGTCAATGATACTCTGCGGAATAATTTGCCCGTACCCCACCACCACCATGATCTCCGGATTCAGATTTCGGAGCAGGTCGATGGAATCCGGACGCCGGACGCGCTCTGGTTGATAAACCGGAATTCCGCGGGCTGACGCGCCCACCTTCACCGCCGACTCACTCACCTGCCAGCCGCGTCCCTTAGGCCGATCCGGTTGAGTAAATACTGCCAGTACGTGATGTTCGGACGCGAGCGCGTTGAGAGATGGTACGGCAAATTCCGGTGTGCCCAAAAACACGACCCGCATCCCGCTTACGCGTTCATTCCCACTCGCCGGCCTTCTGCAGCTTCTTGATCTTCCGGCGAATGATGTCTCGCTTCAGCGTGCTGAGGTGATTCAGGAAAAGAATGCCATTGAGATGATCAATCTCGTGCTGAAAGGCGCGCGCCAGCAGTTCTTCGCCGCAGAACTCGATTGCCTCGCCATGATGATTCTGCGCTCGCAAGGCAATCTTGTTCGCACGCGTCACCGGCTCTCGAAAACCGGGGATGCTTAAACATCCCTCTTCGCCGGTCTGCTTGCCTTCGAGCGATGTGATCTCCGGGTTGATGATGACGATCTTCTTGGTCTCGTCTTCTCCTACGCTGAGATCGATCACGGATATGCGCTTCCGGAAGCCAATCTGCGGAGCGGCCAATCCGACACCCTTCGCGGCATACATCGTTTCCCACATATCGGTGATCAACTCGTGCAGTTCCGGGGTGTCGAACTCAGTCACCGGCTCCGCGAGCTGCTCGAGCATGGGCTCCCCATATTTCAATATCTTTCGAACCATCTTTCAATCCGCGGACCTTTCGCGTCGTATTTCTAGAAACTCCTTACCTGGGCGATGTAGCCATCAAAATTACGTTTCGTCTCCAACAACGAATCGCCGCCGAATTTTTCTAAGAAGGCTTGCGCCAGCACCAGCCCGACCATTGCCTCGCCGATTACTCCAGCCGCGGGCACAACGGCGACATCGCTGCGTTCGTACGCGGCCCGCGCCGGCTCCCGGGTTGGCAAGTCAACAGACTCAAGTGGCCTTCGCAGCGTCGAAATTGGCTTGAGAAACCCGCGAATCACTACGTCCTGTCCGTTTGTTATGCCGCCTTCCAGTCCGCCCGCGCGGTTCGAACCACGCTGGAATTCCCGCTCCGCCTTATCGTAATGGATCGTGTCCTGAACCGCGGAGCCGTATGCCCCAGCGCCTTCCTCCGCCGATCCGACTTCCGCTCCCTTTACCGCTTGAATCGAAACAATCGCCTGTGCCAGCCGGCCGTCCAGCCTTGTGTCCCATGCGATGTGCGATCCCAGTCCCGGCGGCAAACCGTGCGCCACCACTTCAAAGATGCCTCCCACCGTGTCTCCGGTGCGATATGCGTGATCTACCGCCTCCTTCATACGGTTTTCGGTTTCGGGATCTACGCACCCGAGCAGAACCTGATCGCGCTGGCTTAGGGTCACAATCTCTTCCCATTCCGCCGCGCGCTGAAGGCGCACGGGTCCAACCCCGATCACATGGCTCAAAACCTCGATCCCGAATTGCTTCAGGAATGTTTTCGCCAGCCCTCCCACGGCCACTCGCGCCGCCGTTTCCCGGGCGCTCGCGCGCTCCAGGACGTGCCTGGCTTCGGGAAAGTTGTATTTGATTGCACCCGCAAGGTCGGCATGGCCCGGCCGCGGCCGGTTTACCGGTTTCTCTTTGCCGGCCTCAGCATCTTTGGCCTCTACGGGAAGCGTTGCCGCCCAGTTTTTCCAATCCTTGTTCTCGATCAGAATAGCGATGGGGGAACCGATGGTATGCGAATGCCGCACCCCTGAAACGATGTGTACGCGGTCGGTCTCGATCTTCATCCGTCCGCCGCGGCCGTAGCCCTGCTGTCTGCGCCAAAGCTGCCGGTCCAGGTACTCGATGGAGACCGGAATGCCCGCGGGAAGCCCCGTCAAAGTGGCAACCAGGCACTCTCCATGACTTTCTCCAGCGGTTTCGAAGCGCAGCATCGGAAGATTTATGGTAACGAACGCCTGGTGTTGAAACTCCTCCCGCTATTCCTCAAAATGCTATTGCCAAAATAGGTATTCGCTGTTATGCTACCCGTATGGCCAAAGATCCCGGGCAGCGCGACCTTTTTTCGGGCGCCTTGGAACTCATGATTCTGCACTCGCTCCGGCTGAAGCCAATGCACGGATACGCGCTCGCCAAGCACATCAAGGCAGTCTCGGATGACCTGCTGCAGATCGAAGAGGGCTCACTCTATCCAGCACTACAGCGGATGCTCAAGGCAGGATGGCTGAAATCGGAGTCGGGAGTCTCAGCGAAGGGCCGCCCGACACGCATTTATCGGCTGACTGCTGCGGGCAATCGGCGTCTTGAGCAGGAAGTGTCCAGCTTCGACAAGATGCTTGCGGGAATCACACGGGTGCTTGCGGCTGTGGAGGCATAAGGGGCAAGATGCGATGGTTTAGACAGCTTTTCTTTCGGAGGCGGCGTTATGACGACCTCACGGTTTCGATTGAGGAACATCTAGCAGAAAAAATGGAAGAGCTGACTGAAAATGGGATGTCTGAACAAGAGGCGGAAAGGACCGCGCGGCGGGAGTTCGGAAACGTGATGCTAACCAAAGAGCGCAGCCGCGAGGTTTGGCAGTGGCCACGCATCGAGAGCATTTGGGCCGATATGAAGTTTGCTTTTCGGCAACTGAGAAAGGCCCCGGCATTCACGGCGACCGCGGTCTTGACACTCTCCTTAGGCATTGCGGTCAACGCAACCATGTTCAGCCTGGTCAGTGCATTCTTGTTACCTCATCTGCCGGGGCAAAATCCGCAAAGGGTAGTGGTCATCTCGTCGGTGAATCCCGATCAAGGCGAGTTTGCAGATACGAATCCCGTTTCCGCTCCGAACTTTCTCGCCTGGCGAAGCGACCGCCGCGTTTTCGCGCAGATGGCCGCCGCGGATGATAACCGAACTGCCAGTTTGACCTGGCAGCGGCAGCCGGAGGCCATCCACTACGCGGCTGTAACACCGAACTACTTCAGTGTTTTCGGTTCTACGCCGCTGCTCGGCCGTTCTTTTCTAGAAGGAGAAGATGAGCCTGGGCGCGACCACGTGGTGATCCTCAGCCACAGCCTCTGGGCGGGTCGTTTTGCTTCAGATCCCTCCATCATTGGACAGACAGTTCGCCTGAATCGCGAAGATTACACGGTGGTGGGAGTGATGGGGGCGAACTTCCGGCTCCCGGAATTTGCGCCGAAACTGTGGACCCCTCTGCTCCTGAACGTTGCGGATCAGACGCCCGCAGCGCGCAAAAAGCGCTTCCTGTATTTGTTCGGGCGACTTGCGCGGGGCGTGACACTCGAGCGGGCGCGCTCGGAAATGCACATACTGGCGAAGCAAGCTGCAGCAGATTATCCGGCAATCGAGAAACGGTGGGGGGTAGCAGTAAGATCGCTGCCCGACTATGTCGTTTACGCTTTCGGCATTCGTACCGCCTTAGCTGTGCTCATGACTACGGTAGGCTTTGTTCTGCTGATTGCATGCGCCAATGTCGCCGGCCTGCTGTTGACACGCGCGGCGGGGCGTCAGAAGGAGTTGGCAATCCGCATCTCTTTGGGCGCGGGCCGCACACGTATCGTTCGGCAGTTGTTGACAGAGGGGCTAGTGATCGCGCTTTTGGGCGGCGGCGTCGGCTTGCTACTCACGTATTTCGGAATTAATCTTGTTCGAGCCAATTTGACATTCAACGAGGCCATCAGCGCTGTTCCGTTAAGTCTCGACAGAAACGTCCTGCTTTTTGCCATGGCTATATGTCTGGTTTCCGCCGCGCTTTCCAGCCTGGCTCCGGCGATTAAGGTCTCCCATACGGACGTCAACGCTGAGCTGAAATCCGAAAGTCGCGCAGCCTCATCCGGTCGTTCGCAGAGCCGTCTGCGGGCCGTGTTAGTTACCGGTGAAATCGCCCTGGCCCTTTTCCTCTTGATAGGGACTTCGCTGTTAATCCGCGGTGTCTATTTATTCGATCATCAGAAGCTCGGTTTCAGGACAGACCACATCCTGACTGCCGGTATCACACTGGATCACGCACGATACGGGGATGCCTCTAAACAACTGCTTTTTGTCCACCGCCTTATACCCCGCTTGCAACAGATTCCCGGGGTCGAGAGCGTCGCTATAGCTTCCAATCTTCCGGCTACCGGAGCGGACAGCATCCCCGTCCAAATCAAAGGTGCGCCTCAGACGCCGTCCAATGAGCACCGCAGCGCGGTTGACGTCGTCGTTACGACGGATTACTTCCAAATCACCGGCATTCCATTACTGCGCGGCCGCACACTTACGGAAATGGATCGCGTCAGCACGCCAGGCGTAGTGCTCGTGAATCAAGAGTTTGTCCACCGCTATTTTCACGATAAAGATCCATTGGGAAAGCAGATCCAACTGGATCTCAAAGATATCGTGCCAGGGTGGAGCACGATTGTGGGCGTGGTCAGCAATGTAAAAGAGTATTCCCAAGAAACTCGCGTTGATCCGGAGGTCTATGAGTCGTTTTTTCAGAGGCCCGTGTCTTCCTATTCGCTAATGCTTCGTTCGAAGGTCGAGCCAAACAGGTTGATACCCGAGCTTCACCATGCGATCGCGCAGTTGGATAGTGATCTCCCGCTGGCAAATGTGATGAATATGGAAAGTGTCATTGACCGCCAAAGAAATGGGAATCCATTCTTCACGCGCGTGCTTGGTACCTTCGCACTTCTTGCTCTGCTTCTCGCTGCGATCGGAGTTTACGGGCTCGTTGCCTATTCTGTGGGTCAGCGGACTCAAGAGATTGGTATCCGCATGGCGCTTGGGGCAGAAGGGCCGGATATACGGCGAATGATCCTAAGAGGAGGCTTCACGATGACTGTGATTGGCTCCGCTCTCGGTTTAGCGATTGCATTACCACTGCCGAAGCTTTTCGATGCTATCTTCCCGGGGCTGCATAGCGGCGCTCCGATGCTTTACCCGATTGTGCTCACGGCAATGCTGATAGTGGCAGCCTTAGCGACCTACATCCCGGCGCGACGCGCTGCGCGCGTCAATCCCATTGCAGTTTTGCGTAACCAGTAGCTTGCTAACCTTCATGATTCTGCGCGTCCGGCGCGTGGGATAATCGGGCAGGATCAACAGCGCCGTGCTTATTGCTGACATGAAACGCACTGGCCCGGTACAGACCGTCATTCGATCAGCAGGCAGACGCCGAACGTATATTCTCGCGCTCGAGGAATTGGGTCTCGCGCTTGGCATTGTCCTCGCGGGCGTCATTCTGATGCTCGTCCTTGGCACACACATCCTGCGCTGGTATTGGCTGCTGTTTTTCGGTGTTGCCGCCGTTGGCATCGCCGGGTACCGGGTGCATGTCCGGAGATTGTCGCTGTACTGCGTAGCGCAACTTCTCGACAGGCGTCTACGGCTCAGCGATTCGCTATCAACGGCATGGTTCCTGCTTACGGAGGGGCGGCCCCGGCAGGATGCGGCCGCTCGTTTCCAGATCTTGCGGGCAGAACGAATTGCTGCGAATGTGAAGCTTCCTGGAGTTTTCCGCTTCCGGGGCCAGCGCTCGTGGGCTCTTGCCAGCGGACTGGCAGCGGTTGCGTTTGGGTTATTCGCGGTCCGTTACCTGGTGACGGACAGCCTCAATCTCGAACAGTCGATGATTCCTCTTCCGATGGGAGAAGTTTTGGAGCAAATCGAGAGAGCGGCTGTCCCGCTGCATCTGCGGAAACCCGACCTGAAAGCGGCACGCCGGCAAGGTGCGACACCAGCACAGGCCACCTTGCCAAACGAACAGCAGCGCGAGTTATTCAGTCAGCAAAACCTGAAGTCCGACGGAACGAACGCCATGGGCCGGCCGTCCAGCACGGGGCCTGCCGAAGCGCGGAATACCGCGACTCGCGACCAGCCCCAAGCCGGGCAGACGGAGGGGAGCGATAAATCGTCCAGCGCGCAATCCCGCCTCGAGTCAGAGCAGTCCGAGGCAAAAAATGCCGGGTCACAGCAGGAATCCGGCCGCAGAGATGAAGCGGGCTCGAATGATCAGAATTCTTCAGGGCTTGTGGACAAAATGAAGGATGCGCTCTCCAGCCTGATGGCCAAGCTGCGTCCGAACACAAACGGCCAGAACTCGAGTGAAGGCAATCAGCGGCAATCACAGGATCAGAGATCAGGCGATCAGACGTCTGCGGCCAAGGATGCGAATGGCAACATGCAACAGAGCGCCCGAGATCAGCAGGCAAACCACGAAAAGAATGCTCCGGGAGCCGCGCAGGGCCAGACCACCGAGAAGACGCAAGCATCGCAGGGCCAAAGCAGCGACGAGTCCGCCGAAAAAAAGAGCGCCGGCGCACACTCCGGTATCGGCCACACTAACGGTGATAAAGATATTAGGAGTGCCGAGCAGTTGAAGGCCATGGGCAAGCTTGCTGAGATCATCGGTAAGCGCTCGGCGAATTTGACCGGCGACATGACCGTAGAAACATCTTCCAGTAACCAGCAGTTGAAAACGCAGTATTCAGGCCGCGTAGGGCGTCATGCGGATCTGGGCGGCGAAATAAATCGCGATGAAATCCCGATAGCGTACCGCGACTACATTCGCGAATACATGCAGCTTGTTCACAAGCAAGCTGAGAGAGAACAATAGCGGACATGGAAGAGGAACTCGTAGCAACGCTTACGCTCGGCGGCCTCAAAGCCGACGTCTACAGCCTTAGCATCCCTGGCGAGTTTAAAGTAATTTACCGTGGCAGGGGTGACGAGACGATTGAAGAGGCGCCGTTAACCGGAATCAGCACCTACAAGCAGCGTGAGCCGGAGATCATGGCCAGACTAAAGCAGTTATCCGCTGGCGCGAAACCGAATCCGAATCCCGTCCTGGGAGATCCGGGCGAGTACTGAACCGAGCTGGGAGAAGCGGCACCCCTTATTTCCGCTGGTCACGCATGAAGTCTTGCAGCTCCTGCGCATTTATGTCTGATACGGCCCAATTGGCCATTCCCGCTTGTGTCCAATGGGCAACGTTATAGCCATTGATCGTGAACATTCCTGATCTCGACTTAAAGGCCGATGGCCACTGGAAGAGGTTGATTGTATGTTGGTTCCGTTTATAAACAAGCGCCGCTACTGATCGGCCATCTAAGTAGTCCAGGCGGCCACCGACGAGAGGAAAGCCTTCCGTCGACAGGTTCTTGACTACCGGGGCAAAATCGAGCTTGCCATTAAACCAGGGCTTAACGGTGTGTTGGTCCGTAGACGGAACGTCCATCAGATGGTTTGCCATTAGGGATCGAATGTGGGCGGCGACAACCTGCCGGGCAACTAATTCGGTACCGGAAGGCCGCTTCAGAACAGCAACGACAAGCGCGGTAGCTGCTAGAAGAAGCGCCACACCGGCCGCGAGCGCCGCATAGCGCCGGCTGATTGGAGGCAAAATAGCGGAAGGCTTACTCTGGTCTCGCTCTTTCCCGCGAAGTGTATTCTGAACGCGAGCTTGCAATTCCTGCGGAGGCTCAAAATACCGAGCATGCGACTGAATCGCTTCATGCAATCTCCGGTGGCCGTCATATCGTTCACGGCAACCGGCGCAGCTAGCCATGTGTTCCTCGATGCTCAGGGTGTGGATGAGGTCAAGCTCTCCATCAATGCATGCCTCAATAAGCACCCGTGTTTCCTGGCAGCTCATTGTTTTTCCTCCTGAACTGCTCCGCAGAGCCGCCGTTGCAGCTCTATTCGCGCCCGGGATAAGCGCGACATGACAGTTCCCAACGGAATGGCTGTGATTTCCGCTATCTCTTTGTATGAAAGCCCCTCCCACTCGCGCAGGATCAACACTTCGCGGTACTCGTAAGGCAGATCCTCAACCGCGTCATGCAGCCGCTTCGCATCAACCTTCTCCAACAGAACCGTCTCCGGGTCGAAGGCAGCAACGGCGATGTGGCTATTCTCATCAAATGGTGAAACCATACTGCCGCGCCGGTTTTGCCGGAGCCAGGTGAAACAAGTATTTCGCACAATTTTTAGCATCCAGGCGCGCGCGTCGCAGCCCGGTCGAAAGCTGCCGAACGAGTGTAGCGCTCGCAAGTAAGATTCCTGTACAACATCTTCGGCGTCATGAGTGTTGCCAGTAAGCCAGCGCGCCAGGTTGTAAGCCGCGTTGAGGTAGGGCAGTACTGTGCTCTCAAACTGCTCAAGAGTGTTGTTCGGTGCCACGGCCTATCAGAAGAGATGTGACGCAGAGCAGTGTGACACCAGAAATCTTCACTCCGTTGGGAATTTTTTGAGGCCTCGCCGAGTATTGCTTCATGACGGATGTAAAAGACGCCGGAGACAAGGTTAAGGAGAAGCGAGTTTGTCAGATCGAATCAGAGTGAATCTCAACAAAGATGGCGTAGATCGCCGGGGATTCCTGAAATGCATGGCGTGGGCTGGAACAGGCATGGTCTGGACTGTTAGCGGGGGTGTGCTGACTTCAAAGGCTTTCGGTCAGACGGCCCACGGGACGGCCGGCGACGGCTTCAGCTTCGTCCAGATCAGCGATAGCCACATTGGATTCAACAAGGAAGCGAATAAGGATGTTACAGGGACTCTTCAGGAGGTGATCAACAGAATCAATGCTCTGGATAGAGCGCCCGACTTCCTCATACATACGGGCGACCTGAGTCACCTATCGAAACCGTCGGAGTTTGACACGCTCGATCAGATATTGAGGTCGGCCAAAACAAAAGAGTCATTCTTCGTCCCCGGCGAACACGACATGCTCACCGACAATGGGCAGCAGTATTTGCAGCGATATGGCAAAGGGACGAAGGGCGCGGGCTGGTATTCATTCGACCACAAAGGGGTCCATTTTATCGGGCTGGTGAACGTCGTCGATCTGAAAGCCGGCGGACTCGGAACGCTTGGTCCTGAGCAGTTGAGCTGGCTTGAGAAGGATGTGGCGGGACGCCATGACAGTACTCCCATTGTTGTCTTCGCACACATTCCGTTATGGACGGTATATCCGGAATGGGGTTGGGGAACGGACGACGGAGCGAAGGCCTTATCGTACATGAAGCGGTTCGGCTCTGTCACGGTGCTCAACGGGCACATTCACCAGACCATGCAGAAGGTGGAGGGAAACGTCAGTTTTCATACGGCCACTTCGACAGCGTTTCCGCAGCCAGCGCCGGGTAGCGCGCCTTCACCGGGTCCCATGAAGGTGCCAGCCGAGCAACTGCGCAGCCTGCTGGGTATCACGAACGTGAACTACGTTTCCGGCAACCACACTTTAGCGATAATCGACTCGACTCTGGCCGGCGCGTCTGCCGATGCCAGCCTGCAGAACCCCAGTAACACCGCTGAAGTCAGGATCGATAATTTTTCATTTTCACCGAAATCCATCACAGTGAAAGCAGGCGCGACAGTTACATGGGCGAATCAAGACGATATCCCGCATAACGTGGTTAGCACGGAGAAAAAATTCGCTTCCCCTGTGCTCGATACAGATCAGAAGTTCTCTTTTACCTTCCGCGAACCCGGATCTTATCCTTATTACTGCAAAATACATCCCATGATGACCGGCGCCATCGTCGTGGAAAGCGCCGGCCGGCCCAGGTCATAAACGGCTCTCCTTAAAAGGTAAAGCGGACGCCTAACTCGCCCCAGATCGAAAGTGGAACGATCGTGCTGGAGGGATTGATGAAACCTGCCGGGTGGCCGAACGTCGACGCATCGGCAATGTTGCTGTTGTAGTCGTTGCCGTAGTTCGCGCGATTGGTCAGGTTGAAGGCTTGAGCGATCAATTGCAGCTTCATCTTTTCACCGAATATGATGTTCTTAGCGAGCCGCAGGTCGAGCTCGAAGAACGGATCACCGCGCAGCGGGTCGTACTTGGCGATGGTGCACGCCTGTTGCACGCCATTCAAACCATAGAAGCAGTTCTGCGCGCCTTTGTCGTTGCCCGCAAAGGCCAACCAGTTAGTGAGATCGCTGGTAGGAACTACCACTGCGTTTGCCGTGCCTCCGCCAGTGTTCAACGTATTCGATGAATTAGTGAGCTCATACGGGCGCGCCGAGCCGAACTGCAGGATGGGCGCGAGTTCGAATCCCTTCGGGAGATTGATAATACCGCTGAGGGTTACGTGATGGCGCTCATCGTTGGGTGAGGGACCCCATTCATAAGGGGCAAGAAAATTGGTCGAAAGCCGCGGGTAATTGCGGAACGAGGTGCCGCCGCCATCGTAGGAGTAGGCCCAGGCCAGCGTGTAGTTTGCGTTGATAGAGAAGTTGTGGGTCATGCGCTGCCGATAGCTGAAGTTGACGCCGTCATAGTGCGAACGGCCGACCGACTGTTCATCGCGCACGCTTGCCATCTCCGATAAGCTGGGATTAGCGGCGAATGCAGCGTCCAGAGGGCGGACGCAGCAGACCCCATTTTCCGGTACCTTCTGGTCGATGTTGATAGTCTTGTTCTCGTGCAGGCCGAGAACATGTGTGTATTCGGTCTCGATTACGGAATTGGGATTCGGCGCAAAACTGTAGCCGATGTTGAACTCTTCCGTTACCGGATTGCGATAGTCAGGGTCCATCAAACGGCCCACGCTGCCGGGGGCGAGTTGTGAGGACGGAGGGGGAACAACCGGCATGGGATCGACACCGTAGCGCCAGTTTCCTAAGGGGATGCCGGTTCCCGTGACAATGTCCGTGGGAGACGATAAGCTGATCGCGGTCTGAAAGACCGTCGGATTGCTCATCTGTTCCATGAACAGCGGAATGTTCTGGAACACATCTCCATAATAGAGTCCGAAACCGCCCCGCAACACGTGTTTGCCGGCGCCGGCAATGTCGTAGGCGAAGCCCACGCGCGGGCTGAAGTCCTTGTTATCGTCGTGCGGCAGCCGGCTGACATACGGATTCGAAAAGGGGCTGTTCAACGCAACCAACTCCTCGTAGGTACGGCTGTTTTTGATATCGGACAGCCCGATCATGTTGTAGTCCTTGTCCCAACGCAGGCCGAGGTTCAAGGTGAGGCGCGGCGTCACCTTCCAGTCGTCCTGAACATAAAGGCCAAGCTGCTTGGTCGCTACCAGAAAGTACGGATCTCCGATAGCCTGCGTCATGCCTACGACTGCGCCAGGAGTTGCGAAACCCTGCGGATAGGTTTTCTTGTCGCCCAGAATGGCGCTAGGGTTGGCGGCGAAATCGATCTCAAGCGTGGAGCTGAACTCGAAGAAGCCGCCTTCCACCGGGTTCCAGATGTAATCTCCGCCCGCGGTCAAGGTGTGTTTGCCGATCGTTTTGGAGATGTCGTCCTTGAACTGCCACTTGCGCTGGAACGACTGCTGAGGAACGTTGGTGTTGGTGCCAAACGATGCGTCCGGGAACGTGACCAGAGGCGCGCTGATGTGACTGTCGATCACATTGTTCCAATACTGATAGCCGGCTGTGAACTGGTTGACCGTGGTACTTGAGAGTACGGAGTTAAGCGTGAAGTTCGCCAGTTGCAGATGGTTGGTGGTGTAATTGCCATTGGTCAAATCACCGGTGCCATTCGACTGGTCGTTCAGGCTATTGTTAGCCTGCGAGTTGTAGCTGACGTAGGCGCTATTTTTATCGTTGATGTTCCAATCCAGGCGTCCGCTATAGCGGGTCTCATAAAATGGGCGCGGAATAATTGCCGCGGGTTCCGCCGCCAGCCCGGCCGATTTGGCCAGCACCAGCTCCGAGTACGACGTTCCCGTCTCCGCCAGACCCTGGCTTTCGCGCTCCCGCTCAATCGCGAAGAAGCCGAACAGCTTGTCCTTTTTGAATGGGCCACCAACGGAACCACCGAACTGCTGGCGGGTATAGTCGGGGTGGGCAGAAGTCTGGCCGCCTGTGCCATCGGGCACTTTCTCATCGGTATTCAGGGCCGTGTCACGGAAGAAGCCGAAGACCGAACCGTGGTAGAGGTTTGTTCCCGACTTGGTAATCATGTTGATGGCAGCGCCTTCTGAGCGGCCGTTCTCGGCGGAGAACCGCTGCGTACTGATCTTAAATTCCTGCACGGCTTCCAGCGGAAGCTGCATCACCGGACCGCCCACCGTGTTGTCCTTGTTGTCCACGCCATTGACCGTCACGTTTACATTACGGCCGCCGGCGCCGTTGACGGAAAGAATGGCATAGCGATTCTTGGTTGGATCGTAGGAATCCGCCGCCTTTACGCCCGGGGCCAGATATGCGAGATTGGCGACGTCGCGCCCCACCATGGGCAGTTGTTCCACCTCGCTCGGCGTAATGTCCTGGCTGACGCTAGTCTTATCCATGTCCACCAGCGGAGCGCTGCCGGTGACTTCTATGATTTCCGTTGTTGATCCGGGAGTCAGAACCGCATTTGCCGTAATGGTCTTTCCGACCAGCACATCTACATCCTGAACACGAGAAGAGAATCCCGGCTTAGATACTTTGACCGTGTAACTATCGGCGGGAAGAAAATCGAACCGGTAATTGCCCGAATTATCGCTGGCCGCAGTGCGTGTTTCGCCAGTCGCTTTTCTGGTAATGACCACCTCAGCGCCGGCTACGATCGCTTGTGTCTGGTCAAACACCGTGCCCTGAATGGTTCCGGTGGCGGTCGCCTGGGCGAACATATTCGCGTTCGACGCCAACAGCGCCACAACCATCAGACATAGGCCTTGCAAGGACTTATTCATTTCAACCCCCAAGTTCAATGCTGATCCGCCTGCGTTCTCCCCGCAATCTTTCGCGGGTGAACTTGCGGGGAGGCCTTGCAATTGGCTGTCCGAAGCTGATGGAGCTATAAACTATTGAAAACTCAGACAAAGCTTATGGGCTACATGGATCGGAAAACGACTCAGGAGAGGGGCTCCTATGGTATCTCATAGAAAGCAACTATGAGACGCCATAGGTGTGTATTGGTACGAGGCATAAAGATCCTTCGTTGCGGCCCGAAGGACCATGAGCTACTCGTGCCGCAGAGCCGCCACCGGATCAATGCGGGACGCTCGCCTGGCCGGCGCAAAGCCAGCGAGAATGGCGGCGCTTAGGAGGACGACACCGGCCAGTACCAGGATTCTCGGATCGTTGGGCTGGGTCTCGAACAGAAACGATTTGACGAGCCGGGTCCCGATCAAGGCAGCAGGCAGGCTGATCGCGAGTCCGACCGCGGCCAGTATGAGAACGCGGCGCAGAACCATCCAAAGCACAGCGCCGCGCTGCGCGCCCAGCGCCATACGGATTCCAATCTCGCCGACCTGCCGCGTGACGTTGTACGACATCGTTCCGTAGAGCCCGACGCACGCGATCAGCAGAGCGAGAGCCGCGAAACCCGTACACAACTTCGCGAACATGCCTTCCTGGCTGATGGTTCGATTGATTTCCGCAGCCTGTGTGATCACGTTTGTGATGGGTATGCGTGAATCTGCCTTGCGCACGATCTCATGCACAGTGTTTACATACCTGAGGGGATCACCCGCAGTGCGCAGCGCGTAGGTCACTCCATCCGAAGAAAACTGGCTGGCCGCTACGAACACGGTCATTGGGCTCCCCTCTTTGAGACCACCGTAGCGCACGTTACCCGACACGCCGACGATTTCGAGATCGCGATTCTCGTCCACGAAGGTGATGCGCCGGCCCATCGGATTCTCGTTCTCGAAGTAAGTCCGCGCCAGCCGCTCGCTGATGACTGCAACCGGCGTAGAATCCGCTCGGTCGCGTTCGTCAACCTCGCGCCCGGCCAGCAGTGGAATCTGCATCGTCGTCAGGAAATGCGGTCCCACGGTCATGACGCCTGCACCTTGTACGGTGACAGTGCCGATCTTGATTGTCCCCCTGTATGTCTGGCCGGCCATGCCGGCGCTGATGATCGAGGATTGCGAAAGGGTCGCGCTGCTCACTCCGGGGATCGATTCGAAGCGCTTACGCAGGTTTTCGTAAAAGCTGGAGATCTCCGGGCCGCGATGCCCGGCCGCGCCCGCATTCAACGAGAACAGAAGGATGTTCTGGCGGGCGTAGCCCAGTTGGATGGAGTTCAGCTTGTCGAGTGTCCGGACAAACAGACCAGCGGCGACCAGCAGGACAAAAGAGAGCGCAATTTGGGCGATCACCAGAACGTGCTGCGCGCGGCGGTGCGGTCCGCCCGCGAGACCAGTTTTTAGCGCGGGCATGAGGTCCGGACGCGTCGACTGAATTGCCGGAGCGAGACCAAATAGCAGTCCGCAAACCACTGAGAGCGCCGCCGTCACGCCCAGCACGCTCCAGTTCAATTCCGCGCGCAAAGTAAAGTTCTCCTGGCCTCTGGAGAGCAGAAACGTCAGTGTTCGCACGCCCCAGAAGGCAAACAAGATCCCAAGTGCTCCGCCGAGCGAGGCCAGCATCACACTCTCGGTAAGCAACTGCCGCACCACGCGGAACCGTCCCGCTCCCAGGCTGAGCCGGACAGCCATTTCGCTGCGCCGGGCGGCGGCCCTGGCCAGCAGCAGATTGGCGATGTTCGCGCACGTGATTGCCAGGATCAATGCCACCATCGCCAGCAGCACGAAGAGAGGCTTGGAATACCTGCGGCGCAAGCTACCCAGACCGGCGGCGCCGGGATTCAGAGTGAGGGCGGGCAGGTTGGCGCGCTCACCGTCGGTGGTCGCGGTGCTGGCAACCCATCGGTGGAAACGAGGCGCCAGCGCTGCCTGCGCCTGCGCGATGCTTACGCCCGGACGCAGGCGGCCCATCATTTCGATCCAGTAAAAGTTTTCGTCGTGGTACATGCGACCGGCTGCCGCGCCGTCTACCAGGAGGTTCGCGTGCAACGGAAGATAGACCTCCGGCGCCGCCGCTGGATCGACTCCGAAGAATTCCGGCGGCGCGACGCCGATCACCGCGAAGGGCACGTTGTCGACGAGAATCGATTGTCCAATCGCATTCTGCGGTCCACCAAAGCGATTTTCGCTGGTAGCAAAACTGAGTACGGCGACCGCGGCTGCGCCTGCACGGTCGTCTTCGGAGTCGATCAGACGTCCCGCGGCCGGCGATACTTCCAGGCCGCGAAAATACTCGCCGCTGACGTACTCCGCGTTTCCGGTGGTGGCCTGCCCGCGGAAAGAGAGGTTACGGTGTAGTCCGTTGAAGTATGCGAACAGCGTGGAAAAAACGGGATTCTCCGCCCGAAGCGCCTCGAACGCGCCGTACGGAAATATGCCGCTAGCCATAACGCCTTTGTTGCCCGGCCACATAAGGCCTTGTAACCCGTGCATGACATGGACCCATTGCTTGCTGGCGTTGTAGGGAGGCCGGCTACGCCAGTTCAAGACCACCAGCGCCTGGGGATCTGTCACCGGCAGCGAGCGCAACAGAATCGACTCCATGAAGCTGTAGATCGCAGTATTGGCCCCGATGCCGAGCGCCAGCAACAAGATTGCGAGGGCGCTGAAGGCCTTGTTGGCGGCCATCGTCCGAAAGCCATAGCGGATATCCTGGCGAAGTTCCGACCAAAACCGTGTCATCCAAATCTCCCGTGATTCTTCTTGCTTTAGTCCGACGTTGCCAAATCTCCGGCGCGCTTCAGCCCGGGCGCGCTCCGGCGTCATACCATCTGCTTGCAGTTCCGCAGACTTCTCCGCAAGGTGGAGTTCCATTTCCTCACGCAGCGCCTCGCCGCGCCTGGCGCTTTCGATCCAATACCTCAGCCGCCGTATCCACATCCCGGTCACTCCGCTCCCATGACACGGGCGATCGCCAGCGTCAGCTTCGCGTACTTCCGAGTTTCAAGCGCCAACTGTTTGCGGCCGGCCGCAGTGATCTTGTAGATCCTTGCCCGCCGATTGTTCGACGTCACGCCCCAGACACCCTCGATCCAGCCGTTTAGCTCAAGCCGCTGGAGAGCGGGGTAGAGCGAGCCCTCCTCGACGAGAAGCTCATTGTCGGACGATTGTTGAATGAACTGGACTATGCCGTATCCATGGAGGTCGCGCAGCGACAGCGTCCGCAGAATTAACATGTCGAGTGAACCGGGCAACGAATCGTTCTTTTGCGCCTTGCGTCCCATACCAAGAATTCTTAGCTTACGACGATGAGAGTGCGCGAGTCAAGTTTCACGAGTCAAGCCAAGGATTGAACAGGGGAACGCCGCAACCTTCGAAATCCGCCGTATTGCGCGTTGCCAAAGTTGCACCGCGGGATTGAGCGATGGAGGCGATCTGCGCGTCGAATTCAGCGATTGGACGGCCAGCAGCCCGGCGCGCAGCGGCAACTTTCGGAAATGCCCGCGCGGCTTCACTGTCGAACGGCAAGATCCGGGCATCGAAATCCTGCTCGAATATCGCGGCAACCATCGCTTCCAGCCTCAATTTACGCTTGCCTTTGGGCAGTAATTCAACTCCGTAAAGAATTTCGGCCTGAGTTGTTGCGGTCGTAAACAGCCGGAGAGTCGGTTGCTTAGATAGCCAAGCTGCTACTGCGGATGATGGCGCGGGTTTCAGAAGTTCAGACAGAACATTCGTATCCAGAATGATCATTCGCCTAGCTCGGGAGGATCACGAAGAGGGCCTCTTGGAGGGATGGATAATTCGACGCCCCCTCCTGCTGCCTTAACGCGACATCGAATTGATTCGACCAAGTGCGTGTGCTCCCGCTTTTGGCGGGTTAAGGCTGACCTGAGGATTTCGCGTGCTTCCTCTTCCATCGAACGTCCGTGATGGGCCGCTTGAATCCGGAGGCGCGCTTTAATTGATTCATCCAATTGCCGGATAACAATGCTGGCCATATAGCAATGATATCGTTGCTTACATACATCTCTAGGAACCGTCGCAGCGATTTCCTTGTCAGCTGCCTGGCGCTTGCTGACGCGCGCGGTTCCGTGCAGGAAGCCGAGCCGCGACCGTGAGGAAGCGGTGTTCTTCAGAGGAGCGGCACTGGCCCTTAACATCTGACCGGGACGGTTCTAATGCCGATACGAGCGCAGAAAAGTAGCTAGGGCGTATACAGGAATTCGTCCGGCGCGGGCAAGCGGCAAGCCCCGCCATTCGGCGGGCGCACGAAGTTGCTGCCTGAAACGGCGCGGACCCAATGAATCTGATCCTTACCGTTTGCTGACCGGCAGTGCAGCGGTACATCCGCACTGAAGTCGTCGCCCACGTTGGTAACATCCAGGTTGAAATTCCGCCCGGTCCGGTGCAGGGTCAACTTGGGAATGCCGGTGCTGTAGACCCAGGTATCGAAGAACAGTTCAAGCGACGGGTCCGGTTGGCCGGCTGGAACGAAGCTGCTTGCCAATTTCCGAAAATCATCATTGCTGATGGGCATGGCCGAGAAGTCCTGAAGCATACGGAGCTGCAGTTTGCCAAAGCGGCCATCGCCTAGTCGTTCCCGGAGCATTCGAAGTACCCAAACGCCTTTCTCGTAAGTAATGATGTGCCACACAGGAAGGCCGGCGGTCTCGATAAGGCGCTGTCCGAAGTCGACCGGCCCCGCCGACTCCAAAGGCTTGCCGTTCACCGGACGAAGCAACTCTTCACGATACTCGTCCAGCACCGTATCGGCGGCCGCGACGCCCTTCGTGTGCGCAATAAACTCGAGGGCGGAATCGTTGGCCATAGCCTCCATTAGCCATCCAGTACGGTAATCCGCTTGGCGGACAACATTACCCCACCATTGGTGCGCGACCTCATGAGGGAGCAGAAGATCCGAAAAGAAAAGATTCAAGCGCGGATCGCGGAGCCCGGCAGGGCGGTCTTCGGGACGTATATAGGAAATGTTGGAGAGGTAAATCAGTCCTGGGAATCCCTGGCCAAAGTAACCGTCGATGGGTGAGACCGAGAGGCAATGAATAGGCAGCGCGGACCACAGATGCGTGTACTGATCAAGGACCTCGGCAGTTTCCTTCGGAAGCGCGGGATCAAGGACCCTGGCCGCGGATTGTTCGGCATAAAACTCCACACGATAGCGCCCCTGGTCGAAGCTGCTGATGCTGTAATCGCCAAGATTGAAGCCCGCAAGGGCCTCGGGCACTTGCGTCTTCCGATGGACAGTCCGGATGCCCCGCGCGACCTCTTCGCTGACCGGTTCACCGGTCGAAACCATGTGCAACTGCTCCGGGCAATGGAAAGTGAGGTCAAAGTCAGTCAACATCGGCGCACGGAACGGATACCAGGTGGTGCGGTCATCCACGAAGTAGCCAGTTGCAGTCTGGCGGATTACAAAGCCCCGGTAATGGACCTGAACCTGATAGCGGGTGCCCGGCTGCAAGGGTGTGCGAGACACAATCAGAAAACTGCCAGAGCTCTTCAACTGAGCCAGCCGAGGCGAAGCGCGTTGATACACCTCGGCGGGCGCACCGTTGATGGAAGCCGATTCAACCTGCAGATGGTCCGATAAATTGAACGACAGGACTCGGCCGTCCTGCGGGCGCGCTTCCACGCTGAAATCGGCGCTTGCCGAGAGGGAAAGGTCAGGCTCGATGGTGGCATCGATCCGGTAATTGCTGATCTCGGCCGGGGGCTGTACGAACGGCGGCGAGCGCCGCGGGCGAAAGCTGCTCCAGAGCTGAAACTGCTTGCCGTCGGGCGACACTCGCCCAACGGAAACCGGCTCAAACTCGTCTGGCTGATAGGTGAGGTCGAAGGATCCGAGTTGCCGCCCGCCAATCACTGCATAGAAGAAGCCGTCCTGCTGCGAATGATTATCGAGTAGCGATTCAGCAAGGGAAACGTCAATCTGGGTGCAGACGCTGCGGAGGACCGGATTCACGGGCGCCAGTTTTGAAATGGTTCCGGGCGCCGGCCGGATCATGCTCTGCTGCAGCTCCGATTCCAGTTCCCTGGCGGTGCCGTCGGAGAAGACGAACAGGGCAGAACCGAAGTGCTCGTCCAAATTGGGGCTGCCTGTGAAAGAAGCCAGCGAGGCGCGTTCGCTGCGCTGCGGCGGCAGCACAAGGACCTCAGCGTCGCCCGTTTCTGATAGTGCTGTCGTGAACACGGCTGCCACGGAACGTCCGGCCACCGGAGTTGCAAACGCCAGAACTCCATCGGTGAGATAGATCTTGATATCGCCGCGAGCGATCCGCAGATCCCGAACGCGATAGGTTTGCTGGGGGTCCAGAGCGATTTTGCTTAGCGCTTCTGTTATCTGCGCGGCACTCGGTTGACTCGCCGCGCGAACTAGTAAACAGGACGTGAGAACACAGAAAAAGATGCTGGGGATTCTCACGCGAACCGCAGATTACTTCAATTCTGGACTGCTCGCGGTGGCCGGATCCTGGGCCCAATTCTCACGTGTGATGCCGCTCGGATCAGAGTAAAAGGTGCGCCGGCCGGTGGTGCCAAACTGTTTGGGAACCGCGCTGATTGCGTAGCCTTGCGCGGTTTGCGAAAGGGTGAAGTTATAGCCGCTTGCAGAGCCGCTTGCCAGACTCGCCGGAATGAGCCCCGCTGCGTCGGGTCCTTCCGGGGTACCTGCCGAAGCCGGGGGACCAAGCTGGGCCAGGGTGGTTGCGAATTGGCCGTACTGCGACTGGTATTGGATTTGCGCCTGATTGATAGTCTGGACTTCCCGAATAGCCGCCATTTCCTGCGCGTTCATGCGCGACTTGCTCATTTGGGGCAGGGCAATGGACAAAATGATGAGGATGATCGCGATAACGATCAGTAGTTCGATAAGCGAAAAGCCGCGCTGGAGGGCGCGCCGCCGCTGGAGACGTGAAACCATACGATTCACTATGATACGACGTGCCGACGCCCCAAGGCGTTGTCTCAGACTAAATGAAATTAAGACTGGCGGGGGAGGGCGTTCCGTGTTTAGCTCTTCACGAGCGCATCAATCGCCTTCAACCTGGCCCATAACGCAGGCAAGAGATCCAGCCTCAATGCATTGGCGCCATCCGAGAGCGCCTGTTCAGGCCGGTCATGCACTTCTACAAATACGCCCGCTATCCCGACCGCGGTGGCCGCCCGGGCGAGTGGCTGTATGAACTCAGGTTTCCGCCGGACGTGGTTCCGGCTGCTCCAGGAAGCTGAACGCTGTGAGTGGCGTCGAAAACCACCGGATAGCCGGTCGCCTCCATGATGGGAAGCCCGCGCATGTCCACCACCAGATTGTTGTAGCCGAATGAGGAGCCGCGTTCGGTCATAATAATGCGCTCGTTGCCGGTGCTGGCCACCTTCCCGGCGGCGTTGCGGAAATCGGCAGGCGAGACGAACTGTCCTTTTTTGATGTTGATTGCGCGGCCCGTCCTCCCGGCTTCGACCAGCAGATCCGTCTGGCGGCACAGAAAGGCGGGGACTTGCAGGATATCGACCACCTCGGCAGCGGCTGCCGCTTGAGCAGGCTCGTGAATGTCCGTGAGGACGGGTATGCCGAGTTTTCGCACCTCCGCCAGAATTCGAAGACCTTCCGCCAGGCCTGGGCCGCGATAAGAGTTCACGCTGCTGCGATTGGCCTTATCAAAAGACGCTTTGAAGACGTAGGCGCCTGCAATCTCACGGATGGCAACAGCCATACGTAGAACATGCTCTTCGCTCTCAATGACACACGGACCAGCGATCAGCGCGAGTGGCGATGATTACCGAATGTTACGTGAGAACTGCCTTCGCCGACGACAACCACGGGTAAGTCTCCTTCTCATGGACAGAACGGGACTTCAACTCACGATGCCTTAGCGCGGCTTCAAGAAATGCTGTAAACAGGGGATGAGGTTCCAGCGGCTTCGATTTGAACTCAGGGTGAAATTGGCAGCCGAGATACCAGGGATGGTTCGGCAGCTCGCAGATTTCGACATAGATGCCATCGGGTGTTTGCCCGGTCAGCCGCATGCCGTGCTCCCTAAGCGTCTCTTCGAACTCGCGATTGAATTCGTAGCGGTGGCGATGGCGTTCGCTGACTTCGGTTGTGCCGTAAGCCTGAGCGGCAAAACTACCTTCGGCGAGGCGGCACGGATAAGCGCCCAGCCGCATAGTTCCGCCGAGTTCGTCCACGCCCTTCAATTCGCGAAGCTTAAAAATAACGCGGTGCGGCGTGGCGGGATTGAACTCAGTGGAATCGGCATCGGCGAGGCCGCAAACGTTCCGGGCATACTCGATCACCATTGTCTGCATACCCAGGCAGATGCCGAAGTAGGGAATGTTGTCTTCGCGCGCGCAGCGAATTGCGCTTAGCATGCCCGATATGCCGCGCTTTCCAAATCCGCCCGGAACCAGAATGCCGTCAAACCGCCGAAGATAGGCGCGGCAATCGGGCCAGTTCATCTGCTCCGACTCGATCCATTCAATATTGACGCGCGCCTGATGAGCGATTCCGGCGTGCAGCAGAGCCTCTTTCAAGCTCTTGTACGAATCCTCGTATTCAACGTACTTGCCCACCAGGCCGATGCTCACTTCGCGAACGGGATTGTTCATGCGATCGAGCATCTGTGTCCAGCGCGACAAATTGCGCGGAGCCGCCTCCACGTGGAGAAGCCGAAGAATGGATTCATCAACGCCCTGATCGGCGAATACGAGTGGGATCTCATAAACCGAGTGAACGTCCTTGGCTGTGACGACTCCGCTGACGTCAACATCGCAGAACAGCGCGATCTTCTCTTTGACTTCCCGGGGAAGCGGGCGCTCCGAGCGGCACAGCAGGATATCGGGTTGAATACCGATGGCCCGCAGCTCTTTCACGCTGTGCTGGGTGGGCTTGGTCTTCAATTCCTGGGCTGCGGCAATCCAGGGAACCAGCGTGAGATGGACAAAGAGCGTGTTTTCCCGGCCTTCTTCATGACGCATCTGGCGGATAGCTTCAATGAACGGAAGCGATTCGATGTCCCCGACGGTACCGCCGATCTCCACGATCGCAATATCGACGTCCGCGGCGACCTTGCGGCAGGCCGCCTTGATTTCGTTCGTGACATGCGGGATCACCTGGACTGTCTTTCCCAGATAATCGCCGCGCCGCTCACGGGCAATTATGTTTTCGTAAATCCGCCCCGATGTGAGATTGTTGCTCTGGGACAGAGGAGCGTGCGTGAACCGCTCGTAATGGCCCAGATCAAGGTCGGTCTCCGCTCCATCATCGGTTACGAACACCTCGCCATGCTGGAACGGGCTCATGGTTCCAGGATCAATGTTGAGATACGGATCGAACTTCTGCAGGGTGACGCGAAGCCCCCGGCTTTCCAGGAGACAGCCGATCGACGCGGCTGCAATTCCTTTTCCTAGCGACGAGACAACTCCACCGGTAACGAAGATGTACTTAGGCATCAACTAAATCCGAATGATTCGGCGACCGCCGAAAAAAGCTGGTTCACCCGCTCCAGATCCTCAGGCGTATCGACGCCGAGTGATTCATATTCCGTATTCACAACGCGAATGCGATAGCCGTTTTCAAGCGCGCGAAGCTGCTCCAGGCGCTCGGCCTGCTCCAGTGGGCCGACGGTCAGATCCGGATAACGCGCCAGGAAATCATGCCGATAAACATACAATCCAATGTGCTTGAAATAAAGCGGCATGCTGCTGCGGCCATCCCGCTCGTATGGAATCGGGCAGCGGGAAAAATAAATAGCGTCGTTCAGAAGGTTAGTAACCACCTTGACGATATTGGTATTGACGATATCGGTGGGATCGACGATCTGCTTTTTCAGCGTGCCCATCGCGACGGTCTCGTCGCCGTGTACGGAAAGGATTGCCGCGTCTATGGCTTCCGGATCGATCAGCGGCTCGTCGCCCTGGATGTTCACGTAAAGAGAAGCTGGTTCCGATGACGCAACTTCTGCGAGGCGGTCTGTGCCGGAAGGATGATCGGTGCTGGTCATGCGTGCGCGTCCCCCGAACTTGCGAACCGCGGCCGCGATGCGCTCGTCATCGGTGGCAATCAGCAGATCGTCGAGATAGCGAGATTTTTGCGCACGTTCCCAAACGTGCTGCACCATGGGTTTGCCGGCAAGAGGGGCGAGAGCTTTTCCAGGGAATCGAGAGGAGGCAAATCGGGCGGGAATTATTCCCAAAATCCGCGTCCGCACAACTGAGTGTAGCACGCAAAAAGTGGCCTGAACACTATGGCATCTAGTGTTTTACGGCGATGGCCGAAATTTCGATTTTTGCCCCGCCGATCAAGCCCGCAACCTGCACGGTAGCGCGCGCCGGCTTGGGATTCGGCATGAGTCTTTTGTAGACCTCGTTCATTTTTTCGACATCATTCAGATCGGTGACATACACGGTAACGGAAACGATGTCCGTCATTTGAAAGCCCGCTTCTTTAACGACTTTTTCTACCGCGGCAATAGCATTTGTAGCTTGCAGAGTGATATCGGTACCCGTGACCTTGCCGTTCGAGTCGGGTCCTTGCTGTCCCGCGACGTAGAGCGTATTGCCCGCGACGTACCCCTCGCTGAAGGGCATTCCTTTCGTAAAGCCGATGGCTTGATGTTGGGCAAAAGCGCAGCCCGAAATAGACAAGGCCAGCAGTCCGGCCAACCAGACGCTCGGCCTTACCGTGCGCAAATGTTTTTTATTCATATTTTGGATTTCCTACCTTGTGTGGATAAAAGATTGTCTCATCCCTCCTCCTTTTCGTTCCTCTGGGTTCGGCACGGCATTGACAAAACTTTTACACCAAATGCATTGCCGGCGGCCGCCACGGCTCCCTATAGTAGCGGCAGAAGCTTCTCTGCTCAATGCCTCAATCGCGCAAGGTCGTTCTATTTCTGCCGCCATACGCGGGAAAGACTCTAGGACCGCCGCTCGGACTTCTCAGCCTGGCCGGTTCGCTCCGCGAGGCTGGATACCAGCCGTGCATTATCGATGGAGCACTGGATGGTAATTACCGTCGCAGGGTTGCACAGGAAATTGAGGATTGTCTCTGCTTCGGCGTATCGCTCCTGACCGGGCCCATGATCCTGGATGCCATTGAGGTCAGTCGCATGGTGAAGCGCATCCGGCCCGATTGCTTCGTTATTTTCGGCGGATGGCATCCGAGCCTGCTGACGGGCCAAACTCTTACCGAGGATTTCATGGACGCTGTGGTTCGCCACCAGGGTGAAGCGACTCTTGTCGAAATTCTTCGACGGCTCGAAACCGCCCGGCCGTTAGATCTGGTGGCCGGCTGCTGGTTCAAACGCAACGGGCAGATTGTCCAAAATCCCGATCGGCCCACCATCAGGCTTTCGGACTTGCCTAGCCCTGCTTACGACCTCATCGACTTCGAAGCATACGAGCAGGCGAGCGGTGAACGAAAGCTCCCGTATGCGACCAGCATCGGCTGCCCTTATGCCTGTAATTACTGCACGGACATGGTTTTCTATAATCGCCGCTTCAATGCTTATGGAGCGGCTGAGGTAGGAGAGGAGCTGGCGGAGCTGGTTCGGCGGTATCGGCTGACGGAAGTTGCGCTACTCGATTCGAATTTTCTTGTCGATGTCCGGCGCGCAGTCGCAATCGCACGAGCAATCCAGAATTCCGGTGTTCGCTTCCATTGGACCTTTCAGGCCTCAACGGACCTGCTCTGCAAGATGTCGGATGAGGAAGTGAAATTGCTGGCGTCGAGCGGGGTGAGCCATATCGGTTTCGGAACGGAATCCGCTTCGCCTGAAGTGCTTCAGCAGATGAACAAGCGCCACCAGAGCATCCCGGACATATATGAGGCCGCGGCGAAATGCTCGCGAGCCGGCATCCGCGTCACACTCAATCTCATCTTTGGGTATCCGGGAGAAGACGAACGGCACCGCGCCGAAACATTTCGAGTTATGAGCGAGATCGCCGATCGCTTTGAGAACGTCAGCTTCTCACCCAATCTGTTTACCCCTTATCCTGGGATACCGATATGGCCGCAGCTTCGCCATTTGGGGATGCACGAACCAGATTCGCTGGCCGGATGGGCGAGTGTAGACCTCGGTTGCAACAACCTGCCGTGGCTGCGCGGGAAGTCCTTCGCGAAGCTACAGCGCAGCATCCGCTACTTTTTGCTTGATAATCAACTTGGACGAATTCGCCGGAAATCAAGCTCGCAGGCGCTTCGATCGCTGATCCGAGTGCTTCGCAAGCCTTTGCACTGGCGGCTAAGACACGCATTTTTCGGCTGGCCGGTTGAGTTATGGCTGGGAATGGTTAAAGAGCGTCTTGTGGTGCGACGCTCTTTGCTAACCGGACAGCCGTTGAGTCATGAACTGGCCAAAGACACAGGCGCTATCAGGGGTCAGCCCTCAGGGGCCAGCTAAGCTGACCGGAGAAGGCCGCGCCACTACTGGCCGGAAACGTCTACTGATGTGGCCACTTGATGTTCTTGGGCGGGAGTCATGCGCAGCTGCAATGTCTTCGGGATGCCGAACAGATAAGACCTGCCGGCTGCTCCGGAGCTGAATTCACGAACGACATATGTTCCATCGACGTTCATCAGCCGGAGGAAACTGCGGTTCGAATCCGGTTGTGGATTGGCCGTGAACGGCACCACCATTTGCGCCTTACCGTCGCCGTAAATGTACATTACTCCGTTCATGGATGAGGTGCTGGATGGACCGGAAAGCCTGTATTCGCCAGGCGGAAGAACGGCGCTACCCCAGTGAGCCTCGAATGGCAAGTTAAAACGGCCCTGCTGCGCGCTCAGCGGCAAGGCAATCATACTGAATGCAAGGGCGAACCCAACGACAGTTAAGGCACGCTTCGGATTTACTTTCATGGTGGATGTCTCCTTCCTGATCGATACGGGGAACCTTTTGATTCCGTATCCGTACAAACATGCAGACGGAAAATGTGAAGGGTTCGACTCTCAGATGCGAGTTAGGAAATTCTCAGGAAGGAAACGGCTCTCAACGAAAGGCTTAGAGCAGGACATCAGGAACGGCGTTTTGCAGCATTGCTGTTCCGTTCAGCATCTCATGAGCACGTCCGATGACAACAATCGCTTGAGCGCGGCTGATGCCGCCCGGAAGCTGCGCTTCGGCGCCTTTGAAATCGACTTGCGCGAACGCGAACTGCGCAACCGCGGAATCAGGCTGCGACTTCAGCGCAAGCCTTTTCAAATCCTCGAATTGCTGCTTCAAAAGCGAGGCCGGCTGGTGACCCGCGATGAGCTGGCAAAGTATCTGTGGCCCGATTTGCACGTGAGCTTCGATCACAGCTTGAACACGGCCGTCAACACGCTTCGCCAAACGCTAGGCGACTCCACCCGGCATTCACGCTTCATCGAAACACGGCCAGGCCTTGGATATCGTTTCATTGCGCCAGTTGAAGAGATCTGGGATGCACGGCCGGCGCAGAGGACCTCCACCCCGGAAAGCGATCGCGGGCCGCAGCCTTACACGCCGAGCTTCGATGCCTACCAAGACTATGCAAGAGGACGGTTTTTTTTAAATAGGATGAATGAGGCCGATCTCCGCAAGAGCGTTGCCTGCTTCGAATCAGCTATCGTGCAAGATCAGCGATACGCGCTTGCGTACGCCGGACTTGCGGACGTATACACGAATTTCGCCGTGCTTGGCATGCTTCCGCCGGCCGAGGCCAATTACCGGGCAAAGGAACTGGCTGCGACTGCGCTCCAGATTGACAGCCAGTCGCCAGAGGCACATGCTTCGCTGGCGCGCGTGAAAAAGCTGCTTGACTGGGATTACTCGGCCGCGGAAACGGAGTACCTGAGAGCCCTGGAATTGAACCCAGGGTTTGCCGGCGGACACCACGGATATGCGGCTCTTCTGGCGGCAATGGGAAAGCGTGAGCACGCCTTAAAAGAGGTCCAACGCGCCTTGGAGCTGGATCCTCTTTCGCTGGTTATCAGCGTGGAGCTGGCGTGGAACCATTACCTGGCTCGAAACTTCGAGGCTGCGGTGCAACAGTCGTGGAAGACGCTTGTTTTGGAACCGGCCTTCGCGCCCGCCCAAAACACGCTCGGCTTGGCCTATGAACAATTGGGGATGTATGACGAGGCAATCACCGAGCTTCAAAATGCACGTATTTGCTCCGGCGAGCATCCGGCCTCAATAGCAGCGCTGGGACACGCTTACGCGGCCGCCGGAAAACGGCATGAAGCCGCCGAAGCAGTGCAGGAACTTGAGAGGTTATCCCAAAGCCGCTACGTATCGTCCTACTGGAGAAGCATCGTGTACACCGGGCTCGGCGCAATTGACGCAGCACTTCACTGGATTGAAAAAGCTTGCGAAGAGCGCGATGTGTGGCTAGTGTGGCTAAAAGTTGAGCCGCGCTTCGACGCGATTCGCTCGCAAGCGCGTTTCGAGCGTGTGCTTGGAAATTTCTGGCTGACGCGCAGTGCCCACGCGAACGGGCTCTGAACTTTTCAATTGGGCCGAAAGATTTTTGCGGGAATGTCGAAATGGGCTGGGCTGGCCCGTCATTGAATTGAGCGGCAAGATATTGCGCTCTCAATAATTGAAAGGACAGCCATGAATTACACGATTTTGATTTATGAAACCGCCGCCGATTTTGCGATCCGCACCGACCCGGATGCTAAGAAGCGGGAAGAGTATTGGGCAGCCTGGCCTCCATATTCCAAGGCGCTGAACGATGCGGGAGTGTTTGTGGGCGGCGCGGGACTGCAACCGCCCGAGACTGCCACCACACTGAAGTTTCAAGAGGCGCAGCGGCAAGTGCAGGATGGGCCCTACGCCGACACCAAAGAGCAGCTCGGCGGGTTTTTCATTATTAACGTGCGGGATCTCGATAGCGCGCTCGATTGGGCAGCTCGCTGCCCGCGTGCGCCTGGCAGGGTGTTCGAAGTGCGGCCCAATTTGCCGCCCATGGGCTGAGGCCGCCTGCGCATTGAGAGGAGGATCCCATGTGTCCGGTGTGCTTCACAACCGCAGCGCTAATTGCATCTAGCGCGACTTCGACAGGCGGCCTGACCGCGCTTGCCATCAAGAGGCTTTGTCCAAAGCCCGTCACAAAGAAAATCAATCAGAAGACAGAATTGAAAGGAGAAGAAAATGGAACGTCCGAAAATCGTATCACTAAATGAGTGGGTTGCCGCTCGCAAAGAACTATTGGTCAAGGAGAAAGAAGCCACGCGCCAGCGGGATGCGCTTAGCGCCGAACGCCGCAAGCTGCCGATAGTAAAGATCGATAAAGAATATGTCTTCGACGGCCCGAACGGTCGCGCGAGTCTGCTCGACTTTTTCGGATTGCATCCCCAGCTCATCGTCTACCACTTCATGTTTGACCCGAGTTGGGACGAAGGCTGCAAAAGCTGTTCTTTGTTCGCCGACAACTTCACCGGAGCCATTATTCATCTTGCCGCGCGCAACACCGCCTTCGCCGTCGTCTCCAAGGCGCCCCTGGCAAAGCTGGAGGCCTTCAAGGAACGGATGGGGTGGACTTTCCCCTGGTATTCATCGTTCGGCAACGGTTTCAATCATGACTTCCATGTCACCATGGACGAGGCTGCGGGCGGGGACGAATACAATTACGAGAAGTCGGCAACGCTAAAGCAGGCGGGTAAGATTTGGATCGAAAAGGGTGAGTTGCCCGGGCTGAGCGCTTTCCTTCGCGATGGCGAAAGCATCTTTCATACGTACTCCAGTTACCAGCGCGGGCTCGATCTGTTCCTGAATACATACAATTACCTGGACGTAACGCCGTTAGGGCGGCAGGAGGATCAGGAGCCGCACGTCATGGCGTGGGTGCGTCACCATGACCGATATCCCGCCTGAAGGAGCGCTTGAGGAGGACGCGCATCGAGCTGTCGAGCGGGTCGCGCGCGACTCCTATGGCCGGCTCCTCGCGTTTCTCGCCTCCCGTTCGCGCGATTTGGCGGCCGCGGAAGATGCGCTGGCCGGCGCTTTCTGCGCGGCTTTGGAAAGCTGGCCGCGCGCGGGTGTCCCGCAAAAGCCCGAGGCTTGGCTGCTGGTCGCTGCGCGCCGGCATCTGATCGATGATCTGCGCCATGCCCGGGTACACTCCGAGGCCGTACCAGCCTTGCAAGCGGCAGCAAACGAGGCGCAAGGACTAGTAGCCAGTCACATGCTATTTCCCGATGAGCGACTGAAGCTCCTGTTCATCTGCGCCCACCCTGCCATCGACGCCGCTGCCCATACGCCGCTGATGCTTCAGTGCGTGCTGGGATTGGATGCAGCGCGCATCGCCTCCGCTTTTCTAGTGCGGCCTAGCGCGATGGGGCAACGACTCAGCCGCGCGAAAGCGAAAATCCGCGATGCCCGCATTCGGTTCGATCTTCCGGAATCAAAGGAGTTGCCAACGCGTCTGGATGCTGTACTCGAAACGATTTATGCCGCCTACGGCAGTGGCTGGGAAGACGTGGCGGGAGCCGACCCGCGCCGCAAAGGACTGGCTGCGGAAGCGATCGATCTAGGCCGGCTGCTTTTGCGGCTCATGCCCGCCGAAGCGGAGGTGCAAGGATTGCTGGCGCTCATGCTGCATTGCGAGGCGCGCCGGGATGCGCGGCGCACGGCGACTGGGGCCTACGTGCCGCTGTCTGAGCAGGATGTGACGCTTTGGTCGACCGAGATGATCCAGCAAGCGGAGCATTACCTGGGCGCTGCCGCGGAAGCCGGCCACATGGGGCGGTTCCAACTCGAAGCGGCGATTCAATCGGTGCACGCGCAGCGCGCACGAACAGGCAAAACTGACTGGGAGGCAATTGCCTTACTGTACGAGGGGCTGGCACGCCTGGCACCCACGATCGGGGTGCTGGTCGGCCGCGCGGCGGCGGTTGCTGAAGCGCGCGGCGCGGCAACCGGCTGGTCCCTGCTCGAAGCGATTCCCGCCGAGGCGATCAAAGCCTATCAACCATATTGGGCGGTTGCCGCTCATTTGCTAAGGCGCATGCAACGGCTCGAAGAATCTGCTGCCGCTTCCAGCCGCGCCATTGGATTGTGCGAGGATCCCGCTACGCGCGAATTCCTGGCCCGGCAGGCATAGTAGGCAATCTGGTCAATCGGCCCGTGCGAACGGTTTGTGAACTTTTGGTAATTCTCGTCCACGCACGAAACTTCCGGTGATGCGCCCGAATCTCTGGCGCTAAGGAGCAATACCGTACCATATGCCGAAAGCAAGTACTGATGACTTTAAGCGTGCGCTCGAGAACAAGCGTAAGGAACTCTTACGCGTAAGTTCCGACCGTGAGGAGATTCTGATTCAGCATGCCGCCGATGAGTTCGACAGATTGCAGCAGCAGCAAAATCGGGAAATTGCGATTCGCAACCTGGATCGCGAGGCGCGCCTGCTACGAAATGTACAGGCAGCGCTCGCCCGTTTTGACCAGGAAATCTTTGGCGTCTGCCTGCGCTGTGATGAAGAGATTCCTGAAAAGCGGCTGAAAGCGGTCCCTTGGGCATCCTATTGCGTGGATTGCCAGGAGCGAATCGATCAACAGCAGGCGACTCAGTTCAGTGGAATACACGAAGGAGATCGTCGGCTCAGCGGCCTAGATAACTATATTCAGGCTGTAAAAGTTTCGTAAAATCACCAGATAGCCCACGCTATACTAGCCGCCGACTTCGAAATTCTGGTTAGAATGTCAAGTAACATGCAGAAGATACTCGTCATCGACGATGATGAGAATTTGCGTGACACTATCGGTGTCATGCTGGAGCGCGAGAACTTCGTGCCTCTACTTGCCGCCGATGGCAAGAGCGGATTTGAGAAGGCGCTCATGCTTAAGCCGCATCTTCTCCTGGTGGATCTCAGGCTGCCCGGAATGAGCGGTATCGAAGTATGCAAACAGCTTCGTGCAGACCGGGTGCAGACTCCGATTATCATTCTTAGCGCCGTCGGCGATGAAGTCGATAAAGTGCTGTTGCTGGAAATAGGAGCGGATGACTATATCGTCAAGCCATTTGGAACGCGAGAATTAATAGCTCGGATTCGAGCGGTCTTGCGCCGCAGCAGCGATGATGCCGGCCGGGTCGCACATTTTGGCGAGGTAGAGGTTGATTTTGAACGGCGTACCGTGACGCGGCGCGATAAGGAAGTGAAAGTCACGCCGGCCGAATATAACCTCCTTGTTTTTTTCCTTCACAACCCTGACCGCGTCCTCACTCGCGATTTGATTCTCAATTCGGTTTGGGGATACGAATATTATCCGAACACCCGGACAGTGGACGCGCATGTCGTCCGGCTGCGCCAAAAATTTGAGGGAGATCCCACGGCGCCGACGCATTTCGTGACGGTGCACGGCGTCGGATACCGCTTTCTTCCTCAATGAGGGCGTGTGGCGAGAGTAGTTGTAATTGTAGATGACGCCGACAGCGTAGCCTCCTCACTGGCATTGGCATTTGAGAGCATTCCGGGCGTGAAGTCGGTTATTACTCATCACCCTATGGCCGCGCTGCGGCTTTTCCGGGCTGCGAATTCGGACATCGCGGCGGTTGTGACAGATCTAAACCTGCCGCATCTCAATGGCTTCGAACTCATTCGCGAGATACGTACTTTGGACAGTTATCATAATCTGCCGGCGATCATGATCACCGCGAACGAAGGCGCATCGCGCATGGCCCGGTCGAAGGAGTCCGCTCCTAACGCCATATTCCGAAAGCCATGCTCGATGAGGGAGGTGTGCCGTGTACTGGAAGAATTACTTCAACTGGAAGATTTCCTTCAATAGGATAGGCGCGGCGGCGGTCGCCATTGCCCTTTGCGGGATGCAGAGCGCGGCGCAACAGCAGGCTTCGCCCGACACCTTGCAGCATATTTTAGACCGGTTGGACACGCTGGAAAAGCAGAACGAATCGCTTCTTACCGAAGTGAAACAGTTGCGCGAAGCTGTGAAAGCGGCACAGGCTGACTCGGCCGCGCGGACGCAGACGTTACAAGATCGAGCGGAGGTGACGGCGCAAGAAGTGAAAGACCAGGCTCAAACGAAGGTGGAATCGTCGCAGCGCTTTCCCATATCGCTAACCGGTATGTTTCTCTTCGACAGCTATTTGTTCACGGGGCCGGCCGACCCTGAGTACGCTTATCTGAGCGGTTACACGAGCGGCAATCCAAGCGCTGGGGCTACACTGGCGCAATCCGTTATCGGCCTCGATTTCAGGGGGCCGAGTTTGCCGGGCGGCGGGAAGGTGCATGGCTTCCTTTCTATGGATTTTTATTCGCAGTCCAGCGGCTACAGTGTGTTTCGGATCAGGCGCGGCGGGCTCTCGTTTGATTGGGCGCGCCGGAGCCTAACCGTAGGACAAGACAAGCCACTCATCTCGCCCCTGGAGCCAACTTCGTTTGCGAGGGTAGCAGTTCCGCCACTCTCGGGGGCAGGAAACCTGTGGCTCTGGCTTCCGCAAGTCCGCTACGAAGAACACATTCCGTTTTCGACCAATACACAGGTCACGCTGCAAGCGGCCGCACTGGAGACCAACGAATCGTACGTAGCGCCGTACCTGCCCGCCAATGTGCCGATGGAAACGGCGCGCCCTGCGCTAGAGGCTCGCTTTGAAATCGCCCACCACTGGAGCGAGGAATCGCGCTTTGCCGTAGGCGTCGCGGCGCACGCCAGCTCGAGCCATTTGCTGGGCACTTCGGTACCATCTCGCGTGATTAGTGCCGACCTGTTCTTTAAGCCGATTCAGAAGCTGGAAATCAGCGGAACCATATTCCACGGTGGAAATTTTGCCAATCTTGGGGGTGAATCGCCCGGGGTAACGGTGGAGCGAAGCGGAGCCGTTATTCCGATACGCGGCAGTGCCGGGTGGATGCAAGTGGCGCTTCCGATAACCAGCCGCCTTACCTTCGACATCTACGCCGGACGCCAGGTGAATGATGTAAAAGACCTGAACTCATACGACTTTGTGCGAACTCTCAACTATGCCGGTAACGTACTTTATAGGTTAAGCCCAAATGTGATTATCGGTTTCGAGGGTTCGCGAAATGAATTGGCATACCTGACCGGACAGCAGTTATCGACGAACCGCTATGATGCCACATTTGCTTACCTGTTTTAGACTGTGCTGCACGGCGGTGGTGGCCATGTCGGTTTCGCTGCCTGGCTCGGCCGCGACACTATCCGGCACTATCGAAATCGCGCAGCGCGCGAAAGCCCACGAAAGCCTGGCTGATATCGTTATCTGGCTAAGTCCGATTCAGCAGGATACGATCCCGCCCCCGGTTGCCGAGCACGTTGAACTCTTGCAGAAGGACAAAATGTTCCACCCGCATGTGCTGGCTGTTCCGGTGGGGAGCGTGGTAGATTTCCCGAACGAAGACCCGATCTTCCACAATGCGTTTTCAAGCTTCGATGGCCAGATATTTGACGTAGGATTGTACGCGCCGGGAACCAGCAAGTCTATCCGATTCCATCGACCCGGCATTGTGCGCGTGTTTTGCAACATCCATCCATCCATGTCCGCGGTAATTCTGGTTCTGGATACTCCTTACTTTACAAAGGCAGGGCGCGAGGGCCGGTATCAAATCCCGAAGGTGCCACCGGGAGCTTACGAGCTGCGCGTTTTCGACGAGCGTGCGACTGCCGGTCCCGACCTGAAGATGGTGGTGAACATCGAAGCGAACGAACAGGACACCGAGGCGCCTCCCATTCACCTTTCGGAGCTCGGATATGTTCGCCTGCCGCATAAGAACAAGTACGGTTTGGATTACCCATCCTCCGGCGCCGACTTGGAGATCTACCCTGGTCCGGTACAATGAACAGCGTTTTCGGTAGAGTTCCGCTGCACTGGCGCGTATTTCTCGCCACCTCCACTACCATCACGATTCTATTTGTGCTCGCCGGCTGGGGTCTCCAGAATTACGCTCTGTCCGTAGCCGATGAGAGCGTGCGGGCCGAGATTCGCGCCAGCCTCCAGGCCTATGAAGCGGTTTGGAAGGGACGCACCCAGGTGCTTTCCGCCACTACCGCGCTGATGGCTCAGATGCCGGATGTGCGCGCCGCCTTCGGAACTGGGGACGAGCTGACAATTCGCGATTCGGCCGGAGAATTATGGAGGCACATCTCCGACCAGTCCGCGGCCTTCCTTGTCCTCGATCCCGAGGGACATTTGATCTCATCTCTCGGCGCGGACAGTGACGATTTGGCGGTTCCGCGAATACCGATGAAGGAAGTCAGGGCGCGGTTTCCGCAGCAGCTCGCCGGATATCTGCATCAGGGATCGAAGCTGTTCTATGTGGTGCTTACGCCCGTGTATGTACAGACCAGTCACAAGCTGCTTCTTCTAAACGTGCTGTGCGCCGGCTTCCGCATCGATAGTGTTGTGGCGGGACAATTGAAACGGCTGGCGCCCGGCAGCGATTTTGTGTTTCTGGATCATAAGCAGGTTTTCGCCTCGACCCTGGAGCCTCGATTCGGCTATCTCTCGCCCGGTACGCTGCTGCCGCCTCCGGGATCGGATCGACAGCGGATTCGCAATCAGGACTTCATCAGCCTGGGACAAGGGCTCGAGGACGTGACAGGTAAGCCCGTTGCGGAACTCCGCATTCTGGATTCCTACGAAAACGTGCAGGCTGCACTCACGAAACTGCGGCGAAGCCTGGGTTTGGCATGGCTTGCAACGGTTGCCATCGCTTTGCTCGTAAGTCTGATGATGACGCGGCGTTTATTGGACCCCGTCAAGCTGCTTGACCGCGCTGCCACTGAGATTGCGGCTCGCAACTACAGTTATCGCGTGCCGGTGAGCGGCAATGATGAGCTAGGGCGGCTGGCCTCGACCTTCAACCATATGTGCGATTCCATCGAACAGGCGCGAACCGATCTTATTCGACAGGAGCAAATCAACACGATTGGCCGTTTGGGCAGCTCGCTGGTGCATGATTTGCGGAACCCGCTCGCCGCAATCTACGGGGGCGCGGAAATGCTTATGGACGGGCAGATGCCGCCCGGGCATACAAAGCGGGTTGCCCTTAACATCTATCGCGCTTCGCACCGGCTTCAGGAACTGCTGCGCGATTTGTTGAACGTGTCCCGCGGCGAGACCGGAAACGTTGAGCCCTGCCGGCTCCGCGAGATTGTCGAGGCTGCCGCGGAGGCGGCGCAGACGGCCGATACTGGCGTTCGCATCAAAATCGCGGTTGAGGACCACACCGAAGTGCTGGTTGATCGTACCCGCTCTGAACGAGTTTTCACCAATCTTTTTTCGAATGCTATTGATGCGATGCCGGACGGCGGCGATGTATACGTCTACTCGAAAGGCGATGGCGATAATCTACTTGTCTTTGTCGAAGATACCGGGCCAGGCGTTCCGGCCGAAGTGCGCGCCCAGATCTTCCGCCCCTTCGTTACCGCCGGCAAGCGCACCGGTTTAGGTTTGGGCCTGACGCTCTCACGGCAGACGATGCTGGAGCTGGGTGGAGAGCTGAAATTGCTTTCCCGCCCCGGACCGGGAGCATGCTTTTGCCTCCGCTTCCCGAAAACTCTTCCGGTGCGAAACGCCGTCCAAGTCGCCAGTATGTAAGGTGCTGCGAACGTAATGACGGCAGCAGAGCGCGAACAACTAGACAGGCTTGGGTATGTGGTTGTCGAAAGATTCCTTGACACGGAAATCCTGGAAGAGGTCCGCAACAGGGTGGAGCAGCTCTATCAGCTCGAAGGCGAGAGTGCCGGATCGGAGTTCCGGAAAGAGCCGGAGGCCCGGCGGCTCGCAAACCTGGTGGATAAAGGCGATATATTCCAGCGGCTGATCGCGATGCCGCGAATATTGGAGCTGGTCCGGCACGTTCTCGGACCGAATTTCAAGCTGAGCAGTTTTAATGCGCGATCGGCGAATCCAAATTCGAAAGAAGCTCAGCCGCTGCACGTCGATGCCGGTGCACTTCCGGATGCAGGAGGTTTTTGGGTGTGCAACACAATTTGGCTGCTGGACGATTTCACGCCCGCGAATGGAGCTACCCGGGTAATTCCCGGCTCGCAAAATTGGGGCAAGTTGCCGCAGGAGGTGATAGCCGATCCCGCACAGCCGCATCCCGATGAAGTGCTTTTGCTGGCTCCAGCCGGGAGCGTCATTGTGATGAACACTCATGCCTGGCACGGCGGGACGGCGAATCGTACTGCGAATCACCGGCGCGCCCTGCACGCGTTCTATTGCCGGTTCGATAAGCCACAGCAGCAATATCAAAAGAAGCTGCTACGCCGGGAAACCCAGGCCCGGCTTTCCCCCGAGCTGCGAACTTTACTCGCGCTTGACGATCCGTTGAACGACAAGCTGAGCTCGGGTGCAAGCAACGCGAGCGGATTCCTGAAGTAAACGCGGCCGTGATCTACCGCGCCGCAGCTTTCTGGAGGCCGCGAGCGGACCACTGTATCGTGAGCGTAACTGTCGCGGTATGACTTATGCCGGATGTCCGCATCAGTTCCGCTGACACGTATCGAGTAAGTACCGGCCGCAGCGCTGCCAGACGCGCTGAGAGTCAGCGTACTTGCATTGGAAGATCCAGCCAGAGCGCCGGGGCTAAAGGTTCTTGTAACGCCGGCCGGCAAGCCGTTCAGTGATAACCCGATTGAATCCGAAAAGAACGGCGTTAGCGACGCCGAAATGGAAGTTGAGGCTGAGCCGCCGATGTTTACGCTTACACGACTAGAGGCGCTCAGCGAGAAATCACACAGATCGTTCGTCACGGAGACGTTGTCGAAAATCGCGGTCGCCAGGCTCGACGAGACACGGCCGACACGATTCGAATCCATGATCATGACGATCGCCGGAGAAGAAAAGCGACTGTTTGTGCCGTATAAGTTCCGTCCAAAAGCGGAAGACCGCCGCCAGCGGGGCGCCATTCGGCATCCTAGTATTCCGCACCACGTATATTTGTCCGGCGTGCAAAATGGTTTGCACTGCTGCATCGTTGGAGTAATTGAGTCCCTCCTTGAGAGCGTGTCGAATTAAGGACATTTTGTGACCCGAGTTTTGAAAATAATACACTACACACCCAATCAGCTCGTCGAACCAACAAGGGCCAAACAAGCAGTTAAGCAACTTAGCCTTTCCGCCTCCCTCTAAAATGCTGTTTAGCTCCTTTCAGAATGAGTGTTCGAGTCGTCGGAATTTCAATCTGGAGAAAAGCAAGAGGTCCGGAGCATGAGCGTTTCTAGAAGCCAATTACCTTGACATTCGAGAATGAGATTGGCTGGCTTGAAACATCGAACGCAACGGCGCCTTGTGTATATGTCGTGTCGGTTGCCATGATCACAGGGACGTTATCGTAGTACACGGTAATTCTCGATCCCTGAAAACTCAGTCGGAGATTGTGAACAGCAGTGTCGATAAAAAGAGTACCCGATTGACCCAATACGGTGTTGTCGGTATCGATGTTCCACTGTCCAATACGATAGAGCTTGAGAATCTGTTCTTCCGGGTAAATCCAAACTCCATAGCTCGCCCCATTACTTGCGTTCAGACGACCACGGAATCCACCGGGATAATCGTGTAGCGACGAAAGCTGAAAGTCGACGGCTACCGTATAATCGGTCCAGGAATCGCTGCCTCCCCACGACTGAGTGTGCCCGCTACCGTCATAGCTATAAACTCCATTAGTTACTGACCAACCCGAAGCCAACCCAAGCGGTGAGGCGGTCCAGTTGCCGGCACCCATGCTAAAGTCATCGCTAAACAGGAGCGTTCCCAACTGCATGGAGACAGGCACTGCAACTGGGCTGTTTCCTGCATCGGGTGAAGAAATTGTGATCGTATCGCTATAGGTGCCTGCCGTAAGTCCGTTGGCATTGGGTTCCACGGAGATGCTAGAAGGTGCTGAACCGCTGCTTGCGCTTAAATTAAGCCAGGTTGAGGTCACGCTCGACGAGTAGCTCAGAGTCCCCGAACCGGCATTTGCAATCTGTACATTCTCTGTAGCCGGATGAGAGCCTACGGCCGCAAACAGCGTGAGTGAGGAAGGTGAAACCGATAAAGTCGCGGCCTTAATCGTAAGCGTGATCGGCACCGTCATCACTGAATTGCTCGCGCCGGGAGCATAGATGGTCACACTACCACTGTAATTTCCGGCGCTCAAAGATGCAGAAGTAACAGAAACTTGAACAGCCGTCTGAGTCACGCCGCTGGCAGGCGACGTGGTTAGCCATTGACTACAGTCCAATTAAACGCAAGTCCCAGGGGCGAAACTGCCCATCCCTGTATACCTTGATTCGCAAAATCTGACGATAGCAGGGGATTGGCCACGGTCAAGGTCACCGCGATTGTCTTTGTTTGATTCGCCGGCCCGACACCGCGATGGTGATGGTTCCCGAATATGTGCCGACTGCCAGACCGGTCACGTTCACAGAGACGGAGACGCTTTGCGGCGCAATCCCAGAGGTTGCCGATAAAACCAGCCACGGTGCACTGCCGCTCGCGGTCCAGTTAAGGATCCCCGTACCTGGGTTACCAAGTGTGATCTGTTGAGCAGGCGAACTTGTTGTATCCACCATTGCCGAAAACGTGAGCGTTGCTGGGCTAATGAGCAATTGTGGACTCGGCTCATACATGACATCTACCCAATAATTTGCTGAACGGAATGTTGCACTTGGAAATGTGCTCTGTTGTCCATAGCTGTACAGACCGTTTGGGCCGTCGATGCCGTCCTGGAGTAGGTGAATTGGGATTTATCCACACCCGACGATGCAAAATATTCTGTCTGCCCGGCGTAATGGCCCGCCGATGTGAAATATGAGGCAATGTAGGTGGTATTAGCGCTAATCGCGCCCGGAGTGCTGAAGGTCACTTGCTGCCATCCCGAACTGCTCTCATTCGTAAAGTCCGCGCTCGCTAAAAGCGTACCTGTGCTGCTCCAGAGATTCCCGATGTGTATGCCGGTGTTCGCAGGGCTCTTGTAAAAGCGAATTCCCGTGACATATCCGTCGTAGTCGGCGCGGAATTTTACACCGTACTCCCCGGAACTGCCGTCACCCGCGTCTGGTTCGGCAGGGACTACCGAAGCGTCCCACGCAGACACCGGCGGAATCAGAGTAATGTTGGCTGAGGCTGACTTACTTGGATCGGCCGCACTAGTTGCTACCACGGCCACAGTCTCCTGAGCGGAGATGACTGCGGGAGCAGTGTAGAGGCCGGTTGCAGAAATGGTCCCGATATTCGGGCTAATAGTCCATGTCACCGCCATATTGCTCGTATTGGATACGGTGGCTGTGAACTGCTGCGTCTGATTGGTTGTCAAAATCACAGAGGTTGGGCTAAGCGACGCGGTAGGACTTTGAGAAGCACCGCCCAAATCGTTGGAAACTGAGACATTGTCGAAAGTAGCTGTCGCCAATTTAGACCCATCATCCATTGCGGCAAAGATTCCCGCGAACACCGTCGAAGATAACGGCATGGTGGTGGAGTAAACCTGCGTCCAGTTTGTAGAATCGGACGAGGTGTAGCCGGTAAACGTGTTTGCATGGCGTTCAAGCCGAAACCACCCCGGAAGCTGAAGATTCTGCGAGCCCGACGACAGGTATCCGAGATAACCTCCGGGATCTGTCCTATAAACCATGTTCCAATCATTCATGCCGCCAACGACGCTTCCACTCTGGGAGAGAGACATAAACCTGGCGCCCGGATCAAGCGTTTCTCGAAACATGACGCCTGCTTCGGCCCACACACTCTCTTTTTCCAAAGAAGTCAGACGAACAGTGATCGCCCCATCTCCAGTAAGTTGTGTGTAAGCATATTGCATTTGATCCACTTGATCGTTGGGGCCTGAACCATTTCCTTGCAGAATGAAAGTCTGATTGAGCAGCCCGCTTTGGCCGCTGGTTGCGGGCGCTCCAATATCGGCACTGCTCCAGCCTTCAGGCAACGGGCTCAGCACCGTGAGCGGTACCGGAGTGGAAGCAGTTTGTGTAGTACCGACGCCGGTGACGTTAACCGGGTAAGTGCCGCTTG
The DNA here is from genome assembly GCA_963795545.1 of uncultured Acidobacteriaceae bacterium. Lineage (GTDB taxonomy): Bacteria > Acidobacteriota > Terriglobia > Bryobacterales > Bryobacteraceae > Bog-105. Next base: position 132,547 of record CAWCIF010000010.1, on the reverse strand, counting down.
CAATACCGCTTGGAAGCGCAAAGGTGATTACGGAATCGCCATTACCGAGGACCGAACTGGGGGCGAATGTCGCGCTCACGCCACTTGGCGTCCCACTAGCCGAAAGTTGGACCGTATCGCCGAATCCAGGGGCAGTAATCTGCGAGACCGTACCGGAAACCGCACTCGCGCCAGCCGTCGCGATAGGCGTGCTGGCATTGTAAAGGGCAAAGCCGCTTGTAGGTGAACTGACGACGCTCACGTTGTCGAAGGAAGCTGCAACCAGAGTGCTGGTACTCTGCGACGAAGTCGCGAGTCCGGCATAGACGTTCGGACCCATATTGATCGTGACGCTCGCCCCTGCCTGGCTCCAGGTTGTTCCGTCGAGCGAAGTGTACGCGGAAAAAAGGTTGCCTTGCCGAACCAACTTCAACCATTGGGGAAACTGGCTGTTATTGGCCATAGCGACAAGGCTCCCCACGTCACCCGTAGCGGCCCGAAAGAAAAATCCTTTAGTGGAGAGCAGCGCGTAACGGGCCCCGATATCCAAAGTCTCCCGAATCGAGATGCCAGCCACTCCGCCTAATGCAAGCGCATCGAGGCGAGCGACCACAGTCCCGTCTCCGAAGAAACCCGTAAACGCGAATTGAAATGATTCCAGCTCCAGCGTTTGACCGGCAGGATCGAGGCCCGAGCCAAGGGACGAGAAGACGCCGTTCGACAATTGCGTGATGCCCGGAATCCCGGTATTTCCGATATCGCGGGCAGTCCACCCCGGGGCGACGGAATTGGAAGGATTCGGCGGCCCGCTCCGCGATTGGGACGCTTGCAGAATCAGCGTGACCGTGGCACTTTGCGTCAGGTCCGCATAGATGGTATCAGTGCCCGTGATCGTCAACGTATAGTTGCCGGTAGCCGCCGTAGAGTTGGCGCTAAGGGTGAGCGTAGTTGCCCCGGAGCCTGTCAGCATGGCAGGCGCAAAATTCGCTGTGACGCTGTCCGGCAGTCCACTTATCGAAAAGGCGACCGGATGCGGGAAGTTATCCGTAGCGAGTTCGACAGCGCTCAAGCTCGCTGAACTTCCCTGTGCGAGCGAGATGACCGAGCTCGTTGCGGTGAGGACATAGGGTTGCGGGGACACCCAGATGGTCGCTGCCCCGGAAATCGCCCGGTTGCCGATGCTGGTCGCTGTTATTGTGACACTTTGCAGCGAGGTAATTGAAGCAGGGGCGCTGTACAGCCCTGCACTGCTAATGCTTCCTACTCCCGCTGGACTGCTCGACCAGCTTACTCCAGCGGTTCCGGCGTTCGCTGTCGTTCGGTGAATTGCTGAATTTGCGCACGATACAGAGTGGCCCAAGCCGGAACGATGCTTACCGAAGCTGCTGGGGAAAGGATGATGCTTGCAGTGGCCGTCTGGGTGCTGTCCGCCACGCTGGTGGCCGTCAGCGTGACCGTCTGCTGCGATGCGATGAAAGCTGGGGCAGTGTAAAGGCCGTCGGCGTCTATCGTGCCCGCCTCGTCCGGACTGATCGACCACGTGATTGCCTGGTTAGATGGATTTGTCACTCTTGCGACGAATTGTCGCGTCCGGGAACCGGACAGAGTCGCCTGCGCGGGATTGAGAATTATCGGCGAATTGACAGTAACTGGCACGATCATGTTGCCGTTGATGACGATATTTGTCGTGCCAGGGGTTACGGCGGTGACAAGACCTTCACTGGTGACGGTAGCGGCTCCCGGAGCCTGGGACAAGTATGTTATTTGGGTGGATCTGCTCAGGTCGACGCTGGAGCCGTCAGCATAATACCCGATTACGCGCAAGCCCGATTGACCGCCAACTGGCAGAGTCAAACTGGACGGATCAGTGCTCATGCCCTCCGGGGCATCAGGGCGTTCGACGTCGATTGAGATCGGATCGGATTCGGCGCCTTGCTCCGGTGAGATTGCACCAGACGCAGTGAGGGTATACCTGCCTGGTCTGATATCGGAAGGTATCTGAATCGAAAACTGGTAAGGGGGCGCCGTCAGCACTTGACTAAAGCCCATGGGGTCTTGACCCATGACGATAACTTGCGCGAAAGTGGCGCCAGAACTCGATACGGTTACGTTCAGGGTTTGGCCGGGATTGACCATTGTCCCGTCCGCGGGTGAAGTAATCTGAAGCGCTGCTTGTGCCTTAAGGGTACAGGCGAATACTAAGACAATCAGCGATGCCGCCGAAACACGTACCCACCCTATACGAATTAATAGACCCATCGTGGTCCTCTTCTGAGTTATGCAATTCCGTTCAACTTGTCGAAAGCGATGGCAACTAGTTGCGAGGGATCCCTCGACCTCTTCCCACAGTAACTTCCACTCTGATAGTCTTATCGATAATTATTTGTGCAGAGCCTGGAGATACCGCTGTGACAAGACCTTCGCTCGTCACAGTGGCGACACTGGTCGATTCCGACATATACGTCGTTTGTGTAGATCTGCTCAGATCTACAGTTGAGCCGTCGCTGTACTTCCCAATTACGCGCAGCCCTGATCGACCGCCAACAGGCAGACTTAAGCTGGAAGGTTCAACACGTATTTTGCTTGGAGAATCAGCGGGCTCGACATCGATGGAGATTGGATCAGATTCTGCACCTTGTCCCCGTGCTGTAGCACCGGACGCAGTGAGGGTGTACCTGCCCGGTCTGATCTTGGAAGGTATCTGAATTGAAAACTGGTAGGGCGGTCCCATGAGCACCTTACTAAAGCCGATAGGGTCTTGACCTATGACGATGACTTGCGCAAAAGTGGGACCAGAACTCGATACGGTTATGTTGATGGTCTGGCCCGGATTCACCACGGTGCCCTCTGCCGGTGACGTGATTTGAAGCACCGTCTTGGCTGCAACCTGGAGGGGAGCAGTGCCAATCGTTAGCAACGCGGAGAATGAATGCGCGATAGGCAAAACAAGTTTGATGAGTCGAATGGCCATATGCTTGGCTCTCGTGGCTACGGAAGAGGTGTAAAGGCGCCTGACGACACAGGCGCGTTCAGAAGTTGAATTACAGTCGACGGAATCAGTGTCTGCTGGTCCGGATCGAGTTCACCAGGACCGCTGAACCCGAGTGACTCGACGCCGGCTGAGTGAATCAGCCCGCTGAATCCTGCGCCCAGCGAGTTGTTCAGTTGGCTTGTTAGTGGCACGATCGCGTCGCTATCCTGGCGGAAGATATTCGGCCAACCCCCAACCGTGAGACTCTGTGCCAGAGGATCGCTACATTTGAATCGCAGATATGCAGCAGCGGCTGAGTAGTTCAAGCCGCTCAGGTTGCCTTGTGCCATTATTCCAGAGATCAAGGCCGTCGGTATCTCGTGACCGTTGCTCGTTCCGATCTTTTGCAGCGCTGGGCTCAGAGTCCCGCCTAATCCATCGCCTTCGAGGTCTCCGACGGCGCCGCTTACGCTGGAACCGCCCACCGTGGCGCTTGAAAGCGAGAGCTTTCCTTTCTTTGCGAGTAGATTCCGGATGCAAGAGTTGTTCGCCTGGAGCAACTGGGTCGCTAACGGAGTCCCGAGATGTGGAGTACCAATCGTAATGAGTTTATGAACGTTTCCGAGCCCGAACGACTCCGGACCGATGTACTCGGGCAGGCCCTCGACAGTTCGGGTGATGGTCCCGCCCATGCTGTGAGCCACGACATCCGCTTGAACGGCCGCGGCCTGGTACGCTAGACGGAAGTTTGTTATAACGTTGTCGATCTCTCTGTGTACGAGTGGTGCGTTAAAAGCAAAGCCAAGCGCACTCATCGCCGCCTTGCTCAGAACGGAGGCGGAGTAGAAGGGATTGCTTGCTGAAATCGCTCCCGGGCTGTAGCTGTAATCCGCCCTTTGCACAAAGAAGCGGGAAGAGGGGTCATTTTCAAGAGAATCGAAATGGTCCCAAGCCACGGAGTTATCCCACAACCCGTGCACGAGCACCACAGGCGGGCGGAGAATAGCTATGCCGGTTGTTCCGCTGTACGACTGAACGCTCAACGAATTCATCTGAATGGAAACGAAGCGTTGTGCGGCGTTGTCGTCGTCGCCCCCGCGAGAGAAGTCCTGGGGAGGTAGATACAAGGCGAAAGCCATGGGGCCCGCGCCGGTGTCGACCGCGGTGACCTGAAGTTGAGATCCGGAAGCAGTTCCTTGGATATTCGCTAACTGGCCGTCCGCTTGCGTCGAGTTACTCTGGCTTCCCCGGTCGTTCAGCAATTGCACCATCAATTGCTCACCAGGAAAATTGGCGGGAATGGAGAGCACCAGCCTTGCCGCACCGTCCGGCCGCGATGCCTGTCGCCTCAGTACCGCCGGAAGCCAGAGCCTCGGCATCCGTCGTTACACCATTCCCCGCCTGATTTATTAGATCCGGCACAGGGTCGAGTAAGATAATATTCGCGGAGCAAGCACCCTCGTATCCCGAACACGAAGCCGTAGGCGGAACTGGCGAAGGCGGCAGGGCTTGGGCGCTTGCCGTGCAATTTTGATAGAAACCAATGGATTCTTGTACGGCTCCGCCATTTAATGACAACGCCAGGGAAAGAAAGAGTGCTTCTGCCAGGCCGGAACACGTGCCATACCCGGAGTTGCTTTGGGCGCTCAGCGTCGACGGACCGCCGAGGAAGAGAATAGCAGCTACAAATAACACGAGATTGGTCTGTCAGCACCGTGTATATTTCGATTTCGAGCAAACCGGTTCCACTGCAATATTGGTCATCACGCACCCTTTCCCAACTCGCTTCGCGAAATCATGTACAGCTCAGATAGAAAGTGAATTTGAAAGGGGAATCGTCCCGCAAAGCGGCTCTAGGATCGTTCCGATGCGCCGGTCACAAACCGTCACCGTCTAATCAGAGGTGCGAATGCGTTACTTTGTGAACGCGACGGTTTCGATCCCGGTCGCCCTGCCAGTCATCTCGTCGGTACGAATGATGGCGCCATGTAGTTCCACGCCATAGCGCGCGGCTTCCATGCGCCCCGTGAGTCCGGTGAGAAAACGGCGGATGATCGTGTCCTTATCAATGCCAATCACAGACTCGTAAGGGCCTGTCATGCCGGCGTCGGTTTGATAAGCCGTCCCGCCAGGCAGCACCCGGGCATCTGCTGTCGGAATATGTGTATGCGTACCGATCATGGCGGTCGCGCGGCCATCCAGGTACCACCCCATCGCGACCTTCTCGCTGGTCAGTTCCGCGTGGAAATCGACCAACCGGACCTTGATCGCTGCATCGAGCGATCCAAGCACTTCGTCTGCTTTGCGGAATGGGCAATCGATGTTTGCCATGTGCGCGCGTCCCTGAAGATTGAGCACCGCGTAGCCTATGCCGTTTCGGGCAGTCCCCGTGTAAACACCGTTTCCGGGCAATCCTGCAGGATAATTGGCGGGACGCAGCAGGCGCGGCTGATGCTCGTAGTAATCGTGAATCTCGCGCTTGTCGAAACTATGGTTGCCGCCCGTAAGCACATCCAGCCCCATGGCCAGCAACTCTTCCGCAATGAGCGGCGTAATACCAAAGCCGCCCGCACTGTTTTCCGCGTTGGCTACGGCTAGATCAATTTTGTGTTCGGTGATAAGGCGATTCAGATTCTCAGCGACAATGCCGCGGCCACCCGAGGCGAAAATATCGCCAATAAAGAGGATGTTCATCAGGGTCGGAAGCGAAAGGGGAAGCGTTCCCTGCGAGAGCTTCCGGCTTAACCTCCGTCATTGACCCCTAAGAGAGCAGGGGGGAATCCTCCGAGCACCTTTAGGCTTCTCCAATCGCATCGTGAGATGCGGGAGCCTGCACACCAGCACTTAATTCGAGTGGGACTCCATGACATTGACTATCGGATCAATTATTTGGAGGCCAACAAGACGCTCTCGCAGGGAACGCTTAACGTTTAGAGTACCAGAGATTCCGAGTGCGCGCTTAATCCCGCTAAACGCACGGTCAGCAATCCTGTTTTCCGGGAAATGCCGTTTATCACGACTCAGCCCTTCAAGAGGCGCTCGTAATCATCATGGTTGCCAATCCAGAACCATACGAACGTATTTCCTTTTCGGACGGAGAGGGCGCGATAAGCGTCTGATACGCGGGCGGACCAGAATGCGCCAACCGGTTTCAATTGAACCGACCGATGCCCCGGGTCCCTGATCAGCAATTCATGCTGCTTGTCCGACCTGCGTCGAGCCTCTTCGGGCAGATCCGCATAACAATGCCAAAATGACGGGAGCGTCTTGTGTGTGAAACTCACCGGCGCGGGCGATTTTGTTTCGCTTTCGCCTGCTCCATTGCCTGTTCGAACGGAACGGCGTTCCCCTCTGCAATGTCCCGCTCGATCTTTTCAACCAGAACCATGCCGCGTCCGCCAAGCGAAAAGTCCGCCACCATCTGCTTGTCCCAGTCGTCGTAATCAAGATTATTGAGCCACGCTGCCAGCGAGTGGCGCTCGTAATCCGGCAATTCGGCAATCGCTTCTTTGATGGCGTCGACTGTCATACCTTAGGATATCGGAAACGAGGCGAACCGCTCAGGCGAAGCTTGGCTTTGCGCTGTGCGTGACTATCCGCGCGTGGGGGAACAATATCGCCACGATCCCTCCTATGTCTCCTTGAGCCGCTCAGCGATCTCCCGCTCCGAAATTGCGCCTTCCTTGATGACTCGCCAGTATGGCTCCGTGATATCTACCGTTGTCGATCCCTGGCCCGTGCAGGCGCCGCCGTCCAGTACCAGATCGATGCGGCCGTCCATGGAGGCAAATAAGTCTATCCCAGTACAGATAGTCGGCTCACCCGAAAGATTGGCGCTCGTGGCGATGAGAGCGTGGCCAAGCTTTTCGATCATCGCGTTCAGCGCGGGCGATTTGGTGTGACGCAGCGCGAGTCGTCCGGTGTTGCCGGTAACTTTGAGCGGAACCTTTGCGGAGGCAGGAACAATGATGGTCAATGCGCCCGGCCAAAAGTGGCGCGCCAGAATGTAGAACCGGCTGTTTAATTCCTTTGACAGATCTTCCGCCATCAACGTGTCCGAAACCGCCAGTGGAAGAGACCGGATGGCTTCGCGGCCTTTCGATGCGAAGACTCGTCCGACTGCCTGGAGATTGAACGGGTCACCAACCAGAACGTACAGGGCATCCGTTGGAAGGCCCACCACTCGCCCACGGGACACTTCGCTTACCGCGCGATCAATCGCGTCCGGGTTTGGGTTTTGTACGTCGATTTCGATGAGGTCGGTTGCCACTTGGTGAAAGAGAATCAGATCCTGGTGGAAGTGCCGGGTATTCCGACAGTTTAGCGTTCGCCCAGCGCCTCGGCAACCTGAATAGCCATCTCGTAGCGGCCGAACGGCGCGCTGAATTGTACTCCCTGAACCATGGAGCGTGAACGCTGTGCCATCTCTTGGGCGATGGCGGTGCCCTCGGCTCGCGCCTTCTCGGCGCTGTCTGCCTTGCGCATCCGGTCCATGTACTGCTCCGGTACAGGGACGCGCAGCTCATTGGCCATGAACTCGGCGTTCCGGTAGCTTGTCAGCGGCCAAATCCCGGCGATGACCGGCAATCGATACTGATCGATGCTCTTCAGGAACGCGGCGAGTAAATCCAGGTCAAATACCGGCTGGGTTACCACATACTCGGCGCCGGCGGCCACTTTCCAGGCGAAGCGCCGCAGTTCCTCGTCCATGTTCAAAGCGCCCGGGTTCGCGCCCACGCCGATCAGCAGAGAAGTCTGCGATCCCATTGGATTGCCGCCGATGTCGAGCCCCTGATTCAGATTATTGACGATGTTCGTGAGGCCGATGGAATCTACATCGAATACTGCCGTTGCGTCCGGGTAGGTGCCCATGCGAGGAGGGTCGCCCGTAATGCAGATGAGATTCCGGACCCCGGCCGTGTGCGCTCCCAGCAGTTCCGACTGAATGCTCAATATATTGCGGTCACGGCAGCAAAAATGGAGTACCGCCTCGATGCCGGCTTGCTGCTGGATGAGCTGGCACGTAACTTGTGCGCTCAAGCGCGCGCTGGCGCGCGGCCCATCGGGCACGTTGATGCAATCGATTCCGTTCTCTTTGCACCGGAGCGCGCCGGCAATTTCTTTCGAAGCATCCACGCCGCGGGGCGGAAGAATCTCCACGAATGCGACAAATTTGCCGTTTGCAAGCTTTCGGCCAAGCTGTGATTTCTCAGCGACCGGCACCTTCGCAAGCCGCTTGATTTCTGGTTTCCCCTCTTCGACCACCGTAACCGCGGTCCGGTGTTGAACCGGCTGCAGCGAACGAACCTCGCTGCAAATAAGCTTGATGTGTTCGGGCGTGGTCCCGCAGCAGCCGCCAATCACGCGGACACCGGCCTGTAGAAACCGGCGCGCGTATTGCGCCATATATTCAGGCGAGCAGAGGTAAATATTGCGGCCCTCAACGGTAGCTGGCTGACCCGCATTCGGCATGGCGCAGAGCGGCTTTCTTGACACGGCCGCCATCTGCTCCACCGTCTCGAGCGCCACTTTCGGTCCCGCCGAGCAGTTGACCCCGATTACATCCACGGGCCATTCATTCATTCGGCGCGTGAACGTGTCCGTGTTGGTTCCATCGCGCAGACTGCCGTCATCATGCACGGTCACCTGGGCAACGATCGCCATCTCAGGTCCGGCTGCCTCGCGCGCTGCGAAAATCGCCTCGCGGAGTTCGTTCAAATCATAAAAGGTCTCGACAACCAGCAGGTCCACTCCGGCCGCTACCAGAGCGTCTGCCTGCTCGCGAAACACCGCCCGGGCTTCCGCAAAGGACATGGGCCCCAGAGGTTCAATCTGTGTTCCCAAAGGTCCTATCGCGCCTGCCACGAAAGCCCGTTCTCCCGCTGCTTCGCGGGCCAGGCGCACGCCTGCTTCGTTGATCGCGCGTAGCCTCTCAGCGAATCCGAATGCGCCCAGCCGCACTCGGTTCCCGCCAAATGTGTTGGTTTCTAGAACCTCGGCGCCTGCCCGCACATACTCCTGATGAATCTCTTTTACAAGCTGGGGAGAAGACAAATTCAGCTCGTCGAAACAGCGATTGATGAAGATGCCTTTGGCGTAGAGCATCGTACCCATCGCGCCATCGGCAACCATAATCTTCGATTGCAATTTGTTGCGGAATTCGGTTGCCCGGGTAAGGGTTAAAGGTTCGGCTGCGGTCATTGGACTACGGCGTGCGGGGACAAAGTCCCGCATCGGGGATTAAACGATTGTAACGCGCAGCCTGGCTGCTTCACCTGGCCGAGTTTCCAAAAATGCCGCCGCGCTTCGCTGATTCATCCCCAGTTCAATGTAGCCGCCGCTGCCGAAGTAAGCGAAGCAGAGATCCCGAGGGGCATCACCGAAGGTAGTTCGAAAGTTGCTGATTTCCCGGTTTCCCGCTTTCAACTTGAATCCGCGGTGCGCAATGTGCGGGAAAGCGCTGCTCAAAAAGTTTGTGATTACGTTGCCGAAATGATCTACGCTCAGAATCATTCCATGCCAGTCGCCTTCATCTACCTGCTTGGGTTGCAATCCCGTCAGGTGTTCCACCCGGTCAAGGAGGGGCCCGGCATCTTCCGGTTTTGCATTTCCATTGGCCAGAGCGCCGGCCACTGGAGCGAAGATGTCGCGGCCGTGGAAGGTGTCGGATGGTGACGGCATCCAGAGACTGCGGTTCGTTATCTCGCGTGGCTTCGCATGTGCATCGCTTGCCATTACCAGGCTAAGCACTCCGTTATCGGGCGCGATAAAGAGCTGATTTGCAGATTCCACCAGAATCGGCCTGCGCGCCGTCCCCACCCCAGGATCGACGACTACGACATGGACGGTTCCTGGCGGAAAGTATGGCGCCGCCTGGCTGATTGTGTATGCGCCCGCTCCGATAGAGAACGGCGGGACCTCGTGGGAGATATCTATAATCTGCGCGTTGGGGCAACGGCTTAGCAGCACGCCCTTCATGGTCCCGGCGTAGTGGTCGGCGAGTCCGAAATCAGTTGTGAGCGTGATAATGGCAGGTGGTCGCAGCGGGTCCATACGCTGTTAGAATTGTAATGAAGCCGCGTGTTTCCGCGAGTTTCCACCCGCTTCTCCTGTGCTATTTTGCTGTATTTCGATCACAACGCGGCCACTCCTGTTGCGCCCGATGTCGCAAATGCGCTGACACTCGCCCTGCGGGAGGTGTTCGGAAATGCGTCCAGCACCCATCGCGCCGGTCAGCTCGCGCGCCAGCACATCGAGAATGCACGCCGGACGATCGCAAATTTCTTAAACGTATCTCCCTCTGAGATCGTCTTTACCAGTGGCGGAACGGAATCCAATAACCTTGCGATCTTCGGTATTATAAGGACCCTCCCCGGAGATCGCAAGCACGCCATTGCGACCGTTATAGAGCACCCGGCGGTAATGGAACCGTTCCGCCAGCTCGAGCGCGAAGGGATCGACGTCAGTTACGTCGGCGTCGGCCCAAGTGGAATCATAAGAATCGAGGAACTCGAGCGTTTTCTCCGACCCGAAACCGTCCTGGTTTCGGTGATGCATGCAAACAACGAAACAGGAGTCATTCAGCCGGTTGCGGATATCGCGGCATTGGTTCGTCATCTCCGCGAGACTGGCCAGCCCGTCTACTTTCACTCGGACGGTGTGCAGGCGCTGGATAAGATCGACGTGAACCTGGCCGGCGTTGGGGCCGATTTCTATTCGCTTAGTGCGCACAAAATCTACGCACCGAAAGGCGTGGGCGCGCTGGTGGCTCGCAAGGGCGCTCCGTTGCGCGGCATCCAGCTTGGCGGACGGCATGAGCGCGAGCGCCGCGCCGGAACAGAGAACGTGCCGGGCGTCATAGCATTCGCTCGCGCGATTGAGCTGTGCGCTGCTGACGATCACACGCGGATCGCGGCTTTGCGTGACAGGTTCGAAACGCAAATACTTTCCGCGCTTGCTGAAACCGAGGTGAATGGCGCGGCAGCTAACCGCCTGCCGAATACCAGCAATCTGCTGTTCCATGGCGTTTCAGGTGAAGCGCTCTTAATTTCGTTGGATGTCAAAGGAATGGCCGTATCTACCGGATCGGCATGCAGCAGCGGCGCGGTTGAGCCTTCGCATGTTTTGCTTGCGATGGGGCGGACCCGCGAACAGGCAAAGTCGAGTGTTCGTTTCTCATTCGGCCGCTACAACTCCGAAGAGGAAGTGGATCAGCTTACCGAAGCCGTGATTGCGTCTGTTCGCCAGCTTCGCAGAACCAGAGTGCGCGAGGTGCAGCTTGTCTGAACTTCCTATCGCGGTGGCGATGTCAGGAGGCGTGGACAGCTCCGTCGTAGCGGGCCTGCTTCACCGCGAAGGCCATCACGTGGTCGGCCTCACCATGCAGCTCTGGAACCAGCGCCGTTTGCCCCAGCTTACGCCGGAAGGTGGTGTGACCGGCCGCTGCTGCTCGCTCGATGATGTTTATGATGCGCGGTTCGTCGCCGGCCTGCTTGGGATACCGTATTACGTCGTGAATTTCGAAGAGCGCTTTGAGCGGCAAGTGGTCAAGCCGTTTGTTGAGGACTACCTGGCCGGCCGCACGCCCATTCCTTGCACGCTCTGCAACAACTTCATCAAATTCGATCAGTTTATTGAAATGGCGGATGGCGTAGGCGCCGGCAAAGTTGCCACGGGACATTACGCCCGGCTTCGCTTCAACCAGGAATCCGGGCGGTACGAGATGCGCACCAGCCTCGATTCCAGCAAAGACCAGACCTATTTCCTGTTTGGTCTCACGCAAAGCCAACTCTCGCGCACCCTCTTCCCGCTCGGCGGCATGATCAAGACCCACGTCCGTGAGCTAGCCCGTGATCTGGGTTTGCCGGTTGCCGAAAAGAGCGACAGCCAGGAAATCTGCTTTGTTCCAAACGGCGACTATGCCGCCTTCATTGACGCATACTTCAGAGAGCAGGGAACTGCTAGAACCGAAACTGAGGGGGAAATTGTCGATACATCCGGGCGCGTTTTGGGCCATCATGCTGGGACGCATCATTTCACCGTGGGTCAGCGGCGCGGCTTGCGGGTGGCCGCGGGCGAGCCGCTGTATGTAATTGCCACCGAGCCCTCAAACCAGCGTGTCGTCGTCGGGCCCAATCAAGACCTGTTGCGCGATTCGCTTATGGCCCGCGACGTAAACTGGCTGTCGCTAGCTCCCCTTCACGAACCTCGCCGCGCAGAAGTGAAGATAAGGAATAAGCACTCTGCTGCGCCCGCCACTCTGTTTCCAGCGGAAAGCGATTCACGCGTCGAGGTACGGTTCGATCAGCCCCAGCGCGCGGTTACGCCCGGTCAAGCGGCCGTTTTTTACAACGGCGATCTTGTGCTTGGCGGGGGATGGATCGAATAAACTCCACACTTGGCGCAGAAGAAGAACTGGTTTCAAATCCGGGCTGAGTACGCTGTTGCCGGAACGGTAATGGGTGTTCTACGCGTGCTGCCGGGGACCGCCGCGTACAGGTGCGCGCGTGCCGCCACACGCGTCCTCGATCTTGCCGTGCCTAAACTGCGCCGCGTTGCTCGAATGAATCTGTCGTTTACCTACCCGCAGTTCGATACTCAACAACGCGAGCGCATCGTCGATGAAGTATTCGCCAGCCTCGCTCGCATGCTTGTATCTCTAGGGCGTTTCCCGCATCTGAACGCGTCGAATATTCGCGAGTCGATTGCATACGAGGGACTTGATAACTATTGGGCGGCGAAGCGCTGGGGGCGTGGTGTTTTGATCGCGACCGGGCACCTAGGTAACTGGGAATTGAGCGCTTTTGCCCATGCAATCATGACCGAGCCGATGAACGTTATGGTTCGCCCTCTAGATAATCCGCTTATAGATGATCTTGTTGAGAAGCGCCGCACCATGTCGGGCAACCGGCTGATCTACAAAAAGGATGCCGCTCGCTCTGTTATCAAGGCATTGAAAAATAACGAAGCCGTCGGCATCCTGGTTGATCAAAACACCAGTCCTTCGGAAGGTGTGTTCGTCGACTTCTTCGGGAAACCAGCCTGCGCCGGATCGGGTTTCGCAAAGCTGGCTTATCATACCGGCGCGCCCGTTATCCCGGGTTTTGCCCTTTGGGATGAAGCTACCCGCCGCTATGTGCTCCGGTTTTATCCAGAAGTTGAAATGACCGGCGATGAAGTTGCAGACACCCAGCAGATCCATTCGACCCTTGAACGGATCATCCGGCGCTATCCCGGCCAATGGATGTGGATTCACCGGCGATGGAAGACGCGCCCGCCCGGCGAGCCGCCGCTCTACTGATGTACTCAAGCTGACGCCGTCACTCGTGGCACCGCGCGACCGGTCTCTGATCGAGTCCCAGCACCGCGATGATGATACCCTGCAGCGATTCCGGAATCGAGATGGTTCCACGATAGCTCAGGAACCGTTGGCCCTGAGTGTTCTCAAACCAGGCTATCTGCACCCCGAAGGCGTGATCCAGTTGTTCAATCGTGCCCTCGGCGCGGATGCTGCGCGCTGCCGCGTTCTCGCTGCATATTTTGAGTCCGTTTGCTCCGGCGAACTCCCGAACCGCAGCGATTTCCTGCGGATCTGCCCCGATTTCCGCGGCTTCCTCCCGCGGCACAGGTTGAGCCGCGCCCGCCAGCAGTTCCTCGCCGAGTTTGGCGGCGGATGCACGCCTGCGCAGCACGATGGTTACCGCCATTGGCTGGTCAGGATTCGCCGCGCCAATCCAGTGCTCCTCGCCTTGACGCGATAGCGTAGAACCCGCCAGCGCAACTCTGGGACTGCTCACACGGGTGCCTCAGTCTCCCGACGAAGCGCTTGCGGAACTGCCCGGAGAAAGCGCGCTCAAAAGCGCCGTTCCGTCCGGACTTCCCAGGCCGCTGCAAGCATCCCATCCCGGCCCCGCGCTGTAATACCCTAATCCGCTATCGTCATTACTGCCGCTGGTAATGTCGTGAAAACCGGCTTCGTTAAGCGGGTACAGCTTGGGATTCAAAAATCCAACCGCGCTGCCCAGCTTCTCATTCATAAGCGCGGCCAGTGCGGCCCAGAGCGGAGCAACGGCACTGGTGCCGCCCACTACTGCGTCCTGCCCGTCATACCTGATCTGGTAACCGGTGCTCGGATCCGCATCGCCCGCGACGTCCGGTGTGCCGCGTCCCGCGAAGCCCGTCTGAGGTTGCTTCGGGACGCCTGCTGAATTTTGATAGCTCGGCAGCGGGAACACGGTACTCACGCCGCCGCCCGTCGCGCCTTCATTGTTTGCAGTTTCGTTCCACACGGTTTCCGATGAGATCGCATTCCCGGAACCCGCGAGTGTCGTTCCGCCGCAAGCCAGCGAATAGGGGCTGCAGGCTGGAAAATCGGTGTGCAGCTTCCCGTCGCTTTGGCCATCGCTCGAACCGTTGTCGCCGCACGCCACCGCTACCGTTACGCCCAGCGCGGCCGCATCCTGCAGAGCCGAATTCATGGCTGTCTGCGATTGCGCCGTCCAGCTATCTTCGGGGCCGCCCCAACTGATGGAAATAACAGACGGCTTGTTGGTCGTGTCATGTACCCCATCGGTGATGGCGTCGATGAAACCCTGATCGGTATTTGGCGCAAAGTAAACCACGATATTCGCTCCGTACGCGATGGAACCCGACACTTCAATATCGAGCATCACTTCCCCATCGGCATCTGATCCTGGCGAATTTTGTCCTCCGTCCACGGAAACCGAAGTGACATTTGGCTGTGATACGCCCAGCCCACTGAAATAGGTCTGAAGGTCGGATGTGCTGTAACCGCCGCCCAGCTCGATAATCGCGATGGTCTGCCCCTTGCCTGTGACGCCTGCCGGGAAGTTGTACAGCGCCGCAACCTGCGGAGGAGTGAACGTGCCCGCTGGCGCAGCACCCGGCTGTATCCGGCCTCCAATTCGAAAATGCGGCTTCGCAATCTGGCGGGTGTCCAGCCCCAAAACTGCGATTACGAACGGCGCTAGCTCCATCGGAATACTCAGCGTGCCCGTGCGCCCCCGAAAACTGTGGCCAGTCACAGTGTTCCGATAGGTGACCAATGAGGTGTCGAACGCCGTCGCCATCTGGCTGGCCGTCCCGGAAAGAATGACCCGGCGCTTGGCAACATTGCTATCTACAACCGTGAGCTGATACTTCTTCGCGAATTGCTCGACCATCGCGATATCCGCCGGGTCGGCCCCGTGCAAATCCTTGAACTGTTCGCGCGTGAGATGCACGTACCGTTTCCCTGGTTGCGGCATTGCCGGTTCCGCGCCCTTGCGCCGCAGAACCACGGTTACACTTACTGGTTCATCCGGCGCAACTGCTCCAACCGGCTGGCAGTTTCTTGGGGGCGTTCGCTCGCTTCCGGGCAGTGTCGTCCGTCTATCGAAATTCGGCATTCGTTCCTCCGCACGGATTAGTGTACCGCCTCATCTCCTGACACGTGCAATTGGGGTCTGCCTTAAAATGGGCCATTACGTGACTGGAAATGCGAAACCGGAACCGGCCCTTGAAATTCATCAGCTCTCGCGGCTAGACGAGTTCAGCGATGCTGTTCGATTGCAGCGCGAGATATGGGGATTTAAGGATGTAGATCTGCTTCCGCTGCGGCTATTTGTGGTCGCCAGCAAGATCGGAGGACAAGTTCTCGGCGCCTTCCACGAAGGCAGAATGATTGCGTTCTGCCTCTGTATTCCCGGCCTGAAACCTGGCGGCAAGTATTATCTCCACAGCCACATGCTCGGCGTGATGCCCCGCTACAGGAACTCTGGCATTGGCCGTAAGCTGAAGCTGAAGCAGCGCGAGTATGCACTCGCCAGCGGTATAGATCTCATCGAATGGACCTTTGACCCGCTCGAAATAAAGAATGCATTTTTCAATATCGAACGGCTCGGAGCTATCGTGCGCCGATACGTTCACAATCAGTACGGAACCACATCCAGTCATCTGCATGGCGGGCTGCCTACCGACCGGCTAATTGCGGAATGGTGGATTCGCACGGACCGCGTGGAGGCCGTTGTCACTGGGCGGAGTTTCAGCAGGCCGGAGATCGAGGCAAGCATTTCAGTCCCGGTCGAGATCGCCGGCTTACGCGAGCAGGATCCGCGCCGCGCTCGCGACATACAGGCGGCCATCGGGAAAGATTTCGATCGGCAATTCAGGGCCGGTCTAGCAGCCATCGGCTTTGAAAAGAGCGGAGAAACGGGCACATATCTGCTGGGAACATGGGAATCAAAATAGAGCAAATCGTGCTGCGGCACATCCGCATGCCGCTGGTTCATTTTTTCGAAACCAGCTTTAGCCGGACATACGAACGCGACATCATTCTGGTGGAAGCTGTCGCGGATGGGGTTTCAGGCTGGGGCGAAGTCACCGCGGGCGAGAATCCTTTTTACAACGAGGAATGGACCGGTTCCGCCTGGCCGCTCCTCATCCATTACATCGCGCCTCGGCTTTTGGAACACGAATTCGCCTCGCCCGATGAGGTCGGCGCGCGCACAGCCCATATTCGTGGACACAACATGGCCAGAGGCGGCGCCGAGGCCGCAATTTGGGACTTGCAGGCGCGTATCAATAACGAACCACTCTGGAAGACGATCGGTGCGGGTGCGCGTCACGAGATCTCCTGCGGCGTTTCGATCGGCATTCAGGACTCTGTCCCGCAGCTCCTGCAGAAGATCGAAGCCGAACTCGCAGCCGGCTATCAGCGGATCAAAATGAAGATCAAGCCGGGCTGGGATGTAGAGGTGATTCGTCAAGTTCGGGAACGCTTTCGCGGCATTAAGCTGATGGCCGATGCGAACTCAGCGTACACACTTCATGACCTTAACCACCTGAAGAAGCTAGACGAGTGTTACCTCATGATGATTGAACAGCCGCTTGCACATGATGACATTATCGATCACGCGCGGCTGCAATCAAACCTCGAAACACCGGTCTGTCTCGATGAATGCATCCGCTCCGCTCATCACGCCCAGCAGGCGATTCGTCTCAAAGCCGGGCGCATCATCAACATCAAGTTGGGCCGCGTAGGTGGTTTCGCCGAAGCGAAACGCGTCCACGATGTGTGCCAGGCAAGCGCAATGCCGGTCTGGTGCGGCGGCATGCTCGAATCGGGCATCGGGCGCGCTCACAACATTGCCCTTTCGACGCTGCCGAATTTCGTCCTTCCGGGTGACGTCTCCGCCAGCAAGCGCTACTGGAAACGCGATATCATCATCCCGCCTATTGAAGTGAGCCCGCGCGGGACAATCCAGGTCTCCGATGCGCCCGGTTTTGGATATGACTTGGATATGGATTACCTGGAAAGTTTAGTTGTCCAACGCGAAATCCTGCGTTAATGCGACATTCTTCAGCGAGCCGCTTGCGCCGGGGCTTACTTGATCAGATAGGGCCACTTCGGAACCAGGTGATAGTGATAATGAAACACGAATATGGCTATCACGGTGGCGGCGGCGACAATGACTGCGAGGATGGCCAGCAGCACTTTGCCCCACGGGAACTTCTTGCCCTCGCGTTTGAGAACGAGTAAGTAACTTACAAAGACGCCGACAAAGAACAACAGGACCATCGGCACCGCGAACAGCATCATGTTGAAAATATCGGGCGTGGGAGTTACGACCGCGGCGATGACAGTGATGGCAAGAATGGCGTAGCGGCTGTGCCGGATGAGAAACCTCGGAGAAGCCAGCCGCAGCAGCGTAAGGAAGAAGATCAGGACCGGCATCTCAAATACGAGGCCAACCCCAAGCGTCACGTTGACAAACAAATCGAAATACTCGTTTATAGAAACGACCGGCGTTACATGAACGTCGCGCCCGATACCCAGCAGGAATTCCAAACCATAACGGAAGGCGATGAAGTAGGCGAAGCATCCGCCGGTGATGAAGAGCCCCGCCGTACAGAGGATGAAAGGTACCGCCCACTTCTTTTCGCGCTTATAAAGTCCCGGGGAGATGAAAGCCCAGACCTGATACAGGATCCACGGCGAGGCGACGAAGACAGAGACGAGCAAGGGCAGCTTCAAGTAAATGACATTGAACTGCTCCATGGGCGTAATCTGCGCTAGATTGGGCGGATTGACGCCAAGGTGCCTTAGGGCTTCGACGGCGGGAGCGGAGACAACTTCCCAAAGATCCTTGCAGAAGCCGATGCAGAGGATGAAGGCTACCGCAAGGCCGATGATGGCGCGCAGCAGGCGGGAGCGAAGTTCCTCCAGATGCTCCATGAACGACATGCGAAGCATGCCGCGCTCTTCCTCATCCCCTTCCTCTTCATCTCCATCGGAAGGAGGCGGAGGGGGCGGGGGCGGCGGCGTCCGTTTGGGTGGAACCTGCGAAGCTTTTGTTTGAGGCTGGTCGGCTACGGCTGTACCAGGAACCAGAGAGGTCTCTGCCGAGGAACCGTACGGGTCTGAGGACCCGGAATACACGTTCGCCGCACCATTGTTATCGGTTTCTTCCGGAGATAATGAACTGCTATTAGGAGCGCCTTGCTCCTTCGTTTCGTCAATCATCCTTCAAACGCAGCTATCCGCGGTGATCCTCTTCGGCGGGAACGGAGACCGGCTCGACCGGTCGAACGCCATTGGACCGCGACACTGTTCCAGCAATTTGCGTCTGGTCAGCGGCGGAGTGGACGGGCTCGGAATGAAATTGATCGGTTCCGTGTTCCTGATCGGCAGGACTCGAATGAACAGGCTCAGAAGCTCCGGTTTCGTAGGGCTTATAGGGCGGGTCATCACCGGCAGCGGGGATTTCAGAATGGACCTCGGAAGTGTAGCCGTTGTAGGGCGTTTCCTGCCCGTATTCATCGTACGGATATGGATACGGCTTGGTTGAGTAGTCCACTGCGGTGCTATTGGAGGTTGAATCCAGGCGGGTTTCTTTTTCCAACTCGCGCATGTGAGTTTCGAAGGTGCTTTTCAATTCATTTTTAGCCCGGCGAAACTCGCTGAGACCTTTTCCCAGCATGCGTCCGAGTTCGGGAAGTTTCTTGGGACCAAACAGAAGGAGGGCCAGGATGAAGATAAAAAACATCTCAGGCACGCCTACGGGTCCCATTCCATCTCCTTAAATATCGGTTGACGCCTTTATGATAGCCCAGTGTTGGCAGCGCGCACGAACAGCACGGGCGGCCTTTTTACAGCGCTGCTACGATATGGGACGAAATATGCACGCCATGGGTCTGATTCTGCTGGTTCTATTTCTGCCGGCGCCAATTTATGCGGCATCCCAGGCCCCGGCCATACCCCTAGCAGCACAAGCTTCGGGGCAGTTCAATGTGACTGCGGCAACCGACGCGTGGCTGGCGACGATTCCGGCGGCCGGCAAAGCACGATCAGACGCTTACTTCGAGGGTGGCTACTGGCTGATGCTCTGGGACTTTCTATATACGGTGGGCGTCATGGTACTGCTTCTGGAGACGCGATGGTCCGCGAGGATGCGAGCGGCGGCCGAACGGATCACCCGGCGTCCCCCGCTACGATCCTTCGTTTACTGGATCGAGTTCCTGGTGATTACCTCGGTGCTGATATTTCCATTAACCGTGTATGAAGGGTTCTTCCGCGAACACCGGTACGGTTTGTCCAACCAGAACTTCGGCTCGTGGTTCCGCGATCAGATCATCGGTTGGGCCATCGCTCTGGTCTTGGGTGGAATTGCGTTTACGATTGTGATGGCCATTGTGCGGCGTTGTCCGGGCACTTGGCACTGGTGGGGAGCCGCGTTCGGGATGGCCTTTTTCGCCCTCGGCGCGATGATCGCTCCGGTGTTCCTTTTCCCCCTCTTCAACAAATACACGCGGCTGCCTGATACTAGCCTGAAGCGCGAGATTTTGAGTCTTGCCCGGGCAAACGGGATTCCGGCAACGGATGTCTACGAGGTGGACGCATCCCGCCAGAGCAAAAGAGTTAGCGCTAATGTGAGCGGGTTTCTTGGGACGGAGCGGATCAGCTTGAACGACAATCTACTGAACCGCTGTTCGCCGCAAGCAATCTTATCGGTGATGGGACACGAGATGGGCCACTATGTCATGCATCACATCCTGAACGCGATGCTGTTCGCGCTGATTGCGCTGGCGATTCTGTTTGGCATTCTCGGGTGGGGCCTGGATCGCGGCCTGCGATGGCGGGGAGAACGATGGCAGGTGCGCGGCGTCGGCGATCCCGCGGTGCTGCCGCTGGCTGTACTGATCGTGACGATTGTAAGCTTTGTGTCCACGCCTATCGGCAATTCGTTTACGCGCATGCAGGAATATGAAGCGGATATTTTCGGCCTGAATGCCGCGCGCCAACCGGACGGCGAGGCGGAAGTGGATTTGCTGCTGAGCGAATACCGCAAGCTGAATCCAGGCCCGATGGAAGAGGCGATCTTCTTCGATCATCCAAGCGGCCGAACACGCATTCATGCCGCAATGCGGTGGAAGGCAGAGAATCTGTGTTTGTTCGACTCGAAACTGGCATGCCTCAGTCAGCCGGCCCAGCAGCGATAGCTGAGTTAGCGCGCCGTTCCAGCGACGTTTTCTTTTATAACGACCGTTCGGTCTGCAGTTACGTTCGCAAGGTGCTGAACAATGCCGCTCGGCCAGCGAATCTCAATGTCTCGCGCTTTCGATTCCGCTCCCAGTCCAAAATGCGCGCGGACGTCGCTTGCCGAGCAGTAACTGCCGCCGGTCGTTACAGTGACGTACTGGGCGCCGGATGAGGTCGTCAGTTTGATGGCGGCCCCAATGCCATCGCGGTTGCTCTTTGATCCGATCAATTTCAAGCTCAGCCAATAATTCGATGTCGCGGTCTGATTGCGGAGTACGTACGCCGGACCGTCGTTCGTAGTGACCACAAGATCCAGCCTGCCGTCGTTATCAATGTCTCCCAGCGCAAGCCCGCGCGCCGCCCACCGCTCTGTGAACACCGCGCCAGAACGTTTTGAAACATCCATGAAATTATGCCCGGTGTTGCGCACCAGCAAAGGAGGTTCACGATAGAAAAGACCCGGGCTGCTGACTTCAATGGTATCGAGCACGTGTCCCTGCGCGACAAAGAGATCCTTCCAACCGTCATTGTCGTAATCGAAGAAGCGTGCACCCCAGCCGGAATGCCGCAGCGTGATCGCAGCTAATCCGGACGTATAGGTTGTGTACGAAAACGTTCCATCGCGCGCGTTTGCATACAGCGAATATTTCTGGTTCCCGAGCGTAGTGACCACCAGATCGGGCCAGGTGTCATTGTTGTAGTCGGCGAAATCGACGCCCATTCCGGCGTAGGTAGAGCCGTCTCCATCCACGGCCACCTCCGACTCGAGCCCCACTTCTTCGAAGGTGCCGTTCCGCCTGTTGTGAAACAGGAACTCCGGCATTGAGTCATTGGCGATGAAGATATCGGGATAGCCGTCATGATCGTAATCGGCAATCGCAACCCCCAATCCTTTTCCTGGCTTGCTGAGCCCGGCTGCCTGTGAGACTTCGCGGAAGTGCTTGCCATCTTCGTTGTGATACAGCAGGAAGGTGATCGGCTTGAACAGATCCGGGTGGCAGTAGGCGCGGTGTCCCGGCTGGTGCTCACCGCACCACAAATCTGAGAAATCCCAGGTCAAATAGCGTGCGACAACCAGATCCAGCTTGCCATCGTTGTCATAATCCACCCAGGTGGCGCTTGTCGACCAGCCTCCGCCGCCAACGCCTGCTTCTTTCGTTACGTCGGTAAACGTCCCATTGCCATTGTTGTGGTACAGAATGTTGCCCCCATACTGCGTGACGAACAGGTCTTCATAACCGTCGTTATCGTAGTCGCCAACCGCGACACCCATTCCGAAGCCCGTGCCAGCCACTCCGGCACGTTCCGTCACATCTTCAAAGGTGTGGTCCTTTTTTTGGTGATAGAGCCGGTTCCAATACTGCGGCCCGGTTTTCTTGGGTATGGCGCCGGGGGGCGTGGGATCAGCAATCGGCGCGCCGTTCACCAGGTAAATATCAAGCAAGCCGTCATTGTCGTAATCGAAGAGCGCAACTCCGGAGCCCATCGTCTCCGGCAAATACTTTTTACTCGTGTGCGACGCTTTGTGCAGGAAATGCACACCCGCAGCCTGCGTGATGTCAACGAAGTTCCCAGGAAGGGCAGAATCGGTTGACCCGAATGACGCGGCTGAAAGTGCCACGACCAGGAGGAAGATGGGATAGGCGAGCGAACGTGTCTTGCGCGTGACCAAAAGACAAATCTATCGCGCTAAACCAACTTGCCCTTCAACATCGTGAACGAATGCGCGGGAAACGTGTATTTAAGGGTATTTCCGGTCGCCGCCGCGGATTTCTGTGTTGTATGCACCGGACTGGCGTTGAAATTATTCTCGGCCTTAATGTCAGGCCCGTTCACTTCAAAGACCTGAAACTCGCCCGCGAATCCCTTGCTTTCCAATTCGAACACGGCATCCAACGCCTGATCGCGGTGCCGGTTCGTCACATTCAAAACAATCGTACCGCCGGTGTTCTGCGCGGCTGAAACATCCAGGTAAGGAACCGCCTCATGCGCTTTCGTGCTGTACGTCGGGCATTCAACGGTCAGATCCAGAGCCATTCCGTGACAATGGGTGGCAAAAAGCTGCAGTGGGTAGTAGATGGTCTGAAGATACAGGCCCTTCTCGTTCGTGAAAATCGGCGCAATCACGTTTACGAGCTGTGCCAGATTGGCGATTTTCACTACGTTCGCGTGATTCACAAAGGTGTTGAGATAACTCGAAACGACCAGCGCGTCTTCCAGGTTATAGTGCTCTTCGAGAATGCGCCTGCCCCGTTCCGCGTCGCCGCGCGCGCGATACCAGACATTCCACTCGTCCCAGGCGATATAAATCTTTTTGTTCGCAGGCGCATTCCAAAGCGCGTCACGGATCAGACCCTCGACAACTTTCGTGCGGTGCGCCACCGGGAGCGTGCTTGCCTGAAATTCGTAGTAGTCGTTTTCGGGGTTACCGACATAGGAATGCAGCGATAAATAATCGACGTGGTCTTTCAGATAGCTCAGAACTGTTCTGTTCCATCCGATCCAATCGACGCTCGGGTTAAAGTTTGAGGATCCGGCAGCGACCAGCTTGATGCTCGGATCAGTCCAATGCATGAGCTTGGCGCCTTCCAACGCGAACTTGCCGTAATCGTCCGCCGTGCGATGCCCCATTTGCCAGGGACCGTCCATCTCATTGCCTAGCCCCCAATGCTTCACGTTCCAAGGCTTATCGCGGCCGTTCTTCTTGCGCAATCGGGTAGTGGCTGTGTCTCCGGCAAAGTTAACGTACTCCACCCACTGCTGCGCCTCATCCCATGTGCCGGTGCCGAAATTGGCGCAGATATAAGGCTCGGCGTGAACCTGTGCTATGTAATCCAGAAATTCGTGCGTGCCGAAACGGTTGTCTTCTATCGTTCCCCATGCCATTTCAAGCCTGCGGGGCCGCGAATCGCGCGGTCCGATGCCATCCAACCAGTGATAGTTCGAAGAAAAATTGCCCCCTGGCCATCGCAGAAACGAGACGCGCAGATTTTCGACGGCTTTCATCACGTCCTTGCGGAAGCCCTCGCCATCGGAAAGCGGCGAGCCTTCTTCGAAGATTCCGCCCTCGATGCAGCGGCCCAGGTGCTCGATAAAGTTGCCGTAGAGTTTTGGATCGATCTCACCAATCGTGCGGTCCGGATCGATTTTGATGCGTGCTGCCTGGGAACTGGTCTGTTTACCGTTGAGGAGTGCTGGAGCGGAAACCAGAAGCGCTGAAAATTCACGACGGGACAAGGTGAGCTTTTGTTTGGACATAGGGGCCTTGATGCATGATAAGGGAAGCGCTTACACGAATTGGGGCTGCCTGTCAGATGGAAAGCTTAGTGCAAGATGTTCGATACGCATTGAGGACACTTCGCAAGACCCCAGTCTTCACCCTCACCGCCATAGGCGCATTGGCGATTGGCATCGGTGCAAATACAGCGATCTTTTCCGTAGTCGACAAAGTTCTTCTAAGGCCGCTGAGCTACCCGGACCCAAGCCGTATCGTCCTGTTTCTGTTAACCACACCGGCGGGTCCCAGCTATGGAGGCTCGGCCGCCAAATACAACATCTGGCGGCAGCAAAGCAACATTTTCCAGGACGTGTCGGCATACGAATATCGAGGATCGAATCTCAACGTGACAGGCGGATCTTTCCCGGAGCAGATTCATGCTATCCGTGTATCGGCCCGTTACTTCCATCTCTTTGGCGCTCCAATGGCGAAAGGCCGCGCATTCACAACGGAAGAAGATCAGGTCAACGGCCCCCACGTGGTGGTTCTCAGTTACGGATTCTGGCAACGACGGTTCGGCGGTGATGGTCAGATCGTCGGAAAGACCATCTCGCTGAGCGGCGCACCATATGAGATTGTAGGAATCGTTGGTTCTGATTTCAACGCAGAACTCGATTCGCCCCCTGATGTTTTCCTTCCCTTCCAGATTGATCCGAACAGCAGCGATCACGCACAGTATTTCAACGTAGTCGCGCGGCTGAAGCCCGGCGTAACGCTCTCGATGGCCGACGCGCGGCTCAGGCTCGCCGCGAATGATTTTCGGCGCAAATTCCCCAACATTATGGGGGCAAGAGATAGCTTTGGCCTTGAGCCGTTTCAGGATGCCATAGTTAGTGACGCGCGGACCCCTCTTCTAATCCTCGCCGCAGCTGTCGTCCTCGTTTTGCTCATCGCTTGCGCAAATGTGGCCAATCTCTTGCTCGTGCGCGCCACTGGCAGAAAACGTGAAATGGCGGTACGAGCGGCAGTTGGCGCTGGGCGTAGCCGAATCGTTCGTCAATTGCTGACGGAGAGTGTCGTGCTTTCCATGATCGGGGGTGCATTGGGGCTCTTTGTGGGTTCGTTTGGGGTTCGCGCCCTTCTCGCCATAAATCCGGGTGATCTTCCTCGGCTTGGGCAGCACGGCTCAGGCATCACAATGGATTGGCGGCTTCTCGGGTTCGCCATTTTCATTTCGCTAATCACAGGCGTCCTGTTCGGACTCATTCCGGCGCTGGACATGTCGCAAGAGGATCTCGGCACTGCACTCAAAGAAGGCAGTGGACGCTCTGGCACGAGTCATCGCCAGAACAGAACTCGCTCACTCCTGGTCACCAGCGAGACCGCTTTGGCGGTGGTTCTTTTGATCGGCGCCGGACTGCTCATCCGCACGTTTGTGGTTCTGCGGACAGTTGATCGGGGCGTCGACACACATCATGTGCTGACCTTGCGAATGTCGCTGGCCGGCTCGCGGTTTGTGAAAGCGTCCGATGTAGGTCAACTTGTTCGCCAGGCGACCCAACGCATTGAATCGCTTCCTGGCGTGATACGTGTTTGTGCCAGTTACAATCTCCCTCTTGAAGGCGCATTCGGCATACCTTTTAATATCGTCGGCCGAACAAACACAGGCGGCCGCTACGATGGCCGAGGCTGGCTGACGGTCTCGCCTGGTTACTTCAAAATCTTCAAGATTCCTGTCTTACGCGGGCGCGTTTTTACAGATCGGGATGACATTGCGGCAGATCGTGTTGCCATTATCAACCAAACTATGGCCCGGCAATATTGGCCGGGGTACCCTGTGGGCCGCGACCCTATTGGGAGCCGTATCGTTCTAGGCAAGGGCTATGGCCCCGAATTCGAAGAGCCTGCAAGGCAAATCATCGGCGTGGTCGGCGACGTTCGTGATTTTGGAATGAAAGTGACCTACCCGGTAGTATACGTTCCAGTTGCACAGGTCACGGACGGTATCACGACGCTCATGACGCGGGCATCTTCGCTGGCCTGGGTGGTCCGAACGCGCGGCGAGCCACGGTCGCTGACATCAGCCGTTGAGAAAGAATTGCAGCAGATGACTGGAGGGGTTCCTATTACAGGTGTCCGCTCAATGGATGATGTTGTGGCCAAGTCGACTGCTGGTGTCAGTTTTCAAACGACGCTCCTGACAACGTTCGGCGTGGCGGCGCTCTTGCTCGCGGCCATCGGAATTTACGGATTGATGGCGTACTCCGTGCAACAGCGCACTCAGGAAATAGGGATCCGATTGGCATTGGGAGCCGAGTACAGCCAAGTGCGAAACATGCTGATCTTACAAGGTCTGCGCTGGGCACTGTTCGGGGTTCCAATTGGCATCGGCGCTGCGCTTGGCCTCTCCCGCTTTTTCGCAGGCTTGCTGTTCGGGGTCAACCCGGACGACCCGATAACATTCTTTGCGGTTCCAGGCCTCTTGCTCCTGGTAATCTTCATTGCGGTCTGGCTCCCTGCGCGCGGCGCGATGCGAGTAGATCCGGTTGTTGCTCTTCGATGCGAATAGCGCTTCGGCCTTGAAGCTACACCGCAAGCTGCTTGACAGCATCGTTCGCGTGCGGCAGTATCAAAACTCGGACCAAAGATGAATACTGCGGATTTCGACTACATCGTTGTCGGATCAGGCGCCGGTGGTGGACCGCTTGCCGCGAATCTCGCCGAGACAGGCTTTCAGGTGCTGTTACTCGAAGCCGGAGGCGACCCGTGCTCGCATGATGAAGTGGGCCGGCTTATGTATGAGGTGCCCATTTTTCACGGCTTGTCGACCGAGTATTCCGGCTGCGCCTGGAATTACTTTGTGCGCCATTACTCCGATCCGCTCAAGCAACAAAAGGATTCGAAGTTCGTCGCTGCGGAGGACGGCGTATGGTATCCCCGCGCCGGAACGCTGGGCGGCTGCACGGCCCACAACGCCATGATCACCGTGATGCCCCAAGCCAGCGACTGGGATGGCATCGCCGAAACCACCGGTGATGAAAGTTGGCGCTCCGATAACATGCGCCAGTACTTTACGCGGATCGAAAACTGCAAATACATACCGAACCCGGATTCGCCAAGAGGGGTCTTGGACGGCATTCTTTCGTCGATTGGTGGACTACTCGGCGGCGATAAGGATTGGAGAAACTGGTCGCATGGCCACGGGTTCTCCGGCTGGCTCCCCACCTGCGAAGCGGACCCGGCAGTTGCCCTGAAAGATCCCGAGCTAATCGCGGTGCTGCTAACTTCCATTACGGCTGTCCTCGCGAACTGCGGCGGAGATCCTCTGGTGCGGCTTGGAACGCGCTTCGATCCGAACGATTCGCGTAATGCAAAGCAGAGCCCTGAGGGGATCGCCTTTACGCCGCTCGCCGTCGGGAACGGCAAGCGTACCGGACCACGCGAATATTTATTGCGGATACAGAGCACATACCCGGATAAGCTGACGATCTTGACGGGCGCTCTTGCCTCACGAGTGCTGTTCGAGGGTACGCGGGCGATCGGTATCGAGTATATCGAAGGACACCATCTGTATCACGCCGACCCTGAACAGATCGCGAACCCGGCTTCCGCGCCACGCCGTCAGGTCCACGCCCGGCGAGAAGTGATTCTGTCCGGGGGAGCGTTCAACAGCCCTCAGTTACTAAAGCTTTCCGGCGTTGGTCCGCAATCGGAGCTGGCTGGGTTAGGGATTCCGGTGATCGTGGACCTGCCGGGAGTCGGCGAGAATTTACAGGATCGGTATGAGATTGGAATCGTATCCGAGTTTTCACGGAACTTTGAACTGCTTAAGGGCGCGACGTTCCGTTTGCCGAAGCCCGGGATTTCCGACGCCTGCTTCGACGAGTGGAAGCAAGGTAAAGGAATCTATGCCTCCAACGGCGCACTCATTGGCATAGTCAAGCGATCAAGCCCGGAGCGGCACGATCCCGATCTCTACATTTTTGGATTGCCAGGATACTTCAGGGGATACAAGCCCGGCTACTCCGCGGAATTTGAGCAGTTTCAGAACCGGTTCACCTGGGCCATTCTGAAAGCTCGCACAAACAACACCGCCGGCCGCGTCACGCTACGTTCGGCCAACCCCTGGGACACTCCCAAAATTGAGTTTCACTACTTCACTGAAGGGAACGATTCCTCTGGCGAGGATCTTGAATCCGTAGTCAAAGGCGTCGCCTTCGTCCGCGAGATGAACAAGCACCTGAAAGCGGCCGGCCTTGTTTCAAACGAGATTGTTCCTGGCCCGGACTTTCAAAGTGACGATCGGGTTCGCGAGTTCATTCAGAATGAAGCGTGGGGACATCACGCGTCTTGCACGAACAAGATTGGTGCGGATCAGGATCCCCTGGCGGTTCTGGATAGCCGCTTCCGCGTGCGGGGGACACAGGCTCTTCGCGTAGTGGATGCCTCCGTTTTTCCGCGAATACCTGGATATTTCATCGTTTCCGCCGTCTACATGATTAGCGAAAAAGCGACGGATGCAATCATTGCCGACGCCGGGTAGCCCGTGGAAGCTCATCAAGATTGACATAAGTTGACCGTTAATGCCCGATCCCGGCCGCGATTGTGAACTCTTCCTTCGTGCGAGAATGACGCCAGAGATAAGTTCCAAAAGTGCGCCGCTGTCTTATTTGCTCCCTGACGGTCGCGGTTCTGTGCACTCTAGTTCTTGCTCAGGCCAGCTTTGCGCTTGACCCGAGTAAGGCGCTGACTCAATATGCGCACCGTATCTGGGGCCAGGAAGAAGGGCTTTTTCAGCCTACTGTTTATGCCATTCTGCAGACGCACGACGGATTCCTGTGGTTAGGCACGCAGGATAGCCTCATCCGTTTCGACGGGGTGCATTTCCATGAATTCAGTGAGACCGGCCGGCCGGTTCTCAACCGCAGTCTCATTCGAGCGTTGCTTGAAGATGACGAAAAGAATTTATGGATCGCCTCCATCGGCGCGGGAGTTGCGCGGATCAGTCCAGATGGGTCGTTGAAGCGCTATACAACCAAGGAGGGCCTGCCTAGCGATACGACTTTTTGCCTGGCATCCGATTCGGACGGCTCCATCTGGGTTTGCACGAACCAGGGACTTGCACGGCTCAAAGGCGAGCGCGTACGGGTTTTCACCACTCGCGATGGATTGCCCTCAAATCAGATTCGCGCCACCTGCGAAGCGAAGGACGGAACGCGCTGGGTAGCAGGTTTAGATTTCGGGCTAAGCAGATGGAATGGCTCCCAATTCACGGCGTATTCAAATCCCCGCCTTCATGCGGGCGCTGCGACCGCGCTGTTGTGCGGCGAGAACGGCTCGGTATGGGCCGGAGATTCGTCTGGTTTAACTGAGATCCGAGATGGTAAATTGCGGCGCCTCACGGCCGCAAATGGATTGCCGGACAACGAAGTTTCGTCGCTGGCCGCGGGGCCTGATGGCAGTGTTTGGGTTGGAACAAACGACGGGATAAGCCGCTATAAAAATGGTGAGATCAGTGTTTATCGTACGCGCGACGGGCTTTCGCACAGCGTCGTTCTCTCGCTTTATATCGATCGGGAGGGAAGTCTGTGGGCCGGCACAAAGGACGGACTTGATGAATTTACTGACGGCAAAGTTACTCCGTACACCACCAGCGAAGGATTGCTAAGCAACGATGCCGGACCAGTGCTTGACGATGGCGCGGGTCACCTGTGGATGGGCACGATGGGATCTGGGCTGAACGTTCTTGACGACGGCCATTTCCACGCTTTCACGATGCGCGATGGGCTGGCCAGCAACACCGTACTCAGCTTAGCGCGCGACGGCCGCGGCGGACTGTGGGTCGGGACGGATAAAGGTTTGAACCGGATCGCACACGGCAAAATTGTTGCGGCATACGCCACGGCGAACGGTCTGTCCGGACCCGAAGTAACTGCGCTGGCGACCGATCAGGCAGGGATACTGTGGGCGGGTACGAATGTAGGATTGGATCGCTTCAACGGGACCCGCTTCGCCAGCGCCGCGCTATCCGGAAGGATCCGGAGCAGAGTTGTTGCCCTGGCGCCTGGTAACAGCCGCGGCCTGTTTGTCAGCCTGGACGATCTTTCCGTTGACTATCTTCGCGGGCCCGAGATGCGCGGGTATTCGCTTAATATCAACCATCCGGTGGACTGCTATCTGGTAGATAGCGCCCGCCAGACCGTCTGGATGGGAACTTCCGGTTCGGGGCTGCTGCGCTGGAAAAACAGTGTCATTACACACATCCGCGTGAAGGACGGCCTCTACGATAATCGGATCTACAGTATTCTCCAGGATGACAGCGCAAATTTCTGGATGGCATCCAGCAAGGGAATCTTCCGGATAAGAACGCAGGATCTGGAAGATTTCGCGAACGGGCGGACTCGGACATTCAACAGCATACCGTTCAGTACCGGACAGCTTCGCTTCGAGTGCCGCTCCGGTGTTCAACCGGCGGCTTCCAGGACCCCGGACGGCCGGTTATGGTTTTCGACCAACAACGGATTGGTGGTTGTAGATCCTAATCACCTGATTAACAACCGGGCCGCGCCGCCGGTCTCCGTTACGGCCGTTTTCATAAATGGCAAGCCTGTCGAGGCGCGCGGCGGCATTGAACTGAAGCCATTCGAAAGAAATTTGGAAATTCGCTATGCCGGTCTCAGCTTTATTGCGCCAGAGAAGGTTACTTTCCGGTACATGCTGAGTGGCTTCGATAAGAGCTGGGTGGATGCCGGATCTCGGCGGGAGGCATTTTTTACGAATCTACCTCCCGGCAATTTCCGGTTCCAGGTGGTGGCCCGGAACGCAGACGGCATCTGGAGCAAGCACCCGGCCATTCTGGGGATTACGATACAGCCCAGGCTGTACCAGCGCCGGTGGTTTTGGCCGCTGCTGTCGGTTCTTTTGGCGCTTGCCATCGCGGCGTTCTATCGAATGCGCATCCGACGTCTGCGTAATAACTTCGACCTGGTTTTGGCGGAACGAACCCGCATTGCTCGCGAGCTCCACGATACGCTGCTGCAGGGCTTGTCGGGAATTACCATGCAAATGCAGGCGCTTTGGACCCGGCTGCCCGGATCGCGAGAAAAAAACGCTTTACGAGGGATCATCGCGGACGCGGGCAATTGCGCCACGGAAGCCCGCCGCTCGCTTTGGGGACTGCGAACGCTGGGACCAGGGAGCGAGGAATTCGCGGACAAACTGCGGAAAATAGCGAGGCAGGCAGTCGCGGACAAAGCCATTCGGCTGGTATTGCGTGTAGATTCAGTTTCGCTGAGTGCCTTCCCTGATTTGCAGTACCAGCTTTTGCGGGTGGCCCAGGAAGCCATCTCAAACAGCGTCAGGCATTCCCAAGCGAACACTTTGAAAGTTCATCTATCGCTACAATCAGCGAACTTGCATCTCACGATTCAGGATGATGGCATTGGCATATCCGGCGATCCGGAAGCCGCTGGCGGCGAACACTTCGGAGTAAAGGGCATGCGCGAGCGCGCGGCCGAAATCGGTGCGGAGCTCATAATCAGCAGCTCGCCCGGGCATGGGACGAAGGTATCGATTTCTCTTCCGCTCACGGGACCTGTGCGCGAAGGTAACCTGGAACAGGACTTTGAGCATCACTTAAACTAAGGCGGCAAGGCTTGGACCCACAGACTCCAATTCGTATCCTTTCGGTTGACGATCACGATATCGTCCGAAAAGGCATCGCCGCCATTCTGTCTACCGACTCCGGCCTTCAGCTTGTAGCGGAAGCTGCGAACGGAGCAGAAGCGCTCCGCTTGCATCGCGATCATCGGCCGGACATTACGCTAATGGATTTGCGGTTGCCCGATGTAAGTGGAATTGAGGTCACGCGGGAAATTCGCAGCGAAGCACCCGGGGCGAAGATTATCGCCCTAACCTCTTACGATGGCGACCAGGATATCTACCGCGCTCTCGAAGCCGGCGTGCGCGGTTACCTGCTTAAGGAGATGGTTCACAGCGAAGTGATCAGGGCCATTCGCATCGTGCATGCGGGCAAGCGATTCATTCCGCTGGAGGTGACGCAGCAGCTTAACGGGTTCTTCCCCGAAGTGGCGCTGACGCCCCGCGAGGTTGAGGTGCTCTCGTTGGTCGCACGCGGTTTTGGAAACAAAGAGATCGGAGATGTGCTTGGCACTGCCGCAGGCACAGTGAAGGCGCACGTGCAGAGTATTTTAGGCAAGCTGGGCGCAAAAGACAGAACGCATGCTGTCACCATTGGCCTGCGCCGCGGCATCATTCACCTGCATTCGCCCGATCTGGCCTCGTCCATTCTGAATGGCTGAAGCGAAGATGCCGGCGCGTACGGGACGTCAGATCATTGCCCGGCTCATGCGCCGCATCTTTGCGGGGATTGTCCTAACAACGGCGCTTGCTTACGTCATCGATTATGCGGTGCTGCGCTATCGCATCGCCACGAATCATAACCCCTTTGGCACAGTTACCGTGCGGCCGTATTACGCTGTACCGGAAAAAAATCACAAAACCGAGTTTTTACTTGATGAGCCGCAGGATCAGACCTGCGTCCACTCGCTATTTCCGCAGGAAGGCGACAGCCCGTGCTGGTATCTCAGCAGGCACCGCGAGCAGCGCATCAATTTGTAGGAATTGGCCACCAATAGATCAGTGGAAGTTATCGACCAGCATGATCTCACTGCTGCTGGTGTCAACCTGCGTATACAAAAGTTTCCGGCCGTTCTCACTAACGGCAAAGCCCGAATCCGAGAAAGGCGGATCTTTTTCAAGACGGGTGACGCGGCGAATGCGTCGTGAGGAAAATGGATACACATCGACTTCGGCGGCGTCCGGCGGCAATGGACGAATAAAAAACAAGCCAGCTTGGGCAACGGCCCAATTCCCCCAGTATCCGGCCATCAGCATGTCCGTAACAGGTTGCTCGCGGCCACCCGTTGCGGAGATCGACCAGAGGCCCGGGAGGTCGCGATCCTTCGCATAAAATACATCCTTTCCATTCGGTGATTCGAAGGCTGCAAAACCGCCCTCGCGCGTCAACTGAACGGGTGCAATGCTTTCCTCAAGCGCGTCAGAAGCGATCTTCCAGACTTGCCAATGGCCAGTCCTGTTGGAAGCGAAGTACAGCCACCGTCCATTACGAGACCAACTTGGAACGACATCTTCGGAACTCGACGAGGTCACGCGCCGGGGTGGCCCTCCGTTTGCGCTGACCACGTAAATGTCTGGATTTCCATTTGGGCGCGAATCGAATGCTATGAACTGCCCATCGGGAGACCACCGCGGTGTGCCGGTGAGTGGTCCATTGAAAGAGGTGATGCGAACCGCATTCTCGCCGGATGCATCTGACACCCAGATCTCATCCACCCCCGTGCGATCGGAACGGAAAACGATTCGGGTGCCATCTGGCGAATACTGCGCGCTGCGTTCATTACGGGTGGAGCTGAGCACTTGCCTTCTGCCGCCGGTTTGCAGATCGGTCTCCCAGATATTGCTGTCCGAAAAATACTTCGAGTAGACAAGTCGGTTCCCGGTTCGCGCAATAGCTAAGTTATATATTCCTTCGGTGACTCCTGGCATCGGCTTAGGCGAACCGCCCGATGCTTTGACTCGCCACAAGCCAAGGGGGCCCGACCGCTTGGATGCGAACACGATGTTGCGGCCGTCCTGGGTCCAGGCGTGACCCGAAGTGAAGCGCTGATCGAAGGTGAGGCGGCGCGGTTTGCCTCCGGACGAGCTAACGATATAAACATCGCTATTCCCAATGCTTTCTGTTCTGCGGAACGCAACTTTCCGGCCATCTGGAGAGAACACCGGGCCGCTATCTCCGGGGCTTGTCGGAGGAGGGGCAATTAGGCGACGTCTAGAGCCATTATTCAATGAAAGAATGTAAATAGAGGATGGCTCCTCAGTCGAGTTCCTGTCGACCAGCGCCAATGAATTCCCGTCAGGGGACCAATCGATCTGGCGATCGAAAATATGAGGGCGTGGGGCTATTTTGCCGATCTTTCGTTTCGCTCCGCCAAACACGGGAACGATATACAGGCCGGACTCCTGTGAGTTATCTGTGCAAGTGACGAAGGCAACGTAGCGCCCGTCAGGGGACCAAGCCGGACTGCCTTCCGCCGTGGAACTGGTGGTCAACCGCACGGGCGAACCCACGTCGATCGCCTGTACGTAGATATGAAACTGCGGGGCGCCTTCCTGATGCCAAACGAACGCAACCATTTTCCCATCTGGCGATAGCGCCGGTTCATATTCACCGCCAGCGAAGGTCGTAATCGGTCGGGCGGTGGATGGTTCAGCCGCTTGCGGCAGATCGTCAGTCAGTCCGGATTGCTTCTGCTGGCTGACCCGGAGCGCGCTCCATTTGAATCCGACAATAGCCACTCCAATCACGAGTAAGGCTGCGAGAGTCAAGCCCATAACCGATCGGGCACCCTGTCGGTTGGGAACTGAAATCTTGTTTTGCGAAGCTTCCGGCGCAAGCTTGGGGACAGATCCGTTTATGGGATCGGGCATTGCGTCTAAACTATCCGGTGTTTTTGGGCGAGCGGACCTTTCTACGGCCGCGATAAAACGATAGCCGCGTTTTGGAATTGTCTCAACATACCTCGGAGTCTCTGCATCGTCGCTCAGAGCCTGCCGGAGTTTCTTAATTGCCGTGCTGAGTCCTTGCTCAGAATCCACGAATGTGCCAGGCACCCAGAGCTTTCGGCAGAGTTCATCGCGGCCAACCACTTCACCGGCGCTGTCCAGCAAGGTAAGTAGGATCTGAAATGGTTGCTCCTGGAGTTTTATGCGTGAGCCCTGTTTCCGCAGTTCTCCGCTCGAAGGATCTGCTTCAAAAACCCCGAAACGGAAGACCGGCGCCGATCGAGATACTTCTGCCATTGTGAGATATTCTTCGAGTGGCTGAAGTATAACACCGCGAAGGTGCTATTGCACGACCTTGCGCGACTTCTCTGCATCGTAGGTCAAACTTTGTTTGGACGCCTGTGTTTTCCGTTCCTTACAGGGTCAAATGCGGGTCAGTCGAAGAACAGGCCGGGTCCATAGACCGATCTTGTGTTTCTGTCTCAAAGTGAACGCTGGCGAACAAAAATTAACTTCGTTCGCCGAACTAAGGAGAAATGAAATGAAGTCGAGTAGGAAAATGAAGCTGTTACTGGGTTTAGCCGGAATGTGTTTGACGGCTGGCTTGCTTGGGGCAGCGGAAGTTAACGGCAGCTTTACGTTGCCGCTTCAAGCGCACTGGGGTTTGGCAGTATTGCCGGCTGGCCATTACACTTTCAGCTTGGATCATGCTACGGTGAACGGGCGTATCCTTGTCAGGCGTGGAAATGAAGGCGTTGCCGTGATTCTGGCGCAGGCCCTCTCGCCAACGGACTCCTCGGGAGCCAGTTCGATGCTAATCGTCGGAAACCGGGTTAGCTCCTTGCATCTGGCGCCGATTGGACTAACTTACAAGTACGCGATTCCAAAGGATCAGAGGAGAGAAATGCTGACAGAGCGTTTTGGGGTGCCGGGCATCTCTGTTGCGATAACAACAAAGTGAGTACTTTCATGGAAGTAAGTTGCGTGGCCGGCACGCTGCGCAGGCATTGTTCCTTTGTACCGAGGCCGGCCACCGATTTTAATAACTTCTACTCCTCCACTTCTTTGCTCTGCTTCGGCTGCACCACCCGAACAGTCTCTCCTTCCACCAGCGAATCAGGCGGGTTAAGAATGACGGACACGCCATCAGGCAGACCGGAAAGAATTTCAATCGTCGTGCCGAAATCGCGGCCCACCACTACGGGCAGAAGAGAAACGCGATTGTCTTTGACCACCGGTACGCGAAGTCCCTGGGAACGGAAGACAAGCGAGGCGGACGGGATGATCAGAGTGGAGCCATTCGACCGGATCTTAAAATGCACTTCGGTGTAGGCGCCGGGGAAGAGGAGACCGGTGTTGTTCACAACATCAACTTCAACCAGCAGCGTGCGTGTACTCGGATCGAGCGAATCCGCGGTTCGCACCAGGGTTCCGGGGAACCGGCGGTTTGGCAGTTCCGGGAGAGTGAGGTCGGCTTTGATGCCCGGTTTTGTGGCATGCGAATAGACCTGCGGAACGTTTACAAACACCCGAAGCCGGTTAATGGCGGCAACGTGAAAAAGCTCGCGGGCAGGACCGCCTGAAGAACCGGAATCGATAAGCTGGCCGATGTCGGTGTTTCGCGCCGTGATGACTCCATCGAAGGGTGCATAAATTTTTTCGAAATTGACCATTTGCTGCAGGCGGAGAACGTTTGCCTGCGCGGATTTGACGATGGTGCCTTTTGCGGCGGCGTCCTGAACGGCGTTGTCCACGTCCTGTTTCGCTACCGAATCCGTCCTGAAAAGATCCACATAGCGTTTGGCGGTAATTTGAGCGAGATTCAAATTGGCTTGCGAGGTGGCGAGGTCTTCCTTTGCCTGCGTGAGCTGATGATCCACTTCGGGGCTTTCAATTTCCGCCAGCAGTTGTCCTTGCTTTACGTGCGCGCCGATATCGAAATACCAGCGCTTGAGATAGCCGCTTGTGCGGGCATATATCGGGGCTTCGATGAACGCCTGAATGTTGCCTGGCAACACGACCTCTTCGCCGGGAGCTGCACGTTCCGGCCGCGTGACAGCGACTACGGGCTTGGCCGATATCTCGGTCTGCTGTCGAAGCGCCTGCCGCGCGCGCAGGCGAGGGATAATGCCCCCGGCCACAACTACCGCGATGATTACCAGTACAACCAGAATGCCGAGGACTGCCCGGATGCGCCGTGCTTTACTGCTCATGCCGCTTCCGTTTGTCATGCAGCAGGCTGAAGAAGACGGGAACGAAAAACAGTGTCGCTACCGTTGCGAACAGAAGGCCTCCGATGACGGCGCGGCCGAGAGGCGCGTTTTGCTCGCTGCCCTCGCCGATACCCAGGGCCATCGGCAACATGCCGATAATCATCGCCAGCGCCGTCATTAGCACTGGGCGAAAGCGCGTGTAGCCTGCAAGTACAGCGGCATCCGCTGCCGTATCCATGTCGGGAAGCTGCTCTTTGGCGAAACTGACGACCAGAATGCTGTTGGCGGTTGCAACACCCATGCACATGATGGAGCCGGTCAGAGCCGGAACACTGACCGTGGTGTGTGTCACGAACAGTAGCCACACGATGCCAGCCAGGGCAGCCGGCAGCGCCGAAATAATGATAAATGGATCAAGCCAGGATTGAAAATTGATTACGATCAGCATGTAGACCAGAACGATAGAAAACGCCAGTCCGGCGATAAGGCCTTCGAAAGAAGAGCGCATGGTTTCGATCTGCCCGCGCACTACGACAGTTGAGCCGCGCGCCAGATTTCTCTTGTTCCGCGCGATCACTTTGTCAAGCTGCCGGGCGACGCTGCCCAGATCCGTTCCTTGCACGGAGCCGTAGATGTCGACAACCGGCGCGATGTTGTAGTGCGAAACAGAAGCCAGCCCGGAACCGCGATGGATACTCCCCAGGCTTGCGAGAATCTGCGGCGAACCGTTCGGGGCGGTGACGGGAA
The DNA here is from genome assembly GCA_963795545.1 of uncultured Acidobacteriaceae bacterium. Classification (GTDB taxonomy): domain Bacteria; phylum Acidobacteriota; class Terriglobia; order Bryobacterales; family Bryobacteraceae; genus Bog-105. The sequence continues at coordinate 95,276 of CAWCIF010000010.1, read as the reverse complement.
TATTCCGCAAGTCCTGGAGCGAATCCATTTCGTACTGCGGAGATTCCGCGACGATCCGGTAGCTAACCCCGTTTTTGGGATTCAGCCAGAATGATGGCGAAGTCTGGAAGCTGCCGCTAAGCGACACCAGAATGTCGCCTGCCACGTCGCGAGCGTTATAGCCAACCTGCTGCGCCTTTGTCCGGTTGATATCGACGCGGAGTTCCGGCTGGTTGAAGGGCTGCTGAATACGCATATCCGTAGCGCCCGGAATCGTTTTGGCCTGTTGCAAGAGTTGGTCGGCGAAGCTGCGATTGGCTTCCAGGTTCCGGCCGATCACTTGAATATCGATAGGCGCCGGCAGGCCGAAGTTTAGAATTTGGCTGACCAGATCGGCAGGAAGAAAATAGAACAAAACTCCGGGAAATTCCGGCGGCAGTTGGCGGCGCAGTGCCGTAATGTATTCATCGAGAGGCCGGTGTTTCCCGGAAAGCGATACGAGAATATCGCCATCCGCAGGGCCGATAGTTCCGTTATTGCTGTAGGACGTATTCGTGCCGCTGTACGGCACGCCGATGTTATCGAGAATATTCACCAGTTCGGCGGGAGGCACGACAGCGCGGATTCTCTGCTCAACCAGATCGAACAGCTTAGCCGTTTCCTCTATACGGGTTCCGGTTCGGGCGCGAACATGGAGGCGGAATTGGCCGCTGTCGGACTCAGGAAAAAAGTCCTGGCCAAGCCAGGGGACCAAGGCAAACGAAGCGACGCACGCCAGGAAAAAGCAAAGCGCGAAGACCTTCCGGTGATGTACGCACCGCTGGAGAACCTCGCGGTAGCTGCCGCGGACCCGCTCGAAACCGTTCTCGAAGATAAGCTGGAGGCGCACAAAGGGATTCCGCCGGTTAGCGTGGGCCACTGCGTCGTGGTGCGAATGTCCCTTCAAAAGATATTTCGCCAGCGTGGGAACGATTGTTCGCGACAACAGGTAGGAAGCCAGCATGGCAAACGACACCGCTTCGGCCAGAGGCACGAAAAGATAGCGCGCCACACCGGTAAGGAAGAACATGGGGACGAATACGATGCAGATGCTGAGAGTAGAAACGAAAGCTGGAACAGCGATCTGCGCGGCGCCGTCCAGAATTGCCTGTTCAATCTCCTTGCCCATTTCGAAATTTCGATTTATGTTTTCGATTTCGACAGTAGCGTCATCAACCAGGATGCCGACGGCCAGCGCGAGGCCGCCCAAAGTCATGATGTTGATGGTTTCGCCTAAGGCGCTTAGCGCGAAAATTGAACAAAGAATCGAAAGCGGAATGGAAATGGCGATGATCAGCGTGCTGCGCCAACTGCCAAGAAACACCAGAATCATAATGGCGGTCAGACATGCGGCTATCACGGCTTCCCGAACGACCGCGCTAATCGAAGCTCGCACGAAGATGGACTGATCGGCAATTGGGGTAATTTTCAGTTCCGGAGGCAGAGTCGCTGCGATCGAGGGCAGCATTTTGCGGATGGTGGCGATGATATCGAGCGTGGAAACGTCGCCCGACTTCAGAACCGTCATCAGCGACCCGCGCTGGCCATCGGATCGGACCACGTTGGTCTGCGGCGGGTAGCCGTCCCGAACATGGGCGACATCGCGCACGTAAATGGTGGCGCCGTTCTGGGTTTTTATCGGCAGATCGTTCAAATCGGAAACATTCTTGGGGCTCCCGTTGATTTCGACGTTATATTCCAGCGGGCCAATTTTCGAACTGCCGCCGGGAAGAATCAGGTTCTGGTTGCCGATGGCATTCACTACATCGGATGCGCCAAGGCCTTTCGCCTGCAGCGCCTGCGTATTGAGATCGACCATGATCTCGCGCTGCTTGCCGCCATAGGAGTACGGAATGGATGTCCCGGGAATAGTTACCAACTGGGTGCGAATGAAGTTTTGACCGAGATCATTCAACTGCTGCTCACTCAGGCCGTTTCCAGATAGCGCGAGCTGGAGGATAGGAACGGTTGAGGCGTTATAGCTGATGATCAGCGGCGGGTTGGTGCCCGGCGGCAACTGCTTTAGCTGGGTTTGAGAGATGGCTGTGACCTGGGCGATGCCAGCGTACAGATTGGCATGCGGCTGGAAGAAAATTTTTACGACTGCGATACCGTTCATCGATTGAGATTCGATGTGCTCGATGTTGTTCACGGTGGTGGTAAGCGCTCGCTCAGTGATGTACACGATGCGCTCAGACATGTCCTGCGCGGAAAGCCCGGAGTACTCCCAGACGACGCTGACTACCGGAATGTCGATATTCGGAAAGATATCCGTAGGCGTGCGCAAGATCACCACGGGCGCGAGAATGAAAAGCATCAGCGCCAGGACAACGAAGGTGTACGGTCGCCGTAGTGCGAGGCGAACGATCCACATAATGTTCTTTAAACGGCTCCCTGAAGGTAAAACAACAATTATCGTTTATCGTGTTTTCATGCCCGCGGGGTCCGCAATACGCGGGATTAGGCTGGCTGGGGCTTGGGAGCCGATGATTTGCCGGACCGGCCGTGGCGGAGCCATTTGATGACCGAGAACGCGCTTCCGGCAATGCACAGCAAGATGAATGCAATCATTGCCCATTTGAACTGGTCGGATTTTGCGATTCGAAGAAAGGCGGGTCCGAACTTGATCGCGAGCGCCCCCAGAATTAGAAACCGTACCCCGCGGCTTGCCGCCACGATGGCCAACAGCCGCTTCCGCGGGTACTCCAGGGCGCTATTAACGGCGACCACCATAGTGAATGGAAACGGGGGAGGCGCCAGACATCCTATTACGAGGGTGCGTCCGCCCTTTTCGCCAATCTTGCTTTTGAGCTTCTCGAAGCGCGATTTCCCAGCGATCTTCTGGATGCCTTCTTCACCCAGCTTGCGCGCGACCAGGTCCAGCAGGAAAACGCCGGCTGTGGAGCCGCAGACCGCCGAGAGGACGTACAGCAGATATCCTTCGTGATGGCGCGCCACCATTCCCACCACCAGGAGATCGTTCCCGAACGGCAGGAAGAGAAATGAAGAATCCAGTATCCCCATCACGAACGGGCCGAAATAGCCCAGGTGAATCAAAAAACTAAGAAGGTGACGGAAGAAGGTTGACAAGCAGAGATTGTACTCAAGGATACCTTAAGGGGTCCTGCAGTCCGTGGGATGCCCGACAACAGACAACCCGGCTGTGATACGTTTCCTTCTTTGGAGTCGATATGTTGCGAGATGAGATGAAAAACATTCGTAATGCAAGCTTTTTCGTTCTGGCTCTGGTTGTTGGGGGCCTGGCGCTCTATTCCGCCCATGCCAGAGCGCAGACGCCGCCTGTGAAGATGCCGCCCGGACGCATGGCGCACGTGCTGGTGATTTCACAGACTAAGGGCTTCGAGCACGATTCAATTCCCGACGCCATGGCCAACATCTGGAAAATGGGCCACGACACGAAATTATGGGAAGCAACGCTCCGAACGGACACCGAGCTTATTACTAAGAAGGACATTAAAGAGCGGAATGTCAAAAATCTGAATTATTTCGACGCGCTCATTTTCGCCAGCACAACCGGCGAGATGGATCTTACCGACGATCAGAAGAGCGACATGATGTCCTTTATCAAAGATGATGGAAAAGGATTCGTCGGCATCCATGCGGCCGCCGATACCAACTATAAATGGCCGGAATATGGCGAGATGCTGGGCGGCTGGTTCGATCAGCATCCGTGGTTTACGTTCGAAGCGCCCATCATAAATGAGCAGCCGAACTTCCCGGCCGTTCGCCACTTCCCGCACGAGTTTGTAAAGCGGGACGAGATTTATCAGATTAAGGATTGGTCGCGGGACAAGGTGAATGTACTGCTCAGCCTGGACGCTTCGAAGCTCGATTACAACAATCCGAGAGTTCACCGGAAGGATCATGATTTTGCGGTGGCCTGGTCGAAGATGTACGGCAACGGGCGAGTTTTCTATTCCACCCTGGGACACACCAAGGAAGCGTGGGACGATCCGGACATTCAGAAGATGTATTTCGAGGCGATCAAGTGGGTTTTGGGGATGACGGAGGGCAGCACGGCATCGCATCCCAAGCCGGGAATGTAAGCGGCCTCAGCTAATATCCACTAGATCAGAGGCCACCCGCTTCAGTTGTCCGCAAGCCGCGAAAATGTCGCGGCCGCGCGGTTTGCGAACGAAGCAGGGCACTGATTTCCGAAGGATATTCTGGAAAGCCGATACGCGTTCGGCATCGGGCGTTTCGAAGGGAATGCCGGGTCCCGGGTTGAGCGCGATCAGATTCACTTTGCAGTTCAAATGCGCAAGCAGGCGAACAACCCGCCTGGCATCGGCTTCGGTATCGTTTACGCCTTTTAGCAGAACGTATTCAAAGCTCAACTTCTCCCAAGGCCGCAGCGGATAAGCTTTGCAAGCCGCCATCACTTCCGCCAGGTGATACTTGCGCGTGATCGGCATCAATTCGCGCCGCTGCTCTTCGGTGGAGGCGTTCAGGGAGATAGCCAATTTCGGCCGGATTTCCGCCCGGCCCAACTCCTCGATGCCGGGCACAATGCCTGAAGTGGAAACGGTAATGCGCCGTTGCGGAAGGCCGATTCCGGCAGGGTCGCTTAGAAGGCGGGTAGCTTTTAGAACGTTGTCGAGATTCAGCAGCGGCTCGCCCATTCCCATCATGACTACGTTCAGGCGCGAACTGTTGGGCTTCAGGCCATTCTCCCGGGCAACATAGAGAACCTGTCCCACGATTTCGCCGGGCGTAAGATTCCGTTCCAGGCCCATCAGCGCAGTGAGACAGAATTTGCAATCCACGGGACAGCCTACCTGGCTCGATATGCAAATGGTGTCGCGGCCTTCCTCCGGCATGAGTACCGCTTCCACCGTCCGGTTGTCCTCCAGCCGAAGCAGATAACGGCGCGTTCCGTCGCTGGAATCGAAGCGCCGCTCTACCTCGGGAAGGCCTACGGCATGTGCCGTAACTAGCTGAATGCGAAGAGCTTGTGGTAAAGTGTAAATTTCGGACAAATCCGCCACTTGTTCCCGGTAAAGCGCGTCATATAGTTGTCTGGCGCGGTAAGTGGGCTGCTTCGGGCCGAGCAGTTTCTGGAGGTCGGCAAGCTCCATTCCGACCAAAGTCTGGCCCTCAACTACTTGCAGCATTTAGTTTTAGTGTACCTTCGTACACTCGGAAAGGCTTAAACCATATGGTTCTTGCAGCCCCCCAAGTTCGGGAAATCGAGAGGGCGAAGCTCCCGAACGGAATTCGCATCGTCACGGAAGCAATGCCATATGTTCGGTCGGTTTCCTTAGGCGTCTGGATTGGAAGCGGCTCGCGCATAGAGCACGGCCCGGAAAACGGCATTTCCCATTTCATTGAGCACATGGTCTTTAAAGGGACCAAGCACCGCTCGGCGGAAGACATCGCGCGCTCGGTCGATTCGGTCGGCGGCGGCCTGGATGCGTTCACTAGCAAAGAGCTGGTGAGTTTCAATACCAAAGTGCTGGATGAGCATTTGCCGCTGGCTCTGGATATTCTGGCCGACCTGGTGCTGAATCCGCTCTTTCGTGAGGCCGATATCGAGAAAGAAAAGAGCGTCATTCTGGAAGAGATCAAGATGGAGGCCGATCAGCCGGAATTTGTGCTGCATGAGACCTTCATCAGCAATTTCTGGAAAGGCCATGGCTTGGGGAAGCCGATTCTCGGGACCAAGGAAACCGTTAAGAAATTCGCGCAGCCAATGCTGTGTGACTACTATGCCCGGGTGTATTCGCCGCGAAACATCCTCATAACGGCAGCCGGAAACCTGGATCACGAGGGAATCGTGAGGCTTGTGCGGGACAAGTTTGAGGGTTTGCAGGAGCGCGCTGATTTACCGGTGGACAGCGTGCCACAGCCGCATGCGCCGCTCATTCTCAAAAAGAAAGAGTCGCTGGAGCAGGTGCACATAGCGCTGGGCGTGCCGTCGTATGCGCTGGCCCACGAGCTGCGATTTCCCTTGTATATTTTGAATACAGTTCTGGGAGGCGGCATGAGCTCGCGCCTGTTCCAGAACATTAGGGAGAAGCAGGGTCTGGCCTACGCCGTGTATTCCGAGCTAAACCTCTTTAGCGATACCGGATGCTTCACCATCTACGCCGGCACCGCAATCGAGACCGCTAAGCAAGTGGTTGAGTCGGTAATCCAGGAGCTTCGGCAATTGAAGGAAGACCTGATTGGCGAAGACGAACTTCGCCGGGCGAAAGATCATCTGAAGGGCTCACTTATGCTGAGCCTGGAATCGACATCCAGCCGCATGTCGAACCTTGCGCGGCAAGAGCTTTACTTTAACCGGTTCATGTCGCTTGATGAAATGCTGGAGAGCATCGAGGCGGTGACGCGCGATCAGGTGCAGGCCATCGCGCATGAGTTCTTCCGTACTGAAAATATTGCCCTGGCGATGCTGGGTCGTCTCGCGGGAGTTGAAATCAGTCGTGACGATCTAGCCTGCTGAGGCAATCATTGACTGCCGCGATTTTGCCGTCCAGATGCTCCAATGATCGCTGTAGCATCTCTCGATATTTAGGGTGTGTAGCGGAAGCGAGATCCTGGCAAACTCTAGTCCGGGATAACTCAATGCTTTCCCGTTCCTGTTCGAGCCGGAGTTGTTCTGGATTCGCCCGAGCGGTGTGTGTGCGGTACGTACGTTCCTCGGCGGATTCGATCTGTGACTCGACAGCCTTACTTTCCCAGCCGCGTGCCATACTTCCAGCTTCCCACAAAAGTTTTGTGGCGTGCCAAAAGGCCGGACATTTCCCGCGATTACATGGGGCGTGTAACGGGGCCTTGCGTGACCAGGCGTTTCGTATTGATGGCGCTTGCAATTCCGGCTGCCACCACCACTACGCCGACGCATAGGCTGTTTATGAACCGTCCTGTATTGCCTGTGTAGTTATACAGCCACGGGGAAATGAAGACATAGATGCCGAGGAGCATACTGAACCAACTCAACCCCGGCATGCTGAGCGGATACACCAATCGGACCCAAGCCACGCCAATGATGATGCAGCCAATGATCCAGCTATTCCAGGAATCGAGATTATGGAATGCGCCGTAAACCCAGGGTGAAACGAACAGCCAGATACCAGCGAGCAAAACAATGGTGCTGGCTGTTCGAACGGCTCCAAAGGCCGCTTTGTTCGGACGTTCGTCTAACGATGTCAGGGGTTCATCTGGGGACATAATTACCTCTCCGTGTTGTTTGACGCTATAGCGGATGAATGGTGACTTAGCCGTACGCGACAAGAGTGCGAGTGGGCCCGGATTACCGCGAGCCCGCAAGAATTTCTTCAAGTTTGCGAAGGTTGGGCTGTTCGCCGATCACGATAAGGTGATCCCCCGCGCGAACATTTGTTTCCAGCGGTGGGTTGAACAGCATTCGTCCGTCTTCCTTCCGCACGGCGAGCAGAATGACGCCGTGATCGCGGCGAAGATGCATATCGCGGAGAAGCTTAGCATCGAAGTGCGCGCCTGGGGCGACACGCACTTGCTCCATCATGATCCTGGAACCGACCGGGTTATTCGCAAAATCAAGGAATTCCACGACATGGGGGCGTACCAGGGCGTGGGCCAGGCGCTGGCCTGCAATGGTGTACGGAGCAAAGACAGTGTCGGCTCCGGCGCGCCGCAACTTTTCGCCTGCCTCCTCTTCGGATGCGCGGGTGACGACGTTTAGCTTCGGGTTCAGAGTCTTGGCGGAAAGAATGATGAACAGGTTCTCGGCATCGCTCGGCAGCGCCGCCACGAGGCCGCGAGCGCGCAATACTCCGGCTTCCCGTAAGCAATCGTCGTGAGTAGCATCCGCTATAACGGCGGTCATGCCCGATCGGATGGCCCGGTCGACCCGCTGCTGGTTGCGATCCATAACGAGGAATGGCGCGTTGGCCCGCTGCAATTCGAACGAAGCGTTCCGGCCGACCCGGCCAAAGCCGCAGATGATGAAATGATCATGCATCCGGTCGATCATTCTCTTCTTTCTCCGTTTTCCATAACGGTCCTGCAATTCCAGCTCAATAATAGTTTGTGTCATCGCGCCCACAGCGGAAAACATGACGGTTACACCGAACAAGATCAGAAATGAGTTGAAGACTCGACCCGCCTGACTCAGTGGATGTATCTCGGTGTAGCCGACCGTCGTAATAGTGATCAGCGTCATGTAGAAAGCATCGAAAAATGGGTATCCCTCGATGGCGCGGAATCCCACTGTCCCAATCGTTAAGGTGAGCAGGAGCAATCCGGCGATGATAAGGGCGCGCTGGGCAAGCCGGCGGTTCATGTGGCTTCCCAGTATAGAATCCGGCGAGGCTCAGACGCGGAGAAAGCGATTCGGCTGTTATCCTGATCTGTAAAGATTACGGTTCGGCCCTTCGTTCATGCAGCAGTTGCGCTATATCACCCCGCACGGGATTACCGTCATCCGACGCAGCTCCAAGGTGGCGTACGCGCGGGGTTTGCAGCACGTTTTGAAGCAGGTTGATACCAAACGCGGCGCCTATCTCTCGTCCGGATACGAATATCCGGAGCGGTATTCTCGCTGGGACGTTGCAACTGCCGCGCCGCCGCTCGAAATTATCGGGCGAGGGCGTACCCTTACGCTGCGAGCATTGAATGGGCGTGGGCAAGTGCTGCTGGCACTGCTGGCGCCCGTTTTGATCCAGCATGAGCATTGGGAAGCCAATTACAAACTGCCCGACGCGCTGCTTCTCATCTTGAAGCCCCTTGCAAATCAGTTTGCCGAAGAAGAGCGAAGCAAGCAACCCTCTCCTTTTTCCCTTTTGCGAACGCTGATTCAGGAGTTTCGCAATCCCGAAGATTCACGCCTGGCGCTGATTGGCGCCTTCGGTTACGACCTGCTACTTCAGTTCGACCCCATTCGCCAGTGCTTGCCACGCGAGAATCAAAAAAATCTTCATCTGTTTCTTTGCGACGAAATCTACTTCATGGACCGCAAGAAGGAGACGATTGAGCGGTATCAATACGACTTTTCGGGCGAAGCCGGAAGCACCGCCGGACTGGCGCGCAGCGGAGAGAAGCTAAGCCGGTGCCAAGGGCTATCTGATCCCGCCGAGATCGTCTCCGATCACAGTCCTGAAGAGTACATGGCGAAGGTTGAAACAGTCCGGGAGGGCATGCGCCAGGGCAACTATTACGAAGTCGTGCTGCGGCAAACGTTCAGCGCGCCTTTCAGCGGCAGCCCCTCCGAGCTGTTCCGTCGCATTCAAAAATCGAGTCCGAGCCCCTACGAGTTCATCCTGCAAATGGGAGATGAGCAATTGATTGGCGCATCGCCCGAGATGTTTGTCCGGGTGGAAGGCGATCGTGTGGAGACATGCCCGATTGCCGGTACGGCGCGGCGCTCAGGCGACCCGTTGCGCGATGCCGAGAGCATCCGCGAGCTGCTCAATTCGACCAAAGAAGAATCGGAGCTGACCATGTGTAGCGACGTGGACCGGAACGACAAGTCTCGCGTATGCGCTCCAGGGTCGGTTCGCGTGATCGGACGCAGGCTTATCGAATCCTACGCCGGGCTGTTCCACACCGTGGATCACGTGACGGGAACTCTGATGGACGGCTTTGATTCCCTGGATGCCTTCCTGACGCATATGTGGGCTGTGACCATTATCGGGGCGCCAAAGAAGGCTGCTGCACAAGCCATTGAGGATCTGGAAAAGAACGCACGCGGCTGGTATGGCGGAGCCATCGGTATGCTCAACCTGAACGGCGAGATTAACACTGGCATTACCATCCGGACGGTTCACTTGAAGGAAGGCATTGCGCGCTATGCGGCCGGCGCAACACTGCTCTTCGATTCAGACCCGTGCTCGGAAGATCAGGAGTGCCGATTGAAAGCGACCACGTTCTTTCGCGCGCTGTACCCCGCTTTGGGGGCGCCTGCGGAGAAGCACCAGATTCGAAGAGTCGGCGAGGGTGTCCGGCTGTTGCTAGTGGACAACGACGACTGCTTCATTCATACGCTGGCAAACTATGCCCGGCAGACCGGCGCGGCTGTTTCCACCTACCGCTCGAACGTTGCGCTCGAAATGGTTGACCGCGTCAGGCCCGACATCGTTCTGATCTCACCCGGCCCGGCGCGGCCTGCCGATTTCGGCGTTCCCGCCCTAGTTCAGGAGATCGCCAAGCGCGGTATTCCGGTTTTCGGTGTTTGTCTGGGCTTGCAAGGGATCGTGGAAGCCTTCGGCGGCAGCCTGGACGTGCTTGACTATCCCATGCACGGGAAAGGCTCGCTCGTTGCGCATCGTGGCCGCGGTGTGTTTCAAAATCTTCCATCGCCCTTCCGTGTGGGCCGTTATCACTCGCTGTACGCGAATCGGGACTCGCTCCCGGCGGGGCTCGAGATAACCGCCGAGTCGGAAGATGGCATCATTATGGGCGTTCGTCATCGCGATCTGCCGATCGAAGCCGTACAGTTTCATCCTGAATCGATTCTTACGCTCGAACGGGATTGCGGCCTGCTGCTGATGGAAAACATGATCGAGATGTACGCTCATGCATCCGCCGTAGCGGGGCGAACTTAGCGCTTTGGCTGAGCATCGCACCATTGCCATCGTTGGGGGTGGACTCGCGGGGCTGTCCGCAGCAGTTGCTCTCGGATCTTCCGACCATCCAGTTACGGTTTTCGAAGGACGCTCCTTTCTCGGGGGGCGCGCAACATCCTATCCCTTGAAGACGGCGGACGATAGCAGCACGACTATCGATAACTGCCAGCACGTGCTGCTGCGCTGTTGCACCAACCTGCTGGATTTTTACAGGCGTTTGGGCGTGTCGGACAGAATCCAGTTCTATCGCGAGTTCTATTGGATAGAACCGGGCGGCAGAACCTCTGTCGTGCGCCGTGGACTGCTGCCGGCGCCCCTGCACTTTACGGAGTCGTTCGCGAAACTCAAGTTCTTGTCCATCTCTGACAAGATCAGTCTTGCAACCGGACTGCTCGCCTTGAAATACGAATATGGCAAGCGTACAGATCTGGACCGCATCAGCATGCTTGACTGGCTCCACGAAAAGGGCCAGAGTGGGCGGGCTATTGAACGATTCTGGCGTCAGGTGCTGGTGAGCGCCGTTAACGAGGATCTGGAGCGCATGGCCGCGGTGCACGGTTTGCATGTCTTCTATCGCGGTTTTCTCGCCCACGCAGATGCCTATGAAATGGGTGTGCCGGCGGTTCCTCTTGCACAGCTCTATTCGGACGACGCGTGGTCGCAGCATCCAGAGGTCACGATTCGGCAGCGCGCTCCCGTCCAGCAGGTATGTATGGAAAGTAACCACGTGGCTGGTGTGCTGGTGAACGATCAGCGGGTTCAAGCGGATGCATATATTTTGGCTGTGCCGTTTGAAAGACTCCCCGCATTGGCCCCCGGCGTGGGAGTAGATCTCTCGCGCTTCACACACTCTCCCATCACGGGGATTCACCTCTGGTTTGACCGCTCCGTTACGGATTTGCCCCATGCCACGCTGCTCGACCGCACCATTCAGTGGATGTTCAACAAGCGCGATGGAAAGCACATTCAGGTAGTCGTCAGTGCATCGCGCAGCCTAACGGAGATGCCCCGAGCTGAGGTGATCGCGCTCGCGCTCGCCGAGTTGAAGGAGTTTTTCCCCCGCGTGCGCGACGCAAAAGTGGAGTGGGCTCATGTCATCAAAGAAGTGCGCGCAACGTTTTCCGCCGCCCCAGGATTGGAAGAGCAGCGGCCCGCCAGTGCGACAGCGATTGACAACCTATTTCTTGCCGGCGATTGGACTCGCACCGGCTGGCCCGCCACTATGGAAGGCGCAGTGCGCAGCGGATATCTGGCCGCGGAAGCGGTTACTAAGTTCTTCGGAAATCCGCAGCGATTTCTGCGCTCGGAATAGAGTGCTAGCAGTGCATTCCTACCGCAAATCAGCAAACCTGGTCAGCTCGCAGCGGACGACAGCGGTGGTGAATTCGCGCGTGATCCGATTATAAATACGCCGGAGGGGCCCTATAGGCACAAACTCGAGGCTGGTGAACTGGAATGGGCTCTCCTCTACCAGCTTTGTGAAGCGCGCAATTGTCATTTGATTCAGGCCCCCCGCCACTTCGGAAAACCGAGTGGCGCCATCCGTCTTGAAGGTGGAACGCCAACGGACCAGAGCGCGTTCCGTGAATACTAAGTGCGCCCACGGAAATACGGAGAAAAGATGCCCTCCCAGCGGGTGATACCAGGTAGGGCCAAAGCTAATGAACACATGCCCATTCGGCTTTAATAGCAAGGCCATGGAGCGCAGGATTGCCGCGGGATCGGCAAAGTGCTCGAAGGCATCCACGGAGATGATGAGATCGACCAGTTCGTTCGCTTCAGCCGTAAACTGGCAGCAATTTTGAACACCCGCGGCGTGAGCATTCTGTGTCGCAATTTCGAGTACCTCGGTCCGGATATCGATACCAATTACTCGCGCAGCACCGTGCTCCGCCATCTCTACAGCCTCGGCGCCCTCTCCGCAACCGAAGTCCAATACAACCTTTCCGGCGACATTATCCAGAAATCGATCACCCATTAAAACGGAAAGCTTTGATTTGCCTATATAGGCGCTCCTATTTCCGAACTCCGAAACAATGGGGAAGAACCTCTTCAGAAATCGATATTGAAGGTCCGGCGATCTGCGGGGTCTGATCCTACCAAGTTCGTACGGTTGCGTGGGCATCGCGAATACACTAGATCACATCTCACAGCATGATAAGCGACGAAACTTATCGGTACGTACTGCTCCTGAGCACGCATAAGTAATAGAACTACCGTTAAGCAAGCTGTAGGTGAGGCTGCTAACGCTGATTCGCCTTCAGAACTTTCTTGCGCAGGCGGATTGACTTCGGTGTTACTTCTACAAATTCGTCTTCCCGAACAAACTCGATGGCTTGCTCCAGGTTCAAGATTTTGGGGGGAACAAGCCGGATCGCCTCGTCGGAGGTGGAAGCGCGCATATTAGTGAGCTTCTTCTCTTTGACGATATTCACGTCAAGATCGCTGTCGCGAGCGTTTTCCCCGATAATCATTCCTTCGTAGACTTCGGTACCCGGCGAAATGAAGATTACACCGCGCTCCTGCAGATTGAAGATGGCGTAACTGGTCGCGAAGCCGGCGCGATCGGCCACTAGGGAACCGGTCGGCCGCATCGCAATCTCGCCCTGCCATTCGATATAGCTGTGGAAGAGCGAGTTCATGATAGCGGTCCCTTTTGTATCAGTGAGCATTTCGCTGCGAAGTCCGATCAGGCCGCGCGATGGTACAAGGAATTCCAGACGCACGCGGCCGGACCCGTGATTCACCATCTTGTTCATCTTGCCTTTGCGAACGCCCATCTTCTCGATGACAACGCCGATAAACTCTTCGGGACAATCGATAACTAACAACTCGAGCGGCTCATGCAGCACGCCGTCGACTTTGCGGGTAAGAATCTCCGGCTTCCCGACCTGAAGTTCGTAACCTTCGCGGCGCATCATTTCGATCAGAATCGCCAACTGAAGCTCTCCGCGGCCCATGACTTTGAACGCATCGGGTCCTCCGGCTTCCTCCACGCGAATAGATACGTTGGTTAGCAGCTCCTTATCGAGCCGGTCGCGCAAGTTCCGCGACGTTACGAAGTCACCCTCGCGCCCGGCAAACGGCGAGTTGTTGATGGTGAACGTCATTGCAATAGTCGGTTCATCAATCGGAATATTTGGTAGCGGTTTGGGCGTTTCGGCGCTAGTGATGGTCTCGCCGATGGTGATTCCCTCTACCCCGGCAATCGCTAGAATGTCGCCGGGATTACCGGTCGTTTCATCCACCCGCTTCAGTCCTTCGAATGAATAAAGCTTGGTAATGCGAGTTTTTTGCAGGGAACCATCCAGCTTGACTATGCCTACATCGTCGCCGTGCCGCAGCGTTCCATCGAATACGCGGCCAATGGCAATCCGGCCGAGGTAATCGCTGTAATCGAGATTGGCGACCAGCAGTTGCAGAATGTCGTCCGCCTCGCCTTTGGGAGCGGGAATGTGCTTCAGTATTGTCTCGAACAGCGGCTGCAGATTATCGCTCTCCGAGGCCGGATCCAGCTTGGCGATCCCAGCTCTGGCGTTGGTGTAGACCACCGGAAAATCAAGTTGGTCTTCGGTTGCGTCCAGATCGATAAAAAGGTCGTAGATTTCGTTCAGGACTTCCTGAATACGTGCATCGGGCCGGTCGATTTTGTTGATCACCAGCACGGGCGGCAGTTTCGCCTCCAAAGCCTTCATCAAAACGTAGCGGGTTTGTGGAAGTGGTCCTTCACTGGCGTCCACCAGCAGCATGACACCATCCACAATTTTCAACGCGCGCTCCACTTCACCGCCAAAATCGCTGTGGCCGGGTGTATCGACGATGTTTATCTTCGTGCCGTGATAGCGGACTCCGGTAGTTTTGGCCAGGATGGTAATGCCGCGTTCCCGTTCGAGCTCGTTCGAATCCATGACCCGCTCGGCGACGGCTTCATTCGCACGAAAGATGCCGCTCTGCCGCAGCATGGCATCCACCAGCGTGGTTTTTCCGTGATCAACGTGCGCAATAATCGCGATGTTGCGCGTGTTGATTGTTCCGTTTCCTGCTGACATTCGTAGGTTCTATGGTCTCACGCGGAGCAGGTTCTTACTGCGGAAAGCGTTACGTTTAAAACCGCAGGTGTAGCGCCAACTGCAGAATTCGCGGATCGTATGTCGTCGAGATCTGGCCGAACGTGGCGTCGGTAATGGTTGTGTCCGGATTCTGGAACTGCACGTGATTGAAAACGTTGAACGCATCTCCGCGTAACTCCAGATCCATGCTCTCGCGGATTTTGAAATGCTTCGAGATCGACAGATCCAGGTTCGTCTGCCCCGGTCCGCGTAGTCCGTTCCGCGGAAACGTCCCGTAAGGATAAGAAGTCGTGATTGTTCCAGAGCCGTCCAGGGCCAACGCCCGTGCATTGCTGAAGCTCGCCGGATTGAAATAATAATTGCCGGAGCTGGTTGCGGGGGCATTCGGGTTTGTAAATGTCTGGTATGTGCTCGGGCTCAACGTGGTTACTGTATTGCCGACGAGGTCGGCTCTTACATAACTCGCATCGCCCGCGCCTGACGGCCCTGGGTCTCCATTGGATGTGTTCAGGTTCGCGAACACGTCTAGCGGGAAGCCGCTCCGCATGGTCAGAATGGGATAGACACTCCAGCCCGAAGTAAGAAGCTTGGGACCGCGCTGCCACAGTTTATCGAAAGGCAGTTCCCAGCCGCCGGAGAGCACGAACGTTTGCCGGACATCGGTGTCGCCGGAGGCGCGGAACAGCTCGTGATCGTAAGCGGGCACCAAAGAATTGCGCTGGCGAAAGCCGGAGACGTTATCGATCTCGTGTCCCCAGGTATAACCGACCGTGAAGAAGGTGTTCCCAAGGGTGCTGTTCGAAAATCGCCGCGTTAGATTCACTTGCGTACTGTTGTAATTCGCGCGCGAGACGTTCTGGAACTCATCCAGATAGCTGAAATTATCCCCGTAGATTCGGGCGGCACCCCCGATAGGGAAAGGATTCACATCCACCAGGCTGGTAAGCTTGTGCGCTGAATACCCAACATAGCCCAGTTCCAGCACAATGTTTGAGGGTAACTGCTGCTGAATCGAGAGGTTGTACTGAAACACGTACGGGGTTCGTAGATTGGGATCCACGAAATACACGCTCCCGCCGCCAAAGGGCAGAAAACCGGCATCGGCGAAATTGATGTCTTTTGTTGGCGGCTTTGACGGAAACGGATTTACGCGTCCGGCCGAGGCGAACGGGTCTTGCAGGCCGCTCGGGGCGACGGTGGCTCCGGGCAAATTGAAATCAACGCCCGAAAAGAATGGAGCCTGACCATTGAATTGCAGATTATCTTCGCCCTTAAGCACGTCGTAGAACATCCCGAACCCACCGCGAATGCTCGTCTTGGCGTTTCCGAAAACATCGTAGGCGAAACCGAAGCGCGGACCGAAATCGTTCTTATCCGGAAAATTTGAGCCTTTCGGCGCGCCGGGATCTCCAGGGAAAACCAAACCGTTCGGCGCGTTTGGAAATCGCTGCGATTGCAAGCCGGGAATGAAGCTGAAAGACCGGCCCTGCGTATCGAATTTCGGCTCAGCGTATTCATAACGTAAGCCGAGCGTGACCGTCAGGCGTTTGCTTACGTGCCATTGATCCTGCGCGAATGCTGCGTATTGATGCGAGCGAATGTTCGATGGAGCCTTCGGAAACTGGGTATATTCATCGGGATTGCCCATCAGGAAATCAGCCAGATCGGACCCAGAGCCGACGCTCGTACCGGGGCCATAGAAAAAGAAAGCTCCGTTGACGAAGTAATCGTAAACAGTGTTGTTTTGATAAGGCGAAAAATAGAAACCGAACTTCCAGTTGTGGGCTCCTTTTGTCCACGACAAATTATTGTAGAACGCATAAGTGTTGTCGATCTCGTGCGTAGGGCCCTGGTAGCTCGGGCCCGTGGTCAAATTCGATCCATAGAAGAAAAGCTCTGGAGGAGCGGTGGGCTGATCGGAAGGAAGGTTCATGCCGAGATCCGTAGCAATGGGCAGCTTCGTTGCCGGAACCGCTTGTAGATGATTCAAGCGCTGCGCAGTCGCTCGAAATTCGTTCAGAAGCCCCGGCGTGAAGGTGTGAATCCAGGCCATGGAACCGAAGTAGGTGGTATCGGAGTAGTTGACCGGAAACCCGGGAGCATTGTACGCTGTCCCGGAACCAAACGGATAGAGAATTGGATTATCGCGGGTTGTGAATGTTCCGGTGATTGTGTCCTTCGAACTCAGGTTGTAGTCGATTTTTCCGAGATACTCATTGAAATTGTTGGTCGCGGCTTCCTGCGGAAAAAGGAAACCGGTCGGCGATATCGGTAAGAGGTGAGCATTGAAATACGCCTTCGCAACGGGATCGACCTTAGCCGGATCGATGATTCCCTGCGCAGCCAGCGTGGGGTTCGATTGATAGTAGGGATTGTTCTGCAGAAAAGTCGCCACCAGCCCCGCCGAATCGGATGCCGAAAAGTCGCCGTTCGCTTCGGCCGGCGTGAACACGTTCACTCGGCCCGGGCTCGTGTCAAGCGCCGTCTGCCGCTGACCTTCGTAGGAAAAGAAAAAGAACAGCTTGTCTTTTACGATTGGACCGCCTATGGTCCCGCCGAACTGGTTGCGTTTGAGGACCGGCACCGGCAGATTCTGCTGGTTATTGAAAAAGCTGTTTGCATCGAAGTAGTTGTTGCGGAGATAGTCATAAGCGGTACCGTGAAACTGGTTTGTCCCGCTCTTGGTAACAACGCTCACGATACCGCCGGCGTTCCGTCCGTATTCCGCGTCGTAGTTGCTTTCCAATACCCTGAACTCGGCAATCGCATCGGGGTTGGGATCCGCCACAACGCCGTTGGAAAGCAGATCATTGTTCAATCCGCCGTCCAGCAGGTAGGTAACGGAGTCCGTTCGCATTCCTCCGATGCTGTAATTCCCTGCCGCACTCGAATCAGGATTCGTCACACTCACGCCGGGCTGCGTTTTCAGCAGGTCCAGCGTGTCGCGTCCGTTCAGCGGAAGCTCGAAAATGGCTTGGCCGCTGACCGTCGCCCCCACCGTCGAATTTTGCGTCTCCACCTGGGTCGCGTTGGACTCGACGGTGACCGCGCCGCTTACTTTCCCGACCTGCAATTGCACATCGATGCGAAGCGTCTGGTTGATTTCGAGCGATGTCTTGGATGCGATGGTGGTCTGCTCGAAACCCGGCGCCTGCGCGGTGACGCGGTACATGCCAATCGGCAACTGCAGTACTTGATAGAGGCCCGATGCGTTCGTCGTCGTGGGATGGCTGATATTTGTCGCAACGTTGGTGACGGTAACTGCGGCGTTTGGCACAACAGCACCTGTCGGATCTGTTACCACGCCAGTGATCTTGCCGGTTGTGCCTTGCGCGGCGACTCGCACCGTGCACATGAAAGAAAACAGAAATACGGCTGATAAGACTCTTAGTCTCTGCATGATTCACCCTGAAGAAAACAATTGCGAACCCGAAGATGGCAGCCGAAAAAGGCTTGCCCTCCACGGGCTCTGAATTGATTAGCACGATTATAGTACCTGTTGGAGACCGCCCTATATGGACCGATTCAAATCTTCGCTGGCTATCTGCCTGCTCGGCGCCCTGCCTTCTGTCTGCGCTGCTCCGGATCAGAAAGTACTGGATGGTTACACAGCTAAATCAAGCCAGGTGGAGCGGGGATGGGAAGTGAAGTTTCGCTCCTTGCCTTCGCCTGGCCGGCAGCGCGAGTATATGCAGCGATTGACCGCGCACCCACATCACGTCGGCTCCCCATACGACAAAGAGAACGCAGAATGGCTTCTTTTGCGATTCAAAGAATGGGGCTTCGACGCTCACATCGAAACGTTCGATGTGCTCTTCCCAACCCCGAAAGAGAACGGGCTGGAAATGATAGGGCCGCGGAAATTCGGCGCAAAGCTTTCCGAGCCGCCCATTGCGGTCGATCCCACGTCTTCGCAGACCGGCGAACAGCTTTCCGCTTACAACGCCTATTCAATTGATGGCGATGTCACCGCTCCTCTTGTGTATGTGAACTATGGCATGCCGGATGACTATGAGCAACTCGCACGCTACGGCGTTTCCGTGAAGGGCGCGATTGTTATCGCGCGCTATGGGCACGGCTGGCGGGGTGTCAAGCCTAAAGTAGCGGCCGAACACGGGGCCATCGGGTGCATAATTTATTCCGACCCCGCCGATGATGGCTACGTCGAGGGCGAAACTTTTCCGCATGGCGCGTTCCGCCCGCCGGATGGGATCCAGCGCGGAAGCGTCATGGACACCGAGTATCCCGGTGATCCGCTGACTCCAGGCATCGCCTCCACGCCCGGGGCCAAGCGGCTTGCCCTGCAAGAGGCGCAAACCATTACTAAGATTCCCGTGCTGCCCATCTCTTATGCAGATGCGCAGCCTCTGCTCGCACAAATCCACGGCCGGGTTGTTCCTCCGGGCTGGCGGGGCGGTCTCCCCATCACCTACCATTTCGGTCCAGGACCCGCCCAAGTCCATTTGAAGGTGAGCTCGAATTGGGATCAGAAAAAGCTTTATGATGTCATTGCGAAGATTCAAGGCTCCGAACTGCCCGAGGAATGGGTTCTCCGCGGCAATCATCACGACGCCTGGGTGAACGGCGCCGAAGATCCGGTGGCGGGACTCGTGGCGCTGCTTGAAGAGGCGCGCGCTTTTGGCGAACTTGCAAAGCAGGGTTGGAAACCAAAGCGCACAATTATCTATTGCGCCTGGGATGGTGAAGAGCCCGGGCTGCTGGGTTCGACTGAATGGGTGGAAGCGCATGCCGATGAGTTGCTGCAGCACGCGGTCGCCTACTTCAACAGCGACACGAACGGCCGCGGCTATCTAAGTGCCGAAGGTTCGCACGTTCTCGAACAATTCATCAATGCTGTTGCTCACGACGTGACCGACCCGGAGAAGAATATTTCCGTTTGGCAGCGGCTGAGAGATTACGAGATTGCACACGCGCGCGATGCAGAGGCGCGGGATGAGATTCGTAAACGATTAGACCTGCGCATCGGCGCGTTGGGCGATGGATCCGATTACACGGCGTTCATTCACCATTTGGGCATCCCCTCCGCCGATCTCGGCTTCGGCGGCGAATCGCATGGCGGTGTTTATCACTCCGCCTACGACGATTTCTATTGGTACACCCACTTCGGCGATCCCGATTTCGTCTATGGCCGCGCCGAATCTCAGATGGCCGGCACCGCGGTCATGCGGCTTGCCGATGCCGATCTGCTGCCATTCGATTTAACTGCTTTCGCCGATACGGTGCACAAGTACCTGGAGAACGTTCAGAAGCTGCTGAAGACAGATCAGGACAGCATCCGGGAACGCAACCGGCAGGCAGAAGATGGCGTGTTTACCGAGACCAGCGACCCGCGCCATCCGCTGCTGCCACCGCCGGCCGAGGCGATTCCGCCATACTTCAACTTCGCTCCGCTTGAAAATGCGACGGACAATCTATCGGCCAGTGCCGACCGGTTATCGAAGGCTTTGACAAAGGTGGAGTCGAGCGGGCTCCAGCTATCGCCGGATACGCTCAATCGTCTCAATCATCTGCTAATCGAGAGCGGCCCGGCGCTTACGGATGCTGGTGGGCTTCCTGGCCGCCCTTGGTTCAAGAATATGATCTACGCTCCCGGCGCTTACACCGGGTACGAAGCCAAGCCGCTTCCCGGCGTGCTGGAGGCGATGGACCGGAAGAATTGGACCGAAGCCGAATCACAGATCCCGCGCGAAGCCGAAGCGCTGGATCGTGAATGTAAGTTGATCGACGCGATGACCGCGACGCTGCAAGGTGCAGCTCCGGAACCGGGGCTTTCGCCTAGCGCGACTGACCGCTAACCGCTCATATCGTCAATATTCCGTTCAGCAGTTTCGCCAGGCGCAAGCCTGCCTTCATGAGCTGATCCCGAACCACCGGCTCCATGTCGGTGAGGTAGGCGCCGGAAACGCGCAGTTGCAGTTCACTGATCCCAAGCGGCGCGTCGTTACAGCTTGCGGGAAATTCAACCGGCTCGGTCGGAATCTGCAGGGCCTTGTACACATCCGCGATCGCGAGTTGGTGCGATTCCCAGACCCAGTCATCGACGCCGCCCGCCGCCAGTTCACTTTGGCGTTCCGCGCCCAGCGCTTGGATGCGGTCCTCAAGGTCAGCGGCCAGCGATCTGTCGTTCGCATGCAGCATACTAACCAATTCACCGTCCCAGAGCGCGTGCAGGTTCCTGGCTCTCCCGATGAGCGGGTCCAAATGCTCGCAGTTGCCGCCCAGGTCGGCGTCAGACACCGTGTGGAGCGGCTGGTGAATGTCGCCGGTGAGATGGACCACGTAGCGCAGCGCGTCCCGGTCGCTCCAGCGGTATTCGGGAGTTTTCGACGCGAGCTGGGCGGCAAAAAGCCGGATGCGAGCCGGAGCGCAATTGTCATCCTTGCAGCGGAGGCTCATGTCGGACCGCGTGTCCTGCAGAGCGAGATCGATGTAGTGCCAGGGACCGGTGCGGGTCTGGTTTTTGGTTTCGTCGGCCCAGGTGGCTGCTTTTGCCAAAGCATCCGCGACAGCTTCCGGTGTGTCGGGGACATCTAATAGGTGAGCGACACGGGCGCGAGCGACTGGCGTGAGGTGAGCGGCGGCAATACGAGCGATTGTCTGGTGACCGGTTTCCCACCAGGCAGAAAGCGGAAAAGGCACGAGCACACAACAGGTTAGGACGAATTTACCAAACGAACTCGACATGACGGGTGGAATTGCGAAACGAACTCCACTGTAGCAAAACTGGGCCTTAGCGTTTCGCACTCAGATTATTGCATTCTATTGCACTCAAGTGGTATAGTGGATTTGAGGAATTATGGATCTTAACCGGCTGACCGAAAAATCGCAGGAGGCGATCCGGCAGGCCCAAAGCATTGCCGTTAACCATGGCAACCAGCAGGTGGATGTGGAACACCTGCTTCTGGCGCTTTTGGAGCAGGAGGGTGGGCTGGCTCCTTCCATCCTTTTAAAGGCGGATGTTGCGGTGGAGCCGCTGCACAAGCGCATCCTCCAGGAAATCGAAAAGCTGCCCAAGGTGAGCGGCAGCGCCGTTCGTCCCGACCAGGTTTACATCACCGACCGCCTTTCGCGTCTGTTTAACACCGCCGAAAGGGAAGCCAAGCGGCTAAAGGACGATTACGTTTCGATTGAGCATTTATTGCTAGCAGCCGCCGATGATCAGGGCGCTGCAGGCAAGCTGCTTCGGGAATTTGGCGCGACGCGCGACCGGCTCATGAAAGCGCTGGTCGAAGTGCGCGGAAATCAAAGGGTCACCACTCAGAATCCCGAGGCCACGTACGAGGCATTACAGAAGTACGGCCGCGATCTGACCGATCTTGCATCGAAGGAAAAGCTGGACCCGGTAATCGGGCGCGACGAGGAGATTCGCCGCGTCATCCAGGTGCTTTCGCGACGCACGAAGAACAACCCTGTACTAATTGGCGAGCCGGGCGTGGGGAAAACCGCGATCGTGGAAGGTTTAGCGCAGCGCATTGTGCGCGGCGACGTGCCGGAGGGTTTGAAAGATAAACAAGTGGTTGCGCTCGATATGGGCGCCCTGATTGCCGGCGCGAAGTTCCGCGGTGAATTCGAAGAGCGGCTCAAGGCGGTTTTGAAAGAAGTGCAGTCCTCCGAAGGCCGCATTATCCTCTTCATCGACGAGTTGCACACCGTGGTGGGGGCGGGGAAGGTGGAAGGCGCCATGGACGCGGGCAACCTGTTAAAGCCGATGCTGGCGCGCGGCGAACTGCACTGTATCGGCGCGACGACGCTCGACGAGTATCGGAAGTACATCGAAAAAGATGCGGCCCTGGAGCGGCGTTTCCAAACGGTGTTTGTGGATCAACCCACAGTAGAGGACACTATTTCGATCCTGCGCGGCCTGCGCGAGCGCTATGAGCTACACCACGGTGTGCGCATCAAGGACACCGCCCTGGTAGCAGCGGCTGTTCTCTCGAACCGTTACATCACCGATCGCTTCCTGCCGGATAAAGCGATTGATCTAGTAGATGAATCCGCGGCCAAGCTGCGTACCGAGATCGATTCCATGCCCGCGGAACTGGACGAGATTCTGCGCCGCAGCATGCAGCTCGAAATTGAGCGTGAGGCGCTGAAGAAGGAGAGCGATGCGGTTTCGAAAGAGCGTTTGACCCGCATTGAGAAAGAGATTGCCGAACTAAAGACGCAGAGTTCAGCACTGCAAGCGCAATGGCAGGCAGAAAAAGAAGCCGTGCAGCGCGTCCGTGCTCTGCGCGAACAGATGGATCAGGTCAAAATCGAGATCGCGCAAGCCGAGCGCGCCTACGACCTGAACAAAGCTGCTGAACTGAAATATGGCCGGCTAACAGAGCTCGAGCGGCTGCTCAATACCGAACAGGCGCGCGTGTCCCAACAGCAGAACGGAACGCGCCTGCTGAAAGAAGAGGTAGACGAAGAGGACATCGCCGAAGTGGTGAGCCGCTGGACCGGTGTTCCGGTTTCGAAGCTGCTCGAAGGCGAGATGAAGAAGCTGCTGGCGCTCGAAGATGAGCTGCACAAGCGAGTGATCGGGCAAGACGAAGCGGTCCTGGCGGTTTCGGAGGCAATTATTCGGGCGCGGTCCGGATTAAAGGATCCGAAGCGGCCAATCGGCAGTTTCATTTTCCTGGGTCCGACCGGTGTCGGCAAAACCGAACTGGCGCGTGCGCTGGCGGAGTTCCTATTTGATGATGAGCGGGCCATGATCCGCATCGATATGTCGGAGTACCAGGAGAAACACACGGTGTCCCGGTTGATCGGCGCGCCTCCGGGATACGTCGGGTACGACGAGGGCGGACAGCTTACGGAAGCGGTGCGCCGGCGGCCGTACTCGGTGGTGCTGTTCGATGAAATCGAAAAAGCGCACCACGATGTATTCAATGCCCTGCTACAAGTACTGGATGACGGACGGCTGACGGACGGCAAGGGGCGAACGGTCGATTTCAAGAACGTGATCGTGATCATGACCTCGAATATCGGCAGCCACCGCATTCTTGATTACCGCGGCGCATTTGAAGGCGAAGACTACCGGCGTATGAAAGATGCCGTGCTGGACGAGTTGCGGCATCATTTCCGGCCCGAATTTTTGAATCGCGTGGACGAAATCATCGTTTTCCATGCATTAACAGAAGACCAGCTCAAGCACATTGTAGATATCCAACTTACCGGGCTGCGCGCCCGCCTAGCGGAACGGCACGTCACGGTCGAGCTTTCCGACGCGGCCCGCACCTGGTTGGTGCGCAGCGGGTACGATCCAAACTACGGGGCGAGGCCGTTGAAACGCGCTATACAGCGCGGCATCGAAACCCCTCTCGCCAAACAGATTTTGGCGGGCGATGTGCGGGATGGGCAAGCCGTTTGGGTTGACGCCGGTCCGGACGGTTCGGGCCTGGTGTTTCGTACGGGAGTTCACGAACCGGAAAAGGAAGCGGCGGCATCCCGATGAACGCCGTATGTAAATCGAAATCTAGTTTAGAACGTCAAACGAAAGGAAAGCGGCCGGGGGTCGATTCACGCGCCGCAAGTAGAAAGGAATCTTAGGACATGCCAAACGTGGTCCAATTTCGCCGCTCGACAGCCATTCTGACGCTGGTAGCGGCCTCCATTGGCGGAGGCCTGATTGCGGCCTTCGCGGTAGCGAGTCACGCTAACAGGCCGGTGTCTGTAGTGGCTCACGCAGATGTCAACAAAAGCACGCAAGTGGTGGATCAGCTCTCCAATTCATTTGCCGATGTGATTGAAAAGGCTTCTCCCGCAATAGTGAAAATCAGCATGACTCGCGTGGTCAAAGCCTCGGAACAGCAGGAGAACAATCCATTTTTGTCTGATCCGTTTTTCCGGCAGTTCTTCGGAGGTCCGAATGCCCGCCCTCGCGATCAGCGGGAAGAGGGCCTTGGATCCGGTATTATCGTCAGCCCCTCCGGTTACATTCTGACGAACAATCACGTAGTGGACAAAGCCACAAGCCTGAAAGTTGAGCTGTCTGACGGGCGCGATTTCTCCGCCAAAGTGGTTGGCAAAGATCCGCAAACCGATGTCGCAGTGGTAAAGATTAACGCGAACGACCTGCCAACTCTGCCGTTCGCCAATTCAGATGCGGCGCGAGTAGGAGATATTTGCTTTGCCATTGGGAATCCGTTCGGCCAGGATCATACCGTGACTATGGGTATCGTGAGCGCGAAGAACCGGAACCTGCGAGAAGGGCAGACTCTGATCCAGAACTTCATTCAAACCGACGCGGCGATTAATCCGGGCAACTCCGGCGGCGCGCTCATCAACGCGCGCGGTGACTTGATTGGCATGAACACTATGATCCTTACCGGAGGCGGCGGTTCGTTCGGCGGCGAAGCCGGCAATATCGGTATCGGGTTTGCGGTGCCCTCCAATCTGGCGAAATCTGTCATGGACCAGATTGAGAAGAATGGAAAAGTCTCGCGCGGCTACATTGGCGTCTCGCTGCAAGCTTTGAGTCCCGATCTGGCACAGCAATTCGGATTGAAGAGCTCGAAGGGCGCGCTGATTGCCGATGTCACGCCGGGCGGTCCGGGCGCGAAGGCTGGATTGAAGCAGGGCGACGTAATTACCGCCATCGATGGCAAAAAGGTGGAGGGCGCCGATGACCTGACCATGGATGTCATTTCGCATGAACCCGGCACTACGGTGACACTTGATGTAATTCGCAATAGCCAGCCCACAACGGTAAAGGTCACGCTCGGCCAGCGCCCCGGCGGGGTCGATTGGAACAAACCGGGTAACAACAATGGGAATGAGCCCGGCAATGACAACGGGTCCGGCGGCAACGCATCCATGCGTGGAATTACCGTTGAAAACCTGACTCCCGATCTTTCCCAGCAGATTGGCGTGCCGGCTGCTACTCACGGAGTAGTGGTGGATAGCGTGGATGCCGCGAGCCCGGCGGCGGATTCGGTTACTAGAGGAATGGTAATCACCGCAGTGGATCGCAAGCCGGTCAACAACGTTGACGAGTTCAAACGAGCGATGTCGCAGGCGGAAGGGAAGGCCGTCCTGCTGACCGTCGCAAGCAGCAGCGGTACCGGCTTCACGGTTGTTCAGCCGAAGTAAGCAGTAGCACGCAAAACTTGCCCGGGGCGATCCTTCGCTCCGGGCTTTTTTGTAAATAAGGAAAGTTGAGTATAGAACGCGCAAGTGATCGTAGCTTATCGCTAATCCGGCGCATCGAACCTGTAGAGAACCTAAAAAATGGCAAACAACGAATTTCAAGTACTGCCAGCTTTGCCGCTAAAAAACACCATCCTTTTCCCGGGATTGCTGCTGCCGCTCTCGGTGGGGAGGGAAAGCTCATTGCGCACAGTGCAAGCTGCGCTCAATACGGAGGAGAAGGAAGTTATCCTGATTGCCCAGCGGGATCCGCAACTAGAGAACCCGGAGCAGGATGACCTGTATACGATCGGCACGAAGGCCGTGATCCGTAAATCTTCGCGTACTGGCGAAGGGATGATGGAAATCCTGGTGCTTGGCGTTGAGCGCGTGGTTGTGGTGAAGCTGGAAACCGGCGAGCCGCACATGCGCGCGAAGTATCGCGTGTTTCCACTGCCGGAAGATGGCGGCTCCGAAGTAGAAGCGCTTTCGGGCGCGCTATTGGAATTGGCTGCGAAGGCCATCGCCTTGGCTCAGCCGCAATCCGCGAATGAATTGACCCGCATGCTGGCGGGCAGCGAAGATCCGCTGCGGCTGGCCTTCCTGCTGGCGAGCATTTTCAGCCTGGACGCCGCCAAGGAACAGCAACTGCTGGAAGCCGAGACACGTGTGGATGCGCTGCGGCTGATCCACTCCTATCTTGCGCACGAGATGCAAGTGCTGGAGCTCCGCCAGAAGATTTCGTCGACGGCTCGCGATGAGATGTCAAAGGAACAGCGCGAATATCTGCTGCGCCAGCAATTGCGCGCTATTCAGCAGGAACTCGGCGAGAAAGACGCGGACAAAGCGGAAATCGACATGCTTCGGGAGCGCTTTGAAAAGGCGAACCTTCCCGAAGAAGCAAAGAAGGAATTTGAACGCGAACTGGCCAGGCTGGAGCGGCTGCCGGCCGGCGCGCCTGATTATCACGTCACGCGCACCTACCTGGAATTTGTTCTGGATTTGCCTTGGAATGCGATCACGGAAGACAACCTGGACATCGCACATGCGCGGGAAGTGCTGGATACCGACCACTTTGGGTTGAAAGAGATCAAGGAGCGGATTCTTGAACACCTCAGTGTTCTGAAGCGGAATCCGGATGCCAAGGCTCCGATCCTGTGCTTTGTGGGCGCGCCCGGAGTAGGTAAGACGTCGCTGGGCCAGTCCATTGCGCGTGCATTGGGACGCAAGTTCGAGCGCTTCAGCCTGGGCGGCATGCACGATGAAGCCGAGCTGCGCGGACACCGGCGTACTTACATCGGCGCCATGGCAGGCCGTCTGCTTCAGGCCATGCGCCGCGCCGGAGCTTTGAACCCGGTATTGCTGCTCGATGAGGTAGACAAACTGGGACGCGATTTTCGCGGCGATCCGGCGGCTGCGCTGCTGGAGGTGCTTGACCCGGAACAGAACAAGACGTTCCGCGATAACTACCTCGATTTAGCGTTTGACCTTTCCAAGGTGCTGTTCATCACCACGGCTAATTCGCTGGACACCATTCCACGGCCGCTGCTGGACCGCATGGAAATTCTGCGGCTCTCCGGGTACAGCGAGGAAGAAAAGCAGCAAATTGCGCGCCGCTACCTGATTCCGAAGCAACTGAAAGCGACCGGGTTAATACAGGAGCAGATCGAGTTTACGGACGAAGGCCTCAGGGCCATGATCAGCGGCTATACACGCGAGGCGGGCTTGCGCCAACTGGAGCGCGCGATCGCACGCGTGACCCGTAAAGTGACACTGCGTTTCGCCGAAGGGCAGACCGAGAAAGTAACAGTTGTACCTGACTCGCTGATCGATCTGCTGGGACCAGAAATGTTCCTGCCCGAGCAGATGCGAAAGGCCGTACCGGCCGGCGTGGTGACCGGTTTGGCCTGGACCGAAGCGGGCGGCGATGTTCTCTACATTGAGAGCACGCTGCTTCCAAACGGCAAGGGCCTGACCATCACCGGACAGCTTGGCGAGGTGATGCAGGAATCGGCCAAAATCGCGCAGAGTTATGTCTGGGCGCATGCCGCGGAACTCGGAGTAGATCCCGAGGTGATCAAGAATAGCGGCGTCCACGTCCACGTTCCGGCAGGCGCTATTCCGAAAGACGGCCCCTCGGCTGGTGTAACGATGACGACCGCGCTGGCCTCGCTTTACAGCGGTCTCCCGGCTCGGAGCGATATCGCGATGACCGGCGAGGTGACGCTGGCCGGTCTGGTGCTGCCCATCGGTGGCGTAAAGGAAAAGGTGCTGGCCGCACGGCGCGCCGGCATTACCCGCGTGATCCTGCCGCAAGCCAATAAGAAGGACCTGCGCGATCTTCCGGATCACGTCCGGCAGGAGATGCAGTTCCACTTCGTGGATCGCGTGGAGGAAGTACTCTCGATTGTGATTCCGAATATCAAGGTGAGATTGGCGCTGGCAAGTTAAGGCTTTCAGTGGATTCTATTTCGAGAAGGCGCGCCGGTTGTCAGCCGGTGCGCCTTCTTCTTGGTCCGGCAACCGGGCTGATTACACTGAGAATGAATGGAATACTCGACATTTTCGGCCGCGGCGGTCTGCTGTCTTTTGCTGGCTGGCGCGGCAGCCGGACAAACGAGCCAAACACCGGATTCCGAAAAGCACGAGTCGAAATCCGGGCTCGATTTAAGCGCGATTGACAAGTCGGCGGACCCGTGCAACAACTTCTACCAGTACGCCTGTGGAAACTGGATGAAGGCCAACCCCATCCCGCCGCAGTACTCCGTCTGGGGCACTTTCCCCGAACTCCAGGAGCGCAATCAGGAGATCTTGCGCTCGATTCTGGAAGACTCGGCCAGCCATCAGGACCGTTCCTCCGTCGATCAAAAGATTGGTGCGTTTTACGGCGCGTGCATGAACGAGGATGCGATTAACAAGGCAGGGGATGAGCCGATCATGTCCGGTGTCGAGCAGATTCGTGGCCTGAACAGCAAGAAAGGACTCGCTGGCGAAGTCGCGCGCCTGCACGACCAGGGAGTGGACGTCTTCTTCCGGCTTGGATCGAGGCCCGATCCGGACAATTCGAAGATGACCATTGCCGACGCGGACCAGGGAGGTCTGGGCTTGCCGGACAAAAGCTATTATCTGCAACCAAAAGATGAAGAGACAAGGCAGAAGTACGTTACACACGTCTCGCGGATGCTCCAGTTGATTGGCGATTCGCACGCAGAAGCAGATCAGAAGGCGAAAACCATCATGACGCTTGAGACTGCTCTCGCAAAAGCCTCTCTGGACAGAGTGGATCGAAGAAATCCGCGCCTGACCCATCACGAAATGTCATTGCCTGAGTTTCAGGCGCTGACTCCAGATTTTAACTTCGCGCAATATCTGCAGGATCGCCGCGCGCCGGCATTCGAGAAGCTAAATGTGGCGGTGCCCGATTTTTTCAAGGGCTTGAATGCAACGCTTGCCTCCACCAGCCTGGATGATCTGAAAACTTACATGCTGTGGCATTACGTTTCCGCCTATGCTCCTGACTTGAGCAAGCCGTTTGTGGACGCCAACTTCGATTTCTACACCCATTATTTGACCGGCGCGAAGGTGCTGCAGCCGCGCTGGAAGAGGTGCGTCGCAAACACGGACCGCAGTTTGGGTGAAGCCCTCGGACAAAAGTACGTCGCGAAAGCTTTTGCGGGACAGTCCAAAGAGAAAACGCAACAACTGGTCAGCATTATCGAACGCGAGATGGAGGCTGACATCAAGTCGCTGACCTGGATGAGCAGCGCAACCAAGGCACAGGCGCTCGCGAAGCTGAAGGGGGTAACAAACAAAATCGGATATCCGGACAAGTGGAGAGATTATTCGAGTGTAAACGTCAGTGCCCGGAACTTTATTGCGGACGTGCGGAATGCGCGTGAATTTGAGATCCGGCGCAATTTAAACAAAATCGGCAACCCAGTGGATCGGTCCGAGTTCAATATGACTCCGCCTACTGTGAATGCTTATTACAGTCCGCGGGAAAACAACATCAACTTTCCGGCAGGCATCCTACAGCCGCCCTTCTATACGGCGTCCGCCGATATGGCGGTGAACTTCGGCGGGATTGGCGCCGTGATCGGGCACGAGTTGACGCACGGTTTTGATGATCAAGGCAGGCAGTTCGATGCCGACGGAAATCTGCGCGACTGGTGGACGAAGCAGGATAACGAAGAGTTCAAGAAGCGGGCGGATTGCCTGGCCAATGAGTATTCGAAATTCAGCCCGGTGGAAGGGGTGAACCTGAATGGGCGGCTCACGCTGGGCGAAAACGGCGCCGATAACGCCGGAATCCACCTGGCGTTTATGGCTCTGCTTGGCGGACTGGAAAACGGCAGCGTGGATAAAAGCAAGCTCGATGGATACACACCGGAGCAACGCTTTTTCTTGGGATACGCACAGATCTGGTGCCAAAATCAGCGCCCGGAGGCGCTTCGGAATAGTGTGCGAACGAACCCTCATTCGCCGGGCGAGTTTCGGGTAATTGGAGTGGTGCAGAACGCACCGGAGTTCGCGAAGGCCTTCGGCTGTAGCGCCGGACAACCGATGGTTGCAGCCAATGGCTGCCGGGTCTGGTAACCCGGCTGATTACACTGAGAATGCATGGCATACGTGAGGTCTCCAGCGATAGTATTGTGCCCGGTGCTGCTGGCTGGCATCGCTCTGGCGCAAACGAGCCAAACACCAGATTCCGAAAAGCACGAATCGAAATCCGGGCTCGATTTAAGCGCGATTGACAAGTCGGCGGACCCGTGCAACAACTTCTACCAGTACGCCTGCGGCACATGGATTAAAAAGAACCCGATCCCCCCCGACGAGAGCAGTTGGGGGCGCTTCAACGAGCTGTTTCAGCGGAACCAGGAGATCCTGCGGGACATTCTGGAAGATTCAGCGAAGCACCAGGACCGCTCATCAATCGACCAGAAAATCGGCGGGTTTTACCAATCGTGTATGAATGAACCCGTGATTGAGCAGCGCGGAACCACGCCGCTGGAATCCGAGCTCAAAAGAATTTTGGGCATCGAGAATCAAAGCGAACTGCTGGATGAAGTGGCGCGGCTGCATGAACGCCAGGTGGGCGTCTTTTTCAATTTCTATTCCTCACCTGATCCCAAAAATGCGCGGATGGTTATTGCCAACGTCGATCAGGGCGGGCTTGGACTGCCGGAACGGGATTTCTATCTGCGCACGGACCCGAAGTCGGAAGAGATCCGGAAAAAATACGTTCAGCATATCGGCAAAATATTCGAGCTGATCGGGGTTCCGGCGGCCGAGGCACAAAAGAAGGCGGCAACCGTAATGTCGATTGAGACGGACCTGGCAAAGGCATCGCTCGACGTGACTACGCGCCGTGATCCACAGAAGCTGGTTCATGAGATGTCGAAGACGGAGCTTGACGCGCTGAGCCCGCGTTTCAATTTCGCCCAGTTCTTCGCGCGTTTGAATTCGCCCGAATTTTCCAATCTAAACGTGAGTGTTCCGGAGTTCGTAAAGGCATTCAACAGCCTGGTTTCCACCAGAAGCATGGGCGACCTGCAGGATTACATCACGTGGCATTACGTGAGCGCGAGCGCGCGGGTTCTGCCTAAAGCGTTTGTGGATGAGAACTTCGATTTTTACGGTAAGGTTTTGACGGGCGTAACCGAGCTGAAGCCGCGCTGGAAACGGTGCGTGTCGGCGACCGACGACGAATTAGGGGAAGCACTAGGAAAGAAATACGTTGAGAAAACGTTTGGCGAACAGGGCAAGCAGCGAACGCTCAAAATGGTGCATGACATTGAGCATGAGATGGCGACGGATCTGGAGTCGGTGAGCTGGATGAGCCCTGAGACAAAGAAGCAGGCGATGATTAAGCTGCACGCCGTTGCGAACAAAATAGGGTATCCGGACAAATGGCGCGATTACTCATCCATCAACATCGTCGACAACGACTTTTTCGGAAACTGGTACAGATCGAATGAATTCGAGAGCAAACGGGAGCGGGACAAGATAGGAAAGCCGGTGGACAGGGCCGAGTGGGAGATGACGCCGCCGACAGTGAATGCCTATTACGAACCGACCGAAAATAACATTAATTTCCCCGCGGGAATTTTGCAGCCTCCGTTCTATTCGAACACCGCGGACGATGCGGTAAATTACGGAGCCATTGGCGTGGTGATCGGGCACGAGCTGACGCATGGTTTTGACGATCAAGGACGCCAATTCGACGCGGACGGCAATTTGAAGGACTGGTGGCAAAAGAGCGATGAGGAGCATTTCAACCAGCTTGCGGAGTGTTTCGTAAAGGAATACGGGAGCTTTGAAGCCGCGCCCGGCGTTCACGAGAATGGCAAGCTGACGCTAGGCGAGAACACTGCCGATAACGGCGGCATACGCCTGGCGTATATGGCGCTGATGGATGCTCTGGCAAAGAAGCAGGAGGCGGCATCCAGCAAGGTAGACGGATACACCCAGCCCCAGCAGTTCTATCTGGGGTTTGCGCAAGTCTGGTGCGCGAATATCCGGCCGGAGTTTGCCAGATTGCTGGCGCAGACAGACCCTCACTCGCTGGACGAATTCCGGGTGAATGGGGTAGTTCGAAATGTACCGGAATTTGACCAGGCGTTCGGCTGTAAAACGGGTGACAAGATGTACATCGCGCCGGGCCAAGGTTGCCGCGTCTGGTGAACTCTATACCCGAAAGAAGCTATGACCGAAACAATGAAAGATAATCCGCTGCTCACGGAACGGTTTCCGATTCAGTTCGATGCGATCAAAGCCGAACACGTGGAGCCCGCAATAAATCTGCTGCTGAAGCAGATGAATTTCCGCCTACTCGATCTAGGCCGGCCGGGAGTGCCCAGGACATACGGCGATGTCCTGCTTACGTTAGACAAGATGACGGAGCCACTTGATGTAGCTATGGCAATCGTTCGCCATCTGGAATCAGTAGCGACGACCCCGGAATTGCGCGCCGCCCACAACGCAGTGCAGGAGCCAGTGAGCATGTTTTACACTTCCATTCCGCTGAATTCGGAACTGTGGGCCGCAGTGAAAGCAGTGGATGAGAGTTCGGAAAAGGAAAAGCTCGCTCCAGTACACAGGCGATTTCTTCAGAAGACAGTGAGTGGTTTTCGGCGAGCCGGCGCGGACCTGGACTCCGAAGGGAAAAGCAAGCTGGAAGGGCTGGACGTCGCGCTGACGAAAGCGACCACGAAGTTTGCCGAAAATGTTCTGGATGCGACCAACGCGTATGAGCTCATCATCACCGATGAAGCAAAGCTTTCGGGACTGCCTGAATCCGCGCGGATGGCGGCGCGAGAGAGCGCGAAATCAAAGGACAAGGATGGGTGGCGATTCACGCTGCAAGCCCCGAGCTACACCGCGGCGATGACATATCTGGATGACCGCGTGATCCGGCAGCAGCTTTGGGAGGCCTTCAACGCCCGGGCGACTACGGGCTCATTTGATAACCGGGGCCTCATCGCGGAGATTTTACGATTGCGGCAGGAGAAGGCTCGTCTGCTTGGATATCGCGATTTTGCCGATCTTGTCCTGGAAGACCGCATGGCTCATACATGGCGCCGAGGCGGAGGAGTTTGTAAGCAATCTGTGGGAGAAAACCGCGCCTTTCTTTGAGAAGGAGAACCGGAGCCTGGCGGAGTTCGGCGAAACGCTGGGGTACGAAAGCATTCGTCCCTGGGACGTCGGATATCTGGCGGAGAAGCAGCGGCAGGCACTCTACGAATTCGATGAAGAGGAGTTGCGGCCCTATTTTGAGCTGGATCGCGTTGTGGCGGGGATGCTCGATATATTCAGCCGCATCCTGGGAATCAAAGTGATTGAGGAGCCGGGAGTGCCCGGGTGGGACCAGGCGGTGAAGTATTACCGCGTGGAGGACGGCGAATCGGGTGAGCTTCTGGGCGGGTTTTACACTGACTGGTTTCCGCGCGAGAACAAGCGCGGCGGCGCCTGGATGGATTCGTTGATAGTGGGCAGTCCGGACCAGGGGCAGCCGCATCTCGGTTTGATCTGCGGCAACTTGACTCCGCCAGTGGCCGGTAAGCCGTCTTTGCTGACACATCGCGAAGTGGAGACCATATTCCATGAATTTGGACATCTGCTGCATCACACGCTGAGCCGCGTGCCGGTGCGAACTCTGGCGGGTACTAATGTGCCCTGGGATTGGGTGGAACTGCCGTCGCAGATCATGGAAAACTGGTGCATGGAGCGCGAAGCTCTGCATCTGTTCGCCCGGCATTACCAGACAGGCGAAGCCATACCGGAGGATCTGTTCGAGAAAATGAGACAGGCACGGACATTCCGCTCCGCCAATGCACAGATGCGGCAGCTCGGTTTCTCTCTGGTCGATTTGAAACTCCATCGCGAATACGACCCGGAAAAGGGCGGCGATGTGATGGCGTATGCAAGAGAGCTGCTGGCGGATTTTTCACCAGCACCCCTCCCGCCGGATTACGGCATGATTGCGAGTTTCACTCACCTGTTTGCGAGCCCTGTGGCGTATGGAGCTGGGTATTACTCATACAAATGGGCAGAGGTGCTGGATGCCGATGCCTTTACGCGTTTCAAGCAAGAAGGAATTTTTAACTCTGAGACCGGGGAAGCCTACCGGCGCGGAATTCTCGAACGCGGAGACAGCGAAGATCCGGCACAACTGTACCGGGACTTCATGGGACGCAATCCGGATTCGGACGCATTGTTAGAACGGCTTGGATTGCTGGAAACGGCCTGATTCGAAGCTGCCCGGCAGCAGAAGCGGAAATGGACGAAACGCCGAACTCATCCCAAGACGAACTGGCCGAAGCGCGGGCGGAGATCCAGCGGCTGGAAGAGCGTCTGGAGAATTGCCGCATGGAAGCACAGCAGGCGATGAGAGAGCGAAAAACAGAGCCGCCAGGCAGCCGCGCTGGCCACCGAAGAACTCCGGCAGTTCATCTACGCAGCCAGCCATGATTTGCAAGAGCCGCTGCGTACCGTCTCAGCATACGCGCAATTGCTTCAGCGCGAGCATCCTGGCGACGGGCAAGCGGCGGAGTTCGCGGCCTTTGTCGTGAATGGCGCAACACAGATGAGTAACCTGGTGCGCGATCTGCTCACGTATTCAAGAATTCGTACCGAGCCGAACCAGGAAATGCTCAAGCTGGGCACAGCTTTGCAACGCGCTTTGCTGACATTGTCGGAGCGGATCCGGGAATCCGGCGCGCAGGTGACATCGGGAACGCTACCGGAGGTGTTTGCCGATGAAGGCCAGATAGCGAACGTCTTCGAGCACCTGATAGATAACGCGATCCGATACCGGAGCAGCATGCCGCCGGTGATTCAGATTCGCGCGGAAGAGCGCCCGGAGGTCTGCACGGTTTCGGTGGAAGATAACGGTCTAGGCATCGAGCCGCGCTTTCACGAGCAGGTGTTTCAGGCATTTAAGCGGCTGCACGGGAAGGGCATTGGAGGCAACGGGCTAGGGTTGACGATGTGCCGCAAAATTGTGCGGGGGCATGGCGGCGAGATTTGGGTGGAGAGCGACGGCCAACACGGGTCGGTGTTCAAATTTACGCTTCCTGTCTAGGGGACGTGCAGGTCATTTCGTTAGCTCCGCATGGGCCAGCATCACAGCCGTGGTGGAATCCATAGAATCGAAATAGGCGTTGAAGCGGCGAGGTTCGGGCGCGGAGTCGTATGGCTTCAGATTGTTTGCCCAGCGGTAGCCGATGGGCTGATACCAAAGCTCCGCCTCAACTTGAAATGGAGCTTGCGCATCGCCCAGCGCAACGGAATACAGGACGCGATCTCCGGCGCCGGTAAAGTTTGGATCATCAGCGGCTTTGCCGTAAACGGCGATTTCTTTATCGGCAGTCTGTTTATCGAAGCCGTAGGGCAGCAGCCGGTTGTCTTTCAGATATCCGATCGGCCGATAACAGGCCAGTAGTAACGCGGCCATGCTGATCGCCGAGTATCGATTCGTAAATCTGCACCTGATCCGGGCGGTCGATTTCCCGATAATGTGGTTCGAAGCGCGTAGGATCGGCATCATTATCATTGCCTTGAATCGAGCCATCCGGATTCAATTCGCCTGATTCGAAAATGATCCGGTGATTGCGATCGCGTACGACCAGATGGAGCCATGCGCGCCGAGAAGGGAATGCGGTGGGCAGTTTGTGGCCGCCCCGGTTCTGAACAAACACCTCCGCCAGAAGGCGTCCTGAACCGAGATCGAGGCGGTCGATACTGATTTTAGCCGCCTTGGCCTGCAGAAAGGCGACGGTTCCGTCCGCCGCCGAGGTCAGCTCTTGCGGAAGTGCCTGCACGCTGAGTTCGCCGCGGTAGCGGTTCAACATTCTTTGCATGAAGAAATCCGCGGCGACGAAGACGTGCTGATGCAACCCCTCGCGCGGCACGCCCAAGACTTTCGCGATAGGCGTCTGTTCGTTCACCTTTGGCATGTGGCAGTCCTGGCAAGTTTGCTTGTCGCGGTAATCGCTGTGCAGCCATTCGGGGTAGGGCATCTGCTCGTTCAGTTCACCAATCTTTTTCCCGCCCGCTCCCCGCGCCGTAGTAATCAACGTATGGCAAGTAGCGCACAGCTTGGCATCGCGGATATGCAAATCGTCTGTTGGCCGGAAACCGCCGGTAGACGTTTGCATGATGTGCTGGTTTCCCGTAACGATATCGAAGGGGCCATACTCCGGATGTTGTTTTTTGAAATCCGGCGCATCGATTACGAATCCGCCATTAAAACTCTCGCGCGTTCCGAGCTTCTCTTTTCCGATCTGGTGGCAAACCGAGCAGTCGACTCCATCTTCGGCTTGCCTCCCCTCTTCTTTCTTTGCATTGAACGGAAGATGAGAAAATATCTGGCCGAGCTGGCCGCGCAGCTTTGCCTCGTAACGTGGAATCGGCATATGGCAGGGGGCGCACTCGTCCTCGATAGCGGCCTTCGCTTCCGCGATGATCCATTGTTTCGCGGCGCACGCTGGCCTGCCAATATGGATCGCGCGAGGCGTTCGCCATAATGCTGGCGCGCCAGTCGAAACCGATGGACACATCCTGGCCGGAGGGCGTGGTGAGCCCGTTGTGACAGGCGATACAGCGATCCGATGTTTGGAATTTCGGTTCGAGGTCGTGATTCCCGGCGCCATGCCCCAGCTTGGGCGACCAGAGCACGATCGCCACTGTGAGCAAAGCGGCGCTTTTCACTACCAGCCCTCCGTCAGCTTGCCATCCTGCCAGTCCCAAAGCACGTAAAACAAAACCTGCATTTGACGCCCGGCGGTGTTGGTTGCCGGGATTCGCACGCCGATATCGGCCCGGATGTGCTGGCGTTTACTGATGGTCACCTCGAACTGCGGCAACACGTCCCAATCCGTCTTCGCTCCGGTCGCGAGTTCCCGGTTTGCGAGAATCTCTAGCATCGGCGACCATAGGCGGCCGAGGCCTCCATTTTGCGCAAAGTTTTGACCCACCACAGTGTTCCAGAAGAGAGACTTCGGCGTGACATCGGTATGGGTTGGCAGATCGGCTCCGCCTTGAAACTGAAGAAATAGATTCGCGGGCAGAAGCTGTCCATACGCCGCGAACGTCTCGAAAGTTGTAACGCCGGTCCCAAGGTTTCTGGTTTTGTTGCCGGTCGGAAATCCCACCTCACCATCCAAGCTGAAGATGGATCCGGTCCGCAAACTCGAGAATATTTCGCGCTTCAGTCCGATGGCCGAGTCCCCGATGCCGCCGTACCAGGTGTGATTCTCATTCTGAAACGTGAATGGGGCGGTTACCTCGATCTCGTTCTTCACTCCGAAGCGCTGCTCGTACACCGTATCGGTGGTTACGCCGGGTGCCCCCTGAGCATTGAAGGATGTGGTGATGGCGACCTCGTCCTCCGGATAAGCCTTTTCGGTAACCAGCGCGCGAGGAAGATTCAATTCGGCGCGCGGCCAGTGCGGATTCGTGCAGAATTTTCGCAGGTACGCAATGACTTTGTCTATCTGGTCGTTCCTGAGTGCTTCGCCGAACGAGGGCATGATTTGAGAAAAGCCTCGAAACGGTCCGCCATGAACAATGACAGCCTTCCAATCCACATCCATCTCGGCTGTAGTCTGATCGCATCGCGTGAAATCGGGGAACGAGTCCGGCTTTTTGAAACCCGCTGTGGATTCGGGCGTGCCTTTTCCATCCGGGCCATGGCATGCCACACAGGCCGCCTGGTAGATCTGCTTGCCGGTATTGAGCTGCAGACCGGGATAGTTTCCCTTTTGCGCGAATAGCGCAGCCGAAGCCCAGAGCAGCAATGAGATTGTGGGTACAATTCGAGCGCCGCCTCCCATCAAACAGTAGAGAACGATTGAGGTACTTGGTTTCCTACTGTTCGCGGAGGGTTCGTGCGGGGTCGATGCGGATGGCGCGAGCGGCGGGATTCCAGCAAGCGAGAAGAGCGACTGCAATGAGCAGAAGAATTGCGGTTGCATACGTTGCGGGATCATGCGGGCTGACGCCGTAGAGGACGGCTGATAGCAGCCGAGCGGCAGCAAGCGTGACGATTGTGCCGACGGAGATCCCAAGTGCGCAAAGAGCAACAGTGCGCCGGAAAATGGAAGAGAGCACTTGGATACGCTGCGCGCCCAAGGCCATGCGAATACCGATCTCGCGCCTGCGCCGTGAAACCGCGTAAGCCATCAAAGCGAATAGACCGGTGGCAGCGAGCACCATCGCCAGCACGCCGAAGATGCCCAGCACGATTGCAGCGATTCGGGCAGGGAACAGCGGTAGAGCCAATTGATCCTTGAGACTGCCAACATTGAAAAGGGTTAATTGCGGATCAAGATCGAGTACAGTTTTGCGTAACAATTCCGTTGCTGCCTGTGCCGGAAGGGCAGTGCGGGCTATCAGGGTCGTCCAGCCAGTTCCACTCTGCGCGAGGGGCAGAAATACAGCGGGATGGGGATCTTCGCCGAGATACTCATATTTGCCGGTTTCGACAACTCCCACGATCTGCACGATGCGATTTCCTAAACGGAAGTGCTGGCCCAGTGCCTCTTGCTTACCGAACAGCACCCGTATCAGAGCGTCGTTCACGATAACGACAAGCGGCGCACCCTGCCTGTCATGCTGATCAAAGTCGCGCCCGACGAGGAGCCGGGTACGCGCGGTTCGAAGATAGCCAGGAGAGATCTTGTAAATGACCGCGGCTCGCTGTTCCGAAGGTGGTGGAAGAGGGCGATCCGCGCGCGAGATGACATCGTTGTTTTCGCCAGTCCGGAGGGGCATATTGTTGATGATGCCGGCTGATTCGACTCCAGGAATGCTCGCCGCTTTCTGAAGCAACTCCGCGTCGAACCGGCGAGCCCGGTCCTTCTTGTAACCTTGGAGCCCGAGGTCAAACGAAACCGAGACCGCATGGTTTGGGTCGAAGCCCAGGTTCAGTGTGAGTGCGTGCTGCAGGCTCCGAACGACAAGCACGGAAGAGATGACCAGGACCACCGACACTGCGATCTGGCCGGCAACGAGAACATCGCGAAGACTCCAGCGGCGGAAGCGATTCGAGGCGGGCTCGTTCTTAAGGGTCGCGTTAAGATCTGTCCGAACCGCCTGCAGAGCGGGAATGAAGCCGAAGAAAATCGTCGTGCAAAACGCGACAGCAATCGTAAAGCACAGGACAGCAGTGTTGGGATGAAGGGCGGTTCTGATGGGAAGATCAAAATCCGGATGCCACGAGCTGAAGAGCCGGCACGCGCCGAAAGCCAGAGCGTATGCAAACAAGCCGCCAGTCAGGGCGAGCAGCAGGCTCTCGATCATGAGCTGCCGCAGCAGTTGCATCCGGCTGGCTCCGATGGCCAGACGAATGCCGATTTCATGACGCCGATCGGAGGCGCGCGCCGACAACATGGCCGCGAGGTTGACGCACGCAAGCAGAAGAACCAGGGCGGCAACGCTCATGAGCACAATACCGAAGCCAGTTACCGGGCCGCGAAGAGCCTGACCGATCAGACCCGGACGCGTCAAATGAAACTTGTCCTTGCGGTTAATGTCCTTTGGATAGATTCCGGCGAGCTGCTGAGCTATCTGGTCCAGATTCGCTTCGGCCTGTGCGCGAGAGATGCCGGCCTTCAGACGACCCATGACCCAGACCTCTTGGGAACCGCGCGAATGGAGCCAGTCATTGCCAGGCTCAATCTGGAGCTCCATGCTCATGGGCGTCCAGTAATCGGCGCTCGTAATAAACTCCGTTCCGTCGAAATATTGCGGCGCAACACCGATGATTGTGAACGGAAAGCTATTGACCCTGACGGTTCTGCCAATGACGTTCGGATCGGCGGCAAAGCGGCTCTGCCAAGAACGATAACTGATTACTAGAACGGGATGTGCGCCGGGCTTGTCGTCATCTGCGGACCCGAAAAAGCGGCCGAGCAGCGGTTTAATGCCGAGCGTTTCAAAGTAGTTTCCGGTTGCTTCATAGCCCCACACGCGAAAGTTCTCGCGGGCATGGACACTGATGTTCACAGGATTGTAGCGGTAAGCAATGAGGCTCGAAAACGCCTGATTCCGATCGCGGAAATCGATGTAATTCGGGTATGAGATGTTGACCATGCCACCCCAGTTCAGCGACACAAGCTGCTGCGGATCGCGAACGGGCAACGAGCGCAGAAGGATATTCTCGATGAACGTGAACACAGTTGTGTTCGCGCCGATACCGAGCGCTAGAGTGGTGATTGCAACGGTCGTAAAAAGTGGAGTGTGGCGAAGTGTGCGGGTCGCATAGCGCAGATCGCGGGTGCAGCTCTCAAGGGGCGCAGTGGCACGCGCGTCCCGGCATTCTTCTTTATACAGAGCAGTCGATCCGGTCAGGCGCTGCGCTGCAAACGTCGCCTCTTCGGGGGACATGCCGGCACGGATGTTGCTTTCGATCTCCTGCTGCATGTGGTACCGAAACTCACTTTCCAGATCAGCCTCGGCCTGGCGGCGTCGAAAGAGAAATCGAAGAAGGCCTCTAAATCTCGCGGTCCAGCGCATGGTTTTTCCTACACCGTATCGATGACCAACCCGATTGCGCTTGACAGCCGCTGCCAGTTATCGAGCTCGGACTTGAGCTGCTTCCGCCCGGCGGCAGTAAGTGAATAGAACTTTGCGCGGCGGTTATTTTCGGAGTCCTTCCATTCAGCCTTGATCCAACCCTGGTTTTCGAGGCGGTGCAAGGCAGGATACAAAGAGCCCTGCTGAACCTGCAACACATTGTTCGAAACCTGGACGATGCGCTTCGCAATGGCCCAGCCATTCATCGGTTCAAGAGAAATCGTTTTCAGAATAAGCAGGTCGAGCGTGCCCTGGACAAGGTCAGTGGGTTTACCCAAAGCGGGAACTCCTCTCGACTATCTACATTACACCGATCGCTTGTAGATAGTCAAAAGGAACGTTTTCAATGTGAAAGCGCGCGGCCCTTATCGCCGCGGCAGTGTTCCGGTTGCGGTAAATGGCCTGGCGAGAATAACGGGTATTTGAGATCCCGCTGGAAAAGCTGCTATTCTCGTTCCCGCCATAAAGCTGGTACCCTCGTGACCCTCTTCGAGCGCGGAACTTGCAATTCCAGCACCTTTCGCCGCGCCGGTTACGGCTCCGACCACTGCCCCGACAGCTGCTCCGGTGGCCATCTTGGCGGTGTTTGTAAGATTACTGCGGGCTCCCCTTACATCGCAGGTGCCGGTCTCAACGTGAGTCAGGCGGCCATCCGCCGTGCTGATGTCTGTCACCGTCAAGCTGAGATCGGACCTGCCGCCTATCAGCGGCGCCCTATGTGAAATAACGACCCGACCGAGAACGGTGGCGCCCGCGTCGGCGATCACGTAGCCATTGACAACGAGCGGCGAAGCCAAACTGGCTCGGAACGTATCGCCGGGCCGGTTGCGATCACTGGACAGAGTTTCTGACAGATGGACCGCCAAGGTGGTACCCGGCTGAACCGTAATAGCCGTGGATGCCGGGTGAGACAAAGCTGGTTCGGGATACGTCTTAAGCGGCACTGCTGGTGGGCTCTGCGCTTGCATGGCAGTGGCAACCTGCTGCTCTGGACTGGGCGCATACTTCGCATCGAGCACAGGCGCAGACTGAGGCTGAGGCGTGGTCTGCTGCACTGGCGTGAACTGCGGTGGCGGAGCATAGCTCGTTTTTTCTTGCGAACCGAGACCGGGGCTTGCGTTGGAAGCGGGAGCCGGAACCGCACGGTGCTGAACGATTGAAGATGGAACGGCCGGTACGATCTTGTCGGCAGATTGCACCGGAGTTGCTGCCTTGCGTGCAGAAGGTTCAGGCGAAGCGGTAGCTCTTGAAGGCGCTGCTTGCTTCTGGACGGCCAGCGGCGCGGGCTGTTCCGATCGAACCAGTTTAACTGCCTGAATGGGATTCCTACTCTCTTGGAAATTCGAGTAGATCACGGCTCCTCCCAGAGCAGCAAGCAAACCGCCAAGGAATGCGGCGAGTATCTTCGGTATGTTCTGTGTAACAGCTTCCCGATCATCAAATGCAGGACTTGCGTGCATGTCCGTTAGATGAAGTCGCCCTGGGAGGTGCTTCAGTTATGGAGCTCTGTCCGGAACGCGGTGGGAGAATGAAGCGGTGCATTGCGCTCATGCTGGTGGATTTCGGCCAGCGCAGGAGGTACACCATACCGTCGGCAAGGTCCGGTCTTACATAGGTTTACCGTTTGGCCGCTGACGTGTAAACAGAGTCGTAGGATTATGAGTCGCAGCTTCCTATTCGTGCTCCTGGCGGCTGCCGTGATGGTATTTTGCGTAGAACCGGGGAAGGCGCAATTCGCGCGCGCTCCTTCCGCGTATCCGCCGGCGCAGTATCAGCAGCAAGCACCTCCGCAAAGCCAGTATCCGCCGCAAGGCTATTCGGAAGTCCAGCAGCCGGCGGACGCACCGGATACAGCGGCAGACGAGCAGCACGGGGTGGCGCGCATCAGCGTAGTACAGGGCGATGTGAACGTAAAGCGCGGTGATAATGGCCAACTGGAAGCGGCAGCCGTCAATGCGCCGCTGATGGCTCGCGATCACTTGCAGACCTCGCCTGGATCACGCGCGGAGATCGAGTTAGATTACGGCAATCTGATCCGGCTAGGTCCGAACACCGATGTGGGGCTGGCAGACCTGCAATATCACCGCTACCAAGTGCAGTTGGGAGCGGGGACCGTTATCTACCGCGTGCTGCGCGATGCCAAATCGCAAGTCGAGATAGATACGCCAAGCATTGCAGTGCGGCCGCTTACGGAAGGTGAGTATCGAATTTCCGTTCTGGACGACGGAACGACACAGATCACGGTGCGATCCGGACAGGCAGAGATCGATGGCCCACGCGGATCAGAAAGGCTGGACACAGGGCGGACGACGCTGGTGAGAGGAGATCCGTCCGACCCGGAGTTTCAAACCACCTACGAGATTCCGCGCGATCAACTGGATGACTGGTCCGCGAACCGCGATAGAGACCTGCTGGCTTCGCAGAGCTACCAGCACGTCAGCCCCGATATTTCGGGCGCAGACGACTTGGACGCGTACGGCAACTGGGTGCCTTCGCAATACGGACAGGTATGGGCGCCGCAAGCACCGCAGCCGGATTGGTCTCCCTACAGTTACGGACAGTGGACGTGGGAGAACTACTACGGCTGGACCTGGGTGGACAACGCTCCGTGGGGCTGGGCGCCGTACCATTATGGGCGCTGGTTCTGGAACACAGGGTACGGTTGGTGCTGGTGGCCTGGGGCTCTGCGAGCGAGATATGCCTGGAGTCCCGCGCTGGTGGGCTTTTTCGGTTGGGGCGGCGCGGGACTTGGCTGGGCAGGCATTGGCTGGGTGGCGTTAGCGCCGTTCGAAATTTGCCATCCCTGGTGGGGGCATGGATTCTATGGCGGCGGGCGATTTGGCTTCAATCGCTACGATGGGGACCATTTCTGGAGAAACGCGGATATCGGCCGCATGTACCGCAATGCGAACTTCCGCGGCGGCTCAATGGCGGCTGCTTATAGCGGCTTTGGCGGACCGGGGCAACGGTTTCACGCAGCGACTCGCGCGCAAATAACGAACGCGACATTCTTCCGGGGACAGGTCCCGGTAGCACCGACCAACAACGCCTTTCGTTTCTCAAACAGACCGGCAGTCGCCAATACTCGATTGACAGCGAGAGCAAACCGCCGGTTCTTCCAAACGCCGCAATCT
The DNA here is from genome assembly GCA_963795545.1 of uncultured Acidobacteriaceae bacterium. GTDB lineage: Bacteria > Acidobacteriota > Terriglobia > Bryobacterales > Bryobacteraceae > Bog-105. The sequence goes on along the minus strand of CAWCIF010000010.1, from coordinate 51,272 downwards.
CGGTTTGGCAGCTCGGGGCGGAGCCCGTATAGCCGTGGACCGGGTTCGCAATTTGCGGCACCGCAGCATGGCATCGCACCGAATATGCAAGGCCGAGTTGCGGGGCAGGGAAGTCCTGCTGCTCAGACGCAGGGGCGGCAACCGAATGGCGGGTGGCAACGGTTCGGAGATCCTAGAAACCCGAGCACTCTTCGCCAGGGCTTCACGTCAGGATCAGAAGAGAGCGGGTGGCATCGCTTTGGACAACCGCCGCAAAGGTCAGCGCCGCCTGTCAATTACGGCAGCCGGGGTAGATTCAGCGCGCCGGCCACTCCGCGTTACGCGACACCATCGACGCCGCGATATAGCGAACCGCAGATGCCGCGATATAGTACCCCCTCACCAAGCTATAGAGCCCCGGCTATGCCGCACTACAGCACGCCTCATTACAGCGCGCCGCACTACAGCGCACCTTCTAACTCATGGCATGGGGGAGGTGGATCGCGAGGCGGAGGTGGGGGCGGCTCATCTCACGGCGGTGGTGGAGGCGGGCATTCTTCCGGTGGTCACCGCGGCCGATGATTTCATGATCTTCCCTCAGCCGCTCCGGCCTGATTTATAAGACTGGGGCGGCTTTTTTTGATCAGTTCACGTTGCGGAGCCTGAATCCATGCTTTTGAAGTTGCACCTAGAACCTCACGGAACATTCGTACGAATGCGGCTGCCTGACGGTATCCCCAAGCGAAGCTGACTTCTTTAAGTCTGTCGGTAATAAGTCAAGATGTCCGGTTTTATTAATACGTGATCTGTCCGGTTTTAGGTTTAGGCGGCGCGAGCCGCCCTTGTTTTCCGTTTACCGCCAGCAACAGCAGCCGGCGCGGTGGGAAAGTGGGAATCTCGCGTCATTTGCGAGATTTCCAAGGGAGTGTGGGAGACGGAGGAAACCTGCTTTGGGTTTTCGCCGGCTTCCAGGCTCCCGCCTTTTCCACCGCGCTTGGTATTTGCCGTTTTTCGCGTGCTGCCATCGCGATTGAAGCGGCCCACCACGTGTGGTCCGTAGCGCACTGACACGGAACCATCCAGGTGCTCGTGAATGGTTACGGTGCTGCCAGCCAACGTGTGCCGGAATCGGGTCTTGTCCAGCTGCCAGGACCGCGCGGCGATGGCGACGGTGTTATCTTTCGCCACTACGCGTTCGGTCTGGGTCGTGAATACCCACTCCAAATCAGTCCGGCTGCAACGGCAAAAGGCCGTTCCTTTCTCCTGCGCCACAACCGTAAACTTCGCATTGAACTCGGCGATATAACGGTCCCGCAAGAATCGGTTCGCATCCTCTACCGCGCTGATCTTTGCCAGCCGGAGTTCCTGCGGCAAACGCCCTTGCCAGGTTCCGAAATTTCGTTCCGAGCGTCCCCGCGCTTGCGGCGAGTAGGCCGCGATCATTTCCACTCCCAACTCTTTCATCGCCCGGCCTACTTGCGTCAAGCGCTGTTTGTCCACCTTTTCACCGGCTTTCGGCGTCACGAAAAAATGACTGCCACGGTCGCTGTACAGAGCACAGAACAATCCTTGTTTCTCGATTACCTGGCGCAAAGCGGTCATCACCGTCCGCGTGGATTCCTCTTCCACCAATTGCGCATAATAAATTTCGCTGTTGGCATCGTCCAAAATTACAATCAGGTCATACCAGCGGCCGTCATTCAGCCAGCGATGTTTGCTCCCGTCAATGTGCAGCAACATGCCAGGCAATGGCCGCCGTGGCCGTCTGCGCCGGTGCGTGCCGCGTTTGTGCCGCTTCTTCACCAGCCCCGCCCCTTGCAACGCTTTTTGTACCCACGCATAGCTGAGCTCGATGCCATGCTCCTCGCGTAGTTTCTCGTGGAAGTGCTGCATGTTCAGGTCGTAGTACACCTCCTGATACAGCCCTAGCACCCGCTCGGCGGTCGCCAGCGGCACCCGTCTCGGACTCGGCTTTCCTTTGCGTCCGTCTGACAATCCGGAGTACCCCTGCTCTTCGATTCGCTCCCGCCATCGCCGCATTGTTCGGTCTGTCACCCCAATGATCTCGGCCGCCTGCCACCAAGTGATCTTCTTGGCCATCGCCCTCAGCAGCACTTCTTGTATCTTCATCATCCGCTCCATCTCCGCGGCTGAGTACTGCTGGGTTTCGTCCACCACCCAGCTTTACTTGCCGCGCGTCGTTGCGGACATTTCACGTATTATTTGAACCGGACAAATCACATACTAGCGACAGCTGACTTCTTTAAGTCTTGCGACATTTGCGCTGAAGGATCATGATAGCCCTATGCCCGAACAGTTTCAACTCCGCGAGCAACAGCTTATAGCGTTCGTCACAACTCGTGATCCGGGTCGTGCAAAAGAGTTTTATCGTGACACGCTGAACCTTCCACTGGTATCTGAGGAGCTTCCTTTCGCTTTGGTTTTCAATGCACACGGCACGATGCTTCGTGTGAGCGTTGTGCAAGAGATGAGGCCAGCCGCCTATACCGTGCTGGGCTGGCAGGTACCTGACATCATCAAGGCTGCGAAGACCCTTCGGGAAGGTGGGGTCCGATTCGAACGCTATCAGAACATGCAGCAAGATGAACTGGATGTTTGGACGTCACCGAGCGGCGCCAAAATAGCTTGGTTCAAAGATCCTGACGGCAATACCCTAAGCATCTCCGAGCATTCGAATGTCGCGGCGCCGGCAAGCGGCACCTGAAAGCCATTCCGCTCACGGGGCAGCGACCATCAGGTCTCGCATAATCACACTGGCAATCGAGAAGTAAATGATGAGTCCGCTCACGTCAACCAGGGTCGCCACGAAGGGAGCCGAGGCGCTCGCCGGGTCAAGGCCGGCTCGCCTCAGCACAAACGGCAGCATCGACCCGGCAATGGTTCCGAAGAGTACGACTCCAATCAGACTGAAAGCCACTGTGAGGGCGATCAGAACGTAATGCGGACCGTAGGAGTGCCAGAGGGCCTGCCAGACAACTATTCTGGTTAGGCCGATGACCGCCAGCACCACACCAAGCACGAAACCGGTTGAGAATTCACGCACGATGATTCGCCACCAGTCACGAAGCCTTACTTCGCCGATCGCCATGGCTCGAATGACGAGAGTTGTGGCTTGCGAACCGGAATTACCGCCGCTGCTGATGATAAGAGGAACAAACAAAGCAAGAACAACCGCGCGTTCGATTTCTGCCTGAAAATGCCCCATGGCGGTGGCCGTCAGCATCTCTCCGAGGAACAGGATGGAAAGCCATCCGGCGCGCTTTCGGACCATCATCGGAAAGCTGATTTTAAAGTAGGGAGCGTCAAGCGCTTCCATTCCACCAAACTTCTGGATATCTTCGCTCGCTTCATCCTGCAGAACGTCAACGATGTCATTGAGAGTAACAATGCCCTGCATACGGCCGGTTTGATCAAGGACGGGAATCGCAAGCAGGTGATGCGCTTTGAAGAGACCAGCAACTGCTTCCTGATCGGTATCTTCCGCCACCGAAATAAAGCTGGTGCGCATTATGTCAAAGACCGTGCTGGAATGGTTGGCTGAAAACAAATCCCGAAAGCCCACGATGCCTAGCAGGTGTTGTGAGTCATCGAGAACGTAAGCGTAATAGACGTTCTCGACTTCGGCGGACTGACGCCGAAGATAGCTGATGGCTTCATCGGCCGTCATATCCGGGCGCAGGCGGGCAAAGCGGGGGTTCATCAACCCACCGGCGACGTCTTCCTTGTAGGCGAGCAACGCGTTCACCTCTCGCCGGGATACGTCATCGAGTTGCGCGACCAACTCATGCCTTTCTTCCTCTGGCGCCAACTGGATGACGTCGGCTGCGTCATCGGGAGGAAGCAGCCTCAGCCACAAGCGCCGCTCTCCAGAAGGCAAGCCGGTCAGGAGATCGAGTTGATCGTGGGAGCTCAGCTCGAGAAAAAATTTCTGTGCCTGTTCGCGTGGAATCTTTTCGAAGGCGTCAAGCCGCTCATCTTGCGATAGGTCGGGCCAGTCCTGCAGCAAGGTGTTCATGGGTGTGTAAGCTCCCGGAAGGGTTTGGTAATCAGCGTGGGGAGATCGAATTTGCCGCGGGCGAGATCGTGCCCGGCTTTCTCGATGACCGAGAGACCCGTTGCTGCCGGAATGAGTTTGAGCGCCTGACGAAGCTCTTCAAGCCTTCCAAATGGATCGCTGGTTCCTTGTACGAAGAGCGCCGGGGTACGGAGGTTTGGAAAGTGAGCGGTTCGCAACTGCTGGGGCTTCTTGGGCGGGTGCAGCGGATAAGACAGCAGGAGCAGGGCATCGGCGCTGGTGGAATCTTCCGCAACCAGCATGCTTGCCTGGCGGCCGCCATAGGAATGGCCGCCGAGAAAAATTCGGCCTGATGCGATCCGGCGCATTTCGTCGACAGCATCCTTCAAACCTTTGCGGTCTTGGGCGGCTTGGGCAGGAAACGGCGGTCCATGTGGCCGTTGTTGACGAAACGCGAGATCACAACGAAGCACATAAAACCCGATACATGAGAAAGCTTCTGCAATTGAAACTAGTAGAGGAGCTTGGCAGTTTCCGCCATGCGCCATGGGTAAGCACCAAACCTTCACCTGATGGTTCAGGCGGTGAATGGAGAAACCCGCTCACAGAACCGTGGCGAATGGACGTGATAGTGGTCATGGGCCATTAACCCTCGTAGCATAACCCTTATGGCATTCGATTTCCGCAATAAGAAAGTTGTCGTCACGGGAGGCGCAAATGGAATCGGATTAGCGACCTGCCGCGGCTTCGTCAGTGCAGGAGCATCGGTCTGGATATTTGATCTTCCGAGCGAGGATGTTACGCAGGCGGCGAGCTCCGTTGGCGCCCAGGCGTGCAGCGCGGACGTAGCTGACCGGCAATCTCTGGTGAAGGCCTTCGGGGAAGTGGGTGACCCGACCGTAGTGGTTGTGAACGCCGGGATCGCCTTGCCTCATTCTCTTTCGAGGACTTCACCTGAGGTGTGGGACCGCACGCTTGCCGTGAATCTGACAGGCGCATTCAACACGATACAGATTGCGGCCGAGCGGATGAAGCGGCGCGGCGGTGGGGCAATTGTCCTGACCGCATCTACGAACTCGTATGATGGCGAGCAGGATCTTATCGCCTATAACGCCAGCAAAGCCGGGCTGCTCGGGATTCTGCATACGGCCGCAAACGAGCTTGGACCATACGGCATTCGCGTGAATGCGGTGTGTCCCGGGCTGATACAGACGCGCCTGACCGCACGCGTCGTTTGCGAACCGCGAAGTGCTGGGCCCTTACCTGAAACAGATACCGCTGGGCCGAGGTGGTGAACCGGACGAGGTCGCGCAGGCGGTATTATTTCTGGCGTCAGATCTCGCCTCGTATGTGACCGGGGCAGCGCTTTTAGTGGACGGCGGGCAGATGGCGAGTAAATTCGGCTGCTGGAATGAGGAGGATGCGGTATTCGATGGAAAGCGGTGGGTGCAGCCGGACAGGAACGAGTGAAGGCGCCTGAGTTGACATAATATCCGTTATCGGCCGACTATGCAAATCCGTGGCGTCACGGCAAAGATAACTGCTAGTTGAAATTCATCCGGGCCATCAGGTCCATAAACCGCTGATGAGCACGCAGATCATCGTAAACAGGATCAACCTTGAGATAAATCATCTGACTGGATCTTTCCTCAAAGCCTTGCTCGAGCTCACGGAGTGCTGCTTGGGTATCGCCCAGCGCGAGAGAAATCCACGCCATGGGAGGCGACGGCAGATACTGGCTGGCGGCATACTCTTTTAGCTCCGCTTGAATCTTCCGCGCTTCGCCGGCCTTTCCAGCTTTCGCAAACGCGTAAGCGAGCCCGACATTCGCCTGGCGAATTCCCGATAGCTGAACAGCCTTTTTGAAGGCCTGAATTGCTTCCTCGTAACGACCGCTCAAAGCGCATGCCCGGCCCAGGTTGTATTGCGCTGGATAGAAATCTGGCTCACGGATCAAGACACGTTGGAAATTCTCGATGGCCAATGCGTACTGGCGCGAGAAATAATACGGGTCGGCGCTGTTCATTGCAATGATCAACGAAAGCGGATCCCACTCCTCGGCAATCTTCTGTTCCGTAGCCGCTTCGGAAAACCTTCCCATGGCGTTCAAAAAGGCGGCATACCAGTTGTGCGCCGAGGCGTAATTGGGTTTCAATGCAATGGCTCGCCGGAACTGCTCCTCGGCTTCAGCCCAATTCCAGTCGAACCAAAAATGGACCAGCGCCAGCGAGCAGTGGGCTTCAGAGAGGCGATTGTCAAGCTCCAAAGCGCGCATGGCCGCTGCTCTGGCCTTATCACCGGCTTCCTGGGGCAGCAGCGCACTGAACCAGGCGAGCGTTCCATAGCTGTCCGCCATGGCCGAGTGAGCTAGCGCGTAAGTTGGACAGTACTGGATAGCCTTGCGAAACCATTCGATGGAGGTCCAGGCGTTGCTATCGCCGCCCTTGTTCCAGAAGAATCGCCCGCGCAAATAAGACTCATAGGCATCGGGCGGAACAGTTCGATTGCCAGTCCCCTCCTCCGGAAGCAATTCAAACACGAGTGACTCGGCCACTCTGCGCGCTACCTCATGCTGTACCTGAAAGATATCGGCCAACTCGCGACTGTAGCTTTCAGCCCATAAGTGGGTTTGATCGCGGACCTGGATGAGCTGCGCGGTGATGCGCACGCGCGTGTCGGCCCTCCTGACGCTGCCTTCGAGAATGTAATCGACGTCCAGCTCTCGACCAATCTCATCGATGCGCTTGCTGGAATGCTTGTAAAGCATTGCCGAGGTTCGTGCGATCACACCGAGACGCTTCGGATTCAGACGCCCCAGCTCTGAGATCATTTCTTCGGTGAGGCCGTCGCTGAAGAACTCCTGGTCGGGATCAGCGCTCAAATTTTCGAAGGGAAGGACCGCGAGGCGCAGCCTGACCGCGAACTCACCCGGATTCGGGGCAGGCTGGCGCGCAGTAACAGGCGCGATCAGGCGATAGCCGCGTTTGGCAACCGTTTCGATAAATCGAGGGTTCCCCGCAGAGTCGCTGAGCGCTTCCCGCAAGCGGTTCACAGCTTTGTTCAATCCGTGATCGAAATCGACGAAGGTCTCGCGTGGCCAGAGGTGGTTCCGCAGATCGGAACGGCTAACGATTTCTCCGGGATGCTCAAGCAACAGCGCCAGAACCTGGAAAACCTGGTCCGGCAGACGAATTTTCAAGCCTCGTTTGCGCAGTTCGCCCGTATTGAGATCCGCTTCGAATGCGCCGAAGCGGACGGTATTCATAGCCGGAGGCATGCTTCTTAGTTGCGGAGGTTCTAGCTGCGAGTATATCCCAGATAGGGACGACGTCAGGAAAGAGCCATGACTCCATAGACATAGGCAGGGAGGTCGATTCTATACAACAAAGGAGCAAGCCGGAATTGTCTTCATTCGGCTTCAGCTACAGAATCAAACTGGAGTGTGACATATATGCATAAGGTATTGATTCTTAGCCGGGATGAGGGGGCGACCAATCTGCTCGGCATAATGCTCGAGAAGGAAGGGTATTTTCAGATCATTGCTACCAACCCGGAAACGGCTTTGCAGAGAATTCGCGCGCTGCAACCGCAACTGCTGATCATCGACCTTCCTGTCGATGGAATCAGCAGTGTGGAGCTGTGCACGCAGTTGCAAGCGTTGGACAATAAGACGCCTACGATTATTTTGGGCGAGAGCTATGACGAAATGGACAAGATTTTGCTTCTGGAGATAGGCGCGGACGACTATATCGTTAAGCCGGTAAGCACTCGGGAAGTGCTGGCCCGCATACGAGCCATCCTGCGCCGTACAACCAGGCACGTGAGCGCGGAGCTTCGGTTCGGCGATGTCGAAATCGACCGCCAGCGACGAATCGTCGCCTATCGCGGAGATGAGGTGAAAGTGACCCCGTGTGAATATAACCTGCTTCTATTTTTTGTTCAAAATGCAGATCGGGCTCTTACCAGGGATGCCATTCTAAACTCGGTATGGGGCTATAACGAATACCCCAATACCCGCACTGTCGATGCGCACGTCAGCAAACTGCGAAACAAGTTTGAATCCAACCCCAGTACCCCGCGCCATTTTGTCACTGTCCACGGAATCGGATACCGATTCCTGATGTAACTGGAAGTAAACAGCTTGTAAAAGAGCCGTAACTTACTTCTAAGTGACTGGCGTACTACCATCCAGGCGCACCAAGATTGAAGAAGGCCTTGCGATGGTAACGCGAGCGATCTTGTTTTTATGCGTATTTACACTAATCGCATTTGCCCAGAACGGGGCGCCGAACGAGGCCCTCCAACATTGGAAACGCCTGCCGTTTGGAACAACAGCGACGGGGTCCGTCTACGTACCGCTCGACAATTGGGTTTACCCCGAAATCCAACGGCTCATCGCGTGGGGATATATCGATACCGCATATCTCGGCTTGCGTCCCTGGACACGCTTGTCCATTGTTCGTATGCTGCAGGGTGCGGAAGAACGCTTTGAATCGGATAAGGTGACTCCCCAGGCTCGAAGTATTTTCAACGTCCTTCGAAAGGAGTTCCAATCTGATTACCGCGAGGCGACGCAAGATCGGCCTACCATTCATGCCCAGGTAACCTCGGTGTACGAACGCTCCTTAGGGATTGCCGGCTCACCCCTCAACGACAGCTTTCACTTTGGGCAGACACTGGTAAACGATTACGGGCGCCCCTACCAGCAGGGCTTTAATCAGATAGCGGGCTTCACTGCGCGGGCCGAATACGGGCCGTTCAGCCTTTCCGTTCGCGGCGAATATCAATATGCACCGGGTCGAGATCCGTACGGACTGGCAACCCGCCAGGCGATCTCGGTTATGGATAATAATCCGTTGCAACCCGCTGCTCCGGGTACGCGCGTAAGCACCTTCCAACTTTTTGAAGCAAGCGCCGCGGTTGATCTTGCCGGAAATCAGATCTCAATTGGAAAAAGTGAAGCGTGGTGGGGACCGGGCGAAGGCGGCTCATTCGCCTACTCCGACAATGCCGAACCCATCAACATGCTTCGCATCAACCGCGTTGAACCTCTGGTGATTCCGTTCGTGTCAAAGCTGCTCGGCCCAGTGCGATACGACCTGTTTATCGGCAGCCTGCAGGGCCATATCTCGCCGCGCGGGCCCTGGATTCAAGGACAAAAGGTCAGCTTCAAGCCAAGCCCGAATTTTGAATTTGGCCTTTCTCGCACCATCATCTTTGCCGGCGAAGGACATGTGCCGCTTACTTTCGGTTCCTTCTGGAACAGCTTCAGCAGCCTCAGCAACGTTCCCTCGAACGTCAAGTTTTCACGCAACGATCCCGGCGCACGCTACAGCAGCTTCGACTTCTCTTACCGTGTGCCCTTTCTGCGGAATTGGCTCACGCTTTACACCGACTCGCTATCCCACGATGACGTATCTCCGCTTAGTGCACCTCGGCGCGCGGCGTTTCGCCCCGGCATCTATCTCTCTCGTTTTCCGCACTGGCCACGACTCGATTTCCGCGCCGAAGCCGTGTACACGGACTTCCCTACTTCGCGCAGCAATGGCGGACATTTTTTCTATTACGAGGATGCCTATCACGACGCCTACACGAATAAGCAGTTTGTCCTCGGTGACTGGATTGGGCGTGAAGCCAAAGGCGCCCAAGCTTGGTTGACATACCACCTCTCCCCTCAGCAAACGGTTCAGCTTGCATATCGAAACGCTAAGAGCGCAAAGGACTTCGTACCGGGTGGAACGACCCAGAACGATTTTTCCGTCCGAGCTATTCACCGCTTACATGAGGATTTCGAGTTCAACGCCTTCGCACAGATCGAGTTCTGGAAGGCCCCCATTCTCGCGAAAGGCCTTCAACGAGACCTTTCAATGGGTCTCCAGCTCACATATTATCCGGGCTGGGGCTGGTCGTCCCGTTGAAGCAGATCATCCTCATTCGGCACGCCGCAACGGACCTGGCGGGAGCGCTTTGCGGGCACCTCGATCCGGGCCTCAACGAAGCCGGACAGGACCAGGTGGCCGCGCTCGTGCACCGGCTTCGAGAAAGGCCCATTGGCAGAATTTATACAAGCGACTTACGACGTGCCGCCCAGACCGCCGAGGCCATTGCAGGTCCCCGAGGTGTGATTGCCATCTCTCGAATGGATCTGCGTGAAATCTCCTTCGGTGCTTGGGAAGGCTTGCGTTGGAGTGACGTTCAAGCGCATGGCTCGGAATATCCGGCCTTGGGCGCTCCGAACGGAGAAACTTGGTGCGACTTTCGCGCCCGTGTTCTCTCGGCCTTGCACGAGATCGCGTTAGACGCCGACGCTCCGGATCGAATCGCTGTCGTTACTCACCTGGGTCTTATCCGCACGGCATTGACGGATCTCGCAAACATCGACCCCCATTCACCGTTGCTTCGGCAAATCACTTACTGTTCGGCTTACTGCTTTGAAATTGCCGATCAAGGCTGGACTTTCGCTGATCGTTTTCAGTGAGTTACCCGCGTCCGACAATTTACAGTTCCTTTACAGAGCCGCGACAACACAGGGCAGAAGTGAGCCTTACACTCCAGCTATAGATGCTGCTGCCACCACGCGGAAGCAAGAAGGTCGTATTCTTCTTCCCTGCCTTCTCGAGCCAGGAGGCGACGGCCCCACTCGGAATTCTCGCCGTGGCGACTCCCCTCTTGCGCGCCGGGTACCAGGTTCGAATCATCGATTCTACGATTACTCCCGGATTCCAGCAATGCGTACTCGCGGAGTTGGAGGATGCGCTGTGTCTTGCAGTGTCCTTGGTAACCGGTCCGATGATCCGGGAAACTGTCCAGATCGCCAAAGCAGCCAAAAAGCTTTATCCGCACAAGCCTGTAATTCTGGGAGGCTGGCATCCTTCGCTACTGCCGGACCAGACGCTCGCCGCCGAGTATGTTGATGTTGTCGTAAAAGGCCAGGGTGAAGACGCCTTACTCGAAATTGTTCAGCATATAGAGGCAGGCGAATCCCTGCAAGGAATCCCGGGGGTCGGGTTCAAGGAAGGATGGGGGTTGACGTTCAATCCTTCCCGTCCGTTAAAGCCTATTTCCGAACTGCCGCCGAAGGCTTACCACCTCGCTGATTTCGACGCTTATCAACGCGTCTGTGGACGTCGTTGGGCCATGTATACGTCCAGCCTGGCATGCCCTTTTAATTGCGCCTATTGCACGAACGACGGCCTTTATGGCCGCAAGTGGAATGCTCTCGAAGCAGAGCAGGTGGTCGAAGAAGTCAGTGATCTGGTAACTCGGTACGGGTTAACTCTACTCTGGGTTGTTGATGACAATTTCTTAGTTGATCGCAAGCGCGCTGTTGATATCGCTGAAGGACTGGTGCGGAGCGGAGTCAAGTTCGACTGGAGCATTCAAGCCTCCACGAACCTTGTTACGCGACTTACGGTTGAAGAGCTGAAGTTACTGAGGCGCGCCGGATTGTCTCAAGTTTCGCAAGGCGCCGATTCGGGATCTCCGAAAGTGCTGCATCTGATGAACAAAGATTTTCAGAAGCTGGACACTATTCATCAGGCCGCCGATCTTTTAACGCGGGCAGGTATTCGTCCGTCCTTCAACATGATCTTCGGGTTTCCGGGCGAAGGCGAGGCTGAACAGCGCGAATCTATCCGGCTGATTATGAAGATCTGCCGCCAATATCCCGGAGCCGAGTTTTGGACCAACATTTTTACTCCCTACCCTGGGTCGCCAATTATGAATCGGGCGTTCGAGCTCGGAATCGATGTGCCAAAAACGCTCGAAGGATGGGCGGATTTCTTTCCGCGCTATACGGTGCTGCCCTGGCTACAAGGGAAAAGGCACCAGCGTGTGCAAACCATGCGGGATTATCTTCGCATCGCCTTCAATCGAATTCCAATCGGCGTGCAGCGCAGCCATCCGGTGAATCGCATGATTCAAGAAGCGATCAGCATTCCTGCCCGCTGGCGTTTGGATCATGACGTATATGCCGCTCCCTTCGAGCTTCGCTTGAAGAACGCTGCTAACAAGTGGTTCCCGCCTTTGAAAGCCAAAGTGGATGCTCATCAGTTATCGGCGGAGGTCGTCTCTTGCTGAACGCATCCGCAGCGGCAGCCCCGGTGGACGTTCTTCTGACCCACAGTAACCATGTGTTCAACGACCACAAGCAGACCCGGAAAATGCAGCCGTATCCGCCTCTGCAAACGCTTTTGGCCGCTTCGGTGCTTCGGCAGGCAGGTCTAAGGGTTGCCTTCTGCGATATAGCGTTTGACGCACCGGAAGAAAAGTTCGCCGCGATGCTGCGTGCCTGTGCACCGCGCCTAGTGGTTGTTTGCGAAGACGATTTCAACTTTCTTTCTAAAATGTGCCTCGGCCGCAACCGTGAAGTGGCTTTCTGGATGGCGAAAACCGCGCGTCGAAAAGGGTTTTCGGTTGCGGTTCACGGGTCCGATGCTTCCGATCACGTGAATCAATACATTGAGGCGGGCTTTCAGTATGTTCTGATCGGGGAGGTCGAAACTACCTTGCTCGAGCTCGCCCTGAATAATCCCGTGGCTGAGATCGCCGGGCTGGCTTACATTTCCGGTAAGACCGGTAAAGTCCAATACAACGCCAGGCGCAATCTGCGCGAAAGTATCGACGCGCTTCCCTGCCCGGCCTGGGATCTGGTCGACATGGATCAGTACCGGAGGGCATGGCTGGACGCGCACGGTTTCTTCTCGTTGAACATGGTTTCCAGCCGCGGTTGCCCCTTCAAGTGCAATTGGTGTGCGAAGCCCATTTATGGAACTACCTATCACGCCCGGGCTGCACAGGCGGTTGCTGAAGAGATGTTGTTCCTGAAGCGTAACTTCAACCCCGGCCATATCTGGTTTGCCGATGATATTTTCGCCCTGTCCGCGCGATGGACACGCGACTTTGCGGAAGCCGTCGAAAGCCTGGGCGCGCAGATTCCATTTAAGATGCAATCGCGCTGCGATTTGATGACGCGCGATACAGTAAGCGCGCTTAAAAGAGCCGGCTGCCATGAGGTTTGGATGGGCGCGGAGTCCGGCTCGCAGCGGATTCTCGATGCCATGGACAAAGACATTCGCGTGGACGAAGTCTACGCTGCCCGGGAGAATCTAGCTCGCCATGGAATCAGAGCGGGGTTCTTCTTGCAATTCGGGTATCGCGGCGAAACCTGGGAAGATATCGAAGCCACCGTCCGCATGGTCCGGGAAACGCGGCCGGATGACGTGGGCGTATCGGTTTCCTACCCGCTGCCTGGAACGAAATTCTACCAGCTTGTCTCGTCGGAGATGAAAACCAAGCTGAATTGGTCTGATAGCGGTGACCTGGCGATGATGTTTCGCGGCGCCTATTCCAGCAGCTTCTATCGCGCTCTCGCCGATGCGCTGCATCTCGAAGTGCGCCAACCGGCGAGCGAAGACGCGATTCGCACTGCCTGGACGCGCGTTCATGAGATGGAAAGCGGGGCCGTGCTCTCGGGCGTCGGAGGCCGGTCATGAAACTGCTCCTCACGCATGGATATTTCCTTTACGAAGATCCGAAAGAGCGAGAGATCATGAAGCCTTATGTTCCGTTAGGCATCCTGTATCTCTCATCGCATCTTCGCCGTAACGGATTCGATGTCGAGATTTACGATTCTACTTTCGGATCGAAAGACGAGCTGTTTCGCATTCTCCGCCAAGGCCCTCCGGCTGCACTCGGAATCTATGCCAATTTGATGACGCGCGGGAACGTTCTGGAAATTGCCGGGTGCGCGCGAGCGGCGGGATGGACAGTCATGGTTGGCGGCCCGGAGCCGTCAAATTATCCCGAGCAGTATCTGGACTCCGGGGCGGATCTTATCGTCGCCGGCGAAGCCGAGCTGACCGTCGAGCATCTGCTTCAGACGAACTTCGATTCCTCCAACTGGCCCGAAATAAATGGCATTCTCTTTCGCGCACCCGACGGCTCCCTTGTTCGCACGCCGCCCGCTTCGCTTATAAAGGATCTCGATGCCCAGCCTTGGCCGGATCGCGAGCGCGTCAACATTGAGCGTTATCTGGCAGTGTGGCGCAAGCACCACGGCAAAGGGTCCGTATCCCTGATCACAGCGCGCGGCTGTCCGTATCACTGCAATTGGTGCAGCCACTCCGTTTACGGCAAAACGCATCGCCGGCGCTCCCCTGTATCGGTTGTCGACGAGGTCGAATGGCTGCTGAAAAAATACACTCCCGAGATGCTTTGGCTGGCTGATGATGTTTTTACCATTCACCACGGATGGCTGCGAAACTATGCCGCGGAGATGCAGCGCCGCGGCCTGCACGTGCCGTTTGAGTGCATCACTCGCGCTGACCGATTGAACGATCGGGTAGCCGAGACCCTTGCGCGCTTGGGGTGTTTTCGCGTGTGGATTGGTTCCGAGAGCGGCTCCCAGCGCATTCTCGACGCCATGCAGCGCGGCGTCACCGTAGCGCAGGTTCAGAATGCCGTCAACCTCTGCAAGCAAAACGGAATTCAAACTGGGATGTTTTTGATGTGGGGTTACGACGGCGAAGAAATCGAAGATATTCAGGCGACCGTTGACCATGTAAAGCAGTGCCGTCCCGATGCCTGCTTCACAACGGTTTCGTATCCCATCAAGGGAACTCCCTATTTCGATAAAATTGCACCCCGATTAGTAAATCTTCTCGAATGGAATCGCAGTACCGATCGCGATCTGCGCATCAAAGGACGCCATTCCAGACGCTTCTATCAACACGCGGACGATTTGCTGCGCAATGAGCTGGCCGAAAATCCGGATCCCGCCAGCATCCTGGCAGCGCGCAACGGCCTGCGACAGACCTGGCATGAAGTTGAGGCGTGAGAAATGGGAATGGCTGCCGCACTAGCATTCGACCGAATCGCGAAACAATACGACATTCTTTGGACCAGATCCACCGTCGGACAGCTTCAGCGTGCCGCGGTGTGGCGTCGCCTGGATCCGCTTGTGACGCCGGGTGACAGAATTCTCGATCTGGGCTGCGGGACAGGCGAAGATGCGCTGCACATGATGGCCCGTGGCGCGGTGGTCCGGGGCGTCGATGCGTCTGCCGAAATGATACGCGCGGCTCGGGCCCGAGGCGTCGACGCGCACCAGCTTGCAATTGAGTCTCTCGCTGAACTGCCGGGCGGCTTCACCGGCGCAATCTCTAACTTCGGCGCCTTGAACTGCGTTCGTGACCTTGAAAATGTCGCGCTTGCGCTCGGCCGGCTCGTTCGTCCAGGAGGATATCTGGCGATCTGCGTCATGGGAACCTGCTGCCTTTGGGAAATGGGCCACTTGCTCCGGCGCGGCGAGATACGAAAAGCCTTTCGCCGCTGGGGGCGTAATGGAGCGCTCTCATCCATGGGTATTCGTATAAGTTATCCCTCACTGAAAGAACTTCGCCGAGTCTTTCAGGGCCACTTCAAACTGACCGGCTGCTACGGCATCGGTCTCTGCGTTCCTCCGTCGTATGTCAAACATCTCTCCGAGACAACGCTAGGCCGCCTGGCAACCATCGACACGCGAATCGCCGGCTGGCCGCTCTTGCGAGCGCTCTCGGATCACCGCCTACTCGTGTTCGAGCGCTTATGGTCTTAGAAGCTCAAGCCCGGATCCGCTTTATCAACGAATACCGGCAGATTCGCTATTCCGAAGGCCGTGGCTCCGATGATCCGGAATATTATCGCGCTCTTCCGTATCGCGATCTGACGAATCGCAACCCGGCCATGTGGGAAATGCGGGCGAAGACATATCGCTATTTCGAGCGCAAAATTCTACCATCCATGGAACAGCGCGCGGGCAGACCGCTCGACATACTCGATGTCGGCGCCGGCAATGGCTGGATGAGCTATCGTCTGGCGCTGCGAAATCACCGTCCGGTGGCGCTGGATATCTTTTCCGATCCCCGCGATGGACTGCTGGCGGCTCGCCACTATCCGCGCCATGTCCCGCTGCTTGAAGCAGATTTTCATTCCCTCCCGGTTGGGCAAAGCAGCTTCGATCTGGTCATCTTCAATTCGTCTATCCATTACTCGACCGACTACATCGCAACCCTTTCGGAAGCGCGGCGCTGCCTGCGGCCTTCGGGAGCCGTGGTCATCCTCGACTCTCCTGTTTATCGCCGGCGCGAGGACGGTGAACGCATGGCGCGCGAAAGGCACCGCGAGTTTGCGGCTCGTTATGGCTTCGCCTCTGACGCTATTCCGAGTGTCGAGTTCTTGGATAAGCCCACCCTCCAGACTTTAGCTCTGCTTTTGAAATTACGGTGGAAAACCTATCGCCCCTGGTACGGATGGCGATGGCATCTGCGCCCTTTGAAAGCCAGGCTGCAACACCGCAGACAGCCTTCACGGTTCTGGATTCTGGTAGGAGAATTTACCGGCCAATGATCATTCTCGTCAATCCGCGCGCCACTAAGCCGAAAAACCGGCGCTACCCGTTAGCGATTTTGGCCGTTGCCGCCGTCTTAGAGGGGAAAGAAGATTACGTCATCGTTGACGGCAATCTTGACAAGCAACCCGAGCGGACAATCGATCGCGTCATGGCCGAGAGCGGTGCTGAAATGCTCGCTGTCTCCGTGATGCCGGGGCCTCAGATGGCTGCCGCTATACCTATTTGCCGCGAGTTTCGGAAGAAATATCCGAAAGTTCCCATTGTCTGGGGCGGTTACTTCCCTTCCCTGTACGCGGACGCCGCTTTGAATGCTGCGTACGTCGACTTCGCGGTTCGCGGGCAAGGGGAAGACACGTTCCTCGAACTGCTCTCGGCATTGCGCGGAAATCGCCTGTTCACAGGAATTGCGGGGCTCTCCTATAAAGACGATTTCGGCCTGCATGTACACAACACGGAGCGTCACATGCGCTCGCCGAATGATTTTCCCTGGCCTCCGTTCCATCGCCTCCCTTCTCCGGAGAAGTACATTTTGCCGACGTTCCTGGGCCGCCGCACCGCTGTCCACCACGCCAGCATAGGCTGCCCGTTTCGCTGCAAGTTTTGCGGCGTCGTGCCTGTTCATGATGGACGTCAGAAGATGGAGGCTCCCGATCGGACCGCAGCCATCCTCGCTCACCTGAAACGCGAATATGCCATCGACGCAGTTCAGTTTTACGACAACAATTTCTTTCTGAATGAGAGCCATGCACGCGAGCAAGCAGAGCGTCTGACACCGCTTGGGCTGCGCTGGTGGGCAGAGGGCCGTGTCGACGCTGTTCTCCGCTACAGCGATGCTACCTTCAGCGCACTACGGCGTGGTGGCGCAACCATGATCTTCTTCGGAGCGGAATCCGGATCCGATCGCGTGCTCCAGCAGATGAACAAGCGCATTACCACCGCTCAGACGCTCGAACTGGCGGCGCGCATCAAGCAATTCGGCATTATTCCAGAGTTTTCGTTTGTCTTCGGGAATCCCGATGACCCGGAAGGGGATACCCGAGAAACCATTCATTTCATCCGGCGGCTGAAGGGGCTGAACCCGGACGCCGAAATCATTGTGCAGCATTACGTGCCGACGCCGCATCCCGATGGAATGTACGGAGGCATTGACGGGAAAATCCAGTTACCGCGCACGCCCGAAGAATGGGCCAGCGAGCGATGGTACAACTTCACCATCCGCCATGATCCACAGCTCCCATGGCTGCCGCGGCGCGTCAAGAACAGAATTGATAACTTTGAGGTGGTCATCAGCTCGCGGTGGCCCACCGTGCAAGATATTCAACTGCCTCGCTGGGGCCGCGCGACCTTAAAGGCCCTAAGCAGTTGGCGGTATCTCACTGGATTTTATGATTTGCCTCTGGAACTGCTGTGGGCACAGCGTCTGATTGCGCTCCGAAAGCCGCGGCTGGAGAGCCTGTAAGTGCGCATTTCGGCGCTAGAGGGGCATCGCCTGTGGGCGCCCACCTACGACGCAGGGTTGAATCCGGTGATCGCGTTAGAGAGCCGCATCATGACGGATCTTCTCTGCCCCATCGTCGGGAAACGCTTTATTGATGTGGCATGTGGCACCGGACGCTGGACGGCGTACATTCGCGAACGCGGCGCGTCCGTATTAGGCGTCGACACCTCTCCGGACATGCTTGCGGAAGCGGACCGGAAAGGAGTTCTTCACGGCAGGCTAGTCCGCGCGGACGCCGGAAATCTGCCTTTCCGGAATTGTGCTGCCGACGTGGTTCTCTGCTCTTTTGCAGCGGCTTACTTCTCCTCTCTGAAGAACGCTATGGCAGAGATGGCGAGGGTCACGGCACATGGGGGGCGAATCATCCTGAGCGATCTTCATCCGGCGGCCATTTCGGCGGGGTGGAAGCGCTCGTTCCGCGTGAGGGAATCCGTCTATGAGATGGAGCACTTGAATCCATCTCTGGATGAATTTCGTGCGGCAGGGCAGGAAGCCGGTCTTCACCTGCACATACGAATGGAAGCCGCCTTTGGCGAACCCGAGCGTTTGATTCTCCGGGCCGCCGGCAAAGAACACCTGTTTGGTGAGTTGCGCAGTGTGCCTGCGGTATGGATCGGAATTTGGAACAAAACCTGACCCTGGCCGGTGCGCGAGTGGCGGTTAGCGCATCCGATTCCGTGCGCGCCGATTTGGCAATTCAGCGCGGCCGCATTCGTTTTTCCACCGCGCAGAGGCGCTGCCGCCATCTCCTTGACCTGCGCGGGTTCTTGATTCTGCCGGGGCTCATCAATGCGCACGACCATCTGGAGTTCAATCTTTTTCCAAGGCTTGGACGCAGACAGTACGAGAATGCGACGGCTTGGGCGGAGGATATCTATTGTCCGGAAGAGGCCCCCATACGGCAGCATCTGCAAGTGCCGAAACCAGTGCGGCTGTTGTGGGGAGGAATCAAGAATCTGCTTGCCGGTGTAACTTCGGTTTCCCACCACAACCCGTATGAAGCCGCGGTCTTCGAGCGCCACTTTCCCGTGCGCGTGGTCAAGCGTTTTGGGTGGGCCCATTCTCTCAGATTTTGCTCCAACATTGAAGAGCGGTTCCGGCAGACGCCTCCCAATGCCCCATTCATTATTCACGCCGGCGAAGGCCGCGATGCACAGGCTCGAAAAGAGATTTATCAGCTCGATGCGGTTTGTGTTCTCGCCCCCTCAACGGTGATTGTGCATGGCGTTGCGCTCGAGACCGAAGACCTCGCCTTGATTAAGAGCCGCGAATCGTCCCTTATCTGGTGCCCTAGCTCGAATTACTTCACATTGGGCAGGACACTTTCTCCCGAAGTAATTGCAGCCGGTATACCTGTTGCGCTAGGCACGGACTCCGCCCTCACGGCCGCCGGTGATTTCCTTGATGAACTCAGTGTTGCCCATCGCCACGCGGATCTTTGCCGGGTTTATGACATGGTTACGGATTGTGCGGCGCGCATCCTGGGCTTGAAATCCGGAGAAGGCCATATTCGCGATGGAGCCATTGCGGATCTCCTCGTTGTTGCTGATACAGGGCAGAGCCCGGAGGAGGCGCTGACCTCTTTGAGACCTGAGCTCGTGATTTTAAACGGAAGCATCAAATTGTTGTCTTTTAGGCTGGCCGATCGCCTGAACCTTTGGAACCTGGCAGGTTTCGAGCCAATTGGAGTTGAGGGTCGCGGATGGTCGTTCATTGATTGCCAAGTAACAGCCGCAACGGAGCAAGTAACGCGATACCTGGGTGGTGACTTCCGATTAGCAGGCAGAAAGGTGATGGTTTGCTGAGCCCCGTTGTCGAGTCCCTGCCCATCGTCATTCTTTATCCCCACAGCCGCTGTAACTGCCGCTGTGTCATGTGCGACATCTGGAAAGAAAGCACCCGGGCAGAGATCAGCGCTCGCGAACTGGAGAGCCATATCCAGGATTTCAAACGGTTATCGGTGAAATGGGTAGTGCTGTCGGGCGGCGAGCCGCTGATGCACTCCGATCTGTTCCGCCTCTGCGCGCTCCTTCGGCAGCGATCAATCCGAATCACGCTCCTCAGCACGGGACTGCTGCTGGAACGCAACGCCGCTGCGATAGTCAACTCAATCGACGACGTGATCGTCTCGCTCGATGGCCCTCCGGCCGTTCACGATCGCATTCGGCGCGTCGACGGTGCGTTTGCACTGCTGCGGCGTGGCGTGCAGTCCATCCATCGCCTGGCGCCCGGCTTCCCAATCTCTGCCAGGTCCACTGTCCAACGCCAGAATTATGCGTGCTTGCGGCAAACCGCCGCCGCCGCCAAGCAACTGGGACTGCAATCCATTTCTTTCTTAGCGGCGGATGTTTCTTCTACAGCGTTTAATCGACCCCTGGGTTGGAGTGTCGACCACCAGGCCCAAGTTGCCTTGACGGAAAATGATATTGATCCCCTCGAGCAGGAAATCAAAAAGCTAATCGACGAATTTGGGCATACGGGATTCCTTCGTGAGAGCCCGGAAAAACTCGCGAGGATCGTCTCACACTATCGCGCTCATCTAAACCTATGTGAACCAGTATCGCCGCGCTGCAATGCGCCCTGGATTTCCGCGGTGGTTGGGGCTGATGGCGACGTCCGGCCCTGTTTTTTTCACAAGAGCGTTGGAAGCGTGCGGAATCGCAGCTTTATAGAGGTGTTAAACGGTCCAGAGGCGCAAGATTTCCGTCAGCGCCTTGACATCGCGACAAACCCGATCTGCCAGCGATGCGTCTGTTCCCTGCATTTTTAGCAAGCTGGTCATGTCCGAAACCCGCGAGAAGTAAATCTCAGCGTGTGGCACGATCAAGCCATGGAACCGCTCGATGTGAACGCTTGCTACCGGGCTCTCCAAACTCGCGACGCGTGATCGCCGACAATTAGATTTCCTGCCGGCGACAATTAAAATTCCCGGCAACGGCAGTGCGTAGACCATACAAGTCAGAAGACTTGTATGGTGAGCGATCAGCAGGTGAAGCGGCTGTGGCGACTAGCGCAGGGGAGATTTTCGTTAGACGTCGCCGCGGCAAAAGCGGGCATGGACCCGAAGACGGCACGAAAATACCTGCGAGTGCGACGGCTGCCGAGCGAGATGCAGCAAAAACATACGTGGCGCACTCGACCCGATCCTTTTACTGAGGTGTGGGATGAGATCGAAGAGCGGTTACGGATTGAACCTGGTTTGCAGGCCAAAACGCTATTCGAGTATCTGCAGCAGAGGGAACCCGGCCGGTTTAGCGAAGGCCAGGTTCGCACACTGCAACGCCGGATCAAGAACTGGCGGGCACTGGAGGGCCCTCCTCGGGAAGTGTTTTTTGCACAGGATCACTACCCAGGCGAGTTGTGCCAATCCGATTTCACGCATTGCCGGGAGCTGGAACTCACGATCAGCGGGCAAGCGTTTCCGCATCTGATTTATCATTTCGTGCTCAGCTATTCGAATTGGGAGACGGGCACCATCTGCTATTCGGAAACATTTGAAAGCCTCAGCGAGGGCTTGCAGAACGCCGTGTGGGAGCTGGGCGGCGTGCCGAACGAGCATCGCACGGACCGGATGAGCGCGGCGGTAAATAACCTGGTTGACACCAGGGAGTTCACGCGAGCATATGAAGGATTGCTGCGGCATTACGGGCTTACCGGGCAGAAGATCCAGGCCGGCCAGGCCCACGAAAACGGCGATATTGAGCAGCGGCATTACCGCTTCAAGCAGGCCGTGGAGCAAGCTTTAATGATGCGCGGTAGCCGTGATTTTGCCAGCGTCACCGCTTATGACCAGTTCCTGCGAAAGCTGTTCACGAGGATGAATGCAGGGCGGCGGGAGCGGTTCGCGGAAGAACTGGTGCAGCTCCGGCCATTGCCCGGGCGGCGGCTCGACTCCCTGCGCCGCGAACGTGTCAGAGTGACGCCGGGCAGTCTGATCCACGTTCATCGGAACACATATTCGGTCCACAGCCGCTTGATCGGTGAGATGGTCGAGGCGCGAATCACCGCCGACGCCGTGGAAGTCTGGTATGGCGATCGCAAAATCGAGGAATTGCCCAGGCTGCGTGGCCGGAGCAAACATCGGGTCGATTATCGGCACATTATCGATTGGCTCGTTCGAAAGCCGGGCGCCTTCGAACATTATCGGTATCGGGAGGATCTGTTTCCCACGAGCTGGTTCCGGCTAGCCTACGATGCCCTGCGGGAAGAGCACGGACCGAAGCGAGGCGCAAAAGAATATCTGGAGATCCTGGCGCTTGCCGCTAAGCGTGGCGAATCGGTGGTGGAAGAGACGGTTCGTGTGCTGCTCGGCCGGCGCGGTCCGCTGAATGCCGCGACAATCGCGGGCCTGACGGAACAAGGCGCTCCGCCGCTGCTGACCACGGTCGAAGTGGATCCGGTATCGCTGGCGGTCTTCGATGAACTGCTTGACGGCGAGCAGGCGGCGGCATGATGACTGCGATCACAGATGTCAAGGCAGCACTCACAGAAGGATTGACCGAACTGCGATTGCCTACGGTCCGGCATTGTTACGAAGAAACGGCGCGGTTGGCGGAACGCGAAACGCTGAGTTATGAACGCTATCTCTTACAGTTAGTCGCACGCGAATGCGAAGATCGCCAGCGCAAGCGGATCGAGAGACTGCTGCGCCAATCGCGTATTCCGGTGGAAAAGGCATTATCAAACTTCAGCTTGAAGCGCCTGCCACCCAAAGTGGCATTGGTAACCAAAACCTTATTAGAAGGTGAGTTTCTGGACCGGCGAGAGAACGTGCTCGCGTTCGGCAATCCAGGGAGCGGCAAGACTCACTTGCTGTGCGCCATTGGCCAGGAGCTGATCGCGCGAGGACGCCGCATCTACTTCACGACCTCGGCCTTGCTCGTCCAAGACTTGCTGGTAGCGAAACGCGATCTGAAACTGAGCCGTTTCATCAAGCGCCTGGCCGCATTCGAAGGTCTGATCATCGACGACCTCGGCTACGTGCAGCAGAGCCGCGAAGAAATGGAAGTGCTATTCACGTTGCTGGCGGAACGTTATGAACGTGGCAGCGTTCTGATCTCGAGCAACCTGCCGTTTTCTAAGTGGGAAGGCATCTTTAAAGACCCGATGACAACGGCAGCGGCGATTGACCGTCTCGTGCACCACTGCGTGATTCTCGAACTCAACATCCCGAGCTATCGAGTTGAGCAGGCAAAGAAAGCAAAAACCGAGCCGGCCGCCGAATAAAAAACCTTGCCTGTGGAAATGACGGACTGAAGGAAAGCACAACCCGCTTTCCACAGTCCTTGGAAATCGCTTCGCGATTCCCACATTCCACACAGGCCGACGGCGAAGGCGGATGGGAAAGTGGAAAACCCAAAAGCAGGTTTCCCACTTTCCCACCGCCCCGATGCTCTTCCTCTTTTAGCCCAAAAACAACTGCCGCACGTTCGGTAACGTTTTCCGGTGACGCAAGGCTGCGGGAAAAATAATTGTCGTCAAATGGTAAAAATGCTTGACGTCAGTCAGACTCGCGCTTCGATGGCCGATTTTTCGTGGGCGTGACGTCAACCGGCATCTACTGTCGCCTCATCTGTCCAGCGCGCACGCCGAAACTTGAGAACTGTCGATTTTTTACATCGGCCGCGACAGCCCAAGCGACCGGATTTCGCCCCTGCCTGCGCTGCCGGCCGGAAACGGCACCCGATCTGGCATCCTGGCGCGGTACATCCAGCAGTGTGTCGAGAGCGCTCGCCTTGATCGCGGAGGGCGCTCTTGACAAGCAGGACGGTGGAATAGACGTGCTTGCCGGACGGCTCGGAATAGGCGCACGCCACCTCCGCCGATTGTTCAAACAGCATGTTGGAACCACGCCTGTCGCCATCGCACAGACTCGCCGTGTGCTTTTCGCTAAGCAGCTTATTCACGAGACGTCACTGTCCATGACTGAGGTAGCGCTTGCCTCCGGTTTCGGTAGTGTTCGGCGATTTAACGAAACTTTTCATAAGTTGTTTCAGCGCCCGCCCGGCGCGTTGCGGCGTAAGAGCTCGCAAGCACTCTCAGTGGACTCCACGGTTACTGGTGTGACACTCCGGCTGCGCTACCGTCCGCCCTACGATTGGTGCTCGATGCTGGCCTTCTTGAAGGCACGCGCGATTGGCGGTGTCGAATCGTCAGCCGATGAATGCTATAGGCGAACGGTGTCGCATGGCGGCCAAACCGGCAGTGTAGAGGTGGTACATCTGGCAGCTCACAACAGTCTCGCCGTTACCGTTCATTTTCCTTGCGTGAGAGCGCTGCCTGCGATCGTGGGGCGTGTTCGGGGCGTGTTCGACGTTGGCGCGGACGTAGAGAAGATTGGAGCTCACCTGTCTCACGATTCACAATTGGCGCCCCTTATCGCACAACGCCCGGGATTGCGCCTCCCGGCGGGTGGGACAGTTTTGAAGTTGCAGTTCGGGCGATACTCGGGCAACAGATTTCACTCGGAGCTGGCCGCCAGCTCGCCACTAAGCTTGTCGCGCTGTGTGGTGAGTCCATCCCGGTGGAAAGGCGGATTCACCCGGCTTTGACCACCACCTTTCCAACCCCAGCCCGGCTGTTAGAAACCGATATCGGCCCACTCGGGATGCCCTCAGCTCGCAAGGCGGCGCTAAAAGCAATCGCGTCTGCCGCCATCAGCGATCCGGAGTTGTTTCAGCCTTACGGCATACCACAGGAGGCGATCGCGCGTTTGCGTGCCATTCCTGGCATCGGCGAGTGGACGGCGCAGTACATTGCTCTGCGTGCTTTGAGTGACACGGATGCGTTCCCCGCAACTGACATTGGTCTACTTCGCGGTATTGCACGGATTGACGGTATCCGGCCGGTTATGGCCCATTTAGTAACACGCGCGGAGCCATGGCGGCCGTGGCGCGCCTACGCTGCGCAGCATCTTTGGGCGGCTGATGCCTTGACGGCCGAACATTCGAGAGGCGCCTATGCATGACTCTCTGCGGCTCTGGAGTAACCGGATCTCGACACCCATCGGCGAAATGATTCTTCTCAGCGATGGCCAGAGCCGCTTGCGGGCAATTGATTGGGAAGATCACGAGAACCGCATGCGGCGCTTGCTGCATTTTCAATACGGCAAAGATGGTTTTACGATTCAGCCAGGACCAGACGACGGCGGTCTTGCCGCCGCGTTGCAAGCGTACTTCGGCGGGGACCTTCAGGCAATTCGGGACCTGCCCGTGGAAACTGGCGGCACACCCTTTCAGCGTGCGGTATGGCGGAAGCTGCGTGAAATTCCGTGCGGGCACACCATCTCTTACGCGGAATTGGCGCGGCGTGTTGGTAGGCCCGCCGCGGTGCGCGCAGTCGGCTTAGCCAATGGATCAAATCCTGTAGGGGTGGTCGTGCCCTGCCATCGTGTTATTGGTACAGATGGTTCGCTTACCGGCTATGGCGGCGGACTCGAGCGCAAACGCTGGCTGTTAGCCCATGAAGGCGTGCGCATCAGTACTGCCCTTACAAAGCTTTTACACGGCTCCAACAACATCAATGCTTGCTGAGGCTTACGCTCGGCTTAGATAGCAGCTAGATTAGCAATGCCGCCATCTGAGGAGCAAATGTGGGTGTGCAGTCCATCTCCGCCGGGAGATTATCTCTTGAAGCAAATATCATTCGGCATCAGGCCCTTCTTTGGAGAATAATTAGAGCACTGGAACGCGTCGCCGCCTGCGCATTGCTAACGTTAGCTCTTCCCGGCCTGATTCTCGCCGCGATCGTGGTTGTGGTTCTTTCGCGCCGCTCACCGCTGATCGCGCATCTGCGCGTCGGTTATGGTGGATGTGATATTTGGGTTCTCAAGCTGCGAACCATGTGGCCTTCATCGCCAGAGGTCTGCCGCTTTGTTCCACTTATAGAGCGCGTGCACGGAGACTTAGTTTCTGACGTGAAGAACCGGCTCGATCCGCGCGTGACCAGTCGGTTCGCAGCATTTTGCCGCAGATACTCGATAGACGAGTGCCCCCAATTGTGGCAAGTGATTACGGGAGACATGGCCCTAGTCGGGCCGCGGCCTGTAACGGCCAATGAAATAGAAGCACATTATGGCGCGAGAGCAAGCCAGTTACTCAGCGTGAAGCCAGGAATCACAGGTCTATGGCAGGTTAAGGGACGTAGCCGGCTCAAGCGCACCCAGCGGATGCGGCTTGATCTGTTTATGATCCGCCACTGGTCTGCGGCGTTGTATCTCCAGATTCTGACGGCGACAGTTCCCAGTGTCCTCTCTGGCAGAAACGCCTGGTAGGGCGCATATCTATAAACCTGATGAACATCCTGTGCCTTGACCAGTTCTCGAGCCTGGGCGGCGGGCAACGTTGTTTGCTTGACCTCTTGCCGGCCCTGGCTAATCGCGGATGGCAGGTGAGAGTCGCGGTTCCCGGCGAAGGGCCATTTTGTACTGCGGTACGCAAGCTGGGCCTTCCAATAGATGTTCTTCGCCACAGCTCTTATACAAATGGGCGGAAGTCTTTTGGAGCATTCACGAAATTCGCGCTTGATCTGCAGAGACTGGCTCGTGCTATCCGCCGCTTGACGATAACTCACAGCATCGACCTGCTGTACGTGAACGGAACTCGGCTGCTTCCGGCGGCCGCGCTCGTTGGGCGTTGCCGTTCCATTCCCGTAATTCTTCATTGTCACAATCGTTTGCTTGAACCATCCACCATCAGCCTGATGGGATATTCTATGCGCTTTACGGGAGCGCATCTAATCGCGTGTTGTAATTCCACCGCCGAACCGATGCGCCGCTACATGCAATCAGAGCGCGTATCTGTCGTCTACAACGGTATTCCTGGATTCCGCCAGCGGGCACTTTCGCCAACCCCGCCCCGAAGGATCGGCATTATCGGACGGATTGAGAGAGACAAGGGACAACTTGAATTCATAATTGCCGCGCGCGCGATTTTTCGTCATTTCCCGGAAGTTACGTTTTGCGTAATAGGTGCGCCCCTGTTTACTACTTCCGATTATCTGGACGAAGTCATTGCAGCCAGCCAGGACCTGCCGGTAGAGTTCGCCGGATGGCATGACGATATCGGCGCGGTGCTCTCAAATGTGGATTTGCTGGTTGTTCCTTCGACTCAGATAGATTCAACGCCGCGAGTGATTCTTGAAGCTTTCTCAGCGGGAGTTCCCGTTGTGGCGTTTCCGTCCGGAGGTATACCAGAGATATTAACGGACTGTGAGACTGGCTTCTTAACCATCGCTAGCACGCCCGAAGCACTCGCCGAAAGAATAGGCTTCGTTTGGAACATGCCTCAGGCGCAATTGACTTCTGTCATCGGGCAGGCGCGTCAATCGTGGCAGGATAACTTCACACTGGAGCGTTACCAGGAGCAGGTGAGTGACATTGTTGACCAGGTCCTAACGGGTGCAAACCCAAAGCCAGCGCGCGCCTTGAAAGACCGTAGGCACAAGCGTGCAGAGATGATGCGCGATGCGGGCAAGGATGAAACCGCCGTTCGGTAACTG
Source organism: uncultured Acidobacteriaceae bacterium (assembly GCA_963795545.1). GTDB lineage: Bacteria > Acidobacteriota > Terriglobia > Bryobacterales > Bryobacteraceae > Bog-105. The sequence continues at coordinate 23,870 of CAWCIF010000010.1, read as the reverse complement.
CAGCGGGAAAAGCCGCCGTGCCAGAATGCGTGCTGTATTGGCCGGTGAGATCAGTGCCAGGTGCAGCCATAACTCATCCTTGTTTGGATGGTACCCACGAGTAACAGGCGAAAATGCGAACTCGTCGAGCCACTTTTGCAGGTTCCTGGGCATAAGACGACGTTCATTTCGGGCCACTTGCGCAAGATCGCAGCCAAACCACACTCTGACAAGTTGGAACACGAGAGCCTCAAGCTGCCTAAGAGCAGGAGGATGTGCTTGCCGCCAAGCGGTCCAGAACACTTCATTGTCCGCATGCCTGTGAAGAAAATTTGCAATCTCCCAGGCCCGCTGCGCCGGAAATTCTCCATGCAAAACGTGAAGAAGCAGATGGAGCGCTGCGAAGCCCAACAGGTCTTCATCGCAGAGGACGGCAACAGTCTGCCCGTCGAATGTTCTGGCGGTCTTTCTATTCCAAAACTCCTTTAGCCCGGGCACGGCGATTCGCTCCATGCGTTCACTCCATAGCTCGAAGTGCAACTCAATGGAAACCGGCATCTCAGGATCGTAGCGGTCGCCCCGCCATCTCCAGCCGGTTGGACGTCGCATCGGAGATAAGTGGCGCGATCTGGCGCGTTCGCCTGAAACGTAGCCAAGCCGGACTAAAATCTCTCGTGCTTGATAAACAGCATCGCCGGGAATCCACAGGTCAATGTCCCCCTGGGCCCTAAATAGTGGGTTCGGCGTGAAGACCGGAGAGTGCGTCAGCCCCTTGAGAACAACGGATTCAATGCCGGCACGGTCAAGTGCGGCCGTGATCTCGAACAGTTGACTTTTGAGCCGGAAGAAGCGCTGGGCGTAGCGCGTTTGACAGCGCTGAATTCTGTTCCTGAATTCGTCGGGAATCGTGCCTCCGCACATGCAGGGCAACATCAACGTAAGCTGCCGCGCATCACACCACTCGAGTAATAATTGCCACTCGGTGTTAGTCAACGCCCGAAGGCGATCGGTCGATGCTTTCTCAAACTGCAAAGCTTCGAATATCCCAATGAGGTATTCCGGTGCTCCGCGGGATGCAAGCGAAGCCGTCACGCTTCCGAGCTTTCTGCCAAATTCTCCAGAAGATCAATGGCCGGGTCTAACTCGCCGTAGCGAATTTCGTACATCGGTACTTTCAGAAGCCTTTGCAGGGCCTTAACTCGCTCTTCAAAGGCGGCCAATTGAACGGCCCATACCGAGAAGCTCAGCCGTTCCCACGCGCTCTCGGTTGAAACGGGCAGCAGCACTGGCGGGCCAGGCTGGAAATCGTGCCGGTTAAGAAACACCACGCGTTCAACAGCACTTTCGTCAGCCGTGCGCAGCCATTCCAGCGACTTCGTCCTCACCTCGATAGTCGGTTTGCCGTATGCGCGCAGCGTACTCTTGAGGCCCTGGAATTCCGGGAAGAGCTGGCCCACCGGCTCCCGAAAACGGAACTTCTGCGGATGTCCAATCACAACCGGCATCTTCGCGCTGCGCAGGAATGCGCTGGCATCGTCAGAAACATAGGTCCAGCCGCGCCGCGCGCACGCGTATGCCAGAGATGACTTCCCTGCCCCGGATGGTCCAGTCAACAAAATTCCCTTTCCATTGAATTTCACGCAAGCCGCATGAAGTGTCACAAGATGGCGGATCTCCAGTAGGCAGTAAATCATCACATCCAAAATGCACTGGCGGAAATATTCCGTCTTTTCCGCGGTGGCTTTCGTTACCCAACCAAAGCTGAAGCCGTTATTCAGATCGAGACAGGCGAAATTCTCCGCGTCGGCTACCAGCGCCAGAAGGTTGCCTTGCGATCTAAACGTAGGCGGCTCAGACAGCGCGGGGCTGGGGCTATCCGAAACCAATACGCGAACGTCCAGTGGTGGGAAATCGAACTTCTGCCGGTATGTGCTGCAACTGATTTCAGCCGCATGTAGCGTAAGCGGAGAGTTTGAGCGTATTCTTACTGGAAATCCATACGGGTAAACGAGCGCTTCATCTTCGAGAGGCACCCTGGTCATCAAAGGATCGTTAACTACCGGTTCAATCGAAATGGCTGGCATGAAGAATATGGGAAGGCCAGTGAATGCCGCGACCGTGCCCCGAAGTGGTAGCACCGCGGCACGGCCACGGCTGGGTGTGACTCACTGGCCTTCAAGGTAAGCGTAAGGTGCGCTGAATTCCGAGTGGTGAACGGGTTGTAAAACTGTCGTAAACCGAACCGGGTGAGCGGTTTTTACCAATTCTTGACAAGCCGGCAATGACGGCAAGCCGCCGTGCCACTTACTATCCGAATGGAACTTCCTCTGTGCGCTGCGCGATCGTCCATTACTGGCTTCTCGGAATGCGCGGCGGCGAAAAAGTTGTTGAATCCCTTTGCCGCCTCTTCCCTGCCGCGGACATTTTTACGCTCTTTTACGATCCGGATCATGTTTCGTCCGTTCTCCGCTCTCGCAAAATCACCGCATCGTTTCTGAACCCTTTCCGGCGTCACTATCGTTCCCTTCTTCCTCTCATGCCGCTTGCGCTCGAACACCTGGATCTGCGGGATTACGATCTCGTGATCAGCAGTGAATCTGGCCCGGCAAAAGGCGTCCTCACATCATCACAGACCACGCACATTTGCTATTGCCATTCCCCGATGCGCTATCTATGGGACCTCTACCCCGCGTATCTCCACGACTGGACGCGGTCGGCCTGGAAGCGCGCTCTGATCGCTCCCCTCAGTAACTACTTGCGTTTGTGGGACTACGCCTCGGCCGCCCGGGTTGACACGTTTGTCGCCAACAGTCAAAACGTTCAGCGTCGAATTTGGAAAGCCTACCGCCGTCCATCGGAGGTCATCTATCCGCCGGTCGCGATCGAGACGTTCTATGGGCAGATGCCTGACGATTACTACCTGGCGGTATCCGAACTCGTCCCGTACAAGCGCATCGGCGATGCCGTCCGCTGCTTCTCGAGAATGAAACGGCGACTGAAGATTGTCGGAGACGGTCCCGAGTTCGCGCAGCTCCGGAGAGTGGCGAGCCCCGAAACAGAATTCTGCGGCCGCGTTTCTGGATCTGAGCTGCGACATTTATATGCCAGATGCCGGGCTGTGATCATGCCTGGCGAGGAAGATTTCGGTATTGTCCCCGTGGAAGCAATTGCCAGCGGCAAAGCGGTTATTGCCCTGGGTAGAGGCGGCGTGTTGGAGAGCGTTCCGGAACACAATCCGCGCGCCGGCTTTTTTTATGATTTCCCCGGAGACGAGCCCCTCGAGTCGGCAGTACGCCGGTTCGAAAAAGAAGAGATATTCCTCTCGTCCGTGGCTATTCAGGCTGCTGCCGCCCGCTTTTCCGAAGCTCGATTCGAGACTGCGATGCGCAGCTTGATCTCCCAACAGGAAACGCTGCTCGAACAGTTCCCATGTGATCGCAGAGTTACAAATGAGCCCGTCTACCTCATCTAGAATCCTTCTGGGCGTCGTACTACTCTGTACGACCGTTACTGCTGATTCGCAGAACGCCTTTGTCGGAAGCATGGTCTGCAAAACCTGCCACCCAGACGTCTGGTTCACGTTCTACAAGAACGCGCATTTCAAAAGCATTGCTTCGGGAAAGGAAGAGCCCGCAAACACCGGCTGCGAGGGCTGCCACGGCCCGGGCAAGCTGCACGTCGCGGCGCACGGGGGCAAAGCAACCATCATTTCCTTTCCTGAGCTGTCCGCGAAACAAATTCTCAATACCTGCCTGCGGTGCCATTCCGACAGCCTCGTCCGCGCAAATATCCGCAACTCGCCTCACACTCAGAACAACGTTGTTTGTACTCAATGTCACTCGATACATAAAGCCGCGGCTCCCAAGTTCCTGTTGGCAAAGGTACAGCCGGAACTCTGCTATGGGTGCCACACGAATGTCCGCGCCGACTTCTCGATGCCCTTCAAGCATCCGGTGAATACGGGATTTATGGGATGCACCGATTGCCACAACCCGCACGGCACGTTTGCACCCACCTGGCGCATGGCGGCCCGGCCTTCGCTCGTATCACAGTCGTTTGGAAACGAGGAGGCCTGCCTGAAGTGCCATTCCGACAAACGCGGACCGTTTGCGTTCGAACACCCGCCGGTACGTGTCGAGGGGTGTGAAATGTGCCATTCGCCGCACGGTTCGACGAACTCGCGACTGCTTCGCCGGCCAGTCGTGTTCACGCTTTGCCTGGAATGCCATAACGGCGCCGGCAATTTCGGCCGCAGCGGAACCGGTGTCCCTTCCTTGTCTCCCAGTCACAACATGGCGGACCCGCGATACCAGAACTGTACAAACTGCCACGTCCGCATTCATGGGTCAAATTCGGATTCGCTGTTTCTCAGGTAAACTCATGACGCGCCCGAAACTGTTTGCGATTTACCTGCTTGGCCTCGGTTTGTGTTCCGATGCGCAGCAAGTTGTGGCACCAACCCCGGACAAGGTGGGCTCCGTACGAGGTGACAACTGGGACGGCTATAACATCACTGATTCGTTTGAAACGGGATACCGGTTTCTGAGCGCCGCCGGAAATCTGAACACCTACCGAAGCAATGAGAATTTCGGAAACGGTGTCAGGGTGCTGGGCAGCCTCTTCACGGCGAATTCCAAAACCGGGCATGGCCGCCTTTTCGATGAGCTGGTTCTGACAACCGAGGGACTAGGCGGTGATCCCTACAGCCACGCCAGTCTGCGAATTCAGAAGAACCACCTCTACGAATACACACTATTGTGGAGGCGCAGCAACTATTTCAATCCCGGGCTCGTAACTGGCGGAGGACAGGGGGAACATCTTGCAGATACCTCCTACACTCTGCAGGATCATGACCTGATCCTGTTTCCGCAGTCGCGGATCCGCTTGTTTTTGGGCTACACGAGAGATAGCCAAGGCGGTACGGGCATCTCAACCGTCCAATTGTTCGACCCAAGTAACCAATTCGACCCCACCGGCAATGTCTTCCCCTTATTTACGAACGTCAAGCGTGTCGAGAACGAATATCGATTGGGCTTTGAAATACACTGGTTCGGTTTTACCTTCAACGGTACGCGCGGCTGGCAGGATTTTAAAGACGATTCCGCCGATCAATTCGCGGGCGCCAGCCACGGTGACGTCTTCAACAGCAGCACAATTCTGAATCTGTTTGGCAGAACACAACCGTATCATGGAACAAGCCCCTACTGGCGCGGCGCGTTGTTCCGCAACAGCCGGTTGCTGACTTTCAATGCTCGCTTTACTTATACCGGCGGCGAGCGCGCCTTCGTAGCCAATGAGACAGCCCTGGGCGTAAACCAGTTCGGAGCAGCGGGAAACCAGCAGATTCTTACCTTCGGAAGCGCCAGGCGCCCGGTCGCAACCGGAAATGTTTCAATCAGTCTGTTCCCCACTCAAAAGCTCACGATCACCGAGAACGGGTCCTTTTACAACGTCCGAACCGACGGAAACAGTGCGTATCTGCAGTTCAACAACGCATTACAGACAGCCGACTTGCTGTACTACCAATATCTTGGAATCCGTACAGCGGCTACACAAACTAATGCTTTGTATCATGCCCTAAGCTGGCTGGATCTCCACGGCGAATACGAGTACTCGAAGCGCCGGATCGCAGCCAGCCCGCAACTCGCTTTTGCCGGTATTCCGGCAACCGTCCCTTACCTGCAAACGAACGAATTGAATACCGGCACTGTCGGTTTCCGGCTTAGGCCGCTGAAGCCCCTCACCATTTCACTCGATGGCGAATTCGGCCATGCAAACCGGCCCTTCACGTCGAAATCGGATAAGAACTACAGCGCCCTGACCGGCAGAATTCAGTACAGGTTAAAGACATTGCAACTGATGGTCTGGTCGCACAGCGACTATAACGAGAACTCGGTCACCGTTTCGGCCTTCAGTTCTCATAGCCGGACCTATTCGGGTTCGGCCTCATGGTCGCCCCGAAGTTGGATCTCCTTTGACGCTACATATTCAAAGATTCACCTGGACACTCTGGGCGGCATTCAGTTCTTCGAAAACGCTCAACTGCGTCCTAACCAGTCTTCTTACTACATAAGTAACCTGCATTCCGGCACCCTGGACGTCCGCTTAAGTTTCCTCAAGCGAATGGACCTGTATCTGGGATACAGCCATGTGCAGGATACCGGAGATGGGCGGAACACCGCGACAGCCGCGCCGATCGGTCCGAACCTGCCAGTCTTCGAGTCAGCGCAGACCTTCCCGGTCAAGTTCCAATCTCCGCTTGGGCGTCTGTCGATTCGCGTGTCCGAACGAGTGCGCTGGAACGTGGGATATCAATATTTTGGGTATCAAGCCAATTTTTGGCCCGGCGAAGATTACCTGGCGAACACCGGATATACGAGCGTTCTGTGGAGTTTCTGAGCTGCTCCGGCATTCCCAAGGCCGAATCCCCCGGCCGCCCGTGCTGGCCGATCATCTGGCTCTGGGTCCTTTCAATCAGCCAGTATGGATATCGATATATTCTTCAGGTCAATGATGTAAAGGATTCTCCTCAGTATGGGCCCACGCCGGCCGTTTTCAGTGCAATCAAGTATAAAATTTTCGTCCTGTTTGTCTTATACAGCTTATGTCGTTGTTCGCGCCGGCCGGCTTTCGTCAGTAGCCGCTATCGGGTGCTTGGCTATTTGACTGGCGGTTCGCTCCTGCTCTTGTCAATGGTCTTTTTTCTAAGAATGATCGCTGGTCCAGGCGAACTTGGTAATACCGTGATAAACGGCGTTCAGCTTGTGCCCTGGATCTCTATCGTCTTCTTTATGCCACTTGTATTCGACGAAAGACATAGCCTCGCTCGAACGTTGCTCGTATTCGAACGAGTGGTGTTCTGGATCGTCTTTCCATTTTGGCTAACAACCGTTGCACTTGTCATTTTTGGAATCCGCTATCCTGCTCTGAGTTATCCTGGCCTGATCGTCCGATTCGGTGGCATTTTAGATGATCCTAACGCAAACGCTGGTGTTTCTTTGTTTCTACTCGTGTTATCGGCTACCTTCCGGCAGGGAGCTTGGAAAACACGAACAACGATATACGCTCTTATGCTGCTGGGAACGCTGTCTTTTTCCGGTTACATAATGGGGCTGGTCCTGTGCGGTTTTCTGCTCGTATCCCCGTTTACGAAATCCGCTCGGCAGTTTCGCCAGGGCGCGCTCAAATTGTGCGCGAAGTGTGTGATCGCTTCATGCGTTCTGGCTGGAATCGTCGCAATCTACGAGGCAAACACAGTTGTAATAGACGCTGTCAACTCGCTGTATTCAGCAAAGGCCGGAAGTACGGGAACTCATATTTCAAATTTGTTTCCCAGCGAAGCGATGTTTGATGTATCTTCGCCAATCACCGCATTGTTCGGACCTGGGGGGTACTCGGAAAACTTTTACTGGCGCATTCTCATCAATTTCGGTTGGATCGGATTTCTCATACTCGTCAGCCTCGTTGCCTTGTGGACCTACGAGGCGTTGTTGCATGCAAAGGATTGGCGGTATTCGCTGGGCGGATGGGCGGTTGCGGTGCTGATCGCATCGAACGGAATCGCCTATGTTCTCCTTTTTCCCGTGAGCTTGCTGCTTTGGTCCATTTTGAGCTTGTTAGTGCTGCATACGGCTAATCCGCAAAATACCGCCTTGAACGCACAAGGATCGAAAAGCTGGCAGTCAGGGCAGCAAGCAGCGCAGCAGCCAGGACGAGCAGCGTTCGGGGAGGCCAACTCCTCTTCTCGGGGACGGCAGCTTGATCGACAACCTGGATGACGGGAGTGGATTTAGCTTCGTCAAGCCGTGCCGCCTCGTACTGCTTGGCGAGAATTTCGAACAGCGCTTCGTGATACTTCACATCGCGAAGTTTGCGCACATATTTCAAACTTGCGTCAGGGAGTTGGCCGGTAGGCAGATCCAGAATGCCAGTCGCACGATCTCCCTGTTCGAGTTTGTTGAGCTGCGATTGCATGGCAGCCAACCCGCGCTCGGCTACTTGCAGGTGGGGATTGTCGTCGGTCGCGTACGTCCTCATGGCGGCGATTTGCGCTTCGCGGCTGAGGATCGCCGCCCGCAGTTGAGCTCCGGCGCGGATGAGCACCTCGGCTTGACCGCCGGGCAGCACTAAGCCGGTGGCCTTTTCCGTATTCTTCAGTTGCACTTCCGCGTCGGCGAGCGCGTCTTTCTCCTTCGCCAACTCAGCCTCGTAGAAAATCCGTCGTTGGCTCGCCTCGCTTAAGGCAAGCCGCGAATTCTGCTTCGACAATTCCTCAACATACCCATTGGCGAGGTTAGCTGCCCGTCGGGGGTCGCGATCTTCCACCCGGATATGAATGAGAGAATCCTTGCCGCTCTCAACTGTAGTGTTTCGCGACAGTTGCTTTCGTGTATCGCGGAGATTGTCGTAATCGTAGACTCGTTTGAGATCGAACGCGTTAATCAGATCATCGGAGATAGTTCGACTCTCGAGAATCCCGATATATAACTGGCTGGGATTTCGCAAACCCATTCCGGACAGCAGAGAGAGAGGTAGAGCGGCAGTTCCCAGACCGCTGATCTGTGCCATTGCCGTAAGGGAAGACTGCGCCTGTTGAGGCGTTAAGATGACTGACTCGGCGCGATACTTTACCGGAATCAGAAAAACACCGGGTACGGCAATAACAACAGTTACAGCAACAACACGAAATATTTTGCGTTTCTGCCGGGCGAGTATCGCAAAGATGATCAAGAGTGACATCTCATCTGCCTTGGGTGCCACAATCGTTGTCTGTAAATCGTAAGATGCCGGCATGCTGTAGCTCTTCCTAGTGCAGAACGTTTACCGCGGCCGCGCCAAGGGCCAGATTGCTAAAGAGTTGCGACCAGTCCATGAGGCCCCGTACAAACGTGGTCCTGTTTATGCGTGTTGGAACTACAAGCGTGTCTCCGGGGTACATCGCTAAAGTCACAAAGTTCCGGCTGAATAATCCCATGGTTGCGCTCCTGGCGACCACCGAACCGTCAGCCCGGATCACGAACATATGGCCGCTATCAGCGGAACGCGTGGGGCCCCCAGCCTTCTTCAGATAATCGCCGACATGCAGGTCCTCGTCGTAGAGAAACGCCGCTTGCTCGTAAACCGTACCAACCACATTAACGGTGGACGGGCGGCTGGGGACATACAACCGGTCGCCATTTTCCAAAGTAAGATCGGGCAGCGCATTCGTTCCCTTGCTGTTCGGGTCCAAATCGAGGACAATACGCCCATTTACCGGAACCTGGCGAAGGCGCTCGAGTAACTCGCGCTGGCTGGCGACAGACGCTTGTGCGGTCGCGGCCTGCTCGGGAGAGATGACGCGTCCGGAGAGGTCCGCGGCGCCTTGATTGACATCCTTTTCGAATTGGTTGAGGAAATCATCGTACCTCTTTTTCTGCTCACGCCGGGTAGATTCACGTGTAAACTGCGCGCCGTAAAGATAGGCATGAGGCGTGAATCCACCGGCTCTAGCGACCAAGGATCGGAGAGTCTCGCCAGGCTGAACCGTATACACACCGGCCATGGCTATTTCGCCCTCCAGTCGAACTTGCCGCGTTTGCCGTGCGGTGGGAACGGAAAAATCTGCCTTCGAGAAGATCGTTACAACATCGGCCGGCTGCAACAGCGGATCAGCGGAACGGTCGTGCTCCAGAACGACTTTGCCGAGATTGAACGGTATGAGGCGCGTGGATAGCGTCTGCCGGTCAAGTCTTTCGATAACGGCATAGTCCCAATTGACCTCGGGCGCGGCCGGTTGAACGATATTGGTGGGAAGAAAGCTTCGAAGCGGCGGAACATCGTCGGAACCGGTAGCGGCACCCAGCGAGGAATCGCCGCGCGTCTGACGCACCTCATCCCGATAACTGGGTGTTTTGCCGACAAGCGCTCGTTGAGAGGTCTGATTGACCCAACTGGCCGTCTTCGGACCCCCCGGCGCGGCGTCCGAGCTTTCGGCGCTCTCTCGATTCTGCTCCGGAGGTAAATTTTTCGGAGAATCGAGCTGATCTAAGTCGCGGCCGCCCGTCAATTGATTGCGGTCGGTCCAGTACGCTCGTGTCATCAAGGCTTCCTTGGAAGGGACCAGATCGCTAACGCGCATTCCAGGACGCCACGGGAACCGGCCAGAGTTCGCTACGTTTCCACGAAGCGTAACAGCATTCTCGAACCGCGGAACCACTGGAATCAGCCGAATGATGTCTCCGTTGTGCAGCTCTGTCGCGAGCCCTCTGCTGCTCAATTCGATCCGATTCACTTCAAGCGCGGTACCGTCGGCGACGCGCTCCAAAACGGCGTCGTGGACCGCCGCCATGGGAGAAAGTCCACCCGCGAGCTGAAGCACTTCGCGAAATCTGCTGTCTGGTTTCAATTCATAAATCCCCGGACGCTCCACGCTTCCGGCTATGGCAACCCGCGGTCCCGCCGGCGGGATCAAAATGACGTCGCCGGGTTCCAGTCCAGCATCTTTCGACTTGTCTCCGCGCATAAGCAGATCGTAAAGATCGAAGTCAAAGGTCTTGTCCCCCCGCTTGAGCTCTATCCGGCGCATGCTTCCCCGAGAGGATGGCCCACCCGATTCAAAAATGGCGTTGACCAAAGTACTGAGCGAGCTCACGGTGTAACTGCCAGGACGCCGTGCTTCGCCCACAACAAAGACTTGAATTGAGCGAAGGCGGCTCATGGCCACACTCAAATTGAAGCTTTTATAGACTCGCGCAATGCCGGCTTTGAGTACCGGGGCGGCATCTTCATACTTCAACCCGGCCAAAGCCAGTTGGCCCACTTCAGGAAGAAACACATCACCCGACGAATCAACCGCCAGCCGCCGCGAAAAATTGACTTGGCCCCAAACCGTCAATTGCAGTTGATCCCCCGGACCAATTACATAGCTTGGACTAACTGGAACGTGATCGACCGGGGCAAACGTTGCTGGCACCTGCTCGAACAACGACGCTCCGAAGATAGGGAGAACCTGCCCAACGGAGGCCGCTACATAGCGCTGGAATTCAGTAAGTGGTTCTCTCCTGCGGTATTCCGGAGCGCGGCGCGAATAAGCGGGGTTCCCGGCCTGGTCTCGCGAACCTGGATATGTGTCTGGGTAGTAATAACGGCTATCCATTCCAGAGGAGCGAGTGGCGAGTGGGTTTTGGGCGGCCGCATAACCGTCCAGACCGTAAGCGGAGCTGCCGTCTTGAGAAAAGCAACTCACTGGGTTCCCGAATTCATCCAGGCACGATGCGTAAGGCTCGGTTGCTCCCGGCGAGCCAGGTGTGCCCTGCTGTCCCGCATTCAGCGGCAACTGATTCAACGGAATCTGGCTTTCCGGAATTTGCGCGAAGCCCGGCGCAGCGCTCCAGGTAACGCTTAGTATCAATATCAGCCATCTTTTCGCAGAACCGCTTATATGCACGTTTGTAATCTGCTTCTATTGTGTGGTTGGCAGGCGCATCAATTCCAGTCGGTGGCGGGCGCGATGGCAGCTTTTTACAAGGGTTTTACAGCGGCGTCATCTAATCGGGATTGCGGTGTCAGCAATCGCTCCTGCTGTCAGGGCGGCCCATACAATGACGGCAAGCAGCACAATCCCGATGGCTACGGTTCGCCGCCTAACAGCGCGCGCAGGGCTCTTGTCGATAAACGGGACTATAAACAGGGCAATCACAGCCGCGGTGGGCAGCCCGATGCTGCCTACCGGCTCGAGTGCGCCATGAAAATACTTCAGTGCTTGAAACAGAAAGAGGAAATACCACTCCGGCCTGGGGGTGTAAGTTGGATCGGTAGGATTTGCGATTGCCTCCAGCGGCGCATTCACCGCGGCAGCCATAAAGAAAAGCACCAGGAACAAAACAAAAATCGCGGCGATATCGCGATAGGCCTGGGTTGGATAAAACCTGCTTTTGCGACCGGAGTCTGACGCGCCGGGTGCCACGCCGTGCCGTTTGACAAGATACACGTGAAAGATAATGATTCCAACCATGGTGGATGGCAGTACTAACGTATGGAGGGCATAGAAACGGGAGAAAGTGCCGACGCCAATTCCGTTCGTGGATCCCATAACGTTTGAAAGATAGGGTCCGATGACGGGAACTTGCGCGACCAACTGGGTAGTTACCATTGTCCCCCAGTAAGCTCGATTATCCCAGGGCAACAAATAGCCTGTTAGCGCGAAAGCCAGGGTCAGCAACAGCAGGATAACTCCGGCAATCCATGTGGCTTCTCGCGGCTTCCTGTACGCCCCGTAAAGAAAGACCTGAATCATGTGAAGGACAACAATTATAATCATCAGGCTGGCTCCCCAATGATGCAGGCCGCGTATCATCTTTCCTGCGGTCACATCGCGGATGATGTAAGTCAAGCTGCCGTAGGCATCGCCTGGTGTGGGCGCGTAATTGAACGCGAGGAGAATGCCAGTTACTGCCTGCGTGAGAAAGATAAACAGCGCCACACTTCCGAACACTTGCGGCCATCCAGCCGATACCGGTATGTCTTCGTATAGAAAACTGCGAATTAATGTCTCGACTCCGGTGCGCTGCTCGATCCAGCCGAGGCAGCGGGCAAGGCATGCCTCGCCCCTACGAGTTTGCGCGGCGATTTTGCTCATGCATTCGGGTTGCGAGCTTTCACGATTGGTCCGAGCCATATGCGCGTGCCTTCACGTTTTACCTGGTAACGATCAAGGGGCCGATTTGCCGGGCCAGTTATGACATCTCCGGTGCGCGAGAAGGACGACCCGTGGCAGGGGCATACAAAAGCGCCGCCGCTGAGTTGCCATTGATAAGCGCAGCCCAGATGTGTACAGAGAGGCGAAAACGCGATGAATGAGCCATCCGCGTTATTGAGCAGCCAAGCGGTGTCTTTTTGATTACTGATCTTCCAACCGTCGATGCGCGTTCGCACGAAGGTTACCCTTCGAGGGACCCCCGCTGGCAGGGCGGAGATGTCGCCGGCATCTGCCCATCCAGCGCCCTGTTTGGGTTTCGGGCCTCGCAAGACATATAAGGCAGCGGTGATTCCAAGCGACCCAGCTATTACGGAAACCAAGCCATAGATGCCGGCGACAAGGAACCCGCGACGCCCTACCGATAGTTCGTCTTCCGTTTCTGTGTACCGAAAATCCGAAATTTCTTGCATTGACAACTCGATAATAGGGCCAATGCAGAAAGAAGCGGTTGGTTCCTTGTAAAACTTGAGTAACTGGGCCGTCGCTTTTGACCTACGGAGAACGGATGCCGCCACGAATGGCGGCATGACAGCCTGAAAGGCCGCTTTACCACTTTTGCGAAACGAACTGGTAAAATCTGTCCGTCAGTGCCAAAGCTTACCCGGTGTGCTTTTGAGATGATTCTGCTAGGCTGTTTTGGCTGCGGAGTTGCTTTTCTTCTGGGAGCGGGAGAGACGAAGGAGTCGCACCAATCCGAACGGCGGATTGTGTTGGGTAACGCCGATTCCGGTTCGCTTTATGCCGTTACGATCGCCGTAAAGGACCCGGCACAGTTCCAAAACCCTAAGTCCGTCCAGGTGTCCGTCGCGGACGCCCGCGGCGTGATAGCACAAAAGCGGCTGCACAGCCAGGACCTGGATCTGTATTTGACCGTGCGAGCGCGGGCGAGCGGTCCGGCCACTGCTACTCTCCAGGCGGCCCACGGTGAAAGCCTTCCGGCAGTTACGACTGCCTTCCATGCGATCCCCGGGACGCGCCCGAGTCCCGCGGTGATCGCGGCGATGCCGAACGACACATGGCAAACGGCCCAATCGTTTGAGTTCGGCCAGACCATTTACGGCAGCTCAGACGAACGACCCTACTCTCCCGCGCCAGACGAAGATCGCTATAGCGCGCTTGTGAAGGGATTCCAATGGTTTCGATTCACTTTTCACGGAGAGAAACCAAAGCTGGCTTACTTCGTGCTCAACATCACCGACCGCGAGATTCCTCTGGATGTAGACCTGTTCACGCTGGACAAAGACGGCGAAGATCATGCGGACGTCAAACCTTACACGCAAGGCGCCTCTATTTATAAGATAGAAGCGACCCAGAACTACCCAGGCTTGTATAAGTTCCGCACGCGCATTCTGCAGCCCGGCGAAACGTACTACGTCCGCGTAACGGCAGATCACCCTTCTTACCAGCTCTACACCTCCGCATACCCCGTGCCGCCGTATACGGACCCGCATCAAGCCGTCCGCACCGGTATGGACTTTTTGATCAATATGGGCGACACGTGGCTGTCGAATACGCCTCGGCGAGGCGCGATTGCGCTACGCACCACCATGAATCATGGCGATACGAAGCAATGCATTGCCTGCCATCCCACGCAGTTCACGGCGCGCGGCTATCTTACGGCGGTATCGCATGGATACGCGCCCACGCAGAGACCTGCCCTTGAATTCATCACGGACCGCATCTATAACAACCAACGGCCGCTATATGGCGAGCCGGGTGCCGACTGGGTTCGCGTCATTTACTCAGCGCGCACGGTTGCAAGCCGACTGCCGGTGATAGAGCACCTGTATGAGACCAATGTTACGCACGATCCGCCCCGCGTGAAAACCTTTGAAGAGCCTTACGCTAACTACCTCAAGATCCATTACAAAGACCGCACCGCCATGCCCGGCAATGAAACGGACGGCTGCGAGCCCGATGTGAGTCCATTCGAGATTGCCTCACAAAGCTGGGACACGTTCAACATGCTTTACCAGCAGACTAGCGACAAGCAATGGCTGGATCAGCGCGACCAGGTGGAGCATCTGGCGGTTCCCTACAAGCCTGAGAACATGATTGATCTGAACTGGAAGATTCACTTTCTGGCGACGATCGGGCGCAAGAGATATGCCTCCCAGTTGAACGATCTAATTAGGCAGCTCTATAGCTATGAACAGTCAGACGGGATGTGGGCGTATCCGTTTGACAAGAACGCGAAGCCCGCGGATTTTATCTCCTATCATGCGGTTCTGGCGCTTGCACTAGCCGGGCGGCGGCCCGAGACAGACCCTAACCTGGCTCGTGCGGTCCACGCCATGCTGGCGGCGCAGCGGCCCGAAGGAAGCTGGGAAGGCGATCCTGTATACCAGGGATTCAACACACCCTTCCGCGCTACGCAGTTCGCAGTGATGGCTCTTTCCACGCTCTATCCGGGTCCGGACCGGAAACCGTCCGGGGAAAAGGGCTGGGGCGATTATTTTCCGGCTCCGGCAAAACACTTTGCGACAAACGATGTTCCGCTGCTGCTCAGCCAATTGGATCAATACTGGGACCTGGCTCCCGCCGCGACTCTCGAACAAATCCGAGACATTCTTGCGCGGAGCGATCAGCCGCTTGCCAGAGAGGCGGCGGCACGCGCTCTGGGCCACATGGCCGATCCGGAATCCGTGAAGCCGCTGATTGATGCTCTGGGCGATTCCAACAAGATGGTTCAACGAACTGCCGCGTGGGCCTTGCGGATGGTCCTGGAGCGCAGGCCTCAAATTGCCGTCGAAGGACGCGCGGAATTGTCAGCGGCACTCCAGTTTCCGGATGCGCGGGAGCGTTGGGGAGCTACGCAGCTATTCAATCAGCACTTCAAGTATCTGGCCGGAGACGACCACCTTCGAGCCGCGCTGATCCATGCGCTTAATGATCCCGTTCCCGGAGTGCGCTTGAACGCCGCTCGAGGCCTATGGCAATGGTACTACTGGAGCGTCGACGATCGGGCTGCTCGCAACAGCATTCTGGAAGCCCTGGCGACACATCTCAACACCGAAAAAGACCTTACACTCAGGCGCGCGGTTCACGAAAGCATCTACGATGTGCTTGATGAAAACACCGGGTATCTGGAGGCCTGGGTGCGCGCGGCTGGAACCGATGAGGATCAAAAACGTATCCATGAAGGCTACGAGGCAGTGGTGCGCGATCAGGCACATGTGCTGGCGACGGTGCTGAAATCCGCGACTCCGCTAGGACGCCAGGGCATTCTCGAGTCACTGTGGGACTTCCACATCCGGCACTACTCATTGCCTAAGCTGAAGGCAGGCCAAGTGTCCGTTGCACTGCCGGCCGTATTCACCAAGTATGTGTCCGGTGTTCCGGATCTGCATGTTGCCGGCTACGATTACCCGCCCTATCGCGATACCGCTGACTTCCACTACGACGTGCATAACGGGTTTTATCAAACACGCGTCGGTAACGATAGCGACCTTATCCATTTCTTTGCGAGTTCTGGTCCGGAACTCGAAGAGGCTTTGATCGCCTGCCTGAACGACGCCGATAGCGACATGAAGATCAATGTCCTGAAGGCTGGAAGCACGCTCAGCGGCGCAGGGGACGCGCTCTTCGCCAAAGCCGCGCTTCAGCTCGCGCTGGATCCCGATCAAGAGGTCCGCGAAGCGGCCAGTTATGTCTACGAAAACGGGCAGCGGGGCGTTCTCAACATTAATACCCCCGCCAAACCCGACGAAGGACTTGTACGGACCATCTCGCAGATTCTCAATAGCGGTGACGATAATGCGCAGGACATTGTTTTGCCGCTGCTTGCCGCCCTCCCTTACGATTCGCCCTGGACGCACCAACAGGAAGTTGTGACTTCTCTGCGTGCGTTACTCGAACGACAGCCCCGTATCAAGAACTACGCGCATGTTCTGACGGCGGCTGCGTCGTTTCCAGACCTGATGAACGAGCCTAAAATTCGCAATCAGGTACTAAACGCCTTCAGAGATCCCGACCGCGATGTTCAGAGGGCCGCCATTCAGATCGCGCTCGACCGGTTGGGCAATCCGCACGAGACGGTTGTTACGGCGCAGGTGTTCTCGCATCTGGGCAGCTCGCAGCGCTCCGTCCTTATTGAGGAAGTGAGTGACCCCAAATTCCTTATCAATCATCTGGGCGTCTCCGGCGGGGCGCTGTCACAGGATCAGGGGTATTTCCTCGGAAAGAAGGCAGTGAATCGCCTTCCCGATCTTCTTGCCGAACCGGTTGTATTCAAGGCCGTGCTGGATAGTCTGGGGGATCCGGATGCCAACGTCCGGGCCGCCGCGCTCGATCTGCTGCGCCGCTCCAAGGGGATTGAGGAACAGCCTGAGTTTCGCGCCGCCCTGACCCACATGCAAAACGATCCGAATCCCAGGTTAAGACTTATCGCGCAGAACGTTCTTTCAGGCAAGAAGCTTGGAAAGGCGCTGGCCGATGTGCAACCGGGCTCGGTACTTGAATTCTCTTATTTTGTCGCGAAGGTAGAGCCGATTCTCGCCACACTGGGAGCTGATGGCAAAGCCTGTGTCATGTGCCACGCCACACACGTTATCTTCCGGCTCCAACCGCCCAATGCCGAGGGGCAGTTTTCGCCGCAGGATAGCGAAGAGAATTATAAGTACGCCATGCGTGTGGTGGATGTCAACAATCCTACGCACAGTTTGATGCTGATTAAACCGACACGGCCTACCGATTCGGCGGGGAATGTCGCGGACTACCTGGCCACGCACAATGGCGGCCAGCGCTGGCCGGGCAACGAATCGAGCTGGCAGTATAAAACGATTCTGCAATGGATTCGCGGAGCGCGTTTGGAAGCGTCGAAATAGAGGAGAAAGCACCTGGCCCATCAAGAGCTAGGACAGTAACCCGGGCACGGACGAGGGCCGAAACCGCGGGAAAACGGCGGCGAGGTCGTGATTGCTCATTTGCCTGGCGATCAGCTCCGAAAGCACGTCGCGGAAATCAGTGGTGACGGCAAGATCGCGTCCTTCGTAGAGGTGCTCGGGCGCTAAACCGGGCCATTTGCCATAGACTCGCCCGCCCCGGACCGCGCCGCCCAGAACAAACATCACATTTGAGTGGCCATGATCTGTACCGCGGTCCCCGTTTTCGCGAACTGTGCGGCCAAACTCGGACATGGTCACGATGGTGATATCGGCCATGCGTCCATCCATATCCTGTGAAAACGCGGCAAGTGAATCGCCGAAATCGTGCAGCAAATTGGCGAGTTGTCCGATGTGCGGCTGTGCGCCGGCCTCATTCACGTGCGTATCCCAGCCGCCTACGTCGGTGAAGGCCACCTCTAAACCGACGTTCGCTTTAATGAGACGGGCGATCTGTTTCAGACTCTGGCCGAGACGCCCGTTCGGGTACTGCGCTGCATTTGCGGGCGTGTAGGGACGTTTTTGGATGGACTGCACCATTTTGACTGCATCGAACGTTTCCCTGCCCGTACCATTCAGAACACGATCGGCGGTGGTGCGATACATGCTTTCAAACGCGCTGGCAGTCTGGCTGTCCCGCACCTGGAAGGCACCTAAATTTTCGATGGCGAGGGCCGGATGGCTGCCGCGGAGACAGCGCGGAAGATCGGGCGTCAAGGATACGGCACGCACGGCGGAAGGCACTTCTTCAGGCGCTAAGGCGCGATTGAGCCAGCCATCCGCAGTGGCTTTAAAACCGGGCGTTCCCGATTCCATATAATCCTGGGCGTCGAAATGCGATCGGGTTGCATCGGGCGAGCCGCAGGCCTCCACGATCGCCAAGTGGTTGCGGTCCCAAAGCGGCTTCAACGCGCGCAAAGACGGGTGCAAGCCGAAGTGGCCGTCCAGGTCGAGCGCACTTCCTTCCGAAGCTCCGGGCCTTGGAATGGCGATGGTAGGCCGCGCGGCATAGTAAGCCGGATCGCCATGCGGGATTACCATGTTGAGTCCATCCACAGCTCCGCGCTGGAAAATGGCGATCAGAATTTTTTTGCGAGACCCCGGCGCATCCTGCGCATACACGGCGCGCGACAACCAGGAAGGAATACTGCCCACGCCGAACATAGCGAGAGCGGAATTACGGAGGAAGAATCTTCTGGACAACATGTTTATAACCTATAAGCCCTCAATGACGTTGGAAATCGGGTGATCCCAGAATCAGACCAAGCGCGGTGGGGATGTCATTGGCCGATGCCAAAGCAGCGGCTGTATCCGGATCTGGCGCGCGCCCCAGAACGCCGGCTGCCAGCCGAACCGGGTCCGGCTCGCCAGCGCTCCAGCGAGCGAGATCGATGCGTACGCCAGGAATGCGGTTGTGGGTGAAAGCGAGGGCCAGGTTCATTCGCTCAAGCAGGCTCGCCGAACTGACCCATTCGGTATTCGCGCTCGAGTACCCGCCAGGCTCAACTTTTCGGTAGAGCGGCTCACCCAGTTTGGTGAGTTCATTGGACACGCTGAAGCCGGAGACCACATCCGCATCCATCACCCGCAACGAGCTGGCAACGAGTTCAAACGGAGTTTTCACTTTGGCGCGGCAGGCACCCTGAGACCAGAACTCAGGCGACAGCAGCATGGTGCGCACCACGTCGCGCAGGTCCCCATCTTTTCGCAGGAAGGCGGCGGCCATGCGGTTCACCAGAGACGGCGGCGGATCGTCGGCCACGAAGCGCTGGGCCAGCTTCCATGAAATGAAGTGCGCCGTGGCCGGCTGGCGCGCCAAAATCGCGAGCACCTGCAAACCGTCGTTCATTCCGCCTCCGGCCTTAATGATGTGGCCGAGAACGACCTTCTGTCCTTCGTCATGCCATTTGTCGTTGTACTCAAAACCGCCGCCTTCGCGCGGTTTGGTAATGGTCCAACCTGTGAAGCACCGGGCGACATTGATCACGTCCTGCTGCGTATAGCCGCCGTCCACTCCGAGAGTGTGCAGTTCCAATAACTCCCGGCCATAGTTTTCGTTCAGGCCGCGTTTACGGCCCCGGCGCGCTGCTTCGGAATCAGGCCCAACGGACTGCCAGTTGTCAAGATAAAACAACATGGCCGGACTCTGGGCCGTCGCCAGCAACAGATCATAGAACTTGTCCAAAATGTGCGGGCGAATGACATCGCGCTCGTACGAAACCACGTAGTAGCGGTCAGCGCCCTTATTGAGGAATACGTTGAAGTGGTTATACCAGAAATCGTCGAGGATTTCGGCAAGCTGGCGGTTGCTGTAGACGGCTCGCAAAAGTTTGGCTTCGGTCAGGTCTTCGGCAACTACGCGCGGAGGATTCACGGACTGAATCAACTGCCGCCGCAACTCGACCGGAGCCACCGGGAAGAGCGCTCTCCGCTGTGAGGGCGGGAGAGCCCAAACCAACTCGCCGTCGCGCGATGGGGGTAGTGAGGAGAGAATACTGCTCTTCTCCGCGGCCGTTCCCGTTTTTAGCAGCCGGATCTGATCCGTTGTGAGCAGATTGGTCAGGAAAGTTTTGCGCTCAGGCGGCACATCGTCATCCTGGTCTTTCACAGCCTTCGGCGGCGGGTAATTGAGCACGGTCTCGGGGGAGCTCATGCGCAGGGAACTAAACGGCTGTAATCGCGTCTGCAGTTGACGATTTTCGGGCAGGCGATCCGGATGTAGCTGCTCGTCGATCCAGCGCTTGCGGCCTAAGGCACGGAAATGCTCGAGATCGGCCGGCCGCGCGCCAAAGGTCAAACGAGACACGGCATGTACCGCCGCAGCGGACGCAGGCAATGGTTTCTGAAAGGCCGAATAGTGTGGGGGATTATCGTTCGGACGTCGCGGCGCACCGGCCCGAGCCGCAATCAGGCTCCCAGGCACGCCGCCTACAAGGAAAAGGACGCCGGTGAGGAAATACCGCCACACATTTTCTTAACGGCAAAAATGCCGAAAGGAGTACGGCGGAGCCAAAAAATTAATGGAATCAGATCCGGCGCAATTTCCAACTCCCTCGCGCGAACACAATCAGGCTGATGACAGTCATGACCGTATTTGCGACGGGAATGGCTATAAATGCGCCATCGACACCGAGCGGCGTATGGTTCGCCAGAAACCAGCCGAGCGGTATTTCGCACAGCCAGAAGCTGACGACGTTGATTATGGTGGGCGTGATCGTGTCACCGGCGCCGTTGAACGCCTGCACCATGACCATACCGAACGCATATGTCAAGTTGCCGTAGCCGATGATGCGAAGACAGTCGGCCGCAAAGCCCGAGATCACGGGATCGGCCGAAAAGAACGACACGATGAAGTGCGGCGCGAAGATCAGCACAACCGCGAGGGCAACCAAATAGACGGCATTATAGGCGGCCGTGACATAGACCGCGCGCTCGGCCCGGTCGGGCTTCCTAGCCCCGAGGTTCTGGCCGACCATGGTGGCAGCCGCTCCGCTCATTCCCCAGGAAGGAAGAATGATGAACATAAAAATGCGAATGCCGATCGTGTAGCCCGCCACGGCGAGGCTGCCGAAGCTGCTGATGATACGAACCAGCACAAGCCAACTGGTATGTGCAATCAAGAATTGCAGAACACCTGTTGAAGAAACGCGAATGAGTGATCCGATCACATGCGGCTGCAGGCGCAGATGCCGCGCGGTGAGGCGCACGCGCGCTCTTCCGTTCGTCAGCATCCAGACCTGATACACCACGCCGCCGGACCGTCCGATCAGCGTAGCGACGGCTGCTCCGGTGACCCCAAGCTTCGGGAATGCCCCCCACCCGAAGATGAAGCAGGGATCCAGAAGCAAGTTGATCAGGTTCGAGATCCACAACACTCGCATTGCAATGGAGGCGTCCCCCGCACCCCGAAAAATCGCGTTGTTCAGGAACAGGAGCATAACTACGGCTGTTCCGCCGAATACGATCTCGGTATAGCGATGACCTCCCGCGATAAGCACTCTGTCCGCGCCCATCAGGCTCAGCAATTCACGGGCGAAGATCATGGCCGGAATGCCCATGGCGAGCGCAACCCCGATCCCGAGAAAGATGGACTGCGTCGCGGCAGTAGCGGCGCCTTCGGGATCTTTTTCGCCGGTGCGCCGCGCGACCATGGCCGTGGTCGAGAAACTGACGCCGAGTGCGACCGAAAACACGAGCGTCAGCATGGATTCGGTAAGACCAACCGTCGCGATCGCATTTGCTCCGAGACGCGTGACCCAAAACACGTCGACGACACCGAACAGCGACTCCATTAGCATCTCCAGCACCATCGGAATCGCGAGCAGGAAAACCGCCTGGCTGATCGGGACTTGGGTGAAGTCTTGATGCGTTCCCTTGATTGCTTCGGTGATTGTCCGCCAAACGCCTGTTTTCGGCTGGACGGATATTTCTGTTGGCATCCACAGCTCCAGTTCGCGCAAGGAGAGCGCGAGGTTTATAGCACAAAAAACGGTTAGGAAGCCTTAGGCGATCAGGACGGCCGCAGCTTCCGGAATAGGACGCGTGGTGTTGATCCGCGGGTCCTCGGCTGTGGTCATATCGATACGCATCGGCGTGGGAACGGGACTGATCCCGGATAGGAACACTATACCTGCATCTGTTTCGGAAAGCAATACGAAGTTACGCGACTGTCGCTAGTATGTGATTTGTCCGGTTCAAATAATACGTGAAATGTCCGCAACGACGCGCGGCAAGTAAAGCTGGGTGGTGGACGAAACCCAGCAGTACTCAGCCGCGGAGATGGAGCGGATGATGAAGATACAAGAAGTGCTGCTGAGGGCGATGGCCAAGAAGATCACTTGGTGGCAGGCGGCCGAGATCATTGGGGTGACAGACCGAACAATGCGGCGATGGCGGGAGCGAATCGAAGAGCAGGGGTACTCCGGATTGTCAGACGGACGCAAAGGAAAGCCGAGTCCGAGACGGGTGCCGCTGGCGACCGCCGAGCGGGTGCTAGGGCTGTATCAGGAGGTGTACTACGACCTGAACATGCAGCACTTCCACGAGAAACTACGCGAGGAGCATGGCATCGAGCTCAGCTATGCGTGGGTACAAAAAGCGTTGCAAGGGGCGGGGCTGGTGAAGAAGCGGCACAAACGCGGCACGCACCGGCGCAGACGGCCACGGCGGCCATTGCCTGGCATGTTGCTGCACATTGACGGGAGCAAACATCGCTGGCTGAATGACGGCCGCTGGTATGACCTGATTGTAATTTTGGACGATGCCAACAGCGAAATTTATTATGCGCAATTGGTGGAAGAGGAATCCACGCGGACGGTGATGACCGCTTTGCGCCAGGTAATCGAGAAACAAGGATTGTTCTGTGCTCTGTACAGCGACCGTGGCAGTCATTTTTTCGTGACGCCGAAAGCCGGTGAAAAGGTGGACAAACAGCGCTTGACGCAAGTAGGCCGGGCGATGAAAGAGTTGGGAGTGGAAATGATCGCGGCCTACTCGCCGCAAGCGCGGGGACGCTCGGAACGAAATTTCGGAACCTGGCAAGGGCGTTTGCCGCAGGAACTCCGGCTGGCAAAGATCAGCGCGGTAGAGGATGCGAACCGATTCTTGCGGGACCGTTATATCGCCGAGTTCAATGCGAAGTTTACGGTTGTGGCGCAGGAGAAAGGAACGGCCTTTTGCCGTTGCAGCCGGACTGATTTGGAGTGGGTATTCACGACCCAGACCGAACGCGTAGTGGCGAAAGATAACACCGTCGCCATCGCCGCGCGGTCCTGGCAGCTGGACAAGACCCGATTCCGGCACACGTTGGCTGGCAGCACCGTAACCATTCACGAGCACCTGGATGGTTCCGTGTCAGTGCGCTACGGACCACACGTGGTGGGCCGCTTCAATCGCGATGGCAGCACGCGAAAAACGGCAAATACCAAGCGCGGTGGAAAAGGCGGGAGCCTGGAAGCCGGCGAAAACCCAAAGCAGGTTTCCTCCGTCTCCCACACTCCCTTGGAAATCTCGCAAATGACGCGAGATTCCCACTTTCCCACCGCGCCGGCTGCTGTTGCTGGCGGTAAACGGAAAACAAGGGCGGCTCGCGCCGCCTAAACCTAAAACCGGACAGATCACGTATTAATAAAACCGGACATCTTGACTTATTACCGACAGAAAAATCGATCCCCTATTGGCGTTGCGTTACGAGTAAGACACCGGGCTATTGTGGGCCGACAACCGCGCTCAGTTCGGTGCAAGTCTCTCGGCGAGCGAGTACGTAGAGGAGT
>CAWCIF010000009.1:0-328502 GCA_963795545.1 uncultured Acidobacteriaceae bacterium | reverse complement strand
TCGCTCTCCATAATTTCGCCAAGCTGATAGCCGCCTTCGAGCGTCGTTCCCTGAAGGCTGGTCCAATCCAAATTGTTTGTTGATTCAGTCGAAAGCATGAGCAGGAAATCCCCGGCATTCGCGCACCAGACGACACGCGTATACCGCCCTGGTTTCAGGACTATTTCCGCACTATAGCACTGTGTCTAGCGCGGCCTGCTATGAATTAAATCAGCTACTTACGCCTAATTCATTGATTTGTATTGCCGTTACAGGTGAGTGACTATTTCGCGTGTATGGGAACGGATAGCCGGGTCGTCTCCCACTCAAGCACGAGATCGGCCGAGTCCTCGCCATTCTTCTTGAACGAGATTGTGAACTGCTCGACGGGACTGGAAAGCTGCGATTTATGCATATCGACTCGCGCCAAATCCTGGTCCTAGTAATATCCCAGGCCCGACTGCCCGGTCTGCTTATTAATGATGAGCTTCCAGGTGTCCGCCGAGGGCAACGTGAAGATTGTGTAATTGCCGGCAGGAACATTTGTGCCGCCGATATTCAGATCAATAGGAGTGGACAGGGATGTGGCGTCGTTGGCTCCGGTTCGCCAAACTTGTCCGTACGGGACCAGATCGCCCATGATCTTTCTTCCGCGCATCGATGGCCGCGAGTATTTAATCGTAATCTGTTTCCCATTGAGCGTCACTTCAGCGGTTCCCGCAGGGCTCGGCCTCTGGGCATTTCCCAGTACCGCTGCCGTTATCAGAACGGCTGTTATTCGGCACACTGTTTGTACTTTTTGCATACGGTCTTTCTCTCGTAATCCTCCTTGGACCAAAGTATCAGGAACGTCCTCACTAGTTAAATTTCGGTGTCGCACTTCGTGGGTTCTGGTGATCGAATGAGTATGGAGAACGAACCCAGGGAGCCAAGCAACGAGCTTGCCGAAGTCTGTCTGTTCTGTATCGCGATATGGAAAGGTCCAAAGCTCTCCATCTCGAGATTTCAGAGTTGATGTTGTCGGTTGGCGATCACGGTCCGCGCGAGTGGGTTCAACTCGATAAATCGCTCACAAGCATAAAGACTTAAAGTCACGCGCGGCGGTTATTTCCCTCCCTTGGGTAAAGGGGCAACTCTGTATCTGACTTAGACAATTTCCCCTCGATTCCCGGCGTAATCCACGGCGCCCGAACAAGTTGCCGAATAATTTCCGTAGCCACGCCTATTACCGCCCCTGACGGCAAGAGTTGCGTTGGTTGCTACTCCCGAAACAGCGTCTGTTGTCTGGCATCCTGCGGCGGGAACAGATCATGGGGATAAAGAGTGCCATTCGTTACCCCCGTTACGATCACTACGGGCGGTGTCACATCGATATTCACTGCGCCTCCGATCAGTGGACTAACATTTCCGGCATTGTCCAAAACACGAACACCCAGCGTGTGCCGGCCCTCGCTGGAGATTGCTGTCGACGCTGTCGGCCCGCTGACTTCGGAGGATGATTCCGTTGTCGAGCCAATAGCGAATTTGACTCACGCCACTTCCGCTTCCGTCCGATGCAACGATGCTGGCTGAAACGGTATTGGTATTGATCCAGTTGTTCGCATTCGGCGGCGGTGTCAGCGTGACTTTACCGGAGGGCGGCGTGAGATCCACAGCCGCGGGATAGGGTAGCAACACAACCCCGCTGATTGCATTCAGCGTGACAGAGATGTTGCCGCCGGAAACTGTGTACTGCGTGCCGGTCAGCGCATCCTGCAGCGTGGTTCCATCCTTGTAGTAACCGGATACTGAAATCACCAGCAGAAAATCATTGCGAGGAACCGTTATTCAAGGCAACAATCGCGGTCTCATTGCCGCCTGTCCGCGCATAGGCATAGCTATTGGGCGCGGTAACGGCCTCCATCGTATCGCCAGTCAAGAGCGTGACAAAAGCGCCGCTTGAAAGCGAAGAATGCTGCTTGCGCAAATGTGCCAGCAGAGTGTAAAAGCCGATCACTTTTTGGTCGGGCGGCCCGTAGATGCTGGGATCGCCGGGCTGATCGGCCCACGGATAGGGTGCGCGAGCGTACGGATCGCCTACCGGACCGTTCTGACCGTTATAACGCGAAGGAGCGTTGATGGCGGCTTCATCTCCGTACATGACCATGGGCGCGCCGATATAAGTGAACTGAAACAGGGCCGCAAGTTCAAGCCGCTGCTTCGCTTGTGTCAGACCGTTGTCACCCAGCTCGGTGAGGACGTAGAGCGCACGATTGGTGTCGTGCGAATCGATCAGATTCAACATCGCGGCGGTAGCTTCCGGGGGATAGTCGTCGCGCACGGCGCGGTTGGCAATGTCGAACTGACTCGGGGTAAGCGGAATGATGGAATCGGCCCCATTGTCGTTGTAGTAAACCATCCATATTGACCTCTTGCGAAACCGGTCAGGTTGCGCCGGAAGCGGTAATTAACGTTCAGTCAAGCTGGTCCCCGGCCAACCAGGCGCTTGCATCGACCGGATCTCGCCGATCAGCGGGCCATCGCTTTTGTATTGTTTCGCGTATTGCCGGGTTTGCACCCACCACTGGTGAGGGAAATTCGGATCGGGGGCCGCATCGAAGCGCCAGCCGCTTGCGCCCGCGGCGTACCAATGCGCCATCACGCTATTCGCCGGATCCCGATAAAAGAAGTTCTGCACGGCCGCCTGCGTGTGGTCGAAAGCCGGCAGGCTTTGTTCCGGCCCAGCCCGTGTAATCCGCATCTGTGCAAGGAACAGTGTTGTCGTTGAAATGAAACCACGTCCGGTAGGCAGACGACAAAATTTGACAAGCGCCCGCATCGTTGAACCGGTTATAACGATTGAAATACGCGCTGTCAGACGACGCCTGGTTGAAGACCCCGTCCAGAATGACGCGCATGCCGCGATGATTCATCTCGTTGAATAAGGCGGAGGCAGCTCCGTTTCCGCCGAGCGCCGGATCGACATTCAAAAAATCGTCGGTATCGTAACGATGATTCGAGCTGGCGTCGAAAATGGGAGTTAGGTAGATAGTGTCGATGCCAAGGCCCTGGATGTAATCGAGCTCATTTTGGATGCCTTGGAGGTCGCCCCCATAGAACACACTCCCGAAGTTACCTGTGCAGCCGCTGGTCTGGCTGTATGGATCGCACAGCAGCGCGTTCCAGGTAGTCACGGAAGCGTACTTGACGGCGGCTGGCCATAGAACGACGGGCAGCCCGCTGTGCTGTTCTGGACGCAGTAATCGTTGGTCGAATCTCCGTTCCGAAAGCGATCGGGGAAAATTTGATAGACATTCGCCGTTGCCATCCAGCCGGGCGTCTGAAATTTGGGATCGAAGACGGTGATCTGGAAGGAATCGAAGGGCTCGCTGCTGGATACGACACCTGTGCCGTCCTTGTTGAGGTTGTCGTAATCATCGAGATAGTCGTCGCTATAGAAGCTTGTGGTGGCGCCCTGTGTGATCAGGAATTTGTAGTAATAAATCGTCGGAGTTGACGGCATGGTCAGTGTGATCTTCCAGGCGTCGTACTCCGTCCCATCGACTGTAATGTTCTGATCGAACGACATCGGGGTGTCAACCGGGCCGGTGGTATTGCCGCTGCCGGTATCCAACAAGTAAGCGCGAACGGAGACGCCATCGACTGCCATGTGCCCGGTCCTGAATCGCAGGGTCACACTGGTTCCTTCGGGTACAGATCCTTCCGAACTCCGATAAAACGGATCAAATGTGTTGTGCAGGAAAGCGCTGACCGGCTGGTCAGCACTTCGGTTTTCACCTGTTCCAATGAGCCCGTCAGTTACGAGCGTTCTCCATTGCGCCGCGGCGGGCACACAGAGAGTAATCGCCAGACCCCAAAGACAGGTCAATCGGCGCGAGCTACCAGACATCCAGTTCTTTATACCAGTAAAGACTGGATCTGCCCGGCGGTTTATTCTACCCGCAGAGCTTCCATTGGGTCGATTCCAATTGCTTTGTGAGCAGGGAGATAGCTCGCGAGTAACGCGGCCGCGATCAGTACGATGGAAACCGTGCAGTAAGTAATCGGGTCAATGGGATTCACCTCGAAGAGGAGAGTGGACATCAGCCGGGTTACAGCGAAGGAAGCCGCCAGGCCGCAGACCACGCCGATGGCGGCCAGGACGAGTCCGTGCCGGAGAAACATGTTCCTCACCGTGTCGCGCCCCGCGCCGAGCGCCATGCGTATGCCGACCTCGCGCGTGCGCTGCGAAACCGAGTAGGAGATCACGCCGTAGATGCCAACGAGACCGAGCAGCAAAGCCATTCCGCCCGCGAGCGCCAGCATCACCAGAGTGAATGAGGTGCGGGCCATCGACTTGTTGTAGATCTGCTGCACGGTGGAGACATCCGCAAAAGGAACGTCAGGATTTACCGACCACACGACGTGGCGTACTTCATCGAGGAAACCGCTCGATCCGGTGCGGGGGCTTCGGATGGCGAATGTCAACGAACGCTGGAGGTTTACAGGGAAGCCCCAAAACTCTCTGATCAGCATGGGCCAATACACGATTTCCGGCGCTTTCTTTCCACGCCATCGTCGCGCTCGTTACCCACTACGCCGATGATTTCGCGCCACTTGGCTTTCGGGCTTTCGCGAAGCCGTTTTCCAAGCGCAGCACTCGGAGTGTGCCAGTACTCTTTGGCAAAGTTCTCAGACACCACAAGTACCGGACGCGCCTCATACATATCGGTCCAGGTGTAGTCGCGACCGGCGAGCAGCGGATTGCCCATGGTCTTAAAAAGGCCGGGAGCGACGAACTTATAGCGGCGAATGGCGGTAGTTTTCCATCCGCGGTGTCCCGGCCTTCGACAAAGACCGGATCATTGTCGTTATTTCCCGACATGGTGATGGAGTTGGTCAGCCCGACTGAGCGAACGCCGGGAATGGCAGCGATCTTCTGCCGCATGTCGTCATACATGCGAACCACCCTGACGGGATCGGAAACTTGCGCCTCCGGAATGGAGATGCTAAACGTCAGGATCTGGTCCGGTTGCGTGAAGCCGGGCTGTACGCTTCTCAGCGCCCGAAAAGTTCGAATCATCAGTCCCGAGCTGATCAGCAGGACGAGGGCAAGCGCCACTTGCACAATTACCAAAGTGCTGCGCGTGCGGTGCCGTTGCTTACTGTCGCTCAGGCTGCGGCCTCCTTCACGGAGACTGTTCGCCAGATGGGGTCCCGCATATTTCAACACGGGCACCAGGCCGAACAGCAGACCTGATAGCAGAGAAACGACGACCGTGAACAGCAGCACCTGCGCATCAATGGAAATTTCACTGAGTCGCGGAAGATTGGAGGGGGCAATCGCAACCAGCACTCGCAACGCGCCGTAGGCGACGGCAAGCCCGAGCGCTCCGCCAATAACCCCCAGGACGACACTCTCAAACAGCAACTCGCGCGCAATGCGGCCCCGTCCCGCGCCCAGAGCCGCGCGGATCGCCAGTTCCCGCTGCCGGCCCTCGGCTCTCACGAGCAGCAGATTCGCCACGTTCGCGCATGCGATGAACAACACGATGCCAACGGTTCCCATCAGTACCCAGAGCACTTTCCCGACGTCGCCGACCACATCCTGCTTCAGCGGGCGCACATTCGGGCCAAGCCGCGCTTGTTCGAATACCTTCATGCTGAGGCCGGGTGCGGGCGGAAACTTTTGAGCCATTATGGGGAGCATCCGCGCCACGTCGGCGTTGGCCTGGGCGACGGTCACGCCCGGTTTGAGGCGCGCAAGAGCCTCGTAGCTGAAATTGCCTATGAAGGATTTGCTGCGGTCCAGTTGGAACGGCAGAAGCAGCGCCGGTTTCATGTTCATGAAGCTGAATGTTTGGGGAAGCACCCCAATCACTTCCCGCGCCTTCCCATCGATAACCAGCCTCCGGCCAATCGACGACGGATTGCCGCCGAAGCGCTGGCGCCAATAGCCGTAAGTGAGCATAGCGGTCTCGGGGCTCCCGGGAGAATCGTCTTTATGGGTGAAGCGGCGACCGATGAAAGGCTCGATTCCTAGCGCACGGAGGGTGCCATCGCTCACGTCCAGCGCATCCACCTGCTCCGGTTCGGCGACGCCGGTCACACTGACGGAATCGCCCCGGTAGAGGCCAATGTCCTGAAACGTCCGGTTCTCCTCGCGAAAGGTGAAATAGGTGGAGGGAGAGGCATTCAACTCCGGAAATCCCAGACCGGGAGCTTTTTCCCAGACGCCGACGAGCTGGTCCGGTTGCGGGTACGGCAAGGGCTTGAGCAGCACTGCATCCACGATGGTGAAGATGGCGGTGTTGGCTCCGATGCCAATGGCCAAAGTACTTAGCGTCACCACGGCAAATAACGGGGTGCGGATGAACCTGCGTAGAACGTACTTGAATTGACCTAATAATTCCATGACTCTGCCAAGCTAATACGGCGAAAGTTTGGGAAAGTTTCAAATTCACGGCGGCGAAGCCAAATCTGCTACAACGCTTCGGCGAAGTGCGTCAGATCATTAGGAGGAGCAGCCGATGGCCTCTGGTGAGAGTGCCGAGAACCCAAAGATCGTCTATGAGGCTCATGGAACCGAAGTAGCCACGGCGGCAGGCGGGGCCCGGCGGTATAGGAAACCATTCCTTCACTTCCGCTGGCGCGATATTTGGTGTCTGCTGGAAGACAGCTTCGGGGAGTGGAACAAGCAGAATGCCACACGCCTGGGAGCGTCTCTCGCCTTCTATTCGCTTCTCTCGCTGGCGCCCTTGCTGCTTCTCACAGTGTCAATTGTGGGTATCGCCTTCGGGCAATCTACCGCCGAGCGGCACATCGCGCAGCAGATCGAATCGCTGGTCGGAGCGGCCGCTGCAAAAGCGGTTACTGGATTTCTACAGGCGCCCCAAGCGAAAACACACGGGGTGATCGGCACCATTCTCGGCATCATCACGCTTCTGTTTAGCGCGTCCGGTGTGGTCATTGAGCTGCGCCAGGCTCTGAACTACATCTGGAATGTCCAGACACCGGATACGAGCGGGGTGCGGATGGTAACGAGCTTTATTAAAGAGCGCTTGTTTTCATTCGCGATGGTCCTCTCGATTGGGTTCCTGCTGCTGGTTTCGCTGGCAATCACAACCTGGATCACTGAATTGACCTCGCACGAAGGAGTGCTCTCGGGCGTGGAGGCGAGCTTTTTCCATCTGTTCAACGTGATCGTTTCGTTCCTGGTGATCACGGCCCTGTTTGCGGCGATCTATAAAGTCATGCCGGACGTACACCTGGAGTGGCGGGATGTGGTCCTGGGTGGAGCTGTCACTTCGCTGTTATTCACCGTTGGAAAACTGGTGCTGGGCCTTTATCTGGGACGAGCAAGCTATTCGTCGATGTACGGGGCGACGGCTTCAGTGATCATCCTGATTGCCTGGATTTACTATTCGGCCCAGATCTTCTTCCTGGGGGCGGAATTCACTAAGGCATTTGCGCACCGGTATGGCTCGCGGCCCAAGCACACCCCGAAAAGTCTCATTCAGGAAGGCACAGGGAAGCCGCCTGAGCCCGGCGCCAAAGTAGTAGCGGCGTCCGGGGACTGAGGCGAAATCGTTTCGGCTTTTTTTACCAAACGAACTGCAAGATGGGTTCGTTTTTTCAAATTTGGTGTCAGGCCGGTCCGTTTCCTGGCTCGAGCGGTCTGAAGAGATGACGAGGGCAGGCGGGCAAGACCGCCGCCGAACCTTTCGGTCAGGCGCAGTTCAAATCGGAAAAATTTATTTTTTCGAGTGGAATCAGAGGCTTAGGCGTGTTTTGAGGGGGCCGGCCGTACGGGGGTGTGGCGATACTCGGGGCGTGCAGAAGAAGCGGGGCGGCGGACCGAAGTCAACGACTGGCAAGCAGAAGTCTTCCCAGAATGCGACCAAGCACGGCGGGCGATCGCAAACTATACGCATTCTGCCGGATGAAGATCCGGAAGAGTTCGAACGCGTCAAGAACGGCTGGCTGAGCGAGTATGAGCCCGAAGGGCACATGGAGGAAACGCTCGCCGGGAACCTGATCGATAGCGAGTGGCTGCTGCTGCGGGCGCGGCGAAACCGGTTCAATGCCGAAGCGCGAGCAGTTGGCGAAGGCAAAGAGCCGCACGAGTGGACGGCGGAAGACAACCATCAAATCGAGCTGATGCAACGCTATCTCACGACGGCGGAACGGTCCTTCTATCGAGCTTTTAACGCGATGCAGGGGTTACGAAAGGACATCATGCGGGAAAAAAGAGACGCGCAAGCTGGGGATCGAGAACGATGAGCTGCGCGCAAAGATTAGCCGGCTCGAAGCGGCAGAGCAGAATAGACCGGCGGCGCAGGCGAGCAGCGCTAAAGCGAACGGCGCTAAAGCGAGCGGCGCTAAAGCGAGCGGCGAAAAGGCGCAGAAGACCAATAAGAAACAGAGCAAGATCCAGATTCTGGATCAGTGGGTCGAGATTGAAATGATCGACGGGAAGACGATCACGACGCTGTATCCGTCAAATGAAGAGCTGCTGGAGAAGAAAGAGCGGATGAGCGTGCCGCCGACGCTGGTGTACCGCCGCTTGAACTTCGTGGATGGCGTGCCGCCGGAGTATCGGTGGACGACGGACGATCCGGTCACGATTGAGTTGGGCGGATTGGCGACGCAGCGGATCCGGTTAGAGACGTGGCTGGAGTTGATGGAGATGGAAAAAGCGTCGGGTACCGGGCACTTACAGGGCTGCGAGATTATGCCGCGACCGGAAGAGCGCGGCGGCTGCGATTGCGAGAGCTGCACGCGAGCGAAGGCAAGGATCGCGGCGACGGGAAGGTAAGAGGAGTGAACACGAATGAGAAATAAGTATCCGGCGTGCGGGCAAGTTCGAGATGTTGACGGCCGTCTGTGGGATGTCCGCGATGTACGCAATACCAAACACGGGTTCGATTTGCTTTTTGGTTCGCTGGCAAGCCGCCTGGGGCGCTGGGGATGCGGACTCCCGGCCCTGATCGCAACGCAACCTCTCGTCGACTTCTGGGAGACTAACCGGACCAAGCATAACGGCATGATCAACGACTTGCCGGCCGGGCGAACAACACTCAAGAGAGTACGAAGCCGCCTGGGCTTCCACTATTTCGAGGACACATCCGAGTTTTTCCTGGAGCGAATCGAAGACCTGATGACACTGAGCACACGTGCGTTCACCATCCGGCATAAAGCGGATGCGTTGTTGGTGCGCGAGACGCGCCTAAAATTGCTGGGCCGGCGCGCGCGCGAGGTGGGCTGGTGGCGCGAGGCTGGGCCGCTCGAAATCCTGCGATCCAATATCCCGCTGCGGGAAATGGGCGAGAAGCTGGATATCTCGATCAGCCAAGCTCACCGGCTCAAGTATCGAGCGCGCCTGCCACAGGCCGCGTGAGGGTTGGTTGGGGTTTGAGAAGCTGCGGGGAGCGAGCGGAATTACGCGGATTACGACCGCGCCGTTGGACGTGCGGTCGTCGTAAGCTCGGACGATCGGAAACGGGACGAGGGTGTTTTTAAGTACTATCCGACTGAAGGGCCTGCAGGGCAATTTTCGAGCAAGGCGTTAGACGGCAAAGTGGCATCACAGAATCTCCCGGACGAAAGGACAGGCCATTACGCCTCAATTGTGGCCCTTGTTATGACTATCTCCCTCACGATGTGCTGAGCGATGAAAGCCGACTCTGGATCGCTTGTTGGCAGCCGCGATTGTATAGAGGGGGCAGCTCCGTCGCACGAAAAAGCCCACTGAGAATGTGCAGACGCGCGATCTTGTAGGCCAGATCATCTCCGAGTCAGCAAGCGCCGCGGCCACCCACCACGCCAAGGCGACGGTCGACGCCTACGCGCTTGCCCGCCGTGACGATGCAGGGAGAGGTTTCAGAATGCCGCGCGACAGCGAAAGCGCCTCGTTCTGAACAAAGCCATTTCAAGGAAGCGGGCGCGCGTGTAACGATCTATACTAAATTTTTCCCTAAGGATCTGATATCTGTACCGGCTGCGGCCTGTCCCGCAACGCCTGCGCTTGGGCGTGATCATCCCGCGTGCCGCGTTTGAGACCCGACATCCCTGCAGGAGGAATAGCGATGGCGAAGAAGGCCGCCCCCAAGAAACCGGTGGCGTCGAAAACCGTTGTGCCCAAATATCCGAGGCACACGCTTGAAAAGGTCCTCAGAATTCCCAGGGCGATCCTCGACCAGAATGCTGGGAAGGAATGCTCAGACGAAGACACAGCGACCTTCCTCGGCATTAAATACAACAAGGGACCCTACGCGCTTGAACTCAGTTCCGCCATCAAATTTGGGCTCCTCGAAAGGCCGTCGGCAGGTCGCATCGCCGTCTCGGACTTGGCGAAGAGGATACTGCGCCCACAAAACGAGCAGGAGGAACTCATTGGCTTGCGCGAAGCCGTGCTGAACGCGCCGGAGATTTCCACCGTCTATAGCCACTATCGCGGCGAGAACCTTCCCGACATGCAGTTCTTCGATAACGCCCTTGTCGACAAGTTCGGTATCCCGAAAGACAAAGTCGCGGAATTCAAGACGATTTTCTTCGACACGCTCAATACGGCGAAGCTGATCGAGGAACATAACGGCAAGCAGCGCCTGCTCGATGTTTCGGGCGACGTGCCTGCCGGCTCTTCCGGTTCGGCGGCCGTGCTAAAGAAGCTTGAACAATCCGTCACCATCGCTGCTGGCGATTCGTGCTTCGTCATGATGCCCTTCGCGGCCCCCCTCGGGACATATTACGAGAAAGTCTACAAGCCCGCGATCGAGAAGGCCGGGCTCAAGCCGGTGCGGGCCGATGCCGAAATATTCGGGACGGGAAAGATCATGGACCAGGTTTGGTCGGGCATAAACGCCGCCAAGGTCCTTGTCGCCGAGATGACCACGCGCAATCCAAATGTCTTTTACGAGCTGGGGCTCGCGCATGCCATGAAGAAACCCGTCGTTCTGGTGTCATCTAACGAAGGCGACGTTCCCTTCGACCTCAAGCATATCCGCGTCATTTATTACGACGTCAACGATCCGTTCTGGGGAACCAAGCTGCTCGACAAGGTCGCGGAGAATATCCTTTCAGCGATCCAGCACCCGGAAGAAGCCGTTTTCAAGGGAGAGGGCGATTAGAAATTCAAAAATGTGTGATCAAGTGCGATCAAAGCGCCGTAAGTCTATGAGAGTTAATGGCGTTAACGGAATGAGCGTGGCTGGGAACTTAACAGCAGCTCAGGCCGGTGCCTTGGTTGTCACGGTCTTCTGGGTCCCGACCTGCTCCTCCATATATTGGCGGAACGCCTCGACAAGTTTGTCTCTTAGCGCTTTCATTCTGGACAATGATGGCGTGTAGACCAGGATCCGTTGATGCCGAATATCGAACGGCACCTCATCGATTTGCTGCGCCAGTAGTAGGGTGTCCTTGCCCATTGCGTTCGCCAGGCCGAGTTCATACATGACATTCTGATTCCGGCCTGTCAAATCGGCGACGATAAGGCCAGACTTGGCGATGCTTTCAAAGATCTGATCTATGATCGAACCCGCCGTCACCAATGTGTCTGCTCGGTAGACGCGGAGGCCGTTCAATTGAGCCGCATTTCGAATAACTTCGTAAATCGGTTCTAGATCGGGTGAGAAAGGCATCAGGACGAACACCGAGGACGGATCGACCGTAACGTCGCCTAAGCGAGGAACTTTGAGCGACTTGTTAGCAGCCTGCTTCGTCTGGACTAGTGATTCCAACTGAATTTCTGCGTCTTTACGCTGTGGCTCCGACACATGCCGACTCAACCTGTCGATCGCATTACGCATCGCCTCAAGCGTGCTCTGGTTCGCGAGGGTGGTCCTCTCAGAGACCTCCAGTTGCGCCCTGAGTAGATCTCGCTCACGCTGTAACGCGGCAATGCGAGCTTCGTGTTCCTGTACCACGCCCAGTTCGGCCAGTTCCGGTATGGCGTGCAAGACCGGACTGTCTTGCTGACGCTGCTCACCATTGAGCGATCTCAACATGTCTTGAATCTGTGGAATTGCTTCCTTTTCCCCGCCGACGCGGTCCTCATATGGAATGACTCGAAGATCGCCAACATCAAAAGGCGGGCGCGTACCCTTTAATGCAATGAGTATTGTCCCCGACCGTAGCGCATGCCTCACGCCTAATTCGTAAAAGACGTTTGGATTGAGATCTGTTAGGTCTGCGATAACAGCGTCGGAGCGGTACAAACGCCCGAGAAGATCTCGCGTGATGGAGCCAGTCCTGGTGACAAAGTCCGCACGGATGCAGCGGAACAACTGCTCGCCGTCCTCTTGAAGGCCTTGAACCGCCGGTTCGATGATGTGCTTATAACGGTTGCGGTATGTCTCGTACGCATCCCCGCTACCGATTGGCATGATTACGAAGCACTCTTTCACACTGACGACCTCGCACTGGCTGGCGCCGCTTTACGCGACGATTAGACCATAGGAGACTGGGTGCAGGCAAATTGCAGAGTGTATTGGATCGCGGTGTCGGCCTCTTCCCACACCGCCCAGGATCGGACAGGTCAGACTCAGCTGCAACCACCGACTGGTGTTCACATGAGCGATAAGTCGGCATGTCCTAGATCTGGGCTTAGGAATCACAAGCGCGAGGTGGGCTGGTGGGGCGAGGGCCGCTCGAAATCCTGCGATCCAATATCCCGCTGCGGGAAATGGGCGAGAAGCTGAATATCTCGGTCAGCCAAGCTCACCGGCTCAAGTATCGAGCGCGCCTGCTACAGGCCGCGTGAGGGTTGGTTGGGGTTTGAAGGTGGTGCGGAAGAGCTGTGAGATTACGACCGCGATGATGGAGGTGCGGTCGTCGTAAGCTTGGGCTAACCGAATAACAGGAGTACGGTAGAATCTTCCCACGGCCCGTCGTCTCGATAGGACGAATTATGCTCGGGAAGACCGTCTCACATTACCGCATCCTGGAAAAGCTTGGGAGTGGTGGTATGGGGGTGGTTTATAGGGCCGAGGACACTCGCCTAGGCCGTACTGTCGCACTAAAATTTCTCCCGGACGATTTACAACAAGACCGCGCGGCGCTCGAGCGATTTCATCGAGAGGCACGAACTGCGTCGGCACTCAACCACCCAAACATCTGCATCGTCCACGATATCGATGAGCAGGACGGACAACCTTTTATCGCGATGGAGTTGCTCGAAGGTGAAACCCTGTACGAACATATCGGCGGTAAACCGCTGGAAATCCGTCATCTGCTCGATGTCGCGATTCAGATCGCGGATTCGTTGGAAGCTGCGCACGCAAAAGGCATCATCCACCGTGACATAAAGCCCGCGAACATCTTTCTCACGCAGCGCGGACCAGTGAAAATTCTAGATTTCGGGTTGGCCACACTGGTGCAGGAAAAGACAGACTCGCTCACCGCTGCGATCGCAATCACCGAGGCGACGGTCACAACCTCCGGGTTAGCTGTTGGCACGGTTGCCTACATGTCGCCCGAGCAGGCGCTCGGAAGAGAGCTTGACGCGCGCACCGACCTGTTTTCCTTCGGCGTGCTGCTGCATGAGATGGCAACCGGTAATCGGCCGTTTGTTGGGAAGACCGCAGCGGCCGTATTTGATGCGCTTTTGAACGAGTCACCAACTCCGGCGGTCCAATTGAACCCGGAGGTTCCAGTAAGGCTCGGAGAGATCATCGGCAGGGCGCTCGAAAAAAGCCGTGATGAGCGTTACCAGAACGCATCCATTTTGCTTTCCGATCTGAGAAAGCTTAGACGCGGGCTGGACTTTGGCCATGCCGCTCAAGCGCCAGCCGTCGCGTCCAGTGTGCGAACTGCTTCGCCTCGAAGGACCGTTGATTCGTTGGCGATTCTGCCGTTTGAAACCCAGAGCTCTGATCCCGACGCTGAGTACTTCAGTGACGGAATCACGGAAAGCATCATTCACAGCGTTTCTGAATTTCCCAAAATCCGCGTAATGGCGCGCAGCACTGTCTTTCGTTACAAAGGGCAGACAGCCGATCCTGTGTCAGTAGGACGGCAGTTGAACGTGCGCGCGGTTTTGACCGGCAGGGTGCTGCAGCGCGGGGATAACTTGACAATCAGTACCGAACTGGTGAATGTCAGCGACGGTTCACGCCTGTGGGGCAAGAACTATCAACGGCCGATCCAGGATATTTTCGCGGTCCAGGAGTCGATCGCCACTGAGATTTCCGACAATCTTCGCCTGAAGCTAACGCCACGGGAGAAGAAGCGTCTGGGCCAACATCCCACTGAAAATCGCGAAGCATACCAACTGTACCTGAAAGGCCGGTTTTTCTGGAACAAGCGAACGGAAGAGGGCATTCGCAAAGGCATCGAATATTTTCGACAGGCAGTGGAAGTGGACCCAACCTACTCGCTAGCTTACGCCGGTTTAGCGGAATCTTACATGCCTCTGGCGTTCTGGGGATACCTCGCGCCAAGTGACGCCTATCCCAAGGTCAAGGCCTGGGCGCTGAAAGCTCTTGAAATCGATAACGATCTGGCTCAGGCTCTGCCGCCTCTGTCCGCCACACTCTTTTTCCACGATCGCGAGCTAGAGCCGAGTGAGAAAGCGATACAAAGAGCCATCAAACTCAACCCGAACTATCCGCGAGCCCACCAAGTGTACGGTGAAATGCTTGTCTGGTTGAGAGAATTCGACGCCGGCGCGGTTGAAATTCGCCAGGCGCTCGTACTCGATCCACTCTCCCCGATACTGCACGTCAGCGACGCCTACACGTCTTATTTCGCTCGACGATACGACGAGGTCATCCCGAAATGCCGAAAGTGCCTTGAACTGGAGCCAAAGTTTCCTCTGGCCCACTTCACGCTCGGCCTCGTTTCGGAGGAGTTTGGGGATTTCGAACGCGCCGTTGAGCACTTAAATGGAGGCCTGGAATTCGAGCAGCAGAATTTGACGCTGCGCACAGAACTCGGGCGCGCTTACGCGCTTTGGGGCAAAGAGGCTGAAGCCAGGAATGTTTTGCGGGTCCTCGGCGAAATTGCTAAAGAGCGGTACGTCTCTGCCTACTTGGTGGCGAGAATCTATGCAGCTCTGCGCGAAACGAACCAGGTTCTATCATGGCTGGAGCGAGCAAATGATGAGCGGTCCTCGTCGTTCGCATTTGTGGATGTGGATCCCGCTTTCGACTCTTTTCGATCGGACCCGCAATTTGAAAATCTCCTGCGGCGAGCCAGGTTACCGAGCCGAAAGGCGATTGCTGCACCTATCCATTCGAACGGAGAAGCCAAATGATACTCGTAATCGGAGCAACAGGGTTATTAGGCAACGAGGTCGTCCAGCAGCTTCGGCTTGCCGGGCACGCCGTTCGCGCTCTCGCCCGAACGACTTCGAATCCATCGCGGCTTGAAGCTCTCCAACAAGCAGGCGCTGAGATCGCTTACGGCGATCTTAAGGAACCAGACTCTCTTCAGATCGCGTGCCGGGGAATCGAAGCGATAGTCACGACGGCATCTTCCACGTTTTCGAGGCAGCCAGGCGACTCAATCGAAACCGTCGACCGGGACGGCTACTTCAACCTGATTGACGTTGCCAAGAACACAGGAGTGCGGAAGCTCGTTTATACGTCCATTCCGCAGAAGATGCGATATGAATCTCCGCTCACGCGCGCGAAATCCGAGGTTGCGGAGTATCTCAGGAGTAGCGGCATCGATTATACGGTGCTTGCTGCCAATTTCTTTATGGAGATCTGGCTGAGTCCAGCTTTGGGATTTGATGCACAAAACGCGCGAGCGACTATCTACGGCACTGGAGATCGGCCGGTCGGGTTTGTCTCTTACAAGGATGTGGCGCAAATTGCCGTACGATCCCTCACGCTTGAAGCTTCTAAGAATCGAACGATCTCCATCGCTGGCCCCGCAAATCTGGCGCCAGCTAGAAGTAATTCAGATCTTCGAGCGGTCATCGGGACGCACCTTCGCGGTGGAACACGTTGAGGAAAATACGCTGCTTGAAAAACACCGCACGGCTGCGAATCCTCTGGAAGCGACCTTCGCAGCTCTGATGCTTGACTACGCTTACGGTTGTCCGATGGACATGAAAGAAACTCTGTCCATCTTTCCGATTCGGCTGACCTCCGTTCAGGAGTACGCCGATTCCATCTTCCATGCAGATTCCGCCCATGCCTGAGGCATACGTAAATGTCGGAGATTTCCGTTGCTATCCGCTTCTCGATGGAGATTTTCAGTACCCAAAAAACGCTGTGTTCCCGGGCCGCTCCGATGAAGAGCTTGCGTCAGTATTGGAACCAGGCGACATGTCGGCGGATCTCCGCGTCGGGTACTCCGGTCTTTTAATCGATACGGGCAAACAGCGCATCTTGATCGATACAGGCGCCGGACCGCTGGCCCCCAGCACGGGCCACTTGCTGGAAAGTTTAAAGAGATGCGGCTTCCACCCCAATGAGATCGATGTTGTCATCCTCTCGCACCTGCATGCCGATCATATCGGCGGACTCATCACGCCCGAAGGCGCCCTCTCGTTCCCCAATGCAGAATTTCTGCTATCGCGAGTCGAACACGATTTCTGGATGTCCGAGAGCAATCAGGCGAAATTGAAAAGAGGCGAGTTGTTCGGCCTCGGCGAGCTGGAGGAAGTTCTTTTGACCTGGATTCAAAAGTACATCCCGCCGCTTGCAGCCGAAGGAAGACTCCGGATGGTCGAATCCGGCTGTGAGGCAGCGACAGGAGTCTTGGTGCTACCGGCGTTCGGACACACGCCCGGACATCTGGCCGTCCTGGCGGCCAGCGGAAACCAGCAGCTGCTCTTTGGGGGCGATGCGTTGTTGCATCCTGCACATGTCCGGCATCCGGAGTGGAATACGGTCTTCGACGTTCTGCCCGAGGCCGCGGTTCGAACTCGCTGCCAACTTCTTGACCGCGCTGCGGCCGACCACTGCTTACTGTTCCTTTTCCATTTTCCGTTCCCCTGTCTTGGCTCTTTGTCACGCCGGAGTGACGGCTATGGATGGGAGCCAATCGAGCTTTGAAGCAACTCCAAATTGGTTGCCGCCACTTCTCCGGTTAAGTCGGCATCGGGCTGATTGAATGCTGCGCGCGCACGTCGGCGTAATGCGCGTTTTTGCACGGCAACTTGAGTTCACATCGAGGGCTTCGCATACTATTTGGCTGTGGAACAAACATCTGTTGTAAGTATTGCGTTTACACTATCGTCGATGGCAAGGAACTCGTTCGGTATCGGTCCAAGCCGTATACCGGTACGCAAGGGAGATTGTGGGTGACTGCTCACAAGTTATGGCAGCGGGGCACATTGGCGAAGGAGAGAATGCCGATCTTGTTCGGCGACGCTACGGATTGAAGTCGGCTGCTGTACTGGGGCTTTCTCACCGATCTTCAAATTCACGGACAAGACGCGACCACTACCTTTACAGTAGATCTGCTCCGCGAGATTAAAAGGAACCCATTCGCCGCAAGAGTTAAGATTGCGAAGCTCAGGCAAAACCATTGCTTCAAATTTATTAGACCTTTACGCAATCTGCCTGACTCCGCAATTCGTCAACTGGCGTAAGGCCATAAACGGCGAATCTGTCCAGGCCTTCAGTTCTGGTTTATAGACAGTAGTCCCGCTAGCCCTGATAATTGGCATGTCGAGACTGTTTGCCGGTAATTGATCCTGGCGTATAGACGTGTGTTGACAATCACTTTGAGCGTATAGTCGGCACTGCGCTGATTTAACTTGCGCGCCAGCACGTCGGCGGCATGTGCGTTTGACGCTCATCTGCAATCTGCGGGCACAAGCCGACTTGCCGTTTGATCACTCAGGCATTACGCTGAAAAGTCAGGTGAAGATAACTGCAATCTCTTTCGAGACATGGTGCGCGAATCACGACGGGGACCATGACGCCAAATGGTGTCGAGAACTGTACCCGTGGGGAGTCTTCGCCAAGATTGACTTCGACCCGAACGGGGTGAACATTCCTCAGCCGATCAGTCTGGGTGTCGAGAGGTACTGCGCTACCGTGCTCGAGTCATTCTTGGGCAAGAACGACAGGCCGACTTTTCTGATTCACTTGAGGAGTGTCGCTGCGAGTCGGAGGACTCTTTGGGAGCAAAGGCATTGGGATGACACGTTTCAGCTTGTAGCGAGTAAGGACGGCTACTTCATCACGCTGTTTACAAAGAAAACTGATCCATCGAAGGAATTGCTCCGGCGATTCATGACCGGGAGTCTGAAACGCATTGAGGAGCAGCGGTCACTTCCAGTTTCGGCTCTGCTCTTTCGAACGCTCATTGCATACATAGCGGACGATATCTTCAGCAGTTTGGAGCGATATCCAGAACTAAACGTAATCGCTCTCAATCGACACACAGCGTTTCCTGGGGTTGAGGGCCGAATCGCTCCTTTGAGAGGCAGCGGGCGTGATGTTTGGATCTTATACTCGTTTACCGAGGAGAAGGCACATCGGCTGGCCATCAGACTCGCCGGTCAGTGTCGTCATATTCTCGTCGTATATTGTCACCCCACGTTCACACGACACCATCGCTGCACTGAACCCGACATTGAGGTCCTATCACTCGGCGAGTTCTTGGGTCGTGGATCTCCGGAAATCCGTGCTCGTTACCTTCTGCAGGCACGCTTTCTTTTCAACCACCTGCGAACTGAGCAGGCTGGCCACTTCGTCGAGTTGCCAGAGCCAGAGCTCAAACGACTTATTTTGCAGGGCAACGCGCCGTCCCAGCAAATCAAAACGAGCGAGCTTAGAGAAGCTAAGGCGGGGCTTGGCTGGTTCATTGGTACAGCCGCTGATGCGGCTTATGTCTTCAGTTGTGCGAATTTGCTGAATGCGGCTTTGAATGAAAAGTTATCCCTGTACAACGGAAAGCAGACACTGGCAAAAGAAGTTTACTCCTTCAAAGCGCATCTGGGAAGAGCGCTGGATGCTGTTGTGCAGGCCCAAATTGACGGCGTGCAAGTCTACGTCGCCGGCAAAGGACTCGTCTATGTCTTGATCCGTGGCATACAATTCAGCTTTCATTCGATCCCAGAGAGTTCGCCATTGCGCCACTACGCTGATTCCAGTGCAAACGTCACGCAAGAATGGTCGGGTGTCCGTC
Organism: uncultured Acidobacteriaceae bacterium; assembly: GCA_963795545.1. Lineage (GTDB taxonomy): Bacteria > Acidobacteriota > Terriglobia > Bryobacterales > Bryobacteraceae > Bog-105. The sequence goes on along the minus strand of CAWCIF010000009.1, from coordinate 309,452 downwards.
TGCAATTGATTGCGCCGCTTGTAATGCATTGGGCTCGAGCATTACTAAGGTCTGAGAAAACAGATCAGCCAGCGATCTGACAAAGTAAACCGCTCCTCCCCATGTTCCTCTAGGAACTCATGCAATGGTAACCGCCAAAATCCACTTTACCGTGTAGCCGCCGTTTCGCGGATGTGTCTGTCGGTCGCGCGTGCATGACGGGTAACCGGATGGAGCCGGGAGACGGCACGCCAGACCGGTATAAGAACATCACTCTCTGGCACGTTGGACTGACCGCTCCCGTCAGCAACGGGCCCATGACATATGAACTGGACGGCCGGCAATATCTGGTGGTCGGCGCGGGCGACATGTTGGACGCGTTTACGCTTCCGCATTGAGGCGGGCATGAATGTATATGCTGGCCCAGAGGTAACACTTAGGCCAGAGGCATGGACCAGCATTGTTTCCGGATCGGCGACCAACTGCTCGGAAACGAGGTCGCATCGGCGGAATGCGCGTTTTCCGTCAACTGCGTAGCGCGGTCCTGGATCACGTCTTTGCGCTCGCACCGGTAACGCCGTTCGTTCCCGACCGGCCCGAAGTCAGTGTCGATTACTCCGTGGAAGGCTTCGCGAGAGGATCGTCAAATTGGCGTTTACTCTCCTTTAGCCGAAAGCGCTTGAGATCCAAAGCCTTAATCCTGGGCTCTGATTTAGCGAAAAAGTCCATCGGGACGAACACTTCCGCATACGGTGCAACCTTCGGAAATCGATCAAGACCCAGGCAGTCCAGGCATTCCCTAATAGTGGGAGTTATTGGCCAGGTGGATTCATCGCTCATGAAGATCGATGCCTTGAGATCGGCGTAAGCGATAGGAAGGATTCCCGTAATCGTCGCGATCGAAGCGAAGCTACCAAGCACGTACGTCCATATTCCGTCGAAAAGATCCTCCGCCGAGGCTGCGTCATGGCTAAACTCTCCATCGCGAATGAACGAAATATAGCAAATCAAAAGATGGAGCATTCGGGCCGCTGCAGTAGGATGATTTCGCTCTTCTACCGGAGTACGTAGGCCCTCCTCAGCGATCTGCAACAAGGCAAATACTATTCCACATGTCGTCAAAATCGACCGGTCCCATTCAGCAACTGAATTGTATGGAAGATATGCGGTCTTTCGATACTGCTCGTCACGCCCCGCGTTAAGCAGGTCACTTAGGGCGCCCATGTCTGCTTCGAGTTCCCACTTTCGACGCTTCTTCGGATCAACGCTGGCGGCGCTTGAAGTTGTTTCTTCCAGGCATAGCAGCCCGTGAGATGCTGCTTCATTCAAGTGTCCTAAATAGACGTGGAAGTGCTCGTGTTTAAATATGAACCGGACGCACAACTCGTACAAGTGGTCGAACACGGCCAGATCGGCTTTTGTAAAATACGAAGTTCTCGCAAATCGAAATGGCTGTCGCTTGGCGCCCTTCTCCAAAAGACAGCCGTAATTCCAGTAACGCCATTCCTCTCTTTGCCCTACGGTGCTGAACGAGCGGCGTACGTCAGGCATAAACTGAGAATGGGCTATTAACGATGTGATGATGTCTGTTAGACAAATTCCGCAACCATCCCAGAAACAGAGCGTCGCTCCGTCCCCCTGGCGTTCAACAAAGGCATTCAAACGCAAACGCGGCACAAAGGCGAGGTTTTTGGGGCTCCACTCGCTTTCATGATCTTTGTGAAAGTACTCGACAGAGTCGCGAAAGTGGCGGATGAGCTCAGCCACGTTGTCATCCAGCCCTGACGGAATCGAAGCGACCTCTGCCACTACTCACCTTTCCGTCCGCAGAGCGTTTCGAGCCCTTCCTGAACGATCATTACTGCGACGACTGTTCCGCCCGTTCCCCACTTCAGAGAGGTGAGCATATCAGCAATGGACGCAGCGATGAGAATTCGATTCCTTGCTTTCTCCGAGCTCAGATATACCTTCACGGCTCGCGATCCGCAAATTCTTTTTGCGATCTCACCCCGGTTGCGCTCGAGCCACGCGCGGCCGTCTTCCCGGAACTCTTCTTCCGATTGCTCCGCCATGCCAGGCCGACCCTCGGCAAGTGCCCGGCCCAGGGCGGCGTAAAGCTGATCCGAATTCAAATTAAACAATTGTTCGATGTCAGGTTCCACGGCTGTGCCTTGTCGCGACCCACGATTCTATCGCAAGAAAGGCCTCGTCGCTGTGACCAACGCGGAAGGAATACGAATGTCGCAAAATAGCCCGCCTCGGATGAAAAGTCCGAGATTGTGGCCCCTGGTGGAGGGCCACACCACGATCCACCCGGGTGTGTAGTCGCCTATATAGAGATTGGCCATACGATTCGAGGATGTTCGGTTCCAAGCCTGCATTGGTCCCGCAAATCCGCATCCTGTGATCTTCAAGACGAACGCGTCAATACGCAAACGCGCCGTTCTGCCGCAAACGCAGCCCACGCGAACCTGATTCCTACCGCTCAATAGTTCATTCCACCCGCTCAAACTTTCACTATCCTCTTACAAGCCAATCGGTTGACAGTCCCTCCGGGGTATCTCATACTAAAAAGGTCCGATATTATGGCTGCTGCGAAAAAGCGCCGAAAACCGGCCGCCCACCCACCTCCTCTAACGCTTGCCGATCTCCAGGTGGGCCAGCGCTGCATTCTGGACCGGCTCGATTTACCCGAAGACATGGCCCGCCGCTTGATGGAGTTGGGTTTTCTGCCCGGCAATGAGATCACACCCGGAAAGAGGGCGCCCGGCGGCGGACCTCGGGTGTTCCGAGTAGATGGGTCCGAAGTGGCTCTGCGGCAGGAAACGGCAGCCCGCCTTTACATTCGCCGCGACCCGGAATCTGACCTCGTGGTACTTACATGAGCGACTGTCACGGAGGGGCCCCGCGCCTGGACCTGCTGCCTAATCCGTCCATCCTGCCCCCTCGTCCCGCTACCGACCGGCCCATCATTGTTGCCATCGTCGGCCCCCCTAATTCTGGAAAATCTACTCTCTTCAATCGCTTGACCGGTTTGCGCCAGAAAGTCGCCAACTTCCCCGGTGTTACCGTCGAGCACCGCATGGGCAAAGCCAAGCTGAAGGACGAGCATGAGGTCTTTCTAGTCGACCTTCCCGGCGTCTATAGCCTACATCCCCGCGCTGAGGATGAGCAGGTTACACATGATGTTCTGAAGGGTGAGCAGCCCGACTTTCCGAAGCCGGATGCCGTGATGCTCATCTTGGATTCGACAAACCTCGGCCGCAATCTCGTGCTCGCCGCCCCCATTCTTAGTCTGGGCCTTCCGACCCTCGTCCTGCTGAACATGGCCGACGACCTCGCCGCTCGTGGTGGCAAGGTGGACATCGCCGCACTCTCGAACGAGCTCAACTGTCCGGTTGCCCTTATTAGCGCCGCCAAGGGGACGGGAATCGACCGTATCCAGCAGTTTCTGCTGGGAACCGCGGCCCGCCTGAACGCCCCTCCGCCAAAGATTGAGCTTCCCGTCCTGCACGACGTTCCGAAATGCCGCCAATGGGCAGCAAAACTCGGCGTTCGCGCTTCCTATAGAGCGCCCGCGCCGCCCCTCTGGACCCGCCGCCTGGATGCCATTTTCCTGCACCCGGTTGCCGGGCCGCTTATCTTTGCCGCCATCGTGGTGGCCGTCTTTCAAAGCATCTTTTCCTGGGCAAAGCCTGTGATGGATGGCATGCAGGCATTTGTCCTCACCTCGGGCGTGTGGATGAAACACGTGCTGCCCGATTCGCCCTGGCGCTCGCTTCTCGTTGATGGAGTCTGGAGCGGGGTAGGTGCGGTCGTAGTGTTTCTTCCGCAAATCCTGCTGCTGTTTCTTTTCATAGGCATCCTCGAAGATTCCGGCTATCTCGCCCGCGCCGCCCTAATCGCCGACCGCACCATGGCAAAGTTCGGCTTGCAAGGAAAATCGTTCATTCCGCTGCTTTCCGCCTATGCCTGTGCGGTCCCGGCCATTATGGCCACGCGCGTTATCGAGAACAAGCGCGACCGCACCGCGACTATCATGATTGCGCCGCTGATGACGTGCTCGGCGCGGCTGCCCGTTTACACCTTGCTGATCGCGGCCTTTATTCCCAACATCCCGCTGTTGAGGGGCGTTTTCTCTCTGCCGGCGGCCACCATGCTCAGTCTGTATGTGCTGGGATTTGTCGCCGCGGTTGTCACCGCCCGCGTCTTGAAATCGAGTATTCTCAAAAGCCGCGGCTCTTCTTTTGTGCTGGAAATGCCCCCGTACCGCTGGCCCACCTGGCAATCCTTAACCTTGCGGCTGATCGATCGCGCCAAAGTGTTCCTGCGCCGCGCCGGAACAGTCATTCTTCTCGTAGCCATCGTGCTCTGGGTGCTGGCGCACCTGCCTCTCGAAAACGGCAAAACGCCGCCTCTCGAGCACAGCGTCGCCGGCATGATTGGCAAAACCATCGAGCCTGCCATCAAGCCGCTCGGCTTCAACTGGAAAATCGGTATCGGTCTGATCACCTCGCTCGCCGCCCGCGAAGTCATCGTCGGCACCTTGGGAACCATCTACGGCATCGAAGGAGACGAGGAGTCACAGGCGAAAGGATTGCAGACGGCCCTGCATCAGGATCTGAGCACCGCAGGAGCCGTCGCTTTGCTCATCTTCTTCGCCTTTGCCATGCAGTGTTTTTCAACCCTTGCCGTCGTCAAGCGCGAAACTGGTGGCTGGAAATGGCCCGTCTTTCAGTTCTCTTACATGCTCGCCTTAGCGTACTCTGGTTCGTGGTTAGCATTTCACATCACCAACCATTTCCTTGCTTGACGGTTTTGACCGGCAAGCCTCAACAACGATGAATCATCCCTTAGTGAACGTGGTCGTTCTCGGCTCGGGTTGCGCCGGCAACACCGCCGCAATTTACACTGCCCGGGCGAACCTGCAACCGCTTGTGCTCGAAGGGCATGAGCCGGGCGGCCAGCTTTCCATTACCACCGAAGTTGAGAATTTCCCTGGATTTCCGGAAGGAATTCAGGGTCCCGCGCTGATTGAGAACATGAAGCAGCAGGCGCAGCGCTTTGGTGCAACTTATAGGCACGGTCGCGTCGTCCATGCTGATCTTTCACAGCGCCCGTTTACTCTGCAGCTTGAGGACGGCGAAAAGCTACAGAGCCGGACGTTGATTATCGCCACTGGCGCGTCTGCGCGCTGGCTGGGCCTTCCCAATGAGCAGAAGTTGATCGGCCATGGGGTCAGTTCATGCGCAACCTGCGATGGATTCTTTTTTCGCGGGAAGAAGATCATGGTCATCGGCGGGGGCGATTCGGCCATGGAAGAGGCGAACTTTCTTAGCCGCTTCGGCAGCGAAGTCGCGCTCGTGCACCGCAGCGACGCATTCCGCGCCTCCAAAATTATGCTTGAGCGCGCCCAGGCCAATCCGAAGATTATCTTCATCACGAACACGGTGGTCGAAGATATCGGGGATGCCGTTAAGGGCCACGTCACCGGTGTCAGGCTGCGCAACATCAAAACGCACCAGGTTTACGAACGCGAAGTTGACGGATTCTTTGTTGCGATTGGACACATTCCGAACACGAAGGCCTTTGGCGGGCAGCTTGATCTCGATTCCGACGGCTACATCATTTCGCACGGTGGCGCGCGCACCAACGTTTCGGGCGTTTTCCACGCCGGCGATGTGCAGGACCGCATCTATCGCCAGGCCATCACCGCATCCGGCGCAGGCTGCATGGCCGCAATCGAAGCCGAGCGCTTTCTCGAAGCCGAAGGGCACTGAGCCGCGTGGCGCATGTTCCGCGCCGCGAAAAAACAAAGCGGTTTAGATGCGGAACGGCTACAATCAGCGGATAAGGGAACCTGTTGTCACTGAACTCGCGTCAGCATGCAGCGGGACAAACGCAGCCGGGAGCATTACCGACAGCTCCGCGAGGCAGGACACCTTTGCTAGCAATCTGGCAAACGGTTGCACGAACCTGTTGCCACGCCGTTCCGTTGTGCAATACAATTCTGCAACGCGGAAATCCCGGAAACAGGTCGGTGCTGACTTTTTGCAGAAATGCTGGTTTGGGCAACTGTATTCTACGCGCCCGGCACTCGCGTCTCACGTTCCTCGTAACCCGGATCGTCGGGAACAATTCTGTTCGCCGGCGCTTGAGTCTAATGCGTTCGGCCCTTCTACTCTGCCCGTAAAGCTTCGACCGGATCGACTTTCGTTGCCCTTCTCGCAGGAAGGTAACTGGCCAGTGCCGCAGCCAGGATCAGGCCGGCTGAAGTCAGCGCATAGGTAAGTGGATCGGAAGGACTGACTGAAAACAGCACCGATTTCATCAACGGCGCCAGCAGAAGAGCTGTTGTCAGCCCGCAGCCGCAGCCGATCGCCGAAAGAATCAATCCGCTGCGGACGAAAGCAGTCCTGACCTGCGCAATCGGCGCGCCGAGCGCAAGCCGAATTCCGATTTCGCGCGTACGTTGCGAGACCGAATAGGAAATGACGCCGTAGAGACCGACAAGTCCCAGCAGCAGAGCCATGCCGCCGGCGATTGCGAGCAGCAGCAGTGTGAAGGACGTACGCGCCAGCGAGCGGTTGTAGAAGGTCTGGAGCGTGTCCATCCTCGCAATCGGAAGCTGTGAATCGACCGCCCAGAGCGCATTCTGAATCTCGTTTCTCAGTGATATAGAACCCGCGCGCGGCGTACGAATCGCGAAAGAAACATAGCGTTGCACGTCGAGCTTTGCGCCTTCAAAATTTTTCGCCAGCAGCGGCCAGTAGACGATCGTGGGGGCAGGCTTGTCGACGCCGTCCGCATGCTCGTCGGCAACCACACCGATGACCTCGCGCCAGTCGTCTTTTTTATTCGTACGAATGCGTTTACCTAGCGCGGCCTGCGGGGATCCCCAGACATCGCGCGCCGTGTTTTCGGAAACAATCGCGACCTCGCCGCCGTTGTAAATATCTGTCCAGGTCAGGTCGCGGCCTGCCAGGATGTGCTGCCCTACGGTTTTGAAATATCCCGGCGCAATGGATTTGAAACGGCGCAGCGGAGCAATTTTCGCCTCGCCATACGTCTTGTCGGCCGCGTACACGGGATCGTTGGACTCGCCGCCGCTCATCGGAAGAGACGAAATGATGGAGGCCGAAACCACGCCGTTGACCGCCTTCACTTTGTCGAGCATCGCGTGTTCCATCCGCATCACGCGCTCGGGTTCTTTCACCTGTTCATCCGGTATTCCAATCCTTACGGTCTCAATCTCCGCCGCGTTCGTGAATCCGGGATCGACATGATGCAGGTTGCGGAAGGTGCGGATCATGAGCCCGGAAGTGACCAGCAGAAGCAGAGCGAGCGCGACCTGAAAGACCACCAGAAAACCTCGCACGCGCTGGCGGTCCTTGCTATCGCTGAGCGAGCGGCCGCCGCTGCGAAGCGCGTTCTCAAGCCGGGGCCGAAGATATCGCAGAACCGGAATGAGCCCGAATAATGCGCTGACGCCGATCGAAACGACCAATGTGAACAACAGCACCCAGCCGTCGATCCGGATGTTTTCGGCGCGCGACAGGTGCACTAAATTCGAGGCCGACAGCAGTTTCAGCGCTGCCTGGCATAAAGCGAGCCCCACTGCGCCGGCAATGGCGCCCAGCAGAATGCTTTCAACCAGCAATTCCCTCGCGATACGCGTCACGGCGGCACCAAGCGCGGCGCGCACGGCCAGTTCCTGCTGACGTGCGTCGGTTCGGACCAGCAGAAGATTCGCAACGTTCGCGCATGCGATTAGCAGAACAATGCCGACCGTCGCCATCAGCAGCCATAAAGTACTGCCGATGTCTCCGATCAGGTCGTCTTTGAGCGGCCGCAGATTCGGCGCAATGCGCGCATCTTCAAACATCTTGACCGTGTAACCGGCCGGCGGGGGAAACCGCTCTAACACCAAAGGCAGCATGCGAGCGAGATCCGCATCCGCCTGCTTCAACGTTACGCCTGGCTTGAGCCTTCCCACGCTCCGGTAAGAGAACACCCCGAGATTCGTTTTGGCGCGGTCGAAGCGCATCGGGATGAGCAGGTCCGGGTGTTCATCCATGAACTCAAACGAAGGCGGCAGAACACCAATGATGGAAACGGCATTGCCCTCGATCAGGAGCTGACGGCCGAGCACGGAACGATCACCGCCGAAGTGCGATCGCCAGTAGCCGTCCGAGAGCATCGCCGTGCGTGTACCCTTCGGGTCATCATCCGGCGCCGCAAATAAGCGGCCGAGTTGAGGTTTTACGCCAAGAATGGGGAGCAACTCATGCGAAGCAAACACCGCCTGCACCTCTTCCGGATGTGTTTTGCCAACCGTTGTGCGGCCGGCATCGAAGATGCTGACAGCCTGGAAAGTACGCTCTTCGTCACACATCGTGAAGTAGACCGAAGGCGCCATGTTCAGGTCCGCAATCTTCACCCCCGGCGCTGTCATCCAGACCGCAACCAACTGCTCGGAATGCGGGTAGGGCAGCGGCTTCAGCAACACACCATTGATCACGCAGAAGATGGCGCTCGTTGCTCCCAGCCCCAGTGCCAGCGTCCCGATGCTGACGAGCGTGAACCCGGGAGTCCTGCGCAAACGCCGCAGACTATATTTCAGATCGCGCAATAGGCTGTCGAGGACGCTTTCCCATCCGTAGGAACGCACCTCTTCGCGAAGCGCCGTATTGCTGCCCAGTGCCAGCCGCGCCGCGCGCGCAGCATCGGCATCGCTGAGCCCGCAGGCTTCGAAATCGGCCTTCGTTTCGGCGTAGAAGCTATCGACCTCGCCGGCAATTTCTTCATCCGCGTGTCTCCGCCGAAGCAGATTCCGCAAGCCGCGCCCGAGTTGCCGCACGATGGACATGGGTTACGCCTCCGTCTTGAGCAATCGCGCAATTGCAGCCGACCGCCGTTGCCAGTCCGCCGTCTCGTTCTGTAACTGTTTCCTGCCGGTCTGTGTAAGCCGGTAAATTTTTGCCCGCCGCGAATTCTCTGTCACCTGCCAGCTCGCATCAAGCCAGCCATTTCGCTCGAGCCGCTGCAATGCCGTGAGCAGCGAGCCCGGATTCACCTTGAAAACGTTCCGGGTCATCTGCTCGATCCGGCGCGCAATCCCAAAACCGTGCATCGGCTCCAGACTTAGCGTTTTCAGGATCAGCATGTCGAGCGTCCCCTGAATTACATCTGTATTGGTGCTGTTCACGAAGCAACAGCAGGATAACAGGCGGTCCTAATGGATGTCAACATGTGGGAATCAAGCTTACTGCGACTGCAGACTCGGTCTTAACCCCGATCATAGAAGGGGAGGGTCTACCCCAAGCCCATGCGGGTGCTCCGGCTTTCTTCTGTGTAACGGGCCAAACGGAAACTGAATGAAACGCTCCGGCTGAATGCGCGAATGCGCGGTATTTGGGCGGTTCGTTCACACCTCGGCAAGTCGGCATATCGGACAAGTAAAATTCCGTCCGGGCTAATCTTTGCGCAAACCTTCGTTTTCGCACGGTGACCTTGGGCCGCAGACGTGCGCTTCTAATTTCGCAACTACAATTGGCTGGGCAGCCTCACACCGCCCAGCCAGTTGACAAACGGCAAAAGCACCTGCGCCACTCTAAAGCGTGAGAGAGAACAGGAAGACCAGCGATCCAATCGCGATCAGCACCCCGTGCGGCATGCGCAGAGATGCTGTGCTCTGCACGTCAAGCTGCGCGCTGCCGCGATGCGGCGCACGGAAATGGCTCAGCTCTTTCAGCAGAAACCATACGTTCCAGCAGGTATCGATAAAGCGCTTTTTCAGGATGGTGAATCCGGCAGCTACAGCGCCGCCCACTATGGCAGTTGCCAGAAAGATGTGAAACCAGTTCCAAGGGCCAACCAGGCTGCCGAGCGCCGCCATCAGCTTTACGTCACCGGCCCCCATGCCGCGAAGCAGGTAGAGCGGCATGTAGACAGCCAGCGCGAACAGAAGCCCTTGCCCGGCGGCTAGGGTTCCGTGCATTTGGAAGAAGAAGGCGTTGAGGCCGAATCCGAGTATAAGGCCGGAGAGATTCAGCCAGTTCGGAATCCGCCGGAAGCGGAAATCGTAAATCGCCGCGGTCAGAACAATGGCCGCCACAACAACTTGTACAACCAGGGGAACACTATGCATCGTGTGCATTCGCCGCATCGTGTGCATTCGCCGCATCGTGTGCATTCGCCGCAGCGTCTGCATTCGCGGGAGAAAATTGCAAGCGATCTCCGACGGCCGTGCGCGAGCGAAGAATCGCTCCGGTTGGCAGTTCGATGACGGATGCCGCCGCCAGGCAAATCGCAATGCGGCGCGGCTGCAGGTTAAACGAAAGCTTCTTCACCCGAAGGTATTTATCGATGAATACAGAATCGATGGGCACATCCATCCCAAACGTATGGATGGCTTCACAGGGATTAATCCACAGGCCGAAATTTTCCTCAAGACAGCCCAGATCCAGCAATCCGCGACGTCGCTCACGGCTGCTCCCTGCAAGCCGGACGCGCGTGCCGAGCGTGGAGCAGCGGTCCTTATTGAGAACGGTGAATTCTTTGGACTCCATGTCTCCTTTTTTGGGAGTGGCAACGATTCGGACTACCTCTCAGTTGTGCCTATCCGAAAAGCGTAAATTTCTTCTTGGCTGGCTTCACCGGCGTGGTCCCGGCAATTTTGCACACCAGTTTGGCAAAGTGCTGGGATAAGCGGCTATTTGAATCCCGCAGATTGCCCTTCGCGCAGGATTCGTGCAGATCAAGCGAATCGTTCGGCAGCGCGGCATACAAAGGGCGGCCGAGGACGCGGGCAATCTCCTGCGTGCCGATGTCCATGGTTTTCGGCGTGCGGTTCAGGACAACTTGAACTTTTTCGCCGTAATCGGACAGGCCCTGAACGATGGATTTCAAAGTGTATAGGGCGGCAACCTCGAGCGTCGAGATGAGGAGTAGCTGATCGATCTCTTCGAGCACGGCGGCTGAAATAGAGTTCAGGCCGCGTCCCAGATCGAGGACGATCCAGTCATGCTGGGTTCGAGTGAATTGCAGAAGCTGGCGAAGCTGGTTATCGTCGGGGCGGTCCGATCGAGAACAGGATGCCGGCGCGGGGATGATCCACAGCTTGGACCGTTGTTCGAAGGTGAGCGCTTTCCACAGGCTTTCGTCCAGCCGGGGAAGATTCTTGATCGCATCCAGAACGGAGTACGCAGCGGGCGATCGAATGAGGAATCCTAGCAGCCCGCAGTCGAGGTCCAGATCTGCAAGCAGTACGTTCTGGCGGCTTTGCCGGTGAAGTTCCCAACCTATATGGCAGGCCAGAGTGGTCGCGCCACAACCTCCCTTAGCCGACAGAAGACCAATGATCTTGCCTCGTGTCGGCGGAGCCCATTCTCCATCGCCCGAGGCGAGAAGGCGTTCCAGCGTTGACAAAAGCGTGTACTGAAGCGGCGTATTCAGAAACTCGCTGGCGCCTGCGCGCATGGCGGCCAGAATAAGATTGGGGTCCGGCGTGCGATGAAGCGCAATGACTTTGACCCGCGGCGACTGCGCCCGAATCTGGCGTATGGCGATTTGGACTTCCCACGGCAACGCGTCAAGATCGAGCAGCACCGCGTCAGGCCTTTGCTTATCGATCCGGGCCAACAGTTCCGAAACCGATCCACCATGCTCCTCGAAGGGAATGGGGGGATCCGCATCCTGCAAAGCGCCGGCGGCTTCGTAGCGAAGCTCCTCGTCTTCTATATGAAGCAGCAGCCGCAACCCTGCGCGAACCAGACAAACCGTTCCGTTCGGACGCGGCTGGTCTAATTGGAGATCTAGGCAGGATGCGTCATCTGTTCGGGCTTCACCCACTTATCGAACTCATCGCCCGACAGGTAGCCTAACTTTAACGCCGCCTCACGCAGACTGGATCCATCCACATGAGCGGCGTGCGCGATCTTAGCCGCTTTGTCATACCCTACTACCGGGCTTAAGGCGGTCACAAGCATAAGTGAGTTATGGACGTAGCGGTCAATTTGCGCCTGATTCACTTCGATGCCGGTGGCGCAGTGCTCGTTAAAGCTGCGGCAGACATCGCTCAACAGCCGGACCGAGTGCAGGAAATTATAAATGATCACGGGCTTGAATACGTTGAGTTCAAAATTGCCTTGCGATCCGGCGAAGCCGATAGTGGCGTCGTTCCCCATCACCTGCGCCGCCACCATGGTTACGGCCTCGCACTGGGTGGGATTCACCTTGCCGGGCATGATGGAAGAACCCGGCTCGTTTTCCGGGATGGTCAGTTCGCCCAGCCCGCAGCGAGGGCCAGAAGCGAGCCAGCGCACGTCGTTGGCGATCTTCATCAGCGACGCGGCCAGGGTTTTCAGAGCGCCGCTGGCGAAGACCAGCTCATCATGCGCCGAGAGCGCGGCGAACTTGTTGGGATGGGAGCGGAACGGCAAACTCGTCAGCTCTGCGATTTTTGCAGCAGCCCGTAGCGCGAATTCGGGATGCGCATTCAGGCCAGTCCCGACCGCCGTTCCACCGATCGCCAGATCGTAAAGCCCGTCCAGCGCCAGGCGTAGTCTCTCTACACCGCGGTCCAGAAGCGACACCCAGCCGGACATCTCCTGGCCGACGGTCAACGGCGTCGCATCTTGTAAGTGAGTGCGGCCGATTTTTACCATACCTGCAAAAGCGTTCGCCTTCTCGTCCAACGTGTTGCGCAATCTCTGAACAGCAGGAATCAGTGTGAGGGCGATCCGTTCGGCGGCAGCAATGTGCATGGCCGTTGGGAACGTGTCGTTAGAAGACTGCGACATGTTCACGTGATCGTTCGGATGGATAGGCTTCTTGGAACCCAGCGCGCCGCCGGCGAGCTCGATGGCTCGGTTCGAGATCACCTCGTTCGCGTTCATGTTCGTTTGCGTGCCGCTGCCCGTCTGCCAGATGTTAAGTGGGAAATGGTCGTCGAGCTTGCCTGCGATCACTTCATCGGCGCCCCGAACGATCAGGTCCGTTTGGGCGTCGTCCAGCTTGCCCAGATCGCGATTGACCAGCGCGGCGGCTTTTTTGAGAACCCCAAATGCACGAATCAGCTCGGGGGGCATCTTGTCTTCGCCGATGTCGAAATGGATGAGCGAGCGCTGCGTCTGCGCGCCCCAATACTTATCGGCTGGCACCTCAATTGAACCCATGCTGTCTGATTCCGTGCGTTTCAAAGCAGTCATTACTTCCATTGTGTAACTGGCGCGGGCGCGACAAGCGGAAATCGCGGGGTGCGGGGCGTAACGAAAGATTTCGGGACAAGGCATACCTGGACACGGAGCAAGAAGCGTAAGCGCCTTAATTCGGACTAGCCGCATTAGATCGGTAACGCTTCCCGCCCGGTTTCGGTTGGTTTCAAGAGATATCCAATTGTGATTGTGCTGCTTCTGCACTCATTCGTACCGCAAGGCTACAGCCGGATCGACTCTCAGCGCCCGCAAGACCGGAGAGACGCTAGCAATGACCGCGACGGCCGCCAACACCGCAACGGTAAAGCAGAACGCTGTCACATCATGGGCGCCCACTTCGGGCACCAGGAATAAAGAGAGCGTGGGCGTCGCGAGAAAGGCGAGCAGGAGGCCCGCCGCAAGGCCGCCGCAGAGCATCCAGATAGTATCCTTCAAGACCAGTTTGATCACCGTTGATCGCGGAGCACCTAGCGCCATGCGCAAACCGAACTCACGCAGGCGGCGGGTAACCGAATAGAGCAGGAGTCCGTAGAGCCCAACGGAAGCAAGCAATAACGCGAGCACGCCCATGCTGCCGAGCAAAGCGGCGCCGGCCTGGCTTGGAAGCATTGCGAGAGCCATTGATTTCTCCATGGGTTTAACCTCAATGGCCGCGGTCGGATCGATGGAGCCCAGCTCTTTGCTCACTTCCCTCACTATGCTTGCCGGAGGTAAGGCACTCCGCACCATGAAATTCAAATTGACCGCCGAGTCAATGGATTGGAGATAGCTAGTATACAGCGCCGGGCTGTCCTTCTCGCCCATGGTGAAGTACTTGCTATCTTTAGCGACGCCTACGATGGTTTGAGGCGGCCCGGTATGCAGGCGAATCGTGTGGCCCACGGCGTTGTTGTCGCCAAACAACTGGCGGGCAAGAGTGTTGTTGAGAATGACCACACCCGGCGCCTTCTCCGTATCAGAAGGCAAGAACTCACGACCCGCGATAAGCGGAATCGCCATGGTTCTGAAGTAATCGGGACCTACGGCGTTGTTGGCGAACGTGATCATTCGGGCCGCGGCGTTGTTATCCCGATGCGCGTCCGTACCCATTGTTTGCTGGTCATTGAACGGTACCACCCGCAATACCGCAGCCGATTCCACGCCCGGCAGTGATCGCAGTTTCTGGAGCGCCGAACGAATGACCCCGTAGATGCGTTCTGTTTGGGTGTACCGTTCGGGCACCAGGCGCATGTACGCCCAGACTGTATGGTGCACATCGAAACCTGGATTCATGCTGGTAGCCAACAGCAGGTTTTTCATGAAGAGAAAGCCAACCGCAAGCAGCAAAACCGAAACGGCAAGCTGACTGGCAACGAGCAGCCGCTGCATACGCGACCGGCCGCCGGTTTGCCGCTCCTCGATTTTGAGGCTGATGTTGACATCGCGCCTGGTCGCCTTCAGCGCGGGTACGAGTCCGCACAGCAGCGCGCAGACCACAGCAACTCCGACCGAATAGCTGAGCAGTCTCCAATCCGGCTCGATATGGAGCCGCACAGGCACAGGCAACGGCAGGCGAATGCCGTTCATAGCGGTGGTCATTGCGATATTTGCCAGTAAGCCGGCCATGGTTCCAAGCCCGGCCAGCAGTAAGCTTTCCGCCAGGAGTTGCCGCACGATTCGACCGCGCCCTGCGCCGATCGCCTGGCGTATTGCCAGTTCCTGTTGCCTCGCAGTCGCTCTCGCGAGCAGCAGGCTCGCCACATTCGCGCAGGCAATCAGCAACACGAGACCGACCACCGTCATCAGCATCGCGAAAAACGCAGTGAACGGAATCATCTCTATAGATCGCAGCCGGTCCATCCCGGCGACGGCCCGCATCTCTAATCCATCTGCGCGCTTGAAATCAGGTTCAGGATAAACACGATCCCGCTGTGCGCTGAGTTGCTTTAAGCGCCCGTAAGCTTCGACGTGCGTCATGCCTTTCGGCAGGCGGACGTAAAGCATGAGCATGACATCGGCGCGATGAAAAGTCTTATACAGGTCGGGCGATAGACCGAAACCCGTAAGTGTGCGATGATCTGCAGGCAGTACTCCCACAACCGTGTATGCATCGCCATCCAACACGAGCCGGCGTCCGAGTATGTCCCGGTTGCCGCCCAGCTTTCCTTTCCAAAATCCGTAGTTCAGGACTACTTCGTTCAGCTCACCGGTGTGAATCGGCCGTCCGAAAAGTACCGGCACACCGACGAGATCGAAGAAATTGTCAGTTACAGTTGCCCCGAAGATACGTTCCGTTCCCGGGCCGTTCCGCCAATTGGTCTCGCTCTCGACGTTGATTCCGGCGACACCGTCAAAGGCGTGAGAGTCGCGAAGGAACCGGTACTCGCTTAGGTTCGCGTGGCTATTGCCGCCGAGCAAGACATATTGCAAGCTGGCGGCATCGCGACAGGAAGGCGTGCTGAATAGAAACTCCATTGTCAAGCTGAAAATGGTTGTGTTCGCGCCGATTCCAAGCGCCAGCGACAAAATCGCCGCCAGCGCAAAGCCGGGATTGCGCCGCAGCGCGCGAGTGGCGTAGCTCAGGTCTGCCGCCAAATCGGCAAGCCACTGGAACTGCCAGGCAGCGCGGCTGTCCTCATGCACTCGCAGCTTGGGCCCGAACTCGCGCCGCGCCCGCCACCTTGCATCGCCAACGGGCATCCCCGTCGCGATCAACTCTTCTACGCGGCTCTCCAGATGAAAGCGGATCTCGTCGTCGAGACTTTCATCGAAGCTCTCGCGATTGCGAACGAATCCGGCCCTTCGCTTCAATTCCTGCCACAAGGCCATTGCGCCTCCTTTATGCCGTCTGAATCACCAGCGAAATCGCGCGCACTGTGTTCTCGAACTGCCGTACCTGCTGCTTTAGCTCCGCTGCCCCCAACGGGGTGAGTTTGTAGAAACGCGCTTTTCGATTGTTCTCGGAGACGCCCCACTCCGCCGTCACCCATCCCTTGACGAGCATCCGGTTCAGAGCCGGATAAAGCGATCCTTCTTCGACAATCAGCGAATCGCCGGAGGTCTCCTTGATGCGCTTGGCGATGGCATAACCGTGGAGCGCGCCGCCCTTCAGCGTGCGCAAAACCAACAGGTAGAGAGTTCCGGGAAGGAGTTCCGGTATTTCAGCAGGCGTTCCCATGTCCGGACTAAGCATAGCACGGAAAGGGGAGTGATTCCAAAAAATATCTTGACGTTACATACAGAAGTAGTAGACTAACAAACAGCAATAGTAAATGCCTCAGACCAAGCTAAGCAAGCTCGAATTCGAGATCATGGAAGCGCTGTGGGCCCGCGGCGCTTCCTCCATCCGCGAAATTCAGGAGAGCTTTCCCGAGAAGCGGCGGCCGGCTTACACAACCGTCCAGACCACCGTTTATCGCCTGGAGGGAAAGGGCGCTATACAGCGCGTCAAGAAAGTCGGCAACTTCCATATCTTCGAGGCCTCCGTTTCTCGCGATGCCGCACAGCGAAGGCTAATCGACGATCTGCTGGCGCTATTCGGTGGCCGCGGACAGCCTGTAATGGCCCATCTGATCGAGTCGGGCAAGCTCACTCTCGATGATGTGAAGGAAGCCGAAAAAACGCTTCGAAAATTGGAAGCAAAGGACAAGCCGCGATGATTCCGGGCGATCTGATTCCGGCTGTTTTGGCGAATCACCTGTGGCAATCGACCCTGTGCGCCGCTGCCGCGGTGCTGTTGGCGCTTGCGCTGCGTCGGAATCGCGCGCAAACGCGGTACACGCTTTGGCTGATCGCGTCGCTAAAGTTCCTGATTCCGTTTTCGTTTCTGGTGGCCGTTGGCACTCATCTGAAATGGCCCGCTATGGCTGCCAGCGCGCGCCCGGCATTCTCGGCCGCGATACAGCAGATCGGGCAGCCGCTTCTTGCTCCAGATATCTTCACTTCGGTTCCGCAATCTACCGTTCCGATGCATGTGGGCGGTACTATTCTGCTCCTGATTTGGCTCTGCGGATTTTTAATCGTGCTGGCATCCTGGCTCAAACATTGGCTGCGTATTCGCGCCGCGCTACGGAATGCTGTGCCGCTGCCGTTTGCCGCTCCCATCAGGATCCTGTCCTCACCTTCCCTGCTTGAACCGGGCATATTCGGTCTTTTTCGTCCCGTACTCGTGCTGCCCGAAGGCATCACCGGGCATCTTACTGCAGCCCACCTGGACGCAATTCTTGCGCATGAACTTTGCCACGTGCGCCGCCGCGACAACCTGGCCGCTGCGATTCACATGCTGGTCGAAGCGCTGTTCTGGTTTCATCCGCTGGTCTGGTGGATCGGCACGCGCCTGGTAGAGGAACGCGAGCGCGCCTGCGACGAGGAAGTGCTGCGGCTTGGCAATCAGCCGAACGTCTATGCCGAAAGCATTCTGAAGACCTGCCAGTTCTATCTGGAATCGCCGCTCGCTTGCATGTCGGGCATTACGGGCTCAGATCTGAAGAGACGCGTGGTGCGCATCATGAGCGAAGGCCTCGCGGCCCGGCTTAGTTTCCACAAGAAAGTACTTCTGGCTGCGGCTGGAATAGCAGCGCTTGCAGTGCCCTTGGCCGTTGGCCTGACAAACGCATCTCAAGCCAGCAAGGCCGCCTCACCTACATTTGAAGTCGCGTCCATTAAGCCGACGAAACCGGGAACTATGTACATGAGCGTCGGCTTCGACCCAGGTGGCCGGTTCGTCGCGAAGGGCATTACCGTGGAGACTCTCATCCGAAATGCCTATGACGTTGAGAGTTTTCGAATATCTGGAGGGCCGAGTTGGATAAATTCTGCAAAATACGACATCATCGCGAAGTCATCCGATGTTGAATCAGAGAAGTTGACCGAGGCCGCACGCGCGGAGTTAAACAAGAAGCATCAGCGAGAACTGCAAACGCTGCTCGCAGAGCGCTTTAATTTTAGATTTCACGAAAGCACTAAGGAACAGGCCATTTATGACCTGGTAGTGAGTAGAAACGGCCCCAAACTTCAGCCTACCAAGGAACCGACCGGGACTGCTTTGACCATGCGGCCTGGGCAGTTGACATCCTACGGAATTTCTATGCCTTCGCTCGCAGCCAACTTATCAAACTGTGTCAGACGAGTCGTGCGCGACAAAACAGGGCTTTCGGGAATCTACGCCTTCACCCTCCGATGGGCTGATCAAGACGTAGCTAACCCCCCTGCCCGAGATTCCGATGTCGGTCCGGGCGGGTCGAATGCTCCTTCCATTTTTACGGCCGTGCGAGAACAACTCGGACTCAAACTGGAGCCGACAAAGGGTCCAGTTTCTGTTCTCATAATCGACCACGTCGAAAGGCCTTCTGAAAATTAGGTCACCGCAATGACGACAGCATTTTTAGCTCCATTCCTCAATCACCTGTGGCAATCGACGCTGTTCGCCGCTGCCGCGGTGCTGTTGACGCTGGCCTTTCGCCGGAACCGCGCGCAAACACGGTACACGCTTTGGCTGCTCGCGTCGCTGAAGTTTCTGATTCCGTTTTCGTTTCTGGTCGCCATTGGAACTCATCTGAAATGGCCCGCTGCGGTTGCGAGCGCACGCCCGGCATTCTCGACCGCGATACAGCAGATCGGGCATCCGCTTCTTGTTCCCGACGTCTTTACTTCCGTTTCGACTTCGACCGCGCCGGCTCATACAGGCGCAATCATCCTGTTCGCTATTTGGTTCTGCGGATTTCTCGTGGTAGTAGCGTCCTGGTTCCGGCGTTGGCTACGCATCCGCGCTGCGCTACGGAATGCCGTTCCGTTGCCGTTTGCTGCTCCCATCAAACTCTTGTCGTCACCTTCCCTGCTTGAACCGGGCGTATTCGGCCTCTTTCGACCGGTATTGGTCCTGCCGGAAGGCATTACCGGGCATCTCACGTCCGCTCATCTGGACGCAATTCTCGCGCATGAGCTTTGCCATGTCCGCCGCCGCGACAACTTGGCCGCCGCGATTCACATGCTCGTCGAAGCGCTGTTCTGGTTTCATCCGCTGGTCTGGTGGATCGGCGCACGCCTGGTAGAGGAACGCGAGCGCGCCTGCGATGAAGAAGTGCTGCGGCTCGGCAACCAGCCGAACGTCTATGCCGAAAGCATTCTGAAGACCTGCCAGTTCTATCTGGAGTCGCCGCTCGCTTGCGTGTCGGGCATCACGGGCTCGGATCTAAAGAAACGCGTGGCGCGCATCATGAGCGAAGGCCTCGCGGCCCAGCTTAGTTTTCGCAAGAAAGTACTTCTGGCTGCGGCCGGAATAGCAGCGCTTGCAGCGCCCCTGGCGGCTGGCCTGATAAAGGCATCGCAAGCCAGCAACGCCACGTCTCCCTCATTTGAAGTCGCGTCCGTAAAGATCGACAAGCCCGTGGATCCAAACTTCTTCAACTCCCATTGGACTGACAGGCCGGGCAAACTGATCGCAACCAACATTCCCCTCAGAGATCTCATTGAGCGGGCCTATAGCGTTCGGGATTATCAGATTTCAGGACCGGACTGGCTCAAATCCGAACACTATGACATCGCGGCTGAATGGCCTCCATCGACGCCGTACAGCCAGGTTCCCTTGATGCTTCAGAGCTTGTTAGCCGACCGTTTCAACTTAGCTGTGCATCGCGAGCAGAAACTACTTCCCGTCTATGAGCTTCGCGTAGCAAAGAATGGGCCAAAACTCGAACCTGTACAGCCCAATGGCCACAGCGGCTTAACCTACCGCCGGGGCCGCTTACTAGGGGAGAAGTCATCCATGGCACAACTCGCCGAAGGTCTGTCGCGTCAAACCGCGCGTCCTGTCCTCGATAAAACCGGGCTTCGCGCTGCCTTCAATTTCGAGCTGCAGTTTACACCTGACGACAACGGGTCACGCGCGATGGATCGAGCCGGATGGGGCAACACCAGATACAACAGGTCCGTCCATCTTCACTGCCGTCCAGGAGCAGCTTGGCCTGAAGCTAGTTCCGAACAAGGGACCCGTTGACATCCTTGTTATCGATCACGCTGAAAGAATCCCAACTGAAAATTAGGTCACCGCAATGACGACAGCATTTTTAGCTCCCTTGTTCAATCACCTGTGGCAATCGACCCTGTGCGCCGCTGCCGCGGTGCTGTTGGCGCTTGCGCTGCGTCGGAATCGCGCACAGACACGGTACACGCTTTGGCTGATCGCGTCGCTAAAGTTTCTGATTCCGTTTTCGTTTCTGGTGGCCGTGGGCACTCATCTGAAATGGCCCGCTATGGCTGCCAGCGCGCGCCCGGCATTCTCGGCCGCGATACAGCAGATCGGTCACCCGCTTCTTGCTCCCGATATCTTTACTTCGGTTCCGCAATCGCCCGTTCCGATGCATTTTGGCCGTACTATTCTGCTGCTGATTTGGCTCTGCGGATTTTTAGTCGTGCTGGCATCCTGGTTCAAACATTGGCTGCGCATTCGCGCCGCGCTACGGAATGCTGTGCCGCTGCCGTTTGCCGCTCCCATCAGGATCCTGTCCTCACCTTCGCTGCTTGAACCGGGCATATTCGGCCTCTTTCGTCCCGTACTCGTGCTGCCCGAAGGCATCACCGGGCATCTTACTGCGGCCCATCTGAACGCCATCCTTGCGCATGAACTTTGCCATGTCCGCCGCCGCGACAATCTGGCCGCCGCGATCCACATGCTGGTGGAAGCGCTGTTCTGGTTCCATCCGCTGGTCTGGTGGATCGGAGCCCGTCTTGTCGAAGAACGCGAGCGCGCCTGCGATGAAGAAGTGCTCCGGCTCGGCAATCAACCGAATGTCTATGCCGAAAGCATTCTGAAGACCTGCCAGTTCTATCTGGAATCGCCGCTGGCTTGCGTGTCGGGCATTACGGGTTCGGATCTGAAGAAACGCATCGTTCGCATCATGAGCCAAGGCCTCACAGTTCAACTGAACTTCCGGAAAAAACTACTGCTGGCAGCGGCTGGGATAGCAGCTTTCGCATTGCCCTTAGCACTCGGGCTGACAAACGCATCGCAGGCCAGCAACGCCACGCCGTCTTCGTTCGAAGCCGCTTCGATCAAACCGGCTAAATCAGCGGGCAAAATGGGTTTATTTCGTATCAGCCTGGAGCCTGGCGGCCGGTTCGTTGCCAGCGGTATCAATGTGAGCACGCTTCTCCAACTGGCTTACAACGTGAAAGAAAGCCAGATCTCGGGAGCGCCGAGCTGGGTCAACTCCGATCGCTTCGATATTCAGGCCAAACCGGACGACTCTGCGGCTGCTGAAATGCAGAAGCTGACACCGGAGCAGCGAAGCGAGCAGTCAAGGCTGATGCTTCAGTCGCTGCTGGCGGACCGGTTCGGGTTGAAGCTGGGGCATGAAACGAAAGAGCTTTCCGTATATGCCCTGACCGTTGCGAAGAACGGTCCAAAGTTCCACCAATCGGCTGCGCCGGATTCGCAAACACTGGGAGCTTCACCGCCCAGACGCGGCATCATGATGAACGGCAGGGGACAGCTTACGGTTATGGATGCTGGCCTTGACATGTTTGCGAACGTGCTATCGCATCAGCTTGGCCGCATCGTTCTCGACAAGACCGGACTCAAGAGCAAATACGATTTCACGCTGAACTGGACACCTGAGCCAGGTGAAGGGCGCATGATGCCCGGAGGAGGCCCGGAGCCTGGTCGGGAAGGTCCCGGTGGAGCTCCGCCGCCCCCCGCAGCGTCCGGTCCTTCTCTCTTCACGGCGCTTCAGGAACAGCTTGGCCTCAAGCTCGAATCCCAAAAAGCGCCTGTGGACATTCTCGTGATCGAGCATGTGGAGAAGCCGTCCGAAAATTAGCCGTGCCTTGCTGTGTCTCGCAGGAGTATGGCTCAGCGCCTTTCCCCTCCTTGCCAGCGAGTATCACGGCCAGGTCACCTTCAACGGATTGCCTGTTCCCGGAGCGACCGTTACGGCCACGCGCGATAGCAGGACGTTCACCACCACGACGGATTCGCAGGGTCTCTATTCTTTTCGCGATCTGACCGATGGAGCCTGGTCCATTGACGTTAAAATGCTCGGCTTCGCGGCACTTAAGCAGGATGTGCTCATCAAGCCGAATGCGCCTTCCGGATCCTTTGCCCTAAAGCTTCTCCCGATCGATGAGATCCAAGCACGAATTGAATCACCTGCGCCCACGCAACCTCAATCCCGGGCCGAAACCAAACCGGCTCCCGAGCCTCAATCGCCTCAACAGGCGGACCTGAGCCAGCGCGCCGCCGACGGTTTCCTCATCAACGGCAGCGTTAATAACGGGGCTGCTTCGCCTTTCTCCCAGCCCTTCGCATTCGGCAACAATCGCAGGGGAGGCAAGGGCCTCTACAACGGCGGAATCGGCCTCACCTTCGACAATTCTGCATTGGACGCGCGGGCCTTCTCCTTGACTGGCCAGAACACACCCAAGCCCTCCTACAATCGCATGACCGGCTTACTCGCTTTGGGCGGTCCAATACGCATTCCTCATCTTCTTCAAAACGGCCCCAACGTCTTCGTCGGCTACCAGTGGACGCGAAATCGCGACGCCACCACTCAATCTGCCCTGGTGCCTGATGCGGCCGAGCGCAACGGAGATTTTTCGCAAACGCTCGGATCAAACGGCCGTCCCGTGCAGCTTGTCGATCCTGCAACCGGATCGCCCTTCCCCGGTAATCGAATTGCATTCAATCGTTTTAGCCCGCAGGCTCTCGCGCTGCTCAAGCTTTATCCGCTGCCGAATTTCGATTCGCACGCCGGATACAACTACCAAACTCCCCTGGTCAGCGCCACTCATCAGGACGCACTGCAATCGCGTTTCGACAAAAATGCCGGCACGAAAGACCAGGTTTACGGCCGTTTCGCATTTCAGAGCGTCCGTATGGACAATCCGAACCTATTCAACTTCCTCGACACAACGGACACGCTTGGAATCAATACCGGGATCAACTGGTTTCACCGCTTCAACCATCGCGTGTTCCTGAATCTCGGATATCAGTTCAGCCGCTTCTCCACGCGCACGACGCCCTATTTCGAAAACCGCGAAAACATTTCCGGCCTCGCCGGAATTTCAGGTAACAACCAGGATCCGATGAACTGGGGTCCGCCCGCTCTGGTGTTTTCAAGCGGCATCGCGCAGCTCTCGGATTCGCAAAGCGCCTTCAATCGCAATCAGACCAGCGCGGTTTCGTACTCGATGCTGTGGAATCGCGGCGCACACAATCTCCAGTTCGGAGGCGATCTCCGCCGCCAGCAGTTCAAATATCTCTCGCAGCAGGACCCGCGTGGCACGTTCACGTTCACGGGCGGGGCCTCGGGCTATGACTTCGCGGACTTTCTTCTCGGCATTCCCGATACCAGTTCCATCGCGTTCGGCAATGCCGATAAGTATTTTCGTGAATCGGTCTACGATGCCTATTTCACTGACGACTGGAGAATCAGCCCCGAGTTTACTCTCAATGCCGGTCTGCGCTGGGAGTATGGCGCGCCCATTACGGAACTGTACGACCGCCTCGTGAATCTCGATATTGCCCCGCAATTCAGTGTTGTCGCCCCGGTTCTTGCGAGCGATCCGCTGGGCCCGCTTACCGGACGAACGCTATCCGGATTCACTCGTCCGTCCCGACAAAAGCGCGTTTGAGCCGCGCGTCGGCCTGGCCTGGAGACCGCTTTCCGGTTCATCTTTGGTGGTGCGCGCCGGGTATGGCGTCTACTACGACACGTCGGTCTATCAGACTATCGCGGTTCAGATGGCGCAGCAATCGCCTCTCTCCAAAAGCCTAAGCGTCCAGAACAGCCCGGATAATCCGCTGACGCTCGCCAATGGCTTTAAGGCTTCCCCCACGACTACGACGAACACGTTTGCCATAGATCCGAACTTTCGCGTCGGCTACGCGCAAAATTGGCAGCTCTCTTTGCAGCGCGACCTTCCTGGCTCACTGCAAATGACCGCCACCTATCTCGGGATCAAGGGCACGCGCGGCATGCAGGAATTTCTTCCCAATACGTTCCCCACCGGCGCTCCGAATCCATGTCTGGCATGCCCCATCGGCTTTGCGTATCTGGTATCGAACGGCAATTCCCAACGCGAATCGGCGCAAATGCAGTTGCGCCGCCGCTTGCATAACGGTTTCACCGGCATTCTCGAATACACGTTTTCGAAATCGATCGACGACGATGCCGCGCTGGGAGGCCAAGGCGTTTCCGCTACGCAAGGGAATAGCTCCGCGCAGAGTTCGCCCACCGCAAACAGCAACGGCGCTGCTACGGGTGGATCCGAAACTACGCCGCCCACCGCCACGGGCCTGCAGGGCCTCACCATTGCGCAGAACTGGCGCAATCTCAGCGCGGAGCGAAGCCTCTCCACCTTCGATCAGCGGCATCTCCTCATTCTCCAACTGCAATACACCACCGGGATGGGCGTAGGAGGTGGGACGCTGCTCACCGGTTGGAAGGGCGCGCTGCTCAAAGAGTGGACCTTCGCCACTGAGATTAGCGCGGGCAGCGGCCTGCCGCAAAGTCCTATTTACCTAGTTCCTGTTGAGGGCACTGGCGTAACTGGAACCATTCGGCCCGACTACACAGGCCTATCGCTGTATTCCGCTCCGGCCGGTCTCCACCTCAATCCCGCCGCTTTCACTGGGCCGGAATCCGGTTATTGGGGAAATGCCGGGCGCAACTCCATTACCGGCCCTGCGCAATTCACGCTAAGCGCTTCTCTCGGCCGCACCTTCCGTGTAAGCGACCGCTTCAATCTCGACCTGCGCGTCGATTCCACGAATGCGCTGAATCACGTCACGTTCACCGAATGGAACACCACGATAAACAGCACCCAGTTCGGTCTCCCAGCCGCTGCCAACGCGATGCGCAGTATGCAAACCACACTGCGCTTGAGGTTTTAATAGATGCGCCGTGCTTTTCCGATACTCCTGATTGCCGCACTCCGGCTCACGGCACAGCAGGTGGGCGAAAATGCGCCCCTTACGGTGAACCGGCCCGCTACGTTCACGACAGGCACGCAGTTAGTCGTCGAAACAGTCAGCGTGACAGACAAGCAAGGCCGCCCCGTCCAGGGTCTCACCGCCAAAGATTTCACCGTCACGGAAAACGGTGTGCCTCAGACCATCCGTTTCTTTGAGCAGCAGAAGCTCCCCGACTCGCCTGCACCTCCAGTTGCGTCGGCAGAGCCCGAAAACATTCACATCTACGATAAGCTGGGCCGGACCCAAATCACCCCCGAGCATCCCGGCAGCCCCCGCTACAAGAACCGCCGCCTTCTCGCCCTTTACTTCGACATGACCGCGATGCCGCCGACCGATCAGTTGCGGGCTCTCGACGCGGCTGTGAAATTCGTTCGTACGCAGATGACCTCGGCCGATCTCGTCGCCATTATGCGCTATTCCGGCGGCTCCATGGACGTTCTTCAGGATTTCACTGCGGATCGCTACCGCATCCTGAGCATTCTCGAAACGATGATTGTCGGCGAAGGCCAGGGCCTTGATGAATCTACCAGCGACGCGAGCACTCCCGATCTCGGCGCGGCTTTCGGGCAGGACGACAGCGAGTTCAACATCTTCAATACCGATCGCCAGCTCTCCGCGCTTCAGACAGCCGCTAAGCTTTTGGGCCAGCTTAGCGAAAGGAAATCGCTCATCTACTTTGCCAGCGGCCTTCGCTTAAACGGTCTCGACAATCAGGCGCAACTGCACGCCACCGTCAACGCCGCCATTCGCGCGGGCGTCACATTTTGGCCCATCGACGCGCGGGGCCTTACGGCCGAAGCGCCTTTGGGAGATGCCACACGAGACTCTCCCGGGAATGTTGGCATGTATTCAGGCACGGCAGCCCTTGCCCTCACGTCGAATTTTCAGCGATCGCAGGACACGCTCTATGCCCTCGCATCCGACACAGGCGGAAAGGCTCTGTTCAATTTCAACGACCTGACGAAAGGAATTGTTGAAGCCGCGCACGCCGTTTCCAGCTACTACATTCTTGGTTATTACACGACCAATACTATTCCTGACGGCAAATTCCGCCGTATAAAGATCTCTCTCAACACAGCTCTGGCCGCTCATCTCGATTATCGCCAGGGATACTTCGCCTCCAAGGAATTCAGCAAATTCACCGCGGCCGATAAGGAACGCCAGCTCGAAGACGCCCTCATGCTGCCCGACCCCATCACCGAGCTCGCAATGGCGATGGAGATCGACTATTTTCAGTTAAATCGCGCCGAGTATTTCGTTCCGGTAGTTGTCAAGATTCCTGGCCGCGAACTTGCGCTCGCCAAACGCGGCGGCGCAGAGCATACGCTTATTGATTTCATCGGCGAAGTGAAGGACAACTACGGCACAACCATCAGCAATGTGCGCGACAAAGTTAATATCAAGCTGAGCGATGCGACTGCTGCTGAATTGTCGAGGCGGCCTATTGAATACGATACTGGCTTCACACTGCTTCCGGGTCGTTATGTCCTCAAACTTCTTGCGCGCGATTCGGAGACGGGCCGCATCGGCACGTACCAAACCGATTTTGTAATCCCGAATCTCAATAAAGAAGACAAGCGTATCGCCATTAGCTCGGTTGTCTTGAGCAGCCAGCGCGTCGATCTCAAAGAGGCCCTCTATAACGCCAAGGTGAAGGACAAAGACAACGCAGAGGCGGCGAATCCGCTTTTCGAGAATGGGCAGAAACTGATTCCGAGCGTCACGCGCGTGTTTCACAATAACCGCGACATGTACGTGTACGCTCAGGCGTATCAGCAGGACGCGCCTGCTGCTCAGCCCCTGGTTGCCTTTGTCAGCTTCTATCGCGGCCGCACGAAAGCATTCGAGACGCAGCCCCTGGAAGTCAAAACCGCAGCAGCGAATCGCCTCAAGACTATGGCTCTTCAGTTCAGCATCGCGCTCAACACGCTTACTCCCGGCGAATACGATTGCCAGATCACGGTGTTGAATCCAGAGGACCAGAAAGCGGCGTTCTGGAGAGCGCCCGTCGTGGTGATTGAGTAAGTGCTCACTTGCTCGTAACCCTGATACGATAAACGGCTCATGTTCAGGTACCTGCTTTCGCTTGTAATTTCCTCTGCCTGCCTCGCTCAGACAGCTCCGACTTATGCGGAAAGGCTTGGCTGGAAACAGACTGACCGCGTCCTCATCCTCCACATGGATGATGCGGGAATGTCATATGACTCAGACGTCGGCATTGAACAGGTGCTCGAGAAAGGCGCTGCAAAATCGCTCAGCGTGATGATGCCGACGCCCTGGGTGCCGCATATCGTCCATTACTTGACGGCGCATCCCGGCACGGACGCCGGACTGCATTTGACGCTTACTTCCGAATGGCGCGATTATCGGTGGGGACCTGTTGCGGGTGTGCTGGCTGTGCCGGGCTTGGTCGATTCCGAAGGCGCACTCTGGGCTTCGGTTGAGGGTGTGGTGAAACATGCGACGGCCGACGAAGTCGATCGCGAACTGCGCGCTCAGCTTGCTCGCGCCGAACGCATGGGATTCAATCCCACGCACCTCGACACCCACATGGGTACGGTTTTCGCAACGCCAGCCTTCCTCGAAAAGTATGTGCAACTCGGAATCGAAAAGCACATTCCGGTCATGATGCCGGGTGGTCACGACAGCTATATCGAAGCCGACCGGCAGCAACAACTCATCGCGCAACTAAAGAGAGACGGCAAATACCGGCCGGGGATGGCGCTTCCCGAAGATCCGCTGCTTGACCAGGCGCGGGCCATCGGCGAAAAACTCTGGCGCGCGGGTCTGCCCGTTCTGGATGATCTTCACAACACGAGCTACGACTGGAAAATTCCGCCTGATATTGCTAACGATGACGCAAAGCTGCGCAACTGGCGCACCGGACGCTACATCGAAACCTTAAAGCAGCTCAAGCCCGGCCTCACCATGGTCATTATGCACTGCACCGCGCCAACACCGGTTTTCTCGCATATCACCGACTCCGGGCCGCTTCGCAAGGCTGACATGCTGGCCATGCTCGATCCCGAATTTCAAGCTTTTTTAAAGAAGCAGGGATTTATCGTGACCACTTGGCGCGAAGCTGAGGAGCGGCGGAAGCGGGTGCAGTGAAATAAGGGCAGACCGCATCTAAACCCATCGCGAACGAATACCGGCGTTCTTAATCGCACCGAATCGGAGTGCTATTCTCGGGGCGAGGCGTTGTGCGCATCAGTCGCGGGAAGGTATTTCGCTGCCTGGTAGTCGCGCTGAGCGCGCTCGCATTTTTATTTGCGGCTGAGCGCAACCTTCCGCGCGCCTTCCGGGAATATCCCGGCGATGAATACCATTTGGGTCAGATTCCGCTGCCTTCCGATTTCGACCAAAAGACCGAGTGGGTGTTCGCGCGCCTGATGTACCCGTCCATTCCCGATGCCCACTTCCGCCATGCGGGATGGGATTGGACCAGGGGCCATTCGAGCTGGACTAACGACTACCCGCGGGCTGACCGCCATTTTCTGGAAGCTCTACGGCGGCTTACTCGCCTGGATGCGCGTTCGGTAGAGCAACCGGTCAACCTGGACGACAAAAACGATGTTTATAACTATCCCTGGCTCTATGCAGTGTTCGTGGGGGAATGGGAGTTGACCGATTCGCAAGCGAGTACACTGCGCGAATACCTGCTGCGCGGCGGGTTCCTGATGTGCGACGATTTCTGGGGCACACACGATTGGGCGGTATTTGAGGACAGCATGAAGCGCGTGTTCCCTGGACGCCCTGTCGTGGAAATTCCCGATAGCAATGCGATCTTTCACACTGTCTACGATCTCGATAACCGCTACCAGGTTCCGGGCGAGTGGGGCGTGCGAATGCACGTGCCGTTCCGCAACGATGGCTACGTAGCGCATTGGCGCGGCATTTACGACGACAAAGGCCGCGTGATGGTGGCCATGGCGTTCAATTCCGATCTGGGCGATTCCTGGGAGTGGGCCGACGACGCCGAGTATCCCGAAGAGTACTCGGCGCTGGGCATGCGGATCGGCATCAACTACATCATTTATTCCATGACCCACTAATGCGCGGCATCCTGATTTTCTTTTTCGCCGTTGACCTCTCCCTCGGGCTTCCCCTGGATGAACTGAAATTGCTGCAGGACCCGGGCGGGTGGGAGTACATCACCGTTACCGATTCCGATAACGGCATTCAAACGACGCACACCTGCTTCGACGGGCACCCTCATCCCGATGAGTGCAGCGGAACTCTCACGTTCAGGCCGGATGGCACGTTTGTGAAGGACGTGTACATCCACCATCAACGCGTTCAGCGGCATGGAAAGTACGACTTGAGTGGCGATCAACTGGCGTTTTATGACGAACTTGGTACGAAAGATGGCCCGTACAGGCTTGCCATTGATCCGGCCAAAAGCAGCATGACGCTCGACATGCCGCAAATTCATATCGGGCTGGAGCTTAAGAGCGCGTATCAAAAAGCGTTGCGGAACGCCCGCGGCGTCGCAAATCGCTGAATCATTTTTCGTACACGACAAACGCGAATTCGCTCGAATCGGGCGACCATGAATTGACATTGATGGTGCCTTGGCCGCCGAAGAAGCTGGTCACTTCGTGAATCGGAACGTGCTTAATCTTATCGCCAGGCAGCGGAATCATTCGCAATTTCACGAGCATGTGACCGTTGTGATTCGCGGTGCCTTTGGGAAAAGTCAGGAACAAAAGCCATTTGCCATCGGGAGAGCAGTGCGGAAACCAATCCTCCTGTTCATCATTGGTGACCTGCTGGGCGTTCTCGTCGTTAGGGCCGGCTCCAGCGGCGGGCATGCGCCAAATGTCCCAACTGCCCGAACGATTCGAATTGAAGTAGATCCACTTGCCGTCCGGTGAGTAATCCGGGCCGTCATCGTAGCCCGAATTCGACGTCAGCCGCTGCTGTGCGCCGCCCTTGCTGGGGACGCGAAAAAGATCGAAGTTTCCGTTGCGCTCGGCGACAACCGCCATCCATTGCGCATCCGGGGAGAAGCCGTGAAAGTAGCTCGGAGTCTCCGGCACAATCAGCTGCGGTGTGCCGCCCTGGGATGCCACTGTGTAGACTTGCGAGCCATGTGCATTGCCGCTCGCGGAGAAGGCGATCAGCGTGCCATCAGGCGAATAGCCCTTGTCGTTATTGCAATGCGTGATGGACCCCACATCGACTTTCTGCAGTGGCACAGAGGGGCCGGCATGCAATGGCAGTTTGTAGAGACTACCGCCCGTATTGACCAGGAGATTCGTTCCGTCCGGCGACCAATTGGGCGCTTCGATGTGCTGGGTCGTCCTGTAAATGACGTCCACCACTTTCGATCGCATGTGATAAACGCAAACCTTGCTGCCCTTCAGTTGCTCCTTTTGTTGGGGAAATGCGCTTGATGCGATCAGGACGGCCAATAATAATGCCCCGGTAGCCGGCAATCGATTCATGGTGACAAGATATCAAGCGAGTAACATACGGGGAGAGCCGCGCATGCGATTTGCATCTTCTCTCTTAACTGCTGTTCTCCCGGTACTCACGTTGACCATGTCTGCCTTACACTCATTTGCAGCTCCCCAGCCGGACCAAAGACAAGATTTCGTTTACATAGGAACCTACGGCAAAGGCGTTTACGCATTTCGCTTCGACCCTGGCGCAGGCAAGGCGGAGCCGCTGGGCATGGTGGGCGCGGTGGTGAATCCATCTTTCCTGGCCACCGATCGCGATTTCCGCTATCTCTACGCGGTCAGCGAACTGGAAGGCAAGCTGGAGGGCGCTGTCGCGGGCTTTTCAATAGATGGCGCGAACGGGTCGCTGAAGCTTCTAAACACTAGGCCGTCAGGAGGCGAAGCCCCGTGTCATCTTGCTGTCGATCGCACGGGCACGGTGCTGATCGTGGCGAATTACGTCACCGGCGGCGTTTCCTCCTATCCGATCGAAAAGGACGGCCGCATTGGAACCATGGCATCGCTTATGACGGCCCACGGTTCGAGCGCGAACAAGGAGCGGCAGGAGGGGCCGCACGCGCACGAGGTTGTGATCTCGGCCGATAATCGGCGCGTCTACGTACCGGATCTGGGGCTCGATCACATTCGAATCTATCGGCTGGATGCACCCACGGCAAAGCTGACTCCCAACGATCCGCCTTTCGCACAAGAGGAGCCCGGCCTGGGCCCTCGCCATATGGTCTTTAGCCATGACGAAAAGTATGCATACGTCGTGAATGAAATAAAGCCGTTCGTCACGGTGTTCAGGCATGACGCATCAAACGGCGCGCTGCACCTGATCCAGACGGTGGACACGCTCCCGCGCGATTTCACAGCGGAGAACACAGGCGCTGAAATCGTGCTCGATCGCAGCGGAAGATATCTGTACACCTCGAATCGCGGCCACGACAGCTTGCAGGTGTTCGCGGTCGATCCCGGCCACGGCACCATCCGGCGCGCCCAGATCATTTCGACCGAAGGCAAAACGCCGCGTGGATTCGCCATCGATCCCACGGGACAATTTCTGATTGTTGGCAATCAGGACTCGAATCAACTGGTGATCTTCAAAGTGGATAGCCAAACGGGCAATCTGAGCGCTACCGGGCAGAAACTTGAGGTGCCTTCGCCGGTTGATGTTTTGTTTGTTCCAGCGAAATAAAAGCTGAGTAGCTGTGCTTAAGTCAGCCTGGAAGTGGACGGCGGGATGCAGCGTTTTCCTCGCGATAGCCGCTTCATTGGCACTTGGTTTTTACGTTTGGTCCGTACGTGACGAGCCGGACGAAGCCGACGCGATATACGAATCTATTTTACGGCAGCACAAGAACGACAGTATCTGGCGGAAAACGCACGTTCTTCTGGAGGAAGCTGTACCCGCCCGGTTTCTCGAGGCGTCAATCTCACACTTCTTCGCGCGGCTGCCGATGAGAACGCGGGTCAGCAATTGGTGGGAGTTCCGCTCGCTTCTCAAACACCCGGATAGCGAGAAGCTGCCGTATTCCGGCAAAGCGGACCCAATATTACGCGTTATTGCGCGTAAGGAGCTGGCTGCTTTTCTTGATGAAGGCTTCACCGTAATGAGTTTCAGCACCCCCGGGTTCAGCTTCGATCACCGGAGGGCTGTAGTATTCATTACCGAAGAGCGCCGCTGCAACTCTTTCAACAGCTCCTGCTCTACTTGAGCAAGCATAATGGTCGCTGGATGAGGGACAGAGGCTCCGGGTTACCAAATCTCATTGTGATAAGCAACGGGTTGGACGTTCGCAGGCGAGCATCCTGGAACCCCGTTGTTAGCACTGAACGCCGACCGAGAGGGAGGCGCCCGGCTGCCATCCACCGAATTCAGCTTCAATCAACCCGCAGATTTCCAGCGTCAGCAGGTCCCGCCACGGCTTCGCCACCACCTGAACGTTGACCGGCAAGCCTTCGAACTCTGAGCAGCGCACCGTTGCGGCCGGCGCGCCGGCAAGATTCCAGGCCATGGTGTAGCTGAAGCCCTGAAAATTCTGTTCGTCCAATGAGCCGCGGTGCTTCAGAGCAGGTTGCGTGTAAACAGGGCACAAGATGGCATCGCATTCCGTGAAGAATCGCGCCATTTTTGCACGATACTCGTCCCACTGCGCCCAGCGCTTGGCGAACTCGTGCCCACTCGCGCGGTATGGACGCATGTGATCGACGAAAGCCCGCAGCAGCATATGCACCTTGGTGCTTCCGGCATCGCGCAGATATTCGTCAATACCCTTCGCTCCATCCGCCCCAAGGAGTGCCAGTTCGAGTTCATAGGCTTGCTCCACGCCGGGCGGGGTTCGCTGGTCGACCTGCATCCCATTGCGCGCGAGAAATTCCGCGCAGAGGCGAACCGCATTCGCCACTTCAGGGTGGCAGCGGGCGAATCCGTTGTACGTGAAAAACCCAACTCGCGCTCCACGAAGATCGCGAGGTTTCATAAGATCAACGGGAGGAGTGGTGAAATCTTCATCGTCTTCGGCCGTCAAAAGATGCATAGCGAGCACAAGGTCTTCCACGTGCCGGGCCATCGGCCCAATCTGCCAAAGCGCTTCAATCCAGCCACCCGATGGCGGCACATGCCCGGTGCGCGGCAAACGACCGCTAGTTGGCTTGATACTTGTGATTCCACAAAACGCGGCAGGCACGCGAACGCTACCTAATGCATCGCTGCCAAGACCTAACGGTGAACCGCAAGCGGCAATCAACGCCGATTCCCCGCCGCTGCTGCCCCCCGGACTGCGCGAGAGATCGTACGGATTGTTGGTGCGCCCATAGATCAGGTTGTCGGTTTCAAACGAGAACAGTAGATCCGGCAGATTCGTTTTGGCGATGGGAATGGCTCCGGCGGCACGCAGCCGCGAAACTAAGGTTGCATCCCGTTCAGCAGGTGGAGCGTTCTTGCGGCCGAACGTTCCCGCCGTAGATTTTGTTCCCGCAACATCGATCGAATCCTTGACAGAGAACGGAACCCCGTGCAGCGGACCGCAAGTCTCACCCTTCGCAAGCTTCCGATCAGCCTCTTCTGCGGCGTGCAAAGCCGAATCTGCAAGCAGGTCGACAACGGCGTTGATGGCGGGGTTGATTTGCTGGATTTGATGCAGATGCGCGGTGATCAGTTCCACTGAAGAGATCTCGCGATCCTGGATCATCTTCGCCATTTCTACTGCGCTTCGGTTGAGCACGATAACAATCTACCAGCGGGTCTCTCACAACCGCATCGGAGGGCGCTTCGCCCTATTGACATTCTATACGGCCCCTGCTACCCTCATACAGACCCTCTATAGGGGTGCACTTATGCCAACTTCTCCCGTTCCCCTGCTGCAAGGAACCCTGGATTTACTCATCTTAAAGGCGCTTGTTCTCGAGCCCATGCATGGGCTCGGTATTTCGCGCCGCGTGGAACAAATCACTAAAGGAGCCTTTCAGGTCAAACCCGGATCGCTGTTCCCAGCGCTGCATCGTATGGAGCAGGCCGGGTGGCTGGCATCGTCGTGGGGGGAATCGGAGAACAATCGCCGCGCCAAATATTACCGGCTCACCAAAGCGGGGCGAAGCCGGTTCGGCATTGAACAGGAAGAGTGGCATCGCATCTCGGCCGCCATGTCATCGGCTCTCGAAGCGAGTTAATATGCCTCAATCCATCTGGATTCGTATTTCCAGTCTGTTGAAAGACCTGTTCCGCAGAGATCGCCTGGAGGCTGATCTGGCCAATGAGATTCGCGCCCACCTGGAGTTGCTCGTCGATGAAAAGATGGATGCAGGCATGAGCCCTGAGCGAGCGCGAAGAGAAGCGCTGCTTGAGATTGAGGGAATGGAGCAAGTGAAGGAGCAGGTTCGGCAAGTGAGGACCGGCGTCCGCTTAGAAAGCGTGGTACAGGATCTTCGCCAGGCTCTTCGCAGCATGAACAAAAGCCGCGGCGTCACCGCGCTCGCGGTTTTGATGCTCGCCGTCGGCATAGGCGCAACCACTCTGATTTTCAGTGTTTTCTATTCCGTGTTGCTGCAGCCTCTGCCCTTTCCCCACCCGGAGCGGCTGGTTCAAATCTGGGAAACGCGCCTGCAAAAGGGTTGGACCATCAATTCGTTTATGGAAGCGAACTTCTGGGACCTGGCGAGGCACAACAACAGCTTCGAGAGTATGGGCGCGTTTGCGACAGACGACTGGAACATGGCGGGCTACGGAGAGCCCGAGCATCTCGATGTAGGCCGCGTCTCCTCCGGCTTCTTCCGAACTCTTGGCGTGCACGCGGTTCTTGGCCGTATTTTTCTGCCAGGAGAAGACCAGCCCGCTCATGACAATCAAGTCTTGCTGTTAGAAAACAAATTCTGGCGGACACGATTTGGCGCGGACCCGCGCATTGTCGGAAAGACTCTGCGCCTCGATGGACGGCCCTTTGTGGTGGTCGGTGTGCTGCCTGCCGGCGAGCCGTGGCTGAACGAAGCGGCCGTGTTCGCGCCCATGGTGTATAGCCCGAATGCAGATCGCGGCAGCTTCGGAATCTCCGTCATTGGGCGCCTGAAGCAGGGAGTCTCCATCGCGGCCGCGACCGCCGATCTGCAAGGGACCTGCAATTGGCTCGCCGAGCAATACCCATCTGATAAAGGCATGGGCGTTACCCTTGCGCCAGCCACGCAGTGGGTGGCCGACGCAAGACTGCGGCGTGCGCTTTGGGTGCTGCTGGGCTCCGTCGGCTTTCTGCTTCTGATCGCCTGCGTGAATCTGGCAAACCTGCTGATCGCAAAGGCTAGTGCCCGGACCAGAGAGCTGACAGTCCGCGCGGCTCTGGGAGCCAGCCGAAGCCGAATCATTCGCTTAGTACTTGCCGAATCTGTTTTGTTAACTTGCTTCGGTGCAGGCTGCGGCTTCCTGTTGGCGAGTGCCGGTCTGAGTCTCGTCAAGGCCGCTAATCTGAGCGGTATTCCACGTATCGAGCAGGCTGGCCTTAACGGCTGGGTGCTGGCCTTCACTGCGTTGGTAGCCGTCGCGACCGGGGTCTTGTCGGGGCTCATTCCGGCGCTTCAAGCGCCCTTCGGCAACGTGGCTGTTGCGCTGCGCGACGGCGATCGAAGCCAGGCCGGAAGCCGTCTACAGTTCCGCTTGCGCAACGCACTGGTCCTGCTAGAAGTAGCGCTTTCACTCATGCTGCTGATCGGAGCCGGTCTCCTCATCCGCAGCTTTGGCCAGTTGCTTCAGGTCGATCGTGGGTTCCAATCGCAAAATCGCGTGGTTTTCTCTGTCAACATACCTTGGTCGTACGAACGAGATCGTGACACGCAGATAGTCAGGCGCTTTCTCTCGAGCGCGAATTCCCTGCCCCAGGTGTTGGGTGCTGCCGCCGTCAACATTGCGCCCGTCACCGGCGGAAATCCGGGCATGGGCATTGTTGCAGAGGGCGCATCGCAAAGCGGTGCAGGCGTCCCGTGGACCAGTTGGCGTTTCATCAGCCCCGATTATTTTCGGACCCTGGGCATCCCGTTACTCAAAGGAAGGGCTTTCACCGACCGCGACCTTAAAGGAAAGCCGTGGCGGGTCATTGTCAGCCAAAGATTGGCCAGCCTCCTATGGCCAGGAGAAAATCCAATCGGCCGTAAAGCCCTGCTATGGAAGGGACAGGGCGACGAGGCAGCCGAAGTGATCGGGGTTGTTGGGGATATTCGTGAGCGCGGCCTGGATTCCGATCCGGCGCTGATCGCCTATCTACCGTATTACGGAGCAATGTGGAATCCGGTCGAATTCGTTGTACACACCGCCGGCAGCCCTGGAAGTGTCGTGTCCAGGTTGCGAGCGCGGCTGGCGGAAATCGATCCCAGTCTTCCGCTGTCCGATGTCCGGACCTTAGACCAGGTAATAAACGAGTCTCTCGGGCCCAAACGTCTTAATATGTCGCTGCTGGCGCTTTTTGCCGGGCTCGCTTTGTTGTTGTCGCTAACCGGCATCTATGGAGTGTTGGCATACGCGGTAGCGAAGCGAACATCGGAAATCGGCGTTCGCATTGCTTTAGGCGCCAAGCCGAAAAACATACTTGGGTCTGATCGTCGCCCAGGGCATGCGCCCCATCCTGCTGGGAATCATGGTTGGCTTGGCCGGGGCGTTCGGATTATCGCGGTTCCTGACTGGTTTGCTCTTTGAGATCAGGCCAGCCGACCCAATCACTTATTTTGTTGTGGTGTTACTTGTTGCCGTGACGGCGTTCGTGTCATGCTGCATCCCGGCGTATCGGGCTTCACGCGTCGATCCGTGCTCAGCATTGCGTCAAGAATAAACATACTGCTTCAACTTCCACCCTTCGATTGACTCCTGCCTCCATCTTTTGAAGCAAGACCGAGGCCGCCTTCTCTGCTAGCCTATTGCAGACCTCTCGCCCGATCCTCATGTCGAACTGTGTTTTTCTATGGCGCGGTGCGCGCGTCGCGGCCTGTTCCATTGCACTTTCCGCTGCGCTCCTGATTGCGCAAACGAATTTCGCCGGGCTGAGCGGTACAGTTACGGACGCGCAGAACCGCCCTATTCAAGGCGCTCGGGTGCAGGTCCGCTCCACTGAAACGGCCGCCGTCCGGTCGGCTGTATCGGACGAACGCGGCATGTA
Organism: uncultured Acidobacteriaceae bacterium; assembly: GCA_963795545.1. Taxonomy (GTDB): domain Bacteria; phylum Acidobacteriota; class Terriglobia; order Bryobacterales; family Bryobacteraceae; genus Bog-105. Next base: position 272,227 of record CAWCIF010000009.1, on the reverse strand, counting down.
TGAGGTACCCAATCTTTCGCCGGGTGATTACGCGATCTCGGTTGATGCCACCGGCTTCGCTCAGGCGAGCAGGGCGATTCATCTCGAAGTGGGCCAGACATTGCAGCTCGACACCCCTTTAGCAGTTGGGGCGGCGCGTGCGGCGATTCAGGTTTCGGACAAGGCCGAGATGCTGAAGACGTCGGATGCAAGCCTGGCGGAGGTCGTCGAAACCAAGTCCGTTCAAGAGCTCCCCCTAAACGGACGCATGCTGCTTGACCTTGCGGTCACGGTTCCCGGAGCGCACGTTGGCAGCGGAGCGCAGGAGGGCGGCACGAATCCTCTGTACTGGAGGCCAGGGCAAAACTCAGCATTGAGCATCGGGGGCAACCGGCCCAACGCGAATTATTTCCTGGTCGACGGCGTAACGAACACCGATCCTACGTTCAACACCCAGAACATCAGTCTCTCGCCGGATGCCGTGCAGGAGTTCCAGGTGCAGGCGGGAAGCTACACCGCCGATATGGGCGGAGCCGGCGGCGGGCAGATCAACATTGTCACCCGCTCGGGAACGAGCCAGTTCCACGGCACGCTGTACGAATTCCTGCGGAACAATGCCATGGACGCGCGGACCTTCAACGAGATGCCCGGCGCAAATCACCTGGTGCATAACAATTTCGGAGCGTCCCTGGGTGGCCCGCTGCCGGGGAAGAAAACATTTTTCTTCACGAATTACGAGGGCCTGCAAATGACCGAAGCGATGACGCAGATCGACACCGTTCCCACCGCGGCCGAAGATGCAGGCGATTTCAGCGGGAGCGGCGAGAGCGTGTACGATCCGACTACGTCTCGCTCAAATCCGAATTTCAATCCCTCCAAGCCCGCGGGACCGAATAATCCGAAAATCATACGCACCCTCTTCCCGAACGACATGATCCCGATCAATCGCCAGAGCCCGGTTGCGTACAAGTTCCTGAAAAATTATGTTCCGCTTCCTAATTACACGATGGGCATGGGAACCACCATGGGCGCTATGAACATGGGCCTTGGCATCGGGGGCGCAATGGGCGTACCTTCCGTCACAGGGTCGGGGGTGGATTCCAACAATTACATGGACGTGGCGAACGAGATTCAGAAAACGAATCAGGGAACCGCGCGAGTAGACCGCGTCTTCGACACGGGCGACAGCCTGTTTGCGCGCTATTCGGCAAGCAGCGAGACCGGATTCACGCCTCAGAATCTACCCGGCTTTGGAGCCTACAACAACAATCTGGCTCAAAATGCGAACATCACATGGACCCGCATCATCTCGCCCAACCTTGTGAATACCGCGAGCGTGGTGTTTTCGCGCCTCACGATGTTCCGCTATTCGCAAAATAATGGAACCAACGACATCGTTCAGCAGCTCGGCATTCAGGGCGTTGGCTATGGCGGGTCCGGCGCTTCCGGAGCGCCCTACTTCAACGTGCAAGGCTATTCGGGATTCGGCGACAATTTCCTTGCGACTCCGATGCATGCCTGGGACACCGTTACCGAAGGCCGAAACGATCTGAGCTGGCAGCATGGCCGCCACAGCTTCAAGTTCGGTGGGGCATACCGCTGGTACATCTGGCCGATGTGGGGATTTTTTCAGAACCGCGGATATTACCAGTTCACGAACGGCTTTACCACCCAGACCGCAACGAATGACGGCACCGGTTCCGGTCTGGCCAGTTTTCTGCTCGGACTACCGGCGACAGCTCAGCGGCAGGCGGGCATTCCGAGTATGGATCTGCGGCAATGGCAGGCGAATGCGTATGGCCAGGACACCTGGCGCATCACTCCCAACACTACGCTCGTGCTTGGGCTGCGCTATGAGTTTATGGCGCCGCTGGCCGATGTGGCCCGGCAATGGTCGAATCTCGAAATGGTCAATGGAAAGCTTGAGGCCTTTATTGGCGGCCAGAACGGAACGCCGCGCGGCCTCATGTATCCGAACAAACTTGATTTTGCGCCCCGCTTCGGCTTTACCCACCAGTTCGGGAAGAGCGGCTTTGTGTGGCGAATGGGTTATGGCGTGTTTTATACGCCCGTCGATCTGAACACGTGGTGCAACCAGCTTCACAATGTCCCGCTCGTTTTCCCCGAAACGAAGCAGAGCGACAACTTCGTACCATCACTCAACGGCTTCAACTGGGCGCCTCCGGTGCTCGGCAAAACGGTAGTGAGCTTTGCTGCCTTCGATCCGCACCCGCCAGCGCAATACGTGCAGCAGGCAACGGCCTCCATCCAAAAAAGCCTGGGACCAGCGATGACCATTGAAGCCGGCTATCTAGGCGAGCGCGGTTACCACTTGCAGCAGGCGCATCTCATCAACAATGCACTTCCGGGGCCCGGTCTGGTTCAGCCTCGCCGGCCGTATCACACCGCGTCTTTTGCGCCGGGAACCGTCTTCCCTGCTGGGCTCGATGTAGCGAGCTCCACATTTACCGTTAGCAGCATCAACATGCTCCAGAACACGGCCCGAAGCTGGTACGACGCAGGCTACATCAACTTCCGTCGGCGCTATTCGCATGGCCTGAGCGTGCTTGCAAACTACACTTACGCCAAGAACCTGACCAACGCTCCGGATTTCCGCTCGCCTATGTTTGAATCCAGCATTCCGCAGAACAACAACGATCTGGATGCCGAGAAGGGGCCGGGGTGCGATATCCGCCATCGCTTTGCGTTCACGGCCATCTATGCAATTCCCGGCTGGAACGGTTCGCAATGGCTGCGCAAAATCACATCAAGCTGGCAAGTTTCGACGATCTTTCAAGCGCAAAGCGGGTATCCATTTACCATCTCGGTTTTCGGAGACACCGCAAACGCGGGTACGCTGCTGGGTGAAAATCCGATCCGCGCGAATTACACTGGACAGCCGGTGTTCGGCCCCGGAACACGTACTGCGGATCGCTGGTTTAATCCCGCTGCATTCGCCACTCCGCCTGCATATACCTTCGGCAACGTTGGCCGGAACAGCGTTTACGGACCCGGGTTGCAAACCCTGGATGCTGCCCTGGTGCGCGTGTTCGCCGTGACCGAGCGGCTTCGCTTTCAGATCCGCGGCGAGTTCTTCAACGCTTTGAATCACACCAATCTCGACGCACCGAACCGCTTTGTCAATGAACCGCAGTTTGGAACCATCACCATGGCCGCAACGCCCGGGCGTGAAGTGCAGCTCGGCGCGCGCTTATCATTTTGATTAAATGGCCGCGTGGCCAGAATTCTCCTGATCGGTGCGACAGGGTTCATTGGACCGCATGTCGTCTCTGAGCTCGCACGACAAGGGCACGAAGTCACGGTCTTTCACCGCGGCAATGCTCACCCGGTTCTGCCCGGCAGCGTCAAGCAGCTTTTCGGCAATCGCAACGACCTCGCATCTCATGCTGACGATTTCCGCCGCCTCGCGCCCGATGTCGTCGTTGATCTCATATTGAGCAGCGAGCGTCAGGCGAAGGCTCTCATGAGCACGTTTCGAGGACTGGCGCGGCGAATCGTCGCGCTAAGCAGCGGAGACGTGTATCGCGCTTGCGGAATCGCGCACGGCACTGGAGCCGGGTCCGCTTCAACCTGTTCCTTTGACCGAAGATTCGGAGCTGCGCACGACCCGCAATACTTACGGCCCGGAGTTGCTGCAACAACTGCGGACGGTTTTCGGGTGGATTGACGAGGAGTACGACAAAATCCCCGTTGAGCAGGCTGTTATGAGCGATCCCGAACTCCCTGGAACGGTTCTGCGCCTTCCGATGGTTTACGGTCCCGGCGACCCGCTGCATCGTGTCTTTCCGTATCTGAAGCGAATGGACGACGGGCGGCCGGCGATTCTGATTCAGGAAGATGCCGCACGATGGCGGGGGCCGCGCGGTTATGTCGAGAACGTGGCAGCGGCGATTGCCCTCGCGGCCGTATCGGAACACGCGGCAGGGCGGATTTATAACGTCGCCGAAGAGCCGTGTTTATCTGAAGCGGATTGGGTGCAAAGAATCGGGCGCAGCGCCCACTGGAACGGTCACGTACTTCCGATTTCGAAAGAGCTCACGCCCGCGCATCTCAAAGTGCCGTATAAAACCGAGCAGCACTGGGTCATGAGCAGCGAACGAATACGGAAAGAGCTCGGATTTGTGGAGCCAGTCGGGAGCGATGTGGCGCTTGAGCGGACGATCCGTTGGGAACGCGCGCATCCGCCTGAACTGCCTGCCGCGAAGCTTTCGATTATGCTGCGGAGGATCCAGGCCATCGAGAGAATTCTGACGACAACATGACTTCTCGAAGGGATTTTCTCCGAAGCGTCACGTACGGCAGTGCCGCGTTGGTAGTGCCCGCGCCAACGCGTTACGCGCGGAGCTGCCCACTTCACGCTGTCCTTAGATCAGAATTGGCTGTTCGGAGGGAAATTCAGCACCGCTGCCCTCGACCCCGGATTCGATGACTCCGCATTCACTCAAATCGCCCTGCCGCACTGCGTCACCTCGCTCTCCTGGCAAAAGTGGGATCCGGCCGCGTGGGAACAGGTCTGGATATATCGCCGGCACTTTCGCTTGCCGCGCGAATTCAAAGGACTCCGCCTCTTTCTGCATTTGGAGGGCGTGATGATTGCCGCAGCTCCCGTGCTCAACGGCCACGTCCTCCCGGAACATCTCGGCGGCTTCCTGCCCTTCCAGTATGAAATTACAAATCTGGTGAGCGAAAAGGAAAACGTGCTTGCAGTCGCAGTCGATGCTCGCTGGAAGAGCGTTCCGCCCGAAGGTTCTCCCAAAGGCCCTGCCTCGATCGACTATCTGCTTCCTGGTGGCATAACCGGATCTGTCACTCTGCGCGCCGCCCCTCAGATTTTTATCAGCGACGTTTTCGCCAAACCGGTCAACGTGCTCCATTCCGATCGGCGCTTGGACATTCTCTGCACTCTCGACGCAGGCATCGTTCCACGCGGCCCAATTCATCTGGCCGCAACCCTCAGGCGCAATTCTCAAATCATTTCCACTACCTCGCAGCGCGTCTCTATTGAAAAGCCGGGTGAGACCAGAGTGATGCTCTCCCTAACCCGCCTCCAGAATGTCGCGCTGTGGGATGTGGAAGCCCCTCGCCTGTACCATCTGGACCTCGTGCTCTCTGTAAGTGACCAGCCCTTGCATGACCATCGCGCGCGCGTTGGATTTCGCGAGGCCCGCTTCGAACTCGACGGATTTTTCCTGAATGACAAGCGGCTCCAGCTCTTCGGACTCAACCGGCACGAACTGTATCCGTATGTTGGTCGCGCCATGCCTCCGCGCGTTCTTCGCCGTGACGCGCAAATTTTACGCCATGACTTTAACTGCAACATGGTCCGCTGTTCCCACTATCCCCAATCCGAAGCCTTTCTCGACGCGTGCGACGAACTGGGCCTGATGGTCTGGGAAGAGATACCGGGCTGGCAATACCTGGGCAACGAGAACTGGAAGGACCTTGCAGTGCGCGACGTAAACGATATGGTGCGTCGCGACCGGAATCATCCTTCCATCATAATCTGGGGGGTTCGCATCAATGAATCGCCAAACGATCCCCATCTTTACCACCGCACCAAAGAGGCCGCCAAATCGCTCGATGATTCGCGGCCTACGTCCGGCAGCATGGTTCATTATTCAACCCGCGACTGGTTTCAGGATGTCTTTGCTTTCGACGATTACCATGCGGAACCCGACGGCAGTGTGGGGTTGAAACCACCCCTGCCAGGAGTGCCTTTTTTCTTTTCTGAAGCGGTCGGCCAATTCAACTACGGCGTCGGGCATGGCTTCGACGCCAAATATCGCCGTGCCGGTGATTTGCAGCTTCAGCAAAAACAAGCCCTGCTGCATGCACAGGTTCACGACAGAGCAGCCGGAAACAGACGTTACGGGGGCGTCATCGCCTGGTGCGCTTTCGATTATGGCAGCCTCCTTAATGCCTACGAAGCAGTGAAGTACCCGGGCGTGGCTGACGTTTTCAGGATTCCGAAACTGGGTGCATCATTCTACTTGGCCCAAGTGGATCCAAAGACTCGCCCGGTCATTGAACCTGCTTTCTATTGGGATTTCGGCCCCCAGACGCCATCCGGTCCAGGCGAGCACGTCGCCATCTTTTCGAACTGCGACAGACTCGAATTGCTGGTCGACGGCCGTTCCCACGCGATCCTCCATCCGGACCGCGCCGGCTTTCCGCATCTCAAGTACCCGCCCTTCTTCGCCAATCTCACAGTCCACGCTGCCGGAAAACCAGAGCTTCGCATCGACGGCTATCTTGGCGCACATCTGGCGCTGTCACGCTCGTTCTCCGCGGATACTGCGCTCGATCAACTCCTGTTACGTGCGGACGATTCCGAACTGCTTGGTGACGGCTCCGACGCATCCAGACTCGTCTTTAGAGTCACCGATAAGTTTGGGGTGCCGCGTCCCTTTGCCGGCGGAGCGGTCACGTTTAGTGTCGATGGACCGGGAGTTATCGTCGGAGATAATCCGTTTCAGCTCACCGAGGCCGGGGGTGCAGGAGCCGTCTGGGTCAAAACCCACCCCGCCAGTGCCGGGCGTATTAACGTACAAGCCTCGCACCCTTGGCTCGGCATAAGTTCTGCAGTCATCAACGTCAAGCCGTTGTAGCTCGCGCCGCTACTGCCCCGAACTCTGCTTTTCCGTCTTGTTCAGATCTTTTGCCGCCGCTAAGTGCTGTTCCAAAGTTGGCAGAGTGTTGGACGCGAACTGCTTTATATTCGGGTCCGAGCCGTACTGCGCCTCGCTCTTGAACTCATTTATGTCCTTTTCATGATCTTTCACCGCGTCCTTGACAAACGCCTTATCAAACTTAGGACCAGATAGCTTGGCCAGCTTGTCGACGCGCGATTGCTGCTTCGAGTCGAGCGAAGCCGGAAGGTTGATATTTTCTTTACTGGCAAGCTCCTTCAGTTGGTCATTCGCTTTGGTGTGATCGTCCACCAGCTTTTGCCCGTACTGTTTTACGGCATCGCTTGCTCCTTTTTGAGCTGCAAGTTTTCCCATTTCCACTTCTGTCATTCCGCCGATCGCCGCGTCCTTGACGAACTTCTTATCGTCTACCTTAGTCGTCATGGCCTCAGGACCGTTCGGCGTTTGCGTGGCCGGATTGTTCAAATCAGGGTTTGATGGGCGAGAAGGAGTTGTGGGGCTCGACTGCGGCATCGAAGGGGATTGTCCGGCGCCTCCCGGGTGTTGAGCCATTGCAGAACATGTTCCGAACAGGAACAAACCAACACTGAAAACTAAGCTGTTAACTAGAATTCGCATATTACCCTTCCTGCCAGTTTGAGGGCCGCCACCCGCCCGGAGGTTTCAACCGTTCTCAACAGGAAACGCCCTCGAAACCTGGGATATGTTCCGGGGTGAAATGCCGGGTCCGTTCCCGGCGCGGACAGGCTGCCGCCAGACCTGCAGTATTCCCCCTATCTCCAGAAACGCCTTAGCTGATAAACTCACTACTATTCGAGCAAACAGCTTCTGGTTAGCCTTTCCTTTTGGCGCTTCCTGACCTAGGGATCGGCCGCCGGGAAGGCTGCGTGAAGTTGGCAATGGAGTTACAGATCAGACACGCCGAGTAGGAGCTTTCTCAAATGCTGATCTGTCCTGTCTGCTCTTGCTCCAATCCGGCTGGGTCCATCTCGTGCGAGCGCTGCAATAGCGCCTTCGAAGGAATTGATCAGACCCTCGCCGCCGATCTCGGCAGGCAGGAAACCTCTGCTTCGGCTAAGGATAGCTTGAGCGCTTCCGGGCTGTCCGAGAGCGAGTTCGACGCCGGTCACGTACTCGCGGGCCGCTATCGAATCGTCCGGCGCTTGGGGCAGGGCGGCATGGGCACCGTGTACCAAGCCTTTGACGCTGAGTTGGAACGCACTATTGCTCTCAAAACTATCCGGCCTGATCTGGCGGCTAATGCAGCGGCCCTGCGCCGCCTCAAGCAGGAAACACTTCTGACCCGCCAGATCGCCCATCGCAACGTCGTTCGCGTGTTTGATCTTGGTGTCGCTGACGGCCTCCGCTTCATCACCATGGAATTCGTCGATGGCGCGGATCTTAAATCGCTGCTGGATATACGCGGCAAATTCGCGCCTAAAGATGCCGTCGCTGTGATGAAGCAGGTTTGCCAGGGCCTCCAGGCCGCGCACGCCGAAGATGTTATCCACCGCGATCTGAAGCCCCAAAATATCCTCGTCGGCCGCGATAATCGCGTGCGCATCGTCGATTTCGGACTGGCTCGCTCGTTTGAGCAGACCGGCATCACGCGCACGGGCGCAGTCCTTGGCACCCCGCACTATATGGCGCCGGAGCAGGCGCTGGGCGGCGTGAGTGACGCGCGTTCCGACATTTTCGCCCTGGGTGTCGTCCTGTATGAATTGCTGACTGGGGAGTTGCCGTTCCCGGCGGAGAATATGGTCGAGTCATTCCTCGCCCGGACGCGCGATCGCGCCCGCCACATCACCTCCCTCGACCCCAGCATTCCGCAATGGCTGGCGCGCACAGTGATGCGCTGTCTCGATCGCGACCCGGCCCGCCGCTATCAGAGTGCGCAGGAGTTGCTGGAAGAGTTGAATGCCGCCGACGCGCTGCGCTCCTCATCGCACGCCTCAGCGTCCGGAGTATTCGCTCCGGGCATGATACTGGGCTCTCGTTATCTGATCGAAGCCGAAGCCGGCGAAGGCGGCATGGGGAAGGTTTATCGCGCCAGAGATCTGGATCTCGACCGCACCATTGCTCTCAAAATCGTTCGGCCCGAACTGGCCAGCGATCCCCATGCGCTTCTGCGCCTGAAACACGAAATTTCCCTGGCCAGCCAGATCTCGCATAAAAACGTTCTGCGCATTCATGACTTGGGGGAGGCGAACGGATTGCGCTTCGTTTCCATGGCCTGGGCCGATGGAGAAGACCTGGCTCACCTATTGCGGAGCTACGGCTCGCTTCCGGAGGAGCGCATTCTTCAGCTCGCCATCGAAATGTGCGAAGGGCTCGCCGCCGCGCACGACCAGGGAATCGTTCACCGCGATCTGAAGCCCAGCAACGTGCTGCTCGATTCCGCGGGTCACGCCTGCATCGCAGATTTTGGGCTGGCCCGCACGGTGGAAACCCAACAGGCTTTAACTCGCGCCGGCGAGGTGCACGGGACGCCCCGCTACATGTCGCCCGAGCAGGCTGAAGGCAAGCTGGTCGATTCCCGTACTGATATTTATTCGCTGGGCTTAATCCTCTATGAAATGTCGACGGGGAAGATTCCCTTCAAAGATGATTCGGTCTTTCAAACTCTCGCGCTGCGGGTCGCCGACATTCCGCAGAGCCCGAAGCTTGTAAATCCGGCCCTTTCGGACAAGCTTGTCGCTATCATTCTTCGCTGCCTGGAGCGTGACCCGCGAAAACGTTACGGGACTACGCGTGACCTGCTCGCGGACTTGCGCCAGTTAGAGGCCGAAAATGCTCTATCGGACCAGCGCCCCCATCGCCTGGGAAGTCGAATCCGGCATGGGTGGATCTACGCTGCCTTCGGTATCGCGGCTGCCATCGCCATCATCGGCGCCGCGTTCTTCCTTTATCAGCGCGCCAAAACCCATCCGACGCCTCCGGCAACCGGAAAATATATCGCGGTGCTGCCCTTCCATCCCCTCGGCTCCGATCCCAATCTGAAATACGAAGCAGAAGGAATCGCCGATTCCATTTCATCCCGGCTGTTCGCGTTGAATGGCGTCCATCCCATCTCCGCGCAGGCGCTGCAGCATGTCGATCTTGACCAGTCCGGCACAGCGATCGGCCGTCAACTGGGTGCCAATCTCATCGTGAACGGCGACAGTGCAGGGCGCGGCTGATCGTATTCAGGTGATCGTCAGTATCGATGATCTGAAGAAAGACGCGCGCATCTGGAGCCAGACTTTCACCGGTGTCCGGGCGGACCTCTTCACGCTGGAAGATGAAATCTCCACTCAGATCATCGCCGCCCTGAATATCACCCCTACTATGGAGGAGCGCGCACGAGCCGCGATCCCGCCCACCCAGAACCTGGCCGCCTACGACCTTTACCTGAAAGGCCGGGACATTATGAAGAAGCGTGTCGACGCTCCCGCCGCCACTGAAGCATTAGCCCTGTTCAATCAGGCCTGCGGCAAAGATCCTGATTTTGCCTTGGCCTGGACCGGAGTAGCCGATTCCAGTTTGTTGCTGTACAAAACGACCAACGAGAGCTTTTGGGCTGAGAAGGCGCTGGCTGCCGCCCGCGAGGCGAGTCGTCGCAATGATAACCTGCCCGAGGTCTACTTTGCTCTCGGTAGCGTCTATACCGCGACTGGGAAGAACGCTCAGGCCGTCGATGAAATCAAGAAAGCGCTTCAGCTCCAGCCGAACTCGGATGACGGTTACATTCGTCTTGGAAAGGTATATGTGGCAACCGGCCAGGTGGAACCCGCTTTGGCAGCTTTCAAGAAAGCAATCGAGCTGAACCCCTATTACTGGTACAACTACAAACAACTCGGGTGGGCTTATTCCCACTTTGGGCGTAATGAGGAGGCCCTCAAGGCATTCAGGCGGCAGGTCGATCTCAACCCAAAGGATTGGTCCGGATACAACAATGTTGGCGCCATTTATTACCTGCAGGGCCGCTGGAAGGATTGCATTCCATACTTCCAAAAAGCCATAGCGCTGACTCCCACCTTCGACGGCTACTCCAATCTGGGCACGGCCTATTACGAACTGGGCCGCTATCCGGAAGCCATCCAGATGACTGAAAAGGCTGTGGAGCTTAACCCGAACTCATCCGAGGCGCTGCGAAATCTCGCGCAGGCTTATAGCAGGGCAGGGCAGAAAGAGAAGGCCCTGGCGACCTATGATCGGGCCATTACGGCGGCATACAACGAACTGCAGGTAAATCCGCGAAAAGCCGATGCGATGGGCACGCTCGCTATGTGTTATGCCGCGAAAGGCGAACTTTCCAGAGCCTGGCAGTTCATTCAGAGTGCCCGCTCTATAGATAGCGCGAACGGCCAGCTAATGTATTTCGAAGCAGTCGTACTTTCGCTTCAGGGGCATCAACGTGAAGCTCTCGATGCCTTGCAGCGTGCGCTGCAAAACGGCGAATCTCTCGATGAGGTCACCAATGATCCTGACCTCAAGCCTGTTCTTCGGCTGCCGGAGTTCAAGGCTATAGCGAAGAAATTTCGTCAAAGTGCGGAAGCGCGCCGCCGGTAGACATAAAACCCGCCAAGTCCGGCAAAGCCCAATGCGAGCAGCATCCATGAGGCGGGTTCGGGCGCAAAGTCGTTAGCTCTGCCATCAAAGTCCGTGTCTTTGCCCCATTCGCCGGCGCCGTTCGGATCCGTGTTGACAATGGCGTTGTCGTTCAGGTTAATCGAAAACGTTTCCCCGTTCAGAATCCCGCCGTTAGGATTTGGCCCGAATGTGATGTCCCAGAGGTTCATCGAATCGTGCGGAGGAGTTGCCGTGCACGTTACGAACGAAATGCTGCCGCAGGTGATAGCGGTCACACTGCTAGGCAGTGCTACTAGAACGTCCAGTTGCAGCCAGCTCTGCCCTGTTTCGTTCTGAAAAGAGAAATCTCCGCCACCTAAATCATCCGCTCCAAACGTAAAGGAAGTGTTCGTGATGATGGTCACGTTGGGGGGATCGCCATTGACGATTATCGTCGGTTTCGAAGCCTGTAACGCAAGCGGGGCAGCCGCGAATAATAGCGGAAGAAAGTATCGGAATGCACGCATTGCAAAAACTCTCCGGAGTGCTTGGATTTTATCGTTACCGGCTTGCTTTGCCAACTTGCAGAGTACCGGTACCATCCCAGGATACAGCTACAATCATTTCTGCCGCTGGTAAATCAGGGTCAGCTTTGTGCGCCCCACCAGCCGGTAATGCGCAAGCCACGGCCGAAGCTCTGGATAAACCGCCGGCGCGAGTTTCGGGTTCAGCAGGCCAAGCCCGTCTACGATGAATTCCGGCCGGGACCGGACCAGTTGTTTCCGGTTTGCCGCGGCAGGTGCGCTGTAGATCGGCGTGTCGGCCTTTAGATGGCGGTCGGCGGGTACGCCCGTGAGCGGTTGCGAATCCCAGAAGAGGCTATCGGAAACCATGCGAGTGTAAACGTACATGTCGGGCCGGTAGCCCCACACGAACAGGGTGTCCCCGGTCCGCGCCATTGAGCGGACCTTTTCGGCCGTGAGTTGACTATCGACATCCAAAACGATATCGGACCAGTGCGGCTGCCGCTGCTCCACGTCATACATCGCCAGGCTGAAATAGCGTGGGCCAAACCGAATCAACGGAACCAGCAGCAGCAGAGCTATCACCATCGCCGCTCCGTTGCGATATTGTCGCCAGGCCAGCACCACTCCGCGCGAGGCCGCCATAACCAGCGGCGGCAAGACCTGCAAATAGTAGTGCGGCGCGAATCGCGTACCAATGCAAACTGCGGCAAAGGAGAGCGCCAGCCACACCGCGAGTTTCCAGCGGTCATCGCGGCCCATCCGAGTAAACGCGAACACTGCTCCGATCGCCAGCGCGGCATGAAACCCCAGCCAGTCTGCCGTGCGCCTGATACCGAGCGCGACGGGGTTTGTTACCGGCGACCCCTCCGCATAGATGAAACCCCAGCGCCAGACCTGCTCGTAATAGCCGGGCCAGGCGCCCGTCGCCAACGCCGCCAGAAGCCCGATCCCCACCGGTACCGCGAACCCAAGCACTACCAGCCCCGCTTCGGGCAGCAGCCAGACTCCGCATACCGCCAGCACAAAGATCCCCTTGGCATTGAACAGAAATGCGATTCCGGCCCACAACCCGGCCCAGGTCGCCTGTCTCTTGCGCGCGCAGTAAACGGCTGCCAGGTGCGGCACAATCATCAGCGCGTCCGCCGCGAACGGAATTACCGCGGACGGCAAATAGAAGGCGGTAAAAAACGCCAGAAACAGCGCAGCCGCAAGCCCTTCAGCTTCGCCCCACCAGTCCCGCGCCAGCCGGTAGGCGAGCCAGCACGCGACAAGAATGTAAGCGGCGTCCAGCAGTCTCAGAGGCCAGCCCGGATAACCGGCATTCAGCAGATAATAAACCGCGCACAAGGGCGGCTTGTCGTACCAGAAATCGCGATACGGAACTCTGCCGTGCAGAATGTTGATCGCGGCCGCCAGGTGGTAATCTTCGTCAGCCCACAGCAGGTTTACATGGCAGAAACGCAGGCACGCCAGCGCCGCCACCAGAACCGGTAGCGCGTACTTCTGAGCGCTCGAAACTCGGGACAGTACACGCAATACCCAATCTATGCCTACCCCTTCGATGGCCGGCGTTGGCGCAGCCACCATCTGCATGCCAGCAGCAACGAAGATATTCCCATCAACAACCATGTAGACGGCTCAGGTGCTGCCGAAATAGTTCCTACAGTAGCGGTCGCATATGGACTTGTTCCGCCGTCGATCATCAACGAGACCTGGTCGGCCGCAACACCCGCAATCGCGATCTGGCCGGGATAGATGTAGTTTTTAACGCTATTAATCGAATCGGTCGTCAGAGTGAACAAAGGTGCGAGTCCAGGTGTGGCCGTTTCGAATGTAAAGGAGCTAAGGTCGCCGAGCCCGAAATCCCATTCTGCTGCGCCTGGTCCATGCCCAGGATCGAAGGTAGCAACGAGTGAGAAAGCACTCAGGTCTGAGGCGTGAACGGGATTATACAGCGGCGATGCATCGGAACTGAAGTCAATCGTACCTGCCAGGGTAGCCATAAACGAACTATTGTTCGGTGAAGTTTCGGTCCCGTAGAAGCTAGCCGTGTAACTCGTCGCGAACGCAGGGACAGCGGAAAGCGCCGCCATTAATGCTAGCGCTGAAGCGAGTCGGAATTTCATTAAAATATCTCCTCCTTGTCGAATTCGCAATATAGATTCTGATAAAGCTAAGGGGTTTCCCCTGAAAAATCGTTGGGTTTTTCGACAGATTGAAGACTGCAGACGAGAACGAACCGTATAGGAGTGACAATCCGAATGATTTCCGCTGTCCTGAAATACTGATGCAGTATTTGGTCGATCACGCGAAGGAAACACCATTGCTGAGCGCAATTGTCATGGAGAGGTATGAGAAGAGGCGTCGGGCTGGTTTAGCAAGCGATCCAACTCTCAGCGTGAATTTTGACGTGGCTCAGTTTTCATACGAACGACGGCTGTACAACCGCGGCTTCGGCTCTGACGAGAATCGTGCCGAAATCTTTATTCCCCCGGGTGAGCGGCTTCAGGAAAACGTTTGAGAATAGCGGGAGCGGGTTGCCGTTGTGCGCCCCCGGCCGGCGAGGCGATCACAACCTATAGTCGCTTCACTTTCAACTACTTACCGGGAATCGCTTGGAACCATGCCGTATACTGGTTTCAGGAAGGCCGCTTGTCGGCTTCCGAACTCTTGAAGAACCCGCTGCTGCCGCGCAGCGGGTTTTTCATTTCTAGGAGCCTTTTATGTCCACCCAAGCCCAAATCGCGGCGAATCAAACCAACTCGCAGCACTCTACCGGTCCGCAATCTGCCGAAGGCAAACAGACTGTTTCCATAAATGCCGTCCGGCACGGACTCACCGGCATCTTCATGATGCTGCCCGGCGAAGCGCCCGAAGAGTTCGACACACTACACGAAGGCCTGCGTGCTGAACACAATCCCGAAACCCCCACCGAAATCCTGATGGTCGAAAGTATGGTGCAGCATTACTGGCTGAAGCAGCGCGCGGTGCGCCTGCAGAGTCTCTGTTTCGACGAGGCAGGCCTTTGCAATGCGGAAAAAGAGCTGGGCCTCTACCTCCGCTACCAGACCACCCATGAGCGCGCCTTCTACAAATCGCTAAATACTTTGCTAAAGCTTAGAGCCGATAAGCGCAAAGCCGAAATCGGCTTTGTTTCGCAAGAAGCCAAACAGAGCCGCGAGCGCGAGCGAGCGGAGCTTCAGGAAGCCCGCACCCGCCTCGCTAATGCCAAGGCCCAGCACCTCGAAGTAGACTCCGACATTCGCCAAACCATC
Organism: uncultured Acidobacteriaceae bacterium; assembly: GCA_963795545.1. Classification (GTDB taxonomy): domain Bacteria; phylum Acidobacteriota; class Terriglobia; order Bryobacterales; family Bryobacteraceae; genus Bog-105. Next base: position 257,224 of record CAWCIF010000009.1, on the reverse strand, counting down.
GAAGCCCCGCTTCCCGGCCACATGCGCATCCCCTTTGAAGACCTCAGCGGGATGTTCAAGATGGCCGTTGCCCACGTCAGCCGCGAACTCAATGCAAAAGAGCAGGGGAAACAGGCCGCCTGACTTCTGACTCCTGACTTCTGTCTCCTGACTTCGGTCTTCCGCCACAGAGTAACTTAGAAAGAGACACATGGACAGCGACGAATCGTGAGCCTCCGTCAACTTTTGCTGCTGTGGGCCGTCCGATGACCTGCGGTTAATCCAACATGGCCATTCTTTACGTCGCCTCCGAAGCCGCCGAGCTCAAGCCGCTCGCGAATCTTCTGACCGCATCTCGCAAGCTTAAATGGCCCATAGATTACGCCTATGAAGGCATCTGGGAGAGCCGGCGAATGATCCTCGCAGCTAACGGCGCTGGTCCCAAACTTGCCGCGCAAGCGGTTGAGGTCGCCATCCGCTCGTTAATGGTTGCCGAGCTGTCCTCATCACGCCTGGAAGCCGTGGTGAGCACCGGCTGGTGCGGTGCGCTTGATCCGCAGCTTCAGGAATCGCAGCTCGTCGTCGCCACTCAGGTTCTCGATGTTTCCACCAAAGAAACGTTCGATTGCGCCGCAATCGAGGCGGACGGCGAATTTGTCTCCGGCGTGGTCGCGTCGCAAAATCGTGTTGCCAATCATGCCGCCGACAAGGAGCAATTGCGCGCTCTGGGCGCAGTCGCCATTGATATGGAAGCCGCTGGCGTCGCGGCCCGCGCCAAACGGGCTGGACTCCCCTTCTGTTGCATCAAAGCGGTGTCCGACTGCGCCGGCGAGTCGTTTCCGTTCGACCTGAATAAGTGCCGGACTCCTGAAGGAAGAATCGCGCGTGGGAAAATTGTTCTTCAGGCCCTTACGCACCCGAATCGGTTACCCGTCCTCTTCCACCTGAAGCGGCGAACCGAAAACGCGGCAGCGGCCCTGGGGGAATTTCTTGTCAGTTGCCGAATCAACTCGGAATCAGAAAGCGCTCAACCTGAATAAGGTGGATACCCCGCCCGCCCTCATGCACGCCGCCGTCTATACCGGCGACGGGCGCGTTGAGGTTCAGTCGGTCCCAACACCCGCCATCGGTCCCGGCGAGATCCTCGTAAAAATTGAAAGCTGCGGCATCTGTCACACAGATCTGAAGAAGATCGAATACAACCTGCTGGCCCCCCCGCGCATTTACGGGCATGAGACCGCTGGTGTTGTCGCCGCCATCGGCGATCATGTGGCAAAGTACTCTCCCGGCGACCGCGTCGTAGTTTTTCATCACATCCCTTGTGGAACTTGCTTCTATTGTCTGCGTCATCTCTATGCGCAATGCCCCACCTACAAGAAAGTTGGCGTTACGGCCGGCTACGAACCAGCGGGCGGAGGCTTTTCGCAATACGTTCGCGTCATGGATTGGATCGTTGAACGCGGTGTCGAGAAAATCCCGGCTGGCGTACCGTTCGATCAGGCCTGCTGGGTTGAACCAGTGAACACTTGCCTCAAAGCCGTCGCACAACTTAATCCTGGTCAGGGCGATGTCGTGGCCGTGCTCGGCCAAGGACCAATCGGCCTCATCTTCACCATGCTCGTAAAGCGAACCGGCGCCGCCGTGCTCGCGACCGACACCATCGACTTTCGCCGTAACCTATCGCACGACCTTGGCGCTTCCGCTTTTGATCCGCGCGAAACACATTTCGAACGTGCGATTAGCGCCGAAACGGCCGGTAGAGGCGTGGATTCTGTGATCCTCGCCACAAATGTGCCCGGATTGGTTCAGCAGGCACTGCGCATTGCCCGTCCGGGCGCCAAAATCCTTCTTTTTGCGCAAACTTCCGCGGCCGATCGCATCGAACTGTCAGGAGCGGATATCTGCGTGGGCGAACGTATGCTTTTTGGATCTTACAGCGCTGATATCGATCTCCAGAAGGAATCAGCTCGCCTGGTCTTCAGCGGGGACTTGGTGCTACAGCCCTTGATCTCACACCGGGTGCCTCTTTCCAGCATCGAACGCGGCATCGCCGTCGCCCAGCATCCGGACGAGCAATCGTTGAAAGTCGTTGTTCATCCTCAGGAGCAAGCCTGATGGCCGCCGCAACGGCAATCAGTACGATGCAGGCCGCCGTCCTTTATGGCAAGGAAGATGTTCGACTCGAATCCGTAGCCGTCCCGTCCATCGGACCCGGTGAGCTGTTGGTCCGAGTTCGCGCGGCCCTCACTTGCGGAACCGATGTGAAAGTCTTTCGGCGCGGTTATCACGCCAAGATGATTCGGCCCCCAGCCCTCTTCGGTCACGAAATGGCCGGGGACATCGTCGCGGTGGGTGAGGCTGTCACTCGCTTTCATCCCGGTCAGCGGGTTGTGGCCGCCAACTCCGCCCCCTGCGACGAGTGCTTCTTCTGTCGCCGTGGCCAGCAAAATCTGTGTGAAGATTTACTGTTCAATAACGGCGCCTATGCGGAATTCATTCGGATTCCCGCGCGCATTGTCCGTAAGAATACCTATCTCATTCCCCATCACCTTGGCTACCGTGATGCAGCGCTGGTCGAGCCTCTTGCGTGCGCTCTGCGCGGCTTGGATGAGAGCCATGTAAGGCCGGGAGATACGGTCGCCGTCATCGGGCTGGGACCCATTGGCTTGATGTTTGTTCGTCTGGCTCGTTGGGTCTTTGGTGCCCGTGTGATTGCAATTGCACGCCGCCTGGAGCAGATTGATAAGGCGGTTACGCTCGGTGCCGGCGAGGGCATTCTGCTGAGCAGGGATTCTCCGCTTAACGAGCAAGCCAGCCTGATCTCCGCCATGAAATCGTATACCGGCGGCCGTGGAGCGGAAGTGGTCATCGAAGCTGTCGGCCACCCCCAAGCATGGGAACTTGCTACTAAGCTTGTCCGTAAGGGCGGCCTAATCAACTTTTTCGGGGGCTGTCCGTCTGGGACTAAGATTGCCCTCGATACAGCTCTTCTGCACTACTCCGAAATTACCTGCAAAGCAAACTTTCATCACACCCCTGCTCATATCCGGCGTTCTCTGGAAATCGTATCGGACGGCAAGGTGACAGCTGCGCATATTGTTAGTGATGAGGAGCCTCTCAGCGAGTTGCCCCGCATCTTGCATGATCTCGCCCATCGCCCCAATGGGCACCTCAAGACCGCCATTATTCCCTGACAATAGGAACAAGTGGCTATCGCATACCTGCAGCCGAAAGAATATATTCAAACCCTCGGGCCCAGCGCCGCGGCCTATTCTCAATCGGAAGCTCGCGAGTATACGAGCTGGCTCGCCACCCACCATTACGAGAACTTTCATCTGGTTAGCTTCCTGCTCCCGAAGAAGCTTCATCAGGATTTCTATAACGTGTACGCGTTCTGCCGCTGGGCGGACGATCTCGGCGACGAAATTGGAGATGCGCGCGAGAGCTTGCGCCTGCTCGCCTGGTGGCGCGGTGAGCTCGAATCCATGTATCGCGGCGAAACATCGCATCCGGTTTTTGTCGCCCTCGAAGATAGTGTTCGCCGCCATGACATTCCCATCGAGCCTTTCGATCGTCTCATTCGCGCCTTTGAACAGGATCAGACCGTAACCCGCTACCGCAGCTTTGATGACGTGTTCGATTACTGCGTTAATTCCGCCAATCCTGTCGGCCACTTGGTTCTCTATCTCTGCAGTTATTCCGATGCCGAACGCCAGCGCCTTTCCGATTACACCTGTACTGCTCTCCAGCTCGCTAATTTCTGGCAGGACGTAACTGTCGATCTGCAAAAGGATCGCGTCTATCTGCCTTTGGACCTGCTGGCAAAACACGGCTACACGGTCGAAGAGTTGTTCGCCCTGAAGTTCGATCGCCGCTTTGAACAGGTCATACATGATGCCGTCGATGTTGCCGAAGACCTGTTCCGCAAAGGCTTGCCACTCATCGGAATGGTCGACCGGCGGCTTGCCCTCGATCTCAGCCTGTTTAGCCGGGGCGGCATGAAGATCTTGCAGAAGATCCGCGGGCAAAACTACAATGTCCTAAAGCAGCGCCCGCACATCTCCAAAGCGGAACGCGCCGGTATTCTTGTTCAATGCCTTCTGCGACTGCCCTCGCTTTAGCGCCCGCTGCCGTCGAAGCGTCGTATCGCTACTGCCGGCGCGTAGCGAAGAGCCGCGCCAAGAATTTCTATTATTCTTTTCTCCTGCTGGACAAGCCCCAGCGCGATGCCATGTGCGCCATCTATGCCTTCATGCGCCATTGTGACGACTTGAGTGACGATCCAGCCGTTGCGGCCAAAGGACAGGTGCGCCACAGCGTCGCGCTTTGGCGCATGCAGCTCGATCGAGCCCTGCGGGGCGAAGTCGAGGCCAACATAATTTGGCCTGCTTTCCACGATGCGGTACACCGCTACGCCATCCCGCATCGCTACTTTCACGAGATGATCGACGGCATCCTTTCCGACCTCGAACCGCGGCAGATGAAAACATTCGATGAGTTGTACCGCTACTGCTATCACGTTGCCTCGGTGGTCGGCCTCACCATCATTCACATTTTTGGTTTCCGCTCGCCCAGGGCGCTCCTGCTGGCGGAGAAGTGTGGCGTTGCCTTTCAACTCACAAACATCTTGCGAGACGTGCGTGAAGACGCCGGAATGGGCCGCATTTATCTTCCGCTCGAGGACCTGGCCCGCTTCCAGGTTCCTGTTGAGCAGTTGCGTTCGGGCAAAGAAGATGATCGCTTCCGGCAGCTCATGCGCTTTGAAGTCAGCCGCGCTCGCGCGTATTACGATGAGTCCGCTCCCTTGTCCGGCCTGGTCGAGCCGAAGAGCCGCCGCTCGTTGTGGGCGCTTCGACGGATTTACCTGCGGTTACTCGAGAAGATCGAAGACGCGAACTATTCCGTGCTCACTCGCCGCATCAATGTGCCGAAGCGCACGAAAGTAATCCTGTTTCTACGCGCGTTCCTCCAGCGCTGAGCTTGGCTCGGCTGCGGTGTAGGTCAGTATCCATTCCGATCCCGCAGCGTTCAGATCAAACTCGGCCGAATGCGCCGGTATCATCCACGCGTGCCCCGCGCCGAATGCCTGCCCGCCAATGTTACCCGCTCCCTTTGTGCAGATGAGCAGCAGGTAATAGGGAGACTCGGTAATCCGGACCGGCTTCTTCGGCCGCAGCCGTTCGATACGGAAATACGGGCACTCCAGCAGTTGGGTCCGCCAGTGTGCCAGCGGAACCGGCATTACCGGAAAGCGATGCGGCCCAAGATGCGATACCTCAACGCCATGCTCCAGGTGCAGCTCGCGTGGGCGGCCGTAATCATACAGCCGGTATGTGATGTCCGAGTTCTCCTGGATCTCACAGATAATCAGCCCGGCCCCGATCGCATGCACCGTACCGGCCGGCACGAAAATCACATTCCCCGGTCGCACCTTTCGCCAGTCGAGCAGATCCTCAATCTCGCCGCTCTGCGCTGCATCTTTCAATTCTTCTCGTGTCAGCGTCGCCCGGAATCCCACGGCTAGTTCACCGGGCGGCTGCGAATCCAGCACGTACCAGGCTTCGGTTTTGCCTAGACTGTGGTGATGGCGTTGGGCGTATTCGTCGTCCGGATGCACCTGCACCGATAGCCGCTCGGTCGTAAACAACAGTTTTACCAGCAGCGGTACAAGTTCAGGATGGCTGGGGTCCGCGCCTGTTCCCAAAATCCCTGGATGTGCCTTCAGTAATTCGCCCAGAAGTCCTACCGTCCGAAGTTGCATTCTCTTCGGACGTGAACCATAGTTCTCCGATACGGCGGTTTTCAGGTGTCCCGGCAAAAGATCGTGCCAAATCCTCGCGGCCCCAAACCCTTTCCCGAAACAGAGGGAGTAGCTGGACAGGATGAGAAATCAAGCTCGTTCCTTCCACAAATTATGAGGGGTAGGCTCGTATGATCGATATCTTAAGTACGGACATTTTGAGCACGGCTTTTGTCGCCGGACTGGCCGTATCGCTTGTTAGTCTGCGAGAATCGCGCAACAAGCTGATCCAATTATTTGCCGATAGGGCGGATGCCGTACAACCGCAAACGGTGGTGTTGCCCCGCATCGATGCTGTTTCCGAGCTCAATTTTACGCGCTCTCTCCTCGCCCTAAGTAGAGTTGACTCACTAACTCGCGGTGGTTCTCCAGAACTCGGGCCCGGCGAATCTTCATCGTTGGTGTCAGTTCGCCCTGTTCGATTGAAAAATCCCGATCGAGCACTCTGAACCGGCGAATCCTTTCGAAATCCGCTAACTGCCCATTGACACGGGAAACTGCGTCTCGCACCGCTTTAGCCACCGGCTCTGCGTTCACCACGTCGGCTGTCCCTCCCGTTTCGGCGCTTTCCATTCCTTTAAGGCGATGCACGTTCGTCATGTTCAAGGTGAGCAGTGCGGTTACATACGGTTTTTTGTCGCCAACCAGCAGCACGTGGCTTACAACCGGCTCCATCTTGAACAGGTTCTCGATCCGCGCTGGATAGATCTTCTTGCCATTCGATGAGACAATCAGCTCCTTCTTCCGGCCGGTGATGTACCAGTAGCCATCGCCATCGGTTTCAGCGATATCGCCGGTTGAGAACCAGCCATCTTCGCTGAGCACCGAGCGCGTTGCTTCTTCATCTCTGTAATAGCCTTCAAAGATGCAGGGCGTCTTTACCTGTAATTCGCCGTCTTCCGCCAGCCGCGCCTGAATGCCCGGCAGCAGTTTCCCGATGCTTCCCGGCTTTGGGCGCTCCAGCGGGTTGAAGCAGATCACGCCGGCCTCCGTCAGGCCATAGCCTTCAATCAACGGTAAGCCAATGGCGGAGAAGAACTCGGCAAGTTCCTTCCCCAGCGGGGCAGCGCCCGAGGCCGCAATCCGTATCCGGCCTCCCAGCCTCTCGCGGACTTTTGAAAAAACGAGCTTGTCTGCTACCTTCAGCAGGCGCGACATCCAGGCTGGCAGCGGTTTGCCCTCCTGCCGGTAGCGCGCCGCTTCCAGCCCCAGGCCAAGCGCGCCATGAAAGATCTTGCGCGCCATCGCCGGACGCTTCTTGATCTCGTTCTGGATGGTCGAGAACATCCGTTCCCAGACCCGCGGCGGCGCCAGGAACACTGTCGGGCGAATCGCCTTCAGTTCCGCCGGCAGCCTTGCCAGGCTTTCTGAAAACCACACCGGCGTACCCATCCGCATCGGCACCAGTTCCAGCACAATCCGCTGCGCAATGTGCGCCGAAGGCAGGAAAACCAAAGTCGAGTCCTCGGGCGTAATCGGCAGCACCACCGGTCCCATATCGATGTTGGCCAATATCGCCCGGTGACTCGTCAACCCCATTTTGGGCTCGCCGGTCGCGCCGGACGTCAGATAGAGAATGGCTGCATCCCCAGGCGAGATTTCTTCCTGTATACGCGCAAACTCGGCAGGACTCCGATCCAGTGCCTCCCGCCCGCGCGCCCGGATGGATTCGAGCGATAGTATCCCGTCCTGCTCGCCGGTCATCAGGATCACGTACTCCGGCAGCCTCTCGCCCTGCTCTTCCATCGCGCCTTGTAGCTCGGCCAGGGTTTTCGCATCTTCAATGAACAAGAAGCGCGGTTCAACATCGCATATGCCACTCGCCAGCTCCGCTACCGGATATGCCGTGTACAACGCGGCAGCCACCGCCCCTGCTCCCATGATTCCCAGATCGACCAGGTAAAACTCGGCCCGGGTTTCGGACAGAATGCAGGCAATCTCGCCTTTTCCGATCCCGAGCGATCGCAGGCCCATTGCGATCTCGCGAGATGCCTGCAGCCATTCGTTCCAGGTATAGGTGCGATAGCCGCCCCCCGGCTTGCTTCCTATCGGCTGGTACAGCGCCACGGCATCTCCATACTGCCCCGCTGTTTGTTCCAGAACTGTGAATACGTTGCGGCCAGACACTGCCCGAATTTTAACAGCCGGATTTGTTCCGCGTCCGCTCGCGGATCGGCCTTCGATGCGACAATCGAGACTTGCCGCTGCCTGAAGACCAGATCTCCACCGAGAGCTCCGATCCGTTGGATGGTCGCCGCCCCGTCGCTTACCGCGAGGAGGCCTTCCTGCAGAGTCCGGAATCGCGTCCGCTCCGCATGCTCTCCGAGTATCTTTGGCCGCTCGCTCACTTCCAGGAAGAGAAGATTCAGGACACGATTGTCTTCTTCGGGTCCGCGCGCATTCAAGAAGACGGACCGCTCGGGCGATATTATCGTGAAGCCCGCGAACTCGCTCGCCTGCTTACCGCGTGGGCGTCCGCGGTTTCAGAATCCGCCGGCGGACCCGAGCCCAGGCGTCGCTTTGTGGTCTGCTCCGGCGGCGGTCCGGGCATTATGGAAGCCGCCAATCGGGGCGCCAGCGATGCCGGCGGAAAAACGGTTGGCCTCAATATCGGCCTGCCCTTCGAGCAGCGCCCGAATCCCTACATCACGCCCGAGCTCTCGTTTGAATTCCATTACTTCTTTATGCGGAAGTTCTGGTTCGCCTATCTCGCCAAAGCGCTGGTAGTGTTTCCCGGCGGCTTCGGAACGCTTGATGAAATGTGTGAAATTCTGACCCTGGCGCAAACTCAGAAGTTGGAAAGCAAGATCCTGATTTTGCTCTATGGCTCGGAGTTCTGGCGCGAGGTTCTGAATTTCGGGGCACTAGTCAAGCACGGCATGATAGCTGAATCGGATTTAAACCTGTTCCGCTTTGCGGATACTCCCGAGGCCGCGCTGCAGTTGCTCAAAGAAGGTCTGACCCGTTATTATCTGGAGCCCGAGCGCGCTCTCCGCCACCCGCTTGAGGAAGCCCCCGAGATCGCCCGGACGCGCACCTCCTAGCCGAAGTTAAGCCCAGGCACTCCCTGACGTCGCGGTTCTGGGCAAGCGCTCGACAGCACTGAACCGCGCGCGGCAGCAAGCGGCCTCTACACCGAACTTCGGTTAGCGTTCTTTATTCCAGCCCTTGCAAGCCGGTGCGGGAGCCGGAACCGCAATATGGTCAAAGTCTGGCTTAGAAAAGGGGATGGCGATCTTCGGATCGGGGTTCTTAGCATGCATTTCGAGCAGCGGAATGGAACAGGCATGCGGTCCGGGGTTCACCATCTTTGGCTCGGGGTTCACAATCTTTAGCTCGGGCGCTGCGCGCATTTGCGCAGTAAGACTGCGTATTCCATCGGGTGAAAACATTTTCGTGTTTACGAAATCCCGATCGGCGGCCGAGGCTATCCCGGCCAGGGCGCAAACGAAAAGCACGGTTCGAAAAGCCATGAATCACGCTCCCGAGCGTAAATCAGCTCCTTGCAATTTACTATATCGGAGTCGTTCATTGAGCGCGGCACATCGTATAAACCATGCGCATCGGGATCACCTGTTATCCCACCTACGGCGGCAGCGGCATCGTGGCGACCGAACTCGGGATGGAGCTGGCGCAGCGCGGGCACGAGGTGCATTTCATCAGCTACGCCAATCCCATCCGGTTGGACCCTGGCACTCCGGGCATCCACTATCACGAAGTTGAAGTATCCACTTACCCGCTTTTTCAATATCCGCCCTATTCACTGGCGCTCGCCTCGCGCATGGCGGAAGTCGCGGAGCTGCACAGTTTGGATCTGCTGCACGTGCATTACGCAATTCCACACTCCATTTCGGCGCTGCTGGCCCAGCAGATGACTCCGCAGCGGCGGCTGCCTTTCATCACCACCCTGCACGGAACCGACATCACCCTGGTCGGTATGGACCGTTCCTACTTCCCGATTACGAAGTTTTCTATCGAGCGGTCGGATGGCGTGACAACCATCAGCGAGTACATGCGCCAGCGGACCATTGAGTTTTTCGGGGTGCGGAATCCGATTGAGGTCATTCACAACTTCGTGAACTGCGGGCTGTACCGGCCGGATGAAGAGGCGCGCTCCCAGGGCCGCAAGCGGATTTTGCACATCTCCAACTTCCGCCCTGTGAAGCGAGTGCTTGATTGCGTGAAAGCCTTCGCCAAAGTGCGAGAGCAAGTGGACGCGGAACTGATTATGGCCGGTGATGGTCCCGACCGCGGCCCCGCCGAGCACCTGGCCCGCGAACTGGGCGTGGAAAGACAGGTACGATTCCTGGGCAAGCAGGACCACATGGAACGTCTGATTCCGCGTATGCATGCGCTCCATCTCCCCAGCGAGATGGAGGCGTTCGGACTGGCCGCTCTGGAAGCGATGGCCTGCGGCGTCCCCCCAGTGGCTACACTCACCGGCGGTGTTCCCGACCTGATCACTCATGGCGTTGATGGGTTCATGGAACCTGTGGGCGATATTGAGGCGCAAGCAGGGCGGCTGATTGAGCTGCTTACGGATTCCTCGCTTCACCGGCGGATCTCCGAGGCGGCACGAAACACCGCTCATACCCGGTTCTGTACGGATCTAATCATTCCCCAGTACGAGCGTTACTACGAACGGGTCTGTGCGGGCAATGGAACTTCAGTCCCGGCTTCGGTGTCCAACTAGATAGCTGGCCAGGAGTGGGCCGGACGCGTTACAATTCAGGCGATGGCGCAACCCTTATTGGGCAATTCGGGTAATCTGTCTATTCTGGCGGGCGCCCAGAACGGGGTCTCTCAGGAGGATGCGCGGATCTTGCGAGGGCTCCGGGCCGGAATAGAGACCGCTTACGAAGAGTTGATCTCACGCTACGAACAACCGGTCTACAGCATGGTTTATCGCCTGCTGGGAAACCAGTCCGACGCATGTGACGTGGTGCAGGAGGTGTTTCTCAAAGTGTTTCGGGGCGTGAGTTCGTTTCGCGAGCAGAGCAGCTTGAGAACCTGGATCTATCGCATCGCGGTAAATGAGGCGCATAACCATCGCCGCTGGTTCGCGCGGCACTGCCGCTGTGAAGTGCCCATGGACGTTGAGCAGGGCTCCGAGTTGTCAAATTCGATTGACTGCGCCGCGGATCCGGGCCGTTCGCCATACGATCAGGCCGTGAATAGCGAGAACCGGGCTCTGATTGAGCGGGCGCTGACGAGGATCAACCCCCTTTTCAGGACGGCGGTCGTGCTTCGAGACATACAGAACCTGAGTTATGAAGAGATCGCTGAGATCCTGCAGGTCTCGCTCGGGACTGTTAAATCGAGAATCTTGCGGGGCAGAGAAGCTTTGCGGCGCGAACTGACCCAGCGGCCCGATGCGGGATTGGCGGAGGCGCTGGCGTAAATGACGGTCGAAATCAGAATGGAACATTCATGAGGTGTTGGAGCGTTAAGCGCCGAAGTACGGATTACGTAGACGGAAGGCTGCGCCAAGGCGAGCGTTCCCGGCTTGAAGCGCATCTTTCGGAGTGCGAAGACTGCGAAGTTCGAGTCCACGAAATCCGTTCAGTGCGTTCTGCGCTCGGAAAACTGGCAGAGCCGAAAGCGCCGTCAGAGCTGCGAACCAAGCTGCAGGTCACAGCGTCGCATGAACGGCAATCTCTGCTTCAGACAGATGGTTCCCGGCTGCTGCGTATCTGGAACAACTGGAAGTTCCGAGTGGATGAAATCATGCGGCCGCTCACCATACCGGCTACGGGCGGGCTGCTGTCCAGCCTGATTCTTTTCGGGGCGCTTGCCTTTACGATCCGGACGACAACAACCGGGGTAACTTATGATGTGCCCGTGTTCTATGCGAACCACGCGGACCCAAACCTGGTGCCGGTTGAGCTGCGGTCATCGGTGGTTCTGACACTCAGCCTTGACGGAAGCGGCCGGATTACCAACTACGCCGTGCGCGACCGATCTGGTTCGTTTGTGGGTGATGCTACGCGGCTGCAGGGCAACAATATCTCGCTTCCCGATTTTCGGAGTGTACTTGCGATGGCGCAGCCCACCACTCGCGACATCAGCATCTCGTTCATCCCAATGGTTTTCCAGCGGTAGCGACAGCTTCAGGATGAAGCTTGCGGATGAACCCAGGGCCGGCGATAAGGCCGGCTTAGCAACTGGTTGGCGTCGTTGTCGTTGACGATTTGCTGCTGCTGCGAATCCCATGTCAGAGTACGCCCCAGCCGCATCGCATCGTTCGCAAGAATGCAGGATGCGGTCGAGATGTAACCTTGCTCAATATCGGAAACCGGCTTGCTTCGGGTGTCGATGGCATGCAGAAAGTTTTTCATGTGATAGCGTTCAGCAGGCGCGACGTGCCGCTCCAGGTCTTTCTCCGTCTTGTCTTCCGGATACTGCTCCAGTTCGTACGTAACGTCGCGATGGACAGGTTGACCGCCTCCTAGCGGGATGAAGTCGTAGCTGAAGACGCTGGTCTTCAGGGTGCCCTTGTCACCGTAGAAAGTTGCGCCCCAGGGATACCTCGGGTCTGCTGCTTCTCCCCAACTGCGATGCTGCCAAACCACTCGCAAATCCGGGAAATCGAAGGTTGCGGTCTGGGTATCGGAAATGTTCGCTTTGCTTGCCTTATCGACGAAAATGCCGCCTGTCGAGGCAATCCGGGATGGCCATCCGAGGCCCATCATCCAGCGCGTCATGTCAAACATGTGCACGCACATGTCGCCTACAATCCCGTTCCCATACTCCATGAACGCGCGCCAGCCTCGCGGGTGGACCAGCGAATTGTAGGGGCGCATGGGCGCGGGTCCGGTCCACATCTCATAATCGAGATAGGGCGGCGGAGCGGTGTCGGGCGGATTTTCCGACGCGCGCATGTGGTAATAGCAATAAATCTCCACCAGCGCGATTTTGCCGAGCTTTCCTTTATCGATGAACTCATCCTTGGCCTCGATCAGGTGCGGAGTACTGCGCCTCTGCAATCCTACCTGCACGACCCGGCCGTATTTCCGGGCGGCAGCAAGCATGGCTTTTCCCTCGTTGACATCGACACTGATCGGCTTCTGGACATAGACATCGAGACCTGATTTCACCGCCTCAATCATGGTCAAGGCATGCCAGTGATCGGGGGTAGCAATCAGGACAATATCCAGGTCTTTGGCCGCCAGCATCTCGCGGTAGTCACCGTAAGTGCGCGGAGTCTTCTTCGAGAGCTGCCGGCTGGAAACAATCGAGGCCGCGTCGCGAAGCATGTTCCGGTCGACATCGCATAACGACACCACCTCGACCGGCGAAACCTGGATCAGCCGCAGCAAATCGATCTTGCCGTACCAGCCGCATCCAATCAAGCCCACCCGTCTTCGCTTCTGATCATCGAATGCACCCGTATATGCCTCCAGCGCGCCCGCGGCCGCGCCGGCACTTGCAACCTGTAGAAATTGGCGGCGATTCATGGCTTCCAGTTTAAGCAGTCGGCCAATTCGGATTCCGCGATCTCCGAAAATGTGTTAGTATCCGCGCAGTCAGGAGACCTTATGAACTCAAAGCTTTTCTTATGTGGACTGGTGCTGGTGGCGGTCACGACTGCTGCGTTCGCGGCCACTACACGTAAATGGGAATCGGGCACGCTGACCGAAACCGAGCAGTCGAAGGTGCGAAAGGGCAGCACGAAAAACAGCAATACAAATGGAACGGCAAAGGACCGCGGCAACAAGACCGATTACTCCCAAAACACCACCACCACTACTAGCGATAACTATGAAACCTACCAGACCTACACCATTCAGGGAGAACACAAGACTTATGTAGCGCGCGAGCACCTGCTGTTTCCGTGGTCGAAGCCGGCGAATGTAACGGTCGGTGAGCCGGTGAAATTTGCCATCGAAAAAGGCAAGCTTTATCTGCTGGATGACGACGGCAAGGAGCACAAAGCAGCGGTTGCCAAGACAAGTTTGAACGCCGCACACTGATCCATGCCGTCCACGAAAGCCGCATTGCCGGGGAGGGCATTGTGATCCAGCTTCGGGAAGCCACAGCTTATTTCGTGCTGTCCTACATTGCTGCATTGGCGGCGATCGTTGCAATCAAGCTGCTCACCCGCACGATTAACACGCAGGGACTGCTCTACGGCCGAACAGCGCAGGGCAAGCTGTACTTCAGCCCGGAACGCGTACAACTGCTGCTTTTTACTATCTGGACCGCCCTTTCGTACCTTCTGCAGGCTATTCAAACCAGGCGTTCGGGCAAACTGCCCGATATACCGCCCTTGACATTGGCTCTCTTGACCGGCAGCCAGATGCTCTATCTGGGCGGCAAAGCCGTTGCCATGATTGGCATGAAAAATCACAAAGGAGAACATTAGATGCCGACCGCCTCCACACCACTCACTGTGGCCGCCGGATGGGTGGCGCTTGGATTCATAGCGCTGCTTGGCCTCGCGGTGCTCTGGTACATTTTCACCGGGAGGATCGATCTGAGAGCTCTCATCAGCGAACCGAATGGCGACGCCAGCATGTCGCGCTTTCAACTGCTGATCTTCACCTTTGTAATAGCGGCCAGCTTATTTCTGATCATTGCCGCTCCAAATCCGCCGCGGTTTCCTGAGCAGATTCCGCAAGGAGTGCTGATTTTGCTGGGCATCAGCTCGAGTTCCTATCTTGTCAGCAAGGGCATCCAATTCAGCCGCGATGAAGGGGTAATGAGCCCTAATCCGGAAGTGAAAATAATGCCGGCAACGGCGCAAACGACCGTGGGCGGCAGCGCGATTCAGTTTAAGGCCGACGTGCTTCGCCTCCACAAGAACAAGGTAAATTGGACCCTTCGGTCGGGACCGGGTACTCTCGATGCAAACGGGCTCTATACTCCGCCGGCGGCCGCCCCTGGCGCGCCATCCCCAAGCGGAACCGTTGTCGTCGAAGTTACCACCGCGGTTAATCCGGCGTTATCGGATATCGCGACGATCACGCTAGTCTGAAAGGCGATATGATGCCGGCAAGCCCGCTTCCAGCACTGGCGCGCTTAATGAGTCACCTCAAAATCTCCGATCAGCGGCAAATGATCGGAGGCAACCAGGGAAACCGCCGTCCGGTGCAGCCGCAAACAGGAGAGGTGTAAGGGCGCATCGTAGTATATGTGGTCCAGGTGCAGAAAGGGCACTAAGCCAGGATAGCTTCGACTTCGGCCAAGGTGCGTTACGAGGTCGGCGCTGCGCAGGTGCTCAGAGAGCATGCGGGTCACCAAGCCGCGGGTCCATTCATTAAAATCGCCAACCAGGACGCGCAACCCCTTCGCGTCGGAAGCATCCAGGATCTCCGGCGAGACGAGTTTCCCGGCTTGACGGCGTCGTTCGAAGTAGGAAGTGCCCAGGTGTACGGCAAAAATATGCAGCATAAGATCTTCGGCAACCTGCACATCCACCCTGAGGCAGCCGCGCGGTTCCCGCTTACTCACGGTCAAATCATGGCAGCGGGATCCCAGCACGGCGCCGCGGGTGAGAATAGCGTTCCCGTACGGCCGAGCTTCGAGCTGCCGCGCACACCCGAAAACCAGACACATGTTTAGGTGGTCGGCTATGAACTTCGCCTGCTCTTCAAAAGCTTCCTGCAAGGCAATTACATCGGCGCCGATATCCTGCAAAACGTTCAGCACCCGGTACGGGCTCACCGTTAGATCCAATCCACGGCACTTGTGAATGTTATACGTTGTGATCCGGAAGCGCGTCATTCCTGTTTGCTGAGCAGTGATTCGAAACGGTCGTAGATTCTGAACCGGCTGGTACGGAGCCAGTCCTCGTACGTGATCTGGGTACTTTCCCGCAGATCATTCTCGAAATCATCGATCAACCGCTGCGTAACGCGGCGGTCGAAAACCGCGAGATTTACTTCATCGTTCAGTTCAAAGGAGCGATGATCGAAATTTGTAGATCCTACGATGGCCCACAGGTTGTCGACCATCATCGCCTTAACGTGAATCATGGCGGGTTGATACTCATGAATCTGAACGCCGCGCTTCAGCAGTGGGCCGTATAGGGTGCGGCTGGAATTACGCGTGAATGCGTGATCGGAATGAGCGCCGGGGGTGAGGATCTTAACCGCAACGCCGCGATCGCGCACGGCTTCGACAATGGCCTGACGCGCGCTGAGATCCGGCAGGAAATAGGGTGTACTGATATAGATTTGTTCCTTAGCCGATGCAATCAGCAACTGAAATAAAGTGCGCGCCCGGGTTGAACCCGCCGCCGGGGTGCTGGTAACAATCAGTCCAACAGACTTCCCCTGAGCGGCGGGAAACGAGAAGTATTCTTCACCCGTAATAATTTCACCGGCAACGCGCAGCCAGTTCTGCGCAAATGCGGATTGCAGGCTTGCAACCACTGGCCCTTCCACCCGCACCACCGTGTCTCTCCAGCGAGCGTTCTTCTTCAATCCCGTATACCACTGATCGGCTATTCCAGCGCCACCTATGAAACCGGACTTCCCATCGATGATCAGCATCTCGCGATGCGTGCGGTTGTTGAGTTGAGGCAAGAGATCGAGCCGCGGCGAGTGATACCACTCCAGTTGACCGCCAGCAGCGGTCAGCTCTTTGAAGTAGCTTCGGAAGGTGCTGAAGCTGCCGATGTAATCGATAATCAGCTTGACCTTTACGCCGGCGCGCGCCCGCTCAGTGAGCGCCTCCACAAAGCGGCGGGCTATTTTACCGCGAATGAATATGTATGCCTCCAGATTGATGGTCCGTTCGGCGGCCCGAATTGCCTGGAGCTCGGCCTCGTAGAAGCAATTTCCGTTCGTCAGCACCTCAATGGCGTTTTCTCTATGGATCTGAGCATCAGTGAGCGCTGCCAGTAATGAAAGCAGATAATCCGAATCAAGGCTGACGTCTTGCGATTCCCTGACGCGATACGGCAGATCCGGGCCAAAGAATGCTAGGAACAGAAGCAGGCTTTGGACACCAAGCGCAATAGCGCCGAGCACTAGCAAAGTGGTGTACAAGCGTTTAACCTGATGCTTTCAATCAGGGCAGCGCAGCACCCCGCTGACCCTAAGCTATGGATAGCGGTTCGCCACAGTTTGCAACAAGCAACTTGAAGCGGGCAAGATGAATGGGCGGCTCAACTGGTGTGGTCTAGCATAATGCGCCAATGCCTGTTCTGGAATTGCCAGACGAGGCTGAAGACGCCGCCCACTGGTCCGCCTGCGCTGGCTGGCCGGTCAATGTGCCACTCTCCTGTGGCAATGGCAATGTGTTCATCAAGAGGTTGTACTGACAGATTGCTGAACGAGAGCTTGCCCATCGCCGCGGGCGATGCGTATGATTTCTGATATCGTGCGAGCAACCGTGATCTGCCGTGCAGAATCTGTTTACCCACAAACGTGCAGTTATCGGCATAGGTCTGCACGAATGCAGGAATGTCTCCGCGATTCCATGCCTCTACCTGTGCGGACAGCTCGGCCGATATCTGGTTTTCCGCATCGTTAGCGCTCAGAGGCAGGGAAGCGGTGAAAAGCGCCAGCATCGCCAAAACCACGGTTCTCATGTGCATTATGGTAGCGTCGCAGCGCAGCCGCTCGGGAAAACGCCCTGAACTGACGAACAGTGTTATAAAGCGGGCTAGGGACACATGAGTACGACCGCGAAAGCTCCGCCGATCACACCAGAGCAGTATCAAGCCTTCAAGGGATTTCCCGGCCTTCGAGACGAGCTCATCAAGGGAGAAATAGTCTTGTCGCCGCAACCGAAGCCATTACCGGCCGATATTGCGCGAAATGTCGAACGGATCTTAGACGCAGCTCTCGTCGGAACTAAATTCCTGGTGCGCCAAAACGTCAATTTCAAAATGCGTGAAGAGAACAGCATGCTAAGCCCGGACGTTTTCGTGCTGGAAAGAAGCCGATGGGAGAACGCACGAGACTCTGGCGAGTATCCAGAAGGTGCGCCGGTCATCGCTGTCGAGATCGTTTCGCCGGCAAACCGGAAACATCGCATTTTACAGAAAGTAGATTTATATTTGCGGAATGGGTCCGTTCAAGTTTGGGTGATCTACCCAAAGAGAAGAAGATTTGAAGTACATGATCTAAGTGGGGTTCAGTGCATTGAGGAAATTGTCCTGCCGGAGCCGCTTCCCTCAGTCCGGCTACAAATAGCGGGTGTGTTCCGGTTAATATGAACTGGGCAAGGCGCGGCATGCCCGGCCACTACTTGCCAATGCAAAACGTGGTGAAGATCCGGTTCAAGATGTCATCGGCTGTCGTTGCGCCCGTCACGGCATCAATGGGCCTCAGCGCGGCATAAAGTTCGAGGAGCAACATCTCGTGTGGAATTTGATATTCGACGGCGCGTTCCGCATTCTCGAGCGCCTCCAAGCTCTCGCGCAGCAGAGCCTTATGCCGGATGCTGGTAATGCTGCCGCTCTCCGGCGCAGCTAACCCTTCCGGCGCGAGGCGATGCAGAATTTCGCGTTTTAGTTCCGCGATGCCTTCGCCGGTGAGAGCAGAAACGCGCATTAGGTTATTCGTGACGCCCTGAGCAAGGTCGCTCTTATTACCGACGGCCAGCGGCCTTCGATCACTGAGCTTATTGATCAGCGCCTGATCCTCGCCGGTCAATCCGGTTGACAAGTCAACGACAACCAAAGTCAAATCGGCATCGGCCATAGCCTGATAACTTCGCTCGACTCCAAGAGTCTCCACCTTGTCCTGACCTTCGCGGATGCCGGCAGTATCGACTAGTTTCACCGGAATGCCTTCGATGGACATTGCTTCCGATACGAGATCGCGCGTAGTGCCCGGAATATCCGTGACGATGGCGCGATCCTGTTCGAGCAGGCGATTGAACAAGCTGCTCTTGCCAACATTCGGCCGCCCCACGATGGCAAGCGTGAAACCCTGATATACCAGCTTGCCGCGAGCGAAGCTAGCGACCAGATCGCGCATGCCGCTTTGGATCGGGCGCAAGCGCCGCACTATCTCTTCACCTGAGGCAACGCTGATGTCGTCCTCCGCGAAATCGATTCCGGCTTCGAGTAGCGCAATCAGCTCCAGAAGCGGTTCCTTGATTGGCCGCATGCGGCGCGATACGGAGCCTTCCATCTGCTGCGCCGCGACGCGAGCCTGATACAGGGTGGTCGCGTCGATCAGGTCGCGAACTGCCTCAGCCTGGATCAGGTCGATGCGGCCGTTGATGTAGGCGCGCAGCGTGAATTCGCCAGGTTCAGCAATGCGCGCGCCCTCCCGAAGTGCTCTCTCGATACAAAGCCGCAGAATTACCGGAGCGCCGTGACAGGAGATTTCGACGACATCTTCGGCCGTGTAGGAGCGCGGGGCTTCGAAATAGGAGACGACCACTTGATCTACAACAGCACCGCCTCTATCGGTGAGTTCGGCAAGTTGGCTGCCCCAACTGCGCCAGTGTGGGTGTTGCGGGAACCGGACAATCTGTCCGGCGATTTCGCGGCTGCGCTCGCCGGAGAGCCGGACGACGCCCAAGCCGCCGCGTCCCATGGGTGTAGAGATGGCGACAATGGTGTCGCGCGGATTCATTGACGCTCCTGACGGCGGTTGCGGTTCAGTGCCCCAGGGTAGCTAGCGGGGACCGCGGCCACCGCCGCCATGCGGTCGATTTCCACCACGCCCGTGCCCCTCGCGAGGCCCACGGCGCGGTCCATCGCCCGAACGATAGCCGTTTCCGCGCCCGCCGTGATGTGGGGGCCCAAGCGGGATTGGCGGAGCGGGCGGGGTTGGCATGTCAGCCGGAACAATAACGACCGCACGGCCTGGTCCGACGCCAACACTCTCGCTGCGCAGGTCCTTCTCTTCGCGCAATGCGATATGAATCACGCGGCGTTCGCGGCTGGTCATGGGATTGAAGTGAAAGGGGACGCGCGTGCGCTTCACCTTTTCAGCGGCCGCCAGGGCGCTCATGCGCAGCTCTTCTACGCGCAACAGGCGATAGTCGTTGGCGTCGAAAGAGATCAACGAGTGATCCTCGGCTGGAAGGCGAATCGCCTCCATTGAAAGATGCTCCAGTGCGAGCAATAATTCAGCGCGATTTTCCAGGAGCAGCTCTACATCCGGCCCAGAGAACACCACGGTAATGTCGGGATTCTCCACTTCTGGGTGCGGATTTTCAGGCGCGCGCAACTCATAGGAGAGTTGAAACCCGGCATGGCGCAACACAGGCGCCAGGAATTGGTCGAGCTTCGGCCGCAATGAATCGACAGAATATTTCATGCGGTCTATTTCTTCACGGTCCTTTTAACTGGGGCTTTCGGCGGGGGAGCCGGCGGCGGTGCGGGTGTAGGCATAAACCTGTTGATGATGAGTTGTTGGGCGATTCCCACAAGATTGCTGGTCAACCAATATAGTACAAGTCCGGCAGACGCGAAGTAGAACATGAAGCCGAACATGAGAGGCATAAACATCATCATGCGCTGCTGGTTCGGATCAACGCCCGCGGCCGGCGTCAGCTTCTGTGAATAGAATTGCGTGGCAATGAGAATAATGGGGAGCAGGTGTATGGGCAGCGATTCGGGAGACGAAAGATCGGGGACCCATAGCCAAGGAGCGTGGCGTAACTCAATAGCAATGCTGAGGACTCGGTAGAACGCGTAGAAAAACGGAATCTGCACCAGCATAGGCAAGCAGCCCCCCACAGGATTGACGCCCTGGCTCTTGTACAGAGCCATGACCTCCTGATTCTGCTCTGCTTTGCGGGGGTCGCGCATGCTGATGCCCTTGTACTTCGCGTTGATGGCCTGAATTTGCGGCTGCAGCTTTTGCATTTTGCGAGCCGATTTCAGGCTTGTAAGCCGGAACGGGAAGAGCGCCAGATTGATGATCAACGTGACCAGCATGATGGCCCAGCCGTAATTGCCGGTCCAGTTGTCCTTCACCCAGTTCAGCCAAAGGAACAGAGGCTTGGCGATCACGCCGAAGAAGCCCCAATCGATAAGCTGCGCTAATTTCGGATTCACCTGTTTCAGGACGTCTATGTCCTTGGGCCCTACAAATAGCGACAAATCGTTTTGCGGGCCAGTGGACAGGCCAACGCCCACAAATGATTGAGGCTTGTCCTCATTTGGAAGCTTCACCTGGTCGGAATAAGTTCGCACCTCGAGCGACAGGGAGTCCGCGGGCAGCGCAACGGCCGCGAAAAAGCTGTCTTCGAGGCCGGCGAAAGTGTAATTTCCCGTATCCGTAACCGGACCGTTCTTTGCGTCTTTGGTGTTCTTGGCGACCAGCTTTCCGGCGGTGGTATCGTAGCGCACAGTACGCTCGGTCGCAGCAGCGTTGCGAACTTTCTGGTCGCCAAATCCGCCGCGCCACATCAGCAGGGCAGGAACGGGCGTGCCGTTCTCGAGCACCACCGATTTGATATTGGCAAGATAGCTTTCTTTGCCGAACTGAAAGGATTTACGGATGGTCGTTTTGCCATCCGAATACTCGTAATCGACACCCAAGCCGCCGGCCTCTGGCGTGACCCGGTACAGTACTGTGTTGGGGTCGAAGGCGGGCTTCGCGGCGGTAATTTCCAGTGAAAACGGCAAAGGAACATCTGTTGCGGCCGGGTCAGTGAGCTGCAGAGGTTTTCCAGCGTCATCCTTGTACTTCTTGAGCACCCAGCTCTTGACCACCGCGCCGCGATTGCTGAAGACGATGTGGTACAGGTCTGTGTCGACGTCGGTCACGATCTCAGAAGCAGCCTGGACCTGGCCCGCGGTAGGAGGCAAGATCGCTTCGGGGATAGCCCGAGCAGCCGGAGCAACAGCAGCGGGCTTTTTCACCACCTGGGCCGCGGTATTATCATTGACCGGCTTTACTGGCTTGGGCCCCGGCGCGGGCTTGAAAATGTATTGCGAAACCAGCAGCACCAGCATCATCAGCGCCAGCGCCAGCGGCAGGCGTTTCTCCAGCGAAGGCGGCTGAGAATTCGGGCCGCCTGAGGTATTAGGCATAGTAGATCTCAAAATTCATGGTCAGTGGATGTTCATGTCAAGGAATGGGGTCATAACCGCCCTCATGAAAGGGATGGCAGCGGCAGAGCCGCTTCACGCCCATCCACACGCCACGCAGCACTCCATGCCTGGTAACGGCTTCCATCATGTACACCGAACACGTCGGATAGTAGCGGCAGGCCGAAGGCAAAAGAGGCGAAATAAACAGTTTGTAACCCTTCAAAACGCCAATCAGGACTCTTTGCATCGCGCAAATATCCGGCCGATTTCCCGGCGCAGATCCTCAAAAGGCGCATCCAGAACGCTTCGCCTGGGGTTAAAGACAATGGACCAGTTTTCGGGTGAAGCGTGGAGTTCACTCCCTACCGCTTCTCTCATCCGGCGTTTGATGCGGTTTCGCAGAACCGCTTTACCTAGCGCGCGAGGAACCGTGAATCCAAAGCGCGAAGATACAACGCCGCATTTGTTATGCAAGCAGAAGGCGGCAAAGTAACGGCTCGTCATGCGGACACCGGTTTGGTAAATCTCGCGGAACTCAGTCGACCGAAGGACCCGTCTTGATTTCGGAAGTGACAGCGGACTGAATCGCCAGAGCTCGACTACTTCGAATCGCGAACAGCGCGCTCATCACTGACAGTCAGTTTGTGGCGGCCCTTGGCGCGGCGGCGGGCCAGCACTGCGCGGCCGTCGGCGGTCTTCATGCGCGTGCGAAACCCATGGGTCTTCGCCCGGTGACGATTATTCGGCTGAAACGTACGTTTTGGCATTACGGATCGATCCTTACTCTAATTGTATGTGGGAGCGGAAACTGGTTTGTACCGGCCGGAACGCCGAAGACTCAATCCGAAAGAGCACGAAGGCGCACTACTGCTGATCCACTGAACCCAAACACCAAGTATACAAAAGTATCCAAGAGGGCATGAACCGGAAAATGGGAGGGCGCCTACGCTTTCGGGTGCGCCCGATCGTAAACCGCCTGTAGATCCTTGAGCGAGACCTGCGTGTATTTCTGTGTTGTGGAGAGCCGGGCATGCCCCAGCAACTCCTGGATAGCGCGGAGGTCGGCGCCATCGCTAAGCAAATGCGTGGCGTAGGCGTGGCGGAAGCTGTGCGGATGAACGGTTGAATCGCCGGTTACCAGAAGCGCGTAGAACTTAACCAGGCGGCGCACCTGTCGGTCGCCCAGCCGCGCCCCGCGGGAGTTCAGAAACAAAGCCCGTTCGCTGGGTGGCGCGGACCGAGTGTGGAGATAATGCTCAACGGCGGCCACGGCCCGTTCTCCCACCGGCACCTGGCGCTCCTTGTTCCCCTTACCGCGAACGCGCAGCCAGCCGCCGCGCAGATCTATATCTTCGAGACTGATGCCAACCAGCTCGCCAACTCGAATGCCGCACCCGTAGAGCAGTTCGAGCAACGCGATGTCGCGCTCCTTTGAGGGCTTCTCGATGACTTTGCCTGATTCGACGGCGTCCAGGAGATTGTTCGTCTTCTCCTCGCTCATGATTTCGGGCAGGCGCTGGGGTGCCTTCGGTGTCCGCAGGCGGGTAGCAAGGTTCTTCTGAATAATGCCTTCCCGTAGAAGAAACTTGAACATTGCCCGCACCGCCGCCAACTTGCGCCGGATGCTGATGACCGCGAGCCCGTGATCGTATAAACCGGCGAGCCACTCGCGCAGAAGCGGCAGATCTAATTCCTGGATATCGGGAGCAACAGCATCGGGCGCTTCGAAATAAGCCGCGAACTGCTCGAGATCGGAGCCGTAGTTCCGGAGCGTGTGCGCAGAGGCGCCGCGCCGTTTCAACTCAGCGAGATACTTCGCAATACAATCGCGCAGCGCTGGCATGGAGGAATTCGTCGAAGGCATTTGCCGCCCGCCGGCACACTTCCGCATGCCGCGCTTTCTTATCGTGCCGGAATTTCCGCTTTGTCTCGTCATCCAGCGCGGGCAGCAGATCGAACGTGATATTGGCAGGCTGGAAATGGGCCGGGTCGGCATTCGTAATGTAATGGCACAAACTGCCGAGCGCCGTCGCCCGCGGAAACACCGCTGGCTGATCGCCATTTATCAGCGCCGCGGCATTGCGTCCGGCAAGCAAGCCCGTAGCAATGGATTCGGCGTAGCCTTCGACACCGGCAATCTGTCCGGCAAAGAAGACGCGCGGCTCGCTCTTCAACTGCAGGGTTGGCGTCAGCAGTGCAGGAGAGTTGATGTAGGTGTTCCGGTGCATCTGGCCGAAGCGCAGGAACTCGACGTTTTTAAGACCGGGGATAAGCCGGAAGACGCGCGCCTGATCGCCGAATCGCATGTGGTTTTGGAATCCGACCAAGTTGTAGCTATCGGCGCGCTGGTTCTCCTGCCGCAACTGCACTGCTGCGTAGGGCCAGCGACCGGTGCGCGGGTCGGTCAAGCCGATTGGCTTCATAGGTCCGAAACGCAGCGTATCGCGGCCGCGGCGGGCGATCTCTTCAATGGGCAGACAGCCTTCGAAATAGGGGGTCTTGTCGCCGGGAATATGCGGTTCGTAGAATTCTGCCGCTAGCAGCGCGTCGACAAAGACTTCATATTGTTCTTTATTGAACGGACAATTGATGTAATCGTCGCTGCCGTCGAGTGACTTCCCGTAGCGCGACGCGCGGAACGCGATCGAGATATCGATAGAGTCCGACGCGACAATAGGGCTGATGCTGTCGTAGAAGTAGAGGCGGTTTGAACCCGTGGTGCGGCTGATCTCTTCGGCCAACGCATCGCTTGTCAGCGGACCCGTCGCGATGATAACGATTCCATCTGGAGGAACCGCCGTGACCTCCTCGCGGCGGATTTCTATTTGAGGGTGTGCCTCTATGGCATGCGTGATTTCGGCTGAAAAGAGTTTCCGGTCCACGGTCAGGGCATGACCTCCCGGGACGCGCGCTCTTTCAGCGGCACGCAAGAGAAGCGAATTGAGAGAACGCATCTCCTGCTTCAGCAGCCAGGGCGCGGAATGCACCTGCTCGGTCTTCAGGGAATTGCTACAGACCAGTTCGCCAAAAGAATCCGTCTTGTGCGCCGGCGTGCGTTTCTGAGGGCGCATTTCATAGAGAACGACCGGCGCGCCCGCTTCGGCAGCCTGGTAAGCGGCCTCGCAGCCAGCAAGACCGGCGCCGATAACATGGATGACGTCCAAAGCCTATTTTAGGTGCTATTGCAAATCGTTCTTCAGAACGATTCGATAGCGCGCCTTACCGGCTTCCAGGTGCGCCAAGGCTTCATTGGCTCTACTCATCGGGAACTCCTCGGTAACGGGCGCGACATTGTGCCGCGCGCAGAAGTCGAGCATGGTTGCAACGGTTGCCGGCGCTCCAGACGGGCTGGCTGAAAGAGAGCGCTGTCCGATAAGCAACGGAAACAGTCCGACCTTAAGCTCAGGAATGATGCCGACGATATGAAAACGACCCTTGGGCGCTAACGCGAACAGATAGGCATTTACGTCCAGGTCCGGCGCGGCAATGGTTGAAAGGATGAAATTGAACGATCCAGCGGCTTTATTCAGTTCTTCGGTGTCTCGGGTATTGAGAACAGAATGTGCCCCCATCTTTTTGGCTTGGTCCGCTTTAGATGCCGACGTGGTAAACGCAGTTACGTGGCAGCCCCACTTATTCAGGAATTGCAGTGCCAGATGGCCAAGGCCGCCGATGCCGATTACGCCGACGCGATCAGTCGGACGCACGTCGAACTGGACCAGGGGATTGAAGACCGTAATTCCGCCGCACAACAGCGGTCCCGCTTTTGCCAGGTCGATGCCTTCGGGGATCGGTGTCGCCCAGATCCAGTGGCAGCGGACGCGAGTGGCGAATGCGCCGAGGCGGCCGACAATGGTCTGTTCGAGGCTCGTACACATGTTGTGATCGCCAGCCAGACATTGATGGCAGTGAAGACAGCTTCCGGAGTTCCAACCCAGGCCAACCGTTTGCCCAACCTTCACTAGCTTGGCGTCCCGGGCCGCCGCAACAACTTTCCCAATGGCTTCATGGCCGGGCACAAATGGGAACTGGGTCATGCCAAACTCGTTGTTCAACATCGAATAATCGGAGTGGCAAACGCCGCAATAGTGGACTTCGATTTCAACCTGCTCGTCGCCCAGCGGGCCGGGATTGTAGGAAAACGGCTCTAATTTGCCGCCCGCCTGCCGGGCAGCCAACGCGTGAATTTCGCTCATGCCCGTTCTGATGTGATCGCGGTTTAAAAGGTCTCGCGATATTCGCCGAACACCTTGCGTAAAGTATCTGAAATCTCACCCACAGTCGCAAATGCCCGGCAGCAATCGAGGATGCGCGGCATCAGGTTTTCGACGCCCCGTGCTGCGGTATCGAGCCGTGCCAGTGCCGCGCAGACGTCGTTCTTCGATTGCGACGAACGGAGTTGCCGCACACGTTCTATCTGCTGGCGCTCGAGTTCGGGGTCGACCTGAAATGCTTTCACCGGTTCAGACTGCTCGGCTTCAAACTTATTCACGCCAACTACGATCTGTCGGCCCTCTTCGACAGCTCTTTGGTACTGATATGCCGAGTTCTGAATTTCGTTTTGCACGTAGCCGCGCTCGATCGCGGAAAGTGTCCCGCCAAGTGCATCGATGCGCGCAATGTAGCCGCGGGCGCCCGCTTCGATTTCATCAGTAAGACTTTCGATGTACTCGCTGCCGCCAAGCGGATCGGGTACCGCTGTTACGCCGCTTTCGAAGGCGATTACCTGCTGTGTTCGCAGCGCGACGCGCGCGGACGCTTCGGTTGGCAACGAGAGCGCTTCGTCCTGCCCGTTGGTATGTAGCGATTGTGTGCCGCCCAAAACGGCTGCCATAGCTTGTAACGCTACACGAACAACATTCACTTCGGGCTGCTGGGCCGTCAGCGTTGAGCCGCCCGTTTGCGCATGAAAGCGCAGCATGCACGAGCGGTCCACCTTCGCGCCAAAGCGGTCGCGCATTATGTGCGCATACAGCCGGCGGGCGGCACGGAATTTCGCGATCTCTTCCAAAAAATTGTTATGCGCGTTGAAGAAGAAACTCAGCCGTGGGGCGAACGAATCAATGTCGAGTCCCGCGGCTATAGCTGCTTCGATATAGGCAATGGCGTCTGCCAGCGTGAACGCTACTTCCTGAACTGCAGTGGATCCGGCTTCGCGGATGTGATAGCCGCTGATTGAGATGGTGTTCCACTCCGGAAGCTGCTCACCTGCCCAGGCGAACAGGTCGGTGATAATGCGCATGGCGGGACGAGGAGGGTAGATGTAAGTGCCGCGCGCAATATATTCCTTCAGAATGTCGTTCTGAACGGTTCCCGAGAGCTTGCTGCGGTCCGCACCCTGGCTCTCAGCCACCAAGACATACAGGCACAGTAGAATCGCGGCGGTCGAATTAATCGTCATCGACGTGCTAACCTCTTCGAGCCGAATGCCATCGAAGAGGACCTGCATATCGGCGAGCGAATCAATGGCGACCCCGACGCGGCCTACCTCGCCCGCAGCTAAAAGGTGATCGGAATCCATGCCCATCTGCGTTGGCAGATCAAAGGCGACCGAAAGGCCGGTTATGCCCTGCGACAGAAGGTACTTGTATCGTTTATTGCTTTCTTCGGCCGTCCCGAAGCCCGCGTACTGGCGCATCGTCCAGAGCCGATGGCGGTACATGTCCGGGTAGATTCCGCGCGTGAACGGGAATTGACCGGGCTGCTCGGGTGTCGGCAAACGAAACCTAATGCCGTGCGATGTGGCGTGCTTTCAGAAAGGAAACGATGCCAAAGTAGGACATGATTGCGCCGAGGAAAATCGAGAACACCAGGGCAACGCCGTTATTGGGACCGCCCGCCTTGCCATCGTAGTACCGGAATGCATTGCCGAAGAACAGTAAGGCGAAGAGCACAAAAATTCCGCCAATGGCCTGGTTCCATATGACGCGCGCCGGCCGAACCACTTCGGGAACCACATGCTGGGCGAAACGCCTGGCGTGGTCTACTTTGACATATTTGGCCGCCTTCAGCGCGTCGGCTCCGACGAACTTGGCGGCTTTCACGGCATCGGCGAGCTTCACTACGTCTTCAGGTTAGCATCGCACGGTGTCTTCCTGACTTGAAACAAAAGCCCACTCCGCAAATAAGAGCTCGCGAAGTGGGCTGGTCGTGATTACTTCGGGCCGACTCTAGACGGTCATGGTGGTTCTCCGGCCTGGCTTATCAGATTCAGCGTAATCCGCGGAAGCCTCACCAGTCGAAGAAACATCCTGCGCGCCACTCTGCTTCAAAATATCCTTTGCTTTGCCGACCCAGTCGCTGTTGTCACAGTGAACGGATAAAAGAATGCCGCCGGCTTTAATGCGGCCTTCATAGCGCTTGGCCTCGTATTCGGGAATGCCCATTCCGACGAGCGCGCCAATGATGCCTCCTACGACACCGCCAGAGCCAATGCCCGCCAGTGCGCCCATGATTGGTCCGGCCGCGATGAAGGGCCCGACACCCGGAATCGCCAGAGCGCCAATTCCAGCCAGGAGTCCCAGCGTGCCACCGATAGCGCCACCGGCGACAACGCCCGTAGTGGTTCCTTCAGGCGCCTTGGTCTGTTTCTGGTGGGCGAAGTCTTTCGTACCCGTGTTGTCTTGCATCAGCACCGAGATATCTTCGTTACGGAAACCTGATGCGAGTAGCTGATCCACTCCACTTTCAGCGAACCCTTTATCTGAATAGATCCCGTAAACTGCCGTGTTTTTTCCTGCCATGTTTGTTTTTCCTTTTTACCTAGCCTGAATAGTTATCTCCGGTCTTCTTTGACCGTAAGTTCGTTATTTACGTGCCCCTCACCCGCGTATCTCCGCGCGTGCTCCTCGACGGCCCGTTTCTCATCCTCGGAATGGACGGGGCCTTTAAGTGTTACTTTCCCGTGTTCACTGATGATTTTGACGTTGTGACCATAGGTCGACAGAGACTTATCTTTGACCACATCGCGTCGAATGTGCTTCATAAGATCGCGATCAGACATGTTGTTCCTGCCTTGATCGGCAGTCGGTTCGGCCCTGTTTCGATCGCGCTTATTTACCTGCGTGTTATCGGGGTCAGGTCGCTGGGAATCTTGTATGGCCTGCGCGTTTCCCGCTATTAGGAAGGCTCCCGATAGCAGAATCCCGCCCGCCAGAGACGTAAACTTTCGATTCATTTTTATCCTTTGCACAAGACCCTAGAGGAGCACGAATAAGGCCGTTTGAGGAAGTCGCCGTAGGCAATCGCCCTAAGATACTGAGGAGCTGTAAGTTGGCTGGCGAACGCCTTTTTGACACATTGAAGGGCAACACGGTGTCAACAGGTAATGTTTTCCTATGGCGCCGTCCTTACGTCATTGCTTATTCGAGGAGCGCTCCATGCATTTTGGGTGCGAGGGATTACCTGGTTGCCCAGTAGGCGCGATGGCCGATGTAGTCGGGATCGGGAAGATTGCCAAGAATAATACGGCGGAGTTTGAGAATGTCGAGCTCGCCTTGCTCGCGATACAAAACCTTGCCATCGGGTGAGATCAAAATTGTGTACGGAACTCCGCCCTGCCAAGTGGGGTCGAACGCCTCTTGCATGGCGTCGGTATCTGTCGAGCCGAAGAGAAGATTACGGCTCGAGGCATGCAGCTTTTCGAGCATTTTGATGACACCTGCTTTTTCGTCCGGCATGTTAGCGGAGACGGTGACCATGTCGAAATCGCGCAGGCGGTACATGCGCCAGGTGGTTTCCAGATCGGGAAGTTCGTGTACGCAGGGGCCGCACCATGTGGCCCAGAAATTCACCAGCAGTACTTTGCCGGTGGGATTAGCGCGGAGCTTCTTCAGATCGGCAGCAGAAACCTCCTGAACACTGACCGGTTCGACCTCGATCTTTTTTAACTCGTTAAGGCGATCGGCTTCCTTCGACATCCATTTCGTTGAGCAGCCGAACACTCTCGTGTGGTCGACGGCGACAGGCTTTCCGGCCAGGAGAGCGTCAATCGCATTCCGGGCATCTTGCGTTTTGACGAGAGATTCGCGCTGGCTATTGTCAATGCGTCCCTCATAACGAAGCTTCCGCTGCTGATCGAATATGAAGACGTGCGGCGTGGCTTGAGGTCCGTACGCCCGAGCCACGGCTTGCGTATCGCCGTCGTACAGGTACGGAAAATTGAAGTGCCGGTATGCCGCCCGGATCTTCATTTCATCGAGGCTATCGCTAACATCTGTGTAACCGAGTTCGTCCAGACGGATGGCATTGGGATTATTCGGTTCAATCGCGACCAGCGCGACGCCTTTGCCGCTGTAATCACTGGCAAGCTGCTTGATCCGGCTTTCATAGAGCTGTGCGGTGGGGCAGTGATCGCAAGTGAAAACAAGAACAAGTACCTTACTCGCCGCGTAATCGCTGAGCTTATGCATCTTGCCGTCGATACCTGGAAGCGAGAAATCAGGCGCAGCCGAGCCGATGGGGAGCGTGGGATGAGGTTCATCCGCAAACGTAATGAAGGAAAGCAAAAGTACAGCGAAAACCCGCCACATGAAGATTCTCCATTGAGCAGATTGCACGCGCAAGCCGCCGAACCGTTATTGTATCGGGCCCATGTGGCCGGAAGAGAGAAGCAACTGCAGTGCATCGCCAGAGGACTGAATATTCCTCAGGCCAGCAGCTTTTGCATCTCCCGCTCAATAGCGTCCTTTACTGCTTGGCGCGCCTGGTCGTCTTTGTATCGGCGCCGCGGCCAGAAGAAGCCCCGCAGCCCATCACGCCTGCGTCTGGGAACAATGTGGATATGCAGGTGCGGAACTGTCTGACTCACCCGATTGTTGATGGCGATGAAGGTGCCTTCTGCATCTAGCGCCGATTCTACAGCCCGCGCCAGCAACTGCGTCGCCTCCATTAAGATGCCTGCTAAGTTCCTGGGAATCTCCGGCAAAGTTGCATAGTGTTCACGCGGGCAGAGCAAAACATGGCCTGGAAAAAGTGGATGGTCATCCAAAAACGCGATTACCTGAGCGGTTGCGTAAACCATAGACGCTGGCAAGGCGCCCGCCCCTATTTCGCAAAACGCACACTGCGAATTTTCCACCTTTGGCATTGCGCGGTCCGCTATTTCGGTGTACTGCCCGTTTCCGCCTCTGTATCGACAGCCATCCACTCACCATCATGCAATCGCGCCAGCGAAACTGTCCGCATTCCATGTGCCGTCTGAATCGTAACGCGAGCCAGGCGTTCCGCACCGTTTTGCGGCAAAGCTTTCTTAGCTAGGCTGCATTCCTCCGTGCTGGCGCACTGCAAACGGGCCATCGCCACGTCTACCGCATTACTGCGCCAGGCCATCTGGTCGCTTAACGCGTCGATGATGTCCTCAGGCTTGACGTTCTCGATGCTTGAAATTCTCCAGCCTTCGGAGGTCCTGGTCACTGTCACGAATCCCTGAAACCAGGCCATAGCGGGGATGCCCTCAATCGCCATAGTGCGCTCCTCCTCCACGAACACTTCCATGGAATCCTCCTGTACCGCCGTGCCGGACGGATGTTCTTGCAGAAGCCGCATTCGTGCGAGTCCTCGAAAGTGCGCCAGGAACTCCTGCTGGTTCATCTGCTTCCGCAGCGCCGGCGCAAGCTGTTCGTACGCCTGAACCAGAGGCCCTGTGCCGGCGCCTACGGTTCCGAATTCCTTCAGGTGTTCCTGGTCCGATCCGTCGCCCAAAGTTTCATACCATCCGTGAACCGCCGCAACTGCTGCCTCCATCGCGATCGTCTCCGCCCCGCTTCCGTGGGCACTACTGAAGCAGAACAGAAAAACTCCAACCCACATTTTGGCGGCTGTCACTCACTCACCCCGGTAGCGCGGCGCTCTCCGTCTCCCCAACTCTGTTTACTTCCACTCGCAAATCTCCATGCTGGTCGATTTCGAAAGCGGGCGCGAACTTGGCGCCCCAGGTAATCTCGTCGTAGCGATACGAATAGCGCGCCTGCACCGTCTGCGAGAACGTATCATCGAAGGCTTTCATCATAACGATTACCTCCGCCTGCAGGCGCTCCAGGTCTTCGGCTGTTTTCCCGTAGAGCGGACTACTCTCGCTAATCGGATGCACCACCGTCCAGGTCAGCGGCAGGAACAATACCTGGCCGCGTTCAAGATCGAGCGGCGCGAACCGCCTCTTCGGTCTGCTTTCCGAGAAGTCGACCGTCATCAGCATCACCCGTGCTTCTACATCAATCAGGTTGTTCGATCGCCGGTTTACGACTCGAAACTGCAGGCTTGTTCCGCCCATGTAAGGCGAAATCAACATAGTCTCGCTGAATCCGAACCGCGCGGAAGGTCTTGAGAACCGGCCGAACATCAGCCCCGTCGCGATAGCGAATCCCATGAGGCCGACCAATGCCTCAAATGCCGAGGTGGCGTTCGCTGCAACCCCGTCCGGGTAAATGTTTCCGTAGCCTACTGTTGTCAGGGTGTGAGCGCTAAAGAAAAATGCATTCACAAAACGCATCTCAGCCGTGGGAGCGTACGCGTTTTTCAAATGCTCCATGCCGATGGCCATGTAGGACACCGCGAAAGCAGTATTGACGATGATGAAGCCAAGCGTGACCAGCAGAAAGAACAATGGCCATGATGCACTGATCAGAAACAGGTACAAATGAACGTCGCGCCAGGTGCGTCCGCTGCGGCGCACGTTAAACTCCCCGTCCTTATTAATCGCGCGGTTTAGAACGCCCGTGTACTGTTGAGTAAGTCCGGGATCGTATGTCGGCCTGCTTGCTTCAGGAGATGCCGATTGCAGTTGACTCATCTTCCTCCTTTTCTGCCTTGCTACGCTGTCGGTGAAAGCAGTATGGCACGCACTGAATCCACGATGCTTCCCCTCGGCACTTCTGCGCCCGAGTTTCGGTTGCCCGATGTTGTTACCGGCGAAATTATCGGACTGGAGCAGTTGGCCGAAAAGAAGGCGCTGTTGGTGATGTTCATCTGCCACCATTGCCCTTACGTGAAGCATGTCCAGGCCGAACTCGCGCGTATCGGAGTCGACTATGCCGGCGGGCCGCTCGGGATTATCGCCATATCTTCCAATGATGCCGATTCCTACCCAGACGATGCGCCCGCAAGCCTGCGCGAAATGGCTCTGGAGCTTGGCTTCAAGTTTCCGTTCTGCTACGACGCGACTCAGGAAGTTGCGCGCGCCTTCACAGCCGCTTGCACACCCGATTTCTTCCTCTTCGATGAGGATCACCGACTCGTGTACCGAGGGCAGCTCGACGACAGCCGACCCAAAACCGGCATTCCGGTCACAGGGCGGGATCTGCGCGCCGCAATAGACGCAGTTTTAGCCGGCCAGCCCGTCAGCCCCGATCAGAAGCCTAGCATCGGTTGCAATATCAAATGGCGTAATTGTTAGCGATTTTGGTGCTCTCGGAGTTAATCGCATTCGCTATATTTGAAGTAGGAAAGTACAAATCACTGACCCCGGCCCAATGACCGAGGCCGCTCGAGGAGGTTGCATGCGCTACACCCATCTGGCGCTGGCAGTACTCGCCGCGTCTGTGTTTTCGTTATCTTTGCCGGCCGCCGATACCACTCCGCCGAATTTCAGTGGAACCTGGCAGCTCGACTCCGCCAAAAGCCAGGTTAGGGATGCTAACTCCATCACTTACACCATCCAGGATGCCTCGGGCAAAATCAATTTTGATCGGGTCATCCAGGAGCGGGACGGGAAGAATGTTACTTCAAAGTTCAGTTGTGACACCGTCGGAACACAATGCGATTTCGATGAAAACGGCCACAAGGCCAAAGTATCGCTGTGGTACGACGGTCCCGCCCTGGTAATTCTGAAGACAGACGGCCCAAAAGAGGATTCCGTAACGCAGTGGCGTCTTGAACTCGCGCCAGACGGCAATACGCTAACTGTAAAACTCACGCACCTGGAGCCCGTTGACAAGTCGGAGACCCTGGTCTTTGATAAGAAATCCTCCTGATCCGCTGTCCTGACTACGGCCCGTCTTCCTCACCGTATTCCGCTCGGTCGCAGAATTATCGCCGGCCTGAAGGCTGCCGTAATCGCACCCTCCAGCACGCGCGTACCGGTCACGCCGGATCCACCCCTCCCGTTCACCGTCAACCGGAAAGTCACGTCATTCGTGGTCGGCTTGTAGGACACAACTCCGTCGGCTATCTGGTTTGTATCCAGGTGAACTTCACGGCGCTGAGAACCATCTTCGATTAGCAGAATTCCTCCGGTAGCCGACATTACAAACGGATTGAGTGCGTTCCAGCTCAACAACAAACGGTCGTTCTCAGAGTTCACTCGCAATCCCAGTTCAGCACTGCTGGCCCGGGCCTGCAGCACTGATTCGGCTACACTTTGAGAAGCTGATGGCGGTTCGCGCAACAAAATAAGGGAAAAAGTGCTGCCTGCGGCCAGCAGGAACACCGCAGCCGTCGAAAACCGTTTGATTGTCCGTTTGCGGAACATCGCGCCATGACCGCTCACAGCGGGTGTTATCCGCAACACGCTTAAGGTTCGATCAGCGACGCTCATATGAGAACAGCAGCCTCCGATGTAAATCCAGGTGTCCGATTGATGCCCGCTAACTGGTTGTTGTTACATGGCTCCGTACATTTGCGAGTTGATGGCCGGATAGCTTCCCGCCTGCGCGGATTGACACAAACTGCGTATTGGTGTAAGCGGCCTGACTCCCGCTGCAAGCACTGGCCCGTTCGTGTTACCGTCAATTTTGCAAGGAGAATTATGCACATTACCAGGCGTCTCGCGCTCGCGGGCGCTCTCGGCGCTAGCCTGCTTGCCCAGGCTCCGCCTTCCAGCACGCTGAAAGTTGGCGACAAAGCGCCCGATTTCACGCTTCCATCCACCGACGGGGGGGACGTGCATCTGGCCGACTACATCGGCAAGAGCACCGTCGTGCTGGCCTTCTTCCCCGCAGCCTTCACAGGTGGTTGAACTGCCGAAATGAAAGCGTACCAGGCTGGTATGCAAAAATTCCAGGAAACCGGTGCGAAAGTGTTTGCCATTAGTACGGACAACACGCCCTCGCAAAAGGCCTTTGCCGAGCAACTGAGTTTGTCCTTCCCGCTGCTGAGTGATTTCGTTGATCGGAAGGTCTCGAAAGAGTACGGCGTCTATATCCCGAAGTACGGGATCGCCGGTCGAGTGACTTTCGTGATCGACACCAGCGGCAAGATCGACACCATTGAATCGGGCGGCGATGCTATTAAAATGTTGCACACCCCTGATGCGTGCAGCCGTTTAGCGCATAGGAAGGCAACCGCGCGATAGCGTGAAGCTCAGCGCAGCGAAGTTACAGCCAGAAAGTAACATTGCCACGGATAGGGAGGCCCGTGCCGGCAGCTCGCTCGCCTGAGCGGCGCAGTCCCCGTTTCCGCCAGGTGCTCGGATTGATTATTGCGGTAGCGGGGCTGTTATTAATCGCCGGGTTGGCCGGCCTCGCTTTGTATGGGTTGCGCCGTGCCTCGCAACCCTGAGGTCGAAACTGAGTCGGAAACGTAAACGAGCAAGAAAGGCGAGGCCGTCGGGCCCCGCCTATGGGGATTAGAACACGAACTTCGCGCCGAGCTGGATGATGCGCGGGTCAAACGTAGATGTTACCTTCCCGAAGTTGCTGTCGGTAAAAGTAGCATCTATGCCGTTGAATTGCGTGTGATTGAACGTGTTGTAGGTCTCGCCGCGGAACTCGATGTGCATGCCTTCACGCCAAGGAAGCGCGAAAGACTTGAACAAAGCAACGTCCCAGTTATCGCGACCCGGTCCGCGTATGATGTTGCGTCCTGCGCTGCCGAAAGCCAGCGGAGCCGGTGCTGCGAATGACGAAGTACCGAACCAAGCATCCACCGTTTGCGGGTAGGTGAGACTCGAAACGGTATTGGGCCGGCTATTTGTGCCGCCGCCCAGTCCGAGATTGTCGTATCCGAGGCCAGGATTGACGGGCAGCCCGGTTTGGAAGATGGTGATACCGGAAAGTTCCCAGCCTCCGAGCGTCGAGTGGACCAAACCGCTGGAGTTCTTGAAAAACGGCAGTTCGTAGACATAGCTGAAAATGGCGCCGTGGCGGCGATCCAGGTCACCGCTGGCGTAGTCGTATGCGCGATTGAATGGGTTCGAAAGGGTGTTCAGGTCCGCCGAGGTTTGATCCAACTCGTGTGAGTAAGTGTAAGCGCCCTGTAAGGACAAGCCGTGATTGTTACGCCAGTTCACGCTCACCTGCAGCGAATTGTAGTTGGAAGGGCTGGCTGCTTCGGTCATGGTGATACTCGAGAAGCCGGGATAGATACGGTCGAGGTTGGCGTTGTAGCTTGCACCCGTGTAACCGCAGTTTCCGCCGCAGATCGCCAGACGATTCGGATCGTTTAGCGGTACCGTGTTAATGTTTCGCTCGTCCGGCTGATGATAATCATGGGAGCCCACATACGAAACGTTCAGCACCGCAGCCTGCGAAAGCTGCCGCTGGACGCCGAAGCTGTACTGCATGGCAACCGGCAGCTTGTAATCGCTATAGGACAACGCGGTAAACGTGGCAGGGAACGTCGGTGCTGGCGCCGCTAATCCCGTCTGGTTGTTAATCGAGGGATTCGAGAAGTAGACGTTATTCGGGTTCGGATTATAGGAGAAGGGCGGGTTCGGGCCCATGTTGTACACATCATTGCCCTGAATTCGCTCGTAGAACATACCGAAGCCGCCCCGGATTACGGTCTTCTGGTCACCTGAAACATCGTAGGCGAATCCGACGCGCGGGCCATAGTTGTTCCAGTGATTCTGTACCAGGCCTTGGGGTATGCCGTTCCTTCCGGCGAGCCCAACGCCATTGAGATAGAACGGGACGTTCGAGAGCGCAATTCCCGGAACCGTTGTGAACCCGGGACCATTTTTATCCAAGCTCCCATCCTTATTGAAGATGGACGCGTCCGCCGGATTATAGCGACCTTGCAGGAAATTGGATAATCGACCGTTGGTGTCATAAGCATGCGGAATGCCTTCCCACCTTAGGCCGAGGTTCAATGTGAGGCGATTATTCACGCGCCAGTTATCGACGCCGTAGAGCGCGAACTGGTTGAAGCGGATATTCACCGCATCCTGAATGTCCAGTTCCTGATAGCTGTTAGCGTAGCCCAGCAGGAAATCGGAGAACGCGTTACCCGTGAATTGTCCGTTGAAGCCGAAGTTACCGTTGGTATTGCCAAAGATATCCTGCTGCTTATAGCTGCGAATGTATGAGCCTCCGAACTGGAAATTGTGATTTCCATGCGTCCATGAGACGTTATCACCGGCGACATGCGCGCCGTATACGTTATTCCACGGCCACGATGCCGTGTCATAGTTTACGTTGTAAGGCGTACCGATATCAACAACAGGTAAGCGGTCCAGGTTATTTGCCGGGAAGTATTCCGGCACATTGAAGTTGCTCGGCCGCTTGTAAATGCCTGTGGGAGTGAGATGGAGCTTGTTACCGTTGAAGTTATAAGTGACTTCATTCACTACCGTCGGGCTGATGCTGTAAGTGAGGTTAACTACAGTGCTGTAAGAGGGCGCGGTCAGCAGGGTTCCGATGGTTGGGTACGTGTCGCCGCTCCAGAGGCTGGTGGCGTAAGACTGCGCGCTGGTGTCGTAAACAAGGTGACCCATGATGGAGAGTTTGTCCGTGAACTGGTGATCTATCCGGACGATCTCCTCGCGCAGATTCGTCGGAACAGGACTAGCTTCGGAAAAGCGGCCATCCGGCGTGTTCGGTTTGGGGAAAGCTCCCGTTCCCAGAAAAGCGGCTGCGTTGGGATCAATCAAGCCGGCGGGGATGATGTTGCCAGGAAACTGCTGCCCGGGCGTCAGGCCGAAACGAGCAAACCTGGCTATGGCAGCGGGATCGCTGGTCTGAGGGACTTTGATAGGCGTAGATAGACCGCTGAAATTGCCGCTGAACTCCGGCGCAGGTATGCCGGTTGCCGTCAACTGGCTGCCCTGGATTAACTTGCGCCACTCCATGTTGTAGAAGAAAAATGTCTTCTGCCGGTCTTTGTTGTAGTGGCCCGGAATATAGATGGGGCCTCCCAGATTGAAGCCGTAGGCGTTATAGCGAAGTTTCGGTTTGCCAGTTCCATTTCTGTTGGCGAAAAAGTCGCTTGCATCGAAAAAGTCGTTGCGGTTGAACTCCCACGCGGAGCCATGGAAGGTACGCGCCCCGCTCTTGATTGCCATGTTGATGGTTCCACCGGAGCCCGCCCCAAATTCAGGGCTGTAGTTGCTGGTCATTACGCGAAACTCCGCGATGGCATCCGGCGACGGATTTACTTCCAGGCCGCCTCCGCTGCCGCGGTCATACGCTTCGCCCCCATCAATTCTCCAGACGTTATGCTGCGGACGCTGGCCATTGAAGCTGATGTTTTCGCTGCTGGCAAGCGCGGTGGGAGCATTGAAATCGGGAATGTTGGTGGATGCGCCCGGCACAAGCGTCGCAAGCTGTACGGGGTTGCGCCCGTTCGTGTCGATTTTAGCGATCTGCGTCCCGGTAATGACGCTGCTCTGCTCACTGGTGTCGGACTGGACCTGGATCGCATTCGCTTCTACAGTAACGCTCTCCTGCGCCTGCCCGATCTGCAGCGGAATATCCACGCGCACGGTGCCGTTAACATTTAGCACGATGCCGGTTCGCTCGTACGCTTTGAAGCCGGCCATGTTGGCCTTGACGCTATAGGTTCCGATTGCTAAGTCCGGTGCGTCGTAATTGCCCGATTGATTGCTCGTCACAGTGCGCGACGTGCCTGTTGCCGCGTTTGTGATTGTGATCTTTGCGCTCGGAACGGCCGCGCCAGTCGGGTCTGTCACGGTGCCGAGAATGGTTGCGGTTTCCTGGGCAAACGCTGCACTGCAGAAAATTGCCAACAGGATAGATAGAACGAGCCGCGGTGCGTTTATCAGACGCAATCGCGACCTGTCAGTCCCGTGATCACTGGACTGGTGCATACATGGTCACCTCATAGAACTGAAATTAGACGTACCGAGGCAGAACTCTGCCATGCGCGAGCTTTTCGGATAAGACCCCGGCACTACAGAAGCAAATCAGACTTGCGCCGACGAGGTTTGAGACAGGATCTCGTCAGAAAGCCCACCTGCGCGTGAGTATAACACCATGTGTTTGGGATTAGAACCTGAGGTGCGCCAATCTATCAGCAGCCGCTTGCAGCGTTTCAGGCCTTTTCGCAAAGCAGAAACGAATGAGCTGTTGTCCGTCGGCGGGATCGGAGAAAAAACTTGATCCCGGGACGGCTGCAACTCCGGCATCTTCCACAAGGTACTTGCAGAATGCCACGTCACTCTCGAAGCCGAAAGCCGAAATATCGCACATAATGTAGTACGCGCCTTTCGGAACGTGGCATTTGAACCCGGTGTTCTCAAGAATGCCGACCAGCAGGTCGCGCTTCTGCTGATAGCTGTGGGCAAGTTCGGAAAAATAGGAATCCGGCAGATTTAGTGCGGTTACACCGGCTTGCTGCAGGGGAGTGGCTGCTCCGACGGTCAGGAAGTCATGCACTTTCCGGATGGAAGCTGTGAGCTCGGGTGGTGCAATCACCCATCCCACGCGCCACCCGGTGACGGAAAAGGTTTTGCTGAGGCTGTTTACCAGAACACAGCGCTCGCGCATGCCTTCGAGTGTGATGGGTGGCACGTGGCGTTCGCCGTCAAACACGATGTGTTCGTAAATCTCGTCAGTGATGAGTAGGCAATCGTGCTCTTCGCAGAGCCGGGCAATTTGCGTGATCTCGGAGCGCGAAAAGACCCGGCCCGTCGGGTTGTTGGGCGAATTGAGAATGAAGGCGCGAGTCCTGCCGGTGAAAGCGGCGCGGAGTTCATCGGGATCAAAGGTCCAGTCGGGAGGCCTTAGCCGGACGTAGTGGCAAACCGCTCCGCTGAGCTGCGAATCCGGCCAATAGTTTTCGTAGAACGGCTCGAAGAGGACGACCTCGTCGCCCGGATTCATCAGAGCCAGCAAACTCGCAACCATTCCTTCGGTCGCCCCGCAGCAGACCGTGATCTCACGCTGCGGGTCTACTTCGATTCGATAGAAGCGCTGGTAGTAGTCCCGGATGGCATTGCGGAACGGCACTGCGCCCCAGGTGATGGAGTATTGGTTTATGTCTTCGGCGATAGCGTTCCGCGCCGCCGTCTTGACTTCGGCCGGCGCCGCAAAATCAGGGAAGCCCTGCGCCAGATTCACCGCCCCGTGCTCCAGCGCCAAGCGCGTCATCTCACGGATAACGGATTCTCTGAATTCAGCTATGCGCGCACTCTGAAAACGCCGGACCGAACTTACTGCCATGCTGCGATTTTATCCGCCGGCGGAGATCATGGCTTGATGGGGTGATGCGTTCGCCGTTTGCGTGGTTTGTTTTTGGGCGCGGGTTTCGCGTGATATACGGGTACATCGGGCGCTGTTCCGGCGTACAAGCGGCGGTACACGTCCGCATTCCGCAGCACAATCTGGATATACCCGCGTGTTTCGTGGAATGGCACGGTTTCGATAAACTCAGCTTGTTCGCGGAAAGGGCCCCAGGTGCGCCAGAGCTTCGCGCGGCCGGGACCGGCGTTGTATGAGGCCAGCGCCAGTTCCACCTGACCGTCGAAGGAGTTCAGCAGATCGTGAAAGAAATAGGTTCCTAACTGCACGTTGCGATCAGCGGCAAGCAGTTGGTTCGCATTGAAGCGCCGGATACGAAAGTGCCGCGCCAGTTGCCTGCCGGTGGATGGAAGGAGCTGCATTAGCCCGTAGGCGTTGGCGCGAGAGATGACCTTCGGATTGAACTCGGATTCCTGGCGGATCAGCGCAGAGACCAGAAATGGGTCAAGGCCTTGCGCTCGGCTATATTGCTCGACACAAGCGCGAAAGGGCATGGGGAACGCGAGCCGCCAAAAGGCTACCGGGGCCTGGTCGAGCGGCATGTAAAGGTATCCCGGCGCATATGCCTTTATGTAATGCAGTGCTTGCCCGGGTGCATTACGGGCAGCGGCGAATTTCGCAAGCTCAAAAGCATAAACATTTTTCTGATCGTCATCCACTCCCGCGCCGAATTTGAGCTCGCCCTCGGCAAAATCATTCAAGCCGGTCAGTTGCAATAACTGGGCGCGTTCTATTCGGGTTTTCGTGGCTTCACCGGGCGTAAAGCTGGGAAACTCTTTGCGCGGCGGCCAGGATATAGAGTGCAGGAACTCCAACATCGCTGGCGCCGGGGCCGCAGCTTCCATGCGGGGCTGCTTTAGACGCTCGCGAGCAATCACCGCATAATACGTGTTCGGAAAGCGGGCCATGAGCTCGGCGTAGCAGGCGCGAGCGGAACCGTCATCGCTCTTTCGCTCCTGCAGCCGTCCGAGGAAGTACAGGGCGTCGCTCGTATCCATAAAATCGGGATAACGCTGGATCTGTTCGCGGAGGAGATCGTAGGCGTCTTCCTGATCTCTGCGGTAGCTTTCAAAAGCAATCCGCCAGTGACACCAGCCGGAGCGCGGATCTTTGGGGAACGTAGCCGCACAAGCCCGATAGAGAGGCAGATAGGTGCCTGAATCGTTCTCCACGCGAGCTTGATCGGCGATATCGATCAACGTGTTCAGACGCCAGGTGGAAGTGGGGTGCTGCTTTTCGAGCGTGTCAAGAAACGGCTTCACGTCGGCATGGCGATCAAGTTTACGGGCAGCGCGGACTAGATAGTTGAGACGTTCGGCATCAGCCTCGGAGTCGTCCACCTTAAGCGCGCTGAAGTACTGAAACGCTTCGGCAGTGTGATTGTTAAAAAAATCGGCTTCGCCGAGACGGACGCGAGCCAGATCCCGCTGGGCGCCCCCGAGCTGAGGAATGGCGGCGGCTAACTCGATGCGAGCGGCGGCTGGATTGTTCGCCCGGAAGAGCTTTTCGGCTCTGCCGAGCAACGCTGGCGGCATGGGAGGCGGATACGCGTTCCCCAAACGCTGCTTTACATCGACCAGCGCGTTCGCGGCGTCGGTGGCCTCCGATGCCGACGGATAGCGATAGTAGACGCGCTGGAAATACTCGGCCGCCTGAGGCAGATCGCCCGTACCCTGAAAACAGCGGGCCAGCAGCAAATCGGCCTGCGGCTGGGGGATCACGTCGAAGTACTTCTCCACCAGTTCCAGCGCGTGTTTGGGGCTGTCGCCATCCAGGCCGGCGCGGACCGCCAACGCGGCCGCCGCGCCGACAAACGGAGAAACGGGAGTGTGATCGAAAATGCGCGTTGCGGATTTCGCGACCTCAGCATAATTTTTCAACTGGTATTCGGCCTGGGCGCGAACGTATTGCGAGTAGTCGTCCAGAATAGGCGCCTTTTTCGAGGCGGCGTTTGCGTACTCGGCCGCGGCGGAAAAATTGCCTGTCTCGAGCTGATGCTGAGCTACCGAAATTAAACCGGCCGCCCCCACCACCGCGGGCCTTGGCGGAGCCGGAGCGGCGTGCTTCTTCTCCGCAGGTTTGTGTACAGCGGCAGTGGCTAACAGCGCGATAGCCGAACATGCGATCAGGGATCGGGTGAGACCAGACAGGCTGCCGCGGCGGACACCGGCCAGCCCCATACTAAAGCAACTGCCCTGGATAATCTGCTCCTAATTTGAGCTCGTCGCCTTCGGCGGCGGTGCGGACAAGCTCCAGATGAAGGTAATCGACCATGGATGGAACGGTCATAAATTGTCTGCGGTAGGTATCGCGAGCTTTATCCAGCTCGCTCTTTAGAAAGACGTACAAGTTCGCTTGATCGCGGCCGGCGCGACAGGCCTCCGGCCGGGATAACTGCAGTTGAGCAATTGTTACACGCGAGAAACGCTGCGCCCTGATATGCAAGACGCGCTGGTCCTCATCCAAATCAGCCCAGGCGGGAAGAGAAATGGAAGAGCCGGACGTGGGAGTCCGGCGCGGATCTGGGGATCCGCCCCACTTAATGTCTTCGTGCATTTTAACTGCAGGGGCAATTTGCGAGTGCTGCGAGGTGTTCGATTGACGCTCCAGTACGAGTGATCCGATG
This sequence comes from uncultured Acidobacteriaceae bacterium, assembly GCA_963795545.1. Classification (GTDB taxonomy): domain Bacteria; phylum Acidobacteriota; class Terriglobia; order Bryobacterales; family Bryobacteraceae; genus Bog-105. The sequence continues at coordinate 214,451 of CAWCIF010000009.1, read as the reverse complement.
CCGGCGATCAATTCGAGGGCATTCACGTCCACGTCATCCGCATCTGCGGCGAAGATGAGCGCGACCACGCGGGGCCCGTTCGTGAGCGGGAAGATGTGTGCGCGGTCCGCAGGATTTTGCGTGCTCAGGGCGGCCCCTACCTCGGTTGGGGATCGTAAGGCGACTACCGGATCCTTCGTTTCAACAGCGCTCCCAAACGCTCCTGCCTTCTCCAGCGGGAGCGAGAGATCTTGAGGAAGGTCGAGACCTTGCTGGGCGCGCACCCGGAGCATATCGTTCTGCAGAGAAAAGATGGCAAGCCGCTCAACAAATTTGCCGGCTGCATGCAGAATGCAAGAGACCCATTCGCCTTCTGTTTTATATTGGCGGAGCCCCCGGACAAACTGATTCAATTCGAGAGCGGTCTGCAACCGCACAGCACGCGCGGATTGGGCACAAGCTGTATCGAATTCCCGTTTCAGCGACTCCCACGCGGGTTCAAGCAAATGCATCGTGAACTACTAATTTAACGGAGCGGGCGTCCATCGTCACTGATTGTGCTCACCGCGGGCGAATGCGGCAACAAGGCTGGCTTTTCCGGCGCGAGCGCGCTGATGAGGTGGAGCTGGCGGCCGGCGTGCGCGAGATCGACAACCAGTTTTCCATCACCTTGAGTTGCCGCTTCGCCGTTCCACTCATCTTCGTCTTGTAGCGCTTCGATGCCGGCGAGGCGCAGGTTCGGGGCGCCATCGGCAAACGAGAAATCAAAATGGCCTGAGATGCTATCAAAGGATTCCGTTGCGGAAAGACTGATATCTTCTCCTGAAAACGTGCCACTTGCATGCAGATCATGAAGGCTATCCAACCCGGTTCCCGAGGTCTGCCATTCGCCTTCGGCGTTCAAGAAACCGCCGCCCCAACTGAAGCCGGTAACACCGCCCTGAAACTGCCAGCGCGGAGAGTAGGAGCTTAGGTTCAAGGATCCCTGCGCGCGAACGGAAGCATCGCCCTGCGCCAATTGGAGAGATTTGAACTGAACCAGGGAGCCAAGCCAGACAAAATGCGACGTGAGCGAACCGAGCATGGTTTGGTCTACTGAGAACCGATCAACCCTGAGATCGCCCTCCAGATTGCGGGCGGCCAGCCATGATGGGATAGAGCGGTGCATCACGCGCAGTCTCACCAGCAATCCTTGAGCCTGTAAGGCCGGATGGAGCGCGGCTTCCAACTGATCGAGGTCAGCGGAAGGCAGCTCAATGTGAATGTGCTCGGGGCGCTTTGCCAGCGCATTGTAATGGTAGCTCGCGCGAACTGGATTGTGTCCTAACGTGGCAGAAAAGCGGCTTAGATCGAACGTGTCCGGATCAAAGCTGATCCGGCCCTGGGCATCTTTCAGAGGCAATGCCAATCCGGGTAGATCCAGCGTGGCGTCCGCTATTTGAAACTGGCCCGACCACGTTGTGTTACTCGGATCGGCCGCGGGGTCACGGCCGGGCGTGCGCGAATAAGTTAGCCGTCCGGTGATGTTGCCGTCGGAAACCGCTGCGAGAGCGCTCGGCCCGCCGAACCAGGCGGCGATGGTATTTTTCAGGGCGCTTATTGCAAAATCGTCGGCGCTCAGCGAAGCATGCGCCATCTCGCCGGAGAAGTAGTAATCACCGCCAGCGCGTAATGTGCCGCCGGCCGAAGTCTGAACAATGGCGGGGTCGAAATGGATATGGTCAGCCGATATAGCTGCGCCCACGGAGGCAGCGCGGAGGGGCGGCAAATCCGGTACGGTGGCGACGACGTCCTGAATGGAAATTCCGCCGGAAAGACCGGAGCCATTGTTCGAGTCGCCAACCGCGCCATCGACTGACCCGGCCAGCATGAGTCCTTCCGGAAGCGTGATGCCCATCCGTTTGCCGAGCGGCAAAAGCTGATCGAGCGGGGCATGCCGGAGATTCGCAACGATAGACCAGGCTGGGCGAGTAAGAAAATCATTCACTCGCATTTGAACCGCCACCGGAGTGGGTTCCCCCGCCTGCGACGGCAGACTCTGGATCACACAGCGATCCGCGAGCAAATCCAAATCACCCCGATAGCGTATGCGCCACTGTTCGCCGCTGGAGGGGAGGAGATCCCAGCGATGGACATCATCAAGCGTCAACTCGCCCAGTATACGCAGGGCGGTTAGCGGCCCCGCGATCCGGGCATGTGAGCTGACCGTCCCATGGACGCCGATATCATGGCCTTCGAGCAGTGTAGTCAATTCGCTGAGATTGCTTTCATCGAGACTGATGTCAGCTTCCAGTTGATTGCCTTTGCGGGAGCGCGTGTACCAGTTGGCAGTGCCGCGAAAGTGGCTAAAGCCGTTACCCGCGCGGTCTGTGCGAGCCGGGGAGCCGGAGAATTGAATGTAAACCTTGCCGGAGCGCTGCGGATAGATATTGAGATCCGTATCAGCGATATAAAGCATCGTTTTCCGGTTCCCGAATTTGAAGTCGATACGTCCGTTAGAAATCCCAAGCGCCGGGAAGAGGTTCAGAGGCGCGCGGCGCGGCGCACTGAGACGGTCAATCATTTCCACTACGTTCCAGGTGCCATCGCTTTGCTTGACCAGGTTGAGATACGGATCAACCAGACGGATGCTGGAAAGCCGGAGCTGGCCGACCAGCAACTTATCCAGGCGGACGCGCGCTTCAAGCGTCGGCACATAGGCGAAGGGCTCCAACCCATAGCGCGGATCTTCGCCAATGGTTACGTTTTCAAGGGAGAAGCCCGGACCCGAAAAAAGGGTAAGGTGAACGCTTTGAAACTCTACCTTGCGTCCGAGCGACGATTCCAGAACGGCGCGCAACCTTCCACTCAAGCGAGCGGCATTGATGAAGGGCGCCACCAGGCCAAGAACCAGAATCGCAAACAGGGCCGAGAGCAAAGTACGAACCAGAAGGCTGGATGCTTTTCTAGTCTGTGACGTGGACACCTGTTGAATGGAAAGGCACCTTTGCGCCATGGCCCGCAGCCGGATATTGCGATTGCGACGCGGCTGTGCGTGCCCCGATTATAGCGTTGATAAGGTTTGCCGGCGATTTCGGGTCAGCTTTCATCGCCGCCGCCGTGCTACTCATGACGGAGCGCGCTCATTGGATCCAACTGCGCCGCACGGCGAGCCGGAATATAGCAGGCCAGGAGGGCGGCACTCACCAGCACCAATGAAACGGCTATAAACGTCACTGGATCGCTCGCTCGCACTCCATATAGTAGCCGCGAAAAGCTCGACAGCACTCGGGTGAGGACAAATGCCGCCGCCGCGCCGATCACAATGCCGGCAAGAGCAAGTCGAAGGCCTTGCCCAATTAGCATTTGCAGGACGTCCCACTTCGCTGCCCCAAGCGCCATGCGAATCCCAATCTCCGGCACACGCTGGGCCGTTGAATAGGAGATCACGCCGTAGATTCCGACAGAGGCCAGTAGCAGCGCCAGGGCGGCGAATGCAGCCAGCAGAATCATGGGAAAGCGTTGGCGCGCCATGGACCCCGAAACCAAATCGCGCATCGTTTGAATGTTATAAACCGGCTCATTGCCGCTCGCTCCATACACCGCATTCTTAATGGCAGGCATGAGAGCGGCAGAATTCAGCGAGGTGCGTACCGCGAATGTGACTTCTCCGCGAAAGACGGGCAAAGCTTCATCGGGAAGCTGATAGAGGGAGAAGTAAATCTGCGGTTTCTCGCCACCCGAGCCGTCAATCCCATACTGTTCGACGTGGCCGACCACACCCACAATTCGAGCTGAAACAGCCCGATCGGCGCCCCAGTGAGGAATCGTTAGGGTGTGACCGAGAGCGTCGCCGTGAGGGAAATAGGTGCGAGCCATCAGGCTATCGATCAGGACCACAAGTTCGGAACGGTCAGTATCCGCTTGCGTTAGATAGCGGCCGCGCAGCAGCGGGATTTGCATCGTGCGGGGGTAATCAGGACCAGTCGGATAATAGGTCGCCCGCGGAATCTGCGCCATCGATGCGGGCTGGTTTGGGCCAAACCAGAACGGGCCGGAGTTATAGCCTCGACCCAATGGCACAAGCGCAGTGATCCCCGCGGACTCTACGCCGGGAATCTGGTGGATGCGATCCGTGAGTTGTTGATAGGCGGCGCGCGTGCGTGACGCGCTCCGCGTGATGGTAGGCGAAAGTCCAACCTGGAAGGTGATGACGTGCTGCGCCTCGAAACCGGGGTCCACCGCCCATAAATTGTGAATAGTGCGAAACAGCAGGCTGGCGCCGGACAGCAGAACCAGGGCGAGCGCGATTTGCGCAATTGCGAGAACACCCTGTATTCGGTGATGACCGCCTGTCGAACCGCGGCCTGCTGCCTTCAGCCCCGTTTGTAGATCAGGGTTCGAATGTTTCAGTGCCGGCGCCAGGCTAAATAAAATTCCAACCACGATCGAAATACCCAGTGCAAATAGAAGTACCGAGGCATTCAGGCCGATGTTCTCGATGCGTGGCAGGCTTCCCGGGACGGCCGCCAGCACCGCCGCGAGTACCCATTTTGCAACCGCCAGCCCGAGAACTCCGCCGGCCAGTGAGAGCAGCACGCTTTCGGTGATCAATTGCCGGACGACTTGCATGCGGCTCGCGCCCAGCGCTCGGCGAACGGCGAATTCCCGGGTGCGTGACGCCGAGCGCGCCAGCAACAAGTTGGCCACGGTCGCGCAGGCGATCAGCAAGACCAACCCGACAGCCCCCAGCAGCAACACAAGCGTCTCGCCTACATCACCCACCAACTCTTGCTTCAGCGGGATGATAGATATCCCCTGCCCTTTCTCCGTGGTGGGGTTGAGTTCATCGATATGCTCCTGCACTGTGTTCATATCCGCTCGCGCCTGACCAAGCCCGATTCCGGACGCTAAACGTGCAATGCAAAGAATATTGTGAATGGTGCGATCGTTGCTGAAGAGTTCGCTGCGCCCTAATGGGGTGAAGGCGTCGGCGGTCTGCTGTTCAAATCGAAACCCTGGCTGCAGGATGCCAATGATCGTATAACCGGCCCCGTTCAAGGTGATGGGTTTGCCGACGGCTGCGGGATTTCGACCGAACCGGTCCCGCCACAAGCGATCGCTGATGACGGCTGCGGGCATCCCTCCAATGCGGTCTTCATTCGCAGAGAAAGAACGGCCGAGCGCGAATTGGACACCCAGTGTGCTGAAGAAACCCGAAGAGACTTCATAGCCGTTAACGTGCTCGGGCGAACCGGGATTCGTCAGGTCAAAGCCGAGCGGCTTGAAAGCGGCAATTTGCTCGAACGAACGAGCGGTGCGCTGCCAATCGAGAAAGTCGGGATAAGCGAGGTAGGTAGCGTACTTGAGACTCCGATTGTAGAGCGCCACGATTACCAGGCGATCCGGTTCGCGATATGGCAGGGGCGCCAAAACCACACCTTCCAAGGCGCTGAATATGGCAGTATTCGCTCCGATACCCAAGGCGAGAGTGACGATCGCCGCTGCGGCAAACCCAGGGCTCTTCCGTAGCGAACGGCAGGCGTAACGAACCTCCCGCGCAAAGCGGTCGAGCCATTCCATGGCTCTGATTCTCGCATTTTGATCCGGAAAGCTCCTCTGTTGAGGCGGCCCTGCGTGCTATGCTCATCGCCGTGAACGGCGGAGGGAAACAGCAGTACGCCATGATCTTCGATCTGGACGGGGTTTTGATTCACTCTATGCCATTGCACGTGCTCGCGTGGGAAGGCTATCTGCGCGGCCTGGGCATTCAGGTGACGGACCTGGAGCAGCGGATGCACGGCAGGAGGAACGCCGAACTGGTTCGCGATCTCATAAGCGACAAGCTATCCGAAGAAGTAGTGTTCGGACACGGCGCGGCAAAAGAACGGCTGTTCCGGGAGATGATTCTGGAAGCAGGCGTGGACGCGTATCGCGTGCCAGGCGTAACGGAGTTCCTCGAGCGTCATGCGGAAGTACCCAAGGCGGTTGGGTCAAACGCCGAGCCGGCAAACATCAATTTCGTGCTGGACCGCCTGGGGCTGCGCCGGTTTTTTAACGTAACAGTGGACGGCTTTCAGGTCAGCCGCCCAAAGCCGTTTCCAGACATCTATCTGGAAGCCGCGGCACGGCTGAAAACGGCAGCGCGGGATTGCATTGTTTTTGAAGATTCTCAGACAGGTGTTGAAGCAGCGCGCGCGGCGGGGATGCGCGTTGTGGGCGTGGAGACAACTCCTGCCGGGTTTTCCGGCGTGGACCTGCACATCAAAGATTTTCTAGATCCTCAACTTGAAGCGTGGCTGCGGGCGCAGATGGCGGCATGATTCGGGAGCGGATTTCCATTGATTCCGGTGCGCTACAATCCCGGCTATGTTTATCGGCATCGAGCATTTTGCCATCGCCTCACCGAATCCAAAACGCTTAGCTGAGTGGTACGTAAGCAACCTTGAATTCGAAATTAGCTTTGAGTACGCGGGAAACTATTTCGTTGAAGCCAGGGATGGCTCATTGATCGAGATTGTTCCGGCCGAGGGTGAGCGGGCGAAAGCTGAGATGCGTACCCCTGGAATGCGGCACATCGCGATAGCTGTTGATGACTTCGACACAGCCTACCGGCAATTGCGGCAGCAAGGCGTCGCTTTTACCGGCGAACCGTACGCGAACGAAGGGAACCGCCTGGTTTTTTTCACGGATGCGGACGGCAACCTGGTTCACCTGATTCAGCGCGCACAGCCATTACCGAGAACACGGCAAACGTAGCGGCCGGGCATGAACATGGGAACTCCCGCTCGTTTCATTTCAGAGCACGACACACGATGTGGAGCACATCACCCTACCGCCTTACGGTTCTTATGTCGGCCAAGTTGAGTAGACTGGCGGGCGCTCTCCTTATCGCGGCGAATTTCGGTTTCGCGGCGCCCGCCATTACTAAGGTCGAGCCACCGAACTGGTGGACCGATCATTCGCTGAATCCCGTTCGCCTGCTGATCCACGGCGCCGGGCTGAAGGGCGCGACCGTACTCGCCGCTCCAGGTTTGAACGCCGATCGAATCTCGGTGAACGATGCCGGCACCTATCTGTTCGTGGACATCGGCATACCGCGAGGCACAAAACCTGGCGAATATCCATTACAGATCCGCACCTCCGAGGGTGCTGTTACAGCGCCGTTCCGCATAGATGCGCCACTGTCCTCTGCAGGGCGATTTCAGGGCTTCTCTCCGGACGACGTCATTTATCTGATCATGCCCGATCGCTTCGCCAACGGAGATCCCTCCAACGATGACCCGGCCATTTCGCGCGGACTTTTCGACCGAAGCAAGCCCCGCTACTATCATGGCGGCGATCTGCAGGGCATCATCGACCATCTCCCCTATCTCAAATCACTTGGCGTAACCGCTATCTGGATCACGCCCGTTTATGACAACACCAACAAGCCGAATATCCGCCAGTCCGTGAACGGGCAGCCCATCGCCGATTACCACGGCTACGGAGCGACCGATTACTACGCGGTCGAAGAGCATTTCGGCACATTGGCTCTCTTGCGGAAACTGGTGGACGACGCGCACCGGGTGGGACTCAAGGTGATTCAGGACCAGGTGGCGAATCATGTGGGGCCGGATCACCCGTGGGTGGCGGATCCGCCGAAGCCAGCATGGTTCCACGGCACGGCTGCGCATCACATCAACGAAACCTGGCAGATCTGGACGCTTCCCGATCCGCACGCCTCCGCGATGCTGAAGCGCAGTGTCCTCGATGGCTGGTTTGTCGATAAGCTTCCCGATCTGAACCAGGAAGATCCCGATGTCGCGCAATATGAAATCCAGAACGCGCTCTGGTGGATCGGCATCGCCGGATTCGATGGCATCCGGCAGGACACGCTGCCTTACGTGCCTCGAACCTTTTGGCATGACTGGTCCGCCGCTCTGAAACGTCAGTATCCATACTTGCGCGCGGTCGGCGAGGTATTCGATGCCGATCCAGCCGTTCCATCGTTCTTTCAAGGCGGCATAAAGCGCGCCGATGGCGTTGATAGCGGTATCGATTCTGTCTTCGACTTTCCCACCTTCTTCAACACCCGCGATATCTTTGCGAATGGCGGCGCGATTGACACGGAGTCGAAGACTCTAGCAAAGGATCGGCTGTATCCCGATGCGGCCGCCCTCGTCACCTTTTTCGGAAACCACGATGTTCCGCGTTTTATGAACGAGCCTGGCGCTACTATCGACCGGCTGAAGCTGGCATTTACGTTGCTGATGACTGTGCGCGGAACGCCGTGCATCTACTACGGCGACGAGATTGCGATGCACGGCGGGAATGACCCGGATAACCGCCGCGATTTTCCGGGCGGATGGAAAGGCGATCCTCGCAACGAATTCGAACCATCCGGGCGCTCAGCACAAGAGAACTCCGTATTCGATCACGTCCAGAAACTTGCACGCTTGCGCGCGAGCCTCGAGCCATTGCGGCGAGGAAAATTGGTCGATCTCGCAGTAAGTGAAAAGACCTGGGCCTTTGCGCGCGAGAGCGCGGCCGGAACAGTGATTGTCGCGATCAATAACGGGTCTGAGCCCGCCGCCATCGGAATTCCATTCGCGACCGACGGATTCTTCCGCAACCAGCTAGGCGTTGCGGGCAATTTCGCGGTGCGTGGTGGAACCGGCACTGTTCGCCTGCCGCCGCGCTCAGCGGAAATTTATGTAAAGCGCTGAGCCGTTACGGGCGGTAGTCGAATCTCCACTTCAAGCCCTGCGGGCGTTCGGTTGCGGCATGTTACTGTGCCGTCGCACGCTTCGATACAACTCCTTACATCGATATCCAACGGTTTACGTTTTGATCACGCATACCGTCGTACATTAGAAAATGTTGATGCCGCGAGACGAATACAACAGTTCCTAGCCCCGCTGGAGCTTACGAAAAGAGAGCTTTTCTATGTCGCAAAAAAAGATTTCTAGCGGCGTGGTGCACGAACTGCCCGCAGATCTAAAAAAAGCACTTACATCCGACCCGCAAGCGTTAGGAGCATGGGAGGATATCACACCGCTTGCACGCAACGAGTGGATATGTTGGATTGAGTCAGCTAAAAAAGTAGAGACTAGAAGCCGCCGCATCGAGTGGGGCTGCTCAAGCCTCAAGGATGGAAAACGACGCCCCTGTTGTTGGCCCGGATGCGCCCATCGCTAATTCCAAGATGGTGAGACTGGACACTGCGATCGCGGACTGGAGTCGGCGAACTTTTGGCATTCCGTAGAATCTCAGTTATGCCGAGCATCCCGGAATTGCCCAGCGGACACACCACACTGGAGAGAGCCGCTTCTCTCGGTCGCCGAGTCTGCTGCCTCTTGATTGTCGCGGCCGCACTACGGCAAGGTGTTCTGGCACAAACACAACAACGCTCGCCCATCGTTCTCGATCGCGGCGGCGCAACCATTGCACTCGAAGCGTATGCGCCGAATATCATTCGTATCACTTTGAGTCTCGATAAGCATCAGGCCACTGCGGCGCCCGGATACGGCTTTGTCGCCAGCCCCGCCCCAGAGGCATGGGGGGCGGGACAAAAAGCCGAAGGAGATACGTACCACTCTGGCCGCCTGGTCGTTACTGTCGCGGAAAACAGGCATCGCGGCCCCGCTCCTTTGCCTACGCAATTGGATATCGCAAAGTACTTCAACGGTTCCACGCCCGGTGCTCACATCATCATCAGCACCGCAGAAGGAAAGAAACTGCTCGAAATGACCGGGTGGTCTATGGCGGTGCCGAATCATAAAGACGGCGATGCAGGTATCGTCAACGACAAGCGTCCGTCAGACCTTCCGTTCTTCCAAGTCGGCGCAACCTTCGTTTCTCCCGCTGACGAACACTATTACGGTCTCGGACAAAACCAGGAAGGATATCTGGATCACCGCGGCCACACGGTCGCTTGCTGGCACGATTACACCGCTACCGGCGGCCCCAGTATCGGTGTCCCTTTTCTGGTGACCAATCACGGATATGGAGTCATTTGGGACAACCCATCCAAAACCACCATTGAGCCCGGTTTCAACGAACAGACGCGGTGGGAATCGCAGGTCGGCAATCGCGTCTCGTTCTTCGTGATTGCGGGCATCAATACCGATGAAATCTATGCCGGCTACCGCCATCTGACCGGCGTGAGTCCGATGCTGCCGAAAGCCGCGTACGGGTTTATCCAAAGCAAGCAGCGCTACTCCACCCAAGCCGAAGTGCTTGCGGTCGCGAAAGGCTACCGCGAACGTCACTTGCCCATTGACGTTCTGGTGGTCGACTGGTTTTATTTTTCAAAAATGGGCCAGCTCGACATGGTTCCCGATAAGTGGCCCGACCCGGCGGCCATGAACCGCGAACTGCACGGCATGGGCTTCCAGAGCATGATCAGCGTGTGGCCGCGCTTCACCCCGGGTACCCGTTACTACGATCTTCTTCTGAAGAACGGCTGGTTTGAGCATTTGGCCGATGGCACGCCGACCAACGGGCTGCCTTACGATCGCGCCGGCTCCGATATCGACACCACCAACCCGGAAGCCGCGCGCTGGTACTGGAATGTAATCCGCCAGAATTTCATCGATAAAGGTTTCGATTCCATTTGGGCCGATGAAACGGAACCCGATCTGCCTCCGAATGGCAGCTTTTTTTTCATTGGACCCGGAACCCGGTATTTCAACACTTATCCACTGTTTCATACGGCCGCAATCTATGACGGATACCGCCGCGATTTGAAGCGCAGGGCTCTGATTCTTTCGCGCGATTCTTATCTCGGCGCGCAACACAACGGCGCGATGTTCTGGTCTTCCGATATTTATCCAACCTGGGACACTTTGAAGCGCCAGATTCCCACTGGACTCGATTTCGCCGCTTCTGGCATGGCTTACTGGAGCAACGATGTGGGCGGCTGGCAGTATCTGCCCGCCACTCATCATCCGCAACACACGCCGTTAATAGATCCCTCGGATGCCCGCGTCAATGTTGGAGGTTACGACGATTATCCAGAACTCTACACGCGCTGGTTTGAATACGGCGCATTCCAGCCGATATTCCGAACGCACGGAAGCCGGCGCTATAACGAGGTCTGGTCGTATGGTAAACAGGCCGAGCCCATTCTGAGTAAGTATCTTCGCTTGCGCTATCAACTGATGCCATATATTTACTCGCTCGGTTACAAAACGTATCAGACGGGCGCGCCCTACATGCGCCCGCTGTTTATGGATTTTGCCGACGACCCGCACGTCTCCGATATTCGCGACGAGTACATGTTTGGCCCGGCATTCCTTGTCGCTCCGGTCACGGACCAGGGCGCGACCAGCCGCGCTGTCTATCTTCCTACGGGCAGCGATTGGTACAACTATTGGACTAACCAGCGCGTCCCTGGCGGACAGACCATTCAAGTAAGCGCGCCTATCGATGTTCTGCCGCTCTTTGTTCGTGCGGGTTCCATTGTGCCGCTCGGCGCCCCCGTCAATAGCACGGCTGAGTTGCAGAAGATTGCGAAAGTGCGGGTATACCGGGGCGCAAGCAGTGACTTCACGCTCTACGACGACGATGGGACCACTTACTCGTATGAGCGCGGAGCCGGCAAAATCACTCGTCTCCATTGGGACGACAGCGCTCGGAAGTTGAGCCACGAGGGAGCGCAAGCGTGGACCGGGCCCGATGATGCCATCGTCGAAATTATCGGACAGTGACGCGAACTCTAGCTAAGCGGCAAACTGGGCCACCAGTGTCACAACCGAGCGTGCAGGAATTTCGATCGGGTCAAGCCGGCTCTTACTAGGCATGCGCTTAAGCTCGTAACCCGGATTATCGGAAGTTATATGGGGAGTGATGGACTGAAGCTTCCACCTCCGCTGGCCCAGATTGAAATCAACTTGGCGGGACTGATCGACTGTGCTCATATTGATGTACACCGCCACCACCCGCCGCTTCATCTCGTCCTTGTAAGCCGATCCCATCACACCGCTGATGCTGTGGTCCTGAACGGCCATTTCAACGCGGCGCATGCCCGGGCGTACAAACCGGCTGTAATTCCCCAGAGCCCAAAGAAGCCGCGCCGGGTAGATGGTTTCCTCATCCCCGGCCTTCTTCCAGTCGGTGTAAATCAGGCCATCTTTGAAGTTGACGCCGGATACAGCAGTCCACCATTGCCAGGCGGAAACTCCGGCAAGGGTCAAATCCAGGTGGATGATGCGGGCTACCTCAAGAGCCGTTTTCATGGTGAGGTCGCGGCCATTTCCACCTTTGCCTTCACTGCCCGTCAAGATGCAGTATTCACTCATCCAGAGCTTGCAGCCCGGATGCTGTCTTATCTTTTGTCCAAGCCGGGTACGATGCTCGACAAGTTCTCCGGCGATGCGGTCCGAACCATAATCGTGATAACTGATGCGCCCTGATAGCAGCGGCCTTATTGCGGGATCGCCAACAAACGCGTCGATGTAATTGCCGTAGAAAGCTTTCCAGGTGGCTGTAGATTTTGCGTCCAGTTGCCACATGTCCGGCAATGAGCCGCTCTCGAGCGCGGCGATTCGGGTGGGGCAGTTCCGCTGTTCAAGCTCGGCGTGTAAACTTTGCAGAATTCGTTTGATGTCGTCATTGCCGGCCCGATTCCCCTCTTGCGAATGACCCGCCCAGTTCCATTGCGGCTCGTTTACCGGGCTTATATCCGCAAACTCAATCCGCTGGCTCTCGTCGGCGTTGGTGCGAAAATGCTCAAGAATGTCGACCAGGTAACGCGCGTACTGTCCTTCGTAACCCGGCTTGAGATTAGTAGTGTCGCCGCCTTTGTTGCAGAACGTGAGCCCGTTACGAGTCATCCGTCCAGGAGGGCTGTTCGCAAAGGCCAGAAACTGCGGAACGCCTCGGGCTCTTGCGGCGGCCAGGAACCATCGCTCCCCAGCCTGACGTGTCCAATCGTAATGCCCTTCGGAGGTTTCAAACGTCTCCGCGGTTCGCCATGGATTCGTGATCTGCGGGTTTACACCAGCCCCGATATTGAATCGCCAGCATGAGAGGCCAATTCCCTCCGTTTGCGAAAACAGAAGGTCGGCAACTTTGCTGCGGTTTTCTAAGGACCAGGTGCCCAGCTTCTGCATGCTCCAGGCATCCGATGCGCCGAAATTATCAATGACCTGGTGCTCACGATCAACGTCGATAACATCTCTAACGGGCTCGGCTCGAAGCGCGCCGGCTGCCATTCCCGCTAAGGCGCTTTTCAGAACGGATCGTCTGGACCGCATTCGCTGCTCTATTCGCCTTTGACGCCAAACGCGTAGAGAGTCGAATCGTGAGTTGTCGCGTAAACGCGGCCGTCGCTGACTGCCAGTCCGCCAAAGTGCGTAAACGACGGCATGATCTTTTCGCTTGAAAACAGTTCTTTTCCTGTCGCGGCATCGAAGGCATAAAGCGTCGCGTTGCCGGTACTCTTCTCAATGCGCTCCTGAGCGGTGTATAGCTGCCCATTCTCTTTTACCTGGCGCGTGAATTCGCCGCTTGAGATTGAGAACACCACGCCATTTGCCACGACAGGCGGCTCCGGCACACTCATGTCGCGCGAGGTCCAAGCTGGGATGAGGGCGGGCTGGCCATCTTTGTCCTCCACTTTGAAAGCCATGATGCTGCCGTTGGGAATTGGGCCATTCGTGATCGGGAACTTGGAAGCTTCCTCGCGAACAGACCCCCACGCGGGGGCGTACACCCAGCGCGTGCCTTTGGAATCTTCCCAACTCGCGTATGCGCCCCAGAAGCCGCGGCCTGCGATGTCGGCCTGCTCATTCGTGTAGCGCGCATCAAACAGCGGCTTGCGGTGCGTGTCTCCGCCGAGAGACTTAGCATCCAACAGGAAAAGCGTGCCTTCTTTTCCCGAACCAACAAGCAGCTCACGTCCTTTGTAGAGGAACACCACGGGAGTGCTATTCCCCATATCGAGATCTTTCCGCGTAAGATAATTCGCGTTCGCCGGCGTATAGTAATCGAGCAGCTTCAGATCTTTCGGCGAAAGCGCCAGAAACGTGTCGGCATACTTCCCGGCTGCCGGATCAAAGAGACCGTCTCCAGTTTCCGCATACACCGTGCCAGTCGTACCGATGGATACTCCCCCGCGGCCCCAAATGCCTCCGCCGAATACATCGGATTGGAAAAAGCTAACGGGCTTGTCGGGATTCTTCAGATCCATCGCCCACACGCCGGACTTGGCCTTGCCACACCCTTGGGAAGTACTGCTGTAGAGGACATCGCCGGCAAGGTTCAGACTCCAGTTCTTCGAGTACGCCGGGACGAACTGCTTCGGTGGAAAACGATCTTCTCCGTTCACGATGTTCAGCGCATGCAGCTTTCCATCAATCGAGATGACGTAAACCGTTGGACCCGCCGAAGTGTTCCCGATCACCGGCGTATCATTCAACGCGCTTGGGCAGAAATAATCGTGCTCGATCGTGGCCGCTTGCGGTAACGCATCGTTGGTGAAATGCTTCTGCCAGACAAGCTTGCCGGTGTCGGCATCCACGACGAAGAGGTTATCCGAGCTACCGCCCACGACCACATACGTTTCCGATCCGTGATTGGTGTAGACCGGATTGATTACCACCGGCACAGTGAGTGAATTCAGCTCTTTCGGCTGGTTATCAAGTTTGAGCTTCCATTCCAGTTGTAGGCTCTTGACACTGTCCTTGGTGATGGCGGTCTCGTCCTTGGCCCAGCCGCTGCGCTGCGGATCGCCACCGAAGGTTAACCAACTGGCCGCGGATAGAACGCAGCAAGTGAGGAGAGCCGCGGCCACAGATCGGGAAAATTTCTGCATTTACAGAACCGTTTTAGCAGAGCGCCACTGCGGCAACGCCGGCCATCGTGAATGGCATGTCGTTGATGCGCATCTTGCAGGCCGGCGTGCCTATCAACCAAGGCGAACCGCACCCCTCCGCTACGATGAAATGAGTCTATGAATGTCTCTTCCGTTGACCTGAAGCGAACGGTCAACCTGCCCAAAACGCATTTTCCGATGAAGGCGAACCTGCCCGCGGCCGAGCCGAAGACGCTCGATCATTGGCAAGCGACGAACCTGTATCAGCGCATTCGCGAATCGCGCGCCGGACGCCCATTGTACGTTCTGCACGATGGGCCGCCGTACGCCAACGGAAATATCCATCTCGGCACCGCGTTCAATAAAATTCTGAAGGACTTCATCGTCAAGTCGAAGACGATGGCCGGTTTCGATGCGCCATACGTCCCCGGCTGGGATTGCCACGGCCTGCCCATCGAATTCAAGGTGGATCAACAGCTCGGCAAACGCAAAGCATCGATGCCGATTGCGGAAATTCGTGCTGAGTGCCGCGCCTACGCTGCGAAGTTTGTCGAGACTCATCGCGCGGAATTTAAGCGGCTGGGAGTTTTGGGCCGGTGGGACAGGCCGTATCTCACCATGAGTCCCGAATATGAGGCGGTCATTGCCCAGGCATTCGTCGACTTTCTTGACGGCGGATACGTATACAAGGGTTTGAAGCCGGTGCATTGGTGTATTAAGGACCGCACCGCGCTGGCCGAAGCCGAAGTCGAGTATGAGAACCACGCCAGCCCTTCCATTTACGTCCGTTTTAAGCTCGCTTCAGATCCGGCTGCAATCGACCCCGCGCTCACCGGTCCCGCGCTGGCTGGCAAAGATGTGTACTGCCTGATCTGGACCACCACGCCCTGGACCATTCCGGCCAATCTCGCCATCAGCTTCAACCCGAAATTCGAATACCTCGCGGTGGACACGCCGCAGGGCATCACGATCGTAGCCGAGGGATTGCTGCCGCAAGTGGCGGAAGCGCTTGGCTGGGATCAGACCGTGATCGCGCGGTTTCCCGGCACGAAGCTGGAGCGAGCGCTTTTCCGGCATCCGTTTATTGAGCGCGATTCCATCGGTCTTCTGGGCGACCACGTCACTCTTGAGCAGGGCACAGGAGCAGTTCACACCGCTCCTGGTCATGGCCAGGACGACTTTGTAATCTGCCAGCGCTACGGGATTCCGGTGTACTGCCCGGTGGATGCAGCCGGCCGCATGTTTCGCGCGGAAGGCGCCGTGGGTACCCTGCCCGATGAACTCATCGGCAAGACGGTTTGGGAAGCAAACCCGATCGTCATCAAGCTTCTGCAGCAGCACGGTGCGCTGGCCGGTCAGGCTCGCCTGGATCACAGCTATCCGCATTGCTGGCGATGCCACAATCCGGTCATCTTTCGCGCCACCGAACAATGGTTTATCGGCATGGACCGTCAGAACCTTCGCAACCGCGCGCTGGAAGCGATCCAAACGGTCAAATGGCATCCGGCTTCGGGCCAGGAACGTATGGCGAATATGGTCGCCGGACGTCCGGACTGGTGCATTTCGCGCCAGCGCGTCTGGGGCGTTCCTATCATCGTCTTCTATTGCGAAGCGTGCGCCGAGCCATTCACGGAAAAGCAAGTGCTGGAAAACGTGGTGGAACAATTCCGGCAATATACGGCCGATGTCTGGTATGAAAAGACAGCCGAAGAACTGATGGGCCCCGATTGTAAATGCGCGAAGTGCGGCGCTGTTTCATTTCGCAAGGAGACCGACATTTTAGACGTGTGGTTCGATTCAGGCTCCAGCCATTTGGCCGTCCTGAATGCGGAAAACGGCCTGCCGTGGCCCGCGGACATGTATATCGAGGGCGGCGACCAGTATCGCGGGTGGTTTCAGAGTTCGTTGACAGTGGGCGTCGGCTTGAAAGGCGGATCACCCTACCGGGAATGCGCGACAAGTGGCTGGACGCTCGATGCGGACGGTAAAGCCATGTCGAAATCTGCTAGCAGCATCGGACCCGAGCAGATCCTGAAGCGGTATGGCGCCGATATACTCCGGCTCTGGGCAGGTTCCGTCGACTTCATGGAAGACGTGCGCATGTCGGACGTAATCCTCGAGCGTTTGTCGGAGGCGTACCGCAAACTCCGCAACAGCGGGTTCCGATACATGCTTGCAAATTTGGGTGACTTCGAACCCGTTCGAGACAGCGTGCCGGGGCACAAGCTGACGAGCATCGAAGCCTGGATCCTGCTTCGTGCTGAAGAGCTGGTACGGAAGTGCCTCGCCTGGTACAACCAATACGAGTTCCACAAGGTTTATCGCGCAGTGTACGACTTCGTCATCACAGACCTCAGCGCAATTTACTTCGATATTTCGAAGGACCGGCTGTACACGGCAAGTCCGAACTCGCTCGGCCGCCGCAGCGCCCAAACCGCTCTGCACAGATTGAATTTCGCACTGGTCCGCCTGCTTGCGCCCATTCTTTCGTTCACCTGTGAAGAGGTCTGGCATCACACAAACTTCGGGGAAGAAGCGCCGGAGAGCGTCCATCTTGCTTACTTCCCGCAACCTGAAGAACTGACCGAAGGATTCACGGCTGAAGTCAGGACTCAGGCCAGCGGGTGGGAGGCGCTGCTTCCGGTTCGCCACCAGGTGCTTAAAACCCTGGACGCGGCACGCGAGGAAAAGGTGATTGGGTCTTCTCTCGAAGCCGCTGTTTTCCTGGAAGCCGACGGGGATCTCTACCCGCTACTGGAAGCCCACGCCGCCGATCTGCCTACCTGGTTCATCGTCTCCCAGGTAAGCGTGCAACGCAGCGGTTTGGCCGAGCTGAAAATACAGGTGGAGCGAGCCCGAGGCGATAAATGCGAACGATGCTGGAAGTACACCTTAGATGTCGGGAGCGATCCAGAGTTCCCGACCGTGTGCGCGGCTTGTGCTTCCGTAATTCCGGAGTTTCTGCAATAGGTGTCCCGACCCCGCACCCTGCTTTCGCAAATAGCGCCTTTGCTTACGGCTTTGGCCATCATTGCCGCGGATCGCATCTCGAAGGTTTCCATTCAGCATTCGTTGAGCTTTTTCGATAGTATTTCCGTAATTCCTGGATGGCTGCGAATCATTCATACCGAGAATCCGGGAGCAGCCTTCGGAGTTTTCGCTAACGGCAACCCGTGGCTGCGCAGCGGCATCTTAATAGGTGTATCCGGATTGGTGCTGATATTTGTAGCTTCGGCGCTGTTTGGACGCAGAAGTACGTTTACAGGAACAGCCGCCCGACTCGCGCTATCTCTGGTATTGGGTGGCGCCTTGGGTAATCTTTACGACCGGATCGCGCACGGAACCGTGACCGATTTCATCGAGGTCTATCATGGCAGTTGGTCTTTTCCGGCTTTCAACGTGGCCGATAGCGCAATCACAGTAGGAGCTATTTTGCTGCTAATCGACCTGTTGCGTCCACATCGCGGACAAGTTCCGGAGCAGACCGGCCTGGCACATAAGTAGGTACATGTACCCAAAACTGATCAGCATCGGTTCGTTTTACATCCCCACCTACGGCGTGCTGGTGGCGCTTGGATTTCTTGCGGGACTTGGCGTCACGCTGCGTCTGGCAAAGCGAGCCGGCCTTGACCCCGATAAAATCACAAATCTCGCGGTCTATTGCGCTATCGCCGGGATTGTTGGCGCAAAGCTGTTCATGTTTCTGTTCGACATCGGCGATTATATTCGTGATCCGGGCCAGATCTTCACGCTTCAGACACTACAAGCCGCGGGTGTTTTTCACGGCGGCTTTATCGCTGCGTTCGTGGTAGCGCTGCTCTATATGAGACGGCAGGCTTTGCCGGGTTTCGGGACGATGGACGCGTTTGCTCCCGGAATCGTGCTGGGGCAGGCAATTGGCCGCCTGGGCTGCTTCGCGGCCGGATGCTGCTGGGGCACAGAATGCAGCCTGCCCTGGGGTGTGCGCTTCCGGTCCGATTTTGCCGCCCCGGTGCCACTGAACAAAACACTTCATCCGGTGCAGCTTTATGAATCGGCTGCGGACCTGCTGATTTTCGCGCTGCTGTATCGCCGCGCGGTTCGCGGACATCGCCCCGGTGAGATTATCGGCCTCTATCTAGTCCTCTACTCGATCGCACGGTTCATCATTGAGTTTTTCAGGGTCCATGAACAAGCGCTGGTCGGTCCATTCTCGTTGACCCAATGGATCGCGCTGGGTCTCTTGGTGCTCGGCGCCGCTATTCTTTTGTATATCCGGCAGCGCGGCGCCGCCATTCCGGCGGAAGTGCGCAGCGTACACGCCTAGGTTGTTCACACAACCGATTTGCGTATACTGCTCTTTTCCAAGGAGGGAAATCGTTGAGAGGCCCAAGGCGAACCGCGACAATCAGCGTGGCAGTACTACTAACGATTTCCGCATCTGCATTTGCGCAATCGTTCGATTCGAAGCTGTTCACGGAAATGCGCTGGCGCGAAATCGGGCCGTATCGCGGTGGCCGGACGCGCGCGTTGTCCGGAGTTCCCAGCCAGCCAAACGTGTTCTACATCGGCGCAGTGAATGGCGGCGTGTGGAAGACAACAGATTACGGCCGTACGTGGAATCCGATCTTCGATCATGAGCCAACCGGATCCATCGGCGCCATTGCCGTCGCCCCGTCCGATCCGAATGTCATTTACGTCGGGAGCGGCGAAGGCCTGCAGCGCCCCGATCTTTCGACCGGCGATGGAATTTACAAGTCGACGGATGCGGGCAAGACCTGGATCCATCTCGGGCTCCGCGATGGCCAGCAGATTCCAAAGATTGCCGTGGATCCACGCGATCCGAACCGGCTTTTCGTGGCGGTATTGGGGCACCCCTATGGACCGAACGAAGAGCGCGGAATTTTCCGCTCGACCGACGGCGGCCAGACCTTTGAAAAAGTGCTCTATAAGGACGAAAACACCGGCGGCAGCGATGTAGAGATCGATCCGGCGAATCCGCAGATTGTCTACGGCTGTCTCTGGGAAGCGCGGCAAGGGCCTTGGGAAAACGCCCAATGGAGTGGAAGGTCGGGAGGAATCTTCAAATCGACTGACGGTGGCAAGACCTGGCAGCCCTTGACACAAGGATTGCCCAGCGAGGGAGTAGTGCAGGCGAATCTGGCCATCGCTCCAAGCGATCCGAAGCGGATTTATGCGGCCGTTACAACCCAGCACGAGTTGGGAATTTATCGCTCCGACGATGCGGGAGCGAGTTGGACCCAAATCACCAAAGATCCTCGGCCGGCGGCGCGCATCGGCGGAGGAGACGCGCCGGTTCCGGCGGTCGATCCGAAGAATCCGGATATCGTCTACAGCGCCAGCGTGGTTACCTGGAAGTCCACCGATGGAGGAAAGACGTGGACGGGCATTCGCGGCGCGCCGGGCGGCGATGATTATCAGAGCATCTGGATTAATCCGCACAATCCCGGCGTGATGTTGATCGTGAGCGATCAGGGCGCGATTGTGACGGTGAATGGCGGCCAGACCTGGAGCTCATGGTTCAACCAGCCGACCGCGCAGATGTACCACGTTTCAACCGACAATGCTTTCCCGTATCGCGTGTGCAGCGGGCAGCAGGAGAGCGGATCAGCGTGCGTGAAATCGCGCGGCAATGACGGCGAGATCAACTTTCGTGATTGGCATCCGGTAGGCGCCGAAGAGTATGGCTATGCGGTGCCCGATCCGCTGGATCCGGACCTGGTGTATGGCGGCAAAGTGACCCGCTATAACCGGCGAACCGGGCAGACCACCAACATAGGTCCGAAGCCATTGCGGTCGGGCGATTACCGGGCCTTGCGGACCGCGCCGCTGGCGTTCTCGCCGGTTGATCCGCACGTCCTGTATTTCGGCGCAAATACAGTTTGGAAGACGCGCGACGGCGGAAACAACTGGCAGCAGATCAGCCCGGACCTGACGCGAAAAACGTGGCAGATTCCGGCCAGCGTGGGGAAATATCGCGAGTCTGAATCGGCAAAGCCGGAACAACGCGGTGTGGTGTACGCGCTTGCGCCTTCGCCGCTCGATGGCAATCGCATTTGGGCGGGCACCGACGACGGGTTGATACACCTGACAATCGACGGCGGAGCACACTGGGCCGACGTTACGCCGCCGCAATTAACCGCTTGGGAGAAAGTGTCCATCATCGACGCCGGGCACTTCGACAAAGATACGGCCTACGCAGCTATCAACACATTTCGACTGGATGATCTTCGTCCGCATATTTACCGCACGCACGATAGCGGCAAGACCTGGAGCGAGATCGTGAACGGCATTCCGGACGGGGCCGCTCTCAACGTCGTTCGCGAGGATCCGAAGCGAAAGGGACTGCTTTATGCCGGTAGCGAGCGGGAAGTGTATATATCGTTCGACGATGGCGAGCACTGGCAATCACTGCGCATCAACATGCCCGCAACATCCATTCGCGACTTGATTGTGAAAGGCGATGACCTGATCGCCGGCACGCACGGACGAGGATTTTGGATTTTGGATGACGTCACCCCCTTGCGGCAGTTGAGCGCGGCGGTTACGGACTCCGCAGCCTATTTATTCAAGCCCGAAACCGCTCTGCGAGTACGCTGGGATACGAACACCGATACACCGATTCCGCCGGACGAGCCCGCCGGGAAGAACCCGCCCGATGGAGCGATTATCAATTACTATCTCGGTTCTGCATCGTCCGGGGCTGTGATCTTAGAGATCCTCGACAGCACGGGTAAAACGGTCAGGCGATATTCCAGCACGGATACGCCGGAACCAGTCAATCCAATGCTGGCGATACCGGCGTATTGGCTTCGACCGCCGCAGATTCTGTCGAGCGAACCAGGCCTGCATCGTTTCCTATGGGACATGCACTTCACGCCGCTTCCCGAAAAAGGGCCGGAGGAGTACCCCATGCAGGCGGTTTTCCATGACACCGCGCCGGCTCCGAGCTCACCCTGGGTTATGCCGGGCGCATACACGGTAAAGCTGACGGCGGATGGCAACAGTTACACACAGCCGCTGATCGTTCAGATGGATCCACGCGTGAAAACGCCTGTCACGGGATTGCTGGAGCAGTTCAAGTTATCGATGCAAATTTATCAGGATTTGAAGGCGAGCACGCTGGCAGCAGACCAGCTTCGCGCGTTGCGGGCTCAACTAGCAGAGTCGAAATCGCATGCGCAAGGCAGTGCGGCAGCGGCCATCACTGCTTTTGATGACAAGGCGGCAGCGCTGGAAGGCAATACAGTCGGCCGATTCGGGGGCGGTCGCGGGGCGCGGTCGGGCCCCGATACCCTGAACCGCGTGAATGGACAGTTAACTGCGCTCTTGCAGGGACTGCAGGAAGCCGACGTCGCACCGACCACGCAAGCCTCGGAAGCAGTCGCAAATCGGCGCGAGGCATTGGCCAGGTTGCTGGCGCGCTGGGAGGCGCTGAAGAAACAGGATCTGCCCGCGCTCAATGTCCGCCTGAAGCAGGCCGGTTTGGCGGAAGTGACGCCTCCGCCCGAAAATCCGAAGTAGAGACCTTATAGAGTTGGAGTGGGGCGGGAAGGCCCACACGGTCACATGGCGATCACGAACGTAAGCGGCACGAAGGTCACCACCGCCACGTCTAGCGGCGCGAGCAGCAGCAATGGGGCCGCCATGGCCATGGTAACCACGCTCTTCTTTATCTGGGGTTTCATTACCTGCCTGAATGACATTCTGATTCCCCACCTGAAGGCGATTTTCGACCTGAACTACGCACAGGTAATGCTGGTTCAATTCGTCTTCTTTTCCGGATACTTTGTCTTCGCCGTGCCTTCGGGAATGCTAGTTGAGTGGATTGGATACAAACGAACCATGGTGGGCGGCCTGCTGACCATGGCAATTGGCGCGCTATTATTCCTGCCCGCGGCGAACATTCCGGCGTTTCCGTTCTTTCTGGCAGCGTTGATCGTGCTGGCTGCCGGAATTACCGCGCTGCAGGTTTCTGCGAATCCCTACGTATCTGTGCTGGGACCGCCGGAAACCGCATCCAGCCGGTTGAACTTGACCCAGGCGTTCAACTCCCTGGGCACGACTGTGGCGCCCTACTTCGGCAGCCTTCTCATTCTTAGCGCCGCCCCGCTGGCCATAGCGCGGGTTCGCCAGCTTTCGCCTCCTGCTCTACAGGCCTACCGGCTGCACGAAGCCGCAAGCGTGAAATTTCCGTACCTGCTGATCGCCATCGCTCTTATTGTGCTGGCGGTTGTCATCGGACTCTTCAAGTTGCCCGTCATTACGGCTTCTGAAGATCCCACCTTGCCGGCAGTAGCTGCGAAGCGCTCAAAGCTTCTCAACACGGTCCTCACAGTCTCGGTCATTGGCGTAATTGGAATGACTATGATTAAGTTCCGAAAGCAGCGGCCTCTGCTTCTGGGCGCTTTGGGCATTTTTCTCTACGTCGGCGCGGAGGTGTCCATCGGCAGTTTTCTGGTCAACTACTTCAGCCAGCCCAATATTGGCGCCATGTCTGAAAAGACCGCAGCCGCTTACGTATCGTTCTACTGGGGATTCGCCATGCTCGGCCGGTTCATTGGTTCGGCCGTGCTGCAGAAGCTGCGTGCCGGTAAAGTGCTCGGATTCGTGGCGGTCGTGGCGTGCGGCCTGGTGGTCGCGTCGATGTTGAGCTTCGGGTATGTCGCGATGTGGACCATTATTTTGGTGGGGCTGTTTAACTCGGTCATGTTTCCCAGCATCTTCACTCTGGGAATCGCTGGACTCGGGGCATTGACCGGTGAGGGATCCGGTCTCTTAATAGCAGCCATTGTAGGTGGTGCAATTATTCCAGTTGCCGAGGGCGCGCTGGCCGACCGAATCGGTATTCACCACGCCTTCATTCTGCCTGCTCTCTGCTATCTGTATATCGCTTTCTATGGATTTAAGGGTTCGAGGCAGTTGGCGGCCTGAGACGCGGCAAATTGAAGTTCTATGATCGAAGCGCGCCCGTCGCCCTTAAGACAAATGCCGGTCGGAGCGGAATTCAGGAGCCAGACCGGCGAAACGCACTTTCGAGTATGGGCCCCCCAACGGCGCATCGTGACTGTCACATTTGAAGACGGCCGGAAGTCGATCTCATTGGAACGTGAGCAGCAGGGGTACTTCTCAGGATTCGCATCGGGCGTAGTAAGCGGAGCCAAGTACAAGTACGGGCTGGACGGCGAGGAACCGGTTCCGGACCCTGCCTCTCGCTTTCAACCGGCTGGCCCGCACGGCTATTCGGAAGTTGTCGATCCTAATGCGTTCACGTGGGCAGATGGCCACTGGAAAGGTGTACAGTTGCCGGGACAGGTGATCTATGAGCTTCATCTGGGCACGTTTACCGAAGGCGGTTCCTGGCGCTCGGCCGAAGCAAAACTGCCCTACCTGCGCGACCTGGGGATTACGATCATCGAATTGATGCCTGTAGCCGATTTTCCAGGGAGATTTGGTTGGAGCTACGACGGCGTGCAGCCATATGCACCGGCCTCGATTTACGGACGTCCGGACGATATGCGGTCGTTCGTGAACCGCGCCCATTCGCTCGGCCTCGGAGTAGTTTTGGATGTGGTGTATAACCACTTGGGGCCGGATGGAAATTACCTCCCTCATTTTTCGCCTTTCTACTTCAGCAAGAAGCACAAAACCGATTGGGGTCCGGCCATCAACTTCGACGGAGAAGAGTGCGGGCCGGTGCGGGAGTACTTCATAGAGAATGCAGCCTACTGGATCCGGGAATTTCACCTGGACGGCTTGCGCATGGACGCGACGCAAGATATCCACGACACCCGTAAACCAAATATCATCCATGAGATTGGAGAGGCCGCGCGGCACGCCGCCCGACCACGATCAATCATCCTGATAGGAGAAAACGAGCCGCAAAAAACGGAGCTGATCAAGTCCGTGGAAGAAGGCGGATGCGGATTGGATGGCCTGTGGAATGACGACTATCATCATACGGCGATGGTGGCGCTCACCGGAACGGCGGATGCATATTACACCGATTACCGCGGCACCCCGCAGGAGTTCCTTTCGGCGATGAAGTATGGATATCTGTACCAGGGGCAATGGTACAAATGGCAGCAGAAACGGCGCGGAACGTCCACGTTTGGGCTGCCGCGCTGGGCCATGATCACCTTCATCCAAAACCACGATCAGGTGGCAAATTCGGCGCGAGGCCAGCGTGCTCACGAGTTGAGTGCTCCGGGACTGTTTAAAGCCATCACGGCGCTCACTTTGCTGGGGCCGGGAACACCTATGTTGTTTCAAGGTGAAGAATTCGGGGCCTCAAGCCCGTTCCTGTTTTTTGCGGATCTTAAACCGGAGTTGGCAAAAAAAGTTCAGGAGGGTCGAATCGAGTTTCTGGAACAATGGCGATCACTTAAGCTGCCGGAAATGCAACCCTGCTTCGCTGATCCCGGCGACCCGGAAACGTTCCACCGATCACGGCTGGACTTCTCGGAGGTAGAAAAACATCACGAGATCTATTTGCTGCATCGGGACCTGCTGAGATTGCGCCGCGAAGATCCGGTTATCTCGCGCCAGGGCGAACATGGGCTCGACGGCGCAGTACTTTCCGCATCGGCCTTTGTGATGCGATTTTTTTCGCCCGGCCATCGGAGCGACCGGCTACTGGTTGTGAATCTGGGAATAGACCTCGATTTCAATCCCGCGCCGGAGCCTTTGCTTGGCCCGCCGGCATCCACGGAATGGAAGACGTTGTGGTCGAGCGAGGACCCGCGATACGGTGGGTGCGGAACAGCGCCCCTGGATAGCAAAGAGAACTGGAAAATCCCGGGGCGGGCGGCCGTTGTCTTGCACCCAGTTGAAAATGCGAAATGAACAACATATACACGCATAATCCGAGTACTCCACTTTCCAATCAAGATTTGCAGACTCTTAACGAAACGGAGTGGCTGGTGACAAACGGGCTGGGCGGATACGCGTCCGGGGCAATCGGAGGGACACTTACCCGTGTATTTCATGGCTATTTGATTTCCGCATTACAAGCTCCGCTCGGCCGTACAATGATCCTGAACGACATTCTTGAGGAAGTAATACTGCGGGACGGCAGACGATTCCAGTTGAACGGTCTGATTACCGAGAACGGGGATTACCGCGGCGGTTCGCAGCACCTGACGAATTTCTGCCTGGATGCTGGTCTTCCAATCTGGACCTACGAAATTGAAGGGGTCACCATTGAGAAGCGCGTCATTCTGCCTCACCGTCAAAACACGGCGTATCTCGATTACCGCATGGTGGATGGCAAAGAAGTCGTCAAACTTCAGTTGCGTCCGGCCGTAAACATGCGCCCACACGAAGCGCCGGTGAATACAAAACTTGGACTTTATACATTCACCGTGCAGGATCACCACTATGAGGTGAAGCTATCGGCTGATATACCGCCGCTGCGATTGAGGCTTCTCGGGAAAGAGGGCGCGGTGGCCATCGATGCCCAAAAAATTCGCAACGTTACTTACGAAGTTGAGCGTAGGCGCGGGTACATCTGGCGAGGTGATCTGTGGAGTCCTGGATATCTCACGGTTGAATTAAGCGCGGGTCATGACGCGACACTGGTGGCATCGACCGAGGATTGGGACATCATGTCGGCGCTGGACCCCCGGCAGGCCTGCGACGCCGAGCACGAGCGGAAGCGGCGATTGCTGACCGATGCGCATCCGGCAGCTTGTGAAGAGGAGTGCCGTGAGCTGGTGTGGGCCGCTGATCAGTTTGTCTTCACTCCTGTGGGAAGGCGAGAGGATACGGCTCGTGCGCGCGCCGCAGGCGATGAGATTCGCAGCGTCATTGCAGGCTATCACTGGTTTACCGATTGGGGGCGCGACACCATGATCAGCTTGGAGGGGCTGACCCTCACAACGGGACGACAGGTGGAAGCGAGTTACATACTGCGAACCTTCGCGCATTACATTCGCGACGGGCTGATCCCGAATATGTTCCCTGAAGGCAAGAAGAACGGGCTTTACCACACAGCCGACGCGACCTTGTGGTTTTTTCATGCGCTGAGCCGGTATACGGAGTACACGAAGGACAGCCATCTGCTAGACCAGTTGTGTCCGAAGCTGCTGGATATCGTGGCCAATCATTTGCGCGGCACACGTTTCAATATTCACGTGGACCCCGCGGACGGTTTACTCTCGCAGGGGGCGCCCGGTTATCAGCTTACCTGGATGGATGCCAAGGTGGATGACTGGGTGGTAACGCCGCGCCGCGGCAAAGCGGTGGAGATTAACGCGCTATGGTACAACGCTCTGCGGTTGCTGGAGGGTTGGTTGCGGCGCGCGCAGCGGGATGACGAAGCAAAAGGTATCGCAGCGCATGCTGCCACGGCGAAGAAATCATTCAACGAACGCTTTTGGTATGCGAAAGGGGGCTACCTGTACGACGTGATAGACGGAGAGAATGGCGGACCGGACGCCTCTATTCGCCCGAATCAGATCTTTGCCATTTCCCTGGACCATCCTATTCTCGATAAGGCGCACTGGAAACCCGTGCTGAAGGTGGTGAAGGAAAAACTGCTGACCCCGGTAGGTTTACGATCGCTTGCCCCCGGCGAACGTGACTTCAAGGCGAGATATGACGGCGATCTTCGGGCCCGCGATGCGGCGTACCATCAAGGCACCGTTTGGGCGTGGCTGATTGGACCGTTTATCGATGCATGGCTGAAAGTACATCCCGAGGATTTCACGACTGCACGCGGATTTCTGGAAGGATTCAAAGCACAGATGTGCGAGGCGTGTGTGGGCCAAATCAGTGAGATTTTCGATGCAGAACCTCCATACACTCCGCGAGGCTGCTGCGCACAGGCGTGGAGCGTAGCCGAAGTTCTGCGCAGCTTTGTAAAGACAAGCGCCACCCAGGAAACCGCTGAAGGCAAGCGAGAGCTCGTAACAGCATAACGCTGAAATCGTGCAAAACGCTAAGCCTGAGCCGGAAGCGTAAGCGACCCCGGATTGTGCTCAGGCAAGGCTCGTAAGTAAACGAGATTGTGCTTACGCTTCGCGGCTCGGTTTCAGCAATTACCGCTTGAGATAAGCTATCCCTTATGCTTGGCGTGGTCTGAATGGCGAATCAGAAACGGAAGCTGTGCTCGTTTGTGCTTTGCACGGCGGCCGCAGCGTTCGCGGCGCAGCCGGTCGAGTTCCCGCACAATACTCACATGAAATTGGGGTTGGCCTGCATCGACTGCCATACCGGCGCCGATATTCGCGCCGATGCCGGACTCCCGTCCGTTACAAAATGCATGCTGTGTCATGCAAAGCTGGCAAGACAGAAACCGGAGGTAAAGAAGGTTATCGAATACGCGGACAAAAAGCAGGAAATTCCGTGGCAGCGCGTGTACGGTTTTTCTCGCGACGCGCACGTCAAATTCCGCCACGCGCCGCATTACCAGGCGAACATTGCCTGCGCAACTTGCCACGGAGACTTGACCAAGGCAAGCGTGGCTCCGCGCGCCGTCAACTTTACGATGGGTACCTGCGTCACTTGCCACCGTCAGAAAAATGCACCCCAGGACTGCGCCACGTGCCACTACTGATGCCAGGCATAGATCTTTAGCTGCTTTTATGGAACGCCGCGACTTCTTCAAAATTCTGTCGACCGTCTCAGCCGGTCTTGCCGCCACCTCCTGCGGAAACAAGAGCGACACTCTCATCCCGATGCTCGTCTCCGATCGGGAGATTGTGCCCGGCTATGAGCAGTGGCATCCGGCAGTTTGCGGCGAGTGTCCCGGCGCCTGCGGCACCATCGTGCGGGTCATGGAAGGGGAGCGGATACTTGAGCGAAATGGGGAAAAATTTCGCGAGCGAATCGCCTCCATAAAAAAGATTGAAGGCAATCCTCTGGACCCGGTGAGCGGCGGGCGGCTGTGCGCGCGCGGGCAAGCCGCGGTTCAGTCTCTTTACAATCCCGACCGCGTACCAGGACCGCTGCGGCGAACGGGCGCTCGCGGGAAAGCCGAATTCACAGCCGTTTCGTGGGACGAAGCTCTCGCCGCAGTTGCCCAGACTCTCAGCAAAGCCAAATCGAGCAATCCGGGTAAAATCCTGTTCCTGACCGGTCCACAGTCCGGCGCGCGCGCGCTAACCATCCAGCGATTTCTCGCGTCTTTGGGTGCGCCGCCTCGAATAACCTGCTCGCCTGCCAGTCTCGCCATCGAAAGAAACGCAGCCCAAGCGGTCTTCGGTTGGAAAGGCGTCCCGGTCTACGATCTGGGTCAGGCCCGTTATGCTGTGGGCGTTGGTGCGGATTTTCTGGGCGGCTGGGCTTCGCCGGTCTACTACGCCCGGCAATTTGGACATTTTCGTCAGGGCCGCCCGGGCGTGCGAGGCAGGCTCGTTCAGGCCGAATCCAGAATGTCCCTCACTGCTTCCAGCGCCGATGAGTGGCTTCCGCTGCGCCCTGGCTCTGAGCCTCATTTTATAGTTGCGCTTGCACGGTTGCTGCTCGATGCCAAACTCGCGCGGAATCCGGAACAACTGCCCGCCACGGTGCTCGATTCCATCCAGGCAGCAGATCTGGGTGCGCTAATTCGCACCTCCGGTATAGATGAGAAGCACCTGCGCCGTATCGCCCGCGAGTTGGGCGAATCGGAAGCGCCGCTCGTCGTCGCTGGAGCGTCGGTCATACATACCAACTCGCTGCAGGCCCTAAAGGCGGCGCATCATCTCAATGCGCTGCTGGGGAACGTCGGGCGGCCAGGCGGGGTTTTGCCTCCTAACCCTGAGGTCTCCGATGTCCCACACAATGGGAATCCGATCGAGTCAATTAAGAATTCCCAAGTGCTCTTGCTCGACCGCCAGAATCCGGTTTACAGCCTGCCCTTGGCAGCCGGCGTATCACGCGCGCTCTCAGGTCTTGAAACGATCGTGAGTTTTGGCGGATTTATCGATGACTCCGCTGCTTACGCGGACTGGATTCTTCCAGATCACCACATCCTCGAATCGGCGTCGGCAATCGTGCCGGTGGTTTCGCCGCGTCCGGCGATAACAGTGGCACTGCCTTTTATCCGGCCGTTGTATGACACCCGGCCCATTGAGCAAACTTTGGGCGACCTTGCGCATAAAATCAACCTGGCATTTGAGCCCGCGACGCCGAAGAGCTATATCGAGCCGCTGCTGCCGCCCGATCAGACCTGGAACGACGTTGTGCGCCAAGGCGGTCTGTGGCGTGATAACAGCAGTAATGCCGTAGTCGTGAAGCCGGCCGCCGAAAAACTGGAATGGAGCGATGCCGAATTTTCCGGGGATTTGCAACAGTTTCCACTGCTGTTTCAACCGTACCTGTCACTCCAATATCACGACGGAAGGGGCGCCAATTTGCCGTGGATGCAGGAATTGCCGGATCCGGCCTCGAGTGCCATGTGGGATCTTCCTCTGGAAATCGATCCACACACGGCAGCAAGGCTGAACGTGGTCACCGGTGACTGGGTTCGCGTCGAGTCACCCGCTGGAAGTTTGGAAGCCGCCGCGTATGTGCATCCCGCCGCGCTCCCCGGCGTTATCAGCATGGCCATCGGCGAAGGCCACGCGTCCTACGGCCGATATGCCTCCGGCAGAGGCTCCAATCCGCTTTCGATTCTTGCACCGGTTTGGGAGAATTCGACAGGAACGCTGGCGTTCGGCGCGACGCGCGTTCGCCTCGCTCGACTGGAAACAAAGCCGCGGGAGCTGATTCAATTCTCTCCGCAAGACCGCGAGCAAGGACCTTGGGGGTACAGGTGAACGAACAAGCAAAAGCGGAACATCGCTGGGGAATGGCCATCGACTTAGACCGCTGCACTGGCTGCCAGGCTTGCGTGGCTGCCTGCCACGCGGAAAATAATCTGCCGCTCTCCGATCCCGAATCCGCCGCGAAAGGACGCGCGGTCCACTGGATTCGGGTGGATCGCTACTACGAAGGAGAGTTTCCAGACATCCGCGTGAAGTACATGCCGGTGCTGTGCCAGCAATGCGACGAAGCACCCTGTGAGCCGGTCTGTCCGGTGTACGCCACCTATAAAAATCCGGAGGGCCTCAACGTTCAGGTTTATAACCGGTGCGTAGGAACTCGCTATTGCGCGAACAACTGCCCCTATTCTGTGCGTTTCTTCAACTGGTTTGATCCTGCCTGGCCCGCGCCTCTGCAGCTACAGCACAACCCGGATGTCTCCATCCGCATGTCGGGCGTGATGGAGAAATGCACATTTTGCATCCAGCGAATCCAGCGGGTCGAAAGAGAAGCCGAGGGCGAGAAACGTCCGCTGGCGGATGGCGAGGTGCAGCCGGCGTGTGTTCAGTCCTGTCCCGCGGAAGCGATGGTGTTCGGCGATTTGAACGACCGCGAGAGTAAGGTTTCGCGGCTGGCGGAAAGCGGCCGCGCGACCCGATTGCTGGAAGATTTGGGAACCAAGCCAAAGGTTTTCTACTTGCAGAAGGCGGAATAGCGTGGCGGCTGCTCCGGAAATCATTCCGTATTCCCAAGTACGCCACGACCTGTGGCGGCCTCTATCAGGCGCTAGCCCGCGCTATATGCTGGTGCTTTTTTCCCTGCTTGCGGTAACCCTCTGGGGCCTGTTCTGCTGGGGATACCAGCTGCACCGGGGGATCGGCGTAGCAGGAATCCGGCGGCCCGTCTTTTGGGGCTTCTACATCGTTAACTTCGTTTTCTGGATCGGCATCTCACACGCAGGAACGCTAATTTCAGCGATCCTGCGCCTGACCGAGGCCCAGTGGCGCAAGCCGGTTACGCGCGCCGCTGAGGCTATCACCGTGTTCGCGCTCATGATCGGCGGCATGTTCCCCATCATCCACCTGGGCCGCGCCTGGATCTTTTATTGGTTGATTCCGTATCCCAATTCCAGGCTTCTCTGGCCGAACTTCCGCTCGCCTCTTCTTTGGGATTTGACCGCCATATCCACCTACCTGACGGGCAGCACCATTTATCTCTTTCTGCCGCTTATTCCCGATGTGGCGCAACTGGCCGAACACGCCACAGGCTGGCGTCGCAGGCTGTATCGCGCACTTTCGCTCGGCTGGACCGGCAGCGACCGCGAGTGGCACGCTTTGGAACGCGCTATGAAACTGATGGCCGCAATGATTCTCGCCGTAGCCGTCTCGGTGCACACCGTCGTTGCCTGGGATTTCTCAATGGCCGTCGCGCCCATGTGGCACAGCACCATCTTCGGACCCTATTTTGTGGTTGGTGCGATTTTCAGTGGCATCGCAGCCTTGCTGCTGGTGATGGCGATCATCCGGAAGACCATGCATTTCGAAAAATACCTCACGCCGCATCACTTCGATAATCTGGCGAAGCTGCTGCTCCTCATGAGCCTATTGTGGCTTTACTTCAGCGTGGCAGAGAATCTGACGGTCTGGTATGGCAACGAGCCTAAGGAGATGAATGTGTTCGGTGCTCGCAGCCGGGGTACTTTCGCTCCCTACTTCTGGGCCATGGTGTTCTGCAATTTCGTTGTGCCGTTCGTTTTGCTCGGCATTAAACGCTTGCGCTCCATTCGCACCGCAACAATTGCCTCCGTAACGGTGCTGATCGGCATGTGGCTCGAGCGCTACATCATTATTGTCCCCACTTTAGCCGTACCTCGGCTGGCTGCCGCCTACGGACGCTACTCGCCGACTTGGGTTGAAATCTCCATCACGGTCGCGACCTTTACCGCGATGGGACTTTTATATCTGGTCTTCTCGAAACTGTTTCCAATCGTTTCGGTTTGGGAATTCGAGCCGCATCCGGCCCAAGAGGATTAGAAGCGTGTATCTTAAGGGCGATTTCCACGATAGAGTTTCCGCGGTTCAAGCCCTCCGGGAACTGCGGGCAGGGGGATTTGGCGGCAACGATCTCGATGTATTTTCGGATGAGCCTGTCGAGCTTCCACGCGGAGTTTTAGATCGGCCCTCGCATATGTCGCTCACCGTTGTGACAGGCGCAGTTACGTTGTGCTTACTTACAATCGGCTTCGTCTATTTCACTCAGTACAGCTACCCGCTAACCACAGGAGGAATGCCAATATTCTCATTCTGGGCAACCGGCGTGATTTTCTATGAACTAACCATGCTAGGCGGCATTGTAACAACGCTTGGCTGCTTCCTGTGGGAGAGCGGGCTATTCCGGAGAAATCGCCAGATACCGGTACCGGTAGTTGCCCCGGGAATCATTAGTCTCCGCGTTCACTGCCGGGGCGATCAGGTGGATGATGTAATCCGTTGTCTCGACCGCGCTGGCGCAAGCGAGGTCAGGAGAATGGGCGAGTTGTTATGAATTGGAAGTGGATCCTCGCGCTGGGGCTGGCCGTCAGCCTTTCAGCCGCGGATATCAAAACTCCGCCCTGGGAAACCTCCCCCCTGGTCATCGGACGCGATCTTTTTCGGGAAAACTGCGCGGTTTGCCATGACATCGATAAAGACAAAATGCACTCCAGAAAATTCGGACCCAGCCTGAATCATCTCTTCAAAAATGCAAAAATGCCGATCAGCCACGGAAAGCCAAACAGGCAATATGTCGTCGTCAGAATCAAATTCGGAGGAGCGCTAATGCCCGCGTTCGCCAAGCGGCTGGATGACTCGGAGATCAACACTCTTATCGATTACATCGCCTCGAACTACGTAAGTTCGCCAGCGCAATGAACCGCGACTGCCAAGGAGCGGCTTTCGATTTTCACACCACTTACGCCGTCCGAATAGTATTCGCCAGCGCCGAAAATCGGTGGATTA
The DNA here is from genome assembly GCA_963795545.1 of uncultured Acidobacteriaceae bacterium. GTDB lineage: Bacteria > Acidobacteriota > Terriglobia > Bryobacterales > Bryobacteraceae > Bog-105. Next base: position 180,968 of record CAWCIF010000009.1, on the reverse strand, counting down.
GCTCATCTTCGAATGTAAAATCCGGCTTAGGATACGTGCGCTTTTGCAGATAGGAGCGATACGTGGTCTTTAGCCCAACAGCGAAGTCGGTCGGCTTGAATGCAAGCATGCGCTGCGCCTTGGTAATGATCTCGGTGATGGCTGGAAGATCGTAGTAATACCCGAAATAAAGCTTGTCTCCTATGGCCTGCCCGCCGGCGCGGAGAATCCATTCGCGCGGAATCGGAATCAGCTCCGGCTCTTTCGTGCCGGCAGCTCGCGCCAGATCCAGCAGGAGTTCATGCTGGGTGATGGCGCGCGGGTTGGCCGCGTTGAAGGCATGCCCGACGGCATTGCGCATCTCCATCACGCGGATGGCGAGTTCCACCAGGTCCCTCACGTAGATGAACTGCATTAGCCGGTGTCCTTCGCTGGGCAGGATGATGGGCCGGCCCGCGCGCAAGCGGTCCCAGAAGAAGGCTTCGCGGTAATAGGGGCTGCCCGGCCCGTAAACAAATGGCGGCCGAAGAGTCACGATGGGGAAACCCGTGCGCTGATGCATGCGAAACAGGGCCCGTTCGCTCATCGCCTTGTTCCGGGAGTAGGCATTGGGGTGGTCATCGGGCGCCAGCGCGTCTCCCTCGTGATGGTTCAGACCGTCCCCGTAAGCGGCAACGCTGGACATGAAGATATAGCGCGCAACCTTCCCGTCGAACATCTGAGCGGTTGCTTCTACCTGTTCGCCAGTGGTGCCGTGCTCCCAATCGTAGACATTGTCGTATACGACATCGAAACGAGTGGCGCCCACAGCTTTCCGGACGCTGGCGGCATCGTTCCGGTCCGCAACCAGGTTGTGAACCCTTTTGCCGAATGCGTGACGCGGTTTGCGGTGCAGAATATGCACTTCATGATGTTGCCGAACCAGTTCTTGAACCAGCAGCTTGCCGATAAATTGCGTACCGCCAATGACGAGAATCCTTTTCGGGGAATTCTCGATTTCATGAGAATCTCTTTTCCGCGAGCGCTTTCGGTAGACAGGAGCCGACGGACGCATGAACACCTATCTGTTAGACGAAGAAAACCGCGGCTTAGTCGTAGTATTCAAGGCCAAGATGTGTAATGAGGTCTTCACCCTGCATCCAGCGAAGCGTGTTCTTCAACTTCCATTCCTGGACCCTTTCATACCGGCGCGCTGCGCCAGATCAAGGAAAAGGACTAGATCGAGAACCAGCGGAGCGGTGAGGATCGAATCCCGGGATAAGAAATTGATCTTGATCTGCATCGGATAGCCGAGCCACCCGAAAATATCAATATTGTCCCAAACCTCTTTTGCATCACCCCGGGGCGGATAGTAGTTGATCCGCACGGCATGATAGAGATCTTTGTAAAGCTGCGAAAGCGGCTCTTTCAACTGGTCCAGGAGTGGCGAATCCAGAACCTTGGCCCGGACTGCCGCTTCATAGGCATTGTCCTCGTAGATATCCCAGCCTCCGAAGGAGAGGCGCTCGAGCGGGGTCAGCGGAATGAAATCCTTGATACGGGCGTGCGGCCTTCCGTCCGCTTTCCCAATCGGATGGTACTCAGTTGAGTGAGGGAGCCGATCGGTTCGCCGAGCCCTCGCTTCACCGGCTCGACGCCGGCGATGAAAGTGGAGGTGACTGCGCCCATGCCGGGAATGAGAACCCCCAAACGGCCATCCGCGGGCGCTATCGTGACCTTGCGAGGTTCGGACAAGCGGGATCGCCTATCGTGGTGAGCTGGTAGCCGGAGCACACGAGGGGAAAATACGGGTTCCCGTCGGCCCTGCAAGCCTACGTTATACTAACATTCGAATGCCGCAGACTGCGGAGAGCAGTATCTCGACGCTCGTCGTGGATGATGAGGAACTCGCCCGCGAAGAGCTCTCTTTTCTGCTCAAGGATTTCCCGGAAATTGAGGTTCTGCAGCAGGCGTCCAATGGTCCGGAAGCGGTTCGGCTGATCGAAGAGCTGGAACCGGAACTGGTCTTTCTCGACGTCCAAATGCCCGGTCTGGATGGTCTGGGTGTGATCGCAAAAGTTCGGGAAAAGGGCGGCCCCATTCCGCACTTCGTGCTAACTACGGCCTTTGACCAATATGCGGTAGAGGCGTTCCGGCTGCGGGCGCTCGATTACCTGTTAAAGCCGGTTCAGCGAGAACGGCTGGCGGAGTCTGTCGACCGGGCGAAACGCGCGCTGGATGGAAAGCAGCCAAACGACAGGCCCGCGGACGCGCCCAAGCCACCCACGCAGCGGACAAAGCTGCTGGTCAGGGCAAACAACCGCAATCTGATTGTCGATGCGCAAGACCTGATTTACGCGACTATCGACGATGGCACCATTACCGTGGTCACGTCGCACTTCGAAGGGCAATCGAACTACCGGACCATCGAAGAGCTGCAATCGAACCTGGATCCGAATGTCTTCTGGCGCGTGCACCGCTCCTTTTTAGTCAACATCAACAAGATCCGTGAAGTAATTCCCTGGTTCAAGTCCAGCTTCCAATTGAAGATGGATGACAAGAAGCAGACCGAAATTCCGGTCAGCCGCATCCAGACCAGGCGTTTGCGGACCTTGCTAAAGATCTGAACGATTCACAACGCGGCAGCAACACGACGCGAGATACTGAAATCCGACCGCGGACATACCGCCGGAAGGAGCGACATGAACGAAAACGCAGAGCACCAGCAGCAGTTACGCGACCGGGACGTAGCGCAGCACATTTTTGGGAACTCGCCCACCTTGTTGGCGCTGTGCCTGACGGTGATCGGGCTCATTAAGATCTATACCAGTCTGCAGCGCATCACCACGCTGGCCGATAACTTTCTGGTTTTCGCGGTGATCGCGTTTCTGTTCGCAACACTCTTCGCGTATATGGCTCTCCGGTCCAGGACGCAGAAGCATCGCGCTATCTTAGGTGATGTGGCCGACGGGGCTTTTTTGACCGGCTTGTGTCTGACCACCGCGGTGGCGCTCTTCATTACTTTCGCGCTGGCCGGTTGAAAAAGAAATAAGCCGCGCGCCCTAATTCGCTCTCCCTGGAGCCTGTTCCTGGGCCAAGCGCACGCGCGCGCTGTCCAGCTTTTTCTGCACCTTTGCTACTTCATCGGGCTCGATATCGGCCGGCGCGCTGGAATGCCACTCGTTCAGGGACGACTGCCACTGCGCGATCGCTTCCTTGATCTTGCCCTCTTTGAAATAGATATCGCCCAAGTGATCATGGATGGTTGGGTCTTTCGACATTAACTGAACCGAGCGTGTAAGCTCCTGCTCCGCGTCCTCCAGCTTGTTCTCGCGAAAGTAAACCCAACCCAGGCTGTCCAGAAATGCATAGTTATTCGGGTCCAGACTGACCGCTTTTTTGATAAGGTCCTGAGCTTCGGACAGGCGAATATTTTGATCGGCCAGCATGTAGCCGAGATAGTTCATCGCCGAAGCATTCGTGGGATCCATCTCAAGTACCTGCCGAAACGTCTTCTCAGCCATGTCATAGCTTTTCTCGCGCTCATACATGGCCCCACGCAGGAACAGCACGGCAGCTTTATCTTCCTTGGCGGTCGATAGTTTGTCCGCGGCATCCAGCACTTTCCCCATCTCGCTGAAATTGCGGCCCTTCTGGTAGACATCGGCCATCGCGAGATAGACCTCGCGATCGTTCTTGCCATCCAGCAGCTTCTTCAGTTCGGCAATAGCCTGGTCGTTCTTGCCCTGGTCGGCAAGCAATTGCGCGCGAACTTCGTGTACGGTGCGATCGTTTGGATACTTCTTCGCGGCATCGTCGCTCTCCTGCTGCGCCTTGGCGTAATCCTTGGCCAGCCGATAGGTGTCGATCACCTGCGCTTCGGCTCGCGGCGATTGGTCCGGATCAAGCACGGCAATCTGCCGGAACGTATCCACCGACTGCTCATACTGCTCATTACTGCGATACAGCAGGCCTAACTGCTCCAACATCTTTGACCGGTAACTGCGCTCGGCGGGATTGTAGGTGCGTTTTGCGGTGGAATCCAGGATGCCTTTCAGGGCCGTGATGGCTTCAGCCGTCTTGCCCTCATCCTCCAACAAACCGACCTCGTTGTAACGAATCTCGAGGTTATCCGGATCCAAAGAACGGGCCTTGTCATTCATTTTGCGCGCATTGGCAAAATCCTTCTTTTCGCGATACACCTGGGCCATGCCCAGATAGGGCTGTGCGTCCTGCGGATTGGCCGTCGCGAGTTCCTGGTACGTTTTCAGCGCGTCGTCAAACTGCCCGGCAAGTGCCTGATCCTGCGCCAGCGCGGCCTTTAACTCAATCCGATTAGGATCCAGTGCCAGAGCCTTCTTATACGCGTTTACAGCAAGAGTGTATTCGTGCATCGACTCGTAATTGTTCGCCAGAACAACCAGAGCACGCGGTGAGGGATTCTTTTGAACGAGTTTTTCGAGCAGCCCTGATGCGGTCTTGGCGTCGCCCCGATCGGAGTACACGCTGGCCAGTCCTGTAATCGCGTCGTCATTATCGGGATCTTCGGTAAGTACTTTCTTGAAGGCGGCTTCGGCGTCTACGGAATTGTCGAGCACGCGGTCCAGGCGTCCCAGCATCACCAGGCTATCCACGTCCTTGGGATCCTTATCAGTAATGATCTTGTACTGCTCTACGGCCCGACGAGCCATGCCCTCGTCGATGTGATTGGTTTGCGCATCGCCAATCTGCTGGGTATAAATGTGGGCCAGCACGCGGCGGGCGTTCAAATCGTCCGGGTTCGCTTTCAAGGCGTTCTGAGCTTCTTCCACAGCCTCGCGAATCCGCCCGGACATTCGGTACAACTCCGCGATATCCTCCACCAGAAACGAAGCGCTGGGGTCTTCCTTCATGGCGAGCCGGAAGTTGTCAATCGCCTTGTTTACGTAGTCGTTCTTGTTGCCGTATGTGCCGGCCAGTTCCTCATACAAATGACCCAGCGAAAAGTGATAGTAAGCAGAGGCTTTGGGGGAACTCGCTTCTTTGGTTGCCGGCGGCAATGCTGTGCCTGTCTGGACCGTGCCGCTAGCCGATGTCTGTGAACTGGAGGGGGTCTGCAAAAAAGGCGCGGACAGCAATAAACCGGGCGCTACGGCCAGCACGGCAGCGAAAAGATACGTAATGCGTAAGGGATTAAAGTAAGGGTGGGGCATTCGACCGCTTCGAAAAAAGGTGGACGGGCGACCGTAAAAGTCGCTATTCGCCCTTAGTATAGCTCCGCTATAGGGATGTTTCGGGCACGTAAGCGGTTACGGCGTCCCGGTTTTTCAAAGATTTCCAAACCACAACTGTTGCCGACCCAACTTTTCCCGCTAATCGTAGTACTTGGACCGACCGGGTCCGGAAAGAGCGATCTCGCCCTGGTCCTCGCCGAAAGGTTGAACGGCGAAGTCATAAGCTGCGATTCCATCCAGGTCTATCGGGGCCTGGATGTTGGATCCGCGAAACTCACACCTGAGCAGCGGAAACGCATCCCGCACCATTTGATCGATGTGATTCATACCGACGGCGAACTGACGGCCGGGGCCTACTCGCGCATGGCGCGGCAGGCGCTTTCCGGTATCAAAGCAAGGGACAAGGTGCCCGTTATCGCCGGAGGGACCGGCTTTTACTTGCGGGCGCTGCTCGATGGCCTTTCGCCCGCACCGGGCAGGGATAAAGAGTTGCGCTCCCGGCTTTCCGAAGCGGCCCGGCGTCGTCCGGGAGCATTGCATCGCTTGCTTCGCCGGCGGGACCCGCAATTGGCAGCCCGTATTCATGCCAACGATCACCAGAAACTGATCCGCGCGATTGAGCTCGCCGCGATAGCCGGACAGCCTGCGTCGAAAGTTCAGAGCGAGCCGCGTGAGGCGCTCGGGGGCTTTTCGGTCCTGAAACTCGGGTTAGCGCCCGAACGGGCCGAGCTTTATCGCAAGCTGAATGAGCGCTCGGCAGTTATGTTTCGCTCCGGCCTGCTCGAAGAAACACGGGCGCTGCTCGACGCGGGTTTCTCGCCCGTGTGCAAAGCTCTTCAGTCGCTTGGATACAAGCAGGCTGTCCAGGTACTCAGAGGCGAGTTGACCGCCGAGGCGGCCATTCGCGAATGCCAGACCAAAACCAGGCAGTACGCGAAACGGCAAATGACCTGGTTTCGCTCTGAAGCGGACCTGCATTGGCTAAACGGATTCGGCAATGAAGAGCCCATTCAAGCCGAAGCGCTGGGGTTGAGCTTTGGATTCATTACTACGGTTAGAGAAGGTAACATCCAGGCGGCCGCGTTCGTATCACAAGTAGGAGATATCGAATGTTAAAGAAAATGCTTGCCACCTTCGTAACGGTAGGAGCAATGGCGGCGATTGCTGCAACCGGAACTTACAAAGTGAATCTAATGCAGAATTCCATTCTGGACGGGAAACAGCTTAAGCCCGGTACTTACAAGGTGGACGTGGAGAATAATCTGGCAATGCTGAAGCGCGGCAAAACGACCGTGCAAGCTCCGGCTCGCGAAGAAACAGCCTCGCAGAAATTCAAAAGTACCCAGATGGTTTACACTAACAACAACCTTCAGGAGATTGATATCGGCGGCACGCATACCAGGATCGTTTTCAGCGGGAACGGCGAGACTGCAAACGGGGCGTAGTATCTAGGGCCAGCGCTGCGCGCCGTGTAAAACTCGAAGAACTTCGCGTTGCATTGTATACCCGGAGAATGGCGGCGAAATCCTCGGCAGCTTCGGGCGACCAGTGTATCTCCATTTACGAACCGAGGAGTCGTTCCATACGTCGGCCGACTTCCTCGTGTGTAACGAACTCTCCGCATGGAGTGACGCGATACCTGTCTCGACTTGTTGTTTGAACCATTCCTGGTGATCTAAGCGGCCCGCGACAAACTCTATAACCGCCTGCTGGGTGCCCCGTCCCGTTTCACAAGCGAACCGGTTCAATTTGGCTTCCACTTCAGGGCTCCAGGGAATCTCCATAAACTTCATTGTAGGCTTCCTGTGTTGTGCGAGAGCGTGTCACGGCAAGCTGGAAGGCCCACCCACCGGCTCCTCTTGTTAGCATGGAGGCGTGCTTTTTCGCCTGCTGCTTGTTTTCGCCGCGTTTGGGTTTTTTGCGCGACAGGCGCAGCCCGCGGCGGTTCTGGTAGTGCAGTTCCATAACGAATCGCAATACTCCGATTTGAATTGGGTCGGCGAAAGCGTTTCAGAGACGCTCAGCAGCGAGTTCAGCGACGCCACGCAGATTGTTTTTGATCGGGATTCCATTAGCGAAGCGTTGCGGCGCCTGTCTCTGCGGCCCGGCGCAGTTTTCACGAAAGCCACGCTGATCCGCTTAGGACAGGCGCTCGGCGCCGATTACGTCTGTTACGGCAGTTACCAAGCCACTTTACCCGCCGGTGATTCGCAGCTTAAAGATAGTTCGATTCAACTTAGTGCGCATTATCTCGATCTTAGGAAATTTCACGAGGGACCCGATCTTGCCGAAGCAGGAAAGCTTTCTGACTTATCTCGCCTGGAGGAGCACCTGGCATGGCAATCGCTGAAGTATCTTGACCCAGGCTCGAACCTGCCGCTCGAAAACTTTCTTTCGCCAAAGAAGTTTACGCGGATGGACGCCGAGGAGAGCTATGTTCGCGGACTGCTCTCCTCAAACAAAGATCAGCAGCAGAAGTGGTTCGCGCAGGCTGTTGCCCTGGATCCGCAGTTCGCCAGTCCAGCTTTTGAATTAGGCAAGCTATATCTGAAGGACAAGGATTACCGGCACGCGATACAGTGGCTGGGTCGAATCGGCGTCGCTGATCCCCGGTATCCCGATGCTCGCTTCAGAATGGGGCTGAGCGCGTACGCCATGGGCGACTATACTGGCACAACAGGTTACTTCCGCGATGTATTGAAGCAATTCCCGATGAACGAGGTCTACAACAATCTCGGGGCGGCCGAGAGCGAGCTCAACATGCCTGCAGCGATTGACGACTTCCGCCATGCCCTGGATGGCGATCCGAACGATGCCGTTTATCTTTTCAATCTGGGAGCAGCGCTGCTTCGCAATGATTCCTTCGATGAAGCGGCCAAACGGCTGCAGGGGGTTGTTGACCGGAATGCGGATGACGATGAGGCGCAAACGCTTCTGGACCGGGCCCGCCGCCGCGAGCAAACCCAACCCGGAAGCAAACCGCTCGCCCCCCAGCGCCTGAAGAGCAACTTCGATGAAACCGCATTCCGTCAATTGAAAGCGATGCTGCAACCCAAGGGAAGCGGCTGAGAACAACGAACATGGCAACGCGGCGACAGACCGATTTCCCTCTTCCACCCGACCTTCCCCAACCGGTCAATGACGGGGCCGGGGACCATCTTGTGGGCATGCTGGTCCCCCACATCTCTCTACCTTCGACGGCTGGGAGGATAGTTGACCTTTCAGCCCTCACCGCACCGCGAGTGGTGCTCTATTGCTATCCAATGACGGGAGTCCCGGGGAAACCGCTGCCTGAAGGATGGGACACCATACCGGGCGCGCGCGGTTGCACTCCCCAGGCATGTGGATTCCGCGATCATTATGAAAGGTTATCTGAATTGGCGACCCAGGTGTTCGGCCTAAGCACGCAAACCACCGAATATCAACGCGAAATGGCCGGCCGGCTCCATCTTCCATTCGAGATCCTGAGCGATTCTGAATTCAAGTTATGCGATGCTTTGCGCCTGCCAACATTCGAAGCAGGCGGAATGCGGCTGCTGAAACGCCTAACCTTGATCGTCCGCGGCCGGCGAATAGAGCACGTTTTCTATCCGGTTTTTCCACCCGATGACAGCGCTAACCAAGTATTGCTGTGGCTCAGAGAGAACCCAATCACGAGCTGATTCCACTCGGGCAGAGAACTTCATAGCATGACTCTTCCGCAGAAAGTATAATCTTAGAGCTTTATGCTAGAGGCTTTCGGCCTTTCGGACCCGGGATGCGTACGAGCCAACAACGAAGATTATTTCATCAGCGATAGCGAGTCGGGAATCTTTGTGCTTGCGGATGGAATGGGTGGAGCCACGGCCGGTGAACATGCCTCCTACCTGAGCGCCGAGACCATTTACGAACACTTGCTCGCCGCCGAGCACGATGGGGCCGATGCGCTTGAGCGAGGTTTCCTTGAGGCGAACCGGGCGGTGCGTCGGGCCGCCGAGGCCAACCCCGAACTGGAAGGAATGGGTACTACTTTGCTCGTCGCGCGAGACCTCGGCGAAGCTCGGCTGCAGATCGGCAGTGTCGGTGATAGCCGGGCGTATTTGGCTTCCAAAGGCCAACTCTCGCTCATTACCGAAGACCAGACGTGGGTGGCCGAAGTAGGCTCTCGTCTCGGATTAAGCGATGAAGCGCTTAAGAAACATCCGATGCGCCACGTTCTCACGATGGCCGTCGGGACCGGCGACCAGCTTCGCGTCTTCTCTCGCACTCTTCAGATGGATGTTGGCGACCAGGTTCTGCTGTGCTGCGATGGTCTGCACGGCGTCGTTACCGAAAAAACTTTACAGGACATCCTCGATTCCGAGCAAACTCTTCCCGAGAAAGCCCACTACCTGATCGAGGCCGCAAAGGATGCGGGTGGTCCTGACAACGTTACTGTTGTTCTGATCCAACTCGTTCAGTCCTGAACCGGCGTCGAGCGCGCTTAGCATCAACAATCTGGTGCAGCGCTATTCGTGTGAGGCCGCATGCAACGTTTGTCGCCATTGTTCTCATTTTTTCTGATTCCGTTATTGGTTACATTGCCGCTCAATGCACAGGTGCCGGGAGGCCCTGGCGCTTCGACTTCAGCAATGCCCGAGGCCCTTCAGATCAGGGTAATTGACGCCAACACTGGATCGATTGCAATCAATTCTAAGGCAAGCAAGGGACTTACAGTCGAGGTCACGGATTCCGAGGGCGCTCCTGTTTCGGAGGCAGCCGTCGCTCTTCGTCTGCCGGACGCTGGGCCGACCGGCGCCTTTGCCGATGGATCTCACGCGGCCGTGGCTTATACGGATCGGGCGGGCCGCGCGCAAATTGCAAGCGTGAAATGGGGCGATACGCCCGGAGTGGTCGCGATGCGGCTAACCACAGTCAAAGGAACGGCACACGCAGGCATTCTCGTTGAGCAGATTCTGACAGCCGTTTCCTCGGTAGCACCGAGTCCCGCGGTTGTCTCTGCGAATAACACTCCCACCAATACCACCCAGAAAGCGCCGATGCCGTTTGCGCAGCTCGCGACCGCAGCGCCCGTTTCGACACAGTCGGATCCCGCTCCGAAGCATTCGCTTAGTCCCGCCGCTCCGCCGCTTAAACCTGAACCGGCCGTTTCTGTCACGAATGCAGGGCCGCCTGACGCTCAGCACCATAGCCACAAGAAGTGGATCGTAATCGCGGCCATTGCCGCCGGGGCCGGCGCGGGTCTCGCTTTTGCCGGAAAGGGCAAGTCAAGTGCTCCGGCAGCCCCCGCATCCTCACTTTCAATCGGATCCCCGACAGTAAGCGTCGGGCATCCATAACCTGTTCGCAAGAAAACCTGAACATAGGAGTTCGCTGGTATGAAGCCCCACATCGTTCGAATTGTGTTGCCCGTGCTCGCAGCGGGTGTGCTTCAGGCGCAAGTAGCCGCGCCCAGGGTTGGTGTCATTAGATGTACGGATGGCTCCGTACGCGCGGTATACGGCCTCGCTGCGAATTTCGTCCTCGCAAGTAAACCGTTCGCCAGCGCCGATGCCGTCAGCTTCTCCGACCACGCCGGCCTTATCGCCAGTAACGGAACCATCCAATTGATGGGCACTAACGGCGCAATCGAGAGTGAGTACCAATTGCCCGAAGCGAAGCCCATCTTAAATGTTGACGGTGAATCCACCAGTGCTATCGCCTGGCTGCCTTCCGGAAACGCTATCCTGCGCTGGACGGGCACCGCATTTCGGCTCTACCCGGTGGCGGCGGGCGCGCTCGACGGTCGAGTAACGTCCATCAAAGCCGCCGGTCCAAATCTGGCTGAACTGCTGGTGCTGAACCCTGATGGCGCTAGCTCGCGAGCAACGATAACGCTCTCGACCGGGGAACTGGCCAGTCTCGACGCAGTACCTGGAGCACGCGGGCCTGCTTTTGCGCAGCAAACCGCTTTGATTTTTCACGATCAGCAAGGGCTCGCGGTAGAGACGGCGAATGGTCTCCGGCACGCCTTACCTGTTCCCGGCGATGTAACCATCGAGCGAATGTCTTCGGAATGGCTGCATCTGGCCTCCCCAAGCACGAATCAGGATTGGGCCTTGCATGTAGGCGGCTCGCAAATAGAACTTTTCGTTTTGCCGAATGCCCGGAATGATGAGGCGGCAAAGTGAAACTCGTACTGCTTTCGCTTCTTGCGTGTGCTTCGCTTTCGGCGCAGACCCTCTCGTTTGCAGTCCATGATCCGGCTGGCGTCAAGCCCGACACAGGTCTTCCGAGCGCGTATCAATTTCCCGATACGCCTCAGAGTTCGGCTTCGAGTATTGTCATCAATGTAACGAACTCATCCTCGGCAACGGTGCTTCTCGCCCAGATCTATGTTGGAACCGCGCCTGGCAGTGCCGTCCTGAGTCCGGATTTTTCCGTCACGGGACTCAATCAGAGCGCAATCCTTGCACCGGGTAAGACAACTCCGTTCACGCTAAACTTCAGGCCTTCCAGCGTGGGTCCGATTACGGGCTATTTTCAGGCCGCGTACGCTGTACAGCAAAACGGTTGCGTCATTGGCAGCACCACACCAGCTACGCAGTGCACGGGCACAGTTGCCGCAGTTTCCACTCTCGGCGGAACAGCCACGCCTTCCCAGCTTGTCTTGAGCTATAACCCTGGTACGGGCAGCGCTGTTCTCCAGCCGAGCAGCTCTTCACCGCTGAACTTTGGCAATATCTCTGTGAGCGCTACCGCCCCCATCGTGTTTACGCTTACAAACGGATCGGCGGCCCCCATCAGTACGCCAGCCATCTCGCTGCAGAACCAGATATTCGCCAGCAGCGCGTTTTCGCTGGATACTTCGGCCGTACCGGCCACTATCGCGGCTGGAGCATCTGCAGCGTTCACGGTAACTTTTGCACCCGGCCAGACGGGTCTCACGACCGCAACTCTGCTTATCGCTTCAAATTCGTATCCCATCGAAGGCACCGGAGTGGTGCTGGCCGATATCGATGCTCTTCAGATCTACTACGTGGATGCAACCGGAGTCCGCGGCTTGCCGCAGGCAGCCAGCCCAATTGACTTCGGACAGGTCATCGCGGGTACCGCCGGTAGCGCGGTGCTGAATTTCACGGTGATGAATCCTGCCATCTCTTTCAACGCGATCACCGTTCAAACCCTGAGCGTTTCGGGGGCAGCTTTCTCTCTATCCGGCGCGCCGAACATTCCCGCCGTCATTCAGCCCGGAAGCTCCATTACGTTCCAGGTCACGTTCTCTGCTTCAGGCTCAGGGAAGTACGCCGGCACTCTTGCTATCGGATCGCGTTCCTTCTCGCTCGCGGGATTGAGCGTGGCATCGCCGCTCCCCAGCTTTTCGTTCCAGTTGAGCGAGCAGCCCCTCACTAGCCAGCAGCAAGTGAATTTGAGTATCCAGTTCAGTGCGCCTGCCACCGTCAGCGCTATCGGCGAGCTGAGCATGAACTTCGTGCCATCGCTGGCGAATGTGACGGACGATCCGGCGGTCGTATTCCCGGTGACAAATGGGCGTCAACTGCAGGTGAATCTCGCGGCAGGATCGCAGAAGGCCACCTACAATGGTCAGTCGGCGCTCACTTTCCAGACTGGAACGACAGCCGGAACAATCACCTTTACGGTCACATTCCCGAACACCGCGCCTTTTAGCCAGTCGTACACCATTTCACCGGCCCAGGTGCAGATCACCTCTGCAAAAGCCGTGCGCCAAACACCCAACCTTGTCGTCACCGTAAATGGATTCGACAATACCTATAGCACCGGGCAGATGTCATTTCTCTTCTATGACACAAGCGGAAACCTGCTGACCCCCAACGGCATTCCGGTGGACGCCACCTCCAGCTTCCACCAGTATTTCTTTACCAATAATCAGGCCGGAGGCGCGTTCGCAATGCAGGCCAGTTTCCCGGTGACGGGCGACGTCACGCAGGTTGGCTCGGTATCCGTGAAGATGACCAACTCAGCCGGCCAGACAAGTACAACGCAAACATTTCAATAGAGCTTGCGTTTAATCCTGCTCTTCCGTCAATTCCAGTTTGCTGTCGACCTCGGCAAAAAGGGCCGGCAGATCAATCGCCGTATCAGCAATCCGGAGTGCCCCGCCGGGAGGGACCCAGATCGGTTCAGCCGCGTTTTCACCTGACACGCTCCAGGCCGTGCGTTGTTCCGGATCGATAATCCAAACGCACTGCGATCCCCACGAAATGTAGATCTTGGCTTTCTGCAAGGCTCTTGCCAAAGTATCTCCGGGCGAAAGAATCTCAATGCAGAGCTCAGGAGCCGTTGTAGGGTAACGTCCCTGGAATTTACCCCGCACGGCGATCACATCCGGCACCGGCTCCACATCTTTTACCACCTTGAGCCGGACCTCCGATGCGGCGTTCCAGCCGGCCTTCTCCAACAGCATCATGATTAGGTACTGCACAATGCCGTGCAAAACAGTAGGGATAGATTTCCGGACCGGCGGCGCCATACCAGTATTCATACGCCGGTTTGGCTCCATCGTAGAGTCGGTGGAACTCTTCGAGGCTTAACGGCAGAGGTTGGGCAGCCATGCTTTTATTATGCTAAGCGATACCAGCATGTCCGCCCTTAATACGGATCTATACGAACTGACCATGGCGGCGGGCTACTTCGTCGAGGGCAAAGCCGGTGATGTCGCAACCTTCGAGCTGTCCGTCCGGCGTCTTCCGGAAACTCGAAATTTCCTGCTCGCGGCGGGACTGCAGCAGGCGCTTGAATACCTCCAGAATCTGCGGTTTGAGGCAGAGGAGATCGAGTATTTGCGATCGCTTCCGCAATTCAAGTACACGCCTGCTGAATTTTTCGAATACCTTTCCGGGCTGCGATTCACTGGCGACCTGTTTGCGATTCCCGAAGGAACTCCGGTGTTCGCCAACGAGCCGATCGCGATCATTCGCGGACCGCTTATTCAGGCCCAGCTTGTTGAAACCTATTTGCTCTCGACGTTCGCATTCCAGACCAGCGTTGCTTCCAAAGCAGCCCGGTGCGCGATTGCCGCGGAGGGCCGCCCCGTGGTTGAATTCGGCAGTCGCCGCGCGCACTCCCCGAATGCGGGCATCCTGGCCGGCAGGGCTGCCTTTATCGGCGGATGCTCTGGAACCAGCAACGCAGAAGCCGGTATGCGCTTCGGGATTCCGGTCTTCGGTACTGCTGCGCATTCCTGGACGATGGCTTTCCCGAACGAAGAAGAATCATTTTGGGCGCTTCAGCGGTTGCTTGGCGAATCCACTGTGTTCCTGATTGATACGTACGACACGCTTGCCGGCGCGCGTCTTGCCACCCGGCTTGGCCGCCCCATCTGGGGCGTGCGCCTGGATAGCGGCGACTTGGTGGCATTATCTCGTGAGGTTCGGCAGATTCTCGATGCGGCCGACTTACACGATGCCAAGATTTTCGCTACGAACGATCTCGATGAACACCGGCTGGCGCAGTTGCTCCATGCCGGGGCCGCTATCGACGCATTCGGTGTGGGCACTCAGCTTGCAACCTCCGGGGATGCGCCGTCTATCCCTGCCGTCTACAAACTGGTCGAGCTGAAGACGAACGACGCGCTGCAGTACACCGCCAAATTCAGCGACGAGAAAAGTACTCTGCCCGGAGCGAAGCAGATTTTTCGCTATCCCACGCACGATCTCGTCACACTCTCCAGCGAATGCAACAGCGATCCCGAGGCTGTGCCCCTGGTCCGTCCAATTCTGATCGCTGGCCAGTTGGTTGAGCCGCTGCCCTCTATAAAGGCGACACAGGAACGCGCAGCAGCCGCGGTTCGTGCTCTGCCGCCCGCGCTCCTTTCGATCAGTCAGCCGGCGTCCTACCCCGTTCGAGTGAGTTCCCGGCTGCTTGAACTCGCTGAAAGCCTCCGCCGTGAGCGCCATACTTGAGTTGTGAGAACCGTCTTCTTCGACGTAGACACGCAGCTTGATTTCGTCTATCCTGCCGGGGCGCTTGCGGTTCCAGGCGCCGAAGAAATTGTTACTCGGTTAACTGAGCTGACGCGTTTCGCCGCTGCCAACGAGATACAGATTATTTCCACCATGGATGCGCATAGCGAGGATGACCCTGAGTTCAAAACATGGAAGCCGCATTGCGTCGTGGGCACGGCCGGCCAGCAAAAAATTGCCGGAACGCTGCTAACGGGTGCACACCCGCCGCAGATCATCTTCGAAAAACAGGAAATCGACTTATTTACCAATCCGCGCCTTCGCCCGCTGCTCGATGGGATCAAAGCGGACCGCTACATCGTGTACGGAGTTGTCACCGAATATTGCGTGCAGTCCGCCGCATTCGGTCTTCTGGAAATGGGAGCGCGAGTCACGCTGATTACCGACGCAATAAAAAGCTTGGATCCTTCCCGCGAGCAGGACATTCTGAGGCGTTTTCAGGCGCAGGGCGGCTTAACGCTTGAATGTGACCAGGTGCTGGCCGGCGGGTAACAGGACGGAAGTAGAGACCGGATACGGCTGTCCATCAAGCTCAATCGCAGACACTGGTGAAGCAAGCACGGCAATGGCTCTGCTGCGATTTGTATACGCCAATTCCACTGAATGGTTCGCTACCATGGCCGATTGCACCTGACCATTGAAATCGGTTATCGTGACGGCGGGTTGCTCAACCCCTGGCGTGAGCCGGTGCTTGCCACACGGCGTCAGCACAAAATTCCGGCTCTGCAAAGGCCACGTCTTCCCATCCATTTCCACTGGCCCTTGCCAGGCCACGCGGGTGGGCTCCGATGCAACTACATCGAGTTCATCAATTCCCATCGCTTGCACGTTGGCCGTGCTGGCCGCGGCAGGCAGCAGCCTCAGATCCTGCTTTTCGATTGAGTTTTCGAAATAGAGCGCCACTCTCGTGAACGAAACTGCCGCCTGGTGCACAAGCTCAAACAGTTCCACGCCCGTCTGCTTTTTTGTCGGATACACATCCTGATAACGCTCTACGACATTGATGTCAATTGCGATCTGGCTGCGATCCGGCGTAAGCTCTCGATATTTGTCCGCCAGCTTCGCATAGCGCTCCGGCCCTAAATTCCACAGTGTCGCGGGATCTTCCACAAGCAGCGTGCTCTTGTGGGCGCGGATCAGAGGCAAGCTCTTCGCCACATCCGCGCCGAGTGCATCGCGAATGCCAGGCTCGAACCGGTCATCGATATGCGTCAGAACAACATCGAGATAAGGTTTCCGAACCTTCGATTGATCGATAACGCCCAGCCACTCGGCCTGCATGCGTGATGCAAGAGCGGCCCGGTAATCCAAAAATTTACGAAGAGCTTGCGGATGAGTTGCGGCCGCGTACGATGAACCGGTCTCAAACAGCAGCTTGGGATCGAACCCGGCGGCCTGCTTAAACTCGCGGCGCACATCGTCATTCATGGGCGTGAAGCGGGCCGGGTTCGATGCCCCTTCGAGCGATTCAAAATACAGCTCCGCAACATTCACGCCGTCCCAATCGAACCTTTCGAGAAGTGCGTGGAGTTGATCGGCAACCGCTTTTCGGCAGTTAGCGTTTTGCAGGTTCATCAGCTTGCGCCAATCGAGCTGGGCATCCTGGCCCACCGCGGTCTTTTCACGCCATTCGGGATGATCTGCCCAGAACTTCTCGCTCACATGCGGCAATTCCACCCACGCATAAACCAGAATTGCGTTGCGATGGCAGGCCGCGATCAGGCGCTTCAGAAACTCGTCCTGCACAGGATCGGGCTCAACATTGTGCCATGCCGCAACATGCAGCACCCCGATTCCAGCCTGCCTCCAGCGGCGGGCCAGATAATCGACATCGGCCCGAATGCGGTAGGACGAATCAAAAAAGGCCCAGAGCCCCGTAGATTGCGCGGGCAGCGGCATGCCCAAATCCTGCAAGGCATGCAGCAGGTATGGATATCGCTCAAATCCGGATGTGCCGGGCGAGGTTGCTATCCATAGGATGGCTCCGTGCGGCGTGCGTTTGCCAGCCAGGACCGGAATCCCCTTCCATTTCTCGCTCGCGAACACCTCGAATCCAGCCGGGAGAGTCACCGCAGGAAGATCGGCCGGATGCTCCCAGATGATCTGCATTTTCGCGCCGTGCACATCGCAGATTTGGCGAACGGACACCATCTCCGGTTTTGGCGAGATACCGACCCGCTGCGCTGCCGGCCCTGCCCCTTCGACGATGACGATGTGATCCGCTGCGGCGGCATGAAGATCAATTTTGGATTCCGGGCCCGCGATCAAAATGTCCGCCTCGCCGCCCTGGTTCTCTCCTATGCCAATCGCGCCGAGGATTTTCTGCCACGAGTGATCGTCGGCCGCGTCGGTCCGGAAGGTGCTTGCCTGGCAAGCCGCCGCCAATCCGGCAGCCAATACCAAAACACTTGCGCTTCGCTTCATCTTGTTTTCGCGTACCAGAAGCTGATCCGGACGTCGTTGTAATTGGGCCGCCGCGGGTTATACATATTGTTTGTGTAAACGCCCCGAAGAAGGTCTGTCGCGAAGTAAACGTTGGCAGGCATCCAAGCTAAATGCACCTTAATGCCGGGACCCATCTCAACCGTATTCGCCCAGTACTGATTCTTCATGTCGCGGACATAGTTCACGTTAAACAGCGCCTGGAAAGACTCTTTCTCGCCGATCGAGAACGTGCGTCCGGCCCGATGCTGCGAATAGAACAGCCAGTCCTTATCGAAGCGGCTCACATAGATTGCATCGCCGGTGGTTTCATAGAACAGTCCGGGCGAGCGGCTCCCCAGCAACTGCCCGAACCCTTTGGCAAAGTTCAAGCCGCCGCGATAATCGGGTATTGCGGTCCCGATGTCCTGCCGCCCGGGCAAATACTTCACTGCTTCCCCCGCCTCCACCCAGCCGGTCAAATGATGCCAGCTCTTCGACGATGCGCCGGCGCCGAAGATAAATGAGCTTTCGGACAGGTATTGAGGATCAATTACGCGCGTCGGCAGGCCGCTCTTGAGATCTCCAATGAACCGTGTCGAGATATAAAAGGAGACAAACTTGTTCGCGCCATGCAAGAATGGCAGCGGCACGCTCCGTTTCACCTGTCCATAGGTAAACAGGTCCTTCCAGCGCGATGAAAACATGGGAAGCGCCCAAACCGTGGTCTGCGGCATAACATCGCCGTTCAGAGTATGGAAGGCTTTCGATGCTTCGGCCGATATTTGCGGATCCTCGGAATAGCGCGCCTGATCGAACGATCGCATCGCAGCCGCATCGTCTTTCGCCTGGTTGTATGCCCACCCAAGCTTGAGCGCGATCTCGGCATCGTCCGGATGCTGCTCGTGAGCCTGCTCCAGATATTTGACGGCATCGTTCGTGTATCCGAGAGCGAGGCTCTTCAATCCCATAGCCTTGGCATCGGTTGCGGCGGGATGAACGCTAGTAGGGATGACTTCAGCCGTTTTTATGCCGCGCAACGCATTGAGTTGCCGCCGCGCCACCTCATCGCCCGGGTCAATGCGTAGAAGCTGCTCGAATTGCTCAATCGCTTCCGGCTGCTTTTTCATTGCGAGGTACAAGTACGCCAATTCCCGGCGAAGCGCCGCGTTTTGCGGATCAAGCTTCAGCGCGTTGACGAATTCGTATGGATACGGGTATCTCTGGTCCATCTGTTCCAATGCCAGCTCGGCGGTTCGAGAATCCTTCGATCGCGATGCCGCCAGCAGTGCCGCTTCGGCTTCGTCCATGCGGTTCAGTTGACGCCAAACCCGCGCCAGAATCACCAGCAGTTCGCTAAGCTGCGGCTTCAACTCGCGGCAGATCTCATCCTGCTCGGCGGCCAGCGGTAGTTCGTCCCGTAGCTCAGCAAGCTGTGCCAGCTCCCAATGAGCGCTGAAGGTGGATGGATCTTTCGGATTGGACGACCGGGCCAAGGCTTCTTTCCACCGCGCGATTCCACTTGCCAGCGGCCCATCGATATTCTGGAACGCCCGTTCCGCGGTGGCACGCGTTGCCGGGGTGCCGTTGTGCCGCAGCTTATCGAACATGCGCCGCGCTTGAATCGGCTTCTTCGTCTCGAACGCCAGAAAAGCATATTCGAGCGCTGCCGTCTCATCCTTCTGATTGATTTCGAGCGCACGCTCGAATTCATCGCGGGCTTCCGCGTTGTCGCCCGTCTTCAGCAGCGTATAGGCGAGGTCTTTGTGCACCCCGGCGTTGGCCGGCTGCTTCGCCAAACCGGCGCGAAAGGCGTCAATCGCCGTATCGTAATCCTTCTTTGCAAGGGCGCTATAAGCCTGGTTCAGCTCGGCGTCTCCAGCCTGCTGCGCAATGGCGGGAAACGCCAGGGCAAACGCCATCAGGAATGTGGGAAGACACGTCAACACTGGCTGTTAGAGTAGTAGCCGTCGAGGATTGAACCTCTCGTTATGCCGCGCTTCCCTGGTGTCGATTACATTCAATTCGATTCGCTCCTGAGCGAGCAAGAGCTGATGGTTCGACAAACTGCGCGCCAGTTTGTCGACGACCGTGTTCTGCCTCTCATTCGCGACGCCTACAACAACGCCACCTTTCCAAAGCAGCTTATTCCCGAAATGGGCGGTTTGGGCTTTTTCGGCGCCAACCTGGAAGGCTATGGCTGCGCCGGAATGAACAACATCGAATACGGCCTTATCATGCAGGAACTGGAACGCGGCGATTCCGGTCTTAGGAGTTTCGTGAGCGTGCAGGGCGCCCTGGTCATGTACCCGATCCATGCCTTTGGCTCAGAGGAGCAAAAGCAGCGCTGGCTCCCGAAGCTGCAATCGGGCGAAGCCATTGGCTGTTTTGGCTTGACCGAGCCGGGATTCGGCTCAAATCCTGCCGGCATGCTCACCACCGCCGAAAAGCGCGGCGAGGTCTGGATTTTGAATGGTGAGAAGACCTGGATCACCAACGGATCGGTTGCTGATATTGCTGTCGTCTGGGCGCGCACGCCGGAAGGCATTCGCGGATTTCTGGTTGAGAAGGGAACGCGCGGTTATTCGGCCAGCGATATTCATGGGAAGCTGTCCATGCGCGCGTCCGTCACGTCCAGTCTGCACTTCTCCGATTGCGCGCTCCCGCCCCAGAACCAACTCCCCTGCGCAAAGGGCCTGAAAGCCGCCCTGAGCTGCCTCTCGCAAGCGCGTTTCGGGATCGGCTGGGGCGTGCTCGGCGCCGCCATGGATTGCTATGAGACCGCCCGCGCCTACACTCTTCAGCGCAAGCAGTTCGATGGCAAGCCGCTTGCCAGCCATCAACTGGTGCAGGAAAAGCTTGCCTGGATGATTACTGAAATCACGAAGGCGCAGCTTCTTGCGTATCAGGTGGCGAAGCTTAAGGATTCCGGCAAAGTGGATGCCGCTCATATCTCCATGCTGAAGCGGAACAACGTTGCCATTGCCCTCGAATGCGCGCGGCTCAGCCGTGACCTGTTAGGAGCGAACGGCATCATGGACGAGTACCCAATCATGCGCCACATGTGTAACCTCGAAACGGTCAAGACGTATGAAGGCACAGATCATATTCACGCTCTGGTGATTGGTGAGCGGGTAACAGGCGTTCCGGCGTATAGATAAAAGGCGCATTGAAAGCGAACCCGGCGCAGTTGATCAGAATGCCAGAACACGAGAAAACGACAACGCCGCAATCAGCAGGCTCACCAGCAAGATCACCGAGGAAGCAAGAAACCATCGCAGAGTCAGGCGGTACTCGCTTTCGTCATCATCTTTGATCTGCAGCGATCTCCACAATGCGACGATCTCGAGCACAATGGCAACGCCCAGTAAGATGTCTGCCACCGTTGACGAAACAGTCCATTCTCCGGGTAACTCAAAGGTCCAGGCGCGCAGGAAAAGAAGCGAGAATCCCAGCAGCACCGTAATGGCCGTGATAACTCCCGGGCGATATCCCGGAGGGAGAGGAACGCGCGGCCGTTCGGGAGGCGGAGATTGCTGGGCTTCAGTTTTAGCACCCTCAGCCATTGGCCTCTCATTGTATCCGCCGTGAACGCTTCCGCGCGCCGCCGCTCACGAGAATCCCTGCCAATCCGAGCAATACAAGAACCACGGAGCCGGGTTCGGGTGTCGTGTTGCTTTCGACTGTCAAAGTAACATCTTTGTCGTAAGGAGAAAACGCGCCGTAGGTAATGAGATATCGTTCCCGCCCGCCATCGAACACGTCGCCTTCAATGTTCGAGAAGGTTCCAGTTACGGGACCTCCGGTAAGAACTGTGAAGACGGCGCCAATCGGTTGGGGGCCGTTGCCCAGCATAATATTCAAAGTCCCATTCAAGTCCACCGGGCCCTGGACGTCCAATTCACCCCCCGCCAGGTCCAACTCGCCATTGCCAAATTGGTCGTATCCTGTGAACCCGGCCGGCACCGTCCCGGACCCGACAGTCAAGAGCCCGCCCATCTCCCAAACGGTGAGGACTCCGCCTTTGTCGAGTTTAAGAGTTCCAACGGCCAAGCTTCCAATGTTGCTGGGCTCACCGTTATACCCGCCCGGCCCGATGTTCATTGTTCCCGCGTTTTCCAAGCGCTGCGCCGTGGATGCAGTTCCAAATTGAAAATTCGCGGTACCGTAATTAACCAGATTTTGAACATTCAGGGCGCTAGGCGAATAAGTGTCGTCCGGCCGACTATTAACGCTGAGGGTTCCGGTTGCCTGATTCGTTAGATTGCCCGCTATGTTAAGTGTGCTTGAACCACGCTGCCTGAGTGGCGGATACGGGTACCCCCCTGGATAAGCGACAGCTAAATTACCGCTATTCGAGAGGTTGTCAAGAACGGTTACCACAGTGTCGCCGAAACCGGATCCGATTTGAAACGAACCCGAGTTGTGAATGGTGTTGCCGTTTGACCCGAGGACGAGGGGCAAATTACTACCCTCCACGTCCAGTGACCCCTCGATGCCCGCCAAATGAGCAAAGGCGCTCTGCGATTGGGAACCCCCAGTGATGCCTCCGCCAATGAACCAGGATGCTCCTTTCGGGATATCGGTGACCCCGGCCGGTCCTGTGATCCCAACGTTTGTGCCCGGAGCAATAAAGATGGAGCCTTTGTTGACGAGGCCGCCGAGAGTTGTCCCCGCACCGGCGTCTTCATCGTCTCCCCACTGCAGAGTGCCTGTATTCACGAGGGTGCCGTTTACGCTGAAGCCGCCGTAAACTCCCATCGGGCTCAGGGTCCCGGAGTTTTGCAGGTTTCCTCCGACCGACAGGTTGCTGCCCATTTTCATGTAGCCGGTATTGGTTAAATTTCCCCCAACGGCCAGCGAGTCAAACCATCCATAAAACGGGTTGCCGGCAATGGCTCCGTTCACTGTCGCGTTGCCGTTGACGGTGAGCGTGGTACGTTGGCCGTTCGATATATTAGAGCCCGTGGCCAGTCCGCCGTTCAAAATCAGGGAGTTGATGGTCGGACTGATATCGAGAGTGGCCGCCCCGTTACCGATCGTTACATCGTAAGACTGGGTGGCCGTATTATTCGGGATTTGTGAAGGGGTCCATTGTCCGGCGGTGCTCCAGTTTCCGGAACCGCCGTTCCAGGTTGAGATTGTGTCGGCGTTCGCATTAGATGAGGCAAACCAACCGATTGTAAGTAGCGCAAGATACAAACTACTGCTCCGAAGTAACATGGCAACGACCTCCGCGTCCTTGCACGTAAATGAAATGCTGAGCAAGCATACAGCGATGGGGGAGGAAAGTAAAGTCAAATCTTCCCCGGTGGTAATACATCCGCGTGAGACAGGCGAATCTCTTTTCAGCCGCGTGCCGCCGCGCCGTCTGTCCGCAGTACGCAATTTCAGCCGCCCTTCAGCATTGTGTGTACACTGTCCGCAAGGAGCGTGCATGAGCGTCTGCAAGGTTCTTCCGCTTTCGGCCTGGCGAGTAGGACAATGATCGCCTTCGGCAATATCGCATGATGACGTTGTCCCTGTGTTAGCCTGTTAGCGTTCTCGCTGAACACGCTAAGCCCGCTGTTTTGCGGGTCGCCACGACCTTTTTGCCATGTCGCTGCAAGTATTTTTGCAAGCTCAATTGCTCGGGACCGAAGATTTCCTGGTTGCCCAGACCTCGGGGGATCAGGGCGGCGCGCAAGAGCTATTTGGGCGCTGCGCATGGCTCACCCTGCTGTGTGAAGTTTTACCCCGTGCTCTCTTGACCGAACTGAAGCTGTCTCGCATGCTGCTTGGCTCCAGCAGCGCCGAGCAATTCCTGCTGGTGCTCGCCGAAGAAGAGGTCCCGCACGCCAACGAATTTCTGGGGAGCGCGGCCGAATCCATTGCTGAGCTTTCCGGCGGCGCCTTGCGTCTGGTATGGGCGAGTACGGAAAACCTGGGCGCGTGGCCTATCGCGCGTAAGAGATTGGACGACGCACTCGAGGCCAAAGAATCCGCGCCGCTGGCCTTCGGGTCCAAGGTCACGAATGCGTTCTCGCCATTCGTGCCGTCATCCACCCCCAGCGCCGATTCCTATTTCGAAAACTTCGCGCGGAAACTGGGCTCCGCACAGCGAGTCGGCTGGTCAAACCAGCGGCCTGGCCGCCTGGCATGGGATGAAGGACAGTACACTTGGCCGCTGAAAGAGCAGTCCGGATTTGATGAGGACGGCATCCTCTTTCCCCGCTGTATCGCCATGAACGACGCCGGGACGGAAGTTGCTTCCCTGGAAGATCTGGCCGGACGGGCGGAAGGTACTCCGAAATGGGGCATTCTGCGCGGCGATGTGGATCACTTCGATCTTCAATTGCGGCGCGCCGCCAGCATCGAGGATCATCTGCACCTCTCAGTCGCATTCAAGGATTTCTTCGCCGGCGAGCTTGCACTTCTTTGCACGCGGCTCCCAGACTTCTGGCGCAAGGTCAATGTTCTTTATCGCGGCGGCGATGGGTTCACCGTTCTCGGAACCTGGGATGCCCTCATCGTGCTCGCTCGTGAGCTGCAGCGGCTGTTTGAAAAATTCATCGAGCACAATTTCGAGGCGCTGCCTGGAGTGGAAGCCAAGACCCTCAGCATGGCGCTGGCAATCGCGGCGGAACCGCACACGCCTGCTCAAGCCGTGCTGCAGGAGGCGGGGATGCTTCTGCGCGCTGCCAAATCCAGCGAGCTCGGCTCGTTTCACCTTTTTGGGCGTACCCTCGAGTGGAAACGGCTGGAGGACGCCGAAGAGTTGAAGCAGAGTCTGGTCCGGCTAGTCACGAAATTCAGCTACGCTCCCGATTACATCCATGATCTGGCATCCGTGTATCGCGAAGCCTTTTCGACGCGGGCCGGGCGGCGTAGCAAAGCCGTTCGTATCGATAAACCTTGGCGTACCTATATGCGCCTCTCACGGGTGATCCCGCAGGGGCGCGGCAAAGAGGTAGCCAGTCTGCGGAATGCTGTTATCACCAACCTGGTTGGGAAAAGAACCGCAGGCATGAAACTGCGCCCCTCGGCGCGAGTAGGCCTCGAATGGGCGCGCTTAGCGGCTGGCAGGTAGTGGTTGACCGCTATGGGCTAATGGCTGATTGATAAAAGCTGACCGCTGATGGCTGAGCCCTGAAGGCTCATCGCTGAGCGCTGAAGGCTCATTCTGAAAGGAATTTGCATGGCTGAAGTAGAGGAAAAAAAGACCGAAGAGCGCCGCGGTGGCGACAACCGGCCGGCTCGCGAGAATCGTGGGGGCGGAAGGCCGAATGAGAGAGGCGGGAGCGGCCCCGGTGATCGTGGCCGGGAACGCGGTGGTCCCGGCGGCGGCCGCGGACCGGGCGACCGCCGCGGCGAAGGCCCGCCGGAAATCGATATCGACAAGCTGATGGCCGACAGTCTCTACCTGGACAACCAGGCTCACGTCGTGGTAAGCCGCATGCGCGACATGGATTCTGGCACCAGGAGCCAATTGCGCCGGCTGTATAACGCTGTGCGGCGCGCCACGCGAGCCCCGGAGGCAGAGCGTCAGCACGAGTTTGTCATGGTGCGGGCGCGTTTGGCTTACACCATCGCCCGCCATTCTCTGCGCAGTTTGGATGCGCTGGAGCGATTGCTGCTGCAGGTTACGCGCAAGAACGATATACGCGGCTATGAGCGCTTCCGCGATTTATTTGAAGCGATCATTGCCTACAACGAATAGGACTTTTAACGAATAGGACATCGAAGCATGAGTTCTCATACTGCAGAAACCGAGCTCACCTTTCTCGGCAAGCTGGTGCTCGAAGGCGAAATCCAATGCCAGACCGGCCTCCACATCGGTGCGGGCAAGGGCTCGCTCGAAATTGGCGGCGCCGATAATCCCGTAGTTAAAGACGCTTTTGGCATTCCCTACATTCCGGGAAGCTCACTGCGCGGCCGGCTTCGCTCCCTGCTCGAACAGTCGCTTGGTCTCGCCGTTCCGGACGAATTGGTTTATCTATCGAAGCGCAGGGGACAGGAAGTCCGCATCCACCAGAGCGACCGCCCTGACGACGATATTTGCGTTCTCTTCGGCCGAAATCCAGGGCGCGTGGAGAAAGTGAGTGGAGATGCCATGGAGGCTGCGGTCGCGACACCCGCGCGCCTCACCGTGTACGACGCGCCTCTTCTGGTGGACAGCATTACGACGCAGATGCGCGAGAATCTGGACGACGAGTTAACCGAAGTGAAGAGCGAGAATGCGGTCGATCGCATTACCTCGCAAGCCAATCCTCGAACACTGGAGCGGGTCCCCGCCAGCGCGCGGTTTCGGTTTCGCATGGTGCTGGATGTGCTCTGTCCGGAAGACAAGCCGCTGCTCGCGCGCGTTGCCGAAGGTTTGCGCCTGCTGGAGGATGATTCGCTAGGCGGCGGCGGTAGCCGTGGCAGCGGTCGCGTGAGTTTCACCGGATTGACGGTCGCTTGGCGCAGCAAGGATTACTACGCGAAGGGCGCGCCCGAGAACAATCTCCTCTCCGATGCCGGTCTGCCCGCCTTGCAGCAGCTCGCAAGCGCGGAAGACTTCCCAGAGAAGCTTGCCTGAATGCAGCAGGCGCTTCTGATTCGCCTCCGGCCGGCGGGCCCGTGGCGCTATGGTCCCGGCGACGGCGGGCATGATCGCGTTGACACGCTCTACCGCAGCGATCGCCTCTATTCCGCCGTTACGGGTGCCATGCGCCAACTGGGCTTTCTGCAGGAATGGTTGGCCGCCACGGCTCAATGTGCGCCTTCGCCGGTTGCATTCAGCTCGTTATTTCCCTTTCAGGGCGATTCTCTATTTGCGATTCCACCCGCAACCGCCTGGCCGCCGCCTTCGGGACTGGTGACCACGCCCAGCCCCGTGTTCTTGAGCAAAATCCGCTGGAAAGCGGCCCAGTTTGTTCCGCTCGCGCTGATTGATTCGCTGCTTGCCGGGCAGCCCATCCTTGCCGATCAATGGCTGCCTGATCCCGAGAGTGGGTGCCTGTTGCGCCGCGATCGGCCAAGCTCGAGCCCTTTCCGCATCACCGTCCGGAGTGGCGCGGCAGTCGACCGGCTGATGAACGGTTCCGTTGCAGTCCATTCGACTGCCTGCGTGGAGTTTGAAGCGGGTTCCGGACTGTGGAGTGCCGTGCGCTTCCCCGATGAGCCGTCCGAATCAGCATGGAGCAGCCGTATCCAGGCCGCATTCCGTCTGCTTGCCGATACCGGCTTTGGCGGCCGGCGCACCAGCGGCTGGGGCCAGACTCAGGCGCCCGAATTCCAGCAGGGGCGCTGGCCCAACCTGCTGTTCCCGAAATTAGCGCGAACGCTTGGCCGGCGAAATGGTTCGACGAACGGTAATGGCAGCTCGCAATTCTGGCTGCTCTCTTTGTACTCTCCCGCTTCGACCGACCAGGTTGATTGGGCCGCCGGTAATTACCAATTGGCTGTTCGCGCAGGCGCCGCGACGAAGGCGCTGCGGATGATAGCCGAAGGGTCGGTCATCGCGGCTCATTCCGAACCGGCAGGTACGGCTTTGGATGTCGCGCCCGACGGCTTTGCGCATCCCGTCTATCGTTCGGGCCTGGCGCTCACCTTGGAGTTACCTCGAGTGGAACCGCACAGCCTGGAAGAACCGGTTGAGCAGCCTTCAACCGAAGAGGCTATCGACACGCAGCCTTGCGAACCCAGCACCGAACCGCGACCGCCAGGGAGCGGAGAACCCCCCAGCACTGAACCGCGACCGATAGGGAGCGGAGAACCACCCGAAACAGAGCCGCGACCGCCGGCGAGCGGAGAACCCCCCAGCACTGAACCGCGACCGCCAGGGAGCGGAGAACCACCCAGCACTGAACCGCGACCGACAGGGAGCGGAGAACCACCCAGCACTGAACCGCGACCGACAGGGAGCGGAGGACCTGACGATGAATTTTAAGCTGACTGCCCTCACACCGCTGCTGGTCGGCGACGGCCGCGAGCTCGCGCCCATCGACTACATGGTCTGGAAGGACCAGGTGAACGTCCTCGATCAGAACCGCATCTTCAAACTCTTGGCTCGCGGCCCCAGGCTCGAAGGTTACCTGGCCCAGTTGCGTAGAGCCACTAAGCTCGATTTCGCCTCTTGGGGCGGTTTCGCCCAAAACTTTTCGCAGCGCCGCATACCGTTTGAGGACCCCGGCGCCACCGCCATCTGGAATGCTGCTCCCTCGGAATCGCTCTTCATTCAAACCTTTGCAGCTAACCTGAGCGGTCCCTATCTCCCCGCCTCGGCTCTAAAAGGAGCATTGCGCACCGGCCTTATTTTCACGCGCTGGACGCCGGCAACCATGGACCGCGCAGCTTCATCCATTGAGGGCGAGCGCATTCCCCGCCGCATCTCTGAGGCCGCTGAGGCGAGCGTGGGCGCCTCGCAAATGAAAATTATCAGCATCGCTGATGGGATTCCGGCGGCAGGTTCCGTTTTCAAGATTTTCCTGACACGCGTCGCGTCACTCGATACGCGCCAGCCCGGAAAACCGCAGCTCGCCTGGAAGGTGGCTGGCCGCGGCAGCGTTCCTCCGCCGCGTGTATCTGATGCAACCCCGGTTTTTGCCGAAATGGCTGTTCCTGGTACCACCTTCACTGGATCCTGGGACGAACGGACCTTTTTTGAAAATCCAGACCTGTCGCGGGCGCTTGGATGGCGCTCCGCCCCCGAGCCGCGCTTGATAACCGATGCTGCCAACCAATACGCCTCGGCCCAGTTGGATCTGCATTCCCAGTTCGCGGACGCCGCTGGACTTTCCGGCCTGCAGCGCGGCGTCAAGCGGCTGAAAGATGAGTTGGTGTCGCTGCACAGCGACTCGCTCACCTGCCTGTGCTCGCTCGGCTGGGGTGGCGGGTTCGTTTCAAAGAGCGCCTTCCTCGATACCAATCTGGATGCCTACCGCAGAATCCTCCGCGCCGTGCCCGCGCTCGGCAGGGGAATCCGGGAAAATGTGCCGTTTCCCAAGACCCGCCGCGTCATCTTCACAGGCGGCCAGCCCTCGGCTCTCCCGGGCTGGGTCAAGCTCCAGCTCGAGAAATGATCATTATTTTCGCGACTATTAGCGCCGTCCTGTAACTACTAAGACGCCCGATGTCTCATGGGTGGCAGTGGAATTGCCGATATTTCAGTATGATAGAAGTGTACCGGTGTCCGCAGGCCCATACGGCTGCTGATCGCCTGTCGTCCTCCAATCTGGACTAGACCTAATGCAGAGTGCGATCTATAACGCGTATTTTGGGTTTTCGGAAAACCCCTTCAACATCAGTCCCGATCCAGAGTTCCTGTACCGTAGCCCCCAGCACGAAGAAGCCCTCGCCAATCTGATTTATGGCGTGCGGGGGCGCAAAGGCTTTATTGTGCTCAGCGGCGAAGTCGGAACGGGTAAGACCACCATGCTCGAGTGCCTGCGGGATTATCTCGATTCCCAGCGCATCGAGTTCGCGTTTATTTTCAATTCCCGGCTGACTCCAGATCAGTTTTTCGACATGATGGCGTTCGATTTCGATCTGCAGTGCGATCGCAAATCGAAGACTGACGTGCTTTTCGCTCTCAATGCCTTGCTGATCCAGCAGGCCGAGCGCGGCCGGACGTGTGTCCTGATCGTGGACGAGGCGCACAATCTCGACTGGGACGTTCTCGAAGAAATCCGCCTTCTCGGTAATCTCGAGAACCGGCAAGGCAAGCTCCTCCAGATCATTCTGGCTGGACAGCCTGAGTTGGACCGGAAGCTGGACGCTCCCAATTTAAGACAGTTGAAGCAGCGGGTTGTGCTCCGCTGCACCCTCAATCCGCTGACCGTCGACGAATCCGCCGCCTATGTCGAAACCCGCCTGGCGCACGCCGGCATGACTCGGCAGACGGTGTTCAGTCCGGAGGTGCTGGAAGAGGTCGCAAAGCGCGCCCGGGGCATTCCCCGCCTCATCAACCTGCTGTGCGACAACCTTCTGGTTACTGCGTTCGCCATGGAGCAGCGCACCACCAATCTCGATATGTTGGACGAAGTCTGCCAGGATCTGCGGCTTGACTGGCCCGGATCGCATCGCGGCCGCGGCCGCCCTCGTTATAGCGTCGACGATGAACTGCCCCAGACGCCTTACGCAGTCGGCGATTAGAATTCTCTTACTCCCGCATCGGAATCGAGAAAGTTTTTGTGCTCGATCCCGAGGAACAACATGCTTGGGAATGGAATTCCGGGTGCCTCGATCTCACTGAGGACCTGAAGCTGACAAACAGGGAAGTGATAAAGCTGGCTGAAGTTTGGCAGGAACTTGCGAAGCAAGTCTGATTCAGAAGTTCATCTCCTGCAAGATCCCGCAATCGGGAGGCGTTGAAAGGCCTATCTCGACGGGACCTTATTACGAATTAAGCTAATAAGTTCGTCAGCCGTTGGCATACGCCCCGTCTGTTTCTTCGAGTAGATCTTTTCGCCATCGACAAAAACATCTAGCGATCCAGGCGCGCCGGCACGCAACCGGACTGGAACACCAAACTCACGGTCGATATCGTTCTTAAGGCTCACGGCCTCGACTTTGATGTCGCTTCAAATGAAGCAGCGTTTGATCTCGATCTTCATGAGCGCTTTACTACCAACGAGTATACAGATTTTCGGACCGTCGCGTATCTTTGCCGCCTCAGTGTACCGCCTCAAACAATCCAGCCGCGCCTTGCCCGCCCCCAACGCACATCGTTACCACTCCGTATCGCGATCCCGGGCGTCGCGCCATCTCGTTCGCCAGAGTCCCGGTCAGCCGCGATCCTGTCACGCCGAACGGATGCCCAATAGAAATAGATCCGCCGTTCACGTTCAGTTTTTCCATGGGAATCCCCAGTTGGTCGCGGCAATAGATCACTTGCACCGCGAAGGCCTCGTTCAATTCCCACAGATCGATGTCCTCTATCTTCAAACCGTGGCGCTTTAGCAGTTTCGGTACCGCAAATACAGGTCCGATTCCCATCTCATCGGGTTCGCAGCCAGCCACAACGAACCCACGAAAAATCAGCTTGTACGGAATGCCAAGTTGATCGGCCCGTTCGCGCAGCATCAACAAAGTCGCCGATGCGCCGTCGGAAAGCTGAGACGAGTTGCCGGCCGTTACCGAACCCTTACCGCTGGCTGTATCGAATACCGGTTTCAGCGCAATCAAGCCTTCCAGCGTCGTATCCGGCCGGTTGCACTCATCACGGTCGCAGCAGACCTCCTGGGTTCCCGCCTTCTCGCCAGTCTTCTTGTCAAGCACTGCCATCGTAACCTTCATGGGGGCGATCTCCTCCGCGAAGAAACCCTCCCGCTGCGCTCGGGCGGTGCGCTGCTGGCTTGCCAGCGAGTATTCATCCTGCGCCTCGCGGCTGATGTTGTACCGCTTGGCAACAATCTCGGCTGTAACGCCCATTTGCATGTAGAGGCCTGGTTTGCTTTGAACCAGCGCGGGATGTGGGTCCACATCTCGCTGCACCATGCTGATGCTTTCTATGCCTCCGCCGATTGCGGCGTCTGCTCCCTCATGCATAATTTCGTGCGCTGCCATCGCAATCGCCTGCAGCCCGGAGGAACAGAATCGGTTCACCGTCACACCCGGAACCGTAACCGGCAAGCCGGCCAATATTGCCGTACGCCGCGCTACGTTCAGCCCCTGCGCTCCGTGCGGCTGAGCACAGCCCAGAATCACGTCCTCAATTTCGTTGGGATCCATCTGCGGCATTTTGCGCAGGACATCCTTCAGGCAGTGCGCGGCCAGGTCCTCGGGCCGGGTCATATTAAACGATCCGCGAAACGATTTCGCCAGCCCGGTTCGCGAGCTCGCAACCACAACAGCTTCTCTCATGCTGCCTTCATTCTCGGTCATGAAGCATCGACAGTATATACCTACAGAGAGGACTCCATGGCCGAACTCGTCAAAATAACTCGTCACGATGATGTAGCTGTAATCACCATCGACAACCCGCCGGTGAATGCGCTAAGCCCGGGTGTTCCGGAAGGCATTCAGGCTGCCATCCAGTCTGTTGCGCAGGAACCGGATGTACGCGCCATCGTGCTCATCGGCGCGGGACAAACTTTCATTGCCGGCGCAGATATTCGCGAGTTCGGCAAAATCGTCTCCGGCGCGCGTCCGCGATTAAGCCTTCTGCCGTATCTGCAGAGCATTGAAGATTCTTCGAAGCCGGTCGTCGTGGCCATCCACGGCACAGCATTTGGAGGTGGACTCGAGACCGCCATGTCGGGACATTACCGGGTGATCGCCCCCACCGCCCAGGTGGGCCAGCCTGAAGTGAAGCTCGGCCTGATTCCCGGCGCGGGCGGCACGCAGCGGCTTCCGCGGCTGGCCGGCGTAATCAAGGCCATCGAGATGTGCGCCTCGGGAGAGCCCGTCAAGGCGCCGGAAGCGGTTGCGCTCGGAATCGCCGACCGGCTCATCGACGGCGATCTGCTGGAAGGCGCGCTCGCATTCGCACGCGAGGTGGCCGCTAAGCCAGCGCCCAAAACTCGCGAGCGCAACGAAAAATTGCGCGATGCAAGTCCCGTCATTTTTGCCTATGCCCGCGAGCAGGCGCGAAAGCGCGCACGCGGCATGACAGCGCCGCTCGCCGCCATCGATGCGGTGGAAGCGGCGACCAAGTTGCCGTTCGACGAAGGCTGCCAGCGCGAAGCAGAGCTGTTCAACCAGTGTCTGTTCGGACCGCAATCCAAGGCGCTCATCCATGCCTTTTTCGGCGAGCGCGACCGTGAGCAAGATTCCCGGCATTCCCAAGGACACAAAATTCTCACGATATTCGGCGCGCTGCCGTAATAGGCGCGGGCACCATGGGCGGCGGCATTACCATGGCCTACGCCAATGCAGGAATTCCGGTGATCGTGAAAGAGACTGCGCCGGAAGCGCTCGATCGCGGGCTCGCCAATATTCGAAAAAATTACGCCAATACGGTCTCCAAAGGTAAGCTCTCCCAAGCCGATATGGATCGGCGGCTTGCACTCATCACTCCCCAGCTAACCTACGATGGATTCGATCAGGCAGACATCATCGTGGAAGCGGTGTTCGAGAACATGGATGTGAAGAAGTCCGTTTTCCGCGAAATAGACAAGATCGCGAAACCGGATTGCATCCTGGCTTCGAATACTTCCAGTCTCGACATCGACGAAATCGCTTCCGCGACTAGCCGCCCGGAAATGGTGATCGGCAATCACTTCTTCAGCCCCGCCAATGTGATGCGTCTTCTCGAAATCGTGCGAGGCAAGCAGACCAGCAAGGAAGTGATCGCCACCTCTATGGCGCTCGGGAAGAGGCTGGGCAAGGTTGCGGTGCTGGCGGGAAACTGTCATGGCTTCATTGGGAATCGCATGGTGGGGCCATACTTGCGCGAGGCTCAATTCCTGGTCGAGGAGGGCGCATCCGTTGAACAAGTCAACCAGGCGCTCTACGATTTCGGCATGGCGATGGGCCCGCTTGCAGTGGACGATCTCGCCGGCCTCGACGTGGGTTGGGCGATTCGCAAGGAATTTGCCCGCTTTGAGAAGCCCGGTGTCCGCAAGCCGCTGGTTGCCGATCTTCTCTGCCGGATGGGGCGCTTCGGCCAGAAGACCGGCCGCGGCTGGTCCCAGTATAACGAAAAACGCAAGCCGTCCCCCGATCCTGAAACCGCCGCCCTAATTGAAAAAACCTCGCGCGAAGCAGGCATCAGACGGCGCCAGATCACGTCCGAAGAGATCGTCGACCGCTGTATATACGCCCTGGTTAACGAAGGCGCGCGCATCCTCGAAGATGGAATTGCGCTGCGAGCGGTCGATATCGACATCACGTATCTCTACGGCTACGGCTTCCCCGCCTGGCGCGGCGGCCCGATGTTTTACGCCGATACCGTTGGATTGAAAAATGTGCTTGCCCGCATCGGAGAATTCGAGCGGCAGCACGGCACCGACCTCTGGCCGCCCGCTTCGCTGTTGAAGCGTCTGGCGGAAGAAGGCAAGACCTTCGAAGCCTTCGATCAGGCGAAAGAACGCTGAAAGCTGCCGGGTGCGGTCGACGCCCTTAGATTTTCGAACGGCCGATTCCAATGTTCCAGTGACCGTCCAAGCAATTGCTCTAGCTTCTCGTTGTGAGGCCGGTAATGTTCAATCAGCCACGCGATGGTCGCCTTATCGAGATGCTTCACTACATCAGGATCCGAGCGGTGAACTACCGGATATAGAAAGCTGCCGGCCGGCCTCGGATCAGCTCCCAAAAACTTCAGCGTCTCCTCTACGGCGGACCTCGGATTCTGCGCTAAATCGTCGAACAGTATCACGTGAAGCTGATCTCTCGGGAACAGGTCCAGGTACCGGCGAAGGTTGCGGTAGTAATAACCAGTATCCAGGATAATGCGAAATATGCTTCGGTTTTCGCGTGCCGTGCGCTCGTAGAGTTCCTGTTCACTCGCCGTTTCCATGCGATAACCGGCCTCAATCCTTTTCAGGTCCTCGGCAATAGCCGCCTTCAGCGGAAGGCTCTCATGGCCCCGGGAATATTGATGCCACCAATGGGACACCGTTCGTTCCGCCGGATTCCGGAGCACGACTATCAGCCGCGCATCCGGGTTGTAATCGGTCAAACGCTGCGCGATGTAAGGCAGGTACAAATGCGCCACACGAGCGTCGACGACGAACTTTTCGCCCTTCCAATGAGAGAAATACCGATTGAAATAGTACGCCTTCCCCAAGTTGAATTCCGCCTCGAAGAAGATCGGCTCTTTGGGCTTGGACATGCAAAAGTCGGGATGCTGTTCCAGATAGGTGTAAAGCGATGTCGTTCCGCATTTCGGAGCGCCGATGATGAAAGCGGACGGAAACCGGAATTTGCTGCCGGATTTCCATTCAGGGGGTAGGGCACGATTAGTCTTCTCGCTCACAAGGTTTTGTGAACAGTGCGGAATCTCAGATCCGCTTTCCAGAAAAAGGACCCGCACCGATTCGATCCGCCCTATATCGTCCGGAACGGCGAATTCGAATCCGGCCAGACCCGTTGGATGCCCTGCGCTCGCGACATCGCTTCGATAGCGGTCTGCGGCATCCACACCCACCTCAGCGCCGTTCACCTGGCATCGCACGAAGATCGGTTGGTCGGGTTGCTTGGCGTCATAGGCCCATCCCGTTATGATTCTGTACCGGAGTCCATCGACGCTTCCGGCAAGGCGTCCGCTATCCTTGCTATTTGCTATCTTTCGTCGGGCTCGGAAGTAGCGTCGAAACACCGACTCAGCAAGTAAACGCCGAATCACGACGTATCTTTTTCTCAATGTCCGGGCTCCCGGCCGGCAACACTCAACCGCATCCGATAGATACTACTGCTCGCCATAATATAGAGCGTTCTCATGTCCTGATCGCCCCAAGCCAGATTGCCCACTTTCTCGGGCATGTCGATGGTCCCAATGTGCTGGCCTTCGGACGAGAAGATCCAGATTCCGCCCGGTCCCGCGCTGTAAACATTCCCTTTTCGGTCAACTTTCATGCCATCCGGCGCCCCAGCTCTCGTATCAGAAGTGGCGTCGAAGAGAAGTTTCGGCTCACTGACTGATCCATCCGGATTTACCCGATAACGCATCCAGATCTTCTTCGGTTCAGAATTGTTTACATACAGTACCTTTTCATCCGGCGAGAAAGCAATACCATTGGGCCGCGGCAGATCGCTGATTAAAAGCTGCAAATTTGCATTCGCAGGCGCCGAACCAGGCTTTTGCGCGCGCGCATTGGGAAGCCGGTACACTCCGTTCACCTTCAACTGCTTCTGCGGGTCTTGATCACTTTGCGTTCGCAGCCCATAGGGCGGGTCCGTGAAGTAAAGCGAGCCATCGGACTTGTACACCAGATCATTCGGGCTGTTCAGTCTCTTTCCCTGGTACGAATCCGCCAGAATAGTAATCTGACCGTGCGGATCCATCGTCTCCAGCCGGTACACATCGCGCTGTGCGTGTCCTGCGACAGTCAATCGTCCTTGCGAATCCAGCGTCATCCCATTTGACCCCGGCTCCGGACCGCCATACGGCGTCGATCCTTTGTATCCACTCGGCTGCAGAAAAATAGTCACGCCGTCGCCGGGTGTCCACTTTCGTATGCTGTTGCTGGGGATCTCGGCAAACAGCAGATATCCGGCCCGGATCCAAACCGGTCCCTCCACCCATTTGAATCCCGTCGCCACGCGTTCAAGGCTGGCCTCGCGTGGCACAAGCTGGTCGATTTCTGAACTTAGCCGTTCAACCTTTGCAGTCTGGCGCTGTGTAGCGGACCAGATCGCGATACTTGTCAGTGCGAATAAGGCAACCGGGACAATCCTGGCAGTTTTCACCTTCTGATCGTATAACGGAATATTGAATTAATCATTTCTTTTGATGACTTTTACTACCGCGTCTGTAAACTCCTCTGTCGATGCAGCGCCTCCCACGTCTCCGGTAAGATACTTGCCCTCTCGATAAACCGACTCGACACCGTTCTGCAGCTTCGCCGCCGCATTGGCTTCGCCAAGGTGAATCAGCAGCATCGCGGCTGAAAGCATCAGCGCCGTCGGATTCGCCTTCCCCTGCCCGGCAATATCGGGAGCGCTGCCGTGCACCGCTTCAAACACGGCGTGAGTTTCGCCCATGTTCGCTCCGGGAACAATACCCAGTCCGCCAACCAGTCCGGCGGCGAGATCGGAAACAATGTCGCCGTACAAGTTTGGCAGCAGAAGGATATCGAAAGTCTCCGGACGCATCACAAGCTGCATGGAAGCGTTATCCACAATCAGCTCCTTATACTGAATCTCCGGGAACTGCGCGGCCGTTTCGCGGCAGCAGCGCAAAAAAAGTCCATCCGCCAGTTTCATGATGTTGGCTTTGTGTATGGCGGTTATTTGCCGGCGGTTGTTCTGCCTGGCGTAACTAAATGCATAGCGCGCAATGCGCTCAGAAGCAGTACGCGTGATGACCTTCAGGCTGGTTACAACATCTTTTACAATCTCGTGCTCCAGCCCCGAATAAAGATCCTCCGTGTTTTCGCGAAAGATAACCATGTCGATCCGCACGTCATCGAAGCGTGTCTTAATTCCCGGAAGAGTGCGGACCGGCCGCACGTTAGCGAATAGATCAAGCGCTTTGCGCAGCGCCACGTTCACGCTTTGAAAGCCGCTCGCAATCGGCGTTGTTACAGGGCCCTTCAGTCCGACGTGCGTTTCATTCAGCGAATCCAGCAGGTACTGCGGCAATGTCTTGCCCGCTTCGAGGATAATAGCTTCATTCAACTCGGCCCGCCGCCAGCAAATATCGACACCGGTTGCTTCCACCGCCCGAACAGCCGCCTGGGCCACCTCCGGGCCAATCCCATCACCAGGTATGAGAGTGCAGTAGTGAGGCACGATTTGATTCTAATGGCCCGTCTCGGAACGCCGTTTGCGAACCACTCTGATCTGGAACAGCTTGGGCCACAGCTTGCCGGTGACGAACAGCCGGTCGCCCATCGAGTCGTAGGCAATGCCATTTAGCACGTCGACGTTCCCTTCTTGCTCCTCTGGCGTCAGCAGACCGGAAAGATCAATCCAGCCCAATACGGTTCCATCCTTCGGCGCAATGCGAACAATTCGGTTTGTCTGCCAGACGTTTGCATACAGTTCCCCGCGCACCCACTCCAACTCGTTTAAATTTTCTATGTGTTTACCGCCATCGTGAACAGTAATTCGCCGCAGCTCCTGAAGAGTCGAAGCATCTAAGCAGCGAATCTGCGCGGTTCCATCGCTCATATAAATTTGCTCTCCATCGTTCGCCAGCCCCCAGCCTTCTCCTGGATACGAAAAGTTCTTGAGCATGCGAAAGTTGGTCTGATCGTAAACGAACCCGATATGCGCTTGCCACGTCAGTTGAACGATTCGCTGATTCAAGACGGTGATACCTTCGCCGAAGAATTGGGCAGGAAGTGCAATTTCTTGAAGAACCTTTCCCGTTTGCAGATCTTCTTTTCGAAGCGTTGATTGGCCATACAGGCCAGTTCCTTCGTACAGAAAACCGCCCCGAAATTCAAGCCCCTGAGTGAACGCTGTATGGTCATGCGGATAAACGCGAATGACCTTGTAGCCGTACTCCGGAATCATCTTGGAATAACCGGGTAGGTCAACGAGAAGGCTTAGCGTTATGAAAGCACGGTAGAGAAGTCGCAATTCGGGTCCAGGTTATCGCGCCCTCTGCCAGAATGTTGGTTTATGCCGAGAATCGAGCGCGCGCTGCTCAGCGTGACGGATAAGACGGGAATCGTTCCATTCGCCAAGCGGCTGCATGATATGGGCGTTGAGCTGATCTCAACCGGCGGAACAGCAAAACTCTTACATGATAATCAAGTCCCTGTTCGCGAGATAGCCGATGTTACCGGCTTTCCCGAAATGCTGGATGGCCGCGTGAAAACCATTCATCCCCGCATAGCCGCTGGTATCCTTGCAGTCCGCGCAAATTCGCATCACATGCAGTCGCTGGTCGCGCATGACATTCCTCTCATCCAGATGGTGGTCGTAAATCTGTACCAGTTTGAGAAGTTTGCGAACAAGCCGGGCGTAAGCCGGGAAGAGCTGATCGAAAATATCGACATCGGCGGCCCCACCATGATTCGAGCCGGTGCGAAGAACTTTCAGGATGTCGCCGTGATCATCTCGCCCGAGCAGTATGAACCCATTTTGCAGGAGATGGCCGACAACGGCGGCGAACTCAGCGGCGCCACACACTGGAGACTGGCGCAAGCGGCGTTTTCGCAGACCGCCGCCTACGACGCCACGGTCGCAGCGCGATTGCTGCAAGTAGACGCACAAGGCAACACCATTCCAGAAGGCCTGCCGCCGCGCCTGTATATTTCAGCGGAGCGGGCCGCGAACTTGCGCTACGGCGAAAACCCGCATCAGCAGGCAGCACTTTACCGGCTGCACGATGGAGGTGTTGCCGGCGGTGAGCAGCTTCACGGAAAAGAGCTCTCCTATAACAATCTGGTTGATCTCGACGCGGCGTGGCAGCTTGTTCAGGAATTTGAGAGCCCCGCCACAGCCATTATCAAGCACACCAATCCATGTGGATGCGCCGAACAGCCGGCACTCGCTGAAGCCTACCGCAAAGCGCTTCAGGCGGACCCGGTTTCGGCCTACGGTGGTGTCCTCGCATTCAATCGCGAGCTCGATGGGGAGACCGCTTCTGACGTCGCGA
The DNA here is from genome assembly GCA_963795545.1 of uncultured Acidobacteriaceae bacterium. GTDB lineage: Bacteria > Acidobacteriota > Terriglobia > Bryobacterales > Bryobacteraceae > Bog-105. The sequence continues at coordinate 142,236 of CAWCIF010000009.1, read as the reverse complement.
AACTTTTCGTCGAAGCAATTGCCGCCCCGGCCTTTTCAAACGAAGCACTGGAAATACTAAGGGCTAAGAAGAATCTTCGGCTCCTCCGAATCTCGCCAGTCGAAAACCCTGAACTCGTTATCAAGTCCATTTCGGGAGGCCTCCTGGCCCAGACCGCTGATTCTGTCCGTCTGGACGACTCAGCACTTCAGGTGAAGACCACGCGAAAACCCACGCCGCTCGAATTGGAAGCCCTGCTATTTGGCTGGAGCGTTTGTAAGCACGTCAAATCGAATGCCATCGTTTACGCGCGGCCAGGCCAGATGGTGAGCGTCGGCGCGGGGCAGATGAGCCGCGTCGATAGCGTCAAGGTTGGAGCAATGAAGGCCGTCCTTCCGCTCCAGGGCACAGTTCTTGCTTCCGACGCTTTCTTTCCGTTCCCGGATGGAGTGGAGGAAGCTGCAAAGCACGGAATCACGGCAGTGATTCAGCCTGGCGGCTCAGTGAGAGATGAAGAAGTAATTGCGGCAGCGAACCGCCTGAATCTAGCTATGGTGCTTACCGGCATCCGCCACTTTCGGCATTAACGGATCGGATCGGCATACCCGATCGCGACGAAACACCCGATCTTAGTAGTGGCGAGGCATGCCTCGCCTTCTATCTAACTCCTCAGCGCCATAGCCGACGCCCAATCCGCCGGCAGCGTGCCAACCGGGAGCAACTGTCCCTTTTCCAGGTGGCGCACCGTGGTCGCAAACTTTGCTGCGTGAGGATCATGCGTCACCAGCACAATGGTCTTATTGAATTCGCGATTCAGGCGCGTAAGCATCGTCAGCACATCTTCAGCGGAAGCCGCATCCAGGTTGCCTGTGGGTTCGTCCGCCAGAATAAGGTCCGGATCTGTCACAATGGCGCGCGCAATCGCGACTCGCTGTTCCTGGCCGCCTGACAACTGCTTGGGCAAGTGCCCGAATCTGTCACCCAGACCCACCAGATTCAAAGCAGTCTCGGCGTGCTGCATGCGTTCTTTTTTGCCCAGCCGCGTCAGTTTCAACGGGAGCTCGACGTTTTCAAGTGCTGTCAAAACGGGAATCAGGTTGAACGACTGGAAAATGAAGCCGATATGCTCGTTACGCCAATGAGCGATCTGCTTGTCGTTCAACTGCCGCAAGTTCGCTCCCAGGACTTCGATTTGTCCATCCGTCGGCTTATCCATCGCGGCAATCAAGTGCAGCAGAGTCGATTTCCCGGAGCCCGATGGACCCATCAGCGCCACAAAGTCGCCGCGCTGGATGTCAATATCCACCTCATCCAGAGCCATCACATGAAACTCGTCGCGTACGTATTCTTTGCTCAGCTTGTTCGTTTTGACAACTGCCTCGTTCACCGTCTCTGCCCTCTTCTCCATTAGCTCCTCTGTTTCACTTCCACCCGTTGTCCATCTTTGAGATCGGCTGGTGGGCTAACAATCAGATCCTCGCCCCCAATCAAACCGCTGCCAATCAACACGCCTTTTTCGGAATTTCCTGCTGTGGTCACGGGCCGCTTACGCGCGTGTCCGTTCACGACAACGAATACGCTGCCGTTCTGAACGGCTCCTTCGGGGATGACGATGATGCGTTTCGTCGCGCTCGATGGCGCCGCCGGAGTGGTGTTGTAGAACGCCACGGTTGCGTTCATGTCGGGCCGCAGATAATCATCCGGGTTCAACACCTGAACCTTAACTTGGATTGTGGCTTTGGCGCGGTCCGCTTCCGGCGAGACCTGCACGATCGCCCCCTGATACTTGCGATCGGGGTACGCATCCGTTGTGACGATGCCCTTTTGGTGGGGCCCTAACTTTGGGAAATCATTCTGGCTGATGTCCAGTTCCACCTGCAGATCGTTGAGATCGGCCATGGTCACGATATAACCCTTTGCGCCCTTGTCGCCTACGAAACCGGTGGTAATAAACTCGCCCTTCTCTACGTTGCGGTCAAGAATTGTGCCGTTGACCGGAGCCCTGATGACGGTATTTTCAAGCTGTGTCTGCGCGTAATCCAGAGCTCCGCGTGCCTGTTCGATCTGCCCCCGCACTTGATCGATTTCTTCTTTCCGTGGTCCAAGGACTGCAAGATCGAGCGTGTGCTGCAGGCTCGCGACCTTTGCGACATCCCCGTCATATTTGGCTTGTGCATCGTCGAGCGATTGCTTCGCAAGAACGCCATCGCTAACAAGTTGGCGCGTGCGGTCAAGGGAAGCCTTCGAATCCATCAGATCAGCCTTTGCCTGGTTTACGTCCGCGCGAGCTTTCGCAATCTCCTGCGGACGCGACCCGTTCAGATCTTCTTGCAGCTTGGCCTGTAAGTTAGCAAGCTGGCCCTGTTGCTGCAGCACCTGTGCCCGATACTCATCGTCTTCCAACCGCACCAGCACCTGGCCGGCTTTCACCTTATCGCCCTTATCGACACTAATGGATGCCACTCTGCCGTTCACCTTTGAGGCGACTTCAATTTTGTGCGCTGCGATGATGTAGCCCGTTGCCGTCAGGATCACCTGGTCTCCCGCCGACGAGGCCGCCATCGGAGACTGCACCTGCACTACCTGAACCGGCGTCGCCGCATTTAGTTTTCCCCAGGCGAAGACAGACGCAATCGCAGCCAGCGCTACAATCGCCGACAGCACAATCAGCTTGCCAACCGATTTCGATTCGCCCGGCCGCCGCGAAGATCGGTCGATGCGAAGGCCTTTAAGTTCCGTTTCCATTTCCGTGATGCATTCCCAATAATTTAGATCTCACGCAGCGCAGTTAAAATTTCTTTTCGGGCGGCCTGGCGGGCCGGCAGCAATCCGCCAAGTGCGCCCAGAATCAGCGAGAATAGTATTCCGATGGCCATCACCTCGGGGCCGATGCGGAAATTGAAACTGGTCTCGCTGAACGTGATGAAGTTGCCCAGGCCGGTAGTGACATTATTCAGTGGCAGCACGATAATGCACGCGAGTATTCCGCCTGCCAGCGACAACAGCAGCGATTCCAGAAAAAAACTAAGCAGGATGCTGCCCCGGGTAAAGCCCAGAATCCGCAGGGTACCCACTTCTTTCGCGCGGCGCGCCACTGCGGCGTACATCGTGTTCATGGCCGCGAAGCAGCTGCCCACCGCCATAATGATGCATACAAAAAAGCCCAGAAACTGTATCGGCTTGGCCGATATGGTTTGCTCGGCATAGTAGTCTTTCTCGCTCATGACCGTCACGTTCAAGCGCCGGTCGCTTTCCAGCGACTGTTTCAGGGCCGCCGCCGTGACTTCATCGGTAGCTTGCAGCAAGGCTGAGCTGTATGTATCGGGACGGTTGAAATCCGATGCCACTTCCGGGCCATCCCCGAAGATCTCGCTGTTTACTGCGCTATCCCCTCCATCCATAACGCCCACCACCGTCCACAGCCCCTTCCCAAACTTTAATTGCTTTCCGAGTTGCGCGTTCGGATAGCGCTTGGCAATCGCTTTGCCAACCGTCACCTCTCGCTCGCCGGTATGGAACCAGCGCCCCGCGACCAGCTTTAAATGACGCATTTCGATGCCACGTTGCGAGAGCCCTCGCAGTGTTACGTTCGACCCCTGCGGATTATCTACGCTAGGCAAATTGATCACCGATACCACTTCTAAAGAAGCCATGGGCTGCCCGTCGGACCCCGTGGCAATGCCTGGAAAGATCTTGATGATCTGAAATTGCTGCTGCGTTACCAGGCTGGTAAGTTCAGCGTTGCCGCCTTTGCGCATCACCAGCACATGCAGAGGATCGCCTGTGTTCGCGAAGGCCGACTGAAGCCCGGAAACCAGTCCTAAAACCGCTAGCAGCACCGCGACTGTCATGGCGATGCCGGCCGCTGTCATGAGCGTGGTCGTCTTGCGTACGATCAAATTGCGAATGTTATAGGAAACGGGTATCGCCATATCTAGTGCCTATCCTGCGTACCGAAGCGAATCCAGAATATTCGTTCGCGCTGCATTCCATGCCGGTATGAATGAACTAACTATGCCGATAAAGACTGCTACACCGAGACAGATCAAAGCTGTAATAGGCGTAATCGACAAGTTGTGAAGCTGCGGCATGAATACTGCCGCGGCTTTACCCACTCCCACCGTCAGAAAGGCCGCCAGCAGCAGTCCCACTATCCCGCCAATCAGAGCAATGCTGACCGCCTCTCCGATGATGATGCCCAGGATTGTGTCGTTGTTGAAACCCAGTGTCTTAAGCACGCCTACTTCCTTAATCCGCTCGCGCACCGACATGGCCATCGTGTTCCCGGATACCAGCAGAATTGTAAATGTCACTGCGGCGCAGATACTCAGCAGAAATAGCTTGATGTTGCCTAGGAAAGAGACAAAGCTCAACGCAAACTGCTGCTCAGACTCGCTCTTGGTCGGATAAGAGGAGTCCTTGAACATGTTGTCGATCGTTTGCGCAATACGCGGAACATCGTCCGGACTGTCAGCCAGTACAGCCACAACACTAATAAAGTTACGCCGGCCTATAGGAAGAGCATCGCGGAGATAGTCATAGTTGAAAAATAGCGTATCCAGTGCGTCCGGATCATCGAAAATCCCAACCACTTTCAGCTCGAGATTTACAGGATAAATATCGCCTACCAAAGTAATGCGGTCGCCCAATTTGAAGCCGAGTTTTTGCGCCAGATCGCGCGACACCACACAACCTGTTTTATCTTCAATAAACGCGCGCCGCTGATCCTCCGCCATCTCCATTTGCGTCCGGATTTTCATGAACGCCTTCGGCTCCACCCCTAGCCGTGCAAAGAAGTTCTTCGGGTCGCGAGCGTCTTTGTAGGCGCCCCCAAACCAATTCCAAACGGAAACTTCCTTCACTCCGGGCACTTGCCGGATTTTTGCCTCGTATGCGACTGGAATTGGCTGAGCCAGCGAGACGCGATGCCTCACCACCAGCCGGAGCGCTTGGCCGGGAGTTTGCTCCCCGTAAAAAAGCGCATGGTACATGGCGACCAGCACCCCAAGCAGGCACAGCGAAACCGCGATGCTCGAAATCGTGAGCACGCTGCGCCTTCTGTTGCGCAGGCTATTTTTGAATGCGAACGAAAAAAAACGAAACAATTATGCTCTCCTCCTTCAGCTTAGAGTATTCTGGCATTGGAGTTTCGCCACTACCGTAAGGGATATCCCGATTCCCGATGTACAGTCTGATTGTGGATACGAATCGGCTGCTTCCGCGGTTCGAACAAACTTAATGGCTGATTGGCCCGAACTGGACCAGCAGTTCATGGGACGAGCCCTTCATCTCGCGCGAATGGCCGCCGATGCGGGCGAAGTGCCGGTCGGAGCCGTGGTCGTACGGGATGGGACCCTGCTTGGTGAAGGATGGAATCGGCCTATCTCATCGGGCGACCCAACCTGGCACGCGGAAATGGAAGCTTTAAGACAGGCTGCCGCTCGGGCACATAACTATAGATTGCCCCGCACAACGCTCTACGTAACGCTGGAACCGTGCGCGATGTGCGCCGGAGCTATTGTTTTGGCGCGGGTTGAACGCATCGTGTTTGCGGCCCGGGATCTGCGCTTCGGCGCGGTGCGAAGCAAATTCCAACTGGCCGATTCCGATCTGCTGAACCACCGGGCCCGGGTCGAGGAGGGATTGCTGTCAGCGGAAGCCGGCGAACTGCTGCTTCAATTCTTTCGCCGCCGGCGAATGGATTCGGGAACTGAGTTGTGAAGGCATGAAGTGAAATAGGGCCAGGCGTTTAGATCGCCTGGCCCGAATGCTGCTAGCTCTAACCACTCCTCCGGGGCTTACTGAGCCGCGACCAACGGGAGCGGTTTTCAGGACTCACTGTGACGAACTTGAGCTAACAATCACGCTGCCTCAAGCCGCCCGCTTCAGCGGAAACTTCAAAATCGTTCTGGTCTTCGGCGCTTCTTCGGTTTCTACTTTGAAGGGCGAGATCGGCACTACGGGAGCCCTGCCCGTCCCGTTGAAATACTCGTCCAGCGGAAACAAAGCATGCGGCTCGAGTTCCCGGAACGTGCGCCCCAGCTTTTGCTCGATACGATATATCTCATGAAAGAAGGTTCCGCGGTCAATATTTAGCTTCTTACAGCATAAAGGCCATTCCGCGCCCAGAAGATAATGATATTTAAAAATGATATACTCGCGCTCGCTTAGCGTCCGGTGGCTCACAAGACAAAAATCGGCTATGTATTCCTCATCTTTGAGGCCCCAGACCGACTTTCGTTGACGGCCGGGGTTGGCTTCCAGAGATACGCGACTGACGTACTTCTCCTTCGAAGCGCAAGATCGAAAGCGCGCATAACACGCGCGAAAAATCGCGCGGAACACGCAATTGCAAGGGGTCGACGCCCCCGCTCGTCCCGGCCTAAGACCGAGTCCTAGGCAATGGGTGCAAGACTGCTGAGCTAGGGCAAGAGTTTCTGAACGAGTCCAATTCATTTTTTTTTGTTTGTTTTCCCTCCGGCCGCGCTGTTTTTTCTCGCGCGGTTTACGTCAGGTCTATGTGAACAACATATGGTACTTTCTCGAATTCTCACAAAAATAGAATGAATTTTTTTCTGGGTGCCCTGAGATTTACCGCATAAACATCACACAAACCCCTAGAACTCAGCGGCTTATGAACCAGTGTTAGGTATTTTCACAGCTTGTAAAATTTCAAGTATTTCTGCTTAAATTGAGGAACCCTATTCCCCCTTGGAATCAGTACTAAGTCAAAGGGTCACGTTTCGAGCTCTTCAGGCGCGACTTATTGCATTCGTAAATATGCGAATACAAAATGGCGAATACTCCGAGCGCGGCCTCGCCCGATTACTGGGGATCTCCCAGCCCCAGATCCATCACGTACTGAAAGGAACACGTCGTCTACAGCCTGAGTTTGCTGACCGGATCATGACTAGGTTCGGTGTGACAATACTCGATCTGTTACTAGAGGCCGAACTGAGCACTGAGCTTCGGTCCCGGCAGTCTCAGCTCCCGGATTTCAGATGGTATGCCGCGGTAAATTCAGAGCCAGAGAATGTGCACGCGGATCTTAAACGCGTTCCGCGCGACCGAAAACCAGCCGGACGATGTTTGGGCCTCCCGAACCCGGCCGAAAGAGCACTCTGATCGGAGCCGCGACCAGCGGGAGCGGTTGGCCGGCAACTTCGCTCCTTCGCAAGCAGTTCGTCATCTTTTAAGCCGCTTTGCCCAGCACCCCGTGCGGGTCTAGAACAAACTTCTTCGCGGCGCCTTTATCGAAATCCTGGTAGCCCTGCGGAGCTTTATCCAGGCTGATTACCGTCGCATTAACAATTTTTGCGATGGGCAGGCGGTCGTGCAAAATCGCCTGCATCAACTGGCGGTTGTATCTCAATACAGGCGTCTGTCCCGTTGAAAAACGATGCGATTTCGCCCAGCCCAGGCCCAGGCGCATGCGCAAGTTACCCTGCTGTGCCGCTTCATCGTGCGCGCCCGGATCTTCCGTTACGTACAGCCCGGGAATGCCAATCGCCCCACCGGCGCGCGTGATCGTCATCAGCGAATTCAGGACCGTCGCCGGCGCCTCGGTGGTGTGCTGCTTACCATGGCCGCGCGCCTCAAAGCCGACCGCGTCAATGGAGGCATCCACTTCGGGCACGCCGACGACATCTCTCAATCAGGTCTCCCAAGTTGTCGCTCTTCCTAAGATCGACCGGCTCGAAGCCCACGCGCTTGGCGTGATCCAGACGCTCCTGATTCATGTCGCCGATCATGATTACGGCCGCCCCTAAAATCTGAGCTGACGCCGCTGCGGCAAGTCCCACCGGTCCCGCTCCAGCGACATAGACGACCGACCCAACTCCCACGCCGGCGGTCACCGCAGCATGGAATCCGGTCGGCAGGATGTCGGAAAGCATGGTCAAATCGCGGATCTTGGAAAGCGCCTGCTCCTTATTCGGGAATTTCAGCAAGTTGAAATCGGCATACGGAACCATCACGTATTCCGCCTGGCCGCCGGCCCAGCCGCCCATATCGACGTAGCCATAGGCGCCCCCGGCCCGCGATGGATTCACGTTCAGGCAGATGCCGGTCTGCTGCTCGCGGCACGTCCGGCAGCGCCCGCAAGCGACATTGAACGGCACGGAAACCAGGTCTCCTACGTTCAGGAATTCGACATCTTTGCCTCTTTCAATGATTTCTCCGGTGATCTCATGGCCGAGAACAAGCCCTTTCGGAGCTGTGGTGCGCCCTCGAACCATGTGCTGATCCGACCCGCAAATGTTGGTCGATACGATCTTCAGAATCACGCCGTGCTCAATCTCTTTGCCTTGCGGGTTCTTCATCTTCGGATAATCGATCGATTGGACCTCTACTTTGCCCTGCCCAAGATAAACCACGCCTCGATTGGCTGCCATCGCTGTTCTCCTCTCGCCAGTATATGGCGATCCAAATTGGGGGAAATGCTGCGTCCTGATTCCAACAAGATGATCCCAACGCAGAGGATAAGATAACTGCGATCCCCATGCTGAAACGGCTCGTCATCTCTACCTGCCTGATTGCCGCCTCCGCGGCCGCGCAGTATACGCTCGGTCCCGATTCGCAGCGCCATGACGGCGTTCCTCGCGGCGCGCTTACGAACTTCACCTGGACTAGTCAAGGCGGTTTGTATCCCGGTATCACACGCGATTACTGGGTGTATGTGCCCGCGCAATACAACGCCAGCAAGCCGGCCTGCCTCATGGTGTTTCAAGACGGCGCTGGGGCGGTCCGGGAAGACGGCGAACTCCGGGTTCCCGTCGTGTTCGACAATCTCATCCAGCAGCGCGCCATGCCGGTGACCATCGGCGTCTTCATCAACCCGGGCGTTTTGCCGCAGGGCTCAAGCGATGTACCGCCCCTGTTCAATCGGAGCTTCGAATACGACTCCGTTGATGACCGCTACGTACGCTTCTTGATCCAAGAGATTCTGCCCGAAATCAAGAAGCAGTGGAACATTTCCGGTAATCCGAACGATCGAGCCATCGGCGGGGCCAGTTCCGGCGGGATCGCCGCTTTCACCGCGGCCATGCTGCGCCCGGACGCATTCCGGCGCGTCCTCAGCTTTATCGGCAGCTACACCAACCTGCGCGGCGGAAATCAGTGGCCTGACCTGATTCGGAAAATGGAGCCCTCGCCGCTTCGTGTCTTTCTACAAGATGGCAACCACGACCTGAACATATTCGCCGGTAACTGGTGGATGGCGAATCAGGACATGGCGAGTGCTCTCGAATACCGCGGCTATGACTATAAATTCGTTACCGGAACGGAGGGGCACAACGGAAAACAAGGCGGCGCCGTTCTCCCCGATGCGCTGCGCTGGTTGTGGCGCGATTGGCCGAAGCCCATCTCTAATCCTGCCAAAGCGGCAGCCGGGCACTTCGCCGATATCAGCAACGTCGCCGATCCCGCTTCCGATTGGGAACTGGTGGGAGAAGGTTACGGCTTCACCGAAGGCCCGGCGGTCGACAAGAACGGCAATGTCTTCTTCGCCGACGTCGCGAACAATCGCATTTACAAGGTGGACGCCGCCAGCGGCAAGGTCAGCCTTTTTCGCGAGAACACGGGCGGAACCAGCGGCCTGATGTTCGGGCGCGATGGACGCCTCTATGCCGCGCAGAACGGGGACAAGCGCATTGTTGCTTATGATCCGGACGGGCACAGAACGGTGCTCGCCGAGAACGTCGGATCGAACGATCTGGCGGTCTCCACCCGCGGCGAGGTTTACTTCACCGATCCTTCAACCAAACGCGTGTGGCTCATCGATGCGCAAGGAAAGCGGCGCGCCGTGAACGACAGCCTGCAGTTTCCAAACGGCATTCGCTTTTCAGCCGACGAGCGAATTTTGTTCGTGGCCGACAGCGCCACGCGCTGGATCTGGTCCTTCCAGGTGCAACCCGATGGCTCGCTCCCGAACGGCGAGCCGTTTTACCGGCTGGAACTACCGCTTGCCGGCGATGGCAAGCTGGTGAATTCGTGGGCCGATGGCATGGCCTTCGACACGGAAGGCCATCTCTACGTCGCCACCAAAGCCGGCATTCAAATCTGCGACCAGCCCGGCCGCGTGTTTGGCATTTTGCGCAAACCCTCTTCGGCGGATCCGTCCAATGTGGTTTTCGGCGGCACCGATTTCCATACCCTGTACGTGACAGCTAAAGATAAAGTCTTCCGCCGCAAGCTGCGCTCACAAGGCTATCTGCCATGGCAGCCGCCCAAGTGGCCGAAGCCGCAGTTGTAAGAACCACCGTTTACGCGTGCGGCTCAACTTCGCGCGCATAAATCATATGTGACGCTTTGGGCGGAGTGTCCCCGTGGTGGAACTCCAGCACGCGATCGCGGATCGTCCGGTCGGCGGCCGTCAACCGTTCGCGCTGCCGCAGATACTCGATCCAGGACTCGACTACAAACGTTTCTACCATCCGGCTTGGGTCCGCTGTGTCTTGAAACACGCCCCAGCGGATGGCGCCATCTCGCATGCGCACGGCGCGCATTTGATGAATAGCGTGCGTGAATGCGTCATAGTCCGCCGGGCGGATGCAGTATTGAATGCTTACCATCACAGGGCCATCTTCAGGCCGGGGCTCGATAGCAACAGCGGGACCAGGCCGATTCTGGGCGAACGGGCTCAGGTCTGGCAGCTTTCCACGCAGCACGTGGAAGCGGCGTGAGAAAGGCAGCGTGATGGCAAGCCCGATGGCCGCGCAAAGCAGCGAGCGTGACGTAGAGAAATGTTGAGCGATCAGTCCCCACACTGCGCTGCCCAACGCCATGCCGCCTTGAAAAATCATCTGATACAGCCCCAGCGAACGAGCCTGAACCCAGGAGGGAACGGAAAGCTGCACCCCGACATTCATCGTCGACGTGGTGCTGGTCCACGCAAAGCCGCCCGCGATCAGCGCTAGCACAATCAGCGGCACATTCCGCACAAACGAAAGAATCAGCAGCGTGCCGATAAAGACCACGCACGAGACACCGATGATGGTATCGGCCGGAAGTATGCGCCGCGTCCTCGGCAGGGAAGCGGCTCCTATCACCGCGCCCAGACCGATGCAGCCGTTTAGAATTCCGTATCCCATTGCGCCCTGATGAAGATCTTGCTGGGCAACCACCGGCAGCAGCGCCCACACAGCGCTCACGAAAATCGTGAAAAGCAAAGCGCGGAACAAAATGGCCTTAAGAGCCGGGGCATGAAACGCGTATCGAAGGCCTGCCCGCATGGAGCCAAACACGCGCTCTGAGGGCAAAGCACTTTTGAACAGCGGCGTCCGGTGCCACGTGTACAACATGGCGATGACCGCTATGAAGGAAGCGGCATTGAACAGAAATACACTTCCCGCTCCCGTCGTGACGGAGGCAAATGCGGCAACCGCTAGTCCGCCCAGTGCCGGACCGACGGCGCGCGCCAGGTTGAAGCCGGCGCTGTTGATGGAAATCGCATCGGGCAACTCCGAGCGCGGGACTAATTCGGGAACGATGGCCTGCCATGCAGGGCCGTTCATCGCGCCGCCAATGTTTAAAAAGAAGGTCAGGATCAGCAGCGCCCATGGGGAAATGATGCCTGCAAGCGTGAGTACGCACAGTATGAGGGCAGCCGCCAACATCCATGCCTGCCAGAAAATCAGCAGCCGGCGGCGGTCGAAAATGTCAGCGGTTGCGCCCGCTGGAAGCCCCAGCAAAAGAACGGGCAGACTGGCCGCGGTCTGCATCAGCGCGATCAGCAGCGGTGATCCCGTCAGCACCGTCATCAGCCACGTGCCGGCTGTATCCTGCATCCAACTGCCGAGGTTGGATATCACCGATGCGATGGTGCGGTTCCGGAAAAGTGGGCGGCGTAGCGGCGCCCATCCGGAAGGGGTTATGGTCTGGGTTGCCGAACTCAAAGCTCAATGATGGCACTCCCCTTGGCGCGCAGCAGAATTACAACATCACCTTGTCCAGCGTGATCGGAAGATCTCTGACGCGCTTTCCGGTCGCGTGAAACACCGCATTCGCGACCGCCGCCGCTGCTCCCGTAATTCCAATCTCGCCGATGCCCTTTGCGCCAATCGGATTCACGTGATCGTCTTTTTCGTCCACCCAGAAGGCCTCAATCTGGCCGATATCCGCGTTTACGGGCACATGGTATTCCGCCAGATTGTTGTTAACCCACCGCCCCAGCCGTTTGTCCGTTGCCGCGTATTCATACAGCGCCATGCTGATTCCCCAAATCATGCCGCCCATGAACTGGCTGCGCGCTGTTTTGGCATTCAGAATTCGCCCCGCGCCGAAGCAGCCTACCATGCGCGATGCCTTGATCTGTCCAAGGTCTGCGTCCACGCGTACTTCCGCGAACTGCGCGCCGAAAGCGTACATTGAATAGCGCTCTTTTTCCGCTCCTGGCTTTGCCTCGGCTTTCGCTTCTACGTGCGGCTGCCCGCTGCGCAAAATCAATTGCTGAAAGGTCTCTCCTTTTGCTGGATTATTCCGCGCATACAGCCGCCCCTTATCCAGAACAACGTCCTGTGCGCCCACACCCGACAGCGGCGACCGTGCATCGCTGATCGCCATCTGGATCAGTTTCTCGCGCAGCGCCTGCGACGCCAGATACACCGCGGAACCTGTGCTGGCAGCCGTCTGCGATCCTCCAGAAACTGGGGTCTGCGGCAACATGGTATCGCCTAGCCGGAACTTCACTTGCTTCGGGTCCACTCCGAATGACTCGGCTGCAACCTGAGTCATGATCGTGTAAGTTCCTGTGCCGAGATCCTGGCTGCCGGCATCAACCGAGAACGTGCCATCGGCATTCAGGCGCGCCGAGGCGTTCGAAACGCTGCGCCTGGTCGGATACACAGAGGTTGCCATGCCCCAGCCGATGAGGGCGTTACCATCCTGCATCGACTTTGGTTCCAGCGGCCGCTTGCTCCATCCGAACCGCTGCGCGCCTTGCAGATAGCATTCGCGCAGCGATTTGCTTGACCAGGGCTTGTTCTCTTCCGGGTCGGTCTCGGCATAATTCTTCAACCGGAACTCGACCGGATCCATTTTGAGCGCGTATGCCATTTCATCCATGGCCGCCTCCAGGCCATAGGTTCCCGAAGCTTCGCCGGGCGCGCGCATATAGGAGGGTTGGCCGATGTTCGATCGAACCAGGCGCTGCGACGTGCTGTTGTTTGGTGATTGATACAGCATGCGCGCCGGCAGGCTCGCCGCTTCTACAAACTCGCCGAACATCGAAGTGTGGGAGACGGTATCATCCCGCAGCGCGGTAATCGTACCGTCACTTTTCGCTCCAATCGCAATGGCTTGCCGCGTTTCCGACCGGCAGCCCAACATCCCGAACATCTGCGGCCGCGTAACCGCGAGCTTTACGGGCCGCTTCGCCTGCTTCGCGGCCATGGCGGCCAGAATGACATGCGACCATACCGGTCCCTTGCTGCCGAACCCGCCGCCCAGATATGGTGAAATCACACGCACATTTTGCGGTTGTAAACCGAAGACCTCGGCCACACGCCCGCGGTCCGAAAACACTCCCTGGGTTGCGTCGTAAATGGTCAGCCGGTCGGGCGCGTCCCAAACCGCTATGGTCGCGTGCGGCTCCATCGGGTTGTGTACTTCAAATGGCGTCCAGTAAACGTTGTCGATGTGCTTCTCCGCCTGATCCATGCCGGCCTGTATGTCGCCGCGATGGCTGGCTGCGGAATCACCGCCGCCCCCCGCCTTTTCCGGAGCATACGCAGCAGCCAGGCGGCTCTCCAGATCGATCTGAGGCGCTTGCGGCGCGTAGCGCACCTGCACAAGCTGAGCTCCTGCGATTGCGTCGGCGAAAGTTTCGGCGACCACAACCCCGATGGGCTGGTTCGGATAATAAATCAGGTCATCCTGCAGCACCTGCACGGCATGCCCGGGCGGCGATGTCTTGCTCTGATTCTGCGTGCCCGGCGGCTTGAGCGAATTCTGGTGCGTCATCACCAGCACAACGCCTTGCGCCTGTTCCGCCGCGTGCGTGTCCATTGAGACAATGCGCCCGCTCGCGATTGTGCTCACCACCATTACCGCGTATGCCGCGTTCGGCACGTCGTGTTCGTAGGCGTACACCGCCCGCCCGGTTACTTTCACGCGGCCGTCGATGCGGTCGAGCGGCTGTCCAATCAGGTCATCCATTTCGTTGACTCCCTATAGCGGTTGTAACCGCGCGTACAATGGCCCGCCGCGCCAATTCGATTTTGAATGAGTTGTGCTCATAGCCGTGCGCATCCGCCAATTCCTCTTCAGCGGCAGATCGCAGCGTCTTTTCATCGGCCTTTTTGCCGGTAAGCATGTTTTCCGCCTTGGTCGCGCGCCAGGGCCTATGCGCTACCCCGCCCAGTGCGATCCGGGCGTGTCGGATCAGCCCGCCCTCATCCACATCCATCACCGCCGCCACCGACACAAGCGCGAACGCGTACGAGTGCCGGTCGCGAATCTTCAAATAATGCGAGCGCTTCCCATATGGAATCGCGGGCAGATCGATTGCCGTAATCAACTCACCGGATTGCAGATTGGTCTCAATCTGCGGGGCGTCGCCGGGCAGCCGGTGAAATTCGGTCATCTTGATGTAGCGCTCGCCGCGCGGACCTTTCACCTGAACTACCGCGTCCAAAGCGGCCAGCGCGACGCACATATCACTGGGATGAACCGCGATGCATTGCGGGCTCTGGCCCAAAATGGCATGGATCCGGTTGTAGCCGCTAATCGCAGCGCACCCGCTTCCCGGCGCTCGCTTGTTGCATTCCTGATAGCTCGGATCGTAAAAGTAATAGCACCGCGTCCTCTGAAGCAGATTGCCGCCCATAGTGGCCATGTTGCGCAACTGGGGTGAAGCGCCGGCCAGAATCGCCTCGCTCAATACCGGGTAGCGCGTCCGAATCAGCTCGTGGTTGGCGGCGTCCGTATTGCTGACCAGCGCGCCAATGCGAACTCCATCTTCATGCTCTTCGATTTTGGTTAGCGGCAGGCGGTTGATGTCGATCAGGTGCGCGGGTTTTTCAACCCCCATCTTCATCAGATCGAGCAGATTCGTCCCGCCGCCGATGAAGCGCGTTTCCTGCGCCTGACCGTAACTCTGAATGGCTTCATCCACGCTCTTGGGACATAAATAGCTGAACGGTTTCATGCCTGCCTCCGCCCCGCCGCCTCGCGAACCGCGGCCACAATGCCCTCGTATGCCCCGCAGCGGCAGATGTTACCGCTCATGCGCTCGCGGATCTCGTCATCACTCAGTTCGATAGGTTTGATCTCCGCCAGGCTGGGAGTCACCACACTGGGCGCGCCCGCTTTGACTTCGTCCAGCAGCGCCACAGCCGAACAGATTTGCCCAGGAGTACAGTACCCACACTGGAACCCGTCATGCTCAATGAAAGCAGCCTGCACGGGATGCAGTTGACTGCCTTCGGCGAGTCCCTCGATTGTGGTGATCTCGCGCCCGTTCTGCATCACGGCCAAGGTCAGGCATGAGTTGACGCGGCAGCCATCCACCAGCACCGTACACGCTCCGCATTGGCCGTGATCGCAGCCCTTCTTGGTGCCGGTCAGCTTCAGGTGTTCCCGCAATAAATCCAGCAGCGTGACTCGTGGATCTACCTGCAATTCGTGCCGGCGTTTGTTGATGGTAAGCGTGCAGTTCACCGCGCGTGCCTGCGCCTCTTGGGTTTGCCCTCCGGCCGGCAACCCCGTCGCAAGGCCGCCCGCAACCGCAACACCCACGAACTCGCGCCTGCTTACCTGAGCTTCCGTTTCTGATTTGTGTTCGGCCATTCACTCCCTCGCTGACGCATCTGGTTAGACCCCAGCGGAAAGAGATGGTGACAGGCGAGACATTGTCGCTTATGTGTTGGTGGGGCAGACGCCCTCGTCTGCGCGCGACCCGCCCCGGGTCGCGCTCTTCAAACAGCTATATGTGCTTGAGCGCTTGCGCTTGCCGGTTCTCCTACCCTGGCCTTAGCCGATTCCATTGCCATCAAGACCACCGCGATCCATACCAGATCCGCGACAAACAGATGGAACAACTGCATCCACACCGGCGCCAGCAGCGCTATGTTGATTACGCCGGCTGCGATCTGAAACGCTACTATCACAATAACGCGCTTTGCGGCCGTGCGCAGATGCCCCGGTTGACCGTTTGCTTTCAGCGCATCGCTTGCTACCCACAACAGATAAGCGGCCCCCAGAATCGCTATCGCCGGATGCAGCATGCGCAAGCGCAGCAACATGCCGGTTGTGCTGGAAAAATCCTGCCGCATTCCAGCAACCAGCGATGAGGCGGGAAACAGCGTGTCTCCTAACGCGGCGATGGCGCCCGTAACGCTCACCGCTATCGTAACCGCAAGCGCCAGCAATGTGCGGCCCGAGGCATTCGCCCACTTCAGCCGGTCGGAGTTTGTGTTGGCCAGCCAGGCTGTCGCCGCCATCGCGCCCAGCAGCAGCAATGTATTTGTTAAGTGCGCCGATAAGTACCACGCCCGGCCCGCCGATTGATTGTTTGCCACTAACCGGAATAGCACCAATCCTGCCCCGAGCAGGGCTTCAATAAAAAGAAAAATCAGAGACAGAACCGAATATCGCCGGACGGCATCCCGTTTTGGAAATGACAGAAACGCCCAGATCACAAGTGCGAGAGTCGCGAACGTGTCCAGGCTGGTCATCGCGCGGTGCGTAAACTCAATCGCCATCGGCGCTGCCATGTGCCGCGGGATCACCTGCCCGTTACAGAAAGGCCAGTTCGCGCCGCACCCGTCGCCCGAAAACGAGATCCGCACATACGCTCCCCACAAGATCGCCGCCAGGTTGTACACCAGCACCGCTGCGGCAAACACTCCGAACTGTCTGCGTGCTTTACTTCTCTCCCAATCCATTTGAGTTTCCGCCATTTCGCAGCAGCGCCACTCTGAACAATGCCGCTACACTGCAAACTTCCGTGATACGCCCGTCCATCGCCATCCGCAGCGCCTCATCGAAAGGCAGCCACTGGACCGTGATTTCTTCTTCCGGATCAAGGTTCCTTGCAGTCGAGGACAGCCCACTGGCCAGGTACAACGTTTGCGTGTCGTCTGCCACGCCGTTGCAGTTGTCCACGCGGCCGAGCGTCTGCCAATGCTCGGCTCGAACCCCCGCCTCTTCGGCCAATTCCCGCTTCGCAACCGACAGCATGTCCACCTCGCCCGGATGCGATCCGCCGCGCGGGACCTCCCAGGAATACCGGTTGACCGAATAGCGCCACTGCCCGACGAGTACAACCTCATCGCGCTCATTGATCGCGACCACGCCAACAGACGGCCGTATTTCAATGACGCCGTAAATTCCCGGGCAGCCATCCGGCCGTATCACTTCATCCTCGCGCACTCGCACCCACTGGTTCTCGTACACGATACGCGACGAATTCGTTCGCCAGGGATTTCGCTGCACCCCTTTATGTAGTTTCCGGCGCAAAATTCCACTCCTTCACAGTCGCGGTTCTGACTGCCTTACCTGAGCACGGAACCGCGCGCGGAAGCAAGCGGTCAATTTGTCGAGCGCCAGACATTTTGCGCCGGAAACTAGCCCCGCTCGCCGCAAATGCCCGATAACACATCGAGATCTACATTTCCGCCGGACAGAATGACACCTGCCGATCGTATGGCCGCCGGAAGTTTCTCATGCAGGACCGCCGCTGCCGCCACTGCGCCGCTCGGTTCCGTCAACAGTTTCATCCGGCTCAGCAGGAACCGCACCGTCGCCTTGATCTCCTCTTCCGATACCAGAACCACACCCTCTGCCATGGCGCGCACAATCGGGAACGTCACTTCGCCCGGGATCGTTGTTCGCAGTCCGTCCGCAATAGTCGGAGGCGGCCCTATGCCTATCCGTTCGCCCCGCTGCAGCGACAGATACCAATCGTTTGCCAGCTCCGGTTCCACCCCAAACACGCGGATTTTCGGCCGTAGCGCCTTTGCAGCCACCAGCGTTCCCGACAGCAGCCCGCCGCCGCCCAGCGGGCTCACTATCGCGTCCAGGTCAGGATGCTCCTGCAGCAACTCGAGCGCTGCGGTTCCCTGCCCCGCGATGATCCACGGGTGATCGTAAGAAGGCAGCACAATCGCGCCCGAGTCTTCGGCCACCTTGCGCGCGATCTCTTCCCGGTTTTCCCGCTGCCGGTCGTGGAATACAATCGTCGGACCGTACGCTTTAGTCGATTCCAGCTTAGCCTTCGGCGCATCGGTCGGCATTACGATCGTCGCCGGTACTCGCAGATGGGCGGCCGCAATTGCCACCGCTTGCGCATGATTGCCGGAAGAGAACGTTACAATCCCGCGGGCCCGCTCTTCCTCGCTCAGCGACATCAGAAAATTCAGCGCGCCCCGGATCTTAAATGACCCGCCGCGCTGGAGACTTTCACATTTGAAGGACGTGCTTATGCCGCTTGCTTCGCTGAACAGGCGGGAGCCTTCCACCGGCGTCCTTCGCGCCAGCGCTTTGATGCGGTCCGCTGCCGCGATGACGTCATCTAGCGTGACCGCTTTTTCCAAAACATCTTCAGCAGCGCTCATCAATATCCAGCCTTCTTGTCCACTACGTTCATCAGGGGCTCGCCTTTGACATACCGCCGGAAATTATCCAGAAAACACTGCATCGTTAAGTCGAGCCAATCGGGATCCCGCGTTCGATCCGTGCAATGCGGCGAGATCAGCACGTTCTCCATGTCCCACAGCGGCGAGTCCGGCGATAAGGGCTCTTGTTCGAACACGTCCAGCGCCGCCCCCGCAATTTTCTTGTCCTGCAAAGCCCGGATAAGCGCCGCTTCATCAATCACCGGGCCGCGCCCGACGTTCATGACGATAGCCGATGGCTTCATCGCCTGAAACGCCGCGTCGCTCAGCAGGTGCCGCGTCTCCGGCGTCAACGGCGCCGCGGCCACCACCACGTCCACCTCGCTCAGCATCTCGTGCAATTGCTCTGCGCCGAAAATGCGATCGAGAATCGGATCATTTTGCGACAGTGCCGGTTTTCGCCGCGTCGCATACACCTTCACTCCCAGCGCCTTGGCCAGCCGCGCGCATTCCTGCCCGATCTCGCCGTACCCGACCACACCCATGATTTTTCCAGGCAGCCAATCAACCATGAAATCGTCCCAGTGGTGGGCCCGCTGGCTCTCCACCAGCCGCCGGACATGTTTGTAGAAATACAACATTCCAAGCACCGCGAACTCTGCCAGAGATCGCTTGAAAACGCCCTTTGCATTTGTGAGCGGAACCGCGCTCTCCACTAGTTCCGGGAACAGCAGCTTTTCCACGCCAGCCGAAAGGCAGTGAACCCATTTCACCTTCTTTGCATGACGCCACACTTCCGGAAAATCAACCGTCTTCCCCGTAAGGCCCGAGTACAGAATCACCTCGGCATCGTGCGCATGATGCTCCAGCGCCGCCGTATCGTTCCCAATCGCGATATTCGCTATGTCGCTGATAGCAGATAGTTTTCGCAGGACGTAGTGATCGGGAGGGCAGACCACCAGCAGATTGGGCTTAGAATCTGGGCTCAAGAATCCATCTTATAAAGGTGCGGCGCCTTCCCCGGCCTGTTCAACCAAGCCGTTGTGACGAACTTCCGGCACTTTGCCGCCCGCCTTTCGCGAAAAAACCCCCAAACCTCGTAAACTAAAAGTGTGCAACAACGGTGTACCTGCGGAGCCGTCCTGCCGGAGGACGCACGCTTTTGCCACAAGTGCGGCAAGCCCCAGTTTGAAGAAGATATCGCGCGGATCGAAGCGGAACAGGCCCCGCCCGCGCCAGTTCAGCCTCCCGTCGCTGCGCCGCCTGCCTCCGCTATCTCCCGAATAGGTTTTAGGAATCTCCGCGCCGTGCTGATCACCATGGCGGTTGCGGCCTTCTCGCTTATTGTTCTGTACCTCGCGCTTTTGCTGGCCCCTCCGGTTGTTCCGCTTATACTTTGCGGCGCCGGCTTCGCAGCAGCCAAATTCTACAAGAAACAAACGCTTCAGCCATTAACCAAGGGCGGCGGCGCATTTCTCGGCATGATGACCGGCCTTTGGCTTTTCCTGGTTGTCGCTATTTGTCTGGCCATCTTCAGTCTCGAGGTCTCGTCTCCGGCCGGCCAGGAGATCCTCAAGGCTGCCTCGCTGAAAGTCCCTCAGTTCGCCAATAATCCGGAAGCGGCCAAGCTGCTCGACCATCCCCAGGAACTGCTGAACGGAGTCCGGGGCGCGCTCATTCCTATGTTTTTCATAATTACTGTTTCAGCCGCGTTCGGCGGCATGCTGGCCGCCCGGACCTCTGCCCGCCACCGCCCATCCGCTTAATCCCGTTTTTGGCAGCACCACTCAACCCCGGGCTATCGCCTGCCCGGTTGTTACCCTGGAATTTCCCACCCCAAGATGAGCAAGCCGATTCTGACGCTGACTGTAAATCCTGCCCTCGACCGGATTATCTCCGTGGACCGGCTGGTGTTTGAGGATCGCGCCTACATCGAATCCACCACAGAAGCCGCCGGCGGGCGCGGCATCAACGCCGCCCGCGTGTTGACCAGTTTCGGGGCCGAGGCCGTGGCCATTACCACCTCCGGCGGCGAAAACGGGCGCTGCTTCGAAAAATACCTGGAAGCCGATAGCTTCGGTAAAGAGATTGTCAGCATCCGGAATGACATCCGCATTAACCTCACCGTTTCTGATCGCCAGGGGCTCTCCATCAAATTGAATGAACTCGGACCGGCGCTGTCGCCCTCCGAGCAGAAAAGCGTAATCAGCGCCACTGAAAAGTTGCTGCCCAAAGCATGCTGGCTGATGCTGTGCGGCAGCCTCCCGCCCGGAATGGACCTGCATTTCTATACGAAGCTGATCGAGCTGGCGGCGAAGCACAAAGTTGAGACTCTTCTGGATACAGACGGAGACGCCCTGCTGCATGGCCTCGAAGCCAAACCGACCATCGTGAAGCCCAACCAGTCGGAAGCCGAACGTTTGCTGAATACAGCGCTCATCACGCGTTCGCAGCAGATTGACGCGGTTCAGCGAATCAAAGCCCTGGGAGCGAAATCGGTCGTGCTTTCCCTCGGGAGCCGCGGCCTGATTGCGGCAACATCCACCGAAGGGATTCTCGAAGTCATTCCGCCGCCCGTCGATTCCCGCTGCCCCATCGGCGCAGGCGATGCCATGTCAGCCGTCATTGTTTGGTCGCTACAGCAGGGCAACTCATTCAGTGAGGCTTTACGCTGGGGCGTCGCCGCTGGAACAGCTACCTCCAAGCTCCCCGGTATTACCCTCGCGAATCTGGAGCAGGCGAAAGAAATTTTTCCGCAAGTCCAGATAACCCGTATAGTGTTGTGAAAACTTGAGACCGCAGCCGAAAATCCGGGATGCACCAGTTGAGCTCAGGAGACCGGCTTCACTCCACCGTCACGCTCTTCGCCAGGTTCCTCGGTTGGTCCACATCGCATCCGCGGCGCACCGCGATATGATACGCGAGCAATTGTAGCGGGATCATCTCCAGCAGCGGCAGCAGCAGTTCGCGAGTCACCGGAATCGTGATCAGGTGGTTCGCCATCTTGGCCACTTCTTCGTCCCCTTCACACGCCACCGCCACCACCACGCCGCTGCGCGCTTTCACTTCCTGAATGTTGGACAGCGTCTTCTCGTAATGAAGCCGGCTTTCTTCCGATTCCGGATCGCGCGTGGCCAACACCACCACCGGCAGATTTTCATCAATCAGCGCATTCGGCCCATGCTTCATCTCGCCCGCCGGGTAACCCTCGGCATGTATGTAGGAAATTTCTTTCAGCTTCAGCGCGCCTTCCAGCGCAATCGGAAAGTGAATCCCGCGGCCGAGATACAGAAAGTCCTGCGCACGCGCCAGGTCGCGGATCAGTTCATCGTACGTGTCATTCTGCGCCAGTACCTGCTCCAGCTTGCCCGGAATCCGCGCCAGCTCCTGCACCAGCGTGAGCGAAGCCTGCGGGCAGAGCGTTCCGCGCACCTGCCCCAGATACATTCCCAGAATCAAAAGCGCCGTGAGCTGCGAGGTGAACGCCTTGGTCGAAGCCACTCCAATCTCCGGCCCCGCGTGCGTCAGCAGCGTTCCGGTTGCTTCGCGCGTAATCATCGACCCCACCACGTTGCAGATGGCCAGCGTTTTCGATCCCTTGTGCTTGGCCTCCCGCTGCGCCGCCAGCGTATCGGCGGTCTCGCCCGATTGCGAAATCACGATAGTCAGCGTATTAGCAGGAATGATCGGGTCCCGGTAGCGGAATTCGCTGCCATAGTCCACCTCCACCGGCAGCCGCGCCAGCCGCTCAATGAAATACTTTCCGGCGAGTCCCGCGTGCCAGCTTGTGCCGCACGCAATAATTTTGACCTGCTGAAATGAGCGGAAGTCCGCCTCCGAAATATCTACCTCATCCAGAAAAACGCGCCCGCTTTCCAGCCCGATGCGGCCTAGCATGGTGTCCTTCACGGCGCGCGGCTGCTCAAAAATCTCTTTGAGCATGAAATGCTTATAGCCGCCCTTCTCCGCCATGATGGGATCCCACAGAATCCGGGTAATCTGCCGGCGAACCGTTCGCCCCTCCGCATCGGTGAGTTTTACGCCATCGGGCGTCAGAACAGCCACATCACCGTCGTTTAGAAACACCATGTCGCGCGTATAGCTCAGCAGGGCTGGGACATCGGAGGCGACAAAAAACTCATTCTGCCCGAGCCCCACCACTACCGGCGGTCCGGACCGCGTGGCCACGATTTTGTTTGGATCGGAGCTGGCAATCACGCTGATCGCGAACACCCCGGTGATTTCCTTCAACGCCGCGCGTACGGCATTTTCGAGGCTACCGTTCAGGTGCTTCTCCACCAGGTGCGCAATCACTTCCGTGTCGGTTTCGGTCTTGAAGGTGTGCCCTTCGGCGGTTAACTGCTTCTTGAGCGCCAGGTAATTCTCGACGATGCCGTTATGCACCACCACGATTTCACCCTTGCAATCGCGATGCGGGTGCGCATTTTCCTCGGTTGGCCGGCCGTGCGTAGCCCAGCGCGTATGCCCAATCCCATACGAGCCGGAGAGCGGCTTCAGGCGTATGGCTTCCTCCAGATTCCGCAGTTTGCCGGAAGCGCGCCGCACTTCCAGGCATTTCTCCTCCGTCAGCACGGCAACACCGGCCGAATCGTAGCCTCGGTACTCCAGCCGCCGCAGGCCGTCCACAATCACGGGCACCGCTTCACGGCTGCCGATATAACCCACAATTCCGCACATATCGCTACAAAGAAAGTACTCTTCAGTCCAAAATTTCTACTCGATAATCTTCAATAACTGGATTCGAGAGAACGTCGCGCGCAATCTCGTCAAGTGTCTTAACGGCAGAATCGCGCGGAATCCCCTCGGCAATCCCGATTTCGAAATATTTTCCCTGCCGCACCGAGGCAATCTCCTGGTGCCCCATCCCGTTCAACGCTCCGCGGATGGTCTGGCCCTGTGGATCAAGCATTGTCGGCTTCATCGAAACGTACACGCGCGCTTTCATGAATCCCTTATTGTAGAGGCCGCTCCAAACTTCACTCTTTCCTTATCCAAACAAATCATATAAACTCTGTTTGAAAGCACTGTCACCCCATAACCCGCCAGGGAGCAAGCCATCATTAAGATCTGCATCCTAGCCAGCAGCAGCGCCGGCAACTCGGCCTTTGTAGCCACGGGCCGGACACGCGTGCTGATTGATGCCGGTCTGAGCCGCCGTGAAATCGCCAAACGGCTGGCTGCGATTGGCGAAGACATCCGCCAACTCGACGCCATTCTGGTTACCCACGAGCATAGCGACCATACCACCGGCCTACCGGCTCTTGCCAAGGCCGGAGACGGCAAGCTGCCCATCTACCTGACGCATGGCACGGCGCGCTACCTCGAATGGGGCGAGTCTTCCCCGAAACTTGAGACGTTTCAGGCCGGCTGCGGATTTACTATTGGCGATTTCGACATTACCAGTTTCACCATCCCTCACGATGCAGCCGATCCCGTCGGCTACACCCTGACTGCTTGCGGCATCAAGATCGGCATCGCAACCGACCTCGGCTATATCCCCGATTCGCTTCGCGTCCACTTGCGAAACACCGACCTGCTGCTGCTCGAAGCAAATCACGATCTTGAAATGCTGCGTGTCGGGCCGTACCCCTGGTCCGTGAAGCAGCGCGTAATGAGCCGCCGCGGACACCTCTCGAACGAAGTCGCTTGCGGGTTTATCGAAAACGACCTCGACACGCGCGTTTCAACCCTCGTGCTCGGGCATATCAGCGAGCACAACAACCATCCTGAACTGGTCCGCAACATGGGATTGAAGGCCCTGGACGCCCGCGCGCTCTTCACCAGATTGTTTGTGGCCGAACCGGGTGTGCAATCCGAAGTTTTTTGTTATTGAGAGCGATTAGCCTTCAGCCATCAGGGTTCAGCGAGGCTTCGTGACCTTGTATACCGATCGCGGCGGCGTATCTCCGTACTATACTCCTATTACAAATAAAGCGGATTGTAACCAAGGCAGCGTCATAAATTAGTAGAAGATCAGACAATCGACATGACAAGAATGAGATTTTTACTGTTTGCATTCCTTGTGACAGTCCTGTGTGCACAGGCTCGAACGATTGAGGACGCTACTTCGCGAGCGGACGGCATAGTCGTCGGCTCAATAGAAACACGAATGGAAACAGACGACAATGTTTCTTTTGACGTGTCCGTGACCAGGGTTATAAAGGGTGAAGGATTACCTTCTCCCTTGCACATAAAGCACGCCTGGAAACGCAGAGTTGTGGAATTAACCACCGATCCGTCGGAGATAGGCGGCCATTTCGAAGGCATCTGGTTCCTAAAAAGGACTGGAGATAGCTGGGACGTTCTGGTCATCAACGGACCTGATGGCTTAATGCCAAGTCTCTATTTACCCGCAAATGGCGAGCTTCCTCCTCCGCCTTACCAGTACTCTTCAACGGCTCCAGCAACGGACAAAATAGTGTCGGAGGTCGCCGCTAGCGTACGGGCCCATGAAATTCACCCTGAGACACTTCTCTATTCATTAGAAGGGCTAAATACTCCTCTCGTTAGCGCCGTGCTAAATGATTTTCTACAATCGCCGAACGTCTCGGTTCGAGCGATCGCGCTCTCGGGTCTGCTAGCTCGCAATGACCACGGGTCAATTAGCAAACTTACGCAGATGTGGCCCTCTATTCGGCAGGACACCGGTAAATCCTTAGTCATTTCAGCCATCCGAGATTCTTTTCGTGATACTACACCGGCCTCGGTTCTCCAGTTAGCTGGTTTAGCAAACGAATCGTCGTCGTCTCCTGACTTGAGGGCAGCCGCTATTTGGGCTTTAACAGCAATTCACACTCGAGAATCTCTACCCTTTCTTGCCTCTTTGTTGTCAAGTTCCGACGCGAGCGAGCGCGTGAATGCAGTTATCGGACTATTATCTTTCGCCAATGACTGCCCGATGCAAACACCTGCGAACGTGGCATCGATGGACTACATTCAATTCAAGAATCCGAGTTCGTATCGCACAGCACAAACCATCGCCGCATATGCGTTTGGCCCTATGGACAGCGAAAGGGAGTCGGAACTGGTTGCATTTTGGACCGAATGGTGGAACCAGAATAAGGCGTCGGTTTTAAACGAGTAGGTGTGAAGCCAAGATACAAGTACCGTCGGAAGTGTTTTGTTACTGATAGCCGTCAGCGATCAGCTTTCAGCCATCAGCCCACCTCTGATGAGCGTAAACTGGAGCCTCGTGGGACAGGCGCTTTCGTCTGTCGTGCCGCCGACTGCTGACCGCTTCTCGCTGATTGCTCCCTCCTCACTGCTATCTTCATTGAATGATTGCCCGCTACACTCGCCCCGAAATGGGCGTCGTCTGGAGTGATCTGCACAAATATGAATGCTGGCTACAGGTGGAACTGGCCGCCGCGCAAGCACTCGCGGATCTGGGCGAGGTGCCGCGTGAAGCTGCCCAAGCGCTGGCCGCGCATGCCGCTTTTGACCTAAACCGTATCCAGGAGATTGAGCGCGAGGTGCGGCACGATGTCATCGCCTTCACCACCGCCGTCTCCGAGACCATGAAAGCGAAAGGCGCTGCCGAGCCTTCGCGCTGGCTGCACTATGGCCTCACCTCAAACGACGTGGTCGATACCGCGCAGGCGCTACAAATCAGGGATGCTTCCCGGCTGATCGCGGCCGGTCTCGACGCGCTCTCCGCCGCTCTCAAAAAGCTTGCCTTTGAGCATAAACACACGGTACAAATCGGCCGCACCCACGGCATGCACGCCGAGCCCATCACCTTCGGGCTGAAGGCTGCCCTCTGGTGGGATGAATTCAACCGGCACCGGCAGCGCTTTGCCGCGGCTGCGGAAGAAATTCGCGTCGGTAAGATCTCCGGCGCGGTCGGCACCTTCGCGCATATCGGCCCCCAAGCCGAAGAAAAAATCTGCGCTTACCTGGGCCTCAAAGCCGCGCCAATCACTTCACAGGTCCTCTCGCGGGACCTGCACGCCTATTACCTCGCAACATTGGCCGGTATCGCCTCCAGCCTGGACAAAATCGCGCTCGAAATCCGCCACTTGCAGCGAACTGAGCTTCGCGAAGCGGAAGAGTCCTTCACCGCCGGCCAAAAGGGCTCATCGGCCATGCCCCATAAACGCAATCCCATCACTTGCGAACAGATCTGCGGCCTGGCCCGCGTGGTACGCTCAAATGCCCAGGCAGGCTTCGAAAATGTGGCCCTCTGGCATGAGCGTGACATTTCTCACTCCTCGGTAGAGCGCATAATTCTGCCCGATTCCACCATTCTTGTGGATTATCTTCTCTCAAAAACTACCTGGTTGATTTCGGGCCTGTGCGTCAATATCGACAGAATGCGCCGCAACGTCGACCTCACAAAGGGGCTGATCTTCTCCGGCCAGCTTCTGCTCGACCTCGCCGCTGCCGGCATGCTGCGCGAAGAGGCCTACCGCGTGGTCCAGCAGCATGCTATGCAAGCCTCTGAAAGCGAAGCAGATTTTCGCGCCGCCGTCGAAGCCGATCCCCGCATCCGTCAGCACCTGACGAAAGAACAACTGGATAGTACATTCTCATTAGACCGCCAGCTTAGTAATGTAGAGGTGGTTTTTGAAAGAGTGTTTGGCCGGTAACAGCACCGGCAGTATGAAATTCTTATG
This sequence comes from uncultured Acidobacteriaceae bacterium, assembly GCA_963795545.1. Classification (GTDB taxonomy): domain Bacteria; phylum Acidobacteriota; class Terriglobia; order Bryobacterales; family Bryobacteraceae; genus Bog-105. The sequence goes on along the minus strand of CAWCIF010000009.1, from coordinate 115,067 downwards.
TGGAATTTTCCGATTTTCGTTTAAACTGGTCGTGCCTATATTCGCTAACGTGCCACTTGAGGACGACCGCGACGGCTGGAAAGTGCGAGAATGCAAACGAACCTACGGAAAACACCTGGCAGGGAGTTGGAACTGGCTCGAGTGCTTCTGGTCGATGATGACCTTACCTCGCGCCTGACTCTGAAAGCGGTTCTGGAAGCCGGCGGGTACTTCGTGGACTCGGCCGCTTCAGCCGCCGAAGCGGTGGGCAAGCTCGAAGAACGGCAGTATGAACTCGTTCTCAGCGATCTTCAGATGGAATCGCCGGAAGCCGGACTCGAGGTCCTAGCCCACGCGCGTTTGATGGACTATAAGCCGGCCACCGCGATCCTCACCACCTATCAGACCAGGCGCACCGACACCCGCTGCCCCGTCTTGATTAAGCCCGAAGAGCTGCCCGAACTGCTAAGCAAAGTGGCCGACCTCATCAGCCAGCGCGCTGTCCGCATCGTAGAGCGCCAAATGAGCCAGGCCGCTGCCGCGATCTAGCCGCGTGACAGTCGAACCCGAGCACAAGCCTCGCCTCATTACAGTTGTGGATACAGAACCGGCTACAGGCCGTTTGCGACAGATTTTCTGTTCGCCCGGCGTACGTCGTGGATTATCCCATTGCATCGCAGGACGAAGGCTGGCGTCCGCTGCGGGATTTTATCGAGACCGGGCGCGCCTCGGTCGGCGCACACCTCCATCCCTGGGTGACACCGCCCTTTGACGAAGAGCTCTCGGTGCGCAATTCCTTTCAAGGGAATCTCAGCAAGGAATTGGATTCGCGAAAATTGCGGCTTTGACCGCTCAAATTCAGCGAAGTTTCGGATTTCGGCCCGATGTCTTCAAAGCCGGCCGTTACGGCCTTGGACCAAACACATTCTTTATTTTGTCTCAGCTTGGATACAAGATTGACCTGAGTCCCGCGCCGCCGCTCGATTTCAGCGAGGATAGCGGCCCCGACTTCTCCTGCTTAAATTGCGAGCCGTTTAAGGATCGCGCAACCGGGGTTCTCGTGCTCCCGAACAGCGGCTCGTTTTGTGGCTGGTGGCCCGGGAGCAGACCGGCAGCCTATCGCTGGGCCACCAGCTCCTGGCGCGCTAAGGTGCACTTGAACGCACTCCTTTATCGCTCTCGGGCACTGTTACGGCTCTGGCTCAACCCGGAATGCTTACCTCTCAGCGAAATGATCGTGCTCACCCGAGCCCTGTTTAAGCGAGGCCTGCGGTCTTTTGTCCTCAGCATGCACAGTTCTAGCGTGATACCGGGCGGCACTCCTTTCGTTACTCGCGAACAGGACGTGACCAATCTCCTCAATCGGCTAAGCGGTTTCTTTAAATTCTTTTTTGGTGAGTTGGGCGGGGAGCCGTCGACACCTCATGCCGAGTTACAGCGATGGGCGGCTCAAGCATGATCAAGTCAGGTACGGCCATGCCTCATCACGCAGAAAACTAGCGTCGTCCTCCAGCATTCCAAGCTGCGGAACAGGCTCTGCTGCCAGTTTTCTTTCCGAGTCGAGCACCATTACAGGACGATGTTGACGCAGGTGAAAGCCATTCGCCCGAAGAGCTTCCTCCAAGATGGGTATGGACCCAATCGCTATCACCTCGCAGACTTCCGGCTCTCTCGCCAAAACCTTTACTATCGCTGACAGGGCCGCTTTCCAATCTTGTTTCTCATCCGAGGCGATCCGGATCTCGGCAATTCGCCCCTGTCCACCGGCAAAACTGATTACTGAATAGCCCCGTGGCACTCCGCCTTTTCGCAAAACGAGACAGCGAATGGAAACAGTCGGGCAATTCGTCAGGAATCGTAAATACTGTTCGGTATGAATAGATCCACTTCGTTCTTGCACGCTTGACAGCGTTTCCCCATCCGGAAGCGACAACTCCGCTCGCCAGCTCTGATCGGAAGCAAGAGGAACAAAGGCCCAGCCGATATTTCGACTCAGGCGGAACGGCTCCTTCCACGTGTGCCGAGGCCGCGTGCGGAGCTGCCGAATAGGATTCAAAACTCTGGCATACACCGGCAGATCGGCCCAGTGCTGAAATCCCGCGCGGGGGAGAATCTGTCTTGTAGCATCCCCGCCTCCGATCACCAGGACGAATGGCGCAAGAGCCATCACTTTCTTCAGCAGCACCAATCCTATCCCGCGCCGTTGCTCGCTGGCTGCCCAGTCAAAGAAGGTTATTCCCGATCGGGTTTCTCCCTGCAATCGAAGCTGTAGCGGCCAAACTGCGGCATGCGCCAGAATCCGTCCTGCTTCGGTCAAAACATAGCTGCGCGAACCGAACCCTTCGCGTCCGCCTCCATAGTACTTCCAGGCCAGCAGAGAAGGGCGTAGGCTGGCAGAGTCGGTGGAGAGGTGAAACCGTTGTCGAAGCAGTGCTCTTACCGCTTCCAGTTGGTCCTCCGCCGTCGTGGTGAATTCGATTGCCATAGTTTTACGGCGCTCGCGAATCTAAGCATCTTCGTATCAGTTCGGCAAGTTTTCTGGCATGATTTTCGGCATTGAACTCCTGTTCAAACCATTCGTTCGGACCACTTCCGGCCCTATCCAAATCGAAAAAGCGCTCGATCGAGGCGTCCATCTCCTCCGCCGTGCTCTCCGGGAAAATGCATTCATACGGAACGCCGCTGCTTTCCAAGATCCGCTGCGCCGGTGAATTCCGGACAATGTATGCGAGGATCGGCCGTCCGATTTGCAAATACTCGAAGAGCTTTGCCGGCACCTGAACAAACGATTGAGGCTGGATTAAAAGAAGGCCATCTGAAGTCTGAACAATGCGCCGGGCAGCCGTCTGCGGTATCAATTCAGGGGTCACCTTAAGCCAACCCTCTTTGGTCGCAGTCTCGATAAAGGACGCCTCCGGCACTGCCGAGCTTTTCTGGGGCCCAACAAGCTGGATTCGAAAGCTGTCGGGATGGAGCCGCCCGCAGTCAATCAGCCTCCGGACGCTGTGCAGAATCGGAGTGACGCTCCGGCCGCCGTAGAGTCCTCCCACATGGCTCAGCATGCGGCGCTCGGATCACGGTCCGGACGAAGGACAAAGCCTTTGTTCCGGATCGAACCCGTTCCAAATCAGTTCGAAATGGCTCGCCTGCGCCGGATACCTCTTTATCAACTGGTCCCGCGCGGCATCCGTATTGGCGATGACGCAGTCCGGCGATGACGCGAAAATCTTCTCCAGCTTGCGATATATCGAACCGCTCAATCGCGAAAGGTGTTCCTCCGCTGGCCTGTTAGCCAACGGATCTCTAAAATCGGCGATCCACGGCAGTTTCAGGCGTCGCGAAAGGGCATACCCAGCCAACAGAGTTCCGAGCGGCGGAGCTGTGGAAACAACTACAATATGGGCGCCCTTCTCATTATGGGCGATCCTCTCATTGCGCGCGAATCGCACCCCGGCCCGATAGGCCTCAATCGCCCACTGCGTCCCGACCACGCCGGGAAGCAGGAACCTGCGCACAAGCCGCTCTAACTGCCAGCCTGCTCCCGTCCTTGGAGAAACGGCAAAGGGATCTGGAATATGTTCAGCATCATCTTCGGAGCCCTGGGAAACATTGGCCGCAGTGATAACGTGGCAGCGATAGCCCAGGCGCCGAAGGTACTTACAAAACCGGAACGGCCGCGCGGCCCCACTCGCGTTCTCAGGAGGAAAATGATACGCAAACAGCAGCACTGTGTCGCGCTCGGCAGGGGGTTCCGCCTGCGGCGCGGCGCGCGAGGGCTTCAAGTTATTACATAGTAGCCGAACTCGTGCTCCGCTTCCTTTGATTACTCCGTTACGCGCCCCGCCCGTGCGCCCATCACAAGCTATATTCGCTTCACTTTCAACTACTTACCGGGAATCGCTTGGAACCGCATGTTATCCTTTGATTTTAGAAGCGCCACGGCCGTCGTGCATGTGGCGCTTTTTCTATTTCAGGAGCCCAAATGTCATCTCTAGCGCAAATTGCCGCCAATCAAAAGAATTCCCAGCTTAGTACCGGTCCAACATCCGATAGCGGAAAATCGAAATCTTCTCTCAACGCCGTCAAAACGGGACTCACCGGCCGCACCGTCCTGCTGTCCGCCGATGATGCCGCCGCCTATCAGACGCATCTCGAGCGTATCTTTGCTGCCTGGGATCCCGCCGACGATGCCGAACGCACCCTCACCCAAACTCTCGCGGATACGGAATGGCGTCTGCTGCGCATCCCCTCGCTCGAAATGGGCATCTACGCTCTCGGCCGTTTGGAGTTCAAAGAAAAATTCGCCGGGGAGCCCGAGGCCGTACGCGCCTCTCTCGTCGAAGCCCATACCTTCCTCACCTATCGCAGAGACCTCAACAATCTCAGCATCCAGGAAGGCCGCCTCTTGCGCATGCGCGAGAACACCACCGACACCCTCAACGAAATCCAGGAAAAGCGTCGCAAGCTCACGGGCTCCCAGATCAAAAAGGCCGCCGAGGCCCTTCAAGAAGCCAAACGCGCCGGCAAACCTTTCGATCTCGCCGCATTTGGCTTCGATATTTCAATTGAGCAGGTCGAAGCGCAGGTTCTGGCCTGGATCGCCTCCCGCGAGGGCCATTATAAAGGTCCGCTTGCCGCCTGGGAACAGCAGTTCCGGAACGAAGCCGCCGCACCCCATAAAAAAGCCGCGTAGTCCGTTTGACTGCAGGCGCTTCCGCCTCCCCTACGGTCTCGCGAACCCAAATTTCGCGAAAACAGCCTGCCCCTCCCTACTCGTCAGGAAATCCAGGAACTTACGGGCTGCTTCGGGGTTCTTACTGCCAGCCACAATCCCGGCCTTCTGCGTAATCGGACCGTGCCAATCATCCGGGATCAATTGCGGATCTTTGCCCTGCAGCAGCGAATCAGAGGTCAGGACCGCGTCGGCATTCCCGCTTTCGAACAACTGCAGCGTCTGCCTGACATTCTCTCCATAGACGACCTTTGGTTGGACCTGCTTCCAGATGCCGGCGTGTTCCAACGCTTCCTGGGCGGCTACGCCGTACGGCGCCAGTTTGGGGTTGGGCAGCGCTACGAAACGAACCGGCTTGCTCGCTAAGTCACTGACTGGATGGTGCTTGCCGTCGCGCCAGAGAATCGCCACGCGCCCCACTGCGTACGTCCGGACCGAATCGGGCGTCAATTTACCCGATGAACTCAGCCGGTCAATGTACTGGGCGTTAGCGGAAAGGAAAACATCGTACGGCGCACCATTCTCAATCTGCTGGGCCAGCATCGCGCTCGATGCCGTGACGAACCGCAGCCGGGTATCTGGCTGTATTTTGCCGAAAGAACCAGCGAGTAGCGGTTCCAGATTAGTGAGGTCCGAGGCTGCCGCCACGGTGAGAGTAGCCTGTGCCACACAAACGTGAGAAATGGATACGATTCCTATCGCCAAACAACTTGACAATCGGAGACTCATATTCAATACTAGTAATGTGCTAAGGAAGCCCAATCGCTGCGGGCGGTGGGCGGAGGAATGGAACAATACACATGAGTAAGATTATCGGAATTGATCTAGGAACCACAAACTCCGTGGTGGCCGTGATGGAAGGCGGCCAACCCGCGGTGATTCCCAACCAGGAGGGTGGACGGACAACGCCTTCCGTGGTTGCGTTTACCAAGAACGGCGAGCGACTGGTCGGCCAGGTGGCTAAGCGCCAGGCCGTCACGAACCCGGAAAACACGATTTACTCGATTAAGCGCTTCATGGGCCGCCGTTTAAGTGAAGTCGGCCAGGAAATGAAGCTGGTCCCTTATAAAGTGGTCGCCGGCGAAAACGGCGATGCACGGGTGGAGATACAGGGCAAAAAGTATTCTCCACCTGAAATCTCCGCGATGATTCTGACGAAACTGAAGGAAGCAGCGGAAGCCTACCTCGGCGAGAAGGTCACCAAGGCGGTGATCACGGTGCCCGCGTACTTCAACGACTCCCAGCGTCAGGCGACCAAAGACGCCGGGCAGATCGCTGGTCTCGAAGTGATGCGCATCATCAACGAGCCCACCGCCGCGGCGCTTGCCTATGGTCTCGACAAGAAGAAAGACGAGACCATTGCGGTCTATGATTTCGGCGGCGGCACCTTCGACATTTCGATTCTGGAAGTCGGCGATGGCGTTGTCGAGGTGAAATCGACCAACGGCGACACCCACTTGGGCGGCGACAATATCGACCAGCGCATTATCGACTGGCTGATCCAGGAGTTCAAGAAGGAACAGGGCGTCGATGTCTCGAAAGATCAGATGGCCTTACAGCGGCTGAAGGAAGCGGCTGAGAAGGCGAAAATTGAGCTCTCGACTCTGCTCGAGACCGAAATCAACCTGCCCTTCCTCACGGCGGATGCGTCTGGACCGAAGCACCTCAGCATCAAGCTGACCCGTGCCCGCTTCGAGCAGATGGTGGATGACATTCTGCAGCGCGCGGTTGGGCCCTGCAAACAGGCTCTCCAGGATGCGGGCGTTACGCCGCAGAACATCGATGAGGTTGTTCTGGTTGGCGGCTCCACTCGTATTCCGAAAGTGCAGCAGATGGTTCGCGAGCTTTTCGGCAAAGAGCCGAACAAGAGCGTGAATCCGGACGAAGTGGTTGCGGTCGGCGCGGCCGTACAGGGCGGCGTGCTGGGCGGCGAAGTGAAAGACGTGCTGTTGCTCGACGTCACTCCGCTATCGCTGGGCATCGAAACCCTGGGCGGCGTTTTCACGAAGCTGATCGAGCGCAACACTACCATTCCGACTCGCAAGAGCGAAGTCTTTTCAACCGCAGCCGACAGCCAGACCTCGGTAGAGATCAAGGTCTATCAGGGTGAGCGCTCGCTGGCGCGCGATAACCGGATGCTGGGCGTGTTCCAACTGGTCGGCATTCCACCGGCGCCGCGCGGCGTTCCGCAGATTGAGGTAGAGTTCGACATTGACGCAAACGGCATCCTGAACGTTAAGGCAAAGGACCGGGCGACCAATAACGAACAGAAGATCACCATCACGTCCTCTTCTGGCCTGAGCAAGGATGAAGTGGATAAGATGGCGCGCGATGCGGAATCCCATTCCGCCGACGATCGCAAGAAGAAGGAAGAGATTGAAGCCCGCAACCGCGCGGATGCGATGGTCTACAACGTCGAGAAGATGTTGAAGGAACACCGCGACAAGATCTCGGAATCGGACGCGAAAGAGGTTGAGTCGGCTGTCGAGGACGTCCGGAAAGCGATGGCCGAAGGCGGACTGGAAAAGATCACCTCCGCAACCGACAAACTCACTACAGCCAGCCACAAGCTGGCGGAAGCGATGTATAAATCGCAGAGCGCCAGCCCGAACGGTGGCCCCGGTGCGGGCGCAGGTGCTGCCGGACCGCAGCCGGAAGAGAAGAAAGACAACGTCGTGGACGCCGAGTTCGTCGACGTCGAAGACAAAAAGTAAGTAAGTCTGCGTGGGGGCCGGGCATACCGGCCCCATATTCTTATGCCTTCTGCAACGAAAAAGGATTACTACGAAATACTCGGCATAGCTCGGGGCGCCGATGCTGACGAGATCCGCAAGGCCTATCGCCGGCTTGCGCGCAAGTACCATCCCGATCTGAACCCGGGCGATAAAGCCGCCGAAGAGCGTTTCAAAAACGTGCAGGAAGCATACGACATCCTGAACGATGAAAAGAAGCGTTCCGTTTACGATCAGTACGGCTTTTATTCCGATAACATTCCACCCAATGGCGGCGGCGGTCCCAGTTCCGGCCCCGGTGGAATGAATTTCGAGGGATTCGATTTCGCCGAATATCTCCGCCAGCAACAGCATTCCACCGGTCAGGCAGAATCCGAAGGACCGGGAGGCGGATCGTTCCGCGACATCTTCAGCCAGATGTTCGGTGGCGGCCGCGGACGGCAGGCCAGCCCGCAGGCGGAGCGCGGCGCGGACCTCGAATACGGACTAAACGTCGACTTCTGGCAGGCCATTCGCGGGACGCAGGTGAAGCTGAATATCTCGCGGCAGGAAATTTGCGAGACGTGTCACGGCAGCGGCTCGGCGGGAAACAATGTTGCCGTTTGTCCCGAGTGCGACGGCACGGGAACCGTCACTCAGATGGCCGGAGCAATGAAGTTCAATCTCACCTGCCCGCGCTGCGGCGGCAGCGGCAGGTTGAAAAACACCTGCCCCACCTGCCGCGGTGAAGGCCGCGTTGCGCGCCCGGACACAGTCGAAGTGCGAATTCCGCAAGGTGTCTCGTCTGGATCGCGGCTGCGCGTCGCCGGTAAGGGCAATGCTGGAATCGGGGGCGGTCAGGCTGGCGATCTGTACATCACCATCCGCGTCGAGGATCACCCGTTTTTCAAACGCGACGGAGATAATATCGATATCCAGCTTCCAGTAACCGTGAGCGAGGCGGGCTTAGGGGCCAAGATCGAAGTCCCCACCATTGACGGCCGCTCGCTGCTCAAAATCCCGCAGGGAACTCAAAACGGCCAGAAATTCCGGTTGCGCGAAAAGGGCGTGTTCAATGCCCGCAAGAACTCGCGCGGCGATGAAATCGTAGAGGTTGTTCTGCGCTCACCCGAGGTGCATAATGAGCGCACGCGTGAGCTGCTCCGCGAACTGGCCCAGGTGCAGGTGCAAGATGTGCGTGCCGACATCTGGAGTCAGGTGCAGCAGCCCGGCGCGTAACAGGCGATAGCGATGAGCAAGAACAAAGGCAAAGCGGCCTATATGATTTCGGCGGTGGCCGAGCAATACGCCATTCATCCGCAAACCCTCCGCCTCTATGAGCGCGAAGGGCTGCTGGCTCCTTCCCGCAGCGAAGGCAACACCCGGCTCTATACCGAAGAGGACCTGCAGCGGCTTGAGATCATCCTGAAGCTTACGCGCGAACTCGGCGTTAATCTGGCCGGTGTCGAGATCATTCTCAATATGCGCGAGAAGATGGAGGCCATGCAGAAGCAGATGGAAGGCTTTGTCCAAACCCTCAACCAGGAGCTTTCCCAGCGCGCCGCAAACCGGCCACCCGAGAGCCACTCCCTAATGCCGGTCATTCAGATCAACACCATTAGCGCGCGCGAAGTGAAGCGAACCGGCGAGACCAAGCGCAGAGTGAGGTGAACCATGACAAGTACGCTGATTTCACTCGACGAGTATCTCTCGACCATTTACGATCCAGACCGCGAGTATGTTGACGGGGAGTTGATTGAGCGAAATATGGGAGAACCGGATCACTCAGGTTTGCAGATGTCGGTGGCTGCCTGGCTGTTCAGCCGCCGCAAGCAGTTGGGCATTCACGTCTTCCCCGAGCTCCGCGTCCAGGTTGCGGCAACGCGGTACCGCATTCCAGACATTGCGGTCATAACAACCAGAATCCAGGGCCGTGTTCTGCGGAAACCGCCTCTCCTCTGCATTGAAATTCTGTCGCCGGAAGATCGTGCCAGCCGCCTCGAAGACAAAATCGACGATTATCTGCGATTCGGCGTAGCCCACATCTGGGTAATCGATCCGCGGCAAAGACGCGCCTGGTCCTACACCAGCGAGGGAAAGCGCGAAGCCGTCAGCGTGTTGAGCATCCCCGATCCGAAGATTGAATTGCCGCTGAGCGAGCTCTTCAGCGAGCTTGAAGAGAACGTGGAGCCGATCGAAGATTAGCAGCTTACCGAGCCGCGACCACCGGGAGCGGCTTAGCTTACCGTTTTACCTGCATTTCGTGACGCGATTCAGCGCCAGGCAAGCCCGCTATCTCCATCACCGGCCGGACCTCAACGGTGCCCTTGCGCGCTCCTGGAATCCGCGCGGCTATACGGAGGGCCTCATCGAGGTCCTTAGTATCAACCAGGAAATAACCGCCAAGCTGCTCGGGTGTCTCCGCAAACGGACCGTCGGTCACCAGGCGTTTGCCCTCGCGCACGCGCACGCTGGTCGCCGTCGATGTTGAATGTAATGGAGCGGCGGCCACATATTGTCCGCGCGCCTCCAGATCTCGCGCGATTTGCGTGGATTCCTCATAACACTCTTCCCGCTCGCTCTCGTCCATGGCTTGCTCGTCCATATAAATCAGCAGCATGTATTTCATTGGCGTTTCTCCATAAAGAATTCAGTGTCGCCCTTCAGCATGATAAGTCCCCCTCGCAGCGCTCCACGGGTGAATCGAACGGCCAGCCGCCAGATCGACACCCTGTCGGAGAATTAATGTAAAGGTATGTACCAGGACGCCGATCAGGCCGTCGAGGAGCTCTATCGCTCCGATTGGGGCCGGATTCTGGCCGCCCTGATTCGATTGTTCAACGATTTCGAGGTGGCCGAAGATGCGGCGCAGGAAGCGTTTGCAGCCGCCATCGATCAATGGCGCGTATCTGGAGTTCCAGATTTGCCGCGCGCCTGGATCATTCAAACCGCTCGAAACAAGGCGATCGACAGGTTGCGGCGGCGAACCCGCTTCACCAGGACGGTTCGGTCCCTGGCTGTTTCCGGCTTGAGCCCCACCGTCGACGAGCCGCAGTACGATACAACCCAAATCCCCGATGACCGGCTGCAGTTGATCTTCACCTGCTGCCATCCTGCGCTTGCGCTGGAGGCACAGGTCGCGCTGACCCTTCGAACTCTGGGTGGACTGGAAACGGATGAGATCGCGCGCGCATTTCTTGTGTCGCCGACCACCATGGCGCAGCGGTTGGTCCGGGCAAAGCGCAAGATCCGCGACGCGCGCATTCCTTATCAGGTACCCGCTCTGAACGAAATGCCGGAGCGGCTTGACGCTGTGCTCACCGTGATTTACCTGATCTTCAATGAAGGGTATACCGCTACTCGTGGCGAACCGCTTGTCAGGGCCGATCTCTGCGGGGAGGCCATTCGCCTGGTGCGTTTGGTGCGGACGCTCATGACGGCGCCGCCCGCCGAAGTGAGCGCCCTGCTGGCTCTCATGCTTCTGCACGATGCCCGGCGTCATGCGCGTCTCGATGAGAACGGCGACCTGGTTACGCTTGAAAATCAGGATCGCAGCCGCTGGCATCGGGCGCAGATTGAGGAAGCCTTGCCGGTTGTTGAGGAATCGCTTCGCGGCACCCCTGGCCCGTATGCGGTGCAGGCTGCTATTGCCGCCCTGCATTGCCGGGCCGAGCGGCCAGAAGATACGGATTGGCCGCAAATCCTCCGACTCTACGGTATTCTTGAACGGCTGCAGCCGTCTCCGATCGTATCGCTGAACCGGGCGGTAGCGGTCGCCATGGTAGACGGCAGCCGGCCGGCACTCGCCCTTATTGATTCGCTCGCCGGAGCTGGCGATCTGGATGAGTACCATTTACTGCATGCCACGCGTGCCGATCTGCTGCGCCGTCTCGGATCTTTACAGGAAGCCGCGGAAAGCTATACGCGAGCGCTTGCGCTAGTCACCAACCATAGCGAACGCCGCTATCTGGAGCGCCGGCTGAGCGAAGTTCAGCCGGCCATGTAGTCGGGCCGGTGACATGCTGGTACAGATGACCAGTGGGCATCCATTTCATTTTCAAGCTCGTATTCGATTCATTGACACAGACGCGAGCGGGCGTATTCATTACACCGCCATGTTCCGGTATTTCGAATCAGCCGAAATTGAGTTTATGCGGTCACTGGGCGTCACCTACGGCGGCCGGGAACTCGACTTTCCGCGCGTACACGCGGAGTGCGATTTCTTCGTTCCAATGGTTCACGATGACCTCATCGATATTGAAGTATGCTTGACGAAGCTTGGCCGCTCTTCTGGCCGGCTGGAGTTCCGCACCTTGAGAGATGGCATGCTGGCGGCAAAAGGCGTCGTCGTGATTGTCTGCGTGGACAAACAGACCCAGCGAGCGGTGCCAATTCCGGCCGAACTACGATCGAAGCTTGAAGCGGTGCTTTGCGTGCTAGAGAAGTAATAACAGGAGGCGAATGATGGAGACTGCGGCTGCAGTTCTTCCGAAAACGAAGGGCGGGGCCTTCCTGATTCAGGAGAGCGCGCCTGAAAGCATCTTTATCGCCGAGGACCTCAGCGAAGAGCATTTGGCCATTGCGCGGACCGCGGACGACTTTTACGCAAAAGAGGTTGAGCCAAATCTGGAGGCCATCCGGCGCCAGGAACCAGGCATAGCAGTGCGCGTGCTGAAGAAATCGGCCGAGCTGGGGCTGACGAGCATTCTGATTCCGGAAAAGTACCGCGGCATGGAGCTGGATCTGATCTCTGCCCTCGTCGCAGGGGAACACCTGGGCCGTGATGGTTCCTACGCCGGCTGGCACGGAGCACATACGGGAATTGGAACACTGCCGATTCTCTTTTTCGGAACACCGCAGCAGAAGGAGAAGTACCTACCCAAGCTGGCGAAAGTAGAAATGGTAGCGGCATACGCCCTTACCGAACCGCAAGCCGGGTCCGATGCGCTGGCCGCCCGCACGCGCGCCGATCTCAGTGACGACGGTAAGCACTATATTTTGAACGGCCAGAAGATGTGGATCACCAACGGCGGAGCGGCCGATTTGTTTACTGTTTTCGCGAAAGTGGGCGGCGAGAAGTTCACGGCGTTTCTGGTTGAGCGGAGCTTCCCCGGCGTCAGCAGCGGGGCCGAAGAGAAGAAAATGGGGATCAAGGGCAGCTCGACAACGGCTCTCTATTTCGAGAATGTTCCGGTGCCGGTAGAGAACATGCTCGGCGAGGTTGGGCGCGGGCACGTGATCGCGTTCAACATCCTGAATATCGGACGTCTGAAGCTGGGCGCGCTGGCGGTAGCTGGCGCGAAGGATGTCCTGGCAATAAGCCTGAAATATGCGAAGGAGCGGAAGGCGTTCGGCTCGCCAATCGCGAATTTCGGCGCCATCCAGCACAAGCTCGCCGAGATGGCAATTCGCATCTATGCGGCAGAATCCGCGGCCTGGCGAGTGGTCGGGCTCATACAGGGACAATTGAACGGATTCTCGTGGGAGCAGGCCGATGCGGCGCAAACGATGCTCAAGGCCGTGGAAGAGTATGCGGTGGAATGCTCGATCATCAAGGTGTACGGATCGGAAGTTCTGGATTACGTGGTGGATGAGGGCGTGCAGATCCACGGCGGTTACGGCTTTCACCAGGATTATGCGGTGGAGCGGGCCTATCGCGATTCGCGCATTAATCGCATTTTTGAAGGTACGAACGAAATCAATCGCCTGCTGATTGCCGGTATGCTGCTGAAGCGCGCAGCGCGCGGGCAGCTCGCGTTGATGCCGGCTATAAAAGACTCTCAGTCTGCCGCGTCCCGACTCGTCGGGACAGATGACGAAGAAATGCGGCTGGTTCGGAACGCCAAAAGCATCGGGCTGCTGGCCTTTGGACTCGCGTTTCAGAAGTATCAGGCCGAGCTGGAACACCAGCAGGAAGTACTGATGAATCTGGCCGACATCGTTATGGAATCGTTTGTAATGGAATCCAGCCTGCTTCGCGCCCGCAAGCTATCAGCCGCCGGCAAGACCACCGTTGCGACCGATATATGCGCAGTTTTTCTGCGGGACGCCATGGCGCGCGTTGAGATGGCGGCGCGAAACGTGCTCGGGACGTGCTCGCAGCCTGAAATGCTGCGAACACAGATGTCAATTCTGCGGAAGCTGGCAGCCTACGATCCCGTTGATGCGGCCGGTTTGCGGCGAAAAATTGCAGCCCGGGTACTCACCCGCGAACGTTACCTGATATGAATGTTCCACTAACCCCCATCCGGTGCCTGTATCGAGGCGTTGACCTGTACGGCAACAAAGTGGGCGTGGTATCGGGCGGCTCCCGCTACACATACGCGCAGTTCGGGGACCGCTGCGAACGGTTAGCAGCAGGATTACTGGCGGAAGGAGTCGCCCCCGGCGATCGTGTTGCATTTCTCAGCTTCAACAACCATCAGTTGCTCGAAGGCTACTATGGAGCACCTCTCATTCGGGCGGTTGTCATGCCGCTCAACGTGCGGCTAACGCCCACGGAGCTGACCGAAATTCTCAATCATGCCGAGCCGAGAGTGCTCATTTTTGAGAATGATTTCGCGCCCTTAGTCGAGGCATTCCATAGAGTTTGTCCCAGCATCAAGCGCTACGTGGCGATCGATGCTCCGGTTCCGCAGGCAGACCTCACCTATGAGGCGCTGCTTTCAGCAGCCCGCATCGAACGGCCCGATCTGTTTTCATTCGATGAGAACGAGATCGCGGAGCTGTTTTACACTAGCGGCAGCACGGGAACGCCAAAAGGCGTCGCGCTCTCGCACCGCACGCTTTACCTGCACGCGCTTGGCTGCCTCAGCAGTGCGCCGGAAGTCTACGATACGGACGTCGCGCTGCACACGATACCGCTGTTTCACGCCAACGGTTGGGGGGCCGCTCAGACCAGCATCATGGCTGGGAATAAACAGGTTATGGTCCGCCGCTTCGAGCCGGCAAACGTTCTGCGGTTGATAGAGGAAGAGCGGGCGACGACCATGTCCCTGGTGCCTGTGATGGCGAACGCGCTGCTGAATTGCCCGAATCTCGGCAAGCACGATACCTCGAGTTTGCGGGAGATCGCTTTAGGCGGCGCGGCATCATCCCCCGAACTGATTTCGCGAATGGAAAAGGCCTTCGGCTGCAGAGTGGTGGTGGGCTATGGCCTGACGGAAACGAGCCCGCTGGTCTCCATGTCGCGGACGAAGGGAACGTTCAAGCCCAAAAGCGATGACGACCGGCTATTTCATCTTTCCATGGCGGGTTGGCCCTCGATCGGAAACGAGGTTCGCGTAGTAGATTCCCATATGCACGATGTACCGCGGGATATGGAGACGGTCGGCGAACTGGTAGTTCGCGGCGATAACGTGATGGATGGCTACTACAGAGAGCCGGAAGCCACCGCAAGCGTCATGACTAACGGCTGGTTCCATACCGGAGATATGGCGGTGTGGGATGAAGAGACTTACGTCCACATAGTGGATCGCAAGAAAGACATTATCATAAGCGGCGGCGAGAACATCTCCTCAATTGAACTGGAGAAGGCGATCTTCGCGCATCCGTGCGTGCTGGAATGCGCCGTAGTTTCAGCGCCAGATTCGAAGTGGGGTGAGGTTCCCGCGGCAATTGTAGTTCTGAAACCGGGTCAGCAACTTGATAGTGAGGGCCTCCTGGCTTTCATGGAAAAGCGCGTCGCGAAATTCAAGCTGCCCAGAATCATTCAGTTTGCCGACGGCGCTTTGCCCAAGACCGGGACGGGAAAGATCCTCAAGCGCGAACTGCGCGAGACGTTCTGGACCGGCAAAGAGAGGAGGGTGCAAGGGCTCTAACTCGCGAGAATTATCCCTTCGGTTTGCGCAGCCACTTCACGCTTGCCGGCTGGGCTTCTACGCAGCGCATGGTGTCTGTCACACCCGAGGCGATATCGGCGCACGCATTCTCGGTGCCCGATCGCACCGCGGCCTGCTCGCTCTTCGCGCTGACGGTCCTGCATGCCGAGCGGCCCTGATACGTCATACACACCTCAACCCGAAATCTCGGTCCGTTGAATGTGGAGTAAGCCACGAGCGCGATGAATCCCACCACAAAAATCGCGACTACGACGACGATCTTGTTCAGAGCGGCGCCTCGTTGAAGAAGTTTCCCATCTGCCGGAATTTTTCGTAGCGCTCTTCGATCACCATCTCGGCACTCTTGCCTGACAGCTCATCCAAGGCCCGCTTCAGTGTTTCGCGGAGGGATGCGATGGCCGCGTCGGGATCGAGATGGGCTCCGTCCGTGGGTTCGGGAACGATGCCGTCGATCAGTTTCATCTCGAGAAGATCGGCGGCGGTCATGCGCAGAGCGGCCGCGGCCTCAGGCGCCTTACCCGAATCGCGATAGATGATAGCGGCGCAGCTCTCGGGAGAAATCACGCTGTAATAGGCGTTCTCCAGCATGTACACGCGGTTAGCGACGCCGATGCCCAGCGCGCCTCCACTGCCACCCTCGCCGATGATAAACGCGATCACCGGGGTGCCAAGCCGGGACATTTCGCGGAGGTTGTAGGCGATGGCTTCCGCCTGCCCGCGTTCCTCGGCATCGATGCCCGGATAAGCGCCCGGTGTGTCGATCAGCGTAATAATAGGCCGGTTGAACTTGGCGGCGAGCTGCATCAGGCGCAGCGCTTTGCGATAGCCTTCCGGCTTCGGCATGCCGAAATTCCGCAGCAGCTTTTCCTTTGTATCGCGGCCTTTCTGTTGAGCGATGATCATCACCGCGTTGCCCTCGAAAAAGCCCATGCCGCCGATGATAGACGGATCATCGCCGAAGAACCGGTCGCCATGAAATTCTTCAAAGCCTGTAATTAAGCTCTGAATATAGTCGCGCGAATGCGGTCGCTTGGGATGCCGGGCAAGCTGGACGCGATGCCAGCTCGGATTATCGACCGGCTGTGTCAGTTGTTCGGCTATGGCTTCGTCCGGGATTTCTTCTTCCGCCATGTCAGCTCGCCAAAACTTCCATCGATTCGGGACCACAGATCTTTTCGAGTTCCGCGCGGAATTCCCGGTCCGGGCGTACCTTGTTCGAAACGTCCATCACTACCGAGAAATCGCGCGGTTTCTCCAGGCGCAAGCGTACTTCCGTCATCCCGCGCTTGCGAACGAAGAGTTGATTCAAAGCCGCGGCCTTTTCCGTGGAAGTTTCGTCTTTCAACCAGATTCGAATGGAGATCAGAGATGGAAGATTGATGCGGGCGTCTTCCAGGTTCACCATCTCCTGTATAGAAAGCTTCGGCGGTCCGCCTTCTTCGGGCAGTACCGCGGCGCGGATAAAGACCGCGGCATCCTCTTTCAGCACCGGCAGCAGTTCTTCGTAGCGATTGGCGAAGATCATCGCATCGGCCGTGCCGCGGCGGTCGTCAATTTTAAGCGCGGCCCAGTATTTCCCTTCACGATTGGTTTTTCGGACAATGTTGGTAACAATACCGCACAGCGCCACCGGCGTGTTCTTCTCAAGGTCCTCCAGCTTATCGGTGAAGTGCGTCCCCAGATCGGTCACTTTTTCCTGAAAACGGTCCAGCGGATGGCCGGAAACGTAGATGCCAAGCAGCTCTTTCTCACCCGCCAGCTTCTGCTCCATGGTCCAATCGGGCAATCTGGCGAGCGGGTATTCGGCTTTCAGCTCTTCCGAATCGAAGCCGAAAAGCCCATGCTGGCCCATGGCCCGATCGCGCGAGGCACGCAGGCCCGATTCAAGCGCCCGGTCGAGAGCCTCAGTAACTTGTGCCCGGTTCCCGCCGGTCGAGTCGAGTGCGCCCGCCCTGATGAGGCTCTCGATAACGCGGCGGTTGATATTGCCGAGATTTACGCGCTCGCAGAAATCATAAATGGACTTGAACGGGCCGCCCGCCTCACGAGCAGCTACAATCGCCTCTACTGCGCCGTTTCCCACGTTCTTGACAGCGCCCAAACCGAAGCGGATGGAATCACCCGCGGGAGTGAAATTCAGGTCGCTCTGGTTCACGTCCGGAGGAAGTACCGGGATGCTCATTTCACGGCATTCGTTGATGTACTTCACTACCTTGTCCGTGTTGCCGGCTTCAGAAGTGAGCAGCGCGGACATAAACTCAACCGAGTAATGCGCCTTCAGATAGGCGGTTACATAAGCGAGATAGGCGTAGGCGGCGGAGTGCGATTTGTTGAAGCCGTATCCTGCAAACTGCTCCATCAGATCGAAAATTTTCGCGGTTTTCTTAGCGGGCAAGCCACGCGCGGCGGCTCCGGTTACGAAGCGCTCACGCTGTTTCGCCATCTCCGCCGCATTCTTCTTTCCCATGGCGCGCCGAAGAATGTCGGCATCGCCGAGCGAGTAGCCGGCCAGTTTGTTAGAGATCTGCATGACCTGTTCCTGATAAAGGATCACGCCATAGGTTTCCGAGAGAATTTCTTCAAGCTCCGGCAGATCATACACAATCGGCTTGCGGCCGTGCTTGCGGTCGATAAAATCGGGGATCATGCCGCCCTGGATGGGGCCGGGCCGGTAAAGCGCGTTTAGAGCGCACAGGTCTTCAATGCGATTCGGTTGATACCGGCGCAAAATGTCCTGCATGCCCGATGATTCGAACTGGAAAACGCCGCTGGTAAAACCGGTGCCAAATATTTTTTCGTATGTCTGCGCGTCATCGAGAGGGAGATCTTCGACGACAATCTTCGTCCCGCGATATTTTTCAATCAGCTTGATGGCCTCGTCGATGATGGTCAACGTGGTAAGGCCAAGAAAGTCCATCTTGAGGAGACCTAGTTTCTCCAGTCCGACCATGTCGTACTGAGTAACAAGCTCCTGCTTGTTGGTGACGTAGATGGGAACAAGCTCCCGCAGCGGGGCGGAGGAGATGACGACGCCGGCGGCGTGCACGCCCGCATTGCGGCACACGCCTTCCAGCCTTATGCTGATGTCGAGAACTTCCTTGACGCGCGGCTCTTTTGCGGCAACTTCCTTGAGCTCCGGATCCTCAATCGCCTGCTCCAGTTTGATGTTGAGCTGTTTAGGGACCAACTTCGAGATGCGGTCCACCTCGGCAAAGCTCATATCGAGGACGCGTCCAACATCCTTGATGGCGGCCTTTGCCGCCAACGTTCCGAACGTGATGATTTGAGCAACCTGATCGCGGCCATACTTCTCGGTGACGTATTGAATGACTTCGCCGCGGCGGTTCGTGCAGAAATCGATGTCGATATCCGGCATACTGATGCGCTCCGGATTCAGAAAGCGTTCGAACAGCAGGCCGTATTCGAGCGGATCGATATCAGTGATCTCCATCGCGTAGCCGACCAGGCTGCCAGCGGCGGAACCGCGGCCCGGCCCGACCGGGATGCCCTTTTGCTTCGAGAAGCGGATGAAGTCCCAGACGATCAGAAAGTACCCGGAGAACTTCATCTGCTGGATCATCCGGATCTCGCGCTCCAGGCGCTCGACATATTCAGGCAGGTCATGCTTCAGCCGGCCCTGCTGGCGAAGCGCTTCCAGACGCGCTCGGCGCTTTTCAAATCCCTCGCGAGCTACGTAAGCGAAGTAGCTATCCGCGGTGTGGCCTTCCGGAACATCGAAGCGAGGAAATGGGTCCTTGACCTTTTCGAGCTTCACGTGACAGCGCTGTGCGATATCCCACGTGCGATCGAGCGCATCCTCGACCTCACCGAAGAGCGCCATCATCTCGGAGCGCGACTTCACGTAAAAATCGGGCGTGCTGAAGCGCATCCGGTTCGCATCCGACATGGTCTTGCCGGTTTGGATGCAGAGCAGAATTTCGTGCGCGCGCACGTCATCCTGGGCCAGATAATGAGCGTCATTAGTCACCACCAGCGGAATGCCCGTTTCAGCGGACATGCGGCGAATCTGCGGCATCGCCAGCTTGTCCTGGTCGAGGCCGTGGTCCTGCATTTCCAGGAAGAAATTACCTTCGCCAAAAAGATCGTTGTATTCGTTAGCGAGCCGCCGGGCTTCCTCGTAGCGATCCGCCAGAATGGTTTCGTTGATATCGCCGCGCAGGCAGGCCGACATCGCGATCAAGCCCTTGGAGTGCCGCGCAAGCAGGTCTTTGTCTACGCGCGGCTTGTAATAAAAGCCATCCAGATAGCCGGTTGAGACCAGGTTGATGAGATTCTTATAGCCCTCCTGCGTTTCGCACAGGAGGACCAGATGGTTGTAGCGATCCGAGTCCGAGCGGGTCTTGTGCCCCTGCTGTGAGACATACATTTCGCAGCCAATGACGGGATGGATTCCGTGACTCGCCGCCTCATTGTAGAACTCGACCGCGCCGAACAGGTTGCCGTGGTCCGTCATGGCGACCGATGGCATTTTCTGCCGCTCGACGACCCCCATCAATTTCTTGATATCGCAGGCTCCATCTAGCAGCGAGTAGTCAGTATGGCAGTGAAGGTGAACGAACGGGCGTTCGGACATGCAAAGTTAATCTTAGTTTAGCGGCAGATGGGAGGGCTGCTATGGAAACAAGGGCCCCGATCGGATTTCTGGAGACTACCTGGCAGGACACGCGCTTTGCGCTGCGAACGATGCGCAAGAGTCCTGCTTTCACTCTGACCACAGTGCTTACGTTGGCTTTGGGAATCGGCGGTAACACGGCCATGTTTACGGTGATCGATGCCGTATTACTGAAGCCGCTTCAATACCGTGATCCGGACCGGCTGGTTCGCATATCGGCGGACTACCCAAGACGAGACATCTGGGATGCGACCTTCACAAAGCGACAATTCGACGATGTCAGGGCAGCGGCCCGGTCGTTCGCCGGACTCGGAGCTTATGGCGCAAATGCTGAGGATATCTCCCTTTCTGTTGGTGCGGCGCCGGAAGTGGTCAAGGGGGCTCGTGTTTCAGCCAATTTCCTGAATATTTTGGGTGTGCAGCCTTTGGTGGGCCGCGGTTTTCTTCCGGAAGAAGATAAGCGTGGCGGGCCCTCGATCGCAATGATCAGCTCACGGTTGTGGAAACAGCGGTTTGGCGCGGATCCACAACTGGCAGGCAAGATAGCCCCACTCGACTCGACTCCGTACACAATTATCGGCGTGCTGCCGGCGGACTTCGCGTTTCCATTTCCCGGAGTGGATGTGTGGGTTACGCGGCCGTCGGAGTGGTCCGCGGTTCCGCCCCGATACTGGGACATCTCCACATTCCTCCTCGGATTTGGCCGATTGAAGCCAGGAGTAAGCATACAGCAGGCGCGTGCAGAGATGGACGTATTGAATCGCCAATACGCAGCGTCCGATCCTGGGAAATACGTCGCCAGCATGCACGTCTCATGGCTGAAGGATCACCTGGTCGCCAATGTGCGTCCAACGCTCTGGATCCTGTTTGGGTCGGTAGGCTTTGTGCTGTTGATCGCGTGCGCCAATGTAGCGAGTCTGCTGCTAGCCCGCGCCACTGGACGTTCTCGTGAGTTGGCGGTGCGTACAGCAGTGGGAGCGCCGCGGGGAAGACTGGTCCGTCAACTCTTAGCCGAGAGCCTGGTGCTCGCGGCCACGGGCGGAGCACTCGGTGTGTTGCTGGCGAAGTGGGCGTTGGGCGCGACCAAATACGCCAGCGCGCTCAATCTGCCGGGAATTAGGGAGACCCGGCTGGATGGATTGGTACTGGCCTTCACGGTGGCCCTTACCATCGCAACCGGTATTCTGTTTGGGTTGTTCCCATCGCTGAAGGCGTCGCGCTTGGATATCGCCGACGAGTTGCGGGAGAGCGGCGCCGGGCGAGGATCATCGTCGCGGCGAAAAGTGTTCGGCGTAAACGCGCGTGGCGTGCTGGTAGCCGGTCAGATTTCGCTCTCCATCGTATTGCTAATCGGCGCCGCGCTGCTAATGAAGAGCTTAGGGCGCCTGCAGAGCGTGGACCCGGGATTTCAGCCAGCAAACCTGTTGACGATGAAGATTGCTCTGCCGCCGGCACGCTATGACACGAGTCGGAAGAAAGTGGGGTTTTACGATGAACTGCTGCCGCGCGTAGCGGGGATGCCCGGCGTGCGAGAAGCCACACTCGTAATGTCGTTGCCGACGACTCCGTGGCTTCGGACCAACATACAGATTGAAGGGCAGCCTTGGGAACCTGATCCTGCCAAGTGGCCCAGTGTTCAAATTCAGAGCATCGAGCCCGGCTACTTTCGAACATTGGAGGTCCCGGTGCGTCGCGGACGGGAGTTCACCGCACGCGACAACAGCGCGGGTGCGACACCTGTAATCATCATGAACGAAAGTTTTGCCCGCCGATTCTGGCCCTCCTATCCACGCGGCCACGATCCGGTAGGCCAAGCCATGCGAGAGGGCGCGGACAAAACCGGCTGGGTCAAGATTGTGGGCATTGTCGCGGATGTACACGAAGGAAGCCTTGCCGGCAATCCTAAACCGGAATTCTATGTGCCCTTTATCGTGCATCCGCCGCAAACGGCATACCTGGTGGCGCGCACCAATCGTAATCCACTGCGCTTCGTGAACGCCATTCGAAACCAAGTGCTGGCGATTGACCGGGATCAACCTGTCTCAGATATCAAAACTATGGATGCGGTGCTGGAGTCGACCTTGGGACAGCGGCGGTTGACGATGTGGGTGTTGGGGTCATTCGCAGCGCTCGCTATGCTGCTTGCGGTCGTTGGAATATACGGAGTGATCGCGTACTCGGTGGCGCAACGGACCCAGGAAGTAGGTATCCGCCGGGCACTGGGAGCGCAGCAGAGCGATATTCTATGGCAGGTCCTCAGCGAAGGGCTCGGCCTCACGTTAACTGGCTTGGTGATTGGCCTCGCCGGAGCGATGGCACTCACACGAGTAATGGAGGACCTGCTTTTTCAAGTGAGCGCCACGGATCCCGCGACCTTCATCGGGATCGCTCTTCTGTTCGTTGTCGTCGCGCTGGCGGCGAGCTACCTTCCTGCAAGACGGGCGGCGCAGATCGACCCCATGGCGGCCTTGCGCGTGGGATAGGCGAATGCGCGCCTTGTTGTTCGCATTCGCTTTGATGATGTTAGTTTCGTGCGTAAGCCCGCGAGGGTCGTTCCAGGTTGTCCCCCACACGCCGAATTATTTGCTGCGATCGCCGGATGCGAGCGACACGCCTTTCCCTGAGGTATTGCGCAATTACAACGGTTTTGAACCGGGACATGGTGGGATGGATCTCAGGCCGGGCATGGAACTCAGCATCGAGAATGCGTATTACGCGGATGGAATGCCCAAGCGAGGACTTAACGGTTTCTTAGGGACGGAGGTGGCCCGCTATGAGGTACGTCCGCGAGGATTGCGCCTGCTTTCGGTACAGCCGATGAAGAATCGTCCCGCGGATCAAGTGCCCTTCAGCAGCTCATACGACCGCCGCAGAAGCGCCATCGCTACTACCGGTTCTACTTTGAAATTCTCTTCAAGCGAGCATCTGAGACCCGCGGCTCCGTTCTGCTCGGAGCCGATTCAAAAAATCAACTCGACCGGCTTGCCGACCGGCTGCTTAGGGATCCGGATTCGGTTTGCGGCGGTCAGTCCCCCCAATGCGCGGTCTTTCCCGAGGTGTGTTCCGTGTCGGTCGAAATGCAGATTTTCGTCAATGGCGCTCCTCGAAGTGTTCTTTGGGGCAGCGCGCTCGCGAGCGTCGCAGAACATCCCCGGAGCCTCGAGATGTTGCGCGTTTATAGCGGGCGATTGACTCCGTTAAAGTCAATCCGGCCGATCGCGAGGAGCTGCGATTGCCTCTACTACCGGGCGATCACATCAATTGGAATTAGCCCGAATTCTCTTGTGTTGCCGAAGTAGGGAAGGAGGCGCTGGAGCGGGAGACGGGATTCGAACCCGCGACATCAACCTTGGCAAGGTTGCACTCTACCAGCTGAGTTACTCCCGCTTGGAAGGTCTAACCGACATTCTCTGACGACTTTGTTACGAAAGTCAATTCATGTGATTGCAACCTTGGACTTTAGTGCCTGCGGGAAGCGCCCGTGAAGGCCAGTTTTTGCTTGTTTTGATAATCATCGCGAAGTGTAAGCTGCTGTTTTTCAACAATTTACAAATACTTCAGATTTCTGTTTCAAAAACCAGGCCCTGTGATAGACTGAGTTTTCCGAAGAACGGAAACGCTTCCCCCAACGATTCGCTGGCCACCAGGTGGCGGCGAAAAAAGCCTCACAGGCCGAATCCTCCCGCTGTATTTTCCACAACCGTGGAAAACCTGTGGGAAACGTCCGTCGTTCTCGGGACAAAGGAGTCGCACTTTTTGGGTGACGCTTGGGAACAGATCAAGAGTTGGCTGGCCGTCAGGCTCAGCGAGGGGGCATACCAGAATTGGTTTTCTCAGACTGCCCTCGGCTCATTGCGTGACGGAGAACTCGTCATCCGGGTTCCGAATGAAACCACGGAGGCCTGGATCCGGCAGGAATATACCGCGCACGTACGGACAGCGATTCAGGAACTAAACCTTCCCGTTCGCCGCATTCAGTACCAGGTGGAAACGCTGGTGAGTGCGGCCGCTGCCGGGCACGGTGGCAGCATGCATCAGAGTGTCAGCGGGCGCGCTCATGCCACAGAGCCTCAATTCGAAAACACGGCTGTGTGGTTGAATCCGAGGCTTACCTTCGATACGTACGTCGTGGGAGCCTCCAATCAGTTGGCGCACGCGGCGGCGCAGGCGGTTGCCAAAATGCCGTCGCGCAGCTACAATCCGCTGTTCATCTACGGTGGAGTCGGTATCGGCAAGACACACCTGATGCATGCTATCGGGCGGAACCTGCTTGATAACTTCGATGGCCTGAATGTTGTGTACACATCCAGCGAGCGCTTCATGAACGAGATGATCACCTCCATCAAGGTGGACCGGATGTCTCTTTTCCACCGGCATTACCGCTCGGCTGACGTTCTGCTTGTGGATGACATTCAAATCATCGCCGGGAAAGAACGCACACAGGAAGAGTTCTTCCACACCTTCAACGAGCTCTACGATCATCAGAAGCAGATCGTGATTTCGAGCGACTCGGCTCCGAACCGGCTTCCGGGCCTGGTGGAGCGGCTGCGATCGCGTTTTGAATGGGGGCTGATTGTCGACGTGCAAGCGCCCGATCTCGAAACAAAGATGGCTATTCTGGATAAGAAGGCCGAATCGGATGGCGTGGCTCTACCGCAAGACGTTCGAATCTTCATCGCCACCAAGACCAAGTCGAACGTGCGCGAACTGGAAGGCGCGTTAACCCGGCTGATTGCGGTCTCATCCATCACCGGACAGCCCATCACTCTAGCCATGGCTCAGCAGACGCTCAAACACCTGAACGTCAGCCCGGAGCGGAAGATCTCCGTAGAATCGATTCTGCGAGCGGTGGGAGAACGCTTCTCGCTTCAGCCGGCACAGATCAAGATGAAGAGCAACACGCGGCAGATCGCCTATCCGCGGCAAATTGCGATGTACCTGGTAAAAGAGTTGACGCACGCATCGCTCCCCGAAATCGGGCGATACTTTGGCGGGAAACATCACACGACCGTGCTCCATTCAGTGCAGAAGATTGACGATCTGCGGCAGCATAACGAGGATTTGAACAGCCTTATCCTGTCGCTAATGGACTCACTTCAGTAAGCTTATGACGGTTTTCCACAAGAGCGTCCGGGAGCGCCGGTGGACGACTGTTCAAGACAGACAGCGATTCGTATTTTCCAGATTTGCAGGGCCGGTAATTCACAAGCTGGAACACACGCAAGCGGCAGTTTTTGCTATAATTTAGAAGGAATTCAACATTTCCACAAGCCCTACTGATACGGTTCTCTTCTAGTACTTAGTAAACACCGGTTTAGGAACAATAGTGCGCAGCGGCGCAAGGAAGTCTCAACTACATAAGCATGGAATTCTTGGTTAGCAAGTCGGACCTGGTACGCGAGCTGGGACTCACACAAGGTGTGGTGGAGAGAAAGACGACCATCCCGATTCTCTCGAACATTCTGATTGAAACAGATCACGATCAGGTTTGGCTTACGGCCACTGATCTCGAATTGGGTATCCGCTGTGCTTGCCCTGCCAGAGTCAAAAAAGAAGGGGCCGGGACGATTCCAGCGCGGCGGCTACTTGAATACGTGCGATTGCTGCCGGATGCGGACCTTCAGGTAAAGGTAGGCGAGAATCAATGGGCGAGTTTCGTGTGCGGCCGTTCTCGCACGCGCATCGCGGGTATGTCGCGCGAAAGTTTTCCAGAGCTTCCGGCCATGCCGGAGCCGCTGGCTGAGATTCCACTTAGCCTGATTGCGCAGATGATCGGCGGAACCATTTTTGCGATCTCGGCCGAAGAGTCGCGCTTCACGCTAAACGGTGCGCTATTGATTCTGAGGGACACGGGCCTGGTGATGGTAGCAACAGATGGGCACCGGCTCGCGATGGTTGAGAGGCAACTCAGCCTGCCCGGGCTGACCACCTCCTACCGGGCACTGCTGCCCAAAAAAGCCATGAGCGAGATTCAGAAGCTGGCCAGCGACGATCCCAGCAAGCAGGTTGAGTTTTCTGGGAACGAAAATCATTTGTTCTTTCGAATTGACAAGCGGCTGCTGCTGAGCCGCAAGCTGACCGGAAATTTCCCGGATTATGAGCGCGTTCTGCCGAAGGAACATGCCCACCTGCTGGTGCTGCAGCGCGATGAGCTGAAGGCCTCTATTGAGCGCGTGGCGCAGTTCGCGGACGAGCGCTCGCGCGCCATTCGCGTACAGGTTCTAAGCGGGGAGCTCAAGATTCATTCTTCCATCTCCGAAACCGGCGAGAGTGAAGAGACAATCCCCGTCGAGTATAGCGGCGCCGATATAGAGATCGGGTTCAATGCCCAGTATCTGCTCGATTTTTTACGGTCCGTTGACCAGAGTGAAGTGGAGTTCCACTTCAAAGATTCCAATTCGGCCGGCGAGTTTCGTCCTCACGCCGGGGCAGCCGGCACAGTGTACCGCTATGTCGTGATGCCAATGCGCATTTGAGCGCGGAGGAAGTAAAGGAATGGAAATTGATGATCGCGAGCCGGGCCCTTCCAGCGGCCTGACTGGCGACGTCCCGGAATATATGCCCACAGTGACTCAAAACGAAACGTACGATTCCAGCAGTATCAAGGTCCTTGAAGGTCTGGAGGCGGTTCGCCTGCGACCTGCCATGTATATCGGATCAACCGGTGAAATGGGTCTTCATCACCTGGTGTACGAAGTAGTGGATAACTCCGTTGATGAGGCGCTGGCAGGCTATTGTACGGAGATCGGCGTCACAATCCACATCGACAATTCCATCACTATAGTCGATAACGGCCGCGGCATTCCGGTTGACATACACGAGGAAGAAGGCGTCTCCGCGGCACAGGTTGTATTGACGAAA
The DNA here is from genome assembly GCA_963795545.1 of uncultured Acidobacteriaceae bacterium. Classification (GTDB taxonomy): domain Bacteria; phylum Acidobacteriota; class Terriglobia; order Bryobacterales; family Bryobacteraceae; genus Bog-105. Next base: position 88,310 of record CAWCIF010000009.1, on the reverse strand, counting down.
TTGCACGCGGGCGGCAAATTCGATTCGAATAGCTACAAAGTTTCCGGCGGCCTGCATGGGGTGGGCGTAAGCTGCGTAAACGCGCTCTCGGAAACACTGCATCTTGAAATCTGGCGCAAGAAAGGGACCTGGGAACAGGATTACGAGCGCGGCATTCCAAAAGGGCCTTTGACGCAGACCGGGAAATCGAACAAAACCGGTACAAAGATTACGTTCAAAGCGGACCCGACCATCATGGACGCCACGGAGTTCAACTTCGATACGCTGGCCGGCCGCCTGCGCCAGTTGGCATTCTTGAACAAGGGTCTGAAGATCACGCTTACCGACGACCGCGGCGATGACACCCGGTCGGAAGAATTCTTTTATAGCGGCGGAATCGCCGAATTTATCAAGCATCTTAACCGTGGTAAAGCTGCGCTGCACGACAAGCCGATCCATTTTGAAGGTGATCGCGATTTGCCCGGCGGCGGCAAGCTGACCATCGAAGTAGCTTTGCAATACAACGATTCCTATTCGGAAAACATATTCAGTTTCGCCAATAACATCAACACCGTGGACGGCGGATCGCATCTCAGCGGTTTCCGCAGCGCCTTGACGCGCACCATTAACGCGGTAGCGCAGACCTCAGGCCTGATTAAGGATCCGAAGGACAATCTGACGGGCGACGATGTGCGCGAAGGCTTGACCGCTGTGATCAGCGTCAAACTACCCCAGCCACAGTTCGAAGGGCAAACTAAAGGCAAACTAAATTCCGACATTCAGGGCTACGTTGTCCAACTTGTAAACGAGAAATTGGGCGAGTTCTTTGACAAGAACCCGCAGGTAACGAAGAAGATCATCTCGAAAGCGATTGATGCGGCGCGCGCCCGGGAAGCGGCGCGTAAGGCCAGAGACCTGACGCGGCGGAAGGGCGCGCTGGATTCGGGTGGACTGCCCGGGAAACTGGCGGACTGCCAGGAGCGCGATCCCGACCGTTGCGAACTGTTCCTGGTTGAAGGAGAATCGGCGGGCGGTACAGCAAAGGCGGGGCGCGATCGCCGTTATCAGGCGATCCTGCCGTTAAAAGGTAAGATCCTCAACGTCGAGAAGGCGCGTTACGACAAGATGTTGGCGCATGAAGAAATTCGCGCGATGATCACCGCAATCGGCACCGGCATCGGGAAAGGGGAAGATTTCGAGTTAGCGAAACTGCGTTACGGCAAGATCATCATCATGACCGACGCCGATGTAGATGGTTCGCATATCCGCACGCTGCTGCTGACCTTTTTCTTCCGCCACATGCAGGAGCTGATTACGCGAGGAAAAGTGTTTGTCGCGCAGCCGCCGCTTTATCGAATCAAGAAGGGCAAAAGCGAGAAATACATCAAGGATGACAAAGAGTTCACGCGCGAGATCCTGCGTCGGGCTACAGAAAATCTGTCTGTGGAACTGGGTACAGCGGTAGACGGCAATCGCCCGAAGATCGAAGGAGCCGAGCTGCGCAGCTTTTTGATGTCGCTGGACGAGTTGGCGCAGATCACTCGCAAACTGGAGCGGCGCGTGCGTGACCCGCGAGTGGTGGACGTGCTTGTGGACGTGACACTTCCTATTGATACGAAGGCCGATCTGCAAAATGAGGAAAGCGTAAAGGCGGTGGCGGAACGGCTGCGTCAGGCGAAACTGGAAGTCACGGTGGAGAGCGAAGAAGAGCACTCCTCCTGGATGATCGGTTACCGCGATCCGACCAATGCCGTTCGCTTCATCGACACGGAGTTTCTCAGCTTGCCTGAATTCCGTAAAACCCGCGCGCTTGTCAAGCAGGTGGCGCGGTTGAATACTCCACCGTTCACGATTGTAAAGGACTCATCGCGCGACACGCTTGAGACCTGGCGCGAGCTGCTTAACACGGTTAAAAGCGAAGGAACGCGGGAGGTAAATATTCAACGCTATAAGGGTCTCGGCGAGATGAACGCGGAGCAACTCTGGTCAACTACTATGAACGCCGAAACGCGCACAATGCTTCAGGTTGACCTGAAAGACTTCGCCCAGACTGAGCCCATTTTTTCAACCCTGATGGGTGAAGATGTGGAAAGCCGGCGCAAGTTTATCGAAGAGAACGCTTTGGACGTGCGGAATTTGGACGTGTAATTGATGGATCGCTTGTCGTGAAAGCGCCTTAGGACTGCCAGGCCCTAAACTCAAAAAAGAGGAACGAAATGGACAGCCGCCGAGCCAACCGCGTTTCAGAGATTTTGCGCGAGGAACTCGGCGAATTGATCGGGTACGAGTTGTCGGACCCCAGAATCGGCGAGACGACGGTAACCGAGGTCCTGGTTTCACCCGATCTGAAGCATGCGCAGGTGCGGCTCCATTTCACCACCGATTCAGCCGAGCGGCAGAAAACGATAGAGGCACTGGAAGGCGCTCGGCATTTTTTGCGGCATCAGCTTGCTGAACGGCTGACACTGTTTCGGGTACCGGAATTGCATTTTGAAGAGGACGTGGCCGTAGCCGGCAGCATCCGCTTCGACACCCTCCTTAAGCGCATCCGGCGGGGCCGCCCGCGCTGAGTTCCGGTATCAATTTTCACAATCTAAGAACAGGATTTTTGCGGTCCGCGGGGTACACTCTAAATGCACAGCATGGGTGCGGGTAGCGGGCCGAACATTAAACAACCAGCAGACGGGCCACCGCGAGCAGACGGGGGGCCGCATGCGCCTGGCACCAGGAGGGGGTAGATTTCTTGATGCCTGCCGCCGCCGAGCGACCGACGTCCGGCCTGTGTGGTTCATGCGCCAGGCCGGGCGGTATCTGAAGTCTTACCGGGAGATCCGTTCGAAGCACGGCATTCTCGAAATCTGCAAGCGGCCGGAGCTGGCTGCGGACGTAACGCTGCAGCCCGTCGAAATTTTAGATGTAGATGCGGCCATCATCTTCGCGGATCTTCTGCTGCCGGTTGAGCCGATGGGGTTGAAGCTGGAGTTCGTCGCCGGCGAGGGTCCATCCATCGACAACCCGATTGCGGAGCCCGAAGATATTGACGATCTTTCGACCGCCCGGACGGATGACCTGGGCTATGTGAGCGATTCGATTCAGCTTGTGGTGCGGGCGCTTGGCGGGCGGGTGCCGGTGATCGGTTTTGTCGGGGCTCCATTTACACTGGCCAGCTACATGGTGGAAGGCGGCCCATCGAAGACGTTCCTGAAAACGAAGAAGCTGATGTTCGGTAACGAGACCATGTGGCGGCGGCTGATGGGGAAGCTCGTAGACGTTCTGGGCGATTTCGCGGGTTTGCAGATTGGGGGCGGAGCGCGGGCCATTCAAGTGTTTGACAGTTGGGTGGGGGCCCTGAGTCCGGAGGATTACATCCGCTATGTTCAGCCCTATTCACGCGCTCTGATTGAACGAATTCGTGCAGCCGGAGCGCCAGTTATACACTTCGGGACCGGAGCCGGCGGATTCCTACGTGAGCTTCACGCCGCGGGCGGAGATGTCATCGGCGTGGACTGGCGCATTAACATTGAGCAGGCCTGGATGGACATCGGCTATCGTTCAGCCATACAGGGTAACCTTGATCCCGCTGCCCTCTTTGCTCCTCTGCCGGAACTGCGGACGAAAGTCACAGACCTGCTGCGGCGGACAGGTACGCGCCCCGGCCACATTATCAATCTGGGGCATGGCATCTTACCCGAGACTCCAGTTGAAAATGTAAAAGCGGTGGTCCAGATCGTGCGTGAGTTCCACAAGTAGCCGTGCCCGCGGAAACGGTGATTGTGGGAGGCGGCATTTCCGGGCTTGCGGTCGCCTATTATCTCGGAGAGCATGGAATCTCATCCACGATCATCGAGAAGGCGAACCGATTGGGCGGCCTGATCAAGACCGACTTCATTCAGGGCTGCCGCCTGGAAGCCGGGCCAGACAGTTACATCGCGACAAAACCCGCCGTTACGGAACTGGCGCAAGACTTCGATGAGTTGAGGGAGAACGTGATCGAGTCGAACGATAACGCCCGGCGCGTGTTCATACTTCGCAATAGCGAACTGCTCCCCATGCCGGATGGCATGGTGATGATGGCTCCCGGCCGGTGGGGGCCCGTGCTGCGGTCAAGGTTGCTGTCTACCGGGACTAAGCTGCGGTTTTTGGCGGAACCGTTTTCAAGCCCGCGGAAAAGACAAGAGGACGTCTCTGTTGGCGATCTTGTAGAGGATCACTTCGGGAAAGAGGTTCTGGACCATATAGCTGAACCACTCCTTTGCGGCGTTTACGGCGGGAACAGCGGGCGCCTGAGTGCAGCGAGCGTGCTGCCGCGCTTCATCGGGTATGAGCAGAAGTATGGGAGTTTGATCAGGGGAGTCCGTGCGGAAGTTGCCGCGCGGCGAAAGCAGGGAGCGCTTTTCTTGTCATTCCGGAAGGGAATGCAGCAGCTTATCGAGGTGCTGGAGGGTGCAATTCGAACCCATTCGCGTGTGGTTCAAGCAGAGGTAACGGAGGTTTCGAAGACCGAGAACGGCTGGAAGATTGAAGCCGGCGGGCATTCTGCGGCCGCATCGCAACTGGTGCTTGCCTGTCCGGCGCACATTAGCGGAGAATTGTTGCGAAGGGCAGCGCCGGAACTGGCCGTTGAATTGGACGCAATTCCATATTCTTCGGCCATTCTGGTCACGCTGGTGTTCAACCGGCACGAACTGAGCCATCCGCTGAACGGATTCGGCTTTCTTGTTCCTGAGAAGGAGCGGCGGAGCATCGCGGCAGCAACCTGGATAAGCACAAAGTTTCCCTCGCGTGTGCCGCCGAATCTGGCGGCCTTAAGGGCCTTCATTGTGGGCCCTCAGGCACGAGAAATGATGGCGGAGCCGGAAGGAAAGCTTCTGGAGATAGCGAGAAGTGAATTCCGGCGCATTATGGGCGTGGCTGCTCCGCCGCTTTTCTCAACCGTCTATAGATGGCCTGAATCAATGCCCCAATATAGTGTCGGGCACGGGGAGCGGGTACAAAAAATCCGCCGGCAACTCGCAGAATATGAAGGTCTGCATTTGGTTGGAAACGCATACGACGGAGTCGGAATACCTGATTGCGTACGATTGGCGAAAGAGGCGGCTGGCGCTATCTCCGCGAATTCGCGGAATTCTTCCTGTTAGATGTTCGGATGTTTAAACGTCTCATAGCAGGAGGAGTGTTATGAAGATTTTGGTTGGAGCGCTGCTGACGACATTGCTAGTTGTTCCAGCATTTGCGCAGAAAGGCGTTGACGCGAGGCTTAAGGCGGCAACCGAAGATTTGCATGCCATGACGAATGCGTCAGACAATGACATCCCCACCGATCTGCTGAATAAGGCAAGCTGCGTGGTGGTGATCCCGAACCTCAAGAAAGGTGGTTTTATTGTCGGAGCGGAGTACGGGGCAGGGTTCTTTTCTTGCCGGAAAGCGAAAGGCGTGGGCTGGAGCGCGCCCGGCTGCATCAAGATTACAGGCGGAAAATTCGGTCTGCTGATTGGCGGAGCCGAGACGGATGTAATCATGCTGGTCATGAATCAAGGCGGCATGGAGCACCTGCTTAGCGACAAGTTCCAGCTTGGGGGCGACGCATCGGCGGTGGCGGGGCCGGTAGGGCGAAGTGCATCGGCCATGACAGATGCGGAGATGCATGCACAGATCTTGAGCTATTCCCGTTCGCGCGGAATTTTCGGCGGTCTGGATCTGACGGGCGCCGCGGTCACACAGGACGATTCTGCAAACCGCGAATTGTATGGCCGCGATATAAGCAATAAGGACATCGCAAGCGAGAACGTCACGGTACCTGCTGCCGCGCGGCAGTTTGTCCACACTCTGGACCGGCTCTCTTCCCGTAAGTAGGTACACTTTTATTTCCTTCAGATACAGCCACTCGCTCACAATTGCGCGAGTGGTTCTTCTGTCTTTGAGATCAGAGACAATGGGGGTTGCCTAGTAATTCAGACAAGATTCGGGTTACGCTGCTCTACGGCGGCCGATCGGGAGAGCACGAAATTTCCATCCGTTCCGCCGAAGCGATCCGGCGCGCGCTCGACCCGGCCCGCTATACGGTTTCGGACATTCGGATTGGAAAAGATGGAAAGTGGAATCCTGCACCACTTTCACCCGAGCCTGGAGCGAACCCCGGCATTGACGTCGTGTTCCCGATCCTGCACGGCACTTTCGGCGAAGATGGCACAGTGCAGGGGTTGCTGGAAATGGCGGAACTGCCGTATGTTGGCGCGGGTGTGCTTGCATCCGCTGTTTCGATGGATAAAGCTGTGACGAAGCGCATGTGCCAGCAGGCAGGGCTTCCGGTGATAGAGTACCTGGTTCTATCGCGAGATTTGAGCGGGAACGGAGCGGTATCGCTTCCTTTCGAGTATCCGGTATTCGTCAAACCGGCGAATTTGGGTTCATCGGTCGGTATTACGAAAGCGAAGAACGATCAGCAATTGGCCGAGGCACTCCGAACCGCGGCACAGTTCGACAGTTCGATCATTGTTGAGCGCGGAATTACGGGCCGCGAGTTCGAATGCGGCATTCTGGGAGGCAGCGAACCGCGGGCGTCCGTCCCATGCGAGATCATCCCCTCGCAAGATTTCTATACGTACGAAGACAAATATCTGCTGGACCAGGCGCGCGTCGAGATTCCGGCGAACTTGAATACGCAGCAGACAGGCGAAATTCAAAACCTGGCGCTGGCCTGCTTCAAGGCGGTGAATTGCGAAGGAATGGCGCGGGTGGATTTCCTGATGGACGGCGCGACGGGACAATTTTACGTGAATGAGATCAACACTATTCCCGGCTTCACGTCTATCAGTGGGTATCCCAAGATGTGGGAATACTCCGGCGTGCCCTACTCGAAGTTACTGGACGCGCTGATCGAGCTTGCCTTGACGCGTGCCGAGGCGCGCCGTCAAACGCGATATTCCCGCTAGGAAGAAGAGATGTTTCGAGCCATTGGAATGCGCTTGTTGTGCGGTATGGCGCTGAGTTGTGCTCTGGCGGCCCAGGAAGTGCCCGCCCATCCAACACCGCCTGATCCAGCACCCGATCTAAGCCCGTATCTACGGAAATTTGCGGATGTTTTCTCAACGGTTCAGTCCGAAGCAGCCGAAGCGCCACCGGTTGACAAGCTGATCTACGGGGGAGCAATTCCGTCTATGCTGCGGCAACTCGATCCCCATACTCAATTTTTCGATCCGGCACAGTTTGAACAATTGAAGCAGATGGAGGATTCCGAGCAAAAGGGGTTCGGAAGCATCGTTTCAGTTCTGCCGGGGCAAGTCATTTTTCTTCAGACGCTGCCGGGAACGCCATCGAACAAGGCGGGAATCCAAGCCGGCGACGAACTGCTAGCCGTGAACAATATCGCGATCCGGTCGCTTGAACCCGAACAGATTATCGAACTGCTGACGGAGGCGCGGCAACAGAAGGTCTCGGTGTACATCCGCCGGCAGGGTTCGGCGCGCCTGCTTCAATTCGCGTTGACGCCGGAACTGGTTGATTCGCCCAGCGTGGACCGGGCGTTCATGCTAAATCCGAGTTTGGGGTACATACGAATTGCCAGTTGGGACCTGCAAACGGCCAAGCAACTCCAGGATGCTGTGCAGAAACTGGGAGGTGAATCATTAAAGGGGTTAGTCATCGATCTGCGCAACAACCCGGGCGGTGTAGTGAAGGCGGCTTTGGACGCCGCTGCGATGTTCCTGCAGCCGGGGCAACGAATACTGACGGCCAGAGGACGGACGAGCGAAGTGGAAGCCGCCAATGTACCAGCAAAAGCGACGCCGTACCGGTTCCCGATATCGGTGCTGGTTAACGAAAAAACCGCAAGCGCCTCCGAGATCCTGGCGGGCGCTCTACAGGACCATGACCGGGCCGTAATTGTGGGCCAGCCGAGTTACGGCAAGGGGTTGGTTCAGAGCGTAATGCCGCTCTCAGGCGGAGCGGGCCTGGCAATCACGACAGCGTTCTACTACACGCCGAGCGGGCGCTCTATTCAGAAGCCGCTGCGAGACTCGGCGCTATCGGGAACATTCAACGACAAGCCGCGAACCGAACGGCCCCGGTACAAAACCGACGACGGCCGCGTGGTGATGGGCGGCGGCGGAATTCAACCCGACGTTGTGGTGACCCCCGCCGTTTTGTCGCGCCTGGAAACGGTTCTGGACGCCAGCGGCGCCGTAACGTCATTCGCCACAGAATATCTGGCGAAACACTCGCCCTTAACAGCTTCGTTTCAAGTAACGCCGGAGATCATCGACGATTTTAAGGTGTTCCTTTCAGCGCGGCGCATCCAGCCGGGTGTCGGTGAATGGACAAACGAGCGCTCCTGGATCAGCAATCGCTTAAAGGAAGAGATCATCACTCAGGCTCGCGGCGTGGCGGAAGGCGACGAAATTCAGGCGGAAAATGATCCGCAGGTTCAGGCGGCGTTGAAAGCCATGCGGAACCCAGTCTTACTGGCCAAGGAAAATTGATAAGAAACTACGTTTCTCGCCGGTAATCCCCGCGGCTGAAATACTTCTCCAGCCAGACGTATAAGCAGATGAACAGGTAGCGGCTTCCCATCTCTTTCATCTTCAGCTTGGGCGTTCCGGTCCTGCGATTCCGCCATGTGATGGGAATCACCGTCCAGGTGTATCCTCGGACAATCGTCTTAAGCGGCAATTCCACGGTGAGATTGAAGTGCGGAGATAGCAGCGGCCTGCAACCCTCAATGACAGTTCGCCGATAGGCCTTGAAGGCGTTGGTGGTGTCGTTCAAGCGGACGCGGAACATGAGACGGATGAACAGATTCGCCAACCGGTTCACCCGCCGTTTGAGCCAGGGGTAATCGATAACGCCACCGCCCCTGATAAAGCGCGACCCGAACACGGCATCCCAGCCTTCATTCAACAATTGCCAGTAGCGAACGACGTCGCGCGAGTCGTCGGATTCATCCGCCATCATGATGACCACGGCATCGCCCGAGACATTATCAAAACCGCAAATAATTGCGCGTCCAAAGCCGTGCTGTCCGGCGTTGCGCACGCTTTTAAGCATGGGAAGCCGTTCGCCTAAGCACTGAAGAATATCCCAGGTGGAATCAGTGCTGCCGTCATCCACCACGACGATCTCATGGGGAATGCCGTGGATGCGCAGTTCGACATGCAGATGCTCGACCGTGGACGCAATGCACCCTTCTTCATCGCGCGCCGGAATGACAACGCTGAGCAACCGGAGAGGCGGTCTTCCTTCGGGCGGCGGTCCAGACCTCATACGGCTCCCGCTCATACGGCTCCCGAGCGCTGCAGCCAGCCGGGATTATTCCGGACGTGAGCTGCGATTTCGTCAAGTATGGAGGCAAGATCGCGTTCCGGAGTCCAGCCGAAATCGGTCTGCGTGCGAGTGTAATCCATGATGAGCCATGGAATATCGAAGGGCCGGGGGCGTACGTCGGGCGCGGGTTCATGAGGACCAAACCGTTCATCGCACCAGGCGGTCAACTGCGCCAGAGACATCGAGTTTGCCGCGCCGCCGCCGACGTTGTAAATGGGATCGGGTGGGGGCGTCCGCTGAAGCTGCATCGCAATCAGGCCCGCTAGATCTTGCGGGTGGAATGCATCCCGTACTTGATAGCCGCGTCCCCCGAAACCGATATAGCGCAGGGGCATTCGTGCTGCGTGCGCGTGAAGCCAATAGGAGAAGATGCCCTGCTCGGCAGTTCCAAACTGCCCCGCGCCGGCCAGCACGCCACAGCGATTTATCCAAACCGGGAAACCGAACGTGAGCCCGTACTCAATGGCCATGATCTCCGAAGCCAGCTTGGTTGCTCCATAAAGCGATACAGGTTGGTTTACCGGGAACTTTTCTGTTATTCCACGTTTGCTGGCGCCCGGTGGGAGCGATGCGCCGGCATCAAGGGCAAATGCATTTTCCTGTTCACGCATCGGGAGCCCGGCGAGATCTCGTACCGAATAGACCCGGCTGCTGCTCAGCAGAATGAGTCCGGCTTTGTGCTCGCGGCAGTATTCAAGGATATTGAGCGTTCCCGACAGATTGTGTTCAGTGAGCTGCCTGGGGCTGGAGCGGCCGTCGACGCCTGCCAGCACACTGGGGTTCGCGGCCGCGTCGATCACCCAATCGCAGGACGGCAGCGATTCCACATCGCTTCGAGAGCGCAAGTCGCCGTGCGTGAATTTGATTCCTTTAGAACGAAGCTCGGCTCGATTACCTTCCGATCCAGGCCGAATGAGATTGTCGATGCCCGTGACTTCAAGAGCAGGCACGCGCTCCAGAAGAGCGGTCGCGAGCCGGCTGCCGACAAAACCGCAAATTCCGGTAATGAGTAGCTTCATCCGCGGATGCCAGCGCCAACCTCACTTTGCCGGCCGAGCCGGGCGTGCCACGATTCCACGATTTCCCGAATAACATCCCGCAACGACCGCGTAATTGTCCAGCGGGGGTAGTGCTGCTTCATTTTGCGGAGATCGCTGTAGTAACAGATGTGGTCGCCAATCCGGTTCTGGTCTAGGTAAGTGTATTTCTGCGGCTGGCCCGTGAAGTCCTCCGTCATGCTGAAGGCTTCGAGGATGGAGCAGGAGTTCTCTTTTCCGCCGCCGATGTTATACACCTCGCCCGAGCGCGGCGCGTCGCAAAACGCAACGATGAAGTTGGCCACGTCTTCGGAGTGGATGTTATCGCGAACCTGTTTGCCCTTATAGCCGAATACCTTGTATTCACGCTGTTCGATATTACAGCGCACCAGGTAACTGAGAAACCCATGCAGCTCGACGCCGGAGTGATTCGGGCCGGTGAGGCAGCCGCCGCGCAGGCAGCAGGTCGGCATGCCGAAATACCGCCCATACTCTTGAACCATGACGTCGCCGGCGACTTTGGACGCGCCAAAGATAGAATGCTTCGATTGATCGATGGAGAACGATTCCGGTATGCCGTTTTCGTAAGCCGGATCAGCGTAGTCCCAGCGCGTATCGAGCTCCCGCAACCGGATTGTATTTGGAAGATCGCCATAGACCTTGTTGGTGGACATATGCACGAAGGGCGCTTCCGGACAGGCGCGTCGTGCGGCTTCCAAAAAGTTCAAGGTGCCGACTGCGTTGGTGTCGAAGTCCTCGAACGGAATCGCGGCGGCACGATCGTGGGATGGCTGCGCGGCGGTATGGACAATGGCATCGGGCCTGATCTCGGCGACGAGCTTTAGAACGCCTTGGCGATCGCGAATATCGAGATCGTGGTGAGCATAATTCGGGATATTGGTTCGAAGCCGGTTCAGGGACCAACTAGTATCGCCTTCGGGGCCGAAGAAAACCGCCCGTTCATTGTTGTCCACGCCGAAGATGCGAAACCCGTGGCGCGCCAGATGCAGGCACACCTCGGACCCGATCAGGCCGCAGGAACCGGTAATGAGGGCTTTCTTTGGCACAAAGGGTCATTTTAACGTATGGGGGCGGGGCGCCTCGGCTGACTGGATGGCAGAAAACGATGATATGCAAAACGCAGGTGCTTTATCAACGTTGATCGTCCACTCCTGGCCAGATCCTACCTGTCACCTGCAATATGGCATCATGGCCCTTGGAACCCAGAACCTCGCGCTGGCTCTCGCTTGCGGTTTTGATGTTTGTTTGCACAATACTGCTGGTAATTTGGGCATTTCTGGTTCCAATTTTCGAATCGCCCGATGAGCCACATCATTGGAATAACGCTCAGTACATAAATGCACATTTGGAACTGCCACCGTACAACGGCGTGTACGAAGAAGGCAACCAAGCTCCGCTGTATTACTTGTTAATGTCGCCCTTGGCTTCTCGAACGGCAACACCGCCATTGCTCGCCCGAATTGTAAACGGACGATTTGACGTTCCGTGTCCCCCGCACATCTTCGAGAATTGTCCTGCTGATCTCCACAAATACTGGCCGATTCGACGCGTTCGGCTTGCGACCGCGGGACTATCTCTAATAGGGGTGTTGTTTACGGCGGTAACGGCTTTTGAAATCACGCAAAGCATGCTTTGCGCGTTGATTTCCGCTGCACTGATAGGTTTTTTGCCACAGTTCGATTTCCGTGGCGCGACGGTTAACAACGATGCTGCAGTTGCCGTATTTTCCGCAATTGCTACCTACTTTATTGTTCGAATGACCGTCCGCGGATTCGAGATGATTCCTGCTCTTTTCGGCTCCATCGCTATCGCGTTGGCATTCTTGTCCAAGATTAACGCCATTGTTCTGGCACCGCCCTTTCTTGCTTGCATTCTCCTGACGGCCTCCGATTGGAAGACTAGGGTTCGAAGATCGGGATTGCTAGTTTTTTCCGGACTTATCGTTCTCCCCTGGCTTATAAGGAATAAGGAGCTGTACGGGGATTTTCTCGCAAGCCGTGCGATGCTTCGCACTGTACCGCTTGCGGTGCACATGCAATCGCTGGCATCGTCTTATTTCACAACAACATTTCCGCAGCTTACGTTCCAATCATCCATAGGGTATTTCGGGTGGATGAACGTTGTGCTGCCTACATCAATTTATAGGGGATACGAGATCGTCCTCATCCTAGCGTGTGTTGGGGTGTTTTTTGTGTTTCTGCGACGACCCAAGAAGCGGTGGGCCATCGTGCTGCTGGCGAGCATCCCCGTCATGAGCCTCGCGGTCATGATCGACTTCAACTTAGCCTTTCCCCAACCGCAAGGAAGACTTTTATTTCCCTCCCTGAGCGCTGTCGTAATACTAGTGACATTAGGGTTAGGTGCAATTATGCGCGCGAGAAAGTATGTAGCCGCTGGCGTGCTGATAGGAAGTCTGGCGGTTAACGTGTACGCCCTCACGGACGTGATTTACCCAGCATATTGGCGCGACAAGCCGATGGCCGAGATTCAAGACGTTGCAGTTCCCGACACAATGATGAAAGGACAGCCGCCCGGCCCTCTTTTATCCGGCCAACGTTTCACCCAATCGTTCGTGGCGGAGCACGACAGACTATCTGCGGTTCAGGTAGAAGTTACCGGATATGGGAGATCGATTAAACACGGTTCTTTTCGTATTTCTCTCTCTGGGAATCAAGGTGGTCCCGTGATCGCAACCACGGAATGGGCCGCCAGCACAATTCCGAATTGTTGCGTTTATGCGCCACTGACCTTCCCGCCTTTGCTGCACTCGGCTGGGAAGACATATTTCATCTCAATATCGACTCAGGGGCTTATTCCTCCCGATGCTATTACTGTTTTCTTAAGCGGAACGGATGTCTATGCGGGCGGTGAGTTCTCCATCGATGGCAAAGGAACCAGACAAGACACTTCGTTTCGAACCTACTATTCGCCGCTTGGGCCATCATGCTCAGGCTGTCCCGAATCGGCCGCAATTCTCGACGCTAGAATGGGGTCAGCAGGAAAGCGCAGACGTTAGTTGCTTTGCAATCGGGCGTTTCTAAATGGCCTATATAATTGTGCTTCCGCGCGAGCTACATTAGGAACGAATCGGTATTTATCGGTTGTGCCGTATGATTTTGCATGTACAAAGAAATTAGTAGGTGCCGTATATGTGGGAACTCTGAGCTTGATTCGATCCTGGACCTCGGATCGCAAGCTCTGACGGGCGTTTTCCCCCTGCCCGGTGAAGCAGTTGAGAAAGCACCGCTGGAACTAGTCAAGTGCCACGAAAACGGAAGGAACTCCTGTGGCCTCGTGCAATTGCGGCATTCATTTGAGCCCGAGAAGATGTATGGGCAAAACTACGGCTATCGTTCGGGGCTCAACCGAGCTATGAAAACACATTTGGCTGGACTTGCGAGCACGGCAAAAGCGATCGTCGCGCTCTCTCCCGGTGATGTGATCCTGGATATCGGCAGCAACGATAGCACCCTCCTCCAATTCATGTACGAGCCTGGATTGACTGCCGTCGGAATGGATCCCACCGGCGTCAAGTTCAGCAGTCTTTATCCGCCGTACATTCAGCTCATCCCTGAATTCTTCTCGTCTGCCGCGTTCTTCGAACGCACCGGATATAAACGCGCAAAGATCGTTTCATCGATCGCCATGTTTTATGATCTGGAGGCTCCCTTAGAGTTCATGGCGCAAGTGCGGGATGTTCTGGCCGAAAGAGGCGTATGGATTTTCGAGCAAAGTTATCTTCCCACGATGATGGAGAAGAACTCCTATGACACGATCTGCCATGAACATCTCGAATACTATCGCCTCAAACAGATTGTCTGGATGGCTGAACGTGTCGGGCTCAAGATCTTGGATGTGGAACTTAACGAGGCAAACGGCGGTAGTTTCCGAATTTTAGCGGGTCACGCTGGTACTGCAATAAAACCGCGGGTTGAGAAGATAATTGACATGCTCAGTAGTGAGGAGGATCAGGGATTCGCTGATCGGCTCGTCTATACGTTGTTTCGTAACCGAGTGATTCGCCATCGGGACGACCTGCGCCGCGTTTTGGACCAGTTAAAGCAGGAGGGGAAAACCGTTCTAGGCTATGGCGCCTCTACTAAGGGCAATGTTATGCTCCAGTTTTGCGGGTTCGGCGCCGAAGATCTGCCCTGCATCGCTGAGGTAAATGCCGACAAGTTCGGGCGGGTTACGCCCGGCACGGAGATTCCGATCGTATCTGAAGGCGAAGCAATGGCCCTCCACCCAGATGCACTTCTTGTGCTTCCCTGGCATTTTCGCGACAATTTCATATCGCGCTCGCAAAAATACCTTTCCGAGGGTCACGCCTTTATCTTCCCACTGCCTATAATTGAGGTTTATCGAAGTGCCGAAGGCGCTGGTCATCGGATCTAGAGGACAGGACGGCTGTTACCTTTCGGAATTACTCCAGAACAAAGGCTATGAACTGATCGCATTATCTCGCTCCGGCATCGATGGCCCGCTATCGAACGAGTACCCAGGCTTCTCGCTTAACTCCGAAGATGTCGGCCAACTGCTTCGAGCCGAGCGTCCGGACGAAGTCTATTACCTTGCCGCCTTTCATAATTCTGCGGAGGATTCGCCGATCGACGAGCTCGAACTTCTACATAAGTGCCTGAAGACGAATACGCTTCACGCAGCAGAGGTTTTATATGCAATCAGCATTTACAGCCCCGATGCCCGGACGTTTTATGCCGCTTCTTCCCATATTTTCGGTGAGCCGTCATCTCAAATGCAAAACGAAAGAACGCCGCTCGATCCTGTAAGCGCCTATGGCATCTCGAAAGCTGCGGGAGTGCACGTTTGTAGATATTTTCGCAAGCGACACAACCTATACGCGAGTGTGGGTATTCTCTACAATCACGAGTCTCCCCGGCGCCCGGCACGATTCTTGTCGAAAAAAGTTGTGCAAGCTGCAGTGAGGATAAAGCGAGGGCAGCAGGACCGTTTGGTGCTGGGATCCCTAGACACGATGGTCGACTGGGGTTTCGCGGGGGACTATGTCGCAGCGATGTGGCAGATTCTGCAACTCAAAGATCCCGACGACTTTGTAATTGCAACGGGGATTCTTCGCCCGGTGCGTGATTTTGTGGTAACCGTCTTTGAAATGCTAGATCTGGACTGGTCAAAGTACATCGTTAAGCGAGAGGAGATTCTCACGAAATTACCCGCTACCCTCTGTGGAGATTCCAGCAAACTGCGGCGAATCGCTAACTGGCAACCCGAAACGGGTTTTAAGGAGCTAATCCAGATCATGGTACAGGCGGAGTTGAACGGTGCCGTCTGAACATCCGCTTTTGATTCTCGTACCCACTTACAACGAGGCGGAAAATGTCGAGTCGCTTCTCCTTGAAATCGATAAACTCGGCCTGAACGCGGATCTCCTTTTCGTAAACGATCGTTCGACCGATGGGACAGACGAGATCGTGGCCAAACTTGCCAGTGAGCATTCCTGGGTCTATTTGCTGCAGCGGGAGAGCAAGCAGGGAATAGGCAGCGCTCACGACGCGGGTATTGATTGGGCCTATGATCACGATTATCGGCTCCTACTCACAATGGACGCGGACTTCACCCACTCCCCCGGATCGATCCCGGAATTCCTCAACAAGGCGCTCGAATTCGATGTGGTTATTGCGTCCCGATTCCTAGGCGAAGACAGTCTCCCCGGGTGGAACTTCTTTCGAAGATCTTTGACTCACCTCGGCCACTTCATGACAGTTCTGCTATTGCGGATGCGTCTGGATGCAACCGGAGCATTTCGCCTATATCGGCTCGATCGCATTCCCCGGCAGATGTTCAAGCTCGTACGTTCGCGAGGATACTCGTTCTTTTTTGAAAGTCTGTTCATTCTATGGCTTAATGGCGTGAGCATCACTGAGATTCCCATTGTCTTGGCCGCGCGTATTCAGGGGCACTCTAAAATGGCTGTATCGGATGCGATCCAGAGCCTCCGCTTTTTGCTTGGGCTGTTTTGGCGAAAGATTTTCGCTCGCAGCACTCTGCGATGCTCCACAGTCAGAGATGAAAAGCTCGAGTCGCAAAATCCGGAAGTTCTATTTAGAGTCGCTTCGGTCAGGGGCGAAGAAGGGAATACATGAGGCGAGCGCTGATAACCGGCATCACAGGGCAGGACGGTTCTTACCTGGCGGAGCTTTTGATCAGTAAAGGGTACGAAGTTCATGGCATCAAGCGCCGGTCTAGCAGCTTCAATACGGGCCGGCTAGATCAGATCTATGCTGACTGGCATGACAAGACAAGTCGTATTTTTCTTCATTTCGCAGACCTCTCCGATTCGAGTAGTCTATGGAAGGTTTTATACGACGTGCAGCCGGACGAAGTTTATAACTTGGCCGCGCAAAGTCACGTGCGTACCAGCTTCGATATCCCTGAGTACACATGTGATATTACGGCCAACGGCGCCCTCCGATTGCTTGAGGGAATACGTCACCTTGGCCTGAAGACTCGCTTCTATCAAGCTTCTTCCAGTGAGATGTTCGGCGCAGCCCCTGCGCCGCAGAACGAGAAAAGTCAGTTCCAACCCAGGAGCCCTTATGCGTGTGCGAAGCTTTTCGCTCACAGCCTCACAGTTAACTATCGAGAAAGTTACGGACTGTTTGCGTGCTCCGGAATTTTGTTCAACCACGAATCGCCTCGTCGCGGCGAGACGTTTGTCACGCGTAAGATCGCGCGCTCTGCCGCTCGTATCAAATTAGGTCTCGACGACAAATTGTATTTAGGAAATCTGGATGCGCGCCGGGACTGGGGATATGCGCCGGAATATGTTGACGCAATGTGGCGGATGCTGCAGCAGGATGAAGCGCGGGATTATGCCATAGGGACCGGGCAGAATCATTCGGTCCGCGATTTTCTTCAGTTGGCTTTCAGGCAGGTAGACCTGGATTGGCGCGAATACGTAAAGATTGACCCGCGCTACTATCGCCCAACGGAGGTCGAAAACCTGCGGGCTGATCCAACGCTGGCGCAGCGCGCGCTTGGTTGGGAACACCGAGTCGGAATTCAGGAACTGGTTAGCATCATGATTGGGGCGGAACTGGCCGCTCCGCAAGACAGCGACCTACGGTTTGCTAAGTCTACGGTTTCTTAACGCAGGTCGAAGGACCATGCCCCTGCGAAGTCAAAACGACTCGAAAGCGGCCTGGTGGAAGTCCGCCCTTTACTTTCGATGGAAATTTCGAGAGCACCGTCGGTTTCAATACTGCATGCAAATGCTTAGAGGCTCTCCACTATTCAACGCCGCCTGGTATCTGCAGCAGTATCCCGACGTAGCCGACGCAGGTGAGGACCCTTGCGTTCATTACTTGCGGCAGGGCGCACTCGAGGGCCGAAATCCGGGGCCGAATTTCGACGGTAACTGGTATCTCGAGCGTCATCCTGACATAGCGGCTGCGGCCGAAAATCCGCTGGTCCATTATCTGGAACATGGCGCTGCCGAAGGGCGCGAAATTCGGCCCGTAATCGCTGCCGAAAAGCCCGCAGAACAGTGCAGTGATTTAAGAGAGCCTATCAAACTGCTTATGGACTCTTCTCTATTCGATGCAGATTGGTATCTCCGAGAGTATCCGGACGTGGCGGCGGCTGAAGAGGATCCGGCTATTCACTATCTGACTTTTGGCGCAGCAGAGGGACGGAATCCAGGACCGGAATTCGACGGAAACTGGTATCTGCGGTGCAACACGGACGTAGCCGCCGCGGGCTTGAACCCGCTGATGCATTACTTGCAAACTGGTGCAGCGGAACGGCGTGAGATTCGGCGAGTAATTCCCGTGAATGCGCTCGAGAAAAAACTCGAATCTCGATTTATCCCGCTGAAGCCGCTTAATAGCTTTCTTATTCCTCCGGCTCCTCGAAGGCTCAACCTCGTGCTCGACAGCGTAAATCCGGGCTTCCCGGGTGATGGTGCGGGAACAGCACTGATATTGGCCGCGGTTTTGGCACAGCGCATTGGAGCCAGTCTCCGATTCGTCACCCGCGTGCATGCGCTGGAGCCTGCCAGCTTCACGGCTATCCTCTCTGCAAATGGGCTTACCTGGTCTGGCGAAATAGAATTTGTACACGCACCTCCGGTTGGCGGGCGTGATCTTGGAATCTCAAAGAACGATTTCTTCGTGACCACGTCCTGGCAGACAACACGGTCGATAACGAGCGTCGTAAATTCTTCACGGGTCATATACCTCGTGCAAGCGGACGAACGGCTGCTTTACCCATTTGGTGATGATCGTTTGCGCTGTGAGGAGACTCTCGCCAACCCCAATCTGCTTTTCGTGATCGTATCCGAAATGCTTTTCGATCACCTGACAAACGGCCCAGATGCCTTAGAAAGTGTCCGCCAGCGTGGCGTTTGGTTTGAACCAGCTTTCCCAAATCCACAAGACCCTTCGGCGACAAGGGACCGGCGGAGAGAGGCAAAAGGCAATTTTTGTTTCTATGCCAATCAGTCTGCGGCAGGAAATCTGTACTGGCGGGGTCTGGAAGTGATCGGCCAAGCATTGGAAGAGCATATACTTCAATCCGAGAATTGGCAACTCCACTTCATCAGCGACTCACCGGAGGATATCACCTTGCCGGGCGGTATTCGCCCAGCAATTGTGGCGAATGTCCCGTCGCCGGAATACGCGGATTTCTTACGCTGCATGGATGTTGGCCTCTGCTTAACGGATGCTCCTTATCCCAGCGCTCCGATTCTGGAACTCGCTGCCGCTGGAAAGGTGGTAGTCACGAACCGGCGCGGGATGAGAACATCACTTGCGCGATATTCCGACAATATTCTCTGTGCTGAGCCGACCATCGATGCACTCAAGAAGGAAGTTGGTAATGCAATCAGGATTGCCAGTAATGATGATATACGGTGCGCGAACCACTTGCGCAGCCGGTTCATCAGAGATTGGACCGTAGCACTCCAACCAATCGTCGAGCGCCTCGCGATGTTTGCCGATGAGGGCCTGGTGTAGCGCGATGATGACGGCTGCGTGTCTTCCGCCGGTTCCGTACGAGCACCCCTGGAGCGTCGACTTTGAAAAGCGGATTACTGCCTTATGCGCCCGGGAGCGCCGAATCGCCTACTTCTACGAGCAGCCTGATACCGGTACCTTCCGTTATCGCGTTTTGAATATGATTGAGGCCCTACAGGGAGTGCCGGCGTTGGAGATTTCTGCTTCGTGGTTTTCACGGGCTGATCTCTCTCGCTCCGATCGCTTCATCGACCGTGCGGATGCCCTGATCATTTGCCGCACTCGTTACGATGCCACAATCAACTGCATGATTAGTCGGGCCAAGGCTCGCGGCGTGCGAGTGTTCTTTGATGTCGATGATCTGATTTTCGATCTGAAGTATGTTCACTTACTTCTGCATACCCTTGATCAGCCACAGGAATCACGGAAGGCATGGGATGTATGGTTCGCCGCAGTGGGACGGTTCGCCGCAACTTTGCACCTGTGCGATGGGGCGATCGTGCCCAATCACTTTCTTGCGGAACGTGTATCCGACTACGCGCCTGGAATTGTTCCTCGGATCGTACCAAATTATCTCAATCGAACGCAGCAGTTGCAATCGGAGAAGATATGGGACCTTAAGCATAAGTCGGAATTTGCCCGAGACGGCAATATCCATGTCGGATATTTCAGCGGGACGCCGACACACAATCGCGATTTCGAGATTGCGGCTGGCGCACTTTCCAAACTTCTCGAAGAAGATCCGCGGATTGTCCTCCGCATGGTCGGCTTCATGGAACCGAAAGGCCCACTGTTGCGATATGCAAATCGAATCGAAGTTTTTCCTTTTCAGGATTTCCTGAACCTGCAACGGATCACCGGCGAGGTGGAGCTAAACCTTGCGCCGTTGCAGATCAATACTTTCACAAATTGTAAATCCGAGCTGAAGTACTTTGAGGCGGCGATAGTGGGAACGCCGACGATTGCCTCTCCAACGTTTACTTTTCAGAATGCGATCCGTGATGGCGAGAATGGATTTCTTGCCAATGCCCATGAATGGGAAGCAAAGATTCGTGCGGCTCTCGATTGCGTTTGTGATGCAGAGCGCTATGCGGCGCTCGCTGAACGTGCCTACCGTCATGCAAATGAGTTCTATAGCTGGAATCGCTACGCCGCTCATATTGAAGCCGCAGTTTTCGGGCAACGCGATGAGACGGCAGAACCAAGCAAACGCTCGGATTTCTCCGGCTCGTCGATGAAGAAGCTGAGTCACGCTGTAGGGGCAATCCCAGTACGCATCACAGAAGGCGATAGATGAAGGATAAAGAGGTGATTGGTAGTTAAAGAGTCTTTATAACCTGATATCTTCCCATGCAAAGCCGTCGTGTGGGGATCTGGGGATTTCTGGCCTTCGTTCTCGTTTTGTCAACTTGAAGAAACACGCCGAATTCCCACGCGATGTTGGTCATGTGCTCCAATGCGAATTCCACGGGAATGTTTATCTGTTGCAGCTTTTCCAGAACACCCGTCTGGAGACTATAATGTGTACTTTGCCAATCAAACCTTCCCTGGGATCCCTCTCCCAGGTAGAAATCATCGAATTCGAAACAAATATGTCTCCAGTGCATTTCGGTGTAAAACACATGGTGGCCGAAGAGGTAAGCCGCGTCATTTTTTCCGTAAGGCGTCCAAATCTCGATGAGCGCGCCGTGCTTCGCAACTCGCATAATCTCTCTTAACACTTGGATGGGGGACCCTAGATGCTCATTGAAGTGCTCAAAAGCATGGCTGCTATATACGTGGTCCACCGAGTCGTTAGGAATCGGAAGCGCAGTTCGTTCAATGTCGAGCACTAGATCCACCGACGGTCCGGGCGCGATATCGATGCCATAAAAACCATCTCGCTTATGAGTGCCACATCCTATGTCTATCTTTGCTGGCGGCTCCATAATATAGCTCGACAAATCTGACTAATTTGCAGCGGTTGCTGATACACCGGAAAGGGTCGCTTCAGTGTTAAAACTCTTCGGATCGCACATATAGTTATAGACTTTCTCCATCTGAGAGGACCAATCGGTGTATTCGGAGCGAACCTGCACGATAGCATTCGCAGTGATTTGCTCGCGCAAGCTGGCATCGCGGAGAGCGCGCTCAACTGTTTCAGCGATAGCAGTGGCAGTAGTTGAGGCCAAGAGACAGTTCTCACCGTCTTTAAGCAACCAGGACGTCCACGAGTTCACGTTGGTCACGACGAGGCAACCGCTGGCCATGAGTTCAAGCGGAATGTAGGAAGGATGGCGCGTAAGCATCATGACAACTCCGACGTCGCTCATCCGGTATAACCGGGCAGTGTCCTCGTAGGCAAGAATCCCAAGATTGTCGATTATCCCATCGAGGCCGTATTCTGAAGGGTTCCAGTCCGCGCCCGCACTGACTATTCGGACGTGGTCACCCATGGCCTGTTTCAGCCGCTTCATTGCCGCCGTTAAGAGCTCGAACGAATTGCGTGGATGGGTGGGGCGTCCATAGCAGAATACGAGTTGGGGCTCCAGAGAATTTCGGCTTTTGGGGCGTTCGGAGGGATGAAAGACCGCCTCATTAATGCAGGGGGTGAAGGAAACCGCGCTACCGCCATACTCGGACTCATAAATGTTTTTCAGGCTGATCGTATTGGCGATCCCGAACAAACCCATCCGATATGTGTTTTCTGCCAGCGCGCTGATTGAACCTGCACGATAGAAAGCGGGCTCAAAATCCTGAATGAGGTAAAAACGTCGCGCAGCGCCTTCATGGTGGAGGGCGTAGTAAGCAGTTGTCCAGAGAGTGCAAATGCTGGCGTCGACCGGAGGCAAATTGATACCTTGTTCTTTCGATCGCAGAATGAAAAGATCGGGATCCTGCAATGCTGGATAAACTGAGCGTATCCTATCTGCCATTGCTTGCTTGTCCGCATCATCGCAGACCGCAAAAAGGTTCTGAACTCCGTGCTCGCGACTCCAGTGCGCCGCAAAACGCAAAATAGTAAACATGCCGCCGTAAAAAGCGTGCTCAAAGCTGGGAATGAACCACAAGACGCGCTCAACCGGACGGAACCCGTGCAGGGTCCTGGATTGCTCGCGCAAATGGCGGATCTGTTCTTCGCTGCAATCGAAGCGCGAGACGTACAGATCCTCGTCGTTCGCTTGACGCGATCCCATCGATTTGGTCAGGGCGCACTTCATTGCCTCTACATGTCGTTCGGCGAAGTCCAGGCTCGACTCTTCGCCCCGATACCGGAAAGCCGGTTGCTTCTGCCAAATCGAGAGGTTCGGGCTCCAATAGGGATCACCCGTTATGAGCCAACGCCGGTAGTGCTTGAACGATTCTACGTAATCCCCTGGTGGCACGTCAGCATCACGCGTTTGCTGTTCGTGGTGGATCAGTTCCGCGAATGGGTTGTAGACAATGCGGTAGCCTCGCCCATATGCCCGGAGACAGATCTCAACGTCGCTGCCGCATAACGTGAATTTCTCATCGAACCCGCCGAGTTCGTCGAAGACTTCACGGCGCATCATCATGCAGGCGCCCGTCACGGCAAGAAAGTCGCGGTACCAGCCCGTGCTTCCGGCAATACCGAATGTAAGAGCCGGCTGATCGGCAAAGGCATGATCCGCGAATCCACTCATTCCTAAAATCACCCCCGCGTGCTGAATGGTTCCATTCGCGCGCAGCAGCTTTGCCCCTACAATCCCGACTGCTTTGTAATTTGCCCACGAGACAAGCTCCATGAGCCATTCGGGTTGAATGACTTCGACGTCATTATTGAGAAAAAGCAGAAAACTTCCCTTCGCCTCACGAGCCGCCCGATTGTTGACGGTACTGTAATTAAACCGGCCGGGATGCCAGAGAATGCGGATGCGCTCGTCACCCGCTAGACTGCTGAAATACTCTTTCGTTTTGCTGTCGCGGCTTCCGTTATCTACAATGAGGATCTCGAAATTGCGGTATTGAGTACTTTCGAGAAGAGTCGATATACAGCGTGAGAGTAGATCTACGCGATCTTTGGTAGGGATAATAATTGAGACCATCCCTTCGGGTGGACGCTGAAACCGCACGTGGAGCAATCCGTCTGACAGCACCTCTGGCTCGGCATTCATACCGCAACGCGCCATATGCCGGCGAATCGCTAGCAATTGCGCATTCGCAGCATAGCTCTTAACGGAATCGTTATGGGCCGTGGACCCCGCGTGCATTCGCCAGTGATAGAGAATTCCGGGTATGTGGGAAATACAGCTGGTCCGATCGGTGATCCGAAGAAACAAATCCCAGTCCTGCGCCCCGTCCGTTTCCGGATCGAACCGGCCGGCTTGCTCTACCAACGAGCGCCGTAAAACAGTGAAATGTGTAATGTAGTTAGCCGACAGCATGATCTCGGGAGACCAGCCTGGCTTGAACAACGGAGCGCATCTAAGGCCCTGCTCGGAATCAAGATAATCATGATCCGAATAGAGGATGTCTGCATCCGGTTGTAACTGCAAACGTTTTGTTACTTCAAACAATGCAAATGGAGCCAAAACATCATCGTGGTCCAGCAGCGCAACGAACTCTCCCGTCGCAAGATCTAACGCCGCATTAGTGTTATTAGAGATACCTCGATTTTCATCGAGCCTCGTTACTCGAATACGTTGGTCACCTTCTGTTAATTCGCGTAGGAACTGCCAGTTTCGGGGATCCCCACCCGGACCGACCGCAACGCACAGCTCCCAGCGTTCATATGTCTGCTCCTGGACGCTCTGGATACATGCCCTAAGTATCGAGTGATCGGTTTGATAGACGGGAACAATGACGCTGAAGAGCGGCCCATCCAATGACTTGGCGGATCTCCGCTGATTCAGCAATTCTTCCCGATTCGGCTCCTGTTCTTCGATCCACTTTTCATAATCGTCATCCAGTGATCTTCTTTCCGTAGGGGATGACTGCGTCGGCAAGGCGTCCTGAATGTTGTCAGTACGGGGCGTCGGTGGTTCGTGTACCGGTATTGGTGCTGGCGGCAGCTTTGTCAGTTGAGGCGCGTTGCTCTTTATAAACTTGCGCGCGACGAATCGAACGCCTTTATAGAGACGCGGCCAATCGTGCCGGACCTTGCGCAAAGGCCTGCGGCATCTTTCAGCCAACCTCCAGCCCCGACTAGTAAGAACGCTATTCAATGTTGCTTGAACATCGGCCAGCATGAGTTGAACTCTGGCCCGTTCACGTTGCGCTTCGCCTAGCAAACGATCAACTTCGGCGCGTTCAGCCCTTGACATCTCTGCTTCCCTCGTCAGGCGGTCACGTTCAAGCGTTAAGGCTTCCATTTCGGCGGCTACGCGAGCCGATTCGGCTTTTGCCCTTTCCACTTCAGCAGTCAAGCGATCGACTTCGACGCGCGAGTTGAAAAGGCTTTGCTCAACTCTGGCAGCGTGGGCCAACTCGTGTTGCAGTGAAGCTAGCCTCGTCTGTGATTCCTCTAACGCCCTGCTCGTTAGACTTTCGCGCTCACTCTGCGCTTTTAGCTGTGTGTCCAACTGTTGTGCATTTACGGATTGAATATGAAAAGCCGTCTTGTGCCGGATATACTCCGAA
Source organism: uncultured Acidobacteriaceae bacterium (assembly GCA_963795545.1). Lineage (GTDB taxonomy): Bacteria > Acidobacteriota > Terriglobia > Bryobacterales > Bryobacteraceae > Bog-105. The sequence goes on along the minus strand of CAWCIF010000009.1, from coordinate 63,385 downwards.
TAAAGCCGCAGGAAGTCATCTGAAGGCGGCGAACCTTTTCTCAGAAGCATCGCGTGCATCGTTACGAAAGAGGCGTCGAATCGAGCATCCGGCCAAAAGTCGAATTCGGAGAAAAGCTGAAGCCAATAAATAGGAGGTCGAACGTTATAGTGGGTGGGTTCTTCCAGGTCGCTTGGGGTAGAGGAGACCAAGATTACATCCGCGGCGGCGCACAGGTTCGCGACTGCGGGCTTGACCAGTTCCGGACGTAAGTGCTCGAGTACCTCAATACAAGTGATCAGATCGAATCTGCCGGGAATGGGGTCGGTCAGGGAACCCACTGAACAGTAGTCCCGGACATCGCGGCGGACTTTAGATATGGCGTATTCCGAAATATCAATGCCTTCGCAGTAAACGCCCCGATCCCAGAATGCCTCGACCAGAAACCCCATAGCGCATCCAGCATCGAGAACGCGACGCGGATGCAAGGCACGGATAATCTGGTCGGCAATTATGGAGAAAAAGTTTAACCAGTTCGTCGATCGTTCATATGGAACGGGTCCACAGCCCGTGGCGTAATATGCTGCGCCATACTCATCCGGCAAGTCTTTGTGGGGCAAATCATTTTTATCTTACCGGGTGCGGTCATGGAAAGTAATAGCCAGATTTGAAGATCGATTAGTGGCAAACTGGTCGGGCCGCCGGGATTTGAACCCGGGACCTCTTGCACCCCAAGCAAGCGCGCTAGCCAGGCTGCGCCACGGCCCGAAGACTCCAGTCTAACGCACGCAAGCTATTTCCCTGGCTGCTTATCGTCGCGCCGGTCGGCCACGATTGTGACCTCCATATCGTTGGCCAGGCTCACTACCTGGTTCACCAAGCTCTTGCCCAGCAGCCGGTCTACGCCTTTGCCCACCAGCCTGGGAAGAAAGATCTGCCGGGCGTTGTGCAGGCGCGCGAAATCGACGATTGCCCTGGCATGGTCGGTCTCTGCCAATACCCGTGTCTCAACGTGCAGGTTGCGCGCAAAATTCAGGTGCCTCTCCACGGCGGCTCGCTTTTCAGGCGGCAGCGAGCGAAGATCGCTCTGTTCCGAAACGAAGACGGCGAAACAGTTCGCGTGCAGAAGGTCCGCTACGCGTTTGCCCCGCCTCGTGAGCATTGCGGTGGAAGGGTCGTCGCTGATATAGATGACCACCGCATCCTCAACACGTCCAGTGCGCGGCGAAGCCGAATCGGCGGCTAGCTGCGCGTCGTCGGTTTGCTCGATTCGCTCTTCCACCTCGTGGGCCGTTTGCCGCAGCGCCACCTCACGAAGCGCGACCAGCGTGGATTCCTTGAAAAAGTTCTCGAGCGCCCGTTTGGCCTTCTCCGGCGCGTAGACGACGCCGCGCTCCAGGCGATTGAGCAATGCCCTGGGGGTCAGGTCCACCATCACCACTTCTCCGGCCTGCTTCACTACCCAGTCCGGAATCGTTTCCCGCACCTTCACCCCGGTGATTTGCGCCACCTGGTCGTTCAGGCTTTCCAAGTGCTGAACATTCATGGTTGTGAGCACGTCAATGCCGTGATCCAGGATGTATCGAACGTCTTCCCAACGCTTTTCGCGCGGTGAGCCGGGCACATTGGTGTGAGGAAACTCATCGATGACCGCAACCGCTGGATGCCGCGCGACAATCGCATCCGCATCCATTTCTTCGAATGCGGACCCGCGGTATTCGACCAGCTTGCGGGAAACCGTTTCAAGGCCCTCGGTTTTTGCGATCGTGTCTTTTCGCCCATGCGGCTCGAAATAGCCTATGACTATGTCGATGCCTCGCGCTTTGAGATTCTGGGCCTCTTCCAGCATCTCGTATGTCTTGCCCACCCCGGCCGCATAGCCAAGATAGATTTTCAGCTTTCCCCCGGCGCTCATAGGTTAGAGGGAGACGCAAGCCGGTAGCCGACCCAAGGCTCGGTCAAAAGATACCGGGGGTGCGCCGGATCTGATTCAATCTTCTTTCGCAGTTGGCTCACGAACACTCGCAGATATTCCACTTCATTCCCATAATCGGGCCCCCAAACCGTCTGCAATAGCTTACGATGCGGCACGGCTTTGTTGATGTTTGAAACCAGGTATTGCAAGAGATCGAACTCTTTCGGAGTAAGCCGGACTTTGTTTCCGCGGACCAGCACCTCGCGCGCGCCGAAGTCGATTGAGAAATCGCCGGACACAACAAATTGGCCGCTGCTATTCGAGGACGCTGGCAGACGCCGCAGATTCGCGCGGATGCGCGCCATCAGCTCATTCACGCTGAATGGCTTGGTTATGTAGTCGTCGGCGCCCGCATCGAGCGCTGAAATTTTATCCCGCTCACTGTCCCGTACCGACAGTATGATGATCGCAGCTTCCGAAACCGCGCGGATCTCACGGCAGGCGGCCATGCCACCCATTCCAGGCATGTTCAGATCCAGCAGGATCACTTCGGCGTTGTTCTGGCGAAGCAAGTCCAGCGCTTGTTCTCCGGTGGCGGCTTCAGAGGACTTATACCCATTTGCCGTGAGAGCCGCCGACATTACGCGGCGGATCTGCGGCTCATCGTCCACCACCAAAACCCGCCCCGCTGTGCTCATGAGAGGCCCGCACATAGCTGCTCTTGCAGCATTCGGGAATCGGGGACGGCATGCAAGGTGATGGTAAATTGGGTTCCCTCCCCAAGCTGACTCTCGACCGCAATGGAGCCAGCGTGCGCTTCCAGAATTTCTTTCGCGATGGATAGCCCCATCCCGGTACCCTGCACGGCGGAACGGCGCTGCCGGCCGCGGTAGAACTTATCGAAAACACGGCCTCGCTCAACCTCCGTCAATCCTTGACCGCGATCTCGAACGGAAATCGAAATCAAGTTCGTTTCCTCAACTCGAGCAGAGATGGTGACCGGCGATTGCGGTGGACTGTACTTGATCGCGTTGTCGAGCACTTGTTTCAACGCCTGCACCAGTAGTTCTCTGTCCGCGGACACTGCTGGCAGGTTTTTTTGAAAGTCAAGAACAAGATCATGTGTCTTTGCCCGAGCCCCGAGAGCAGAAATAGCCTGTGGGATCAGTTCCTCAACCCGGACCGATTCACATTCCAGCTTCAGCCGGCGGGCATCGATGCGCGCGAGATGAATCGCTTCGCCCACCAGCCGCTTCAAGCCTCGCGCTTCCTGTTGAATTACCTGCAGCAGATCAATCCGCTGCTCAGTCCGGAGCCCCTGCGAACCCAACAGCGTACTGGCCGCCGCATCGATGGAGGTCAGCGGAGTCTTCAAATCATGGGCCATGGCGTCGATCATTGTGGATTTCAGTTCTTCGCCTTTACGCACCGCCTGTGCGTGCGTGGCCGCTTCGTGCGCCTGGGCCTGTGCCAGGCCAACCGCGACCATATTGCCGACCGCCTGCATCGTGCCTTCCGGCAAAAAGCTGCCGCGGAAACCCAGGCTTCCGAAACTCTTGTTCCCCAACGCAACCGGAATGACGGTGGTTTGAGATGCCTCCTGCCGATCAATGGAACCTTGGGCTGCCGCGTGCGCGAGCCTCTCATCGGGGATAGTTCCTGGCGTTTGGGAGCGATAGAACTCGCCGCTTGCGTTCTCGAAAAGAACCGCTTCCTCGAACCCGAAAAGTTCCATGCACTTGTTGACGATTGCCCGGCGTACATCCTGATCGGGGCTGAATAGCATGGCGCGGCTCAAAGCATGGAGCCTTTCCGTTTCGCTCTGCCGTCGCGCCAGTTCATCACGCTGGCGTCGCAACCGAGCGGCTGAATTCGTTGCAAAGAGAGAAACAAACAAGAAAACGACGAGTATGATCCATCCCTGCGGATCCCCGATCGTAATGGAGCCAATCGGCGGAATGAACAGATAATCCAGACAGAGCGTAGCCGCCACTGAGGCCAGAATCGCTTCCGTGCGCCGCGCGTAAGCCCCAATTAGAAGAACACAAAGCAGGAGAATGATTGCCGCAACAGTGGCGTTTACGCCCGGAGTGCGATAGCAGACGAGCGCGACAGCAAGAACACTGGCCAGGGCGGCAATAATCGGGCGCAGCCGCAGCACTCGCGGGCTCATGATCCACCTACAGTGTACAGGCAATCCCTCGCAAAAACACTGGCTACACTGGGTGCATGTTCTCGCGCGCTTTGATTGCAATCGCTGTTGTCCTTCCGCTAGCCGCGCAGCAAATGCAGGTGTCCGGCGACAAGGTTCGGGCGCATGTGAAGTATCTCGCGAGCGATGAATTGCAGGGCCGCGGTGTGGGGACAAACGGGGAAAGGCTGGCTACCCGATACATCGCCTCACAGCTCAAGGCGGAAGGGGTTGAACCTGCCGGCGACAATGGCACCTATTTTCAGCGCGTTCCCATGGTGGGGGCCACAACACTCCCAAGCGCTTCGCTGACTGTTTCTGGCAGCGGCGAACGCATTTCTTTTGCCCCCGTTAGGGACTTCGTTGGAACTGCCTTGTCACAGAAACCCGACAATGACTTCAATGCTGAAGCGGTCTTCGTGGGGCACGGCATCTCCGCTCCGGAATTTGGGTGGGACGACTACAAGGGCCAGGATTTTCGTGGGAAGGTGCTGGTCTATTTCACTAACGAGCCGCCATCGAACGACCCGAATTTCTTTGGCGGCAAGGCGCTCACCTACTACGGCCGCTGGACTTACAAATTCGAGGAAGCGGCCCGCCGGGGTGCAGTCGCTGCCATCATTATTCATACGACCCCAACAGCCGGATATGGTTGGGGCGTAGTCAGCGGGTCCTGGAGCCGTGAGCTGCCGCAACTGAAGCTGAAACTGGGCGAAAGCGGCCTGAAGCTGGCTGCCTGGCTCTCTCAGGATGCCGGAGCAAGGCTGGTCGCCGGGACCGGCAAGACGCTCGACCAACTTCTGGAGTTGGCAAATCAGAAGAGTTTTCGGCCCATTCCGCTTGGCGTCCGCGTACAAGGTCATATTCCGCTCAAGCTGCGCGAAATCGAGAGCAGGAACGTTGTAGGGCGGGTTGCCGGCTCCGATCCCCGCTTGAGCTCGCAAGCTGTGGTGTTCTCTGCCCACTGGGATCATCTTGGAGTAGGAGTGCTGGTGGGCGGCGACAAAATCTATAACGGCGCCGTGGACAACGCGACCGGGTGCGGCGTGGTGCTGGAGATCGCGCGAGTCTGGGCTGAGCTTCCCCGGAAACCGAAGCGCAGTGCGCTGTTCTTGTTTGTAACAGCGGAAGAAGCAGGCTTGCTGGGCTCGCAGTATTATGGCGAGCATCCGGAGGTTCCGGCGGGACAGACGGCAGTAGATCTAAACTACGATGCCCTCTATCCGTTCGGCAAAACGCGAGATGTCTCCGTGACTGGAGCTGAGCGCACCACGCTCTGGCCGCTGGTCGAGCGCGATGCAGCGCGCATGAATCTCGAAATTGAAACAGATCCCGAACCGGGGCAGGGCCACTATTATCGGTCTGACCATTTCTCGTTCGCTCGCCTTGGAATTCCGGCTTTTTCAATTGCGCAGGGCACCAGTTACATTGGGAAGCCCGCGGATTTTGGGAAAGCGGTATTCGAGGAATACAACGCCAAGCACTATCACCAGCCGTCGGACGAGTATCACGATGATTGGGATTTCGCAGGCATGCAGCAGATGGCGGATTTCGGTTTCGCACTCGGATTAGATATCGCCAATGCGCCGAGCCTGCCCACCTGGAACAAAGGCGATGAGTTCCTGAGGGCTAGAGAAAAAAGCCCCGAAAAACCTTGATCAACCGCGTTCAGCGGCTTGCAAAGCATTCACGGCAGCGCCGATGACCGCGACCGATTCGCCGCCGGGCACAACCTCAAGCGCGTATCCCTGAAGCGGGCTGAGCTTTACCATTTCATGCAGGTACTCGTTCAAAAGACCGAGATTCACAAAACGCGCATTGAAGCCCGTGATGAAGAATTTGCCGGGGCCGTCCAGGTGAATGCTGGTGGCGGTGGCCGCAGCCAGCGCCCTGTGCCATAGCTTCGTGAAGTCTATGCAGCGCGCCTCGCCGGCTGCGGCATGCGCGAAGATCTCTTCCGGTTCCAGATCCATGAACCGCAGCCGCATGGCGCGCTGGCCCATGATTCCTTCCAAATGGCCGCGTCCTCCGCAACCGCAGAAGTGCTCCTTCGGATCAAGCGTGACAACGGAGTGGCCCGCTTCCCAGAAGCCGTCTCCGTGTGGATAACGGCCATATCCAATACCGGTCCCCAAAGTCCACACGCGAGTGAGGCGATCCAGATGACCGCGTACGGCTGCCACACCCGCGGCCATCACGTCCGCATCATTGAATATGAAGACCGGCACTTTCCCGAATTTCTCCGAGAACGAGCCAGCCACCAGTTCTTGCATGTGCATGCCTTTGAATTGGACCAGATTTGGAGAATCCTCAATGATCCCGTTCCGCACAATGCCGGGCAAACCCACGCCGATGTGAGAGGGTGGCTGCGGCAGATCCAACTGTTCCACCATTTCAACGATCCTCCGAATGATGGTCTCAGCCGGAACGCCGAGCAGGAAATCCGAAATGGTGCTGTCTTCCGGGTTAACGCGCAACGGGCCCAAAATCGCGTTTTCGGAAACGGCAGCAACTGCGATTCTCTCCGTTATGACAATCCCTATGCCGTGTGCCATTTTTTTCCTGTGGTCAAGTGCGCGACAACTTATTCAGCCCGTTGAATGCGGCCGCCTTGTAGCATTCGGCAAGCGTCGGATAGTTGAATACAGTATCCACGAAATAGTCCACTTTGCCCTTCAAAATCAGAACTGCCTGGCCGATGTGCAGCAACTCGGACGCGCCTTCGCCAATGATGTGAACGCCCAGAATCTCCAGCGTGTCGCGATGAAAGATGAGCTTCAAGCGCCCCGTGGTATCCCCGCGAATTTGACCGCGCGCAATCTCACGATAATATGCCACGCCTACTTCATACGGCACGTCCTCATCGGTAAGCTGTTCTTCGGTCTTCCCGATGAACGAGATCTCGGGAATAGTGTAGATGCCGAAAGGAAAGTAGCTCGGGTTTGATGACACAGGCCGGTTGAAGGCGTGGGCCACCGCGATACGGCCTTGCTCCATCGACACGGAAGCGAGGCTTGGGAATCCAATTACGTCGCCGACGGCATAGATGTTCGGCTGGCTAGTTTGATAGTTTTCATTCACCGCTATGCGTCCGCGGGAATCGGAACTCAGCCCCGCTGCTTCCAGATTCAGTTCGTCGACGTTGCCCTGGCGGCCAACCGCGTAAAGCAGAGAGTCCCCGGATACCTTTTTGTTGCTTTCGAGATAAGCGACCACCCCACCTGCTCCCGCGCCGCTCTCTTCAACGCTCTGGACCTCCTCGTTGAGGCGCATGGTCACCCTGTGGTCCCGCAGATGGTAAGAGAGCGCTTCGACGATCTCCTGGTCGGCGAATTCGAGCAACCGCGGCCGCTTCTCAATCAGCGTGACCCGAACGCCCAGAGTTGCGAACATGCAGGTATACTCAACTCCAATTACGCCGCCGCCGACTACCATCAGCGTGCGGGGGATGGACGGCATGTCCATGATCTGATCGCTGTTTATGATGGTGCGCGCATTGATGGGAACCTTGGGCGATGAGGCCGGCTTCGTGCCCGTCCCGATCACGATTTTATCGGCGCTGATTTCGGAAGCTCCTCGGACGCTTGCGATCTGGACAACGTTTGGACTTTTGAAGCTCGCAATTCCAGTGAGGACCTCAATGCCATTTCGCGAAAGTTGCGCTTGCGTGACATCGATCTCGGTTTTGATGACGTGCTGTATGCGAAACGCCAAGTCCGCCATTGTGATCTTCTCTTTGACCCGATAGCTGACCCCATAGATGTTTTGATAGTTGTACCCGGAGAGATGCAAAACCGCTTCGCGCATGGTCTTGCTCGGGATGGTGCCGGTGTTGATGCATACTCCGCCGATTACTTCGCGCCGTTCGATCAGCGCTACGCGTTTGCCGCTCTTCGCGCCCTGTATTGCAGCCCGCTGGCCTGCTGGGCCGGAACCGATCACAACCAAATCGTATTGGGACATTCGAAGTTAATGCGAAGCAGCAGAGCCCATGATATCGACTCGGACAACTATCCGAGTATAGCCTTGAAGAATTGATTGTCTAATGGTGTTTTAATGCACGAGCTGCGCCGCGCCTTCCATTCGATTCTCCGAAAACCCGCTTTTGCTCTGGTTGTCTTACTCACAATTATCTTGGGAGTCGGCGCGAATACCGCCGTGTACGCAGTTGTCCATTCGGTTCTGCTTGAGCCGCTTCCGTTCCAGCACCCGAACGCTCTCGTTCAGGTCTGGGAACGGCAAAACAGTCGATCTCTATAAACAGCGTGCCGCCGATGCGGAGAAGGCAAACAGTCAGCAAGCCGCACAAGAAATACACGAAAAGAGGAAAGCGGCCGCCACGGAACTGCGACGAAAGAAGCTTAAAGCTGATGAGGACGCAGAGGCCGCAGCGCTGCGCGCCAAGGTTATCGCAGCCTGGCGGGCGATATACAACCACACTTCACAGAAAAAGGTATCAGACCTAACTGTTGAGGAATCCCGGGCTATAGAGGACTGCGAAACTCTGAACCTATACCCGCCCGAGTAAACCGGCAGCAAGCGTGATTCCCGCGAAAGCTGCTGTACAAAATTTCACCTACAGACGCTGTCTCCTATTCCACCGCCATCTCCGCAACATTGCTTCTCTGGGCATCATCGGTCCTTCTTCCCGCGATTCGGGCGGCCAGGGTCGATCCGATGCGTGTCCTTCGAGAGGAATGAATTCGCCGCTTCGCGGTTCTCGGCTACCGCTTGCAAACAAGATGTACTTTGCGTTATAAAGTATCTATGAGATTACCCAAATACGCTGTCGCTAGCACGGAAATGCTCCTCATCTTTCCGGCGGCCCTCTTCATGGCTGCGCTCTTCCTCCGCAATGTGCAGCCTCTACAGTACGAGCCGGCTCACACCGCTCAGCAGATAGTTACGTGGTACGCCGGACAGCCGCGGATCGGCCTCTGGGGATTTCTCATTGCTCTGCCCTTGACGGTGCTGATTACTGGTTGCACCACGCTCGTACGCAGATGGAGAGACGACGTTGAACTGCGCGAAGCGGCGCGGCATACTCTTGCAGCGCTCCGGGCGCATTTGGCCGCGGTAATCGTAGCTGGAGCGACGTTGACAGCCGGAGGCGTCCTAACGATTGTTGCTCTGCATTTGCTGACCGACTAAGGCCCTTCACGGCCACGGCGCGCCTGCACTTTACTGCGTCACTCCCATCTGCGCATCCAGAGCGGGGCGCCCGCTGATCTGTTCTTCCAGACGGTCGCGGGTGGATTTTCTCAGTTGCGCCGAGAGATCGAACTCCGATTTTGCCTCCTGCCGCCGATCGAGTTGCATCAGCACCTGGGCCTTCAGGTAATGCACACTCGCGCTCTTGGGCTCGAGCCGGTTGACGGTGTTCAGCATCTGCAACGCTTCGGCGTACAGGTGTTTGGCGCGGTAGATCTTTGCTAATCCGAAATAGGAGCTTGCAAGTCCTGGATTGAGCTGTACTGCTTTCGAGTAGTATCGTTCAGCCGCTTCAGGCGCATCCGTTTTCAGACAAATGGCGCCTAGCTCGTCGTAATCGTAAGACAGGTCGGGTTCGATCGCGATGTCCTTCAGGAATTCGGATTTCGCACGTGTGTAGTCGCCTTTGTCGGCGTAAATGGTTCCGAGACTATAGTGAACGAAAGGCAGATTCGGACTAATTCCCGCAGCGGCCTGGAACTCCTGAAGCGCCTCGCTGTCCCGTTGTCGAGCCAGCCACGCTCTGCCCAGGAACAGGTGATATTCCGCGGACCCTTTTCCTATATCGAACATCTGCTTGAGTGCTGTTTCTTCAGTCTTGCTCTGCCCGGCTTTATTGGCGGAGAGAGCGAGCACATACAGGTACGGCATGTTGGACGATTGCGAAGGCCAAAGCGGCTGCAGTGCGGCAACGGCCGAAGCGTACTTCTCAGTTGCGAAGTAGCAGAGCCCCAAGAGATAGCGCGCCTGGGCGGAATCCGGCTGAGCCGAAAGCACCGACTGGAAGGGCTGGATGGCTGAAGCAAAATCGTTCCGGTGAAAGTACGCAAGCCCGATATTCAGCTCAATCCCGGGATTACCTGGAGCGGCGCGTTCCGCTATACGGAACTGTTCCAGCGCCTTGCTCCACTGCTTGCCGCGCATGTAAACGACGCCCAAATTCGCCCGGGCCGGAACGGAATTCGGCTCAACCTGCAGCACTCGTTCGAATGCAGCTTCAGCATGCTTCAGATCGCCGTGCGCGAGCGCGTCCTGTCCCTGGGCGAATATGGCAGGCGCACTATCCGCCTGACTTTGCGCGTCGGCATGGAACAAGATCGGCGCGCAACATAGCACGAAAATCAGATACTGGTACCGCACGCCGCCAGTTCAAGCCAGATTTCGCAGGCTTGCCTCAAGCAGTGCCCGCGTCCCGGCGTATGGATCATTGCCGGCGCCTTCCCATTCCATCGAAAAGTAACCGCGATAACCGGCTTGTTTCGCGATCGCGAAGATCTTGTTCATATCCACATGAAAGAACTTGCCGCCCTCGCCACCCTCGGAATCCTTCACGTGGCTAATGTTGTAAGCGAGCGGAAACAGCATACGCATAGCTTCGTCATTGTAATTCTGGTCGTCATGGATCGCCATCGAGTTGCAGAAGTCAGGCAAGGAGTGCAGAAAAGGGCTGTTTACGCCTTTGATCACCTTCACGATGGTTGCCGGGTTCTCCGTTTCAGGCTCATCGTTTTCGATGTTTATGGCGATGTTCTTTGACGCGCCGTATTCGGCCAATGGCTTGAACGCATTCACGGCGCATTCGATCTCCTGGCCTGCCGGCGCGTGCGGAAGATGAATGCGGATACCTGGAGAATTGAGAATCACGGCAGCGTCCACCCACTTCCGATAAAACGCAAGCCCGGCTTCCCGCTGCTCCGCCGTTCCACAGAGATTCGGACGCCCGCTATCCACAGGGATATTGACAACGTGCAATCCGCTCTTGTCGAACGATTCTTTGAGTGTGTGTACGTAATCGGGGTTATTCGATTGGAAGTGGGGGCTCCAGGGCTCGATGCCGTGTACGTTGAACTTGTCGGGAATCGTCGCCGCGAAATCCTGCAAAGATATCAGCGCTTTACCGCCCTGGTCATGACGCATGTGCGGCGAAGCAATCAGCTTCCGGAACGGATACGTGGATACAGCAAGTCTCTTGCGTGCTTCGGTGGGGAAAGTGTGATTCGGCTCTTCCGCCCCGAGCGCGGCCGCCATCGCCAGAGACAGTCCCACAAATTCCCGCCGCCCCATTCGTGAATTCATCTTCTCCTCCTAGGCTCGCTTTAGATTCTCTACCAGGTACTCTGACGTCCTTAGCGAGAACGCCAGGATAGAGATCGTGGTTGTTTTATCGGTGCAATTCAGGAACACACTAGCGTCGCAGACATACAGGTTCGGCACGTCATGTGTTTGTCCGAAACGGTTCGTCACAAACTTCTTCGGGTCGTTTCCCATGCGGAGTGTTCCCGTTTCATGCAGGCTGTAGCCCGGCATCTGGGGCTCGCCGTGACCAGTGTACTCGCCACCGCTCGCCCGCAGCAGTTTCTCGCACGCATTCTTGCCATGCTCCCACATCAAGAGCGTGTTCTTATCCCATTGAAGTGCAGCCGCGCGGCCGGTATACCGTATTTGTCCTTCACCACCGGATCGATATCGACGTAGTTTGAATCACTTCGCTGCGCTGGGGCCTGAATGTAGAAGCTGACGGGAGTTGGGTAACGCCGCTTAATCTCGCGCTTGAACTCGCGGCCGAATCCTGGAATCTCATCGAAGTACCAGGGAAACTCGCTGCAGCCGCCATCGGGGTAGACCGAATAGCCGCGAATGAATTGCTCCTGGCGCGGGTTGTCCAGGTTTTGCCAGCGCGGCATCCACGCGATGGTGCTGGCTGATACATTGTCCGGAAAACTGGGTTGGCCGCGAAGCTGCGGCAGATAGCCGCGCGCCGTGGTGCCATAAAGGTGGTCACAGAGATTCCGTCCCGCTTGGCCGCTGGAATTGGCGATGCCGTTCGGCCAGCGCCGTGATTTCGAATTGAGCAGGATACGTGCCGATTCAACACAGGAGGCGGCGACTACCACCGCTTTTCCATAGACCTCAATCTCCTGCCCTGTTTTTCGGTCGACATACGCCACGCCAGCCGCGCGCCCCTTGTCATCGGCGATGATGTTCTTCGCCAGAACGTTGGTGCGGATCTCCAAATTGCCCGATTTCTCCGCCTCCGGGAGAAAGAACCAGGGACTCGAGAAGAACGCGCCGATATCGCAGCCGTCCGTGCAATTCGCGCAAAAGTGACAGCTCGGGTGGCCCGCATGGGGAACGGTGAGTTGAGCGATACGGTCGGGCAGATACGGAATTCCGACCTTGCGCGCGCCGCTTTCGAGAATCCAATCGAGGCAGCGGAAATTCATGGGCGGCAGGTACTCGCCATCGGGATTGCTGGGCCGGTTCTGGACCGTGCTCGCGACCCCGATCATCTGTTCCACGCGGCTGTAATAGGGAGCGATCTCCGCATAGGTAACGGGCCAATCGACGTCATATCCGTCCCGGCTTGCGGCGCGAAAGTCGATGTCGCCGAAACGCGCGGACGAACGTCCCCAGAAATTTGTCTTGCCTCCCACGGCGAAGCAGCGCGGCCAGGTCCACTTCGTACCGGGCGCGGTGGTGTACACAATGTCGTGCTCCCAAATGCCTTCGGTGTACTCGTTGTCCATGTAGCCGATGCGATCCCTCTGTTCTTTCGGATCGCCGAAGCCCCGGAACTTCATGTCGTACGGCATCCGGTGGTTGCGAAAGTCCTTGCGCGGGTCCAGACGCCGGCTTCCGTTCAACGCGCAAACCTTCGCGCCCGCCCGGCATAGCGTATGGATGGCCATGCCGCCGCCCGCTCCTGTTCCGATGACGATGACGTCGTAAATGGTCTTAGGCATCTTTAGAAAGGGGATGGCGGCAGGTGCTTGTGCTCCGGGTCGTGCGTGTGCGGGCAGCCTGGCGATTTGGAATAGAGCTTGAGTCCCGGAAAGTCCAGCTGTTCAAGCCCAATGCGGGTCGTGTAATAGCCCATTACGGTGTAACGCCGGAGCAGATTGAAAAAGGGCGCGCTGGGAAGCAGCTCGGTTGAGAGGCCACTTTCCTGCAGCGAGCGTAAACCGTCCCGCAATGGCTGCTGAATGTCCGGGTCGTGCGCCGCCATAAAGTCGATGAATTCACTCACTCCTGCATCCCGCGCGCCCGGGGTCTCGTCTCGCGGAATAATCATTTCCGTCACTTGATCGAGGATTGCGTATTCTTGCTGTGTGAAGAACTGCGGTTTGTATTCTGCTGGTCTGGGCTCAGCGCGGGTTTCTTCGGCGTAAGCCCAGCGGCTGAAGCCTTTGAACTGGCTCGCGAGTGCCGCCACCGCAAGCATCTCGAGAACTACGCGCCTATCCGGTCCTTGATTCGCCATCCTCTTTACGATCCTCCCAAAACGGCCACGCCGCGCCGATCAGCGTCGCCATGGTGCCGAGTGTTGCCCTGGTAAAAGAGACATTCGAACGAGCCAGTATACCCGCCGACTCGCAAAAAACCCGCTCGGCCGGTTTTAAGACATAATCTCCCGCGGCTGACAACCCGCCTGCGATGGCGATGTGATCGGGGAATAACGTACTCGCCATCGATGCAATCGCAATACCCAGCCACTCGCCCGCTTCCTCCAGGATCGCAGCGGCAATCGAATCGCCGGCGTTTGCAGCTTCTATAACATCGCGCAGAGAAACGTCCCCGCCACGCGCCGCCTTCTCCCGATAACGCCGCGCCAAAGCCGGCGCTGAAACCAGAATCTCCGCGCAGCCATGCCCGCCGCAGGTACACAATGGCCCGTTCGGCTGCACAATAATATGTCCGATATCGCCAAGACAGCCATATGCAAAGCGCAGCGGAACGCCATCGACCGTCATGCCCACGCCCAGCCCCGTACCTGACGTGATGCACAGGAAACGTTTCGACTTCTGGCCCGATCCGAAGCGATATTCGGCCATGGTCGCGGCGTTAGAATCGACCTCAAGCTCAATTGGAAGATCGAAGCGGTCCATCAAGCGAGCTTTAATTGGGAAACCTTCGAGCCAGCTCAGATTCGAGTTGTACACCAGCCGGTCACGCTCGGCGCTCACAAACCCGGCAATCGCGACGCCAATTCCTGCGAGGGAAAAACCGGCCGCAGCGGCCCCAGACTGAATCCGATGGATCAAATGGCACAATCGGCTCACAAATCCAGCGCCATCGGGCTGCGTCGGAATGGAGTCGATGAAGTGCAGTCGTCCCGAGCCGTCCAGTATTCCCGCCTTGCTGGACGTGCCGCCGATATCTACGCACAGAACGGAACTGTTCATCTCTATTTAGCGAAGGCGAATCCGGTCTCAGAACGCGTGATGGCCGGCGCCCATCTGAATTCGCCCGGCCGTATGCCGCGCGCCTCAGCCATTCGATAGGCCAGAATCTGACAGGGAACAATTTCGAGAAGGCGTGCAAAGCAGTCAGGTGCGACGGTGAAACCGCGGGCACCCGAAACTATCGAATTTGCGCCTATCCAGCAGATCTTCGCTCCCATGCGCGTCAGGTCTTCCGCCAGCGCGAGATCGAGATCGAGTGTTTCAGGGACTGTGCCGAAAACGATGGCGCGAAAGCTGCTGTCGACCACCTCCACCGGTCCATGACGGAACTGGGCCGCTGACATGCCGACCGCAGGCGCTTTGGCTACTTCATGGAACAGCAGCATTCCCTCTTGCACGGAGCCCAAAGCCGGGCCGCGGCCGAGCAGATAAACCGGCCGGTCAGAGTTCACGAAATTGTGCCACGTCTCGCCGGCTTCGGTCCAGGAGCTAAGTTGGCGATCGAATGCCGCAATTCCAACGTGCAGATCCGGTACGTTCGGATCGGCCAATAACAGAAGAGTCAGCACTGTCGCCGTGTAAGTCTGGATTGCGACCAACTGATCCGCCGGGCTATTCAGAATAATCGCGTGCGTCGCTTCTAGAGCAAGCGTGCTGCCGGGAACGTTGGTTACGCCGATCACTGCGCAGTTTCGTTGTTTCAGAATTCGGAGTAGCTTCGTCACCTCCACACTCTCTCCCGAACGGGACACCAGGACCACCGTTGTATCCCGACTCAGAACCTGGGTTCGAAAATAAAGCAGTTCGGAACTTTCGATAACTTCGGCGCCGAGCGAGCAGGCCAGGGGAATCGCCGCAAAGAGCGAAGCGCCCATACCGCTCACGACCACTCGCTTGCTTGCCCGGATCAGCTCAGCCGCACGAAGCAGCGCCTCCCGCCCAGCCCCAAGCTGGTATTCGGACACCTGCCGCAACGCCACGGGTTGTGCGCGGATATTATCGAGCAGGGGCGAACTCACTTCCCGCGTTTTCCAAGCCATTCGCCTATTGGCGTCTTCGCAGTCGGCTTATACGGCATATGCGTTTTCTGTCCCGCGCCCGCGGACGCGTAAGCCGCGTACAGGACCTGCATGACCACGCGTCCATCTTCTCCCGTGGCTTGCAATGTCTCTTTGCCGCGCACGCAGCGTGCGAAATGGCGCATCTCCTGCGGCATCCCATAGTTCCAGTGCTCTTCAAATACGGGATAACTCCAGCCCTGCGTAGATGGCGCCTTCTCCACCGCGTATCCAAAGCCGTATTCGCTATAGGTAGGAAGGGCGTTCCCCATGTGCAGATCGGCGTATGTTACTCCGCCTTCGCCATAGATTTCGCTCCGGTCCGACATGCCGCCGCGTTTGGCCCAACTTACTTCCACCATGCCCACGGCGTTGTTATCAAACTCCAGGATGCAGACGCCATCATCGTCGCCTTTGGTCTTGGCCCCATGGACGTACGTTCCAAGCTGCGCGTAAACCGATTTGATCGCGGGCCGGCCAAGAAACCAGTAACAGAAAGCAATGCCGTGGCAGCCCAGGTCCATCAGCGCACCGCCGCCTGAACGCTCCACATCCCAAAACCAGTCGCTGTGCGGGCCGAAATGTTTTTCGCTCTGCTTCACCATGTAGACCTTGCCGAAGCCGCCCTGATCGGCCATTTCTTTGGCCTTCACATACTTCGGCGTGAAGAAAAGCTCTTCCGCATAGGCCAGCAGGACACCTTTGCGTTTGCAGGTGTCAATCATCTCGTCCGCTTCCGCCAGGGTCATGCAAAGCGGCTTTTCGCAGACCACATGCTTGCCCGCGTTCGCGATATCGACGGTCATCTGTGCATGCAGGTAATTCGGCGCCGTGATGGTGACCATCTCGATATCCGGCTCTTTCAGCATCTGCTTGTAATCCTGAAACACGCGAGGGATGCCATACTTCTTCGCGAGCTTCTCCGCGTGACCCGCGGTAGGGGAGGCGATCGCCACCACCTCCGCTTCTTCCGGCATGAGTTGAAAGGAAGCGCAGTGTATGTCCCCTTCAAATCGCGATCCGATGATTCCGACCTTCACTTTGCCGTTGGTTGCCATAGGTTTGGTTCGAAGCTGCGATGTTATCACCGGCATTGGCGGCCGCTTGCTCACGCGCGCGGCTCACTCCGGGATTCCGCGCAGGCTTTTTACTTTTGCAAACTCCCGGTCCGCATCCCGATGACGTCCCGCTCGCAAATAAGCGCGTCCAAGCTGGTAGTGCATATACGCTTTGGCCGGGTCGGCGCGCGCCGCCTTTTCCAGGTGCTCGATCGCGGACTGCACATTTCCCTCAGCCAATTGCGCTTTTCCGTATTCATAGTTCGCATTGGCGTTAGCAGGCTGAACACTCAGAACGCGCTGAAGCTCCATCATGCCGGCGGAAACCTGGTTCGAGTGCAGCAGCGCGACTGCCAGATCATAACGGTCCTTAACGTCCTCCGGATGAATTGCGAGCTCTGCGCGGAATTCGGCCACCGCCTCCGCCAGCCGGTTCTGCTTTAAGAGCAGCAAGCCCAGGTTGTAGTGCGCTTCCGGCAGCTTCGGATTTAGACGCAGCGCCGCGTTGAACTCTTCTTCCGCCTGCCCCGCTTGAGCCACGCTCGCATACGCCTGGCCCCACAAGAGGTGCAGCTCCGGAGAGTTTGGATGGCGGCGAAGCAGATCGGCAAAAACAGTTTGCGCGGCCTCCACCTTACCGATGCGCGCCAGCGAGGTTCCGAGAGCCAACAGCACTTGCATGTCGTCCGCGTTCTCGCTTCGGGCTTGCTCCAGAGGCGCAATTGCGCGTTCGAACTGCTTTTTCTGAAACAATTCCAGCCCGGTCTGTTTCGCTTTTTGGAATTGAGCGGGCCTTGACCCGACGAGCATAACCACTAGGCTCCAAACTGCAAAATACATGGTTATATAGGAAATACTATGCATCATTGGATAGTTCGCTTCCTGGGCCTTGCCCTGCTGGCCCTCTCAATTGCCATAGCGCAAGAAAGCACCGGAACCATCTCCGGCACGGTAACCGACCCTTCCGGCGCAATCATCCCGAACGCCGCCGTTGCGGTAACGAATGTTCAGACCGGAGTCACACGCACAACGACAAGCAACGCGAGCGGGCTATTCGTTGTAACAAACCTGGCGGTCGGAAATTATTCGCTTAGCGCCGAAGCTCACGGGTTCAAGAAATTCGAAGCCAAACAGATCCGGCTGGACGTGAATGATCGCCTGAATATCCCCGTTCACCTGCAAATTGGGGGCACCAGCGAAACAGTCACGGTGAATGAGAGCGCGGCTCAATTGCAGACGCAGTCCGCGGATCTCTCCAATCTCATTGGCGCTCGGCAAACCCAGGCTTTGCCGCTGAACGGCCGCGTATTTAGCCAGCTTGTCATGCTGGTGCCGGGAGTAGTGTCCGACAGCGGAAACATCGGCAACGGGACCGGCATCAGCAGCGACACCGCGGTATCCGTGAATGGAAACCAGAGTAACTCCAACACCTGGCTGCTGGACGGCCAGAATAATATGGACATCGGAAGTAACGCAGGGAACGTAGTTACTCCTCCGCTAGACGCCCTGGAGGAATTCAACGTCCTGCGTAGTAATTACAGCGCCGAGTTCGGCGGCGGTACCGGCGGCGTAGTGAACGTCGTCACCAAACAGGGCACGCGCGACTTTCACGGGACCGTCTACGAATACTTCCGCAACGACAAACTCGATGCCAACGATTTTTTTCTCAACCAGCAGGGGCAGGCGCGCAATGAGCTGCGCTTCAATAACTTCGGCTACACATTAGGCGGACCGTTCTGGATCCCTCGCATTTACAACCCCGGCAAGACAAAGGACTTCTTTTTCGCGTCATTTGAAGGCCGCCGCGAGGTTCGGGGCAACACTGTGCAGGACAATGTCCCCACTCCAGCGGAGCGTCAGGGCGATCTCTCGGCGCTCGGCGAGCCAGATGTTCCCGTCTCTCAATTCGATCCGAACGCGGTTGCCATCCTTCAGCGCTATCCATTGCCTAACGCCACCGGCTCGTTCAATTACGTAGCCAGCCTGCCTACGAACACCGGGGACAACGTTCAACTGTACCGGTGGGATCACAACATCAGCGATAAAGCCATGCTGATGGCGCGCGTCATGACGGAACACCAGAGCCTCGCGAATATAAACAATCAGCTCTGGGCGGATGATAACTTCCCGTCGGTCTCAAGCGATTGGACCTTTTCCGCTCTGAACAGCATGATTAAGCTGACTAACATCATCACCCCCACCGTGGTCAATGAGTTTCAGTTCGGCTACACCAATAACTTTATTCATTTTCAGACCAGCGCCAAAAGTGACCCGGTGCTGGCCTCCCGGGCAGGGTTCACTTACACGGAGCTGTTTCCGGAAACCAGCGGCTCTTTTCCAACTGTAAATGGCGTGGACGGCATCGGCACCTTGCAGCACCAGGCGCCGTTTACGAACCGCGAGGCTATCCTTCAGTGGCAAGATGCTTTGTCGTGGACGACGGGCAATCACAACCTTAAGGCTGGATTTTTCATTGGACGCGGGCGCAAGCGCGAGCCGGCAAACGGCGGTGCTGACGATACGGCCGGCATCATGTCCTTCAACAGCTTTCACGATCTGCTGCTAGGGAACCTGGCGCAGTATCAGGAAGAACAGACCCTGAATCCCGTTTATGACCGATGGCACGATTATGCAATCTATCTGCAAGACACCTGGAAAGCGACCCGGCATTTGACGCTTGATTTCGGTTTGCGCTGGCAGTATCTTGGCCAAACGTTTTCCGCCCACGACAACATCTCGAACTTCTATCCGGGTTTCTATAAGGCAAGCCAATGCTCACTGGCGGCCTTTACGCCCGATGGGTTTCTCGATCCGACTCTCTGCAACACCCTGAACGGCATCGTGACCCCTAAGTCGCCCGGCATTCCGGGACCGGCGCTAGTCAAGAATCATCCCAACGATTGGGAACCGCGCGGGGGGATCGCGTGGTCCCCCGGAATTTTCAAAGATAAGCTGGTCTTCCACATGGGCGCGGGAATTTTTCACGGCCGCGATGCTATCTCCCAGACCAGCGCATTGGGACAACTGCCGCCCTTCGACCGCACCGCCACGCTGACCGGCGTTTCGCTGAGCCAGCTTAGACCCTTCAACCCGGATGTGCCGCAGCCGCCCACTACGCTTCAAACTCTGGAGCCGAACTATGACAACCCTGAAAGCTATCAGTACAGTGCCGGCATTCAGTACAGCCTGAGTTCCGATACGGTGCTGGCGGTTGGCTACGCAGGAAGTCACCAGATTCATCAGGGGCTAAATGTCGATATCAACCAGGTCCCCTATTCGAGCCTGCTGGCCGTGTATCAGTACGAAAACAGCGGCGGTTCTTCCGGCATTAACCCGGACACCGTTCGCCCTTACCTGGGTTACAGCCACATTTACGTCAACGCGCGGGAAGGAGTCAGCCGCTACAATTCGCTGCAGACATCGTTGAACCGGCGGCTGACGCGAGGCCTGCAACTGCAGCTTTCCTATACCTGGAGCCATCTGATTTCCGACACGCTGAATCAGGACACCGAGGGCCGCGCCAACCCGGTGCAGAACGCTTACGATTTACCAGCCGAGAAGGCTTTCGGGACGCAGGACCAGCCGCAGACTGTCGGCGTTAATGCGGTGTGGGAAATACCGCTCTTTGCCAGGAGCGCGAACAAGCTTCTGAAGAATGGTTTGGGCGGATGGCAATTGAACGGCATCTATTCGTTGCACTCCGGGCTCCCGCAAACCGTTTGTCTGGATCACGATGTGGTCGGCCTCGCGTCTGGAGGCTCGATCTGCGAACGGCCGGACATCATTTCCAATCCCAACCTGAGCCGTGGCCAGCGCAGCGTCACGGAGTTTTTCGACATCAACGCCTTCCAACTGCAAGCGCCAGGGACATTCGGCAACTCTGGCCGAAATAATGTGCGCGAACCCGGTCTGAACAACTTCGACCTATCGTTATTCAAGGATTTTTCGCTTCCGCACATAAAAGGGCTGGGCGGCACGGAATCGCCCCGGCTGCAGTTCCGCACGGAATTTTTCAACGCCTTCAACCACACTCAGTTCTCATCCATCGACACGACCTTTGTCCCCGCGCAGGACGTGGCGGGCAGCGGGATCAGCCCGTCGGACCCGTTCGGTAGCGTGAGTTCCGCGCGTCCTCCAAGGGAAATTCAGTTCGCGCTGAAGCTGATTTTCTGAAGTGTAACGGCGGGCAAAGATCCCGGCGTCCTATTACTCCCTGCTTTACCCCTTTGTTTGAATCGTGATATATGTGACAACAAGTAGTTGCTACGAAACTTGACCGCCGGCGCGAGTGCTGAACGCCTACCGCGACGGAGTAAGCAGGGGAAATATGAAGACTCTATTCAGGCATGTCTGTTTAGTGATAACAGCCCTGGCGCTGTCCGTTTGCGCCTGGGCTCAACAGGGGTCCATCACCGGTTCGGTGAAAGACGCCACCGGCGCGATTGTGCCGAATGCCACCGTCACCGTAACCAACGTTGAACAAGGATTTTCGCGAGACGTGGTGTCGAACGCGAGCGGTGACTATCTGGTGTCCGGCTTGCCTGCCGGGCATTACAATATCACCGCCAAAGCCCCAGGGTTCCAGCAGTACCAGATAAAAAACCTGGTACTCCGGGTCGCGGAAAAGGCTCGTGCAGACGCCACGCTGACACTGGGGCAGGTCAGCACGCAAATCGAAGTCGCGGGCGAGAATGTCGCTCAGGTCCAAACCGAATCTGCTGAGCTATCCGGAACGGTCACCAATAAGCAAATCGAGGGTCTTGTCCTGAACGGCCGCAACTTTACCCAGTTGATTACCCTCATTCCCGGGGTGAGCAACCAGACCGGGCAGGATGAGGGCCAAAAAGGCGTTTACGGAAGCGTTGGCTACAGCGTCAATGGCGGCCGCACTGAATACAACAATTGGGAACTCGACGGCGGCGACAATATGGATAACGGCAGTAACGGCACCTTAAACACCTACCCTAATCTCGACGCCGTTGCCGAAGTGAAGGTGCTGACGTCGAATTATGGCGCGCAATACGGCCGCAACGGCTCTGCGACGGTCGAGACCATCACAAAATCCGGTACCCGCGATTTTCATGGCGACGTGTTTGAGTTCCTGCGCAACGACGATTTCAACGCGCGTAATTTCTTCCAAAGCAGCGTCCCGATCTACAAGAAGCACGATTTTGGGTACACCATCGGCGGACCGGTCTTCATTCCGAAGCTGTATAACACCAGCCGCCAAAAGACGTTCTTCTTCTTTTCGGAAGAATGGCAGAAATCCCTTGTTCCAGGACAGACCTTCAATAACCAGGTGCCTTCGAACGAGGAGCGCGCCGGAAACTTCTCGGATGTTTGCCCGGGCGCCGGAAGCGCGGTTAACGCTACCGCGTTCCCAAATTGCCCTGTCAATCCAATAACCGGAGCGTACTTCCCCAACAACACGGTCCCGGTCACACCGCAGGCGCAGACTTTGCTACCGCTGATCCCAGCGCCTAACACCGGTTCCGGAGCGGGGTCGTTCTTTAACGCCGCACCGGCACAAAAGACAAACTATCGCGAGGAACTGGTCCGGGTGGACGAGAACATAACGGATAAGCAACGGTTCTTCTACCGCTTCATACACGATTCGTGGAACACGGTCACTCCCACGCCTCTGTGGGGGACCGGCGACTTCCCGACGGTTGGCACTAGCTTTGTCGGACCGGGCGTCAGCATGGTGGCGAACCTGACATCAACTCTTTCACCAACCTTGCTGAATGAGTTCATGTTCAGCTATACCACCGATCACATTTTCCTCAACGCCATCGGCCCCGTGCAGCGCCCCAGCGATTTCAACATGCCTGGAATCTTTAACAATGGATTCCGCGGATTGCTGCCGAACGTGACCATCTCGAACACGGCGGAATACGGAGGAGGCTTTAACGCCGGAACTGGCTACTTCCCCTGGAACAACGCTAATCCCACCTTCACATACAAGGACAACATCACGAAAATCTGGGGCTCTCACAACCTGTTGTTTGGCGCCTACTTCGCAGCGGCCCAGAAGAACGAGATGAATTCGAATTTCAATGACGCCCAGGGATCGCTTACGTTCTCAACCACCAGCCCGCTTAGCACCGGGAACGGGTTTGCCGATTTCCTGGTTGGCCGGATAGCATCCTTTGACCAGACGAATCAACTGACGAAATTTTATAACCGCTACAAGATTGTCGAGCCATACATTCAGGATGATTGGCACGTGACGAAGAAGTTGACCTTGAATCTTGGGTTGCGGATCAGCTTGTACGGGACATATCGCGAGAAATACAAGCAGGCTTATAACTGGGACCCAGCCGTATACAACCCCGCCAACGCGCCGGTTTACGGTCCAAACGGCCTGATCAGCGGCAATCCCTTCGATGGCATAGTGCAGTGCGGTGTGGGGAGCGTCCCGGCCGGCTGTATGAAAGGGCACCTGTTTAATCCGGCTCCTCGCGTTGGATTCGCATACGATCCCGTCGGCGACGGAAAGACCTCTATCCGAGGCGGATATGGCATCTTCTTTGAGCACACGAACGGCAACGAAGGAAATACCGAATCGCTCGAAGGAAGCCCACCCCTAATTCAGAACCTGACTGAATTCAACCTGCCAAGCTATACCAGCATTTATTCGACCTCGACGGTTTCCGGGCCGCTTAACGTCATCTCGATTCCGACGAAGGCGATCTGGCCTTACGTTCAGCAATGGAACTTCAGCATCCAGCGGCAACTCCCGTCGACCACGGTTCTGACCGTGGCTTACGCCGGCAGCAAAGGCACGCACCTGACCGATCAACGCGGCCTCAATCAACTATTCCCGCTCTCGCCGTCGCAGAACCCTTATCTTCCCGGGCAGGTGATCTCGGCGAACGATTGCAGCAGTCTGACCGTCAACGGCGCACCCGTAACGGGACCGGCGCTCACGAACCTGAATGTTGCGTGCGGGAATTCGCCTTTACCTTACCGGCCCTACCAGGGGTTCAACGGTATCACTGGCCTCGAAGATCAGGCTAATTCCATTTACAACGCGCTACAGGTCTCCGCGCGCCGTAATATCGGCCATCTGACCATGAGCCTCGCCTATACCTGGAGCCATTCCATCGATGATTCATCGGATCGCTACGACGGCAGCTTCGTAAATTCATATAATCTAGCGCAAAGCCGGGCCAGCAGCAATTTCGACCAGCGCCAACTGCTGAACGTCAGCTACGTCTACGATCTTCCATTTTTCACGAAGACCGGCATTCTTCACTCCATTCTGGGAGGCTGGCAAACTTCCGGGCTGGTCTCGTTCCAGACCGGTACGCCCTTCAGCATCACCAATGGCGGCACCTACGGCGATAATGCCGGGGTCGCAAATGGAGTCGGAACGGGGTCTTACGTCGACATAATAGGGAATCCGTTCGCGGGGATTCCGAACGCGCAAGTTCCGGGCACCCCCGGACCATATTTGTTCAACCCGGGCGCTTTCGCCGAGCCGACTGGTCTGACCTTCGGCACCGCGGGACGCAATATCCTAAACAACCCAAGCCGCACCAACTGGGATATAGGCTTGTTTAAGCACTTCGCGATAACGGAGAGCCGGGGTTTCGAGTTCCGGGCTGAGGCATTCAACGTCTTGAACCATACCCAATGGAGCGGAGTTAACAGCAGCGCCTCTTGTTTTGCCGGCGCCAACAACTCGGCCGGCGATCCAAGCTGCGTCGGAAGCTCTACATTCCTCTTGCCTGGCGGCGCGCACAACCCGCGTATTCTGCAACTCGGCCTCAAGTTCCTGTTCTAACCTGAAACTAGCGCAAAGGTCGATTTGCTGGCCCTCTTGCGCGCTGGGTGAAGGCATGGAGTTACCTGACGCTGGTCCAGATCAGGCACGGCGACGATTAACAGAGCTCCGGGAAACGCTTCTGACTCTGCACAAGGCTCTGCTCGATTCCGAGCGAACCGCGTATGAGCTTGTGCATGGGCCGGTCGAGTCGCCCGGAGCTTTTTTGCAACTGGTTATAAACGATGCCTGGTTTGCCTGGGTACGACCCATCACGACCCTGATCGTACAAATAGACGAAACGCTTGCCGCCAAGAAACCGCCCGCGACCGCACACGATTTCGATCAGCTTATAAGGGACACCCGCGCACTGCTTTCGCCATCCCGCGAAGTGAACGGCTTCTGGAAGCGATACGCAACGGCGGTGCAGCGCGACCCGGGCGTTGCGGTGCTGCACGCACAAATGGAACGTGAGCTAAGCTGAGCGCGAGGCCGCTGGTCGCGGTCAGGCGTTAAAGCATTTGACGAAGGCGTCTTTGAACTTCGACATTTCGTCCTTGGTTCCGACCGTGACGCGCACCCAGTTCGGCCAAACCGGCCAAGTGCGGCCGACGTAGACTTTCTCTTTCGTCATGTCTGCGTAGAATGCCGTTCCGGGACGCCGCACGTTGACCATAAAGCAGTTGGTTTCCGACGGGATGAACTCCACGTTGCGCGCGGTCAGCCAACTGAAAACGTCTTCGCGAATATCGGCAAGGATCTTGCTGCGATCGGCCACGAGGTTCTTCACCTTCAGACTCGCGGTTGCGCCGGCCATCGCGGTAACCGGCATAGCGCCCGCGCTGAAGATTCTGATACTACCCAGCAGATCGGGGCGCGCCAGTGCCGCACCGGCACGAAGCCCGGCCATCCCGTAGAGCTTTGAGAAGGTGCGGAGAACGATGACGTCCTTACCGGCCGCCGCGAGATCGTTACAGCGGACAGCGTTCTTCGAGAAGTGAATATAAGCCTCATCGATCATCACAATGGAACCCGTCGGCTTGTTGGCAATCAGATACTCGATATCGGAGCGGCTGGTGAGCGTTCCGGTCGGGTTGTTGGGATTGCACACGTAAAAGAGCCCGGCGTTCGGCGCGGCGGCCAGCATGCCCTTGACATCGTGATCCCAGGTTCCCTTCTTCAGCGGAACGTTTACGACCTTCGCGCCGATAAAACTTGCAGCGCGTCCGGCGGCTTCGTAGCCAGGATCGGCGGTCACTAAGGGCCGCTCTTTGGAGCAGAAAGCGAGAACCGCCTGGTGAAGCGGAGCGCTGGAGCCTGCATAGATGTTGACGCAATTTTCCGGGAGGCCCTCCATGGCGGCCATGGTTTGGGCGAGCTCATCGGTCAGCTCATACATATACCGGCCGCCTTTCTTCACGACGTTATAGACGGCGTCGGCGGCTTCCGGACATGGGCCAAGCGGGTTCTCGTTCGCGTTGATCTTGACGGCATCGGGCGGGATGTCGCGGATTTTCGAGAGCTGGGCCAAAGCGCGTTCGTCGTAGAATGGCAGCGCCGCGCCCGCCGTCAGAATTGTCGCAATGCGTCCGAAGTTGCGGCGTGTGAAGCCGCGGCGAACGAATTCGGCTTTCTGATCGGGATTCAGAATTGCTGGCATGGTTTCTCCTTATACTGCCGCTTCCTATCGCGCGCGGTTCCGTGCTGAATTACCTGGAGTATATATCGGGGGAAGGACCCGCTGCAATGATCCGTAACACGACCCTCACAGTGCCGACCCGCGGTAAAGGTCTTTATCCGTTCACGCGTCAGGTGGAGGACTGGCTCTCGAAGCAGGGAATCGCGAACGGCCTACTGACTGTTTTCATTCAACATACATCCTGTTCGCTGGTAATCCAGGAGAATGCCGATCCGGACGTCACGCTCGATCTGCGCGACTTCTTTGAGCGGCTGGTCCCGGAAGATGACGAGGGATTCCGGCACACCACGGAAGGTCCGGACGATATGACATCACATATCCGGTCGACGCTGACGCATACCAGTATGACGATCCCGGTGGTTTCCGGCCGCATGGCCCTGGGCACGTGGCAGGGGCTCTATTGTTTCGAGCACCGGTCGAGGCCCCATCAGAGGCGAGTAATGTTGCTGGTAATGGGCGAGTAGCGTGGCTCAAGGGGCTGCGAGATAGCGATCGAACCAGGCAAGCGCACGCCGCATGACGTCTGTACGATCTGCCGGCTTATGGAACGAATGTCCTTCCCCTGCGTAGACGACAAGTTCGGTTGGCACACCAAGGGTTTTCAGCGCGTGCCAGAACTCGAAGGATTGCGGCTCGGGACATTCGCCATCGCGCTCACCCACAACCACCAACGTCGGCGTCTTCACTTGCTTGATGTACGTGATGGGTGAGCTCTTGGCGTAAACGGCAGGATCGTCATAAACGGACGCGCCGAAGTACGGAATCATCCATTTATCGATTGAGTTTTCGCCGTAGTAGCTGAGCCAGTCGGCGATGCCGGCGCCCGCGACCGCCGCCCGAAAACGGCTGGTTTGGGTCACGGTCCACATGGTCATGTATCCGCCGTAACTCCAGCCTGTCACGCCCAAACGGTTGGCATCCACTGGCACTTTCTTGATGACGGCGTCCACGCCCGCCATAACGTCGCGCAAATCGCCGCCGCCGAAATCTTTCACATTCGCTCTCGTGAACGCTTCTCCCTCGCCATAGCTGCCGCGCGGATTCGGAAAGAACACGAAATAGCCGAGTGAGGCCATGACAGCCATATCAAAGTGGGTGTTCGGCCACCCTGCCGAGCGGAGGTTGGCAGGTCCGCCGTGGATTTCAACCACCATCGGATAGCGCTTGCCCGGATCGTAATTTTCGGGATAAAGCAGCCAACCCTGGACTTTGAATTCACCGCTGTTCCAGACGACGCTCTCCGCTTTTCCCCAATGTGGCCGCTGGTCGGCGTTCTCGTGAGTGAGTTGCCGCCATTCGCCAATCGGGCCCGCGAAAATCTCGGGCGGCTGCTGCCAGGTGCTGCGGATAACGGCGCTTGTCCGTCCATCGCTTAGCTAATGAGAAGTTTGGGAAATTGCCGTCGTGGTGAATGGATTCGCTTCCCTTCCATAACGTCTCGGTTTGGCCGGTGGCGATGTCCAGGCTCGATATCGCGCCGCCGCCTTCCACGGTCTCCGTGAAGATCAGCTTCCCGGCATCCTGCCAGACGAAACCGCTGGGCGAAGCATGAATTCCGGGAGTAAGATCTTTCGCCGCGCCACCCTCACTGGATACCGCGAAAATGTCGCCTCCATCGAACCCTTCATCACTCATCAGTCCACCGATGAATGCGATCTGCTTACCATCCGGCGACCACCGCGGCACAGCAATCTGCTGTTCGGGCGGAGGCTGATACAAAACTTTCATCTGTCCCGAGGCTTTATCGACCGTATAGAGCTTGGCAATCCACCAGTTGTTATCTGCGGGTCCGGGCGCGGCAATTGCGGCGAACTGCTTACCGTCCGGAGACCAACCGTATTCGTAGATATTCAGGTCAGCAGGCGAGACCTGGTGTATTTCGCCACCCGCAGCGTTGACGATCGTCAACCGCTGGTTATGCATGCTGCCGCCAATCACGCCGACCGCTGCCGGCTCAGCTTCCAGTGGGCCTCCTCCACCTCCGTGCTCTGCATACAGGAAGGCGATTTCCTTCCCGTCAGGCGACCAGCGGATATCCGTAACATGCCCTTGGACATTTGTAAGGGCGCGAGCTTTGCCGCCCGAAACCGCAAGCACGAACAACTGATCCTGCGAGGAATTCGCATTCGAAAAGAACGCGATCTGGCTGCTATCGGGCGACCATGCCACGGCGTGCTCCCGGAGAGACTGCGTGCCATTGCCAGCGGTTATCCGGGTTGGCTTCGCTGCGGCATCGCCCCAATGGAGCAGGAAGATCTCAGTGTCTTCGGTGTCACTCGACGCGGGCTGAGTCCAGGTTACCCATTTACCATCGGGAGAAATCGAGACCGCAGAGAAAGGGTGAACCTGTTCAAGCTGGTTCAGCACCTGATCGATGCGCGCGTCCCGCGCCGGCGCGGGAACAACCGTAAGGAACAGGGCAGCAGTTAACAAAAACACGAATCCGCGGCTTAACTTGGCCATATTCACGATCCTAATGAATGCCGATTGCGCCATTGACAGATTCCACCAGCTTCGCAGGATCATACGCGACGCCATCTTTGAAAACGTATTTCACTCTTTCGACGTCCGCGATATGAGCCGCGGGATCGCCCTGAACAACAACCAGGTCCGCTATCTTGCCTGCCGCGATTGTGCCCAGCCGGTCGGCTTCGCCTTCATACAGCGCGCCGTTGTACGTATAGATCCGTATCGCCTCTTCCGGCTTGAAGCCTGCCTCAACCAGCAGTTCGAGATTGCGTTGATCGCCGAAGCCCGGTAACGTTCCTCCGTTGCCGGTAGGGTCGCAACCGGCAAGCAGCAGGCCGCCGGCCGCTGCAAATTCGCGCTCGAATTGCATTTCCTTTTTGAGCCAAACGAGGCCCAGTTGGTTGGCGCGCTCCGCTGCACGCTCCTTCGAGGCCAGATAGCTTTCGGCTGCTTGGGGCGACATCGCATCCAGCGTGCGTTTTTCAAGCGGCGGCCGGCCTGGAATATCCGCTTCGAAAACCGCCAGGGTAGAAGTAACCGCGACATGATGCGCGACCAGTGTGTGGATCATGTTCTGCGCTTCGGCACTTTTCAGATCCAGCTTTTCGATCGTGCTCAGCGATTCCTGTTCGCTGGGGCAGACATTGCGCTGCTTGCCGGGAACGAATTCGGTATCCACCAGCAGCCCGTGCTCCAGATCGTCGATGCCCAGCTCGGCCGCTTCGGTGAAGCCGACCGAGCAGAGATGGCCGGTAATTTTCAACTTGTGCTTATGCACCGCGCGGATGGCTTCGGCAAGCGCGTCATGCGAGATGTTCATGTACGCCTTGAACGAGGTTGCGCCCTCTTCGACCCAATAGTCCACTAATCGCCGCGCTTGCTCGGGCGAGGCGATCACTGGCATCTGAATGGAAAACCCGCCTAGCCCTTCGATATACGGTCCGGTGGCATCCATCTTCGGTCCGGGCATGACACCGCGGTCGATGAGCTTTTTCACATTGAGATCGGTGTATGGCTCCAGCGAACCGGCTGTTCGCATACTGGTGACACCGGAGGCCAGGTATAGGCGCGGCGCGCTGAAAGCCTGCTCGTTGTACATCGGGATTCGCCCGCCCGAGGGAAAGAAGAGATGCTCGTGCATTCCGACCAGCCCGGGAAATACCGTATAGCCGGTCAAATCGATTTTGCGTGCACCGGCGGGAATCTCGACCGAGCCGTCGGCCCCGGTTGCACTGATTTTGCCGTGATCGATAACGATCGTTTGGCCGGGCTTCTCAGACGTTCCCGTTCCGTCGATCACGCGGATGTGATGCAGCGCAACGATAGCGTCATCGAAGGCTTTGAATGGCTGGATACCCGGCTCCAAGCGGTTCTGCGCAATCGCGGATACTGCCGTGAGAAAGAGGATAAGGCGGCGTAGCAAGGCTCTGATTCTATCGAATGAGCACGGGAGACGCCCCTGCTTTACGGATGGGCTTGCGCCCTGTGCTCGGCTTCGCGGCGCTGCTCTTCCTGGCGGTCGCGGGCTTCCTGCTCGCGGGCACGGCGCTCGTGATCGGCAACCATTTGCTCGTAAATCGGAATCTGCTGTGCTGTCAGGATCGATTTCACCCGGCTGGTCTGCTCGTGCTTGATCTTGAGCATGGCCGGGTGATAGGAATCCCGGACCGCTTTATACTGCGCCTTTGTGTCATCCAGAATCGTCTCGAGTTGGCTGACTTGAGCAGGAGTCAGTTTGAGTTTCGCTTGCATTTCGGAGACATAGTGATGCCTGAAGCCCTCGGCATTCACCACCGGGGCTGCGTAGTAGCGGTGGGCGAGCGCGCCGACTGCCACGCCCGCACAGAACAGCAGAATGGCGAAGAGCGCCGCGGCCCACTGATTGCGCTTCATCATCGTGACCTAATGCCGCAACGCCGCGGGAACTTCATTAACGCCAGGAGTGCTGCGAATCGCCTCAGTGTAGTAAGTCTGTTCCGCTGTATGGTCCGCCATCAAAGCGTCCGTGTAACTTTGGAATGCGGCGCGCTGGTTAGCAGACACGAAATTCAAGGCAAGCAGTAAAAGACAGAGCGCAGCCGCGGCTGCCATTCCCGTTCGGGCCAGCCGCTCGAAGACATACCAGAAGCCATGCCGCGCCTCAATCTTTTGCCACAGGCCGGGCATGAAGCTCGCGCTCGGCTCTACATCCGGGCTTGAAGCCCGATATGTCTGGAACAACTCGTCCAGCCGAAAATCCTCACTGCTCATACCAATTTTCCCCACAGTGCCAGCAGCAAAGTCTCGATGACCGCCGGCTCTCGTGCAATTGCCTTACAATTTACCATCCGCCACGGCCGTGTTGTAAGCTTTCAGCACTCGCTGCCTGGCTCGAAAGAGCCTCACTTTGAGCGCGTTTTCCTTCACGCCGTAGATCTGCTCTAATTCCTTCAACGACAACCCTTCCACTTCCTTCAGCGTTAGAAGCAGCCGGTCTTCTTCCGAGACGTGCTGGAATAACGCATCCACCAACTCCCGGACCTGAACTTTCTGCCGCTCCTCGGCCTGTTTTTTGCCGCCCGCCAGCGAATCGGCCATCATCACCTGCTGTTCGCTGAGATCCGCCATCCGTGACTCGCCCCGGCGCCGGATACGGCGCAGATAGTCGTAGGAAGCATTCACGGTCAAGCGATACAGCCAAGGCTCAAAAACCTCCGCAGTCCGCAGTTGATCGAGCGAGTAGTACAGCCGTACAAAAACCTCCTGGGCGACGTCCTCCACGTCCTCTGGCCTTCCGATGAGCCGGGAGATGGTACCAAGAACCCGCTTCCGGTAAGCAAGAACCATTTGATTGAACGCCGACGAGTCACCAGCCCGCGCTTTCTCAATGACTTCCTGCTCGACAAGCATACCGGCGTAAAGTGCCGGGAACGCTGTCGGCCTTCTAGGATTCTAGGCGCTCCGGCAACTTGTTAGGTTACAAGGCTTTGACCTAAACTCCAAGGCGGAATCGAGCCGGGCTGGCCCAAACGGGGAGGCTAAACAGCCAGCGAGTTCGCTACCTCGGCTCGGCCACGCCTAAACCGCGAAGTTGTGATGTCACGGCAGGTTTCCGCACGAATCTGCGGGGAGAGGGCTTGAGGGCTTTTAGCGCGGCACGGTGCTCGCGCTCCATGAGTAAAGGGCGAAGATCTTCTTCGACAACCCGGTAGTGCTGAAGCTTATCCAGAACTCCCGATCCCGCTGCAAAAGCGGAGGTAAGCATTTGCAGGCAGAATGTCGGCCCGTCCTGCATTGCGACGCGATGTTGCGCAAACAGGGGCAAGTCAACCTCTATGGAAAACACCGCTGGAGCTTTCGCGTGTTCTATCCCGTGAAAGGTGAACGACCGAATACCGCCGTCGTGCGTGAAGCCTTGATACACGAACTGCATGTGGCACAATCTCCTTGGAAAGAAGGAATTCAGTTCAACTGTTTGCCAGAGGAACAGAAGAGTGGGCGATATCGCTCAGACCCTACCAGTATAGACCCAAAATCTTCGTGAGTCAATGGAAACCATTGAGTTGCAAGAATTTAGCCGCATTCAGTAACTTTACCGGGAGGTCCACTTTGAAAGAAAGTGCCACGCCCGAGGCAATTTCTGCTACACTGAGGTTGTCTTTGCCCGCATCCGTACTAACCTTCGAGTGCCTTCCGGCCATTCCTCCTTGTTATTTGAGTTGGGTTCCAGTGCTGTCTGACAAAGATAATTTCAAGCTATAAAGGATTTACACTGTGACCAACATTTTTGTCGGCAATCTCAGTTATCAAACTACTCAGGACGAACTTCAAACCGCATTCTCAGCCTATGGGGGCGTGGAGCGGGTGAATATTGTTACGGATCGTGACACGGGGCAGCCGCGTGGCTTTGCATTTGTCGAAATGACGGATTCCAAGGACGCGCAGGCGGCCATCACTCATTTGAATGGAGCCGAGCTCCACGGGCGAACGCTGAACGTAAACGAAGCGCGGCCGAAGCCCGCGGGCGGCGGCGGCGGCTTTGGAGGACGGCGCAATGATTCTGGCGGCGGTTACGGTGGCAACCGCGGGCGCGGGTCGCGCTGGTAAGGCGAGTTTATTTTTTCGGTAATCAAGCCGTATAACACCCTAATCGGGCCGCCCCCCACCTGGATCGAATACCAGGCCGGGCGGCCTTTTCATTTGAGGAGCAATTATGCCGGGTCGTGGACCACAAACATTCAAGAAACGTCAGAAAGAACAACAGCGCAAAGAGCGGCAGCAGGAAAAGATGGCTAAGCGACTGCAGCGCAAGGAACACCCGCTGTCCACTCAAGAGGAAGACACCCTGCTGGAACCGCTCGAACCGATGGAGATGCCAGAACCGGTCGAAGGCGATATGAAGCACTCCTGAGCCACAGGCGCACCCGAAAATCAGGTGGTGGTCTGCGAACCCAGTTTGGATAGGACCAGCATGCCGCATCCAACTACCAGGGCATCCTCGATAACAGCCACAACAGGATCGGGAATTTTCAATTTCCTCACGGTCTGGCGTCGCAAGTGGTACGCGCCGTATGCCGCGCCGACGGCTGCCGCGGCTCCTATTACTGCACCAATCAGCCGCGATCGCCGCTTTGCAGAAGCAAGTGCCGCTCCGCTCAGGCCACCTGTGATTGCCCGGCCGATGAGTGAAGGCACAGCCGTCCGCTTCGGCATGAACGGCAGCTTATCGGCGATGAGTTCTCCGATGGCCAGCACCAGAGTTGGGTACACTGCCCTGGGACTACTTAGCAGCTCAAGCTGACGCTCGCCCACGGAAAGCAGCCCGGCTTTTGCCACGTGGGTGATCATAGCGGGCGCCGACATGGCTCGCATTCCGGCCACTGCGCCGATTGCTGCGGTACCTACGTAAACCTGCACGTCTGTCATTTCGCTCTGTATGACTACCGATTTCAGCATTCCTGTACACTGCAGCATGCATAGCGGCGACCCCGCGCGGCCGTCGTGCGCACTTTGCGAGAATAGCTCGCATGGAGATCCGGTTAAGCAGATATGCGGTTGACGATGCGGAGCTGGTGACACCCGCGCTGCTGATCTATCCCGACATTGTCGATGCCAATATCGAAGCCACGCTGCGCATGCTGGGCGGCGACCCGGACCGCTGGCGCCCTCACATCAAGACGGCCAAGCTTGCGGCCGTAATCCAGCGCATGCTGGATCACGGGATTCGTAATTTCAAATGCTCAACCACGCTGGAGCTGCTTACGGCCTGCCGCTCAGGCGCGGACGATGTCCTGCTTGCCTTTGCGGTGACGGGAGCGAACGCGCAACGAGCTATCGAAATTGCCGAGCAGTATCCGCAAACTCGCCTGTCCGCGCTGGTTGAGTCATCGGGGCAGGTTGCCTTTTGGCGCAGGTCCGCTCACGGCATCTTTATCGATGTGAACCCGGGAATGAATCGCACCGGCGTGGGCCAGGAGCGTATCGAAGAGATCGTTCGCCTGGCTCGCGAGGCTGGTTCTGCATTCCGGGGTTTGCATTATTATGACGGCCATATGTCCGGTGTGGACGCCTTGGCTCGTGAAGCGAAGGCGCACGAAGGTTATGGCCACTTACTGCGCATTGTAGACGCGCTTGCCTCGGCCGGGCTGAACGCCAGGGAAGTGATCACATCGGGCACACCTGCCGCGCCCTTCGGATATTCCTATCCTGGTTTCAGTTCGGGGCGGTTTGTGCACCGCATCTCGCCCGGCACGGTTGTCTATAACGATTTCACCAGTTTGGAACAGTTGCCGGGATACGGATATGCGCCGGCAGCGCTGGTGCTCTCCACCGTTATCAGTCACCCGACTTCCCATCACATTACCTGCGATGCCGGCCATAAAAGCGTTTCCGCCGACGCTGGCGTGCCCACCTGTTCGGTAATTGGCCGCGTGGGATTGAAACCGCTGAAACCAAGCGAAGAGCATTTGCCGATGGAAGTTGCGCCGGGTGCCGAAATGCCTCGCATCGGGGACACGCTGTACCTGCTTCCCCGCCACGTCTGCCCGACCGTGAACAACTTCGACGAAGCGCTGATGGTTGTAAATGGCCGCATCGGCGCTGTTGAGCGGGTAACGGCACGCGGACACGAGAATCCGCTGGTACTGGCCCAAAGTAAGGTGGTGACATAGAACCGGTATGAGCACCCAGCGCACGATTCCGGGGGGCCGCGCCGAGCGTCACGCGCTTGCGAGAGGCGCTAACGGCCGTTATCTTTGCCGCTGGTGCAGCCTCGAAGTGCCACCGGGACGGCAGACGTTCTGCTCCGATTGGTGCGTCGAAGAGTGGAAGCTGCGCAGTGATCCGGGCCATCTGCGGGAAAGAGTGTTTGAACGTGATCGCGGCATCTGCGCCGCATGCGGCCTGGATTGCGTTGCCGAGTTCCGGCGTCTCCGCCGGCTTCGGGGAGCGTCGCGAGTGAAAGCTGCGGCCGCATGGAGCCTTCGCGGCCGAAAGTCGCTCTGGGACGCCGACCACACCGTTCCAGTCGCCGAAGGGGGTGGCGAATGCGACCTCGCGAACATGCGGACACTTTGTCTGAAATGCCATCGACTCCGCACCGCCGAATTGAGGAATCGCCTCAAGGCGGGCAAGACCGGGTCGAGCTGCACAGGATAGGCGATTCTATTCCTCACCCGGAGGGAGAAGGAATATAGAAAGTTCCTACACCCTACAACCCGAGAAAGTCGTTTGATTAAGCGACTAAATCAGCTATAAATGAATTACAAGCTTAGACAATAAAGCAAGTGAGGCCTAAGTAAGGCAGCTCTGGGGCAGATTGTAGCGCAAAGATAAACCTCAGAGTAATAAGGAGATCGTCGGGGAAACCCGACAGGCTGTAAGTGGCTGAAGTCAGTAATTGTTCTCCTTAATCTTGCTCTATTTGGAGTAATACGAATTTTGCCTGCAGTCAAACCCGAGTTCTCGCCCGCCAGCAAGAACTCTAATCTGAATGAAAGGAGTCAAGTCAACCATGAAAGTTAAAAGCAGCGTCAAAGCCGGGATCAAGGGTCTTTGGGGCGCATAATTTCTCTTCGGCACTCCGCAAGAGAACCTTAACTAGAAGGCCGCTCCATATCCAATGGAGCGGCCTTTTTCTTCGATAGCCGCCCCATACGGGAAATGGCTAACAGCTTCTATCGAATCAAACACTCGCTCCGGGCGGATAACGGCATCAAATCGATCGCGGGATTACTGATCGCTTTGTCCCTGGGTGCAATCTGGCTGGTTTGGGCGTCGCATGCACGAGTGATCCGCTACGAGGTCTCTGACTCGGCGCGGCTCGAATTGGATGGAGCTGCCTATCCCGTACAAGCGAACGCATCCGGCGAACTGATCGCTTCCAAATTAGTGCTCGGAAGAGAGGTGCATGCCGGCGACGTGCTCGCCAAACTCGACGACAATGACCAGCGGCTAACCTTGCAACAGGAGCGAACCCGTTTCGCAAGCCTGACGCCGCAGCTTGCGGCTTTGCGATCGCAGATGCAGTCGGAAGGACAGGGCCGGTCGGACGAGCACCAGGTCT
Organism: uncultured Acidobacteriaceae bacterium; assembly: GCA_963795545.1. Taxonomy (GTDB): domain Bacteria; phylum Acidobacteriota; class Terriglobia; order Bryobacterales; family Bryobacteraceae; genus Bog-105. Next base: position 27,311 of record CAWCIF010000009.1, on the reverse strand, counting down.
TGGGTTTTTCCGTCGATGCAGCGCGCGCCCAATACCGGGAGGCGCAAGTGGAGGCGGCCCTGGCGGAGAGCCAAGCCGATCGCGCACGCCGCCTGCGGGCGGAAGGGATTTTATCCGAGGCGGACACGCAGCGGGCATTGGCCGATGCCGAAGCCAAGCGGGCGGCCTCCGACAGCCTGCATCTGGTACTGTCGCGCCTTACGCCCGAGCAGCACGTCCGCGAGCGCGACCGGGATGTGCGCCAGAAACAAATTTTAGGTGATATCGCCAAGGTAGAAGCCGATGTATCGGCGTCTTCGGCCACGATTCGGCGGTTGGAGTATGAGCTGGGACAACGCCTGATTCGGGCTCCCGTTTCCGGCCGCCTGGGCGAATGCGCAATGCTTCGGCCCGGAGTTCATATCAACGAAGGGCAGCAACTCGGCTTGATTCTGCCTCGCGGCAAGCTGCAAGTGGTAGCCGAATTTCAACCAGCCGATGCGCTTGGGAAAATTCGCCCCGGGCAGCGAGCGGCAGTGCGGCTCGAAGGTTTCCCGTGGACCCAATTTGGTACCGTTCCGGCTGAAGTTTCGCGCGTGGCCGGCGACATACGTGACGGGAAAGTGCGTGTGGAGCTGGCGGTGATTGCGGCTCCTGAATCGCGCATCCCCTTACAGCACGGGCTTCCCGGATCGGTAGAGGTCGAGATCGAGCGGGTTTCGCCGCTTGCGCTGGTTCTACGGTCGGCCGGCCAGGCGCTGGGTGCGCATTGACCTCTCAGTGAGCGAGACGTGAGGAAATTCTTCGTTCCCGAGGTGGTTCAGACCTCGAATATGGACTGCGGGCCGGCCTCGCTGAAGTGCCTGCTCGAAGGGTTCGGAATCCCGGTCAGCTACGGACGCCTGCGCGAGGCCTGCCAAACCGGAATTGACGGCACCTCTATCGACACCATGGAAACGGTGGCGAACCAGCTCGGGCTGGAAGCCGAGCAGATTATGCTGCCGGCCGACCACTTGTTATTGTCCGGCGCGAAGTGCCTTCCGGCGATTGTCGTAGTCACGCTTCCGAACGGGCTCACGCACTTTGTGGCCGTGTGGCGTCGCACGGGACGCATGCTGCAGGTGATGGATCCCGGAATGGGGCGGCGCTGGATAGCTTGCGGTGAATTCCTGCGCGAGGCGTACCAACACGTGCTACCGGTTGGAGCAGCAGATTGGCGCGATTTTGCCATTTCGCCTGATTTTCAGTCCGCGCTACGGGAGCGGCTTCTTGGCCTTGGGGTGGGCCGGCGCGAGAGCGAGCGGTTTCTGTCGAGGACACAAGCGGACAAGGATTGGCGTTCTTCAGCCGCTTTGGATGCAAGCACAAGGCTAATGGCGTCGCTAGTGGAATCGGGCGGCGTGCCGCGCTCCGGCGACCGCGTCCGTTTGTTGAAGCGCATGGGCGAGAAACCGGAGCTGATTCCGGATCGCTATTGGTCGGTTAGACCGGGGCCTATCGACTCCGAAGGCCATGAGCAGCTTCAAATGCGAGGCGCGGTTCTGGTGCGCGTTCGGGGAACGCGAAAGCGGGCCGCCGATTCCGGTCCAGAGAAAGAAGGCCGGCTTAGTGTCGAGCTCGAAGCCGCCCTTGGCGAAACCCCGCTGAGTCCGGGACGCGAGCTTTTCCGGGCCTTGTGGCGGAGTGGAACGCTCAGTTCTGGTTTGCTTATGGCGGCTCTGCTGGCTGCTGCCGGCGGAATGCTGCTGGAGGCGATGCTCTTTCGGGGGCTGTTCGACGTCACCGCTGAATTAGGACTCGCGGGCCAGCGCATGGGCGCGGCGGCGGCAGTTCTGCTGTTCAGCCTGGCCTTGCTGCTGCTCGAATTGCCGAGTTTTGTTGTAGGCGCAAGGCTGGGCCGGCAGATGGAGATCCGGCTGCGTGTGGCGTTCCTCGAAAAGATTCCCAAGCTTGGTGACCGCTATTTCCAAAGCCGGCTCACATCCGATATGGCAGAGCGAAGTCATGCCACGCAGCGGCTTAGGCACTTGCCCGATCAGGTTCGGCAGTTTCTGCGGGCCATTTTCGAGTTGTCCGCTACAGCCGCCGGAATTGTTTGGCTGGACCCATCGGCGACCGCCCTGGTCCTGGTGATTGCGGCGAGTGCTTTGATTCCCGCCTTTACCACGCAAAGCTTGCTGGCGGAGAGAGATCTGCGCGTGCGCAGTCACTCCGGCGGCCTAACGCGCTTCTATCTGGACTCGATGCTGGGACTGATGGCGATTCGCGCCCACGGCGCCGAACGGGCAGTTCGCCGGGAACACGAGAAGCTGCTGGGTGAATGGGCGCATGCCGCGCTGCGGCTCCAGCGAGCCGTCGTCAGCCTGGAAGCGCTGCAGCTTGCCGCCATGTTCGGGCTGGTTGCCATGCTGCTGTTACTTCGCCCACTGCAGGGTGCGGACATCGGGCGCGCGCTACTGGTCGTCTATTGGACTCTAAACCTTCCGGTCCTGGGTCAGGATATCGCGGCACTCGCGCGGCAGTATCCGTATTACCGGAACGTAACGCTGCGCTTACTCGATCCATTAGGCGCGCCGGAGGAAGCCTGCTCTGATAACAGCCTGTGCCAAACGGTCACCGGCTCGGGAGAAAGCGCCTGCGCCACCGGGGTTGAAATACGTGGTGTGACCGTGCGGGTATCCGGCCACACGATTCTTGAGGAAGTCAGTCTGCGGGTTGAGCCGGGGTCCCACGTCGCGATTGTCGGTCCGTCGGGCGGGGGGAAGTCGAGCCTGGTGGGTGTCCTGCTCGGCTGGCTGCAGCCGTCCGAAGGCGAGGTGCTGGTCGATGGAGCGGCGCTTCATTGCGAACAGTTGCGCCGCGTTACGGCCTGGGTCGATCCTGCCGTACAGTTGTGGAACCGCTCACTGCTCGCGAATCTCTCCTATGGTTCGCATCCGGCAGCAGCGGGCATTGGCGGCGTCATCGATTCGGTATTGCTGCGCAATGTTCTCGAGAACTTGCCAAACGGATTGCAGACTCCGCTGGGCGAGGGCGGCGGTTTGGTATCGGGCGGAGAAGGGCAGCGCGTGCGGCTGGGCCGTGCCATGCTCCGCGAAGGAGCTCGCCTGGTAATCCTGGATGAGCCGTTCCGCGGTCTCGATCGCGAGAAACGGTGCGAGCTGCTGGCGCGGGCGCGGGAGTTCTGGCGCGGCTGCACTCTCATCTGCATCACCCACGACATTGGAGAAACGAAGGCCTTTTCTCGCGTGGCGGTGATTGAGGGCGGCCGGGTTGCCGAAGACGGTACGCCGGCGGAACTGCTTTGCAATCCTGATTCCCGTTACGCCCAGTTACTCGCGGCGGAAGAAGATACACACGGAAACTTATGGGCGGCAAGTTTCTGGCGTCGCGTGCGCGTCCATTCGGGCCGGATTGTCGAAGAGCTACCAAAGCACTCGGAAGAAAACCAGCGCGGGACTGAGGTGGCATGACGACCGAATCCGGAACAGCGGAAGCCCTGGGCTGGCCCATGGCTCGGCTTGGCGATGCGCTTCGGGAACTAGCGGCCCGATCCGGAATCGGAAACAGCGCGTCAGAGTTGGCCGCGTATTGTCCTGACCTCTCGGACCTCGGCGAGTGGCTCGACTGGGCCGCGAAGCATTTCGCTTGCGAGGCCGAGCCGCTGCAATCGACGCTGCGGGATCTGGAGCTGCGACCTTGCTTCCGCCCATCCAGCCATCCTGCGCATTTCCGAGACAGGTATCCTAGCTGTCCTCGATGGCGGCGAACGAAATCTTTGCGTCCTGACCCCCGCTCTGGAACTTCGCCGCGTGTCGCTTTCAGAAATCTGCGATCTTATTCGCCGGCCTGCCGAACAGGGCCATCGGACCGAACTCGCGGGCTTGCTGGAAAGCGCCCATATTCCGGCTGCGCTTCAGACCCGGACTCTCCGCTTCCTCTTGAACGAGCAGATGGGAAATAAGAGATTCGATCAATGCTGGCTGCTGCGCCCGCACGCCGGTGCGAACGCGCTGCGCTTACTGCGGGAGGCCAGCGCGGTGCAGAACGCAGGTGTGCTGATTGCCGCGCATACCGTTCAATACCTGCTATGGCTGGCGTCCTGGGCCATTTTGGGCCGGCTCTCGCTTCAAGGCCGCATGGATCAGGGCTGGCTGATTGCCTGGGCGCTGCTGCTGTTCACCCTCATTCCGTTCCAGGTTTTGACTACCTGGTGCCAAGGACTGTTCGCTATTGGACTTGGCAGCTTGCTCAAGAGGCGGCTGCTGTACGGAGCAATGCGGCTGGCCCCGGAAGAAATGCGCCATCAGGGGATCGGGAGTTTTCTTGGCCAGGCACTCGAAGCGGAAGCGGTAGAGACTTTGGCCCTCAGCGGAGGCATTGCAGGCCTGCTTGCCGCGATCGAGATTGTTCTGGCTGGGCTTGTGCTCGGCTCCCTCGCGCTGTTGTTAGCCGCCTGGTGTGTCTTGACGGTTGGCGTCGGTTACAGGTTTTTACGGCGATATCAATGCTGGACGAAAACGCGCATGGATCTTACCCAGGATCTGGTGGAGTCGATGGTCGGACACAGAACGCGGCTGGCGCAGCAGCGTCGTGAGGACTGGCACGAGGGAGAAGACCAGGCCTTGCATCGTTATCTTGGCGTCTCGCGCGAGGTGGATAGCAAGGGAGCGTGGTTGATAGCGGCGGTACCGCGCGGTTGGCTGCTGGCTGGTCTGGCTTGCCTCGCTCCGGCCATCGTGTCCGGGCATAATTCCAGTACCGCCACAGCCGTTACTCTGGGCGGTATTCTGCTGGCGTACAGCGCGTTCAGAAAACTGACGGGATCCTTCGCGGATGTGGCAGCAGCCTGGGTGGCCTGCAAACGCATCGCTCCGTTATTTCAGGCAGCCGGCCGTGCGGAAGTTTTGGGTGAGGCGCCCGCGCTTCGGCGGCGGAGCGAACCTGCTGAGAAAGTGATTGAGGCCGACCGTCTTTGCTTCCGCTATCGTCAACAGGGCAATCCGGCGCTGCAGTCGTGCACCCTCATCATCCGCGGCGGCGAGCGCGTTCTTCTGGAAGGGCCTTCGGGAGGCGGGAAAACCACCTTTGCTTCATTGCTCGCCGGCATGCGCCAGCCGGAATCTGGACTGGTGCTGGTTCAGGGATTGGACCGGCACACGCTCGGTGATCGCAAATGGAAAGAACTTGTTGCTGCCGCGCCCCAGTTCCACGAAAATCACATCCTTACAGAAACGCTCGCCTTCAACATCTTGATGGGTAGGCGCTGGCCGCCGAAAGGCGCCGATTTCGAGGAAGCCGAAGCCGTGTGCCGCGAATTGGGATTGGGTAACCTGCTGGATGCAATGCCCAGCGGGTTGTTGCAGATGGTGGGCGAAGGGGGCTGGCAACTGTCCCATGGCGAGCGCAGCCGCGTGTTTATCGCCCGTGCGCTGCTGCAGAACGCCGATTTCGTGATTCTGGACGAAAGCTTTGCCGCACTCGATCCGGAAAATCTAAAGGTGGCTCTTGAATGCACGCTCCGGCGCGCGAAAACGCTGATGGTTATCGCCCATCCGTAGCAGGCGATCTCGCAATACCCGTATTACTCCGGCTTCAATCCCTCAAGCGCCTTTCGGGGCAGCTTCGCGACGATATGCACCTGCGGATCGACCACTTCGGCGATGTCGTACTTCATCGCCGTGTCGAGCACGATTGCAATCTCAGCCGGATTCAGTTTGTAGCGGTCCGCCAGATAACGGGACATGCCGCTGGTCGCCTCCTGTAAGGCCTGCTGCATCGAGTTGGCGATTCCGCTCGTCATTACGTATTCATCGTTTTCGAAGCGCGGCGACTGCAAATGCGTGTCCTGCTGCACGTCAACTGTAAATTCCACGTCCATGGATGTCTCGAGCGCGTCGCCGGCCAGTTCACCATCGCCTTGCGCTGCATGTCCATCGCCGACGAAAAGAAGCGCTCCCGGCACGTTCACGGGTAGAAACACAGTTGTGCCTTCGACAATTTTGTTGTAATCCATGTTGCCGCCCCAATCTCCGAGATAGCCGGCCCGGAGGGATTGGCTGGCGGACGGCGCTACACCGATACACCCGATCATCGGTCGCAGCGGTACCCGGTAATCTTTGAGCCGGTCCGTCGGATTCTTTAACGAGCCGATGCCGTTTGCGCGGTCGAGCATCCACTCGGAGTCAAACTTCTCTACTTTGGGCTGATCTCGAAATTCGTAGGGATCGAGAGCGCTTCCGACCACGCTATCGCCGCTCTGCGCGGAGTCGCGGTTCAATTTCACTTCTGTGAATTTTACGACCAGCGTGTCGCCCGGCATGGCGCCTTCGACATAGAAGGGTCCAGTCAGCGGGTTTCCTCCGAATACGCGGTGCGCTCCGGTGGCATCCCGACCGCCCGCATCAACCGTTTGCGTATGCACGCTGTCGCCGGGAAAGAGGTGGAGCACAGGCTGTTTCATGCCTGAAAATTCGCGATAGAAAACTGTTGGCGTGAACTCATGATGACTTGGACCGGAGGCAGGGCGCGGTGTGGGGCGGCGTGCAGACCACTGTATCGGGATGCCGTCCACTGTCCCGTCGCCTGAGATGCCGTCCTGGGCGATGCGACCCTTCAGTTCGCCACAGCTCTTGCTGTCCTGGGTGCACTGAAAGGTGACGGAATCGCCCTGTGGTGTCCCGGCAAACTGGCTGCCGAAAAAGCTCCACTGATACTTGCCGTCTTTCGAAGTGATCTTTACGCGCCGGGCATCGGTGAGTTGGCCGCCCGAAACCCGTACCTCCCAGGTGCCAGTCAGATCGGCCGCCTGCATCGTCAAGGCAGCCGCGAATACCAGGAGAACTCGAGCTTTCATCGGGTCCGTAATCCTATCGTCCGGCCAACGACTCTTCGCCCGGCCAAACTTCGATGGCCTCGGTTTTGGTTGTCCGCTGACGCCGTTTGCCCGTGAATCGATCCAGGTAGAGATAGATTACCGGCGTGATATAGAGGGTGAGCAACTGCGAAACGATCAGGCCGCCGACAACCGCGATTCCGAGCGGACGCCGCGCTTCACCGCCCGCGCCGCTTCCGAACGCAATCGGCAGGGTCCCGAGCAGCGCCGCCATGGTGGTCATCATGATGGGACGGAAGCGGTTCAGGCAGCCCTGGAAAATGGCTTCTTCGGGAGATTTTCCTTCCTTGCGCTCGGCCTCCAATGCGAAGTCGATCATCATAATCGCGTTCTTCTTCACGATGCCGATCAGCAGGATGATGCCGACGAATGAATAGAGGTTCAGGTCCTCGCCAAATATAAGGAGTGTTAGCAGAGCGCCGAGGCCGGCGGCCGGCAGACCCGAAAGAATCGTGATCGGGTGAATGAAACTTTCATACAGAACGCCGAGAACCAGATAGATCACCAGGATGGCGATCAGAAGCAATATACCCAAGCCCTTTAGGGAGCTCTGGAACGCCGCCGCGGTTCCCTGATAGCTGAAGCTCACCGTATCGGGCAACCCGATCTGGCTTGCGGCGTTGTCGATCAACTTGGTTGCCTGGCTGAGCGCGACGCCCGGTTTCAGATTGAACTGGAAGTTCACGGCCGGCAATTGGCCGATGTGATTGACGCTCAGCGGAGCGACCGTCTGCTTCAATTCCGTAACGGCCGAAAGCGGAATCATTTTTCCTGTATTCGATTTCAGATACAGGTCCTTCAGCGCCGTGGGGTTGCGCTGATCCTGCGGCAGAACTTCGAGAATGACATCGTACTGGTCTGAAGCCGCGGTAATGGTGGTGACCCGACGATTGCCATAGGCATCGTAGAGCGTGTTGGCAATCTGGTCAGGTGTGACGCCCAGCGCCTCCGCCATATTGCGGTCAATGTGAACGTCGAGCCGTGGACTTGCCAGCCGGAGGTCGCTGTAGATGTCCTTTAATTCCGGTATGGAGTGCAGCTTCGCTTCGAGAACCGGCGCCCATTTATACAGCTCGGCGGTATCGGCATCCTGCAACGCAACCGAATACTGGCTGCGCGATTCCTGCTGCCCGAGCGAAATGAGAGGCGGCTGCTGCAGGAACACCATAACGCCGGGAATCTTCGCAAACTGCTGTTCTAACTGCGCGATGATTACATTGCCTTTGGGCCGGTGCGGGTCTTCTTTGAAAGCTGCGAACATGAACCCCTGGTTCTGCCCGCCGCCCGCAGGACCCCCGCCAACACCGGAACCCCAGTCCTCGATCCACTTGTTCTGGCTCAGGACGGTATTAATCTGCTTCTGTATACCTACCATCTGATCGAAGGAGGCGTCTTGTGCCGCCTCGGCGCCGCCGAAAGCAAAGCCCTGATCGACGGTCGGCATAAAGCTCTTCGGCATGATGAAGAACAGATAGACCGTCGCAACGGTCAGAACGATGCTGGCCAGCAGCGTAATTCTGCGGTGATGCAGTACGGTCTGAAGGGTTCGCCGGTACAGGTCATTCAGCCAGACGAAGAACCTCTCCGTGCGCACGTAGAAGGTGCCTTGTTGATGGACCTCATGGCGCAGGAAGCGACTGCCCAGCATAGGCGTGAGAGTCAAGGAGATAACTCCCGAAATCAACACGGCTACCGCAATGGTGATTGAAAACTCACGAAGCAGCCGTCCGATAATGCCTTCCATGAAAAGCACGGGAATAAACACGGCGACCAGCGAAACGGTCATGGAAACAATCGTAAAGCCGACTTCGCGGGCGCCGTCGATGGCGGCCTGCATACGCGACTTGCCCATTTCCATGTGCCGGAAAATGTTTTCCAGCATAACGATGGCGTCATCGACAACGAATCCGACCGACAGGGTCATGGCCATCATGGAGAGCATGTCGATCGTGAACCCAAGCAGCTTCATGGCAGCGAAGGTGCCAAGCAGGGAAAGGGGAACGGCAAGACTCGGAATCAGCGTGGCGGAGAGGTTTCGCAGAAAGACGAAGATGACAGCGATGACCAGGCAGATGGTCAGAATGAGGGTGAATTTAACGTCGGCAATCGATTCACGGATGTTTTCCGATGCATCGAAGGCGTGAATGATTTCAATACCGGCGGGCATGGATTCCCGCATTTTCGGTATCAGAGCCTTGACCGCATCCGCCACTTCCACGGTGTTTGAACCGGGCTGCTTTTGAACCGCGAGAACCAAGCTAAGCCGGTCGTTCAGCCAGAATTTCGTCTTATCGTTGCTGACACTATCGAAAACGTGGGCCACCTCATTCAGGTACACCGGGCTGCCGTTCTTGTATTGCACGATGAGGTGGGCAAACTGGGCGGCGTTGGTGAGTTGGCTATCGGATTGGACCGTGTACGATTTTTCGAAGCCGTAGAGAGATCCCGCTGGAAGATTCACGCTGCCTTGCGCCAAAGAGTTGCGCACGGATTCCAGATCGAGCTGGTGAGCGGCCAATTTGCTGGGATCGGCCTGGACGCGCACGGCGTACTTCTGCGCACCGAATACCTGCACCTGCGAGACCCCGCTGACCATAGAGAGACGCCGGGCCATGATGGTCTCCGCGTAATTGTCGAGCGCCGATAAGCTCATGGTCTTCGATGTGAAGGCGAGATAAAGGATGGGCTGCTCGGCCGGATTTACTTTCCGGTAGGATGGCGGGGCGGGCATATCGGTGGGAAGAGCGCCCTGCGCGCGTGCGATGGCAGCCTGGACGTCCTGCGCGGCGGCATCGATATTGCGGCTGAGGTCGAACTGTAAGGTGATAGCGGTCGAGCCGAGCGAGCTAGAGGACGACATGCTGTTCAGGCCGGCAATGGTCGAAAACTGCGCTTCAAGAGGAGTGGCCACCGAAGAAGCCATCACGTCCGGATTCGCGCCGGGCAATCCGGCGGAAACCTGAATGGTCGGATATTCCACAGCCGGCAGATTGCTGACCGGCAGAGAAAAATAGCTGATCAAGCCAAAGGCAAGAATGGCCGCCATGATCAGCGTGGTGGTGATGGCGCGGCGTATGAAGAAATCGGTAAAGCGCATCCTTGCTCCTAAGACTGACCTTCCGAATTAGCCGTTTGGGAACCGCTCATCTGCGTTGCAGGCTTCAGCAGACGCACTTTCCCGCCGGGCATCAGGCGCATTTGCCCTTCGGAAATGACAGTTTCGCCCGGTTGCAGACCTTTGCCTATCACAGCCTGCTCCGCGGCATCAGCCGGTTTGTAGGTGCGCACCACATCGACGGGACGCATGGCAACCGTATCGGTGCCGGTGTTCACTACCCAGACATATTTCCCGGTGGGGCCGTTCTCTATGGTGCTGGTCGGGACCACAATGCGGTTATTCTCAAGGCTCAATTGAGCTTTCACGTTGACGTATTCGCCGGGCCACAACGCGCCCGACGTATTCGGAAACTCGGCCTTGAGATTGATGGTGCCGGTGGTTGTATCCACTGTGTTGTCGATGAATCGCAACGACCCGGTCTCGGTTCGAGCGCCGCCGTCGGCTTCCGCCCGAACGACAAGCGGATGTTCCCGGTTGTACTTTTGCACCTCCGACAGCAATTGCTGTGGCACGCCGAAGGAGACATAAATAGGCGAAATCTGGAGAATCGTGACCAGAGTGGCGTCATTATCCTTGACGAGGTTACCGGGCTTGATGGCAATGGCGCCGGCGCGGCCGGAGATGGGCGCGGTGATTTTGGTGTAACTCAGCTGCAGCTCAGTCTGGGAGAGCCGCGCGCGATCCGCTTTGATAGACGCTACCGCGCTTTCCACGGCAGCTTTATCGGCGTCCAGAGAGGCAAGGTTTGACCCGTTGCTGGCAACCAGCGCGTCGGTCTGCTCCTTCGAGAAGATTCCCTCCTTCTCCAGCGCTAAGCCTCGCTGGGCGGATGCCTGGGTTTGCTTTAGCATGGCCTCGATCCTTGGCGACATTCGCGCGGGCCTGCTGCTCCAGCGCGGCATCCTTCACAAGATCGGCCTGGATCTGGGCAATCTGGCGCTGCAGCGGCTCCGGATCGATTTCAAACAGCAGTTGCCCCTTTGTAACGTTCTGCCCGGCCTGAAAATGCACGCTCAGGATCTGTCCGGCTACCTGGGACTTCACGTCTACGCTGCTGATGGCCTCCGCATTCCCGACGGCCGAAATGTCCAGCGGCACGTCCGAAGCGACAGCCTGCACAGCACGCACCGGCACTGCCTGCATCATCATCATGGCCATCGGACTCATCGCCTGCTTTTTGGGGCCGCAAGATGCCAGTAGAAACAGACCGGTTGTTGCGCACGCAGTTAGAACGGAAATTTTGAAATAAGAGAACTGTTTAGACACGGAACCTGCTGACTCAATTGGGGGTTAGTTCTATAGTGCCATAAAACTGGACCTGCCTACAGCCCACCCATTGTTTTAGTACGGGTAAGCGGACCAAATGTTTCCGCAACCCAAGCGTGAGATGCTTCAATATTGGCGCAAGACTCGCAAGAATTCACTGACGGCGCGGTCGGCTTGCTGAACTCGCACTTCGGCCCTGGCGCGCCGCCGCAGTGCGTGTCCGTTCCCGGACGGGTGAATCTCATTGGCGAACACATCGACTACCATGGCCTCCCAGTTCTGCCCATTGCCCTTCAGCGGCGGACTGTCCTCGCATTCCGCGCCCGCCCGGACAGCCGCGTTCGCGCGGTTTCCGCCAGCTATGGCGAACGCGAGTTTTCTCTCTCCGCCAATCCCCAACCCAGCCCACCCGGGGACTGGTCAAATTACTTGAAAGCCGCCACACAGGCTGTCGCCACCCGCTGGAAACTGGCCGTCGGCCTAGACGCTGCAATCACTTCCGATTTGCCAGCCGCTGCCGGCTTGTCTTCCTCCTCCGCTCTTCTGGTCGGGTTTACACTCGCGCTGCTTACCGTGAACGATATCCGCCCGACCATTGCCGAGCTGATGGATATCCTGCCCGAAGGCGAACAGTTTGTCGGCACGCGGGGCGGGGGCATGGATCATGCCGCCGTTTTGGCGTGTCAACCCGGTTGCGCTCTTCTGATACAGTTCGATCCACTCGACCTTAATGCAATCCAGGTTCCGTCCGACTGGTCGTTCCTGGTTGCTCACAGCCTCACTACCGCGGAAAAGTCCGGCGCCGTGAATGCCGAGTACAACTCGCGCCGTGCTGCCGGCATCAGTGCGCTTCAAAAGCTGGGGCTGAGCTCGTATCGCGATGCTATAGCCCATTACTCGCTAGGCGAGCTTACCGCGATTGCCGCCCAACTCCCCACCCTCGAATCGCGCAGCTTTCTGCATGTCGTGACCGAGGCGCTTCGGGTGCAGGAATGCCTGACAGCCTTGCGCAACGGAGATATCCGCGATTTCGGACGGCTTCTCATCGCCTCGCATGCCAGTCTTCGAGACCAGCTTCTGGTTAGCAATTTATCGCTAGATGAACTGGTCCAGTCAGCCCTCGAAGCAGGAGCCTTGGGCGCCCGCCTCACCGGCGCAGGCTTTGGAGGCTGTGTCATTATCTTGAGCTCAAGGCAGGACCGCGATCAGCTTCGGGCGGAACTGGTGGACCGCTACTACGCCAGCCGCCCTGGCTTTGATCCCGAAAAACATCTCTTCTTCGTCCAGCCTTCGGCAGGAGCTCTGTGTGCCTGAGCTTGCCATTAGCCACGCCGTAATCCTCGCTGCGGGTCGCGGGACCCGCATGGGCCAGATGACCCACGAGATTCCAAAACCCATGCTGCCCGTTCGGGGGCGGCCGATGCTGGAACATATCCTGGAACGGCTTGGCGTGGCAGGCGTTCGGCGGTTTCTGGTGGTGGTCGGCTATCATCACGAAATTGTCGAAAACCACTTTTCGAAATGGCCCCAGCCCATCGAATTTTGTGTTCAACAACCCGTAAACGGCACCGGATCGGCCGCCCTGCTCGCCGGGAAGTTTGCCGCTGGCGAGCCGTTTCTGCTTACTTATGGCGATATTTTTTGCGATGCCTCTGAGTACACCCGCTGCGGCGCGGTTCTAATACAGAATGCGGCAACCGCCGCCGTTCTGGCAGTAAAGGCGGTCGATGACCCGTGGCAGGGCGCTGCCGTATACGAGGAGAACGGACGCGTTCGGCGCATTATCGAAAAGCCTCCGAAGGGCGCCTCTACGACGCACTGGAACAGTGCCGGCTTTTATGCCTTTCGCCCGCTTATTTTCGAATATCTGACCCAACTCCAGCCCTCGCCGCGCAACGAGTACGAGCTCACCTCCGCGCTCGACATGATGCTCGAAGACAACTTGGAATTGCGCATCTCGCCGGTTCAGGGCACTTGGCACGACGTGGGGCGGCCGGAAGACCTGGCGGCCGTGAACACGCCTTAACGCGGATTTCGTTACAACCACTCCCTTCGGTCATGGTTCAGAAAACGCCTTCAGTACTCAATGTGACGAAGTTGGCTTTAACGCGGACTTCTCAAAAATCAGGCGGCTTCGTCCTCGGCGTTGGGATCCCAATCGGCGAAGAGCGTGGGATCGAGTTCCATGGCGCGGACCTCGATTTGCCCAAGTGAAAATTCGAACCCAAGTTTGGCCGGATCGTCGAAATCGTCCTGGCGGTCGTCGTTCACGGCCTCGATAAACTGGCGTGCGGCTTCGTCCAGGCGGGCTTTGGTTTGCCGTTTGCGTTTCTCCTGAAGTTCGCGGAGCCCGGCCATGTCTTTCTCGCGCTGGCGGCGCAGACGGGATTCCTGAATGCTGAGATTGTTCAACTGGCGCTGATACGCGAGGAAGATCTTGGCTTCGATGAGCTGATTGCGGACGGCTTCGTCTTCCTTGGGAAATAATTCGGCAAATTCGAGGCGGCCGAGCGCATAGATGCCCATTTCCAATGAGGGGATGCGCAGCAATCGCCATTCGGTGTCGGCCAGAGATTGGACGAGGTTTCTCTCGGCATCGGCAGCCGGCTGGTAGCGCTGGGTGAATTCCGCGATATGGGCTTCGTAAGCGGCGGCATCGTCACCGGGGAGCAAAACGGTGCGGCCGGTGAGCCCGGTTTTGACCGCGTTGAGAGATGAAGTGGCTTTACCGGTCTCGGAAGTGGGACCGGTGCTGAGTTGGGCATTGGCGCGGTTCGCGTCGAGCTGGGATTGAGCGGGCATAAGCGGCCTGACTGTAGCATGCGCAAGGCAAAAAACGGATGGCGGCGAATGGCGGAAATGGCCTTAAGGAGAGGGAACGAAAAGAGATAAAGAAATGTTTTCGAGCTGTGACCGAGGGTCGGGTCCGACGAATTTCGGCTGGACATGGCTGGCATTTGAACGGGCAAGGAGTAGTTTGAGGCGGGTGGAGGTGAGGCGGGTGAGTGATAGAAGCTGGACTTGCGGAAGTAATCTTGACGAGATCACCTGTACGGCATGCCGACTATACGTCAAAGTGAGTTCCTCTGCACTGCGCGCTTTCAAGTAAGTCGCTCGCGCGACGGACGCTGCGCCTGAGTCCACTAGAGTGCCTTGTTCTGCAATGAGGGTGTTGCGCTGAGCAGGAGATGCACCTTTAAAATCGGAGCATGGCACTGCTCTTCAGCTGCGTGAAACGCGGATCTGAGTGCATCACTGTTAAGAAAAACACATTGGAAACCCAGTAAGCGCGTAAATGGCCGCGTCCGCCGCGAGCGCGACCGACTCACATGACGGCCTTATCGAAGCGCCGCAGCTCGTGGTTTGTCCTGGTTCCTCAGATCGCCATCTGCCGCGCTGCTTGCGACGGTACTAGCGTCAGGGCGGATCTATGCGGCCGTACCTCGTCCAAATTTGAATCGCTCGTAATATCGGTGCTATGTGGAACCTTCCGCCATCGCAAACCCACACAATCGGCCGCAGCACGATCGCCAAGAGTTCGAGGAATGCAATCACGGCGGTCCGAGCGCTGGCCGCTTCTTTGTAAACACCTGCGCCTTTCGGTAGGCCTCGAGAATAGACCGCCTGCTTCTTCTCGCCAACTCCGCTTCCAAGAGCCCCGCCACGGCAGGTTCGTCGCATAAAGTGTAGCCAGCGGAACCCGCTGGTTGTTGGATTGGAATCGCGCATCAGCTGACGCCATTCCATCAGGCCTTGCACCCCATCCGTCGCTGCCTTCGACCGAAGCGATGACAAGCTGAGCCCGGATAGAACAGTGTGGAACGGTCCGCGGAATGAGACCCGGCTCTCAGATGTTTTTTTTGATCCGACTTACGGTTTTTGCGCCTGCATGTTGCGTACTGGACAGGATGTGCTCGGCCGCTACCAGATCCTATCCGTTATCGAGCGAAGGAAGAGTAAGCATTCCTGGCGCACCATAAAGAGCTGACGGCCCATAAAGGAGTCGAAATGAAACGTCTTTACTGTTTCCCGTTATTGGCAGGCGTAGTGCTCTTGGCGGCAAATGTTGGCGGACAAGACGCGCCGCCCAGTACCAAGGCAGCACAGTTAAGGGGGGATGTATTTGAGACAACTGTCAAATATGTGGAACAGTTCTATCCGCTATGGTTCACCTACTATCAGACCTCGCTTGGCACTCCCAATCGCATGGTCGGCCCCAACAAAATCTCTCCCATATACCACTATGTAGTTGCGATCAATAACGATACGGTCTATGCGAGTTCGTTTCTTGACCTATCGATGGAGCCGGTGATCATAACGATCCCGCCGACGCCTGTCAACTACTCAGTGCTCACGCTTGATCGCTACTGTGACATATTCCATTCCGAGCTGCCTGCTAACACGCCAGGAACGTACGCGCTTTACGGGCCCGGATTCGACCCGAACAATCTTCCTATCACAGTTACTCCGGTTCCATTGCCTTTCAACTACATGGCGCTTATTTTCCGAGCGGATCGGTTTAAGCTTGTCAACGGTGTTGAGCAGGACGTGACCAAGGAAGCCGATACCTTCAGGCGGGGAATGTCCACGATGCCGCTCTGCGCGTATCTGGAACATACCTGCCCGGCCGGAGTGCCTCTCGGCGGCCCAACCAAGATTGTGCCAGAAATCGAGTTCGCATTACCGTTTAAGACAATCGCTGACAAGTTGATCGCGCTGGACCCAATCGCCTTTTTGCGGCAGCTCCAGAGGGCGGTGGACTCTCCTAAGACTCCAATGATGTCGCAAGCAGTGCAAAGCCTATCGGCCACTTTCAACTCGCTGTTTGCAAGCATGACGGCGAAGAACAGGTCCGAATTTGCGAGGGGCGCGAGGGCGGCGCACCATCTGATTATCAACCAGTACCTTAGCGATAGAGGCGATACAAACTGGATCACTTACGAGAACATTGGGCATTGGTGCTCCGACCCGAATGATTTTTGCGTCAATCCCGACCCGGGATCATCCTTAGCCGTACAACGGTCCTCAATAACAGAATTTATTCAGTATGCAAACGATCATGAAGCAGCGGCTTATTTCCACGCCTTCAAGGATCGTGACGGTTCGCAGTTGAATGGAACCGATCCCAATGGCTATGTTTTGACCTTTTCGGCTCAGGAGATTCCTGCTACTACGCGCTTTTGGTCACTTACAGCGTACACTCCCGAGGCCATTGAGTTAGTACCCAACTCGGCAAACAAATACCTGGTCGCCAGTTATACAAACCCGGAGAAGAATCGAGACGGCTCTATCTCGATTTATATGGCGAGACAGCTCCCTCCAGGAGTTCCTGCTGCTAACTGGCTTCCCATTCCGCCTGGGCCCTTCAATGTGATGCTCCGCGATTACGGTCCACGGGGAAGCGTTCAGGATGGCACCTACGTACCCCCGGGTATTGAGAAGGTTCATTAATCGCAGCCGGTGCCCAAATCAAACGCGGCATTCGGCGGGAATTCTCCTGGGGAGTAAAGGCGCACGTCAGAAAGGATGTTCGCTGAAGTTCGCGAGTCGCTTGCCGCCTATTTTTGATCGCCTCCGCCTTTGCCGGCAGGCCTCGGCGATGTACCTCCCGCTAGTTTGGCCGGTGTCCGCTTCCAAGAGCTCCTGCCTACGCGCGTATTGGCCGGACCAGGCACTGCTGAACGGCCGTTGGAATCCGCCGCCGATTGTGAAAGCAGTAGATCGCTTAGATCGATTTCGCGGAGGTCCTGATAGCCGGCCTTTCTCGGACCACCAATTTAGGGCGCTGCCGCTTCGGGCTCAGTTTCAAGATAGTTGAACGGCGGTTACGGGTTTTCGCCGCCGATCTTGCGTATTGAGATGTCGGCGCTGCCCGAATAGTGAGTTAGTGAATGCAGGCCGTCGCAACCTTTCAAGGAGGATTTGAGATCGTATGAAGAGAAACTTTATCCACTCGACCGGGCGTGTGGCTCTGGTGGCAGCGTTCCTGCTCGGTCTGCCCCTGGCCGGTTGGGCAGCACCAGCTCAAACTCAGCTGACGGGAAGCGCAACGGGCACTCGCACACCTAGGCCTGACCGGGGGAGGGTGTGGCTGCAGATACTTGCGTTCACGGAGGCTCCAGTGGTGGGAGCGGATGTCCGCGTGAGCGCGCATGGTCACTTATTGGTCGAGGCAAAGGCGGCCACGAACAAGTACGGCGCTTTCTCGGCCGAAGTGCCGAGGCACCTGTCGTTCTTCCGCGTCACCATCTCGGGTGGAACCATAAACGGCGATCCGTTCCTGGGGCATCTGAGCGCCGACATCGCGATCACTGACCTGGCACACCAGATCCCGTGGCATCGGACCGCCGCCATCACTGAACGCGCAGACCAATTCGAGATCGTGGTGGTCAACCCGGTGACCACCCTGGTCAGCGTCGTCCTCGACAGGCGGCGGGACTTCAACATCCCAGACCGGGAGCCGAAGCTCGAGCTGGATGACGCGCAGGCGCTTGTCAGGCGTTTCCTGAAACTTCCAGCGAACTATGATCTGGGCATGGCGTTGCGGCAGAGTTCGCACTACAAATCCCCGTTCTTCAGCCCCGTCGCGTTTATGACGGAAGCGCAGGCTGCGGGAGGGCTGGACGCCCTCGTGCACCTGCTGCTGCAGGAGCTAGCCTCGGGCTCGACGCATTCGTTCCGCCAGCCGCAGCTGCTGGGGAGCACCAGCAGCAGCGCTCCTTCAGGCGGGCCTGGAGGCGGCCGCGCTGGATGTCGCTAGCGCCGCAGGTGTGGAAAACCTGGCTGGGTGGGCGCTGGCGCTAGGCGGGTTGTCCACAAGCGCCAGTTCAGACGACATTGACGCTCTGGTGACGGAGCTGCAGGACCTCGATAGCGCCATATCCAATTTGAGCAGTCAGGTAGCCGCCCTCTCGAGGCAGGTGGCGTCCAGCGCCACATACACCCAGTTCGTCATTGAAAGCAGCGCCGCGACGGTTCCGTGGGCGAACAACATCAAAGCACTCGAGAGCAAGATCAGTAGCTACGCGAGCAATTGCTCGCCACTGGCTTCCGGTACTACGCCACCAGCAAATCCGGACTCGTCCTGCGCCTCACTCTATTCCGACCTGGCAGGCGCGAACGGCGCGCTGCAACAGGAGTACGACAACAATTGGTACGAGCAGGTGCAGAGCCAGGTCCAGGACAACCCCGCCGCCCAGACCAAGGGCATAATCCACCTGTACAGTCTCTTCCTGGGCCAGAGCAAGCCGTTTTTCCGCGCAGCAGACTCCACCACAATGCAGAACCTGTACGATTACTGGGACTCGATTCTGACGGCTGGGGCAAATGCGCGGATGGAGTATTTCCATGTGCAAAATTACCAGAACTCCCCGGCTGGGATCAACACAATTACCGGCTTTATGGCCCCCTCCGGCCAAACCCCCGTGTGCATGGGCACGGCCACTCAATCCATCATTGGCGCGTTCCAGTGCAACGAGACCGCGAACTCGAGTCTGATGTTCCCGCCGGTGCCCGCCGGCACAGTCATCAACACCTCGGATCACCTCATGTGGTCCCTTGTACCGTGGGTGGCCGCACACGAAAGTTACGGGATTCCTGATCAATATGTGCCAGCGGCGCAATGCTGGAGCTGGGACACGCCCTTTTTTCGGGGTGCTCCATACTATCCGCTTTTACCCTACGCCGGCTTCAACGATTGGACGCAATCGCCCAGTAAGTCTCAGTGGCAGGCCTTGGTTCAAAATGCCCCTTCAGGTTCAAATACGCCGAACTGGATGACCTGGCTCATCCAGCAGACGCAGACCACCGGCGACGAAATGCCGACGAGTCCTGGATTTTTCAATTGGACTACGTGCTCAGGCAATGCCTATACCTATGCTTGGACGTCAACGAGCAACGGCGGTCTGTCGTACTGGTACATCAATCCAATCAATCGCAGCTTCGGAACTATAGCTACTAACCAATTCCCCCATTATTATCAACAAGGTGGTACGGGTGGTATAGTCAATGTCCCAGCTCGAATTCCCGTCGCTGGCGAGCAGTATTACTGGTTCCAGTAAGCGCGGCAAGGCGTCGCTGCAGTAGCGAGCGATGCATTTCACGGGCGTCATTCTCAACAGGAAGTGACGCCCAAAACGAGGTAATTTCCGTCGGGGCCGCGTTACGGTCCACAGCGGCCCCTATTTGAAATTTTCCGCCAGCATGATATTGCGGTTGTCGCGGTCCATGTGAACGTAAAGCAGCGAGGTCTCATCCGGATAAAGCTCAGAACGTTGGTATGCTGAGTTGCTCTCTTGTTCATGACCCGTTGGAATCGCGCACACAGGACGACAGCCGCCCTGTGTGTTTGTCGCACCGAGCAACGAAAGCGTAGTTCCGTCTTCGCCCGACAGGAGAACTTGGCGAAATGAACAGTGATAACCACAGACGCACCCGGCGCGATTTCGCCAAGGTTATTGGCGCGACCCTCGGGAGCGTTTCGCTCATCGGAAATGCGCTCGGACGGGGCCAAGCGATCGGATCCATACCGAGCGGGTACAGGTTTTATCGTGTTCTCACCGCTACCCAAGGAGGAACATTCGGAATCCTGCCAAACCAGTTGGGCACAATGACTGGCGCTGTCATGATGGGCTTCCCACTATCTGGCAATAGCGTCGGGTATGTTTACTGCCACGGGACAAGAAATCCTCAGTATGGCGCCGCATCACCTGGCGTCTTTGAAGTGGATATTAATTATGACGCGAACCCTCCGGCCGTCACCCGGGTGCTGATGATCGCGGTTGAAGGAATTTCTCTAAATGGCATCCCGAACACCACAGTGGGTCACATCGGGACGGGCGCAAGTAATGCCCTTGGAGAGTACGTCACAACTATTTCTCCGGCAGAATCATCCGACACCGTAGCGGTCGCTAACTCACCGGGAGTGTATTTGTATCGGCCAGGCAGCTTTATCGGGCACATGGTCCCGCATGATTGGATTCGCAGATCCGGTTCCGGATGGCAGCTTCTATGGTGCAGATTTTGGTGATGTGGCGTTAGATGACGAAGAAAACCTGTTGTTTTCGGCGGCAACCACGCAGTCTCCAGATTTGACGGTGTCGGGCTTCGCGGGTTCGCAGGCTCTTATCATTACCTCGCTTGGCGCGACCGCGAATGGGCGAGTCGTTCTTCGGACTGGGAATTTACTTCCCTTCGCGCCGGCAGCGATTCATTCGGTCGGTCTTATCGATTTGGCGGCAAATCACGCATTTGCCGCCCAAGTGACTGCAAAACAGCTCGATCCGTCAGTGACACGTTCCGGCACCGCACTGGTCGTCGGAAACACCCAAGCAGGAGCGGCCGAGCACAGGATTGTTGCCGCATCGCCGGAATTGATCTCCACCCAAGCGGCCTCCCGCCTCGACATCATAAGCGGTGAAACGTTTTTCGGTCCGCGGGTCGATTTGCGGCAGGACGTGGCTGTCGTGACCCACTCCGCCACATTCGACGTCTCCATCGGCAGTAACGAGATAGAGGAGCTTAGTTATTACACGAGAGGCGGCCACCATCGATTGAAACGCACGGCAGTCGCCGCTACCGATAGTGACGTTATCTCCTTCGGCGCACCGTGCATCAGCAACACCGGGCTGATGTACGTAACAGAGCTCTTAGGTGACGGCACAACCCAGCTTCGGATTTCGGATGGTCTGAATTCTGAGGTTCTGCTGCGAAGTGGCGACCGTGTCCGCGGCATAACTCCCAACGGAGAACTCATGATCAGTGAGATCTTATTCGGCCAGCACTCGACCCAGGTGGATGCCTTTGGTCGGCTAGCGTTTGCGGCCGAGTTTTTGCTGGACTCGTCCAAGCCCAACGATCCCAATAATGTAATTACAGCCCTGGTGATCGGAATTCCTCTGTAGGCCGGGAGATAGCCATGAGCACACCTCCATTTATCATTCCTATCGGCACCTCGGATCCCCTGAATCTTTGTAAGGGGCTTCCACTTTTCTCAACTGGAACAGCCCGAGCCGGCAGCGCTAGCTCATCGCGGTCGTACGCCCTCATTGACACGTCCGCCACGATTTTGGCTACACGCCTCCAAGTCAGCGCGTATGCGTCATACGCATTCGGAATATGCGGCCCTGCTATTGCGTTCCTGTCCCGAAACGTCGAAGGAATCGGAACAAACACGGACGGCGGAGGCACACTTAGCCTGACTTTTAAAGAAGGGCAACTCATGCAGGCGGGGGCCTTCGTCGCCGCGGCGGCAGGCGCCGGAGTGACTCTGAGTCTGCAGGTCTATAAGCCGGACCCCTGGTACAAGCCGTGGGCGATTGCGTGGCGTGACGCATTCTCAGTCGATATCGGGGTCAGTGTAGACCTTCTGAAGCTTCTGTACGACCTCATCCGCCGCCTGCTGGGCGGAAACCCGAGCACCTCCTTCACGGAAGACAGTGAAAATATGCTGAAGGACATCATCTCCGTTAAGGATTTCAACCTGACGGACACGATTGGCAGCAGTGACACAGTTCAACCCGATCTAAGGGCAACACCTGGACTGATTCTGCCGATCAACATTGCCAACTATTTCCCGCCTTTAAAAGCCATCAACGCCGGTCTGAAGAAAGTTGGAGGCGAAATCTCGGTCGGCCCATCTCTGCACCTCCAGTTCCCAGTCACGTTCAACTACGATTACTTCACCGTCGATGGCGGCCTGCTAGGTCCTACTAGCGCTGATTACGGAAAGCTCTCATATGTAGGCAGCCAGATAATAAAAGCTATCGGAGACGTCCAGTTCAATACGCAAGTAAAACCAACGCGAGTGACCACGCACGTCCGTTACTATACGAGCTTTACGCTCGCTATCTCATTTCACTTTCGTGTCACTCTAGCGAAATTCTTCAACTTCGAAGTGAATACCCGGTCTCTCGATCTGGTTTACCTGCTGTTCGGTACACCAGAATCCAATCGCAGTGTGCACATGAACGGCTCCGTTTCAACAAACGTCGAGGGCGGCTGTGTACTCACACCGAACATGACGTTAACGTTTACAGGACCGAACGGCACAACTTTCCAGGCCGGGGAAACATTGAAAGGTACAATCTCCGTGCCCTTATATACGTCTTCGACTCCTGCAACCATCATTCTTGCCATTGAGCCCCCGGTTCCCGGCTTTCCGACCAGTACCTCTCTGCCTGCTGACTCTCAGACGGCCTTTTTTGACTTTGCATTCCCAAATCAGCGCTTATCCACGGGGAATCCCAACGATCCTTCCGAGACCGTGCCGGCAGGTCCAGAGTCCCCGCTGCAGACATACAGGGTGGCTGCGAGACTGCAGTCTCCCTCGAACAGTCCTTGTTCCGATTACGAAGTCGAGGTAGCGCTCAACATAGCGAACCGCTTTTTGTGGGCGCAGAGGATTTCGTTCACTTCACCCGGAACTACACCGCCGTGGGACCCGGCGTCACTTGCTGGCGCAAGTCTTGATCCGAAGATCCAAAGGGCTCTCCCTTTGGCCGGCGTGTCCTGTTGGTTTCCCTATCTCGACAATGAACCTAATTCGCCGGTTCCAATAAGATTTACTTTGCTGGACGAAAACCGGCTACCTCACACGGGCAGCAACGTGGTGATACGCGCAAATGGGCAAGACGTGCTTCTGAATCCGTCTGCTTCGGCTTCGGTAACCGTATCCAGAAGCTATCAGAGCTCAACAAGTAGTTTTTCTGTCATTTGGAATTCGCAAGGGACGGAAACAGGGTATTTGAACAGGTTCTTCCTGATTGTGGATGCGGGAGAAAAGTACGGCCAAACCGAATTCTGGCTCGATGTTTGGAACTGGTCGTGAGTGCAGAAGCCCGTAGCGCTGAACAGGGGCAAAGCTCTCGCCCCCAGCTCCATATCCGGTCCGCTCGCGAGCTGTTCGGGGCGCTCGAATCAGGCGAGGGTTCAGCACGCTTGGCAGCCCTGCAAGCTGTCCAAAAGGCTCCGGAAACGGCCCTCAGTTTTGGACTTCACGCGGGCCGCGACGTCGTCGACGTTCTGATCTCTCAAGCTGAACACTGTCGCGGAGAGTGGGAGTGGTTCCATTGGGTCGGCGCGCTCGCCGCTTTTCGTGATCCCCGAGTCGTTCGGCTGTTTACGTCCTTGATAAAAAGTGAGTCTCACGCAGAACTTCTGTTTGCACTCGCAAATTACTTGCGAGCGGAACCGTTAGAGCGCATTAGAGTTCAGCTCAGCACCGCACTGATGCAGAACGAATGCGCGGCACGAGCGCGCGCTGTTGCCATGCTCCTGGCGGGTTGCATTTGCCTGTCCACGGCGGAGGCATTGCGAATCGCACTTCTGGAGCGAGCTGATAACACTGCGCCGCCTATGTTCCCTACTGCTGTGAATGAATGGCTCAGTGAATTGGCTGGTCCATTCCAATCTGAAGCTCAAATTGAACTGCAGCAGCAAGGTGTACCAACCCTGACTGGGCTGATTGCGCATTGGGATCGCTTTTCGGAAGGCAACAAGCGATGGCTCTTGGAGTGGGCGGCTAGAATTGACGTCGGCCTAGTCCTCGATCCGATTCGAGAAGTGCTCACAAAAGGGCCCGACCGTCTGATCTTAAGTGCGCTGGAGACCGCGGCCGAGTTAAAAGAATTGCCCAACGATCTCGACGCCATGATTACTCCGCTCATTCACGATGCCGATGAGCTGGTTCGGCGCGCTGCAATAATGTCGTGTCGCTCGATGTTAGATTGGCGACAGCTTTTCGCCAATGAGCCATCCGTTCTGGTTCGGCAAGCGTGCATAGCGAAGGTGATGCATCAAGAGGGTCAAGGCGCGATCCCGTTTGCATTGGAGCTACTGAGGAACACGGATTGGCGCATTCGGGCCGCAGCGGCAGAAGGTCTCTTTTCAGTAGGTAAGTCGGGGTTTGGGGCGGCGTTCACGCTGTTGCCAGAAGCTGGTGAACCCGTTCGCGCCAGCATCGCCCGAATGGTAATCGGGTCGGCGGACGAAAGCCTCCTCGAAGAATTTCTTCAATACTGTTCACAGCCGCAATGCGATCACTAAGCTTGGCCGCAGTTTGCCAACCCCAAAAGGGGCGGGTCACGGCCCCCGACTCGCTATTTGAAATTCTCCACCAGCATGATATTGCGGTTGTCGCGATCCATGTGAACGTAAAGCAGACTTGTTCCATCCCGCGATACTGCGAGTGCGCCACCGCCGGCGCGCTCGAGTCTGCCCACCGTGACAACCGGGACGATCTTTCGTGTGGCGAAATCGAAGAACCGGACAACCGCATCCTTGCTGAACGCCTCGTCATTCGGAACGAAGAAGATCCCGGTTCCGCCCAGCGCCCATTGCCGGTAGTCTCCGGTCCCCGACAGTTCTGGAACCGGTGCTTCGCTTCCGTTGCTCAGGTCAATTCTCCAAATTCCCGAATGTTTCTCCTTTTTGGAATAGTAGAGATACTTGCCGTCCATCGATTCAAAGCCTTCGAATCCTCCGTGGCGTGTAAGCCGAACTGGCTTGCCGCCACGGCTCGGAACCTTCCATATCTGATCGTCCGACCAGGCATGGAAATAGATCCAACGGCCATCGTTCGACCAGCTCGGCACATTCGCGCCACCCATATTCGTGGCGAGCTGCCGAGTTTCGCCTCCTGCGACTCGGATAGTCCAAATGTCGGGCCTGGAGGATGGCGGGCGGAAATCAAAGGCGATCCATTGTCCGTCGGGAGACCAGCGCGGCGTTCCCGCGAACCCGTCGAGAAACGTCAACCGCCGCAGGCCGGAGCCGTCGCGCCTTCCGATCCAGATATCGGGGGAACCGGAGCGCTGCGAGTCAAACGCAATCCACTCGCCGTCTGGGGAGAACTGAGGCGTGTCGTCGGGCCTTGTGGCTGAAATCAGCTGCACTGCCGGTGCAGCCGAGATCTTCGGTGTTCGCGCGTCGCCAGTTCGACGCAAGGTGAGCTGCCAAATGCTGTGCTCAAGCGTCCAGCGGACAAATGCCATGCGGTTTCCGCGAATGCTGATGTTGCCGATGTCAACCCCTGCTGCCGTAGCGGCAGCGGGCTCCGTAATCGAGCCGCTGACAGGATCGACCTCGGCTAATCTGCCAAACGAGGAGTACACAAGCGCCCGGCCGTTAGCTGTCCAGGTGAGTCCAGCCCCTGAGGCCGGGAGTGCTCGTTCGGCTCCGCGGCCGCGGCCGCGGCCGATTACAACGATTTCCGATCCACTACGATTGAAAGCCAATCGAGCGCCGCTCGGATCGTATATCGGACAGCAGATTGTTTCGCTGGGTACCGGTAAAGATCGCCGGCGCACGCTGTGGTCGAGCAGAGAGAGTTCGAAGATGGCTCCTTCATTCGGTCCGGTGGCGCCGGCAAACGCGAGAAACCGACCATCCGGGCTCCACGACAGCCCTCCGGTAGCGAGAACCGATCGAATGCCCAAATCAGTTTCGGCGCCACCGAGCGCGGGAATGGTCAGAATTCGTGCAAAACGTTCGCCGCGGCGTGTTCGCAGAAAAGCAATGCGGGTCGAGCTTGGGTCCCACACCGGGAATCGGTCCGCTGAATCAGCAGAAACGCTAGTGAGCCGCAAAGGATCCGTTGAGCCGATCAGTTGCACGTAGACTTCGAACGGGCGGTTGCCATCTTTACCTTGCCCTACGAATGCGATTTCCTTGCGGTCGGGCGAAATAGCGGGGTTTTCCTGGTAGCCGGGATAGTACGTCAACGGAACGATTGTGAGCTTATCGGCCGGATGTTGTCTGTTGGAATGAACAAGTAAGAATATCGAGAGAGCGATCAACCCCACGATCGCGCCAATTCCCGCCGCACGGTAAATTGCGGGGCTGCGCACGATACGAGCGACTAGGCCCGGGACAGCTGCGTGCCGGACGCTCTCCAAGTCGCAGATCAGCGCACTGGCTGTTTGATACCGTCTGGCAGGTTCTTTCTCGAGCATCTTCTGGACGATGGACAGAACTTCGGGAGGCGCCACCTGGCGGATCGGCGTGAGGTCCGGCGGCTGCGGGCCTGCGATCGCCGCCAGCGTTTCGCGCAAGCTATCTCCCCCAAATGGCACCCGGCCCGAGAGCATCTGGTAAAGCACGACGCCGAGCGACCAGATGTCGGCGCGCTGGTCTACCCGCGATCCGGCGACCTGTTCCGGCGCCATATACAGCACTGTTCCGATCGTTAAGCCCTCCTGCGTCAGAACGGTCTTCCCGGTCCACTGGGCGACTCCGAAATCGAGAATGCGAACCAGGGGCTCGGCCGATTCCGTGTCGATCAGCATCAGGTTCGCAGGCTTGATGTCACGATGCACGACACCTTTGCTGTGGGCCGCCTGCAGACCATGCGCGGCCTGGACTGCGATGCTGATGGCCCGCTGAATAGGAATCGGTCCAGCTCGAATCTTTTCCTCGAGTGACGTGCCCTCGAGACAGGCCATTACGATGAAGATAAATCCATCCGCTTCCTCGATTTCGTAGACCGGACACACATTCTGATGATCGATGGAGGCGATGACGCACGCTTCACGGATAAAACGCTCGCGGCTGGCGGAATCGTCCCTTAGAAATCGCGGCAGAAATTTCAGCGCGACGGTTCGCTGGAGCCGCGTCTCCGTTGCGCGATAAACGACTCCCATTCCACCAGCTCCCATGGGCCGAACGATGTTGTAATGCGATAAGGTTCGTCCGCTGAGGTCTTCGTGAATGACCGGTATCGAGCGATCTGCCGCGAGCTCGGGCTCAATCGGGCCCTCCCGGTCCTCCTGCAAGAGGTTTTGTAGCAGCCGGAGTAAATCGGTATCACTCCCGCATTTATCTCGAAGGAACGCAGCTTGATTGTGTACCGGCAACTCGGCTGCTTGCGAGAAAAGCTCTTGAACTCGCTTGTAGACGGCCGGATCGGTTATCGCGTTAAGGCCGGAGCGCGTTTTTGAGCCACGCACTGCAGAACCTCCAGTCTTTCTCAACGGTGCTGACGCTTACGCCGAGAAGTCCAGCCACTTCGGGAATATTCAACCCGCCAAAGAAACGCAATTCTACCAGTTTGGCGTG
>CAWCIF010000008.1:0-534639 GCA_963795545.1 uncultured Acidobacteriaceae bacterium | reverse complement strand
CACCCAGTTCCAAGTCGCCCGAGCATTGGGCGCAAATGGCCTAGCCTTTCGTTCCAACGCCTCCAGAAAAGATTCAGCGTGCTTCACTTGTCGCACCCTCCATCTCAATCCTGCGAGCGCACATGGCGAACGAGACGCACCATGGGACGGATCAAATCCATCCCGTCCCACGGAGAAGTAAAGAGATGCATCCGGCCAAGTTTCACGACTCTGTCCACGCCGTGGGAGCCAGCGGCATCTGTTAGCACTTCCTCCCTTTCGGCAGCTTTGATCCCCAAGCCCAACGTCTGCACAGTTCCATCGAACTTCGATATTACTTCCAGGAGATCATCCACAACCAGGACGCTTAGCGTGCGACCTTGCACCGGCTTGGGTATTTCCGCGCCCCTTCCTAACAGAATGGTCCAATCCGGCGACGCGGGAAACAATGCGTGGTTTGCCGCATCCTCCAGAAGCCACGAGGCACGGGCGAGGCAAATAGATGAGGTTACAAGTGGATGGATTTCCCGTCGCGGATGGAGACGGTTCTCCTCCTGAAAAGCAAGCTTCAGATCTTCGATGAACTCACCTGGATCTTCTCCCTTGCCGCACTCCAGAAACAGTGTTTGTGGCGATGAGCAGGCTTGTTGGTCAAACTGCCAGGTGTCCCGCGCAATACGGTGGCACCAGGACGACCGTTCTGTTCGATGGCCCCACACTCCGGCGTCCATGGCCGCTACCGAGAGCCGCGGGCCAAAGACCGTAACTCGTGCCCAGTGAGGAAAAGGCAAGGCGCGCATCTCGGAAACCGCCTCCGCCCCGCCCCAGATTATGGCGCCATCCACGGCTCGGGCCATCGTCTCGTGCAGATCGGTCCGCGCATGATCAAAGCTTGCCATGAAGATGCGGTCTGTCAACAAACCACTGTGATCGACCTGTTCGAGCTTCTCCATGATCCGCTGTGTCGCAGCGAGCAGGCCACTTGGCACGCGAGCCAGGCACGCATTGCCTCCAAGCAAGGCACACGTCAGAGACAACACGGGCTGAATCTCGATGTTTCCAGCCGGCCAATGCCCAATGACGCCCAGCGGGAATGAGCGCAGCTTGGCGTGGCCTTCCTGCCTCCAGCCGCCAGTCAGCGCATCCGAGCCGAGTTCGCGAAGCAAAATCGGCTCCAAAGTGCCGCGCCGCAACCAGAGACGGAGAAAGGGAATGCCCGGGAGTTCGCCCAACTCGCCCTTCTCGAGAGCGGCGGCCCAGTCTTCAAAAACCTCCAGCACCTGCTGGGGAGAAATTTGTTTTCGCCGTGCAATCTCGTGTAAACGATGCGCGGCGCATTCAATCTCCTGCGGAGAATCCACCGCCTGAACGAGGTGCCTCATGTAACGCTTCAGCGCCGGTCACGCAGAGATTCGACATTTCCACAGCCACGCACCTCTGCTTTCGGCACCCTTCCTGCAAACCGGAAGTGGGTCCCTTCCCTTCCGCACGGGCATCCATCATAGCCGACTATTTCGGCGAGGTCTTCGGTCAGCAGTAGAAAGCCGGGAAAACTCATCGGTAGTGCGCTGCACATCTGCGCCAGGCCCTGCTCGCCGGCTTTAACAGGCGCGAGCGTAACGGGGTTCCTTACGATGACCTCCGCAAACCCAGGTACATGCTTATTTCCGTGCTCGCAATCCGGATAGATGACGCCGGCACTCTCGACCAGGCCATAGAAGTCAATGACGCGATTCGCGGAACATCCAAATACTGATGCCACACCACGCATGAAAACATCTTTGGTGACTGCTTGCGGCTCCAGCCGCTTCCAACCACCACTGTGCAGAACCTGGACGTGGGGAATGCCAAGGGTGATGCCCCGGCGCTTGAGGGGCTGCACGAACTGGGTC
The DNA here is from genome assembly GCA_963795545.1 of uncultured Acidobacteriaceae bacterium. GTDB lineage: Bacteria > Acidobacteriota > Terriglobia > Bryobacterales > Bryobacteraceae > Bog-105. The sequence goes on along the minus strand of CAWCIF010000008.1, from coordinate 532,768 downwards.
CAGATCACATGCGTAAAGCCATAAACCAAAACGTCGCTGTCCTTCCACCTTGCAGCACAATGCAGCAGTTGTTCCACATCAAGGCTCGGTTCTCCTTGTTGATCGCGTTTTAGGCAGCACACGACCTCGGTCGCAAAGGATCTCAGTCCCTGGATGGCTGCGGCGCGTGCTCCCAACTCAGCCTGTGACGTCATGTCTTCCGAAGTGCCGATGACCAAATACGGCCTGCGCGCCTGACCGATGAAATCTCGGAAGATCGTCACCACCCCTCTAGTCATCCTGCGCGCAGTTGAGGCGTCCAAAACCACGCGGCTGGGTACCTGACCGGTAGTCGCACTGGAAGCAAGAGTATGTTTAACCGCGCTCGCGTCAACTAGAGCCAGCGGCAGATTCAGCTTGAAGACGCCAACCGGAAGGAACGGCAGATCGGCAAGCGTGTGGGCGGCGCGAAAATCCACCGGCCAATGATTCACATAATTGCGAAACGATCGATTTTGTTCGCAAGCGTATGCCAGTTCTTTCTTCAGTAGAGCCAACAATGTGCATTGGCGTTGCTCGGGCGGAGAGCCGTAGGGCGCCGCCGACAATAGGCTATCGATGCATTGCTCAATTTCGATCTTTAGACTCACGTCACTGCCGCAGCTGAGATCGGGCAATTTTGCCATTCGCAGTCTTGGGTAATTCAGGAACTATTTTTATCGAAGCGCAGGTCCAGTGTGGCGGGAATGCATGTCGAATTCTCTCGATAATATTGTTCTCACCGCTGGCCGTGACGATATAAAGCACGAGGGCTTCACCGGCTTCCGAATGCTGCACCGAGGCGGCAGCGCACTCGTCAACGCCAGGGGTGGTCGCCACCTTCGCCTCGACCTCGGCAAAACTCACGCGGACGCCGCGCATCTTTATAAATTCGTTCGTACGTCCTTTGATCCAGAGGTATCCATCGCGATCACGGCAGGCGAAGTCGCCGGTTTTGAGCCAGCCGTTCGCAAATTTGCGCGTCGTGGCTTCGGAATCATCAAAGTACCCGGAGCAGACCGACTGGCCTCGTACCTGTATTTCGCCCGTTTGGTCCTCAGGCAGCTCGCGATTTTCGTCATCAACGATGCGAACTTCCAGGTTATCCAGGGGTAATCCGACACTGCCGAGCTTTTCGCTCAAGCGATCCGGACGCAAACAGGAGATGCGGGCTGTGGCTTCTGTTTGGCCGTACATCACGAAGAAATCCGCTGTTGGCACGATTTCGCACATCTCAAGCACACTTTGCGGTGCAAGTGCTCCCCCTGCCTGCAGAAAGCGCCGAAGCCCAGGGAGCGTGATGGATCTGAGATTCGAGCGCCGCAGCAGGATATTGTAAACAGTCGGCACACCCGCGAACGTCGTACAGCGATAAGTGTTCATCGAACGGAGTACCTGGTCGGGGAACATGGATCTCGAGTCGAAAACGATCCCGCCTCCCTGATAGAGGTGAGTATGTACGACGCTTGCGCTAAAGCAGTAGCTCAAGGGCATGATCAGCATGGCTCTTTCGTCTGCCGCCAGACCCTGGCTTCGGATGATCGCCTCAGCGTTAGCACGGAGGTTGCCATGACTGACCATCACCAGGCGCGGTGCGCCGGTAGAACCTGAGGTGGGCATCAACGCGGCCAGATCGCCTTCGCCGCAAGGGGCCGGTGGTAACGAGTGCGCGGGATGAGCATCGAAGCTGCCCTCTGCTATAAGGACGCCCTTTTCCCTTGCCCAATCGCACCGGAGTCCCTGGGCAATCCACACGGCCTTGGCGTGTGCCTTGGAGAACAGCGATTCACCCGAAATCGCGAGCAGACGCTCATCCACCGGCACCGGCACAAACCCGCCGTACATGGCGCCCAAATAAGCCAGAGTGCTCGCCGGACTCAGACCGCAACTGATTAGCACGCGGTCACCGGCCTCTAAACCGATGGACTTAAACCCAGCGGCAAAACCGGCGATCAGGTTAGGAACGTCTCTACCGGGAAGAATCCGCCCCGCCGCCGCGTCGATTAAGCAGGAGTTCCGTCCCAGCTTCTGAACTAAGCAACCCGCGAAATTCCATTCATGTAAGTTGCTCATTGGGGACCTCATCGAGCTTCAACTGCAGGATCCTTACAATCGCCCTTACACTCTCCATTTCCATCAAATCATCGACGTCGAAAGTGAGTCCAAAGGCGCGCTCCAGACTGCTCGCGAGCTCCACATGCCCCATGGAATCCCACGCCGGGACTTCGTTTGGGGTCGTGTCAATGGTGACGGTCTGCGCATCAATGTGGAACGCGGATTGAAAAGCCTTCTGCACTCTTGCAAGCACATCTTCCATAATGCGATTTCCTTCTCTATCACCAAGATTGTTTCAGCTTCATCACCTCGGCCAAGCCTTACGGTGGTCCTGCCAGTCTACCAGAGTTAGTCTGTCGAGTAAATAGTCACCCTGACATCCATGTAAGTCAGAATCAGGAGAAAAACGCACTTATCCTGTTAGAGATAACTGACTAAAGCGTAATCAGTTAAATTCACAACTTCGCAGCGCCTTGGATTTCCGCAAATCGCGACACTGGCATCTGCTGGATGGATTGACTTTGGTCCGCAACTCTTGTGTCTTGATCACGCAACCAAAGCTGGAACATGAGGATATCCCAGAGGTGATACTGCCATGCCCCGCGTCCGGATAGATGCTCGGTCCACATTTGACGAATCGGAGCGGCACGGAAGAAGCCTTGCTGGTCCAAAGCCTTCGTTTCGAGAAGTGACTCCGCCCATTTCCGGAGTGGGCCCCGCAGCCATGCATCGAGAGGAATGCCGAATCCCGCCTTCGGTCTTTCGACTAATGCGCTCGGAACATAGCGCCGGAGTAATTTTCTTAAAATCCACTTACCTTGTTTTGGGCGAACCTTCATTTCAAGTGGCAGTCTCCAAGCAAACTCAACGACTCGATGATCCAAATACGGAATTCGTCCTTCCAGGCTGAAAGCCATCGTCGCCCGGTCCACCTTGACAAGTATGTCGTTCGGCAAGTAAGTGATTGTGTCGAGGTACATGGCCTGTTGCTCGAAATCCGGAAAGGCCATCCATTGGTCCTCGACGATGCGCAGTGGGTCCCGCGGCTCGGCACCGTAGACAGTGCGTTCCGGCTCAAGCCAATGAGATGCCATCCGGTTATACATGTCCATTTGATCCGCGGACGTAACCAACCCCGCAAGCTTGTGCAGCTTGTAACCCGGCACGCGCTGCCGCCAGGACGGTGGAACCATCGGGCCGACACATCGGAATGCTGCATTCCAAGTCTGAGGCGACGGAATTGTTAACGCCGACGCCAGGAGTCGCCGCAATGGGCGTGGAGTGTGCTGAAGCCGATTCCAAACCGTTCCACCCCAGGTGTAGCGATTGTAACCTCCGAATACCTCGTCTCCGCCATCGCCCGAAAGACTCACGGTCACGTGCCGGCGCGCCAATTGCGAGACCAGAAGTGTCGGGATCTGAGAAGAGTCCGCGAACGGCTCATCGTAGATTTCAGGCAGGCGATCTAGCATTTGCATCGCATCAGCGGGGGTGACGTAAAACTCGGTATGCTCGGTCCCGAGATGGGCCGCCACACGCCGCGCGTCGTTCGCTTCGTCGTACTCGTCACCGTGCAGGCCGATAGAAAATGTCCGCACGCGGGTTCTGCTCTGCGTCTGCATCAGGGCGACGACCAACGAAGAATCGATTCCGCCTGAAAGAAAGGCGCCGAGCGGCACGTCCGCATGCATGCGCAGCTTTACCGCATCGCGCAGTAAAGAATCCAGCTCCTTCTCGGCATCCTCAATCGAACCCCTAAACGGCTCTGCCGTCGCGCGCTCCACACAGGAACGTAAAGACCAGAAGTTGGAGATTTTGATTTGTCCATTCTTTAGTCGAAGAAGATTGCCGGGCAGCAGTTTCGAAACACCTTTATAAATCGAGAGCGCGCCCGGTATGCAGTTGAATCGCAGGTAACACGCAAGAGCATCGCGATCAATTTCGGCATCGAATTCCGGATGAGCTCGAAAGGCCTTCAACTCCGATGCGAATAAGAAAGTCCCCTTCACCAAACCGTAATAAACTGGCTTTTCGCCAAAGCGGTCGCGAGCCAATAACAGCTCCCGCTCGTGGTGGTCCCAAACCGCGAACGCAAACATCCCGTTCATGCGGTTCAATGAGGCTTCGATTCCCCAATACTCGAACGCGGCCAGCATCACTTCCGTGTCCGAGTGCCCCCGAAACCGCAGCTCGGGAATTTCGTCAACTAGATGCTGACGTAATTCTTCACAGTTGTAAATCTCGCCGTTATAGACGAGAACATAGCGGCCCGTTCGCGAACACATCGGCTGATGTCCCGCGGGCGACAGGTCGACAATGGACAGGCGGCGATGTCCGAATGCTATTCCACCCTCCGGATAGGCCCAGACCCCGCAACTATCCGGACCGCGGTGGCGCAGCGTATTCGCCATGCGGATCGCGCGAGTCTCTAGTTCCGACCTTTCAGCTGTCCGCTGCGCGTTGCAAAAACCGGCGAATCCACACATATGTCAAGTTACTGAATTCTTGAGGGGCCTGGCATTCGAGCCGTCTACGGTGCCATGCCGCGCGCAATCGGCATCAAATGGGAGCGCGATACGCAGGAAAAAACGGTTCAGCTGCATCGGTTGCGGGTGCATGAGCCACTTGTTGGGAGCGCTGCGCAGTGAGCGCTTCGTATACCTTCCCATTCAGGACCCAGCGTCCCGTGTAAAACGGATACGACTTATTGGAAAACCTGGATTTGAAGCGAAACAGTGGGTCATCGGTTCGACTGCCCCGCCCTCCTCCTAGGTGAAACAGTCGATTTCCGCGGGCACGGGCCCAGACCTGCGCTTCATGAATGATTAGCTTACTCGGAGACAAGGGAAGAAAATTATCGTCGGTCGCCAACAAATGAAGGTGCACCATCCCGCGGTATTCGATTAAAAGACTGGCCGCCGCAATCTCATTTCGGCACCGTGCGATCATCAAAGTACCGTGCGGGCCAAGCGCTTCCTTCAGGCGTGCAAAATAGGCGTGAGAAAAGAAGTAAAACTCGTTGGCCTTATTCCGCTTCATGGTGCTGTAATACATGCGGCTGAAGTCATCCAAGTAAGCCCACTCTGGATCGGGGCTGACGGTTATTCCCTGTCTGATCTGCCGCCGCAGCGCCTGATCCAGGTGCCGGCTGTAGCATTGCCGTACGGCTTCCGGCGATTGCGTCAAGTCGATTGCAACCGTGGCACCTTCCTCGTAGCCGTCGTGCACAAATTCACTATGATTTCGCTCATCCCTGAGGTACGGCACATACTTGTGATTTTCAAGCAAAGGATGAAAGCGAGTGAATGCACTTACCGCATGGCGAGAACGCCAAAGCTCCTTCATCGCGTCCCAGGCTGCCCGAAGAAACACGTGGTCGTTTTCGCTTTTATACGCAATTGGGCCTGTGTATCCGTAAACCGACGAGAGATCGCTGAATCCGTTCGCGTTCGTGAGATTCAAAACGCCCAGACCTTGCCTGATCATCGCCCATGCGATGAATTTCTCATCATTGCCGCACACCGCAAGCCAAGCTTTTCCTCCATGAAAAGCTTCGGTCAGCCGGTGATATCGCGAGGTGTGAAAAAAGTCATGAGCGGTCCGTCCAACGATGCCGTCCCATTCTGGACTGTCGGCAGGAATCAATCTTACTGGCATCTGCCGTCCTGAAACCCTGACATACTTCCCTGCCGGGCCCGATTTTAGTCGTTCGTACGACCGTTCTCCTAAGTACGGGTCATCCGGGTTACGCGTACGTATGACTCTCGCAGGTACACCATAGGCAACTACTCCAGCAGGGATATCGCTAACAACCAGCGCACCCGCTCCCACCACCGTGTGGTCACCAATTTGGGTTCCGTGCGACACAGTCGCGCCAATCGCTACCGCAGTGTACGCGCCAATGGATACATTGCCACCCGTCACTGCGCGTGGAGCGAGACTCGCGAAATCCGCCATAGTGCAATCGTGATCGAGTGAGGAACAGGTATTTAGAATGCAGCTTTCCCCGATTCGAGACCCGGCGTTTACGACTACACCCGGCATAATGACAGTTCCAGCACCGATGAGCGCGTTCTTCGAAATCTGGGCCGAGGGGTGGATGGCGCTTATAAACCGTAGGCCTGGCACTGATTCTTTCAGCTGGTTTACGATCTGCCCGCGAATCCAGTTATCGCCGACTGCGACAACCAGCGCGTCGCACACATGCGCATGAATCAACTCTGCGACATCTGCTTCGGTTCCGAGTATCTGATAATCCAGCAGGCGTGTTTCAACTGGCTTATAGCTGTCTACCAATCCGACAATGCGACAGCGCCTCTCGGTCTCCAAAATATCGATGACCACTCGCGCGTGCCCTGAACAGCCGAACACAACTACATTGGGCATAGCGGCTGAATTAGACGACTCGGCTGCTCCGTCGTGCATCTCAGGGCGTCCACCTACAACCATTCCAGCGTTCGAATCTCCACCATTCGAGTCCGGTGTAAGGGATAACGGGTAAGTAGAACTGAACCTCGGTTCCATATCGCTCCTGCCCGAACGACAGCGACTCTGTTATCTGGACATCGCGATGCTTCGCGCAGCCGCTTTCGCTGCTCTCAAGTCATCGAGAGCAGCCGCATCAGCTCCCACGCCTCTTTGCATCGCCACCATCCAGCAGGTCTGTATGAGGATTCTAAGATCAAGCCACAATGAAAAGTGGTCAATGTACCACACGTCCAGTTCCAGCCGCTTTTCAAATGGCAAGTCGTTTCGTCCATGAATCTGAGCCCATCCGGTGAGCCCCGGACGCACCGAATGGCGCCGCCGCTCCTCCTGCGTGTAATACGGTAAATACCGAACAAGCAGAGGTCTTGGGCCGATAAAGCTCGCCTCACCTTTGAGAATATTCCATAGCTGTGGCAATTCGTCCAAACTCGTCCGCCGCAGAAAGCGGCCCAGCTTGGTCGTCCGCTCTTCATCTTCCAGCAGTCGCCCGCCCTCATCGCAGGCGTTTGTCATGGTTCTAAATTTCAGACAGGTGAACAAGCGCTCATACCGGCCCGGTCGCATTTGTTTGAATAAAACCGGACGGCCGATATAAACGCGTACTGCCAATGCTACTAATCCGATTAGTGGTGCAGTCAGCACAAGCAGGATAATTGCTCCGGCAATATCGAGCAATCGTTTGAAAATCGGATACATATCTGTGCTTCCTTTTGATTAGGCAACGTGGCCGCGGCCCAAAGCCGGTGTCCGAGGCCTTCGGTCCGTCTCAAATTTCGAGGCCCCGGACATGGAACACTCAAGAACCTTGGCTACCCAATCCTCTGCGACCTGCAAGCTTTCCCGGGTGACGGGGGCGCTGAGGACCTTCACATTACTGTATTTCGGATCCTGGTAATTAGTTACCTTGCCGCTCATAATGGCATCTAACACCTGTTGAATTCCGGATTGCACGGTCCAGGCCGGTGTGAAACCGAGCTCCTCTCGAATCTTTTGGAACTCTACCCGGTAGTTTCTGCGGTCGACATTTTCTTCGCTGTACCGGACTACAGATCCAGGAACCATGCTGCGGATCAGTTCCCCAATCTGACCTAACGTACGGTTTTGCTCGTCGGATCCGACGTTGTAGATGAGGGACGCAACCGACTCCGATCGGGCGCCCAGCGCCATCACGACCGCCGATGCGGCATCCTGGACGTGCAGAAAGGGACGCCACTGATCCTTTCCCTGCACAGTGATAACGCCCTCCAGCACCGCTTTGGCAGCGAGCAAATTCACGACCAAATCAAACCTCGTTCTTCCAGAAAGACCGTAGATCGTGCCGAACCGGAGAATAACGGGCTCGAAGCTGTCGTCCCGCATGCTCAACAAAACGTTTTCGGAGGCGATCTTACTTCTGGCGTAAAGAGATACCGGATTTAGAACCGATTTTTCATTCAACAGCTGATCGCTTGCCCCGTATACAGAACAGCTGCTTGCAAACACAAACCGCGTTATGCCATCACCTTTCGCCACCTCCGCAATCGTACGCGTTGCTATTAGATTGATTTGGATCGTAAGCTCTTCATCGATTGCGCAGGCAGGATCTCCCACCAGCCCTCCAAGATGAATCACCGAGTCCATGTCCCGCATCGCGGCGACCACAGTATCAACGTGACGAAAGTCACCCTGGTGAATTTCGAGGCTCGGATGCTTGAGATAGGGGACAATAGGATCCTTGCCGAACAGGAAACAATCGAGCACCCGAACTCGACGCCCTTCCGCAAGTAACTTCGGAAGAACGGCCGAACCGATGTATCCGGCTCCTCCGATGAGTAGCACGCTCGGCGGCCTGGTTGCGACCGAAACGTACGACGGGTCTTCCTTGATGATGACCAGCTTCCACAACTTGGCCCACAGCCGGGCGGTCAACAGAAGCCCACAGGTTAAGCCCCAGCCGAGCGCCATTGCCGAGCGTGGAAATGATGGCTGGAACCGGAAGAAATATAACACGGCCGCCAAAATACCAAACACCACTGTAGCCGCCTGTATGATGATGACGGCTTTGTATTTGCCCGAATACGACCGGCCTTTGGTGTAAAACCCGAATACATAAAATATCAATGGGCCGGTGATACTCAGGAACCAGGCATCGGGCCACCAGAGATCAAACAAGGGTCGTGCCCTAAGATGCCGGAAGACAAGCTCCGGAGCCAAAGCAGCAAGCAACGAGCCGTTTAAGATCGCAAGATCGGCAAGAACTCGGACAAGAATTTCTATTCGGAATTGAAGCTTTCGCATCGGTTCACTCCAGTGCATGCAATAACCCGGTCATACTTCAACACAAAACATCGTCAGATGCGATGAAAGCATTGGATTGTAAATTTTTTCAGAACGTGTGCCTGACGGGCTCAGACACTCGAAGCAGCGCCCATTACTTTCTCAACTGCCTGGCAGGTATCGAGCATGTCATCCTCTGTAAGCGTGGGATGTACGAGCAAGACCAACCCGGTTTCAGCTAACTTCGTAGCATTCTGTAAAGGGCTTTTCGGCTTCCACTCTGGCGGGAAAGCCTTTTCCAGATACATCTCGCGATATCCAGCAAAGCATGGGATACCCTCCGAAATAATGGCTTGCTGGATGCGATGCAAATGCCATCCGCGCTTCAGCCGCTCGGGGCGTAAGAAGACATAGTATTTGTAATAGGCGTGCTGGACATGTACCGGCGGCAGCGGCACGCGCAGAGCCGGAATTTGCGAGAAGTACTCGTTCAGAGCGCACGCATTCCTGCGGCGTCGCGCCAGGTGTTCGGGCAGCTTTTTGAGTAGTACCCGTCCCAATGCCGATTGCATTTCGGTCAACCGCCAATTCGTGCCAAAGCTATCGTGCAGAAAGCGATATCCCGGAGGATGCTGCTTGTGGTAGACGGACGCGAAGCTCTTTCCATGATCTTTGTAACTCCACGCCTTTTCCCACAGCTCGCTATCGTTGGTCGTTACCAGCCCACCTTCGCCTCCGGTGCTGATGATCTTGTCCTGGCAGAAGGAGAAGGCATTAATGTCGCCGAATGATCCCACTTGCCGGTCTTTGTAAGTCGCGCCGTGCGCCTGGGCACAGTCTTCGATCACTTTGATGCCATGATCTTTCGCGAGACGCAGAATACCATCCATCTCGCATGGCCAGCCCGCCAGATGCACTGCAATGATCGCCTTCGTTCGCGGTGTAATGGCGCGCTCAATCGTTTCTGCCGAGATGTTCTGGCTGTCAATATCGACATCAGCAAAGACCGGGACTGCTCCGCGCATTACCACGCAACTTGCGGAGGCGATAAAGCTCCGGGGGGTGACGATCACCTCGTCCCCAGGACCTATGTTCAGCGCGTGAAGCGCCAATTCCAGTGCGACCGTTCCATTCATTACCGCAAGCGCATGTTTAGTGGCGATAAATTGCGCGTACTCCTGCTCAAATAGCCGTCCCTGGTCGCCGGTCCAATAATTGACTTTGCCGGACCTCAGCACGTTCGCCGCCGTATCTACCTCGAGGTCAGTAAATGAAGGCCACGGCTGGAAAGACTTTGTTCGAACTGCCGGCCCGCCTTCTACCGCCAAAAAAGAAGCAGCAACAATGCTCGCCATGCGATCTCCTGAATAACGAACAATAACTTAATTAGGTGCTTGCGAAAACTGGGGATTTTACTCCCTTCCGGAAGCGACTCTGCCACCTACTGGTGGCGATGCTGCCGGCCCCAACCGAAACCCGGCATTCCGGATCCAAGTAGATAGCTGCTCGTATTGATCCAGCAGCAATTGCGTAATTCGACCTTCCGAGAACCGCCGTTGAACGTATCGTCTTGCCGCCTTGCCCATACGTTCGCGGCATTGCGGGTTCTCGATCAGGTAGTCAATCGCCTCCGCGAGTGCAGCCGGATCCTTGGGCGGAACGAGCATACCCGTCGAGCCATCGCGGATGGCATCCACACAGCCTGGTACGCGGCTGGCCACCATCGGCACTTCCATTGCGCTCGCCTCGAGAGCAAAATTCGGTAGCCCTTCACAATAGGTTGGCAAAACCGCGATATCGATCGCGCCATATATCGGCGGCATGTCTATGATGCGGTCAGGCGTGAAGTGAACCCGGGCATCGTTTCGTAACTCCTCTAGAACAGAAGGATTCAGTGGATGATCACGCTCACAATATCCGCACAAAAGCAATCTCAAGTTCGCATGCCGGTCGCGAAGCATTCGCCAAGCAAGCGCTAACTCATGGATGCCCTTTGCCGGAACGACCCGGCCAACGTAGCCCAAAACCAACGCGTCATCCGGGATGCTTAGCCGGCGACGTGCACTCGTGCGTTCGTAAGATCCCTGTGATCGGGGTGTGAATCGACCGGTGTCGACACCATGGCTTCCGCCATCTCCTAACACGCGGCACTTTTTTCCGGAGCAAAAACGCATTGCAATAATAAACCGCCGTGCCGATCGGCTTACACATACCACTTGCGTTGCCAATCCGCAGGCGATTCGCTCGGTTATTCCGAGCACCAATGCTCCGAAGGCTCGCTGTACTCGAATAGGTAACCCATTCACGGTGTAAATTCGAACCGGCACCCGACCAACCCAAGCGGCGACCATGCCAAGGAGACCCGCTTTGGGAGTGTGCGTCTGAACGATATCGGGTCGAATTCGGCGCAATAACCGTAACAACAAGAAAAGAGAACGGAAATCCGCAATTGGCGCGAGGTTCCGCCGCATCGGTAACTCATGATGAGTGTTTCCGCCCGGGAACTCCCAACCTAAATCACAAATTCCTGGAGAGCTGATAGTGTGCACCTCATACCCTCCCGCAACCAGCGTCCGCACGTGGGCACTCAGGAAACATGCAAGCGCCTCCGGGGCCGTCGTCATAATTACGACACGGATAGGTCTGCGATGCATCGCGGCCCCCGGGTCTCAAGTTCCGGTCCAGTTGAGAGGTCCGCCGGCTTCCGCAGCGCCATAGAGAATGTCTCGGCCCAAAAGGCTCGATTCACAGCGAAGGCCAACAAAACCCACATACGCCAGACAAGGTGGGCAGGGAAAAAAATTCGAAAATAGGCCGATTGGTGAAATAAATGCTCCTCGACCAGATCGAATCCATAATGGGCCGCCATCCTATGAAACGCAGGCGCAGTGCACCGGTCATAGTACGCGCGATAGCCTTGTTTTCCTTCTCCCTCTGGCCAAAACGTCGCGAGTAGTTTGCGCTTGAGCTTCTCCGGTATCAACCTGTTAAGGGCAGCGACTGCCGAAGTTCTTGCTGGAACGAAGATCACAGCGATGCCCCCTGGTTTCAGGATGGTATGGAAGCTCGCTAGGGCGCCAAACGTATCAGCTACATGCTCTAGCACTGCCTGGCAGATAATCAAGTCCGCACTGCCGCGCCCTGTAAACCGGCCAATATCGGCCACAAACATCTCGTCATAGATTCCTGCCGGCGCACCCGCGAGTTGTTGCTGGTTGATATCTAACCCGACATAGTGGATATTGAGGTTATTTTTCGTCTCAAGATCCACTAAGGGACAATTCCCGCCTCCGATATCCCAAATCTCTATCCCCTTCCGAAGATACCGAGGCGCGAATTCTGCACGATAGTGTTTGTGCCCATCGACACGGAAGTGCTCTGGCAAGCACGCATCGAAAGCATCTGAAAGCGCCCGCTGTGAGCTTACTACAGCAGATAGTAACTTCATAACTTACTGCACGCCTAGCGCGCCGTTGCACGTCCAGCGTGAATTCTGGATCATAACCGGATATCTAGAAGCCGTTCGCATGTAAACCATTCTGTGCCTGTGCCGCTTACTCGCGAGTAAATCGAATGCCTTGTCGAGACACTAAGAGGCAACGAACTGCTACACGGCTGATTTCAAGCAACAGGCGCAACGATAGACCCGTGCGGCTGCCGAATCAAACACGCTGTTGACCCTCTGGCCGTATTGATCCACGATTATCTGAAAATCCGAGATTACATCCCGATACCGGAATACGTCGCCTCTGAACCTTGAAATGTCCGTGGACGTCCACCTGTTGATATGAAAGCAAATCGTCCAAACTCCAAAAGGCCGCCGCCGGAAGGCCCATAACTGCTGAGGGATCCACAGCATTCCCAGGTTATCTATGTGAGGTAAGAGAGAAAAACCGTCGGAGATGTAACGAAATCCCAATTTCCTTAAGAGCCGAACGGTTACAGCATCGAACGAGTGTGCCGGTGCGACGAAAACACTGTCATCGAGTCCTTCGCGTATAAATATATTTCGACCACAGAGGAGCTTACGTTCTTGCTCGGCGGCCGGCAAACCGGCAAACTCACTGTATTTGTTAACCCTGAGCATTCCGCTATCTCTCGTTACGAACTCATGCTGCCATCCATGCATCGCAATCGTCCACCCTTGTGCTTGCCATTGTCTTATGCGATTCCAGAAGTCCTTACGTGGAGGGCAGATGTTGAGGTTTTCATCGCGGTTGTCAGGGACCACGGCTAAAATCGGTCGAATCCCTCGCTCGAGCAATATAGACTCGATTTGATCCCAGACGTCCCAGTTCATGGTTGGGCAGACGTCATCAAAACGAATGAGATATTTGGGCGTCAAGGTTAACCGGCCCGTTCGAGAGGATTCACTGCACTAATGGACCGCGCGCGCAGCATACTTTCGCGTCGCATGAGAGCCAGGACGATTCGTCCTTTCCAGGTAAGCCCTTTTTGCCAGGAGGACTCTCGAACGACCGTACCAGCAAACTCTTCCTTAAAAGTGTTCACGCGCAATTGCTCCTGGTCAGTTTTTCCCGCATACCAACCGCCGAAATCCAATACCTTGACGCCATCTTTATGAAATCGAAGGATGTCGCGCCATCGGGCATAACGGTTCGCACGGCCGATCAAGGCGCGCCGGGATGGATCAGAACACTCGCGGAAACCGACGGCGAGATGCAGGCCGCGGACGCGCGACGGAGTTCTGAAAAAGCTGTTCGCAACAAGTAGCACTCCGGCTTCATCCGCCACAAATGACAAATAAAGCGCATTTTGTTCGGCTAAAATCGCCAATCTCTTCCGGCTTACCCTTCCCAGGTGTTTTAGCTTGGCGTGCCGGTCGTAAAAGTCGGCGAACTTCTGAAGTTGTCTCGGATCCTTACCGTCACAGAAAGTGTGAGTGATATTGTCTTTCTCCGCCCGCCGGATCTTGTAACGAGTGTGACTCGCAAATTTACTAAAAATTTCGTCGGGCGTGCGTGACAGATCCAACAACATGGTGTGCACGGTCATGTAAGGAACTGCTTCGGGAACGCGGGAAAATTGATTGAACCGGACGAGGTCCGCGTCTACGCATTTCGGCAGGGGCTCATCGAAATAAAGATCAAGAATACGGACTGACGATCTAGCGGAAGTGATCATCGTCAAGCGTCGGCAGCTAGAGCCCTTGGGCCGGATGTAGTTTCGGGCGGGGACTCCAGCGCCCCGGCGTAGATCCGCGTCAGTGCATCTATGGACGTCTGCAGGGCAAATTTACTTGACTGCAGTGCGGCGACCCCGTCGCGATGCCGTGGCGCACTCAGGCGCCGTTGCACGGCCGCAGCCCAATTTTCGGCGCCCGCGCGCAGCGGGATTCGCTCAACAGCCCCAGGAACTACGTCCATCTCTTCCGTCAATCCCGCTGAGACAATGGCCGGCACGCCCGCCGCTTGTGCTTCTAAAACAGCAACTGGAAGCCCTTCATACAAAGACGGGAAGACGAATACCTCCATCGCCAACAGAAATGGCACAATATCGCTTTGAAGCCCGGTGAAGCTTACATGATCGGCTAAGCCTTTCGACTGAACTCGGCCTTCCATTTCGCTTCGTAGCGGGCCATCTCCTACAAGCAGTAAGTGCGCGTCGAGCCCATGCGCCACAAGGCATTCAAACACCTTCAGAAGAAATTTATGATTCTTCACACGTGTGAAGCGCCCAACGTGTCCAATCACCCGCCGATTGGCAGGAATACAAAGCTGCATACGCACGCTGGCGCGAGCTGCATTTGAAAACGCGGCAAAGTCCAGCCCGCAATAAACAAGCTGTACTGGTTTGCCGGTGCTACGTTCTAGCTGCAACGCACACGCACCGGAAACTGCAATTATTTGCGTGGCATAACGGCCGATCATTGTTGTCATTATCCGCCGATATATGCGGCGAGGAACATTCACGATTGAATGTCTCGGATTTGTGTGAACGTGGGCAATACGAACGGGAACACCTGCTTCAGCCGCGATCTTTAGAACCACCCCGCTGTACAGATACACATGGCTGTGAATCACATCGAAAGGCCCATGTGCGTCAAGAATGGCCTTAAACCGGCGCCCGTAAGTAAATAGATTTCGTGGCGATGGGCAACTATAAATCTGGCCTCCGAGTTTTCCTATCTCAACGTCGTAAGCGGCCTCTTTCGTACTATGCACGAGGAAGTGGAACTGGAAACGGCTGCGATTAATATCGCGAAACACGCGCATAATCCAGGTCTCAACCCCACCGCGATTCATCGCGCCCACGACATGCAGAACCTTACAGGCATTCTGCGTGCCATTGGCCGGGCATGTTGCGGCCACTTCGTTTACTTCGGTTGGTGTTGCCCGATGCATGTGCAAGCTAACCAGCGGTCGAGGTATTCGTGGACACGAATTGCGGAATCTCGCGCGCAAGGCGCTGACACCTCCTCCTGCCAAGACGGGTTACGGGAATCTGCAGCATGCGTTCAGCGAGGTCCTCGCTCGCACGGCTGCCAAACGGAAAAGTATGCGATAAGGCGCGGTAATGCGGCGGAATAATGTGCCAAGTAGGCATGACGAATAAACCTTTTTTTCGCAAACCCAAGATAGTGCGGTTCCGTACGAGACGACTCGGCGTTCGGACAGATACGTAGTGACCCGCCGACCTGCAACCCTGAGCAGTTCTTAGCACTTCAATTCCTTCGATGCGTGAAAGCTTTTCTGTAAGCTCTTCGGCCGTAGAAGTCCGGTCCGCATACTGCTTCTCGAAGGCCGCCAATTGCGCCGCAAAGCGGCTTCCACAGACGGTGCTCGGCAGTCCGTAACGGGGCATCCATTCGGGTGATGCAAGATCATCATGTGGCAGTTCCACGCCTCGGCTTGCACGCAGGAAAAAGTGATACATCGATCGGATCGCCTCCATGTTTGCCATCCGCTCCCGTATAGTTGCGGGAACAGGTGCAACGCTGGGCAACGGCACGGGCGCCCGGGTAAGCAGTATGCCGCCGTTATGTGAGCCAGGCGTAGTTTTATACATAGACAGCAGGACCCAATCCGAATATTTTCCAGGAAAGCTCCCGTTGATGCGAACACCTAATGCCCGCGCACAGTCTTCTACGATCAATAATCCGGGAAACTTGGATCGTATGTCATCCAGCGCCGGAAAGGGGTATCCAAACGAGTGATCGATCACCAGGATCGTTTCTGAGGGAACTTGTCCTTCAAGATATCGCTGCAGATTGGCAGCATTTGGCAATTGCGTTGCCGGATCTGCATCGATATGCGCAAGATGCATGCCGCAGCGTGTCGCCGCTGCTGAAAAGTCTGGGCACATATATGCCGGAAGCACTATTGAGTTCCGGTCAGTGCTCTTCATCGCTTCATAGAATAGGGCAGTGCCGCTAACATTGAAGTAGACGAAGCGGTGGTCAGGGAAAAAATCAGCAAGCCAATCCTTTGCAAAGCGAAGATCTTTCGGATTCTCGCATTCAGCCTGGATCAGCACGCTTAGTTGCAAACCTCCGCCCCTTGAAGTTTGGGGAGCCTAATTGTTGAGACTTCGCGCCTCCGCCGGTTGATTGTTCTCAACATGAGCCATGCACTTGCGATTAATAACGTGAGGCTCGATATTAGCGTCGCAATGGCTGCACCTATCAGTCCCATGCGGGGCACTAAGATCCAACAGCCGAGCAATGACGTCGCCGTTACGCCAGCGATCAGCGGAACTTGAACGCGAAACTCCGCTGCGGCGGTCAAACCGCCACACATAGAAGTCGTCAGCGACTGCACGGCGGCGACAACCATCAACCATCGCAAGATGTATACGTATTGGCCGTATTCCGCCCGATAAACAATCGAGAGCAACTGCCGGCCAGCCACGGCGCTAAATAGCACCCCGAGCGCGCCCAACACTGCGTAGAAAGCCGCTATTTTGAGCAGCAGCACCGTAAAACCGCGCAGGTCACCATTCGCGAATAACTTAGATAACCTTGCGAATGCCGCGTAACCGAGTGCGATGACTATCGTTGCGAGAGCTGAAGGAATATAGCTGATCGCGGAATATATTCCCAAATCATGCCGGCCTAGGAACGCCTCTAAAACGTATCTTGGTACGTAACCATTGACGGAAACCAATACCATAATGATGGCCAGAGGCAGCGCGATCCAGAACATCTCGCGTTGTTTCTGAAAATCCCACACCGGCCGGATTGAGTCCCGGATTGAGTCGAGGATACGAAACCTTCGAGGAGCATTCTCGGGAACGGGATTGATTCGCGCCAGAGCCGCATAATATCGCGCGTCATAGAACAAAAACACCAGACCTCTCCCGAGCACCAGCCCAGTCGTCCCCAAAACCAGGCTTCCCGTCGCATATACCATGACGGTCAGCGCCACCATCGAAAGAACACCCCGTACAGCCTGAGAGATTGCGACCACATCCAGCCGCTCATCGCGCTGAAACTGGCCATAATAGTTCTCGCTGAGCGAATCGATGATCCTTGAAACGCCTACCGCAATGATGATGAGAGTGGTCGAAAGATCATATCGCCCAACGGCGCAGACGGCCAAAGTTATAACAAGAGATGCGGTGCTGAGCAGGTACCGCAGCCCAAGCATCTTGCGAAAGTCATATTTTTGACTTGCATCAGTGACAAAAAGGACGCGTAAGCGAAAGTCGGCCAGGAAGGTAATTGGCATGGCTATTGCCATGGCCAAAGCAAATTGGCCGACAATCTCAGGCTTCGATATTTTCGCTAGAAGAACAATGATCGCTCCCTGGCAACCTGTCGAGATCACATTCGCCGCGAGGGTCCAAGCGAATGACTGTCTAATCGAGAGAGCTTTGTGGGTTATCACGGAGTTCCGGCGCTCGAGCCTACATGGCGCCATTCAGGTGGATGCCCCGTTGGGCGCCACCAATCGACGCGACTCAGAAGACGATTTTCTTAATTGAACCGCAGCGGTGGCGTACTATCTTCGATAAATGACAACGCCCGTGCCAACCTGTATGGCGGCTTCTATCGCTCGTAAACTCGCACTTTTCGGACCGCTGTTTGGAACGAAAAGGATGTCATTGGCCATTAACAGAGAATCTGATGCCTTCCCTGACAGGATCTTGTTCAGATCGGCCGGGATTTCGACCCGCTGATCCTTTTCTAGATGACGGATAATCTTCGCGCGGCCCCCAGCAGCGGTTTTGTCTAAACCTTCGGCCATCGAAAGGGCCTGCAGCACTGAAATGCTCTGACGCTGTGACAGCACGAATGCGCCTGCTTTATTGACCGCTCCGACGACATAGACCATCTCGGCTTTGGGAACCGCTACGACGTCATCTGGTTTGATCTCGATGTTCGCACTGGGATCGCGAGCTTCGAAGAGCCGCTTGGTATCAATAGATGCGGTATAGAAGTCGCCAGTAAGATCGTGTCGGCAGCTAGGAAGGGGTATCCTTCCCCAGCTCTTTTTACGCGTGATATTAATGCTGTCGCCAGCGTCTTGGCTCAGGCCTCTGGCCTGCGAGAGCACCTCGATCAAGGTGTTTTGTCCATTCAAATGATAGATTCCGGGCTGAGCTACCGCACCAACCACGGAGACGGGTTGACTTACGAAGTCCTCGACGGTCACCGTAACAACCGGAGCACGCACATACTTGGACAGTTGCTCTGTTACTTGGCTCTGCAGTTCCTGTGCCGTAAGACCGGCGGCTCTCACGTGTCCCAGCAAGGGCACGTCCACAAATCCATGCACGTCGATTTGAGTAGGTTTACCATCGAATTCGTCGATATCGAGAGCCCGAATCACGATCCGATCTTCCGGCCCCAGCACGTACTCCGAGGCGAGAGGAGCATCGGAAACACCATGCACCGGCTTCGGCGTGGTTTGAGCCCACGCGGTCCGTAAAAATATCAGAGCAATCAAAATGGCCGTGAACCGTGGCACTTGGTTTGACTGTACAAAGCACATCGGATTTGCGACCAGGATCAAATGCTGCCTAACCCACGAAGGGACGAGGCGCATGGTTCCTGCTACTTAGACACTCGTTTCCACACGCAAGAGAAACTGGCTCCGTCAAGCGGGTACTGTTCGGCCAGAGTTCGACACTTGCGCTGCCAATTCGCAGGTGCCGAAACTTCCTTGAACGGACCCAAAAACGAATAGGTCTTTACCCAATTCAATTGCCAAGTATTTTGGAAGGAATTCTGCATTATCTCGAGATCGAAACCGCGCCCGCCCTGTGCTTCCTCAACATCATGCGCTACATGAAAATCCACGAGACGGCTAATCACCAATTTGCTGGGCATCTTTCCAAACCAGCCCTTGGTGAATGCAACGCGGGCCGTGTTACCCAAAGGATCTCTCCCGCTCGCCTCCCGCCACTTTTGGGCATAAGAATTCGGGTCGAGGAAGCGCCGCCATCGTCGTTGCCGCCTATACTGGGCGAGCAGCCTCAAGCACTGTGGATTTCGGTAGAAGCGGGCGGACGGCTCATGTCCGGCCAGCCACATAGCGTCGCTACTTAACACGGGTCGGAGGAATGCGAGCACGGAGTCGACACTCGGCAGGTGATGAAGCACGGAATTCGTGATCAGAAGATCGTAATTGCCATGCAATGGAATGTCCGCCAAATTTGAAGAAAAAAGAATTGCGGAATTCGGCTTTAATCTCTTTCTGCAGCCGTCCAGCATTTCGGGTGCCGGGTCGTAACAGACAATCTTTTCTACACGTCCATTTAGAAGTTCCAGCGCGATCTTGGCCTCGAATCCTGTTCCGCAGCCGTAGTCCAAAATCCGCCATGAACGAGTAGTGGAGAGTTGCGCGAGCATTTCGTTCCAAATTCCCGGCAGAGCGAGATGGATCTCAGGATGCATCCCGTCGTAGCTCGACGCGTCGAAAGAGTGATAAACGTTGTTTATGTGCCCGACTAAGACATCTATTGGCAGTTGTGGCTCGGCCATCTCCAGCCAGTCAAGTCTCTGTCCCCTGCCGTTCATCGAAAAGCTTTAACCAGCGCAAATCCCGCACCGATGCGGACATGAATCGCCCGAATAAACATACATCGGGAAATCAAGAAACGTAGACTCGGACCTCAGCCAATCATGCTTCTTCGAGGTCGTACACTTGAGACGCCACCTCAGAATGCAGCTCCCGCTATGTGACTCCCATTTGGGCGGGCAACCTGTTCCACTGAGAAGGCCGCCGACTAAAACACTGTGGCACAGTTGTCGTGCTCAGTCAAGGCGCACGGCGCCGCTAAGTCATGGCCGAAAAGGACTTAAGGTAATGGACGTACTGAGACCATATCCCGCGCGATCGAGCCCGGCGGGGTCGCCGCAACGGGGGATGAAAACGATTTAGAAAGGCGATAGGCCACCTGGTTCAGGGGAGCGGACACATTGTCGCCTCGGCCGCGAGGTGGAGAGCACGAAAGTCGGTCCCTCTTCCTGCGTCCCCTTTACTCGCAATTCCCAGGTTGCCGAGCTTAGTCAGGGTTAGGAGCAGCGGCCGCAACAATTTCGTTTTTCCTGAAAGCGATTTTTTTTCCGATAAGCTCACAACCCATGTTGATGTTCGTGAAGGTTCTCGAGCGGTATTTTCTCTTCGGCTAATGTTCTCATGAGAAACCGCTGGACTTATAAGCTCTATTGATGCTAGTCTGCTAGTATTCGAAAAAAGTATATTGGTATTCGCGTCTATCCTCCCCTCAACGAGAATAGACGGAGCACCGAGAACACTTGCGTCTTAGCAGCGGGCTAGAACTCATTAGAAGGAGATTGTAAATAGATGAAAGCATTGAAGATGGCGTCACTGTTCTTGTTGGCGCCGATGTTATACGCCAGCATCAACGTGAATGTGCTGAGCTACGGCGCAAAAGGGGACGGAGTCACTGACGACACGGCCGCTATTCAGAATGCGTCGACGGCAGTCGCGAAAGGCGGAGGGCTGTTGTATTTTCCCGCGGGAACATACATGATCAATCCGGCCAGGGGTCACGTAGTCCTTGGGAGCAACATGACGGTCGAGGGTCCCGGGGTCATCAAAGTGGAGCCGAATATCGGTAATTTTCAGTACGTAATGGGTCCCAATCCCGTTTGGGAAACCATTTCCAACGTAACGATCGAGAACATCACAGTGGATGAGAATGTGCTTAACAATCCGTCTACGGTTACAGCCGCAAGCGAGCCACAAGTTATTGTCTTAGGGTTCGCGTTTACCAATTTGACGCTAAGCGGCGTCACCTTCGACTCTTCAGGCACATGGGCGGTCAAGGTCACCGATAAGCTCACGATGAAGAACAGCAGGATTACATTCCAAAATCGGACCCAAAATCCTTGGTACGACAACAGTGCTATCTATCTTGCAGCAAGCCATTCCACCTGCTCAATCACCGGCAACACTTTTGAAGGTACAAACACCTCTGCAAATACAGCCATCGAGGTCCACAACACTCAGAACTGTACGATATCCGGGAACAGGTTCGACAGCTATCGTGTAGCGGTCCTGCCATTTGATACTTATTCTTTGACGTTTACCGGTAACACGATTACTCGAGCGAACCAGGCGATTTATATCTATGGATCGACGATCGCGGAGGGCATCACTATAAGTAATAACACGATTTCGGTAAACAATCTGGACCGGCAGTCAAACGCGGCGTGGGCAATTGCCCTCTGGTGGTGCTCTTCGTGCACACCCGTCCCCAGCTTTAGCAACATCACCATCACCGATAACAACATCTCATTCCAGCGGGAGGTTCGCGAAAACGTCGCCGCCTCGGGTACCTATGCAATCGGCATAATGCCGGCGGGCAGCGTCGACTATGTGACGATTTCGGGGAATACCATTACGAACGCACCGATCCGGGGCATTACGATTGGCAATAACTTCCGGTCAAACACTGTTTCGAATGTAGTGGTGGAGAACAACACACTCATAAGTCCCGGCACCAACATCGATAAGACCTACAGTTTGGCCGGGATTGCTCTTCAGGGCAGATTAGACAACGTCACCGTGAGGGACAATATCATCAAGAACGAATGGACGCCATTCACAGGTCGATACGGATTGTACTCGGATTCGAGCGGAAGTTACACCTCTGTGTCAGTGTACGGCAATCAGATCGATAGCGCGTACACGAATTACTTATCATCGACAATTAGCCAATAGGGTAATGGCATCGAGCGGTTCTGCCGTCCAGGCGGGATCACTGTTCAGCGCCTCTCTTATTGCTACTGAGCGAGGCGATGACTATGTGTCTGGCGGACCTCTAAATCTTGTTCGTAGTCTGTTTGCTGTAGCCAGGAAACGAACCGCTCAATGCCTTTCTTAAATGAAGCTTTCGGGTGATATCCCAGCAACTTTGCGGCTTTAGAGATGTCGGCGCATGTTGTCGGCACATCCCCGGGCTGCTCAGGCAATAATTCGAACACCGGTGTAACATTGATCGCCGCGGCTAAGGTCTCGATCATTTCGAGAAGGCTCACTGTTTGGCAATTGCCGAGATTGATAATCTCATATATGGATTCCCGGTAATTCATAGCTGCAATCACGCCGTCAAGGATGTCATCTATGTAAGTGTAGTCACGACTCGTGGATCCATCGCCGAATACTGGCAGGCGCGCGCCGGAAAGTAGTAAGCGCGCGAATTTGTGGATCGCCAAATCAGGGCGTTGGCGTGGTCCGAAAACTGTGAAGAAACGCAGCCCTATAAAACGGATCCCGTACAGATACGAATACACGTGCCCTAGCAGCTCCCCGCTTACTTTTGTACTAGCGTAAGGGCTGATCGGTAGCAAGCCATGGTCAGCCTCACTCCATGGCACGTTAGGATTCACTCCGTACACGCTGCTGCTCGATGCGAAAACGAAATGCCGTACATTCCATTGTTTTGCAAGTTCGAGCATGTTTTGTGTGCCATGGACATTGACCTCCTGGTAGGCTGCTGGATCGAGTATCGACGGCCGCACGCCGGCTTTGGCAGCCAAGTGAACGATCACCTCATATTCGCCGTCGACCGAGCGCAATGAATCGATGTCACGCAGATCCAGCTCAAAAAAATGAAAGAACGGATTGCCATCGCTTTTTCTAAGGTTCGAGAGCTTAGTCCGTCGATCGTAGAATGGATCGAAATTGTCCAAAGCGGTAACGTCCCAGCCATTCGCTAGCAACCGGTCGATCAAGTGGCTGCCGATGAAACCAGCGCCTCCCGTGATCAAAGCTTTTCTCATATGCTCTTTTTGATCAAATGATGTGCCGATCCGCGCCAGTGGAGCATTCCAAGACAAGGCTCGAGTTTGCCGCTCCGTTCAAACGCGGCCCGCTGTAAGGAGTCGAGCCACGGATTTGCCTTTCAGCCATTCCTCGGTCCGGCTGCGAAGCGCCTGATAGAACTCGATCCGTCGTTTCCGAAGGACATCTGAGTGGTACTCCTGAACCGTCGCGAGGTTTCGGGCCGACATGGCCAGCCTGCGCTCGGGATTCGCGAGAACCTCGGCGATTAGGGAGGCCAAAGCTTCGGGATTGTCCGGTGGCACCATATCCTCGCGCGGGAGAAGCTCCGGAATACCGCCAATCGTGCTTGCGATACACGGCAACCCTCGGGCCATGGCCTCTACCAGGGCTTTGGGAAGACCCTCTTGCCGCGATGGAAATACAAAGAGATCGGCTTTGTCAAGCTCGGCGCGCACCGCAGCGTTGAAGGGCAGCTGACCCAGAAACCGGACGCGCGAACCAATGCCAAGCATCTCAGCCATTTTTTCAGCCTGAGGAATATAACGACCGCCCCCGACAAAAGTCAACTTGAGATCCAGACCCCTCCTACAGCAGGACCCGACGGCTTGCAAAAGCGTATCAGGCCCCTTGTACCAATTTTCAAACGTTCCGACGTTTATGAGATGAAACGGTCCGGAGCGCCG
Source organism: uncultured Acidobacteriaceae bacterium (assembly GCA_963795545.1). Lineage (GTDB taxonomy): Bacteria > Acidobacteriota > Terriglobia > Bryobacterales > Bryobacteraceae > Bog-105. The sequence goes on along the minus strand of CAWCIF010000008.1, from coordinate 509,046 downwards.
AACCGAACTCAGAGGACCCTCGATAATGGCATCAGAAACAAGGTGAATACTCGAGTAATAAGTACTAAACGCTCCCGGTTGGCAAGGATATCGGCGCTGCAAAGCGCCGCGAGTGACATATGTACACGCGCATGCGGTTCTGCACGCGCGTTTAAGTTGCCGAGAACAGTACCACCGTAATTGCGGCCGCAGCGGATGATAAAAGGAGCCCGGTGCTAATGCATCAAACGGATCCCCGCACACGCCCACTCCAAATGGGCGATGGCGCGGCAATGACTGACGCACTAAGTCACCGATGACACAAGGGAGGGACAAATAAACCGCCTCAGCGCGAGACACGCAATCGTGCACCATCCTTCGAATCGAAAGATAGTCTCTGGCGAACTGCCCAATCCCACAGTAATTGGGAAGCATCATCAACCGTACGCCCGGACCCGAAACCGCCTTGGCGCCATCCAACGGTGCATCGGCGCATGAAGCCCGCGCAAGCACAGTAACCTCATCGAATACATCAAGGAACCGTGTCCAATATACGTAAGCGAAATTTTCGGACGGCGCCCAGAACCGGCCATCTGGCGTGAGCTGGAATCGCGCGCTATTGTTAACCAATACGTTCATAAAATAAAAAGCGAATCGGCGAAGCCGCCTTAGTATCCCATTCCATACCGTACGTTTCAAAACATCTGCGTAGTATAGCTACTACTCTGCGGAACTTCACGAAATGCAACACACAACTTTGTAGACTGAGGCTATGCAGATCGTGAATCGGCGTGCGCGCATAGCAGCGCTGGTCTGTGTCTTTGTCGTGATCTTTGGTTCCGCTGGAACATCGCGCACGAATGGACATGGTCAAGAACCAGATTTTGCGGTTACCAGCTTTGGAGCGAAGGGCGATGGAAAGACGGATGATACGAAGGCGATCGCAGCAGCTTCGCGAGCCGTATCGCAGCACGGCGGCGTACTTGTTTTCCCGAATGGCACGTATATCTTCAACCCCGCAGAGGCCAAGATTTTACTGGGGCCCATAACTACACTCCGCGGTCCCGGAACTGTAAAAGTGAAGGCGAACGCGGGCAAGTACCAATACATCATAGGCGCATCCGATCCCAGACTCCCGCTTGACAACATAGTTCTGGACGGGCTGACTGTCGATCAGAACGTGGAAGAGAACGACGCCCGGATCGTCAACTCAGACCAGGCAAGCATCCAAGCCGTGTTTCTATCGTGGAACATCCGGATTCTCGTGGTTCGTAATTGTACGTTTCAAGCATCCGGCGTGAACACCATTGTCGCCAACCCCGATCATGAGAGCGGTACCTTCGAAAACAACACGTTCATCTTTCACCGGCGTCCCGAGCAGCAGCCGTTCGACAACTCAGCGATATATTTCAGGGGTCCGAAGGGAATCGCTTTAGGAAACAATTGCCGCGCTGCGCTAAACGCCGAGGCTGTGACTTGCATCGAGATGCACGACGGTGACATACAGGCCGCTGACAACGTGACCGAGAATTACCAAATTCTAGCCAATTTAGCCGACGTCCAGAGCGCCGCCATCAGAAAAAACCACGGGACCGGCCTTGAACGCGGTGTTTTGATCTGGGCCACGGCAGGGCACGTCTCTCACAATGTTCTGATCGCTGACAACGATCTCTCCATCAACAATGTCGAACGTCAGACATCACAATCTACCGCTGGAATTGCAACTTACTACGGGCAAGATGTCACCGGTGCATTTGACGGGATTACCATCAGCAAAAATCACGTGAACTTTCAACCGGAAAGTCATCCCCGTTTCGTTCAATATCCCCGCTCAAACTGGGGTATTTCAACCCAGGCATTTGGATCGGTCAAAAATGTCATCATCGCGGATAACACCATCGAAAATGCTCCGGTCCGAGGCATAAAAATCGGGCAGGTCAAACTAGGTCAACAGGATCCATTGCAATCTGATATTGTAATTGAGCGCAACATTATCTTAAACGCCGGATATAACTCGGATGAGAGCGTCGCACCGTACCGCGCTGCGATCGCTGCCGAAGGCAGGATGGAAAACGTAACGATTCGATATAACACTATCGACGAGTCAGCAGTTGCGGATGGTGTTTACGCGATTTGGTTCGCGGCCGGAGAGAGAAGCTCATACCGGAACATACGCTATTACGGCCAACGGATCGTCTCCCCCAAGAGGCTACGTGAGGCGATTGTTCCCGAGATTCTGCGGCACGATCGCTAATTTATATCATGCCAAGACTTGTCTCCCTCGCGGTGTGACGTAATCTGCAACCTCTTACGTTGGCAACTCGTTTGAATGTATCACGCCTGTCGAATGCGAGCGATCGCGCTCGCTTTTATCGGAGAAGTAGGTCTTTCCGTAGTAACCATAATAAGATCCGAAACTGTCCTTAGGATCCCAGTCATTGAATATAGTCCCCAGCAGTAGGCTGCCGTCATCGACCAGCCGCTGAGCGGCGGCAAGTGCCGCTTGCCGGTCGGTTTTGCCAGCGCGCACAAGTAATATTACTCCATCCGCGCTTCGCCCCAGAATGCGGGTATCGGGCGCCGTGAGCACGGGTGCGGTATCGATCAGAATGATGTCGAAGTTTTCTTTCAATGGCGACAGAATCCTAGGAAGCCGGCCGGACTGAAGCAGCGGATACGCGGCTATGGTGGTACGGTCGCCGCCTAGAACTGAGAGCCCAGGAATGCCGGTTGCTTCTACGTAGCTGAGCGGGTTCGTGTCCGGAGCAGCTTGCAGCAGTTTCAGCAATCCGCCCGTGCCCGATGCGCCGAGCAAGGCACTCAATTGGCCGCGCCGCAGGTCCCCATCTATCAAGAGCACTCGCGACTTACTTTCAGCAAGCGCCATTCCGAGATTGGCGACCGCAGTCGTTTTGCCTTCTCGTGGCCCCGGGCTCGTAACGGCAAGAATGCAGGGGCGGTCTGCGGCGCCCGTTGAGAATCGAAGCGAGGTCAGTATCCCGCGAAACGAATCCGCAACCATAGCCGCCTCAGTATCTTCGAAACCGCTAACCAGTACCGGCCTGCCACCGCGCCATCCTGAGCCGGCCAACAACGGCCTGGCACTTGCAGCGAGTGCTTTGCCTTTTTTCGTATCCACATGCACAATAAAACCCAACTCAGCGACTTTGAGATACTGCGTCCCGTCACCCGGCTGCCGAAAGGAAGAATCCGTGCTGTCACGCACCAGAACGTAGACACCGCCTAAAATCATTCCGGAGAACAGGCCCACGATGGAGTTCAAGATCACGTTGGGCCGGTAGGGCGCCTTCGAGGGCAATGCGGGATCGACCATGCGAACATTGCTTGCTCGCATTCCGGCTGCGATTGTGGCCTCCTGGACGCGTTGTAGCATTGCATCATAGGCTTGGCGATTGCCTTCGACCTCGCGCTGCAAAACGTTGTACTGAACGCCTTTCTCTGCTTCTAAAGAAACAGAGCGTGACTGGGCGTTGTAGTCGTTTTCGAGCAAACTCTCGCGGCGCGCGGCAGCCCAATATTCGTTCTGGATTCTTTGAAGAACATCCTGCCTTTGTTGGCGTATAGAGTCCTCAAGCGTAGCGATCTGGGCCTGCAGCTTCTTCAATTTGCTGTACTCGGGCGTGTAGGCCGTCGAAATTTCGGCGGCCTGACGTCGCAGATCCGTCAATTTCGCTTGATAATCGGCCAAGCTCTTGTCATCCAAAACTTCCGGCAGGGCCTCGTCGGGACTTTTTGCTGCGAGCTCGAACCGCGCTTGTTTCTCCTCGCGTTCAGCACGCGCTCTGGTGAGCTCATCCTGAATCTGATGGAGCTTATCGTTCGATACGCTCTTCTGGTCTGAGTTGAAGACCAAACCGGCTGATTCGGCGTAACGTTGCAGGGCCGCTTCCGACCTCGCGAGCTTAGCCCGCATGTCCTTCAGCAGTTCGTCCAGCCATTCTCCCGTTTGGCGGCTCAGGTTCCATCGCGCTTCAACGTTTTCCTGGACAAATTCCTGGCAGATTGCATTTGCTAAAGCGGCCGCCAAGCGAGGATTTGAGGCCTCGACCAAGACTTCCACGTCCTTGGTTTGAGGCACGATTCGCGCCTTCACGCGCCGCGCGAGTAGTTCGGGCGAGGATAGATCAGCCGCCCGTTCGGGTGATCGCACGTGCCAGAATTTCGACCAGGTTGATATCGGCGGGTGCCACGAGTCGATATCCTGGACGTCCGCATCGAGGCGCCTTAGGGCGTGCTCAAGCAGATGCCCGCTTTGCAGCGTCTTGACTTGAGTTTGAAGATCCGTAATCGAGTCCCACGGCCCGCTCTCGCGCACGGGCGTGACTTGCTTCATGTTGAGAAAATCTTCGTTCAGGTCTTCGATTTCCATCAACGCGCGGCCCTGGTACATCGGGGTTCTGAGTGCCGTGACGAGAAGGCCACCCAGCAGGCCCAGCGCCGTACAAACCAGAAACCCATGCCGCCACCGGCGCAAAATCTCTCGCCAGATCATCCAAATCGATCTCTGCGGCGCCCCCACCCCGGCCTGAATGTCTGGGCTAGAGATCTCATTCAGCGGAGGCGCGAGAGCGCGCTGATTCTCGAAAGCGGCATTGATCAGCTCGCGGCGTTTCGACCAAGAGTAATTTGAACCGTTGTTCCTCTCGTCAGACATACTGAAACTCACATCGTCCCATGTGAAACAAAAACTCGAATGCAATGAAAAAAATGAAAAACATTGGCAGCAACTATCCGATGCATTCCTATCTTGATCCCTGGACTCGGCTTACGTCCAGTGCACCTCGCTGCGAAGAACGAAAAGGCAAGGACCCAGTACTGACAGGACTAGGCCGGAAAGCCTTCTTGAACCACACTAAGGGTTTGGCTATTCAATCGGAAAGGGCTCGAGCATGCCTGCATCCGTCAGTGTTCTTCGTTGGAAAACCACCGTCTCTAAATCTAAATCGACTCTCGTCCGCGACATACGGGGCAGAGCGCGTGATGCTATCAGTATTCACCTGCTCGTAACCGTTGGTCTGCTCGTAATAACTTGTTTAAGCGCCACCGTAAAGACACATCCGGAAGAGTTGATTCGACCGATCTCCTTCGTGCAACTGGGATTGGTCGTATGGATGCTCTGGTCCTGGAAGTGGGTGACCGGGACTCTTTTCGATCCGTACATTTTGTTTGTTTTGGCAGCGACGATGTTCCATGCGGGTCAGCAATTGCTGGAATGTCTGGATCTGAACACAGGCGGATTTCTTTTCGGACTCTTTCCGCCAGAGATATCATTTCGGGCGGCTTTGTTGGTTTTGTGGAGTTTTGCTCTACTGCACTTCGGCGCCTTGATCTCGTTGGCGACATCCCGGAACCATCGGATGCATCCGGCTTTGGATGACTCTGAATCAAAAAGGCCCATTGCAGCTTTTGGGTGGGTCTTATTCATTGTGTCTGTTATTCCGGCCGCTCTCTCCGCTCGGCAGGCACTGAGTGCAACGATGTCGGGAGGGTATTTCTACGCGATGTTTGCACACCAGCGCGCGACCAGCTTTGCCGGGGCCAGGGACTTCTTTGGTGCGTTCCTGGTCCCCTCTACGCTCTTCCTGCTCGCCGGCAGCCGAAAGGATAAGAGTTTAGCTCGAGTGCTTTCGGCGGTAGTGGTCCTCCTATATTGTGCCGTCTTCCTGTTCATCGGCGCTAGAACAGTAGCCGCCATTTCGTTGCCCGTATATGCGTGGCTCTGGGACCGTCTGGTGCGACCGATCTCGCGAGGGCTGATCATTTCGAGCTTACTGGTCGGGTCGTTAGTCGTTTTCCCTCTCGTTGCAGTAACTCGCAACACGAGCGGCGACACCCGCCTTTCCTGGGATTACCTGAAGGACGCCTGGTCGGAACTCAAGCGGCCTGCTGCGGCAGGCCTCTCGGAAACAGGTGGTTCGCTTGTAACTGTGGCCTATACGCTGGAATTAGTACCAGCAGTGCGCGATTTTGATTGGGGCGTCACTTACGCATTTGCTCTCACCACGGTCGTCCCGAACCTGTTTTGGGAGACGCACCCCGCAATCATGTATGGATCACCTGGTAACTGGATGATGAGTGTTATCGACCCGGATACTTTTGCGGCAGGCGGAGGGCTGGGCTATTCTTTCATCGCCGAGGCATATTACAACTTTGGTTGGGGTGGGCCTTTATTCATCGCGTTCTTGGGCTTTTTTTTAGGCCGACTTGTCAGCTGGTCTTCCTATTCCGACCCGCTGCGATGCGTTTGCATCGCCAATGTCCTTATGCCGCTTCTCTGGGCTTCCAGAAATGACGCCTCCGGAGCGTTTCGCAACATGATATGGCTGGGACTGATCCCGTATGTGGCCATCCAGGCATTCCGTGCCATCAACAACCGCAAGCAGCTCCGGGCTGGTCCACTTGTGTAAATTCGAAAAACTCGGAGCAGTTCGTCTCGGCGGCCTCTAGCATAGCCCTTCGGAACACAAGCAACATCGAAGGCCGCCTGGTCGGCCACCCTATGAACTCAGGGCCGGACAGAACTTCCTTGTTCTTATGTCTTCAATCGATGCAATTAGCTCCCGGTCCAATTCCACCGCCACTCCACGTTGCAGCAGTTCCACGTTGACGATGACCCGGCAGCTGCCCTTCTCACGTACCAATACCCCTTCCAATCCGGATAGCGCGCAATCCACAATCCGCACTTTCTGCCCGACATGCATAATTGGCGCGGGCGCGATCGGTAATCCGGACCCGACCATCGATTTAATCGTCTCGATCTCGCTCTCGCCCAGCGGACAGGGCTTTCCGCCGAAACCAACGATTGAGGTTACACTCGGAGTACTCACAATTTTTGGGCGGTCTTCCAATTTGAACCGGCAAAATACATATCGTGGGAAAAGCGGTAATTCGATGACCTTTGTACGGTCAGACCATAGCCTGCGCGACGAGTAGCAGGGCACATAGCTCTCAACGCACTTCGCTTTCAACTGCTCTGTCACTGCCCTCTCGTGCTGCGGTCTGACGGTGAGCGCAAACCAGTGCATAGTACGACTTTCGACATACTCCCGCCATTGTGAGTCCCAAGTTACAAGGAATCCAAGGAATTTGAAGGCTGTCAGCGCAAGTATCACACGTATTCTTAAGGATCGGAAGTCCCGATAAGTTCTAGTTCTATTACTTCTAGAACTGCGACTTAAACCGTTAAATCGTCGATCGGTAGTGTAAACTCCTCAGAATCGCGTCATTGGAGCTACCGGACGTTTTGATTAAGATTCGTGACGTTTCGAGATGCATTTGAAATAGTTAACTGTTTCTCTCCCGGCGGACGCTATTCCGCCGCTTTGAGCGTGTGATCTAACAGTTTAGAAGGAAAGCCGCTGGAACAGCCGACCATTGCGGTTTTAGAGTCCCCCAGGGTGAGCCCGTAGCGCCGGAATTGGAGAACCGGCTGCGTAATGTCCATTTGCAAGCCGATGCTTTCAGTCGGATACTCATCAAGCCTGCCGTTCGGATTTTGTTGCGCCGGATAGAATATTCGTCTCGGCCTCAATTTCATGCCGCCAAAGCCTGAACGTGTCTTTCAATCCGGTACCAAGACGAGGTTCAAGCACTTCAGCGCGATGACAGCCGTTTGGGCCTGCTACTTGCTCATCAGGCCTCTATCGCTTGCAGTCGCTCAATACCACATCGACTCCTGGACTACCGACAACGGTTTGCCGCACAATGCGGTTCGCGGCATCCTACAGACCCGAGATGGCTATCTGTGGTTAGCGACGGGGGACGGTCTAGTTCGATTTGATGGTGTTCGTTTTACTACATTCAATCGCGAGAACTCACCAGGAATGACTGGCAACAGGATCACTGCAGTTTTGCAAGACAACAGCGGTGATCTTTGGATCGGCTCCGACGCTTCCGTTATGCGTCTGCATAACGGAGTCTTTACAGGCTATGGCAGCGAAAGCGGTGTTCCAAACGACACCGTCGACGGCATATCGCTCGATGCATCCGGCGATCCTCTGATCTCGGTGAGTCGGGGTGTCATGCGCTGGCGCCAGGGGCGGTTCGAGACTCTGAATACTGGATCGTTCCCAAACAGCCTGTTGAGCCTTCCCGTAATCCACTATCCCGAATCGGCAGGCTTCTGGAGTCAGAATGGACAGGCCCTCGAGGTTTTTGTTCGTGGCCGGCTGATTTCGTGGGATGCGCGGCAAGGAACTCCTGGATTCCGGATCCGGGCCGTGGCTGAGGATGAACATGGAGTGATCTGGGCAGCAGGAACAGGCAAGCTGTTTCGCGATCGGAATGGACGGCTTGCACCAGTACCGATTCCATCCGGGTGCTCGCCTAGGGCAGACATAAGCTTCATTGGGGCTCCGAAATTGGAGGTCGTTTGCTATGGCCCCAATTTGCCGTTGGTGAGGAGTGCGATCGACGGCAGTGAACGGGAAAAACTGGCTGACTCCCTGCCTCCCTCGTTGGAGGCACACTCGCCTACTACCTTCTACCAAGACCGCGAGGGCATTCTCTGGGTCGGCACGGTCGCTGCAGGCCTTTGGCAGGTTCGCAGACAAGCAGTGGTTACTCTCGCGCAGGGTCAGGGATTGCGTGATCACAACGTCTATCCCATCTATCAGGACCACACTGGAGTCATTTGGATCGGGACATGGCCGAACACCCTGAACCGTTACCGCGCTGGAAAATTTCGCTACTTCACCGAAAGAGACGGAGTTGTTCCTTATATCAGCAGCCTCTATGAGGACCGTTCCGGTGCGCTCTGGGTAGGAGCATATGGCGACCGCCGCGACCCGGGCAAGCGAGACGGATTGCGCGTGTTCAAACACGGGCGGTTTGTGCCGCCGCCCGCCGCTTTGAGAGGATTGGGTGCGGTTCGTGTCATGCTCCAGGACCGCGACGGTGCAATGTGGCTCGGCTTCGAAGATGGGCTCGTCCGGTACAACAAGGGCTCCTTGCGGAGGTTCACGACTCGCGACGGACTGGCTACGAACTACGCGACTGTTCTGGTACAAGATCACAGCGGAAATCTATGGATCGGCGGTCAAGGAGGGTTAACTCGCCTTTCGCGTGGTCGCTTTACCGCTTATACCGTGCGCGATGGCTTACCCAGTCCGACGGTCCGATCGCTCTATGTTGATCCCGAAAATGTGCTTTGGATTGGCACCTACGACGGTGGCCTGGCCCGCTATGAGAACGGACAATTTACTCGCTACACAACCCGCGATGGACTCTTCAGCAGTGGTGTGTTCCAGATCCTGGAAGACTCTCGCGGCTATTTCTGGATCAGTTCCAACCAAGGCATCTATCGGGTCCGAAAAGAAGAGCTGAACGAGTTTGCTCGCGGCAAAATCCGTGCCGTCACCTCCATCGCTTACGGCAGGGAAGACGGAATGCGCAACGTCGAATGTAACGGCGGCCATTGGCCGGCAGGCACTCGGGCACGCGATGGCAAGCTTTGGTTTCCCACACAGGATGGTGTTGCCATCATTGACCCTGAGCAATTGCCGGTCAACCGGACTCCTCCTCCAGTGATCATTGAATCGTGTATCGTCGAGCACAGGCCCGTTCCCTTCGGTAAGCCGGTGAAGCTGAGTCCGGCACAGACCAGCTTCGAAGTACATTACACGGCTTTCAGCTTCGCGAATCCCGAGCGTATTCGCTTCAAATACAAGCTTGAGGGCCTGGATCAAGGTTGGATCGATGCCGGTTCCCGGCGTACCGCATACTATTCGCATCTGCCGCCTGGCAATTACAGTTTCCGAGTCATTGCGGCCAACAGCGATGGAGTATGGAATACGAGAGGCACGCAGCTCGGCATCTCGGTACTCCCTCCTTTTTATAAGACCTGGTGGTTTCTCGTTGCCGCCTTTGTCGCGTGCGGGGGAATCGTGGTGCGCACTTGGCAATATCGTGTCTCACACTTACAGCGCGCCTACGCAGCGCAGCAGACTTTTTCGCGCCAGTTGATTGCGTCTCAGGAGAGAGAGCGCAAGCGCATTGCGGCTGAGTTGCACGACAGTCTGGGTCAGCAATTGCTTATCATCAAGAACTGGGCCGCGCTCGCGCTGACTGGCCTCAACGGCTCTGAATCGGTGAAAGAACCTCTCGACCAGATTTCAGATACGGCTTCGCACGCCGTAGAGGAGATGCGGGAAATCGCATATAACCTGCGACCTTATCAACTCGAAAAACTTGGGCTCACGGCGGCGATTCGAGGTCTTGTTACCCGCGTGGCAGCGTCGTCTGGCATTCGGTTCATCACTGAAATTGGCGACGTCGACGGGCTGTTTCCGCAGGAGGTCGAGATTAGCATCTACCGCATCGTCCAGGAAACTCTGAACAACATGCTTAAGCATTCGCGAGCGACCGAAGGGTGGGTGCTGGCCGCCAACAACTCGGGAACCCTCAGCTTGACAATCGGGGACAATGGGCTTGGCTTTACGCCGGCCGAGGGTCGGGAATCGCAGCAGGATAGCAAAGGCTTCGGGCTTCTGGGAATCGCGGAACGCGTTCGCATGTTAGGCGGTCGGGTAGTGATTCAATCCGCTCCGGGCCGGGGGTCCAGCATGCAAATCTCGCTAGGCATGCAGCCATCCGCATGAGTAAGATTCGCGTCCTGATCGCCGACGATCATCCTATTTTCGGGCGTGGCTTGCGCCAGGTTCTGTTGGCTGATCCCGGCCTCGAGCTGGTTGCTGAAGCTCAGGATGGCGAAGCGGCGCTGCAGCGCATCGAGGAAGAACGGCCCGATGTCGCGGTGCTCGATATCGATATGCCGAAGAAGGATGGTTTCGATGTGGTACGAGCTATGGCGGAACGCAATCTCACCAGCGCTGTTGTTTTTCTTACCATGCACAAGGATGAGGAGCTCTTCAATGGCGCAATGAATCTGGGAGTGCGCGGCTATGTTCTCAAAGAGAGCGCCTTTTCCGAACTCATCGAAAGCATTAAGGCAGCCGCCGCCAATCGTTACTTCGTAAGTCCTTCCCTATCCACGTATCTTCTGAACCGGCGGAAGCGCCACGAGGGCCTGGTGGAGGAGCGGCCGGGCCTGAATCAACTCACCGCCGCTGAACGCCGGGTGCTGCAACTCATCGCAGCAGGAATGAGTACAGGCGACGTCGCTCGCGAGCTTTCTGTCAGTATTCGAACGGTTGAAAATCACCGCGCCCATATCGGCAGCAAGCTCAACCTGCAAGGCAGAGAGGCACTGCTGCGCTTCGCGCTCACGCACAGGTCCGAGCTTCTCTAACAAAGCTGGGCAATTCTGCGCCTCGGGAATCACCCAAAACCGGCCAATGATAATCAGCTGAAAACCGGCCAATAGGCCGGCTGATCCAGGACATTGATTCAGGCGCGAGGAATACCCTCCGTCAACGTGAGCAATGTCTTGAGCAAGGACAAGAGAGAGCAAGTAATCGCGCTGGGGCGGCTGGGATGGTCGCTGCGGCGGATCGAAGCCGCAGTTCACATTCGGCGGGAGACAATCGGCGGATACCTGCGCGCCGCCGGCATTCCAGTGCGCGCGCCTGGCGGCTGGGGACGGCGCACACCGGCAAAACCGGCCAATGAGGTGATTACCGACTCCGGCGCCGAGTCGGTCACGATAACGCTCCGCGAGCCTCAACCGAGTCGCAGTGGATCGGCTAGCGTCTGCGAGCAGTACCGGGAGCCGATCGAGCTGGGCCTCTCGCGCGGTCGCAATGCCAAGGCGATCTGGCAGGATCTGGTCGACAGCCACGGTTTCACTGTTGGTTACCAGAGCGTCCAGCGGTTTGTAGGCAAGCTGCGCAGAGCGGCAAAACCGGAAGCGCGGGCGGTAATCCAGACCGCGCCGGGCGAAGAAGCGCAAGTCGATTACGGCTCCGGCCCGATGGTGCGCGATCCGCAAACTGGGAAGTACCGTCGTACGCGGCTGTTTGTGCTAACGCTCGGATACAGCCGCAAATGCGTGCGCCTTCTGGTCTTCCGCTCCACTGCGCGCGTCTGGGCCGAACTGCACGAGAAAGCATTCCGCCGGCTGGGCGGGGCCACTCGCGTGGTGGTGCTCGACAACCTGCGCGAAGGTGTGCTCGCGCCCGATATCTACGATCCTGTGCTTAATCCGCTGTATAAGGATGTGCTCCAGCACTATGGAGTCATCGCTCTGCCTTGCCGCGTAAGAGATCCAGACCGCAAGGGCAAAGTGGAATCGAGCGTCGGACACGCCAAGAAGACACCGCTGAAGGGGCTGCGCTTCGAGAGCCTCGAAGAAGCACAAACGTATCTGGACCGCTGGGAGGAGCGCTGGGCCGACACACGCATCCATGGAACCACCAAGCGCCAAGTGGCGGCCATGTTTGCCGAAGAACGGCCCGCTCTGCTGTCACTGCCGCTCGAACCGTTTCGTTATTACCAGTACGGCGAGCGCACCGTGCACCTGGATGGCTGCGTGGAAGTCGAGGCCGCTTACTACAGCTCACCGCCGGGATGGATTGGCCGCCGGGTTCATGTTCAGTGGAATGATTCACAAGTCCGGCTGATCGATCCGCGCAACGGGCAACTGCTTCGCGAGCATTTGCGGCAACAGCGCGGGCAGCATCGCATCCACGATGAAGACCGCAGAAGAAAGACGCCACTGTCGACGGAACGTTTGCTGCGCCGCGCCGAAACAACCGGTCCTCACATTGGCGCACTCTGCCAAATTATGTGTGGCGAGCAAGGGCAGGTCGCGGTGCGCCGCGTTCTGGGCGTGTTGGCGCTGGTGAAGAAGTACGGTCTCGCTTCCACCGAGGATGCCTGTGCAGTGGCGTTGGAAACCGGCGCTTGCGGATACCGTTTCGTACGCCGCTATCTGGAGCACAACCCACAACTGCCGCTGAGCTTGCGCCAAGTCGATCCGCTAATCCGCCAGCTTACTCAGTACCGCGACCTAATTGAAAAACGAACTCGTCAGGAGAATGACTCATGCATGTTGTAGAACTCGAACGCTCGCTCCGCCAACTACATCTGAGCGGCATGGCTGCGGTGCTCGAAACCCGCTTGCGCCAAGCCCAGGCCGAAACCATGACCCCTATCGATCTGATCGCTTGCCTGGTTTCGGATGAACTCACGCTTCGCGCGGACCGGCTATTGCAGCGCCGCCGCAAACAAGCCGGCTTTCGCGATCCCGACAAAACCCTCGATAATTTCGACTTCAGCTTCAATCCGAAGATGAATCGCAGCCTGGTCTTCGATCTAGCCACCGGCGCATTTATCGCCAAACACGAAGACGCTTTGTTTCTCGGCCCAGGCGGGACCGGCAAAAGTCACTTGGCCCAAGCGATCGGGCAAGCCGCCATTCTGCAGGGCTATAAAGTGCTGTATCGCGAAGTTCACGTCCTGTTGGATGAGCTGGCCGACGCTCTCGCCGACGGCACGCGCAAGGATTACATGCAGTCGGTCGGCACTGTTCCGTTACTCATCGTCGACGATTTCGGCATGCGCAAGCTGCCGCACACTGCCGCCGAGGATCTCTTGGAGATCGTGATGCGCCGTTATGAACGGTTCAGCACTCTATTAACCTCGAATCGCCCGGTGGAGGACTGGGGCAAGCTGCTGGGCGATGTGGCCGCCGTGGGTGCCATGCTCGATCGCCTGCTGCATCACGGCCATGTGCTCAAGTGCGGGCCACGCAGTTGGCGCACCAAAACGCCCGCCGAATCATAAATAAGGAAGGCGGCTTCTTTACTGCGAGGACGCTGCCCTCGCGCTCCCGGGATTTATCGCTTTCGAGCCAGAATGCATTCAATGCTGCAAGCTCGGATCGGTTGCAGAATCAGGCTAGGATGGTCTCACTAACGGCGCTCCCTTTCATAGGGTACGAGCGTCCAGAGGCGATTAGTCCAACTTGTACCGGTGGACGGGTTTACATCTCCGCTGATCCACACACTGCCTGGAGATGATGCAACGAGCTGACAAAGCAGGGTACGAACGGTCGCATGTGCTATGTGGAACGGGCCTACTTGTTCTCCAAGATCGCCGGGAATATCTCCTGCGAAACCCTGCTGTTGCGGATTCAGCACGACTTCGACGCACATCCATAACATATTATTCGCCAAACCGAGAGGTGACCTATTCGACTGAAAGTTAGGCACCGTGGTGTCTAACCAAGTCGGCGGCTTGGAAGCTGTGCGATCCCGTATAACAACCACGCCATTCAGACATCGGAAGCTAGGTTCTGAGCTTGGCCCCAATATCGCGGACAACACTGAAACAACCGATCCTGGTGCCGTTCTGATAGACACCTGCTCATCGAGGTCGGACGCCGATTCGATTCCAAACGAAAGTCTATTCTGTCTCGCAAAGTCTCGCAGAGAGGCTAAACGGCTCTGCCTCGCAGTGACGAACGCGCTTACAGGGCGTGCAAGATTACACCGGTCTTCTGCCGATGCATTCGGCAGAAAAATGACGCTCAGGAGAAGTAAACCTGGAAAGATCTTCAACAAGTCACCCTCAGCGAAGGAGTCCACTACCAGAAGGAGCCGGTGGGCGGCTCCTTCGTATTCCGGCACCTGAATCGGCGCTCCGGTCGCATCCCTGCGTGGCCGTATCCTCCAATCAGGTACTCGCCAGTCTACAACTTTCGGCCTTCATAAACAGAAAAAGTTGCGAAAGCAGGGTCCGCGAGGTATAACTACTGTTGTTCTGGGTCACCCCCATTGGCCGGTTTTGAAGTGATAACGTATGGCCGGTTTTGAGGTGATTACCGAGGTTCTGCGGAAGTCCCTCATGAAATGAGTGTATGTACTCATTCAGGTTGAGTATCAATACTCTAGCTCTTTCCCCTCCCGGCGCTGCATTCTGGAGCCAGCGCCATGAATAGAACAGGCGCCAGACCTCCTGACGATCCTAATTGTTGAAGACGACGGCGCAATGCGCGAGCTGATCAAGAAAGTGATCGGCACCCTCGCAGATAGCTTTTGCGAATGCAGCGACGGCCGTGATGCTCTGTCACTTTACGAGAAATATCGACCCGCTTGGGTCCTAATGGACATCCGTATGGAGCACGTGGACGGACTCACGGCCACCCGTCAGATTATGACGGCTTGGCCCTCAGCCCGCGTGCTTATCGTCACAAGTTACACCGACGAAGATCTGCGAGAAGCGGCATACCGAGCTGGTGCGCGCGGCTTCATCTCGAAAGAAAATCTGCTCGCGATCCGCAACTGGGTTGCGGTCTGAGCACTTCTGCTCATGAACTTCCCACCAAAATGAGTACATCTACTCATTCGATTTGAGTATTACCCGTCTGGCCCTTTCTCACCTCGAAGATGCATTCTAAAGATCAACCAATCCTAGTCTGTGGAGATTTTTGTGACACGCAAACTGACGCTCCTCGTGGTCTTAGCTGCATTGCCCTTGATCTGTAGAGCAAGCAATATTTCCCTTCAAGCTAACTTCGCCGCGGATGATAGCGTTCAACTCCTCTCTGTCTCGCTGGCGGCTCCCGCCGCTGTCGATTTTCAAAGTTACGGCGATGCAAGCGGGCCGGCCCAGGCGCAGACGAGCCCTGATCCGGATTACAGCCGGGTGTCGGATGTCTTAGAGGGCCAGCGAACCTTGCTCCAGGTGACGGACCTGATGGTCACCGCCTATGATCAAAAACTCGGGGACTTCTACTCCAATCCGATCACGACCTCGAATTCGCAGCAGACGCCTCAAACGCAATTTCGCTGGCGTGCCTTTGCGGGGGCGGCAGGGCCCTCCTACTCTGCTCGGATGTATAACCAGCCGTATGCGACGACCATCACAACGGGCTACAATGACGTCTATCCCGCTGGCGGCGGTACGCCGCCCTATTTCGATCTTCTGCTCCAGAATGGGACGGATACCAGCAAATGGCAACTGTATCGCCCTTTAGGGGCCGGTGACAGCCCTACCGTGGCGAGCGGAGTGGCCGCTGACTTCAATCTGAATGGCTACGATGATTTGGCGCTCAGCTTGAGGGACGGCCGATTGCTCATCTTAACCCCCAATGATGCAACGAACATGAAGGGGGGCTTCCGTACCAGTCTCACCCCGCTGGATGTGCTCAGCGACATGACGGCCGGAGACTTTAAGGGGGACGGAGGACGCGAGATTGCCGGTCTCACGATTTCGAACGGCGGTCTCAAACTTGTCATCTATGCCGTGGACCCCCAAACCCTGGCGGTCACGCCGGCCACATTCCTGACCCTGACCACCCCGGGCGCCGGCCCGAGCGCGCCCATCACGCTGGCCTCGATCGCCCGCGGCCGGTTCAATAGCGCGGCTCACGATCAGCTCGCCGTGGCGTTCACCACGGCGGCGGGCCCGGCCTACGTGGAAGTCATCGACTTTCAGTTTATCGGTGGAGTTCTGAGCGCCCGTGAGGCCTCTCCCACGCTCGGATCTCCCGCGGGGAATATCGGGTTTCCGTACGGATACCTCCAGGTAAAGACGGGCCAGTTTGGCTTGCCGAACAATCGGTATGACCAGATTGTCTATCACAGTTCCAGCCCGCAGAATGGGGGCCGCTTCTTTGAGATCCTGACGGTCGACCAGACGACCTTTGCCATCGGGGGCACCACGCCGATCCTTTATAATCAGTTCCCCGGCGCTGTGGGCATACAGGTCGGCAACTTCGACCACCGGCAGGGGAACCAACCGAATCTGAATGCCCAGATCGCTTTTCTGTACCTCACGGGTCAGACGGACAGCTCCGGCAACCAGGGATATGCCCTGAATATCTACAACGTCGACACCAGTAGTTTGAACGTGAACGGCACTCCGGAGAGCACAACAAATCTGACGGGCACGCTGGTTCCGAACAATGCTATCTTAACTTCACTCTCTTTTGCCGCGACGGATCTGCAAGGTCGATCTTACGTCCTGGGTCCGCCGACCAAGGTCGTCGTCGAAAGTTCCATTCAGCCCTCCGTCATTGCCGCCATGCCGCCGATGCATGTCGATTTCGTGCCGCCGGCCAACAGCTCCGAGCCGGAGGTGCTCAATCTGAGCGTCATCCCGAGCCGGTTCAACACCACCTATCAAACCAACCAAACCAATACGAACCAATCCTCGACCATCAACACGACGAGCTGGTCCTTTGGCGCCCAGCAGAGCCTCGGTGTCGGCTTCGAGGTGGGGAGAGTCGACGCCGGATTAGGGCTGAAAGGAAGCAGCGTTTCCACTGCCGCGCAGGACCTGAAAGGTTCCATCGAAACCGAACACGGCCGCTACACCCAAACCCGCTTTGACGCGAGCGTCACAACGGGCTTCGGCGACTCCGTCTGGTACAGCTCCTCTCGCTTTAACATCTGGGTGTATCCCGTTCTCGGGCAGACCGTCTGTCCGGACGACGCCGGAGCCAACTGCCCGGCGAAAAAGCCTTTGACGATTCAGTTCTCGGCGCCCGATGAGCTCAAATATGCAAGGCGGAACGGAGCGCTGCTGCCCTGGTACCAACCCGTTTGGGAGCCCGGCAACGTGTTCTCGTATCCCGCCAACTACGGGCAACTGCAGGCGATCGCCCCGAACCTCAACCTGCTCTCGGATCCCCAGTCCTTTGCCACTGACGACACTGAAGCTGTCGAAGGTATTAGCTGGAGCAGAGAACAAACCAATGGCTCGAGCGCCAGTTTCGACCAGAACTACTCGTTCTCTCAAGAGTTCTCTCTCACGGGCGAGGTCAGCACGCCTTTTACCAGCGCAAGCTTCACCGGCACGTTGAACTTCAGCGGCAGCAACGGCTTCAGTGATCTGAACAAATCCGTCACGAGCGTGGGGAAGTCCACCGGCATCAGCGTGAACAAACCCGGAAATTTCGCCTCTCCTGATTTTTACGCCTATTCCGTCACTCCCTATATCTTTGGGCAGAATCAGAGCGCGAGCGTCGTCGATGAGGAGCCGCTCGACGCGGACGTGAAAACTCATGGCCTGTTGCGAACGGCGTTCCTGGCGGACCCGCTGGCCGAGAGCTCCAACGTCTGGTGGAAGCAAACCTACAATCAGCCGGACGTCGCTTTGAACCATCCGCAGCGTTGGCTTATTCGTAGCAGTGCGGGGGGGGATCCACATCCGTCCAACTGCCTGAATACGGATTGCGTTTTTCTCGAGGAGAGTAATCCGAAGAAGCCCTGGTTGGACCCGTTCCACTTCATGCGCGGTTTCTTTATCTCGAATGCGCAGCACCCCGGTGAAGGGCCCCAGTTGGACACGGCGCAGGCTGGCGATCAATTAACGTTGCAGGCCCGCGTGTACAACTACAGCTTGAAGGCCATGCCGCCCGATAGCAAGGTGCATGTGCGCTTCTATGTGCAGCCCTTCAACAAGGACACCCACGATCCGATCGGAGACAGCATTCTTCTTGGGACACCAGATGTCGTTGGGAACCAGGATGTCGTGCTCGACCCGATTCCGCCCTTTCGCGATGATGGCGCGGAGCCCAACTGGAAACTGGCCAGTACAGACTTTGACACGACACCCTACGGGGGACAGAACTTGGTGTTTTGGGTCATCGTTTGGGCGCAGGATGCCGGCAAGCTGCTTCAGGAAATGCCCGGTCATGGGTTGAAAGGTATTCCGGGCGTGTTAAAGTCGTTTGCTGATGTCCAAATGGAGGAGCAATACAGCAACAATGTAGGCTTCTACAACGAGGGGTTCTACGTCTTCCCCAAAGACGCTTCTCTCACCGCTTCAGGCAGCGGCGAACCGGCCACGATCAACATCGGAAAGATTCGACTCTCTTCCGAAAGCTCCGTGCCCGGTCAGATCCTGGATGTGTCGGCGCAACTGTCGGCGACGGATAACAGCGCTTCCGGAGTAGATGCGGTGTTCTATGATGGCGATCCGGACGCGGGAGGAACGGCATTCGGCTATGAACTCTCGCCCTACATTGCGGAGAACGACACCTACCAGGTGAAGGCGCCGTATGTAGCCTCGACGTGCGGCACGCATCAGTTGTTTGTTGTAGTTGGACAAGGCACTTCCCATGAGATCGTGCGCCGCTCGCCACCGGTGAGAGTCGATTGCAGCCAATCCATGTTTCGGACGAAGTAGCTTGAATGGGCGTGCTTGTCGTTGCTGCCCATACCGATGAGGATTTGCGAGAGGCCGCGCACCAGGCAGGCGCGTGTGGCTATGTCTCGAAGGAAAATCTGTTGGAAATCCGAAAGTGCCTTGCTGCCTGAGTACTTGTGCTCATAAACTTCGGCTCCAAATGAGTACATCTACTCATTCAAATTGAGTATTACCCGTCTAGTCTTTTACCACCCGGAAGCTGCATCCTGAAGACCGATACCAAGAACGATTTGGAGGCCTTTGTGACGCGCAAACTCGCATTCTTCGTTGTTTTCGCAGTCTTCCCGCTGATTTCCCGAGCTACAAACATAACGCTCGAAGGTAACTTCACAGCGGACGACAACGTTCAACTCTTCTCTGTTTCCCTCACCGCCCCCGCCGCTGTCGATTTTCGCAGCTACGGCTATGCGGGTGGCACGACTTCGACCGGAACAGTTGTGCCGCGCGGCGGATTCGACACCATCCTGTCTCTGTTCGGTGCGTCGGGAACGTTCATCAATGACAACGACGACGGCGCTGGCGTGGCTACCGACCCCACAACGGGGCTGACGGGCGATGCGCGGATCACAACGAACTTGACGGCCGGGAACTACCTTCTGGCCCTCACCCAGTACGATAACTTCTCAATCGGCAACCTTGCTGATGGGTTTGTCGAGACGGGCAATCCGAACTTCACAGCCAATCCAAGTTTTGCGCCCGGCGGCCCGTGTGCGGGCAACATGTTCCGGGATATCTCTGGTTCGGCCGGCCGCTGCCGCACCGGTAATTGGTCGGTGGATTTCGTCAACGTGGCGAATGTGACCCCCGTGGCGCCTACTCCCGAACCGTCAGCCCTGGTGTTAGCAGGGATAGGACTAGGTTTGCTGTTCGCAGCGCGCCGCCGAAGGCCGGGGAAGGTGTCGCTATTGGAGCTCGCGGCACTAGCCGTGCTCGTCAGCATACCGGCCCATGCCCAGACAGGCAATCCGGATTACAGCAATGTGAGCGATTTCCTGAACGGCAGGCGGTCGCTACTAAACGTGACCGACATTGCAGCTTTTAACAGCATATCTGGCAGGCCAACGGTGATCTCGACTTCAAACTCAAGCCAAACAATAACCTCGACCTTCTCCATCCCCGAAAGTTTTGACCCAGTGAAGATAGCGCAAATCTTTTCAGCTCGGATCTTTAATCAGACGACCGGGAACACACTGACACCTCTCTACAACTACAACGGATCAGCCCTACTCACCTTTTTGGTTCAGTCTGTCGATAACGTGCCCAATAACACTCTTTTATGGCAACCTTTTCAAGCGGGTCATGAACCAAATATTACCGGCGGAGTAGCTGCTGATTTTAATCTCGATGGCTACGACGAAATGGCGCTCGGTTTTGCCGATGGCAGCATGTCAATAGCCACGGCGAACGATGTGAACGATCAATCTAAGAGTCTCCGACAGACGACCACCACCAACCTGGATGTGCTCAGCGACATAACGGCCGGAGACTTCAAGGGAGACGGAGGACGCGAGATCGCCGGTCTCGCAATTTCGAACGGCGGTCTTAAACTCGTCATCTATGCCGTGAACTCCACGACCCTCACGGTTACGCCGCTCACTTCCCTGGCGCTGACCACTCCGGGCGCCGGCCCGAGCACGCCAATCACGCTCGCATCGATCGCCCGCGGCCGGTTCAATAGCGCGGGTCACGATCAGCTTGCCGTAGGGTTCACTACGGCTGCGGGCCCGGCCTACGTGGAGGTCATCGACTTTACGCCCGGCACCCTGAACCCCCGTGAGGCGTCTCCCGCGCTTGGAAATCCAGCCGGGAATGTAGGCTTTCCATATGGATACATCCAGGTGAAGACGGGTCAATTTGGCTTGCCAAACTATCAGTATGACCAGATTGTTTACCACAGTTCCAGCCCGCAGGCCGGGGGCCGATTCTTCGAGATCCTGACAGTCAGCTCAGTGGACTTTACCATCGGCGGCACCGCACCGGTGCTTTATGACCAATATCCCTGCGCTTACGGAGTGCAAGTAGGTAATTTCGATCACCGGCAGACTGCATCCTCCTCAAAACCAGACGAGACCCAACCCGATCTGAACAGCCAGGTTGCTTTTCTGTATTGCAGTTCCAGTAATGAATATGGAGGTTTAACAACGGTCTACACTACGATGAACATCTACAGCGCTGATCCGGTCTCGTTAAGTCTCCACGGAAATCCAGACAGCGCGCTCAATCTCGGCGATTCTGGTGTACTTGAGGTCGATTACCCAGGCTCGATAGCTTTTGTGGCTGTGGACCTTCAAGGCCGTTCCCTCATTCTAGGTGAGCCCACCGTTTTCGATGTAGGCACCAATTTGAACCCTTCGGTGATCATCGCTGCACCTCCAATGCATGTTGACTTCGTCAGTCCAGACCCGGGAGACAAGGTCGTGCCCGAGCTCATGAATCTCACCGCAGCCCCACATGCATTCATAAACACCTACGATTTCGAGACCGATGACACAAACAAGGTTGATGACAATCGAAAAACAAGTTGGTCATTTGGTGCAAAGGAGCAGTTCGGCGCCAAGTATTATGTGGGGGATGTCGATAGTTCTGGCTTTCAGGTATCCGACTCCATTTCGGCAGCCCAGACGGTAAAGAAATCCGTCGACGACATCAATGGGAGCTATACAACGGTACAGTCCTCTCTCAGTGCGTCTTCCAGTTTCGACGACGAGGTGACGTACAAGGATAACAGCATTAAGATCTGGACCTATCCAGTTATCGGGAAGCTGGTTTGCCCGACGGACAAGTCGCCTTGCCAAACCGGGGATCTGGTTCCGCTCACAATACAATTTTCGGGGCCGAGTGGCCCTCCGGAATCAGAATACGCTGCGGGCGGCTCGCTCCCTTGGTATCAACCGCCGGGAGCCGGGCAACGTCTTGTCGTATCCAGCGACCCTGCAACAACTGCAGCAAATGTACCTCGAACCGACGAAACCAGGGTCAGCGCCAGCGTCTTCGTTGAGCCTGGTGGCCAATTCCTCGGGCTTCTACACGGGTGGGGGAGCTCTCAAGGAAAAAACAACGTGGAGCGCGACCACTAACACTGAAACGGACACTAGTTTCAACCAGAACTACAGTTTCGAAAACGACTTCTCGGTCACCAATTCCATCGGTGAAGAGAAGGTTGCGGGATCTTCCCTGAACTTCAACTTGGATTTGAACGGGAGTTACGCATTGAGCCATCTAAATAACCAATCCACCATACTCGGGACCTCGAGCGGGCTGGAGGTTTCTGTGACACAAGCGTTCAACAAAAACTATTCGTACTTGGTTTCACCTTACATCTTTGGTACGACGGTCACCAATGCGGTGGTGGATAACCAGCCTCTAAACAACCCTAACAGTCCGAATCCGCCCGTGCAGACCTTCGGAGTGTTACGGGGCGTGTTTACCGCCGATCCCCTGGCGCAATATTCAGGCCACTGGTGGGCAGAAGCTTACCCCAAGCCGGATGTGGCGCTGAATCATCCCAATCGCTGGCTAAATACACAACCAGGCGTGCCAGGCGTCGGCGAGCCGATCCCGAGCAATTGTCTGGTGGGGGGCAATGGCGGTACGTCTCTGGATTGCGCCGTGCTTAACACAAGGACGCCCGGCAATCCTTGGCTCAGCTACTTTCATCAGATGCGTGGCTTGTTCGTCACGAGCGCTAACTTCCCTGGGCAAGGACCGCAACTCGTGAGCGCCACAGCCGACGATAAGCTTGCGCTGACGGCGCGCGTCTACAACTACAGTTTGACGCCTATGCCAGCAGGGACGCAGGTTCATGTGCGATTCTACTTCGCACCTTGGCACGGGGCTTACCCGGTCGAAGGACAACCGAGTGTACAAATCATTCCCCCCAATCAAACTCCCGGTACGACGGACCTCATACTTGATCCCATCCCGCCGTTCTCCGACCTACCGGGCGCGCCACCTAACTGGGTGCTCGCGACCACCACGTTCGACCCCAGCGCGTACGAATGGACCAAGGACGGCGATGTGGATGTAGTCTTCTGGGTCGTGGTCTGGATGCAAAATGGCAATGATATGGTTCCGGAGATGCCGGGCCACGGACTGACTTCCATTCCCGGCACACTGACTTCCTTTACGGATGCGGCCAACTTAGAGGAGCTTCAGAAGAATGGGGACTCCTATAGCAACAATGTCGGCCTTTATCCGCAGGTGTTCACAATCGTCTCGAAGGACTCCGGTGGGCTCACTGGTCCGGGTCGCGCAACCATCCCTGTTAACCTCTCCAAGATTGAGGTGTCAGATCACAACATCGCGCCCGGCGGCCGTGTCGATCTTTTGGGCACGCTTTTAGCTGAAGACGGTATCGCGGACTCCGTCAAGGTACGCTACTACGACGGAGATCCCGCTAAAAAAGGCCGGCTCATCGCGATGGATCTGATCCCGCGTATCGCGCAGGGGACTCCCTACTCGATAGCCAAGTCCTATCGGCCCACCACCTGCGGGGTGCATGAGTTCTTCGCGGTGGTGAATAAAGGCAAACCGACCGAGATCGTAAGGCGCGCCGAACCGGTGCGGTTGACTGCAAGGCATCCTCCAGATAGGCGCGCAACAATAGGGCCCATCTGCATTAACGACCCCGCGATATAGAGCCGCCGCGCTCGTATTCCTCCTGCTCGGAAACGCATCCCTGTCGCCGGCCCCCTAACCTCGGCGACAGGGTAGTCGTGACTACCGCAAGCATATGAACCGCGCAGAATGTTAACTATATAAGATGCGCACCCGGCATACTGGAGGCTTCGTTCAGTAATGGCGACCAAATCCAGCAATCTCGCTACAACCACCAAGGTTGTCGTGGCCACAACGGTAGCGCTTTCGTTCATCAGCTACTGGCGGGGCGCCGCGATTGTTCTGAGCGATCTGGCGTCCTCCATGTTTTACGCCGGCGGCATCGCCGAGCAGGCAATTGGGAAATCGGCGGCCTGGTACGTGCTCGGCGTGATGCTCTTCAGCTTTGCCGTGCGCTCCGTATACATGGAGAGCTGCGGGATGTTTGTCCGCGGCGGCGTGTACGTTGTGGTCCGCGACAGCATGGGCCCTTTTGCGGCGCGCTTGTCCGTCTCAGCACTTGTATTCGATTACGTTTTGACCGGTCCCATCAGTTGTGTTACCGCCGGACAGTATCTTGGGCGCCTGATCAATGAGCTGTTTGGCTTCGCACACCGGACTACCCACATCGATCCGAACACCTTTGCGGCGTTCTTCGGAGTCCTGGTAACACTCTACTTCTGGCGCAGCAACATCAAAGGAATCGAGGAATCGAGTTCGGCGGCGCTGCGGATCATGCAGATTACCACCGTAATGGTGGTCGCTCTTCTGATCTGGTGCCCCCTGACTATCATTTTAAACGGGCGCTGGGAACTGCCTCCCAGCCCCATACCTAGCCATCTGGCGCTTGGCAAAGGTTCGCTCGGCTGGTTTCATGGAACCATCTGGCCCACCTTCCCAATTGTCGCCGTCATTATTGCCTTCGGCCACTCGCTGCTCTCGATGAGCGGTTTTGAGACCTTGGCACAGGTGTATCGCGAAATTGCTTCACCGAAACTGAAGAACCTCAAGATAACAGGCAACATTGTTTGCGTGTACGCCCTGTTCTCCACCGGCCTGATTACGCTGTTCGCCGCAATGATCATCCCGGACGCTGTGCGCAAAACCTATGTCGACAACCTGATTGGCGGATTGGCTATGAATCTGGCCGGACCGGAGCTGCTGCGGCTGGCGTTTCACGTGTTTGTCGTCATTGTCGGCGTGCTGATCCTTTCCTCTGCCGTGAACACCTCGATGATCGGGGCGAATGGCGTTCTGAATCGCGTTGCCGAAGACGGCGTTTTGCTCGATCTGTTCCGCAAGCCGCACCGGAGATTTGGGACGACGTCCCGAATCATCAATCTCATCACGCTTCTACAACTCACGACTATTGTCCTCAGTCGAGGCGACCTGTATTTGTTGGGCGAGGCATATGCTTTCGGCGTGATCTGGAGCTTCGCGCTGAAGGCACTGGGAGTACTCGCGCTGCGGTTCCAGCGGCACGACCAGGAGTACAAGGTTCCGCTCAACATTCATATTGCCGGGAAAGAAATACCCATCGGCTTGGCCATGACCACGCTGGTTCTGCTGTCTACCGCGATTGTGAATTTGTTTTCCAAACAGTACGCAACCATGTACGGCATTGGATTCACAGTCGCTTTTTTCCTGGTCTTCACAATATCTGAAAAACTGAACGCGCGGAAGCACAAGACGCATGAAGAACATTCGCTTGAAGAGTTCAATTTGCAGCAGCAGGCGGGTATGGACGCAACAGCGCTGCACGCCCGGCCGGGTTGCGTCCTGGTAGCGGTCCGGAACCCGGCGAACATGCAGCATCTCAGGCGCACCCTGCAGCGAACCGACCTGCGCCGCAATGACATCGTGGTAATGACCGTCCGGCCCCTCGGCGCCGATAGCGAATACGACCTGAATGAAGATCAACTCTTCGGTCGGGATGAGAGAAGCTTGTTTACGGCCGTGGTGAATCTGGCCGAGAAGGAGGGCAAACCGGTTGAGCTGCTGGTCGTGCCCTCGATTGACCCGTTCGATGCGGTCGTCCAAACGGCCAATCAGCTCAAAGTATCGCGGCTTGTAACCGGCGTTTCACAGCGCATGTCCTCAGACGAGCTGGCTCGAAGAATTGGCCTGGCTTGGGAGCGCCTTCCCGAACCGCGGCATCCGTTTTCGCTCGAGATCATCACGCCGGGCCGCCCTTCTACCTTCGTGAATCTGGGGCCGCACCCGCCGCGGCTCTGGCCCGAGGACGTGGATAAGCTGCACGATCTATGGCTCAGGTTAAGCGCTGATGACGCGGCCGGGTCAAAACTTCACCACCGCGATGTAGTAGGACTCGCGCTCCGGCGGTTGCAGCAGGAACTCGATGGCCCCCAACGCGATGAACTGCTGCGCCAGCTCAGCGAGCAATTGAGGCATCACGCCTAAAGGCCGCTCTCTACGCGAAACTATCGCCGGAATTATCGTCGAACCCGCCGTCGTCCCCTGTGTCGTAATTTGCATCCTCATATTGGGCATTATCATCGCCCTGGCCCTGGTCTACGGCGTTCGCGTCATTATAATTGCCGCTATCGCCGGCATAATTACCCGTGTCGCCAGCGGTATCAGGCGCTGGCGTGTCGTAGTAATTGTTGACGATCTCTTCCGTCGGCGCACCGCCCGCGAATCCCCCTCCCCCAAAGCCTCCAAATCCGCCGCCGTGATAGCCGAACATCGACGAGATGGCGTCGGCTGCCAGCACGCCGCCCGCAACGCCCGCCGCAGTCTGCGCCGCACTGCGCAAAAAGCTGGAAGCTCCGCCTCCTGGGCTCGCAACCGTCTGCGTGGGAGGCAAATATTGGGGCGGCGGAGGCGCATATTGCTGAGTTGATTGGCCCGGCTGGCCGCTGCTCGACATTCGGGGCCCTCCCAGAAAGCTGGAGCCCGTGGAAATTGCCGCGGGCTGCGCGGCGCTGCGCTGTAGCTCCTGTATTTGCTGTTGCGCCCTTTGCAGTGCCATGTTCTGGATAAGTACGGTCTGGGTCATCAGGTACAGCGCGTCGGGACGTGATCCGATGCTCTTCCGGATAAATTCCTCGGCTTCCGCATCTTTCGGTGGCGCAGGGGTTTGCGCAATTTTATTCGCCAGCTCCTGCAGCATGTTTCGTTCGTCAGGGGTCATGTGGAGTTCTTTCGTCGGACGCTCTTATAGACGCAAAAGGCCGGCGCTTGGTTCACTTTGGCGGCGGACCTTGCCAGAACACTTCGGTCGTGACAGTGTAGTGAATGTATGCTCCTGGAAGCGACCACGTCTGCCGATCAAGAAATAAATCCCTGGGAATCGGCTGCTCACCGGTTCGATGAAGCTGCTGAGCTTTTGAAGCTGGATGACGGGATGCGCAAGGTGTTGCGCCAGCCGGCCATGGAGCTGACGGTCAATATCCCGGTGGTGCTCGACGACGGCCGCATCGAAGTCTTTACCGGTTACCGCGTACAGCATTCCATTGCGCGCGGGCCGGCCAAGGGTGGCATCCGTTTCGCGCCTGACGTTTCGCTGGATGAGGTCCGCGCTTTGGCCGCCTGGATGACCTGGAAATGCGCGGTGGTGAATATCCCATTCGGCGGCGGCAAAGGCGGCGTCATCTGTGAACCGCACTTGCTGAGCGAAGGCGAACTGGAGCGCATTACGCGCCGCTACACCGCCGAAATTTTTGAATTCATCGGCCCCGAACGCGACGTGCCGGCCCCGGACGTGAACACCAACGCCCAAACCATGGCCTGGATCATGGACACCTATTCCATGCATAAGCGGCACACCGTGACAGCGGTGGTTACTGGGAAGCCGCTGGAACTGGGCGGCTCGCTGGGGCGGCCGGAAGCCACCGGGCGCGGCTGCATGATCGTCACCATGGAGGCTATGAAGCGCTTTGGCCTTGCTCCGGAGATGACGCGCGTCATTATCCAGGGGTTCGGAAATGTGGGCGGAATGGCGGCGCGCCTTATGAGCCAGCGAGGCTTCAAAATTATCTGCATCATCGAATACGATGGCGCCGTGTACAACCGCCGCGGGCTCAATATTGAGGCTTTGATGGAGCACCGCACCGAAACAGGCTCAATTAGAGGTTTTCCGGAAGCCGAAGACGTTGACAAAGACGCGGCCTTGCTGATGGAGTGCGATGTGCTGATTCCGGCCGCCCACGAAAACGTGATCACCTCCCGGAACGCCGACGGGATCAAAACCAGGATTCTTTGCGAAGGTGCAAACGGGCCTACCACGTTTGCGGCAGATTCCATTCTGGTTGACAACAAGGTATTCGTCATTCCAGACATCCTTGCGAATGCCGGAGGCGTCACGGTCTCCTATTTCGAATGGGTGCAAGACCGGCAGGGTTATTTCTGGAATTTGGGCCAGGTCAACGAGCGGCTGGAGGAGATCATGGTAGCCAGCTTCAACGCGGTGATTGGCTATGCCGAAAAACATCGCGTGAATAACCGGACCGCGGCCTACATGCTGGCGCTCGACCGCGTCGCCAACGCCATAAGGCAACGCGGGCTGTACGCCTGATTCAGAATTCTACTGGATTAGAATCAGCACGCGGCTTGTAAGCTGATGGGCGGCAGCTTATCGCTTCAGAGCAAGCATGGTCGTAGCAGCACTTTTTTCTTTACCGTGCCGTGCGATGCTTCCCCGCAAATGAAGATTTTTAGAATAAGCAGTTGGACGATGCTTAACGCAATTGGTTCCTGCCTCGCACTTTCCGGAACGGCCACTGACCCTTCCGCAGGAGTTTAAATGACAAACAACAATTCAGTTGAAAACGATCCTGAGCAACTCTATCGCATGCAGGTGCGGCAATTGAAGGATTACGCCATCTTCTTCATTGGCGTGGATGGCCGCATCATGACGTGGAATAAGGGTGTAGAGCATTTGCTTGGCTATACCGAAAAGGAATGGATTGGTCGCGATACATCGGTGATCTTTGTTCCGGCAGATGAAGCGGTGGTACTCCGTCAATCGGAAATGGACCTTGCGCGCGAAAACGGCTGCGTTTCCGATATTCGATGGCATCGAAGAAAGGATGGAAGTGAATTCTTTGCGAATGGCGTAATGAGCGCTGTTCATGATGCAGTCGGAACACTGATTGGATTCACGAAATTAATTTCGGACGAAACATCCCGGAAACAACTTCAGGATTCGCTTTTAGAATCGAATTCCGCTTTAGAACAGTTTGCTTATGCAGCCAGCCACGATCTGAAGGAACCACTTAGGACAATTGGCAGCTATGCGGAGCTGATTGTCAGACGCCACAGGAGCGAACTTACCGAAGACGGAACTCAATGTTTGGGCTTCATCGTTAAAGCCGCCGCCAGAATGGGAGCCCTCATTGATAGTCTGTTGACCTATGCTCGGGTGGGGACAGAAAAAGAACCAGCAGTTTGCGTGTCTCTCGACCAGGATGTGGAAACCGCAATTGGGCAATTGGCCGGTGCCCTAGAGGAAGCTGAGGCGGCAGTGACGCACGATCCACTTCCGGCGCTCGTTGCTACACATAGTCAAATCGTACGGCTGTTTCAGAATCTCATCAGCAATGCCGTCAAATACCGCTCACCTGACCGAAAAGCGACCGCTCATATTTCCGCGCGGCCGGAGGGCAAATATTGGGTCATTTCCATTCAAGACAACGGTATCGGGTTCGCCCAGGAATATGCGGATTCTCTTTTTACTCCCTTCAAGCGCTTACACGGCCAGGAATATTCGGGATCTGGCGTTGGCCTTGCTATCTGCCGCCGAATTGTGGAAAACCACGGTGGACGGATTTGGGCCGAAGCGGCCGTCGGTCAGGGGGCGACTTTCCAGTTTACTTTGCCGCGGGATGTTCAGGAATGAAGCCCATTGGCGCGCTGGTGATTAAATGCTTTCAGAGCCGTGCAGCTTTACCAGCTTGTTATATAAGCCGAGAATGAGAAACGTTGGAGCCCATTGTCCAACAAAGAGCGCATGGTGGTCTTTTCCGCTCATCTTAAATACGAGCGAGCCCGTAATAGAGCCAAGTGCTGCCCACAAAAATAAATCAGACGGCAGCTTGGCTGTTTGCTGCTCAATGCTCCTCGCGACGGGTCCTTCCGCGTGCTCGCCACGTCCTGCCGCTTGCCCACCATTCATGTAAAGATTCCTCCTGTTTGGTCCACGTCGAACTCTCGCCATTTAGACCGTTTTCCGCAGGGTTAGTGTCGCCGATATCGGAGTTGAACAGCCTCGCACTTCTAGCAGTTTCGCAATCGCCACATAACACGAGGCTTCCGAAGATCAAACCCGGTATTGCTCATCACTGACATGTTCCATCCAATCGACGACCTTGCCATCCTTCTTCTCCTGGATGGCGATGTGGGTCATGCCCGTCGTCGACGTAGCTCCGTGCCAATGCTTTTCACCGGGCGCAAACCAGACAACATCGCCCGGTCGGATCTGCTCGATTGGCCCACCTTCGCGCTGAGCCCAGCCGCACCCGGCAGTGACGACTAGGGTCTGACCCAGCGGATGTGTATGCCAGGCCGTCCGCGCGCCCGGTTCAAAGGTCACACTAGCGGCTTGCACAAACGCCGGATCAGGCGCCTGAAAAAGCGGATCGATCCGCACACTGCCCGTGAACCAATCTGCAGACCCCTTCGCGGGACGGTTGCGAGCCAACCCGTTTGACTTCCATGTTTATACTCCTCCTTAGTTACTCATGGGACGAAGCAGTGTCTTGATCGCCCGGCGTTCGTCCATCGCGCGGTACCCTTCGGCAACCTGATCAAGCGGCAGCGTCAAATCGAATACCTTCCCCGGATTGATCTTGTCGTTCAGCACCAGATCAATCAATTCCGGCAGATATCGGCGAACCGGAGCTGGGCCGCTGTGCAAATGCACGTGAGCAAAGAACAGCTCGGTCCCATCGAGTTCAATGCCGTGCGGAACCCCAACGTGGCTCACGAACCCGCCAGGACGCGCGGAACGGATTGCCTGCCTCATTGATTCCGGCGTGCCAACGCACTCAAGCACCGAATCCGCGCCGATTCCCTTGGTTAGCTCTTTCACTAGCGCCGTGCCTTCCTCACCACGTTCGGTCACGATATCGGTTGCTCCGAACTCTCGCGCTACTTTCTGCCGTGACTCATGCCGGCTCATAGCAATGATCCGGTCAGCACCCATCTGTTTGGCTGAAAGCACCGCGAGCAGCCCGACCGCGCCGTCTCCGACGACTACAACGTTCGATCCCGGCTTTACATTGGCTGCATCAGCGGCGAACCAGCCGGTACCTAAAACGTCAGACGTCGCCAGTAGACTCGGAATCAGCTCCTTCGACGGAACCTCGCGTGTTGCTACCAGTGTGCCGTCAGCAAGAGGAACGCGCAACAGGGAGCCTGCGCGGCGCTCATGAACTCGCGTTGCACGCAGGAAGACTGATAGCCGTCCCGGCAAATGACGCATGTGTTATCAGAGGTAGCGAACGAACCAACGACGAACTGGCCTCGTTTAATATTTTTCACCGCGCTCCCGACTTCTTCGACCGTGCCGCAGTATTCGTGACCCATCGGCGTCGGTTGCGTCACCTGGGCGATGCCGCGATACGGCCACAGGTCCGATCCGCAGATACATGTGGCCGAGAGGCGGAGGATGGCATCCGTTGGCTTGGATATTTTGGGGTCCGGCCGGTCTTCAAACTGAATATCGCGCGGCCCGTAGAGCATAGTTCCTTGCATATTTAACCTTTTTATACGACCGTCATTCCGCCGTCCACGGTGAGGGCGTGACCCACCACGTAACTCGCGCCGGAACTGCAAAGCCACGGCACGGCCGCAGCGATCTCTTCAGGCCTGCCTGCGCGACCGATGGGAACATTCTTTGCAATATCGGAGTACGCTTCCTCGTCACCGCTGAGGACGTCGCGGGCGATCTGGGTATCGATCAGGCCTGGATTCACGGCGTTTACGCGAGATTCGAGAAGCACTGGGCCAAGTTTCGAAATGACGGAACAAACCCGCGAGCCGTCTCCGTTTACTTGCTCCGCGTCTTGCGGTTAAAACTGTCCTGGCACGGACGATTGGTCGATTTGCGGGATTACCCGGACATTACGTTAGAAGTAACCAACCGGCTGCTTTGGCTGCGCTAATCAATGCCCTTCGGCTTACGGAGTAGCCAGCAGGCAAAAAGGATACCGGGCGCAAGATGCGGAAAGATGGGCGTCAGTCGACGGGCAATCAGCATCGCCACTTGCGGGAACGTGGGTGTTACCACGGCATCGGTTTTCCGTCGCGAAAGAAACCGCCGGACGGCCCACCGTCAGGTAGGGTCGCCGCCCAGACGATGCCCGAAGCGCCCTCGCTCACAGAGCGCGGGGCGCCAGCACCACCCATATCCGTCGCTACCCAACCTGGGCACACTGCGTTCACCAGGATACGGGCACCCCGAAGTTCACCGGCAAGTGTGCGTGTCAATGCATTTAGGGCCGCTTTGGTGACTTGATACGCAGGCGGCCCGGCGCCCATCTTCGCGAGCGATCCTGATTCGGACGACACGTTAACGATTCGGGCGGCTTGACTCTTTCGCAGCATCGGCAGAAAGGCTTGGCAGATGCGCCATGGTCCTAAGAGGTTCGTGGTGATCGTCTCCATCACCGTGCCGTTGATATCCGCGTTCACGACGGTCTCCCACGTGTCGTAATTGATGCCCGCGTTATTTATCAGCACGTCAAGACGGCCGTGTCGCGCCGCGACTTCGGCGGCCGCATTCTTGATGCTGTGTTCGTCGGCCACATCAAGGACCAGAGGGCCGATTATTCCAGCGCTGCTGAGTTCCTTCGCTGCCGTTTCCGCCTTTGCGGCCTCTCGCCCCGTGAGCAGGACAGTAAATTCTCGCTGGGCGAGCTGCCGGCAGACTTCAAATCCAATGCCGCGGTTCCCCCCGGTCACTAGTGCGATGCGCGCGCCAGCTTGTCTGTTTTCCATATTTTCAAGTTACGGTCGGCGAAATTCGTCACAGCCATTCGAGCAGTTGAATGAACACCCCATCCGGATCAGTGGTGAAGATGGTTCGTATCTGCGCGATGTGTTGTGGTTCCTCGCTCAGGAACTTGATACCCCGTCGCTTCAGAGCCGCGGTTGTCGCATCGATATCAGTTACACGGAAAGCGAGGCGGTTGATTCCGACATGATTCAATGCGGGGTACGGTTCGCCCGAGGACGCGGGATCCAGCCACTCCACAAGGTCGATGAAGAACTTGTTGGCAGCCTCAGGCGGGGCCAGGTGTAAGACCTTAAAGTGTCCTTTCGGCAGTCCCATTGCCGCCGCAACCGACTGTTCATCGACCTCACGGACGGGCTCGATAACGGCGAGCCCGAGCTTCTCATAAAAACGAGTGCTCGCTTCGAGATTGCGACACGTAATGCACACATGTTGAAATTCGTCGATCACTGTTAGTCCTCTTTCATCGCGCGCCGGGACGGTAATGATGCTTTACTTATTCTTGCCTAACCCGCTGAAGACCGTCGTTCTATCGGGTTGCAGGGGGCGGCCCAGTGAAGCGTGATAATTTGGCGGGTGCCTTCGTGGCCAATGTGAATTTGCCACGCTAGCGGATTGCATCTAGATCGTTTTTCCAGGAGGGAGAGGTTCATGGGCGAGTGGACGCGAAGAGGATTTTGGGGATCGCTTTCGGGGGCAGCGGCTGCAACCGCGTTTGCCGGTCAGCAGCCGGGTACTCCCCTGAGTCCTCCTGAAAGACGGACGGGCAGCGTGCCGATAAAAATTACGGATCTTAAGTGCGCCATCATCGGGCGGAATCCGACTATTCGAATCGTCACCGATCGGGGAATCTCCGGCTACGCTCAGGCGGAGTCCGCCAAGCCGTATCTCAAGCCGATGGTGCTGTTCTATAAACAGTATCTGATCGGTGAGGACCCCACGAACGTCGCGAGGATCATGCTGAAGATTCGCCGCATGGGCGCGTTCAAGCCCTGGGGCGCAGCGGTCAGCGCCATCGAAATCGCGCTGTGGGACATCGCCGGACAGGCAGCCGGACTGCCGGTCCATAAGCTGCTCGGTGGAAAGATCCGGGACCGCGTCCGTGTCTACGGAAACTCCATTAACAACGTGGACATGAGAGCTCGCACCCCGCAAGATTACGCCGAGCTCTCGGCGAAGGTGAAGGAGGCTAAAGAGGGCTACACACTGGTTAAGCAGCCGGTCGCTTTTCATAATCCGGCCATGCTGACCGCCGTGCCGGACGCCTGGTACGACGAGCCGCGGACAGGACCGCCACATTCCAATTATGGCCTCCTGACCGAACCTGGCCTAGACCATATCATCGCCTGCGTAGAAGCCTCGAAGAAGGCTCTTGGCAATGACATCGGGCTGGCCCTCGACTGCGGACCCGGCTGGACGGTCAAGGATGCAATCCGATTCGCTCGCGCGGTCGAACCGCTGGATCTGGCATGGCTCGAAGATCTGATCACAGGCGACTACGCGCCGTACCCGAACGCCCAAGTGTTCAAGGAAGTGACAGATAGCACATCCACCCGAATTCACACCGGCGAGGAGATCTATTTGCGGGAAAACTTCAAGGATCTGATCGAGACACAAGCAGTGAATGTGATCGGGCCGGACCCGGAGGATGTGGGCGGAATGGCCGAGCTGAAGTGGATCGCCGAGTACGCCAATCTTCACGGCATCCTCGTGGCGCCCCACGGGATTTTCGATGGAGTGTTTGGTGTCGCGGCGGAAGTGCAGATGGGAGCGACCCTGCCACAGAACTATATCGCTTTCGAGTATCCAGTAGCTCAGCCGGAATGGTGGTATGACATCGTCCAGGGCTTGCCGGACCCGATTGTCAAGAAAGGCTTCATTGAAGTTTGGGATAAGCCGGGCCTCGGCGTCACCTTCAACGTCCGCGCAGCCAAAGCGCGCCTCAGAGAAGAGGATCGCGATTTCTTCGACTGAGGTGCGGCCCCGCAAGGTCGGGAATCATCTCCGATCGGCTCGCCCTCAAGACCATTGATCTCACGCCCCGGTGTCCGACTCCTGATCAAGTTCCAGTCCCATCATCAGCCTCCCAGTAAAACGATGCTGGTTTTGGATGGTAACGGATGGAACTGGCCGGCGTAGGCGTCCCGCAATAATCGTTCGACACCTTGGCAACGGAGGTAACTTCCGCCTCCCGTAATCTCTAGCGCCTTACTGAGGCTGCGGATCACCGCGCCTGAGTAAGGATAGTCTTGCGGACAAGAACCTCGCTGCTTTTCTGGAGCGAGGGTTGGAAGTCAAAGTTATTGGTAATCGCCACCATGCTATCGAAAGCAAGCCGCGCGATTGTGACCTCGTTGTCCAACTCGCCCAGCAGGGAGTCCCCGTGATTAGCGCCGCTTATCTGGGTGTCGCCGAATCGAGCGCCCGCATAGCGCGCGATAGCCATTGGCCGAGGCGATGATGGCATATCCCCCGAGCTGCACATTTCGGCGTGGGAAAGCCCCGCGCCTCCGAGTTCCCCGGGAACCATGGCGGAGAAGAGTTTCTCTTTTTTCAACTCCTCGATCGTTGAGCTGTCGAAACAGCTCCAGACTTTGTTTGTAGTGGGTTCTGGCGAGAACATAGTTTTTCTGCGCCGCTGCGACGTCTCCCAGACAGCTCATCGCCGACGCGACGCCCTCCAGATTCCCGCCAGCGCGAAAGCGGCGGCAGATTTCGCCTATCGCCGAGGCATTTTCAGGGGTCACGCGAAAACTTGGGCGAACCGCAGCGGCGCGCTGCACGAATAGAGCTACGGAGGCGAACGCCAGGATGTCTTCGGGAGAAAGTGATGGAGCACTCGGCGGCAACGGCAAAGGAAGCACCGGGAATTCCTGCTCGCCGTAGATGCGGAGCACGAGCCTGCTTGTTACTACTACTTTGAGCCGCGCTGAGGATTCGAGCAAATCCACGACGAAAGGCACCGCGTCCATTAAATGTTCAAAGTTGTCCAGGATCACGAGCGGCGCTTCCAGTGTGGCAAGGTGCTGGCAAACCAGGCCCGTCATGTCGTGTCCGGGCGACTCCCGAACGTTCAGTGCTTTAGCGATCGCGGAAATTACGAGCTTGGGCTCAGCCAGCGG
Source organism: uncultured Acidobacteriaceae bacterium (assembly GCA_963795545.1). GTDB lineage: Bacteria > Acidobacteriota > Terriglobia > Bryobacterales > Bryobacteraceae > Bog-105. The sequence continues at coordinate 473,295 of CAWCIF010000008.1, read as the reverse complement.
CGCCAAGTCGACAAAATATGCTCCTCCGGGAAAGTTCCCGAGGACATCCTCCACACAGTGTAGAGCCAGGCGATTCTTGCCAGTCCCGCCAGGTCCGGCGTTCGTGACCACCTAATGCGGAAACAATGTAAATGCCCGAAAAACCCGGCCGATCCCAGTAATAGGCGACGAATTGCCCGTCAGGCGACCAGGCTGGAAACTCGTCAGTACCAGGGTGATTGGTCAGTCGGAGTTCCGTCTGCGCTCCTATCAGTTTTGTATAAATATTGGCTTGACCGGTCTGCCCTTTTAACCAGCTAGAGGGCTCAAGTTGGCCACGTACATACGCGATCTGTTTACCGTCGGGCGAGAATGACGGCATCGTTTCACCTCCCGGGTAGCTCGTGAAGTGCGAGAGGTGAGGCTGCGGTACAACGTGGCGGTCAGCTTTATCAACGTGCCATACCGCCATTGCTGCCATCGTCGCCAAAGCTGCAGCCGCGAGTAACGGCAACGACCAGGTGAATCCGGTCTTTTCCCACCGTCGCCGGCGCGTTTCGGGGGCTTCCGGCAACGACGGATCGTTTACATGCTCCGCGACCGGAGCGACGAATTGGTATCCCCGCCCAGCAATTGTAGCGATGTAAATCGGTTCTTTGGGGCGATCCCGTAAGGCTTTGCGCAGCGCTAAGATGCTGTGGGCAAGGCTTGACTCCTCCACTATGCTGCCCGCCCAAACCCGGGACAAAAGTTCGTTCTTGTCCACGGGCACTCCGCGGTTCTCGATCAGTAGCAACAGAACATCGAACGCTTTTCCTGAGATCGGAATCGAGTTGCCGTTCTCTGCCAGGATCCGGCGGTCCGAATCTAACGTGAACGGGCCAAAGGCATAACGAGGCATCGTTTCCAGCCGCTCAAGCTTACCTTTCAGAACTTTTCAAGCTACTTTCAGAACCTTTCATCCGCCGCACACGACTTCCGGCGGCTTGCAGTCCAGCATCGAAGTCGTGACATGCCCCAATATAGATCGACTCGTCCTTACGCATTGCCTGGTTTGCGTCGCATTCGGCGCCCCGCCAAACCCGCCAGCGTCAGTACAACAGTCTACTCCCACGATCAACGCGATTGTATACAGTTTCCATGGGCTTCCTCCCTGGGTTCTCGATGGGACGAAGGCCGAAGCCGGCCGAATCTTCCGACAAGCAAAGATCCAGGTAAACTGGCTGGACGGCAACTCGGAAAAGAATTCAGCCTCTCGAACGCTAGCTGGAACTTCCGGCGAATTAGTCGTTCGCTTGGTCCCCCATGCCTTACCTCCCGCAAGTACAACCGCGCTGGCAATGGCCTTCCCATCCGCCGAGAGTACTGGCACGGCCTTCGTCTTCTATGACCGGGTGGTCGCAATGCAAACGAGCGGCAGCTTGTTGCAAACGATGCTGGGGCGCGTGGTAGCCCATGAGATCACGCATCATCAGCTTGAGCAGAAACTGAGCGTCTTGCCGATCTGTCTTCTGTTTCCGCACACGCATGGCTGCGATCTGGGCGGCATCTCCAATCCACACCTCGAACTCCAGCTCCATCAGCAATCGTTCGAACCATCGCCTATGGCCGGTTGCTTCCAGCCCTATTCTTACCTTGACTGCTCTCAACTTTAAATCGCGATAGAACTTCTCCGCTTCCCCATCACTGTGCTTTAACCTGTGCTCGCTGTAGTCTCCTGTTTCCGTATCCACCATTGCGATTTGCTGCACGCTCGGGTGATAATCACAACCAATAATCAGCATCTTCAGCTCCTTTCTCCCGAGCCTTCGTTCGTTGCTACAAGTCTAAAAGCGCCGTTGTTATGGAATCAGGATTTACTATTGGTGTCCGAGCGGCGCTCCGGACAATATTTTTGCGGGCGTTCAAAAGCTCACGACTATTTCGCGGGATCCGGTTTCGCTTGAGATGCCGGTGGGCCGCGATGGCGAACCCGCGCTGGGCGATCTGATTGAAGACCGCTGGGTCGGTTCGCCGGTTGGCCCCGTCATCGACTCCAATCTCCGCGAGACGGTCCCTCCGAAAGAAGAGAAAGTCATCCGGCTGGGCTTCGGTATCGGCTGCGACGCTGGGAAGAAATCGGCCAGGAGTTCGATGTCACCCGCGAGCGCATTCGCCAGATTGAGGCCAAAGCGCTACGGCAACTCCGTTCACCGGAACGGTCGCGGCCCCGGCCGGCTCCCGATTGACCGTACCGGTTGGATGATCGAAGGAATTTTGAGCCCTACCATGCTCGGCCAAACTGTTTTCCGTTGCAATCTGATCGAGAACCGGGCCTATCAGTAAGGAAATGCTCCTTGCTATTGTAAGGAACGAGATCTCATGGCTAAAGTCACATCCAAATACCAAGTGAGAGGGACTTTGCAATCGTGGCCGCCCTCGTTGATACAAATCTTCTGGTCTACCGGTTCGACGCCCGCCTCCCGCAAAGCGATGCACTCCGGGTGCCCGACGACCTAACTGTTGTATCTACCTCCCTCTTTCGTAAAAGCTAAGCGAATTGTCTCCCTGCTTCAAGACCCGTGTCTTCACTAAATTGCCGTAGCGTTCTTCCAGGTCCACGCGCGACATGTGCTGAGCGATCGCGAGATTACACGCCGTTCCCGACAAGGCAAGCAACGCGTCCGCATACTCGTTCACGTGGTCGTAAGGCGGGTCAATGAATGCGATATCCGCGGGGTAGTTTGGCAGCAGAACGGAGGCGCTGCCGCGAACAACCGTAACCTCTTCGCGGATCGCTAAGGCCGCTAGATTCTCGCGAATAATCGCCACTGCGGCGGCCCTCCGCTCAATCAAAATTACTCGCTTCGCGCCGCGGCTCAAGGCTTCAATCCCAACGGCCCCGCTGCCCGCGTAAGCATCCAGGAAAACCGTCTCTGGAATTTGCAGCGCCAGCACATTGAACAGCGCCTCGCGCATCCGATCCGGTGTGGGGCGAACAGCCATACCCGGAACGCTCTTCAGCTTCCGGCTGCGAAACCGTCCGGCAATCACTCTCATTTCAGCCGACCTGCACGAAGCCGTATCTCCGCTGCCAGTGCTCCTGGATGTAGTGAACGACTGGGCGCAGCTCATCGCCATCGCCGTTCTCGATCACCCTCTGCGCCTCTGCCCGGGCCATCTCCAGCACGTCCGTGTCCCGCACCAGGTCTCCCAACCGCAGTCCCGGTATCCCAGACTGTTTGGTTCCGAAAAATTCACCGGGCCCGCGCAGCCTCATGTCCATATCGGCGATATAGAAGCCGTCGTTCGATTCCACCAGCGTCCGAATTCTCTCTCGTGCCACATCGTTCAGCTTTCCCGTGACCAGGATGCAATAGCTCTGATACGAACTCCGTCCCACGCGGCCGCGCAGTTGGTGGATCTGCGCCAAGCCAAACCGCTCCGCCTGTTCAATCACAATCACTGAAGCGTTCGGCACATCCACTCCCACCTCGATCACCGTGGTCGCGACCAGGATTTTGGTTTGCCCGCTTTGGAAGCTGCGCATGGCTGCTTCCTTTTCCTCAGCGCCCATCTTTCCATGCAAAAGACCAACTCGAATATCAGGAAAGACCTTCTCCGATAAATGGATGAACATTTTCTCGGCGGCTTTGACGGCCTCCGTTTCCGATTCCTCCACCACGGGATACACGACATACGCCTGTCTGCCCGCCTTGATCTGCTGCGCGACGAAACTGTACACGCCCTCCACGGCCGATTCCTTTACGTGTTTGGTGACGATAGGCTTGCGCCCCGGCGGCAGTTCATCGATGGTTGAAACATCCAGATCGCCGTAGATAGTGAGCGCGAGCGTGCGCGGAATGGGAGTTGCGGTCATCACCAGCACGTCCGGCTGCTCGCCTTTCTTGAATAATTCGAGGCGCTGCCGTACCCCGAACCGGTGCTGCTCATCTACAATCGCCAGCCCCAGTTTGCGAAAGCTCACGTCTTCCTGAATCAGCGCATGCGTCCCGATAATGGCGTGGATCATACCTTCGGCCAGCATTCGCTTTATCTGCTGCTTTTCATGGGCGCTTGCCGATCCGGTTAACGAAGCGACAACATAGCCGAGCTTCTCCAAAAGGCGTTTGAAATAGGAATGATGCTGGGTCGCGAGGATCTCGGTCGGCGCGAGCACCGCTACCTGGAATCCGTTTTCAATCGCGATCACGGCGGCTTGCGCGGCCACGATTGTTTTTCCGCTGCCTACATCCCCTTGCAGCAGCCGGTTCATGGGATGCGGCTGCTTCATGTCATCGGCAATCTCTTGCATCACGCGCCGCTGCGCCGCAGTCGGCTTGAACGGCAGCATCTTCTTAATCTGCTCGCGCGCCCCATCGGTCACCACGAAAGATATGCCGGTTGCGGCTCGCGCTTTTGTCTTCTTGAGAGCCAGCCCGCACTCCAGCCAGAAGAACTCGTCGAATATCAGCCGGACCTGCGCGGGTGTACGGAACGCATTCAGGAGCTGTAATTCGGTTTGCGGCGGCGGAGCATGCAGTTGGTGAATGGCACTTGGCAAATCAGGGAGTTGAATGCGCGCACGAACACTCTGCGGCATTGCGTCTTCCGGCGTCGGAGCTTCCTTCAAAATACGATCGATGAGCGCGCGAAAGACCCGCGTTGAGATCTTTCCCGCGGCTTCATAAACTGCCACAATCCGTCCGGCGTGGAGCATCTCGTCCTCGTCCTGCTCGTCGGAGAGGATCTCCACTTCCGGCTGCACCATCAACCGGTGGCCGGTGGAGCGGTTCAATTCCACTTTCCCGAATAGACAGACGCGCCGGTCCGGAACCAGGCTATCCGCATAGCGTTCTCCATGGAACCAGCGGCCTTCCAAAGTCGCCCCGCTGCCGTCGTGAAAGCTAACTTCGAACAGTCCCAAACTTTTGCGTTTGAATCCGGCGAGCCGGGCGGATTCGACGCGCGCGATGACAACTGTCTTTTCGCCCGGCGCAAGCGCCGCAATCGGCTTGACGTTGGTGCGATCCTCGTACCGGAACGGAGCGTAATACAGCAGGTCCGAAACCGTTTGCAACCCTTTAGCCGCTAACATCTCCGCACGGGCGGGTCCGATTCCTTTTACAAATTGCAGCGGAGTGGAAAGGTCCAATTTCTTAGACTACCGTTCCACCCGCAATGCGCCGGAAGCGAAAGGAATATGATGTCGGAACAGATGCAGCAAACGAAGCTTAATCCAGAACGAGAGGATTCAACGAATGAAACGGTTAGCCCTTCTGCTTGCGGCGGCGGCCACGCTGATGGCACAAGGTGAAAAGGTTCGCATCATCGCCTTCGGCGCCCATCCCGATGATTGCGATATTCGCGCCGCGGGTACGGCCGCCCTTTGGGCAAAGATGGGTGACGCCGTTAAGTTTGTGTCCGTAACCAACGGCGATGCCGGCCATCAGACCATGCACGGCCCGGAGCTGGCGCAGCGTAGGCTTGCCGAGGCAAAAGAATCGGGACGGCGTTTAGGTATTGAATATGATGTCTTGAACAACCACGACGGGCAACTGCTTCCGACCCTCGATGTGCGCGAGCAGATCATTCGCGAAATCCGAAAGTGGAATGCGGATGTGGTGCTTTCGCCGCGCCCGAATGATTATCATCCCGACCACCGCTACACCGGTGTATTAGTGCAGGATGCAGCTTACATGGTGGTGGTGCCAGCCGTGACACCCGACACGCCGCCGCTGCGCAAGAACCCCGTCTTCCTCTACTATGAGGATCATTTTCAGCGCCCGAATCCGTTCCGGCCCGATATCGCGGTGGACATCGATAGCGTGATCGATCAGAAAATCGACGCGCTGGACGCACACGTATCGCAGTTCTACGAATGGCTTCCGTGGGTAGATGGAAAGCTGGCAGAAGTTCCGAAGGACCATGCGGAGCGCAAAGCCTGGCTGAAGCGCACGCGGACTTCCGCAATCAGCCCCGCGGTTCGCGCCGCGCTGGTGAAGTGGTACGGGCCGCAAAAGGGAAACGCGACGAAGTATTACGAGGCCTTTGAGATTTGCGAGTATGGCGCGCAGCCTGATGAAGCGCGCATCCGCCAGTTGTTCCCGATGCTTCATTGAAGACCGGCTGTGAGTGTATGTTAGACTTCACATCGGTACTATGAAGCAACTATTCGGATTGAGTGTTGTTCTTTCATTGGCGCTTTTTCTGCCCCGACTGGGGCAAGCCAATCCACCGGCCGGCCAGCACGAAGGCGATCGGGGACAGGAACATCGGGATGCCGGTGATCGTGGCGTCGGGCACGGTTATGTTCCTCCGCGTGGACCCCAGCCCAGTGCCCATGCCGAGCCCAGGGCCCAGGCCGAGCCCAGAGCCCAGGCCGAGCCCAGAGCATCTGGCCAAAGGCAACAGCCGGAACAGAATAGGCCTCGAACAGAGCAGCGCGACGACCGCAATTTCCGCGATCGACCGGGTCACCCGGACGCTCCCCACGTCGACGCGGATAATGGCCGCTGGGTCGGGCACGACCACGGCGATTCGCGTCTGCGCCTGGAGCACCCCTGGCAGCACGGTCGGTTCAACGGCGGATTCGGCCCCGCGCACGAGTACCATCTTGCTGGCGGCGGCCCCAACCGGTTCCGGTTTAACAACTGGTACTGGAGCGTCGCTCCCATCGACCTTCCTTATGTCTCTGACTGGATGTGGGGCTCAGACCCGATCGTGATTTACCAGGACCCGGATGATCCAGGTTGGTATCTCGCCTATAACGCCAGAACGGGTACTTACGTGCACGTGATGTATCTCGGGTAAACGCCCGCTTCTACACTGGGCCAATCAGCAGCGTAAATTATCGAGTGTCGCTCGGGACGCTCGCCTCGATACGATATCGACGAGTGCATGGAAACCGCCGGAGAGAGGGAGTTGATACGCGGCTCCCCTCCCTCTGAGTCCATTGAAAGGCAATGGCGAATCTTCCAAACAGCGCTCGCGAACACGCCTGATTTTACCTACATTTTCGACCTGGACGGCCGCTTCACCTACGTCAACACGGCGCTGCTATCTCTCTGGCAGAAGCCGCTTGAGGAGGCGCTCGGCAAGAACTTCTTCGATCTCGATTATCCAACCGAACTCGCCGCCAGACTACAACGTCAGATTCAGCAGGTTATCGACACAAGGAAACCAGTCCGGGACGAAACTCCTTTTACCGGGCCTACAGGAGAGACCCGTTATTACGAATACATATTCGTGCCGGTCGTTTCGAGTGAAGATGCTGTAGAGGCCGTAACAGGGTCTACTCGCGATATCACCGATCGGAAGAGAGCGGAACAAACTCAGGTCCTGCTGCTTGGCGAATTGAACCACCGGGTGAAAAACACACTCGCGATGGTGCAATCGATCGCGAACCAAACGATGGAACAGTCAAGCAGCCTGCCTGAGTTCGCAACAAACTTCAACGACCGCCTGCAGGCCTTGTCACGGGCCCATTCGCTGCTGACCCACTCCAGTTGGGAAGGTGCTTCTCTTACCGATATTCTGCGCCATCAGTTGAATCTCGATGAGAGTCCGGAGCGCGTCTCCTATTCGGGGCCTGCCGTCTTCCTGTCGGCCCAACCGGCTCTGCATCTTGCCCTGGTGCTGCACGAGCTCGGCACGAATGCGCGCAAATACGGGGCGTTGTCGGCGCCGCAAGGGCGGCTCTGCCTCACCTGGGCCATCATCTCCAGCGGCGGCGCATCCCAATTGAAGATGGATTGGACCGAGCGGGATGGACCTCCCGTAACCGCTCCCGAAAAAGCAGGTTTCGGCACAATGCTGATCAGCGAAAGCCTCCGCGGCGTAGGCGGCGAGACCATCACTGAGTTCCTACACTCGGGATTCAGGTGCCGCATCCACCTTCCGCTTAGCCCGCACCAGAATCGACTCGGGGTACCGGAATCCGCACACTCATGACTGGCCAGCGAGTACTCGTGATCGAAGACGAATTCCTGGTAGCGCTCGATATAAAATCCGCGCTCTCTCGCGCCGGGTTTCGGGTGGTGGGTCCCGCCATGACCATCGCCGAGGCGATGAACCACATTGCACAAGCCGGGTTGAATGCCGCCGTGGTCGATGCCAATCTGAATGGTCATCGAATCGGTTCTGTCGCCTCTGCGCTTTCAGACCGCGGCATTCCGTTTGTTGTCGTAAGTGGCTATGGCCGGGAAAATCTGCCGCCCGAAGCTGCCGGAGCGTTGTTGATTGAAAAACCTTTCGACAGACGCCGGCTGGTCGAAGCGGTTCAAAGCTTGTGCTCCGGTTCGCCAAGCGTGCGTGAGTAGACCCGCCAATTCATCGTGCATACTCCGGAAGCGGTGACATAATTTCTATACGAGTTCGATGATGACGCGTCGCCCAACAATCGCCGCCGCGCGCTGCAAGCTCCTTCGTGAATCGAGCTTGATCTCTCCCGGCAAACACCGGGGAACTATTTAATAGGCCCGCAGCAGCCGCCCTCTGATTGGACGTTTTATCCAGTTAAGCTGCAATGAGAGAAATTCGGGCAACAGTCCGAATGATGAACCGCCGCTACACTCGACTGACGAACGCGTTCAGCAAGAAAATCGAGAACCACGCCGCGTCCGTCGCGCTCGGCTATTTTGCGTACAACTTCATCAAGATTCATCGCACGTTGCGCGCGACTCCCGCGATGGCCGCTGGCGTCACAGATCGGCTGTGGGAAGTATCGGACTTGGTTGCGTTGAGCGAAGCCGAAGAGCGGGGGTTAGAAAGAGCGGCCTGAAACGCCGGGGCAATTTTTAGGCAATAATGAAGAATGCTCCCGTTAAGGATTCTTCTCGTATTGCTGACGGCAGCATCGCTCAAGAATCTGGTTGCGAGCAGTTCGTTCACGTGTGCAGTGACCGTCCCAAATTCGCAACGGTCTACTCACCCAACGCAGGGCGGGAAATACGGAAACGAATTTCTGGAGACTGCGGTCTGGCCGGAGGGAAAGGTGATCTTCAAGGCAGGCGGCCCTGGAGCGGTTCTGGTTGATGGGTCTCTTGAAATGAAGTTCCCGTGGTGGCGTCTCGTTAAAGGAAACTTGACCATTGAGGGCCACCGTCTGGATGGGCCAGCTTCACCATTGCGTGCTGACATCCCTCAAGGCTACGGTGATATAGGTTTTCAAGCCACTGGACTGATTTTCCCGACTCCAGGCTGCTGGGAAGTAACCGGCCATGTTAGTCATGGACGTCTGACTTTTGTGACTCAGGTCGTTAAGATCGGTGACGGCCCGAGCTGGAGGCCCCGTTAAACCTGGCGTCTCCAACATTTTCAAAGTAGCCCACTACCGGATACACGGCGACCTCTTCACCATCAATATGCTGGGCATGGCGCACGCACAGTTCTGTTCCATGTTTCAGCGCAGAGAGAGTGCGCAGCGCTTTGCGGAAAATCAGGTAGCGGATTACGGACGCGATGATGCAAACACGAGTTACGCCTGCGTTGCGCTCTACACTCTGAAGTTCCTGGATGCCTACTTGAAACATGACCTTTCGGCGAAGGCGTTTCTTGCAAGGACCCCGGCTCAGAATCGGGTTCCCAAACACTTTATGGCCGTAAGGTTTCGTGCCGCACAGAAACCATCTTCATCCCGTACCGGCTCAGCCGCAGTTCATTGACCAAGCCCCAGCAAGATAGAGCCGGTGGCACGCAGTAATTGCGGGAGCTAATCTTAAGCTTTCGAGCATTTGACCGTAGTATTAGCCGAAAGGGAAACGAGATGCGATTAGCGCTCGCCATCATCAGTGCATTTGCATTCGCAGTGCCAGTCACGGCCCAGCAGCACGTTTCATTTCCGGCCCAGGACGGGGGACTCGTTTTTGCAGACGTCTACGGCACAGGCAACCGCAGCGTTGTACTCGCTCATGGAGGCCAATTCAATAAAGAGAGCTGGGCAAAGCAGGCTCGCGCACTGGCGAACGCGGGATTTCGGGTGGTGGCAATCGACTTTCGTGAATACGGAAAATCACACGGGCCGGGGCAATCGGACATCTACACTGCTCCCCTATATTTGGATGTCCTTGCTGCTATCCGTTATCTGACGGCCAACGGCGCGAGAACTGTTTCGCTGGTTGGCGCGAGTATGGGAGGCTGGGCAATAGGGCGCGCCGCGCTCGCGGCTCGCCCCATCCAGATCGATCGTTTGGTGTTTCTGGCGGCTTCTCCGGACATCCCGCCTGAAAAGCTGAGCGGCCGAAAGCTGTTTATCGTCGCGCGTGATGACTCAAACGGCGCTGGGCCGCGCCTGCCGGCCATTCGCGCTTACTATGAGAAAACTCCTGAACCCAAAGAACTGATTCTGTTCGACGGCTCTGCGCACGCACAGTTTCTGTTTCAGACTGACCAAGGCGCACGGTTAATGAGTGTGATTTTGAAATTCTTATCCGAACAGTAGCGCGTATCGCGCCTGGATGTTTACACTGATACACACAATACTGCCGATCACGATCAAACGAGTCGAACAAACCGATATAGCTGCAATCGCGGCCTTTCGTGCTCAGAAAACCCAGACTGAGCCGTTCCGGGCGGATCGGATCGATAGATATTTCCGAGGCGAAGATTCTCCTCAGCACGCCCGCCATCTCGTCATCTCCCGGCACCGCCGATTAAAATCCGAGAGAGGAATCCTGCATGAGTAACCTGCATGATCGCAGCCATTTCGAAAACTCCTATACCGGCAACCCACCTTGGGATATCGGGAAGCCGCAAGGGGCCATCGCGGAATCGGTCGATCTGGTCATTAGCCCGGTTCTTGATGCCGGGTGCGGCACGGGCGAGAACGCGCTCTTCCTGGCGGCTAGCGGACACCAAGTCACCGGCATCGATTTCGTCGATGAAGCGATCCGCATAGCTCGCCGCAAAGCGGCCGAGCGGGGCTTGACGGTGGAATTCCAGGTGAAAGACGCGATGATGGTGGAAGATTGGGACAGGCGATTCGCCACCGTAATCGACAGCGGTTTATTCCACGTCTTCTCCGACGAGGACCGCATACGGTATGTCGCAGGGCTTACCCACGTGACCGAACCAGGAGGACGGCTGTTGCTATTGTGTTTCAGCGACGAAGAGCCCGGCACGCACGGCCCGCGGCGTGTCTCGCAGAGAGAGATTCACGCCGCTTTTGATCGTGCTTGGACGGTTGAGGAGATCCGGGCAAGGCGTACGGGTGTCCGCCCCCACTTGGAAGGTATTTCATTCTCCGACGGCGGGCCGAAGGCCTGGTTCGCGATCATTCGCCGAAACACTTTGTAAAGCATATGTGAGCCGGATTGCAGATCTCTGCCTATGGCTTGACGTTCGATTTCCGGCAATCTCTTCAGCCACTCCGCCCCGCGGCTTTCAACTTATTGATTGATTACCGTTCCGTCAGGCCGGCGAACTACGCCCCACCCGCCATTCAGCTTCTTGTGCTCGCCGCCTTCGAACGATCCAAACGGATACTTCGCCGCGGCCTTTTCATTGATCTCCACGCCCCACCCCGGTTTTTCGTTCACATATACATATCCGTCCTTGACTACCGGGTAGCCGTCGAACACTTCCAGCAGGCGATCGTTCGGCATAGTCCATTCCTGGATGCCGAAATTGGGGCAGACGATATCCAGCGTTACGTTCGCGCAGTGTCCGACGGGCGAAACGTCACCGGGCCCGTGCCACGCCGTCTTCACCTGGAACGATTCCGCCAGATTTGCAATCTTGCGCGCCGGGGTGAGTCCTCCCGTGTGTGAGATGTGCACCCGAATGTAGTCGATAACGCTCTCCTTAATCAGCGGCGTCCACTCATGCGGGTTGTTGAACAATTCGCCCATAGCAAGCGGCGTGGTGCAATTCGCGCGGATCTGGCGGAAATAGTCGATGTTTTCCGGCGACAGTGCGTCTTCGAGAAAAAACAATCGAAACTGTTCCATGTCCTTGGCAAACTGGACCGCCAGCCTCGGCGAAACTCGCTCATGCACGTCATGCAAGAGCTCAATCTCGGGCCCGAGTTCTTTCCGGCCTGCTTCAAAGAGCTGCAGCGTGCGGCGGACATATTTCTCAGGATCGAATACCGGATCCTGTGGCAGTTCGCCTGCGCTGCTTGGGTGCGGGCCGCCGGGCGCGCCGTAAGCGGCCATCCCTGGAACACCCACCTGCAGCCGCACGGCTTTAGCGCCCTCGGCCATCAGCTTGCGCGCCTTATCTATGGTCTCGGGTATCTCGGCGCCTCCGGCGTGGCGGTAAATCATCGCCGCGCGCCGCGATTTTCCACCCAGTAGTTCATAGACAGGCATGCCAGCCTGACGGCCTTTGATATCCCACAGAGCCTGATCCACGCCGCTTATGGCGTTGTTCAAAACCGGACCATTGCGCCAATACGATGAGTTGTACATGGCGTACCAGGTATCTTCGATGGCGTCTGCAGGCCGGTCAATCAGGAATGGCTTGAGATAGCGGTTGACGGCATCGACGACCAGATCGGCGCGTTGCGTGAACGTGGCGCAGCCGTAACCATACAGGCCATCCTGATCGGTCTGGATCTTGACGACAATCAGCCGCACCCCGGCCGGCTCAGTTGCGATGACCGAGACATCTTTGATTTTCGGAATCGGCATGCCGCGAAGCAGCGGCGCGGCGGCGAGCGCAAGAAACTCGCGGCGGCGGAGAGCAGCGTTCATTCATTCACCTTGAAAGAGATTCGGTGGAAGGTATCGATGCCGATTGCAGCTCTGCGCGGCGTCCCTCCGGATGCACAATTAGCCAGGCCAACGCGCCGCAGCCGCACAGACCGGCGGCAACCAAAAAGGAGGGATTCCAGCCAACATGGCTCCCGATGTAGGGAGTAAGTGAAGCAGTCAGCGCGCCCCCAAACTGGCCGCCCATGTTCATGATCCCGGAGACCGAACCGGCCGATCGCTTTCCGATGTCAGCGCTGACAGACCAGAATGAACTTTGTGAAAGATACAGTGCCCCGGCACCTGCGGCGAGCACCACACTCGCTACTTTCGCGCTGGCTACTTCGGTCCCCGCGGCGATGAATACGGCCGCGAGTCCCATCCCGATGACCGCCATTCCACAGCGGCCCACGCGTTTGCCGCGCGCTTTTGTGAGCAGGTCACTCCACCAGCCCCCGAGCAGCGATCCGGCCGCCATGGCCATAAACGGAAGCATGCTGTACCAGGCGCTCTCACGCAAATTCAATCCGCGCACCTGGTTTAGATACACGAAGAACCAGCTGAAAAATATGTACGCGGCGTAGCCGTAGGCAAAATAGCTGAAGGTAACGGGCAGCATATCGCGGTCGCTGATAATTTGTATCCAGCCGAGTTGGGTTGCCGAGCCCTTTTGTACGGTTTGCGGCAGGCCGGCCTGAATGAAGCGCGCCTCTTCTTCCGAAACTCGAGGATGCTGAGCAGGAGAGTCCCGCGCAATGACGTACCATACAGCTCCCGCTATGAGCCCGATTACCGCGCTGCACCAAAACGAAGCGCGCCAGCCGTGGTGAATCAGAAGATACGTGATTAATGGCGGCGTCACTCCCGCTCCAAATCCCACGCCGGCGAAAATAAGCCCGTTCGCGATGCCGCGCTCATTCGATGGAATCCAGTTCGCAACCACGCAATTCGATGCGGGATAAACGATGGCTTCACCGATGCCCAGGCCGAAGCGAATGGCAATCAACACGGCAAGCGCGGCTGTCATGCCAACGGGAACTGCCGTAATAAGCGCGGTAAAAATGGCCCACCAAATCACCGCTCCGGTAATGACGATACGAGGCCCCAGGCGATCTGCCAGCCTGCCTGCGGGTGCCTGGAAAAATGCATACCCAAGCACAAACGCGCTCTGAATGTAGCCGAGCTGAGTGTTGCTCAGGTGAAATTCGGTCGTTATCGACTTCGCCGCGATCGAGATATTTACCCGGTCAAGATAAGCGACGGCGCTTATCAAAAATATCCAGCCGATCAGCAGCCAGCGAACGCGGGTTTGGGGTAGATTCGCCAAAATTAGGGTACTCGAACATCCTAGAACATTGGCCGCGACAGACGAAAGCCGGCGCGCCAAGCTCTCCACTCTACGCTGCGGGGCAGGTGGTCGTCCGTTCTTCCGCCCCACTTGTCATACTCTGGTTTTGTGACGGCCCTGGAGGCTTACGATCTGACGACCAAAGGCGGCGGCGTCGATTTCGCTCACATTGTTGCGGCTTGCGAGTCATTTGGCCCGTACTGCCTCATCGGAGGGCTGGCGGTGAACTGCTATGTCGAGCCTGTGTACACACTGGATGCGGATTTCGTGGTAGTGCTGAAGGCGCTGCCGCAACTTTCGGCTTTTCTGGCACAGGAAGGGTTGACCATCCGGGAGTTCAGCAATTCCGTAAACGCGCAGACCCCCTTCAGCGATCTGCGCGTCCAATTTACAACCGATGAACGCTATCAGCCGTTCCCTTCTCGTGCTCAGCAGCGCGAAGTCCTCGGAACGCAAGTGCGCGTCGCATGCCTCGAAGATGTCGTGCAGGGAAAGCTCTGGGCCTATGCCGACTCAGAGCGGCGCTTGAGCAAGCGCAAAAAAGATGAGCTGGATTTGATCCGGCTGGCGGAAGCTTACCCCGAACTTCACGCGCTCTACCCGAAAGAAATTCGTGATCAACTCGGCAGCATTTAAGGCGAGTATGCGGGAGTTAATGCCTATCCGTATCCTGACGCTTCTATTCTTTGCCCTGCCTGCTCTCGCAGCTACCCATTGGAAGCTGACCTCGAGCTGGAGGCTGACCTGGAGCGACGAATTCAACGGTGCCGCGAACACGCCTCCAGATAGCATCAAGTGGAGCTACGATCTGGGCGCCGGCGGCTGGGGCAATCATGAGCTCGAGACCTATACCAGCGCCCCGCTGAACGTTTCACAAGACGGCGAAGGGCATCTTGTCATTCGCGCCATCAAGACCTCCGCGGGTTACACGTCTGCGCGCATCAAAACACAAGGCAAGTTTACTGTTCAGTACGGTAAGATCGCGGCCCGCATGAAAATCCCGCATGGCCAAGGCATGTGGCCGGCGTTCTGGATGCTCGGAGCAGATATCAAGAGCGCCGGATGGCCCAAATGCGGCGAAATCGACGTAATGGAGAACATCGGCAAAGAGCCTTCCATCGTGCACGGCACCATTCATGGACCCGGCTATTTCGGAAGCAAGGGCATCAGCCATCAGTACTCGCTTCCAAATGACGTGCCGCTCTCGGATGATTTTCATGTCTACGCGGTCGAATGGTCGCCGGATTCAATCACCTTCTTACTCGACGATAAGCCCTACGGCACGGTCACTCCGGCCGATCTTCCCCCGGGTACGCACTGGGTTTACAACCATCCGTTTTTCATGCTGCTCAACCTGGCCGTCGGCGGCGATTGGCCCGGCAATCCGAACGACTCTACGCGATTCCCGCAGAAGCTGCTGGTCGATTGGGTGCGGGTTTGGCAAAAGCCAGAGTAGCCGCCTAGCAATTTGACCAGTATTTATTTCCTTTTGGCCTGGCGTCTAGGGGTTGATGGCCGATTCGAAAGGTTTTTCTCCGTCTAGCTGGCCCGTTATGCGCCAGTTTGCGAAAGGCGACTTGCTGGCGCTGGGCGGTTCCACGGCCGGTTCCAAGCGGACTGAAGCGTTAAGCGCCAGGACCAAAAACGCGGATAAGGTGGTTGGCTCTGTTTGCCCTTATTGCGCCGTCGGCTGCGGGCAACTGGTCTATGTGAAAAACGAAAAGATTATCGACATCGAGGGTGATCCCGCATCGCCAGTTTCAAATGGATGCCTATGTCCCAAAGGAGCGGCGACGTTTCAACTAGTGACCGGAGCGCATCGCGTGACCGATGTTCTGTACCGCCGCCCATACGGCACGGCATGGGAAAAAATTCCTCTGGAACAGGCCATGGAAATGGTTGCCCTGCGTGTCAAGCAAACACGCGACGAAAACTGGGAACACAAAGACAAAGACGGAAACCCTCTTCGCCGCACCATGGCGATAGCGCACCTGGGTGGCGCAACTCTCGATAACGAAGAGAATTACCTCATCAAAAAGCTGTTCACAAATCTGGGCGTTGTCCAGGTGGAGAATCAGGCCCGTATTTGACACTCCTCCACGGTCCCCAGTTTGGGGACCTCGTTCGGGCGGGGCGGAGCAACCACGTTCCCAGGTGACCTGGTGAACTCGGATGTCATCGTTATTGAAGGCTCGAACATGGCCGAGTGCCACCCCGTGGCGTTTCGCTGGGTGATGCAGGCGCGGGAGCGCGGTGCAACCGTCATTCACGTCGACCCGCGCTTCACCCGCACAAGCGCGGTTGCGAATATGCACGTCCCCATTCGCGCCGGAAGCGACATCGCGTTTCTGGGCGGCATTATTCGATACATCATTGAGAACGAGCGTTACTTCAAAGACTACGTCGTAAATTACACGAACGCGCCCGCGATCATCGGCGATGATTTCAAGGACACCGAGGATTTGGACGGCCTGTTTAGCGGCTGGGAGAAGAAGAAAGGCAAATACGAGACGCGCACCTGGATGTATAAGGGCGTGGATCCTGAACCTGCCGGGGGCGCGCGCGAATCATCCGCCGGCAAGAAGGGCAAAGCGATCCAGCAGAAACCGATTCAGGCGGAGCACACGGACGAGACGTTGCAGCACCCGCGCTGCGTGTTTCAGATCCTGAAGAAGCATTACTCGCGGTACACGCCGGAGATGGTCGAAGAGACCTGCGGGATTCCGCGGCATCTTTTCCTGAAAGTGGCCGAGACGTTATGCAGAAATTCCGGCCGCGACCGGACTGGTGCGTTCGTGTACGCCGTAGGCTGGACGCAACACACCGTGGGCGTGCAGTATATAAGGTCGGCAGCCATCATTCAGTTGCTGCTTGGCAACATGGGCCGTCCGGGCGGCGGCATCATGGCTTTGCGTGGCCACGCTTCGATACAGGGCTCAACCGACATCCCGACGCTCTACAATCTGCTGCCGGGATATTTGCCCATGCCAAAGGCAAAACACGACAAGGATCTGGAGACCTACCTGCGCCTCAACACGTCCCCATCCGGCTGGTGGGGAGAGTTCCCGAAGTACATGATCTCCATGCTGAAAGCCTGGTATGGGAATGCCGCGACCAAGCAAAGCGACTGGTGCTACGACTACCTGCCCACCATCACCGGCGATCACTCGCACATGAACACGGTGGTGGACATGGTGGATGGCATCGTAAAGGGCTACTTCGTAATGGGCGAAAACCCTAGCGTCGGTTCAATGAACGGCGCGCTGCAGCGGAAGGGCTTGCGGGAGCTCGATTGGCTGGTGGTGCGTGACTTCCAATTGACTGAAACCGCCGAATTCTGGCGCGAGGCGCCCGAGATAGCGCGCGGTGATGTCAAGACGAAGAACATCAAGACCGAGGTGTTCTTTTTCCCCGCGGCCGCCCATACAGAGAAGGACGGCAGTTTCACGAACACCCAGCGCATGCTGCAGTGGCATCACAAGGCGATAGAGCCCAAGGGCGATTCGCGCAGCGAGCTCGATTTCGTCTTCAAGCTGGGGCAGCGTCTAAAGAAACTGTATGCGAACGAGTATCATCAACCTCGCAACTGGCCCATTCGCGACATGACGTGGGATTATCCCACCCACGGCCCGCGAAAAGAGCCAAGCGCCGAGGCGGTGCTGCATGAGATTAACGGCTACACTGTGGCAGACCGCAAACCGATTGAAGGTTATACGTCGCTGAAAGAGGACGGCTCGACAGCCTGCGGCTGCTGGATTTATTCCGGCTGTTATCGCGACGGGATTAATATGACTGCGCGGCGCAGGCCGTATTGGGAACAAAATCATGTCGCCCCCGAGTGGGCCTGGGTGTGGCCGCATAACCGGCGAATTCTGTATAACCGGGCTTCGGCGGATCCGGCGGGAAAGCCGTGGTCCGAGCGCAAGAAGCTGGTGTGGTGGGACGAGCCGAAGCAGGAATGGACCGGCATCGACGTGCCGGATTTCATTGTCGAGCGACCCCCCTCATTCCGGCCTTCAAAAGAAGCGCGCGGGAAGGAAACCATCTCCGGCGTCGATCCATTTGTCATGCAATCGGACGGCAAGGGATGGCTGTACGTTGCCGCTGGGCTGCAAGACGGACCGCTGCCGACGCATTACGAACCGCAGGAATCCGTGATTAAGAACCCGCTCTATGCGCAGCAGTGCAATCCGGAGCGTATGGAATGGATACGAAAAGATAATCCATATCATCAGCCCTACGACGATCCGCGGTTCCCGTACCTGATTACGACGTACCGGCTTACGGAACATCACACCGCGGGCGGCATGAGCCGCTGGCTGAGCTGGCTTTCCGAACTGCAGCCGGAGATGTTCTGCGAAGTTTCGCCGGAACTGGCCAAAGAGCGTGGACTGAAGAATGGCGAGTGGGCGACCATCCGCACCATGCGAGGCGAAATCGAAACGCGCGTATTGGTCACAGAACGCATGCAGCCGCTGCGCATCAAAGGCAAGCTGGTCCATCAGATTGGTTTGCCGTATCACTGGTCGACAAAGGGCCTGGTACGGGGCGATGCTGCGAATGATCTGATCGGGTTCGTTGCGGATCCGAACGTTTCCATTCAGGAATCGAAGGCTTTCACCGGCAACATCGAGGCGGGCCGGAAGAGCAAAGGGAGAAGGCATGTGACCAGCGGACCGCTGGTAAAGAAGCTGCCTTCAAAAGCCGGGGACCGCGATCTCCCTAAAGCGCGCCACAAGCCCGAGAGCAAACACGGATATAAAGCGGAAGAAACCAAAGAAGGGAACATTTAGCCGTGGCTGCCACGAAAGGATTTTTCACTGATACCACGCTTTGCATCGGCTGCAAAGCCTGCGAAGTGGCTTGCAAGCAGTGGAACCAACTGCCGGATGATGGATTCCTGTTCTCGGGCATGTCGTACGACAACACGGTTCACTTGGGCGGCTCGACCTGGCGTCACGTCGCGTTTATCGAGCGTCCGGTAGCGCTGAGCACGCAGGATGATGGTGCGTTTTCCTGGCTGTTCTCTTCCGATGTCTGCAAGCACTGCGCGCGGGCCGGATGCCTGGAAAGCTGCCCGACGGGTGCAATTATCAGAACGGAATACGGCTCGGTTTATGTCCAGCCCGACGTATGCAACGGCTGTGGCTATTGCATCGTGAGCTGCCCGTTCGGCGTAATCAACCGGCGGGAGGAGGACGGACGCGCCTGGAAATGCACGCTCTGCTACGACCGGCTGCGTGACGATTTGACGCCGGCCTGCGCGAAAGCGTGTCCGACCGAATCGATTCAGTTTGGCGACTTGGATCAGCTTCGCGAACACGCGAAAGAACGCGTGGAGCAGTTACATGAGCGCGGCATGCCGGAAGCATATCTGTATGGCGCGAGCGCGGAGGATCAGCCGGGGACGGAAGGCCTGAACGCCTTTTTCCTGCTGGTTGACAAACCGGAGGTTTACAATCTGCCGCCCGATCCGGTCGTGCCCAGTAAAAAGGTGAGAGATGCCTGGATGTCGGCGGCGGCTGCGGCTGCAGGCATGGCCCTTGCGGCTATTGGAGCCGTGCTGTTCGGGGCGCGCCGCTTATGAGCACCACCGTTCGGTACAAGCGTTCCGTGGAGCCGGTTTATACCGACGGACGCGACATCGATATTGAAGTTGGCGAACTTAGCGGTGAAGCCGCGGACCAGGAGGCATCCGGGGCCGCTGACAAGCACCTCAAACAAGAGATGCAGGTCTGGCAGCAACTGCCGATGCCGCAGCCGGGAGATCCGACTTACTACGACGTACCGATGCTCAATGAACCGGTGTGGGAGTGGGCAATCCCGACTTATTATTACGTCGGGGGCCTTACCGGGGCAGCGCTCGTGCTGGGCGCCGCGGCACAGATTGGAGATACGGGGCGCAGAAAGAAGCTGATCCGCCGCTGTCATTGGATTGGCTTGATTGGAGCCGCCATCAGCGGCTGCTTGCTTATCTACGACCTTGGGGTGCCCTCCCGATTCTTCAATATGCTGCGCGTGTTCCGCCCCACTTCGGTGATGAACATGGGCGCCTGGATTCTTTCGGGTACAGGCGGAACGGCTTTCCTGGCGGTGGTTTTGCGCGGCCGGGAAAATTGGTTCGGCACGGCGGGCGACATTGCTGGATACGCGGCGGGAATTTTCGGAGCAGGGCTCGCAACCTATACCGGAGTCCTTACCGCCAATACCGCCGTTCCGGCGTGGCAGGCATCGCGCAAGGTCTTGCCGGTTCTATTTGGAACTTCCGCGATGTCCAGTGTGGGCGCGCTCTTTGAGTTGACAGTGGAGAATCCGGAAGAGCGCCGGCTGACGAAAATCTTCGGAACAGTTGGCCAGGCTGCCGAGCTCGCTTCATCGATCGTCATGGAAAAACAGGCGAGCGTCGTTCCGCGCGTTGGACGTCCGCTCAAAAAAGGACTGAGCGGATTCCTGTGGCGCTCCGCCATGGTGCTGACCGGCGTCGGACTGGTACTGGGCCTGATTCCTAAGCCGCCGAGGAGCAGGCGTTTGGCGGCGGGAATTATGGGCACGCTGGGTTCGGCGCTGATGCGCGTGAGCGTTGAGCATATCGGAACAGCATCAGCACGCGATGCCCGGGCTTCCTTTCAGCAGCAGCGCGCCGGCTATGGCGCAGCGGAATTTCGGAAGTAGAGTGTTCGACCATTCGCCCCCTGAGCGCGCGGCGAGTAACGTAAGCGAGCAGCCGCTTAAAATGATCGTTTATGCGAACTTGCGCCGTCTGCGCGTTAATTGCTTCTGTTCTCGCTGTTCCCGCCGTGGCAAAGGCTCCATTCACGTTCGAAGCTATGATGCGGCTCGCGCGCATTGACGATCCGCAGCTTTCGCCTGACGGCAAACTGGTCGCCTTTACCGCCCAGACCGTCGATCTGCCCAACAACACGAAACCCACCCAGATCTATGTTGTGCCAATCGATGGCGGAACGCCGCAGCGGCTGACTAATGACGGCACGCTCAACACGCGGCCGCGCTGGTCACCCGATTCGAAGCGCATCTTTTTTATTTCGAACCGCAGCAATGGCTCACAGGTCTGGTCGATGAACGCGGACGGCACAGGCGCGCTCGCCATCACGAACGTACCAACTGAAGCGGATGGCGTAACCCTCTCTCCCGATGGAAAGCTCATCCTGTTTACCAGCGACGTCTATCCGTCTTGTCAGGTGGCGAATGCCAGCCCCGGTGTAACTTACGATGCCGCCTGCAACAAAACTAAGCTGGACCAGGATGCCGCCGGCAAAATGCACGCTCGAGTTTACACGGAACTGCTATATCGTCATTGGACCGAATACAGGGGCGCTCGCCGCAAGCACATTCTGATTCAATCTTCCGATCTCACCGGCGGCAAGCCGCGCGATCTCACGCCGGGCACTGTAAACACTCCTCCCTTTTCGCTGGGTGGTCCGGAACAATACGCCTTTTCTCCCGACAGCGTCGATGTCACTTACGTCGCCAACACCGACGCCGATCCTGCCAGCAGCACCAATTCCGATCTGTTCAGCGTGCCTGCGGCCGGAGGCCGGGCCCGGCGCATTACAACCAATCCCGGAGCCGACGAGGGCCCCGTTTACTCTCCTGATGGCAAATATCTGGCCTATCGCACGCAAATTCGCGGCGGCTATGAAAGCGATCAGTGGCGTCTCGCGATTCTCGATCTGCAGGCTGGAACCATGAACACCTTGACCGACTCGCTTGACCGCTGGGTGGAATCCTACACTTGGTCTCCCGACTCCAAGCGGATTTTTTTCACGATTGACGATCGCGGCACTACTCCGCTGCTCATGATCCCGGTTGGCGGCGGCCCCATCCGCACCATCGCGCAAGGCCCCACCAGCGTCGGCTCCGTGCAGTTCACCAGTGACGACAAGGCCATGATCTACACCGAACAGAGCGGATCAAAGCCTGTCGAAATAAACAAGGCGATGTCGAAAGGCGGCAGCGGGATTGCGTTGACTCATTTGAACGATGCAGTCTTGAACGATTCCCAACTTACTCCGCTTGAAAAGATTTCGGTGGACGGGGCCGAGGGCGCGAAGATTGAGAGCTTTATTGTCAAGCCGCCTAACTTCGACCCCGCCAACAAGTACCCGGTGCTGTTCGCCATTCACGGTGGTCCCGAGGGCGATTGGGGCGAATCCTGGAGCTATCGCTGGAATGCTGAGGTCCTGGCAGCGGCGGGTTACGTCGTAGTGATGCCAAATCCGCATGGCTCCATCGGCTACGGACAGAGCTTTACCGACGCCGTGAATGGCGATTGGGGCGGCCGCGCCTACGACGACATCATGGCCACCGTCGACTATGTGAGCAATCTGTCTTATATAGACAAAGACCGCATGGTCGCCGCCGGAGCGTCCTACGGCGGCTACATGATCGATTGGATTCTCGGCCATACGGACCGCTTCAAAGCTCTCGTCACGCACGCTGGCGTTTTTGATCTGCGCAGCGAAGCCTTAACAACCGAAGAGCTATGGTTTCCCAAGTGGGAGTTCCAGGGAATGCCGTGGGAGAACGCCGCGCTGTACCAAAAGTGGTCGCCCAGCTCTTACATTAAAAACTTCAAAACACCGACGCTGGTTACGCACGGCGAACTCGATTATCGCGTCCCCATCGGGCAGGGGCAGCAGCTTTTCACTTCACTGCAGGGAATGAAGGTGCCCTCCAAGCTGGTCCAGTTCCCCGACGAAGGCCACTGGATTTTGAAGCCGCAGAACAGCCAGTACTGGTATGCCACCGTGATCGCCTGGCTGAACCAGTACACGCAGCCGTTGGGTGTAAATGCGAGGAGCGTGCCGGGAAAGTAGTTACTTTTCCGTGCGTGGACGGCGTAAACTACCTAATCAGCACTCATGCGGATCAGCCTCTTTGGCAACCTGCGCATCAGCTTTGCCGGAGGCCCGGTCACCACTGTAAACACAAGCCGCCTCCATTCCCTGATTGCATATTTAATCCTGCATGGCGATATACCGCAGCCCCGTGAACGGCTGGCCTTTATTCTCTGGCCGGCATCGAAAGAATCGCAGGCGCGGACGAATCTACGGCAACTTCTTCACCACTTGAAACGAGCCTTGCCCGCCGAATGCAACTCCCTTGTGAGCGATCATTTCGCGGTTCAGTGGCGGCTGGATGATTCCTGCTCCGTCGACGCCCTTGAGTTTCAGGCGGCGATTGCGGCAGCCGCCGCGGCGCGAACAGTGGACGACCGCGCGCAAGAGATACAATCCCTCACAATCGCGGCGCAACTTTACGAAGATGACCTCCTGCCTGCCGTCTACGATGACTGGCTCACGCCCTTGCGCGAAGACTACCGCCGACAGCTCTCCGGTTCCTTGCACCGTCTCGCCGCGCTCTTCGAAGAAAAGCAGGAGTATAAAGCCGCCATTCCCTGTGCCGATCGCCTGGTCGCGCTCGATTCGCTGTGCGAAGCGAATCATCAATTATTGATCCGGCTGCACGCTTCGAACAATGACCGCGCCAGTGCGCTGCGCGCCTATCACCAGTGCATGCGTGTGCTCCGGCGCGAAATGGGCGTAGAACCGTGTCCGGCGACACGGGAGCTATTTGAGCGAATCCTGAAAGCGGAACGCGGAGCTTCGCAAGAGCTGACGGCCGCAGCGTCTGCATCTGCCGCAGCAAAGCCAATTTCGCAGCTCCAGAAAATGCGGGCACTCGTTGGTCGCACGAAGGAGTGGCATCAGTTGGCCGCCGCCTGGCAATCAGCCGTGGAGGATGGCCCGCGAGTGGCCGTGATTTCGGGTGAACCGGGCATCGGCAAGACCAGGCTCGCCGACGAGTTGTATCAATCATGCGTTCGGCAAGGACATGCGGCTGCGCGCGGCCGCTGTTATGCCGGACAGGGCCAGGCCGCCTACGCGCCCGTGGCGGAATGGCTGCGTTCCGATTCCATTCGCGCCGCCTGGACCAGCCTCGGGCCGCGGCAACGGACGGAACTCGCGCGGCTTATACCGGAAATCCGGGAGCAGTTTCCGGAACTCGAACCGCTCAGCTCGGAACAAGGCAGTTCGCTAGCCGAGAGCTGGCGTCGCCTTCATTTTTACGAGTCTCTCAGTGCCGCCTTCGGAAAGGGCCGGAAGCCGATGCTTCTGTACCTCGATGACATGCAATGGTGTGATCCCGAGACCTTCGAGTGGCTCAACGCTCTGTTGACCTCTTCTGCCGCGCCCGGCATCCTCGTGGTTGGAACGGTGCGCGACGAAGAAACGGGCCGCGACCATCCGTTCACCCGGTTTCTTGCCGGCCTGCGGCAATCGGGAATGGTTTTGGAGATTCCACTTCAACCGTTGAATGCAGAAGAAACGGCCGAACTCGCGCGCCGCGAATCCTCGAAACCGCTCGCCAGCGGCAACCTGGGAGAGATCTTTCGGGCCACTCGGGGCAATCCGCTGTTTGTGGTGGAAAGCGTACGAGCCGGATTGCAAAGCACCCGCGAGCATTCCGTAATCGCGGCCCGCTTCGCACAGCTCCAGGCCGCATCTTACGAACTGGTTGGCTTTGCAAGCGCTATTGGCAGGCCTTTCTCCTTCGAATTGCTCGAAAGGGCGACCGATTGGGACGAGAATAGTGTTTCTGAAGCACTCGATGAGCTCTGGCGTCGCCGCATTATTGAGAGCCGCGGAGCTTCCGAATATGATTTCACGCACGACCGGCTGCGCGAAGTGGCTTACGCGGAATTAAGCCTGGTGCGCCAGCGCTATTTGCACCGGCGCATCGCGCGGGCTCTGGTCGAAGTGTATGCAGCCGATATCGAAAGCTGGAATGGGCAGATCGCTTCCCACTTCGAAAAGGCCGGACTCGCGGAGGAGGCGATCGAATACTACCAGCGCGCTGCGGTACATGCACGGCAGCAATATGCGGATACCGAAGCGGCAGATCTTCTGAAACACGCCCTGGTGCTGTGCCGTTCCTTCCCCGAATCTGACCGGCGATTGCAACAGGAACTGGATCTACTCGTCACGCTGGGTCCCTCGCTCGTGGCGACCGAAGGCTATTCTGCCCCGGAAGTTGGCGCGACATACGAACGTGCACTCCAGCTTTCAAGGCGCTTCGACCCTTGCAACATTTTCGTGATTCTAAGCGGAATTTGGGTCTTTCATACCCTGCGGGGCGACCTGGAAAAAGCGCGGCAATTCAGCCTTGAGTTTCTGTCCCTGGCGGAACGCGAGCCGGCGCCGGGCCTGATGTTGGCGGCGAACTTCATCCGGGGTTGCACGCTGTTTCACCGGGGCCAACTGGAGGCATCCTTCGGCCATATGACCGCGGCCATTCGCACCTGCAGCGGCCCGTCCGATTCCGTACTGGCCCTGTTCGCAGGACCCGATCTGGAAGTTTTTTGCCGCTCTTATCTGTCCCATGTCGTCTGGCACCGTGAAGGCGGAAATCAGGGAGATGATCACGTAGCGGAAGCCATCGCAGCAGCGAAGCACATGCGCCAGCCCTTCAGTCAGGCGATTGCACTCAACTATGCCGCGATGCTTCACGCTTTCAGAGGCGAAAGCCGTTTGGCCCTCGAACGCGGGCAGGAAGCTGCAGAGCTTTGCAGCCGCCATGGCTTTGCGTATTACCTGGCAATGGCGAATGTTCTTACGGGCTGGGCCGGAGCCGCGGAGGGCGATGTAGCCGCCGGTCTGGCACAACTTCGCGAGGGGCTCCAGGCGATGCGCCACTTGGGTGCCGAACTCCGCCTCTCTTACTATTTCGCGTTGCTCGCGGAAACCTTCGCACGCGCCAGTCTAACGAGCGAGGCGTTGGCCAGCCTCTCGACAGGGTTTGCGTTTGCGAGCAAGAACGGCGAGGTGTGGGGGGTCGCGGAACTGCATCGCGTACAGGGCAATCTGCTGGCCGCGGAAGGAAAGATCGAAGCGGCCCGCGCCAGCTTTGAGCGGGGTGTTGAGGCGGCGCAGCGCTCGGGTTCGCTGGCGTTAGAGCGAAAATTATCGATTCTTTTGAACGGAACGGCCCCAACCACCTCTACGGAACGCTCTTAGAACGCTGCACCCGGCAAAGTGAATATATCCAGAGCGAAAACTGAACCGCGCGCGTCAGCAAGCGGTCGCAGAGTGAAAACTGAACCGCGCGCGTCAGCAAGCGGTCCCGCGCTGGGTGATCAGGAGAACCCAATGTCGTTACAGCAAGCTATCACTGAATTTCGCGGCCAGTTCCGCGGTACCGTGCTTGAGCCGGAAGATGCGCTCTACAACGAAGCAAGGAAAGTCTATAACGGGATGATCGATCGCAAGCCTAGGCTGATCGCTAAGTGTAGCGATGTTGCCGACGTGATGGCGGCCGTGTGCATGGCAAGAACCAGCGGTTTGCGGGTTTCAGTCCGCGGTGGCGGTCATAGTGCGGCCGGCCTGGGTGTCTGTGATGACGGCATCGTGATCGATCTGGCATCGCTCAACTACGTCAGAGTCGACCCTTCCGCGCGCACCGTGCTGGTTGGCGCAGGTTGTAAATGGAGTGATGTCGACCATGCGACTCATGCTTTCGGCTTGGCCGTACCATCCGGCATCATAGGAACCACTGGAGTTGCCGGACTGACCTTAGGCGGAGGATCGGGGCACCTCAGCCGGAAATACGGGCTGACCATCGACAACCTGCTTTCCGTCGATATGGTGCTCGCCGATGGCAGCTTTGTAATTGCAAACTCCGACGAGAATGCGGACCTGTTTTGGGCAGTGCGCGGTGGCGGAGGGAATTTCGGTATTGTGACCTCGTTCCTATTTGAGGCCCATCCGGTCCACACGGTTTGTGCCGGCCCGATGCTCTGGGATATCAAAGATGCCGCCGACGTGATGAAGTGGTACCGGGAGTTCATCACGCGCGCGCCCGAAGATATCAACGGCTTCTTCGCCATGCTGACCGTCCCGCCGGGGCCGCCCTTCCCCGAGGAGTTGCATCTGCGGAAGATGTGTGGAATCGTGTGGTGTTATCAAGGCTCGATGGAGCAGGCCAACACGATTTTAGACCCGATTCGCAGCTACCGTCCGCCGGCCTTCGAATTCTTCGTGCCCATGCCGTTTCCCATGCTGCAGGGAATGTTCGATCCCATTTACCCTGCCGGTCTTCAATGGTATTGGAAGGCCGATTTCTTTAGAGAGCTTAGCGACGTGGCGATTGAGAACATCTGGAGCATGGTTCCGCTCTGCCAACCTGGCACTCGACTATGCATCTGTATCCGGTGAATGGAAAGGTGAATCGAGTAGGCGAAACCGACACAGCCTTCAGTTACCGCGATGCCGTCTGGAGCCAGGTGATTGTGGGCGTAGACCCCGATCCGGCCAACTGCGGGAAAATCACCGATTGGGCCAGGAGCTATTACGATGCCCTGCATCCGTTCGGCGCAGGCGGGGCTTATACGAATTTCATGATGGAAGAAGGCGACGACCGTATTCGGGCGGCGTACCGGGGAAATTACGATCGGCTGGCCGCGATCAAAGCGAAATACGATCCCGGTAACTTCTTCTGTGTGAATCAAAACATCCGGCCTGCGGCATAGCCCAACGCACCCGCGCTTTCCCAGCACGGAACCGCGACCGGTAGGGAGCGCTGGGCCAACCGTTCTCCAGGACGGAGTGGTTGTGACGAACTTGGCTAATTCTTACTGAGTGTGGCCAGCCGGTTGTACTTCTTCAGCGCGGTTTGCAACTGGTCGTGAGGAAGGCCGATGACCGTGTGATTATCAATGCCCGTCATGGTTTTGGCCGCCACCATGGCATTCACAATGGCTTCTTCCGTGGCTTCGACGGTTGCGGAAAACAGCGGGCTGATGCGCTCGTTCGAAACGGTCTGTATGGTGTTGGGGCCCGGTTCGCTGTTCGCACCGGAGTTGGCCGTGGAAAATGCGATGAAAATATCGCCGGAGCCGTTGCCCGATGTAGAGCCGGTACGGGCAAGCCCCATCGTGGCGCGCCGTGCGAGGCGCTTCAATTGTGTCGGAATCAGCGGCGCGTCGGTCGCGATCACGATAATGATCGAACCCACATCTCCGTGTTCCGCGTTGTCAAAGAGCCGCGAGTAGGGAACGCTTTCCGGAATCTCCTTCCCGACCGCCACACCCGCGATTTCCAGTTGCGACCGGCGTCCGCAGTTGCATTGCACAAGCACGCCAACCGTATAGCCTCCCTCGTCTTTTGAAAGAACACGAGACGCGGTCCCGATGCCGCCCTTGAAGCCGTAGCAAACCATTCCGGTGCCGCCGCCAACGGCTCCTTCGGGAACGGGCCCCGGCCCGGCGGTGTCCAAAGCGTGAAACAGATGCTCCGGCTTGACGTGAAAGCCATCGATGTCGTTCAAATAACCATCCCAGGTCTCGGCGACCACGGGAAGAGACCAGGGCTGCTTCATGCGGTTGTTCTTAATCGTCCAGGCGATCATCGCGTCACGAACCACACCAACGCTGTGGGTGTTAGTGATCGCTACAGGCGTCTGCAGAAAGCCTGATTCTTCAACCCATGTGGTCCCGGTCATCTCTCCGTTTCCGTTTTGGCTGAACCACCCTGCATAGACAGGTTCGGGATTGGTTTTCCCGCGCGGAAGAATAGCCGTCACTCCGGTGCGAACGGGTCCCTTGCCGACGTGAAGCGGACCACTGCCCTCAATCAAAGTAGTGTGCCCGACCTCGACGCCTTTGACGTCGGTGATGGCATTCAGCGATCCCGGTCTACCCTCAAACGGAACGCCAAGATCACGGGCACGCTCCCGGTTTTGACCGGCAGCAAACAGAGGAAACAGAAGTGCAAAGACGGGCAATGCGCAAGCGGCGCTGGTGAGCATACGACTCTCAAGCATACGACTTGCGGGTTGATTATCATGTATGCCGTGACGACCGGTCGAGCCAAGCCCAGGGCGACGCAGAACTGGAGAAATCGATTTCAATTTACGCGGGAGAGAAGGGCAACCTGCGATTCCCGCTCAATCAGCCGGTCCCCTATGACCTGATCGAAAAAATCGTGAAGCTCAGAGTGAAGCAAAACTTAGGGAAAACGCGTGCATCTCGCAAAGGGTAAGTTTTGCACAATAGGTCTCCTCCCCTTCTGAATCCCAGTCCCGACACACTGAAGTGCCGCTTCAGCTTTCGGCGCTTCGCCCTTCGGCTTCTCCACCGGAGCCGGTGGCCTCTTTGCCAGTTCCTTGTCCTTCTTTTGCAGTTCTCGATCGATGATCATGTAGTGTTTCCTCAATTGCTGCAGGGCATTTAACGATCTGTAAAAGGATCGTTCCGCCGTAGTCTTGTACCGCAGCATCAATTCAATATTTCCGTCCGCTGTCTCGGCCTCGTGCAGCCGCCGCGTGGTTCGCTGCAGAAACCAGTCGTTATCCACCAGAATTTCGACCAGCCGTCTTTCCATGAACGTTTCCGGCCCGAACTCCTCGTTCCAGCCGCGCTCTACTGCGTCGTAGTCTTCTTGCGTTTCGTCCGCCAGAATGCGCGTCTTCCTCGCCTGGCAGCCGTTCGTGATCGCATTGCGAGACGAGCTCGCTTTCCCCGTTTCGCTCTTCGGACCGCCGCCCCGCTTCTTCGCCATCTCGCCCGAGTATCCGCATCGCGCCCCACGCCCTGCCCGCAAAATTCTGCTCAACCCGCTGATTCTCTTCGAAAAACAAAATCTCCTCAATCTGAACTGCACAGTGGTGCAGACGATCGCTTTTTGTCGTCTGCCGTGCGGGCGAGGCATGCCTCGCCCGCATTTCCAGTTCGTTTGGTAGAAACGGTCCGCGCGCTAATCTAATATGTTCTGGCGAAAAACTTCAAAGACCTCTCCGAGCGCGAGATCCTTGCCCTCGCCATCTCTCTCGAAGAAGAGGATGGCCGCATCTACGGCGAGTTTGCCGAAGGCCTTCGCCAAAATTATCCCGGCACTGCCCGCATGCTCGAAGAAATGCAGACCGAGGAATCCGAGCATCGCACCCGTCTGATCGAACTCTATCGTTCGCGATTCGGTGAACACATCCCGCTGATCCGCCGTCAGGACGTCAAGGGCTTCGTCTCGCGTCCGCCTGTATGGCTGATCGGGCCCATTGGTCCAAATGCCGTCCGCCGCTCCATCGAGTCGATGGAATCCGAGACTCGCCGCTTTTACCACCTGGCCATCGGGCGAACAACCGACGCCTCTGTCCGCCAGTTGCTCGGCGATCTGGCCGAAGCCGAAGCAAAACACACCGCTGCCGCCGAGTCCATTGAAAGGCAGCACCTCACCCCCGGTGTTCGGGCAAAGGAGAAAGAGGCGTCGCATCGCATTTTTGTGCTGCAGTTCGTGCAGCCCGGTCTGGCCGGCCTGATGGACGGCTCCGTCTCCACCCTGGCGCCCCTCTTCGCTGCCGCCTTCGCCACGCAGAACACTCATGATGCCTTCCTGGTCGGCCTCGCTGCTTCCGTCGGCGCGGGTATCTCCATGGCCTTCGCCGAAGGTCTCTCCGATGATGGATCGCTGACTGGCCGCGGCCGTCCCCTCATTCGCGGCGCTGTAACCGGCGTCATGACCACCGCCGGCGGCATCGGCCATACTCTGCCTTACCTGATCTCTAATTTTCAGGTTGCTACCGCCATCGCGGTCTGCGTCGTCGCTGCTGAATTGGCCGCCATTAGCTGGATTCGCCAGCACTACATGGAAACGCCGCTTGTGCGCGCCGCTCTTCAGGTCATATTAGGCGGCGTGCTTGTGTTCATCGCCGGCATCCTGATCGGAAACGCGTAGCATCATCAATGCGCCAGTGGCCCCAGCACGGAACCGCGACCGTTAGGGAGCGTCACAATAGAGTCGATTTCCCATGCCCACTTTGATCGAATACACCGACGCCCGCTCGGAGGTTCGTGAAGTCTATGACGACATCATGGCCACCCGCCACACCGATTGGATTAACAATTTCTGGAAAGCGCTCGCCAACGATCCTGCAACGCTTCGCCGCACTTGGGACAGCATCAAACAGATCATGGCGCCCGGCGCGCTGGATCCACTCACGAAAGAGTTAATCTATCTCGCGGTCAGCGCCACCAACCAGTGCCAGTACTGCATGGCCTCGCACTCGGCCTCCGCGCGCAACAAAGGCATGACAGACGAAATGCTCGGAGAACTGATGGCTGTCGTCGGCATGGCTAATGAAACCAATGTGCTCGCCGCCGGCTACCAGGTCGAAATCGACGAGCAGTTCAAATTCGCCCGCTGATTTCTGTCGCACCCCAGCCAGCACGGAACCGCGGGGGAAGGGAGCGGATCCCCGGCGACAATATAGCTATGTCTCGCAGAAGCGGCAGAGCCTTTGTCTTCGTCCGGTGGACTGCCGCACCCTATGCTCCCGCGCGCCTTGGCGATGTTGCCTGGGCCTTTGAGCAGATCGACCGCCTCGGCCGATTCTATTGCTACTATTGCGGCGGTTCGGAGTGGCGGCACGATCCTGCACCCGCTCGCGCCCGCAGTGCCTGGCAGGAAAAATGTCTCACCGTTCCGGAACTCATGAAGGCCATGTCGGCCAAGGGGCCGGAGCGGCCCGGCTACGACGAAGTGAAGGTGCTTGAAGTGGAGCATGCCGAACCCGATGCGGCTCTTAAATTCGCGCAGCGCTCGAGTCCTGACGATCCAGCGCGTCTAGCAGATCCATTGCAGGAGGTTCGCGAGATCATCAGCCGCTACGGAGCGCGCGGGTTTGCGGCGCCCAGAGGATTTAGTGCGCCATTTCTCTGGTACAACATGCTGCCGGGACGCAGTGTGCCTCTTCGCAAGCTGCCCATATACCTTTTCCAACTGCGCGCCGCCGGCGAGAATCGAAAAGACATATCACTGGATGAAATTGAGGACCATGCTCGAAAAGTCGCCGAAAACGTCACTGGAGTCGTTGGCGTGTCCGATTGTTTCATCGCTCGCATCCGTTCCGATTTGCTGCTTGCCGTGGATATTGTTGTCTCGGCGCGCCTCTCTGTGGGAGAAGGGCGCATTCTTGGCGAGGCAGTCGAGGAAGCTCTCCGCACCGCCAATCCTGCCGCGCGCTACGTCTTTGCGCGCGTCCGTTCCGACGAAACATAACCGTGCTCCTCTCTGACGTCGTCGACACTTCGCGCCGCATCGCCGCGACCAGCAAGCGGCTTGAGAAGACCGATCTGCTGGCCGCTCTCCTCAACCGCCTTCGTCCGGAGGAAGTAGAAGTCGCGGTCGCGTATCTATCCGGCACAACCCGTCAGGGCCGCATCGGTATCGGTTACGCGACGCTTCGCGGCGCGGCCGCTTCGCCCGCTGAAAGCCCAAGTCTCGAGCTGCTCGATGTTGATCGCACGCTGGACCGTGTTGCCCAGGTGAAAGGGTCCGGCTCGGAGCAGAACAAGCGCCAGCTTCTTAGCGGGCTGTTTTTGCGCGCCACGCACGACGAGCAGCAGTTCTTGTTCGGACTCTTGGGTGGTGAACTCCGGCAGGGCGCGCTCGAAGGCATCATGCTGGATGCACTCGCGAAAGCAACCGGGATTTCCAGTGCGAAAGTCCGCCGCGCCGCCATGCTCGCGGGCAGCATTTCGGCGGTTGCACGCTCCGCCATCGAAAGCGGTGAGCAGGGCCTCTCGCAATTCGATATTCAATTGTTCCGGCCGGTTCAGCCCATGCTTGCGCAAACTGCCGAAGACGTTGGCGCAGCACTGGGTGAACTGGGCGAGGCCGCGCTTGAATACAAGTTCGACGGCGCGCGCGTTCAGGCTCACAAATCAGGTGATGATGTCAGAATCTTCTCGCGCGGCTCGAACGACGTATCGGGCGCAGTCCCCGAAGTTGTCCAGGCGGTGCAATCATTACCCGCGAAAGACCTGATCCTCGACGGCGAAGTGCTCAGTCTCGACCCTCAGGGCCGCCCGCAGCCGTTCCAGGTCTCTATGCGCCGCTTCGGCCGCAAGCTGGATGTGGGTAGCCTGCTCACCGAATTGCCCATGACTCCGTTCTGGTTCGATGCTCTCTATCTCGACAGCCAGCCGATCATCGATGAGCCGCAGGCCAAACGATTCACCGCCCTGACCGGCATTGTTCCCGCACATAACATCGTTCCTCACCTCACCACCGAAAACCCCGACCAAGCCAAAGATTTTCTCGATCAGGCTCTGCGCCAAGGTCACGAAGGGCTCATGGCGAAAGCTCGCAATGCCGCCTACGCCGCCGGAGCGCGCGGCCAGAGCTGGCTCAAAATCAAGCAGGCCCGCACTCTCGACCTGGTCATCCTTGCCGCGGAGTGGGGCAATGGCCGCCGCCGCGGCTGGTTGAGTAACTTGCATCTTGGCGCGCGCGACACCGTCAAAGGCGGGTTCGCCATGTTAGGCAAGACCTTCAAAGGACTCACCGACGAAATGCTCGCCTGGCAAACCCAGGAGTTTCTTAAGCTGGAAATTGCTCGCGACACCTACACGGTTTACCTTGAGCCGAAGCTTGTCGCCGAGATCGCGTTCAATGAAATTCAACTCAGCCCTCGTTACGAAAGCGGCCTCGCGCTGCGTTTTGCCCGCGTGAAGCGCTACCGGCCAGACAAATCGGCTGCGGAATCCGATACCTACCAAACTGTCCAGAAACTCGCCGGACTCCTTTAAGTATTCGCCTCTTGTTCTCCGCCCCAATCTCCGCTACGGTGGAGGAGGCGAATCCATGAATCTAGCTCTCAACTTCGATGAAAGCAGCGCCGTCGCGCCCCTCTCGCCTGTACATGCCTTGGCGGCACATTTTGAGCACTCAATGCAGCAGGATGATTCGTCGGTGCGCGCGGTCCGTCATCAACCTGCAAAGGCGGCCAGGTTTGCGCCTTTTCCCGAACAGTTGAATCCCGCCCTTCGCGCAGCGCTCGTTGGCCGCGGTATCCAGAACCTCTATATTCACCAGACTGCTGCGGTCGAGCACGCGCTCGCCGGAAAAAACACGATAGTAGTCACTCCCACCGCGAGTGGCAAGACGCTCTGTTACAACCTGCCCGTCATCGATTCACTGCTAGCGGATGCTTCCCGCCGGGCACTGTTCCTGTTTCCGACCAAGGCTCTCGCCGAGGATCAACGCCTCGAATTACAGCGCCTGAATGACGCGCTCGGGGGGCCGCTCTCTTGCCATACCTACGACGGAGATACACCGCAAGATGCCCGCCGCGCCATTCGGGATAAAGCCAACATCGTCCTGACCAACCCGGACATGCTGCACACCGGCATACTTCCGCACCACACCAAGTGGGCCAAGCTTTTCGAGAATCTTCGCTATATCGTGATCGATGAGCTCCATTATTACCGGGGCGTTTACGGCAGCCATCTTGCGAACATTCTGCGGCGTTTGAAGCGCATCTGTGAGTTCTACGGCTCGCGCCCGCAATTCATCTGCTGCTCGGCAACCATCGCGAATCCAAAACAACTGGCCGAATCGATTACCGGGCAGCCGTTCGAGATCGTTGCAGACAACGGCGCGCCATCCGGCGATAACTACTTCATCTTTTACAATCCGCCCGTTGTCAATCGCCAGCTTGGTATACGCCGAAGTTATCTTCACGAATCTCGCCGCATTGCTCTCGAATTTATTCGCCAGCGGCAGCAGACCCTGGTCTTTACAAATAATCGCCTTGCAACCGAGGTCCTTACTACTTACTTGAAGAATGCCTGCTCGCAACTGCCGTTTTCAAATGAAGCAGTGCGGGGATACCGCGGCGGCTATCTCCCGAAAGAACGGCGTCATATCGAACAGGGCCTCCGCTCGGGAGCCATCCGCGCCGTCGTGGCAACCAATGCTTTAGAACTCGGCGTCGACATCGGTTCGCTCGATACGGTCGTGCTCGCCGGCTATCCGGGAAACATCGCGTCCACCTGGCAGCGCGCCGGACGTGCCGGCCGCAGGCAATCGTCCTCCATTGCCGTACTGGTTGCCTCCAGCGCTCCGCTCGATCAGTACATCGTCGAGCATCCGGATTATTTTTTCGGATCTTCACCCGAACAAGCGCACATCAATGCGGACAACCTCGAGATCTTCCTGAGCCATTTGAAGT
Source organism: uncultured Acidobacteriaceae bacterium (assembly GCA_963795545.1). GTDB lineage: Bacteria > Acidobacteriota > Terriglobia > Bryobacterales > Bryobacteraceae > Bog-105. The sequence continues at coordinate 438,270 of CAWCIF010000008.1, read as the reverse complement.
GCGCAGCCTTTGAGTTGCCCATTCGCGATGGCGAGCAGTTTGGAAAGCAGGATGTCGCAAGGCTCTGTCGCTTTCTTGCCGAAGATCTCCGCCTTCTGCACCACTCCGGCGATTGCTGGCATTGGGTGAGCGACAGTTATCCGGCCGATTCCGTCAGTTTGCGTGCGGTCACAAGCGATAACTTTCTCGTGGTCGATATTACCGGCGATCACCGCATTATCGGCGAAGTCGATTTCCCCTCCGCGCTCGCAACCCTGCATGAGAAGGCGATCTACCTGCATGATGCCCGCCAGTATCAAGTTGAGAAACTCGATTTCGACGGAAGAAAAGCGTTCGTCCGACAGGTGGATTCCGATTACTTTACCGATGCGATCGTTTACACCCAGGTAAGCGAACTCGCTCAGTTTGAAAACGCTGTTGCCGCCGCGCACGCTTGCTCGCAGGCCGCTCAGGGCGAGGTCCGCGTTAAGCGGCAGGTAGTCGGGTTCAAAAAGATCAAGTTCTACACGCTCGAAAATATCGGGGCAGGGAATTTGTCGCTACCCGAGCAGGAAATGCACACGACTGCCTTCTGGCTGCATTTCTCTACCGGGTTCTTTGACGGTTTCGGCACTTTCTCCACCGCCGATCTGCAGGACGCGCTGCATGGATTAGGGCATACGCTCCAGACGGTGGCGGCGGTTCTGCTGCTGAGCGATCCGCGCGATCTCGCCGTCTCCGTGCTCGATGACTCCGCTCAAATGCAAACCGCCTTCGAACCAGACGTGGTCCTCTATGACAATTACCCGGGCGGCATCGGCCAGAGTGAGCCTCTTTTCCACCGCCGCAATGAACTGCTTCGAGCCGCGCTAGATCTCGCGTCGGCCTGCGCATGCGAGGCCGGCTGCCCAAGCTGTGTCGGACCTCCCAATGAAGTCGGCCCCCGCGGCAAAGAAGGCGTGATCAGGATTTTGCGGACGATGCTGGCGTCGAATTAGCTCTACTGCCCGGGCTTTGGCTTCGGCTGCTGCTCGCCATCCTCTGGAAATACTGTGTAACCGGACGGCGGCGGGTACAGCGTCCTCAGCAGGTTCAGGCGTTTTCGGAGATACCGGCTGGGGAGCTGCCGCGGTCCCGTTTCCACATCGATGTCGCAGCAGATGCCGTGTAAATATAAGGTCAGGCTGTCTATAAATGATTGCTTGATGTAGCCGGCGAACAGCGGACTGTCGCGCTTCACATTGCTTTGGCGGCGCAGCAGAGTCTGCTTCGCCTGCCAGCTCTCGTCGTCCACTTCGCCGTGAATACTGGAGGCTAGTTCTTCCCGGATCATCGCCTTGTAGCCGGCCGAAGCGTCCGCCGACCAGTTCTCGGCGACCAGCCCCGCCAATCGGCGGTAGAGCCGGTAATGGTATTCGGCTACGTCCTGTTCCTTCAGGGCAAATACCAGCACGGTTTCGTTAGCAAAGCTAACCTGTGAAGCCCAGGATTGTTGCCCGTCCGCCGGTCTTTCCGCTACTACGAAGTCGCTTACTTTTTCCAGAGCGACCCGTTTCTTCCTGGTGGCCTTTGCGCGTCCGCGTTCTCTCGTTCGTTCCAGGTACGGAACCAGCAGTATGGCAACGCGTGGAAGCATGGCCGCGATGCTGGGAGGCAGCGCTGCAATGGGTTCCTCCAGATATTCCTTCACAACCTCTTCGGTCATTGGAACCGAGGCGCAGAAGTATCCGAAAGTGTTGCTCAGCGGGATCACTTCGCCGCGGAACCGCTCGGCAAATTGACCGACACTGATCCTGAAGACACCTGATTGAGCCGGATTGGCAGGTGTCGGCTCTAGTGGGCTGGACATCTAGGGTTTCGACCACGATTCTAGCAAGCCGGTATCCAAAGCTTCTTCGGACAACGAAGCCACTGCTACACTTGAGTGGAACGCAGTGCAGTTTCTGGTTTCCGCGGGCGAAGCGTCTGGCGACATGTATGCCGCCGGTGTCGTCCGGCAATTAACCGGTTTGCTGCCGGAGTCGCGGTTCTACGGTTGTGCCGGCCCCCGTCTGCAGGCGCTGCATGTTGAGCCGGTTATCGATTCCTCCCGACTTTCGGTTGTCGGGCTGGCCGAAGTGGTTTCACATCTTCCCCGGATCTATCGTGATTATCGGAAGCTGATCCAATTCGCGCGTCAAAATCGTCCCGATGCCGCCCTCCTGGTCGACAGCCCTGATTTCAACTTGCGGCTCGCTCGCCACTTGAAGAGGCTTGGTGTTCCCGTTTATTATCTGGTCGCTCCGCAAGTCTGGGCTTGGCGGCAGGGCCGCGTGAAAACGATACGGAAGCTGGTGGACAAGCTCTTTTGCATCTTTCCCTTCGAGCAGGAATGGTTCCGCGAACGTGGGGTGGATGCCACCTATATAGGTCATCCGCTGGCAGCGGCGCGCCCCCGGTTCTCTCGCCAGCGGTTCTTTGAAATGTACTGTCTTCCCAAAGACACTCCGACCGTTGTTTTGCTTCCCGGCAGCCGCGCGGGAGAGGCCCGGCGGCACCTTCCGGTCCTGCTGGACGCAGTTTCCGTTCTCAGAGGGCGCTTTCCGCTGTCGGTCATTCTGGCGACTCCGGAAGGCTTTCAAAACCGCGGGATCTTAGCGGAATTTCGGGAACGCGTTTCGGCCTTATCCATCCAAGTAATTGAAAACCAGGCCTGGGACTGCATGGGGCACGCCGATCTTGCGCTTGCCGCCAGTGGTACCGTCACGATTGAAGCGGCTGTGCTGGGTACACCGATGGTCACCTTTTATAAAGTTAACCCCTTAAGCTGGTGGGCCGGACGGCGTCTCGTGAAGGTGCCTTTCCTATCCATGGTGAATTTGATTGCCGGACGGCAGATCGTCCCTGAGTTGATCCAGCACGAGATGACGCCGGGTAAAATCGCGTCTGCGGCCGAAGAGCTGCTACCCGGAACCATTAAGGCCGACCGCATGCGCGCCGACCTCGCCGCTGTCCGTGCCGCCCTCACCCCGGAAGCCGATCCGTTTCGCCGGGCGGCAAATCTCATTTCAGAGTCTTGCGGGATCAAGCTCGCGGCAACCACTCCAGCTTAAAAGGTATTCGGGAGAGAATGAATTAGATATGCGCGGTTTCAAGTGGACACTCCTATTGCTTGCTCTCACGGCGAGTGTCTGGGCACAGGATAAACACCCTCATAACATTCAGGTTCAGAAGTACACTATCGATGCCGAAATCAATCCTCGTACGCAATCGATTACAGCCACTGCGAAGATCGACTTCACCTCGCTTGAAAATGTCAGCGAAGCCAGCTTCGAGCTGAATAATGCGCTTGCGGTTTCAAAGGCGGTGGATGCACAAGGACACACGCTGGAGGCCGCGCGGGATTCTCAGGATTCCAGTGTCAAAGTTGAACTGCCAGCTCCCATTCAAAAGAGTCAGCCGGGTGAAATCTGCCTCACCTATGCCGGCAAGCTCACCGGAAATGAAGATGGGCCAGTTTCCGGTATAAAGTTCGCAGCGCTCCATCCTGACTTCGGATATCTGTTGTACCCCGCCCGCTGGTTTCCCGTAAGCGGGTACACCACCAACCGGTTCGCGGCGGATATGCATATTACAACGCCCGCCGATTATCGGGTAATTGGCAGCGGCGATCTCAAAACGGATCGCGCCGGTGATGGTGGAACTATTTATTCGTTCCACTACGAGAACGCCAGTTTTCCCGGCAGCATCGCCATTGTGAAGGGCGACCCGCTGCGCGTAAGTTCGCAGGGCATTACGACCCAGGTTTTCTTTCGGGATCAACAGGCCGCCGACGCGCAGAGCTACGGCGATGAGACCGGGAAGATCATGACCTTCCTGACTTCCCAGTACGGGCTTGCTCCGCAGGCGAATTTAAGCATTGTCGAAACAGAAGCGGGCGCGGTCAGCGGCTACGCAGCTCCAGGAATCATTTTCCTTTCACCGGGATCTATCTCCAATCCTGTAAATAATCGTGTGCTGACGAACCAGCTTTCCCGCCAGTGGTGGGGAGTTCTGGTTTCCCCTTCCAATCGCAATTACCTGTGGCTTGAAAACGGGCCGGCACGGTACTCGGAGTTGCTGTACCAGGAACAGCTAGGCGGGCCGGGAGCAATGGAAGCCGAGATGCACAACACCTACATAGAAGCGCTCACCGTGAAGGATCCGCCCGTTCTGCAGGCTGCCCGGCTGGAGGATTATTCGCCCGAGTACTGGGCCCTCACCGCGGCGAAAAGCGCGGCAGTGCTGAACATGCTGCACAATGTGGTGGGCGACGCAAATTTCAAAAAAGGCATGCACGCCTTCATGGATAAGTACAGTTGGGGGTCCGCCACCAGCGAGGATTTCCGAAAAGTGATGGAACAGGTTTCGGGCCAGGACCTGCGATATTTCTTCATCCAGTGGTTGGAATCCAGCGGCTCGCCTGAATTTAAGCTCCAGTACACGGTCTTGCGAACGCCGCAAGGGTTTCGCGTAGTAGGCAAGGTCAACCAGGATCTCGATACGTTCCGGATGCCCGTTGACCTGAGAATCGAGACGGAAGGGAATCCGGAGGATAAGAAAATTGAGGTGACCGGTACCTCGTCCGAATTCAGCGTGGATACCTTCGGTAAGCCGCGGAAATTGACACTCGATCCGAATCATATCCTGCTGCGGCTCGATCCGTCGATCGAAGTGGCGGTGGCGATCCGGCGCGGCGAGCAATTCGTCGAAATCAACGACTTCTCGAACGCGTTGAAGGAATATCAGAAAGCGCTCGAAGTCAATCGCAACAGTTCGCTTGCCCACTACCGGATAGGGGAGCTGTTTTTCAAACAAAATAACTTTCAATCCGCGGCAAACGAGTTCCGTGCGGCTATTAACGGCGACCTCGATCCGAGATGGACCGAAGTATGGTCTCATGTGAATCTTGGAAAGATCTTCGACGTTACCGGACAGCGCGACCGTGCCGTAAACGAATACAAACAGGCCATCCGTACTCACGACAACACGGCCGGAGCACAGGAAGAAGCCGCGCGCTACTCCACGAAACCTTACGAGCAGAAGAACTCTGAAACCTAGGTGCGCCGGTCCGGTTTCGGGGTTTGTCCTAGTGCGCCCTGATCTAACGAGCAAATCCTAGGCTTTTGCGCATCAAATAAAGTGACCGGGTGCGTCAGGCGTTAGCACTAGTACTAAGAGCACGTAAGCCGTTTTAGTGACTAGACTTATTGATGCTGGAAACGGTGATAATCTGAAAATGCCGGGAAAGGGGCTGCCTTGGACGAACGATTAAAGGAACTGATGACGGAACTGGGGAATGCAATTAACGAATCCCTTTCCGACTCGGACCGCATAGCAGGCGCAATCGGCGAAATCAAACGGGCGGGCTATGATGTTTTCCTGGTTCTCGAAGCAACCATCGGTTTTAACAAGCGAGACGAAGCGCATGATGATTCTGAGGACGTGGTCGGAGCCGAAGTGGAGCATCCCAAGAAATTCGAATCCACCGGAAAGATCCGCCTGACTTCGCAGGACCAGAAATTTCTTCGGGCTTTAAAGATCTCCGTCGAAGAAGATCAAAAGTAACCGCTTCCAATCAGTTCAGCAGTTCGTTGTAGACCGTATAAGTTTCCCTCACCGCGCGCTCCCACGAAAATAGCGCCGCTCTGCGACGGCCGAGTTGGCCGAACTGGCATCGCAATTCAGGATTCTCAACCAGAGATTTCATTGCGGTTTCCATTTCGCCGGTATTATGCGGGTCGATGAGGCACGCTGCGGAGCCGGCTACTTCTACCAGCGCCGAGCTATTCGAAGTGACTACGGGGAGTCCGTACGACATGGCTTCGAGCACCGGAATGCCGAAGCCTTCGTCCAGCGAAGGGAATGCGAAGATGGATCCGCGTGAATACAGTCTGGCCAACTCCGCGCGCGTGACATAACCGGCGACCTGGATGCGATCGCGACAGCGGCTGGATTCGATTCTCCTCAAAATCTGGTCTGCTCCGAACCCGTTGGGCGCGCCGGCCAGAATCAGGCGCCAATCGCCCGGCAGCGTTTCAAACGCTTCGACCAGGCGTATTACGTTCTTGCGAATTTGCAAGGCGCCCACGCAAAGAATCAGCTTCTCGCGAACCGAGGCTTCAACGCCGGAAGGCATTCTCACCCCGTGTTGAACCACGCGGATTCGGGCTCTTGGAACGCCCAGCAAGCTGCTGACCTGGTTGGCCGTAAATTCCGAGACGGCGATGATCAGATCGGAATTCTCGGCGGCGCGTTTTGCCTGTTCCGAAAACCTCGCGCGGAATTCGGGTGATGAATACTCTCCCGTCATAACGAACAAATCGTGGAATGTCGAGACAACTTTCCTTGCAGGCCGTTTATCAACTCTCTGATTCAGTGCATGAAAAATGTCCGCGCTGAATGTGGGGAGTGGAGGAAGCAAGAATCGCCGCCGAACATTCGCCAGGGCCGGCGTAGAAGCCTTTCGAAACTGTTTTGGCCGATAGCAATGAAGAAAAGTATGCGCGGGATATTCTGCCGCAAGACCCGCAAGCATTTCGCTTGAATACACCGCAATGCCCGACGGATGCCTGTCTACGCTATAGCTGGCGTCCAGCGCGATTCGCACGCTTTCAATTTACAGCCCGTATTCTTTCAGCTTGCGGTAGAGAGTGGTTCTTCCGATACCAAGCAGCTCGGCGGCGAATGTGCGGTCGCCCTTGGTATGTTCGAGCGCTCTGAGGATGGCTCTTCGTTCGACTTCGGCGAGCGGCACGACAGGCTCGGAAGGGTTTGGCGCCTCGGTACCGGCAGTAACGCCGCCCGATTCCGAATCGAAGCGGCGTTCAATCCTTCGGTTTACGACCAATGAGTTTAAGTCGCCGAGCGAGAGCCATGGTCCCGAATTCATGGCAATCATCTGCTGCATGGAATGCTCGAGTTGGCGCACGTTGCCGGGCCACTCATACTCCTGCAAGGCGAGCATCAGGTCATCGGGCACCTTGTGGCCATTTCCGTAAGACTGCAAGAAATGCGAGACCAGCAGGGGAACGTCTTCTTTCCGCTCACGCAGAGGCGGCAGGCGCAGACGCATTACATTCAAGCGATAGTACAGGTCTTCGCGAAAGCGTTTAGCTTCGACTTCGACCACAAGATCGCGGTTGGTAGCAGCGATGATCCTGAAATTCGAGGTTCGCTGCGACAAGCCACCGACTGCCCGAAATTCCTTCTGCTGAAGCACGCGCAGAAGCTTCATCTGGAGTTCCAGGGGGAGTTCGCCTATTTCGTCAAAGAATGCCGTGCCCCCATTTGCAGCGTCCAGTAGCCCGAGCTTCTGATTATGCGCTCCGGTGAAGGCGCCCTTGGCGTACCCGAACAGCTCGCTTTCCATAAGCGGGCCAACGAGGGACGAGCAGTCGACGACTACGAAGGGGCCGCGGCCCTCCATATTGTGAATCGCGCGCGCGACGACTTCTTTCCCGGTGCCCGTCTCGCCGAGAATGAGAACCGGAAAGCGCGATTTTCCCATGCGCGCGACCATGCGATGGACCTGCTTCATCGCGGTTGAGCTTCCGACCAGCGTGGAAAGCGGCGAAATGTCTAAAGCTACTTGCGGCGTCACGACAGAGTGCCCTGCGAAGGGCAGACGTCCCTCGTCTGGATAGTTGCGGGGCGGAGAAGAAATTCTCTCGCCGCGATTTTTGAGGCGCACGTGCTGCCCAGGCGTGGGCCGGGCATGCCACGGCCCCTACGAAACTACGGCCGAGGTTGCGGATTGACGGTAGTTGAATCCAGGCGGACGACGAAAACGTTTTTGTCTTCAGCACCCAGAACAATCGCCAGTTGCTGCGCCGCTTCCAGCGAAGGCTCTTTCCCCACAAGCACGCGCCACACAGGCTTAGGAGCATTTTTTATACGAAGCTGGGCGTTGCCGAAACGTTCCGCATAGTGCTGGCGTAACCGCTCTGCATTTGCTTCGAGCGAAAAAGCGCCCACTTGCACCGCATAGAAATCATTCGCAGGAATATCGGCGGGCGCCGAGATTACTTCCAATCGCACCGTTCCAATCCCCGGTCCCAGAAGGCCGATCTCCCGCGCCGCAGCCTTAGAAAGATCAATGATGCGGCCATACACAAACGGACCGCGATCGATTACACGTACGTTGACGCTTTTGTTATTGGAAACATTGGTGACTTTCAGCCACGTATTGAAAGGCATTAATCGATGGGCGGCCACCAATTTCTCCATGTCGTAGATTTCTCCGTCTGCGGCCGCACGCCCCTGGAACGGAACGCCATACCAGCTTGCGATGCCTGTTTCGCTATAGCCCACCGGAAGAGCGGCATTTCTTCTGGGAATCCGCGCTGCTGGTCTGACGGGTTGAGGCGGCGGAGGGACGCGCGCGGCGCGCTGATGTTTTTTCCCGCACGCTGAAAAGAGAATGCAGCAGGCGAGCAGCGCCGCCATCGCGGCGCCGCTGCCCGGCATCAGGCGCTGAGTGGTGCGGCGAGAAAAACCGATTCTGCCGCGGATCATTTCAAAGCTTTGCCTCTCAACTGCAGAAATGATAACCGCATCTGGTGGAAGGACGCAAACCATGCCGAGCGGAGGTAAAACAAATCTTGACTTTTGCGTGCCGGGCTCCTCCAAAGCGAGGCTTCATCCTGCCCGGAAGGCGCGTCCGCAATTTTTTTCTTGACTTATCTTGAGAAGACCCGTATATATGAATCACAACTGCGATCTTTAAAGATTGCAAATTTACGTTAGGGAGAATCACTCGATGAAGAACGCAACTAAGAAGACTGCGAAGAAGGCCGCGAAAAAGGCCCCCGCAAAAAAGAAGAAGTAAACCCGCTGCCCGCGCTAGCGGGAACAAACAGTAACCTTCGCCCCCGGAGTTTCCGGGGGCGTTTTTATTTTGGGGGAACGGGCATGGAGAGGGGACCTTTTAAGGCAGTGTGTAGCGAAGGTCGACCCAGTACATGTTGGTTCGCGCATTTTTCGGGGACCCGATGGCGACGTACCAGGGATTTCGGGTGAGGTAAGAATATTGCGTGATGAGGGACAGCGCGCCATAGCTCTCGTTTTTCCAAAGCGTCTGGACCACGCCGAAGGTTCCTTCCTGAATCGTGCGGTTCTGGTTGTTTGGCGATCCGGTGAATCCGTAGCCGACCAGCGCTTTTCCGTTCGCGTCGACCGCGACGTCCTTCTTCACATAAATTCCGCCGTAGTAGCCGTAGATGAGCGTGTTCTTCGCGGCGTTAGCTTCGAAGCCATCAACGGTTGAGTAGGTGTGGACCGGCGAAATGGTTCTATCGGCCCGGATGATCACATCTGGCGCCTGCCCAAAGACGTAACGGCCGTTGCCCGATCCGAAGAACGTATTCGCGATCAGGCGCACGGCCTTCGCGACTTCAAGATTGGCATTTACCTCGCCTGATGCGGCAGTTGCGGAGGATGTCTGGTAGACAGCCGGTTTGCCTAAACCATAGGCGAACTTGAACGTTCGGACGAGGCCGGCCGCCTCGACGTGCAGAATCCGGCTGGCAGCACGTGCGTCGTAAGCTCCTTTGAAGATGATGTCCGGATGAAGGTTTGGCGCACCATAGTTACTACTTCCGTTATCGAACTGAGTGCCAGCGGTAGAAGCGAACGCCGACGGAAGCACAATCGCTGACCCTCCGGAAGAGCCCCCGATGTACTGCTGGGGATTTTCGAGCGACACGCCGAAGGCAACATTCTCATTCGGGTGTGCAATGAAACGAAACTGAGTCTGCCGCGCCCAGACCAGACCGGCCTGGTAGTTTGTGTCCATATCCTGCGAATAGAAGATATCGCCTGGCAGCGGAGAAATGCCCTTCCGTCCCGGAGTTGCCATTGACCAATCCTGTCCACCCAGCACTTCGAAGCCGTTCTTCTGGACATCCACGAAGGCGTTGCGCATGCGGAACGTATCGGAGTTGCTCGATACGAATACATTGCCGGGCTGATTCCCCACGAAGTCAGCCTCAAAGTAGCCGAGGAATTTGGCGCCCAGAACATTCGAGTCCACCCGAAAGCCGATGCGCGAGTTCTGCGTGCTGAAATTCATTTCCGATAAATGGCCGGCGGGAGATGTATTGTACGGAATGCTTCCGAAGTTCGTTCCGATGCCGCTTCCGACGTTAGTGGACCGTCCGAAGAATGTCGCATCGACGAATCCGAGCGGGGCGAATGCCGTGTCGCCGATTCTGATGGAAAGCGGCGATGAACTCGGACGGGCCGTCTCGTGCTGATTCGGTCCGCTTGTGGGGTGTACCGCAGCAGTAGAACTCTGGAGCGCGCGCTCAATCAGCTTTTGCTGCTCCTCAATTGCCCCCTGTAGTTTTTTGATCTGTTCCGCCTGTTGTGCAACCTGAGCCCGAAGCTGCTCCAGATCTCGGGGGGACGCCGGCGTGTCGGCTGCCCTGAGCGGCGCTATGGCGGCCAGGAAAAGCAAACCTACACTGAATGGTCTATTCATATTCTCCTTTGAAAGGTACCGAATGCCCGTTACAAGTTCATGTAAGATAACGTGACGGTCCGGAAGCGGAGATCAGGACAGGCATCCATGAAGACCCCCGGCCCGTTTTTCTCATATTTGAAACTTTGACCGAAAGGCCCGCATCTGATTTCACTGAAGCGGCCACAAGCAGTTCCGGGCGGCTGAATAATCCCAAATTCCAAGACCAAAGGTACAAAGCTGAAAACATATTGAAAAGATCAGTGTGGCTGCGATTGGAGGAAAGAAAAAGAGATGTCTACAACACAATTAAACAGTTTCCGGCGGACGCTGGAAGCGAAACGAAACGAGCTGATGGCCGGCGGTTCCGATCGCGACGAAATTCTGATTGAGAATGCGGCGGAGGAGTTCGACCGGCTGCAGCAGCAGCTCAACCGCGAGGTGGCAATTCGCAACCTGGACCGCGAATCGAAGCTGCTGAAGGAAGTGCGAGCTGCGCTAGCGCGCCTGGATAACGGGACGTTCGGAACTTGCCTGCGGTGCGATGAGGAAATTCCGGAGAAGCGGTTACAGGCAGTACCTTGGGCCGCCTACTGTGTGCAGTGCCAGGAGGCTATAGAGCGACAGCGTGCGGCGGGCGAACCCGTGGACGATGACGAGTCCTTCGAGGCTGCCGCATAAACAGCGGCGGCCCCGGTGAACTGCGGGACGGTCCAGGAGCTTGTGATAGCGGGCGACGGTCTCGCTAAGCAACGGCGTGTGGTCTTATCAGGTCGGGTTTCTGAGTCATTGACATGGCCTGCGGAAATGATTTTCAGAAGTAAGAAGGGTCGGGGAATCTCCCAGTACCGGACCGGTTTTTCAACACTTTTACAAGAGGCTAGATTGTAAGTTTGAGGTGAGCGATGGCCGAGACCCTGGAAATCAGCCCGCAAGAGGCTCAACGGCGGCTGAACAGTGGCAGCGCGATTTTGATTGATGTGCGGGAACCGGAAGAGTTTGCACTGGCACGCATTGACGGCGCGCGTTTGGTTTCCATGCAGGAGATTCCGGCGGAGCTTCAGAATCTGGAGGGATTAGCCCAACAAACTGAGCTGCTGCTCCTGTGCCATCACGGTATTCGCAGCCTACAAGCCGCGCAGTGGCTGCGCGAGCAGGGGATAGAGAACTGCTTCAGCGTGACTGGCGGGATCGACCGGTGGAGCCGGGAAATAGATCCGAGCGTGCCTGTTTACTGACCCGTCACGGCCATGCGATCCGCCCGCGTTAAGCGCTTTCCATAAATCGTGGCGACGATCGCGACGGCGATCCACAATGAAGCTCCATAGACTCCATACCAGATCACTTCTTGCGCAGCGGTCACGAGCGGGGCGCTGAAAATAACCAGCGAGCCCGTTGAGCTGATATGCATGAGCTGGACGATTAGGAGGCTTTGGGTGTTGGTGTATATCCAGCAGATCAGGACGCGCATGGCGGTCATGCCTACCGCGAAGACCAGGAAGAAAGGGAACCAGTAAGAACCGTGTGGCACGGCGGTTCCCAGGTAATTGATCACAGGTATATGCCAAAGCGCCCACGAGATGCCAAGCAAGATAGCCGGGATCAAAGCATCGTTTTGCGAACGCATTTTGGGGAAAGCATAGCCTGTCCATCCGATCTCTTCAAAGAAGCCGGCTGGTACGCCAAACAAGACGCCCAGAAAGAAGCGGTTGGGAGCATAAGCCGGGGAGACGAATGTTTCCAAACAGAAAAGAACGGTCAGGACTAAAGCGGGGGGAATGAGAAGCGCTAGATACCAGCGCGCGGGGAGCCGCCCTCTCAACATTCGGGAAAAGAGGTCCCTTAAGCCGCGCTTTCCATCTACGATCGTGGTTAGAACAATGCCGGTAAGACTCGGGCCGAGAAGCATTGCCGGAAACATTAAAATGCCGATCATTTTCGGCGGCGCTTGGTGGCGCAAAAGGTAGGGGGCGGCTACCGAAAGAGCAGCTATCCAAGAGATTGCAAAGGTCAGTCCAAAGTAGCTGAGTATAGGATGGCGTCTGATGACTGTCTCACGCTTAGGAGTCAAGCGCATCGAATTAGCTCACCGACGCGTCTGGCTCCGCACCAACCTTCCTCCCAAACAAGGTCTGGATTTTGGCGTAGGCGCTTCTGGGCAGCGAGCGGACAATTTGCCGTCGCTTGTCGCGGAAGGCCGTACGGCGCTGACGCACCAGGTCGCGCAATATGGATCCGGCGATCTCTCCCATTTTCCAGACGCCGTCCCGAAATCCGCGATTCATGGCCGGAGTTTGGCGGTGTGCCCGGTCTAAGGCGAGCGTGTCGGATGCGAGAGCAATGCCGTGATAGTAGATGATGCCGGCGGCCAGCGCTCCCTGCGTAAGTTCATCGCCGGCCGATTCGATGAGAGTGCCCAGGACATGCAATCCAACTTGCCCAACTGTCAGGGCCATAGTGGCGCTGAGTTCCAGGCTTTTGGTCGCCATTCCAAGCAGACCGCTGTGCTGAAGGTTCAACGCTTCGTCCAGATCGAAATCGCTTTCAGAGAGGTGATGGGCGGCGCCTTCCATCAAATCTCCGGTGGCATACAGGCCCATTCCAGCTTTCTTGATCATCAGATTCAGGGCGAGCGAGTCCTGCCGGTTCAGATAACTGTTAATAAAGAGACTGGCACCGCAGCGCTGGATCAGGAGTTTCCAGGCATACCAAGACGGGCGCTTGCCCAGGCGCGATAGGACATGCAGTTGCAACTCGAGAGCAGCCACGAAAATTGTAAATAAATCGATGAACCGGTTATGGCTGATGCCGACAATTAAGCCGGTGGTGAGCGCGCGCTCCGCGATATCCTTCTCCAATTCCAGGAGCAGCCACTCCGCTTGCGCTTCGTAACCTGCTGCCGGCTGTGGACAATGTCCGGCTGCCCAGAGGTCCGATTTGAGCAATGCGGTTAAATGTTCAGTCCGCTCTTTTCGCTGTGAGGCATTAACTCGATGCGGGAGAGCATGCCAACGCCCGTACCGCAAGCGATCACGCCGATCGGGCCAGGTATCTCGCAGCTTGCGGAGCCAGAGGCGCTTGTACCAGATCGCAAACAGAGCGATGCAGAAAACACAGAGCACAGGTCCGGAGGCAAGCGCCGCGATCATAAACCAATCCGGACCCTGACGCGGGGCAGCGTATCCGAGACTCACGCGGACGCGCTCCGCCAAAGCTATCCCGTAATGATAGAGAATAAGCGCGTAGCCGGACAAGACGATGAGCAGACCTGCGGCGGCGGCCCACAGCAGGCCCGATATGAGCAGTTGCCCACGGCGGCGCAGGCCTTCCAAAGCAGGTGAGTCCGGGGTTGAGACAAAACTGGCGGCCATACTTCATTGTGCTTCTGGCGCTTTATCGAAGATGATCTACCTGCTGAGCATTAGCCTGAAATGAACGCCTTCAGTTTTCTGGAGGGCCGAAAGAATGCTCGACAGGTTGGCTGCCAATGGGCTGCCTTTAGGGCCGAGCATCCGCATCAGGCTTTTGGCCGGAATGTGGGTGCGCCTTTCAAGATCCTGGAAGCCCACAGTAGCGTTCACGTAATCACGAAGCACGGCCTTGCCGGTGGAAAGATCGCCATTGATGACGCACTCTACAGCCTCTCGCAACAGGGCACGCCGAAAATTAGAATCGGCTTGGGCTCGTGCGCGAATAGTCTCTTTGAAGTCGTGGGTAAGAGGCATTAGAGCATCTCCTGTTTCTTCCTTCGTTTGTAGTCAGCCCAGCACTGCTGCGCCAGCGTGATGTCATTCCGCTGCCGTTTCTTCGTGCCGCCTCCAATCAAGATGACGAGTTGCTCCCCGTCTTTGCGCTAGAGAAATTTCCCTGCTCCATTCGCGTGAGAGCAATAGCGATTTTGGAGGAGGCGGTAGGGTCGAGTTGTTCAAACCACTCGGCGAAGCGTCTGCGTCCACTTTCGTCGATGTAGCCGCGCAACTCAACCACTTGATTGACTATAGTAACATCATCGTTACCAACTCTCCACCTGCAAAGTCTGGATCCGCGGCCACCGCCGCATCGACTAACTTGCTGCCGGCGCCAACAGCGGCGCAACCGGCCCTCAGAAAATCGCCGATGGTTTCGGGATTCGGGGACGATGAGATACTTGAGGTCGTTCACGATCAGCCGGCCGGTGTCTCTGCGTTGTGATCGGAGTGTTCGGAGGGATGTGTGCCTAGCAAAAGTATCGCCACGTTCCCTAAGGAGATGAAGTCGGTCGGCGATATTCCCGGCCTGCTTTGGGGTAGCCTGATCGAGTTTCGGCGTCAGGAGAATCCATTCCGCAGCTTTGAGCGCAATACGACTGATCCGATGCCTTCGCCTCCCGTCGCCGGAATAACTGATCGATTGGCTTACGCTGGCGGTGGCGGAATATTGGATGAACCGCCCAACGAGCCCATCGAGGAAACTGGTTAGGTTCGGCTCAGAGATCCCGAAGCCTTGGAAGATGTACTTCAGTTCAGGTTCAAGAGCGAGCCCGGAGGCTTTGCGGAGCGGTTTCACCAGGCGACCGGAGTAGATCTGGATCAGATGCGGAGATTCGTAGAGAAGAACCGCGAAAATCGTGCCGCCCTGACAATGCGCTTCGGGATGGAGGCGTACGGTACTTATCTTCCTTGGCACGCTTTCGCACGAAGTTCGACGCCCTGGGGTATTTACATCCTTCCCGTGCGGATCGCCGAGTGGACTGATCATCTGCTTTGTACCAGCAGGGATCTCCCCTCACCACGCCCCTCTTGGGAACAGATGTTCTTTGCACCGTTCTGGGTGACATACCGCCACGAGTTGTTCCACTGGCACGTGGAGGCGTTTGCATTGAGACAGGAAGTGCTATCGCGCCAGCCTGTATACCGTCCGTATGTTGAGCGGGTCCGGGGTCCAATTAGTAAGAACCGACCGAGTGAGTGGTGGGAGGAGGCTCTGGCGCAAGCAGTAGTTCTAAAGAGTCAACTGGTCGCGCGAAGGTCCGGCATTCGGCTGTCCAAGCTGCGCAAGTTCTTAGAGCCGGATTTCAGAACCCGCTTCGGTGCCGGCTATCGCGATTTTGAATGTGCGTCGGTTGGCGGCGATGACGAGGCGCACCGCATTTTATCGGCGCAGGTGGCCCGAGTACAGCAAGCTCACGATCCAAGATCAACCGATCTCGCGCTCATCAAGAATAACTACGCTCTGGACGATGCTCGCGTACCTGGCTACCTGTGCCTTAGTGTGAACGATGTCCGGCAGTTTCAACTGGCTCCGGTCAAAGCGCGCAAATTCGAGGAGTATGTAAACAATCGGGGTGCCAAGTTTTCTCCGGGCCGGGCGACCATAGGATTCTGGTAATCCACGGTAAACGGATACACGTCAATGCGGGTAGGAATCGCGATGAGATCGATCCGGCATCCCTGAAGGCACTTGCAAAGCTAATAGGGACTCGGCGTTCAAGCTATCGCGAGAAATGACCTCAAGTTGATGTTTGCCGCGCGTCGGCAACTGCTGCACGGAATTGGCGGGCGCGTTCGGTGATGGCTCCGTAGTTGCCTGCCACCACGGTTTTGGCATCGACTAACTCGCTACCGACGCCGACAGCAGCGCAGCCGGCCCTCAGAAAATCGCCGATGGTTTCCAGGTTCACTCCGCCGGTGGGAATGAGTTCGATATGCGGGAAGGGCGCTTTGAGCGCTTTGATGTATTTCGCGCCTCCCACGGCGCTGCATGGAAATACCTTGATGCCGTCCGCGCCGGCTTCCCATCCGGTAAGCACCTCGGTGGGAGTGAGACCGCCCGGGAAAATCGGCTTGCTGTAACGCCTGGCCATCTCCACCGTCCGGACGTTCAGGCTGGGAGTAACAATAAACTGAGCTCCAGCGAGCAAGCACATACGCGCCGATTCCGGGTCGAAAACGGTCCCAGCGCCGAGCAGAACGCGATCGCCGTAGCGGTCCGCGACAGCTTCGATCGCTTTCAGGGCGTTGTGCACGGTCAGCGTAATTTCCACGCAATCTATGCCGCCTTCGAGCACCGCATCAACGGCCGCCACCGCTGTTTCGGCGGTTGGGGTGCGTACGATGGGGACCACGGCCAGTTCTTTGATGCGCGAGAGAACCTCTGTCCGGGTCATGCCAGCCCCATCCGGGAGATATTCGGCACCATTGGTGCTGATTGTAACGAAGCCATCAGCTCTCAGCTTTACGCTTTTTCGTGAGTTTGAGATCGAGGTGGATGACTTTGTGGCTGTCAAATACGCTCACGTTCCTGGTTTTGCTGGTGAGGCCATTTGATTCGGCGCGAAGCTCATAGTTGATGTCGGAACTAAGGCCGTAGAAATGGTACTTTCCATCCTGCTGAGCAATATAAGACCGAACCTGCAGAGTTTTGCCGTTTTTAAGAAGCACCCTGGCGCCAGGAATGGGACCGCCCGACCGGCTAAGGACGACGCCCACAATGGAACGGGTTGTGTTTCCACCCTGATTGACAACGGGCGCCTGAACCTGAGTAAAGCATGGTGGGGCGAAGGAGAACAGCACTACGGCCACAATCGGAAGCGTGGCGATTCGGACCGGCATCCGCCACCCTGCACTAATGCCAGTCCTCTTCCTCTTCTTCCTCGTCTTCGTCCTCGTCCTCTTCATCCTCGTCGTAGTCGAAATCCTCGTCTTCGTCCTCGTCCTGACTCTCAGATTCGAGTTCGACGGGATTGACGCTAGCGACAGTCAGCGAAGCTCCACACTCATCGCAGGAGAGAACGTCGCCTTCGTCAAGTTCCTCTTCTTCCACGTCGATAGCAGCGTCACATTTTGGGCAACTAACCATAGATAAATCCTTGTCCGAATCACAGAGTAGCGATAGAAGCGCAAACTGCGCAAACAACCCATTTCTAGCACGCGCCGGTGCGAGCATCACGACCGAATGGATTATGCGGACCGTGGAACCGTTACACCGATCAATTGCTGGTCGTAAGCGGCTAGTTCTTCGGGATTTAGCGTCACCAGGGTTTTCTCCATATCCTCGGAGGTCTCAATCATGTGGCGGAGATGGGCGGCGGCCAAGCGCAAACAGTATGGGTCAGAAAGCTTACGGCCGCGGCTGGAAGTGAGTTGCAGAAGCGCCTGATGCGGTAACGCGATGACTTTCTCTTCCGGTTCTCCGCCGTCGGACGTGAGAAAAAATTTCACATCCACGGTGTCCGCGTGCCGGATCGAAATACCTGTCTGAAGCCAGCGGAACTGTACGTTCCACATGCGTCCGAAGGGATCCGGGCCAGCCTGAAAGCGGCGGCTCTGGTCACTCATGACCCGATGCTAGCATGCACGGCAGCGGCGGCAGAGGGCGCTTTAGATGGCTCTGGCACGCTGGCCGACCAGCGACAAAAGCTCGTTTCGGGTCTCTTTGTTATTGCGGAAAGCACCCAGCATGGCGCTGGTGATGGCGCCCGAGTGCTGCTTTTCGACGCCGCGCATCATCATGCAGAAATGGCGCGCCTCACAGATAACGGCCACGCCGCGAGGCTGGATGAGTTCCTGAACGGTTTCAGCCACCTGTTGGGTAAGGCGCTCCTGAATTTGAAGGCGGCGGGCAAAGACGTCCACGATACGGGGGAGCTTGCTGAGCCCGATGACCTTTGCAGCGGGCAAATAGGCGACGTGCATCTTACCGAAGAACGGCAGCATGTGATGCTCGCACATGCTGAAGAATTCGATATCGCGAACGATAACCATTTCGTCGTACTCGACGTCAAACAGAGCCCCATTGACTATCTGGTTCAGATCGGCCGAATAGCCGCTGGTGAGATAACGTAGAGCCTTCTCGACGCGCTCCGGCGTGCGGACCAGTCCGTGCCGGCCGGCATCTTCGCCCAGATCGCTAATCACTTCCCTTATATGCGAAGCGATGGAGACCTTACCCGCCTTACGCTGGATCTCAATCAGCGAGCCCTTCTTCTTCAAAGGAGCTTTAGCCATAGACTGTCACACTTTCTGTTTCCGCGTGGAGCGGCGAATTGCTACTGCGGGCGCTCAATAAAACTTCGAATCCATTCCGATCAGTTTCCTGGACCTGGACTCGCCGGACCTGCGCTGGAATGCCATCGAACGAGCCGGGCCAGTATTGCTGAACGAGAGCGGCGATGACGAGCGCGATGTTTTCAGTTGTGGCAGTGAGGGCGGCGAACTGGGGTAGATCCAGATTGATGTTCCGGTTTGCGAAAACTTGTAAGACGTGGCGGTTGATGAACCGGTCGAGTGCCGAAACGGCGATAATCAGGCCAGTGCGAGGATCGATCGGACCCGCAACCGTGATTTCGAGCACGTAATCATGGCCATGGCCGAACGGGTTGTTGCACTTGCCATACACGCGCGCATTCTCAGAGTCGCTTAGCTGCAGGGAGTGCAAGCGGTGCGAAGCAGAAAACCGGTACCGGCGAGTGAGCGTGGTCATGCTGCAAGATCCTCGCGAGTGACATCCACGTAAAGGTCGGCCGTCTCAAAAAGGCGCACACGGGCCAGGCGCGTTGAGGGACTCTTTAGCCTGGAATCAAGCCGACGCCAGATCTCTTGAGCGATGTTCGCCGCGGTCGGTATGACTTTCTCGAAGGGAGGAACTTCGTAGTTTAGAAAACGATGATCCATCGGCTGGATTACGTGCTGTTCGAGAACGTCTTTCAGATGCTTAAGATCGACGACCATGCCCGTTACAGGATCGGGGTCGCCTTCCACCGTGACTTCGACGATATAGTTGTGGCCATGTCCGTTCGGATTTGCCTCCTCGCCAAAGAGACTACGATTCTCCGCGTCGTTAAGTGAATGAAGGCGGCAAACGTGAGAAGCCGAGAATTCCGCCTTGCGAGTAACAAACATCCCTGCTTGATTTGATGCTTCGGCGCCGCCGTTGGATACTGGTATTTACAAAGCAGCTTAGGGCATCCGTGGGCGCATTGGCGCAGCGGAAATGTGCAGTACCGGGAAAGTGAATACAAATAACGTTTTGCGCGCACTGCTGGGCGCGCTCACAGTGGCTTTTGTTGGAGTCATTGTGTTTAGCTTGCGGGACACCTCGGCGAAGGAGGGCGGCCGCGCACCGGAGTTTTCCATCACCACGGATCAGGGCCAGCATGTGACTCCAGTGTCGTTCGGAGGCAAAGTGCTGGTGCTCAACTTTTGGGCTACCTGGTGCTCGCCGTGCGTGCAGGAGATTCCGTCGCTCAACCAATTTCAAAAAAGATTCGCCAAGTCGGGCGTCGTGGTCGTGGCGGTCAGCGTTGACAAGAATCCGCAGAAATATCGCGCATTCCTGAATCGCATTCATGTATCGTTTGATACCGCGCGCGATCCGAGCGCCGATATCAGCGCAAAGTACGGAACCTTCCAGTATCCGGAAACCTACATCATCAAGGGCGGTCGGATTATGCGCAAATTCCCTGAAGCCGAAGACTGGGTCAGCGATGATATGACTCAATACGTACAGAGCCTGTTGTAGGCCACTGCAGAATGGCGATTGACCCGGCATTGATGGCAGCGGTTGAGTCACTACTGGGAACTCGCGGCGTGTTGTCGCAGGCACCCGACCTGAAGCTCTACGAATACGACGGGGGCGTCGATAAATCGCAACCCGAACTGGTGGTGTTTCCGCTCAGCACGGACCATGTGGTCGCGCTGGTCAAACTGGCGCGCGAACATAACGTGCCAATCGTGGGGCGAGGCGCCGGTACGGGTCTTAGCGGGGGAGCTATTGCGCGGACGGGCGGAATGATGATTTCGTTCGCGAGGATGAACCGGATTCTCGAGATCGATATTGATAATGAACGCGCCATTGTTCAGCCGGGCGTGGTGAATCTGGATATTTCGACGGCGGTCCAACCGTTCGGATACTTCTACGCGCCGGATCCATCGAGCCAGAAGGCGTGTACGATTGGCGGAAACGTGGCAGAAAACGCGGGCGGCCCGCACACTCTGGCGCACGGCGTGACGACCAATCACGTAATGAGCCTGGAAGCGGTGCTGCCGGACGGAACTGTGCTGGAATGCGGCGGCAAAGAACCGGATCTGCCAGGGTACGATCTGGTGGGGCTGCTGACGGGATCGGAAGGAACGATGGCACTGGTGACGAAGATCGGTATCAGGCTGGTCAGGCAGCCGGAAGCGATCAAGACGCTGTTGGCGATTTACAACTCGACCGATGAGGCGGGCAATACGGTGGGGGAACTGACGGCCCGCGGGATCATTCCGGTCGCGCTCGAGATGCTGGATGGGCCGATGCTGCGGATGGTGGAAGCCGCCACGCATGCCGGGTATCCACTGGATGCAGCGGCGGTGCTGCTGATCGAAGTGGAAGGGCTGACGGAGGAGACGGAAGAGCAGGCTGAGGCGATCAGCGGGGTGTGCCGGGCGTGCGGGGCGCGTGATGTAAAAGCCGCGAAATCGGCGGAGGAGCGCGAACTGCTTTGGAAGGGAAGAAAGAATGCGTTCGGCGCAATTGGCCGCGTGAGCCCGACCTATTACGTGCAGGACGGCGTGGTTCCGCGAACGCAAATTGCGGGGACGCTGCGGGCGATCGGCGAAGTTGGAAAGAAGTACGGCATCGCGATCAGCAACGTATTTCATGCAGGTGACGGCAACATGCACCCCATTCTGCCCTTCGACCCACGCAAGCCAGGCGATCTGGAGCGGGCGCAGAAAGCGGGGCAAGAAATACTCGATTTCTGCATTTCCGTAGGTGGGTCGATTACCGGCGAGCACGGCGTGGGCATGGAAAAAATGGAGCTGATGCAGCATCTCTTCCCGGACGAGACGCTGGAGCTGATGAAGCGATTTAAGGCTCTGTTCGATCCGCAGTGCGCGCTAAATCCAGGCAAGGTGCTGCCGACGGGAAAGGGTTGTCTAGAAATTCGGCAGCGGCCGGGAGTGGAGGTTTAAGGGAATATGACTGCCTGCATAACTGAACAATGATGCAGCGAATCGCAATCGATATGGATGAAGTGGTGGCCGATACCATGGCCCGGTATCTTGACGTTTATAACGCCGACTTCGGCCTTAGCCTGACGCGCGAACACTTCAACGGACGGCGGGTGATGGAAGTGATCGACAGGACACACGTGGCGCGCGCCAGGACGTATTTTGAGCGCGAGGATTTCTTTTCTGAAATTCCGGTTATGCCCGGCAGTCAGGACGTGCTTCGTGAGCTGAGCGAGCGCTACGAAATTTTCATTACCACGGCGGCGATGGATGTGCCGTGTTCGTTCACAGCCAAGTTCGAATGGCTAAAACTGCACTTCCCGTTTGTCTCGCCGAAACGCATTGTATTTTGCGGAGATAAGAGCATTATCGCAGCGGATTTCATGATTGATGACGATCCGAAACATTTTCAAAAGTTCGGCGGAGAGGGGATTGTCTACACCGCTCCGCACAACATCCACGAGACGCGGTACCGGCGCGTGGACAACTGGGACGAAGTCCGTGAGATTTTCCTGAAGTAGATGACAATATGGTTTTGCTTGCCGCGATTGTCACTGTAATGGCCAGTACCCAACCGGTGCGTTTTGAAGAGCACACGCTGGCGGAGGATCTGGCGGGAGGATACCAGGTTGTCGCGTGCGACGTGAATGGAGACGGCAAGCTGGACGTTATCGCTCTGGCGAGCGACATGCCCGATCTGATCTGGTTTGAGAACCCTGGTTGGGAGCGCCACGTGATGGCGCGGAATCTGCCCGGAATGATTAACCTCGCGTGCTGGAATGCAACCTCGCACTCGATCCCTCAGGTGGTGGTTGCGTATGGATTTTCCATGAATCCGCGCGAGAGTGCCGGAGTGGTGTCCCGATTAACGCCCGGCGCCGATCCGCGGCAGCCCTGGAAGGCGACAGAAATCGACCGGCTGCCTACGTCGCATCGGTTGCGTTGGGCCGACATAGACGGGGGTGGGAAGAAGGTGGTGATCAACGCTCCGCTCACCGCAGCGGATGCTCACGGGCCCGATTATCGCGGCCATGTGCCGCTTGTTTATTACGTGCCGGGCGAATGGAAAAGACGGTTGATAGGCGAAGACGAGCAAGGCATCGTCCATGGAATTTTTGTAACGGACTGGGATCACGATGGGCGCGATGAAATTCTGATCGGCAGTTTCCTGGGCATTCACCTGTACAAGCTCGAGCGGGATGGTAAGTGGTCGCGGACTGAGATTGCGAAGGGCAGCCCCAAGTCATGGCCGAAGAGCGGGACCAGCGATATTGCGGTGGGACACAACGGCGGCGAGCGTTTTCTAGCGGCGATTGAGCCCTGGCACGGAAATGAAGTGGTGGTATATCGAAACGGCGGCGGAGTCTGGAACAGAGAGGTAATCGACGACACGCTGCTGGATGCCCATAACATCGAGTGTGTCGATCTGGATGGCGATGGCCGCGATGAAATCGTAGCCGGGTTCCGCGGGAAGCCGTATGGCTCCAATATCTATCGATGGAGCGCGGGGAAATGGACGCGCGAGATTTTAGACCGGGGAACGGTTTCCGCAGCTGGGTGCGCGGTAGCGGATCTGGACGGGAACGGCCGCCCCGATATTATCTGCATCGGGCAAGCGACGCACAACCTGAAGATCTGGCGGAATGTGAGTCCGGGCAAGTAGCTATTCCACTCCGCGTATCTCGAAGCCGGCGTCGCGCATGCCCTGTACGATGCGTTTGCGGATGATCGTCACCTCTTCCGCGGTCATGGTATGGTCGCGCGCGCCGACTTCGAGGTGATAGGAGACGCTCTTCTGCCCTTGTGATAAAGGCGAGCCAACGTATTGGCGGATAAAATCAATGCCGGCGAGATCGGAGCCGGCGAAACGCGTGAGCTGCTCCTGAATGCGGCTGACGGGCGTGCGCAGATCTGTGAGGGCAGACAGGTCGAATCCGCTGGTCGGATATTTGCGCACAGGCGTGTAAGTGGGTGCCCGGGTTGCATCGAGCTGCTGTGCGA
This sequence comes from uncultured Acidobacteriaceae bacterium, assembly GCA_963795545.1. GTDB lineage: Bacteria > Acidobacteriota > Terriglobia > Bryobacterales > Bryobacteraceae > Bog-105. The sequence goes on along the minus strand of CAWCIF010000008.1, from coordinate 414,837 downwards.
GCTGCAGGTTCACATCGAAGAGAACGGCGCGCCCTTCGATGCCCTCCTGCTGCAGCAGTCCCGGATGCAGCTCGAACTGGCGCCCAGTAACTGTACCCCCCCAAAGAATTTCGGCGGTGCGGGTGGGATGCTCATACGGGCGCGCGGCTGCGGCGGCAAGCCCGGCCGCGGGAAACACACACTCGACGACGCGCTTGAGCTCGAAGAAGTCCTGCTCATCAGCCTGCGCCCCATAAATCACGGCCGCGGCGTGAATGATCTCATCGGGCAATAGGCCGTCGCCGCGCGGGTGGATTTCGTTACCGATTTCAAAGAGGCGGAATTCGGAAAAGTTGCGAACATTGCTAACGATATTTTTGAAAATGCCGGGCAGCAGGGAGCGGCGGAGATGCGTTAACTCCGCGGCGATGGGATTCCTGACTCCAACGTGGTCACCTATATCGAAGCCGAAACGGAGAGCGTCGGCCTCGTTCACGAAGGAATAATTGTGAACTTCGGTAAAACCTTGCGCGGCGAGTTGGGTGCGAACGTGCCGCAGATACGCGCGCATGGGATTCGCCGGCGGGACAACAGAGGCGACCAGCGGAGGAGCGGGTGTGATTTCCGCATATCCAACCATACGGCCGACTTCTTCGACCACGTCATCTTTGACCGAGATATCTTTTGTAGCGCGCCAGGTCGGCACGGTAATGGTGAGGAGCCCGGGGGAGGTTCCCGCCGTACTGAAACCCAGAGCATTAAGAATGCGCGCGACCTCCTGCTGCGAGACTTCCTTGCCGAGTTTACGGCTTACGAAGCGAACCGGTACAGCGATGGGGGCGGGATGAGGCAATGCGGCGCAATTGTCGGTTACGCCGCCCGCGATGCGAATGCCGGGACAGACCTGGCGGAAAAGATCAACCGCGCGAGCCAGTCCGCGAACGGTGTTTTCCGGATCAAGCGATTTTTCGAAGCGCATGGACGCATCGGTGCGAAGCTTGTGACGTCCGGACGTCAGGCGAATACTTCCGGCCTGGAAATTGGCGCTCTCAAGGACGATTCGCGTGGTGCTTTCGGAAATCGCGCTTTCGGAGCCGCCTATGACACCGGCGAGCGCGATGGGACCGGCAACATCAGCGATGACGAGGTCTGCCCCGGAAAGCGCATAGGTTTCACCGTTCAAAGCATTCAACTGTTCGCCCGAATGCGCGGTGCGTACAAAGATGGGGCCGCCTGTGAGCTTAGCAGCATCGAAGGCATGCATAGGCTGCGGCAGTTCTGCAAGGATAAAGTTCGTGACATCGACGATGTTGTTTACGGGATTCAAGCCCAGATGTTGAAGGCGCGTCTGCAACCAGAGCGGCGATGGGGCGACCTGCACGTTCTCAAAAACGAGAGCGCTGTAGCGAGGGCAGAGAACATGATCCTCGATCTCAACTTGAACAATGGGGCCGCCTACCGGCAAGAGCTCCATATCCACCGGGTCACGAAGCGAATGGCCGGTGATTGCGGCGACTTCGCGAGCCATACCGTAGTGGCCCCAGAGATCCGGACGGTGTGTCAGGCTCTTATTGTCGATTTCAATGATCCAATCAGCGCCGGCTGCTTCGACTCCTTCGCATTCGGCGGTCTTCATGGTGATCAGACGCTCCAACTCGGGCGGGGCAGTCGCAAGCCCGGGCACGAGATCGGAAAGCCATTGATAAGAGAACTTCAACTCAGGTTCCTTTTTCGAGCTAGAACGCAGCTCAAAACTGATTTAGAAAGCGCAAATCGCCGCCCTGAAGCTGGCGGATGTCATCGATTTCGTAACGCATCATGGCGAGCCGGGTCAGCCCGAGGCCGAACGCAAAGCCGCCCCACTGTTCCGGATCAATGCCGCTGATGCGCAATACGTTGGGATGCACCAAACCGCAAGGTAGCAGTTCCACCCATCCGCTTTGCTTGCAGACCGGGCAGCCTGCGCCATTGCAGATGAGGCACTGGATGTCGAGTTCAAAACCCGGCTCGACGAAGGGGAAGTAACCCGGCCGGAGGCGAACGGCAACATCCCGTTTGAAAATGCCGCTTAGCAGAGTTTTCATGAAGTAAATAAGATTCGCGACGGAAACATCGCGGTCGACCATCATGCCTTCAAGCTGATAAAACGTATGCTCGTGCGAGGCGTCAACCTCTTCATTGCGAAACACGCGGCCGGGAGCAATCATGCGAAGGGGCGGGCCCAGTTTCCGCATGCCGCGTACCTGAACCGGCGATGTGTGGGTGCGGAGTAGATGGCCATTCGAAAGCCAGAAAGTATCCTGCATATCGCGCGCGGGGTGAGTGGGCGGGATATTCAGGGCGTCGAAATTGTGCTCTTCGGTCTCGACTTCGGGGCCGTCTAAAACCGTGAAGCCCAGCGACGTGAACAGGTCCTCAATCTCGTTTTGAAGCTGAGTGATGGGATGCAGGCTGCCGGGGCGCACGCCCGGCGCGGGCAGCGTGACATCAATCCACTCACTCGCGAGGCGTTCGGCAAGCCGGGCCTGCTCGAATTCGCGGTTTTTTCTTTCGTATTCGGTCTCGAGGTCTTGCTTGACGGAGTTGAGCAGCTTGCCGGAGCGGGCACGCTCTTCAGGCGTCAGTTTGCCGAATTCTTTGCTGATCTGCGCCAGGGCGCCCTTCCGGCCGAGCGCTTCTACGCGGGCTTCTTCCAGGTCCTGCGCGGAAGCCGCGGAAGCAAAGGCAGCGAGTGTCGCCCGCCGAAGTTCTTCGAGTCGCGATTCCAGCATTGGCTAATGAAGCTTTGCTCCAAGCTGTTCGAGCAACTCCGCGATATTCTGCCGTCCTTGCATGAGTGCGAGATCAAGGGGAGCCTGCTGGTTGGCGGCGCGCGCATTAACGTCGGCGCCGTTGGCGATGAGAAGCTCGAGCATCGGCTGATTTCCGGATTGGGCGGCGGAATGAAGAGCGGTCCAACCGCCATCCTGAGTGGCATTGGGGTCGGCGCCCCGTTTGAGCAGGAGTTCGACGAGAGCCAATTGACCTCCCGCTGCGGCTGCATGCAGCGGTGTGTTCTTCATGGCGTTTGTGGAGCGGGAATTAACGTCTGCCCCACGGTCAAGCAGCGCGTTCGCCAGATCAGGGTGGCCGAAGAAAGCGGCCAGATGAAGCGGCGTCCAGCCGTCACTGCTGTGGGATTCGAGCAGCGCCGGATCTTGATCGATCTGTTGCAATACGAGCGGAACCTGACCTGCGACGGCGGCATTGAATACGTCGAGTGCGGGGTGAAGGCTTAGCAGGTACTCGGCAATCTTTTCCTGGCGGTAATATTTTGCAAGCAGCAAAGCGGTTTGCCCAGATTCGTTGGTGGCATTCAGCAGGCTGGGGTCTTCGGCCAAGGCTGCCTGAACACCGTTCAAATCACCTTTTTTCACCTCTTCCTGAAATGCGTTTACCTCCATGATGGTCATGCCGCCGGGACGAATATCTGATCGGTCTTGTTCAGTTCCCAATCCAGGTGGTTGATATAGAAGAGCAGGACTTCGCGCGGATATTTTCCGGAGAACTCGTCAAAAACGCGCTTCTGCCACCCTTCGGTCAGATACTGTTCGGGCTTAAGATCTTTATCGAAGAAGCCCTGATCGTTCGGGATGCCAAGGAAGTTGAGAATGGCGACGATCATGTCCAAGTGAGAAAGCAGGAAGACCTGAGAAAGATCGGTGGCGAAGTCCTCTTCACCGGCTTCGATGCGCGCCCAGAATTTTGGTTCGGCTTTGCGCAGAGTTTCGGAATTTAGTTTCACCAGACGGGCCCGGAGCTTGAACCGTTCGTAGACCTGGTAGGTTTTCAGCTTGCCGATGGAGATGCCGCGCACGAGCTGGTGGAAAACGTCCGGACCGAGCGCCAGGAAGACGCCACACATCTGCATTGTGAAAAGAGTAGCATAACGCGGCCTGGGCCTGAGGGTATGGATTCGCTTCAAGTTGATGATTTTTAAGGTTTTGGGACGTGCTGCGATACAATCGGGAGTTTGCCGTGAGGCCGTTCGAAAAATGAGTAACTTGATTGTGCTCGGAGCGCAGTGGGGCGACGAAGGAAAAGGGAAAATAGTCGATCTACTCTCCGAGAAATTTGACGCGGTGGCGCGCTACCAGGGAGGACATAACGCCGGGCACACCGTGTTCATCGGCGCGCAGAAATTTGTATTGAAACTGATTCCGAGCGGGGTTCTTCGGCCGGGTGTCCTGGCGGTGATCGGGAACGGCGTGGTGATTGATCCGGCGGCTCTTCTGGAGGAAATCGCGGCCTTGGAAGCAGCGGGCATTAACGTCCGGTCACAGCTTAAGATCAGCAATCGCTGCCACGTCATCTTCCCGTTCCACCGCACGATCGAGAAAATTTCGGAGGCGCGGGCCAACCGGATTCCGATAGGCACGACATCGCGGGGGATCGGCCCTTGTTACGAAGATAAGATTGCGCGGCGGGGAATTCGGATTGCCGATCTGGTGGACATTGACTTTCAGGATCTCTACTGCGCACTCGCGGAAGATAAGCAGCTCATCGCAAACGCGTTTCAGATTACCGATCGAGTGGATTTCAAAGAAATTCTTGACCGCTACAAGGCGCTCGCGGAGCAGATCCGTCCGCTGGCGTGCGATACGGCGCACCTGCTAAACGGGATGATCGGGGAGGGTAAAAGCATCCTGTTCGAGGGCGCACAGGGCACCATGCTCGACATCGACTTTGGGACGTATCCCTTCGTGACAAGCTCAAGCGCGGCGGCGGGCGGGGCTTGCATCGGAACGGGTGTTCCTCCGACGAAGATCGACGGAATCATCGGAGTTTCAAAGGCGTACATTACACGCGTAGGCGCGGGGCCGTTCCCGTCGGAAGATCAGGGCGAGCTCGGCGAGAAGATCCGGCAGGCGGGAAATGAGTATGGGTCGGTGACAGGCAGACCGAGGCGGTGCGGTTGGTTCGACGTGCCGCTACTGCGCTACACGGCGGAGGTGAACGGGTTTGACAGCCTAATCATTACGAAACTGGACGTGCTGGATGACTTAGAGGAGATTCCTGTCTGCGTGGCCTACGAAGTGGATGGGAGCGTGATCACGCATATGCCGGCGAGCACCCGCCGCATGGAGACGATCAAACCTCTATTCGAGCGGCTGCCAGGATGGAAGCGCTCGACACAGGGGGTCGCCAAGATGACAGACCTTCCGAAAGAGGCACGGCAGTATTTGAAGTTTCTGGAAGACAGAACCGGCGTCGAGATCGGCTCGGTTTCAAACGGCCCAGAGCGCAACGAGACGATGATTATAGCGGGATCGAAGCTGGAAAGCCTGCTCGCTTAGCGGGACGGGGTTGGCGCGCCACGTTGCAGCAAGATTTGTATTGTCATACCGCCGATGTATTTGTCAGCCGCGCCGTAATAACCCAGCAACTCTAGTGTCTGCGATGGTGATTTCGGAACTGCTCCTTCGAGAAAGATCACGTTGGGGACGTTACCGACTTTCTCCCAGTCGAGCTTAGGCGAGATGAATGGCTTGTCCGCTCGCGCAATCACTTGGCGCGGATCATTCTTGTCGAACAGCACCCAGCCGGGTCGGTAAACGAGATTTTCGTTCGCACCGTTATAGAGCAGCAAGATTCCGGCATCGGTGATAAACGGCGGCGGCCCAGGCTCCATGACGCGTGAATCGAAAGCACCCGGCCGGCGATCGAGCACGGGCTTATCGGTTGCATCAGCCCAGTGAAGAAGGTCGGCAGAAGATGCAAGCCCCATGTAATCGCGCGACTTGCCGTCGCTATCTTTTTTCGTGCCCAAATAGTACATCCACCACTTGCCATGGATCTTTTCGGGAACAATGGCGCCTGACTTCGTCCACTGCGTGTTCCAGGCACCTTTGTACGCCGGCAGAATAATACCCTGCCGCTGCCAGTGAATAAGGTCGCTCGATGTAGCCAGGCAAAGCTGCGCGTCATGCAAGTTGTAGGCGGTGTAGGTCAAATAATAGGTTTTGCCAATCTGTAAGACGCGCGGATCTTCCACTCCGCCACCCTTCTCGTACGAAGCTTCGGGTGAGAGTACCGGGGCGGCCCGCACGGTAAAGTGCTCGCCGTCCTCGCTTTCGGCATATCCGACGCGCGAAGTATGATTGCGGTCCTGGGCGCGAAAGAGGAGCACGGTTTTAGCGCCGGTTTTGATCGCGGCCGGGTTGAAGAGACCGAGTTCGCTCCAGGTTGTGTCCGCAGCTCCTGGTTTCAGAAGCGGCGAGATTGAGACCCGCTGCGCATGAATATTCACGGATTCGGCCGCGGACGCCAGCAAAACGAAGGCAAGGAATACAAGAAGAAGTTTTCTCATTACTCAAGTAGGATTCTATGCCCAATGAAGATCACGGCATCAGAAATGGTGGCGTGGGCTCCGACAATCTTTGTAGAATCGAAGCGCGTATGGTTTTGATCCGCCGCACCCTCGTGAGTTCTTCCATCACGGTTTTGGTTCTGGTTTGCGTTTTCGCAGGAAAGTCGCCGGCCACCGCGCCGGACATTTCCGAACTGATAAAACAAGGCCGCGAGCTTAGTATTAGCGGCGATCAGCGTGGCGCTTTGGCGCAGTTCCAAAAAGCGCTGGAGCAATCGCCGAATTCTTTCGAGGCGCATTGGGGGATGGCCACAACACTGGATCTGCTGGGAGAGTATGCAAAAGCGCAACAGCACATCAGGAAGATGATAGAGGTTGCTCCGAATGCAGACGCCAAAACCCAGGCGGCGAGAGCTATGGCGATGTCTTATGCGTTCGAGCGCAAACCCGCGCAGGCGGCGAAGTACGAGAAGGAGATTTTCGATTCGCACCTGGCAGCGCAAAATTTCACGGCTGCAGCGGAGATCGCAGATGAGCTAGCGCGCATCTATCTTGAATGCGGGGACCTTGGCCAGGCATACGACTGGTACCAGCGAGGCTATAACACGGCTCTGAAAAACTCCGATCTGTCCGCGCGGGACAAGGATCTGTGGGGTTTCCGGTGGGAAGCCGGACAAGCCCGGGTGGCGGCGCGGCGTGGCGAACGGCAGGCTGCGGCGAAGGAAGTAGCGGCTGCCAAGACTTTTCTGGACAGGCTGCACAACCCCCAGCAGGAAGCTTTCTTTCCTTATCTGAACGGGTATGTCGCGTTTTATGCGGGGAATTACGCGGCGGCGGTGACTGATCTGGAAAAGGCGAATCAGAAAGATCCGTTCATTCTGGAGCTGCTGGCGCGGGCATACGAAAAGTCAGGCGAAAAGTCGAAAGCGGCGGACACATGCCGCGCCATCCTGAAATTGAACATGCACAACATCGCGAACGCTTTTGCACGGCCCTCGGCGAAGCAGATGCTGGGGCAGGGATAGCTGCCGGACCGCTGGCTGCGGCTCTCTGAGGGCGCGTGCGAGCCTGACAAGCTTAGTCGTTTCCATCTACTTCGAATCTGCGAATAATGCGGGGCTAACCAAAACTCGCGGCGTTGAATCTTTTCAAGTGGGGCCGTTTGAAGGCGCCCGCGTGAACGAGGGAGGTTTGTATGTACCATTTGACGCCATTCCGCGTTGCAATTTTGAGCGCACTGTTAACCGGAATTGCGCCGTGTCTTTTTGCGCAGAGTGAATATCATCACTTCACAGCGAACGTCGGCGGCGGATTCTCGACTGCCACCAGCCGTTTATCGAACGATCTCGATAACGGCGGAAACCTGGAGGTGGGCGCTGGATTCAATTTGAATCAATATCTAGGCGTGCTCGGCACATTTTCGTTCCAGGGACTTGGAGTTACCAGGAGCGCGCTCAACAGCCTGAATGAGCCCGACGGGAACGCAAGGGTTTACAGCCTGACGATTGATCCAAAGATCAGTTTTCCGCTGGGATCACGCGCCACCGTCTACGTCCTGGGCGGCGGCGGATGGCTGCGCCGGACGGTGCAATTCACGCAGCCGGTGATCGCACCTACGTATATTTACAATCCCTGGTGGGGCTACATCGGACCAGTCTACGTTCCAGCAAATCAGATTCTCGGAACCGTGAGCCAGAACGCCGGGGCATGGGATATTGGCGGCGGAGTCAACATACCGCTTCCCAGGACAGGATGGAAGCTGTACGTGCAAGCGCGTTATTACGATGGCCTGACTAATAATACGCACACGACAGTCGTACCTATCACGGTTGGGCTGCGCTGGTAGCTAGTTGTTTCAGCGGCTGGGGTTTTTCGCCAGGCTCAGCATGTTTGCCATCAATCGGTATGCGCCCGGAACGCCTTCGGGCAACTCCCGATAGAACGCGTACGCATTGTAGATGTAAATTCCCTTGCCGTATTTTGCGTAAAGCAAACCGCCCTTTTGAGGCGCTTGCGCTGGATCGTGCGTTTCAAGCAGCGCTTCATAGTGTGGGTCCCATGTAGTCATGAACTTCGAGCCGCGCTCTTCGATCCAGTCGTGGAAATCGGCCTCGGTGATCTTATTCGGCCAAGTAAAGACAGGGTTACTCGGGTTAAGAATCGCGACTTGGCTGTTTTCGTCCGTGACCTCTTCCGGGCTCTCGCCCATGTGATACGGGTAGGGACCATAATTCTTGTCAAACTCGGGAGTGTTGTATTGCACGATAAGCACGCCGCCGTTCTTCACATAGTCGAGCAGGCGCTGGTTATAGGTGATGAGGTCTGGACGGGCAGCATAGGTGCGAACGCCGAGTAAGATGACATCAAATTTACTAAGATCCGCGCCGGCCAAGTCAGCCGTTGCGAGAAAGCTCACTTTGACTCCAAGGTTCTGTAGAGATGCAGGCACATCGTCGCCGCTGCCGGTGATATATCCGACCTTCAGGTCAGGCGCAACCTTGACATTTACGCCGGTGGTCTTGTAAGTAGACGGATCGTACAGAAAATACGGCTGTAAGCCAGGGTAACCGGTGACATGATAACCTTCGCGATAATCCTTGTTGTCGTATTTTGCCACGGCAGTAATCTGATAGGCTTTTTCGCTGAGCCCAGTGGGTAGCACATTAAAGCTGATCGCTTGATCCTCGCCATCTTTCGAGGTATTGAACGGCTGCGAAGCGGGATCACTTCGCCAACCTTCCGGAAGTTGAAGCTGAACGGCGCCAGTGGCGGGGCCTTTTTCATTGCTGTGAATGGTTACGGATAACGGGAAGGATTTCGATTCCAACGGAACTATGCCTGCGCGAGCCGAAAGCTGAACTGAAATCGCGGGGGCAATGGCAAGCGGCTCATAGACAACACCTAGGCCATTGGATCGCTGCGCGGTTTGTACTGCCTGGCCTATCTTTATGGTTACGTCCTGATATTTGAGTTCGGCCCAGGCAGCCAAAGGATAGGGCGCGGTGGGGCGGCTCAAATACTTCGGGTTCAGAATGTCGTAGTAGGGCTGCTCGATGGTTGGACGCCGGAAATACGGCTTGGTGTATTGAATCGAATCCGAAGCTGTGACTTTAAACCGAGAGTCGATTGTTCCCCCCGAGCCGACTGTTCCGGACCCTGCCTTTTCGGTCTGAACGGTCCACCAATTCGGGTTACCGGGCGGTCCGTCTAAGTACACGCGCGAGACATCGACGTTTTCAGGGGTTTGATTCGCCAGAGTCACGCGGACGCCGAACGATTGACCCGGAATGGCCAGTCGAAATGTATCAGGGTCTCCCATGAACATGGCGAACAAGGGATTTACTTCGTGGTCGGGTTCGACGACAGCGCGCATCGAGATTCCGAGTGATTCCACAATCGCGTCATTAAACTGCACGCGCTTCGTATTCAGCTCATGCAGGATGTTGTACTTCTCATCTTCAGAAAGTTGGCTTGATTTGACTTGCTCAATCAGGTCCTGCGTTTCTTTCAGGCCGGCGGCAAGGAACGGGGCACATTTCTCGGGATGAGCGGCCGAAAAGGAGGACATAGTTTGTTCGACGGAGCCGTTGATTTTTTGGAGGGCGTCAGTCAGGAATTCGCGATCGGCTTCGGCGGCAAGGCTCGCGATTCCCGCCAGAGAAACATCGATGCCATCGAAGAAACTTGTCTCCTGATCTTGCGCCGGAACATTCGAGCCAAAGCGGTGATAATCGGAACTCATTTTGCCAGCGTGCGGAATCGATCCGCCGCCGTTTTGGGACTTCTGGTAGCCGAGCCCCTCGCGCGAGGTCTGCAAGTACGAGAGCCCTAGGAATGGGTCGTAATCCCCTTCCGGTATTCCAATCGTTTTGGTTATCTTTGACGCTTCAGGCCCGAAGAACGGAACGTGCGCGTAATACTTCAGCGGGTTCCAGGGCAGCAGCCCTTCACGGATCTGTTCAGGAAACTGTTTCGGATCGCCGGCTGCTTCGAAGACTTCCCTGGCCATCAATCCGGCGACCTGATGGTTGCCGTGGCCGTCGCTTGGACCTCCAACGAAAACGGAAGTGACGACCAGCGGGCGGACCATACGCACCACCCGGACCACGTCCGCAAGCACTCGTTCCTTGCCCCACTTTTCGAGCGCCTCCTGCATGGTTTTGGAAAATCCGTAGTCGCAGACGCGCGTCCAATACTGGTCGACGCCGTAGTATTGACCGGCGGCGAGCAACTCTTCCGTTCTGACCAACCCGAGCGCATCCCAGTAATCGGAGGACATGACGTTCGCGCCGCCCTCACCTCGGTTCAAGGTCAGTAAGGTGACTCGCGCGCCTAAGCCTCGCGATTCGTAAGCAAGCATTCCGCCATCTTCATCGTCGGGATGGGCTGTGATCATGATCAGGCTGGCGCGGGTGTGTAGCTTTTTAAGGCTCTGCCATACCGCCGCCGCACCGCGGTTCGGAGAAATGTTCGTCGCAACCAGCGAAGGCTTAATGGTTGAATCGAACGGTGTCTCAGAGTTCAGAGCGCCTACCAAGAGCAGAGCCGGCAATAAAATTTTCATCATTGTCAGAAATAGAACTTCAAAGCGAATTGCAATTCGCGGGGATCTCCAACGGTATTGAAACTTCTGCCAAACGAACCTAGCGAAAACGGAGAGTAGAAAGCAGACGGATTCGTAAAATTCGCATGATTGAAAAGATTGAATGACTCGGCGCGAAACTCGAGTTTTGTCGATTCCGTGATAGGGAAGCTCTTGAACAGGCTGAGGTCGACGTTTTGCAGACCCGGTCCGTGGAAGTTGCGCGCTCCGCAATTTCCAAATGTGCCCAGAGCAGGTACGGCGAACGCATTCGCATTCAGCCAGACTCCATTGCGTGGATTCGTTGAAGTACCGGTGAACGGGTCGCCAATACAATTGGCCCGAGAATCATGGTTGCTGCCCGTATTACTTACATCCGGTGCATTGACTTCGAACGGCGTGCCGGTCTGCAAGGTGACGATGGAATTGAGTTGCCAGCCGCCAAGAGCACGAGCGCTCCAGTTATCGTTATTGAGCAGCCATTTCCCTTTTCCCACCGGCAGCTCGTACGTAACGAAGCCGACGAACCTGTGCCGGACATCGAACGGCGACTCGCCACGATCGGCTCTGTAATCATACGCGTTCTGCGGTTCGGCTCCACCGGTCAGGTTATCGACAAAATCGGAAATGCCGTGGCTCCAGGTGTAACTGATGCCGTAGGAGAGCCCTTTACTGAAACGACGCCGGAGTGAAACCAGCAGGCCATTGTAATCGGAATTGCCGTCGTTTGTCGCCAGCTCGAGGAACGCGTGATCGCCGGTGGCGTTGTTGTTCAGATTCGGGTAGGGAAAGACGACAACAGGCGCGCCGGATGCGTCATATCCTGTTACGATTCCTTGATTCGCGTTTCGCAGCCGGTTCATTTTGCGCGCGTTATTGCCGACGTAAGTAAGATCGAGTGCCGTATTGCTTCCGAGTTGAATCTCCGGGCCAAAGCTGAATTGTTCTACATAGGGGGTCCGCTCATTTGGATCTTGCGCCCGGACTTGCAGACCGGGCAAATACACCGACGATGACCCGAAGGATGGAAATCCATTGCTGAGCCGAAACACTGGCGTGGTACTGCCGAGGATCTGGGTCAAACTGTTCGATACGACAAAGGGAGGATTCAAGGCGAGTATTGCCTCTGAACCAATGCGGACCGATTGCTGATAGAAGATGCCGAACCCGCCGCGAAGCACGACGCGGCTAAAGGGCTGATAGACGAATCCAAAACGCGGCGCAAAGTCGTTCATGTCGGGGTGAATGAGCGCGCGGTTATACCAACCCGAAGCATTGGGGGCGGCAGTGATGAAGCCACCGCCATTGGCGGGTGTGAAGTTCGACACCGCATTTTGATGATTCAGAAGAGGAGAGAAGAGCTCATAGCGAACCCCGTAGGTGACCGTCAAATTAGGCTTGGCCCGCCACGTGTCCTGGCCGTAAAAGCTGTTTCCTTGTTTGTAATTGTGGACCACGGTCGGAGTGGTGAATTGCGCCGAATCGACATCGCCCAGCAGAAAATCGGGAAGACCGAAAGATCCATTGTTGGTGTAGATGCCGTTGACGAAGATTTGTCCCTGGGGCGATTCGATATCCAGAAAATTATCGCTTGGATGGCGGTATTCGTAGCCGAATTTGAAACTGTGATCGCCCTTCAGCCAGCTCAAGTTATCCAGGAGCTGCCACACTTGGGCAATCTGAAACTGCGGCCTCCACGGAGAAGAACCGAGGCGGGTAAGGCCATTGATGTTGATGGGAGGAATACCAGCGCTTTCGGGGCCGGCGGGCACGCCACTGAGTCCGTATTGCGAGGCCAGCGATTCGCCCAATTTCAAGCCGATGGGGTCGCTGTGCGCGTAATCGCGCGTAAAGCCGCCGCGGAGCTCGTTCAAAACAGTCGGGGAGATGGTTTTATCCCAGGCCAGAGCAACTGAGTATTCGTGAATGTTGTACTGCGTGGCAAAATTTCCATTGCCCGCGATGGGATTACTGGTCCAGGGAGGGTCCTGGCGGCCGATGATGTATTCGCTATACCGACCGAAAATACGATTGCGGTCATTGAGCGTGTGGTCGATGCGCACATCCCAGGAATGCGAGTCATTCGGGACGGAATACTGAAACTGATAATTGGGCGCGCCGCTCCAGCTTCCTGGTTGCCCTTGCAGCGCGAGCGCGCTAGGGATATTTGGATCGGGAAACAAGGCGATTAATTTAGCCGCCGTGAGATCGATGCAGCTTGCAGCAATCTTCGAACCGCTGACGCATCCCGCTTGCCCCGCGACGGGCGAACTCTTCAGCGCGCTCGGCAGCTCAATGAAATTGCCTTGCTTCATAAGAGGAGTGGGAACGGTGGAAAGCTGGGTGGTAGCAGTCCGGCTGGTAAAGAACTGGAAATCGCCGAAGAAGAAGGTTCGGTTTTTGACGATGGGTCCACCGATTGTCGCGCCATATTGATTTTGGGAGAAATGCCCGCGGGGAACACCGCCCTGGTTGTTGAAATACGTGTTCGCGTCCAGATCGCTATTTCGGAGAAACTCCCACAGATCGCCGTGAAACTGATTGGTTCCCGATTTCAGGCTGGCGTTGATGACCGCGCCCGCGGCAGTACCGAATTCCGCTGAGTAAGTACGAGTTTGGATTCGGAACTCTTGCAATGCATCGGGAGGCGGCTGTATTACTTGCACCGTGCTCTCTTGGAGGTTTGTAGAACCGGAATTGTTATCGATGCCATCGAGCGAGAAGTAATTCTGTGTTTCCCAATTGCCGTTTGAGCTGAACCGGTCGGGCGCGGTGTTATTCGTGTTAGTGAGATTTCGCGTAATTCCAGGTTCGAGCAAGGACAAATCGGAATACCGTCGCCCATTTAGCGGCAGATCATTAATCTGCTCGGCTTGCACGACAGCGCCGACGTCGGCAGTCTGCGTCTGAAGGACAGGAGTAGCGCTGGTAACCTCGACGGTCTGCGTGGAGCGGCCCACGCGCAAGTTGAAATCGATAGCAGGCCGCGATTGGACATCGATCTGTATACCGGACCGCAAGGCCGAATCGAAGCCCGGCGCGCTTGCTTTCACTGAGTACTTGCCGGGAATCAGCGCCGTGACCTGATACTGCCCGTCACCATTGGTCTGTGTGTTGAATACCACGCCCGTCGATTCGTTGGTGATGAGGATGGATGTTTTGGGAATTGATGCGCCAGACTGGTCTGTAACGGTGCCAACAATGGCTCCCGTATCGATCTGGGCGGAGGCGGGCAGCGAAGCAAGAAAGAGCAGAGCTGACGCGGCACAGAGACTCAGCGAAAAGAAACTCGCACAGGCATTTCGAAACATGTGGCCTCCCCAGGTAAGTAGGGAAAGTCTATCATTGATGAGCGTATGGGACAAGGCATACGCCGGCTCGAAAGCCGGCGTGGCAGGCTGAAAGCCCGCTCCACAGTGGTGATCTTGCTGCTCAGCACCGTACTACTAAGGGCGCAAGACGATCAGCAGAGACTGGCCGAGGCCGCCGGGCTGGCACGGCAGCATCGCTTCGCCGAAGCGGAGCAGGTGATAGAAGGCGTGAAGGCTCCAGGAGATCCGAGCCGGGAAATCGCGTTTCACAGGCTTCGCGCTGCTGTTGACGCCGGACTCAAGCGGCCGAAAGAATCGGCTGAGGAAATGCACGCCGCACTGCGACTTTCACCCGGCGATCCCGGGCTGCTAGAAGCTACGGCGGTTGCGGACCTGGTCTGGCTTGATACGCAATTGAAAACGCTCCCTAATGGTCGTGGTTCCGTGCCGGGTGATTCACATCCCGATTTAGCGGAGACTGTCGCGACTTTGCGCGGTCCAGAGGCGAAAGCGTTGCCCGAAACGGGCGATGTCGAAGCGCTTCTCGGAGAAGCATACGAGGCGCTAGGCGATAACGTGTCATCTGCGCGAAGCTTCCAGGAGGCAGTGCGGTTATCGCCGAATGAAGAACGATTCCGGATTGCTTTAGCAATAGAACTGATGCGGCACCAAACGTTCGAGCCCGCGCTTGCCATTCTGAGGCAATCCATCATCGATTTTCCTCAATCGGCCCGCGCGCGCACCGCCTTCGCGCTGACTTTGTTTTTATCCGGCAAGGAGCAGGAGGGGACGGCACAGCTCCTGCAGGCTATTTCGCTGGATAGGACGTTTGCGCCTGCGATCCACTATTTAGGAGAGATCACGCTCAGTCAGGCGGAAGTTCCTGAGCAGCGCGTGGTGAAGGCAGAGTGCGATTACGCCGATGCCCATTTATCCGACGCCATGTCGAACGCGTACTGCGGCGCGCTTCAAGCGCGGGTCGCTTCAAAGGAAACGCAGGCGCCTGACTGGGCTCCAATTGTGCGCCGCCTCGCATCTGCGTCCGCCAGATCGCCCAACAATGCTCTCGCCCGCTGCGAATATGGCAGGGCACTCGACCAGGCGCATGACTGGGGCCGTGCGCGCTCCGAACTGCAGGCATGTGTACGTCTGGATCCGGATTCCATCGAAGGCCACTACCGTCTGGCTCGTATTTACGAAAGGCTGGGAGAAAGGAACCTGGCCCGCAGAGAATTAGCTAAACGGGTAACCGCCCGCGACAAGATGGCTGCCTCAAACGAGGCTCGGGAAGAATCGGTAAAGAGATTTTTGTACACCATGAGCGAGAGATAATAGCGATACGCGGAATGGGCCAACCCTCTGTCGAGCAACCGCCGGCCCACGATACGGATCGCGAATATCGCAACCGCGGCGCGCTGCTATTCTCCGGTGTACTCGTCCTGATCTCGGCGGCCCTGCTGGCCTACTCACAGACTATGTCGTTTGTCTGGGATGAAGGCTTTCACCTGGTAGCCGCGCAGTTAATCGACGCCGGAAAGACTCCCTATATCGATTTCTGTTTTCCGCAGACATTGTTAAACGCGTATTGGAACGCCGGGCTGATGCGCGTATTCGGGCAGAACTGGCGCGTGGCGCATGTCGGCGCGACGGTGCTTGTGATAGCCGCGGTGTTTCTAATGGCCGATTTTGTGCGGCGCCGATTCCCGGTGACGAACTGGCGCGTCGCCTGCGCCATAACCGTCGGCTGCATGATCGGATTCGATGTGATTGTCATGCAATTCGGAACCGTGGCACAAGCCTACGGTATGGGTCTATTCATGACGGTTGCCGGATTTCGCGCGGCCGTTGCGGCGGTCGAACGGGAGACTCCGGTTTTGGCCTTCGCCAGCGGTTTTATGGCGGGCGCGGCGGCAAGCTCTACGCTGCTGGCCGCGGCTGGAGCGCCAGTTCTCCTGATCTGGATCTGGTTCTATAATCGCGCCGGGAATCGGTGGACGAAGGCGGCGGCTTTTGTCCTGGGCGCTCTGGTTCCATTCGCTCCGGTGTTCTGGCTGTTTGCGAAAGCACCGCGCCAGACTTTCTTCAATGTGATTCAGTATCAAGCGCTCTTTCGGCGTGTGAACTGGGGCAAGGTGGCCGCGCATGACATCGACGTTTTGAGCGATTGGCTGAATTCCACACAGGCGCTGCTGATCGGCGTGCTGGCCATTACGGGCGCGTGGTTCGTCTGGAAGAAGAGCAATTGGAGCCGGGAGCGGCGGGCGGAGTTCTATCTTGCAGCGTGGCTCTCAATTATTCCGGGCGCGTACATCGCAACCGCGCATCCTACGTTCGGCCGCTATTTCATCTTTCTGGTTCCATTTATGGCCATGCTCGCCGCCGTGGGACTGTACGTAATCGGATCGAAGCTGGGGAATCCGTCACGTAGTTTCTGGCCCGCTGCGCTTGTCAGTACGCTCATCGTTTTGTGCCTTGGGAAATCGCTATATGACGATCGCGATTCAGTTCAGTGGAAGGATTACGAAGAGATCGCTCGGAAAGTAAAGCAAGTCACGCCCCCAAACGGAATCTTCATGGCGGATGAGGTGGTGTATTTTCTGCTCCTCCGCACGCCCCCGCCTGGCATGGAATTCTCTTACGCACACAAACTGCAGTTGCCGCCCGAGCAGGAGCGTCTGTATCACATCGTTTCCAACGCAGAATTGAAGAAAGACGTGCAGGCCGGCCGGTTCTATACGGTTGAAACCTGCAAGGACGATACTATCGACACCTTCAATTTAGACGAGTTGTTTCCGAACAGCGCAGATATTGGCGACTGCACTGTTTTCTGGGGGAGAGTAAAGACAAATGCCGCTGCACCACAGAAGTAGACTTCACGGCTGACGGTCCGATATCGTGCTGAAGGTGATGGGCGGCCCTTGCTCCTGGACGATTTCCCAATCGGCAATCAAGACCGCTGCCGCATCTCGGACGGTCAGGCGGACGGTAGCCGAAACGTGCCCCTCCCGGAGTATGGTTGCCTCAATCGTGTCGGGGCTGATCTGTTTAGCAGCCAACTGGTCACCAAACCTGCTTCCTGTAATCGGGTAGGTTTGGCCATCAAGGCGCAGCGAACACTCCACGTGCCCCGCGGGCCCGCTCGAGAATGCGGAATCTGCGATGTAATGGATGCCGTCTTCGCGCTGGGTAAAGACGGCGATCCAACTTCGCAGAGCCGGCATGGGCGTTTGCGAATGCTCTTCGACCGACCTGAGCTTCCATGTTCCCCAAATGGCCGGCGTCGGGTGTTTGATTCCTGGTGTTGACATGATTTCTTTATAGACCCACATTACTCGAAGCGATGCAAACCCGCTGCTATACTTTTCCCAAAGCTATGCGGATTTTGATTGGATTGGCATTGATGAGCGCGTCGCTGCTGTACGCGCAGTCGCCTGATATCAGCGGCGTGTGGAAGGCGGACTTGCAGAAAAGCAAGATCGCCGGCCCTCCGATTAAGGATTACACCGCAATCATTGAACAGAAGCCCGAGGTTTTGAATCGCAGGACCGGAGAAAAGGCACTGGCCATCACGGAAACCGCTGCAATTACCGGCGAGCACGGCCAGTTTCGATCCGTTTTGACGTTCTTTGAGAGCGACAAACCAGTAGTGCGTCCGTACAACGGGATACCGACGAGACTGACTGGCGTTGCGCAAGGCAACACGATTACTGTGAGCGGCGAAGTCGCGGGCCGGCCAAGCACTTTCAAACGCACGTATGAATTGTCAAGTGATGGGCAGGAGCTGACGGTCGAGATAGCAACGAACAAGGATAAGGAGCAGCGGAGCACCTATGTTCTGATCAAACAACCGGAGGCCGCGGGCGAGCCGCTGCGAGCTCCCGAAAAAACGGCTGAGCAGGGATTCAAGAATGTGAAGACGGCGCTCAAAACGCTTCCGGAATCCGAGTTCATCGACCAGATGCGGTATATGGCCTGGTCGCTCGGCAAAGATTGCGAATTCTGCCACGTGCAAGGCCATTTCGATTCCGATGACAAGAAGGAAAAGAAGACCGCGCGCAAGATGATCGAGATGGCGGCATCAATCGACCAAAACAACTTCGAGGGCCACCCGGAAGTTCGCTGCTTTACATGCCACCAGCAGCACCCGCATCCGCTTTCCTATCCGCTGTTCCCGGATCAGATCAAGCAGCAGCAGATGGCCAGCACGAAGTAACTTGCGATCGCACCAGGTAATGAGCAGGCGAAGGGAGTCCCTCCGGGCTGCCTCGTTGTCGTTCTGTGCAGTGTTCGCCTTGTATGCGCAGACCGCGCTTGGGATCACCACGCCGAAAGAGGCGCTCGGGTTCAACATCGGCGACGATTATCACGTGGCGAACTATACGCAGCTCGAGGCGTATTGGAAGAAACTTGCCACCGAGTCCGATCGCATGAAACTGGTGGATATCGGCAAGACCGCCGAAGGCCGGCCTCAGTACATGGCGATCATCAGCTCGCCTGAGAACATGCGTCATCTGCAGCGCTACAAGCAGATTTCGCAGCGGCTTGCGCACGCCGAAGGACTCACCAATGAGCAGGCCCATGCGCTGGCGCACGAAGGCAAAGCCATTGTGTGGATTGATGGCGGCTTGCACGCGACTGAGACGGTCGGCTCGCAGCAACTGATGGAGCACGTCTATCAGATGGTGAGCCACAGCGACCCGGAGACGATGCGGTTCCTAAACGACGACATTCAGCTTTGTGTCCTCGCCAACCCGGACGGCCAGGAACTGGTCGCGAACTGGTATATGCGAGAAGCTGATCCGCTGAAGCGAAGCCTGAGCGGACTCCCGCGGCTGTTTCAGCATTACATCGGACACGACAATAATCGCGATTTCTACATGTCCAACATGCCGGAAACGACGAACATGAACCGCCAGTTGTTTCTCGAGTGGTTTCCGCAGATCGTTTACAACCATCACCAGATGGGACCGGCAGGAGCAGTCATCTTCATGCCTCCGTTTCGCGATCCGTTCAACTATAACTTCGATCCGATAGTTCCATTGGGCGTAGAGGCGCTGGGAACGGCGATGCATGAACGGCTGGTGGAGGAAGGCAAAGGCGGATCTGCACAGCGCAGCGCGGCGAACTACTCCACCTGGTGGAACGGCGGCCTGCGCACGATCACGTACTTCCATAACATGATCGGAATCCTGACGGAGATCATTGGCAATCCGACCCCGATGCAGATTCCGCTGGTAGCCGACAAGCAATTGGCCAGGGGAGACTGGCCGCTTCCGATTGCTCCTCAGACGTGGCACTATCGCGAATCGATCGACTATGAGATCACTAACAACCGGGCGATTCTCGACTATGCCTCGCGCAACCGCGAGACGCTGCTTTACAACTTCTACGAAATGGGTAGAAACTCCATCCGCAACGGCAGTGAGGACCACTGGACGATCACGCCCGACCGCATTGAAGCGCTGAAAAAAGCGACTCTATCACCAGCGGCTGTAAATAGCCAAACATTGCCGTCGGATCTATACCAGAAGGTTCTGCACGATCCGGCGCATCGCGATCCACGTGGTTACATCATTCCGTCCGATCAGCCCGACTTTGCGACTGCAACCAAGTTCGTGAATGCGCTCCTCAAAGTTGGCATCACGGTTGAAAAGGCAAACTCGCCGTTCCAGGTGAATGGGAAGAGCTATCCGGCGGGATCGTACATCGTGAAAACCGCGCAGGCGTTTCGTCCGCACGTGATGGACATGTTCGAACCGCAGCATCATCCGAACGACTTTTTGTATCCGGGCGGTCCTCCCATTCCGCCGTACGACAGCGCGGGGTGGACTCTGGCATTTCAAATGGGCGTGCAGTTTGATCGCATATTGGAGGGTTTTGATGGCCCGTTCACAGAAATTAAGGGTCTGCTAAACCCGCCTACTGGCTCCGTAACTGGCGCTGCGAACGCGGCAGGTTATCTCATCAGCCATCGCATGAACGATTCATTTATCGTCGTGAATCGCCTGTTGAAAGCGAATTGCGAGGTCTACTGGCTGAATAAAGAGGAAACGGTGGATGGGCAAGACCTCGGCACTGGAACGATATGGGTGCCGGCTTCGGCAGCGGCGCTGCCCATTCTCGAACGTGGAGCCAGAGAATTGGGGGTCAGCGCACACGGCCTGGCGAGCACACCCTCAGTTGAAGCTCTGAAACTGAAACCAATTCGTATCGGACTGTATGACCGATATGGTGGCTTGATGCCATCAGGCTGGGACCGCTGGCTATTCGAGCAGTATGAGTTTCCATTCGAACTGGTGTATCCGCAAACGCTGGATGCCGGAGACCTTAGAAGCAAGTACGATGTACTGGTATTCACGGATGGCGCGTTCCGGCGAGGTGTTACCGAACGCACTCAGCCCGCCGCGGCAGACATTCCGGAGCAGTACCGCGCCTGGCTCGGGCACATTACAGAAGATAAAACCATTCCACAGATCAGGAAATTTCTAGAAGAGGGCGGTTCTGTGGTGACGATTGGCAGTTCCACGAGCATGGCGGAATTGCTGGGCGTCCCGGTCGACAATTATCTGGCGGAGATGGGTGCGGATAGCAAGCTGCATCCGCTGCCGCGCGACAAATACTACATTCCCGGATCGCTATTAACCGTCAGCGTGAACAATCACGACCCGCTGGCCTACGGCATGCCAGAGAAAGTAGACGTGTTTTTTGATAACAGTCCCGTGTTCAAGCTGGAGCCCGATGCTGCATTGAAACACACATCGGCGGTGGCGTGGTTCGCTACGGCGACACCTCTGCATAGCGGCTGGGCATGGGGACAACAATACCTGGATGGCGGAACGGCCATTGCGGAAGCAGATATCGGCCCAGGAAAGGTGTTTGTATTGGGGCCGGAAGTAACGTTTCGCGCGCAGCCGCACGCCACCTTTAAGCTGCTCTTCAATGGCCTTTATTACGGCAGCGCGCGAACGAGCGAGATCAAGTGAAGGCCGGTGGCGGAGCGTCGATGGATGTAAAGAGCCTTATTCGCAATCGTTGTGAAGGGGACTGGGCGCCGGCGGTCCGGCGATACAGGGAATCGCACTCAAATATTCGTAGATCGCCTCGACGTCGTGATCGCTCATGTTTTGAAGCGTGGGCCACGTCATGATCTGCAGGAGATTGCCATCGAAAGGCGGCGGAATGCAGCTCTCGTTCACAATGCCATTTGCACAGGGCGGATGCAGGTGATCTAAATCGATTCCGGTCTTCAGAATCTCGCGAAACTCGGCAAACGACCGGCCGCCTTCGGGCCGACCGGTCCTATCTGGCGTTAAGTTTCGTGAGATGATATGCGCGGACCCAGGAACGAGCGGACCGAAATCTTGCCCGCCGCCCAGGTATACGTCCGGATTGACCTTTTTGGGCTGGCCAAAATAGGGATTACCGCCATTCACATACTCGACCGCGGGGCTGGGGGAATGGCAGTCATTGCAAGCGGAGTGAGCGTTGACGATATAGCTTCCGAGGCCGACTAGATGGCGACTTTTGCCGGCCAAATTCAGCGGCACCGGCGCTATCTCGAGCCCAATTCTGACGAGTGACTCTTCATCATGCTGTCCGCCCTCGAAATCAGAGGCGTGCTCCCGCCCCGAGCTCATAGACACTGCCCAGACGAGGAGGAGGCCTAATGCGCCCACCCCAAGGGCTTTCTCGAAATATCGCTTCATATCTGTTCTCCTGAACTGGCTTACTACTCCAGATCGGATTCTAGTTGGATTCCCGAGAAGGCGCCTAGTACGAATTCGACAGTTTGCGCTTAATTTCTCGAATTTTTAATTTGTTGAAGCAAGCGGTGTGAAGCGGCGAAGAGTGAATCACGAAGACGCGAACTATCAAATAGTGTTGGACGAGAGGTCACTTCACCTCTTGCGGAAACTCTAGCAACGCACTCATGTACTCAGGCGGAATTTCAGTGCTGACGTGGACAGGGCTCGCTCCCCCGAACTCTCGAAAATCCCGGACTAAATGCATCTGATCGAAGTATCCGCTTTCGTGTGCCACAGTCATCCAGGACTTGGATGGGTGCTTCTTTTTCTGTTCGAATGCAGTCTGGAATCGAACAATTCTTGTGAACAATTTCGGTGTCACTCCTGCATAGACGCGGAATCGCCGTTCAAATTGCCTGAGGCTGAGACCGGTTTGTGAAGCAATCTCACTGATTCTCGATTCTCCGTCCATTTTCAGCAAGCAAGAAGCAACACCTGCAAGCTGATCGCGATCAGGGATGCGGGTTAGCTTACCGAGAAGAAATTCCTCAGCTACTCTTGCGCGCTCGGTAAATGTATTGATCTGGCCGAGACGCTCGCGAAGACCCACGGCGACTCGGCCAAGCACAGAAGATGCTTCCGTACCGTCGTCGGTGAATTCCGATAGAGGAACGCGGAACAGGCGGAAGAATGCTGCGGGCTGAAAGATGATCGCGAAAGTTTCTAAAGGTCCCCTGGCGAAGACGGTGTGCCGCCGGTATGTTTGCGGCCCTATTATCGCCGCCAGTGGCGCGGTAGAGACCGTTGGAGTTGCTTCACGATGAATTTCCCAGGGGGTTCTAAAGTGGAACTCCAGTGATTGCTCAAGCCGTGCTGTCACCCCTTCGACCGAAAGCACTTTCTTCTCGCGGCCACTCCACTGAACGTAGCAGCGGACGTAGGCTGTCAGAGCGAGACACGGTGCGGCTGATTGTACCTCCAGCATGGTAGGTCTGACAATATCACCTCTTCAAGACACCTGGCATGTCGAATTCGCTGTCGTCGCTGTATGCCGTCGCGTGTGTGGCACGCCGACTCAGTGCGTCATGGCGTAGACGATGTAATTGATTCCGATGCGGATTCCAAGCGCTGAATATTTCTCGGGATATTGCGGCTCATCGGCCCACTCCCAGGAATCGCCGATATCGGAGTTGAACGAAGCGGCAATCATGATTCGGCCTTTGTCGTCATAGATGCCTCGCCAGCGCGCCACATAGCCGTCCAGTTTATGGCCTTCGGCTAAGTGCTCCGCGCCGACAATCTGATACCGGTTATCAAGATCGTAGACGGTGTGAAAGATGGGGTCGCTATCGGGAATATCGACAATCTGCCGGTCCGGGAACACGCGTTTCATGCTCTCCTGAAAAACCTGCCATTCCACCGTGCCGTGAAAGTCGTCCGCCATGAAGAATCCGCCGCGCAGCAGGTAATCACGCAGCTTATGCGCTTGCTCATCGGTGATGCCCCACTCGCCTACTTGCACGGCGTAAAGCCAGGGCCAGTTGTACACGTCGTCGCCGTCATCGAGATTTACCGCCTGCTCGACCGAGCGGACGTGGATGCGGGTCAAACGGCGCACAGCGAGCGAAAAATGGCGGTCCGCTCGCGGGTAATCCTGGGTCCACAGGCAGCGGCCATCATGCCAATCGCCTTCGCGTCCGGCGTAGCCATCGTTCCAGCCGCCCGGGTACATGAGCCGGGCAAAAGCCCACTCCCCCTGCTCCTGATAGTCAGGCGGAAGCGGGATGGAGCCGAGACGGTACTCAACGCCGGGGTATTCCTGAAAGGGATGCGGCAGCGTTTTGTCGAGCGCGAATGCCGTGCCGATGAAGACGACAACGCAACCGAGTGACCATATTGCGGCGCGGCTACTCATCCCTGCGACCTTGCTCCGAGCATATCATCGGAATTTGAGCATGCCTTCGACTATGAAACGTGGTTCCTGCATACTCGCTCTCTTGTTTTCCAGTGCGCTTGCTCCGATACTCGCACAGCCGCCGGCCGCTTTCGATCACTACCTGCTGAATCTGTCGTGGTCGCCGGAATTCTGCAACAGCAACCCGGCGAACGTGGAGTGCAGCGGGGGCCGCCATTACGGATTCATGGTGCACGGGCTCTGGCCGGAGTCGCGAAATGGCGGAGGAGCGGAGTATTGCTCGCATGCGCCTGGGCCTGATCCAGCGGAAGGCGGCAGAATGCTCGGCCTCATGCCCGATCTGCATCTGATCGAGCACGAATGGCAGGCCCATGGCACCTGCAGTGGATTGAACGCAGCCGCATATTTCAAGCTGATCCGCGAAGCCTTTGCGTCTTTCAGAATCCCGAGGCAATTCCTGAATCCGCGCGCGCAGTTCATAATCAGCCCGTTCGATATCAAGAAAGCCTTTGAGGAATCCAATCCGAATCTGAACGATGCTGAAATTGCGATCAGTTGCAGGGGAACGTATCTGAGCGCCGTCAGCATCTGCCTATCGAAGGACTTGCATCCGGTTCCCTGCCCGGCCATGCGGGACTGCAGGGCACGCATGATTCGAGTTGCGCCGGTAAGGTGAGTTTAGGATCGCGCGTGGACTGATAGTTAGTACGACATTTGTTGTACACTAATCGCATGAGGACCGTCAGCGCGGCTTACGCGAAAGCCAATCTCCCCGAATTGTTAAAGGACGTGGAGAAGGGCAAGAGTATTGTAATCTCGCGGTACAAAAAGCCCATCGCGCTGATCTCACCGGCACCGGAAGCCGAAAAGCCGAAGCCAAAATTCGGCACTCTTAAAGGCAAAGTGAAACTGATCGATCCCCACGCATTCGATCCGATGACAGACGAAGAGGTGGACGCCTTTATCGAGGGCCGCTATTGACGCGGGTCCTGCTTGACACGCAAGCGTTTTATACGATTGCCACGGATGGTTTGGATGCCCTGCCTAGGCGGGCGCGAGATGTGCTGGAAGGTAGCGACACCGAGGGGATACTGAGTTCCGCTTCAGTGATGGAAATCGCGATTAAATACGCGATCGGCAAGATGCAGATGGACGAACGATACACGCGCCAAGGCATTCGGGATCTCCGGCTCACGATTTTGCCGTTCGACTCGCGGCATGCTTACTCGTTGTTCTCTCTTCCCCTACACCATCGCGATCCGTTCGATCGTATGATCCTGGATCCTGGCGACCGCAATTGCCGAGAAACTGCCCATTGTAAGCGGTGACCGGCTATTCCATCGTTACAAGGGAGTAAAGGTTATCTGGTGAAGAGTTTGAGAGCTCGCACCACTTTCCGTCTTAGAGCAACTCAGTGAACTCTTCAACTCCGACGTTCGCGTCCCGAATGATAGCGCGGAGAAGTGGCTCCTTGATGAATCCCGCGCCTTTGAGAGCCCGGATTACTTTCCGCGCGCTGAGAGAAGGAAGCTTCGCCCATCTTAGGCGGGAATAGAGACTGGAACAGTAACCCGTCCCTGGAATGACGGGCCCTCTATCGGAATGGGCTCGCAGGGAGCAGATAAGCTCTCGAGATATAGAGCGATCGCCTCCTTAACATTGCGCTCTGGCTTCGCTACCCTTCTGACGTCGTTTGCGTCGCTGGTCCTGGGAAGGCTAGTAGCCAGGCTCACGCCTGAATCCGCGCCCTATTTGGGCGCGCCCGAGTTGCTACGGGCCGGATGTGAAAGATGCTGACCTGCCGCGCGTTGCCGCTTGCACTATTCCGTTCGGCGCAGATAACGATGCGGATCGCGATCGCACTACAACCGGAGCATCCGGCTCCCTCAGGATCTTGTTCCACCGTTCGGCCAGGTTTCCCTTAAAATAAAGCTCGATTTCCTTTTCGGGCTTGTTTTCCCCCTTGTATGGATCAGCATAGTTGTAGGCCACACTATCGGACAGCTTCTCGTTGTAAACCGTCGCCACGAAATCATGTAGCTTCTCTATCCTTCGAAAAATATGTTGATTGCTGTCGATGAGATAAACTTCGCCCTCATACGACTTCAAGAAATTGTAGGCATGATTGTTCGCATCAACAGCATAAACGCCGCTGCGGACCGCTTTCTCTGTCAGCCAGCGCCATACTTCCTTTGAACGGTCGTCCCCGGCTTGGAACTTAACGATTACCTTCTCCTCATCGCTGTCGGTCACCTTGCAAGTACCATCCTCAATATTTGAGGCAGGGTCATTCCCGGTCGTCAAAGTGTTCGCCGTCACCCGCGCGCAGTTTTTGCAGTTCCCCCGGGGGTTCACACCCCAGAACGGGTTGATGCCTTTCAGCGCCTCACCAAGCGCAATGATTCCCATACAATTCCTCCTCGGAGCAATGCCCCCGTTGTTGGAAACCGTAAGAAACATATCACCACTCCTGAGTGCGTTTTCGTCTCGATCTCCCCGCCGGTCCGCATCGTCCTGATTGTATCCGGACCACTTCCAGTGTGCCCATCCGGAGAGTGGTCGGAAAACCGGGATGTCGGAAAGTGAGATCGCGACAACCGGATCGCATCGCCGACCATGGCGCGCTCTGCCTCCGGCAGCAGGCAATACTCGCAGCGATAAAGCGCTCGTTACCGAACAATTCCGGAGAGCCGCCGGTTCACTGCTCGTGAGCAGGGGCGTGTTTTAGGAGGCGACGCGCTTGTGATTGCATAACAGCGAGCAGGCTTCCAATGTGCAGATAGCTGTCGAGATATCATCCGACATTGCGATGGCGGCGAAGAAAACAACGGATTTTCGCGAACGTCGTGGACTTCGTCGTGGCCCGCATTCCCTTCTAGCGGATTGGCTCCCCGACATGGATTCGAACCACGATTAACGGCTCCAAAGGCCGCTGTCCTACCATTAGACGATCGGGGAGAAAGGCGATCGAGGCGCATCGCCGAACTTCAGTTTAGCAAGGGAACCGCCGGAAACCGGACGTTTTTACAAGGCCAACCAAGCGGCTCTCATCACGCATCACGAATGCCTGCTCGATGTCAGTTTACTGATGGCTCTGTTCTATCCGGCGCACTTGAACCACGATGAGGCGCAACAGTGGTTCGGCCGTAATCGCCGACACGGCTGGAGTACTTGCCCAATTTACGTGAACGCGCATGATGTAGTCGCACGTTCCCGGGTGGTCACCAGTCCGCATACGCGGTGCCATCCAGCCCCGTCTTATCTGACCCGCTGTGGACGTCGAAAATACCAGGCGTGCTGGTGCTTCCGCCAACCGGGGTATCCTCCATCGTGATCTTCCACGTCTGGTCGGAGTTGGTGATCGGATCCTGCGGGACTTGTCGCAAATAGCCTTCCGAGACAAGATCCTGCAAGGTTTCAGGCGCCTTCTGCTTATCGATGGTGTACTCGTCGATCATAGTGCGCAGGGTAAACAGATTGTTCCGGAGCACGCTTTCCTTAGCGCGGATTATCGATTTCTGATAAACCGGGAGCGCAATGGTGAGCAGGATGGAGATGATGGCCATTACAACCATCAGCTCAATCAGCGTGAAGCCGCGCTGAAGGCGGCGCAGCAGTCGCGTGGAGGATCCCACTGAGTGACTGCCCGGTTGCAGCCGCGGCGCAGGCGACGGTGGACTGAAGTCCACCGCTGCACGCTCAAGCGTGCGCCACCTGAAACTTGCGCTTTTTAAGTTGCCAGAAGCCATGTTCGTCACCATTCCGAGTACGGCGTTCCGTCGCTCGCTTTGTCCATCGTCTTCGAGTACACGTCGAAGACGTTCTGGCCGCCCCAGGAGTTCGAAGTCGGCTCATCCTGCATGCTGCGCTTGCCCCAATCCGCATCGCCGGTAAAGGGGTCCTTCGGAATATGCCGCAGGAACCGCATTTTTCCGGTTTGCCCGTTGCCGCTGATGGTATTGGAGAGTTTCACGCCATCGACCAGAACTTCCAGTGTCGGGGGATAACAATATGCGTCAGCGCCAGTAGATTGAATCTTGCCCTGATCACAGAGATCCTTGTATTTGTCTATTGCAGTGCGCATCTCTTGCAAATCTTCTGAAAGCGCCTTTTCGCGCTGTCTACGCACTTGATAGCGGGCTGCCGGCACGGCCATAGTAGTGAGAATCAGCAGAATGCTGAACGCGACGATCAATTCCACCAGCGTGAGTCCAGCCTGAGTCTTGCGTCTCCTCTTTAGACCAGCCGATTCGCTACCGCGCAACATGTACGGCAAACTCCATTTTAGGGATTCGGGGGACCAGCCTGTGTATTAGGGGGCGCCGGGGCACTTTGCGGGGCCAGCAGAGGCGGACGGTTCGGAACATTTCGCGGCGCGGCTTGCGGCTGGCTGGGGACCGGCTGAACCGGCGGATAAGCCGGAGCCGATTGAGGAACGGGCGCGGAAGCTGGCGGCAGCTCATTGGTTGGAGTTGGCAGCGGAGCCGGGGGCGGCGCATTGCCATCGGGGCGACGGTCAACCTTGACGACACGCTCGGTCCCGGCATAAACGCCCTGGCTGGCGATGTCGGTCAGGTCCTGAGCACGCACGATATGCGGAATCAGAGCGACGACGATATCGTCTTTCTCCCGATCGCGGTTTCTTGTTCCAAACAGATAACCAAGCAGCGGAATGTTCGCTACGCCGGGTATTCCGGCGATGGTTTGGCTGTCGCTATTTGAAGTTAAACCGCCCAAAAGGCTCACTTCTCCGTCCTTCATCCGGATATCGGCTTCGTCCACTTTCTGACCGATAACGGGCTGCTGGACTCCGGCGATGTCCTCGGTCTGAACCACGTTGGAAATTTCTACTTTGATATGCATGCTAACGTCGTCCGGGCCGTTCACGTGCGGCGCCAGTTCGATTTTCACGCCAACGTCAACCTGCTGGAATTGCGTAGTGGCGTACGGAATGGACCCCGGTGTCGCTACCGCCGAGTTCAGCGAGCCGGACACATACGGGATCTTGCTGCCAACCGTCAGAATTCCTTTGCCGCCATCGGTGACGCGTAGTTCCGGACGCTGCAAAAGATGGGTGGATGCGTCGGTCATAAGCGCTTGAACCAGCGCTCCGGGCAGGCTGACCGAAAAGTCATTGGTTGATATGTGGCCGACTTTCGACAGCGCGATGGCTGGACTTGTGGGAGTCGCGCCGGTGCCGGTTAATCCGCCGATCCCGGTGTCACCGCCATTCGTCCCGGTAGTTCCGGTGTTAGTAGTTCCGTTATTTGTGGTTCCTCCGTTGGTGGTTCCACCAGTGGTCGTACCCGTCCCGCTACTGCCAGTGCTGCCGGTGCCCGTATTGCCGGAAAGAACCGGATTACGCGGTGTGAACTGAATCGGCACGTTCAATCCGCCAGTCTGGCCGGCAAGCGCCGCTCCAAGAGTGCTGATCTTTGATTTGGAAACCTCCATGATCATGACGTCCACCACCACTTCCGGCTTTGGCCTGTCGAGATCGTGAACCAGTTTCTCGACCAGCGCGATAGTGTCCGGAGTGCCGCGCGCGATGATGGCATTCTGGCTGGCGACCTGGAAAATGCCGGTGGTCAATTTGGCGCCCGTGCGGACGCCGTTGAAGATTTCGGTGAATTCGTTGGGCGTGCTGGCGTTCTGGATGTAGAACACCTTGACAACCTCATCCTGGTACTCCTGGCGCTTTGGCTCGCTCTCCTGGGTGACGAAAATGGCGTTTCGACTGATCGGTTTCCAAAACGTGTGAGTTACCAGTGCGACGTAATTCAGGGCCTCTTCGAGAGTGACGTCGTGCAAATCCAGATTGACGTTCTTGCTGCCGCCGCCCATGCCGCCCAGCATCGATTCAATGCCCGAAGGATCGAACAAGACGTTAACCCCAGCCAGTTTGCATACGCTCTCATACAACACGCGCGGCGGCTGGTTATTCATTTTGAGGCTGCTGATCTGATTATTAATGGGCCGGAGCGTGGGAGGGCCTTCCAAAGAATTGATGCGCGCTTCAACCTCCTTGCGCGCCCTTTCGGCGGGGGTCAGAATGGTGGTCCCCGGTGGCGCCTTGGCCTTTTCCTTGACCATTTCGGTGGTTTGGCGGATTTCCTGCAGTGCGATCTGGGAAGACGGGTCGTCCAGCAAAGCGCGCTGAAACTCCACCAGTGCCTCATTCAGTTTCTGATCACGCTGCAGCGCTCGTCCCTTCTCGACGTGAGCTTGCGCTGCAACGGTACGGACCCGATTCACTGCAATGAGATATGCCGGCTCTTTCGGGTCGATATCCAGCGCACGGGAATAGTCGTCTAAAGCTGCGTCGTAGTCCTTGTGGGCCTCGGCTTTCTCGCCTTCTTTCAGGAACTTGTCGCCCTGCTTGGTGTGCGCCTCTAAGGGCAGACCCCAGAAAATGAGCGCACAAACAAGCGCAGCCGAAAATCGTAACTGATTAGAAACGTTCACGTTAACATGTCCCAACTCGTATTCATCACTCGCGCTCGTTACGTTCGAACCCCCGCAACCGCTTGTTAGCATTGACTATGCCACCGAAAACGGCTAGAGCAGGCTTCACACAGAGATGTCCTGCCATGGATATATTCCTCTCCCTGGTCGTATGGAAGACGTTTCAGAGTAGCTTGACGTGCAGGTTCCGATTCCTGCCTGGGCGAAACTGATAGAGGCGGACGGCTAATAACCTTGGCTCAACAAAGCGAATTCAAGATCTTGAGCGACAATCGGTCCGCTGATCACGATTATCACCTATTCGACCGCTACGAAGCCGGCCTGGTGCTCACCGGGACCGAAGTTAAGGCCGCCAAGACCGGCAAAATCCAGCTAAAAGAAAGCTATGCCGAGATCAGCGACGGGGAAGCGTGGCTGATGAACGCACATATCAGCGAGTACTCGCACGGGAATCTGATGAACCATGTTCCGGTGCGCAAGCGAAAGCTGCTGCTGCATCGTTCCGAGATTGAGAAACTGCGCGGCGAGACGCGCGAGAAGGGCCTGACCGTGGTCCCCACCAAGCTCTATCTCAAGGGTGGCCGGATCAAAGTTGAGATTGCGGTAGCCAAAGGCAAGAAGTTCCACGACAAGCGCGAAGCCATTCGAGCCAAAGAGATGCAGGCGGAAGCCAAGGCGGCTCTGGCGAGGCGCGCTCGACAGTAGATTTTGGGGTCATCATGCAACTACAGATTGAAACTGGACAAATCGAAAAAGTAAGGGTAGACGCACTGGCTGTAATCTGCTTTGAAGCTGAAGAAAAGGGCGACGGCGCGGTTCCGGCGAGTGCGGGGCGCGCTTCCGATTCTGAAATTGCCACTCAGTCGGGCTGGCTTACCGACCTGCGCGCCACGGGCGAATTCACGGGCAAGCTGTACGAGATGGCAGTGCTGCACAGGCCGCAGGGTCTGGCCGCCAAGCGGCTGGTCGTGATCGGGGGCGGAAAACGGGACAAGTTTTCCTCGGTCGAGGTTCGCAGAATCGCGGGTACGCTGGTCCGTTCCCTGAAACCTAAAGGGGTCCGAAGCATTGCGCTGCTGGTGGATACTCCGAACGGGGATGAGTATGTAACGCCGGCTGCCGAGGGCGCAGTGCTGGGCGACTGGGAAGCCGATAAGTACAAATCAGATCCCAAGAAGAATGAAAAGCAGATTGATTTGTTTGCGATGGTTGTGCCGGGCGTCGGGGCCAGCTCGCTGCAATCCGCGCTGGAACGCGGCCGGATCATTGCCGAATCACAGAACCTGACACGTGATCTGGTGAATGAACCGGCCAATAAGCTCACGCCTGGCGATTTGGCAGAAGCGGCCCAAAAAATGGCGAACGAACTGGGATTGGAGTGTGAAGTTCTTGACCAGGAGCGCATGGCCAAGCTGGGCATGGGCGCCTTGCTGGGTGTCGCCCAGGGCAGCAGCAATCCACCATTCCTGATTGTCATCAAGTATCGCCCGTCCCAATCAAAAGAGGCCGTTCATTTGGCGCTGGTAGGCAAGGGCGTCACCTTCGATACCGGCGGCATCTCCATAAAGCCGTCCGATGGGATGGAAAAGATGAAGTACGACATGGCCGGGGCGGCGGCCGTCGTAGGCGCCATGCGCGCCATTGCTCAGCTTAAGCCCCCGATTGCCGTCACAGCCTATGTCCCGACCGTGGAGAATATGTTGAATGGAAACGCGCAGCGGCCGGGCGACATCGTCAGTTCACTTTCTGGCAAGACTATCGAAGTGCTGAATACCGACGCCGAAGGCCGGCTGATTCTGGCCGACGCCATTACCTACGCGAACCGGAACGGGGCGACGCATATAGTGGATGCCGCAACGCTGACAGGCGCGATTGGGATTGCGCTAGGACACTATAATATCGGCGCGTTCACGAACAACGAAGAATTTCTGCAGCGATTGCTTAAGTCTGCCCGGGCGGCGGGTGAAAAGACCTGGCAGTTACCGATGGATGAAGAGTACAAAGACTACTTGAAATCGGCTTTCGCGGATCTGCCGAATATTGGGGGGCGCTATGGCGGCTCTATTACGGCAGCTTGGTTTCTGCGCGAGTTTGCCGATCCAACTCCGTGGGTTCACCTGGACATCGCATCTACTGCGTGGCTCGACGAGGCGAAAGGCTGGCTATCAAAGGGTCCGACGGGGGTGGCGGTTCGTTCGTTCGTGCATCTCGCGACGGATTGGAATAGCATACAGTGACTCGGAATATACTCGAAAGGCAAACGATCTCTTGGTTTCGGAGGTAGCTCAGGATGCAGCTTCGTGTTCTTGCGTTCGTGCTGGCCGGCGGCAAAGGCACCCGACTTTCCCCTCTCACGAAGGAACGGGCTAAGCCGGCGGTTCCGTTCGGAGGCCGGTATCGGATTGTCGATTTTGTTCTTAGCAACCTGATCAACTCTGGCGTTTATTCCATCTACGTGCTGACTCAGTTCAAGAGCCAATCGCTGCTGCAGCATTTGCGCGAAGGATGGGAAGTAAGCGGATTACTAAGAAACAACTTCATCATCCCGGTACCGGCGCAGATGCGCTCGGCGCAAGAGGATTGGTACCGAGGCACGGCCGACGCCATTCATCAGAACATCAATTTGATTCAGCAGGCTGACCCGCACGTGGTGGTCATCTTCGGGGCCGATCACATTTACCGGATGAATATCCGCCAAATGATCGAATACCACGTTGAGAAGAGGGCCAGCGTAACAGTGGCGGCCGTGGGCGTGGATAAAGAACTGGCCTCCGAATTCGGCGTAATCGAAACGACCTCGGAAGGCAATATTATCGGCTTTCACGAGAAGAAAGCCAATGCCCCAACCATGCCGGACGACCCGACCCGTGTGTTTGCGTCGATGGGCAATTATATCTTTTCGACGGACACTCTCTTACGTGAGCTCCACGCTGACGGCGAGAACGAAGATAGCTCCCACGATTTCGGGAAGGACATTCTACCCTCGCTGATAGGACGCGCGGACATGTACGCCTACGACTTCCAAACCAATGTTATTCCGGGAGATCCTATTGGATCGCCGCAGTATTGGCGGGACGTCGGAACGCTCGATGCCTATTACGAGGCCAGCATGGATCTGCGGGCCGTCTCGCCTGAGTTGAACCTTTATAACCGCCAGTGGCCGCTGCGCACGGCAGGATATTTCGACGCACCGGCAAAATTCGTGTTCGATGAGGATGGCCGGCGGGGCATGGCTGTGGATTCGATCATTGCGGGCAGCTCCATCGTTTCGGGCGGCATGGTGAAGGGATCAGTATTGGGACGCGGCGTGCGCGTGCACACGGGTGCACACGTCGAAGATTCAGTAATCTTCGATAACTGCGATATCGGACGCCGCGCGAAGGTCCGGCGCGCTATTCTCGACAAAAATGTAAAGATTCCACCAGACACCGAAGTTGGTTACGATCTGGATCAGGATCGGAAGAAATACCACGTCACTGAAACCGGAATCGTGATTATTGAAGGCCACCAGTCAACAGTGGATATTGCAACGCTGCAGGTGTAGGCGCCCACCCGGCGGGCCCTCAGTCACAGTTCTGTGAGATTTTCCAGTTTCATCTGATTGCGTCCGTAATGCTTTGAAAAGCAGAAGCTTGCACCGATCGATCAGCGCTGCGGCGGCACGCGGCCAGATCTGCCAGGGCGAAAGGGCATGGTCCTCTAAGCACGAAAGGATCATCGCCTCTTGCACCACCCACGTAACCAGTGCCTTCCGCCAGCAGGGCAGGCAAAAATCCCATGTTTCGGGCCGCGAACACCAAATCGGAATAGAGCTATTCTCCGGATTGCTGGCTATGTCTTCGCTGTCGCGGCGGCTTTCTTATGCCCAGTAATGTTCGGGCAGGGTCCCACAACCATCAATCTCGGAACACAGGGCCGCAACGCAGATTTTTCGACCCTGCCGGTCACGCGGCCGGTCACAGTGGGCACGGCGCTCCCCGCCGCATGCCTTATCGGACAGCTATTTTTCATTAGCTCGGCTGTTCCCGGCCAGAATCTTTATGCCTGCACTTCAGTAAACAGTTGGACTCAGTTAGCGGGCGGAGGCGGAGGCGCAAATCCGCAGGTCTCAGTCGATAAGCCGTCGATATCATTCGGCGGCCAGACGATTACGACCAAGAGCACGCCCCAGACGATTACTCTCACTGATTCAGGCATGTCGTTCTTAACAATTTCAAGCATCACTATGACGGGCGCAAACGCGAGTGATTTCGCTGCCTCAAACACGTGTGGAGCTACGGTTGCGTCCGGCGCGAACTGTACTATTTCGGTTTCATTCACTCCCTCTCTGGTGAGCGCCGAAACGGCCGCTATTTCCATTGTGGACTCGGCGGCCGGTTCGCCTCAAACCATTTCCCTGACAGGCACAGGCCAGAATCTCATCACAAGCGGCGGTCTGAGCATCAATCCAACGGCTACGTTGGCGCAGACCGGCGGGACAGTAAGCATAAGCTCGAATCGACCCACGAACTTTTCACTCGTCGCGGGAAGTTCCGGCACTCTGACGGTGACCGACAGCACGCATGCAACGTACACCGCGCCTACCTCCGTTCCAAATCAGAATGTCTTGGCGGGGTGTCCGGTAGCGCCTAACGACTCAGTTTTCAATACCAGAATTGACAGCCTGCCGGTGAACGCCAACAGCGCAACCTGGACGAGTACGGCGAGCACGGGAACGAACGGTATCGGGTTTGATACGGGCTGGGGAACAAGCGTTGTGGACAACACCGTTCCCTTGATAAATGAAGTTTTCTATTACACGGCCCAATACAACGGATCGTGGCTACTACCCAGCCTTCCGCAACTGAGGCGTGAGATGGGCACGTACGTCAGCGACCAGAATGGCTCCGATCACCACATTCTGGCGGTCAACAAAGATACCTGCCAATTTTGGGAAGTGTATAACAACTACTTCACGCCGCGGCTGTCAAATGGAGTAAATTACACCGCAACCAGCGGCTACTCATACAGCGGGCTCGGCTATGGCCTTCCAACAAACGGCACGACAGATGCCGGAGGATTGCCGCTGGGCCCACTTACGCTGCACCTGGACGAAGTGAAGAACGGAGCGGTCCATCACGCCGTACGCTTCACTCTGGCGGGCGGTTTCATCTACGGTAATCCTAATTTAATCTACTGGCCGGCTACGCAGCCGCATTATGCAAATTGCTGTACCAACAGCCCTCCGTACGGGTCCCGCTTCCGACTGAAGGCCAGCTACGATATTTCAAAGATGGGGCCCATGGCGCAGGCGATTCTGACTGGCCTCAAACAATACGGAATGATTCTTGCGGACGCCGGCACGGGGCCGACGATCACGGTGGATACCGATCTAAGCCGCGATCCAGGGGCGTTTTCTGCCTTTGGGCAAATTAGCGCCGCACATATTACTCTGGCCAATTTCGAGGCAGTGGATGAATCAAGTTTGATGGTGAACGCCAACTCGAGCCAGGTTAAGCCAACGAATCCATATGTCCAGCCGGCAAACTTTGCCGTTGTAAATGCGACGGACCAGAGCAACTCGAATTACCAGGTGAATTATCCCGTGGCGCTGCAGGGCGTGAATATCGGATTGCCGGAGCCGATCCTATACGTAGCGGCAGGAAGTTACAGTTTTCAGCTCACGTCGTGGGTAAAGGGATCCTCAAATCAAAACGTAATATGGTCCCTGGTATCGGGAGCCGGCTCAGTTACACCGGGCGGAGCGTATACGCCGCCGAGCACGGTGAGCAGCCCCACCGGTGCGGTATTACAAGCAACCAGTGCGGCTGATCCAAACGCTGTTGCGAACCAGTACATCACCGTCATTCCGACAGGAAGCAATCCGGCCGCCGGAACCATTCGTATCAATTCAGGCGGTGGTCAGACTACGGATGCAAGCGGAAATGTCTGGTTAAGCGATCAAGGATTTGAGGCCGGCGATTACACCGAGCTAAACGGCGATTACCCGGCATGGCCCGCTTCTTCGAACCCGGAAATTGGAATTTATGAAAGCGCAGCGAACACGTACGGATCGGATGTTGTCTACCGGTTTATCGTGCCGAATGGAAACTATAAAGTGCGGTTCATGTTCGGGCAGCTATACGATGGCGGCTACTCCCCATCCGGCTGTACTTTTGGGACCAAGCTCCACGCACCCATGATGGTCGATGCCCAGGGACAAACTGCGGCGCACAACTATGATTTCGGCAAGTCGATAAATTACGCTTGCGCTATACCGGTGGATCTCTACATTCCGGCACAGGTCACAAATAATAGTCTGACGGCTGGGCTGCGATTGGTCGTACCGGATGGCCAGCAGGGCACGTCGGCGCCCGAGATCAACGGCTTCGAAATTATTCCGGACACAACGGCGCCTTTCCTCGCGATTGATACACAGCAACAGACGACCGTAAACGCCGGCAGCACGCTTCAGTTGTATGCAATCGGCTGGTACATGAGCAATACAGTCACCTGGTCCGTTTCCGGCCCCGGCAGCATCAGTTCCACCGGGTTATATACAGCTCCGGCAACGGCGCCGTCATCGCCCCAGACGGTCACGGTCACAGCAACTAGCACCGTGAATCCGAGCGTTACGGCAACGGCTAACATAGCCGTGCCGTAATTCAAGGGTTTGGCAGATAATCATGAGTCTGCGTTGACTGACCGGTTCGGGATTGGCCTGGCAAAAAGCTGGTGTCGGGCCGGTCTAGTACTATGGTGTTTCGATCATCGCTTACGAACAGACGGAAACTGAAACAAGATGTGCGGTATCGCGGGATTCGTCAGTCAGAGCGGTTCGGAACGCGCTTCGGAACTGACCGGGAGCATGCTTCCTCAGTTGGCGCGGCGGGGTCCGGACGGACACGGCGTAGCAAACTGGCCGGGCGTGACACTGGGGCATCACCGGCTGGCGATTATCGATTTGAGCGATCTCGGCCGGCAACCCATGCTGTCAGACGACGGCAAAGTGGGGCTGGTGTTCAACGGATGTATCTACAACTTCGTTGAAATTCGGGAGAGGCTTCAAGGCGCCGGTCACCGGTTCCGCTCCGAATGCGACACCGAAGTGCTGCTGCGCGGCTACCTCGAGTGGGGAATCGACAAGCTAGTCCCGCAACTACGGGGCATGTTCGCATTCGCCATTTGGGACGACACGCGCCAGACGCTCTTTCTCGTACGCGACCGGCTGGGAGTGAAACCGCTGGTCTACGCGGCGCAAGATCAGGAGATCGGTTTTTCCTCTACCATCTCAGCGCTGCGGGCCGCGGGTCTCGCGCATCATATCGATACGGACGGAGTACTCGAATTTCTGGAGTTCGGTTACGTCACCGATGAACGGTCGATTTATCGCGAGGTGAAGAAGGTCCCGCCGGCGACTATTGTCGAGTGGAAAAAGGGGCAAACGTCCCAGCGTTGCTATTGGTCGCTGCCGCCGGTTAATGAAGCTTCTAAGGTCACGTTCGATGAAGCGGTGGAGGAAACGGAACGGCTCATCCTTGAGTCGGTTCGCCTCCGTCTGATTTCGGACGTCCCCATTGGCGCGCTTCTGAGCGGCGGGATCGACTCGACTCTGGTGTGCTGGGCTATGACGCGGCTGAATGCGGATGTCCAGGCCTTTACGGTCGGTACGCCTGAAGATGCATCGGATGAAAGCGCGCAAGCTGAGTCGATCGCGCGAAAACTGGGCATTGGGCATCAAGTGGTGACCCTGGATTCAAAGGAGCCGCCGCTGGGTGATCTGGCGGAGGCCTTCAGTG
Organism: uncultured Acidobacteriaceae bacterium; assembly: GCA_963795545.1. Classification (GTDB taxonomy): domain Bacteria; phylum Acidobacteriota; class Terriglobia; order Bryobacterales; family Bryobacteraceae; genus Bog-105. Next base: position 376,713 of record CAWCIF010000008.1, on the reverse strand, counting down.
AGCCGTTTGCCTGTCAATCGGCAATGGGAGTGATGCGCGTATCGGCGGCCGTGAAACCTTTTGCAACGGTGCTGCTTACAGGGGATGGCGGGGATGATGTGTTTCTCGGTTATCCGTACTTCTACAATGCGTGGCGCGCGCAGCGGCTGGCCAGGCATCTGCCGTCCTTTGCTCCGCTCTTTTGGCAAGCGGCGCGTCCGTTTGTTGGCGCGGCGCCGGCGATGCGCCGTGCCAAAAACTTTGTCGATTACGCCGTGGGAGGCTTGGGTGCTTACACACGGGTCCGCGACGGATTGCCGTACTTTGAGCAGCGGGCTCTTTTCGGCGAACGGTTACAGAGTCATCAAGTATCTCAGCGGCAAATACACCCGTCTTTTGGTTCTGCGCGCTGTTTGCTTTCTGACGTTTTTGCCTACCATCGCAAGACCGAGTTCACAGGTGAATACATGCCCAAGGTGGACGGTGGAACGATGTACTTCGCCCTGGAAGCGCGCGCGCCCTTTCTTGACCACAAGATGTGGGATTTTGCGGCCGCCCTGCCTGCCGAGATTCGTTTCCAAGGGGGGCAGCTAAAGGCCGTACTGCGCGAGATCGTAAGGCGCCGGGTGGGATCGGAGGTTGCGGACCGGCCCAAACAAGGGTTTACCATTCCGGCCGAGAAGTGGCTGCTAACGCATTGGCGCGCTTCCTTCGAACGGCTGCGCTCCAGTACCCTGGTGGAATCCGAAGGTTGGATAAGAAATGGCGCAATCGCGCCGGAAGTGGACAGGGCCGTTCGGGCCGGAGCGGTGCCGAAGCAATTGTGGTACCTGCTTGTGCTTGAAAACTGGCTACAGCATCAGGCCCGTCCAGCGCCTTTGGCTGACCGGCTCACCGCTCAGGTCCACTGATCGCGGAAAGCAAACGCTGAAACGATGCGGGTGATGGCGCTCATCGAAGCCTACACGCTCACGGGCCCGGCGAAGAATCTGCTTCGCTTCTGCCGTCTGGCGCGGGCGGAAGCGGCAAACGGCTGCGAAATCTCATTGGCAACGTTTCTACGCTCAAAGGCGAATGGCGAGCCGGCATCGAACCCGTTCATCGATGAAGCGCGCGCCTCTGGCTTGCCCGTCCACGTTGTGAACGAGCACAGCGCATTCGATACGCGGGTCATGGGTCAATTACGCCAGCTCTTTCGCGAGCAAGCGCCCGACATTATCCAGACGCATAGCCTCAAATCTCACTTTCTGGTGCGGTTGACACGGCCCGCGAAGGCGCGCTGGATTGCATTTCATCACGGCTACACGACCACTGATGTCAAAATGCATCTCTACAATCAACTGGATCGCTGGTCGCTCCCTGCGGCCGACCGCGTCATTACTGTATGCTCTCCTTTTGCTGAGATGCTGGCGCGCGGCGGGGTGAACCGCGAACACATTCGTGTTCTGCAGAATTCGATTGAATGCCGGAAGGGCGCTGGCGGCGAAAGTACATCTTCGCTGCGCGAGCGCTGGAGTCTGCGCGAAGATGCGCGAATAGTGATTGCGATCGGCCGTTTCTCGAAGGAGAAAGGACATCGTCATCTGATCGAGGCGATGCATCTGCTTCGCCGGACCCGGCCTGAAATCGACGCTCAGTTAGTCCTGGTTGGAGACGGTCCCGAAAGAGCGCGTCTGGAAACCCAGGCGAATAGCCTTGGTCTTCACGATTGGGTGCGCTTTACCGGTCATCAGAAAGACCCGCTTCCTTTCTATGAACTTGCCAGTGTTTTCGTCCTCCCATCACTTACTGAAGGGTCACCGAACGTACTACTGGAAGCCATGATGGCGAGAACGCCAGTGGTGGCAAGCGCGGTTGGAGGCGTTCCGGAAATGGTGCAAGATGGGCGCAGTGCGCTGCTGGTGAGGGCCGGGGATCCGGCGGCCCTGGCGGAGAGTATCGCAAACCTGCTTGCCGACCCCGCATTGGCCGGAACGCTTGCGCAGAACGCGCACATCGATGTACTGGCACAGCACTCGCCGCAAGCCTACTGCGCGTCGCTGCTCGAGATTTACCGGGAGTTGCTGGCCGAATAATCCCTCCCTTTAATCGAGCTTTTTTGGCTCGGTCGCTTACTATATAAAGTTGTAGGTTCTAACTGAAGTTCATCAGAGGCCGCTTGCTGGCGCGCGCGGTTCGGGTGCTGCTAACCGCTTGCACAGAACCGCGACCATCAGGGAGCGGCTATGACTGAATCCGGTTTAAGCAGCACGGCCGAAGTCATGCCTCGGGCCGGCAACTTTGGAACGACGTGACCATCTCGGAAGCGCTTGAAATCACTCGCGCAAAGCCCCAGGAGTCCCAGCAGCGGTACGAGGTCGCTCTGGGCTGCAGCTTCACCCCGCTGCACCTCCAAGCTTTTTTAGCGGCGCATCTGAAGCTTCGCAAGCCCGCTCTCACGATCAATATCAGGCCCGGACTGTATGGTGATCTTGCCGGCACCGTCGAGGGCGTGTTAAAGGAACCAGTTCAAGCGGTTGCCATTGTTTTGGAATGGCAGGATATCGATTCGCGATTAGGCTATCGGGAGGCTGGCAGCTGGGGTCCCGCTCTCGAAACGAGCATTCTTCAGTCAGCCCCCGCGGCTTTGCGGCGGATGGAAGGGGCGATCGAGCGGATCGCGGACGCTGTTCCGGTCTCCATCTCGCTGCCTACGCTTGTCTTCCCGCCGGCTTTTCACACGCCGCCATGGCAGACGAGCGAAGCCGAGCTGCTGGTGAGATACGAACTCGCCGCGCTAGCCGCCCGGTTATCCAGAAAACCGAATCTTGGCGTGTTGAGCGCAGACTGGCTGGCAGAAACAGCGCCGATGAGCGGTCGCCAGGATCTGAAATCCGACCTGCTCATCGGATCGCCCTACACGCTCAGCCATGCCGATGCGCTCGCTTCCGGTTTGGCCCGTCTGCTGTTTCCGGCACAGCCGCTGAAGGGCATCATTACGGACCTGGACAACACGTTCTGGAACGGTATCGTGGGCGAAGCCGGCCCGCAGGCGGTGCGCTGGGATAGCGCCAGCAGCTATCATCTCCACGGACTCTACCAGAGGATGCTTTGCGCTCTGGCCGATGAGGGCATCCTGGTGGCGGTCGCGAGCAAGAACGATCGAGCGGTTGTCGAAGAAGCGTTCAAGAGGGATGACCTGCTTATCCAGGCCGAGAAAATCTTTCCGATTGAAGTGCACTGGGCCCCGAAGTCAGAATCGGTCGGACGCATTCTAAAGGCCTGGAACATTTCGGCTGATGCAGTGGCATTCATTGACGATACGCCGCTCGAACTGGCCGAAGTCGCAAGTGCTCATCCCGGAATCACCTGCCTGCAGTTTCCGACCGGAGATTACAAAGCTGTTCTGGCGCTGTTGAAGAAAATGCGGGATGTCTTCGCCAAGAGTCGTGGCACGAGCCGGCTCACGGATGAGGATCGGCTTCGGCTCGAAAGCATTCGAAAGGGCGCGGCTTTCCGGCAGGAAGCCGAACAGGGAGGCGAGTCCGATGAGTTTCTAAGCCAGGTCAAAGCCACGGTCACGCTCGATTGGGATGTTTCACCGGCCAACTCTCGTATTCTGGAACTAGTCAACAAAACGAATCAGTTCAATCTGAACGGAGTACGGTTTACGGCGGCCGAGTGGGAGAGGAAGTTCACGAGGTCAAATTCATTTCTGATGGGTGTGAAGTACGAGGACAAGTTTGGACCTTTGGGTACTATCGCCGTTGTTCAGGGCCATGAGTCTGATCGCAAAGTGGAAATCGAAACATGGGTGATGAGCTGCCGTGCCTTCTCGCGGCGGATTGAGCACCAATGCTTGAAGGCGCTGTTCGAGCGATTCCAGGTTCCACAGATCGAATTTGGCTTTGGGTCTACAGCAAAGAACGGCCCGGCTCGCGATTTTTTTGCTGTGTTTCTTGGCGCAGTTCCCGAGGGAGCCTTTGCCATCCGGCGCGACCGGTTTGAAGCTCTTTGCCCCGCTCTTTATCACCATGTCGAGCAAGTAACCGGAGTCAATGCAAATGGATGAAATTCAAAAACGGCTAACGAAATGCTTTCAAATTGTTTTTCCGGAGCTACCGGACGGAAAGATCGCCACCGCAAGCCAGAGTAATGTTGCCGAGTGGGATTCCGTCGCGGCTATCACGCTCCTGAATGTTATTGAGGACGAGTTTCAAATCACAATGGATCTGGAGATGGCAGCCGACCTCGATTCATTCGCGCGCGTTGAGGAATATCTTCAGGACAAAGTTAGTGCCGTCTAGCGGAACCGTGGAAGAAGTTACGCTTCAGTTGCACCACGTCGGCTTCGTGGTTGCAGAAATCTCGGCTTCTATTCAAGGATTCCGCGCGTCGCTGGGAGCGGCATGGGATGGCTCGGTGTTTGAAGATCCGAATCAGAAGGTGAAGGTCGCTTTTCTGAAGACGCAGTCGTGCGGCGGTCAGATCGAATTGGTGGAACCCGCGAATGGGCGATCGCCCGTCGCAAAATTCCTTGCGGAGCGGGGCGGAGGACTGCATCACCTATGTTACGAAGTTTGCGACATTGAACAGGCCCTTGCCACATTTAAGGGGAGGGGGGCGGTGATTGCGAAGCGGCCACTTCCTGCCGTTGCCTTCCGGGGACGCCGCATAGCGTGGATACTTACGACCGAGAAACTGCTTGTGGAACTACTCGAGGAGCGCGGACTGGGAGGACGCGCATGATCGACAACTTACTTTTGAAAGTGCGCCGGGGAGAAACCCCGCTGTACCGCTCGCTCCGGTCGGCGGCGCGCGGTGTCCAGACCAGCACTCTTCCGCTCCCGCGCCTGCTCCACCCGCTGCTTCGGTTCGCATTCGACCTCCAGAGCGGGCTGGCGGGCAGTTTTCGCTGGTCTTTTAGCTACTTCATTCGCGAGCCGCTTTTTAGGGGCCGTTGTGAATCGGTTGGCAGGCGATTCCATATGTCCAGGCTGCCATTTATTGTGGGGCACACGAAAATATTCATTGGGGACGATGTTAACTTTTTCGGGAAAGTCGATATTTTCAGCGGCCGGATCTTCGATGAACCGAAATTGATCCTCCACGACAGAGTGGATATCGGTCACAACGTAACATTCGTGGTGAATAAGGAAATTTTGATAGAAGACGATGTAAACGTGGCGTCGGGGGTTCGATTTATGGACACCGATGCTCATCCTCGCGATACTAAGGACAGGATCGCGGATTTGCCTCCGAAGCCGGAGGAGATCAAGCCGGTGCGCGTCTGCCGGCGGGCATGGATCGGCCAGAACAGTTTCATTCTAAAGGGCGTAACCGTGGGCGAAGGCGCGATCGTCGGAGTCAACAGCGTGGTGATCACCGATGTGCCGGCCTATTCGGTTGTGATGGGAAACCCGGCGCGGGTTGTGGTCAAAAATCTCGAAAGGCCAACAGAGCCTTAACAGCGGCGCGCATGAATTCAGCCACTTTGATCTTCGCCTGCAGTGTGGGTGTCGTCCTGTACGTGCTGGTAGGATACCCCATGCTGGTTGCAGTGTGGGCCCGATTGTTCCCGAAACCAATTTCGAAGCAGTTCGTTCCGAAAGCGGTTTCCGTCGTGATCCCGGTTCGAAACGGCGCCAAATGGATTGAGCGGAAAATTGAATCGCTACTCAATTCCGATTATCCGGCTCACTTAATCAAAATCTTGTTTGTTTCAGACGGTTCCACTGATGATACGGAAAATATTATTCGCGGGCACCCGGATCCCCGTGTTTACCTCATTGCGGTGGCGGCCGGCGGCAAGGCCACTGCGCTAACCCGAGGAATTGAAAGCGCCTCCGGAGAGATCATCGTCTTCACGGATGTGCGGCAGGAGATCGATCGAAGCGCCTTGCGCCGCATGGTGGCCTGTTTTGCCGATCCATCAGTGGGGGTCGTTACCGGACAACTCTATATCCGCGAAGGGCATAATGCGGAAGAATACAACACCGGGCTGTACTGGCGGTACGAAAAGGCGATTCGCAGAAATTTGAACCGGATCAATGCGTTGCTAGGCGCAAGCGGTTCCATTTACGCGATGCGCCGCGAACTGGCCGTACCACTTCCTTCCGATGTCCTGCTGGATGACGTGTACCTGCCATTGAAGGCGGCATTTCGTGGATTTCGTATCTATTTTGAGGAGCAGGCGAAAGCGTACGATTATCCCACCGCATTGCGTTCCGAATTTTGGCGTAAGCTAAGGACCCAGGCCGGCGTTTACCAAACCGTCATGTACTTCCCCGGCCTGCTCTGGCCTGGTAACCGGCGGTTCGTGCATTTTGTCTCGCACAAGGTTGGGCGATTGCTGCTGCCCTTCGCGCTGATCGCAACCGCAGGCAGCAGTTTCGGCCTGCCGCATCCCTGGCGGCCAGCGGTTCTGCTGCTGGAGAGCGTTTTTTATGGTGTTGCGATCGTTGATCCACTGATACCGGAACGGATTCGGGTAAAACGCGCTTCGTCTCTGGTCCGGACATTCGTTGTGCTGGTAGCGGCCGCGTTGTCAGGCGTTGCTGTATTCTTCGTGCCAGCCCAAAAGCTCTGGAGAGAGACTCGCGTCACAGCCAACATCACTGAACCAGAAAGCGTCAATTCTTCCGCACAGCGTTGAAGGTCCGAAGTACGTCGAGCGCACTCAATCCGGCGGCATTGTCACCTGATACAACTGCTGGCCATAGTAATCGCCAAGATAGAGCAGTTTGGCATGAATGTCCATTAACCGGCGGAGTAGCCAATCTTCGGGATAGTTGATTTGGCCCAGCACGAGAAACGTGTGATGCTCCGCGACGAATTTGTTATACGGTTCGACAGTTGCCCGGATGGGGAAAAAGTTCTTAAGATATGCAAAACCTTCGAAGATCGTGGCATGTGCATAGCGGACCGCGTACTCGGTATTTGTTAAATAGTGAAGGCGGGCTACCGTGCTGGGATCCGCGTATTTGTCCAATTCCAGAAAACTCAGCCCGCTATTAGCAACCAGCGGAAGATCCGGGCGAACGTTGACAATGGGCGACGGCTGTGCGCGGTGGGTGTTTCGTCCCAGCAAAGTCTTTACCGCGGCGGGAGCGCTGGCCCCCATGCTGTACAGAAACAGCACGCAACAAGCGGCTGCCGCGGCGGTTCGACTGAAGTTTGTGGCCCTTCCAAGCAGAAGCGCAAACAGCAGGGCAATCCCGAACAATGCCGGACCGGAGTAGCGCGGAAACGCGACGCCGTGCGAGTGCATGATGGCTATATTTATCAGCGCTGGAATAAGGAGCAGTCCGGCAACCAGGACCCAATCGAGAGATGTCAAGCGGCTGGCCTTCTCAGCACGCGGACGTTCAAATCGGGACACCAAAACAAGCCCGGCGCATATCGCCAGCAACAAGAAAAGGCTCTCCGGGTCAAGCATGCGGTAAAAGAAGCCGAGGATTTTCAACGGCGACGCTTGTGCAGTGGACGGGAAATGCCCGGCCTGGTAACGCGTAACCATGGGCTTGTAGGCGACCAGAAAAAGCGATGGCAACAGGAGCGACGCCCACATGGCGAGATCGAATTTCCGGGAACGATACCAGCGCAGCAGTTCGGCCAAGCAGAATGGCGCAATGTAAATTACGGCGAAGAAATGACTGCACATCATGCCGGTGACGGCGAATGCCAATGCCCATATTGAGGACGTGCTTCGCTTCGGCTCAACGGCTCCCTGCCAGGCCACCATCGCAAGGCCGAAGAACCCGATGATCAGCCCGTACGGCCGTGCCTCGGTGGCAAAATATTCAAACGGAGTAGACCAAAAAACAAGCATTGCCAGCAGCCCGTAAATGGGCCGAAGCCGGCGCGAGACGAAGGCATAGAAACAAAAGCTCCCAAAAAGAAAGCCAAGTATCGAGGGCAGGCGCGCCGCGTAGCTGTTATCGCCAAAAATGCTCAGCGACACTCGATCGGCCAGATACATCAAGGGCGGATTCAAATCTAGTTTGATTTCCTGAAAGAGGCGCGATATTGAGGGCGCTTTTGCAATGTAATAGGTGTAGAGTTCGTCGTGCCACAGCTCGCGCCGCGCCTGTAATGCGGTCACCAGGAAGTACGCCAAAACGATCACGGCCAGGACGGTCAGGCGTTGGGATCGCCGCACTGGCGCAGTTTCGAGCCGGTCGCGAAGTGATCGAGCGCGTTCAACTATTAGGAGGTCAAGGCGCGTTCCCGCATCAGTGGCGTGGTGCATCAGATCTTATTAGCTGGAAACCGGCACGGCTTCCTGATTTTCTTTGGCGGCCTTTCCCGGCGTCGAACCCTCGCGTTTTTCTTCGTGATAGTCCTGCTCGGTGTTGAGAGCCCATAAATTATCGCGGCTCCGCACGTTGCCGATGATGTTGTCAACGGCAGTCATCGCGGTGAGCATTGAGTGGTCCTGGTTGTTGTACTTATGCATCCCATTGCGGCCGATGAGAAACAGATTTTCAAATTCGTTCGCCCAGGCGATGATTTCCGGAAATCGATCATAAGATCCGAAGTACGCTGGGTAGGTCTTCGGCATCCGAATGACGGTGGCGTCCACGACGTCCTCCGGGTCAAGCATGTTCATTACGGCGAGCTCTGATTTTGCCAAGGCGATCATTTCCGCATCCGTCTTTTTCCAGAGCGCATCGGTGTCGTTGCAGAAATACTCGAGACCGATCCAGATCTTATTGGGGTCCGAAACCATCGACGGGCTCCAGTTATTGAAGATTTGCAAGCGGCCGACCAGAACATCCGGCTCCTGAATATAAATCCAATTGTCCTTTACGAGCTCACCCGAAGAGTCGCGAAGCTTGATGCGGCTGCACAGAACTCCAACTGTGATGAAATCCCGATATACCAGCCCGTTTGAGATCTCTTGAATCGTTTTGGGGGCGGGTGGATGCATCGCTTCGACAAGCTCTTTCACCGGCATAGTGGAGAAGAAATATTCACCCTCGAACCGGCGGTTTTCACCGGTTTGCTTATTTCGAGCCAGCACGGCTGTGATCCGTCCGCCGCCGACGTGTTCTATGCCTTCCACTGACCAGTGCGTCAAGATTTGACCGCCAAGCGTATGTATTCGCTCCGCCACCTCTTCCCACATCTGGCCCGGCCCAAACTTCGGATACAAAAACTGTTCGATCAGCGACGTTTCAACGTCCTTCTGTGCAATATCCTGCCGCTTCGCAATCAGTTTCTTGAACACGTGGGTTATGGTCTTGTAGATAGAGAGACCCTTGATTCGCTGCGCTCCCCATTCAGCGCTGATCTCTCTGCATTCGATGCCCCATACCTTTTCCGTGTAAGATTTGAAAAATGTGAGGTACAGTTCTCGCCCGAATCGATTAATAAAGAATTGCTCGAGATTCTTTTCGTTCCGGATCGGAAACAATAAGGCGCGAAGATAGCTGAAGCCGATTCGAAGGGTCTTCAAAATACCCAGCCTGCGAACCGTATCTCCACTTAGAGTGATTGGATAAGAGAAGAACTGCCGCATGAAATAGATCCGCGATTTCCGATTGCGGACTAGCATCACGCTATCTTCACGGTGCGGATCGGCAGCCCGGGCCGCGGTTGAGATATTGGTGGTCTGGCGTTGATAGGTGATCTGCGTGCTAGCTTCCCCAGTAACCTGCATTGGAAGAATATTGAGCCACCACTGCATGACGCGGTCCGATTTAGAAAAGAACCGGTGGCCACCGATGTCGATACGGTTTCCCTTGTAGTTCACAGTCCGGGAAATGCCACCCATGTACTCGCTCTTTTCGAGCACGATGGGCGCAATGTCGGTTCGCGTCAATAGCTCGTAAGCGGCGGTTAGGCCAGCGGGCCCAGCCCCGATAATGACAGCACGCTGACGTGCGGTTGACTCCATAGACTCCTTCCAGACCAGTCTAGCGAAGAAAGCTGCCGAAATCGGCAAATCCCAATCGATCGGAAATCAAAACAAACGCAGGGGCACAACGCCGCAAAACGGGTCTAAACCAAAGTTTTGAAAGGGCTTGGAAACTCTCTGCCGGATGGGATGAAATCATGCTTATGACCTTATCCCCTCTATCGACGCGAATCTGGAAGGCATCGAGACAGAATCCGTCACGTCGGGCCGCGGGTTCACGCGGGGGCTGGCCGATACTGAGGGCATGGGCCCATTGGAAGTTCCTCTGACCGCGTCCGATCAGACCGGAGTTGTGCACCTGTTCAGTCCTCTGGCTATCCGCGGTATCACGCTTCCGAATCGGATTGCGGTATCCCCCATGTGCCAGTACTCTTGCGAGGATGGCTTTGCGACCGAGTGGCATCTGGTGCATCTGGGAAGCCGCGCAATTGGCGGCGCTGGGCTGGTGATCGCGGAAGCAAGCGCCGTGGAAGCGCGCGGCCGCATATCTCCGTGGGACCTCGGGATTTGGAAAGACGAGCACATTCAGCCGCTGGCCCGCATAGCACGCTTTCTGAAAGAGCACGGCTCGGTTCCCGGTATCCAGCTCGCGCATGCCGGGCGAAAAGGCAGTACGGACGCACCATGGCGCGGCGGACACGTGATCCCTGCTGAGCGAGGCGGTTGGCAGCCAGTCGCGCCGAGCCCTATCTCTTTCGGACCCGGCTATCCCGACCCTATTGAACTCAATCGTTTAGAGATTGGCGCTGTGGTGAATGCGTTCGCAGCCGCCGCAAGGCGTGCGCTCCAGGCCGGGTTTGAAGTGATCGAACTGCATGGTGCACATGGGTATCTAATACACGAATTCCTGTCACCCCTCTCCAACCAGCGCCAGGATGAATACGGCGGAGCGCTCGAGAATCGTATGCGCTTTGCACTGGAAGTTGTAGAAGCGGTTCGCGCGGTCTGGCCCGCCCACATGCCTCTATTTCTTCGGATCTCGGCAACGGATTGGGTAGAAGGCGGCTGGACAATCGGAGATTCAGTTCAACTCGCGAGCACTGCCCGGCAGCGGGGCGTGGACGTTGTGGATTGTTCTTCGGGCGGAAGCTCTGCAAAGGCGGCTATACCATTGCGCGCTGGATACCAGGTTCCGTTTTCCGCGCAGATTCGCCGCGATGCGGGCGTTCTAACGGGAGCCGTGGGGCTTATTACGACGCCTGCCCAGGCGGAGGAAATCATTCGCGATGGCGCCGCGGACTTAATCCTGATGGCGCGTGAATTTCTGCGCCAACCGTATTGGCCCATCAAAGCCGCGCAGGAACTTGGCGTGAAGATTCCGCTGCCCCTTCAATATGCCCGGGCATTTCCGCAGTTAGCCGGGAAGTAAGGAGCACGGCAAAGGTCATGAGTCTGCAAGATATCAGTGGTCGATTCGTTTTCAAGAAGCGCTGGCGGCAAGGCAACTTCGAATACGAGGAGATTTCGGGTGAACTGGGTGAGCCAGGTAAAGTAGTTACTCACCGATTAATAACTCCGCAGCGAACGATGTCGCGCGGAACGGGCGAGCATGCCGGGCATCGCATCGGAATCCAGTTCGGCGCGCCAGGAGACGTTCGGAACCTAAGCCTGCAAAACCCAAACTCGAACACCTTTGCTCCGCGAGCTTTACAGGAGGCGTTTCGCGGCCAGGCGGCAGTTACCACGAGTTGGAATCGCGATGGGCGTTGAGGCTCCGGCAGGGCTACCGAATCAGAGTGACTGTACGTGACAAGTACCGGATTGGCGAAGAACGTCCGATTTCGCGCTGGGTGGAGTGGATAGAAACCGATGCGAAAGGAAGGATAGGGCCACCACAGCGGCTGGACTTCGGCAACTTCAGCTCGCCGCAGCAGAGGGCGGCGGAGAAGGAGTAAGTTGGCGGGCCCAGTCTCTATGAATGGAATGCAAGCTGGCGCGCTGGCTCAACGTCCGATCGCGGTTCCGGCGTAAGCTGCCGGCCCAGAACAAACAAAGTCACGTCGTCTGTTTTAGGTGCGTGGGCGCGGAATGCGGTCAGGTCATCGCGACAGGCGGCGACCAGCGTAGAAGCGTTCACACGCACAAGGCGGCGGAGGATGTCGTGTAAGCGGTTGGCGGAGTATTCAAGTCCGGATGGATCAAGAGCCTCAGAGACGCCATCGGAATAAATTACCATTCCGTCGCCGGGCTCAAAATGCAATTCGGTTAGCGAGAACTCTTCGGAAGCGAACAATCCAACGGGAAGATCCGATTGCTCGAACTGCGTGACAGTACCATCTCGTATAAGCAGCGGCTGCGGGTGTCCGGCGTTGCAGATTTCGACAGTACCGTCCGGCATGGCGCGTCCGCAAACCAGGGTCGCGTATTGCGAGGGTAAAGTGCTTTCCGAAAACACTCGGCTGGCGTGCTTCAGCATGCTGGCCAATGGAAGGCGGACCGAAATCAAGGTGCGAAACATGGCATGCAGGTGAGCCATGAGCATGGAAGCGGCCATGCCTTTGCCGGATACGTCGCCGACCATAAAATATAGTCCCGCTTCTCCTGCATCGATAACGTCGCAATAATCGCCGCTGACCAGGCCGGCTGGCTCATAGTGATAGCAGATATGCCAGCCGTCGCGCTCTAAGCTCTGGCGCGGCAGCAGGCCCCTCTGGACCTCGGCCGCCAGCTCCAGGTCGCGCTCGAGGGCATCGCGTTCCTGTCTGCTGAGGTGATCGAGACAGATGCGCACGAGCGGATCGCACAAAAGGCGGTCTGGCTCAATGGACTCGCGACAGGATTCACAGATACCAAAGGAGCCGTTTTCGATACGCGCAAGAGCGCCATCCACTTCTTTGAGAAGCAGGTGCAGATTCATGGACTCCTCGGAGCCGCCAACGGCACGTTCTAACCGGTGACGCCGGTCGAGAAGCTGCTGGCGCATGAAGTTGCTGAGGGTGGCAGCCATGGGATCTCCGATGAACTACATCCGGGTCTCCCGTTTGATGCCGCGCTGTTTGGCGAAGTTGCCGATCCACGAGAGAACTTGTCCGGTAATACGGAACTGCTATGAAGGGGAACGACAGTTTCACCGCACAATCTCATCCCTGTAAGGCCTGAGATTTTCGGCAATCACTAGAACCTGTCGGCACGCTCGCCCAAACCCAACAACACTGGCTCGAACGCCAGCTAGGAGTGCCGTGGTCCGTTATCTTTCATTTGCCTGTCTAGGCTTGGCTTCAGCATTGTTTTTGCCGGCGCAAACGCCCACTGTAAGTGGATGTGCCGTGTTTCCTTCTAACAACATCTGGAATGTTCGAGCAGATTCGTTGCCCGTCGATGCTAACTCTGCCGCATACGTTCAAACACTTGGAGCGACCAATAAAGCTCACGCTGATTTCGGATTGGATCCAGCGAATGGAATCCCTTTTGCGGTGGTGCCAGGCAATCAGCCCAAATTCAGAGTTTCCTTCTATTACGATGGCGATGCAGGTCCCTACCCGATTCCGCCGAATCCACCGATTGAAGTCGGCAGTGACCATCACTTACTAATGATCGACAAGGATAACTGCGTGTTATACGAGCTGTTCAACTTACAGAAGCAGGCCAATGGATCTTGGCTGGCGGGCTCAGGAGCGATCTTTCCGCTGAACTCGAATCAATTGCGGGCTTCCGGCGACACCTCAGCGGACGCGGCTGGTCTTCCCATGTTTCCGGGCCTGGTGCGCTACGACGAAGTGTTGTCCGGCCATATCAATCACGCGTTGCGGTTCACGGGCATTCCAACCGCGAACCGATTTATCTGGCCGGCGCGCCATTTCGCCTCAAGCCACAGCGGCTCTCAATATCCGCCAATGGGACAACGGTTCCGTTTGAAGCAGTCGTTCGACATGAGCCGCTATGGTCCTCACATGCAGGTGGTCTTGCAGGCGCTCAAAACGTACGGCATGATTCTGGCGGATAATGGCGCGTCCTGGTTCGTTTCGGGGGCTCCCGATCCACGCTGGAATGACGACGAAATGCACCAGTTTACCTGGTTAGTAGGTACGGATTTCGAAGCAGTAGACGAATCGAGCCTGATGGTGAATCCGAATACCGCACAGGCCGCTTCGACCGGCGGGTCCATCCCGACAGGCTGGGTCAACATCGTAAACAAATATAGCGGCAAGTGTCTGGATATGACTGGCGGCCCCGGTGTTACCGCCGTCGATCAAGCGCCGTTCGACCTGGCGCAGCAGTGGGATTGCAATGGCGGCGCGGCTCAGAAGTTTCAGTTCATACCTGAATCGGGAGGATGGGCGCCGGGAAGTGCTACGAAATGGCTCTCGGCGAATGGTAACGGTTACCAGATTCAATCGGACGTGAGCGGCCTGGCGCTGGCAGTCCCGGATGCCACGACCACGATGGGCGTCCAAATTCTTCAGTACGCATTCAACAACAATTCGAATTGGATCTGGATGCCTGTTCCTCAGGGGGATGGCTATTTCTATATCGAATCTCTTTGCAACAATTTGGTGCTAGACAATACTCTCCAGACTGGCAACGATAACGGCTCCCGGATTCAGCAATGGGCCTGGCTGGGTGGCGATAATCAGCAATGGAATCTGGTTCCCGTTCAATAGAAAACTGGAGGCCTTTTCGGGGCCTCTTTTCTACTCGCGCTGTGTCAAGCGCTTAAGCAGCGCGATCGCTTTTCGGATATCGGCAGTGCGTTGGGTTAAATCCGGCTCTTCGCGCTCGATGCTCAGAACTCCCCGGTATCCGACCTCCTTCAGCTTCGAAATAAAACGCGGAATATCGACGCTCCCTTCCCCCAGCGCGCGCTCCACTCCCAAAGCTTCGGGCTTGTCAACCGGAGGCCAATCGCCGTCTTTGCAATGGACCGAGATTACCTGTTTCCCGAGCACCTCTAATGCCTCAATCGGATCGCCCGTGCCATACAGAATCATGTTTGCCGGATCGAAATTGATTCGCAGATTCGGCCGCTTGATATCTTCCATGAAGCGCAGCAGAACCTTCGCCGGTTCCTGCCCCGTTTCCAGCGTAAAGAACTGGCCATTCTCGCCGCAGTGGTCGCAGATTTCTCTCGCGACATCGCGGATTTCCACATACGCGGGATCGTCTGGTTCTTCCGGCACGAAGCCGATATGGCACGCGACACTGTCGATCGCCAGCTTGCGGGCAATATCCGATACCGCCTTGGTGCGCTTCACCCGCTCTGCCCGCGTTTGTGGCGGAACCAACCCCACGGTCCGCTGTACAGTCGGAATATCGGCATAGTCTTCGCCTACGTAACTGCACACTGCCGTTACCGGAATGAATTGTTCTGCGGTTAAGGCTTCGTCCCATTTTTCGGCTGCTCCGTCCAAAGGCAATTCGCCCGGGAAACCTAGCTGTCCGGCGCGCACTCCGAATTCTTTCACTTTTCGAAGGGTGTCTCGGGCGTCCGGGCCGGCCCAAAACATCAATCCGATTTCCAGGTCTTCTAGTCCGAGCATTTCACCTGCTCTCCTCCCATTTCTCTTGACTGTTTCAGCAGAAGCGCGAGTTTCACTGCGCGTGCCGAGTCCTGCGGCATACAGCGCTGCGGCGGTTTGCCTCCGCGCACGCAATCCATAAAATACGAAATCTCCGCCTCATATCCATCACCGCTGGTCTCCACCTTTTTTCGCTCGCCGGCCTGATCGCTCAAGATCAAGCCGTCAGCGGTCAATTCCATCTCTGCTCGTTCCGCGCGCACCTGAAAGCTCATCTGTAAAGGCGCGCCCGGCAGGAACCATCCACCCTGTATCCGCACTTCCGGGCCATTCGGATACAGCAGTGTTGCGGTCAGTGCATCCACTTCGCCCAACGCTTTGGCCGCGACACGCTGCGGCATGCCAAACAGCGATATCGCCTGGTCGATATCGTGAACCAGCAAATCGACCACCGCACCGCCGCTCCGCGCTGCAACCGGCAGCCACTTGCTCCAGTCTGGCAGGCCGCACTGTCGGACAAATGTCGCGGATTGCACCGCCCCAAACTGCCGCTCAGCGACGAAGTCCCGCAGCGCGACATATTCCGGCCAAAAGCGCAGGACTTGTGCAATCATCAGTATCCGATTGTTCTCCTGCGCGGCCGCTATCATGCGGTCGCAATCCCCACTCGTTAGCGCCATCGGCTTCTCACAAAGCACATGTTTGCCTGCGGCCAGCGCCGCAATGGAGACCGTCGGGTGCAAATCCGTCGGCAGGCAGATATCCACAATGTCGAGATCGGGATCGAGGACCAGTTCTCGCCAGTGCCGGTACTGCTTCACGCCTGAAAAATCAAATTTGCCCAGATCGCGATTCAAATTCCCGCCCACGAGATTCAAGTCGCCGGACAGAGAGCGCTCGCTTTCACTGCAAACCGCCGCCACCTTCGCATCCGGAATTTTCGAGTAAGCGCTCAGGTGCACGGCGCCCATAAAGCCCAATCCAACCATGCCTATTTTCACGAAGGTATTGTACTTGGGTCGGCTTTGCCTCTCGGTTCGGAAACAGTCGATAGGCTTGCACGATCTATAGATATAGCCGTGTTGTGGGACATTTTATTCAACTTGTAGGGCCCAAGCAAGTCGTTCAGGTATTCGGCGTAAAGCTGGTTGGCGTCAATTCCGATAACGCGAAAAAACTGCTTTTTTCGGTCATATTCATCGCCGTGATTATGACTCTGGGTTGGGCACTGCGCCGCCTGGCTCACCACAACACGTGGAGTCACAAGAGCAAGCGAATCGCATTCTGGACCCATCAGGGCATTTCGATCGTAGTCGCCATTCTGGTCATCGTAGGGCTGATTTCGATCTGGTTCGACAACCCGGCCCGGCTGACAACGGCAGTTGGGCTGGTGACCGCTGGGTTGGCTTTCGCTCTACAGCGGGTAGTAACCGCCTTTGCCGGTTACATCGTCATCCTGAGAGGCGAAACCTTTACTGTGGGTGACCGCATCACAATGGGCGGAATTCGCGGTGATGTAGTGTCCTTGAGTTTCCTGCAGACGGTGATCATGGAGATGGGTCAGCCGGCGGTCGGTGATAGCGGTGACCAGATGTGGGTGCAGGCCCGGCAATACACTGGGCGCATCGTGCGCGTGACGAATGCCGTCATTTTCGACGAGCCTGTGTATAACTACACGCGCGAATTCCCGTACATCTGGGAAGAGATGCGGCTTCCGATCCCATTTACCGCCGATCGCAACCGTGCCGAGCAGATTCTGCTCGATGTCGCCAGGAAGCACACCACTGATATTGCTTCGCTAGGTGAGGAAGCCTTGGTCGCACTCGAGCGGCGCTATGTTCTGAAACGCTCCGAGCTCCAGCCCCAGACATATTGGCGCTTGACTGATAACTGGCTGGAGATGACGCTCCGCTTCCTGGTACCCGATTGGGGCATACGCTCGATCAAGAGCGACATGAGCCGGGACATTCTCGATCAATTCGACCAGGCCGGTATCGGTATCGCCTCTGGAACGTATGAAGTGGTCGGTATGCCGCCAATCAAGGTGCAAATGGTTCCAGTGGAATCAGTCCAAGGCAGCGTTAACTCGAACCGTTGACCCTCTGGTAGTCGAAATAAGTGCTGTCTTGCTGTGAATTGTGGCTGAACATAAAGAGGACCTTGGCTTGCGATTTCATGGCAAAGTGCGTGACCTGCCAGGTGCCTCCCTGGACGGGCGATTTCTCTAGCTCGAAGTGGGTCCCCGGCTCCACTTGCGCCAGAAATCCCTCAATTGATACCGGATGGATCACCTGTGCCGTAACCTTCACCCATTGGTACGTTTTCTGATCGATCCAGAGCTCGCCCTGCATTCCCGGCAGGACCTGCGCGTCCATGTTCGGAGGATTGTATCCTGGGCGCGGGGTGGCTTTGAAGTGCCATGCCGTGAAGCCCCTCAGCTTGTGAGTCCCCGTAAACGTGAAGTCGAAGGCTTTCGTCAACTGCGCCATCATCTCGTGGTCGCGCCGGCGTCCTTTTTGATAATCCGCGATCCGTTTTTGCCTCTGGTCGGGTGATTCCGCCCGGCGCTGCGCGGCCGCCTGTTCCTGTTTCTTCGTCTCCTCTGCTTTCTGTGCGGCGGAAATTGGTTGGCCGTTAATTTCGATCAGCCGTTGATAGGGAGTTCCCTCGATCATCGTGATCTGATACGTTTTCGACGTGCCATCGCTGTTTCGATCCCGCTCCTTGTAATTGAACTCCGGAGCTGCTTTGAAATCTGCTTGGTTGGCCTCAACCGATTTTTGAATGATGGCCTGAACGTCAGGCTTCTGCGCGGTCAAAGCCGCGAAACTGATCGTGAGAAGCCCGATGAAGCTCTTCATTGAGACATTTATCCTTGCTACTCTTTTAGACGCAAAGTGCCTCCTCATTGAAACGATTGAAGTTAAGATCGGTCCAGAAAGTGGGACTCTCATGAGCGGCAAAGAGCGAAGCGAACGCCTGAAGGACGGGATTTCAGAGATGGGCCTTGACGGCCTGGTTTGCGCTTTGCCGAAGAACGTCTTAATGCTCTCCGGTTACTGGCCGGTAGTCGGCACAAGTGTCGCCATCGCTCTGAGCGACGGAACCGTGCGGCTCATCGTGCCGGAGGACGAGAAAGAGCTGGCGCGCACCGGTTGGGCGAAGCACATAGAGACGTTCAAACCCGGCTCGCTGGATAGCCTTACAACGGCCTCGGAGGCGGTTATCGAGCCGCTGCGGCAGTTGGAAGCGCAGTTCGCAAGCGGGGCGCGAATCGGCATCGAGCATGGCGAGAATAGCGAGCCATCCAGCTATGCCGCTATGCACCTGTATGGCGGCTCCCTCTCGCAGGCGCTCAAACGCGCGCTTCCCAAAACGACTCCAGTCATTGCCGATGGCATGCTTGGTAACCTGCGGGCGATTAAAACCGAAGCTGAGCTTGGCCGCCTCCGCACTGCCTGCGCGCTTACAAAAGTGGCCTTCGGGGAAGCGGCCAAACACGTATTGACCGGGCTGACGGAGCTAGCCGTCGCGGAACGGTATCGGGCGCAGTTCAAAGCGAACCAGGCCGGTTTCTCCGGTGTGCAGCGGGCCGAAGCATTCTTTTTCGCCATGTCCGGCGTCAACTCAGCCAAGGCTCACGCGGCCTATGCGCGCTCGCGGCCAAAGCAGGTGCAACACGGTGATCTGCTGCTGGTTCACTGCAACACCTGCGCCGATGGCTACTGGACCGACATCACCCGAACTTACTCGGTGGGCCGGCCGGACGATCGGCGGAACAAGATGTATGCCGCCATTTTCGCCGCGCGGGAGGCCGCCTTCAAAGCGATTGCGCCGGGCCGGAAAGCCGCCGGCGTTGACCACGCCGCACGGAAGGTTCTTGAGGACTCCGGATTCGGCAAAGAGTTCAAGCACTCGACCGGACACGGAGTTGGCTTCGGCGCCATCAGCCCCAACGCGCTACCGCGCATCCACCCCAAATCGCCCGATATTCTCGAACCAGGCATGGTGTTCAATGTCGAACCCGGCGTTTATATCGACGGCTTCGGCGGCATTCGTCATTGCGATATGGTAGCCGTCACGGACAGCGGGTATGAGCTGTTGACGGACTTTCAATCCGCCGTGGAAGATCTCTTTCTTAGCGTGACTTCGTCTAAGGCCGCTTGCTGACCGCGCGCGGTTCAGTGCGATGCCCGTTTCTACAGAACCGCGACCGTTAGGGAGCGCTTTGTTGGAATTCGGTTAGTCCCGGGCAAGCAGATAGTGCACGGTCGGGGTAACGATCAGGGACAGAAGCATGGAGGCCAGGATGCCGCCGATGACCGCGATTGCGAGCGGCTGGAGCATCTGCGATCCGGCGCCCAGAGCCAGCGCTAACGGGATCATGCCCGCGATGGCCGCAAGGGCGGTCATCATAATCGGCCTCAACCGTCTTTCGCCGGCGTGGATCATCGCGTCCCGCGGACTTGAACCCTCCGCTCGATACTTCTGATCGGCATCCAGCAGCAGAATACCGTTTTTCGCCACAATGCCGACCACCATAATCAAACCCATAAAAGAGGAAAGATTGAACGTGGTACGGGTGACGAAGAGCGCGAAGAACACTCCCGAGGTGGACAATAGGGCGGAAGAAAGAATCGCAATGGGCGCGGCGAAGCCGCCAAATTCAATAAGCAGCACGATGAACACCAGAACGATAGCGGCGCCCAGCACGAAAAGCAGATCGTGAAATGACTGTTGCTGTTGCGCATATAACCCGCCATAGACAACCCGGATCGACGACGGCAAATGGAGCGCTGCAACCTTCTGCTGCACCAGCGCCACTCCGTTCCGAGACTCATACCCTCCAGTCGGGCGGTTACCGCGACGTACCGTTGCAGATTCTCACGAAGTACTTCGAGCCGCCCCGGATTGTTCTGGACGCTTGCCAGCGTGCCAAGTGTTGCGACACGCCCTGTTCCGCTGATCAGCAGGGTGTTGCGAATGCTCTTCGAGAGAGGCGCGATGTCGGTCGGGAAAGCGAACACGCATCGTGTATGCGCGGCCGTTCATCACAATCGGAACAGTTGAAGGTTCGCCATCATAATGGCGCTGGTGTCGAGTTCCAGCTCCTGTGGCGTGAAACCGGCCCGTGCTGCGGTGGTCTGGTCCACGTTGAACGTGATTGCCGGCCCACTGATGGTGTTCTCAATTCCGTTCTTCAAATCCTTAACGGCGGAATGGTTCTTGATGGCGTCAGCCACTTTTGGAGCCCATTGCTTTAATAAGTCGATGTTTTCGGAAAAGAGCTTAATCTGGATGGGATCCGGCGAACTGGTCAGGTCACCGATCTGGTCTTGCAGGATTTGCGTGAAATCGGTATCCAACTGCGGATAGGCTTTGTTTACCTTTTCGCGGACCTCGGCAATGACTTCTTCTACGCCGCGGCTTCGCTTCGCCTTGAGCTTCACCGAAATGTCCCCGGTATTTGCCTCCGTGACGGTGGCTAGTCCAAGCTGCAAACCGGTCCGGCGCGATGTACTCTCCACTTCGGGTATCGAGCGAAGCATATTCTCAACCCCGATCAGGACGCGGTTCGTATCCGAAAGCGCGGAGCCTGCCGGCATCAGGTAATCCAACACGAATCCGCCCTCGTCCATCGCAGGCAGCAGGTCGCTGCCCAGCGACTTGTAGCAGAAAAACGAGACCACAATGAGCAGCAGCAAACGCCGTCAGCACCAGCGGATGAGCAAGCGCTGCCTTGATTAGCCGCTCGTATAGTCCGGTGATCCGGCCCATGAATCCCGTTCCGGTTTCCGTGTCTGCGTCGTGCATTCGCTCGGCGAGAGCGGACAGAGCAGATGGCTGAGCGCCGGCGTCCACGTGAGCGCGAGCCCCAACGAGGTGAGCAGCGCGACGGCCACGGTGATTGCCAGAGCGCGAAAGAAAGTGCCCGTCACTCCCGTAATTGAAATCAGCGGAAGGAACACCACGATGGGAGTCACCGTCGAACCAACCAGCGGCTTGCGGATCTCGCTCAATGCGCTGCGGATGGCTTGCGAGCGGCGTCTGCCCGGAATCGCGGTGCATGACGATGTTCTCGACCACGACGATGGCATCGTCTATCACCAGCCCCACGGCCGCCGCCAGTCCTCCGAGCGTCATTAGATTGAAGCTCTCGCCCAGCAGCCGCAAAGCGATGAACGTAACAGCAATGGTCGCGGGAATCACCAGCCCGGCGACGATCGAGCTTCCCCAGTCCCGCAGAAATAAAACCAGGATGATGGCGGCCAGAATAAGACCGATCACAATTGCATCGCGCACGCTCTTTATGGAGGCGCTGACCAAGCTCCGATTGATCGTAGAACGTGCTCACATTGACCGCCGGCGGGAAAGCGCTTCTTTAGTTGCTCGATTTGGTTGTGAACTTCGTCCGCGACCGCTACGGTGTTGCTGTTTGGCTGGCGGAAGATGTTCAGCAGCACCGCCGGCTGGCCGTTCGCGGTCACGATCGTGTACACCGGCTTCACCGCCTGTTTCACTGTGGCGACATCGCGAATATGAATGGGCGTTCCGGATGCGGTGGTCTTCGCGATCATATTGCCGATGTCGGCAGCGCTGGGTGCCTGCCCGTTCACCAGAGCCAGTACCAACTGGTGATTTTGTTCGATGAACCCGGGAGAGTCGATCAGATTGCTCTTTGAGAACGCATCCACCAGGTTGCGGAACGGTGATCTGCGATTCAACCAGTTTCTCGGGTCGGGCTTGAATGTGAAACTCCGGTTCCTGCCGCCCTGGACAATTACCGTGGATACCCCCAGCAGCCGGTTCAGTTGCGGTTTCAGACTGTATGTCGCCAGCTCCCACAATCTGGCCTGCGGCACCGAAGAGGATGTCAGGCTGTAACCCATGATTGGGAATGCGGCAAAAGTCAACCGGTTGACCGTGATGGTGGCCGTCGGCGGCAGCGTCGGCTGAATGCTGGCCACCGCCGCATTGACGTACTGCAGCGTCTGAAACATATCGACGCTCCAGGTGAAGAACAGATCGACTTCGGCCGATCCGCGGCTGGTGAGCGACACGAACATGATCTAGGCCGGGAACGGAGTTGACCGCCTGCTCGATCGGGCGGGTGACCGTCACTTGCATCTGGTCGATGGGCATCACGCCGTTATCGATTCCTACCACGATTCGAGGAAAGTTTGTGGCGGGAAAAACGGCGATGGGAATCGTGAACGCCAGGTAAACGCCGAACGCCGCCAACGCAGCGATCACGAAAATGATCGCTTTGAGGTATCGCGCGGTCCAGTGTTCGGATTCGTGCGCGGCTTCAGCGGGCGCGTGAAGAGTAGTAATGCTCACTTCTTACCGGCCTCGTCTGTATCCTTGCCGCCGGCTCGGCTGTTTCGCCGGGTTTCTGAATTTCGATTTTCGCTTTATCGTCCAGACCCAAGGCGCCTTCAGTGATGACCTGGTCGCCGGGCTTTACGCCGCTGAGGATCTGGACGTTATCGCCTCGCGAACGCCGGTCTTCCACCTTGCTTTCGTGCGCGAGCCCGTCCGTGCCGGCAATCATGACCTTCTCGCCGCCTTCATCGGATGCTAAGAAGCGCGCTGACCGGCACGATGATGGCGTCTTTTATGTCTCCAATATTCACGGAGATCTGAACGGTGAGACCAAGCTTCATCCGCTCTCCGGGATTGGGCGCCCCGACCCACACCTGCACCGTGGTCGTGTTGGGATCTACCGCCGGACTCACCACCGTGACTTTGCCCGCCAGTTCGACGCCGGAAGCCGGAGATGGTGGCAGGATCCCCGACCTTCATCGCCGCCGCTTCCTGAACCGGTATATTGGCTCGCGCGACGACCTGGGAGATATCGACAATGGAGAGCAAAGCGGACCCGCTGCTTGCCATCTCTCCAATGTTCACGGGCCGGTCTGAAACAACGCCGTTCATCGGGCTTCGAACCTCGGCATAGGATAATTGCGCTTCCGAGCTTTCGTAGTGAGCCTTGGCCGCGTCCATTTGAGCTTGCGCGCCCTTGAGTTGGTCGGACGACCCACTGTTTCGAGCGAGGTAAGGTGCTGCTGAGCCGTGTCGAATAGGCTTCGGGCCTGCACTAAGGCCACTTTTGCATCGTCAACCAACTTGTGCGCCAGCGCTCCTTCCTTGAAAAGCTGCAAGCGATTTTCATAAACCTTCTGCGCGGCATCAAGCGCCTCGCGCGCGGCCTGCGCGTCCGCTTTCGCCTTGGTGCATCCTCCGGCATAACCGCGGCCCTGGTGTTCTCGTAAGATGCCTGCGCCTGTTGATACAGATTCTTACTCTCTTGCGCTGCCGCCTGAAGGTCGCGATCTTCCAGGACCGCCAGAAGCTCTCCTTCGCGAACGTGATCGCCTCGCTGCACAAGAAATCTCTGAACCGGGCGCGCTGATTTTCGGCGTGATGTTCGCCTGCTTCAGCGGAAAGAGCAGCGCTTCAGCCGTAACGATATGGGCTATGGTGCCACGCTTGGCGGCCGCGACCTGTACTGGTGTGACAGTCTGCGTTTCGGCGGTGTCCGCGCTGGCTTGGCGAGCAGCTGAGAAGCGTGAGGCCAACTCGCGGCGGTTAAAAACACTCTAATTCTTGACATGCGTCAGAAGGTTCCCGTTAAAGTTTGCAGCGTTGCGATTGCGACGCGATATCGCAATAGACCGTCGTCAAAGGCGTTGCGGGCCACGCTGGCTGTCGTTTGCGCATCCACCACCTCGAGCGCGGTCGCTTCCCCAGCCTCATAGCGAAGCAGAGTAAGGCGAAGGCTCTCGGCGGACAGCTCCGATGAAGCCCGCAAAGACTGCACCTGTGATAACGCTGTCTGCGCTTCCTGATAGGACGATGCTAACTCCGCCTGTAGCTGCTTTTGAGCAACGGTGAGATCGAGTTGTGCCTGGCGCTCGCGGAGCGATGCCTGCTTTACTTTGCTGTGAATAGAGCCCCAGTCCCAAACCGGAATGTTGAGCGTCGCCGCCGCGGAATACCCAAGGTTCTGGCGATAGGGAACCTGCGTGGCAGCGAACGTGCTTCGGCCTGTGGCGAAGGTCGGATAATTAGTTCGCGCGGCGAACTGGTTGGCATCGATGCCATACCAGAAATCCAGGCCGAACGACGGCAGATAAGCGTACCGCGCCACGCTGATGCCGGCCTTTGCTTGCGTGACGCTCGACTGGGCGGCCTGAACATCGGGATTGTTTGTCATAGCCCGGGTAGAGGCCTCCGGCAGCGCCGGCAGAATGGGGAGCTGAGATATATCGTCAACGATGGAATAATCCGATCGCAGCGAAGGAAAGATTAGCACGGCCAGCGTGTTTTTTGCCTTTTCGACAGCAAGCTGCGCATCCTGCACGTCGCGCTGGCGCTGTTGTACTTGAATCTGGGCCTTGATCACGTCGGCGTGTGCCGCTTCGCCTCCGCGTTCCTGTTTCTGCGTGATGTCAAGGAAGCGCTCCGCCTCCTGCAAACTGGTTTGCGCATTCTTGAGCTTTCGTTCCGCGTCGGCAATACTGTAGTAGTCCTGCGTAACGGTCGCCACTAGGCCGCGCTCGGCCACGGCCATTTTCGCCCGTGCGACAGCTTCGGCCGCTGCCGCCAGCCGGATTTCGCCGCGCCGGACAACCGAAAGAAGTTCCTGGTGTACGTGTGCTTGTTCGTTGTAGACGTGCACCCCGTCATTCGCAACGAAAACACCCGAAGGCGTGCCGTTCCCCTGGGTGTATATGAACTGGTTCATCGCCTCGAGCGAAGGGAGCGCCGCCGCTCTGGCTTGCGTGCGGTCCTCCTTTGCTAGTTGCGCGGCGATGTTCGCTGTTTCTATCTGAGGACCGTACTTGCGGGCCCGCGCAAGTGCGTCCTGCAAATTGATGGTGAGCGGTGGCGGAGGGGCGGTCTGGGCGGCAAGGGCAACACACGCCGCCAAAGCAACTATCGGGTGAAGAAAGACTCCTTTGTGCAAATGTCTGCTCCGAATCCAGCGTACCGTTAGTACCTTAGGAAATGATGAAATTCATTGTTGGCTTCATTGTAGGAATCGTGGTGCTTTGCGCCGCTGTGTACTGTTACTTCGCCTTCGGCTTTGCGCCGGTGGCCACTGCGTCCGGGCCGATGCCGATGGAAGTGAAACTGGCCCATCTGGCTCTGGATGCGAAGATCGCTCGAGAGGCCCCCAAAACTGCTGGGTTTCAAGCCAGCGATGCAGACCTGCAAAATGCCGCGCATCTCTACCGGCAGCATTGCGCTGTCTGTCATGGACTACCGGACGGCATCAAGTCGGCAACGCAAAAAGGCATGTTTCCGGACCCTCCGCTGCTCCTGCACGGCAAAGGAGTCACCGACGACCCGCCCGGCGAGACGTATTGGAAAGTGAAAAATGGAATCCGCCTGACCGGAATGCCGGCGTACGGCGGAGCATTATCCGAAAAGGACCTTTGGAGCATTAGCGAGCTGCTGGCTGGAGCCGACAAATTGCCGGCGGACGTGCTCGCGATTCTGAACCAGCCGACGGTTTCACAGGAGTAAACCTGTCAGTGGCGTACGCGCGAGGGAACTCGCCGGCTCGGGCTAGTAGCGGCCCTGGATCTCATCGAATTGCCGGACTTGAGCATTCTGGCTGGCCGTGTCCCAAGCTTTCCAGAACCAGTGTACTCATCCGCTTCAACTCGCAGTCTGAAAGCGTTCTGAGGCAGTTGGCGAACTCCTGATGAGAGAGGCGGCCGTAGCGATGGGATTCGAGAAGGCTCTCGACGCGAGATGGGCTTTCGTCCAACATTTTTCTTATAGAGGCCCCGAGCGAGTAAAAATCTCACCCCCGGCCAAGAATAATCCGTTAGCGGCCCGCTTGCTTACGCGCGCGGTTCTGTGCTGACTTTTGTTGCTTTGCTTGCCAGGTCGTGTACATCGCATTGGCGATCTGATCGTACAATCCGCCAGGATCGTCGCCGATCTTGTAGAGGTCCATATGCGTACGCCCTTCCAGAAACGTTATCTGCGCCTTCGCGTGCAAGGAATCCAGCGCAGCCTTGAGCAGGTGTGCCGGGCCGTCCAGATAGAACGTGTCCGCCGTGCCCACAATCACGTGAATCTTCCCGTTCAGGTCAGGCGCCAGCTTTGGCCAATCGGTCACTAAGGTATGCACAATGTCGTATTTCTGCCATGCCTGGGCGACTTTTGGGTCTACGTCGCCGGTGGTGCGGTCGAACATCTGCATGGGCCGGCCATCGGGCCCGCGCGGCGAAAAGACCCACTCGAAGGAGGCGAGTTGGCCGCCATATGGGCCGAGCACCGCTTCCAAATGCGCGAAGTCTTCGAAGGTCGCCAGGACCTTGCCCTTATCTCTAACCAGCGGATAAAGCGACCCGTCCGGTTTCCGATATACATTCGCGTGCGGCGCGTACAGATCCGGCCCGGTGAAGTCATGAAAATCGCTGGGGTCAGGGGAGGTTGACCAGGTTCCGCCGAAGATCTTCGGATAGGTGACTTGCAGCCAAAGCGTAGCCCATCCTCCGGAGGAATGCCCGTTCAGGAATCTTGCCTGTGGGCGGCGGTCGAGCCGGTAATGAGATTCGAGATAAGGAATGAACTCCTTCGTGAGCGCCTGCCCCCAAGGTCCATTGTTGACGGAATCCGCGAATTCGTGAGTGCCGGTCGGGCTGGATTCATCGAGCATGATCCATACCATCGGGGGCATCTTCTTTTCAGCCATTCGCGCATACAGCCGTTCCGCAGCAGAACGCAGATAGTGTAATTGACCGCCGAAACCGTGAGTGAAGTAGACGGCCGGATATTTGCGCGCGGCGGTTGCGATGTAGCCCGGCGGCTCCACTACGAGTGCGCGCATATGGATTGGGCGATCCCAAAAGCCCGAAAGCACGGGGCTAATGAAATCCTCCGTTTGAATCGACGATTCGGATGCCTTTCGCTCCGCATCCGAGAGCGGGCTTGGCGGCGGCTGGTGTTCGGTCACCGTCTTCGTCAGCGTAATCAGCGGTTCTTCCGCGAAAGAAGGCGCGAAGTGAGTCAAGGTTGTGACTTCGCTGATGGGATCTCCCGGTGCGCGGCCATCATAGTTGTAGGAATGATGCACGTCGAGCACGGCTTGCGCCTGGTAGTCTCGGGGCGGCAATTGGGAGAAACCCGCCGGATAAGCGATGTTGTCGGTATCGACATCGACTGCGGCTCCTGGCATCAAATCGTGCACTTCCTTCGCCGCAACTGACACGGCCTTCGGATGGAAAGCGCTTGTGTCCACGTCGCGCGCTCCGGCTCCCGGCTGAATGAAAATCAGCAAACGCCCGGATTGCGGGCCGCCGAAGCTCTTCGCGAGCACTACCCGAATGAACAGGTGGCGTGGAGCGGACGCGTTCTCACCTAGCAGCGCGAGGCAGCACGCCGCTACGATCAGAAGTCGGATGAGACGGGCGAAAGACATACCTGTTTAAGGTACAACGCGGGATGGTGCGCGCGTTCCTTTTGTATTGATAATGTTCAACCATGGACTGGTCACGCCGGCAGTTTGTTCATGCTTCTATCGGGGTAGGAGCGGCAGCAGCAGGCAGCCGGGCGGCTCCGCCTCATGGCTTCGTCAAGGCCGATGGGAAAAACGTACTGGCTCCGTCTGGCGAAAGATTGCATTTGCGCGGCATCAATCTCGGCAACTGGTTTGAGCCGGAAGGCTATATGTTCCTGTTTGAGAAAGGCCCTCAATCGCCTCGGGAGATTGACGGCTTTTTCAATGAACTGATTGGCCCCAGTGCGGCCCGCGCGTTTTGGAAAGAATACCGGCGGCGGTACATCACCGATGCCGACATCCGGTTGATTCGGCGCTCGGGGCTCAACTCTGTTCGCATTCCCCTGCATTATAAGTTTTTTGGCGCGGACGGCGAAGGGTTTCCCATTCTGGACATGGCGCTTGACTGGTGCCGTCGCGCAGGTGTGTGGGTGATTCTGGATATGCACTGCGCACCGGGCGGGCAGACCGGCACAAACATAGATGACAGTTGGGATTACCCGTGGCTGTACGAGAGTACGGAAGATCAGGAACTCGCCTGTGAAGTCTGGCGGGGCATCGCGGAGCGATACCGGGGCGAACCAATCGTCTTGGGTTACGACCTGTTGAATGAACCAATCCCACACTTTCCGCAATTGCAAAAATACAACAGTTATTTAGAGCCGCTGTATCGCCGCATCGCGAAGGCCATCCGCGGAGTGGACACAAACCACATAATCATTCTGGAAGCAGCACAGTGGGACACAAACTTCAAGGTGTTTGGGCCGCCATTCGATTCAAATCTCATCTACGAGTTTCACAAGTACTGGACTCCGCCGACGCAAGCCGTCATCCAGGAGTATCTCGATTTTCGCGACCGCTACAATGTGCCCATCTGGCTGGGCGAATCGGGCGAGAATACCGACGACTGGATTCGCCAGTTCAGGACTCTTCTTGAAACGAACGATGTGGGCTGGTGCTTCTGGCCATACAAGAAGATGGAGAAGTCGTCATGCATGGTCTCGATTCCGAAGCCCGCGCACTGGGACGAGATTACCGCGTTTGCGCAGATGCCGCGCGGGACTGGGAATGCCGAGAAAGTGATTGCGGGACGCCCTTCG
Organism: uncultured Acidobacteriaceae bacterium; assembly: GCA_963795545.1. Classification (GTDB taxonomy): domain Bacteria; phylum Acidobacteriota; class Terriglobia; order Bryobacterales; family Bryobacteraceae; genus Bog-105. The sequence continues at coordinate 347,754 of CAWCIF010000008.1, read as the reverse complement.
CTGGAAGTCTCGAAGCAGGCGCTTCAGGATCTTCTAGATAAGGTTCTGGCGGATTCGTGTCACGTGAATGCGGGTTATTTTCAGGCACTGGGATTGCGGGTTTGATAGCCGGACTGCGCGGATGCTAGGGCCACTTCCGCGCCGGGTCATCTCAACATTGAGACCATGACGCATCCAATCCGTACAATCGAAATATGTCCGCCGCCGCCGCTGAAAATATTGTGACCAAATATGAGCCCGTAATCGGCCTGGAGGTTCACGTTCAGCTTGGCACAAAGACAAAGATTTTCTGCGGCTGTCCGATCGAATTCGGCGCTCCGCCGAATACAAATGTTTGTCCGGTTTGCCTCGGGCTCCCGGGCGCCTTGCCTGTGCTCAGCAGGCAGGCAGTGGAATTGGCCATCAGCGCGGCGCTGGCGCTGCATTGTGAGATCAACCCGTTCTCCCGGTTCGCACGCAAGAACTATTTTTATCCGGACCTCCCGAAGGGCTATCAAATCTCGCAGTATGATCAGCCGTTGGCCGAACATGGGTATCTCGATATCCGAATCGGCGCTGGCGAAGAGAAGCGAATCGGCATTACGCGCGTACACATGGAAGACGATGCCGGCAAGAGTCTGCACGATGGCTTCAAAGACTCCGATCAATACACGTATGTCGACCTCAACCGCTCCGGGACGCCGCTGATGGAAATTGTGAGCGAGCCAGACATGCGCTCGCCGGATGAAGCTTATGCATATTTAACCGACATCAAGCAGGTCATGCAGTATATCGGGGTTTCCGATTGCGACATGGAAAAAGGGCAATTGCGCTGCGATGCGAACGTATCTGTTCGGCTGAAAGGCGCTGAGAAGTTCGGAACGAAGGCGGAGGTGAAGAACCTGAATTCGTTCCGCTTTCTTAAGATGGCGCTCGAATACGAGATTGAGCGGCAGGTGGAGATCATCGAGGCGGGCGGACGGATTGAACAGGAAACGCGTCTCTACAATGTCGATACAGGAAAAACCGTGGGCATGCGCAGCAAAGAGCATGCTCATGATTACCGCTACTTCCCTGAACCGGACCTGGTTCCATTGCGGGTGAGGGAGCATTGGCTACATGAAGTCAAGAGGAGGCTGCCGGAACTTCCCGCGGACCGCCGCGATCGGTTTGTGAGCGAATACGGTATCCGCGAGTACGACGCCCAAGTGCTCACGTTGACCCGCGAGGCAGGCGATTACTTCGAAGCGGCAGTGAAGGTGAGCGGTGATGGCCGAGCTACGGCAAATTGGGTGGCCGGCGATCTGATGGGGCTGCTGAAGGCGGTGGGCAAGGAGATTTCGAGCTCGCCCGTGAAGCCGGAGCACATCGGGGAACTGGTCGCATTGATCAATAAGGGTGAACTCTCCGGCAAGCTGGCCAAGGAGATTCTTCCCAAGATGTTTGAAACTGGTGAAGCCGCTTCAGTGATTATGGAGCGCGAAGGCCTGAAACAGATCTCGGATACCGGCGCGCTTGAAAAGATTGTGGATGATGTGCTCGCTCGAAACCCGAAACAGGTTGAACAATATAGAGGCGGGAAGACGGCCGTTGTAGGGTTCCTGGTCGGCCAGGTGATGAAGGCCAGCCGGGGACAGGCGAATCCGGCGGCAGTGAACGAAGTTCTAAAGAAAAAGCTAAGCTGAGGCGGGTTGAAGATCGGTGTTGTGGCGAGCGGAGCGGCCTTGAAGGCGGCACGCTTGCAGCCGGAGCTTAGGCGCGGAGACCCGATAAGCTGAAAGGACTCAGTGGCACTAACAGACCGGTCACTGCTAGCATCGATTCTATGGAGCTGGCGATTCGTATACATGTGGAGCAGCTTCCCGAGGGTCTATTTCTCGCAACTTCGGACGAATTGTCTGGACTCGTGGCGCAAGGGCGCACTGTAGCTGAAGCGCTCGATATTGCACGGGATGTCGCTCGCAAATCGATCGAAGCGCGACGAGAGCGAGATGGCGTTCCTAATTTGCCGACCACAACGGATCGCCGCAATTACACGATTGTAGTTACAGCATAGATGGGCCGCCTTGCGGGCTTTCGCTACCGGGAGATCGTTCGGAAACTCAAAAAATGCGGCTTCGAATTTGATCGTCAGGCGGCCGGAATCCACGAGATTTGGTTCAATCCCCGGTCGAACAGTACACTACCGTACCCAATCACCCGGGCGAGATGCCCGAAGGGACGCTTCGAGCGATTTTAAACAAGCAGGCATTGACCCGGACTTGTTCCTGCAACCTTAAACAGAAATTGATCCCGCGCGGCGTGCAAGCGCCTATTCCGGCGTTTGGCTCAGCTTTCGAAGCTGCTGGCACGCGTCCGCGTCCTCGTAACAGATGTCAATTGAGAACGTCACAAAGCCCTCGTGCGTACAATGCGTCTCTTGCCCCCTAAATTCCAGGTTGCCTAGAAACCACTCGGGACGACCACGATCCCGATAGCCAACTAAATGCGCCCCGAAGCGATTTTGCGAGTATGTTCAATGGTTGCTGCGAACGAGTTTGCACGCAGTCCCCGGCTCATCGACATTGACAAGCTCCGCTGTGTCCGGTCCATCCAATGTCAGACGGTAGTGTTTCGGAGCATCGTTGAGAGTGTGCGGCGGATGCGCCCGTCGGTGGCTTACCTCAAAGATGAGAGTCTTGCCATCGAACCGCGGATGAAATATCGGCTCTGGCAGGCCAGGTACGGCATTGTAGGATTTTTTCTCTGTGGTGCGTTGCTGAAAGTAGAACAGGATGGCTCCCGTCAAGCTGCCGGGTTCGTCGGTAACGAGGAGAGTGACGGCCGGCAACCCATTCATCTGACATCGCCAGACGCCGTTGATGGAGGCATTCGTTGCGGCTGAGGGTCCCTGGGCGACTGCTCGGCACGCAAGAAGCGAGATCAACACGAAAGCGCCGAATCTGAGTCTTAACGGAACCTGTGGGAGCTTGCTCATATCAAGATCTCCATCGATCGATTTTCCCAAGCCGTAGTTCTAACATAACGCCGGCGAGCGAACTCGAGATCCCCGGGCGCCGTCCGCCCTGAGACGCACATCCAGAACAACGCGGGATTACGCGTCAAGCGGATTGGCCGGAGTTTCTCAACAGCCTCACTGCACGGACTACGCGTTGCCGAAATTAATCAGCGCCACGCCGAAAATAATCATGGCGAGGCCGCCAATCTTCGCCATCGTGAACGGCTCTTTGAAAAACAGGCGCGCCCAAAGAATGGCCCAGATGTAGCCGAGCGAAACCATCGGGTACAGCACCGTGAGCTGCCCTTGGGAAACGCCCATCATGTAAAACACGGAGGACAACAGGTACAGCCCAATCCCGACTCCCAGCCAGTAGTTCGTCAGCAGCCGCGCCAGGCTTCCGCTCATGTGCTCGGCGCCCATCTTAAGGAAGACCGCGCCAAAGGAGCCGATGAAAGACCCGAACAGGACGAGAATGATAGAGCTAAGCGGTGTATGCATCGAGTTCGCCTACTTCTTCATTCCCAAAACCGATACACCGCCCACGATGAACGCAATTCCCACGGTGCGGAAAAAGTTCAGGTGCTCCTCGGGCAGCAGGAAGATAGAAAGCATGGTCACCCACACATAGGTGAGGGCGATGATTGGGTACAGTCTGGAAAGCTCGCGTCCCTTTAAAGCCAACGCTAGAAGGAACGTGTTCACGCCGTACATGCAATACCCTATAAACAACCTCAGATTTGTGATGACACCGATGCAGAAGCGGAACACCAGCCCCGGGTGCCCAAGTGCCTGGCCTAGAGTGATGTGCGCGCCCAGTTGCGCTGTTCCCTGCTTTACTAAAATCTGAGCGAGGGCGCCGATCAGGGTACAGGAGAACACTAATAGAAAAGAGCGCCGCGCTTCGGCCCGCTCGTCAACGGCAGTGGTATTGAATACGGTCGGAGAGGAGGTCAAAGCGGTAATCCAGTGGAAAGGGACTGCATTTCCAGTCTAAAGCATGGTGCCCGGAGCGCCTGAAACTTCGCGGTTTCAGTTACACTTGAACCAATGTCAGCGCCGCTAGTTCCTTCGCCGCTCGACTATGTGGGACGCCGGCCCTTTGCGTTCTACCCTGCCATCAAAATTGCGCAACCGAATGAATGGCTGCTCGGAACCGGTTCCTGGTCCGAAGTTCAGGTTGTAAACGCGCAGACCGGCAGCGAACTATGGGTTCCCAGGCAGTACATCGGTGCCGTATCCGAAACCGACGGCCCGTTTCTGATAGTCGGGCTGACCAAGGATCTCGAGTTTCACGAAGGCACCGTTGAGCCTTGCGTGAAACGGGTGATTGAGATGCCCCATGTCGATGAGAGTGCGCCCGAAGCCAGCCTGGAACACTCGCGCCGTGGCGCCGGGCCCGCTCCCGTTGTGGGCATCCGGCTGCCAGAGCGCAGCGACTCGTCGATGAACAAAGCCCTCGCGACGCTCGCTATCGGCGCACTTGTGGTGTGTCTCCTGGCGGCTTTGGTCGCCGTCGCCGCGCGGCTCTAGCCTGGAAATGCTCCGCCACATCCGCCGTCTTCTGTGGGCAATCCTGGCGTTTGTGGCCGCTGTCGCGCTCGGCGTAATCGCCGGCAACCGCGGCGAGCCGGTTAATAGCATGTGGCTGGTGGCCGCCGCCCTCTGCATTTTCCTGCTCGGCTTCCGCTTTTACGCCAAATTTATCGCCGCGAGGGTCATGCTGCTGGACGACCGCAGGGCCACGCCTGCCGAGCGGTTTCAAGATGGCCGCGATTTTGAGCCGACGAATAAATGGATACTGCTAGGCCACCACTTTGCCGCCATCGCCGGGCCGGGCCCTTTGGTTGGACCCACGCTTGCCGCGCAGTTCGGCTACTTACCAGGCGTGCTTTGGATTCTGTTCGGAGCCGTGCTGGCCGGCGCCGTGCAGGATTTTGTGATTCTGTTTTGCTCCATGCGGCGCGACGGTAAGACGCTGGGCCAGATGGCGAGGGAAGAAATCGGCAAAGTGGGCGGATTCGTGTCGCTCATCACCGTGCTACTCATCATGATTGTGCTGCTGGCCGTGGTTGGGCTGGTAGTGGTGAATGCGCTGAAGAGCAGTCCTTGGGGAACCTTCACCATCGCGATGACGATTCCCATCGCTATCTTTATGGGGCTGTACCTGCGCTACGCGCGGCCGGGCAAAGTGCTGGAATGCTCATCTCTGGGATTCGTTTTGATCCTGTTGAGCATCTATGGCGGGAAAGCGGTGGCACTGTCGCCGGTCTGGGCGCCGTGGTTCACGTGGGGAGGAATTGCGCTTTCTTTCGCCATCATTATCTATGGCTTCCTTGCCAGCGCCCTCCCGGTTTGGCTGCTGCTCGCGCCGCGCGATTATCTCAGCACCTTCGTCAAGCTCGGCGTAGTGTTCTTCCTGGCGATCGGAATCTTCTTTACTCACCCGCAACTCGTGCTGCCGCCGCTGACTCAGTTCACGAACGGAACCGGCCCCATCTTCGCGGGCAAGGTGTTTCCGTTCTGCTTTATCACCATCGCCTGCGGAGCGATTTCCGGATTCCATGCGCTGATCTCCTCCGGCACTACGCCGAAGATGATCGCGAAGGAGTGGCACGCCTGGCCCATCGGTTATGGCGGGATGCTGCTGGAAGGTTTCGTCGGCATTATGGCGATCGTGGCTGCTGCCTCGCTTCAGCCGGGCGTCTTTTTTGCCGTGAACTCGCCTCCAGGCGTGGTCGGCGTCACGCCCCAAGCGGCAACCGCGATTATCAGCAGTTGGGGCTTCCCCGTCACGGCCGGAAGCATGGCGCAGCTTGCGCATACGGTCGGCGAAACCACTCTGTTCGGCCGCACCGGAGGTGCTCCCTCCCTGGCGCTCGGCATGGCACAGATCTTCGGAGGCGTTTTGCGGCGTATCGGTCTCGGCGATGCGCTGCTCAGCTTCTGGTATCACTTCGCCATCATGTTTGAGGCGCTGTTCATCCTGACCATTATTGACGCCGGGACTCGCGTGGGCCGCTTCATGCTGCAGGATCTGCTGGGCCATGTTCACAAACCGCTGGGCCGGATCGGGTGGATGCCGGGCGTGCTCGGGGCCAGTGGATTGATCGTCGCGGCCTGGGGCTATTTCCTTTACCAGGGCGTGATTGATCCGCTGGGCGGAATCAACTCGCTTTGGCCGCTGTTCGGAATATCGAATCAACTGTTGAGTGCGATTGCCCTATGCGTCGCGACTACCATTCTGGTGAAAATGCACCGGACGCGCTATGTCTTGATCACGCTGGCTCCGCTGAGTTGGCTGGTCGCTGTCACCTTTACAGCCGGATTTGAAAAGATGTTTTCCGCCGATGCGCGACTTGGTTTTCTGGCTCATGCCAGAGCGCTAGAAAACGCGCTTGCGGCGGGAAAAATCGCGGCAGTCAAGCTGGCACAGACGCGCGCGGTGATCTTCAACGAACGGCTGGATGCCGTTGTTTGCGGAGCCTTCCTGGTGCTGGTATCGATCATTCTGCTCGATTCGTGCCGGGTCTGGTACGGTCTGCTTCGCGGGACTCGCGCGCCGGTGAGCTCGGAATCGCCGTTTGTTCCTTCGCAGTTGGAGGCGGAGAGCGTATGAAGCTGCTGCGGAACATCTTTCGCTTCATACGAGGGCTCGCGCGCGAGTTATCGGATGAAAGCGGGTACGAACGACATCTGCACGCAACGGGACGGACGCACTCGCGAGACGAATGGAAGGCCTTCAGTGATGGAAGGCACCGAAGGAAGTATCAGAACGCGAAGTGCTGCTGAATTTCAAAGGCACGCAGGGAAGGCTTTTAGCATAGGGGATGATACTCCGCAAACATATTGAAACCGAGGGTCAAAGCGCGGTCGCACTTTCGATCATTTTGCGAATCCCTTCAGCCGCCGAATCCCGCTCTCCCGCCCGCAGCAATTCCAGAGCGTCAGAATCCACAATGCGGTACCACAGCTCGCGGCGCGCGGCGAAATCCGGAAGGCGCACTGCAATCTCCTCCCGGACCGTTTTCAGTAGTGCCAGTAATTCACCGTATTCAGGGCCGACTTCCCGCTGAAGCTGCTCCTTCAGCCGAACCGCGAGTGCGGGCGCGGAGCCGCTGGTCGAGATTGCAATCGTCAAATCGCCCTGGCGGTGTAGCGACCCAAAAATAAACCGGCAGTGCTCGGGATCATCGACGGAATTGCAAAGGATGCCCTGGCCTTCGGCCAAGCGAAACAGTTCCGAATTATCAGGCTGGTCGGTGATGACCAGGAAACAATCGGTTAGATCCGCAGGTTTAAAGTCGCGCGGATTCAAATGCCGCACATCCGCCCCCGCCTCTAGCAGCTCTTTCACTTTGCCCGCCAGCTCATGTCCTTCGCCGATCACGAGACACTTTTTGCCGGTAAGATCCAGAAAAACGGGGTAGCGGAAGTTCATCCTTCTATCCTGAATATATTGCCTGTTCCGCGTCTGTTTTTAATTGACACCTTTGGGTTCATTTTTCGCGCTTACCATGCTCGCGCGCGCAGCGGCGCCCCGCCCATGCGCACCAGCAGCGGCCTGTCCACCGAAGCCGTATTCATCTTCCATAACATGCTGCGGAAGCTGGTGGCAGATTTCAAGCCGGAGTACATTGCGGCCATTTTTGAGAGCACTGAGCCTACCTTCCGCTCAGAGAGCTTCGCCGAATATAAGGCCAACCGAACGGAAATGCCGCACGATCTGGGTGAGCAGATCCCGTATATTCGCCGCATACTGGAAGCATTTCGTATTCCTATTCTCGAGTTCCCAGCATACGAAGCCGACGATGTCATCGGAGCCATCGCTTGCCGCGCGCCATCGAAACCGCTGAATGTCGTGATCGTTTCGAGCGATAAAGACATGCTGCAGCTTGTAAATGAGCGTGTTTTCATGCTGAACCCGATGAAGGATAACGAGTGGTACGACTCCGCAAAGGTGGAGCAGTTCATGGGCGTAAAACCTTCGCAAGTCGCCGACCTGCTTGCGCTCAAAGGTGATTCGATTGACAATATCCCGGGCGCCCCCGGTATCGGCGATAAAGGGGCGCGCGACCTGGTTGCACGGTTCGGGTCGGTGGAAGCAGTCCTCGACCGTGCCGCGGAAGTTGAACGCAAGATGTATCGCGAGAGTCTGCTGAAGCATCGCGAGCAGGTTCTCTTGAGCAAGCAACTCGCGACCATTCATACGCAAGTGCCGGTTGAATGGGAACTGGGGGCGCTGCGCTCGCAGCCACCCGAAAACTCTGTTCTGAAGACGCTCTATAAAGAGCTGGAATTCTTCAGTATGCTGAAGGATCTTCCAGCGGAAGACGACAGCGCAACTCGCGATTACGCAACTCTGAATGAGGCGGAGGCGCTGGAGGATTGGCTGAGCAAACGCCCTGCTGATGCGTCGGTCGCAGTCACAGTCGATCTCACGAACGGATTTTTCGGACTGTCCTACCGAATTGGCGAAGGCCGCGCCGTGCCTCTTGCTCTGGTTGAGACGCTTCGCCCGGTTCTTGAATCCGAAGAAATCGTCAAGATCGTCCACGATGCGAAGGCATTTTTCATGGCGGCTTCCGGCCTGGGGATTAAGCTCCGCAACATTGATGAAGACGCGATGCTGTACGCCTTTCTGATTAGCGCCGATACCGGCGGATGTTCGCCCGAGAACCTGGCCGAGCGTTTTCTCGATCGCAAGCTTAATGCGGCCGCCGAGCAGCAAGCCGAAGCAACACTGGCAATCACGCAGATGCTTCGTCCGCACATTGACGCTCAGGAACTGCGAAGTGTTTATCGCGACATTGATCTGCCATTGGCTCCGGTGCTGGCGCAAATGGAGATGACGGGTATTCGCATCGACACCGCCGTTCTGGCCGAGTTGTCTCGCCGCCTTACGGACCGGATCGACAGGATTGCACAACACATTTGCGAGATGGCGGGGCATCCATTCAATATCAACTCGCCGCAGCAGTTGGGGAAAGTGTTGTTCGAGGAAATGATGCTCCCCTCGCCTGTCAAGTATGGCAAAGGGAAAGTAACATCGACAGCCGCCGACGTGCTGGAAAGCCTCGCGCCTGCTTATCCTATAGCCCAGCTTGTTCTCGACTACCGGCAGCTCATGAAGCTGAAAGGCACTTACATCGATGCGCTTCCGCAGTTGATTCGCCCGGAAACCGGGCGTCTGCATACGACTTTCAATCAGACTGGAGCTGCGACGGGCCGCCTGTCGTCGTTCAATCCGAACCTGCAGAACATCCCTATCCGCACCGAAGAAGGCCGCGAAATCCGCGCCGCTTTTGTTCCGGAACCTGGCTGCGAGCTGCTGGTTGCCGACTATTCACAAATCGAGCTGCGGCTGCTGGCGCAGATGTCGGGCGACCCAGTGCTGGTGGATTCCTTCAGCAGGCACGAAGACATTCATACCCGGACGGCCGCGGAAGTTTTCAAAGTTCATCCTGATATGGTGACCCCGGAGATGCGCCGCTCCGCCAAGGCCGTGAATTTCGGAATCGTGTACGGCCAGACGCCCTTTGGACTGGCTCAAACGCTCTGCATCGACCGCAAAGAAGCCGAGATTTATATTCGCCGCTATTTCGAACGATACGCCGGTGTGCGCGAGTTCATTGACCGCACTATCGCTGAGGTTCGTCAGACCGGTGTCGCCAAGACGCTGCTAGGCCGCCGCCGTCCGATTCCCGACATGCAGAGCCGCAATCCCGCCGCACGCTCGTTCGCCGAACGGATAGCAGTCAACACGCCTTTGCAGGGGACCGCGGCCGACCTTATCAAGCTGGCGATGATTCGCATCGCGAGTTTGCTCCAGCAGCGGAGAATGCAATCGCGCATGCTACTGCAAGTACATGACGAACTGGTGTTCGAAACGCCACCCGAAGAGAAAGATCAATTGAGACAAGTAGTGAAAACAGAAATGGAAGACGTGTATAAACTTTCCGTGCCACTCGTCGTCGAGGTGGGCACTGGACCTAACTGGAGAGACGCAAAGTGAGCCGGACTCGAATACGATCGCTCGCGCTTGCAGCCGCCCTCGCTGGGGTGTCACTGTCGTGTGGCGGCAAGAAAGGCGCCCAAGTGGAAGCCGGGCCCGCGCAGTACAAAGTGCAGTTCCAGACGACCAAAGGAGACGTGGTTATCCTGGTGCATCGCGACTGGTCGCCAATCGGCGCCGATCACTTCTACCAGCTCACCAAAGCGGGCTTTTACAATGACAACGCCATCTTCCGCGCGTTGCCGGGATTCGTCATGCAGTGGGGCATCAATGGCAACCCGCGCGTGAACAAGGAGTGGAGCGAGGCGATTAAAGACGATCCGCCCAAAGTATCGAACAAGATTGGCACCATCGTGTTTGCGAAAACCGGCGAGCCCGATTCACGCACTACGCAGGTGTTTATCAACCTGGGCGATAACAGCGCGGCGCTTGATCCGCAAGGCTTCACCCCGTTCGGTGAAGTTATCCAGGGAATGGATAACGTGACGAAATTCTACAGCGGCTATGGTGAAGGCGCGCCGAGTGGAGCGGGTCCGAGCCAAGCCCAAATTGAGGAGACGGGCAACTCCTATTTAGAGCAGCATTTTCCCAAGCTCGATTACATTAGGTCGGCGCGGATTGTGCGGTAAATCGAGTTCCGAATGCTTACGCCTGCATTGCAACAGACCACCAGGCGGTCCTTCCTTCTTGCTTCGCCGGTTGCGCTAGCGGCGGGTTCTTCACTGTTTGCCCTTCAATCGCCGCCTGCGGCCTACGGAGCCTTGCCGTCCGACCGGCAGATTCGCTGGAGCGAACTCGAGTTCTACAATTTTCTCCATTTCACCGTGAATACGTTCACCGATAAAGAGTGGGGGTACGGTAATGAAGATCCGGCGATTTTCAATCCGACCGCGTTTGACGCGGGCGCAATTATCGAAGACCTGAAGGCGGCCGGGAGTAAAGGCGTCATTCTTACCTGTAAGCACCACGACGGCTTCTGCCTGTGGCCTACCAAGACAACCGACCACTCCATTAAGCACAGCCCATATAAGAACGGAAACGGCGACATTGTGAGGGAAATTTCGGAAGCCGCGGGGCGACAGGGACTCAAGTTCGGGATCTATGTTTCACCCTGGGATCGCAATCAAGCGTCCTATGGAACACCGCAGTACATTCAGATCTATCGGCAGCAATTACGCGAACTACTTACTGGCTACGGTCCGATATTTGAGATCTGGCACGATGGCGCAAACGGCGGAAGCGGGTATTATGGCGGCGCGAACGAAACGCGCACCATAGACAAGCTTCACTACTATGATTGGCCGAATACCTGGAAAATGGAGCGCGAACTACAGCCTAACGCCGCAATTTTTAGCGATGTTGGCCCCGATGTCCGCTGGGTGGGAAATGAAAAGGGGATCGCCGGCGAGACATGCTGGGCGACTTACACGCCGCGTTCACCGAATGGCGGGCCGGGTGCTCCGGGTGACGTGGTTGAAGCGGAAAACACCTCGGGCACACGGAACGGCAAATATTGGATGCCGGCTGAATGCGATGTATCCATACGTCCCGGCTGGTTCTGGCACGCGAGCGAAAATACCAAAGTTAAGACGCCTCGCGAACTGTTGGATCTTTACTATGAGTCGGTTGGGCGCGGCGCGAGTTTCCTGCTGAATGTCCCACCGGACCGGCGCGGCCTGATCTACGATACGGATGCCGCCTCGCTGCGGCGATTCGGGCAAGCCATTCGTTCCACATTCGGATCGAATCTTGCACATGGAGCAAAGGTAAGCGCATCGAACGTGCGCAATAACGACCAGGCTTATGGGGCAAAAAATCTGCTTGATGGCGACCGGTTCACTTACTGGGCGACAGATGATTCTGTTACAACTCCAAGCGTAACTCTCGAACTTGCAACTCCGGCAACATTTGACTTAGTGCGGCTGCGGGAGAATATCGGCCTGGGCCAGCGCATCTCCGAGTTCGCGGTGGAGATCTGGAAAGACAATGAATGGTCGGCTTTCGGGCAAGGGACCAGCATAGGCATGTGCCGGATTCTTCGCGTGCAGAATCCCGTAACGACAAAGCGGGTACGGGTCCGGATAACCGAGGCTCCGGTCTGTCCGGCGCTGTCTGAGGTGGCGTTATTCCGGGAGACGCTCTAAATGGAAACCATGAAGGAGTCCCTGGTCCGGCATTTCAGCGTGAAGCGGATTTCTGGGGCGGAGTCGCAGCGCGTCAGCGATACGGTCGCAGCGGAAGAACCGCTGGAGATTCGGGTCCGTTACTGGTTTAAAGAAGCGCATCTCGCCGAAAGCTTTGCCGTTACGATGCGCACGCCCGGACATGACCGTGAATTGGTCGCAGGGCTTCTGTTTTCCGAAGGTGTCATCCGCCACTGCGAAGAGGTCACGGAGATTCGCCCTCTAGGTGGGGAACCTTCGAATGAATTCCTCGCTGAACTAGCGCAAGGCGTCGATTTCGACGGCTGGCGTGCAGCGCGGAACGGCATCATGAATTCGAGCTGCGGGATTTGCGGCAAGCGCAGCCGCGAATCGCTTTCGCAGCAGCTTCCGCCGCGACTAAATGACCATCTTGTAATTTCGACGAAACTGATTGAACATCTTCCGGCGCTGCTTCGCGATCGGCAGACTGGCTTCTCACAGACCGGCGGCTTGCACGCCGCTGCTCTTATCAATCCTGAGGGCCATGTAGTCGCCGCCTTTGAAGACATCGGACGTCATAACGCGCTCGATAAGCTGATCGGGTGGTCCCTGCTGAATGGGCGCACTTCGCTGACCGGGCACATTGTATTTATGAGCAGCCGTAGCAGCTTTGAGCTGGTCCAAAAAACTGCCATGGCTGGCGCACCGATGCTCGCGACCGTTGGCGGCCCTTCGAGTCTGGCGATCGAAACCGCCCGCGAACACGGCATTACGCTGATCGGCTTCGTCCGAGAGGCGCGATTCAATATCTATTCGGGCGAGTGGCGGATACACTCGGAGTAGATGAAGCTCCGGTTTCGGAATAACAGCGTTCGGTTACGCCTGAACCGGCGCGAGGTGGAAACAATCGCTTCCGGTTCTGCTCTGGAGGAACGTGTCGGGTTTCCGGGCTCTGGTACTTTCGCCTACATCCTGGACGCCAACGCGCAATTCGGGCCTGAAGCTTCTTTTCGCGACGGAGTTATTCGGGTCTCGGCGCCCCCTTCGGAACTGAAGCAATGGGCCGGTAGTGATGGGCTCGGGCTATATTTTGACCTGCCCGCAAACGGTTCCGTCCTGAAAATCGCGATTGAAAAAGATCTGGAATGCGTGGACGGACCGCCAGACGAGCGTGATCCGGATGCCTTTCCCCGCGCCACCGGCAACAATTGTAGTACTGCCTCGGTAGATTCAGCCTAGTACCAGTCCCTTTTCGCGTCTAATAGATTACGTGCTAAGACGTAAGTAGCTGGACCTGCGCCGGTAAGACTTTGGTAGCATCATTGCTCCAATAAGGCGATCGAAAGGAAACAAAGTGACGCGGCCGAACGACTGGAAGTTCTATGCGGCTTTGCTTGTAGTCGCCACATCTGGCGTTTCTTTGCAAGCCGCTAAGGATGAACCAGCTCCGGACGTTGCCGCCATTGTTCGAAAATCAGTTGCGGCCAATAGCGCAGATTGGAAAGCCCAACCGCTGTACGCTCACCAGGAACGCGATACGAGGACCAAAATCGACTCCGACGGCCAGGCGAAAGCCACCGTATCGAAGACTTACCAGGTCACCATGATCGAGGGCTCGCCTTACTCGCGGCTGGTCGGAACGGATAATGAGCCGCTAACCCAAGTTCAGGCGCAACAAGAGCGGGACAAGCTCAACCGCGAGATACAAGCGCGTCAGAACGAATCGCCAGATCAGCGCCAGAGCCGGCTCTCCAAGTACCAAACCGACCGCTCCGAAGAACACTTGCTGATGCAGCAGATGGTTAACGCGTTCAATTTCAAACTGAACCGCGAAGAGCAAATCGGAGGTGTGGATTGCTATTTACTGGACGCAATTCCTAACCCGGACTATCGGCCGCCGGTCGCGAAAGCGCGCGTACTGCTCGGCATGAAAGGCCATCTTTGGATCGATAGGGCCGAGTATCACTGGGTAAAGGTGCAGGCCGAGGTCACTAAGCCGGTACAGTTCGGCTTCTTTATCGCCCAGGTGAAGCCCGGAACAAGGTTTGAACTGGAGCAGTCGCCGGTTGGCGGTGTTTGGCTGCCAAAGCGTTTTGCTGAGTCTGTTAATGCGAGTATCTTCGGAGTTTACGGCATGCGCTCGCGCCAGGAGGAGATTTACTCCAATTACGAACTGCTTACCCAGCGGAACGAAGCGCGTCCGGCCTCGCACACCATCACAGCGGCGAAGGCGGCCCTCAGCGGCTCACGTCACGGTGGCTCTCCCGCACACTGAAGCCCGCCTTTTTGAGTTTCTTGTGAGTCTCATTTGATTAGCGCTGCCGCATATTTCGTGGCTATTGGGCTGGCGGCAACCGGATACCGCTGCACCTGCGGAGCTGGGTGGATGTAGAATAGGCCCTAAGGTACTTGTGAAATGAAGCGCCTACTTCTAATAACATGCGTTGCTGTTTTGGCCACCGCACAAACATCCAGCCAACACGGCGACTTGCGTCTGACATCACTGGGCCAGGACAGAGACGGAGCGGTGGTGCACCTGAAGGGGCAGGTGACAATTGAAAACGACGCCATAAGAGTACAAGCGGACGAAGCGGATTACAACGCCGATACCGGAGAGATCCAGGCACATGGGGACGTGCGCGTAAAACTTAAGTAAGACTCAACTGAAAAATGCTTTCCTAGGGCTTGATACTGGAAGAACAACCGCTCAACGCCGTTTCAGGACACTTCACGGGCTTTGATCCTGTCGCGTCTTGCTTGGGCCACAACGGGATTACGCTGTGCTCGTCAGGCGAAAAATACACCTTTCGATCGCCATAGGATTTCGGAATGTTTTCCTTCCCGGCCAGATAGAAACGGTGCGCTGGATCCCGTTTGCGCAAACGCAGCAACCGGGGAGAGGGAATAGACGGTACCGAGTAAGGGCTTTGGACGGATAAATTTCGGTATGGCCGGCAGGAGGAGATTTACTCCAATTACGAACTGCTGGCCCAGCGCACCGAAGCGCGGCCGGCCTCCCACGCTATTACAGCGGCGAAGGCGGCCCTCAGCGGCTCACGTCACGGTGGCTCTCCCGCACACTGAAGCCCGCCTTTTTGAGTTTCTTGTGAATCTCGTTTGCAATAAAGACCGACCGGTGATGGCCGCCTGTGCAGCCGAATGAGATTGTAAGGTAGCTCTTCCCTTCGCGGATGTAGTGCGGCAAGAGATAGATCAGAAGGTCTGAGATGCGGTTGATGAACTCAGTGGTCTGCGGGAATGACCGGATGTAGCGCGCAACGCTCGGATGCCGCCCGGTCAAGTGCTTGAACTCCGGGATGTAATTCGGATTCGGCAGAAACCGGACATCGAAGACCAGATCGCTATCGGCGGGCACGCCGTGCCGGAAGCCGAAGCTATTCACATAAATAACGATCTTGTTGGCGTCTTTCTGACCGAGGAATTTGCCGGAGATAATCGCCCGCAGCTCGTGAACGTTCAGTTTGCTGGTATCGATACGTAGATCAGCCAGCGCCTGAATCGGCGCAAGCTGCCGCCGCTCGTCGCCAATGCTGGCCAGAACAGTGGCTTCTACGCCTAAAGGATGCGGGCGCCTGGTCTCGCTGAACCTCCGCCTCAGCACGTCGTCATCGGCGTCGAGGAAAACCAGCGTAGACAGAAGCCGTTTTTTCAGCTCTTCATAGGTTTTCGGAAACTGCTTCAGCGCCTCGCCCTCGCGGATGTCGATCGCGACCGCTGCGCGCTTTTTCGATTCGTAGGTCAGGTCGGCAAACTTCGGAAGCAGTGCAATAGGAAGGTTATCCACCGCATAGTAGCCCAAGTCTTCGAAGGCTTTCAGGGCGGTCAGCTTGCCGGAACCACTGATTCCGGTGATGATAACCAGGTCGGCAGCTAGCGGCGGCTCCTTGCCTGGCAAAGTGACAACGTCTAGTTTTGACTTCGGCATTCAGATGATGACCATCTGCGTAGGGGCGAAGCATGCTTTGCCCGGTTGTGAACCACGGTTCACGGCTAGCTACGATTCGATCAGGTCGTAATTGCCATCCGTGCGGCGGACCAGAACCGAGAGACAGTCGCGATCGGCATCGCGGAAAACGACGTAGTCCTGTTCGTTTTCCATCTCCAGCATGGCCTCCTCGAGCGACATGGGCTTGCGGTCTTCTTCGTAATTAACCCGAAAAATTTTCGGTTTCGCGGTGCGGCCGTTTACGCGCGCTTTGGCACCCTGCGCCGGTTCACTCTCCGCCGGGACGGCAGAACCGCCGTTCCCGCCTTCTTTCGTTTCACGCACCATCTTGGCATCGCGATGAGTATCGCGCCAGCGGCTGCGCAAACTGACCACCTGTTTCTCCACTTTCTCGATGGCCTGGCATAAGGCGGTATCCAGATCGGCATCCGCGCCTTCGCCCACCAGCGCGTGATCGTAGAAATTGATGATCACCTGCACTTTATGCAGATGGCGCTCAATCTGATGGGAAACGTGAGCTTCGCGTTCTCCGCGCTGCTCAATAAACTTACCCAGTTTGGCTATTTTGGAGGTGAATTTCTCCTCCAGTTCAGGGGTGAAATCTTTGGTTTTTCCA
Source organism: uncultured Acidobacteriaceae bacterium (assembly GCA_963795545.1). Taxonomy (GTDB): domain Bacteria; phylum Acidobacteriota; class Terriglobia; order Bryobacterales; family Bryobacteraceae; genus Bog-105. The sequence goes on along the minus strand of CAWCIF010000008.1, from coordinate 331,035 downwards.
GAAACAATCAGTCTCATCTTCCCCTCGGGAGCGGGCCCCGGAATTTCCGCGGCTCGCGGAATCATATCTAACGGGCTTCTTTCAGGCACGAACACGGCGCTGATGGGTTGAAGGTATCTTCATATCCTCCCGGTACTTCGCAACGGTGCGCCGGGTCACTTGAATCCCTTCCGCCTGCAGACGAGCCGTGATTTGCTCATCGGTAAGCGGGTGAGTGGTGTTCTCATCTTCAATCATTCTTTTCACGCGCCTTTTCACGATTAGCAGCGGTGTGGCGCTGCCAGAGGGCCCTTGCACCGCTTCTGAGAAGAAGTAGCGCAGTTCGTATACGCCCTGCGGCGTATGAGCGTACTTGTTCGCCACTGCCCGGCTCACGGTAGAAGGATGCACGCCAATTTCTTCCGCCACCTCCTTGATCATCATGGGCTTGAGATGGTCGATTCCAAATTCCAGAAATTCCAGTTGCCGCCGGATTATCGAGTGGCAAACACGCAAAATAGTTTGTTTGCGCTGCTCGATATTCTTGATCAATTGCAGGGCCGACGCATAGCGTTCTTTCACGTAATTCCGAATGTCCCGGTTGGGCTCCTGCTCGCGGTCGATCATCCGCTTGTACTCGCCGTTCAGCCGCAGCTGCGGAATTTCATCGTCATTCAAGCTAATGACGTACTCATCGCCGTCTTTTTCGATATAGACATCCGGCTCCACCTGGCGGGCGCCGCTGCTGGAATAGCGCAGCCCGGGAGCGGGATCCAAGTGCCGGATAACACTGACCGCAATTTGAATATGTTCGAGAGGCCGTCCAAGGGCCTTCACCAATTGCGACAACTGCCGCGTCTCCAGCAGCTTCAGATGATCATGAATAATCTTCCAAGCCACTGAATCCCGCGAACCGCGCGCTTCCAATTGCAGCAGAAGGCACTCCTGCAGATTGCGTGCTCCCACGCCGGTCGGGTCCAGAGACTGAACCGCCTGCAGGCCCGCCTGCACGTCCTCGAGATCCAGACCCTCAGCCAGGGCGATTTCTTCGAGCGGCGTAGTGAGATACCCGCTCTCCTCCACATTGCCAATGATGCTGTTGGCGGCCTCGCGAACATTCTCGGAAAGGACCATTACGCTAAGCTGGCTCTGCAAATAATCGCTGAGCGTGACCGGGGACGAGAGAAATGTCTCAAATGAGGGCTTCTCGACCGATTCCGAAGCCGGGCTTTTGAAGCCAGGATCCAGATACTCATCGAAGAAGCTGCCAAAATCGATCTCGTCGAACGGATCGGTTTCAGACTTAACAGGCTCCTCTGCCACTGCCGTTGCGATTGCGCCATCAACAAGTGACTCTCCGGCAGCGCCGTCCAGTGCGAATTCACCGTCGGCGGATGATTCGAATGTCTGGGGCGTATCGGCGCCTTCCACCTTGTCGAGAATCGCCTGGTCGGCCGGATCGGATTGACGTTCCCGCTCGAGCAGCGATTGTACTTCGGCCGGCGTCAACTCTTCGGCCGCTTCCGCCGCTTCTTCCAGGACCGGATTCTCGGCGATTTCGTTCAGAATCATGTCCTTCAGCTCAAGACGGCTGAGCTGAAGCACCGTAACCATCTGGACAAGGCCGGGTGTGAGTATTTGCTTTTGCTGAACGCCAAGGTGTAGCCGTTGCGAAAGCGAACTCATTTGGATTTCAGTTTAGCACCGGGGAGGCCGTTTGCTCCCTCAGGAAAAATCGGACCTTTCAGCGCATTGAACTGCCGGTTTTGCCAATTCGTCCGGATCTTAGCCCGCCAGCACGGGAGGGAAGTAGAAGTTCTCCCCCAAATAAATACGGCGCACTTCGGGATCGTTCCCCAGCGATTCCGGCGAACCAGCGCGGAAGATACGGCCACTGCTGATGATGTAGGCGCGGTCTGTTACGGCCAGCGTTTCCCGGACGTTGTGATCGGTTACCAGAATGCCGATGCCTTTGCCCTTCAAATCGCCGATAATCCGCTGCAGTTCCAGCACCTGAATGGGATCGATGCCCGAAAACGGCTCGTCGAGCAAAATGAAGTCTGGTTGCAGCACCAGGGAACGGGCAATCTCAACCCGCCGCCGCTCGCCACCCGAAAGCATGTACCCTTTACTGTGCCGTACGGTTTCCAGGCCCAGATCCTCAATCAGCGCGTTCATGCGTTCGCGGCGCTGGCGTCCGCTCAGCGGCAAGGTCTGCAGAATAGCCATCAGGTTGTCTTCCACGCTGAGTTTCCGGAAGACCGAAGGCTCCTGCGGAAGATAGCTCACACCGCAGCGCGCGCGCTGGTACATCGGAAGGGATGTGATCGATTTCTCATCGAGCAATACCTCACCCGATTCAGGGCTGATCAGGCCGACAATGATGTAAAAGGACGTGGTTTTGCCTGCCCCGTTCGGACCCAGAAGGCCCACCACTTCGCCCTGCTCCACTCGCACCGTGACATTGTCGACTACCCGGCGGCCATTGTATGATTTTGAAATCTCAACAGTTTGCAGCGTTCTCATGCGAAGTGATTGCCTATAAGCCGGCCGGAAAGCGGAGACTGCTGAAAGCTCCTGACCTGTAGATATTCGTTCCGGTTGATACGTATATGATACGCAGGCATACGCGCCGGCTCCTGGCTCTCACGCCGCTCCCGGCTGCGCAGCCGCAACAGGGGCGAGGGATTCGTCCCGGACCGCCATTTCCTGTATACGTTGGGTGAGGACGGCGGCGGCAATGAAACAAATACCTCCCACGATGAGTGCTTTCATCCGATCATTGCCCAGCAGATTCGCCATAATCCAACCGAATACAAGCGAGGAGAGAATCTCGGGAATCACAATGAAGAAGTTAAATATTCCCATGTAGACCCCCATTTTGTTCGAGGGGATTGCCGCTGCAAGGATGGAGTATGGCATCGATAGAATGCTGGCCCACGCGATCCCTATCCCAAGCATTGGAAAAAATAACAGCCACTTGTCATGAATCAGCGCAATGGAAAGCAACCCGAGAGCTCCGGCCAGCAAACAGACCGCGTGGGTTCCGCGCTTGCCTAACCTATTAACCACGCTCGGCAGCAGCGGCGCGATCAGGAAGCACACGGCATTGTAAACGCCGGAGCAGTAGCCCGCCCAGATGACGCCGCGCGTGTACGCCGGGTCTGCGGTCGAACTCGCGCCGAAAACATTGTGCGCCACTGCGACGGCGAAATACAGAAACATGCAAAAGAGGCCGAGCCAGGTTAGGAATTGCACCACCGCGAGTTGCCGCATGGTCTTCGGCATGTTTTTCATGGAGTGAAGAATCTCACCGAAATCGAAGCGTTTGGCGTGCCGCAAGCGTTCGCGCTCCTGAGCGCTGGGCGGATACTCTTTCGTGGTTAAAATCGTGAACAGTACTGCTCCCAGAAAAGCTATCGCGCCGGTCCAGAAGCAAACACGCACGATATCCGGAATCGCCCGGCCACTTGCAGATCCTGTTGCCGGTATTGCGCGGCTCAACAAGAGCGGCAGGTATGATGCGGCCACGCTGCCCACGCCGATAAAGAAGCTCTGCATCGTGAATCCGCGCGCACGCTGTTCATCGGGCAGCATATCTGCTACAAACGCGCGGAACGGTTCCATGCTGATATTGATCGAAGCATCCAGAATCCAAAGCAGGCCAGCGGCCATCCACAGTGCCCCACTGAGTGGCATCAGCAACAACGCAAAAGAACTCAGCAGAGCGCCTGCCAGAAAAAACGGCCTTCGCCGGCCAAGCGGCCCCCAGGTGTTATCGCTCCAGTGCCCGATGATGGGCTGCACGATCAAGCCGGTCAGCGGCGCCGCCAGCCAGAGAATTGGAAGCTGCCCCGGCCTCGCGCCCAGATACTCATAGATCGCGCTCATATTGTTCATCTGGAGGGTCCACCCGAACTGGATGCCCAGGAACCCGAAGCTCATGTTCCAGATCTGCCAAAAATTGAGGGGCGGCTTTTCCATCTAACTCAGCAGAATAGCTCGTTTAAGCCCAGCGTGGCTATTGCGCTATCTTGAGTCTGAGCCGGTGGGGTATGCAATCGAGCGGACTTACTCACGTCGAGCTGATTCTGCTGCTGCTGCTCATCTTGGTTGCCGCACTGGCGCTGGTAGCGAAGCGGCTCCACATAGCCTATCCGATTGTGGTCGTGCTGGGCGGTTTGTGTCTTAGCCTCCTTCCGCATGTCCCGCGTGTCTCTCTCGATCCGAACATAGTTTTTCTGGTTATTCTTCCCCCGCTTCTGTTCTCAGCGGCATCGCACACGTCCTGGCGCGATTTCCGGAGCAACCTGGTCAGCATTTTAATGCTGGCCTTCGGGCTGGTTGGCTTCACCATTTACGGAGTCGCCGCAACCACGCGGCTCATTCTTCCGGGCTTCGATTGGAAATTAGGCTTGGTGCTGGGCGCTGTAGTTGCCACAACCGATGCCATTGCCGCCACGGCGACCGCCAAACGCCTGGGCCTACCGCGGCGCATTACCGATCTGCTCGAGGCGGAAAGCCTGGTCAATGATGGAAGCGGCCTGGTCGCGTTGAAATTCACGCTGGCGATGGTCGTGACCGGAGTGACGCCTTCGCTGCTGGGGGGAATCGGAACCCTTTTTTACCTCATTGTAATGGCCGTGATCATCGGGCTTATTTCGGGCGTCATTGTCCACTTCATTCAGAAGCGTATTGACGATGCGCCGATTGAAATCACAATCAGCCTGATCACGCCTTACGTCGCTTATCTGGGCGCGGAAGCGCTGCAGTGTTCGGGTGTATTGGCTACTCTCGCTTGCGGCATTTACCTGGGCCGCCGAAGCTCGGGCTTTTATTCGCTCCATGCGCGGATTGAATCCTCTGCCTTCTGGCGGACGCTCGATTTCATTTTGAACGGGCTTGTATTTCTGGTTCTGGGCCTGCAACTCCCAGCTATTCTGGCCGGAATCAGAGGGTACGGCGTCGGGCAATTGATACTTGACGGGGCGTTATTTAGTGGGATCGTCATTTTGCTCCGCCTGCTGTGGGTATACCCGGGAGCATGGATCTCCAGAACCATCCAATGCAAGCTGCTTCGCAAGGAGGTAGACGCAATATCGCCCAAGTCGGTCTTTATCGTAGGATGGGCCGGAATGCGCGGCGTTCTGGCGCTCGCCGCGGCTTTGTCCATACCGGTGGCGCTGCATAATGGTGCTCCATTCCCAGAACGGAACTGGATCATCTTCCTGACTTTCTGCGTGATCTTTGCAACCCTTGTCCTCCAGGGGCTCAGTATGCCTGCGTTGATCCGAAAATTGGGGTTAGCTGGGGCCCACGCTGCCAGCCGCCGCGAAGAAGTATGGGCGCGCAGGCAGATGATTTCAGCAGCTCTCGAAACCCTCCAGCAGCTTCGAAAACAGAGCGATAAAGAACAGCCCGAAATGTACCAGCAGTTGGCAGGGTATTATCGCCGCCGGCTCGCCCTTGTACAGCAGGACCGATCCGGTGAGCAGGAGCGGCCGGTGCATGATCTGGAACAGCAGCGAGTGCTCGCACAGCAACTGCGGGATGTAGAGCGCTCCACCGCACTCCGGCTGCGCGATGAAAATAAGATCCATGATGAAGTGCTTCGCACACTGGAGCACGAATTGGATCTGTTGGATGCGCGCTTCGCGGAGTCGGAGTAGTGAGCCATGGCCTGATGCCTCCTCATGGATTGAAACAGCGATTAACGCTTGCTTTGCTTCACCGAAAGGAGTATAAATCGAGCTACGCGAAAAGGGATTTCGCTAGAATTTGCACGGACATATTCAGAAAAGATTATTTATCCTAGACCTTTCGTTGCGAAGCGAAAGATATTCTGACCATAAAACCGAACTAGTGAACACGGTTTGAAGGCCGCCATCGGGAGAGACTTCACTGCGAACGACGCCGCTGAGCTGCTTTACCGGCACGCAAGCGGAAGCATTGGTGTCTCCGTTGTAGCCTGTACTTTTCTCCTTCTCATTTCGTCCAGACAGGCTGGGCTGCGTGCTTTATGGATGTGGTGGGGTTTGATGATAGCCGTTCTGGCCCTGCGTATCCTCGACGTGGTCTGCTGGCATAGGCGGAGGCTCCCCAGGTGCGCCTATCGGGATATTCGCCGCTTCGGAGTGGGCGTCTTGTCGGCCGCGATGTTATGGGCGATCTTTCCGCTGAGTTTCTTTTCCAGCCTGAATCAGACCGGACGAGCAGCCGCCGCAGTCATCCTGTGCGGCATGGCAGGCGGCAGTGCCACGGTGCTGGCGCCCTCACAAACGCTTGCATGGCTGTTCTGCTCAGCTCTCATATGGCCCGCAACCCTGTTTTTTCTCTTCTCGAACAATTTCGAAAGCAGGATTCTGGGCGCTCTCGGCTGTGTTTTTTTCGTAGTCATGGCCATTTCCTCGCGTTTGGCCCATCGAGCCACCATGTCCGCAATTCGGTTAAGCCGCGCAAACGAGGCCTTGGTTGTTGCAGTAACCTGCGAGCAAGAGCGCACGGAAGCCGCTAATACCGGGCTGAAAGAGGCGCAAGCCGCGCTTCGTGAAGTGAACCAATCTCTGGAATTCCGTATAAAGCTCCGCACCTCGGACCTCCAGCGCGAGGTCGGTGAGAAGGAACGCTATGCGAAGGAACTCGCCCACCTGGCGTCCACTGACCAGCTCACCGGTCTCTGCAATCGCGCCAAGCTCGTCGAGCATCTTAAAGCGAAGCTGGCCGGTGCCGGGCAGGGCATTTACACTCTCGCCGTACTCTTTATCGATCTCGACAAATTTAAAGAAGTAAACGATGTGATGGGGCACTATGCCGGCGACCGCGTTCTTCAAATCGCAGCGCAGCGCCTTGCCCACGGTCTCTCGCCCGGCCTCCACCTATCGCGATGGGGCGGTGATGAATTCGTGGTAGTCATGCCCGCCCTGGAAAATGGCGCTGCCGCTCTGCATCTTGGCACCGCCTTGCGTAGCGCTCTTTGCGAGCCCATCCAGGTCGACCTCGAAACAGTGAATCTGGACGCCACCGTCGGCGTGGCGCTGTTTCCGGAGCACGGCCGGGATTACGACGAGCTTATTCGGGCGGCTGACGTTGCCATGTACGCCGGGAAGGAAGAAAAACGCTCGAAAGTACGACTGTTCGATCCTGCTCTTAGCCGCAAGCTCATCGAACGGCATCTCCTGGAGCACGCCCTTCACGATGCAATTCCAACCAAAGGCTTCTCTCTAGTTTTTGAACCGATCGTCTCCGCCTCCGATGGAAGCTGCCAAGGCATGGAGGCCTTGCTGCGTTGGAATCACCCAGTGCGCGGAGCAATCGCGCCCAGTGACTTTATTCCGCTCGCCGAGCGTACTGGCGATATTGTCGCGATAGGCCGCTGGGTTCTGCGTGAAGCCTGCCGCGAAGCGGTGACCTGGTCCGGCGCCGTTCCACGAATCGTTTCAGTGAACGTATCCGCCGTCCAGATCCTTTCCGGAAGTTTTGTTTCCGACGTGTTCACTATTCTTGCCGAAACCGGCCTTTCCGCCAATCGTTTGCAGCTCGAACTCACAGAGAGCATTTTCGTCAGCGATCACACCGCCACAAAGTTTGTGTTGGCCGAATTGCGCAGATCCGGTATACGCGTCTCGCTCGATGACTTCGGTACTGGATTCTCCTGCCTGTCTTATCTCCAAAACTTGCCCATTGACAGCATCAAAATTGACAGATCGTTCATCGAAGCCGTCAATGCTGATTCGCGTCCCATCGTGAAGGCAATTCTAACCACTGCCCAGGCGCTTGGGTTTAAAGCGATCGCGGAAGGAGTTGAGACGTTAGCTCAAGCTGAAACCATGCTCTCGATGGGTGCCGATTATCTGCAAGGGCATTTCTTCGTGGGCAGCCCCCTCACGCCCGAGGCGGCACGCGAATGGCTCGTCACTCAATGTCAATTTCCGTTGTTTGATCAGAGAAAGCTCGCACAGAAAAAGCGCGCGCATGGATGAGAGCGAGTTAGAAGCCGCTTGCTCACGCGTGCGGTTCAGTGCTGCCGAACCTTTGCACCGAACCGCGACTGTGAAGGAGTGGTCGTCTAGATTAATCAGTGCAAGTGGCCCATCTTGCCGGAATTGTAATCGGCAACTGCCTGCCTCAACTCGTCCTGCGCGTTCATTACGAACGGCCCGTAACTGGCTACTGGCTCGTCAATCGGTTCCCCGCTCAGTGCCAGGAGAGTGGAATCCTTGTTCGCTTCCATCACCAGCGCCTGTCCTGCCGTGCTGAGCAGCGCAATTTGAGCTTCTCCGTTTAACGCCTTTGACGAATTCACCAATACGTCGCCTTTCAACAGAAAGAGGCCTGCGTTCTGGCCCGCTGGCAAGACCAGTTCGACCCGGCTGCCCGCCTTCAATCGGACGTCGAAAAGATTTACCGGGGTAAAGGTTTTGGCCGGTCCCTTCACGCCATTCAATTCTCCGGCTATGATTCTTGCGTACGAGCCGGAACCCAGGTCTGCGTGTGGGATTTGGTCGCTCCTTAGTCCCTGATATCGCGGTTGAGACATTTTCACGGCCTTAGGTAAGTTCACCCAAAGCTGGATCATTTCGAACGTGCCGCCCTTCTGGGTGAACTCACGTTCGTGCTTCTCTTCATGCACTACGCCCGATGCTGCGGTCATCCATTGCACGTCGCCGGGCCGGATGGTGCCCGAGTTTCCGGCCGAGTCCCGATGGTCCACCGCGCCCTGATAGGCGATAGTCACAGTTTCGAAGCCGCGATGCGGATGCTCGTCCACTCCTCGCGGCTGATTTGACGGCTTGAATTCCTTCGGCCCCGCATAATCCAGCATCAGAAACGGATCGATTTCCGCTTCGATGCCATTCGACGGGAACATATTGCGAACGGGAAATCCGTCGCCGACCCAGTGTGTTGAACCAGGCCCGAATACTCCCAAAACTTCTTTAACTTCTGGCATTTCATCTCCCTTCGATTTCCCGGCGTCGATGCGCTTCTTCCGCTCGACGCTCCTCAAACATCTCCTCCGCGCTCCGCCCCAGTTTGCGCAGCAGCCTGGTGAGAATCGCGCGATCCTCCGGCTCCAGCGCGGACACCGCCTTTTCCATCGCCTTTTCGTGCTCCGCGAAGAGCTTGCGAATTAGCTTCCGGCCCCCGGTAGTCAGATGAACAATGCGGGCGCGACGGTCCGTTGCATCGCCGCCCCGCTGGACAAGGCCGCGGCGCTCCAGACGGTCAACCGCGGTCGTGATGGAGCCGCTGGTGAGCAGAACCTTTGCTCCCAGCGTGCTAACCGGCATTGGGCCCTTGTGAAGAAGAGCTTCCAGCACGCCGAAATCGCTCCGGCACATACCGGCCGCTTCAATGCTCAAGCTGGAGTGCTTTTCGAGTGCTCTCGCAGCCTTCCACAAGATCAGCCAAAGGTGGACCCCGCTGGTATCCGGTCCGGTCTGTTTTGGTCTGGTTTGGTTCGGTTTTACCAATCTACCTTGATATTGAGATGCTTGACATCAAGAGAAGTTGCAAGAGGTCTTCTATTACCGTTTCGTTGCCCGCTGGCGGCCCGTCAATAACCGGTTCGGATTTCCCGCTTTCGCCTCGCGTTGTACCGCATCCAGATAGCGAATAAGGTGGTCCAGTTCGGTTCTGCGCTCGTACAGTGAGGTCAAAGCCTGTCTGAGAAGGCAATCGAAATGCGATTCAGAAGAAAACCGGGTGCTCTGCTCAGCGCGCCTGCCCAGTTCCTTCATTTCACAACATTCGCTTTCTCTAACTCTCCACGTCCGGGAGAACAATGCCGATGGCACGCTGCCCGCGAATGTTTATGAAAAGCCGCAGGTCTCCCTCCCGGCTGAATTCCAGGTCAAATTCTCCTGCGGCATTGGCGGACGTTTTCATTAGCACATCTTCGCCGCTCAAAAGCACCACGTCCACTCTGTTGATAGCGTTTTCAGGATTCGCGGAATTGAGGATTTGGCCAATCAGCGAGACACGCTTCCGGACGGGATCAGACTGTAGCCGCAAGTCGATTACGAACGGCTCGGCCTCATGCACCAATTGACGGCTCGGCCGGCCGGAAGCTCGTACCATTGCCGGCGTCGGTTCCTGGAAGCTGTCGAACACCAGCCGGGCTGTTTGCGCAATTTGAGCAAGCCATGCCCATCGCGTTCCGGAGTTGAAAGCAGCCTTGACGATTCTGACGGTGGCCTCGGGAGGGGAATACGCCGCCTCTCGCGCGAAGCATGCCGACACTATCCGCCATGTCTCCAGCGATTCGTGGCATTCCTGGCAGCCCTGATCCAGATGACTTCGCAGCATCGCCGCTTTAGCCGGCGTCACACCCCGGACGATATCGGCCCAGTCCTCACTTGAGAAATGACTCATCGCGCTTCCTGCCTATGTATAAGGGCAACTCAAAACCAAAAAAATACAACTATGTTACTTATGAATCCGACGCCCTACAGCGCTCTGCCGATCAGTTTGAAAGGTGCCCAATAGTAGGGATGAGGATAGCGCTCGCGCAGATTAAGCATGGCGGCCCGCAATGCCGCGGCCTTTCCAGGTTGATTCTGCAATCGTGTATAGAACTCTTTCATAAACTCCGCCGTGCTTCGATCGTCGACATCCCACAATGACAAAAGCAGCGACCGCGCCCCCGCATACAGTAAACCGCGCGTCAATCCCAGCAGCTCGTCGCCCTCTTCCACGACATTCAATCCGGTGACGCAGCCGCTTAGAGTAAGTAAATCCACCGGAAAATTCATGTGATACAGGTCATACAGGTTGAGATACGAATCCGCAAGCCGAATGGCCGAGAACATGGGGCTGTCTTGTCGAAAGTAGCCGTGGCTCGCGATGTGTATCAGCCGGCTACGGCGTCCGTGCTCTCTAAGGGCCTGCTCGGTCGCCTCCGCTCCGAATAGAACTTGAGGCGAGGGAACCACTGCCGCGACTGCTTGAACTTCCTCCCTGATGAACGGCGTGCCTGGATCATTAATTCCCAGAATCAGCGATGGGCCGCCGGCAATCTCCGGCTGGCGGTGGGAGTGAGTAAAGATGCTGGCGCTTGGTTCATAGCAGATAGTAAATCTCTCAACGAGAAAATGCTGCCCATCAAACAGCGCATGAAATGGCACCGCGTGAAGCGGCCCATAGGGCACTATCACCAGATCGTGACCTTCGACCAGGTCTTCCAGCGGCGCAAACACATCTTCATAAAGCCCGCGAAGATGGGACTGTGTGGCTTTCATCAGCGCGTTCTGGAACCGGGCCACATAATCGCGGTTCAGACGAAATTTCGAAAATTGGAACTGGAGCATGCGCAAGCGCTGCGCAATGGGGGCGGCGATCGCGGTAGGAATAACTTTGATGAATTTCTTTGTGACTACCGCGGCATACACTCGATCTCTGATTGCGAAATACTCGAGAAGCGCTCCAGTGGAGCCGAGCACGCTCCGAATCTGTTCCAGTGTTGCGGCGCTCGATTTCCGAAGCGCGGAGCCCACATAGGCGGAAGGGGGAGCATCCAGCAATAGCCGCTGCAAATCATGCTCGCGCGTTCTTGCCTGCACTTTGAGCAGCTCCACGTCGGCCGGCAACGCTCTCTCTCGCGAGAACTGCTCGCGGTCAATGCGATGGTAGTACCAGTTCAGCTCCTGCCTCAACTCGCGTACTTGCCGGTCGGTTTCGTCTGCTTGGCTGTTGTCCCACAGAGGCTGCGCGTGCCCTAGAATCAAATCCCGGAGGGTCCGCGATTTCGCCTCTTCAATGTAGGACAGAGCTTCTTCCGCCGGCGCACCATCCGAACCGCGGTCTAAACAGAGTTGGATAAGCCGGGTATAAACCTCCAGCCTGTTCCGCATCAGTCCAATCTTGAGTTCTTCCTTCTGGAGACTGCTTCGCAGCATCTCCAGCGCCCGACGCGATGCCTGGTAAGAATCGTAAGCTTGCCGTGGCTGACCAAGCGCCTCGTAAACCTGTCCCCGCAAGAAGTGAGCCTGGTAAGCCAGTATGGGCGAATCAAGATCCTCGAGAACACGCAGCGCCTTTTCGCATTGAGCGGCGGCTTCATCGAATTCGCTGGTCCGCAGATGCACCCGGGTTAAAAGCAGAAGGCAAAGAACGTGTTTGCCGGGCATGGGAACCGACCGGAAGAAATCCGCCGCCCCCGCACATAAGGCGTGGGCTTCGCCAAACTCGTTCTGATCCAGCAGCACCAGCGCCCGGTACAGATCGATCAGATGCGGCCAGACCCGGTTCTCCTCGCCACTTACGATGTTCTTTGCCCGCGCAAACAGCTCGATGGCTCGCTTGACATCCCCTTGAAGGCTCAGGGCAATCGCCAGGTTAGTAAGCGATCGGGCTGACTCGTATCCCATCCCCAACTGCTGGAAATGATCGGAGCTGTTCTGCGCCATCTCCGCCGCTTCCGCAATCAGGCTCAATTCCAGGTAGATCTCCGACTGGTCCAAATCACACAGGCCCAGGTGATACGTGTCCCCATTTTTGCGGCAGGTCTCGCGCGTGGTGCGTAAAAGCTCCAGCGCCCTTGTATAATCCCCTCGCAGGTAGTAAAGATAAGCAATGTTGTAATCGGCCTGTGCCACGAGTAGCGGCATGTTTTCCTGCTCGCAAAATTCGCGCACGCGCCCATACGCCTCCAAAGCACCGTGAAAATCGTCCAGCGCGATCAGGCAGACGGCCATATTGTGAAGAGCGACGCCCACGCCCTCCATATCGCGATGCGGAAGCAGCGATTGATAGGCTCGTTCATACGCCGCCAGCGCCTCGGAGAAGCGGTTCTGGCGATGGTAAATATTCGCAACGTTGATTTCCAGGCGGGCGACGCGCCAGCTCTCACCAAGGCCGCCGAAGATCTCCCTTGCGCGCTCAGCCGCGGCGAACGCCTTTCCGTATTCGCCCAGCAGCGCCAGTGACTGAATGGAACCGCTGAGTGTGCGGCCTACTTCATTCATCTTTCCGGCTTGTTCAAACAGCCCGGCTGCCTTCTGGAACAAATCAACCGCCGATCTGCAGTCACCCATGAACCACATGGCGTTCGCCTTTGCCCGTAAACCGCGGGCCAGCGCTTCCTTATCCGATAGTTTTTCGGCGATGGCAAGCGACGCTTCAGCAAGGGCCAGCGCTCTTTGCAAATCCACTCGCACTGCGGTACGGACCGCATCGGCAAGTTGTTCGACAATCTGCGAGTGAACCAGTTGAGGAAAACGGCCTAGAAACGCCGTCCGGCTTGTCTCGTCGGGAAGGCGGCCAAGCTCGAAGCCAAGCTCCTCAACCTGTTCTTCCATGCCTATTTCCTGAAACCCTTCTTCTCGAGAGATCGCCGCAGCTTTTCAAGACATCGCATTCGCGTCGCCCCCATTGATCCCTTCGCCAACCCAAGCGCCTGTGCAGCCTGTTCGTAAGGAAGGGGCGGGTCTTGAAGAAAAAGCGCATTTACAAGCCGCTTGCATTCCGGTGAAGCCTCCGACAGAGCTTCGCGCAGAAGCTGCTCGCGCTCCAATTCTTCCAGGATTTCGTCTGGCAGGCTATCTGTTTCAGGAATTGCTTCCTCTTCTATATCGACGTCCGCGTATATCCGCTGCTCGGTTTTTAAACGGATGCACCTATGCGATGTGAGCCTTACCAGCCATGCCCCCAAAGCTCGTGGCTCGCGCAACTGGGATAACTCACGAAGCAGCATAAGGCACACCGCCTGAAAGACTTCGGCGGCATCCTCGCCAGAGAAACCGAATTTTACCGGGATTGAAAAGATAAGGTTCTTGTACTTGTCTATAAGAGCGGACCATGCCTCCTCGCTTCCCAGCAGGCATTGCTGAACCAGCACCTCGTCGTCCCGAGAGCCTTTCAGCGCGTCAGAGCTCTTGGAGCTTGTGGTCATCTAAGTCCCGGGCGCATCCCCTTGCTCACGAATAAAAAGCTGTTCCACATTCCAAAGAGTATAGTTTCTGAGAATAGCGGGTCGAAAATTTCCGATCCGGTCCTTTGCGCCAACCAGAATATTCGGGCTCACCAGGAAAATGACGGGCACATTTTTCCAAATGAGCTCCTGGACCCGGTCATAGATGCCTTTTCGTTCCTGGTAATTCAGTGCGGTCAATTGTCTTTGCATCAGCCGGTCGATCTCGCGCTGCCACCCAGCGGGAGGTCCAGTCGATTTCAGACTCCAGACGTGCGTGCCCCCATCTGAGCTCAAAACGTTCATTTCGGAATTCGGATCCGCGTCGCCGTCGGCCAGCGCCATAATCGCGGCTTCATATTTGAAGCTGGAAAAGATCCGGTCGAGCAAGGCGCGGAAGTCCAGCGGCACTACTGCCGCTTCGATGCCAAGCTCTTTTAAATCCTGCTGGATCATGGTGGCCATTTGCGTTTGTTGCGTATTGCCCGCATTAACAGCGATGGAGAACCGAACGCTTTGGCCTTGCGAATCCGTAAGCGCGCCATCCTTCCACCCAAATCCGGCCTGCCGCAGGAGTTCCCGCGCCCGTTCAAGAGAGCGTGCCGGCGGCGGAATGCCGTGATCAACCCATCGCTTGTTTCCCGGGGTGACTTGGACGGATAGCGGATAGGCTCGTCCAAGATACGCCAAACGGATGATGCTCTGGCGGTCTATGGCGCTCGAGATCGCCTGGCGGAAGCTAAGTTGCCCAAACCATTGCTGTTCTCTGGCGAGAGCCGCATCGCCAGTCCCTTCAGCCTTATTGAGGTTGAAAAATAGAAAACTGTATTCCAGCCCGGGCCCCAGATCGAACAGCCGGAAATGCCGGCGCTGTTGATCCTTTTGGAGAACCGCGAAATCTGCCGCATTCAAACCGCTGATGATATCGGTTCCCCCTGCTTCGAATCGCATCGCTTGCGCGTCCGCGTTAGCAACGAACAGCGACACGACTTCGTCCATGTAGGGAAGGCGAGTTCCTTTCATGTCTCTTTTCCAATAGAACGGATTCCGCTCCAGAACCAGGCGCTGTCCCGGCACGTATTCTTTCAGCCGGAACGGCCCCAGGCCAGCCACCTGTTCCGGCGGGGTTCCCAGACCCCAAGCACCGGACAGCGTGCCCGCATCGTAATTACGTTGAAGCAGATGCCGCGGCAAAATGTCGATACTGTCGAACAATCGTTCCGCGGCGGCGTACGGCTTCGCCAGCGTGAAGAGGACGGTGTACTCATCTATTTTTTCCACCGCGATGGGCTTGCCGGAGATCACCAGCAGGTCCCTCTGAGGCGAGTGGATTCGCCCGTCGAGATAGCTCTGAAACGTGAACAGCACATCATCGGCATCGAACGGGTATCCATCGGAAAAGCGCAATCCGCGGCGCAGGTGCAGAGTATACCGGCGGCCGTCCGCTGAAATGTTCCATGACCCCGCCAGTGCCGCTTCTGTCTCCTGGGTATAGCGGTTGATGTGAATCAAATCCGCCATGAGCAACCCGATAATCTCTCTGGAGCTTGTGTCGACGGCGGTAAGCGGGTTAAGAGTTTTTGGCTGTGATCGCTGCGAAATCACTAGCCGTCCCCCGCGCCGCCCTATCTCGCCCTTAACGGTCAGAAAATCTTCGCCAACGGACAACTTGCGAGATGTCAAGTGGAGCGGATCCCCGGATAACAGCGGCAAAGAAATGAGTAAAGCGCTCAGCAATCTCGCGATTTCACGTCTTTTCCGCATAATGCTCGCTAGATCCGGGGCGTGTTTAATACGTAACACGAGAACATTCTGTAATAAGCCAGCAGCACAATCACCAGCGCAGCCGCCGGCGCGAACATCCACCAACAGGATTCCAGCACGAAGTAGCGCTGGAGTCCCGCCAGCATATTCCCCCAGCTAGGAACCGGCTCGCTCACGCCGAGGCCGAAAAACGACAAGGTCACTTCCGCTAGAATATATTGAGGAATATACAGTGCCGCTTGGTTCAGCGCTACGCCGAACGCCTGGGGCAGAACGTGCGTCCGCAAGATGTACAGATCAGAGGCTCCAAAGCCTTTGGCAGCGAGTACATATTCACGCTGTTTGGCGCTCAGCACTACTCCTCGAATCAAGCGAGCCGGGCGCGCCCACCCAACCATCCCCAACACTACGATCAGCAGCACGAAAGCTTGCTGCGGCTCGATGTGCAAAGGAAGCGCAGCCCGCACGGCGAGAAGTAAATAGAGCCAGGGCATTGCCAGAAAAATCTCCGCCATTCGCATCAAAGCGTCATCGACCCAGCCTCCGTAGTAGCCTGCGATGCCTCCCAAACCCAATCCCAGGCTGACTGCAATCGCAGCCGCAAGCAATCCGGTAAACAACGAAATCCGGCCGCCGTAGAGCAATCGCGAAAACTGATCGCGGCCGTATCCATCAGTTCCCATTAGGAACATCGGCGCTTGCCTGTCAGTCCCGAATAGGTGCCGTCTTGAAGAGATTACGCCTAAAATTCTGTATCCCGCGCCAGCAACAAAGAAATCAACCGGATAGGCGGTCTTGGTGTCCTCTTCATACTGGTTGAAAGTTCCCGGGCGCGGCATCAAGGCGTAGACAAACGGACGAATGTGAAATTTGCGCTGCGCATCGACAAAATGAATGCGTGTGGGGGGAGCAAACGCCAGCAGGCGCTTTTGCATCTCAGGGCTGTATGGCGCAAAAAAGCCTGCCAGCAGCACTATTCCGTGAAAAATCAGAAGCACGGCGATTGTCAGCGGCGCGCGCTTGCAGAGGCTCACTTCGATGCCGCCCGGATGCGCGGATCGCTCGCATACAACAGTACATCCGCGAGGAAGTTGCCCGCAATCAGAAATGAGGTGGCCAGCACCGCTGCATCAACCATCAAAAACAAATCGCGCTGTTGAATTGCTTCGAGCATGAGCTGTCCCAGACCTGGCCAACTGAAAACTGCCTCAACCAGCAGAGATGAACTCATCAGCATTCCAATCGAGAAGCCAAACAGCGAAATTAGCGGATTCGCAGCTGCCGGAAGTGCGTGCCGCCACAGCACGCGTCGAAACGAAATTCCATTTCCGCGCGCGGCCGTGATGAATGGTGATTGCAACGCTTCAGCCATGGCCGTACGCACGTGGGACAAAAGCAATGGCAGCAGACCAGCCGCCAAGCATAGGGCGGGTAAGAAAAGGTGGGCCGCAACATCGCTTATTTCAGCCCACAAGCTCGCTATGGGTGATCCAAGCGATATCAAGCCTCCCTCCGGAAAATAGCCGGTTCGAACAGCGAAGAGCAACAGCAATATAGCCAGCACCAGCTCCGGAGTGGCAAGCAAAATTGCTATAGAGCCGCCAGCCAACAGGTCTGTCCAGGCGCCGGGGCGCGCGGCGGCCCACATTCCCAGAGGTATCGCCATCAGCCACGCTAATGCGGTCGCGGTTCCAGTCAGCAGCAGCGTATTTCGGGCCCTCGACCACAGAATGGGCGCTGCCGGGCTGTTGTATGCAAATGAGAATCCCCATTCGCCCTTTGCGATTGAACCCACCCAATGCAAGTACTGCATCGGCAAGGGCTGGTTCAAGCCATGTTGCTCGCGCAGTGCGCTTACAGTGCCTGCCGAGATCTCGGGATTCAGCCTCATGGCAGCGAAGAAGTCGCCCGGGGCCAGATCGACCAGCACAAATGAAAGCATCGATGCACCGGCCAGCAGAAATAAACTGTGCAGCGCTCTGCGAAGCAAAAAGCGCATCTTACCGTGCGGTGTCAGCCTCTATTGTCAGGGGCTTCGGTACCGTGGGAATAGACTGCACAAGTCTGCGCGTTTCCGCATGCTGTGGATTCGCAAACAATTCGCCCGCGCCCCCCGCTTCCACTATCCGGCCACGCTCCATCACAACTAAAGTATCGGCCAGATACCCCGCCATCCGAAGATCGTGAGATATGAACAGATACGACAACGAGAGCGAGCCCTGCAGTTCCAGCAGCAGATTCGCGATTCGTGCTTGCGTGGAAAGATCGAGACCGGCCAAAGCTTCATCCAGGATCAGAAGTGCCGGTTTCAGGATGAGTGCGCGAGCAATCGCCAACCGCTGCCGCTGACCTCCGCTGAACTCGAGCGGCTTACGCGCTGCCCACTCGCGAGGAATACCGACCCGTTCCAGCATGGCCAAGGCGCGCTCCCGCCTCTCTTCCCGGCCGTCGTTGCCGCGAATTCGCAAGGGCTCCGCGACAATATCTGCCGCTGTGAGCAGCGGATTCATAGCGGTCGCCGAGTGCTGGAACACAAGTTGAATGTTGCGGCGCGTCCCGGCCAGTTCCTTTGAGCGTAATCGCAGCAGCTCCTTTCCCTGAAACCAGACTTCGCCTGAATCCGGTTCCTCCAAACGAGCCAGACATCTGGCCAGCGTGGACTTGCCCGCTCCAGACCTCCCGGCTAGAGCCAGCGTAGAACAAGGCAAAATCACCAGATCGATACTTTCGAGAGCGGCTACACGGAATCTGCTTGATGAATTCCATCGTCCGCGCGCGTAGGACTTGCTGACCTGCCGGGCCTCAAGCAAGGGCGGCTGTTGAAAGTTTGCGGGCAACTGCCCATCGTCCATATCTGAAGCATCGCACTCACGGCGCTTCCGCGATTGTATGTATCGGCATTCTCATTCCGTCCCGTGGCTCGCCGGGCGCGGGTGGGATGGATTTCAACAGCGCCCTCGTGTAAGGGTGCCGCGGGTGCCAGTAAATCTGTTCGAAGGTGCCCGCCTCGACGATGCAGCCCTCGAGCATCACCATCACGCGATCCGCCAGTCTGCTCAGCAGTGCGGGGTTGTGCGTGATGAAGATCAGCCCGAGCCCAAAACGCGCTCTCAGCTCCCGCAGAAGGTCCAGAACTTCGGCCTGAACTACATTGTCAAGCGCGCTGGTTGGCTCATCCGCAATCAGCAGGGATGGTTTACAGATCAGGGCCTGCGCAATAACCACTCGCTGCCGCTGTCCTCCGCTCAACTGGTGCGGAAATGCCGAGTAGAGATCCGCATCTGGCAGCCCAACTGCGGCAAGCATTGATCGCACGTGCGCCCGGCAGCTTCGCCGGTCAATGCTTGAATGCGCGCGAAGAACTTCGGCCACCTGCTCGCCCGCTGGGATGACCGGGTTTAGCGCCAGCTCAGGCTCTTGAAAAATCAGCGCCATTTGGGCGCCCCGTATTCTCTGCAGTTCGCGCTCGCCCGCACAGAGGATCTCCGTTCCGCGGAATCGAATTGAACCACTTACGATTCGGCTCGTCGGAGGCAGTAAACGAATCAGGCTTCGAGCCAGCGTCGTTTTCCCGGAGCCTGATTCGCCCAGCAGCCCCACCGCTTCGCCCGGTGCCAGATCGAAGTTAACTTGCCTGACCGCTGGGGCCGGAGATGAGCGAAACTCAACTGTAAGTTCTCGGACCTGCAGTAGAGGTTCCGGCACCCTAAAAGTCTACTGCCTCCCTACCGCCTGGCTCCAGGCTTCGATCGCTTGGAACGCATCCAGCCGGCCATTTCCCGCGTTCGGATTTATCGGCTTGGCGTGGGCGGCGGAGTGTGCGCTTCCGTATTGGTCGCAGAAGCCACTCACGCTCAG
This sequence comes from uncultured Acidobacteriaceae bacterium, assembly GCA_963795545.1. Lineage (GTDB taxonomy): Bacteria > Acidobacteriota > Terriglobia > Bryobacterales > Bryobacteraceae > Bog-105. Next base: position 311,528 of record CAWCIF010000008.1, on the reverse strand, counting down.
CATCAGCGCGGCCGCGCCGGATACAAACGGCGCGCTGAAGGACGTGCCCCAGCCTGCCGCGTACGCCGAAAACGGGTAGGTTGTTACAATGCCTTCTCCGGGCGCAGCTACCCAAACAAGCTGTTGGCCGTAATTCGAAAAGGAGGAGAGCTGATCGTTATTCGTAGTGGAGGCCACGCCCATAACGTCCCACAGAGCCGCGGGATATACCAAAGTATCTTCTCCGCTGTTGCCCGCCGCCGCTACTTCAATGGTGCCGTCGAGCGTGGCCAATGTGAGTGCGGTTGCTACTTCTCGTGAGTAAGCTGCAAGATTGAAACTCATATTCAGGACATTGGCATGAGATTCGATCGCTTGGTAGATCGCGCGCAGAATATCAGAGGTGTAGCCGGTCCCATCAGCGTGAAAGGCCTTTAGCGGAAGAATCTTCGCGGTGGGCGCAACCAGGTGGATCACGCCCGCCACCATCGTGCCATGCCCAAAATCGCTATATTGCGGATTCCCGTCAACTACCGCGGCGGTAGATTGCGAGACGTTGGCAGCGGTGTTTGGACTCACCCACGAAAGCTCGGTTCCAGACGAAGGATTCCCCAGATTCACGTCCAGTGTCTCGTCGGCGCCATTCTGATTGCGAGTAAAATCATAGCCGGGAAGCAGCACCCCCTGAAGAGCGGGATGGTTTGGGTCCACGCCGGTATCGATTACTGCGACGACACCCGTTCCGCTAACTTCAAAGGTGCTTTGTGTGTTGGCTATTCGAATGATCGCGGCGGCGGGTTGATTTACGTATCCGGCCGGAACCGTAGCACCGAAGTAGCTTACGGGAGCGGTGTCCGAAAGCGCGCTTGGAACCGTATATTTAGAATCTGCGACGTGAGCCAACAGATCGGGTTCAACGTCCACCACCCCCGTGAGGCCGCTGAGCGTCTGAAGGACCACGCTACCATCCAGGAAAGCTGGCGTCGTCACCAGAAAAACATCGCCAATTGGCCCATCAATGCCTTCCGCCACCGTGCATCCTGCTGCCAGGCAGGCTGCTTGAACCGCCGGCAAACCCCCGTTTACCCGGACGATAATCCGCCCGCCTGCCCACAGCGGAACAGCCCAGAACGTAACGGTAAGCAGGATGTTCAGCAGAGTGCGACGTCTCATGATTGGGTCCTTTCGCCTTAATAGGGACTCAACATACCGCGAAAAGTACAACAATAGTTTAATGAATTTGTAGCTGTTATCCCCCTAAAGAAGTCTAAAATTCGATAATGGTCCCGGGAGTGCGCCTCTGAGTGCATTTGCAATGGCATTAACCCTCAGATACGGGCCTGACATAAGCTACCGGGACGAGACCGCCCGGCGGGCCATTGTGTTTGAAGCTCGCCTGAACAAACTCGCCCTGGAGTATGGCTACAAATACCGCTTGGACATACGCGGAAAAAGCGGCCTGCCCAGAATCGAATTCGTTCCCACCCTGAGAGAAGCTAGGTTTGTCGGCATGCCGGTCCGCCGTTCCGGAGGCACCGTCCGGTTTTTTAAGATCAACACCGATGGAACGCTAAAACGCCACCAATGGTAGTTGAAACCACCGGTGGCGTCGCGCGGCAGCGGCGGACTTGAGTTCACCGTGCTGCGTGTCAGCACTGAACCGCGCGAGTCAGCAGGCTACGCACGGAACCGCGCGTGTGAGCAAGCGGCCAAAACGTTTCTAGCTCTGGGTCGAGTGCTTTTCGCGCTGCTGCTGCATGTGCTCACGGCGCTGCTGCTGCATCTGGTCCCAGGTCTGCTTCTGGCTGTCAGTCAAAACGGCTTTGATCTTCGTTTCGCTATCTTCGCGAACCGTCCGCATCTTTGCGTGGCGATCTTTGGCTGATAACGAGCTGTCATTCAGAATGCTTTGCATCTGCTGCTGCCGTTCAGTCAGAATCGGCAGAATCTGGTTCTGCTGATCGGCGGTTAAATTCAGGCGCTTGGTCAGCCTCTGGATCTGCCGGTTCGGGTCCATCCGGTGCTGCTCGTGCGTCGCTTGATTGCTTTGAGGCTCCGCGGGTTGCTCCTGCGTTTGCGGCGCCGCCAGCGCCGCCCCCACTCCGAAAACCGTCGAGAGGGCGAGTGATAAAATTTGTTTCTTCATATAGTGTTTTCTCCTTGCGGAGGTTCTTTTCTTTCTAATTGCAAAGACGACCAGAATTTGTCGTGGTTAGCGCCCGCCGCGTTAAAGTTCCTTTAGCTCCGCAAACCTGACAAACTAAAAGTAATCATGACTCTGGCGGCTTTAGCTGATCCGAATCTCGCCTTCCTGATCTTTGTGTTAGGAGCCCTGGGCGTCTATTGGGAATTGCACGCCCCCGGCATGATACTGCCCGGCATCATCGGCGTTGTGCTCATGTGCCTCGGAGCGTATGGGCTTTCTCAGGACAGCCCAACCTGGTATGGTTTAACGCTGCTTGCGCTGGCCGTCCTTCTTCTTGGGATCGAGCTGAAGTTCTACACCCATATGATCTCCGGTGCCGCTGGTACGATTCTGTTGGCCTTCGGCGCGATTCTTTTGATCCAGGGCCCCAGACGAATCACGCCTGCATTCGCCATCGCTGTTTCCGTGGCATTCGGAGTGATCGCCATCTTTCTCGGAATCCTTGCCAATCGGGCCCTCAAGAGCCGGGTCATGACCGGCTTGCCGCAGCTCATTGGCGCAACTGGCGTCTCGCGTACTGAAATCAACCCGGAAGGGACCGTTTTCCTGGATGGCGCCTACTGGCAAGCCCGCAGCGATCACGCCATCCCCGCCGGTAAGCCTGTCTCAGTGGAGCGTATCGATAATCTTGTGTTGTACGTGAAGGAGGCTTAAAACATTGGGGCTCGACGAGTTTTTCTCCGGTGTGGTGATTATCGTCATCATCATTCTGTTCTTTTACCTGATCTCCTCTATCAAGATCCTTGCCGAATATGAGCGGGGCGTCATCTTTCGGCTCGGCCGCGTTCTGCGCCAGCCGAAAGGGCCCGGCATCATACTGGTTTTCTCGCCCGTTGACCGGATGGTCCGCACCTCGTTACGCATTGAGGCTATGGAAGTTCCACCCCAAGACCTGATCACGCGCGACAACGTAACGGTTAAGGTCAATGCGGTTTTATACTTTCGGGTGGTCGATCCTAGTAAAGCCGTAATCGAAGTCGCCAATTACCTCTATGCCACCAGCCAGCTTGCCCAGACGACCTTGCGCAGCGTGCTCGGAGAGGCAGAGCTCGACGAGCTCCTCAGTCAGCGAGAGAAGATTAACATCCGCTTGCAGGGAGTTCTGGACGAGCATACCGGCCCCTGGGGCATCAAGGTCACCATGGTGGAAGTGAAGCAAGTCGATTTGCCCGACCAGATGATTCGGGCCATCGCAAAGCAGGCCGAGGCCGAACGCGAGCGCCGCGCCAAGATCATCCAGGCCGAGGGCGAATATCTCGCGGCCGAAAAGCTCACCATGGCCGCCGAGCTAATCCAGAAACAACCGGCTGCAATTCAGTTGCGCTATCTGCAAACTTTGCTTGATATCGGAGTCGAGAAAAACACCACCATCGTCTTTCCTTTGCCAATCGATATCCTGACTCCGCTTGCCAGGCTGGTTGAGAATATGGCATTGAAAGACGCGAATCCCGCTCCCAGTAGCCCTACCCGTGTGCCCTCAGCCTAAACTGCGGCCGCACGATTTATAGATATCTGCCATGTATTGCATGTCCCGCAGCCCTTCCTCTCCGTTCGTCTTCGGTTCTTTGTTCTGGAACACGCAATCGGCGAAGTAGTCGCCTTCCAGCACGAACTGGTAAGGATCTTTCTGTGTGTTCTGCTCGTCTATAGGCGCTTCACCGTGAATATCCGCCTTGAGACGCAGGCCGTCATAAGCGAACGCCGGCTCCATATGGATCATCCCTCTCGAGCCGTGCGCGCGGAAGAAACCAGGCATGTTCGCGCCGTAGGTGGTATTGCAGCTTGCCACAATTCCCGAAGGAAATCTCATCGTCCAGCCGTCGTTCTCTTCAACCTGCGCGAACCGCCCGTCCTTGTCCACAACCGTACAATAGCCTTCAATGTGTCCCGGTTCTTCGCCGGTAAGATAACGGCACGCATTCAGCGAATAAATGCCAACATCCAGCAGTGGTCCACCTCCGGCCATTTTCTTGTTCAAACGCCATTCGCCCGCGCGCTCATTGAAGCCGTTCGCGCTCTCAATCGCCTGAATGCTGCCTAATTTTCCGCTGCGTATAAGCTCAATGGCGCGTAGGTTCGTCGGCTCATATTGGCACCGATACGCGATCAGGAGTTTCTTGCCGGCGGACCTGCAGGCATCAATCATCGATTGGCTGTCCTTCACGCTGGTCGCCATCGGCTTCTCGCAAAGTACATGCTTGCCGGCGTGTGCAGCACGAATCGTGTACTCCGCGTGCATATTGTTCGGCAGCGCGATATAGACTGCGTCAATGTCTTTGTTCTGCGCGATTTCGACGTAGCTTTCGTAGCTGTAAATGTTCTTGGATGGCACCCCATATTCCGAGGCCATCTTGTCCGCCTTCGGCCGATGCCCGCTCACCAGGGCGGTGACCTTCGATTTCTCAGACATCTTGCAGGCCGGCATAAAGTGCCCCATCGAGATCCTTCCCAGGCCCACAATGCAATATCCCAGTCTGCGCTGCTCGCTTTGACCCTTAAGTAGACTGGCGAAGGGCGATACCGCCGCGCCGGCCGCTATCCCGCTCGTAAAAGCACGCCGTGTGATGTTCATGGAATGATCTTATGCGACAACCGAATCCGGCAGTTGGCGGCCGGCAAATTTCAGCTATTTGGGTCTTCGCCCCTGTACACAGCATCAAACCGTGTAATCTTTCAAGATTGAGGCGATATGGCGTTACTAGTCCATTATTTAGGGAAGCATTGGCGGGTTGTGTTTCTCGCCCTTCTGCTGGCAGCCATTAACCAGATCTTTTCCTTGCTGGATCCTTGGATTTTTCGCTATGTCATCGACGGATACGCAACGAAGTTCCATCAATACACAACCTCACAGTTCATTCACGGCGTGAGCCTTCTTTTAGCTGCCGCGGTGGGGGTGGCTTTCATTTCCCGCGTGGCAAAGAATTTTCAAGATTACTATGTCAATGTCGTGACCCAACGTACCGGCGCCGAAATGTATGCCGACGGCGTGGAGCGCTCGCTTTCGCTGCCATACGCGGTTTTTGAAGATCAGCGCAGTGGAGAAACTCTTGGCAAGCTTCAGAAAGTGCGGACCGATGTGGAACGCTTTATCACCGCGTTCGTGAACATCCTATTCACTGCGACTGTGGGAGTCATTTTTGTCACCGGGTATGCTCTGCGCGTCGATTGGGTGATTGCGCCCGCGTTCCTTCTGACCGTTCCATTATTGGGCGGCATCAGCTCCGTATTGAGCCGCAAGATCAAAACGATTCAGAAAACGATTGTGGCCGAAACGACCGCGCTGGCAGGCGCCACAACGGAGTCGCTCCGCAACATCGAACTGGTGAAGACCTTGGGTTTGGCGCGTCAGGAAATAAATCGCCTGAATGCGACCACCGACAAGATCCTGAAACTGGAGCTGAAGAAAGTGCGCTATCTGCGCAGCCTCAGCTTCCTGCAAGGCACCGCGGTGAACCTATTGCGAACCAGCATCTTGTTTCTGATGCTGTACTTGATTTTCACCCAGCGCATTACGGTTGGGCAATTCTTCACGCTGTTTATCTACTCTTTCTTTATCTTCGGACCGCTACAGGAGTTGGGCAATATCATTAACATCTATCGCGAAACGGAAGCATCTCTAAACAACCTGGAAGAGATACTTGCGATTCCTCCTGAGCTAAAGCCCGCAAACGCGGTTCCGCTGGGAAATCTAAGATCGCTCGAATTCGAAGAAGTTACCTTTCAACATCGAACCGCAAACCGCCCCGCGCTGCTCGAGGCGACGTTCCGGCTATCGCGAGGCGAAACCATAGCGTTCGTCGGCCCTTCGGGGGCCGGTAAGACCACTTTGGTGAAGCTATTGGTGGGTCTGTACCAGCCGCAGCGGGGCATGGTTCGCTACAACGGAGTGGATGCCGAACAAATTGATGCCGATGAACTACGGGCGCAAATTGGGTTCGTGACGCAAGACACGCAACTGTTCTCAGGCACCATTCGAGAAAACCTGCTCTTCGTACGTCCTGACGCAAGTGATCCCGAGTGCCTGGAAGTTCTACATCGCGCTGCCGCCGATTCCTTGCTGGCGCGCGCGGATAAAGGCCTGGACACGTTAATTGGCGAAGGCGGCGTAAAAGTTTCGGGAGGTGAAAGGCAGCGGCTCTCGATCGCGCGGGCATTGCTGAGAAGGCCGCGCTTGCTGGTGTTTGACGAAGCTACTTCGTCCCTTGATTCCATCACCGAAGAGGAGATTACCCGTACAATTCGCGACGTTGGACAGCGATCGGACGTGATGACGATTCTTATCGCTCACCGGTTGTCAACCGTAATGCACGCCGATCGCATTTTTGTGCTTGAGAGAGGACGAATTGTGGAGCAGGGGACTCATCCGGAGCTGGTGGCCGATACGGGCTTGTATTATGCGCTTTGGAGACAGCAGATTGGAGAGGGCGTAGGGGCGATTTCACCCGTGCCTGCCGTATAGAGGAGGAGTTTCTTACTGCTCCCACCCGCCACCCAGCGCATTGTAAACCTGTACCAGCGAAAGCCGCTCGTTCAACTGGGCGCGCGCGAGATTGAGTTCTGCTGCAAAGTACGTTGTCTCGTTGGTAAGTACCTCCAGATAACTTGCGACCCCGCCTTGATAACGTACTTCGGAGAGATGGGCGGCGTCCTGCGCGGCCGAGGTCAGCAGTTGCTGGTGCTCTCGAAACTGGCGGTATTTCTGGTATGCGATCAGCGCGTCGGAGACCTCGCGGAATGCAGTTTGGATGGTCTGCTGATAAGTGAGCAGCAATTGCTGCTGCTGCGCTTGCGCCAGACGTACATTCGCGCGGAGACTGCCGGCATTGAAGATAGGCTGGGTGGCGGTTCCGCTCCAGTTCCAGTAGCGAGCGGCCCAGGTCAGCAAATTCCCAAGGCCGATGCTCTCAACCCCGCCGCTGCCGGTAAGTGAGATTTGCGGGAACAGTTCCGCGCGCGCAACTCCGATTTCGGCGTTGGCGGCGACAAGCTGCTGCTCTGCCTGGCGGATATCGGGACGCCGCTCCAGCAGCCGCGAAGGAACCCCCGCGGGGATGGTTTCCGGAATTCGCTCTTCCGTGATGGCGCGCCCGCGTGGAATTCCGGTGGGGTTCTCGCCCAGCAGAACGCTGATCTGATTCTCGTCCTGCTGAATCTGGCGTTCTGTATCGGGAATAGCTTCGGCCGCTTCTTCGACAAGCTGCTGCGCCTGCCGCACATCAACCATCGATGTGGCGCCGCCCTGTTCGAGAGTGGTTGTCAGCTTAAGCGATTGCTGGCGGGAACTCAGCGTGCGTTTCGCCACGTCGAGTTCAAGATCAAGTTCACGGAGCTGAAAATAAGCGGCTGCCAGATTTTCGACAAGCGTACTCATCACTGCGCGGCTACCCCACTCACTGGCGCGCAGCGAAGCCCGCGCTGCTTCGGTCGCTCTGCGATAGCGGCCCCAAAAATCGAGATTCCATGAACCCGAAAGAGACAGTTCATCCGCTAGGTATGAATAGCCCTTGAAGACGCCAGGAATTCCCGGTGAACGCACACCGCTGACGCTGGGACCGGTGCCCACGGTCGGGAACTGGTCCGCCCGCGTAATTACCAACTGGGCCTGGGCCTGCAGGATTCGCGTGGCGGCAATCTGAACGTTGTAGTTCTGTTTCAGTGCGGTGCGAATGAGGGTTTGTAATTGCTGGTCCTGAAAAACAGTCCACCACTTCTCATCACCCAGAGATTGAGCGTTCTGTTGGTCCGGTTCGCCCGAGGGCTCACCGCGGTACACCGTGGGCACATTGACCACCGGACGCTTGTAGTTTGGACCTACGGTACAACCAGCCAGAAAAATCAGCGAAACGGCAATGAAGCCGCTTTCCCACCGCATCAAGCCGGTTCCCCTTCACTTTCTATCTGCTCCGGCGCAGGCTGCTTGCCCTTCATGCGATGCGATAGCTTCTCTACTACGTAAAACATCACGGGAATCAGAAAGATTGCAAGGAGCGAAGCGAAAAGCATTCCGCCGATCACGGTCGTCCCAAGCACCCTTCTAGAAACCGCTCCCGATCCTGAAGCGGTCCACAACGGCACGCAACCCAGGATAAAGGCAAACGCAGTCATCAGGATGGGGCGAAGCCGGATGCGGGCGCCAATCAGAGCGGCCTCACTGATGCTCTTGCCCTCTTTCTCATATTGATGCTTGGCGTACTCGACAATTAGAATCGCGTTCTTAGCGGCGAGTCCAATCAGCATGATGACGCCGATTTGTGCATACACATCGTTGTCGAACTTCCGCCCCCAGAGGAACAGGTAAGCGCCGAAGACCGCGACGGGCGTGCTCAGCAGTACGCTAAGCGGAAGCGACCAGCTCTCATACTGCGCCGCGAGGATGAGAAACACGAATAACAGTGACAGGCCGAAGATAGTGGATGTTGAAACCCCCTGCGCGGCTTTCTGCTCCTGAAACGACATACCGGTGTAGTCGTAACCCATTTCTGACGGCATGGTTTGCGCGAAGACCTCTTCCAGAGCCTGCATGGCCTGGCCGGAACTGTAGCCCGGCGCCGCGGCCGCATTGATCTGAGCCGCATGGTACTCGTCGTAGCGCAGTGTAAATTCCGGGCCGTTAATCGGTCTGATGTCGCTAACCGCATTTAGAGGAACCATGGTCCCCTGGTTATTAGCCACATAAAACTGCCTGAGGTCATCCGCATTCGTCCGATAATTTCCCCCAGCTTCCACATACACCTGCCATTGGCGTCCGAAGCGATTGAAGTAATTCACCAGGTATCCACCCATAAAGGCCTGTAGGGTTTGGTAAACATCCGCTACGTTTACTCCCTGGCGGACCACCTTCGCCCGGTCCACATCAACATAATCCTGCGGCACGTTCGGGAGGCTTGTCGTGATTACCCCGGTAAGTTCCTTACGCTTCCGGGCGGCTGCAATGAACTTATTTACGTTCTCCGTGAGGAAGCTAAGACTTCCGCCAGAACGGTCTTCCAGCATAAACTGCACGCCGCCCGACGTGCCAACGCCGGGAATGGAAGGAGGCGTGAACGAAAAGGCGATGCCATCCGGTATCTTGGCAAGTTCACTTGCAATATGACTTCGTATGGCGGTGTAGCTCTCGTTGCTGCTGTTGCGCTCATCCCAGGGCTTCTCGGTAACAAAGAAAAATGCATTGTAAGTACTTTGCACGAGGCTCAAGAGACTAAATCCGATAACCGAAGTTACACTTTGGATACCCGGTGTGCGCGAAATGATGTCCTCAACCTGCCGCGCATCGTCCGCGGTTCGTTGCAGCGATGCGGCCTGAGGGAGTTGCAGCGCCACAAAAATGTATCCCTGGTCCTCTTCCGGCAGAAAGGACGCTGGCAATTTGCCGCGTATGAAATACGCGACCGCTCCGAAGGCAACCAGAACAGCGACGCTGAGCACTGCTCTGCGGATAAGCAGGCCGGAAAAGCTGACGTATTTTTCAGTAGCTCCCTTGAGGACGCGATTAAAGCCGCCGAAAAGGCGCGCCAGCCATCCCCGTGATTTCTTTTTCGGCTTTAGCAGCATCGCTGCCAGAGCAGGACTGAGCGAGAGCGCATTGAATGCCGAAAAGGCGACCGATATCGCAATAGTCACGGCGAACTGCTGGTACAAACGGCCGGTGATGCCGGGGATGAATACAGTGGGGATAAAGACCGCCGCCAGAATCAATGCAGTCGCAATTACCGGGCCCGACACCTCCTGCATGGCTTGCAGCGCCGCCTCTCTCGGCTTCATGCCCTCATCGATGTGGCGCTCCACGGCTTCCACCACGACAATGGCATCATCGACAACCAACCCGATCGCCAGCACCAGTCCGAATAAAGACAGAGTATTGATGGAAAAGCCCAGCAGCGGAAAGACGACGAACGTGCCAATGAGCGACACAGGAACGGCGGCCAGTGGAATCAGCGTCGCGCGCCATCCCTGCAGGAAGATATAAACCACCAGTATGACCAAAGCTAGCGCCGCAAACAGCGTGTACATGATCTCTTTCATCCCGGCGGTTACGGCCTTAGTGGTATCAAGACTTGTCTGGAACGCAAGATCCTGCGGAAAGCTTTTCGCGAGTTTGGCCATTGCCTCGCGCACGCTATCAGCCGCAGACACGGCATTCGAGCCCGGCAACTGGTAGATTGCAAGAATCGCGGAGGGCTTGCCCTTAAAGCGCCCGATCAAATTGTAGGTCTGTGCTCCCAGCTCCAGGCGCGCCACATCCTTCAGTCGCAAGGCCGACCCGTCTGGATTCACTCGCAGCAGAATGTTTCCGAACTGCTCGGCTGTGGTAAGCCGTCCCTGCGCTTGCACGCTATAGGTAAACTGCTGGCCGTTGGGAACCGGTTCGGCGCCGATCTGACCGGCGGGATTGACCGTGTTCTGCGCCTGCAGCGCGGCTATAACTTGCGGCACGGTCACTTGCAGTTTGGCGAGTTTATCGGGATTCACCCAGCAGCGCATCGCGTACTGTCCGGCTCCGAATACATTGACTTGCGAGATGCCTGGCACGCGGGTTAACTGGTCGACTAAATTGATATAGGCGTAATTTGCCAGAAAAAGACTGTTATAGCTGCCGTGCGGTGAATAGAGCGCTATCAGCATCAGCGGCGCGGAGGCGGACTTTCGAATTACAAGCCCGGCAGTATTTACTTGCGCCGGTAACTGTGACTGCGCTTGGGATGTGCGAAGCTGCGTCAGCACCTGATCGATATTCGGGTCGGTGGCCACGTCAAAATCCACCGTAATTCTGGTCTGTCCGTTGTTGGCGTTGATCGAATACATGTAGTTCATGTTGTCGACCCCGCTGATTTGCTCTTCAAGCGGCGTGGCGACAGATTGCTCCAGCGTTTCAGCGTTCGCTCCGGGATAGAGTGCCTGCACTTGCACCTCGGGCGGCACAATGGCCGGGAACTGCGCAATGGGCAGCCTCAGCATGGAGATCAGTCCAATAAGCACCATGAAGACAGCGATTACGATGGCGACGATTGGGCGATTGATGAAGAATTTAGACATGTACTATTTGCCTTCTCCTTCCGAAGGATAAGGAGACTCGGCCTTCTGGGTGTCGAGCTGCGGACTCACCACTTCTCCATCTCTGACCTTCGAGGTCCCTTCGGAGACCACTCGTTCTCCCGGTTTTAAGCCGCTGTTAACAATCCACATGTCTCCTATGCGATCGCCCATCTGAACGGTACGGACGGCGACCTTGTTATCAGGGCCTACCACTGCGATCTGATCCCGGCCTTGCAGTTCCGAGATGGCGCGCTGCGGAACAAGTAGAGCATTCTGGCGAAGCGCCGTCATGGCGCGAATGCTACCGAATTGTCCGGGTCTTAGAATGTTGCCTGGATTTGCGAACGCACCGACAAGCAGAATGGTTCCGGTCTGGCTATTCACTTGGCGGTCGGCAAAAAGCACCCTGCCTTGCTGCGGATATACCCTCGCGTTACTCAGAGTAAGTTGTAACTTGACGGGGCTTCTGCGCGCGCAGAAGATCTACATTTTGAGGGCCATTCTTGATCTTGTCGGAAAGACTCAAATACTCCTGCTCGCTGATTGAAAAGTAAACCTTGATAGGGTTCATCCGGGAAACGGTGGTGAGCACAGTTGACTGGCTGACAAGATTGCCAATCTGTGTGTTCGCGATACCCGCAATTCCATCGAGTAAGGAGCGCACCGTTGTGAATCCAAGGTTTAGTTGAGCTGTCTCCACGGCCGCTTCGGCAGATTCGATCCCCGCTTGACTAGCTTTGATTGAAGCTTCTTGCTGCGCCTGCGCCTGAACGTCATTATCGAGCTGGCTTTGGGCGATGGCGTGTGCTTTCGCAAGAGGCGTGTCGCGTTTGACGTTGATCTGAGCGAGGCCGAGCTGAGCCTGTGCCTGGCCGAGCTGTCCTCTGGCCTGCGCTAGTTGCCCTTTGGCTTGATCCAATACCGCCTGGAACGGCCGCGGATCAATCTCGAACAGCACGTCTCCCTTGTGAACGTAGGATCCTTCGCGATACGTTTGCTTAATTAAATAGCCGGAGACTTGCGGCTGGATGTTTGCAGTTTCGTAGCCTTCCAGCGTAGCCACCCAATTGCCGTATATAGGGACAGTCTTCTGCTGTACGTTGACTACACCGACCGTGGGCGGTGGAGGCGCAGCATGAGTTTGAGCTTTGCTGCCGCATCCCGAGGCAATCAGCAGCGCAGCGAAACCTGGTCCGGCTATTTTGAATCTCAATAGAGTTGCCATAACCCTCTCTTAAGCCTCGAGTCGATACTGGTTCCAGCAAGCGGCCAGATGGCTAATGTAGCGTCGCAAGATAATTTCCGTAACCGATGATGAGCGTGGAACCGACCAGGACGGAAGGCCGGTGACCAGCAACGGATAGCTTGCGGACCCGCGCCCCGCCATTCGCTTAATCCAACGCCCCAAAGTGCTGAAGATGACGATGCTGGCCATGTGCAGCGTCCAGGACGAGAATGTGTACGCGCCCATTTTGTCTCGCCCATGGTGTAAAAGAAGAACTGGATATACCAAGTGACGCCCGCGAGCGCGCAGAATAAATAATTCGAAGAAGTGGAACGCGTACGGTTTCGCGGATCATTTCAACGGGCGCATGCACCAGAACGCTTGCTGTTGGGCCGGTGAAGCGCTGTTTCCGCGATTGGCTGCGGGCTCTGCATTGTGGTCAATGAACGAACTTCGCCGGCTAGATATTGGTGACCGGTCTTATTGCGGATATTCAGCTAAACCGTCCAGATGAAGTTAGTGGTGAAGCCGCCAATCAGAACCACAATTAACACCGGCAATCCTTGCCAAAGCGGGGGAGTGCCGGCGCGACGGTAGCGGCTTTGATGGGATCTCCGGCGGCGAGTCCGTAAGCAAAGCAAGCGCTCATAATTCCCGAAACGACGGCTACCAAGAATCCTTTCTTCAGATCGAATTCCTTAATAGCGGCTTGACTTGCGGCGCGACGGCATCGCGCGTTCCTTAGAGATCCCTGCCATCCCAGCAATGGCGATGCCAAGTAAGCAGATCGCGATTCCAAGTAAGATTACTCGGCCTGACGTTGTGCCGAGTACTTGCGGGACAAACTTCCGTTGAAAATAGGCGGCATGATGGTGCCGAATGCCGCGCACAGACCCATCACAATAGCCATGCCGAGCGACAGCCCGAGATAGCGCATCGTGAGGCCGAAAGTGAGTCCGCCGACACCCCAAAGCAACCCGAAAAAATAGCACCAGAAAAGTGTGCTGAACGGCGTTGCCGAAAGCACTGGCAAGAGTTGCTGGTCAGCAGTCGCGGCAAGAAGCCAGGGGCGATGATCCAACTGAATACGCCGCCGACCAGCCAGTAGGTTTCCCAAGACCAGACGCTTGACCGCGCGGTACGGGACATAAAAACTGCCCGAAGCGAGGCCGCCGAGCCAGTGAAAGAAGACACCGAACGCGGGATTTGGATTCATCGTTTCTCCTCGGACCAGACTACCTCAGGAACGCTTCTTGTAAGCCGCCATCGACCGGAATCATGTGCCCGGTTGTTTTAGCGCTGTCCTCCCGAGCCAGCCAGACGATCGCTCGCGCGCAATCTCGCGGGAGAATCGGCCGGCGCGTTAACGTTCGCTGCGCATAGAAATCGGCCAATTTGTCGCGAAGTTCCTCGGTGGATTCGTTTTCCGCGAACTCGATCTTGTATTTCTGGAGCGACTGCATGACGCGATCGCGCGGGAACATTGTCGAGCCCGCGACTACGGTAGCCGGCGCGATCCCGTTAACGCTCACCAGCGGGGCGAGCCCAACCGCCAGTTCGCGAATCAGATGGTTTACGGCGCGTCTTACTGACGTCGTATGCTTCACTGCCATACTTTCGGGACGACAGCGTTTGCGGAACTGGTCAAGAACAAGTGACGCCGGGAGTTTCTGATCCTTGAAGATGCCGGTGGTTTCACGCGCGAGTAAGTAATTACCCGTCACATTGACGGCGAACGTCGTGTTCCATTGCGCTTCCGTCAATTGGCCGCCGGCACCCGTCCGACCGGGAAAATAGCCGCTGTATTGATGATTGCGTCGATACCGCCGAACTGCAGAACGGTATGGCGCGCAGCGGCGGCGATGCTTTCCGCCGAACCGAGATTCGATGCGACATGGGAAGACCGCCTCCGATGAGCTAAGCCGCGCCGCTTCAGCCGCCACTGCTTCAGCGGCTTGCTCGTTCATATCGGAAACAACAATGTGCGCGCCTTTGCGCGCCAGCAGCAGAGCAGTCTTCGCGCCCGATTCCACTGCCGCCACCGGCAATCAGCAGCAATTTTGCGGCTGAATTCCGCTTCGGCAGGCATGCGCTGCAGCTTTGCCTCTTCGAGCGCCCAGTATTCAATGCGAAACGCTTCCGAACGAGGCAGCGCGACGTAATTCTTGTGGCTGGCGAACTCCTGGAGTGCTCGGGCAGCCGGGCCTGCGGATAGGGATCCGGCGGGTCATCGCCTTCGCAGCGCGTTCGCCCCGGCCATCACGTGGATGGCGTTGATGAAGAATTCGGTGGTGATGCGCGCTTCTTTCTTGTTTTTCCCGAAACCGAATATGCCAAGGCCGGGAATGATAACCACGGAAGGATTCGAGTCGCGCAAGCTTCGGCGAATCGGCGGACGCGTGCGCATTGGTAGTAGTATTCCCGTATTCTTTGCGATAGTACTGGCGCGCTCGTTCAATTCGATCCTTGAGGACATCGACGTTTTGGTTTGCCGGATTCCAATCGACGAACATTGGGCAGATGCGGGTGCGCAGGAAATGGTCGGGGCAACTTGTGCCCAGCGCGCCGAGCTCATCGCGCCCATTTCGATCCGGCGAATGTGAGCGCATCGGCGTCATCGGTGTAATGCGCAATCGACGCGGCGGTTCTGAAGACATAATGCCGCGCAGAGCGGGAAGAATCTGCGCCGCAACATCGCTGCGGTCTGGGAACGGCGCGTGATCGAGGCCGCCGAAGATAGCACCGGCCGCTTACGTGCTGTGGATGAACTGCGCCCATCTGATCGATGGTTTGGATGCTGTTCAGGTAGCATTCGCGTTGTGTTTCGCCCCACGTGAACAGGCCGTGGCTGCCCAGCAGGACCCCATCGCATCCCGGATTCTCGCTTGACAGCGCCTTCCAGCTCAAGCGCCAGTTCGAAACCGGGCCGCTGCCAGGGCAGCCAAACAATGTTACGGCCGAACTCTTGTTGAACTCCTTCGAGTTTGCTCTTCCGTTGGCGCTGGCGGCGATCGCGATGGCCCAATCGGGATGGAGGTGATCGACGTGCGCGAAGGGCAGAAATGCGTGCAGCGGCGTGTCGATCGAGGCCGCCACTCTGTTTTCCCGAAAGCGGAGAGCGGATAGTACTCGGACCATCTCGTCTTCGTGCGCTTCGCCGCGATAGAGCTGTCTTCAGCTGCTCCGAGCCGGTCCAGATAAAGCAGGGCGAAGCCGGATTCTTTGATCGATCCGAGATCGCCGCCGCTGCCTTTCACGGCGAGCACGCGCACCGGCGTCGCCGGTGAACGGATCCGGCAGTTCGAATCTTCGAGCTGGTGTTGCCGCCGCCGAAATTCGTGATGCGCAGGTCCGCGCCAAGCAGGTTCGAGCGATAGCGAAGCAAGGCTAATGGATTCCCGCCGAGCGCGGCAGCCTGCTTTTCATCCCAGAGGTCTTTCAACTGAGCAATAGCAATTGTCGCGGACATCTCTTCTACGCCATTCTCTCCTAGCGGGAGCAGGCCCTCGCGTCAACGTGGCGACTGTTAGCGATCATGGGATGGTGGCTGGAACGCTCGCGCGCTGCTCCGGGAGGCTACTCCGCATGCACTGCGCCCGCCCTGGCCTTTGCTCTCTTGAATAGCATCACCAGTGGCAGGCAGCCAAAGCAGACCAGGGCCATGTAGCGGAAATCATCGATGTAGGACAACAGCAGGGCTTGGGATGAAAGCATGTTGTTCAATATGGCCAGCGCGCTGTTGTGGGAAATAACAGCGCCGGTCGCATTCGTCTGAGCGACAACCCCTTGCAGCGTTGAGATCCGCTGGTGAACCTGCGCATTCATTGGATTGATTAAATGCGCCATTTCGTTGTGATGAACCTGCTGATGCCGCGCCAGAATCGTGTTTACGATGGAAATGCCGATGCTGGCGCCCACGTTGCGTAGCAGGTTATACAGCCCGCTTGCGTTGCCGATCTGCTCGTTCGACAGCGTTCCCATGGTTGTGGTCGATAGCGGAACGAACACCATGCCGGAACCAAAGCCGCTCAGAATGATCGCCCAGAGAAACGACCATGGGCCGATAGCGAGATTAACCTCTGCGAACCACAAGCTGCAGATCGCGAATGTGAAGAAACCGGTTGCAATCAGCCAGCGATTGTCCATCCGGGTGGTAAGAATTCCGATAAGTGGCATGGCAACGATGGCTCCCACGCCTCTGGGACTAACAATGATCCCTGCGTTTAGTGCCGTGTATCCCATGAGCTCCTGATAGAACAGCGGCAGCAGGACCACCAGGCCGTATATCGCCGCGCCGAACAAGGTAATCAGCAGGCAGCCTGTGGCGAAATTGCGGTTCTTAAAAATCCTCAAGTCAACTAGCGGCTTATCTTTGCTCAACTCCCGCACCAGAAAAAGCACAAAAGCCACGCAGCCGAAAAATGTGGCCCAGCGAATCCAGTCCGCGCCAAACCAGTCATCTTCCTGCCCCTTGTCGAGAATAATCTGGAGGCAGCCGAGCCAGACCGCGAGCAGCCCCAGTCCCCACCCGTCGAATCTTCCTGGAACCGCGTGTTTGATGTACGGCGGATCTTCCACATTGCGCAAAATCATGATTACTGCCAGGATGCCGATGGGAATGTTGATATAAAAGCTCCACCGCCAGGAATAGTTATCCGTCAGCCATCCGCCGAAAGTGGGACCCAATATAGGAGCCACAACCACTCCCAGCGCAAACACGGCCATCGCCAAGCCGCGCTTTTCCGGCGGAAAGCTCTCGAGAAGAATGGCTTGGGAAATCGGCTGTAGTGCGCCTCCTCCGGCGCCTTGAACCGCCCGCGCCAGCAGAAGAATGCCGAGCGAGGGAGCTGCACCACAGAGAAACGACGAAAACGTAAATATGACGATGCAGGTGATCAGGAAGCGTTTTCGCCCGAACCGCAGGCCAAACCACGAGCTGGCCGGAAGCACCACGGCGTTCGCGACCAGGTAGCTGGTCAGGACCCAGGTGGCCTCATCGGTAGTGGCTGAGACGCTGCCCGCGATGTATGGCAGTGCGACCGTGGCAATGGAAGTGTCGAGCACCTCCATAAAGGTGGCCAACATCACCGATACCGCGATCAGCCAGGGGTTGGCGGATGGTCGCCACAATTGTGCGGCGTCCGTGTCAGGTGATGCCATGTAAGGGTTGAGTCATGCCCGAAATATGAATAAGAGATTTCATTTCCGCTCGAAACGTTTCCCCGCGGAAGATTGCAACAATACTGTTGATGACGATCTGCACTCCTGAGATGCACGGGCACGGAACTTCAGCCGGTTGTGCTGCGTAGGTCATGATTGCAAGGGGGAACATTACGGGATGAAACGGGATTTGACCATCGCCTGTTGCGTGTTGTTTCTGTGTGCCTCAATCAGCAGGGCAGACGAATGGAACAAGCACTGGTCCGTCGGGCCTAAACCCGAACTGCACGTGACGGCTGGCGATGCCGCTATTGTGGTGGAAGCCGTTGGTGGAAATGCAATCGACGCCACGCTGAGGACGCGAGGGTACTCGATCGGAGGATCCGGTGTTAGGGTGACCGAGCATCAAACCGGCGACCGGGTGGAGATTGAAGTAAGGGAACCGCCGATGCATTTCGGTTTCGGCGACCATTCCATTCGCCTGGAATTGCGCGTGCCGAAACAACTTTCGGCTTACTTGCACACTGGCGATGGCTCAATCACCTTGCGCGGCGTGCATGGGCAAATGCGGGTTGATACAGGTGATGGTAGCGTTCAGGGCGAGGATCTGGACGGGCTGCTCGATGCTCATAGCGGCGACGGAAGCGTGCACGTGAGCGGGCGCTTTGACAATCTGCAGTTACGTACACAAGATGGCTCGGTGGATGTGGATGCGCTCCGCGGCTCGCACATGCAATCCGACTGGCACGTGCAAACCGGCGATGGGAGCGTGCGTCTTAACCTGCCGCGCGAGTTGCCGGCCAATGTTGAGCTGCACACGGGGGACGGCCACATTCGGATGAACCTACCAGTAAATGTCACCGGAATGCAGAGCGAAAACGAAGTTCGCGGAAAATTGAATGGCGGGGGGCCGCTACTGATGGTTCGCACCGGAGACGGCTCCATCAGCCTCAGTCCGATACCAGGTTCTTGAGCCGCAAAGCATCCGCGGCGGCATAGCCGGCTTCATCATTATCGAAATAGACGTAAACTGCTTTGAGGTTTCGCTTCCAGCCGGCGATGCGATCGGTCCACTCGCGCAGCACCTCGTCGCTATAGCTGCCCTGATATTTGCCGCCCGGGCCATGCAGGCGTACATACGCGAAATCTGCAGTGGTTAGAATCGGCGAGTGCTCACCTGCAAGATGAAACGTGCAGTACGCCATGTTGTGCCGGGCCAGAAGATCGTAAATTGAGTGCTCGCTCCAGGTCGTATTGCGGAACTCGAATGCGTAACGGTGCCACGTGGGCAACAGCGCGAGAAAGGTCTGCAGCCGCTCCAGATTCAGCTCCCAATTCGGCGGAAGTTGAAACAGAATGGGCCCAAGTTTACCTCCCAGCGTTTCAATGGCGTCCAGAAATCGCCTGAGCCCTTGCTCTGCATCCTTCAGCTTTTTCATATGTGTCAGGAAACGGCTTCCCTTGGCTGCGAACAAAAAGCCTTCTGGCGTCGAATCGCGCCAGCAGTCCAGGGCAGTCTTCTTCGGCAGATGATAGAAGCTGTTGTTAAGCTCTACCGTATCGAAGCGCTCGCAGTAATAGGCGAGCATTTTCGAGGTCGGCATCTTCGATGGATAGAACGTTCCAATCCAGTGCTTATAGTGCCAGCCGGATGTGCCGATACGAATTTCGCAGGCTTTAGATAGCGTCACAGGCACACAGCTTTATGCTAGATCCCGAAGTAATGAAGCCAGCGATTCAAGCTCGCCGTAAACTTCGGAAATGGATGTTCGCAGGCTGAGGGCCGCCTGGTGGGGAACAGTCGTTCTGTTTCTCGTTCACGGGCTCGTCGTCTCGACGTGGGTCTCCAGGATTCCCGCCGTGAAAGCCGCGCTGGGATTGAACGATGCCGTCCTGGGTCTCGCACTGCTCGGTATGGCAGTTGGTGCAGTCTGCACTATTCCGTTGGCGGGCTGGCTGATCGGCCGTTTTGGTAGTAAGAGGATCAGCATCGGCGCCGGTATTGCATTCTGTTGCGCAATCGTGCTGCCCTCATTAGCTTTCAGTGCACTCAGCCTGGCAGCCGCCTTGCTCGTCTTTGGTTCGGCGGCCGCCGCCATGGATGTCTCGATGAATGCGCATGGCGTGGAAGTCGAGAAGGGGCTCGGCGCGCCTACCATGTCGCGCTTCCACGGAATGTTCAGCCTGGGTGGGATGGTGGGAGCGGGAATCGGCGGGCTGGTTGCACGCCGCGGCATTCCGCCGCTGCCGCACTTCGGCGTAGGCGCCGGAATCAGCTTGCTGGCCGTGCTGCTGGCTTCGGGCCTGCTGCTTGATACCCAGGAACGCGGCGCCCCCGGCAAGCACCGGATCCCGCTCAATAAAATTCCGCGCGTTTTGTTTGCATTGAGCGCTATCGGGTTCTGCATTCTGCTTTCGGAAGGCGCAATGGCCGATTGGACCGCGCTGTACTTGAGGCAGATCCTGAACGCCGATCCGGGAACCGCAGCAGCAGGTTACGCCGTGTTCTCTGCCGCTATGGCAGTTTTTCGTTTTCTCGGCGATCTCATCACCGCGCGGCTGGGCCCTATGCGAACTGTGCGCTTCGGCAGCCTGATTGCGGCTGCTGGTCTAGTTTGCGCCCTTTGCGTACATGCGCCCGATTGGGCATTGCCGGGCTTTGCGGCCGCGGGCGCAGGCTTCTCAGTGATTATTCCGCTCGTCTTCGGGTCGGGCGGACGCGTGCAATCCATCAACCCGGGTGCGGGCATCGCAACCGTAACAGGCATCGGCTATATCGGATTTATTGTGGGACCACCCACTATCGGCTTCGCTTCACAGCTCTTCACCCTGCGTTATGCGCTCGGTGTCGTGGTGGCCTGCTGCCTCATCTCCGCCTTGCTCTCCGGTTCGATGCGCGCTCTGAAGCCCGTCGGGGCAGGCGAGCCGGTTGCGGAAATTCATTTGTGATGGGGCGTGAGAACGACTTGTAGCCCGAGATGCTTCACAAACGGATCAAAGTCCCTATCGCTGTGCAGCAAATCATACCCGCTCTCAATGCTGCCTCAACAGGGCGGGCTTGATCGAGGCCTTACCCGGGCGGATCGGGTATCAGAAGCTTCCTGCAGATGCGCTTGGCAAGCACGTTAGCAATCTCGGCGTGGCGTGGAACAGCTTCGGCATGACCCGTCCGAGGGTTCTCCCAAAGGGTATGTTCTTTGCCCTCCCGTCGAAGCACGCAGCCGTTTACGCGCAGATGCCGAAGGAGCGCCTCGCGCTTCATCCGACAATCACGAGTTCTTTTTCCGCAGTGGCGGGTAGTGCTCGGAGAGAGTCATCGCGCCTGTGCTCAAGTATGAGTGATATCGCTTCCCGCAGGTTGCCCAGGCACTCCTCGCGAGTTCTCCCCTGTCCGTTCGCTCCGGGAACTTCGGCGCAATAAGCCAGATACCAGGGGCCATCTCGTTCCACTATCGCTGTGAACTCGTTGCGCATAGCCACAGTCTAGCGCCCCCAAATGCGACGCGGAGCATTCTTGGCGATTACTGCCTTACTAAGCCGTCGCCCAGACGGAGCAACTTCCCGTAACCCGTCATCTCCAGGTATCCGACGCCCTTCACTCTGTGCCCGCGCATTTCCCCGCCATAGCTGACAGCACCCTCCCAATATCCAGGGGAGACACTGCCCTTGGTAAACAGTTCCTGATCTTTGAGCGCGGTCCGTTCGGATAATTGCAGCTTGAGCGGCGGTACCGAAATGCTCCACGCAATGGGGTATCGCGAGCCGGAACTAGCGCTCCGCCACGTTTCTCCGGGTACCAGAGAGAATTCTGCAGCGCCTAGGAATTGCGCCTCGCCCTGAGCATCAACGTATGTCCCGGACGAGTACGGCGTCTCGGCCCCCGATTCGTCTCTGAGCCGGTAGAGCATGAGCTCTTCATCGTTGTCCAGTTGGATGGCGAACCAGTCCCAGCCCGCGACATCGCTGGGTGCCGGCTCCGTGAAGAACTCGTGATCCATCCACGCAATGCCCGTTACGGCTACCGAGTTTCCGTTGCGATCCAGACGGCCGTCTGCGGCAATACGGGTGAAAGAAATGTAGTGCGACGCCTGCCCGGGCGCGGGGCCTTTCTGACTCACACCGTTGTTGCCATGAATGACCGCACGCTTCTCTGGCTTCAAATTAAGGACTAGCGTGAACTGGTCGCAAACAGCCTGCAACTTCTGATCGCCGCTAGCGAGCGAGTTCCAACGCACCTGCCAGTTGCCATTCCAGTAGCGCTGCTGTTTCAGGCTGATGCCCGCAAGGCCCGGTCCCGCGCGGTTGAGGCGCTCCGTGTGATAGAACGTTCCGCCATCAACGTCGCTCAGCGCCAGATGCGCGAGGTAGAGTTCATTCGGTCGCCACGTGACATCTTCGGCTGCCTCTTGCGCGGGAGAGTGAACGGCTTGCCTGAAAAACGTCAACTCGAATCCGTAGCGATGGCCATCTGGTGCATGCAGATTCCCCGTGTAATACCACCATTCAGTCTGGAACTCAGGATGATTGAAGTAGTCGCGCGGAAACTCATAACGATAGCCGGGAAGCGCCGCTCGCCACCGCTGCGCCGACGCAATCAGGGCAAGGGCGGCCAGCGCCGCAAGCACTCTACTCTTCATGAATCACTTCAATCGGGCTCATGCGAATGGCAGTTCGCGCCGGATAGAGTCCCGCAAGCACCGTCGCGGCGTAAATTCCCGTTAGGGCTGCCAATAAGAGAGCCACCGGCCAGTGGAACTGAATCGTCCAGCCGAACGACTGCTTGTTGATCACGAAGATCAGGATGAGCGATAGAAATGTTCCCAGAATCAGGCCGATTCCGTTCGCCAACAGCCCTAGCAGTCCGGCTTCGCAGAGAATGATTCTTCGTACCTGTGGCTGCGCGGCTCCGAGAAAGCGCACCAAAGCAAATTCCCGGCGGCGATCAATCACCATCGCAAGAAGAGCCCCGGCGATGCCCATAATTGCCACTATCACCGCAACCGCTTCCAATGCGTACGTGATACGAAAGGTCCGGTCGAACACTTGGAGCGCACCCCGCCGCAGCGTACCGTTCGAAAATACCATCACCCTTCTGCCGCCGATGATCTGGTCAATCGCTCGGCGAACGGAAGAGGGATCTGCGGCAGGCTTGAGATAAACCGCCACATTCGATTCCGCGGTATCGGGCAGGTACTTGAGCAAGGTTCGCCGGTCAAGAATGATGTAGCCGCTTCCGGCGGTGTAGTCGTAATAGATGCCGAGCACCTTGAACGCACGCACCGCCCCAGCCAGCGGAACGTGGAGAAGGCTGCCGACGTGTACGTTGTGTTTGTTCGCGAACGGCTCACTTACCACCGCATAGTCGCCAGTGGGGAGCTTCGAAAGAATCGCCTGGCGATTTTCGCCTGGAAGAAACTTCGTCGCATCCGAGTTCTGGACGCGGCTGCTTTCGCCGCCCGCAAGTGTCGCAGGCAGACCATCAAAAGAAATCCTGTACGCGCGAAAGCGGTCAACTCCGGCAACCCCGGATAAGCGCTCGATTCGGTCAGCGATATCCGGATCCATCGTGGGGTGTTGGTCCGCGCCGGAAGAGCCCGCCGGGCGCAGGTAGAAATCGGCTTGCAGTTGGTTGTTCATCCACACGCGCACCGTCTCACGGAAGCTTCCCACCATGATGCCGACGCTTGCAGTCATCGCCACCGCCGTTGCAAGCGCCGCTGTCAGCACGGAGGTGCGGCCGATGCTCGCTCGCAGGGCGCGCATGGCCAACAGAGCTTCCACCCCCGCCACTTTTTCGATCGTCCGGTGCGTGGTGCCGGCAAAGAACCTAACCGCGCCTGGAATAATCGCCGCAGTTCCCGCAATCAGCAGCAAGACCGCGATATACGCGAATATCGGCTGGCCCTTGATGACCGGTAATTTGCACAGAATCGCGCCAACGGTGAAAAGTAACAGAGCCCAAATCGACAAGCGTCGCGAACGCCCTGCCAGTGTGTACTCTTCGCGTCCTCGCGCCATTGCTTCAACGGGAGCGACCCGCGATGCCTCAAGCGCCGGCCCAAGAGCAGCAAGCACCGAGATTCCAATCCCAAGCGCTACTCCCGTAATGGCCGCCGCAAGCGTCAGGTTAACCGCTGTAGGCTGGCTGCTCACATACAACGATTGAACCGTATTTCCGATGAGTCCGACCGCGCCAATCGCCATCACGCGCCCCATCAAAAGCCCCGCGGCGCTGCCGGTGATCGCAAGAAACAGAGCTTCCGCCAAAAATCCCGCAAGAACCAGTCCACGAGTGCCCCCCAGTGCGCGAACAACTCCAATCTCGTTCCTGCGCCGCACGACGGATATCGAAATGGTGTTGTAGATCAGGAACGCGCCCACGATAAGTGCGATGTAGCTTAATACCCGGAGATTCCAGCGGAACGCCGCGAGCATATTGCGGTTTTCCTGCGTGCGTGCGCCCTGCGGCTCGACATTTACTGACCCAGGCAGCGCGTTCTTGAGCAACTGACGCCAATGGCCGGCGGATTTTCCCGGTGGCATCTGCACATCAATGCTGTCCAACTTGCCCAGCTTGCCCGTTACAGTCTGGGCCAGACCGATATCCGCGACGATTACATTCTGTTCGCCGATTTCGCCCTTTGCAGGCTTCAGAACACCCGCCACTTTGAAAGTTCGTATGCTGTCGTTGATTAGAAGCCCCACGTGATCGCCAGCGTTCAGCCCGAGCTGCTTTCCAACCCAGATGGGATTGCCTTCGGTTAACAGATCGGCTGCTTGGGTCGCTGTATCGCTCTCGAACTCCTGCTGCGGACGATGCCCGACTAGGTCAAGCCCAATGAAAGGTACAGCCTCGCCTTCACCGTTTATTGACGCGAAATCTTCAATACGCGGCGCGAATTTGAACGCGTACGGTAATCGAACCAATCTCCCAAGAAGCCGTTCATCCAGACCGCCGGCTGTCGTAATCAGCAGGTCGCCCTTTCCCGTCAGCGATTCGAGCGATGAATGGAAACTGCCCGCCGCGGCCTGCCCAGCAAGATCGATGGCAACTACTACTCCAACGCCCAATGCCACTGAGAAGATCGTAAGCGCGGTCCGAATTGGATCACGTGCCAGCGGCCGCAGAATCAATCTCAGAAATAGCAGGTATCCGGAGCTCATAGCAGCACCGCCGCTTCTGCGATCCGGCCGTCGCGCATGCGCAGCGTTCGATCAACTAGCGCGGCGCTTTCCACGCTATGTGTCGCCATCAGCACCGCTAGACCGAATTGGTGCGCAGCGCGCCGCAGCAGATTGAGAACCATTTCGCCCGTTGCCGTGTCAAGATTTCCCGTTGGCTCATCCGCCAACAGCAGCCTGGGATGGCCCGCGAGCGCGCGCGCAATTGCAACCCGCTGCTGCTGGCCTCCGGATAACTGGTGCGGGAACCGATCAGCATAATCTTCCATCTCCACCCAGCGGAGCCGTTCGGTTGCAGTTTCGTGCGCATGACTCATGCGCGCAAGCAGCAGTGGTAATTCCACGTTTTCCACCGCGGTGAGCGTGTGGACAAGTTGAAACGACTGGAAAACGAATCCAACCTTCTCGCGGCGCAGGCGGGTCAGTCCCGCATCATTCAATGTCGTGGTCACCTGGCCATCCAGAGCCACCTCGCCTGAAGAAGGAAAGTCCATTGCGCCGCAAAGATTCAATAGCGTCGATTTGCCGCAGCCACTCCTGCCAACCAGCGCAACGAAATCGCCTGGATCTAAATCGAGGGTCACATCCTGAACGGCCACAACGGGGGCGCTGTCTGTGTGGTAATCCTTCGTAACATTTCTCACCTCTAGCAGCGCCATACACTTCCAGCATCGTATGCCGATCTCAATCCATCCCTCTAGATATGCCGGAATGCCCGGCCACAAGCCGGTTTGGGGGGCGGCTCGCCGCTAGGACTGCCGGCCCCACGCTCGGCTGTTCAGGCAGCTTCGGTGTCGGGGTCGGGATCCTAGTCGGCGAAAGAGATCGGGCTGGAGGTCGATAGCTCGGACCTCGACTTGGGCAGTAGAAATAGTAACTTAAGTTTGGCCGGACCGTGGAAATCGCCTGCGATCGTCGTCACAGTCACTGTCCTGTTTGCCCGTGATACGGCCGCCTGCGAAGGCAAGTCGGCGCAGCAGCCAGTTGGGCAGCCCTCGGAAAAAAAGATCGCTTAGCAAACAGGTCGCAGAGACACGATCGCTTTCAACAATTGGAGGCCATGTAAGCGTGGATCTTTGCCGCTCGTTCACTGAGCCCGCGCCGTTCTGTGACTGAAAGCTGTAGGGCGGCGGCGATCGTTCGGTGCTCGGAGGTCAGCTTTTGATTGAGGGTAATACGGTTTCCATAATTGGTGTCCTGCCGCCCTCGTTCCAATTTATGGATCAAAAGGCTGACCTGGTCATTCCAATGCGATTCGACCGCGCCGAAACGAATCTCGGGGTGTTCTCTTACCTGGGCGTCGGAAGGCTTAAGCCCGGCGTAACGCTAGGATTGGAATACCGGATGAGCAGGTGAAAGAACCCGAGCGCATGATGCGGATGGAAGAGGCAATGCTCGACAAGATCTTGGGTGTCAACGGCGTGCCTTCGGCCTCCATCATCTCGTCTGTTCCCATGGGCGGCGGGGAATCCAACGATCCCGTATACGTGGCGGACAAGACTTACCGCGGAGGAACGATCGCTCCGCTGCGCCGCTATAATTCGATTGCTCCGGGATATTTGACAACAATGGTGCAACGAATGCTCGCAGGCCGTGACCTCACCTGGGCCGACATCTATAACGGCGGCGACGTTGCGATTGTTTCCGAGAATACGGCACGCGATATTTGGGGAGCGCCGGACCCCGAGCTCGGCAAACGCATCCGTTCAAACAAGAAAGACGAGTGGCGCGAAGTGATCGGCGTGGTTGCCGACGAGCACGCGGACGGCGTTGACAAGCCCGCGCCCACGATCGTCTATTGGCCGCTGCTTACAAAGAACTTCGAAGACACGGCCACATCGATGGCTAGCACAACGTCGGAACGGATGCGAGCAATGAAGCAGTCTGACACGCCAACCACACCAGAGACGCCCTCGGCGACTTTGCGAGCATGGTCCTCAATTTCATCCAGTGATATGTCTTTTCGATTCTCGCCGGCGGCGCGCAGTTGGAAAAGGTGTATGGGCAGCTTGCGAAGCGGCACACTGCGTCCGGGCAGCATGTTGTACCAGAGAAATGGCGCACTGAATCCCCTGGGCGCCGCAAAGCCGCGTGCTCCGTATCGGCTGATGACCTCGCGAACCTCCCCCAGCGGATCGCTTAACCGCGCTGGATCGTCGAGGCTCGAGCGCTGCGCGAATTTGAGAGCCGCATCGGCTTCGGCATGCTCCACTTCAAGCACCTTCACTTCGTCATAGTCGGGCCGCTCCGGCCCTTGGCCGACATGGCCTTCATGAGTTCCGGAAGGGTGAGACATTTTTCCTGCCAGGCACTGCGGGCGCGAGCGGGTACAGGATCGTACCGCCACTCCGAATCGCCGCAGTAGTAGCAATAGAACCGCCCCAGGCGATCGACATGCTCAAAGGCCCAGGGAACATCTCCAAGACGCGCGGGGGCATAAGGCGTGGCAGTCCACCGGACGAGGACGAATGCTTTGCCGCTTCTGCATAGCATAGGTATATTGTCGCCGGGCCGATATCTTTGCCGTGCCCCATGGATGAAGCGGTACGAAGTTAATTAAGTGAAGAAAAGACAGAGAAGGTCATGGCGCTCCAGCAGGCTCATGGGAACTGGTTTTCAATCCGAAGCAGTAAAGGCGCGATTCGTGGTCAACGGCAAAAACGCGCCCACCAGAAACGGCAAGACCGCTGAAGTGCACCCAACTTTTCATTGCATCTTTGCTTTGGTAAAGCGGCTTGCCCGTGGTTGCATCCATTGCCACCAAAACGGCGGGATGGGTTCCGGCCGCGCGCTCAGCCGTGGTCAAGAGATTGTGCTTCCAATCCTCCATGCTCTTGAAGTGAGTAACACCGAGCACATGATCCTGCCTTGGGTTCTCGCCCGTCGCCAGGGCGTATAGAACTCCGTTGGCAACCACTGGCGCGTCCGGAAGGTCCATATCGGGCGAGATCCATGCGGGTTCAAGGGCGGGCTTTAGACCGGGCGCGCCAGCTGCTGAAGAAACGATTTTAAACGCGAGTATGCTTCCGTGCGGGGTATCGCCGTTCGTGCGCGGGAAGTGGGGAGCCGTTGGCGCCAGCCCTCCCCAAACCGGGAAGTAGAGCCGGCTCTGGTGATCGGAGCCGGTCCAGAAAGCGGGAGAACCCCACAATCCTTTCTCTTCAAGGGCACCGCCTTCGTTCGCGAGAACGGGTGACGTGTACAACGCCTTTTGATGAGTGCCGCCACCGAGGCTCTCAGGGTTAAGGATATAAATAACAGACTCCTTTCCTCCTCCCGCAAGGAACTGCTTCTCTCGATACGTAAAGGCCAAAAGACCCCCTGAGGGCAAATCCAAATCGCGCCTGCTGACCTGCTGCCAATTCGGCGGCGCGAAATAATCTTCCACACGGGAGAGATCGGGCGCAACCGCCAGATAGCTATTGCTGTAATCGCCAACTGACGGGTCAAACGCTCCATCACCGGTGGAAACATACACGGTTCCGGCATGGGCGATCACCGTACCGCTGCGCAGCCACATGCCGCCACCGTAGCCGCCGCGGACCAGCAATTCGCGCGATTCGATGTGCATGGGATCTGAAACGCGCATGGAATAAACCCCAGAGCGGTCGCCGCCGCAAGCCTGTGAAGTCGTGGTATAGACTAAGCCGTCGTGAAGGTTCAAGCTCCAGGCTTTCGCGAAAGCTGGGATGAATGCGAACGGTCCGAATCGGACTGCGCCCGTGGCGAGGTCAAGCCCATATAGGCGCCCATCGACGCCGATGGTGTAAACAATCTGATGCTCCTTGTCGATCACCGGCGTTGCATTGGGAGTGTTCGGGCAAAGATAGAACGATTCTTCCTTAGGAACCGCCAGGCTGGTTAAAGTGCGGCTCCAGATTACTTTGCCGTCCGCGGCGTCAACCGCGAAGAATGTGTTGGAACTGCCCCCCACATACACCAGCGTTTTAACGCCGGCACTGGTGTGAACATTGTCCGCGACCAGGGGAGCGGTAAGAGCGCTGAGCGCAACAGGCACGTTGTCGAGAGAGGTCTCCCACAGGAGGGTTAAGCCGGCGGCGTTTGCGGGAGAAAGCTCGTTTTCGGAGGGATTGTACCCGGTGCGCTGCGGGTCGTGAGCATACGTGAGCCAGTCAGCAGAACAGGAGACACAAAGAGAAACGAGAAGGAAAAGAGGAAGTCGCATGGACTGAATCATCCATGGTACGTCGCGTATCGGTCGGACCGCGCCGCACGGCTCTGCAAAACGGAATTCAGCGAGCGAACCAGCTTCGGTTGGTATACCTCTCATTCCGGATGGCCGACCCAATTCTCCATGCCATGCGGCGCCTTCTGAAGCAGAATGAGGCCATGCGGAACACCTACCTGCTCGAGCCGTTTCTCATAAATTCCGAGTCGCGCGATACGAAAACAAGCTGGTCTTCCTGTGCAGGAGCAATTCGCTTATCGTAGGGCCGGACTTAGTTGAGAGTGGGCAACGTTTGTAAGAACGACTTGATGTCCCGCAAAACTTCACTTTGTTCGCTCAGGAACATGTAATGGTGAGCACCTGGAAGCTCCACAATTGTGGCCAGAGGATCCGCCCGTTTCAGGTTGTTCTCCCATCGGTGAACGTATTCCATCAGGATCTCGTCTGATCTTTGGGAATCGCGCCGCTCTTCTTCGTTTTTGGGTGCGCGCTTCTTCCATTTCTCCGCTGGCGGAAGAGGAACGGCAATCAATGCTAATACCGGGATATGAATCCCGCGGTAGTCTTTGGCAATCGAGCCAACACCAATCTCCTCGGACACATAGGGCGGGGTGCGATCTTTGCCTACTGATCCGTCGGGATTCATCTCATACATGTTTCGAATCTCGGCGGCGGGAAACGGAGCCTCCCCAATTCGCTTTTGATAGGCCTGGTATGCCTCAACAGAGGCGTCGTCAGCGGCTGTCCTCTTTGGGGGACCCGGCGCACCAGTCATAGACTTCGTGATCAGAGCCCTGTATTCGGCGTTGTCCCACGGATAATCCAATGGGTCGGCGTTGGCATCAAGATACACAAGAGCACCCAGTTCTGAGGAGAGCTTCTGCCCGATGAAGGTCATTTCGGAACCTGCAACGGAGTGCCCCATGAGGACAGGCTTTTGCAGCTTTAATGCCTGGATCACGCGCCAATCATCTTCGGCCAAATCCGGAGTTGAATATCCGCGCTCGGGCTTGCTAGACAAACCGAAGCCCCGGCGCGTGATTCCGTAGACATGAACGTGACAACACTCGATCAGCTTCGGCGCGAAGTCCTCAAAAACGTGAGCCGTATTTCCAGAGCCCGCCAGAAGTACAACGGGCCGACCGGTGCCTCCCCAGTTAAGGACTTCAAGTCTAACGCCCTCTCCGACATCGACGAATTGAGAACTCTGCGCTGCATTCACCGCAGCGGCGCTTATTAGCAGCAGCACGATCCAAGCCATTCGCACCTCGCCACCCAATCTATACCGGAACGCCGAGCGCTTCAAGAAGAACGGGGTACCAGCAACTGCTCGGCGGTCTTGGTCGCCCCGACAATACTGTAGCCGGCGCATAAATTCCGAACGGTCGGCAATTCGACAGTTGGCGCAGCTCAGCAGACCGAGCGCCCGCAAAGCGAGAATGTCACGCAAATCAGGACGCACGCTATACGAAGGTGGAATCTCAACCTCAAGGGGTCGACTGGCGATCTTCGGAATAGTGGACGTGGATCAAGCGCCATCTCCCAGCTTCCTTACGGTAGATCTGGGTTTCCACGCCCCTTGTGG
The DNA here is from genome assembly GCA_963795545.1 of uncultured Acidobacteriaceae bacterium. Classification (GTDB taxonomy): domain Bacteria; phylum Acidobacteriota; class Terriglobia; order Bryobacterales; family Bryobacteraceae; genus Bog-105. Next base: position 280,969 of record CAWCIF010000008.1, on the reverse strand, counting down.
TCACGGCCGATCCGTTTTTGCGCATTGTTGCGTGAAACGTCCAGTGGAATTCCGACCACGCCGCACTACCGTTCACGTGGACCGTCACGCCGCGCGTCTGGAGATCACGCGTCGAGAACATACCGCCCATCACGTTTTGAAAGACATTGTGCTCGATAGCATCGAAGCCGTGCTCTTCGCCGAGTGGGTAGATAAACGATACCTCGGAGGAGTGAGACCAGATTTGCGATAGTATGCTCAAATCAACCGTATCGACAGCCTGGAGGTATCGCTCTACAAGATGATGGATAGCCTCGACATCGGGAGCAGGACCGGTATCGGCCTTGACGGCAACACAGGCATGCGCGAATAAAAGGACTGCCGGGAGCAGGACACGAGTATGCATGGATGGTATCGATTTTATGCGACCGCCCAGCGAGAGAAGCCGTCCGGCTACACTCGGATTTAATGGCTACCATCCTCGTCACTGGCGGAGCCGGATACATCGGTTCACATACTCGCTACTTCCTCGAAAAACGCGGCTATTCGGTTATTGTTGCTGACAATTTGTCACGCGGACACAAGGACGCGGTTCCGGAAGCGCAGCTTCGGATCCTCGACACCCGCGATACCGGGGGACTGGAAGACTTGCTCAAGAAAGAGCGCGTCGACGCCATCATCCATTTCGCGGCGTATATTTCAGTTGGCGAATCCACGCAGGCGCCCGAGCTCTATTTCGACAACAATGTGAGCGGCTCGCTATCGCTTTTCGAAGCCATGCTGCGCGCCGGAGTGAACCGAGTTGTCTTTTCATCCAGCGCTGCCGCATACGGCATCCCCAGGAAGGTGCCCATCACTGAAGACGAGCCATACGCGCCCATAAACCCATACGGCGAATCGAAGGTGATGGTCGAGAAGATGCTCGAATGGCTGGATCGCTACCGTGAATTTCGCAGTATCCGCCTGCGTTACTTCAATGCGTGCGGTGCAGAGCCGCAAGCCGGCCTAGGCGAGCGGCACGATCCGGAAACGCACTTGATTCCTCTTATTTTGCGTGCAATCCAAACCGGTAAACCCGTGACACTTTTCGGCGATGATTACCCGACCTCTGATGGAACTTGCATCCGTGATTACATTCACGTGAGTGACTTGGCCGAAGCCCATATTCACGCGCTCGAACATCTGCTTCGCGGCGGGCAATCCGAAGTCTTTAACGTCGGAACCGGTGTAGGCCATTCCGTGAAGGAAGTAGTGGCGGCCATCGAGCGGGTGACCGGCAAAAAGGTGCCATATAACATCGGCCCGCGGCGCGAAGGCGACCCTCCCAGTCTGGTTGCCGACTCGCAAAAACTCCAGACCAAACTAAGCTGGCGACCCACCCGCGCCGATTTAGACCGGATCGTTTCGGATGCCTGGCAGTTCGCGCAGAAGGCAGGTTAATCGCGCTTCACGCGCCTTACCGCCGCCGCGCCTCCGGATCGAGTGCGTAATCGACAGCTCTTTGCCAGCTTGTGAATCGGTAAACACGAATTCCGGGGACCCACAGAATCCATGTAGGTCCAATTTTGTAAATCTTTGGCTTCATAACGGCTGAGGAAACAGTGGCCCGACGCGGCCCTTACTCTCTGAAGAGCGCGTGCAGATCGCGGGACCTTAGCAGCCCGATAAAGAATATTGCTCCAGAATCAGCTATTGCAGCACTACTTTAGAAGCAAATTCGGAACAGAAGCAGACTCAGAACCGGAAAATAGCGACCCTCGCTGGTTGTATTCGTTGGTGCTTCCGGTCCTTTCAAAGCGACAAACTGGAACAGGTCTTGGCAACGATATTCTTCTCTGCGAACGCCCGGTTTACCGGCATGTTTTTACAAAGCGCGTTTATAGTCGCGTGTTCCGCACAAGGCCAGCCGCCAATTGGCGCGGTTGGTACGATGCCTGGGACGTCGCCAGCCCGAACCGCGGGCCGCGACCCCGCTTCCAAAGGCGAAAATGTACCGCCAGATGCATCAACAGTGCCTGGTTCCGAGCGAGCACGCGCCGAGGAGGAGCTGAAGAGGGAAGAAAAGCAGCGGATTCTCGGTGTCGTACCGGAATTCAACACGATCAATAGTCAGAACGCAGCCACGCTCTCCTCCGTCCAGAAGTTTCAGCTCGCGTTCAAAAGCGTTACCGATCCCTTCACGTTCGTCGCCGCGGGCATTGATGCTGGCCTGAGCCAGTGGGAAAACGAATACCCGGGCTACGGGCAAGGCGGAAGCGGGTATGGTAAGCGGCTGGGCGCATCCTATGCAGATACGTTTGACGGGACCATGATCGGAAACGCTCTTTTCCCGACTCTTCTGCACCAGGATCCGCGCTATTTCCGCAAAGGAAGCGGCGGTTTCATCAGGCGGGTACTGTACGCGGCGTCCACAACCGTCATTTGCAAAGGAGATAACGGCCGTTGGCAGCCGAATTATTCGAACTTGCTGGGAAACGTCGCGGCTGGTGGAATTGCGAACCTCTACTATCCGCCAGCCGATCGTGGTGCGGGGCTGACTTTTGAAAGGGCATTCACCGTTTCAGCCGAGGGCGCGGCGGGTGCCATTCTTGCAGAATTCTGGCCGGATGTTTCCCAGCGGCTGTTCCATAGGCCAAAGCATTAGGAATGGCATCACGCTGTAACCCGGCCGTGCGCGTGGCCGTCTCTTCTGTCAATTCGCTTTCTTCAGGAGGTTAGGTGTTTCCAGGCTCAGGCAGACGAGCCTTTCTCAATCAATTGGCTTTGGGGCTTTTCAGTGCTTCCACCGTTGTCTTCGCAAGGGCCGACAATACGGCCGCGAAGGACAAGAAATCGGCCAAGCCGGAGGCCGACCCGGTGTATGACCCGGGCGGAGACGTAACTCGCCCGAAGCTGGTGCATTCCGTTGAACCTGCGTTTTCAACCAAGTCAAACGAGGCATTCGTCGAAGGGACCGTAACGGTTTCCGCGGTCGTCAACACACATGGCACGCTGACGGAACTGGAAGTCTTAAAAGGCCTCAGTGCGGCGCAAGACCGTAGCGCACTGGACGCCTTGAAAGAATGGCGATTCGAACCGGGCTCGAAGGGCGGGAAGCCGGTAAACGTCCGGGTCAAGATTCAGGTCGACTTTCACCTTCTCTAAAGCCAGCACTGAACCGCGCCGCGACAGCAAGCGGCAGCAATCTCTAACCTGGCCGCGGGTTAAGCTCGAATGGGAATGGTAAGCGGCGCATCCTCTTACGACGAAATCGCGGGCATGTATCACGCGCTGTGGGCAGATTGGTACTTGCCGGCCGCGATGCCCGCGCTCGAACGGCTCTTTTTCGGGAACATTCCGGCTCCGGCGCGAGTTCTGGACTTGTGCTGCGGCTCCGGGCACGTCACCAAGGAACTCGTTAAGCGCGGATACAGCGTAACAGGCGTGGATAACTCAGCAGAACTGATCGCGCTCGCCCGGCGAGAGTTGCCCGATGTCGATTTACGGGTGCAGGATGCTAGAAACCTAGATCTCGAAGCGCGTTATGACGCCGTGCTCTCCACCTTCGATTCGCTGAATCATATCCTCAGCCTGGAGGGGCTGCGGCGCGTTTTCGAAGGCGCTCATCGGGTGCTCAAAGCCGGCGGCCCGTTTGTCTTCGACATGAACCTGGACGAGGCCTACTCAATGGATCTGCGCGAGTGGGCCGTAGACGTTAAAGAACAGAGCGTCGGGATGGTTCGCGGCAAATATGACGCAGCGGCCAGGCGAGCTTTCACAGAGCTGATCTGGTTTGTCAAAACGGGTACGGATAGCCTCTGGCGCCAGCACCGAAGCGTAGTGGAACAGCGCTGCTATCCCCTGGAAGAGATCCTCCTCGCACTAAATGGAGCGGGGTTCCGGCAGGTGGAGGCAATTCCCGCAAAGCAGGCCGGTGTCACCTCCGATCTCGGATTCGGCCGGGTGTTTTTTGTGGCCCGCTCTCAGGAGTGAGGAAATACCCGCACGTCGATGCCCTCGGCGGCGCGGATTAAGCGGTCCAGATCGCTGCCGAACGCACGCTCCCACCAGTTTTCGCGCCCCTTATGTCCGACGTAGATTTGCGTGATGCCGCGCTGGCGCGCCAATTGAAGGATTGTGCCAACGGGATCCTCCCCGTCCAACTTGACAATCTCGGCGCCCTTCTGACGAGCCATAGCGATCCCGAGCTCGATCTTCTGGCGCTCCTCGCTGGACCACTCGGGGCGGTTCATGTGCGTGACGATCAATTCCCCATGGAAGCGATCCCGGTTTCGAGCTCCGCTTGCCAGCATGCGCCCTGAATCCGATCGCGGAGAAAGCCAAACCAGGATGCGCTCCTGCGTACCCCACGTCTGCTGGACGCCGTGGCGGGCCAGATAGCGCTCAAGCTGCTTGTCCACAACATCAGCCACCAACAGGAGAGCGATCTCGCGCAGCTCGGAAAGCTGCAATTGTGTCAGCTTTTGCGACATCTCCGGTTTGGCATCGTCCGTAACACCTGTGCAATTTTCAGGAGGCGCATCCACTATGACAATTTCGTCGGCAGTCTGCAGGAAGCCCAAGGGAACGGTCTGGTTGACATGCTTGCCCGTGATGGCCTCAACTTCCGCTGTCTTCTCGCTAATGTGCTGAAGATTCACTGAGGTGATGACTGAGATCCCCTCATGCAGCAGTTGAGCGACGTCTTGCCAGCGCCTTTCATGATCCGAACCGGGTGGATTGTCGTATGCGAGGCCATCGACCAGGCAAACTTTCGGGGCGCGGCGGAGGATAGCGGGAACGTCCATAACGAACGTGCCGTTCACACTGATGAGCGGAATGATCTCAAGGCTGGAGATAGCGTGCGAAACGCTGGCGGAAAGCTTCGGTTGAATAGCCCCTACAATGACATCCTGGCCGCGCTCGTGCCGGCGCCTGCCTTCATCGATCATGCGAAAGCTTTTGCCCACGCCCGATGCATAACCTAGAAAAACCTTCAGGCGGCCGCGGGTCTGGTGCTCTTCTTCGTTTTCCAAGCGCTCCAGGAGCTGCTCCGGCGTGGGGCGCCGTTCGGTTACTGCTGGCACGCTTCCATTATCCGGTATATGTTCCTATGCCCTGAATTTACGGTTTCTTCTCCACTATATTGTTGCCGAACATGAATCCTATTTCGGCCATGGCGCGGGGCTGGTTCTGGTTCATGCCTGTGGGGCCGAACGCGTAACCCGGCGTATAATCGATTGCTCGAACAAAAGCAAGATCTCCGCGAACGAAGAAACCTCCGTATTGAAAGGTGGGGGTTGCTGTCACCGTCCAGGCCGAACTGCCGGGACCGTATATCAGGTTGACAGCTTGCTCGCCGGCTTTCCCCGTGCTCGTTATATATTCCCCGCGACCTGCGAGCGAGAAGCCGTGTTTGAAGGTGTGGCTTATCAGGAGCGCACCGCCTTGGGTGGACGCACCCTTCACGATACCCACCTTGTGGTTGGTGGGCACGTCGGTGTACTGCACATAGGGCTGGACGATCCAGGCCCCCTTCGTGTAGGTGTAAATGATGTTGTAAATGCTGCTGTTGTTCTGCACGGGCGTAGCAACAGTCTGGTAGCCTGTCTGCCCGTAGTTTCCACCCGCTACGAATGCCACGCTGTGGGGCCCGTTGGCATAGGTTAGTGAACCACTGAGCCACGTGTACCGATTGGAATAGAAGCCATCGTTCCAACTCAAAGAGGCGGTAAGCTTGCCCAAGGTCTGGTTCACTTGGATTCCGCGATTAACGGCGTTTTCCTGGTTCCACAGTATGCCGCGCTCGACATTCATGTTTTCGAAGGTAAAGGTGTACTCGGCGCCGATCAATGTGGGCAGCTCACCTATCAGGATTGACGTGTTCTTACCCGGCGCCAGCTTCAGGAACGCAACTGGTACTGGGCCATAGAAATCGGTCAGCGTTTTGTCGGCGGCGAGGAACGGCGTGCCGAGCGCCGGGAGGTCGTAAGCGCCCGCCTCCAGGAAGAACTGAAACCACCCGTCGGTCTTTTGAATAAACACCTGTCCATTACTCAAAGCGGCTTGCGTGGGGTTATCACCCGGGACGTGATTCCCCTGCCAAAGACCCATCCCGGTAATAAGTCCGTTCACGGCCAGCTTGCCGAAAGGTCCAGCATCGAAAGTGGCGGGTGGGATTCCCTGTAGCGGACCCGTGATTGCAGGCGTGGGGAGCGGTCCAGGAGCTGCAGGCGCGGTTGTCTGGTCCCCGGATTTCTGATCGGCCGGCGCATCCTGTGCACTGCAGACTGAGGCCAGCGCAAAGCAAAGCGCAAAGGCGCCAATACTTAGGTAATTATGTGATCGCATCGTCTTCTCGTCCTTTTTTCCCCAGCGTGTCAGCACACGGGGTCAGAATTCTTGTGCCCGGGGGCAGGACCAGCAGCGTGGAGAGTCCTGAAACGTGCGCCGCCCAGCAGCAATGTCGGACGAGGACAATGGCAAACAACTACAGTTTGGTTCAGCATACCTGAGGATTGGCCCTCTGGATAATTCGAAGATTTTATGCAGACGATAACCAGTTGCCGCGGTAGTGATCGGCTTTAGCTATTTCATGGGAAACTGTCTATCCAGCGCCACATTTAGTTTCAGCACATTGATACGCGCCTCGCCCAGAAAACCAAGCCCGCGCTTCTCAGTATTTGAATCAACAAGGCCCTCAACAACAGAGGGCTGAACTTCGCGCGCCTTTGCGACGCGCGCCGCCTGGGCATGAGCGTTGGCCGGGCTGATATCGGGATCGAGGCCGCTCCCGGAGGCGGTGAGTGCATCGGCTGGAATCGTGCCGCTGTAGTCGGGATTCTCTTTTCGGAATTGAGCGGCTGAAGCTTTCACCCGGTCGTAGAGTTTCTGGCTGGTGGGGCCGAAATTGGAGCCTTGGGAAGAAGTAGGATCATACCCTTCGCTGCCGGCCGCTGAGGGGCGTGAGTGAAAGTATTCGGGCTTCGTGAAATTCTGGCCTATCAACATTGATCCGATTATCTTCCCATTTTGAGTGATAAGAGCTCCATTGGCCTGGTTTCTGAAAAAGAGCTGCGATAGGCCAGTTACAATGCCGGGATAAACCAGCCCGGTGAGTACCGTAAGCAGCGCCGTCATGCGCAGTGCGGGAAGAAGTTGTTGCAGCATTGATGTTCCTTTCTCTCAGGCCAAATGGAGCCAAACAAGTAATTGATCGATGAGCCAAATTCCAGGAAATGGCACGATGATGCCGCCCAGACCATATATAAGGATGTTGCGGCGCAATAGAGAGGCGGCGCCCACGGGCCGGTATTTGACGCCGCGAAGCGCCAGCGGGACCAGCGCAATGATGATCAGGGCATTAAAAATGACAGCCGCCAGCACCGCGCTCTGCGGCGTGTGCAGTCCCATGATGTTGAATCGCCTGAGAACCGGGTAAGTGGCCATAAACATGGCCGGAATGATGGCAAAGTATTTGGCGATGTCATTTGCGATGGAGAAGGTCGTGAGTGCGCCGCGAGTAATGAGTAACTGCTTACCGATTGCCACAACTTCAATCAACTTAGTCGGGTTGCTATCGAGGTCAACCATATTGCCGGCCTCCTTTGCGGCAGAAGTGCCGCTGTTCATCGCAAGGCCCACATCCGCTTGGGCCAGAGCGGGCGCGTCATTCGTTCCATCGCCCGTCATCGCTACCAGCCGGCCCTCGCGCTGCTCACGCCTGATGTATTCGAGCTTATCGGCGGGAGTTGCCTGAGCCAGAAAATCGTCCACACCAGCTTCATTCGCGATGGCCGCGGCCGTCAGTGGATTATCGCCGGTGATCATCACTGAGCGGATTCCCATTGCGCGGAGCTGGCCGATCCGCTCTTTCATGCCGCCCTTTACGATGTCTTTCAGATGAATAATCCCCAAGGCGCGAGAGCCGTCGGCAACTGCCAGAGGCGTACCTCCCGTTCGCGATATGCGATCGGAGATTTCGTCGTAGTTGGCGGGTATTGTCCCGCCAAGCTCCTTAACAAGATTCGAAATGGCGCCGCTTGCACCTTTACGCAGCATCCGGCCGTCAATATCGACGCCGCTCATACGCGTGTACGCGGAGAACGGGATAAAATGCGCCTCGTGGTCCGCCACCTCCCGGCCGCGCAGACCATATTTCTCCTTCGCCAGAACAACTATCGAACGCCCCTCTGGAGTTTCATCCGCAAGGCTGGAAAGCTGAGCGGCGTCGGCGAGTTCATCTTCGGCAACCTCGTAGAACGCGATGAACTCGACTGCCTGGCGGTTGCCGAGCGTAATGGTGCCGGTCTTGTCCAGAAGAAGCGTGTTCACGTCTCCCGATGCCTCCACTGCCTTGCCGCTCATCGCCAGCACATTGTGCTGCATGACGCGATCCATGCCGGCAATTCCGATGGCAGATAGCAATCCGCCGATGGTGGTCGGAATCAGGCAAACCAGCAGCGAGACCAATACCGCGATCGTTGGCACGGTGCCAGCCCCAGCCGATGTCACCGCATACAGTGCGAACGGGTGCAGCGTCGCTACGGCAAGAAGAAAGATGAGGGTAAGGCCGGCGATCAGAATATTCAGCGCGATTTCGTTCGGCGTTTTTTGACGTTCAGAGCCTTCGACTAGAGCGATCATCCGGTCGAGAAAGGTTTCGCCGGGATTGGAAGTGATGCGGACTTTTATGCGATCGGAAAGAACCTTTGTTCCACCGGTTACGGCGCTGCGGTCGCCGCCGGATTCCCGAATCACCGGGGCGCTTTCTCCCGTAATGACCGATTCGTCCACCGTGGCGATTCCTTCGATGACTTCCCCATCGCCGGGGATCAGGTCGCCGGTTTCTGCAGTGATCACATCGCCCGCACGCAGCTTGGACGCGGGGATGACCTCAATCTTCCCATTGCCGCGAATGCGCTTGGCAATTGCATCCGTCTTGGCCTTGCGCAGCGTGTCAGCTTGCGCTTTGCCGCGCGCCTCGGCCATCGCTTCCGCGAAATTTGCGAACAGCACGGTAAACCAGAGCCAGAGCGAAATCTGAAATGCGAATCCAGTATGCTGTACGCCGGCAAAGATGTCCCGCAGTAGAAACACAGCCGTCAGGGCTGCGCCAACCTCGACGACAAACATCACCGGGTTCTTCATCAGCGTGATGGGGTTCAATTTGACAAAAGAATCCCGAACCGCGCGCCGGACGATTTCCGGATCGAATAATGGTCGCGCGCGTACCAGCTTTCCCGGAAGCAGCGAAACGGAAGCTTGCGGCGAAACCGGGACAACAGGAGGTTCTTGAAGGGTAGTGGCCATGATTAGCTCCAGAGCGGGAACAACAATATCGCGAACAGCTTGCCATCCTGCATGAGGAAATGCTCGACGATGGGACCCAGGGCCAGCGCCGGGAAGAAAGTCAAAGCTCCGACCAGAATGATGGTGCCTACCATCAGAGTTACGAACAGCGGCCCATGCGTCGGCAGTGTCCCAAGCGTGTCCGGTATTTTCTTCTTCATGGCAAGACTTCCAGCAGCCGCCAAGAGCGGAATCAGAAAAAGAAAGCGGCCCATTAGCATCGCCAGGCCAAGCGTCAGGTTGTACCAGGGAGTGTTCGCATTCAGGCCTGCAAAAGCGCTGCCGTTATTTCCCGCTGCGCTGGTATAAGCGTAAAGATCTTCGCTGAACCCATGCGGTCCGGAATTGGTGAGGTTCGCAGTCGCGGCGCCCGGAGGATTCCAATAGCTATGCGCCACCGGTTGGCCCTTCGCATCCTTTGTTGGCGATGCAAACTGAACCACGGAAGAGATCGCTGCCAGCACCAGAATGCTGAAAGCGGTTGCAATCAATGCCAGCATGGCCATCTTTACCTCCTTCTGCTCAATCTTTTTCCCGACGTACTCGGGTGTACGGCCGACCATCAGGCCCGCGATAAACACCGCAACAATTGCATACAGCAGAATGCCGTAGAGTCCGGCGCCCACGCCGCCAAATATCACCTCGCCCGTCTGAATATTGAACAGGGGAACCAGGCCGCCGAGCGGAGTGAAGCTGTCGTGGACGCCATTGATAGCACCGCAGCTTGCGTCCGTAGTCACGGTCGCAAAAAGCGCGGATGCGGCAATGCCGAAGCGCGTCTCTTTACCCTCCATGTTTCCACCGGGCTGAGCTGCGGTTGCCTGAGTCTCCAGGCCTAACTTCGCGAGGGTGGGGTTTCCCTTCTGCTCTGCCCAGTAGCAACAGAAAACGCCTGCCAGAAACAGCACCGCACAAGCCGAAAAGATAGTCCAGCCTTGCCTGCGGTCCCGCACCATGATGCCAAAGGTGTAGGTGAGCCCGGCGGGAATAAGGAAAATCAAAAGCATCTGGACGAAGTTCGTCAGAGGAGTCGGGTTCTCGAAAGGATGCGATGAATTCGCGTTGAAGAAGCCGCCGCCATTCGTGCCCAGCATTTTGATTGCCTCCTGCGATGCCACAGGGCCCTGCGTAATCACCTGCTTCGCGCCTTCGAGAGTGGTTGCATTGGTATAGGGGTGAAGGTTCTGAATAACGCCCTGTGAACAAAAAAAGAGCGCCGCGATAAAAGACAATGGCAGAAGAATGTACACCGTTGCTCGCGTGATATCCACCCAGAAGTTGCCCAGGCTGTTCACTTGCTGCCGCGCGAATCCGCGCGTCACTGCGATTGCCACAGCAATGCCGGCGGCAGCGGATGCAAAATTCTGAACCGTAAGCGCCGCCATCTGGACCAGGTAGCTAAGCGTGGATTCTCCAGAGTAGGCCTGCCAATTTGTATTCGTTACGAAGCTGACGGCCGTGTTGAAGGCCAGGTCAGGCGTGACCAGACTTGCGCCAAAATGCTGTGGATTCAACGGCAGAATGCCTTGAAAACGCTGCAGCAAATACACAAACAGAAAGCTGAAAATGCTGAAAGCCAGCAGCGAGGCGGTGTATTTAGTCCAGCGCTGTTCCGTGTCCTCTTTGACGCCGATAAGTTTGTAAGTCAGGGTCTCAAGCGGACGGAGTACTGGATGTAAGAAGGTCCGTTGGCCCTCGAAGATCTTCGCCATGAAGCTACCCATGGGCTTTGTGAGGGCGAAAATGACGAGAAAGTAGATTGCAATCTGCAGTAAGCCGTTGCTTGTCATGCTTAGAACTTCTCCGGCTTGAGCAAAGCGTAAATCAGGTAGACAAAGAGCACGAGGGTGGCGATGCCGCCTATGATGTAATCCATGAAAAACTCCAGTGTGGGTCGATTCAGTTACAAGCGATCACAGGCCTTTGTGAACGCCCAGCAAAGAACAAAAAACAACAATGCCACCGCCGCGTAAAATACGTCTGCCATAGCTACGATCTAAACTTAATGCCTGGACCGTAAGGAAGTCATAAGGGCCAGGCGATTTTTTCGTTAGCCGCGCTGCCCGGGGGAGCTGCGCGCCTATGCTATCCTGCGGTTGTCCGACGGTTCCGCAACACGGGGACGTAGTTCAGTTGGTTAGAACGCCGGCCTGTCACGTCGGAGGTCGCGGGTTCGAGCCCCGTCGTCCCCGCCAGTCTTCAACTCGCTTTTTGCACACGACACAGGCCATAATGGCTATGATTCGCCATGTGCCGCAGCATCAAGGTTCTCAGGCATCCAGCCGTGTGGTGTTGCTTTGAACCGACCCTCTTCTGCAATCTCGCCCTCTTCATTGAGCACACAGTAGCGGCTCCACTGGTCGCCCAGCTCGATCCCCACCGTCCACCTTTTCTACGCCGGTGGGCCGAGCCGCCGTCAATTCACCCGGAGATTGCCCCACATCAAGTCCGGAGATTGCCACACATTAAGTATTGTGAGTCGCCGATGCAGATCTAAGATTTATTGAGCTTCTTGACAAGTCTCTTCGGAGTCCCCGCTCCCTCTTGTAGGATGAAGGCTACTGGGAGCTCGCAATAGAAATTCTTGGCGAACTGCTTGGGCTTACGAGCAAGATGACATCGGCGACTATCAAGCTTTTTCTTCCACGTGGGGATGCGAAAAGCCTACGCACGGCTGAAATTTCAAATTGGACCGGCAAGGCTGTCGCTGCTCCACGCACGGAATTGGACGAACTGTTGGCTCGTGAGGAATTGGAAAAGGCGGGAGTCTATATCCTCATCGGGAGCGATCCGTTGACGAACGCGCCCCGCGCATACATTGGCGAAGCCGAGATCATCCGCGACCGACTGAAACAGCATAAGACCAAAGAATTTTGGGTCTCGGCAATCGTTCTGGTCAGCAAAGACGAAAATTTGACAAAGGCTCATGTGAGATATCTCGAGAGCCGACTGTTAGCTGAAGCAGCGCGGGTGAACAGGTTTGCACTGGAACAGAATCAGGCTGGAGGGTCGAGGCTTCCCGAATCCGACCGCGAAGACATGGAGGTGTTTCTAGCACGTATAGCGCAACTCCTTCCTGTTCTCGGGTCCGATATTCTCACGCCCATAACCCGAGCAGCGGCGAAGGCTCAGCCCGGCGGTACGCTTTTCTGCCGCATAAAAAACGCGGAGGCGCGAGGTCAACGCACTGCAAACGGGTTTGTCGTTTTCAACGGGTCTACAGCCGTTTTAGACCAACGCCCCTCCGCTGAGAGCTACCCGTATGTTGTATCCCAACGCAATCAGCTGATTGCAGATGGCTCTCTCATTGAGAAGAACGACTTGCTAGTTTTCACCAAAGATGTCGAGTTCTCAAGCCCGTCTGCCGCTGCCGCAGTTGTTCACGGTGGGAGCGCAAACGGACTCATCGCTTGGAAAACGAAGGATGGGAAATCCCTTAAGCAACTCGATGAACAGCCCTGATTGGTTCCCATCCTGATTGGTTCCCATATTGTTGCAGATTTGCAAGCTTTCTAGGAGTTCACGCAATTGAAGGTCGTCTACAAAATCACTTATCCTAACGGGAAGATTTACATAGGAAAGGATTTGACGGATAACATCAATTACTTCGGAAGCGCAAACCACGATCTCATCGCGGCAGATTTCACACGAGAACAACGGAAACATTTTGCGATCCGAAGGGAGATCCTCTGGGAATCTGAAACGGCAACGGATGCGGAAGCAAATCAGAAGGAACTTGAGTGTATAAGAGCCTTCGGTTCGAACGATCCAGCGATCGGCTATAATCGCTGGCCGCGTCACCGCACCGGATCTGGCGATGCAGATTTGGTTGAGAACGACCTTTAATCGACGCTGACGATTTCGATGATTTGGCTTCCGGAATCCCTGGTACTCTCCAGCTTCCGATTTGCCGACGGTCCGCTCAGAATTATCGGTCTCTTAGAATTGATGCTATCGATGCATACTGGTATCTTGCTCCCGGCATTCCTTTTACTAGCGCCTGCCTGCGTTGCCGTCGAGGCTGATACCGGTCCTGCTGCTGATGTCGAGGCAATCCATCATCTTGTAGAGTGATACCTCCAGGCTGTCGATACCGTCGATTTGAGCCTACTGTCGCGAATCTGGTCTCACTCCTCCGCGATATCGTTTATCTACCCACTCGGCGAGGAGCACGGCTTCGATGCTATCGAGCACCATGTCTTTCAAAACGTGATGGGCGGTATGTTCTCAACGCGTGATCTCCAGACGCGCGGCGTCACGGTCCACGTGAATGGCAGTGCGGCGTGGTCGGAATTCCACTGGACGTTTCACGCAACAATGCGCAAAAACGGATCGACCGTGATGGCAAGGGCGTGGAAGCCCAGATCTACCGGAAGGAAGGTCCGAGGTGGCGCTTGGTCCACGTCCACTATTCCGAAGATCGCCAGTCGGCCCCTTGAGGTTGAGAGCCCACCTTCATATAGCGTGCCGTCCTGATTTGCCTAACGATTACGCATCGCAGTTTGGAGATGCAACGTTCACTGAATGTGATCCGTGCCCGCGACGTGCTGGTTCGCATGCGCACTATGGGGGTGAATGCGGTGCGCGACCTGGTAAGCCATGCGGATATCGACTCCGGATCTGCTCGCGCTTCAATTTGTACGCAAGATCAGCGGCTTCCATAAGCCACCGAAGGCAAACCAGATTGCATTCGATACTGCCGTGCGTGAGATCGCGCAGGCGAGCCAACGTCTTCTTCGAAGCTTTGAGCATGATGACAAGCCTAAATACAAGGAGCCGTCATACTGAGAGCATGACGCCAGGACAACCGCAGCCCAAACTGCAACTCACACACACGCCGGATTATCGCGAGACCTACGCCAACAGCGTACAGGTTCGCGTTAGCTTGTGGGATTTCTTCCTGATGTTCGGGACCGTGAATCAAACCGCCCCTGACGCCGTTACGATTTCAAACTTTCAGGGTGTTTACCTCAGTCCTCAGCAGGCCAAGGCGCTTTCGAATCTTCTGCAGCAAAACTTGAAGCAGTATGAGTCGGCATTTGGCGAGATCCGGCTGGAGGCGCAAAGCTCGGGCGAGGTGATTCAATAAGCGCTGAAATGCTTGCGCAGGCCGGTACGCCCAGGCCGAAAAAGGGTTCGCAGTCGTTGGCGGAGCGGCCGGTTTTTCGAAGCCGCCGCTTCCATCTGGCCATTTTCTTCTTCCTGTTTACCATCCCGTTATTTGCGATTCATTGGCGGCTGCTGGCGCTGCCGTTTTTCTGGGACGAGCAAGGGCAGTTCATTCCCACCGCGCTCGATCTATTGCGCAGCGGGAGTTGGATCGCACACTCAACCATCCCAAATGTTCATCCACCCGGAGTAGAAGCGTACCTGGTGGCCTGGTACAAACTATTCGGCTTTTCGATTCCGCTAACTCGCATTGCCATGCTGCTTATGGCCGGTCTCGGTCTGCTGTTCACGTTTCTGCTGGCGATCGAATTGAGTCAGGATGCGGATGGTGCACCGGCGTTTTTGCCGCCGCTGCTGCTTCTTGCCTCGCCGCTTTTCTATACGCAGAGCATGATGGCGCAGCTCGACATGCCAGCCATGGTGTTTCTGCTGCTCTCCCTTCTCCTGTTCATCAGAAAAGAGTACACCGCCTGTGTCGCCGCATGTGTCGCGCTCGTGCTGATCAAGGAAACGGGAATTGTAGCGCCTGCGGTCTTTTTCGCGGTTTTGATGTGGCGCAAGGATTGGAAGCGCGCTGCACCCTTCGTTGCTCCGGCAATCGCGCTGGGCGCCTGGCTGCTGGTTCTGCATCGCGCCACCGCGTATTGGCTCGGCAATCCCGGGTTCGCGCATTACAACGTTGGCTATGCGCTGAACCCAGTCAGAATGGCGCTTTCCGTTGTGCGGCACATCTACTACATTTTCTTTGCGG
The DNA here is from genome assembly GCA_963795545.1 of uncultured Acidobacteriaceae bacterium. GTDB lineage: Bacteria > Acidobacteriota > Terriglobia > Bryobacterales > Bryobacteraceae > Bog-105. The sequence continues at coordinate 265,740 of CAWCIF010000008.1, read as the reverse complement.
AGTTCCGATGGATCGGAACCGTTGTGCTGTTCTTAGCGGTGAAGAAATCACGCTTGTTTCGAAGCGAAGCCTGGCGCGTGACGCTGGCCGTTTCTATTGCTACCTTAGTTCTCGTCTCTATATTCGGCGGTGCAGAACTCGAGCGCTATCTGCTGCCCGTGCTCCCCATTTTCTACATCGCCGTGAGCATTGCGTTGACGCTCCTGCCGCGATGGGCTGCAATCGGATCTACCGGCGCGCTTCTGGTCGGGTTGATGGCCAATCTCTTTTGGAATCCGCCGTATCCATTTCCGTACGAAAACAATCTTGCCATGGTCGATTTCGTCCGTCTGCAGCAGGTTGCCGGCAATTTCGCCGAAGACAATCTGGCCGGAAAGACAATCGCAACGGCATGGCCGTACACCGCGGGGTTCGAACATCCGGATTACGGCTTCGTAAACCACAAGGTGAAAGTGGTGGAGACTAATGATTTCCATCTGGGTTCCATTGAGGCGTTGCCGGCAGGCAGTTTCGATGCATTGATTACCTATAGCCGTAGCTGGACGCCCCCCGGCGGGGTTATCGCGCTCTCACTTGTTCGCCGATTTCTCACCAAATTCTATGGATGGCAGCCCGATATCACGCCTGAAGAGTGCGAGGCGCTCGGCTTGTCCCGGATAGCCTCGTGGAAGCTGAGGGGGCAGGAAATCGACGTGTATTCGCGGAACTAGAAGCTCTTTGCTTTTGAAAGGTCAGCGGCCTGGACACTCACCGGTTGAGCCGATTTCAGGGACTGCAATTGAGAAAGAAGCCGGTCCCATTTCTTCTGGTTACGCCTGGTGTTGATGGGCGCATTGAGATCGCTATAGTAGCTGAGCAAGCAGGCGCGAATCTCGGGAGTTACAGTGCTGAAGTGTTTAGCCGAGAGACGGTCGAGCCAGTAAGCGCGCACATCGTCGCCAAGCCGATAGATGCCGGCTGGCGTGAAGACGCCGACATCGTAGTTCTCGTTGGGCAGGGATAAGGTGGTTTGCCGGGCTTCCCGCAGTTTTTGCCGGTATTGGTCAGTGGAGCGGCTGAAGCTGGCCATGAACAGCTTTTCGACGGGGGGCGTCGGCATCTTAAACCGCAGAGCCTTCAGCGGTCCAATGGGCGGCAGCAGCTTTAGAAAAAACGCGAGCGTGCGGTCGGCCGCGGTGGGCCGGTCATAATCTTTTCCCCAGTTCCGTTCATAGCTGGAGCGCCGCATTTCATAGATGAAGTGACTTTTCGTGATGCCGGGCTCGGTCTTCTGGATTTCATTCTTTTTCTGAGCCCAGGCGATGCGGGTAGCGGTGGGGATAGTCTTGCTGACGTCCCGCCGGTAAGAACCGATGGCCCGGTCGAAGGCGCCACCAAAGACGTCTTGCAGGTCGAGCCCGTAGGTATCGTGAAATGCGCGCTGCAGGACATCTTTTGCAACAAAAAATCCGATGAGGTCATGGTAGGCCTGGGGCGCGAAGTTGCCTTCCGACAGCTCCAGCACATCGAAGCCGAATTCGGTCATGAGATGCGCCGCCGGATTGTCCTCATAAGTAATGACATTCCCGTACTTGCGCTGGAGTTTGGGGTAGAGCATGGGTTCCCCTACGTTCGTGGCATCGCGATGCCCGTCCAGATCAGAGACGTAATGCGAGAGTGCGCCGAGTGCAAAAGCATATTCGTTCAGCGTCTGCGATTCAGTAATCAGGGCAGTGATGAAATCGCCGGTTCGGACGTAATGGGTTAGATCGCTGAACTGCTTGCTGCCGTGCGGATAGTAGCCGAGATCCTGGATAATTGCGCCGCCATAAGCGTAACCGTGGGCGTTCTTGAGTTCTTCCCGCGTGGCGTGCGGAAAGCGCGCGAGCAAGACCGGCTTCAGCTCGACATCCCAGAGAGCATCGACGACAGCTTCATGCGACAGAACCGAGTACCCGTATAAGGGCTGAAGCAGCGCAACAGCCGCTAGCGTGAGGGTCAGGGCCCTTCTAAAGCGAGGAAAAACCAAAAGCATCCACTAGTATTAGTCGCACACGGGCTGCATTCTTATCTATCGAATAGAAGGGAGCCGGTCCGGTACTTGAAGTACTTGCACCCAAGGACGCGGTCATCTTACCTTTGGCGCCTCGACCACCATGCCCAAGCCATCGAGCAGCGTCCACGTGGCCCGCTGATAGTTGATGTAGGCTTCCTGGTAGGTAACGTAGGCGTTTAGCAGTGCGCTTTCGGAGCTGGCCAGGCGAGTCTGGGAATCCAGTACTTCGAAAGCCGTGATGGTACCCAGCTCATATTTCTGCTGCTCGGCCTCAACGTTCTTGCGCGCCAGGTCGCGCGTCACAGTGGCCGCCCCGATGGATGCGTTCGCGAGCTCGATTCCATCAATGGCCTGCCGAACGTCCAAAATGATCTGCTGCTGGGTCTGGCGCTTTTGATACTGGTCGCGCGCCTTACTCACCAGCGAGTCGGCCAAGTTTGCCTGTGCGGTGCTGTTGCGAAAGGGGAACGTGAGCTGCACGCCGAAACCATAACTCGGAAAATTAAATGCCAACACCTGCCGGAGGGTCTCCGTGAGCCCCGGATAGGGAATGTTCGTCGGGAGGCCGATCACACTGCCAGGGCCAATCTGGTTCAACCCCGGCCCGCTGGCTCCGCCTTGCAGCGAGAGATCGAGCCTGGGCAGCAGCGCGTCGCGCGCCACTCGCGTGTTCAAGTTGTCGACCGAGACCTTCTGATCAGCGGCTTTGGTTTCCGGACGGACCTGCATGGCCTTCGCGATCGCCTCTTCAAAAGGCAAAATGGTGGATTTCGGAGGAACGGCCGAGGCATCGTCCTCCAGGACAATCTCAGTGCTCCGCAGTTCCGGACTGAGATCGGCCCCGATCAGACGGCGGAGACCATCGAGCGCGGCCTTGTACTGGTATTCGGCTTGCACCAGATCGCGATTTCGCTCGGCCACCTGCGTTTGCGATTGATAAATATCCAGCTTCGCCAGCGCGCCCAAATCGAGCGCCAGTTTGTCGTGCTCGTATGACTTCTGCGCAAGCGCCAGGGTCTGCTGCAGAACGCGGATGTTATCACGCGCCAGGATGGCATCCCAATATTGCCGCGCCGCAGCGGCTACGGTATCTCCGATGGTCGCTTCACTTTGTTCGGAGGTGATAAGCAGTTGTGTTCGAGCGATGGTAAGGGGCGCCCGGAACTGCAAGTTTGTGCGGTTTTGCAGCAATGGCTGCGTGATGGCGAAGTTCAGTGCTCCGAAGAGGGCGGGGGATGAAAACCCATCGCCTGAGCTGCGGTTGACAGTGAAGCTGGTGGTTATTGCCTGACCTGTGGGCAGCAAGTGGTTGTAGGTGATGGCGGAGTTCTGCGACAAGCTGTTGATGGTCTGAGGCAAGGTAACCTGAGTGGCGCCCACACCGACGCCGGTTCCGCCGTTCCCGCCTGAGCCTGTCTGGCCAGGCTGACCAGTCTGGCCATTATTTCCGATCCCGCCGCCTTGGCCGATAAAATTTCCTCCTCCAAAGAACAGCGGAGAGACCGATCGCAAGGTATTGAACTGAAGTCCCAGAGTTGGATCGAAGGGCGCCTTGGCGGCGGTGATCTGGTAGGCAGCCGTGTACACGTCCAGCCGTGTCAATTGCACTTCCGTCGAGTTTTTAAGAACCAATTCCAGAAAGTCTTTCAACCGGAGCCGCAGTTTGCCGTCCTGGATGCGCTGCGTGAGCCCCTGGATATCTTTGACCTGCACGGTCTCGGCATTGAAGCGGTGATTCACGTAGTCCTTGACGACATCCCGGGCAGAAAGCAAGGACGCCGCTGCCAATAAGCAGGCCATTGCCGCCGAACAGGTTCTATTCATAGCGGAGCGCCTCAATGGGATCGACGCGCGATGCCTTGCGAGCCGGATAGATGCCGAAGATGAGGCCGACGGCCACCGAAACCCCGAAGGCGATTACGATCGAATATGGCGTCACGATGGTTTTCCATTCGGCCGAGGCTGCGATTAACCACGACAGGAAGTAACCAAACGCGATGCCCACGATTCCTCCGCCAATGGAGATGAGAACGGACTCAAGCAGGAACTGCCGAATGATGTCCGCGCGCCGCGCTCCGGTTGCGCGCCGCACCCCGATCTCGCGGGTGCGCTCCAGAACAGTAGCTAGAACAATGTTCATGATGCCTATGCCACCGACCAGGAGTGAAATGGCGGCAATCGCAACCATGACGTAAGTGAAAATAGATTGGGCGCGCTGCTGTTCCGCGAGTAGCTCGGCCGGTATCGTAACGGTGAAATCGGCTGTGTTGTGATGTGTCGAATTCAAAATGGCGGTCACTACTTTGGCCGCGACGGTGCTGTCTTGGCCGGGCTTCAGGCGAATATCCACGGCATCCAGTTCGTCCTTGAAGGTTCCGCCCATGTCCCAGAAACGGTACTGAAATGTATTGAGCGGGATGTAAATGACCTGATTCGGATCCTGCGCCTGAGCGCCTGATGCGGAGGCGACCTGCGGCTGGAGAACGCCGATGACGCGCAGCCAAGTGTCGTTGACCTTGATGTAATTCCCGACGGCCGGGGCATAGCCAAGCAGCGCGACCTTGGCGCTCTCGCCCAACACACAAACCGCGGCCGCTTCATCGTCATTTTTCTTATCGAAGGATGTACCTTCTTCCAGCTTCCAGTTATGAATGACCGCGTAAGAGGGCCTGACTCCATAAAGCTCTGGCAGGTTTGAGCCCGGTTTCGGAAGAACGCGCGCCGGATGCATGCTTCTGCGGGCCGAGATCAACTCCACGGCATCGACGTTCGAGGCAAGAACCCGGACGTCCCGCTCCGTTAGACCAGGCGAGGAGCGGCGGCGCTGCTGCAACTCCTGATCGCTGGTGGCGGGGCGCGACTCGACCAGCAGATTCCGTACGCCTAACTGCTCAATGAAGCGCAGCGACTCCTCGCGAGCGCCGGCGCCGATTGCGAGCATCCCGATGACAGCGCCCACGCCGAAGATGATTCCGAGAGCGGTGAGGACGGTGCGCGTTTTCTGGTTCCACAGATTTTGCGCGGCCAGCAGAAGGTCAGGCCCAAAGCGGGACAGAGCGATTTTTCTTGCCGCGGGCCGGGCATGCCCGGCCCCTACGATCCGGTGGCGGCCGATCACTTGGATATTGCCTTCAACGGACTTGCGCCCCCGGAGTTTTTCTTTTCCATTTCGATGGGATTCGCAAGCGCGACCAGTTGTCCCTCATTCAGTCCAGAAATCACGGCGCGTGTTTCATTTCGCCGCAACAGCTTGACGTCTTTCGGCGTGAAGCTTTGCCCGGAGCGCACGTAGACAAAGGTTCGTCCATCGCTCTCAAACAAGGCTTGGGCAGGCACCGACAGCACCTGGCGCATTTCATCGGTTGTGACCACGAGCTGAGCGCTCATGCCGGGCCGCAGCTCAGGCGATGGGTCGTCAACCGCGATTTTGCACTCGAAATGACGATTCCAGAATGGGCCAGTAGTCCCCCCCAACTCCTTGATGTGTCCATGGAACTGGCGGCCAGAAACGGCAATGACGGTGATAGCGACTTTATCGTTGACGGCAAGATGTCCACGATCGAGCTCGCCGATATTCGCGGCAAGCTCCCAGCTCTTCAAATCCGGAATCTCAGCGATGGCCATTCCCGGGCGCGCCGCATCGCCTACCTGGTACAAGGGCAAAGTCATTCCAGTGAAGAAGAAATTAGTGGACGAATTCTGCTTTACGGAAACATACCCGGAGCGGTGGGCGCGCAACGTCATAGACTCGATGTTCTGCCGGGCAGTGGCGGCTTGCGCCTGCGCCTTGGCGCGACCGGCTTCCTGAATGGCGATGCCCGCGACACCGGTAGCCTGCCGGTTAGCGAGATTCTGCTGAACCTGGGCCAGATGATCGCGCGCGGAGGCCAGCGCCAGATCGTTCTGCTTGGCTACGATGACGGGCAATAACGGATTCTTGCGCACATCCAGCTCAGCCAGGGTGACATCCGTTTTCGCTTTCAACAAGGCGTAGCGGTCTTCTTCCTGCTGGGCATCGCGCTCCGCCTTGGCCTGTGTTAAATGCTGTTCGGCTTCGGCAACATCCGCCTGCGCTTCTTTCAACTTGAATTCCTGCTCGGTGGTGTCGAATTGCACGACAACGTCGCCGGATTTCACTTCTTCGCCGGTTCTACGCAGAAAGGTGATGTGGAGCTCGGTGGCGCCCATCATAGGAGCGGTGAGGGTCTCGGGGTTGCCGCCGCGCAGCTCCCCGCGCGCGGTGATGGCCAAACTGACGTCGCCGCGCTGTACCTTCGCCACCGGTATGACGACTTGTTGGGCTTTCGTCAGCGCCCGATAGGAGCGAGCGCCGTAGAAGACGGCCGCGCCGAGCACGAGGCAGACGATGCACCAGGTTAATAAGCGTTTCCGCCATCGGGACCCGTGTCTGGCCGCGCGAGGCGAGATCCCCGGCTGTTCAGGAGGCGGAGCAGCAGGGGCGGGAACAATTAGCTGGCTCATGGATTGGCTTGCTCCGGCTCGGCGAGAGTTACAAAACTTCCAGCGGAGATTCCGTCCACCGCGATCTCATCGGTATTGCGCGCGAGCACGCGAACCGGGGTGGGCACGTATTGTCCTGCGGATTTTAAGTAGACCACAGGCTTGCCGTGCCGCGTAAAGAGCGCCTTTGCCGGGATGCTGATGGCATTCGCGATATTTGTCTGTACGACGTCGGCCCCGGCGTTCATGCCCGGACGCATACGCGGGTCCGGCTTCTCAATGCGGGCATACGCTTTGAAGCTTCTGGTGGGCGGCCATTCGCTGAAGCTCTGTTCTGTAAGCGGCGAGATGGATTCCAGCTTGGCGCTCAATACCTTTTCCGGAAAAGCATCCACGTGCACCATGACCTGGTCGCCAATGGCGATGCGGCCGCGGTCCACCTCATCCACTTTGCTCTCCATCTCCAGAGTCGACAGATCGGGAATCTCGGCGATGGCGAGTCCCGCCGAAGCGTGATCACCCACCTTGAATGGTTGGGCATTCATCCAGCCCTGTGAAGTGTTAGGCAGGTAATTAACAACTCCGTTGAGCGGGCTCTTGATCTCCATCAAACTCAAGCGGCGTTCGGTGCGGTCCACTTCGGCTTTCGCTTCATCGCGCAAACGCCGCAAAGATGCGATTTTGGCTGCATCCGAACTCTGGTGCAATCCCGTGGTGGCCTGCTGCACTTTCACTTTCTCTTCCGCAAGGCCCAGATCGATGGCGCTCTTCTGGCCCTCCATGGCGCTCACAATGGCCTGCTTCGAGGCTTCCAGGCGAGCGCGCTCCATCTGGTAGCGGGCGGTTGCCAGATCCAGTTTGTCCTGATCGGCTGTAATTCGCGCTTGCGCTACGGCCTGATCGAGCGTGGCCTGAGCCTGGCGGAAAGCCGCGCTCTTTTCTTTCAGATCCTGTTGCAGCTTGCTCGGGTCGAAGCGAATCACGGGCATGCCGGTCTTCACCGGACCGCCGGCGGGCGCGAGCCAGACAATCTGCAGGTCCGGAATGTCCAGCGGCGCGGTCAGTTGAACGGAGCGAGCGGCGCTGAGCTCACCCCGGCACGGAACCAGCACCGAGAACGTTCCTTTGCGAGCAGGCGCGGTGGGCAAATCCGCGACGCCGCGATTGCGCCGAAATTGCCGAAGCCCGAAGGCGGACCCGGCAATCAGCAGGACCAGGATGCCGGCACGGAGCCATAACGTGTTGCGGCGTCGGCGGCTCATCTGGCTACCGCTTGCTGCTGAGGGACGGTGATATCTACGGCGGCGGAAAGATCGGGAAGCAAGTGCGGATCGCTCTGATCGAGCACGAATCGCGCGCTGAAGGTCTTAATGGGGCTGTCGACCGCGCCTGAAGCCACCGGGCTCGCCGAATCAAAGTGCGCCGTAAAGGTGAGTTTCGGAAAGGCGTCCAGGTGCACGACTGCCTTGGCGCCCGGTACCAGCACGGCCCCATCGGGCTCGCCCACGGAGAGCTCGACAACCATGGCGGATGGGTCGAAAAGCTGGAGCAGCGGACTGCCCGGCCACAACTGATCGCCTTCTTCCGCGTGCCCTAGCGAATTGTTCCGGAAAACGTTCTGCAGCGCTACCATCCCTTGGATCGGCGCGCGCAGAGATAACTTCTGCGCATTATTCTGCTGGCGTGCTACAGCGATCTTCTGGCGGTCCCGCTGCAATTCGAGGATGCGACTCTCGGCCGCTTCCGCGACATCATGGAAATGGTCGGAGCGCTGCAGGCTGGCGACATGCTGTTTGGCGTCTTCGAGCTTCACGGCATTCTTCTGCTGCTCGATTTCGCTCAAAATGGGCCCTTTGCGGATCTCGATCTGCGCTTTCTGCAGGTCTGCTTCGGCCTGTTCCAGTTCGGAAGCGCGCTTCTCGGCGTTGCTCTTATGCTCGGCCTGCTTTTGATCCACCTGATGGCTGAGATCGTCGTATTTGGCCTGGGCCTCGCGCGCGAGCTTCAGTTCGTTGGTGCGATCGAATTCCGCGAGCAGATCTCCGGGATGGACGGTTGCTCCGTTCTCGATGAGCTTGGTTAAGGTGAGGTTTCCTCCCTGCCCTTCGGTCCTGGGCACCTGTACCTGCACAGATCGTACGGCCTGTATGGTCCCGCTGACCCTCACGGTTTGCTGCGCAGCGGCTTGCAACCCGAGCGCGAAAATACCCAAGGCGACCAGAATCCGACAGTTCAAGAGCGTTCCGTTAACGACTCATTCTATGACGAGCGAAGGTCTGGATCCGTTGCCGTAGGGATGACGGTGAACTGAAGTTCACCGCGGCACGATGAATCGTGCGCCACCTAGGCGGCCTGTTTTGCCTCTTCCTTGGCTTTGAGCTCGCGGCTGACGTGGGCGACGGCCATCTTGAACATCCCGCTGAGGTCTTCAAAGGGGATGCGCATGTGGCCCGGAAGCGGGGCTTCGATGGTTTGGCGAATGTCCGAATCGATTTCGAGATGCTGCGCCTTCGCATTGGCGAGGCGGGTGCGGACTTCCTGAAGCTCCGCTCGCTCACGCTCGCGGTTCAGTTTGGCTTCTTGCGAAACAAAGCCAATTTCGGCCTTGCGCTTTTCGGCTCTGAGCTTTAGCAAGGTATTCAGCGATTTGTAGAAGGCGCGCTCATGGGTGCTCTGGTAGCGAAGATAGAGACCCAGCTCTTTTTCGGCATTGCAACTGCCAGATTCATCGAAGCAGAGGCTCTGCAAGCGCACGGCGCGCTGCTTCAGCCAGTAATGCTGCACCATGCTTTCGACCATCAGGATTTCGGTGGGAGTTTCGGGATTGTGTTCGGCGCGCAGGTCTTCGTGGAGTTGATCGAACTCTTCGGGCGCTTCGCCGGGCAGCAGCATGAAGACGCCGGTGAGTCCGTGCCGGATGGCATTTATCGAGACCGTCTGTTTGCCTTCGGCAGATTGCGGGCCGGTAGAATGCTGAGAATTGATTTGATTCGCCGCGATTTGGGCTTGCGTGGACATAAAAGGCTCCTGGAAATGAAAAACCCGCTGCGCGGCGGCAGCGGGTTCTTCAAGAGTTCGGGAAGCCGACAAGCGGCCTTCCTGAAACCAGTATACGGCACGGTTCCAAACGGTTCCCGGTAAATGGTTGAAAAGAACGTAAATCGGGCTTGTGACTCAACTTTTGCTATCTCGCGGTCCGGGTTCTATTCGATCCGAGGAAGGTCCAGGTAGGCTGCCAGCGATCACTAACGGGGAGATCACTATAGAGCGAGGCTGTCCGGAGGCTCATTTTATGACGAGCGAAGGTCTGGATTCGTTGCCGCGGAGTGACGGTGAACTGAAGTTCACCGCGGCACGATGAATCGTGCGCCACGCCGCTAGGCGGCTTCTTTTGCTTTCAGTTCGCGGCTGACGTGGGCGACGGCCATCTTAAACATCCCGCTGAGGTCTTCAAAGGGGATGCGCATGTGGCCAGGAAGCGGGGCTTCGATGGTTTGACGAATGTCGGAGTCTACTTCGAGGTGCTGCGCTTTGGCATTAGCGAGACGGGTGCGGGCTTCGTGAAGCTCCGCTCGCTCACGCTCGCGGTTCAGTTTGGCTTGTTGCGAAACAAGCCAATTTAGGCTTTGCGCTTTTCGGCTCTGAGCTTTAGCAAGGTATTCAGCGACTTGTAGAAGGCGCGCTTGTGGGTGCTCTGGTAGCGAAGATAGAGACCCAGCTCTTTTTCGGCATTGCAAACGCCCGCTTCATCGAAGCAGAGGCCTTTGCAGGCGCATGGCCCGCTGCTTCAGCCAGTAATGCTGCACCATGCTTTCGACCATCAGGATTTCGGTGGGGGTTTCGGGATTGTGCTCGGCGCGCGGCCTTGGTGGAGTTTCTCGAACTCTTCGGGCGCTTCGCCGGGCAGCATCATGAAGACGCCGGTGAAGTCCGTGCGGGACGGCGTTTATCGAGACCGTCTGTTTGCCTTCGGCAGATCAAGTTGGCGCAACTGGTTGGTCTCTTATCAACAGCTGAAAGCGCAATCGACGCCTCCGTCCATTCTTGACCGGCGGAGAGCTTGATGGCGTTTGAACGTTCGGACAGCTGAGCTGTCCGCATCACCGAACCTCTTATTCGATCTTACCTCCGTACTTGGACTGGCACGGTTCGTTCGAGAGTGCCTCAGCCAGAGAGTCCGGCACGATGCTTTCCCATTCAACACCATTCGTACCCGGCCCAAAACGGGTTTTCTGGCGGTATTCACGCTTCAACAGCAGATGGGAGCGTAGCCGACTCTAAGTGGATTGACGGACCCAGGGTTGTCTTTTCCGTACCTACCCTAAATCGAACGACGTTCGTTCGGAGAGGGAACGAGGATCGGGTCGTTCAATTTCATCCCACCCTAACGAACCCCCCAAATCAATAGATATCAGATTTGCAGTTCCGCTTCGAAGGGATGGCGACTGTAGTAGCGCCACGGGTAATGCGTGGTGGTGGCCGCCTATTTATGTAGCATTCCGACCAGCATTTGCGTGTCCACGCGCGTTTATCTCCCTGCTGCAAAACCATAGAGCAATGTGCAACCCTCAAATCCCACGAAGCCGGTCTCGGTCTGTTCATTTTCTGTCATGACCAGTAGATGTAGCGGCCACCTCGCGCAAAGATCCTCCGTGTTCGACCTGATGAACATCGCATGCGCAGCTGTTGCACAGACAACTAGGATGTCAATGTCGCCGAATGGAATCTGTCCCTTGAAAAAGGACCCGAACCCGTACCACGTCCCTCCGGGAAAATCGCACGCGAGCCGTTTTGCTTCCTGGAGGACATCCGAAACCACCTCGTCACTTCTCATTTTTTGTTGAGACGGCCGAGAAACTGACCCCATTTGAGAATGCCCACGCCCAGTTCCTCTGCTACTTCAAGCGCGCCAGTAGTAGCCTTGCCGTTTGGGTTGTTCAACAGGACTGCATTGAAATGTCCGTAGCGGGATCGCGCTGCACGCAGATGATCGCCGGTCAATTCGTATTCGTTAAGCATAACGAAGCGCATCGGCGGAAGCTGATGCCGGTGAACAAGGTAGACGCGATCGAATTCCCGCTCTAACCGTGAAACGCGATCATGTTGACTTAGGCCGCGTTCTACGAATGCATATTCGGAGCGCGTGTACTCTCTCACATTTTCACGATCCACAGCCGACATCAGGTCCCTCATTCCCCCGAAGGCGACTCCTTGGGTGGCTGCGAATGCAATAGCGCCCCCCGTCCACACGGATTCTTTTGGTACATTTGCCACGATCTCTATTGCTGAATCAGCCTCCAATAACGGGTGCAGTATCTCGGCTGTGACGACGGGGACTGAGAGGATGGCCGCAACGAAGGGATCATAGACCCGCCTTATGATCCGGAAGGTATTGGGACTTTCAACCGCTGCCTCGATCACCCCGGGCACTTCGGAAAGTTGCTCCGCCACCCACGTTGTAGTTTGTTCTGCCGATCTCGCCATTTACAAAGGCTGCATCATACGGTTCATGTCTTCAGGAAACGGGCGCTGCGGACCAGAAAGAACGTCCGTCAAATGCCTAGCTTCCAAATCATGAATATGCTGCCGGAACAGTTCCATGGTTCTGCGCTCACTCTCTACCATGTAGTCTCTGTTTGCTTCCAGGGTAGCTAGCACACGGTGGCAGTTAGGTAAGATTCGCGCTCGCACCTTCCGCTGCCAAGCCGCGGCCATTTCGCTCTCGGGATCTTGCCGATATTCTAAATCAGGATTGTATTCCTCGAAGATCACACGATTTTCTTGCATCGGACCCTGAATGGCGGCGAGCACTTCAGCGCGAGTCGCCAGGTGAACGGCACCGAAGATCTTTGCTAGGCGTTCTTGATGGTCTCGTTTCCAAATAGTAAGGAGTTGATCGGGGAAATCCTGCTCGGCCTTGTCGATCATCGTGTGGCACGCCGAGCAGAGTAGGATGAGGTTGTCGAAGTCGCCGCGCTCAGCTTCCGAAAAGGTCTTGTTTGGTCGTGGACCATTGTTATCTGCGGCAAAGACATGGGCGATTTCGGCAATGTGAATGCGCATTGACCCCGTGTTAAGGAACAGAGACCGCGCGCAAGCCGGATTCTGACAATATCCGCCCGACGCCGCAAACAGACGTAGCTTCGTGTGCTGATCGGGCGCTGCGTCGCCGCGAGGACAGCTCATCTGGTTCCCCGGAGGGACCCTTTTAGTAAGGTCGGAAAACTTGAGTTCGGGTCACAGAATGGCTCTACCACTATTGCTGGAATGTGACTGAAACCCGCGGCTATGGAGGCGTAGAAGCGATGTACTCCATGCTGAATCTTGTAGGAATAGTGACCGGATCGGTTTTTCGATATCCAAATTGGCGGCATCTGATCGTTCGTCCTGAACCCACGCAGGATATCCGCCAGCCGTTTTTTGGTAGCAAAGAGCCGGGCCTCGGGAATACCGTCCGGGAGGCTGCGCCAAAGTGGCTCGATTTTGGGGATCGCTACAAGAGAAGCAATCGGAGGGTTCGTTGGTAAGCCCGCATCGTTTGGGTACGGCGGCAACATGACTGAATAGGCCAACGTCGAGCGGATAAAGTTCGACATATCAGCACTCTTCCAACATTCTTCCGGGATATCAAAAGTTATACCGTTTGACGGTATCGAAAATTTCACCTTTCAGATAATTTAGCAAGCCCTTTACGACCCTGCCTTAGTAGCACCGTACCATCGTTCCCTTTGAATAATAAACCGTGTCTTTGTGTTAGCCCATATAACCGCATCTTTCGGACAATGGTGCCGGGCCGCTTCTTCAGCTGAAAGTGACGGGCGGGCGCAGCGGAAGGAGAAAAACAAAAGATTAAGAGCAGGATGACGACGGTAAATAACCGTCTCGAATTCCTTAGCATTTTGACTGCGTGCCCTTCATCTGCTGGAATTAGGTCCTGCTTTACCTTTAATACAGTACCTTCCTTGTTTTTGACGAACGGCGGTAAGGCGAACAGCGCTCACATTTCAGAGAATTGTCGACAGCTGACGCAAGGCAAATTCTGCGTGTCCAATCCTCCGCCACCCCGTACCGCCCACGGGAGGCGAGGCAAAAAACAGCCTGCTCTACAAGCGGCCTTCCTGAAACCAGTATACGGCACGCTTCCAAGCGATTCCCGGTAAGTAGTTGAAAAGCAGGTAAATCGGTTGTGACTCAAGTTCCGGCGGGCGAGGCATGCCTTACACCTACCCTCTGTCCTGTTCCGAAAGTAGGAATCCCGAAAGCGAACACTACTGGGATTTCGGGAAAGCCAAGGGGCTTTGTTTGTGAAAACATGGCATAGGCGATAGAGTTGCACGACTCTTGCCTCAAAAGGGGCACCTGCATGATCGAAAACATTTTCTCTTTCTTGCGCGATCTGAAAGTCGGCCTGCGTTCCCTATCCCGCGCAAAAGGCCTCACGGCGACTGTGATTGTGACGCTGGCCCTGGGGATCGGAGCCAATGCCGCGATGTTCAGCCTGGTCCGGGGCGTGCTGCTGCGCCCTCTGGTCAATCGCGACGAGAACCGGCTCATCTACATCCGGCAAAGTGCGCAAGGGCCAGGGAGCGGAAAACGCAACCTTCTCCATACCGGAGATCGCGGACTTGCGCTCGCGCGTGAAGACGCTGGAATCGTTCGGCGATTTCTCCCAGATTGGCTTCACTATGGTCGGGCTGGGAGAACCGCGCTCGGTTAGCGCAGGGGTGGTTGGCGGATCGTACTTCCAGGTGATGGGCCTGCGCCCGGTACTTGGGCGGTTGCTGGATGCGCACGATGACGGTCCGAACGCCGCGGGCGCGGTAGTGTTGACGTACCGTTTTTGGTCGACAGTTCTGAAGGGCGATCCCACGGTAATTGGAAAAACCATCCGGCTCAATTCCTTCATCGATGCCCGCAACGCCACGGTGGTGGGCGTTCTGGAGCCATGCGTCCCTTATCCAGCGGACACGGAAATCATCGCCAACGTCGTGACCAGCGCGCATCATCTTTCGGCGACCATGGTAACCAGCCGGATACACCGGATGACCGAGTTATTCGCGAGGCTCGCACCGGGCGCGAATCTGGAAACGGCGCGTGCGGAGTTGCACACCGTATACGCGCGTATGAAGCGGGAACATCCCGAAGACTATCCGGCCAAATCCGATTACCAAATCAGCGCGGTGAGGCTGCGCGACCAGCTCACGTCGGGAGCCCGAACCATATTACTGGTGCTGATGGCGACGTCGATACTTGTTTTCGTCATCGCCTGCTCTAACGTCGCCAACCTGATTCTGGCTCGAAGCGTGCGGCGCGAAGCCGAACTGGGCGTCCGCGCGGCGTTAGGCGCCAGCACCGGCGCTTTGCGCAGAACTCTGTTCACGGAAAGCCTGCTGCTGTGCGTGGCCGGGGCAGCTCTCGGGATATTGATGGCAGGCCCGATGGTAGCCGTTCTGGCGCGTTACATGTCCCGATTCTCTATACGAGCCCTCGACCTCACGGTGGATTCGAGCATGCTCTGGGTGGGAGCAGGACTCGCTGTGCTTGCCGCGGTGCTGCTGGCATTCGTTCCGCGCCTGCCGTCGTCGGGAGGCGCGCAGGGATTTGCGCTAAGCAGCGGGAGCACCCGCGTCACCGGCACCGCGAATCGCAAATTGAGGATCTTCGCGGTCATTCAGATCGCCGCTTCCTTCGTGCTGGTGGCGTCGGCCGGGGCGACCGATCAAGACGCTCCTTTCGCTTGAGGCCGCGCAAACCGGATTCGATACCCGCAACGTACTCGCAGTAGACGTGCCCGTGATGCATTTAGGAAGAACGCCCAGCCAGATCGTTAATTACTACCGGGAAGCAGCGCGGCGAATCCGTGAACTGCCGGGCGTCAAGAACGTGTCTGTCGGCTCGACCGTCCCATGGCGGGATGCCGACTCCGACTTCGGTTTTCAATTCTCGGCCGATGGGCACGTGCCCGCGCCGGGCGAGGAACATCCCCGCGCCGAAACTCGGATCATCTCACCCGGGTTTTTCGCGACGCTTGGCCTGCCTCTCCTTGAAGGACGCGATTTCACGGATGCCGACCGCAATGGTAGCGGGCCCGTCGCAATTGTAAGCCAGAGCTTAGCCCAACGGACGTTCCCCAAGGGCGATGCGCTGAACCATTATGTGATGTGGACCGACCCGATCCTGAAGGTCTTCCCCCCCGGCATGATCAACACCGAGCCGCTGCGCATTATCGGCGTGGTGGCGGATTTGGACGACGGGCACGTTGTGCCCCAGCCGACCATGACCGTGTATCGTCCTTTCGATCAGGAGCAAGCCATGGGAGGAGGGCGTCTGTTTGTTCACGTAAGCTCGGATCCTTATGCTCTGGTGATGCCCATCAGGCACATCATGCGCAAAATGTCCGCCGACCAACCGGTGGAGCGCGCGGCGACCCTTGAAGACATCCGCGCGGAAGTGCTCTCAACAGACCGGCTGAATGCGGTGGTGTTCGGCGTTTTCGCGGGGGTGGCGCTGCTGATTGCAGTGGTCGGAGTTGCCGGCGTACTGGCATTCTCGGTCAGCGGACGCATACGGGAATTTGGCATACGGCTGGCGGTCGGATCGCAGCCGCGGCGTCTGTTGATACGCGTCATTACAGAAGGCGCGGCCATGGCCGTGGCAGGACTTGCTGTCGGCTTGGTCTGCGGGTTTGGGCTGGCGCAGTTGGCGGGCACTTTCCTGGTGGGCCTGAAAATGCCGGGCGTGCTGCCGGTCGCCGGCTCGGCTCTGATCCTGCTGCTTGCGGCCGTGACTGCTTCGGTAATTCCCGCCGCGCGAGCAGCCCGAGTCGACGTGATTCAGGCGCTGCGAACGGAGTAAACAGTCAAAAGGGAGGATGGTCGGAAAGGCCAGCTAAGCAACGCGCGGGTCTCAAGCAGCTTCTGCACGTGATCTACTCCCACGCGCGATAATCAGTTCTTCCCCACGGGGCGCTTTCTGAATTAAGCGCGAGGCTCTGCCTGATATTCTTTCTTGGGATTGCCGGTGCGAACCATGCCTCAACTTATTTCTTCCCCAGTCATCATTTTTGCCTTGTTTGCGGCCGGGTCTTTAGGTTTTGCGCAACAGAACACCGATCAGCAGCCGGAGACCGAGAACAAGGACGTCTTCAAGAATCTGAAATTCCGCAATCTTGGGCCGGCTGCCGCGGGCGGCCGAGTTACTTCGGTCGTGGGCGTACCGGGAGATCCGAGCCTCTACTATGTGGGGGCTGCCAGCGGCGGGGTATGGAAGAGCATCAATGGCGGGACAACCTGGAAGGCGATCTTCGAGCACGAGAAGACCGCTTCGATTGGCGCGATTGCGCTGGCGCCCTCCAATCCAAATTTTGTCTGGGTTGGTACTGGTGAAGCGAACATCCGCAACGACGTTATCGACGGGGCGGGCGTGTATTTTTCGTCAGATGCCGGCGAATCGTGGAAATTCATGGGGCTCGGCGACGCCGGCCAGATATCGAGCGTGCTTGTCGATCCCAAAAATCCGGACACCGTCTTTGTGGGAGCACTTGGACATGCGTGGGGCCCGAATGCCGAGCGCGGCGTGTTTCGCACCACCGATGGCGGGAAGACCTGGAAGAAAGTTCTGTACCTGGATGACTTGACCGGAGTTGCCGATCTGGCGATGCAGCCGGGCAATCCGATGGTTCTCTATGCCGCCATGTGGCATGCGCGCCGCTATCCATGGACGCTGCTTGACGGCGGCGAATCGAGTGGGATTTACAGAACGACGGATGGCGGAGAGACATGGAAGAAACTCACGGAGGGACTGCCGAAGGGACCGCTTGGCCGAATCGCCATTGCAGTGGCTCCCAGCAATCCCAATCACCTGTACGCGTTGATTGCCGCGGCTAAGGGGCTGTTGTGGGAATCGAACGACATGGGCAATCACTGGACCGAGGTGAGCGACAATCACGCGCTGGATGTGCGCCCGTTTTATTTTTCGCGATTGGTGGTCTCGCCGCTGGATGAGAACAACGTGTATTTCCTCTCGTACAACCTGATGGAGTCGGAGGACGGAGGCAAGACAGCGCACCTGGCGGATCGCGGCGTGCATTCGGACCACCACGCAATCTGGATTGATCCTCACGATCCGGATCGCATTATTCAAGGCAACGACGGCGGGGCATTCCTCAGTGTGGATGGGGCGAAATCGTGGCGATTCCTGGATGGGCTGCCGATTGAGCAGTTCTATCAGACAGCAGTTGATTCGGAATCGCCGTTCACCGTCTGCGGCGGTTTACAAGACAACAGCGCGTGGTGCGGACCGTCGAGCGATTTGGGCCGCAAAGGTGTAACGAATGCCGACTGGTACACGGTGGTGGGCGGCGACGGAGAATACGCAGTGCCTGCCCCAAGTGACTCGAACATTGTTTATGCCGATGCACAGGGCGGATTCACGGTCCGGCTTGATAAGAAGACTCACGTTTCACACTTTGTCCGGCCTTACCTGGGCAGCGTGGAAGAAACGCCGCCTTCGAACTTGAAGTACCGGTTTAATTGGACCAGCCCGATCGCGGTGTCCCGGACTGACTCGAACGAGCTTTATCTGGGCGGGAACGTCGTTTTTAAGTCGACCGACGGCGGGAAGAACTGGACGGCGATCAGCGGCGATCTGACTCGAAATGATAAGAGCAAGCAGGTGGTATCAGGTGGTCCTATCAACCACGACATCAGCGGCGCGGAAAATTACGACACCATTCTTTCGATTACCATTGCGCCGACCGATGCGAAGGTGATCTGGGTGGGCACGGATGACGGATGCGTGCAGGTGACGCGCGACGGGGGCGCGCACTGGACGCGAGTGGATACGCAGATCGCGGGAGCGCCGGAATGGGCGCGAGTTTACCAGGTGGGCGTTTCGCCGTTCGATGCCGGGACGGCCTACGTGGCATTCGATGCGCATGAGCTCGATAACCGTCACGCCTACGTATATAAGACAAGCGACTACGGCAAATCGTGGCAGAACATTAGCGGCGGGTTACCCGATGCGCCGGTATCCGTCGTCCGGGAAGATCCGAACATGCGTGGATTTTTGGTTCTCGGAAACGATATCGGCCTGTTTTACTCGCGCGACGCGGGCGCGCATTGGGAGCAGATGAAGGCGAACTTCCCCACTGTGCCCGTATGGGATTTGCAATTCGTCAAGAATTCGCGAGACCTGGTGGTAGCGACGCACGGCCGCGGCGTGTTTGTCTTTGATAACATCCGGCCTTTTGAGCAACTTACTAAGGAAGTTGTAAGTAACGACTTTCACTTACTGGACGCGAGCGACGGCATCCTGTTCCATCATTGGGAAACGGATGAGGATCAGCCGGCTTCGTTTTCGAGCCCCAATGCGCCGAATGGCACGACAGTCGATTACCTGCTGAAAAGCAAGCTGGAGCCGAGCGCTGAGCAGAAGGCGAGCCACGAGACGCCGGTAAAGATTGTCATAACGGATCATAACGGCGGCGCCGTGGCGACCCGGTATGGACCCTCGAATGAAGGGATCAACCGGTTCTTATGGGACCTTCGCTACGATGGCACGCGGCGGCTGGCATCGGCCATTCCACCCGAACCGCCTGAACCGGGGGAGCCCGAACGAGCACGGTTTTACATGCAGGGGCCGCACGTGTTGCCGGGCGAGTACACGATTTCAGTAACGACAGGCGGCCAGACTCAAAAGACGACGACGCGTGTTCGGCCCGATCCTAATCTCCATCTGAATCCCGAAGATGCTAAGACACAGACCGAGGCAGCACTGGCGATGCGGAGTGAGATGGCGGCGCTTAATGAAATGGTAGAGCGAATCGAGCGCATGGAGCGGCAAATTGCCGATTTCGAAACCAGCATCGGCGCGGATAGCGAGATGCAGGGGAAGTATGAATCGCTGCTAACACAGGCAAGGGATCTGGATAAGAAACTGAAAGCGGCAAAGGCGTCTGTTTACGATCCGGATATTCAGCACAATGTCGAGGAGGATGACATCCACGCGCTTGCGGATTTGCATGGACGTGTCGAGGGCATTGCGGGAGAACTGGCGTCGGCCTATGATCAGCCCCCGAACGCATTGTTGCGCGAAAAGATGGCCGAGGTCTCCAAGGAAGTAAGTGAGCGGTTGGGTGCGTTTAATAATCTTCTGAAGCAAGAAGTGGCCAGTTACAACAAAGCCGCCTATGCGGCCGGAGCGCCGACGCTGTTTTCGGGAGGTACGGTGGTTGTGAGAGGTTCTAACTCAACATCCACGAATGGGAAGACGCCGCACTCGGTACCCGCGATCCTCAACGACAATTAATGCCCCAGCTTCCAGCGCGCCGGCACACCCGCCAAGGATCTCCAGCAACCGCGGAGTGATGACCGCTGGCGTATGATTTCGCATCCGGAAGAGAATGACACTCGGAGTCTTGTCGCCCGAAGCGGCAAGAAGGTCGCCGAAGTCGAGGTCGAACGTCAATACGATTTGATGCTCGTTGATGGCCCGCGCCAAGATTTGTTCATCCGGCAAAGTTTGCAACCCTAGTTCTCGTAGATGAACTGCGTTTTCGCCGTGTTGGCGGAGCGCCCGGACCGTCGTTATCGACACGCCCATATCGGCGAGAAATTTCAAGCTGCAGGGCTCGTGAAGAGGTGAAGTTCTTCGTTTGCTAATGCGGAGGCGTATGTAAGAGCCTGGCGGACGTCCTCAGGTTCTAGATCTGGGTACTCGCGGATGATGTCGTTGACGGTCATGCCATTGGCAACAAGGTTAACGACCAGTGCTACCGTGATTCGCATACCGCGAATGCAAGCACGCCCGCCCATGATACCGGGGTCGAAGGTGATCCTGTCAAACATGCGCGAGAACCCTTCCGATTGACAGTGTACCAGCCGCGAGTAGTTCAATCGTTCCGCGCTTCGCCGGCCCTTTTTAAGCGGCAATCAAGCCAGTTGCGCCGTTACTTGCTATAAACGGATATGGCCCGATACGCCGCCGTCGATATCGGCAGCAACTCAGTCCGAATGATGACCGCGGAGGTGAATCAGGGCGAGACGCGCATTCTGGCGCAGGATCGGCAAGTCACCAGGCTGGGCGAGAGTGTGTTTCGTTCGGGGCGCATTGCCAAAGATGCGCTCGATTTTCTGTGTGCCAACCTGGCGCGAATGGCCGCCACGTACAGCCGCCTGGATGTGGTTGGGTTGCGTGCGGTAGCAACCAGCGCGGTACGCGATGCCAGCAATCAGGAAGAATTTCTGCAGTGGGCCGGGACAGCGCTGGGGACCAATGTGGAGGTGATTTCCGGGCCGGAAGAGGCGCGCCTGATTCACCTTGGGGTGGAAGCGCGGTGGCCGCGCCCGAAAGAGCGAACGCTAATTATCGACGTGGGCGGCGGCAGCGCCGAATCGATAGTCAGTCAGGGCGGGCAACTGGTGGATGCCGTATCCAAACCTTTGGGGGCGGTGCGGTTGACGGAAGTGTTTTTGGAAACTGATCCGCCGCGGGCGGAAGAGTTGCGGCGGCTGGAAGGCTACATCGACGAAAAGCTGGCATCATTCCATAAGCAGCATGGGGCGGAGAAGTTCGACCGGGTCGTGGCGACCTCAGCAACCGCAGCGGCGATTGTGAGCGCGGTAAACCAGGTATCGCGGGCCAAGCGGGACGAAGCCGACCGGATGCGCGCCTCAATAAGCCAGGTGCGAGAGCTCTATTTCGAGCTGGCGCGCACCGATCTGGCGGGACGCCGCAAGATGACGGGTATCGGTCCCAAGCGCGCGGAGATTATTACTGCGGGAACAGCGGTGTTTCTGCGAGCGCTTGACCTTTTCGGTCATCGCTCGCTTTATTATTGTGCCGGCGGAGTGCGCGATGGAATTATTGCGGATCTGGCAGCGCGGCGCGTGGGGAGTGAATTATCGCAGCTTTCGCGGGATCAGCGTTCGCTGGTGGAGGGAATGGCAAAGCGCTATGGAGTGCCTCTGAAACACGCGCGTCATGTGGCCTGCCTGGCGCATCGCCTGTTCGAAATTCTGCAGCCGGTTCATCAGCTTGCACCGGCGGCTGGAAAGCTACTGGAAGCTTCGGCATACTTGCACGACATCGGCCACTTCGTCAGCGGCACCGGGCATCATAAACATTCGGCTTATTTAGTGGCGAACGCGGATATGCCCGGATTTACAGACCGGGAGCGCCTCACGATCGCGGCGCTTTGCCGCTTTCACCGGAAATCGATGCCGCAGGCGCGGCACGCCCATTTTCAGGCGCTCGACCCGGAATCAAGACGCGCGGTTCTGCGCCTTGCACCCCTTCTGCGGATTGCCGACGCGCTGGACCGCGGGCACGAGCAGCGAGTGCGGAATCTCACGAGTGCCATCAAAGATGGCAATATCAATCTGCTGGTAGAAGCGAGCGCCGATGCCGACCTGGAGCTGTGGGCTGCGAACGAGGCCGCGGACGCCTTTCTTGAAACATACGCGGAGCCCATCGTATTGCAAAGAGCCAAGTCGACGAGGGCGTCCGTAACAACGCTCTGAACGTCAGGTGTAGTTCAACGCGGTCAACACCTCTGCCACTCTTTGGCTGAACAACCCGGCATAAGTATTGCCGCCGCTGATGCGATGCCCCATGTTGTAAAACGACCCTGGAGCTGTCGAAAGCGCGGCCAGCGCGTCCGGGTCCGAGGATAGCCGAAGGTAATTGCCGGAGGCATGATTGTGAAGGCCGATGGCGCGGGAAGCGACGATGAAATCGGTCTGCTGAAATAGCGTGTCCCAGTCACTATTCGTAGACATCGTGCAGACGACGTCGGGATCCAGCGCCTGCCATGCGGTCGTGTACCTCAGAATGGTGGCATTGACACCGTTGTAGTTCTGCACGAATTCGACAATTGCTCTGTAGTTAGTACGCCAAGTGGCTTGAATGAATCCGCGGCCGCGAAATTTGAAGAAGTCTGCTTGCTGGATAAAGCCGGATTGAGCGGGATCCAGGCTGGTGGGAAAAAGATTGCGCGGATAGGCATCGCCGTTCCACAGCTCTTTTCCGTTCGGAGCGGCTCGGACCATCTCGGCGCCGGCAAGGTGGCTATGGCTGCTCCAGAACTGCGGATCATCAAAGAACAGATCGCCCGCCGGCTTGTTACCCTGGCCGAGGTTATACGATCTCTTGACGCCGGGGATGTCGTTGAAAGGGTATGCCAGTCCGGGGCAGCCAGCACTGCCGCACATTTCGGAAACGGGCAGGAGCTGCCGGCCCACTTCATTAATCAAGATGCTCATTAGAGCAACGAACTGCAAGAGGTTTATTGAATCGGAGTCAAACATGGCCGGGATGTTGTCCCAAATCTGGTGGAATCTGAATTTCACATCCAGAGTGGACCCGATCGATTTGCCATCCCATGCTTGCTTCATGGCGCAGTTTGTGTTGAACCAGTCAATGAAGTGAGCCTTCACCGCAGTTTCGAAGAAATCAACGATCTCGGCTCCGTTGCCGAATTGCAAAGCAGCAGCGGCTTGTACAATCAGTCCGGGTAAAGCCATAGCTGCGGAGTTTAGCAGAACTCAGTAGAAGAAACGGCGCAGCAAAAAGTTGCATTAACGACGAAGCGCAGGGAGGCGCGCGCGGGTCAAACGAATTGGAGGTAATTATGGCGGACGTTGATGTTAAAAAACAGACATCGGAACGTTCAGATCGATCTGAGTCGCAGCAGCTACAAAGGCAGCAAGGTGGAGGGCTGTCGCGTTCGGGTGATTGGGATCCATTCGGATTTGGGCTGAGTCCGGCAGAGTTCTTTTCAAGCAATCCTTTTGCCATGATGCGAAGGATGAGCGAGGAGATGGACCGTACGTTCGGGCAGTTCTTCGGCGGGCAAGCGTCTGGCCGGGGAGGCGGCATCTGGTCTCCGGCGATTGATGTAAGCGAACAGAATGGCCAGTTAGAGGTTCACGCCGAACTGCCAGGACTGAAGCCCGAGGACGTGAAGGTGGAAGTTACGGATGATGCTTTAGTGATCCACGGCGAGCGCAAATATGAGCACGAGCATCATGTTGGTAAGGCGTATCGCTCAGAGAGACGTTATGGCGAGTTCTATCGTGCCATTCCGCTTCCCGAAGGCGCAAGTTCTGAGCAGATCAAAGCTCAGTTCCGTGACGGCGTCCTGCAAATCACAGTCCCGGTACCACAGCAGGCCAGCAAGAGGAGAGAGATCCCAATTCACACCGGTGAGCAAGGGGGAGAATCTGCCTCGAAATCCGCGGCGGCTGGTGCTGGCGGAGGCAGCTCGTCGGGAAAGAAGTAAAGTAGCGATTCAGAGCTTGCATCGCCGCTTCCGGATATCACTGTCTGGAAGCGGCGACTAGCTCCGGACGCGCGCCGATGCTGCGCAAGCAGTGATCGACCCACAACTTGGTCAGCTTCTCCTGGGTTCCGTTCTGCGAGAGGCGCGAGCGCAGGCTGCCGAATTCGACGTGGTCGAGCGGCTGATCCTGATTGAAGCAGGAGAAGACAACGGTTTCCTTTCCGGTCACCGGGTCCTTATGCATTTGCAGGCACTGCGCGCAGATCTCTTTCATCATGCACTGCATAGGCGAATTAATGCTGCCGATGGCGTGATGATCGGGCTTGAGATAGGGGCGCAAAACGCCGTGACGCGCTTGCTGGACGGCGCGCATCATGCCGTCTGATCCAATAACGATCAGGCGGTCGACCGAACTGAGCGGGATCTCTACATCGCCCAGATCGCCGCGGCCGTAGGCTGCCATCGCTTCGACGATGTTCCCGACAAAAGCGCTGTCATGTACCCGGCTGGGAGTGAAGCCAGGCGGCTCGTCGCACACCCACACAACGGCATCCGCGGCTTTCTCTATCTCTTCCACCTTGTAGCGATCGATGATCTTTTTGTATCCGGCAAAGTAGATCACGCGCGAACCGGAAGCCCGGAGCTGCTGGCCGATGGAGAAGAGCACTGCATTACCTAAGCCGCCGCCTGCCAGCAGAACTGTTTTCTGAGCGGGCGTTTCGGTTGGCGTGCCGGTTGGTCCCATGAGAATGACGGGCTCGCCTGGTTTCAGCAGAGCGCAGAGATCGGATGAGCCGCCCATTTCGAGAACGATGGTTGAGAGCAGGCCTTTCTCGCGGTTTACAGATGCGCCGGTGAGTGCCAAGCCTTCCATGGCGAGCGCAGTGCCGTCCGTATGTGCGGCAAGAGACTCATAGTTCTGGAGACGGTAAAACTGGCCCGGTTTAAAGGCCCGCGCGGCAATCGGAGCGCGTACCACAATCTCGACGATGTTCGGAGTTAGCCGAATTACGTCCTGTACGGCCGGGCGCAACTCATCGTTGAGGCGCGCAACAAGAGAGTCGGGTGTGGGCTCGGCTGGCGCACGGCGGGCCAGCATCCGCGACAGCACCGGATAACCCTGCTTGGCGCTCCCCATCGCTTTTACAACATTGCCGGAAAAGGATGGATGCAGATCGCCAAAGAAGCTGATGGCGCGCTTATCCGGACGGATGGAGGCCAGAACATACGGCGTTACCGGTTTAGCGAGACGCTCCGGCTTCACGGGATTGCCGTCTTCATCCAGAGCCTGGAAATAACGGCCATCCAGCGTGAAGTTGTGCTCATCTTCGCGTGCCAGCACGGTATTCGGTTGTGTTCCGGCAGCAACTAGAATGGTGCGAGCGGGCAGTACAAGTTTTTCGCCCGTGGGCGCGAGTTTGCCCGTCGCTTCATCCAGCCGCTGCTTCTCCAGCCGCAGCGCCTTCGCGCTCCCCAAATCGTCTACTTCCACTTCTTCCGGCGCCAGGCATTCGGCAAACCGTACGCCTTCCTCTAGCGCCTTTGCTACTTCTTCGTGGTTCAACGTGTAGCTTGGCGAATCAATCAGCCTGCGCCGGTACGCGATCGTCACGCCACCCCAGGAATTCAGCAGCTCGATAAGATTCGGAGCGCGGCCCTCGTTTGCGGCCGCTGCTTTTTCCGACCGGATGGCGCGCGCGTGCGAGAGAAACTCCTGGGCAATCTCCGCTTCATCTTTGCTCCAGGAAGCCCGAACTTCGCGCTCTCCCAATTCATCCGCGAGCACCTCATACCGCCTCAGAAATTTCTCGACCTGGACGACGTAATAGGCCAGCGATTCAGTTGCTGTGTCGATGGCCGTCAATCCGCCGCCAATTACCGCGATGGGCATGCGGATCTGCAGATTGGCGAGCGATTCGAACTTCGCGGCACCGGTAAGCTGAAGCGCCATTAAAAAATCCGAGGCTTGGCGCACGCCGCGAACCAGCCCGTTCTTCATCGGGATCACAGTCGGCCGCCCGGCGCCCGCGCACACCGCGATATGATCGAAGCCCATTTCGAAGGAGCTATCCACAGTTAGCGTGCCGCCAAACCGCACGCCGCCAAACATGCTGAACTCGCGACGCCGCTCCAGCAGCAGACGGATGATTTTCAAAAAATTTTTGTTCCAGCGGACCGTGATTCCATATTCGGCAACGCCGCCGAACCCGGCCATCACGCGCTCATCCAAGCGTTCATAAAGCGCGGTGATATCGCGAAGAGGCAGCATCGGAACGCGCTGCCCAAATGGATTCGTACCTGAGATCTCTTCCGGCAGCGGCTCAATCTTCAGGCCATCCACCGCGACCACGGTGTGCCCATCATTCATAAGATGATGCGATAGCGTGAAGCCCGCCGGTCCGAGCCCAACGACCAATACCTTGTAGCCGGTCGCGGCCTTCGGGTACGGTCTTACAAAGTTGAGCGGATTCCAGCGCGTGAGCAGGCTGTAGATTTCAAAACCCCAGGGGAGCTCCAGTACGTCCTTCAGCGTGCGCGTTTCTACCTGCGGAATGTCGACCGGCTCCTGCTTCTGAAAAATGCAGGATTTCATGCAGTCATTGCAAATACGATGGCCCGTGCCCGCGGTCATGGGATTATCGATGACGACAATAGCCAGTGCGCCGATGGGATTCCCATTCCCCTTGGTGGCGTTCATTTCCGAGATTTTCTCGTCAAGCGGACACCCAGCCAGCGTCACGCCGAACACGCTCGATTTGAACGATCCGTTCTTCTCTTTCAAACCCGTCGAACAGCTATCTTTGCCCTGATGGTGGCATTTGATGCAGTAGTGGGCCTGATCGAGCGCTCCGGTAAGATCCGTCCCAGCATCAGTAAGTTGAAAGCCTTCGCGCTGGCGCCAATGATCGCTGCTCAACTCTAACCGGATCAAGCCGTCGGCAGGCACAGCTTGAATCGGGATCAGATGATGACAATCCAGCTTGTGCGGAACCTTAAACAGCACGCCACGGCCGAACTTTTCCTTCCCTTGCGGGGAAAGCGTGGCCCAGGCGGCGTATTGAGCGGCGAGCTGCAGATGCTGCGGGTGTTCCGCCTCAGACTCAAGCCAGCGTGCGACGTGAGTCGCGAAGCTGAGCTCCGTCAGCGGCTCCTGCATCAGCGCTTCGAGTTCCGCGCCAACGGCAAAGCCATCGATCTCAGCCGCGCGTTCTGGAGTGTAACCGGTTAGCGCTTTACGCTGCACAAATCGCCGCTTCACGGAGTAGAGGGGAGCCAGCTCGGAATGACGCCCCTGAAGCAGCAGCAGCTCTTTGTGAATCCCGAACAGTTCGCCTACGAAGTCTTCAAGATAGGGTGCGAGCTCAAGGATCAGCTCGGAGCCATCCTTGGTGTGCACCGCGGGAGGGTTCTGCCGGGCTGCAAGCAGCCGCTCGTGCAGTGGCGGCGCGGTCTGCTGCAACTGCTCGAGGAAGATTTGGTCGATGTTCAGCAGTCCATCACGCTGATAGAGGTCCTCAAAAGTCAGCCCGAATGGCAGATTGAGGATAGCGCCATCCTGCTTTTCACTTAATTTGTTCACAACCGGTCAATGGGCGAGGAGTCTGCGTCCAGGCCGTTGAAGTTACCACTCTTTAGATGGTTTGCTGGAGGACTCTACTCAGAATTTGCTAAGCAACTACCTTTATTCTCGCAAATCGATGAAAGGAACGGGCGTTCGGCTCCAACCCGGAAACTCAACCAGGTTGCTGACGTCCAACGGGAGGGAGGTTTCGTGGCTAAATTCAGGAACATGCTGCTTGCGGCGGCTTTGGCTGGAGCAGGAGCGCTTGTCGGGTGCGGGGGCGGGGGGACCTATTACGCCGGGGTCAGTGTTGGGCCGCCTACCCCGCTTGTCTACGGGCCTGTAGGCGTCGCACCCGGGCCCGGCTATGTCTGGACTGACGGTTTTTATGATTGGGATGGCGGCGCCTGGAGATGGCATAACGGCCGGTGGGCGCGACGTCCGTATCCACGAGCGCGGTGGATTCACCCGCATTATGAGAGGCATGGGCACGGATACCGGGTGGATCCAGGGCATTGGAATCGGGATCGGGGCAGACGGGACCGGGACGATAGAAGATAAATCGCAAGAGGCCAAAACTGGAAGCGCGCGGCTACCGCGCCGCTGGCCGCTACCGATCATACTTTTGAACCAGGATTCACGTCGGGGCTGAAGGCGGTGTTGGGGTAAGCGCTTTCTGAATGGAAGCTTTCAAGGATGGCAGATCGTCCGTGACCGTTTGCCAGATGAGGCTCAGGTCAACCCTGTCGTATTCATGCCGCAACCAGTTTCCCATGCCGCGAATGTTCCGCCACGGCTGATCAGGACATAGTGCCGGTGCATCCTCTCGGAGGCGAACACCGGCTTCGGCGATGATTAGAAGTTTTCGCTCAACTGCCGCCACTGCCATCGGATTCGACTGGAAGGCTTCGAAGTCCATCCCAGCCGTAAACTCCCGGATCATCCGAATGGCATCGAGCATGTCGCGCAGGACCGATTCGGGATTCTGGTTTTAAAAGACACGGACAGCCTCACGCGTTGCGCGTTGCAGCACGTCCGGTTTTAGCATTTCCCTTTGCGACAGATCGGCCTTCAATCCGAGGATGTCGGAAAGCTTGTTTTCGAGACCCACGGCACCCAATAAGGACAGCTTTTTGGCCCTGTCGAAATCCGCCATCAAATCGACGTCGGATTGCTCGTTCGCATCGCCGCGCGCCACGGAACCGAACAGCGATAGCGTCATAATTCCGGCGGCCCGAAGCTCCGGCTCATGCTGCCGTAGTTTTGAGAGAACGCGCTCTCTGTCCATAGGAAGATCCGTCGTTATATTTTCTCGCATCATGTAGCATCCGGCAACAAGCCGGAGCCCAGTTCCTCCGCCGCTCGAGAAGGCCAATGATCAAAGATGCCTTTCCGCATCGACGGCAAGGCCAAGCAATTGTTTCAATGCCTGGACGTACTCGGTGAGCGCCTGGCGGCCGGTTTCGGTGATGCGATAGAGGGTTTGCGGCTTGCGCAGCACGAATTTCTTTTCGACAGCGACGTATCCGGCTTCTTCCAGCTTGAGCAGCTGCGCGCCCAGGTTGCCGTCGGTTGCGTCAGTCTTGGCGCGGAGCCATGTAAACTCAGCTTTTTCCACGCCGCTGAGCAGTGAGAGCAGGGCCAGGCGCAGTCTGCCGTGAACGATGGGATCGAGCTCGGGCAAATCAGGCATGGAGTGGAGGACGCCGTTTCCGCTGCTGGGCTTCGGCGGCCACGCCGTAAATACCGAACACGATCTGACAGAAAAAGATGGCGACCAGAAAGACGATCGTGCTCTGCGCATCGGCGCCGAAGCAGGAAGCCACAGCCGCCGCCCACCACACCACTGCGCACGCAAACTGAACTTTCCAGCGAAGGATCAGGGCGGAGGCTCCGTTGGCGATGCCAAGCATGGCCGATATCACGGCCACAAAGAGATGCTGATCGGCCAATCTTCCACTTAGGCCGAGGGCAAAAAAGAGCAGAAACATCGAAATCCCCAAAGCAATCCAGATAGAACCGATGGCCCGGCCCAGGGTGGTTGACGGATGATTGCCGGCCTTCAAAAGGGCAACGACAACCGTGGCAATGACCCCGATCAAGATCGTGACTGGCCAAGCCCATACGCTGTGACCCCACGCGGACCAGGCGATGGCGACGTAGTAAACAATACCCCATAGAACGAAAATCCATCCCCAGCTCTCTGTGTTCCGGCGTCCCTCGGCAATCATGCTCTCGATCAGGCTCAGCCTGTCCTTCAGTTCGTCTTCGATGGTGTGGTCGTGCATGTCAGTTCTCCGATCGTTGTCTTAACGGCTGGGTTTTTATGGTTGGTGTTGAAGCAGCATATCCACGGTGCGATACGGCGGATTGCTGCCAACGGTTACGTCAGTGACTTCGTGCCACTCGCCTTTGCTGGTCAGGTGCGCGGTGTTCACAATTTTCGCCGGTCCGGCCGCAAAGCTCCACGAAAATCCGTTGGCCTGCACCGAAAGCTCCGTGTCGAGATAATGCCCATCATGGTAGGCGCGGATGCGATAGGTATGGGAGGCGTCGTCGTACGCAATCGTCGCGAGGGCGCTGAACAGTACTTTGGCATCGGTGCTGGTGCTCTTGCCCTGGATCAGCAAGACGAGGCCGTCAAGCTTATATTCCACATCTTCAGTTTGCGTGAGATGAAGCGCTTCGCCGGATCCACGAGCGATGGTGACAGGCCCCGACCAACGGCCTGCCAGAAACGAAAGCTTGCGCATGGCCTCGCGCTGCGCCTCAACGCGGTTCGAGCCGGACGGCTGTGCCGCAACCGGCAGGCTGAACGAAATCAACAATGCTGATACGAGCAATGTCGTGGAAAGAACGGGCGAAAGAGTGAAGCGGTAAATCGCGGTTTTCATGGGCAAATCCTTCAGAGCGTGTTCTATCATTAGAGTACTCTATGTATTAGAGTATGTCAAAACATTTCTGCGTCTGATGAATGAAGCGGGTTCTAAGCGATTCTTCCGCTACTCTTGAGAACAGTGGATCTGGAAAGAACAATCCTCCGAAAAGTGGGTGAGGCGATCGGCCGCTTTCGCATGATTCGGGATGGCGATCGCGTGGCGGTGGGCATTTCAGGCGGCAAAGATTCGCTCACGCTGCTGGAAGCGCTGGTGCTGCTTAAGAGGCGCGCGCCGATTCAATTTTCTGTTACTGCCTTCACCATCGAGCAGGGAAAGTTTCTCGCTTCGATTCAGCCCGTCGGAGCCTATTTGCGTGGGCGCGGAATCGATTGGACCTGCATGGAGGATGGCCCTTCACTCAAGCTGCTGGATGAGCAGCCGGAACATGGGTGCGACGTTTGCAGCCGGTTTCGCCGCCGCGCAGTTTACGAACTGGCTCGCAAGCTTGGAGCGAACGTCATCGCTTTAGGCCACACTGCCGACGACTTCTGCGAATCGTTTCTCCGCAACGCTATGTTCACGGGCCGCATCAGCGCGCTGCCTCCGGTAACCTGGTCGAAGAAGCGGGAATTTCGACTGATTCGCCCGCTGGTTTATGTCACCGAGGATTTAACCCGCGCCTTCGCTGCTTCGCTGGGCGCACCGGTAATTCCGTGCGGATGTTCGCAAAAGACCGGCACCGTTCGCCGCACGCTGCGCGACATCTTCTCGGAAATTGAGAAGCAACACCCTTTTTTGAAAGAAACTATGCTATCCGCAATGGGAAATATCGATCCAGGCCGCCTCCTGGATACTCGATTCATGGATCTGGACGGCAATACCGAGGAAGCCGGGTTCCTTTCGGATGTGAACCAGCTTGTCAGCCTGAAATCCGCATAGCATTCTCGATACACTGTCAATTCGAACAATGAGCGCGGAACTGATTGTTGTGAACGGTCCTTTGGCAGGGACCCGCTTCACTTTGGGAGCGGGCGAAATCCTGATTGGCCGTGCGCCCAACTCGCAGATCGTACTGTCCGAGCCCGACGTAGGGTGGCGGCACTGCCAGATCCGCCCGCATGGCGACCGCTTCGTCATCATGGATCTCCGCAGCACGGCGGGTACTTATGTAAATGGGATGCGTTCGGCGGAACGCTGGCTGGAAGATCGCGACCAGATTGGCATCGGCAAGACCATCCTGATGTATCGCTCCGGGGAAGTCGCCGCGGCCGAAGTTGTTAGCACGGCCGCCGTGGCCGATACCAAGCCGGTGCTGCTGGGCGCCTGTTCATTGGTCTTCCTGTTTCGCGCGCTGGCCGCAGCCGTAGGGGAGGGTCAAAGTAACCTCTTAGAGGGACAGATTCTGCGTTTGGTTGCGGATTTGATGCCGGCCAAAGAAGGACTGTTGCTGCTTGGCACTTCGTGTTCGGAGCTGCTGGCGCAATTCCGAAATTGCGCATCGCAGTACCAGTCAGATTTCGCACCCGCGCTGTCGCGAGTCTGCGAAGAAGGAGCCTTCGAAGATTCTGGTGCGGGCATCGTCGCCGTTCCGCTTTACATCAGTGGAGCTCTACACGGAGCTCTGGCTGTTCGCGTTCCTGACAAAGAGAAGCCTGCGCTTACCGCTCATCTTGAAACTCTAACCGCGGTTGCCTCGCTGGCGTCGGTTGGTTTCGAAGCGAATCAGGAAGTAGAGGCGCTGAAGGCCGAAAACGCGCTGCTGCAGGAGCAGATTGGCGTAAGCACCGGTATCGTGGGCACCAGTCCCGTTATTCGCCGCCTTTTGGAGCTTGTGGACCGGGTTGCGCCGCGCGACACTACGGTCCTGATCACGGGCGAAAGTGGAACAGGCAAGGAATTGATTGCGCGAGCGCTGCATTACAAGAGTCCGCGGCATGAGCGGCCATTCGTGGCCGTGAACTGTGCCGCGCTTACCGAGACGCTTTTTGAAAGTGAGCTATTCGGTCACGAGAAGGGTGCGTTCACAGGCGCTATTTCGCTGAAGAAGGGTCGTTTCGAACGCGCCCAGGGCGGAACCATTTTCCTGGATGAAGTGGGCGAGCTGGCGCCCTCGCTGCAAGCGAAATTGCTGCGCGTCCTGCAGCAGCGTGAGTTTGAGCGCGTGGGCGGAACGCAACCGTACCCTCTGGATATCCGCATTATTGCGGCAACTAACCGCGATTTAACCGAGGATGTTCGCGACGGCAGGTTCCGCGAGGATCTGTACCATCGCCTGAATGTGGTCACGCTGGATTCGCCGCCCCTTCGCGACCGTAAAGAGGATGTTCCGCTGCTGGCGCAATATTTTTTGCAGCGCTCGGCGGAACGATGCAAGCGCCAGGTTCTGGGTCTTTCGCCCGAAGCGGAAGAAATCATCACGCAATACTCCTGGCCCGGGAACGTGCGTGAACTTGAAAACGCGATGGAACGCGCGGTAGTGCTGGGCGTTTCGGACTGGGTACTGCCGGAAGATTTGCCGGAAACGCTGCTTGACGCGGCGCCGCGAGATGCGGGGGCCAAATATCATCACTCGGTAGGACAGGCCAAGCGGGAAGCTATTCTGGATGCCTACGTTCAGGGCAACGGCGATTACAAGCAAGCCGCAAAACTGTTGGGCCTTCATCCCAACTATCTGCTGCGCCTGGTTCGAAATCTGGCACTCCGTGAGGAGATTAACAGGAGTTTAGCGAGCGCTGCCGGACGCTGATTTGGTTCCAACATGCAGCGCGGCGATCCCGCCGGTGAGTAACTGGAATCTGGTCTCCACAAAGCCGGCCTGTTGCAGCATATCGCCCAGCTCGGGGGCGGCCGGGAACTTGCGAATCGAATCGGGCAAATACCTGTAAGCCTCGCTCGATCCGGAGATCAGCGTTCCGATTACGGGCAGCAGAGCGCGTGAATAAAGGCCGTAGGCGGTCTTCATAACGATGCCCGGTGGATGCGAAAATTCCAAAATCGCCAGCATGCCGCCCGGCTTCAATACCCGATGAAGTTCCAGCAGGCCATGCCTGTAGTTCGCCAGATTGCGAAATCCAAACGCGATGGAAATGGCATCCAGGCTGTCCGGCTTCAACGGCAGCTCCAGTGCGTCGGCTTCAAACAAGGGAGCGCGGAAACCCTTCTGAAGCGCTTTCTGCTGAGCCGATAGCAGCATCGGATGGCAGAAATCGGCGCCCATAACCTGTGTTGCTGCGATACTCTGCAGATCAAGCAATGCATCGCCGGTTCCGCAGCACAAATCCAGTACTTTTGCGCCGGATGCCGCAAGGACGGGGCTTAACTGCCGCAGCAATGCTTTCCTCCAGCTTCGGTCGATGTTGAGCGAAAGAACGTGGTTGATGAAGTCGTACCGGGGCGCAATGGCTGAAAACATCTGCCGCACCCAGCGCGCCGCCTGCTGTTCGCCGGATGTTCCAGGAGGAGTTGTTCCTGCTGCGATTCGCACGAGCTTCACTGCAAGGAATCCGTGATCGCCTGCCGAATGGTTGGGGTATTGATCCCCGAAACAACCTTGACCTCGCCAATGCCGGCCGGCAGCACGAAATGGATTTTCCCTTGCAGCGTCTTCTTGTCGCCGGCGAGCCGTGCGATCAGATGATCAGGATTTAAATCGTTTGCACGCGGCAGCGGACCATAACGGCAGATGACTTTCTTGATGCGCGCCGAATGGTTGGATGGCAGCATACTTTGCAGCTCCGCCAAGCGCGTGGCGGCGAGCATTCCCCAAGCAATCGCCTCGCCGTGCAGAAAGCGTAAATATTCGGTTTCAGCTTCGATGGCATGGCCGATTGTGTGGCCGAAGTTAAGAATGCGGCGGAGCCCGCTCTCACGCTCGTCCGCGGATACCACTTCGGCCTTAATCCGCACCGCGGCCGAGATGAGCTCATCCATTACGCTGGACTGCAGGGCAAGTACTTCATCTGCCCGGTTCTCCAGCAATTCGAATAGCAGCGGGTCGCGAATTACTCCGCACTTGATTACTTCGAACAAACCGGCCCGATACTCGCGTTCCGGCAAGGTGGACAGAACGTCAGGGTCGATTACAACCGCCAGCGGCTGATGAAAACTGCCGATGAGGTTTTTGCCCGACCGAAGATTGACCCCAGTTTTACCACCGATCGCCGCGTCTACTTGGGCCAAAAGCGTCGTCGGAACCTGCAGCACGGGGATACCGCGCATAAACACTGCGGCGAGGAACCCGGCGACATCGGTGACAATCCCGCCGCCGAAGGCGATGACAACGCTGGTCCGGTCCGCTCCTGCATCTAGCATTCGATCGGCGAACTCCTCTACACGCACAAGCCGTTTATTCACCTCTGCGCCCGGAAAGAACAGCACCTGGAATCCGCGGGTCTCCAATTGCGCCGCAAGAGCCGTCCCATGCAGACGCCAGACGTCCTCAGTCGTGACGACGAACAGCTTGCCCGCGTGTT
This sequence comes from uncultured Acidobacteriaceae bacterium, assembly GCA_963795545.1. Taxonomy (GTDB): domain Bacteria; phylum Acidobacteriota; class Terriglobia; order Bryobacterales; family Bryobacteraceae; genus Bog-105. The sequence goes on along the minus strand of CAWCIF010000008.1, from coordinate 231,050 downwards.
TTGGAATGAAATCTTGAGCTCGCTGCAATGCGCCGCGCTCGACCACGGCATCGTATTCACAAGACGCAGTCTGAACGTGGAAGGCCGCCATGTGTACCCGGTCAACCCCAGACTTCCGCGTCGCTGAACGGAATCTCAATGGGAAATGTTTCCAGCGCCAGGCCTGTTTCGCTCGAAGCGCGCAGCCGCGCGTGTACATAGGCTCGCTGCATTGCATCCACCACCTCTTGTCCGGTGGCCAAAGTCGGGTTTTCTTCCAGCAACTCGCGCAGCTTCAAACGTTGGTTGAGAATAGTTGTGTCCCAGCCGCGCGACGCCTTCATTGGCTGAAAGCGCTTCTTCAGTAGGTGCAAAAACAGTATTTCGAACCTGCTGCGAATCGCGCGCCGCTCTTGGCGTGCCAAATCTGCCACCTCATCCGCCAACGCGACGCGATCGACATCCGACCAGCGCCCGTCCAGAATGGCGCGTGCTGTGTCTTCCGCCCATCCGGCGAAATCGGATTCATAAGTCCGCATGGATACTTCAAGCCTAGCGCTACGCAGGCGCCTAGAGCCGGGCGCCTCCGCCGCATTTTTCTAGGCACGCTGCTATATCATGTGCTTATACCCCTCTCGCCACAGCATCTTCGCACCGATTTCATCGTGGTTGGAGCAGGAGTCGCAGGCTTGCGCGCGGCTATCGAGCTCGCGCATGCCGGACGCGTTCTGGTGATCGCCAAAGACACTCTTCGCGAATCATCTTCCGAATACGCGCAGGGCGGAATAGCCGCTGCGCTCAGCGACGATGATGAAGTTGAGCTGCATGAACACGACACCATAGTTGCCGGAGACGGCCTGTGCAACATCGCCGCGGTTCGAACGTTAGTAGAAGAAGGCCCGGCTGCAATCGAGCAATTGATCGAGTGGGGCACCGCGTTCGATCGGAAAGGAGCGAAGCTGCTTTTCGCGCGTGAAGGGGCGCACAGCCGCAATCGGGTTCTGCACGCGCATGGCGATTCCACAGGCCGCGAGATTCTGCGAACACTGCTTCATCACGCCCGCTCTTTTGAGAACATCTCATTTCAGAGTTTCGCCGCGGTTACCGATCTGCTGCTGAGCGAGGGCGAGGTGGCCGGCGTTTCCGCGCTGGATGAAAGGAACAGCTCGACCGTGCTTGCGGAAGCGCGTGCGGTTCTGCTGGCTACTGGCGGCCTGGGCCGTGTATTCGAGAACACTACAAATCCGGATGTTGCTACCGGCGATGGCGTGGCGTGCGCATATCGAGCTGGCGCCGCGATCGCTGATATCGAATTCGTCCAATTCCACCCCACCGCGCTGTACGTGGAAGGCGCTCCTCGCTTTCTTTTGAGTGAAGCGCTGCGCGGCGAGGGCGCCTACCTTCGCAATGCCGCGGGCGAGCGCTTCATGGAACGCTATCACCCGTTGAAGGAGCTTGCGCCGCGCGATGTAGTCTCGCGTTCCATCGTGATGGAGCTGCGCGCCAGCGGCGATTCAAGTGTTTTTCTCGATCTGACGCACCTGCCCTCCGGTTTTGCGCGCGGTCGCTTCCCGCGTATTTACGAAACCTGCTTGCAGTACGGTGTCGATCTTGAGACGAGCCCTGCCCCGGTTCGACCCGCCGCTCACTATGCAATGGGAGGCGTGCAAACAGATTTGTTTGGACAAACGACTGTTAAGGGGCTCTACGCCGCCGGCGAAGTGGCGTGTACGGGCGTGCACGGCGCGAATCGTCTGGCAAGCAATTCGCTGCTGGAAGGCGTCGTATTCGGTGCACGCGCAGGGCAGGCAATGTCATCTCTTTCTGATTCGCCCGGCGCACATGCGGCCGCGCCCTGCCCCGCGCTGTTCCCTAAGATCGCCGAGCGCGAACTGCGGGCCATTGCATGGAACTCCTGCGGCGTTCTCCGCAGCGGTCCTGAGCTTTCCGCTGCGCACGCCAGACTTTGCTCGCACGCCTTCGAACACCTCGATTTGGCCGACCGCAGCGCTTTTGAGCTGCGCAATATGCATCAGGTTGCGACGCTGATTTCGCTCGCCGCACTCTGCCGCGAAGAAAGCCGCGGAGGGCATTATCGAGTCGATTTCCCGCAAAAATTTCCGGCTTTTCAGAAGCACTCTGCTATCAACTGCACCGGCTCAGATGCACAACTCAAATTTGCATAAGCCGATGCAAAGGGCGCATCCTGCCGCTGGCTTTGCCCTTCTATTGTTCGCTGTTCCCCTGTCGCAGTCCAGTCCCTGGGCCGCGCTCTGGACCACTCCGTGCATTCTGATCGCCTCGGTATTGATCACCTGGGGCGCCGAATCCGCGCAGTTCTTCGTTGCGCAAGGATTTGCGCTCGCCATCCTGGCCTGGATGCAGACCTTGCCCGAGTTTGCGGTGGAAGCCGTGCTTGCGTGGAAGCAGCAAACCACGCTGCTGATCGCGAATTTAACGGGCGCGCTCCGGCTGTTAACCGGCCTCGCCTGGCCAATGATTTATGCCACAGCAGCCATCGTGTACAGAAGGCGTACAGCACAACCACTCCGCAAGATTCAGTTGGACCGCGATCACAGTATTGAAGTTGTTGCGCTAATCTTTCCGCTGCTGTATGCGCTGATCATCTGGGGGAAAGGGACGCTGCATGTTTATGACGCGTGCATTCTAGTGCTGTTCTATGCCGCCTATCTCTTTCTTCTGACGAAACTGCCTCCGCAGGGGCATGAACGCGTCGATGATTTAGAAACAGTGCCGCGCACGATTGTAAAATCGTCGCGGCCCCGGCGAATCTCCGCAATCGCTGCCTGTTTTCTGGCAGGCGGACTGCTTATCTATTTCACGGCAGAGCCTTTTTTGGGCAGCCTGGTGGCGGTCGCGGGAGCGATTGGGATTCCCAGCTTTGTCGTCATCCAGTGGTTCGCGCCCGTCATTTCCGAATTCCCTGAACTCGCATCCACCTTCTACTTCGCCCGCCAGCAAGAGAATGCGGCCACGGCAATTATGAACATTGCATCCAGCAACATCAATCAATGGACGCTGCTGGTAGCCATGCTTCCAGTCGTGTTCTCAATGAGCCGAGGCGAAATTTCTGCTATCCCGCTGGATCCGCAGCAGCGATCTGAATTGTTGCTGACCATCGGACAGAGCGCCGTCGGCATGATTTTCCTCATCAATATGGAATTCGCGTGGTGGGAAGCGATTGCCATCTTTGCGCTGTTCGCTGCTCAGTTTGTCCTGCCTGTATTCCTTGGCGATGCGGCGCGCGTTTGGATCACATACGTTTTTTTCGCGTGGACGGCAGTTGCACTGCTGGCCGCGGTTCTCCGCAGGCAACGCCCCACTGCGCTGGTCAGCTTTCTGGAAACCTGGCGCGCTCACGTGGCTGGATAGCTACGTCATATGGCAGCCGCTTCAAAAAAGAAGCTTTAATGCAAACTGGATTTCCCGGTTGTCGTGCTTGGTCGACGTAATGGTGCCGAAAGCGGTGGTGCCGAAAGTTGAGTTCGGATTACTAAACGCAGGCGTGTTGAAGAAATTGAAGAACTCCGAACGGAACTGCAGCTTTGCGCGCTCGGTGATCTGGAAATTTTTGAAGAGCGAGAAATCCACGTTGTAGAGGCCCGGGCCATACAACAGATTTCTGCCCGCATCGCCGTAGGTGAAGCGGCTGGGGGCGGCGAAGGCGGCCGTGTCGATGCAATTGGTGAGATGCCCGTTGCCGCAGTTCTCCGAAGGCGCTCCCACTAAATTCGGGCGCTCATTGCTTCTACCGGTATTAGCGGGGTCACCCGAGACGATCACGTTAAACGGAAACCCCGTTTGCAGATTCACGATTCCATTTGTCTGCCAACCGCCCAAAGCCTGACGGACCAGCCCGTGCTTAGCTGACGTAAAGAAGGGTAAAGCGTAATTGAAGCTGGCGACAAACCGATGCCGCACGTCCCAGTTGGAATTGCCATAATCCGCGCGCCAGTTATATGGATTCATGGGGGCGCCGCCGCCGTTCGAGTCGGTGGTTACATCTAAGTTATGCGACCACGTGTAGGAGGCCAGAAGCGAAATACCGTGAGCGAAGCGCTGGCGCAGAACAACGCTCAAGCCGTTGTAATTCGCCTCTTCGTCGTTTTGGATAAGGCGGATATCGCCGAAGATCTGATTAGGACGCCGCAGGCTAACCGGCCCGGGACCTGGAAGCGGCGTGTTGACGTAGTAGCTGCGGTCCAGATGGGTGCTGTGAGACCCGAGGTATTGCACATCCAGTGCCGCGCTGCTCCAGAGCGAACGCTCGAAATCGGCGCTCCACTGATTCATGTACTCAGTCGGAAGATATGGGTTCGGCGAAATGATGGTTGTGTTAGACAGGGCCGTCTTATGCACCAGGGCCGCAGGCGTGGGATTGCTCAGGCTAATCAGGTTAGAGCCGGACGAGTTGAAGCTTGCAATGGAACTGAACGGAGGATTGTTACTCAGAAAAGTGAACGTGTTCGTCTGGTTGGGATTGTAATAAATGCCGTAGCCGGCCCGGAAAACCGTTTTATCATTGACGCGATATGCGAGTCCGATACGCGGCGCGAAGTCTTTGTGGTTTGGGTTGATGAACGAAAAGCCGGGAACGGGTGCGTTCGCCGGGATGAGCGCGGTTTGCTGCGGATTGAGGATAGTGGCATAGCCGTTCGCCGTATACGGAACGGTAGGCAACTCGTACCGGAAGCCAAGATTGAGAGTCAGGCTCTTGCTTGCATGCCAGTTGTCGACAACAAAAAATCCGTCCCGCCACTCGGCGACCTTGTTGCGAATTTCCGGACCTGCGGTCGAATCGCTCTGGGCATATCCCAGCATGAAGTCCGAAGCGGCGTATCCGGTGATAGCTGGCGTATTCGCGAAGTTGAACAGTCCCAGAGGCTGGTTCACGGCAGATCGGGCCGTAATCAGTTTTCGAAGCTCCGCGCCGAAAATCAACGTGTGCGCGCCCTTGGTCCAGTTGAACGAGTCGGTTCCCTGCCAGGTTGTGTCCTGTTGGATCCAGTTCGTTCCAGCGTTGCCGAGCGTCATAAAGCCGCTTATCGAGAACACTGGGATGCCGGGATCATTGAATAGTGTATCGCCGGTGAAGCCGGGTATGCCCAGTGCTGTGCCTGCGCTCTTCAATCCGTTTACAGCCCAATAATTCAGCGCATCGGTACTCAAATTCTGCCGCCCAACGCGGAAATCGTTTACCATGTTGGCGCTGATAGTCTGCGTGTACCCAAAGACCCAATTGCGCGTGGACACGGGCAGATAAGTAGAGTTGAACGGGCTGGTGGCGCCGGTGAGTATCGTCTCGTTCTGCCAGGCATAGCGATAGAAGAGGCGAATTTTGTCGCCAATGTTCTGATCGATTCTGTCGATGGTCTGATTGTAATGATCGTTGTTCGGGTAGGTTGCTTCCAGGTTCGACGTGATGCCGGGCAGGTTCGGCTCGGGCATATATTGCAGAGCCTTCAGCGCCTGCGGGGAGAGTTCAGTGGGTTTGAAGATATTTCCGGGCACCAAGGCGCGGGCGTTATTGGGATCACGGAGAGCGTGCGGGTATTCCGAAAAATTCCCCTGCCGCATCAGCGGAGTCAGAACGGTATCCAGCGAAGTGACTTGCTTGATCTGGCGCAGCCCTTCGTAATCGGCCATGAAAAACGTCTTATTGCGGCCATCGTAGAGCTTGGGGATGTAGACTGGACCGCCCAACTCGAAACCGAACTGATTTTGGCGCAGCGGCGCTTTCGGTGTGCCGGGCTTCTGGAAGAAATTGCGAGCGTCCAGCACGTCATTGCGAAAGAACTCGAATAGTGCGCCGTGCAGATCGTTCGTTCCCGTTTTTGTGATCAGGTTCAAATGCGCTCCGAGATATGAGCCGTATTGCGCCGAGTACGTTCCCGTCTGAACTTCGAATTCCTGGATAGAATCCACGGAAGGATGGAACGGTGTAGTGGTGATCAGATTATTTACAATCGAGATGCCGTCGAGCGAAATGCTGTTCTGAATTTCACGCGTGCCTGCGCCGATGAAATCCTCGCCGGGAGGAACGCCGTTTGCGGCCTTCTGTCCGGGCAGCACGCCGGGCGTTATTGCGGCAAGCTGTAGCGGGTCGCGGCCGTTGAGAGGAAGTTCCGCTACGGCGCGTGTGCCTACCGTCTCCCGGACGCTTGCGTCATCGGTGGTGATAGGCGGCGCGGCGCCGGTGACCACAATGTGCTCGGAAACCTGGCCGACAGGCAGCGTGAAGTCGCTGCGAACCGTCTGGTTGTAATCCACCGTGATTCCGCCTTTGGTGATGGTCTGAAATCCGGGGTGCGATGCGGTGATGTTGTAGGTTCCCGTCTTGACGAACTGGATTGTATAGTCGCCCTGCGATGTGGTGATGGCAGCGTACTGATCCTGCGTGGCGCTGTTAATGGCCGATATCGTTACGCCGGGAATGACCGCTCCCGCCGAATCTGAGACGGTTCCAACCAGAGCGGTCGTGTTCGCCAACTGCGCGTACAGGCCGGCAGAACAGCCAAGCATGGATGCACAAAACAGAAAGAGCTTTCGCAACTGAATTCCTCCCCAGACCAATGACGGTCTTAGAAGAATATCATCTGTCCACCACCCTACAGATCAGCTTCGGCCTCAATCTCAATGAGCATTGCGGGATCGATCAGCGCTCGCACTTCTACCATGGTTGCGCACGGACGGATATTGCCGAAGAACTCGCGATGCGCCCGACCGTACTCTTCCCATCGCCGGATATCAGTCACAAACATACGCGTGCGAACAACGTTTTCAAGTGCCGCCCCGGCCTGTTTCAAAGCGCGTTCGATGTTGCGGATGATCTGTACTGTCTGCTGGTATGCGTCGCCGATGCCGGCAAGCTCGCCTTTCTCATCGATGGCGGTTGTACCGGTTAGATAAATCCGGCTACCCACCCGGACAGCACGGCTGTACCCGACAATGTCCTCCCACTTCGCTCCGGAAGAAATATTCTGGCGATCACTCAGCATATGCGTTCCGCGACACGGGAGCTAAAGGGCAGCTAGCACCTCGCGATAGAGATATTGCGCCCCTTCCACTCCATCCCATGGGCCTTCCTCATATTCCAACGCGAAAATGCCGGTATAATTTGCGTTCAGCATGATTCTGACATTACGTTGTACGTCTGGATCCTTCCAGCGATTCCAATATTTGGCGTGAACGTTGGTGTGAGCATATGGCGCTAAGTCCTGCAGGCCATGAAACAGAAGATACTCATGCTCCCAGTTACAGAAATCGGGAGAGGCTTCGCAGAACGGGTTATTTACTTCCTCGATAATAATTCTGATATTGATCGGGTTGGCTGTCAGGCCCCAATGATTTTCCAGTGTAACTTTCACTCCGGCCTTGCCGCCATAATCCGCCATTTCCTTAAATGATTCAATGCAATTGGACAGATACTGTGCAAGTGCGTCGTTCTTTGGATAGGAACTGGGATCCGCTACCGGACTTGGAGCTATTCTTGGACCACCGCTGTTCACCCGCATTGACTTTGCCCCGAGCATTGCCGCGCCATCCAGCCATTTCTTCCCCACTTCAATGCCTGCCCGGCGCTTTTCCGGATCAAGATCGCAGATGTCACGGGGAGCGTTATTCGAGATGTGGTGGCACTTGGTTCCCGTGGCGACCTGTTTAGCGGCCATCTTTTCCAGCCACTTCCTCCCGGAAGCGCTGGAAGGATCGAACTCGGTCACAGTGTGATTGGCGCCGTTGTAATTCACAACGGTTTTGACGTACATGCTGTCGTCATCCATGTCGCCAAATAAGCCGGAGAAGAGATCCATCTGATAAACACCCGGAAACATTTTTTTAGTGAAATCCGGAAAATCCAGCATGGTGATTTCACCATACTTTTTCTTCATCTGGACCGTTACCTGCTTCTCGGCAAGAAAGCTACTTCGGCTCTTAAAGATGTAGCGGATCGGCCAGGTGTTGGATGCGATTCTGGCCAACTTCTCCTTTTCGGTTAGCGGACGGGCAGCGCCGGCGTGGGCGATCGACTCGGGAGCCGCTTGCTCCGCTGCTATCGCCGTCCTCCCCGATGCCGCGAACAAACCTGCGGCCAGACTGGCGCCGGCGCCTTTGAGAAATCCCCTTCTACCGGGGCCAACATCGCCTTTTCCGCATTTCATTTCAGAATCCATATCCTTTCCGGCCGGTTTACCGGGAGCTACGCTTCGTGCTTAAGAAACCAGCTCTGGCTGGCCAGTAGCCGTTTGCCGTTGTTCCTGGGTGGGTGCGTATACGTGCCGTCGGGGTGCATGATGCGTGCGCCCGCCTCGTCTTCCAGATGCTTTTGCAGAATCCTATCGCGCAAGCGGCGGACCAGGCGCTGATCCTCTATCGGGAACAGGATCTCAACGCGGCGATTGAGATTTCGCGGCATCAGGTCCGCGCTGCCTATATAAACAAGCTCATCGCCGCCATTATGGAAATAGTAAATGCGGCTGTGCTCCAGGAACCGGCCAATAATGCTTCTGACGCGAATGGTTTCGCTGACTCCTGGAATGCCGGGGCGCAGCGAACAGACTCCGCGCACGATGAGGTCAATTTCCACTCCCGCCTGTGATGCTTCATAGAGCAACCGGATCATACCGGCATCCTCCAGCGCATTCATTTTGAAGATAAGATGCCCGTCTCCGTGCTGCTTATGACGCTCGATCTCGGCACGCACCAGGCGCTCCAGTCCAGACCGGATACTGAACGGTGCAACCAGCAGCTTGCGATAAGCTTTCTTGGCCGAGTAGCCGGTCAGGTAGTTGAACAGATCGCTAACATCCTCGCCGATCTCTTCATTGGCGGTGAACAGGCCCAAGTCCGTGTAAATGCGCGCAGTGCTCGGGTTGTAATTTCCGGTCCCTAAATGGATATAGCGGCGGATGGCGTCGCCTTCGCGCCGGACCACCATGGCCATCTTGGCGTGCACTTTCACGCCCGGCAGCCCGTAAACAACGTGAACCCCTTCGCGCTCCAGCTTCTGGGCCCACTCGATATTACTCTCTTCGTCGAAGCGCGCCTTCAGCTCCACCAGCACCGCCACCTGTGTCCCGTTCTGGCTGGCCTCAAGTAAGGTTTCGACAATCGGGGAATTGCGTCCCACGCGGTACAGCGTCATTTTGATCGCCAATACGTCCGCGTCATCGGCTGCGGCGCGCAGAAAGTCGATCATTGGCTGGAACGACTCGTAGGGGTGATGCACGAGAATGTCGGATTCCCGGATGGTGGCAAAAATTTCACTTCCAGTTGCGGCCGCGAAACTCTTAGGCGTTGATGGAATGAACGGCTTATCCTTCAAGCGCGGCCGGTCAATAGTGAGCAGCGCGCGAACGCGGCTGATGTCCACGGGCCCGTCCACCCGATAAACATCGTTCTGGTCGAGTTCCAGATTGCTTGTCAGCAGGTCAATCAGCTTCTGCGGCATGCCTACGTTCACCTGCAGCCGCACAGCATCGCGGAACCGTCTGCGCCACACCGCCTCTTGCACACTCTCGAGCAGGTCGTCAGCTTCCAGCTCCTGAATAGCCAGTTCGGCGTCGCGCGTGACATGGAACATGTCCGCTTTCAAGATCTCCATCTCGGGGAATAGCATGCGCAGATTCGCGATGATGGCTTGCTCCAGCCACACGAACGCGAGTTCGCCCGCTTCAGAGGGAATGGACACAAGCTGCGGCAGCGAATCGGGCACTTTGATACGCGCAAAGCGCTCCTGGCCATCTCCGTTGCTGACCACCGCGGCAACATTCAGACTCAGGTTTGAGATGTGAGGAAACGGCCGGCTCTGATCGACCGCGAGCGGCGTGAGGACGGGATACACCACCCGCCGGAAGTAGTCATCGACGGCGGTCTTCTGCTGCGCATTGAGCTCGTCGCTGCGAAGGATGTAGATGCCGGCGTCTTTCAGATCGGGCATCACCTCCTCGCGCCAGAAGCGGTAAATCTCTGCCATGATGCCGGTGACTTCGTGGCGGATCAGCTCCAATTGCTCCCCGGGCGGCCGCCCGTCCATGCTGATCTCGGTGGTGCGAGTTTCGATCTGCTGCCACAGTCCGGCCACCCTGACCATAAAAAACTCGTCGATATTCGATCCGAGTATCGAAACGAACTTCACCCGTTCGAGCAGAGGCGTTGCGGGATTGCGCGCCTCTTCCAGAACCCTGCGTTGAAAAGCCAGCAGGCTCAAATGGGGATTCAAATAGAGGTCTGGAGAATCCAGACGCGGCGATGGTGGTGCAATCCGCGTAACCGCAGCGGACCGCCTGCGCCCGGAACGTGAGTTTGCCATATAAGGCTGGTTCGGCCGGAAGGGCCTTCTAATACTGTAAGACGTCACTCCGCCGGAACTGCCAGCTTTGCGGCGGTACCGGTACCGGATTGCCGGTTATGCCGGCGTTGTTGAGGCGGCGGGATGGGATGTTAACATCGGAGTGCGGGGTGGAGCAGTCAGGTAGCTCGTTGGGCTCATAACCCAAAGGTCGCAAGTTCAAATCTTGCCCCCGCAACCAAACTTTTTCAATTGGTTACGAGCTTTCAGGCGCGATTCCAGGACCATTGAAGACGACATTAAGCCGTAGCTCGTGGTCTTCTCTCGGCAGAGCCGGTGGATTCCGCGTTCAGGACCATTTGAACTACGCTGTTGTGGCGCTTCAAAACGCCATGGGTCATTCGTAGCGCAAGGCGGTCAACGGATCGACCCGCGCGGCGCGGCGTGCGGGAATATAGATCGCGGCACATGCGATGGCACAGAGCAGCAGAGCGACTACCGAAAACGTAACGGGGTCGGCTGGACTCACGCCATAGAGGAGCTGCACCATAAGCCTCATCAGCGCCAACGAAGCCACCATCCCAACGACGATGCCGATCAAAATCATGCGCAGGCCCTGTCGCATAAATAATTCGACCACTTGTACTGGTTGCGCTCCTAAAGCCATGCGGACCCCGATCTCCTGCACGCGCCGGCTGGTCGCATACGAAATAACGCTATAGATTCCAATCGAAGCAAGCGCCAGCGCCACTCCCGCGAAAATGGTCAGAAGAAACAGCATGCCGCGCCTGCGCCCCATAGAGTCGGCCATGTGTTGCTCCATCGTCACTACATCGCGCACCGGCTGATCGCGCGTGGGCCCCAGCACGCTTTGCTTCACGGCATCGATAACGGAAAGCGGACTGCCGGATGTGCGCACAAGTAAGTTCATACCGTTTGTGGTTAAAGGCATGAATTCATCCGGGAACTGCAGGAATGGAACATAGAGCGCTGGTTGGCGGGGGCCGAATGCATCCTCATCGAGGCTGTGATGCTTGATGGCGCCAACCACCCCAACAATCCGCATGCGCCCCATCATCTGAATCGATAACGACCTTCCCACTGGATCCTTTCCAGGAAATACGCGCTTCGCCAGCGTTTCGTCGATAACAATGACCGGCTGGCTTCCGACCCGGTCCTGCTCGGTGAAGAAATGGCCTCGCAGCAGCGGGATCTTCATTGTCTGCAAATAACCCGGAGTCGGCGTGAACGCCCAGGCCGTAGGCGCATTTTTGGGAGCGGTGGTTTCTGCGCTGGTCCAGTACGCGACCTCTTGATCATCCCCGCTCAGGGGAAGCACCGAATCGAGCGCGGCTGCGCATCGCTGCCACACTCCGGCGTGCTCCGGACTGCGATCGAACCGAATCCGGCCGCTGCAGAACGTTCGCATCATCAGCCCCGAGCCGGTGAGTAAGACCAACGCCAGCCGGCACGACCAAGCTACTTTGCAGCCGCCGCACGCCGGGACTGGTACCACGCGATCCTTGTCGTAACCCGGTCTCCAGATCGAATCGCTGCCGCATGGCCGGGACAAGGCCGAAGATAATTCCGGTCAGGATTGAGATAGCCACGGCAAACAGCAAGACTCGCCCGTCGAGGCGTACATCATCAGTGCGCGGGAGCCAATCCGGCAAATGCCGCAGAGACCAGCCGGTTGTCGCGGCCGCCAGCAGCACGCCCGCGATCCCACCGATCAAGCCCAGCAGGACGCTTTCGGTCAAGAGCTGCCGTAGCAGTCTGCCCTGCCCGGCTCCAATCGCCGCCCGAATCGCGAACTCGCGTGTCCGCGAAAGCGATCGTGCCAGGAACAGATTCGCTACGTTTGCGCAGGCAATGAGAAGCACCAAACCGACTGCACCGGCGAGGAGAAAAAGCGTTGGACCAATGTCACCCACTACTTGCTTCTTGAGAGGCTCCGCACCGAACGTCGTTCGTGAGTTCGTATCCGGATATTCGCGAGCGAGCCGCCACCCAATTGCTTTTAATTCCGCATTGGCTCGCTCCACCGTTACTCCTGGCTTGAGCCGGCCAACCGCTTCAGTCCCGGAGTACATGTCGCGCTTTTGCGTACTGATGGTGTCGTTCTGACCAATTGGCGTCAACATCGGACGCTCGCCGTTGAACCGGAAGTTGGCAGGCAGGATGCCGACGACCGTGTAACCCCTTCCGCCTGCCACCAGGGTTGCGCCAATCGCCTTCGCGTTTCCACCGAAGCGTTCCTGCCAGAGCGAATACCCGATCATCGCGACCGGAGCGGCATTACGCTGATCCTCCTCGGGGCGAAACTCGCGGCCCAAGACCGGCTTTATACCAAGAACGGATAAAAATCCGGCCGAAACCTGGCGGGAGTTGATGTAGGCAGGTTCTCCCGGCGATGTAATATTCAGTCCGGAGTTACGATAAGCTGCGATCCCCTGAAAGGATTTAACCGCGCGCTGGACATCGAGAAAGTCGGGATATGAAAACGCGAAATTCCCTCCCGTACGCAACTGCTCCTCGACCGCAACCAGCCGTCCGGGATCTTTGTAAGGCAGAGGCCGAAGAATCACGCCATTAATCACACTGAAAATCGCCGTGTTCGCGCCAATCCCGAGCGCCAGCGTACTAATAGCGGCGAGCGCGAAACCCGGATTCTTGCGCAACGTGCGCGCCGCGAATCGCATATCCTGCAGCGTCGATTCCAACCAGCGCGTGCGCCGCGCATCGCGGCATTCTTCTTTCACCTGCTCCAGGCCGCCGAACGTGAGGCGCGCTTTTCGCCGCGCCTCCCCTTCACTCATGCCCGAGTGTACGTAGTCGGCAATCTGTCGCTCCAGGTGATCCTGCAACTCCCTTTGCAACTGCGCTTTCAGGCGCTTCTTTAGGATCAAGCGGCGGAACCAGTTCATACCCTTAAGTTCTACATATACGGCGATACATGACGGAGGTCAAGGTATATAACGCTACTGCGCGATGAGTTCCGCGTAGACCGGATAATGGTCAGACCCGCTGAGATCGCGCCGAACCTGGCCCTCTTCGATCTTTACCGGGCCCCGAGCGAAGATCCAGTCGAGCGCCATGGCGATCTTGTGCGTACGTTCGATCTGTTCGCCGGTGGCGCTATGAAAGCCGGCCTGTTCGAGTTTATGCAGAAAAATAGACGGCAGGTATTTCGTGTTTAAATCGCCGCCCAGAATAATGGCGGTATCGGGCGGGTACTGCCGCAAATCGGCCAGCATTTCGTCGAGCTGCTCAGATTGGATGCGCCCAAAGCTGCGGCTTTCCAGATGCGAATTGTAGACAACCAGCGGGCGGCCGGCAAACTCCAGCTCCGTGATGAGCGCGATACGGTTTCCTACCCGGCGCTGGAGCAGCGGCACTCCAGAGGGAATCCAGGCGCGCGGTTTCCAGAATCCGGACTGGTGCCGAAAACGGAGGATGCGCGCACGGCGAATCGGCAAGCGCGTGAGAGTCGCTTGTCCGATGTAGGCTGGCCGGCCGCGCTCCTGGCTCAATTCCTCAAACTCAACGCCATACGCGAGATTCAGGTGCAGACGCTGGGCAAGATCAGACGCGATGTCTTTGTCGCCGGACCGGGCATCGTTCCAATCCACTTCCTGAAGCAGACACAAATCGGCGGGATTTCGCTGCAGTTCTGAACTCAGCTCAGCGAGGCGGGCTCCGTGATCGATATTCCAGGTGACGACGCGGAGCTGTTTCAGATTTCGCGCGGCAGGAAATGACGTTCGCACACGTGGCGTATTGAAATCCGCGGTTTTAACCGGGGCCGCTGCGAGCATTGCGACAAATGCAAAATACCAGGCGCACACGCCAAACCGGGCGAATGGGTAATCCACCAGGGCATGGAGGCAGATGGCGATCAGGCCTATGCCCCAGCCGGAGCGGATAGCCGGGCGGAAGCTCCAGATAAAGATGACCAGCATCAGACCGGCAAAGAAGATGCCGCCTTCAGCAGTCCACTGCAGCCAGTCGTTGTGCGCGCGGTTTACCCAGGTACCGTCGTCGTAGCGGGCGAACATGGGGTAGACGGGAACGTAGGTGTCGAGTCCCCAGCCGGTGAGCGGCCGTTCACGGATCATGGCAAGCGAAGACTTGTTGAGGTCGCGGCGAACCGTAAGCTGATCGGATTTCTGGAGCTTCGAGAGCACTTCATCGAAACCGGCGGCGTAGACAAAGAGTACGCTGAACCCAACCGCCACGGCTGCACCGTAGAGAAGGTTGCGGCTGCGATTTTTAAGATATGCGAGGAGAACGACAGCGATGAGTTCCGCGAACACAAGCGCGGCGCCGGCGCGCGAGCCGGATGCGACGACGGCCGCAATCTGTAACGCCCCGAGCAGTAAATAAGATACGTTCGGCCGCCGCCCGCGCAAGCCGATCCAGAGCGTCATGGGAAGCACCAACTCCATAAATTCGGCGAAGTTGTTCCAGTAGGCAAACGGCCCGAATACGGCGGGGAACTTGCTGGGGATCAGCCAATAGAACCGGTTGGTGCGCGAGGCTTGCTGCAACAGGTCAAGCACGCAGACGGCGCTGCCAAACAGCACGAAAAGAAAACGGAAGCGGACCGCGGACTCGCGATTTTGGAAGATCTGGGTTGCCAGAAGCGCGATGACGGCGGCGGTGAACCAAAACAGCACGCCCGTCCAGCCGTTGTAAACGATCTTTTGGGGAGACGAAAGCGTCTGGCCCACGCCAAAGCACACCATCAGCAGCAAACAAATTATTGGAACATTGAGTGCGAGCCGCCGCCTGAATGAAAACCCAAGATAGATGGCCGCCAGCGCGAACAGCACGGCGGAGATAATGCGCGGCGCGATCTCGCCGCCATCGAGCGTACACAGCGTGAACGCGACAAGTATGCCGAAAAAACCGGCGAAACCTAACTTGTCTGCAAGGGACATCCCTTGCAGGATCTCATTTTCCTGTATAGCTCACGCGCCAAATGGAGTTCGAACTGTCGTCGGTGACCATCAACGAGCCGTCCGAGGCCACCGCGACGCCTACAGGCCGACCCCAGACAGTACCGTCGGGATTGACGAAACCCGTGATGAAATCTTCGTACTCGCCCTTCGCGTGTCCGTTATCAAGCGGGACGCGAATGACTTCATATCCGGTACGAGCGGACCTGTTCCAGGAACCATGCTCGGCGGCAAAGATGTCGCCCTTATATTGCGACGGGAATTGGCTCCCCTCGTAAAAAGTCATTCCGAGCGAAGCACTGTGCGGCCGCAGCAAGACATCGGGAACGATAGCCTTCTTTCCCAGTTCCGGCTTCTCGGGCAGACGCGGATCGTGGTGGTCGCCCATGTAATACCAGGGCCATCCATAGAAGCCGCCTTCTTTAACGGAGGTGATGTAGTCGGGGACGAGATTATCGCCGATCATGTCGCGCTCGTTCACAGAGCACCAGAGTTGCCCAGTCGTGGGATTGACCGCAATCCCGGCCGGATTGCGAATGCCCGAAGCGTACACCTTCACGAATTTGCCTTCAGGCGTGAATTCAAGAATATTCGCGCGATGGAACTCCTGCGGGTGGGTATCGGGATCGTTGATGTTGGAAGCGGACCCAACCGAGACGAAAAGTTTGCTGCCATCCAGCGAAAAGGCAAGGTCGCGTGTCCAGTGGCCGCCGCCGGCCGGGAGCTTCTCAACAATGGTCTGCGCGTCGCCGGTGGCCTTCAAATCTCCATTGTGGTACGGGTATCGGACGACGGAGTTCGTGTTACCGAAGTACACCCACTGCGGATTACCGCCCAGCGGATAAAAAGCGATGCCGTAGTTCATTTTGAGACCTGTAGCAAAAACGGAATGCTGTTCCGCCTTGCCGTCCTTAATTCCCCGAAAGACTTCTACCTGCCCGGCGTTGCTCTGCGCGACGAACAGATCCCCGTTCGGAGCTGTCACGATTTTGCGAGGCGCAGCGATGCCTTCCGCATAGAGTTCTACCTTGAAGCCCTCCGGCGCTTTCGGCCAGTTACCAGCCACGCGGGGTACTTCTTTCGCGCCATTCGATACGCCTTTCGTTGCGAACGGCGCGGGCAAGTCCGCAACGGTGATCTTGCGAACTGTCCCGGGGCTTTCCGACCTGAAGTCGCCAAAGGCGGCTTCCCCGGTAATGATGTTCTTAATATCGGAATCGTCGGCGACGAGAACGGCGACGCCAAGGAGGGAACAAGCGGCTAGTGTAATCCAACGGGCTGTATGCATCTCTTCAGGAAGTGAGATGTTGATTTTGGGTGGAAGGTAGCAACTTACGGAGATCGTCCAGCTTGAGGCGACCAGTATAAATCGACATACCGATCGCACAATCAATGCCCATCGCCGTTAATGCTTTTACATCATCGAGAGTGGTAATGCCGCCCGCAGCCGTCAATTCGTGGGTGGTTGCGCGGCGCAGGCTTTGGAACCAGTTAAGATCGGTGCCCTGCATCATTCCTTCTTTGTCGACGTAGGTGCAAAGAAAGCCGGAGCAGTATGGCTCCAAGCGGGCGATCATGTCGAGCGCAGTCCATTGCGTAGATTCCTGCCACCCTTTTACGACGATACGGCCGTCTTTACTATCCAGCGCAATGGTGGTGCGGTCGGGGTTAAGCTCACGCAAGAAGCCGATATTTGGACCGTCCTCATTGAAAGCAGCCGTTCCGACGATGACGCGATACGCGCCCTGTTCGATTAGTTCGCGCGCCCGCTCTACGGTGCGCACACCGCCGCCGGCCCGGATTGTTGCCTGGCCGGCAAGTTGTCTGACGAGCTCGCCATTCGAGCCGCGGCCCATGGCGGCATCGAGATCGATGACTTGAATCTGTGGAAAACCTTCGAAGGCGCGCAGCATTTCTTCGGCGGACCTTTCCAGAGCTTTCTCACGGCCCTGGATAAGCTGGACCACTTTGCCGTCCATCAGATCGATACAGGGAATGATCACGCAACCGGCCTCACGGGAACGTGCGCCTCTTCGAGCGCGCGCTTCAGGTCAGTAACGGTGTATTTGCCATAGTGGAAAATCGAGGCGGCGAGCGCAGCATCGGCATGGCCTTCCGTCAAGACGGTGACGAAGTCGGCGGGCGTGCCCGCGCCGCCCGAAGCAATTACCGGAACAGCGGTTGCGTTCACGACGGCGTTCGTCAAAGCGCAGTCGAAGCCGGTTTGTACACCGTCGGTATCCATAGAGGTGAGCAGAATCTCGCCAGCGCCGAGCGATTCGCCGTCTTGGGCCCACTCCACCGCGGAGAGGCCTTCATCGCGGCGTCCCCCTTTGGTGAAAACGTTCCAGCGATTCGCTCCGGATCTGCGAGCATCGATGGCCAGAACGACAGCCTGTGCGCCGAACTCAAGACTAAGCTCGCGGATCAGCTCGGGGCGATGGACAGCGGCCGTATTGATGCTGACTTTATCGGCGCCGGCCAGGATGATCTTACGCGCATCGGCGACGCTGCGAATGCCGCCGCCCACGGTGAGGGGAATGAAGACCTGGCGCGCGGTGCGGGCGACCAAATCGGCCATGATCTCGCGGGCATCGCTCGAAGCCGTGATATCGAGGAAGACCAGCTCGTCCGCGCCTTGCGAATTGTAACGCTCGGCGAGCTCGACCGGATCGCCGGCATCGCGCAGCCCGACGAAATTGATGCCCTTCACCACGCGGCCGCCGGTTACGTCGAGACAGGGAATGATTCGCTTGGCGAGCATCAGAGTTGCAGAAAATTTGCGATTACGCGCAGACCCACCGGCCCCGACTTTTCGGGATGGAACTGAACCGCGTGAATGTTCCCCTGCTCGATCACTGCCGTGTAGGGCTGAATGTAGGTACAGGTTGCGGCCGTCGCGGCGATGACCGGGCCGTAGTAGCTGTGGGCGAAATAGGTAAACGCGCCATCATCGAGCGTTTCGAGAAGTTTCGACGGCCGGATCTTCGAAAGCGAGTTCCAGCCCATGTGGGGAATGCGGGCATTACCGATGAAACGCCTGATTGAACCGGGAAAAATGCCAAGTCCTTTGGCCTCGGGCGCCTCTTCGCTCGATTCGAAAAGACATTGCAGACCGATGCAGATGCCGAGGAAGGGCACTCCCGCGCGAATGCGCTCGAGCAGAACCTCTCGCAACTGCAGCCGATCGATGGCCTGCATCATCTGCCCAAAATGACCGACACCCGGGAGAATGATTTTCCGGGCGCGGCTGACGGCTTCGGGCTTATTGGTCACGAGGTACGGGGCTGCGAGTTCGTCCAGCGTGTTTTGGACGGAGCGGAGGTTCCCTGCCCCGTAGTCGACGATGGTCGTCACAACAGGCCTTTTGTGGATGGAAGCTGATCTTTCAAGCGGTCATCGGTTGAGCAGGCGTAGCGCATGGCGCGGGCGAAGCCTTTGAAAATCGCTTCAATTTTGTGGTGATTGGAGCGGCCGTACATCACCTTGGCATGGAGGTTGGCGCCAGCGTGGTTGACGAAGCCGGAAAAGAAATCTTCGAGCAGCTCCGTCTGGAGGTCGCCGACATGGACGACATTGACCTGCTGATCGTAGACGAGAGCAGGACGGCCGCCGAGATCGACGGCAACAACGGCGAGCGATTCGTCCATGGGCTGAACGAAATAACCGGCACGATTGATGCCCCGGCGGTCGCCCAAGGCTTTGGAGAAAAGATCGCCGAGAACGATGCCGGTGTCTTCAACCGTGTGGTGCTGGTCTACATCAAGGTCGCCCTGCGCGGTGAGTTGGAGATCGAAAGCGCCATGTTTACTGAACAGCTCCAGCATGTGATCGAGAAAGCGAATGCCGGTAGAGATCTGGTAAACGCCCGTGCCTTCGATACAAAGCGAGGCGGTGATTTGGGTCTCTTTGGTGTTGCGCTCGAAGCTGGATTGTCTCATGCATACCGCTCCCGTCGGTTCGCGGCTCTGACAAGCGGTTCGAGCTCGTTGATGTCGTGAAGCACGGTGAAGGCGCCCAAAGCACGGAGCGACTCGGCGATCTCGGCGTGGCGCGGATTGTGCGGCATGGAAACGCCAATAAACGGCACGCCGGCCGATTGCGCGCTGCGGGCATCATCCACGGTGTCGCCAAGGTACCAGATGTGTTTGCCGGGATAGTGCTCCTGTATGAGAAACAAACCGTCAGGCGCAGGTTTTGGATTGCTTACCGATTCATCCGTAATGATGGGGTGAAGGCGGATGCCGTTTGCATAGCGTTCAAGGGTGACGTCGGCTTCGTACTTTGCGCGGCCGGTGAAGATTGCGAGCGTGGCTAGCTCCGACAGGCGCTCAAGAAGCCCGGTGCGCGGCATCCACTTCTCGCGCGCGATCAGGCCGTCGCCGTTTTTGCCGAGAAAGATGGCGTTAAAGTATTCAACTACGTCAGCGTATTCGACTTGCTTGCCGCGATCCGTGATGAGGCGATGGGACAGGAGCCAGTCGTTGTTCCAGCCGCCCTGGTCTTTGAAGTCCTGGATGAGTTCATGCGCGACCAGGTCGCCGGTAAAGTGCCGGACCGTCTCGCGAATGGCTTCACGATAGGATTCGGTGACTTCGACAAGTACGCCGTCCATATCGAAGACGATGACGTCAGGAGCGGACCCGTCAACTACCAAATCTGCTCCAGTTCATCGAGGAATTGGCGGATCTGGTCGCGTGTGCCAACGGTGACGCGGACAGATCCAGGAATCTCATAGCTGCGGTCGCGGACAAGGACGCCGCGCTCGCGGAGCTGGTCGCGAATTTCGGTGGCACGATCACCGGCCTGGAAGAGAACGAAATTAGCCTGGCTCTCAACATAGGGAATGCCGAGATGTTCAAGGCCGACGCAGAGCAACTCGCGCGCGGTGAGGACTTCGAGTACGTATTCTTCGACGAAGGCCCGATCCTGCACGGCGATGCGCGCCGCCATGGCCGCCAGAGCGTTCACGCTATAGGGCGATTGCGCCTTGCGAATGTAAGCCATGTTCGCGGCCTGCGAAAACAGGCAGCCGCAACGCATTGCCGCCATGCCATAGGTTTTGGAGAAAGTGCGGCTGACGAACAAGTTCGGGTGCTCTGCGATGAGCGGAAGAACGGTAACGCCGCTGAATTCGTAATAGGCTTCGTCGACCAATACTGCTGCGTTCTGCGCTTTGGTCAGGATCTGTTCGATCTCGCGGACGCCGGTTCCTGTACCGGTCGGGTTGTTCGGATTGCTGAGCAAGACGGCCCGGGTGGAAGGCGTGATTCGCTCGAGCAACTCTTCGAAGGGGAACGCCAGCGTGCCAGGGCGGTAGTCGATTTCGTCGAGACTCGCGCCGGCAAGCTGCGCATAGAAGCGATACATCGCGTAAGAAGGACGAAGGACCAGCACTTCACCGCGATCGTCGATGTAGGTGTTAATCAGAAGCTGAATGGCTTCGTCCGTTCCATTGGTGAGCGTGAGCTGGTCTATGGCGACACCAAAGTGGCGGGACAGATCTTCGAGCGCGTGATCGTACTCGGGATAGATGCTGAGATCCGCGGCGGTGAGATAGCGCTTAATGAAATCGAGGACGTGAGGCGGTGCGCCGATGGTGTTTTCGTTGAAATCGAGGCGAAGCTTGTTGCGGCGGCCGCCGGTGGGCGGATGGTAGGGCGCCATGCGGAGCACAGCTTCACGGGGAGCCAGGGTTTTTGCAGGAGTCTCTGACTCAGTTTGGATGACGGGTTTAGTTGACAGAACGAACCTCCACGGCGCGGGCGTGCGCCTCCAGACCTTCTGCTCGGGCGAGCGTCGTAATAGCAGGAGCCAAGTCCCGCAAGGCGGATGGCGAGAGCTGTTGGATAGCGATCACCTTCACGAAATCAGTTACAGACAAGCCACCGCGCAGGCGAGCTGCGCCGCCGGTGGGTAGAACATGGCTCGGGCCGCAGGCATAATCGCCAGCCGACTCGGGCGAATTCCGGCCGAGAAACACAGTACCTGCATTCTTAATTCTAGGGAGCAGCGAAGGATCGTGCAGGCTCAAGTGCTCGGGCGCGATAGCATTTGAAATCGTGACAGCGGCGTGCATGTCCGGGACGATTGCAATGAAGCTGTCGCCATCCATGGACTGCCGCGCAACATCGGCCGTCGGCAGAGTTTCAAGCTGACGCTCGATTTCGAGAGAGACCGCTTTGGCCAACGGCTCTGAGGTGGTTATGAGCATGGCGCGGGCGGCCGGATCGTGTTCCGCCTGGGCAAGCATGTCGGCGGCGATGACCTTCGGATCGCCATCGACGGTGAGGATCAGGATTTCGGTCGGCCCGGCGACGAAGTCGATGCCGACCTCGCCGGCAAGAAGTTTTTTCGCGGCTGCGACGTAGGCATTGCCGGGACCGACGACGCGGTCAACCCGCGAGATGGTTTCGGTTCCGAAGGCCAGGGCGGCAATGGCTTGCGCACCGCCCACACGATAGACCTCGCGGATGCCCAGCATGTGCGCGCAGCCCAGAATCTCGACCGAGGGACGGGGCGAGGTAACGCAGATCCGGGGGACGCCGGCGGTCTGCGCCAGCACGGCGGTCATCAGCAGAGTGGAGGGAAGCGGATAACGCCCGGACGGAACGTAACAGCCGACGGCCTCGAGCGGGCGAATAATCCAGCCGAGCTTGCGGCCGGGCGAAAATTCCTCAAGCCGCTCGCGCGGCAGTTGCGCTTCCGCGAACTGGCGAATATTGGCGATAGCGGTTTCGGCGGCGCGGCAGATTTCCGGGCACATGGCGGATGCGGCGCTCGCGAGCTCGTGTTCTGAAACACGCAGCGGATGATCGGCTAGGCTGTCGAACTCACGGGCATAGCGAAGCAGGGCGGCATCACCATGTTGGCGGACGGCGTCGATGATGGGACGGACCGCTCCCGATTGGTCGCGGCTCGGTTCGAAGTGTTTTCGGGAATGGGCGAAGGATTGAGAATCTTCGTGAAGTATTTTGATCATTGCGACGCTTACATCACAATCTTGTTGAGCGGATATTCGACGATGCCTTGCGCGCCGGCCTCTTTGAGGCGCGGAATGATATCGCGGACCGCAGCCTCGTCGAGAATAGTATTTACCGCGACCCAGGCATCGTCACTGAGGTGTGAGATGGTCGGATTCTTCAGTGCTGGCAGGACGTTCAATACAGACGGAAGATCGTTCTTCCGGACATTGAGCATGAGCCCGACTTTGCCGAGGGCATTCATGGCGCCTTCGAGAAGCATTTTCATGTCTTCCAGCTTGCGGCGTTTCGCTCCGTTTGCCCAGGCATCAACGTTGGCGATGAATTGGGTGTTCGATTCGAGTACCGTATCGATAATGCGCAGCTTGTTGGCGCGAAGAGAGGAGCCGGTTTCAGTTACCTCGACAATAGCGTCAGCCAGCTCGGGCGGCTTTACCTCGGTGGCGCCCCAACTGAATTCAACTTTCGCCTGCACATTTCTGGTTGCGAGGTAACGTTCCGTAGTATTGACGAGCTCGGTTGCGATGATTTTGCCTTGCAGATCCTGGACGGTGCGGAAGGGAGAGGATTCAGGGGCAGCGAGGACCCAGCGCACCTTGCCGAAGCTCTGCTTGGCGTAGACCAGGTCTGCCACGACCTCGACGTTGGCTTCGTTCTCCGCCACCCAATCGCGGCCCGTCAGGCCGGCGTCCAGAGCGCCATCTTCAACGTATCGGGCCATTTCCTGGGCGCGGATCAACATGCATTCAATCTCGGGATCGTCGATGGCGGGGAAATAGCTGCGGCTGCTGGTGGTGATATTGAAGCCGGCGCGGCGGAACAGATCGATGGTGGCGTTCTCGAGACTGCCTTTGGGAATGCCGAATTTGAGCTTCACTGATTGCCGCTCCCTGACGGTCGCGGTTCTGTGCTGGCCGGGCCGCTCCCTGACGGTCGCGGTTCTGTGCTGACAGCGCCGCTTGCCGCGAGTTTGTATACGGCGTCGGGATCGTAGACCTTTTCCTCAGTTTCGGCCCATTCACCGTTTTTTAGGGTTCGGTAAAAGCAGCTTTCGAATCCGTTGTGGCAGACGCCGGGGCCAACCGGTTCCGCTTGCAGCAGCAGGGCGTCGCCGTCGCAGTCCGAGGCAATGGATTTCAGAACCAGATAGTGTCCCGAACTCTCGCCCTTTGTCCAGAGCTTCTGCCGCGAGCGGCTGAAAAACGTGACGCGGCCGGTGGAGACGGTCCAATCGAACGCCTCCCGGTTCATATAGCCAACCATGAGCACGCGGCGGGTAGCGGCGTCCTGGACGACGGCGGTGACCAGGCCGCCTTGTTTATCGAAATCGAGAATATCGCTCATGAAAATGGAAAAGCCCGCCAAGCGGCGGGCCGGTTTGCAGAATCTAAGGGAAACGTTAAAACGCAGGCTCGCCGATTAAACCATCAATTGATGGCGATGATGATGGCGGGCATTCGTGAATATCAAACCGCAGTATAGCAAGGGGGTTTTGCCAAACGAACTGGAAATGCGGGCGAGGCATGCCTCGCCCGCACGGCAGACGACAAAAAGCGATCGTCTGCACCACTGTGCAGTTCAGATTGAGGAGATTTTGTTTTTCGAAGAGAATCAGCGGGTTGAGCAGAATTTTGCGGGCAGGGCGTGGGGCGCGATGCGGATACTCGGGCGAGATGGCGAAGAAGCGGGGCGGCGGTCCGAAGAGCGAAACGGGGAAAGCGAGCTCGTCTCGCAATGCGATCACGAACGGCTGCCAGGCGAGGAAGACGCGCATTCTGGCGGACGAAACGCAAGAAGACTACGACGCAGTAGAGCGCGGCTGGAACGAGGAGTTCGGGCCGGAAACGTTCATGGAAAGACGGCTGGTCGAAATTCTGGTGGATAACGACTGGTTTCTGCAGCGAACCACGCGGCGGCTGCACGAGGCCGAGACAGCGGACGGAAATATTGAATTGATGCTGCGGTACAAGACTACGGCGGAACGATCCTTTTACAGATCGTTAAATGCCCTGCAGCAATTGAGGAAACACTACATGATCATCGATCGAGAACTGCAAAAGAAGGACAAGGAACTGGCAAAGAGGCCACCGGCTCCGGTGGAGAAGCCGAAGGGCGAAGCGCCGAAAGCTGAAGCGGCAGTTTTGACCAAAGCGCAGCAGTTATTCAAGGGGCAGCGGAATCCGAAGAAGCGGAAGAAGGTTCCGATTCTGGATCAGTGGGTTGAGATCGAGGTTCAGGATGGGAAGACGGTTACCGAACTGTATCCATCGAACGAGCAGTTGATCAAACAGGGGCAAGCGATGATTCCAGCGCCCGAAATGGTTTACCGCAGAATGCATTTTGTGCACGGCGTGCCATCGGAGTACGAATGGACGACGGACGATGCGGTCACGCGCGAGCGCGGCGGGATGGGGATTCAGCGCATGATGATTGATACGTGGCTGGATTTGATTGAAGTGGAAAGCGCGAATGGAACCGGGCATATTGGACCGTGCGGAGGAAACCTGCCGAGACCGCACGAGCGGGGCGGCTGCGATTGCGAGACATGCACGCATAACCGCGCGGTGCTGGAGGCGCGAGAGGGCGGATAGGGGAATCGAATGACGGATTACGACCATGATGCTTGTACGAAATTGACCATGTAAGGCCTAAAGGGTATAAATCCAGTAAACGTACTGCTTTTTACCTGTGGTTGCCTGGAGGCGCCTTCCCAGGTATACTTGTTAAGGTATGAAATGGCGAAACAGCGGGATGTGTCGTCAGGATGGACAACCTACGAAATTTTTCAGAGGGATAGCAACGGGGAGCACACGATCACGCCCTTTTCTGATGCATTGGCGACTTCCGGCACAATACCGGTGCAGCCGATCACGAAGATGCGGATGCTCCAAGACGTCGGGTGGCCAGCAGCAAAACGTTATCTGAAAGATAGTCGAGGCAAGCCGCTGATTGTTAAGAAAGACGATCTCATCTGGCTTCTCAAATGCAAACCAACGTGCTGGAGGCTTTATTTTTATGTCGGGGAAAAGAACAAGCGGATCATCTACGTCCACGCCGTCTGTAAGAAACAGGACACCGAAGATCCAAAAGAGGCCACTTACGCCAGAAGTGTTGCGGACGGGATACGACCAGCCGGAAGTGCTATCACGGCCTTCCAATTCCCGACTGGCTGAGGTTTATAAGACAGAAGAGTTCATCAACGAGTGGGCGAACAATGTGCCCTTTCACGTAGCCAGCAACGTCTTGCACTTGAGGCGCTACCGGAGATTGTCACAATCGAAACTCGCAAAGGAAATGGGGACAAGCCAGTCTGCCATAGCCCGTATCGAAAGTGGACAAGAGAACATCACGCTCGGTACGCTGCAACGGCTCATCACATCCCTGAAGGGCCGATTCCATATATCAATTTCCCCCAGCGAATATCGGGTATCTCAGCAGCGACCTTGGTGGGAATTGCAATTGCACACTGAAACACCGTGGACTCTTGTTGATTGTGTGAGCAGGCGGACTACGGAAAGCGATCAGTTGATTATTGGACTGGAGCGAAAAAACGAAGCACATGAGACGGCGACCCTCACGGCTAATGCTGCCCGATTGCTCCCACAAAGTGCCGGTACTTCACAAACCGCTCGTGGAGCATAAAGGAGACCGAATGCCAAAGAGAGATCGCCCAAACGAACCCGCCGCCGTTCTCGGCCCTATTCTGAAGACTGCTCATAACGAGCCCATTACGCGAGAGACGTCCAAATCAGCCGAATTTGTTTCACTCTACGCGAACGATGTTCAGGTTCAGACTACGCCGTGGGATATGCGATTACTCTTAGGAGAAATCAGCGATCCTCCAAGTCCAGAGAGCCCAACTTTAAAAATTCAGCAACTTGGCGAACTGCGCATCTCCCCGCAACTGGCAAAACGGTTGACTCTAATAATGCTGGACCAGATTAAGGTCTACGAGGAGAGCTTCGGTGAAATTCCGGGGCCAAAAGAGTAGGCAAGGCTACCCGCGAGCGCTTACACGCCAACCTCCGGTGTGGGTACCCGGAAAGCAGGCAAGCCTTTGGTGACTCGAACAGTTTCGATGCTGAGACGGATCACTGGCCAACCAGGCGAACGATGTACCCCGGATCGTGTTTCCCGATTGGGATCCGAGTTTCCATTCACCTGATACTGATCGATAATCCATTGGAGCGCCGACTTCGATCCGAGGCGGTATTGGAAAGCGTCTGCCGGGATGCCACCGAGCGTGAGGGAGTCATTCACTCGCATAGACGTGCGATCTTTGCTGAGCTTCATTTTTTCGACTCGCTCAGAGAATGGCGTGCCTTTGGCTTCGATGTACTCGAGCGGCCAAGGGTCGAGCGATTCGTAATCGACGTGAAGACGGGCGAGTTCCCGGCCGGCTGTAGCGAATCGTGTGAAATCTGGAGCGAACGGGATGCGGGTAGTTCGCGCTTGAGATTATCGGCGTAGCGCTCGCGGTATTCGGGATGATGCAACAGCGCGTAAATGCAATTAAAGACATCTTCTTTGTCGATGGACTCATTGGAATAGTGCTGGCGGAATTGGGCGACGGCGGAGTCCTTGAGATGGGAGAGGGGAAAGCATTGATGTGCGTCAACAGGAGCGCAGAGGTGCAGGTCCGCAATGCAGTCACTAATAAGCGCGCTGGTGGCCGGCGCGCGCCACGCCACGTCCGAGATAACGAGTACTCGGCCGGAGATGGCGGGCCACTGGTAAACACGCTCGTTCACTAACCGGTCGAAGTACAGCCATTTCTTAGCAAATGGGCGATACAAGGAGCGCACAATATTCGCTTCGTCAAATTTGATAGTCGCGCCTCGTAGAGCCGCCGCCTTTAACGTCTCGCTCCATTTCAGATGGCTGGGCCAGTCAGCGTCGGGGTTCACCTTGTGCCGATAGGCTTCAGTGTTGTAGGCACCGATGAAGGTTTTCATCCTTTCAGCAAGCTCTTCCGCGGTCCCAGTCATAGACGACATCGTCGCGATTGGTTTTAACGCCGACCGTATACAGATCAAAGATTTCTGAGAGCGAAGGGAAGCTACCGTACTCGTCAGCATTGTCCGGAATGAGCCACGAATGCCGGGTATCCGGGGCTATTCGCTGCCAGGGGATGTTGCGTTTCGCAAGAAAATCGAGCTTTTCTCGTTTGCGCAACATCTCCGGGACGCGGTGATAGCGCAGTTCCGGTTTGGCTCCGCGTTTCTTGACTGCCACAGTAATACCGACGCCGGTCTGAATGCCGAAAACATTGTGCGTTGTTCCCGAGAGTTTCGGGTTGCGGCGCACGTTGCCGTGAAGGTCGACGTGATCTATCCGCTGGAAATCCTGCGCGAGGTGCTTGCGCATTCCGTCAAATGCCAACTGATCGACAAAGCTGTTATTCGATACGAAGCAGACGATCCCGTCGCGGCTGCCCAGGCGGTCGGACGCCCAGCGGAAGAACTTGACGTACATATCCGAAAGAGAATTCTTGTTGGTCGCTTTCGAGTCTTTCGCGTATGTATCGCGAATACGGGCGTCCACGACCTTGTACTTTCGGTTTCTATTGTTGTCGTTTTCGCTTTTCTGCCCAACATTGTATGGGGGGTTGCCGATGATTACGGTGACGGCGGCTTTCTTCTCCCGCTCGACGCGATCGGTATTAGCGGGCGTGAAGAGCCCGATTGCCTGCCTTCCGCCATATCGAGCGTATCTACGAAGCAGAGGCCATCAAACGGCTCATATGCGTGCGCCCGCTCGTAATAGGCGTGCTCGATATTGAGGCTTGCGACGTAGTAGGGCAGCAGCATGACTTCATTCGCGAACAGACGGTTGTGGTACGCCTCCGAAAGCGCCTTACCCGGAACGCGCTCGATGAGATTCACGATGAAGTTGCCGGTTCCGGTGCAGGGATCGAGTATCACAACTTCGGGAGACGAGAGCGACAGGCCGAATTCCTTGATAAGCGCCTCTTCCACTGAATTGCACATGAAATCGACAATTTCCCGCGGTGTGTAGACGATGCCGTGCGTGTCGGCGATTTCGGGCGAGAACTTCTGGAAGAACTGCTCGTACACCGAGTTGAGGAAATCCTGTTTTTCGGTGAAGTGGCCGAGGTTTGCGCCTTGCCGTTCAATGGCTTTGTAATACGGATCGAGGTTTCTGAGAAACTCGGCCGTGGAGAAGTTGGCCGAAGCGAGCGCCTCGATCACTTGCTGGACCTGGGCTGCGATTATGTTTCGATGCGTGAACTCCAGATTGTGAAACAGGTTTCGCATCAGACGCTCAGTCAGCAGGTGCTGGATGAGCATCTCATCCACTTGATCATCGGTGAGCCCGGGGTTGAGCGATGCGCGGCAAAGCGTCACGAATTCGGCAAAGGCCCGTTTGAATGGAGGGTTCTTTTTGTGCGCTTCGGCGATGTGCTCGTGGAGCGACTGGGCTAGATCGGGAATGCGGCTTTTGAATTCATCCATGGCGCGCTCGAACTCGCGCTCGTCCGATTCATCGTGCGAAAGGAAGCGATTGAGCAGTTCCGCGATTTTCAGCGGCTCGCGTAACGCGAACTCACCTGCTTCCGCGCGGTCCTGGTACAGGAGGGCGACGCGCGTATCCTCGAAGATTGTGTTGCGGGTAGGGTAACCGGCCTTGAGCTTCTTCTGAATCTCGGCAGCGAGTTTGTCAGAAGTGTCCTTTGCTTCCCACCAGCCGCGCGCCAAGCGGAACTCGTCGCGCACGGTGCCGTCCGGCACGACCCGTTTGCCGCCGGAAAAGGTAGAAAGCTCGGGAACGAGCGTCCAGCCGCGCCTTCGGGCGGCTTTGTCGAGCAAGTTCTGAAATGGGCCCTTCAGGCCGAGCTCGTGAATAACTTGCTGACTTTCAAGGTGCTGAATATCTCTGAGGTAGACCTTGATGATTGGGTCGGTCGGGCTCAAATCGAGCATCGGATGTTCTGCATCGTTATCCGCAAATACAAAAATGTGTTTGCCATTTAATATAGCGCGCGTGCGCTCACGCCCCCGGGAGGTCTCGACGGCGGCGAGCGGGCTGCCATACTTTTGGCTTCGACATCGCAAAAGTTGCAGCGAACCGCTGCAGAATCAGCGGAGGCTCTCAGGCGGAATGCGACTGATCAGCGTGCCGACGGCCGAAACGAGCTTGTCGATACGCTCGTCGAGCGATCGCAGACGCGTTTCGTGGCTGGCCAGGTACTCGGCCTGATCCTTCACCAGTTCGCGCATGCGCTTTTCGAGTTGCACCTGCACGAGCAGAGCGTCCTCGAGGTCTTTGAAACGTGCATCGTTGCGCTCCTGCAGGCGCTTCAAGGCTGCATCTACGCGGGCGTCGCCCGTGCTGAAGCCGTTTTCTTCAGGCATGCCGAAATTAGCACTCCAGCCGTATTGATTATCACGCGTGCGGAGCTAGATGTAATTACAGGGGCGGCAGGCAGCAACGGCTGCAGTCACGAGTTACTGCGCGACTTAGGTGAATGGGATTAGATTAGACTGGACTGATGCTTAGACTGTTTGCGGCTGTCCTGCTCTGTTTATCCGGGCTCACCCTTGTTGCACCGGCCCAGCAACCCGCCACTTGCCCGGCAGGAGTGGCGTGTCCGGTTTGCGAGCCGGCGCGTACGGCGAATCCATTGACAGCTCTTCGCGAAGGCAACAGCCGGTTCGTCAAGGCCGGTCCGACGCATATCCATCAATCCGTCGAATGTGGAAAGCGGCTAGCGTGCTGCCAGAAACCATTCGCTGTCGTCTTAAGCTGTTCCGACTCCCGTATTCCGCCCGAAGTGCTGTTCGACCAAGGGATCGGCGACCTCTTCATAATCCGGGTGGCGGGGAATGTCGCGACAGCCGATGCGTTGGGGAGCATCGAGTACGCGGTGGATCATCTTGGCGCGAAACTCGTGGTCGTGATGGGGCACCGGCGCTGCGGCGCGGTTCAAGCGGCGTTCTGTCCGAGACCGGGCCCGCATATAGACGTGCTTTGGGACCTGATCCGGCCAGCGGTTGCGCATCCGCTGCCTTCGTGCGAGCACCATGAACAGGTGGACCCTGCGCAATGGGATCATGGCGGTGAGGAAGAACATTTCCAATATGACAGCAATCGTAAGCAAGGATCTGCAGGGCCGGGCTGGCGTGAACGTTGCCGCGGCCTATTACGATCTGGATGACGGAAGGGTGGAGTTCACGAAGTAAGAACCGAGCACTCAGAGAACACTCAGAGCTGAATTCGGGAAAAGAAATAGCTTCCAACAGCCATAAGCACAACGGCCACGCAACACAGGACCAGGATGTCGATTGGCATGCCGAAGTGCGAAACGCCGATTAGCGCGCCGCGCAGGCCGTCGATTCCATAGGACAGCGGGTCGAGGGTAGTGATGATGGAAAGAGTTTTCGGCAGATTCGTCAGCGGAAACAATGCTCCGGAAAGAAAGAAGATGGGCAAGACCAGGAAATTCATGATCAACTGAAATCCCTGCATATTTTCGAGCTTCGATCCGATGGCGATACCGAGCGACGCAAACACGATTGAGATGAGCACCATGAAAAAGATGGCGATTGGAATTGCCCCGAAATTTCTTGGACGGAAGCCGACCAGGAGGCAGACAATCACCACCAGCAAGCCTTGCAAGATGGCGACGGTCGCGCCTCCGAGCGCTTTACCGATCATGATTCTAATGCGGGGGACGGGCGCAACCAGCGTCTCTTTCAGAAAGCCGAACTGCCGGTCCCATAAGAGCCCGATTCCGGAGAAGACGGAGCTAAACAATACCGTCATGCCGATTACTCCAGGGGCGACGAATTGAATGTAACTGCCGTTTCCGGCCTTTCGGAAGACGGGGCCCATGCCGAACCCGAGCGCGAGCAGATAAAGCAGAGGCTGGCCGAGCGAAGCGACAATTTGAGAGCGGGAGCGGACGTAGCGCTTCAATTCGCGGAGCCAGAGAATGTAGATGGCGCTCATCGCTTACCCCTCCACATTTGGGCCATCTGGCGCAGTTGATCGGCGGAACTGGCTTTTTCATCACGAATGGAGAGGCCGGTAAGGGCCAGGAAAGCGTCCTCGAGCGAGCTGCCGCCGGTTTGCTCTTTTAACTGCTGCGATGAGCCCTGGGCGACGATCTTGCCGTGGTCGATAATGGCGATCCGATCGGCGATTCGATCGGCCTCATCCATATAGTGAGTTGTCAAGAATACGGTAACGCCTTCGCTTTGATTCAACTGCCTCACCTCCGTCCAAAGCTGGTTTCTGCTTTGGGGGTCGAGTCCTAACGTAGGTTCATCCAGGAAGAGAATTTTGGGAGTGTGCAGAAAGCCTCGCGCAATTTCCAAGCGCCGCTTCATGCCGCCGGAAAAGGTTTTCACCAGGTCTTTGCGGCGGCCCCAAAGTTCGAACGTGTTCAGCAGAAGTTCTATACGCTCAGCGCGTACTTTTCGAGGAACGTGATAGAGGACGCCATGGATATCCATGTTTTCATAAGCGGTCAATTCGCTGTCCAAGCTGGGATCCTGGAAAACGATACCGAAGCGATGGCGCGCTTCGTTCTGCTTTACGGCCGGGTCCAGGCCGTACAACTGGATATGCCCGCTGGTTGGTTTCAGCAGGGTAGTGAGCATCTTGATGGTGGTGGTTTTGCCGGCTCCATTCGGGCCGAGAAACGCGAAGATTTCGCCTTTCCGCACTTCGAAGGAGACGTTATCCACCGCGGTGAAGCCGTTGAAGGTTTTAACCAGGTTGGTTACTGTGATCACGAGGGAGATTCCAGGATGCCACGTCAGCTACGCGATGATCCGGATCTCGCCGATTCCGCCTTCGACCTTCACTCGCACGTTCACCTTTGAGTTGTCGTAGAGATTGTTCTGCCAATGATCGTCCTGCTTGTCGAGGCCGGTGACGGTGATGCTTCCAAGACCCCCGTGCGCCTGGGCCCAGATGCCAACGCCCTCGGGAAGGTGAATGGTCGCCTGCCCAACGCCTCCGGAGATATTCACGTCATAATCCCGAGTTGGCTTGCCACGCAGGTCGAGTTCGACTTGGCCGGCGCCCATATGAACGCCAATACTGCGCAACGTGAGATCGCCTAAGTCGAGTTTTGCCTGGCCGGCACCGCAGTTCAATGCGAGATCGGTGATGACCTGATTATTAAGTTGCAGATCCCAGACGTAGCGCTTGTTGCCTCCCATGTTGAAGTGCTCCGGCTGGCGGATGGTGATTGTGGCGTGGGTGCCGTTTATGGACGTCTGCACCTGCGGCTTCCAGGCGGGAACGTTGTACTCGAAGGTGCCCTCGATCAACTTAGCTGCACCGCCGCGCAGGTTCATTTCGCCGGCACCCATGTTCAGCTCGATGTTGGCGCGTTCTATGCTGCCGCGGTCAATGGAGAACGGCTCCTGTTGTAGGGGACCGGTCGCGGTGTGATCGAACTCACACCCTGCTAAAACGAGAATTGGAACAGCAATAAGAAGGGCTCTGAAACGGCGGTCTTTTTTCAACATGGCTTTCCGAACAGGATACGCGATCGGAGATGGAATAGTTCCCAAGGGCAACGTGCGATAAGTGGCGCAAGCAGCTCGGCGTAGCTATTACTAGAGAGTTAGAGCACCTCGCTAAGCTGCTTTCCTGTTGACAATCCGGGCGAAAAGCCGAGCACGCCGCCCAAGGTCGGAACCAAGTCGGTGGATTCCACCGCGCGGTCAACCACTACGTTCTGGCGTATGCCTGGACCTAGAACCATCATCCAG
Source organism: uncultured Acidobacteriaceae bacterium (assembly GCA_963795545.1). GTDB lineage: Bacteria > Acidobacteriota > Terriglobia > Bryobacterales > Bryobacteraceae > Bog-105. The sequence goes on along the minus strand of CAWCIF010000008.1, from coordinate 198,067 downwards.
GTTGTGCGAGAGAGCGGATCGCCGGTGCGATGGTGCTGAAAGCCGTTGCCGCCCGCATCGGTATCGGAGTCGCGGCCGAAATCGGGCAGGATGAACATGGTCGTCTTGCCGGCGTACTCGGGTTCGCTTTGAATCGCGTTCCAGATGTCGGCGCACAGCCGATCGGTGCGCTGAATCGCTTTGATGTACAGCGAATAGGCGCCCGAATGCGCAATATCGATATCGTGCAGGGTGATCCAAAGGAGGCTTGGCGCAAGCTGCCGCATTAGCTGGCGGGCGATATAGACAGAAAGCTCATCGGGGCTGGCGAGATTGCGCGCGTGATCCGCAAAGTCGCTAACGGACAGCTTCATGATCTGGGCCATCTCATGCAGTTCGACCTCGCTGCCGCGGAGTTCAGGTGTATAGAGCGGGGTTTCGTAGTTGTCGCGCAGCAGATGCTCGTACTGCGGTTCGCCGGCGGAAGAAAGGGCAGCAGCGAGGAGGCGCTTGGGCAGAATTACGCCCGCGCCGAGGCCTTGGCCATAAGAACGGTTTCCGCTCTCGCCAATGCGATTGAATCCATTGCTGGGAGCGACCACCCAGGCGTCGGTGGCAGGGCGCTTCAGATCTTTACGGAAATATTCGAAAACGGTGGGATGATCGGGCGGGACCGCAGCGAAATTATTGAAGGTTTCGTACACGCCGGTGGCGAGACTCGCGGTTGCGACGTAATGGCCGAGGATACCGCGATTGACCACCTGGGTGAAAAAAGTAGATTGAGGAATCAGTTGATTCAGAAGGTGCGGGATATTCTCCTGGCCCTCCGGCATGAACGTTTCTTCATCGCGCGCGCCCCCGCCGAAGGTCACGACGACGGCTTTTTTCGTGCGAGGGAGAGCCAGGGCACGGAAGGGAGCGAGACTGAACAGGGCCGCGCCGGCCGTTGCACCGGTAACAGCGCGGAGGAAGTCGCGTCGATTCCAGGAGATTGCCTGGGCGATTTCTCGCGCACTGACGCCCGAACCGCACAAGCGACTACGACGAGAAATAGGTCACCCCTTTAGTACTGGCTGCTGAAGCTCTATTTTTACATGTTGGGGCAGCCGCTTGCTACCGCGCGCGGTTCAGGGCCGGGTGTAGCCGCTTGCTGCCGCGCGCGGTTCAGTGCCGGGGACGCCGCTTACTGCGCGCGCTAGCAGATGATCAGGAAATGGTTGCGGGCTACAGCTACGGCGGGCAGTCCCCAGGCAGGCACGGGTGCGGCGGCGTTGGCGGAGGATTCGATATGGCCGTTGTTGAAGATAGCCCAGTTGAGCGTGCCGCCGCGTTTCCATCCCGTTCCGTCCGTCCAGGCCAGCAGTGTGTCGCCCGCGCTGTTTACGGTGATGGCGGGGTGCTTGCGATTTTTGCCGATGCCCGGCGCCGCGATGAGGCGTAACGGGCGAAGATGCGGCCCGGCTCACGTCAGCGAAGTAAACCTGTTTATCTGTTTCCCATGCTGCGAGAACGCGCCCATTCACTTCCGCCAATGACGATGTGCTCATGGGGCACGCGCCAATATCCCAGCGCTGCAGATCCACAGATGCTGAAACGAATGCCGCGATCGTTCGAGACCAGCAGATTCATATCGCGGTGAACAATTTCGCGGGCGGTTCGGTACATCACGAATAGCTCGCCGTTGCGGATTGGCGAGCGCCGCCATACCGCAGCAGCCGCATGCTCCAGTTGATGCCGGCGAGATGGGCTCGCTCCGGTTCAAATGCCGCTCCGTCATCGCGGGATCGGGCCATATAGACCCGGCGATTCTGCTCTCCGCTGTCTGTTTTTCCATTCACAACCTGCTGGGCGTGCCAGACGACGTAGACGTTGCCCGACAGGTCCGCGGCAATCGCGCCGCCTCCATCCAGACCTGATGTCGATCGCATGAGGTTGCGCTGCGGCTCAAAACTTCGGCTATTTTTGCTAAGACGGCTGTAAAGCATGGGTGCGGGTTGCGAGGATCCGTTCCATGCAACGTGAACCTGCCCGGCACGGCCAAGCGCGAGGTGAGCGCCGCGAACGGTTCCCAAAGCCATTGCACTGCCCGGCTGGCTGTTGACCCGGATGGGTTTCGAAAAGCTTTCCGCGCCCGGGTCTTTGCGCACATATCCAATATCGGCGGCCGAGGGATCACCATACAGATAGACCAGATGAATTGCGCCATGGTCATCAACGGCTGCCTGGGGCTGAACGCCGCCGTCCGGAGTTTTGATGATAGTAACTTTGCCCGACTGCCCGGCACGAGCGAGAATGGCGGCTCCCAGGCACCCGGTCAGAAATGATCTGCGCGATGATGGCACTACTTCCTATTCTCGCGTAAACACTCAGTATAATTGCGTGAACAGAATGATAAAGCGCGCTGCCGTTCCTGTATTCGTTCTTATTCTGCTATTTGGGGCCACTGCGTTCAGGGCACACGACAAGACTGCCGACGAGCACCGCGGCTGGACGATGTATGGCGGCGGACCGGAAAATATCCACTATTCGAGCCTGAAGCAGATCAACCGGAAGAATGTGTCGAAGTTACAGGTGGCCTGGAGCTTCGATAGCGGCGATGCCTATTCCGGGTCCGAAATGGAGTGCAACCCGATTGTCGTTAACGGGGTCCTTTACGCCACAACGCCGAAGCTGCGAGTGATTGCGCTCGATGCCGCAACAGGCAAGCTGAAATGGAGTTTCGATCCGAACCAGGAGCATCGCGTTCTGAGCAAAATGCGGAACCGGGGCGTTACTTACTGGGATGGCGGACCCAATGGAGGCAAGCGCATTTTTTTCGCATCGCGCCAGTACATGTATGCGCTGGATGCGGAGACGGGGCAGGCGATCCACGACTTCGGCGAGAACGGGCGAATCGATCTTCGCTGCGATCTGGGCCGCGAGCCTAATCTGATGTTTATCTCCAATACGAGCCCGCCGATGGTCTACAAAGATCTGCTGATCACCGGCAGCATCGTCTCTGAGACACTGCCCTCATCGCCGGGCGACATCCGCGCCTATGACGCTCGAAGCGGTAAGTTGCGGTGGTCGTTTCATAGCCATTCCGCACCCCGGCGAGTTTGGCTACGATACATGGCCAAAGGATGCCTGGCAATATATTGGCGGCGTAAATGACTGGTCGGGCATGAGCCTGGATGTGAAGCGCGGAATCGTCTTCGTTCCAACCGGTTCAGCCGCGTTCGACTTCTATGGCGCGAACCGAGTGGGCGACGATCTGTTGGCGAACTCGCTGATCGCGCTGAAGGCGGAAACGGGCGAGCGGATCTGGGATTTTCAGACGGTACGGCACGATCTATGGGATCGCGATCTGCCGACTCCGCCAGCGCTCGTCACGATCAAGCACGATGGGAAGCGAGTGGATGCAGCGGCCCAGATCACGAAATCCGGCTGGGTTTACGTGTTCGATCGCGAAACAGGAAAGCCGTTGTTCCCGGTGGAGTATCACAAATATCCGCCGAGCGATATGGATGGCGAAGTTGCAGCGGATACGCAGCCGCTTCCAGTGAAACCGCCACCATTTGCGCGGCAGATGCTCAGCGCTGACATACTGACCGAGCGTACGCCGCAAGCGCACGAATCTGTGCTTCAGAGATTTCAGAAGCTTCGCAGCGCGGGACAATTCGTGCCGCCGAGCCTGAATGGAACGATCATTTTCCCTGGATTGGATGGCGGAGGCGAGTGGGGCGGGCCAGCCTTTGACCCACAGACCGGGTATCTGTACGTCAATTCGAACGAGATGGCCTGGGTTTTGAAGCTTGATCCGGTCGACTTGAGCGCGAAGGCGAGCAGCGGCAGGCAATCGTACCTGAACAATTGCGCGAGCTGCCATCGCGCCGACATGAAAGGCACCCCGCCCGAATTTCCTTCGCTTGTCAATATCGGCAACAAGCTTACGGAGAATGAAGTAGAGGAGATGATCCGTCAGGGCGGCGGCAGAATGCCATCGTTCGCACGGCTTCCGAGCCGCGAAATAGACGCGATCATGAGATACGTCGTGTATGGGGAAGACACGGCTGTAAAAGCTGCTGATAATAAGCCTTCGCCAATCGATTTGAAGTACCGCTTTGACGGCTATAACAAATTTCTTGATCCCGACGGCTACCCCGCAATGCAGCCGCCCTGGGGCACCTTGAACGCCATCAATCTGAACACGGGAGAGTTCGTTTGGAAAATTCCGTTCGGCGAATATCCTGAGCTGGCGCGGCAGGGACTTCAAAACACCGGCTCCGAGAATTACGGCGGCGGGGTCGTGACGGCAGGCGGCCTGTTTTTTATCGGGGCTACGGTCTACGACAAGAAGATGCACGCTTTCGATAAATCGACAGGGCAGCTTTTGTGGCAGACGCTACTGCCGGCGGCCGGGAACGCCACACCCGCGGTTTACGAAGTGAACGGGAAGGAGTACATCGCGATTGCGTGCGGCGGCGGGAAATCGAAGAAGGATCCGCCCGGAGGAACGTATGTTGCATTCGCGCTGCCCTGACGCGATATGCTCCAGAGAGCCTGAGTAAACGATATGAACAGACGAAACTTTTCGAAGAGCCTGGTGGCCGGCGCGGCGTTAGGAGCTAATGCGCTGGCAGAAGCCGGACAAAATACGTCCAGTGCGAGCGGGCGTTCCCTACAACCTCTCGGTCATGCTCTGGACGGTTTTCCGCGATTTGCCGTTCGAGCAGCGGATGGAGAAGGTGTCCGAGGCGGGTTACAACCAGATAGAACTTGTTGGGGAATATAAAAAGTGGTCTGACGAAGACTTCAAGCGCGCCATTGCGAAACGGAAAGAACTCGGCATCACCTTCGATGTGACTGCCGGCTTAAAACACGGTGTTGGGAATCCCAGCGAGCGTGAAGGCGTTCTGGCCGATGTGCGAAACGAGCTGCCGATCATGGAGCGCCTGGATTGCCCGGCCGTGATTATCATGTCCGGCAATGTGGTTCCGGGCATGCCCCGCGAAATACAGCACCAGAGCTGCATTGATGGGTTGAAGCGCGCGGCCATGCTGGTAGAGGGAAAACAGATCAACGGGAAACCGGTGCGCCTGCTGCTTGAAAACATCGATCCCGAGGAGAACCCGAAATACTATCTGACCTCCGTTGCGGAAGGCTTCGAGATTATTCGCGCCGTCGATCATCCGCAGGTGAAGCTGCTGTATGACTTCTACCATGAGCAGATAGCTGAAGGCAATCTGATTGAGAAGCTGAAGAAGAATATCGATTACACGGGACTGGTCCACATTGCGGATGTTCCCGGGCGGCATATTCCCGGCACCGGCGAGATCCACTACGACAATATCTACAAGACTCTGGCTGAGCTGAATTACCGCGCACACGGTTGCAATGGAATTTCTCCCGCTGCACGATGCGGTTGAGGAACTGCGCCGCGCGAAAGAGCAAGCGCTGCGGGGCGGGCGCAGCGCGTAGCAGCTATTGGAACCGGTACACGACAACTTTCTCAATGCTGATGGCTTGCGGCGAAAAGCGCCAGTAGTGTCCCTGATCGTTCTCATCGCCGTTTAAGCGCCTTCCGGGCACCCAGGTTCCGTCGGAGAATTTTCCTTCTTCCACGTAACCGATTCCGGCGCGCGGAAGACCGGGCGAGCGCGGCTCGAATTTCACTCGAAGGCCGGTTCCGGCGCCGATGAAATTGTCCGGACCAGTCGCAATGATCAGGCCGAAGCCTTTCTGGGCGCCCGATCCGAAGATCTCGTCCAAACTGGCGGTGACCAGGTAGCCATTCATCACGACGGAAACCGATGGATGCGCTTTATCTAAAAGGAAGCCTGCCATCTGGTCGTTGCCCTGGTGCTCGGCTATGGTGGGCGCGAGCTGTATCAGGACCTGATAACTCTTTCCAAGATCGTTCTGCGTATCGCGCCAGGAATCGATACCGAAAGGCGAGAAGCCGATAGCAGCATGCTGCCCGACGGCGTAAAACACGTTCGCCTGTCCAATTGCGCCGCCGGTAGCTTCCGGTATAAACAGCGGATTACCGGCGCGGTTATACCAGTTGCACCAGTCCTCAAAATTCGGCTGATAGATATCGGGCGAATAGATATCGATGGCGGAGCCGGCCGCTTTCCAGATATCGATGACGCGCGGCTGAGGCCCGCCGCTGGGATACTCGCCCGGTGTGGCGTCCTGACGGGCCAGCCAGGTATTCACGTACATAGGAAGCGGGTATTCGGCTTTTCCGGCAGCGGCGACATGGTTAACGTACCGGCCATAGTTCCAGGCCATGAAAATCTCCTCAGCTCGGGTAGTGGGGCCGAAGACCTGCTGCCACGTTCCGGAGGTTTTGCTGCCGTTCTCGTCCCAGAGTTCGCGCAGCTCCGGAAACAAAGACTCGCGATGCGCACGCAAATAACTGGTTAGCTGCTGGGGCACTGCGGATTCGAATGCCTTGTTCGCGGCGGCTGAGCGATCGCGCGTATCTCCGAGTACGCCCACTTCGTTTTCCACCTGCATCATAAGTACGGTGTGATCGCGGCTGTCGATTTCGTGTATGTGGCGCATAAGCGCCGCGAACGCCTTCGAGTCGGCCTCCATGCTGGAGGTGCCCAAGGTACTGAGGATCTCGACCTTATCGCCGGTTCCTTCAATAACGCGCGGAAAGCGCTGGGTATCCGCTTTCACCCAGAGCGGGGCGTAACTGGACATGCCGTTCTTCCAGCTCGCCAGCCAAAGGAAAACGATATGCAGTCTTTGCTGGCGCGCCTGTTGAATCAGCCCGTCGACCAGCGCGAAATCGTACTTACCTTCGGTTGGTTCAATCAATTCCCAGGAGAGCGGCGTCAGCACAGTATTCAACGGGATTTCGGCAAGCCTGGGCCAGATGGGCTTCATGTAGTCGAGACTGGATGAGCTGGAATTGTGAATTTCGGCGCCGAGAATCAAGAACGGCTTGCCATCTACGATCAACTGCGTAGTTGAGCCGCGCTTTTCCAGATGAGGTGTTTGGGCGATGGTCGGGATCGCCAAGCACAACGTACAAAGGAATAGGTGAGTAAGTCTCATGTCCCTCCGTATATCATCACAACGTGCGTCACTCGCTTCTGGCACTTACGGCGCTGCTAACTAGCCAAATCGCGGCTTCGCAATCTGTCTTCACGCTGCGTCCCGACGATCCGAAAGCCGCCTATGTCAGCGCGTCGAGTTCCGACACGGATCAGAGCCCAACGCTTCAGGCGTCGATCGATCACCTTCAGGAAACGACACATCATGGGGTCGTCTTCGTCGCTGAAGGACGTTACCGTATCGAGCACACCGTCCACGTCTGGGCCGGGATTCGCCTTATTGGCTACGGCGCTCATCGCCCTGTTTTCGTTCTGCCTGCACACTCCGGTGATTTCCAGAGCAGCGCGGACCACTACATGCTCTGGTACACCGACGAGCGTACGCTACCCGGCCAACCCATCGCGGACGCCAGCGAATTCACGTTCTACAGCGGCCTCAGCAACATCGACTTTGACATAGGCGACGATAACCCCGCGGCAGTCGCCATCCGCTTCAACGTCGCCCAACACAGCTTCATCACGCACGCAGACTTCAAACTCGACTCCGGCAAAGCCGCCCTCGAAGCGATTGGCAATCAGGCGAGCGACATTCACCTGCATGGCGGCCAGTACGGCATTATTACCGGCAAAACATCAGCGGCCTGGCAGTTCCTGCTCATCGACTCCACCTTCGAGGGCCAGAGCCAGGCGGCGATTAGCACGCACGAAGCCGGCTTCACTCTCATTCGCGACCGCATGTCCAACGCCCCGGTCGCAATCGAGATCCCCGACGAACAAGTCGAACAACTCTACGCTCGCGATTTACAACTGGACCACATCTCTAAATTCGCGCTGGAACCCGGCGACGTGCACAACTTACGCAATGAGATTACGATGACGAACATTGCCTGCTCCGACGTGCCGCACTTCGCCCCTGGCGTGGACGTCAAATCACGGAACTATCTGGAGGAGCAGTACACGCAGGGGCTCTACATCGGATCCGATGGACGGGAGCAGGGAATCGAGTTCCATCACCGCGAGCGAACGCTGACAAGTACAGCCGCCGCTATCCCGAGCGACATTCCCGCGCTGCCTCCGATGAACGAATGGGTCAACGTGCGAAGCCTCGGTGTCAAAGGCGATGGCGGTGTTGATGATACCGCGGCCATCCAAGGCGCAGTTGACCGAAATCGGGTGCTGTATTTTCCGGGCGGCATGTACCGCTTAAGCGGCTCCATCCACCTGCGTTCCGATTCGGTGCTGATCGGCTTCAGCCCCTTCACCACGCAATTCACGCTCATCGATGCGGATCCGCAATTCCAAGGCAACGGCGCACCGATCCCGCTCTTGATCGCACCACGCGGCGGTAAGACACTGGTCACGGGATTCGGGATCTCCACGGGAAATCTGAATCCGCTGGCCGCTGGTATGGAATGGCTCGCCGGTCCGCAATCGTTTCTTGATGACACTGAGTTCATTCGAAGTCATAACGAAGCCGGCCGCTTCTTCGGCCCGGCCATGCCGCCGATGGCGAAAGGCACACGGGTCCAAGTCGACGCGCAGTATCCGAGCCTCTGGATTCATGACGGCGGCGGTGGCATCTTCCGCGACCTCTGGTCTCATGCCGGAACTGCGAAGGCAGGCGTCGTGGTCGAGAACACGACCACACCCGGCGTCATCTACCAACTCTCGAACGAACACCACATGCAGCGCGAAGTTCGCTTCGACCATGCCGCAAACTGGACCATTTACGACCTGCAGACCGAGGAAGAAAAGCCGGAAGGGGCCGATGCGGTTGCGCTTGAAGTGGTCAACTCGCACGACCTTCTTTTCGTGAACACGTACATGTATCGCGTCTCGCGCAATATCATGCCAAAGCTCTATGCCGCAATGGGCGATCACGCCGAGAACGTCATATTCGCGAACGTCAAAGTGTTCAGCCAGACGCGCCTCGCTTTTGATAACAGCCTCGTCGACATGGCGAGCGGGGTCCAGATTCGCGCGCATCACTTCGCGCACTTCCTGCTCTCGAACCGTCTCGCGAAAGGAACCGCTTTGCCGCTCCCGCCTGTATTCGCGACAGGCGCAGAGTTAAGGCGAGTCGCCAGCGGCTTCAGCAACGCGTCCGGCCTCACGGCCGACCCATCGTCCGGCACGATCTACTTCACAGATTCCGCGATGCACTCCGTATACAAGTACGCGGACTCCACTGCCAAGCTTCTCGCGCACACGGAGAACATGCCGCAGGTCGCCGGCTTCGTCGGGCCAAGCTGGCTGCTCGCGGCCAATTGGGAGCGATCCGTCTCCCTTATCGACACCACAACGGGGCAGGTCACGCCCGTTCACGAAACGGAAGCACCACTTGGCGGCACAGTCCTTCTTCTTCCTGCCGGCCTGCACAACGAAGAGATCCAACTGCAGTGGATGCTCCAGCACGTTGGCTACAAATATCGCCTGGGCAGCAACACCGCAAGGCGCAGCGACCTAATCCCCGAGCACCGCGGCTACTACTACGCGCCCGACCACAAAACAGCGCTGATGGGAGGTGAACCCGACAAGCCCTACGCTGCCTGGCGCTGGCGTCCGCTGCCGGAAAGCTCCCAAGTTCTGGCTTTCCCGGTGGGCGCATCCCACGCCATCACGAGCGAAGACGACGAAAAAACCTATGAAGGCACGATGACGGGCCCCGAAAAGTTTTCCGCCGACATGATCCTCGAGCGCGGCGGCACTTCGGTCGTGGCCGATACCGCCAACAATCTATACGTTGCCAGCGGACAAGTGTTCATCTACGACAGACAGCGCAAACAGATCGGTGTCGTCGAGATCCCGGAGCGCCCCAGCAGCCTGGCCTGGGGCGGACCCGACGGCAAGACCCTCTTCATCGGTGCACGCTCGTCGCTGTATGCGATCAGAACAGACAATTCGGGAGCGGAATGAACTGCTTTTCGAAAGGTATATAATCGCTCGAAATCCGAAAGAACGCCATTCATGCTGCCAGCCTATCTTTCTAAAGCTGTACCCAACCCGGCCTCGAACCGTGCGCCTTGGTACAAGAACACCGCGCCGACGTATGCAGGCATTTTTCTGTGGATCGTTTTCTACCGCGAGATCGCCTCCGGCACGCTCGACCTGGCCGGAATCGGCCTGTGCCTGCTGGCTCTGCTAGTGGCAGGGCGTCATCAGCTACGCGCTCTTCTATCGCGTCCCGGCCACCCTCGGTATGAAGACCGGCTATCCGCTGTATGTAGTCGGCAGTTCCACTTTCGGCACGCGCGGCGGCTATCTGATGCCCGGCATCTTGATGGGTTTGCTCCAGGTGGGATGGATGTCCGTCAACGCGTTCGTCGCTACTACGTTTCTCCTGACCGCTTTTGGCTCGAAAGCAGGACCGGGAAGCCTGCCGTTCGGAATCATCGCCGCCGTATGGGCCTTGGCCCTCGGATACGTAGGCGCCAAAGGGATCCAATATCTCGCCCGATTCGCCTTGTTTCTAAACGTCATCCCCTTGATCATGATTCTGGTTGTGTTCGCGAAGAACGCCGGAGGCGTGGCCGGCTATACCCCGGCGCACCCCAGTCCCTATATAGGTTTCATGATGATGATCCAGATTGTGGTCGGCTTCTTCGCGACAGCCGGTGCGGCCGGCGCGGACTTCGGCATGAACAGCAGAGACGCTCGCGACGTTCGCTGGGGCGGCTTGGTCGGTATTCTGGTTGCCGTACTGGTGGCGGGTGGGCTGCCGTTACTCTCCGTTGCCGGCGCGCATGTGCTCTACGGTGTTCACGACTTTCGCTTCGATTCCGCAATTGCGCAAACGGGCAGCTTTGCCGCCGCCGCTTTCTTCCTATTTGCGATCGCCTCTATTGTCCCCATGTGCTTCTCTTCCTTCATCGCCGGAAACAGCTTGGCGACGATGATTCCGGGCGTGCCGCGGACGACTTCCACGATGATTGGAGCCGTGGTGGCGGCGATACTCGCAATCACCGGAGCCGCGGCCAACTTAGTCGGCCTGTTCACCATCATCGGCGCCTCCTTCGGCCCCATTTGCGGCGCCATGGCGGCGGACTATTGGCTATCGGGCAAAAGGTGGGCCGGTCCCCGGCAGGGAATCAACTTCGCGGGCTACATAGCCTGGGCGATCGGATTCATCATCGGCATTTTGCCGTTTCTCCCCATTTCTCCGGAGACGAAACCCTATGTCCAGCCGGCCGCCGTATACAGCTTCATCGCCGGTTTCATCGTCTATGCAGTTCTGGCAAAGTTGGGCCTTCAGCCCAAGGTAGTCGCCGGCGTGGCTGTCCCTGTCCTCCAGCAAGCCACCGCACCCTCCGTACCGCCTAGAATCTAATCACGCGATTACTTTTCGGCTAAAGCTGAGCGGAGCCAGGTCCTGTTGCTCGAACTTTATCGCTTCCTGGGAATGGCCAAGCCGGGGACAATCCAAACAACTGTGACGAAAGCGACGACGATCATGGCAAGTTTGGGATGGACGTACGCGAGAGGCACAGCTACGAGATACAGAGCGAGGCTCGCGAGGTGTTTACCCCGCTCGGCAGTATCCTTCCGCTCGAGATTACCGGAGTGCCGCAGCTCGCGATGAATCGCGAGACGCAGCAGAAGAAAGGAGAAGCCGGTGACAACCATCGACACGGCATAGAGTGAGACAGCGAAGGAGTCGATCTTCTTTTCGATCACATAGGAAGTGAAAAATGGCAGAAGAGAGAGGCAGAAGAGAAATCCCAAATTTGCGTAGAGGATTAAACGGTCTGCGTGTTCGATGCGTTCAATAAGATGCTGATGATTGATCCAGTAAATGCCCGTGAAGGCAAACGAGAGCAGATAAATCAGGAGAATGGGAACGATGGCGTAAAGACCGTAGGCGCCATCCTGATGCGGCACCTTCAGTTCCAGAACCATGATGGTGATGATGACGGCGATAACACCATCGGAAAAAGCTTCGAGCCGGGCGGTTGAGGGCGATTTCTGGGACATGGGTGCAGCAGGTCGATTTCAGCAGCGAGTGGGCCAGCTTTCTGGCCGAGCTTGACAGTGCGTCACTGAATCCGGTGAAGCAGCACTAACGTGCTGTCGAAATCTCCTTTGAGTTGAAGATGAATCCCGTTCTGCATGAGCCACGCTCCGCTCAACTCCGGTTGTTTGTCGAGCAGCTTGTTATCGATGGATTCCAGGCGGTACACGGCACGGCTATCTAAGCCCTGCAGATAAATAACCGGCGGAGGATTATTGTATTCCTGCGAATGCCGGAATGCGAACAGCAGAGCTTCGCTGCCATCCTTCGAAACATATTCATTTGCCGTCGTATCGTTTGTCCTCGGTGAAAGAATGCGATACAAATCTCCGAACTGGACGGTGTTTCGGATTCTTTTATCCAGCGCGATCATGCGCGTGGCGAACTGCGCATCCTGATCGGTCCACTTATTCAAGTTCGCTCCAATTCCGAGCGCGCCTTGCATGGCAACTAGAAATCGAAACTGCAGCGGCGTGCTGCGCCCATTCATGTTCGGAACGTCGGTGACCCAGGCGGACATCAGCTTCGGCGCGTATGCCTGAGTAAAGCCTTCCTGGATACGGAGCCGGTCGAAGGCTTCGGTGTTATCGGAGGTCCAGAACTCGTCGACATAGCGCAAAATGCCGAGATCGATGCGGCCGCCGCCGCCCGAGCAGGATTCAAATTCGAGGTTTGGATGCTTGGTTCGAAGCCGTTCCATGATGTCGTAGAGATTGCGGACATATTTAACCCAGAGCGTCTTTTCCTCATCAGGCGGTACTTCGGGCCAACCCGGTTCCGCGAAGGTCCGGTTCATGTCCCATTTGAAATAGCGGATGTTGTATTCGCTCGCAAGCTTGTCCAGCGCGTTGAAAATGTAATCACGTACGTCGTCGCGCGCCAGATTCAGCACCAGCTGATTCCGCAATTCACTGCGCGGGCGGCCCGGGAAATTCATCACCCAATCGGGATGCGCGCGATAGAGATCGCTATCGGGATTGACCATTTCCGGTTCCACCCAGAGGCCGAAGTCCATGCCCAAGCCGTTCACGTGCTGAATCAGCGGGTTGAGTCCGTTGGGGAATTTCTGCCGGTTGACTACCCAGTCGCCCAGTCCGGCGCGATCGTTGTTGCGCTTGCCAAACCAGCCGTCATCGACAACGAAGAGTTCAACGCCGAGTTTGGCTGCTTTATCCGCGAGCGCCTCCTGGCCGGCCTCCGTGACATTGAATTCGGTTGCTTCCCAGGAGTTATACAGGACCGGGCGTGGGCGCGCCTTTAACCCATGCGGCTCAATGTCCGCTAGCTCTAAATTGTGCAAAAGCCGCGAGGCCGCGCCAAACCCGTGATCGGAGTAGCCGCCATAAAATTCCGGGGTTCGCAGTGATTCGCCGGGATTCAGGGGATAGGAAAAATCGAATGTATTGAACCCTCCTGTGACTCGAACCTGGCGATAAGGCGTCTGCTCGACGGTGATGCGCCAATTGCCGCTCCAGGCCAGTGCGCCGAACCAGACCCGGCCGTGCTCTTCGCCCGCATCGCCGGGATCAATGGCGAACCAGGGGTTCAGATTGTGGCCGGTGTGCCCCAATCTGCTCTCGAGCACCTTCATGCCTTCCTCGATGGGCTCGCGATTGAGCTGCGTTTCGGCCGCCCAGCGTCCGCTCAGATAAGAGAGTCGGTAGCCATCGCCCGGCGGCATATACCAAGTTGCCGATTGCGCGCTCTCAACGGTAATCTTCTGCTTCGTCCCGTTGCGAACAACCGCCCAGCGGCTGATGATGCCGGTCTCAGGATAGAGCCGGTAATGCAGAGTGGCTTCAATGTCGTCGCGGATGTCCTTCAGAGTGATCTCGAGATCATCACCCTGCAGGCGGTGGCTTTGGTAGTGCAGCACCAGATCGCGATCGCCGTCCGCCCTAGTGATTTTTAGCGCCGGCTCGTAATAGCGAGGTCCGCCCCAACCCGGAAACTCTTCGTTCTCAAGCATCTGATGCGGATCGAACGATGAGATATCGCGCTTCTGCTGCGCGGCCGGAACGTCCTCTATGCGCCGGATAGGGCCGCCCCAATAGAGGTGCTGCAACTGGCCATCTGGGCTAATGCCCATCGCATATGAACTGTGCGGGCTGGTGAGCAGCCACACCTTGCGAGTCTGATCGAACTGGATCTGTGCAAACGAGAAGGACGCAAAGAAAAGCACAAGAAGAGAACCTAGTGCAACACGGCGCATGGTCTCGATTTTACGAGGTTGCGATTTTATCGCCGATAGCGGCCGGGCAGGAATCATCACTGAGTTATGATCGCTGGGTGTTGGTGACGACGATGCCGCGGAGGACGGTGGCGTGAATAAAGTGGTGGCCAGCGCGGATGAAGCGGTAGCGGACATTCCGGATGGGGCGACGATCATGCTGGGCGGGTTCGGCCTGTGTGGAATCCCGGAAAACCTGGTAGCGGCTTTGATTCGCAGGGGCGTGAAGGGGCTGCACACGATCAGCAACAACATGGGCGTGGACGGCTGGGGAATGGGCCTGATGCTGGAAGCGGGGATGGTGGCTTCGCATATCGGCAGCTACGTGGGCGAGAATCGGCTGCTGGAATCGATGGTGCTTGGGGGGAAGCTGACGGTGACGCTGATTCCGCAAGGAACGCTGGCGGAAAGAATTCGCGCCGGGGGAGCGGGGATTCCGGCTTTCTACACACCTGCGGGGGTTGGGACGGTGGTCGGCGAAGGCAAAGAACTGCGCGAATTTGACGGGCGCACGTACCTGATGGAGCGGGCGTTAACAGCAGATTTCGCGTTCGTCAGAGCATGGCGCGGGGACAAGTTGGGCAACCTGGTGTATCGAAAGACCGCCAGAAACTTCAATCCGATGATGGCGACCGCAGCTCGAATTACGATTGCCGAAGTGGAAGAACTGGTGGAAGCGGGCGAGCTTGAACCGGACAGCATCGTGACTCCAGGCATTTACGTCAAGCGCATCATCAAGGGCGAAAAATATGAGTGGCGAATTGAGCGGCGGACGGTTCGGCGGGAGTAAGTACATTTTCCAGGATTATCGCCGGAAGGCGCCCGCCTGGTGATCAGGATGCGTGAGTATTCCCGTCCCGGGGGCGGCCGCTGCCGCGGCGCGAATAGAGCACTCGTGGAACGGTCCGCGGAATAAGGCCCGGCTCTCAAAGTTTTTTTTGATCCGACTTACGGTTTTTGCGTCCGCAAATTGCGTATTGGACAGGATGTACTCGACCGCTACCAGATCCCATTCGTCATCGGAGCGAAGGAAGAGTACGGATTCCTGGCGCACCACAAATAGCTACCCAAAAACTGATAAAGGAGTCGAAATGAAACGTCTTTCCTATTTCGGGTTACTGGCGGGCGCAGTGCTCCTGGCGGCAAATGTTGGCGGACAAGAGACGCCGTCCAGTACCAAGGCAGCACAGTTAAGGGGAGATGTATTTGAGACAACTGTCAAATACGTCGAGCATTTCTATCCGCTGTGGTTCACTTATTGGCAAACGCGGTTTGCTAAACCCAATCGTTTAGTCGGCCCTGACCACATCTCTCCCATTTACCGATACGTAGTCGCAATCAATGATGACACTGTGTATGTAAGCTCCTTCCTCGACCTCTCTGGCGAACCTGTGATCCTTACCATTCCTGAGAGCTCCAACTTGTCTTACTCAGTGCTTATGTTGGATCCGTACGGCGACAAAATTGTTCAATCCATCATCACACCGCCGGCGCCGGGCACGTTTGCGCTGTACGGCCCAGGATTCAACGGAATGGTTCCCCCCGAGCTTACCCCGGTGCCTTTGCCCCTCAACCACCTGGCATTGATTTTTCGGATTGACAAATTCACAAACGGTGTAGACGTAACCTCCAAGGCTGATAAGTTCCGTAGCACACTGGCTACCGAGCCGTTGTGTGCGTATGAGGGCCGGACCTGCCCGCCAGACACACCGCCGGGCGGCCTTGCAAAGATCGTCCATGAGGCCGCGTTTGCATTCCCGTTCAAGACAACTGCTGACACGCTTATTGCGACAGATCCGATCCTTTTCTTGAGGATGTTGCAGATAGCGGTGTTGTCGCACAAGACTCCAACGATGCCGCCGGAGCTTCAGGAACTGTCCGATGAATTTAACGCTCTGTTTGCGAGGGTTAACACTTATCGGCCGGAGTTTGCAAATGGCACACGAGCAGCCCACGCCGCAATCGTTAACGACTATCTGAACAATACGGGCCCAACAAACTGGATTACCTACAGCAATATTGGTATCTGGGCGCCTGACGAATTTATACAACGGTCGTCCATAACAGAATTCATTCAGTATGCAAATGACCATGAGGCAGCCGCCTACTACCACGCCTTTAAGGATGGCGACGGATTGCCGCTCGATGGAACCGACCCCAATGGCTATGTATTGACGTTTTCCGCTCAGCAGATTCCTAGTTTCAAACGCTTTTGGTCTCTTACAGCCTACACTCCAGAGGCCATCGAGCTAGTGCCCAATCCGGCGAACAAATACCTGGTCGCCAGTTACGCGCCCGGACTGGAGACGAATCAAGATGGCTCGATCGCGATCTATATGGCCAGGCAACTGCCTTCAGGTGTAAATCCGGCTAACTGGCTTCCGATTCCGCCCGGGCCCTTCAACATAATGCTCCGCGTTTATGGTCCCAAGGGAAGCGTTGAAGATAACACCTATGTGCCTCCCGCGGTTACAAAAGCTTATTAATGTGGACTTGGAATGAAAGTGATCAGGAGAGAAAATGTTCAGTAATATTCTAGTCACCGCTATTGCTACGGTCTTCTTGGGAACACTGACAATGGCGCAAGGCGTTATCGCCGCGGATGCGACCCAAGAGACAGCGATCGACGCTAATGGGTTTAATCAGTTCCAGTCGATCGTAAAGGGCAAAGCCCCTGAGAACGTTGATGCGGCAGGTCTCCAGACATTCGTCGATGGAGTTACAGATTATATCTACGGTTATTCCCTGCTTGCAATCGCCATGACGGAGCGCGTGGCCACTACTGTTCCCAGTTTGACACCGCCAAGTGCTCCTACGCGTGCTCCTATCAATCAACTCGTCATAGGCACTGCACTGCCTAACCCGACATATCATGACGTCGTGCTACCCAGCACCACCACCCTATACGCGTCTTCCTTTATGGACCTGACGAGCGGGCCGCTGGTTTTGCACGTGCCGCAGCTACCGCTTGTAGCCGGCACAATGAAACCGAGATTTTTCATCGTTGAACTATTGGATGGATGGACGAATGTCAGCCCTCACTCACCAAGTTCGCGCTTGCATAGCCAACCCGGTGATTACCTTTTGGTGGGCCCCAGCGGGACGACAACATCAACCGCCGGATACGCAGGCGTCATCAATCTCGATAGCAACACTGTATGGTCAATACCCCGGTTTTTTACGGACGGTAGCGAGACCGACATTAAGGCTCTTGGCGACGCTCTGCAGAATTCTATGGACGGGCTGACGTTGAGGCCGCTCGGGACCGGACCAGATTACAAGCCGCCCTCCAATTTGCCTGTAAATCCCTCGATCGACACGTTTACACAGCCGATAAAGCAGCTCAACAATATGGACGCGTGCGCCTTCTTCGAGACGCTGTCCACTATGATGATGACGAATCCGCCCCGTAAGATCGACGCGCTGGTAGAACCATCGCTGAAAAACCTGGGTCTTCTTACTCCCAAGAAGCCATTTAGTTGTGTCAGTCTGGCAGACCAGAATCAAGTAACGATACTGCAGGCGGCGGTAATAGCGGCAAAGGATCTCCTTGCGAGCATAAATCCACCTTCAGCTACGGCCGCGACGAATTATTGGTCTATGCCACTCAATGTGGGCGACTACGGGATCAACTACATTTTGAGGGCACTCGTGGCGGAGAAGGCCCTAGGAGCGAACAGGCCGCAAGATGCGGTGTATGGCTACGGCGCCTACGACAGCCGCGGGATTGATACCGCAAACCTGCTCGACGGAGCGAATCGTTACGTGGTGCACTTCAGTCCCGAAACGAGTTTGCATCGGACGGGCGAAATTCCTCCCGTAAATCCTGACGGCTTCTGGTCGGTTACGCTGTATGATGCTAACGGCTTTCTCGTGGACAACGTAAACATGGATCCAAACGCGAGTTACAACGCGATTGGCATACCGTATGTTCAGAACCACAAGGCTTGCCTGAACGCAGACCGCTCACTCGACCTCTACATCCAATCAGATCCTCCCTCTGATCCGAAGCAATTCTGTAACTGGCTGGAAACGCCTTTACCGGATGGTTCGAATGCCACTACGAGCAAGTTTATACTTTTTCTACGCGCGTATTGGCCGGACCAAGCCGTGCTGAACGGCATTTGGAATCCGCCGGCAATCGTGAAGCAGTAGGTTACTGTCGATTCATTTCTCGAGATTCCTGGAATCGCTAACTCCATGGCGATGATAAGGCGTGAATCATGGCAGCGTCGAAACTGAGCGGGAGGGTCAGTTGCCGAAGATGGCGTGTTGCAATTTAGGGCGCTTACCCTTCCGGCTCAGTTTCAAGATGGGTGCGTCTGAAGGCCTCCAATTCGGAAAAAGAATAGAGCTCCGGTTACGGGTTTTGGCCCCCGATCTTGCGTATTGAGACGGCGCTGCACGAACCGCATTTACGTGAACGCAGTCCGCCGCAACTCTTCCAGGAGGATTAGACATCGTATGAAGCGAAACATTCTTAAATCGACCGAGCGTGCGGCTTTGCTGCCAGCGTTCCTGCTCGCTCTGTCCCTGACTACAGGGGCTCGCGCCCAGGGGAATGGGCAGATGCCGGTACAGGCCGCAGAACATGAAAGAGGTCAGCCCATGTGGCTGAGCATTATGGCGTTCACCAACGCTCCAGTTGTGGGAGCGGATGTGCGCGTCACTGTGGGCCCTCACGGCCCCCTGCTAGTCGACGCAAAGGCGGCGACGAACCGCCAAGGTGTGTTCCCCGCACGCGTGTGGCGCCCATGGCTCCTGCGCGAACAGGCCGAAGACGCGAACCAGCCCGAGCGGCGCCGGCGATCGTTCTTGCGGATCAGCATCTCGGGCGGGACCACAAACGGCGATCCGTTCCTGGAGCATCTGACGGCCGACATAGCGCTGACCGACCCGGACCACCAGATCCTAGTGGTCAACCCGGTGACCACCCTCGTCAGCCGCCTCTTGGACGATCGGCCGGAACTCAAGGACGAGCGGCTGGAACTCAAGCTGGGTGGCGCCAAGGCGCTTGTCAGGCGTTTCCTCAAGCTCCCCGCGAACTATAGTCTGGGCCTGGCGTTGCGGCAGAGCTCACACTACGTATCTCCGTTCTTCAGCACCGGCGCATTTATGGCGGAGGCCGGGCACGCGGGAGGACTGGACGCTTTCGAGCAGCTGATGCTCCAGGAACTCGCCTCGCCCTCGGCTACGCATTCTTTCCGCCCGCCGAATCTGCTGGGGAGCACCGGCAGCAATGCCACAAGCGCCATGCAGGCGGGCCTGTACGCGGGCCTGCTGGACGTCGCTGGCGCAGAAGGCGTGGGAGGCCTGGCTGGGTGGGCGCTGTCGCTCACGGGGCTCTTTCCCACATCCGATACCACTCAAAACGACATTGACGCTTTGACGAGTGCGCTAATCGACCTCCAGAGCAGTATCGACAATTTATCGAGTCAGGTGCAAGCCCTCACGAATCTGGTGCAGTCCAGTGCCACCGAGACGCAGTACAACACGATTGTGGTCCCCGCGCAGCATCTGGCGGCGATAGTGGATGGTGTTGAGAGCGATCTGGCCTCCTGGGCAAGCGCCTGCCCGCCTTATTATGTTGGGCAAACCACCACAAACCCTCAGCCGTACTGCACCGACCGGAAGGTCAGCATCAACCAGGAGCTGAACGAGACCACGATCCAGCAAGCCTACGGGAGCCTAGAGGCATATGTCAAAGACAACCCCAACACTGGGTTTAGGGGCATGCTCCACCTGTACAGCCTCTGGCTCGGTCAGAGCAAGCAGTTCTTCCGAGCGGCGGACTCCACCAAAATGCAGAACCTATACGACTTCTGGGATGCGGCGCTGACGCAAGCGGCAAACCTGAAGATTGAGGTGCTGCACGAGACCGACACCCAGGGAGTCAACCCGCCGAACGAACTGACCAATTTCATGGGCAACCCTGACGCGACCCCGCCCACCATGGGCCTGTTCCAGGGCAATCAAGCCGCGAACCTGAGGCTAATGTTCCCGCTGGTGCCTGTCGACACACAGACAGGCGGCACCACGGTCATCAACACACAAGATCACACCATGTGGTCCCTTGTACCATGGGTGCACAATTGGCCCTCTACCGGGAACCCGCCAACGTGGTCCCCGCAACCGGCGTGCCAACTTTTTAATCAGATACCTATTTATGTTAATTCGATACCCACCGAGCCCTCTAACGGATTCTCCTCTTACGCGTATGCCGGCTTCACCAATTGGCAGTTCGCCCCCAGCAAGGCTCAGTGGCAGGCTGCGGTCTCCCTCGCTCCCACAAACGGTACGGTAGCGTGGGGGGACTGGCTCACCGAGCAGACGCAAACCACCGACGACGAAATGCCGTCTAGTCCTGGCTTTTTCAATTGGAATCGGCATTGTTCAGGCGGGAACGGCACTTGGACGTCGACCCAAACCACACTTCCCAATTACTGGAACATAAATCTCGTCACTGACAGCTTCGCGAATTTTACTCCTACCGGCCCCTGGTACCCGGTCAGAACTCTTGGCGGTGCCGAGCAGTATTTCTGGTACCAGTAGCGGGCAACGCGCCGCTGCAGTAGCGAGTGATGCATTTCTCGGGTGTCATTCCAGCCAGGAAATGGCGCCCAAAACGAGGAAGCTTCCGTCGGGCCGCGAACAAAGCGGTACGGTCCAGAGGACTCTCTATCTAAAATTCTCGACCAGCATGATGTTGCGGTTATCGCGTTCCCTGTGAACATATAGCAGCCGTGTTTCATCGCGTGATACTGCGAGTGTTCCGGGCCCGGCGGTAACGAGCCTTCCCACCGTCGCTACCGGAACGATTCTCTGCGTGGCGAAATCGAAGAACCTGACCGCCGCATCCTTGCTGAACGCCTCGTCATTCGGAACAAAGAAGATCCCGGCTGGGCCGAGCGCCCATTGCCGGTAGTATCCGGTTCCCGACAACTCGGGAACCGGCCGTTCGGTTCCGCTGCTCAGATCCATTCTCCAAATTCCTGAATGTTCCTGGCTGTTGGAATAGTACAGATACCTGCCATCCATGGATTCGAACCCTTCGAATCCTCCATGGCGGGTGAGCGGAACAGGCTTACCGCCCTCGCTTGGAAGCTTCCAGATCTGATCGTCCGACAGGGAATGGAAATAGATCCAGCGGCCGTCATTCGACCAGCTCGGCACATCGGCGCCGCCCGTGTTCTTGGTGAGCTGGCGAGTTTCTCCTCCTGCAACCCGGACCAGCCAAATGTCGGACTCCGAGGATGGCGGCCGCAAGTCAAAAGCGATCCACTCTCCGTCGGGAGACCAGCGCGGGGTTCCCGCGAACCCGTCGAGAAACGTCAAGCGGCGCAGGCCGGAGCCGTCGCTTCGTCCGACCCAGATATCGGTAGAGCCTGCGCGGTCCGAGGAAAACGCAATCCACTTCCCGTCCGGGGAGAACTGCGGTGTATCTTCGCGCATCGTTGATGCGATCAGTTGCACTGCCGGTGCAGCCGAGATCTCCGGTGTTCGCGCAGCGCCGGTTTTGTGCAAGGTGAGCTGCCAAATGCTCTGCTCAAGCGCCCAGTGCACACACGCCATGCGGTTTCCGCGAATGGTGACGTCGATGATGTCGGGCCCTAGTGCCGTAGCCATAGCAGGCCGTGTAATCGCGCCGCTCTCCACATTCATTTCGGCTAACTTGCCAAACCAGGAATAGGCGAGCGAACGGCCGTCGGCTGTCCAAGTCCAACCCGCCCACGATATTCGCGCCGGCAGTTGATGCGTGCGTTTGCCCATTTCGTCTGTGATGATGATCTCGGTGGCGTTGCGGCGGAAGGCCAATCGCTGTCCACTGGGATCGTATTGCGGGCAGCAGTCGCTTTGATCATCGCCAGGAAACGATCGCTGGCGAACTTTGTGGTCAGAAAAAGATAGTTCGAAAATGGCGCTCTGATCCTTCCCAACTGAACGAGCGAATGCCAGTGTGCGCCCATTTGGGCTCCACGCGAGTTTTCCGGGAAAGGCAACTTTGTTCATGCCGAGATCCGTTTCGCTACCGCCCAGTGCTGATATGGTGACGATCCTCGCGAAGGGCTCGCCGGTTCGGCTTCGAAGGAATGCGATCCGGGTTGCGGCCGGATTCCAAACTGGCGAGCGATCCTCTGTACCGGCAGGAACGTTTGTCAGGCGCAGCGGATCGGTTGAGCCGATGAGTTGCACGTAGACTTCGAGTGGGTTGTCGCCATCCTTTCCTTGCCCTATGAATGCGATTTCCTTGCCGTCGGGCGAAATCGCGGGGTCTTGCTCGTAGCCGGGATAGTACGTAAACGGAACGATTCTCAAGGTATCCGGTGCATGCGGTCTGTCGTAGTGAACAAATAAGAGTATCGAGAGAGCGATGAGCGCTGCGATCGCGCCGATTCCCGCCGCCCTACGAAATGGGGAGCCGCGCCCCATACGAGCGATGGGGCCCGGCACAGCCGCATGCCGGAGACTCTCTAAGTCCGAGATCAGCGCAGTGGCTGTTTGATACCGCTGCGCAGGCTCTTTCTCGAGCATCTTCCGCAAGATGGAGACAACTTCGGGAGGCGCCAGCTTGCGAATCGGAGTGAGGTCCGGCGGCTGCGGGCCAGCGATGGCCGCGAGCGTTTCGCGTAGTGTACTTCCCTCAAACGGCACCCGGCCAGAGAGCATCTGGTAAAGCACGACTCCGAGCGACCAGATATCGGCGCGCGAATCTACGCGCGATCCGGCGACCTGTTCCGGCGCCATATACAGCACCGTTCCGATCCTTAAGCCCTCCTGAGTCAGAACAGTCTTCTGGGTCCATCGCGCCACTCCGAAATCGAGAATCCGAACGAGGGGCTCCGCGGCTTCTGTGTCCATCAGCATCAGGTTCGCCGGCTTGATATCGCGATGCACGACACCTTTGGCGTGGGCGGCCTGCAGACCATGCGCGGCCTGGAGTGCGATGCTGATAGCCCGCTGAATAGGAATCGGTCCGGTCCGAATCTTTTCCTCGAGCGACGTCCCCTCGAGACACGCCATCGCAATAAAGATGAATCCATCCGCTTCGTCGATTTCGTAGACCGGACACACGTTCTGATGATCAATGGAGGCGATGACGCGCGCTTCACGGATGAAACGCTCGCGGCTGGCGGAATCCTCTCTGAGGAAAGCCGGCAGAAATTTCAGCGCGACGGTTCGCTGGAGCCGCGTCTCCGTTGCGCGATAAACGACTCCCATTCCACCAGCTCCCATGGGCCGAACGATGTTGTAATGCGATAAGGTTCGTCCGCTGAGATCTTCGTGAATGACCGGCATCGAGCGATCTGCCGCGAGCTCGGGTTCAATCGGGCCCTCCCGATCTTGCAGCAAAACGTTTTGTACCAGCCGGAGTAAATCGGTATCACTCCCGCACCTATTTCGAAGGAACGCGGCTTGATCTTGTGCGGGCAATGCGGCTGCTTGGGAGAAAAGCTCCGATACTCGCTTATAGACAGCCGGATCAGTTATTGCGTTAAGGCCGGAGCGCGTTTTTGAGCCACGCACTGCAGAATCTCCAATCTTTTTCGATGGTGCTGACGCTGAGGCCGAGGGCGCTGGCCACTTCGGGAACACTCAAGCCCCCAAAGAACCGCAATTCGACAAGTTTGGCGTGGCGCTGGTCGAGTTTCGCCAGGGCGTCGATGGCCTGATCTACGGCGAGCACGTCCAGGTTCTGCTCGACGCCGATGAGATCCTCGCTTAATGTGACTCTGGCCGCCGCGCCGCCGCGCTTGTCGCGTTTCGCGGCGATGGCATGGTTCACCAGAATACGCCGCATCGCGATGGCGCCGACCGCAAGCAGATGGCTGCGATTTTTCCAATCGACCTGTGCTTGCTCGACAAGCCGAACATAAGCTTCATTGACCAAAGCCGTGGCCTGCAATGTGCCGGCATGTGCTTCGCGAGCAAGATAACTCTTAGCCAGGCCGCGGAGGTCGTTGTAGATCAGTGTGAAGAGGCGATCGAAGGCGCTGCCGTCGCCGTTGGTCGACTTCTCCACAACCTCCGAAAGCCCGGGGATTGGAGCTGAGCGGTTCAGGATTTCTTGGTGCTTTCGTCCCATGTGCATCAGCTCAGCTACCCTTCATTGCAGGCTACGCGGCGTTGTTACGGAAGCAGTTCTTCGGTCGAGTTAACCCGACCAGGGTAAGCGCTAGCAGCTGCTCACCTCCCGGCTGTTTAGTTTACACCGGGCTCGGTAGGTACGGCAGACCCGCGCCCGCGAAGCGGTTTTATCATACCGACGCGAGGCGCCTGCCTGGTGATCACGATGTGTTCCTTAGGGATTATCCATTTCGTTATCGGTTTAACCGAACGACAGGGCCAATCGCCGCGAACGGGGGGGACCAATGCTCCCCGGCGCGCATGCCGCGTGGCTATGCAGTTGCACAGGACTCTGATACTATCTTGTGACGTAATCCAGTATTTCCAGAAGAGCGTGACGAGCCTTCGTCCGCCCGCGAGAGATTGAGGTAAATTATGGCTCGAGAAAGCATACAGAAAAAGCTCACGCGCGTGCGTCCCCCACGCGTTCAAATTTCCTATGATGTCCACGTCGGAGACGCAATAGAGATTAAGGAACTGCCCTTCGTGCTTGGTGTCATGGGTGACTTCACCGGTCAGCCCACGGGTGACGTGAAGAGACTCAAAGACAGGCGGTTTGTGGATGTAAATCCCGACAACTTTGACGCCGTATTGGAAGAGATGCGGCCGCACCTGGCGTTCAGCGTTGAGAACAAGCTCAGCGAGGATGCCAACGCGGGCGACTTGAAGGTGGATTTAAACTTCCGCAGCCTGGAAGATTTCGAACCCGAGCAGGTGGCCCGGCAAATTCGTCCTTTGCGCGAATTATTGGAGCTTCGCGGTAAGCTAAGCGATTTGCGCGGGACGCTGCAGACTAACGAGAAACTCGACCAGGTTCTTATGGAGGCTGTTTCAAATACCGAAAAGCTCGATAAGCTGCGTTCGGAAATGGGCAGCGCCGGCGAGAAAGGAGAGGCAAAGTGAGCGAAGTACAACACGCGACCCCTTCCGCCGGGACGACGACAGCGACGGCGGAACCTAGTCTGCTCGATCAGATTGTCGAGCAAGGGCGATTCGGCGAGGAGCCTGCCTCGCAGCAGCGCGGCAAGGATCTGGTGAAAGAGTTCCTTGGGCAGGTTTTGCAGGGCGAAGTTACGATCTCTCGCGATGCGGAGGCGATGATCAACGCGCGCATTGCGCAGATTGACCACCTGGTGTCTCTGCAATTGAACGAGGTGATGCACAATGCTTCGTTCCAGAAACTGGAAGGAAGCTGGCGCGGCCTGAAGTATCTGCTGGACAGCTCAGAGACCTCGACGATGCTGAAGATCCGCGTGATCAACGTTTCTAAAAAGGAATTGTTGAAAGATCTGCAGCGCGCGGCCGAGTTCGACCAGAGTGCCATCTTCAAGAAGGTGTACGAAGACGAGTATGGGATTTTCGGCGGCGAACCCTTTGGCGCGCTGATTGGCGATTACGAATTCACCAAACATCCCGAAGATATTGAGCTGCTGGACAAGATGTCGCATGTTGCGGCAGCGGCGCACGCTCCGTTCCTGACGGCGGCGGGCTCGCAGCTTATGAACATGGATAGCTTCGCCGATATCGGGCAGGTCCGCGATATATCGAAGATCTTCGACAACACGGAGTTCGCTAAGTGGAAGAGCTTCCGTGAGAGCGAAGACTCCCGCTACGTCGGGCTGTGCATGCCGCATATTTTGATGCGGCTGCCGTACGGACGCGACACAAAGCCGGTGGAAGGCTTCGATTTCGAGGAGCATGTGGACGGCACCGACCACGGCAAATATCTATGGGGCAACGCGGCTTACGCGCTGGGGGCCCGGCTGACAACCGCCTTCGCGCAATATGGCTGGTGCGCGGCGATTCGCGGCGTGGAGGGCGGCGGGCTGGTGGAAGGCCTTCCGGCGCATACCTTCCGGACTGACGAAGGCGACGTGGCGCTAAAATGCCCGACCGAGATTGCTATCACGGACAGGCGCGAGAAGGAACTTGCGGATAACGGCTTTATCCCACTGGTTCACTGCAAAGGAACGGACTACGCAGCTTTTTTCAGCGTGCAATCCTCGCAGAAACCGAAGCTGTACAACAAAGACGCGGCCAACGCGAATGCGCGGCTTTCGACGCAACTGCCATACATCCTGGCGGTATCGCGCTTCGCACATTATTTAAAAGTGATGATGCGCGACAAAGTGGGCAGCTTCATGTCCCGATCGCAATGCGAGAACTTCCTGAATGAGTGGATTCGCGGCTATACGGTTGGAAATGACGATGCCGCAGCCAGCATAAAGGCCGAGCGGCCGCTGCGTGAAGCTCGAATCGAGGTTGTGGATGTTCCTGGCAAGCCAGGTGCTTATAGGGCAGTGGCATTTCTCCGGCCGCACTATCAACTGGAGGAATTGTCCGTATCGCTGCGTCTGGTAGCGGAACTTCCACCGCCCGCGGCTTAGTAAGCGCGCGCGTTAGCAAAAACAATTTAGCCGAATCGCAAGATTCAACAGTAACTTTCATTAAGGAGCGAAAGGGATAATTATGGCAGTTGAAGCGTTTTTGAAGTTAGATGGCGTCACAGGGGAGTCGGAGAAAGACGGCCACGTAGGTGAAATTGAGCTTTTCAGTTTCAGTTGGGGCGCATCCAACCCGTCCAGTGTTTCTTTTGGAACAGGAAGCGGCGCGGGCAAAGTGGACATCAGCAGCCTGAGCGTGCAGACGCAGGTTGCGAAACAGAGTACGACACTGTTTCAATTCTGCGCCTCCGGGCAGCACATTGCTAATGGGCTTTTGACGGTACGCGAAGCGGGCGGCGGAGAAAAGCCTAAGGAGTACCTGAAGTACACCATGAACGAGGTTTTTGTGGACAGTGTGAGCTGGGGCGGCGCGGCGGGTGGCGGTAAGCCATCCGAATCGATTTCGCTATCATTCAAAAAAATTAAGATTGAATACAGTGCTCAAAAAGCGGATGGCAGCCTGGAGAGTCCCGTTTTCGCCAGTTGGGACGTTTCCAAAAACACCAAGTAGGGCTTCAGCCTGAAATGAATCCTCAAGAATTACTCAAGGCCGGGAAGCTTTCCGAAGCTATCTCGGCCCTGAACGAGATACTCCGGAACGATCCATCAAATCAGAAGCAGCGGACGTTCCTATTCGAACTGTTGTGCTTTTCCGGTGACTACGATCGGGCGGAAAAGCAGTTGAACATTCTGGAGAAGGAGGGCAGCAAGGACTCCTTCCTGGGAACGCTTCTCTACAAGGCCGCGCTGAACGCGGAGAAGACGCGCCAGGAGATGTTCGAAAAGAAAACATACCCGAAGCAAGTGGTAAATGGCGCGGCCATTACAGTGCGCGGGAAGCTCAACGGGAAGGAGTTTCAAAGTCTCTCGGACGCCGATCCGCGGATTGGCGAAAAGCTGGAAGTATTCGCGGCGGGCGATTATATGTGGATCTCTTACCAGGACATCGCCGCCTTCCGCATGGAGGCTCCCAAGCGCCTGCGCGACCTGATATGGGCGCCAGCAAAGCTGGTTACGGGACCCACTTTCCAGTCGCGGGATTTGGGAGAGATTCTGTTGCCGGCAATCGCGCCGGGCTCCTGGCAGCACCCGGATGACGAAGTAAAGCTCGGCCGTGTGAGCGAGTGGTGCGAAGACGAAACGGGCGAGATCGCGCCGTTCGGCCAGAAAGCTTTGCTGGTAGACGGCGAAGAAGTCCCTTTCCTTGAAATTCGGGAGCTGGAGATATATCCTCTGAACACAAGCCCAAGTCTGGAAGTATAGTTTTCCAGTTAGTGTTCACACATGAACGAAATCGAGCGATTTCTGGAGCCGATTCCAGGCGATAGCCCAACCGGCAAGAACCTGAAGTACACTCTGCACGACAAGATAAAGGAAGCGCGCCGCCAGGAGGATTCCGGTCCGGTTGGTTTATGGGAGCGTGAAGCCAAAAACGCGGATTTCAGACAAGTTATAAAGCTCTCTGAAGATGCTTTGCTGAAGAGCACCAAAGATTTGTGGATCGCTGCGTGGCTGACTGAGGCCTGGATCTACGAATACGACGTGCCGGGCCTCACTTCGGGCCTGCAGGTGATAGAGGGACTGATCGAGCGCTTCTGGGAGAACCTGTATCCGGAGTTAGACGAGGGCGATGCCGAGATGCGCGCGACTCCGCTGGATTGGGTTGGGTCGTATTTTGACCCGAGCAAGGGTTCGTCTCCAATTTTCGCGCTGCGGAGCGTTGCCCTTACCAATAGTGGGTTCAGTTGGTTCGTTTATCAGGAATCGCGCCGCATGGGGTACGAGAACGAGATCAGCGGCAACGACTCCAAGAGGAAAGCGCGCGAAGCGGCGGTTAAAGAAGGAAAGCTCACACCGGAAGAGTTTGACACAGACTTCGAAGCAACGCCTAAGCAGTTCTACAAAGATCTGCAGCGTGATTTTAAGGCGGCGCGGGATGCGCTGGAAGCGTTAGACGAGAAGAGCCGGGATAAATTCGCCGACGTTGCGCCCTCATTCACGCCCTTGCGTAAGGCGCTGGAAGAGGTGGAGAACGTCGCTCATATTCTGCTGCTTAAGAAGCTGGAGAAAGAGCCGGACGTTGCGGAGCCGTCGCAAGCGAGCGTTGACGGCGCGGTGCAGGCAGAGGCTGGAGTGCAGCCCGGTTCAGCGGGGGAGCCCGCGATGGCGCGCGCGATATCGCAGCTTGATCTGTCGCAATTGCCTGGCGGGGCGATTACGAGCGCAGATGAGGCCGTACTTCATGTGCTGGCAGCGGCGCAGTTTCTTCGGCAGATCACGCCGGCCAGTCCCGTTTCTTATCTGCTGTTGCGGGCGCTTCGCTGGAGCGAGGTGCGTTCGGCAGGAGAATCCGCTATTAACGATTTGCCCGCGCCTGGCGCTGAGGTACGACTGGCATTACGAATGTCAGCGGCCGGCAAGAACTGGAAACGCGTGCTGGAAACGGCGGAAGGCGCGATGGGCACGGCGGTCGGGCGCGGCTGGTTAGATTTACAACGGTACTCGATCAAAGCGTGCGATGAACTCGGATACGCGGCTGCAGCGGTTGCGCTGCGGTCGGAACTGAAAGCATTTCTGCACGACTTTCCGCAGCTTCCGACAGCAACGCTGAACGATGATACCGGCACGGCGAACCCGGATACACTGGCGTGGCTGCGGCAGGAGGGTATGGCCAGCTAATGAGCTGTCAATATTGCCTGAGAGACAGACCACAAACCCCGACGGTCTGCCCCACCTGCCGGCCTGGCAGCGGTGCGATATTGCACGGGACAGAGCAATAAACATGCCACCGATTCGCGGCGATGCACCAGTTACGTTATCGTTATTGGACCGGTTAATCGATGATGACCTGAAGCGGTCTGGCGACGTACATCTGACGCGTTCGCAATCGGTGCGAAAGCTTCGGGATGCGGTGCGGCGCGATCTTGAATGGCTGCTGAATACGCGCCAGCCAATCAATCCCGCCCCGGAGGGCAGCGAACTGCAAGACTCGCTGTATATGTACGGGCTGCCGGACATCACCTCCATGAGTGTGGTCAACAGCAGAGATCGCCAGCGGCTCACGCAGGCGATACAGGCGGCGGTTGTGAAGTTTGAGCCCCGAATCGCAAACCCACGCGTCAGCCTGGTCACTAGCGGCGAAGAGAAGGTCCCGGCGCTGCGATTCGCAATTGAGGGCATGCTGCGAATCGATCCCCATCCGGAGCACGTGAGTTTCGACACGGTTTTGGAATTATCCAGCGGAGAGTACAAAGTGCAAGGGGAAACTCGTGCGCGATGAGCTGCTGGAGTATTACGAGAGCGAACTGTCGTTCCTGCGCAAACTGGGGGCCGAGTTCGCCGATAAATATCCGACCGTAGCATCGCATCTTGTCCTGGGCCCGAACGGCTCAGAGGATCCGCATGTAGAGCGGCTGGTGGAGTCGTTTGCGTTTCTGGCCGCCCGTGTTCACCTGAAGCTGGACGATGATTTCCCTGAAATCACCGAATCGCTATTGAACGTCCTCTATCCACACTTCCTCCGGCCCATTCCTTCGATGTCCATCGTTGAATTCAACGTGGATCCCGAGCGAGGAAAGCTGACGACGAGCGTGCGGATACCGCGCGAAGCTCTGCTCTACTCGCGGTCGGTGGATGGGATTCAATGTAAGTTCAGGACCTGCTACGAGACGGTAGTTTCACCGCTGCGCGTTTCACAGGCAAAGTGGAAAGCACCAGAGCGCTTGAGCCCTCCTTTGAAAGCTCCTGAGGCGATTGCGGCGTGCAGCGTGGAACTCTCCTGCTTTCCGGATGTTCATTTCAAAACTCTCGGGCTGAAGACGCTGCGGTTTTACCTGAACGGGGATGTGATTCATACGCTGTACGAACTCCTGTTCAACAACTGCTTGCGAATCCTGCTGCGAAATCCCGATAACCCGGACCAGCGCGCAATCGAGCTGCCGGCAGGGTCGCTGCGCGCCATGGGCTTCCGCGATGAGGAAGCAATTCTTCCGTTCCCGCGCCGCTCATTCACCGGATATCGAATTCTGCAGGAATACTTTGCATTCCCCGAAAAATTCTTCTTCGCCGAATTGAGCAATCTGGAAGCGCTGGCGGCAGGCGCGTTCACAGATCGCGCGGAGATCGTGTTTCTGATCTCTCCCTTTGAGCGCATTGACCGGCAGCAATCGCTGGAGCTCGGCGTTTCGGAAAACACCTTCAGGCTGGGATGCACGCCCATTGTGAACCTGTTCGCGCAATCGGCCGAGCCGATTTTACTGGAGCAGACCCGATTCGAGCACCTGGTGATCCCGGATGCGCGACGCAGGAACGTGCTCGAAATCTTTTCGATCGATGATGTGCGGACCTCCAGCCCGGATCGCCGCGAGGTGACTCAATACGAGCCGTTCTATTCCAGTCATCACGGACGAACCGCTAAGAATCAGACCTTTTGGAATGCGTCGCGGCGTGTTTCAGCTCGCCGGGACGATCCCGGCACGGACATTTATATATCGCTCGTGGATACATCAGGCCAGGCGGCGAAAACCGGCGCCGAGACATTAAATGTCCGCTGCACTTGCAGCAATCGGGATTTGCCATCAAGGCTGCCGTTCGGAAATGAATCTGGAGACTTCGATCTGGAGGGAGGGGCGGTAGTCAAGCGCATTATTTCACTGCGAAAGCCAACCGATACGCTGCGTCCGCCGCTGCGAAAGCAAATACATTGGAGACTGATTTCGCATCTGTCGCTGAACTACTTATCTTTGGTCGAGGAAGGGCGAGGGGCGCTGCAGGAAATTCTGCGGCTTTATAACTTCACGGAATCGAGGCCGCTGGAACGGCAAATATCGGGCATAACGGATCTCCGCAGCAGGCGGCACTTCGCGCGGGTTGTGTCGGAGCATGGCATTAGTTTTGCGCGGGGAGTTCGCGTGGAGATGGAGTTGGACGAGGAACTGTTTGTGGGCAGCAGTGTGTTTCTGTTTGCCTCGGTTCTGGAATATTTTCTGGGCCTGTACGCCTCGCTGAATAGTTTCAGCCAGCTTGTTGTCCGGACGAAGCAGCGGAAGGAGGTGCTCAGGGAATGGCAGCCACGAGCGGGACAGAAAATCTTGCTTTAATCCGGCAGACGGTCGAGGACAGACTGTTTTCCGAGCCCTATTCCTTCGAGTTTGTCCAGGCTGTGCGACTGCTGCGGCAATTCTACCCGAATCGAGCCGGGGTGGGGTTCTTTCAATCACCGAAATCTGAAGTGGTGCGTTTTGGCGCGAGGCCGTCGTTGTCGTTTCCCGCCAGTGAAGTGCATGAGCTGGAACAGACCGAAAACGGGCCGCCGCTGATGCGCGTTAACTTCATGGGCACTATCGGGCCGCTGGGTCTGCTGCCGCTGTATTACACGGAGCTGGTGGCCGAGCGTATGAGAGAGCGCGATCGCACGCTTCGCGACTTTCTAGATATTTTTCATCACCGCATCATCTCTCTCTTCTATCGCGCGTGGGAGAAGTACCGGTTTCCGGTTGGCGTTGAAAGGGGCGCGGACGATAGGTTTTCGCAATACTTGTCGGGCATTATTGGCCTGGGCACGGAGGGCTTGCAAAACCGGCAGCAGATAGCGGATCAGCCACTGCGTTTCTATGCAGGGCTTTTTGCGCAGCAGCCTCGAAGCGCAGAGGCGTTGAAGCTGATGCTGCGAGATTTTTTTGGCGTGACAGTGGAAGTGGAACAGTTTTTAGGGGCATGGTACCGGCTGGAATCTGATTCGCAATGCAATTTGGATGATACGGCAGAAGAATCGCAGATGCTCGGCTTCGGCGCGGTGGTTGGAGATGAGATCTGGGATCCGCAATCGCGCATTCGCGTGGTGATAGGACCGCTGTCATTGAGGCGATACCTGGATTTTTTACCGTCGGGAAGCGCCTATCCGCTGCTGCGAAGCCTTGTACGCTTTTTTGCGGGAGACGAATTCGATTTCGAAGCGCAACTGATTTTGCAGCGGGAAGAGGTTCCGCTTTGCGAGCTGGGCTCCGGCGGCGAGTTGGCGCCACGACTCGGATGGGTGAGCTGGTCTTCGACGCGGCCGATGGACTACAATCCGTCGCAGACAGTGCTGCAATTGTAAACTTGTACGTCGCGGAAGAAAAAGTGAGGAGAGTATGAACGTCAATTTAAAGTCGCTGATCGCGAGGATGGACGATACAACCCGGAGCGCCCTGGAAGCGGCCGCGGGGCTGTGTCTCTCCCGAACGCATTACGACATTGAAATCGAGCACTTCCTGACGAAGCTGCTGGATCAACAGGACAGCGACCTGGCTCACATCCTGAAGCACTTCGGCGCGGACAAGTCGCGCTTCACAGGCGAACTGAGCCGCGCGCTTGACAAGCTGAAGACGGGCAATGCGCGAACGCCCTCATTCAGCCCTTCACTGGTGAAGCTGTTCACTACGGCGTGGAGCCTGGGGTCGCTGGAATACGGCGGAACGCAGATTCGCTCGGGGTTCGCAGTGATGGCGCTGCTTGGCGATGAAGAGTTAGCGCGCATGGCGCGAGACTTCAGCCGCGAGCTGCAGACGATTCAGCCGGAAGCGCTGCGCCGGGACTTTCTGACCATTGTGGATGGGTCGCCGGAAAACGCCTCAACTACTGCTGCAGCGGCGGGCGGAGGAGCGGGACCGGCCGGAGCCGCCGGCGGGAAAACACCGAACCTGGACCAATTCACGGTTAACCTCACTGAAAATGCGAGGCTCGGGAAGATTGATACGGTGCTAGGCCGTGATTCAGAGATTCGCCAGATTGTGGACATTCTGATGCGGCGGCGCCAGAACAACCCGATTCTTACGGGCGAGGCGGGAGTGGGCAAAACCGCCGTGGTGGAAGGCTTTGCGATTCGGGTGGCGCAGGGGGACGTTCCTCCGCCGCTGCGCAACGTTCTGGTTCGGACGCTTGATCTGGCGCTGCTACAGGCGGGCGCGGGAATCAAAGGGGAATTCGAGAATCGTCTAAAGGGCTTGATTGAAGAGGTAAAGAAGTCGCCGGTACCGATCATTCTGTTTATCGATGAAGCGCATACCATGATCGGTGCAGGCGGGCAAGCGGGGCAGAACGATGCAGCGAATCTGCTGAAGCCGGCGCTGGCGCGAGGCGAACTGAGGACCATTGCGGCGACGACCTGGTCGGAGTACAAGAAGTACTTTGAAAAAGATCCCGCACTGGCCCGGCGTTTTCAAGTGGTGAAGGTGGAAGAACCCACCGAGTCACAGTGCATGGTGATGATGCGCGGCATTATCCCGGCGCTCGAGAAACACCACAAAGTACGCATTCTTGACGAAGGCGTAGGGGCCGCGGTGAAGCTTTCGCACCGCTATCTGGCCGGAAGGCAATTGCCGGACAAGGCCGTCAGCGTACTCGATACGGCCTGCGCGCGGCTTGCTCTGGGACAGAATGCCACGCCCTCTGTGATTGAAGACCTGACGCGGCAAATTGACGATGCCGAGGTGCAGGAACGGATTCTGCGGCGCGAATCCGCTACCGGCGCGGATCATAGCGAGCGAATGGAGCAGCTTATTCAGCAGAAGGCTGCGCTTACGGAGATGTTGAACGGTTTGAATAGTAAGTGGGACCGGACCAGAACGTTAGTCGAAGAGATCAGGGACGTGCGCGCCCAATTGGAAGCCCACGCCGAAGCCTCCGGCGCGCGGATATCGAATGGCGCGGCCGGGAAATCCGCCAGCGGTAACGGAGCGGTAGCTCCAGCGGGCAGCGGAACAGCGGCAGCGGCGCAAGGGTCCCCGGCCGCAGTCGCAACGGCAGAAGGAAACGGAAGCGCCGCACTTCGGGAGAAGCTGGGGCAATTGACGCGCGAACTGGAAGAAGTGCAGGGCGAGACCGCTCTGATGCAAGTATGCGTGGATGCGCAGATTGTCGGGCAGGTGATCTCGGGCTGGACCGGCATTCCACTGGGCAAGATGATCAAAGACGAGATCGGGATGGTGCTCGAGCTCGATAAGCATTTGGGAAAGCGCGTCATCGGTCAAGATCACTCGCTGTCGCTAATCAGCCAGCGCATTCAAACCGGGCGAGCGAGCCTGGACGACCCTGGCAAGCCATTGGGAGTGTTCATGCTGGTTGGACCCAGCGGCGTCGGCAAAACGGAAACCGCACTGGCTCTTGCAGACCTTCTTTACGGCGGCGAGCACAACATGATCACCATCAACATGTCGGAATTCCAGGAGGCCCACACGGTTTCGACGCTGAAGGGATCGCCTCCGGGGTATGTGGGCTACGGCGAGGGCGGTGTTCTTACTGAAGCCGTCCGGCGGCGGCCGTACTCGGTTGTGCTGCTTGATGAAGTGGAGAAAGCGCACCCGGACGTGCTGGAACTATTTTTTCAAGTGTTCGACAAAGGAATGATGGAGGACGGCGAAGGACGCGAGATCGATTTTAAGAACTGCATTATCATTCTCACTACCAATGCGTGCACCGACCAGCTTGCGAAGCTGACTGCCGATCCGGAGGCGATGCCGAGTCCGGAAGGCATTTTGAAGGCGATCAAGCCGGAGCTGAATAAGATATTCAAGCCCGCATTCCTGGGGCGTTTGGTTGTGATTCCCTACTATCCGGTGCGCGACGAAAATTTGAAGAAAATCATCGAACTAAAGCTCGACAAAATCAAGCGACGCATGCTGGCGAATCACAGGATTCAATTGCACTACGACCGCAGCGTAGTGGAGGAAGTCGCCAATCGCTGCACGGAAGTGGAGAGCGGCGCCCGCAATATCGATAATATTCTGACCAACACGCTGCTGCCCGATATGTCGCGGCAACTGCTGACAAGCCTTGCCGAAGGGCGAAAGCTGAGCTCTGTCAACGTCAGCATCGGCGCAGATGGATCATTTCAATACGCCTGATTGAGCGCCTGGGCGAAACATGGCCGAACCCATTACGCAAGACAACCGCTTATTGGCGATTACAACTCCCGCCGGAAAAGACGTGCTATTACTGAACAGCTTTTCCGGCGTGGAAGGCATCTCGCGACCTTTCCGCTTCGATCTCGAGCTTGTTTCGGAGATCTCGGCGGGTAACCCAAGCAAAGTACACCCGCACGATCTGGTAGGACAGCCATTCACGATCAGGATCGCGCTGGAAAATGAAAAAGAACGATATGTCGGGGGACTATGCGAGAGCTTTAGCGTGGGCAGGCGGGACGATGAAATGGCTTATTACAGAGCCAGCATCGTTCCCTGGTTCTCATTCCTCTCGCTGGCCTCAAACTGCCGGATATTCGAGAAGAAGACTGTTCCAGAGATCATTCAGCAGGTGTTCAACGATGCCGGGTGCAGCGATTATCAAGTGTCCCTGACCAAGGACTACACGGCCTGGGATTATTGTGTTCAGTACCGGGAAACGGATTTCGCGTTCGTGAGCCGGATCATGGAAGCTGAAAGCATCTTCTATTATTTCCAGCACGAGGCGGGCAAGCACACCATGATTCTGTCAGACGATCCGAGCTCGTACAAGCCGCTCCCCCAAGAGGACAGTTTCAATTATGCTTTCGTGACGGGGGTACAAGAAGATCTTCGGGACACAATCCGGAGCTGGAACTCTGAAGAAAGAATTCATAGCGGCAAATGGACCACGAGGGATTTCCATCATGAGATGCCGACCAACAATCTCCAGATAGCGGAGCCGTCGGAATCAGTTGCTACAGCCGGTCGAAAGTTTGAAATATACGACTATCCCGGCGACTATGCCAAGAAGTTCAACGATCCGGGGGAGCGTTTAGGCGATATACATCCGGAAGGCGAGAAGCTGAACAAAAACAGAATGCAGGAACAGGAGGCGACGCGAGTGGAATTCAGCGGCGTTTCAAAGTGCCGGGCGTTCACTTCCGGATATAAGATCACGGTTACGGGCGGCAGCGCGGCGGGCACGTACGTCCTCACCGGGTTGACGCACCAGGCATCGCAAATGCCCGATTACCTGAACCGCGACGTGCCGCCCGATGCATACACGAACGAGTTCAGATGCATCGAGGCCTCAGTTCCGTTCAAACCGCTGCAGCAGACTCCGAAACCTGTCATTTCCGGTTTGCAAACCGCTCTGGTTGTCGACGAAAGTTCGTCCGGCAATACGGAAGAGATCTGGCCGGATAAATACGGCCGGATTCGCGCAGTTTTTCCGTGGGACCGCGATTCCAAGTACACTTGCTGGCTGCGCGTCATACAGCCGTGGGCAGGCAAGATGTGGGGACATCAGTGGCTGCCTCGCACGGGCGATGAGGTGGCTGTCAGCTTTCTAGAAGGAGACCCGGACCAGCCCGTGGTAGTGGGCAGCATTTACAACAGCGACAATATGCCGGTGTTTGCGCTGCCTGACAACAAGACCCAGAGCGGCATTCTCACTCACAGCACTCCGAAGGGAGGATCCTCGAACTACAACATGCTCCGCTTCGAGGATAAAAAGGATTCAGAAGAGATCTACGTCCAGGCGGAAAAAGACTGGAATTCTCTTATCAAGCATGATGAGACGCGGACGGTGAAGAACAACCGCACGACGAAAATTCACGTGGATGAATCGCGTACAGTCGAGACAGGTGACGACACCATCGACGTCCAGCAAGGCAAACGAACGATAACCGTGATGGGCAATCTTTCTGAAACGGTGAAAACGGGAGACAACAGCATCGCCATCCAGGCCGGCAAACGGACCATCACAGTGATGGGTAATATTTCCGAGACCGCACAAACAGGCAATATCTCGACCACGGCAGATGTGGGAAATATCTCAACGCAGGCATCGCTGGGCAATATCACCATTCAGGCCGACATCGGCAGCATCTCGATCAGCGGTCTGCAGGGCGTTACTATCTCGTGCGGCGCGAGCAGCATCTCGATGACGCCGGCTTCTATTTCCATCAGCGCGCCCATGGTGATGATCAACTCGTAACAGCACTACGGTAATCGGGCCAGAGCATGAGAAGACTCCAACCAGTGATTTGGGCGAAGGGCACGTTCCTTTCGCCACAACACTTGCAGGCGCAAGATGTCTTTCATGAAGACCTGCTGCAATTTCGAATTGATGGGCTGAGCTTCTTTCCGTGGGGATTTCGAAGCCTAACTATTAACCGGGAAGCACTGGCGGCCGGCAATCTGGCGGTCGACGTGGCGTCCGGCATTTTTCCGGACGGCCTTGTGTTCGATATACCCGAAAGCGATCCGGCGCCGCTGCCGAAGCCGCTGGCGGGATACTTCGATGCGCTCCATGAAAGCGTGGATGTTTACCTGGCGGTGCCGGCGTGGCGCTACGGCCACGTGAACATATCGACGGGTTCTGCTACGGACGCCGACACGCGCTATCTGGCGGAGGTGGCGCTTCTACGGGACGAGAACGCCTCGCAGATTGAGCGTCCGGTTCAAATAGCGCGGAAAAACTTCCGGCTGCTGGTCGACAAGGAAGCGCGCGAAGGGACGCCTACGATGAAGGTTGCGCGCGTGAACCGAACGGACAGCGGCGTGCTGCAACTTGATGCTGCGTTTGTTCCTCCGCTGCTAGATATCCGGGCGAGCGAATACCTGATGTCGATTGTCCGGCGCCTGCTGGAGATCCTGACGGCCAAGAGCGCGACCTTATCGGGCATGCGGCGGCAGAAGAGCCAAGGACTCGCGGAATTTACGGCGTCCGATATCGCGAGCTTCTGGCTGCTTTACACGGTGAACACGTTCCTGCCGCAGTTGCGGCACTTGTTCGAAGTACGCCACGGCCATCCGGAGGTGTTGTTCAATACAATGAATGCGCTGGCCGGCGCTCTTACAACCTTTTCGACTAAGATCCTTCCGCGCGATTTACCGATTTATGAGCACCGCGAACTGGGTCCGCGTATTGGCGATCTGGATGACAAGCTGCGCTATCTGCTGGAAACGGTGATTCCCAGCAACTTTGTCGCGCTGCCTCTACGCGTGACCAGCCCGTCGATTTACGCGACCGCCATTAACGAAGACAAGTACCTGCAGAACACGAAAATGTATCTGGCGCTGACAGCCGAGATGCCCGAAGGCGAGTTAATTGCGAAAGCGCCGCAACTGATCAAGCCATGCTCGGCCAACCACCTGGAACATCTAGTTCGCAACGCGCTTCCGGGCGTCTCGATGCGGCACCTGCCGATACCGCCCAATGCTAT
This sequence comes from uncultured Acidobacteriaceae bacterium, assembly GCA_963795545.1. Lineage (GTDB taxonomy): Bacteria > Acidobacteriota > Terriglobia > Bryobacterales > Bryobacteraceae > Bog-105. Next base: position 159,078 of record CAWCIF010000008.1, on the reverse strand, counting down.
TCCGGTGAAGCTGAATTATCAATACTTCAGCTTGAATCAGGACGGGCCGGCGTGGGAGGCCATTAAGCGGTCTCGCAACTTTGCCGCCTGGGTACCGTCCGATTTTCCGAATCCGCAGCTCGAGTTGATCATTGTGATGCCGTAACGGGGAAGAGACAAGCTCGCTGGCCGCAAATGTAGCAATGGCCGTCAATATCCTTTCGGGCCCGGTTGGCGCAGGCGAAACAACGATCGCGCGAGAGCTCCTTGCTTTGCTCGCTGCTCTTGTCTGCTACATAGAAGGGGATATACTGCCGGATTGCCGACAATCCACGCGCACCTCCTTGTCTCGCACCGTTGGGAGCTGCGGTCAGCAACCTTTTTTTCAACTCCACCCTAATGGCTTTCAACGGTTTGCTGGTCTCCAGGTTCTCCATTTGATGCGGCGGCCCGAGGGGCAGAAAGGTGACTGCCCCATCATCTTTGTGGCCACGATCCATAGCCTGCACACCTGGTGAGTATTCCTTCATATGGGCCACCGAGATGTAGTACAGGACACTTGGATACGGGTGAGCATGGAGCGGTTCGCGAAGACCGGGCGAAACGGTTACTTCCAGCACTCGTACACAGTCGTTTTCGAAGAGAAGCTTGTGATTTTGTGGCGCTGCGGTGAGAGCGTCATTTTCGGGTGTCCACCACTTTTGCACCTTACTTGTGCTCTGTCCGAGCAGGAAAGATCCGCCAAGAGCGCCAGGCAATGCTGCGAACTTCACGACCCGTTTCATAATGTTCCCTGTTAGCGTCCGAATCATTGTAGCCCTTTCCAGGGGCGCCGGAACTAACGGTGCGACGCATTGCGGCCCGCTCGCGTGTCGCCATACCCGCGGCACTCAGATACCAGTTCCATCCTTACGGGCCGGACTTTGCCGACATTTCCAGGTAACGCATTCAGGCTTCGATCGTTCCGATGGAGCTTGTTTCACCGTGTTCCGCTTTAGGCCCGAGCACGTCGCGCATCACCGCGGCGAGATCGTGGAGTGCTTGTGCTCCGTCGCCGTAGTAGGTTGAACCGTGCATAGCCGCCAGCGTTTTCGGTGCACGCGCAGCTAGTGATTCGAGTACGCGGCCGGTGTGATGCGTGTACGGCACGTAATTGGCGAACGGGCCGGCCTCGCTTTCCAGCAAGGCGATCCTGCAGCGCTCCATTATGCTATCCCGAGTTGTTGGCTCCCGGTGGCCCCATTGATGAAAAAGGTCTGAGCAGAAGAGGGTGCGTTCGGATTCTTCAAAGAGAACGCCAGCATCCCAGCCATGCGGCACGTGCGGTGTAGGAATGAATCGAAAACTATACTTCCCAGTCGCCAAGACATCATCTCTCGTCAAAACACGAGCGGGCCGTATAGCAAAATCATTGACGCTAACCAGAGCGCCAACCAAGCCGCACACCGCCTGTGCTGCCGGTGCAAGCTCCAGCCAGTTGTTTAGAGCTCCACATTCATCCGATTCGAAATGGCTGAATCCGATGTGCCTGATTTTCGAGATATCAATCAGGCGTGAGACCTCTTCGCGCAGAAGAGGAAACATGCTCCGCAGTCCCGCGTGGAATAGTAGTGGTTCGTCATCTCTCACTAGAAAATGACTAAATTCCAGATTTATCTCTGGAACGAAAACCGAGATACGGTACACATCCGCTGCAATCTCTGTTGTACTTGCCATGTTTCCTCCGTTTGCTTACACCAATGCCTCGATCAGCACGCTTATTCCGAACTGATTTGCGGCGACTTTGAAGGTTCGACTATATCGTTCTTGTAATTTTCAAACAGAGACAAGAACTCAGTCTGCTCCCGAGTGGCCATGCCCCTGCCCTTAAGCACGTGCCTGGTTAATTCAAGATTCGCAATCCACTCCTCTTCATTAATTCCCAGACCCGCATGAGAGGTCTTCATGTCTCGACCGGTGTAGTAGCAGGCCCCCCTGACAGCGAGCAAATCTGGTCCACGATCAACTGCTGAGATCGCCTGTGGGAATCGATGTTGCGGCCGGTCCCGAACCGACTGAATCGACTATCCCTTCGCAGCAGCACAAACAGGTCATCGATGATCGCCGCGATGGCGTCGTACCCGCCTAGTCGCCTGTAGAATGAGAGCTCTGCCGGCTCATTGCCAACGCCCATAGGGCGATTATAATCGGTGGCGTTCGCGACTGATCGTTCGTGATTCCCCTTGCGGCGCTGGTGGAATCGTAACGGCGCAAGGAGCAGATATGAAGTTCCTGACAGCTCGCTGATCCAAAATGTAGCAATGGCCGTCAATATTCTTTCAGGCCCGATTGGCGCAGGCAAAACAACCGTCGCCCGAGAGCTCCTTGCTTTGCTCGCTGCTCCTGTCTCCTACACAGAAGGAGACATATTTTGGTCCTTCATAGCAAATGCCGGTAATCGCGAGCGCCGGGAAAATTTTGGGATGATCATGCTCGCTATGACAGCCGCCGCGATACCTTTTGCACGATCAGGGTACGAGGTATTACTTGACTTCTCCATTCCGCCTGAGTTTTTGCTTACGGCTCGCAAAATACTCAAAGAGGTACCGCTGAACTACATTGTGCTGCGGCCAAGCTTGTCTGTCTGTGAAGCGAGAGCATCTACTCGGAGGGATGGAAAAATTTTGAACTACGCTTCCAATCGTAGTTTTTATGCGCTGTTTGAGATCCCCTCAGCGCACATAATTTGCGATGACGATGCGGATGCATGCACCGTTGCTAAGCGTATTTGGAAAGGCTTGGCTGCCGGCGAGTTCTGCGTATCGTAAGCCGTTCGGATATTGCGGTGCCGCGCTGGATTGAACCGGCGCCGGAACAGATCGCTAGCTCGGCCGATTCGGCGATAGATTCTTTCTCGCGAAGTGCTATTGACCTTGACTTTTATCCTTTACCAGTTTACTCTAGGCAATGTCAGCCAATGCCTTATGCAAAATAACACGAGCGTTTCGCGCGACCTGTTCCCTGGCGCACTGGAGATGATGACCCTCGAATCGCTCCGGCGGCAGCCGGCACACGGCTATGCCCTGGTGCAGCACATCCAGCAGCGCTCGCAGAACCTGCTTCAGGTTGAAGAGGGTTCGTTGTATCCAGCCCTGCAGCGGCTGCTGAAAGCGAAACTCGTGAAGGCCGAGTGGACTGTTTCCGCTTCCACCAACCGGCGCGTACGTGTCTATCAGATCACCACGACAGGCTTGCGCCACCTGGAGCGCGAGATTTCTAGCTTTGACCGCATGCTCGAAGGCATTCAGATGGTGCTCGGGCCGACCAGGCGCGGAACAAGTTCCTAAGGAGGACTCTCTCGCATGAGCTGGCTTGAACGAATCTTCCGGCGCGGCCGCCTTTACGACGAACTAGCCGAAGAAGTGCGCGAGCACATCGAACAGAAGACCGAGCAACTGATGCGGCTCGAGAATCTATCGCGCGCCGATGCCCGCCATGCCGCGCTTCGTGCGTTTGGAAACCCAACTCTCGTGGAGACGCGAAGCCGCGAGGTCTGGCAGTGGCCCAGGCTTGAATCCTTTCTTACCGACCTTAAACTTGCCTTCCGCCGCTTAAAAAGATCGCCGGGCTTCGCAGCAACGGTGCTTTTCACGCTGGCTATCGGCATCGGCGCCAACACGGCGGTTTTTACCGTCGTCGACAGTATTCTGCTCAAGCCGCTGCCCTATCCCCAGCCGGAACAAGTCGTGGCGGTGTGGCTGCACGCTCCGGGAGCAAAAGGCTTAGCCAATTTCGCCGAAGGCCTACGGCTTTCGCCATCAATGTATTTGACCTTCGCCGAACATAACCGCACATTTCACTCCATCGGAGTGTGGGTTTCAGGTACAGCGAACATCACCGGGATCGCGCGGCCCGAAGAGGTGCGCGTAACGTACATCAGTGACGGCGTGCTGCAGACGCTCAACGTTCCGCCAGCGGCCGGGCGGTGGATACTGACGGCCGACCAGGTTCCGGGCACCCGGAAGGTCACGATGCTGAGCTACGACTATTGGCAGCAGCGTTTTGGCGGCGAAGCGTCGGTGATTGGAAAGAGCATCCAAGTCGATTCCCAGACGCGGGAGATCGTGGGCGTGATGCCGCAAGGTTTCGAGGTCGAGAACCAAGATTTCGACTTGCTTATCCCGCTGGGCTTCGATCCGCGACGCCAGATCCTGGCGGGCTTCGGCTATAACGGCATAGCCCGTCTGAAACCAGGAGTGACGATTGGCGAGGCGGACGCGGACATCGCGCGCATGCTCAAGATTTGGATGGATTCGTGGACCAACAACGACGGCGGCGACCCACACTTCTACGACACGTGGAAGATCTCGGGCGCCGTCCGCTCCATGAAACAGGAAGTGATCGGGAATGTGGGCGGCGTGTTGTGGATGGTGATGGGCACCATCGGCGTGGTGATGCTGATTGCCTGCACGAACGTAGCGAATCTACTGTTGGTGCGTGTAGAAGGACGCCAGCAGGAATTGGCAATTCGCGCGGCGCTTGGCGCAGGGCGGGTACGTATCGCTCGCGAGGTGCTGAGCGAGTGCGCGCTGCTCGCGCTGATGGGCGGTGCGGCCGGCATCGCGGTTGCGCAGACTGGATTGCGGTTCCTGACGGCCATCGGTCCTGCCAATCTTCCGCGTCTACACGAGATCTCGTTCGATGCGCGCTCGGTTGCGTTCACGCTCGGGCTCTCGCTGGTTTCGGCGCTGCTCTTCGGAACCATTGCGGCGCTCAAGTCGATGCGGCCGGCTGTCTCGCTGGCGCAGGCCTCCAGTGGGCGCACAGTCGGCGCAAGCCGCGAACGGCAACACGCGCGCAATCTGCTGGTGATTGCGCAGGTAGCGATGGCGATGGTGCTGCTGGTCAGCGCCGTGCTCATGATTCGTACACTGGCGGCGCTTCGCAGCGTCGACCCCGGATTTGCCGACGCGAATCATGTGCAGACTCTGCGCATCGCGATTCCGCAGCAGCTCATTCCCGACGCGCAGATGACAACGCGCGTCGAGAACAGCATTGTCAATAAGCTGGCAGCCATTCCCGGAGTGGACTCTGTCGGGTTTGCGCGGAACCTGCCCATGGACGAAATCGACCCCGCCTGGAATAACATTTTCATCGAGGGTAAGAATGAGCGGCCGGGAGCTGCACCGATGCGGCTGTTCAACTATCTATCGCCTGGATACTTTCACAGTGTGGGTACACACCTGGTGGCCGGTCGCGACTATACGTGGACCGATATTTACGGGCTGAGGCCGGTAGCCATCGTCTCCGAGAACTTGGCGCGTGAGTCGTGGGGGTCTGCCGCGGCGGCCATTGGCAAACGGTTCCGCATTTTCCCCGGTCAGGCATGGCAGGAAGTGATTGGTGTGGCCGAGGATGTCCGGCAGAACGGTGTGGATGAAGCAGCGCCAGCGATCGTGTACTGGCCGGCGATGACGCCGAATCCGTTTGTAGCCGGAGAGATCAATGCGGAGCGCGCGGTCACCTTCGTGGTACACACCGGCCGCGCGGGAACCGAGAGCCTGCGCAGCGAGATTCAGCGGGTAGTGCGGCAGGTGAATGGCAACCTTCCTGTGGCGTCGATGCAGACTTTGGGCGAGATCTACAATCGCTCGATGGCGCGCACGTCGTTCACGCTGGTCATGCTGGCAATCGCGGGGGCCATGGCCTTTGCTCTCAGCCTCATCGGCATCTACGGCGTGATTTCGTACACGGTGTCGCAGCGTACCCGTGAAATCGGCATTCGCATGGCGCTCGGCGCACAAAAGGGCGAAATGCGCTGGATGTTCGTGCGCATCGCTCTGGCATTAGCGGGGGCCGGCATCGTTATCGGTCTCGGAGCCGCCGCCGCAGTCGCGCAACTGATGACTGCGCTGCTGTTTGGTGTCGGCCCTCTCGATCTATTGAGCTTCGCTGTTGTGCCTTTCATCCTGGCTGCAGCGGCGGCCGTTGCGAGCTACTTACCGGCTTCTCGCGCCGCCGCGATCAATCCTGTGGATGCGCTCAAAGCAGAGTGATTGCAGCCCAGCAAGTTCTCGCTTCGATAGATGACTGCGAGGAATAATTAGCTGCTTATGCTGTAGTTGCGGCCGGAACCAATTTCTTAGACGCCTTCCAGAGTTGCCCGTTGATGAAATTGGGGGCGAGGCGGCGCATCAATGCGAGCTGTCTGGCTTGGCCCGGCCGGATCTCCAAGGTACCTGCTTTGAAGGACGCAAAGGATTGCTTCACCAACTCATCGGTTGTCATCAGAGTGACGCCGTTGCCCTCTACAAAATCTCCTGTCAGGTCGGTCTTCACCGCCGGAGGCATGAGCTCGATGACCTCTACGCCGGTTTCCTCCAATTGGAACCGCAGTGACTGGGTATAGGAGTGAATCGCGGCCTTGGTGGCGCTGTAGATTGGCGCGGACGCCAGCGGCACGAAGGCGAGCGCCGAGGAAACGTTGATCAGGGTGCCCTTGTTCGCCGTGAGGATGTCGATGGATGCGGAGGTCATGCCAATTACACCCCCCACATTGATGTTCATCTCCGTCATCAACCCAGCAAGGTCGGCCGCCGGAGCCTTCAGGTTCTTGTAAATCATGATGCCTGCGTTGTTCATCAGCACGTCCAGCTTGGGGAAATCCGCCTTCACGCGCGCCGCGATGGCGGCGATTTGCGCGGGATTCGCGACGTCGCTCTGGATGGTGTGGAACTTCGGGTACTTCGCCTTCACCTCGTCGAGCACCGCCTGACGCCGGCCAGTCACGATGACATCGTTGCCGAGTTCGACGAACTTGAGCGCGAAAGCAAGGCCGATACCTGCGGAGCCCCCGGTGATGAGGATGGCGCGACCAGTGAGATTCATAAGATTCCTTTCATTTCGACTGTCCGTGGAAACGCGTTTTATTTTCGGCGGGACCGATTTGTTTCAGCCCGTGACGAGCTTTTTGGATCTCGTATGAGATTCACGATTCTCCGGGCGACAGCAGGCCTTCGATGGATACCATCGAAATGGAGACCAGAGCATGAGCAAGATCACACCGTTTCTGTGGTTCAATGACAACGCCGAAGATGCTGCGGAGTTTTATCTCTCGGTATTTCCGGAAGCGAAGAAGCTGGGCGAGCTGCGTTCGAGCGGCGTGGGACCTTGGCCCGCGGGAAAGATCGCGACCATCACCATCGAACTTATGGGCCAGCCAATGACCTTCCTCAACGGTGGCCCCGCGCAGGCGCTCACGCCGGCTTTCTCGTACTCGGTCGCGTGCAAGGACCAGGCGGAGATCGACCGTTACTGGGACAAGCTGCTGGAGGGTGGCAAGCCCAACGCCTGTGGCTGGCTGACGGACAAGTTTGGCCTGTGCTGGCAGATCGTGCCGGAGAAGATTGGCGAGATGCTGAAGCATCCCAAGGCGATGGCCGCGATGATGAAGATGGTGAAGTTCGACATCGCCACGCTGGAGGCCGCGGCGAAGGAGTAAAGGCGAACGGCGAAGGAGCCGAAACCGGGTTTTGACTTCGCCGTCGATGATCCCGGAGGGGCTACCGTACATTTGAAGCATGATCCGTAAGATTGCACCTCAGTTCTTCACCACCGACATTCCGGGCACGCTCGCCTATTACAAAGACAAGCTTGGCTTCGAGTGCCTGGGGACGTGGCAAGATCCGCCGACCTACGCAATTGTGGCGCGCGACCAGCATGCGATTCACTTCCGCTGCGCCGAGCCGCCCACAGCCAACCCGGACAAATATGCCGAGGAACTGCTGGACGCATACGTGTTTATCGAAGATCCAGACGCGCTTCATGCGGAGTACGCTGCCAAAGGCGTTGAGTTCACCCGGCAGCTCGCCAATATGCCATGGCACTCGCGAGAGTTTGTAGTGAAGGATTGCGACGGCCGTCTGCTCGCTTTCGGCTCGAACTTATAATGCGTTCCTATCGTCTGGTCCATAAACACGGGCTGTGCAGATGAGTGTGCATAAGCCGGTTACGGACGCGAACATCAAGCAGGCGGTTCCTTTTTTCGGGGTGACCGACATGCAAGCTTCGCTTCGCTTCTATGTGGACGGGCTCGGGTTTGAAATGAAGCATTGGTGGATTCCGAATGCTCCGGAAGACAAGCCCGACGGGAGAATTCGCTGGTGCTGGCTTCAACGTGGGGGTGCTGCCATCATGCTTCAGGAGTTCTTGGCCGAACGGCGACCCACCGAAACGTTGGGAACCGGAATGTCCGTTTCTTTCACGTGCCAAGACGCACTGGAACTCTATCACGAGTTCAAATCACGGGGAATACAGACGCGGAAGCGTCCATTCGTTGGAAACCGCCTGTGGGTAGTACCGCTCACCGATCCCGATGGGTACCGCATAGAGTTTGAAAGCCCGACGGATGCGCCAGAAGAAAGCGAGCTGGATGAATAGCCGGCCTGACGTTGTGAAGATGACCCCGTGCGATAAGCGTGCCGGTTCGCAACATATCGGGTTTGCGATCAATCGCGAACCAGCACATGAGGGATTGCTTTAGCGGTCCCAATCGCCTGACCGCTCGTCACGCCAATCACACCGATCGATTCGGCAAAGGGAGTGTTTCAGGACATATTCGCCGACCGCATTACCGAGCGCCTGCCCGGCATTGCAATCTGTCCGAAAGTGAATGCCACCGAACACGCGAGCGTTTACTATCTCTTCGAGGGCTGCGGAAAAATTGGGAAAACTGCGCACCTGTCCGGGTAGTGCGTCATTTGTGACAGTAATTGCCGTGTCCTCGCCAAAGTAGTGTGAAAGAACTCGGGCCGCTGCGCTGCTGGCGCAGGAATGAGCCGACGGGTAGCCCGGGAAGGGCGGAGTGACCAGAAGCGGGGTCCAGGTTGGATCAGCCACGGTCTCGGGATTTCCATCTGTGTCCGCCAACCGAATCGCCGTGATCGGCCGCCAGGATACATACGTGTATTTCGCATCCCAACAGCCAATAATGGCGTCAGACATAGCCAGATTCACTTGAGCGAGCAGGCGTGCAGTTTGCAACAGACCGAAGTGATGCCTTTCTGCAAGGATAGTGGCAACGGGATCCCAGAAGTCGGGCGGATTGCCCGGATTCCAGAAAAGCGCAGCATCGGTTTCATCGGGTGTACGGCTAGGGCTGGAATTCATTCCCATAACTTTGACTTCGTTGAAATCCGCTGTGTATTCGGCGCTATCTAAGGCGGGAGGTCCCGAAGGCCGAAACTGGGACGGTGACTGAATGACCCATGGAGTCATGTGCGCGAGTTGCGGAGCGAGACCCGGGGCTGACGAGGTCGGGCGCCATTCTCCGGGAGCGGTTCCGCCTGTGAATGGCGGCAGTGTCTGGGCGGACCCATCATTGCTGCGCCAGGCCCAGATCGCATCGGCAACCGTCTGGCCCCACTCAATTCCCTTTTGAATCGATTCGGAGTGCTCGGCGCCCCAACCGCGATAGATGCCCGCCAGCGATGCCGACCGCTGTTGATCCAGCGTGTCAGATTGTGCCGGGTACAGGCGAACCAAGATGGCATACGCGGCTTGCACGGCCGCCGCACGTTTCGAAGCGTGTCGTGGGCCGGCGCCCTGAACAAAGATAGGAGTGTAGTGCGGATCGATGCCGTTCACGGCATCGAACACCGCAGCCTGCACCATGGCGGTGCTCCGCATTGAAAGCGGCGCCGGTGCTGCAGGAGGCGTGAGCGTCGCTTCGAGCATGATGTGATTCCAGTCGGCTACTTCACCGGCTAGCGCCATTCCACTGCCGACGAGCAGGAGAACGGATAAACCGATCGTGTTGATACTCTTTTCGAGTGTTGACATATGTGACAGTCCTTTCCTGTGGTTTTGCTGAAGTGAATTGTGGTTGTGACGATCCCGCTTAAGACACGCGCGGTTCAGTTTCGGCGTGTTTCTAAGAAAGCCTGGGCATTCTGAAGCTCAAGCCTTTTGGTATGGGCGTGCCCGCATAATTGCAGCAACTGCGAATAGCGTTCTTTTGCTTTCTTTCGATAGCGACAAAGCTCGGCCGCGCGCCCGGCACCGTACACGGCGTTGAATCGATTCGGCGAACTCTCCAGTACTCGTTCGAACTCGGGAAGCGCGCGCGCGGGCTGATCGAGCTCCATAAGCAGCTCGCCCAGAAGCTCACGCGCCGGCAGCACCGGTCCGGGAGTCACAGGATGTTTCTCCATTGTGTCTTCGAGATCGGCTGCGGCTCGCATCGAGCGCAGTGCTGATTCCTGATTCCCTTCTGCATGCTGGAGCCACGCCAATGCAGTAAGCCGCTGAACTTCTACTTGTCCAGACCAGTCGTAATCCTCTTGACGCTGTCGAATCGTGTGCTCAATTTGCGTAAGCTCTTCGATTTCGGCCTGCGCCTCCGGTATCTTTCCGGTACGCGCTGAGCCGAGCGCACGCGCGAAATGCGTGATGGCCTCCGCCTGACGAAAACGCACCCAGGGGAACCATGCCGGCCGTACCTGAAGAGCAGCGGCTGCCGACCAGCGCCTCCGCTCGAGCGCGTAGCGCGCGGGAATGGCAGCGAAGGCATAAGCAGCCTGGAAGACCTGCTGATCGACTCTCGACACGGATGCTGTTTCGTCAACGATGCGCTTCGCTTCGTCGTCCTGACAGGTTTGCAAGTAGGCGTACGCGAGATAGTCCATCGCATGGAGTTGATCCTGCGAGGTAGTGGCCGGAATAGTTTTTGCCATCTGGCTCTTCGCAGGGGCAGCGGAGGCGAGATTCGACTGAATCGACTCATCCCATAAACCCAATCGCGTAAAGATATGTGACGGCATATGGAGGGCGTGGGGCGATGCCGGAGCGATTTTCGCGTAGGTCCGTGCAGCGGGCAGGGCAAGAATCGCAAGCTGAGGCGAATCATAGCTGTGGATCAGGTAATGGGCGATGCCGGGGTGGTCCGGCTGCTCCGGGAGGAGACGGTTCAAGATCGCCGCCGCTTGTTTTTGATTGGTATGGGTTTTATCGGCCGGAGGCGCCGTTGCGATCAAAGCCAGCGCGTAAAAAATGGCGGCTTCGTGGTCTTCCGGATAGCGCGCCGAAAGCCGCTGCATAGCGTTACGCCACGCGAGCGCGCGCTGCCGATGGGGTACTTTATCGGAATCTTTATAAAACTCTTCGATTGCGGCGATGTAGTCGCGTTCTCGCTGCGTTTTCGCTCCAATCGAGTTGGCTTTTTGAAGGGCGCCGATCCCCTTCCGCAGATCGGACGGCGTGGGCGGAAACCATACTGGATGATAGAGGCTCATTGCGATGCCCCAGTAAGCCATCGCACACGCCGGATCGAGGCGGATTACTCCATAGAAGGTCTTCTCCGCTTCGTCGTACCAGAACGAGTGGATAAGCGCGACGCCGTGTTCGAAAGCCTTCTGTGCCTGGGGAGTGCAGGACACGGGAAAGTGTATGTGCCCGACATCGTGCCGATGATCCTCGGAATTAACAGCGCCAGGTAGAGCGACGGCCAATAGGCTGCATAGAAGCAAACCGTGAATCAGGAATCGATACTTGGGCATCTTGTGCGTGAGAACAGCTTCGCGGGTTTGGGTTAATACGGCAATGCAATGCAGGCGAAACATAGGTGACATCGCATCTTATTGACTGATGTGGAGTTCCGGCGAGTGGTGAAAGATCACTAGCAGGTGTAAAATCGTACCTCAAACCAAATGTCCAGCGCGGCAGCCAGGCCGGAATCGAGCGCCTCCCGCCGGATTTTCCGGTTTGGAGCGTTCGAGTTCCATGTGCAGGAGCGCGAACTGCGGAAGCACGGCCTTCGGATCAAGCTCGCGGGCCAGCCGATCAGCGTGCTCGCCATGCTCCTGGAGCGTCCCGGCGAGGTAGTCACCCGGGCGGATCTTCAAGCGCGGCTCTGGCCGGCGGGCACCTACGTGGATTTCGAACATAGCGTCAACGCCGCCGTTAAGAGACTCCGGCAAGCTTTAGGTGACTCGGCAGATTCGCCACGCTTTATTGAGACGCTCGCCCGCAATGGATACCGCTTCATCGCTCCGCTGAGCGAGCGCATTGATGATTTAGCGGAACCTGCCGGCCGGAAGCAAGCTGAAGAGCCCCAGTCCGCTCCCCAAGTTAAGAAGGCGGCAAAATGGGTGCGATTCCTTGCGTTTCCACGCGTAATGGCTGGCGTTTTGCTCTGCATAGTAATTGGCGGCTTTATGATCGGGCTGCACGACCGGCGACCGACTCACACGGGTTCGGGTCCAATCCGGTCTTTAGTCGTTCTCCCTTTGGCCAACCTTTCAGGCGATCCCGGCGAGGAGTATTTCGTGGAGGGGATGGCCGACGCCCTTCGGCAGCACCTCGAGGTCATCAGCACTCTGCGAGTGGTTTCCCGGACCTCGTCCATGTACTACCGCGCAAGCAGTAAGCCGCTTCCAGAGATTGCGCGTCAGTTGAAGGCCGATGCAGTGGTCGAGGGTTCGGTCTTGCGCTCCGGAAACCGGGTGCGCATCAACGTGGAATTGATTCAGACCGGCAGCGACACACAAGTGTGGGGTGGCAGTTATGATCGCGACCTGAAGGACATTTTTGTGCTGCAGGCTGAAGTGGCCCAGAAAATAGCTGACGAAATCCGGGCAACTTTGAGGTCCCCTGATCGCGCGCGGTTGACGCGTCGAAACACTCCCGATCCGGATGCCTACTTGGACTATTCCAAGGGGAGGTTTTTCTGGAACAGGAGGACCGAAGCGGACCTGAAGAGAGCCATTGGCTACTTCCAGCAGGCGATCGCAAGGGACCCGAATTACGCGCTGGCCTATGACGGCCTTGCGGATTGCTGGTTGCCGCTGGGATGGTACGCATACATGGCTCCATCAGAGACTTTTCCGTATGCGAAGGCAGCGGTGATGAAGGCGCTGGCCCTGGATGACTCGCTAGCAGAGGCACATACGTCGCTGGCGTTCGTGACCCTCTACTACGATCGCGACTGGGCCGCGGCTGAGCGTGAATTCCGGCGCGCTATCGAGTTGAATCCGAACTACGCAAGCGGGCACCACTGGTATGCCGAATTCTTATCACTGGTGGGACGGCACGCCGAAGCCATTGCGGAAGCAGAACGTGCCCGCGAGCTCGATCCGCTTTCAACCATTATCAACACCTGGGTGGGCTCGCGATACTTCTTTGCGCGCCAGTACGACAAGGCGATCGAGCAGTACAGAAATGCGGTGGAGATGGACCCAGGCTTCGTTCCGGTGCACCTGGTACTCGGAGAGGCGCTCGAGCAGAAGCACATGTACCAGGAGGCCATCGCGGAACTCGAAAAAGCAGTGAGCCTATCCGGCGGCAGCCCGGTTTACATGGCGTCCTTAGCGCACGTTTACGGAGCTGCCGACAGGCGAGACCAAGCGAAGAAGCTATTCGACGAGCTCAGGAACTTGTCCAAACAGAGATATGTGTCCTCCTATGACCTTGCACTCGCATCACTGGGGATGGGCGAAACAGATGGGGCATTCGCGCTGCTCGCGCGAGCGGTCGAGGAGCGCTCGCCGCGGGTTGCCTTCCTGGGAGTAGATCCTCGATTTGATGCGCTCCGCAGTGATGCTCGATTCAAGGAGCTGATGATTCGAACCGGACGGCCATGACAGATCGCAATGGCGTGGAGTACGGGCGGCCACTGTAACGATTTGCCGAGTCATTGGCGCGGCATCGACAGCGATTGCAGGACACCCGAGCCGAGGCGAATTTGGATAAAGCAGGGCTGTCTTGTAGGATGAGCCACTGCAGCAGAAGGCAGCGCACAGACAATCACTCGTCTTGATGTGTCGCAATCATTTTTTCGCCTATCTCACAATTCGAGTATCCGAGGGGACAGCTATGAACTTCGAACAGAATTCGCGCAATGCGGATATGACGACTCGTACAGTCATTGACCGTTTCAACGATGCCCTCAATCGGCATGATCCGAATGCGCTGGCGCCACTTCTGACCGACGACACGGTATTCGAGGACACATCTCCTGCACCGGACGGGAGACGTGTCGAGGGGAAGGCGGCGGTGCTTCAGTTCTGGCGGGAGTGGTTTCTGCGGAATCCAGATGCTCGGTTCGAAACCGAGGAAACGATTGTGCTTGGTGATCGTGCCGTCGTGCGCTGGATCTATCGTAAGGTTCGCAATGGACAGGCGTTGCACCTGCGTGGAGTGGATGTTTTTCGGGTACGCGACGGAAGGGTGGCGGCGAAGCTAGCCTACGTGAAAGGGTGAGCGCAAGCCACGCTGAGAGGGCATCGTACGCTTCTCCGGTTCAGAACGCGGGCAGAAGAATTCACGAATCTTTTTGGCAGCGTTCGTGACGGGCAAACTGGACAGCGACCGCTCCGAAGCGGCTCTTTTGTCCAATGGACGAGTAGCCGACGAACCGGGAGCAACAAGCTGATGCTTGGCATCCACGTACAGGGTGGATTTTCGACCTTCGGCAGTGCGACTGAATGCTCGGCTATTCACCAAATCTGCGCCACGGACTCAACTGGCAAGGGATGAACGATGATGACGAGATTTTTCAGGTCCATTTGAGCTAAGACTGAAAGGTTTGGATGATCATGGAGGCGCCAAACGATCGAGTACCGCTTAGCCTAGCGCGATCCGTCAGACCGCAATCGGTACTGCGAAATCTCCTTCAGATCTTTGTACCCGCTCGGCTTGAAATTGGCGTGTCCCGGAACCTGCCGTACGGCGTCAACCGCTTTTACTGCGACCAGTGCGAGCTGCTTAGCCATCCGCACTCCCGACGTTTCCTGCAGGTTGTAGCCGCCCATTCCGGAGTCATAGATAAGGCCGCCACCGGCGCGGAGAAACTCGATTCCGCCTCCGGCAACTCCGCCCCCCACGGCATTTCTGTGGCCCAGGGCCTGCTCGAAAGTTCTGCCCACGCTGCCGTGCTTGTGGCGCAGAACGAACATCGGTCCATTCGCACCGCCAATGGTTACGTCCTCCCCCGCGAACGTAACAAGCATTCCGTCGGTTCTCGGCACGGTCACGGTACTTCCCTCGAATTTGACGCCGGCGGAATCGGCCTTACCTTTATCCGCAAATCCGAGCGACTGTGGCGCTGTCCCGGGTACCGCGGCGGGAGACATTGGTGCGGCATCTATGGGGCTGGGCGCTGTTGTGGCAGCCGTTGTAGTCGCCGGTGACGCGTCACCATGGCTCCGCGCGTTGAACGCTTGATAGTCCTGATACGACTTCTGCAACTTCGCTGAATCCGTTCCCGGAAGGGCTATCACTCGTTGCTGCCCGTTCATCGTGACAACTGTTCCCACCAGTTTGCCACCCTCGTAGACCTGCACCATGTTAGTTCCGGCTATGAACTTGAATACATAATCGTCCCACTTCACTTCTCCTTGTGCGTTCACGCCCGCGGGCCCGGAAGTCGCGACGCCCTGTGAACCGCTGCTGCTTCGCGTGAAGTTCAGCTGCATGGGGTTCGCGCCCTGGCTCCACATGCCCGAGAGCGAGTTCCCATCCGCGCCTACAAACCCCGTCCACGTCCCACGCACCATTGGCACCGTAAAGCTGAGCGTCTGCCCCTCAGCCCGAATGTTCTCGCACCGCATCCCCACCAGGCCCATATCCGAGTTTTCCGCGGTGCCGGTCAATGCGCCGTTCGGACCCGCAACCAGGTGCAATTTCACATGGTACGAGCCCAGCATGCCCACGTAATCACCAGCAAGGGTCGAGTTCTGGGCGTAAGCAAGCGTGCCGACAGCAATAAACGTAGCGACAAGAAAATCGCGCAGCATGGGGATATTGTAGCCGAAGTTCACGCTTCCGTGAGCAATGTACTATGCGCACTGATGGAAAGCCAACGGTAGTCGCCACCGGTTTAATGGGCCGCATCCAGCGAAGTTCCAGATCGCTTTCGGATTACGACAGATCTCTATCGGAAGCGGCCCGGCAGGTAAAAGCCGAGCAAGCGGTGAGATGGTTGGGCCGGGCCGCTTCGGACCGAGTCGTAAGAAGGAAGCGGCTGCGCGGCGATTTGGCAACTACGAGTTATGGATTTT
Source organism: uncultured Acidobacteriaceae bacterium (assembly GCA_963795545.1). Classification (GTDB taxonomy): domain Bacteria; phylum Acidobacteriota; class Terriglobia; order Bryobacterales; family Bryobacteraceae; genus Bog-105. The sequence goes on along the minus strand of CAWCIF010000008.1, from coordinate 143,065 downwards.
GAATGTCGCTATGATCCGGACAACGTTGGTTGACGGCAGAATGCGCGGGGAATTTTGTCGTTGGCTGTTGGAGTAGTCACGGCTGCAGGGTAACCAGGAAGCAGAAAGAGGTACTCGAAGATGCTCGGAAGCGCCGGATGTGGTGGGTGAACACACGTCAAGCGAGGCCCGCCAGAGAGCACGCCGAAGCGATGAAAGTGCAGTATCGTTACGAGCTATCAAGGGCAGCAACGAATTGGTAGACCTCGCATTGAAGTTGAAAAGCAGTCAATCGTTCGATGATCCGCATCGGCGCTTGACAGCGTGGACAGCAGTGGACGGAAGTAACTGAAGTATCTGTATCAGCAAGTGAAGGCAGTGCTTCGAGCAGGTTACGGCATAGCGGCAGAAGCAGACTGCGACGACGATTGGCGAGAAAGCCGAAATAGCGAATACGCGGAAAGCCGGTCGGCAAGACATGTTGGAAGAAGCGGCGCAAGAACTCTTCATGCGTGAGTGTCATCGCGCGCGACTTGCTGTGGTGCGCGTAGTCCTTCCAGCGGAAGGTCACTTCGTGATCGGTGACATTGAGTAGCCGGTGATTGGAAATCGCGACGCGATGCGTGTAGCGGGCCAGGTAATGCAAAACATGCTCCGGTCCGCCAAATGGTGGCTTGGCGTAGATGACCCAGTCCTCGCGAAAAAGTTGGCGCAGGAAAGCGTTGAATGCCTTTGCGTCTGATAACTGCTGGCAAGCTCCAAAGAACTGAAGCTTGTTCTTGCGAAAGAGCCGCTTCAACCCGGCTATGAACTTACCTCGAAATACGCGGCTGAGCACTCGCACGGGCAGGAAAAAACTTTGCCGCGACTGAATCCAGCGACTATGATCTGGCGATAGCCCTCCGCCTGGCACCACACAATGGATATGTGGATGGGGTTGCAGTGTCTGGCCCCAAGTGTGCAAAACGCTTAAGAATCCGATGAGCGCACCGAGGCGCTTTGGGTTGGCGGCTACTTCGAGTAGCGTAGCGGCCGTGACCTCGAACAGGAGAGCGAACAACACTCGCTTGTTCTGCCAGATGAGTGGAACAAGTTGATGCGGCACGCTGAAGACGACGTGATAGTAAGTGACGGGTAGAAGCTCCTGTTGTCGAGCTCGAAGCCACTTATCGCGTGCATTGGCCTGACATTTCGGACAATGGCGGTTGCGGCAAGAGTTATATGAGATGGTCCGATGCTGGCAGCGATCGCACTGATCGAGATGGCCACCAAGCGCCGCTGTACGGCAGCGCGTGATGGCGTTGAAGACCTTGACCTGCTGCCAGGTCAAAGACTTTCGATAGCGATCTAGAAAATCGACTGCCGCCCCGCTGAATGACATCGGCCACCTCCCAGGGTGGGCGTGTCATCAATCGTCGTTAGAAAGCCCATCGTCCTTGTAAAAGTCCCGGATCGAGATCTGATCCAGCGGATTAATGGCCGCCTGCAAATGCCGGCGGGACACGTGCAGATAGATCGCCGTATCTTTCAGGCGCTGATGCCCGAGCAATAGCTGAATCGTGCGCAGGTCCGTTCCGGCCTCCAGTAGGTGCGTCGCGAAACTATGTCGTAAGGTATGCGGTCCAATCCGCTTCGTGAGCCCTGCTCGTAGCGCGGCTTCATGGCAGGCATTCCACACGACCTTATCGGAGAGGGGGCGTTCTGGCTGAATCGGTTCCACACGGCTCGGGAACAGATACGTACGAGGCTTGTTCTTACACCACCGCCAATACTCGCGCAAAGCCTCGAGCAACTTCGGTGTGAGGGGCAGATCGCGGTCGCGCGAGCCCTTTCCCTGATGCACATGGATCAGCATGAGCGCCGTATCGATGTCGCTAATCTTTAGGTGGACGGCTTCGGCTCTCCTCAGTCCGGTCGCATAAAGCAACATGAGAATCGTGCGGTGCCGCAGGTTCAGAGCAGCTTCGATGAGCCGGACGACCTCCTCCTGGCTCAAGACAATGGGCAACTTCTTGGGGGCTCTTACCAGGGGCAGGTCGTCAATATCGATGTCGCGCCGTCGCAAGGTCTTCTTGTACAAGAACCGCAGCGCGCCCATACGAAGCGCAACCGTACCGAGCGCTAGCTTTTTCTCGCGGATCATGTATAGCTGAAACTCGCGTACTTCGTCGGCACCCATCACTTCGGGAGATTTGCCAAAGTACCCGGCAAAGTCTTTGATGGCGTGAATGTAACCGCGAATCGTGTCTGGCGTGTAGTTCCGGCGCTGAAGCTCGTCCAGCATCCGTTGACGTAGTGGGGTCACAGAACTCCTCTCTGTGACCACCGACACTACGACAGAGCCGCTACACCTGCTTCAAACCACCACGCAACCGCGTCCGCCGCGCAGCGGCTTAGTTCTGACGGGCAACCCGGAAATTGAGCCGTCACTCGTGGATCAACAGTTCTTCGGGTTCAATTGAGGGCCTGTCGTAAATCGTCCTCGTCTTCATACGCATTTTTCCCATCGTTCCTCGAGTCGAGCCGCTTAGGATGGAGAGGCGGCCATGGATCTTCAATGTTTCGAGTTGCACGGTGTACGCGTGGCGGAGCTCTCAAAGGCGGGAGACCAACTGAGAACTGATGCGCAAGCTATCGAGATCATCTCGGAAGCGTCGGCATATCAACCCGAACTGATTATCATTCCGGTAGAGCGGCTTAGCGACGAGTTCCTTCACCTGAAGACCCGGGTTGCAGGCGAAGTCCTCCAGAAGTTTGTGACCTATCGAAAACGAGTGGCGATCTTGGGAGACATTTCCGCCCATTTGAATGAAAGTGCGAGTCTGAGAGACTTCGTTTACGAATGTAATATGGGACGCGAGATCTGGTTCGTGGCAAGCCTAGACGAACTTGATCAAAGGCTGGTAGCCCAACGCGGTACTCCTAGTTTCTGATCGTAATTACGTCCGCTTGCACCAGAAGTCAGAAGTCAGAACACAGAAGTGTGCCTCAGCAAGGTTCGGGAGTATGTCCAGGGATACGAGCAAACTGGACAGTGACCGCTCCGAAACGGCTCTTTTATCCAACTGACGAGTGGGCGATGATCATGGAAGTGATCCGGAAGCCATAGGTGGCGGGCTCCTCAGTTTCCGCTAGCACCACTTCGGGGGAAATGAAGCTCGTCGGAACTGTAGACCCATCTGTGCGCCCAGTGCTGACCGGCCTCGATGCAGTGCCTACCTCGTCACGCTTCAACTAACCTGCGATTTTCAGATTGTCAAAAGCCGGATGCTTGGTGAACGACCAATGTACATGCACCCACTTTTTCTGAGCCGTCTGGAGCATGGATGTAATTGACAACTTGTACGACAGCACGGCCTCGATCGAGACGCATTTCGGTGATCGGTGACATTGTCAGCGTAGATTTCGAGAGCGCCGTCGACATCTCCGCTGTTCCAGCGCTCGTTCGCACGCCGCTCGAGCGACAGTATCATTGCCGTAATCGTGTTGACATCAGTGTTGTCCTGCATTGTGTTCTCCAAGGTTCCGAGAGCCGACTGAAGGCGAGACCCTCGATGAGCGCGCGCAGCGCGGCGGACGCCCTTCCGGTCCCCCAGTCATGCTTTATTCCAGTCGGGTAAGTGTCCAAATCGCCGGAGGTACCGCAGGGGGAGGCACGCTCGCTCCCATGACCATCTTCATCATTTTCATCGTCAAGGTGTGTCCTTGGATTGTCAACGAGTAAGTGACACTTCCCCCCATCAGTTCCGGGTTCTTGGACACAATCGGATGCATGATCAGCGTGTCACCCTTTACCTCGTACGTCCCGGTGTTGGCCACATATGGGCCATAAACGGCGAGGATCTCTTGCGGAGTCGCTTTCGGCACCTCCGGCAGAGTAGGGTGAATCGGACGGGGCTGATCCCCAGTTACCATCATGATGCTGAAGTACTTGCCAGTGAATAAATACAACCCCGGCTGTGGGTTGGTGACCGCGCGTGCATTTGGACCTGTCATTTGCACCTTCGTGACCTGCCACGCGCCCGTAAGCGACGTGGATTTCTGTTGAGCTTGCGCGATGCCGCTCGTCAACAAAAGAGCGCACAGGAATCCTAGCGTTGTTCTCATGATGGTCGCGGCATCTGTGTTGAGATTCGTAGTCATCTGCATGTCCCTTCCTAAGCATTGAAAGCGGATCGAAAGTCGGTGCGCTCGATTAGCGTGCGGAGCGAGGCGGCGAAATCGGGCGGCTGGTGAAACGGGTGGGTCCGGTGGATTTCCGCGTACGCGGCGTAGAGTGTATCGAGTTGCTCGGACCGTCGTTCCGCTACTTCTCGCACTTGGACGATGTGTTCGTGAGCAAAAAGCAGATTCTGCGGATTGATGTAGCCCAACTGGATGAATCCCTGGGTCTTTTTTGCACAGCGGCACGGATTGGATGCCTTCACCAGGCCACACTTGCCCTGCATGAAGTTACATAGGTCACGCCGCGCGCGAGCCAGCTTCTGACGGAAGCTGGCTCGTGAGATGTCGAGCAGCTCGGCTCCTACGCGATCCCTTACTCCGAAGATCTCACCGAGCACGTATACGAGACGCTGCTCCCGATCGAGGCAGAGCAGCATGGCGGATGTGCACCCGATTTTCGCCTCCTCTATTAGCAGCGGTGCGTCGGGCCTCTGCGAATCGGGGGCGGCCAGATCAGCCTCCGGGGTGCTGTCCAGTTCGCGGCCGTAATCCTCGAACGTCATCTCCTTGGCTTCGGCGCGGGCGCGCTTCATATTCAGCAGGTGGTTGACCGCGAGCCGGTACAACCAGGTTCGAAATTGGCTCTCGCCCCGGAACGTGGATAGCTTCGTGAGGACTTTGATGAGAATTTCCTGTGTTGCGTCTTCAGCATCCTGGGGCAAGCACACCATCCGGAGGGCGATATTGTAGATCCAGCGCTGATGCCGGTTTATGAGCAAGTCCAGAGCTTCTTTGCTGCCCGACTGCACGAGCCGGACCAGAGCCTGGTCGTCGGCCTCCGTCAGGGCCGCATCGGCGAGCGGATTCGGATGGATCATCATCTCCTACAGTTTGGACACGCCGAATCATGGCAGTGTGACAGCGGTGCGCCGGACATTGTGCACGTGACTGCTCCGATGTCGGCAATCCGGACAGTAGTCTGCTAGACGCCATCAGCAAACCCGTCTCACTGGTTCAAAAGCCGGGTTTGCGGAAACTGAGATTGTGCTAAATACATCGCGGTAGCCCGAAGGGTTTCGGAATGGCGTGTAGCTTCCGGATTACGGCAGGATCACGAGGAACCAGAAATTGAGCCGTTACACGCGAATCAGCAGTTCTTCGGGTTCGATTGACGGGCTGCCCTAAGCCCTCGCCTTCATACGCATCTTCCCATCGTCCTCAGAGCGGAGCCGCTTAGGATGGAGAGGCGGCCATGGATCTTCAATGTTTCGAGTTGCACGGTGTACGCGTGGCGGAGATCTCAAAGACAGGAGACCAACTGAGAACTGATAGGCAAGCTATCGAGATCATCTCGGAAGCGTCGGCGTGTCAACCCGAACTGATTGTCATTCCGGTAGAGCGGCTTAGCGACGAGTTCCTTCACCTGAAGACCCGGGTTGCTGGTGAAGTCCTCCAGAAATTTGTGACCTATCGAAAGCGAGGCAAAGGGCCAACCGGATCATTTCCGGATTACGACAGATCTCTATCGGAAGCGGCCCGGCGAAAAAGAGCCGAACGGAGGCGCAGTGTACGGGTTGGGGCGCTTCGGACCAAGTCGTAACGAGGAATTCGCTACGCTTGCGAGGGATACGGCCGGTTTGGCAACGTAATGCTATGGGTTTTCAATTGATTTCGCCGTTTGCTCGTCTGCGGAGCCGGAGGAAACTGCTTCTCCAAGGCGATCAGGCAACGCGGCAAGCCAATTCTCGCCCAAATCGCGCTCTCGCCGAGTTAACCGATTTCCCTGTTCGGCTTGCACGCGTAGCGTCTGTATGCGGGCCGCACTGCTGCAGCCGGAAGCGGATCAGATGTTCCCGGCCCTCAATAATTGTCAGGATCGGGGGCCCAATTCGAGCGAATCCATCGCGGCAGTGCATGCTGGTATCCGTAATCTTTCCAGAAGTCGACAGCAGTACTGACGGCCCGTTGCTTGATAAGCGAGCGTCGAGCCAGAAACCACGGCTTGTAAAAACCCAGCGCATTCGCATCGGTGCCTATGGGAGTGAATAACTCCGTTGCCTCGAAAAAGCTTGCTGGCGGCAGGTAATAGCTTGGATTGTCCGTGGGGCAGCCGGTGGCATTCTCCAAATTCCCGAATTGCGAAATAATCGCGTCATAGCTCTGCTTCTGTCCCACAAACCACAGGTCCCACCACGCATCGAATGGGTACGAATTGCCGTTGCCGTTGACCGAAAATGTCACGCTCGCTCCAGGGCCGTCAATCAATGCGCCCTCCCAGAAGCCGAAAGATTGCGGATTGGTGGCCAGCAGATTCGGCAGGCCTGTCCACGCGAAGCATGGGAACTCAAACGGCCCGAGCTGGTACCATCCAGGCCGAAGTCCGTAAGACTGGTAGTTCAAACCGGGATCGGCATAACGATAATGGACCGCGTAGTAATTGAGCGGCATCAGTGCCGCATACAAGCTCCGCCGCGTTGCCAGATTAAAGGCCGGCAAATAATACTGGCCGAGATCTTGTACGTTGAATTGCAAAGTATTGTTGATGACTGGCGCCGCGGCCGCCTGCATGCGTCCCCAATCGGAGACGATTCGGTTGAATGCTGCCCCAATGGAAGCAATCGATTCCGAATACTGGTTGGCGCGTTCGTTCGCCAACTGCGCGATTTGGGCAAAATCCTGTGCCTGCTGCATCAGCGACAAGCCATTGGGGTCGTAGGCGGTGGTCCCGTCGTCGGAGAGCAGTTCGTAGAGCCCGAGCCCAGTCTGTACTCCGGCGGTGATCCCGGAACCGATGTCCGGTATTAGACCGGCAAAGCCCGCGACGTCCCCAATGAGGTTTAACGTGTCATCGGTCGTGTTCGCGCCGATCTGGATAGTGGTCGTGTAGGGGATACTCGCCAACACATTATCCGCCACAGCGGTAAGGAGGCTGTTGAAATTTGGTTCCTCGGCCAGCGCGGCAGTGAGCATGTTGTTCTGCAGAGCGCGCAGAGATCTCAGGTCCTGAAATTCCTGCAGAAGCTGGGCCTTGGCGGTGGCAAAATCGCTGTCGTCGAACCCGCAGGGATTCGTGGGTCCGTTGCAATCGCTGGGCGGATGCAGATTTGATAACGCGGTGAACCAGATACTGGGTGACTCGTTCGTGTTGGTGTAGGCGGAACGGATGTCGTCACAGGTGGCGCAGTCGAGCAGTTGCTCGCTGATAAACTCGTACGCATTTTTCGGCCCCATGGGATCATTCGGACCCGTAAGCGGCCATGGCATCCGGTGAAGATAGGAGGCGTTGCCAAAGTCCACCGCGGGTTGGGGCAAAACACCTCCATATTGCGAATGCTGGTATGCACGGTACAAACCATCATGCCCTTTTTTCAGGACGCCCTGCATGTTGCCGGCCACCGGATAAAGCACCGTCTGCCGCGAGATGGCCCGGCTGGCCTCCGCGGCATAAGGATTGGGAACACCGGAAACGTTAATCCACAGCTGCCCGACCATGTTGTAGTCATCATCGGTGGGAACCCGGTCCTTGACATATTGGTCGTAATCATCCCCTGCCAAGGCTGGATTGTCCAGCATGGCGAAGGTCGCGTAGGTGCCGCCCAAATCCTGAACGGATTGCGCAACACGGTCCCAAATGTCCTGCCCGTACGTAAATTTAGTGCCAACGCCGAAGAAGTGGTAATCATGCTTCAGATCGCCGATGCTTCCCAGGAACCAGAGATTGCCCCGGGAAGTGAACTGCTTCAGCGCGGCGGGCAATTGATCGAGGGCGTAGACAGTGGTCCCGTCTGGGCTCGGGCACGCTGTGGGACAGAGGGTCACGTTATCGACATAGGTCGCATTGGCTAAAGTCTTAAAAGTAGTTGCATCCAAGATGACCAGATGAAAGCCTCCGACCTGGCCCGAGGGCAGCATGGATGATTCCTCCGCCAATGTGTTCTGGCCGTCGGGAAACCGCATGTTCGATGCGGCCGGGAGCTGTAGAATGACGATATTTTTATTGGGATCGTCGGCCGCGGCACCCATCTGGAAACGGATGGGCGGGGCCCCCCAGGTGAACGCATATTTGTTGTTGTTGTCTGGGACCAAGACTCCCCGCATCGCGCCGTTGTTATACACGGTCATCGACGGAGAATAGGGCGTCGCCGGAATGTCTCTGGTTCCGCTATCGGAAGTGCCCGCAAGCGTCGGCATCACGCCGTCCACTCCGTTTGGGGCGATGCCGCCCATAAAAAGAGGATTGCTGTCTTCGGGGGTGGGCACGGGGAGAGTGAGGCAGCCGCTCGAATTCGAGCATGTGAGTCTCTCGAAGTTCACCCCCGCGCTGAGCGTCGCACGGCCGACAATCCCGATGAACGAATAGCCGGCCCCGGAAGGATCGCCGGGCGTGATGAAGGCGGATGTCTCCGTCGCCCCGATGGAAGCCAGTGCACTTTTAACAGCCAGGCACTCGGCTACGTCATGCGGGGTGATGGAGCCGCAAGGATAAGGGCTGAAGCTCGCGTTATTGACTGGCCCCTGCAAAACCACCAGACATCCTGGCAATCCACAACTGTTGATCAGCGCTCCCCGCGGCTGGATATCCGACATCAACTGGTCCAGCGCGGCGTAATTGTCTTCCTGGCCGGGCGTGATGGTGTAGTGGCGGTTCGCGACCAACGACAGATTGGTGCGCGACAGCAGAAGCAGTTGCCAGTCCGTCGGCGGACCTGGATTGGCGTAGATCGTTTGTGCGACTTCCACACCATTCGTTTCTTGTCCCGAGCTGTTGTTCGTTTGTACCTGCGTCTGGATGGGCATGGAATCGGGCGGCGCTGGGGCGGACGATCCAGCAGATGTAGGAGGCGCGTAGGAGAATCTGTGGCGTACGGGTAGAAAGCTTACGCCTGTGACGCTCAGACGATTGTTGCCAACATACACTCCGTCTTTGATTCTCGCGCTGGCGATTCGTTCAGATTCGGTGAAGTTCGACGTGATGTCCGAACCATTCAACCTGATCTTAATTGAAGAGAGCGGTTCCCCGTTCAGCCTGATTCGAATCGTGACCGGCAAAGCCTTGACAGTTGCATTCGCCCTGGGATGCCGGATAGAGGGCGGTAGATGCTTGAGCCCTGCGCAATCGGCAACACAGACCCCGATTGCAAGCAGCAATGCAAGGAGCTGAAATCTGTAACTCGTGCCTCCCAAGCTGATCGGCCACATAGCCGCGTATTGTACCCCAAGTCCCGGAAGCAGCGCAAGGGAAGCTGATTTGTCTGTCGTTAGTAAGTAATTTGTCCGGTCGAAAGAATTAGTGATCTGTCCGTTCAACCGGCGGCGGCGATTCTGAGGATTGAGAGATCTCGGAATATTAAGCGCCGCATCACTGGAGCGGATGATGAAACTACAAGACGTGATTTTGAAAGCTATGGCGAAGAAGATCAGCTGGCCGGAGGCAGCGGAGATCATCGGCGTTTGCGATCGGACCATGCGGCGGATGCGGGATGGTTATGAGAAGTTCGGATACACACGAGAAACTGCGGGACGAGCACCGGATCGAGTTGAGCTACAGATGGGTGCAGTTGGCGCTGCAGGAGCCGGATTGGTGGCGAAACGCCGCAAACGCGGGCCACACCGCCGGCGGCGGCCGGATAGGTCGCCGTTCCGTTCAGCTTGAGTTGGGATTGTGGTGATGAGCGATCCACCAGTGCGACGGCGCGACCCTGATAATCCGCGAAAACGAAAATCCTATTCTTGCGAATGGGCGCGCCGAACGAGCCACCAAACTGGTTCCAGCGGAGAGGCGGGTTCTGCAGTGTGAACGGGTCCGCGGCATTGGCAGCGCTGTTGCGCAGGAACTCGAATAGCGAGCCGTGAATCTGTTTGGCGCCAGACTTTGTTGTGACTTGCAGCAGGGCGCCTCCCGCAGAGCCGAACTCGGCGTCGTAGTTGCTGGTGGTGATTTTGAAATCGTCGAGCGAATCGAAATTAGGATTGATCACAGCAATGCCCAGGATCGCGCTGTGATTTTCTGTGCCATCGAGCAGGAACCCGTTGGATGTAAAAAACTGCCCGTTGACGTTGACGTTTATTCCTTGCTGCGGATTTTCACTGATGCCATGCTGCCAGGAGTGGCATCCACCTGAACAGTCGCATTGGCGACGAAGGCGGCGAAACCGGCGCTTGAAATTTCAACCTGGTAATGGCCGGCGAGCAGGCGGGTTTGCGAGAAGCCGCCTTCCGTGTTGGACCTGGTTCGATAAATGGCGCCACGATCCTGATCGGTGATAGTGACGCTGGCGCCTGGAATTGCCGCGCCGGTGGCGTCGACGGCTGTGCCGTCAATAGCGCCGGAGATTGCCTGGCGAGTGCGGAAGACGGACCCAGTAGCAACAGAACGGCCACGAACAGACGCGGACACAAGTTGCGGCTCATGAAAATAATTCCAGACGATGCGCTTGGTTATAACACGAAAAGGCTTCGCCCGGTGGGCGACATCAGCGCTCTTCTTTCGATCCGGTTGATTGGGCAGAAATCTAGCGAGTGGTTTGTTGGCGCGATATATGACTGCAGATCTTGTCGGCTGACGGTCGCTCAGGTGTCAGACACTTGTGTTCTGGGCACACACCGAACGCTATACGCAGGGTGCCCCCCGGTTTCCTTCGTCACAAAACGTTAGCGACCTATCGAAAATGCCCCTAACTCTGCCAGTCACGCCAGCCTTGTCCATCTTGGCATTTCCGATAGCGTTTTGTGACCACATCCGTAGTTTCGGTCCGCTTCCTGCATCAGGCTGACTTTACCGGGCCGCTGGGCCGGCAAGATCACGCAGCCGGACTGTGTAGCCAGCCAGTTTCCTTTTCAATAATGTCACGCTTGTGTTATTATGGCACTCGTGTGACATAAGAGCCTAGAATGAGTGTAGGCGAAGAACAAGGCAGGTTCCGGCAACGCGCGCGCACTCGTGCTCTTCTTGTGAAGACCGCCTCCGAACTGATCCAGAGCGGCGAAACACCAACTGTGACAGCCGTCGCCGAAGCGGCACAAATTTCTAGACGCACCGCCTACCGGTACTTTCCGTCCCAGGAGCAGTTGTTGGCTGAGGCTGCCATCAAAAGCGCCCAGCCTCTGGTATCCAATACTGAATTCCCAGGAGACCTGACAGAGCGCATCCGGCTTCTTGTAGCAACCGTGCAGCGATTCGTCTATGAAAACCAGGGCGCTGCGCGAACCATTGTGCGCCTGACTGCCGATCACGTTCTAGATCACAACGCCGCCGGCGCCGAGGAATTCATGCCAGTGAGGACCAACCGGATTAAATGGATCAGCACCGCCCTCGCACCAGCCAGAAAACGGCTTGGAGGAAAACAGTTTCAACGGCTTGTCTCAGCCGTTTGCTTATGCGTTGGTATCGAGTCTGTAATGGTGTTGACGAATTTGCGCGGCCTATCTCAGAAAGAAGCCACGCGCGTTTCTCTCTGGGCTGCGGAGACTCTAGTCGCGGGCGCACTAGAACAGGCCCAGCAAAGGCTTCGGTCAGGGGGCCGCAAAAGTGAGGAAGAATTATGAATCGCCGATCGTTTCTTAATCTCATTGCACTTGCATTAGCGAGCCGGGAATCCGGACTCGCCTTTTTAGGAGGACATACAACCATGAATAGTGTGACAGCTTCCGCGACTCAGCCATTAATCGTCAGAACCCAGGATGTCGCCGGGTTGAGTCTAGGGTTAGGAGAAATGCGAATTCTAGTCGACGGCGTTAAATCGCAGAACGAGTGGTGGTTCGGCCAGTCCGAAGAATTTCCTGGGTTCATGACCCCGCTCCACTTCCACCACAATATGGACGAATACGTTTACGTGCTCGACGGCGTTCTCTCCGTTTTCACGTGTGGCCAGTGGCACGATCTGAGTTCGGGCACATTTGCGTTCCTTCACAAAGGTGTTCCTCATGCACAGGGAAACACTTCCTCATCGCCGGTTCGCTTCCTTGGAGCAGGTACTCCTGCCGGATTCGAACGCCTGTTTCCGGAACTGGATCAATTGGCTAAGCGCGTCCCGGCGAATACTCCTGAATTCGGCAAAGAAGTCGCCAAGCTTTTGAGCCAACTTGAAACAACCATCGTCGGGCCGCCGCCTCGTCGACACTAGGGTGCGATCCGTCAAGAAAAACTGAATTCTACGGAGACATAAAATGGCAGCCATTACGTTGATTAATTCTTTCGAAGTCCCCGCAGGACGTGACGATGAGTTCCTGGAATTTTGGAAACAGGTCAATGCTTATATGCAGAAGAAACCCGGCTATTTAGGCCATAAACTTCATCGTGCAATCACGCCTGACGCTCCGTTCCGTTTCGCTAACGTGGCACGATGGTCATCAATGGCGCATTTTCAAGCCGCGCATGACGCCGGATTTCGCGAACTCGTAGACAAACCGGAGGGGTCCGCTTTTCAGCCGCATCCAGTTTTCTATGAGGTCGTCCATGAAGCGCACGCGGAGACTGGCTCGACTGAGGCATAGTTGATTTCAGTCCACATGATCGACGATGGAAACTGTGTCCGTGGTCATTCTGGACAGCGGGGGCGGATGACGCTACGGGAAGTACTTCGCCTCGGTTGCTTTGATGTGCGCTTATCGGAAAACAGGCAGGTCGCGCCTCTTTCTGAGGATTAAACGTTTTGGATTTACAACCGTTGAAGCTCCACTTCCCGGGTAGCTCCCAGGATACAGGCAACCGGCAAGCAGCGGATCCGCAACGCCGTCAATGATCCAATCGGCATCAGCCGAAATGTCGAACCGGTTCGGATCCGTAGTGTACGGATCGTCGACGAACGCCCGGAATGCGTTGGTGGTGTGGTAAACTCCGAACCACTTTCTCGGAAGGATGGCCCTATGAAAATCATGATTGTTTGGAGAACTGTTCCCGGCAAATATAGAACTGCCCTTGAGGCATTCCTGCGTGCTGGTGGTCCGGTCCCGCCTGGAGCCAAAACAATAGGCCGCTGGCACGCTCCGGGGTCGATTCTTGGATGGCATCTCGTCGAAGGGGACCTTACCGCTGTTGCACAACATGTCGCCGAATGGGCAGACTTACTGGAATGTGAAGTCTACCCGGTGATGGAGGATGCCGAGGCCGCAGCGGCAGCGAACAAAGTGCTTGGGAAATAGGGCAGGCCTTTTCGAGGCCATTTAGCGGCTGGCGGGCGGGATGATATCGTTCATGCGCAGGTACACCACCGCTTGTCCGTAATGATCGAAGCCGTGCCAGACTAATTCGCTGGCAACTTGTCCGCGAGGCGTTTTAGTTCCATACGCCTGAACCATTTCGAAGAAATTCTGCTCGGTTAGCGACCGCATCGCCTTGTGGCTATAATCGAACGCATCTTTCAAGTATTTGACGATCGCGTCTTTCCCTTTCAGCGAATCCGGCCCGTTCTCGCCTGTTCCGATATCAGCAGGTGGCTTTTCGCCCAGGACCGTGCCCGAAATACTATACATGACGGATGCGACGTGGGTCATCTGTTGCCCGAACGTCCGGACGCCCTTAAACGCGCCCTGTGTCGGAGCGAAATCATATTTGTTCGCAGGCATAGCCTCGGCCAGCGGAACCAGTTCCCGTTCCAGGATCGACAACTCACGGTCATGGATCTGGCCGATGGTCGCGGCGGAATCGGCCGCAAATATCAAAGAACAAGAAAGCGCGCATAATGCGCCCGTACGTGCAAGCAAGTTCATAGGTTCACCAGTTTGGGTCCAGTGTGTCACAATCCGTTCGCGAGACGTGATTTGGCAGACGACGGGAGCGGCGGAACTGCGCAGGCGGACATCCAAATTCCCGCTTGAATACGCGGTTGAACGCCGCTTCCGATGCATAGCCGACCTGGGCCGCGATCTCGCCGACGTTCGCGTCTGAAGACATAAGAATTTCCGCAGCCAGCTTAAGCCGCCAGCGTGCGAGATAGGCCATGGGAGGCTCGCCCAGAAAGTGACGAAAGCGCTCGGCAAACCGCGTGCGCGAAACGCCTACTTGGTGGGCGAGGTTCGCAATGGTCCACGGGTGCGATGGGTTCTTATGCAGCAGCGCAAGGGCCTCGCCGATCACGGGATCGCGTGCTCCGGCGAGCCATCCCTTCTGCTCATCCGGCAGGTCCTGGATGAAACGCCGCAGCGTCTCGACGAAGAGAACTTCAGACAGCTTAGCGAGCACCACATCGCTGCCGGTTCCTGGCCCTCCGGCTTCACGCACTGAGAACTGTATCGAATTCGCCAGCCATTGTCCCGCGGAATCGTTCGCGATATTGACGACGAACATCGAGGGCAACCCCGCAAGTACGACTTCGCTCAAACTGGGATCGCAGGCCAAATAGCCGCACACGAACTTTGTCAGTTCCCCGCCACCGCCATAGCGGGCAACTTTGAGTCCCTGGTTCAAATTCTTAGCGAAGGTTTTTAGCGAGTCGACGGGCTTGCCTGCGCCGTTTCCCAGTATGTGCGCATCGCCGTGAGGGAAGATGACCACGTCGCCTGAGCCCAGATCGCGACGGCTCCCTTGGGGCAACTGCGCATATGCGCGGCCATCGGCAAGGTAATGGTAGATGATCACGTGGCCCGCTCCGGGGCAGAGCAGCGGAGCGAGCTGGCTTGATTGAGACGACGCCAGGCACCAGGGAGCGGAAAACTCGGCATTGAAAAACAGTGCTCCTCTGAGCTTGACGATTTTCAGCACCTCGGAGAGGGCGTCCATGGCTCCAGCTTCGCTCGATTTGGACGTTTTCGGCAAGGATTCGGAATGATCGAGCAAGTTTTAGAATTCGGTTCGCCGCATAGTAGAGCCAGGAGGCAACACCCATGACTGTTGTAGAGAAAGAGACCGGACTGGACGAATTAAAGACACGCTTACGCAATACCTGGATGACAGGCGACTATGGCCGATTCAGCCGCTACATGGAACGCGATGCCGAGGCGTTCTATAGGCGCCTACCGATAAAGCCGGGCGCGCAGTTGCTCGATGTGGGATGCGGCGCGGGACAACTGTCGCTGATTGCGGCGAGAGCAGGGGCGCGTGTGACGGGGTGTGACATCGCAACCAACTGGCTGGCCCAAGCGCGTCGAAGCGCGGCTGCGGAGGGGCTGACAATCGTGTTTGAAGAAGGCGATGCGGAAGCGCTGCCTTACGAAGACGCCACGTTCGATGTGGTGATCAGCCTGATCGCCGCGATGTTCGCGCCTCATCCAGACCTGGTGGCAGCCGAGCTTACCCGCGTCTGCAGGCCTGGAGGGATAATCGCAATGGCCAACTGGACGGGTCCTGGGTTCGTTGGGCAGATGTTTAAGGCCATCGCAAAGCACATTGCGCCTTCGGGTATGCCGTCGCCAGTGTTGTGGGGCGATGAGCCGACCGTTCGCGAAAGGCTGAGGAGCGGGATCGCGAGTCTCGAATGCTCACGCCATCTTTACGAACTCAGCTATCCGTTTCCGCCGGCGGATGTAGTCGAGTTCTTCCGAGCGAACTATGGGCCGATGACGCGCGCGTTTGCATCAATCGGAGACCCAGCGCAACAGCAGCTTCGCGAAGAGCTGACGGATCTTTGGCGCCGTCACAATCGGGCTACTGACGGAACCACCAGAGTGGATGCGGAGTATCTTCAGGTGATCGCGGTACGAAGCCATTGATCGGAAGCGAATCCATCTGCACGGCAGCTTGCGGATCGCTGTATTGACGCCCATTTCAAGGTCCACGAAGACGCCCGGATCCCACAACCGCTTTACGATGTCAGCCCGTCCGACGAGCTGATGACGGCACTCGACTAAAAAGGATGAGCAGGTCCATTGGTTGGCGCTCAATTGCCTCTTGTGACGGGTACCTTGCGGCACCCGCCACGATGTCAATGGATACGCCTATGCACCCCTGTGGATCGATGGCCGTTTGATTTTGCCAGCGCACATCGCAAGCAGACCGAGCAGGCCGACGCCGAGCAACAACAGCGAACCGGGCTCCGGTACAGGACTCGCGCTAAAGGAGCCGTACCGTCCCGGCGGAGGAACGCCCGGCCCTGGAGCGGCGTTCGGAAGATCCACGAGACTTGTCGCATTCGCAAGCCCAGCCGCGTAGATGATGGGCCCGTGCCCCACGTCACCGTTGCTCCAAATCTCACCAACGTATCCTCCCGGTCCGGCTATATTAAACGCGACGCCATAGATGTCGAACAGGCCTCCGGAAAACGGATAGGTTAGCGTAGGGACGCCATCCACGAGTTCGTAGCAAACCGTCGGAGAGTTTCCTGCCGGGTAAAACAGGTCGTCGTAGGATAAGCCACCTGAGGTGGTTGCAAAACCGGAGACCAGAGGGTTATTCACATACGATATCGGGGTGACGAGCCCGGTAATCGCACCAGACACATTTACGTTTGTGTCCGAAAACGTTCCGCTAATACCGATGATCTCGTTGCCGGGGGGATTACTAGAATTCGTGCTCTGCTGTCCAACCGTAAGCACGCCAGTAGCGTTGATCCCGTTTCCGCTGAACGAGAAACTAAATTCGTCCGCCATCGCGGCTGGCGCAACCGCAACCGTCGCCGCTAATCCGAGCAATGCAAAGTAACAGATCTTCATTTTTCTCCTGTAAGGTCCTCGCCGAAGGCGTAAGAATGCGTATCAATTGTACAGGAGAAAGACGCGATTTGATTAGAGAAAAGCTCTCAATGGAGACCGAAAACTAGTCCTAGCGGTACCACAACTTACACTCGACAACGCACCCGGGACCACGCTCTTCCCCGTACGATCACCGTTAGTGTGTCTTAGCGATATTCTTTGCAACTCTTCTGAAAAGGCCGCATCAGCGAAAAGGATTTGCACGATCGCACCGAGAAAAGTCGGGCTGATCGTCGGCCTTGCCTCGCGGCCATGAAGATAGCGGCCGAGTGAACAAATGGTGCGACGCATTCCGGTACGCTCGCCTGTCGCCATACCCGCGGCCTCAGGCGCCAGTTCCTTTCTTCCGGCTGGGCTTTGCCGATATTTCAGGACGACGGGCAAACAGGAAACTAGAAAAAAGGCTTTGCAATCTTCGAACAAACGAACCGCAAAACCGTATATAAAGGATGTACATCTATGCCCGATACGACCAGTTCTCCTGTTGCATTGATTCACGATCTGCTGGCTAGAAAGCGCTACTCGGTCAGCGAGCAAGATAGCAGCGTACTGAAAATTCAGGATCTTGAGAGCGGAATCTCGCTGCGTGCTGTACTGGAAGGCGAGATCCTGTTCTTATCGCTTGTCTGCATGGTGGTGCCGCGCCCGAAGGTCACCCCAGAGCTGATGTACAAGATGCTGGCTGCCAACAATGGCATTTCTACCTCACACTTTCAGCTCTATGACGCCGGCAACGGACAGGTCGCCATAACGCTGAACAATTTCTGTAAGCTACAAGAGTTGGGACCTGACGACGAGGACGATATCCTCTCCTGTGTCAGCTTCCTGCTCGCCGATGTCGTTCACGCAAAGGATCTCATTGGCGCCGACTTGCAGGCCGCCTAAATCGACTCTAGAAAGGCACAACCATGGGCTTTTTTTTGGACATTTTCAACCGAGCCGGGCGGGTGACGCGAGGCGAGGCGAATAAAGGGATGGACGTCATCGAGGACGCCACGTTCGAATCAACCGTTCGGCAAACCGTTGCGGACATGAAAACGGAGCTGAACAACGTGGTGCGGTCTTCCGCAACTGCGATGAGCAACTATAACTCCCTTGACGCGGAGTACCAGAAGTACGTCCGGCAGTCGGAGGAATGGAAGGCACGCGCCGGACAGGCGCTCGATGCCGGCAATGAAGAACTCGCCAAAAAGGCACTCGCGAAGAAGGCCGAATCCGACAAACAGGTCGCCTCGCTGCAGGTTGCAGTCGAATCGGCGCGAAAAGCGAGCGAGTCGCTGAAGACACAAGTGGTCGACCTGAAACACAAGATCGAAGAGGGCGAGCGCACCGCCACAACATTGGTAGCACGCAAAAATGCAGCCATGGCTCAGAGAAAGGTCTCCGAAGCGATGGCAGGGGTCGGTAAGGCGGACAATGCGTTCGCGGTGCTTTCGAACTTCGAGAAGTCCGTCGCCAAGGAAGAAGCAACTGCGAAGGCGTTCGATGAGCTTGCCGCGGCGGGCAAGGACTCGAATCTCGAAGCCGAATTCGCTCAACTGGAAGGACACACGGTAGACGCCGAACTGGAGGCGCTCAAGCGCGAACGGCTCGGCAGGGTTGAGTTGCCGAAAGAACTACCTCCGGCTTCCGGCCGCTGAACTGTATGTTTTTCGACCGAAAGGGCAAGCCTGCCCAACCCGCGGAGGATTTAGCGAACCTCAAAATCACTGACGCTCGCGTACAGGATACTGTGTCGGTGTCCGGCGCGGCGGTTGATTTCTCCGACATCGATTTCACGATCGACAGGCTGGACGGCTACGAGGCTGGCAGTCGGCGCTGGATAGAACTGAGCGGCATGTGGCGCGATCGGCGCGTCTACCTCGAAGTGCATAACGAGGACGTGATAACGGTCCTCGGCAATTTCGACGGCCGCAAAATCACGCTTGACGAGCTCGGGTTAGGCGAAGACGATCTCGCGCAAATGGATCAACGGCAAAACCCGGCGGACTTCTTCGATTACGACGGTAAGTTCTGGTTGTATCGCTTCAGCCGCGAGATCGGTATGTTTCGGGCTGGCGATACTCTAGGCCGCGGCTTCTATTGTTGGCAGTTTCAGGAGCAGAACACGGGCCGATTTCTGAGTGTTCGGAAGCCGGAGGGCGAGCCATTCGCAGCTTCGCTGTGGATAAACGTCGAGCCCGGCGATATCACGATTTTTCGGAGTACGTAATGAAACCATTGAAGCCGGGTTTGCTGATTGCCGCTCTCGCGCTTCTCACGTCCTGCAGCAGACTTCCGAGTGCGCTGCGGCAGGACATCGTACATGAGAACGATCGCCTGCACGCCGCCGAGCACCAACTTCAAGATTCCGAAGAGGCTCTCAAGGCCGATCTCTCGCAGCAGCCGGATTTGTTTCAGGGCGCCTCTGTGCCGCCGGAATGGAAAGCGAGGCTCCGTTCCGATCGGGAAAAGCTGGATTCCGCGGAAAAGATCCAGGCTGAACTCGCCGAACTGGAGCGCCGGGGCCGGGCCGAGTCACAATTCCGTGCGCGGCAATTGCTCACAAACGAACGGCAGCTCTTGGAGACGGTGGGCGCCGATTCCCAGGCCGTGGTCACAGCGGCCGGCAATTGGCTTGAGTTCGGTCGCGATCTGCCGTCGCATTTAGCTAAGATGCGGCGCGAATACGCGACCGTCTCCGATTTCGACCTGACGCCTGTCACGAGCGACGTAGAACACGCCGATAACGATTGGCCGGCAAAGAAGAGCGCCCTGGATGAGCGTCTTCAGGCTTTGGATGATATACCCAAGCAGGCTAAAACAGAGTGGCAGGCGACCGAGGCCGCGCGGGAAGCTGCCTCGAGCGGCAAGGCAAGTGGAAGTCAGCTCGCGACTCTGATTGAAACGGACGATGACCTGGCAAGGGATGCAACCGCAATGTCCTCGAAGGCCGCAGAACTCCAGAGTCTCTCAGGACAGCTCTACTACGCTTGGGACAAAATTCTTGCCGATCTTGACGATTCGCGTTACGGTAGGGATCAGGTTTTTCGAGAACGGATTAACACGGTTCGCACGCACTTCGTTGACGTACCCTCAAAAAAAACCGAGACCACGAGTGACGAACATTGGGTGAACGTCTCAGAAGCTCAATTTCGAGCCGTTCAAAACGACCTGGGCATGGCGATCGCGCACAAAGACGCGGGGCTGTTCGATTCAGAAGCGCAAACCACACCGCAACCGGCCGGGTTTGCCTACATCGCTCCGGAATCACAAGGGTCAAATCAGTACGGCTATTGGGACCACTCGAGCGGTCACAGTGTTTGGACCTGGCTGCCGGAGTACCTGGTTCTTCGCGAGTTACTGTGGCATCACGACTACCGGCCCATTCTGGGGGACGAATACCGAGCCTACCGCACCGCCCAAAGTACAGGCAGGACTTACTATGGCCAAGAGAGTCCAGCAGCTCCGCCGAAATACGGGACACACGGGACCTTCACCCAGACACACTACGCCGAGAGCCGGTATGTGCAGCGCGGTGGGTTCAGCGCTTCCGGCTATGCGTCTCATCCAGGAAGCGCTGCGAGTGGGCCAAGCGCCAAACCCCGTGATCAGCCTGGAATGAATAATGAGGGCGGCGGCCGGCGATTCGGCTCGGGAGCGCATCCCTCATCTGGACACCAGTTCGGTTCGCACGGCGCTTTTAGAAGCCCAGGCCACAGGTTTGGCCGTAGGCACTAACCATTTGGTACCCGGATGTATCAAGCGCATGGCGTACTTTTAAACGCCCGCCCACCTCATGGTCGTGATGGCGGGGCCTGCGGCCTGGCGTTATCTGTGCGGAAACCGTCGGAGCTGCGAAGTACGCCCCGCTTGGCTTCGATATTTTTGGGGAAAGCCTCAAGGAAGCGTAGGTAAGTTTGGTGTGCGAGCGCTAACTGGTGAGTGGCGGCATAAAGCCGGGCGAGATGCTCGTAAGGAGCAACGAGCAGAGGATCGAGCTGCAACGTCTTCTCAAGATATTTGATCGCGTTCTTATTATCTCCGGCGTCTTCCGCGGCAAGAGCCATGTCGTCATAAACCAAAGCTGAATTGGGTTCGACGGCAAGCGCTTTGTTGAATAGGGCCTCGGCATCTGCCTCTGCTTTTGTCCCACTTATAATCTGGGCCATCGCCCTCAGCAAAACCGGATCGTTCGGAAAAGCATTCGACGCCGAAAACAACAGCTCATAACCGCGGCGAATGAACGGAAACGACTCCAATTGCCTACCGACCCGTGCATAGGCAAGGCCCAAGTTGCGTTCCGCAAACTGGGGCGGCGGATTGTGCCACGGTACCAGCTCATCTTCATTGGTTGCCGGGGCGCTGCCGTTCAAAAGGGACGCGGCGCGCAGTTCGGCCAGTTCTTGCGAGGTATAGATGGCGATGCGATGGTCGGTGAAGATGGTGTGCCCGCCTCGCCCGGCTGGCAGGCGCGGCATATGGCAGGCAAAACAATTCCGGTTGGGCTTGGGATGCGATTTCAAAAGCGCCGTGCCGTGGCAGTGGAGGCAGCGGGCGCGAAAATAGGCGACTGGATCCTTCGGCAGCGCATGCGGATCGTGGCAGGCGCCGCACCAGAGCTTATCCCCGCTCTTCCGCGCACATTCACTCAACGCGAGCTGCTGCGACTGGCTGATGATGGTGAGTGCGTTCGGGTGCGCAGGGCGCCGCGAAGACTGATAAACGTAAACTGTGTAGACGTCTTCGAGATTCTCACCAGCGTGAAAATCGGTAATCTGTTTGCCGGGATTCGGAATACCCACTTCGCCGCCCAAGTGGCACTGCTCGCAAACACTGTCGCGGGCGCGCGGCGGGAGCTTTGCAGGATTGATGATCGATCCCGGCACTGGATTGCGGAGGTGCGCCGTCGCGGGTCCGTGGCATCGCTCGCAGGTAATCGCTTCCGCGGCAAACGGCGGATTGCGGTACGCGTTTAATGTGCCGGCTATTGGAAGCGCCTCCCCGACGTGACAAAAAAGGCATTGCGGCCGCACAGCCCGGTAGAAATCCGGAGCCTTCAAATTCTCGTACCCGGGTGAGATTCCCCATCCGGAGGCTGCGTAATAGCTCAACGGCGACTCAAACAGGTGGTTGCCAACCTGGATGAGATAAGCGACGGCATGCGCCCCGGAGCCGACCGAATACGCTATCGAGTACTGGGAGGCGAGACCGTCACGCTCCATTCGCTGGGTCATGTGATCGGTGGATGAACGAATGGTGAAGCGAGTGCCGGAGACGCTGTGGTAGAACGTGCCCGAA
The DNA here is from genome assembly GCA_963795545.1 of uncultured Acidobacteriaceae bacterium. GTDB lineage: Bacteria > Acidobacteriota > Terriglobia > Bryobacterales > Bryobacteraceae > Bog-105. Next base: position 121,018 of record CAWCIF010000008.1, on the reverse strand, counting down.
GGTCCGCGTGAAGGCGGTCCCATGGAATGGGCCATCGGCGTCGCCCGGAAACCGTGCACTTCTCCTGGGTGGCAGCCGGCACAGGGCTGCCCGGAAAAAGCGGGTGAGGCACACAGGATGACCAGGCCTGTGGCCGCGAGCAGGCGGCCTTTCTTGAACCCGGGTTGCGGCCTCATGAAAATACGCTATTCTAATCTACCCCCGCGCCGCGACCATCTCCGCGCGCAGATGAATTCCCCGGTGCGCGGCATGATGCCGCTGGCACGTGGTTAATTTCCAACCGATATCTGAGCTAATAACCAATCGCGCGCCAGGCCTTCAACGGGCTGGCTCAGCACTACAATCTGGATCTTTTAGACTCGGCCAGACTGATGGCAATTCTCTGGACGGGTTACGCCGATGCGGTGTTCGGATGCTTCAACGGGAAATACACGTACAACTTTTGGCGACCTTGGGCTGCGATCCCGGCAGGAGGCGCGAATTCTGAACTCCTGGCCGACCCAACCTGGAAGCCTCTTGTGACCACACCGAATCATCCGGAGTATCCAGCAGCGCATGGTTGCGTTACAGGCGCGGTTACGAATCTGGTGGCGGATTACTTTCTCGCGGAATTTCATTTCAATCACTCGCTGCAGGACGGTATGGAACTACAAAGGCAAGTGGCTCACCAGCTAGTCGGAAACCACTTGCGGGTTGAGGGCGAGCGGGACAGGCACTACTTCAAATGATCGTCTACAGGTAAGGTGCGCTGGGAATCGCCTTCGGGGTGTAATATCGAATGTCCATGAAAGCAAGAAAATGAAGCCAGATCGATGGCGTCAGGTCGTGGACCTTTACCAGGCGGCGCAGGGCTGTACGCCGGATCAGCGTGCGGCCTTGCCAGGGTACGCCGATCCGGAGATGCGCGCTCTCGTGGAACGGATGCTCGGAATGACCGGGACCGCTTTCCTGGACCCGCCGACGGCCGGTTCGCTGAGCGATCCCGAACTTACTCGCACCGCGCCCGGATCTCAAATTGGTCCTTACAGGATTGAGGCCCAGATTGGCGCCGGCGGCATGGGAATTGTGTATTGCGCCAGCGATACGCGACTGGACCGAAAAGTCGCGCTCAAGCTTCTTCGTGTTGACGGCGATCTACGGCATGTCGCTCGCTTCGAACGGGAGGCTCGGGCGGCCTCTGCCCTTAATCATCCGAATATCGTCTCCATCTTTGACATTGGCGTAGCCAACCCCGGGCGGTTCATCGTAATGGAGTATGTGTCCGGCCGTACGCTCCGCGACATGTTAAAGCAAGGTCCGCTACTCGACTCGCTTGTTGAACTGGGCAGTCAGATGGCACGAGCGTTGAGCGCCGCCCATGCCGCTGGCATCACGCATCGCGACATCAAACCGGAAAACCTCATGGTCCGGGACGACGGTTACGTAAAGATTGTCGATTTCGGCCTGGCAACGCTGCTTCGCGAGGAGCCCGGGGGTAAGAGCTTGTTACAAAGCTCCGTCACTCTGCCGGGCCAGATCTTCGGCACTCCGCGTTACATGTCTCCCGAGCAGGCCCGCGGTGAAAGTTCGGGTGCTCCCTCCGATATATTTTCGCTCGGGATGGTGTTCTACGAAATGGCCACCGGTCGTTGCCCGTTCAGTGGAAGCTCCATCCCGGAGGTGCTGCAAGCCATCGTTGCACAGAATCCGGAGGAGCCTTCCCATTGGAACCCTGCCATCACTCCGGCACACGATCAATTGATCCTGGCCATGCTGCGCAAGAATCCGTCGGAGCGCCCATCCGCAAGTGCAGTCGAGACGACGCTGGTTGCCACCAGGTTCAACAACTATTCGGCTCGGCGCGAAACCAATCTGCCGGTTCAGAGGACGGTCTTCATTGGACGAGATCAGGAACGGGCCGCGATCAAAGAGTTGTTGCTTAACCCCGCGGTCCGTACACTGACATTAACCGGACCTGGCGGGACTGGCAAGACTCGCCTAGCTCTACAGTGTGTGGAGGATGTCCTCGGGAACTTTCCCGGAGGAGCATATTTTGTCGACTTGGCGCCGCTGGCTGAGCCCAAGCTCGTAATTTCCGCGATCGCTAAAGCACTGAACGTTCGGGAGTCGCCCGGACACGACATGACGGGCCTGGTTTGCCAGCACCTTGCCACACTGGAAGCGCCGCTCGTGATCCTGGACAACTTTGAACATTTAATGGACGCGGTGCCTTTCGTCGTGGATTTGCTCGAATCCTCAGCGCGGCTCAAAGTAGTAGTAACAAGCAGGCTCGTGCTCCGCATCTACGGCGAGCAGGAATTCCCGGTGCTTCCTTTGCCGTTGCCGCCGAGTGCTCCATCACTTTCTCCCGAAGACATCCTGGCGTTCGCCTCCGTAGCTCTATTCGTGCAGCGCGCCGCTGCGGTTCGCCCAAGTTTTCGCGTGACCCCTGAAAATGCCTCGGCGATAGGCGAAATCTGCCGCCGCTTAGACGGTTTGCCATTGGCAATCGAACTAGCGGCCGCACGGGTAAAAGTCCTGCCGCCAGCCAGCCTGTTGGCGCGAATCGAAAACCGGCTGCAGTTGCTCACAAGCGGCGCACGAGATTTGCCCGCTCGCCAACAGACTCTGCGCCGGACCATAGACTGGAGCTATGATTTGTTGCAACCCGCCGAACGGAAGCTGTTCGCGCGGCTCGCGGTATTCGGAGGCGGCTGCACGTTGGAAGCCGCCGAAGCGGTCTGCAATACACGTGAGGATCTGGAACTGGACCTGTTCGATGGGATGTCGTCGCTGGTGGATAAGAGCCTGCTGCGGCAGCAGAGCAGCGATGAGGCTGAACCTCGCTTCTACATGTTGGAGACGATTCGGGAATATGCGCGCGAGCGTCTGCAGGAGCGCGGAGAGTTAGCCGCAACCGAACACGCCCACGCCGCCTATTTTCTAGTTCTGGCCGAAGATGACGTGGGAACTTTACATCCCAGCCAGCAGCAAGCTTTGCTCCGCGCCAGTTATTTGGAACACGATAATTTTCGCGCCGCCGCACGCTCGCTGCTAAGCGCGGGGAATGCCGTCTGGGCGCTCCGTCTCGGCGCTGCGCTGCAGTGGTTTTGGGAATACCAGGAATACTTCACGGAAGGCCGCGATTTGCTGGAGACAATTCTGAGAATGCCGGGCGCCGAGGAGCGAACCAGCTTGCGCGCGCGCGCGACGTATTGCGCCGGCACTCTGGAATACCGCTTACAAAACACCTGCTCCTCCGAAAAGTGGCATCGCGAGGCGCTCGAAATTTTTCGCGAGCTTAAGGATTGCAAGGGAATGGCCGCTTCGTTAAACGCACTGTCAATGAACACACGGCGCCACAAACGGTTTGAAGAAGCGCGAGCGATGCTCGAGGAGGCTGCCCAACTCTGGCGGGAAGCTGGCGATGATGCTTCAGCGGACAACGCACTCAGCAATTTGGGCGTGATCGCCCAGGACCGGGGCGACCACCAGGGCGCAGGCGCTATTTTCGAGCAACTGGCGCTGCGTTTTCGCGCTGGCGGGAATCTGGAGGGCGTCGCGTCGGCGATGAGCTGTCTGGGAGACGTCGCAGCGGCGCAGAAAAACTATGTTCTCGCCAGAACCCACTACAAACAAAGTCTGGAGCTGTTTCGACAGCTCAACGATCGAGCTGGCGCAGCCCGCGTCCTCACCGACTTGGGCAATCTCATGCGAGATTGCACTGATTACGAAGCCGCCCGCGGGTTGTATCTGGAGTCGCTTCAGGACTCAGTGGCGGTCGGCCGCCGAAGCAGTATCGCCCGCGCGCTGACCGCGATGGCGGAGTGCGCGGTTTATGAGGGACGCTACGTCAGGGGATTGAAGCTGGCCGGCGCCGCTGCGGCTGTCTGGCAAACAGTTGGAACACAAGGTAAATCCGCCGAACAAAATGCCATTCAGAAAGTCCTGGAGACAACCGCATCGCGGTTAGCCGGGCCGCAACACTTCCAGGCATGGACGGCTGGCCAGGCTATGAACACCGCTCAGGTGGCTCTGTACGCTTTCGATGAAATCGATTAGGAATACTTCGCCGGATCGACCATTCTCCGGACCGCGGAGATGCGATTGGCAGGCAGTCCCAGCCTTCTGGCGTGTTCTTGTATTGGGGCCTCATCCGGAGCCAGGTAGACGCAGTAGATTTTGTCGTCGGTCACGTAGCTGCGAAGCCAGCGAATCTGCGCCCCCAAGTTAGCCAGAATTTCCAATGATTTCAGCGAAGTTTCCCGAATCTGCTCTTCGGTGAAATCTCCCGCTCCAGGGACCTCCCGCTCGATCACATATTCTCGCATCTGGGCACAATAACATAGATCTGCATGGTATGTTGGCGGAGAACTTTCACTGGGAGGGCCGGTGTTCGAATGGCGACCTCTGATCCAACGTCTGGGAGAACGCTTTGCCAGCCGGGCTGTCGAGCACGACGAAAATGATGGGTTCGTGAATGCCAGGAGTTGAAAAAAGAGAAACTCTTCTCCGCCATGGTTCCCGGGGAACTCGGAGGCGCGGGGCTTTCCCACGCCGAAATGTGCAGCTCGGGGGATATGCCATCATCGCCTCGGCCAATGGCTATCGCGCGCTATGCGGGCGCTCGATTCGGCGACACCCAGATAAGCGGCGCTAATCACGGGGACTCCCTGCTGGGCGAGTTGGACAACGAGGTCACAATCGCGCGGCTTGCTTTCGATAGCATGGTGGCGATTACCAATAACTTTGACTTCCAACCCTCGCTCCAGAAAAGCAGCGAGGTTCTTGTCCGCAAGACTATCCTTACTCAGGCGCGGTGATCCGCAGCCTCAGTAAGGCGCTAGAGATTACGGGAGGCGGAAGTTACCTCCGTTGCCAAGGTGTCGAACGATTATTGCGGGACGCCTACGCCGGCCAGTTCCATCCGTTACCATCCAAAACCAGCATCGTTTTACTGGGAGGCTGATGATGGGACTGGAACTTGATCAGGAGTCGGACACCGGGGCGTGAGATCAATGGTCTTGAGGGCGAGCCGATCGGAGATGATTCCCGACCTTGCGGGGCCGCACCTCAGTCGAAGAAATCGCGATCCTCTTCTCTGAGGCGCGCTTTGGCTGCGCGGACGTTGAAGGTGACGCCGAGGCCCGGCTTATCCCAAACTTCAATGAAGCCTTTCTTGACAATCGGGTCCGGCAAGCCCTGGACGATGTCATACCACCATTCCGGCTGAGCTACTGGATACTCGAAAGCGATATAGTTCTGTGGCAGGGTCGCTCCCATCTGCACTTCCGCCGCGACACCAAACACTCCATCGAAAATCCCGTGGGGCGCCACGAGGATGCCGTGAAGATTGGCGTACTCGGCGATCCACTTCAGCTCGGCCATTCCGCCCACATCCTCCGGGTCCGGCCCGATCACATTCACTGCCTGTGTCTCGATCAGATCCTTGAAGTTTTCCCGCAGATAGATCTCCTCGCCGGTGTGAATCCGGGTGGATGTGCTGTCTGTCACTTCCTTGAACACTTGGGCGTTCGGGTACGGCGTGTAGTCGCCTGTGATCAGATCTTCGAGCCATGCCAGATCCAGCGGTTCGACCGCGCGAGCGAATCGGATTGCATCCTTGACCGTCCAGCCGGGTCCGCAGTCGAGCGCCAGCCCGATGTCATTGCCAAGAGCCTTCTTCGAGGCTTCTACGCAGGCGATGATATGGTCTAGGCCACGTTCGGTCAGGAGGCCATAATTGGAATGCGGCGGTCCTGTCCGCGGCTCGTCGTACCAGGCGTCCGGCACGGCGGTCAGCATGGCCGGATTATGAAAAGCGACCGGCTGCTTAACCAGTGTGTAGCCCTCTTTAGCCTCCTTCACCTTCGCCGAGAGCTCGGCGTAATCTTGCGGGGTGCGAGCTCTCATGTCCACGTTGTTAATGGAGTTTCCGTAGACACGGACGCGGTCCCGGATCTTTCCACCGAGCAGCTTATGGACCGGCAGTCCGGCTGCCTGTCCGGCGATGTCCCACAGCGCGATTTCGATGGCGCTGACCGCTGCGCCCCAGGGCTTGAACGCGCCCATGCGGCGAATCTTCAGCATGATCCTCGCGACGTTCGTGGGGTCCTCACCGATCAGATAGCTGTTTATAGAACAGCACCATCGGCTTGAGATACGGCTTGGCGGACTCCGCCTGAGCGTAGCCGGAGATTCCCTGATCGGTGACGATTCGAATAGTCGGATTCCGCCCGATGATGGCGCACTTAAGATCCGTAATTTTTATCGGCACGCTGCCCGTCCGTCTTTCAGGAGGACTCAGGGGAGTACCGCGGCTGCTGACCGGCAAACGCGTTGCAGCCGCTGCCCCCGAAAGCGATCCCCAAAATCCTCTTCGCGTCCACTCGCCCATGAACCTCTCCCTCCTGGAAAAACGATCTAGATGCAATCCGCTAGCGTGGCAAATTCACATTGGCCACGAAGGCACCCGCCAAATTATCACGCTTCACTGGGCCGCCCCCTGCAACCCGATAGAACGACGGTCTTCAGCGGGTTAGGCAAGAATAAGTAAAGCATCATTACCGTCCCGGCGCGCGATGAAAGAGGACTAACAGTGATCGACGAATTTCAACATGTGTGCATAAGGACGAGTCGATCTATATTGCGGCATGTCACGACTTCGATGCTGGACTGCAAGCCGCCGGAAGTCGTGTGCGGCGGATGAAAGGTTCTGAAAGTAGCTTGAAAAGTTCTGAAAGGTAAGCTTGAGCGGCTGGAAACGATGCCTCGTTATGCCTTTGGCCCGTTCACGTTAGATTCGGACCGCCGGATCCTGGCAGAGAACGGCAACTCGATTCCGATCTCAGGAAAAGCGTTCGATGTTCTGTTGCTACTGATCGAGAACCGCGGAGTGCCCGTGGACAAGAACGAACTTTTGTCCCGGGTTTGGGCGGGCAGCATAGTGGAGGAGTCAAGCCTTGCCACAGCATCTTAGCGCTGCGCAAAGCCTTACGGGATCGCCCCAAAGAACCGATTTACATCGCTACAATTGCTGGGCGGGGATACCAATTCGTCGCTCCGGTCGCGGAGCATGTAAACGATCCATCGTTGCCGGAAGCCCCCGAAACGCGCCGGCGAGGCTTGGAAAAGACCGGACTCACCTGGTCGTTGCCGTTACTCGCGGCTGCAGCTTTGGCGACGATGGCAGCAATGGCGGTATGGCACGTTGATAAAGCTCACCGCCACGTTGTACAGCAGCCTCACCTCTCGCACTTCACGAGCTACCCGGGAGGTGAAACGATGCCGTCATTCTCGCCCGACGGTAAACAGATCGCGTATGTACGTGGCCAACTTGAGCCCTCTAGCTGGTTAAAAGGGCAGACCGGTCAAGCCAATATTTATACAAAACTGATAGGAGCGCAGACGGAACTCCGACTGACCAATCACCCTGGTACTGACGAGTTTCCAGCCTGGTCGCCTGACGGGCAATTCGTCGCCTATTACTGGGATCGGCCGGGTTTTTCGGGCATTTACATTGTTTCCGCATTAGGTGGTCACGAACGCCGGGTTACAGCCTACGAAGGTAAGCTTCAGGGAATCGCTTGGCTGCCAGACGGCCAGCGACTTCTCGTATCGCGATTATTCGAGGGATCTCAATCCTCCCCTCTGGTTGAAGTCTCTGTGGAAACCGGCGCTCGCCATCCGTTCACGTCGCCGCCTCCGGACGTCGAGGGTGATGCATGGCCGACGATTTCGAACGATGGAAAGAGGTTAGCTTTTATACGCGCCACGAGTTCTGACAATCTCGTCTGCTTCGTGGACCTATCTTCGAACGGGACGCCCCGGTGCTGGCCACTTGGACTGATTTGGCCAGAAGGACTCGCCTGGGCAGGGCCGGGCAAGGCAATCGTTGTGTCCGGCATTCGACGAGATAGCGGATGGAGTCTTTGGCGTTATGAGAACGAAAACGAGCCGCCCGTAGCACTGACGTCAGCGGAGCAAGTAGCCGTCTCGCCCACTATTTCACGGCAAGGGGATCGGTTGGCGTATGTCCTTTCCCGGCGGAACACGAATATATGGGAATTGAACGTTACCGCAGAGACTCCCGTAAGTACTGACCACGCAAAACTGCTGGACCCGTCCAACCGTATAGACCTCGATCCCGCTTTCTCGCCAGACGGCGGCAGAGTGGCCTTCATGTCGGACCGCAGTGGCTCGCAGGAAATTTGGGTTACGGATCCGGAAGGCCATTCGTCCGTGCAGTTAACGCACTTCGGCGGCCCGATGGTGGGTGCACCCAGCTGGTCACCCGACGGATCGAAAGTTGCGTTTGATTCCAATTGCCAGATTTATGTGATTGGTGTCGACGGCGGAATACCGGGACAACTCACACGGTTTGGTGAGAATTGCGCTCCTTCTTGGTCTCGTGACGGAAAGTTTATCTATTTCGGATCCAATAGAAGCGGCGACTTTCAGATCTGGAGAACTTCTGCACGGAGCGAAGAGACCGCCTCACAACCAGCAGTCCAAGTTACTCAGGGTGGCGGCTTCCGCGGCTTCGAATCTGCGGACGGAAGGTATTTGTACTACGCGAAAGGTCGGGGGAAAAAAGGCTTATGGAGGAGGACTCTTCCATCTACTCCAAACGGCAAAGAGGAAACTGTCTTGGGGTCGCTGCAGGAATGGGGCTGGTGGGCACTAAGCCCACGGATGATTTACTTCCTGGAGTTCTCGCCTTCCGTCAGTCCGCGCGTTCAGTTGAAGAGTCTCAGCCTGTCGGACGGCCGGATAACCGAGATAAGCGGGCTTCCCAACCCTGTCGTGAGCGAAACCCCCGCGATTGCTGCGTCCCAAGACGGGAAACGGGTGCTATATCTTCAGGTCGGATCGACCGATGCAGACATTATGCTGCTTGATCACTTTAGATGATTACTACGGGAATGCCGTATATCGGCCGCGAGGTCCGTCCGAAGAACTTTACGACGCCACGTCGCAATCGGCTTCGTGATTCTGGATCGGAAGCGGCAATCTCGCACAAACCCGTTTATCGCCGGAGCTTGACTGGTAGAGCTACTCCTCTGATCGCCGTTGCGCTACCCTAAACCGCAAGCGTGGTAAACACATGAAAATCCGGTTCGGACCATATGAGCTGGACGACTTGCGGATGGAGTTACGCAAACACGGCACTCTGGTCCGCCTGCAGGAGCAGCCGTTTCGTCTTCTCGCTTGCCTCGTTAAAGATCCCGGGGAAATCGTTACGCGTGACGAACTGAAGCAGAACAATCTGGGAGGACGGGACGTTTGTTGATTTTGACCAGTCCTTGAACAAGGCCGTCAATCGGCTTAGGGAAACACTAAATGACGATGTTACCCGGCCAAGATACATAGAAACTGTTCCCCGGCGAGGTTACCGGTTTGTGGCGCACGTTGAGCAGGTAGACGCACCATCGAACGTGCAACCAACGCTCCCCGAACCCGGCGAAACGAAGAACCATAACAGCCGGCGGGTCACATATGCAGTTGGCTTGGGGGTAATCGCGCTCGTTATCGTAGCTGCCATACTGTTGCTTCAGGACGTCCGAACGCCGGGACGACAAGCCGCCGCGCGTGGTCGTACGCGACGCCTTCTTCCCCTCCATCTCCCGCGATGGCCAAATGCTTGCTTATCTGTCGATCGTCGGAGGAGACCTGCCGCACGTCTGGGTGCAGCAGACGGCTGCAGAAAAATCCATGCAGGTCACCTCAGGCCCGGTGAGAGATTTCGCCGTCGACTTATCCCGTGACGGCACTTACATCCTGGTGTCTCGTGACAGGAAAGCGGCGGTGTTTCGGTTCGTTCCGTGTTTCCCGGCGAGCCGAAACTCGTTCTTCCCTCAGCGACATGGGGCCGCTTCTCGTCCGATGGGCAGATGATCTTGGGCGTCGCAGACGGCGAAGTGTTCATCGCCTCCGTTACGACAGGCGAAGTGACAAAGCTGCCGTTTGCCAACCGCGATTACCAGTTGGACTCTCTACCGCTTTGGGCTGCCAGTGCCAAGGCCTTCGTGTTCCTCGGACGCCTGAAAGGAGAACCGCTCTCGCTGAACCGGTGGTGTATAGCCGATCTGGTCACCCATACAGTCCGGGAACTCGCGATCCCCAATCTTGGGCAACCAAAGAACGTTCTCCCCTGGCTTCAGGGATGGATGCGACGCGACGGCCACAACAGCTTGATTATTTGGTCGGTGCAGGATCAGGATGTCTGGCGCTTGTACGCGGTCCGCGTTGATGATCGTGGTGAGCCATCTGGAAACCGGCTACTGGCCTCGGGCGAAAACATCATTGCCGACACAAGTCTCGCGTATCACTTCACGACCGGGCCTGCCTCGATGTCAGACGATGGCCAACTGCTCTACACCCTCACCTCCCTCACTGAGCAGATTTTTCAGTTGCCGACCGATGCTTCTGGACGCCAGCGCGGCCCATTGGCCGAACTGCCGCTGCGTGAGAACGCACTATACTATTCGCCTTCCGTATCCGCCGACGGCCATACTTTGGCATACATCGAGGCCGAAACGGGAAAGAAGAGCCGGCTCACGGTCCGAGATCTTCTAAGCGGTAACGAGCGTGTCCTTCACGAGAGCACTCGAGACCCGCGAAATGGTTCCGCCTCTCTTTCCCGTGATGGATCGAAAGTCATCTTCAACCCCTGGTGTGACGACGACCCGCGGCCGGACTGTCCATCTTTTCTGATTCCATCCGATGGAGGGCGGCCGGAACAGCTTTGCGCTAACTGCCAGGCGCGCGGGTTTAATGCGGACAGTTCGCTCGTGTTGATGCAGAAGTATAACGGTGACACTCCAGGCAAGAAATGGGACAGAATCGTAGCTTTCGATCTCCGATCTCGTAAAGAACAAGAGCTCCTCTACGACGACGAGCACCGCGTCTATCATCCGTTTTTCTCTCCCGATGATCGCTGGATCGTCTTTAAGCGATTGCTTACCTTGACGAAGTCTCAGCTGATGATTGCCCCTTACCGGGGCGGCCGCGCTGTGCCAGTTTCAGATTGGATCGAGATAACGGACGGGAAATTCAGCGATGACAAGCCTCAGTTTTCGCCGGACGGCAACACCGTGTATTTCACGTCAGACCGGGACGGCTATCTTTGTATCTGGTCGCAGCGTTTACACCCGGCGACAAAACGCCCCGTAGGCGACCCAGTTGCCTATGAGCACTTTCATAACGCCATGGGGAGAGATGGCGCGTCGCTTCCTCAGATCCAGTGGATGTCGGACTTAACCGTCGGTGCCGATAGAATGTTAATCAACTTACAACAACGCAGACACGACATTTGGACCGTGCAAGTCAAATAGCCAAACATCTCTGCCCGCCTCGGGTGCCAATCAGCGGTTTTTGGTTTCCAAATTGGGCTTGCAGCGCTCCGCGATTCGGCGGCACTGCTCTTCATTGAAACGCAACGTTCTCTGGTACATTGCGATTAGATCGCTGCGTTCCCAGTTTGCCTTCATGAGCCCCTGGCGTGAGTGCGCACTAGCTCCAAGAAGCAGGTGACCAATCTCGTGCGCGGCGGCGTACGCCAGCACGATCGTCAACGGGACGTCTGCCGCGGATGCCTCCCGCCTAATCGTGTCAAGGAAGAGAACGGCATACACGCCCCCTCGTTCATCCACAATGGAATGCCCGAGAGGAGGCCGCCCAACATTGTGCGTGCGCCGGGCCGAAGCCGGCAGGATCCGAACGTCGAGAAGCTTGCTGCCTGCCAAACCGGGTGTGCAGCGGGCTTCGCTGCCCTTGCGGCAAACGCACAGGTTGGGCTCGACGCCGGCGGACCGAAGGATGCGCTCGAGTTCGGAGATCGTTTTCGTAAGATCTCTCGAATTCAGGACAGCATCATCGTGAATATAGATCGTCAGCGATGCTGGTTCCGCGAAACACGTTGCGGAGGAGCCAAAAACAAACAATAGGGGCAGGACGACAACCCGATGCAGGCTAAACATGCATCGACTCTGGCCGGAATCTTGCCAGATGAAAATGGTCCGGCTAGGACGCGGACCTGACTAATGTATCCAGGAACATGACCTGGTAAACCGCTATCAGCAAAGAACGTTACGGCCGGTAATCCGGCGGGGAGGACATGCGATATCGCTCGTTCATCTCGTCGACAATCCGGAGCGAATTCGCCTTCGGGGCTCGATCGTTCTGCTGTAAACAGCGATTGGACGGATCTCTTCTTTTCAGATAATCGCGTGTGGTCGCGAAGGGTTTACTATGCCGGGAGCACCAAACAACTCGTCTCGAAACCCGGGGTGTCCAGCTTTACTGCGGCCGGAGCCGCCGCATTCTTCTCAACCGCTCCGCGGCCCTAACCTCGCGTTCATTCAGCCCAAAATGGTGCGCTACTTCGTGCCAGAGCGTTTCCTCGACTAAGCGTTCCAGGTCCTCGCGGCTGCGTGCTATTCGCTCGTGAGGGCGTTGAAATATGGTGATCCGGTCGGGCAGATTAAAGGGCTCAAAAACGCTGCGATGTATCAGGGGACGCCCTTCATATAGACCGAGAAGTGTGCTGCCGGGCGAGACTGCTCGCGCCTTAAGTTGGGCCGGCGCGGGCTCCTCCTCGACTACGATCGCTACGTTATTCATCCGGCTCCGGAATCGCGCGGGAATGTTGCGTAATGCCCGTTCGACGATCTGGTCAAAATCTGGCGCGAGCATTGTGTGCTTATCGCTGGGTCCGATCCTTCGCTATTGTTGCAAAGGACAGCTAAATGAAACAGGCCACAGAAGACGCAGGCCACAAAGAACGATGACCTGCGCCACCGTGCCGGCTACTCAACCGGCTAGCAGCAGGTGAATGTCCATTACGTTTGTGCGGGTTGGCCCGGTGCGGATCAGGTCGCCAAGAGCATCGAAAAACGGATAGGAGTCATTCGCACGTAGATGCTTTCGAGCATCCAGTCCGAGTGCGGCGGCACGGCTCAGTGTCTCACCGGTTGCGATTGCGCCCGCGGCATCGGTCGGCCCATCGGTTCCATCGGTTCCCGCGCTCAAAACCAGCGAGTCGCTCAATCCGGAGATTTCAATGGCTGCGGCAAGCGCGAACTCCTGATTCCGGCCGCCTGTTCCAGGGCCTCTGACGGTAACTGTAGTTTCACCGCCCGACAGGATACAGGCGGGACGGCGCGCCGGATGGCCCGATAAATGGACCTCCCGCAAAATCTGCGCGTGTACGCGCGCCACTTCGCGCGTTTCACCCTGCATGGTGCTGGAAAGAATCAGCGTGCGATATCCCAGCGACTTGGCTTTCTGCGCCGCTGCTTCGAGCGCCAGGCGGTTGCTGCCGACTATGATGTTGTGCACGTTCTGAAACAGCGGATCGCCGGGCTTTGGCGTTTCCGGCAAATTACCGGCTGCGCCCTGCTGCAAGTGCTCGCGAACGGTCTCAGGGACCCCGCCGGTCAATTCGTATTTCTCAAGCACCGCGAGAGCATCGGAGAAGGTCGTCGGATCGGGCGCGGTTGGGCCGGAGCCAATGATATCGATCGGATCGCCGATCACGTCCGAGAGCAAGAGGCTGGCAATTGTTGCCGGGTAAGCGAGCGCGGCCAGCCGGCCGCCCTTCAAGGCCGAAAGATGCTTCCGGACCGAATTCAGTTCAGCGATATCGGCACCCGCGCGCAAGAGGAGATCCGTCGTGTGCTGTTTTGAGGCGAGCGTGACTGGTTCGGCCGGTGCCGGTAGCAGCGCGGAAGCGCCGCCCGAAATCAGGACCAGAAGCAGATCGCGCGCATTCAGTTCTTTCAGCAGCGCACGTATCTGGTGGGAAGCTGCCAGACCACGCTCGTCGGGAATGGGATGGCCAGCTTCGATCACGGAAACACGGCGGAGACTACGAGTGGCATGGCCGTACTTGGTCACTACGATACCGGCCTCTGGCGCACGCGGCAGCACCTGGATTGCGGCACCGGCCATCTGGACGGCGGCTTTTCCCGCTCCTATGAGAAACACGCGATCGAAGTGGTTAAGCGCGAGCCGCAGAGCACCAGCTCGCAGGTGCGCGCCCGATGAGGATAAGTGCCGCCGGACAGCGTTGCCTGCATCGGCGGCGCTCAAAGCGGCTTTTAGAATCGCCAGGGCGTCGCGGCGCAATCCGCTACGAATGGTCTTCACCGCTCTTCAAAAGATTGGGAGACGCAGAATCTTTTGGACAATCTGAGGCAACTCCGCGGTATCGACATCAATACGGAAGTCGGCACGCGCATACAGCGGACGCCTGTCCTCGTACAGCTTTTGGAGGCCGCCCTTGTCTGCCGCAAGCGGACGGATGGAGTCTGTGTCCTCTCCCAGACGCTTGCGAACCGTTTCCAGGGCGCAATCGAGCCACACAGCAATCCCGTTGTTCTGAATCAACTCCCAGTTTCTAGGCTGCACAAAAGCGCCTCCGCCGAGTGCGACGACGCATGGATTCCCAGCTTCAATCTGCGCAACGTGCGCGCGGATCGCCTCGGTCTCCATGTCGCGAAAGACCGCCTCGCCTTCATTCAGGAAGATTTCGGCAATCCTCTTGCCTTGCCGCGCTTCGATCTCGGTATCGATATCGGTGAACGGCCAGCCCAGCTCGTCGGCAACGGCGCGTCCAATAGTTGTCTTTCCGCTCGCCATAAAGCCCACAAGGTAAAGAGCCGGCGTGCGCTTCAGCTTCAAGGTCACGGAGCCGATCACCAGTATATCGCCGCTCATCGGCCCGGCGAAGACAGAGGAACGGATAATGAAAACATGAGCACAGAGCTTCTACCGCTGTTTCCGCTCTCGCTCGTGCTGCTGCCCACCATGCCCTTGCCGCTACACATCTTTGAGGAGCGCTACAAGGAGATGATGGGCGATGTGGTTTCAGCCGGAACCGAATTTGGGGTCGTGCTCGCCAAAGGAGGCGGCATTGTCAATATCGGCTGTACCGCTCGCGTGGAGCGCATTCTGCGGCGCGATCCGGATGGCCGCCTGGATCTGATCGCCGTGGGCCAGCGGCGGTTCCAAATTGCATCTCTCGATGAAGAGAAGTCGTATCTACGAGCTGAAGTCGAGTTTTTCAATGATGAGGATGCGAGCGAGGTCCCGTCGGAGCTTCACAACAAGGCCATCGCGGCGTATCGCCGCTTGGTGGAGATCGAAAACCCGGGTGAAACGGAAGAGCCAAAATTCGACCTGGTCCGGATCAGTTTCCAGCTTGCCCAGCTCATTTCTGATTTAGACAAACGGCAGACTGTGCTCTCGCTGCGGTCGGAGGTGGAGCGGTTGGAGTATCTCATCCGGATACTTCCCGAATACCTGATCCAACAGGAGAGAATCGCGCAGGCAAAGCGCGTGGCTCCTCTGAATGGACACCCGAAAGCAGTTTCTTCATAGAGACGGAAGATTGCGCCGCCAACACCTTATCTTCGATGCGGATGACACGCTTTGGGAAAACAACATCTACTTCGAAGACGCGTTTCAGCAGTTCTGCGGATATCTGGCTCATTCATCCATGTCGCCGGTGGAGGTTCGGGCGGTTCTCGATGAAATTGAAATTGTGAACGCAAAAATCAACGGCTATGGATCGCGCAACTTTGGGCGTAATCTGGCGGCCTGTTTTCAACGCCTGGCAGAGCGGGATATCGCGGAAGCGGATCTGGCCGTGGTTCGGGATTTCGCGCACGCCATACTTGAGAAGCCGATCGAGTTGATCGAGGGTGTTGCGGAGACGATCGCGGAGTTGTCGGCAAAACACGAGCTTACTCTGTTCACCAAAGGGGACCCGGAGGAGCAACGGCTGAAGATCGACCGCTCCGGCCTGGTCTGCCATTTCTGCCATGCCGCGGTGGTTAAGGAAAAGAATGAACCGGCCTATCGCGAGCTGGCGCGCGAACGGCGATTTGAGCTGGAACGAACCTGGATGATCGGGAACTCGCCGAAGTCGGATATAAATCCGGCGCTCGCTGCCGGGTTAAATGCCGTGTACGTGCCTCACCCGCGCACCTGGTCTCTGGAATACGAGACGGTGCCTGACAGGCATCCCCGGCTTTTGCGCGTGGAGGGGATTCGGGAGTTGATGGAGTATTTCTGAGCGGCCCATGGGAAGGACTATAGGATATACAATGTCATCAGGTATATCCATGCAAGTCTCAAAGTGGGGAAACAGCTTGGCGGTTCGCCTGCCCGCCACCGTCGTTGAAGCGCTTGGCCTCAAAGAGGGCGATGAGATCGAGATCAGGGTTGCCGGCAAGCGCGATTTCAAAGTGGCTCGCGATCGGAGCCGGGAAAAGGCACTCGATACAATACGCCAGCTAGCGCGACCTTTCCCTCCCGGCTTCAAATTTGACCGCAAAGAAGCGAATGAGCGGTAAGGCATTCTTCGATACAAATGTGCTCGTCTATGCGTTTCGCGAGGGCGATCCTCGCAGCGAGACAGCCAGAATACTACTTGCGAAAGGCGGTGTGGTTGGGGTGCAGACGCTCAATGAACTGGTAGCGGTG
Organism: uncultured Acidobacteriaceae bacterium; assembly: GCA_963795545.1. GTDB lineage: Bacteria > Acidobacteriota > Terriglobia > Bryobacterales > Bryobacteraceae > Bog-105. The sequence goes on along the minus strand of CAWCIF010000008.1, from coordinate 104,548 downwards.
GCCAGGCGCAAACTCGCGATGAGTTGGAAGGAAATCCTGAAGGCGGTGGCCGCCGTCCGCGTTCTATGCCCCTTGCCCATGCCTATCACCATCGAAACGCATGAAGCGGCAGTTCGGATCGCGGAGCGATATGAATATCGCATTTTCGATTCCCTCATAATCGCCGCGGCGCTAGAGGCGCGCTGCAGCACGACAGATCTCTATCGGAAGCGGCCCGGCAGGTAAAAGCCGAGCAAGCGGTGAGATGGTTGGGCCGGGCCGCTTCGGACCGAGTCGTAAGAAGGAAGCGGCTGCGCGGCGATTTGGCAACTACGAGTTATGGATTTTGAATTGTCGCTATGATCCGGACAACGCTGGTTGACGGCAGAATGCGCGGGGAATTTTGTCGTTGGCTGTTGGAGTAGTCACGGCTGCAGGGTAACCAGGAAGCAGAAAGAGGTACTCGAAGATGCTCGGAAGCGCCGGATGTGGTGGGTGAACACACGTCAAGCGAGGCCCGCCAGAGAGCACGCCGAAGCGATGAAAGTGCAGTATCGTTACGAGCTATCAAGGGCAGCAACGAATTGGTAGACCTCGCATTGAAGTTGAAAAGCAGTCAATCGTTCGATGATCCGCATCGGCGCTTGACAGCGTGGACAGCAGTGGACGGAAGTAACTGAAGTATCTGTATCAGCAAGTGAAGGCAGTGCTTCGAGCAGGTTACGGCATAGCGGCAGAAGCAGACTGCGACGACGATTGGCGAGAAAGCCGAAATAGCGAATACGCGGAAAGCCGGTCGGCAAGACATGTTGGAAGAAGCGGCGCAAGAACTCTTCATGCGTGAGTGTCATCGCGCGCGACTTGCTGTGGTGCGCGTAGTCCTTCCAGCGGAAGGTCACTTCGTGATCGGTGACATTGAGTAGCCGGTGATTGGAAATCGCGACGCGATGCGTGTAGCGGGCCAGGTAATGCAAAACATGCTCCGGTCCGCCAAATGGTGGCTTGGCGTAGATGACCCAGTCCTCGCGAAAAAGTTGGCGCAGGAAAGCGTTGAATGCCTTTGCGTCTGATAACTGCTGGCAAGCTCCAAAGAACTGAAGCTTGTTCTTGCGAAAGAGCCGCTTCAACCCGGCTATGAACTTACCTCGAAATACGCGGCTGAGCACTCGCACGGGCAGGAAAAAACTTTGCCGCGACTGAATCCAGCGACTATGATCTGGCGATAGCCCTCCGCCTGGCACCACACAATGGATATGTGGATGGGGTTGCAGTGTCTGGCCCCAAGTGTGCAAAACGCTTAAGAATCCGATGAGCGCACCGAGGCGCTTTGGGTTGGCGGCTACTTCGAGTAGCGTAGCGGCCGTGACCTCGAACAGGAGAGCGAACAACACTCGCTTGTTCTGCCAGATGAGTGGAACAAGTCGATGCGGCACGCTGAAGACGACGTGATAGTAAGTGACGGGTAGAAGCTCCTGTTGTCGAGCTCGAAGCCACTTATCGCGTGCATTGGCCTGACATTTCGGACAATGGCGGTTGCGGCAAGAGTTATATGAGATGGTCCGATGCTGGCAGCGATCGCACTGATCGAGATGGCCACCAAGCGCCGCTGTACGGCAGCGCGTGATGGCGTTGAAGACCTTGACCTGCTGCCAGGTCAAAGACTTTCGATAGCGATCTAGAAATCGACTGCCGCCCCGCTGAATGACATCGGCCACCTCCCAGGGTGGGCGTGTCATCAATCGTCGTTAGAAAGCCCATCGTCCTTGTAAAAGTCTCGGATCGAGATCTGATCCAGCGGATTAATGGCCGCCTGCAAATGCCGGCGGGACACGTGCAGATAGATCGCCGTATCTTTCAGGCGCTGATGCCCGAGCAATAGCTGAATCGTGCGCAGGTCCGTTCCGGCCTCCAGTAGGTGCGTCGCGAAACTATGTCGTAAGGTATGCGGTCCAATCCGCTTCGTGAGCCCTGCTCGTAGCGCGGCTTCATGGCAGGCATTCCACACGACCTTATCGGAGAGGGGGCGTTCTGGCTGAATCGGTTCCACACGGCTCGGGAACAGATACGTACGAGGCTTGTTCTTACACCACCGCCAATACTCGCGCAAAGCCTCGAGCAACTTCGGTGTGAGGGGCAGATCGCGGTCGCGCGAGCCCTTTCCCTGATGCACATGGATCAGCATGAGCGCCGTATCGATGTCGCTAATCTTCAGGTGGACGGCTTCGGCTCTCCTCAGTCCGGTCGCATAGAGCAACATGAGAATCGTGCGGTGCCGCAGATTCAGAGCAGCTTCGATGAGCCGGACGACCTCCTCTTGGCTCAACACCACGGGAAGCTTCTTGGGCGCTCTTACGAGGGGCAGGTCGTCGATATCGATGTCGCGCCGCCGCAAGGTCTTCTTGTACAAGAAACGCAGCGCGCCCATGCGAAGCGCAACCGTACTGAGCGCTAGCTTTTTCTCGCGGATCATGTATAGCTGAAACTCGCGTACTTCGTCGGCACCCATCACTTCGGGAGACTTGCCAAAGTATCCGGCAAAGTCTTTGATGGCGTGAATGTAACCGCGAATCGTGTCTGGCGTGTAGTTCCGGCGCTGAAGCTCGTCCAGCATCCGTTGACGTAGTGGGGTCACAGAACTCCTCTCTGTGACCACCGACACTACGACAGAGCCGCTACACCTGCTTCAAACCACCACGCAACCGCGTCCGCCGCGCAGCGGCTTAGTTCTAACGCTGTATTCGGAAGATATGCAGGACGGCCATGTGATCGAAGGGCTTACTATCCGCAATCCGTTTGCTGCCTAGCGCCCATCCGTATTGGGCTATACAAGTATCTCAAGAACTCCGGAGTCGCTCGGGGAACATTCACTCGAATACTAAATTAGCTTTTGATTCTAACGGAGTGCCTTAGATACAGATGGCAAGCTGATGGCCTCTTGCCGGCCACTGTCCGAATTCCGACGATCCAGGCACCAACTCGGAAAGTAAACGCTACGCGGTCACCGGCGATGTATGATTCGACGGCCCAGTTCAGATTGCCTGCCCTGTGGACTGCGAAATCAAAGCTGGCTGTCGGCCACAGATAGGACGATACTTCCATTTGGTGACCTTTCCACAGCAACGGCCCTGCTTAACATCACTGCACTAGGATCTGGACGCGTGCGAGATTCTGCATGTTCGTCCAGAAGTCGGAAACACCGTCGCGTTGCGCAGCCGCGCGCAACGTCAGCTCATAGACTCCGGGCTTCGGGAAACTTACGGTGCGGGTGACGTTAACGACCGACTGCGGCGTCGGAAGCACAGTGGGCGCTTCGTACTTCACCGGACTGCCGCCCAGATACCAGTCGTATTGCACAACCTTTCCCGTATTCGGCGGTGCCTCGATCTTGCCGGTGAGAGTTACTGCTTCGTTGACGCCCACAGATGCATGATCCGTACCGTTGACCGTGAGCGTGACAACTGGTTGGATGCCGCCGCGCTCAGCCGCCTTCGCTGGTACGCTGACTTGATTGTGGTCATCGACTGAGTACCGCGTCGAGGGAAACGGAGGCGTTCCCTTCTCGACCCAGCTAGTCAAATCGACGAGTGCTTGGAGCCAGATGCCGCCGAAGCCGACCGTGAAGCTGTTGTCGTCTCCTTTGATTTCGAAAAGATCGCCGTGATTCGCATTGTCGTTGTAGTAGATCCGAACCATCTGATCTGCCCGGGCGGGCCCAATCGCCTTCACGATCTGAGAATGGTAGAAGGATGCTGTATACGGAAACGAGCGATTATCCAACAGGTTCTCCATAATGATCGTCTTGAACTTGATGTTTCCGGTCTCCAGCGTGCTGCCTTGAGTGGAAAGAGAGTTCAACTTCCACCCTGGAACTGAACGCTGCGGATACTTTGCCGTACCGTCAGCATTTAGATACTGCTTGTAGGCTGGATTGCCGTTGGTCACGACGTCATGACGCGGATAAAAACACAAGGCCAGGAGAAAGCGATTGTTGATCCGGATCTTGCCCCCTACAGTCAAAGCCTTGAGCATCGCCGGATCATTCGGCCCTTTGAGCGTGAGAGTCGCACCCTTCAGGTCACCGTTGAGGCTGCCGCCGGACGCGCCCATGGTGCGAGTCTTTTCATCAGCCGCGTAAACATAGAATTGCAGCCCATCGCTGCCCATCGAGCCCATCTTGGGGACTGTTGCGGGCTCGAAAGTGACGCTAGTCGGCACATTCTGGGCATCGCGATTGATGCCGGTGATCGTGGCGAAGCCGTCGACCTTCGCTGCCGTTAGAAAGCGCGGTGGGTTTGCACCCTCATAGCCGGGCTTCGACCAGAAATCGTCTTCATAGGTCGGATCAAGGGCCGCCAGCCCTCCGGCGGTGTAAAAGGGAAGCGGAAAGTAGAAGGTCCCCGTGTCTTCCATTGCTCTGCTGGCAAAGCAGCGTTCAGGAACTCGTCTAAAATCGCGTGCTGGTCTGGGTTAAGACCGTCATAGATGTTTTTGGTACTTCCGGTCTTCACTTCGTCGACAATCAAGGCCCGTTGAGCCGGCGGAACGGCCATCATGAAGAGTGAGTCCCACATGAACGAATGCATGCTGAGACCATCGGTAGCCAGGGAGGTCGGCATTGCGCCGTCCCATACTCCCGTTGTGCTTTCAACAGCCCCCATCGTCTGGATTGATCCACCACTGATGCCGTAAACGTAATTTATCCCGGAAGCCCGCGACCAAGTTGCCAATCTGTTCTGGGCGCTTGGCAACGATGCGGCGCTGGGCTGGTCTCCGTTTGGCGTAGAGGACCTGAATCCCGACGGTCAGACGGCGCAGGCGTACAAACTTCTGTCCGGCTTCCTGCCGCAACTGGCTGACTGGCAGGCAGCAGGAAAGGTCCGGAGCCTGCTCGTGCTCGACGGCGAAAAACCGCAACCCGTCTCAGTGGGTGGATACAAGATCATATTGTCCCGGCCCCGAGTACCTCCATCCAGCCAACCCGGCCAGAATTCGACGCACGCGGCGGAACTCCCGGGAGCAGTTTCCCTCGACTCCCGCTCTATGCCGAACGACAAGCGCCCATTTGCCCTCGTGATCAACACCGCTCCGAACGAATTTCTATTCATCGGCGCGAATGGAGACCCGATGTTCGAGCCCGACTCGCCGGGGCCATCGCGGGTCAGCGTTTTGTCGAGGGATGAAGGAGGTTATCACAACGGCACATGGGTCTCCGGCCGGCGACTGAACGGGGATGAACTCTTTGTACCTGGGCTTCCCAGCCCTAAGATTTCCATGTTGAAGGTCAGGTTACTTAGATTCTAATGAGTGCCGACCACGACAACTCGGATCGCGGTTCGAGTAGATCCGCTGTGGTCCGGATTTGTTTAGAAACCGATTTGGAAGGGCGACATCGTAAGACCCGCCATAGTGCCTATGGGAGTCATTCTCGAATCTATGTTCTCCGCGAACAGGAACCACGTTTCCAGATGGCGGAAGGCCCGGAATGCAGCGAGCACACATCTACAAATTCGGTGCAAGATGGATATCGGTGAAAAGCGCATGGTGAAACATCGATTGAGCGTTATGAAAAAGGACATTCCAAAATCAGTTGACGAGTACATTGCTGCGCAGCCCGAGACCGTACGGCCAAAGCTCGAACAGGTGCGCAACGCGATCAGGAGAGCCGTTCCGGAGGCACTGGAGGGCATCGGGTATCGTATGCCCGGATACAAGCTCCATGGAAAGTCGATGCTGTATTTCGCCGCTTTCAAGGAGCACTATTCGCTGTTTGCCGCGTCGGGAACTTTCTTTTCCGCGCTGGAAGAAGATCTCAGGGGCTATGACCTGCGAAAGGGAACAGTCCATTTCCCACTCACCAAGCCGGTTCCGGTAAAGCTCATCAGCCGGATCGCAAAGCTACGTGCCGATGAGATCGCCGCGACGGCGAAAGAACCGAAACCGGGCCCAAGGAAAGGAACGCACCCATCGACACAATAGGAGACCACTCAGGGAGGAAGTCGAAAAGTAAACATGGGGCCGTTGCGCCATGCATGGAAGGGTATTGACAACCAAGCGCTAAATGCCTACATTGTAGATATGGCAGAGTTGCTTGGAACCTTCGAACAGATTGTGTTGCTTACAGTCCTCGGTCTTGGCCACGAAGCCTACGGTCGATCTGTCCTTCGCGAGGCACAATCGGCTTTGAAGCAGCGTCAGAGTGTATCCGCGGGAGCGGTGTATGCCACGCTAGACCGCCTCGAAGCTAAAGGTCTTCTCTCTTCCCGCCTTGCTGAAGGCGGTCCGGCACGAGGTGGACGCGCAAGACGTTACTACCAGTTGACCGCCAGTGCTGCTTCTGCATTGACGGAAGCGCGAACGACTTTAGAAGACATGTGGCGAGGCAAGAAATGGCCTCTGGAGATGTTCGCATGAGTGGCAATCAACCGCCTCGATGGTTAGAAAAGATTTTGCTGTTCGTGCTTCCCGAGCGCGACAGGCAAACCATTTCAGGCGACCTTCTTGAGGAGTTTGAGGAGCAAGCGCGACTTCGCGCAGGTCAACTCGGAGCGACGATCTGGTACGTGCGGGAGATTCTCAGTTTTGTGCCGGGTTGGCTGGGGCACTCGGTCCCTGCGCTTCGCCCTCTCCTTCTCTCACTGTGCAGTTTCACAATGTTATGTGGACTGTGGCTCGGGGCGATGGGCCTCCGGCTTAGGCATCCAGGTTACGCGGAGGGAGAAGTTATTTCAGGCATAATCGTGACCCAGGCCTTGCTCACCATAGCCGCTCTTCGGTTTCGCCGAATCTCGGTATTGCGGAACTTGAGCGTGATTGGCTGCCTTCCACTGTTTTGGCTTGCAGGCAAAGCACTAAAAGGAATCATAGACAAATCTAACTTCGAAGGATACATTCTTCTCATCGCACTCGCGTTGCTCATTCAGGCCGTTTTTACACTTGTAATGGTTGTCGCCGAGCGGAACCATCCAAGGCTGAGCGCATAGGCGGTTACGGACCACTAACTCAGCAGTGCCCAAAACTAATTCGTCGTCTCTGCGTAGCAACCCGGAAGTTGGCCGTCCAAAGCGGGCACTCTTCGCTTGATTAACGCCTACCGAATGGTGCGCACAGATCTATCTTCACACCCCGTAACCAAGCAAACTGACCTTCGTTGCGAAGACCAATCAGAAAGCAACTGGGAAACTAAACATCGCCGTTAGGGCGGATCTATTCGCGGTTGAGGGTGCGAACTCGTATCACAGGCTCGCGATCACTCTGAGTACTGTCAAGCTGATTTCTTGACATGTGGCTCTGTGGTGGCGAGCAGTTCCACTTGATTAGTTTTCACGTGAGCTTTTGACAAGCCAGGCTCGACCAATGAAAATTGAAAGGCGCGCCTTCAAAATGGGGCACCTATTCTTTACATTCGTTACCGCCTCGTTGGTTCCCTTCCGGAAGTGAGGGACGCCCCGTACAACAACGCGTTTTGAGTTCCGGCGAAGAAGATTTCAAGAGATTTCTACGTCATCTCTGCATCGAAGCGCTGCGCATTCGTGTGCGCCCACTGCAAAGCCGGCCCTCTCTCCGTCGTCAAAACCGGCGCTCTGGGGTCGTTTTGAATCGGCGCTAACAAGTGCCGCTAAACACAACCCACACGCCACGCTCGCGCGCGATCTTTCCAACTTGATGGCCCCGGAAGACAATCGGTGATTTAACTCCTGACTAATACTATCCGCTTTCCGGCCTCACTGAGCACATTAGGGCGACGAAGCGTTGAGGACCGCGAGCCCGGCGAAAGGGCGTAGAATTGATGGCGCGGACGCAGAAGCTATTCACTATAAACGAGTGGCCTCGTCAAAGAAAGATACTTGGAGGAAAGCTCCTATATGCCAACACCAGACATTACAGGCGGTACCGATTGCGAGGAATCGCCGAAGAGCAAAGCAGTTGCAGAAAGCTTGCAGAAGCTGGTGCATAAGGCCTTCGACAGCGCCGGTCCTAAAGGTCAATCGGTCAAGAACTTCCTGAACGGAACATGGCTGGGGGAACCCTTGCATGTAGTTCTTACGGATGTTCCGATCGGAGCTTGGACAACGGCTCTGGTGTTCGACGCCTTGGAAATGGCCAGTCATCGCGACGCCTTCGCCACCGCTGCCGATACTTCTGTGGCAGTCGGTATAGTGGGCGCGCTCGGTGCAGCTGTAACGGGCGCGACCGACTGGCAGGATGCGGATGCTCCAGCTCGGCGTCTGGGCATGATTCACGGCCTGTTGAACCTGAGTGGAGCCGCGCTGTTCGCGACCTCACTGATTGCGCGCAGACGCAAGTCGCGAAATGTAGGCCGGATATTGGGGGCGCTGGGATACGGCGTGATGGCCTTCGCAGCGCATTTGGGCGGGAAGATGGTTTACGAATACCGAGTGGGCGTTGACCGTACCGACGGCCAAACTTTTCCCGACGACTTTGTGTCCGTGCTGGCAGAGGCCGACCTGGGAGAGGCGCAGCCGAAGCGCGCTATGCACGACGGCGTTCCGATCCTGTTGGTGCGCCGTGGCGCCCGGATCTTCGCCTTGGCCGAGACGTGCTCGCATTTCAACGGTCCGCTCTCGGAGGGCACGCTTGTGGGTGACAGCATTGTGTGTCCCTGGCATCACTCGCGATTCGGACTGGAAGACGGCCGCGTGCTCGATGGGCCGGCTGTGCATCCGCAGCCGTGTCTCGAAACCCGCGTTCGCGATAGCCAGATTGAGGTACGGAAACCACCCTGCAAAAAGATGCCTCCGATACCGGCAGCGAAATCGTAGTAGAAGAGCGAGGAAGGGCAATGGCAGACGAGTTCAAAGTAGGCGACCACGTGGAGTGGAACTCGGAAGCGGGGCGGGTTCAAGGAACGATCACGAAGAAGCATACCTCCGAAATCACATTCAAGGGGTACACGGTCCACGCTTCAAAAGAGGAGCCGCAGTATGAGATCCAGAGCGATACGACCGATCACTTGGCTATGCACAAAGGCTCGGCTCTCACGAAAATCTGAGGTGAGGAGTGGAGATCCTGGTCAAAAGAGCCTATGAAAAGCCGAACGCGAAGGACGGGTTTCGAGTCCTGGTAGACCGGCTGTGGCCGCGCGGCGTAAAGAAGACCGAGCTCCACCTGGATGCGTGGGCAAAGGACATCGCCCCCAGCACACAGCTACGAAAATGGTTTGGCCATGATCCGAAGCGTTGGACCGAGTTCTGCAAGCGTTACAAATTGGAGTTAAAGAATCCAGAGGTGCAAGCGACGATCACCAGGACCATTCAGGCGGCACGGGACCGGTCCGCGATGACGCTGATCTACGGAGCGAAGGACGCGGAGCACAATGAAGCAATCGTGCTGCTGCCTGTCTTCAGGCGCGTCGCGTCCCGAGAATCCGGCATTTTACACATCCGCGAAAGCAGCGGCAAGGTGCCAAAAAAAAACGCGTGATCGCAGCTTTTGGATTTCTGAGATCCCAATGAAGCGATCCGCTGCGGCATCCACTGGTGCTTCTGAAGCACGATATGAGATAGACACAGCGACGCCGTACCGCCTCGACCTTACTGTGAGTGCGCTGCGGAGGTTATCGACAAATATCGTGGACGTGCTCACACGTGAAGGCGAATATGTCCGTATCCTGGACGGGTTCCGAAGAACCATGATCGTGCGCGTTGCGCAAACACAACCGGCCAGGCTCACGGTTGCGCTTCAGGGTTGCGACGGCTCTGACGAGCAGACACGGGCTCTTGCGCTCGTGCGCCGGATTCTTGGAGTCGAACGGACACTTTCAGACTTCCATCGTGCAGCAGAGGATATTGCATGGCTGTGGCCGTTAGCTGTGCGTATGCGCGGCGTAAAACCTCCTCGCTATCCCACGCTATGGGAAGCATGCGTGAATGCAATTGTGTTTCAACAGATGAGCCTCTTTGCTGCGAGTTCGATTGCAAAGCGGACAATTCTAGCCCTCGGTTCGCCCGTTACATGTAGGGGCACAACACTCCACGCGTTTCCGGGCGCAGAGATTTTCCAGGCTGCGCACGATGACATTCTCCTGGCGGGGGGCTTGAGTGCGAACAAGTTGTCGACACTCAGGCGCGCGGCGGACGCGCTACTCTCCGGCACCCTGAACGAAGCAGTGCTGGAGGAGCGTTCGAGTGAGGAAGCCGCGCGGTTGCTATGCGGCATCAAGGGGATCGGACCCTGGACGGCGACGGTGATTCTGCTGCGCGGCTTAGGCCGCCTCGACGTCTTTCCCATGAACGACTCGAGCGTAGCTCGCAATCTGGCCTTCGTCGCAGGAGCCATTCCGCTCGATATCGACCGCGTTCTCACCGCGCTCGGTACTGAGCGTGGCATGCTCTACTACCACCTTCTGCTCGCGCGACTGGATGCGCGTGGCGAAATAGGCCGCGCTTCGTATGGTTCGGAACAGCTTACAGATGTACCGTGACTAACGTTCCACCGCGAGTCATCAGTCCGAAACCCTCTGTGATGATCGGCGTGCTGCTGATCGTGCTTGCTTTCTTATGTGTCGCTGTCATGAGCGCGTTCGCTAAGGCGGCAACAGGCATCGCCACCAGCACGTTGGTCTTCTTTCAGAATGCGATCGCACTTCTGCTGTTTGCTCCATGGGCGGTGAGTCGCGGTTTTTCCCCGCTGAAAACGAACCGTATTTGGCTCCATATCCTGCGGGGTCTTGCAGGGCTCCTTTCGCAGGCGCTCATGTTTGCGGCTGTGAAGAAAATGCCGTTGATGAACGCCGTCCTGTTGACCAACTCTGCGCCGCTCTTTATTCCTCTGATTGCCTGGGTGTGGTTGAAGGAAAAGGTGGGCATGGTTGTCTGGGCAAGCCTCTTCATTGGTTTCGTCGGAATCTTGCTGATCTTAAAACCGGGCGTACAGATGCTCGCCGATCCTACTGCTCTCATCGCTATCAGTGCGGCACTTTTCTCGGCCTTTGCGCTTGTGGCGGTCAATCAACTATCGCGAGACGAGCCCGTTAAGCGCATCCTTTTCTATTATTTTCTGATCTCTTCGGTCGCCACTGCTCCTTTTGCTCTGCTGTTCTGGAAAGCCCCCAGCTTAAAGGAATGGCTCTATTTGGCAGGTATCGGAATCCTGATGGCGGCAGCCCAGTTGTTGATTATCCTGGCGTACCAACATGCCACGGCAACGAGCATCGCGCCTTTCAATTACTGCGTGGTCATCTTCTCGGGATTGATTGGGTGGTTCGTATGGAAGAACGAGCCTACCCTGTTATCTCTTCTGGGAGTCATCCTCGTCACAGCGGGCGGGGTGCTTAGTACAAAGTTCGGCGGCCCGAACTCGCGAGGTCATCTAGGCTGGATAGGCCACTGGAACTTGCGCTTTCATCGCATTGAGCCGATGATTGCACCACCGCAGGCCCGCGCCTAAGCTGGCTGGCGCTGTGAACCGGCGAGCCCGCTATGAGACGGTGAAGATAGCTCTGGAGACGCGCAATGATTTCATTCGACGCGGCCCATGCGGCCGTGCACTACCCCCCGGATCGCCGCTTTCGCGTCTGGATTCGGTTCTCGTTCCTGATCGCTGCTGCCGTGCTACTGCTGCTGCCGATTTTTGCGGCATGGATTGAATTTCTTGTTGCGGGTCTCCCTTATATTCCGTCTCTCCCGCAGATCGATCCCAACAACTTTGCCGGTCCGCATGGGTTTCCGTTGTGGGTGCGCTACTGCCATTTCTTCAACTTTCTTTTTGTGATGATGCTGATTCGGAGCGGTCTGTCGATCCTGGTCGATCATCCTCGCCTGTACTTCAACAACGACTGCACACCGGGCAGCGAGTGGATCCGGTTCACGCCGATCCACGTTCCGATCGATCGGGTCTGGACTGCGAAGGATGATGCTCGCTACATCTCGCCTATAGTCGCCACACCAGGCTACCGGCACACCGTCGGCGTTGCCCGGTCATGGCACTTTCTCAACGTTTACGGGTTCATCATCACGGGTGTTTTCTTTGTGATCATGCTGTTCGATACGGAACAGTGGCGGCGAATCGTTCCACAATCCACACTCGTGCTGCTGCAGGCATGGAATACCTGGGTCCACTACGCCACTTTTCACTTGCCGCCTGAGCCCAACGGATTTTATGGCTACAACGCGCTGCAGCAGATCGCCTATTTTGCGGTCGTCTTTGTATTCGGCCCGATCGCCATCCTGTCCGGCATTGCTATGTCGCCGGCTGTGGTGAATCGCTTCCCCCGCTATGCGAAGCTCTTCGGCGGCAGGCAATCGGGGCGTTCCATTCACTTTCTAACGATGCTCAGTTTCTTTGCGTTCATCGTCGTGCATGTGACGCTGGTCGCGATGACGGGCTTCGTTCGCAATATGAACCACATCGTCATGGGTACCGACGTTCAGAATCACATCGGAATGATTCTGGGCTTCGCCGCCATTGGCGTGGTCATTCTTTCGTGGGTTGCGGCGCATTACGTCTCATGGTTCTTCCCTCGTGTCTTGCAGCACGTGCAGAAGTTCATCACCTACCCGTTGCTGCTGGCTACGCTAAATCGCCTCACGCCAAGTCAGCATTACACGGAGAAGGACATTTCGTTCCGATTCTGGCCCAACGGCAAGATGCCGGTGCGCGAGGATTGGAAGCGACTGGCATTAGGAGGATTCCAGGAATTCAAGCTGAAGGTCGGCGGCCTCGTTGACAATCCGGTCGAGCTTTCTCTCGAAGATATCGGGCGGCTGGGGAAGGCCGAGGAGATTACGATGCATCACTGCATTCAGGGCTGGACGGGCATTGCCAAATGGGGAGGACTTCCCATGAAGTCTCTCGTCGAACTCGTCCGGCCGAGGCCGAGTGCCAAGGTTGTCGCGTTCTTCTCGTTTGGCGGTTCGCTCTTTGGCGATATGTATTACGACACCCAAAGCCTCGAAAATGTACTCCAGGCAGAATGCCTGCTTGCCTCAGAGATGAATGGCAAGCCACTGACTGAAGTCTATGGAGCCCCACTGCGGCTGCGGGTTGAAAACCAGCTTGGCTACAAAATGGTCAAGTGGATCGAGCGGATTGAATTCATCGAATCGGAGAAGACCGTCGGTCTCGGCGAGGGCGGCAAGAACGAGGATGACGAATACTTCGATCTGCTCCCGAACATCTAAATGCCGTCGGAAAACAATCTGGTGGACGACCGGCACACCGGCTCAAGCACGTTGCTGTGCTCCTTAAGCATCCAGGGCCGCGTACGCGCGTCCAGACCCTCTGTCGTTAATGAGCGGCGGAAGCAGCGTCGCCCATATCCGGCAGAACTTGCCGGAGCTCATGTGCAGCCACCGAGAGGACGACAGCGTCACCGACCGACTGAACCATCCGGATAGGCATCTCAAGTGTTCCAGCGTGAAACATGCCGCGCGTTGCACCGAGTTGGTCAGCCACTTCGTTGCGTAGCTTTACCCGCAGCGACTCGATCTTCCATGCGTCGCTGTCGAGGAATAGAGCAGTGATCTCGCCGATCGCCTGCCCGTCCGCTGAAATCACGGTTCGCCCTCGAAGATTTTCGTCAGAAAGCCGCATCGATCTAATCGTCCTTCTCGTCTAAGATTCATTATAAGTACAGCCGCGGGTTTGTCCGCCGCGCTCTCGCTCACGGGAGTTACCATGCTGCTTCTGCGGGTCAGCCATCCGCCTGCCGGTGCAACCACTATGATTGTTTCGCTCGGCATCATCTCCAAACCCGAGTATCTTGTGACGATTCAAGTAGCGGTATTCCTGCTCACCGGTAGCGCTTATGGGCGCCCCCTATCGCAGTGCTGTTGCCGAATAAGACACGAAGGAAAGCAGCGTTCCGGGAAAGATGCCGAGGAAAAGCGTTCCGAGCGCGCTGGCCCAGATGGCCACTCGCACGCCCATCGAAGCCGGGGGCAGCTCGACAGTCGCGGCGCCTGGCTCATGCATGTAAATGGCGACGACAATTTTGAGGTAATAGTACGCAGCGATGGCGCTGTTGATGAGGCCCAGCACGGTTAGCCAGACCAGGTGCGAATTGAGGGCCGCCTGGAAGACGTAGAATTTTGCGAAGAACCCGCCGGTCAAGGGAACACCAATCAGCGAGAACACGAAGATGGCAAGTAGCGCGGCGGTGGCCGGTTCACGGCGGCTCAATCCGGCAAGATCCTGAATCCTAACGTAGCGCTCATTACGCGCGGCGATGTGGCTGACGACGATGAATGCGCCAATGTTCATTAATGCGTAGGACGCCAGGTAAAACATGGCCGCCGCTACACCCACCTGTGAGCTGGCGGTTAAGGCAACCAGCACATAGCCGGCGTGCGCGATGGAGCTGTACCCGAGCAGCCGCTTCACATTGGTCTGCACAAGCGCCGCGAAATTGCCGATGATCATGGTAGCCAGGGCGCAGCCCCATACCAGCCAGACCCAACGATCATTGATGGGGCGGAAAGAAATCATGAAAACGCGGAAGAATATGGCAAAAGCGGCTGCTTTCGGGCCTGCCGACAGGAACGCGCTAACGGGAGCAGCAGCGCCCTGGTAGACGTCCGGGGCCCAGACCTGAAATGGCGCAATCGAGACTTTGAATCCGAACCCGACAAACATCAGAGCGGCCGCGAGCCCGGCGAGTGGGGAAACCGGAGCGCCTTGCGCCAGAATCCGGCGGATTTCTTCCAGGTTGGTCGAGCCAACCAGTCCGTAAATCCAGGCGATCCCGTAGAGCAGAAATGCTGTCGCGAATGATCCAAGCAGGAAGTACTTCAGCGCGGACTCGTTATTCCGCCGATCATCGCGCAGGAAGCCGGCCAGCACGTAGGTGGCAATCGACGAAATCTCCAGGCCGATGAAAACCATGATGAGATCGTTGGCGGTGGCGAGAATGCACTGGCCAACTAAAGAAAAGAGAATGAGCGCGTAATATTCACCCGTCTGAGCGCCTTCGCGATCCAGATAGCTAAATGACGGGAGGATGCACAAGAAGCCGACAACCAGAACGAGGGCCCGGAAGAAAGTACCGTAGCCATCGATGACGATCATGTTCTGAAACGCGACACCGCCATCGGTGTAGGCCCAGAGATCAGCCGCAAACGCAATGGCGATGCCTACCAGCGCGAGCGCGCCGAGTGAACTCTTCTTTCGCTGCGAAGTGACCGTCTCAAGCAGCATGATGGCGACACCAAAAATACTGAGGGCGATCTCAGGCAAAAAGCGAAGATAATCGGCCCCGGTAAGATCAACGCTAATGGACACGCGCAACCTCCGCAAGCTGCACCGGGCCGGGGTGCGACAACTCCACGCGGTACTGGTTATTCATGTTCGTCTGGTCCAGGAGGTGCGAGGTGGCTGAAGTAATGGGGGGCATGAAGGATTGCGTGTAGCTGCCCAGCCAGATCATGAGAGCAATGAGCGGCAGGATGGAGGCCCAGTCCCGGATGTTCAGGTCGGCAAACCCAGCGGTCCGCTCGTTCGTTTTTCCGAAAAACGTGCGCTGGTACATCCAGAGCATATACGCGGCTGACAGAATCACACCTATGGCGGCCCAAGCGGCCCATGAGAACTTGGCGAGCGCCGCGCCTTGCAGCACGAGGAATTCGCCTACAAAATTGCAGAGCGTTGGAAGACCGATACTCGCGAAGAGCGTAATCAGGAACGCCGTGGCAAGGCCGGGCGCGGAGGTCGCAACACCTCCGAAGTCAGCGATCTCAAGCGAACCGCGCCGTTCTTCGAGATAGCCGACAAGCAGGAAGAGCGCGCCAGTCGAGATTCCATGCGCGATCATCTGGTACACAGCGCCATCGACGCCCTGCTGGCTGAAGGTGAATATTCCGAGGACAACAAAGCCGAGGTGACTAATAGAGGAGTAAGCGATGAGCCGCTTGAGGTTGGGCTGAATCAGGGCGATCAACGCGCCATAGATAATCCCAATAATGGCCAGCACAACCACCCATCCAGCACAGCGGTGAGCAGCCGTTGGCGTGATAGCCAGGCAGTACCGGATGAGGCCGTAAGCCCCCATTTTGGACATCACGGCTGCAAGCAGGAACGTGGCGGGGGTGGGCGCCTCCGCGTAGGCGTTGGGCAACCACGTATGCAGCGGGAAGATAGGAACCTTTACGGCAAAGGCGGCGAAGAAGCCAAGGAACAACAGAAGCTGCTGGAGCGGCCCCAGCATCACGCGGCCTGAACCGATGGCGTTCATGATGTCCACGTAATCAAAGCTGCCGGTCTCGCTATGGATATAGATAATTGATGCCAGCATCAAAACGGAGCCGAGCATGGTGTACACAAAAAATTTGACCGCGGCGGGTCCACGCTTTGCGCTACCCCATCCGCCGACCATCAGGTACATGGGCACGAGCGCCACTTCCCAGAACACGTAAAAGACAAACAGATCAAGCGCCGAGAAGACGCCGATTATTCCGAACTCAAACAACAACAGCAAGGCGAAGAAGTTCTTGTGCCGCTCCTTGATCATGGTCTGCGAGATCCAGACGCCAATTGGAACAAGCAGCGTGGTCAGCAACAGCAGCCACAGACTGATGCCATCGATGCCCAGATGGAAACGAATCTGCATGCCGGGCGTATCCACCCAAAGTACGTTCACGCTGGATGTGAAATGCGAACCGGTGGCGATGACAGGGCCAATCAAGCCCAATGAGACAAAGAATGTGATTAAAGAGGTAACCAGTGCGGTCCAAAAGACCGGCCTCGCTCCGTGCGCCTTGCCGCTCGGCATGAACAGAACGACGAAGAAACCGATCAGCGGTATGGCGAGAGTAGCGGCAAGTACGTTCACCGGCCGCCTCCGAACAAGCCGATCACGAAGATGACCAGCAGGCAGCCGGCGAGCACCCAGGTGGCATAGTTCCGGATGCTGCCCGACTGGAAATGGCGCAGCATCGATCCCCAGCCGCGAACGGCCCGGCCTAAACCGTTCACAAGACCTGTATTGATGAAGCGTTCATCCACGCCTTTCCAAAGGAAGATTCGCGAGGCGCCTTCGAGCGGCCTCACCACTGCGGCATGATAGAACTCATCGACGTAGTATTTGTTGTAAACGAGCGTGTAGAGGCCGCCGACGCGGTTCTTCAGCGACTCCGGCAAACCCGGCCGGAACACATAGAGGAAGGCGGCAATGATGATGCCGATGATGCCAAACGAGGCGGAAACGGTCACCGCCATCGTATTTTCATGTTCAGCGAGCGGATACAGCCCCGATAACCAGCGCGGCACATTGATGTAGCCGCCACCGAGCGAAAAGGCTGCCAGAATAATCAGCGGCACGGTCATCACCAGCGGCGATTCGTGCGGATGGTGGTGGCCGCGATACGTTCCAAAAAATGCGAGGAACCAGGCGCGGAAAACGTAAAAGGCGGTGATGCCGGCCGTAATCGCTCCAATCCAGAACATCCAGGGAGCGTGCGTGTAGGCGGCGGAAAGAATGGCGTCCTTACTGAAGAAGCCAGAAAATCCGGGAAACCCGGAAATTGCGAGGCTCGCAATGCCAAGCGTTACAAAGGTGATGGGCATGGCTTTGCGGAGGCCGCCCATGTGACGCAAATCCTGCTCGCCGCTGAGTCCATGAATAATGCTGCCCGCACCAAGGAACAGGAGCGCCTTGAAGAAGGCGTGTGTCATCAGGTGAAAGATGCCGGCGGAATACGCTCCGACGCCAACGCCGAGGAACATGTATCCAAGCTGCGAGACGGTCGAATAAGCGAAGACCTTCTTGATGTCGTTCTGGGTAATGCCGATGGTTGCGCCCAACACCGCGGTAAACAATCCCACAATCGCGACAATCTCCATTGCGACCGGCGCGTGATCGTAGAGGAACGAGAGCCGCGCAATCATGTAAACGCCGGCCGTCACCATGGTGGCCGCGTGAATGAGAGCGGAGACAGGAGTGGGAGCAGCCATTGCGTCCGGCAACCAGACATAGAGCGGAATCTGGGCCGATTTGCCAGTCGCCCCGGCAAACAGCAAGAGAGTGAGGACCGCGAGCGTGCCAAACCCGGCCTCGACCGGCATACGGGAAACGGCGGCGGCGATCTTGCCGAAATCGAGCGTTCGAAAGGTAATAACGGTGAGGAAGATACCGAGTGAGAAGCCAAAATCGCCAATGCGGTTTACGATAAAGGCTTTATTGCCGGCGCCAGTCGCCCAGGCTTCGTGGAAATAGAACGATACCAGCAGATAACTGCAAAGTCCGACTCCTTCCCAACCGACGAACAGCAGCAGCAGATTTGACGCCATCACCAGAATCAGCATGAAGAACATGAACAGGTTCAAATAGCTGAAGAACCGGTAATACCCGCTTTCGTGCTCCATGTAGCCGATGGAATAGATGTGAATGAGAAGGCCAACGCCGGTGACAATCAGCAGCATCACTGCGGTTAAGCGGTCGACCAACAGATCAAAACCGACATTAAGGAAGCCGCTCTGAATCCAGGTGAAGTAATGCTCGGAATAGGCAGTATTCAGCGGATAGATCTTTGAGAGCACCACCAGGACATAGACAAAGGAAGCTGCGACCGTCCCGATACTGATCGCGTTGATGACCGCTTTAGAGAATCGGCGGCGCCCCCAGAGGCCGTTCAATATAAAACCGATCAGCGGAAAGAGTGGAATGAGCCAGAGGTTCATGTTTGGTAAGGCTACAGTTTCATCGAATCGACTTCGTCAATTTGAAGCGTCCCGCGATTCTTAAAAATAGTCAGGATGATGGCGAGCCCGACCGCAGCTTCAGCAGCGGCCACGACCATCACGAAGAAGGAAAAGATTTGACCGTCGATACGGCGCAGTTCATAGGAAAACGCGACGAAGCTGAGATTCACGGCGTTCAGCATCAGTTCGATTGACATAAACACGGTGATGATGCTCTTCCGGTACACGAACCCTGCAGCACCTAAAACGAAGAGAATCGCACTCAGAACCAGATACCAGGAAAGCGGAACGTGGCCCATGTTAGTCAAGCTCCTTTCGCGCTAATACGACAGCACCGAGAATCGCGATCAGGATAAGGATCGAGATTACCTCAAAGGGCAACAAATACGTGGTGAACAGCAGTTGTCCAATGTGTTCGGCAGTGCCTCCAACCCAGCTTCCAAACTGGACGTCGCGGAGCGGAGGCAGCACACCGCGAATCAAAAATCCCAGCACAGCCACGAGGCAGAGCAGTAAAGGCAAGCCGGCAATCTGGGCGAACCATGATTTTGTACCGCTCTTTTCCGCCCCGGTATTGAGCAGCATGATAACGAAGACGAACAGGACCATAACGGCACCGCCGTATACGATCATCTGGGCCATGGCCAGGAACTCAGCGCCCAACAGCAGATAGAGCACAGCAAGCGAACCCATGACGCCGATCAGCGAAAGCGCGCTCGAAATGGGGTGTTTTTGCAGCACCAGGTTGAAGCCGCTGACAATCGCAACAATCGCAAAGATAATGAACAGAATCGTGTCTACCATGTGAACGGCCTCCTTCCGGGTTAAAACACGGCCACGAACAGCGCAGTAAGCAGAAGATTCAGGAGCGCGCATGGAAACAGGAACGTCCACGCGAAATGCATCAATTGGTCGTAGCGGAACCGAGGCAGCGTGCCCCGGACCCAGATATAAGTGAAGAGCAGGCAGGCGACCTTGGCCGCGAACCAGAAAATAGGAACGAGAATGGTCTGAAAAGGCGGAACGGCCCACAGTGCAGCAAGAATCAGAAAGCCGATTCCGAAGACTGGAAAAGTATACCGGTCGCGCTTTCGGGCCGGCCGCACTGCCTGAAAAAAGCAGGCGATTGCCGCAAACAGCAGCACAGCGGTTGCGACCCAATTCGAATACGGCGCAGGAAACAGCGGATGCCAGCCACCCAGGAACAGGATCGTGGCGACGCAGGTAATGGTCACCATATTGGCGTATTCCGACATGAAGAAGCAGGCAAACTTCATGCTGCTGTACTCGGTGTGAAAGCCGGCGACTAATTCGTTCTCGGCTTCGGGCAGATCGAAGGGCAGACGGTTCGTTTCCGCAAAGGCGGCGACCATAAAGATAAGAAAGCCGAAAATCTGCGGGAACGGCATCTGGAAGATGTTCCAGCGCGGAATAAAGCCGAGATAATAGCCAGCCTGGCTATCCGAGATTGCACGGAGGCTGAGGTGATTCGACAGCAGTAAGGGGCAGACGATAACCAGCGTGAGCGGCAGCTCATAGCTGATCATTTGGGCGCTGCTGCGAAGCCCGCCCAGCAACGAATATTTGTTGTTGGACGACCACCCCGCCAGGGCCACGCCATACACGCTGACAGCGGAAATCGCCAGAATGAAGAGGATCCCGACGTTCACATCGCTGATCTGCATGTAGGTCCGGGTTCCGCCTACGTCAATCTCCGGACCAAACGGAATAATAGAAATGGAAATCAGCGCGAGGCAAACAGCGATAAAGGGCGCCAGCAAATAAAAGAACCGATTGACATAGGGCGGCAGCAGATCTTCCTTTGTCAGCAGTTTGAAGACATCGGCGAGCGGCTGGAGCAAGCCATGCGGACCAACACGCAGCGGGCCGGTGCGCGACTGGATGTGCGCCAGGACTTTGCGCTCAACCCACTGCAAATAGGCGAGCGTGGTCATGAAGATGGCAAAAACAAGGACGATTTTGATAATGCTGACAACGAAGAAATTCATTTCTCCCGTGCCGCCGTTTCCTGCTTGACCTCTTCCCGCCTAACTGCTTCGACCTGGCCGCTTCCCGACTCTATCAGCGGTTCGAAACCGGGATCGCGATAGAGCGCGCCGGGCGATTCAATTACCGCGCTGAGCATATTCGAAAACCGTCCCAGCGTTCCCGAAGTGAACAGGGTATTTCCCGCAGAGCGGATTAATTCAGGGTTCGATGCAAACTCCACGCGCCCGTTTATTGGCAAGGTTGAGGCCGCGCCTCCTGTTTCCACGACGCCGAAGGGAAGATTGTAGCCGGGGACAGAACTGCGAATCTCTTCGAAAACCACTTGGAGTTTGGCTGGCGCGAAATCGGCTCGCAGCTCCCGCGCGAGCAGCGCAATGATATCGAAATCCGGTTTCGTGCCCATCGTCTTGGGTCCACGGGTCAGCTTTTGCACATCACCACAAACGTTGGTTACGGTCCCGTTCTTCTCGTAAGCGGAAGCGGCAGGCAACACGACGTCAGCCCGCTGCGCTGTCTCGGTCAGGAACAGATCCTGAACAACCACGAAGGCGCCGGATGCGGCCAGAGTCTGGCGCGAAAGCGGGTTTGCGCCGACAACCCAAAGCACGTTCAGATCAGCCGCGCTGAGAATCTGGTCGTAATTTAAACCGGGGTCGAGACCCGCCTCGCGAACGCTGCGATAACCGGGCAGCAGATCGGGCAAGAGCCCCATATCCGATGCTCCTCGCGAGTTCGAATAATCGAGCAGACAAACATATTTGACGGGGATGCCGAGCGAATCGCCGAATGCCACAAGCTGGCGGACTCTATCACCCCTTATAGCTGCTCCAAATAAGATGAGCAGTTCGGACTCGGCCGCGAGCCGTTCACGCAACGATTCCAGTGCGTCAAACTCGCGCCCCGGTTCGGCGCGTACACCCGTCCCGTAGTTGTCTTCGCGAACCGGACCCGGCGTTACCGCGTAAACATGGGCCTTGTGGTGCCGGAAATTGGCGCGCAATTGAAAGGCGAGCAAGGGGTGCTCTTGCGCAAGATCGGAATCCAGCACGAGCGCGGCCTTTGTGGTGTAAAGATCAGGGGTAGACGCGAGCGCATTCGAGCGGTCGTGCAAGGCATCGAGCAAAGTGGCGACATCGCCGGTGCGATGGTGGTCAATGTTTGAAGTGCCAAGCACCTGACGCGCGAACTTTTGCAGCAGATAATTTTCTTCGTTGGTGGTGTGGTTCGAGCCGATAATCCCGAATTTGCCGCTGCGTGCCTTTGTCTCACTGAACTTCTTCGCAACCGCCGCCAGCGCGATGCCCCAGGAAGTGGGCCGCAACTCGCCGTTGGAACGGAGAAGAGGAGCGGTCAACCGCTCAGGATTCTGGTTGAAATCGAAAGCGTAGCGCCCTTTTACGCACAGAAATTCGCCATTCAAGCCGGAGTGGTCGCGGTTGTTTGCGCGGATGATCTCGCCGTTTCGGACGCCGAGCGTAGTCTTGCAGCCGTTGGAACAGTGCGTGCAGATGGTGCCCACATGTTCCATTTCCCAAGGGCGCGTCTTATAGCGGTAGGGGCCGGAGGTCAAGGCGCCGACGGGGCAGATATCGATGCAGGCGCCGCACTCATCGCACTCCAGATGATCGCCTCTATTAGGAACGATCTCGGAGGAAGCGCCCCGATTGCCGATGCCTAGCGCGGCCACTCCAAGCCCTTCCGCGCAGATTCGCACGCAGCGGTAACAGAGGATGCAGCGCGGAGCATCGTAGTAAACCACGGGCGACCACTGCTTTTCATCGACGTGAATCTTAGTTTCCCGAAACCGGCTCTCACCCGCGCCATATCGAAAAGCCATGTCCTGCAGTTCGCACTCGCCGCCTTTATCACAAACTGGGCAATCGAGCGGATGGTTGGTCAGCAGGAATTCCACCATTGACTTGCGGGACTGGTGCACCTGCGGCGAATCGGTGTGCACCACCATGCCCTCTGAAACGGGTAGCGTGCAGGCTACCTGCAGTTTGGGCGTCTTCTCTACTTCGACCAGGCACATGCGGCAGGCGGCCTGAAGGGAAAGTCCGTCGTAATAACAAAACGCAGGGATGGCGATGCCCGCTTCTTTCGCAGCGTTGATAAGCAGCGTTCCAGCGGGTGCCTGTAACGGACGGCCGTCGATCGTGAAATGAACTGGATCAGCCATAAATCAAATTGGTTAGACCACCACCAGTTCCGGCGCTGGAACAGCGGCGCGCGATTTCTGAAGACGGGCTTCAAACTCATCGCGAAACTTGGCAACGAAAGCGGCGGTGGGCATTGCGGCAGCATCGCCCAAGGCGCAGAAGGTGCGCCCAAGCATGTTGGCGGAAAGTTCGGCAATCAAACCGATGTCTTCCTCGGTACCTCCGCCCTCATGGAAGCGGGTCAAAATCCGTTTGAGCCAATTAGTGCCTTCGCGGCACGGAATGCACCACCCACAACTTTCGTGAGCATAGAATTTCATGGTTCGAAGCGCGACGGCAACAATATCGGTATCCTCATCGAGAATGACGAGGCCGCCCGAGCCGGCCATGCTTTTGGCTTTAGCGAGCGAATCGAAATCGAGCGGGATGTCGCACTCGTCGGCTTTGAGCACCGGTGACGAGGAGCCGCCCGGAATAACAGCCTTCAGCTTCTTACCGTTCCTCATTCCGCCGCACACTTCGTTGATGAGGCGCATCAGCGGGAAGCCCATCGGCAGTTCGTAGACACCGGGCTGATTTACGTGGCCGGACACGCACATCAGCCGCGTGCCACCATTTTTTGGAGTGCCGAGCGATGCGTACCAGCTTCCACCTTTACGGAAAATGACCGGAACGGATGAGAAGGTCTCGGTGTTGTTCAGAATGGTGGGGGACTGGAATGCGCCGACAACCGCGGGAAATGGCGGCTTGAGGCGCGGTATCCCGCGCTTTCCTTCCAGAGACTCCAGCAGTGCCGATTCCTCGCCGCACTCATACGCGCCCGCGCCAGTGTGCGTGTAAAGATCGAAATCCCAACCGGAACCGAGGATGTTCTTGCCTAAGTAGCCGCGCTGGTAAGCTTCGGCGATAGCGCGGTCCACAATATCTATGAGGTAGCGGTACTCGCCGCGTATAAATATGTAGCCTTTGTTCGATCTGATGGTCCAGCCCGCGATCAGCATTCCTTCAATGAGCTGGTGCGGATCATTCTCCATCAGCAGCCGGTCTTTGCATGTTCCGGGTTCGCTTTCGTCGGAGTTGCAGATCACGTATGTGGGTTTTCCGGTGTTGCGCGGCACAAAACTCCACTTCATCCCAGTGGGGAAGCCCGCGCCGCCGCGGCCACGCAGCGAAGATGCCTTCAGCTCGTCGATGATCGCTTCCGGCGTCATTCCGAGGACCTTCTTGATGGCTACGTAACCGTCATTCGCCAGGTAGGTGTCAATCGATGTTGAATTGGGCAGACTGAACCGCTGCGAAATGACTTTGACTTCTAGTGGGCTCGGCTCGTTGTAGCGCATTGCGAAATATTCAGGAAGCTTTCTGTTCGTAAGTTCCGTCGCGCAGAGCCTGGATGAGGCGGTCGAAGCGCTCCGGAGTGACAAAGTGATGAAAGTCGTAATTGATTTGGATCGCAGGAGCCCAGGAGCAAGCACCCATGCACTCCACCTCTTCAAGCGAAATCAGCCCGTCCTCGGTTGTGTCCTTGTTTCCGAGCTGCAGCGTTCGGCTGGCATGTTCGTATAACTCCTCGCCACCGACCACCTGGCAGGCGATGTTAGTGCAGACCTGGACATGGTATTTCCCAAGCCGGTGGCGGTGAAGCATTGAGTAATAGCCGATGACTTCATCAACCTGCAGCGTTGTAACACCGCATCGGCGGGCCACTTCTTCGACTAATTCCTGCGAAACATAACCTAATTCATCTTGTCCGTAGAGAAGCATGGGCACCACAGCGGAGCGGGTGCGGCCCGAAGGATAGCTGCTCAGCAGCTTTTGAAATCGCGCTTCAAGAGACGGTGAGAAGGTCATAGCTATTAACGGTCCGTGTCGCCGAGTACAAAATCCAAGCTGGCCATCACGGCAACAGCGTCGGCCAGCAGGATGCCTTCGAGCATCGCTCCCAGGGCTTGCAGGTTCCCAAAACTTGGAGTCCGCATGAAGACACGGTGCGGATTGGCCGTTCCATCGCTCACCACGTAATAGCCGAGCTCGCCGCGCGGGGATTCAACTATTTGATAGACCGATCCTGCGGGCACGCGATAGCCTTCCGTGACGATCTTGAAGTGATAGATGAGCGACTCCATCTGGGTCTTCATCTTCTCGCGATCCGGCAGCAGCATGTGCGGCGCATCAGCCTGCCACGGACCGACCGGCATTCCATCCAACGCTTGCCGCACAATCCGCACACTTTGCCGCATCTCCTCCATTCGCACTTCGTACCGCGCGAACACATCGTTTCCGGTGCGAACAGGCACTTCGAAATCGAATTGTTCGTAACTCGAATGGGGACTGTCCTTGCGCGCATCGGTCTTCAGACCGGCGGCTCGCAGGATGGGGCCGGTTACGCCGAGGTCGATCAGCACATCGAGCGGCAAGCCACCTACGCCTTGGGTCCGATTCATCCAGATCGGGTTTGCGGTCAGCAGGTTTGCATACTCCTCTATGCCTCGGGCTAACTGATCCGCTACTCTGCTAACCACCTTGTGCCAACCTCGCGGCGGCTCCAATGCCAGGCCGCCCGGCCGGATATAGCTGGTCATCATCCGCTGGCCGGAGAACATTTCGAAAATCTTCAGAATCTCCTCGCGCTCGCGGAACGCGTAGAAGTACGGAGTCATAGCGCCGACATCCATGGCATGCGTCCCCAGCCAGACGAGATGGCTGGAAATGCGCTGCAATTCGCAGAGCATGACGCGCATCCATTGCGCAAAGGCCGGAATCTCGACCGCCATCAGACGTTCGACGGCCAGCGCGTAGCAGAGATTGTTGTTCAGATTCGAAAGATAGTCGACGCGATCGGTTAGGGTAACGACCTGCTGGTACTTCTTAACCTCGCACTCTTTCTCAATGCCGGTGTGGAGATAGCCGATCTCAGGGCGAGCACTAATAATGGTCTCGCCGTCTAGTTCCAGCACAACGCGAAGCACGCCGTGCGTAGACGGGTGCTGCGGACCCATGTTAAGGGTCATCTTGCGGGCCCGAGCAGAGCCGTCGCCCGAAAACTTAAGCCCGGACGGATCCTCTATTGCCAGCTCGTGCTCGGGATCGAGCGATGCGACGTGATCGAAACCTTCTCTCATGAGTACCCGAATGTCTCTTCTCTATTCATCCTGGTAGGAGTACTTATGGCCATGAACTGGATAATCTTTGCGCAGCGGGTAACCTTCCCAATCTGCGGGCATCATAATGCGCTCCAGGTTTGGATGATTACGGAACGAAATACCGAACATGTCAAAGACCTCGCGTTCGTACCAGTTAGCGCCCCGCCAGATACAGGTGACCGAATCTATTTCCTGGTTTTCGGCCAACCTCACCATCAGCCGCACTCTGGCGTTGTAATGGTAGGAGTGCAGTAAGTAGACGACTTCGAAGCGCGGCGCTTGCGGCCACCAGTCCACGCCGGTCACGCCGGCCAAGCGATTGAATCCGGCGGTGTCCTTCAGAAAACGGCAGACCGTCACAATCTGCGCCGGATCGATATAGAAGACGGGCCCATCGGCTTCGTTCTTCGCGTCTACAATTGCGTCGGGAAGCTGCTGGCTGATTGCGATCGCGGTGGGATTTTCGGCGACTACCTCAGGCAGCACGCTTTCCCTCACCAAGTTCCGCGCGCCGTATTTCATCAACTGACCAATTGAGCACGCCCTTTTTCAATATGTAGAAAAAACCGCAGAGCACCAGCACAATGAAAAGCAGCATTTCGAAAAAAGCAAACAACCGGAGCTGCCGGTAAATGACTGCCCAGGGATAGAGAAAAATGGCTTCGATATCGAATAAGATGAAGACCATTGCAACCAGGTAGAATTTGACAGAAAAGCGCTCGCGGGCATTGCCGACAGGCAGCATACCTGATTCGTAAGGCGTGGATTTGACAGAATCGTGCACGCGCCGCCCGAGCAGCGCCGATAACCCAATCATGGCGCCTGCTACCGCTATAGCGATAAGAATCTGAATGAGAACCGGAAACCAGGTTTGCGCGTAGGTAGCGGGCATGGGGCTTTGCTACCAGATTAGCAACCGGAACATTCTTATAATCACAACAGGGACACCGACGAAGTTGGGCAGCAGATGATACACGTATTTGTAAACGGAGAACAGAAGGAATTTGCGCCGGGGCAATCGGTGACAAGCTTACTGCAGGCGCTAAACATCCCAGCGGAGCGTGTTGCGATTGAGATGAACAAGGCCATCGTCCGTCAGCGAGACTGGGATACCACAATGGTTCCCCAGGGATCGCAAATTGAAATCGTGGAGTTTGTGGGCGGCGGTTAGCGGCTGTCAATCAAGTTCGACGCCCTTAGTTTCGGGAAGCCAGGCGGCGCTGAGCGCGGCAAACGCGAAGGCGATAGAACAGCAGGACAAGGCCCAGGACAGGCCGTGGACTTCGCCAATGAAGCCAATCACAAAGGGAGCGAGGGCGCTTAGGCCGCGGGCAGTGTTGTAGGAGACGCCAAGCGCGGCGGCCCGAATGGCAGTCGGGAAAAGCTCGCTGCCAATAATGCCGGAGCCGGTAAAGAAGCCTGTCCCAAAAAACGCGGTGATGGAGGCCGTAAGCAAGACCAGCCAGGGCTGGCGCGCAACTGCAAAAAACGGCACCGATACGGCGGCAAGCGCGAGATAGAGGATGATGGTGCGCTTGCGACCGCACTTATCGGCGAACACTCCGAAGAGAAGATAGCCCGGCAGCATGCCGCATAAGTTCAGCACAATGAGGAACGCGGTGGAGCCGAAGGTGCTGAAATCGCGGCCGCCCTGTGCGATGGGCAGCGCGAGGTAAGCAGGTATCCAGGTGAAGAGTCCCCACCAGGCAAGCATGCCAAAGGTGTTCATGCACAGGAGCGCAAGAAGATGGGGAAATACCGCGCGCCAGAGTCCGATGTTTTCAGTGCTGGACCGGTTGGTGGTTTGCCGCCGCCATAGCTCAGGCTCCGGAACGCCGTGCTGAATCCAAAGCGTAAAGAGCGCAGGCAAGATGCCGACGAAGAAGACCCAGCGCCAATTCGCGCGGGGAAGAAGCAGGTTTGCGACGATGGCTGCGAGCGCGTATCCCACAGCCCAACTGCTTTGCACGATACCCAGAGCACGGCCGCGCCAGGCGCTGGGCCAGGTTTCCGCAACAAGCGTTGCGCCGGAATTCCATTCGCCGCCCATTCCGAGTCCCAGAAGAAAACGGAAGATGGCAAGCATGGTAACGGTGGTGGAAAGGCCGCAGGCGAAGGTAAATATTGAATACACGAGGATGCTGTGGCTGAGCATGCGGCGGCGTCCAAAGCAATCAGCCAGAATGCCGAAAACAAAGCTGCCGATAGCCGATGCAATCAGGGTAAGGGTGTTCAGCAATCCCGCAGCCGCCTTTGTCATCGCGAATTCGCGCATGAGCGTGGCGAGCACGATGGAATACAGCATTACGTCGAAGGCGTCCAGCATCCAGCCGAGCCCGGCCGCAATCAGAGTTCGCCGCTGCGCTTCGGTTGTATTGCGCCAGCGAAAGGGCGGGGATGCGGATAGTTCGGAGGCGAGCTTCGCGTTGAGCGGTGAACCCGCGTCAGGCATTGAGATTAGGATAAGCATGAACCAGCAAACATGCGGATGGCAATCGATACGGGCGGGACATTCACAGATTGTGTCTATTTACGTGATGGCCAAGTCCGCGTTTTGAAGATGCCGTCGACGCCGGCTGATCCGGGCCGCGCGGTTTTGGAAATGGTCGCGCAGATCGCAAGCGCAGGACAGGCCGAAATCAGGCATGGGACCACGGTTGGCACGAATGCACTGCTGGAGCGAAAGGGCGCGCGGGTCGCGTTCGTGACAACGGAGGGTTTTGCGGATACGATCGCAATCGGCCGCCAGAACCGGCCGAAGCTGTATGACCTCTTTTTCACCAAGGAGCCGCCGCTTGCGCCTGAAGAATTGCGATTCGGTGTTGCAGAACGCGTGGCGTGCGACGGAACAGTTTTGAAAGTAGTGGAGGCCGATGAACTGGCGCGGCTGAAAGAGGCGGTAGGGGCGGCGCAACCGGAAGCAATCGCGGTTTCGCTGCTATTTGCGTTTGCGAACCCGGCGAACGAGCAAGCAGTCAGCGCGGCGATGCGCGAGATGGGTGTTCCGGTGTCGGTTTCGCACGAGATTCTGCCGGAGTTTCGGGAGTACGAGCGAGGGTCCACGGTGCTGATCAATGCCTATCTTGCGCCAAAAATGCAGAAGTATGTGGAAGGCCTGGACAAGGCTCTGCAGTCGGGCGGCTCGCGGCTGCAGATTATGCAATCGTCGGGCGGAATTGTCCCGGCAGCGATCGCGGCGCGCGAACCCGTCCGGACCATCCTTTCGGGGCCAGCCGGCGGCGTAGTTGGCGCAATGGCGGTGGCACAGATGGCCGGGTTTCAAAACATTCTTAGTTTCGATATGGGAGGCACGTCAACAGATGTGGCTCTGTTGAACGGCGGAACAGGGCTCTCGACTACTACTGAATCGCAGATGCTCGGGATGCCCATAGCTGTTCCCATGCTGAACATCCACACGGTGGGCGCGGGTGGAGGATCGCTGGCGAGCTTCGACCGGGGCGGCGCGCTGCGGGTAGGGCCGCAATCGGCGGGAGCAAATCCAGGGCCGATTTGCTATGGACGGGGAGAGCAGCCGACCGTGACCGATGCGAATCTGCTGCTAGGCCGATTGAATCCGGACTGGTTTCTTGGCGGCGGAATGAAACTCGACACGCAGCGCACGAGAGAGCGCTTCGATAGAGCAAAGGGCAAGCTTGCAAGGGTGGAGAATTTTGCGGAAGGAATCATCCGTGTTGCTGATTCACATATGGAGAAAGCGCTACGGAGAATCTCGGTTGAGCAAGGCCATGATCCGCGCGATTTCGTGCTGGTCAGCTTCGGCGGTGCAGGACCGCTGCACGGATGCGCGCTCGCCAGGGCGATGCAGATTCCGAGAGTGCTGGTGCCGAACTTCCCGGGTGCGCTTTCAGCCTATGGAATTCTGGTTTCCGATGTGGTCCGCGACTATTCCCAAACGGTGATGCTGCGTCCCGATGACGGCACGCTTCACAGACATTTCGCAGATTTGGAAGAGACGGGCAGACGCGATATGGACGATGCGGGACTGCGAGGGGTGGCGGTTCGCACGCTCGACCTACGATACGCGGGACAAGGATACGAGCTGAGTGTCAATCTGTCAGACGATTTCGTCAATGAATTCCATAAATTGCATGAGCGGCGGTATGGCTACTCGGACGTCAATCGTCCGGTGCAGGTTGTGAATGCGCGAGTGCGGATGATTGCAGCAACCGAGAAGCCAATCCAGCAGCGCGAGGAGATGAGACCTGGAAATGGAAAGCAAGCGCTGCTGGCGGAAGGCATTTACGAACGGACGCGGCTGCACGCCGGTGACCGCTTCGCCGGACCGGCCGTGATTGTGGAGTACAGCGCGACAACATTTCTTCCGGCGGATGCCACGGCCTGCGTGGATCCATTTGGAAACCTAGTGATAGATGTATGATGACTGCCATCGGCTGGGAGCCCGGATTTTCACTGCTGCGTTTCGAAAATGCGAATTTCCGCGGTTCGCGATCCACGGGCCGGGGCTGCCACGAACAACCGGTTCCAATCAGCAACAAACAGGCTGGTCCGCGCGCCTGATGCGGTCGGTATGTTGGCAATCTGGCGATAATGATCGGGATCTTTCTGCGAGTAAACGCTGATGGCGCCCGCACCTCCAGTTGCATAGATGCGCTTTCGGACGCGATCGTAGAATACGTCATCCGAGTCGCCGACCACAGGCAGCTTAGCCACAATCGCGCCGGTGTCCATATTGAGCACAAGCAGAGTAGCAGGAAGCCTGCATACCACGAAAAGGCGCTTGTCCGCTTCGTCCATCGCCATAGGGAAATTTCGCCGGTTTTTACCGGTCTGCCAGCGAGCGATAACCGACTGCTTTTCGCGGTCCACTACCTCGATCTCCTTCGCGTCAGGCACATTGACGAAAATCCTGGGCCCCAAGGTCTCGAGTTGAAAGGATTCCGGGTGCGCGTCCAGTTTCACAGCCGAGAGCTTTTTTCCGGCATTGTTCATCGCAGCCAGCGCGCCTTTGCCGTAACCAACAAAGACCCGGTCTTTCGAAACGCCTACCCGAACATTGTCCGCGTCGTCGCCCAATCGGGTTGTCTGGAGCAGTTGCAGGGTCTTGCCGTCGTAAACGCGAACCGTTCCGTCCGCGCCATTTGCAATGAACAGGCGATTGAAGCCCGGCACGTAGCCAAGGCCCTGCGGTTCCGCCAGCCCCGAGAGGGTCTGAAGGCGCATGCGCTTTGTGGCATCCAGCACCTCCACGGTGTTGTTGCCCAGCGCGGCGACGAACAATCGCTTCCCATCAAGGTCAGCCGCCATATGATCGATGCGGCCCTTCACATTCGGCAGGCGAATGGTACCGGCGGGTTTCAGGGGCTGCACCGTCTGCGCGTGCAAAAGTCCTACGGCGGTTGAAAAGAATAGTACTGTGAACACGCGGAACATTCAGTTCTTGATCTCTCCAATAACAACGTAGCGCTGGCCGCTTGCTGGCGCGCGCGGTTCCGTGCTGTCCAGTGCGATCTATGCCGGCCTATACCGTACCGGGGTAAGGCGTTCTACTATCCCAAACGTATTCCACTTGGCGCTTTGATTGTTTTCCGCGATACTCAACCTACCGTTTTATGGTTCTCGGTCTCTCCCTTTGTACTCTTCGGGGCTCCCGCGGCCTAGCCACGCGAGCCCCACTTTTTTCGCGACATTGCCGGCCGGTAAAACCGGGAGAGATCCCAGTTTCGGTTTGTCCGCCGTAAGCATAGAGTATCCACAGTACCCAACAATGCCGTTACAAAGCCACGCGGGGGAGCTTTCTCCCGAGCGTGCGGTTAGCACTGTCTACACGCTGTCCAAACCGATTGCGGCGATCAAATTCAGTTTCAGCGAAAGCGGGGAGACGCGCACGGGTCTCATAACGCAACTGCCGAAGGATGCGGCGGTTGAGCTATGCGGCGCAGGTTTCAATGATCGGACGGTCGCGGTTCGTTGGCAAGGCGGCTTTTATTTTGTATTCCTGCAGGATGTGTCAGCCTGATTGACCCGGGCCATCAGCAGATAGCGGGTAAGGAATTCTCACGGAGAAGGTAGTTTGGCCGGGCCGCGACTCGAACGCGATTTGGCCGCGGTGGTTATAAACAATCCGGGCGACCACATCCAGGCCGATGCCTGTCCCCTCATTGACACCTTTTGTAGTGAAAAACGGGTCAAAAATCCGATCGCGAATTTTTGGGTCAATACCCGGCCCGTTGTCGGTCACCTCTACCAGAGCGCAATCCGGCTTGCGGACGGTGCGAATGCAAAGCTTGCCCTTGCCGCTCATCGCATGCATAGCATTGGTGATGAGGTTCGTCCAGACCTGGTTCAGTTCACTGCCGCGGACCGTCATCTTCGGGATGCTGGTATCGAATTCGCGTACGACATCGATACCGTTTTTCAGATCATGCCGGAGCATGACCAAAGTATTCTCAATGCCCTGGTGAATGTCCACCTCCTGTTCGGGCATTTGATCCATGTAGGAATACTCCTTCACGGCGCGAACCAGGTCAGACATTCTGCCGACGGAGCTTTGGATCTCTTCGGCCAGCCGGGCGATGGTGGAGGAGGCGGTTACTCGTGTAAGGGCGTCTACTAAAGCTTCGGCGGGCACGTCGGCGGCAATACGCTGCAATACCTCTTTCGTGAATCCGCTGTCCACCAGCGCGGCAGCCAGCGCCCATGCATCGGGCGCGCGATGCTGCTCGAGCCAGACAGCGAACTGTTCCTCCCGGTCACTGCGCGCAAGCGTGTCGAGCGGCGGCGGCTGGCGTGCTTGGGCGGCCCAATCGCATTCGAGCTCCGCCAAAGCCTGCCGGGCTTTCAAGGGCAGGTCGTGCTTATCCAGCGCCAGGTTCGCCTGGCACAAGTCTTTGACCGCCTGGGTCAGAGAATCGGCGGCGCGGCGCGCCGCGGCAGCCGGATTATTCAGCTCGTGCGCAAGCCCGGCCGATAGCTTGCCTAGCGCTACCAGCTTTTCGCGTTCCTGCTCGGCTTTGGTAGTCTCGCGAATCCGATCCGCCATGACGCCGACCAGGCGTTCACGCAATTCCGGAATGCGTTTCAGCACCTCAGGAAATTCGCTTTTGGGCAGAACCGCCCCACGCGTCGGGACAACCGCGCGGGCGGTAGAGGGGAACTGGGTCATGCGTGAGTACGGCAGCATGCCGGTGACTTGCCCGGCCCTCGCCACATAGACCCGATTCTCGTTCCCAGGGCCCTCCCGTTCGGCCCTGATTTCGCCCTTGAGAACCACAAACAGGCGGTCCGCGGGAGAACCGGCGCGAATAAAGACTTCTCCCGCGCGCAATTCCAGCAAGGTCATTTGCTCCGCGAGCCAGTGAAGATCATCCTCCGCCAAGTCCGCAAAGACCGGCACGGAACGAAGATCTTCCGTGGTAGGGTGAACCGCGCTTGCGACGCCTCTTTCCGAAGTTTCCATGGTCACACCTTGCTCAGATACTGATGCACAAACTGAATGGCTACGGAGCCTTCGCCTACACCAGAGGCCACGCGCTTGATAGAACCGTGCCGGACATCGCCGACCGCGAACACGCCGGGGATATTGGTTTCCAGCAGGCCGGGATCACGCTCCAGCGTCCAGCCCTTGGGCGGCTTACCGTCACGCAGCAGATCGGAGCCCGTTACGATAAATCCGCGGGAATCCCGTTCGACGATTGCATCGAGCCAGGCGGTACGCGGTTCGGCGCCGATGAAGATGAACAAGGCGGTGGCCGGAACGTCATGCGTCTCGCCGGTGGTATCGCAAGCGATGGAGATGGAATGCAGCCGGTCGTCGCCGTGAACAGCGGTCACTCGCGAATTGAATTCGAGCTGAATATTTTCCATCTGCCTGATCTGGTCAATCAGGTACTGGGACATGGTGGCCGCCAGCGATGGGCCGCGGACTAACATCACGACTCGCCTGGCGTACTTGGCGAAGAACATAGCGGCCTGGCCGGCTGAGTTGGCGCCACCGACTATGTAAACGTCCTCATCGCGGCAGGACAATGCCTCGGTGGAAGCGGCGCCGTAGTAGACGCCTGCGCCCTGCAGCCGGTCAATTCCAGGCACATCCAGCTTGCGCCACTGGACGCCCATCGCCAGCAGCAAACTGTGACAGGAGAGCTCAGTGCCATCACTGAGCCGAAGATAGCGGTAAGAACCATCTACGCGAATGCCGGTTGCCTCCTGGGGAGAAACGATCTCGACACCGAAACGGCGCGCCTGCGCTACTGCTCGCCGAGCCAGATCGCTTCCCGACAAGCCCGAAGGAAACCCGAGATAGTTCTCGATCCGTGAGCTTAGGCCGGCCTGACCGCCCGGCGCTTCCCGCTCCACCATGACGGTCTTCAATCCTTCCGATGCGCCGTAGACGGCTGCCGCTAATCCGGCCGGTCCGCCGCCCACAATTGCGACGTCATAGAATTCCAGACCAGCGCGGGTTTGTAGCCCCAGTTTGGCGGCCACTTCGTGAGGGCTCGCTTCCGCCAAAGTTTCGCCGTCGGGAAAGACGGCCAGGGGAAATCTATGTTCGCTGGGCGAAAGGCTCTCCAACAGGCGCCGGATTTCGGCATCGCGATCCGCAGCTTCTATATCGAACCACTGATAAGGAACCTGGTTGCGAGCCAAAAAATCACGAACTTCGTATGCCTTGGGAGACCAGCGGGTGCCCAGTACGCGCAGCCCTTCGAACGGCGGATGAAAATTCGATTGCCAGTCATCGAGCAGATCGTCCAGAACCGGATAGAGATGCTGTTCGGGCGGATCCCAGGGCTTCAGCAGGTAATGAGAGAGCTGGACATCGTTAATGGCGCGAATGGCTGCGTCGGTATCGGCGTAGGCGGTCAAGAGGACGCGCCTCGAATCCGGGTACAGCTTCATCGCTTCCACGAATGTTTCAATTCCATTCATTTGCGGCATGCGATGGTCGAAGAGCAACAGCGCGGCCGGCTCATTGCGCTTGCGCAGGCGCCGCAAAAGATCAAGGGCTGCCAGGCCGGAATCGGCGCTCAGGACGCGAAACCGGGCACTGTAGTGCTTGCGCAGGTCGCGCTCAATCGCGCGCAGAACATCTCTGTCGTCATCGACCGCGAGGATAACCGGTCTGGCCATGCAACGCTCCCTTCGATCCCAATATGCGATACCTCTCTATTGATGCGCAGCCGCGGCGGCGGATTCGACGGGAGTGGGGCGAGAGGGAATCGGCCGTGCATTATCAGTCAAAAAGCGGCTGTATAACTGGAACGCGCCCCAATAGTACGGTTTGTGGTAGGGCCCTTGCAGCATCGCTAGTTTGGCATCGCGCAGGGCAAGGGGGTACGGTTCGCCCTCCGCGATGTTGCCATAGAACTTGTTCATGAGATCGGCGGTTGAGCGGTCGTTTACGTCCCAAAGACTGGTCACTACATTTCGGGCGCCGGCCTGGAAAAACGCCCACGCGAATCCAACGAGTCCTTCGCCGGAAAGGGTACGTGCACCAGCGCCGCGGCAAGCGGAAATCGTGACCAGGCCGGCATGCAGGGGAATATCCGCCACATCTCGCGCATACAGTTTCCAGGCGTTTTGCTCGGGCGAGAGAATAATCGCCGAGTCCAGCGGCCTCTGCTGGTTCGCGTCCGCGTGGGTGGCGAAGTGGATGTTCGAGAACTGCTCAGGATGCGCTGCGCGGTAGGCGCTGGCTGTTGCGGTTGCGCCGGTGTAGGTGACAACGCGATCGGAGGCGAAGTGATGCCTGATCTCGTCGATTTCCAAAGCCGCCTGTGGAAGCGGTGCAAATCCGGTACCTTGGGTAAGCGAATCCCCCATGAGCAGCAGAGATTTTGTCCGCGCGGAATACTGCGGTGTGGTGCTGAGAATACTCAGGGACGGCGCTATGGAGACGACGGCGTCTTGCAGCCAATAGTGCGGAGTGGGCCCGTATACAGGCAGAGTCTCGAAATTCAGGTTATGCAGCGAACCATCCGGAATGATGACGACTTTGCTGCCCTTAGGAACCGAGGCCGGAGCGATCAGAGTTTCGAAGAGTCTTTTACCAACCTGGTTTGGGACGGTGAGCGGGTCGCGCTTTTCCTGCTCTAAAAGATGGCGGTATGACTGGACATCCCGGTCGATTTGCGGTTCGCCCGGCAGCGGTATGAGCTGGGAGCCGTGTGCGCGGATGACCCATAAGTAAGAGTGCTTTGGCGCCACCCAGTAAAACAGAAACGTAGTGTCACTGATTTGCGATGCTTTGCGAATCTGAGTCAGTAATCCGCTGCGGCGTTTGCCGCTTTCACCAAGCAGATCCTCAGTCAGAACACTGGCGCGGCTGGAATCTGCAATCTCGAGCGCCCGATCGTTTTCGCCTTCCGAGATCAGCAGGTCCACATACTGCTGGTAGAACTGGATCAATTGAGACAGAAACGTAATTTTGTAATCGCGGACAAGCTGCTCAGAGCGATTTTGCTCGATGACACGCAGCGCCTGTTCAAAACTACGGTTCGCGTCCGATTGATTACGAAGCGCCGCTTGCTCTAACGCAAGGCCAGCGTATGCCTGCCAAAGGACGGGCGGATCGTTTTGGCCTAGACGTATGGCTTCTGTGTATTCTTCAATTGCACGTTGATGGTCCGTGTTGCGCGCCGCGATGAGAGCTTCGTTGAGTGTCAGCGCCGCGAGCAGGCTTTTATCGTCCTTATTACATGTACGGAGCCCTTCGCGATTGTAATGCTCGGCGTCCTGCAGTGAACCGGCCGACGCCAAAGCCTGTGCGATGCTGGCGGAAATGTAGGCGAAGGCATAAGGAGAATCGCTTTCGCGTACGAGAGCCAGGGCTTGCTGGAAGTATTCAATTGCTTTCTGATTTTCTTTCTGGAGGAGATATATATTCCCGATATCGAGGTAACTGTCTCTCAACATGGTGGCAAGTCCTTCTTCCTTTTCCAGAGGCAATAAATCGAGATCCGTCTGAAGGGCTTGCGCAAACTCGCCAAGATTGTAGTTGGAGAGGGCGATGTTCCCGAGCGCGGATAGATTCAACATGCCTGCCCCGAGCGAAGCAGCAATGCGGCTGGCATCCTGAAACTCGGGAATGGCGTCGCCGAAAAGGGAGCGGCTGACCATGGCCATTCCGATGTTGAGGTGCGCTGCTGCCTCTTGATAGCGCAGGCCATGCTCAACCGCTGTTACAAGAGCCTTTCGGCTAGTCGCCTCGATGCGGGCGGCGTCGGTCAGAAACGGGGACGGGAGCAATTGAATATCCGCCGTGAGTTCATAATCACGCTGCCTGCGTGATCCTTCCTCGGCAACGGCTAAAAGCTTTTCGGCGGCGTCGATATTTTGATTTCGAAAGAGAACGTAGGCTCTCAACATCTGATAACGCGGAACCAGCTTGGAATAAATAGGAGGAGGCGGCTGGGACAGTAAAAGATCAGCCTGCTTTGTGTCGCCGTTCCAGAGGTGCATCTCGGCGTATAGCAGTTTGAATTTCCAGTACCACTCGGACCGGGGTTGATTCTTAAAACGGGAGTAACCTACTCGAGCGAGCTCTCGCGCTTTTGCAAAATGGCCTTGTTTGTGGTCTGTGCGCGCCTCTGCGAACAATGCTTCCGGGCTTTGAGTAAGCTGCCTGGAGCAGCCGGCCAGTACGATCAGCGATAAAGAGAAAGCCCAGCAGCAAATAGCCTTGCTATCGAGGCGGGTACCAGTGCCCGCCGGATTGCGCTTCGCAAGCAGAGCCTTCGCCGCCATTGGGGGAACCTAGCTGAAAGCGTAGCAGCGTTGTGCGCCGAAAATCCTCTTCGATAATCACTTCGCCAAAATAAACGGATCCGATGCCCGCTATTTTGAGCTGATGATTGCCGATAATTTTACAACCCTCGGCCTCCGCACTCACCCATTTGATACTTTTCACGACAGTGCCGAGAACAATACCGTGCGCCTGGGGTAGCTTGCGCGGATCGTTATCCCGACCCATCGAAAAGAAATGATGCCCGTGGCGCTCGTGAAAATCGGCGCTCTGCTGAAAAGCATGCTCGAGCTTCTGCTTCGTGTCGTGCCTGCAAAACAGTTCGGGATCAGTTACTACGCTTAATGCGTGTCCGTCAACCGAGGCTCCGGTAATCTCGGCGTTAAGCGAGTGAAATGCAGTTGGACCGCTGCGATCGGAGGTATTCTCAACCCGCAGATACAATTGATCGATTTCGAGTTTTCGGATGGCCGGTGACGCGCCTCCGGCGGCGGGTTGCGGGATTTGAATTTTGAAACCCTTCAGCCGGCTTTCAACAATGGTGCTGGTAGGCAGCTCATTATCGCCGTGATTTCCGTTTGTGAAAGCAACTGCAGCCTTGGAGTCTTTGTAGTCTCCGGTTGCCTTGCTGGAGGCGGATTCAAAAGAAATCAGATCGCGAAAACTTTGCGCCTTCTCGTTCGCTTCAGCCAATCCGCCGGTTACCGGCAGGCAGCTTCTAGCGACCGTGTGTATGAAGAAATCATCCGGCCGCCGGATGTGCGCGGCAAACGCTATGGCGTTCCCGTGAAAGAAGAACCTCTTTTCAGTTGTCTGAGCAAAACTCAACGGTTTGCCTCCTCATCATTGAATGGCGAATTCGTAGCGCTCTATAGTCGTGCCCGGCTCGGTTTTGGGCCGGACAATCATCAGATAACGTCCTGCAGGAAACAGTTTTTCCGGCAGCAACAGAGACAGCGTGAAGCTGGCGAACTGCCGTTTGCCCGAATCCATCTGCAAAACGGTTCCCCGCCCTTGCAACTGAAAATCGCAGGTATATCGAGAATACACTTGCGGCGAGTCAACTTCAAAATTCACATTGAAAAGCGGCCGGCTGCGATCTACTGTAATCACAGGTCCGCCGCCGCGCGCCAGGGGAGCAATGACGTTATCGGAGAGCACTTCGGGGCGCTCCAGCGACGGAATGTATACCAATCCCTGATAGCAAACCACCACAGCGAGCGCGAGCGCGGCTAAGGAAGGCACCAAAGTAGCTGGACGAAACCAGCCGGCCCATCGGCTGCCGCTCCACTTCGAGCGCTGCTCCTGGATGGGGCGTCCGGTTGCGATCGCCCGCTCCGGCTCGTCCCGCAGGACTTCCTTAATGTTGTCAATGGAGATAGCGCCGTTTCGCACTAATTCTCCGCACACAGG
The DNA here is from genome assembly GCA_963795545.1 of uncultured Acidobacteriaceae bacterium. GTDB lineage: Bacteria > Acidobacteriota > Terriglobia > Bryobacterales > Bryobacteraceae > Bog-105. The sequence goes on along the minus strand of CAWCIF010000008.1, from coordinate 65,468 downwards.
GCAGTCAAACAGGTGTTCTTCGAAGGCCAGCCGCTCATCCGGCGGTAGTTCATTCAAAAGATATCGTTCAACTGTGCTGTTTTTTTCAGCCAGTTTATGGTCCATAGCCCGCTCATATACCTGTGACTTCCGGCACTACTGCGTTTCACCTGTCCGCGATGTTTTCAACCGGCACGGGCTGCTGGCTTTTGTGGATGACAGTACGGCAGCGCGCCAGGGCCCTATGTACCCGAACGCGCAGATAATCGCGATCGATACCGAGGCTGCGGCAAATGTCGTCCTTATCGCGCTCTTCGAGGAACAGCATGCGGAGGATCTGCCGGTCGGTATCGGCCAGCTTATCGAGCACCTGGCGGACAACCGCCTTCCTTTCGGAGGTGACAAAGCCGGAGTCCGCTGTTGCGGCTTCATCAACCGGCTCCGCTGCATTTTCGGGCATCTGCTGAAAGCGGCCATCGGAGCGAAAGAATTCGAGCAGCACGTTCTCGCAAACTGAGTTCACGAAAGCGCCCAGGCGCTCGGGGTGCTGGATGCCGCCCTTGTTTCGCAGCACATTCAGCACGCGCAGGAAGGTCTCCTGCCGGGCATCTTCGACAAGCTGGGGCGAGCGAATTCTGGAGCGCAGTTTGATGAAGAAGGAGGTCGCCGAAATACCGCGCGAAATGGCGTTCGGTCTCGCCATCCCCGCGCGTTAAGCGGCTAATGTACTCCTGGTCGAATACCTGGCGATCCAAGTTCCCTCTACACCGGTAGACTCGATAGTACAACGGTGTGCCGGCGGGCTCACAGGAAATACTGTCAGGGGAAATTGGGAGGCAACTCACGGTTAATCGCTTGCTGACTGGTTAACTCAATGTGTGCAGAGGGCAGCGGAATCGTTACACGCTCCGGTAAAGATTTTCAGACCGTTGCTTTACTCAGAGGCTCGAATCTCAGAAAGGCGTTCTTTAAAGAGATCCGGCAAGTGTGCCTCGATCTCAGGCCCGATCAGTCCAACGGCGTCAAGATCCTGGATATGAACGCGATCCTTAAGGCGGTAGCTGGTGAGCTTCATGCGAACGAGATCGGCGACAGGCGCCACTAGGACACCTTCGCGGGTCCTGTCAGGCGGGGACGCGGGAACTGCTTCCGTATACTCCGGGCGGACCTTCTCATTGAGAAAGATGAGATGGATAGCCGAACGGGCTTTGGGTTGGTCGGCGTCGACGAGCATGTCAACTCCGCCGGTGTGCCGGTACACCCAGCCTGCTTCGCGAGCGGCCTTGATGAGAGCGGGAAGGTGCTCGCGATGGATCGCGGCATCAACATCCGCGGTGAGGCGCGCGCGGAGCGGATCGCGTTCGGAAACGTGGATGAACACGGCCATGCCGCCGACGATGCGGTAAGGCACTCCGGCTGTAGTCAACAGTGAATGAAGCTGCTGAATTCTTTCGAACAGTTGTTCCACGTGAGTGTCGTAGGCAGTAGCCGTCAACATGGGCTTGCTTCTCATTCTGCCACGCGAGCGGTAAGTTCTTTCAGAATGGGCAAGATCGCTACGATAATCGAAACATGCCCGTAAAATGTCTCCTGCTCTTTGGAGCGGTCACCGCGATAGTTGCCCAGAACGTCCCAAACGACGCCTCGAACCCTGGGGCGATTCGCGATGTGGTGAAGAAGTACGTGGATGCGCGGCAGCACATGGACGCGGCGGCGATCCAGAACCTCTTTACGGCTGATGCCGACCAACTCGTATCCTCGGGAGAATGGCGGAAGGGCCGCGACGCGATTGTGCGCGGCACCATGGCGAGTTCTGAGCGGACTGGCGGCAGGCGTTCGATCGAGATCGAGTCGGTTCGTTTCGTAACGCCAGGAGTTGCCATTGCGGACGGACGGTACGAGCTGAGCGGTTTGGCGGGCGGAAAAACGCGTCGAATGTGGACGACGTTCGTGCTAACGAACAACTCCGCGGGGTGGCGAATCGCGGCGATTCGAAATATGCTCCCGGCGACGCCGGCGCCCTCGGCGGCATCCAAAGAGAGATGAACAATATGGCTGCGGAGCCGGCTTTCAGGATCGTAAACCAGACGGCAACCCTGCATCGCGACCCTGTCTGCGGGATGAATGTAGCGGAAGACCGGGCCGCGGGCACAGTGGATCACGCGGGCCAGCGATATTATTTCTGCAGCTCATCTTGCGTTCAGAAGTTTAAGGCGGACCCACAGAAATATTCGGGCGCGACGCCGGCGAAACCCGAGCCGATGGAGCAAGGCGTCGAGTATACGTGCCCGATGCATCCCGAAATCACGCGGCAAGGCCCCGGATCTTGCCCAATTTGCGGCATGGCGCTGGAACCGCGCACCGTCACGGCAGCAGAGGACAACGCCGAACTTCGCGACATGACGCGCCGGTTCTGGATCTGCGTGGCTCTTACTGCCCCGATTCTGGCGCTGATGATTTTTGCGATGGGCGCATTTACCTGGGTGGAATTTGCGCTTGCGACCCCGGTGGTGCTTTGGGGCGGCTGGCCCTTTTTCGAGCGGGGATGGCGATCGGTGCTGAACCGGCGGCTGAATATGTTTACGCTCATCGGGCTGGGAACGGGGGCGGCGTATCTATACAGTGTTGCGGCGGTTCTTGTTCCCTGGGTCTTCCCTGCTGCATTCCGCGATCCTCACAGCGGCGCGCTCGCGATTTATTTTGAGCCGGCGGCAGTCATCGTGACGCTGGTGCTGCTGGGCCAGGTTTTGGAGTTGCGGGCACGCAGCCAGACATCCAGCGCGATCCGGGCACTGCTGGGCCTTGCGCCGAACACCGCGCGCCTGGTTCTTGCCAATGGCCATGAGGAAGATGTGCCCCTGGAGCGCGTAACGCCCGGTGACCGGCTACGCATACGGCCCGGCGAAAGGGTGCCTGTAGATGGAGTAGTGCGGGACGGCAAAAGCTGGGTCGACGAGTCAATGGTGACGGGTGAATCCGTGTCGTTGGAGAAGACGCCGGGCGCGCAGGTGACCGGAGGCACGGTGAACGGGACCGGCAGTCTAGTCATGCAGGCTGAGCGCGTGGGCAGCGACACGCTGCTGGCGCAGATTGTCCGAATGGTGGGAGAGGCGCAGCGGTCTCGAGCTCCCATTCAGCGCCTGGCCGATACGGTAGCGGGATGGTTCGTTCCGGCGGTGATCGCAGTTGCAGTTCTGAGTGCGATTGTTTGGGCGCTGTACGGACCGGAACCGCGCCTGGCGCACGCTTTGTTGAGTGCCGTGGCGGTGCTGATCATTGCTTGTCCCTGCGCCTTGGGACTTGCTACGCCGATGGCCATCATGGTGGGGACCGGCCGCGGAGCCCAGGCCGGTGTACTGGTAAGGAATGCGGAAACACTGGAACTTTTGGAGAAGGTAGACACGCTGGTGGTAGATAAGACCGGCACGCTGACCGAGGGCAAGCCGAAGCTGGTGTCCATTACTGCAATGAATGGCCGGCATGAAATGGAACTCCTGCGGTTGGCGGCAAGCCTGGAGCAACTCAGCGAACATCCTTTGGCCGCGGCGATTGTCGCGGGGGCGAAGGAACGAAGTATTGCGCTGGCGAGGGCGGGAAATTTTCAATCCAGCACGGGAATGGGCATTAGCGGAACGGTAGACGGTCATACGGTCGCGATTGGCAACGCCGCGATGCTGGATACAGATGGGCTGAACACAGGCAAGGCCGATGAGCTGCGAAAAGCGGGGCAGACGGTCATCTTTGTTGCGGTCGATGGCACCTTGGCCGGCATGTTCGGAGTAGCTGATCCGGTGAAACCGACATCGGCCGAAGCTATTCGGATGCTGCACGCGGAGGGTGTGCGCATGGTGATGCTAACCGGCGATCATCGGGCGACTGCGGAGGCGGTAGCTCGCAGCCTGGGCATCGATGAGGTTGAGGCCGACGTGCTACCCGACCGAAAGGTGGAGGTGGTGAAGCGGCTTCAAAGGGAAGGACACCGTGTCGCCATGGCGGGGGATGGCGTGAACGATGCGCCGGCGCTGGCTCAGGCCGACGTGGGGATCGCGATGGGCACTGGCACGGATGTCGCGATGGAGAGTGCTGGAGCAACGCTGGTAAAAGGCGATCTGCGAGGCTTGGTGCGGGCGCGGCGATTAAGCCGGGCGACTATGCGCAATATACGCCAGAACCTGTTTCTTGCATTTATTTACAATGCACTCGGGGTTCCGATTGCGGCGGGCGTGCTGTATCCATTCTTCGGAGTGGCGCTGAGCCCGATGATCGCGAGTGCGGCGATGACGTTCAGCTCGGTATCGGTGATTGGGAACGCGCTGCGGTTAAGAAGGGTGGAGTTGTAGGTGACATCACGATCTCTTGTCATGTCAGCCAGTCCTCAATTTTCAGGTCGCGAACGCGTCCAAATTCGCGAGTGTTGTGCGTGACAAGCACCCTCGTCTCGGCGAGTGCGATCCCAGCAATCAACACGTCGTACGATCCGATGCGCCGACCGGCATTCTCCAGATCCGCGCGGACGATCGCAGAGAGTTCGGCAGCCGTGTAGCTGAGTGGGGACACAGCAAATGACGCACAGAACTCTTTGCACAGAAAGACGCTCCTGCCAGAATTGGCACTACGACGGGCACCGAAGAGCATCTCGGCGACAGTCACAACGGATAAAGCCACATCATCGCGCCTATGGCAAGAAGATTTCGTCCGCGTAATATCTCGATTGCGGTGTCCGTATCGAGTAAATATTGGCTCACAAAGGAGGTCGAACTTCATACGCAGGCTGTGTCGGTCTTTGGAAATCGCTTTCGATGTTGCCAATGATCTGGGTAAACAGCTCGACTGGCCAACCATTTTCGATGGCTTGCTTCAAAACCGAGCCAGAGACACCGCAGCGGCCCTGACGCTCCATTGATTGCTGGCTGTTTTTTGCGGAAAGTTTATGAATGATCCGGGCGACCCGTTCGAGCTGGTCCGGCGTCAACTCTTTCAATTGCACGACGAGAGCTTCGACGGAGGGCATATTTCTCAAGTATCCCAGAAGATAGGTTAAGGAAAGTAGAGCTGTAGTGCGCCGGAAACTTTTCACTTTTCTTGCGGCTTCTGTTCAACAATCGCATATTTTCGTTCGCTGATTTCTTTGCGCCGAGCCTGCTCGCGCAACTGAGCGAGCTGTTTCATCAGATCCGGGACCTCGGCTGTCTTGTTTCCCTTCCTAAGCGCCAGAATGAGGTGGTAGAGCGCGGTTTGATCGCCTGGATCAGCGCGGTAAGCCATTCTGCTCTGCTCGATAGCATCTTCGATCTTGCCTTCTTGCAGATAAAAGCGCCCGAGCACATCGCGTGCCAGCGCGAAATGCGGGTCAAGCTGCACGGCGCGGGAAGCAGCTTCAACTGCTTGCTTGAACTCAGGGGTTCCAACAGCAGCGCCCTTACGCGCAAGCGTTTCCGCGAGCAGGTAATTCAGGAAAGCGTCATTTGGTTTGTGCCGGAGACGCTCTCGGATGGTTGCTTCCGCCTGCGGCAAATTGTTCTGCTGCAGCTCTGCGAGGCCTTGCGCCTCGGAACCATTCCGCGAATGCGGATCGAGCTGTTCCGCGGTGTTGAAATCGGCCTGCGCCGCATCGTAACGCCCCATTTGCACGTAGAGAATGCCTCGCGCCAGATAGAGGGGTGCTGAATCCGGCATCCTTTTCAGCCCGGCATCGAGCATATCGACGCCCACCTGGAATGAGGCGTGAGCCAGACAGATATCTGAGAAATGAACGTAGTATCTCGGAACGTCGGGATTCGTAACGATCGCCTCGCGCAAAGCGGCAACTGCTCGCGGTGTATCGGAAGTGTGTTCATAGGCTTCGGCCAATAAGTCCAACCCGTCCGCATCTGATGGATTCTGTTTCACGGCGGGCGCCAGCGTGGCTATGACGTCCTGGTATCGCCCCGCGAGGTCTTCCGCCACGGCCAGATTATAGAGCGCTCGTTCGTTGCCCGGTTCAAGGCTGGCCAAGCGCTGTAATACCGGAATAGCGTTGTTCGGTTTCCCTAGCGCAACCAGGCACGCCGCACGCTGCTCAAGCGCGGGAACCTGCGATTCGATAAGCGATTCACTTTTTTTGAAGTCGCTCTCAGCCGCTGCGCAATCGCCGTGTTTGAACGCGATTGAAGCTAACATGGCGTGGCTGGTTTCGTCATTCGGGCGCAACTGCAGAATATGCTTTAGCAGTGGAACGGCGTTTGGGCTGCCGGTTTTGAAGTCTATTTCAGCCGCGCCCTCCAGGGCAGGCAGATAATCCGGCGAGATGCGCAGAGCGTGGTTGTAGGAACTAAGAGCATGCGGTTTGTTGCCGAGACGATCGAGCGCGAGTCCATTCAAGGTCCACAATCGTGCGTCTCCCGGCGATGTTTTGAGTGCGCCTGTCAGGAGCCTGCGCGCTTCGCTGTAATTTCCTGCGTGAAGAGCCGAAAGGATCGCACTGGTTACACCGGGTGAAGGCCGAGACAGCATAATAATTGCGGTACCTGCCAGCAGCAGCAGTAGCTTTGAGGGAAGCACTTTGACTCAGGCATAGCACAGCCCAACTCCAGACGCTGCTCATCGCCAGCAATGGGGCATCTGTGATATGAGTGCAAGTATCGGCAACGAAGGTTGATCTTTATGTCTGGTAAAAATACCCGGAATGATAGGGAGGTTTCCATGTTGAAGATCTTGACGAGAGCATTTCTGCTCACCGCGACACTCAGCCTATTTGCCTCGCTCTGTTTTGCCCAATTCAGCAGCAGCGTGCAAGGCATCATTAAGGACCCCAGCGGCGCGGGCGTTGCTAATGCCGCAGTCACTCTGCTCAACAACGCCACCCAGGTCTCTAGCGAAACAAAAAGCGATAACGCGGGAGATTACCGCTTCGTCAGCCTCGCTCCCGGCTCGTACACCATCTCTGCGCAAGCTCCGGGATTCGTGAAGACAAACGTGACGGTCACTTTAGAGACCAGCCAGAACTTGAATGTTCCGGTTTCGCTGGCACTCGCAACCAGTACTACCGCTGTCGAAGTTACCGGCGCGGCTCCGGTCATCGATACCGCCGACAGCCGCAACCAGGCGACCATTCAGACGCAGGAGTTGAGCGCGCTTCCGCTTCCCGGCCGTAACATGATTAATCTGGTCACCCTTGCGCCGGGAGTCACAGGCAAAGGCGTTGCGGCTTTCGGCAGCCCCGGGTCGGCCGTGGATAATTTCTCAACCGAAACCCAGGTGGATGCCAGCGCGAACGGCCGCAGCAGCAACGCGAATATGTTCGTTGTCGATGGCCTGGATGTTACCAGCAACATACGGCCCGGCGTCCTCAACCTCGTTCCGAATCCCGATTCGGTTCAGGAGACCAGCATTCAGGTAAACACCTTCAACGTCGATTATGGGCGCGCGAGCTCCATCCAGATGACCATGACGACGAAATCCGGCACCGATCAATTCCATGGCCTGGCCAGTGATTACTTCACTTACGAAAACTTCTGGGCCGGAACGGAATTTGTCCATTCCTATGCTCCGTTTCACAGCAACAACATATCCGCCAACCTGGGCGGCCCTATTATTCCGCATCACCAGTTCTTTTTCTTTTTTGGAATTGAGCCGCTACGCTCGTCTACCTCAACCGGGAATAACGTCATCACGTTTGAATCTCCTCAGTTCACGAGTTTTGCAGCAAGCGCTTTCCCGAACACCATCGGGACGAAGCTGCTAACGACTTATTCCCCAAGCGGCGCCACCATCACCGGCACTTCCCAAACCGCCGCACAACTCTTCCCTGGCACATGTGGGACGGCAGCCACGGCTTTTCTGCCGTGCAGCCTGCCTGTGATTGATAACGGCATTTTCAACGCCAGCAACTACCGCAACGCGCTGCAGTGGAACGCGCGCATTGACAAGTACTACACCAACGACCGGCTCTACGGCAATTTCTTCCGCACGACTCTGGACACGGGCGGACCGTCCGTGCGGCCGGCATTTGCCACCACTAACAAGTTCACGACGAATTCATTGCAGGTGAATGAGACCCATACCATTAATCCAACGACGCTCAACGAGGCGGCTTTCGCTTACCTTCGCGTGGAGGGAATTCAGCCGGCAACGGGCAATTTCGAAGTGCCGGTTGTGAGCGTTACCGGATTGGGAACCGGCTTCGGCAACGGGTTCGCGCTGGGTGATTTCATCCAGCACAGCTATCACTGGCGGGATGTCCTGTCGCATATTCAGGGAAATCATACGTTGAAATTTGGCTACGATGGCTGGCACGGCGATGATGTAGCTTTGTTTGCAGGCGCGCGCGGCCAGGGCAACTTTCAGTTCAACAACATTCTGGATCTTGTCGAGGATAAGCCGTTCAGCGAATCGGGTCTCTCTTACAATCCGCTCACCGGCCAGCCTCAGGCGGGCAATTACGGATATGCCATGACGACGGGCGGCATCTTCGCCGAAGATACCTGGAAAGTCAGGCCGAATGTGACTCTGAACTACGGCATTCGCTGGGATGACTTTGGCAATCCCTATCCTTCGCTTGCGGGTACTAATCTCTCCAACTTTTTCCTGGAGCGCGGATTCCAGCCCACCTTCGACCAAAGCGTCGCAGGCGGGGTCATGCGGAAAGTAAGCCATGTCTTCGTAGGCTCAATCACTAACGTTTGGTCGCCGCGCTTCGGCATTGCGTGGGATCCTGCCAGCAACGGAAACTGGGTGATCCGCGGCGGGTTCGGCCTTTATCACGATTTCCCCACGCTCGGTAATGATGAAAATGGACTAAACGCGAATCCACCCGGTTACATCATTCCGACGTTCTTCTCGAACGGCTCTACCTCACCGCCTATCTTCGCCTTTGGAACCAGCAATAAATACCCGTTTGGCTTTCCGTATCCGGCGCTTGGGTCGACAACACTTACTCCACAGGGTGGACTGGTTGGCGTTCAGGCTGGCGTAGGCGGAATCGATCCGCTCTTAGTCGCGCCCACCACCTTCAACTATGCGGTTACGTTAGAACATAAGCTGTTTGGAAATCTTGTCGGCAGTCTTGGCTACTCCGGATCTAACTCGTACAACCTGATCACAGGGTATGGCCAGACCAGCAACACTTCCTACGGCATCGATATCAATCGATACGCGGGCGATTTGATCCAGCACAACAGCACCTCTCCTACGCGGCTCAATTCGAGTTTTGGGTCCATCAATTATGCACAGAACGCGGCCGAAGCCAGATACGACGCATTCATAGCCGAGGTGAAAGGCCGCTTTTCGCGCCGCGCCTACTTCGACCTGTCGTATACGCGATCGAGAGCGCTGGATGACACAGAGGTCTATCCCACCTTTCAGCACCTGTCGCAATACTATTCGCCCTCGCCGTGGGATGCGCCCAACCGCGTTTCTCTTTTGTGGAACTATGACATTCCCGGCCTGAATGCGGGGCGCGGTTTCTTTGGCCGCGTGCTCAGCGGTTGGTCTATCAGCGGTACCACGATCCTGCAAAGTGGGAATCCTTTCACCGTTTACACTAATGCTTCCTTTCAGCCCATCTTTGGACCAACAGGAAAGATCATTGGTCTCAAACCTGGCAGCGGTGACTTCAATGCGGACGGCTTTAACTATGATTTCCCGGACGCCGCCAGTTATGCGCTGGCGACCAGCCGACAGGCGTACCTGAATGGCGTCTTTTCGCCCGGCCAGTTCACCCAGCCATCATTGGGCGCCGAAGGCAACGAACGTGTCAATCGTTTTCGGAACCCGAATTTCGCGGAAGTTGACGCCGCTTTGCTAAAGGATACGAAACTGTTTGAGCGGCTCGACCTGCAGTTGCGGTTCGAGGTCTACAATGTGCTGAACCGCGTTAACCTGCAAGGAATTGACGCAAATCTGCCGGACGGCAATTTCGGCCGCGTCACTTCGCAATACAACCCGCGCAACATGCAGGTTGGTGCGAAGATCGTCTTTTGATTGAATCACGGGCAGGGCGCACAACGGAGAATGAAAAGGAATTGGGGCCGAGCAGGGGCTCGGCCCGGAGACGAGGGCGTCTGCCCCACAGGATGACTATGCTCAAATGCGTATGCGCGATCTGCGCTGTATCTCTCTCCGGCGGGTTGTCGCCCGGCGCCCAGATCTCTCAAGCCGGGGAAGGCGCAGTGGTGGCGAATCGCGCTCCATTGCAGCCCAATGCCTTTAACCCGCTGCCGCTTGGCGCAATAGAACCGCAAGGCTGGCTGCGTAAGCAGTTGCAGATTCAGGCTGGCGGGCTCACCGGCCATCTGGGCGAGTTCTGGAACGATGTTGGACCGAACAGCGGTTGGCTCGGTGGCACTGGTGAAAGCTGGGAACGCGGACCTTACTATTTGGATGGGTTGCTGCCGCTTGCTTATGAGCTGCGCGACCCCACCCTGATCCGCAAAGCAAGACAGTGGGTCGATTGGACGCTCGATCATCAGCGGCCCGATGGCCAGATTGGGCCGCTCGCCAATGACGATTGGTGGCCGCGTATGGTCATGCTCAAGGTCCTTACGCAATACCAGGAAGTGAGCGGCGACCCTCGCGTAATTCCGGTCATGCAGAAGTACTTCGCGTACGAGCTGCGCAACCTACCAACTCGCCCGCTTCGCGATTGGGGTAAATATCGCTGGCAAGATAACGTTTACTCGGTGTTGTGGCTCTATAACCGCACTGGCGACACAAGTCTTCTCCGTTTGGCCAAGCTTCTGCACCAGCAGGGATACGACTGGGAAGCGCAGTTCGCAAATTTCAAATACACTTCAAAAGAAACGCGCGAAAAGCTTGGGTTGACAGAACACAGCCCGATTCCCGACGCCGCGATGCAAACGCATGGCGTGAATAACGCGATGGCTTTAAAGGTTGCGCCGGTATGGTGGCTGGTGAGTGGAGATGCGGGAGACCACCGCGAAATTCACCATCAGCTAGCGATGCTGGATAAATATCACGGGCTGCCGAATGGAATGTTCAGCGGCGACGAACACTTCGCCGGGCAGGACCCATCCCAGGGCATTGAGCTGTGCGCGGTGGTCGAAACCATGTTCTCGTTCGAGCAGGCTTTCTCGATTTTAGGCGATCCCCGCCTTGCCGACCGCTTGGAGAAAGTAGCGTATAACGCGCTGCCGGGCACTCTCTCTAACGACATGTGGTCGCACCAATATGATCAGCAGCCGAATCAGATTGCCTGTACGCGGGCGCACCGGCAATGGTCGACTAACGGTCCGGATTCCAATCTGTTCGGGCTTGCGCCGAATTTCGGCTGCTGCACGGCGAATCTTCACCAGGGCTGGCCGAAGTTCGCTTCCGCTCTCTGGATGGCTACGCCGGACGGCGGTCTGGTGACCGCGGCCTACGCGCCCAGCCGGGTTCATACGCGGCTGAACGGCGTTGATATCAGCATCGACGAAGGGACGGAATACCCGTTCCGCGGAACGGTCGAGTTTACGATACATACTCCACGCCCGGCGACGTTCCCTCTTGTATTGCGGATTCCCACATGGGCCGGAAGCGGTGTTGTCACTGTGAACGGAAGGACATCGCACGTTCGGGATACTGCTTTATATCCGGTCAGGCGCTTGTGGAAAGAGGGCGATCGGGTTACCGTATCGTTCCCGATGGATGCGCGCGTCAGCCACTGGTTCCACAACTCGGCTGTGTTTGAGCGCGGCGCTCTTGTTTTTTCGCTTCCTCTGGATGGGCAGTGGTCAGAGCTGAAGAAATACGCGGAGAAATCGGCGGATTGGCAGATCACTCCTGTCGCGGATTGGAACTATGCTGTCGAGCTTGGCGGTTGCGATGCGAAGGCGGTTGAGCATCCTTTGGGTCCGGTGCCGTTCGATGTCAAGGCGCCGCCCGTATCGCTCGCCATACGAGGACGCCGCGACAGGCAATGGTCGACAAAGGAAAACTCAGCCGGGCCGGTGCCGCTCAGTCCGGTCACTTCGCCGGACCCGCTGCGAACTCTAACTCTGGTGCCATACGGAGCGGCTAAACTACGCATCACCGCGTTCCCGTATTTGCAGGAGGAATCGTCCTGCGCGTCTAATGCACGGCAGTTACACCCAAAGCAGAGGCGCGGAGCGGATTAAATCCGCTCCCGTCGGTCGCGGCTCGGAAACAGCGTTAGAAATAGAATTTGAAGACGAACTGGATGCTTCGAGCGCCGTAGAGGTAATTGGCGTAGCCGAAACTCTGGTTCGAAAGCTTACCGGACGAATTGAAAGTCAAGTTTAAGTTTGAATCGCCGCCGGCGGGATTGAACGATGTCAGCGGGTGGTTGATGAAGTTATACGCCGAGACGCGGAACTGGATCTTCTTAAACTCCGAAATCTGGAAGTTTTTGAACAGGGAAAGATCGCTGTTCCAGAACGGCGGTGTTTTCACATACGGGAAGATGAAATCGCCATTTTGTCCGGGCGTGGGTAACGCGAGGCAGTTGCCGTTGATAAATTGGTTGGGCGCGAGATTCTTGCGCGGATCGCAAGTCACCACGGGCTGCGCGCTGATATTCGGGCTGCCGGTGATAATATCGGAGCTCACTCCGACTCCACTAACGTTCACCCCGTTGGGCAGGGTTGCGCCAGGCAGCAGGTTTCCGCTCAGGTTAAAGTTCGAGCTTACCTGATCCTGCAGCGGGGAGCCGCTCTGGATCTGGGTAACGCCTGAGATTTGCCAGCCATTAATTACACCCTTCAAGAGCTTGTTAGAGTGTATCGGGTCGGGCAACTGGACGATGTAGGCAGCATTGAAAACCTGCGTTCGGTCATTCGGCAGGACGCCATAATCGTTACCGAGATTGACGGGGTCGCCCACGCCGTTGTTGCCACCCTCGCCGCGAATGCCAAGCGCCTTGCTAAAAGTGTAATTCACGAGGTAATTGACGCGGCCGCTTTGCTTATTCCAGCTCGCTTGCAGCGAATTGTAATTTGAGTAGAGCGTGTGGATGGTCTCATGAATGGTTCCGTATAGAGGGTATGGCTGCAGGCTATTCGTGTTCGGAGAGTTACTGACGTTTCCAGCTTTTCCGAACAATCCGATGTTTGCAGGCTGGAATAGCGTGCCATAGGCAATCTGGTTGAGGTTTCCGAAGTTGTTATTCCAATCGTTGAGGTATCTCGCCTGATTGCCGACATACGAAATTTCGGCCAGAGACGATCCGGGCATGCGCTGCGAGATGGTGAAACTGTAGCTCCGGGTTTCGGGCTGTTCACTATCGTTCGGATCAAGCGAATTTGTCCCCGGGACCGCGGTGCCGGGTGCTAAAGTCGCCAGCCCGGCAAATGTTAACGGCTGATTGTTGGCCGGGTTGGGCACGGCATAGGTGAATGAACCCGCGGAGGTGCCGAACGCGCTGGCCTGGACATTCTGCTCGTCATGATAGCGGTACCATCCTACTCCGCCGCGAATTACGGTCTTGCCGCTTCCGAAGATATCCCAAGCGAAGCCTGCGCGCGGATTATAGAAGAACAATCGCGACCCGGTGCCTGAATTCGGAATTGATGGATCGCGTTTGTGCCAGGTGAATCCAGTCAGGTCCGAAGCTAAACCGTTGGGGTTATACAGGCTGGGTACGAACACGGCCGCACCGGTCCCGTTGTCTTCGGTCCACGGGCCCAGGTGATCGAAACGGAGGCCGTAATCGAGTGTCAGCCGCCTGGAGATCTTCCACGAATCCATTGCGAAGAAGGCGACGGAGGTATAGTGCATGGGCAGAATGTAATCGTAGTTCGATTCGTTGTAGCCGGTGATGACGCCAGTCAACATGTCGGCGTAAGCATTACCGGTGCTGCCCTGGTTCCAATTCGCGAATTGAAATTCGCCATTTTGGTAACTGTCGCTGGGCTGCTGATTTTTCGTGTGTTCCCAATAGTAGCCGAACTTCATGGTATGGGTGCCCTTGACCCACGACACGTTATCGGCGATGGTCGGGAGCCACTTGTTGGCATACAGGTTGCCATTGGCGGCCTGGAATCCGCTGGGATTCAGCATGTTTGCGATGCCATCGCTCCAACCCGTCATCACCGGCAGAACAGTGTGCGGCTGGTTGTTGAAGAGATATTTGTAGTTGATGCCGGCCTTGGCGGGATCGACTTTTGAAGGATCGACGAATGTGTTTGGCACGTCCAGGTTCGTATACGTGAAAATGAACTCGTTGGTGAGGGTGGGAGTAAATACCTTGGTCAGGTTCGCCGAGATGGAATCGGACGAGTTGCCTTCCTGGAGCGGCGACGGATAGGGAACGGTCGGGTTGGTGCCCCACCACTCGGTGCTGTTATTGTGATTCAACTCGCGCTGGCGGTTGTAGCTGACAAACAGCTTCGTATTATCGTTAATGCTCCAATCGACGCGCGGACGAAGCTGATATTGGTTATCGGAGTGGGTGGTGGCGTAAATGTAGTTGTAGCCGCCAGGGTTTGAAGACGGGCTGGTGTTAGGTAGCGGATATAAATTCATCATGGCCAGCCCGGTCGGGTTAAATGAGCTGACCGGAATCTGACCGGTTTTGGTACCGAACGGGCCGCTGGTTGCGGCGCCCGTGATCGCGCCACCGGAATTGGGGGCTGTCACGCCGTTCAGATAGGCTTGGGTAAAGTTACCGGCCCTCATTTCGGCTGTCGGCACGAACGACGTGAACACATCGTGGCTGGGGTCTTGGACCTGCTGCTTGTAGTATTCGTACGCGAAGAAAAAGAACAGTTTGTCGTGATTGTGATTGAAGTGCGTACCGGGAATGAGGACGGGGCCGCCGATGTTTCCGCCAGGGTAATAAAAGTAGGTATCCGGTTTCGGCCCGATCGGCTTGCCGTTGGCATAGAAGCCGAGGGAATTGTTGTAGGCATTGTTTGCGTCGAAGACATTGTTGCGGGCATATAAGTAGGCCTCGCCATGGAACTGGCTGCCGCCCGACTTGCCAACGGCGGAAATCACCACCGGCCCTTTGGCGTTATCGGCCCCGAAATTTGAGGTCAGCACTTTCAATTCCGAAGTCATATCGACCTGGGTATTGACGGCTTGGCCGCAGTTGCAGCCCGGATCGACAATGTGCGCGCCATCGGAAGTGATATCCAGCGCGGCGGTGCGAAGGCCATTTGCCGAGAAACTGCCTACAGGGCCGCCGCCGGTGCTCTGCTGTTGTCCGTTAAACGCGGAAGGCGTCAGCGTGCCGGCTTGCGCGAAGCCGGGCAGAATTTTAATGAATTCTGCGGCGTTTTGCCCCTGGATCTGCACGTTCTGCATCAATTTGGAGCTGATGACCACCGACTTCTCGCCGGAATCGACGGGCGTTATGGTTTCGCTCGCGCCGGTAACCTCCACGGTTTCCGTCGAAGTACCTACCTGAAGCGCCAGATTAGAGAGGTTGCGGCGGTCGCCGGCATCGAAGTGGACCCCGCCTCGCTCGAGCTTCTCAAAGCCCTTGGCTTCAATTAAGACCGTGTAGTCACCTGGGGGGACGGCGTTGATTGAGAAGAATCCGTCACTATTAGTTACGGTTCGGCGTTGATCACCGCTACTGACGTTCTTTAAAGTGACGTCGGCGCCGGGAATCACTGCGCCCGATGCATCATCGACGGTTCCGGTGAGGCTACCATTGGTGCTCTGAGCATACAAGGCGGCGGCCGAAAACAGCAGAAGCGAAACCGGCAGCGCGAGTAGATGGACCCGATTCAACGCTCTAAACATGGAAATGTGAATCCCCTCTTAACGGCAAATTACTTCCTTGAAGTATAGGTCCGAGCTGCGCGCCGCGTCAGGTTACTGCTGTTACATGGGCAGATGGAAGGCAGCGCAAGCCGTTCGGCGATTTGCTGTGTTTTCTAGTACGTACTGACCCGTACGACCCTTGGGTGAGGTGTAACCGTTGAGCGCGTAGTCTGAGTTATTTTCCTAACATGCAACGCGGTTCCTGTGATATATAAGACTTACGTTACTTCTATGAGGAATCCGGTTGCGCGGTCGTTGGAGTGGGAGCGCGCGGAGGCGGCCATGGTTTTGGCCTCCGAGCGATTCTCGCGATCTCCCCGGCTGGCAAAGCTGCTGCTCTACCTTTGTCACAAGTATTTCGAAGGCGAGGCCGACCAGATCAAGGAGTACAACATCGCTACCGAAGTGCTGGGCCGCCCGGCCGAATTCGATCCCAGCCAGGATGCCATTGCACGCGTCGAAGCGCATCGCCTTCGAAAGAAACTAAAGGAATACTACGCGGCCGAAGGGGCGGACCACGAGATCCGAATTGTGCTTTCCCCGGGGACATACGTGCCCGTGTTCACGCGCGCGCGCTGTGTCTCCGCAGCCACGCCGAGCGCAACTGACGAGAGCGGCGAAGCGGCGGCGGGGGCGGCCGATGCGATGGAATCCGTGTTTTCCTACACCCCGGCAGCTTCCGCCGTCATTTCACCTCAACCGGAAAAGCAGCAAGTTAAGAACCGGCAGTGGATCTATCTGGTGATCGCGGCCGGCTTGGGAGTCGCCGCAGTATCGTCCTGGAGGTTTTCGACACAGCAAGCGGCGGCATCTCCTCCAGTGGGCCGTCCGATGGTGCTTCCCGTCGCCACTGCGGCAATGGCGTCAGGCGGCGCGGTGCGGTTGCTGGCCGGCTGCACGGGGCGGGGCCACACCGATCCGATTGGAGATGTTTGGCAGTGCGATCAATATTTTTCGGGAGGCCGTCCGGGAAACTGCCAACACGAATTTCTGTGGCGGACCAACGACCCGATGCTGTTCCAGAACATCAGAACCGGCGAGTTTTCCTACAACATTCCTTTGAAGCCGGGGTCCTACGAGCTGCACCTGTTCTTCGTCGAAACGGTTTACGGGCCGGGGATGACAACCGGAGGCGGAGAAAACAGCCGGACGTTCCTGATAAAGATGAACGGGAAGGTGCTGATGGACAATTTCGATGTTCTGGCGGACGCCGAAGGTCCGAATATTGCAGACGAGCGCGTATTCCGGGATGTCCACCCGGATTCCGATGGAAAGCTAGCGCTGGAATTCATCAGCCAGCGGGGACAGCCCATCATCAGCGCCATCGAGATTCTTCCGGGCATTCCCGGCCGCCAGATTCCGATTCGCTTCGTAGCTCAACAAACTTCATTTACGGACCACGAGGGGCATTTCTGGAGCCCGGATACCTATTACAGCGGCGGCCAGATGTCGATTCACAAAGATACAGTAACGGGAACCCCCGATCCGGATCTGTATGCCGGCGAGCGATACGGTAATTTCAGCTATGCGATACCAGCGGATACCAGGGACTCTTATGCGGTAACTCTGCACTTAGCCGAAACCTACTGGGGCGGGCCGCAGGCTCCCGAGCGTTCAGGCGCGGCCAACCGTGTCTTCAACGTGAACTGCACCGGAGTGCGGCTGCTGGAAAACCTGGACATTTATAAGCAGGTGGGAGGGCTGCGGGCGATGACCAAAACCTTTCATAAGCTGAAGCCGAATGCGCAGGGGAAGCTGATCTTGTCGTTTAAGCCGGTGGTGAATTACGCGTCGGTGTATGCGGTAGAGGTGGAGGATGAAGGCAAGTAAGACGATGCGGAAGAATTCGGTGTCCGCTTGCTCACGCGCGCGGTTCCGTATGCTGCTAGCATTGAGCACGCAATCGTGATGTACCGTCTTGCGATAGCCGCCCTGTGCGGGAGCCTGTTGTGCGGCCAGACGAAGCAGCCGGAGGGGCAGTCGCCGCAGGAGCTGTTGAAAGAAGCCATTGCTCTGCAACAGCAGGGAAAGCTTGACGAGGCGATCCGGGATTACGATTTGTTCCTGGATATGTATCCAAACGTGCCGGAGGTTCGCTCGAATCTCGCTGCCGCGCTGGTGGGCACGGGCCGGTATGCGGACGCCATCACCGAGTATAAGCGCGCTCTGGAGAAGAAACCCGATCCAGCGGTTCGTCTGAATCTGGCGCTTGCCTATTACAAGGCGGCAAACTTCGGCCAGACAGTCGCGGAACTGGAAAAGGTGCGGGAGACCGATCAGTCAAACGTTCAGGCCTTGCTGCTGCTTGCCGATTGCGATCTGCGCCTGGGCGAAAACAAGAAAATAATCGAGCTGCTGAGCCCCCTGCATCGCGCCGATCCGGGCAATCCGGGTATGGCTTATCTGCTGGGCACAGCACTGGCGCGGGATGGCCAGACCACGGCGGCGCAGTTGGTGGTCAACCAGATCACCAGCCGGGGCGATTCCGCCGAAGTGCGCCTGCTGATGGGCACCGCGAAATTCGCTGGCCACGATTACCATGGCGCCTTGAGCGATATCAAGAAGGCGATCGAGATGAATCCGAACCTTCCGGACGTTTATTCCTACTACGGAATGGCGCTGCTCTACACGGGTGACCAGGCGGGCGGCCAGCAGGCATTCGAGAAGGAGCTGGAGCACGATGCGAACAACTTCGACGCCAATCTGAGGATGGGTCTGCTGTTGCGGATCGATCAGGAGTATGATCGTGCCCTGCCGTATCTGCAACACGCGCTCGAAGTGCGGCCCGGCGATTTATCGGCCCGTTTTGAGATCGCGTCGGTCCACTTTGCACAGGGGAAGGAAGAGCAAGCCAGGGCGGAACTCGAGTCCATCGTCAAGGCGGCGCCTACGTTTCTGGAAGCGCACGTGATGCTGGCTACTATTTATTACCGCGAGAAGCTCAAAGCCCGGGGTGACCAGGAACGAGCGATTGTTGACAAATTGAATACGGAGCGCCAAGCGCAGCAGCCCGCGGTGAGAGCCAGCCAATGATCTACATGGCCCTGCTCCTGATCTGCTTGAGCGCCGCTGGGAATGCGCAGGAAACCGCGAAGGCAGCGCCGCTGGCAAGGTCCACATTCGACAGACTGGCAAAAGAAGCCGAGGACGCCGGACGCGCCAATCGAGTGGACGAAGCAATCCGGCTCTATACGCAGGCGCTGCGCATCAAGCCTTCCTGGGAGGAGGGCTGGTGGAATTTGGGGATGCTCAACTATCAGCTCGACCGGTATGTGGAAGGCCGGGATGCGTTCCGGCACTTGACCGTGACGAATCCGAACGTGGCAGTGGCCTGGGCCATGCTCGGACTATGTGAATTTGAGACCAAACAATATCCGGAATCGCTGCTGCATTTGCAGAAAGCCAACACGCTGGGCCTGGGACAGAGCGAGCAGATTTCCGACGTAACAACCTATCATCTGGCGATGCTGCTCACTCGGTATGAGCGCTACGAAGAAGCAATGAAGCTGCTGGTTGAATTTTCGCAGCACGGCAAGGACCTGCCGGATTACGTGCAGGCGATGGGAATTGCGGCGCTGCGCAAACCGCTGCTGCCAGCCGAGGTGCCGCCGGCGGATCATGAACTGGTGATGGACGTAGGCCGCGCCATGTTCGACGCCACGGCACTGCGCATGAGCGAAGCGTCGACTGAATTCAAAAGGCTGCTGGAAAAGTACCCCAAGGAGTCGAATATCCATTATTTGTTCGGCACCTTTCTGCTGTACAGCGATGCCGACCAGGCTTTGGAGCAATTCAAAGCGGAGCTGGCGGTCACACCAAATCACGTTCCGGCGCTGGTCACCATGGCTGGCGAATACGCGCAGCGCCAAGACTATAAGACCGGGTTGCCTTACGCTGAACGAGCCGTGGAGAGCTCCCGCGATTCATTTGCGGCGCACGCCGTTCTGGGACGCATTCTGATGGAGAGCAACATCAACCTGCAGCAGGGGACAAAAGAACTGGAGACGGCGGCACGACTGGAACCGGGCAGCCCTCAGGTACACTTTTTCCTGGCAACCGCCTACAAGAAAGCTGGACGGAAGGACGATGCTACGCGAGAGCGCGAGGAATTTCTGAAGCTGCGGAAGTCGTTTGACGAAAATGCAGCCGCCTCGGAAACACGCGACCGCAAGCCAGACCAGAAATGAGGTGGCAGGCAGTCGCATGGGCCGGTTTGTTCATTACCACTGCCGCTATCCAGGGCCAGACAAACGAGCAGGCCGCCGGGACTCATGCCGCGATTCCGTTCCGCGAAGTAAGAAACTGCGCAACCTGCCACAAGGCGCAGGCGCAGATGCATCCCGCTACTTCGATGGCGCATGCGATGGAGACGGTGGCGGAATGCAGTATTCTGCGAAAGCATCCGGTTCTCACGACGCAACTCGGGCGCTATTCGTACCGCATTGAGCGGCGAGGCGATAACAGCATTTACACGGTCACGGATGGGGTTGAGACGTTCTCGACTCCGCTCGGCTGGGCCTTCGGGCTGGGAGCGGCAGGGCAGACGTATGTCTTCATGAAAGATGGAGCGACGTACGAAAGCCGGGTGAGTTATTACCGGCAGCCCGATGCGCTGGATATGACGATGGGCGCGCAGAAGCTGCACCCGACAACGATAGTAGAGGCCGCCGGACGCTACATGGGACCGCGGGAAGCCGCGCTGTGCTTCGGGTGCCACAGCACGAGTGGCGCTTCGAAAGCGAACGTCACGCTGGATACGATGACGCCCGGTGTGCAATGCGAGCGCTGCCATGGAGCCACTGACGATCATTTAGAAGGGCTGAAGAAGGGCGACCCCACGCTGTTCGCCATGAAGAAGCTGTCGGCGATGACGACGGAAGAGACCTCAAACTTTTGCGGCCAATGTCACCGGACCTGGGCACAGATTGCGATGAACGGCCCGCACGGCACGGCAAATGTGCGGTTCCAGCCTTACCGGCTGGCCAATAGCAAGTGCTACGACAGCGAGGATAAGCGGATCAGTTGCGTGGCGTGTCACGATCCGCATCGGGAAGTGGACCATAACGAAGCGGATTACGATTCAAAATGCCAGGCGTGCCACGGCGGAGGAAAGCCGGAAGCGAAAGCCTGCAAAGTGGCAACGAAAGATTGCGCGTCGTGCCACATGGTCAAAGTGGAGCTTCCGGGCGGGCATCACAAATTCACAGACCACGATATCCGGATTGCCAGTACTAAGTACCCGGATTAGCGGCCCATTCCACATTTACCGAGATGCCTGCGAAGTTTATGCAAGAATAGCGGGACAACGGTATGAATCGATTTCTGATGGTCTCCGTGTGCCTGATTGCCGCGATGCCCGGCAGGGTTCAAGCACAAGCCCCGGCAAACGGGCAGGAGCCGAGCTTCAAGACGGGAAGCGAAGAGGTTGTTCTGGATGTGGTTGTGCGCGACAAGAAGAATCGCGCTGTCGACGATCTGAAAGCGGGCGATTTTCAGGTGCTCGACAACGGCGAAAAGCGGGCCATCAAATCGTTCCGGCTGGTACAGGGGGACGAAGCAGTCAGCTCGGCGGGGGCGAGAACTCCACTCGATCCGATGCGCCAGGTCCGGCTCCTCACGTTAATTTTCGACGGATTGGACAATGACGGCAGACGGCTCTCGCGCGATGCAGGACTGAGCCTGCTCAAAAACGAGCTGCAGCCGAACGTGTACATCTCGGTGATGGCGATCGATCACACGCTTGAGGCGATTCAGACGTTTACCAATGACCGGGATCTGCTGAAGAAGGCAATTATGCGAGCCACGGGGGGCTCATCGAATTTCGCCTCCGACACGGCGCGCGTGCGGGAGCAGTTGCAGCAGATGCTGGGGCCGAATCAAGGCGGGCAGGGCCTGGAGGATCAGGTGAACTCGTTATCCACCGGAGGTTCGGGACAGAGCGGGCCGGCCGGCGCGGCAAACGGACCGGCAGCCGCAAACGCGAAGATGGCGCAAATGATGCTGCGCATGCTGCAGAGCAAACAGCAGGACGAATCCACCGATCAGGGCCGGGCAAAGATTACCGCTCTGCTCGACGTTGTGAAGCAACAGTACAGTCTTCCGGGGCGAAAGACGATTCTCTATTTCAGTCCAGGGTTCCAGATTCCGCAGGGAATGGAAGAGCCGTTCAAATCGGTAATCAGCATCGCGAACCGCTCAAACGTGAGTTTCTATGCGCTGGATGCGCGCGGGCTCAGCGTGGGAGGCCAGAACGATTCTTCAAACGCCCAACTCAAAGACGCGATGGGCGGATCGGCGGAGAACATGCATCGCGGGAACGTGAGCACCGCCAATGCCCAGTCAGTGGATACGGCCATCGAGGCCGGCCGGGCCAATGTTCAAAATACTTTGGCGATATTGGCTGATTCTACGGGCGGATTCCTGATTGCGAACACCAACGACTTTTCCGGAAAGTTAAAAAGGCTCACTGAGGATATCGAGACCTACTACGAAATCAGCTACGATCCGCAAATCCAGCGATACGACGGATCGTTTCGCAAAGTGAGCGTACAGACGGACCGGCCGAACATGCGGGTGCAGTCGCGATCGGGCTATTTTGCGCTGCCGCCCTCGATGATTTCGCAGGCCGTCCTGAGCGCTTACGAAGTACCGCTTCTGAAGGCGCTGGGCTCGACGCCAGTTCCGCATTCATTCGGCTTCGAAACGGCAGGCATGCATTTCGAAGGACCCAACGATACCTCTACCTGCGTGCTGGTGCTGGATATTCCGATCGGGCATTTAACGCTTCAAGCGGACAACACTACGAAGCAGTTCGATGGGAAATTCGCTTACGTTGTTCTGATAAAGGATGGACAGGGGCAGATTGTGAAGAAATTCCACAACGAGATTCCCCTGAAGCTGGACGCGAGCAAAGTGGAGGCGATCAAGGCATCCAGCCATTTCATCGACGTGCAGCATTTCGACCTTCCCCCCGGACGCTACATAATGGAATCGGCTGTCCTCGATAGCGGCGGCGATCGGGTGAGCGCGCGCAAATCAGTATTTATCATGCCAGCGGTGAACGGATCTCTGTCGATCAGCAGCGTGGCTCCCATTCGCGATATGAAGCCGAAGGGCGGAACCGCGGCAGACGATCCGCTGCTGATGGCCAATCAGGTAGTTTCGCCGATGATCAATCCAACCGTGAATAAGGCGGACACGAAAGGATTGCCTTTCTATGTGGTCATATATCCAAGCAAGGCCAGCTCCGACAAGCCGACGCTCGAGATGGAATTCAGCAAGGATGGCCAAGTGCTGGGCAGCGGCGCACCGCCTCTGGGGAATCCGGATGCACAGGGCAGAATCCAGTATGTGGCTACCGTCCCGCTGGCACAACTGGCGGCAGGCGATTACCAGGTTCGCTTCATTGCGAAACAGGGCAGCCAGACATCTGACGAATCTGTCACATTCACAGTGGAATAGAGCAGCCATTCCAGTGCGGCTGTGCCTGCTTATGCCGCTATTGGGGGCCAGCTTCGCGGCTATCTCGGGCCAAAGCTCCGTTTCGCCTGCTTACGATCAGCCGTATCGACCGCAATACCACTTCTCACCGCGCGAAAACTGGACCAACGATCCGAACGGCCTGGTTTACTTTGAGGGCGAATATCATCTGTTCTTCCAGTACAACCCGTTTGGTGACGAGTGGGGTCACATGAGCTGGGGCCACGCGGTGAGCCGCGATCTGCTGCACTGGAAACAATTGCCGGTGGCGATACCGGAAGCGGACGGCATCATGATTTTTACCGGCAGCACGGTTGTGGATGAGCGGAATAGCAGCGGCTTCTGTACGGGCGGCAGGCCGTGCATGGTGGCGATCTACACGGGGCACACGCCCGAAGGCCAGGGACACGCGGCGCTGCAGACGCAAAATTTGGCATACAGCAACGACCGGGGAAGGACGTGGACGAAATACGCGAGTAATCCGGTGCTGAATCTGCACATGCCAGATTTTCGCGATCCGAAGGTATTTTGGTCCGGGCAGAGCAAAGAGTGGGTGATGGTTGTGTCGCTACCGAACGATCACAAAGTGCGGCTCTATGGATCAGCCAATTTGAAAAATTGGAAGATGCTCAGCGAATTCGGTCCGGCGGGCGCAACGGGAGGGCAATGGGAGTGCCCGGAGCTTTTCGAACTGCCGGTTGACGGAGGCGGCGAAACACGCTGGGTGTTGAAGGTGGGATTGAACCCCGGAGCACTGCAGGGCGGGTCGGGAGAGCAGTATTTTGTGGGGCGGTTCGACGGTACACATTTTACAAATGACAACCCTTCTTCACTGACGTTGTGGACGGATTACGGCAAGGATTGCTATTGTGCCCTGACGTTCAACAATCTTCCCGCCGGTGGGCGTCCGGTGATGATTGGCTGGATGGACAACTGGCAGTATGCCGCGAAATTGCCTACGAGTCCGTGGCGCGGACAGATGACGTTCCCGAGAAGCTTATCGCTGCACAAGACAGCGGAGGGAATTCGATTATTCCAGAAGCCAATACAGAGCATCGCGGAACTGGAAGGCCCCGCTAACCGCCAATCGCCCCAAACGCATACCTTTCGATTGCGCTCGGAGACGCATCTAGGCACAGCTCAGGAGGTGGGGTGGCGTCTGCTCTCAGACGGTTCGAATTACACGCTGATCGGCTACGACCGTCGAAATGCGAAAATGTTTGTCGATCGAACGCACTCCGGCGTGACCGGCTTTAGCAAAGATTTTCCTGCACGGGTTGAGGCGCCGCTTCATCTGACCGGTGATGTTCTGCAACTCGACATTCTGGTGGATCGCTGCTCGGTTGAGGTGTTTGCCGATGGAGGACGAGTGACAAGCACAAACCTGGTATTTCCACCGCCACGCGCAGGTGGGCTGGAAGCATATGCCAAAGGCGGAGTGGGACGAGTGAAAGTGACAGTAAGCAGTATTCGGTCGACCTGGCCGGCGCAGTAGCTATTATTTGCGATGTAATAAACCGCTTCCGTTGGTCGCGGCTCGGTAAGCGGAAAACTATTTGCGGCGGGCGCTGGAAGTTCCGGCAGAGACGCCCAGCGCACGAAGCTGCTGCAGGGCCTTGCGGGCGTCATCTGTGTGGGAATAATTCTGCACGAGCACGCGGAATTCCTGGACGGCGCGATTGCGCTGATTCGATTTCAAGAGCGCCATCGCTTTCATGTAATGCGCATCGGGTGTTTTCGGATTTTCGGGATACCGCTCGAGCACGGCATCGAACGCCTGGACGGCACCCGAATAATTCTGCCGGTTGTAATCGATCTCGCCAAGATAATACTGGGCGTTAGCGGCAAGCTCGGTGTTCGGAAAATAGGTGAGGTACTGCTGAAATTCGGAGTAGGCCAAATCGGTTTTGCCGGTCTGAAGATCGCGGAGCGCTTCGGTATAGCTTCTATCCGCGCTCATGCCCTGGGGAGGAGTCACGCCCTGCCCATTGGTAGGCGCCTGGCCAGCGGGATTTGCAGGTCCACCGGGATTGCCAGGTCCACCAGGAGTGAGTGCGCCGGGAGCCGCGGGCGGATTCTGCATGATCTGTATCTGGTTCTTGAGATCGGTGATTTTGGCGTCCATGCGCTCAAGGCGCGAGCTGAGGTCGGCAATGGAGTCTTTGAGCGCGCGTACATCGTCACTCATTGATTCAACTTTGTTATTTAAGCCGGCAACAGGCGTGAGCGATTTGGCGACGCTATTACTGACGGAGTCCTGCAGCGTGGCGACCTGATCGGCGGTGCGCCGGGTGTCGTTCTGCATGGCCGTGATCATGCCGGTAAGCTGGCTCAGCTTAGAGTCCATATCGTTTTGGAGGGCATTGATCTTGTCCTCCAGATCCCGCTGCAACTGGACGAGATCTTTATTAACCGCGAAGGAAAAACTCGAGCAGGTGAGCAGCAAAGCCGTCAGGCGCAGAAATTTCATGAAAGAAAACTCCTCAAAAGGAGGGGACGGACGGTATCCGCCCCCGTTCCAACTTGTTCCAGTGTAGTGAACCGCAAGCGCGGTCGGACTATGCGGAAAACCGCTTGCTTACGCGCGCGGTTCTGGATCACTGCGCGGCCGAGAAGTGCGCGCGCCGGTTGCGAGCGTAACACTCTTCGTTCGCCTCCGTGCAGAGCGGCCGTTCCTTTCCATAGCTGATGGTCTTCAACTTATCGGCGGGAACGCCCAGAGCAACTAAGGCGTCCTTGGCGGAAGATGCCCGGCGATCGCCTAGCGCGAGATTGTACTCCGCAGAGCCACGCTCATCGCAATTACCTTCCACCATAACGATAAAGTTCGGATCCATGGAGAAGATAGTCTTTAACGCGCTGGCATCGGCTTGCAGGACAGACTGATCCTCGGGACGTATGTCGCTCTTATCGTAATCGAAGTGGATGTCCTGCACTTGATGAGCGAGTATGTCCTGGATTGAGGGTCCGGGCGGAGCTGCTACCGGCTGCGGTGGAGGAGGCGAGCTGACGGTCACGATGGCATCCGCTTCAGCCGTTCCGCCCGATCCAGTTGCAGTCATGTGATAAGTAGTGGTGGCGGTCGGATAGACGGCTCGGCGGCCGTTCGGGCTTACTTGTCCAATCGCATTATCGATCTGGACATTGGTTGAATCAGTAACGGACCAGCGCAGTGAAGAGGGCTGGCCGCTGTTGATTGTCGCCGGCTCAGCGGTGAAATAGTTGATCACCGGCCTATTCGGTGCGGCGACCGGAGCGGGCGGTGGTGGCGGGGGCGGCGGCGGTGTCTTCTTGTGGCACGCGGCCGAAAAGACCAGCATCAGCGCGGAGATGGACAGCAGCGACGCCCTGCATTTAGTCATAGTTATTGAAAATCCCTCCCAGGATTGTATCTTTTATCCAGATCTATATCTATTTACTATTACTGCTCGGCATTTACCCATACAGGCTTTTCATTATTGCCCTCCACTGTGAGCGGCCGCTTACTGGTGCCGTCGGCATTCATTACCCAAATTTGCGAACGCCCGGCTCGCTTTGAGGCATAAACAATGTGGGCTCCATCGGGCGCCCAGCCTGGGTTTTCGTTACGGCCATCATTCGCCGTAAGCTGGGTGGTCTGCTGCGAGGCGACATCCATCAAGAATATGTTGTAGTTTCCAGGCTCAAAACCTCTTGTCCAAGCGAAGGCAATATGCGAGCCATCCGGATTCCAGGCCGGATTTGTGGCTTCGCCGGTGCCGGCACTGAGGCGGCGGACGTCGGCGCCTTCCAGATTCATACGATAAATCTGCGGGAACCCGCTGCGTCCGGAGACGTCCACGAGATCCGTCCCGGTCTTCGGATTGATTTTGGCTTCCACTTCGATGGAACCGGAAGAAGTGATGCGGTGAAAGCCGCTGCCATCGATGTTAGCCATGTAGAGCTGAGCAGGACCGCCGCCCGCTGTCGAAGAAAAAATAATGCGCTTGGAATCGGGCGTGAAAGTCACGAAGGCGTTCAGGGAGGCGCGCTGATTGTAAAACGGCAACTTGCGGCCTGTGTCAAGTGAAAACATTTGAATGGCCGGGTAACCAGTGGCATAAGTTGTGAAGGCCACGATGCGGCCATCGGGTGAGGCGGACGGGAATGTAGAGATAGAACGATAGTGAGTCAGCGCGTGCTGGCCAGTACCGTCCCAATTCATGACCCAGATCTCTTTTGAGCCGGTGCGATCGGAGACAAAGACAATGCGCGTACCAACCAGGCTTTTGCCGCCGAACTGGGCCAGGATATCGGCGGCATAGCGGTGTCCGGCATCCACGGCGCCTTCCTGGGTGAGCGGCGCGGTGTAGACTTTGCCGAAGACCTGCGCTTGCTGTAGCGTCTGAATAGTAGGTGAAGTGGTATAGAACCAACCGAAGATGACTAACATGCCGCGATCTTCGGCGCCATAACCAAGACCCAGGTAATTAGCGGTAATCGGTGGAAGACTCCAATCCGTGAGACGATTGCCCTGGGGCGTGACCGGCTGCGCGCTGGGCGGCCCAACACCGCCAAGGAGGTCGCTCGGCTGCTGCGGAACCTGGAGAGGATAGAGCGTCTTAGGAACAAAATTGATGAGCGGGGAGCCCTGCAAGTCATCTGAAACGGTGGTGTTGAACGCGCCGATTAACGCGGCGGCGGCTCCCGAGGCCCGAAAATCTGTGACCGCGACGTGCGGTTTTCCGGGATTCTTTTCGATAGTTCCAACCACCTGCTGGCGGGCGGAAAGCCCTCCGAGCCCGGCCAGTAAGAGAAAACAAGCTGTAAGGATTCGCATCAGCGTAGATTGAACGTAAATTGAGCGGAGATATAACTGTCGTTTATCTGCGGAGGAAGCGCGGGCAACGGACTGGCATCATAGACAGCGCGCAGGGCAGTGTTGTCGATGGATGGGTTCCCGCTGGACTGAACAATTTTCGGCGTACGGACTTCACCATCGCGCATGATATAGAAACTGACAATCGCAGGGCTGGACTGGCTGCGGGCGTCCAAGCCATTGGTCTGCCATTTTTCAGCAATGCGCTGGCGGACGATTTCGGCGTACCAGCCGAGCCGATTGCCAAGAGGGGAATTCTGCCCGATGCCAACCTGTCCGGCGCCGGATTGAACGTTGTACATCGGGTTAGAGACGGCTTGGGGAGAACGACTGTAGACCTGATTTTGCGGCGCGGGCTGAGTGTACTGCTGTTTGGGATGCGGGCGCTCAGCCTGCCGCTTTTTCTTGTCTGGAATTTCAAACGCAAGCTTGTCCGGGAGTTTCACTTGAACCTCCTGCTTTAAAGGGAGGGTGGGAACGGTGGATTGCGTATCGTTCGCGACCGGATTCAAAGGCGCCTGGCGCTGCGGAATGGGGATGCTGTGAACAGGAGAAACAGCGTAAGCCGCGCCGCCGGCGGGATGGGCTTCGCCCAGCGTCTCCCGCGAACGATTCGTCCAATACCAGCCAAAGAATAAGAGCGCAATTACGCCCGCATGCACCAGGATGGAGCCCACAAACGGCGCGGCAACGGGATCGCGCTGGTCCAGAATGTCATGCGGGATCTGGATGGTTTGGGCCATGGCGGTTAACGGCGCTGGCGAGCGGCGGAATCGATGGGCGCAGTAACCATCTTCACTTCGAATTTGGCATCGCCCAATTCGGCAACAATCTGCGCGATCGGATCCCAGGGCGTTTCCTTGTCGGCCCGCACATAGACCGAGGTCGCGTTGTGGAAGCGCTGATGAATGCCCTGAGCAAGCAGGTTGATGTTGATGGGTTTGTCATTCAGGAATGACTCGCCGTTTTTCGTGATGCTGACAACCGGCAAATCCTGAGCTGTATTCTGGACCCGCTTGACTTTCGGGACCTGGATATCGAGGCCGAACTCCATGACGTTGGCGGTGATCATGAAGATGATCAGCAAGACGAGAACGACGTCAACCAGCGGCACAACGTTTATTTCCGAAACCGCGGAGGGAGCGCCGAAGCGGCGTCCGCGCCGGGTGCTTCCGGTTCCATTGCTGTATGAGAAAGCCATATTCTTAATCTCGCTTCCGTTGCGCCGCGGCTCAGATTGACATTAGCCTCCGAAATCCCGATCCGCGAAATTTTGGAACTCGATCGAGAAATCTTCCATGCGTGTTCCCATTTCCTTAATGCGCGCACCGAAAACGTTGTAAAAGATGGCAGCGGGAATGGCCGCAGCGAGGCCGAGAGCGGTGGTGACGAGCGCCTCCGAAATGCCGGGCGCAACGGCCCGCAGACTGGCGCTTCCGGCTGTGCCAAGGCCTTCGAACGCATCAATGATGCCCCAGACCGTTCCAAATAAGCCGATGAACGGGGAGACAGAGGCGACGGTAGCCAGCCAGTTCATGTTCATTTCGAGCTTGGTGACTTCTTCGCTGATACCCAACTGCAAGCTGCGCTCGATGGCCGGCTTGTTGACCAAAGCGCCGCGCTGCTTGATCTGCCGCTCGATCTCACCGTATCCGAAATCAAAAACGGCAACCAGAGGAGCGGAACTGAATTGTTCGCTGGCAACGGCGACGGACTGCAGGCTATTTGCTTTTCGGAATGCGCGCAGAAAAGCCCGATTCGCGCGGCGCGCACGACCGAACACGCCTCCTTTGGCGAACACGATGGTCCAGGAAAATAACGAGAAGAGAATCAGGATGGCAATGACAGCTAAGGGAACCGGTCGAAGGTTCTGAACAATCTCCCACAGGTTAAGGTCCGCGGGGAACAGCAAAAGGGGCAATATCCGTATGTCCTTTCGTTTACCTCGTACTCATTATAGGGAGTGGGACGTAATTGTCCCAGGTTCGCCTCCAATCTGGTGTTCTCATTGGGAAACCTGCGCCAGACCCGCGGGGCAATAAGAAACGCAAATGATTGTTGTTAATTTGCTGGATCGGCAGTAAGCTCTAGTAGCTTCTGCTGAAAGAGAGGGCAAATGGGACGATTCTTGTTATTGATTCTCGCGGCGACATCCGTTGCACGGGCGGATTCGTTTGCTTCTGCATCCTGCACCTACGGGTCGACAACACAGACGGCAACGCAAACGGGTACGCAGGCCGGGACCAATCCCACCTCTGCGAGCTGCACTGTTCCGGTAAACGGGATGGGTGGAGAAGTGGGGGTGGTCACTGCGGACGCTGTAACCGAAGGTTCCGTTTCCGGAACTCTGGCAAGTATTAACGGCGACGAAAAGGTTGTAGCGCAGTTCGATGTGCCTCTGAATGCGAAATGGTCCGCTATAGCCACTCTGGATGATAGCCTAGCCTTAGCTACAGCCGGGCCCAAACGTGCCGGGTTTATACAATTTGACATTCGGACAATCAGTGAAGCCCCGGGAGATGTATTTATTTCCGATGGAGTACACAAATACAGTTACCAGCAGGCTATCGGCACTACGACACTGCCTTTTAACCTAGGGTCGGCATTTCAGGTCTCTCTTTCGGCAGACGAGCAAATCGGCGGCAATAATCCTCCACCCCCGGACTTTGAGCTCGCCGATCGCGGTGCGCACGTAAGCCTTTCGCTCTTGGAGGCGAACGGTACAACGGCGGTGCCGCTGGTTATCACGCCCGAGCCCTCGACGTGGTCACTCCTTTTCCTTGGCCTGTGGGGAGCGTGGTTCAGGTTTTCGCGGCGGGCGATCGAGGATTGTTGTTAATTTGCTAGATCGGCAGTAAGCTCTAGTAGCTTCTGCTGAAAGAGAGGGCAAATGGGACGATTCTTGTTATTGATTCTCGCGGCGACATCCGTTGCACAGGCGGATTCATTTACTTCCGCATCCTGCACCTACGGGTCGACAACACAGGCGCAAACGCAGACGGGGACAAATGCCAACCCTGTGAGCTGCTTTGTTCAGGTATTCGCAGCGAATGCGCCAATAGGTGGGGTACAAGCAAACGCCCAAACCTTCACTTCCGTTTCCGGAACTCAGGCATTCGTTGAGGGCGGCGCCAAGGCTGTCGAGGAGTTCGATGTACAGCAGTATTCTCAATATCTAACTGCGGATTTCTCCGCGATAGCGACTGCGGATAATAGCCAGAACTTCGCCACTCCTGGATCAAAACGTGCTGGGTTTATACGATTTACCATCCAAACGGACACCGGGAACGGCAGCGAATTCATCTCCGATGGAGTACATCAATACAGCTTCCAGCAGTCGAACGGTATCCAGCAGTCTATCGGTCCTACAACGCTGCCTTTTGATCTGGGATCGCCGTTTCAAGTCTCGGTTTCCGCAGATGCGGGTGTTGGCCCTCCTCCCCAAAAGGAGTTTATAAACGGGGCCGATGCAAACGTAAGCTTTTCGCTGTTGGAGGCGAACGGTACAACAGCGGTGCCGCTGTTTATCACGCCCGAGCCCTCCACATGGACACTGCTTTTGCTCGGGCTGTGCGGGGCGTGGTTCACGCTTTCGCGGCGGGCGCCAAAGCCCACCGTATAATTCGTTCAAGTGTTATTGGAGTTGCTTGTTGAGAATTATGCGGTTGTAGAGCAATCCCGCATTCGGTTTCAGGAGGGCCTGAACGTACTCACGGGCGAGACCGGCAGCGGTAAATCAATAGTGGTGGGCTCGCTCGGGCTGCTACTGGGAGCGCGGGCATCAGCGGATATGATCCGCAGCGGCGAAACACGCGCGAGGGTATCCGGAATCTTCTCCATCGAATCGAAGCCTGAGGTGAGCGCGATGTTGATGGAAGCCGGCATTGACGAATCTAGTGATGGCGAGCTGATTGTCGAGCGCGAGATCACAGCCAACGGAAAATCCCGGGCATTTGTTGCGAACCGGCCGGTAACAACGGCATTTCTCCGGCAACTGGCGCCCGCGCTGGGCGATATTCACGGCCAAAACGAGCAGCAATCCCTGTTCAATGGACCGACGCAGCGGAATCTGCTGGATGAATACGCGCGCGCCTTAGAATTACGCGGGCAGGTGGGGCGAGTGTATTCCGAGTGGAGAGACCTGGGCGAAAAGCTGGAAGAACTGAACCGGAATGAGCAGGAAAAATTGCGGCTCCTGGATCTCTGGTCGTTTCAGCGGAAGGAAATAGATGATGTTCAACCGAAACCCGACGAAGATGCGGGACTGGAATCGGAGCGCAAAATTCTGCAAAACATTACGCGCTTGCAGGAGAGCGCGAATGCGGCCTTCGCGCTCCTCTATGAGAGCCCGCAGAGCGCGACCACACAGCTTGGCCAAGCGCTGAAACGCATGGAGGAACTGATGCGAATTGACCAGAGTGTTGCGGAAACCGCTGCTTCGATGAAGCAGGCCGCTGTGCTGCTGGACGATGCATCGTATGGCTTGCGGGATTACGTGGGTCGACTAGAAGGAGACCCAGCGCGGCTGGAAGACGCGGAATCCAGGATGGCGGCGCTGGAAAAGCTGAAGAGAAAGTACGGCCGCACGCTGCAGGAAGTGCTGGCGTTTCGCGATGACGTGGCTAAGCGAATCGATGAAGTGGAAAATTCAGCCGAGCATCGCGCTGGCTTGGAGAAACAGCGGCATGAACTGGCCAAAGAATATGACCGGCTGTCTGGCGAATTGAGCCGGGTGCGTAAGGCGGCGGCGGTTAGGCTCAGTAAGCAAGTGGAAGGCGAACTGAAGAGCCTGGCCATGTCAGGGACGCAGTTTCAGATCGCGGTGTCGCAAGCGGAGTGGACGGCGGCTGGCATCGACCAGATTGGGTTTCTGGTATCGCCGAATCGCGGCGAGGAATTGAAACCGCTCGAGAAGATCGCGTCCGGAGGCGAGCTATCGCGCTTTGCTCTGGCACTGAAGACCGCAATTGGCGACGCGGACAGGCATCGCGGCATACCAACGCTGGTGTTTGATGAAGTGGATGCCGGAGTAGGCGGCGCGGCAGCAGCAGCGGTCGGGAAGCGGCTTAAAGCTTTGTCCCGTAACAACCAGGTGATTTGCGTAACGCACCTGGCGCAGATTGCCGGATTCGCCGATCATCAGTATGCGGTCTCGAAGCATCAGAAGAAGGGCCGCATCACAACGCAAATTGAAGAGTTGGGGCGAGAGGAACGAGCGCGGGAAATCGGACGGATGCTCTCGGGAGAGCAGATTACGCCGGAAGCGCTGAAGCAGGCGGAGCAGTTGATACAGGCGGGGCTGAGTGGGTGAGCAGGGGCTTATCGTTCGAGCGGAACATTGTCCCGCTTGCTTCGGCATCGAGACGGATGTATTCTGTTGTCAGTTACTGATAGGAGTGGCTTGAGTAAACCAACCGACCTCGTACAAGGCACACTCGACCTGCTGATTCTTAAAACGATAGCTCTTGAGCCGATGCACGGATGGGCGATTGCGCAGCGTATCCGGCAGATGTCAGGCGAAGTTCTGCAGGTGGGCCAAGGCGCGCTGTACCCGGCCCTTCACAAGCTCGAGCAGAACGGCTGGATCAGCTCAGAATGGGCGCTCAGCGAGAATAATCGGCGCGCCAAATATTACACGCTGACGAAAGCGGGATGCAAGACTCTGGCACATGAGGCGGCGCAATGGGAGAGGTTATCGGCCGCTATATCGCTGATAGTGCGGACAGCGTGACAGCAGCAATTGAGCGTTTTGACCCGCAAATTTTATTGAAGCACCATCAGCAGCAAAGCTTTTTGCACGTGAAGGCGGTTTTCGGCTTGATCGAAAACAACGGATTGGGGCGATTCCATCACGCCGTCGGTCACTTCCAAGCCGCGCTTAGCGGGCAGGCAATGCATAAATACCGCGTCTCTGCGTGCTTTGGCCAGCAGCGATTCATTCACCTGGTAGGCCGCAAACAGCTTATGCCGTTCCGCAGACTCGGCTTCCTGCCCCATGCTGGCCCAAACATCGGTGTAGACAGCGTGAGCGGATTCCACGGCGGAATCCAGGTTGTTCGTGATCTCTATCTCGGAACCGAACTGCTTTGCGAGCTGGCTGGCTTGCTCCACGATTTCCGGCCGCGGTTCGTAGCCAGCCGGCGTTGCGACCGCGCAGTGAATCCCGAAACGCGCGCTGCACAGCAGCAGCGAATGCGCCACATTATTCCCGTCGCCAACGTAAGCCAGCTTCAGCCCGCGCAGCCGCCCGAAGTGTTCCTTCAATGTGAGCATATCCGCCAGCGCCTGACAGGGATGATACAGATCGCTCAACGCGTTTACCACCGGCAGGTCGGACCATTGCGCTAGTTCTTCAACTGTCTCCTGCCTGAAGGTGCGAGCCACAATAGCATCGGTCCACCGCGCCAGATTGCGCGCCACGTCCTTCAGCGGCTCCCGTTCGGCAATTAATCCGGTCTGGGTCACAAAATCGGCGCCCAGTTGCTTGATCGCCAGCTCAAAAGTCATGCGGGTGCGCAGCGATGGCTTTTCAAAGAGCAGAGCGACATACCGGCCCTTTAATGCGGCCGCATAGCGCTGCCGCGAATGCTTCACCTGGCGAGCCAGATCAAGCACGCCGTTAAGCTGTTCGGTCGAAAGGTCCAGATCGTGGCGGAAGTTGACCACTCGCGCGTGGGATGCTGACTGATAAGCGGAAACGGTCATTCAGAACTCCTGGAGTGAATGATTATTCACTCCTATGAATAAGTATACACCCAGAAGGCGCGGGAGAATCAACGCTTGAAGAATTTACTTGTGATGAAATTCGGCGGCACCAGCATGGGCAGTGCCGACCGCATCCGCGTCGCAGCCGAACTCATTTCGCAGCAGCGGCGCCAGCGGCCGGTGGTTGTAGTTGTTTCCGCCATGTCAAAGATCACTGATCTGCTGCTCGAAACGCTTCGACATGCCGAAATCGGCGATCGCTCCGCCGTCGACGCAAATCTCCGGATTCTGCTGAACCGTCACATCCAAACCTGCCACGAACTGCTTTCCGAACCAGCTAGTGCCGCGAGATTTCGCGAGTCGGCCGTAAGTGCCGTGCAATCCCTGGTCTCCGAGTTTCATCGGATTGCAAATGGCATTCTCATGCTGGGCGAACGGCCGCCGCGATCAGTGGATGAAGCTATTGCTATCGGCGAGCGCTTGTCTTCGGCTCTCCTGGCCCACTATCTTGACGCGTGCGGCATTGATGCCTGTGCGCTGAACGGGAGTGAGGTTATCGTAACCGACGCCGTGTTCGGGAATGCTTCACCTCAGATGGAACTCACCGAAAAGAAATGCGCTGTCCGCCTTGTTCCGGTGCTGGAGAGAGGGACTGTGCCTGTCGTTACCGGCTTCAACGGCGCTACCGCCGATGGACGCCCGACTACTCTCGGGCGCGGTGGTTCCGACTTTTCGGCCTCCATACTTGCGGCCGCGCTGGACGCGCAAGAACTCTGGATCTGGACCGATGTCGACGGCATTATGACCGCCGACCCGCGAATTGTGTCCGATGTTGCCGTGCTGGATGAATTGACGTACGCGGAAGCGGCGGAACTTGCTTACAACGGCGCGAAAGTGCTGCACCCCCGGACGCTGGCGCCGCTAGTGGAAAAGCAAATTCCGGTGTGGAGCAAGAACAGCTTTGCTCCCGAGAAGCCCGGAACCAAGATAGTCTCCCATTTTGACGAGCCCAAGGGCGCGCGCGCGGTCACGTCCCTTTCCAAAGTGGCGCTGATTTCCATGGAGCCGGCCAACGCGGCACTCAGCGGCACTCGTCTGATGGCGCGCGCCCTGGACGCACTCGCATTGGCAAACGTTGAAATCCTGGTCTTCACCAGCTCCAGTTATCGCCAGACGTTCTGTTTCCTGATCCGTAAACCGGATCTCACGGCGGCACTCGAGGTTTTGGAATCGAACCTGTCTATTGAATTGGCGCACGGCTATCTGAAGCCGGTCGAGGTGGACGAAAACGTCGGTTTGCTGGCGGTTGTCGGCGAAGGCATGCGTGGAACGCCGGGTCTGGCAGGCCGTGTGTTTACGGCCATCTCCCGGGAGGAGATCAATATTATCGCCATCGCGCAGGGATCGAGCGAACTGACTATTGGCATTATCGTGAGACTGGATTCATTGGACCGCGCCGTGCGCGCCGTTCACGAGGAATGCCGGCTAGGTAAGGCGGGCCTCTAATCGAGCCGTTCTCGAACCGGAGCCGGCTTCGACCGCCGCGACTGCTTAGACTTCAGATCGATAAAGTGGAACGCTTCGCGGATTAATGCACCTAACTGCTCGTCGTCGAGCTTGGAAACCTCGGCGCCGATCCAGCCGCTCACCCCAACGTAAGGTGGCCGGAAGTAAATTTCGGGTGCCTCCTGAATTAGAACAGTCTGCATGCCGGGAGCAGCAGGCAGCCACACAGCGACGCGGCCATCCCCGTGATGGTTATCCGCAAACATCGCAAAGACTCGCTTCGGGGTGAAAAATGTCGGCTCGCCATGCGAGATCTTTTCGCTTGTGCCGGGAATCGACATGCAAATACGGCGTATACGCGC
Source organism: uncultured Acidobacteriaceae bacterium (assembly GCA_963795545.1). Lineage (GTDB taxonomy): Bacteria > Acidobacteriota > Terriglobia > Bryobacterales > Bryobacteraceae > Bog-105. Next base: position 28,892 of record CAWCIF010000008.1, on the reverse strand, counting down.
CAGTTGCTTGCCGCGATCGAGCTTCGGCGCCGGTCCACCTTTTGATCGAGGCGTCTTGTTGACCATTTGGCTATTTTCGCGCTTTCGGCCGACCGCATTCTTTTTCGTCGTTGAATTTGGTTTCGACCTTTCTGGACATTACCCCAAAAGGCCTGTAGTCCAAAATAGAGGATTGGCGAGCAATGAGTTCTTCCAGCTTCGATAATCATCCTGATGCTGACCGCTTTGCGAAACGCTGATGGCCGCCTTTGCTGTATCAGCCTCTGCATCGCCGTGTGGTCGAATGAATAGCCGAAGCATGTCTCACCTGCCGTTCCGGAATTTCGTTCACCTCACCCAAGCGGAAGCGCACGACCTTATGCGGCGGATGCTCTCGGGCGAGATGACAACGGAAGAAATCGCCGACGTGTTGAGCTTTCTGCGCCGGAAGGGCGAAACTATTGCGGAACTGGTAGGATTCGCCAGCGCCGTCCGCGAGATCGCCCAGCCCATTGATATCGACCAGAGTGAAGAGCCGCTGCTGGACACCTGCGGTACGGGTGGCGACGGTAGCAACACTTTCAACGTTTCAACCGCCACTGCCTTTGTTGCCGCAGGAACCGGTCTGCGGGTTGCCAAGCATGGGAACCGCCGCATCTCCAGCCAGTGTGGGAGTGCCGATGTGCTGGAAGCCCTGGGGATTCCGGTAAGTCTTCCGGCATCCCAGGTGGCCGATTGCATCCGTCAGGCCGGAATCGGATTTCCTTACGCTCCCTTGCTTCATCCCGCGGTAAAGCACGCCCAGGAAGCGCGGCTGCTTCTGAAGGGACGCACGGTGTTCAACATGCTCGGCCCTCTTACCAATCCGGTGCGCGCGCGTGTCCAACTGATTGGCGCTTTTTCTGTCCGCGCGGCCGAGATGCTCGCGCAAGCTTCCGCGCGCCTCGGTATTCAGCGGGCGTTCGTGGTGCATGGCACAGATGGCCTGGATGAAATTACCACCACCGGTCCGACCACGGTTTTTCAGGTTGAGGACGGTCGCGTTCAGAAAGGGCGCTGGACGCCTGCCGATTTCGGTGTCGCGCGCGCCTCCCTCGAAGATCTGCAGGGCGGCGATCCGGAAAACAACGCAGCTATTGTCCGGGCCGTCCTTGAAGGCGAGCCAGGGCCGCGCCGTGACATCGTCATCGCCAATGCCGCCGCAGCGCTATTTTTAGCTCAGCGCTCTCCCGATCTGAAAAGCGCCGTTTCGCTGGCCGCCGAATCCATTGACAGCGGGGCCGCCAGGCGCAAGTTGGAACAGGTAATCGAACTTACCGCGAGCTTTGCTCATGAAACAGTTTGAAATCCAGGAGTTTGGGATCGAGAATCTCGCCCAGGTAGAAGTGGACACTCCGCGTCCGGGGTTTGGTCAGGTGCTTGTACGACTGCATGCCGCGTCGCTGAATTATCGCGATTACATGGTTGTGACGGGCGTCTACAACCCTAAAATGAAGCGGCCCCTGGTTCCGCTCTCCGATGGCGCAGGCGTGGTCGAACAAATCGGCGAAGGCGTTACCGAATTCAAGCGGGGCGACCGTGTTGCGGGCTGCTTTTTCCAGAATTGGACGGATGGTCCGCCTGCTCGCGACAAAGTCAGTTCGGCCCTGGGCGGCGGAATCGATGGCGTCCTGCGGGAGTTCGCCGTCTTCGCTGAGGAAGGACTCGTCGCCTCCCCCAATTCTCTTTCGGATGAAGAAGCCGCCACCTTGCCCTGCGCCGCTCTGGTCGCCTGGCACGCGCTTTTTGAAGACACGCCTTCCGCCCCTGCTGAAACGGTTCTCATTCAAGGCACTGGCGGCGTATCCGTATTCGCCTTGCAGTTCGCCATCTCGGCCGGCCTGCGCACCATAGTTACCTCCAGCAGCGATGAAAAATTGGCCCGTGTTCGCCAATTGGGCGCGACAGATACCATCAATTACAAATCAACGCCGAACTGGGATGAAGTCGCGCGCAAACTTACCCGCGGCGAGGGCGTCGATCGCGTGATCGAAGTTGGAGGCGCCGATACCATGCCACGCTCGCTCAAAGCCGTACGCATGCAGGGAACTGTGAGTGTCATCGGCGCACTCAGCGGCGGCGATCCAACCGTCAGCCCGCTACCGATTCTAATGAACAGCATACATGTCCAAGGTGTCTACGTTGGCTCGCGTGCCATGTTCCAGCGCATGAATCGCGCCATTGAACTTCATCAAATTAAGCCCATCATCGACAAGACCTTCCATTGGACAGAGATCAAACAAGCCCTTCAGTATATGGAAGCGCAGCAGCATTTCGGCAAGATCTGCCTGCGCTGGTCCTGATCAACTCGGCGATTGCGCGTTAGACCGGCGGGGTGGTTATAATTCCGTTTGGTGGGCAGTCCTCCCTCGGCGTATAGAGCGCACCGGTGCAGCTTTGTGCCGGGTCGAGAGGATCCCTATCTCCGCCTCGGCACGGTAACTGTTTTCGTTCGTGATCAGGATCGAAGCTTACGGTTTTACGTTGAGAAGCTTGGATTCCATTTGGCTTTTGACACCCGCGTTCCGGCTGGCGATCGCTGGTTAACTGTTAGTCCCCCGGATGGCACCGCAAATCTGGCGCTAGTGGCCCCTAAGCCGGGCTCGGAAGAATACAAGCTCATTGGGCGGTCCAGTGAAATTGTTTTCCTGACCGAAGACGTGTATGCCAAGTTCGAAGAATGGCGAGCGCGCGAGGTCCAGTTTCAGAATTCGCCGCGGGTGCAGCCCTCCGGCGCGGTATCCTCCACGTTCCAAGATGTGGATGGGAACTCGTTTACGCTTCTGAGCTTTGATGGCCTCACTCGGGAACTCGAAGAGCAGCGCCGCGCACATCTCGAGAAGTTGGAATCGGAACGCCGTGAGGCCCAGGAACTGGAAACCGCGAGAGACGTACAGAGAAGACTATTTCCGCAGCGAGAGCCGAGTCTTGCAAGCCTCGACTATGCGGGTGTTTGCATTCCGGCTCGCCACGTTGGCGGCGATTATTATGATTTCATCGATCTCGGCCGGGAGCGGGTTGGGCTGGTGATTGCCGACGTTTCAGGAAAGGGAACCGCCGCGGCTCTCTTGATGGCCAATTTGCAGGCACACCTGCACAACCAGTGCGCAACATACTGGAGTCGCCCGTTCACGCCGTTCGTGCTGGAACAACCCCAACGGTTCCTGCTCTCGGTAAATCGGCTTTTCGGCGAGAATACATCCGATAACGCCTACGCTACCCTCTTCTTTGCCGAATATGACGATGGGACACGGCGGTTGCGGTACGCGAATTGCGGCCATCCAGCAGGACTTATCCTTCGGCAGAATAACGATGTTGAACGACTCGATTCCACCTCCACCGTTCTTGGACTTTTCAGGCACTGGGATTGCGGCGTTGGAGAGTGTGAGCTGCTCGGAGGTGACACGCTGGCACTCTACACTGACGGCGTAACGGAATCGTTCAACGCTGCGGGCGAAGAATTCGGCGAAGGCCGCCTAATAGAAGCTTTGCGAGAGCGTCGTGAACTGCCATCGAAGAGCTTACTTAGCTCCCTGGTTGAGGATATTCGGCGGTTCAGTCCGCGCGAACAACACGACGACATCACGCTGGTAGTTGCCCGGTGCAAAGGATGTTAGGAATTAAAAATCTTGGTTCATCAGAAGAATTCGTGGGTCGATTCCGGCTCGGGCAACTTGGCAAGTGAGTGATAGAGCGCAAGTTCGAGGCAGCGGAAAGTGCGGAAACCGTAGGATTTTCTCATGGTGACTTTAGCCTTGTTGTTCAGACGCTCGACAACTCCGCTGGAAAGCAGCTTCTGAGCGCGGAAATAGTTGAGCATCAGTTCGCAGTGCTGCCGGAGTGATCGGGCGATGTTCTTCATGGGCTCGATGCGCGAGCGCATCACTTGCCGACACCCGTCATCTGTAGGCTTTGGTCAGTGTGCGTTTGCCGTCGCCCCAGGGAACTTCTTCGACAGACACAATGCCGCGGCGGCGACAGTTGACGCGCCGCATGGTGTACAGAAGGAAGACGAGGAACCCCCACAAGGGAATGAACTCAAAGCGCCGTTCGGCGAGTTGGTCGTAGCCGGGCGCCGGCAAATGGCAGCGCGAGCAGACTGGGGCCGAACCCTTGCGCGGTCGGACGGTCACTTCGATACTCGGGCCCAGGCCCTACGCCCTATCGCTCTCGCTCAATCTGGTTAAGCTCTTCGATCGCGCGCCGGAACTCGCGCTCTTGACTTCGCCTGAAGACGACCATACCGAGCGCGACGACAACCAGGAGCGCTAGAACGGGCCCCGCCATCTTCACGAGCATGCCTTTCCCCCCAACTGCAACGACCAACGTGCCGATCAACGTGCCGAATGCCAAAATCAACGGCCCACCGAGCCACAAGTGCACGCCGCGATCGAACCGAATGTGCCGTTCAAGCTCCCGCCGGCACGAATCCAGGCTTGTCCGCAGGCCTGCGTCTTCTGGTGGCGACGCCTGCCTCTTAGTGCGATGCAGGAAGAACTGTCCAATCAATACCCACGCCGCCGTCACCGCGAACGAGGCCCGAGCTACTGGAGAATGGGTCCAAATGCTTCCATATACCGAACCTGCGGCAACCAGGACCGCCAACACGATGCTGTTCAGCAACTCACGGCCGCTCTTGGACCGCAGGTCTCTAGCCCTTTGTCGAGGGCTTCCCAGTTTCATTTCCATTGGCTCCGTCGACTGGCTACGCCAGATCTCTCTCAGTTCGTTTTCGGGGGTTTTGTCAGGCATGACTATCTCCTACCGTGAAATCGGCGCGCCAGAATGTTCTTGATGCGGTGGATTCTCATCGCCACGCTCGCCGCCGACAGCCCGGTGGTCTCCGCTATGGATGCGGCGTCCATGTCTTCGAGGTACGAGATGATGACCTGACGGTCGAGCGGCTTCAGTTGCTGAATCAATTGCTCCAGACGGTCGACCTTTCTGCGCCGGTCCGTGTCGGCCTCGATGTCGGTGGTGTCGGTATCGGGGAGCTTCTCGAACTCCTCTAGACTCAGCAGAGTCGACAGCTTACGGCGTTCACGGAGAACATGTGATGCAGCGACATGGTGGGCGACTCGATAGACCCAGGTCCGCAGAGAACAGCGTGCGTCAAATGACGCGAAGCTCCGCCACAACTGGAAATGAATCTCTTGGTTGAGGTCGCGACGCTTTTCAGGGTCCATCTCATATCCACGAGCGACCCGCGCAATCGCCGCGCCGTGCTCGCTCGTCGCGTCTGCATACAGTTGGTCTTGAGAACACTGTCCAGTCAAGATTGATCGGCTCTCACACCTGAGATAGTCGCTGCCGCTAGAACTTTCTAACACGTTTTTTCAGACCGTAGGCCGAAGGCGAGGCTCAGGCGATCGGCATAGGGCTGATCCCATGTTGGTTAGCAGGCGGCAACGCTATTGAGCAGGCCACGGCACGTCATCCAGCGGTAGTCGTGGGGGGCGTATCGATAACCCACAGATGTCTCCGACGACGCAAAATCTTTACCCTTGACAGATTCCTTATTTCTGCAATGATAGAAATATGGAACCAGGCGAGAACGATCCATGGGATGAGCCCGCGAAAAATCGTCCAGATGCCGGACCAGTGCTGACTGACGCTCTTTTGCAGGAGCTGAAGGCGCAGGGTGCGCCGGGATGCCTGCTCTGTTCTCTCGAAGAATGGGATGAGGATTGGGACTAATGCCCAAAGCCAGGAATGAGCCGGACGTCGCTCGTTATGCCGATATGTTTTCGGCCATGGGCACCGAGCCTCGGCTGCGCATTATGCGGCTGTTGCTTTCGGCGCACCCGGACGGGTTGGTGGTTGGAGACATCGGAGCCGAGCTTGAAATCCCCGCTTCCACGCTGTCCCACCATTTGGACAAGTTGAAGAACGAAGATCTCGTCAAAGTGCGGCGCGAGAGTACATTTCTGTGGTACTCCGCTAATACGGAGGCTCTTCAGGAGTTGCTCGGTTTTCTCTATGCCGAGTGCTGTACCCGCAACAAGGCGGTTGAACCGGGAGCAATCATGCACGTCTGCCGGTGAAGCGAGGTCAGATCAATGGAACTGAAAGAACTTGTAAAAGAAAAATACGGCGAAGCCGCGCGCCGCGTCGCGTCACAAGCTGGACTGCCAGCGGATTGTTGTACCGCCACAGTTTGTTGTAGCGGCTCCGCAGCAGCCTCCTGCGACCCCATCACCTCAAACCTCTACGACGGAGCAGAAACGAATGAGTTGCCGGAAACGGCTGTAAAGGCCTCGCTCGGCTGCGGCAACCCAACGGCGCTGGCAAGGCTGAAGGCCGGCGAAACGGTGCTGGACCTTGGTTCAGGAGGCGGCATTGACGTGCTGCTGTCGGCCCGGCGCGTGGGTCCGGCGGGCAGAGCCTATGGCCTGGATATGACGGACGATATGCTGGCGCTCGCCCGCGAAAACCAGCGCAGCGCCGGAGTGGACAATGTAGAGTTTCTCAAGGGCGAGATCGAGAACATTCCGCTGCCTGACAACACCGTGGATGTGATCATTTCAAACTGCGTAATCAATTTGTCAGGCGATAAAGATCGCGTGCTTCGCGAGGCCTTTCGCGTGCTCAAACCCGGCGGCCGCTTCGCTGTATCGGATGTGGTGGTGCGCGGGAATGTGCCCGCCGAAATCCGCCGCAATATGGAGCTTTGGGTGGGCTGCATCGCCGGCGCGCTGAAGGATTCCGAATACGTGGACAAGCTCACTGAAGCGGGATTTGCTGATATCGAGATTGAACCCACTCGCATCTACGGCATTGACGATGCCCGCGAATTCCTGTCAGGTCAAGGCTTGGACGTGGATGCAATCGCTCCTCAGGTTGACGGCAAATTCGTAAGCGCCTTTATCCGCGCAGTCAAACCGGCGAGCGGCGGCGCCTAGCTGAATTAATGCCGGCGTCTGATCTGAACCACCGGCTTGATTGCGGACTTTGGCGTCACCAGATAGCCCCAGACTTGATTCTTCGCGATGCGGGTCACCACCATCCTGGAATCCGGGAGCGAACCCGGAATCGCAATCTCTATCGGTTCGCCTGGTTTCATCCGCGATTTTTTGGTTCGCTTGTTCTTCACCAATATCGCGATATCGTAGGCATCGGTCTTATCCGTGCGTAGCAGCCGCACTCGGATTGGACCGACGCTGCGATACGAGCGCGACCTGGCCAGCGAAAAGTTGAATCTGTCGAAATCGGCTGGATCCGGATTCGGGATCCGGGAGGCCGCAATCTCCGGCTTCGCATTTGATGCCGCCGGTTGCGCCCTCATTCCCGCGCTGGCGGGCCCGGCATTGACAAGTATTGGCGTCCGCTGCTCGCGCAGTATCAGGAAGAGGAATACCGCCGCGGCGGACAGTACCGCAACGCCGCCGGCAAATAACATCATTCGGCTCGGGGCCAGAATCTTCACGGGTTCGGTGTTCTTAGCTGCCAGAGTGGGTCTTGCGAGTACCATACGAGGTTGTGGATCACTATAACTCTTGTTGTGACGATTGGGAACCCCAGTGTCCCAAAATGAACACCGAATGGCCCACTTCCGCGTCGCAAGCGGATGAAAGTATTAGATCAGGCGTTTCGAATCCGGTGGCCCTCCATGTGCACATACCATCCGCGTATTCGGGTTTCCACGATGACCGTTGAACTACCCTGCAAGCCAAGAGTTGACACGAAAAAGGTTTTGGTGGTGGATGACCAGCCCGACGTGCGGGAAGCGCTGCGTCTGCTGCTGAAGGGCGCCGGTTATTCTACTCAAACCGCGGAATCCCCCGGAGAAGCTTTGGCTGCCACTGCCTCGGGCGATCCCGATTTGATTATTGTGGACATGAATTACACCTGGGACACAACCTCCGGCGAGGAAGGATTGCGCCTACTTGACCGCCTTCGCACCCACCGCCGCGATGTTCCCATTGTCGCCATGACCGGATGGAGCACCATCGAGCTGGCGGTCCGGGCTATGCAGCGCGGGGCCTGCGACTTTATCCCCAAGCCTTGGGACAACCGTCACTTTCTGGAAGTTGTGGAGAAACATCTCCGCGCCGAGCCTCAGGATCTTCGCCACTTCGATGCCGAACTTGCCATTGCCCGCAAAGTCCAGCGCAAACTCCTGCCCCATCCTCAGTTCCGTGCGTACGGGCTGGAATGTGAGTGCGCTTCTCTTCCGATGAGCGAAATCGGGGGTGACTTGTACGATTTCCTCGACATTGATTCCTCGCATATGGGCTTCGTTCTGGGCGACGTGTCGGGAAAGGGAATCGGCGCCGCTCTGCTGGTTGCAAATCTCCAGGCCACCATCCGCGGCCAGATGGATCTCTCGTGCTCTCCGTCAAAGCTGATGCAGCGGGTAAACCAGCTTTTCTTCGACTGCACGCGTCCTGAATTTTTCGCGACGCTTTTCTTCGGCCTCTACGAATCAGATACGAAAACCATTCGGTACGTGAACTGCGGCCATCCGGCGCCGGTCATTCTGCGATCTGCCGATACGGCCGAACTGCTGGAACCGACTGCTACAATTCTGGGCGCTTTCCAAGGCTCCGCTTTTCAGGAGCGGTCCGTCTCATTCCACGCCGGCGATCGCCTGGTTCTGTTTAGCGATGGGTTCTCGGAAGCAAATACGGCCGACGATGATATCAATTGGCCCGTCGATCGCATCCAGCGGCTCAGCCGCTCGCATCGCGAGGGCCTGGCGAGTGCGCTCGCATCTCTAGCCGCCGGCATGATTGAGCAGGCCGATGATATCACCGTTATGGATATACGCGCACTATAGCGCCGCTATCAGGCCGGCAATGTGAAGCAGAACGTTGAGCCGGAATTACCTGTGGATTCCACCCAGATTCGGCCTCCGTACCGTTCGACGATTTTTTGGCAAATCGCGAGCCCTATGCCGGTTCCGGGGTATTGTTCTCGATTGTGCAACCGCTTGAATAGGCCAAAAACCTGCGCCTGATACTCCGGAGCAATCCCGATCCCGTTGTCCTTCACACTGATCTCCCAATCCGCTCCGTTCCGCCGTGCGCTTATCTCGATCACCGGCTTCTCTTGGCCGCGATATTTAATCGCGTTCCCGATTATGTTCTGGAAAAGCTGAACCAGGTGCGTCTCCTGTATGCGCGCTTTGGGTAAATCGGAGTAGCTGACGTCGGCTGCGCTTTCGATGATCGCGCTCTTGAGATTTGCGATTGTTTTCTCGACCACAGCGCCCATGTCCACAGGCGAGATTTCGGACGATGCTATGTTGACGGCCTGGATGAATGCCAGCAGATCGCGCAGAAGCATCTCCATCCGCTTGGCGCCATCTACGATCCCGTTCAGATACTCCCGTGCTTTTTCATCCAGCCGCTCTTCGTATGTGCGGTGCAACAACTGGCTGTAGATCGCCAGGATGCGCAGCGGCTCCTGCAAGTCGTGCGATGCCGAATACGCGAACTGGTTCAGATCTTCGTTCGCACGCTGCAGTTCCCTGTTCGAGTCTCGCAGAGCATCTTGCGCCTCTCTGGATTCGGTAAATAGACGGGCATTATGCACGCCCGTCGCCGCGCGCCGGCCCAGATCTTCCGCAAACGCCAGGTCTGCCTCAGAATATTTCCGCCCTGATTCACCCGTCACGAATGTCAGCAGGCCGAATGTTTGCTCGTTCGCCCGAAGCGGAACCAGAACGACCGACTTCAACCCCAGTTCCCGTATCATTCGAAGATGTTCCGCGTCCCGCGCGCCCTGCATCAGCATTTCGTCCGTGATCTCCGGAACAAGTATTGATTTTCCGGTGCGCATCACCTGAGTACCGGCATCCGTTTCGTCGGGTGGATAGCGCCGGCGGAACTCATGGCCCATGGTGATCTTCGCCGGGTCTATGTGCTTCATCGAAACCCGGAGCAATTCGTTATTCGCGTCGAAGATATCGATACTCGCCCAATCGGCGAATGCCGGCACTCCCAGGTCCACTACGGCCGCAAGCGTCTCCTTATAATTCAGCGATGACGATAACACCTGGCCGGCTCTCGCCAGGAATTGTGCTTTCCGCTCTTCTGTCTGCGCCGCCCGTCGCAAGTCTTTCTCTCGCGCGTAAACTTCCGCCGTGCTTAATGCCGATGCTGCCAGGTTCCCCAGCGCGGAAGCCACTCGTGTCTCGAGCTCAGTGAAGCGATGCTTCCTTCGATAGTAAAAAACCAGCGTTCCGGCCAGTTCGCCGCGTATCTGGAGCGGCACCGTGATCAGAGCATGGATGCCCTCCCGTTTATATACTTCCTTGCGAAGATCTGCGAAGGGCGCCTGCTCAATATCCTCGATCGCGAACGGTTGGCGCGGTAGTTTCTCCGCCATTCCTCCCGGGTCCGCGATGGAACACGAATAGCTCTCAGAGAGCCCGCTCATAGCTGCAATCCGCCAGTGGAAGCCGTGCTCCGACTTTCGCCACACTGAATACGCGTCGGCCTCAATGAACTTCTCCGCCAAATCCAGGATGCTCTGCAGAACGTCGGCCGAATCCGGCGAAGCCAGCAGCTTGCCAGAGGCTTCGACCAGCAAACCTAACTGCTTTTCGATTTCATTCTGAGCCCGTTCTGCTTGTTTCCGTGCCGTGATATCTTCCAGCACGACAGCCAGACCCTTAACGGCAGCGCCACCGTCGCGATCGGGAAGGTATGTTACCTGAACGTCGCGAACATAATCCGGGCGGTATGCATACGAATGCTCGTAGGCGACCGTCTCGCCGGCCAGAGCGCGGTCCAGGTAAGGCTTGATAATGCTAAACAGCGCTTCTCCAAGCGCCTCCGGAACAGTGCGTCCGGCGAAGTCCTGATCAGGCCGCCCGAACCATTCGGAATGGCGCGCATTCGCAAACCGGTACCGAAGATCCCGGTCGATGTAAGCAATCAGGCCAGGAAGAGTATTCATCACGAGCCGAAGCTGCGCTTCGCTTTCCGATGCCGTCGGCGCGGCAGTGCTCGCAGGGATAATCTCTCGCAATAGAGCTCTCGCTCCCCTCAGTGTATGCAAAGAGTTGTAAAACTTGCGGACGCCAGACGGCGGCGGATGAGCCCAATGTGATATCGTGCGTTCGGAATAATCGCAATGTCACGTTCCTGCACATTCTCCCGCCGTACTTTCCTTGGAGCCGCCGCTACAGCCGCAGCCGCGCCTCTCTCGCTGTTAGGTAAGCAGAAAAAGATTCCCATCGGTCTTGAACTCTACTCCGTCCGCGACGAATTGAAAAAAGATCCCATGGCGACCCTTCAGGCGGTCGGCAAAATGGGTTACGAATGTGTCGAGTTTTTCGCGCCATACTTCCAATGGGAAACCGATCACGCGAAGCAGATCCGCAAACAACTTGACGATCTCGGTCTGCGCTGCTACTCCACCCATAACGATATGAAGTCGTTTACGCCCGACGGCATTGGGCACGCCATCGAGCTGAACAAGATCCTTGGCACGCAATACGTCGTGCTCGCCAGCCCCAATCGCGAACTGACCACCATCGACGAGTACCAGCAGCTTGCCGCGACGCTCAATCACGCGAACAAGACTTTTGAGCTTCAAGGATTGCATGCCGGGTATCACAATCACGACGCCGAGTGGCATCCGATCGATAATCAGGTGCCCATGCAGGTTCTCGCCGCCAAGACCGAGAAGAGTATCATGCTGCAGTTGGATGTCGGTACCTGTGTCGCCGCGGGCGCGGATCCGGTTGCCTGGATTAATAGTCACCCCGGACGCATTCGCTCGCTTCATCTGAAGGACTGGTCGCCGGACAAGGGCTACCACGTGCTGTTCGGAGAAGGCGTGGTGCCCTGGAAGAAGATCTTCGCCGCCGCCGAGGGTAAAGGCGGGGCCGAGTACTATCTCATTGAACAGGAAGGCAGCCGCTTCCCTGAAATGGAAACCGCTGAGCGCTGCCTGATCGCGTACCGCGATTTACGCGGTTCAAAGTCACTTTCCTGACCAGCACGCCGTACGCTTTTCGAGGAACGCCGAAATGCCCTCTTGCGCATCGCCGGCCAGTGCATTTGTCGTCATAACCTCTTTCGCGTACGCATACGCTTTGGGCTGGTCAAGATCGACTTGCGTGTAGTACGCCTGCTTGCCCACACTCACCACGAACGGGCTCGCCTCGGCGACTCGGGCCGCGAGTTTTCGGGTTGCCGCGCTCAGCTCCGCTGCCGAAACTACGCTGTTGATCAATCCCCAATCCGCTGCCGTGCTGGCGCTGATCGCTTCTCCCGTCAGCAACATGTGCAGCGCGCGCTTGCGTCCAATTGCCCGGCTCAGCGCCACCATTGGTGTCGTGCAAAAGAGTCCGATGCGTACTCCGGGCGTGGCGAACACAGCGCCTTCCGCCGCGATGGCCAGATCGCACGTCGCTACCAACTGACACCCCGCCGCTGTTGCGGTCCCTTGCACTTCCGCGATGACCGGCTGCGGAATCGATTGAATTTTCGTCATCAACTGGGCGCACACCTCGAAAATCTCGCGATACTCGCCAACCGTGCGGCCCGTCATCTCGCTCAAATCATGTCCGGAAGAAAACACCTTTCCAGCCGCGGCGAGAATTACCGCCGAAATAGCACTGTTTTTGCTCACCTCATCGAAGCACGCAATCAGCTCCCGCATGAGCTGCAGCGACAGCGCGTTTCTCTTGTTCGGCCGGTTCAAAGTGATGACTGCCGCCCGGCCTTGCACTTCAAACAACAGACTCTCGTATGACATAGCTTCTAATCCAACACTAACGCTTCACTTAACATGCCTGACAATACAGGCGTGGCCCTCTCCCGCATTCGCGTCCTCATCACCGGCGGCACGTTCGACAAAGAGTACGACGAGATCAACGGCCGCCTGTTTTTCAAGGACTCCCACCTGCACGAAATGCTTGCACTAGGCCGTTGCAAGCTGGTTCTCGAAATCCGCACGCTCATGATGATCGACAGTCTGGAGATGACGGACGCCGATCGCGACATTATCGTTGAGCAATGCCTCGCCAGTCCCGAAACCCAGATCGTAATTACGCACGGAACCGACACTATGGCCGATACGACGCGGGTCTTGGCCGCCAGAATACAAAACAAAACCATCGTCCTGACCGGCGCCATGATCCCTTATAAATTCGGCAGCTCCGATGGCTTGTTCAATCTGGGGAGCGCGCTGGCTTTCGTGCAGACTCTGAGCCCCGGCGTATACATCGCGATGAACGGCCGCTACTATGCTGCCGATCGAGTCCGCAAGAATCGACAGACCGGGATCTTTGAGGAAGCAGAAAAGGGGGCGAAAGAAGAGTAGCGCCGATGGCCGAACCTAACAAAGATGCCGTGGACCCTTCGTTTCAGGCCGAAGCTGTGGTCGGCGCAGGCCGCGGTGCGCTCATGGTCGCCATGTTTGGAGCAGGCTGGCTCGGCTGGGGCCTGAGTGCGGCCAGAGCTTTTACTGGATTCGTTGGCCCCGTATTTGGCTTGATTGAAATTTTCCTCCTGGCTTGCTCCATCCGCGCCATCCGCAAGGGCCGCAAGCTCCGCAAACGATACCCGCCCATCCCCGCATCGACGCGGCGGGCCCTTCAAAAGTCGTTTTGGCTCGCAGTGCTTGCGGAACTCATCGCGCTCTTTCTCGTTGCGACGCTCGCCAATGTGCTGCATCGCCCTGACCTAGCGCCCGACTGGATTGCGATAGTCGTGGGTCTCCATTTTCTGCCGCTCGGAAAACTGTTTCGATCGCCTCAACTCGGCGCCATCGGCATCCTGATAACGCTTTGGTGCCTTCTCTGCTGGTTCCTGTTTCGATCAGATGCGCTGGTGATCTCGGTCACGGTTGGAACGGGAATTCTGCTCTGGGCCGCCTCGATCTCGGCGTTGTTTCGCGCTCGCAAAAACGAGTTGTCGCTTCGATGATCGCTACCTTTTCAGCGAGTTGTTGCCACCCCATTGCGGGTATCTTTGAGGAAGCAGAAAAGGAATAAACTGCGTGCCATCTTCCGAACTGGATGTCATTGTCGTCGGAGCCGGCGCGGCTGGACTCGCCGCGCTTCGCGAACTCGATCGCGCCGGTTGCAGCGTGCTTTGCCTGGAAGCTCGAGACAGAATAGGCGGCCGGATTCACACCTTTCATGATCCGTTGTCACCGCTCCCCATCGAACTGGGCGCGGAATTTGTTCATGGCCGTCCTCCTGAGATCTGGGACATTGTTCACGACGCTCACCTGATCGCTTATGACTGCGCCGATCACTCTTTGCATATCAAGCGCGGAAAAGTTCAGAGCGATCCTGACCCGTGGAGTCTCATCGCTCAGGTAATGACAGACATGCAAAGGGCGGCTGATACGGGCCTGGATGAATCGTTCGCAGCCTTCCTCGCAGGTTCTTCGTACCCAGAGGACGCGAAGCGGCTCAGCGTTTCGTATGTAGAAGGATTCAACGCTGCTCGAAAGGAAATCGTGGGCATCGCTTCCCTGGCGCAGGATGCCAAGGCCGGCGATGCAACCGATGCCGACCGCGCATTCCGCCTGGCTAGCGGCTATCAATCCGTGCCGCTACAACTTCTCGCCGGAGTAAAGAACGGGCAATCGAAGCTGCGGCTCAACGCCATTGTTGACGGCATCCAGTGGCACACGGGTTCAGTCGCGGTTCACGTCTGCGGCGCTGGTACCGTTCATGCCCGCCGCGCGATTATCACCGTTCCTCTCGGCGTCTTGCAAGCCGAGCCTGGAGTTACCGCAGCCATCCGCTTCGACCCGGAACTGCGAAAGATTGTTGGAGCCGCGCGCATCCTGCGATTCGGGCAGGTGTTCCGCGTGGTGCTGCGATTTCGAGAGGCGTTCTGGGAAGCGGACCAGCAGTTCGCCGATGCTGGATTCCTCCTATCGGACGAGGCGCTGTTTCCCACTTGGTGGACAACCCTCGCTGTCCGCGCCCCCGTCCTTACGGGCTGGAGCGCCGGTCCGCATGCAGACGCGCTCGCGGGAAAGTCTCAATCTGAAATTGTGTCTCAAGCCATTGCCTCGCTTGCGCGCATTCTCTCGCGCACTGCCGGCGAGTTGAATCACCTGCTTCAAGCAGCTTACTTCCATGATTGGTGTGCCGACCCCTTCGCGCGCGGTGCTTACACGTATGTGCCCGTGGCGGCTCTGCCTATGCGTGCGAAACTCGCGGAGCCGGTGCATGGCACTCTCTTCTTTGCCGGTGAGGCAACGGAGCAGAACGGTCATAGCGCCACGGTCCATGGCGCAATCGCAGCGGGCATCAGAGCGGCACAGCAGGTACTTGAACTCCGCCGATTGTAAGATGAGGCCATGTCATCCGGTCTGTTCGACCTTTCTGGGCGAGTTGCGGTGGTTATGGGCGGAACCTCCGGCATCGGCCGAACGCTCGCCGTGGGCCTCGCGCAAGCCGGCGCGGATGTAGTCGCTACCGGCCGCCGCGAAAATCTCGTCGGCGATATAGCATCTGAAATTGAGAAGCTGGGCCGCAGAACGCTTCGCCGCCCTACAGACGCTTCCAGCCGCGACTCAGTCGATAATTTACGTGACGCCGTCGTTGGTCAGCTCGGTAGGGTCGATATCCTGCTCAACGCCGCGGGCCAAACATTCCGCAAGCCCACTACTTCAGTCAGCGAAAGCGAATGGAACGGGCTCATGGATGTGAACCTGAACGGCACCCTGCGGGCCTGCCAGAGTTTTTTTGAGCCGTTGAAAGCCAGCGGCCGCGGCCGGGTGATCAACATTGCCTCGCTCACGTCCTATCTCGGCTTCTTCGAAGTAGCCGCGTACGCTACGTCGAAGGCGGCCGTTCTGGGCCTCACGCGCAGTCTCGCAGTCGAATGGGCGCAGAAGGGAATCAACGTAAACGCAATTGCCCCCGGGGTTTTCCGCACCGATTTAAACGCGCAATTGCTGGACGGCACCGAACGCGGCCGCGAGCTCCTGATGCGCACTCCGATGAAGCGCTTTGGTAAGATTCCAGAACTCATCGGCGCGGCGGTTTTCCTTGCTTCCGATGCGGCAGGATTTGTAACAGGACAGTGCATTGGCGTTGACGGCGGGTTCCTGGCATCAGGTGTGAACAGTTAACAATGAAAATCACCAGAAGAAGTGCAGTGGGATTGCTGGCCGGTGGGTTGTCGATCGCCCGCTCCCAAACTGTCAAACCGCAACCGCCGCCGGGCATCGAAATCGAAAACGGCCCCTTCCAAGGCACACGGCAATCGCTCAGCACTTACGAAATTCCCGAATGGTTTAGCAATGCCAAATTCGGCATCTGGGCGCACTGGGGACCTCAATCCGCCATTGAAGATGGCGATTGGTACGCCCGCAACATGTATATGGAGGGCAGTCCGCAGTACAACTATCATGTTGAGACGTACGGCCATCCCTCAAAGTTTGGCTACAAGGATACGATTCCGTACTGGAAAGCAGAGAAGTTTGAACCCGCTGAGTTGATTGGCTTATACAAAAAAGCCGGCGCGAAGTATTTCGTGAGCATGGGCGTGCATCACGACAACTTCGATATGTGGAACTCGAAATATCAACGTTGGAACGTGGCAAACATGGGGCCGAAAAAAGATGTAGTAGGTCTCTGGAGCAAGGCCGCCCGCGATGCCGGACTTAAGTTCGGTGTTACTGAGCATCTATGGATCACTTACAAGTGGTTTTCAACCAGCCACGGCCACGACGAGAGCGGTCCGTATGCCGGCGTTCCCTATGACGGCGTCAATCCGGAGTACTTCGATCTGTATGTCGATTCCGATGAGGTCTTCTCGAAGCTCGATTGGGACGAAAGCAATATCCCGGATTGGTGGAAGCACCACTGGTACCTGCGCATCAAAGATCTGGTAGACCGCTATCAGCCGGACCTGTTATATACCGATGGTGCGCTGCCGTTCGAGGATTACGGCCTGAACCTGGTGGCGCATCATTACAACTTGAGCGCGCGCAAGAACGGCGGGAAGACGCAAGCAGTCTACACCAGCAAGCGGCCGCAGGACACCGTCAAAGGCGTGGCGATTCTCGACGTGGAACGCGGCGTCGTGGACAAAATCTGGCCGCGTCCGTGGCAAACCGATACGTGCATCGGCGATTGGCACTACAAACGCGGCAAAGAATACAAAACGTCCAAAACGGTGATCGACATGTTAGTCGATATCGTTAGCCGCAATGGCAACTTACTGCTCAATTTCCCATTGCCCGCCAGCGGGCAGCTTGATCTGGAAGAGCGTAACGTGCTTTCGGGAATCACGAAATGGATGGACGTGAACAGTGAAGGCATTCATGATACCCGCCCGTGGAAGATTTTTGGCGAAGGGCCCGGAACGGAACCATCGGTTCAGAATTCGTCGTTCAATGAGAGCAAGCGCAAAGACCTGACCTCAGACGACGTGCGCTTCACAACCAAAGGCGAGGTTTTGTATGCCTTCGTGATGGGCTGCCCGGACTACCAGGCCCTTGTGAAACCGCTGGCGACCGATACTGAACTCAGAGTCGGAAAAATTCAGAGTGTAACCTTGCTCGGTCACGACGGCCCCCTGGAGTTCACGCAGGATAAGACGGGTTTGAAGGTGCAAATGCCGCCGCGGAAGTCGTGCGATTACGCGATTGGATTGAAAGTAATCGGGGCCTGAGCTTCGGGATGCACCTTTGCTCGTCTCGCTTTTTATAACCTGCTACAACGACACGCTGTTCCCGCAGACCGGTAGAGCGGTGGTGCGTATTTTGGAGCGTCTGGGTCACACCGTCGAATTCCGCGAAGCACAAACCTGCTGCGGCCAGATGCATTACAACACCGGATATCACCGCGAAGCGCTCCCCATGATGCTCCGCTTTCTGAATATCTTCCGGGATGTTGAGACGATATGCATTCCGTCTTCCTCGTGCGTTGCCATGATCCGGGATCACTATCCGAAAATGGCGGCGGCGACCGGAGACTCTGCTCTAATGCGCGATGTGGAACAGCTCCTGCCGCGCGTCTTCGAGCTGTCGGAGCTGCTGATTGACAAACTCGGCGTTGCCGACGTGGGCGCTTTCTTTCCACATACCGTTACTCTTCATCCGGCCTGCCATTCGCTACGTTCGCTGCGGGTGGGCGAGAAACCGGCTCAGCTTCTTCGATCGGTTCGCGGCCTCAAGCTTGTCGATCTTCCCGAAGCAGAAGAGTGCTGCGGTTTCGGCGGAACATTCGCAATCAAGAATGCCGAGGTTTCGGCTGCCATGCTCTTCGATAAGGTTGGCTGCATTCTGAAGTCGGGCGTCGAAATATGTACCGCGCTCGATAACTCCTGCCTGATGCATATCGGCGGTGGGCTGAGCCGTCAAGGCGCGGGCGTCCGGTGTATGCATCTTGCCGAGATTTTGGCATTGACAGAAGAGGGTGAAGTATTGTGAGCGTTCGGGTTGGAGAGGCGGCTCAGGCGCCCGACTTTCCGCGCGCCGCCGCGGGTCTGCTCGGCAATGCGCAGCTGCGCCATAACGTTCGGCACGCAACGGATGTGATCCGCAACAAGCGCGCCAAAGTTGTCGATGAGATGCCGGATTGGGAACAGCTCCGTGATGCCGGCCAGCGCATCAAGCAGCACACGCTGAGACACCTGGATTTCTATCTCGATCAGTTCGAGTCGGCTTGCGCGCACGCCGGCGGCCAGGTCCACTGGGCTCGCGATGCAGACGAGGCAAACCAGATTATCGTGTCGCTTGTACAAGCGCGGCAGGCGGCTGAGGTCATCAAAGTCAAGACCATGACCTCCGATGAAATAGGCCTGAATGCCGCGCTCGAAGCTGCGGGCATCACGCCGTATGAGACAGACCTGGCGGATCTGATCGTGCAACTCGGTGAAGACCGCCCGTCTCACATCGTGGTTCCTGCGCTGCACCGCAACAAGATGGAGATCCGCCGGATCTTCCTCGACAAAATGAAGCTGACCGAGTTGGGCAATCGCCCGGAAGACCTGACCAATGCGGCCCGGCGCTATCTTCGCGAGAAGTTTCTGCGCGTGAAGGTTGGCATCAGCGGCGCGAATTTCGCGATTGCGCAAACCGGATCCGTCTGCGTGGTGGAATCCGAAGGTAACGGGCGCATGTGTGTTTCGCTTCCGGAAACGCTGATTACCCTGGTGGGAATCGAAAAGATCATTCCCACCTTTCAGGATCTGGAAGTTTTCCTGCAATTGCTTCCGCGCTCTGCGACCGGCGAGCGCATGAATCCCTACAATTCGATTTGGACCGGCATCATGCCCGGCGACGGCCCGCGCGAGTTCCATGTGGTGCTGCTGGATAACGGCCGCACCAACATTCTGGCCGACGAAGAATCGCGCGACACGCTCAATTGCATTCGCTGTGGAGCTTGCCTCAACGCTTGCCCGGTGTACAGGCAAACCGGCGGACATGCGTACGGTTCCGTATACGCCGGGCCTATCGGCGCCATCCTCACCCCGCAATTGCAATCAATGGAGCATTCGCAATCTCTCCCCTATGCTTCGTCATTGTGCGGCGCGTGCTATGAAGTGTGCCCGGTCAAAATTAACATACCGGAAATACTGATTCACCTTCGCGGTGAAGTTGTGGAGCGAGGCGATGCGCCCCTCTCCGAACGCGCGGCCATGAAAGCGGCTGCCTTTGCATTCGGCACAGCCGGCCGCTTATCCACTGGACAAGCATTCGCGCGTATCGCTCAGGTCCCTTTCGAGCATGACGGCGTCATCCGGCATCTGCCAGGACAACTCGGCGGCTGGACCGCGGCGCGGGATCTTACACCCATTCCGAAACAATCGTTCCGCCAGTGGTGGCGTCAGCGGGGAAAAGTGAATCCTGCATGAGCACGGCCCGAGAAGAGATTCTTCAACGGATCCGTAGCGCTAACGGACCGCAGCGCACTGGCCGGGAGCACGAATATCAGGCGCTAGTTCGAGGCTATCGCCAGACGGGCGCGTTGAGTCTGCACGAGCGATTGGACCTGTTTGTCGATCGCCTGCATGACTATGATGCTGGCATTTACCGGTGTGCGGAGCCGCGGATAGGCGAAACCATCGGCGATGTCATGGCGGCGCGCGGCAAGTCAGGGCTGCTGATTTCCGCGGATCTTCCCCATGGCTGGTTGCCGGATGCCTTCGAATTTTTTCCCGACTCCGGTTTGACCTTCGCCGTCATTGATGCAAGCGAAGGCGTCCTGACCGGTTGCGCTCTGGCGATTGCGGAGACCGGAACTATCGTGCTGCGCCACTCCCCAGGCGAGGGCCGCCGCGCGCTCACGCTGATTCCCGATTATCACTTGTGCGTCGTGTTCGCGAATCAGGTTGTCGAGACAGTTCCGCAGGGATTCCACGAAATAGCCAACTTCAGTGATGTTCCGCTAACAACCATCTCTGGGCCGTCCGCAACCTCCGACATAGAGATGACCCGGGTCAAGGGTGTCCACGGCCCCAGAACGCTGGATGTCATTCTCGTAGAGTGATAGCGCAATCGCCAGGGAGCCAGACATGCCAGCCAAGCTAACGGACAAAATCTTCCGCGCACTCGAATCGTTCCGGATTGAGCTCCCGTCGTGGGGCTTCGCGAATACCGGAACGCGCTTCGGCAAATTTCTACAACCCGCCGCCGCGACAAGTATTGAAGAAAAGTTCAGCGATGCCGCCCAGGTGCATGCGGTCACGGGCGTCTGCCCTTCCATCGCGCTGCACGTGCTTTGGGATTTCCCCCGCGGATTGCAGAGCGTCGAGGAGATATCCCGGCTGGCGGATCGCTACTGTGTCCGGCCGGGTTGTATTAATCCGAATCTGTTTCAAGATCAGGCTTACAAGTTTGGATCCTTCGGCAATCCGGACCCAAGCATCCGCGAACAGGCCCTGCAGCACGCGCGCGAGAGTATCGAGATCGGGCAGCAGTTGCGCAGCCGCGATGTCTCGTTCTGGTTCGCCGACGGCTCAAACTATCCGGGCACCGCCAGCATTCGTGAACGCAAGCGATGGTTTGAGGACTGCCTGCTAGCCGCGCATGGCGAGCTGGCGCTAGGGCAGCGCATGCTTATCGAGTACAAGCCGTTTGAGCCCGCCTTCTATCACACCGATATTGCGGATTGGGGCATGGCGCTGCTGATGGCGCGGGCCGCCGGGCCGCAGGCGAAGGTGCTGGTGGATACCGGACATCATTACTCGGCGCAGAATATCGAGCAGATTGTGGCCTGGCTGCTCTCAGAAGGAATGCTCGGCGGCTTTCATTTTAACGACCGGCGCTACGCCGATGACGATCTGACCGTGGGCTCCATCGACCCCTACCAGGTCTTCCGGATCTTCCACGAGATTCTGTACTTTGAATGGGAGGACAAAGCGCGCGCGGATATCGCGTACATGGTGGATCAAAGTCATAACCTCAAAGGCAAAATAGAAGCAATGATCCAGACCGTCACGGTTGCGCAAGAGTTGTTCGCAAAGGCAGCGTTGGTTGACCACAAGCGCCTGTCAGCCGCTCAACAAAGTTGCGATCTGATTCCCGCCGAATCTATTTTGCAGGATGCGTTCTCCACCGACGTTCGCCCCGCCATCCGCGATTGGCGCCTATCCAAAGGACTGCCTGCCGATCCCATGAAAGCCTTTCTTGAAAGCGGCTATCTGGAGCGCATTTCGCAGGAGCGCGCCTCGCGCAACATGTCGAGCGCCGGCTCATACGCCTGAAACGGTCAGTGACAGCCGTATAATCCTCTGCGGCTAGTCTCACATTGGCATCGATGCGACACGGGCACTGAGATACGAACGATCAGGGGGAACTCCAGGGCGCGAACGCGCGTACTTTAATCGAGAATGCCCGGCGAAGGCGAAACCACATATACGATCTCGGCGTCCGACGATTCGACGATTGCCATCGAAATATTCAAGACCAGGTTGATGCGCAAACGCAAACACCTTCTTTTTTTCCCGAACTTCAGCGGGCGCTTCTTTCACTCATCCGATCGGCCGGAAAACTCGCGCCTGGACCTCAGCGTTGATGCGAAGTCGGTCGTTTGCCGTGACCAGTGGCTCAAAGCACGCCAGCAGCAGCGCATCACCGAATACGCCCGGAATCTGGCTCTTGCCGGCGACCGCCACCCGGAAATCCACTTTTCTTCGAATCGCGTCTCGATAAAGCCTCTCCGCGGCCTCATTGTAGAAGGCGTGCTCAACGTTTGCGGCGTCACCCGCGTGCTGAAACTGAATCTAGTCCTCAGCCCCCGCAGCGACTCCCGGCTTCAACTCGACGCGGATGCAAGCATCCGGCTCACCGATTTCGGAATCAAACCACCTTCGTCGCGCTTTGGTCTCGCTGGCACCAAAGACGAAGCGCTGATTCATTTGTTGTTGTGGGCGAGAGTGCCCGTAGCGGGCAGCATTCACACATAACCATGAAAAACATTGCTCGAGACATTCGCTTTACCTTTCGACTGCTGGCGAAGAATCCTGGATTTGCAGCCATTGCCGTGCTCGCGCTTGCCTTGGGCATTGGTCCTAACACCGCCATTTTTAGTGTGGTCTACGCTACTCTGCTGGCCCCTATGCCCTATCCTCACCCCGAGCAGTTGGTGATGATTTGGTCAAAGATACAGGGGAACCGAAATGGCGTGTCGGCGGGAGATTTTCTGGACTGGAAACACCAGGCATCCTCATTTCAGCAGATGGCGGCATTCACCGGGCAGGATTACAACCTTTCCTCGACACAAGAGCCGCAGCACATCCAAGGTCAGCGCGTTTCAACCAACTGGTACACGCTGTTAGGCGAAAAAGTTTGGATGGGCCGCAATTTCCGTCCCGATGAAGACCAGCCGGGCAAGGATCACGTGTTCATCCTGTCTCATCGGTCCTGGATGACTCGGTTCGGAGCCGATCCAAACATTGTCGGGAAACAATTCCGGCTGAATGGGGAACCCTACACAGTTGTCGGAGTGATGCCGCCGGGTCAATCGGATCGCCACGATGAGGAGATCTGGGTTCCTCTCAGCTTCAAGCCCGAGCAAATCAATCACGATTTCCACTGGCTCCTGGTGATGGGCCGGCTAAAGCCTGGAGTGTCGATTCAGCAGGCGCAAAGCGAAATGAATGCGGTTACGCATCATATCGGGGAGCTGTACCCAAAGTCAAACAAGCAATGGGGCGCCAGTGTTGAGGCGCTACAGGACGATTTTTTGAGCCCCAACACACGCACGAATCTGTGGCTGCTGTTGGGCGCGGTCGGCTTTGTCCTCCTCATTGCTTGCGTTAACGTGGCCAACCTGCTGCTGGCGCGCGGCGCGGCGCGTCAAAGAGAGCTGGCGGTGCGGGCTGCCGTCGGGGCATCCGGACGGCAATTGTTTGTGCAGATGCTTGCTGAGAGCCTGACGCTGGCAGTGGTGGGTGGAATCCTCGGCATCTTTCTAAGCTGGCTGCTCTTGAAACTGATTCTGGTAATTATGCCGCCGGGTACGCTTCCGTCAGAGGCAGACGTTCGGCTGAGTGTGCCGGTGCTGCTGTTCACGCTGGCAACCACTATGGTTTCGGGCGTGTTGTTTGGTTGCGCTCCATCATTGCAGGCGAAAAACGTCGACCTGAACGAGAACCTGAAGCAAGGCGGACGCTCGGCTGTGAGCGTCGGGCGGCGCGGTCTGCGCCAAAGCCTCGTGGTGATCGAATTTGCGTTGGCCCTGGCCTTGCTCGCCGGCGCTGCGCTAACCGTCCACAGCTTCGTGAACCGCACACACGTGGACCTGGGAATTAGAACGGATCATATTCTTACGTTCTACCTGCCGGTGCCCGAGACGCGCCTGGCCCAGCCCGAGCAGATAGAGCATTTCTATCGGGAACTGCTAGGCAGGATTGAAGCAGTCCCTGGTGTTACCAGGGCAGCGGCCGCAACCGGCATGCCGCTCCAAGGTGCTGGGTTCGGAATGCCGTTCAGCATCGCGGGCAAGACGGTGGCGGATCCATCTTCGCGCCCGGGCGCCGGGTTTCAGATGGTTACGCCCGGCTACTTCCAGACTTTCGGAGTGCACGTTGACCGTGGTCGTGCTTTCACCGATCGCGACACCGCCCACAGCCCACGCGTCGCGATGGTTAACGAGGAATTTGTTCGTAAGTTTCTGAAGGGCGTCGACCCGCTCACACAGAGACTCATGGTAGAGCAGCTTCTGCCCGGAGTGACAAAACTCGGTCCGGCAGTGGACTGGCAAATTGTTGGCGTGTTCCATGATGTCCAGAACGGCGGGCCGCTTGGCGATCCGGATCGTCCGGATATCTACGTTCCATTCGCGCAAAGTCTGTGGCCGCAGGCTGCATTAGCGGTGAGAACGGCCATGGCCCCGGAGAGAATGAAGAAAGCCATTGCGGCCGCGGTTCATTCCCAGGATCCTAATCTGCCGTTGGCGGATGTGAAAACGATGGAACAGGTGGTGCATGATCGCTTCACCGGTGATCGCTTCGGACTTGTGCTGTACGCAAGCCTGGCCGGGGTGGCCCTAATCTTGGCCTCCTTGGGAATCTATGGTCTTATGTCGTTCACTGTTGCGCAGGGAACCTCCGAGATTGGTTTACGAATGGCGTTGGGCGCTAGCAGCGGCAACGTGCTGATGGGAGTTCTCAAACAGGGACTGACGATGGCCGGGATGGGGCTGGTTTTCGGCTTTGGAGGCGCCTATTTGGTCGGCCGCGCCATGCAGAGCACCCTATACGGAACTGGTGCGATGGATTGGCGCGCCTTCAGCGCCGTGGCTGCGGTTTTGCTCGCTGCGGCACTGCTCGCGTGTTACGTTCCGGCGCGCCGGGCCAGTGCCGTCGATCCGATGATCGCGCTGCGCCAGGAGTGAAGGCGTTTGCCGAACGCCTGTGAAGCACGGACCGGAGTGAAAACTCTTGCGCATGCGGCGGACCGGCAGGACATTCTAATCCGGATTTCGAATCTGTCCATTACCGACAGGCCGAAGTGGGGAAGGATGACTGCTGGAGAGATGGTATGCCATCTCAGCGACTCGTACCGTGTCGGGTTGGGAGAAAAGACGGCCAGCGCGGCAACCGGAATCCTGCACCGAACGGTTCTTAAGTGGATTGCTCTGCGAGTTCCAATCAAGTGGATGAAGGGCTACGGGACGCGGCCAGAACTGGAGCAAGGTAAGGGCGGTTCACCTCCTGTCGACTTCAATCGAGATCGCGAGTTCTTAGCGTCTACGCTGAACCGCTTCTGCGATGATCTGCCGCACACTCCCGATCCCCACCCCATTTTGGGATCGATGAGCCGGCAGGAGTGGTGGCGATGGGGGTACTTACATGCCGACCACCATCTGCGCCAATTCGGGCGTTGAACTTCAGCGAAGCCAGGCAATGGACAGCCGTCACGCTCAAAAGTCAGATTTGCAGCGCAACGCGAGGAGGCCTGTGGCTTCGGTAATATCAATGTCCGCGATGAGCAACCCTCGCTTGCCATACGGCTGGTAGGTGAGCAGCGTTCCGTCGGGCCGCACAACCGCCGAAGTGGTCGGCGACCCAGGGCTTGCACAGTTTACAGTTGCGAAAAAGCAGGTGTTCTCCGCGGCGCGGCACAGGGCTGCTTTCTCATGGAATGAGTTCGCGGGATCGGCGAAACTGGAGGGCTGGTAAGCGCCGGGCTCGGCTTCGTGAAAGTGTGGGTGAAACACGATGTGCGCCCCGCGCCGGGCGGCCCAGCGGACCGTTTCCGGATATCGCCATCCTTCATGGCAAATGGCGACACCGAATTTCAGCGGGCCGATCTGGAAAAGCCGTCTCCCAAAACCAGACGAATAGGTCCCCTCCTCGGAGGGGTCGAGTTGGACTTTATCTTGGAAACCGGCTATTGTTCCATCTCGATTGATGACGAGCGCGGTGGCCAACAGGGCGCCATCGACAACGCGTTCGGTGCCGAGGACAACCGCGAGATTCGCCTTCGCAGCGGCCGCTGCAATGACGGACCACGCGCGTTCGAGGAATACCGGCTCGGGGGGCGGCACGATCTTTCCCATCCCTCGGTAACCGGGAATAAAGCATTCCGGAAAGCAGATGAGGTCGGCGCGCTCGCTGGACGCTTGGGCAATGGCTTGTTCGGCCAGCGCGATCGACTGTTCGGGATTCGCTGGCGATTGGATGTTGGCGAGTGCGATTCGAAATGTACTCATTCGGCACCCCAATTTTATTGCTTGCAGTCCCCCACGCCGCTCTCATTGCTTGAAGCGTAAAATAGCGCTTGAGTTCTGAACCGATGCGCGCGCTAAGAACGTCGATTAGTGAAGCATGAGTACGTTCCTCCAGGATCTTCGTCACGGGCTGCGTCTGATGGCCAAAAACCCTGGTTTCGCTGCCGTGGCAGTGCTTACCTTGGCGCTGGGCATTGGCGCCAATGCCGCCATTTTCAGCTTGGTAGACGCTATTATGCTGCGTCCCTTGCCTTATCCGAATCCGGAGCAGTTGGTTGGGCTCGGACAATGGCGCAATCAGCAGGGCGAGGGCTATATTCAGACCGGCGTCTCAGCGCCGAACGTGGCGGATATCGAAAAGACCGGAGTCTTTCAACAAGTTGCCTATTATCGTTGG
Source organism: uncultured Acidobacteriaceae bacterium (assembly GCA_963795545.1). Lineage (GTDB taxonomy): Bacteria > Acidobacteriota > Terriglobia > Bryobacterales > Bryobacteraceae > Bog-105. Next base: position 2,361 of record CAWCIF010000008.1, on the reverse strand, counting down.
GCTGAGTTCAATATAACGGAGGGGGACCGGCCGGAAAGCGTGGATGGTATCAAAGCCTCCGCCGAGTTACTTCCCATGTTTGGGGTTCGGCCGCTGATGGGGCGGTTCCTACTGCCTGAAGAAACGGAACCGGGCCGGGATCAGGTGGCCGTTATCGGCTATCGGCTATGGCAGAGGCGCTACGGCTCCGATCCCTCTATTCTGGGCAAGAGCATCGATCTAGACCAGAAGCGCTACACGATCGTAGGCGTGATGCCGTCCTCGTTCCGTTTCACGTGGGATCAGGAAATCGATGTTTTCGTTCCGCTGGTGCTGACTCCCGAAGAACGCAGCGAAGCCGGGCGCGGCACTTCACGGGATCTGCAAACACAGGCGAGGCTGAAGGCCGGCGTAACGCTGGCCCAGGCGCAGGCCGCAATGAACACTCTTGCCAACACGCTGGCCGCCAAATATCCCGCGGCAAATAAGGGTTGGGGCATCAAAGTGGAGCCACTGCACGCCGCCTATCACCGGCAGATGGCGACGCCGCTGATGATCATGCTAAGCGCGGTGATGCTTGTCCTGCTGATTGCCTGCGTTAACGTGGCCAACTTGCTTCTGGCGCGCGCCACCGGACGGAAACGCGAGATTGCCATCCGGGTCGCGATCGGCGCGACTCGCCGCCGGCTGATCGCTCAATTGCTCACCGAAAGTCTGCTCCTGGCAGTTTGCGGCGGGGTGCTGGGACTCCTGCTGGCCTTCGCGGAAGATCGCCTGCTCACTCTGGCTATGGCGCGCTACCATCTCAGTCTGCCAAACGCGAAGATCATCGCTATCGATTGGCGTGTGCTGCTGTTCAGCGTGGGGATCACCGTGGCGACGGGAGTAATCTTCGGGCTGGTGCCCTCTTGGGCTACGGCGAAGACCGGCGTAAGCGACACCCTGAAGGAGAGCGGTACAAGTACCACCAGCGACGGAGGACGCCGGCGGCTCCGCAACGGTCTGGTGGTTTGTGAGATGGCGCTCGCTTTGGTTTTGTTGACCGGCGCGGGTCTGCTGGTCCGCACCTTTGTCGAACTGGCCAACGTGGACCTCGGCATCAACCCCAACAATGTCCTGACGATGGGGGTCAGCCTGCCCCACTACAAATATGGATCGGTGTTGCAACAAGCGATCTTCTACCGGGAGCTGATTCAGAAGATCGAGAGTATACCTGGCGTAAGGGCGGCGGGAGCGGAGGGCGGCGGCTCCAATGTTTTCTTTCAGCCGCAAGGACAGCCTCCGGCAACCCCTGGGCGGGAACCCACGGCAAGCTATAAAATTGTGACGCCCGACTTTCTAAAGGCGATGGGAACCCGTCTTGTCAGGGGACGGGAGTTCAACGGGCGGGACAACGAAAGCGCTACGCCGGTCGCCCTCATTAGCGAAACGGTGGCACGCCGATACTGGCCGCACTCCAATCCAATCGGAAGCCATCTCACCGTGCTGGCCCGCGTCTACTCGGGAAAAAATTCCGGCTCCTCACGGCCGATGGAAATTATAGGCGTCGTCAAGGACGTGCGAAACGATGACCTTTGGAGGCCCGAAGCCGCCGTCTATGTGCCATTCGAACAAAACCCGGCGTCGTCGGTATTTCTGGTTGTGCGAACTGCTGTGCCGCCCATGAGTGTAGTGGGGGCGGTGCGCGAGGCGGTGCGGTCTCTCGATAAAGAACAGCCGGTGAATCGGATTCGAACTATGAACGAGATTGTGTCCGAAACTTACGGTGCCATTCGTTTCCCGATGACGCTGCTGTGGATTTTTTCCGCGTTGGCCCTGGTTCTTTCGGCCGTGGGAATCTTTGGCGTGATGTCCTACACGGTGAGCCGGCGGACAAAGGAGATGGCCATCCGCATGGCGTTAGGAGCGAGCAGCCGCGAGATGCTGGCTCTGGTGTTACGGGAGGGCCTTCTCGTTACGCTGCTCGGAGTCGTGCTGGGTTTGGCAGGAGCGCTGGTTCTAAGCCGTATTATGGCGGGCTATGTGTACGGCATCACATCGACTGACCCGCTGACCTTCGCCGCGACATCGCTGCTATTGATAGCGGTAGCCTTGCTCGCAAGCTATATTCCAGCGCGGCGGGCAGGGAAAGTGGATCCGACAGTGGCACTGCGATACGAATGACGCATCGCGCTTCAGAACGAAGCGGTCCGACATCGCGCTATTGGGTTATACATTCGTGTTGTATTGGTTGCAATTGCGGTGCTAGTGGCGTTTTTCGGGACCAATCTGATTCTCATGGCATATCTTTCAATGCCGATTCGGGACCAGGATGCGGGTCAATTCTCCCAAATGCGCGTTTTACGTCCAGGTGGATTGCTGGCGATTACGCGGTTACCCTGG
>CAWCIF010000007.1:0-633761 GCA_963795545.1 uncultured Acidobacteriaceae bacterium | reverse complement strand
ATCTTCGCTCGCCGAAAAGCTTGCGCCGATCACGCTGCCGGAAGCGGCTGGGGCCGACATGCGGCTCGGGTCGCTTTGGGAGAAGGGTCCGGCCGTCCTCGTTTTCCTTCGACATTACGGATGACTCTTCTGCCGCGAGCACGTCGCGCAGTTGCGCGAACACGAGAACGAATTTAAGGAAGCGGAAGCCGGGCTGGCCGCCATTGGCTTGGGAGACGCCAACTATGCTCGTCTTTTTCGGGAGGAAGCTGGAATCACGTTCCCTCTGCTGATTGACGAGAGTCGGCTCGCCTACAAAGCCGCCGGGCTGAAATCGGCCAATATACTGCATCTGCTCCGGCGGGATAATGCCAAAGCGCGAACCAGCGCTCGCGCGGCGGGTTTTCGACAGCATCGCTCAGGCAGCAATCCTTTCCAGCTTGGAGGCAGTTTCGTATTCGGTCCGGGAAATCGGGACATTTACGCGCACTTGAGCGAAACGTTTGGCGACAACGCGCCGGTTGAAGCGCTTCTCCATGCGGTGCAAAACGCGAAAGCCGCGCCGGAGTGACTGGGCTTGCGGGGCTGCGTAGCCCGGTGTCTCATTCGTATCGCAACGCTAATAGGGGATCGATTTTTGTTGCGCGCCGCGCCGGAATGTAATAGGCCGCCAAGCCAACCAGTGCAAGAAGAGCTGCAACACAAGCAAACGTCACTGGATCGGCCGCGCTAACTCCATAAAGCAGACTAGACAGCGACCGCGTGAGCGCAAGCGCGGCAATCGACCCAAGCAGTATGCCGATGAGAGTCAGCATGGCTCCCCGTTTCATAACGAGTCGGAGAACGTTCGATTGTTGAGCGCCCAGCGCCATGCGAATGCCAATCTCGCGAGTGCGCTGGGTCACGAGATAGGACATGACCCCGTAAAGCCCTACGGCCGCCAGCAGTAGCGCCAGGATCGCGAAAGCGCCCAGCAGAAACGCTTGAACGGTGGCGTCTTGCGTATCATTGGCGATGACCTCATCCATCGTCTGCGGCTGGAGCAAAGCCAAATTGGGATCGAGGGCACGGACGTGATTACGAACGGCCCCGAGCACGGCCGTAGGCGGGATCAGCGCTTTAACGGTCAGATTGCCAAAAGGGGACCAGGGCAGCGCAGCCGAAAGCGGGAGATACGCTTGAGGCATCGCGTGCGCCCGAATACCATACTCCTTCACGTCGCCGACTACACCAATGACCACCACCTTCGTATCGTTCCAGTGAAATGACCTGCCAACCGGGTTCTGGTTGTGCCAGAAGGTTCGCGCCATAGTTTGGCTGATAACCGCCACGAAGGACAAGCCCGGTGGGACTTTCATCTCTTTTCCCTGCGCGGCTTTGTACAAGTCATCCAATTTTTGTGCAGTCACCGCCGCACGGTCCAGATCTTGCGCCGCAAAATTTCTTCCTCTCAGGAATGGGATACCCAAAGTGCGGAAATAGCCGGGCGTGATGTAGTTCCAGCCGACAAGCTGGCTCGATAGCGCGGGATCGGTTTCGCCATCCACTTTGATATAGCCGTTATTACCGCCCTGCAGCGGAATCTCGGTAGATATCGCGGCGGATACCACGCCGGGCGAGTTGCACACGCGTTCCGCAAGTTGTTCGAAAAACCGGCAGCGCGCCGGTAGAGCCGGATAGTTGGTCTCGGGAAGGTTCAGTGCCGCCGTGACCACGTTGTGCGAGCTTATGCCGATATCGGCGCTTCGCAGATGCGCAAAGCTGCGCAGCAAGAGGCCAGCGCCCACCAGCAGTGCAAGAGTGAAAGAAATCTCCGCTACCACCAGCACGTCGCGCAATATCCCGCGAGCTTGCGCCGTACTCAGTACGGCTTGCGCCCCGGCCTTCAACTCTTCATTGAGACCCGACTCGGAGGTTTGCAGCGCGGGAGCCAGCCCGAATAAGATTCCCGCCAGAACGCTTACACCGATTGCAAAGAGCAGCACAGCGCCATCGATCTGCACCGGGTTGGCGCGCGGAATAGGAATCGTTTTGGCGGATTCGAGCAACCGCACACACCACCATGCCCCGAGCACCCCAAGCGCCGCACCGGACAAAGCGAGCAGAACGCTCTCCGTCAGCATCTGCCGCACCAGGCGGAACCTTCCCGTCCCAAGGCTGGAACGCACCGCCATTTCACGATGCCGTGTGCTCGCTCTCGCGAGTTGCAGGTTGGCTACATTGACGAAGGCAATCAAAAGCACCAGGGTTACCGCTCCGAACAGAATGAGAAGCGGAGTCTTCGAATCGCCGATCAATGTTTCCTTCAGCGGTATCAAGACGGCATGCACTTTGTTGTTCGAATTCGGATATTGTTTTTCGAGCCGCTTTGAGATGGTCAGTAAGTCCTCGCGCGCTTGCGCAATCGTAATACCCGGTTTTACTTGCCCGACAGCATTCCACCTGTGATTGCCGTGCGGCCCCAGCCCCTTCGGACTCATATCACAGGGAACCCAGATATCGGTTGCGATCCGGAAATTGAACCAGCGAGGCATCACTCCGACAACCTGTATGTCTCGTCATTCAGAACAACGGTTTTACCAATGGCGCCGGTCTTTCCGCCGAAATGCCGCTGCCAAAACCCGTAGCTTAAAACGGCAACGCGATTCTTGCCCGCGACGTCTTCTCCCGCCGCGAAGGCACGTCCGTATAAGGGCCGCACGCCGAGAACATTAAAAAAATTCGCTTGCGTGTTGACGACGGCCGCCGATTCGGGTTCGCCTGCGCCACTCGCGCTCATACTGCTGGGCCAGGAATAGATGCTGGTCGATTCAAGAGTCCGGTTCTGGGCCTGCCAATCCAGGTAATCCGCGCCGCTCAGAGGAAAATTGCCTGGCGATTCTTCGGTTTCGAAAAACTCAACCAGCCGCTCTGGATCTTTGTATGGCAGCGGGCGCAGAAGGACCGAGTTGATAACCGAGAAAATCGCCGTCGTAGCGCCGATGCCGAGCGCGAGCGTCAGAACAGCAATAATCGTGAAACCGGGATTGCGCCGGAGCTGCCGAAGCCCAAAACGAACGTCCTGAAAGAGCGTCTCGAGGGAATTCCATCCCCACATCTCCCGGCTGGCCTCGCCGGAAAGCGTGACGTTACCGAAGCGGCGCACTGCTGCATAGTGAACCCCTTCGGGTGGCATGCCGGATTCGAGATTCTCCTGCTCCTCAATCTTGAGGTGGGAGTGAATCTCTTCTTCGAGATCATCTACCGGCTTGTCCCGGCGAAACAAGGCTTCGATCTTCGAAAACTGCCGGCGCCAGCTCAGTGCCCCTCCTCTGTTTCCGCCGGTGCGAGGACACCCGTAATCGCCCGCACAAATCGCTCCCAGCGCGAAGTCTCTGCCACGAGCTTCCGCCGCCCAGCCGGAGTCAGGCGGTAGTATTTGGCGCGCTGGTTGTTTTCCGAAACACCCCACTCCGCCGTGATCCAGCGCTCTTGCAAAAGCCGCTGCAGCGCGGGGTAAAGGGAACCATGGTCCACTTTGAGAGCATCGTCCGACATGCGCTCGATCGATTTCGCAATGCCATGCCCGTGAGTTGGTTCCCAGCGGAGTGTTCGAAGGACCAGCATGTCAAGCGCTCCGTAAACCAGTTCGATCCGGTCAGTCTGTCGTTTCTTCGGCACGGTAGTGGCTATTCTACCGCATTGGCTAGTAGCCGGTCTACCGCCTTACACAACCCGCTGCGAAATTGCGCCAGGCGGCCGGCTCACTTAGACCGGCAATTCGCCGTCGATGTACCACTTCTCGTACCGGTTCGCAGCCCACTCAAGTCCTTTGTTCTGGAGTCCCTGAACGGACGGGTTTTCGCGCAAATCGGGCGCGATCCTGCTGAATGTTTCGAGCCACGCTCTCGAAGCCTCACTTTTCCTCGATTGGTCCTCTTTAAATTCTGCGAACCAGATCTCGCCCGCCTGGTAAACCAGGTAATATAGCGCCTGATCCGCGTTCTGGGGCAGCCCGCTGGTTGGGTTTCGACGATACCCTGCATCGTCGATGGAATAGGAACTCTTGGCCGCGTCCACCCTCTTCTGAAGGGGTGTCCAGCCGGTGGGAAATGAATGAGGATTCTTCTCCACCACATCCTTAGCCCAATCAACGCCGTCCTGGATCCAGCTTGAGAAGCAGCCGCCGCGATCTCCCAACTTGTAAAGCTGCAGAAAGGAATAGAGCGTCCCTTTATGGGCGGTCCGCATTTGTTGTGGAGGTTTTGTGCAACCCTTTGCGGTTTCGAGTGCCGCCTTATCTTTCTCGACAGTGGGTGTAAACTCCGACAATTCCACGAATAAGGAGCCCGTACCATCTCCGGACAGCGTCTTATCTAACAGCGCGACTGGGTGACGCTCTGCGCAACTGATCAGGAAATCCACCACGGCCTGCTTTGCCTCACGTCTTTTTTTGATTACTCCTGTCGATTTTCCAGCCATTAATTATGCACCCCTTTGGAATGAGTGTGGTTACGCCAGGATAGTTCCCGTCCTTTTGCACCCAGAAGCCTGTTTCGTAAAGAACGATTATTCGAGAATGGTCTGGCGAGGAATCATTCATACCGGAGCGCAACCAGCGGGTCTACCTTACTTGCCCGCCGGGCCGGGACGTAGCTGGCAAGCAACGCTACGAGTAACAGCAGCGCGGAAACGGCAACATAAGTTAAAAGATCAGTCGCGCGGACACCAGAAAGCAGGCTCGACAAGAAGCGCGTAAGCGCGACAGCGCCCGCGAGGCCAAACGCGACTCCAATGACAGCGAGGAATGCCCCCTGCTTCACGACCATAAGGAGCACGCTCGGCCGCTTGGCCCCAAGCGCCATGCGGATGCCGATTTCTCGCGTACGCCGTGCCACCTGAAAACTGAGCAGGCCGTAAATGCCAACAGAAGTCAGCGCCAGAGCGAGGCCGGCGAATGTGCTCATCAGCGATGCGTTGAAGGTGGGGCGCGCCATGGAGTGCGCCACCACATCCGACATCAATTGGACATTCAGAACACGCTGTCCAGGTTTTACCGCGGCCACCGCGCGTCGAAGCGCTGTACCGTTCGAAGAATTGCCGCTTGCCCGAATCACCCAGGCCGTAGAACCGGGCGATCTCGGGAGCTGTGGGACCGGCACATAAACCGTGGTTGAGTCGGTCTCGTCTATCGCCAGGTTTTTCACATCTGCGACTACGCCGATCACTTCGCGGGGCGCCTCCAAGGCGTCAGGGAATTGGCGGCCCCGGTATTCGCCCACTACAATGCGATCACCGATTGGGCTCTTGCCGTTCCACCAGGCGCGCGCAACGGCTTCGCTAATGATCGCCACAGGCGCAGACGAAGATGTGTCAGTCTCCCGAAACGCGCGGCCTTGGAGGATAGGAATATGCATCGTTTGGAAATATTGTGGGCTGATGGCCCGATATTCCATGCCGCCGATGCTGTGCTCCGGGTGACCCTCCTGCTGAGTTGGAAGGTTGTCGGGGCCCGTGAGCGGAAGGTTGGTGACAACCGCGGCTGAGGTGACGCCGGGTATTGCCCGAATCTGCTGAAGGACATCCTGCTCGAAGTTCCATATCTGCGTCGTGCTGAGTTTTTCGGTCCGCCCAAATGGAGTGGTCATCGTGTACACGTGTGCAGGATCGAAGCCCAGCTTTTGCTGGTGCAGAAGATAGATGCTCTCGATCAAGAGTCCCGCGCCTATTGAGAGCATCAACGAGAGCGCGACCTCGCCTATCACGAGCAGGCTACGTGTGCGGTTTCGAGCCGCACCGCGCATGCTGCTCTCCTTGAGCGAGGTGTTCAGGTCGAGCCTTGCTGTCTGCCAATAAGAAGCGAAGCCAAAGGCGATGCTGGTGCCGATGGCCAAGAAGAAGGTGAAAGCGAGTACCCGAGGGTCGATAGCAACATGAGAGGTCAAAGGAATATTCCAGGGGACCGAGGCAATCAATACCTTGAGTGCCCAGGCCGCCGCTAGCAGGCCAGCCGCGCCTCCGATGAGTGCAATCAGCAGACTTTCGGCGAGAAACTGCTGAAGTAATCGCGAGCGCCCGGCTCCAAGAGCCAGGCGAATGGAGATTTCCCGCCGGCGAGCGCTAGCTCGCGCCATAAGCAGACTGGCCACGTTGGCACACGCGATCAGCAGCAGAAGACCGACTGCGCCAAACAGCATTAGAATGCTGGTGCGGAAATCGCCAACGAGCCATTTTTGGTAGCTTTCAAGCTGGATGCCGCGCTGCCCTGATTGCGCGGAGCCCGCCTGCCGGAAATGCTCGAACACCAGGTTGATATTGGCTTGCGCCTGGGCGAGAGTCGTCCCCGGCTTCAGACGGGCGACGACGCGCGTGTTCATTCCCGTGTCGGCAATACCGCGCCCCAACTGCAGCGGCACGAAGATATCCGCGGGCTGCTCGACAAAGCTAAAACCCGGCGGCATGACTCCGACCACGGTGTAGAGAACGTCATTGATTTCAACTTGTTGGCCAAGTACGGCCGGGTCTGCTGCGAATGCATTTCGCCAAAGCGAATCGCTGAGGACAGCAACGTGAGCCGCTCCAGGCCGGGTCTCATCGCGATCTATGCCGCGGCCGATTGCAGGATGAAGAGCCAGCACCTGAAAGAAACCGTCCGTCACCTGGGCAGAGGTGATCCATTCGGGCGTATCTCCTTGCTTGAGCGAGACCTTTGAGCCAGCGCGGAATCCGGCCATTGCCTGAAACGCGCTGTTGTGGTCGCGATAGAACTCAAACTCGGGCACAGTCAAGGCATTATTCAAAGTGCCGTCTTTCCAGGCCAGGTTCATCTGAACGATTTGGTCTGAGTGTGGGTAAGGAAGCGGGCGGAGAAGAACCGCATTCACCACGCTGAAAATCGCGGTATTGGCACCGATACCCAGCGCGAATGTGGCGATCGCGACGGCACTGAATACCACATTTCTTCGCAGCGATCGGGCCGCGAACCGCATGTCTTGCAGAAATCGTTCGATTGATATCCATCCCCACATTTCTCTGCTCACCTCCCTGGCAGCGTGCGGGAAAAGGCCAAAAACCGCTTGCTTACGCGCGCGGCTCTGAAACGTGTTTACTTGTTCGCAAGCAGTTACCGAGTCGTGACCTTTTTCAGCATCCTCTTCCAGGTTGTCACTTTTTAAGCTACGCCTTTCTCCCGTACCAGCGCGCCAGCCAGTTCGGCGATACCCCGCACCAGTAGAGGATCTGCAGCGCGGTCCAATTGAGCCACATGGCAGCGAAATTACGCTGCTCGAAACGTCTGGATGACGTGGTTATGCGGCAGGAGAGATGGACAAACCGGCCCTGGCGACGCAATCGCCGCAGTAAATCCAGATCTTCGAACAGCCCCAGCGGACGAAAGCCGCCGATCCGGTCATACACTTCGCGGCGAACGAAGATGCCCGAGTCGCCGTAACAGAGGCCCAGAAAACGCAGGAATGGATAAATGGCAGTAAGCTGTCTCGCGGCGCGTGATTCGCCATCAAACACCAGGCCGAAGTTTCCGCCTGCAACCGCTTCTGCGCTAAGGGCGTTGGCGATTTCTTCAAGAGCGTTGGTCGGCGGCACGGTATCAGCGTGAACGAACCAGAGCACTTCTCCCGCGGCGGCCAGCGCGCCCGCGTGCATCTGGTGACCTCGGCCCTTTTGGGCCTGAATCACTCGCACCGATTCCGCACGGGCGAGTTCAACAGTCCGATCCGTGCTGCCGCCATCCACCAGAAGAATCTCTTTCTCACCTGGGAGCCCTTGCAAGGCGCTGAGGGTTCCGGCAATCTGGTCCTCTTCGTTCAAAGCGGGAACGATAATGCTGATGAGCATCTCAACCAATTCGCCAATGTTCGAGGCGCGCGAGATCTTCGGGCGTATCTATATCGAAGAGTAAATCAATCATGGCAATCGAGAAGCCGTTTTGCTCCAGCCGGCATCGCGTGGCCTGGGCCGTTTCGCCGCAGCTCCAGGGCAGGTTTCTAAACAGCCCCGGTGAACATCTACTGACGGCCAGCAGATAGAATCCGCCGTCTTCGCAGGGCCCGATGACTGCATCGTGAGTCTGCAACGCGCTCAGCGCGGCTTGAATTTGAGTGCAGGTCAACCCGGGCGAATCCGCGCCAATCGCGATGGCGGCCGGAGCCTCCTCTAGAGCGCGCTGGAAAATTCGCTCAATGCGAATGCCAAGATCGCCCTCGCCTTGCAGCCAGAGATCGTGTTCTGAAACGGTGATCGGAAAGCTGCCAAGCCCGGCCGCGGCAAGTACGGGCCGCACACTCGGACACGACGAGACGGTTCGCCACACATGACAAAGCACCGTGGCTGCAAGCGCGGCAGCGCCTTCGCTACCGAGAACCGGAATCAGGCGTGTCTTGACCTTGCCCGGAACGGGTGGCTTGGCGAATACACAGGCAGGAATCAGAAGTGCGGCATCAAACGGCAACTTGTAAGGCAGCAGGCCGTTCACTGGCGCGTTCGGGAAATTCGATGTCAGCGAGCGCCGACAGGAACTTCACGGCCCAGCGGTAGACGTTATTTTCTTCGACCGTCTCACGCATCTTGCGCATGCGGCGTTTGCGATCGTCAGGGTGCATATTCAGCGCCAGCTCATATGCGTCGGCGCCGTTCTCGATTGAGAACGGGTTGATCTGCAGTGCGTCCTTCAACTCACAACCAGCCCCGGTGAACTTACTTAGAACCAGTACACCGTCTTCATCGGTACGGCTGGCAACGAACTCCTTTGCAACCAGATTCATTCCGTCGTGTAGTGACGCCACTACACAAAAATGGGCCAGCCGATGAAGCGCAATCATCTCCGGCACGGAATAGTGGTGTTTGAGAAGAATGACAGGTTTCCAGAATGGTGTCCGCCACTTTCTGTTAATTTTCGCCGTGAGCGAGTCGACTTCCTTTTCGATTTCCCGATACGCAGGCAAAGCCGAGCGGCTGGGAACCGCGACTTGCACAAAAACCAGCTTGCCTCTATATCCCGGATGCATTTCGAGAAACCGGTCCAGAAAACGGAGGCGCTCCGGAATCCCTTTTGTGTAATCCAGGCGGTCGATGCCGATGCCCAGCAGTTTGCCGTTCAGCGACAACTCTTCGCGCCACGCACGCATGTGAGCTGCAACCGGCTCCGACTCCGCCAGTCCGGCATGTTCATCGAAATCGATGCTGATAGGAAACGGACGCACAAAGGTGGAATGTCCGCCGCGGCAGACCTCTGAAGCGGCCTGGTCAACGCGGGCCTCCAGCGCGCTCGCGGTCTCGATGAAATTCTGGCAATGCTGCGGGAGATGGAAGCCCAGCAGATCGTTTCCCAACAGCCCGTCTAAAATCTCTTCCTGCCATGGGAATGAACTGAACACTTGCCGGTTTGGCCAGGGAATGTGCCAAAACTGAGCGATCACCAGATTCGATCTGGCGTTACGAAGCAGGCGCGGCAGCAAGGCGAAATGGTAGTCCTGGATGAAAACAAAGGTGGGCTCGTTGCCGGCTTCTTCCAGCACCGCTTCCGCGAAGCGCTCGTTAACCCGCCGGTACATGCGCCAATGCTCAGGCTCAAAAACAGGCCGGGTGAAAGCGATGTGACAAAGCGGCCAAATGGCCTGATTGGAAAGACCCGAATAATGCCCTTCCATTTCCTCCTTCGAGAGCCAAACCCGGCGCAGCGTGTATCCCGGAGAATCAGGCGGAACCTGAACGCGATCATATCGATCGACGGTTTGTCTGTCGGCATCACCGCTGCCATGCGCAATCCAAAGCCCGCCGCACGCCCGCATCACTGGATCGAGGGCGCTGGCCATTCCGCTAGCTGGCTGCGTGCATTCAATCCGGCGGCCAACTCGCTTGTGCTCAAAAGGTTCACGATTCGATACGACGATGAAACGGTAGCCATCAAGCTTGGTTCGGACAAATTCGCGGAGGACTTCACGTGTCCAGACCTTCACATTAAGCTCCTTTCATTTCTGGATTGGACCCGCCCGCAGCTTTTGGGTTTCACCTTAAAGTAAAGCTGCCAATTTGATTTTTTGACGTCAGACCAGCGACGCCGTGGGACGTCATCCGCCTTCAGATGTGGCGGCTGCAATGCTGGGCTTGTTACCCGACTTTTCGAAATGCTCCTCGATTTCTTCCAGCGTCTTCCCTTTCGTTTCCGGTAGGAAGAACACGGCGGTTATGAAGTAGATTACCGTGAAACCGGCGAAGACAAAAAATATGGTCGAATACCCGTAGTTGCTGACTACCGGGAGAAATATGGCTGCGAGCGTGGTGGAGACTACCTGATTGATGACGAGCGCGATACTCATGCCATTAGAGCGGATACGGGTCGGCATCAGCTCTGAAAGCGCCAGCCAGACGCAGACACCAGGGCCAACTGCGTAGAATGCCATGAACACGTAAAGCAAGATGGCCACTAGCCAGCCATTGCGGGCATCCGGTACGGGACTGATCAACGCCTTCTCAATTTTCAGTGGGGCCACGCGGGCGGCATCGAGACTGGCGAACGGGTTCTTGCAGAACGCTTCTACCGTATTCGCGGGTACGCAGCTCTCGCGCGTGATCCTGACGGGTGCGGCCGCTTTATCCTCCGACCGTGCGACATTAGTTTCGGCGGTAAACCCGCCATAGGAATAAACCACTACGAGAGATGCGCGATTGGCATCAATTGCCTTGGCAGCCTCGGGGTTCGTGGCCAAAATCCTCCTGGCTTCGGCCGGATCGAAGTGCAGCGTGAGCGTCTGGTCTGGAGTTACAGCGGATTCCAGGACACCCCGGAAGTCTACCTGCCGCTGTTCCGTGTGATGGAAGAGTACGCCCGTGGCAGCGAGGGAAATAATGATTCCTGTCGTACCGACAGTCAGCAAAAATTTGCGTCCACTGCGATCTACCAACATCAGACCACCGATGGTCATGAGAAAGTTCACCAGCGTGAAGACGACGTAGCCCCAGTGCGCCTGAACGTCGGAAAGGCCGCTTTGCAAAAGAATATTGGTGTTGTATCCAATAATGGAATTGATTCCGGTAGCGGTATTGCAGAACAGAATGACGCAGGCCAGTATGAACGGAATCACATATTTTCGGCGCAGAAGCGAATCCTTGACTTTTTTGCCCAGCGTAGCGCCATTTTGTTCGGCGCCGGCGGCTTCCATTTCATTCAGTTCCAGCTCCGCTTCCTGAGCGGTCCGGGAGCGAAGCAGCGCCGCATGAGCAGCCTCCTTCCTGCCGCGGCGGAATAGCCAGCGTGGGGATTCTGCCACCAGAAAACTGCCAATCACGAACAGAATGCCGGGCGGCAGCGATACCCAAAAAATCCTGCGCCAGGCCTGATCCTTGAAGGCGAAGAGAGCAGCGGAGCTCCCGGCTCTGGCTACTGCTTCGACGCGATAACTGTAGTAGATGCCAATCAGGGCCGCGGCAACAATGCCCAGCGTCAAAAGCCACTGAAAAATGCCGGTGCCCTTACCGCGTTTCGAAGCCACCAGGCACTCGGCGAGATAGAGCGGAACAACCACCCCGATGAACCCGCCGCTGATGCCTTGCAGTAGTCGCCCGAAAAACAGTGGTCCATAGCCATGCGACAGGGCAATGATCGGAATACTCACGACAAACGTGAGCCCACTGAGGGTCATCAGGGGTTTGCGCCCCATCCAGTCGGCCAGCATTCCGGCGAACAGGGTGGAAATCACACTACCCAGCAGCACCGCAGCAACGATGATGGAAAGTTGGCCTGCATTCAGGCCCGAGGTCGCCTCCAAATAAGGCAGCGCGCCGCCAATAATGCCGACGTCCACACCGTAAAGCAGACCGCCAAAACCGGCTACGAGCAGAAGAAAACGGTTATAGCCGAGTCTCTTGCCGTCAATAGCGGTTGCGGAACCCTCGCCCGTACTCACCCTGGCCATAGGTATCAAAGAACCATACAACGAAAACTCATGTATAGCAAGGCTCGACGGGAATTATTCCATCTCGACCACTTCTATGGCGTTCACTTCGGCGTAGTTCTTCAGCGGCACAAATTCCAGTACCAGTATTCCCTGTGCATTTGGCTCGACATCGTCGAAGACTTCATCGACGCCGCGGTAAATGCCTCCTGCCACTTTCGCCACCTCGAATCCGCGCAGCAGCGCGACTCCGTTCGCGAACACATTGAACAGCCGGTTGCCTGCTGCCGCTTCGTGCGATTCCGAGGTTCCGAACCAGGTCTCCGCAAAATGCAAGGTCAGCCGGTACTTGCCCGGTGCCAGGGGAATGTGGTACGCGAAGTTGCCGTACCGCTCGCCCTGGTACAGCGCCTTCCCCCGAAGGTTCGAGACGCTGTCCCGCCGGAAAACCGCCGTGCCGCCCACAAAATACTCGTCGGCCGACCAGATATGACCTTCCGGGTCGGTTATAGGGCTCGGCTGGGTGACGATGCGTACCGGCCGGATCTGGCCGGGGATGCTAGGCAGAATCTCCAGCGCATTCAGAAATGCGGGTGCAGTTCCCGGCACGAAGCTGAGGTGAAGCTTTCCGTCGCTCGCCGGCGAGATGTCCTTCATTACCCGCCCATGCAGCCGGTTTGGACCGCCCGCTTCCGCCAACGGATCCAGAACGCCCATCCGATCCGTTCCGTTGACGCTTATCCGAAACATGCGCGTCCCATCGCCGCCGCCGCGTGGATTGCCGCCGCCATACTCCGTCTCGGCGAAATACAGATGTAATTCGTATATCCCTTGGCGGAGCGGGATATCGTAGCGGAAGCTTCCCGATCGCTCCGCTTTCAGCAAATGGCCGCCCGGCTGGCCCTCAATAAAGCGGTCTGTCGGGATGGGCGCCGACTGGCCGCCCGTGTAATAGCTGTCCGGATTCCAGGTGTGTCCGTTGCCGTCGGTGAAGGCGGGCCCGTGATACCCCGCGAGCATCCGAAACTCCATCGGTACCGGACCGGATGCCTGCCCGGTCCACTTCTCGTTCGCGACTCGATGCGAAACGGCCAGCCCGGCAGCCACCAGCAGCGCCGCCAAAATCAATGCCGCTCCAACAATGTGAAGCGGACTTTTAAACCGCCACGCCGGTTTTCGAGCCGGCATTTCCGGACCCTCGGTCGTTTCCGGAGCCTCGATAATGCTTCCAGCAAAGTGATGGTCCGTCAACTCTCGCAAAGGCTCTGCCGGTGCCGTTTCTCCCGCCACAAACTGCGGTGCATACTGCCCGTTCGGAATGAGGATGCGTATGCTGTGGCTGGCGCCTGGACCTTGATAATAGTTCTGAAGCCGCTTCCGCAGCCGGTGCGCTTCCACCCGTACAATCGAATCTTTCTTGGGATCGAACGCGGGTAGCCGTCCCATGGCCTCCACTGCAATGCTGTATTCCTTGATCTCGCCAGCGCGGCCTTCGAAGTAGCTATCGCAGATATAGCGGAAGAAATTTTCCAGCAGCGGCGCACGCTGAAAAATGCCTGACTGAAGAACAGCCGCCACCTCGGTCTGCTCTTCCCGTGAAGGCGTAACGGCGTCCATGGGGTTTGAGGAAGTATACCAGAAATGTTGCTAGCCTTCCATGCGTTAACGTTGTTGAAATCATTGCGGCTTTTGCCGTTAACCCCCGTGCTAACTCCTACTAACAGTTGAGACCTTGATCCACCCGCCGTTTCCCCATAAACTTGATCAACTCCACTTCTGATGTGGGAAAGGGTGTCACGTTGATAAAGCTTTGTAATGTACTCACTGGAATTGCGCTAACCGTTTTGTTTGCGATCACCGTCTTGGGCCAAGGCATGTTTGCCACCCTCACGGGCGTGGTGACCGATCCTTCCGGCGCCCTCGTAGCCAATGCGAAAGTTATACTCCGGGATGCCGCATCGGGGTCCGAGCGCACCACCGTTACCGACACGCAAGGCTATTACACATTCGCGTCCGTTCCCGTCGGGCAGTACAACCTAAGCGTCGAGGCGACCGGTTTCCAGGGCTACAAAGCCTCAGGCATCAGCCTGGGAGGCGGCGAGAAGCGCAACGTGAACGTTTCGCTCCAGGTTGGCAGCACAAACCAGACCGTTGAAGTCACCGGCGCAGCCGATATTGTTACGCCTGTCGACTCCGGCGCAAAGGCCGATATCTTGACCAGCCACGAGCTGCAAAATTTCGTGCAGGTTGGCAGCAACGCCGCCGAGTACCTCAAGATCATGCCCGGTTTCGGGAACAATAACGGCACCTCGAACAAAGCGAACTACAGCGGCCAGGTGATTGGCATTAATGCCAACGGCGATGCCGGCAGCCAGAGCCCTCTTAATAACTCATTTTCATACAATGGCCTGCCCGGCAACACGCTGGACATCGTTGCCGACGGAGCCCACGTTTCCGATCCCGGCTGCAACTGCGATACGCCCGTCAACCCGAACTCCGATTTCATTCAGGAGTTCCGCGTTCTGGCCTCGAACTTCAGCGCCGAAGAACAGAAGGGCCCCATGGTCATCACCACCGTCACGAAGGCGGGCGGCTCGCAGTTCCACGGCAATGCCTTCTTTTCGGCCAGAAATTACGTCCTGAATTCGAACGACGCGCTGTTCAACGCCGAAGGCGCGCCGCAGCCGCAGAACAAATATTATTATCCCGGCGGCAGCATCGGCGGCCCCGTCCTGATTCCCTGGACAAATTTCAACAAGAAACGCGATAAGCTGTTCTTCTTTACTGGCTACGAATATTTCTATCAGGTTCTCGATACCGGCCTGTTGCGTGCCACGGTTCCGACACCCGGAATGCTTACCGGCAATTTCTCCCCCTCCGAAGTTGCCAAGGAAGGCAATATCACCGCTTCGGGTAAAGCTCCCGGTCAAGTGAACCAGACGCTGTTCCCTGGCGGGCAAATCCCGGGTTCCATGATCGATCCGAATATGGTGGCTTTGATGAAGCTGTATCCGGCGCCGAATGCCGATCCCAATGCCACCGGCGGCTACAACTATGTGCAATCGGAAATTTTCAATCAGAACAATATTCAATGGGTTTCGCGGGTCGATTACAACGTCAGCGACAACACCAAGCTGTTCGTCCGGTATAACCTGCAACGCGAGACCCAGCTGTTTCCGGTTGGCCTCTGGTGGCGCAATGGCAGCCAGGTCCCGTACCCGACCCCAATAGAAGGTTTGAACCGGTCCGATTCCGTCACCGGATCGTTAACGCATGTGTTCAGCCCGACCATGACGAACGAAGCGGTTTTCGCGTATACGTTCGTCGGCTTCCCGAATGTGTTTAAAGACCCGGCCAAGGTCAACCCGAAAAACGTCGGCTTCAATGAGCCGCTGCTCTTCAAAAACAGCGTTCCCCAGATTCCGTCGTTCGGTCAGTTCGGCGGCGAGGCGGCGCTCATCTTCAATCCCGGCGGTTTCGAGGCCGGCGGCCCTACGTCAGGTCTGTACGCCAACAAATACATGCCCAGCGTCAGCGATACGCTCACGAAAGTATGGAGCACCCACACCTTCAAAGCCGGATTCTTCTATGAGTGGATTCGGAACGCCCAGCCCGCCAGCAACAATACAAACGGCGATATGACATTTGATCCCAATGGCAATCCGTACACCACTGGGAATCCTTATGCTGACGAGCTGACCGGAAACCTGAATTCGTTCGCCCAGACTAACTTTAACCGCATCAATGACATTTCCTATAACACCTACGAAGGCTTCATCCAGGATTCGTGGAAGGTCAACCAGAAATTAACGTTAGAACTCGGCCTGCGGATGACGCACTTCACGCCCTGGACCGACGATGAGGGCTACGGCTACTCGGTGTTCATTCCATCGCAATATGCTGGTAAAGCTTGCACCTCGGCTCCTACTTTCTGCGGATTCCAGTGGCACGCCCGTGATGCGGCCGTTCCGCTCCCCGGATTCGCCAGCAGGACTCTTTATTGGCAGCCGCGCTTCGGTATGGCCTATGACCTGACCGGCAAAGGCAACACGGTCTTGCGCGGTGGGTGGGGTAGATTTTACTATCACTCCGGCCAGTTCACTAGCGGCTTGGATACTTCCGCGGGCTCGGAATCGGTCACGCTCACTCCAAACAGCATAAACGCACGGCTGCTCGTGAAGAACCTGGGCGCGATACCATTCACTGCGGCTCCGCCCGCCCCCTCGGCCGTGGACAGCACGGATGATAAGGAGCCATATACTGACAGCTATAGCTTCACCATTTCGCAGCGCCTGCCAAGGTCCAGTTTGTTCGAAATCGCTTATCTCGGCAACCAGAGCCATGATTTGCAAAGTAACGGGGGATACGGAAGCAATATCAACCTGGTGCCTGTCGGAGCACTGCTCGGCCAGCCGAATCCAGGCACCGCCAACCCGGATAATTTCCGTAAGTTTCTCGGCTACGGCGACCTCAACCTCGCGACCAGCAATCTCTACGCGAACTACAATTCACTGCAGCTTAAGTTTCTCCACCAGGGCAGTCGATACACTATCAGCGCGAATTATACCTACGGGAAGGCGTTGGGCATCACAAGCCCGGGCAGCGGTACTACGTTGGGTGCTTTCGGAGCGACTCTTGACCCGTTCAATCTGGGGAACAATTATGGCGTGCAGCCGGGTGACCGCAGGCATATCTTCAACGCCGCCTATTCAGTCCAATTGGGCAACCCCATCCACAACCACTGGCTTGCGGCCGGATTTATTAACGGATGGCAGCTTTCCGGGATTACGCAATGGGAGAGCGGTGCCAATATCACTTACAACCTAGGTAATGACAACTACAGCATGTCGCTGGTGGGTAGCGGCGTACCGTGTCCAACTGCGCCTTTGGCAGCCGGTGTTGCCTATCCGGTCGTTTGCGGTAGCAATGCAATTATTCCGGGTTCCGTCAGCGCTACCAACCTGACCGGCATTTCAATTGGTAATCAATCCATTCTGGGAACCAACGCGATCCAACTGAACCCGCTTGTGACGTGCAACCCGAATTCCGGTTTGGGCAAAAATCAATTCGTCAATGAAAGCTGTTTCAGCGTGCCCACAGTGCCGGGCCAGAACGGTCCAACGCTCCTGCCCGTGTCCTATGGCCCCGCTTTCTTCGACTCTGATCTGGGAATATTTAAGAACTTCCAGATCAAGGAGTCCATGAAACTCCAATTCCGGGTTCAGGCTACCAACTTCTTGAATCATCCGTTGTGGTCGTTTAACAACAGCAACCTGGGCCTCTCTTTCACCCAGAAGGCAGACGGTTCTTTCGCAAATAGCAGTCCTAACTTCGGGACCGTCACCACCAAGCAAGGGAATCGCATCATCGAACTGGAAGTAAAGTTCTACTTCTAACTCCGAAGTTGTGGGGCGGGCTGGCAGCCTGCAGGCCGATTCTCAATCGGCCCGCCCCCTCGTTCGCGGCCGTTCGCTATAATCAACGGAAATCGCAAAATCGATGTACCGCGTTGCTTTATCCGTGTTGTGCGCGGGCGTCTGCAGTGCTCAGGGTACGCAGTCCCCACAGGATCTTCTCAAAGAAGCCATTGCATTTCAGCAAGCCGGCAAATTGGACGACGCTATCCGCGACTATCGCACCCTGCTCGCTACTTACCCCGACATTCCAGAGATTCGCTCAAACCTCGGCGCGGCGCTGGCCGGTGAGGGCCACTATTCGGAGGCCGTCACCGAATATAAACGTTCTCTCAGCCTGAAACCCAATCTGCAGGTGCAGCTCAACCTCGCTCTGGCGTACTACAAGACGGACGATCTTGCGCAGGCGGCGGATACGCTCAAGGAACTGCACGAGAAAGAGCCGGCCAACGTCCAGGTGCTCACCGTGCTTGCGGACTGCTACTTGAGGTTGGGAAAGAACAAAGATTTAGTCGATCTCTTAACACCGGTTCAGCGCGCGGACCCGGACAATCGCACCTTTAATTACTTGCTTGGAACCGCGCTGGTCCGCGATGGCCAGGCTGCAAAAGGACAAGTGATTATCGACAAGATCCTCAGAAATGGAAACTCGGCCGAAGCGCTGCTGCTGATGGGCACGACGAAGTTCATGGTCAACGATTTCTCGGGCGCCCTTGGAGATTTTCAGAAGGCCGTCGAGTTGGATCCGAACCTGCCCGACGTTTACTCCTACTACGGTCTCGCTTTGCTATCAACGGGCGACCAGGCCGGCGCGGAAAAAGCCTTCTTACGCGAATTGAACACGAATCCCAATAACTTCGATGCGAATCTGCGCATGGGGGTGCTGCTGCGCCAGGACGAACAGAATGAGCAAGCCTTGAAGTACTTGCAGCATGCCCTCCAAATTCGCCCCGGCGACCCAGGCGTGCGATACCAGATTGCCGCACTCGAACTGGCAAAGGGACAGGTCGAACAGGCCTCGCGCGATCTGCAATCCCTTATCAAGGACGCGCCGCAGTTTACCGAGGCCCACGTCTCGCTGGCGACCGCCTACTACCGGCAGAAGCGCAAGGCGGATGGCGACCGCGAACGCGCCATCGTCACACAACTGAACGCCGCCCGTCAGGCAAAAGAGGTTGCGGTAAAGTCGCAATGACGTTTGCGATGATCGCTGCTGCCTTATTGATGGCCAGCATCCATACCGGGGCGAGCGAATGCGCCACTTGTCACCCCGCGCAGGCAAAACCGCAGCCCGCAACATCCATGGCGCGCGCGCTCGAATTCGTGCCCGAATGTATCATCCTGCAGTCTCATCCGCTTCTGACGTTTAGCCAGGGCAAATATTCCTACCGCATCGAAAAAAGTGGCGCTCAGAGCATCTACTCCGTGTCAGACGGCCAGCAGACGATTACCGTGCCGATAACCTGGGCGTTCGGTTTGGGCGCAGCCGGGCAGACTTACGTTTTCGAAAAAGACGGGTCGTTCTATGAGACCCGAGTCAGCTATTTCCGCGAAAGTGACGGGCTCGATCTGACCATTGGGGCCGCGAACAATAAGCCCACCGATCTCGTCCAGGCGGCGGGCCGCTTCATGGGACGCGACGAGAAGATTGCGTGTTTCGGTTGCCACTCAACCAATGCTACGCAGGGCATGAGCCTCACGCTCGACACCATGACGCCCGGCGTGCAATGCGAGCGCTGTCATGGCCCCACGAGCCATCATCTGGAAGGGATCAAGCTCGGCGATGCTAAACTCGCCGCGATGCGAAACCTGAAATCGCTTTCCACTGAAGGAATCTCCAATTTTTGCGGGCAGTGTCATCGCACGTGGGAGCAGATCGCCGCTGCGGGTACCCTGGGCATCGCCAATATTCGGTTTCAGCCATACCGGTTGACGACCAGCAAGTGTTATGACACCGAAGACTCGCGTATCAGTTGCATCACATGTCACGATCCCCATCGCGAAGTCGACCGGGTCGACAGCCACTACGATGCCAAATGCCAGGCATGTCATGCCGGCGGAAAGCCTGGCGCGCGCGCCTGCAAGGTTTCGATACAGAACTGTATTGGCTGCCACATGCCGAAACTGGAGTTGCCTGGGTCGCATAATAAGTTTACCGATCATATGATCCGCATTGTGAGGGTAAATGAACCATACCCGAATTAGCCTTTGCGCGCTCCTGATCGCAGCCATCGCCTCCGCACAGACTGACAACGTTGCCGACCATGTGAATCGCGGAGTGGCGCTCGCACACCTCGGCCGATACGATGAGGCCATCACCGAGTACGAAGCAGCCGGCAAGCTCCTTCCCGGAGATCCGCGCATCGCTCTCGACCAAGCGCTCGCGTACGAGAAGAGTGGCCGGGTTCAAGAAGCTGCACGCCGATTTGCCGACCTTCATCAATCGCACCCGAATGACAACCAAGTAACTCTGCTGCTGGCCGACTGCGATCTGCAAATGGGCGATGACCAGCAGGTGATTGAGCTTTTGCAACCCATTCAGGCGGAGAACGCGGACGATCTCGGGTTCGCCTACATGCTCGGCACAGCTTTAATTCGCAAGCAGCGCATCCAGGAAGGTCAGGTATTTCTCGACCGCATTCTGCGCAACGGCGACACCGCGGAAGCGCGCTTCCTGCTGGGAACACGCATGTTCTCCTCCGGCGATTATCCTGCTGCGGTAAAGCAGCTCGCCAGCGCAATCGATCTCAATCCCAATTTACCTCAGCTCGAGTCCTTTTATGGCCGGGCTCTTCTCGAAACCGGCGATTCGGACGGTGCCGCTGCGGCGTTTCGTAAAGAGTTGACGAACAATGCCAACGATTACGCCGCAAATCTCGGTTTAGGTCAAATCATGACAGCGCGAAAGCAATTCAACGAAGCCATTCCCGTTTTGCAGCACGCGCTCACACTGCGTCCGCAAGCGGCGGAAGCGCATCTCGCGCTGGGCGAATGCTTTACCGGCACTGAAGATCTGCAGAAAGCGCGCGAACACCTTGAATCTGCGGTCAAGTCCTTGCCCGATTCGCTCGAAGCTCATCAAAGTTTGCTTGCGGTGTATCAAGGCTTGCACCTGTCGCCGGACGCCAGCCGGGAAAAAGCGTTGGCCGGAAAGTTAGAACAGGCTGCGCGCGCGAATGACCCTGGCCCGAAGATTAATGAATTTGCACCGGACTTCACGCTGCCTGATGCCGTTTCAAACAAGACCGTCACTCTCTCGAATTTACGCAGCAAGACCGGTGCGGTGCTTGTCTTTGGCAGTTACTCCTGTCCCAATTTCCGCACCTCGGCGGATGAGCTCAAGCGATTGCATCGGCAGTATGGGGCGCGCATTCCTTTTCTGCTCGTGTATATCCGCGAGGCGCATGCGGCCGGCAATTGGCAGAGCACTCGTAACGAACGCGAAGGGATCGAACTGCAACCGGCCAGTAACCTCGCGGAAAAGCAGGAACACGCCATGATCTGCAGCCGTAAACTGCATCTGCCATTTTCAGCGGTGGTCGACGGCATGGACGGGGCGGTCGAAAACGCCTACGCGGCATGGCCGAGCCGCGTTTTTGTTATCGGCAAAGATGGGCGCATCCGCTACAGCACGCGCTTAACGGAACTCGATTTTCACCCCGAGGAGTTGCGAGCAGCCCTCCGTGAGCTTAGTAAGTAGAAAATAAGCATGCAACACTCGAAACTGAACCGCGACTGTGAAGGAGCGGCTTTGATATGAAGTTCACCCGACGAGAGCTGATTTAGCTGGCTGCCGGCTGCGGAGCCTCAACCCTTTTCGGCAGGCAGAGCGATTCGGCGCACGCCGATTCTCTATTTATCGAAGTCCCCACGTCGTCCAGCGGTATTGAGTGGGTGCATGAAAACGCCATGTCACCCGAGCGCTACTTGCCGGAAACTCTTGGCCCGGGATGCGCATTCCTCGATTTCGATAACGACGGCTGGATGGATCTTTATTTTGTAAACAGCGGTCCATGTGACTTTTGGAAACCGGCGAAGCCGATCCGGAATGCCCTCTACAAGAACAATCGAAACGGCACATTCACCGATGTCACGGAAAAAGCGGGCGTCACCGGTGGCACCTTCGGAATGGGCGTCGCGGTCGGCGATTACGATAACGATGGCTGGCCGGACATGCTCGTCACTTCGTACGGTAAGTGCATTCTCTACAAAAATAATCACGACGGGACATTCAGCGACGTTACCGAAAAGGCCGGCGTCGCGACACCCGGTTGGACCACCAGCGCGGTGTGGTTCGACTATGACAACGATGGCCGGCTTGACCTCTTTGTATGCAGCTTTGTCGATTATTCCGGCGGACATAAGTTCGAGTGCGGAGATAACAAGCTCGGCAAGCACTATTACTGCATTCCGCGTATTTTCAAGGGTACCGCCAGCTTTCTTTATCACAACAATGGGGACGGAACCTTCACGGAGGCGAGCAGAGGAACAGATATTGCGAAATCCCTAGGCAAGGGTTTGGGCGTCGTCGCAACCGATATCAACAACGATGGCCGGATGGATCTGTTTGTCGCCAATGACACCGTACAGGATTTTTTGTACGTGAATCGCGGCCCGGGACCGAACGGCACGTGGAAATGGGAAGAGATCGCGATGCAGGCGGAGGTCGGCTTTAGCGAGAACGGTCAGGCGCGCTCCGGAATGGGTGTTGACGCCGCCGATCTGAATGCCGACGGCTGGCAGGATTTATTCGTCGCGAATGTCGACCAGGAGATGTTTTCTGTTTACCAGAACAACAAGGACGAAACCTTCCGCGACGTTGCTCATATTGAGGGCGTCGCGCAGGCGACCCGCCTGTTGAGCGGCTGGGGCCTGAAGTACTTCGATTACGACAACGATGGCCTCATTGATCTCATCCTTGCGAACGGCCATCCGGACGACATGATCGACCATTATTCTTCGCAGGTGAAGTACAAGGAGCCCTTGCTGCTTTTCCATCAGGGTGAAGACGGCAAGCTGCACAATGTCAGCGATCGGGGCGGATCTGCATTTCAGAAGGCCTTTCCGGCGCGCGGTCTCGCGGTCGGCGATTACGATAATGACGGCGCTTTGGATGTGCTTATCTGCAACAATGGCGGAGCGCCGCTGCTTCTGAAGAATAATGCCGCTAAGGGCAATAACTGGCTGGGCATCAAACTTGAAGGCGTCACATGCAACCGGGATGCAATCGGCGCGAGAATCCATTGGACGGCTGCCGGAAAGAAACACTCCAGGCTTAAGAACAATGGCGGAAGCTATCTTTCCTCTCACGACCTTCGGGAAGTGCTAGGTATTGGCACTGCTGCAAAGATTGAGCTGCTGGAGATCCACTGGCCCGCGCCAAGCAAGCAGGTGGACAGATTTACAAACGTCCCGATAAACAGTTACATCCGAATCGTGGAAGGAAAAGGAATCGCAACGTAGCCGCCCAGCCGTAAGCTTCCGCCATTCGCTGTCGTTTACATCGAGCAGTGCGTGTACGAACCGCGGATAAGGACCGTTGCGTCGCAGGTGAGCTTTCCGATGGTCGAACTCGTAATGTCGCCGCGAGAGCCGAACGTCAATGCCACGTCCGCTCCAGTGTTGCCGGTTACCGTGGACTGAATCAGCGTAATGCTGCTCCCGTTATCCACGTGAACGCCATTCATCGTGTTGTTCGTGCTATCCAGGGCGGCCTGGTGAATGACTGTAAAATTCGATCCCGTCAAGACATTCAACCCACTGCCCCCATTGTTATGCGTGTTGATTGTGGTGGTGCCAGGCGCGCCCGAAAAGGCGGGCGTATTGAACATGGTGAGCACCGACGTCTCTTCCAGGTGGACCCCGTCTTGCGTGTTGCCGCTGGATTTTAAGGTGCCGGCGGCATCCAGGTCGAGTCCCGATTTCGAGTCAATGGAAACGCCGTGTACGCCGTTACCCGTACAAGTGATCGTTCCGCCGAAATCGACCATGTGGGCTCCGGAAACGATGGTCAGGCCAGTCGTCAAGTTATTGCTGGCGATGATAGACGTGGCGGCGTCCGAGATGAACGCGCTCGCACTGGTACCGATCTGTATTCCGAGCGTGTTGCCCGAAACCCAGACCTGCGATTGCGTCAGTGTGAAACTCGAACTGCCGTTGATGTTCACGCCGAAAACGCCGTTGTTGTTGCTCTGATACGCTCCATTCACGACGACTGCCGAGGAACCTTCGGCGTCAAGCCCGTTCACACCGTTACTGTTCGTCGCGACGTCTGACAATGTCGCCGCCGACGCACCTGTCAGCAGGATCCCTATAACCTCATTGCCCAGTATTTGCGTATTCGTTAGGATGAGTTGCGCGCCGGATCTCGCGTTGATTCCGTTCTTCCCGTGCTGAACAGAGATGCCCTTCAAAGATACCCGTACGGGGCCGGTGATGGTAATCGCATCCTTGCCCGTGCCATCGATTACCGCGCCCGTGTTGCTTTCGAGCGTGATGTTTTTGTGATTGATCGCGATCGGTCCTGAACAACTGCCGGTAAGCAGGAGCGTCTCGTTTGGAAGGGCAAAATCAATCGCAGCTTGAAGCGGAATGCCGTGGCCACAATGGAACGGAATCGCGGCGAAAACAGGAGCAGTTGAGAACAGCAGCGCTGCCCCCATCCATTTGAAATGCATGTTGTTGATCCTCTCTTTTCCCCGTTCGGATGCGCTGGGGAATTCCTACCATATCGCTCGCCCACTGGCTCAATCGTCCAGCACAGCTTCCAGTCTCTCCTGAGGCTGCGGCCGCAGATCACGGTGCCGCATCAGCGTACGCGCGCAGGTGTTCCATCGCAAAATGGCATCGTCATTGCCCGAAGGCCGGAGCGCTTCCGCCTTCTCATACCAGCGCATCGCATCCGCAAAATCCGCGTATGCCCGGGATCGCCCGCTGGGGATGCGCTGCTGCATACGAGCTCTTGCGGATCGCTCGCAGATGATGCCGGCGTAGTAAGCCCGCTCGTATTCTCCTTGTATTCGATCTAAAACCCCCCTGGCTCGTGCCGGCGTGGCTTCGGTGCCAAACTGGTCTGTCAGCGATAACAACAGCATTACCAGGGCCTTCTGATTGTCGGGATCGATGCGCAGAATGTCGAGGCAAATACTTTCCGCCTGAGAGGATTCTTCCAGCAGCCGGTATCGTTCTGCCTTGGCGAGCGCTTCAGGAATCGCATCCGCCGAAAGCGATTTCAATTCGAACTCCATCCTGTGCTCCTTTCATTTTTTGAAAATCCGAAACAGTTTCTGCAACGGATCAAAATGCTCGTCCACCACGCGCTCCTTCAGCGGAATAATGGCGTTGTCGGTGATTGTGATCCCTTCGGGACACACCTTCGTACAGCATTTCGTGATATTACAAAAGCCAATTCCGTGTTCGTGCCGCAGGTCGCCGGTTCGATTTTCGCAGTCCATTGGATGCATCTCCAGCGCAGCCGCATAGACCAGAAAGCGCGGCCCGACAAACTGGTTGTGAAGGTTGTGTTCGCGCAGCACATGGCAGACGTCCTGGCAAAGATAACACTCGATGCACTTGCGGAATTCTTGAACTCGATCGACGTCTGCCTGGGCCATGCGCCAAGTCCCATCCGGAGCGTCCGGCGCCCGCGGCTTGAATTTCCGGATGGTCTGCTTCACTCGATAGTTCCAGGACACGTCCGTCACCAGATCTTTTATGGATGGGAAAGCCTTCATCGGTTCGATGGTGACTGGCCGCTCAAGCGGAAGAGCGTTGAGGCGCGTCATGCACATCAATCGCGGGTTGCCGTTAATTTCCGCCGAACACGAGCCGCATTTGCCCGCCTTGCAGTTCCAGCGGACCGCGAGATCGCTGGCTTGCTCGGCCTGAATACGATGCACGGCATCAAGCACCACCATTCCCGGCGAGATCTGGGTGGTGTACGCGCGAAGGCCGCCCTCGCCGTTGCTGCCTCGCCAGATGTGAAATGTAGCAGTAGACATCGCGCTAATCTTCTTTATTTCATCTCAGCGATAATCTGCTGAAGCTCCGCGGGCATTTCTTTCAGGCGTTCGCGAGTTACTACCATTTCGCCCGAGCCGTTTCGATCTACCGCGATTGTGCACTGTCCTTCTTCGTCATTCTTGGACGGGTAGTCTTCACGGAATTGTGCTCCGCGGCTCTCTTTGCGTTCAATCGCCGCCCGGGTAATGATCTCTGAGACGGTCAAGAGATTTTGCAGATCGAGCGCCGTGTGCCAGCCGCCGTTGTATTCGCGATTGCCGGCAACCGCCACTCCATCCGCCCTCTGCTCCAATGCACGCAAGCCGGCAAGGGCCCGCTGCATATCTTCCTCGCGCCGGACTATGCCAACCAGTCTCTGCATCAATTCCTGAAGATCATGCTGTAGCTGATACGGGTTTTCTCCGGTGCGTCCGAAAGGTTCCAATGCGCGACGCGCGTTTGCCTCAAGCTGGTCCGTATTCACGTTCGCTGCACCGTTTTCCTTGGCAAATCTGGCCGCATATTCACCGGCACGCTTGCCGAATACCAGAAGGTCCGATAACGAGTTGCCACCGAGCCGGTTCGCGCCATGAAGGCCGCCGGCGCATTCGCCTGCCGCGAATAAACCCGACACGGGCGACATCTGCGTGTCGGCATCCACCTGAACGCCGCCCATCACGTAATGAGTTGTCGGCCCAACCTCCATCGCTTCTTCGGTGATATCGATATCTGCCAGTTGTTTGAACTGGTGATACATGCTGGGCAGCTTCCTTTTGATGTGAGCAGCGCCGTCCGGCAGCCGGCTTTTGATCCAGGCGATATCCAGGAAAACGCCGCCGTGCGGGCTTCCCCGCCCTTCCCGAACCTCTCTGACGATGCACCTTGCTACGTGATCCCGCGTCAGCAGCTCCGGCGGACGCCGCGCATTCCGGTCGCCCTGCGTGTACCGCCAGCCCTCCTCTTCACTGTCCGCCGTTTGCGCGCGGTAATTTTCGGGAATGTCATCGAACATGAAGCGCCGGCCCTCTTTGTTCTTCAGGACGCCCCCTTCGCCCCGCACGCCTTCAGTCACAAGAATTCCCCGCACGCTGGGCGGCCAGATCATCCCGGTCGGATGGAACTGCACAAACTCCATGTCGATCAGCGGCGCACCGGCGAAATAAGCCAGCGCATGCCCGTCGCCCGTGTATTCCCAACTATTGCTGGTAATTTCGTACGCCCGGCCGATGCCGCCCGTCGCCAGCACAACCGCCTTGGCTCGAAACAGCAGGAACCGGCCTCGCTCGCGCTCATACCCGAAAGCGCCCGCAATGCGGCCATCGTCTTTCAGCAGAGTGAGCACGGTGCATTCCATGTGAACGTTGATGCCCATATGGATGCCGTGATCCTGTAGTGTCCGGATCATCTCCAAACCGGTTCGATCGCCCACATGCGCCAGCCGCGGATAACGATGGCCCCCGAAATTCCGCTGCAGAATGCGTCCGTCCTTCGTGCGATCGAATAGCGCGCCCCAAGCCTCCAGTTCCCTTACGCGATCCGGCGCCTCTTTCGCGTGCAGCTCCGCCATGCGCCAGTTATTCAAGTACTGGCCGCCGCGCATCGTGTCTGAGAAATGGACCTTCCAGTTATCGCGTTCGTCCACATTGGCAAGAGCCGCGGCGATACCGCCTTCAGCCATTACCGTGTGCGCCTTGCCCAGCAGGCTCTTGGTTACCACGCCGACGCGCATCCCGTTGCACGATGCTTCGATCGCGGCCCTCAATCCCGCCCCTCCCGCGCCAATTACCAGCACATCGTACTCGTGTGTCTGGTACTCGGTCATTAAAAGATTCTCCAGTCAGACCAGACGCCCATCGCACACAGCCGTACGTAGAGATCCGCGAACATGACAGAGAACAGACTCATCCAGGCGAACAGCATGTGCCGGCGGTTCAGACATCCCGCGCATTCGTACGTCTTGCTGCGCAGTGGAGATTTCGAAACTTCATCCAGACGCCCTCCAACCAGATGGCGCAGCGAGTGGCAGCCAAACGTATAGCAGGCCAGCAGCACAACATTCGCAGCCAGCACCAGTGTTCCTAGGCCGATTCCAAATTCCACAGCGCCGGTTTGCGGATTCGTGAACCACAGCGCTCTCCACACATCCAGCGCCAATATCACTAGAAAAATCAGCGCCAGATACAGGAAGTAGCGATGGACATTTTGCAGGATTAATGGAAAGGACCGCTCGCCGCGATAACTCTTCCTCGCTTCTCCGACGGTGCACGACGGAGGATCGGCCCAGAATGCCTTGTAGTAGGCGCCGCGATAGTAGTAGCAGGTAACGCGGAATCCGCCGGGCGCCCACAGGATGAGCAAAGCGGCCGAGGCAGGAATCCATACCGGCCACCAATGCGGCCATCCGCCAAGCCAGGCGTGCGCGGGATCCCCCAGGAGCTCCGGTGAATAAAAAGGTGAAAGATAGGGGCCGAACCGAAAATGGTTGCCCTGTAATGCCGCCCAAGTGGAATAGGCTATGAACAAAGAGAGCCCCAGCACCGTGAGCAGCGGCTGCACCCACCACAAATCGCGCCGCGAGGTGCTGCCAAACCGGCCACCCCGCAATGGTATGTCAATCGAGGACAACGCAAGATCTCCTGGTATTAGGACGAGGATATCTCAGTGGCTTCCATACGCAGCCGCAGACAGTACGCCACGATTCCGCTTAATCACCGGCACGTCCGCGCAGCGAATGCTTTTCCTGAGTCGCCGTAACACTTCCGTCCCGCTTGTACGGGGCAGGTTCAGATCCAGAAGGATTAGACGCGGACAGGGAGCTGAAGGGTCGGCGTCGGTGGCCTCGACAAACTCAATGGCCTTCTCGCCGTCCTGAGCAATCAGGATCTCGCTCTCTATCCCTTCGTGTTCAAGCGCTGTTCGGACGAAGAAGACGTCCGCCGGATTGTCTTCAACCAGAAGCATGGTCAGAGCACTTCGGCTCATGCCGGTGTCGACAACATCGCTATCCATGACGTGGGGAGCCGGGCATCCGCCGCCGAAACTGCTTCGTCCATAATGGTCTCCCCATTGTAGTGATGCTACCTGCTACATCGCTGCACTACCGCCGCGCCACTGCTGCGACTGGCCTCAGCCGCCCGTTTTCTCCCTCGTGCAGACCAGTTTCATATCGACCCCTCCTCGCGGCGTGCTGATGCGGCTGGTGGTGGTCAGCGTATTCCCATCTTCGGAGAGATCCCACCGGTCCACAATTTCCTCATCGTCCCCCTTCGAATCTTTCATACTCGTTCGGATCACCAACGTGGGACCATCCCAGAACGATTTGCTCTCCGCGTCGCGTCCGTTGATGATGTTTTTCGTGGTAGACCCATCAGTGAAATAAGACACGTCGGAGCTGGAGGTCTTGGCGCCCGTGGTCTGAACGGTATGCACGTTCATCGTCTGCAGATGCTGATCGATCACGCGAACGATAATGTCGGGCATGTGGAAAGCTCCAAAATCGCTTTGATCCTTCACCATTCTCCAGCGCCCCGAGAAGTTGGTTCTGGGTGGAGTTCCCGCTATCTGCGCGAATGCAGCCATTGGCGGCAGCAGCACGCCCGCGGCGAAGACAAGCAACAGTGTATTGTGTATTAATTTCATTTCTTGACGGTGATAAGGACAACCAGCAGAATCAACACAACGGCCAAAACCGCCAGAATCGCGAAGAACACGACGAGCTTTCTGTTGGACGCAGCCGCGGGCAAATTTACGGGCGCAGGGGCGGGCATGGCCGGAGGCTTCGGCACGCTCACTTTCGGCACAGTTAGCTGCGGGATCGCGGGCATCTGGGGTAGTGCGGGAGCACTTCCGGGGCCGGCAGTTGCCGCTGATGGCGGCGGCGAGTCGGGCGACCCGGCTTCTCTCAGCGGGCGGTTGCCCTGAATGACCATGGTGTATTCGCTGGGGCCTTTTACGGCAGCGGGCGGGCCGATCAGTGCGGCTGGCACCGCGGTCAGGGGCTTTGTGCCGGCCAGCGGGTCGTCTGCCGTACGCGACCCTGGCGGTTCAGCAGGAGGTCGCGGTAAGGGCGGGGGCGATACTGTCCCGCCGCCGAAGATTCGTGTATATTCGCCCGGTTCCTGGCGCTCCGGCAAGGTCGGCTTCGGAGCCCCGCTAGCCGGGTGCGAAAAGATTCGGGTAAACTCGCCTGGGTCCGTGGGCTTTTGCGGTAGCGGCGGCACCGGCGTATGCGGCCGCTGCACGAATCCACCTCTCGATGGCCTGTCCTGGCTGCGTTTCACCTCCGGATTCAACTCGCCTTTGCCGGCCGTGGGCGGCAGTCCCCCCTGAAAGAATCTGGTGAACTCACCCGGCTCATTCTCTGCGGGAGGCGATGGGGTTCTCGCCGAGGCTGACGGCGGGGTCGCGCTTACCCGCGGACCGGCCTCGAACATGCGTGTAAATTCACCCGGTTCGCTCTTTGTCTGTTGTACCGTCGGCGCTTCGGGCGCCGGAACCGGTTTCGCGGGCGCGCGCTTCTCCACCGCTGGCGCACTGTTTGCCCGGTTGAGCTCAAATTGCAGCCACTCACGGAGAATCAAACAGCGCGGCTCGCTGTCGGTTACCACGTACCAGAAGCCCTGGTCATCGCCAAAATCGAGCACCAGTTTCCGCGCTTCGGCCGAGCGCAGCAAAACCGTTGTCAGCATCCGCAGCAGCGCCGTTTGCTCGGCTTGCTCTTCCGTGCTCGATACGCGGTGTACAAATACTTCCCGCCCCGTAGCGGCTTCGCGCGCCCGGAACGTTTGCACCGGGCCGGGCACAATCTGCTCCGTTTTCTGATACTTGCCCCCGAGAAACTCGAGTGTCTCCATAATCGGATTGCCTCTCTCCAGCCCTTTCGTGGCGCACGCTTCCGCGTGCAGCGGTGAACTTCAGTTCACTGTCTTCTTTGTATGCCTGCTGGTTACCACTATGATAGAAAGTCGGGAACGTCAATCGTTTGTGCGCAATCTTTCAAGAATTGTTTGGGCCGAGGGCATGTATCTGGGGCCGCACCATTTTCAGGCCCAGAGCCGTTATTTCGAAGATGCCATCCACTTCGCGGCTGACTCGCTCTGGTTCAGCCCTTTCGGATTACTCGGTTATGAGCTGAATCAGGAAGCCCTTCGCAACGGAACGCTGCTTCTGTCGCATGCGCGCGGTGTTTTCGAAGACGGCTTATCCTTCGACATGCCGGCTTCCGACCCGCTTCCCGAGCCCCGGCCCATAGACCCGCTGTTTCCTCCAACATCGGATACGCTGCTGGCGTTTTTGGCCGTTCCTCAGCGCAAGCAGCTCGGCGGCAATTGCTCACTGGACCCGCAAGCAGGCTCCGATGGCACGAGGTTCGTTGCCGAGGAACATCCGGTACTTGACGAGATAACCGGCGGCGATGAAAAATCCGTCCGCTTCGGGCGGAAGAATATCCGGTTCCTTTTCGAGGGCGAGAAGAGTGAGAGATGGCAACTGCTTCCCGTGGCACGCATCCTGCGCGATGGCGCCGGGCATTTCATCTTCGATGAGAAGTTCATCCCTCCCGTGCTGCGGTTCAGCGCGAGTGAGGCCCTGATGTCAACCACGCGCCGGCTCGTGGACATCCTTACCCAGAAGAACGTCTCGTTTTCAGGAGCTACCCACAGCTCTGACCGCCAGCAGAGCGGAATGTCGGCCCAGCAGATTGCCAGCTTCTGGTTCCTTCATGCTGTCAACACCGGGCTCGCCGCGCTACGCCATCTCTACCTCTCAAAGCAGGGTCACCCCGAGGAACTGTTTATGGAGATGCTGCGGCTTGCTGGCGCGCTTTGCACATTCGGACTGCAATCGTCTCCCGCCGATCTCCCCCTCTATGACCACCTCGACCTCCAGGCTTGCTTTGAGCCGCTCGACAGGCACATACGTGAGCATCTGGAACTCGTCATCCCAACCAACTGCGTCTCCATCAAACTCGAACAGGTTGATCGCTACTTCTGGGAAGGCGAAATCAGCGATACGCGCTGCTTCGGCCGGTCGCGCTGGTTTTTCTCCATCAGCTCCAATGCGGGAGAGGCTGAGTTGATCACCGGCACTCCAGCTCTAGTGAAGATCTGCTCCTCGCGATTTGTCCCCGAGCTCGTCAAACGAGCTCTGCCGGGCCTTCAGTTGTCGCATGTGAGCAGCCCGCCTTCTTCGCTTTCGCCCCGCATCACCAACCAATACTTCTCCATTAATCGCGCCGGCCCTTGTTGGGACGATCTGATGGAGAGACGGCGGGTGGGCGTTTATGTTCCTGGCGAGATTCCTCATCCGGAACTGGAATTGCTAGTCCTTCTCGAGTCCTAAGGATTTCATGGCTATCACACCTCAGAGCGGCGCGGCACCGGCGCCGCAGCAACCCCCTAAACGTTACGAGACTATTGCCCTTATCTTTCAGGAGCCGCTGACGGTAGTTGAGCGTCTGCGCGCGAGCCGGCAGCGCGTGGCCGATCCTGAAACCTTTCGCGCGCAGATTCGCAACGCACTGAAGAGCGCGGAGCAGGAGGCGCTGCGGCGCGGATATGGGGCGGAGGACGTCCGCGTTGCCACCTTCGCTGTGGTCGCTTTTCTCGATGAGTCTATATTAAACTCGCAAAATCCGATCTTCGCCGATTGGCCTCGCAAACCGCTGCAAGAGGAGATGTTCGGTGTGCACGTGGCCGGCGAGATCTTCTTCCGCAATCTCGAGAGGCTATTGAGCCGGCAGGATTCTGAGCCGCTCGCCGATTTGCTGGAGCTCTATCAGCTTTGTCTACTGCTCGGCTTCCGCGGTCGCTATAGCGTGACCGGAAGCTCTGAAATCCGGTCGATTTCATCCCAGATAGAGGAAAAAATTCGTCGCATTCGCGGCGCTCCAGCGGCCGCGGCTTGGCAGATCACGCCCCACGGCATCGTTCCGGCCCGCGATAAGTGGATCCCCATTCTCAGGTGGATCGCGGTGGGCTGTTTCGTCCTGGCGCTCATTTTGTTTGTCTTTTTCAAGATTTCGCTATCGTCTTCCGCTGGCGAACTGCGAACCATAGCCGCGGGTGCCGGCGTTTAGGAACTCGCGATGAAATTCACCCGCTCTCTCTGGATCGCTATTCTTCTCCTCATCCTCTGGCTCGTGTTCAGTTGGTTTCTGGGGCAATGGGTCGGCTTAAGGCCTCCCGCTCTTCACTATCTGCAAGTCGGGCTTTCGTTCATCGGCATCGTCGGCTTCATCGGCTATCTGATGCTGCGCCCCAAAGATAATGTTGCTGCAGCGCAAAGCGCGGATGCCGGCGCAGCAGCCGAGATGGATCACAACTTCGTTGAAGCGGCAAGGCGAATGCAAGCTGCCACGGGTAACAAGCGGCTGGGATCGCTGCCGGCTGTGTTCCTCATCGGCGATTCCGGCACGGCCAAGACAAGCATCATTGCAAAATCAGGCCTGGAGCCGGAACTGCTCGCCGGCCAGGCCTTCCAGGAGGCTGCCATTGCTCCCACGCGGAGCGTGAATCTCTGGTACGCGCGCAATAGTCTGTTCATTGACCCCTCGGGCGCGGTCATCGCCGATCCAGCGGCTCGCCGGAAGCTGTTCAAAAAGTTTCCGCCCGTTCGAATGAATGCGGTATTGGCCGCGAAGCTTCCGCCCACCCGCGCGGTCGCCTTCACGGTGGATTGCGAAACTTTCCTGCAAGCCGGAGGCGCAGAGGCGCTCGCCGCGAAGGCACGCCATTTCCAGACCATTCTCAACGAGCTTTCGCAGGAGCTGGGCTCGAGCTTTCCTGTTTATGTACTATTCACGAAAGCCGACAAGATTTCGTATTTTCGCGATTTCGTTGAGAACCTGACTGATGTAGAGGCATCCGAAATTCTCGGCTCGACACTGCCTCTGCTGGCCGACACTGGCCAGGGTGTGTATGCCGAGCAGCAGACTCGACTTCTCTCCGAGGCCTTTCAAGACCTGTATTATTCGCTTTCCGATAAGCGCCGTGAGTATCTGACGCGCGAGCATGACCCCGCCAGGCTTCCCAACATCTACGAATTTCCGCGCGAATTCGGTAAGCTCCGTTCTCTTCTGGTCCAGTTTCTGGTAGACCTTTGCCGCCCCAGCCAATTGGGAACAAGTCCGTTCCTTAGAGGCTTTTATTTCATAGGCGTCCGGCCGGTCAGCGTTGCCGATGTCTCGCCGGCGGCCCAGTTTGCTGCTGCTGAGGACAACCGGGACTTCGACGCCGGCGCAACGCAAATCTTCACCAGAGGGCCCGCGCCCCGCCGCATGGCCGCGGAAGTTCACGAGGCGGGCTCACGCAAGATCCCACAGTGGGTGTTCCTGCGTCACCTCTTTCCCGACGTCATTCTGGCAGATAGACCTGCCAGCTCCGTTGCAGGGCGGAACGTCAAGATTGACCTGGCGCGTCGCGTTCTGCTGGGCGCCTTGGCCGCTGTCGGCCTGTTCCTGTGCATCTGGTGGATCGTCTCTTACCGCAACAACAACAGGCTCATAAATGACGCAGTGAATGCCGCCAGGGGCGTGCCATCCGTCAGCCTGGCGTCCGGCCAGCTCGCCTCGCTAGAGTCCCTGCAGCAGCTCACGCGCGTGAAGGACACTTTGGCTATTCTCGACGGATATGCCAAAAATGGCGTGCCGTTCAGCTATGATGCATTTCTTTACGCCGGCAATGCCATTCGGGAGCCGCTCGAAACCACCTATTTTGCTTATTTCAGAAAACTCTTGCTGGCGCCTACACAGCAGACGCTCGCCGACATTTGCGGCAGGCCTCAGGCGTACGATTCTCAAGGATACAGATACGTCTACGATGCCTTAAAGGCTTATCTCATTACTACCGACCATCACGAAAAGAGCACGCCTGCGTTCCTGACGCCCGTACTGGTCCAGCACTGGCAGCGGGACCAGCAAGTGGATCCGCAGCGGCAGGATCTCGCGCGCCAAAACTTCGAATTCTATGCCGGACAACTGGCCGATCGAAATCCGTACCCGAAATTTGCTACGCCTGATTCAAATGCCGTCGCTGCCGCCCGGGAGTACCTGAACAAATTGCCTCCCGAAGAGCGGATCTATCAGGCCATGCTAGTGGCAGCCGGGAGCGGGTCGAAGCCGGTCATCTTCAACGTCGACTTCCCCGGTTCCAGAGAGACCGTCATTAACGGCTATAAAGTTGATCCCGGTTTTATTAAAACCGGCTACGCGAACTTCACAAAACAACTTCAGAATCCCGAGAAATATCTGTACGGGGAGACTTGGGTTTTAGGTGAGCAGGCCCTCGGAAACTTCGACAAGCGAACCGTGCTTGGCCATATCACGACCCGCTACAACCAGGAGTTCGAAAAGGCGTGGCAAGCCTATCTGAACGCAACCGCCGTCGTAGGCTATTCGAGCGTGCCGGATGCCGCGAATAAGCTCCAGCAGATGATCAGCCCCAAATCCCCCTTGCTGGAATTATTCTGCGTAGCCTCAGACAACACGGCCGCAAACAAGCAACTCGCGCCCCAGGCATTTCAGCCCGTTCAGTTCATCACTCCGCCAGGTTGCTTCGATAAGCCGCTAGTTGGACCCGGCAACAGCGCGTACATGCAGAGCCTGAGTGCGCTGCAGGGCGCTCTGCAGGCCGTAGGACCTATCGACAAGGCCGATCCAAACAACGTCACGGCCGCCAACACTGCCGCAACCCAGGCGCAGAATGCCGTGAACACGCTCAGTTTCAACTTTGCGCCCGATCCTAACGATCCGAAAACAACGGTTTTGACCAAGACCGGCAGTATCCTTCGCGAGCCAATCACGCGTGTTCAGCCGTTGCTCAAGGGCGCCGGAGCCGGTCCTGTAAACGCGGCTGCCGGAAACGTGTGTGCTTCCATAGCTCCCATGTTGAAGAAGTATCCCTTCAACCCGCGTTCCACAACAGATGCAACACTGCAAGAGGTAAGCGACTTTCTGAAGCCGAACGACGGCCGTTTGTGGCAGCTCTACAACGCAAGTCTGAAGCAATATCTCATTCCCTCAGGCAGTGAATACGTCGCCGCGACCGGCCAGCAACTCTCGGTTACTCCTGCGTTCCTGAGTTTCTTCAATCGAGCCGCGCGCATTTCGCAAGCGCTTTATCCGGCAAACGCCGCGCAGCCAAATCTTAGCTTCTCGATGCAGGTGCTGCCCTCACAGGACGTGACTCATTTGACTCTGACGATCGATGGCCAAACCCTGAGCACCGACCTGAAGAGCGGCCCAAAATCGCAGATCTTCTCCTGGCCGGGCGCAACTCAAGGCGTGTCGCTCGGAGTTGCATTCGGCGGAGGTGGAGAGCTCACGGTTGTGCAGACGAGCGGCCTTTGGGCCATCTGGCACTTCCTCGATTCCGGAGAGCTCATGCAATCACCCGGTAATCAGCTTCAGTTGGAGTGGATTGAAAAGAGTTCAGCCGGTCAGATAACGACCATCAACGGCCACCCGGCGGCTGTCAAATTCGCTCTCGATGCCCAGAGCTCACAGGTCTTCCGCCCTCGGTACTTCAGCGGACTTGCCTGTACGAGCAAAGCCGTGCAATAGCGGACGATACTGAACCACGCGCGTCAGCGAGCAGCGTATTCTCTCGACAGCATCTTAAAACTCAGCTACGATGAGCGTCAGTTCGTCGCTTAGATCGCTGCCCCATTTGTAGCGGCCGAGCTTCAGATCGCGTTCATCCGGCTGCATCGGCGAGAGCTGGTCGATATCGGCGCCTACAAAGTTCTCGAATTTGAAGAAGTATGATTTCTGCCGCACCAGGTATTTGAAGGCGCCGCGGATGGAGACCAGCATCGGCAGGGGCTGCCCATTCCAGTAGCCTTGCGCGCGCCAAGCCTCATCTGTTAAGTAACTGGACATAGCAAAGAACGACCGCTTAATGGCCGCAACCTGGCCGCCGACGGCTAACGATTTATGGGGAGGAAGCAGCTCCAGCGGTAGGCTGGACTGCACAATCAGGCAAGGATCCACTTTGCCCAGGTCCTTCAGCTCCGCTGCGCAGGGGATGACTGTTTTCGCCGGCGAGAGAACGGCTCTTGGCAGCTTCAGGGCTACTGCTTCATCGTAGAGGGATTCGCCATTAGCGCCGCGCAGCGCCAACCCGTATTTGTTTTGCAGATCTGAGATGGTTTCCCGTGCCTTATCGAGTGCCTCGGCCCTGCTCTTCAATCCTGTCCTCCCGGATCTTATTGTGCGACGACCAGCAGCTTGAATGTGCCTGGAATCATCTTGGGCCGCGCCCGCGGGTTCTCGGCAGTTGCTGCTGGCTTTTCACCGAAATCGGCATCCGAGAGATACACGGTGTGCATCTTCAAATCCAGCGCCATCGTTCTGGCGCCTCGCCGTGTCTGCACATTTTGAGCAACGCTGTACTTATCGGCGGATTCCTGCTTGATAACCGTCAGAGTTCCGTCGCCGCCGTTCGAAGAAAAGGCCAGTTTGGTGCCTGGGTCGAACGCCGCCGCATCCGTTCCTTCGCCGGTCGGAACAGTGGTGATTACCTTTCCGTTGTCCGCGTCAACCACGGCCATGATCTTGTTCTCGCAAACCGGGAACAGCCTGTGGTGCGCCGGGTCAATTGCCAACCCGGAGGGCGACTCGCAGGGCGCAAGAGGCCATCGGTTCTTTATCTCGAGTGTCTTCGGATCGAACCGCACCAGTTCGCTCTTGTCCTCGATGTTTACGAATACGTTGCCTTTGCCATCAGTTGCCGGAAACTCCGGCTTTCCGCCCAGCGCAACTGTTCCCGCTACTTTGCCGGTCTCGGCATCAATAGCAGTCATATTGCTGCTGCGGCCGTTGAATGCAAATACGCGGTTGCTGTAGGGATCGTAAACGATGCCGTCCGGATTGGTCCCGGCCTTTACATTCGAAATCACCGAAAGCGTATTCAGGTCGAATATAGTTACCTGGTTGTCGCGGCCATCGCTAATAAAACCTCGGTTGAGGTGGTCTGCCACGGCGATGCCATGAACCCCGTTTGTGTTCGGAATCTTTCCGGCCATCGTGCCGGTATCCAGGTTCATCACATCCACTTCCGTGCCGTGCGACACGTATAGCCGGCGATTCGGCGAGTCTGCGTACAGGTAATCCCAACCTCCTTCACCTGGGACTGGGATCGTCTTCACCAGCTTGTATGATCCGACCCCGGCAGCGCTCAGTGTGAGTACAAGCAGGGCAATATAAGGTCGGGAACTAGCCATCAATATCCTTTAGTTTGGCCCGATTGTATCATCGTTCCGCTAAATACCTCCGGATTCGGGCATCGCGATGGCATTAGCAAGACACACGGCGCCATGATACGCGTCTCACAAACAGGGGGAGCGATGGCCAAGCGGACCGTCCTGTACATCGAAGACGACGACGCGGCCTTCTTCCTGTTTCAGTTAGCCATCAAAGAGATGTCTCTGGAAGCCCAGGTCTATCGTGCTTGGAATGGCGATGAAGCGATGGCACTCTTACGGAACGCGGAGCCCTCTCACAGTATCCCGCGTCCTGAGTTGATCCTTCTGGATCTGAATCTACCGGGGAAGAGTGGCTTTGAGATTCTGAGCGAGATCAAGGCCAGCGAATCGTTTCGCTCTATCCCCGTCATCATTTTCAGCTCATCAACCCGGGCTTCCGACCGGGACAGGTCGCTTGCGCTTGGCGCCGAGAGCTTTGTCACGAAGCCTTCCAGCATGGAACTCTTCCTTGCTGCTGTACGCTCTGCCTTTGCAGAACCGCCGCTCCACTGATTCCCTCCGATCCTAGGCTAATATTTAGCAGAGAACTGCTCGGAAATGAAGAAATCAATCGGCGATAACATTTTCCCGGAAGGCATGAGTTTCGAAAAGGGCCTCGCGCTCTTGAAGCGGGCCGGGTATGAAGGCATAGAGCTGTGGCTCGGCGATCGGCCGTGGTTTCAGATGAATGCTAGCGACACCGACCTACGGCAGCTCTTCGGGAAGATCCAGGATGCGGGTCTGGAAGTTTCCGACGTCGCAAACTCGCTCGATTGGAAAGACAACGTGTCCGCGAGCGATCCTAAAAAGCGCGATGCTGCTTTCCGTCACATCCATCGCCAGATTGAAGCTGCGCAGATATTCAAATGCGATGCCATTTTGATCGTGGCCGGGCTCGTGACCAGCGAAGAACCATACAATGATGTCTACACGCGCACCGTCGATTCGCTGCAGAAGCTGGGTGATGTCGCCAGCAAAGCCAGGGTAAAGATCGGGGCCGAAAACTGCTGCTCGGAACAGAAGTTCCTGCTAAGTCCGCGTGAGTTCTACACCTTCTTGAACGATGTCAATAATCCCTGGGTCGGCATCCACCTGGACGTCGGCAACATTCACGATACGGGATTCGCCGAGCAGTGGATTCAAATACACGCCACGCGCATCACGCGCATGCACATGAAAGACACTCTCAAGCACCGCGGGCGGTGCGGAAACCAAAGCGTCTACACCAACATTTTTCTGGGCGACAATGATTGGCCCGCAATTCGCGCCGCTATGATCAAGGTCGGCTATGACGGATGGTTAATCGCCGAGATGGAATCGAAATATCACTATGCGCCGGACCAGCAGGTTTACGACACCGCCGCCGCATTGAACCGGCTGATCTCCGGCCGGCTCTGACCGTCAGATCTTCAAGAACAGTTTGCGCCGGTACATCCACAGGAGAATCAACCAGTAACTAAACAGCACGGCGGCGCCCATGGTCAATGGCTCAAGCGGTGCGCCGAATATCTGAAACGGTCTTTCGCCTATATTCGTGCGGATGGTGCTGTAAATGAAGCCTTCGAACAGATGGGCGATCATGTAAGCCGCGATCGAGTTCATTCCGACGACCACCAGCGGAAAAGCCCATTTTCGGTAGCCTTTCACATCGATGATCCAGCTGAATGCGGCCAGGAACAGAAAACAGATGCCGCCGCTAAACAGCGTCCAGCTTGGCGTCCATATCCGCTTCACGATCGGGCAGATGCCGGCGTAATGGAACAACAGGCCCAATCCGATCCCCGCCACGCCAGCAATAAGGAATCTCTTGAGTGGCACCTTCGGGGCAAAACTTCGGTACCACCTTCCTGCCGCCAGACCCAGAATCATGGTGCCGAGAGTAGGTATGAAACTAAGGGTGAGGTAACCGCCCCCGTTATCGACAAACGGATGGGCTCTTGGGAACAGGTTCAAAAACCACTGATCGAATGCATTTCCCAGATTGCTGTTCTTATTCCAGTGCGAGGCGAAGCCCGTAAAATTGTGAGGCCAGTGCGCGGGAACGCCTACCGCCGTGTAGTCGAAATTTGGACCCGGCGCAGGATACAAAGCCCAGGCGAGCCAGTAGCCAAAAAGAATCGCGGCAAACGCGCCCCATTGCCACCGCGTAGGCCGAAAGCCCAGCAGAAACAGAAAGGGATAACCCAAGCCGATCTGCGTCAACGTATCTTCAAACGTGAAGTAAGTCTGGCTGTGGTCTATGGAACGCAAGAAAATGCCCAATGCTATCAGCAGGAACGATCGCCACAGCGCATGTGCAAACAACCGGTTGAAGGTCGCGCCCCTTCGCAATCTGCTGGCGATCGAATAGGGAAGCGCTACTCCAACAAGAAAAGAAAACCCCGGTTGGATCGTATCATGCAGTGAACAGCCGAACCATTCCACGTGCGTCTGATTGAAGCCCAGAAAAGCCCAGAACACGTTGCCGGGATACGCTTTGGCGACCTGCGCCAGATGCAGCACCTCGGCCATCATGAGCACCATCACTAGCCCGCGGTACGCGTCCACGGCAACATTTCGGACAACCGCTTGCTGCTTGGCCGGAGCGATGATGTCTATTTCGGATTTCGGGCTTACTGGAACCGCAATGTCGCTCATCTGGAAAAAGTCCTACCAGTAGAACTTTAGCGCAAACTGGATCTCGCGCTGATCGTTCTGCCCGTCGCGAGTGGAGTTGATTTTCCCGAACGTCGTCGGCGATGTATAGTCGAGCGAGCCCGGAGCAGCCACCACGCCATTCCCGCCAAAGCCAGGTGGTGAAAAATTCGGCGTGTTCGTCAGATTGAAGAACTCCGATCGGAACTCCAGGCGAGTTCGTTCGGTAAAGCGAAAACTCTTGAACAGCGAGAAATCGAGCCGATGGTAGCCCGGACCATAAAATTGAGTAGGAGCGCCGCCGAGCGGGCCGTAATCGGATTGTCCGATGGTAGTCGCAACCGGAGGGCTGGTAAAGGCGGCTGGATTCAGCCATTGATCCACGTTGTGCGGACCTGCGGTCACGCTCTGGCCTGGAACGAGAAACGCATTGCAGCCGAAACCGGAGGTGGTCGAGATGGCGCAACCGACAGTGCCTGGCTGCCCGTTCTGCAGTGTCAAGATCCAGTTCGTGCTCCAGCCTCCGAGCACTGCGTCTACAATTCCGCGACTGCTGCTCAGGAATTGCCGCCCGTGGCCTACGGGCAGTGCATAAGTTCCACTCAGGTGGAACACCTTCGGAATATCGAAGTCACACAGCCCGTAATCGCCCTGAATACCAAATCCAGGAAGCAGCGGCGCGCGGAATCCGGTAATCGCTGTGGCGTTGAGGACATCTGCCGCATCGGTGCGGCATTTCGACCATGTGAAGTTCGCGAGCACGCTCAGTCCTGCGCTAAATCGGCGTTCGTAATTGAGCTGAAGAGAGTGATAGTAGCTGTCGCCGGCAAAGCTGCTGTAAGTGAAGCCATTCGGGAAATCCGGGTAAGGCGAGTAGTCGAATGAATTGAGCCCGGGCGGAAGTATCTGGCTGGGTGAATTTGGACTGATGTAAACGCCCAGATGACGAACAGTATTTCCGACATATCCCGCCTGCACGGTATCGTTCGTCGAAAGTTGATATTGCAACGTCAGGTTGTACCCCTGCGTGTACGGCGTTTTCATATGGTAGTCTTCGCCAAGAAACGAGACACCGCCCGGCTCTACTGCGGCAGGCGTCAAGGGAATCGCCGATAAGCCGGTCTCAAGGGTTCCAAGCGCGCCATTGGCAAACGTAATCGGCGCGTCGGGGGTCAAATTGGAATACGACAGGTTGAACTGGAAGGGGAAATCTACATAGGTCTCAATTGTGGAGTTCTCAAAACCACCGTAGAACAGGCCATAGCCGCCTCGCACGACGAGTTTCGGCGTAAGCTGATAAGCGAATCCGACGCGGGGCGAAAAATTCGTGGGCTGCGAATGCCCTAGCCCCGGGACACTGGAGCAGACCACACTGATGTTATCTGCTTTTGCGGCAGCGTAGAAGTCCGGCGAAAGCGGGGTATCACAGCGCTTCTTCGTCAGCAGAAATTCCGAAGGACTCGCCGATCCGGAAGGAAGGAAATTGGACTGCGCTCCGTAACGCTCTATGATCTGACCGAAATATTCCCAACGCAGACCTAGGTTAACTGTTAATTTCGACGTGACGTGTACATCATCCTGGAAATACGCACCCCAGTAACTGCGTTTCATATCAGTGTTGGCAATGTTCGATGCATTGATGCTACTGGCGCCGCCGACATAGTCGGATGCACCCGGTACTGTACCTGGAATTGGCGTAAGCAGCATCTGGGCCAATCCGGTATTGCCGCCGCCGGCTTCGGGGACTTCGGTAAAGCCTCCGTCAAAAGTCCAAGTTCCACGACCGGAAGGCGGCTGCAGTATTGAAAACCTCAATTGCTGGAACTCGAAACCAGCTTTAATGGATTGCCTTCCCAGTGTCTTAGTCAAATTATCGGTGAACTGCACCGTGTTGCTGTATTCGATAGAGGGCAGATACTGGTTGCTTCCAAGCGTAGTGAGTCCGGTTATAAAAATGGACCCGAGGCCGCCATTCGAAGAGACTTGCGGAACACCTTGAATGCCGAACTGGGCGGGGATCCCAAGAGTGTCGCCATTGGGCTGAATGCGGGTCGTTGCGATCCGGTTGAACCCGGCGCGAACTTCATTGACAAGGGTCGGTGAAAAGAGGTGCGTTTCGCTGATGACCGAGTTGCTCGAATTCGCTGTCTGGTCGCCGGCCGCGAACGATCCTCCGTCTGCAATACCTGGGAACGGGCCGGGAATAACTTCCGGGTTGCGGGAATAGCTTACGCGTCCGAATATGCTGTCCTTATCGCTGAAGTTCTGATCGATGCGAATGTCGAATTGATTCACGTCATTGCGCAGAATCGGATTCG
The DNA here is from genome assembly GCA_963795545.1 of uncultured Acidobacteriaceae bacterium. GTDB lineage: Bacteria > Acidobacteriota > Terriglobia > Bryobacterales > Bryobacteraceae > Bog-105. The sequence goes on along the minus strand of CAWCIF010000007.1, from coordinate 591,287 downwards.
CAGCGAAGTTATTAAAAAGCCCCGAGTTGTTTGGAGCAGGGTAAAGGTTCAATAGCTTGATAGCATTCGGGTCCAGCCGGTTGGCAGGAAGAATGTTTCCAGGAAAGGGATCCCGCACGAACCCGACCTGACTTCCCGCTGACATGCCGGCGCAAGGCACTGCTATCCCGACAACTGGATCGGGTACGCCGCAGGTCACTGCGCGTGTAGTGGAGGGATCAAATACCTGCCCGAGAGCGAAAGTTCGCCCCAGTACATCGGTCCGGATGCCGCCTTGTGTGAGGAGCTCCGAAAGATTGGTATAGCCGCTGCTGCGTTCAAGCGCCGTGGGCACGGTATTTACAGACGGCAGCGCCTGGCGGATTCGCGTCCCCTCATAGTCTGCGAAGAAGAATGTCTTGTCCTTCTTGATGGGACCACCAACGGTGAAGCCGAACTGATTTTGCCGATACTCTCCTTTGGGAATGCCTCCGGAGTTTTCGAAGAAGTTGGCCGCATCCAGCTTGTCGTTCCGAAGGAACTCCCAGGCGTTCCCATGAAACTGGTTGCTTCCAGATTTGATGGTTGCGTTCAGAATGGCGCCCGCTGAACGTCCGAACTCCGCACTGTAATCATTGGTCTGAATCTTGAATTCCGCGATCGCATCGACCGGCGGCCGGACGACATACGCGGTTCCATTCAGAAAATCTACTAAGTTGGCGTTATTATCGATTCCATCCAGTAGATAGTTATTCTGGGACGGCCGCGATCCGTTGGCCGCAAAACTGCCGCTTGCGCCCAAGCCGCGAGTGTCCTGCTGATCCTGAGTCACTCCGGCGGCAAGCTGAGCGAGAAAAGTGAAGTTCCGCCCGTTTAGCGGCAAATCGTTTACGGAGCGCTGCCCGATCACCTGACCCACCGACGCGTCCTGGGTTTGCAATGCGGGCGGTTCGCCGGTCACTAGAACGGTCTGCGTCATTTGCCCCGGAGGAAGAACGAAATCGACCAGCACGCGCTGCTGCACGTCAACCGTTACATGAGTATGTTCGACGCGCTGAAATCCTTTGAATTCAGTGGCAACGGAGTAGTGGCCAATCTTGACCGGCGAAAACGTATAGTCGCCGCCTGAACCGGACGTCGTCGTGACTACCACGCCTGTGTCATCGTTTTTGAGCGTTACTGTCGCGCCGGGAATGACGGCGCCGCTGGTGTCTTTGACCGTGCCGAGAATGGCGCCGGTGTCCACCTGGGACAGCGCGAGCTGCGGAAAAATTATGAGGAGCGCGATCAGCGCTGTGTTTCGTACAAAAGTCATTGGAGACTCCGAAGCGGGAATTTAGGCCGAGAATATCACAGTCCTTCCCTCGAAGGAAGCGCCCCGCAGTACCGCCAAATTAAAGCCGCCCCCCGAAACTGCCGATAACTCAAACAGAAGAGCAGTGGCTCCGAACCGTGATATGAAATACACCAACAATCAGTTTGTAGCGAACGAGATAAGAGAGACCCAAACGGCAGACCCGGGCCTAAAGGTTTTGTCACTCGAAGGCCGCGATCTGCGCGATTCGATGCCGGTCCCACCCTTGGAAGTAAATGCGAATAAGCACTACGACCTCATTTGCGTGAATGATCTTGTTGAGAAGTTACGGAACGGAAAAGCGCGGCCGCTGCTGGCCGAGTTGTTTTCCACGCTCAACCCGGGTGGCCGGCTGCTAGTGAGCGGAGCTGTGGAATGCTCATCGGTCGAGACGCCAGAACCATTCGATGTGGAAGAACTGGCATCACTCAGTGCGGGAATTCCTGACAGGGAAATCGCGGGCCAGGCACTTTTTCATGATCAGACGGGCAGCGCTGTTTTCCTGGAGCTTTATAAGGCAGCTTAAACCGCTGCTGCATCGCGCTGCTCCCCTTGCGTTATTCCTAGGTATGTGGACCCCGCTGGTCACCGCGCGTACTTTCGTTTTTACGCAGAGTTAAACGACCATTTACCCCCCGCCCAACAATACAAGACGCTCGAAAGGAGCTTTTACGTTCCCAGCAGCGCCATGGACACAATCGAAAGCTTCGGTATACCGCACACCGAAGTCGAATTGATCATTGCTAATGGCCAGTCCGTCGATTTCGGGTATGTGGTGCGTAATGGCGATCGGATCAGTGTTTATCCCGTTTTCGAATCGATCGACATCACGCCCGAGTTGCGCGTGCGAAAGGAACCGCTCCGTAACCCGCAATTCGTGCTGGACGTGCATTTGGGAAAGCTTGCCGCCTATTTGCGAATGCTGGGATTCGACGCGGTGTACCGGAGTTGTTTCACAGATCCGGAACTGGTGCGGATCGCGAGCGGGCAGGGCCGAATTCTGCTGACCCGTGATCGCGGCTTGCTGAAGCGCGCGGCCGTTACGCACGGCTATTGGCTGCGTAATACGGACAGCCGCAAACAGGCGGCCGAGATCCTACAGCGGTTTGACATAAGCGGGCGTATTCATCCATTCACGCGATGCATGGCCTGCAATGGCCTGCTGCAGCCAGTTGCGAAACAGCAGGTTTTGGATTTGGTGCCGGAGCGAGTCGGCGAGCTCTACGAAGACTTCCGCCGATGCGCTGAGTGCGGAAGAGTGTATTGGCAGGGATCGCATCATGAGCGAATGCTGCGTTTCATTCAACAACTGATTGCGTAGGAAAGATTTTGGAACGAGCGATCATCGGCTTTCACAAGGACGAAGAGGGGCATTGGGTAGCCGATCTGGAATGCGGCCACGCGCGCCACGTCCGGCATGATCCGCCGTGGCAGAATCGCGGGTGGGTGCTTACAGCGGAAGGCCGCAAGACTTTTCTGGGTACGAAGCTGAATTGCGCCAAATGTGACCAGGCCAGCGATTCAGCCCTCGGGAACTCCGGCTTTCCGGAAGACCGCAAGTGAGCTGTCCAGGCCCAGCTTTGCGGCCTTCTCGGGAGGCATCTTGTTCAGCCCGCGGCCGAACACTTCAACGCTGAGCGCGTCCGTGTAGCCGATCGTTTGCAGCGCTTTCAAGAAGCCGGTCAGATTGATAACGCCTTCGCCGGGCAGCAGCCGCTGGTTGTCGCGAATCTGCTCTGGAGGAAGATTGGCCGAATCGTCGAAATGCACATGTACGATGCGCTCGCGTCCGGCGTTAATGATGTCCTCGGTAGTGGCGCCGGCATGATGCCAATGCCAGGCATCAAGCAGAAGACCAACATTTGGCCCACACTCCTTTGCAAACTCGAGCATGTCGTTCATGCGCCAGATGAATTCATATTTAAACTGCTTTCTCAGGTGCAAGGGACCGAGGAATTCGAGACCGAGGCGCACGTTCGATTTCGCCAGGATACGGGCGCTCTCGGTAAAGCGCTGCTTGTAAGTGCGGCGGAGTTCCTCTTTGGGCGTATCGCTGGAGGACATGATCCAGGTAATCATCCGCGGGCAATGGATCGCGGCGGCGAATTGCGCGGCATCAGGCAGCTTCGAAAGCGATTCGCGAAACGCTGCGTCGTCCTTTCGAAACTCGACCGGGAAATCAAGCACTGCCGGCAACAACTTCAGCTTCGCAAGAAGTTCGTTCGTCGAAGCTGCTCCCGCTTGCATGGCGGGCTTCAGCATAACGTCGGTGCCCGGGAATCCGATCTTCGCAGCCAAGTGCGCGAATTCCGGCCATGGCACGCGGCCGGAAACCAGCACGCTGTTTAGCGAAAGAAACATGTGGCGCTGAGCCGCATTGGCCCGTAGAACTGCGCCTGATGACACAAGCAGCTTGCACGCCGTTCGCCTGCTGAGAGGACGGGATATCACGCCACTGATGATATAAGACCCAGGTCAGGAGTCGAGCCATTCCAGGCGTCCGTCCTGCTCACCGGTGAAAAGCCATTCCACGAGCCGGTCCGCGAGATCTTCGGGAAAACCGGAATCGAGCAAGCGCGTCGCAGTCGTCACGATCTCCAGCTTACGGGTTTCGAGCGGCTTCCCCGAGGAACGATGGTCCGTTTGGAAAACCAGATACCAGGAGAGCCGGTCGGCCGCGGGCCGTTGGTCGGATACTTCGGCAAGCCGGCAGATCCAGGTAGTTCCGTGTACCACGAATTCCTTCTCGTTCAAAGGAAATGCCGATCTAAGGTCGTACTCAGACATCGATCTTCTAGACAATGCGCCGCAAGGAAGGTTACTCGGGCGTTCAGAAACGGAAGGCCCGGTGCTCACATCCACAAGCCAGGAGATCGACAAGCGTGAACGCGGCCATACCGGGAGTATTGGAGGAACGGCTGCAAACCTGCCCGTCCTGGCCGGAGCGTTTCACGGTAGAGCAATGGTCCATATACAAGAGCGTCATGGCAGGGGCTCATGAGCGCGGGATTCCATTTGCGGTGGGCGGCGGCCTCGCTGCCATGACCTACGCAGGTCTATGGAGAGACACGAAGGATATCGACCTATACATCATGAAGCGGGATCGCGACCGGCTCATCGAGCTGCTGGCCGGCTTGGGCCTGCAGGATTACTACGGGAAGTCGCCGTACGACCGCAATTGGATCTACCGGAGTTGCAAGGACGCGATCATCGTGGATCTCATGTGGGCTATGGCAAACCAGCGCGCTGCAGTGGACGAGAGCTGGCTCAATGGGCCGGAAGTGGAGGCGGACGGAGTACGTTTTCGGCTGCTGGCGCCAGAGGAGGTGATTTGGAGCAAGTTGTATGTCCTGCAGCGGGACCGGTGCGATTGGCCGGACATTTGCAATCTGCTGAAGGGCGTGGGCCCGAGCCTAGACTGGCCTCACTTGCTCCGGCGTATGGGGTCTGACGCTCGGCTGTTTGGAGGAGTGCTAGCCGTTTATGGGTGGCTTTGCCCAGAGGAGGCGCAAAGCTTTCCCGCATGCCTGTGGAGCGAGGTTGGGGTGCTGCCTCCGATCGGGAAAGGCGGGCCAGAACTCATTGCAGAACGTTCACGGCTGCTCGATTCCCGGCCTTGGTTTGCCCCTTTTGTTAGAAGTGACCCGGGAGGAGCCGCGTAAATGCTAATTGGCGCAATGAATCATCCAGAGCGCAATGTTATGGACGAAATTGCCTGGATGGCGGATCTTGGCATGGAATTTATCGACCTGACACTGGAGCCGCCTGGCGCACCCTCATGGACCGTGGACACCCGCTCGATTCGCGCGGCTCTCAATAGCCACCGCATGAAAGTGGTGGGCCACACTGCCTGGTACCTGCCAATGGCCAGCGCCATTCCGGAGATCCGGGAAGCGGCGGTAGCCGAATTGAAGCGCTGCCTGGAAAAGTTTGCCGAAATGGGCGCGCAATATATGAACATCCATCCGGACCGGCACACGCCCTGGCATAGCCGCCAGTTCTACATTGAGCGCAATCTGGATACACTGCGGGAGTTGCACGGGCATGCGGCGCGGTGCGGTCTAGGGCTGATGATTGAGAACCTGCCGGGCGATTACAATTCCGCTCCGCAGTTAGGCGAGTTGCTAAACCCGATTCCGGACCTCGGGTTGCATCTGGACATAGGCCATGCAAATCTACAGGTTCCGTACAATACAACCGAAGAAATTCTGGCTGCTCACGGTAAGCGGCTCCGGCATGTGCACATCCATGACAATAAGGGCGGCCACGCGGACTTACATTTACCTCTAGGGACCGGCACTCTGGACCTGCGCCGAAGCGTAGAAGCCCTGCGGAGATGCGGATACGACGGAACCATCACGCTCGAGGTATTCACGCCTGACCGGCAATACCTGGTGTACAGCCGCGACGTGCTGAGGCGCGCCTGGGACGCTTCTAAAACATCAGTTGGCCTGGAACTCGCTGAAGCACAAGCACGTTAGCCGCAGGCGAAACATTCTGCAGGGGAGAGCGCGTCTATCTTACAGACATCGCTAGAGATATCTCTCGGTGTGATTTTCGGGAGGGTTCTATCGCACTCTTTCGAGACCGTCGCGAAGCCGGCCAGGTTCTCGCCGAACACCTGCAACCGCTCATTTCCGGATCAAACGCCCTGATATTAGCGTTGCCGCGCGGGGGAGTTCCTGTAGGGTTCGAAATTGCCAGCGACTTGCATCTCGACCTCGATATTTTCCTGGCTCGAAAGCTGGGAATGCCGGGCGATGAGGAATTGGCCATCGGCGCTGTGGCGGCCGGCGGTGTGCGCGTACTGAACCAGGATTTGATTGATTACCTGCGCGTGCCCTCGGAGCTTGTGGACCAGATCACAACGCGGGAAGAACGCGAACTGCAGCGCCGTGAGCAATTGTATCGGCAAGGGCGGCCTGCTCTTTCCGTACGGGGTCGCACCGTAGTGCTGGTCGACGACGGATTGGCTACAGGAGCTTCCATGCTGGCGGCAAGCAGAGCACTGCGCCCACAGGGCGCTGCGCGAATTCTAGTTGCGGTCCCCGTGGCGGCTCGGCAAACCTGTGACGATTTTCGCAAGGAAGTTGATGCGGTGGTCTGCGCGGCGACACCGCACCCGTTTGGGGCAGTGGGCATCTGGTACGAGGATTTCGCGCAGATTGCAGACGACCAAGTACGTAAATACCTCGAAATGGCCGCCCATAGATCGATGGCGAGACCTGCCGGCAAGTCGGCCTAAAACGGTACAAACGTTAACGAAACGCAAGCCGTTGCAGCGCATCAAAATGAGGCGTGTATGCATCCAACATTTGAGGGTTGCCATGAACCGATATACCGAACTTGTGAACGCGCGCTATGAGGCTATGATGTTTGCCAAAACTGCCGAGGAGGCCCGCAAAGCCGCGCACGAACTGGTCCGCGTGGTGCTGGGAGACGATCGTCCGAAGGGGCCGCTCGAGGAAGCCCTGAAGGAAACCTGCCGCCGGCTCAGACCTTCGGCAGATCCCCGGGAGCAAGCCCGGTTTGAAGCTGAGTTCGTTGAGCTCGGCATTTGGCCAAATTCCGCTCAGAAAATTGCGGCATAATGGCGCTTACTCCACAAAGGAGCGCCTGTTTTGGCTGAGAACGGCGCGGATCTTATCCGCAATTACGTGGATGATGCGATTGCTGCGGAGAAGAGCTTCGAAGCTCAGCTCCGCAAGTTTGCCGGCGAAGGCGACGACGAAGATGTGCAAGCCGCCTTTGCCGAGCATGCCGACCAGAGCCGTCTTCATTATGAGCGGCTCGCCGAGCGTCTCCAACAGCTAGGAGGCCGCACGTCGAGTGCCCGGCATGCGCTTGCTCAGGTACTCGAAATGACTCCGCAAATTCCTCAGGCGGGACATATACAGGAGGAGCGCACGGTCCAGAACCTGGTGATGGCTTTCGGCGTGGAAGCCAGCGAGTGTGCTTTCTATGAGACTTTGGTGACAGTTGCGGCAGCTGCCGGCGACGCGGCCACTGAAATTTTGGCAAAGCAGATTCAAGCGGAAGAGCAGGAATGCGCAAAGAAGATCTTCTCGTTTCTCCGCTCGCGCTCGAAAATTGCCTTTAACATGCTAACCCCCAATGAGCTTGACCCCTCGGTCGAAACCAAGGCCTTTGATAATCGGGTGGTGTGACCGCGAAATTGTCACCCGCCTAGGCGAGATGAAAGACTTCTTCGAGTAGCCCCAGTTGGCTCTGCGTTTCCATTTCGATTGAGCCCTCGAAGAACTCCGCCATTTCATGCTGCCAGCGAGCATTGACTTCCTTGCTTAGCATTTCCCGTTGCGCCCGGTCGAAATCGTCGGTTTCGAGGTATCCGACAAGTAGGCCGTCATCGCGCAGAAAAAGCGAATAGTTTCTCCAGCCACTCTCGCGAAGGGCTTGCTGCATATCTGGCCAAACTTGCCGGTGGCGCTGTTTGTACTCTTCCATCCGGTGGGGGCGAACGCGGATTGTGAAACAAACGCGGCGCATAGGAATCGTGTTCGCAGTTGCTTTTTAGAAACTCACAACCGCCACTTCAAATCCGTCCAGCCGGATCGTTTTCCCTTCCGCCGCTTCTGTTTTTGGCGGCGCACCGGCCGTGCTTTGATCTACCAGCTCCACCTGCTTCACTTGCTCGGGAACCGTCAGGTCGATCTCGCGATCACGCTTGTTCACCAGCAGCAGCTCGTGTTCTCCGCCCTTGCAAAGAAAGGCGAGCGCATACACATCGGGCGAACCGCTCGATGTAGTAACAATTTTGTCCCCCGGGCCGAAGTTGCTTTTCAAAAGCTGCAGAATCCGAAAGCGGGCGTTTGGCGCCCCCGTGTTCCAGTCGACCATGGATACGCTGGGAAATTGCGTTGGATACCCCACCAACTGCGATTCTCCCGCGACATCGATGCCTAGCGATGCCAGGTTGCCAAAAACATATGCATATGTCGCGCCGCAAAGATTCCAGTACGAGTTTGGAATCGCTTTCGTAACGTGCCCCGGTTTATCCTGTCCTGAATCATCGGCCGATATGCATCCGATCTCGTCCACGGTCGTTCCCGTCTCCGGCGATAGGCGCTTCCGGATGGCCTCGATGTACCGTACTGTGTTCAGAAAGCCGTCCGCTTGCGCGAAGAACGTGTACTGCTGCACCTCGGGGGTTTCATCTGGAGTTGGACTCGCATAAAAGTGATATGAAATCATGTCGAGCGGCACGCCCGGCTTGTGATTCTTGTGATCGAGGAAATACTCGAACATCTCAGGCTTGTCGGATGGCATCGCCAGCGCCAGCCCGACGAACTTCATAGCCGGCGCAACTCTCCGAATAGCCGAGACGATCGCGTCGTACCGCGATGTATACTGCGCGGCCGTCATGTTGTGTTCGAAATCTACCTCGTTCAGAACTTCCCAGTAGGGAATCTGGAAATGGTGCCCCGATTCGTGCCGCTTGCCATACTCGTCTGTAAATCCGCCGTTGACATACCAGCTCACAAGCCGCGCATAGTAGTCGCCAAGCTCCTTTCCGCTAGGGTCGCGCAGCTCTGTTCCTTGCGTGTAATTCCACATCACCTGGTCGGGGTCCGCAGGATAGTCCACCGGTTTGGGGGTTTTGAACATCCAGGCGGGAATGGTGCTGAAGTTTAGAATCACCGAATGTCCCCGCGTCGCGTTCAGGAAATCAATCGTCATCGGATCGATTAACGAGAAGTCCCAGAAGGTCTTGCCGTCCGCCGGCGGCGTCAGTTCCGCCACGCCTAACCGTGGATACGGCAGCCAGGGCACATAACGCACATAATCAGCGCCCAGATTCTTCAGTTCCGAGAAGACACGATCGTGAATCGGAGAGCCGCGCCGCAGGGGTGGATTGACCACTACCTGCAGCGTCGCGGTGGTTTTCGACACGCGCTGCACCTTGTCCCAGGAAATCTTTATTTCCTGCGCCGACCCCCACCTTGCCCCGCAGACGACCAAAATTAAAGCTAAGCTGACGTTTCGTTCTGACACGAGACTCCTCTCACTTCTCTAACAAACCCGGCTGACTCCCAACTGGAGCAGAGCGCCCAGCTTCTCGATCTTCTGAGCCATATGACCCACACCGATTGCGCAATGGTGGGCCGGACCCTCCGCGTTCCACCTGGTGATGAACTTCCGGGCATCGATCGGAAACCGATAGCGGCTGTTCGTGTTGCCAATCTCGAGGATCGGGCCGGGTACGGACTCGCCCTCGGCAGTCAACAGCTTTATTCCTTCGCTCCCTGCCTCGACAACTGACAGCAGCGTCACCGGACCGTTCCTCACGGACATTTCGACGGACAGCCCGAGGCCGAGCTTGCCATGATAGATGCCCAACGGACGAACCTTGGTTTTCCCCTCCGCGATGCCGATATGCCCAGGCCCATCGTGGCCCATAAGAATGACGTCGTCGTTGAAATCGGTCGCATAATATTCGCTGAACGATCCGCCGGCGTCGAATGCGTCCATTATCTTCATCGCCTGGACGTTCTTCACTTCGTATTCGCCGGCCGCCGGAATGCCGCGGGCGGTAAGAAGGCTGCAGCCGAGGATGATGGAGGCCATCGCGTCCTCGTTTTCCGGGTTACCCGCGCCTCGATAGTAGTACGCGAGCGATCCGAGCGCATGATTTTCGATCAGACGGTCTAGCGCGAGCGAAGTGCGGGCGGCCCTCGCAAGTTCGTAGGCAGAGCAATCGTGTTGCACGTCAAGAACTTCAAAAAATTTCTGAACGCGCTGCTGAAGGTCGCAGTCAGTCACTTGCCTCCGCAAAGCTGACAGCTCGTCCACTTCAATCATTTCGATATGACCGCCGAAAGTCGCGCATTGCCGCGTCAGATCCGAATAGATATCAAGCATGCCCCCGTAGTAGTGGCCCATCAACCCGAGCCGGTTGTGCTCCAGAACGTGAGCGGTCTTAGCGGCTTGGAGCCATGCAAGAATCTCGCTTCGCGTAAGCGGGTCGTTCTCCAAGATTCCCGTTACCTGAAAGAATGGAATGCCGGAACGGCGAAACACGTTTGCGATCTCCGGGACCGGACACGCCTGGCACCATGCCAGCCACTCACCTGTCATGCGTCCGCGATCGAGCATCTGGTTGAATGCCGGGTAATCGATCGCGGGCCCAGGGGCCAGATTAAGAACGATCACGGGCACTTTGGCCCGCCGCACAACTGGAAGAACGGTCGACGAGAGCGCGTATGTGGCTGCATGTAAAAAAATGAGATCGACATCTTTCTCTCGAAACGCGTGTCCTGCCGCCAATGCTTTCTCCGGAGTATCTATCAACCCGAGATTCACAACATCTACGCCATCGATATTCAGAAGTCCGGAAATCTGCTGGTTATAGCCCGCCAGCCTATCTTTCAAGCCATCGAACTGCGGCCAGTAAGCCGCAAGCCCTATGCTGAACAGACCAACTCGCAGCTTGTACGTGTGTCCGCCTGGGTTCATCAATGGCCAATGCTGTTATCAGAATGTCAACCGCAGACCCAGTTGCAAACGCCTGGCGTCCACTAAAGTTGAGGTGATTGTCCCGAACGTCGGCGTTCCCCACGTCATGTTAGGAGGGCCAAACTGCGTGTGATTGAAAATATTGAAAGCTTCAAACCGGAGCTGGGCTCCGAAGCGCTCCGTAATCTTGGTGTCCTTGAAAAGACTCATGTCCCAGTTGGCTAGTCCTGGTATCTCAAATTGATTGCGTCCCGCGTTGCCCTCCACATGGAAGGTAGGGTATGCAAACGCGGCTGAACTCAACCAGAAGCCTCGTGGATTCTGGCCTGCCGTTGCGTTCCCGATGACGTTCGGTACCGATGTGTTGAACACCGGGCTGATATTTGGCCAAAACTGCGAGGTGCTTACGGTCTGATATTGTCCGGCCGAGAACGTCGTGATTCCATTTAGTTGCCACCCCCCCACCACCGTATTGAGCAGCCTTGATGCATTGCCGAGGAGCATTTTGTTTCGTCCAATCGGCAGGGCATAGCTGTAGCTGAGAACAAACCGCTGAGGCACGTCATAGTCCGCATGCCCTTTGTCGAACTTCTTGAAATCGGCGCTGATCATTGAAAAGTCATCGGTGTTCCCGATATCTAGCGCCTTCTGGTACGTGTAAGCTCCTAGAACATAGAGTCCCGCGTTGAAGCGATGCTCATACCGAAGCGTCAGCGCTTCATAACTCGACCACCCGTCGTTATCCGAATATAGAATGAAGCCGTTGAACTGCGGATACGGCTCGCGCTTTGAAAGTGGAATCATATCCGTCGGATCGACTATTCCGGAATCGGGATTGTAGCGCTGCGGAAGCTTCTGCCCGGTATTGCCGGCATACCCGATTTCGACAAAGTTGTTCGAAGCGAAAGTGTGCTGGATGTCGAAGGTCCACTGTGAAATGTAGGGCGTTCGGTTATGCAGGTTCAATGTAAATGGATTGAAGCTTGCGCCCACTCCGGCCGCTGGAAACAGATTACTCACCGATAATCTGGGAGTTGTCGCTGTCAGCGTCTGCGATGAGTAAAACGGCGCGCCCACGATTTCGAATTGCAGTTCATTCGCGTTGTCGGTCGCGTAATAGATCCCTCCGCCCGCGCGGATCACAGTATTCTTAGTCAACTGATAGGCCAGACCTATACGCGGCGCGAAATTGTTGTAATCCGGATCGACAATCTCGGGACGAACGCCGTGCCCCGCGATCACTTCTTTTCCGGTGGCGAAATCGAAGAACTCTGCGCGGCCGTGAATCTCTCGCGGGTAAGGCTGAAATTCATAGCGAAGGCCCAAATTCAATGTCAGCTTCGGCAAAATTCGCCAGTTATCAGCCAGGTATCCGCCGTAATAATTCGAAACCATGTTCTGCGATGAGTCACCCACCGAAGTAGTTGCCTGGTATGGAATCCCGAGCAGAAAGTCAGCTAGGCCGTTTGTCAACCCGGTGAACTGGCCGCTGAAATTGAAACTGGGCACGCCCCCGAAATCGGTGATTTCGAAGTACTTCAGATGCATAATCTGAAAGCCGATCTTAAAGTTATGAGAACCCCGCGTAATGCTCAAATTGTCCACATACTGAAAGTTTTCTTCGTCCGCGCCGATCGCTTCTGAAAAGGACCCGATCCCGCCAAAGCCGGTAATGCCAAACCCTGGCACGCCAAAGTCAAAGGGATTGGTGGAGGTGTTTTTCAAGCCAAATGTCTGTGCCGCGTAATTGGGCCCGTCCGCGCCCTCCTCCAGCTTGTAAGTCGAAGTGTCGTTATGGCCGAAACGGAATTCATTGACGATAGTCGGAGAAAATGTTCTTACCCAGGTGGCCGTCCATAGCTGATCCTTCAGCGGGTTGTTGGTCCCGCCGAGCCTCTGGATTGCCGGAACGTACAACGGTTCGTTCGAGTTTGAATAACTCCCGTATACCGCATCTTTGCTGCTGATCTGGTAGTCTATGCGCGTGTTGTACTGGTCGAAATCGCTAATCTGTTTGGGCGACGCGAATGTGTTGAAGGTCGGGAAATTGATGGCCGCCGGATTGACCCCGATGTTCGGAGCCGGGGTGAACGGAATCGCCTTCTGCGAGACCGGGTTCAGCAGCGCGCTTGGAATTTGATTCCCCGGAAAGGGTGCTCCAGTCGACGGATTGATCACATTAACACAGTGCTGCGATGACGGATTCGCCACGCAGAACGGTGAGCTGGTTGGGAACAGGCCGGTACCTGCGCTGTTATCCGCCAGATTGCCCGCGAGCTGCTGGGCGGAAGGGTAGAGACTGGTAAGGTTTAGCCCTTCCCGTTGGCGAAAACCTTCATAATTGAAAAGGAAGAATAACTTGTTCCGGCCGTTAAACAGCTTCGGGATCACAATCGGGCCGCTCGCCGTCGCCCCAAATTGATTCTGCGAAAAGGGCGGTGGAGAGGACTGGCCGGCCGCATTAGCGTAGTAATTATTGGCGTCGAAATCCTTGTTCCGCACGAGCCCGAAGGCGATCAGGTGTAAATCGTTGGTGCCGGATCGCAGCGTGGTATTGATTACTGCCGCGCTCCCTCCATAATCGGGAGTAAAGAATCCGCGCTGCACATTGAATTCCTGAATTGCATCGGGATCAGGCCGGATACCTGCGTTACCGAAGCGCGCATTGCGTGTTTCAATTCCATTCACCAGATAGCTGGTATCGCTCTCGCGCAGTCCTTCGATAGAAATGGTCTGGTCTGATCTGCCGGTCCAGGTAGTAGCCGGGGAGTTGCCCGCTCCAATAGGAGCGGCGCCCGCGGACAACTGCGCCAACTGGATGAAGTTGCGCCCATTCAAGGGGAGATCCTGTATGGTCTGCTGCGTTAAAACCTGCCCTTCGGTTGCACTCTCGGAATTGAGTAAAGTCTCAGCGGCGGCCGATACCGTTACAGTTTGGTTTACAGTGCCCAGAGTCAGCTTCACATTCACTGCGGCCCGTTGCGCGAGTTGAATAGTGATGTCACTTAGCTGTTGTGGCTGAAAGCCTGGCGCGTCAACTTCGAGCGCATAGAGACCGGGTTTCAATTGCGTGAAGATATATCCGCCTGTGTCGTTCGTGAGTGCCGGAATGCTGGTATTCTCCTGAACGTTCTTCAGGCTGAGTTTCGCGCCCGAAACGCCCGCGCCGTTCGGATCGGTCACGTTGACGGCCAGATCTCCCGTGATTCCCTGTGCAGGCATGACCGGTGCGCGCACGAGAAGCACCGAAGTAATTAGAAAACAGAGTGCGGTTTTCATGGAGACCCCTCTTCGCTTAAGCAGCGGTTCGAGGTTATCGTAGGGGCAAATCGCGGCAGGCTTCAAGAGAAAAAGAACCAAACGCCTTGTTTCATCTTGTGAAACGCTCCGGTCTTCCGGGCAATCTGATGTAACATCCAGGAACATCAATGTGATATGAGTTGTGGTGACCCGCGGAGCTCGCCCCGGAACTGGGCCGTTCGAGACCCAGTTGTTTCACCCTGTGAAATTGGCGTGATTCCCCGAGGCGTCGGGAGGGGGACGTTCCAGGCAGGCAGAACCAGGATGACCTCATGTCGGAGTCGCCCTACATCGTCGAGGCAATCGCGCGCGCCTGCCATGTCCTCGAAGCGTTCCGGGTGGATGGCGAAGCGCTTCGTCTCGCTGATGTAGCCGGCCGCGCGGGACTAAGTAAGGCCACTGCATTCCGGATTCTCTTCACTCTTAAGCGGCACGGTCTACTGGACCAGACCGGAGACCGTAAATACCGGTTGCGTATCAGGCCGCTGAAGCGCTGCAAATACCGGCTCGGTTATGGCGCCCAGAGTACGGAGTTCTCATTTTCGCGGAGCGTGTGCGAGAGCATCCAGCGCGTCGCACTCGAAGAAGGAGTCGAACTGCTGGTTCTTGACAATAAATATTGCGCGAAGTCGGCCGTCCGGAACGCCGATCTCTTCGTCCGTGAGCGCGTCGACTTAGTAATCGAATTTCAGACTGACCAGCACTGCGCCTCCGTAGTTTCTTCGAAGCTGCACGACGCCGGTATTCCTCTCATAGCGGTAGATATTCCACATCCTGGCGCAACTTACTATGGCGCGAATAATTACCGGGCCGGAATTATAGGCGGCCGCCATTTAGCACGCTGGGCGATCCAAAACTGGGCCGGCAAGGTCGATGAAGTCTTGTTGCTCGAACTCCCTCCGGCCGGCGCGCTTCCGCACTCCCGCCTCACCGGAACAGTTGCCGGATTGCGCGAAATACTGCCGCATTTGCGCGATTCTCAAATCGCTTTTCTGAATGGAAACGGCCAGTACGAGCGCAGCCTTGAAGTAGTACGTAAATGGCTGCGGACCTCGAAGGTGCACCGGGTCCTGGTGAGCGCCATCAACGATCCCAGTGCCATCGGCGCGTTGCGCGCCTTTGAAGAATCCGGGCGCGTTACCGATTGCGCCGTAATGGGGCAAAATGCCAGTTCCGAAGCTCGCGCCGAGATGCGCCTGCCTCACTCACGCTTAATCGGTTCGGTTGCTTACTTCCCGGAACGGTATGGCGAGGCGCTCATACCCCTCGCCATCGAAATCATTCAGGGGAAACCCATCCCTCCCGCCGTTTTTGTTCGCCATCAACTCGTCACGCCAGATACTCTGATGCGCGTTTATCCCAACGATGCGGCCGAACCCACGAGTAAGTAGAGCGCGCAGTCATCGACAATGGAGACAGTGAGTCATGGCTGCGAAGCGACCGAAGAAGTTCGATAAGAACAAGCGAGTCAAGGCAATTGCCAGAAAGCGCGTAGGCAGTCCCGCGCCTTCGCGCAGCCTGGACGAGCGTGGGGTTCGTTTGAAGCCGAAACACAAGAAGAATTGGCCGCGAGAGGATGAGATGTGAAGATGGCGCCCCTCGCGTATCCCGCGCACGTTCGCATTGTTGAGGTGAGCCCACGCGACGGCCTGCAAAATGAGAGCAGCTTCGTTCCGATCGAAGCCAAAATTTCTTTGATCGAGGGCTTGGCGGACGCCGGCCTGAAGACGGTTGAATCCGGCAGCTTCGTATCCGCGAAATGGGTTCCCCAGATGGCGGAAACGGCCGAGGTGCTACGGAAAATCCGGCGCACCCCAGGCGTAAGTTATCCGGTGCTGGTGCCAAACCTGAAGGGCCTTGATGCAGCAATAGACAGCGGCACGAGAGAGATTGCCATCTTTGCGGCGGCCTCGGAATCCTTCTCGCAGCGGAACATCAATGCTTCAATTGGCGATAGCCTGAAACGCCTCCGCGCTGTCGCTGAAAAGGCGGTTGCACATGGCATCAAAGTGCGCGGGTATGTTTCCTGCGCCTTGGGCTGTCCGTACGAAGGAGATGTGGATGGGGCGGCAGTGGCAGCAGTAGGAGCGGCACTGCATGATATGGGCTGCTATGAGGTCTCGCTCGGGGATACCATCGGGGTCGGGACCCCCTTGAAGACACAGTCAATGCTGACCGCGGTTGCCGGGCGGGTGCCAATCCAGCAGCTCGCCGTACATTTTCATGACACGTATGGCCAGGCTTTGGCCAACATACTCGCATCGCTTCAGCTCGGCATTGCAGTGGTGGATAGCTCTGTTGCCGGGCTGGGCGGCTGCCCCTACGCCCCGGGAGCGGCCGGGAATGTAGCGACAGAGGACGTAATCTACATGCTGAACGGGATGGGAATTGAGACTGGAGTAGATCTCGACAAGCTGGCAGCGGTGGGCCGGACGATATCGGCCCAGCTCGGAAGGAGCCCGGCGTCCAAAGCCGCGCTCGCTATCGCTCCTCGATCGTAAGCACCCGATCGCATTTCTGGTTTTCCAGAACTTGCCGCCTGCCGCTCGGCCACGCGATCTCAATGCGTTCTATATTGGTTGCGGAGCCAAGTCCAAAATGCAGCCGGAGGTCGCTTTGCGACAAATAGCTTCCGCCGCTGCGGACTTCGCCCGATTGCGCGTGACCGGCTGTGATTAACTTGACTCGCGCCCCGATCGCGCTGCGATTTGAGCGCGTTCCGATCAGCTTCAGCATGACCCAATGTCCAGGCGGATTGATGGCCTGCTTTAGCAATGACGGCGGCTCATTCTGGTTGTTAACGGCGACCTCTACTGCGCCGTCGTTGTCGAAATCGCCGAATGCCGCGCCGCGCGACGAGTGCAGCTCGCGAAACGCCGGACCGGCCTGCTGCGAAATGTCTCGAAACCTGCCGTTACCCAGGTTTTGATACAGAATCGCATGGTCTTTATAGTGAATATCGATGTGCAGCTTATCGACTTCCGGAAACGCGTGGCCATTCACCAAGAAGAGGTCTTTCCAGCCGTCGTTGTTGAAGTCGAAGAAACCGGTTCCCCAGCCGACGTAGCGCGTATTCTCGCCCAGCCCAGCATCGAGCGTCACATCGTCGAAGTTGCCTCCGCCTCGATTCCGATAGAGCGTCTCGAACTCGTCTGAGAAGTTCGTCCGGAAGATGTCCTCGCGCCCATCGCCCGTATCATCGGCCGCGGTCACGCCCATGCCGGACATGGCCTTGCCGTTCTGATCGAAGGCGACCCCGCGGAGCACACCCTCTTCTTCAAACTTGCCGTGGCCTTTGTTGATGTAAAGAAGCGAGGGAGTCTGGTCGCAAGCGACATAGATATCGGGTAGGCCGTCTTCATTGAAATCGCCGGTCAATACGCCAAGCGAGTAGTGGCCGTCCGGCGCAGCGATGCCCGATTCTTCGGAGATGTCCGTGAATGTGCCGTCCCCGTTGTTTCGATAAAGAATGTTGCGGTCGAACGGTAAGCCGCGCGGGCCGCAGTTCACGGCGATGCCGCGGTAAAAGCAGTAGGGATTGGCCCCTGGTTTCGGCGTGGTGGCCGGATCGAACTTCAGATAGTTCGCTACGAACAGATCGAGATGGCCATCACCGTCGATATCGACAAACGAGCAGCCTGTGTTGTAACGTGTACGGCTCTGGGTCAAATGCGCCCGGGCGGTTACATCTTCGAAGCGCTTGCCGTTTACGTTTCGATAAAGATGGTTCTGACCCCAGTAGGTCACGAACAGATCCGTATAGCCGTCGTTATCGAAATCGCCCGCACACACGCCCTGGGCCCATCCGGATGAATGGAGACCGAGCGCATCGGTCACATCGCGAAACTTGCCGTGCCCCTCATTGTGGTACATCCGATTGCTTCCACCCTGTCCCGAGAGAACGAACAAATCGAGCAATCCATCGTTGTCGTAATCGATGAAGGCGATCCCACTGCCGGTGGTTTCGATAATGTACTGCTTCGAAGTGCTGCCCCCGTTTGGGAACGAATCCAGCAAGCCGGCTTCTTGCGCAATGTTGCGAAAATCGGCCGCAGAGACGGCCCCCGCGAGGGCAAGGGAGAGAGCTAAGCGAGCGAACTTCACTGTTGCTGCTGCGGCGCGCCTAGCTTTTTCAGAAAATCGGAAAACTCACCCTCGGGCGGCTTCTGGAGTTTATCGAGAATCGCCTTCTCCTGTTTCGCTTTATCCATCTGACCCGAATCCCGGTACGCGGTGAGCAGGGCATAATGCGCGCTCTCGTTTGCCGGCTGCAACTGAACCGCGCGCGAGAGCAGATGGATCGCTTGTGGGTATTGCTTCTCTTGCGAATTTATTTTGCCGAGAGCGATAAGGGCCTGCACGAACGTTGGCGAGAGTTCGACCGCGCGCTGAAAGTGCGGCTTTGCCGCGGCGGCGTTGCCTTGCACCTGCGCGATCTGTCCAAGCTGAAATTCGCAGGCGCCATCTTCCGGACTGAGTTTCAACTCCGAGTTGAATTCAGCGGCTGCCTGGTCAAGCGACTCAGGGCTATGACTCTGTAATAGAATCGCGCGGCCTAATCGAAAGTGAAGATCGGGGGCGTTGGGGTTCAGCTCGATGGCTTTGCGATATTCTGCCGCGGCATCGGAATAGCGATTCTCTACCTCAAATATCTCGCCAGAAAGTTCGTGAACCCGATACGAAGCCGGCGTGCGCTGGAACATGGCAAACGTAGCGTCATTGAAGGCCTTCATATGCAGCTTGGCGGCTGTGTAAAGCACGTCAGGATCGTTCGGGAATTCGCGTTCCAGATTTTTCAAGACAGAGTATGTCTTTGCGTCATCGCCAAGGCTGCTGAAGCACTTTACCGCAGCCAGGTTTGAGAGGCGGTACAAATCGTGATCGGCCCGAGCAACGGAAGTGAGGGCCGGCAGCGCAGTTTTGCAATCGCCGAGGGCCGCTTGAGTCAGCGCCAGAAAAGTGCGCGCGGTCCTGTCGCCGGAGTTTTTCGAGGCCTCGGTCAGTTTTGCAAGCGCCACGGAATAGCGGCCCTCTTTAAAAGCCGAAATGCCGTCCTCTGTTGCGGTGCTGGCGAAGATAACGGTTGCCAGCAGCAGTATGAAGCAAGGTAATTTAATGGCCGGC
Organism: uncultured Acidobacteriaceae bacterium; assembly: GCA_963795545.1. Taxonomy (GTDB): domain Bacteria; phylum Acidobacteriota; class Terriglobia; order Bryobacterales; family Bryobacteraceae; genus Bog-105. Next base: position 572,056 of record CAWCIF010000007.1, on the reverse strand, counting down.
ATCGTCCAACATTAATTCCGAGTTGCCGTAACGGTGGTGCAACTTGCCTTCGTAATAGCGGAAGCTAAGCATGGGCGGCGGCCCGGGCGGCACCGCGGAGGGCGGTGCAACGCGCGAGTCGGGACTCTCGGCGATATCCGCGCAGCGGCCCGAGTCCGAAATTTGTTTGATCATCTGCTGCTCGGGCTGAGTAACAAGTGCGACAGCGAAGAATGCCAGGATAATTCGCATACAATTACCGGCCGTTCAGTTCCTGCAGGGCACGCCGCGCGGTGGCGCTATCCGGTTTGCGATCAAGCAGTGCCTGCATAACCTGGCGCGCTTTCTCGATATTACCGAGACGCGTGTATGTTCGACCCAGATTCAAGTAGAGTATCTCTTCGTCCGGCGCGACCTGAACGCCATATTCGAAGGCGGCGATGGCGTCGTTCACTTTCCCCTCCTGAACGTATAGCACTCCCAGGTTGTTGATAGCTCCGGAGTAATTGCGGCGCAAGCTGATGGCCTGCTCAAAGAGCTTTCGGGCTTGTTCGGGATGTCCTTGCTTTGCCAAGGCAAGACCCAGCCCGTTGAGCGCGTCGGGCGATTGCGGGTCAAGCTGCAACGCGCGACGATAGTACGCTTCCGCTTGCGGCTGTTGGTTCAGTTTGTCCGCGGCCTGGCCGGCGTTAAGAAGCGTGTACAGCAGGTCCGGCTTGAGGGCTAATGCCTTTTCGTAGTTCGAGAGTGCCTCCCGCGGATTATTTTGTGTTTGGCAGACATCGCCCATTCCGGACCAGGCTTCTGCGTATTCGGCGTTCACATGTAAGGCGTCCCGAAAGTACTTCTCCGCGGCCTGCAACCGGTTCGCCTGTAGGTGAATTTGACCAACGAGCACGAGAACGCGAGCATTTTCAGGCGTTCTTTGCAGCACCTGTTCCAGGTAAGGCAGGGCCTGCTCGTTGTAACCGGACCATAGAAAGGCCGCGCCAAACTTGAAGAAGTCGCGGTGTGGCGGACTGATGTAAATCCCTGGGAAGGGCAGCGGAGCTGGCTGCGACGCAAGATCTGCTTTCACCTGCTGGGGAGGCGGCACACTCGCGTAGATCTTCACCGCATGACCCGCGGCGTTCAGCAGAAGCGCGAGTGGTGGTTTCAGATCGGTTCGCCAATCGAACAGGTAGCGGCGGAAAATCTTGTACTGCTCGCGGTGTTCCGGCGATTTCGATAGCTCGCGCTCTGTCAATACCAGCAATCCGGGTCCGCGCTGCGGTTCGGGCAGCGGCACGGGTTCCAGAAACCAGGTATCGTGCAAGCGCAGAGCGTTGTCGGCGTCAGCAGGCCGTGAAGCCAGCTTTCGCCGGGGCTGAAACGGTTTTGATTGAATGTCCGAAGATCCTTCTACGACCGACCACGTACTGCCGGCCTGCAGATTCGAAAACTCCTGGATCTGGCCGGAGGGCCAAGTGATTCGGACATGCTGGGCCAAAGCGGATTCGCCCAGGCCGAATAAGATTTGCTTGCTGTGCTGCGAAAGGAAACCGGATCCGGCCTCCAGCCACTTGGTTTGCCCGTCCACCTGAATGCGCGCACCGATGCCGTCGCGATTCGATTTCGTTCCCTGCAGCCGGAATGCAATGGCGCGATTCTGTCCCGCACAATTGTTCTGGAACACGCGGACCTGAGGTCCCATGCGGCTCTTGAGAACGATGTCGGGCCGGCCATCACCATCGAAGTCGGTGACCGCAAAGGCGCGGCTGTCCTCCGGGAAATCGAGCCCGCTGACGCCCGAAAAGTCGAAATAGCGATCGCCTCGGCGGACATGCAGCACGTTTGGTTCGCGACCGTTCCAACTGTACTCTTCGCGAATGAACTGGTTCAGCGCGTTCCAACCGTTTTCATAAGCAGCCAACGCTTGCGCCGTTACCGGCGAGCGTGCCACGACCTGACGCCAGAAGAAGCTGCTCAGGTCGGTCTCGGATTGATTCGTCAGCATGCCGCAACCGATGAAGATCTCAGCATGCCCGTCATTATCGAAATCGTGACCACCGGAAGCCCAGGCCCAGCGTCCGAAGGCGACGTGTTCCGGTCCGGTTACGTTCTGAAAGGTGTTGTCTCCCCGGTTCCGAAATAGCGAATTGCCCATGGTGTGCCCGCGGTAGGCGCTTTCGAGAGAGGCGTTCTGCGCGGGCGCAAAATGTTTATCCGCCACGATGCGTTGTCCGGCAGCGGTCCACATATTGGCGACGTACAGATCGGGCTTGCCGTCGTGATCGTAATCGAACCAACAGGCGCTCATTCCGGGCCCGATATCCTCGACACCGGCGCTGGCGGCCAAGTCGCGGAAATGGCCGTCATTGTTGACATAGAGATTCTTCCGTCCGAAGTCATTGGCGACGAAGAGATCGGGCCAGCCGTCGCCGTTGAAATCGCACCATGCGGGAGCGAAGCTGAACCGATTATTGTTCTCGTTCATGCCGGTCTGGGCAGTGCAGTCGTCGAAGGAACCACTGCCGTCCGCGTTCAGGTTGTTATGAAACAGAAAATTCGGCGGACCATTCTGGGCGTCGTGATACGGCGACGCATAGGTGTACTGCGCTTCGCTCTGGAAATACACATAACAGCACAGATAAAGATCTAACTTGCCATCGCGGTCGAAATCGGCTGCCGCCATTCCGGTGAAGGCTCCAGCAGGCCGCGTGCCGAAGCGGAAGGCGTCTTCGCGCATTTTGAACCGGCCGCCTTCGTTCTGGAAAAGGACCGGCCCGCTGGCACGAAGTACGATCAGATCCTGGCGTCCCGAATTACGCAGATCGAGGAAGAGCGCGCTGGATGTCTCGTCCAGCAGACCCAGGTTCCAAGCCTCGGTGACATCTTCGAGGTAGCCCTCAGGATTAAATTTGTAGAGCCGGTTGGGCAACCCTCCCGGCTGGCAGACATAGATCTCGTCGACGCCGTCGTTGTCGATGTCGCCGACCGCGATGCCATTGCTGCCATACAGATCGATACCGCTGGCCGGATCGAGGCAGGCACGCCAATAGGGGACACCTTTCGCCAGTTGCCCGGAAAATGAGGGCGTCCTCTCGAACACAGCCGCTGTGACATCGCGAAAGAGCGGGGCGTCCGCAGAGGTGACGTGCTCTTCAATGGGTGTGAATGAGGCAAGCTTCCCGTCCGTCCAAGCCTGTTTCCAGTGGCCGACCCGATACAGCAGCTTGCCGTCGCGCTGGCTTGCGACTTCGTAGCGTACGATGCCGTCCGGCAGCGGGTAGAAATGCGCGCGGCGAACGGTTCCGAGTGACTGCACCCAAGCCTTCCAGCCGGCCGCAACATTCCCGCCAGTCGATTCGAAAACGGCTTCCTGAACGTCGGGGGCGATGGAGCGATAGCCGGTTGGGAGAGGCGATATTCCGGTCGCATCCGGCAGTTCCATCGATAGAAGCGCCTTTTCGAGGGACGCGCGGATTTCGAAAGCGGTTTTTTCCCAAACGAACTCGTCGCTACCGGGCGGGATGAATTTTTTCAGCGCAAGGTAGGGCGGTTTGTGCCGGGCCTCTTCCGCAAAAGCGGGAGTCGAACGCAAGCAGGTCAGTGCGGGAATCGCAGCGGCACTTTTGAGAAACTCGCGGCGCTTCACTGCTTCTCGGTGACCTTCAATGTCTGGTCGGCGCTAAGCTTTCCGGTGTGCTGGATGGTCCCGCTGGGCCAGCGAATCTCTACGTCCTGCACTTCCGTGCACTGCCCCAGGCCGAAATGCAGCGTGAACGAATTTTGGGAGTAGTAGCTGCCACCGCTCATCACTTCATCGACCATTTTGCGCCCACCGGCGGTCACAATGGCGCGCGCACCGATTGCGCTGCGGTTCGATTTCGTCCCGGTCAGCGCGAGGTTCAAGTAATGCCCGTGCGGGCCATCGTTCTTCAGCAGGCTGGGGTAGGCGTTCATGTTGACCAGGACGATCTCCGGACGTCCGTCCCCATCTACATCTCCCACCGCAAGACCGCGCGCGGGACGTGGGACCTGAAAGGCAGGCCCAGCTTCGGCACTTACGTCCTTAAATTTTCCATTCGCGAGGTTCTGGTACAGAATCGTGGGCTGCAGATAGCGATCGCCCAGTTGCTTGCCTTCGACCTCCGGATAGACGTGCCCGTTGGCCACTACCAGATCGCGCCAGCCATCATCGTCCACGTCGACGAACGCCACGCCCCAGCCGAGAAACTGCCTAGCTCCCAAGCCGGCCTCGCGCGATACATCGGTGAAGAACTTGCCGTCATCGTTGTGATAGAGCGAGGTCAGGTCGCCCGAAAAGTTTGTCTTAGCGATATCGAGCAGGCCATCACCATCGTAATCGGCCACGGCAACGCCCATTCCGGCCTGGAGATTGCCGTCGTAATTAAACGCGACCCCGGCCTCGGCGCCGCGCTCTTCGAAGATTCCGTTGTGCAGATTATGGAACAGCAGGCTGGGGGTCATGTCGCAGGCGACGTAGATGTCGGGCCAGCCGTCGTTGTCGAAATCAGCGGCGATCACGCCCAGGCTGTAGCGTCCACCTGGCTTAAGGATGCCGGCGGCCTCAGAGACATCCGTGAACGTGCCGTCGCGGTTGTTGTGATACAGGACGTTGTGCGCCAGGGGCAGCCCGCGCGGGCCGCACATGACAGGAATGCCCTTCCACACGCAGAATTCGCCCGAGCCGGGATGCGGCGTCCTATTCAAATCGAGATCGACGTAGTTCGCGATGAACAGGTCCAGATAGCCGTCGCGGTCGTAATCGACAAACGAACATCCCGAGCCGTAGCGAATCCCGGTGACCGGCAGCTTTGCTTTTTCGGTTACGTCCTCAAACGTGCCATCGCCACGATTGCGATAGAGGACATTGTGGCCGTAGTAGGTGACCAGGAGGTCAGGGTGGCCGTCGTTGTCGTAATCGCCCACGCAGACGCCCTGCGCCCAGCCAGCCTTGGTGAACCCGGCCTGCGCCGCGACATCTTTAAAATGGCCGTGGCCTTCGTTGTGGTAGAGCTGGGGGAGAGCCGCCGGAGTGGTGGCAGACCCCAGGCGCGTTCCGTTGGCGATGAAAATGTCGTTGCGGCCATCGCCATCGTAATCGAAAATAGCAACGCCATTCCCAGTGGTCTCCAGAATATAGTTTTTCCGGTCGATTCCCCCGAAAACGTTCTTTCCGGTCAGACCCGATGGTCCGGCGATGTCCCGGAAGTTCGCTCTAAAGGCCTGAACTGCGCCTCCGGCCAAGGCCGAGAACGCAAGAAGGGCCAAAACAGCGCCGCGATGCATGGAACGGTCATTATAGCGTGCAGAGTTCGGGCGGCTTCGGGCCGGGGAATGCCGGCTGGAAAGCCGTCATGGCAGCCTGAAAGGCCGCTCCACCCCCATTTTGCGAAACGAACTCGGGGGCTTTTCGGGGTGCCTGGCGTTTTTGCGAAACGAACTCGCGAGCGGCCAGCTTCAGAAGTAAGTTGAGGGCTTTATAAAAGGCGCGCTCGTGGGTGGTTTGATAGCGCAGGAAGAGAGCGAGCTTCTGGGCATCGACGCCGGTTTCGGTAAAGGCTTCGTTTTGCAGCCGGAGCGCGCGCTGCATCAGCCAGTAGGATTCGGCCATTTGGCGGACGAGCACCGATTCAGTGGGACTGGCGGGCTGGTGCTCAGCGAGGAGATCGCGGAGGAGCGCGTCGAATTGCGCGGGGTCTTCGCCGGGAATGATCAGGCGGCCGGAAGCCAGTCCGTGCTTGAGGGAGTTGCCGCTGGAGATGATTTTGCCTTCCGGAGAGGTCGGGCCGGTGGGGCCATGACCGGAGCGAGCGTGGACGCGGGCGCGGAGAGCCATCATCTCCGACTGTTCTTCCGCGCTGAATTCGTCCAAGAGCTCCGGATTCGCTGCTAAAGCGGCTGCGGCGAGCCGGTCCTGCTTGTAGGCGATCTTTTTGGCTTTGCGCTCGTCTTCGCGGCGCTGGTTACGGAGTTCGCGTGTGGTCACGGTCCAATTTCACGGGGGGCAACGCGGGAGGAAGGTGAAAGCGCCTTGTGAGTGGGTGAAGGGAATGGTGAGAATATTTTTGTTGCGCGTGTGATGAGTGAATCGGAGCAGTTGCGAATGGCTAGCCCGCCACGCTACAAAAGATGCGTCGTTTGTACCTCAAGGCCTGTCAATGCCGGTTCGCGGAAAAATGCGCAGGATCTCTTCGTAGAAGCGATAATCCCAGTGGTTGTAATGCTTGATTGTCTTGAGCAGGCCAGGAGAGATATTCGAAAAGGAGTTCGCGTTTCCGGTATTCACAGTTGCAAGCTTTTGGGTAGCATGCCAGCCAAACCGTTCTTGTAACTTCGCAAAAGAAGCGACAGAAGTTTCTTGATGTCCAACGAAGGCGAAACCAGTTCGGAGGTTGCTTACGGCTCGCTCGAATATATCGCGTGTCAGTGTCCCAGGGGGAAAGACGCGTTGATCCACTCCGCTGAAGCAGCGCACGAGTGCATTGTCAAAATCCACCGTCAGTCTGTGTTCGAAAATCCCTTCAAGAGGTATCAAGCGCCCGTTTTCGCTTACAAGCCCGGGCTGAACCTGCTGCAAGTAAGCGTAATGGGATAGGATGCGTGCGGTTGGCTCGCGAACGACAGTGATGTATTCGCATGGTTGCGGCAGGGCGTCATGCATTCCGTATTGAAAGTGCCCAATAACCATGCGATAGGAACGGCGCTGCTCAATCGGGAGAGCGCGCAAATCGTTGACCAATAATCCAGGACGCGTCGGATACAAATAAGCGATTTCGGAATGGCTGTAATTGGCAGCGATTGCTTCGCGGAACGCCGTGCCGGCTGTCTTCGGGATATGCATGAAGAGCACGGTCGGGCATTGCGGGCGAGTGCGCGGCGAGATTCTGAGAGTGCGCGGGGCGCCTGTGAGGGATTCACCGGATGGAAGCCGTACGTCAACCAAAGCCTCTGTTTCAACCGGGAAGACCCAGCCGATATCGGCATAAAAAGCGTAATTGCCGGAGTGAATGCCGAGTTGGGCAAGATCGGGCCGGAAGTGCACTGCGGCAGTGCAGGCGACCGGCTGCCCATTTACAAAAACGGACAAAAAAACCGGTCGCGATGGATGCTTTGGATCAAAAGCCCAGCCATAGACCTTTCCATCCTCGATGCCGTCGAAAAGGCCCTGAATCTGCGCCCTTCTGCTGCGGATTTCCTCTGAGATCTTCTGTTTAGCCAGATGGCTGATTCCGGCGAATGCCAACAGACCCAGCCCCATGCGCAAAGTGGAGGCGTCCAGGGTCAACGTAAAAACGGGCGGTATGTAGAAAAAATCGAGGACGAGCACGGCGAATACGACCGTACAGAGTCCCGCGACGAGGCCGAACAGAGACGTCGAGACGACGACGGCGAGGACAAAGACGAGCGCCGCCAGTGAACCAAAAATAAGTTGGGTACAGACGGCAATAGTAAGCGCTGCCAGCACAGACGCCGTGGCCAGAAGAAATCGTGCTTTTCCACGGCGCAGCATGGCCAGGTCATCGATCAGCCAGTTGAGCCTGGTTGCGTAAGCAACTAGTTGCATGCTTTTTGACGGCTATGGAGCACCCGCGACGGGCCCCCCAAGCTTACGTTCTATCATGCGCTCTCGCCGGATGACTCGTCAGACCGAGCCCATTTGCCCCACAGCACACACCCAGCTCATTAGGGACACTGCGGCTGCCAGGCCCACTTACGGTTGGGTGTTTGTTAACGAATTCGTTGTAAGCTCAACTGGCTTGAGTGTTGGGTATGGTCTTGATGTTAGACGGACACAGATTGTGGGCGGCACCAAATGCCTGTGTCTACATGTCGTAGAAGAATTCTTCGTAGATGATCTTGCCGTCGGCGACCTTATAGACGGCGACCTCTTCCATTGTGAACCGTTTGCTTCTCGGCTTGAACGTCGCGTCCATCTTGAAAGCCACCGCGAAATGCGAACCCGCCACGAGCGGACCTTCGACACTTACCGAGTGGACGTCGTGGTTAGCGGTCCACCATTGGCCCTTGGCCATTACGGCGGAAGGCCCTTCGATTCGTGCGATGGTCCGGGAGGCGCGCCCGCTTCCATGCTGACGATATCGGGTGAGTAGAGGGCTTACGTGGCGTCTTCGAACTTGCCCTGAGAGCAAAGTTTAACGCCGCGTGTCCGCAACTTCCTGAGTGGTCATGATCATCTCCGAAAACAGATTTGCGGCTGAGCCTTCGCCACGGTAACACAGCGGGACCGCGCGGGATTTTATTGACGGCGGCGCAACAAATAGCTATTGAAAGCGAGGAGCAATCGCGAATGACCGCCGATGATTTTCGCCGCATCGCGCTCGAATTTCCCGGAGTATCGGAGAGTTCGCATATGGGACATCCCGATTTCGGGTCAAGGGAAAGATCTTCGCGACGCTGCACTATCCGGACAAGAGCTGGGCAATGGTGAAACTTCCGTTGGAACACCAGGACAACTTCGGGCCGGCCATCGAACACGCCGTCAAAGCCTACGGGTAGGTTGTGAGCCGGTGTGTTTACTCCGGCTTCCGCTTTCTGGGACGGGTGCAGGACCGGTTCCGGCGGCATTTCGCACGCGCATGGCGAAAGTCATGCGCATTGGCGCCAGTTATGACGGCTTACTTTCCGCCGAAGATGCGATGGAAGAATGCCTTCCAGTGCCATTGCGGCTCTTGGCATTCGGGCGCGGGCGCGTACATGATGGTCTTCGTGCCGCGCTCGACACCCAGAGACTCCAGTTCCGCCCCGCCCGCCTTCACATTCACCGTAACGAAACTCTTGCAGCCATCAACGGAAGCGATTTGCCAGGGTGATGTGATTTTCTTGTCAGGCCCCCAATCCTGGAGAAACCGCTGGTAATCGTAATTGGGGCAAGGCTTCGCAACTGAGCAGCCCCAGTCGCTGTACGCCTGAGCGTAATTGTGCTCGTTTACCTGCGCCAGAAAATGCTTGACGGTCTGCTTCTCGGAATAATTATGAAAGACAAGATAGAGAATCCAGATAACGATCAGGGCGGCGATGCAGCCGAGGATGATCCTCTTGATGATGCGATTACGGTGTTCTTCGCCAACTCCGTACTGCTGCAGATAGCCGCCCATTGTTGAGTCCCAATCTACTTGCTTGCACTAGCTGAAGCACCGACCGGATATGCCTTATCGTAAGCAGCCGTGGCCTCGGCTGTAATGTCCAGCGCGGGCTTGTAGTAAATGGTATTGGTTACGTCGATCACGATGTCAAGCCCCCGGGTTTCAGCTATTTTCTTGACGACGTCTGCCATCTGACGGCCGGCGCGTCCCAAAATATCCTGGCGCTCGTTGTTCACATCACTTTGTAGATCCTCCCCCAGGCGTTGCAGTTGCTTTTGTTTTTCCGTTCCACTCTGCCTGAGCTGCGCTTCGCGGTCGGGCGTGATATTGGGTGCGCTCAACTGCTGCTGGATGCTTTGCAGATCGCGCTGCAAGGTTTCGATGGCCTGCTGGCGCGGCCGGTACTTGGCCTCCAGGTCAGCCTGGGCCTTCTTTATTTCCTGGGTGTCAGCCACTGCCTTTTGAGCGTTCACAATGGCAATCCTCGCGGGGGGGATCGCCTGCGCTTCAACCCGCACAACCGGAAGCACGGCTATCGCAGCAAGGAGCAAAGTGCTCCGCAAACTTGAAAACATTTACTCTTTTGGACTCCTATCACAGGTTACTATTCGCTGGATTCGGCCTTGCGAATCGATTGTCACGCGGCGGTCGCGCCAGCGAACTTTCCGTCCGGCGTAGGACGCGGCCCAGACCGCGAAAGAGTAGAGATCCCAGACTGGCGCCAGCCAGCAAAACCACCCGGCCGTCCGGGCATGCAGCACGAACCTAGCGGTCGTGAATGCAGAAACGATACGCGCTGAGACAAGTACCGCCGCCGGAATCCAGGCACGGCACGCCAGCGCGATCAGGATCCAGACGCCTGCGTGCGTGATGGGCAGCCCTGCGTAGCCTTTGCCTTTGGAGGCGCTGATTGTGCGCGCCCAGCGGATTTGATGCTGCCAGACCCCGCGCCATGTCGCCTCACCGAGCGAGGTTTCGACCGTATAGGTAGAGAGCAGAGCGCGCTTCCCCAGGGCGGTGAGTCGTTTAGCGAGCTGGTAGTCGTCGGCCAAATAATCGGCGATGGCAGCAAATCCACCCGCCCGCTCCAGATCGGCACTTCGGAAGGCGAGGGTGGCTCCCAAGCCAAACTCACGCACCCCCAGGAATGGCGCAACCAGCGTACTTGGCATGAAATCGGTAGCGATGCCGAACGACTCCCACGCCGCTGCGACGGTATGCGCTTTCGCCCGGTACAAACAGGTAACGATGCCGACTTCGGAATCGGCAAGGGGCGCGGTCACCTGACGCAAATAGCTGGGAGTGACTTCGATATCGCTGTCGTTTACCACCCAAATCGGGTAACGCGCGTGATGTGCGAGCTCAATCAAAACAGCAACCTTGCCGTTGGCGGCGGACGCCGCCCCGGAGATGAGCCGGATCGATGCCTGCGGGAACTCGCGCTGCAACCGGAGCACTTCGTCTGCGGCCGGATCGTTCTTCTCGTGGACTCCGAACAGGATTTCGAAATCCGGATAATCCTGCCGTACCTGCGAAAGGAAGGCATCGCGGGTATTCGGGTCCAGCCCGCGTACAGGCTTCAGGACCGAGACACCGGAATAATCATCCGGTGCGGAACGCCGCTTTTCCAGACGGCGTCGACGCAAATGCCGGAGCGCAGCCAAAATAGCGAGGAACTGATAGGCGCTCGCGGGGAGGAAGACAAGCCAGAAGAGCGGCAATCGAAGGTTATCGAGCCAGCAGCAGAACGCCGCAAAGAACAAGCAGCGCGCCCGCGGTACGCCGTTTGCCGACAGCTTCATTCAGCACAAACTTCGCCAGCAGTGTCTCAAGCACCAGGCTGGCCGCCGAAGCGGGCACAGCAAAGCTGAGCGGCGCGGTTTGAACCAAAGCCATGAAGGCAAAGAACGACAAAGCCATACAAAGTATGGCGAATATAAGATACCGGCGGCTGAGGGTCATGCGAACTAGGCGCGCCAGACCGCGAACGCCCACAGATTGTTCGCCGCTGCGCTTCATCTCGTAGCTCTGCAGGAGATCGGCTAAAACCGTGCTGCACACGATAATGGACAGCAGCATCCACTTCATCTTGCTGACTCCGGCTGGGGCTTCGTTTGGTGGGTGGTGGTTCCAACAATTGCCACGCCGGCAAAGATGAGCAAAATTCCCGCCCAGTGCACCGGACTCACGGATTCGTTGAGAAAAAGTCTTCCCAGAACCGCTGCGAGCACATACCCGACTCCGGTTAGCGGAAGGGCGAAACTCAGATCGGCCCAGCTCATCAGAGCCATGCGCGTCAGCAGCCATAGAATTAGAAGCGCGACCCCGCTGGCGACAAACGGATTCAGAATCGCTCGTATGTAACCGAGCGGATTCCAACCCATTGCTTCGGTCAGATGCTTCATGCCCCAAGCCAGGAAGAGATTGCCGACTGCGTTGAATAGAACCACGGCGAACGCCAGCAGAAAAGTTTTCAGTTTGGAGTTTCGCGGAGCCGTTGAGTCTCTAAGCTCTTGGGACGGAGCCACCAAAATTACTTCAATGTCTTCTGCGAGATCTGTCATTAATCTCCGGTCGTCAATACAGCAGCCCGCTCCTTCTCTTCTTTGTGATCCTTCACGAACCGCTTCCGCTTGGCGCGCAGAGTCAGATATTCGCGAGCCTCCTTGTAGAGCCTGCGCCGTTCCGAATTGTCGAACATCGCCTTGCGGATCAGCCGCAGTGCTACTTTGGGGCGGAAGTAGAACTCCCCGTAAAAACGCTCTACCCACTCCACCAACTCGGCGCGATCCAGACCAGGGTACTGATAGTTCGGAAGCTGGTGCCCGGCTTCATCGGTCATGATTTCGTCTAGAGTGATGAGACCGTTCTTTTTGACGTGATCGTAGAACTCCGTCCCAGGGAATGGATGACCCAGTGAGACCTGGATCGTTTCCACGTTGAGTTCCTTGGCGAAATCGATACTCTTGCGGATGGTCTCGCGGGTCTCGCCGGGCAGGCCGACAATGAAATCTCCATGAATGACCAGGCCCAGCTTCTTGCAATTCGCTGTGAAGCGCCGGGCCATGTCGATCGTGGCGCCCTTTTTGATGTTTTTCAGGATCTGCTGGTCGCCCGATTCATAGCCAACAATTAACAGCCGGCAACCGGCATCCTTCATCGCTTTCAGCGTGTCGTAGTCGGTTGTGACGCGGGAGGTGCAGCTCCAGGTAAAATTCAGCTTCTTGAGCTTGGAGCAGAGTTCAATGGTGCGCGCCTTCTGGTAATTGAAGGTATCGTCGTCGAAGAAGATTTCTTTCAGTCCGGGGAAATTCTCAAGCACGTAGCGGCACTCATTCGCGATGTCGTCGGAGGAGCGCAAGCGCCAGCGGTGGCCCGAGTGCGTTTGCGGCCACAGACAGAACGTACATTGAGCCGGACATCCGCGTGTCGTATAGAACGAGATGTACGGATTCAACAGAAACGGGACATTGTAGCGGCGGAAATCCAGGTCGCGTTTGTAGACCTTCGAAACCCACGGAAGAGCGTCCAGATCTTCAATAACCGGCGCTTCGGGATTGTGCTGGAAGCCGCCGTCCTTGCGGAAAACGACGCTGGGAATTTCTTCCAACGGCTTGCCCATCGCAAAATCGCGGATCTGATAGTCAAATTCGCGCTTTACGACGAAATCGATCGCCTTCGAGGCGCGCAGACTCTTCTCCGGTTCGATGGTGACCGGAGGACCGACAAAGGCAACTTTGAGCTCTGGATTCAGGTCCTTCATCATCTCGGCTATTTTCACGTCCACTTGAAAACCGGGAGTGGAAGTAAACAGAACGAGGAACTCGAAATCAGGGGCCATTGCGACCGTCTGATCGATGGAGATTTTGTGAGAAGAAGCGTCGACAACTTTGCTGTCGGGAAGCATTCCCGCCGGGTAGCAAAGCCACACCGGATACCAATACGATTCGATTTCCCGGGCAGCAGGCCAGCGGGAACCTGCACCACCATCAAATCCCTCAAACGATGGAGGGTTCAAAAAAAGCGTTCTCATGGACTCCCTTGAGCTTACCCGTAAGGTATTACCCGTTAGATTACTTTGTTTTAGCCCTACTCCTCAATAATAGCCAGCCACCGGGTAGCACCTCGGGTTCACAGGGGAATACCCGCATCCAGTGGCAAGGGCTAGGGATCAATTGGGAGAGGTAAGCGAGGCGGTTCTGGTTTCAGCTTCGGAACCAGCCGCATGGAAGGATACATTCGAGGCAGGGTCGCAGTAATTTACGTCGAGCTCAACCTTGCCGACCAGTCGAGTCTGTATCGTGCTTGTCATGTGGGCCGGTACCGGAACGCCATCCCGAATCGCGAATGCGCGCTGAAAATCGACCCTTTTGAAGAAAACGCTGGGATTCTTGACCAGACGCCCTTTCTCGTATACCGGTAGATAGTTGCCGGCATCGAGCCAAATTTCGCCCTTGAACAATCCGACTCTTTTGTGGCGCGGCGAGAGCTGGAACACGTACACATCTTTCCCCATAATCCCCCGCTGCCCACGAAACTTGAATTTGTAGTTTACCGGCGTGATTGAAAGATGCTGATCTGACTTACCCTGCTGCTCCGCCTGAAGATAGCGCGCAATCACCTGGTTCTTGACAGTGTTGTCGCCCTGGAAGCCAAGGACGCGATACGTAACCTGTCCTACTCTGGACATTTGACGCAGCACCCGGAGCTGCCCTGCCTTCTTCAGTTTCGGAACGGAGGCGCTGATTTCAATTTCCACCGCCCCGTCTGCCGGCGCATTGAGCCGATTCTGGGTAGCGCGTAAGTAGTTGTTGATAATGGTATTCGAGGACCCGGGCAGATCACCCGGCGCGTCGGCTTCAGCAGCGTACATTTGGCCGGCAGCAAGCAGAAACAAAACGGCTACACTACTCAACAGTTTATTTTTCAATGTATTATTTAGCGCGCCGACGCCCCTGAATGCCAACGCGTGCCCAAACCAAGACCGATACGCCAATGTAACAGATCGGCCGAGTCGGGTCCTTTCTTCGGTCGCTTGTTTAGATGAACGCATGGGTGCGTGGTTGCAACCATATACCCGGCGAAGGCGAATAGTTCGCCAGTGTCTCATAGCGCCTGGAGCACTTCCTCGTACAATACGTGTTGAACCGCATTCGCACGCTCTGTATCCAAGCGAGGTTAAACTTCTGGTTAAATTAGAAATCGCAAGTGCATCTCTGCTTGTCGTGATGCTTGCTTCCGCGGCAGGCGCGGCAGCACAGGCCCCCGCCTCCACACCACCGCCTCCCGCAGCGGGGACACAGGCTCCCGGCGCGCAGAACGCTTCTCCACCCAATGAGCCCGCGCGCCGAGGCGGGTTCGTCCCAGGACAGAAGCGTCCCCCGGAGAATCCGGCCATGGTCGCGCGCGGCAAATTGCTGTTTGGCATTAACTGTCGCGGCTGTCACGGCGCCGACCTGCGCGGCGGCGATTTGGGAGGCCCCAACCTTTTGCGCTCGCAAGTCGCCCTGAGTGATCGCAATGGTGAGCTGATCGTTCCCATCATTCATGGCAGCCGGCAAAAGATGGGCATGCCGGCCATCGAGTTGAGCGATGCAGACGCCAACGCTGTGGCTGCTTATGTGCGCAGCGTTATCGAAACCATTCAGACCCAGGGCGCGCCGCCTTCTGCCGGCAAGGAAGCGCCAAGCATTCTCGTTGGAAATGCAAGTGAAGGCAAAGCCTATTTTGCAGCCAAGTGCAGCAGTTGCCATTCCGCCACGGGCGACCTCAGCAAGATCGCGAGTCGCGTTCCAGATCCTAAGCAACTGCAAAATGCCTGGCTGGCCGGCGGCACACGTCAAGAAGAGATGGACCCGGCAGGCGATGCGTCGAGCGCCCGCACCGTGACGGCCACCCTCACGCTGCCTTCCGGAGAAACAGTGGAAGGCAAATTGGTCCGTATCGATGAGTTCTTAGTCACACTCACTCTTGCTGACGGCTCCCAAAGGACCTTTCGCCGGAACGGAGAGACGCCGAAAGTCGTAATTCACGATCCGCTCAAGGTGCATCGCGACATGCTGTCGCAGTACAGCGACCAGGATATTCACGATGTAACCGCGTACCTTGTGACCTTAAAATGAAGCTCAATCAAATTTTTTTTGCCGCCGCGCTGCTGCTTGCGCCCTTTCTTGTTCAGGCGCAAGCTAATGGCTTAAATCCGGCCGATATCCTTAAGCCGCTCTCCGGTTCCTGGCCGACTTACAACGGCGATTATTCCGGCAAGCGCTACAGTGCGCTGAAGCAGGTGAATCGTTCCAATGTCCAGCACCTGACTCTGGCCTGGATGACACAGGTGACGCCTGGAACCGGTGAAAGCAACGGCCGCCGCCGAAGGCGTTACGGGCCCACAACCCCGTTGATCGTTGGAGGCGAAGGTCCCGGCGATATCAATATTCGAGGCGGCTCAATCAAAGCGTCGGCTCTGGAAGTAGATGGCACGCTTTATTTCACGACCCCCGACAACGCCTGGGCCGTGGACGCTCGCGACGGCCACGAACTCTGGCATTACTTCTGGAAAACGAAGGGCGGCACGCATATCGGAAACCGCGGCCTCGGCATGTGGAACAACTATCTGTTCATGGAGACGCCGGACGATTATCTTGTCTCGCTCGATGCCAAAACAGGCCGGGAGCGTTGGCACAAGATGATCGCCAATGTGGACGACGGCTACTTCTCGACGCCTGCCCCCGTTGTAATCGGAAACCATGTTCTGGTTGGAACGGGAGATGATATCGACGCTCCCGGCTTTCTCGATTCTTTTGATCCCGAAACCGGTGACTTGCAATGGAAGCACTATACCGTGCCCATGCAGAAGGGCGATGCCGGTCTCGATACGTGGGCCAGCCTCGATGCCGCCAGGCACGGAGGCGCGCAGACATGGATTCCGGGCGCATACGATCCGGAAACGAAGCTCTACATTTTTGGCACGGGAAATCCCACTCCGGCTTTCACGAACGGCACGCGCGGTACTGGCGACAACCTGTTCACTTGCTCTCTGATCGCCGTGAATGTAGATACCGGCAACATGGCCTGGTACTTCCAGACCTCACCTCACGACATGCACGACTACGATTCGGCCCAAACTCCCGTGTTGGTCGATGCCATGTTCAACGGCAAAATGAGGAAGCTCGCGCTGACGGCCACGCGCAACGGATACTACTTCACCGTCGACCGCACCACCGGGGAACATCTTGTTACCAGCAAGTGGGGCGAGTTCACCAACTGGGCAACGGGCCTTAACAAGTTTGGTGGACCGAAGCTCAACGCTGAAAAAGATGCCACCGTGGGCGGCTCACTGGTTTCCCCGGGTTCGGACGGAACCATCAATTGGGAGCCGCCAGCCTTCTCGCCGGACACAGGACTGCTGTATGTCTCCGAGCACAACTCTTTCTCCGAGTTCTACCTGACCGACCTCGATCCGCGCGGTTCCATGGGTCTCGGCGGTAAGGAAGAGGCGGAGATTGGATCAGGCGGAACCTTCCTGACCGCCATCGATTACAAAACAGGAAAGATCGCCTGGCGGCACCCGTACTACAGCGATGGCGGGGGCGGCGGCGGACTGTTGGCAACGGCCGGTGGACTTGTTTTTGGGGGCGATGGCGCGGGAAGCCTGGTCGCGCACGATGCCGCAACCGGCAACCCTCTATGGAACACCCGCATCGGCTATGTCACGAATCCGCCGCAGACTTATATGCTGGACGGCCGTCAATACGTAATCGCGGCCACGGGTGATACGCTTTGGTGTTTCGTGATGTATTGAGGGATTGTTTCCGGTTTGCCCGTCAGAACTAAGCCGCTGCGCGGCGGACGCGGTTGCGTGGTGGTTTGAAGCAGGTGTAGCGGCTCTGTCGTAGTGTCGGTGGTCACAGAGAGGAGTTCTGTGACCCCACTACGTCAACGGATGCTGGACGAGCTTCAGCGCCGGAACTACACGCCAGACACGATTCGCGGTTACATTCACGCCATCAAAGACTTTGCCGGGTACTTTGGCAAATCTCCCGAAGTGATGGGTGCCGACGAAGTACGCGAGTTTCAGCTATACATGATCCGCGAGAAAAAGCTAGCGCTCGGTACGGTTGCGCTTCGTATGGGCGCGCTGCGGTTCTTGTACAAGAAGACCTTGCGACGGCGCGACATCGATATTGACGACCTGCCCCTGGTAAGAGCCCCCAAGAAGTTGCCCATTGTCTTGAGCCAGGAGGAGGTCGTCCGGCTCATCGAAGCTGCTCTGAACCTGCGGCACCGCACGATTCTCATGTTGCTTTATGCGACCGGACTGAGGAGAGCCGAAGCCGTCCACCTAAAGATTAGCGACATCGATACGGCGCTCATGCTGATCCATGTGCATCAGGGAAAGGGCTCGCGCGACCGCGATCTGCCCCTCACACCGAAGTTGCTCGAGGCTTTGCGCGAGTATTGGCGGTGGTGTAAGAACAAGCCTCGTACGTATCTGTTCCCGAGCCGTGTGGAACCGATTCAGCCAGAACGCCCCCTCTCCGATAAGGTCGTGTGGAATGCCTGCCATGAAGCCGCGCTACGAGCAGGGCTCACGAAGCGGATTGGACCGCATACCTTACGACATAGTTTCGCGACGCACCTACTGGAGGCCGGAACGGACCTGCGCACGATTCAGCTATTGCTCGGGCATCAGCGCCTGAAAGATACGGCGATCTATCTGCACGTGTCCCGCCGGCATTTGCAGGCGGCCATTAATCCGCTGGATCAGATCTCGATCCGAGACTTTTACAAGGACGATGGGCTTTCTAACGACGATTGATGACACGCCCACCCTGGGAGGTGGCCGATGTCATTCAGCGGGGCGGCAGTCGATTTCTAGATCGCTATCGAAAGTCTTTGACCTGGCAGCAGGTCAAGGTCTTCAACGCCATCACGCGCTGCCGTACAGCGGCGCTTGGTGGCCATCTCGATCAGTGCGATCGCTGCCAGCATCGGACCATCTCATATAACTCTTGCCGCAACCGCCATTGTCCGAAATGTCAGGCCAATGCACGCGATAAGTGGCTTCGAGCTCGACAACAGGAGCTTCTACCCGTCACTTACTATCACGTCGTCTTCAGCGTGCCGCATCAACTTGTTCCACTCATCTGGCAGAACAAGCGAGTGTTGTTCGCTCTCCTGTTCGAGGTCACGGCCGCTACGCTACTCGAAGTAGCCGCCAACCCAAAGCGCCTCGGTGCGCTCATCGGATTCTTAAGCGTTTTGCACACTTGGGGCCAGACACTGCAACCCCATCCACATATCCATTGTGTGGTGCCAGGCGGAGGGCTATCGCCAGATCATAGTCGCTGGATTCAGTCGCGGCAAAGTTTTTTCCTGCCCGTGCGAGTGCTCAGCCGCGTATTTCGAGGTAAGTTCATAGCCGGGTTGAAGCGGCTCTTTCGCAAGAACAAGCTTCAGTTCTTTGGAGCTTGCCAGCAGTTATCAGACGCAAAGGCATTCAACGCTTTCCTGCGCCAACTTTTTCGCGAGGACTGGGTCATCTACGCCAAGCCACCATTTGGCGGACCGGAGCATGTTTTGCATTACCTGGCCCGCTACACGCATCGCGTCGCGATTTCCAATCACCGGCTACTCAATGTCACCGATCACGAAGTGACCTTCCGCTGGAAGGACTACGCGCACCACAGCAAGTCGCGCGCGATGACACTCACGCATGAAGAGTTCTTGCGCCGCTTCTTCCAACATGTCTTGCCGACCGGCTTTCCGCGTATTCGCTATTTCGGCTTTCTCGCCAATCGTCGTCGCAGTCTGCTTCTGCCGCTATGCCGTAACCTGCTCGAAGCACTGCCTTCACTTGCTGATACAGATACTTCAGTTACTTCCGTCCACTGCTGTCCACGCTGTCAAGCGCCGATGCGGATCATCGAACGATTGACTGCTTTTCAACTTCAATGCGAGGTCTACCAATTCGTTGCTGCCCTTGATAGCTCGTAACGATACTGCACTTTCATCGCTTCGGCGTGCTCTCTGGCGGGCCTCGCTTGACGTGTGTTCACCCACCACATCCGGCGCTTCCGAGCATCTTCGAGTACCTCTTTCTGCTTCCTGGTTACCCTGCAGCCGTGACTACTCCAACAGCCAACGACAAAATTCCCCGCGCATTCTGCCGTCAACCAGCGTTGTCCGGATCATAGCGACATTCAAAATCCATAACTCGTAGTTGCCAAATCGCCGCGCAGCCGCTTCCTTCTTACGACTCGGTCCGAAGCGGCCCGGCCCAACCATCTCACCGCTTGCTCGGCTTTTACCTGCCGGGCCGCTTCCGATAGAGATCTGTCGTCACCCAGGCGCAACTCGCAAACGGTCCCCTCACATTCGTAAACACGTGGTGACCAGCGCCGCTTTTTGAGCTGCCACCGATCCCAGTAACTGTGTAGCTTAGTGAAGTGGCGCGCCAACGCGATGAGCTTTGATGGTTAGAAGCTTACACATCGTGCCTGTCGATTCGCCCTGGAACATGGTTTGGGTAAATGAGTCTGACGTGAAATCGGACCAAACTTCTTGGCGATAGGCTCGACTTTTCATTTCACGGTGAACATCGGTGAGGACAAAGTCATCGCCCTGCCAGGTGCCGAAACCCGACAATAATCGCCAACGTGGATTCCCGACGAAGCCTGTTCCCACCAGAAAACACCCAGTCCCGTCAAATCATCGCCCGGATCCTTGCTTCGAAATTCCTCGATCAAAGACAACCTTGCCGGGCCCGGGCGAAAGATCTCCAGAGAATGCGCTAGGCGATGTGGCCTACCCATACGCTTCACCATCCCTTTGGGCGATTCTTCTTCGGCATCGATGTCCCGTATTTGGTATATGCTACCGGACCCCAAAGTGAGATAGCGAGAACCGGCTTAGACAACATTCGTTCTTGCGGCATGGCGGGAGACAGAACTTGCTCGCTGCATAGCTCGTGACGGCCTACTCTTTAAGTTGTGTATTGTTCCAGGATTGTCGGCCACCCGTCATTGGCCGAACGGCAGGCTGGAATGGCCAACCTCCAGATAGCCCATCATCCGGAAACGATGCAAACGGACGGCATACGGCTGCTGAATCTGCAACGCCGGCATTTCAACGGAGCAAAGAGCGAGGTCAGACGCTTAGGCCCTCTGCGTGTGACGATTCAGGAGGCTGCAGAGGCGACCTCATGAGCAGCACGAACTCCGGATTCGGCGGCACCCTCAAGAGTTCCCATCATCGCAGACGTATGTTCCCCAGCGAAGTGGATGCGTCCCTCCGGTTTGCTCACGTCCGGGTACATCGCCGTCATTTCTCCGGGCGCGTAATAGGCCCATGAGCCCAGGGCGAAAGGATCATCGTCCCAGGAGAATGACGTTCCACCTTCGAAGTTTGCCGTCAATCCTGGGTGGATCTTCTTCATCAGGTTCAAAGCCCAGCGGACACGTTCGTCCGCAGGCATTCTCCCCAACTGTCGCGCCTTCTCGTGCTCGATTTGCGCTTCGAGGATGCCGCGCGTCCCGCTTTGGGTGACAGTGTGGTCAAGCACTGGACAGAAAGGAAGATCGGACAGGGCGGCACCGGTCGTGTCATGCTGGCGCCAGAAGCGCGTCCGACACTGTACGTACACGCGGACGATCGATTCATAGCGCATTCGTTGAATCGCCATTCTCTTCCTTGCCGATATGGTGGAATCCAGTTCGCAATTACGCAGCACAGAAAACGGCACCGTCACGACTACATGATCCGCTTCGACCTGCTCTAGTCCTGCGCCGCTGGAAGCTGAAACCAAAACCTTCTTGGAATCCTGCGATACACGAACGACCTTGGCGCCGTACCGAAGGCGAGAGCCGAGCTTAGCGGCAAGTGCCTTCGGCAGTTGGTCGTTGCCGCCTCTCAGCCGCAGCCATTCCTGGTTTTTGGCATAGAATGCTTCGGTCGTGAGAGTCTGCAAGGCGGATACGTGGTCGTAGTCGTCTCCAGACCCCGTAAAGCGCAGAAGCTCGATCCCTTCTTTTGATAGCCCGCGATGTGAAGCGAAGTCGTTCAGTGTCTGTCTGTCGACCTCGCGCTGGACCGTTTGCGGCCATGCAGCTGATGAGACATCGCCGATGTCGCCGTATGCCGAAACTACATACTTTCCCCAGAGCCCAGCCCGGCCAAGCTGGCGTTCAGACGCGGGCAGATCATATGGCCACTCAGGCTCGCGACCCTGTGGCGTGACATATCGATGACCACGTGCATATGTAATGGTGTAGGCGGACGTAGGCACTTGCACCACAGGCAGATCGAGAAGCTTTATGTAGCGCATGAGGACCGGATAGGCGTTGCCGAAGTCGATTGCGCCCGCCTCAGCATAGAGGCTGTCAGCAAATGAGTCCCGGAGCGTATAGATACGACCTCCCGGACGCATGCGGCCTTCGAACACTACCACATCGTGTCCGTTCTGCGTGAGCTCGAACGCCGAGATAAGGCCGGCAATTCCGGCACCAACAACGATGACTCTCTTCGGTGCTGCCGTTGCCCTTCGGCCTTCCTGAGCACAATCCGTAAACGTCGAGGCTGAACCGGCGGCAATAGCCCGGATCAGGAGTTTTCTGCGGGTCAGCGGGTTTATCGACATGCTTCGCTCCAGAGCTACAGTACCGATAATAAGGTTGCGGGCGTACGCCTCGCATGTGCGCTGGCGTAATCAATATGAATCGAGGAACGCATGCTAGACGTGGATCAAGCTCGAACGATTAGAAACGCCGGACGCGCGTGCCGCAAAGCTGGTGGAAAAACGGTTTTTCGAAGGCGGCGCAGGCAGCCGACGTATTGGGAGTCTCGATAGCAACACTCAGTAAACTCGGCGCAGGCATCCGGGCGTGTGGTCGGCCGCAAAAGCGGCGCTGACTATACCAGCGGCCAGGAGTTCGTGTCTCGAACCGACCCAAGCCGGTCTTCGATAGTGAGCGCTTTCGGGGAAGCATTCGCTTAAACAACCATGCGAGCCCACCCTATCGGATGGCCGCCCTCAGCAGCACCGGCGTGCCTTCGAGATTTGTTGATAGAAAGGTAAAGCCGCCCTGCCAGTCAGTACAGGCCAAGGTACCTCCCAACTCCGGATCAGCGCCCTTGGCGTACTCGGTCAGCTTCTCGCCCGTCTGCGAATTATACAGCACCAAGTCATAAACTGTGTTCCCGTTTGGCATGGCATTCCTTCGACTGTACTCGACCAAGAGGTTGGCGTTTGCCACCCAAAGGCCTGTGATATGAGCGTCGGGATCAGGGGACGACAGCTTCAGGGTACGATCCACGACTCCTGCCTGCGAGATGACGAAAACGGTAGGGGAGGCGCCCTGTCTAACAAGGTAGACGTATGACCCGTCCGATGCCGCCATATCAAGTGCAAGCTTGCGCGGCATCGCTGCCCCCACGCCCTGAGCGGGATCTGTCGTGCGGGCGTCTATGGTTTTAACTAGCCGCCCGTCTCTGTCGAAAATGGCCAAGTATGGAGCAAATTCAGCGTTCGGTGGAGCTTTAGCCAGGACGACACCGGCTGCCAAAAAGCTTCCGTCTGCGAATACAGCTAACTGCTGAGGCTCCAATTCGACGTCCAGTATCGTTGAACCGGAATAATGCCCGTCGTTATCGAACTTGACAACTGCTGGGTGGTGGTTCCCCTTCACCGTGGCGAACACATAGAGCGTGCCATCCGAATTGACTGCAAAACGTCTTCAGAGAAACACCCACAAGTCCATCCGCTGCCGCAGCGGACAAGTCAAAGATGGCCACACGCTTGCCATCCGCACTGATCTTCGTTATTGGCGGCTGTGATCTGCTGTTTTGAGTGCCTTGAGTTACTGGGGGGCGCACGAATATATTGCCATGCGAGTCGCAGCGCAGTGGCATAACAAAACTCGAGCCCACTTCGGGTGCAAGCACGGTGTCTGTCATCACCAGAGTCTGCGCACTGGCTGCCTGAACGATCGTTAACGCGGCAACTGCCGGAATGCAGGTCACGATACGGAACCTCATTGCCTCCCTTCCTAGTTGCTCATCTGGATTTGGTCTTTGCCAGAAGACTTCTTGTGACTGGGGTCATCTTGTGACCGGGGTCAAGAGGTGAGGTCGCCACGGTCGTAGCCATATTGAGTGCCTTCCCTTTGTCAACCGGTGCCGCAGCGACCTCCACGCAGGAGGCCACCTTTTCGCTTCGTGCCGACGGAGCCGTGGCTATGCTACACGAATTGTTGGTGCTAACATCGTTCGGCATTTGCTGTCCACAGCATGACGAGCCGCCAGAACTGCTGCCGCACATATAATCCGAATAGGCAGGACCCGCACACACCGAGATTGTTACCGTCTGCTTGCAATTGTTCGGTCCGCCGCAGGTAACGTCTTCGTTAACTGGAAATGGACACGCTTGCCCGAGTCAGAATACCGGTAGCAAGCCAACAAGAACGGGGAAAAGGATTACGAGCTTCATTCCGACGCCTCCAGGAGAAACGATAATAATACGCACACGCCTCCCGTCAACCCGTACTTATCCCAAGATGCGCTCCATCATTTTACACGCCTCCTATCCAAGCCGATCTGCATAGCGGCTCTTTGCAAACGAATGTGGTCTGAGGTTCCTGAGGCTTGCAGTCATTCCATGCTGTTATTACGTAGTGAGCGTTTATGCTCGAGGGGTCGTCAATATGTAATTGCGGCGAGGGCCGCACACTCTGGTGTTTTGTTATGTATTGAGTGAGGAAGCAGAATCTGCGGCGATACGCTGTTCGGCGAGAAAAGGACGGCCTAATTTAGGATGGAATCGTCAACTGCTGACCAGGGCGGATTTTATCCGGGCTTTCGAGTTTGTCGCGATTGGCTTCAAAAATCTTTGAGTAGCTATTCGGGTTGCCATACATTTCTTTAGCAATCTTAGACAGCGTGTCGCCCGGTTGGACTGTGTAAGTGCGAGCGGTCGAAGTGCCGCTGATTGAAGCGGCCGCAGCCTGGGCCTGCGCAGGCGCAAGATTCGGATCGACAGTCAAATCACACGTAAGATCGCTATAGGTTGAATCAGCGGCCTTAATCTGGTTCCAAACCTCATCCTTCGCTTCTTCGGAAGGCGCCGCGCCTTGGATAAACAACTTATTGTCTTGCACATGCAAATGCGTAAGTCGAACACCCTTCTGCTGGATTGTGGTAAGCGCTCCCTGATACTTCTTCTTAAGTTCTTCCAGTCGGTCCATCCGTGTTTTGCTCCCGCCAAATGGATGCGACCCTTTCGAAATAGTTGCGACTCGGCGATGCTGCTCCTGTGAGAATCATCGAAGCTGTTTTTCTTGAGGGACGTCCCTATAGTGCTGGGTTCAGCAAGAAGAGTGACGGTATTAAGGACAGACTATGTCGTTTTCAAACTTGATGGGACTCCTGCAGCAATATGCGACCCCGGGGGCCTCGCACACCGGGAATGTACAACAAGACTTTGCACAAGTGTCGCAGGCGGCTCCGCAGGAACATCTGGCAACCGGATTGGCGGACGCCTTTCGTTCGAGCCAAACACCTCCTTTTGCTCAGATGGTCAGCAAGCTATTCAGCAATTCGAATGGCGAGCAGCAGGCAGGCCTTCTCAATCACCTGTTAGGCTCCGTCGGGTCGGGCGCAGCATCGGACATAGTCGGAGGGCTGTTAGGAGGCGGTTCGAAAGTGACTGCCGAACAGGCCCAACAAGTCCCGCCCGAAGCAGTTCATCAACTGGCTGAGCAGGCGGAGAAAAACGATCCTTCGATCGTCGATACTGTGAGCAGTTTTTACGCACAACACCCGACGCTCGTCCAAACCTTAGGGGCAAGTGCGCTCGGTTTGATCATGTCTCACATTTCGCGTCGGTTATAAGCGAACCTGCGGCTGTGCTGGCGCACGATTGTGAGACCAGCGGAGAACCTCACGATTTTCCTTTAGAAAGGCCTCCCAGCGCCTTACTCCTGACCGAAGCCTATCCCAGGGAATCGCAAGTGCTCCGTCGTATTCGAGCTAGTTGAGGCTCTCCTCCAAGAACAATTCGATACAGGCGCGTAGTTCCACCATCTCCCCTTATCGACATCGGCGCAGATTACAGTCGCGATACACTTTGTATCGACATCGAGTGTATGGGACGAATTAAATCTATTACAACGAAATACGGCTGGGCCGGAGCGGGCCTGGTGCTGGCGATCGGTACCGCAAGTTTGGGGGCACAGGGGCCAGGCGGTGGGCGCATTGCCCGTACCTTGTTTGTCGCTCTGGATGCGAATGGGGACGGGAACTTAACTCGCAGCGAGATCGAGTCGAAGTTCAACTCATGGTTTACTGCTTGGAACACCACCAGGAGCGGAACGCTGACGCGCGATCAGATTGCAACCGGGTTGAGCACGCTGTTTCCTCCTCCGCCACCCGCCAAACCGGGACAGGGGAACACGTTTAACATCGCGGGCAACTCGACTCCCATGACCGCGCCGCAAGCCGCCATCGACGCAATGACGGCAGCCTTGCCCACCACACCGGGCGCGAAGCCGCTGCGGGCGCGCAAAGTGCTGGTGTTTGCGCATACGGGACCAGGCGGATTCGTACATGCCTCCATCCCGCTCGCGGCGAAGACGGTCGAAGCTCTGGGGAAGCAGGGCGGGTTGTGGGCCACCACAGTCAGTTATGATCCGGCGGACATTAGCACGGAGAACCTCAAGCAGTACGACGCGATTTTCCTGGATAGTACGACCGGCTGTTTCCTCGACGATAAAGATCCGGCGGTCACCGCTGCCCGGCGCGCGGCGTTCATCAATTTCGTCCGAGGCGGAAAGGGCATCGCGGCTATACACGCGGCTACGGACGCGTACCACACGGATTGCCTGGCCGCTCTCGCCGCTGCGAATGGGGGCACTCCGCCGCCTGGTTTCATCGCCGAGAGGCTGGCCGCTCAGTTCGTCGCCGAAGCGGGCAAGGACCCTGACGGTACGGTTAGCCGCCAGCAGTGGACCGCAATGGCGGGCGATTGGTTCCAGAAGCTGGACACCGATAAAACTGGGAAAATCAGCAAGGCCGATTTTGTGGCCCATTTCAATTCGTTGCTGCCGTCCACCGGCCCGCGCGGAGGCGGTGAACCGAAACCGGTGCTGCAGTGGCCCGAGTTCAACAAGCTGATCGGCGGGTATTTCAAATTTCACTGGCCAGATCCGCAACTCATCTACGTCAAGATCGACGATCCGAACAGCCCCCTGACGGCGATGTTCCACGGCAAGGAGTTCGAGATTCGCGACGAGACCTATACGTTTGCGCAGGAATCCTTCTCACGCAGAAACGTACATGTGCTGACTAGTATCGATTACCAGAAGATGAGCCCCGAAGACAAAGCGAAGGAAGTGAATCCGCGCACCGATGGCGATTACGCATTGAGCTACATCCGGCGCGAAGGAGATGGACGCGTGTTCTATGAAGGGCATGGCCATGACGACCGGGTATATGCAATGACCCCGATGCTTGAGCACATTCGAGCCGGAATCCAGTACGCGCTGGGCGATCTGAAAGCGGACGACAGCCCATCGGTGAAATAGCGTGCGCTGATAGTCCCCATAACTCCGCTTCAGTCCGCGTTTCGCGCAGGTATTTACTTGCCCAAACTAAGCCTCGGACGGCGCTTCTTTCCGTAACGCAGCGCTTTGCCCGTATTGGCGCCAGAGGAAATACGCCGGTATGCCCGTCAAAATCAGGCCGAGCCCCGCGACCGAAGCTCCCGGACGCGTCATTAGCATGTTGACCAGAAACCAGAGTGTGATGACCAGAAACAGCATCGGTGTCAAGGGATAACCCCACATTCGGTATGGCCGGGACAGATCGGGCTGTCGACGCCGTAGCACCATTACGGCCGCAATCATCAGGCCGTAGAAGATCCAGAGGCCGAATAACGAGTAATCGATTAGCGATTCGTAAGAACCAGTGAGGAGCAGCACTGCCGACCAAACTGCCTGCGCGACAATGGCGAAACCTGGCGTGCCGTGAACCGGATGGACATCGGCGAATCTCCGGAAGAAGAGCCCGTCCGCGGCTTGCGCGAAATAAACCCGCGGGCTCGTCAGAAAACAGCCGTTCAGAGTCCCCAAAACCGAAATGATGATTAGCAGCGAGATCACCGTACCGCCCACCGTGCCAAAGACTCGTGCCGCGGCATCCGCGCCCACATGTTCGCTGGCCGCAATCTCCGGAATCGATAAGACACGCAAGTAGGCGATATTCGCGAGCAGATAAATAGCTGTTACCGCCAAAGTGCCAATAGTCAGCGCGCGCAGCACGTTGCGTTTTGGATTTCGGATCTCGCCTGCGACGAAGCTCAATTGCACCCAACCGTCATAACCCATCAAGCATGCAATGAGTGCTACTCCGAAAGCGCTGATTGAGGTGCTGTGAAGTATGTGCGCACCAGCACTGGATGCCGCGTTCCCGCCCAGCAGTAGCGCACCCGCAATGATAATCAGGATGCCCAGCACTTTTGTGATAGTGAAGCTGTTCTGAACAATTGCGCCGAGTCTCACACCCCGGTAGTTTACCCAAGTGAAGGTTGCCAGCACTCCGAGGCTCAGTAGCTTTGAGGCAATATACCCTAGCGGTACGAAGTACCCGACGTAAATGGAAAGCACAACTGCCAGCCAGGCCACTTGTGCGGTGCGCGCGACTGTGAACATCGACCAGCCACAGAGAAACGCGGCGCCCGGTCCGTAGGCTTCCCGCAGGAACACGTATTGGCCGCCCGTAACAGGAAGTGCAGCGCCCAATTCAGCACACGCCAGCGCGCCGATGACTGACACTGCGCCCGCGAAGATCCATACGCCCAAGATCATGGGCATCGAAAGCACACTGCGCGCCACCAGGTTGGGAACAAGAAAGATGCCGCCGCCGATCATCATTCCAACAACAATGGAGATCGAATCGCCGAGGGACAAACGCCGCGTCAGTTCCGTTCGGGAATGTTCGGTCCCGCTCTCAATCGAAGCCGTCGCACTCATGGTTGCTCCAGCGTACAACGCTGCAGCCGCCACAACGACCCCTAGTAGAGCCAGTACTTGAGAGGCTGTGAGACTTCTCCTCAGTTGCTGGACAGCGAAGGCGATCACTCGCGGGTTGTAATCAGTTGATAGAATTCTGCCGTGAATACGGAGTACATCTGTTGCCGAGCGGCATCCAAGCCCACCCTGAACGGCAAGCTCGATCACCCCGTCTGGCACACGGCTGAGAAGTCGCCGCGATTTGTCGACATGGTGTCCGGCGAGCCCGGTTTCTACGATACCCGTGCAGCAGCGCTGTGGGATGACGAATTCTTGTATGTGGGGTTCTGGGCGGAGGAGCCGTTCGTGAGAGCTAACCTGACCGAACGCGATTCCCTGATATTCCTGGAGAACGATCTCGAACTATTCATTGATGGCGGTGACTGCTATTACGAGTTTGAGGTCAATGCATTCGGAACCATATACGAAGTATTTTTTGTTTGGAAGGATGCGTTCGGTAAGTTCGATGCCAGCGAGTGGGATCTCGCCCGTCGCAACGTACTCTCCTTTGCCGGGAATAACGATCGGGACGCGGAAACGTTCTGGCGGGGGACACACCCGCGAGGCCCGAGGTGGGCGTTCCTTGACTGGGACCTTCCTGGTTTGCGATGCGCTGTTCATGTGGACGGGTGTATCAACGACGACTCCGTCGTGGACCGAGGCTGGACAGTGGAGTTGGCGATACCCTGGGCAGGAATGACGCCTCTGGCAAACAATAGGTCACTACCGCCGCGGCACGGCGACGTGTGGCAAATGTTTTTTGGACGGTTCCAAAAGATGAAGTCGGCCGGTACGGAAATCCAGCCGCACCCTGCTTGGGTCTGGACCCCGCATGGCGTGTACGACACGCACCGGCCTGAGTGCTTCACTACGGTCCGATTCTCAGACGAAGTGAACGGCCGACCGGTCACTTCGTCGGGCACTGACTGATCGTTCTACTCCGATTTGAGCGAGGACATATCGATTGAAAACCGATACTTCACATCGGACTTAAGCAGCCTCTCGTAGGCTTCGTTGACCTTCTGGATCGGAATGACCTCGACGTCCGCGGTGATGTTATGGTGTCCGCAAAAGTCAAGCATCTCCTGAGTCTCGGGAATGCCACCGATCATCGAACCGGAGACGCTGCGGCGTCCAACGATGAGGCCGAATGCCGAGATGCCCAGTGGCTTCGGGGGAGCGCCGACAATGGCAACAGTGCCGTCGACGGCGAGCAGGTTGATATAGGCGTTGATGTCGTGATCGGCCGATACCGCATCGAGGATGAAATCGAAGCTGAAGGCGTGCTTTTTCATCTCGTCCGCATTGCGGGAAAGAACGACTTCGTCTGCGCCGAGGCGAAGCGCGTCCTCCTTCTTGCCGGGCGAAGTGGTGAAGACCACAACATGGGCTCCGAGCGCATGGCCAAACTTTACGGCCATGTGACCCAGCCCGCCGAGTCCAACCACGCCAACCTTTTTGCCCCTGGTGACGCCCCAGTGGCGCATGGGCGAGTACGTTGTGATTCCGGCGCAAAGCAGCGGTGCAGCCCCGGCGACATCCAGGTTGGACGGCACCCGGAGAACGAAGTGCTCATCGACAACGATGCTATCGGAGTAGCCGCCGTACGTGACACCCCCAAGATGCTTGTCCGGGGAGTTGAAGGTAAGGATTAGATTCGGGCAGAAATTCTCAAGCCCTGCTTTGCACCTCGGGCAGGTGCGGTCAGAGTCGACGAGACAACCGATGGCGGCGAGGTCGCCCGGCTTGAACCTGGTCACTGCCGAGCCGACGCCAATAACACGACCGACGATCTCATGGCCGGGCACAATGGGGTAGTTAGTGGGCATGAACTCGCTCCATTCGTTGCGGACCGAATGGAGGTCGGAGTGGCAGATGCCGCAAAAAAGGATTTCGATCTGCACGTCGTGTTCGGTTCGATCACGCCGCGGGATGGTCGTAGGAGCAAGCGGCGACGTCGCACTCGCCGCGGAATAAGCTTTCGCGTTGTACATGAATTTTGTTCCTGTAAGCTATTGCTGGTTAACGACCGACTAGCTGCTGCAAATGGGCAGGGTACCGGGCGCCTTGCACCGTGATCTTGGAGACGGCGCTGTTGATTTCGCGGAGATCATCGGTACTCAGGTTGACCTCAGCCGCTCCGATATTCTCTTCAAGCCGATGCAGCTTCGTGGTTCCGGGGATTGGAACAATCCACGGCTTCTGAGCCAGCAGCCAGGCGAGAGCGATCTGAGCAGGCGTGGCATTCTTGCGCACGGCGATCTTGCCGAGCAAATCGACCACAGCCTGATTGGCCTTCCGCGCTTCTGGCGTAAAGCGCGGCACGATGTTGCGGAAATCGGTGCTGTCGAAGTTCGTGTTCTCGGTGATAGCGCCCGTAAGGAAGCCCTTACCAAGAGGACTGAAGGGGACAAAGCCGATCCCGAGTTCTTCGAGCGCCGGCAAAACCTCCTGCTCCGGCTCCCGCCACCACAGCGAATATTCGCTTTGGAGAGCAGTAACAGGCTGAACGGCGTGCGCACGACGGATGGTCTGCACGCCTGCTTCGGAGAGGCCGAAGTGCTTAACCTTGCCCTGTTGAATCAAATCTTTTACCGTGCCGGCCACGTCTTCAATGGGCACGTTCGGATCGACCCGGTGCTGATAGAACAGATCAATGACATCGGTCTTCAGCCGCTTCAGCGCCGCGGCAGCGACCTCCCTGATGCGCTCCGGGCGGCTGTTCATGCCAGCTTGTGGCTTCCCGTTTTCGAAGCCGAACTTGGTTGCGATCGCCACCTGTTCACGGAAAGGCGCAAGTGCCTCGCCAAGCAGTTCTTCGTTGTTGAACGGACCATAAGCTTCGGCGGTATCAAAGAATGTCACGCCACGATCGAATGCCGACCGGATCAGCGTGATTGCCTGCTCCTTCTCAGTTGCGGGGCCATAACCAAAGCTCAGTCCCATACAGCCCAGTCCAATCGCTGAGACTTCGAGTCCGCTCTTTCCCAATTTCCTTTTTTGCATTTCGTTTTGATTCGTCCTCTATTTCAGGCTAGACGAGAGTCGATTTTGGTGGGTATCGCAATCCTGCCGCCTTTGTCCTGTTAACATCTCTGTTCGAGAGTTCAAATGATTTTGGCCACACGTACGAAACGACGAGTTTCGAGGGTTGCCGCGTTCGGCGCCTTGGCAATTTTCATCTCCCAACTAGCCGCCGGGCAGGAATCGCCGCCCGTGAACTGGACAGCCGAACAAGACCATCAGAACATGATGGATCAATTGGGTATCAAAGCGCTCCGTGCTGGTCCGAGCGGCAATGAAAAAGACCCCAATCACGCCAACTATGATGAAGCAAACGCCAATGTATACGGAGATTTGCCCGACGCGCTCACGTTGAAGAATGGGCAAAAGGTCACCTCGGCCGAGCAGTGGTGGAGCCAGCGGCGCCCGGAGATTGTCGAAGACTTCGAGCGCGAGGTGCTGGGCCGCATACCGGCCAATGTGCCGAAAGTGACCTGGACGGTGAAGAGTGCAACTGCTTCGAAAACAGGCGTTTTTCCAGTTGTTGAAAAGGAGTTGGTGGGGCACGTGGACAACTCGGCGGACCCCTCAATCAAGGTTGACATCGCGATGACGCTGACGACCCCAGGCAATGCGAAAGGCCCGGTGCCCGTAATGATCATGTTCAGCAGCGCGGCTATTCGCAAATTTATCGCAAGCCATCCGGAGTTCAAGAAGATGCTGGGGACCGATCCGCCTGCGACGGAACAACTCATTGCGGGCGGGTGGGGCTACGCGCTGCTCGATACCAGCAGCATTCAAGCGGATAATGGCGCAGGTCTGACGAAAGGGATTATTGGCCTTACCAATAAAGGTCAACCTAGAAAGCCCGATGACTGGGGCGCGCTGCGGGCCTGGGCCTGGGGTGCATCGCGCGCGCTCGACTATCTGGAGACCGACCGGAGCGTGGATGCCAAGCGCGTTGGCATCGAAGGAGTCTCTCGTTACGGGAAGGCCGCGCTTGTCGCTATGGCATTTGATACTCGGTTCGCTGTCGCTCTGGTGGGCTCCTCTGGTGAGGGCGGCGCCAAACCGTACCGTCGCAATTTCGGTGAAGTGGTGGAGAATCTTACGGGCTCTGGCGAATACCACTGGATGGCAGGCAACTTTTTGAAGTATGGAGCCGCACAAGCGTCGTTCGGAAGTATGAACGCCAGCAACTTGCCAGTAGACTCCAACGAACTGATTGCGCTGTGCGCGCCCTGCCCGACGTTCATCAGTTACGGAGTTCCCGAGATGGGGGACGCGAAATGGCTGGACCAGCATGGCAGCTTCATGGCGACAGTCGCCGCGGGCGCTGTTTTTCGGCTATTGGGTGCGAGGGGCCTGGGAGTGAATGAGGATTATCACAAGGCGAAGATGCCACCGGTCAATACGGGGCTGCTTAGCGGCCAGTTGGCATGGCGGCAGCATGACGCCGGACACACCGATGCCCCAAACTGGAAGTACTTTATTCCGTGGGCGGACAAATTCCTCGACTATCGCGCGATTACTTGGGACCTTCCGGCCGACGAGCCGGTTTTCCGAACGGACGCAAATTCTCTGGTTGCTCATTCCCAACTGCTCAGGAAAGCGAAACAGGGCGGCATTGACGTTTATTTCGAGGGCGACTCCATTACACGGCGATGGGGCGCGACCGACTACCCCAATCTGCTTGCCAATTGGAAACAAAATTTCTGGGGCTGGAACGCAGCCGATTTCGGGTGGGGAGGTGATCAAACGCAGAATATCCTCTGGCGCTTAGAGAACGGCGAGTTGGACGGGGTCAATCCCAAAGTCGTCGTTCTGCTGGCGGGCACAAACAACCTTGGCAATCGATCCATCTCAGTAGACGCGTACACGGCGGCAGAAGACGTAACGCGCGGTCTTCGGGCGATTCTGCATGTGATTCAGGCGAAGGCTCCCGCAGCGACGATCATAGTCATGGGGATCTTCCCAAGAAATGACAATATGGCGCTGATCCCCATCATCGACAGTATCAATACCAATTTGTCTAAGCTCGCAGACGATCAAAAGCTTAGATATCTGAACATCAACGACAAACTCGCGGATAGCGATGGAAGGCTGTTCGAGGGGATGATGAACGCAGGGGATAAGCTTCATCCGACCGTCAGAGGATACCAGGTCTGGGCCGACGCATTAAAGCCGCTCCTGACGGAGTCGCTAGGGCGTCCCGCTGCCGCGGATCATGCCCCACCGCCGACAGGCGATCCCGCCGCTGGACACTAGTGTGGGGGTTGGGCACCCGTTAGCGGAGGAAATGAGGGCCGCGGCTCTCCGTCATTTTCTGACAAAAAATTCCTGCTTATCTACCGACGGATCTACCGCCAGATCGAAAAACCCCACCATCATCTCCGCCCAGGTCTGCTCACCCCACGTCACCGCGGAGTCAGGATCAGGATTGTGCGGATTGTTTTTTGAATTATCGAACGTCGCAACCGCCTGCAGAATGGTCCCGGCTTTCAGCGGCATGGGCTCCGCCAGCCGATAGCTAAGCTGCCAATAAAAGTTGTAATGCGGAATTCGCAGCAGTGTGCGCACTTCGCCGCCTGGCTCCACAATGTTGTACTCGAACGTTTTTCCGCGCAGGTGCATGTGTGGGAAAAAGCTCAGCAGCAGAGCGTCATTTGGCAGCGTTCCATGAACTTCTACCCGATGATCCGGATCGCCGGGCGGAATCAAAAAGCGATCATTCGTGAGCTGCAGCGTCAGCACTCGCTTCCTGGGCGGTTGGTTCGAAAAAACCAGGCCAACGCTGGTGCGGTCCTGTGTCGCGTGTCCGTGCGCCGTGTAATGCATCTGCAGAACAATATCGGAACCGGCTGGCACCAGTTTGGCGAAACCTTGCGGCCACTGGTCGGGCATGCTGCCAGGCGCATACACCAGCAGAATGTCGCTTGTGGTCCACATCGCATCGCGCCGCAGCTTTCCCGCCGGCAGGTCATCCGCACTGAAAGGTACCCCAACAGGCGCGCCGCGCAGCCATCCTGATTTCGGATCGCGAACGTAGGCGACCGCATGATGAACCACCATCCGATTACTGGGGCGAATCTCCGACCTCCGAACCCAGCGGTCCTTCTTGAAGTGGGTTGGAATGATGATGTATTGATACGGCACATCACCCGACGCCGGAATCGTCTTTGCGACCGGCATCTGCAACACCACGTCCGGCCGGTCGATATTCCAGCCTTCGGTCCAATGAACCGGCGGGGGCGCATCGCGCGGATCGCCTTTCGGCGCGTGGCCGTCTGCCCAAGCGGCTAGGGTCGCAATCTGATCCTGCGTCAATGACGGATCGTTTGAAAACCGGCCGCAGCAGGGGTCCGCGAACCAGGGCGGCATCACGCGTGTCTTCGCGGCTTCGCCAATCGCGCGTGCGTAATGCCTTGCCTGCTGGTACGTTTCCAGCGGCATCGGCGCCATCTCGCCCTGCCGGTGGCAGGTCTGGCAGTGTGCCTGAAGAATGGGCAGCACGTCTTTGTAGAAAACCGGCGGACTTTTCGACCCCGCTTGCGCGAATACAATACTGCCGCACATTGCGAGCGCAGCAGCAACAGACTTATCGGTTAGTTTCACTACTGCTGGGCCAGCGCGGCTCGCGCTTGTGCTTGAAAGCCGCCACTCCCTCTTTGAAGTCCTCGCTCTGCATCAGTTCGTCGCGAAGCGCAGCAGCAAGTTCGCCCGCTTCCTGCGATGCCCTGCCCCGCGAATCGCGCACATAGCGCATACCCGTCGAAATCGCCAGCGGACTGGCCTTTGCAATTTCGCGTGCAAGACCCTTGGCCCGTTCCAGCGTTTCGGCGCCCGGACATACCTGGTGAATCAGACCCCATTCGAGCGCGGCCTGAGCGTGAAAGACGTGCCCTGTCAGGCTCAATTGAAGTGTTCGCCGCGGACCTAGCGCCGCTTCCACAGACCGATACACCAAAAATGGCCATAAGCCTACCCGGATCTCCGTTAGAGCAAAAGCCGCGCCTTCTGCCGCCACTACCACGTGCCCCTGCGCCACCAACCCCAGGCCGCCGCCCAAAGCGGCTCCGCACACACAGATTACGATCGGCTTAAGCGAAGTCGCGCCGATCGTAAATAACGCGTCGTGTATCGCCGACAACTGCGCTGCATTCGGCCCCACCGCCTCGTCCAGATCCATCCCTGCGCAGAACACGCTGCCGTGGCCGCTAATCAGGATGCATCCAACATCGGCGCGCTTTTCTGCATCCCTGACCGCGTTCACAATTCCCGAACACATTGCGGCGTCCAGCGCGTTGCGCTTCTCCTGCCGGTTGAGGGTCAAATGCAGCACGCGGTGGTTGTAACTACTCAGCAGGTTCATGGGCAGCCCCCGGATTCAAATCGAGCAATTCCAGCGGCAGGTGTTCCATTCTCGGATTGGCACAGGCAACCGCAAACCCAGCACTCAGCACCCGCCTGGTTTCAATTGGATCGATTATGGCATCACAATGCCCGCGCGCCGCGGCATAGCGAGCATCCAGCCAGCGCTCATAATCCGCCCGCGTCTGCTCGATTTTCGCTGCAACTTCTTCCGGCACCGGCCGGTTTGCTTTTTTTAATTTCTCTAATTCGGGACCGTAGATGGCCTGCACGGCGGAATCGCCCTCCATCACCCCGATCCGCGCCGTTGGCCAGCTAAACGTAAAGTTCGGATCGAAGCCTTGTCCCGCCATTGCGTAATA
This sequence comes from uncultured Acidobacteriaceae bacterium, assembly GCA_963795545.1. GTDB lineage: Bacteria > Acidobacteriota > Terriglobia > Bryobacterales > Bryobacteraceae > Bog-105. The sequence goes on along the minus strand of CAWCIF010000007.1, from coordinate 536,167 downwards.
GCCCGCCCCGCTGGCGTGATTCACCGTCAGGACAATTTTGGGCACGGTGGCGCAGGCCATTGTCTCCACCATCTCCGCCCCGGCGCGAATAATCCCCGCGGCCTCCGCTTCCACACCAACCATGAAACCGGAAACGTCCTGCACATACAACAGCGGCAGTCGCCGCCGTTCCGCGTTCTCTACAAAATAGGCTACCTTGCGCGCCGATTCCGTATAGACAATCCCTCCGACGCGCGGTCCGGCGTGCGTCTTCAGAAAACCGCGCCGGTTTGCAATCACGCCAATCGTCCGCCCATCCAGCTTCGCGGTCGCGCATGCGAATTCAGGTGCATATTCAGGCTGGAACTCCAGAAAATCGCCGGCATCCAAAAGACGCCCCAGCAGGTCCTCTATGTGATACGGCAGCCGGTGGTCGGCCGGCATGACATCGTAGAGGCCTTCTGCATCCAGTCGTGGCGCGACGCCCTTCGGCTGCGCCGCTGGAGCGGGCATTTGCCGGAACTGCTGCCGGATCATTTCGATACATGCGCCATCGTCGGCCGCCCGATAATGCGCCACGCCGCTTACTGACGTATGCATCTTCGCTCCGCCCAGCGTCTCCGCATCGGTCACCTGTCCCACCGCGCCTTTAACCAGGTTCGGTCCCCCCAGTCCCATAAAACTGGCATTCTCCACCATAATGATCACGTCGCTCAGCGCCGGCAGGTACGCCCCGCCCGCGATGCACGGTCCCATCACCGCGGAAATCTGCGGGACATGCAGCCTTCTTCGCATCAGCGAATTGTAGTAGAAAATCCGCGCGGCCCCGTACTGCCCGGGAAAGATGCCGTCCTGCAGCGGCAGGTTCACGCCCGCGGAATCAACCAGGTAAACGATTGGAACACGGTTCCGCATCGCAATCTCTTGCGCCCGTAAAATCTTCGTAATGGTTTCCGGCCACCAGGCGCCCGCCTTCACCGTGGCATCATTGGCAACCATCACCGCGGGCCGCCCTTCGATGGTGCCGATGCCCATTACCACGCCCGCTGCCGGCGCCTGCCCTTCATACCGGTCATAGGCGATCAGCAGGCCGATTTCAACGAACAGGGTTCCGCGGTCAACCAGCTTATCGATCCGCTCCCGGGCGGTCCATTTCCCATCACGGTGCTGCTTCTCGATCTTCTGGTTCCCGCCGCCCAGCCGAATCCGCTGTTCAAGCGCACGTATCTCTTCCATGAGATGGCGCATATTTCGTGCGAATCCCTGCATTACAGGCTCAATTGAAGCTTTCTCGAGAAAACCGCGGATACCCCAAGCACCTGCTAGTCTAACAGTCATGATGGGCATGGACGACCGCGCCTTGCGGGTTGCCTGGACCGTTTTCCTGTTCGCTTTGGTGCTGTTGATCATCTACACCATCCGCGACACCCTCCTGGTTTTTGCTGCCGCTATCTTCTTCGCCTACATGCTGCTTCCGGTCGTTTCCCTGATCGAGCGGTTCGTGCAAAAACGGCGTACGCTGGCTCTTAGTGTTGTTTATGTTCTCCTCATAGGCGCCATTGTTGGAATTGGATTCGCTCTCATTCCTGCCTTCGCCGATGAAGCGACGAGCCTCGCGACGCGCTTGCCCAAAATGGTCGCAAAGGGCAGGCTGGCAACCATTCCGCTTCCGCATTGGCTCGACCCGGTTCGCACGCAAATCATCGCTACCTTTAACCGCGAGGCAACCAACCTCGGCGCACGGGTCGTGCCGCTGATTCAGGAGGCCGGCAAACGCGTCCTTTCAGGCGTCTCTTATATCCTGCCGATGATCCTCATTCCCATCCTGGCGTTCTTCTTCCTTAAAGATGGCCGGGACATGCGGCATGCCCTGCTAGGCAGCGTCGATGACGGTCACGATCGCACCACGCTCGAGCTCATTCTCGATGACGTGCATGGGGTTCTGAAAAACTACATCCGCGCGCTCATCATTCTCTCTATCGCCTCCTTCTGCGCTTATGCCGTCTTTCTTAGCCTGATGGGCTATCAATATGAGTTGCTACTGGCGGGCCTTGCCGGAATTCTTGAATTCATTCCGGTAATTGGTCCCATTGCGGCGCTCCTCACCATCCTGATCGTCTGCGGCATCACCAGCGCGGGAGGGCTGATTTGGATCGTGCTCTTCTGGGCGTGCTATCGCGTATTTCAGGACTACATCCTGAACCCCTATCTCATGAGCTCGGGAGTGGAACTTCATCCGCTGCTGGTTCTCTTCGGCGTCTTGGCGGGGGAAAAAGTCGGCGGAATACCGGGGATGTTCTTCTCCGTCCCCGTTATTGCAATTCTACGGGTGATCTATGGACACCTGAAAGGGGCCTACACGCGCAGGCCTCTCTCGCATGTCTAGCGGCACAGCTCTAGGAGCCTGGATTCCAGGCGCTGTAGATGTTCCAGGCGCTGTAGATTCCGATCGCCGCGATGGCCAATGCGTACAGGATCACCGCCAGAAGCAGTCCGTTCTTCAACTTGTCCAAGGCATCAATGCGCTTTGCCATCGGCGAATTTCTCTTTTTCCGCCGTTCATGTGATACGTTTGTCGCCAAAGGCAATGTATGTTGCATCTAACCACTTCTATCTTTTTTCTAGGCTTGGCACTGAACCTCATGGCGCTTGATTCCGACGTACCGGCCACAAGCGTCAAACCTGCCGGTTGGCTGCTTGTTGCTAATAAGGGCGCCCACGCGCTCGGCATCATAAACCCGAAAGAAGGGCAGCAGGTTGCCGAGGTCCCCGAAGGCGGCATCACGGGTCACGAGGTTGCTGCATCGCCGGACGGAAAGACCGCCTACGTGCCCATCTATGGCAACTCGGGTGTCGGTAAGCCCGGAACCGACGGTAGAAAGATCGTCGTTATTGATCTGGAATCGCGCCGCGTCACGGGCGATGTGGATTTCAATCACGGTGTTCGTCCGCATTGCCCGGTATTCGGTCCGAAAGACGGTCTGCTCTACGTAACCACCGAGCTGAACAAAACTATCAGCATCATCGACCCGCGCACATTGAAAATCATCGGCTCTATCCCCACCGATCAGCCCGAGTCTCACATGCTGGCCCTCTCTCACGATGGCCGCCGCGGATACACTGCCAACGTCGGTCCTGGGACTGTATCCGTTCTTGACATTCAGGCGCGCAAGACCATCAAAGTCATCCCCATCTCGGGCGAGACCCAGCGAATCTCTATCACGCCCGATGACAAGCTGGTCTTTACCGCCGATCAGACCAAGCCGCAGCTCGCCGTCATTGATACTGCCTCAGACCAAGTAACGCACTGGATTCCGCTCCCCGGCTCAGGCTACGGAACTGCGGCCACGCCCGATGGTCGATGGCTGATCGTGGCTGTTCCCACTGTGAACAAGGTCTCCATAGTCGATCTCGAATCCTTCCAGGTCGTTCACAATATCGACGTACCGAAAGCCCCGCAGGAAGTCCTGATCCGCCCCGATGGAAAGATCGCCTACGTGTCCTGCGATGCCAGCCATCAAGTCGCCGCCATCAGCATCCCCGATTGGGGCGTGCAGAAGCTCATCGATGCTGGAAAGGGAACTGACGGCCTCGCCTGGGCGTCCGTCAGAAAGTAAGGAGAGCTGTTAATTTGCGATCGTTGTTTTTCGCCTCGCTTGTCGCATTCCAACTCGTCGCGCAAACACCCGCTCCGGAGCAGTCCCGCGTCGAACGCACTCGCGAGTTTCTCGGCCTACCTCCTCCTCCCGATCCGGCTGCCGCCGCGCGCGGCGCAAAAATCTTCGCGCAGAACTGCGCCTTTTGCCACGGTGCTAACGCGACGGGTGCGGAAGGGCCCAACCTGATCCGCTCCACTGTCGTTCTGCACGATTCCAAAGGCGAGTTGATCGGCCCAGTCGTGCTGAACGGCCGCCCCGATAAAGGCATGCCCGCTTTCTTTGGAATGACCCCGGCGCAGATCTACGATATTGCCGAATTTCTGCACGCCCGCGTCGAGGAAACAGCGAACCGTGCAGGCTATAAGGTCCAGAACGTCGTCACGGGAGATCCGAAAGCTGGCGAGGCATTTTTCAACGCCCACTGCACGAACTGCCATTCCGCAACCGGCGACCTGGCGCATATCGCCGCGAAGTACGAACCTGCCAATTTACAGGCGCTCTTTCTTTATCCCGACAAACCCGCTCCGCCTGTGGAGCTCACAGTAACCCTGCCGAATGGTCAAATCATCAGCGGCACCCTCAAGCGTCAGGACGATTTCAACATTTCGATGATCGACAACTCCGGTGTGTTCCACTCCTGGCCGGATGATGCTGTGAAATTTGAAATCAAAGATCCGCTTGCAGGCCATCGTGCGCTCTTGGCTATTTACACGGACACCGATATGCACAACCTGCTCGCCTACCTGGTGACGCTCAAATGAGTACCCCACGATGGTGGAGCGGGCTTCCAGCCGCCGCTGTATGTGCGTCCGCTTTCACGGTTCTCCTTTCCGCGCAAAGCCTAAACCCGGCAAAGTTGTTGTCTCCCCCGACTGACGCTTGGCCCACCTACAACGGGGACTACTCCGGCCGCCGCTTCAGCCCGTTGAAACAGATCAATGCGGACAACATCGGCTCGCTCGCCATGTCCTGGATGTACCGCATCAATGTCGGCGCGATGCGCGGAGTAGGTGCAGTGGAAATCAAGGCCACTCCGCTGGAGGTGAACGGCATCCTCTACTTCACGGTGCCCGATCACGTCTGGGCGATAGACGCACGCACCGGGGAAGAAATCTGGCATTACAGTTGGGTCGATCAGGGCGGTCACCTGCTAGGCAATCGTGGTGTCGGCATGTACGGGAACTGGCTTTTCTTCCTTTCGCCGGACGGTTGGTTTATTTCACTTGACGCCAAAGATGGTAAAGAGCGCTGGAAGGTTCACGTCGCCGATGCGAAGCTGCAATATTTCACTACAATGGCTCCGCTGGTTGTTCGCAATCACGTTATTGTCGGCGTCGGTGGCGACGCTATGGACGTGCCCGGCTATTTAGAATCGCGCGATCCTGAAACCGGCGCTCTGCAATGGCGCTGGAATACCGAGCCGCAGCCCGGCGAGCCGGGCGCCGAAACGTGGCCCAACAAAGGTGCGATGGAACATGGCGGCGGCATGACCTGGCTGCCCGGTACCTATGATCCCGAGCTGAACCTGCTCTATTGGGGAACCGGCAATCCCAATCCCGTGTATGCCGGGCAGGGCCGCAAGGGAAGCAATCTTTGGACGTGCTCCATCGTCGCCCTCAACGCGGATACAGGAAAGCTGGTTTGGTATTTTCAAGCCTCGCCTCACGATACCCATGATCTGGATGACGTGGAAACGCCTGTCCTGTTCGATGGCGATTTCGACGGCAAGCCGCGCAAGATGCTTGCCCAAGCAGCACGCAATGGCTTCTTTTTCGTGCTCGACCGTACCAATGGAAAAAACCTTGTGACTAAGCCGTATGTCGGCACGAACTGGGCGGAAGGCATTGCCGCGAATGGCGAGCCCATTCCGAATCCGAAGAAAGATCCGCAGCCCGACGGAACGCTGCTCAACATGCCGCCGGGCGGTGGCACGAATTGGTTTCCTCCCAGCTTTAATCCTGAAACCGGGCTGTTCTATGTCAATGCACACGAGGGCTACAGCCTCGCGTATCTCACCGACACCGATCAGAAGCCGCAGGGATATGGTGGCAGCGGCGAGAACCTCTATTCGAAATCGGTTCTCGAGGCGCTCGATTATCAAACGGGAAAGGCCCGCTGGACGCACGCATTTCCGGGCAAAGGCTGGGCGCAGTCGGGCATCCTCAATACCGCTGGCAAGCTGCTCTTCAGCGGTGATCCTTCGGGCAACCTGATCGCCTGGGACCCCGCCTCCGGCCGCATCCTTTGGCATTTTCACTTGGGAGCGTCCGTGAGTAACGGCCCGATGACCTACGAACTGGACGGCCGTCAGTACCTGATCGTAGGCGCGGGTGACACGCTGTACTCTTTCGCCCTGCTAGAATCGCCCTCTGGCGGTAGCGATGCGCGCAGCACTTTAAGGTGAAGTTCCATGCATACCCTGCTTGGTTTCCAATTCTTCGCTTCGGAAATTAATCTTCAAACAGCCATGCGTTCGCAATGGGATCCGTAGAAATCTTCGCCATCAGCCGAGGATTGAGCTTACTGAATCTCGCGCAATCGGATGATAGTTCGGACGCGCCCGCTTGTAAATGGCATGCGCCCACTGCTTGCCTTCTGGCGTTTTTGCCAACTCCCCATAAAGGGATTTCAAGTATTTTCGTCTGCCAACCTGAGTTAGGAACTGCTCGACTCGCTTATATGCCGGTGTATAGCGATTCCGAATGGCCATTAGGAGCCATTCACTCTGGATTTCCGCATTACCGGACTGCGTCAAATCGAACTCCCGGTCGAGCGCCTGCATTTTCGAAACATCCACTCGATTCTCAATGTATTTCAGGAATCTTAGCCACTCCCTAGTGCTCCAGCCACTTGTGTGAACATCTCTCAGCGAAACCTCGTCTCGAAGCCAACCCGCGGCCTGCTTCTCTACTTTTTCTAAGACGTCAGACGTCGGGAGAGATGCCCCCGCAGGCAGGCCAGGTCCGTGCAGCCATTCATTGACAGCAAGCGTTGCGGATATCCCCGGGTACTCATTCAGAAGATTGCGCTCTAAATATTCAACGAACTGCAACGTCGTTATGCTTTGAAAGGCAAAATGCTCAAAATAGCCCTTCAGAAAAGTATCGAACCGAGGCCGCCCAACTGCCTCCTCGATTGTGCGCAGAAATAGCGCGCCCTTTTCATATGGTACTTGGGAATATCCGATATTGGGATCTTGCTGGTTCACTTGCGCAAGAACCTGGTCCGTCGGGTCCAACCGTGCGAATTCTTCCGCTAGGTCCTGGGTTCCCAGGACCGCTTCCATTTCGGCCCTGCGCCGCCCATAAAGCCGTTCCAAAATGCGACGTTCCATATAGACGGTGAAACCCTCATTGATCCAGAAGTGCTCCCACGTCGCATTGCTGACCAAATTGCTGGACCAAGAATGAGCGATCTCATGCGCGATAAGAGAAGTCAAACTCTTGTCGCCCGCGATGATGGTCGGGGTCACGAAGGTCAGGCATGGATTTTCCATACCCCCGACGGGAAAACTTGGAGGTAGCACCAACACGTCATAGCGTTCCCACCGATACGTTCCGAATAGTTCCTCGGCCGCCCGAAGCATTTGCTCGAGATCTTCCAGTTCTCGGGCGGCAGCGCCAATTGTCGCCTTTTCCGCAAAGACGCCCGTTCGACCGCTTACCTCCTGGAGATCGCCGACGGCTAGCGCCATCAGGTAGGCCGGAATCGGGTAGGGCATCGTGAATCGGGTATGCGATTGAGCCGCCTCAGGATTGTTGACGGCGCTCATCAGAGCCCTCAAGGTGCGGGGCTTGTGCACGCACGCATCAAAGGTCATTCGTACTTTTGGAGTGTCTTGCAGTGGAATCCAACTGCGGGCATGCGTCGCTTCGGACTGCGTAAAAAGGAAGGGATGCTTCTTGCCTGCCGTCTGTGCCGGCTCAAGCCACTGCAAACCGGAGGCATTTTCACCAGTGGAATAGCGAATCCGTACGGCGAGCGCATCCTTTGGCAGACGGATGATGAGGGGTGCCCCCTTCACCGGTTCAGATTTGCCCACTTCGAATGATGCCTCGTGAAATTCGCGAAGATCCGCCGAATACTCTACCCGTTCGATACCGAGATCTAAGGTGTCCAATACCAGCTCGCCGGAAAAAAGCTCCTCAAGGCTGAGTGTGGCTGTTCCCCTCAGAATGTGGCTGTCGAATAGGACATCCAGATCCAAGTCAAGGTGCTTGATTCGAACTTGGTATGGCTCAGAGTAGGAATATCGGTCTTGCAACTCCGAAAAGACGGTCTCCGTCTGTAGACTTTTAGCTTTCATCGTTGGCGATCATTCATCAAGGCTTCCGAGAATTAAAATCATGCCCCGAGGAATCAACCAGAGGCTCGGAAAGATTGATCCACGACCGGACCCCTCCCGACTGGTGCTTTATGCCTTTCCGCCAGCTCTTGCTCTAATTCGCCCAGTGCCGGGAAGCCTCTTGGTCCCAGGGCGTCCCGAAACTTCTTGAGCAGATGATAGCCCTCCTGAGGTGAAACCAAGTATTCAAATTGCTCAACCATAATCTGCTTGTCGGCTACATTGTGGCGTACGGCAGTGAAGATGCTCTCCAAATTATTCAGATAGCGCACGAGGTGCCAGCGGATGTCGGATACTTCCTTTTCTCCGAGTAAGATTTCGCCGTTCGACTCTTGCAACCCTTCCGGGGGAACGTTCGAAAGTACGCCTAGCAGAAGGCTCTTCTTATTAGCGTTCAATCTTAGCGGTTTTTCGTTTACCAAGTTTCGTGTTTGATCGTCGGTTAAACCTTCTGCAAGCCTCCTGGCTAGCGAATTAGCTTGCAACAAGCCTCTATTCCACTCAAAAAGATAGTGAATCGCATTTTCGCGGCGCGACCTCTCATGATCCGCTACGATTTGTTTCGTCAGCAGATATGCTTGATCTCTGAGCAAGCCTATTTGTTTCCAAAGAAGAATGACTCCACCGGCGGACCGCAGTTCCGATCGCTGTGATCCATTCGGGAAGCACTACTAATTATAATTCAGCCGGTCGCAATGCTTTGAAGTTAACTTAAGAGATCGTGGATCAAAAACGATCAAATAGCTGGCGGAAGCTAATGGGAGTCGAAGAAGCGTGCTGCTCCTGGAATCAGTAAGTTACTGATTCTACGTTCCTCTACGTCCAACAGATCCTCTATATCCTCCGCCCAACACTACACGAACACTACACGGAACGTTGCTGAGCGCTCGATGCGGTCGAAAGCTGCAGAGCGTAAACTGAAGGTGCAATGGCCTACAGCGTTTTCGCCGTAGTGCCCGTGCCGACATGCTTCGGAACGTTTTCGATCTGCATCGTCCCATATGACAAAAGAGCTCGCGGAAGGTATTCTAGCGCTTGACTTCCCAGAAGCAGATGTCGTGCGGGCTGACGAACTGAACGCAAAGGCTAACGACGGCACGCTAAGCGAGGAAGAGCAAGTTGAGCTGGAGCCTTATGTCAGCATTGCCGACATGCTCGCGTACTGGCAGTCGAAGGCTCGTCAGGTCTTACGCCCGGCTTAACAGAAGAACTTGACGGCGCACGCTGCAAAACGTGTGAGTATTGGCGTAGGTCAATCCCGCTTCTGACTTTTTCGCCCGCGTGCAGTAGTATGCCAGGATAGTAGCGACCGACAACTGGACGAAATCGCGAATTTTACGTTGGGCCCTAGTCGGCGAGCTGTCCGGAACCAATCCTTCCCACGTTCTCTTGATTGCAGAAACGATGGAATCGTAGCAGCGCGTGTATTCCTCGGGAGACATGATGTGCGAGAAAAAGTCGGGTTCATTCAAGACCTCCCAATAAGGAATGTCGAAATGATGACCTGATTCGTGACGTTTACCGTATTCGTCGGTAAATCCGCCATTAACATACCAGCTGGCAAGCCTGCCATAGTAGTCGGCCAACTCCTTGCCAGACGGATCACGGAGTTCCGTTCCTTGGGTGTAGGTCCAGGTAACTTCGTTTGGATCTCTGGGGTATGGCACGGGTTTTCGAGTGACCCACATCCACTGCGGGGTTGTGCTGAAATCTACAATGACCGGATGGCCGGCAGTCGCTTTCAAGAATTCTTCCACCATCGGGTCTAAGAGAGAAAAATCCCACGATGTTTTTCCGTCAGCCGGCGGTTCGAGCTCAGCGACGGATAGTTTCGGAAAGGGAATCCAAGGCTGGTATCTCACGTAGTTTGCCCCGAGTCGCCTCACTTCTGCATAGGCCTTCTCCGCAACGGATAAACGGGGCCGGAGAGCGGGATTGACCATGATTTGTAGACTAGGAACGGTCTTGTTCACGCCCTGCACTTTCTCCCAATCAATGGTGACTGTTTGGGCAAAGGACGAGCCATGGAACCACCACAATATCCAGACGAGCGAGAGTTGCCGAACCATAAGTGTTCTCCTTAAGCAAGCCATGCCACAACTGTCAAGTTGCCCGGATGAGCTTTCCAGTGAGCCACTACCGCCTTGACATATTCCTCAGCAAAACAGCGACAGAATAGACCACTGGTCCGATCCGCGGATGATGCTCGGTTCAATGCAGTACGCTTCTCGTTTCTACAACCTGCTACCAGCTGAGCAGCGCCAGGGGAGAATTGATCAACGTAGACGCAAACAGGACTGTCGTTTCTTCCTCGAGTTCGGCGCGTTCAACGCAATTTGCTGCCCTCGGACGGTCGTCCGTACGGTTGCCTCAAGCCGTTACGCTCAAGGGGTGGCTCTCCGGCCCGATCAGGCTCAAGCTTCGGGCGACTGGAAGAGAATGCCGGGCGGTTCTTGCCTGGCTCGCGCGCGATTTAATAAAGGTCAATCAAAGTATCCGTGCTCAAACGCATAGATCGCCTGTGCCGGCCCAGCGTTTATTGATGTTCGGCTCAATCCTGGAGTGCGCTTATCGTCCATTGTGAACTTCGACAGGTTGGCCAAACTGCGACCCAGTCTCATTCAGTGGTAACCCTGTATCTCGGGGGCTTGGCTGAGCGTTTTAGTTAAGCTGCGTTTAGCAACCGCGGAGGCGTTCATAACGTTTTAAGAAAAGCAATCAACGCCTTGCGATCTTCCGCCGACAGACTCAGTCCGAAGGGGTGCCCCTTGACCGCGTAGGTCTTCGCGTCAAATGGCATGAAGCCAGTGGGCACATAGTCTTCGTCTACACGCTTCGGATTGAACCAATCGTCCAGCGTAGCGCACCAGCCGCTGTGGCCGAACATACTTCGGTACCAGACCCCTTTCAGAGAAGGCACCTTGTAGTAGCCAGTGCCGCGGCGTGTATTCATCGCCAGATTCGTATCGGTTCCTACGGAAACCGGGAGAATGTCGTATTTCGCGGAGGCACCGGGCGGCGGCGTGAAGCCGGCGGCGGGCGTCAATTTATTGTTCGTATAGAGCGGAGGCGTGTGGCATCCACCGCAACCTTCATGCTCGAAGACTTTCTGTCCGTGCGCCGCGAGCGAGTCAAATTGATTAGGGTTGGGCGGCGGTTTCAACGAGTAGATGTAGAGCGCTAACGCGTAGAGTTGTTCGTCGCTGTAACGGCCCCCGACCACCGGATCGGCGGGATCAGGCTGTTTGTCGAAGTTCGGGCCACCGAGGGGTATAAAGCCCCCGTAGTTGGCAAGCAAGTCGGTGCCTTGATTCATGGCCGCATAACGCATGATGTCGACAAGAGAGCGATGTTGTTGCAGGCCAGTTCGATCAAGATAGTGCCGGTCTTTCACGCCGATTAGATCGGGAACCTGCACCGGAAAGAATAAGCTGGCTCCATGCCGGGGCATTACGCCGGGCGGCACCGTCCGCTGTACCGCAAGTGCTTCATCGGAGGACAGGCTCAGTTGTCGATCCGTGGGATCAGGCTGGAGCCACGGCGCAGCGTACGCGGCCCGATTCAAGACCCGGGCCACCTCCACAGGAAAGTGATAGACGGAGTCTATTGCCATTGCTGCGGTGAGTGGAAAATTTCCCTGTGCGCCTTTCAAGATTGCGCCGCCTGGCATGACCCTGGTATGGCACATCCGGCATGCGAACGAGCCAAGTTCAATCTTCCCTTTCTCCCGAATCACGTAAGTCAGGAAGGGCAAGACTCCATCTGGAGTAAGCGTAGTTCGAGTTCTTTCGTACCACGCTGGGCTCGTGACGTCCTTTAAGGTAATGAATCCGCCCGGCGGCGTACCGATCGGAGCATCGAAGGCGATTTCCCCTGCCTTGATCCAATCTTCGTTCGTTTCAAGCGTAGGCTTGTGATCGTGGTCGTCCCAAACGACCACCGGCGTTTGTTTCTTCAGCCACTCGGTGTATCCAGCGGGCTCGCGTCCCGGAGCGTAAATCGGATAAGACTTGTAAATTGGCCGAACGGGGATCTTGTAGTAATAGTCGGTCGTGATCTGTTTTGGTGAGGCGGCAGGATTTGCCAGCGGCACTTGCAGCGTTGCTATGGCCGTATCGTCCCAGGTTCTAGGAATGGTTGTTGCTTTGGTCTTTGGTGATTGTCCAAGTGCTATTGCGCTCATGAACATCATGGCGCCCAAGGTCGGCGCTGCGAGATAGAACCTCGTAAATTTCATGTTTAAGAGATCCGTGTTTACAGATTTGAAGGTAAGCATGTTCTCTCCTTGACACGAACTTTACCTTTCAAAATGCACGATGGCCTAGTAAAAAAGCGCCAAACTTAGCGAGCGCATGCTGCTTTTCCGAACTCGGCGGGGGGTACGAGCAATTGTTCGGCGCGCCCGAAGATGCCCGTGGGTGTGTCCGCGGAAAACTCGCGGAAATCGTGGACCATGTGCATTTGATCGTGATAACCAACCTGATGGGACGCATTCATCCACGCCATATTTGGGGCCGCGGCTTTGGCTTTCAGAACCGACTCGAAACGAACAATGCGGGCATAAAGCTTCGGTGAGATACCCACATATTCGCTAAATCTCCGTTGAAAATTTCGCATGCTGAAGCCGGTGTGATGAGCGAGTTGATCAATCTTACAGTACCCTTGCGAACGGAGAATTTCGCCTACCGCCAAAGCTATCGGGTCACTGACGAGCGCATCCGAGCTGAACTCAACGATAAAGGCATTGGCAAGTTGAGTTCGATGTTCAAAGGAGCGCGCGTCTCCCAGGCGCTGTCTAAGTTCCGAGACTCTCGATCCCAATACTGCACAAGCTGCATGATTTTGGTTTGTCAACTCTGGCGCTGGGAGTCCGAACAGCTGCTTTAGCGCTGTGGGGCGGAAATGGATCTGGAAATGTTCAAAGGCGCCCCGGACCAATAAGCGATATTGCACGCACGTTTCAAGTCCAACCAGCGCCGCCGGTTCAACTAGCCGACTAAGTCCAGTACTACGCGAAGAGATTTGCAACATAGTCCCAAGCTCAAAATCCAGCAGCGCGCACGACCGCGCTATCACCGGAATGGTCAGAGTCTCAGCACCTGAACCTCCTTTACGCTGTACGTAGAATCGGACGAACCTGCTCGCCGCTAACGACGGACAGCCGTATCGGACCTCCAGTGTGGACACATTGCTCTCCTCTGCTGCCGATAAATCTCATCCCAGCACTCGATGAATCAAAGTATAGCCTCCCAAACGCTTCGAGGGTAAGGCGTCGCGCAGTGGCGTCCGGCACCCTACGGCGGGGCGTTACGGCGAAAGTGCTCGCTTTGGGTTAACGGCCTGGCAGGTGGGGTTATCGGAAACTTGCCTTCCACTGACTATAGATCGTGTGTAGCGGCGAAGTATGGAGTTTGAGGGCATTCTGACGGGAAGCGGCGCAGGAGGCCGCCCAGAATGCCAAAAAGCCGGAGAAAGAGGAAGCCGCCGAAGCGATCTCTTGCCCTACCCGATCTCGAACAGACGAAGTCTGCCGTCCTAAACACCCTCACTTCAAAAAGCGGTCAGCGAACGTACGATCACGCGATTAACGAATTTGTCGATTGGTACTGCTCGGAACCACGACTGGCTTTCAATCGCACCGTGGTTCTGCGATACCGAATCCACTTGGAACAACGACACCTCGCTCCAACAACGATCAACCTGCGGTTGGCGGCAGTTAGGCGCGTGGCGTACGAGGCCGCGGATTCCGGATTGCTCAGCCCAGAGCTTGCCGCCGGCATTCGCCGGGTCAAGGGCGTACGTCGGATTGGGGTCCGACTAGGAAATTGGCTCACTGCGGAGCAGGGCCGTTCGCTGCTGTTGAAGTCCCAGGGCGACACTCTGAGGAGCAAGCGAAACCACGCCATTCTTGCTCTTCTGATTGGTTGTGGCTTGAGGCGCGGCGAACTTCTTGCCCTCAGGGTTGATTCCATTCAACTTCGCGAAGAGCATTGGGTGATTGTTGACCTTCTCGGCAAAGCCGGGCATATTCGGACGGTTCCGATTCCTCTTTGGGTAAAGGAGGCGATCGACCGCTGGACTGAAGCAAGTGGAATCGCGGAAGGCTGCCTGTTTAGGGCAATCAACAAGTCAGGGCAGATTTGGGGCCATGGCATGACTCCGAAAGTGCTCTGGGAGATCGTCAAGAAGGCAGCTGAGGCTGCCGGAATCGATAAGCTGGCACCACACGACCTGCGGCGCACATGTGCCCGCCTCTGTCATTTGGCCGGAGGTGAGCTCGACCAGATCCAATTCCTGCTCGGGCATGTGTCAATCCAGACGACCGAGCAATACCTCGGCTGTAAGCAGAAGCTGCGAGTCGCCGTGAACGACAAGATCGGAATCGAACCGTGACGCCAAGGGACGGATTACCCGTCCCTTCTGGACTACTGGCGTTTTGACGACCATCGCCGATCATTCTCGAAGTGATGCGAATACAGGACTGCTGGGCTAATCAGTTTCCAACAACCCGACTTGCCGGGAAGTGTCACCCTTGCATCGGAGTGGTTTATTCTTTATAGTCGAATATATGTCACGAGAGGCCATTGGGAACTTCGAGTTGATGGTTATGCTGGCCGTGATCCGTTTGGGTGACAATGCCTACGGCGTTCCTATTTCGAAAGTCATTCAGGAGAGCACCAGCCGTGACGTGCTGGTGGGCAGTGTCTACGCCGCCTTGGAACGTTTGGAAGAAAAGGGATTTGTTGGATCAGAAGTGGGCGAGCCAACAGCCGAACGCGGTGGCCGGGCAAAACGATACTTCCGCATCACTGACGCGGGCCTTTCTCAAGTTAGGCATACGCGAAGTGCGCTGATCAAATTATGGCGCAGAATCCCTGCGCCGCAAGGGGCCGCACGATGAAAAACTCAGAGCCACCCGTCATCGCGACCCGATTACTGGAGATGCTTTGCTTCGGGCGATACGGGGATGCTCTTGCCGGTGACCTCGCCGAGCAGTATCAGCAGGGACGCTCGGCAGGCTGGTACTGGCGGCAAGTGTTGTCCGCAATCGTCCTTTGCATAATGAAAGACCGTACAGCGGGAGGTCCGGCCATTGTCGGGTCGTTGTTCGTGATTCTGCTTGTCATTATCAGCGTGGCGCGGCATCCTGCGAGTCTCGGCACCGGGCTGCTGATCACAGACATCGCCCTATTGTTGGGCTACGGCACTTTTTCTGTATGGGTGTGGCGTCAGCGAAGTGGCACCGTGAGGTATGCCCTTAGCGCGGGAGTGCAGAGTGGGATTGTGTTGGGCCTGGTTCTGGTCGCGAGCCATGCGACCGAGTGGATTGGACTGTTCGAGAGTAGGCAAACGGCCGTTATCCGGGGGGCCGGATCCGTGTTGCTGATGCTCGGTCTACTATGCGCGGCCGGTTCGGCAGCATGGGGACGAACACGGTCCGCGGCACTGGCGGTCACGGCTGGCTTATGGTGTGGAGCAATAGCTGTGTTGATTCTGCTGAGCTTCGCTCTGATCTTAAATTTCGCATTCGAAAAGCACGCTACCGTCTGGCTCTACCAGGCCTTTGTTGCAAGCGGCATGAGCGATGCTGGCGCTTACGTGGTGAGAAATTCCTTAGAATCTGCATCTGAAATACTGATTCAAGTGCCGATCGCAGCCCTGGTGCTATCGATCGGTGCAAGCGTTTCGAGTGCATGGATCACGAAGTGGCCGCGGAGCGTCGCCATGTTTGCCGCGAGCTTCACGCCAGTAATCTTCTTCGTCGGCGTGGCCCTCCTCTGGTATGCAGACTCGCTGGCGCGTGTTGCTCGACCACCGTACGTCATGGCCGGGCTGATCATGGCTGGTGTAACGCTTTGCGGAGCTTATCCGCTCTGGTCATCCCTTCACCGTGCACGACAGAAGTAGTAAAAGGAGCTTCACAAATTTCCGTGCTGGAATAACTTCTCGCTGAGTCCCTTTGTGGCGGCAATCGCTTTCCGTGCGAATGAATAGCTTCGGGCTTGCGAAACAGCGTTGTCGGAAACTGGCCAACTCCGGGATAGATCCGCCCTAACGACTTAGCGTTTACTTTCAATTCGCTTTCAAATGCTCCACCAGCGCAGCGAAATCAACTACTTCCTGTTTGCGCACTGCGTCCCTTCGCCATGAAAAGCGAACTGATTCCCCATTCGCCTCCAACGATCTACAACACGGTGAAAACACTCGGCTTGGCTGGCGTTTCGATCGAGGGTCTCGACTGACAAATCAGGTAAACTATTGATTATAAATAACTTACGGAAGCTAATGGGAGTCGGAGACGCGTGCTGCTCCCACAATCAGTAAGTTACTGATTCTGCGTTCCTCTATATCCAATACGTCCTCTATATCCTCCGTCCAACACTACATGAACACTACACGGACGGAGATGCCGAATCCGCGATTCACTCCGGTGCGACGGGCGCTCGCGAGAACGGGTGTTAAACGATGGAATCATCGAGTTGAATTGCCGGGCCGCTCAATCGGCGTAAACTGGAGATGCGATGGCTCAGAGCGTTTTCCGTCCCAGTGCCCATGCTGACATACTTCGAAAAGTTTTTGATCTGCCTGGCCGCGGCATGACAAAACCGCTCGCCGAAGGTATTCTAGCGCTCGACTTTCCAGCAGCAGACGCCGCACGCGCCGATGAATTGAACGCGAAGGCGAACGAAGGCTTGCTAACAGAAGACGAGCAAGCTGAGCTTGAGGCTTATGTGAACATCGGGGACTTGCTTGCATACTGGCAATCCAAAGCTCGCCAGGCGTTGCGGCAGCCTTGACAGAAGACTTAGGTGCGGCAGTACGTCGCCGTGCCGGAAACCGGTGTGAGTATTGTCATCTCCCTCAGGATGCGTTCCGTCGTCCTTTCCACATCGAACACATCATTGCAAAGCAACACGGCGGACAAACTGAGCTTGAAAATCTCGCCCTTGCTTGCTGGTACTGCAACCTGAAGAAAGGCCCCAATCTCGCCGGGATTGATCCCGAATCGGGGACTACGGTTCCGCTTTTCAATCCGCGAAAGGATGAATGGGCCGACCATTTTGCTCTGAGTCTCTGGTCAACGGGCACTCCGGGGGTCGAGATCAAGGGCCTGACATCCACCGGGCGCGCGACAGTGCGCGTACTTGGGATGAATGATGAAATGAGGCGTGCTCTGCGTTATGAGCTTTGGCGGGAGGGTAATTCGCCCTCATGACGTTTCGCCTGGTGGCTGCTCCTTCAGCGTGGCCCTGGATAGTAGTGATCGAAGAAATGAACTGCATTGTCAATTTCCGAGTGGCGCTCATCCCCAAGGACCGGAAACAATCTCGATATGTGTTACGTAAACCGTTACGTAAACCTCTCGTTGAGCCCAACCGTTACTGCCACCGAAACTCGGCGGATACGAGATGTGTTCAGCTCAGCGGCCGCGAGATCATTCGCTCCAGTTTTGGCTGCATTAGCACCGACACTCTTAGAATGTGATTCTTCCTGACGGAGCGGCGGTTTATTGCTTCCGATTTTGGGCGCTGATCGCTGTTTCTCCGATTCAAGGAACTCGAGCTGGCCTTTAATTTCCGACTCGAGCTCTTCGTGATCAAGCACAAGCGCGAGTGCTTCCAACGTAACCTTCTGTGCGAGGCCTAGATCGTTCACGTAGATAAGGCCCCCGGCTAGAGAGTTGAGGCACTTAGCTGCGGCATTTCGAGCGCGTCCGGATGCATCGGCCTTGTCTCGATAGGTATCGAGAATGATCTCCAACCATGGAGAGGCCCGGCGCTTGAAATCCTGGTACGCAGCCTTGAACAATGCGAGGTTCTCGTCAGGTGTCCTGTCGGGCATTACTTGCTGCCAGCACTTGAGCCGGATTGCCTCACAGAGATTCAAGAATCCTCTTACACTGTGTCCGAGGGACGGCTCACCTTCGTCTTCGTTCGCGGCTTGGACGGTGTCATTCCGAACTTCGCGATCGTGTGTCTGTTCAGGAGCCCCGGGCGTTGTATCGAGCTGAGAGTGTTTGCCTTTGTCAAATTGCGCTTGAAATCGCTGCTGAGCCGCAGACCCTGCTACGTTGTGCAGGATTATTTCGATTCGTTCGCGAGCGGGGTTGTCGCTGGCGAGGTGATCGCGCGCCTCTGTAAGCATACTCTCGGCTTCAATCCACTGGGCCGCCCAGGTAAGTGCGTTCCCAAGGCTTGCCAGAAACTCCGCGTAATCCTGTGTTGCGCGGATGCCGGCCGCACTATCGATGCCAGCCATCGCAATGAACTCGCTGTATTTGGGCTCGAGTTCCTCCTTACATCGGCTCACTGCGATAGAGCAAGGCTGCCTGTTAAGCACGGTGCTGCTCCTGTCTTGCCGTACATCATTCCAACATCGCGTCTTTATACCCTTCGAAATTCGGCTTAGGGCATCTTCATACGGTCCGAGCACATCCTCCTCGGCCGTGGATACCACGTCAGACGGAAATCCGGCTGCATGAATCAGTTGCGAAGCACGCCGGCAACGTTCGAGGTCGGCCCGACTAACTGCATCCCGCGCCAGCTCCGCAATCGGCTGGGTAACGAGTTTGAGCGAGTTGGCTCTGAGCTGGTCAAAATCCTCATATGTTGCACTGGGTTGGAACCCGCCGGATTCCTCATCGTCCAGGAAGGCACTCCAAAAGTCGTCAGATATAACTGCGTTAATCCACATCCTGAGCATTGTTTTCCAAGGCTCCGGGTCTTCTATATTTGCGTCTGTCGAAAAACAAGAAATCAGAGCAAGTACTGCAGCGTCGTGTTGACTCTGAGGAGAATATGAGCCAGCCAGGGCCTCAATGGACGCATGTAGTCTTTGGATGCCGATGTACTTGACGAATGTCTCGGACTGCCCAATCCAGAAGAATCTCTCTCTTAGTCGTTGGTGAGGATTGCCCAGTTTTCCCAGCGCATCGGAAATGGATGCCCCGTCCTGCGGAACCGTCCCGTACCATTCCAGATTCCATGGAGAGCGCTGCTGGATTCCGACTGTGGCTGCACGGTGTAAAGCTGAACCGCGCTCGCATATTAGGTGCCAAGGTGTGTCTGCTGGCAAGCCAAGCACACGGTATGCATTTCGGCTAATCTGTTGGAGCAGATTCCGCTGTTCGACTGCCTGCTTGATATCTCGCGTGATGACCTCGGGAATCACCCAAAACCGGCCAATGATAATCAGCTGAAAACCGGCCAATAGGCCGGCTGATCCAGGACATTGATTCAGGCGCGAGGAATACCCTCCGTCAACGTGAGCAATGTCTTGAGCAAGGACAAGAGAGAGCAAGTAATCGCGCTGGGGCGGCTGGGATGGTCGCTGCGGCGGATCGAAGCCGCAGTTCACATTCGGCGGGAGACAATCGGCGGATACCTGCGCGCCGCCGGCATTCCAGTGCGCGCGCCTGGCGGCTGGGGACGGCGCACACCGGCAAAACCGGCCAATGAGGTGATTACCGACTCCGGCGCCGAGTCGGTCACGATAACGCTCCGCGAGCCTCAACCGAGTCGCAGTGGATCGGCTAGCGTCTGCGAGCAGTACCGGGAGCCGATCGAGCTGGGCCTCTCGCGCGGTCGCAATGCCAAGGCGATCTGGCAGGATCTGGTCGACAGCCACGGTTTCACTGTTGGTTACCAGAGCGTCCAGCGGTTTGTAGGCAAGCTGCGCAGAGCGGCAAAACCGGAAGCGCGGGCGGTAATCCAGACCGCGCCGGGCGAAGAAGCGCAAGTCGATTACGGCTCCGGCCCGATGGTGCGCGATCCGCAAACTGGGAAGTACCGTCGTACGCGGCTGTTTGTGCTAACGCTCGGATACAGCCGCAAATGCGTGCGCCTTCTGGTCTTCCGCTCCACTGCGCGCGTCTGGGCCGAACTGCACGAGAAAGCATTCCGCCGGCTGGGCGGGGCCACTCGCGTGGTGGTGCTCGACAACCTGCGCGAAGGTGTGCTCGCGCCCGATATCTACGATCCTGTGCTTAATCCGCTGTATAAGGATGTGCTCCAGCACTATGGAGTCATCGCTCTGCCTTGCCGCGTAAGAGATCCAGACCGCAAGGGCAAAGTGGAATCGAGCGTCGGACACGCCAAGAAGACACCGCTGAAGGGGCTGCGCTTCGAGAGCCTCGAAGAAGCACAAACGTATCTGGACCGCTGGGAGGAGCGCTGGGCCGACACACGCATCCATGGAACCACCAAGCGCCAAGTGGCGGCCATGTTTGCCGAAGAACGGCCCGCTCTGCTGTCACTGCCGCTCGAACCGTTTCGTTATTACCAGTACGGCGAGCGCACCGTGCACCTGGATGGCTGCGTGGAAGTCGAGGCCGCTTACTACAGCTCACCGCCGGGATGGATTGGCCGCCGGGTTCATGTTCAGTGGAATGATTCACAAGTCCGGCTGATCGATCCGCGCAACGGGCAACTGCTTCGCGAGCATTTGCGGCAACAGCGCGGGCAGCATCGCATCCACGATGAAGACCGCAGAAGAAAGACGCCACTGTCGACGGAACGTTTGCTGCGCCGCGCCGAAACAACCGGTCCTCACATTGGCGCACTCTGCCAAATTATGTGTGGCGAGCAAGGGCAGGTCGCGGTGCGCCGCGTTCTGGGCGTGTTGGCGCTGGTGAAGAAGTACGGTCTCGCTTCCACCGAGGATGCCTGTGCAGTGGCGTTGGAAACCGGCGCTTGCGGATACCGTTTCGTACGCCGCTATCTGGAGCACAACCCACAACTGCCGCTGAGCTTGCGCCAAGTCGATCCGCTAATCCGCCAGCTTACTCAGTACCGCGACCTAATTGAAAAACGAACTCGTCAGGAGAATGACTCATGCATGTTGTAGAACTCGAACGCTCGCTCCGCTAACTACATCTGAGCGGCATGGCTGCGGTGCTCGAAACCCGCTTGCGCCAAGCCCAGGCCGAAACCATGACCCCTATCGATCTGATCGCTTGCCTGGTTTCGGATGAACTCACGCTTCGCGCGGACCGGCTATTGCAGCGCCGCCGCAAACAAGCCGGCTTTCGCGATCCCGACAAAACCCTCGATAATTTCGACTTCAGCTTCAATCCGAAGATGAATCGCAGCCTGGTCTTCGATCTAGCCACCGGCGCATTTATCGCCAAACACGAAGACGCTTTGTTTCTCGGCCCAGGCGGGACCGGCAAAAGTCACTTGGCCCAAGCGATCGGGCAAGCCGCCATTCTGCAGGGCTATAAAGTGCTGTATCGCGAAGTTCACGTCCTGTTGGATGAGCTGGCCGACGCTCTCGCCGACGGCACGCGCAAGGATTACATGCAGTCGGTCGGCACTGTTCCGTTACTCATCGTCGACGATTTCGGCATGCGCAAGCTGCCGCACACTGCCGCCGAGGATCTCTTGGAGATCGTGATGCGCCGTTATGAACGGTTCAGCACTCTATTAACCTCGAATCGCCCGGTGGAGGACTGGGGCAAGCTGCTGGGCGATGTGGCCGCCGTGGGTGCCATGCTCGATCGCCTGCTGCATCACGGCCATGTGCTCAAGTGCGGGCCACGCAGTTGGCGCACCAAAACGCCCGCCGAATCATAAATAAGGAAGGCGGCTTCTTTACTGCGAGGACGCTGCCCTCGCGCTCCCGGGATTTATCGCTTTCGAGCCAGAATGCATTCAATGCTGCAAGCTCGGATCGGTTGCAGAATCAGGCTAGGATGGTCTCACTAACGGCGCTCCCTTTCATAGGGTACGAGCGTCCAGAGGCGATTAGTCCAACTTGTACCGGTGGACGGGTTTACATCTCCGCTGATCCACACACTGCCTGGAGATGATGCAACGAGCTGACAAAGCAGGGTACGAACGGTCGCATGTGCTATGTGGAACGGGCCTACTTGTTCTCCAAGATCGCCGGGAATATCTCCTGCGAAACCCTGCTGTTGCGGATTCAGCACGACTTCGACGCACATCCATAACATATTATTCGCCAAACCGAGAGGTGACCTATTCGACTGAAAGTTAGGCACCGTGGTGTCTAACCAAGTCGGCGGCTTGGAAGCTGTGCGATCCCGTATAACAACCACGCCATTCAGACATCGGAAGCTAGGTTCTGAGCTTGGCCCCAATATCGCGGACAACACTGAAACAACCGAT
This sequence comes from uncultured Acidobacteriaceae bacterium, assembly GCA_963795545.1. Classification (GTDB taxonomy): domain Bacteria; phylum Acidobacteriota; class Terriglobia; order Bryobacterales; family Bryobacteraceae; genus Bog-105. Next base: position 514,055 of record CAWCIF010000007.1, on the reverse strand, counting down.
CCTGGTGCCGTTCTGATAGACACCTGCTCATCGAGGTCGGACGCCGATTCGATTCCAAACGAAAGTCTATTCTGTCTCGCAAAGTCTCGCAGAGAGGCTAAACGGCTCTGCCTCGCAGTGACGAACGCGCTTACAGGGCGTGCAAGATTACACCGGTCTTCTGCCGATGCATTCGGCAGAAAAATGACGCTCAGGAGAAGTAAACCTGGAAAGATCTTCAACAAGTCACCCTCAGCGAAGGAGTCCACTACCAGAAGGAGCCGGTGGGCGGCTCCTTCGTATTCCGGCACCTGAATCGGCGCTCCGGTCGCATCCCTGCGTGGCCGTATCCTCCAATCAGGTACTCGCCAGTCTACAACTTTCGGCCTTCATAAACAGAAAAAGTTGCGAAAGCAGGGTCCGCGAGGTATAACTACTGTTGTTCTGGGTCACCCCCATTGGCCGGTTTTGAAGTGATAACGTATGGCCGGTTTTGAGGTGATTACCGAGGTGATGACGTCGCTCAACCCTTTGAAATACGTGGTCTCGGCAAAATAACATTCGTCTCAGAATATTCCGAGTGAAACTGATGTGCCCCGAGGTTCCGAAACGTACGCCCTCAGGTACATATCGGAAATTCCGCGATTGGAGCAGGGCGAACGGCAGATGATTATTGACGACGCGGAAGGCCGGGTAGGCATGCACGGCGCACTATGTGACAAATTGAATGCCCATAAACGCGTTTCAGATGCGGCAATTCATTGCGCCCATAGCTGATATCGCTCAAATTTCTCCATAGCGAAAACAACCAGAGTCGCACCGGTATACTGAACGAAGTAGTTGGTAGTTCGATGTTTGTTCGCGCAGTACCGGTTTTTCTGGCCGTTTTTGCACTTGCCTTGAAGGCCGACAAGCCGCCTTCCCCCCAAGCCCTTCTGCAACATGGATTGCATTTGGCAGATCTGTATAACTGGTCGGATGCGAGCGCCGATTTCGAAACTGCGGAGAAAGAGTTCAGATCCATTGGCGACAAACGAGATGCGCTCTACGCTCACTTCGGACTGCTGCGCGCCACGATTGAACGGCACAACCTGCCGCGCACATCTGCGGAACTCGCCGGCGAATTAGAACGAGACCCACTCCTTGCATCAGACAAAGAACTTCGAATGTTCTGTTGGATCATCAAAGGCGATGTCGACCAGGAAATTGACACTCGGGCTGCGCGGTTCGATTGGGAGCAGGTTGGAATTCTCGCCCAGCGGCTTAGGGACAGAAGTTGGCAAAACCGCGCTATGGGGCAGCTAGGCATAACGGCCTTCTATGATCGTGATCTCGAAACAGCAACGAAGAACATCGCGACTGCGGCGGCCGTAGCAAACCAAATCCACGACATCGGAGCGGAAATCAGGTTCACAACTGTCTTAGGCATGGGGCTCGTACAAGGCAAGATGTATGACCGAGCACTGCCTTATTTCGATAAAGCTCTTGCGATTGCTCGGTCAACGCCGGAGTTCGGCTATCCATTCTTCATTTACAAGGCGCAGTTGGACGCGTTGATTGGCCTAAATCGGTACGACGAAGCGCAGCGCCTCGCGGATGAAATGTTGAAGCAAATCGGTGGGAAATATCCGACCGGTCCACAGGCGGAGCTGCTTATGTTCACAGCTCGAATCGCTTTGGGACGTGGCGACGTTCCGCATGCCGTTCAAGAGTTGGAGCAATGGATCTCAATCTGCAAGGTCGAAGGTTACCAGCAGGCACAGGCTCAACCGGAAGCGATGCTCTCTGAGATCTTTAAAGCTCAAAAAGACTTAGCAAAGGCCGAATATTACGCCGCCCAGGCTGCTGCCGATACACAGGCCAGCGGAAACAAGTGGGCGTTACCAGAACGCTTGCAGATGGTTGCCCAATTGCAAGTCGCCCAAGGCAAGTACATTAAGGCGGATCGGACTTACGACCGGGCCAGTGCGTTCATCGACTCAGGGCTGGCGAATTCCCCTAGCGTCTTGGAGAAGACTTCGTTGATTAAAGCATCTGGAAGTCTCTTCCCCGAGCATATTGGGCTGCTCGCGTCGCGTCTCAACAATCCTGCAAAGGCTTACGCCATTGTGGAACAGGTGAGAGGTCGTGTGAACGCCGATCTTCTAATGGCTGGCTCTTTCAAGTCTCCAGCTGCAAAGCAGATCGAGCATACGATTTCAAGTCTCAGCTTCAGATGATGTCAGCCAAATCAGCCGCCGATGTCAACCGGCTCCGGAACCAGATCTTCACTGCGGAAGAAGCACGTTGGATCTCGCCCGACATTAGCATCCTGAAGCGGAGCGTGGAGGAGACGGTTCCAATTGAACGCGTGCAGCAAACTCTTGATCCTTCAACGGCAATTCTCGAGTATGTTGTCGCTGAACCGCGATCGTATTGCCTCGTCATCACTCGCGATTCTTTTCGGATTGTCTCCCTAGCTGGAGACTCTCAATTGAACCAGTGGGTCGCTGCGTATTTGGAAAACGTTCGGGAAAAGCTTCCTGCACACGCCCAAGCCGCTGCATTGTTCAACGAATTACTGCTTCCAGTCTCAGAAACGCAGCGCAAGCAGAACCTCATAATCATTCCGGACGGGCAACTTCATTTACTTCCATTTGGCGCATTTGAGAACCCATCAGGAGCGTACGTCATCCAATCGCAGACGATTGAGTACGCGCCTTCTGTAACTACCTTTTACTTGTTGAGCCAGGAAGCCCACCGTGGAGAAATGTCATTGAAGCCATTATTAGCGGTAGGCGGAATTCCGTATTCGCAAGCCGCTCTGAGACCAGTCGGCTTAATGCGAGCTCCGAGCAGCCCGACACTCGGCAATCTCCCGTATTCCAAACAGGAAGTGTTGGACGATGGCCGGTGCGAACGAATTGCTAATCGGCGAGAATGCAACCGAATCGGCTTTCAAGCGTGCGGCAACCGGACGATTCGGGACAATTCACCTTGCTGTACATGGATTCGCGAATGATCCAGATCCCGATCAGGCTTTTCTAGCATTGCTTCCAGATCCAAAAGCCGGTGAAGATGGCCTGCTCCATGCGTCAGAGATCGCGATGATGCGCCTCAGGGCCAATCTCGTTGTACTATCTTCCTGCGATACAGGCGCTGGGCCTATTGAGGGCGAGGAAGGTGTTTCAACTTTGTCGAATTCGTTTCTGCTCGCCGGCGCGAAATCTGTAGTTGCAACATTATGGCCGGTCGAAGACACCTCGTCCTTGTTTTTGATGAAGCGATTCTATTCGCGAATCGCGGAGGGCGACTCTCCGGAGCTTGCCCTTACTAACGCCAAGCGCGAGATGCTGGCCAATTTTGGAAAAAGAGCCGTTCCGTACTTCTGGGCCGGATTCACGTTTGAAGGTGTGCCGGGACCAGGAGTGCATTGATAAAAATAAAATGACATTGACCATAGAGCAGCGTAGGAAGATTCTCAAGGCCATCAAAAAACGCATTCTGAAAAGCCATTTCAATGTGGCAGGAGTGAATTACGACGCTTGGGGGAAATTGTGCGACAGCCGCTCGCCGGAGCTGCTTAACGCCGAAGGAAATCACTTCGAAAGCGGGGTTCAGGATCTTCTGAAAGAGCTGCACAGCAGCCACACGGGTTTTTATCATGAGCGTCCGAGTAAACTCCTGCCGCAACACACAATCAATGCGACTTCCACAATCTCGGAAAGGCGAACAGTGGTTTTTTCTCGATGTGTTCGAAGGGGGGCCAGCTGACCGTGCCGGAATCCGGCCCGGAGACATACTGTCCCAAGTTGATGGAATCGAGTATGCGCCACCGACTATGCCGCCCTTTCGGACGGGCGTCAAGCATGTCCTGTCCATTTGTTCACCCGGTGGAACGAAGAGCCGGCAAACCTCGATTGAAGTTCCCGCACAAAAGGGAAGCAAGAACCTACCTCCAATTCTGCCGCCGAAGAGCATTTCCAGCTCGGTGATCGCCCCGGCTGTTGGCCTGCTGCGGATTACTTGGTTTCCCGGTTCCATGGGCCTCGGTTTTGCGAAATCGCTGGACAAAGCGATCGCAGGACTGAAACAGAAAGGTTGTAATCGCCTCATTATCGATCTACGGGGCAATATTGGCGGTGGACTAGGTTTCGCGCGACTTGCCAGCTATTTGTGCCCTGATAAAGTGCCGATCGGCTACAGCGTCACCCTGAAACGTCAACGCAAAGGCTATAAACCAGAAGAGTTCGAACGCGTTGTCTATCCCGACAGCAGATTCGGTTTCGCGACGACATTGACTCGCTTCGCGCTGCGAGACAAGTCGATTTTCTTATTGACTCAGGGACTCGGTCCACAACCCTTCCACGGGCACATCACGATGCTGGTGAATGAATGGACGAATAGCGCAGCCGAGATGGTCACGAACTTCGCGAAAGAGAACCGTTTAGCAACGATCATCGGAGTCAAAACGGCTGGGAATGTGCTTGGCGCCGTGAACGCGAAACTCGGCGGTGGTTACTGGCTGCGTCTGCCGGTGTTTGGCTGGTACACAGCTCAGGGCAACTGCATCGAAGGAAACGGCATCATACCGGATCTGCCGATAGAGCTTGATCCTGACGAACTAAACCGAGGAACCGATCGGCAACTTGCCAGCATCAAGTCCTCACTCGGCGGATCAAAATGCTTTCGCACCGGCATTGGCAAGCTCGGCAGCCGGCCAGTAGTGATTGCTCGATTTTTTTCACATTGTCTGTCGGATTTGCTCCTGGATTTCCCTCGCTGTAATTGAGGGGAACAGCCAGACCTAATCTGGACCGATATAATCGCCGAACTGCGATACTTGCCGGAACAGCTTCCCCTCCGTTTTGTTTGGGAGAGTGTCAATGGACACCAAATTTCTGGAACGCGTTGTCTCGACGGTGGAATCACAACTGGAATTGAGGCCATCATCAATCGAGTTTGAAATGGCATATCAGGCGCGCGTTGTCATTGACCGAATCCGACTCGCGATTAAAGAGACGGAGGAGTTCGTGAACTGCTCCGCCCGAGGGCGTGAAGCGGCATTTCAACTGATGGATGCACTGGACCGCCTCGAATCCGTCGAACGCAAGTTCCAGAAACGATCAAAGGATGTTGTTCAGCAGATGACGGCCGGGAGCATCGATTTGACTAGAAGGAACGGGACCAGCGACCGAATAGCCTAGTGCAGTTGCGTTTATATCAATACTCGTTATGAGAGCTGCTGTCCGGCAAAAGCTTGGGATTACGGACCAGAGTCGTGTTCACGAGTCCTCCACGTGCGTTCAGGACTGCCTCTCGGATGCGATTGGAGGCAAAGTCTACAAGTTCGGCGATATCGCCAAACTGTGGTCCTGTTCCCATGAGTTTGTCCGGCGACAATTCGTGCGAGAGCCTGGCGTTATTAAGTTCGAGGGCATGTATCTTGTTCCTGAATGTGTGCTTGAACGCGTTCTTCGCCGCTTGATGATTTAGAGTTCCGTCCCGGCCGCTCAAGTTCAACATCTGTTTCAAGGTTAAGACGCGCCGCGCTCTCCGAGGCAACCTGAATCTGGCCCCGGATTGTTGTTTCAAACTCGTAGAGATCCGGATGTTTGGATGGTTTCAGTTACAGGTCACAGTAGAGGCTAGAATTCCGAGCATAACTGTCGCCCCTCTCTTTCCAGATATGTACTTGCGCAGGTGATGTTTACACCAGCTGATAGGCAATCGACCGGTCATACGCCTCTTCTGAAGCGATCATCGTCCCTTTAACCGCGTGCGCATAGTGCTTCTCGGTGGTTAAGATACTGGCGTGACCGAGCCATCTGCTCACAAACTTGATATCAGTGCCCGCATTCAGATGCCGAATTGAGAACGTGTGCCGAAATGTGTATGGGGTGGCCGGGTGCAAGAATTTCTGTTCGCGTTCGGCGAGTGCAAGCAGTCTGGAAACTCGTTCTCGCCAATTTGTCACGGCCGTATCGATGGCCCCGTCGCGAGTCCAGAACCAAAATTTTCTGCCGTCCCGGTGACCTTTGAATCGAAGTTCTCTGAGCGCCTGCTCGACAAATTCGGGAATCGGCACATAGACCCATTCTTCAGTCTTTTGCTGATAGACGCGGAACGCCCAGCCTTTGCCCGATTGCCTCTTGACGAGTTGTTTGTCGTTCAAGGTTGTCGCATCGCTAATGCGAAGACCCGCGTGGCGCATCACCAGACAAAAGACCCTCAGCTCTTGAGCATTGTACTGGCCCGTTCTTCCACGTCCGTCGTCGACTAAATCGACTGCCCGGAATACACGTTCCTCTTCATCCGGCTCAAAACCAAACTTCTTTTCAACTTTGCTTTTGAACCTGATCTTTTTCGCTTGATTTTTCGTTAGCCATGCACGTTCCTCGCAATATCGCAGAAAGGCACGGAATCGCTCCAGGTCAGCCCTTTTCGTCGAGTTCGCAAGCGGTTTAAGTGGAAGCGGTCCGTCTACTTTCTTGTTCCGATGTGGATTTAGGTTGCGCCACGATTCCACAAATTTCGTTACGGCGTCGAGATCCTCGAAATTTCTGATGAGACCATACCCGCGATGCTGCGCGAACGGAATAAGACGCTGCTGTAGCAGTATCTGAAACTTCTTCGCCGTGGTTGGCTCGACATTCCGGCCATGAGGTCCTATCGACGCGAGAAAGAAATCGATTGCGTATTGGATGTCAGGATTTGTCGTTTCCTCCGGCTTTGGGGGAACGAAGTCTCCCCATTTGTCCCATTCTGCAGCCGTTTTCTCGGCGTCTTCCCAGGAAGCCGTCCCTGTCGCCTTGTTGGTGATGTATCCGCGAACGCGCAGAGTGCCTTCCGCCGAAATCGAGTAGCGGCAGTCCTTTGTTACCTCGGCTTTCGTCCTCGCCTGTACAGGCGCCCTTGGGTCGGGTAGTGCTTTGAACAATCCTTGCCATGGCGTCTAAATAAATTTGAGAGCCATGCCCGGATTGTACTACATGGAGTACTACACAGAACAGGCTCTCTTAATTTGCCAATGTATTCAATAAGATAGCTGGCGGAAGCTAATGGGAGTCGAACCCACCCGTGACCGCATTAGGGCCGCACTCCGGTTTTGAAGACCGAGCCCTGCACCGGCAGAATCTAGCTTCCGACTGCGATTGTAGCGTCTTCCGCCGGGCGAAACAATTGTGCGCTGATCGCATAACGCAGCTCGTCGAGCCCGGTGCCCACTACCGCCGAGATCGCGTAGAACGGCAACTTGCGTTCCCGCGCTTTCGCTCTCACCGCATCAATTCGCGCGGTATCCTGGCATGCGTCAATCTTATTCGCCACGACAATCATTGGCTTGCCGGCCAGCGCTTCATCGAAGCTGGCAAGCTCTTCGAGAATCACATCGAAGTCATGCGCCGGATCGCGGCCGCTGAAATCGGACACATCCACCAGGTGCACCAGGAGGCGGGTGCGTTCGACGTGCCGCAGGAATTGCGTGCCCAGTCCGTGTCCCTCATGAGCGCCTTCAATCAAACCCGGAATGTCGGCCAGCACGAAAGTCCGGCCACCTCCCGCATCCACCACTCCAAGATTGGGCTCAAGCGTCGTGAACGGATAGTCGGCGATCTTTGGCTTCGCCGCCGATAGCCGTGAAATCAGCGTCGACTTGCCGGCGTTTGGGAATCCCACCAGTCCCGCATCGGCCAGCAGTTTCAATTCCATGCGGAGTCGCAAAGATTCGCCCGGGCGGCCCTCTTCGTGCTCCGTCGGCGCCTGGTGGGTGGATGTAGCGAAACGGGCGTTACCGCGGCCCCCGCGCCCACCCTGCGCCACTGTGAAGCGCTGTCCGGGTGCGGCGAAGTCGAAAAGCTGCTCTCCTGTTTCCGCGTTATAGATAATTGTGCCGACTGGAACCGGCAATTCGACGCTCTCGCCGTCCCGGCCCGTGCGATTGCTGCCCTCGCCATGCCGTCCTCGTTCGGCCGTGTGCTCGGGGTTATAGCGGAAGTGGAGCAGCGTGTTGTAATGTTCGCTTGAAACCAGAATCACGTCGCCGCCGCGGCCCCCATCGCCCCCGCTAGGGCCCCCGCGCGGTACAAACTTCTCTCGCCGGAACGCAAGACACCCGTTCCCGCCGTCGCCGGCTTTCACGCTAACAATTACTTCGTCAATGAACACGTGGAAAAAAGACGCTCGTGGCGCGTCGAAGATAGCCCTCGGGGCTCGCCTCTGCTGCGTGCCCGAAAATCAAACTCTAGCTCTGCGCGGCGATGATGTTGACGAACTTGCCCAGCCTGCCCCGGTCGCGAAATTCGACCGTGCCGGGTACCGTCGCAAATAGCGTGTCGTCCTTACCCAAACCCACGTTCTTGCCCGGCTTGTATCGGGTCCCACGCTGGCGCACGATGATGGAGCCGCCCGTTACAAACTCGCCCGAGAACACCTTTATGCCCAAGCGCTGCGAATTCGAATCGCGGCCGTTTTTTGAACTGCCTAAACCTTTTTTATGTGCCATGCCAATTCTCTCTTGCCCAGCGCCCTACGCCAAAATCTCCTGCACTTGCACGCGCGTGTAGTTCTGCCGGTGGCCAATCGTGCGCTTGTACTGCTTCTTGCGCTTGAACTTGAAAACGAGTATCTTATCTCCGCGCCCGTGGCTCGCTATTTTGCCCCGTACGCGCGCGCTCTTTAGCTCATCGCCGAGAACCAGTTCGTTCGAATCATTCGAGATTGCCAGAATCCGGTCGAATTCCACGTCTGCGCCGACATCTCCGGCGATGGTGTCTACTTCTATTGTCTGGCCAGGCGCGACACGGTATTGCTTACCGCCTGTCTCAATTACAGCGTACATGTATGTGCCCTTATTGGTTTTTCGCTCCCAGCTAAACAGTGCTCGAACCGGGCATCACCCGGACACACGAACAGCCTGTGGCTGGAAATAAGATTCGAATCTTCTTTATGATAGCGAATCCAGTTTTCAGGCCGCTGCTCCAAACCGGAGAACATATAGTGGACTATGGCGGCAGTGCCAAAGCCTACGTGCCTTGCACGCCAAGCTTGATCTCGTTCAGAAAGGATACAAGACTAATGAGTAATGGAGTCACACCCGTAGCTTACGGAGACGTCACGCAGCGCGTCGGGGTGGAAGTGATTCGCGCTCGCGGAGTTGATGTCGACAAGCTGATTAAAATGCTGATCGCAAACGCGGCAGCGGAATTCGCTAGTACTTACTACTACTACACAATCCTTCGCATGCATCTCGCCGGGCATGAAGACTATAAAGAGATTTGTGAGGATGCGCGCCTGGAAGACCGGGCACATTGGGAGTTGATCGTCCCCCGCATTTACGAGCTTGGCGGCGAATTGCCAAATGATTTACCTGCCTTTCACAATCAGGCCGGATGCGTTGCGGCCAAACTGCCCGATCCTCCCACGGCCGTGAATATTCTCACTGTGCTGCTCGAATCCGAGCGCTGCGCCATCCGAAGCTGGACCGCTATTTGCGACATGACCTTCGGAAAGGACCCCAGAACCTACGACATGGCAGCCAGAATTCTGAATGAAGAGATTGAGCACGAGGCTTGGTTTATTGAGCTGCTCGCGCACGAGCGTGATGGTAAGTCGATTCCCTCAGGCCATTTCCGCCGTGGAGAGCCAGGGGAGGCGCCGTACAGCAAGAACCGCCACTTCTACAATCCATAATTGTGTAGCGGGCTGCACCTTGGGCACTGAACCGCGCGCGGAAGCAAGCGGCAGTGTTTCAGCATTCTGCTATACCCATGCGGCCACATGAAGGGCAGCGACTCGTTTCTGATTGTGCTCGAAACGCCCAATGGCGAAAGAAGCTTTACCTGTCATCGGAATGAGTTCCTCTGGAATGCGGCCGCACACAACGGCATTAATTTGCCGGCCATTTGCCATCAGGGCCGCTGCCTTACGTGCGCGGGCTGCCTGCTGACCGGAACCGTCGACCAGAGCAGCGCCAATTCGTACTTCCCCGAAGACAAACAGGCTGGCTTTGTCCTGCTTTGTACGGCGAAGCCATGCAGCGATCTGCGCATTCGCACGCACCAGCAACTCTTCATGCGCCAGCATCGAGCCAAGCTCGGCTTGCCCGCTCCTTATTTGTAAATGCCGTGGCGAAAGTTTCCCCCGCCATTCCTGACGCCCAAGAATCCGCAAAATTCAAGTGGAGCGGCCTTTCCAGGCTGCCATGACGGCTTTCCAGCCGGCACTTCCGCCTCCGAATCAGTTTGAAAAACGAAATGCGGTGAAGCATCGCCTTCCATCTTCACGTTTTTTCATCTTCTAAGCTGGAGGTGTCTCTCAATATGCGATTTCAGTTTGTTTTCTTATCAGCCCTCCTTTTCTTAACCGGACTCGCTGTCCCGTCGCGCGCCCAAACCCAACCGTCTACCAACGTCACGCGCGCCACTCTCGATAACGGACTGCGCGTCGTCATCATTCGCGATCCGCTGGCCCCGGTAGCAACCGTCGAGACCAACTACCTTGTCGGCGGCAACGAGACACCCGCTGGATTTCCAGGCATGGCGCACGCTGAGGAACACATGGCATTTCGCGGCTGCACCGGCCTTACTGCGGATCAGATTGCCGCCATTTATGCGCAATTGGGCGGCTACATGGATGCCGACACCCAACAGAACATCACGCAATATTTCGTGACGGTTCCTTCAAACGATCTGGACGTCGCCCTGCGTGTGGATGCCGCCTGCATGTCAAACGTAGTCGATTCGCAGGAGCAGTGGTCCGAAGAACGCGGAGCCATTGAGCAGGAAGTCGCGCGCGACCTCTCCAATCCCACCTATAAATTCATCACCCGCTTGAATCACGATTTGTTTGCCGGAACGCCCTACCAGGAAGATGCGCTGGGTACGGAAGCCTCGTTTAATAAGACCACCGGGCAGATGCTGAAGGAGTTCTATCAGAAGTGGTACGCGCCGAATAACGCCATCCTGATCATCACGGGGGATGTAGACCCACAAGCGACACTCGCCAAAGTGAAGCAATATTACGGAAGCATTCCGAAGCGTGAAGTGCCCGCCCGCCCGCAAGTAAATCTGAAGCCCGTTGCAGCGGATTCTTTTGTGCTTGAGAGCAATCTCCCGTATCTACTTACCCTGATCGGATACCGCTTCCCTGGGACCGGTAGTCCCGATTTCGCTGCGGCACGTGTTCTGGTCGATGTCCTTTCCAGCCAGCGCGCGGATCTGTATGGCCTGGTTCCGCAGGGAAAAGCGCTGGGCACCGATTTCGGCCTGGTTGAAACTTATCCAAAAGCGAGCGCTGCATTCGCTTTAGCTGCGCTGCCGTCGGGTGCTGATCCGGCGTCGATCACCGCCGACATGAAAAGAATCTTGGCCGATTACGCGACCAAGGGCGTGCCTGCCGACCTGGTGGAGGCCGCGAAAAAGGGCGAAGTGGCTGGGGCTGAGTTTGGCAGGAACTCCATTACGAATCTCGCCGCATTGTGGTCGCAGGCGCTCGCTGCCGAAGGACGCGAATCGCCCGATCAAATGGTGGAAGAAATCAAGCGCGTCACGCTCGACGATGTAAATCGTGTTGCAAAAAAATACCTGCTTGAACAGAACGCCATCATAGGCACGCTCAAGCCCGCGCCTTCGGGCGAACCGGTATCCTCTAAGGGTTTCGGCGGCTCGGAAAAAGCAACCTCAACTCCCACCAAACCCGTTGCCCTTCCGGATTGGGCGGAGGTTGCGGTGAAGTCCCTCCGCGTTCCCCAGCAAACCCTTCGTCCGGTCGACATGCAACTTTCCAACGGCATGCGGCTGATTGTCCAGACCGAGAAGACCAGTCCGACTGTGACCCTGCTCGGTTCTATCAAAACTCAGACTCAGCTCCAAACGCCGCCGGGACAGGATGGTGTTGCCGACGTGCTCGAAGGCCTTTTTTCTTATGGCACGAAGAGCCTGGACCGGCTTGCTTTTCAGAAAGCGTTGGACGACATCGCCGCCTCTGAATCCGCCGGGCCGAACTTCAATCTCAAAGTGCTGAAGCAGGATTTCACCCGCGGCGTTGAGCTTCTGGCCGACAATGAACTGCATCCCGCCCTGCCTGAAGACGCCTTCAAAGTGGTGCAGCAGCAGACCGCTGAATTGACAGAAGGAGAGTTAAAGAGCCCCGGCTATCGCGTAGATCGCGCGCTGGTTCATGCGCTTCTTCCACCCAAGGATCCTCTGCATCGGGAAACAACTCCGAAGACAGTGATGTCGATCACCTATCCGGATTTGCATAGCTACTTTGCAAACACGTTCCGGCCCGATCTGACGACCATTGCCGTAATCGGTGATATCACGCCGGAGGAAGCCCGCGCAACCATCGAGAAATATTTCGGCGCATGGCAGGCAAGCGCGCCGAAGCCTGATGTCACTTTGCCGCCCGTTCCCGCCAACAAGCCAAGCGCGGTGACCGTTCCAGATCCAAGCCGCATTCAAGATTCAGTGGACCTCGCGCAGCAGCTTGAGATGAACCGTTTCAGCCCGGATTACTACCCGCTGCAGCTTGGCAATCACGTGCTGGGCGGCGGCTTTTATGCGACGCGGCTCTACCGTGATCTGCGCGAGAAGGCCGGATACGTCTACACCATTAACGATTCGTTGGAAGCAAGCGAGACACGCGCCACCTACTCAATCGATTATGGCTGCGATCCCAAAAATGTTTCGAAAGCAAGGGTCATGATCGAGCAGGAGCTCGTCGACATGCAGAAAAACAATGTCACTCCTGCCGAACTGCAGCAGGCCAAGGCGCTGCTGTTGCGGCAAATCCCTTTGGCGGAGTCGAGCGAGGATGCCGTAGTTGGCGGATTCATTGCGCGCGCCCGCATCGGCCTTCCGCTGGACGAGCCCATCCATGCCGCTCAGCGCTATTTCAATATGACCGCCGACGAAGTCCGCACTGCCTTCGCCAAGTACATCAGTCCCGGCAATTTCGTGCAGGTTGTGCGCGGACCTGCCCCGCAATAGAACTAGTATGCCTTCCTCCGATCAGACTGACGAGAGCGTAATAGAAGCTCTTCGCGAAGCGTTCACTCCTCTCACCGCGCGCCTTACGCCAGAGATCGAACCGGCCACCGTCTTTTCGCTTGAACCGAAAGCCGGCGAATGACCATTCGCGAACTGGGAAATCTGCTGCGGACCCGCCAGGCGTCCTGTGCCGAGCTCATCGACCAGACGCTTGCCGGCATTAAAGCTCGCCCGGACTCGCATTGGTTCATTACGGTGACCGAGCAGCAGGCGCGCGCCGAGGCCGCAGAACGTGATAAGGAACTGGCCGCCGGTTACGACCGGGGCCCGTTTCACGGCATTCCCATCGCGCTCAAAGATCTTTTCTACACGCAAGGTGTTCCCACTACCGCCGGATCGCTTGTCTTTCGCGACTTTGTTCCCGATCACGATGCTGAGGTTGTGAAGCGCTTGCGCGAGGCGGGCGCCATCAGCATGGGTAAAACAAACCTGCATGAGCTCGCCTATGGCATCACATCGAAGAACCCGCATTACGGCTCCGTTGTGAATCCGCTCGATCCAAATCGCCTTCCCGGAGGCTCCAGCGGTGGCTCTGCGGCTGTCGTTGCGGCCGGGCTTGTGCCCATGGCTCTTGGCACGGACACCGGTGGTTCAATTCGCATTCCCGCGTCGTTCTGCGGCATCGCGGGATTGAAGCCAACCTATGGACGGGTCAGCCGCCATGGCGTTTTGCCCCTGGCGTTCAGTCTCGATCACGTCGGGCCCCTCGGGTCGTGCATCGACGATTGCACTCTGGCGATGAACGTAATTGCCGCTGCGGATTTCAACCTTCCTCCTCGAACGGAGCTGGCCGGTATCCGCGTTGGCGTTCCAAAGAATTTTTTTTTCGATCGCGTGGATGAAGAAGTTTCGGCCGCCGTCCTCAACAGCGTTTCGGAGATGGAGCGCCTGGGCGCATCCGTATCCGAAGTTCAGATTCCAGATCTGAATGAGGCGAACGCGGCTGCCCGGATTGTACAGTACGCGGAAGTTGCCGCTCTCTACGTTCGCCACAACAACGCTGCTTTATTTGGTGATGATGTCTGGGCCTTGATCCAGCAAGGAAAAATGATCGCCGGACACGAGTACGTAAACGCGCAGCGCATTCGGACCTTGTTCCGCCGGGATTTCGATGCGCTCTGGCAAAATATAGATGTGCTGGTTGCGCCAGCAACGCCAACCGTGGCGCCCGGTCTCGAGGAAATTAATGTCCGGATCGGCACCCAAAACGAGAATACGCGGATGGCTTCTACGCGTCTTGTGCGCTCAATCAATTACCTGGGAGAACCAGCGCTCTCGATGCCCTGCGGAAAAACGAGCTCAGGCATGCCGGTTGGCTTGCAACTCATTGGTGCGCCGTTCAGCGAGCCGAAACTCCTGCAGATTGGGCACACTCTTGAGGTGCGCTTCGGCGCGCCCGGTAATCTTGAAACACAGTGGCCTGCCTGAATTGTCAATAGAATAGCGGCTCCGCTGTGAGTCCGCACAGCAAACTGTCCCAAGCTTATTAGCGGGCATACTTACAAATCGGTAGACGAAGGAGTAGAAGTATGAAGATCGCGCAGGTCGCGCCTCTGTATGAAAGTGTTCCCCCAAAACTCTATGGCGGTACCGAACGAGTGGTTTCCTATTTGACGGAGGAGTTTGTCCGGCAGGGGCACGACGTGACGCTTTTTGCAAGCGGGGACTCGACAACTGCCGCCAAATTGCGTCCCATGTGTGATCGCGCGTTGCGTTTGGAAGGGAAGAAGGTTATTGATCCTCTCGCGCACCATGTGCGAATGATAGAAATGGTGGCCCGGGAAGCGCACTATTTCGACGTTGTGCATTTCCACATTGATTACCTCCACTTCCCCGTCACGCGCCGGCAGAAGACTGCTGCGGTAACCACTCTGCATGGCCGGCTGGATATTCCGGACGTGATTTCTGTCTATCGGGAATTCGCTGAAATGAATCTCGTCTCCATTTCGAATGCTCAGCGCGCGCCTATGCCATGGGCGAACTGGCTTGCTACCGTACATCACGGCTTGCCGGAGGATCTATACAAGCCGCATGAGACCCCGGGGAAATATCTGGCTTTCTTGGGGCGTATCTCTCCCGAAAAGCGCGTTGATCGCGCCGTTGAAATCGCCCGGCGTGTTGGAATGCCAATCAAGATCGCCGCGAAAATCGATGCAGTGGACCAAGAATACTTCGATTCTGAAATTCGCAAGCTGTTTGACGATCCGCTGGTGGAGTATATCGGCGAGATCGGCGAGCGCGATAAGTCAGACTTCCTGGGCAATGCTTATGCGCTTCTGTTTCCAATCGATTGGCCGGAACCTTTCGGCCTCGCTATGATTGAGGCCATGGCCTGTGGTACTCCTGTCATTGCCTTTCGCATGGGCTCGGTTCCGGAAGTCCTGGACGAGGGCACAACCGGTTACCTGGTGAATAGTGTGGATGATGCCGCCAAAGCCGTTCACCGCATCGGTTCGCTGAACCGGAAAGTCTGCCGTCAGGTATTTGAAGAGCGCTTTGCGCACGTAGGATGTGTTTAGATTACATCGAGGTTTATAACCGTCTGCTCGATCAAAAGCCCACTGAACCGGACCTTGCGTCCACTGGCGAAGGGCTTTCGCTCGTGGCCCAGTGAAGAAGATCACTTACTCATGCCGGTGAAGGAAGTCCCGGAGGCGGATGTAATCGAAGTTGGAAACCAATTCTACATTCGCGCTCAGTCCTCGCTCACGGACACCCGCACTCTGGTCCTTTTGCATGGCGATACCTTCGCTGTTTTCGACCGGTATGGCGACATTCAGGCCATCGGTTCAGGTCAGCAGGGTATCTTCCATCAGGAGACCCGGCACCTTTCGCGCCTTGAGGTTCGTATCTGCGGTCTGCGGCCGCTTCTGCTGAGCTCTACCGTTCGCGAAGACAACCTCTTGCTCGCCGTCGATCTGACCAACCCGGATATGGAACTTCCCTCCGGTGAGTCGCTGCTTCGCGGCACGCTGCACATCTACCGGAGTAAGTTCCTTAGTGACGGGTGTTGTTTCGATCGGATAACTGTCCAAAACTACGGCCAAAAGCCGGTCGACGCGGACCTGTCATTCCTGTTTGCAGCCGATTTCGCGGATATCTTTGAAGTGCGCGGCCAGAAGCGCGAGCGGCGCGGCGTGCGCCTTCCCGAAGAAGTTGACCGGTCAAGCCTTACCCTGGCCTACGAAGGTTTGGACCAGGTATTACGGCGCACCCGGATCGAGTGCTCGCCGCACCTCTGCACCGTTCGTGTTTCGGAGATCTCCGTGCCGATCCACCTCGAACCTCAGCAGGAAACCGATTTTTCGTTGAACATTATTTGCGAGAGCGATGGTATGACGCCTGGGCAGGCGGACTACGAAAAGGCTTTGCTTCGAGTTAGTAATGAACGCCGCACGTCCCCGCTGGCTGATTTGGATGTCTACACCTCCAACGAGCAATTCAATGACTGGCTAAACCGCTCGCGGGCCGATCTCGAGATGATGATCACATCAACGCCCTTTGGACCATATCCCTATGCGGGAGTTCCCTGGTTCAGCACTGTATTTGGCCGCGATGGCATCATTACCGCGCTCGAATTACTCTGGATTTCGCCGTCGGTGGCGAGAGGCGTTCTCTCTTATCTTTCCGCCACGCAATCAAAAAGCCGTGACCCGGAGCGCGATGCGGAACCGGGCAAGATCCTCCACGAGATGCGAAAAGGGGAGATGGCCCAGCTTCGAGAAGTACCGTTTGGGCGCTATTACGGCAGCGTGGATGCAACCCCGCTCTTCGTTTTGCTCGCCGCTGCCTACTATGAGCGAACGGACGATGTTGAATTCATAAAAAGTATCTGGCCGAACATCGAGGCCGCGCTCGAGTGGATCGATCGATTCGGCGATCTTGACGGAGACGGTTTCGTTGAGTATGCGCGGCACTCCGAGACCGGCCTTCTACAGCAAGGTTGGAAAGATTCGCAGGATTCCGTATTTCACAGCGATGGCACGCTTGCCAAAGGGCCCATCGCTTTGTGCGAAGTTCAATCCTACGTATACGCCGCCAAATCGCGCATCGCCGCCGCGGCTGACGACCTCGGTTTTCATCCGGCAGCTCAGAAGCTGCGCGGACAGGCGGAAGAACTGCGGGAAAAATTTGAGCGCGCGTTCTGGTCCGATGAGATCTCCATGTACGCCATGGCCCTCGACGGCGACAAGCAGCAGTGCCGTATCCGCAGCTCGAACGCCGGGCATTGCCTGTTTTCAGGGATTGCCTCCAGCGCTCACAGCCGGAGCACGATGGATTCGCTGCTGACCGCCGGGCTTTTTTCCGGCTGGGGCATTCGCACCGTTGCAACCGGAGAAAAACGCTACAATCCGATGTCGTATCACAACGGATCGGTTTGGCCGCACGATAACGCTGTCATAGCCTTTGGAACCACGGGTTCGCGCGGAAAAGAACTCGCGTTGAAAATCATGTCCGGGCTTTTGGATCTGTCCATCTTTGTCGAATTACATCGGCTGCCTGAACTCATTTGCGGTTTCCCCCGCCGCTCAGGGAAAGCGCCGACGCTCTACCCGGTGGCTTGCTCACCTCAAGCCTGGGCGGCCGGAGCTGTTTTTCTGGTTCTCCAATCCTGCTTAGGGCTGTCGATTCACGCCAAGGAATCGCGCATATGCCTTCACCACGCCGCGCTCCCTGAAGCAATCGCGCAGGTTCGCATTCGAAATCTGAAGGTAGGGAATGCGTCTGTTGATCTGATTTTCGAGCGGCGAGCCGAAACGGTCGGAGTCGACATTCTTCGGCGGAATGGTGATATAGAAATTGTCGCTTTGAGATGAACTGAGTTCGGCAAAACTGCGTAGATAGAACTGTGAGTACACTCGCGGGCGAAGTAACCCGTGCGGTACGCCGGCTGTGGCGGAGCCCGGTGTTTGCCACGTTTGCAATTCTGTCGCTTGTGCTTGGAATCGCTGCGAACGTGGCGATCTTCTCGATCGTAAATGGCGTTTTGCTGAAGCCACTGTTATTTCCGGCTCCGGGACGGCTCTTCGGGATTGTCGAGATTGTTCCGAAAATAGCCAATCTCTACCCGATGCTGCCGGTGAACCCCCGGCATGCCGCGGAATGGAAAAAGATGGTGCCCGGTATCGAGCAGCTTGGCCTCGCGCAGACGAGGCATGTGGTGTTGGGCGGGGCCGGCCGGCCACTCCGGCTTCCTTCCGAGGCGGTTACTCCGGATCTGCTGGCGACACTCAAAGTGCAGCCGCTGATGGGCAGGCTGATTCAGGCCTCGGATGCGCGGGAGGGTCACGATAATGTTGCGCTGCTGACCTATTCGCTGTGGCGCGGGCAGTTTGCGGGCGATCCGGACATTATCGGGCGCGACGTGCGGATCGATGGAACTCCGCACCGTGTGATCGGGGTGCTGCCTGCCACGTTCCGCTTCCCGTTAACCGGTTGGTTTTTCGATATTGAGTCGCAGCCGGAGCTGTTTACCCCGCTGTGGCTTCGCCTTTCCCAACACAACCTGGAAGGTGATTTTAACTATTCGGCCATCGCGCGATTGAAACCGGGTATCCGGCGCGAGACGGCGCTCGCCGCGCTTAACACAGCGCAAGCGGCAATCGCGAAGACCTTTCCCGACAAGATGGAGATTCGCGCTGATTTGATCCCGCTGAACGAGCTTGCTGTCCAGAGTTCGCGGGCATCGCTGCTGCTGGTGCTGGGAGCGGTTGCGGCGGTTCTGTTGATCGTCTGCCTGAATCTGGCAACGCTGATGCTTGCGCGCGGCGCCCTGAGGAATCGAGAAATCGCGGTGAGGACCGCGCTCGGGGCGAGCCGGTGGCGGCTCATTCGCGAGGCCCTGATGGAATCGGTCGTCCTTTCCGCGATTGGAGGCGTGCTCGGCCTGTCGCTTGCGAGCGCGGCATTTCGAGCGATTCTGGCAGCCGCGCCCACCACTCTACCGCGAAGAGATGACGTAATGATTGATTTGAACGTGTTGTTCTTTGCCCTGGGGTTGACACTGCTGACAGCCTTGGTGTTCGGCCTCTATCCCGCCTGGCGGCAGTCGCGGCGCGACCCGCAGGAGGCGCTGGCCTCATCGAGCCGTTCGAGTACCGGATCGAAAGCGAGCACACGCGGCCGAAGCATTCTGGTCTCGATTGAAGTAGCTTTGAGCACGGTGTTGCTGGTAGTCGGGGGCCTGCTGCTGGCAAGCTTCGTACGCCTGATGAATACAAACCCCGGCTTCGGGATCGCGAATCGCGTTTCAGCGCAGCTTAGTCTGCCCGGCGCGAGTTATAACAAGCCGGAAATGGTCGCAGCGTTTTACGACAAGCTGCTGAATGATCTTTCCAGCCAGCCGGGCATTCGTCAAGCGGCCCTCACTTCGCATTTGCCTTTGAATGGTGAGACCTGGATCGACTTCATGTCGCGGCCCGGAGATACGCGGCCGATGTTCCAGAAGCCGACCACGAACGTGCGCTTTATCAGCGGGTCTTACTTTGAGGCAATGGGAATTCCACTGCTCGGCGGGAGAACCTTCGAGCCGTCGGACAAGAAGAACAAGGTCGTTATGGTCAGCAGCACCGTCGCAAAGAACCTGTGGCCACACGAGAATCCGGTTGGACAAACGTTGTTGCTGCAGGATATTCGCATGCGAGTAGTCGGCGTATCGGGCGATACGCGGGCCGATCTTGATAAGAGCGCTCCTTCAATAGTCTACGTTCCCTACTGGGATCACAGCAACGGCTGGGCATCCAATCTGAACGTGGTCCTGCGGACGTCCATTCCTACACGAGATGCAGTGACAATCTTGAGGAAAGCGGTTGCGGCCATCGATAGCGGTGTGCCCGTTTCTCATGTCGAAACGTTTGAGGACGTGCTTTCGGATGCCGTTTCGCAGCGACGCTTTCAAATGCTGCTGGTGGGTGCGTTTGCCATCTCGGCGCTGCTGGTTGCGGCGCTCGGAATTTTTGGCGTGATCGCAGGGGTAGTTTCGGCCAGGCGGAACGAGATCGGCATTCGCATGGCCCTCGGGGCAAGCCGTGCGGGAGTGGTCGGAATGGTGATCCGGCAAGGGATGATCCCGGTTCTGGCCGGCTTATTTGCCGGAATTGTAGTTACGGTTGGATTTGAATCAGTCATCGGCAAACTGCTGTACCAAGTGCGGCCCACCGATCCGTTGACCTTTACTGCTGTCGCGGTGTTACTCAGCGGCGTCGCATTGCTGGCGTGCTGGGCTCCTGCGCGCCGCGCCGCGGCCATTGACCCGATGGAATCGCTGCGCTACGAATGACCACCCTCACGTTCCAGTGGCAGCCCGGATGGTTCAATCGCGCGCCATCCGCCGTCTAGCGAAATTACATTCGTATAGCCCATCTTCTGCAAATTGTCAGCGGCGAGCGCGGAGCGAAAGCCGCCGCCGCAATACAGCACAAGTTTTGTGCCCTTATCCGGAAAGCTCGTCTCGATGTCGCGCTCGATGGTTCCCTTGCTTAGGTGAACGGCTCCGGCGGCGTGCGCGGCCTGCCATTCATAGTCATCGCGGACATCTACAAGCTGGCCCGCATCGCCGCTTTCCCTCATGCGTTTGTACTCGTCAATATCGATCTCATGGATTCGCTTCTTCGCGTCCTGAACCAGAGCGAGAAAGCCCGGACTATGATGTTTCGCTTCCATTACTGTATTCGCTCGATCTTCGCGCCCGCAGCGGCCAGCTTCTGTTCGATGCCTTCATAACCGCGATCCATGTGGTAAACGCGATCGATGGTCGATTCACCTTTCGCAACCAGTGCCGCCAAAACGAGCGAAGCGCTGGCGCGCAGATCCGAAGCAATGACTTGCGCCCCGGTCAGTTGATCCTCGCCGGCGACAATCGCTTGCCGTCCTTCAATGCGGATATTGGCGCCCATGCGGGCCAACTCCTGCGTATGCATGAACCGGTTCTCAAAAATCGTTTCCGTCACGAAACTGATCCCACGTGCGAGAGTCATCCAGGCCATGTATTGCGCCTGAAGATCCGTTGCGAAACCGGGGTACTCTTCGGTTGTCACATCGATCGCTTTCGGCCTTCCCGAGCAGCGCACGCGAAGCGCATCCGGCCCCACCTCTTCCACTTCCGCCCCCGCCTGCTGCATCTTAACGGTGAGCGCCGCGATGTGCTCCGGGTTGCAGCCGGTTACCGTAACGTCGCCCTTTGTTATTGCGCCGGCAAGCAGAAAGGTACCGGCTTCGATGCGGTCGCTGATGATGGTGTGTTCGGCGCCATGCAGCCGCTCGACTCCTTGTACGCGAATGATGGACGATCCCGCGCCCTTGATTTGAGCGCCCATTTTGACCAGCAGATCGGCAAGATCCTTTACTTCCGGTTCGCGCGCGGCATTCCGGATCACGGTTTCGCCGCGCGCCAGAACGGCGGCCATCAACACATCTTCAGTTCCGGTGACGGTAATGCGGTCGAAGTGGACGGTACCGCCGCGCAGTCCGTCTGGCGCCTGCGCTTCTACGTAGCCGTGCGCCTGTTCTATGGTTGCGCCCAATTGCTCTAAAGCGGAAACATGCATATTGATGGGGCGCGCGCCGATGGCACAGCCGCCCGGCATAGAGACCCGCGCTCTACCGGTCCGAGCCACCAGCGGACCAAGCACCAGGCTGGATGCGCGCATCGTTTTGACGACATCGTAAGGCGCTTCGGGATTATCGAGCGAGCAGGCGTGGACGCAGATCCGGCCATCCTCCTGCGACACGCGAGCGCCGGTGTGCGCGAGCAGGCTCTGCATGGTTTCCAGATCTTTCACCTGCGGAACGCGCCGCAGAATCACGTGCTCGTCCGTAAGGAGGCATGCCGCGAGCGCGGGCAGAGCCGAATTCTTTGAGCCGCTCACCGGAAGCTCACCGCTCAACGGCGTGCCGCCCGCTATTTTGAACTTGTCCATGATTCTGTATTGAGAGGTCCTGTATCGAGAGCCACCCGCAAGCGGCCCTTTGCCGCCGCCAGCCGCGACTCGGCTTCATCCCGGGTGAGCTTCAGTTTGTGCATCAGAATGGCGATCCGCACCGAACCCGCTTCCGCCAGCAGCCGCGCTGCTTCATCATAAGACACGTCCGCGATGCTGGCGATAATGCGGCGGGCGCGATCGGTCAACTTCTCATTCGTGGGCTGGACATTGACCATCAGGTTGCCGTATACGTAGCCCATGCGGATCATCACGCCCGTGCTCAGCATGTTCAAGACCAGCTTGGTAGCTGTTCCGGCGCGCATGCGAGTTGAGCCGGTGATCACTTCCGGTCCGGGCACAGGGGTGATGGCGATTTCGGACGCTTGCGCCACCTGCGAATTCGGTGTGCAGCTAAGGCCGATAGTTAAGGCATTGACAGATCGTGCATAGGCGAGTGCGCCAAGAACGTAAGGGGTCCGGCCGCTGGCCGCAATGCCAACCAGAGCATCGCGCTCGCCGAATGCGCGGTCCGGCGAGATCTTGCTTGCCCTGCGCGGGGTCGTCCTCCGCGCGCTCAATGGAGTGCCGCAAGGCGTGGTCGCCGCCCGCGATTAAGGCCTGTACTAAATCCGGGGGAGTGTTAAAGGTCGGCGGGCACTCAGAAGCATCGAGTACGCCGAGTCTGCCCGAGGTCCCCGCCCCCATATAAAAAAGCCGTCCGCCATTTTGAAGCCGCTCGACGACGCGCGTCCACAGCCCTGGCGATATTAGGTAATTCGCGCTCGACGGCCACAGCCACCGCCTGGTCGGCCGCGTTGATGACACGCAGCATGTCGATCGTCGGCAGGGCGTCGATTCCGGCTGAGGCAGGGTTTTGTGCTTCGGTCAGCAGATCGTGGCGCATGGCTCCAACTGATCTACTTTACACAAGAAGGCCGAGAGAGCTTGGCTCCCGCGGCCTTTTTGTAATCTAATACTTGCTATTTAAGCGCTGAATGAGCTGCCGCACCCACAAGTGGATTTCACTTGTGGATTGTTGAACTTGAAGCCTGATCCTTCAAGCGTCTCGACATAGTCCACTTCAGCTCCGTCCAGGTAAAGCATGCTGGCCTGATCGATGAAGACTTTCAGGTCTCCGAAATTGTAAGTCTTATCCAGCATGTTCGGCTGGTTTTCGAAAGCCATCGAATAGCTGAATCCAGAGCAACCGCCGCCCACGACGGCGATGCGTAATCCGGCCGGTTTGGGATCTTGCATGGTTAAGATCTCAGTGACCTTGGTTATGGCAGTGTCGGTAAGCTGAATCATCCAAATCTCCTGAATAAACGGTGGCTATGCCTTTAGTGTACAACCATTTTCATTTTTTTGGACGCCAAGAAGGGGTTCCGGCCTCGAAACAATGCCCGCAACCCGGTTCTTTGGGATAATGGGCCTACCGCTGGCGATCGTAGGTAGCCGAACTTTTTGTAACGCATTCATATCTCAGCACGTCGGGTGCGGTGTATGAACGGGCTCACTGCTAGCCTTCCCTTCCCGGCTGTAACCGGAGAGGGAACCCGGGCGAAACCCAAATTGGATCATCGAACCACCGAAGAGGCGGCCCTAGTCCGGCGCGTGCAGGCTCAGGACGAGTTCGCCTTCCGCGAAGTTGTGG
Source organism: uncultured Acidobacteriaceae bacterium (assembly GCA_963795545.1). Classification (GTDB taxonomy): domain Bacteria; phylum Acidobacteriota; class Terriglobia; order Bryobacterales; family Bryobacteraceae; genus Bog-105. Next base: position 490,473 of record CAWCIF010000007.1, on the reverse strand, counting down.
AACGCTACCAGTCCAAGGTTTTTTCGATTATTTACGGTATTTTGCGCAACCGGAACGATGCGGAAGATATCGCGCAGCAGGTTTTCGCGAAGATTTATTTCTCCATCGGAAATTTCGATTTCCGCAGCTCGCTGCTGACCTGGATTTACAAGATTACGGTTAATGAATGCTACGACTATTTGCGAAAGAAAAGAGTCCGGAAACTAGTCTATGAGAGCGACTTTTCCGCGGACGACTCGATGCGGATGGAGAATTCCGAGCCCGCCACCGATCAGAGCCCGGCGGTTGACCGCCGCCTGGCGCAACACGACCTGATTGTGAAGCTGCTCTCCAAGATTTCAGAAGAGGACCGGTCGCTGATTCTGCTGAAGGAAGTCGAAGGGCACTCTGTTGAGGAGTTGTCCCAGATGACCGGGATGAATGAGAACACAATAAAAGTTAAGCTTTTTCGCGCACGGCAAAAACTGGTGAAAGCCGCGCATAGGCTGGAAAAAGGACCGCTGACGCCGCCGGCGTCCTAAGGTATTCAGTTTGCGTCGTTTTGGTTGTAAATTTGAGTTAAGCGGACATCAGATTCGCAGAATAGTTAGTTCGGTATTTTGAGGGAAAACATGCACCGGTCGATACGGGATCGCCTGGAAGATCTGCTTGGGGCAGACCTGCCGGCTGGGAGTGAAGCAAATTCTGGAGCGCACTTGGCATCGTGCCCTGAGTGTTCAGCGGAGCTAACCGCCATGAAAGCCCAGTCGGAAATGCTCCGTGTGCTTCGCGCATCGGAGCAAGCTGAACCGGCGCCGGGATTCTACGCGCGCGTACTGCAGCGGATCGAAGAACGCGGCGATCGCTCCATCTGGTCGGTTCTGATTGATTCTCCATTCGGCATGCGGCTAGCGTATGTATCGCTGACCGTGGCTATTCTGCTAGGTTCTTATGTCGTGGCGCAGGAGAGCCGCGATGGGCATTTGCGCAGCGAGAATATCGTAGCGCAAGACATGCATTACGACGCCCCCGTAGTAGGTGATCGGGCGCAGCAACGAGACGCCGTGTTGGAGAATTTTGCGACTCATCATTTCGATCAGGCGGGGATGCTCCGATAGCTGGCACGGCAACAATTCGTCGACCCATGCTGCGAAATCAAAAGGCCGGCTGGTCTAATCCAAAGGTACTCTCGGTTCTTGCGATTATTTTTTTGTGCGGGGCGGCATTCGGATCTGCCGTCACGCGCAGTTACCTGCACGCACATATGTTCCACCCAAGATCGGATCGGGCGATCGAAATGGCGCGTCAGGTTGGTCTTCAGCGCCTCAAGACTGTTCTGAACTTAAACACGGAACAGGAGCACACGGTTACCGCAGTGCTTGACGATTATGGCAAGTACTACCAGAACATTGAAGACGAGCGGGAAGACGTTGCCGAGCTTGGCAAACAGCGCATTCTGGCGGTGCTCACTCCCGACCAGAAGAAACGATTCAAACAGATCTTCGAAAACGTTTCACAGTAACAGCAAGCACTTGCAGCCGACCCGCACGGAATCACTGGACGCTGGGCTTCTCACTCACATCCTCACCCGTTGTATTTCGTGAAGTGGACCCCACCAGAACAACGGCAGAGACGATCATCACTACCCCAAGCCAGCGCTCGGGACTTACCGTCTCGTGCAGCAACACCTTGCCAAGGAAAACAGCGATCACGTAACCAACCGCGGTCACCGGCACAACAAAGCTGAGATCAGCAAGGCTGAACAGCGCAAGGCGCGTAAGCAAACCTCCGGTGAGCATCAGAATGCCAAGCGCGACGAAAGGGTTGGACATCGCTCGCAAGTAGGCAAGCGGATTAGCGGAGAGGTGTTCGGCAACATGCCTGGTCCCCCAAGCGAGCGAGACGTTCCCAATCGCACGAAACGCCAAGAACCAGGCAAGGCATAAGCAGAGCCGGAAAACTGGTGCACGTTTGCGGGCCCGCGGAGGCCGTGCTTCCTGCTCCAGACTCTCGAGCGGAAGAGTACTGATTGGCGACGCCACGTAGTTCGATGCTTAAATTCAGTGTATCGAAGCGCGAAACAACGATTCCGGATGTTACCTTAATCCGAGTTTGTGCGCCAGAAGAAAGAGATGAAAATCTGTGTGCTTGGCGGAGACGGCTATTGCGGTTGGGCTACCGCTCTTTATCTTTCGGCAAGGGGACACACTGTCGCCGTTGTCGATAGCTTCGCGCGCCGGCTTTGGGACAGCCAACTCGGCGTACAAACTCTGACCCCAATCAGGCAAATGCCGGAGCGGCTGAAAGCCTGGTATGAGCTTAGCGGCCGAGATATACAGCTATTCGTCGGGGACGTCACCGACTACGAGTTTTTGACCTCAAGCATACAGGCTTTCGAGCCTGACGCGGTAGTTCATTTCGCCGAGCAACGGGCGGCTCCCTATTCGATGATTGACCGCAAGCACGCCGTATTTACACAGGTGAACAACGTCGTGGGTACGCTGAATCTACTATTTGCTATTCGGGAGTTCTGCCCGGATTGCCACCTAGTGAAGCTGGGGACGATGGGCGAGTACGGCACGCCGAACATCGACATCGAGGAAGGCTACATCGCAATCGAGCACAACGGCCGAAAAGATGTTCTGCCGTTTCCTAAGCAGCCTGGGTCGTTCTATCACCTTTCGAAGGTGCATGACAGTCACAACATCATGTTTGCCTGCCGGATTTGGGGATTGCGCGCGACCGATTTGAACCAGGGGATCGTGTACGGAACGGTGACGGACGAGACGGCGCTAGACGAAGCTCTGATCAACCGCTTCGATTACGACGAGGTTTTTGGTACGGTTCTGAACCGCTTCTGCGCACAAGCGGCCGTTGGCCATCCGCTCACCGTGTACGGGAAGGGCAGACAAATCAGAGGATATCTGGATATCCGGGATACGGTCCGATGCATCGAATTAGCGTGTCTCAACCCAGCGGCGCCCGGCGAATGCCGAATTCTGAATCAGTTTACGGAACAATTTTCGGTTCTTGAGATCGCCCAAATGGTCCAGAATGCCGCTCGGAAACTAGGGCTTAACGTCGAAATTGAACACCTGCCGACGCCGCGCGTCGAGGCCGAAGAGCACTATTATAATGCCAGGCATTCAAAGCTCATTGACCTTGGGTTGAGGCCGCATTATCTTTCCGATTCGCTGCTGGATTCGCTGATGAATATCGCCATTCGCTATCAAGACCGGGTGGATACGGCGACGTTTCTGCCTCAGATCAACTGGCGCGAGGCGCGCAACGAACGATCGCACAGCACACAGAAAACCGCTGAACTGGCATTCTCAGCGGGTGTTGGAAGCTTGCTGCCTGAAGGGAAGATTCGTTAGCAGAGTCTTGCCTCCGCTGTCCACCACGGTTTTCATGTGCTCTGGACCTACCAGTGCCTGCAGGTGCGGCAGCACCGAGTCGGCCACGACCAGGTACCATCGCCCGCTTTCGAGCCATAGATTCTTCCATTGCGCGTCGGTGATAAAGATGTCGGGCGCTCCCGGCGCATAAGAACCATAGATGAGATTCTGAATGCGCCCATTTAGTAGAAGTGCCCTCCGGTCGGTGTAGAAAAATACCGATGAATATGTGTAGTAGTGATGGTTGACGATCAGCTTGCCGGGAGGCGAGTGTAGAAGTGCATCCGCGAGCGGGCGCGAAGACATAAAGGGATCGAACACCACAAGCGCAAGCCGAGCGGCATGGAAAAAAAGCACCATCATTAAAGCGGAGCTGAGGAAAGCCCACCGTCTGGAAGCGACAGTATTCGCGATGGCTCCAAAAATGAAGGCAATCGCGGCAATAAGCAGCGGCAGGCGCAGATAGGCGAATGCTCGAACCGTCAGATCCTCCATGTGGCCGAGCGAAAGCGTGTAAGCGGCCGGATGCCTGCTGAGCGCGACCGAGATATCACCGGGAGTTGGAACGTGGCGAACAGCGAGTAAAAGAGCGAAGGCGGCCACAGCCGAACTTGCCGCTACAATCGCCAGAGTGCGCGTGCCGCGGCGGACCCAGAGGCCTTCTGTCGCCATCGCTGATCCGAGAAGTAGCGCGAACGCCGGGTAGCACGGCATGGAATAGTATTCCTGCGTGGTAGAGAACGTAAAGAACACCAGGACGAAGCCGATCCAGCAGAGCGCGAGTAATCGGGTACGGCCAGCGCGGTCCTCGGTTCGAAATCGCAGTTTTACAACCGCTGGCAGATACACGCTCCACGGGAACAGCCAGATAAGGTGAAAAAGCCAGAAGTAAAGGCGTGGAACGGTATTGTAATCGCGAGGAAAACGAAGGTTCAGGAAACGGAGTAACTGTTCATTGATGAAGAAGAACCAAAGAAAGCCATGGTATTGGCCCTCAACGCTGCGCAGGGTAAAAGCGAAATAAGGAGGGTTGCGGATTGTGGCAAGAATGTGCCAGGGCGCGGCGATCGCGACGATGATCAGGATCATGCTGAGAGGCCGCAAGCGGCGCCAGGTTTCGCGCCGAAAGAGCTGACGCGTGATTAATAAATAAACCAGCGCCGCGCCGACCGGAAACACGACGCCGATGAGGCTTTTCAGCAAGAGCCCTACGCCGAGGCTCGCCGCGAGTATGAACGACCATCTCCTCGGGTGTGGCTCGCGCTCATCGAAAATCCGCAGGAAGGCCCAAAGCGCCAGCGCGATAGTGAACGTCTGCATGACATCCGGGATCTGAATGCGCGTAAACAGAAAAAGCCCGACGCAGGTGGATATGCAAAGCCCTGCGTACAGGCCGGCGCGCCTGCCGAAAGCCCAAATCCCGAACGCAGCAGTAAGCCACGCAAGAGCCACCGAGGAAAGTGCGACCGGAATCCGGGCAGACCAGTCGTGTACGCCGAAGATTTTATAGCTGATCGCTATCAGCCAGTAAATCAGCGGCGGCTTTTCCAGATAGATGATTCCATCCAGCCGGGGCGTGACCCAATCGCCGGAGCTGAGCATATTGCGCGCGATCTGAGCCTGAACGGCATCGACATCGTCCATGAGGGACGGAGGCGAAACGATGCAGCCAAGATAAATAGCACTGGCGATGAGTAGGACGACTAGATAGACGGAATAAGTTGCCGGGAAGCGGCCCAGCTTTGAAGTTCTGGCGCTCCGATTCGAATTCGCCATCTTCTCATCCAAAGGAACAGAATCATTAATCCCCAAAGGTGGTATCCAAGGTTAGCGCGCCGGCTCATGTGGCTTTGCACGAATTTCCCAATTACGTCGAAGTCAAAGAAATCCGAATACTCGGCTTGCGCGGTCGCCAGTGAATCGTAAAGTAGATCGCGCAGCGGGCCGCGAAGCCAATCATGCGCAGGAAAATCGAGGCCGATCTTCTTGCGGGTCAGCAGCGAATCCGGTAGCTTGCCCTTCATCAGGCGCTTCAACAGAAGCTTCTGTCGTGAACCGTGAATTTTGAAATGCAAAGGAAGCGAAGCCGCAAATTCGATGATTCGGTGATCCAGAAAGGGAGGCCGCACCTCGATGGAGTGGGCCATGCTCACCCGATCGACTTTCATCAGAATGTCGTCCGGCAGAAAAAACTTCTGATCGAACCACAAGTAAGCATTCAGTTGATCGCCGGCGCGAGACAACTCACCCGCCATCCTGTCAAATGTCCCCGGGAGCTGCATTTTCAGGAGAGATTGTTTTTCGGTGTCGGAAAAAGTTCCGTTCCAATACATGTGGCCGCGCGCCGGGGTCAGAAGACTGCCCGCCAAAAAGCGTTTCAACTTGTACTCGAAACCTATTTTGTCGTCGGAGACTGGTAGCCGGTCCGCAGCAGATTTCGCCAGAGCAAGCGCAAAGCGCGGGGCCATTCGGGCGCGGCGCGCGAGTTCATTCGCCCGATAAGTCAGGTAGCCGCCGAAAACCTCATCGGCGCCTTCACCGCTCAGCGCAACGGTGACGCTGCGCTTCGTCAGCTTAGACAAAAACCAAACCGGCAGCGCGCCGCCGTCACCGTTCGGTTCATCGAAACACTCGGGCAACTGTGCGATTGCATCAATCAGGTCCGTATCCGGATTTAGATCCACCTGCTCATGCACGCTGCCATAGCGGGCAGCCATTTCAGCGATACTGTCACTCTCGTCAAAGCTGCGGCCGCGGAACGAGATGGAAAACGTTCTCAGCGCCTGGGAAGAAGCCAAAGAAGCGTAATGCAGCAGCGTGGAGGAATCGATGCCTCCGCTGAGCCAAAGCCCCAGCGGCACGTCGGAAACAAGATGTTCACGCACAGACTGCTGGAGCAAATTATCCAGTTCCTGTTTCGCGGTTTCAAGATCGCGGGCGACCGGCGTCCCCAACGGCAGCCGCCAATAAGCCTCCGAGTGAACACGCCCGCCGCGCCATTCAAGCCAGTGGCCTGGCGACAGCTTTTCGATGTCCTGAACAAGTGTCCACGGTCCGGGAACATAGTTGAGTGCCAGGTAGCAGTCGAGCCCGGGCAATGAAACGCAGCGGTCGATTTCGGGATGGACAAAGAGGGCCTTCAGCTCCGAGCCGAAATAAACATCGTCGCCGCGAAAAGCCAGGTAAAGCGGTTTAATCCCGAGGCGGTCACGCGCAAGCACTAGTCGGCGGGAAGACTCCGTCCAAATTGCGACCGCGAACATTCCTCGCAGGCGCGCGAAGCAGTCCGTGCCCCACTCCCGAAATGCCGCCAGCACAGTTTCCGTGTCCGTGTGCGACCGAAAGCGATGTCCGCGGCTCTCGAGATCAGACCGCAATTCACAATGATTGTAGATCTCTCCGTTGAACGCAATTACGGTATCCTCATCGTCAGAAACGATTGGCTGGTCGCCTGATTCGAGGTCGAGAATCTTCAGCCGCGTTGCGCCCAACGAGATCAAAGCAGATTCCCACACGCCCTGCTGGTCCGGTCCCCGGTGCGTTAGTAATGCTACGGCGGAGTGAATCCGCCCGTCGGCAGCCGGAACTCTAAGATGCGTGAAGCCGGCGATACCACACACCTAACCAGCCCTCCCAGGCACCCTTGGCGAAGGTTGACACGTGTAGATAAATACAGTTCTCATAAACCTGCCAAAATCCAGAATCCTTAACAAGACGCCAGCGCCAAGGTCCGGGTTTCGTGATCGAAGCCAGTACACTGGCTGTGGGAACCATAATCGTTGCTCGATTTACTTTTTGCGCTCGCCGCTATTCCCTTTGTCTATTATCTAATCGCGATCTACAGCACCCTGCGCTTTGCCCGCCAGGGGTCGGCCGCAAGAACGGATGACGCGCAATTCACGCCGCCCGTTAGCATTCTCAAGCCGGTGAAGGGATCTGATTTGCATGCGTACGAAAATTTTGCCAGTTTCTGCCGGCAGGATTACCCGAGTTACGAACTGCTGTTTTGCGTTGATGAACATGACCATGCAGTGGTGGCATTAATTGATCGGCTGAAGCGCGAGTTTCCCGAGAAGCCGATACGCGTTCTGCTGGGCTCTGGACGGGACGCATCGAATGACAAGGCAGCTAAGCTCGCGCGGCTTGTGAACGAAGCGGAGCACGAGGTATTGGTTATCAGCGATAGCGATGTCCGCGCCAGAACCGATTATCTGAAGACCGTGGTCCGGCCGCTCATGGATCCTGAGGTGGGGGCGGTCACGCTGCCCTATGTGGCCGTTGAGGAGAGAACGTTTGCCGAAGCCTTGCATTCGGTGGGAATGTGGTCCGATTTCTATGCTGGACTCTTTGTCGCGCGCCAACTCGATGGCGTGAAATTCGCGCTGGGACCCACCATCGCTACAACCCGCTCGCAACTGGCCCGCTTTGGGGGCTATGAGGCCATCGAGAACCGGCCAGGCGATGACCTGCTGGTAGGGCGATTGATCGCCGAGCAGGGATACAAGGTGGAATTGCTCTCCTATACGATCGAAACCGTCTCTGATTTCGGCTCCCTGCGGGAGTTGTTTCAGAAGCGCCTCCGGTGGATTGTTGTTATGCGGCATATCCGGCCATGGGGCCACTTTGGATTGCTCTGGACACAAGGACTGCCGTGGGCTGTGGCTGCAGCGCTGGTCAGCTTATCATGGCCGATAACTGCCGCTTATTTAGGGTTTTACCTGCTGCTTCGAACCTTGCTGATGGGGAGCGTTGCCCGAATGGTGCTGAGGCAAAAACCTCATCCGGTAAAGTTCGCGCTCATTCCGGTCTGGGATGCGCTGGCGTTTGTGATATGGCTTGTTAGTTTTGGCCGCCGCCGCGTTCACTGGCGAGGCAGCGAGTACTACATCCGCAACGGGCAGCTTGTACCCAGGGCCGAAACCGCTCAGCGCTGAAAGCCTTTGCCGAACTGGCCCACACTCAGCAGGACGCAGGGCCTTTATCGCGCATCTTCCTCTCTAAGGCAGCCCACAATCTGGTGTGAATATCGTCGGGAATGGGTCGCGGATCCATGCCCTTAAAGACCTTCAGCGTCTTCTGCGTGGTGTCGCAGACCACCCAACAGTTTGGGCACTCGTTCACATGTCTTTGCAGTTCAGCCCGGGTTTGCGGGTCGAGTGTCTCATCCAGGTAGTCGTTGAGCTCATGCAGAAACTGCTTACAAGTAAGCAAACGCGTCCTCCCCTTTTCTTCTGAATTGCCGGGTCAGCTTCTCGCGAAGCTGCAGGCGTGCTCGAAGAAGCCGGCTTTTGACTGCCGAGATAGATAGTCCCAACGTCTCCGCCGTATCCTCGATTGACATTTCTTCGATGTCTCGCAAGATAAAAACGGTTCGGTAGGCTGGCTTTAAACTTTGAATTGCCTGGTCCAGAAGTTGGCCCAATTCCTCGCGCGAGTAAGTGTCCTCCGGATTCTGGTCCCAGACCGCGATTTCCCGTATCACCTCGTCCTCGCCCGTATCGATGGGCTCATCGAGTGGAACGGTCCGGTCGGAACGGCGCTTCCGCAGCTTCATCAGCGCTTCATTAACCGCTATGCGGACCAGCCAGGTGTAAAACTTTGAATTCCCGTGGAAGTCGGCGAGGTGGGTATAGGCCTTTAAAAAGGTCTCCTGCAGCACGTCTTCAGCGTCGTCGTCGTTCTGCGTGATCTGCTTGGCCATCCGGAAGACGCGGCGATCGTAGTGCTGCACCAGCTCCGAAAATGCAGCCGTATCCCCGGCTTTCGCACGGGACACCAAGGCCGATTCGTCAAAACCCGATGCTACAGTTGAGGTGCTCACACTGAAACAATTCCAGTCTATCAATCGCCCGGTTACGCAAGATTCCCGTTTCTTAAGCTTTTTTTGACTTTCCGGGGCATACTCAGATGGTCTGATACGCTCGAATTATCCCTAGAATGAGTAGTTTGACCATCACACTGCCCGACGGCAGCAAACAATCCGTTCCCGAAGGATCGCGGCCCATCGATATTGCCGCCTCAATCAGCCCGCGTCTAGCTTCGGATGCTGTTGTGGCGCGCGTAAACGGCGATCTCTTCGATCTGACCCGCCCCCTGGAAGGGGATGCCGAGCTTCAGATTCTGACGCCGAGGAACTCCGAGTCCCTGCCCGTCTACCGCCATTCGACTGCTCACCTGCTAGCTGCCGCTGTGCTGGAACTCTTTCCGGAAACGAAGCTGGGTATCGGACCGCCCATCGACTCGGGTTTTTACTACGATTTCCAGCGCGACGCCAAATTTACACCCGAGGACCTTCAGAAGATTGAAGCCCGTATGCGGGAATTGCAGGCTAAGAACTTGCCTTTTGAGCGCAAGCTCACGTCGAAAGCAGCCGGTTTGGAAAAGTACCGTGATGACTGGATGAAGCGCGAGCTGATTGAGGAGCGCGCAGGCGATACATTCAGCGAGTACACGCTGGGTCCTAACTTTGTCGATTTCTGCCGCGGACCGCACGTGCCCTCCACCGCGAAGCTGAAAGCGTTCAAATTGCTTTCCATTGCCGGCGCCTACTGGAAGGGAAGTGAAAAGAATCCGCAATTGCAGCGGATCTACGGGACAGCCTTTTTCACGCAAAAGGAGCTGGACGATTATCTGCACCGGCTGGAAGAGGCAAAGAAGCGCGATCACCGCAAATTAGGCAAAGAGCTAGAGCTGTTTACCGTCAGCGATCTTGTGGGTGCCGGCTTGCCGCTCTGGCTGCCAAAGGGCGCCGCGGTTCGCCGTGTGTTGGAAGATTACATCGTTGAACTGGAACGCCAGGCCGGCTACCAGCACGTGTACACGCCGGATCTGGCCAAAATAGAACTCTACGAACGCTCCGGCCACTGGGAACACTATCACGAAGACATGTTCCCGCCCATGGATCTGGAGACCGAGCGCATGGTGCTGCGGCCCATGAACTGTCCGCACCATACATTGATTTACAAGTCCAAGATGCGCAGCTATCGCGATCTGCCGGTGCGGCTTGCGGAACTCGGCACCATGTACCGGTATGAGCGTTCGGGTGTTCTCAGCGGTCTTAGCCGGGTCCGCTGCATGACGCTGAACGATGCGCATATCTTCTGCACGCCCGAGCAGATCAAGAGCGAATTCACGAAGGTGATGCAACTGGTCGAGCAGGCGTACCGCGACCTCGGCATCACGCAATACAGCTATCGTTTGTCTCTGGGCGATTCCACCAATACGGAAAAGTACGTGGCAAACCCCGAGATGTGGTCGCTGGCAGAACGTGTTTTGCGGGAAGCGATGGACGGCCTGGGCTTGCCGTATAAAGAGGCGCCCGGCGAGGCTGCTTTCTACGGACCCAAACTCGACATCCAACTGGCCGATGTCATGGGTCACGAAGAGACTTACTCCACCATCCAGATCGATTTCCATTTGCCCAACCGCTTCGAGCTCGCCTACATCGGATCCGATGGGCACGAGCACCGTCCGGTGATGATTCACAGAGCGATTGTCAGCACCATGGAGCGCATGGTGTCCTATCTGATCGAACTGTATGGGGGCGCATTCCCCGTTTGGCTGGCCCCTGTCCAGGCCATTGTTCTACCCATCACCGATCGCCAGAATGAATATGCGCGGAAGCTACACGCAGAACTGGTTGCGGCTGGTTTTCGCGCCGATCTCGATGACCGAAACGAAAAGGTGAACGCGAAGATTCGCGAGGCCCAGTTGCAGAAGATCCCTTACATGCTGGTTGTGGGCGATCGCGAAGCGCAATCCGGACAGGTTTCGGTTCGTAACCGCAAGCAGGGCGATCAGGGAGCCATGCCGGTACAGGAATTTATCAGCCGGCTGTCGCGAATCAACTCCGAAAAGAGTCTTCTGGAATAGAGTGATATTCGCTACCCTCATCCTTATTGGTTGCTGGGTGTACTGCATTCTGGCTATCGTGGGGACACTCCGTTATCTGCGGAAGCATCCCGCCGCATCGGCTTCAGCGCCTATGCCGATCAGCATTTTGAAACCCCTTTCGGGCCTGGATGAGGGACTGGAAGAAAACCTTCGAAGCTTTTTCGAGCAGGACTACATCGGATTCGAAATTCTGTTCGGGGTGCGTCAAAACCGGGATCCCGCCGTCCCCGTCGTACGGGCGCTGATGGCGTGAGTATCCGGGTATCGATGCGAAACTGATCGTCACGGGCGAACCGCCTTATCCGAATGCGAAGGTATTCAGCCTTAAATGCATGTTGGATCGCGCGAAACACCCGCTGCTTGCGATGAGCGACAGCGACATACGCGTTCGCCCCGATTTTTGCAGCAAGATGGCGGCGGAGTTTTCAGACCCCAGCCTTGATCTTGTAACTTGCCCTTACCGTGCCGTTGCGGGTTCCAGTTTCTGGTCGCGTCTGGAAGCTCTTGGCATGAACACCGATTTTCATGCCGGTCTTTTTACCGCGGTGCTTCTGGAAGGCGCAAAGTTTGCTGTCGGTCCAACTATTGTGGCGCGCCGAATCGTGCTGGATGCTTTGGGCGGTATCGAGCGCGTGAAAGGTTATCTCGCGGAAGATTTCATGCTCGGCAAGATTGCGGCAGAGCAAGGCTTCGGCGTGGACCTTTCTTCCTATATCGTTGAGCACCGGATCGGCAGCGAGCCCATGCTCAAAAATTTCGCTCACCGCCTTCGCTGGTGCAGAAGCACCCGCCGCTCCCGCCCAGCCGGATATATTGGCGAGTTCTTCACCCATGCGCTTTTCATCGCCTTGTTCATTTGCTTGTTCATTCCGCACGCGTGGCCGCTGCTTGCCGTAACAGCCGCGCTCCGCGCCGCAATGGCCTGGATCGTTTCGGAGCGGGTGTTGGGTGCGAAGATTCAGTGGCTGTGGTTGCCCCTCCAGGATCTGCTCACGCTGGTCTTTTGGATTGGGGGCTTTTTCGGAAATTCCATTCACTGGCGCGGACGCCGCTATATCCTCAACCGCGACGGAACGGTTGAGCCCGCAGCCTGAGCCGCTATGGGACCGGATGTCCTTTTTCGCGGTCTTCCGCCTTGCTCCGGTCTGCACTCGCTTCTTTCTCGAGCTCTTCGGAATCTTTCACATCGTTTATCGCGTAAAAGTCTTGCAAGGTGGCGTGAGAATCGGCGGCATCCTGCAAACTGCGCGCGGCCTGCTCCGCTTCACCCGGGCTTTCTACCAGATTCTCCGGTTTTTCGTGTTCCTCTTGGCGTGGCATCACCCTGTTGGATTCAATCCCTGGGAATTGAGTTACTTAAGGGGTTCGGTATCAATGGACTGGAAAGCCGGCTAGGACGTAAGTCTCCTTACGACACTTCGAAAGTTCCTGCAAAATGGACCGCTTTGCAGCCCAGTTTTTCAACTCCCGAAGCTCAAACTCAAGGCGGCCGTGCATTTCGAAAAATATTAGAATGATGCGATCCTTGGCCGTGCACAGCCGATAGTTCCGAGTCGCACGTTATGAGGAGCTATCCGGATACATTTCGCCAGGACGAGTAATGGAGGCTAACGGCTAGGCAGGAATTAATTCCCTTCCACCGCTCTGGCAAGTCTCAGCATCAGCGACAACCGGGTTAATGTGGATACCGAAAGGCAGCGAAATCCTGGGTCTGTACGCATACCTCCACCCTGCTCCCGGAACGATTCCCGAGATGCGACTCGACTTATTCGGTCTGCGGCCACACCGTTGCAATCAGCTGGAAATCGTGAAGGGCGGGTCCCATTTCGGACACCTGAACCCCAAAATCGACCACCGACTGACCTTACCGTTCAATAGAATCAAGCACCCACTTAGGAAGTCAACCTGCATCCAAAGGGCAGGAAACCACATGCGAGGCGTCCTTGAAGACCTCCGTTATGCGATGCGTGTCCTCCGCCGGACCCCGGCCCTGACAGCGGTCGCAGTGCTTACTCTGGCGCTAGGTATTGCCGTTACCACGACCGTCTTTGGCTGGATCGACGGGATGGTCCTACACCCGTTCCGCGGCGCCAGGAACGACGGACAACTCGCCGTGCTTGAGTCCGTCAGTGCCAGCGGCCTGCAGCATCAGGTTTCGTACGCCGACTTCCGGGACTTCCAGGACAGCCTCCGCAGTGTTTCCGGATTGTTGCTGAACCAAAAGGGCCCCGCCTCCATCGGCGAGGGAGAAAAGCCCTATTCCGTGTGGTACGAAGGGGTCTCCGGAAACTATTTCGACGTCCTGGGCGTAAAGCCGGTCCTGGGTCGCGCGTTCACTCGCGACGAATACGGCGACCGGGCCAAAGCGTTCACGGCAGTCATCAGCTATCGGCTGTGGAAGAACTATTTTCATGCCGACAAGTCCGTTCTCGGCCGCACCGTGCGGATCAACCGGTACCCGGTCACCATCGTCGGGGTAGCGCCTCCGGAATTTGGCGGCGATTTCCCGGGAGTAGCGCTCGACGTCTGGGTTCCAGCGCATTTGGCTGGAGAACGCGAGCGCGATGCGCGGCACTTCAATGCCATAGTCAGGCTCAAACCCGGCGTCAGCGTCTCGGAGGCAAACGCCGAGGCGGCGACGGTTGCCGCTCGCCTTGCCCGTAGCTTTCCGAAGACCAACCAGGGGATCGGCGCCCGGATCGTACCGATCTGGAAGGCGCAGGAGGGGGCGTCGAGTATTGTGGCATGGCCGATGGCCATCCTCGGTGCGGCGTGTGTACTCGTGCTGCTGATTGCATGCGCCAACGTCGCCAATCTTCTGTTGGCTCGTTCCGCAGCCCGGCAGACGGAGTTCGGCATCCGCGCTGCCCTGGGCGCCAGTCCGGGTCGTTTGAGCCGCCAGTTGATTTTTGAAAGCCTGCTTTTGGCGGCCGTAGCAAAGCTTGTCGGGTTGCCGCTGGCTCTGTGGCTTGAGAATGTGCTGATCTATTTCGTACCGCCCACAGGAGTGCCGGTGAGTTTCAACGTGCAGCCGAGCGCCCGGGTGTTCCTGTTTGCCGCTCTGGTCTGCTTGGCTTCCGCGCTGATTTCCGGGATTCCGCCCGCGTTTCAGTTGGTGCAGCGCAGCCTGCTGGATGCACTGAAGCAAGGTGGAAGAGGCGGTACACGGAGCGCGCACGCGCAGCGCATCTCCGGGGCGCTGGTGGTAGCCGAAACCGGGCTGGCGCTCGCGGCTCTGGTGACGCTCGGACTGTTTGTTCGCAGCCTTTACGGGTTAGAGAACACCCCGGCCGGTTTCAATCACCGCAACGTGACGGTGTGCCGTCTTTTTCTGTCGACCAACAACTACACGGCCAGCGAGGAGCGGGAGTTCTCGCGGCGGCTCCGCGACCACCTGCTGGCCGCACCAGGCGTGACAAGCGCCGCCTATTCCGACTCCATCCCGCTGGGCTTCGGGCTGGGAAAGTGGAACAGCATCGTGGTGGAAGGGTATGCGTCGCGGCCCGGCGAGAACCTGGATGTGCATCACGCCTCGGTGTCGCCCGGCTATTTTGATTTGCTGCGGATCCCGCTTCTCGCCGGCCGCGATTTCCGGGACGAGGATAACAAAACGGCGCCGCGCGTCGTGATCGTGAACGAGTCTTTCGCACGGCGCTTTTTCGACGGGCGCGACCCCGTGGGGCACCGGGTGCAGATTTTCGGCAAACCCTTCAAGATCGTAGGAATGGTCAAGGACAGCAAGTACTACAATCTGTCGAAAGCGCCGCAGCCATACTTCTACATGTCCTTCGACCAGGTGCACTACGGCAGTGGCGAAAACGGAGTGGCCCTCTACGTTCGGACTGACCGTAACGCGCGTGATCTCGTCCCCGTACTCCGCCGCGAAATGTCTGCCATCGATCCAAATTCCGCGGGCCTGACGGCCATGCCCTTGTCGGATTACATCTCGGCTGCCTGGTTTGGGTCGCGGATCGCCTCGTCGTTCCTCGCAGTGCTCGGCGCCATTTCCATGCTGCTCGCCGGGGTAGGTCTTTATGGAGTTATGGCTCACTCGGTAAGCCAACGGACTCGGGAAATCGGTATCCGCATGGCGCTGGGGGCCGACCCTGGGGGCGTGCTTCGGATTGTCATGAGAGAAGGCTTGCTGCTGGCTTTATTGGGGATCGCCGCCGGCCTCGCCATCGCCCTGGCAGCGGCGCCGCAGATCGTGCCTCTGCTTTACCAAGTCAGTCCAGCCGACCCTGTGAGCATGGCGGGGGCAGCGCTGTTCCTTATTGTGGTTGCGGTACTCGCGAGCCTGATCCCAGCGCTGCGAGCCACGAGGGTTGACCCGATTCGCGCACTCCGCCAGGAGTGACCGGCTGCGCGCTAGTGGCAGCGACAGCCGGCATTTGGCCGGTTGATCAAGATAGCACCTGCTGTATGCACCCTGTTGCGTAACGCCCGATGATGAGAAGTGGCCGACGCCGGATTGATCCACGGTAACGTTAGGACTCAATCTGGACTGATTCGACGCCAGAGGCTGCGGTAACAGTATGAGATTGATCGCCGGATCAGTTTAGATTGAGCCGTTTGCAATGAGGGGCTGGCGTTTGCGGCGGACGCGGCCACTTGCGCGCTGATTGGAATTTCAATAGTGTTTTTCTTGATAACGACGTACTCAGATTTTGCCGCTGCGTCTCAACAAGTGAAGCCGTTGCGCACACCGCGCGATTAGATGGTAGGACGAATCGCGATAGCGCACAAGCTCGTTCGCAGACGAACATCGAAGTAACCTCACGCGTAGCGTCCGCCGCGCCAAGCGGCTGCTTAGTGCTGACAGCCCAGCATTTACTAACGTCGGTCCAGTGCTCGGCAAGTCTTAGGTCAAGTCGGGATATCGGAAAGTGAAGCCGGCCAGTCGTGGATCGCGAGTGTATTCTCGCCTACACGGAGCCATACTCAGTTCGAATACGCCGCTTCTACCCGTAGAAGACCTACGTTTTCAACCGGCTTTCCGGTCCCGTGGTATCAACACCCACTTACTGCGGCGGCAGTACATCGCCGAGTAGAATTTCAACACCCAGGGATTGAGCACGCAGCGCTCCGTCATGAACCTCAACCGGCGGTTTGTCTTCCTCAAAGATCCACGCGCGTCGTTCGTAAGGATCGACAACCCACACCCATTGCACCCCGTCTCTTCGTAATCGTGGACGGAGGCCCTTATTCGACTCCAGCGGTCCTCGGGGGACATCACTTCCACACAAAGGAGAGGAGGCTTCGTCGTTACTTCTTCCATCGCGGAGACAACTGAGACATCCGGGACTCGCACTGCGTCCGTGAGACTCGCGTTCTGAGCGAAAGAAGGACCAGCAGATTCTTTTCGGCAAGCAACTCATCGAGCCGCGTAAAAACCTCACCCTGTGTAAACGAGTGCTTTCCTTGGCCCACGTTCCGTTCCACAATAACGCCGTCGATGTATTCGCAATCCGGCGAATACGACGTGTGCATGTATTGTTCAATGGGCATCTGGCCGGGAGCTGTTGCCATGCTACTTTATATTCTCGCTCGAATCCGAATCGCCCGGATATGTGATTCGAGTGCCCTCGACCCTCGCCCAAGGCGTAAATTTGTGGGGCTTGGCGCTGGTTTCGCCCATGATGTCCATGACCTCAATCCCGCGCGCCAGAAGCGCATCGCCCACCAGCGATCGGTGACACCTCCAGGGCACGGCTTCGGCACACATGATGGCCGTCGTTTTTTCTTCTGAGAGCGCGATCAGCTCATCGACTGCGGCCGCGAACTCTTCCGTCTGCATGTAATCGGCATACCCACGGAATGAGGCATTCTTCCAGGCTGTATTGATGGAGTCCTTCCGGGCATGGCGCAGTCCGCCGAGCGCTCGCAGATGAACATATGCGATCTTCTGATCCCGAAGCGCTTCGCTGAGCGTCGCCTGCTCATATTGCGGATTGTGGCGAGAGCGCGGGACCGTGCGGATATCGGCCAGCACTCTGATCGCGTAAGCCTTAAGGATTTTGATGAACTCGTCTAACGATCGCGTGGAGTGCCCGATTGTATAGATGACCGGCCGCATCAAATCCAGCGGCCGGACAGCGCCGCCGGCGGCTCGGCAATGGATTCAAAACGAATCAGCCGGACCGAATCCCGATCTTTCACCGAAGCAAAGGGCATCAGACCTCCATCCAGCAATTCATCGCAATCGCTCTCGGTTAACAGTAATTCCGCGCAAGGCTGAACCCGCGTGACGCCTGTGCTCTTGTAGACGTGAAGCGGAAGGCCGGCAATCTCCCGGTGCAAGCCGGGTCGAAAGTCCCAGCCAAGCTCGGAAAACGACAATGCCACCAAAACCGCCAAGCCAAAAGCAGGGTTGCCCCACAGGTACTCTCCATGCTGCGGAACATCAGGCATCTCTTCGAAATCGAAGCTTTCTATTGTGGTTGTGTTCTTCCCGTACGGCAGCCTGAGGAGGAGCCTGGGTATCGCCAGGCCTAACCAGCTTGCGTGCGAGGACTGTCGCAGGGCCTGCCAGGATTCGAATCCCGGCGGTGTCTTGCCGGATGATGGAATGGCTTCCGCCAGGAACGGCGCACGCGCAGCCCGGGCCAGCAAGCCCAATTCCGCGAGCAGGTCCACATCAGGCGATGAGTTTGGGTCAAACCCGTAGTTGCCAATGAGTAAGGCCCAGGGTTCCGCTCCCGGCGTTCGCACCGATTCCTCTACAATGACACGGTACGTATCGCTGGCGCGAAACTCGGGATTTTGCAATAGATCCGCTTCGAGCCTTTCTTTTGAGATGTCAAAGACGTAAATTTTGATAAGGTTGTCGCTTTCGATATTCCTGACCAGGAAATCGAGCGAGCGCCATGCGGCTTCCAGAGCTTGGAAGCGCGGCGTGTGGAGAATAGCTCGCATCAGCAGCGCAAGCTGCTGCTGGCGTTCCGCGGAGGCCTTCGAAGCGTCCGCGCTTTGGCGCGGCTGCAAGTAGGGCTCGACCATACGCTCGACTATTTGCTTAAGTTCATCCTGTTGATGCAGTTCATCGGGGCTGTCCGGTTTAGGAGACGGGGCCGCAGGATTCAGCCGCGCATCATTCTGCTGAACAATAGCGTCCAGCAGGCTGCCGGAGCTTAGCCGGGCAACATCGGCCTCCTCAGTTCGTTCCGCGATGCCCGCCGCATCGCTCTCACGCCGCGGCTGAATTTCATCCGTGTCATCATCCAACACGCGAAACAAATCGCAGTGAGCGAAGAGGCTGTCCGGCTCGAAATCTTCCAATGCTTCGAATTTCAGCGGCAAATTCGCCCGAACATTGCCGCCCAACGGAATATTCGCCTCAACGCGGAGCACACGCATGATCTCGTTCAGGTTGTCGCGATCCACCTGCACCGGCCTGGAGAAGCTATGGTCGAGCCCGCCGAAATCGCCCAGGATCAGAATACGGAACGGGTCTTCGGTGTCCGGTTTCAGGATCAGCGGCTCAGTTTCCGCCACAGCTACTCCGTGGCCTGCGTTGACGTCCAGCTCGATTCCACCGAAAGAGAATGGTCTCGCCATTGGCGTTCGTTCTGCTTAGCTTATCGCTTTACTGCCATGGCTTCACGTGCAACACTTCCTTGGCATCCACATGATTGAACTCCATCGGGAAGCTTTTGCCGACGTAATAAGCCGGCCATTGATCCTTATAATGCGGCGATGCGACGAAGCCCGATTCGCCCGCAACCAGATTCTGCACTGAGCTATCTATGTCGCCAAAATCCACGACCATGCGTTCAGAGGGTCCAAGGGTAGTAGTGGTTTGCTTTACCGTTGTGCCGGCGCCGCTCATTTCCACCGGGCCGATGTCGAAGAACCGGTCTACAAACGGCAATTGCTTGCCGACTGGATGCGCCAGCTTCCACTGCAGCATGCGGCCCCAACGCCAGTTCGCAATCGGAGTCCCCTGCCGTTTGCGGCCGTCCTGCAAGGCGTCCGCGAACTTCTGCAGCAGCCACGTATCCCAATCGTTATTGGCTACCCAGCCTGCCGGCCGCGTACGCAACAGAGTCTCGACAATTTCCGGCCGTGGCAGAAGCGTCGAATGCTGCCGGGTTTGGCGCGAAGTTTCCAGCAGCCCTGTTACCGCGGCGCGCAGCGTATTACTCAGCAGCTCCGTCATCATTGGGGCGGCCTGATCCTTATCCATCTGGCCATTCCACTTGAGCAGCACAGGAACGGCACTACGTATCAGTTCGTTATTGCTGCCGTTCTTATGCACGGCCGCTACAACCTCCTCGGCCAGAAAACGATCATACGCAGAGTAAACGTCTTTCTGGATGGCGAGCATGTCGCTAACCGTAAGCTTGGGTTTAGCTTTGAGCAGAGCCCGAATTTGATTCACGCGGTACGGGTCGGCATAGCTGCCGTCCACCTGGTACGGATAATTGGGCGGGAACGGGTCCTGATTGGCGGTCGCGACAATCCCGCCGGCTGGATTATACGTGCTCGGCAACTGCTCGAACGGAATGTAACCGCTCCATTCAAAGTTGCCCGAAGAACCATCTAACGGAACGTCGCCGTGGAAGTTATGTCTGATGGGCACCCGCCCAGTTGCCTGATACCCAATGTTCCCTGCTCTATCGGCATAAATAAAATTTTGTCCAGGACCCCAGAACAGAGCCAGCGCGGTTCGAAACTGCTGCCAGTTTTGAGCGCGATCGATATCGAAAAAAGGAAATCCGAACCCGTCCGCGGCGCTCCAGCGCATGCTGTACGCTTTGCCGTTTTCATGCAAGATGATAGGGCCGTGGCGCGTTACCCAGGTATCCACCTGCACCGGTTTACCGTCTTTAACCCCGATAAATTGACGATCTAATTGCGCCTGCTCTGGCTTGCCTTGATAGATATAGCGGCCCGTCCGTTCGTCTATCTGTTCGACATAAAGATCCATCACGTCGCTTTGCAAGTTGGTAACGCCCCAGGCAATCTGTTGATTATGTCCGCTGATCACGCCTGGAACTCCCGGCAGTGCGGCGCCCGAAACATCTAGCCCCGGCGCTTTTAAATGAACCAGGTGCCAGGTGCCCGGAATCCCGTACTCCAGGTGGGGGTCATTAGCAGCCATGGGCTTGCCATCTGCCGCATGCGTTCCGGAAACGGCCCAGGCGTTCGAACCGGGGTTGACGTATGCACCCTGAACCGGCGGAAACAGCAGGTGGAATTTTTCAGGCGCGACGCACGACTGAAGCAATCTGCCTTTGTCGAAATCGGTCGAGGCGGTATCCGTCAGGTCGCGAAACATCACCAGCCCAACTAAAACACCGTCCGCAACTGTCCAGGGCTTGGGATCGTATTCACGCCCGGGAAGGGAGAACTCCAGTGAATAATCGCCGCGATGCGTGCCGATGAAATAATTCACTCCGCGTGCGTATTCCGCCATTAAGGCGCGGTCTTGCGGCCTAAGACGGAAAACGTCGGCCTCGGCAATCTCTCGCATCCGCATACGGCGCGCCCGCTCGTCCTGGCTGAGCGCCTTCGGCCCGAAGACCTCTGCCAGTTCCCCGCCCCCGAACCGCCGCAAGACATCCATCTGCCACAATCGGTCTTGGGCCGTAACAAAGCCTTGCAGGAAAATTGCATCCTGCCAGGACGACGCCTGGATGTGTGGAACGCCGCGCGCGTCCCTCTGGACCGTCGCCGGCGCGCCGATCGGCGCACTGATTTCGCCCGATGTTTTGGGCAGCGGCCGCACTGCCAGCCAATACACGGCAATCACAAGGAGCACAACCAGAACCGCTATGGTCACATTGATAACGCGTACCGCGCGGAATAGCACGCACCGATTTTACTCTGCTCTTCCAATCGCGCCAGCCATGCGCTGACCGATTGTCAGCCGCCTCATGGCACTCCGTCTGATTGTTTTGCTCCTGATCCTTGCGACGAACGGGTTTTTCGCCGCCGCCGAAGTAGCCCTGGTTTCGGTCCGCCAATCGCGATTGCGCGAGCTGGCTAAACAAGGGCAAGCCGGCGCGCAAAGTGCTCTCAACCTGCTCGCAAATCCCGGGCGGCTGCTCTCCGTAACCCAGGTTGGAGTCACACTTGCCAGTCTCGGATTGGGTTGGGCGGGCGAGGACACTCTTTACCATCTGCTCCGCGGCGTTCTGGATCCACTTAGCGTGCGCGCTCCGGCGCCATTGCTGCACGGTGTGGCTTTCGCGATTGCATTTTTAATCATCAGCTATGCGCACGTGATTGTAGGTGAAGTTGTACCGAAGAATCTCGCGCTTGAGAAGGCCGACCGTATTGCCGTGCTGGTGGCTCCGGTGCTGCTCGTCTTCTACCGGTTATCGCAACCGTTCGTTATCATCATTGAGCGAACATCGGCGCTGGTGCTTCGGGCCCTGGGATTATCAACCGGCCATGCGCGTGGCGGCCACACGCCGGAGGAACTGAAGTACATCATCCAATCCAGCCGGCATGAAGGTCACCTGCAGCAGTTCGAGCAGGACGCGATTCAACGCGTGATCGAATTGTCTGACTACTCGGCGCGCGAAATCATGACGCCCCGCCATAACATCGTTTCGCTCCCCGTCGATGCCGATCTCGAGCAGTTGCTCGGAGTCATGGCCGAGCACAAGTTTACGCGCCTGCCCGTCTACGAAGACCGGCCGGAACAAATTATCGGCATCGTCCATTTTAAGGACCTCATACGCGTATGGGACGAGCGGCGCTTTGCGCATGAGCGCCGTCGTGCTACGCGGCCGTTCCGGTTGCGCCGCTTCGTTCGCAAACCATTGGTTGTGCCGGAGACCAAGCCGCTCAATCAACTTATTGATGGGTTTCGCGGCAATCACACGCATATGGCGCTTGTCGTAGATGAATTCGGAACGGTCACGGGACTCGTCACTCTGGGCGATGTCCTCGAACAGGTCTTTGGCGATATAGGAGACGAGCACGACGTGGTTCGCCCGGCTCCTTCCTCTCAAGACCGCGGGCTGCAACTGGAGGGCAGCACGACTATTCGCGATCTGGAAACGCGCTATAACCTTGTGCTCCCTGGCGAAGCCGGGTTTGAAACGCTCGCCGGCTTCCTCCTATTTCAGTTCGGATACATACCCAAGGTGAAGGACTCCATCGAATACGGCGGCCGCCGTTTTGTGATCACGCAAATGGATCGCAACCGCATCGCAACTGTTCTGATTGAAAAGTTGGAGCCCAAGCAGCAGCCGGGTGCGGTGAAGGAAGGCTGAGCAGGTGCAATCGCTTTTCAAGCAAAAGCTTGCCAACTACTCTATCCTTTACAGGTAGGAGAGCAATATGATCCGCCTTGTCCTCTGTTTCTGCGCGGCGCTTAGTCTTCCGGCCGCGACACCTCTTTTCCAGAACCAATCGAGCGATGCGTGGACACCGCTGCGCGGCTTGGCTGTATCGGACAATTCAATCCGCCACAACAACAACAGCTCGCTGCGGCTGGAGGCGAGTGCCGCCACTCCTGATGCTGGCGCTCGCTCCAGCGCGATTCATCTCACCATCGGCAAGACCTACGAAGTCAGCGGCTGGGTGCGAACGGAAGACCTTACCGTAAAGGATCTCGACCGCTCTCCAATCGCCTCCGGCGCGGCGCTCACCATGGAGTCCATGCCGTTCGACGTGCACTCTCCATCGCTCGGCGGCACGCATGATTGGACGCGCCTCTCGCTTCGTTTTGTTGCCACGCGGCCTGAGGATCATATCTTGATCACCGCCGGGAATGGCGGCGCGCTCCAGGGCAAAGCATGGTTCGAGGGCATCAGCATCGACGAAGTCTCGCCCGCCGAAAGCTGGCCGGCGCGCGAGGCTGTGAGCACGTTCGGCCCTGCGTATCGCTATCCTGCCGCCGGATGGATCTACCTGCATATCGAAGGCAAACCGTACGATCGCGGATATCAGCACGGATATCTGATGGCGAAGGAAATCCCCGAATACCTTACCCGCTGCGCCATCGAACTTGCGGGCGAAGCCGACGAGAAGACCTGGAACGCCTATCGCACCACTACCGACGCGCTGTTCCTGCGCGGCTTCGATCGCGAGATTCTCGAGGAAATGCGCGGCATCGCCGATGGAGCCAATGCCGCCGGCGCGAAATTTTTAGGCCGCAAGCTCGATCTGGTCGATATTGTGGTCGCGAACACGACTGTCGAATTGGGTGAGCTCGCATCCGCGATGCGCAGGACTCCCACAGGCCTCGAAGGTGCGCATTTCAGTCTGCCGGCTTATGCCTCCCACGATGCGCCAATCGATCATTGCAGCGCCTTCGCCGCCACTGGAGCCGCCACGCGCGACGGCAAAATGGTCATCGGCCATGTCACCTGGTGGCCCCAGACGCTCGCCGAGCAGACCAATGTCATGCTGGACATCAAACCTGAAACCGGTCATCGCATGCTGATCCAAAGCTATCCCGGCGGTATCGAAAGCGGCACCGATTGGTACCAGAATGACGCTGGCATGGTCCTCACCGAAACCACTATTGATCAGACGCCCTTCAATGCGCAGGGCACGCCCGTCGCCTTCCGCGCGCGCATGGCCATCCAGTACGGCGGCAATATCGATGAAGTTGTGAAGCAACTCGGAACGCGCAATAACGGCCTTTACACCAACGAGTGGATCATCGGCGATGCGAAGAATAATGAGATCGCTATGTACGAGCTCGGCACCAACCACACGAAGCTGTGGCGCAGTTCCGAGAATGAATGGTTCGGCGGCACTCCGGGCTTCTACTGGGGCGATAACAACGCGAAAGATCTCGAAGTGAATCTCGAACTCATGCCCGATCCGCAGGGCGCCCCCGGATACATCCCTTACGTCCCGGGCCCGCGCGATCTCGCCTGGATGGACCTCTATAAGAGGTACAAGGGCCAGATCGATGAGCATTTCGGCTTCAAAGCTTTCGACGCGCGCGCCGCTTGTCGCCTCCAGCACCATGGATTCGAAGATCGTCACGTCGGACATGGCGAAGCGCATGATGGTATGGGCCGAGTTTGGCCGTCCCAACGAGAGTGTCGCTGCGCCGCGAGACTCGAATCATGGACTTTTCCCCGGCGGGTATTACCTCCTCAGCACCCAGCCGTCCGAAGCCCTACGCGCCTCCATTGCCGCTAATGAAGCGGCACGGCTGAAATCCGAAAAGCTGAAGGAACCGTCCAGCAAGACCGAGCCGGTTGGCTGGCGCGACCGCAGCGACAAACTCTGGAAGGGCTGGATCCTGCCCGCCTCCGATGCCGACACCTGGTTCGTCGCGGGTTCGGCTGAATACTATCGTCTACTGCAATCCGCCGATGTCGACCAGGCGATGAACGCGCAAAAGATTCGCTACCGCGGGCTGAAGCTTTCGCCCGATACTCCGGCCAACCGCTTCCGGCTCGAAGAAACTGCCGGCACTCTCTTCCTTGACTCGCTGCGCCACAAGATGGGCGATGACGCTTTTCTGAAACTGATGAACGGCTATTTCGCGGCTCATACGACGAAAACCGTAACCGCACAATCGTTCCTGGACGCCGCCGGAGTGAAATACCAGGTTCCCGATCCCGGTGAAGGCCCAGCCTATCTTCCCGGGGACATTGAACGCAGACTCGCATCGGCCGTGATCGTTTACGGCACTGCGCGCGAAGCCGGAACGAACCGTTACGTGGCGGAGCAGTTGCAGGCACATTATCGTGAACGCGACCAACGCGATGTCCCCATCTACAAAGATTTCGAGACGAGTGATACTCTGCTCGCCCACAAAGATGTGATCTTCATCGGACGGCCCGAAACGAATTCGGCGCTCGCCTCGTGGCGCGATGACATCGGCCTCGCCTATCCTGGCGCGGTGTTCCAAGTGGATGACAAAACCTATGCTTCCGAACGGAACGCGCTCGTCTATGCGGCGAAAAATCCGCTCGATCCCGCTCATATGGTTCTGATGTACGCAGGCAATTCACCGCTCGAAACAGCCCGCGCCATCCAGGCGACTGGCCAGACGGCCGCAATCGTTCTCGAAGACGGCAACCCCGAACCCGGCCGCATAAAATAAGCACGGAGCGGTTCCGACCATGGCGCTCTGCGTATGATCGTACTCGCTCTCTTTCTTTTTCTTTCATCTCAGCAACTGTTCGACCAGCACTGTGCAGCGTGTCATGGAACGGATGCGCGCGGCACGGCGAAGGGGCCCGGTCTCGCCGCGAACCCGCGTGTGGCGGAACAATCCGCCGAGCAGCTCCGCGCCTTTCTTGAACATGGCAACGTTGGCGCTGGTATGCCATCCTTCGCCGATCTACCTGCCAAGGACTTGACGGCGTTGGCGAACTATTTGCGCGTTCTCAATATGGGAACTGTTGCGGCGTCCGGGATCGGAACATCGCCCATTCGCAGCATCTCCTGGGGACCGCCGCAACCTGGCGACTGGCTCACCTACAACGGGAATGATTCGGGCAATCGATACAGTCCGCTAAAGCAGATCAACACGGCGAATGTGTCGTCGCTCAAGTTGGAATGGATTTTTCCCGTTCCGTACTTTGGCCTCGAAACGACTCCGCTGGCCGCTGATGGAGTCCTCTATGTCACGGGCCCGAACCAGGTCTTCGCGCTCGACGCTCTTACTGGCAGTCCGCTTTGGCATTATTCGCGCCCGCTCAGTACCGGCATGGTTGGGGACGCAAAGCTCGGCGTCAATCGAGGAGTCGCCATCCGGCGCGACAAAGTTTTCTTTATCACCGACAACGCGCATTTGCTAGCTCTTGAACGCGCAACCGGCAAGTTGCTTTGGGAAGCTCCCCTGGCCAACGGACTACAAAATTATGGCGGCACGATGGCGCCGCTCGTTGTCAATGATATGGTCATCGCCGGTGTTTCCGGCGGGGACGAAGGCATCCGCGGGTTTGTCGCTGCTTTTCGAGCCGATA
This sequence comes from uncultured Acidobacteriaceae bacterium, assembly GCA_963795545.1. GTDB lineage: Bacteria > Acidobacteriota > Terriglobia > Bryobacterales > Bryobacteraceae > Bog-105. The sequence continues at coordinate 464,306 of CAWCIF010000007.1, read as the reverse complement.
CCGGCACTCTCGTCTGGCGGCGTTGGACTGTGCCGGGCCGCGGCGAACCGGGCATCGAAACCTGGCAAGGAAGTGAACCACTCGCAGGCGGCGGCTCCACTTGGCTCACCGGTTCTTACGATCCTTCATCCAACACTCTATATTGGTCCACCGGCAATCCGTATCCGGATGGGGATGACCGGGACCGCCCTGGCGACAACCTTTATACCGATTGCGTTCTCGCCTTGAACGCCACAACCGGCGCGCTCAAATGGCACTATCAGTTCACCCCGCACGATCTTATGGATCGTGATGCTACCGAGCCCAATGTGCTGGTCGACACTGTCTACGAAGGTAAGCCCCGCAAGTTACTGCTTCACGCCGATCGCAATGGCTTCTTTTATGTGCTCGATCGCACGAATGGTGAACTACTTCTGGCCCAGCCCTTCCTGCGCCGCATCGACTGGGCTTCGAGTATCGGACCCGGCGGCCGTCCCATTGTGATCGATCCACGCGGCTGCCCTAGCGATGCCGCCAATTGGGACTCAACTGCATTCTCACCTGACACGCGACTTTACTATTTCATGGCTCTCGAAGAATGCGTCGGCAAGCCGGTCGGCTATCCCGATCAAACCGGCCAGCGCTTTCTCCGCGCGATCAGCATTGACACGGGCGGAATCGCTTGGGAGATTCCGCAGCCCGGGCCCGCACGCGCCAAAACCTGGAGCGGCGTGCTCGCTACCGCAGGAGGTCTCATTTTTTACGGCCAGCCAAACGGAGGCTTTGCGGCGGTAGACGAGCGCAACGGTAAAACGCTCTGGCAGTTCCCCACTAACATTCGGATGAAGGCGTCCCCTATGACCTTTACCGCGGGCGGCAAGCAATACGTGGTCATTGCGGCCGGTCCGAATATCCTGTGCTTCGGGCTATAACGCCTTAAGTCTGACTATTCCTCTCGCAGCGCCAGCATTGGATCAACTTTGGTTGCGCGCCGCGCAGGGATATATGTCGCAAATACCGCAACCATGGCCAGGATCAGCACGACCAGCCCGAAGGTGACGGCATCTGTTGCACTGATTCCGAACAGCAGTCCTGCCATGGCTCGCGTCAATGCCGCCGCGCCAATCAGACCCGCGCCAATCCCGATCGCCGCTAGCTTGAACCCCTGCCGCAACACCATCCCGATGATGTTTGCCCGTTGCGCCCCGAGCGCCACTCGCACGCCGATGTCGTGCGTCCCTTGTGTTACCAGGTATGACATCACCCCGTATACGCCGATGGCAGCCAGAACCAGGCCAAATAGCGCAAATCCGCCCAGCATCGTGGTGGAAAACCGCTGTCGCGCCAGCGAATCATACAGCCGGTCCTGCATCGTGCGGATCTGGTATACTGCGGCGCTGGGATCGACGGCATGGATCTGACGGACGACTGCTCCGGAAAGATGCAGCGGATCGGATGACGTTCGCAAGGCCAGAAACATCCCGTTGTCGGGTTGCTGCTGATCCGGAAAATAGGCGGCGATCTTGCTCTCGCTATCGAGTCCGTATTGCTTGACGGCTCCCACCACGCCGACGATCGTCATGGGCTTCTTTGGATCGGACCACACGTGCTTGCCAATGGGATTGTCATGCGCCCAGAAGCGCCGTGCAAATCGTTCGTCGACGATTGCCACCTGCTGCATACCGGCCGTATCGTGATCGGAGAAAAACCGTCCCTTCAGCAGCGGAATTTCCATCGTTCGGAAGTAATCCGGGGAGGCGACGCGAAGGTCAACCTGCAGCTCTTGTCCCGGTGACGGCGTGAAACCCTGGACATCGATTTGTCCCCATCCCACGGCGCCGGTCAGCGGCAGCGTGGAAACTACACCTTGCCCCACCACTCCGGGCAGATGACTGACCCGATCCCCAATATCTTTATAGAACCGCGCGATTGCCTTGTCCTCGCGATATTTGGGCCCGGTGACCACGACTTGCATCGACAGCACGTGACTCGGTCGCGAATCCTGGCGGAACGCTCTGGATTCGGATAAAGCTGCGAATCAGCAGGCCAGCTCCGATGAGCAGCACCATCGACAGCGCTAACTCGGAAACCACCAGACAGACCACGCATTCGGTGCCGGGTGACTCTCAAACCGCCATGACTTTGCCCACTGCGCCCGGCGGCTTTCAACGAAGTATTCAGATCTACATGGATGGCGCGGAATACTGGCGCCAACCCGAACAAAATGCCGGTCACGAGCGAGATGCCAAACGTGAATGCCAGAACTGTGCCATTGATCGCGATATCGTCCAGCCTGGGAATATTGCCGGGATTGATGGCGCGCATCATATGAAGCCCGAACCACGCCAGCATTAGCCCAGCGGCGCCGCCCATCAGTCCCAATAGAATGCTTTCGGCCAATAATTGCCGCATCAGCCGCTGCCAACCCGCGCCCAATGCCGCGCGGATGGCGAGTTCCCTTTCACGCCCCGCCGCGCGCGCCAGCAGCATGTTCGCGACATTCGCGCAAGCGCTCAACAGCACTAGAAACACGGAGCCGAAGAGCACAAGCAAAGCGCGGCGCACATCCCCGACCACCTGATCGAGCAGCGGTACCACGCTCATGCCGAATGTAACGTCGCGCTTGTCCTTTTTGCGAATGCGAGCGGCAATGATATCGATGTCGGCCTGAGCCTGTCTCATCGAGATACCGGGCTTCAGCTTCGCAAGCAGATTGTAGTTTTCGTCGCCGCGGCGCTGGGCCGCATCTGCTCCAAGAGGCAACGGCACAAACAGCTCTACCCTGTCCATGGGTTCCTCCGCCGGCATCACCTCGTTATTGAGCCGAAATTGCGGGCGCAGTACCCCTGCCACCAGGAATTGATTGCCGTTGAGTGTGAGACTCTTCCCCAGAATCTTCGGATCGGAGCCAAACAGCCGCGTCCATAAACCATAACTGAGGATGGCAACTGGCGGCTTGCCGGGTTTGTCGTCTGCAGGCAGCAGGACGCGGCCCATCAGCGGCTTGGCCCCGAGCAAATGGAACAGGTTCGACGAAGTACGCATGCCGTCAATGCGCTGGGGCTGATCGAGGCCGGTGAGCACCCAGCTTCCGAGGCGCGAAATCGAAATCTCTTCGAAGGAGTGGTTCTCATTGCAGAGATCGACGTACTGGCCCGGCGACGGCCAATCGCGGAAGATTCCAATGCCAGGCGAGTGCAGCCAGATGGCTGCAAGGCGCTCCGGCTGTGGATAAGGCAGCGGTCGCAATAGCAGCGCGTCCACCACACTGAAAATTGCAGAGTTGGCCCCGATTCCAATGGCCAGCGACAGCAGGATCGTCACTGTCAGCACGGGAGTCTTCCGCTGCATGCGGAGCGCGTAGCGGAAGTCATGAACCCACGCTTGCATCATCCATCCTCCAGGATTGGCCTTAAGGTCGCGGCGATACGACTCTAACATTTACCGCCGCAGATTCACTCGGCCGGCACGGCAACCGTCCGCGACCCTCAAGGTAATGAAACCCTATACAAATTCCGGTGCACGGTAGTATTCACGTACGCAAAATGAGTAGGGTCCGGGCCAGGGACGAGTTCCGCACGGTTGACCGATTCTGAGCCAGGCATAACGCTTGGTTCGGCTTTCGGTCTGATCCCTCCCGCCGGAAATTCAGGCAAGCTTTCTCCAGGTCCAACTGGAATCGCCAGGCTTCGCCCCGCGCTAGTCCGCGATGGCGCTTCAACGGGAACGAAGAGCCACTTTCCATCCGATGACCACGTTGGAACACAGAAGCTTGCACATATGCGCCGCGGTTGTCCACCATCCACCGGAATCGCCATAGGCGCCGGCCCGGTCCCGTCCGGAGAGGAAGCAATCGCCATTACCCATTTGCGCGCGGGCGACACGCCTTTAATGGAGAAGATCGGGTATTGAACCACTTTCGAACGCCTGGAGCCGTCCTGGTTCATCTGCTCCAAATAGTTACAGTTGCCCTCTGAAAATTGAAACAGAATCTGTCCTTTCGGGCCAAAGTGCGGCGAAACTTCGCCCGAGTCACCCACCCGCCGGGCAGCAAAGTTTCTATCGATAGGGGCTAACCACAATTGAGACTTTCCGTTAGGAGATGCCGTCGAATAGACTACTTGTTTGCCATCCCGCGACACATCGTAGGCAAGCATCGAAATCCCCGGAAATACCGCCTCACTTATGCCGGACTCGACGTTTATGCGCCAAAGCTCCGGACCCGGAGCACCGGATTGGCGCCGCAAAAGATAGTACAGCACCTTGCCATCTGCGCTAAACGAAGGAGGGGAGAAATCGGTAATGATTTCTCCTTCCGACGATAACGAGCGATCGCCGGCCGAGTCATGAATCCAGATGGCACTTTCATGCGCGCCCATAGAGGTGATAACGGACCGGCCGTCTTTTTCGACAGCCACGCCTTCCTCTTCGGTAGCGCCGAAGGTGAGTTGCTCCGGCTCTCCATTCGGAAAGCGCTGACGCCACAAATGGCTCCGCCCTTCGACTTCAGCGGTGAAATACATCCAGGAACCATCGGGAGACCAAGCGGCAGAGGTACACGCCCCGGCGGGCCCGATTGGTTTGGCTTGAGAGCGGCCATCGAGGGCAATAAGACGGCAAGCCGTCCACGCGAGGTTTTCATCCATCTCAACCACCAGGGCCCATCTGCGGTCTGGAGAAGCATAGGAGTAATGCGCCATCGCCCGCTCGTGTTGCGGGAAGTACAGTTCGCGGAAATTCTCGCGTGTTACGGTTCCCGTGACGATTCCCATATGCAGGCCGGAGCGAACTTGTGAGAAAAGGAGTTGGTTCCGGTCCAGCCAGGTAAGCCCGGCCGCGTTGTTCAGCAGTAAATGAGAATCGCCTCCAAGTACCGAAACAGTATAGGTTGCAAAATTTGGAGGCTCCAATACGGTATAGGCGAGTTGAGATCCATCCGGGGAAAACGCCAGACTGTATTTCATCCGCGGGTCGTCGGTCAGACGCGTGGCTTCGCCGTTCGGAAGCATCTTCACATAAACTTGATCAGCCGTCAGGAAACTGGTGGTCCCTCGGATAAACGCGACCATACGGCCGTCGGGCGACAAAGCGGGAGCGACCGCGGAATCCGTAAAGTCAGTGAGCTGCGTGTACTGCACACCCGCCGGACGGCGGTGAACGAAAGAATACACCGCGACTCCCGTTATGGCTAAGATTGCGCCGACAGCCGCCGCGATGAGCCAAACGGAGCGCATTTGGGCGATCGGCGGGAAAGCGAAGGGGGCCGGCTCCGGCTCGCTCTGGCTTGGCAGTCCGGCTGTTCCGTCCGTTGCGGTCGGCTCCGCACCATTTGGCACTGCCGCTACCCTCCCAATAAACCGGTAGCCCTGTTTCGGAAGTGTTTCGATGTAGAGGGGCTCGGAAACTCCATCGCGCAATGCGAGTCGAATTTGCCGAATGCAGTAGTTTAATCCCTGATCGAATTCGACGAAAGTCGTACCGCCCCAAATGCGCGCGCGCAATTGTTCGCGGGAAACAATCTCTCCGGGCCGATCAAGCAGGATGCCTAACACGCGCAACGGCTGCGGCTGGATCTTAACCGGCCAGCCGTCCCGGAAGAGTTTTCCGGAATGACGGTCGACTTCGTAATCGCCGAACCGTAGCCGTCCATTGCCGCCGACGCCCAATGGAGATCTCTCCTTTTCGTAGCAGTTTACACCCTCAGCGAAAGTATCGTTTCCTAAGAAGGTCCTAAGAGACCAACGTGTTAGGCCCTCAGTTGAGATGAGGAGGAACTCAGGCGGCGAGCTCTTTCAAATTTGAAGGAGCTGTGGCAAGGTGATTGGCGCAACAGTGCGGTTCTGAAGGCTGTTGCACAAACGAAGGAGGATAACAGTGCTTTTGAAATCAGTCGCCTCGATGTTCATGGTCGCGGCAGTGGTGGCCGTTCTCGCTCCGCCACACGCTGCTGCGCAGCAGCCGAATACTTTTACTGTTTTTGCCTCGGGCCTGGACGGACCTCGCGGCCTCCGATTTGGCCCGGACGGCTACTTGTATGTCGCCGAAGCCGGAACCGGAGGAAAGAACAGCACGGTGGGGGCCTGTCAACAGGTACCGAAGCCGATAGGACCGTACACCGGAGGCAAAACGGCCAGAATCTCCAAAATCTCTCCAGACGGTACGCGAACCACCGTGGCTTCCGGTTTTCCGTCAACGATCAGTGCGGGGGGCGTCATTGGAGTTGCCGACGTGGCTTTCATGGACGGCTCGCTATACGCGCTGGTTGCCGGGGGCGGATGCTCGCATGGCAACCCGGATAGCCCTAGCGGCATTGCACGAGTGGATCGAACTACGGGCAAATGGAACCTGATTGCCGATATCGGCGATTTTCTTAAAACTCATCCAGCGAAGTACGAGAGCGCAGATGATTTTGAACCTGATGGGACTCTCTACAGCATGATTGCAGTGGATGATCGTTTGTATACAATTGAACCCAATCATGGACAGATGTTTTCGGTTTCGAGGAGTGGAGACATCAAGCAGGTTATCGACATATCCGCATCACAGGGCCACATTGTTCCAACATCCGTAGCGGAGCGGGATGGCTTGTTTTTTGTGGGAAACCTGAATCTTTTTCCAATCGATCCTCAGTGGGCGCGCATTCTGACCATTGCGAGGCGTGGTTACGATGACGATTTTGTACCCGGCTTCGATGACGACCGGTGCGGATACCACATCGTCAGTTCGAAGGCAGGATTTACAACGGTGGTTGCCGTGCATTTCGGACCGGACGGATTGCTTTATGTGCTTGAACTCTCGGCGGCTGCTGGAAATCCTGCTCCAAATAAGGGCAAAGTGGTGCGAGTGCTAAGGTCCGGCGAAATTGAAGATGTAATCACTGGCTTGTCCCTACCTACCGGAATGACCTTCGGACCTGACGGCCGGCTGTACATCTCAAATCTGGGAGCTGCGGCGCCGGGGGCCGGGCAGATTCTGCGGTTTGACATCACGTTCGGCTGGTAGTCCGTTCATAGCGCTCTGGCATGCCTGAGAGTGAGGCGGGCATGCCGGATGTCGAACGGGCACTCGCCTGTCAAGACGTCCAGTTGAGGCCCCATTGCTGCCGCAGCTCTGCCGGTATGCTGAACGTGGGCCGGTTACCTCCGCGCTCAACGTACACAATCGCGCCAATCAGCAGGTGTCCGAACTTCTCGGCCAGCGCGCGCGCTGCTTTCGAGTCGTTCAATACATCGCCCGTCTGCATTCCCAGAAGCTTCAATGGAGCAAACGCCAGCTCCGCCCATGGGCTCTCCGCAATGCCCAACCAGGCAGCCCACTGCTCGCAAAGGAAGTAACGAATAAGCAGCGCTGGCACATGCCGGAATACGTCGCCAGGGACGACATTAGACAGCATGTTTACCAGAGCCTTCGTCATCTCCTGCCCCTCTTCACATGGTCCGAACTGCCGCCGGGCGATTGTCATTGAGAGTGCTTCGGCGCTCGCCATATCGTTCGGCAGCATGTCTTCTCGTATGCCGAGCAGGTACCCGACGATCCGCCAGCAATGAAGATAAGCTTCCCGGTCGCCGTCCGGAACCGCGATTCCCAGCTTCTCCAGGCCATTGAGCGAAACCCAGGAAAATGCCATTAGCGTACCGGCAAGGTCTTCCTGATTCACGGGCAATCCAAATTGTGCTGCCCAGTTTTGGCTTACAGGCGCCAGCTTGCGAATCGCCGCATGCATCAAACGAACTTTCTGCGTGGTGCGCCGGCCGCGGCCCTGATCTGTTGTCAAACCGCCGGGCTGCATGACATCGACCAGCAATTGCGCGGTTTCCAGAATGCGCCGAGTCGGATTCGTGAGCAGCCGCGTCGTGAGCGCCAGCACCTGCACTCCGTTCTTTGCCACGTAGCAGAACGGCAAAGCATAGGTGTTCAGAATGACGATGAGTTGCGGGCCGAATCGCCAGAATACCTGCTCGCCTGCCTTGATGAGGTCCGGGTCCGCCCAATCGGGAAGAGCATCGGTCTTGGCCAGGTAATCGCGCACGGCGGGCGGCAATCCCTCCGGCACTGGAAACTCATTCACGATGAGGTTCTTCATGAGGCTGTTCACGGCGGCAATATCTCCGCCCGCGAAAAGCTCCGCCACGACCTCATCGGCAACTGGATCGCCGGTTTGGCGCATGGGATCAAGTAATGCATCGGGCCAGAGTGAAGAAGGGGGTGCAGCGGTCGCCATAGCGGCCTACTATAACAAGGTGCTGGAGCGCCGTGGAACTCCGCTTACTGGACCACTATTCGCGAAGAGATCTGGCTCGCACGTTCATGTCGACAAGGCTGATGTGCGAGGCGAAGTTTTCGCTGGATCCGGTAGTCTGGCAAGAACGCAACAAGCGAGCGTCCGTTGCTGTAAACTCCTGTGCGAACAGTGCGGATACTTCATCAGCGGCGCGGATTATCATTGACGGGGGCCGAGCGTAATCGAAGCTAAGCACAAGCGCCTCGCCTACCTGGCACTCCTTTCGATGCAACACCGGAACAACGCGCCGAGTATAGGCTCATTGGCCGAGGCAGCGGCATTAACTGGCCGCTCATTGATGAGGATCTTTCGGTCGCCGGCCTGCTGCGGGGCGAGCATTAAATGGACTACAAGCCGACCTGGAATATCGCGTGTATTCCGGACAAGTTGTCGCGCCGCTGTTCCCGAAGTCTGTGCAGGCCAGGGGCTCGATACCAAAACCGGACGTTCCGTTCGCGCGACCGAACAGTCTCGACATGCCCCCACGAGTTTGTGGCCCGCTTTCGCAACAGATTCGCGGACCTCGAGGTGCATGATGAGGAAGGATGAGTATTCCGCCGGGCATTCGTTACGGGCTTCGCAGCCCTTCGCATCAGTTGGAGATTCGCTGCTCTCTTTGTCCTCACCCTCGCCCTCGGGCTCGCAGGCGTTAACACAATTTTTAGCGTACTGAACACCATAATTTTGCGCCCGCTGCCGTTCAAGCATGCGGATCGCCTTGTGACCATCACCGAAACTGTACCCTTCATGGGAAGTGGCCCTCAGATCTGCACGCTTGACGAGTTCCAGCGCTGGCGGAAATCTGGTCTGCTCGATTACGCGGCGGCGATCAACACGATGGATTTAACTCTCACCGGCAGAGATCGCGCTGAGCTCCTGTCTGGTGCTAAAGTCACCCCGGACTTTTTTCGTGTGTTCGGAATCTCACCACTTCTGGCCGAGGTTTCCGTCAGAACGACGCGATTCCCGCGCACGAACAGGTCATCATTCTCAGCCATGAATTGTGGGCGCGCCGGTTCGGAAGTGATCGTGCCATCATCGGCAAAAGCATTCAGTTCAGTGGCGCAACCCTGACGGTAATTGGCGTGGCGCCGCCCCATTTCGATTTCCCTCGCTTGGCCGATGTGGGCGCCGTCATGCGTTTCGCTCCGGAACACACCGAATTCTGGACGCCGCTGGTCATAACCCAAAAGATGATTGACCAGAACAACTACAGCTATTACGTCCTCGGGCGCTTGCACGTGGGCATTCTCCCATCCCGCGCAGCGGCCGAGTTCAAGGTTTTGGCGATTCAAAGTCTCCATTACATTGTTGAGAGGAATCCGCAATACCGCGAACCCCTCGAACATCTTGCCAAAATAATCGCTATCCAGGTCGCGCCCTTAAGCGAAAGCATGGCGTGGGGAGTTCGGAATGCGCTCTGGATGCTACTTGCGGCTGTTGCGCTGCTCTTGCTACTGGTGCTGTTCAATCTCGGCAACCTACTAGTCACGCGCAATGCTAACCGTCTGCGCGAGTATGCCATCCGGCAAGCGCTTGGCGGGAGCCGCTGGCAACTGTTCCGTCAAGCGTTGATCGAGCAAGGCATTCTGGTCGCTCTTGCCTCCATCCTCAGCTTAATTCTCAGCGGCTGGGCCATTGAGCTGGTCCGCACGATCGGCGCCGCTCGTGTGCCGCGGCTCTATGAACTTTCGCTCGACAACCATACCGTACTCTTGTTGGTCGCCCTGGCTCTCGCGACCGCGCTGACTTTCGGAGCGCTGCCGCTTCTCGTTCTTCCCGATTCAACTGGCTGGTTTCGAGGCGAGAGCCGCTCCTCAACCGGCGATCGCCGCTCCCAGCGGCTTCGCGCCGCACTCATTGCCGCGGAAATTGCGGTTTCCATGGTGCTGCTGGTGAGCGCTGGTTTGCTCGCCGCCAGTTTCTTAAACGTGATGAATGTCGATCCTGGATTTGATCCAAAGAGTCTGCTGACGTTCAGCGTTTCGTTTAGCCCGAAACTTTACGCCGACCCGCCGAAAATGCTGACGACGCAACGCGAGCTCCTCGATCGCATCCGCGCACTTCCTGGGGTCGAATCGGCAAGTATTGTGAACGTCCTTCCACTCACCGGCGATTACGCAATTCACGGAATCGGACCGCTGTGAAAACCGCTCAACAGAGACGCGGGGGCGGAAGCCCGTCTTATCGATCCGCGATATTTCGAAACAATGCACATCCCTCTGATCGCCGGCCGCGCGCTTCGCGAGGACGATTCCGGAAACGTTGCCGTCATCAATCAGAGAATGGCCCATTTGCTGTGGTCAGGAGAGAACCCGATTGGCCGCGAATTCACTGATAACGGCGGACCGCCGATCCGAGTCATCGGAGTCGTAGGTAATGTGCATAGTGGGGCGCTCGAAACGCAGCCCATGATGCAGTATTATTCGTCATTCGTTGCATTTCCTGGTTACGCAAACAGCTTCGCCGTCCGCACCAAGACCGATCCGCTGAGCCTTCTTCCCACTGTCGAAAGAACGATCCGGGGCCTGGATCCTGACCTAGCAATGAGCGGTGCCAAAACGATGGAACATATAACTCAATCCGCGACCCTGGAGCGCCGCTTCGAAACGATCTGCTGCTTGGATTCGCGATCTCGGCTCTCTTCCTTTCTGCGCTCGGTCTCTTCGGAGTGGCGTCGCTTTCGGTCACCCGGCATTCGCGCGAGTTCGGCATACGCATGGCGCTCGGCGCAACACGAGCCGATGTGCTCTGGCTCGAAATAAGCCGCAACGTCGTGATCGTCCTTGCCGGGTTAGGAGTTGGGCTGCTTCTGTCGTTCGCGGCGCACCGCACACTTTCCGCGTTGCTATTTGGTGTTTCCGCGTTAGACCCGAGCGTTTACGCCGCAGCCGCTGCTGTCCTGACCATTTCCGCCATAACCGCTGTGCTCATTCCCGCTTTGCGCGCGGCGCGTATGGACCCCGCCATCGTTTTGCGAGACGAGTAGTACCGAAAATTGTTGTCATTGGTGGCTGCAGGCGCTATGCGACCGGCCACTAGTAACGCCAGCTCGAGGTATCGGCGCCATGGGGCGCGGTTTTCAGCATATGATCGACCATCTGCGGCAGGATGCGCTGCACCTCGGTAGGACCTGAAATGCTCATCGGGACGGTCGGCTCGCCCGTATAGCAGTGCGGCATGCCCGGACCGTAATCGAACGTCGCATCCGAATGAGGGTTGCGCGTCTTCGCGAGCATGTTCTGCAAGCGGTGAACCGCATTGTTTAAGAACCAGGTATCGCCATCGCCCACTGCCAGGTGCAATTTGCCTTCGAGCTTTGGGCCGAGCACCGGCCAATTCCGTTCCATTATCGCGGTGAGGTCGTAATGATCGTGCCAGTAACTCACTACTGTCCGGTCGATAGCGCCGCTGCGTTTGTCGTAGACGGCCTTCGGATAGCCATCAGGTCCGGCGGGAGAAAAAACGGCCTGCCAGATATCGAACTGCTCAGCCGAGCGGCCGTGCGTGCCGAAGACATATTCGCGGCGGTTGGCGGGCTCCATGTCGGCGACGATGGATCCATTCGGCTCGCGCATCTCCGCAATCGGGATCGTGCCAAACGGGCCGCTGCGGAAATAGGCATTCTGATCGGTGTACAGATCGACGTTTTGATAGGCGTGGAAATCGACGGGGTCGGGGCAACTGGACCACGCGCCGTTGTAGAAATCGGGATAAAAAACTTGCGAGGCGAGCGACTCCCAGCCGCCCGTCGAGCCTCCGAAAGTAGCCCTGGCCCAGCCTGCTCCGATCGCGCGGAATTGCTTTTCGACTTGCGGCACCACTTCCTGCGTAATGGCGTCGCCATAGGGTCCCAGGTTAGCGGAATTGACATCGTAAGAGTCATCGAAATAAGGATTTGGATCTTGAATGTAAAGAATGATCACGCGAGGCAAGCGGCCGGAGGTCCAGTCCTGATAAAACTTGAACGCATAATCGATTCGATTGGGGTGCGATTTAGATTCCACGTGGTGGAGCGTGGTGTGGAAGCCGGTGCCGGCGCTGAAGTCGGGATGGAAATGGTCCTGATAGATCACCAGCGGAAAATGAGCGTCAGGATGATCGGCCCAGCCATCCGGCAGAAGAACCCAGGCGCCGAGCGTGATGTCGCGGCCCCAGAAACGCGACAGGCTGGGGCTGGGAACGCGCACATACTTTAACCATTTGGCCGCTCCTTCTTTCTCGACCTGCTGAACGGGATCCTTCGATTCCGGCGCTATCACCTGATCGAGCGTGATGCGCAGCACTTCGTCCCCGCCGGTGAAATGCAGCTTTTGCGGTTTCGAATACGGATTGCCGGGCTTATTGTTCCATTGCTGGCCTTCTCCGCGATCCGGCGGCAATTCGAGAACAGCGCCGCTTGCCAGATGGAACTGCTCGTAAACGTTAAATACTCCCTGAACGGAGTAATCGCCCTGAGGCACTTCGGAGAGGCGTTCGAGTGGGTAGCCGACGCTCGAATTATCAATGATGATCGGTTTGCCGGGAGCGAGATTTTCGACATCCATACCGAATGCCTGGGCCGATTTGTAGGTTTGGATGATTTGGAAACGCGGCTCGGGCGATGGCTCTTTTGCAATGCAGAGAATGAGATGGCCGGTCAGCGGGCGGCTGTTGCCCGCGATCGTGATCTCGATACGGGAAGCGGCCGGACCGAGCACGGAGAACCAGCAGCAGAAACAGGCGAGCGCCACCAGGCGAAAACGCATACTGTCTATGTTCGCTCACGGCGCAAAGACAGGCTTCGCAGTTGGGCTGCTGCTGTCCTGACCATTTCCGCCATAACCGCTGTGCTCATTCCCGCTTTGCGCGCGGCGCGTATGGACCCCGCCATCGTTTTGCGAGACGAGTAGTACCGAAGGTGCCTACAGAAGCTGAAACTAGCTTCCTGATGCTCCCGACGGGCAATCCGTCAATTGGGCAGCGCCCGTCAAACAGCGCTCAAATGGCGGGATTGCGACGAGCGGCTATCGCCGGACGCCTAGGTGAGTCGAGCCGATGATGAAACCTGGACAGAGCTACCGGATGTCCACCGTTATTGTGTTCGACTCAAACGTGCCCGTCCAGTAGTGAATCAACGAGAGCCCTTGCACGTCCGAGTTCAACGAACGCAAGGGAATTGAAACGCCTGTATATCTTGCCTCCACGATGTACCGCTCACCTGGGACTCCACGCATATCCAAGAGCGCAAGAGAATGGGTTGCACCCGCCGCAAGTGGAATTGTCAACGGGTCGAGTCTGCCGGCGAAGACCGGGCAAGAGGCTATCTCCGCATTTCAGAACACGTATAAATGAGGTATGTGGCCAATTCGTGCTGTGGCTTGGCTGGACCGTTTAGCGCAACATCTATTTTTCGGGATACGCATTCTTGGAAAAAATAAGGGGTTCGCCGCTGCCGCGTTGCTTACTCTAACGCTCGGCATTGGGGCAAACTCCGCGATCTTCAGCATCGTGGATGCGGTTCTGATACGGCCATTGCCGTACACAGATTCCAACAGGCTGGTAAGCCTTTGGGAGCGCCGCCCGGACGTGCCGAGAAATCTGGTAACAGGGCCGGATTTTCGGGATTGGCGCGACCGTGCCCGTAGCTATTCCGCGATAGCAGCGCTCACTCCCGACACCTTCAATGTGACCGGTTTTGATAGGCCAGCTTCTTATAGTGGCCTCCGCGTCTCCCCAAATTTATTCGCCGTTCTAGGAGTGTCACCGGTTGTAGGCAGGTCTTTCAGTGCGCCGGAAGAGGTAATGGGGAGAAACCATGTTGCAATCGTCAGTCATAAGATTTGGGAGAGCGCCTTCGGCGGTTCGCCCGACACGATTGGCAAGACATTAACCCTGAACGACGATGTTTACACGATTATCGGCGTTATGCCGGCATCGTTCAAATTCCTAGACTTCAAGTCGGATGTCTGGGTACCGCTAAGTCCCGACGAAACAAACGATCGTCATGCCCACACGTTGATGATCATTGCGCGTCTGAAGAATGAAATATCGATAGCTCAGGCGAGAGCCGAACTGAGTGGAATTGCGGCACAACTCGCCCGCGAATACCCTGAAACAAATCACGGATGGACAACAAACGTCATCTCTTTGCGGGACCAAGTTGTCGGAAAAGTTCGCACGGGATTACTGATACTGCTGGGAGCTGTCGGCCTTGTCCTTCTCATCGCTTGCGCCAACACGGCGAATCTTCTGCTGGCTCGGGCCGCTGGGCGACGCCACGAAATAGGGATTCGAGCGGCTCTGGGTGCTTCGTCGGGGCGAATTACCCGCCAACTTCTCACAGAGAGCCTTTTGTTGGCGGTCCTAGGTGGAATTTTTGGACTAGTCCTTGCGTGGGGTGCAATTCACAGCGTTCGAGCTCTGGACCCCGGGAACATCCCACGCATAGACGAGGTTCACCTGAACGTAGGTGTCCTGTGGTTCACTCTATTACTTTCGTGTTTCGCGGGAATCGTTTTTGGTGCTTTCCCGGCCTTGCAGTCTCGTCGCTATGATTTGGTAGAGTCGCTCCGGGAAGGAGGGAGAGGAACTGCCGGAGGACTACGCACGCGTTCCACGCGCACCGTGCTCGTAGCTGCCGAAGTCGCATTGTCATTCGTGTTGCTGGTAAGCGCGACTTTGCTCCTCCGCAGCTTAATCGCGCAAACCGAGACCGACCTTGGCTTTCAAGCAAACCATCTTCTCACCATGAGCGTTCGAGTGGCCGAACAGCAATACTCCAGCGAACAACAGGAAGCGGCTGATTTTCAGCGAGCTGTGAATCGCCTTCAAGGGCTACCTGGAGCGCTCTGCGCAGCCTCGAGCACCAATTTACCGTCCTTGGGTTGGAACCAGGGGCGAAAATTTGAAATCGTCGGCCGGCCTTGGCCTGACGGTGAAATACACGGTGCCGGCTACATCAGCGTTAGCCCTACTTATTTCAGTTGTGCCGGCTTGCATCTGATTAAACAGCGTTCGTTTACGCCGGCCGATCGCCACGGCAGCCAAGAGGTCATTGTCATTAGTCAGTCATTTGCAAAAAGATATTTTCCAGGGCAGAATCCTATTGGGCAGCAAATCAGTTGTTACTCTCGCGCTTTCAAAGCTAATCGTTTCGGTCCTGCAATTCCGAGAACCATTGTGGGAATTGTCTCTGACGTTCGCCATTTGGAGGAAGTTGGTTCCGATAGTAGTGTCGAAATGTACACGCCGCAGATGCAGAACACCTTGCCATTCTCCTTTTTCATGGTCCGAACATCGGGAGAGCCTGCCTCTTTTGCCGAAGTCGCGCGGCGTACTGTTAATCGCATTCTGCCGAACGCACCGATTTCGAACTTGGTCCCGATGGAAACTCTACTCGAAGAGGCCGTCGCACGTCCGCGATTTAACACATTTCTATTGGGAGCGTTTGCGATCATTGCTCTCGCGCTGGCGGCTATTGGCATCTACGGAGTTGCCGCCTACAGCGTTCAACAGCGCCTTCGCGAGATTGGAATCAGGATGGCAGTGGGCGCTACACGTGCCGAAATACTCAGAGTCTTCTTTGTACAGGGTGTAAAGCCAGCATTGATTGGCGTGTTAGTCGGGCTTATCGTATCGTTCGCAGTCACACGGGTCATGGCTGGTCTTCTGTATGGTGTAACTGGGCATGATCCAATCAGCTTTCTGCTAACCCCGCTGGTTCTAATTCTATGTGCAGCTCTAGCCTCGCTGGTCCCGGCTTTTCGCGCCACGCGCGTTGACCCCGTTTCGGCTCTGCGAGGTGAATAGCATTTTGATGACCGCCAGCCGCCTGACATCTCTGTGCCTCCTGGACTCTCTATACTGAAGGATCATAGTGGAGCCGCCCCAGCACGAGCATCAAGCCGAATCCACCGCCCTCGATCCAGATCGTGATCCCGAGCAAACAAAGGACGAGCCGATGCTCTATTGCCCCGTTTGCGATCAGCGCCTGGTAAGCCGCCGCTGCAAACTCCTCTGCGAACAATGCGGATACTTCATGAGCTGTGCGGATTATTATTGACGGGAGCCAAGCGTAATCCAAGCTAAGCACAATCGCCTTGCCTATCTGGCGCTCATTGCAGTCTGCTTCTTATGGGGCGCCACTTACCTCGGCATTCGCATCTCGCTCGAAAGTGTTCCGCCGCTGTTTCTAATAGCTGGCCGGTATGTAATCTCGGGCAGCATTCTGCTGGTTGCGGCCGCGATTGGAGGCGCAAAGCTGCCGCATGGACGCGAGCTGCTGTACACCGCCATTTGCGGCATCATCTGCATCGGCATAGGCAACGGTTTGCTTGCGATTGCGGAGCTCTGGATTCCCAGCGGCCTCGCCGCGCTCTTCTACACCACATCTCCGTTCTGGATGGTTGGCATCGATGCGCTTCTGCCCGGAGGCAAACGACCGCTAACTTCAACCATCGGCGGCCTGGTCGTCGGCGTGATCGGTGTAATATTTCTGATTGCGCCCGCCGCTATCCATCAAGGTCTCGGCAGCCGGACTGTAGCGGCGTTTTTTCTGCTCCAGATCAGCGGCATCGGTTGGGTGCTCGGATCCTTGCTGCAGAAACGAGTCCACACCCGCTCGCAGCCGTTCGTCAGCGGAGCGGTGCAGCAGCTTGCGGCCGGTTTGGCCATGTTCATACCCGCGGGTTTGTTTGAGAAACTCCCGCACGCCATTACCATGCGTTCGTGGCTCGCGATCGCCTACCTGGTTGTATTCGGCTCACTTATCGGATTCAGCTCGTTCATCTACGCCATGGCGCGCCTCCCCGTCCCGATCGTGTCCATCTACACGTTTGTCAATCCCGTTGTCGCGCTCTTCCTCGGCTGGCTTTTCTTTCGCGAACCGTTCGGCTACCGCGACTTGGCCGCGATGATCGTGATTTTCACCGGCATCGTGCTGGTGCGCTGGAGCGAATCGAACAAACGCGCGACCCTCACCATGCCCGCGGCCGATGAAGTGGGCGCGATTGAGGAGTGAAGCTCCCAAACATTACACGTTCGAATTCACCCTCCCAATGGAATTTTCCGCTTAATGCGCACGGAAAGCATTTCGGACAGGCCAATGGCTATCAGGCCGATCAGAAAGTGCAGTACACGAATGGCCTCGTGCGCCGGTCCCGGCAGCCACCCGCCCATCCTCATTCCGAAAATAGCGACCAGCGCACCCCACAGAATGGCTCCGATGGTCAGAACCGGATTGACCCTGGCCACCATGCCTAAGATCGCCAGTATCCAGAGCAGACCCACTAGGCTGATGCCAAGCTGCATATGCAGCGAAACTAGATTGAACGAGTGACCAGTCCAGAATAAAAAGCCGAGGACGATCAAAATGACGCCGAGGATTCGTACAGCATTTTGAATAAGAATGGTTGCAGTTTTCATATGTTAGCTTAAGATTCGCAAATGGAGCTGCTGATTTCCGGGCCCAATGGCTCTCCCACCCGGGTTGAGCTGCGAAACGCGACACTGTCCCTGGGCCGATCCGCGGAAAACAATCTAGCCTATCCGGAGGATCCCTGGCTATCCCGTTATCATCTTTCCTTTGAGCAGAATGAGGGCGACTGGTTCGTAAGGGATTGCGCCAGCCGGAACGGAACGGTTGTGAATGCGGCCAATCTCAAGGAACCGCATAAGCTCAAAGCGGGAGATAGAATCTACGCCGGCCACCTGACCATTGAAATCCGCGAATCCGCGGGCGAGCCGCGCAAGCCGGTGATCTCCTTCGTTCCACGCGAAGAAGAGAAGATCACGCGCGAAGCCACCCTGCTCACCAGTTTGGACAAAGTTCTGGACAAAGCCGCGGCAGGCGAGCATGAACCTCGCGATGCCTCGCTTAGCACATCCCGCGTGGTGCGCGCGCTCATTCATGCAGGGCAGGAACTCGCGGGACATAGCCCGCTGGAAAAGCTGTTTGCAGTCATCCTAAAGCTGGCGCTTTCGGCGGTAGAGGCCAAACGCGGCGTAATTCTAACGCTCGAAGATGGCGAGCTGATGGTGCGCGCCAGTGAAGGCGCTGGATTTTCCATCAGCACCGCGGTGCGCGATCGGGTGTTGAGAGAGAAATGTTCTCTCCTGATTAGCGATGCGCAAGTGGATGATGCGCTTCGGCAGCAGAAGAGCATCGTGATGCATCGCGTGCGCAGCATGATGGCGGTTCCGCTGCAAACCGGTGATCGCGTGATTGGGTTGATTTACGTTGATAACAGCACGTTCATCCGCTCCTTTGTGCATGAAGATCTCGATCTGCTGACCGTAATGGCCAACGTTGCCGCCATTCGCATTGAGCATGCCCGGCTGGCAGAAGTGGAGCAGGCGGAGAAGCTGATGGAACTGGAGCTTTCCCAAGCCAGCGAGATTCAGCAGACGCTTCTTCCAACTGAAGCCCCGGCGTATGAAGGTTATGATCTCGCCGGGTTCAACCTGCCCTGCCGGACCGTGGGCGGCGACTACTATGATTTTCTTCCATACAAGGATGGCCGCCTCGCGCTTGTGGTCGGCGACGTGTCCGGCAAAGGCTTACCGGCAGCATTGTTGATGTCAAGCTTGCAAGCCCGTGTCCAAATGCTGCGGGAAACGAATCCGGATCCCGGCACGGCCGTAACGATACTCAACCGCAGCCTTGCCGAACGCTGCCCGCTCGGCAAGTTCATCACGTTCTTTTACGCTCTGCTCGACGTAAACACGGGCACGCTGAAATACAGCAATGCCGGGCATAACTACCCTTTGTTATTGCGCGCCAGCGGCGAAGTGGAGCAGCTCTCGGGAAGCGGCATGGTAATGGGCATTTTCCCATCCGTGTATTACGAAGTGCGGGAGACCAAGCTGGAGCCGGGTGACTTATTGGCCTTGTATAGCGATGGCGTCACCGAGGCCTCGACCGCTGCCGGCGTTGAATTCGGGGAAGAAGGACTGGCTAAGTTTCTGTCCGAGCGAAAGTCCGAGTCTTGTTCGCAGATTGTTGCCTCCCTAGCCGATCACGTTAGACGATGGCGAGGCAGCAGTTCGTTTACCGACGATTTCACCATCGTGCTCGCGCGGCGGCATTAGTAGCCGCAACCAGCGGAAGCATATCTTCGTCAATATTGTTGACTTGCCCCTACCCGCTGGCTTCTCGCATAGGCTGCGCTATATTCGCATTTGCCCTCCGCAATCGTTGTTCGCCATATGATCAGGCTCC
The DNA here is from genome assembly GCA_963795545.1 of uncultured Acidobacteriaceae bacterium. Taxonomy (GTDB): domain Bacteria; phylum Acidobacteriota; class Terriglobia; order Bryobacterales; family Bryobacteraceae; genus Bog-105. Next base: position 444,846 of record CAWCIF010000007.1, on the reverse strand, counting down.
AGCGAATCCCCTTGCACTCGGAGATGACATTACCGGAATGAACGGCTGTGCGGAAGTCAAACGCGCCATAGCAGCAGGCGTGGCGGTCCTGGTAGTGGCCTTTTTTCAAATTAATTGTGGGCCCGGGAGCGCCCCTGACAGTAATCTCCAGAGCGAAGGTCAATCAACCAAAGCTAGTCTGTTTACTGTATCTGCGGAGCAGCTCCCCCACCTGCGGGTCGGGCCGGTTCGGAGCACCACCTGGCAGACCAACGTTGAGACTACCGGCACGGTTGATTGGGACGCGGATCACACAACTCAGGCGATTACACAGGTAAGTGGCCCCATCACTCGCATTGTGGTTGACTATGGGTCACACGTCCACGCGGGCGATCCACTGCTCTATGTGGCAAGTCCCGATATCACGAACGCAATAGCGACTTACAAAAAGGCCCGGGATCAGCAGGAATTGGCGCGCAAGGTCCTCGACCGTGAGAAAGAACTGCTCGCTCACGGAGCCGCCGCGGTAAAAGACGTGGAGAGTGCAGAGGCAGACTACAACGACGCTTCCACCGACGTCCAGAACAGTCTGCAAGCGCTTAAAATTTTCGCGATTACCCCTCAAGAACTGAACAACGCCGAGCGGCAAGCCTTACCAATCAGTCCGGAGCTCGCCGTACGGGCGCCCATAAGTGGCAAAGTGGTGCAGAAGTTAGTCACGCCTGGTCAGTTGATTCAGGCCGGATCCACCACCTGTTTCGTGCTGAGCGATACGTCAACGGTTTGGGTTCAAGGCCACATTTTCGATCGCGACTTGGCCTCCGTGCGAGTGGGCGATGCCGTCGACGAAATGAACTCCTCGCTTGCCCGGACGTTCCACGGAAGAGTCTCTTACGTGGGCGCCATGGTGGATCCTGATACGCGCACAACTCCGGTTCGTATTGTCACTAGAAATGCGGGCGATCTTCTGAAGAAAGACATGTACCTGGACGCAGTCATCCACACCAGGACGGAAAAGAGCGTTCTCAGCGTTCCAGTGTCCGCCGTGCTCCACGACACGGAAAACGAACCTTTCGTGTATGTGGAGGTTCGGCCCCGTCAATTCGCGCGCCGGTCTGTCGCTGTGGGCGCTCAACAGAACGGCGATATCGAGATACGGAGCGGGCTCAAGCAAGGCGAACAAGTGGTTTCCGAAGGCAGTGTCTTTGTGCAGTTCGCAAGCAGCTATCAATAGGCTCCTCCGGAATGATTTCACGCCTGGTTTCGTTTGCTCTCTCGCAGCGCTTCCTGATCGTCATCGCTTCTCTCGCCCTGATGGTCTGGGGCGGAATTGCCTTTCAGAACCTGCCCATCGACGCGTATCCCGATCTTTCGCCCCCGCACGTTGAAATCATCACCCAATGGCCCGGACACGCGGCGGAAGAGGTTGAGCGGCTCATCACGATCCCCATTGAGATCGAGATGAACGGCATTCCGCGGCTGGAATCGCTGCGGTCCATTTCGCTATACGGGCTCTCGTCCGTTCAGATGAACTTCGAATATGGCGCCGATCCTTACTTCGCACGCGAGCAGGCCTTCGAGCGTGTTGCCAATGCCAGCGTCCCGCAAGGCGTTACGCCAACTCTGTCGCCGCTGTACAGTCCCAGCGGGTTAATTTATCGCTATGTTCTGCAGAGTCCCGATCGCACACCCCAGGAGCTGAAGACCATTGAGGATTGGCTGCTCGCACGCGCTTACCGGTCAATACCCGGCGTCGCGGACGACTCGGGTTTTGGCGGCACCACCATGCAGTACCAGGTGCTGCTCGATCCAAACAAGCTACTTACTTACGGTATTTCTGTCGCTCAGGTGCAGCAACAGCTCAGCGCGAACAACGCCAACGCGGGCGGCGGCTTTTACCCGCAAGGCGGCCAGATCTATTACATTCGCGGACTCGGATTGGTTAGAGATACAGCCGATATCGGCAATATCGTGCTCGCCATGCACAACGGCATTCCGGTCTATGTCAAGGACGTAGCGAAAGTGCAGATCGGTCACGCCGTTCGGCTCGGGCAATTTGGGTACATGCGTCAGGAGGAAGCCGTAGAAGGCGTCATCCTGATGCGGGTCGGAGAGCAGGCGCAGGTAATCCTGAAGCGCGTCGAACAAAAGACCGACGACCTGAACAAGCACGTATTGCCGCGAGACGTCAGGGTGGTTCCTTATTATGATCGGAGCTATCTAATAGAGGAGACCACCCGCACCGTGGAACGGAATCTGCTGCGCGGCATGATCCTGGTGCTGGTCATCCTTGGTTTGATGCTTTTCAGCGTGCGCACCGCGCTGATCGTAGCAGTAACCATCCCGTTTGCATTGCTGTTTGCCTTCATCTGCCTGGATCGCGCCCACATTCCGGCAAATCTGCTGTCGATCGGGGCAATCGACTTCGGGATCATCGTTGACGGCGCCGTGGTGATGGTGGAAAACATTTTCCGCGAATTAGCGGCACGGCACGGCCAAAGCTATAACCTGCTTGAAGTCATCCGCCTGGCCGCGCGCGATGTCGAACGGCCTATCTTCTACGCCATCGCCGTGATCATCGCGGGCTATCTTCCCATCTACGTCTTGACCGGTCCTTCAGGAAGGCTCTTCCGGCCCATGGCAGATACCATGTGTTTCGCGCTCATCGGCTCACTTATCTGCGCTCTCACGCTATTGCCGGTGCTCTGTGCATATTTTTTGCGTAAACACGTGCATGAACCCGAGCTCAAGCTATATGACCGGATCCGCAATTCTTACGGCAGGGCCCTCGAAGTATGCCTGCGTAACCGCTTACTGACGGTATTCGTCTGCATGCTGATTTTTTTGGCGTCGCTGCTATTGATTCCAGGAATTGGCGCCGAGTTTATGCCGCATCTTGACGAAGGAGCACTGTGGGTACGCGCCACCACGCCGTACACAATTTCCTTCGAAGAAGCGTCCAAACTTTCCCCTCAGATCCGCGATATTCTGCTCAGCTTCCCCCAGGTGACGACCGTCGCCAATGAATTGGGGCGGCCGGACGACGGGACCGATCCTACCGGGTTCTTCAATAATGAGTTCTATGTCGGCCTGAAGCCGTATGAGGACGCCTCCTGGCAGCACAATATTCGCACTAAGCCCGATCTGATCAATGCGCTCCAGCGAAAGCTTTCCGCATTCCCAGGTGTCATTTTCAACTACACGCAGCCCGCTGAAGATGCCGTGGACGAGGCCGAAACTGGATTGAAGAGCTTGCTGGCAGTCAAGATTTTTGGCGCCGATTTGAAGACGCTCGAGCAAAAGGCGGAGCAGGCGAAAGATATTCTCTCGCATGTCCGCGGCATTACCCACATCGTCATTGTTCGGGAACTGGGCCAGCCTAGCCTGACCATCAAACCGGACCGTGCCAAGATCGCGCGCTATGGCCTAAACGTTAGCGACGTGAACACGTTGATCGAGACTGCGCTCGGTGGCGCGGCGGCCACTCAAGTCATTCAAGGAGAGGAGCAGTTCGATCTTGTCGTTCGTATGCAGGAGCCATTCCGACGAAACGAGAACGCGATTAAGAATCTGCTAATCACTACGCCCGCTGGCCAGCATCTTCCCTTGAGCCAATTCGCCGATATACATGTTGAAAACGGCGCGTCGCTAATTTATCGCGAATCGAATTCCAGATATATCGGAGTGCAGTTCAGCGTCGATGGACGCGACCTGGCAAGCGCCGTTGGGGAAGCGCGCAGGAGAGTCGCTCAAAATGTCAAACTGCCCATCGGGTACACGTTTGACTGGGGTGGAGAGTATCAGGACTATCTGTCCTCGATGGCTCAAATGAGAGTGATTCTGCCGCTTACGGTTCTATTGATTTTGCTGATCCTGTTCGCCCTGTACGGCAACTTGAAGTTTCCACTGATCATTTTCTTCAGCGTGCTGATTACCCAGCCGGTAGGTGGATTGATTGCACTCCGCCTGACGGGCACAACCTTCAGCGTTTCATCCATGCTGGGATTCGTGGCGCTCATGGGGCTCGCGGTACAAACCAGCGTAATTTTGTACTCTTTCATTAACAAGCTGCGGCTGGAAGGGAAAGATACTATGTCTGCAACCCTCGAAGCCTCAGTGCTGCGCCTGCGGCCCATCGCGATGACTGCGCTGGTCGCTTGTTTCGGCCTGTTGCCCGCTGCAATGTCTACCGGCATCGGCAGCGACTCGCAGAAACCGTTCGCCATCGTGATCGTCGGCGGTATGATCTCCCGGCTCTTCCTGTCTATTTTCCTGGCGCCCGTGCTCTATTCACTCGTTGCCCGGAAAGGCGACGTATTGCAGGTCTGATGAAAGCTGCTGCAACTCAACAGCGCTCTCACCGAATTACCTCGCGTCCAACCGCAAGATTGAGTTGGTTAGTGCTGGACAACTAGCCGCCCACCAGGTTCAAATAGTTCAATTGCGTGCCGCGGTATGCCTTCCGCACGTCTGCAGTCTGAAAAAAATCGGGCCCGCTTCCAATAGAATAAGATCGTTCAAACCTATGCAAATCTCTGCGGGAATGCGGCTTGGACCCTACGAGATCGTCTCGCGCATTGGCTCAGGTGGTATGGGCGAAGTCTGGAATCATCCCCACATCTGTCAGCTCTAAAGCGTCCGTTCTAGGTGATGAAACTGTTAGCAAAGCTATCACTCAGGAAGGCTCGATCACCGGAACTCTGGGATATATGGCCCCGGAACAACTTCGAGGAGAAGAGGCTTTAGGTTCGGCCGCCCTTTCGCGGAAATCGACATATGCCACAGCAGCCAAACCCGCCACCACGACCAGAGAGATGCCGGCGAAGAGGAGCGATCGATCAGGACTGCCGGGCTTCGAGGCCGTGGCCTCGCTGGAGATGCGATGTCGATTGCGGATGAGGTTCAGGCCAGCCAGGTAACGGCAGGTCTGGGTGCGTTCTCGGTGTCGTCAACTGGAAGCCTGGTTTACGAAGGAGCTGCAGCTCCAGATTTGCGACTCACTTGGTTTGACCGGAGCGGCAAACGCGTTGGCGTCATTGGAACACCGGGCAATCTAGGACGCATGGCGTTCTCGCCCGACCGGCGAAACGTCGTCGTCAGCGCGGCTGAGACTTCGGGTGGCAATACCGATAGCTGGACTTACGATGTCATGCGCGGATTGCGGACGCGCCTTACCTTCGATCCCGTCTACGATGATAGCGGCGTATGGTCGCCCGACGGACGAACCATCGTGTTTAGATCTGACCGGATGGGCTCCAGCGACCTTTATCGGAAGCCCGCGGATGGTTCGGCAGCCGAAGAATTGCTGTACGCAGACAACCTTGTCAAGGTGCCGACTTCCTTTTCGAGCAACGGCAAATATCTTGCCTATTTCTCTTATGGCGATGCCAAGACCGGCATCGACGTCTGGATCTTGCCAAATCCGCTCGGGCCGACCGGCGCATCGAAGCCATTTCCGTTTGTGCATACTGTAGCCGTTGAACGAAACCCGCAGTTTTCACCTGACAACAACTGGATTGCGTATCAATCCAGTGAGTCGGGCAAAGACGAAATATACGTCGCGTCCTTCCCTGGGGCCCGGCAAAAAGCAGGTTTCTGTCGGGGGCGGAGCTTTACCCCGCTGGCGCGCGGATGGCAAAGAACTGTTTTATGTCGGCTTCGACGACAAGCTGATGGCTGCCGCAGTGAAGGCAAAAAACGGAGCCTTTGAAGTGGGTGGCATTCAGCCCCTGTTTGTGCCGCTGGGCCTAGCTGACCGTTACCTCTATGATGTCTCGCCGACGGACAGCGATTTATGGCGGTGTACCTCCAGAAGGCAAGAGCGTTGAGGGCCTCACAGTTTTGCTAAACTGGACCGCAGCCTTGAAGAAATAGGGAGCGGCTGGTCGCGATACGGACGTAGACGCGACACCCTCAACAGCACCAACTGAAGCTATACTTCTTCCGGCACCACAAATGGAGCGCGATACCCGCGGTCTCCATCGCGCAGCAGCAGCGCCGCTTCCTCATCTCCGATTACTTCTTGTGTATCGGGATTAAAATGCAGCGTCCGTCCTAACCGGTATGATGCGTTTGCCAAATGCACCATCGCAGTAGACATGTGCCCTTCCTCAATAGGCGCGTGCAAATCCGCCTTATTCCTGCTGGCTACACAGTCTATGAAATTTTGGAAGTGAGCGCGCTCGCTGCCGCCGTGGACAGCCGGTTGCGGCTCCTGGTCCCTGCCTAATGTCACGACATAAGTGCAGGCATCTTCGTCGCCAGTTGCCAGATAGCCATTCGATCCGTAAAAGATATCGCCAACCGTATTGTGACTACCCGCAAGCGGCCCCAGTTTTGGTTGGCCGGCGGACCGCTTCGGTTCCGGCGTCCCGAGTTCCGGAGTCCCGATGCCCGCCTCGTGATTGGTAATCCAGTGCCTGACCTCAAACGTGATCATTTTGCGTTTCCCGTTGGGCTGATCGAATTCAAAAGCGCAGTTAAGATCGTTTGGGGTCTCCTGATCGTCGTCAAACATGAAATGCCCTCCGATGGCACTTACTTTGTTCGGAAAGCCCACACCCATGCCCCAGCGCGCCATGTCCACCTGGTGAACACCCTGGTTTCCTATATCTCCATTGCCGTAATACCAAAACCAGTGCCAGTTATAGTGGAAGCGGTTGCGAGTGAAGGCATGCAGCGGGGCCGGTCCGGTCCACAGGTCATAGTCAACCCCGGCGGGCACCTCCGCGACTGGCTTGCGGCCAATCGTGTCACGCCACTTGTAACACAGCCCGCGCGCCATGTAAGTATCGCCGATAACGCCGTTTTGAAGCTTTTGCACCGCGTCGCGCGCCGCGGTCGCCGAACGAATCTGGGTTCCGTGCTGCACGATCCGGTTGTAGCGCTGCGAGGCCGCGACTAACTGCTTACCTTCCCACAGGTTGTGCGAACACGGCTTTTCTACATACACGTCTTTGCCGGCCTGGCATCCCCATATCGCCATTAGAGAGTGCCAATGGTTCGGAGTAGCGATAGATATGGCGTCAATCGACTTATCTTCCAGCAGCTTACGAATGTCGACATAAGTGACCGGCTTAGGCAGTCCCATCTTGTCCATCTGCGCCAGGCGCTGGCGAAGTACGTTCTCATCGATGTCGCACAGGGCCGCAATTTGCGCGTTTTTGATCTGCGAATAGTTGTGCAGATGGTCGCCGCCTCGTCCGTGCAGGCCGCAGATGGCGACTCTTACCCGATCATTTGCTCCGAAAACTCGCTCCGGGCGGGCCAGAAACGTTATGCCCCCCAGTGCCGCTAAACCCGCCGAGCCGCTGCCGAGGAAGTCGCGTCTATTGATCTCTTTTGAATCCGCCATGCAATTCTCCTTACGTCAAATACTTTAGACTTTCTTGAACCAGCTTTTCGGTCCCTTGCATCGGGTCGCCCGAGCCGGTATCGTATTCCATTGAAAAATAACCTTGATACCTGCTGGCCTTCGCGATTCCGAACATCCTGCCCAGATCCACCGAATACAGCTTGCCAGTATCAGATCGCACAGTGTCCTTCACGTGGGCCATGCTGTAGGCATACTTAAACATCGCACTAACCGCTCTTTCGTTGTAAGCCGGATCGTGCGCCAGCAGTGAGTTGCCAAAATCCGGCAATGCGCGCAGATACGGGCTATGTACGCGTTGAATAACATCGACCAGAAAGAACGGATCTTCCGCGACGGGATTATCGTTTTCGAGGTTTACAATAATGTTGCGCTTAGAGCCGTACTCCGCCAGTTGTCCCAGGCTCGCCGCCGCTAAAGCCGCATCGGGTTTGGCGCCCTTATGCCCCGAAACATGCTGGCGAACGCTGGGCGACTTTACCACGGCGGCTATGTCGATCCATTTCCGGCAGTAGTCTGCGGCCGCCTTACGTTTAGCTTCGTCAGGATCATAAAAGCTGCCGCCCGACAGGCCTAAGCCGACCATATGCGAGCCGGCTTTTTCTACCGCCTCCCGGAATTCCTCCAGGTATGCGCCATCAGTCGAACGGAAATGGCTGCTTAGAGGATTAATGTTATAGACCCCGAATCTCTTCGCGATAAACCCCGGAAAGTCTTTCAGGTCCATCGCCTGTTTATGGGGATCGAAACCGCTATTCGTGGGACTCTGAATGTATTCTCGAAACGGATATGAGGTAACCGCCAAACGCGCGCGAGGCTCTTTTGGAAAACGAAGGTCCGGCGCACGAGGCGCGCTCTGGCCCGGGCTGAGCACCGGAGCGCAGGCCGCAAGGGCCGACAGAGTCTTCAAAAAACTGCGTCGGGTTCGAATCAAAGGTCCACCTCAGTCCATCATGAACATTTCACACTGTCAAGAAATATATCTCAAATCGAATAAACAGTTTCTGCCGACGGCCGCGGAGCTGGGTCGGGTTTGCGGAAGAGGTCCGGAAGTTGGTGCTAAATGAGGGAGCCGCCCATAGCCGTTTGGCCGCGTTGTATCGCCAGGTACGGCAGTTTCTTCAGATCCTTGGTGATCCAAGCTTGTTGCGAAAACGAAGGTTTATGCAATCCGTTCGGGAGTGCCTCAGGATGAGCTAAATGGGAGGCGATAAGGATTCTTCCAAAGTCCAGTGATCTTCCGTTCGCAGTTAACCGGTTGCCTCTTCCGATCGGTTCCTAACAGCTGACCTGCCCCTGAAACTGGCCCGAAATTCAGTAGGATTCGGACAAGGAGAAAGGAATGAAGAAGGGTCGATTCAGCGAAGAGCAGATCATTGGAATCTTGAAGCGGCACGAAGCTGGGCAGAAGGTGGCGGAGCTCGCGCGCGAGCAAGGGATCAGCGAAGCGACGATCTACACGTGGAAAGGCAAGTATGGCGGCATGGAAGTAAGCGAAGCACAGCGCCTGAAGAGCCTAAAAGATGAGAACCGCCGACTGAAGCATCTGGTTGCCGATCTCAGCCTGGACAAAGAAGTCTGAAAGCGGTGATCTCAAAAAACGGGTGGGGCTCGCAGCTCAACGGCAAGATGTAGGGTTTGCCGTGGAAACGTTCCGGATCAGCGAACGAAGAGCCTGCGGGCTGTTTGGCGTGTGGCGGTCGAGTTGTCGTTATCGGCACAAGCCGGACGGTAATGAAGGACGGCGTGAGCAACTGGTCTCGTTAGCGCACGAGGCTAGGGCTTGCCTCTTTTCAGTCGAGAGGCTGTAGAAGTTGCTCAGTGTCGTGCTTCAGAAGTCTCGCCCTTCCAAGGCACTTCCACTGCTCCATCCATTTGCCGATTATTTTGATAACGGGTCAGGTCAGCCGCCCTGCGTGCGCTTGCCCTTGCTTCTGTATCAAACCCATCCTCACAACCAAAACCACCCACATGCCCACGTCCGACCGTCATTACCTGATATTTGTCGGCCACGAATTGCGCAAATCGCGGAGGATAGGTGGCATAAAGCGTATTCCGATCTTGTTTGTGGATCTGGAAAACGTCGCTGAGATATGTTTTGTGCGGATCTCGCAGGCTTAAGAAACAATACGTGTAAACGATGGAGCCAGTTGTGACTGGCTCTGGAGCGACAGGAGCCTGGGACGGCGCAGCTGTGCTGGAATTAGCCGAAACTGCTGGTGCCGCATCGGGGCTGCTACTAGAGACGGCTTTGGCACCGTTGTATGTCCAATCCGTCTCGTACGGCTTTGATGCCCAATTTCCTCCTTCGAAATAGCGACGTTCGGCGGCGACGGTATCATTCCTGCGTTTTATCATCATCTGGTCCCCGTTTCGAGAAACGGGGCCTGTGTCGCCCACACAGGATGCGCTTTTATCGGCAGAGGCAGACATCACTTTGAGTTTACTGGTTGCGTATTCTTTCCAGGCTGGCAGTACTTGGCTAAATAACGCCCCCGTCTGAGAATGGTCGTAGGGAAAGACCTGACTGTGGTAGTTTCCTGCAGTTGTTGGTGAGCCACCAACTATCACGCTACAAAACGCGAACCATGTTTCATTGGACGATGCTGGATTGGTTGACGAAGTCGAGGTGGTGGGCTTATCTTGGGCCTTTTTCTTCGCCTTGTTCGCCAATTCCTTCCAGCTTTGGCCCTGTACGCGTAATGAAGCTGAACAAAGCAGAAGCGAAACCAAGGCTGCCAACCCAAGAACTCTCATCAATCCGTCACCTCCGGGTATGCTCTCACTTTGCAGTGCGTAATGCAAGACAAACAACTGTCAAGGAGGGGTTATCCAGTACTACCCAGAGACGCACTTTACTCACGTGCGGTCCCAGCGCCCTCTTTAGAAGATCACGTGACCTGGTTCCCGTGAACTTAGGTGCCGAAAAGGCCATTCCAGGCACGTAGACCCTAATTCAGAGTTCGGGAAGACCTGCATTATGAAGCCTCTGCGAGTCGCAAATGTTGGACCTCAGGGTCCACGGAGGGGAATGAGAATGCAAAATGGATGACAGCTTCCAAGTCCCTTTGATACCCACGGCTTGACGAACATTGCCCGCGTCGCACAAACCAGCGGTTCTGCAACATACTGCCCTTGCCGATTTTCCATGACCGTTCGCGTTGCGAAAAGGTATCGCAATATCGATTCGATTGGCGATACGTTTGTGCAATGCTGATCGGCTATGCTCATGTCCCCTGTCTCATCGAATGGACAAGACAGCCACGCGCAGGTCGCGGCGCCGAGAGGCGGCGGACCGCGGCCGGATTATCGCGAGAGAGCTTCGGCCGCGCGCAATGCTCAGGGGACGTCCCAAGGCTGGTTTCGAAGCGCGTGCAGGCGAAGGACGAATCGGGGGACGCCGCCCAAACGTGAAAGAAACCGTCGGCTGACTCGCGATCGCCGATCCGGCGGCGCACAGCGTTCGTATCGGGCTATTCTAGTGACTTCGTGGGCACCAAAGGACAGCTCGATCTTATCGAGACCACATTTGAAACCGCACGGCCGCCGAATCCGCTCTTCTGCCACCAGGAGTTCCTGGAAAAGCTCGGCGAGCATGGCCGGGATTCCATCGGAAGCGAACCGCGTTTTTGCTGCAGCGGCTTTCCTTCGACTCGCAGCGCGTGCATTACAAGGCGACGCAGGGCATCAATCGCGGCTGGCGTCGATCACGGCTGGGCGGCAATCACGGCAGCCATTTCTATGCCTGGTGGGCTCCGAAAAACGCGCTTCCGCTGAAAGAATCCGGCGAGTTCTCCGACGTGCCGCGATGGCGCGCTTTTTTTGCGCGATATCCGCCATCATGACGACCACACGCTTCTGGCGCCGCAATCCTTCGATAGCCATTACATGCCGGTGACCGTGCGCGATCTCCGGCGCGAGGAATACGCGCCCGCCGCCGTGGACCCAGCCCCAGGTCAAGTTTGCCTCTGCCCGGCAGCCGGTCCGGCTTTTGAAAGGTCATCCCGGCTCGGGCAAAACCACCGCTCTTCTGCACGCCGCCGATTCCTCCGGCGCGGAACAGATGCTATATATTACCTATTCGCGCAATCTGGCTGCGCTCGCCCGCGATTATTTCGACCGCTTCTGCTCCTCGCACAAGCGTTTCCATGTCGTGACCTTTCCAGACCTGATCCGGCAGGTGCTTGCATTGGACGCGCCGGTGATGCTTGAGAGTGAAGCCAGGCAGCGCTTTCTGCGCGATTTGTCGCCGTTTTCGAGAACGCTCGGGGCTGGGCAAACAGCCAGCGCGCTCTTACGACGAACTCTATGCGCATCTCGCCGGCGACGCGCTTCCGCTTACCGTCGGCCGCTTCACCGCCTCCAAACATCCGCGAGTATCCGACAAAGCCTATCGGGAGCGGCGCACGCGATTTCTGGGCCAGGGGCCCGTGGCGCCGCGCTCGAAGCCGCCGCGCGCCTGGAGAAGCTCGACCCCGATACTCTCGCCGAACGTTATTTCCCGGAGCTGGCGCTCGCCTGGCGCGCGGTTGAGCGGCTGCGCGTGCCGGCAGATGGCGGCGCCAAACCGGCGCATTGACCCCGCCTTGCTTGATTTCGATTGCATCGCGGTGGATGAATGCCAGGATCTGACTCCGATCGAGGCCTTCTTCATAGTCGAGCTGGCCTCGTCCATCAATCGCCAGCCGCCGGATTCCCGTGCCGCTGCTGCTTGCAGGCGATGAGGCGCAGACCGTTCGCCCCACCGACTTCGAATGGGGCTGGCTAAGCGACCTGCTGCATTCGCGGATAGGCACTCCGTCCGAACACAAGCTCTCCGCTAATTTGCGCAGCCCGCACCGCATCGCCGAGCTTGTCAATCGAGTCTGGGATCTCTACTCGCATATTCAAAAACAGGAGCGGCCCAGCGGAACCGGATATGCCGAAATCGAAGACGACGCAACCGATCAGATTCTGTACTGCAGCGCCACCCCCGGCGCCGAATTAGACGAGCTTCTGATTTCGCTCGCAGCTCGCGAGGGCCTGGCGCTGATCACTCTCGAAGACACCGTTCCCTCCTATGTTCCGGAAGCCGCGCGCCCGGCGGTGCTCACCGTTTCTGAAGCCAAGGGGCTCGATTTCAACTCCGTCTGCGTGCTCGATGCAGGCCGTAACCTGGAGCGCATTCTTCGTGACGACGGCCGTCTCCGCGCCGACTGTGACATTGAAGGGCTGAGAAGGCGTCTGGCCATCGATCAGTTTCGTGTCGCTCTGAGCCGCCCCACCGAGCGCCTGTTCTGGTTAGACATCAATCCGACCGATCAAATAATCCGCCAGAGCATCGGATTTCTGAACGGCAGGGATTCCGTAGCAGGAGTCGCGCCGTGCGTGCCTGCCGCGCTGCTGAAGACGCTCGAGGAAGATGATCTCGATCCCGAGGAGCGCGTGCAGCGCTGCCGTGCCGACGCTCGGCAATTTCTGGAATTCAAGCCGGAAATCGCGTGGTCGCAGAGCGCAGCAGGCGGTCACCTTGCTGGGCCGCCCCGGTTCGCTGACCGCCGTGACGGATGAAGCGGCCCGCAACGCCGCCTATCTCACGCTGGCCCAGGTCTGCTTCACGCTTGGACTGCGTAATACCCGGCTGCTGCGGAGCTGGGCAGGCCCGATCTGTTTCACGAAGCCTACCGCGCCGCGTCGAATGCCAACCGCTTCGGACTGGCCGCAATCCTCGACATCATTGGGCGCGTTCACCGCGCCACCGTCGGGAATCGGCTCCAGGCCTTGGTTGAGCTGGCCCAAATTCTTCCGCCGCGCAAAGCAGAGATCGAGCCTTGGCTGCTGCTTGAGCTCAGCAGCAAATCGAAATTCTGGGTGGAAGAGTTGGAGTCGGCTCTTTTCAATAGTCATAACGCAGGTGTATTGGTCAATCTGCTGCCCCCGTTCTATGAAGCGCTGGACGTTCCCGATCGAGGCGTCCGCATTCAGCGGCTGCAACAGCGGGCCATCCAGTTGCTCATGAAGGAAAAGCAATTTGCGCCTGCCCTCGCGACGTTAGTGGAACTGCCCGAGCGCCAGCCGAAACTCGAAGCGGTGTGTCACGAAGGATTGGGTAATTTTCGCAGCGCGGCGGAATGCCACCGGCTGAGCGGAAATCTTAAGGAAGCTTTGACTTGCTATCGCTCCATTCCCGATCTCGAAGCGGCGTTGAAGCTGGTTGGCGAAATAGGCGAACATCCTGCCGCCGAATCCCTGCTGTGGATTTCGGAGATGCAGAAGTTAGTAGAGAAGCGGCCGGAGAAGTTCACGAAAACCATCATGCCGGCGGAAAAGAAACTCCTGGAGGATATCCTGGAGCGATCGCTTGGCGTGACCCGTCGCAAACCCGCTCCGCGAAAAGCCACGGCTAAGAAGAAGACGGCCGCTCCGCGAAAGCCGGCGCCCAAGAAAACCGAACGCAACACGAAGCCTTATTTTTAAATTGTGGGCGATTTTGCATCCAAACTTCGGCAAGCCGGTCTTCCGCTCCTCCAGCGTGCCCGCGTAACCACTGTTCAGGTAAATGTAGGCAAGGTATGCAACCAGGCCTGCCAGCATTGTCACGTCGATGCCGGCCCCAAGCGGACCGAGAGTATGTCGCGCGAAGTTGCCCAGCGTGTCATCGAGCTAATCAGGCGACTCCGGCCGCAGCAACTACGGTTGACATTACGGGGGTGCACCCGAGCTGAATCCAAACTTTCGGCTCTTGGTGGAAGCGAGCCGCGCGGATGGCAAGCATGTTATTGATCGCTGCAACTTGACTGTATTATCTGAGCCGGGTTTCCAGGACCTGCCGCATTTTCTCGCTCGCAACAAGGTTGAAATAACTGCAAGTCTCCCCTGTTATACGCGCGACAACGTCGATAAGCAGCGCGGCCGCGGCGTGTTCGACAAAAGTATAGAAGCGCTCCGTTTACTAAACCAAATCGGATACGGACTCGCCGCCGATTTGCCCTTGAATCTCGTGTATAACCCCCTTGGCCCTTCCCTGCCCCCGCCCGAACAACACTCGAGGCGGATTACAAGCGGCGCTTGCTGGAAGATTTCGGCATACGATTCAACCGGCTATTCACCATCACCAACATGCCGATCAAACGGTTTGCGGATCTTCTCGAAAGGACCGGCACGCTTGAAAGCTATTCGAAGCTGCTGTACGACAGCTTCAATCCCGCAACGGTCGAGCAGCTCATGTGCCGTTCGCTCGTCAGCATTTCCTGGGACGGCTATTTATACGACTGCGATTTCAACCAAATGCTCGAAATACCCGCGCGAAGTGGCGCAGACTCTCAGTCTGCTGCGCCCCGACTCGTCGGGACGCATCCTTCAATTCAGGCTTCTGAGAAATCCGCCCCCACCATCTGGGACATCGACTCATTCGACGCACTCGCGTTCAGACCCATCGCAACCGCCGGCCATTGCTTCGGATGTACCGCCGGCGCAGGTTCAAGCTGCGGCGGGACGCTGGCTTAGAATCGTTCATTACCCATATATGACGCGTCGAATGTTCCTGCCGGCACTCGGCTGCGACTCCAGCTTGATTGCTTCCGAACTGCCCCAGCAACCGCCGAAACCGGCCAGAGGACGACTGAAGCAGTCCGTCACCAAAGGCGTATTTCGCGGACGTCAAATGACGCTCGACGATATGTGCCGGGAAGCCGCGCGCCTCGGCATTTACGGCTTCGATCTGATCGCGCCCGCCGATTGGCCCATCTTAAAGCAACACGGCCTCACGCCGACCATGTGTCCCGGCCCGTATGGCGGCACCATTCAGGACGGAATCAATCGCAAAGAGAACCACGAGCGCCTGGAAAAATCCATGCACGAAGGCATCGATCTGTGCGCGGCGGGTGGCTGCCCTAATTCATCACTCTTTCCGGCACGCGGCGCGGCATGAGCAACGAGGAAGGCGCGGACAACTGCGTCGCTTTCCTGAACAGCGTGAAAGCGCACGCCGAAGACAAGGGCGTCAACATTTGCATGGAACTGCTGAACAGCAAAGTCAATCACCCGGACTACATGTGCGATCACACCGCCTGGGGTGTAAACGTGATGAAGCGCGTAAATTCGCCGCGGGTCAAGTTGCTGTACGACATCTATCACATGCAGATCATGGAAGGCGATATCGTGCGCACCATCCGCAACAACATCCAATACATTGCGCATTTCCACACCGGCGGGAATCCGGGCGGCACGAAATCGACGAGACTCAGGAGTTCGATTACCATTTCGTCGCGCAAGCGATTGCGGATCTAGGCTTCGCCGGCGTGGTCGCGCATGAATACACGCCCGTGCGCGACCCGCTTGCTTCGCTCGCGCAGGCGGTCGATATTTTCACGGTTTAGAAGCAGTCTTTTGAAATACTGGATGGTTTGTATGCGCACCATGCTTCGCTGTGTGTCTTTGGCCGCTGCTCGTTTTCTGCTCTTCAGCGCCGCGCAAGGGCATCAGCCCACGCCGCAGCGCGCGCACGAAGCATCCTCGCAAGATGCCGCGGCGGTCGAACGCGGCCGCGCGCTGTTCAAATCGAGCTTGCGGCTTCTGCCACGGCGAAGACGCGACCGGATCGCGCGCGCCCGATCTGGTTCGCTCCGCCATCCTGGCCACGACGATAATGGCAACCTGCTCGGCCCGGTCATTCGCAATGGCCGGCCCGGACAAAGGCATGCCCAGTTTCGCAATCTCAAAGACGATCAAATCACCGACATCGTCGCCTTTCTTCACCATCAGGCGAACGCGGCCCTGCACAGCGCGCATGTCCCCGGCGATTATCCGTTAGCGAAACTTGCTGACGGCAACGCGCAGGCGGGCAAGGCGTACTTCGACGGCGCGGGCGGCTGTTCCGGTGCCATTCCGTCACCGGCGACCTGGCGGGCATCGCGAAGAAATATTCGCCCATCGATTTGCAACAGCACATGGTCTATCCCTCGGCCGCATGTCGCAAAACCGCCACCGTTACGCTGCCCGACGGCACGCATTTTCGAAGGCAAATGGAGCACCAGGATGAATTCCGCATCGCGCTGGTCTGCCAGGACGGCTGGTACCGGTCCTGGCCCTCAGCGATGTCAAAGTGGAGGTTCATGATCCGCTCGCCGCGCATCGCGAGTTGATGAACAAATACACCGACGCCGACATCCACAATCTGTTCGCGTATCTGGAGACTTTGAAATAGCATGAGGAGATTTCTTAGCCTGTCTGTTGCTTTGCGGCATCGCGCTCGCCTGTTCGGCGGCCGACGAAGGGCTCAATCCACAAGACCTCTGAAGCCGCTTGCGAGCGACTGGCCCACCTTCAACGGCGACTATTCCGGCAAGCGCTATCAGCAGCCTTTCGCAGATCAATCAGAGCAACGTCCATAAACTGACGCTGGCCTGGGTGCTGCAGCCTGCAATCCGTCGGCATCAAATCGACGCCGCTTGAAGTGAATGGCATTCTGTACTTCACGACGCCGGATAATGTCTGGGCCGCGGATGCCCGCACGGGCCGCATGATCTGGCATTACTATCGCGAATCGAAAGGCGATCACATCGGCAATCGCGGCGTGGGCATGTATAAGGACTGGCTCTATTTCGAAACGCCCGATTGCCATTTGATTTCGCTTGAATGCGAAGGATGGCAAGGTTCGCTGGAACATCGAGCTGGCCGATCCGAAGCTCGGCTATTTCGCCACCATGGCGCCGCTGGTCATTCGCAATCACGTGATTGTCGGAGTTTCGGGCGACGTGACCGACATTCCCGGCTTTCTCGAATCAGTCGAACCCGAAACCGGCAAAGTGGAATGGAGGTGGAACACCGAGCCGAAGCCGGCGAACCCGGTTCGGAGACCTGGCCGCACGGCACCGACGCGATCACTCACGGCGGCGGCATGACCTGGATGACCGGCACCTACGATCCGGAACTGAACCAGCTTTATTGGGGCACCGGCAATCCGAATCCGGTACTGAACGGAGATATCCGGAAAGGCGACAATCTCTACACCTGCTCCATCGTTTCGCTGAATCCGGATACCGGCAAGCTGATCTGGCATTTCCAGCCTTCGCCGCACGACACGCACGATTGGGACGCCGTGCAGACGCCGGTGTTGTTGATGACGAGTACAACGGCGTTCATCGCAAACTGCTCGCGCAAGCGAGCCGCAACGGCTACTTCTTTGTGCTGGACCGCACTACGGGCGAGCACATCCTGACGGCGCCGTTTGTCAAGACCGATTGGGCGAAAGGAATCGATTCGCGCGGTGAACCGATTCCGAATCCGGAAAAAGAGCCCAAGCCCGACGGAGTGCTGGTCTCGCCCGGCTCCGACGGCGCGACTAACTGGCTCGCGCCGAGCTTCGATCCCCGATGCCGGATCTGTTCTACGTCAGCGCCCGGCGCCTCTGGAGTATTTTCTACATGACCGCGGAAGGCAAGCCCGAAGGTTGGGCCGGACGCGACCGCAATTTCTGGGCAAATTCGTTGCTCGAGGCCATCGATTACAACACCGGCAATGTCACGCTGGAAGCACGAGATCGGCGAGGGCGAAGGCAGCGCCGGCATGCTGACCACCGCCGGCAACCTTCTCTTCACGGCGATAACGAGGACAATTTTATTGCGCTCGATCCAGCGACCGGAAACGCCCTATGGCACGTGAACCTCGGCGCGCGCATGGAAACGGCCCCAGCACCTATGAGATGGATGGCAATCAGTATTTGCTGACCCCCGCCGGAAGCATGATCTTCGCCTGGGTGGTGGCGAAGTAGCATGTTGGTTGACTGTGTCATGAACCGCTCCTCATGTGTCGGATCCCGCCAGGCCGATTCTCTGTTTATTTACCGCCAGACGTTCGCCTGGTTAATGCAGTGCCGGAAGGTGGCTGAAGTTCACTGTCCTCCTGTTGACCCATCAGGGCTGCTGCATCCCTAAAAAAGGAATACTGCCTCCACTCTTCACGATTCCCGATTATGAATAGCCTTCGTTTAGCACGGCTGACCGCAACGTTCAGAAGATTTGGCTTTTCATAAGCCCACGCCTTAGCTCCCGGCCTCCGGGGATCTCCGCCCAAGACTAGGATGACGACTTCAGATTCCTTTCCCTGCGAGACGTGTACGGTACCCGCTTGGGAAATGCCTCGCCATTTGCCAATCTCTTTCAGTCTTGCAGCCACTTCGCGAAAGGGCGAAATGAGCAGAATGTGCGATGGATCGATGCCCGACGTGGAAAGCTCTTGTAGCAAAAACTCTAGGGCCAGACCCTCTAAAGGAATCCAATGGCCCTCCGATTCGGCGGCTCGCACATCAATCCAGCAACTGGGTGGTAGTCGCGATGGACGCTCCTGGGTGTCATACACCATCTGCCTGCCATAAGCAATCTGATTCGATATTTCAAACATGGGCTTTTCGCAGCGTCGATGAACCCGCAAAGGCGATCCAACCCAAATTGGCTCGTCTGCGCCTTCAGAACGAAGCCAGGTACCGAACCGACTCACACGGTCCGTGAGAGTCTGAACAGAATTCCTGGAAGGCAACCATGTTTCTTCAACGT
This sequence comes from uncultured Acidobacteriaceae bacterium, assembly GCA_963795545.1. Taxonomy (GTDB): domain Bacteria; phylum Acidobacteriota; class Terriglobia; order Bryobacterales; family Bryobacteraceae; genus Bog-105. The sequence continues at coordinate 425,964 of CAWCIF010000007.1, read as the reverse complement.
TGAAATGGATTCTTAGTGCCTGCTGTGCAGTGAAGGGCAGCGTAACTATCGGTTCTAGCTGCCGCGGATCGCCAACCACGATAGCCCGCTTAGATCGCCACAGCGCGCCTGCAGCAGCCTGAGGAATCGCCTGTCCAGCTTCATCAATTAGCAGCCATCCAATAGATTCCCGACCGAGATGAGCAAACAACCTGTCAAAGGATGCGAAGGTTGTAGAAATAACTGGGACCACAAAGAACAGCGTTGCCCAAGCCGACTGAACGACCGCGGAATCTGCCCCGGACGACACTTTTCCACTCAGGATGTCCATCGCACACCCAAGATTCCGCATTATTTCAGTCGGGACGCATTTTATAAAAGCCCTATGTAGCCGCAGGGCCTCAACAAAAACCGCTGTGCGTGCTCGATTCCAGCTTTCATCAGCCCACGGCGAAGAGCATTCACGTTCTTCCGGATGCGAGAGCCATCGGTCGATTCTGGGGAACGCCGAGCCAAGGTTTTCGCGCAGTGGCTGAAGCGCACGCTCCTTTGCGGCTATCTCATCCTTTCGAGCGGTAAAATCGGCAGTAAGTTTCTCAATCCGCTCCTCCACAGCACTTCTTAGCTGCTCCTGAATCCCGAGTTGAATTTCAATGTCGCCATACTCCGCTTCCTCTCTTTCGATTCGTTCGACGAGCAGCAAGTCCCGTCTACGCCATTCCCGATACGCGGCCCCAAACGAAAAAAGAGCATCCACCACGCCTGGTTTGAACTTCCGGTGACGGCTGCGCGCATTTACGGCTTCTTCCAGTTTCCCGTTATGTCGCCCTAGAGCGGCGTCCAGTTCCATCACGCGCTCTCGGATTTGCAACATTGATTCTTCAGCCGCCGATAAGTCGGTCTGTGTGGCGCTCAGCATCTCAACAAGCTTCGCCTGCGCCTCAACGGCTTCCCACGCAGCTACTCGCTCTCTGCGAACGGCTGCCTCGTGTTTCAGCGCACTCTCGAACTTTGCCACCGCATTGTTCCAAGACATGCGAGTAGTTTTGACATCTTTAAGATACTGAAGGAACCCCTTATCTGCACGGCACCCCGGTTCAGGCACCTCCTTGTCGGCGTACCAAAAGTTGCTGACGAACCTACGCCGATTTTCTTACTGCCGAGCCTGGCGGAGATCAAGCCCCAAGCTTCGGGGAGATCTTGCTCTTGAGCCTTGTAACTGCTTTCTCTCAGAATACGGGTAGCGAAGTCCGCGAAGTGATCGATCTCCGAGGCATACTCTTCTGCTATCGCGCTCTTTGCAGGAATCTCTAAGGTGACGTTTTCAACTGCTCGATTGTTAGATGATGCAATGACGACACCAAAGCCGAGAAGGTCCTCTCTCCACTGATAAACCAACCCGCTGAAGTCGGCAGTTTGCCAGCGGCGAGGATCACCGACAAACGCAAGCTCCGGACGGCTCAGCGTCGCGAGAACTCGTGCGCGCTGAACCACGACGGAAGCTATAAGATCCCGGAGTAGGGTCGTCTTTCCCGTTCCTGGCGGTCCGTTCACAGCGAACAGGCCAGCCGCTGTCTTAAATTCATCCAGTGAGGAGTTGACAGCAAATTGTTGGCTGAAGTAGAGCGATTGAGTCGCTGCCATTGGCCAGCGCCCTTCAGGAACTAACGCTGGCGACGTGTTCCGCCAAAGAACATCGAGCGAGGTTCTGGTTCTAATGTCAATTCGTCCCTCTTTCGAGATTTCGTGGTCAGCCGACAAATATCGCGAAAGGGGTGCGCTCAGGTTAGAGCGTGTTGCCTCTCCGGCCAAACGTTCCAAATCACGAAGGAAAAAGCTATTAAGGAAATCGTCACTCTCCGCTTGCAGTCCCGACTTGCCCTTGACCTGAAACCCTTTAAGTCGAACCTCTTTCGGCTTGAGTCCCGCACGTACGCTCAGCGATTTTGCGATTCGTTCAACTTCATTTTCAAGATCTTTGGGCTGAATGGGACGGCCCACGTGTACACCCGGCGCACCGTTGAGCTTCCGGCCAACCTCGTCATTTTCGAGAATCGCGAATCGCTCCGCAAAGCACAATGCTTCTTCCTTCGCCGCTGGCTCAAATCCGCTCAACCAGGCTGAATCAATTGGACTGGGTCGATCAACCGGCCGCTCGCCCACGCCGCGGACGACAAGACAAATGTATCGAGAAGAGGACGCCCTTCTTCCGTGATTTGTAGGGCGAAGAGGCAGCTTTCCCGTACGGTCGCTGATCGAAGTTGGAGGGATCACGGCCAAACTGATGCTCTAGAAGGCATCTAATGCGTGCCAGCTTGTAGACTCCACAGTATGCCGTGAAACGCCATCTACTACCCGATTCTGCCGGTGGAAACCAACCTGAAGAATGCCAAGGTAGCGGTGTTTCGCCCGATAATCGAAATACAGGGTCTTTGCATTTGTTGGGATCTACGCGGGGGATTTTTTGCGGCGAGAAAAGCTCAACAGCCTTCCAGTACTGAAGGATGGCGGATTGTCCCTCGGAAGATTCTTCGCACCCTGATTTGGGAATCGTCGTGTTTGGGTTCATGCTGGCCGCATGTCGAAGGGCGTATATGTCTCGACATCCACGGAATAGTGTATTGCAACGCCCCTATTTGTTATAGTCCTTACTGTTTTGCCAGCTCACTATTCCAGCTCACTATTGAAGTTTTGGGTGCGATCCGTTCATATCCGTTGGATTGCGGGCGCTATTGGGTCGATGATGCAAAGGAGATGCTCTCGGAAATAACAAACATGGTGGAAACGGTACGAGACCTGTTCGCGACGGCAACTAGCGAGGAAAGGCTCTACCGAGTGGCTCACGCGTGGCTCGTCATTCTTCGCGATGCCTACCATTCCAACCGCGAGCAGTTCTCGGACAAGCAGGTGGAGTTCTTGAAGCGGGTGCGAGAATCAACTGCACACTTGCGTCGGTTCATCGACCTGCGGGAAGAATTGACAGGGCTGATCGGTTTAGACGAGTACAACCAGGGGATGGAAGAGCTTGAGCTATTGAGCACGAAGCTGGCCGATACTGCTGTTTCGAAGCGCGTGAAGAAAGAGATCAGACAGCTAATCGAGCGAAGGCACGAAGTGACAGAGTTTGAGGAATCCAAGGAGAATTCAAGACTCACAAACCGCATTCTGGTGCTGGAAGAGAACGCAGATTATTGCCCAAGAGGTAAGACTCACCGCTTACAGATCAGGCAAGGTAAGAACCGCTTCTTCTGGGGTTGCAATGCCTTCCCTTCGTGTTGGTACACTCGGCCGCTTACCCGGGACGAACTCGCACGTCTTGAAGCTCCGGAACAGCAGGAGCAAATCTGATGAGTGGTCGAGGCGATCGATACAAAACCGGCAAGGTCACCTGGAAGCACGAGATCGGCGAGGGCGAAGGAAGCGCCGGAATACTGAGCACCGCCGGGAACCTCGTCTTCACTGGCGATAACGAGGACAATCTGATCGCGCTCGATCCAAAAACAGGAAACGCCCTGTGGCACGTAAATCTGGGCGCGCGCATGGAAACCGGCCCCAGCACCTATGAGCTCGACGGCAAACAGTATTTGTTGACCCCCGCCGGAAGCATGATCTTCGCCTGGGTAGTGGCGAAGTAGCTTGTCTGCCTTCTGCTGTCGGCGCTTATTCCTCACCCAGCGCCACTGCCGGATCCACGGCAATTACCCTCACGGAGAGCCCCGCGGGTTTTGAGAGTCAATGTTTCGATTGCTCAGCGCGTCGTTCCCATTCGATACCGACAGAGGCGTATTTGCAAGGTGGGGACTACGGTTTCGAGTCGCCGCTGGTCTTCTTGTAGCGCTCAAACATGGCGGCTGTGATGTCGGCGCTGGTCGGCCAGTGGCCACGTAGTTGTCCCGCATGCGTTTGATAGCTGTCCAGCCGGTCGGAATCGGGCTGCACAACTTTACCGGCCTGAAAGAACAACAACCCGATTTTGTCCGTGGGCATGCGAGAGACAAAAGCTTCCGCGTCATCGAGCGCGGCGCGAAGCCTTGGCATCACGACGTTCGGGTCAATTGGTTCGGTGCTGGCAAGCGCCCGCCACTCGGCGGCGGGATAGTTGGAGTTGCGTCGGATCTCGGCAATCAGCCCTTCGGGAGTGTATCCCGGTGACTTCTCGACGGCAGCCCAAACGACTGCGCCAAGGGACAGGATCGTTTCGTGAACCGTCACCAAGTCAACGATGTCGCGCAACTCGCGCCGCCCGGCTGCGGCCATGACTTTGTTGGTCGCAAGGTCAACCGGGTGCAACACATAACCGAACGTGTCATCCCGCATGACAGGAAAAAACCGAAATTCAGCGTCCACAACCCATTCAAGATGGCTCGCGCCAGATTGCGCGGAAACCTCGGCGGTGTAAACTGCCGGTTCGCGGCGAAGCCATCTCACGGCATAGCCCGCGGCCTCAAGGGCCTGCGCATCGCTCCCGGCGGCGGCCGCCACACGTTCTTCGCGCCCATGAAAAATATCAATGTCGCCGGAATAGCGTGGCGCGTCACGGTTCAAGGCTGCGGCTCCGGCAACGTAGCTTTCCGGGTCGCGGTGTGCGGCGAGAAGCCGGAGGATATCACTCTGGACTTTAGAGAGCGGCACGGGAGGCTTTCTCAATCTGTTCGGCCAGCTTGCGCGCTTCCCGGTCGCCCTCAATCCGCAGCGCCCGCGCGATGACAAGCGCATCCTCGGGACTGGGTTCCTCAAGCATGCGTTTATTCCATAGCGCCTGTGCGCCGTATTCGGCAAAAGCCCGGCGATACAGGCTGGCAAGCGTTTCCCGTTCGGGTGGCCTATCGTTCATACCGCCTGCTTTTAGCATAGGGGTCGGCACGGCAAACGCTCAAAAGCGCAGGGTTGATGGCTTTGTAGCTGCTTTCTGCGCCTGTGCCATTGTGGTCGGAATTTTTCTATCTCGTCATAACCTGTCAAATAACAAACGCAGTCCGTCCCGTACGGCCATAGCGGTGGCGTCGCTCAGTTCGCCAAGGCAATCCACAAGTTCAGCCTTATCCACCGTGAGGATCTGCGATACGTTCACCACGCTCGCTTTCGGAAGGTTAGCTTCGCCCTTCTTCAGAAGCACATTGCCCGGCGCCTTCGCCCTGCTCAGATTTGAGGTAATCAGGCACACGACGCTCGTTGCAATCGCGCTTCGGTTGAAAATATCATTCTGCACAACCACGGAAGGATGCCGCTCTGCGGGCGCGGAACCGTCCGCAGGTCCGAAGTCAAGCCAGTACACTTGCCCCTGCCGAATCTCGCTCACCAGCGTTCCTTCACCGTGCCGCGGACCTTGGATTTGATTCCCTTCAGCAGGCGCTTTTCCGGCAATTCCCCACTGTTTGCGTACACTTCGTTCAACCGGAGCAGCATCTGTTCCCGCCGCTGTCGTTTCAGGAAATCATCGACGGCCAGCGCGAAAAGCCGGCTCCGGCTCAGCCCCATCAGCCTCGCGGTGTCGTCCGCTTGCTGCAACAGCTCGCCATTTATCGATATAGCTGTTTTCATGTTACTACTAATGGTTATACCACTATTCGCACCCAAACCGGAATACCTTTGCGCGGCCGAGTAAGTCTGCTGCGCTGGCGCAAACCCAGTGACAGAATCGTCTTTAAATCTTTTCCCATTCCCAGCAACCATTTACAACCCGCTTTTTTGCTCTTCCGCACTGCCGTCCGGTCGCATTAGACTTATGACTACTCGCGAACTCCGCAATCAGCGCCGTGAAGCCGAGCGCAAAGCGAAGAAGCTTGAATTTCAACAAAGCCGCCAGGCGTCAGCCCTCGCGCCCAACCCCGAACTCTTGGACGAATTCACTGCTGAACAGCAGACCGAAATGATGGCTCTCCGCGCTCGCGTCCATTCGGGCGCTACTGGCCCTCGCACCATCCATGGAAAAGCCGCTTCCAGCGGCAACTCCTTGAAACACGGCCTGGCCTCCGGCCGCATCATGATCCCCGGTGAAGATCCCCTCGCGTTTGAATCACTCCTTGCCGATCTCCTGACGGAGCACGCCCCCACTACCCCAACCGAGCAGCTCTTGGTCCAGCAAATGGCCCAATCCTGGTGGCTCGTGCAGCGCGCCATCCGTTTTCAAAATGAAGCGTTTACTGAAACCGGCGTCGACGCCAGCAAGCTCGCTCTCTTCCTGCGCTATCAGACCACCCACGAGCACGCCTTTTACAAGGCTCTGAACACACTCGTGAAATCTCGCGCCGAGTTCGTTTCGCAGAATCGCCGCCGGCCTCGACCCTCCCCTGAGTTCGTTTCGCAAAATGCCGCTACAGTGGTCGGTGAAGCACCATCTGCCCACGTGAAATTCTCCGATCCACCCGATTTCGACCACCAGGCAGCTTGAAAAAACTCGTGGAGCGGGCTTTCCAGCCTGCCATGCCGCCATTCTTGGCGGCATTTGCTCTGGCCCTTGCCCGTCCTCCCGAAAAGCTCATGCTATTCTGACGCCAGCCGCTCGAATCTATGCGTCTGCGTAGCGTGCTTTTCGCGACCTTGCCGAGCTTGGCGCTCCTCAGCGCATTCTGCGCCACCGAACCGCTTCCGCGACCAGGAGAATCTCCCCAACGACGCCAGCAAAGTGGGACAGCGCACGTCACGAAAGCAGCAAAGGCCGGGCGTGTTTCGCGAATATCCAGGCTGGGAGTACAACAATTTTCCGATTCCGCCGGATTCGAATGTTCCTGGCGAATGGGTATTCGCGCGCTTCATGTATCGCGCGGTTCCCACCTGGCGTGGCCGCCTGAATAACTGGACCATCGACTACCCGAGATCGGATCGTCATCTTTCCGCCGCCGCCCGCCGCCTCACCCGGATACAGGCCCGCTCGGTAGAAGAGCCGGTTGCCGCCGAAGATGGTGACGACATCTACAACTGGCCTTGGCTCTACGCGGTGGAGGTCGGCCATTGGGACCTGACCGATTTGCAGGCTGCGAAACTGCGCGACTTCCTTCTGCGCGGGGGTTTCTTTATGTGCGACGATTTCCACGGCACCATCGAATGGGAAACCTTTGTCGCCAGCATGAAGCGCGTTTTCCCGGACCGGCCCATCGTCGATCTGCCCAACAGCGATCCCATTTTTCACACCGTCTACGACCTCGACGACCGCTACCAGGTGCCCGGCGAGCAATTCGTTTACAGTCATCGCAGATTTGAGAAGGATGGATATCAGGCGCGATGGCGCGGCATCTACGACGACAAGGGCCGCGTGATTGTGGCCATTTGTCACAACATGGATCTGGGAGACTCCTGGGAGCACGCCGATAATCCCGTTTATCCTGAACAGTTTTCCGCCCTCGGGTTCCGTATCGGCATCAACTATCTCGTCTACGCCATGACCCATTAGCATATGACTCTGCCGATAATCACCCGATCCCGGAAGCGTAAGCGACCTAATCCGGCGCTTTCGGAACTGAACCGCGCGCGTCAGCAAGCGGTTTCGCCATGACGCACTAGGATTCGGTAATCACGTGTTCGAGTTTCTCTTCAAATATCCGGCCAGCTTCTTTTCAAAGGGTACTTTTGTGCTCCTCGGCTCATGGCCGAAATGGGCGCTCTTTGCCGCTATTGCAGCGGCGGCGGTGTTCCTCGCCTGGCTGATCTGGCGCAAATGGGCCCAACTTACGCCTTCCCTCCGCGGAATGCGTGTCGTCGTCATCTGGGGTCTTCAGGCGCTTACTTTGACGCTGCTGTTGATCGTGCTCTGGCAGCCGGCCATCAGCGTGACCTCTCTCCGGCCGCAGCAGAACATTGTTGCCGTCATAGTGGACGACAGCCGGAGCATGAGCATCTCCGATACGGGCAAGCCGCGTGAACAGGTTGCCGTCGACCTTCTGAACGATGGTCTGCTCAAGCGCCTGGGGGCCCGCTTCCAGGTGCGGCTCTACAGACTGGGCGCTGATCTTGACCGCATACAGGACACCACCGGATTGCATGCGAGCCAGCCTGCAACCCGGATCGGGAAAGCGCTCAACAAAATTGCGGACGAATCTGCAACCTTACCTATCGGAGCGGTCGTCCTGCTGAGTGACGGGTCGGACAACACAGGCGGCATCGATCTCGAAACAATGACGGCCCTTCAGCAGCGCAGACTGCCCGTGAGTACCATCGGTATCGGCAATCCGGAGTTGACGAAGGATGTTGAACTCGAAGGATTCAGCGTCCCTCCCAGAGCGCTGCCCGGTTCGCGGCTGCAGGCGCGTGTGACCATCCGGCAGCGCGGGTTTGACGGCAGGCACGCGAAACTGATCATCAGCGGCAGCGGAGCCATTCTGGCGCAGCGCGATGTCACGCTCCACGGCTCGCCGGAGCAACTGGAATCCATCGAGTTCAATGCCGGCAAGAACGGTGTCCAGGAACTCGAAGCGCGGCTCGATCCGCTGCCTGGAGAAACGAACACGGCCAATAATGAGCTTCGCCAGGTTCTTTCCATCGACACATCGAAGAAACGCATTCTCTACGTCGAGGGCGAGCCGCGCTGGGAATACAAGTTTCTGCGGCGTGCAGTCGAAGACGACCCTGCGCTGCACATTATCTCCATGCTCCGCACCACGCAAAACAAGATCTATCGTCAAGGCATCGCCAATCAGAACGAGCTGGCCGATGGGTTCCCCAGCAAGCCCGAAGATCTGTTCGAATATCAAGGGCTCATTCTGGGAAGCGTTGAGTCTGCGTTCTTTACGCCGCAACAGCAGCAGTCGATCAAAGATTTTGTGGATCGGCGCGGAGGCGGCCTCTTGTTCCTGGGCGGCCGCTGGGCATTGAGCGATGGCGGCTACAACGTCCCGCCCTTCACGGAGTTGCTGCCTGTCAATCTGCCGCAGCGGAAGAACACCTTTCAGCGCAATTTCGTAGCGGCGGAGCTCACCGCCGCGGGCAAAAACAGCTTACTTTGCCGGATTGAAAATGACGCCGAAAAGAGCGCGCAACATTGGGAGATTCTTCCGTATCTAGCCAACTACCAGGATCCGGGAACTCCGAAGCCGGGCGCCGTCGTTCTCGCTCGTGTCGATGCGGGCGGCACTCGCGTGCCTCTGCTCATTACCGAGAATTATGGGCGCGGCCGTACGGCCGTCTTCGCCACCGCAGGAAGCTGGCGTTGGCGCATGCAGCAGCCCGTCGGCGACATGAGTCAGGAGACATTCTGGCGTCAACTGCTTCGTTGGGTGGCCGGTGCGACGCCTGGGCGCGTGATTGCCTCCACTCCCAACGCGAGGCTTGAAGATGATGGGCGCATCCAATTCCGGGCCGAGGTCCGCGACAAGGCCTACTTGCCGGTGAGCGATGCCGAGGTCGAAGCCAATGTGATTGGGCCGGGTGCTTCCTCACAATCAGTTGTGCTGACGCCGGACCCGCTCGCTCAGGGCGTTTATTCGGCCGCCTGGGATGCTCCGAAAACTGGCTCCTATGTCGCCGAGATAACCGCGAAAAAAGGCACGCAGGCGCTGGGCAGCGATGTCCTGACCTTCCGCCGGGAAGACGGATTAGCCGAGAACTTTCATCGCGAACAGAATCGCGAACTTCTGCAGAAGCTGGCCCAGGAGACTGGCGGCCGCTATTACACGCCAGCCTCAGCCAACCGGCTGCCCGCCGAAATCTCCTATTCCGAAGCTGGTATCACCTCTCGGGAAATCAAAGATCTTTGGGACATGCCCGCCATCTTTCTGCTCCTGCTCCTGCTCAAATCCGGCGAGTGGCTCCTGCGCAGAAAGTGGGGCACGGTATGAAGCTGCTTTTCCTGCTAGTCGCCGCCGCTGTTTCAGCCAGCAGCGCGAATTACTACGTAACCATCGCCGGTCTGGGCGGAACGCCGGAATATGAGGCGCAATTTCAAAAATGGGCGGCCGATCTCGACCATGAATTGAAAGCAAACGGCCCCGACGCGCGTGTCGCCACCCTGAGCGGAGCCTCAGCCACCCGGCAGCAAATTCAGCGGGCGCTAGGCGCTATCGCGGCCGAGGCGAAGCCGGAGGATTCATTCGCGCTTTTCCTGATTGGGCACGGAAGCTTCGATGGCACGGACTACAAATTCAATGTGCCCGGCCCGGATCTGACGGCTACCGAAATCGGACGCTTGCTGAACAGCATTCCAGCCAAGCGCCAGCTGGTCGTGAACATGACTAGTTGCAGCGGCGCTTCGATTCCGGCCCTGGTTAAGAAGGATCGCATTGTGATCACCGCGACAAAGTCCGGCACCGAAAAGAATGCCACCGTTTTTGCGCGCTATTGGGTGGACGCCTTGAAAGATCCGGCCGCCGACACGGACAAGAATGGAACGGTTTCCGCCCTGGAAGCATTTCATTACGCCGAGACCAAAACCGCGGCCTACTTCGAATCCGAAAAGCTGCTCGCCACGGAACACTCCAGGCTTTCCGATTCCGGTCCTGCGGCAGCCTTTCCCCTGATGCGGCCCGAAGCCGAAATGGCGAAAAGTGTTGCGCCCGAGAAGCGAAAGCTGGTTGCCAGGAAAGAGGATCTGGAAGCGAAGATCGACAGGCTGAAATACCAGAAAGCAGCCATGCCCGGCGATGAGTATAAGCAGCAGCTCACCGCTTTGCTGCTCGAACTGGCAAAAACCCAGGCGGAGATCGACCGTTGAAGCGAAAACTGCCGATCCTCTGCGCCTTGGCCTCGCTGGTAGTGCCGCTGTATGCGGCGCAGGTTGATGCATGCCAGGCCCTCCGCCATCATGGCCAGCTCCCGCAAGCCCAAGCCTGTTTCCAAGCCCTGTCGCGCAATCAAGACCCATTCCTCAGCGCTGAGGGGTTCTTCGGTCTCGGCCTGTACGACGAAGCCAACGACCAGTTCCGGCTTGCGGTAAAGCAGCAACCCAAAGCGGCGGAGATTCGGACCGAGTGGGGCCGCTTGTACCTGGAGCATTATCAACCCGGAGATGCCGCGAAACTTTTTGAGGAAGCGCTCGAAATAGATCCGAACGATGCCGCGGCGTATCTCGGCCTCGCGCGCGTCGCGGCTCAGCGTTTCGACAGCAAAGCCACCAGCTTGGCCCAGGAGTCGCTGAAACACGATCCCAAGCTGTTTGAAGCGCACGAACTGCTCGCGTACTTGGCTCTGGAGGATAGCGACGCGAAACTCGCCGCTGAGGAATCGCAAAAGGCCCTTGCTCTCTCTCCTGAAGCGTTGGATGGCTTGGCGGTACTGGCCTCCATCGATTGGCTGAACGGCCAGCCGCAATCCGAGTGGATGGATCGCATTCTGAAGATCAACCCGGTTTACGGGGAAGCCTATGCCACCGGCGCGCATTTCTTTGAGATCAACCGCCGCTATGAAGAGGCCATCCAGTATTACCGCAAAGCGCTTGAACTGAACAGCCGGTTGTGGCCCGCACGGTCACAGCTCGGAGTCAATCTCATGCGATTGGGGAGCGATACCGAAGCAAAGCAGGAACTGGAGCGCTGCTATGAAGCCCATTATCGCGATCCCGAAACCGTCAACTCACTGCGCCTGCTGGACACACTGGGCGATTACGAAACGTTTAAGAGCGGCCCCGCGGAAATTGTTTTGCAGAAAAAAGAGGCCGCTTTACTCAGGCCCTATATCGAGCCCGAACTGCAGCGCGCCGTCGCTACCTACTCGCGCAAGTACAAAATGAAGCTGCCCGGGCCAGTTCGTTTGGAAGTTTATCCGAATCACGAAGATTTTGTGGTCCGCACGCTTGGCCTGCCCGGACAGGGAGGATTGCTGGGCGTCACATTTGGCCTTGTCGTCGCAATGGACAGCCCTTCTGCCCGCGCTCCGGGCGAGTTCAACTGGGCCAGCACCATGTGGCATGAGATGAGCCACGTGTATGTCCTTACCGCCACAAATCACCTGGTTCCGCGTTGGTTTACGGAGGGCCTGGCCGTTCATGAGGAGGGTGCCGCGTCGCCCGACTGGGGCGACCGCCTGACGCCAGATATTATTTCCGCCCTGCAAAAGAAACAGATCCTGCCTGTTCTGGAACTCGATCGCGGCTTTATACGTCCACAGTACGCAAGCCAGGTGCTGGTTTCCTACTACCAGGCCGGCAAGATCTGCGACTTCATCTCGGAAAAGTGGGGCGACGACGCCATTCTGGGCATGATTCACTCCTACGCGGCGCGGAAAACAACGGCGGAAGCGATTCAGGACAATCTGCACGAAAGCCCGTCGGCATTTGACAAAGAGTTCTGCGCGTGGCTCGACCGGAAGACCGGCAATACGGTGCGTCACTTCGACGATTGGAAGCAAGGTTTGAAAGCCGGATACACCAGCCTGCAGAACGGTAACCGTGACGAGGCCATCCGCCAGGGTTTATCGATTCGCGACTATTATCCGGATTATGTAGGCAGCGAAAACGACTACGAACTGATCGTCGAAGCATACATCGGCAAAAACGATAAGGCTGCTGCCATCCGTGCACTCGAACAGTACCGCGATTCGGGTGGAATGAATGTCTCTACGCTGAAGAAGCTGGCCGCTCTCGAGGATCAAACCGGCCAGCGGAAGCAGGCCGAGCGCACCCTTACGAAATTGAACTACATCTACCCGGAGGACGAGACAATCCATCGCATGTTCGGCAGAATTCTCCTCGCGAGCGGCGATGCGAATGCCGCGGTTCGGGAAGACCAGGCGGTTATCGCTCTTCATCCGGCAGATCCGGCCGACTCGCATTACCAGCTTGCAACCGCATTACGCGCCGCTCACCGCCTGGGCGAAGCCAAAGACCAGGTGGTCCTCGCGCTCGAGGCCGCCCCGGATTTTAAACCAGCGCAACAACTTCTTCTTCAATTGAGCCAATAAACATGTCTACCCTCACTAGTGAACCTGTCGCTGAATCCGATGTTCGCGCCCGGGTAAAGCGGTTCCAGGACGCCCAGACCGCCATCAAACAGGAAGTCCGAAAAGTGATTGTGGGTCAGGATGAGGTGATTGAGCACGTTCTGATCGGGTTATTTGTGGGTGGCCATTGCCTGCTGACCGGACTGCCCGGAACGGCAAAGACGTTGCTGGTGCGCACCATGGCGCAAACCCTGGGCCTCAACTTCAACCGCATACAGTTCACCCCGGACCTGATGCCGTCCGACATTACCGGGACCGACATCATTGAAGAAGACTCCACCACCGGGCGCCGCACCTGGACCTTTGTTCCGGGCCCCATCTTCTCAAACATTCTGTTGGCCGATGAGATCAACCGCACTCCGCCGAAAACGCAATCCGCGCTGCTTGAAGCCATGCAGGAATTGTCATGCACGGTGCGCGGCCATCATTACTCTATCCGGCCGCCTTTCTTCGTGCTTGCGACCCAGAATCCGATCGAACTGGAGGGTACGTATCCACTGCCCGAAGCGCAGCTTGACCGCTTCTTGTTCAACACCGTACTTGATTACCTTTCGGCGGATGACGAGTTGAAGGTGATCGATCTTACGACCACTACGCTGCTGCCTCAGGCGGAAGTGATTACCAATGGAGAGGAGATCCTCGATTTTCAGCAGCTTGTACGAATGACGCCTGTTGCTGAGTCCGTCTCGCGCTACGCGGTCGACCTGGTGCGTGCTACGCGGCCAACTACCAACAGTGACGGCCCTGAATTCATCAGGAAGTACGTCAATTTCGGCGCGAGCGTGCGTGCCGTGCAGTTTCTGGTGCTTGGGGGCAAAGCGCGGGCCCTGATGCATGGGCGATTCCATGTTTCCTACGATGACATCCGCGCGTTGGCGGCCCCGATACTGCGGCATCGCGTGCTGTTGAACTTCCACGCCGAATCCGATCGCGTGAACTCAGATGAGATTGTGCGGCGTCTGTTGGAGGCCATGCCTGCTCCCCGCGGGTAGCGCACGCCCGACGATTCGGTACCCTGAATGCAGCTCGAAGCTATTAATCGTTTTCTCGATCCTGCCGTTCTGGCTGGCATCTCCAGCCTGGACCTTGTCGCGAAAACCGTGGTGGATGGCTTTCTTGCCGGCTTGCATCGGTCGCCCGATTTCGGCTTCAGCCAGGAATTTGCGGAATACCGCGCATACACGCCCGGCGATGACCTGCGGCAAATAGATTGGAACGTATTCGCGCGCACTGAAAAGCCGTATCTGAAACGCTATCGTGGCGAAACGAACACCGCTGTGATGGTGCTGCTGGATGCCAGCGCGAGCATGGGATTCGGCTCCACTGCAGTGAAGAAGTTCGATTACGCCCGGTATCTGGCTTCGGCGTTGGTGTACCTGGCCCATCTGCAGCGCGACAGCACCGGTCTCATCGTGTTCCACGATGAGGTGGCGAACGTGCTGCAACCGTCCGCACGGCAAGGGCAGCTCATGCGTTTGCTGCACGGCATCAGCGAGGCGCAGCTCGGCAAGCGCACGGATTTCAAGCGGCCTTTTTTCGATCTGCAGCGCATTCTGAAGCGCCGTGGAATCACTGTTCTCATTTCGGACTTCTTCGAAACACCCGAAAGCATTGTGAAGACAGTGGAGCCCCTTCGGTTCCGTGGCAATGAACTCATCCTGTTTCACATTCTTGACCCGGCGGAGATCGCTCCCAAACTCTCCGCGCCCGCGCTCTTCGTCGATATGGAGACGGATGACGCCATTGAAACCTCGCCTGACTATGTAGGCGGCGAGTACCGCGACAAAATCGCGGCCCACATAGAGGAATTGCGGTCGAAGGCCCAGGCTGCCGGGATCGATTATTTCCTGTTGAGGACGGATCGCCCGCTCGACGAAGGGTTGCGCGAATACTTCACCATACGGCGGGGGAGGCTGTAAGTGGGCTTTCTTTCGCCCTGGTTTCTGGCCGGAATCGCCGCGGTCGCCATTCCGCTCTGGCTGCACCTGCTGCGCCAGTATAAGCGCACGCCCCAGCCGTTCAGCTCATTGATGTTTTTTGAGCGCCGGGTGCAAAGCTCCGTTCGGCACAGGCGGCTGAAGTACCTGCTTCTGTTGGCCCTGCGGTGTGCGCTCCTCGCGCTGCTGGCCCTCGCCTTCGCCAATCCATTCATCAATCGAACGGCAACATCGGCAGGCCGCCGGAAATTGACCATCATTGCAGTTGACCGGTCGTTTAGCATGCGCTACGGCGAGCACATGCGGCAAGCGAAATTGCGGGCCCAGGCGGTGGCTTCCGGTCTGCGAAGCCGGGACATGGCTCAGGTTTTCGCGGTCGATTCTCACGTGGAAGCCATGACCGCGCCGGAATTCGATAAAGGCGCTCTCCATGCGGCCATTGAGGCAATTCAACCCAACGATCAGGCCAGTTCGTTTGGCGAATTCGTGCGTGCCTTGCGCGTCATGGACCAGGAGAATAACACGCGGCTGGATGTTCATTTCATCAGCGACATGCAGCAGACGTCCATGCCTCCGGGCTTTCGCGATTTGCAGGTGGGCCCGCACACCGCTTTAACACTCTATTCCGTGGCCTCCTCCTCTGCGCCAAACTGGGCTGTCGAAAGCGTCAACACTTCTTCTCACGTTTACGATCCGAATCGAACTCGTCTAACCGCCACCATCGCTGGCTGGCAGACAGAAACCGCCGCCCGGAAGGTCTCGCTGGTGCTGGATAACAAAACGGTCGCCAGCAAAGAGGTCACGATTCCAGCCAACGGCCGCGCTCAGGTTGAATTTCTTTCCTTCGATGTTCCGTACGGCGCGCACCGGGGCCAAATTCGGCTCGAACCCGCCGATGGACTGCCCAATGACGATTCCTTTCCGTTTTCGGTGGAACGCTCCGACCCGAAAAAGGTCCTATTTCTCTACGCAGCCGGGCGCGCTCAGGAGGCTTTCTACTACAAGTCCGCCATGGAATCGGCGCCCGATACCGGGCTGCTGGTTCAACCGGCTCCCATCGAGAAGGCAGCGACCATAGACCTGACTAAATTCGCATACGTTGTTCTGGACGATCCGGGAGAGATGGATTCCGCGGCGGCTCAGGCGATTTGCAGCTATATCAGCCGCGGCGGCGCAGCGCTGATCGCATTGGGCCGGAATAGCGGCCGCCTAGGCAAAGTACCTCTAGCCGGTGACCACCTGAATGGTGAGCTTCAGCCGCAGGGTGCGGCGAAATTCGACGCCGAAGATCCCGCTTTGCGGGGGACCAGCCAGTTTGAAAACGTGCAGTTCTTTCAGGCTGCTCGGCTGTCTCCGAAACCCAGCGCGCGCGTGATCGCGAAGTTGGCCGACGGATCGCCGCTGTTGGAGGAAGAACCCATGGCCGAAGGGCGCATGCTGATTTTCACCTCCGCGTTGGATACATCCACAAGCGATTTCCCGTTGCATTCATCCTTTGTTCCGTTTGTTGTGCAAACCGGGCATTATCTGGCAGGCTTTGAAGAAAATTCGCCGAGCGTCGTGGCCGGAACCACCGTTGCTCTGCGGCGCGCCCGTAATCAGGGCACCGCCGCCGATGTAATCGGGCCCGACGGTCGGCACCGGCTTGCCCTTAGCGATGCCAGTAAGGCCATGAACTTCGCCCTGCTGCAGGACGGGTTTTATGAAGTTCAGCGCGCGGACAGGCGGCGGCTTTTGGTGGCAGTGCATGCAGACCGGCGCGAATCGGACCTCCGTGCAGTACCGGCTGAAATGCTCCAATTATGGCGCAATACTGGGAATGACTCCGCGGCCGCGGAAACGGCAGGCGAGCAGAAGCAGATTCGCCCGTGGAGCCTATGGCGCTACGTAATGTTACTCGTTTTGGTCGCGGCGCTAGTGGAATCGGTGTTTGCGAGGCGATATTTGAAGGAAGAGAGGCAAACGGCATGACAGCGCTGAATCAACTAAATGCTTACCTGCGGGGCCTCGAGCTGCGGGTCCGGCTGTTCGCGGCAGCACGCGGCGTCGCGGTTGTAGCTGGCCTGGCGCTGATTCTAACGGTCCTCCTCGTATGGACCGGAAACCGCTACGAATTTGCTCAGCAAGTGGTGCTTCCGCTGCGCATTCTGCTGTTTCTTTCACTCGCGGCAGCACTCTCCTTCGCACTCGCATTACCATTACTGAAGCTGAATCGTCGCCGAATCACGCGGCTTGCTGAACGCCGCTTTCCCGGCTTCGAAGAGCGCCTGCTGACCGTTGCGGAGCGGCCCGATACGGCCAACCCCTTTACGGAACTTCTTGCGGAAGATGCCTTGCGCATAGCTCGCCAGCACCCGCCTGAGGAGTTGCGTTCCGGACGCTTACTTGCCACTTGCGTCGGTTCGGCCGTTGCGGCCGCAGCCATTCTGATCTGGTTGATTGCTTCCGGCCCAGGATATTGGGGGTATGGCGCGGGGCTGCTTTGGACGGGCAGTGGAAATCCCGGCAAGCGGCCGCTGTATGAGGTCACTATCGAGCCCGGCAACAAGACCGTGCGGCGGAAATCGGACCAGGTCATCAGCGCACAATTGCTCAATTTCTCAGCGGACCGGGTCATTTTGCATGCCCGATATCGCGGTGCAACCAAGTGGGAATCAACCCCCATGCAGCCGAAGCAAAACCGGGCTGCATACCAGTTCCTGTTCGCCGGATTATCGGATTCGGTGGAATATTTTGTCCAGGCGGATGCCGCGCAATCCAAGCATTACACCCTTACGGTCAAAGATCTGCCCGGCGTGAAGCGGGTGCGCGTGGCTGTACACTTTCCTTCCGGCTTGCATTTACGCGACGTAACCCAAGATCCGGGTGGCGACATCCGTGCCGTCGCTGGAAGCAAGGCTGACGTGTCCGTACTCACCGATCATCCGCTGCAACGCGGCGTTCTGGTCTTGGAAGATGGATCGAAGATTGAGCTGAAGGCGGCCGAAGGCAATTGGCTGACTGCTCAGCTCCCTATCAACAAAGATGGCTCGTATCATGTAGCGGCGCTGGACGGCGGCGATACGGTTCGCATCAGTGACGACTATTTCATCGAGGCCAAGAAGGACGAGCCGCCTTCTGTTCGAATTCTTCGGCCCGGGCACGATCCGCACGTCAGTCCGATCGAAGAGGTTCCGGTTACGCTCGACGCCTCGGATGACTTTGGGGTCGAAAATCTCGAACTGCATTACTCCGTAAATGGCGGACCTGAGCAGGTGGTTCCGCTCATGAAGAACAAGGGCAGCAAAGAGGCTCAGGGGACAACCACTCTATATCTCGAAAATTTCAAGCTGCAGCCCGGCGACTTGATCAGCATGTACGGAACCGCGCGCGACGCGAACACAATATCGCGCACCGAAATGATATTTGCGCAAGCGGAGCCATTCGATTTCAAATTCAGCCAATCGCAGCAGGCGGGCGGGATGGGCGGCATGGGTATGGGCGGCCAGGATGGCAATATCTCCGAGCGCCAGAAACAGATCATCGCCGCTACTTGGAATGAACTCAAAGACGGGAACAAAACGCGCGCGGCCCTTCAGGAAGATGCGCATTTCCTCTCCGATCTGCAAGGCAAGCTCGGCCAGCAAGCCAAGACGCTTGCGGAGCGGATGGGCAGCCGCGAGCTGGCTTCCCCCGGCTCGGAATTCGAAAACTTTTCCAAGATGATGACGCAGGCCTCAAATGAGATGGACACCGCGGTAGGCCAGCTGAAGCCCGGCAAGTGGCACGATGCGCTGTCGCCGGAGCAGCGCGCTTTGCAATCGCTGTTGCGTGCTGAAGCGATTTTCCGAAACATCCAGGTCGCCTTCGGCCAAAGCGGCGGGGGAGCAGGAGGCGGCGGGGCGCAACGCGATCTGGCCCGCATGTTCGATCTGGAGCTGGATACTTCGAAAAACCAATACGAGACGCAGCAATCTGCATCGCAATCGCAGGGCGATCAGCAGAAGGCGATCGATGAAGCGTTCGAGCGTTTGCAGATGCTGGCCCGCAGGCAGCAGGAGCTGGCGGCACAGAACAATCAGCAGCAAGCGTTTGAGCAGCGCTGGCAGGAAGAGCAGTTGCGGCGCGAAGCCGAAGAGCTGCGCCGCCAAATGGAGCAGCTTTCTAAGAATTCTCAAGGCCAGCAGCAATCGAGCTCCTCTCAAGGCGGCCAGCAGAGCGCCTCGGGGAGCAGTCGTGCATCTGGGTCATCTAAGGAAAGCCAAGATCTACCGCGAGCGATGCAGCAATCGCTCGATTCTCTCCGCAAGGCTGAGGAAGAAATGCGCAAGGCTGTCAGCGAGCACGATGCCTCCGCTCAGCAGCGCGCAGCCGCACAACTCGCCGAAGCCCAAGATGCGCTTAACCGCGCGCTTCACCGGGAAGCGGGAACATCGGTTGCGGACATGGCCAGCAAGGCCCAGCAGATTGCGAACGCACAGCGCGATCTGGCAAACAAGCTCAAGCAAATGTATGGGCAATCCGGACTGAGAAGCAGGTCCGGGGAGGGGCAATCCACCTTGTCGGATGGCTCTGGCGAAATGCCCGAGATGAACGACCCCAATAATCCCGGATTTTACGGCTATCGCCGCCGCTTCTGGCAGCAGGAATTGGAACCGAGGCGTCCGGCAAGCCTTCAAGAAAGAGAGCTGGCAAGCGAAAAGGAAAAGCTGGCGCAGCAATTAGATCAGTTACAGCGTCAAATGCAGCAGCAGGAGCAGAGCCTGGCGGGGACGCAACCCGACGCTTCTTCAAAACTGCGCAGAGCGCTTTCGGACGCGGAGGAAAAAGAACTCGCTTTGCGAATGCAGAAGAATGCAGAGTGGATGCGGCAGGGTTATGGCGACCGCAACCTGGGAATGGAAGATAGCGTGACGGCAGGGCTTGACCAGCTTGCACGTGAGTTACGCGAGACGCAAGCCGCACTGAACGCGGGGCCTGCGGGCCAAAGCGCGACCGACCAGAAAGCCGAGGAAGCCTTATCGCAGGTGCGGGGGCTACGGCAAATGCTCGAGCAGGCTCAACGCGGGCAGCAAGGGCAGCAGCAAGGACAGCAGGCGGGCGGGCAGCAGGCTCAAGGCGGCGGCCAGTATAGTCCTAAAGGCGGAGGGAACCCCGGCATCGACCGGCGCGGGTTTAATGACGCAATCGGCCAGCTCTACGCTTACCGGCGTCAGATTGATCCTCGCGATCGTACCTTGTACAACTACGTCGATGGCACGCTCGGTTATCTGCGAGACCTGAATGCCAATCCGGGCGTGCTCGACTCCGCAATCAGCCAGGATGCCGTTTCCAGTCTCGAACGCCTGGAAATGGAATTGAGCCGCCGGGTGGGCCAGCAGCAGGCCGGGGGTGCTCGCAGCGCTGCGCCCGAATCTTCTCCCGAACAGTACCATCAAGCGGTTGCGGAGTACTTTAAAAAGCTCAGTCAACCGAAGTAGCGGCAGGCGCGTAGTTTCCCGGACAGACCTGCGGATACGTTTTTACCAAGTCTTCGGCTCGGTAGCAGCCACCACGACGACGAACTGTCTATCTCGTGTCTCTCTTGCCAGAGTCAATCCAAGCTGGGCATAGAGAGCATTTTTTAGCGATTCAGGATTGCCATCACGCCACGAAAGCTCGAAATCATAGAGGCCGTCTAAACCGGTTTCATTAATGATCTCGACTCTGCCTAGCTGGCCCTCGAGTATGTGGATCAATCTGGTGATCGGTGTGGCAATACCGGTAAATTGACCGGGGTTCGAAAGAAATCCCCCCGACGATTTGGCGGTCGAGAGATGTAGTTTACCCGAGTTACCGGAGGTGTTGCTAAGCACGTATACGCTCACCGGCTTCATCTCGCGGTGGCTCTGGAGTTGAAAGGTGGCGGCGAGCATCTGCCGAATCAGGCTACTGCGAAGCTCGTCCCTTCCTTGCGGAACAACGGTCGACAGATCGTAGCGGTTTTGATCAAACCAGGTGGGAGCGACCATACGGTCTTCTCTTACGTTTTCGGCGTGTGCTAGCAACGTCCGCAGTTTCATCCCAAAGTACTGTGTTCTACCGTCATCCGTTTGCGCGACCGCGCCGGGACTAAAGCCACTGACAGACACGCTAGCCGCTGGGCGGATCAGTACCTGCAGGAGGGGTGGGGGCGCGCCGTGCACAAACTCCATCGGAAGAATCGTAGGCTTGTTCAAGTTCGTATCGTTTTGGATGACCTTGCCAGCGATCAGCCGGTCGATCAAGGCTGCGTCAAGCCGTTCTGGCGAGGCGGGCGCTCGCAAGATGCCGTGCGTATCGATGAGGAAGGTTTGCGGCCGTCCATCGACCCCGTATTTCCGGAATGTCGCGCCGTCTTTGTCGATTCCCACCCAGCCACCCATCGGCCGTCGGTTGAGAAATGCTTCCACGACGTTTGCGCCTTCATCGGTAACGGAGAGGAAGACCACCGGCTTATCTTTGAACTGGTTGGCAAGCTCGTTCAAGTGTGGAATTGCGGCGACACATCCTCCGCACCACGTCGCCCAGAATTCAAGCACAACGGCTTTGCCGCGTAATTCAGCTAAGAATGGCTTTATGCCAGCAGGTGCCTGCAGAATTTGGCTGAGCTCCAATTCAGGCGCTAACTGGCCCGTCGGCCGAAGCGCGTCTTGTGCGGAACACTTCGCGGGGAGCAGGATGGCGGCAAGCAAAACTGTTACGAGAAATCCAAACCGAACGAACATTAGAATCTATTCTGCTGAGGCGCCCCTGTTTATGACGCAAATCGAGGTGAATTTGTGTAAGCGATAGACCGCCGTCTGACCTCTATTCTGCTACTTGAATCCGTTCTGACGCATGAACTCGGCAAGCGCCTCGTATTGGTCGGTAGCGA
This sequence comes from uncultured Acidobacteriaceae bacterium, assembly GCA_963795545.1. Taxonomy (GTDB): domain Bacteria; phylum Acidobacteriota; class Terriglobia; order Bryobacterales; family Bryobacteraceae; genus Bog-105. The sequence continues at coordinate 404,310 of CAWCIF010000007.1, read as the reverse complement.
CAAAATTCACGCCTGCTTCCAGTGCGGCTTTCCAGCGGAGGCGAACCGCGTCGAGCGATCCGAAATTGTAATCGGTGCCCCAGCCGCGATCGTCCTCCGGCGCAAAACCGTCTAGCGTGTAAAAGCGGATCCAGTAACCGAGCTGGTGCGCATGGTTCACCAAAGAACGCAAACGCGCATCGTCGGCGGCAGTCCAGGCCCCGGCACGCGGTTCGCCGCCCTCCTCAACGACGTACCAGGAATTATTCGACCAACGCCGGTAATTGGTTGGGCGCTCATTCAGCAGCTTTTCCGGCGGAAGCGTCGCCAGCAGATGATTCTTTTCAGACTGGCTGTTTGCCACAATAGAATTGCTGTGAGCCGAGCCGAAAAGCCGCAAACGCGACCCGACCGGCAGATCCGTGAAGAATACCTGCTCCTGCGCGTCTGAATCTTCGGTAATTACCAGCAGCGGCTTGCGATCGAAAGGTTGAAGATCATGCGCGTCCGCTGTTTTGCGGGCGGTCGTAATCCAGGATTCATATTCGCCGAGCAGTGCCCAAACGGCGTGCAGCAGCGGCGCCTGGTTGTCCTTGAAATCGAAATGCAAAATAATCAGCGGCCACTTGTCGCGATTCTTGTCCTTGAGCGCTTTCTCGATGATAGGCCGGACGCGCTCGAAAAAATAAGCGCGCAGCGTAGGTTCGGCGCCGGTCGGGTGAGGCTTATGGCTCACCACCACGCGCCCCTTACCGGTAGCCGGATCGATGTACCAGGCCAGATCCTGCTCGATCGAGACCGGGAAGCCCGTCCCTAGCGCGCGCTCAATACGGTCAGCCCAGCGCCCCTCGTAGGGATAACAGTTGTGCGCATCGAGGACCGGTCGATTGCCATTCAGGAAGTTGAGATGCTGCTGCGCCAACATCGCACCAGTAAAGATCGCCAAAAGGAAAAACAATTGAATTGTCTTTGACACCATGAAGAGAGTCATTCTATCGTTCGATGGCAGCTTCCATCAAAGACATCGCCCGTCTTGCAGGCGTTTCGCATTCGACCGTTTCGCGCGCGCTCCGGAAAAGTCCACTAATTCCAGCGGAAACGGCGCGGCGAATCCAAACGATTGCCGACGAACTAGGATACCGGGCCAGTGCTGTCGGACGCAGCCTGGTTACGCGCAAGACGGAGGCAATCGGCGTAGTAGTGACCAGTATTGCCGACCCATTCAATGGCGAAGTGGTCGCCGGCATCGAGGAGATAGCCAACCAGAACGGATATTCCGTTATCCTGGCGACTTCTCAAACGGACCCGCAGCGCGAAATGGCGATGGTTCGCTCATTTCACGAACGGCGGGTGGATGGAATCGTGGTCGCCTCGTCGCGCGTCGGCGCGCTGTATCTGCCAACGCTCGCCGAAATGGAAATCCCCATCGTGCTTCTCAACAACCAGCACCCCAGTGAATTCGTACATTCGGTGAGCATCGACAATGTCGACGGCGCGCGTCAGGCAGCGCAGCATCTGATCCGCCTGGGTCACACCGCGATTGCGTATATCGGGGACGAGACCGGTCTCGAGTCCGATGCGGAGAGGCTGGAAGGCTTTCAGGACGCGATGACAGAAGCGCGGCTCGAAATTCTGCCGGAATTGGTTGTGCGGGGCGACGGCAAGCCGGAAGCTGCTACTCGCAAAACCTTCGAGCTGCTAGCGTCAAACCAGCGGCCAACGGCCATCTTTTGCTATAACGATATGTCCGCGCTGGGGGCGCTGAATGCAGCGGCTCAATGGAACGTGCGCGTGCCGGAGGAATTGTCAATCGTCGGATTTGACGACTTGTTCTTTGCCGCTCTAATGCGGCCTCCGCTCACAACCGTCCATCAGCCCAAGAAGGACTTGGGCCGGCGCGCAATGGAACTTCTCGTCCATTTGTTGAACGGTCGCGAGTCGGAGAAAATGCAGGTCATTAAAGGCGAACTGATGGTCCGGAAGTCAACCGCGAAGCCGCCCCGTTACCAGTCAAGCTGATCCGGGAAGTACTCGGAGACAAGGTCCTCATAATAGGACTTGATCTCCTTCCAGTTCGGCCGTTCGCGGCCCTTTGAGTACAGGTCGTATGGATTGAATGCGCGCACCCATTCGAACATGCGCTGGTCCTGCTCGGTCATCAAATACTGGTACGCACCGTGGCGGTGAGCCGGATAAAACGAGTGATAACGCAGCATGTACTGGGCGGGTTCCGGCAGATAGTTCCGCGTGACGGTGTAGATGTACTCGTCATGTCCCCAGGAAAGGTGCACGTTATCGAGTCCGCAATTCGGCTTGTAGATCCCGTATTTGGTCTGATATTCGGGAACTTTACTGTCCGGATTCGCCGCAAAGAACTCCGGAAAAACGATCTGATCCGAATACGCGCAGCCAACCGGAAACGTATCGCCGACAACGGCCCATTGCGGCTCGCCATACAAGCACAACACTTTTCCGAGATCGTGAACGAGTCCGCAGAGTACGAACCAGTGCGGGTGGCCATCTTTGCGGATTGCTTCCGCAGTCTGCAGCAAATGTTCTATCTGCGTCAGGTCCGTATCGGGATCGCTATCGTCCACCAGCGTGTTGAGATATTCGGCCATCTCCCAAATGCTTTTCTTGCCGCGCGTAAGTCCGCCGTATTCGGCTTTTTTGCTCAGCGCAAAGTCGAGTGTCTGATAGGCGTGATTTTGCCGGTAAAATTCGGTAACCGTCGGATTTGCGTCCGCCGCATAGTTCCGGAATTGCTCTTCTGTTTTTCCGGGCTGATAGCGCGTAGCAACGAAATCATCCCACTCTTCGAGCTCCTTTAGCGGAGCGTTGTTCAAGACGGCAGCTTCCATAAGAATGTGTCCTTCTTTAGATTATGCACACGTGTGCATACAAAATGCAAATTCCTGTTTGCACGCCGGGTAGATTCCAGTGTTGACAGCAAACGCGCCCGGTGCTAAGTTTTTAGCAAGATGCTGTTTTCTCAGCAACCACTCAGCCGCAGGGAACGGGAGATGATGGACATCCTTTATCGCCGCGGCCAAGCGACTGCAGCCGAGATCCACACCAGCTTGTCAGATCCGCCCAGCTATTCGGCGGTGCGGGCATTGCTGCGGGTATTGGAAGAGAAGGGCCATGTGCGGCATCGGGAGAAGAACCTCCGGTATGTTTATGTGCCGGTGGTGCCGCGGGACAAGGCGAGCCGCTCAGCCCTGGCGCATCTGCTGGATACATTCTTCGACGGGTCCGCCGAACAGGCTGTAGCCACGCTGCTCGATGTTTCCGCGCGGAAATTGTCAGACGAGGAATTCGAGCGGCTTTCCGCACTGATCGAAAAAGCTCGCAAGGAAGGCCGCTAATGAGCTGGATGTTCTGGGGAGAGCTATTCATCCGCTCCACGCTCTTGCTCGCGGCGGTTGAGGGTGCCCGGCGTTTGTCGAAGCCGTTACCGGCCAAGTACCGGCATTCGATGCTTTTGGCCGGCTTTGCTCTGCTCGCGGTGCTGCCCGTCTTGTCGGTCGTACTTCCGCCGATTCACGTTCCTGCCTTTTGGGCCGGCCCCCTACGCGCAAGCGTGACTGTAACCACTGGGATCCAGAGTGTCTACGGGGCGGCACGCGGAAGGACGGAATCGAGCGGCTTAGGCTTGCCAGTGCTGCTTTGGATGAGCGGAGCGATGCTGGCTCTGCTGCCTGCGATTACGGGGCGGCTGTTGTTGATTCGGGCGATGCAAAACGCCAGACCTCTGAGTGACGGCGGCTGGACGGCGCTGCTGCAGGAACTGGCGAACGGCCTTGACATGCGTCATACACCGCGTCTGATGACCATGCCTGGAAGCGTGATGCCGCTCGCGTTTGGCTTTGTTCGCCCTTCGATTCTGTTGCCGGCGGAATGCTTGCAATGGACTGAACTTCGCAAGCGGGTCGTACTGCTGCACGAGTTGACTCACATCCGGCGCAGAGATGGCGCCTGGCAGCTTTTCGCAAACGCAATAGCCGCGCTGTGGTGGTTCCAGCCGCTCGTTTGGGTAATACGCGGCCGGCTGCGCCAGGAGAGTGAGCAGGCATGCGACGCCCAGGTGCTCGCCGTGGGAGTGCGTCCGTCCGAATATGCCACCCAGTTGATTGAGATTGCCCGGAGCAGCCGCTGCGGCTTGGTATCGCGCGTCGCAATATGCATGGCCCGGAAGAGCGAACTAGAGCCCAGGCTGGTGCGGATTCTCGCGCCCCAGGCGAAGACCCGCCCCCAAACGCGCCTGGTTCTCGCCGTATTCCTTATAGCTGCGATTGCCGTGACCGCGCCCGCCCTGACCCTGCACAAAGACAAGTTTGATAGAGGAGGTTCTCTTATGAAACGAACGTTTATTTCCGGCCTGCTAAGCTCCGCCGTGCTTTCGGCGGCGACTATCTCAGGCTCACTATTCGATCCCACCGGCCTCGCCATTCCCGACGCGAAAATCGTGCTGCATAGCGCGGACACGTCCGCGGATCTCGACACCGCATCCGGCTCCGACGGAAAGTTCACATTCAACGATCTGGGCGCGGGTCAGTACATTTTGCGAGTCGGGAAGCCCGGATTTGCGGATCTGTTGCGTGAATTTACAGTTAAGCAAGATTCGAATATCGAGCGCGGCTTTGAAATGCAAATCGGCGGAAGCCAGGAAGAGAAAGCGGCCAATGGAACCGCGTCTTCGCGCCTCGCCCAGCCCTTCGCGCCAGACCGGATCCGCATTAAAGAAGACGTCGCACAGGCAAACCTGATTCGCAAAGTCCAACCGGTTTATCCAGCGGCCGCCAAAGCTGCCAGAGTGCAAGGCACCGTGCTACTGAAGATGGTGATCCTGAAGGACGGAACACCGGGCGAGATTACGGTTGTCTCTTCTCCGAGCAACGACCTTTCACAGGCCTCGCTGGATGCGGTTCGCCAGTGGCGCTACCGGCCCACACTGCTGAACGGACAGCCCATTGAAGTCCTGACAGACGTGACCGTCAACTACACCTTGAGTCAGTAGAAAGAGACCGAGAGCGCTCTGCGGGAAGTGTCCAACGCTCCCGGCCGCAGCCCACCATGAACGGGTATTGTATCTTCAGAGAGTTCTGCCCGGCTCTAAACCATGACCTGTCCTTTCTGCGGCCACCGCGAAGATAAAGTAATCGATTCACGTGAGAGCAAAGAGGGCGAGTCTGTCCGGCGGCGGAGAGAGTGCCTGGCCTGCGAACGCCGCTTCACTACATACGAACGCTGCGACGAAGTGCCCTACATGGTCATCAAAAAAGATGGCCGGCGGGAGAAGTTCGACCGCCAGAAAGTTCTAAACGGACTCCTCCGCGCCTGTGAAAAACGGCCGATCAGCATGGGAAGACTGGCGGAACTGGTGGACGAGGTAGAAAATCTGCTTCTCGAGGCGCCGGATCGGGAACTGGCCACCACCCTGGTTGGGGAACGTTTGATGGACCGCTTACGAGGGCTGGATAAGATCGCCTACGTTCGTTTTGCTTCGGTTTATCGCGATTTTCAGGATGTGGAAGAATTTTTAAGCGAACTGAAGAACCTTATCCTCCAGCGGAAAGTCTAATATACAGGGCGGCGTCTTCAGATCGGGTGTCCAAGCGGCTATCTTTTGTGTAACCAACCACTTTGCCGGACATCTTCCTAATTAGGTATTCACTTCCAGCAGAGAAACAGATATAATAAGTGCTCGCAATAGTAACACGATGTGTCGCTTGCATCCCGCTCCGTTGCGGATCGGGCAGAGGAGTACCCCAAAGACGAGCTGGGACTTCGGTATCAGCTCTGGAACCGCTTTCGTTCTCCGATTGGCCTGAAGGAGCAGTTTCGCCGAGTCCGACAAGAGGTGTGCAAGTAGAGGTGATGAGTTAAGGTGGATCAATTCGAGGATCAATTTTTACCCGAGGGGCGTGAGCCGCTGGGGCTCCCATTCGACGAGGATTCCAATTTCTTCCATCCGGAAGAGGTTCAGGACGAGGAATTCCACGGAACCCAGCCGGTTGAAGAATCGATTTATACAGACGACCCGGTACGGGTTTATCTGCGCGAGATGGGATCGGTTCCGCTGCTCACGCGCGAGGGTGAAGTCACTCTGGCGCGCAAAATGGAGCGCGGCAAGTTGCGGATGCAGAAGGCGATCAGCCGTTCTCCGCTGATCCAGACTCTGGTCTACGAGTTTGGGGAACTAATCCGCAAGGGCGCCGAGGATGTGGACAGCTACGTTGATTTTCCGCCTTCGGATATTGAAGAGGGCAGCGCGGCCGATATAAAGCGGCGCAGCGACATCGCCGAACTGTTCATGAACTATCTGGCAGCATCCAAGAAGCTGCAGCAGACCACAGATAAGCAAAGTGCGGTTCCCGCCATAAACAAAAAGCTTCGCAAGAAATGGGCCGGGAAAGTAGCCCGTGGAAAAGTCGAGCTATCGCGTGCGTTTCGTGCCATTCCGTTCAATCTGGCGCGGTGGAAGGAGTTTGTCCGCGCGGTTGAGAGGTCGGCTGATGAGATGTCGCTGCTCGACAGCGAAATCCGCAAACTGGAGGCGCGTAATTCGGCTTCTGCCCAGCAGCGAGTCAAAGAGCTCAAGCGCGATCTTAAAAAGAAGGAAGTGGAGGCCGGCGCCAGTCTGCCGGATCTGCGCCATAGCCTTTCGGTCATCCGGCATGGCGAAATCGAAGCTGAACGCGCCAAGAAAGACCTGGTAGAAGCGAACCTGCGCCTGGTGGTTTCTGTGGCGAAAAAATACGTCAACCGCGGACTGCACCTGCTGGATCTCATTCAGGAGGGCAACATCGGCCTGATGCGCGCCGCCGACAAATTCGAATTCCGGCGCGGTTTTAAGTTCTCCACCTACGCTACCTGGTGGATCCGCCAGGCGATTACGCGCGCCATTGCCGATCAATCGCGCACCATTCGTATTCCCGTTCACATGAACGAGAGTATGAACAAGTTCTTGCGCGCCACGCGCGAGCTGGAGAAAGAACTCGGCCGCATTCCGACGAATGACGAAATCAGCCGCCGGATGGACATCCCGGTCGAGAAAGTTCAAAAGTTAAAGACCATCTCCCGCGACCCTGTCTCGCTGGAGACGCCAGTTGGCCGCGATGGAGAATCCGCGCTGGGCGATCTCATCGAAGATCGCTGGGTGGGTTCGCCGGTCGACGCTGTCATCGATTCCAACGTACGGGATGAAACCGCGAACATCCTGAAGACGCTCTCTCCCAAGGAAGAGAAAGTAATCCGGCTGCGGTTCGGGATCGGCTGCGAGCGCGAGCACACGCTTGAAGAGATCGGCCAGGAGTTCGATGTCACCCGCGAGCGCATTCGCCAGATTGAGGCCAAAGCGCTACGGCAACTCCGTTCACCGGAACGGGCACGCCATCTGCGGGCGCTTTTGGCGGCGCGGTAACGGCTCGAGTTCGGCGAATATTCAAGCGGCGCCAGGCGCGAGGTGGGACCAGGGCCCATTTAGTACCGCACGAGAATTGCGCCACCTTCCACTTGTTCGATAGCCGCAGTTTTGAAGCACGACGTGGCTCGCTTTTTCCAGGTTGCCTGCGATCCTCGCGCCATCCGGAAAGTGCATACGGGATTGGTAAAGGCTGGGGGAGTACACACGTTTTGACGACCGTCGCCGATTATTCTCGAAGTCATGCGAATACAGGACGGCTGGGCTAATCAGTTTCCGACAACCCGACTTTTTGGCCAGTGAGCAGAGATTTATCTAGTTTGCGCCATTACAAACGATCTAATCCATACATTGTGTGCGATACGCTCAAATCGAGGTACTGTAGTCCCGTGCTTGAGGACATCGAATGAGACGCGCAAGTACTGATGACATCCCGCTCCTGGTCGGTGATGGCTGAGTTCTACGCTGAAGCGGGCGCGCCATCGCCCGCGCGATCCCTATCGCGCCGATACCAAGGAAGCACTGCAGACAACGCCGCGCGAGGGAACGAGCAACCCGAGAAGTGGACATGGCGGGATAACGTAGACAGCGCGCGTTGCATAAAGAAGCGCCGGTCGATCAAAAATTGACACAATGGCAACGAGCGCTGATATACTACCTGGAACTCACACGGCAATTAGTACAGCAACAAGGCGGGACAGTAGCCATGTCTGCCAGCCATGAAATAACGGCGCTCCTGGCGCAGTGGGCGAGCGGTGATAGGCAAGCCCTCGACGATCTCACGCCGCGCGTGTACGGCGAGCTTCGAAAACTTGCCGCAGGTTACCTCAGGAACGAACGTCCCGACCATACCCTGCAACCAACCGCGCTCGTCCACGAAGCGTACCTGCGGCTGGTGGATCAAGCTGCGACTCCAGCCTGGCAAAATCGCTCACATTTTTTCGCGATAGCAGCGCGGCTGATGCGCCAAATCCTGGTTGACCACGCGCGTCGGCGGCAAACTGGCAAGCGGGACGGCCGCAAAGCCTCGCTGGAAGAGGCGATTGCGCTCCCCGGCGGACGGAGCACTCATCTGCTGGCGCTCGACAGCGGCCTGAAAGCATTGGAAGAAATCGATCCACGAAAATGCAAAGCGGTCGAGCTGCGGTACTTCGGCGGCTTATCGATCGAGGAGATAGCCGAAGCGCTGCATCTATCAACCAAAACCATCCGCCGCGATTTGACCATGGCGGAAGCGTGGCTGTACCACGAAATGCAGGAGGGCAGGCACCCATGAAACGAGACCGTTGGGTGCAGATCGAAGCGCTATTCAATCGCGCAGTGGAGTGCGAACCGGATCAGCGTGTTCAGGCGCTTGATGAAGCGGGTATTACGGATCCAGAGTTGCGCCGGGAAGTCGAGGCCCTGCTTTCGTGCCACAGAAGCGCAGGCGGCCATCTAAGGGCGGCTATACGCGAGGAGGCCGGGGTCATCGGGTTGTCGCTTGGGAACGAGGATGGTGAAACCGCCTTTATCACGAGTACCCTGGATTCCAGTGAAGCGGGTTCCGGAAGCATCATTGGCCCTTATCATCTGCTGGAGCGAATTGGTGAGGGCGGCATGGGCGAGGTGTGGCTGGCCGAACAGAAGAAGCCGGTCCGCCGCCGTGTCGCGCTCAAACTGATCAAGGCCGGGATGAACACGCGCGAGGTGGTGAGACGCTTCGAATCCGAGCGTCAGGCCGTGGCTCTCATGGATCATCCCACTATTGCCAAGGTTTTCGACGGCGGATCGACCTCGCTGGGACACCCGTATTTCGCGATGGAGTACGTTGCGGGTGTGCCCATCACCGCCTACTGCGACCGGCACAAGCTCACCACGCGCGAGCGGTTGGAATTGTTCATTCACGTCTGCGAAGGCGTGCAGCATGCGCATCAGAAGGCCATCATCCATCGCGATCTCAAGCCTTCGAACATTCTGGTCAGCGAAGTGGATGGCAAGCCGATACCGAGGATCATCGATTTTGGCGTCGCCAAAGCGATCTCGCAGCCGCTCACCGCCGAAACCATGTTCACGCGCGCTGGCGCCGTCGTAGGCACGCCCGAGTACATGAGCCCCGAGCAGGCCGATTCGGGCGGCGAGGACATCGACACCCGGACTGATGTCTATTCGCTCGGCGTGGTGCTCTATGAGTTGCTGGTCGGTGCGTTGCCGCTCGTTTTCCAGAAACTGCCGTTCGATGAAATTCTACGCCGGCTGCGAGAGCAGGATGCACCGAAACCGAGCACCAAGCTGCGCACGCTGGGCGCGGAGTCATCCACAACCGCACAAAACCGCGGCACCGACCCTCCCACACTCGCACGACAGTTACACGGCGATCTGGACGCCATCACGCTTAAGGCTCTCGAAAAAGATCGTTCGCGGCGCTATGCCACGCCATTAGAGCTTGCGGCCGATATCGCACGGCATTTGCGCCACGAGCCCGTCGCCGCTCGTCCGGCGAGTACTACCTATCGCGCTCGTAAGTACGTCCGTCGGCATTGGAGTGGGGTAGTCTTTGCAGGGGCACTGGTATTAGGCGTCCTAGCGGCTAGCACTGCGCTAAGCGGCGTGGCCTGGTTTTTTCTGCGCACGTCTCGCACCCCTCCCACCGAGCTGACACAGAAACGCTTGACATCCAACTCCATCGAGAATCCCGTCCAGAACGGCGCCATTTCTCCCGATGGAAAATACCTTGCTTACTCCGACGCGTCCGGGATTCACGTTAAGCTGCTTTCCACCGGCGTAGAGCGGCTCGTCCCAAAGCCTGTCGGAGTTCCTGCCGACGCCGGCTGGGCCGTCAGGTCGTGGTTCCCTAACGGCACGCAATTCCTCGCCAACGTTTTCACTCACGCCAGTATGAGCATGTGGGCTGTCTCGATGCTGGGCCAATCTCCGCGCGAGCTCCGTGAGTCTGCAATGGGTCTTGAGGTCTCGCCCGATGGGTCGCACATCGCGTTCACACCCGATCCGCCCGGCCCCATGCATGAATTCGAGAAGGCCGACAGCCAAGGCGACAACCCGCAGATGCGTAAAGTAGAGGTGGCCGACAGCCGAGGCGACAACCCGCACAAAGTTCTCGAGGCCGGAAAAGACCAAGCGCTCATGCACGTGCACTGGTCACCAAACGGGAGGCGCCTAATATACAGCAGGGTTTCCTTGGGCTCTGATCGGACGACGATCGAGACTTGCGATCTCAACGGTACTAATCGCACGGTCGTGACAGCGGAGCCGGACGGCAGTCCGTATGGGGGAGTCTGGTTACGGGACGGGCGGGTCGTCTACGCGCGGCAGGAAGTGCCACAATCGAGCTACAGCAATCTCTGGCAGATTCATATAGATAATCGCACCAGCAAACCCATCGGGCAGCCAAGGCGTATCACGCAATGGGCGGATTCGAACATTGGCAGCTTGAGCTCCACGGCAGATGGGACACGAGTGGTCGTTCAAAAGATCACATCCCAGAGTGAGGTTTACATAGCCGAGCTCGGAGCAGGCGCGGCGCACATGAGGACCCCTCGTCTTCTGACAAATTCGGAAGCATTCGAATGGCCTCATGCCTGGACCCCGGATAGCAAGGCCGTACTATTCATCTCCGACCGAAACGGGCCATGGAGTATTTTCAAGCAAGGTATTACCGAGAGCACGGCTGAGCCTGTGATTTCGGTTCCGCAGATCTTGGGTGGGCCGCGCTTTACCGCCGACGGCGAGTGGTTACTTTTAACGGAGGCAGGAAACGATGCGGCAGCGCCATCGCGCTTGATGCGCGTTCGCGCCGGCGGAGGCGCGCCGCAATTTGTGCTTGAAACGCGAAGCGCTATTGACTTTCAGTGCGCTCACGCCCCGGCCAATATCTGCGTGATACTTGAGCCAAGCGAGGACGAGAAGCAATTGATTGTTTCCGTGTTGGATCCGTTTAAAGGCCGCGGAAAAGTGCTCCGGACAATACAGCAGGAAACGGCTCCGTTTCGCCTCGCAGACGGCCTCTCTCCCGATGGGACAACTTTGGCGGTCACAAACCCCAACGAGTCTTCGCTTCGCATTCGCCTGCTTTCGCTTTCCGGTGGATCTGACCGGCAAATAACGGTACGGAGCTGGCGTCGCGCGGAAGGTCTCGACTGGTCGGCGGATGGGAAGGCTATGTACTGCGGCGCGTTCTCGCCCGAAGGCGGCAATGCGTTTCTGCGTATCGACCTCGCTGGAAATGTCAGCGTACTATGGCAGCGCACGGACCGACTGATTTCATGGGGCATTCCTTCCCCGAACGGCCATCATATGGCAATGCGCGTTTTCGCGAACAGCAGTAACCTGTGGATGCTCGCGGGCTTCTAGCACTACTTGCATAAATTCGAATAATTTTGTTTGGCTTTGTCGAGAACACGACAGCGTTCTTCCTTTCGAACGGTGCTGGTTCCTCAACCTCGCACACTGCCCGCCCGCGCGGCAGCTGCTGCGGGCCGGCACGACGAAGCACTGACTTATCTGGCCAATGCTGTTGATCAAGCAGCAGCAGCTCCCGACACGATCGCGGCCGACCCCGACTTAAAATCGCTTCGTGGTGATTCCCGCTTCGACGCACTCCTTGCGAAAGGCCATCCCGTAAAAAATGTAAGCCTCACATAAACACCGCGAAGTCAGTTGTTTTGCGGCGCCCAGGTGCAGGGCAGGAGTCGATCGAGCTTTTGAATAGAATGCGATGCGATACGTGCCAGCACGTCGCGATACCAAGCGAACGGGTCCAGTTTGGACAGTTCGCATGAGCTGACGAAGTTGCGCAGAATCGCCATGGTCTCTTGGAAAGCCAATTTGCAAAGATGTTTTCCGGTTGAACTTGGATGACGCGCTAAGTTAACGCTTATACGGATAAGCGTTAACTTAAGGTCGCGAATTTAGCGTTCTACTTTGAAACCACAGTCCCAGAGCATCCGATGATCAATCACCGGGGTTGTGGATAACCGAAGAGGTGGATCGGGCTTGGCAGCGGCGTTTTTTTGTTACTGATCCGGGTACGCGCCCGACTGCTCACTGAAAATATTTCGCTGCCGGACGCGCGCGCCGTTTTCACGGCGCGATGTGCCACAGCACTAAGTTGATGACACCATTTCTGGCGCGTCCGCGGCCATATTGATTAGGGCTTGTTCGACCTGCACAGATACACCAAGCATCGAGTAAGGAATGCGTTACGGGATGCGGCATTTGTTCTCTTAATCGCGCGGATGTTCAGTTTTTTCGAGGAGGAAGCCGTGAACCAGGCAGTTTACGTCGCTATAGAAGCCCGTGATCTCCCCCTCCGGGTTGATGCCGCTGGGCTCGGTGCCTGGGTAACCGCAGGCGGAGTTGCCAGCGCCCGGCGCATCAAAGCTAGTGAACGTGCCATCGCGCCCCCGCAGGAATCCGTGGAAGTTGTCGTTTGCGTCAATATTGACACCAGTAATTTCTCCCGCCGGATTGATGCCTTCGGGAATCGTGCCTTGATAATCGCCGGCACCGGTACCCGGTGCATCCAAAGTAGTCAATGTGCCATCGCGTAAGCGAAGGAAACCGTGAAATGCGCCGTTTGAGTCGAAGTAAGCTCCGGCGACTTCCCCTGCTGGGTTGATACTTAAGAGAGGCAGTCCGTTTTCGAGGCCGTTGATGGGGCCCGGTGCATCGAACATGGTAAATGTTCCGTCGTGCTCTCGCAAGAAGCCCTGACCAATGGGCAAGCAGATTCCCGCGATGACGCCGCCCGGGTTGATGACGAACGGGTAGGTGCTGCCTAGGCAACCTGGAGCATCGAACGTGCTGAACGTACCGTCCCGGGCCCGCAGGAAACCGTGATTTCCACCGTTTGCGTCGGTGAAATTTCCAGTGATTTCTCCCGCGCGGTTGATGCTATTGGGCATGGTTCCCTGAAAGAAGCCTTTGCCGGCGCCCGGCGCATCGAACGTGATGAAGGTGCCGTGGCGGGCCCGCAGGAAGCCGTGACTTGTGCCGTTCGAGTCAGAGTAGGGTCCCGTGATTTCCCCCGCCGAGTTGATGCTGGGCGCGCCCCCGAAGGACACGATGCCGTCAACGTCGTTCGGGACATCAAAGGTGGTCAAGGTTCCGTCGGGGGAACGCAGGAAGGGGTGAGCTGTGAAGTTTGCTTCGCCGTAGTACCCCGTGATTTCGCCAGCCGGATTGATGCTGATGCCGAAGGTTCCTAAAGATACGGCAGCTGGAACATCGAAGGTAATGAAAGTGCCATCGGCCGTGCAGACTGTCCCGTTGTCGGCGGTGCCGCTAGGCATTGCTTCCCCGACGCCCGTGCAGATGTGAGAAATTTCGGTCGTCGCGTTAGCTTCATCGCCGTGGTCCGATTCTGCCTGCTGAGCCAAAACGCTCATCGGAATCGCAAAGCTCATGAGTACGGTCACACCCATCCGCATTGACATATTGGGTCTCCTATTCTGTCCTAAATAATTTGCCGTACGATGATCATAAGCCCGCCGGCGCGCCGCCGCGCCAGCAAAGCCGTGAGTGCATCACGGCGCCAGATGCGCCGGATTGAAGTAATCGGCAAACGCCTTGCAGTTTGGCGTTCCTAAACCCGTGACGTTGTCCCATCCGAGACCGGTCGTGAGGCTTGAATCCGTACCGAAGGTGATAACGTCCGTCTCACCTGGTGAAAACGGATAATCATAGAGCACGCTTAAGAACTTAGTTGTGCCAAACAATGGAGCCGCGAGTTCCGCGGCGGTGTAGTGCGTTTCCTTTGAGCTGGATTCGTAAACTGTTCCGGTTACGTTGGTGGCTGAGCTGTACGGGACCACGTCAGTGATCGTTCCTTTGGGCATTGAATATAGATAAGGCGCGGCCTGGCCCAAGGGCATGCCAGCTTCCTGGTTTGCAATCGCCCAGAGAGCGGAAAACATAGGGCAGGCCAGACTCGTACCTCCTACAACGCTCCATACCTGGGGCGGATAAATGTGCGGAACCGTATAGATAACCACCGCACCCGTGTAGGGGTCGGCCAACCAAGAGATATCGGGAGTCTGACGGCAGGATGGCCGGCTGGAGGGGCATGTCTTCTGTGGCCCAATCTGGTACCATTGGCCGAAAACAGAGCTCGTGCCTCCACCCGAACCTTGAAGAAACAGGGAAAAGGGAGGATCATAAATCGGACGAGCAAGAGAGACAGAAAAGGTCGCTAATATTGTTGCCCCATCCCGTTTGGAAACGAATGCTGTTGTCTGGATTCAGAGCGAGAGTAACGCCCCCGACGGCGGTGGAGTATGACGTGGAGGCAGGCGTAAATACTGATGGAACGGCTGTGCAGTAGGAAAAATCGCCGTTATCGCCGGTTGCAAAGTTCGCCGAGACCCCAAAGGCCGCGGCGATCTCATTCAGCAGTTCCTGATTTAGTAACTCTGCGAATGGCAGAAAGGGCTCAGGAATACCGTAGCTGCCGGAGATAACGTTTCCGAGGCCGTTGAGAACAGCGTAATACTCCGCTTCGTCGGTTTGGGTCACCAAGCCGCTGCCTGCGATTAACAAGTCGATCTTGGCGCCAGGCGCGATCGCATGCGCCCACTCTACATCGAGCTGGATTTCGGGATTGACACCCGAACACGCGGGCTCTGCCGGATGCTCGATGATCTGGAAGTTGGATGAGTTCAGTGGCGGCAAGCCAAATCTCGCCGAGAAGGCATTGGCGTCTTGCAAAATGGTGGGCGAGCCACACCAGTCGATAATGACGATCGTTTGCCCCGTTCCGTCGTACCCCTCTTTATACAGGCCGTTCAAATTGTAGGCAGTATGAATCTCCGGTGGCGTGTAACCGCAACCAGGCCCATCGTTCGGAGCATAGTAGCCATTGCCCGTGTATGTGGCTTTCGGGAACCCACCGTTTGTCGTGAAGCTCTCGGTCCTTGGGGCAGTGAAACATTGGTTGCTGAAAAACGACGCATCGGCGGCAGAGGCTGGGGATTGCAGATCAGCTCCAGTGCTTTCTTGCGGCGGCACGCCCTTCAAAAATGGGTGATTCGTCCGTGTGGCGAGCGGGTGCTCAAACTTCAGGTCGTCCAGCCCGGAAACCGATCGGACCAGCGCCGCGGCAGGGCCCTCCACGTAAGGATCGCTGGTATTGGCGCGATGCGTCTCGCCATTCATCTCGAATTTGTTAATGTGCACTCCAAATGCTTTGTTCACGTCAGCAACCGTGCCGCGCGCCCGCACGAAACCGTTTTCGGGACCCACGGCGACTACTGGGAGGTTGTGCGATGAAAGAAATTCTTCGACGATTTTGGCCTCCTGCGCTGTGGGTGCAAACTTGGCCGCGAACTCGGCACGCGTGAGCCATTGGCGGTAATGGGACGAGTTTGGGTCATACAGGTCTTTTGCAAGCGAGTCAAACTCGTCGCGGTTGCGGAGATTTAGCCAGATCGTGACATCGATAATCCCGGAAGGGTCTTCCGGACCAAGATTCTTCGCCGTGGCTATAAAACCGGGCGTATTGTTAGCGATGAACCGCCCTTCGGCGGCATTAGCGCGTATTCCAGCGCAGCACATTGCCAACAAAACAAAGCCCATCTCGACTGCCCGCCATGACCAAAACCGAACCTGCTCGCCCGTCGAAACGACATCGTTTTTCTCGCGCATGATTCCTCCTCGAGTACTCGGTAACGCCTGAGCAATTGCAACCTTTGGCGCTCTACCTCACTCAGGCTCTACTTACTCATGCGTGAATCAGGTCAGAAAACGGACATGCCGATGAAATTCGGCCAGTGATATAGTTTTTTGGGTTCAAAGGATCAAAGGAAGTTAGTCCGGGGAACAGGATAGCGGACGAGCTGAGGAGGGCAAGCCCGGCGATGTACCGCTCCACATCCGGCGTGATTTACCGGCTAATCGAATCAGCCGGCCACTTTCCGTGGATCGAGGACCCACGGGCGTTAAGATCAGCCTTTGCCGACCTCGCCGAACGGATGCAGCGGCCGGGTTAACGACTGCTATCTAACCTTGCCGGTCCGACAGCGCTCTTCGGCCACATTGCGCGAAACCGCAAGCATCCACGTGAGTGAGAAGCCGGCAATCGGGTACTTGAGACCCGAAACAGGCTTACTCGAAAGTGTCCTTCGGAAGTGACGAACTATCGCCCCATTCACTATTTTTCGATTTTTCCCTCTTAGATGGCGACACGGCCGTTGGGTGGTGCCAACTATCGCCGCGCGATTCTCTCCCTTACCTGAATCGGACCTCCTTTCTAAATCGCCTCGACGACCTGCGCGTCTGCTGTATCTCGTGCTTCATGTGCGCAAAGGCTACCGCAGAAAAGGCATTACGTCGGCACCGGTTCGCGAGGCAATGAAGATCGCCAACGACGCCGGAGGTCCGCGCTGGAAGCTTATCCTCTTGATAGGGATTTGACAAATAGTTCCTCTTGGACAGGCTTTGCTTCGACGTTCTAAAGTTGGGGTTCAGTTGCGCGTCGCAGGGCTCCTCGACCGATCATTGCGTTGGTTGCAGAAGCGAACACCGTGATACAACTTCCACGTGGGCCGCGATGGAGAATCCGCGCTGGGCGATCTCATCGAAGACCGCTGGGTGGGTTCGCCGGTCGACGCCGTCATCGATTCCAATGTCCGGGATGAAACCGCGAACATCCTGAAGACGCTCTCTCCCAAGGAAGAGAAAGTGATCCGGCTGCGGTTCGGCATCGGCTGCGAGCGCGAGCACACGCTTGAAGAGATCGGCCAGGAGTTCGATGTCACCCGCGAGCGCATTCGACAGATTGAGGCCAAAGCGCTCCGCCAACTCCGTTCGCCCGAGCGGGCGCGGCATCTACGTGCGCTGCTAGCGGCGCGATAAAACGACTGCCGAAACAGGCCAGCCGTACTCGATCTTGACTGCGGCAACGCCATTTATGAATGCCTGCGCCCAAGTTTGCCACGAGCGTCTCGGTCTGGCAACGACGTTTCCTCCAGCACCTATATCCCGGCTTGCCGCGGCTGCAGCGGTGCCACGACGGGCCGAGGCCGGCAATTGAAGACTCAGGCTAAACTACCTACACAGGAGCGCCCGTGATCCGACTCAAAGTAAATGGAACCGCTAAAGACCACGAAGGAGATCCGGAGATGCCGCTGCTCTGGTATCTCCGCGACATTCTTCAATTAACGGGCTCGAAGTTCGGGTGTGGCATGGGCCTCTGCGGCGCTTGTACGGTTCATGTCAACGGTGAGGCTGCGCGCAGTTGCCTAACACTGATGCAGAGCGTAGCCGGTAAAGAAGTACTGACCATTGAGGGCCTGAGCGAGCATGGAGATCACCCTCTGCAGCGTGCCTGGCAGCAAGCGAACGTCCCGCAATGCGGATATTGCCAGAGCGGCCAGATCATGCAGGCCGCCGCTCTCTTGAAAACCAAACCGCAACCGGCAGATCACGATATTGATGAAGCTATGCAGGGCAACATCTGCCGCTGTGGAACCTATCAGCGCATTCGCCAGGCAATCAAGATTGCCGCGGGGGTGAAAGCATGAACCGCATCGAACTGACGAGCCGCCGCGATTTCCTGGGAACGCTGTTTTCTGCCGGAGCAATGGTGCTTGCCATCGGAGTCGTTCCTGCCGGCGCAGATCCTACCAAAATCGATGCGCGCCAAAGCGCGTGGAATCCGAGCGTCTATCTGGGCCTCGATACGGATGGGTCTGTCGTCATCGTCGCGCACCGATCCGAAATGGGGACCGGTATTCGCACTTCGCTTCCCATGGTGGTGGCGGACGAACTCGAAGCCGATTGGAGCCGCGTTCGGGTCGAACAAGCCATTGGCGACAAGAAGTACGGCTCACAGGATACTGACGGCTCGCAGTCGATCCGCGATTTTTACGGCATCATGCGCGAGACCGGCGCCACGGCACGCCTGATGCTGGAGCGAACCGCTGCCGCCCAATGGAACGTATCTCCGGAGGAATGCCGCGCCAGCAATCATGCGGTGATCCATGCCGCTACCGGCAGAAAGCTGGGTTTTGGCGAGCTGGTTACTGCCGCCGCGAAACAGCCCATTCCGGCTAAGAACGAAGTTCAGCTCAAGACGCCGGAACAGTTCCGTTATATCGGGAAAGGCGTTCCCATCGTCGATTTGAAAGACATCTGCACCGGTGCTGCGGTCTATGGCTTCGATGCACGCGTGCCGGGGATGGTGTATGCCTCGATTGAGCGCCCGCCTGTGCTCGGTGGGAAACTCAAGAGCTTCGATGACACTCAGGCGCGCAAAGTCGGGGGCGTGCAGCAAACCCTTGTGATTGAAGGCGCGCAGCCGCCCTACGGTTTTCAGGCGCTGGGTGGGGTCGCGGTCATTGCGGACAACACCTGGGCTGCGTCGCAGGGTCGTAAAAAGCTGAAGATCGATTGGGAATACGGCGCAAATGCTATCTATCAATCGGAAACCTACAAGCGATCCCTCATCGAATCCGCCCACAAGCCGCAGAAAGTAGTCCGGAGCGTTGGCGATGTCGATACGGCCTTCGGCAATGCCGCCAGGATCATCGAAGCGACTTACTACACGCCACTGCTGGCTCATGCGCCCATGGAACCGCCGGCCGCACTGGCGCACTATCGAGATGGAAAGGTCGAGACCTGGACCGCGACACAGGATCCGCAGCAGGTCCAGGAAACCGTTTCCAAAGCGCTCGGAATTAAGCCCCAGGATGTCACCTGTCACGTCACTTTGCTCGGCGGCGCATTCGGCCGCAAATCAAAGCCCGATTACGTGGCGGAAGCCGCGATACTCTCGAAAAAAATAGGCAAGCCGGTCAAGATCTCCTGGACGCGCGAGGAGGATATCCATTTCGACTACTATCATTCGACCTCGGCCATGTATTTCAAGGCCGGACTCGACAGCTCAGGCAAGCCGGTAGCATGGCTCCAGCGTACTGTCTTCCCGCCGATCGGGTCCACCTTTGACGATAAAGAAACCTACGGCGGCGCTGGAGAGTTATCGCAGGGATGGATCGATATTCCGTTCGATATCGCCAACCTTCGCGCCGAAAATGGTCCCGCGCAAGCGCATTTGCGGATCGGTTGGCTTCGTTCGGTCGCAAACATCTATCACGCCTTCGGTATTCAATCATTCATCGATGAACTGGCGCATACTGCGGAGCAAGACCCGGTAGAATACTGGCTCGCCGCTTTGGGGACGCCGCGCAAGATCGATTTCGGAGACCAGAACGCGAAATACACAAATTACGGGAAGCCGCTGGCCGCTTATCCACTCGACACAGGCCGGTTAAAGCGAGTGGTGGAAGTTGCCGCCGAGAAATCTGGGTGGGCGAACAAAAAGTCTGGACCGGGCCATGCCTGGGGCTTTGCAGCCCATCGAAGTTTCTTGACGTATGTTGCGGCTGTGGTCGAGGTCGAAGTAGATGCGCAAGGAAAACTGCGAATTCCGCGGGTCGATATTGCGGTAGATTGCGGAAGCGCCATTAATCCGGATCGCGTTAAATCCCAGTTTGAAGGCGCGGCCGTGTTCGGGACCAGTGTCGCGCTGCTGGGCGAAATCACCGCGGCGGATGGCCGCGTTCAGCAGGGCAATTTCGATACGTATCCTGTGGCGCGGATCAACGAAGCGCCGTATGAAACGCATGTTCACATTGTGGAAAGAGGCGGACTTCCGACCGGCGCCGGAGAGCCCGGAGTTCCACCTACCGCTCCAGCCATTTGTAACGCCGTGTTCGCCGCAACCGGCAAGCGTATCCGCGAGCTGCCCCTTAGAAAACAAAAACTGGTTTAGCGCCTCTATGTAAGAGAGCATGCCGCCCAAGACCGAACCGCCCCAAGACGACATCATTGCCCCCGAGTTAACCGAGAAGCAACAACAGGAAGCGGAAGATCGCACTTCGGTCAGCGCTCTGGTTGTCCATGAGGCGATTCGTTACGACGGTGAAGAGGAACTCATTCGTCCGGTTGGGGCTCTGGCGTGGTCTGGATTGGCGGCTGGCCTGTCGATGGGCTTTTCGCTTGTCGCCATGGCGCTGTTTCACGCGTACCTGCCCGATGAGCCGTGGCGGCCGCTGGTGGCCCGGCTCGGGTACCCACTTGGATTTCTCATCGTTATCATCGGCCGGCAGCAGCTCTTCACTGAAAACACGCTGACCGCCATCATTCCACTGCTGGCCAGGCGAAATCTGCATACGCTGCTGTTGGTCGCGAAGCTCTGGATTGTGGTCCTTATCGCGAATTTAGTAGGCGCGCACATTTTCGCCTGGGTCGTGGCCAACACTCCTATGTTTAGCTCGCAAGTTCAGCACTCGATGCTGCAACTCGCCAAGGAGGCAGCCAACGTGACATTCGGGGCCGCCGTGCTGAGAGGCATCTTCGCGGGCTGGCTGATCGCCATGGTGGTCTGGATGCTGGCCGCGGTTGATTCCGGCAAAGCAATTATCATCATCATCCTCACCTATATCGTCGGATTGGCAGGTCTGACGCATATCATCGCCGGGTCCGTCGAAGTGCTCTTTCTCGTCATGGTGGGAGTGAAGAGTTGGGGCGCAGTTGCGTGGGGCTACATGCTTCCGACGCTCATCGGAAACAGTATCGGAGGCGTTTCCCTGACCGCAGCCGTAAATCACGCCCAGGTTGTCTCTGGAATGGCAAAGAATAAGAACAGCCAGGCGGCATTAAAACAGAAAGTCTAAGCGCCCTTACGAACTTCGCTCCGTAACGAGATCCACGATCGCCTGCAGCGCTCGCTGCGCCGGGCTCTCTTCGAAACCGGCAATGATAAGGCGAGACTTCTCGGTAAATGTGTGCGCGCGATCATAGGCGCGCGTAACTGCCCCGTGATGCTCCAATATGCGCAGAATGTGCATGAACGGTATCTGCTCATAATTGCCTTCGCCAATCACCGCCTCTACGGCGCGCCGCTCATCCGCTGACGCTTGCTCCAGCGCGTAGATCATGGGCAGGGTGATTTTTCCTTCGCGCAGATCATTGCCGGCGGGTTTACCAAGAACCTTCTCGGTCGACGTGAAATCGAGGATATCGTCTACCAACTGGAATGCCATGCCAAGGTTCCAGGCGAAATCGCCCAGCTTCGATTCCGCGGATTCGTCCGCTGCGGCCGCAGCCGCGCCCAGTGTTGCGCAGGCGGAGAACAGGCTGGCTGTCTTGCGATCCACCAACTCCATATAATCAGCCTCGCTGACATCGATCCGGCGCAAGCGTTCCAATTGCAGTAACTCGCCTTCCACCATCATCTGTGTCAGTGAAATCAAAATGTCCAGAATGTGGAAATTGCGCTCGCGCAGCGCCACCTGGAAGGCTTGCATGTACAACCAATCGCCGGCCAGTACGGAAATATGATTACCCCAGACAACATTGGTGGACGGCCGCCCGCGGCGAGTTTTGGCGACATCGATGACGTCGTCGTGGACCAAGGTTGCGGTGTGAATCATCTCGACTACTGCGGCGAGACGCCGGGCGCAATCCGTCGATGGACCGAACAGGCGATTGCACAACAAGAGCAGAGCAGGGCGCAGCCGTTTGCCGCCGCCGGCCTGCAAATACTGATTAATCGCGGTGATTGCCTCCGCCGAGGCAACCGATTCGATGCTAATCTCGCGCTCTACTGCTTCCAGATCCGGCTCAACGATTTCAAAGGCCTCGCGGGCTGTGATCGATTGCCGAATTCTGCTGAACATAGGTTTTCCAGCGGGCTTCCTCAGTGTAGCTTGTGAAGCTGGAAGACCCTTTCGAAATTTTCTGTCGTCTCGGACGCTAACTGCTCAACAGGAACGTCGCGGACCGTGGCGATTGCCTTTGCCGTATGGATGATAAAGCCGGGCTCGTTGCGCTTGCCGCGGTAGGGAACGGGCGCCAGATAAGGCGAATCGGTCTCCAGCAGCAGGCGGCCGCGCGGCGTGATTCGCGCAGCTTCGCGAACCTCGGCAGCCTTCGGGAAGGTGGCCACGCCGCCGAATGCGAGATAGAAACCGAGATCGAGGCATTCGCGCGCCTGTTCCGCATTTCCGGTGAAGCAGTGCATGATGCACGGCAGGTCGGTTTGGCGCCCAGTGTTCGCGTAAAACCTGAAGCGTATCCGCCCAGGCATCGCGCGTGTGAATGATCACCGGCATCCGCGCGGCCGCCGCGATTTCGAGCTGCCGGACGAATACCGGAACCTGCGCCTCTTTCGGCACTCCCCAGTGATAGTCCAGTCCGATCTCGCCCACCGCTTTGACTTTCTCATGCCGGAGCAGGTGCTCCAGATCTTCGAAAGTGCTTTCTTGGATCTTCGGAGCATCGTTCGGATGGACGCCCACCGTGGCAAATACAAAGGAATGCGCTTCGGCGAGCCGAACGGCTGCTTCAAGATCGGGAGGTCCATGGCCCGTGCCGATGGCCAGCATGAACTTCAGTCCGGTTTCACGCGCGCGCTCAATGACGGCGGTTCTATCCTCATCGAACTGCGCGTCGTCGAGATGGCAATGAGAATCGGCGAGGTCCACGCGGCCTACTTCAGCCGGGCTCCAACCGCAATGTCTTCCTGGAACCCGGTCAGGACCGGAAGACCTGCGTCCGTAGTGGCGGCGACGATCATGCCTTGCGATGTTAGTCCGCGCAGTTTGCGCGGCTGTAGATTCGCGACAATAACCACCTTGCGCCCGATGAGCTGCTCAGGCTTGTAGGCGAGCGCTATTCCTGCAACAATGCTGCGCGGTTCGGGTTCGCCGATATCGATCTTGAGGTGGAGCAGTTTATCCGCGCCTTTTACCGCTTCAGCCGATTTGACCTCGCCGACGCGCAGATCGACTTTGGCAAAATCGTCGATCGAAATCAGGTTCTCGGCCGCCGGGGACTGGGCGGGCTCTGGCTTCTTGCCGAGCAGCGCGGCCTGGCGATTCTTTTCGACTTCTTCTAGTTCCTGCATTTTCTGAATGGCGGGTTTGAGATCGAGGCGTGGAAAGACCGCGGTGATGTCGCCGATATGCCTTGGCAGCTCGAAAGTTCCCCAGCGTGGAAGCCCGGAACTGATTGGCTCGGAATATCCGAGCTGTTGCCATATCAGATTGGCCGAATGCGGGAGCACGGGCTCGACGAGTCTGCAGATGATGTGCAGTCCAGCCAACGCGCTATAAAGGATTCGGTCGAGCTGCTCTTTTGCTTGGGGGTCCTCGCTTTTGGCTAGCTTCCAAGGTGCGTATTGAACGATCAGCTTGTCCAGCCGTCCGATCAGCCACCAGATTTTTTCCAGAGCGCGCGAAAATTCCAAGCGGTCGTAAGCTTCCCAAACATCGGCCGCGGTCTCATCGGCTTCGGCCGGGAAATCGTCATCAGCGAGACGGCCGGGAATTACGCCGCCGCGATACTGCTGGATCATGCTCAGAGTGCGGCTGGCGAGATTGCCAAGACCGTTCGCGAGATCGGAGTTGTAGCGCCCAACCAGAGCGTCGTAGCTGAAGCTGCCGTCCTGCCCAAACACGATTTCGCGCAGCAGAAAATAGCGCAGAGCATCGACACCCATCACCTGTTCGATCGGCGAGGGGCGAACGATATTGCCGCGCGACTTGCTCATCTTGTCGTTCTCAAACAACAGCCAGCCGTGCGCGAAGATACGCTTCGGCAAAGCCCATCCCGCCGCCATGAGAAAGGCCGGCCAGTAAACAGCATGGAAGCGGAGAATTTCTTTTCCGATCAGGTGCAGATCGGCGGGCCAAAGGCCTTCGCCCTCGACGGCGCTGATGTAGGCAATCAGCGCGTCAAACCAGACGTAAAAAACGTGCAAGGGGTCGGCTTCGACAGGTACGCCCCATTTGATGCTCGTACGCGTGATGGACAGGTCCGAAAGACCCTGCTTCACGAACGCCAGCACCTCGTTGCGGCGTATCTCGGGCTGAATAAAATCCGGATTCACTTCATAGAATTTCAGGAGCGGCTCCGTGAATTCCGACAGCTTGAAGAAGTAGTTCTCTTCCGTAACCTCTTCGTATGGCTTGCCGGTTTCCGGATCGACATCGCCTGGCTTGGCATCGTTTACAAACGACTCGCTGACAACCGCGTACAGACCCGTGTAAGTGCCTTTATAAATGTAGCCGTTCTTGTTGCACGCGTTGAATAAAGCGTTGACGAGCTTGGCATGGTTCGGGGCGGTTGTGCGCTGAAAACGATCGATTTGCAGATGGAGCTTCCGCCACTCCGCACGGAACTCACTGGAAATGACCTCGACGAATTCATCGGGGGTCTTCTCCTGGGCGCGGGCGGCGCGTTCTACTTTCGTTCCGTGCTCGTCGGTGCCCGTCGTGAGGACCACATCGTACCCCTGCATTCGCTTAAAGCGAGCAATTGCCTCAGCCGCGATGGTGGTGTAAGCGTGACCGATGTGGGGCGCCGCATTGACGTAGTAAATGGGCGTAGTGAGATAGTACTTACCGTTACTCATTTCCTGTGTTTACGAATTCCGCTGCGCGCGGAAGGCCTGTTCCGCTTCTGCCATCACGGTGCGCAAGGGGACATTTTTTTGCGCGGCGAGTTTGCGGCAATCCTCGTACTCGGGAGCGAAACTGCCGTGCTGGCTGTACTTGACACGTACCGGGCCGAAAGAAGTCACGACTTCAGCGATATCGCGCGCCAGCACACGCCTCTCCGCCTGATGAATGCGCAGCCCCAGCGTTGTCGTTTCGGCGAAGACAATTTCCGCAAGTTGCTCCGTCATTTCGGGACTCGCGACAATGCGGATCAGTGTACCGGGGCGGTTCTTCTTCATCAAAATCGGCGTCAGGCTCACGTCCAGAGCGCCTGCATCAAAGAGCCGCTCCATCGCGTAGCCCAGAATCTGCGGAGTCGAATCGTCTATATTTGCCTCAATCACCGCGACAGTCGTGCTCTCCGATGCTTGAATCCGCTCGCCAATTAAAACGCGCAGCACGTTGGCTTGCGTAGCGAAGTCTTTGTCGCCGGCCCCGAAGCCCTGCGAGGTCACCCGCAACGGAGGCAGTGGGCCGAAACCAGTGGCCAGTGCAGCCAGAAGCGCAGCTCCAGTGGGCGTCGTCAGTTCTGTTTCAGGTCCGGCCGAATAAACCGGCTTCTCTTTCAGCAGCTCTGCGGTTGCGGGCGTGGGCACCGGCAGAATGCCATGCTGCGTGTTCACCGTCCCGCTTCCCACGTTTACGCGCGAACTGTGTACTTCTTCAACCCCGAGCAGATCGAGGGCCGCGCACGCACCCACGATGTCGCAAATGGAATCGACCGCTCCGACTTCGTGAAAATGAACCTTCTCAATGGGAAGATCGTGCGACTTGGCTTCGGCTTTCCCGAGAACCTGGAATACCGCCAACGCATTTGTCCGCGCCTTTTGCGACAAGTCTCCCGCGAGAATGATCTTCTCGATATGCGGAAGATGCCGATGCTTCGCCTGGTCGGAACTCTCAACCGTAAACTTGGATGCCGCGATGCCTTTCCGTTTGGTTTTTTCCACGCGGAACGATGCGCCTAAGTCCAGACTGCGAAGACTCCACTCAAGCGCTTTCCAGTCAGCACCGGCGTCAAGCAGCGAGCCTACAGTCATATCGCCGCTGATTCCGGAAAACGCGTCGAAGTAGCAGATTCTCATCGCAGTCGCAGGTTAAGTTTCAGTTTAGCGGGACAACAGACCGCGCGCCTTTTCAACGTCAGCTAGCGCCTGGTCCGTGGTTGGCGCCAGCGCCGTCAGGTGACCCATTTTCCTGCCCGGACGAGCGCTCGATTTCCCATAGAGATGCAGCTTTACGTCAGGTACGGCAGTGGCGGCGTCCCATTCCGGTTCGCCATTCTCCCAGAGGTCGCCCAACAGGTTCGCCATCGCTGCCGGAGTTAGTTGTGTAACCGATCCTAGCGGCAACCCGCAGACGGCGCGCAATTGCTGTTCAAACTGGCTGGTGACATTCGCGTCAAATGTGAAGTGGCCCGAGTTATGCGGCCGCGGGGCCAGCTCATTCACCAATATCCGGCCGTTCTGGCAGACAAAGAACTCGACGCAGAGCACGCCGACAACCTCCAGCTTTTCGAGAATGGTCCTGGCGATCTCGACGGCTTCAGCGGCAACACGCTCGGGAACGCGGCCCGGAGCAATTGAGGTATCCAGGATGCCGCTACGGTGCCGGTTTTCGATAGCGCCATAGTGCACAAATTGTCCGTTCACACTGCGTGCCGCGACTACGGAGATCTCGCAATTAAAATCGACAAACGCTTCAAGCACGGCTTCACGTTCTCCAACCGCGCGCCAGGCATTCTCGAAATCCGCCGGAGAATGAATTCGATATTGTCCCTTGCCGTCGTACCCAAATCCGGCAGTTTTGAGAATAGCTGGAAGGCCTATCTCAGCGGCCGCGCAAGCCAGTTCCGCGAGGCTCGTGATGCGCCGAAACGCGGTGACGGGGAGCCCGGCATTTGACAGAAATGTCTTCTCGCGAAGGCGATTTTGCGTGGTGTGCAGAATGTCGCCGCTGGGGCGGACCGGCGCACACCGGGCTGCTGCTGCCGCGGTTTCGGCCGGAACATTCTCGAATTCAAACGTCACAACCGACACGCCCTGGGCGAATTTGCAGATTGCGTCCAGATCATCGTACGGCGCGTTGATTTCTACGTCTGCTACTTGGCCCGTAGGCGTGTCCTCATCCGGCGACAGGGTATGGACGCGGTAGCCCATGCGGCGTGCAGCCATCGCAAACATGCGCCCTAGTTGCCCGCTGCCAAGCACGCCGACGGCGCTCCCTGGCAGAATGGGACACGCATCCCGCGCGCGAGTCACGGAAGGCGGTCCTCGAGCACCGATTGCGTCTGCTGTTTTCGCCATGCTTCCAGGCGGGCGCGGATCTCGGGGTATTTATTGCCTAAAATGCTGGCGGCCAGCAGTGCCGCGTTCGTCGCTCCTGCGTTGCCTATTGCCAGCGTTGCTACCGGAATGCCGGCGGGCATCTGCACAATGGAGAGCAGGGAATCGATGCCGTTCAGAACACTGCTTTTGATGGGCACGCCCAGTACCGGAAGCGGCGTATGAGCGGCAACCATGCCGGGCAGATGGGCGGCGCCTCCTGCTGCCGCGATGATGAGTTCCAATCCGCGACTCACTGCAGTTTTGGCGTACTCGCTCATCCAATCGGGAGTGCGGTGAGCGGAGACGATGCGGCATTCATGGGGGATGCCGAGCTTCGCCAGCATCTCAGCTGTCCGCTGCATGGTTTCCCAATCGGACTTGCTGCCCATGACCACGCCGACCAGCGGCCTGCCGGCGGCGGTTTGATGATCGGTCATCGAATCTGGTTCAACTTAGGAAGCAGCAAAGCCCTTCTGTCCATCGAATGTATATAAGTTTTCAATCTTAATGAAATCAAGCCCCTCTTTCTGTATGCGATTGAGCAGATCGACAATCTGTTCGTGGGTTACGGGCCCATTGTCCTGTTCGGCCATGAAGCCGGCACGCCAGTGATCGGTACAAAATGTTTCGTCGAAGCCATCGGGATAAACCTTCACGCCGCGATTGCTGAGTGACTTCAACTTGATGCCGCCGCCATTAAACTGCTCCAGCCGCTTGCCGAATTCCAGAGGATTCCTTTCATTCCACTGCAGAAAAATGTCTACACCGACAAGCTGCTTATTCGCGCGCTTGGTCTCGCCAACCCTGTGCTCCACGTTTTGTTCAGGAGCCTTTGAGTAAACCGCCGGCTTGAGGTGCTCTGGCGTTTGTCCGAGCCGCGCGACCACGGCGTCCGCGAACTCCTTCGTACCTACCTTCTGCTTGCTGATGCCCTGCTTATAAATATCGTAGGTATGAATGCCGTCTTCAATGGTCCGGAGCCACGCGTTATGAACGCGTTCGGCAACATCCGGCTGCCCGATATGAACCAGCATCAGAATGCCGCCAAGCAGCAAGCCCGATGGATTTGCCAGGTTTTGACCGGCGCGGCGAGGCGCGGAGCCATGAATGGCTTCAAACATGGCGCAATGATCGCCGATATTGGCAGACCCGGCTAAGCCAACGGAGCCGGCGATCTGGGCAGCCACATCGGACAAAATGTCACCGTACAGGTTCTCCATGACAATCACGTCGAACACTTCCGGTGTGTCCGCCATTTTCGCCGCCCCGATGTCGACGATCCAATGCTCTTTTTCGAATTCGGGGTATTCCGCGCCGATTTCATCGAAGACCTTATGGAACAGGCCATCAGTGAATTTCATGATATTGTCCTTGCTGAAGCAAGTCACCTTTTTGCGGTTATTGCGGCGCGCATACTCGAACGCGTAGCGCACGATTTTCTCTGAGCCCGGGCGGCTGATCAGCTTGAGGCACTGGTACACCTCATCCGTTTGCCGGTGCTCGATACCGGCGTATAGGTCTTCTTCGTTCTCACGGACGATGACGACGTCCATGCCGGGGTGCTTTGTTTGTACGTAGGGATGGTACGACACACAGGGGCGAACATTCGCATACAGACCCAGTGTCTTGCGGGTGGTGACGTTGAGAGACTTGAATCCTCCACCCTGCGGAGTGGTGATGGGAGCCTTGAAGAAGATCTTGGTGCGCCGGAGCGACTCCCACGCGCTGGGTTCGATACCCGAATCGACACCTCGCAAGTACACTTTTTCGCCGATCTCGATTGTCTCTGGTTCGATCCGCGCCCCAGCCGCCTCTATGATGTGGAGCGATGCAGCCATGATTTCGGGGCCGATGCCGTCGCCATGCGCGATGGTGATGGGTACAAGATGCGATGCCATACAGAGTCATTAGACCAAAAGCCCAATTGTCCCCCGCTGTTAAATAATCTTTCTTGTCAAACGAGAAGGAGTACACTGTGAGTGTTGACGTCAGAGGACCGGGCCACGGGCTATATACGCAAAATCGATCGAAGACCCTCCTGTTTTGAGCCACCTAGAGTGAAGAACTACATAGAGCTCACCAAACCTCGAATCACGTGGCTCATCGTAATGAGCGCGGCGATTGGCTACTATTTCGGACATTCGGGCGCATGGCACGTCTGGAAAGTGATAAACACTCTCCTTGGCACGGGATTGGTAGCGTCCGGCACCGCAGCGCTGAACCAATGGTACGAGCGCGAAGCCGACCGGAAAATGCGCCGAACGCAGATGCGGCCGCTACCATCCGGTCGCCTCACGCCCAACCAGGCATTGTGGTTCGGTATCGCCCTGGCGATCATTGGCGGGCTTGAACTTGGATGTGGAGTGAATTGGCTTGCATCCGGCCTGTGCCTGGCGACGCTCTTCATGTACCTGTTCTTGTACACGCCACTGAAACAGAAGACCTGGTGGTCAACAACAATTGGGGCCGTACCTGGCGCGATGCCGCCGCTAATCGGCTTTGCAGGCGCGGCAGACAAACTGACGCCTGAGGCCTGGGTTCTTGCTGCCATCTTGTTCCTATGGCAGTTTCCGCACTTCTACGCCATCGCCTGGATGTACCGCGAAGACTATTCTCGGGCCGGCATCCAGATGTTGCCCGTGGTAGAGCCGGACGGTGAATCCACCGCGCGCCAGATTCTGCTCTACTCGGTTCTGTTGATTCCCATCAGCCTGCTGCCGAAGTGGATGGGTATGACGGGAACGGTGTACCTCGTCGGCGCTCTCGCGATGGGTCTGTGGTTCCTGTACTCCGGCGTTCGGGTTTCGCTGGACCGCACGAAGTTGCGCGCGCGCAAGGTGCTGCTCACTTCCGTCGTATATCTTCCGGTCTTGTACGCGCTCATGGTCCTTGATCCTGTCCGGCTGTGAGCAGAATATATAGAATTCTCGGCGCGTTTTCCCTTCCGGTCCTTCTGCTTTCAGTAGCCTGTACCAACCCGGCCAGCAAACTTCCCAATTACGGAACTGTTCCTGCGTTCTCAATGACTGATTCGCGGGGTCGTCGATTCGATAGCAAAGAACTGGCTGGCAAGGTATGGATAGCGGACTTTATCTACACGAACTGTCCCGCGGCGTGCCCATTCATGAGCTCTCGAATGCGTTCGGTTGAGAGATCGCTAGAAGGCAAGAAGGACGTCCGGCTGCTATCCATATCGGTGGATCCGGCGCGCGATACGCCTCCGGTGTTGAACGCTTTCGCCCACCGATACGGAGCGCCAACTGATCAATGGACCTTTCTAACGGGCACTCCAGAGACCGTGCATTTGCTGGCCTATCAGACGTTTCACGTTGGAGATGTTCTGGGCAAGATCGAGCATAGTACGAAATTCGCCCTGGTGGATAAGCGCGGGAATATTCGCGGCTATTACTCGACATACGACAAAGACGGTATTCCGGCGTTATTGAAGGACCTGTCCGCTCTGCGCCGGGCGCGTTCGTGATGATCCTCGCGTTCCTGAACGTGCACGATCTGCCGGTCGTCGACGCGATACTGAACGGCGCCGCGGCCGTTCTGCTGATTATCGGCTACAGGCTCATACGACAGCGAAGGATAGGTGCGCATCACAAGGTGATGTGGAGTGCATTCATCGTATCGTGCGTGTTCCTGGTGTGCTATCTGTTCTACCACTACAACGTCGGGTCCGTCCGATTCGACAAGCCGGGCTGGGTGCGTACCATTTACCTTTGGATACTGGGAACCCATACTGTCCTCGCCGCGGCAGTGCCATTTCTGGCGGTTATCACACTCACGCGCGCTCAGAAAGGCAAATTTGCAAAGCACCGGGCGATCGCGAGATGGACTCTGCCCATCTGGTTGTATGTGAGTGTAACGGGTGTAGTAGTGTACCTGCTTCTCTATCAAGTGCGGCCGCGTTTGTGAGTAGAATGCAAGTTGAATTCTTTTTGGGAGGATCATCTTGGATAGAAGGCGCTTTTTATCTTCGACACTTGCCGCTTCGGCTGCGGTCGGGCTGAAGGCACAGGAGCCGAATTCGAGGGCCGGAAACCGGGAGTATTATGAGCTTCGCCGGTATCATCTTGTCTCGGGTCCTCAACAGAAGCTGACGAACAGCTTTGTCGAGGAGGCGCTCATTCCGGCATTGAACCGGCTGAACATCAAGCCTGTGGGCGCGTTCGATCTCTATCTCGGGCCGGAAACACCCGCATTATATGTTCTGCTGCCCAGCACATCTCTCGACACGCTGGTGAACGCGGAGTCTCGCCTGAATCAGGACCAGGAATACCAGAAAGCCGGAGCTGCCTTCTTGAGAGCGCCCGCAAAAGAGCCGCCGTTTGAACGCCTGCAGAGTTCGCTGATGATTGCCTTCGAAGGCCATCCGAATTTGACCGTGCCGCCCGTGACGGCGCAACACGGATCTCGCGTGTTTCAGCTTCGCACGTACGAAAGTCCCACCAATCACGACCATCGCGTGAAGGTGGAGATGTTCCACAGCGGTGAATTCGAGATCTTCCGGAAGGCAGGCTTTTGGGACGTGTTTTACGGAGATACGCTGGTCGGCCCGCGTCTGCCGAATCTCACTTATATGCTCAGCTTTCCCGATCTCTCGGAACTGAATGCAAAGTGGAAAGCATTCGGCTCCGATCCGGACTGGAAAAAACTGAGCAGCTCGCCGCGATTCAACTTTGAGGCGATCGTTTCGAACATCTCGAATCTGATTCTGAATCCTACTTCGTACTCCCAGGTCTGAGACGTTTTGACTAGCGCAAGAAGCTAATGATCATTGCGATCGCCGCGGCGGCTGTCAGGAAGAAGATGATCCATCCGCACCAGTTCATCCAGGGCGTGTTCACGCGGTCTCCCATGATCGCGGGGTTCCGCGTGAGCAGGATCACGAGCGCAATGCTGGGCGGTGCGAGCAGTCCGTTGAACACTGATGCCCAGAACAGCATCTGAATAGCATTCAGACCCGAATGGAGAAGTGCCAGGCCGATAAAGGCCGAGGCGGCCAGCACAGCATAAAACCTCGGTGCAATGCTGACCTTCGCCTCCAGCGAGGCTCTCCAGCGGAAGGCTTCCGAGATGGCATAGGCACTGGAACCAGCGAGCGTCGGAATCGCCAGAAGGCCTGTCCCGATAATGCCAATCGCAAATAGCCCTGAAGCAGCAGCTCCCGCGATGGGCGCCAACGCGCTTGCAGCTTCCCGCGCCGTCGCGATGTTGGTTTTCCCGTGGACAAAGAGAGTGGCAGCCGCGGTGAGCGTAATGAAGTAGGTGATCAGCTTAGATATAAATGATCCCGTGAGCACGTCCGTTTTCGAGCGCTCAAGGCGACGGTCGGAAGGATGGTTTGGGATATTGAGAATGCGCCTGCGCCGGCAGTATTCGGTTTCGACCTCTTGCGACACCTGCCAGAACAAGAAATAGGGCGACATAGTCGCTCCGATGATGGCAACCAATATGGAAAGGTATTGGCGTGACCAAACGAAAGAAGGAATCGCCGTATGCAGAAGGGCGGTTTTCCAATCAGGCCGGGCAAGAAATCCACTTGCAATGTAAACAAGCAGTACCAGGCACAGCCATTTGAAGACATTTTGCAAGATTCGGTAAGGGAAGCAAAAAAGCAGAGCGACGATGACGAACGCGTAGGCTGTGTCCCAGATATAGGAGGAGATGCCGGTGATCATTTGCGTGACCTCCGCCATGCCTCCCAGGTCCGCGGCAATGGTGATTGTGTTCGCCACCAGCAGCATGCTGCAGATGGAAAACAGCACCCACTTGGGATAACTCAGCCGCACGTCCCGCGCCAGGCCGCGTTTTGTAACCAACCCGAGGCGCGAGCACATAAGCTGGACCGCAGCAAGCAAAGGGAAAGTGAAAAGCGAGGTCCACAGCGTCAGGTACCCGAACGCAGCCCCGGCAATGGAATACGTGATGATGCACGACGGATCATCGTTGGCCGCACCGCTGATTACACCAGGTCCGCATGTCCTGTAGAGCCTGACCAGAGGTGAAAACGGGCCTTTGAGCTGCCGATTCCCTGGCACTGCGGGTGCCTTTGCGCTACTCACAAAGAGTGGGACTGAACGGGCAAGGAAGTGTTACCTGGACGAGGCTGATAAGTTCCGAAGTAGTGTCGCGGCCTGGTGATAGACTTGCCCAGGATTAACCACCACAAGATGAAATCCAGGCGTGAATTTATCCAGGCAAGCTCAATAGTGTTGGCTGCCGGTATTTCTGATAAAGCTCCGGCGCGGCAGGGGGAAGGCTATCCGGTTTCGCAGGGTGACATCAAACGCGACTACTGGAACGATTTGCCCAATCACCTGATTGTGAACGTGAACGCGGCGCGCGCCAGGCGGAAGGCCGATCTGGCTGCAGTCAGGTCTATCGCACAGGTAAAGCAGCGCACCTTGTTCATTCGCCGAAGAGTATGGGAGCTCATTGGCGGGCAGCTTGAAAAAACTCCGCTGAATGCCACCACAACAGGCGTTATTGACCGCGATAGCTATCGAATTGAAAAAGTCATTTTTGAGAGCCAACCAGAGTTCTATGTAACTGCCCATTTATATGTTCCGAAGTCCGGGAAGAGACCTTTCCCCGGAATACTTGCTCCAATTGGCCACACACCGGATGGGAAAGCATATCGAAATTATCAATTGGTATTTCAAAACCTAGCCCGGCGAGGATACGCAGTGCTGACTTGGGACCCGCCAGGCCAGGGTGAACGTTTTCAATATATCGATCCCACGACGGGCCACTCTCTCTATGGGCCAACCGGAGAACATGATCGATTTGGGTGGCCCGCGCTGCTGATCGGGTCGACAACGACGCAGTTCGAAGTCTGGGATGGCATTCGAGCGCTCGACTATCTTTTAAGCCGGCCTGAAATCGATGCGAAACGGGTCGGCTGCTGCGGGCATTCGGGCGGCGGCACACAGACCATGTTTCTTTGTGCGCTGGAACCGCGGATCAGTGCTGCGGTGGTAGTAGAGGGGCACACGGAAAATCTGGCGGGCGCCGATTACAAACCGCCCGGGGCTTTCGCCGATGCGGAACAGAATCTTATCGGAAGCCTAAAGATTCCTCTCGATCGCGGGGATCTCTTGTGCGCCTTTGCGCCAAAGCCAATAATGATCTGCTACACGCCGATCGACACAGGCACGACGTACTCCCCGCATTATGTGCAAGGGACTGAAGAGATCTTTGATGAACTGACGAGCGTATACGACACGTGCGGCGCTCGAGATAAAGTTGCGCTCTTCAGTTCGACCCTTCCTCACGATTACGATTACTTTCAGCGCGGCGCGACTTACCGATGGTTCGGCAGATGGTTTCCTAACGGGCAGGCGGAAACGGAGGAGGCGGAGTTTGACAATGCGCGGGAATCGACTCTCTGGTGCACGCCCACCGGCCAGGTGTTGACATCGATTGGTGGGCGCGCCGCATTTCAAGTGAACTTCGACCGGCTTCGTGCCGCCACGCCGAATACAAGGAAGGATCAGGTTAAGCAGAGTCTTCGAGAAGTTCTCGCTCTTCCTGCCGAATTAACTCCGATCCAGGCGATTCGGTTTTCCAGCAAAACGGACCGCAACGTCGTGATAGAGGAAATCGAATTTCGGTCGGAGCCCGATATCCGCGTACCAGGTTTTTTTCTTAAAGCCGCACGGGGAAGCTCGAAGACGCCCGTCGTTCTAATGATTCGGGAGCAAGGAAGAGATCACTTGTTTGACAACTGGCCGCTCGTCAAACGGCTCATTGACGCCGGCGTTTCGATCTGTTCGGTTGATCTTCGAACGTGCGGAGTAACCCGGCCTCGCCTTCCATCGGCGGGACCACTGTTCTACGGTTACGGAGTTGAGCTTGCCTACTCAATCGTGAATCTGAGCGCCGGGATGCCGATTATCGGCCAGCAGACATGGGATCTTCTTCGGTGTTTGGATTATCTGGAGAGCCGCAATGATGTCGACCGCACACGGATGGGAGTGTTCGGATCAGGGCCAACGGGTTTGGCAACTCTATTTGGCGCAGCTCTCGATCAACGCGTCAGGTCGCTGATGTTGGAAGGCGCGCTGATCGATTTTGAATGTGTAGTCGCATCGAGGGACTACCAACTGCCGCTTTCGGCTATTGCGTTCGGTTTTTTGCGGAAATTCGATTTGCCTCAGATTTGCGCAACCATCGCACCGCGCCCGGTCTGGCTGCTGAACTCCGTCGGCCCGCAAGGAAAGGTGCTTCCACTCAGCGCGGTTCACGAAAGCTACCAAGCTAACGAGATAAAATCGCTCTCGGTCCGCGTAGAGGGCAACCCGATCGATAACCTTATCATCGAGTGGAGGCAGAAAGCGCTGGTCTGACTTCGAGCAGCAGGTGCTCCGGAAAGGTAGCTGTCAAAGCGCGCAGTGCGTCCATTCACGACGCCAATCTCATTCGCACCATACGACGAGCGCCCGTTCAAAAGGCGGAATCTTTGCCACGAGTTTACCGTTTACCCGTTCTACGGGAACATCGGAAATAGTTCCGAGAAACGGAAGGATCCGCACGTGAGAACCGGCGCTCGCCGGGAAGCTTACAACGGCGCCGCTCTCGATGGAAGGGCGCGCGTTGCGCTTTGCCTGTATTCCCGCGAAATTGTCCAGAAAGACGTGTAGCTCGCCGGTGAACGTCCGCGATCTGGGCGATGGTGAAGGGAGAAGCTGTGACCGTCACCTTTTGTGCTGAGATTACGGGAAGAGAAACACCCTCCGGGAAATAGAGCCGGGCGGACTGAGACTTGATTCCCGGATAGATTTCGGCGATGGTGACGCAGCGGGGATTTGCGGCCTTAACGTTTGAATCGATCTCTTTCATGAACGCGGTGATGGCATTGATGCGAAAGTCGATCCAATGACGGAAGTGCGGGTCGGAGACATCTCCGAGACGGATATCATGGCGCGCATCGAGGCCCGTTTCCCGACGGAATGCGGCAACGGTGTAGTCATCGAAACTCGCCCAGCTCTTCTCCCAACCAGTGAAGTGCGTCATCCAGTAAGGGATGTCGACATAGACACCGTCAATGCCGGCTGCGGCGATCTGGCGCACCAGGCTCATATAGCGGGCGCCATTCGGGCGCGAAAGGCGGCACCCAGACATCTTCGTCGCCACGCCTGATCCAAAAGGCGGTCCCGCCGCCGAAAACCGCCGGGGTTCCGTCCAGTTTCCGCTGAACCCAATTGCGGTGGTCCTTGAAAAATGAATGCGGAGTATTTGCCGCATTCGCGGTGATGCATTCAAGGCCGGCGATGTAGACGAAGGCTTTGTTGCCGACGTGGTGCGCCGCTTGGGCAGCCTTGCGGATGGCCTCGAGCTTGGCTGTGGGATCGAAAGGCTTTCATAACGGCCGGGAACATCGTTATCTACTTCGATACCGAATACGTTGCTGCGCTCCGATTCGGCTACGATAGCAGCCGCGTTATCGTCGCGAAGGCCGTGTCCCGCGATGCGAACGTAATGAGTCCAGGAGATGCCGCTTGCTGACGTGCGCGGTTCAGCAGCGTTTAGGATAAGACCACAGACGAAGAGGAGGGCGGGGACACAACGCCACATTCTAAAACTCGACCCGCGCAACCATCTGAATCCGCCGCGCCGTGAAGCCGTTGGCAAGCGTGGCGACATTTCCGAACAATGGATCTCCATACGAGATGTTGGGCAGCCCGAAGCGCGTGTTGTTGAATCGTTGCCCAGATGGCTATACCGCACCGAGAAGCGCTGATTGGCGGTGAACTGGTCGTCCACCTTGGCATCCAGTTGATAGCCATGAACGGCGCTCAGAACGTTCGTCCGGAAATTGTTCGTTTGCAATAGCGGATCACCGGGTTGGTTCGGAGCGGGGTAGAGGGAGACGACCGCGGCGCCGATAGAGCTCAGTTCCGAAGCCGGAATTATGTTTCCCGTAAACGGCGTGCGGGAACCGGGAGGCCCGGAAAGCGGATCGTAGATGATGTTCGGTACCGGATTGCCGTTTGCGTCGGCATAATAAGTCTGTGAGAAATCGCCTTTGCGCTCGGCGGGGGTCGGAACAGTAGTCGCGATCTGTACCGGCGAGGAATCGGTCAGGCGTTCCAGATCAAACAGAAAGAAAGTTTTCTCTTTCTTGATAGGCCCGTTCAGCGTTCCGCCATACTGGTTGTGCCGGTGAGCAGGGCGAGGGAGGCCGGCGGCGTTACTGAAAAAGTCATTTGCATCCAGCCCGGAACGCTGGCCGAACCACCATCCGCTGCCGTGAAACCGGTTCCCGCCCTGCTTCATGAGAACGTTAATCACGGTCCCGCCGTTATTCCCGAATTCCGCCGAAAAGCTGTTGTTTTCGACTTTGAACTCCTGAATCACTTCCACCGAGGGCTGATAAAGACATTCGTATTGGCGCCTTCGCCCTGTTCCGGCGCGCTTGTAAGAGCCCCGTCCAGCCGCACTTCGGCGGTTGCGTTGCGCTGGCCGTTTGAGATGAAATTGGTTCCCGATGGATAACTATCTGTGATTCCCGAGCCGGGCGACTCCGTGACCCCACCGGCGAGAAACACCAAGCCGAAGTAACTGCGCCCGTAAAGCGAAATATCGCGCGTGGAGCTGCCGGAGATGGTGGTCCCGATGGCTGCGTTGCCCGTGTCGAG
Source organism: uncultured Acidobacteriaceae bacterium (assembly GCA_963795545.1). Lineage (GTDB taxonomy): Bacteria > Acidobacteriota > Terriglobia > Bryobacterales > Bryobacteraceae > Bog-105. The sequence goes on along the minus strand of CAWCIF010000007.1, from coordinate 366,431 downwards.
TAGCGGCGCCGCTTCGGTCACCTGGACCGAGGAAGTTACAGCACCAATTTCGAGCTTCACATTCAGCACCGTCTTTTGGCTGACCGCAAGGACCAGATTCTTCGCCTCGTAGCGCCGGAAGCCGCTGCTTTCCACGAACAGGTTGAACGAGCCCGGCCGCAAGCCGTTGAACGTATATCCCCCACCGCTGTCGGTCCGTTGGACGATAGGAATGCCAGTAGCGGTGTCTATCAATGTGACGGTTGTTCCAGGCACGACGCCCCCCGCCGGATCCGTCACGGAACGGAATCAGAAATGCCGCAACCACAATTCGATTCAGCACGCGCATGAAAGTTTTCCAGGCCGAGTCTAAGAAAGGAACGGGTGCGGTGTCAATGGTTTTGTTACGGGCGGGTCTCGGGGGACCGGCCCATGGGTCCGCCCCACGGTTTGTCAGGCGGCGTTTTCGGCGGCGATGATGCGCTCAACGCGGCCGAAGATGCGATGTTCGGGAGTCTCGAGCTTCATGTTTTGCAGTTCCTGGTTGTCGACTTTGGCCTGAGCGAGTAAAACGCTCCATTTGTGGAGTTCCTGGCGGCGCGCATGCGCCTCCGCTTGCTGGCGCGCGCGGCTCTGTTTCATTTGCTGCGATTCGAAGCCGATTTCTGCTTTTCGCTTTGCGGCTCTGAGCTTTAGAAGCTCGTTCAGAGCTTTATGGAAGGCCCGCTCATTAGTGGTCTGGTAGCGGAGATAGAGCGCGAGCTGTTTGTCGTCGACGGAATCGGTGAAGCAGGTGTTCTGGAGCGTCAAGGCGCGGGTGCGCAGCCACCAGGATTGCGCCATCCCGGTCACGAGCAGAGTTTCGGTTGGCGTGGCGGGTTGATGCTCTTCGCTTAGCTGCTGAAGGAGATGATTGAACTCGCCTGCGTTCTCGGAGCTGAGAACTCTGAACGCACCAGTGAAACCGTAGCGGAAATTGTTCTGGCAGGAAATGGCTTTACCGGTGGCAGTTTTTGGACCGGTGGAATGATGCGCGTTGGCTTGATTGGCAGCGACCTGGGCTCGAGTAGACATAGGGTTCTCCGCCCGAAGAATAGAATGCGGGCGTTGTGGCTCCGGGCGATTTTGGCAGGCAAGCTGATGAACCGGAACCAAATAGATTTGTCAGCGCGGTGGTGACTCCTTTGCCTCCGCCGAATGGCATAGAAGCGAATAGCTCATTTGGCAGTCGCGCAATTTTTCCGTAAGCTTCATATTCGAAGCTGGCGGCCAACGGAATATGAGTACAGGTTCGAATTCTTCAGCGAAGCCGGACAGGCGCAAGCGATGGGCTATCTGGGCTGCGACGCTTCTCCTGTTTCTGACTGGCGGATATCTGCTTTCGCAGCGCACATCAGCTCCAAAGCCCAGCGCAAAAGCAGGGCGAGGGGCTGGCGGATCTGCTATTCCCGTTTCCGTAGCAACGGTTCAGCAAGGCAACATGGGCGAGTACATCAGTGCTCTTGGCACCGTCACCCCGATTTACACGGTCACCGTAACCAGCCGCGTAGCCGGCCAATTGGTGGCTATCCACTACAAAGAGGGTCAAATGGTTCACCGGGGCCAACTGCTGGCGGTCATTGATCCGCGCCCGTACCAGGCTTCTCTTCTCTCGGCAGAAGGGCAATTGGAACGCGATCAGGCTTTGCTTGCAAATGCGCGGATCGATCTCGACCGCTACCAGATGGCCTATTCGCAGCACGCCGTCCCAGAGCAGACGGTTGCCACTCAGCAGGCCGCGATCAATCAGGACCAGGGAACGGTCAAGGTCGATCAAGGCAGCGTAGATGCCGCGAAGGTGAACGTCGATTACACCCAGATCACTTCGCCCATTGATGGCCGCGTAGGATTGCGGCAAACCGACCTGGGAAATATCGTTGCCGCGAACGGCACGGCGGCTATCGCCACTATCACTCAACTTCAACCCATCACGGTGATTTTCACGATGGCGGAAGACTTCATTGCCGATGTCACGACCGAAATGCGCGCCGGGCACAAGCTGCGGGTGGACGCGCTGAATCGCGATGACCAGACGGAGCTGGCGCAGGGCACCTTGCTAACCGTCGATAACCAGGTGGATACCAGCACCGGAACCGTCAAAGCGCGCGCTACTTTTACCAACCGCGATTACAGGCTGTTTCCGAATGAGTTTGTAAACGCCCGATTGCTTGTCAAGACTCTGATGGGCGTGAACATTATCCCAAACGCTGCTGTCCAGCGAAACAACGAAGTCTCTTTCGTGTATGTGGTCACCCCAAACAAGACGGTTCAGGCGAGAAACGTAACAGTGGCAACAACCGATGGCACGAACTCTGCCGTAACCGGAGTTACGCCCGGGGAAGTGCTGGTAACGGACGGCTTCGACAAGCTGCAGGACGGCACTAGCGTCGTAATTCGAAAAATTCCAGGTGAAGCAACGACACCGCCCGTCATGAACCAGGCTTCGCAGCATACACAGGCGCCCCCGCAGGGCGCGGCAAACACCAATATCAACACGGCGCATCAGAATCCGCAGCAGCCCAGCAAAGGCCACCCAAAGTGAATCCGTCCCGGCCATTCATTCTGCGGCCCGTAGCCACATCGCTGCTGATGGCGGCTATTTTGTTGGTGGGCATAGTCGCGTACCGTCAACTGCCCGTATCGGCTCTTCCGGAAGTCGATTATCCGACTATGCAGGTGGTGACTTTCTACCCGGGAGCGAGCCCTTCGGTCACCGCTTCGGCCATCACTGCGCCCCTCGAGCGACAGCTTGGCGAAGTTCCCGGATTGAACCAGATGCTGTCGACCAGTTCGGAAGGCGCATCTGTCGTCACGTTGCAGTTCGTACTTAGCTTGAACATCGACGTCGCCGAGCAGGAAGTGCAGGCGGCGATTAATGCGGCGCAAACGTATCTGCCCACGGATCTGCCGATGCCGCCTATCTATAGCAAAACCAATCCGGCTGATGCGCCCATCCTCACTCTGGCCCTGACTTCGAACTCGATGGCGCTGCAGGATGTTCAGGATTACGCCGACACGCGCCTGGCGCAGAAGATTTCACAGCTCTCCGGCGTGGGTGCGGTCACCATCAGCGGAGGACAGAAGAAAGCGGTTCGAATCGAAGCCAATCCCACTCAGTTGGCTTCGTACGGCCTGAATCTGGAAGATCTTCACACGGCGATAAGCGCCACCAGCCTGGATGCCGCGAAAGGCAGCTTCGACGGGCCGCACCAGGGTTATCAGATCAACGCTAACGACCAGTTGCTGGACGCAAACGAGTACAACCGCGTAATTGTCGCGTACAAGAATGGCGCCCCGGTAATGCTCAAGGATGTAGCAAACGTAACCAACGGCGTGGAAAACGCAAAGCAGGCTGCCTGGATGAATCAAACGCCGGCGGTGATTGTCAATATCCAGCGTCAGCCGGGCGCCAACATCATTCAAGTGGTGGACCGGGTAATGGCTCTTTTACCTAAACTCAGAGCCACCATTCCCTCTTCCATCGCGATTGCGACCTTGACAGACCGCACCATCACGGTTCGCGCGTCTGTGGCGGACGTCGAATTCGAATTGCTGGTTTGCATTGCGCTGGTTGTGATGGTGATTTTTCTCTTTCTGAGAAACCTGGCCGCAACCTTCATTCCCAGCGTTGCCGTGCCGCTGTCGCTGGTAGGAACATTTGCGGTCATGTATCTGGTGGGCTACAGCCTGAATAACCTGACGCTGATGGCATTGACGATCTCCACCGGATTTGTGGTGGATGACGCAATCGTGATGATCGAGAACATCATGCGTTTCGTGGAAGAGGGGATGCCTCCGCTTGAAGCAGCGCTCAAGGGTGCTGAGCAGATCGGCTTCACCATCATGTCGCTGACCATCTCGCTGATTGCAGTGCTGATCCCGCTGCTGTTTATGGGCGACATCACAGGCCGCCTGTTTCGCGAGTTCGCGGTAACGCTGGCCGTCACAATCATTATCTCGGCTTTTGTTTCCTTAACCCTGACGCCGATGTTATGCGCAAGGCTGCTGCGCCACAAAGCTAAGGAGCAGGAGGGCAGGATTTACCGAGCCTCGGAAGTTGCGTTTGAAAAGACCATCGCTTTCTACGGCAGGACGCTCAAATGGGTCCTTGATAACCGAAACCTCACCCTAGCCGTCGCGGCGGCCACTCTGGTTCTTACGGTTTTTCTCTACATTGTTATTCCAAAGGGCTTCTTTCCTGTACAGGACACGGGAGAAATTCAAGGTGTTTCCGAAGCCGATCAGAGCATTTCGTTTGCCGAAATGTCGAAGCTGCAGCAGCGCGTGGCGGCGGTGATTCTCAAAGATCCTGCGGTGGAGAGCCTTTCATCTTTCATTGGAGTTGATGGGACGAACACGACACTGAATGCCGGCCGCATTCAGATTAATCTAAAGCCGCTGGCACAGCGCAATGCAACCGCATCGGACATTATCCGCCGCCTCCAGCCGAGCCTCGCCAAAGTCGATGGAATCACTTTGTACATGCAGCCTATCCAGGACCTCACTGTTGAGGACATTGTCAGCAGAACGGAATATCAGTACAGCCTGGAGGATCCGAGTCTGGATGAACTTTCAAGCTACGCTTCGCAATTTGTTAACAAGCTCAAAAGCCTCCCGGAATTAGCGGACGTGGCAAGCGATCTTCAGACCAATGGGCTGCAAGCCGCACTCTCAATAGACCGGCGCACGGCCATGCGAGTGGGCATCACGACGCAGAGCATTGACAATGCGCTCTACGATGCGTTCGGGCAGCGGCAAGTGTCCACGTTGTTCACGCAGTTGAACCAATACCACGTAATTCTGGAAGTGCAGCTGCAATTCCGTCAGAATCCTCGCAATCTGCAGAACCTCTACATCCAATCCACCACGGGCGCACCAGTGCCTCTCAGTGCATTTACGGGGACATCGAATTCATCCATGCCCATCCTGATTAGCCACATCGGCCAGTTTCCAGCCACCACGATTTCCTTCAATCTCGCGCCGAATGCAGCTCTAGGCGAGGCAGTGAATGCCATCCGGAAAGTTCAGAAAGAAATGCCGGCTCCGGTAGCAATGGAGACTTCCTTCCAGGGCACCGCGCAAGCATTTGTTGCCTCATTGACGAATGAGCCACTGCTCATCCTGGCGGCACTGGTGACTGTATACATTGTTCTTGGCGTTTTGTATGAGAGCTATATTCATCCGGTAACAATTCTGTCCACTCTGCCTTCCGCCGGAGTGGGTGCGCTGCTCGCATTGATGATCTGCCGGTCGGAATTAACGGTTGTCGCGATTATTGGGATCGTGCTCCTGATCGGCATCGTCAAGAAAAACGCCATTATGATGATCGACTTCGCGCTCGAGGCGGAGCGCAAAGAAGGCAAGAGCCCTTACGATTCGATTTTTCAGGCATCGCTGCTTCGCTTTCGGCCTATCATGATGACCACCATGGCGGCGCTTCTGGGCGCTGTGCCATTGGCCTTCGGAACAGGCGTCGGCTCGGAGCTTCGGCGTCCGCTGGGCATCACTATTATTGGCGGCCTGCTGCTCAGCCAGTTGTTGACGCTGTATACGACACCGGTCATCTATCTCTTCTTTGATGAGATCGCTTCAAAATTCGCAGGATTCCGGAAGCGCCGCTCGGGTCAACAGCATCCGCCCCAACCGGCTCCGGCGCCAACGGGAGGGCAGCCGTGAGCCTGTCTTCGCCATTTATCAAGCGGCCCGTTGCAACCGCACTCCTGACTATTGGGATCGGACTTGCTGGAGCTGTTGCGTTTCGGCTGTTACCGGTCTCTCCCCTGCCCCAGGTCGATTTTCCGACCGTTTCCGTCTCAGCGTCACTGCCCGGAGCGAGTCCGGAAATCATGGCTTCCTCCGTCGCCACTCCGCTCGAGCGGCAGTTCGGCAGGATCTCGGCCGTCACCGAGATGACATCGGCCAGTTCAATCGGTCAGACAAGCATCACTTTACAATTCGATCTGAATCGCAACATAGACGCCGCGGCGCGGGACGTTGAAGCCGCCATCAACGCGGCGCGGGGGTTTCTGCCGGCCAATCTGCCGGGCAATCCTACGTATCGGAAGGTCAATCCGGCCGACGCACCCATCCTGATCATCGCTCTCACGTCGAACAGGCTTCCACCGTCGGCCCTGTACGATGCCGCCTCATCCGTGCTCATGCAGAGGATTTCTCAAATCCGCGGAGTGGGCCAAGTGATTGTCGGCGGCAGTTCCGCCCCGGCGGTGCGAATCGATGTTAATCCTACCCAGATCAATCACTACGGGCTAAGTCTCGATGGCGTGCGAACCGCTATTGCCTCGCAAACTGCCAACCTGGCCAAGGGCAGCTTTTCCGATCCCCGGAAAACATGGCTCATTGAGGCGAACGATCAGTTGCTGCACGCGATAGATTATCAGCCGCTTCTGGTTGCGTATAGAAATGCCGCTGCGGTGAAGCTCTCCGATATCGCAACCGTTACGGATTCCGTACAGACGCTGCGATCTCTCGGCCTGGCCAACGGAAAACGGGGAGCATTGCTCATCATCTTCCGGCAGCCGGGCGCCAACATCATCACTACCGTGGACGGCATCAAAGCCGCGCTTCCGGAGTTGCACGCCGCCATCAATCGCGACATCGCTATGACCATCACCTTGGACCAGACCGTCACCATCCGAGCGTCCGTAAAGGAAGTGGAAGTGACATTGCTGATTTCGGTCGGGCTAGTCGTTCTGGTGGTCTTTCTTTTTTTGCGGGATGCCCGGACCACTTTTATTCCCAGCGTGGCAGTGCCCGTTTCGCTCATCGGGACCTGCGGCGTTATGTACCTGCTGGGCTATAGCATCGACAATCTCTCGCTGATGGCGTTAACTATCTCAACCGGTTTTGTTGTAGACGACGCCATTGTCGTGCTCGAGAATATTACGCGCTACCGCGAGAAGGGCATGAGCGCCATGGAGGCGGCTTTCACGGGCGCCGCGGAAATTGGCTCAACTGTTTTCTCCATCAGCATCTCGCTGGTTGCCGTGTTTATTCCGATTTTGATGATGGGCGGCATCGTAGGGCGTCTGTTTCGCGAATTCGCCGTAACGCTCTCCATAACGATTATCATTTCGATGGTCATCTCACTGACTACGACGCCTACCATGTGCTCGCGCTTGCTGGGGGATGAGAAAAGCCATGGCCGGGTTTACAACGCCAGTGAGAAGGTCTTTGCCTTCATCCTGAAAGTCTACGAGCACAGCCTGGCATGGGTTCTTCGCAATTCCGCACTCGTGCTGCTAATCGCGATTGCCACTCTTTGCCTGAATGTGTATCTGTACGTTATTGTTCCGAAGGGCTTCTTCCCGCAGCAAGACACAGGCCGTCTGAACGGCAGCTTCATGGGCGACCAGGACACCTCGTTCCAGTCCATGCAGAAAAAGATCACCCGCCTGGCCGCCATCGTGCAACAGGACCCGGGGATTGCAACCGTCCAGGCCTTCACCGGCGGAGGCGGCGGCACCACCACCAATACGGGCCGAGCCTTCATAGCGCTGAAGCCCCTGAATGAGCGTAAAGCATCCGCTACCCAAATCATCAACCGGCTGCGCCCGAAACTGTCGGTAGTGCCGGGTGTAACCCTTTACCTGCAAGCCTCTCAGGATGTGCGGGTAGGCGGACGCCAGAGCGCCGCCCAGTATCAATACACGCTGCAGAGCGATAACTTGCAAGAGCTGACCAGTTGGGCGCCCAGGCTGCTGAACCTGATGAAGAAGATGCCGGAACTGACTGATGTGAACAGCGATCAGCAAAACAACGGGCTGGAAGCCAATTTAGTGATCGACCGCGATACCGCTTCAAGAGTTGGAATCACGCCTAGAACGCTGGACAATGTTCTCTACGACGCCTTCGGCGAGCGGGAGATCGCCAGGACATACACCTCCATCAATCAGTATTTCGTGATCATGGAAGTGGATCCCATTTTCTGGCAAAATCCAACCGGGTTACAGAAGATCTACGTTCCTTCGGCGAACAGTCTTCCCGTTCCGCTCTCTGTTTTTACTCACTACCAGCCGGCAACGGCAGCATTGACAGTAAATCATTCCGGGGTGTTCCCGTCGGTTACCATGTCGTTCAACCTTGCGCCGAATATCGCCCTGGGCCAGGCCGTGAACGCAATCAACGCCATGGAACAGAAGGCGGGAATGCCCAGTACCATTAACACGAACTTCACCGGGACCGCGCAAGCATTCCAGTCGTCGCTGGCCAACGAGCCGCTGCTGATCGCCGCAGCGCTTGGCGCGGTGTACATTGTGCTCGGCATTCTGTACGAGAGCTTCATTCATCCCATCACTATTCTTTCCACCTTGCCATCGGCGGGTGTCGGAGCAATTCTTGCACTGATGGTTACTCATACAGAGTTGAGCGTTATCGCTCTCATCGGCATCATCTTGCTGATCGGCATCGTGAAGAAGAACGCCATCATGATGATCGACTTCGCGCTGTCGGTGGAGCGGCGCGACCACAAGACTCCCAAAGAAGCTGTTTTTGAAGCATGCTTACTGCGTTTCCGCCCCATCATGATGACCACCATGGCGGCCATGCTGGGCGCTCTCCCACTGGCACTTGGAACGGGCACAGGCTCTGAACTTCGGAAGCCGCTCGGGATCACGATTGTTGGCGGTCTGATTGTCAGCCAGGCATTGACCCTCTACACGACGCCGGTGATTTACCTTTACATGGACCGGCTCAGCTTGTGGATACAAAAGCTGCGCGGCGGCCATTTCCCGGAAGCGCCAGTCCAGGCGGTGGGGCCCGTTAGTTAGGATGCACATGCGGACCCATTACAAGATAACGGCGGCGGCGCACCCTGCTGAGCGCTCCATCACACTGTTGCTAAATGGAAAATTCAGTGAAGAGGCCATTCCTGAACTGCAGGAATCTATTTTGCGCGCCAGAGGCACTCATCAAAGAATTTACCTGGATTTGAGTGAAATCACCTTAGTCGATCGCAAAGCGGTCGAATACCTTTCTGGACAGGCGGGGCCCGATGTGAAACTGGTCAATTGCCCCATTTACTTGCGCCGCTGGATTGCGAATGGAAGCGATGAAAACGAAAATTGAAATTGCCTCTTTGGCCGGGCTTCTGTTACTGCTGTGCGCCTGCAATCCCGGTCCGAAATATGCAAAACCGCCAGCCCAGACACCTGCGGCTTATAAGGAAGCTCCTCCGCAGTTTAAAGAGGGAAATGGCTGGAAACTGGCGCAACCGGGAGATGACAAGATCCGGCCGAAGTGGTGGGAGATGTACAACGATCCTCAACTCAATGCGCTGGAAGAACAGGTTCAGATTTCAAATCAGAGCATTCGAGCATCGGAAGCAAACTTTCGCTCGGCCCGGGCACTAGTAGTCTCCGCGCGATCACAGTTATTTCCGGTTATCGGCGGAGCGGCATCGTACACGAATTCGCGGTTTTCGAGTAACGCGCGAAACGTTGTCGTGGCTGGTTCGGCGGGACCCACGACGTCAAGCTCATCGCACAACACGGATATCAACAACTTCTCGCTGAGTGGCGACATTACTTACACAGTCGATCTTTGGCATCGGATCCGTAACACGATCGCGGCAAATGCGTTTTCCGCCCAGGCCAGCGCTGCCGATGTTGCGACTGCGCTATTAAGTACCCAGGCGGAACTGGCCTCTGATTACTTCCAGGTACGCGCCCTCGATATGCAGCGGGCGATTCTCGAAGACTCTCTGGCGAATTACAAGCAAACACTGAATCTCACAGTTACCCTGTTTAACGCCGGTATCGATTCCGATGAAGACGTGGCCCAGGCTCGCACACAGCTTGATACCGCTACTGCGCAGCAAACCGATCTGGGTGTGGCCAGAGCGCAATTTGAACACGCCATCGCCACGCTGATCGGCAAACCGGCCTCAGAATTTGCTCTGAACGTTTCTCCGTTCGTGCCAAACCCGCCGCCGGTGCCCGTTGCGGTGCCTTCCGAACTGCTCGAAAGAAGGCCTGACATCGCAGCGGCGGAGCGGCAGGTCGCCGCCGCGAACGCTCAGATAGGCGTGGCGCGCGCAGCCTATTACCCGAGTTTGAGCCTTAGCGCTTCCGGCGGCCTCCAGAGCTCAACTATTGCCAACTGGCTCACATGGCCGAGCCGCTTCTGGTCGCTTGGCCCATCTCTCAGCCAGACGCTGTTCGACGCAGGCGCCAGGCGCGCATTGAACGAACAAGCGGAAGGTTCCTACGACGCCTCCGTGGCGAATTACCGGCAAGCGGTCCTGACATCGTTCCAGGCCGTTGAAGACAACCTAGCCAGTCTCCGGATTCTTTCGCAAGAGGTCTCGCAACAGCAGACCGCCATCAACTCGGCAGCGCATTACTTGAATTTAGCTCTAACACGGTACAAGGCTGGTGTGGACAGTTATCTGAGCGTGATTACCGCGCAAAATGCGGTTCTTACAAATCGCGAAACGCAGGTGCAAACGCAACTGCGCGAGATGACCTCCAGCGTGTCCTTGATTATGGCCCTCGGCGGCGGATGGGACCCGGCTCAGTTGCCACAAATGAAGAATCTTCTAGCGAAGCCGCCGAAGTGGTCCCCTGCCGGTGCTTCCGCGGAAGCGACACCCTCTAGCGCAGCTCCTACCAATCCACCCCCTGTATCGCCCGCGCCGCTTCAGCCGAACCGGCAATGATAGAAATATGACCAGCAACAAAACTGAGGTTCTTCGCAAGCAGCTTGTAAATGCCATCGGCGGCCACGAATCGCACATTGATTTCGACTCAGCGATGGAGGACTTTCCCGCCGATATTCGTGGAAGAAAACCACCCGGCGCTCCGCATTCTGCCTGGCAACTGCTGGAGCATATGCGAATCGCCCAAAACGATATTCTGGAATTTTCCAGGAACCCGGCACACAAGTCGCCTAAGTGGCCGGATGACTACTGGCCGAACTCCGCTGCGCCGCCGGACTTCGAAGCGTGGAATAACAGCGTTCGGGCCTTTCAGAAAGACTCGGAAGAATTGGACGCCCTGGTGCAGAATTCACATCAGGATTTGTTCAAGCGGATCGAGCATGGAACCGGCCAAACTTTGCTCCGCGAGGCCCTGCTGGTGGCAAATCACAACTCCTACCATCTTGGGCAGCTCATGTTCTTGAAGAAGATGCTGTTAGCAGAGCGGGCGGGTTAGGTGGATACAGGTCTGCAAAACCGTGTGGCATTGGTGGCGGGGTCGAGCCAGGGACTCGGGCGCGCGGCCGCCTTCGCGCTTGCGGCCGAAGGCGCTCACGTTGCGCTTTGTGCCCGGAACGCAGAGGCTTTGGAGCAAGTTGCCGGAGAAATACGCCAGCGCTTCGGAGTGCGGGCCCATTTTGAGCGCGTGGACGTGCACGATACAGCCGAACTCGAACGCTTCGTCAGTAACGCCGGTCGAATTTTTGATCGCATTGATATTTGTGTCACGAACGCAGGCGGGCCGCCGGCTATGCCGTTCCTCGCGACGACCGATAAAGACTGGGACGATGCCTTCGTGCTGAACCTGCGCAGCGCAGCGGCATTCGCCCGAGCCGTGATTCCGTTTATGCAGCGCCAAAAATGGGGACGCATCGTGATGATCAGCTCCATCACGGTGCGCCAGCCGCAGCCGCAACTGATTCTGTCGAATGCAGTACGGGCCGGAGTGATGGGCCTGGTACGCAGCCTGGCAAATGAATTCGGCAAGGATGGCATTCTGGTGAACAATGTGGCCCCTGGCTACACGGCAACCAACCGTTTGATGGAACTCGCCGCGCACGGGGCCGCGGCTTCGGGCCGTAGCGAGGGACAGGTGGAGCAAGCCTGGATTGACCAGATTCCGCTCGGGCGGCTGGGCAGGCCGGAGGAACTGGCAGATGCGATTGTCTGGCTGGCGTCGGAGCGAGCATCTTTCGTGACAGGCCAGACCATACTGGTGGACGGCGGCATGTATCGGGGTCTTTAAAAAGGAGTTTATGAGCGAAGTACAACATGCAGATTTCCTGAAGGCGGGCGGGGTCAAGCACATCCGCTGGGATGAGATGCCGAAAGAGACACTAAACCCGCTGTTCGACCGGCAGCTTGTGGTGGGCGATCAAGTGATGATTGCTCGCGTGCTGCTCAAGAAAGGATGCGTAGTCCCCTTGCATCACCACCACAACGAGCAGATTACGCATGTGCAATCTGGTGTGCTGCATTTCACGATTGATGGCAAAGAGCTTACTGTGCGGGCAGGCGAGTTTCTCTGCATCCCGCCTAACGTTCCGCACACAGCCGTCGCGCTTGAGGACACAGTCGACATAGATATATTCACGCCACCGCGAGAGGATTGGCTGAACAAGACTGACGAGTATCTGAGGCGATAGCGTCAGCTTTTTCCCGGCCAGACAATAAGGAAATCCCTACGCTTATTTGCGAGCCTCCGCGATGCACAATGTAGACGATACTGCGTGCACGAAGAAGTGTTGACAGGGAATCTCGCGACGGCTCCGGGCGAAAGGCTCGAAGATGTCTTGGTGCACCTGGCGAAGACGGACCCGTCACGGTTCAGAATCCTGTGCCGACGGATGCGAGAAGTCTCTCCGGAGCAGCTTGACAAGGCGTGTGAGCAGGTGGCTCGCGTCTGCATCCGCGAAATGGCGGCTCAGAACGGCGCTTCGGCCGCGCACCAGATGCTTTCCTGGCTGATTGCCGATGGACGCTACCTGGGGATACTGCTCGATCCCGACTTCCTGTCGCTGGACGAAGCCAGGCACGTTGCGGTGGCGATGCGGGATGCGGACCCGGATTTCTTTCTGAATTTACAGCGCTTGGGCGAGGAAACGAATGCGGAACGCGATTTGCGCCGGCTTGAGCGCGCGCTGCGCCTCTTCGACGAGCTAGGCAATAGCAGCGTGCTGCTTCCCTGGCTGCGTACTCTGACAAATCACCCTGACGAGCGCATTCGTTCAAAGGCTGTGAAGTCGTTTTGCGAGCTTCGGCCGAATCCCGCGCTGGTGGAGCGGCAGCTCAAATCAAGCGATGCCCGTGTCCGCGCCAACGCCATTGAAGCTCTCTGGGGCGTACCCAGCTTTGAGGCTGCGGCTATCTTCCGTGAGGCGCTTGGTGATTCGTCGCATCGGGTGGTGGTGAATGCGCTGATTGGGCTCTACGCCACAAATGCGGATGAGGTGCTAGAAAAATTGTCGGCGCTGTGCAAACACTCCGGTCCGATGTTCCGGGCAGCGGCTGCCTGGGGCTTAGGACATATTGCCGATCGACGCGCTATTCCCACGCTCACTTCACTGGCTGAGGATCCGTCGCCGATTGTAAGGACACGCGCGGCGCGAGTACTGGCAGGCTTTCAGCCAGAAGGCGCGGCTGCGCACAAACCGCAAGAACCAGCGGCCGCGGCGACTGCTTCCGAAGCGCAGTAAACAATTCAGTGAAATAGTATCGATTGGAGAGGGATTGAGCTTCCGGCATACTGGATGCGGATGCAGGAACGCCGGTGAAGCCATTCTACGCGGTATTTCTGGCGCTGGTAGTAACCTTATCGGCGCGGGGTCAGACACCCGATACGGCTGTAATAAGCGGGACGGTGCTCGATCAGAGTCAAGCCGCTGTTTCGGGCGTACAAGTGACGGTCGTCAACACTTTGAGCGGACTTGAACGAAGCGCCTATACGGATACCTCGGGAAAGTTTTCCGTGGGGGGACTTCCCCTCTCCGGCGCTTACAATATAACCGCGAATAAACAGGGATTCAGCCCAGCCTCGCTCAGCAACATAACTTTGGTGGCCGGCACACGAGCCGACATCCGGCTCCGGCTCAATGCCGCCGGCGGGCAGACTGAAATCACGGTTACGGGCGTGCTGGGAGGGGTGCGCAGCGACGAGCCGCAGCTCGGGGACCGGCTTGGGTCGCGCCAGATGGAAGAGATTCCGCTGCCGAACCGGAAGATCACTTACGTTCCGCTGCTGAATGCGGCGAACCGCCCTGCCATCAATCAGGGCGACGTATTCATGAACCAGAACCTGTTCACTACGAATGGCGCAGGACGACGCCAGACCTGGTTCGAAATCGACGGCAGCAATGGCATTGACCTGTCGGGACGGCAAACCATCTTCACCAATATTCCGCTTGCCGCCGTACAGGAGATGACCATTCTTGAGAACGCTTTTTCCGCGCAGTACGGCGGCAGCACCGGAAGTGTAGTGAACATCATTACCAAAAGCGGCGGCAATAGTTTTCATGGTGAGCTGCTACAGCTTGTTCGTCCGTCGGCTACCGAAGCCGCACTATCCGGCTTCACTCCGGCGAGTGCGGCAAATGGCAATGATCTGACGAATGATACGGTCGCACAGACGGCGCTGTCCATTTCGGGCCCGCTTGGGAAAAACAAACGCACACAATTTTTTGCAGCAGGTGAGCACACCCTCGAGAACCGGGCCTCACCAGTAACTTCGCCCATCGCCCCAGGCAACTTTATCGGGCATTATCGCGGCTGGCTGGGTTTTCTGCGCCTAGATTATCAGATCAACGGCACGAACAATCTGTTCTTTCGAAGCGATGTAGATGGTTTTCGCGATACGAATCCAAACGGAACGGTCGGCGGAAATAGTTTGCCGACGGTGGATCGGGTATTCAAGCGCCGTACTTATTCAGAAGAGCTGGGCGAAACGGCAACCCTCAGCCCAACTCTGATCAACAATGTGCGCGTGCAATTCCAGCTCGCATCTCCCATCACGCAATTCGCGCCGGTTGTCTACGGTACGCAATATGTCGTTCCCGTATCCACTGGGGGCACCTTTACGTCGGGCACTTCCCAGTCTGCTTTGTTGCTCAACAGGCAATACGAATTGGACGATACGGTCTCCTCGGTACGAGGTGCTCATCAGATCAGGTTTGGGGCCGACGTGATCGTTGCCCATAGCGGCGGCAACAGCAAGGAATTCGGTGGGCCCATTTCTCTTGGCCAGTTCCTTTATAAGACTTGCGCTCAGCCCCTTTCTTTTTGCGAAAGCTCGATCTATCTCCAGAACATCGGCAACGTCCAAAGCTATACGCAGAGCTACGGAAACGCTACCTACACCGTAAACGACGCGCTGTGGGCGCTGTTCGTCCAGGACGATTTCCGGGTGCGGCCCGACCTGACGATAAATCTCGGCCTGCGTTATGAGCAGCAGACATTCACGGATTCGCGCAAAGATTTCGCACCGCGCGCCGGCTTCGCTTACAACTGGCACGGAGATGGCAAAACGGTTATCCGCGGAGGCTTTGGCGTGTACTATTCCCAAATAGTGGATAACTCCCAGGCGAATTACACACTCACAGGACCGACCGGGGTTCTCAATTACACGGCAACACCTGGGCAAATTGGTTTCCCCAGCAGCGTGTCCGCGGCGCCGCTGCAGGCATTCCCTGCCGGGGCCATCGCGCCGCTGCGCAGCCTGTATGTTCGGCCGGGTGAAGCTGCATACCTGAATCAGTTCTTACCGGCATCCACGCTGGCCGCTTATCCAAACGAGCTTTTGAACCCCTATTCCGAACAATGGAGTTTCGGGGTGGAGAGGCAGCTCAAGCCGGATTGGGTCTTGAGCGCTGACTACATTGGTTCGCGTACGCTGAAAATCAATCGCCCTCTGGATGTCGATCCGCCCTCGCCCTTTATCCGCACAGCGCCCGGGCAAATTCGTTCGGCGCAGGCAGCTAACTGTAGCCGCCCATATTGGATCTGGTGGTACGGGCAGCATGGGTTGACGTGCAACGCTAAGCATGCAACGAATCCGCAGCCTCCATACGGGGTGATTCAGGCCGATGTCAACGATGGTTATTCGTCTTACAACGCGCTGGACGTCAACCTGAGTCATCGGTTCAGTAATCGCGCATCCATGCTGGCCAGCTACGTATGGTCGCATGCCATCGACAATGTCGATCCCGATATTCCGAACCAGAATCCGAACGATCCCAATTTCACCGGCCGGGTGGAAAACGCCAGCGCCATCTTTGATCAGCGCCACCGTTTTGTGCTGAGCGGCGTCTTAGTCGCGCCGCTCAATATCAGCATGGGTGGAGTCGCGACTCTTGGTTCCGGCCTGCCGTATAACTTTGTCACCGGCACGGCCAATAGCGGCGATACAGGAGCCACAACTGACCGCCCCGTAATCAATGGAGTGGTGGTGGGACGCAACGCTGGACGCGGCGAACCTATTTACGATGTGTCTCCGTTTATCGAACGGCCGTTTTCGCTTGGAAGCGAGCGGCGGCTGCTGATCCTCCGGGCGGAAGCGTTCAACGTGTTCAATCACCCTAATTTCGTCGGCTACAGCGGCACTTACGGCAACGGCGCAGTACCTGGCCCTGGATTTGGGCAGCCGCTCGCAGGCATCACCAACCAGTTACCAGCACGTTCGATGCAGTTTCAGGCGAGGTTTACATTTTAACGGATACCCAAAGCGTCTGCAATCGGCGCATTCAATTCGGGTTGCATGGCCGATTCGGCCTGATAATCAGTGCTCCATGCCGATCTTTACCATGCCTGGATACCAGGAACGTACGGCCAGAATGCGCGATTTCACACCAGCGGCACTGTAATACCCAACTGTACAGTTCAGCCGGAAGAAATAGGCGTCTCCTGCTTTTGCAGGATGCCGCCCTTCGATTCCATCCATCCCACCGCCCGCTACCATGTCGCCGCGACCATCGAGGACGAGATAGATTTCCTCTTCGCGCTGGTGATGATGGGGAAAGTTGGTGCCGCCTGGAGCGATTTCCATGAGGAAAAGACTGGTGAGCACCCGGCCGGCGGCGATGCGGTCACGCTTGCTTTCAACATCTCCCATCAGCAGGCGATAGACCGTAGAAGTGGGATGGCCGCTCACAGGTTGGGTGCGAACATCCTCAATGTTTGCTTTCAGTGGTGTTTGCGGAAGCGGAGCTTTCTCGAATCCTTTCGTGCGGAAGCCCATAATGATTACATCAAGTGGGCCTGCAGACGAATTGCTTAAGGTATGCGATACGGTCGCGGGGACGTATAGGTAATCTTCCTTCGCCAATGGTACGGTGCTACTTCCGTACTTCGCTGAACCGCTTCCTTGGAGCACGACGTACACCTGGTCTTCTGGCGGATACTGGACCGCTGCACAAGCGCCGTTGGGATCTACGATCGCCTCGCCGAAACGCGCGACGCCAACAACGACTGACGTGTCGGCGTCGCCTTCCCCGAACATCGGCTTGTAGTGGCACGTGCTGGTTGTAACGTCAGATTTCTTTTCCTGAACCACGGAACGATTGCGATGGAGAAAAGTGGGGTCAACCGTTCGATCTGCTGCGCTGATGACAAAGACGAACAAGAGGCAGGCTGCTAAGGCGAGTTTCATTAGACTTAAATCTGTACTATGTCACGAATTTATGAACAGCGGCGAATGTTTATGAAGTGGATGGCGGCGGCGCCACTTTTGGGAGCCATCGCATGGCAGGAAATGACACACAAGATGGCTGCGGCAACCACTGGTGCTTTGAACGTTTATGAACGTATTGGGGTTCGTCCGCTGATTAACGCGCGCGGGACCTGGACCTATTTAAGCGGCTCGCTGATTCTGCCCGAAGTTCGCGAAGCAATGGAAGCAGCTTCTCGGCAGTTTGTGGATATGTTCGAGCTGCAAGCGGCGGTTGGGAAACGTCTGGCGGCTCTCTCAGGCGCCGAATCTGCAATGGTCACCTCCGGCTCCGCGGGTGCTATGGCGGCTGCAACGGCTGCGTGCATAGCGGGTTCCGATCCGGAACGAATCTGGCATCTGCCGGACACCACCGGACTGAAGAATGAAGTTGTCATGTTGGGCGGCCGAATTGCGTTTGACAGTGCGATACGGCTGGCTGGCGCCAAATTAGTGGTTGCAAATGCGCTGGAGGAATTGGCGCCCGCAATCCATTCGCAAACGGCGATGGTTTATACAACCTGGCGCGACGACAATCTGGCCAAGGCGCTTGAAATCACCCGTGCCGCCAAAGTGCCGCTGCTGTTAGACGACGCCGCCGGAATTCCACCTTTTGACAACCTATCGAGATACGCCAAAATGGGCGTCGACCTTTACTGCTTCAGTGGCGGCAAAGGCATGAGAGGGCCGCAATGCGCCGGTGTGCTGCTTGGACGAAAAGATTTGATCGATGCGGCCCTCAAGAACTATAACCCCTACGAAGGGGCGATCTGCCGGCCCATGAAAGTTGGCAAGGAAGAAATCATCGGAATGCTGACCGCGATTGAAACCTGGCAGAAGGTGGATGTGAACGCACTGAATCGTGAATGGAACGCCAGAGTTCAACGCATCGCGAAACTAGTCGACACAGTGCCGGGCGTGACGACAAAGATATATGTTCCGGAAGAGGGAAACAGCTATCCGACGCTACGGGTGGAATGGGACGAGCAGAAATTCGGCCTGACCATCGCGCAGTGCGATCAGAAACTGCGCGACGGGCACCCGCGGATTGAGGTTCTGACAAACAGCAATCCCAGCATGGTTTCCGCGGTCGACGAGGGTGGGGACACCAAGCACGAAGCGCCTAAGAACCGGCTTGAGATCGTATCCATGACGCTGGAGGACGGGGAGGATTTGATTGTCGGACGCCGGTTACGGGAGATTTTGAAGGAGGGAAGGTCTAGCAAAGCAAGTAGCTTCGCAGGAAACGCCTGACACTCTCTCCAACGACTCCGTAGACCAGGTGCGCGGAAAACTCGGCGGCCTCCGAGAGGGGGGCAGATTGGGTAACCGGTTTGGAAAGACCTAGCGCCGGCACGGTAATAACGTGGGCACCCAGCCAAACCGCGGTGCCGAAAGGCAGGCCCCATCCAGCACGCGCGGGTTCCGCAAACTCAACCAGCGTTCCGTACATAGCGCCCACGCTGATGCCGAAGGCGTAGTGGACCGCAGGTCCGGCAGTTTTCTTTTGTTGGGTGGTCAATTCGTGATGAAACATGTGCTGCGAAATCGCGGACGCAGCCTTCACAGTCGAGTCTTCCTTCTTCTCTGAAGACGGCAATGTAGGTTTAGGCAAAAGTTTGTGGAATTGGCTCATCGCGTATGATCCGGCAAATCCTCCCAACGCCCCCGCAAAAAGCCCTTTCCAGGGATTCCGCCGTCGCTCAACGAGCATGCTCAAGTTCATATCCTTCGGCCAGTTTTACGGCTGGCGCTACTTTCGCCACTTCCATCAGAAATTGTCTGGCAACACTGCGCATCTCATACCGTTCAACGTCGCGTAAACCAGATCTGCCCAGAGAATGGCGGAGATCCGGGTCGTGAAAAAGGCGGACGATTGCTTCGGCCAGCTCTTCCGCATTTTCGGGCTCAACAAGAATCCCCTGGCGAACTACTTCAGGCACTGCGGCAGCGCGCGCGGCGACAATCGGTTTCCCTGCCGCCATGGCTTCGAGAAACACGATGCCAAAACCTTCCTGCACGCTGGGAAGGCAGAAGATATCAGCACGGTTATATTCCTCAGCCAGCGTGCTCCTGCTGATATCGCCGAGCCAGCGTACGGCCGATTCGAGATGCAGCTCAGAACAGAGTTGCTGGAGTTTGTGCCGCTCCGGGCCGTTTCCGGCAATTCGAATCTCGAGCCGCGGAATGCGATCGCGCAACAAAGCCGCAGAGTGAAGCAGCACGTCCAAACGCTTGCGAGGGTAGAAGCGGCATACCGACAGGACGGTGAACTTCCGCGGATCTGAAGCAGCAGGGTTTTCGTCGAATAGCTTCCGCCACGCACCCAGATCAATCAATTCCGGCACCACGACAGCATTCCTCACGCGATAGAGATCTCTAAGACGCTCCGCACAATACTGGCTAACGGTAATGACCAGGTCTGCACGCCGGCCATGTTTGGCTTCAAGGCTGGCCTGCATCGCCATGCTCGCCCGAGTGCCGCCGCGCTCGAAACGGACGGCGTCACCCAAGACTCCTTTGATACAGGCGATGTGCGGGAGCGAATTTCGCCTGCGGGCGATGGTGTAGCCGTCAGCATCAATCCCAATGGTCGCCTCGCCATCAAAATTCCGCCATCGCAGTGTCTCGTTGAACAGCAGGCGGGTGGCTGTGTAAGTTGGCAGGATCCAGCGCGGCGTAACCAAGCCGATATCGACGCCAAGCTGGCGAAGAGCTTCGATCAGTGTCAGCGTTCCTACATAGCACCCGCTTCCCCGCTGCACATTCAAGGGAATTGCCGTTATGAATTGAAGCAAGCTCACGTATTACGTCCAGAGCGGCCGACAGATGATTCAATTTTATGTGCTGGCTCCCCGGGCTGTTCCTGGCGAACGATTTTACCGTTCCCGGAGGCGCCATAAGCAGGGGAGACGGCAAGAACCCTGCGGCACATCGGACCATCTACCGGCCGTTCCGGCAAAATCCCTTCGCTTTCCTGCCGCCGTCCTCCTTCGGTCCGCGATTCAGAACGGTGAACAGCAAAACCCGTTTCTTAGGCTTACTGGAAGCGACGGTCCCGGCTTGCCAATTGTTTCGGGCAAATGGCGCGAACGGTGTGGATGTATTCTCAGGAACGTGGACCAGTATCAAACAGTGTTCCTGGGCGGCGGCATGGTGGCCGGATATGCCGCTAAAGAGTTTGCGGAGCGCGGAATGAAGCCGGGAGAGGTGGGCATCATTTCAGCGGATAACGCGCTGCCCTACGAGCGGCCTCCGCTCTCTAAGAGCTTTCTTGCCGGTAAGGAAGACGAGCGAAGCGTGCTCATCAACCCGGAAGGGTTCTACCGCGAGCACGGGATCGGCATTCACCTGAATATGCAGATCGGGCGGATTGATATTGCCGGCAAGCGCTTAATCTCGCGTGGCGGCCAGGAATTCCGCTTCGACAAATTGGTCCTGGCTACCGGGGCCCGCGTGCGTACGCTTGACGTGCCAGGCGCAAATCCGGGCAACGTCCTCTACCTGCGCTCGCTGAGCGACTCGGCGCGGCTTCGAGATGCGCTGAAGAGTGCGAGAAAAGTCGTAGTTATTGGCAGCGGCTTCATAGGCATGGAAGTGGCAGCGCAAAGCGCGCAGCAGGGCCGCGATACGACGATGGTATTTCCGGAGGATCGGGTTTGGAAGAACTTCTTTACGCCAGAAATGTCGCGGTTTTTCCAGAGGTACTACGAGGATCGAGGCGTTCATTTCGCGCCTGCCGCAAAGGTCGACGGAATAGGCCAGAGTTCCATTTCCCTGTCCACGGGGAAAAGACTGGATGCTGATCTGGTAGTGGCGGGCATCGGAGTCAAGCCTGTCACCGAAATCGCCGAGGCAGCCGGCCTAAAGGTGGACAACGGCATTCTAGTGAATGAGTTTTTGGAGGCTGGCACCGACGGTGTGTACGCCGCGGGAGATGCCGCCAATTATCAGGACGTGCTTTTTGGGAAACGACGCCGCGTCGAACACTGGGACAATGCCGTTAAACAGGGACAGTACCTCGCCCGGCGTTTGTCGGGCGACCAGGAAGCTTTCAAAAATATCCCGTACTTTTTTTCAGACGTTTTCGACCTTTCATACGAATTCTGGGGCGACACCAGCGGCGCAGAGCGCACGGAATATCGGGGAGATGTGAATTCGTCAAGCTTCAGCGCATGGTGGCTGAAGGGCGAAAAAGTCATTGCGGCGTTTGCCATGAACCGGCCCGACGAGGAACGCGAGAAGGCCAGCCAGCTTTCGGCGATCACTTCGTAAAAATCAGCGTACCGAAGTGTTCGGGAACATGATTGGGATCGCGGTTCTGGACACAAGTTGGCTGCCAGCAGAGAAAGCGGCGCTGCGGGTCG
Source organism: uncultured Acidobacteriaceae bacterium (assembly GCA_963795545.1). Taxonomy (GTDB): domain Bacteria; phylum Acidobacteriota; class Terriglobia; order Bryobacterales; family Bryobacteraceae; genus Bog-105. The sequence continues at coordinate 344,635 of CAWCIF010000007.1, read as the reverse complement.
GGGCCGAGGCCATCAATCCGGTATAGATTCATGCGCCATCTTGTGCCCTCTTTCACTGGCTTGGTACTGACCGCGGACAGAGGAATCCTGGCAGCGGCATACCAAATCTTTTGCTCTTTGTCGATGCGAGCCATTGTTTTCCAACCGGAACTCCAGTTGTGGTCATAGCTCTTGTGATCCAGATCAATGGCTAAGTCGATCCAATCGCCGGTCGGAGCAATCTCAAACTCGCGATAGTGGCGGATATTCGTCCAATCATCTCCGAGGAACATTTCGACGACATCGCGATCCCATAGTCCCACCCGCTTCTTGCTGTTGTCGGCCGGCAGGAACAAATTCAAGACCGTGTAAGGGCAGCGGAACAGCAGAAAAAGATCTGTATCCGTCCAGAACGCGCGTATTTCCGTCTTGATGTTCGGGTAATTGATTTGGCGGCTGCAATCCTTATCCATGGATTGCACTGCTGCGTTCTTCCATGCCGGAGAAGCGGGATCTAACGTAAGTTTTGGCGATCCGTCAACGTGACTGATCGAAAACGTCGCCGTGGGTTCGGTAGTCACACAAGGCTCCTGACAGTAAGCGGAAGAGGCGAACAGCCAGATTGCGGCGAAACCGAGAAAAAGGCGCACTTTTGTGATTCTATGGTAGAGCGAAAGTGAAAACGTCACTGCCGGAAGCAATTGCCACGTATTGCTTTCTGCCGGCCGAGTAACTCATGGGCGAAGCATGCATAGATTGGCCGGTATTGAAATGCCAAAGTGAATTACCGGTGCGCGCATCCACTGCCTCGAAAGCTTCTGCATCGTTCCCGAAAAAGACGAGCCCGCCAGCGGTGGTCATGGTGCCGCCCCAAGAGCGTGCGGAACCTGTCTGGGGATACTGCCACGCCAGTTTGCCGGTCGTTGGATTATAGGCCAGCAAAATCTTTTGTCCGTGTTCGCCAGGCGCATGTTTGACACCCGTGGCGTAATACTCTCGCCCTTCCTGAAATTGAGCCGGTTTCGAAAAGTAGAGTTGGCAGCTTTCTAGAGCGATGAAGTACAGGAGATGTGTAGATGGATTATAGGAAGGCGAAAACCAGTTTGTGGCGCCAATCATATCGGGACAGATCAGCGTTCCATTTTCCGAGGGCTCAGCGCCCGTACGGATGGGCCGCCCGGTCGAATCAATACCTTTGGCCCAATTGAGCTTTTTCACAAACGGTGTTGCCGCCAGGAACTTGCCGTCGACGCGGTCCAGGACATATAAGAAACCGTTGCGATTTGCTTCCACCAGTAACTTACGCGGGACTCCTTTGTAGATTGCATCTACGAGTACGGCTGTTTCGGTAGAGTCGTAGTCAAAGAGATCATGCGGGGTGAACTGGAAATGCCACTTCAGTTTTCCTGTATCGGCATCCAGCGCCAACACGCAGGCGGTATAAAGATCGTCTCCGGGACGTGGAGTACCATCGAAGTCCGGTGCTGCGTTGCTTGTGCCCCAATAGACAGTGTTGAGTTCGGAATCGTACGTACCTGGCATCCAGGTGGTTGCGCCTCCACGCAGATACATATCTCCGGGCCAGCTTGAAGAGCCGAATTCGCCCGGACCAGGAATTGTCCAGCGGCGCCAAATTTCTTTGCCGGTAGCAGCATCGAAGGCGGCAACGAATCCGCGGACGCCATCATCTCCGCCGGAAGTGCCCACCAAGATCTTGTCTTTGACCACCAGCGGCGCACTGGTCGCGCCATAGTTCTTGTTTTCCTTCGGTGAATAAGCTACATCCCAAATAAGATGTCCGGATCGCGCATCGATACATAGCAGGTGGGCGTTATCCGTTTCCATGTAGACTCGGGAATGCCACAGACCCACACCGCGGTTATGATGCGACGAGGCGTCGTCGACCAACCCCTCCGTTAGAGGCCGCGAGTAATGCCAAATCGTCCGTCCCGTTCGGGCATCCAGCGCAAATGCATCATTTGCCGACGTTACGAACATTAGCCCGTTCATGACGATGGGCGTGCCCTCCAGGTGACTAGAATTTGGTGAGTGGAACACCCATTGCGCCCGCAATCGATCTACGTTTTGGGTCGTAATCTGGGCCAGGCTCGAGTAGCGGCGCCCCGTATAGTCGCCGTTGTAGGATGGCCAATTCACGCCGATCGGCTTGGCTAGAAGGTCGGCTGGACGTACATCGATGCAAACCGTCAGCGAACTGTCACCACTGCGCCATGCAGTTGATAGGAACACGCAACTACATACGGCAATGAGACGATGAAGATTCCGCACCTTATGTATAGTAATGTGTCACGAAGTTTATTGCTGGGTTGCCTGCTTGCGCCGGTTTTGTTGTTTGCCGATGCGCCCGCGGGGCGGCAGTTGTTCAACTCCAGTTGTGCGGGATGCCACGGCCTGGACGGGCGAGGGGGCGAACACGCACCCAACATCGCGACCGATGCCAACGTGCAGCATCTTGACGATGCCAAACTAACGCACATCGTTCGAAACGGCATTCCGGCAGCAGGTATGCCGGCCTTCGGTTCGTCCTTCGAAAATTCTCAGATCGCTGCGATTGTAAGTTACTTGCGCGGCCTACAGGGCAAAGGCCAACTGGTGCATATTGCCGGCAACGGTGCTCGAGGGCGCTCTTTGTTCTTTGGGAGTGCTGGTTGCGCGGAGTGCCATATGATGAATGGCCAGGGCGGATTCCTTGGTCCCGATCTCTCTGGATATGGCAAATCACACACGCCGGACGATGTGCGGGAATGGATCGTAAATCCCAATAAGGATTTGGATCCGCGACATGGAACGATTGTGATTGTGACTCGCTCCGGACAGAAGTATGCGGGCGTTCTTCGTAACGAGGATAACTTCTCAATCCAAATGCAAACGCGCGACGGGAGTTTCCACTTTTTTGAGAAATCGGACCTGGCGCGTATCGAGCATCAGGCGCGCTCGCTCATGCCGGCGCAATACGGATCGCGACTCACCAGGGCCGAACTGGACGATCTGATCAGCTATCTTATGACGTCGCCCGGAACTCAAGGCGCTAGGGCAGAAGAGGACGAAGAACAGTAATGCTGAACCTCAAGAGTCATTGGAAACTTATCAGCGCGCTGCCGCTGGTCGGCCTACTGCTCGGTTTTCAGGAGACTGGGAAGGCGCCGCGAAAGTTTGAGCTGATCGCACAAACACCGAAATTCTGGGAGTTGTTCGATCGCGGCGCAAAGCTCACAAGAGTAGCTGGCGATTTTGGGTTTACGGAGGGCCCCGTTTGGGATCCGGCCGGGTTTCTCTATGTCAGCGATGAAGAGCAGAATCATATCTATCGTGTTTATCTCGACGGCAGAAAAGAATCGGTTATCGCGCTGGGAGACCCTGATGGAAATACGTTCGACCAGCAGCAGCGCCTGCTCGATTGCGCCAGCATTCTGCGTGCAGTCATTCGCATAGCTCCCGACGGGCGGGAATACACGACACTGGCGGACCGCTTCGAAGGGCATCGGTTCAATAGCCCGAACGATGTTGTCATAGGTCCTGATGGCGCCATTTACTTCACCGATCCGACTCTCGATCTACCGAAGGGCGAGAAGCAGGAGATACCTTTCCAGGGCGTCTATCGGCTAGACGGCAAAGGAAACGTGCAGGTATTGGTGAAGGACATGTCGCAGCCCAATGGCTTGGCATTTGCGCCGGATGGCAAGACCCTTTACGTGGACGACAGCGAGCAAAAGAACATTCGGGCGTTTGATTTCGCGGCTAATGGAACACTGAGCAAGGAACGCATTTTCGGCGAAGAGAACGCGCCGGGCGGCGTGCCCGATGGTATGCGCGTGGACCAGGCTGGCAATCTTTACGTCGTAGGGCCGAATGGCATTTGGGTGTGGGATGCGAGTGGCAACCACCTGGGCAGCATCATCGTGCCGGAGCAGCCCGCGAATTTGGCCTGGGGCGACAAGGACTACGACACGCTTTACATCACGGCGGGCACATCGGTTTATCGGATTCCGGCGAAAGCGCGCGGGTTTATGCCGAACTTACAGAGTGCTCATCTGCGGTGATTCGGTTCAGTGCTTCCGGGCAGGGTTTAACCCATCCCAGCGCGGGTCGCCTACATTGGTGTAATTCGGCGGAAGTGTTTTCCAGTCGGGGCGGCTGATGCCATTCAGGTCATAAAGGATTTTGCCGCCTTTAACGGTCATCTCGCACACGAACTTCCGATTCCCGTTCATGCGAGCGCCATACATATCGGTGAAGCCGAAATCGCCCTGAGCCACCCGAAGTATGCTCACATCCGCCGGCGATCCGACCGATAGATTCCCAAGTTCTTCGTGGTGAATCTCGCGCGCTGGATTCCAGGTAGAACGCGCGATAACTTCATCCGGAGAGAGGCCCAGAGCAAGAAACTTGCTCATTACGTTCAGCATGTTCTTCATGCCGCTATTCATGCTTCCGATGTGCAGGTCCGTTGAAATGGAATCGGGCAGAAAGCCTTGTTGAATCGCCGGGACAGCGATGCGCCAGGCGAAACTTCCGCCGCCGTGCCCAACATCGAAAATAACCCCGCGTTTTCTGCCTTCCCACATGCCGGGATTGAGCTTGCCATCCGGTAAAAGTTCATCTCGCAGACCCGAGAAACAGTGCGTGTAGATATCTCCGGGACGAAGCTTCTGAGTCAAAAGGATGCTGATGGGCCGTTCTGGCCGGTTAGCGCCGAAATCGACCATAACCGGGATATTCGCCATGGTGCCCGCTTTCACGGCGTGCTCAACGGGCGTCCACTCCGGCCCCATGTAGTGGGCGGTCTTTATCCCAACGATTAAGCCCGGATGGCGCTTGGCCACTTCGGCCGCCACCGCCGGGTCCATGTCGGAGAGGTTATCTTCATACTTCGGACCGCGCATCCCCGCGCCGACGATGTTCAGGAACGCCAGCACGCGCGTTTTTGAGCGGTCGATAATGTGTTCTTTGAAATCTTCGAAATTCCGAGCGCCGGACGAGCCGGCATCCGCAACGGTCGTCACGCCGCAGCGTAAAGTGAACCCATCGGGAAAGACGCTGTTATCTCCTGCGTAGGAATTTTTCTCGCCGGTACTAGCATAAACATGCACGTGGATGTCCACTAAGCCAGGCGTTACGTAAAGGCCCTTCACATCTACAGTCTTCAGCGCCTTGGAGGGATCTATGTTTTCCTCGACAGCGGCAATCTTTCCATCCTGAATCGCCACGTCGCGAACGGCACTGATGTGATTTTTGGAATCCACCACATGCCCGTGGCGCAAGAGCAAATCATATTGAGGTTGGCCGAAGGCAGAGGATGTCGCAAACAGCAGCATAGTGAAATTCAGCAAAAAGGCGGATACCTGTAATTTCGTTCTCATTGGATTTATCGAGCAGAATCATGGTATCGCTACGCATTGAGCGATAAACTGATTTCCGATGCAAAAGAAAGCGATTCCTGCTCTATTCGCCAGCGCGGCGCTGTTTCTCACGCTGTCCTTTCAAAAGCCTGCTTCCGAACCTGCGCAGAACGGTCTTATGGAGGGCTTCCGCCTGGTTGAAGTTGCCTCAGTCGCGGACGCGATGGAGCAGTTGTATGGCACGCGTGCCTACATGTCGCATGATGTGCGGCCTCTTGCGCCCACGAAGTTCGCGGGTCCTGCGGTTACCGTGCTGCTAAAGAAAGAGGAGCACCACGAAGGCGCGAAGGCGTTGCAGGGGATGCTTGACACCATCGACGAGGCAGCGCCCGGATCCGTCTATGTCATGGTGCTGGAAGATGGATTAGACTATGCGGGCCTTGGCGGTCTGATGAGCACCGCCATGAAATATCGAGGGCTTGCGGGCGCGGTGGTGGACGGCAGCATCAGGGATACGCCCCAGATAGCAAAATTGCAGTTTCCGGTTTTCAGCCGCGGGGTGGTTCCCTCCACTACAGTCAATCATTACCGGTTTGCGGGGAAGGACATTCCGGTAACGTGCGCGGGCGTGCCGGTCAGAGCGGCCGATATCGTTGTCGCGGATTTGGACGGCGTGGTCGTCGTCCCCAGAGAGCATGCCGCTGAAGTGCTGAAAAAGGCACAGCAATTGGACCAAAGCGAGCACAGCATGTATCCATTCATCGAAAAATACAAATCCATTCGAGAAGCTGTGGCGCGGTTTGGGCGGTTGTAGCCGTCGTTCGCTGCTCACGCAAGGTTCATTTGCCGAACGAAAGCGTGGAATCGGGCATCGGATCGCAGGGGGTCGAACTTCGGTTCGACATTCAGCCATATGAGAGTTGGCGAACGATCATCGTATGCGTGGTAGAGCCATCGAAAAGCTTCATCCCGGTCGCCCAACTCGGCATGCACCCAGCATATCTGGCAGGGGTCGGGCGCTGGTTTTCCGGCTTGCGCTAACTCGAGCAAGAGGGCACGGGCTTCTCGGGGCCGGCCGCTCGCTGCGTACGCGCAGGCCAATTCAGTCGTAAAATACCTCAGTCCTCCCGACCGCGCCCCCTCCAGTGCGGCCACCGCTTCGTCAGCACGGCCAAGACGTTCCAAAACCTGTGCCATGAACCACAAGGTCAGAGGGAAGTCATGCTCCATTTCGAGGGTCTTACGGAGCACGTCGAGCGCCTCATTGAACCGGCGCGCAAGATACAATCCACATCCATATTCGGCGTTTAGGATGAGGGCAAGAGGATCCAGATCCACTCCCCTCCTCAGCACTTCTACGGCCTCGCGTGTCTGGCCGACAGCTTGTAGGTAATGGGAATAAAAATGCTTTGTGTCGGAGCTATTCGGGTCGAGTGAAAGGGCGCGCACAAATTCTCTTTGCGCCGCCGTCCAGTCCCATTCGGAGAACAGCTTGTATATACCTAGCGCGGAATGCGCCTCGGCGAGAGTTTCATCCAGAGCTAAGGCGCGGGCTGCAGCGGCGCTTGCCTTAGGCATGGTCTCCTTAGGTGCCCGCTCATACTCAACACCCAGAATCGCGGAAGCATGCGCAATTCCGGCCCACGCCAGTGCGTAGTTATTGTCCTGCTCGAGGGCTTGATTAAAGTAGTCGATAGCTTTGGAGAGCCCCTCGGCAGTGAACTTGTTCCAGTGATATTGACCTTTCAAATAAAGCTGGTACGCTTCGACGTTGGGCGTGCCACGTTTTGCAAGCCGCAGATCCTGATCCCGCGTCAAGCGTAGTTGTAGAGTATCGCTGATATTCCTGGCGATGTCTTCCTCGAAACTCTGAAGCTCCCCAACGGGACGGACGACTTTGTCTCCCCAAATCTGCGTACCATCGGCTGTATTCACCAACTCCATCTGAATGACGAGTCGATTCCGTTGGCTTGTGACTCTGCCAACCATCAGAGCAGCCACGTTGAGTTGCCGGCCAATAGCAACAGGATCGAGATCCTGCTGCCTGATTCGGAATGCAGTGGCCCGGGCTGTGACTTTCAAGCTAGTCTGCGAAAGGCGATTGATGATGCTTTCCGAGATCCCTTCCGTTAAGTAGTCGTTGTCGGGATTGCCGGTGGCGTTGATGAAGGGTAGCACTGCCAGGGACTTGAACTGCGGCCGTCCATCCCGCCTGTAGATCCCAACGCCCACGGCAACGGCCGCGGCGGCGGCGCCAAGCCCGGTAATCAGATACCGGCGCGAATACTGAGTGGGGCTTCGGCCCGTGATAGGCCGGGGCGCTTCGGGTGTGCCTGCAATCGCCGTAGCGCCTTCGGCAAAAGACGTCAGGGCTAAGCGCAGATAAGTCGCCGATTGGAAACGCTCAGCTCGCTTTTTCGCGAGGCACCGCAGGACCAGCCGTTCCAATTCGGGAGGAACCGGCATTCCGCCGTGCGTGAGCATCGGTGGATCGTCCTTCAGAGTCGCCGCCAGGCTCTCGACCCCCGTAAGCCCCGAAAACGGCCTTTTACCCGAGATCATTTCGTAGAGAACGCATCCTAGCGAAAAAATGTCGCAGCGGTGGTCTACCGCCTCTCCACGCATTTGCTCTGGCGCCATGTACCCGGCCGTACCCATTACGACCCCTGTTTCGGTGGGCCGGGGAGCCAATGTCCTCGTCTCTACTTCCGGATTCACGGTTGGGGGCACTGCGGGTTTGGCCAATCCAAAGTCGAGGACCTTCACTTGTGATTCGGGTGTCACGATCACATTGCCGGGTTTGATATCGCGATGCACAATACTCGCTGCATGCGCCACTTCCAGCGCACTTGCGATCTGGGTGGCGTACCCGATCGCCTGCGCGACCGGCAACCCCTCAGGTGGTATCAGTCTGCAAAGCGGCGTTCCAGGGACATACTCCATCACCAGAAAATCGATTCCGCCGTAGTTGGCAATATCGTATAACGCGACGATGCCGGGATGATTCAGCGCGGAAATGGCGCGGGCCTCTTGAAGAAAGCGATGATTACGCCGGGGGTCGAAAGCTTTATCGCGAGATAGAACCTTAATAGCGACCATCCGGTGCAGGCGGGTATCGCGGGCTTTATATACCTCGCCCATGCCCCCCGCGCCCAGAGGCGCTTCGATACGGTACGGCCCTAATTGCACGCCAACGGTCAGCTGTGCCAAGGCCTCACGTAGCGGCCAGCGCTCCAAATCCATAGCCGTCAGCTTCGCCCGATTATAAACCCCGGATAGACAAATAAGTCAACGGGCGAACGCCTAGCCACTCTACAAAGTGAGGCGGACGCAGATGCTTGGAGCCGGACGTTCAGCAAACAGGAGCGCTGTCAGCCTCATTTCGTTAACACTTCCTGAATGAACGCCAGCGCGCGGGGATCATGCGACTGGCCAAGCCAGAAGAAGGCCTGTTTCCGCACTTCCGGGCTCTTTTGAGTTCGGGCGACCTGGATCAGTTTGGGAATTCCTTCGTCCTTTGGCAATTGCGAGAGCGCGAAGATGGCCTTCTTTTTCACTTCGATGTCAGGGTCGTTCTCTATCGCGCCAGAAATTGCGGCGGAGGCGCGCTTTCCAGCCTTCTGGGCGAGCCAAAATAGGGCCTGGCCGCGGACATGCGCAGAAGAGTCACTTTTTGCGGTTTGGATCAGAGCATCCAAGGCCTCAGGCTGTTTGCTGATAGACAGCGCGAAAACCGCTTTGTCCCGCACGTGCTCGCTGGGATCGGTAGCCAGAACGTTCTTGAGAATGGCGGCCCCGCGAGCCCCGCGGCTTGCCCCGAGCCAGAATAGAGCCTTCTCACGAACTCGTTCAGGCTCCCCCGGCCGCGTAAGCTGCTCCAGAATGCTATCGGCCTCGGAACCATCATGTTGAGCGATGGCAAACACAGCCGCATCCGCATTATGCTCAGCGGGACCGGTCGCGAGCGTTTGCAGAATATCAAGACTCGCATGGGCAGGCACACCGGTCAACCATACGAACGGAAGGCCGCCGGCATCGAGCGGGCACGACAGCGAGTAGACGTGAACCTTCTCTATGCCGCTGTTCACAACCCGAAAGAGAATGGCGACGGCGTCCGATGCTTCAAGTTGGACTCGTGCCGTCGACCTCGCGCTGGACGCCTCACCATGTTTTTCTTGTTCCAGCCAACAACCGGATGACCCGTTCCAGCAGCAGTTCTCGTTACCACTCTGAATTGACTTCACCGCATATCCAAACCAGGTGGGCGATGCTGCATGAAGTTCCCTGCTTAGGCTGCCGGAATAGGCCCGACTCTCAAATTTGGCATTGGTAACGTTTGGCTGCCAGTTCTGGGCGAACACAGCCGAAGCGACCAGCAGTAGAGGCAGGCTTTTCATCTGAGGATCTCCATCATGTAATTCGTGGTCTCTTTGGAATGAACCAGGGCCATTTTCTCGACGATCTTCTGCTTCATCCGTGGATCCTTTTCACTGCGGGCGAGTGCAACCAGAGCCTTGCCGTCGTGCTGCAGAAAAAGAGCGTTTAAAACGGCTTCCCGCACTTCGCGATTCGGGTCGGATTGGTAGATGGAAACCAGAACGTCTCCGCGGCCGTTATCTCCCATAAGTCCGAGAGACCTGATTGCGGCAACACGCAGGGCCGGATTCTTATCGCTGCGCGCGATGTCGGCCAGTTTCGCCGAGTTACCCTCCAGAAACATCGATTGCAGGATGGCGCGTTTAATGCGCTCGTCTGAAGACGAACTGTAAAGGGATGCAAGCTCTTTACGTGATTCCTCGCTGCCCATCATGCCCATGTACCGGATAGCTTTCAGTTGAAGGTCCGGATTCGATTGCCCACGCACGATATCGCCGAGCAGCTTTCGAGCTTGCGGCGATGGATTTTGCGTCAGGACAAATAATGCTCTTTCCTTTACCTTTGCCGGGTTATTGCTGCTTAGCAGCAGCTTTTGCAGGATCGGCAGCGCTTTGTCCGGATCGGATTGCATCAGGCTGTTAATCGCGATGAGCTTAAGGTTTTCATCCTGTTCAGCGGCAGGGCTGACGGGTGTGCCGCTTTGTGCTCGAACTTCCACTTCAAGAGCCCGCGCATCATTGACCCAGCGGCTGGAAGGGTACGCATCGCGCAGCTCAGAGATGGTCGAAAGAGCTTCTTCACGGCGGCCGGCACGATTTTCCGCATATGCCTTCCAATACAACGCCGCGTCAATCTGCGATCCCTTATGATCTGCCGCTGCACCAAAAGACGAAATGGCCTGGTCCCATTGCCGGGCGTCGAGTGCCCGCAAGCCATTCTGATAATCGGGGTCGTCCCGATTTGCCTGACGCGCCTGAAAGCTTTGCGCCAGCAAGACAGAGGGATCCTGCGCGAGCGCGGAACATGCGGTGGCAGTGATCGCCAACGAAATAAGAAAAATACATTCGCGAGTCATAATTTCTGTCCTCTTTCCCGGGCATCGATGCCGGTGATACGTACCTTAAACAGCAGCGATTCGTTATCTATGCGCTGCTGTACCATCTGTAAATCGTTCGAAGACCATCCCGGAGGGCTGTTGGCAAAATCCAGCAGAACGCGCTCGAGCGCATCAAGCAAATCGGCATCGGAGGTATCGCCAACCTGCGCGGCGCTCTGGCGGAGCAGGCGATTCTCGCTCAGGAGTTCGCGTGCTGTCTCGCGTTGCGATACCAGGCCGGCACTTTCCGGATTTTCGTGGACCAATTCGGTTAGAAGAATCTGCGAGCGATCCAGGTGATCGCTCATCGCCATCAGGAGCACGCGTTCACGCGCCCTCGCGGGAATGCCAGCCTGCCGCTGTTCCGTCAGCATTCCGGCGATGAATGCGGCCACCACAAGGCCGGCGAGCACGGGGGCCAGTTTCCACCATCGGAACCAGGTCGAACGCGGCGGGGCGGAAGCAAAATCCGGAGGCAAATGCGGAACCAGATGAGGGACCAGGCGACCCCAAACTTCGGAGCCGTAGGAACTATCCCGTTCGGGAACGGGATAGTCGCGAACCGACTCAAGCAGGTCTCTCAGGCGGCTTAACTCGGCGCGGCACTCGTCGCAGGCGTCCAGGTGCCGGCGGGATGTCTCGTCAGCCTCGTCGTAATAGGCCTGCACAAGCTGCTGTTCATCCAAGTGAGTCATCGCGCAGCCACTCCCCAGGCCGGTTCCAGCGCGCGCCGGAGTTTCTGAACGGCTCGGAAGACGCTGTGTTTGGCGGCGTTGGCTTCGACGCCAAGCGTGGCGGCAATCTCTTCGATATCGCGGCCCTCATAGTGCCGCAGTATGAATGCCATCCGCTCGGTTTCGCTCAGCCGCTTCAAGGCGGCTTCCACTTGATTGGTTATCTGAGTGCTTTGCGTAAGACGCTCAGGCGAAGGCCCGGGCGCTGCCACACGATCCAGCCAGTGCAGCGTCAACGCATCGCCCGAAAAGCCCTGTTGCTCATTGCGGCGCTTGCGGGCGCGGATCAGATCGAGCGAGCAGTTCGAGCAGATACGGTACAGCCAGGTGCTGAATCCCGAACGGTCGTCGAACTGATGTAGTTGTTTATAGGCGCGCAGGAAGGTTTCTTGAACCAGGTCCTCGGCGTCGTGCTCATTGCCAGTCATACGAAATGCAAGGCGGAAAACGGAATGACTATGCCGTTCCACTAAGACGCGAAAGGCGTGCTGATCCCCCTTACGTGCTTCGTCGGCGGCCGCTGAGTCGGTCCATTCCATCCGGCTGGTCTTTAGACTGACAATACGCCCGCCGGTTAGTTGACTTTCCGGGAAAGTGACGTTTTTCTACTTTGCAGTGAGAGGGCGATTCCGGGCCTTCCCGGGCCTTGACAATGCGTTCTACTTTCGATAATCTCGCGCCATTGGTCTTAACGCAGGAGGTGTATCTTGGGGTTCAGGAAGTTTGTCTTTGCGGCCGTTGCAGTTGCTTGCACAGCGGTCGGTCTTTTAGCTGATGTTACCGCTGCAATTCAAGGTACCGTGCGCGACACCTCCCACGCGGTCGTGGTCGGCGCTCAGGTAGCGGCTACAAACATTGACACAAATTTTACACGGCAAAGCGTGTCCGGGACAGACGGCGAATACCGGCTTTTGGCGCTGCCACCAGGTCATTACAGAATTACCGCCACGGCTCCGGGCTTTGAGCAGTTCGTCACCACCGGCATTAATTTGCAAGTAAACGACCAATTGCATATCGATGTAAATTTGCAGGTGGGCGCGGTTCGCGAGGCGGTCACCGTTGAAGCTAATCCAGTTCAGGTGGAAACCGAGAGCACGCAACTCGGCCAGGTCATCGGCACGAAACAAATTCTTTCGCTGCCATTGAACGGCCGCAGTTTCATTGACCTGCTTGGCTTGCAAGCCGGAGTTGCGCCGACCACGACGGGTTCCATTCAGCAGGATCGGCCGGTTTCCGGCATTCTATCTGCTGGCAACGTGTCGGTGAACGGGCAACGTGAGACAGCAAACGCGTTTCTGGTAAATGGAGGCGACGTTAGCGAAGGCCGGAATAACGGCGCCGGACTCATTCCGAACCTCGATTCCATCCAGGAATTCCGCCTGATTACCAACAGTTTCGACGCTGAATACGGCAAGTTCAGCGGTAGCGTCATGAACGCAATTACTAAGTCAGGGACAAACGGCTTCCATGGCGATGCTTTCGAATTCATCCGGAACGACAAATTCGATTCGCGGAACTTCTTCGATCCGACCAAGGCGGAACTGCGCCGCAACCAGTTTGGTTATGCCTTCGGAGGCCCAGTTATTAGAAATAAATTGTTCTGGTTCACTGATTATCAGGGCACGCGACAGGTCCAAGGAGCCAGTACCGGCTTGGTCTCAGTGCCAACCAGCGATCAGCGCGATGGAATCTTCGATCCCGGTTCGTTTGTGGATGCGAACGGCAGCCCCACTGCCGTGAACGGCGCCTACTGGGCTCAGGTATTGTCGTCACGCCTCGGATATCCAGTTCAAAACGGAGAGCCTTATAGCGGCTGCTCCACAACGGCTGCATGCGTTTTTCCCAACGGTGTGATCCCCCAACGAGCGTTTGCCAAACCAGCGATAGGAATCCTGGCCTACATTCCGCTGCAGAATCAGGGGCCGGGCCTGTATAGCAACTCCAGTGAAAAGAACAACGTCCGCGACGATAAAATGGGCCAGCGCGTCGACTTCATCAATCAGATGACGGGTAACTGGTCGTTTTATTACCACTACGACGATTCCACAGTAGATAATGCCCTCCCAGCCGCAAGCGTGCCCGGCTTCCCTTCGACAACCCCTACGCGCGCCCAGGAAGCCGTTATGAGTAACACCAAAACCTTTGGCGCAACCCAGGTAAACGAATTTCGGGTGAGTTTCTTCCGGACGGCAACCGTGACGGACGAACCGAAAGGCAGCTTTGCAAAGCTGTCAGATCTCGGGTTCGTGACCGGTCCCAGTACGTTGGGTATCATTCCTTCCGGTCCGGCTGACTTTCCGCAGACTGTACCGCCCATTTACTTCAACAGCTTTTCCATCGGCGTTCCAACACTTACTACTTTCCAGCCGAACAATACCTGGTTGATCTCCGACGGTTTCTCGAAGGTGGTCGGACGCCATTCCATGAAGTTCGGCGGAGAATTTCGCTACTTACAAATAAATGAGCGCAATACTTGCGCGCCAAATGGAGATTTCACTTTTGACGGAAGCGAAACCGGAGTAGATTTCGCTGATTTTCTGATCGGTGCACCTGTGAGCTATAACCAGTGCAGCCAGCAGTTTCTCGATTCGCGTACCCGCTACGGCGCGCTCTACGGTCAGGATTCATTTCAGCTCAAGCCGAATTTAACGGTCAACCTGGGTCTGCGGTGGGAAGTGAGCATGCCCTGGTACGACACTCAGGGCAAGATTGAGACCATCGTTCCTGGCGAGCAATCGATCGTGTTCCCAACCGCTCCCAGAGGCTGGGTGGTACCCGGCGACCCCGGCATCCCAAGCACGCTTGCTCCAACGCGCTACAACAATTTCGCTCCTCGCGCCGGCATCGCCTATTCACCTGATTTCCATGATGGACTGCTGGGCAAAATCACGGGCGGCCCCGGCAAAACCAGTATCCGCGCTGCCTACGGAATCTATTACACATCCATTGAGGATTTGAATCTGTTTTACGAAGTGGGCGATGCTCCCTTCGGGCTTTACTGGGTCAGTCCTCAGCCCGTTTTGTTCGACCAGCCGTTTGTAACTCGGGCGGACGGCTCCTCCCAAGGGCAACGCTTCCCCTTTACTTTCCCGATCCCGGGCAGCCCAGCCAATAAGACACTTGATTACTCCGTGTACCTTCCGCTTTCCGCTTCGCCCGGGTACTCCATTCACAACCGGCTGCCGTATGCGGAAGATTACAACTTGAGCATCCAGCGCGAGTTGTCGAAATCGACGGTGCTGACGTTAGCGTATGTGGGAACTCAGGGCCACAGGTTGATTGCTCAATACGCCGCGAACCCCGGCAACCCGGCTCTGTGTATGCAATTGAACCAGCTCGGCGCTACCCCCACGTGTGGGCCGAACGGCGAGCAAGTCACTTATACACTTCCAAACGGAAGCCAGGTCTTCGGAACCAGGAACGCGCTTGGTCCGGCTTTCGGCTCTGGTAATACTTTTACCGCCAACATCGCCAATTCGAACTACAACTCGCTCCAGATCTCGGTTGAAAGAAAAGCAGCCGATGTTACCTTTCTCGCCGCCTATACTTACTCAAAAGGTATTGACAACTCCTCTGGTTTCAACGACTGGGTCAATTTTACGAACTACCGGCTAAGCCGATCGCTTTCGTCCTATGATTTGACTCATAACTTTGTCGTCAGTTACAACTGGGCGGTGCCTTTCGACCGGGCGTTCGGCTCGATGCCGAAGCGCCTCACGCAAGGATGGCAGGTGATTGGAATCAGTCGATTTTCGAGCGGTTTCCCGATCACGCTCCGCCAATCGGCTGGCGACCTTTCACTTATCGGCGAGAGCTCGACAGATACGCCTGACCTCATCGGTAAAGTTCAGATACAGGATCCGCGAAACCCCGGGCCGAACGGCCCCAATACCTACTTCCTGCCCGATGCATTCGCCTCGGAGCAGTTGGGCCATTTTGGGACGGCGAACCGGCGATTCTTCCACGGGCCGGGTATTCTGAATACCGACTTCGCGCTCTTGAAAGACACGCACATCACCGAGAGCATGGCCGTCCAGCTTCGCGCGGAGTTCTTCAACGTCTTCAATCACACACAGTTCAACAACCCAAGCGGAAACTTCAGCAGCAGCAATTTTGGCGTGGTCACCAGCGCGCGCGATCCGCGCATCGGCCAATTCAGCTTGAAGTTCCTCTGGTAACATTTTGTTTTTAAGTGGTCTGCTTCGCGCTGCTGTTCATAGCTTCTTTGGCTTCCGGGCCAGAGACCGGTGCAGCCCAAACCGGCACAGCCCAACAAACGCTGGAACTACGCCGCGCGATAGCGCTTGACCCGACAAACACGGCGGCGCGGCAATCTCTTGCGGGAGCGCTGCTGAACGCGGGCGAAGCTGCGGAAGCGGTGGAACAATTCGAGATTGTCTGTAAGCTTCGGCCCGGCGATTCGCGCCTTCGTGGGCAGCTTGGGCTCGCCTATCTTGAGAATGGTAACCCCGCCAAGGCGGCGGTGGAGTTCAGGCGCTACTTGACCACGTACCCGAACGATTTCGCCGCTCATTATCATCTTGGGATCGCACTGGGGCAGAACGGCAATTTGCCGGCAGCACTTTCCGAGTTCCGCAAATCAGTTGCGATCAATTCCAGTTTCGGGCCCGGTTACGAAAGTATCGGGACCGCCTTGCGCCGCCAGGGAGACAATGCCGGTGCGCTCCGTCAGTTTCGCGAGGCCGCTCGCCTCATGCCCCGGAATCCAATTGCGCTCTGCGATCTTGGCATGGCGCTGAAGGAAACCGGCGACATTGACGGAGCCATCGCGAATCTTCGCCGGGCCCTGGAACTCAAGCCGGATTTCGAAAGAGCGAAGTACGGCCTTGGCATCGCGCTTCAAATGCATGGACAAAGCGCCGAAGCGGCATCCGAAATGCGCGAAATCCGCCACTTGCACCAAGAGCGTACGCAAATTGCCCAAAGTAAGAAGCTGATCCTTGAGGGGATCAGCCTAATGAAAGCGGACAAGTGGCAGGACGCAAGAGATCGCTTCGAGCAATCCGCCCAACTCACTCCCAGGCTGCCTGCCAGCTATTACTATCTCGGGAAGGCCGAAGATAAGCTAGGGAAGCGGGAAAAGGCACTCGCCGCCTACCGGGAAGCTCTCGAATTGAAGCCTGATTACGCGGAAGCGCACATGTCACTCGGCATTCTCTACGCCCGGCAGCAAGATAAGAATGCTGCACTCGAACAGCTACACGATGCCGTGCTGAGCGACCCTGATTTGGCGGATGCCCATTACAATCTGGCGCTCATGCTCGCGTCCGCGGGTAAGCCCGATGAAGCTCTGGGGGAAATATCCGATGCCATTTCGCTGAACCCAGAAAATGCTGATTTTCGGCTGCTGATGGGTAATCTTTATACAGCGAAAAACCAGACCGGGCGCGCCATCGCGGCGTACACTGAGGCCATCCGCGAAAGGCCGGATTATGCCGCTGCCCATTACAATTTAGGATTGGCCCTGCTCAAGATGGGTGACAACGCATCTGCCCAAACTCACCTTGATACAGCGCGCCGCCTAGATCCCTCCATCACGAGATAACCAATTTTGAACAGACAACTTCGGACCGCTCCACTTCTTCTGATTTTTTGCTTTGTCAGTGCCGCTTCCCACGCAACCTGGCGCGATTACGGCGGAGCAGCGGATGCCGCGCAGTACTCCGCGCTCAAACAGATCAACCGCAGCAACGTCAGTAAGCTCAAAATCGCCTGGACGTATTCAACGGGCGACAACAATCACTATTCCTTCAATCCCATCGTGGTTGACGGTCTTATGTATGTCCTCGCCAGAAATAACTCGATCGTTGCGCTCGATGCAGCAAGCGGAAAGGAAGTCTGGGTCCACGAAACGGGTCCGCACACGAAGCTCATCACGGACCGTGGAATCAACTATTGGGAGAGCAACGACCGGTCAGACGGGCGGCTCCTGTTTGCGGTTAACAATCTCCTGCAGGCGATTGATGCCCGAACGGGAAAGCTCATCCCATCGTTCGGCAAAAGCGGCTCCGTCGATCTGCGAGAAGGCCTCGGCCGCGACCCGGCAACACTTTCCCTGGTTCAATCCACCACACCCGGACGCGTCTTCGCAAATCTGCTCATTCTTGGCTCGGCGACCAACGAAGGCTATAAATCGGCGCCAGGCGACATCCGCGCGTATGATGTGCGCACAGGCAAACTTGCATGGAGTTTCCACACCATTCCGCATGCCGGCGAATTCGGATATGACACTTGGCCAAAGGACGCATGGAAGACCGTTGGCGGAGCCAATAGCTGGGGCGAACTTTCTCTCGACGCGCAGCGCGGCATCGTGTATGTCCCGACCGCCAGCCCCAAATACAACTTCTACGGCGCCGATAGAAAAGGGGCCAACCTGTTCGGCGATTGCCTACTCGCGCTGGATGCCCGCACCGGCAAACGCCTGTGGCATTTCCAAATGGTTCACCACGACATCTGGGATTACGACAATGCTACTGCTCCAAAACTTCTGACGGTCCGGCACAACGGCAAGCTGGTCGATGCCGTGGCACAACCCGGTAAAGAAGGTTTTCTGTGGGTGTTCAATCGGGTGACGGGCGAACCGCTCTGGCCCATCGAGGAGCGGGCCGTGCCGGCTTCGGACATGCCCGGAGAGCAGACTTGGCCGACACAGCCATTTCCTGTCAAGCCGCCGCCCTTCGCCCGGCAAAAGTTTACTGCTGAAGACCTCAACGCTTTCGAAGACCCAGGCGAGCGCGCCCGGTTCCGCGATGAAATTCAGGGCGCTCGGAACCAGGGCCTGTTTACGCCGCCCACGCTGCACGGAACTATTGAGATGCCGGGCAATAATGGCGGAGCGAACTGGGCCGGCGCGGCGGTTGACCCCACCAACGGCACCCTCTATGTGGTGTCGAAGGACCTTCCCTGCCTGCTCAAACTGGAGCCTGACCGAAAATCCCCGGCCGATCCCTCCGAAAAGCAAACCCGCTATCTCAGCGGCTTTGGATTCATGTTTACCAGCACCGGACTTCCTGCCATTTCCCCGCCCTGGACCTCGCTCACCGCCTATGACCTGAACGAAGGAACTATCAAATGGAAAATTCCGCTCGGAGATGTTCCGGAACTCGCGGCAAAAGGCTTCAAAGATACTGGAACTGTTTACCCTAAAGTGGGTCCGGTGGTCACGGCTGGAGGTTTGATTTTCACAGCAACACGCGATCGGACAGTCCGCGCATTGGATGAAGAAACCGGCAAGGTGCTGTGGGAAACGGAGTTGGATTCCGCTATGGAAGGCATACCAGCGGTGTACGAGATCCGCGGGCGGGAATATCTGGTGGTCTGCGCCGCGGCGCAGGCACGACTGAGGGCAACGCCGCGCGACAAAATACATGGCGCTTATGTCGCGTTCGCGCTGCCGTAAAAGTTGGAATCCGCCATCCTGATACCCTGACAAAAGAACACTCTACCTATGTCAAAACACGAAGAAGCCGACCTGATCCTGAAGCTTTATGAGTTGCGCCGCGAACCGACGATGCGCAAGGCGCGCGAATGGTATTTTCTGGAATTCCATTCCGAATCGATAGCCGACGTCAAGAATGCCCTATTTGGCGAGCATAGCGGTCATCTGCGCATGCTTATGAGCTACTGGAACATGGCTGCCGCTCTGGTCAATCATGGGGCCATCAGCATGGAACTCTTCAATGAGACAAATGGCGAGCATATAGCCGTATTCTCGAAGATCGAGCCCCTTCTCGGCGAAGCTCGCGGTATCTTCGGCCCGCAGTTCCTGGTCAGTCTGGAAAAACTGATCAACGCGACCCCGGGCGGCCGTGAGCGTGTGATGGGGGCTCGCGAACAAATGAAAGCAGTCCGTACCGAACTCGCGTCCAAGCAAGTGCCGCCGGCTAGCCGTAACTAGCGGCACTCCTGTACGAACGATCGGCACGCAGAACGAAAGCCCTTATGCAGACCGATCTGCGCAACACTCTCATTCAACTGACTCCTCGCGACGCTACCAGGTACGTAAGCCGTGCCAGAACAGTGCTCGCAACCGGAGCGGATGGATTTATCTCAGGAGACGATGAGCAGGGCGCTTGGTGCTTTCAAACGCGCATGGTCTCGCTGTATCGCTGGCTTATCAACGGTAAGCCACCCATGGTAAGCGCGACTTCAGCTATTGAGCAGCACCGCTGGATGGGCTACTACATCGCGGCTCCAGCGAATTGCCAAGACACCGAGACCCACGAATGCGATCCGGCACAGCAGACTGTCGAGCTCAGATTGACGCGCGTGGTTGGGAATGGGTTTACCGAGCAAGTCGAGCTCACAAATCACACCCAGATCCCGACCACAGTGCGGTTGGAGCTTGAAGTTGATTCCGACTTTGCAGATCCCTCCGAGGCAAAGAGCGGAAAGCGGCAGCAAAGAGGAACGCTCAAGCGGAGGTGGCGAACAAACAGCGAGTACGCCGGGACTCTAGAATTCGATTACCAGGTTGAGCACGCCTTTAATCATCAGGGCGATGAAGGCAGCAGCAAGATGCATCGGGCCGTCAAACTACAAGTTGAGAACAGCGCATACGCACCCCGACGCAGCGGCCGAAGAATCGGATTTACGATAAATCTGAACCCGCACCAGACATGGCGTGCTGCTATCGATTGTTTCATTGCCATCGAAGGCGAGTGGCTGCCTTCGCTGGCCATGGAGTGGGGCCGGGACCAACAACGGTTCCTTGCGGAGGCGACGGGGTTGTCCAGCGCTGGTGACTCCGCAGGTGGAATTACCCAGCTCGTCCTGAAAACTCTGGATCGCGCACGGCAAGATTTGTTTGCTCTCAGGCTTTTCGATCTCGATCAGGCCGGTAACGGCTGGGTTGCCGCGGCTGGCGTGCCCTCTTATCTGGCATTCTTCGGCCGGGATGCAATCGCGGCGAGCTGGGAATCCATTCTGCTTTCGGATGAACCTGCGCGCGGCACTCTGGCGAATCTTGCCGCCAATCAAGCGACGGAAACGGACGACTGGCGCGACGAACAACCCGGCCGCATGGTGCATGAGATGCACACTAATCCGCTGGCGGTACTGAATTTCACTCCGCATGCCCGCTATTACGGGGATATTACGGCGTCCATCCATTTCCCCGTGCTCGTATCTGCTCTGTGGCACTGGACCGGCAGCAAAGAAACCGTGCGCCCCTTCGTCGAACCTGCCATTAAGGCCCTGCGATGGGCTGATGAGAACGCAAATGTGTACGGCGATGGTTTTTACAGGTACCAGACACGATCGGAGCAGGGCGAAAAGAATCAAGGCTGGAAGGATTCATCCGACGCCATTGTGGACGAACACGGGAAACAAGTGCCCGATCCGCTGGGTACCTGCGAAATGCAAGCATTCGTGTACGCCTCAAAATTGCACTTTTCGGAACTGCTGTGGTGGCTTGACGACGCCGATACCGCGAAACGGCTCCATAGAGAAGCCGAAGAGCTCAAGAAGCGCTTCAACGAGAAGTTCTGGATGCAGGACGAGCAGTTTATTGCCATGGGCATCGACTCGCGCGGGCAGTTGATCCGTTCCATTGCGTCTGACCCGGGCCATTGTCTCGCCAGCGGGATTTTAGACGAATCGCTGGTGCGTCCGGTGGCTGCGCGTTTGTTCCAAGATGATCTGTTTTCCGGTTGGGGCATTCGCTCGCTCTCGGCAAATCACCCGGCTTTCAATCCGTACGCCTACCATCGAGGGACTGTCTGGCCGGTTGAGAACGGTGTGTTTGTACTCGCGATGGCGCGCTTCGGCCTGCATGCCGAGGCCGGTCGGTTAGGCAAAGCTATGTTCGAAGCGGCGTCGCTGTTCCAGCATTGCCGGCTTCCGGAAGTCTTCGCAGGACATCAGCGCGATAAAGAGCATCCCTTCCCGGGCATGTACCCGCGCGCTGATTCACCCCAGGCATGGTCTGCTTCGGCGCCGTTTACGGTTCTTCAGGCGTTGCTTGGGGTGTATCCATATGCTCCGCTGAACGTGCTGTTTCTCGATCCCTGGCTGCCGGAATGGCTGCCCTCGATTAAGCTGCGGAACCTGCACGTCGGCGAGGCCATCATCGATTTACGTTTCGAACGCCGGGAGAACGGGACAACCGACTACTACATTGAACAACTCCGCGGCGATCTGCATGTCATACGCCAGCCCAGTCCGTGGTCACTGACAGCCACTTACGGCGAGCGCGTGAAGGATGCGGTTATGAGCCTGTTGCCAGGACATTAGCTTCCCAATTTGTTTCCGTCCAAATTATCCTTTGGAAACGGCTAGAATCTGCCGCACTTGTTCGATGTGGTTCATATCGTGACCGGCCATTTGAGCGGCCAGGTCTTTCACCGTCATCCTGCCACGTTCGGAGTGCATCCCGAAGCGCTGCCATTCCTCTGGCGTGAGGTTCCCAAGCATCCGCAGATTGGCCTCGCGCAACAAGCGGAACATCTCAAGGGCATCCCGCGGCTCCCAGGAATCGTAGTCACTCAGTCTTGCCCATTCGTTCTGGTCAAAGGACGCCAGAGTTGCGCCGCTATTCTCAATCATTTGCCGGTAGCGCCAACTGCTGGCGATTTCGTCTTCGGCAAGGTGAGCCAGGATTGCACCGATGGACCACTTGCCCCGCCCGGGCGCACGCTTGAGCTTTTCCATTGGGACGCCTTCCATAAGGCTGGCAAGAGTGCGCGGCGCCTCGCGCTGCATCTCTATGGGATCTTTGCCCTGGACATGAGCTGCCAGTCGAGCTTTGTATTGCTCCGCTGCCGTAATTGTTGCTGTATCTGCTTCCTCTTTCGCCATTTCGATATTGTCGCGCAGAGGGAGAATCCTCACTCCCACTGAATCCGGTCAAATATCGCGCGCAGGCGCTTTCCACGAGTCGGGTTGATCGTCTCCAGGAAACCCACCCTCCCTTCCAGGTGTGATCTAAATGAGGAGTGCCCGCTGCGGTTCTGACTCGTTGGACCCAGGCGAACGCAGTTCGTGAGCGTCGCCTTCAGGCGATCGAAGTCGCTTCGCACGATATTCATATGCTGATTGGTGACAAGGCCTGCCAGGTGCTGCCGCACGCCCCGGCGCATGATGCGAGTCTTGCGGTGATGGACGGCGAAGCCCTCTTCGAACAAGATGACGGCGACATGCATTGAAAAGCGCTCCACGCGCCTTTCAAATGCCTCGCTGCCGGAAAATGCGAGATCGTCGGCGTAGCGCGTGTACTCGGCATCAGCCGCTTTTGCCAGGCCGGCCAAACGGCAGTCGACCCGATAGGCACAAAGATTGGCGAGCGCCGGCGAGGTGGGCGCGCCCTGGGGCAAATGCGGCTGGGCGTACAGGGTTCGCGCTTCCCGAAGCTGCTGAGGGTTGATATCAAATGCTGGCTCATTCCAGATGTCACGCGGGGAGGCATTCGTACAAATGCCTCCCAGCAGATCGGCAACCGATTCGGGATAGCCCATTGTCCTAAAAAGAGCCTGAATTCTCGGGGCGGATATAGAGCCAAAAAAATCCTGTAAATCCATCCGCAACACGACGCGTCGGCCCACGTGAGGAGCGACAAACGTCTTGATTGACCGGCTTTTGAGGAATCCGTGCGCCGCTGCGTGAGGCGGGATTTTCTCAAGGATTTCCGCAAGGATCTGGCGCTGCAATTTCTTCAAACGCGGCTTCGGGGCTTCGATCAACCGAATTGCGCCAGATCTTTTCGATGACACGCGGTAACGATAATGCCTCAGTGGCGCGGCATTTTTCTTGTATTCCAGCCCCTTCAGATCCGCAAACCACTCCAGGTCGCCGACGCTGAGCAGAAGCCAGTCGGCCAGAGCTCCGGCGGACGTAATAGCCGGAACATCCCACATCTGGGCCGCCGGAACGGGTTCCATCTCGTGCGGGCCAATGAACCACTGCTCCACCGATAGTTCGCGGAAGTATTTTGAGCAGGCAGCTTGAAAGCCTGCGTCCTTCAGGAGAAACTGAACCGCATCGCGATGCCGTGGATGCGTTTTTCCACCTATCGCGTCCACGTATCGCCGCGCCAGCGGGCGAAGCCAGTGCCACGATCGTCCCAGCACTCGGCTGCCGCGAGCAACGATGCCTTCCACGGTTGGCTCACCCGCCACAAACGACCGGGCCAGCCCGTTCAAAACCGATGGATTGGGCATAACGAATGACGGCGGAATGCCCCAACAAGTCTGACCCTGCGTGAGCGGTTTTTCTGCGTCGTGGCGCAGGGTAGCTCACGAGACGAAATGCCAGTTATTAACGTTCCCCCGGGGTAACCCCAGAGAGGCGGATCGAACCAGAAGCCCGATTCACGCCAAGCTTGGAGCATCCCGCCGCGAAACGTATCATAGCAGCCCAATTACCCCGGGGCGGCACTAAGGAAACTCGATTCCTCTCAATACGCCTTCTGTCTCGGCGTTCGCATTGGAAGCGGCGTACTCGACTTTCACGTTCTTCGCGTGCTGTGGTCCACACGCAAATTCAGCCGGGCCGTTGCGCATGAGGACGTGCAGCGGGTCGGGAACCGCCAGTGAGAGCGGCCCGTGAGAAGTGTCGACAACGAGACCCCTCATCTGACCGCCCGCACAGAGCACCTCGCGAAGCTGCCCAACGGCTCGCTCTATATGATCGGTCGGCTCTATGAACGGATTCCAATTCGCGGTGCCGTGAGGAACGCGAGTTGTCACCAGCCGGGAATGCCCGTCCGCGGCTGTCGCGAATTGTACGGTCAGATCGGTTTCCGCCACGTACGCTAGCTGAGCTGCACGTAGACGCTCTGAGCTCGTTTGAGCGGATTTGATGGCTTGTTGTGCAGCATTTTTTCCTTCTTCCCGGTCGCCCAGTTCCATGGATGCATAGCTCATCGCGCTCCAGTAACCATAGGCGCGCGATGCCGGAACCGTATGCATCGCCCGAAGCTGCGTAAGTGCCGCGGCGAAGTTCCCGGCGTTGTTCTCGAGCAACGCGAGCTTAAAGCGGGCATCTTCGAAGCCGGGGCTCAAGGCAACGGCTTGTTCCAAAGCACTCCGGATTTTATCCACGGGCGCCCCTGCTTCGTCCAAAAGCAGAGCGTAGCGATAACACAAACCGGCGTCATTGATACCCTTGTCGATGGCCTGACGCCAGCACAGGATGGCGGTTGCGCGGTCTTGCTTCCGGAGTGCGATCATCCCGAGCGCGGCAAGGACGTGCGGGTTGCCGGGCCGCTCGTGTTCGAGTTCTGTGTAGAGAGATTTGGCCGGATCCAGCTTGCCTTCAGCTAACAGTAGTTCGGCCATAAGTGCGTTCGCCTGGAACTTCGGCACTTCGGAGACTCTTACGGTGACGGGCATTTGTGGGATGGCGCCGAAGTCCCGTGGTTTGGATTCATGTTTGCCCACCCAGACTTGCCAGTCGTTCGCAATTGCTGCAAGTGATTTAGCGTAGACGCTTGTAACTGCTTGCGCGCTTGGCTTACCGGAGCTCAGAGCATTGATTAGATCATGAAAATGCGGCGCGTACTCGGGAGAATCAACCAGCAGGTCAGTAAGCGCCCAGCTTTCCGCGTAAAAGATCTCTGCGCCCTCACGCGTCTGAACTGCCGCGGCCTCTGGCAGCGCGAGTAACTGTTCGAGAGGCAGCCATTTGTAATGGGTTAACGTCTGCATGCGCCCGGGCAGCGTGCCGCCTAATTGGCAGCCGCCACTGCTGATGCGAACAGTCGAAAAAAATTCTGCCAGGCCTTCGTTCAGCCACGCAGGCAGTCTGAGAGCGCCGGCGTGCAGAACGGAATGCGTGTACTCATGCGCGCCGATAGCGAAATCCTGCGACTGCGGCGTGAGCATGACAATGTAGCCCTGACCTTCCGAGCTGATGTAATATGCGTCGGCATTCGCGCGAAGGCGGAAGGCATCATATTCTTTCGCGGAACGAAAACTGATAATGCGCAGAGGCGGCCCAGCATTGAGACTGGGACCGAAATCGAGCAGTTTATTTTGCGCAAAAAATGTCCGCAATCGCTCGAACCGCGCGAGCGTTGAGCGAGCGCTTTCAGCTCCTGTTTCTGAGTAAACCTCAAAGTGGGAGCTTCGTGCCGCAAACCATACAGGTGATTGCGAAGCATGCGCGTATGCGCAGGAATGTGCCAGGAGCACAATGCCTTGCAATAGAACCAAGCGCTTCACGTCCAAAAAGATTAGCAGATTTCAGGCACTCCGCCCGGAGAAGCAAGTGGCGGTCACGTCGCGTCTTTCTGCGGGTCGATACAATAGCGCTTTCAGCTCTGCAGTCCGAATGAAGCCTGTTGGTCTCCTGCTTTTGGTGTGTGCCTGGTGCTCCTGCGCCGAAATGGGCTATGTAGGCCGGGACGTGTGTGCGGGTTGCCATGCAGATATCGCCTCGGCACAGGCGCAGACAAAGATGGCGCGCACATGGCAGGGCGCCTCGGCTAAGCAGCTTCCACCCAAGTACGACCAGTCGCATCTGGAAGGGCCAGATCCAGTTATCGATTACCTGATCAGAAGAACAGCCGCTGGATTCGATTTTCAGGTACGCATGCCTGGACGAGACGCTGTGAAGTATCCCGTCGAAATCGTCATGGGCGGCACACGCCACGGGTTCAGCTTCCTGGCGCGGGTCCCCGATATTGAAGGCGTGCCGCTGGAGCGAGCCCCCTTGGTGGAGACACGCTATCTGCATTACGCGCCGGAAAACAAGTTGGCGCTATCGCCCGGTTTTCCACCGGAGAAGCCTTCAACGTATGAGACCGCGCTGGGCCGCGTTCTATCGCCCGGCTTCGAAAAAAAGTGCCTGGCGTGTCATGGTGAGCCGCGCCGGATAGGAGCGCATACGGAAGCAGGCGTGAGCTGCGAAAGCTGCCACGGCCCCGGACAGCCGCATCTGGCAGCTCTTGCTAAGAAGGCGGCGGATAAAGGCATTCTGAATCCGCGCAAACTGTCCATTGCCGAGCAGATGCGCCCGTGCTCCCAGTGCCACGCCGGGTTCAGCGTTGTGCAGGACCCGCTGCCGGACGATCTGCTGATTTCAGACCAGGTCACGGCGCTGAGCAATAGTGAGTGCTGGCGTCAAACCGCCGGCCAGATCACGTGCGCGAGCTGTCACAATCCGCACCAGGATGCGCCGCGCGAGGTGGTGGAAGCACGGTCTCAGAAAACATGCCTGGGATGTCACAGCGCGAGGATCGCCAGGCACGCAGCGCTGTGTCCGGTGAATCGGACTACCGGGTGCGTGGGGTGCCATATGCCGGATGCAAGGGATCGACCGCCATTTTTGATTGCCGATCATTGGATCCGGGTGCATCCCGAGCAGAACATTACAGCTCCGAAGGAACTTCCCGAATGGAGAAGCCAGGTCACACCAAAACATCTCTTCCTGCGCGTGATGCTGCTGGACAGTGCGGAGAAGGCGGCAAGCCTGCGCGAACAACTCGCGAATGGTGGCTCTTTTTTCGATTTGGCGCGGGCGAATTCGCTCGACAAGAGTTCGTCCATGAACGGCGGCTTTCTGGGAGATCTCGAAACTTCGCAGCTTGATCCGGCATGGTCCGCGGCGGCTTTGCGGCTTCAGCCGGGTGAAATTTCGGGGGTGATCGGGGAGCAAGGCAAATATTTTAAGTATTTTATTGTGCAGCGCATGCCGGAAAATTTTCGCGAGGAGGCGCAGGCGCATTTCAATAAAGCGATGGAGCTTCGCAAGCAAGGCGACCGGCAGCAATCAGCGGGCGAACTGCTTCAGGCGCTGAAGGTCTACCCGCGATTCCTCCGCGCGCTGACGTATCTCGGCATGACTTATGCGGAGGCTGGGAACGCCCAAACCGGTGCTGGCATACTCAGCGTCGCAGCGCGATTGTATCCGAACGATGCAGGCGCGCATTTCAATCTGGGCGTGGCAGACGGCGCGATGGGAAACGCGGATGAGATACCCGAGTACAAGAAGGCACTGGAGATTGACCCGGACCTGGCGCCTGCCTACTTGAACCTCGGGGCAGCGCTATACAACAAGGGCCTGTACGATGAAGCCATACGCGTGTACCGGCAGGGGATCAATGTGAATCCGTTGATTGCGCCTCTGCATTACAGCCTGAGCTTGGCATTGCGGCACGAGAACAACGTGCAGGACGCGCAAGCCGAAATGGCGCTGGCGGTGAAAATCGATCCGAAAGTCGCGGATCATCCGTGATGAATCGGGATTGCATGCGCTTCGCAGCATTTGCAACCCAGAGCAGATTATCGACTGCCCAGGTGCTTGTCGATGAGGCTGGCGCTAAGTTTGGCGGCGTCTACTTTGTAGGTGCCTTCCAGATAGTGGCGCCGCAACTCGGCAATCCGTTCGTCCGGCGTGTCACTCGTTTGAAGGGGCTCCCTTTGCCGCGCGACGGCAGCACCGGCGCCATTTGAGCCGCTGAGCGTCGAGGTCGGACCGTTTTCCATAACCACTTCCTTATTCAGACTTATCGACCCCTAGTCTTCATATTCTAGCGGATTTTACACCGATTTCAGCTGTAGGAGTAGGGCGGAGTAAGGTGTGGAAGCGCCGACGCTTTCTTGTCGTAGGACCTCAAGTTTCTGACGCGGTCAGCCGAAGAACTTCTTAGAGCGCTTAAAGCCCCTGAGTATAAGCGCGAACAAGAGGTTGCAATGACCGCTCGCGAATTAGAAACCTGTGAAACTTCAGCCCTAGCCCCGGAAACGCGGGAACAGTTAATCCTGGAACACCTGTCACAAGTGAAGCTTATTGCGCGACGAATTCACGAGAGGCTGCCTGTTTCGGTCAGTTTGGATGATTTGATCTCGACCGGAGTTCTGGGGCTGATCGCCGCGATCGACCGCTATGACCCGCGCCATGATGTCAAGCTGAAGACCTACGCAGAATACAAGATCCGAGGGGCGATTCTCGACAGCCTGCGCGGTTTGGACTGGGCGCCGAGGCAGCAGCGTAAGCGTTCGAAGCAGATCGAATCAGCCATCGCGGCGCTCGAACAGGAACATCATCGAACACCCACGGAGGAAGAAATCGCCGCCTATTTGAAGTTGTCGGTTTCTGAGTACCAGGATTGGCTCACCGATAGCCGCGGACTCACGCTCGGCAGTTTAGAAAACGCTGGTACGGAGGACGAGGGCTGTGATCTCCTCCGGTACTTGTCTGATTCAAATGAGCAGTGGCCGTCGCAAATCGTGGAACGCTCAGAACTGGAACGGCTGCTCGCCGAGAGTATTGAAAAGATGCCGGAACTGGAGCGGACCGTGCTCAGCCTCTACTACTACGAAGAAATGACCCTTCGTGAGATCGCGAAGATTGTGGATCTACACGAGTCGCGTATTTCGCAGTTAAAGTCTCAGGCCATCCTCAGGCTTCGGTCCTATATGCAGAAACGCTGGCCGCAGGGGCGAGGGTAGGGCTGGCTATAGGCTTCTGGACGGAAGCGCAAGCTGCAGACTGAACGGAACGGAAAATTCCGAATACGTCGGTCGAGAAAGTCCAGCCGACATACCTGCTGGAACGGCTCATAGATCGCCGCGCCCGGTTTCGTTGTCAGGCACCCCATCTCGCATCCGCTAATAACCACCACGCCGCGTGCAGTACTTGAGTGGCAGATTCGGCCCATCGTACCTTCACTATGCTGCGCACAGTGTCGGCATACCATAACACTTCCAGCTTGGCGAGTTTTGAGACATGAAGGCGCCCAATACTGTGGAGAATAATGCCGCAGCCAGCGCAGATCCATGAAACCGGGATTCCTTTATTCGTGTCGCAAAGCCACGAGCGGGTATACCCGGACCGCACGCTGGGCCGGTATCCAAGCGGAAAGCAGTGCCACAATCACCAGAATTCCGGTTACGGCGATAAACGTGGGAGGATCGGTCGGCGTGACCTCAAACAAGAATTTGGCTAGCACGCGCGTGACTGCCAAGGCTCCAACCGTACCGATCAACACGCCGCTTCCGGCCAGCATCAACGTGCGGCGAAAGACCATCCAAAGAATATCGTTTTGCCCGGCGCCGATTGCCAGGCGGATTCCAATCTCGTGCGTGCGCTCCGCCACCGAGCTGGCGAGCACTCCATAAACGCCGATGGCCGCGAGGAAAAGCGCCATGGTCGAAAATATGCCAAGCAAGCGCATCTGCGATCTCGATTCCGTCATCGAATCCGCGACAATAGCCCCCATTGTTGTGACCGACCGGGTGGGTAGATCTTGGTCCACCTTGTGGATGACAGTACGGATGGCCGAAGCCATAGCCATTTGATTCCCACTTGTCTGAACCACGAAACTCATGTGGTCGAGAAAACCCGGTCGGGTTACCTGCTGGTAGGGCTCGTAGATCGCAGCGCCCGGTTTGGCCGTCAGGTTACGCTGCCTCACATCGCTGACAATGCCTACTATGGTGAGCCAGTCCCCAGGCTTGGGATGATCTTCCATGGAAATTCTTTTGCCGATCGCGTTCCCTGCTGGCCAGAGCCGACGCGCGACAGACTCGCTAACCACCACCACACCGGGTGCGGTGGAATTGTCGCGCTCGGTGAACTCGCGACCGCCGATCAGCCCGATCCCCATCGTGCGAAAGTAGCCTGGACTAACGACGGGCTTGTCAACGCGATAGTCCTCTGGGAGGCGCCGCCCGTCTTCGAGTTGGAAATTTCCGCGAACTCCCCATCCAAAAGGCAGATAACTCACTGCGGCAAAAGATTTAGCTCCAGGAAGCAACGAGAGCGAGGAAAGAACGCCCTCGTCGAGGGCTCGCATCTGCGCTGCCGTTCGATAGCGCGATTTAGGTAAATCAACTGTTGCCGCCAGAATATTCGTCGACCGGAAGCCTGGATTTACCGAGCGCACTCGCGCAAAGCTCTTTAGGAGCAAACCGGCGCCCGTAAGCAGAATGAGGGCCAATGCAATTTCAGCGATCACCAAGGCGCCGCGAAGTCCTTCACGCGGCCCGGTGAGGCTTCGCCCTCCTTCGGTCACCCCTTCTCGCAATTCACGCCTGGTTACCTGCAAAGCTGGCGCAAGGCCGAAAGCAAGGCCAGTCACCAGCGAGAGACCCAACGTAAACGCAAGTACCCAGCCATCAAGATGAACCGCACCGGGAAGGGGAATCTTTCCCGGCGGCAGGAGCGCCAACAACACTCGCACACCCGCGACTGAAAGCAGAACACCCAAGGCTGCTCCCGCCAGCGAAAGGAGCGTGCTTTCCGTCACCAATTGCCGGAGTAACCGCCACCGGGTCGCACCCAAGGCGGCGCGGACAGCGATTTCCGGCTGGCGGCCAGTGCCCCGGATGAGTAAGAGGTTCGCAAAATTAGCGCACGCAATCAAAAAAACAAATGCGACTGCACCCGCGAAAATCAGTAGCAGTTTGCGCACGTCGGCAACGAACAATTCCTTAAGAGGAAGGATGCCCGCATCGAGACCCTTCCAGTCGTCGCCTTTATCGAGCGGTAGTCTGGCATCAAAGGCCTTCAGCTCCGCTTCTGCCTGTTGTGCTGAAATACCCGGTTTCAGCCTACCTATTACCGGAAGGAAATATGAGTTGTTCGGATCGAGCCGGATCTCCGTACGTGTCCACAAATCCGCGTTCTGAAAGGTGAACGTCGCCGGCATAACGCCTGCAACCGAATAGCTAATACCGTCGAGCGTTATGGCCTTGCCAACCATGTTGGCATCCCCGCTAAAACGCTTGCGCCAGAGTTCGTTACTCAGCAGGACGACGTTTATATCCGGCTGTCCTTCCGGCAGGAACTCGCGTCCAATGATAGGGTGCACGCGCAACACTCGCAGGAAATCCGGGCCAACCGCTGAGGCCATTAGAACCACGGGATCCCCGCTTCCCGTTAACGTAACCCTCTCGCTCCCGACTGTGGCAGTGCTCTCAAAAGAGTGATTGTGGAGCCGAAACTCGAGATAGCTCCGGTCCACCATGATAGGGCCGGGATTAAACAGCAAATTTGTCGGTTTGTAGTAAATCAGAAACAGCCGCTCCGGCTCGGGAAAAGGGAGAGGCCGCAGCAAAACGCCATCGACAATCGTGAAAACCGCCGTGTTCGCGCCGATTCCAAGCGCCAATACGAGCAGAGCCAGTACAACGAATCCGGGAGTCTTGGTCAGTGTGCGGACAGCATGCCTTCCATCTTGCCCGAGGTTCTCAATCCACTGGACCCGGCGCGTATCGCGACACTCTTCCATTCGCTGCTCCATGCCGCCCATAGCCCGCAGCGCCGCGTAGCGGGCTTCGCCTGCTGTCTTGCCCACCGCTATTCCCTGTCGGATCAGTTCATCGAGGTGGATCTGAAGCTCTTCGTCCAGGTCCCGTTCAACCTGGTTCCGGCAGAAAATGGAGCGCAGTTGAAGCGGAATTGTGTGGAACCAATGCTCCAAGCGCACCTTCAAGTCTCCATTCCCGCGAGTGAAGCAATAGCACCGGATAACCACTCCCAGTTTGCGGCATGCACCACCAGTATCTTGAGAAGAAGCAGATCCAGCGGACCTTGAACCAGATCAGAGGGCACACTCATCGCGCATGTTCTCGTTTATCGAGAACAGTATATACAGTCTTCCCTCGGTAAGCAAGAACAATGGACAACAGTTTATTCGCCCGCGTAAACGAATGCGTTCTGCCGGAAAATCACCTTTTCGGCTGGCCGCAGATCCACAACCGGGCTGATACGGTTCATCACATCCACAACCTTCATGGGATAACTGGAATCCGGATTGTATATCCGGAGCTTTCCCATGACATCTCGATTGCGATATAAGGGGCTCCTGCCCAGCTTGTAGGCAACCAGGTTCAACCCAGCCCGCAATGTCGGGAACACCTTGTCGCCCTGATCCCAGCCGAAGAGATTGTTGTTCCGGTACGCCTTGCCGCCGCCGGATTCAATAATAGAGATGCTCGGCAAGAGACGCCAATCCAGGTGATTATCATCGGCAGCGTGGACGAAGTCCTCGGAAAGGTTGAGAACCGGGCAGTGAAGTTTTGCGAAGAAGTTCCGCAACCGGACCGCTCGTGGATCTGGCTTAACCGCCGCCGGTTGCGGAGGGTTCGCCTCAGCAGGCTTCACAGCGGGCACGGTCTCAAGCTTTGCGGTCACCGGTAAGGCGATCAGGCCTGCAACGATCATCATCTGCCTGGAAAGGTTGGACAGCCTCTTTCCCGGGCAGCTATAACGAACCTGCATAGGCCTATCTTATCAGATTTATGGAATAAGGCCTGGAAGGTATGTAGATGCTACTACTGCGAAGGAGGATCTCGGGAAGGCGAACTTCCGTCCGAACTCGTCAATGAGGTTTACCTGGCAATCGTATTTGCCAGGAGGAATCTTGTCGACCGGAACCTGCAGCCAAACCGGCAGGGTAGCCTGACGCTGCGCCTCCAGGGTGGTTGTACGAACCGCCGGGGTTTCCATCACCTTCCTGTTCGCCCGGTACACGGCCATGCTGGCCTCAACATCCGGACGCCGGAAGTTCTCGGGCAAGCTGTCCGGGATGACAGGATCGTAGACTTCGACATACACGAACATGTTCTGGCCGGGTCGAAAGACCCTGGTTACATTGGGCATAAGCTGCTGGCCATTTTGGATTAAAGGATCTTCAGCCAGCAGCTTCTTGCTGTTTTTCACGCCCGCTACCTGGCTGGAGACCGTCTGCCGCTGATTGCTCAGAACGATCGAACTGGCGCGGAGCGATTTCGCTGCCGCCAAGTCCGGAATGGTGAATGAGGTTTCGAAGGTTCCGATTTTCCCTTCCCCGTCCTCGCGCGCCACGAAACGAAGCTTGTACGCGCCCGGGGTGAGCGTCACCGCGGTATTGTATTGGATACTCTTTTGGACCATCTGCCCGGCGATATCTCCGGCCACCTTTAACGGAATAGTGTCGCGGACGGCGGCAGCCGGCCGACTGCGGGAATCGCGCACCTCCGCGATGAAATCCAGCTCGGTTGCGTGCTTTGAGCCTTTGGCCCGAAACGCGAGAGCCGATCCCGGTATCTTCACCGAAATCGGAACGAAGTATTTATCTTTTTCCAGGCGAAAATAATCCACCTCGACTGCCATTGGGAGATCCGTTATGGGGTTCTCCGACAGCAGCGCCTGGGAGAGCTGGGTTTCTTTGTCTTCCCCCTTCATTCGCGCAAAGGTAGTAGGAGCATAGTAGCCCTGGCGGTACTCAAGCTTCGGCCTGAGCGTCGCTGCCAGATGCGGTGTCAACCTGACTTGAATCCGACGGTAGCGGCCATCCTGGGCCGGATTCGAACTGACATAAGAAAGGATGTAATAGCTGGAGAAATCCTTCTGCACCTGAGCCATTCCGGCAGTGAGATCGTTGGAATCGAGCAAAGCCTTCCCGCCGGTATCCAGCGCGAGGCTTGCAAGTGTCTCCTGCTGGTTATTGAAGTTTTCTTTGAGCGATCGCTGGCCCGCGCCGCTGTAAAGATTGTCGCCGACCGCTCCGGCTTGCGTAGCGTCTCCACCGGGAACAAGGGCGGATAGGCCTCGCGCATCGATTGGATAAAAAGCTACGTTGTTGCGAACGGCCGTGTTGACGGTGGCCAGCAACTGCGACTGATTGTCGACCCCATTCTTCTGGATGCCGCTCGAAATATAGATCAACGCTTTCTTTTCGGGATACTGGCCTAGTTTGCGGGCGGCGTCTTCGAGAGCAGCAAGTTTCAAGTCGGAGTTGAAGATGTTGAACTCCGTTTCGTCAGCGACGAACTGCCCGCTTTGATCCTGTGTATCCGCGCCTTCGTCCGCAGTACTTGCGTTTTCGCTCGACTCGCCGATTCGGAACTTGTTGATTGTATTGATCAGCAGATCGCGGTCTGAAGTGAAGTCCAGAAGGGTTTTCAGTTCCGTGCCGAACACCATGATGGATACCGTATCGCTCGCGGTCATTTGGCTGCTCAGAAACTTGATCGCAGCATCCTTGGCGCGAATCTGTTCGGCAGGCTGCATCGATGAGAAATCGAACAGCATGACAATGAGGCGGCGATCCTGGTATTTAGTTGAGAGACTGGGGCCGGTTGAGGGACCCATGCTGGGCGCGGCGGGCACAGGCTCCGGCAAGGCTGACTTGCCTGGCGGCGGCAACACGGCGCCATTCAGATGCTGGTAATCGACCGCTTGCAACTTCTGCAGCTTGCCGTCTTCGTAAAGTTCAAAATCGTTCCTGGTTAGGTTTTCGATCGGCTTACC
Organism: uncultured Acidobacteriaceae bacterium; assembly: GCA_963795545.1. Classification (GTDB taxonomy): domain Bacteria; phylum Acidobacteriota; class Terriglobia; order Bryobacterales; family Bryobacteraceae; genus Bog-105. The sequence continues at coordinate 309,890 of CAWCIF010000007.1, read as the reverse complement.
GTTTCGGTCCAGCACCGTCGCGTTGACCACCACCACGTTAGTGGTCATAGAAAAGGTGGCTCGCTGCTGCGAAAGCACTGGCTGCGCGGCCAGTGCCACCGCGACCAACAATGCTGCGCCTTTCAAAACCGGAACCTCACGACTGCCTGCAAGGTGCGCATGGATGAAGCGGCGCTGGGCAGACCATAATTCACCGCGTTCACGACGGTATACAAGTCGGTGTAGTTGACGTGGTTCAGCACGTTGTTCGCTTCCAGGCGAAACTCCAGGCGACGCCGCTCGGCCAAAGTGAACGATCGGGCGAACGCAAGATTGAGGCTTACCAACCCCGGACCCGGTATGGTGTTACGCCCGGCATCGCCATAGACGCCGGGTGGCGGCGAAGTGAATGCGTTCAGGTTGAAGAATCCGCTGTTTCCCTCAATAGGGAGTCCGGTGGCTTCCGCGCGTCCGCTGCCAATGCCGCCGGTCTGAGCCAGCCTCTGGGTATTGCCCAGAACACGAGCGGTCAGCGGGTTTCCAGTCTGCGCCGTAAGGCCGCCGCTCAGTTGCCAATCCTTCAGCAGGCGTCCCAGTGCACGATCGGCAGCAAAACGCGAACCCGGACCAGCAACCGGAGAAGTCCAGACGAAGGTGGTGGAGAGCTCATGGCGAACATCGAAACTCGACAGGCCGCGTTCGGCCGCAATATCGAGCCAGCTCTGCGCGACGGTGTTGCCCGCGCCGCCGAAAGTGGACGAATCATCTATAGATTTGGCGAACTGGTAGAACGCATTGATGGAAAGGCCGCGATGGAAGCGGCGCATCAGACGCAATTGGAGGGCGTTAAAGATGGAATTGCCGACCGACTGATCGTAGGTAAACCCAACCGCATTGCCGAACTGGTTGCGCTGAGTGAACAGCCGCGAACTGCCGGGCGGCGGCTCGTTCGGCAGCGTTCTTACATCCAGCCGGGTGCCTTTCGTTCCGAGATAACCAACCTCGGCGAAAAACCCGGCGCCAAGTTCTTGCTGGATGGAGGCGTTCCAGGTGCCGGCGTACGGTGTTCGATAATTGCGATCGACGGCGAAGGTATTCGTGACCTGATTGGGCGAGGCGATCTGAAGGCCATCTCTCAAAGTGAGCATGTTGCGGGCACTCGTATTGACACTATTCGCCACGGCGAAAGGCGGCTGGTTCGCAAGTGATGCGCCGAATGGGATGTAAGCCTGGCCGTTGTAATAGATGCCGTAGCCGGCCCGAACAATGGTGGAGCGTTTCAGCCCAGGCAGTTTCCAGGCAAGCCCGATGCGTGGTGACCAGTTGTTCAAATCCGGATCAATCAAACCGCTAGGGAAAGCGCCAGTGTAGGGCCCCGGCTGGTTTGGAGTGACCACTGCCACGTTCGTGAATCCGGGCGCGATATCCAGATTCGCGAGCCGCCCATATGTTTCGCTCAGTGGCGAGAAATACTCGTAGCGAACGCCCAAAATGAGTGTCAGGCTGGGGCGCGCCTTCCATTCATCCTGCGCAAAGCCGTTCGCCTGATCCTGGAGGAAGTACTCACTGAACTGGCTGTATTGGATGGAGCTCGATTGAGGAAACCCCAGCAGAAAGTCAGCAAGATCATACCCGGTTCCTGTGGCCGGCTGCCCGTTTGCGTTGACTTGGCTGGTCGCCAAGCCGGTGAAATTGAAAGTGCCGCGTCCGTTCGGATCGGTACGCGAGCTCAGATCGGCGCGTGTATATCCGCCGCCGAAGGTGAGCGTGTGGAGGCCTTTTAAAAGCGTAATGCTTTCGGTAATGCCCTGGGATTGATTACGGTTCAAGGTAGCGACGGAATCGCTCAAGGACCCGAAATTGGTGAAGTTCAAGGTAGGGGGTCCATAATCGAGCGGATTCGCCGATGTGCCCTTGATCCCGAGCTGCGTGGCTACATCAGGGAGCAGTGAGAAGTATGGCACGATCTGGGTGTAGTTGCGGCTGAACTGCGCCTGGGTATTGCTGATCGCTTTTGCACTCAGGTTGCGGGTCCACTGCAGCCGCACGTGGGCGCCATATCCGTTGGTCGCATCCGAATAGCCGAACGGCTGGGCAGTTGTGCCGTCACGGCGCTGATATTGAAAGTTGAGCGAGAGCCGATCGACACTCGTCACATTACGCTGGATGCGCAATCCGGCGTTATCCGAGTTACCGATCTGCGCGGTTTCAAACTGATAATTGTTGGCGGAACCCGGTTGATTCGGCAAAGGGTAGAAGCGAAGCAGACCCATAGCAATCGGATTCAGCAGGGTTTGCGGGATCGCGTTACGCGAAAAAGGCTGGTGAGTAGCAGGGTCGAAGATACTCACCGGAACTTTTGTGGCCGATGTGCCGAGCGATTGTACGGCCTGAGAAAAATCGCCGCTGCGCTCGGCTGCGGTGGGAACCGTTTCCGTAAACAGCTTCGGGTTTCGGCCGCGCGTCCCAAAATAGGTGATGAAGAATTGCGTCTTCGGATCCTTCACGATTTTGGGAATGACCAGCGGCCCTCCAAGGATGAGACTGAAGCGGCTTTGAGCGTACGCCGCTTGCGGAATATCCAGGCCATTCAACGAGAACGGCTTCGCGTTCAAAACGGAGTTCTGCAGGGTCAATGAGACCATTCCATGGATCTGCTGATTTCGCCGGCGCCGGTTGCCGAACTGTGCTCCGGCGACTTGACCGGGACGTCTGGCTCCCCGCCCTCCCGGCCCACCGAATCCTCCCCTGCCCCCAAATCCGCCCCGTCCACCTCCGCTCTGGCCTTCGGCGCCGAAACCAGGAGCATTCGGCGGGGCCTCCAGCTCTCCCGGACCGCCGAGCCCGCTGGGGTTGCGGCCCGCAAAGCGCATGTCAGGTCCTGAGTCGGCCTGACTGCCTTGCGCCATACCAGGACTCAAGCTGCCTGAAACCAGGAAGGTTTCGTTGCTGCCTTCGGAGCTAGTGCCGTTAACCGGAACCGTTTGCTGCTGGGTATTCGCCTCTCCTTGGAGTATTTGATCAATCTGCTGACTACTATCCGCAGTGCCAGTGCTAGTTCTGGCGGCCGGACCCGACGCCTGACTGCGCCGCGCTGCATACTCCTGCAAGCGCTGCAGCAACGGCGATGGCTTCAATTGCAAGTCGAAATTGACCGGTTCGTGGGCGGACGAATAATGAACATCCTTCTTAAGCGTGTTGAACCCAAACATTTCGACGGTAGCACCCCATGTTCCCGGCGCGAACGCGGGAAACTCATAATGGCCATCAGCCCCGGTGACCGTTGATAGGGTCTGGCTTCCTTTCGTGATGGTAACTGTCGCGCCCGGAATGGGCTGATTCCCGGATCGCACGAATCCGTTTTGCGCCAGCAAGAGTGCGTTGCTGCCGCAAATCAGAGATATCAAAACGGCTTTCAAACGGGGCAAGTTGAATAAAGGATGTTCGTGAAGCTGGCCAGGTTACCCGGTTGCGAGTTTGATAGGGTGAAGCGAATGGCGCAAGACCTGGAGACCCTCAGGACTGAAATGGAGGCTTATCTCAAGCAGTACGGCATTGCCGTGTTCCATGGTTATCACCGCATGGTCGATTCAATGAATCAGGTGCTGTGGGACACGGGACGGCACCCGGATTTCCGCGAGTTTTTGCAGACCGCGCGCGAGGCTGGTGTCAGGTTGATTGTTTTCAACCATCGCGCATTTTCCCTCGATCAGGTTGACGAAGCGCTGGATGAACTGGAGGATGCCGATCTCTTGCGCGAAGAGAAGCGCAGCTACGAGAACCGTTTGCGGCAGTTGCAGGCTTATGAGGGGTTCACGTGCTCAGTAGAATTGTCTTTTACGGCCGACGGGCGGCTGTATTCATTTGAATCGCATACGGATTGGTATGAAGCGTTCACTGACATTCTGGGTGAGTTGGACGCCGCCGCGCAAGAGCACGAAGACGAACCGGACGATTCTATTGGCGGGTATTTTTCAAACAATTGATGGCCCAACGCGGTAGTTCGGCGGCCGGAATGCGCCGGGCCGCTCGATGGATTCTGCCGGGGTCCAACGAGCAGGCGACGCAGGCGTTGCAGCAGGAAATGACTGTGCAGCGGCTGGTCGCTGCTGTTTTGACAAGCCGCGGTTATGTCGACGCCGCGTCCGCGCGCAACTTTCTCTCGCCCAAGCTCGAATCGTTGCACGATCCGATGCTGATGCGGGACATGGATCATGCCGTTCGACGCTTGCGCAAAGCGATTGAGACTCGCGAGCAGATTCTGCTCTATGGAGACTACGACGTTGACGGCACGTGCTCGATTGTCATTCTGAAGAAAGCTATCGAGCTGCTCGGCGGCAACGCTGACTTCCACATCCCGCACCGCTTGAAAGATGGGTATGGGATGAGGAGCGATGTGATCCAGCGCGCGGCGGAAGCTGGCGTGCGGCTCATCGTCAGTGTGGATACCGGAATTCGCGCGAGCGAGGTGGTGCGCCACGCCAATGAATTGGGCATGGACGTGATCGTGACGGACCACCATCTGCCTGAGGCGGAACTGCCGCCGGCCATCGCGGTTCTGAACCCGAACCGTCCCGATTGCGCGTACCCCAACAAAAATTTGTGCGGGGCGGGCGTCGCCTTCAAATTGGTACAGGCGCTGCTTGTGGCGACCAGCCTGCCGCAAGTTCGCCAATCAGCGCTACTGGATTCCTTTCTGAAGCCGGCGGCCATCGCGACAGTAGCGGATGTTGTGCCCCTTGTGGGTGAAAATCGCGTGATTGTGCAGCGCGGCCTTTCCGGTTTGCGGCAGGCGAGGAACGTTGGTATGCGCTCTTTGCTTGCGGTGGCCGGTTTCGATGAGGGCGAGTGCCCATCCGCGCACCAGGTTGCCTTCCGGCTGGCCCCGCGTATCAACGCCGCGGGCCGTATGGCGACAGCGCGGGACGTGATCGAGCTCTTTCTCACCGATGATGGCGGCCGCGCCCGCGTTCTGGCGGAACAACTGGACGCGCTCAATCGCGAACGCCAGCAGACCGAGACGGAAATCATCGAAGAGATTCTGAAGCAGTGTCAGGAGACGCCTTTCGATGAAGATTGCGCCGCCCTGGTTTTTGCCGGTTCAGCGTGGCATCTCGGGGTACTGGGGATTGTGGCCAGCCGCCTGGTAGAGCGGTTCAGCCGCCCGGTTTTCGTGCTCAGCGATGCCAGTCATAGCGGCGATGACGGCGAGCTTCATCTATCCGGTTCGGGCCGCAGCATTCCAGGTTTTCATTTACTGGACGCGTTGGAGAGCATGCCCGATCTATTTACGAAATTCGGCGGACACCGGCAGGCGGCCGGATTGACGCTTCGCGCCGCATCGGTGGGTGAGTTTCAACGCCGCTTTAACGAGTTTGCCGTGAGTAAGCTGACGCCCGACGATTTGCGCCCGCAGTATACAGCGGATGCGGAAGTGGCATTCTCCGAACTCAATGAAGTTTGCGTGCAGCAGGTGCTATCGCTGGGACCTTTCGGTTTCGGCAATCCGGCCCCGATTTTCGTTTGCGAGGGGGTGGAAGTAGCAGGTCCGCTCAAGATTCTGACCGAGAGCAAGCATTTCTCCGTGCCTTTTCGACATGCTGGCCGTCTGCTGTTCTGCAAGGCCTGGAATTTCGGCGATCGCGCCGGAATGTTCGAGCAGGGTGCGAAGCTCGACGTGCTCTTTCAAATCGAAGATGATCCCATGTCTCGCAAGCGAGGCTATGGATCGTGGTGCCTGTCGCTGAAGGACGCACGAATGCGAGCCTGACCAAATTACCCAGTTCCTGTGGCGTTCGCTTGAGCAGTTCCTCGCGGACGCCACAGGGAATGGAAGCTTAGTTGTAGTTCTGCCACACCCAAAAGATGTTTCCACCTCCAGGTGTACCGAAATTAGCATAGATATACGCGCTGGCGAGCGTGTCGCCCGTCGCGCCATTGAACATGCTGATATCGTTCAATGTGCCAACCAGAGGGTCCGATCCGTTGTAATCGAGACTGGAAAACCCGAACCAGGAATCGGCAAAAAAGCAGTCGTGCATGCCAGCCAAGCCAAAATCGGCCAGGTTTGTGGTTGAGCCGTTGACGTTCGGCGCCTCGATGATGAAATCTACGGTGGACCCGGAGAAAGCGGCCGGCTTGGGGAGGGTTCCCCAATACGAGTTGCCGGTTGTCAGGTTATAGATCATAAACCAGACCGTATCGTCGCTTGGCGTCAAATCGCCGTCTGAGAAAGTGGTATTTCCATTCTGATCCGCGAGGAAAATGGAAATGCTAACTTGATCCCCTGGCGCAGCCGGAAAATTCGGCAGGAAATACGGCGCATTCGGCAGACTCTCAATCCACACAGAATAGTTCGTGAAGGTCCAGTCCTCACCGAAAAACGAGTAGTGATACGCCTCCGAATCGCTTCCTGACTGCACCAGATCATTCCCTGCACTATCGAGTCCGACCCACTCGGCGGCCGCGGCGTACCCCAGATTCAGCGGAACATCTTGAGCGGTGGGAATCACCCAATCTGCCTGCACATCCCAGTACTTCACGTCCGGGTTCGTCATGTATCCGCCGCTCCAGTTGCTAAACGAGAGGTTATTGAGGAACTTCAGCGGAGGTGGCAATGGAAGCGTCGGGCTGTCCTTTGTAAGGCCGTGCGGCGCCGACGGTGGCGGCAGTGGAATGGTTGGACTGAATCGCACGTCGGGACGCGCCACTCGCCGAGGACTCACCGACGTGAACGGCCGCGAGACGATGCTCAGCCATTTCGCATATGCGCGGGGCGCCGTCGCTGCATCTGGCCGCGGCGGGTATCCACGCGCCACCAACTCCTGGTTCGTCAGCGCCGATACATCGCCTTCGATAGCTGGATGCTCGACCCCTTTGGCGGCCAGCCGCGAACTAGGAGTCCGCAACCCCGGTTGACGCTGTTGGGCCCGAAGTTCGACCGGATAGATGGTCTTTTGCCCATTTTCCGCAGTGCACTCGAGCAGCACGGATACCGGCATTTTCGATACGGATTTCGGCTTGGCATGCACTCGCACAATACCGTCGTCGTCGGCCTCCAATCGCAGCCACTGCTGCTGATCGCCGCCATCTTCAGAACGTAGAGTGCATACCGCATTCGGTTTGGTTTGGATCTCCAGCATGGTCTCCAGCCCAGCCGGGATGGCGCGCTGGACTGCCTCAGCTCGTAGCGCGACCCCGGGGGTACTTCCGGGTGGTTGCGCCCATGCAAATGTGGAAAGCGCCGGCATCAAAAGCATAGCCGCAGCGCCGGTTCCTGCTCGCCACGGGTTGTAAAAACAGTTCCAGAACTTCGTTGTAGACATAGTTTCCTCCGATGCATCCGTCAGCGATCTGCTGTTCACGATGCTTGTTGGCTTGTGATGTGAAACCGCTAGGCGTTGCACCCGCTCGCCAGCCTGGCTGCGAAAGAGTACACACGATACTGTAGAGAGACGCTGAGAGACTCTCTAATCCACGCCGCGCGGATGGCGCGCGATTACGCACACGCGCCCTATTCGCAATTCAAGGTTGGAGCGGCCGTCCTGGACGAAGCCGGCCGCATTTTCACCGGCTGCAATGTTGAAAGCGCCAGCTACGGCCTATCCATGTGTGCGGAGCGAGTGGCCGTCTTCAAAGCACTCTCGGAAGGCTCAGCTAAGCTGGTGCGGGTCGCGGTGATTGCCGGTACCGATAAGCTGACGCCCCCGTGCGGGGCTTGCCGGCAGATTCTGTGGGAATTTTGCCGGGATGCGGAGATTGTGCTTGCGAATTTGGCGGGAAAACAGGAGACCATGACTGTCAGCCACCTATTCCCGAAACCGTTCGATGCGTCTTTTATTTAGATTTCTGCCCGCGCTGGTGCTGATTGCGGCGCAAGCCCACGCGGCCGAACCCGCGGATTGGGTTATTCGCGCGAAGTATGTGGTGACGATGGATGCGCAGCGCCGCGTAATCGAACAAGGCGCGATAGCCTTTCGGGGGTCCCGGATCATCGGAGTAGGGACCCAGAGCGAAATTGCGCGACTCTTCCAGCCGAAGCACAGTCTTGACAAACCAGACGCGCTCATCGCGCCCGGGTTTATCGACACACACACGCACGCCCCCATGTCCCTGTTCCGAGCTATTGCCGATGATAAGCGGCTCGAAGACTGGCTCAACAACTATATCTTTCCGGCCGAATCGAAGAACGTCACTCCGGAATTCGTGCGCTGGGGCACGCGGCTGGCGTGCCTGGAAATGGTTCTGGCGGGCATTACGACTTACACCGACATGTATTATTTTGAGGATGTCGAAGCCGAAGCCGCGAAAGAGGCAGGCGTTCGGGGCGTGCTGGGCCAGACCATCATCGGCTTCCCCGCTCCGGATTACAAGACCTGGCAGCAGGCCATTGCAGGAACCGAACGTTTCATCCAGAAATATCGGAACGATGATCTTATTATTCCGGCGGTAGCGCCGCACGCCATCTACACCACTCCTGATCAAGGGCTCGCGGCCTCGCATCAGCTCGCCGTCAAATATGGCGTGCCCCTCAGTATTCATCTTGCGGAGACGAAGAAGGAACGCGATGACGCGCTGGCGAAACGGCACATCACGCCCACGCAGGTTCTGGAGAAGCTTGGAGTGCTGGACGGAATCGTTATAGCCGCTCATTCCATCTGGGAAGACGATAATGATTTGCGCATCCTGAAGCGGTACGGCACCGGCGTCGCTTACTGCCCGTCGAGCAATATGAAACTGGCGGACGGAATCGCGCGCATCGTGGATATGCTGAAACTTGGAATCTCTGTAGGACTGGGAGACGACGGGTTTGCGGGCAGCAACGATAGCGCGGATCTTATCCGCGAGATGGATATCGGCGCAAAGCTACAAAAGATCGCGCACATGGATCCGACTGTAATACCTGCCAGGCAGGCGCTTGAAATGGCCACGGTAGGCGGAGCACGCGTGCTAGGCCTGAGCAAAGAAATCGGGTCGCTTGAAGCGGGCAAGCGCGCGGATGTCATCACAGTTTCCCTCGCCCATCCGAATACCGTACCGCTATACAATATCTATTCGAGCCTCGTGTATGCCGCCAAGGCCGGCGATGTGCAAGATGTATTCATCAACGGACGGCAGATAGTTAGCCGACGGAGTGTGCTCACCCTGAACCAGGCCGACATCTACCGAAAAGCCGGAGAGTATAAGCGGAAGATACTTGCGAGTCTGAAGTAATATCTGTTTCTTTTTGGGCCGATATGTAAAGGCATTTCTGGCTTAGAACCAAGTCATAGGTAAAGCACCTTCATTTAGTTCCATAAACCATTCGGAGGTGTAGGTGAAACGATTTCTATTGACGTGCACTACGGCGGCGCTTCTCGCATGCGCTGGACACGCGAGTGCAACAACAATAAACACAACGAGCTATACCACCTGGAAAACAGCTCTAACGGGAAGCCCGACTGAGCTTGACTTCACTAAGGTGAAGAACAGTAATTACAATACGTCGACGGGCATTACTTTGTTACCATTACAAGGACCGGTACTCTCTTTTGTTATCACTGGGCCAGATAAAACGGGCTATTCCCTCAGTGGCGGTAACTACGGAAGTACAGTAAGCTTATTCGGGGCATCGGATGGTGTAGGGTACATCCGGATCGACTTGCCTTCGGCTGGAGAGAATGCAGTTCTTCTTGGCCTGGGCACCCAACCCGGTGCAGGGCTGACTGTGAAGCTTTCAGACCAGGAGAGTTTTTCGGTTTCAAACGGCCTTCTGGGTTTGTCCCTATCCCACGATATTACCTGGCTCACGATTTCTACTGTGACTGGATCGCAGCCGATTCTGGATGATTTTTATTTCGGCAGCAGCAACCTGGCCCAGGACCAGGGTAATCAAGCTCAGTCGGCTGAAGCCGCGACGGCATTCCTGATGGGGGCCGGGCTGCTGATTCTGTTCGGCGCCCGGCGCAAATTCGCGCCGCGGCTTGCGGCATAGCGCGCTCTTCCACCTCCAATCACCTCCTCCGCGGGGCGGCTACGGCGGCCCCGCTCTTTTTTGAAGGTCTAAACCGTCGTGCGTGTTACTTTAGTGGCTGATTTACATGGCCTGGTTCACGCGACAGAAGCCTTCGCTCGAGGACAACCCCGCCCAGGAAGGCGAACGTAGCGTGCGCACCGAAGGACTATGGCAGAAATGCGAGTCGTGTGGACAGATCATATGGCGCAAAGCGGTGGAAGAGAACCTGCAAGTGTGCCCGAAGTGCGGCCAGCATTTTCGCATCGGGGCCGCGGAACGCTTGCGGCAACTCTTCGATGAGGGTGCTTACACTGCGCATGATGCGGACCTTAGGTCATCGGACCCATTAAAATTCGTCGATTCGAAGCCCTACACGCAGCGCCTGGAAGAGATGCAGAACGCGACGCAGCTTCCCGATGCGGTGATCTGCGGCAGCGGAAAGCTGAACGGGCGCGAGGTGCAGATCTGCGCGCTCGAGCTCAAATTCATCGGCGGCAGCATGGGTGCGGTCGTGGGTGAGAAGATCACGCGAGCGATTGAACGCTGCATTGCTATCCGAAATCCGCTGGTAATCGTTTCGGCATCCGGCGGCGCGCGCATGCAGGAAGGCGCCATAAGCCTGATGCAACTAGCCAAGCTCTCGGCCGCGCTGATGCGGCTAGATGAAGCACGGCTTCCTTATATCAGCGTTCTCACCGATCCCACTACAGGCGGGGTTACCGCCAGCTTCGCCATGCTCGGGGACCTGAACATTGCCGAGCCCGGCGCCCTGATCGGATTTGCCGGACCGCGCGTTATTGAGCAGACGATCCGCCAGAAGCTTCCTGAAGGATTTCAGCGAAGCGAGTTTCTGCTCGACCACGGCTTTCTTGACGCGGTGGTGAAGAGGACCGACCTCAAGAGCTACATCGGCGGTGCATTCGACTTCTTCTTAACGTAAGCGGATAGAAGGCGATCAGCGCTCAGCCGCGAGGCTTCAGTAAGAGCCTTCGGCGACAATGGTCGCAGAGATGCTGCAATTGACCGGAGCCGGCAAGCGGTTCGGACACAAGCTTTTGTTCGAAGGCCTGGACTGGCTGATCACGCCGAAGGAGCGTACTGGCCTTGTGGGCGGAAATGGCACTGGAAAATCCACGCTTCTGAAAGTGATCGCAGATCTGGAGCCGCTCGATTACGGAACACTGTCGGCTATGAAGGGCATCCGAATCGGCTACCTGCCCCAGGATGGCCTGACCGTGAGCGGGCGCAGCGTGTTCGCGGAGTGCATGGAGGTTTTCGCAAACGTAAAACAGCTTGAGCTGGAACTGGAAGCACTCACGGCGAAGATGAGCGAGCTCGACCCGCACAGCGAAGAATACGCGCAAGTCGCCAACCGGTTCGAGCGCGCAGACAGCGAATTCCGCGCACGTGATGGCTACGCGATTGAGGCGCAAGTGGGGGCCGTACTGACGGGACTCAGCTTTCGCAAAGAGGACTGGGCGCGGCAGACAGAAGAGTTTTCGGGCGGGTGGCAGATGCGCATCGCGCTGGCAAAGCTTTTACTCGAAAAGCCAAATCTGTTGTTGCTGGATGAGCCAACAAATCATCTTGACTTAGAAGCGCGCAACTGGCTGGAAGAGCACCTTTCGAATTACGAATTTGCGTATGTGTTGATTTCGCATGACCGCTACTTCTTGGACGTTACGGTCAAAAAGATTGCCGAAATCTGGAACAAGAAGGTCACGTTTTACACCGGGGGATACGAGAAGTACCGGCAGCAGAAGGCCGAGCGCCTGGCGCAGCTTGAAGCGGCTTACAAGAACCAGCAGGACAAGATACAACAATTGGAAACTTTCATCAGCCGATTTCGATACCAGGCGACGAAGGCCAAACAGGTGCAAAGCCGGATCAAGGAACTCGACCGCATCGAGCGCATAGAGCTGCCTCCGGAAGAGAAGACGATTCATTTCTCGTTCCCGCAGCCGAAGCCGAGCGGCCGGGTAGTGGCGCAGTTCACCAACGTATCGAAGAGTTACGGGGATAAGCACGTTTTCGGTGGTGTGAATTTCACCATTGAACGCGGCGACCGCGTCGCGTTGGTAGGCGTCAATGGCGCCGGTAAATCGACGCTTATCAAACTGCTTGCAGGAATCGAACCGCTGAGTTCCGGCGAATACACACTGGGGCATAATGCGGAACCGGACTACTTTGCGCAAGACCAGTACAAGGAACTGAATCCAGAAGCGCGCGTACTGGACGATTTGCGAGAGGCGGCGCCGCGCACCACCGAAACGGAGCTGCGGAACCTTCTCGGGTGCTTTCTGTTCAGCGAGGATGACGTGTTCAAGCGGATCGCCGTGCTATCGGGCGGGGAGAGGAATCGTTATGCGTTGGCGCGCATGCTGCTGCATCCGTCGAACTTCCTGCTGCTGGATGAGCCTACGAATCATCTGGATATGCGGGCAAAGGATGTGCTGCTGGAAGCGCTGGAGAACTTCACGGGAACAGTTGTCTTCGTTTCACATGACCGCTATTTCATTGAACATCTCGCGAGTCGAGTGTTTGAGATCGGCGATGGCGAAGTGCAGGCGTTCCCGGGCAATTTCGCAGACTACCTGTGGCGCAAACAGGGCGGACCCGATAACCAGCCTACTCTGAAGGATGTGCTGATCGGTGTTCCGGCTGCCGAGCCGGTTCCCATGCCCAACCGGTCTGCTGCGGCGAAGCGGATCAATCCGATCAAACTCAAGCAAATGCAGGAACAGGCACAGCAGTTGGAAGCGCAAATCGCCGAGCTCGAGGCGCAGGTTCAGCAGTCAGAACTGTCGCTCTCAGATTTCGCAGGCCCGGAGGAGGCCGCGCGCCTTTCAAATGTTCTGGAATCGCAGCGAGCGGCGCTTGAGAAAGCCATGACGCAATGGGAAGACGTCACTCACGAGATTGAAGCGACCGCGTAAAGCGGGCAAGCCGCGGCCCTATTCTTTTTTCATTTCTCTATAAACAAAGTTGTTTGTGGGCTGGTCTTTTACAGTGTAATCGTCAGGCACCTGAAACAAGCTCGCGGCGGGCTCCGAACGCTGGATATCGGTGAGCTTGTAGGTAGTTTCCCCCATACGCGGGTCATCGGTTTTGCTCATAACAAGGCCTTTTAATTCAGGCGAGTACCAGGTTTCCGTGGTGATAACGATGGGCACTTCATTACCGATGGCGCCGGCGGGAATGGTGCGGGTAATCCGTGACAGTGTCTGCACTCGCTGGGTCAAGTTCCTGTTCCCGGCTCAATTCATCGAGGAACCGTTCACCAGAGCCGCCGAGCGATTCGCTGCCGGCTGGGAGATCGTCAGACGCAAGCATCAGTAACTCTCTGCGCTGCCGGCGGACCTGGTTTCGCGCTACGCCAATGAGATATGCCTGTAGAGATCCTCGTTGCGCCGCATACTGGCGCGCCGGTTAACATTGCGAGGAACACTTCCTGCGTTACTTCTTCGGCTATCTCCGGACTCCCCAACATATGCAGCGCGAATCGGAAAACCGGTCCCTGGCGCTGCCTGTAAAGAAAGAGAAACGCCTCTTTGTCGCCCTTCGCGGAAAGCCGAAGCAGATCGCCGTCGCTTAATCTATCCGTAGCTGATGGCTTCCTCACTCTATCGCTGCCGCTTTGACGTGAACTAACTTTTCCAGGTTTCCCAGACTTCTCCGCCGCATTCTTTTCGACAGCGGTGCGCGACACATCCGGCGGGCTCGGTACTGGACTTGTTGCTGGCGCTGTTTGCCCGACGCTGCTTATCCTAGTCGTGAGGAATCGGGCTCGCAGCCATCAATAAGGGGGTGGACGGTCCATTGGTTTTGCGGCAATTGCTGGTTTTTGATCGTCGCGGTTGCGGTGATGGTGTCGAACAGTTTGCACCAACCGGTAATCCAGCTTGGGATGTCCGGAATTTGCTGTACAATTTTGGAATTATCCCCCACTTCAATCTCCGCCCACCCCTGGCCAGTCATGGTGCCAATCTTCTGACACTGCTTGATGGGATGAATTTCGTTCCATCCGGTATGGGCGGAGTCGTACACCCAAGTGCCTTTCAGCGCGAAAATGTCTGCGCCGGAGCCGTCGGGTCGCTGGGCGGAGTGAATGGATGTCAGGTTTGGGTCTACATCGGTTAGATTACCGTTGTCGTTCAAGGCGTTGAAGAATTTTGCGACCGAATGATTGCGCAACCACGCTTAGCCTACGCACGCAATCCATCCGAATACGGGGATGGCGCACACCGCGCCCGCGGCGGTGGCGAATGCCAATGCCGCTTCGCAGGATTGCAGTAGGCTGTGGACACCGCCCCCTTCGAATTCCGCGTGCAGGCAGGAGGTTGTGAACTCGCTTCCGTCGGGTTTGCCAGTACTGAATTTGGTAATGAAATTAGCGCCAAAGGGCAAGGTATATCCGCCAAAAGAGTATCCAGCAACATCGGAGGTTTGCTTGACCAGAATGCCCAGCGGCAGGGAGTTCTCCACCTCTGTCTTGCCGGCACCATCAGCGTGGGAGGCAGAACGAGGTTAAGACTGTAATCGGTGTCGTAAGCGTCAGGCCCGGATTTCTCATCCGGGGGTTCGACTGAAAGAACGAATCCAACGGCGCAGACGTCGCTCCCGAGACAAATCAAGCGGTCATAGAGCCACCACAGGCAATAGGCGATTATTGCCGAAAGAATAGTGATGAGCAAACCCGGCACAAATGCAGCGCCAAGAATGTAAGTGAGATAGCCAGCGACTATCGCGGCGCCTCCCAACATTACGTACTGAACCCACATGAAGCCAACAAAGGCCGAGATGCTGGCGCATTTTGTGTATTGGCGATAGCTCATATGTTCCTGTCAGTCGCCCTGCACGTATAAAGTGACTCCGCCTGGCCAGCCCGGCTTCGGAGAATATATGGACGTTGATCGGTTGGTGTCCCCTGAAGCCAGTGGGCGCGTTTATGGCAGCAGTAACAGTGATTTCAGCACCCGATGTCAGATGAGGCTGTTGCGGGGTAAAGGTGATGTCCACTCGCTGGGAGAGGATAGTTTCCACGGTTGTGCTGAGGAGGAATCTCACGCGCCTCAAAGGGAGGGCCGGTTACGGTGTGGACTTGTTTGCCTCTGAAGGCGGGAGCATGACAGTCAGGTAGAGGGGGAAGGGTGTATGTGTCGGCTTGAAAGTGAAACGTAGCGGGAGAGCGCTTGTCATTGCGAAGTTGGAACGGGAACTGGACTGCTGAATGAGAGACGCCGACAATGTATTCTCCTGGCCGAGGTTGTTCCAGGGGTTCTATCGTCGAGCCAACTGAATGAGACCTGGATGCAATAGTGGCCGGCAGGTGGTGTAGTCCATTTGGCGCTCGCAATCGCCGTCCAAAATGGACCGCCCTTCACGCCGAGGTCAACGACTGCCGTGTCCGGACCCCGGAACATCGGATCGGATTGAACGCCTGCGCCGAACGTCAGGTAAGAAAAATTAACCGGCAAACCGGACACTACTCCCTCGGCGGAACCATTCCAGATACGCGCGAAGACGTCGTAAGTGGTATTGGGAACGAGCTGCTCCAGGGAACTACGACGCCGGCGAGTTCCAGCCAGATATCCGGGTTATCCCAGGTGACGGCGAACCCCAGAGCCATCAAATAGTACTGGTCGTAAATGAGAGGGTCCGGACGTTTGAGCGCCGGGTCACTGAGGGAGACGCACGGCTTGGGAGACGCTTTGCCTGCCCGGCCGGGCAGACTGTTCTTTGCTGCGTTTCGACGGCATATTTCCAGAAGTTGCTTCACAACGCGGCGCAGCGAGACGAACCAGCCGTAGAGCAAAGTGCGAAGAATCACCCATACGAAGCCGAAAACGATTTTGAGGATTGCCATGTGACCTCACACACGCCCTAGCTGCCTGCCTGTACCTCTCCTGACAACCCGTTTGTCGGACTCGAAAGCCAGACCGCTGTTTTGTTTTCAGCCTGCGGATCAGCAGCCCTGCCAAGCTCAAAACACCAGTGGCGAAGAGCAGCAGCTCGAGAAGGCCATTGCCTCCGTCGGGAGCTATCCCAAAGAGCCTTTCGACGAAATCCATGGCTTATGTTCCTCCTGCTGCAATAATCAGTGACCGCGTTTGCTCTACTCCTCCAGTGCCTTGCGTTGACATAGTAATTTCATCGCCACTTTTGCATTTTCGGCACTGCTAGGAGCCACAGCGGCCACACTCGAATCAGCTTGTAAAGTTGTAACTTGAAATGCGAAATCTCGCTTGGTTTGGTCTGACCGAGACCGTTACCATACAGAAAGAAGCGCTCAGGGGTGATCGATTGTTACACCTCGTTGCCAAGTTGAGATGTAGTCCTCCGCGGCATGGAAGAGTGGACCAAGCTGTTCCCATTGGACACCAACGTTGCGCATGTCTTGGAACAGGTCTGGTAGAGAGCTATGTTCTCCAGACCATCCAGATTGTAGTCCCAGCCAGCTCGGTCAGCGATGGGGCGCCAGCGCTTCATTGGGTACATCTGGCGCCTACGCGATTGCCATCCTTATAGTTGGCCGCCAATGCCCGGGCTGTCGGGGCCGAAGTCGTTGAAGAAGACGAGATCGTCGACGTGCGCACGCGGAACTTGATCATCGCGTTGATCATTGGCGGCGCGTGCGACGACACGCTTATAGCGCGTGTCATTTTTCCAGCCGTTGAGTGCGGCGGCCCAAGGCACAGGCGCCCGTGGGGCATAGTCGCCGTACCAGATCCCGCTGGACTCATATTGCTGCGCCTCAACCATCATGTGGGACCAGAGACGCTGTGTGGTACCTTAGCCTGATCGTTGAAGTCACGATCAGAGCCGCCACAGGCCGCGGACCATGGATTGGCGGTGCCATAGCGAGGCTTCAGTGGTGTCGCGAGGCCGTTGAAATCGGTAGATGGGGTGAGGCCGTGGCCACCCATCGTGCGGAGCAGGTAGAGGTACTTGGTTGCAAACGTCTTGGTGCTGGCATCGCAATCGTTGCTCATCTCGGAGGTAATTCAATGGTTCGCGCCACCAGCGTGGGGAGAATTCCTGCATACTACCGTGCATCTGGTCGGTGAAATTCGGCACGCAGGTGCTTGTGCCCGGTCCATTATAGTTGGCGCAGTCGGAGGCCTTGGTGCAGCCGAGGTGCTGGAGGGATGATGTCGCTGCCGGTCGGGTAAACGGCGATTGCGCCCATGTTATGTGCTATGTGCGCTATCTCTGTCTCGGTCTTCGAGGCTTCGTCGTTGGTGCCGTATGCATTGCGAAATTCTTCGAGACCCTGGGGATCAATTTCAAGAGTTCGGACTTTGGAGTGAACGCCGACGAAGGGATAGTCGCCACAGGAACGCTTGTCTTTCGAAGTGCAGCGTGGCCACCCGGCTTCCCGGGCGTAGGTATCTGCCAACGCATAGAGGTCGACGCGCATATTCATCGAGAGGTGATCTGTATCGAGCAGCATGCCTTTCTTCATGCCTAGCGGATGAAGGTGTCGCCGTTTTGCCGTTATCTCCGCGGAACAGGCCGAGAGCGTTGCGGTGCCCGTTCATCTGAGTGAAGTGAGCGTCAACCGTCGACAAGGTTTTAACTGTCCGGAAGGTGGTGTCCTTCAGTTGCAGGTCGAGCCATTTACGCGAGCGCGAGCCCTTGATCAGCGACTTCCGGATCTGAGTGCCCAAACGTCCTGAGGTGAAGCCATCCAGTTGCGTTACGCAGTGATTTACCGCCGCGAAGCTGTCGATACCGATGCGTAATTCACAGCGCTGTAGCTACCAATGATCTTCTCTTCCGGATGGTCTTCGCGTAGGTCGAAGTCGAAAAATCGTGGGTTCCACGCAGGAGCAGCTTTGGGGTGACGACCGTTCCCAGAAACGAGAAGTTACCGAGAAGAGCCTTCGAGCAGAGACCGAAGTGCTGTCGAGAGAGATTCGCAGATCTGCAGATCTGAGAAGCCAATGCGCCGAGCGTCAGTTCCAGCTAAGAAGTGATTGTTAGCGTCGTACTTGTAGTGAAGAGGCGCTGCTGCCGATGGGTTATTGACTGCGTGAACAGCGTGATTTTGCGGATGCCGAGCTCCCATAGATCGTTACCTGCTGCTGCATGAATCGAACCGGAGTGCGCGACTCCGCGACGCCGTCCTGCTGCCGCATCCGCCGAGTTCGTCGACTTCTGAGCCGAGAATGATGCGAGCTTGCCGGAGCGAATAATTCTATGGCGTCTTCGGGAGTGAAGCGATAGCTGCGATCGTATTGAGCCGGTGCCACGATGCGTCGCGCGCCATCTGTTCCTTCCTTGAGGCTCGCCAGTCGGATTCCATTTGCCGTCGCGACTAGATCAAGCGCGCGGCATTGATAACATCCCAGACCGCCAACGGAGCCGCCCTGTAAGCGCGAACAATCATGTCAGCCTGATATTGTTATGCGTTTTGCCGCCGCCTGTCGGATTGTGATAGCCTCGCCCTTCTTCCACCAACCACCTGCCTCGCTGCCGTTGCATCGAGAGCTATCAGTCAGTGGAATCAGACCGTTCTCAAAGTCGAGTGTGAGTCGGGAGAAAATCGAGCACACCGGAGAAGAGCGCTCCAATCTTACAGCCCCACTGACATCTTGTAGCACCATGAGGTTGCGCCCGAAATCACGGCACGAGGAGCCTCAGCGCCGCAGCGCTGATCGCGAAGGAGCAAGCGCCGCGAGCCCGAACCGAGAAAGGCAGCACATTGAGTACCTGCAGCCTGCCGTTAAGTGCCAGTTGCAACAGCAACGACCTCGCCGCTCAGATAACAGGAGTACGGTGTCCGACTGCGGATAGCAGAGCGTCCGCCGCCGCCGCAATTGCGGAAGGGGCGTCTGTCGTCGTAGACTTGTCGAGGAATCTGCGCAGTCGCCCCAGATGACGTACCGCCGAAGCCGAGTTCGCCATGGATGGCATACGTCAGTGTGCCCCAAAGGGAGTTCGAGCGACGAGCCCAATGGCTGCATCCGTCGCCTGCTCCGTGCCGCACTTGCCATCGGAGTGGTGCATCCAAGCCTTACCCTCGGAGGGTATCAGTAAAGAGGAAGTCATCAGCGAGCAGGTGTTCCGGTTTGGCGCAGACGCCATCAGTCATCACGCACTCGTTGCGCACATCGTCCACAATGCGGATACTGATCTGTGCCGAGGAAAGGTTTGAGATCGAAGACATAGACCTGCATCCAATCGCTCCCGCTATCGACAGACTCACGGAGCGCTCAATGCTCCAGCCGTTCAGTCCATTGGGGAGAAACTGCTGTGCGTGACGGCATCGAGAATTGAGTTGGAACCCTCTCTGCCGTTAAGCGGTCGCCGGCCACCGTTGAAAAAGCGGATGCCGTAGTACTCACTGATTTTCCCGCCTTTTGCATGTAGCTCGATGCGCTAGCTTCCGCTGCGAGCCGCCGAAGCGGAAAGTTAGATAGCGGCGCCAGCTTGCATTCAGGACTGCAGAGTGCCAGTAGCAGCTTCGCCCCACGTGTCCCGCATCTCTCCGGTGCTGCTTCCAGGAGAATCGCCGTCGATAGAACTGATCAAAAATCGCCGTGCTAGTTGACGTCCTGACTGAAAGCCAGTAGTCGCCACCAATCCCAGTTTGACGCCGGCAGCCAACCTGTGTTTGATGCGCTGGATAGCACAGCATTACCGTAACGGCGCTGCTTTCAAGAACTCATCCCGATTGCGAAGTCGAGAAACGGAGATATGGTTGACCTTTTCCCTGCCAATTATCGAAGCTAGCGAAGCCATCCCTGTCAGAGAAGCTCTCGAAGTCCCAACCAGTTCCAACAGAGCACACGTTGTTATCTGAAGGTGTCGGAGATCCTGCTTGGGTTGAAGGCGCAACCTATAGAACGAATAGTGTTTTAGCAGCTGAGGATTGTCATCTGGTGGTCAGCTTGTCGTTGTCATCGTCCTTAGGAGTTCACCAGCGCGAGCGGAGTAAGCGCTCGTCGAAGAGAGCTCAGTACCCCGTAACTTTGAAGCACGCGCTCGAAGCACGATGTAGCATCAGCCGTCTGGTAGCAGTGCCTGAACTACTTTGCGTTGGAGGAATGGCTGGTTGATCGTAATTCCACTGCCAGCAACCCGGCCAGTTACACAGCTGGTATCGTCTGCTGCGCCGACATCGCAGAGATCCACGCGCCGCAGCACACCATTGTCAATCCCCTCCGAACATCGTACAAGCAGAGTCCGCCGGATTCCGAACTCAGCGTTTGTTTAGATAAATGATCTTGTTTCTCACATGCGGTTATGTGCTTTGCACAGCTACTCCTAGTGCCGTTGCTATGCGTCATTGATAACCTCTCAGAGAAGTGCAAGAGTGCGTGTGTAGAGCCTCCGCACGAGCAAACTCTTTACCTGTAAACACTGTAGTCCGATAACACCGCCGCCTAGTAAAAATGCGACAATGTTTCCAGCCCTAACGCCCGAGCGCAAAACCGCACTCCAGCTAAGACTGAGTCACCGTTGTTTCGATTAAGCCCAACAAGCGAAAAAATCAGTTACGCAGTATCGAATCGACATCGCCTCGCCGCAACTCAGAGAATATGTACGCGCTTATGCAGCGGAGTCAACAGTTTATGCGCTGATATTCTGCAACCTGTAACCGCTTCTCTTAGCAGATTCTCGAATTTGAGTTCTATGATCCGCCCATCATTCACTATCGAACACAATTAGCCAGCGTACCCCGTTGCAGTTTCCCGCATACTTATCCTGCAGCTCACGTCTGCTTCGCTGCGAGTCGAACCTTCAAATCTTTTCCCAGCCATTAGCTTTGTGCAGCTTTTTCATACCCACAGCGAATTCTACATCTTACAGGCATTTCATCTTCAAATGAAATTCGAGAGCTGTGTGCCGGATGCGGAAAATCGGTTGTTCGAAGGGCCCGCTGTTGACGACTTTCTCATGAAGCGGCAGCGAGGCGTTCGCCGTAGTTCAATTATGAGTGCCGCCGTGTATCTATTTCAGCATCACGCACAATTCAATCGCGAACTAGCGATCACGTCGCGATGTGTCCGCAGTTCAACGCGATTCTTGATGAGATTGGTTAACTCCGAAGCCTTCCACATAGCACGCTTTCAAATGCTTTACGCTAAGATCAAATCTCCCGACCGCCATGCTATATATAGCTCATGAATTTGATATCACGATCAGATCACATGATCCGAGACTTTCAGAATCTGAGCGGAGATTCTCCAAACCGCATGCTTATCGAACTGGAGACGGCGCCGGCAGCTCTTGCTGCTTCTTGACGTGCTGATACCCTGCCGAAAAAAAGAACGCTGGAGCGCCTTTCCAATCACGGTATTAAGGTGCCCACCGCCAAGTCGCTTGGCCGCGCAAACCGGTGCGCCCTTACCAGCACCGGGCCGTTCCGAATGTTTGTTATATACTTCCCCCAGTTTTTCTATTCCGAATTCAAGGGGGACATATGAGACGGGACTGGCTGTTCATTCTTTTGTTGCTCTCTTTGGGCGTTGGGATTGCGGACGCGCAGGTGACCACGGGAACGATTCTTGGAGCTGTGACCGATAGCACGGGTGCGGCCGTAGCCGGGGCGCAGGTGACCGTCACAAATGTAAACAGGGGAACCACACAACAATACACAACGGACCAGACGGGCGGTTATACTGCGCCATTCCTTGTGCCTGGGACGTATCGCGTACAAGTGGAAAAGCCAGGTTTCAAACGCGAGACCTCAGGCGATACCCAGCTCGACGTCGACCAGAAAGCGCGTGTCGATTTCAGCATGCAGCTTGGGCAGGTGAGCGAAACCATCACGGTAGAGGCGGCCGCCCCGCTGGTTAGGTCTGAAACCGCGGAACTGGGTGAGGTCGTCAACCAGCATGCGGTTGAAGCGCTTCCGCTGAATGGACGAAATTTCGCGCAGCTTGTATATCTGGTTCCGGGCGTGACGCAAGGGCAAGCAGGCGAGAACCTTTCGGGCGCCAGCACCTTCAACCCGCGGGCGGCATCAGACTTCAACTCGCTCGGCAGCCAGGCGAACGCGAATGCGTGGCTGGTGGACGGGATCATGGATAACGAGTACACGTTCAACACCGTAATGGTGCAGCCATCGGTGGAATCCGTCCAGGAGTTCAAGGTACTGACAGGCACATATTCAGCCGAGTTTGGGCGCGGCGCCGGCGTAGTTACTACCCAGACCCGCTCGGGCACCAACGCATTTCACGGCAGCCTATTCGAGTTTCTGCGCAACAGCTATCTTGATTCGCGCAATTACTTCAATGCCGTAGGGCAGAGGCAGCCTCCCTATCGGCGCAACCAATTCGGCGGATCTTTGGGAGGACCCATCTGGAAGAACAAGACGTTCTTCTTCGCCGATTACTATGGTTGGCGCGAAGTTAAAGGGCAAACGTTCATTAATACCGTGCCCACCGCGCAAGATCGAACCGGTAATTTCAGCGATTTACCCGAGACCATTTACGATCCATATAGCACGGCCGTGGTGAACGGCCAGAAAGTACGAACGGCCTACCTGAATAATACGATTCCGGCGAATGAGCTCAATTCAGTTGGTCTGAACGTAGCAAGTATTTATCCACTGCCGAATCTGCCGGGCTTTCAGAACAACCGGGTAGATACATTGAGCCGCAACCTGAAGGACAACGGCGGAAATCTGCGAATAGACCATAAATTCAGCGAAAAAGACTCGATGTTCGGGCGCTACAGCTTTGAACAGTTCATCCTGTTCGATACCAAAGGCCAGGGCGGCTGCTGCATCCCGACGCCTGCCAGTGCGGCTTCGCGATTCGACCTGGGCCCGTTCATCGCCGGCGGACAAAACACAAACCTGGCCGCATCGGGGTTCGCGTTCAACGAGACCCATATCTTCTCTCCGACAATCGTCAATGAATTTATCGCGGGTTATGCCCGAACCGATCCGCTTACCAGGCAATCGGACTACGGCCATAACGCGGCGACCTCACTCGGGATTCAAGGGATTAACATCAGCCAGTTCACCACCGGCATACCAATTAACATCAGCGGCGTCCCCGGATTCTCAAGTTACACGTCCCTGAATGGCGGCCCATCATTCCTGCCGGCCAATCCACGGCAGACTTCGTACCAATTGCAGGACGATGTTTCTTTCATTAAGGGCAGCCACAGCTTGAAGGTTGGATACAGGATCATCCAAGACCTGGTCTCGCCGTTTACAAATACGAACACGCGCGGCGCTCTCACCTTCGGACTGAATTTCACGGATAACCCGGTGAACGCGAGCGGCGGAAATGGGTTGGCCGACCTGCTGCTCGGGTTTCTGGCTAATGGCACGAGCGCAGGTGGTTCGCGCGGCTTTCTACAGACGCCATATTATTTGACGGTTTGGGAGCATGCCGCATTCCTGCAAGACGATTGGAAGGTGAATCGCAGGCTGACGCTCAATCTCGGCGTGCGGTGGGACCTGTTCACGCCCTACACGGAGCAGCGGAACCGGCTGACAAACTTTGATCTATCAAACCTGACTCTGGTGTACGCAGGCGTTGGCGGGACATCGCGTACAGCGGGCGTTCAGACGCGCTGGAACGATTTCAGCCCGCATCTGGGATTTGCATGGGACATGTCGGGGGATGGAAAAAGCGTTCTACGCGGCGGATTTTCCTCTTCCTATTTTCCAGAGCAGCCCTCCGGTTCAGATTTTTTAGGACAGGCTGTGCCGTGGACGATTTCGCAGAACACGCCGACGACGGAACTGTACCCCCTCGGGTCGGCCATGTCGAGCGTGCCTACGATAAACCATCCGTTCGGGCCGCCAGTACCGGTTCAACCCATGACGACGGCACAATTGATCGCTGCGAATCCCAGCATTTTAGGCGCATCGTTTACGAATCAGACGCCGTATTACGAGACGTGGAGCTTCAACGTTGAGCGGCAGTTGGGCAGCAGCATGTTAGCGGAGCTTGCTTATGCCGGAAGCCGCGGAGTTCACCTGCTCTACTGCTATAACCCGCAGGAGGTGGAGCCCGGCCCATCCAGCGTTTCGTCGAATTTGCGCGTAACCATTCCAGCTATTGCCAAGCTTCGCACCCTTACTCAGTGCGACCCAAGGAACTCCTCGACCTATCACGGGATGCAAGCGAAGCTGGTGAAGAGATTGTCGTTCGGTCTATCATTTCTGGCCAGCTATACGTGGTCGAAATCGCTGGATTATGGCGGTTCGGCGGCAAGCGGCGGCGGCGGTGTCGGAAATCCGCAGACCGTTACCGATTTAGCGGCCGGCTATGGCCCTTCCGGCTTTGATATTCCGCAGCGGTTCGTCGGGAGTTGGACGTATGAGCTGCCGTTCGGGCCCGGAAGGCATTTCATGACGCATGGACTGCTGGCAAACCTGATAGGCGGCTGGGAACTGGACGGCATTTCGACTGTCCAGAGCGGGCTGCCATTCACGGTGTACCTGGCAAACTGCACAAATAATGCGAGCAGTTGCTGGCCGGACCGGATCGGTTCCGGCAGCCTATCGAACCCAATTTATTCGGATTGGTACGACCCAACTGCATTTGAAGCGCCCTGCGCGGTCGCTGCCGTGAACGGCATTTGTTCGAAATACGCTTACCGGTTCGGCGATTCGGGACGCGGAATTTTGCGCGCCCCGGGCACATTCAATTTTGATTTGGCCGCGGCCAAGAATTTTGCGATCAAGGAGCGCTTCCGAGTCCAGTTCCGGGTAGATGCATTCAACGCGCTGAATCATCCTCAGCTTGGATTTCCGAATCAGAACGTGAATCCGACGAACCCGGCGAAGACCTCGACGGCGATTACGAGCACGATTGGAGACAATCGTGATTTACAGGCGGCGATTAAGGTGCTGTTCTAAGAAAAGCAGTTTTGGCGTCCCCAAGGGGATTCGAACCCCTGTTATCGCCGTGAAAGGGCGGTGTCCTAGGCCGGGCTAGACGATGGGGACGCTGAAAGCAATCTCTCTCAATTTAACAGAGACGCCGTTTTTAACACGATGAGTCTTTAGTTTACTTTCTTCAGGACTTTGGCGCCCGGGGGAAGCTCGAAGATCTTCGGCGGAAGAGGCTGGTCCACTTCCACTTTCGATGCGAACATCTGGTAGATTTTGTAGCCGTTGCGTTCCCGCTCTATACTGAACGGCCACATCACGCCACCGGCATCGCGGTACTTGTCGAACTCCGTGACCGCGTCGTTGCGCTGATTCGTCTGAGGGTCCATCCAGGTGTAGCTCTCGCGGACAGGGAACATCGTGTTGTGGTCGAAATACACGCGAATGGTCTCATCGCGGGCATCTGTAATATCCACAATTTCCACGTGCGTGCTGAGGTAAACATCGCTGCCTACATAGTCAAACTGCAACCCCGGCTCACTGCGGCGCTGACGAAGAAAATACAGAATGTCGTTTCGGGTAGTCCGGACATACCTCTCCCAATTTTCGTCCGGAATCGGCCGCGCACCCCGGTAAGTCACATCCCAACCCTGATTCTCCAGAAACAAATATGAGTAGTCCTGTTTCTTACCGAGCACTTCCCGTTCCCGGACAGCAACGCCGTTCGCGGGCGCCTGGTTAAGGTATTGAGTGTAAATCCGCGCTACATCCAGGCCGCTCAGCTCATTGTGGAAGAACGAATAAATACGTCCGCTCGCAATGCGGTTCTGCATATGAAGGAAGTGCTCGCCACCAAGCGCTGCTATAGCCTGGTCGACGATCTGCTTGCCCTTGTCCCGAGCCGTTTGTGCTTCGGCCGCAGTCAGACACAGACCTGCGCACAGCAATAATCTAGTGGATACTTTCAAGTACATGATTAGCTGAGTGCGACCTGCACATGATCAGGCGCAGGCAATTGAATGTACCCGGGCGTGCGCGTGTTCGACTCCTTCCAGTTCGCGGGCGTGGATGGGCCCGGACCGCTGCCCAAGCGAACCTCCCTGACGTGCATGCAGCGCCGCCTGAATTTCCGCCACCACCGCAAGCGCAACCTGCTCCGGACCTTCGGCCCCAATATCCAGTCCCATGGGACTGTGGAGAGCCGGCGCAAGTCTGCTTTCGTCGAGTCCGGCATCCGCAAGAAGTTGCAGCATGCGCTTTCTAGGTCCGAGGACGCCAAGGTATTGCACAGCCGCGAAGGAAAGTTCCTGCAGGACTTCCAGATCCTGACGGTAGCTATGATGCATGATTACGGCAGCCGTCCAAGGGTCTACCCGAGCCGCGGCATCTCCCGGCCGGCGCACAGCAACCGCGTCCACCATGGGAAACTTCTCACTTGTTGCGTAATGCGCTCTTCCGTCGAGAACCAAGACCTGCCAGCCAAGATATTTCGCAAGCTCCGTTAATGGCACTGCATCGTCGCCTGCGCCAAACACAAGCAGACGCACCGCCGGAACCAGCGTTTCTATAAAGATCTCTGCACCCTCTAGGAAAACATGCCGGGGCTTGCCCTCCGCAATTGCCGCTCGAACGTTGCTTTCCAGCACGCTTATGAGCTGTGAATCTGCGATATTGTGCGAAACCGATCCTTTTAGATCGACAGTCAAACGCTGGCCCGCAGTGTTTCGGGGCTCGATAAGGTGGCCAATTCCGGCTGGGCGGCGCTGTGCGTGCACATCGCGGGCGAGATCAAGGATAAATGCCTTGCCCGGCGTGACCCGCTCGAGCAGAACGTCGATGGTTCCATTGCAGCCTAGGCCGTACCCGCCGGTGGAAATCTCGCCATCCGCTGTGGTGTCGTAGCGCCTGATTGAGGGGCCGTTTTCAGTGAACCACCAAGCCTTTTTAACTATGTCGTCTTCGAGACAGCCTCCGCTCACAGACCCGGCGCGGCGTCCGGCCGGAGTGACCAGCAGATGAGCGCCTGGGGATCGGTAAGAGGAGCCTCGAGTCCATACGACAGTCGCAAGCACGCCAGACTCGCCCATCGCTTCCGCTTGTGCCCACAACCGCAGGATGTGATCCAGTTCTTTCATCAGGCGTTCGGGAAATCTCTCTTCAGCTTAGTTCAACATCGCGTCGAATTTCTGTTGCCCTTCGCCGTGGCGCGCATCGAACTAACAGTTCCCTATCGGTAACGTCTGGAAGGATGGCATCGTCTTGAAATCAAAGCGCTGGGGAGCAGAGCAGCCGCTTTTCCGACTTTGCCCGTCAATACCGGGCGCGAAGCCCACGCCAATTCGCCGTCTATTCGCCTGTATGCTGAGGAACCCCTTGGAATGAAGCCACCTACGACGCTAGAACCACACCACACCGAACCCCAACCACCGGAGAGCCGCCCGGTTGAATCTCGCCCGCTTAGTCAGCGCCCGGAGATCGACCTGGACGACAACACTCCCTCTAGGAGCCACTGGTGGGTTTGGCTGCTGGTCTTTGCCGCGATTGGTTTCGGCTGTTACAAGCTGTACCAGTTTGAGGGCTCGAAAAAGGCCGCCATCGCTTCGAAAAAGGCGATGTTGAAACCGCGCAGCATTCCGGTGGTTGCCGCTACCGCCTACCAGGGCAATATGCCCGTTTATCTTCAAGGTCTTGGCACGGTGACGGCGTTCAATACGGTGAACGTGAAGCCCCGCATCGATGGACAGTTGATCAGCGTCGCCTTTAAGGAAGGACAGTTCGTTAATAAGGGCGATGTTCTGGCCGAAATTGATCCGCGCCCGTTTCAAGTGGCGCTCGATCAAGCGGAAGGCAATCTGGCTCAAGCCAAGGGTACTCTGGCAAAAGATCAGGCGGCGTTGAAGGATGCGCAAGTGAATTACGTTCGGGATCAGCAGCTTTATAAGAACCAGATCATCGCGAAACAGCAGCTCGATACCCAACTTGCGTCGGCAGACCAGATTCGTGGATCTATCGAGGCCGATCAGGCCGCCATTGCCAGCGCGCAAGCAGCAATCGATAGCGCGAAACTGAACCTCGCTTTCACCAAAATCACTGCTCCTATTAGCGGGCGAATCGGCTTACGCGCGGTAGACGCCGGCAACATCGTTCATGCTTCGGACGCAAATGGAATAGCCGTCATCACACAATTACAGCCCATCGCGGTCATTTTCAATCTTCCGGAAGAGCAACTGCAGCCGGTGCTGGACAGAATGCGATCGGGCGCAAAGCTGCAGGCCGAAGCCTACGACCGCAATATGACTAAGAAACTGGCCGATGGCACGCTGATGAGCGTCGATAACCAGATTGATACCACCACCGGCACGGCGCGCTTGAAAGCGGTTTTCCCGAACAATAACTTCATCCTGTTCCCGAATCAATTCGTCAATATCAAGCTATGGCTGAACACCCAGCGCGGAGTGATCATCATTCCTGCCGTTGCTATTCAGCGCGGTCCAACCGGCACGTTCGTCTACGTCGTGCAGGATGACGGTACCGTGGCCGTGCGCGATGTCAAAGTCGGGATGACGGAGGGCACGAATGTTTCAGTCGACAATGGCGTCAAGCCGGGCGACAGGGTTGTTGTCGACGGAGCCGAGAAGCTTACGGAAGGAATGAAGGTGACGCTGCGGCCGGCAGGCTCAGCCGATCAAGCCCAGCGGGGGCAGCCGGAATGAGCCCGTCGCGGCCGTTTATTCTGCGGCCGGTTGCAACGTCATTATTAATGGCGGGCATCCTGATCGCGGGCGCCATCGCCTACAAGGAACTGCCTGTCTCGGCTCTGCCCGAGGTGGATTACCCCACCATCCAGTGCGTCACGTTCTATCCGGGCGCAAGTCCCGATGTGATGGCGTCGTCCGTCACCGCCCCACTCGAGCGCACGTTCGGACAGGTGCCGGGCCTGAAGCAAATGACTTCAACCAGCTCCTTCGGAAGCTCGATCATTACCTTGCAGTTCAATCTGAACCTGAATATCGACATAGCCGAGCAGCAGGTGCAAGCCTCCATCAATGCCGCCGGGACGTATCTGCCGCCGGACCTTCCGAACCCGCCGATTTACAGCAAGGTCAACCCCGCCGACGCACCCATCCTTACGCTGGCGCTGACCTCGAAAACCGTGCCGTTGACCCAGGTAGAAGATCTGGCGGACACCACGCTCGCGCAGAAGATCTCGCAGGTAAGCGGAGTAGGGCTGGTGACCCTGACCGGCGGACACAAACCGGCCATTCGGATTCGCGTGAATCCCACGCAACTGGCGGCTTATGGCCTGAGTCTCGAAGACGTTCGCACCGCCCTGGGACAGACTAACGTAAACCAGGCCAAGGGAAATTTCGACGGCGTTCGCCAGGCGTATACCATCAGCGCGAATGACCAGATCCTCAGCCGCTCGGGATATGAGTCCGTTGTTATCGCATATAAGAATGGCGCACCCGTCCGGCTCGAAGATGTAGCCACCGTAATTCAGGGCGCGGAGAACACACGCGA
Organism: uncultured Acidobacteriaceae bacterium; assembly: GCA_963795545.1. Lineage (GTDB taxonomy): Bacteria > Acidobacteriota > Terriglobia > Bryobacterales > Bryobacteraceae > Bog-105. The sequence continues at coordinate 280,590 of CAWCIF010000007.1, read as the reverse complement.
GGCGGCCTGGATGAACACCACTCCCGCCGTGATTATGAATATCCAGCGGCAGCCCGGAGCGAATATTATCGCCGTGGTCGACCGGATCAAGGCCCTGCTACCGCAATTGAAAGCAGTAATTCCTTCGTCGGTGCAGGTCTCAATGCTCACCGACCGCACGACCACCATCCGCGCGTCCGTGAAGGACGTTCAGTTCGAGCTGATGCTCACGGTCGCGCTGGTTGTCATGGTGATCTTCCTGTTCCTCCGCAATCTGGCCGCAACCGTGATCCCCAGCGTAGCGGTGCCGCTTTCGATCGTCGGCACTTTCGGCGTGATGTACCTGCTGGGTTATAGCCTGAATAACCTGACGCTCATGGCATTAACCATCTCGACCGGCTTCGTGGTCGATGATGCCATTGTCATGATCGAGAACATTTCACGGTTCCTCGAAGAGGGCGAGTCGCCGCTTCAAGCCGCGCTCAAAGGCTCCGAGCAGATTGGCTTTACCATTCTGTCTTTAACGGTATCGCTGATTGCTGTGCTGATCCCGCTGCTTTTTATGGGCGATATCGTGGGGCGGCTGTTCCGCGAATTTGCGATCACGCTAGCCGTCACCATTCTGGTCTCAGCGCTGGTCTCGCTGACTCTCACGCCCATGATGTGCGCGAAGATTCTGCGGCATAAATCGGCATCGGAGCAGGGATGGTTTTACCGGAAATCGGAATACGCTTTCAATTGGGTGATTTCCCGCTATGGAACCACGTTGCAGTGGATCTTGAAGCACCAACCTCTTACCTTAGCGATCACGGTTGGAACTCTCGCTGGGACGATTTTTCTGTACGTGGTGGTTCCCAAGGGCTTCTTTCCGGTGCAAGATACGGGTGTGATTCTGGGCGTTTCGCAGGCGCCGCCAACCATCTCATTTCCCGCCATGGCAAACCGCCAGGAAGCACTGGCAGAGGTGATTCTCAAAGACCCCGCGGTTGAAAGCCTCTCGTCATTTATCGGTATAGACGGCGTGAATACCACGGTCAATAGCGGCCGCATCCAGATCAATCTCAAGCCGCTTGACCAGCGCAACGCCAATGCCAGCGATGTAATTCGCCGGCTGCAGCCGAAGCTGGCAAGCGTGCCGGGAATTACGCTATTCATGCAGCCGGTACAGGACCTCTCGGTCGAGGATCGCGTCAGCCGCACGCAGTATCAGTACACGCTGGAAGATGCCGATGCAAACGAGCTGAATACGTGGACCGGTCGCCTGGTGGATAAGCTCAAAGCCCTTCCAGAGCTGCGAGACGTAGCCACAGACCAGCAGAATGGCGGTTTAGAGACCACGCTGGTTATCGATCGCGATACCGCATCGCGCCTTGGATTATCAATGCAGCAGATCGACAATACCTTGTACGACGCCTTCGGCCAACGCCTGGTCTCTACGATGTTCACCCAGTTGAACCAGTATCATGTCGTCCTGGAAGTCGCTCCGGAGTTCCGGAACAACCCAAGCGATTTGAGCAGCATCTATGTCCGGTCCGCAGGCGGCACGGAAGTTCCACTCAGCTCCTTCGCGCATTTCGAGCAATCAACAACGCCGCTGACCGTTGATCATCAAGGTCAGTTCCCGGTTGTGACCATCTCATTCAACTTGCCCTCCAACGAATCGTTAGGAGATGCCGTGAATGCAATTAAGTTGGCGGAACAGGATATCGGATTGCCCATCAGCGTTCATTCCAGCTTTCAAGGCACGGCAGCGGCTTTTCAGAGATCTCTCTCGAATGAACCGCTCTTGATTCTGGCTGCCGTCGTGGTGGTCTACATCGTGCTTGGGGTGTTATACGAGAGCTACATTCACCCGCTGACTATCCTGTCGACGCTGCCCTCGGCCGGTATCGGCGCAATCCTCGCGCTGCTCATCTGCCGTAACGACTTCAACGTGGTTGCACTAATTGGGCTGATTCTCTTGATCGGCATTGTCGAGAAGAACGCAATTATGATGATCGACTTTGCGCTCCAGGCCCAGCGTGATGAGGGCAAATCGCCTCATGAGGCGATCTACCAAGCATGCCTGCTTCGCTTCCGGCCCATTCTGATGACGACGCTGGCGGCGATGTTTGGCGGCCTGCCATTGGCACTGGGCAGCGGCGTCGGATCGGAGCTGCGCCGTCCGCTCGGAATCACGATCGTGGGCGGCCTCATCTTCAGCCAGGTATTAACGCTGTACACCACGCCGGTAGTTTATTTGTTCTTCGATAGGCTGGCGGCGCGTGTTACTCGGTCGCGGGCGCGAAGACCCGTCAGGCAGCAGCTAGGAGAGCCCGTAGCGGCGAAATAGGCTGTGAACATATCCGCTCCATTCATTAAACGGCCAATCGCAACCTCGCTGCTAACGGCGGCTCTCGCGCTTTCGGGAGTGCTTGCGTTTCGTTTGCTGCCGGTGGCATCGCTGCCTGAAGTTGAGTTCCCAACCATTTCAGTGCACGCGAATCTTCCGGGCGCCAGTCCTGAGACCATGGCATCGGCCGTTGCAACGCCCCTGGAACGGCAGTTTGGACGGATTGCCGGCGTTACGGAAATGACGTCGTCGAGCCAGTTGAGCAGTACTCGTATCACTCTCCAGTTCGATTTGAGCCGGAATATCGACGCCGCTGCCCGCGACGTTCAGGCCGCCATCAATGCGGCTCGCGGACAACTGCCGGCCGACCTGCCCAGCAATCCCGGCTACTGGAAATCGAATCCAGCGGATGCGCCGATTCTGATGCTCGTCCTGACCTCCGATGTTTTCAACCGGGGCCAAATGTACGATGCCGCCGATTCAATTTTGGCCCAGAAATTGTCCCAAGTTGAAGGCGTCGGTGAGGTTCACGTCTGGGGCAGTTCGCGCCCCGCGGTCAGAGCGGAAATCAATCCAACAGTATTGAACGCGATGGGTCTTACCCTGACCGATGTCGCGACCACTCTGCAAAATGCGAACGCTCATCAAGCGAAGGGGGCGTTGAACAATGCCACCATCCGATGGCAGATCAATGCGACCGACCAGTTGTTCGAGGCGAAGCAATACGCTCCGCTGATTGTTGCCTATCACAATGGCGCGCCGGTACGCCTGCAAGACTTGGGCGAGGTAACCGACTCGGTGGAAGACACCCGCAACGATGCTGTCGACAACAGCAAACCCGCGGTTATCATCATGATCACCCGCCAGCCCGACGCGAACATTATGGATACGGTCGATCGTATTCGCGTCGAGCTTCCGCAATTGCAGGCATCCATTCCTCCCGCCATGCACCTGCAAATAGGGCAGGATCGCACCACGACGATTCGGGCCTCGGTGCACGATGTCGAATACACCTTGCTGATAGCGGTGGGCCTGGTCATTTTGGTGGTTTTCTTTTTTCTTCGGAATGTTTGGGCAACCGTCATCCCAGGCGTCGCCGTTCCGCTCTCGCTGCTGGGCACATTCGGAGCCATGTACCTGCTGGGCTACACCTTGGACAACCTGTCCCTGATGGCCTTGACCATCTCCACCGGCTTTGTTGTCGATGATGCCATCGTGGTGATTGAAAACATAACGCGCCACCTGGAGCAAGGAATGGATGCCATGAGTGCGGCTCTTCTGGGCGCGAAAGAAATCGGATTCACGGTGCTTTCCATGAGCACATCGCTGGTGGCTGTTTTCATTCCCATCCTGTTCATGGGGGGTATTGTCGGCCGGCTGTTCCGCGAGTTCGCCATCACGCTCACCATAGCCATTTGCATATCGCTAGTGGTGTCGCTTACTACCACGCCGATGATGTGCTCGCGCTTCCTTCGTCCACAGAATCAGCGGCGGCATAACTGGATTTATCGTTTCTGCGAAAACATTTTCAACACCGTTCATGCCGCCTATGCCAAATCGCTGGCTGTCGTGTTGAGGCATCCGCAGCTTACTCTCGTCATCACTCTGGTCACTATTGCGATAAGTGTCTACCTGTACATCATGGTTCCCAAGGGTTTCTTCCCGCAGCAGGATAACGGATTCATCGGCGGCTTTGTTCAGGCCGATCAGGATATTTCCTTCTCCGCAATGGATGAAAAACTTCACAGCTTCATGCGCATCGTCGAGAAGGATCCCGCCGTCGATAACGTGGAAGGCTTTACGGGTGGCGGAACCCTGAATTCGGCGTCTATGTGGATTTCCTTGAAGCCGCGCGACGAGCGGAACCTCACAGCGGACCAGATCATCAATCGCCTTCGCGGCAAGCTGGCCCACATTCCCGGCGCCACGCTTTACATGCAGGCAGCTCAAGATATTCGAGTCGGCGGACGCTCGAGCAACTCTCAGTATCAGTACACCCTCCAATCCGAGAGCTTGCAGGATTTGAACGAATGGGCTCCAAAGCTGCTTGCGAAGTTGAAGACCATCCCTCTGGTGCTGGACGCAAACAGCGATCAGCAGGTACACGGGCTGACTACCGATATCGTTATTGATCGCAGCACGGCTTCGCGTTTAGGGGTAAGTCCAGCGGCAATCGATACCACTCTCTATAGCGCCTTTGGGCAGCGGCAGGTCTCAACCATGTACACCGGCATCAACCAGTATCACGTGGTGCTGAATGTACTGCCGGAATTCCAGCAGAATCCCGCGGCGCTGGCCCACATTTACGTGCGATCAAATAACGGCACGCCCATTCCGATTTCCACTTTCACACACTACAGGACGACGCTAAATTCGCTCGCGGTAAACCACCAGGGCCAGTTCCCTTCCATCACTTTGTCTTTCGCTCTGGCTCCGGGAGTGGCGCTCAGCGACGCTGTTAACGCGGTAGAAACCGCGGAGCAAGCGATAGGAATGCCCGCCAATGTTCACGGGGCTTTCGCAGGGACGGCGAAGGTGTTTCAAGCTTCGCTGGAGAGCGAGCCGGTGCTCATTCTGGCAGCACTTGTCGCGGTCTATATCGTCCTCGGGATGCTCTACGAGAGCTATGTGCATCCGATCACGATTCTGTCAACCTTGCCCTCGGCCGGAGTCGGCGCTTTGCTTGCGCTGCTTATCTTCAATGTCGATCTCACCGTAATTGCGCTGATTGGCATCATCCTGTTGATCGGCATCGTAAAGAAGAACGCCATCATGATGATCGATTTCGCGCTGGAAGTAGAACGCAAACAAGGCATCCCCTCGAAACAGGCCATTTATGAGGCTTGCCTGCTGCGGTTCCGGCCCATTATCATGACCACCATGGCGGCGCTGTTCGGAGGATTGCCGCTCGCGCTGGGGACCGGCACGGGGTCTGAACTGCGGCGGCCGCTGGGCATCACCATCGTGGGCGGACTGATTGTCAGCCAGTTACTAACTCTTTACACCACTCCTGTGGTTTACCTATATCTGGATAAATTGCAGCTTTGGTTCGGTCATCGCCGGCAGCTTGCTCCTCGCCTGCAAGTAGCAATGAGCGACACTCCGGCGTACGGAGATTGAGCTTAGCTTGCTACGCTCTCGTCCGCAATCTACTCCCCGATGATTTTTACGAGGACTCGCTTGCGGCGGCGGCCGTCGAACTCGCCGTAAAAGATTTGTTCCCACGGCCCAAAATCGAGACGTCCTTCGGATATCGCGACGACTACTTCCCTGCCCATCACCTGACGTTTGAGATGGGCATCGGCATTGTCCTCGCCGGTTCGGTTATGGCGGTATTGTGATACCGGCTCATGCGGAGCGAGCTGCTCCAGCCACTTGTCGTAATCATGATGCAGGCCGGATTCATCATCGTTGATAAACACGGACGCAGTGATATGCATCGCATTCACCAGAACCAGACCCTCTTTAACTCCGCTTTCGCGCAGGCATGCTTCTATTTCATCGGTAATCTTGATGAAGGCGCGCCGAGTTGGCGCCTCAAACCAGAGTTCTTTCCGATAGCTCTTCACTTAAGATTTTCAGACGGAACTTTAACCTCCGTCTCTTCGGCAATTGGCACACTTTGCGATTTCGCCCGCGATCTTGCTTGCCGTATCGGCATACGAAGCCGCAGGACGCGTTCGCGGGCGCGTTCCTCTTCGAGACTGCGGCCGCGGGCGCGCAGCAGGTCGTCCAGCGAAACCATCCCGAGCAAACGCCCCTCATCCGAATCAATCACGGGCATGCGGGTGAAGCCGGTTTCCACCATGCGGTAAACGACAACCCGCAGCGGCTCGTCAGCATAAGCAGTGGTTGGCTCTTTCACCATGATCTCGCGCAGCGGTTTGCTAGAGGCTGACGGTTCCACTTCTTCGGAAAGCTTTAACAGATGATTCCGGCTAACCACCCCGAGGACCCGCCTTTCCGCGTCAATCACGGGAAACAAATGCTGGCCGTGAGTTTTCTGGGTGGGTCGGACCAGCTCACGAACTTCTTCAATGGTCGCCTCCGCCGGCAGCGCGACCACGTTGGTGCGCATCATCTCGCGGACGAACAAAATCTCCAGAGGATCAATGGCGTATTCGCGGCTGAGATGGTAGCCACGGCGCGAGATCTTCTCGGTAAGAATGGAGCGTTTCAACACGAGCACGGTAAACATGTGCGCCAGAAAGCAGGCCACAAACAGCGGCAACAGCATATTCAGGTCATGTGTCAGCTCAATGGCAAACACAATGCCGGTGAACGGTGAGCGCATGGTGCCGCCGAGAATGGCTCCCATGCTGACCAAAGGCCAGAAGCCCTGCCCAAAATGAGGCAAAAACATTGCTGCAATGCCTCCCAGTGCAGCGCCCATCATCAGAAGCGGGGCGAGCACGCCGCCCGATGTGCCCGATCCGAGCGAGATGATCCAGATAGCCGACTTGACCAGCAGCACTCCGAGAATGAAGGTGAAGGCCACATTGCCGCGCAGCAAAACACCGATGGTGTCGTAACCGACGCCGAGCGCCTGCGGGAAGATAAGGCCGCCGATTCCGACGAACACTCCGCCGATGGCCGGCCACCACATCCAGTGGATGGGCAGCTTTTGAAAAGCATCTTCCGCGGCGTAAACGCCCAGCGTGAGCAGCGCGGAAAGTCCTCCGGCCGCAATTCCAACAACCAGACAGCCGAGCAGACCTTCAGGCCCGATAAAGATGGGGTGAGCGGGAACCGGGAAAAGCGGCCCTACTCCCAGCAGGTAGCGGCGCGCTGCCCCGGCCGTGGCACATGCCAGCGCAACCGGAATGGCGCTTCGAGGCTTCCATTCAAACAGCAGCAGTTCTACCGCCAGCAGCACGGCGGAAAGAGGAGCGGCAAATGTAGCCGCCATGCCCGCAGCCGCACCCGCCACCAGTAATGTTTTGCGTTCGGCGCTGGTGAGATGGAAGAATTGCGCGAACATTGAACCGAAAGCGCCGCCCGGTCATGATGATGGGACCTTCCGCGCCAAACGGTCCGCCGGAGCCGATCGAAATGGCTGCCGAGATCGGCTTGAGAATCGCGAGCCGCGGGTGAACCCGGCTTCCGTTCATCAGAATGGATTCGATGGCTTCAGGAATGCCGTGGCCTCGAATCCGTTCCGAGCCGTAACGCGCCATCAGGCCAACAATCAGGGAGCCAATCACCGGCACAGCGATAGCAAAAACGCCCAAATGATTTCCGGCCGGTGAGGACAAGGCCGTGTCTATGCGCTGGTAATAAAAAAGATTTGTGAACAGCCCGATCAGCCTTAACAGAAACCAGGCAACCAGGGAAGCTATGAACCCGATAATAATGGCCAGAACTGAGATGGGGATGACTTGAACCGTGGTGGTAAAGTCACCTAGTTCTTCCGAAGGCTTTTTCTTGCGTTTGGCGTGGCGGCCAGATGAGGTCTTGCTCATGCGGACCTCAGCAAACTGTGAGGAGTGTGGTTGACGATGGTTTCCAGCGCGCTGGAGAGTGCGGGCGCCAGAGATTGGACCTCCTGCCAGTGGAGCACGGAGAGTTTTTCCAAGATTGCCTCGCCTAGAGGTGTCAACTCGATCAGAACCTCGCGCCGGTCCTGATGGCTATGCCGGCGAACCACCGCACCGCGCTGCTCCAGCCGATTAATCAGTTCGACGGTGCTGTGGTGCTTCAGGCACAACCGGTGCGAAAGCGCCGTCACAGTGGGTCGAGTGCTCTCCGGCAATCCTTTAACGGCCAGCAGCAATTGATGCTGCTGAGGTTCTATGCCAGCGGAACGAACAGCTTGTTCACTGAAATGAACAAAGGAGCGAATTCGATAACGGAATTCGGCTAATTGCTGATAAGCGGCGGCGGAAATAGTCAGATGCGAGGCGTCTGAGGTACTCACAAGATTTATCGTAGCACGATATAACTAGAGCACGACTCAGAAAAATTTCAAGCCCCGAGAAATTCCTGCTAACCACGTCGTTCGAAAGGCAATTGGGGCGGTTGGAACCCCAACCCAAGAGGCAATTTGTTCATCATCCATTGCTTTCCGCGCTTTTTTGGAACACAATACGCAGAGGCGAACAAATGGCGAATATGGCTAGTGCGCTTCGCTATGACGAGCGCTGGAAACCGGCCTCTAAGCTTCATGTGCTACGTGAAGGATCAAAGTTTCTTCCACTTGATATATCTGCATTTAAGCAGCTATTTACAAACGGGTTACCACGCAGCATAATCGCCGAAATCTATGGCCGTAGGTCCTCCGGGCGAACTTCGATTTGCTTGCATATTCTGGCGAAGGCAACGGCGGATGGCGAAGTGTGCGCAGTTATCGATTTGCACGATAGTTTTCATCCTGCTTCGGCGGCCACGGTAGGAGTTCGGCTCGACCGCTTGCTTTGGATACGTTGTCATGGAAATGCGGAACATGCCATACGAGCTACCGACCTGCTGCTGCATGCCGGAGGATTTGGCGTGGTCATGCTGGATCTGTGTGAGGCCAACCCTCGGGTTTTGAATCGCATCCCATTGTCTTACTGGCACCGCTTTCGCCGTGCAGTAGAACATACGCCCACTATTCTGCTGCTATGCGCTGAATCTACGCAGGCGAAGTCGAGCTCCAGCAATCAATTACAGCTTAAGCGTAATCTGTTTTATTGGTCAGGAAAGCCGCCTTTTCTGGTCCTGCGCGGGTTACAGGTAAACGCGGTTCTCCGCAAGGGCAAGATAGTTCGTCCGGAACCGCTTTTCATTCAAACGGTGGCTTAGATGTATGCATGTATCCACGCGGCCGGCGAGGCGGCAGGCAGTTCACTTTTCGATCTGGCGCTGGAGTTTTCGCCCGCGGTTGAGCAAACCTGCCCGAATACGGTCGTGTTCTCCATCGCCCCCTTACGCAAACTGATGGGGTCGCCGTATCAGATCGCATCCGAGATTTGCCGTTTCGGCCATGAGCGGAAATTACAGGCAAGCCTGGCACTCGCTTCGAATCCGGATGCAGCCATTCTATTGGCACGGAATTGTATTGGAGTGACACTTGTCACGCCAGGCGAAGAACGGCTGAAGTTAGCACCCATTCCGATTACTGCCTTATTCACGCACGATGTCCCGGTAGAGATGGGTTTGCTGGAGGTTTTGCATCGTTGGGGATTGAAGACCTGTGAGGATCTGGCGGCACTGCCGGAAGGCGGAGTCGCAGAGCGCTTAGGCAAAGCCGGCGTATATCTGCGCAACCTGGCGTGCGGGAGTATCCATCGCGCGCTGCGCGTGGCCGCACCGGCGGCAAACTACGAAGAACGAATGGAGCTCGAGCATCCGCTGCGGTTACTGGAGCCTTTACTTTTTTTGTTCGGCAGAGTTTTGAGTGAATTATGCGGACGTCTGCGATCGCAATCAAGAGCGGCGCGATTGCTGGCAGCACGATTCGAGCTGGAGGATAAGAAGGAACATGGCTTTGAATTAGAATTTGCAGTTCCTCTGGATGACAGCCGCACGATATTAAAGCTGCTGCAGCTTCATCTGGAACGGCACCCTCCTGAAGCGCCGATCCTGGCGTTCACATTGCGCGCGGAGGCAGTTGAGCCGCGCCGCCTACAAAACGGACTTTTTCTTCCACCTACCCCGCCCGCTGATAAGTTGCAAGTGACTCTGGCGCGCATTGCGGGCATGGTCGGAAAAGAGAATGCCGGCACGCCCAGGTTGCTGGACACGTATCGGCCCGATGCCTTCGAAATGAGGAGTTTGTGCCTATCGGATGCAGTCCAGAACGGCATGGGCATGCATCACCAAACTGAACAGTCTGACATGCTGCGCCTTGCCATGCGCCTGTTCCGTCCGGCGTTGCACGCGCGCGTACACATCGTGGAACATGCCCCGAAGGACGTCATAGCCTCTAGTGTCAGAGGAAACGTCGTCCGTTCGGCGGGCCCGTGGAAGACATCCGGAGAGTGGTGGGCCTCTACCGCCTGGAGCCGCGAAGAATGGGATGTGGCATTAGACGATGGCGCGCTGTACCGCATTTACCAGGAATCAAAAAGCGGCGAATGGTATGTACACGGCATGTATGACTGACAGTTCGAGGCAATGATAGATTCGCTGGTCTAACGCTGAAACAGAAGAAACGTCCCTTCAAGTAGAGGGAATTGAAAATGCGAGAGCATATTAGAACACTGCTTATTGCCTTATCAGCCGCCGGTTTGTGCGTCTGTACGGCCCCACTTTCACAAGCTCAGATCACGCACGCTATAAAAGCTGACATTAGTCACGATTTTAGGATCGGTAACACGACCTTGCCACCCGGGACCTACGTTTTTCGGATTATGCAGGGTTCCGACAACGAAGCGATGACAGTTAAATCCGTCAATGGCGATTTAGCGGAGGATTTTCTAGTTCGGCAATCCGACGATAAAACCGTGCCAAATCACGCCGAGTTAATCTTTCAACGCTATGGCAATGAGGAATTCTTGCATAAGATCTATGCGCCTGGCAAGAGAATCGGCGTTGCCGTCGTTGAACCGTCACGCGAACAAGCAAAGCTTAATCATGAGGGCCAGCATTACGTCGAGCACACGGAAACGGAAGGTTACTAAACTGAACGATTAACCCACCATGTGTGATGAAAGACCGTAAAAAGCCGGGCTATTTGTGCACCAGCTCTTCTTCTTTGCGCTCGTGACGCAAGTTAACGGTATGTTCTTCCCTTACCTGGGTGTCGCGCTTCTGCTCCAGCTCGCCTCTTCGCTGCACCTCGCGGAAAAGGACGGCCGAGTGCTGCAGCATATCATACGCATCGCCGGTCTTGATGGGGCGCGGCTCGGGAAGGGATGAATCGCGCGTATCCATAATGACTTCCCAATTGCAGCCCGCGGTACAGGGCGGCATATAGAACTGAATATGATCGTGATGCGGGTTCAGGCACAACAGGAAGCTATCATCGCGAACCAATTCGCCGTATTGGTCGACATCGCTCAGAGTTCTTCCGCTGAGATGCAGTCCCAGACAGCGCACCCAACCGGCATTCCACTCTTCTTCGGTCATCTCCTTTCCATCGGGACGATACCAGCAGATATCGTGTACTTCCAACCCATCCACCTTGTGTTTCTGAGAAGTAGCCGGGCTGATTTTGCGATCTTGAAAAAACTTCCGGCGGTGCAGGTTCGGGTGCTGTTTGCGTAGAGCGATGAGCTTCGCCGTGAAATCCAGCAGCGCCTTTTTGCGGTTGTCCAGGTTCCAATCGAGCCAGCTGATCTCATTGTCCTGGCAATAAGCATTGTTGTCGCCTTCCTGCGTCCGGCCAATCTCATCGCCTCCACAAATCATCGGCACGCCTTGGGAAAGCAGCAGTGTGACCAGCAAGTTTCGCTCTTCGCGATCGCGGAAGGCCTGAATCTTCGGATCGTCAGTGGGGCCTTCGACACCGTGATTCCAGGAATGATTGTCGTTGGCCCCATCGTGGTTGTCTTCGCCGTTGGCTTCGTTGTGCTTCTGGTTGTAGCTGACCAGATCCCTTAGCGTGAAACCATCATGGGCAGTGACGAAGTTGATGCTGGCCGAAGGCCGGCGGCCATTCCGCTCATAGAGATCGCTACTCCCGGTGAGGCGATACCCGAGCTCGGCGAGCTGGCCGTCATCCCCCTTCCAATAGCGCCGCACGACATCCCGATATTTCCCGTTCCATTCCGCCCACAAATCCGGAAACTGACCCACCTGGTATCCGCCTTCGCCGACGTCCCAAGGTTCGGCAATCAACTTCACTTTTGAAAGCACAGGGTCCTGGTTGATGACGTCGAAAAAGGCGGAGAGGCGGTCCACGTCATGAAGTTCGCGGGCCAGCGCCGAGGCCAGATCGAACCGGAAGCCATCCACGTGCATATCCAGCACCCAGTAGCGTAGGCTGTCCATGACCAGCTTTAGCACTTGCGGATGGCGCATATTCAGCGTGTTTCCAGTGCCGGTGTAATCCATGTAGTACCGCGGGCGATCGGTGACAAGCCGGTAATAAGTGGCGTTGTCAATGCCGCGGAAACTCAGAGTCGGGCCCATCTGATTACCCTCGGAAGTGTGGTTGTAAACCACGTCGAGGATGACCTCGATACCTGCCCGATGGAGCTCTCGAACTAGGGTCTTGAACTCGCCGATCTGTTGGCCCATGTCACCGGAACTGCAGTAGCGCGCGGCAGGCGAGAAGAAATTCGTCGTGTTGTAGCCCCAGTAATTCCGAAGGCCCATGTCGAGCAGGTGCTTGTCGTCCAGGAAGTCGTGGACCGGCATCAGTTCCAGCGCCGTGATCCCGAGCTTCTTAAAATAGTCCAGCATCGGCGGGCTGACCAGACCCAGGTACGTTCCGCGCAGATTCTCCGGCACGTCCGGGTGGCGTACCGTCATGCCCTTCACGTGCGCTTCATAGATGATGGATTCATGCAAGGGAGTCTGAGGTGAGCGGTCATTCTGCCAATCGAAGTGCGAAGTGGTTACGACGCCTTTCGGCATTCCCGCCGCATCATCGTTTGGATCACAGCTCAGGTCGGCTTGCGAATCGCCCAGCCTATAACTGAAAATCGGGTAGTCCCAATCGACATGTCCAGCGACCGCGCGCGCATAGGGATCGATAACGAGTTTTGCCGGGTTAAAACGCTGGCCTTTCTGGGGCTCATACGGACCGTGAACCCGATACCCGTACAACTGCCCGATGGTAAGCCCAGGAATATAGCAATGCCACACATGCCCGGTGACTTCCTGCATGTTCACCGTATCGTGTTCCGCCGTTCTGAGTTCATTAAACAAGCACACTTCAACCCTGGTCGCATTTTCGGAATAGAGAGCAAAGTTGACTCCCGTTCCGTCCCAAGTGGCGCCTTGCGGGTACGGCGATCCTGGAAGTACTTTTGTTTTCATTCGATGGCGCTGTCCTCTCCCCTGTGATTGCCAGCTACAGACCTCAGATGTCGGTTTTTCATTGTTTGTTACCTTACCTGTCTTCCTGGCTCCAAAGCATCCGCCGTAAGATGAATTCTTTTTACGAAACCTGTGGAAAATACGGAAATTCTATGTAGCTTATCTTTCTCTTGGGCAGTCAAACGCTAGGGAGATTGAAGATCGTGGCCACCATCAAGATACACGATAAAGCCGATGAATTGCGGATTGAGATCACGGGGCGATTTGCTGGCGACGTAATCGGCGAAGTATCATCGTGCTGGAAGACCGCCTTGCAATCGGCATCTCCGCGCAGGTTTACCGTGGACATCTCGCGATTGAGCGGCTACGATAACGCAGGTTGCAAACTGTTGGCCAAGATGTATCGTCATGGGGTTCAGTTTGCGGCTGCAACTCCCCTCTCGCTAGTATTTCTGAACGAAATTTCCGTCCCGTTGAGGCGCACACCGGCGTTAGTGCGTACTATGACGGCGGCAGATGTGAAACGCGGCGGAACTGGCGAAAAGGCGGCCCCGCAATCACCTCACGCAAGAAGCGCAGCTGCAGGCAAGTAGCAACAAGGCCGTTCGGAGGCGGCTACTGCCTATCTTCACTTCTCCTGCGGAGGTACGTAGCCGGGCGGGAGCGCGGCACCCGCGCCGAAAAAGTAATCATCCATCTGTTTCACCAGGAATTCCTGCGCCTCGGAGGTGCCAAGATTCAGGCGATACTCGTTCATGAGCATCTTCATGTGCTCCAGCCACATTTTCCAGGCTTCCAGAGAGACGTTTTCATAGATCTTCTGGCCCAGCGGATGTCCCTCGAACGGAACTTCAGTAAGGCCCGGCATCTCTTTTTGAAATTTCGCACAGAACACCGTGCGGCCGGTTGGACCGATGCGCTCCGGTGCGGGAGGCGTTCCGCCACTACAACCCATTTTCGATTTCCTTCCTGTGAACTATTCATTATGATATCGGGCCAAACTCGGTCCAGACGCTAAACTAAAGACCAAAGAAATCATGCGCGTATTGCTGGTTTCCACTTACGAACTTGGCCGGCAGCCGTTCGGACTCGCTTCCCCAGCCGCGTGCTTGCGCGCCGATGGACATCATGTAACCTGCGCCGACTTGGCCGTGGAGAAGCTCCCTCTCGACGCCGTGCGCAACGCGGATCTGATTGCCTTCCATCTTCCGATGCATACTGCCACCCGTCTTGCGATACCCGTGATTGAGTCGGTCCGGCGGGTCAATGCGGACGCGCATGTATGCTGCTACGGTCTTTATGCGCCTGTCAACGCCGGGTATCTGCGCTCGCTTGGTGTGGAGACGCTGCTCGGAGGAGAGTTCGAGGACGAATTACGGGCCCTGGCGCTTAGGCTGGCTGCACGTGATCAATCCATTTCGCCGGAACCGCTGGTGTCGTTTGGACGCATGCGATTTGAGACGCCGGACCGGTCTGGGCTTCCTGCCCTGAAGCGATACGCCAGTATGTTCGATGGCGAAACCGATCGCATCACCGGATATACGGAGGCGAGTCGCGGCTGCAAGCACCTGTGCCGCCACTGTCCCGTCGTGCCGGTCTATAACGGGGTGTTCCGCGTGGTTCCGGCTGACGTCGTGATGGCCGACATACGCCAGCAGGTGGAATCTGGCGCGCAACATATCACATTCGGCGACCCGGATTTTTTCAACGGGCCCACACACGGGATGCGCATAGTCGAGCGCATGAACAGGGACTTTCCCGCGCTCACTTATGACGTGACCATAAAAATAGAACATCTGCTGAAGCGCCGCGATCTGTTACCGGAATTGCGGCGCACTGGTTGCCTGGTTGTGACGACGGCCGTGGAGTCGGTGGACGATGACGTTCTCCGCATTCTCGATAAGGGCCACACGAAAGCGGATTTTCTTGAAGTGGTCAAGCTGTTTCGCGCCGCGGGCCTGAACCTTTCTCCCACCTTTATTCCCTTTACGCCGTGGACAACTTGGGAGAGCTACCGGGAGCTATTGCGCGTTTTAGCAGAACAGGAATTGGTGCACCAGGTGGCTCCTGTGCAGCTAGCGCTGCGTTTACTGATCCCGGCGGGTTCGCGGTTGCTGGAATTGGAAGAGATCCGCGGCATGGTGGGCGTGTTCCAGCCGGACGCTTTGGCCTACAGATGGAGGCACCGGGATCCGAGCCTCGATCGCTTGGCCGAGCGCTTGTTGCAACTTGTCGATTCCAAACAAAAGCGCGGCGCATCGCGGGCGGAATGCTTCGCGGCGATTTGGGCGGAAGCAGGGGAAGGCGAAGCGGCCCCGGTGGTGGCTTCCAGTTGCGGAACGACGCCACAATTGAGCGAGCCATGGTACTGCTGCGCTGAACCGATGCAGGATCGCATCGCCAAAATCTGATTGCGATGGCAACCCGCGCTCGAAAACGTCTGCTGCTCATCGCGGCGACCACGGGTTATCAGGCCAAGACGTTCACAGAGGTCGCCCGGCGGCTCGGCGCGGACGTCACCCTCGCCACGGATCGCTGCCATGTGCTCGAGGATCCGTGGGGCGATGCGGCGATTCCGGTTCGTTTCGAGGCTCCTGAAGAATCCGCGGCGACCCTGACTCTGGGAAAAAGCTTCGACGCGGTGATCGCTATCGGGGACCGGCCTGCTTATCTTGCGGCGCTCACCGCGGAACGCCTTGGATTGCCCTTCCATCCACCGGCAGCCGCGGCGGCCGCTATCAATAAGTTCGCTACCCGTGAGTGCTTCCGTAAGGCGGGACTTCGCGTACCGGCGTATTTCCGGATAAGGCTGGACGACGATGCGGAATCCGCCGCGACAAACATTCAGTACCCTTGCGTCCTGAAACCCCTTGGCCTGTCCACCAGCCGGGGCGTGATAAGGGCTAACGATCCGCAAGATTTCGTCCGCGCATTTGCAAGGATTCGCAAGTTACTGAAAATCCCTAGCATTGCAAGCCTGAGAGATCCGGCGTTGGAGCATTTGCAGGTGGAGAGCTTTATTCCGGGACGCGAATTCGCCCTCGAAGGTTTGGTTACAGATGGGCGCTTGCAGGTTCTAGAGCTATTCGACAAGCCGGATCAGTTGGACGGACCATACTTCCAGGAGACGATTTACGTTGCGCCTTCGCGCGAGCCGGCGGAGGTACAGGAGGCGATCAGGAACACAGCACAATTGGCGGTAACGGCTCTCGGCTTGCACTGCGGACCCGTACACGCCGAAATGCGCGTCGATCGAGGCGGCGTGTGGATGCTCGAGGTTGCGCCGCGGCCGATCGGCGGGCTTTGCGCGAAGGCTCTCGTTTTTGAGGACGGCATGCGTCTAGAGGAACTGATCGTCCGGCATGCTCTTGGGGAAAATGTATCTAGCGCGCGAAGGGGCCCCGGAGCGGCGGGAGTCATGATGATCCCGGTCACTCGTGCCGGCATCTACCAGGGTGTTCGCGGTACGGAAGCCGCGGAAGCCATTGCCGATGAAGTCATTATTACAGCCAAAGAAGGTCAATGCGTGTTGCCTCTGCCGGAGGGAAACACCTATCTCGGGTTCCTGTTCGCTTATGGCGAAACGGCCGCGCGGGTTGAGGACCGCCTGCGCTTGGCGCACAACACTTTGCAGTTCGAAATCGCGGAAACATTGCCGGTGCTGAGGCAGTAAGCGGGAGGCGAAAGCGCGTAAATCCCGGGAACCCACTTCTTGCGCTGTACATCTTAACGCCGTGGTACCTGGCTCCGAATCAATCGCCCGTTTTTCGAGGCGGCGGCTTCTAATCTCCAGCGCATCGCTGTTGGCGGTGAACCGGCTAGTCCCGCGGACAACAAGCTCAACAGCCGCCCACCTTTTCAACCGACGTCAAAGTAGTAAACGTCTTCGCGACCGTTCGCGATAAGCAAGGGCAGATTGTGCGTAACCTGACGAAAGACGATTTCGTACTGGAAGAGGACAGCCGTCCGCAGGTTATTCGTTATTTCGCCCAGCAGAGCGATTTGCCACTCACGCTGGGTTTGCTGGTCGATACAAGCGGCAGCGAAAGGCGGATGCTGGGAACGGAAAAGCAGGCAAGCTATACCTTTTTGGAGCAGGTGCTCCGCCCAGACAGGGACAAGGCGTTTCTGATTCATTTTGACCGTGAAGTGGAGTTACTCCAGGATCTGACTTCCTCTCGCGAACGCCTGGAGAAAGCGCTCGATCTGCTCGATAAACCGGAGTGGGCCAGCAGCAATCAGTCGGCCGGAACTACCGGTCCAGGCGGTTGGGGCAGGCAAGGCGGTGGCCGCGGGATGCATCGCGCCGGCGGAACGGCATTTTTCGATGCTGTCTATCTGGGTTCGCACGATTTGATGGCATCGCAGACGGGCCGCAAAGCGCTGATCATGCTGACTGATGGAGAAGATAACGCGAGCAAGGTCTCTATGGACGAGGCGATCGATTCGGCGCAGCGTGCGGATACGCTGGCGTATTCAATCCGCATCGCGGACCAGGAGGAGGGGTTCAGCAGAGGTTTCGGCGGACCGGGAATGGGGCGGCACGGCGGCTGGGGCGGAGGCGGACGCGGAGGCCCGTATGGACGAGGGCCGGCCATGAACCGTCCCGACGGCAAGAGGATTTTGCAGCATATATCCAAAGAGACTGGCGGCGGGTACTTCGAAGTATCGAAGAAGAAGTCAATCGATCAGATCTATACGCAGATCGAAGAAGAGCTGCGCAATCAGTACAGCATTGGCTATACACCGGATCGTCCAGGCAACGACGGAGGCTTTCGAAAGATCCAGCTCACTGTTAAGCAGAAAGGCCTCACGGTTCAGGCACGCGAAGGCTACTATCCAGGCGGCCACAAGGCTTCGAGCTAAAGTCCTTTGGCGCAGGCCGGCCGTAACCTTTAGAGTGACTGCAAATACTAGAGTGACTGCAAATACGCCACCAGGGCACGGAACTGCTCAGTATCCACGTGTTCGGCGACCATGGTCATTTCCGGCGCGTGCTGGCGGTCGCCCGCATGGAATTTTGCCAATTCGTTCAGAAGGTAGGTGCCATTCTGGCCGGCTAGACGCGGGACCTTCCCCTTTCCTTTGGCCTGAGCCCCGTGACAACTCTGGCAGGGCGGCAGACCCTGAGCCGGGAGACCGTTCATAAACACGGTCCTGCCCAGTTGAATAAGCGCCCGATTGCCGGACCGCCCTGGAGCCGGTTTTTGCATCGCGTACCAGGCGATAGCAGCCTTCGTTTCGTCCGCGGTAATTGCGTGCGCACTGCCGATCATGTTAATGCGTTCCTGGAGTCTGCTGGCGCCAGCTTTCCCTTCGGCCAGCGCGGTGATGCGGTAGAACAGCTCATCAACGGGCGGCGGGGCGGCTGCTCCGAATTCCGCCATTCTCTGCCCAGCGTAAACGGCATTGAGGCCCGCCAAGCGCGGAAAGTAAGGCAGTTGCGCGTTGCCGTCGATTCCGTGGCAGCCGGAACAGTTCCACGTGACGACCCGAGGCGCGTTCCAGCGCTTTTGGGCGAGCGCAATGGGACATAACAGCAGCAAAGCGGCGGCCACTGTAATAACCGCAGGCTGGAAGATCTTGCGAACTCTCATCCTGCTCTCTCCGGAATCAAAAAGCGAAGAATACGGTCAACCATAGTGTGTTGTTGGCACTCGCATTCCGACCCAGGCCGTCGATGTTGTTCGTGAGTCCGTTAAATCTCACGAAGGCTTTATATTGAAGTGCCGCCTCCAGATTTTGAGTGATGAAGCGATCCGCTTCAAGCACGTACCCGCTTGTGTTGGGCGAGGACGTGAGCAGGGCGCCGGAGGGAGCGGTAACGGCGTAAAGAGCCGTATTGTTATTACCATTATTCAAGAAGTACGCAGCGTTGAAAATCCAGTGATCGCGATAGCCGTAGCTGCCGTTTAGATTGAGCGATTTTTGGTTGCCCTTCGGAGTTGAGGAGGCGCCCAGCGGAAAGCTACCATTCCACTTCTGATTCTCATAGATATAGCTTCCGCGTAGCGTCAGCTTGTGAGTATCCCCTAGATACTGGTACTGCGAATCGAATCCGTAATCCGTGAAAACGTCGGTCGGCCCGCTTGGCGCTGCGCTATTCGGATACACGTTCGAGCGCATGCCGAAGGTGCCTATCATGAACGATTGCGGGCCTCTTTCTTTCGTCCAGTACGCCCGCCAATACGGATTGTAACCTTCCAGGTAGTTCTCGCCTCCAGCCTGAAATGCGGTCCCCGCGCTCATCCAGCGGAAGAAATCGGTGGCCACCCGGTACGCTGAAAATTCCACGTACCACTCACGATTCAGTAGCGCATATACACCTATGCTCGCGGACTGAGCGCCCAGACTTGTGATCATGGGGCTGGCCGGTCCACCCGGCGATTGAGGCGAGCCGTAAAACGGATAGCCCCAGGCAGGCGTGGAGTTCCACACGTCCTGCACCGTAGGGTTGTTGTTAGTGTCGATACCCATCAGAAGTTCGTTGTTACCCGGGTGAAAAAAGTGCACGGCGCGCACGTCGGCGGGACCAGATGCACCCTTCCAGCCAGGAAAAGTGTTAGCGAGTTGGTATTCGTAGAAGACGCCGAGGAAGTCAGTCACCTTGGTGCCGACTTCGCCGGTAAACTGATAGGCCTCTGGGGACCCGTTCTGGGTGATGATGAGCTGTCCTTGCGCGTCGTTCGGCTGTGCAGCCCAGGTCAGGCCCACTTGCCCGAACAGACCCAGCGGCACGTAATGAAAACCTTCTTTGTCGACTAGCTGTTTTCCGGCTGTGTACCCGGAAAGCTTGAAAAAGCGTCCCCAGGGCGTTAGCTGCGGCCAGCTACCACTAACATGACAAGCCGCGCACTTTTGGCCCGTCTGGCGCGCAAACGAGGGCAAGGCGTATACTCCCGGCGAAAGGCAAACCGCTGAGACTAGCAGTGCGAGAGTACGCACCAGCGGCCGCCATGAACTCGGGTTGGATTCGGTATGCAGCGCCCGAAGAATGGCTGCCTCCTCTCGCATCAGAGCACGACGCTCTGCCTACTTTATCAGTCCTGCTCGACCGTTGCCAGCAGTGCCCAGTCTCGCGACTTGAGTGTTCTGGGAGATACTCATTTCAGCACGGATGCGACAACCCAACTTGCAGCGGCGGAATCTCGCGTCTTTAATCGGCGACTTCGACCGGCACGGAAAAGATATAGCCGTAGTTGCGCCCCGGGGTTTGCGGCAGGTGCGCACCACTTACGGTGAACTCGCGGAGCTTGCCCGCAGATTTTCAGCGGCGCTCGAACAGCGCTCAATCGCGAAAGGCGAGCGCGTCCTCATCTGGGGAGAGAACAGCGCCGAGTGGGTGGGGGCCTTTTTCGGCTGCGTGCTAAGTGGAGTTCTTCCGGTTCCTATAGATTTCGCAAGCCCGTCCGATTTCGCGCGGCGGGTGCAGCGCGAAGTCTCGCCTAAGCTCCTCGTGGGCGATGCGCGGAAGCTCCAGACGCTTGGCTCCGCAACGTCTTTCATTACTTTCGAACAGTTCGAGGACGCCCTTCCGTCCGATGAGGCCATCACGTTCCCCGACCTGAATCCGGATGACCCTTTGCAGATTGTTTTCACGTCCGGAACAACCGGCGAACCGAAGGGTATAGTGCATACGCACCGAAACGTGCTTGCCAGCCTGGAGCCAATTGAGCGCGAGATGCAGAAGTATCTCAAATACGAGCGCTTCTTTCATCCCATTCGCATCCTGCACACGCTACCGCTGAGCCACGTATTCGGACAGTTCATGGGTCTGTGGATTCCACCTCTGCTGGGGGCCGAGCTGCATTATGAGCCGCGGTTGGTGGCGGCCGAGCTTGCCGAGCGCATCCATAGAGACCGCATCTCGGTTCTGGCGGCCGTGCCGCGCGTGCTCGACCTGATGCAGCACTTCGCAATAGGGCGGTTTCCGGGCCTGGAAGATCGCATTGCGGCAACCAGAAGCAGGAAAGCCTGGCAGCGCTGGTGGTACTTTCGCGACGTGCACCGCCTTTTCGGGTTGAAGTTCTGGACCTTCATCTGCGGCGGCGCATCGCTCTCCTCAGCCGGAGAACAGTTTTGGAATGCGCTTGGCTTCATCGTCGTGCAAGGGTACGGAATGACCGAAACAACCGCCCTGGTCAGCCTGAACCACCCGTTCCACGCCGCGCAGGGAACCATCGGCCGGGTTTTGCCCGGTCGCGAAGTGCGGTTGAGCGAAGAAGGAGAAGTGCTGGTGCGGGGCGAGACAATCTCGAACACCACCTGGCAGCAGGGCCGCATGCAGCAAAACGGTTCAGAGTGGCTCGCTACGGGCGATCTCGCCGATTTCGATGAGCAGGGGAACCTGCGTTTCCGTGGCCGTAAGAAGGACGTAATTGTCACTTCGTCCGGCCTCAACATCTATCCGGAGGATCTGGAAGCAGCGCTCAATCGCCAGCCAGGCGTAAAGACCTCCGCGATCATCGAGACAAAAGCGGAACACGGACCGGAACCGCTAGCTGCGATTGTGACCAATGGGAACGGAGATGCCGGTTCCGCCATCGAAGCGGCTAATCGGGAGCTGGCCGATTTTCAGCAGATTCGCCGCTGGCTGGTGTGGCCAGAAGCGGACCTGCCCCGCACTTCGACCGGCAAGGTACTGAAGCGCGAAGTGGCGCGGCGAATTGCCAGCGGAGAAATAGCAGCGGGCGCCAGCCCTGAAGGCGCTTCCGATCTGAATCTGGACAGTATGGGGCGGGTGCAGTTACAGGCCCAGCTCGAGCAGCAGTACGGCATTTCACTCGATGACACGGCGCTCCAGCAGGTGAAAACGGAAGCGGATATTCAGAAGCTGATTCGGGAAGCACCGGCCGGCAAACCGGTAGCCAAAGGTGAAACCGGACAGCATAGGTATCCGTATTGGCCCTGGAATGCGGCCATGCAGGAATTCCGCAGCGCCTTTCTCGAGACCACTGTCATACCCCTGGTGCGCTTTCTTGCCAAGCCACGCGTCACCAACCGCGTGCAGCGATGGCCGTCCTCGCCCATGCTGATTGTTGCCAATCACGTAACCTCGTATGACGTGCCCTTCATTTTATACGCGCTGCCTGGACACATACGAAGACGAGTGGCGGTGGCGATGTCGGGCGAAATGATCCTCGATTGGCGGCGCGCCCGCAACCAGGGGCACTGGTTCCTGAACGCGGTGGCGCCGATTGAGTACTGGCTGGTGACGGGGCTCTTCAATGTTTTCCCGCTCCCTCAATACAGCGGCTTCCGGCGGAGTTTCCGGCACGCCGGAGAAGCCGTCGACCATGGTTACAGCGTCATCGTGTTTCCCGAAGGCCGGCGCTCGGACGATGGCGCGCCGCAGCCCTTCAAGCCCGGCGTAGGGCTGCTCTGGAAAGAGCTTGGCACGCCGGCCCTGCCTGTGCATCTGGCGGGGCTTGGCGAGCTGAAGGCCAAAGGCGGGCGTTGGTTCCGCAGCGGTAAGATCATCATCTCGGTTCGGGAGCCGCTTGCGCTCGATTCCAACAAATCGCCTGAAGAGCTCACAGAGGAGCTTCGCCATGGCGTCTTTGACTATTTAAGCCAGCCGCTGTCGGGCGAGGTGAGGTAGCGAATTGGAGTCGTGCTTGCCCGATTCTGCTTCCTTCGGCTATTCGCATCGGAGTGCAAGCGCATGGCCCGTCGCGCGGGGATGTAGCACGCCGCGACCGCTACTAGTACGAGCAGCACGGCGAGGGCGCCAAACGTTATCGGATCGGTTGCGCTCACGCCATAGAGCAGGCTCGCCATTAAGCGAGTCAAAAGGAATGAGGCGGATAGGCCAAGGGTCAAACCGATCATCACAAGTCTCATCCCCTGCCAGGCAATCAGGTGCAAAACGTGTCTCGGTTCCGCACCGATTGCCAGCCGGATACCAATCTCATGGGTTCGCCGGCTCACGGCAAAAGAGAGAACCTCGTAAAGCCCCACTGCCGCGAGCGGCACGGCGACAGCGGCGAAAAACGCGAGAAGAAACAAATTGAATCGTTCGGGAGCGAGGGAGTTACTCAGAAGTTGATCCATCGTCGCAACTTGATACACGGGTATTCCCTTATCCAGAGATGCGACGAGCTTGCGCACGGCCAAAGCGTGCTGGCTGGATTCTGAGTCGTACGCAGTACCAGATTCATGTACCACGCGCCCCGATACAGCTCGTACATCTCCGGCTTGCTCTCCGTGCCCAAACCAAAACTTTTCACGTCACCAACAACACCGATAATCTCGCGAAGGTTTGAACGTTCATCAATGGAGATGATCTGTTGGCCTATGGGGTCTTTTCCAGGCCAGAACTTTTTCGCCATGTTGGATTAGCCGGTCAAGAAAAGCGGCTGTTTGTCCGACCTTCGGATAGGTAGCGCCGGGAAGAGCGATTTTCATCGTGAGTAGATGCTCCGGCTGAAAACCGGGATTCACCCGATTCAATTGTATGAAGCTCCTCAGCATCAACCCGGCCCCACACAGCAGCAGAAGAGCCAGTGCCACTTCGGAGACGATAAGGCCACTCCGCAATCGGCTGCTTCGCCGGTCAGTTTCGCCGCAGCGCCGGCCGTCACAAAGCCTGTTCCGCGGATATCGCCACGATATTTGCAAGCAAGGGACAAGACCCACGACAACCGTGGCCAACGCGGCGACAGCCGCCATGAACGCAAGCACCGGGACACTCAACTGAAGCGATTCCATCCTCGGCAAATGGATCGATATCAACGAAACGATCAACACTAATCCCCATTTTGCAAGTGCAAAGGCAAGGGCCAAGCTGATACAAACGATGAGGAAACTTTCTGTCAAATTCTGACGTAGCAGACGCATCCGCCCGGCTCCGAGAGCGACCCGAATCGCGAATTCTTTTTCTCTTGCCGAAGCGCGAGCGAACATCAGATTCACTACGTTTGTGCACGCGATCAGCAGAATGAAGCCGGCGGCCCCAAGCAACACAAGCAATGATCTTCGAACGTTTCCAACCACTTCATCGAGCAGTGGCTGTGCGCGCACATGCCAGTGTTCATCTGCCTTCGGATAGATGGCTCCAAGATGCCTCTGAACGCCCTCGATTTGCCGCTGTGCCTAAGTCAGACTTACTCCTTGCCGCAATCTCCCCAGTACATGGAACGGATGCGAGATCCGGTCGTGCAGCCCGAATGGGCCAAGCGTGCCAACGGGAACCCATATGCCGCACTCTTTCGGAAAGTCAAATCCCGACGGCATTACACCTGCCAGCGTGTAGTTTTGTCCATCGAGCAGATATGCCTTTCCGATTGCGTGCGGATCGCCGCCAAATAAGCCGCGCCAAAGCGCGTCGCTGATAAGGAAAACTTTTGCTCCGCCCGGTGTTTCATCGCTAGCGGAAAAGCCACGACCTAGCGCCGGTTTCACGCCGAGAATCGTGAACAAGCTATTGGTAACTGTTGAATAGGGCGCACGTTCAACCGAAAATGGCCCGCCCAAAACTATGTCGTTCGATGCACGGATTAGAAAATATGCGGCCGTTTCCTCGAACACTGTATTTTCCTGCTTCCATACAAGATAGTCGGGGTAGGGCACGCCTGCGTTATCTACTTTGCCGGGGCTATATTCCGTCATATCCAGAAGGCGATCTGCATTCTTGAATGGAAGCGGGCGTAAAAGGACCGCATCGAAGATACTGAACATCGCCGTGTTCACGCCGATGCCAACCGCTAGCGTCAGTACGGCAACGGCCGTGAAGCTGGGAGATCTACCCAGCATTCGCAGTCCGTAGCGAACATCCTGGAATAGAGTTTCGACAAAGCTAACCCCACGCGCTTCCCGGCAGTCCTCCTTGACTTCATTTACAAAGCCGAATTCGAGGCGACACCGCCGCGCCGCCTCTTCGCGCGTCAGACCCGACCGAACGTATTTCTCGACCTGCTGCTCGAAGTGAAATCGCAGCTCTTCGTCGAGTTCTCTCTCGACCATGCCGTATCGGAAAAGCGAACGAAGACGGAAGTACAGATCACTGAGCACGGCGAACCTCCTAAGTACCTCGCGAAAGGTCGATGCATTGGACGGCCACGTGTTTTTGCTCTTCGCTTCTACAAGAGAGCGTACAGGATTTCTTGTCGAAGCGCAAGGGTACGGGGGCGGTTACTCCACAATACGCGTTATCGAGGTGTCTCGCTGCGCCGAAACGGCCTGACCAGTTCTCTTCCGATGGCGCGCAGGAAAGGGGCACCGAACACTCCGATGCCGAGCAAGCCGCCGAAAAACGCCATCGCTTCATAGCTCTCGCGACCTTGTCTCTGCCAGTACACATCGCTCAGGTTCAGCCACAGCGCAAATTCGTCCAGCGTGAGCGCCGCCGCAACGCCGTAGAGCATGGAAGTAACTCGCCCCGCCCATCGCCAGGAGGTTTGAGAGCCCGTCCCAATCTCCAGGAGCCATGCGTAACCGACCAGCAGAAGAAGTAGAATGCCCCAAACCAGGTGGTGAATGTGACGGCCGTGCATCGATACGTTGTGAAACGGACCGACATCATTGTGTATGGCGATGGTGATGCCGCGGACAACCAGCACGGCCACAAAGAATCCCAATGATGCCAGAAACAATCGCTCACGCCGGCTCTCGCCGAGTTGTCGTTTGTAGATCTCGCGCAGCCGGGTGCGCGAGACGATCACCGCAAGGATAACCAGGATGCCGGCGATGATAAGCGGGCCAATCCAGAAACTGCGGTGAATCCATGGCATTAGCCTTCGCCCTTTATCGCCGGCAAAGTAAAGTAGAATATTGCGCCTTCACCGGGCTGCGATTCCACCCAGATCCGGCCGCCGTACCGGTCTACAATCTTCTGGCAGATAGCCAGTCCGAGCCCTGTGCCGCCGTATTTTCCGCGCCCATGCAGACGCTTGAATAACCCGAAGATAAGTGTCTGGTAGCGCGGGTCGATTCCAATGCCGTTATCCTTCACTGCGAATCGCCAGTGCGCGCCATCGCGGCTGGCGGAAACATCCACGCGGGGCGGCTCATCGTCTTTGCGATATTTGATCGCATTGCCAACCAGATTTTGGAAAAGCTGCTCCAGCGGCGCCTGCTTTATCCGAATGGTTGGAAGCGGCTGGCTGGTTATAGCCGCGTCATTTTCCTGAATCGAGACGGAGAGAATTGAGAGCGCATCCTTCAAGACTGCATTCGCGTCCGAGACCTCATCCTCATCCTTGCGATCATTCTCAATGGCCGCTTTCGCGTAGGCCAGCAGGTCATCAACCAGCAGGTTGATGCGCTTGGAACCTTCGATGACGTGGTCCAAACATTGTTCTCCGTCGCTGTCCAGCTTCCCGCTATAGCGCCTTTGCAAAAGCTGGCTGTAAAGCGTCACGTTGCGAATTGGCTCACGCAAATCGTGGGAGGCAGAGTAGGCAAACTGCTCAAGATCCTGATTGGCGCGACGAAGTTCGCGTTCCGCTCGCACCTGATCATCAACGTCAGTGCAGGTGCCTATCCATTTGCTAATCCCGCCCATGGCACTGCGCAACAGTCGGCCGCGCGTTTTGAACCAGCGGTATTCTCCATCGTAGCGGCGAATACGATAATCCAGGTCATATTCACCTCGACCTTCGACCGCCTCCCGCCAGATCTCGAAGGCTCGCTCCCGGTCCTCGGGATGAACCACCTGAAGCCATGCATAGCCAAGCTGATCGGCTTCCGGTATGCCCGTATAGGCCCCCCATTGGCTGCTCAAGTAATCGCATTGGCCGTTTGCGTCACATGACCAGACAAGCTGCGGCACCGATTCCGCCAGCAGGCGATAGCGTTCCTCGCTTTCGCGCAGTGCGTCCGCCGCATGACTCCGCATTCGGGCCAGCGCAAGAGAGGAACGGTCGAGAGCGAGGTTGGGGAAGGGAGCAAGTTCTGCGGTGAACACCGCAAGATCGGTTGGCTCATAGAGCGCGGGAATCCTGTCCGCCTCAATGCGCGAAAAGTCCAGCAGGGCGTTAACCAGCTTTTGAAGCCGGAGGCCATTGCGGTGGGCTAACTCAAGCCGTTCCCGGGTTGCGCCGCTTACAGCACCTTCGGCCAGTTCGTCCGCAAGTGGGCCTAACAGAAGCGTGAGCGGCGTCCGAAACTCGTGGCTTACATTGGAGAAAAATGCGGTCTTCGCGCGATCGATTTCCGCCAGCGCTTCCGCGCGCCTTCGCTCCTGTTCATGGGCTTGCGCGTTAGCAATGGCGGTACCGACCTGCTGGCCGGCCATTTCGAAAAAATTGCGGTAATCCAGGTCCAGTTCCCGCCGCGCGCTCACCCCGGCAATCAGGAAAGCGGGCGGCTGATTCTGTCCGGGAAGGCATACCGGGACGAAAACCAGTGCGGGCGAGGGTTCATTCCATGGCCCCGACCGCATCTCCGCTAACCCGGGAACTGATGACAGAACGGAAAGTTTCGCGTTTCGAGCCGCATTCCCAAACAACGATTTGTCATCGGCCAGCGAAATCGATTTGGGAAATGGCGGATCGGGGCTGCTGGCAGCCGTGAGATGCGCCTGCTGACGGTCCGCCACTACATACAGCGCGGCGGACGGGACATCATATGTGTGGGCCATGAGAACCGCCACGGCGGCGGAACAGGCTTCACCAGAACTGCGGGCGCGGCTCGCTCCCTCCGCCAATTCGCGAAGCGTACGCAGGCGGCGTTCAGCGATCACTTTCGCGGTGGTCTCGCTGACTGGCGTAAAGACGCCGCCTATACCGCCGTTCTCATCGCGAATGGGGCTATAGGAAAAGCGAAAGTAGCACTCCTCCAAATACCCGCCGCGGTTGATGAAGAGCTGCAGATCGTCGGCCCAATTCGCCTCGCCCTGCTGCATTACTCTATCCAGCAGTGGCCCGACAGTGGGCCATACTTCTCGCCAGACCTGCTCGCCAGCAAGCCCAAGCGCCCGGTCTGGATGTTTGGCTCCAAGCATGGGAATGTAGTCGTCGTTGTACAGAACCGCTAGTTCCGGGCCCCACCAGATTATGATTGGAAACCGGGAGTTGAGGCAGATGCTTAGGCTCGTCTTCAACGGTTGTGACCACTGCTCCGGATCACCAAGAGGGCTTCTGGACCAGTCGAAGGAGCGCATGATCTCGCCCATTTCGCCCCCGCCCGAAAGAAAATCGACCGGCGCGGCGCTTACGGGTTGCTCGAAGCTTGCTGTGGAGTCCATGCCGCTGTCTGCCTACGAAGTGTACTATCTTCTGAATGCGTTCGGGCACTACTAGGTATTACGCGTTTTGGTGTCTTCGTAAATCGCCTTCACAATCCCATCCACCGAATGAACGTTCGCTTCCGCCGCAACAATCAAACCGTGCTTGCGAACGCTATCCGACGTGATGGGACCGATGGTCGCGATCTTCACGCGGCGGAGCGGCTCGGGCCCAATTAGTTGCACCAGATTATCTACAGCAGATGAACTCGCAAACGTAACCCAATCGGGATACGGCTCGCGAAACACGGCGCTCGCCTGCTCACCAGCTTCTAAAGGCACGACGTTCCGATAGGCTTCCACAACATTCACCTGCGCGCCGCGCTTGCACAGTTCGACCGCCACCACATCGCGGGTTACGGCGGCGCATGGAATCAAAATGCGGCAGCCATTTAGATTCTGCACAGCCAAGGCTTCGACCAGCGACTCAGCCACGTAGCGCTCGGGCACGACCGTGACGCTGAAGCCACGTTGTTCGGCAGCATTTCGGGTGGCACTGCCAACGGCGGCCACGCGCGCTTTACAGCGCGCCGGCGAGTGCGGCAGCTCGGCCGCAAAGGCATGCACGGCGTTCGCGCTAGTGAAGACGATCCAATCGTATTCATCCACGCGCTTGGCGCCTTCGCGCAGCGGCTCTGGGCTTACCGGAGGGGCGATACCGATTACCGGAACCAGGATCACGTCAGCCCCTCGTTCGCGCAGCGGTCGAGCCAGCTCTTCAGTTTGGTGCGCGGCGCGCGTCACCACAATCCGTACACCGCCCAAGATCGGCACTTTACTGGATTGCGGCAAGAATCGCGCCGGCTCCGCGCGAAAGCAAGTCCTCCGCCACGCGTTGGCCTAACTCGACCGGCCGCTCAGCGGGACCTTCGGCGTATGCACGCAGATGGCGCGATCCGTCCGGTGAAACAACCACGGCGGTCACATGTAAGAGTTTGCCCCGGTACTCGGCGAACACGCCCACTGGAAGCTGGCATCCGCCCCCCAAAGCCGCGAGAGCCGCGCGCTCGCACCTGACAGCCAGGCTGCTAGGTTCGTGATTGAGCTTCTGGCAAACCGCAAAGGCATCGTCGCGATCGCGGGTTTCGATAGCCAGGGCTCCCTGCCCCGCCGCCGGACAAAGCTGCTCTGGCGCAAGGATCTCCGCGATCTCAGATTCCATGCCTAAACGGCGTAGACCCGCAGCCGCCAGCAGAATTGCGGCGTATTGACCTTCCTTCAGCTTGCGTAAGCGCGTGTCTACGTTCCCGCGGGCTGGCTCAATACACAGATCTGGCCTGAGAATGCGTAACTGAGCGGCACGGCGGCCCGAACTGGTGCCCACCACTGCTGCGCTGGGTAAATCACTCAGGCGAATACCAACGATGGCATCCCGCGGATCTTCTCGTTCCGGAATGGCGGCAATCGTAAGGCCTGCCGGCGTTTCAGTCGGCAGATCCTTCAGGCTATGCACGGCCAGATCGATGCTGCCTGCCAGCAGCGCCTCCTCGATTTCCTTTGTGAACAGGCCCTTGCCGCCCGCCTGAATCAGCGATGCGGTTTGCAGGTGATCACCGGTGGTCTTAATCACTTGGATTCGGCTCACCACGCCGAGTTCTTTCAATCGCGAGGCGATGTAGTTCGCCTGCCACAGCGCCAGTTGCGAGCCGCGCGAGCCGATCGTCAGAGCCACCGTCCCCGCAACGGTCATCAGCTACGCAGCCGGAAAATTCGGCGGACCGCAGCAACCACTTCCGCCTCGCGGCCTTCTTCACCGCGGTTCTGCGCGGCAGCCTGGCGTCGCATCTCGGAGATGGGCCCGTGCGCAATCTTATTTACGATGCCGCGCGTAAGAGCTTCCAGAGCGACCTCCTGGTCCGCTGTCAAAGGCCCCAGGCGCGACCGGTAGCGGCCCAGTACGTCCATCCGAATCATCTCCAGTTGCTCCTGAAGACTAACAATCGTAGGTGCTACATCCCGCTCGCGGAGCTTTGCTTCAAGCCGCGCCACTTCTTCCGCGACAATGCCCTCGGCCTGCTGAGCCACCTCGCAGCGCGCGCGCAGATTTCGATCGGCCAGACGCTGTAAGTCATCGATGTCGTACAGAAAAGCATGCTCCAGGCCGTTCACCGCCGGATCGATATTTCTAGGAACGGCGATGTCGATCAGAAACATGGGCTGATTTTTGCGGTTCTCGATCGCCCGCCTGATCATTTCAGGGCTTAAAACATAGCCGGACGCCGCCGAAGATGTGATGACGATATCTACTTCAGCCAGGCGCGCTGGGAAAAGGTCGTAAAGCACAACCTCCCCGCCGAACACCCTGGCGAGATCCTCAGCCCGTTCCCGTGTGCGATTGGCTATCAATATCTCATGCGCGCCGGCGCGCAGCAGGTGCTTGGCGGCGCCTTCCGACATTTTCCCGGCACCAATTATCAGTACACGCTTCTTGTTCAGCGAACCGAAAATCTCTCGGGCCAGTTCCACGGCTGCGTAGCTGACCGACACGGCACTCTGGCCGATCTCGGTTTCCGAGCGGATGCGTTTTGCCACGCTGAAAGCGCGCGTTAGCACGGCGTCCAGCATCGTGCCCAGTGTTCCTTGATCGCGCGCCTGGCGATACGCTTCTTTAAGCTGACCCAGAATCTGCGGCTCGCCTACAATCATCGAGTCCAGGCTGGACGCCACCCGAAACAGATGGCGAATCGCTTCGGCTTCTTCGAATAAGTATAGGTGTGGCCGGATGGAGTCGAGCGTTACACCGATGCGGCCCTTCACCAGGCAATCGAACAAAGATTCGACTGAAATGCCGTCCTCCAGGGCAGCCGTGAGCTCCACCCGGTTGCACGTAGAGAGAATGAGTGCTTCCTTCGCCCCTCCAGCCTGCATCTGAAGCAGCGCGGCGGGAATATCCTCAGCCCGGAAGGCGAGCTGCTCCCGAACCTGGACGGGGGCCGTACGATGGTTGAGACCCGCCAGCGCCAGTCTCATTGATGGAACAAGCTCCGCAAACCGGCGTGGGTGGCCCACGTAATGATGGAGCAGCCAAGCACGCTCACCGTGAGCCACGCGATGCGGCGTCCGCGCCACCCGGCGGAAACGCGCAGGAAGATCATGGCTAGATAGAACGCCCAGGTGAACAGGAAAAACGCGATCTTCGGATCGCCAATCCAGTTTGTCCCGCTATCAACAAACGCCCAGATCACACCTGTCGCCGTTCCGACCGTGATAAAGACGAATCCTGTGTTCATGGATTGGGTAATGATGCGGTCGAGCGTGGCCAGCGGCGGCAGGCGGTTCGAAGAGGGTGTGACTCTCTTCCGTTTAAGCTGCCGCTCTTGCAGCAAGTAGTAAACGGAAGCCACAGCGGCGAAGATCAATGCTGCATATCCGATTAATACCGTTGATATGTGGATAACAAGCCACACGTTCCTGACCTGCGGACTGCTCCACGGAGCTATCGGGAATTCAGTCGCTCCAATCAAGGTCATGAAAAAAACCAGTGGAAAAATGCAAACACTGAAGATAGAGATCCGGTAATAGGTGTACCCTAACAGGAAAAGTACAGCAATAAGGAACGCGCAGACCGAACTGGTCTCGTAGAAGTTGTTGAGCGGCAAGCGGCCCGATTCGGCCCAGAGCTCAACAATGGAGACGAGGTGGAAGACTGCGCCAGTGCCGAAGGCAACCAATGCCGGAAGGAACAGGCGTGTGTTCTTTCGAAATAGATAAATCAGCGCGTACAGCAGTCCGCAGGAGTACAAGGCGGCGGCCGTCCGCAGCCAAACAACACTCATGGCGGGGACTCTCTATCAGTATAGGGGGCGTAAAAGTTTTGCGAACGGGGCAACCCGTCACCGGTGCCTGGAATCATCCTTATTAGAAGCGGTGGTGCTAAACAGCCGGGAAAATTGTAAATGAGGGAAGCGAGCTTAAGTAAACTTCATGAGCGACTTTCTCACAAATAAGAGAGCGGTGGTAACCGGTGCTTCTAAAGGCATCGGGTTTGCAATTGCAAAAGCACTACTTGGCGCCGGCGCCAATGTGATCATCTGCGGGCGCGATCCCAAGCAATTGGAAGCCGCGGTGAATAGGCTCAGGGACGCGGCGCCGGGCCGCAAAGTAGCTGGGCGCGCGGCCGACGTAAGCAACAGCGAGGAAATCGCCGCGCTTTTTCAATTTGCCGATGACGAGTTGGGTGGCCTGGACATCCTGATCAACAACGCAGGGTTTGGGATATTCCGGGCTGCGGCCGAGCTGACCGTAGAGGAATGGGACCGCCTCATCGGAACGAATCTATCCGGCGCTTTCTATTGCAGCCGCGAGGCTCTGGAGCGCTTTCAGAGATCCAGGGGCGGCGGGTGGATTATCAATATCAGCAGCCTGGCAGGTAAAAACCCATTTGCGGGCGGCTCCGGCTACAACGCTTCGAAGTTTGGGCTGAACGGATTTTCCGAGGCCATGATGATGGACCATCGCTACGACAATGTGCGGGTGAGCTACATCATGCCGGGCAGCGTTGACACCGAATTCGCCGGAGAGCGTGTCTCCACCAGATCCGATTGGAAGATCGCGCCTGAGGATATCGCAGAGATTGTACTGGGAATTCTAAAAATGCCTGCAAGAACGTTAATCAGTCGTGTTGAGGTGAGACCTTCTCGACCGCAGAAGGACTAATCAGAAAAGCCCGATGAGGAAATCAGCTTAACGCCTATTCATGAAAAAGGTGCCTCTGACGATGAAAGCAAGTAGAAGCAGCGTGGTGGTTGTTTGGCCCCTGGTTTGCTCCCTGTTGAGTGTAAGTCAACAGGATCTGAGAGACCGAAGCTGGACGCAATCGAAAGGAAACACGCAGCACTAGGTCATGAGTAGAAAGAAGGATCAGAATATATGAGCCGGCTCCGCAAAGTGCTCGATCCTAGCAGGACGGGCAAAGACGCCGAAAGCTTAGAGAAGACGTTACTGAAGCTGATCGTCGGTCAGGACGAAGCTATCGAACAGATCGTAAACATCTATCAAATGCATGTTACGGGTCTGTCGGCGCCGGGACGCCCGGTGGGTAACTTCCTTTTCTTGGGTCCGACCGGATCCGGCAAGACACGGACAGTGGAAGCGACCGCCGAAGCGCTGGTCGGCAATCCACGCGCGGTGATCAAGATTGACTGCGCCGAGTTTCAGCACAGCCACGAGATCGCGAAGCTGATCGGTTCGCCTCCCGGCTATTTGGGCCATCGCGAGACGCATCCGCTACTCAGCCAGGAAGTGATTAACCAGCATCACACCGAGGCGATGAAGCTAAGCTTTATCCTGTTCGACGAGATCGAGAAAGCCAGCGATGCACTGTGGAACTTGCTGCTGGGCATACTGGATAAAGCAACACTCACCCTGGGAGACAATCGCAAGGTCGATTTCTCGAGGGCGCTAATCTTCATGACCAGCAATCTGGGCGCCGCGGAAATGAGCGCGCTTGTCAGCCCGAAGCTTGGCTTTCAGACGATTGCCCCCACTCACACCACTGAGGCAGTCGACAAGCTCAACGAAAAAATGTCCAAGAGCGGCGTAGAGGCCGCCCGGCGAAAGTTCACGCCGGAGTTCATGAACCGGATCGACAAGGTTGTGGTGTTCAAAACTCTTGGCGAACTACAACTGCGTCGCATTCTCGATCTCGAGCTAAGCCAGGTGCAGCAGCGCATCATGCTGTCTCCAAGCGAGAAGTCCTTTGTTATCACAGTTTCGGATTCCGGCAAGGATTTCCTCCTCACCGAAGGCACCGATATCAAGTACGGAGCACGGCATCTGAAACGCGCCATCGAGCGCTTATTGGTCCACCCTCTGTCGAACCTGATGGCGACCAGCCAGGTTGGTTCGGGCGATTGGATCCAAGCCGATTTTGATGAGGCTCGAAAGTGCCTGCTGTTCACGAAAGAGGCAGAGGGACTCGAGCTCCATACAATTGCCAGCATGGTCGGGGAAAACATCCATCTCCACGATGCGGTTATGGCGGCTGCCGCTGCTCAACCGGAGCACGCAAAAAGTATCGCCAAACCAGCCAAGAAATAATCGCGCCCTTGGTGGCGCGCGCTTGAACGCGCCGCGGTGGACTTCAGTCCACCGTGCGGCCCTTTCTGGAACAGCACGTACCGGGCTTTGCTCCGAAATGGATCAAATCTCGATCAGATGTCCTTTTTTGCCCACGTTGCGGCAGCGTGTCCTGCCCAATTCCGCTTCCACCCCGGCCGCCTCGTGCACGTGGCCACAAAAGAAATACTCCGGCTGATACTTCTCGATGAAATCTCTGATCGCCGTGCTCCCGGCGTGAATGCCGTCGCGTACACAATCGAGCGTGGTGTCCTTGGGAGGACAATGGCAGATCAGAATCAGGGGACTCAGGCTGGCGAATGGCGAGAGGCGCTCGGATATCTCTGCTTCGCTGTACTCGCCCGGCGTGTCAAATGGCGTGGGACTCGAATACCCCAGGCCAGCGAGGTGGTAGCTGCTCGCGCGCAGCGTCTGTCCGTGAAAGTCGTGAAGTCTAAAATCTGCGCAAAGCCGAAGGATGTCAGCTTCGGACTCGTGATTTCCGGGAAACACGTACATCTGGTCCGCTCGCCGCGCGAGAACGTGACCCGCACGCTCCAGTCCGCGGCCCCAATTCACCAGATCTCCCGCCGCGAAGTAGAGATCCGCTTCAATCCGCATCAGCTTTTCGAGCGCCGCATTGTCGCCGTGTAGGTCCGAGAAGATCAGCAGCTTCATCTACGAAGAGCTTAACCAACATCGAAATCAGGCGATTGCCCCCCAGACTTTTCGATTAACCCGCCAGGTTGCTGCGTGCTCGCACGCCAACTGGAAAGACGTTCGTAACGATTCAATTTCCCCGGACGAAACCGCGCACGCCGACGCGCATACGCTTTCGAGGTGCCGCAATTCCGCCTGTAGAGCCGGGTTCAGCACACGAGAAGCACCGCCTTGCAGCCAGTGTGCGAAGCGCTTGGCCTCTCCCCAATTTTCACTTTCGAGGGCATTCATCAAATCGCGGAAAACCGGGGGCGCGGTCTCAAGAAAGATTCCCATTAAGCTCCCCAGAAACTCCGCGGAATATGGTTCGGAATCTTCCGCTTCCCGTATCGCGGGTTGATTGGCAACAATCGGAGGCAAGCCATCCTCGTGTGTGGTTTTCGAATCCGGTTTGGCCCAGGCCAGGCATTTGTCAACTAATTCCTGGGCACGAAATGGTTTTGAGATGAAATCATCCATGCCCGCTTGCTGCGCTCTCTCCCGATCTTCCTTGAACGCGCTGGCAGTTAAGGCGATGATTGGAATTTCACTGATAATACCGGGCAATTGCCGGATCTGCCGGGCCGCCACGTAGCCGTCCATCACAGGCATCCTGCAGTCCATGAGGACCGCGTCAAATTTTCCTTCCCGGACTGCATCCAAAGCCTGTTTTCCGTTCTCGACTTCATAGACTTGGAAACCGGCCCTTTCCAGCGTGAGGCGGGCGACCATCCGATTTGCAGGATTATCTTCAGCAAGCAGAATGCTGGAATTCGCGGCTTCTGTGGGAACCGGCTCGTTCGCTACGCCATCCTGAGCCAATGGCGCCAGTCCGCCAGCTACGTGGCGATTTAAGGCCGGAATGCCAAACTTAGCCGTAAAGTGAAACTCGCTGCCACGGCCAAGCTTGCTACTGGCCCAAATAACGCCCCCCATTAGCTGTACTAGGTGGTAACTGATCGCAAGTCCCAATCCAGTGCCGCCGAATTGTCTGGTAAGTTCACTGCTTACACGACCAGGGATGGGCTGTTCGATGACGCGATTTTCCAGATTCTTGAAGACGATTCTGGAAACCTGTTGATGAGCAGTAATAAAGGCATCTTCCGCGCGGGCATCCCAGAACTGAACGAATTCGCCGATAAGAAGATCCGCCGGATTTCGACGGTTTCTTATGGGAGGCCAGACGGGATGAATACCAGCGAGTGTAACGGTGGATTTCAACCCGCCGGTTGGAAGGCTCGTAATGGCAGACTGTGGTTCCCGACCATGAATGGAGTGGTTGCCATCGATCCTCAGAAGCTGAGTAGGAGCAATGCTCTTTCCGCGCGCCATCATTGAGCAGGCAGTCATAAATCGTAAGGAAGTGAATATAAGACGTGGTGTGGAGATTCCGCCGGGAAGAGGCGAACTGGAGTTCCAATACTCGGCGCCCGATTTTCAGTCAGCCCATCGAATCGTTTTCAAATACAAGCTGGAAGGGTTCGATCAAAACTGGATCGAAGCTGGCGGGCGGCGCAGCGCGTATTACACGAACATCCCGCCAGGGCGCTACCGCTTTTGGGTTATTGCGGACAATGGCGGCGGGAAGTGGAATTCGCCTGCCGCGGCGCTCGATTTTCGGCTGACGCCTCACTTGTACCAGACACCCTTGTTTTTCGGCCTGTGCATTTGCGGTCTGGTCGGGCTTGCGGGAGCGTCGCATCTGGCGCGAGTCAGCCAATTGCGAGCGAGAGAGAAACTCCTGGAGTTGCGCGTGACGGAGCGGACTGCGGAGTTGCGCAGCCAAATCACTGAGCGGGAGCGAGCCGAACTGGAGCTGATCAAAGCGATGGAATCCGCCGAAGCAGCGAGCCGAGTAAAAAGCGAGTTTCTTGCGAACATGAGCCACGAGATACGGACACCGATGAATGCGGTAATGGGTATGACCGAACTCGCCCTGGCGACAGAATTGACCGCTGAACAGCGCGAATACCTGGAAATCGTAAAGGATTCGGCCGACTCGCTATTGACAGTAATCAACGATATTCTCGATTTTTCGAAGGTTGAAGCGGGCAAACTGGATCTTGATCCTATTGACTTCGATTTGCGGGAGAGTATGGAAGATACGGTTCGATCCATCGCTTACCGCGCGCATCAAAAGGGTCTGGAACTCATCTGCAATGTGGCGCCGGATATTCCGGCTACGGTCAACGCAGATCCAGTCCGGCTTCGGCAGATCGTTCTGAACTTACTCGGCAATGCCATCAAGTTTACCCAGAGTGGGGAAGTTGCGCTGCAGGTCAGCTTCGGGGTGTTCGACGAAGGCATCCCCTCCCTGCACGTCACCGTGCGAGACACCGGTATTGGAATCGCCGAGGAGAAGTTGAGATCGATTTTCGACGCGTTCGCGCAAGCCGACAGCTCGACTTGCCGTTTTTTAGCCGATTCAGCCCACCCCCGTCGGTACCAATCCAGAGCGCCCCATCCCTCCCCTCATGAATGGAGAGCACGACATCGTTGGAGAGTCCCCGGCGGGAGTCTAAAACCGCAAACCTTCCGTTCTTGTAAAGGTCTAACCCTCCGCCGCCGGTGCCAATCCATAAGTTGTTTTGCCGGTCTTCATAAATAACCTGGACAACATTGCTGGAAAGTCCGTCGGTTGTCGTGTAAGTCTTGAACGCCCCTTCTCTCCATCGCACCAGTCCAGCACGGGTTCCAAACCAGACCGATCCCTGATGATCTGCGTAACTGGCGAATGCAACGTCACTCGGGAGCCCGTCCTGTTTCGTGTAAGTGTTAAACCGCCCGTTCTTCAGCCTGCTAAGTCCCTTCCGTGTACCGATCCAAAGTGCGCCGTCGTGGTCCTCGCAGATCGTGAATATAGAATTGTCTGCGAGACCGTTGTGCGTAGTTAAGGCGGTAAAGCGTCCATCCCGAAATCGATTGAGCCCACCGCCATTCGTGCCAATCCAAATGGTGCCCTGGTGATCTTCTAAGATAGGCTGAGCCAGAGCCACGGCATTCGAGAGTCCATCCCTGGTGCCATAGGACGTGAACGAGTTTGCGTCAAAGAAGCGGACCAATCCTCCTCCGCCAGTTCCAATCCAAAGGTTTGCGCTTCGATCTTCGTAAATTGACCACACATCGTTTCTGGGCAGGCCGTCCTCAGCCCGATATGAACTGAACCTGTTCCCGACCATTCGAATCAGTCCACCGCCCAGAGTACCGATCCACAGGATTCCCCCGCGGTCTTCCCGAATAGAGGTGATCGCGTTGCTTGAAAGCCCGCTTTCAACGGTAAAAGAGCGAAACTTTCCCTGACTAAAGCTGGTCAATCCGCCCCCGTTTGTGCCGATCCAGAGCGTGCCTGTTGACCCCATCTCCAGACATCTCACGTGAGAACTGGGCAGGCCATCGCGGTGGTTGTAATTGCGAAATGAACCCTTCGTGAACCTGCTCAACCCGTTGTTGGTGCCGATCCAGATACTCCCGTCCTGATCTTCCGCCAGCCCAAACACCTCATTGTCGGAAAGCCCATCGTTTGTCGTGTAGGTCGTGAAATGCCCACCGTGGAGCCGGTTTACACCGCTTCCGTTAGTGCCAATCCACACATCTCCCGACCTATCCTGTAAAAGACACAGGACTGAATTGCTGGATAGCCCATCGCTTGTGGTGTAGGTACTGAATCTTCCGTTACTCAGGCGAGTAAGGCCGCCTCCGATCGTCCCGATCCAGAGATCGCCGCGGCGATCCGCCAGTAAACTGTCCACCTTGTTGCTTTTCAGCTCAGGTGTATTCCCTTTATCGAAAATCGTGAAGCGGAGTCCGTCAAAGCGCACTATACCGAGCTCTGTTCCAAGCCAGAGATAGCCGTCACTCGACTGCGCAATGGCGGGAACGGTATTTTGCGCAAGACCCTGCTCAGTTCCCCAAACGTCCTGATGAAATTGCCTTATTGACTTTGAGGGATCGAGGCCTGCTCCGGCACTACCGGCATAAACGGCAACGGCCACCCAACAGAACAGCGGGAACGCTATTGCCTTGCAGTTGCATGGCACTTTCTGAATGAAATGCGTATTATTTTCGGACTATTTGATTTTATCCATTTTTTTTACTAAGTCCAGGAGATATTTGCGTCATTTTGACGAATTTACCCTATACTGACAATCGACAGGTACTCGCCTAGCGATTCCAGTCAGTTCCAACGGCCGTTAAGCCACTCCCCAGAGCCAGCGCTGCTTGGCCCAATCCTGAAAAAGTAATCTCCCCGATGATTGCCGTGCCATTAGCGCGCGGAGCGGTTGAGGCTCGTCTGCGAAAAGGAAGGCCATGAAGCGTTTACTCCTCTCAATTGCAACACTGATAGCGTTCTCGGCCACGGCGCTTGGCCAACATTCCAAAATCTCGCGCGACCTTCAGAACGTAGATCCAAACTCCAATGTGGACGTTATCGTTCAGTTCACCAAACGTCCATCGGCAGCCCATCATCAAAAGGTAATCGATTTAGGCGGTGTGTTTAAGCGGGAACTGCGTCTAGTCAAAGCCGGATCTTATTCCCTGCCCACCGCAACTCTGCGGGCTTTAGCGGCCGATCCGGATGTCGCGTTCATTTCGCCCAACCGGAAGATTCACATGCTGCTCGATAACACTGCCGCGGCCGTTAACGCTCCCGCAGCCTGGAACTTGGGTTTGGATGGCGCCGGCATCGGAGTGGCCGTTATCGATAGCGGAATCTCCGAGCATGACGATCTTCAAGGGGCGAACGGCAGTCGCGTTGTCCTCCGAGCCAGTTTCGTAGGGGGCGATTCTAACGACGATTACGGTCATGGGGAGCATGTGGCGGGCATCATTGCGGGAGACGGGGCCGATTCAGCCTGTGCAAACTGCAGCCGCCACCTGGTCGGCATTGCCCCAAAATCGAACTTAATCGACCTACAGGCTTTGGACGCGAATGGACAGGGGACAGACGCCTCGGTTATCGCGGCAATCGAGGCGGCAATCAGGCTAAAACCGGTGTTCAATATTCGTGTGATCAATCTGTCGCTCGGAAGGGATGTTTACGAAAGCTATCTTTCCGATCCGCTTTGCCAGGCTGTCGAAATGGCCTGGCAGGCTGGAATCGTAGTCGTCGTGGCGGCGGGAAACGGAGGGCGCGATAACTTAGCGGGGAACAATGGCTACGGAACGGTTACAGCCCCCGGAAATGATCCTTACGTGATTACCGTCGGGGCGATGAAATCCATGGGTACGCCCCAGCGCGGCGATGATCTTATCGCAAGTTACAGCTCAAAGGGTCCGACGCAGATAGATCACATCGTAAAGCCGGATCTTCTCGCACCGGGCAATCTGGTGGTCTCGCTGTTATCGCCGGACGGAACTTTGCCTTCTCTCTATCCGCAAAACCTGGTTCCCCTGAGTTACTATCAATCGACCGATCTGACACAAGCCTCAAATGCATACTTCACGCTAAGCGGCACCAGCATGGCAGCGCCTGTTGTCAGCGGGGCCGCTGCGCTTCTGCTTCAAGCTCATCCTAACCTCACACCCGACCAGGTGAAGGCCAGGCTGATGCGTACCGCTTACAAAGCTTTTCCGGCTACAAGTACCGCATACGATCCAACCACAGGCCAGAGCTATACAAAGCGAGTACGACGTCTTCACCGTTGGCGCGGGATACCTGGACATTCAGGCGGCGCTGGCGGATGCAACGCGTTTCCGGGGCGCGGCGCTTTCTCCCATTGCCGTGTACAGTTCACAGTCTGGAACGGCGTATATAATTTGCCGTTCTAACTCGATTTGCTCTACCCAATCGATATGGGGTTACACAGTCGATCTGGGGCACTCAATCGATCTGGGGCACGCAGGCAGTTCAGCCAGACCGATCGATCTGGGGCACTCAATCGATCTGGGGCACTCAATCCATCTGGGGGACCGAAACGGGAGATTCCACCGGATCAATGAGTATCACGATTAATGGAGAGCAATAGCGGGCAGCTAATTAACGCTGGCTCAAACCGCCGTCAACGGCCATAACCTGTCCTGTTATGAAGTCCGGAGCGGTCAGGAAGAAGTACACGGCGTCGGCAACATCCTCCGGCTTCCCTGCCCTGCGCATCGGAGTGGCCTTGATCATAGCCTTCGTTTCCGCATCGACATCGTCGAACGAGATTACGCCGGGTGCGACCGAATTAACGGTGACTTCCGGCGCGAAGGCCTTCGCCAGCGCCTTGGTCAGCATGATCACGCCTGCTTTCGAAGCGCAGTAGTGGACATGCTCGGCCCAGGGGCGAATTCCACCCAATGAACTAATATTCACGATGCGCCCCGCGCCCTGAGCTTTCATCTGCCGCGCCGCTTCTTGGCAACAGAAGAAGGTGGCCTTCAGGTTCACGCTGTGTATGAAATCCCAATCCGCCTCGCTGATATCGAGTGCGTCGACGCGCGTAAAACGGGCCGCATTGTTCACCAGGCAATTTAGCGGACCGAAGCGCTCGCGCACTTCGCGGAATAGCCGCCGGATCTCATCTACGCGGGAGAGGTCTGCCTGGAAAATCGGCGCTCCGTTGCATTCACGCGATGTCTCCTCAACCTCATCCCGCGACGTATTGTAATGGATTGCGACAGCAAAACCGCGCCGGGCCAGCTCTCTGGCGATCACTCGGCCGATGCGTTTGGCTGAACCGGTGATCAAAACGCGTGGGCCGCCACTTATGCTCAAGCGGCTGCCCCGGCAAACTCTGAGATCGCCGACTTTGTAAAGGCGATATCGCGATGGGCGTGTGCGGAAGAGACGAACATCGCTTCAAACTGAGAGGGCGGTAAATAGACGCCGCGATCAAGCAGGTGATGGAAGAATTTGCTGAATGCCGCGGTATCGGACCGTTTCGCTTCCTCGTAGTTCCGCACCGGCCCGGGATGACAAAAGAAAGTAAGCATGGAACCAACCCTGTTCACACAAACTCCGGCAGGCGGCTGTGCGGCAAGATCTTCCGATGTTTTCTCGAGCATCTCGTAAACTTCGGGGTGTTGGTCTAACTGCCGCAGCATGGCAATTCCTGCTGTGACCGCCAGGGGATTCCCCGACAGTGTGCCCGCCTGATATACCGGACCCACCGGCGCGATTTTCCGCATGATATCGGCGCGCCCGCCGTATGCGGCAAGCGGCAGACCACCGCCAACAATCTTGCCGAGCGTTGTCAGGTCCGGCGTGACACCATAAAGCTGCTGCGCGCCGCCGCGGCTCAAGCGAAAGCCGGTCATTACTTCATCGAAGATCAGCAGCGCACCGTAGTGCCGCGTGATCTGACGCAATCCTTCGAGAAAACCGGGCTCGGGGGGCACGCAGCCCATGTTCCCCGCCACCGGTTCCACAATAACGGAGGCCACCCGATCGCCTTGTGCCCGAAAAATAGCTTCTACCCGCTCGAGATCGTTGAACGGCAGCGCAACAGTGGTTTCCGAAAATCGCGCGGGAACGCCGGCCGTATCGGGCAAACTGAGGGTCGCAAGACCCGAGCCTGCCTTAACCAGAAGCGAATCGACATGACCGTGATAGCAGCCCTCGAATTTCACAGTCAGTTCGCGGCCGGTAAACCCGCGTGCCAGCCGGATGGCGCTCATGCACGCTTCCGTCCCGGAGTTGACCAGCCGCACCATCTCGACGGAGGGGACCGCATCAATGATCAGCTCCGCCAGTTCGACTTCGCGCCCAGTCGGCGCTCCGAAGCTGGTACCCAGATCGAGCACCGCGGCGATCGCATCAATCACCGGCTTCGGACGATGGCCGAAGAGCAGCGGACCCCAGGAGCAGACGTAATCGATGTATTCATTTCCGTCTACATCGAAGATATGCGAGCCGTCGCCGCGGGCGATAAAGCGCGGTGTTCCGCCCACGCCGCGAAACGCCCGGACAGGCGAATTCACTCCGCCCGGAATGCTCTCTTTCGCTCGCGCGAACAAGGCTTCCGACTGAGCTGTGTTCATACTCGCGTTTGGCCGAGGATCAATTTGCGAAACAGGAAGCTCATCAGAATTTCGTGAAGAGTAGTGTTAACGTTGCGCAACAGGCGATTTTTCAGCTCCAGGTAGGGCTGAGTGCCGGCGAATAGATCCTGCATGATCTCACAGAACTTCGGACTGCGCTTCATGAAGTCGATCATGCGACTCGGCACTGCACCGAAGAAGATTGCGCCGCAAAACAGGCGCTTCGCCAGTCCGGCGCCATAAGTAAGATCAAGGCCGAAGTCGCGCGTGATCAGTTGCCGGTATGTCTCTGCCTTCTTCTCCGCTTCCTGCTCGCCCAGGACCACCTGGCTGGCGAGATCACCGGAGCGAACCGCATAGTACAGCCCTTCACCCGTAATGGGATCGACCAAGCCCCCGGCATCGCCGACCGCGATCCAGCCATCACCGGCCAGACGGTTGTTCCGCCAGCCGCGCGATTCCAGCGCCGGCAGCATGTGTCCGTAAAACCTGGCGTCTTTCCGGCAAAGGCCTTTTTCGTCCATGTAGCGTT
The DNA here is from genome assembly GCA_963795545.1 of uncultured Acidobacteriaceae bacterium. Lineage (GTDB taxonomy): Bacteria > Acidobacteriota > Terriglobia > Bryobacterales > Bryobacteraceae > Bog-105. The sequence goes on along the minus strand of CAWCIF010000007.1, from coordinate 236,895 downwards.
CCAGCCGGAGGCGAAGGCAGTGCGCCGACTCACTCTTTCCGCAGATCCCGACTGAAAGATGCCCAGTCCGCGGGAAGACCCAAATATAACCCTCCAAATTGGGTAAAAACTGAATGTCGATGTGCGCCTGATCGCTCGGAACCCAGTATCCAAGCGCGTACATGGTGTCCTCCGCCGTGTATTGCGTACCGACATCGCGCAGCGGGTTGCGTGCACCCGTCGCGATCACACAATAGTCGGCGTCAATCCAGGACGAGCGCGTGCGGATTCGCCAGCCGGATCCATTGCGATCCAGGCCCAGCACGCGCTCTTGCTCGATCTCGGCGCCGGCGGCCTCAGCGCGCCGCAGCAGCATGCCATTCAAATCAATCCGCGAATAGATCACCAGCGGGCGGGTGAGCGCCATTTTAAACACACCCGATTTCGGGGCCGCCAGAAGAGTGTCTGTCACCATCTTCTTTGGCGTGTCGTTCTCTATTAGATAAGGATATTGAGAATAAGCCTTATAAGTGATACCGCCGCCGCAAGGCTTCTCCCAAGCCAGCTTTTCGTCGATAATGATGGTCCTTAGCCCGGCGGCCGCCAAACGTTCCGCCGCCGATGCGCCCGCAGGACCGCCGCCGAGTACTGCCACCACCTTCATTGAATTTTTCCGTTCGCGGGTTGAGAGGCATCATTCACAGGCGGATGCCCGGGCGGCAGCGGCGTCCCGCTGGCTGCGCCATGTCCGGCGAATCCGTGCCCCTGGGAATCGGCTACACTCACCACCACCCAGTTACCGCCCCGATCTTCCAATGTGTACTTCATCACCATCCCGCTATTCACCGCCGGGTCGCCCTTCGGATGGAAAGCGACCGTCGCGTAAGCCATATTTTTATCGAACGTGACGGAGGTAGTATTGACATCCAGCGATTTCATATCCAGCCCGGAACTCGTTTCCAGACGATGCACAATTGCTTCCTGCACTTTATCTCTTGTTTTGAGCTTGTTACCGCATCCCGTCAAAAGAACGGCGGCGAGCGCGAGAGCGGCGGACGGGCGAAACACGATTCGATTATAACCAGAGGGGCTGCAATGGGTTCCGATTCTTACACAAAGCTTCTTTGCGATTGGTTACTCTCGGCTGAAGCAGTATTCTTCGCCGCGCATCATCACTACATGTACGTAATAGCTGGAATAACCGGACACACTGGTGGGGCGGCCGCAACCTGGCTGCTCGAAGGCGGTCACCAGGTCACAGGCATTGTGCGGTCGTACGATAAAGGCGAGCCATGGAAAGCCAAAGGCGCGAAGATTGCAGCCACTGACCTGAAAGACCGTAATGCGTTGCGGACGGTTCTGTCCGATGCGGAAGGCGCATTCCTCCTTCTCCCACCGCAATATCATTCCGAACATTACATCGAAGACTCGCGGCGGCTTGCCGATTCCATGGCTGATGCGGTCGCGGCCAGCGGCATTCCACACGTGGTGCTGCTGAGTTCCGTCGGCGCGCAATACAAATCGGGAACCGGTCTAATCCTCGCGCTCCACCATGCGGAAGAGTCATTTAGCCACGCCGCAAACAACCTGACGCTGCTCCGCGCAGCCTACTTTATGGAAAACTGGGCTCCCATGTTGGGCTCGGCGAGAGACAGCGGCCTGCTGCCGTCGTTCCTCCCGGACAACCGTAAGATCCCCATGATTGCAACCGCGTGATATCGGCCGCGAAGCAGCAGAAAGCCTGCTAAATCCCGCGCAGGGCCGCAGGGTGATCGAGCTTACCGGGCCTGAAGATTACAGTCCGGCGGATGTTGCCGGAGTGATTGCCGGTATTCTGAATCGGGACGTAAAGGTTGCCGAAGCACCGCTGAGCGCCGTCGCTCCCACGTTCAAGAGCTTCGGGTTTTCAGAAGATGTTGCGCGCCTTTTCGAAGAGATGTACGCCGACATCAATTCCGGGCATATCGCGTTTTCCGGAGCCGGTGCTGAACTGCATCGCGGTGAACTGACGCCGACTCATGTGCTTGGAGGGTTATTGCAGCCGCATATCTCTTCCTGATTTCGACTTTGCATGATAGAAGAAGGAGCACATCATGAACCGCTATTCAAACCTCATCCTGGCGGCAGCCTTCATGGGCTGCTGCTCGCTGTATGCACAGACCATGGGCTCCTGGGTGAGCGAGCCCAGACAAGCCTATGATCGTGTCAGAGACAACATTACGAAAGCTGCTGAGGAAATGCCGGAGGAAGATTATAATTTTCAGCCTATGCCCGATATGCGGACGTTTGGCAAACTTGTGGCGCACATTGCCGACGCTCAGGCGCATTTCTGCTCCGCCGTGGACGGTACCCACATGCAGCTAAATGCCGCCTCCAGAAAATCGAAAGCGGACCTCATCGCCGCGTTAAAAGAATCGTCCGATGAATGCAACAAGGCTTACGACTCGCTCACCGAAGCCAATGCCAACCAGACGGTCGGCGGTGGACGCATGCAGCGCACCCGGCTGGGAATGCTTTACCTGAACGTGGCGCACGATAACGAGGAGTATGGATACATGTCCGTTTACCTACGGCTGAAAGGCCTTGTGCCACCCTCGAGCCAGGTTCGTGCCGTGCCCGTTAAGTGAGTTAGCAGCCCGTGGCTCTCAGGGCCGCACAGGAGAACACTTCGAAGCTCAGGCTACAATCTTCACTTGAGCTTGTTTTGCCCGTCGCCGAGACCTGAATGATCATTGTTCGGATGAATGCCTGGCTTTGGGCGGCTATCGCTTGGATCGGAGTCATTTTTTTTTCCTCGACTACCCTTGCCGGCGAATCGTCACAGGAAGCGTTCAGTGCTCTCTCTCAGTTGCTCATGAAAAATTTGCAGCCGGGCACGTCTTCTTACAATCTCATTGATCTTTTGGCCGACAAGAGTGTTCACATCGGTTTGTTCTTCGTTTTTGCAATTCTGCTTTGGCGAGCGCTGCCAAACGTTTCAAGAAAACTCGTCTGTATCTTGCTAATCGGGGCCGTCATCGGTTCCTGTAGCGAGTTGCTCCAGATGTTTTTTCCCGGCCGGGATCCTGCCATTCGGGACGTGCTTATCAACATAGCTGGAACCGGCTTGGGCCTGGTTTTCAGTGTCGCGATCTCTAAAGTACGGCATGTACCGCTTGAGTCTCAGGCGATTCGCTCCGGACATGGAGAGTCGCATTACGACCAGGACTGGCATAAGTTGGAGAGGAAATGACTTTTGCGGGGTCTATTGTGCGTGGTTGCTTTTTCGAGGATGCGAACAGGAAACGTTTGTGAACCAATTCACGGACCGAACCGGTGGGATGTGAACCGGCTAATCGACTATGGTGCTCTGATGTTTTTCTCGTCAGTCTACCGTTGTTTCCGTCGATTTCTTATTCCGTAATCGTTTTCTTCGTCGGCGAATTATGACCGACATTGCTATCAGCCCGGCGCCGACCAGAAATGGCGTCGCGGGGTCCGGAGCTTCTGTCAATTGTGTCTGACTAGTCTGACCGGTGGTTAGAGCGGCCTGGCTGTGGGATGGAAAAGCAAAGCACAATAGCGCAGCCAAGACGAGTGCAAGGATTGCAGATCTGGCTGAAACAATGGCTATCACGCATTGAACAGCATGCACCTGAACGGCCACACTTAAACGGTGTTTCTGGAAGGAGCTCAATCACAGGCGAGCCACGCTTCGAAGCGGCCCGCTTGCGACAGAATTGCCAGCATCTCTTCTGAAGCCAGATCGATGTTCGTCACCACACGGTAGTTGCTGAGGCGGCATCCGATGCCAAAATCCGTTCCGGATGCGCACGCAACAACGCGAACCACTTCGGCAGTCCCTTGCAGGCAGGTCGCCTTTGCTGGTTCCGAGTCCCTGGCGGGGGCGGGCAGTAAGAGAAGGAATCGGAGCCGGTCACCGGGCGCGAAAACTTCTTGCGTGTGACAGAAGAATCCATCCATGCTTACGTTGTCGGTCTCGGTTCGCAACGGGACCGGCCATCCATGCGCCAGAAGCAACAGCGGCACCCGCAGATTCGAGCGGGACTGATCGCGGCGTTCTATTATCATTCGGGCGTGTTCGGCAATAAGTACCAAAAGTTCGAAACTCTCGCTAAGATTTGTTTTCCAATACCAGTCAATTTGAAATACGAAACACTTCGCCGCCGACTGGAGCAGTTACGCGGCCAAGCAGATTTAATGAACTAAAAATGCAAACCCAAAATGTAACGCACAGATGCGATCCATCAGCACGGATCACACGAGAGTCTCCGTTATTTGTATTCAGATCACAGAAACTCTGCATAGCGTTAAGAATGTATTTAGACAGATGAGAAGGGCAACGAACGATAGAGGCAATCCGTCGTTAAACAGCAGCCTTCCGCCGCTTAAGAACAACCACGGCGATGTTAAACAAGAATCCAAACAGACTCAGCACGACGGAATCAAACGCTCTTTGCACGGTGCACTGATTGCATTTGTAGTACCACGTATCCGCGCAACAATTTGATGTTAAACACCGGCTGTAAATGGTTGCCAAAACAGATAATATTCGGCCATCGCCGGCGAGAATCGACCGCCGGGACCGGTCAACTTTGCCTCCCAAATATTGATGCGCGGGACGCGAAAAACGTCGGTATCGCTGGTCCAACATCCTCGCGTGTTGGCGAACGCCAATGTGTATCCCGCTTCGTGCGCTGCTTTACGAATACCGGAATCGTGATTGCCATTGGGGTACGCGAGCATAGTGCAGGAAAGCTGCAAATTGGCTTCAATCGCGCGCCGAGACTTCGTTAACTCATCACTGACCGTTGCGCCGGGAATCGAAGTGAGAATCTGATGACTGAATGTGTGTGAGCCTATTCTTACGGCACGTTGGCTGATTTCCCGGATCTGATCCCAACTCATGGCACAATTCAATGGCTCCAGAGTTTCCGTCAACTGTCTGTGAGGTGTATCGGTCTCGAGTTGCTGCATCAAGCGGTCGCGCTCCTCTGGAGACATCTGTTTCATTCGATCGATAACTAGCTCAATCAAGCGCGGGCGTCGGCCCGCTGGAAGATCGGGGAAGATTCGCTGAATCGCGCTGTCCGACACCTGGCCTACGAGATAGCTGACTCGCTCCGGCCAGAACGGCAAACGATTACCCGAGATTCCCGGGCATACGAAGATGGTGATCGGGCAGCGGTTCCGAGTTGCAATCGGCTCAGCAAATTCGTAGTTGTCCAGCCAACCATCATCGAAGGTTACCGCGATACGCGGACGCGCGGGCTTCACATGCCAGCGCGGAACCCCACGTTGGAGGTCTAAGATTTCGAAATTGCGGACGGCCCAGGGCACCAGCCGTTCGAAGGTCTTCTTACGAACTATTGTTGCCGGAAGGGAGCTGCTGTGAAAGAACTCATCATCATCGAGGATGCGGTGAAGAGTGAGGACAATGACGCCACGCTTTGCAATGCGCCGCTTAGCGAGCCAGAGCAGGCCGGTAGCGCGCAGAAAGCACGCGCGCAGGTAGCGCAGAACGAAGGCGATTTGCACGGGCGTCAAATAGCGCGCAATCCGCGCCGCTGGAACTCCCGGATCTCCGCAGCCGTAGGAAATGTGAAGTAGCTGCCGCCTTCCCGCTCGAGTGGCAGTTCGATGGCAGAGTTCGCTTTGAGGTCCCCGAGGACACGGGCCAGGCAATGCGCGGCGTGACGTTTTGAGCGCCGGATCAAACAGTCGAGAGTTTCCTGTTTCTCTACGGTCAAGCGATCTTGCAGCAGCGCGTTCCCCTCATCGAGTTTCTCGCTCATATAGTGGATCGTCAAACCGACGGAGGACTCGCCATGATAAAGCTGCCAGAAGGTCGGCATCATTCCGCGATAGCGCGGCAAGGGGGCGTGATGGATGTTGATACAGCCCAGAGGCGGCACTGAGAGCAGCGGTTTTTTGAAGATATAGGGGCAGGCAATGGAGACGATCAGATCGCAGCCTCGCTCCGCGGCCTCGGTCAGAAATCCGGGTGAGTTCGGATTATCAATGGAACGGTAGTCAATCTTATAAGAGCGGCACAACTGCGACATGGAGAAGTAGCGGCTTACGCTCGGCCCGAATGGAAGCGCGCCGAAAATGCGCGAAGCAGCCACCCGGTAAAGCAGACGCGAAAACCCAAGCGGTCCGTAAAGTTCGAATAACTCTTTGACGAGTTGACGCCGCGAGCGCTTCCCCATCACCTTGCAGGACGAGATACAAACAATCTGTACCTCTTGCGAATGGTGGCGAAGAAACTCCTCAAACAGAGGCAGGATATAGATTGGATCGTCTTGCGTGATGAATTCGATACGCAGCAGCTTCATTGGCGGACCGTCTCCCAGGTTGTGAATTTGTGGCCCCGGAAGAGCTCCAGCATGCTCACCAGGAAGGCCGCGTTCAGCGTGCAGAAGAACAGCGGGACCCCCAGAATCTTCCAGCGCTTGTGCAATGGAAAAACCAACGACGCGAGCACAAACAGGTAAAACAAAACCTGCAACGCAAAAGCGAGCCGGAATGGAGTTCGGCCAAGATTCGCCGCGCTCCCGGCAAAAAGCACCATCAGCAGAACGGGAACCATCCAGCGCAAAACTTTATGGGAAACCAGTTGAAAGGTGGTCCAGGCGTTACGCCAAGGTTGCAGCAGTTCGGGAACGCTTAACAGCCCTCGCATGCCGCGCGTCGCTACCCGCACACGCATTCTAAACTCCTGCGAAGAGTTTTTGGTAGTCTCCTCATAGGCGAGGGCGCGATCTTCGAAGGCGACCCGGAAGCCATTGCGCACGATGCATAAGGGCTCGACCAGATCGCTGCAGGCGTCCGGCCACAGCGGGACGTAGTTGCTGGCGCGCACCGAGTAAATGCATCCCGAGCAACCCGTCAATGTCTTGATCCGCGACTGGAACAGCTTGATCATATTCTCGTAGTTCCAAAAAGCAGCCGAACCCAAACCCGTCGGCGAACTCTCTTCCGGATCGAAATATTTATAGCGGCCGCTGACCGCCCCCACCGTGGAATCCGCATAATGCGCACTCAGGAACAAGAGCGCCTTGGGATGGTACGTCGCGGTGGCGTCCGAGAACACGATCACCTCGCCGCCACAGTGTTTCACGCCTTCGTTCTGGGCGTTCGTTTTGCCGCCGCGGCGCGCCATGCGAACCAGCCGCACACGGGGATCCTCGAAACCCGCGACAATCGAATCTGTTCCATCAGTAGAACCGTCCGAAACCACCACGACCTCGAGCTTGCCGGCCGGATATTCGAGCGCAAGCGTCTGCTGGATTTTGAGGCGAATGGCCGTTTCTTCGTTATAGGCGGAGATCAGCACCGAAATCTTCGGCGTGTGGCCGATTTCCGGCCTTCGGCGGCGGAACAGTGCCGACAGAGCCGCGAGCAACAACGGATAGCCTGCGTAGACATACAGCAATAGGCCGACACAGGCAACCGCCAGGTAAGCCAGCAAATCAGGGATTCTTGCGGCGAGCAGCGTCCAGAAGTTGCTCATACGAATCGATCAGACTCCTCATCATGGTTTCAGTGGTGAACTTCTGCTCCAGAACCCTCCGCCCCTCGGCGCCCATGGAGCGGGCCTGGTCCGGGTTCCTCAGTAAGTGCAGGATGGATGCTGTCGCGGAATCGGCATCTTCGCTTTCGACCAGAAACCCGGTCTTTCGATCAGTGACAACCTCCGGATTTCCTCCCACTGCCGTAGCAACACAGGGCAACTCACAGGCCATTGCCTCCAATAGAGCGTTTGAGAGTCCCTCGCTGCGCGAAAGCAGGCAGAAAACATCGGAAGCACGTAGCAGCGGCCGTACGTCGGCGACCGAGCCGAGAAAGACAAAATTGGCTCCAAGCCCTGCCGCCGCGGCCATTTCTTTCAGCCTCTTGGTGTGTTCCGGTTCGTGGTCCTCGCCGGCAAGCGCGAATACAACCTCCGGCAGCACTTGACGGACGCCCGCGGCCGCCCGCAGGAACACATCGAAGCCTTTCACGGCGCGGATATGCCCGACCGAAGTAACAAGCTGGGTTGCGTGTTCCAGGCCGAAGCGCTTCTTCAGCGCATTTCTGCTGGCGCCTGCTGGCTGAGCCTGTACATCGATGCCGTTGTATACGGTAACCACCCGGCTGGGTGGGAGACCGTCCTGCTCGATATTTTGCCGCCGCACCTGTTCGGAAACCGCGTGCACCTGGCTGAAGTATCGGGCCATCCAGCGGTACGGCCTTCTATGCTTAGATTGCCGATTAAAGCCCATATCGCGGCGGCTTGATATGAGGATGGGACAGCCGCTCACTTTTGCAATGGCTCCGGCCCAAAGATCGGAGGTCTCGTGAAAGGTGTGGGTAATCTGAACGTGATTCTCCCGAATGAGCCGGCGCAGCTTGCGGGCGACCTGCAAAGCCTGCCAATCGTGGGTGCTGTGGAGAGGGTAGACGTAAAGGGCGCAGGATACCGACTTGGCGATGCCGAGACTCTCGTCGATCTTAAAAGTTAGCAGCATCGGCGAGTACCGCTCACGGGGTAGACGGTCGATCATGCGCAAAAGGACCTTTTCGGCTCCGCCGAGCTCGCAGAGTTGATCTATGACGAAGAGAACTGGGACTATCTCGCCAGACGCGCAAGTCAATGGTTCTTGAGTCACTGAGGCCGCACAACTCAACAGATGTTCCTTCAGCATCGGCATAGTTTTGCCTTCAATTGCGATTGAATCTTTTTTGGAGCAAGGTATTAGCCAAATCGAAAATGAACTACCTGGTTCGTGAGCCCGAGAGACCTGAAACGCGGATTCTTGCGGGCGGCACCCTCCAAAAGAGTTTGCATGCTGTTTTGAAAGAGTGTTCCGGAAAGAATCCCACTTTTTCTCTACGGGGGCGCTTGCTGGAGATGGCCGTACAGGAGCGGGTACCGAGTTAGCTGCTAAGCAGATCCTCTCGGGGCGCCGGCACGTTGGTCCCAGGCGTGCTTCTGCCTGAGTTGTTTGGCTCCTGGAATGTCATTCAGAGATAACTCGCAACCAGACTGCACGTATAAATACGCCTTGCCATGCAAGAGTCGCATGAAGAAAGACAATATAGCGCACGAACTCTTCCACCGCACAGGCGCTCTGCGCGGAATCCGATATCTAAGACGGAAAGGCTTACGGATACTTCTGTATCACCGGTTCCCCGCGGAGACGAGCGCCGCTCTGGAACGTCAGTGTGCCCATTTGCGGAGGTATTACAATCCGGTAAGCCTCACGCAGGTGGCGCGCTGGTTGCACGATGGTCAATCGCTGCCCGATAACGCCGTTGCTGTAACCGTAGACGATGGATACCGCGATTTCTTCTCAGTGGCATATCCTACGTTCTCTAGATTCGGAATACCCGCCACCGTATTTCTCACGACAGCGTACCTCGACCGTAAATGTTGGCTGTGGGTCGATGAAGTGGATTATGCGCTGACTCGGACCATGCTGAGCGCTTTCAAAATCCGCTCGCTTTCAGGCGAGGACGCGCAGTACCGGATCGAGACCGCGGATGCGCGGATCCAGGCAGCATTCATGATTAAACAAATGGCAAAGCGCCTACCGAACCAGGAGCGAGTAGCGTTAATCGGACATCTCCTCGATACGCTGGGTGTGGACCTGCCAGATAAACTGCCCGCTGAGTACGAGCCGCTGAGATGGGACGAAGTTCGCGCAATGGTGCGCGGCGGAATGGAATTCGGCGCCCACACGAAGACTCATCCGATTTTGTCGCGGCTTGACAGTACGGACGATTTGAAGCTCGAAATAGAAGGCTCAAAAGCTCGACTAGAGGAAGAACTCGGCGCGCCTGCATTGCATTTTTCCTATCCGAACGGTATGGAGCAAGATTTTCAACCCGAAGCGGTGGAGTTGGTGAGGAGCTCCGGATTCCGTACTGCTGTGACCGCGATCGCGGGTCTCAACTTTTCTGGATGCGATCCGTTTCGTCTGAACAGAATACCGACTGAGCCTTCGCAGGCGACCCCCCTATTTCAGCGCATGACGGCAGGTTTTCGGCTTGCGGCCAGATAAGAAATACAGATGCAAGAACCTAATCACATCGTTCGTTTTGCGGTCATGTGTTCAGGAACCAAGCTTCTAGCGTGGCAAGCACGTTGCGTTGAAAACCTGTTGGCCATTGATGGCGCCGAACTCACGCTCTTGATCGTTCCGGAGACTCCACCTGTAACAGCAGGCTCACGCTGGCAAAAACTAAAACATCTTCACCGCTGGAGGGGAAGATTATGGAGCCATTACAATCGCCATGTTGATGCCCGCGCTGCGGCAAAGCGTCCTGTTGACTTATCGTCGGCCCTCTCGGCGATCCCACAACTCAAGTGCCGCGTATTGAAGAAAGGTAAATTTTCTGAATTCTTCACGGAACCCGATATTGCCAACATTCGGGCCTATCGCCTGGATTTTATTTTGCGATTTTCTTTCAACATCATACGCGGCGATATTCTGAGTGCCGCCAAATATGGTGTGTGGTCGTTCCACCATGGCGAGATCGGGAAATACCGCGGCGGACCGCCTTGTTTCTGGGAAATCTATTTCGGTGAGCCTATGACCGGCGTGACATTGCAGCGGCTAAATGAGCGCCTGGACGGAGGAGTCGTTTTGCGAATCGAGACATTCCCAACCGTCCACACGTCGTACATGCGCAACAGGGATGCAGCGCATTTCCTGGGTGTTACTTGGCCCGCTGACCTGTGCAGAGGCCTGCTCGAACGGCAATGCGGTCGTTTAAGCGGTCCACCCACAACGTCTGCAGCACCCATATACCGCCTTCCGACAAATCGGGAAATGATTGTTTTTTGTCTTCGATGTTTGAAGAACCGGCTGAGCCGGGTGAGGTGGAGAGCCAAACACGTGGACCGAACCGCCGCGCAGGGATACAAGGAAGCGTAAGATGAACGTTTTGTTCCTGACCGACCTTTTTATGCCGCATGCGGGCGGTGCCAGGATCTACTATTACAACCTGTACAAAAACATGGTCGCGCTGTTTCCGGATCGCGTTCGTGTGCTCACGAAGACGACGCCCGGATGGACGGAGTTCGATCGACAGGAATCAACCGGTTCCTTGCGTATTGTCCGTCGAGGTCGGCCAATGCCAAACTGGAAGTACTATCAGCTGCCTCGGATTACGGGTCCGTTGATACAAGCAGTTCGCCAGGTGCGAAGCTGCAAACCGGATCTCGTCCACTTTGGAGACCTTTGCCCGCCTGGAATTGTCAGTCTTGGCCTGAAGTCGATGTTCGGTCTTCGATACCTCGCGTACTGCCACGGGGACGAAAATGCACAGGTGGACGGCCGTCGCTTTCAACCTCGAGTTCGAGATCGCATCTACAGAGAAGCGTCGGCGGTTGTAGCAGCGAATGAATTCGCTCGCCAAGGGCTAATACGAATAGGCATACCGGAAAGTAGAATCCACAAGATCACTCCTGGGGTGGACGCTGAAAGGTTTCGTCCGTACCCGCCGAATCCCAAACTGGTGGAACAATTCTCGCTTTCCGGTCGGAAGGTGCTCTTCACGGCAGCCAGATTGGTACCGAAAAAAGGGCATGCGACGGTATTACGGGCCGTCGCCAGAATGAGGCGCAACATCCCGACTTTGCGATACCTCATTGCCGGAGAGGGACCGGAGAGGAGCAAATTGGAGCTTCTGACCAGGGAACTGGGCATTTCAGAGATGGTGACGTTTTTGGGGAACATCAGCAACGAGAGGCTGCCAGAGTTTTATAACCTCTGCGATGTGTTTGTCATGGCGAACCGACAGGACACTGGCGGCGACATCGAGACATTCGGGATGGTGTTTATCGAAGCCAATGCGGCTGGAAAAGCTGTAATCGCAGGACGCTCCGGAGGTGCTGCCGAAGCGGTTGTAGACGGCTCGACGGGTTTGATCGTGGATCCAGAAAACGTAGATGAACTCGCGGACGCTTTGACAACGCTGCTCATCAACAATGATTTACGACAGAAATTGGGCTCAAATGGCTTGCGCCGTGTGCAATTTGATTTTAATTGGAGGAGCCGGGCGGAAGCGCTGAGGCGGATCAGCGAAGAAATCTTAGGTTGGCCTTCGGGAGAGAATTGCAAGGAGCGCGTTTCCAGTATGCTGGATCAGAGACTTTGAGGGGCAGCGGCAAACACCTTCGGATTCGTTGCCAGCATCTGACTGTGCAGCTCAGGTAATCAAACCGCCGCTGGAAGTAGTTCGATCGCATCAGCGCTTCCCTCGGTCAAATCGGCCGGTTCGTTTTCTGCTTCATCCGTCATCTCCTGCGCACGTACAGCAAGAGCTGCGAAAGCGTACGTGTAGCCAGTGATTTGGAAATACATCCATCGGTCACCAAAGAAATTCGCGACGAGAGCGCTTAACATCAGAGCAGAGAAGCCAAGCCCGATTGATTTGAGAAAGGGATCGGTCGCGGTACGGCTCAATCGAAAACCTATTCGAAAGAGTCTGAAAAATATCGCCAGGACGAGTAAAAGACCGGCTACGCCCGTTTCGACCAGCACTTTCACATAAAGGTTATGTGAGTCACTGTAGCCCCCCACATGCGACCTATACGCATAGGTTTCAAATCCGGTCCCAAAGACTGGATCTGCTTTGAAAACTCCTATGGCTTCGTCCCAGAGACTGAGCCGGGCAGCAGCCGAATGATCCACGGTACCGTTTTCGTCGGTCATGAAGACCCGTTCGCGCACGGCAGTGGGAACGACGCTTTGCCAGACCAGAAGAAAACCCAGCACACCCAATATGAGAAGGCGGTTGCGGACAATACCAAGAAATAGAACCCCAATCAGAAGGGCGCCGTATGCACCGCGAGATAACGCAAATAGCACACAGTAAACACTCGCGACTACCACTCCAAGATACGCTAACTTCACCTTAAATCGCCGCTCCACGAGACTCAACCCGATCAGGAAAACAGACGCTTGTGCCGCGAACGCAGCCAATCCGTTTACGCCTGCGCCCCCCATCGCTCCAGCACCACGCAAATCGTACGAAAAGGAAGAGAAGTCCCGGCCGGAGATTTCGGAATGAAAGTTTTTCGCAAGCAACAGGATGCCGATGCACATTGCAGCCAATAGAATGCCCATTTGCCGTTTCGTGCGTATCGCGCTGGATGCCACGAAGAACATCAAAGAGAGGTCAATTACAAAGTTCTTCCAGTCGGAGACCCTGGGATCGCTGAACCAAAAAGGCAACCCCGCCTCTAGAAAAAAGGAGCCTCTTATCAGAGATAGATAGGTGAACCCGATATATATCAACAGCAGTATGTTTATAGGCGTTTTTGTGAAAATCGGGCGCCCCTCCCGTTTGAGGCCCAAAATGATACCCAGCAGCAGCACATCGACAAACTGCGCTCCCAGGAAATAACCGTGCAACCGGTACCGAACGGTCTCCAGTGGCAGTAGCGGGATTAACAGATAGAGACCAATCGACGAGCTACGGAAAACACTGAGGAAAAAGAAGACGATCTCCGCGATCCATAGAAAAGTCGGAACTATGCCCTCAAGTCCAGTGTGCATTTCGCTTGCTCAACCCCGGCCCTCGAGGTTCCAACGCCGCGCTCCGCGAAGCAGGGCCACCGGCAGAACACAAGCCCGAACCAGCGCATATGTAAGCAGCAAGAGAACTAGGGAAGGGAGGTCCTTGCCGCACCTCGGGGCCCGAGTACCGCGCAAAGCCATTACGAACGGGGGCACCAGCATAGCGATCAGCATGGCAAGCATGGCAGGAAGTCGGCCCAATCCTGCGGCGAGCAGTATACCGATAAGACAAGCAAGCGTGTAGAATGCCAATCCTATAGCACGGATATTCCCCCTCAAACCCGATCGGCTTATCACATTTGCGCCGTGCCAAAGCTGCCGCTTCACAAAGTGCAAAAGATTCTTCTCGGCGCCTAAGTGTATTGCGGCGAGTTGGGGAAAGGCAAGGACCCGAATGCCGATACGGCGAGCGCGCGAGCAAAACTCGCTGTCCTCATTTGAGCGGAGGGTGGGATCGAATCCGCCGACTGTCCAAAAAGTTGAACTGGTCATGACCAAATTGCCGCCTGGGATGTAGGGAACATCGCCGCAGCGGCCTGCACAAAAGCGGCGATGCCAGAGCCGAGCGGCCCAACCGGCATCTGAAGGCATGGCGTAGTGAGCGCCCACGATTGCCGCGGGGTGCTCATTCAATACTTCCGTGGCGCTTTGAAGCCAAGGGATCTCTACGATGCAATCGGCGTCCAAAAATGCAAAAAGACCGCCTTCCGCAATGCGGGCTCCGGAATTTCGAACGGCTCCAACCGGCACTTTCGGAACCGAAAGCACCCGGAGATTCAGGGTCTCCGCGTATGAGTTTGCGATCGCGATTGTTGCGTCGGCGGAGCCATTGTCAACCACGAGCACTTCAAATCCGTCATGAGGAAAAGCCAATGCGCGCAAGGATTCGAGACAACGTGCAAGATTCTCTTGCTCATTCAGCGTCGGAATAATGATGGACCAGTGTTTCATGAAGACCTGCGCGGGAGACGTCGTTCGTGACAGTCAAATCTGGTACACACAGGACTCTGTATGCTGCCCAAGCGAAACGTCGCCGACGCACTAAACATTCATCATTTGCACGAACGTATCCAAACGGCTTCGGCTTGAAAATATGTAGGGGCATGGGTAAAGCAGACATGATTCGTCAAAAAATGCCCAATTTTCGGAATCGCTGCCAAAGTTTCAGTGTTCTCCCGGCGCCGATATTCCCCGTTCGTCAATCGCTGCTGGGCCGATAACCCACTCGGCCCAGCAGCGAGCCCGAGCCTGTCTACCAGGTCACGGGCCAGTTCGACAAGACTGTCCCAGCGATGCGTTGACTACTCTTTGGACGTCGATCACATTGCAAGTTCCATTTTGCTGTAGGTCCGCTGAACCACATGTACTGCTTCCGGTAGCCTGGTTGACTGCAATCTGTACGTCCTGCGCATCTACAACACCATCAGCGTTTAAATCGCAAGGCTTTGCAGTGGAACCGGAGCCTTGGAAATATTCATATGCGCCAATGTCATAAGCGGAGCCTTGAGGGCGATGAATCCCGTCGAAATCCGTGGTCAGATTGCTAATCGTTACGCCTTTGTCCTTGGCTGGACTTGAGGCCTGAAGGTGGAGATCGTTGCTACCTAGGTTTACGAACAATGGGTCGGTAGTCACGCTCGCACTCGTGCAGGAAACAGGAGCCCCGCCACCGTACCAAAGATTAGCGTTACCAGAAATGACCGAGCAGCTTGCACCCCATGACGATGCCAGGTAGGTCTCGCTTCCGGTCAACCGGATGATATTGTTTTGCAGATTTGTTGGGATCCCGATTGCCAGTGCTCCGGCGGCGCCCGTTCCGCGACTGCCGCAGTCGTACATGGTGTTGTTGTAGATATGGGCAGGAGTCGATGGACTGCTCCCACCGCTATTCACTGCAATGCAGGCGTAATTGGAGCTGCCGTCGTAGGGATCCGGACCGGTTCCGACGTGATAGATCACGTTGTTATATGCCTCGACCGTTCCATTGTTAGGATTGACGGTCGAGAAATTGATGCCGTCGCAGATCGCGTCGTGGATTAAGTTGTCGTGGACGTGAAGGTCGAATTGGTCAGAGCCACCGGTTGAATAGAATTGGATGGCCCGGCAGCCGCCGCTCGTGGTGGAATGGTTTGGGTTGGGAACGACCGTGTTCCAGCCGGCGTCGATGTGATTCGAGTTGGTCGTGAAGTAAACGCCGTGATAATACTTATCGATCGCTCCGGCCGCATCGCCGACGTCGTGGACGTAGTTCCCATAGAATGCCAGATTCGTCGTGGTATCCGTGTGGAAGCAGGCACTTTCTCCAGCACCGTTAGGGCATGCAAAGTCATTGCCCACGATTCGCCATCCCGTTACATTTACCAGATCTATTGCGGCGAGTCCCCGGAAGTTGAAGCCGCCAAGCACCCAATAGTCTTTTGCGCCGGAAATGGCAGGCGTCCGCAGACCGTATTGTGCTGAGCTCGTCCCAATCGTGACTGTTGCACCCGGGTAGGCAATTAGGGCCAACGGACTCGCAGCCGTACCCGCGCTCTGAATCGAAACGTCCGCGTTGTAGTTATCGACAGACGTTTGCGTCACTCCATTCATAACGTAAGCGATGTCGCCGGGAGCAATAGAGTTCTTCGCCTGTACGATCGTTTGCCAGGGCGAGGTGAAGCTCCCGTTGTTGCCATCGTTTCCATTAGTGGCGACAAAGTAAATGTTGCCCGCGCGTACGGTGAATGGCACACCGTTAGAAGTACCGTTCCCAGTGCTAACCGTGATGTTGCCTGTCGAAGCACTCGCGCCGAGTTGAAAGCTGACCTTTGTGTCGCTCCAGACTTTGTAATTCACCGCCTTTCCTTTGCCGACGGTTACATACGAGCTGCCTTGAGAGGCGCCAAAGCGTTTGCCGTAAACGGTGACGTACGCTCCGTTATTGTTCTCACCGCCGCTGTTGGGCCCGCTTTGGAGGTCCGAGTAAAAGATCGCGGGCGGCGCGGTTTGTGTCAATCCCAGCGAGCTGAAAGCGGCGACGAAGATCGGCAGAAGTGCAGCTTGCCTGATCATATTAAACATTGAGAATCCATCCTTTTCGTTCTTGAATATCTGCATTTCTAGTCCTTTCTACTGAGCCGGGGTAAACACCACGTCCACCCAGTAATTCGAGGCATCCCAGGTCTGATTCGGGAAGCCACTTTGGCCATATACGTACAGCCCGTTCGGAGTACTCGAGCTGTTTTGCAGCGCGTGGAGCGGAGGGTTGTTCACGGCCGAGTTCTGGAAGAACCAGTTGTCGGACGAGTAATGGCTCGCTGGGCAGTAGTAGGAAACGACATAAGTCGTATGAGCCTGAATCGCGACCGGTTTCGCGAAGTTCGCCTGCTGCCATCCTGTTGGGGTCTCATTCGTGAAAGTCACACTGGCAAGTAAGGTGCCACCGCTGGTCCACAAATGCCCGAGGTGCGTTCCGGTGTTCTGCGGACCTTTGTAGAACCGGACGCCCGTGACAGTGCCGGCCACATCGGAAGTGAATTGCAGTCCGAGTTCAACCGCATTGGCGTCGGAATCCGTGATGGTCCCCGGTACTGTCTTGGGGCTCCAAATAGACAGGTTGCCCGCTGGCGCTGAACCGGCGAGCAGATTTTCAGTAAACGTTTGCGAATTGTTCGGACCCGTCGCCGTGATAACTGCCGTTTGTGTGCTGCTGATGGTAGCGGCTCTTGCGTTGAACCCTGCCGATAAAGAGCCAGCCGGAACAGAAACGCTGGAGGGTACATCCATCAATTTGTTATTGCTGCTGAGCGAAATGGCCGTACTCGAACTCGATGCGTTTACCAGCACCGCGGTACAGGACGAAGTCCCTCCCGAATAAATACTGCTGGGATTGCATGTTAAAGACGAGATCAAAACCGGCGCCGGTCCGGTTGGCGAGAGCGCAAGAGTGAAGGTCTTACTCACACCTGCTGCTGCAGCGGTCAGAACGGCATTTTGAGTGCTGGAAACACTGGCGGCCTTGGCGCTGAACCCGGCACTCGACTGGCCGGAGGACACGGTAACGGCCGACGGAACAGTTACATTCGAATTATTGCTCTGCACAGTGACGGGAAACCCGTTTCCGGTTGCGCTCCCGTTCAAAGAAATGGTGCAAGCGGCCGAGCCGGGAGTCGCAACGTTTCCCGGCGTGCAGGAAAGCGCGCTAAGCGCCAGCGGTGCAGACTTATTGATGGCGATGGTTCCTCCGCTCCCGGCCGCGGCAACACCGCTGCCATCGGCCGCCGAGGCGGCAAGACCCGCGAGCTGCACCGGTACAGAAGAATCCTTCGGGCTCGAGGCGACATTAAAGGTGATGCTGGCAAGCGCGCCCGATGCGATCGCGTTGTCATTCAGGCCCGACACAATGCATATTGCGCTGCCGGACGTGCTATTGCAAACCACCGTTTTGGACGCCGCGGTGGCGGCGGATCCATCCACGACAGTAACGCCGCTGATATCCGCGGCTGAGTAGGTCATACTCCATTGAACGGCGGCTGGCTGGCTTCCGCCTGAGTTCGCCAGCGCGAGATTCACCGTGACACTTCCGCCCGGCGTCGTGCTGCCGGAAGCGAGCGATAACGAAACTTGTTGCGCGGAAGCAACTGAAACAGCAGTTCCCAGTAAGAGCGACATGAAACAGACGCTCGGTATGGATCTTGCTCCGCAACTGGGCAAGAAACATGATTTCCATTTGGATTTCGACATTCGACCTCCTATTCGGTCTAAAAAAGACAAAGAGACTAGGTGTCCTCCATTCAAGGCGAAGGAGCGTGGAGATCCTCTCGACTTAAAGGAGAAATATTTTTCGCTAAAACTGGTGGTTACACGTTCCGTTGGCGTGCTTCG
Source organism: uncultured Acidobacteriaceae bacterium (assembly GCA_963795545.1). Lineage (GTDB taxonomy): Bacteria > Acidobacteriota > Terriglobia > Bryobacterales > Bryobacteraceae > Bog-105. The sequence continues at coordinate 218,479 of CAWCIF010000007.1, read as the reverse complement.
CAAACGGAACGTAAGTTGAACAACCGAAAGGGCCAAGCCCCATGCGTTAGTCTTGCGGCGTCAGATCACTGCAACAGCAAAGTGAACGTCACGCAGCAGGATTCTCAACGAATACACGTCAAGTGCTGAAACGTGATTCGCGCGGTACTTCGGGAGATTTTCGGCGGGAACTAAGAAATCTACGGATCCGTGTGTGCGGTTCGATGGGGCGCGGGCGCCAGGACGCCCTTTGGCGCGCTGGCGCGATTCGCCTCTGGATCGGTTGAATGACCTGGTCCGGCTCCCCGGAACATGGAATCGGCTCCGCGCAAGCGAGCGGGAGCGTAGCACCGGATCAATCGTTTCGAACAAGTCATGAGCGCACCTGCCTGATCTGGTAGGGCGGTTGAAGTAAGTCGCACTGATCGGCGACACCCAACAACCGATGTATGGTTGTCCCGTACCGGCATGGCTGGGCCGCCGGAACGCTGGACGAACTCCGGCCATAAGCGTGCTCAATCGAGAGCACGCATGCACATCATCTGAAAAACTAACTCTACTTACCAAGGTTTCACTCTGCTCTAAGGACAAACACTCTCATTCGAAAACCCCCATTAAGTGAGGAGGTTGAAATCAGTACTGTCCGATCAGTACCAGCGGAAGTTCTCGACCAGTATACACTGCTGCCTTGTTGCTGCCTAGTGCTTTTATTGACGAAGAGTTGTAGAACTGCCAGGACTTCGGGACAGAGTCCGAAATTTGTGCATCGGGGATACCACGGGGTACCCCCATCTTATGCGCGAGGTAGTATCTCAAAGCAAAAATCGTTAGATCAGCACAAGGAATTGTTCATAACGATATCAATGAAAATTCCTGCGATTCCGGGGAATGAGCTTTTTATTTCCGTGACCCGGAGATGAGGCGGCGCTCACCGGGCCGCCAGATGATATCTGGTGTGTAGAACGCGCGGCTTTGGCTGGAGGCGTGCTTTTATTCGCCACGTATTCAAATCACAGTCTGTTGGAGGAAGCAATTCGCAGTGGTCATCGCGTATCACGAAATCGGGCCCGACGAAGCTTCGTACATCTACAGTGTTACGTCGAAGCAGCTCGCATCTCATCTCAAAGTTATCGCTGAGCTTGGGACGAACGCGCGGGCGGCGACCCGGGCCGTTTCGGTCACATTCGATGACGGACACGTCTCCCATTACGAACACGCGCTACCCCAGCTTCAGAAGTACGGCATCAAGGCCGCATTCTGCGCTACCGCCGCATGGATCGACAAGCAACCGGCATACATGAGCGCGCGGCAGTTACGAGAGTTGATTTCGCTCGGGCACCAGGTATACGCACACGGCTGGTCTCACAAGATGCTGACGGCGTGCTCGCCGTCGGAACTCTACCACGAGTTGTTTCAATCGAAGCGAATTCTGGAAAATCTGCTGGGCGCCCCTGTTGAAGCAATGTCGGTACCGCACGGCAGATGGAACAATCGTGTTTTGCAGATGTGCGCGGCCGCGGGATACCGGAACGTCTACACCTCTGAACCCCACATTGGTCCAGTGCTCCGGTCAGGAGTTTGTCTTACCGGGCGCTTGATGATGACTCGCACCCTCTCTGCAAACGCTTTTGAAGGCCTATTGAATTCGCCCGGGAAAGCGAACCACCTCTCGAAACTGAAGTGCACCGCCAAGAGGATTGTCAGAATTGCCATTGGCGATGAGCGGTACCGGGCGCTGTGGCGGGTGGCCGGATCGCGAAAGGAGCCGCTGCCCAATTCTGAGTGCTCCCAACAACCGCTCCGAATTCTTCATCTGATCAGCAGCGCGGGTTTCTATGGGGCCGAGAGCATGCTCTTGAATTTGGCTAAGTCGCTCGAGGCGGGTGGCTCCCGCAACGTAATCGGCGTATTTCGAAACGCCCGGAACCCAAATACAGAAATTGCCGAGCGCGCCGAGGAAAATCATTTGACGACCGAGATAATCGCATGCCGGCGGCGAGTCGATATGAGTTCCATACAGGAGATAAAGAACATCATCTACAAACACGGTATAGACCTGGTACATACACACGGTTGTAAGGCGAATGTTTACGGACTGCTTGCAGCCGCGCCGGTTCGCGTGCCTCTGGTGGCGACTTGCCACATGGCCTGGCCGGACAGAAGTGTGGCGCTGCGGGCGTATCACTCCCTTGACCGGCTGGTTCTTAGAGGTTTTCAAAAAGTGGTATCTGTGTCTGCTGCTATTGAAGCATCTCTCCTTCGTTGCGGTCTGAACGCAAAGAAGCTGATCACCGTTGCCAACGGCATTGATCTGGCCCCGTTCCGTATCGATCAGGCACAGCGCGGCCTGGAGGTGCCCACTGATCAAGTAACCATTGGCATCGTTGGCCGACTAATCCCTGTTAAAGGCCATCGATACCTGCTCGAAGCTGCGCGAGAGCTATTGATGGAATTTCCGAATATCCAGTTTCTTTTTGTCGGAGACGGTCCGGAACGGCAGGCGCTGAACCGGATGGTTTCTATGCTCGGCCTCGACAGCCGAGTTATTTTTGCGGGAAAGCAACGTGATATGCCGGCCGTATACGCTTCGATCGATATCCTGGTCCTGCCCTCGCTGAGTGAAGGAATGCCAATGACTTTGATCGAGGCGATGGTTGCGGGGCGGCCAGTCATTGCTTCGCGAGTGGGAGATATCCCGAAATTAGTAAAGCACGGGGAAACAGGGCTGCTTGTAGAACCGGGTAGTCCAGAAGCGCTGAAACAGGCTATTTCGCAACTTCTTTCGGATCCCGCGCTGCGCTCCGAACTGGCCCTGCAAGGGCAGCAATGGGCATCCGAACAATTTTCGGCGGGCACGATGGCGCGGCGATATCAGGATGTCTATCGCGACATCTTGCTCAATCGATCAAGTCTGGCGTCGTAGAGCTCAGGTTTCCGAAGGCGGAACAATGCTTCTCAGCGCAGGATAGTCCGGTTCGCGCTCCGATACCACTTCCTCAAACAACCAGCCCTCTTCACTGCGCAGCGCGGCTGCAATCTTTGCCTTGATTTCCGGGCCGGGTTTGCGAAACCCGTTGACGATGCGGCTCAGCGTGGTCTCATCCAGGTCCAAGATCTGGGCAAGCCGATTCTGGCGCAGGCCGGAACGCCATATCTGGAACTTTAAATTTGGATACATCGCTCTTCTTTTGCCTTTTCCCGCTTTTTTCCTGAGTTCGAATTTGCGGCAGTCGTTCTAGAGCGGCACGGCGCGCGTCGCGGAAATTTTCCGATAGTAATCGTATGCGGGTGTTTTCCAAAGCCACCAATCCTCCACGCAATTGAGCACCACGCCCAGGAGTTTCTCTTTTGGCATCGATTCGAGGCCCTTTGTACAGCGGCCGCGCTCGGTATGTTCGGGCCGGATCACCATGATGACCCCATCGCACACGTGCTGCAGGAGTTCATAATCGGTCACGGTTGCTACCGGAGTAGCATCAAAGATCACCATGGCGAACCGGCTTCGTACCTCTTCGATAAACGTCCGAAACCGATCGGAGTCCAGCAATTCAGCCGGGTTTTCGCCAGCCTCTCCGGAAGTGAGAATCGACAAGTTGGGAAATTGCTCGGCTTGTATCAAAGCAGCTCCGAAATCCAATGTGCCGGATAGCACTTCCGTCAACCCAGGCCCGGCGGGAAGGCCGAGCGCCTCTGCAACTCGGGGCCGGCGCAGATCTGCGTCTACCAGGAGGACCGGGAACTCTTCTTTCAGCGCAAGCGATGCGGCGATATTGATCGAAGTTACGGTCTTGCCATCCCCGCTGCACGCACTCGAAGTAATGATCAGCCGCGGCTTTTTAGGATGATGAAGAATTTTAGTCCGGATAATTCGATATTGCTCGGCGGCCGCGTAATGGACGTCATCGAAGGGAAAGAGCGGCGAGAGCGCCGAAACGCGAAGCCGGTCAACGCGCGCCGGCGGCTGAGGAGGCGTGCCCGCTTCCACTACGCTCAGCGCCGCCCGAAGCGGCTCATGCAGACCCTGGATAACTTCGGTTTCCGCATCACACATCTCACTCAGATCGAGGACGTTGTCTCTTTTGATCGCGTCGAAAAATTTACTCATTTGGTTGCGGTTTGGGTTGCACCAAACCAGCTCGCAATTCTAAATATCATGGGAGTCTTCTTTACCGGAAGATATCGTTCCAACGATTTCAACCCTGCAGCGGCCGATTCCGGTCTATTCGCCGCGACCGGGATTTTAGCTTTCGGCGCAGCCGGCGTGCGCGCCACATCGAGCAATGCCGGTCGGGTCACAGGCGCGATCTGCAGATCGGCGAGTACCTCCTGGATCTGCCGGGGACCAATCACGGCCGCCCCGGCACCATACGCATTGACCAGGCCGGCATCGCAGATGACATTGATTACGCGCGGGATGCCGTTAGAGGCGCGTGCCACCAATTCGATTGCATCATCGGAAAAAGGCAGTGGATGGCGGCCCGAAGCCCGCATCCATCTGGTCTGGAGATAACGCTTTACTTCAGGCGCTGGCAGCGGCTCGATGTGCATCCGTATGGCAACCCGCTGTTTCACCTGCCGCATCGACTCCAGATTCAGAACTGCATTGAGTTCATTCTGGCCGGCCAGAATGATCTGCAGGAGCTTTTGTTCGGAAGTCTCGAAATTGGAGAGCAGACGGATCTCATCGGTCAGTTCGGCAGTAAGCAGATGCGCTTCGTCTATCACTAGGACGGAGGTCTTACCTTCACCGTGAGCACGCAATAAAAACTTCTTCAATATGCTCAGGCGCATTGCTTTGCTTTCCGGAACACTCTCTACGCCGAAGTCCATCAACACGCTTTCCAGGAACTCGGAACGATTGAGTGCCGGATTCACAATCACGCTGAATTGCGCACACGTTATGGGAATTGAAAGAAGGAGTTTTCTGACCAGCGTGGTTTTACCGGTGCCTGCATCCCCGGTCATGACCATAAATCCTTTCCGCTCTGTGACGGCGAACAGCAGGGCCGCCAGGGCCTCGCGATGCTTTGCAGTCAGAAATAGGAAGCGCGGATCCGGTGTTAATGAGAACGGGCCCTTTTCAAGACCAAAATGCTGCAAATACATAGAAGGGTTGTCTCCCATAAGGCGCTAGACCACCGGATAAAGCAGGGCGAGACACGCTATGACGAGCAGTGGCGTCGTAACCGTCGCAGACGAAGCCAGCAGCTTGATCTGCGGAACTCGTCCGAGTACCACGATCCCCGGCGGTAATTCCCATTCACCCAGAAAAGTTTGCTTCCGAAACTCTAAGCCGAAACCGAGGATCAATCCAAGCGCCAGTCCCGCAAGGCTGCCCGCGCCTGCCAGAACTGCCCGCCTGGGTTTCACCGGCTTCTGCGGAATGCGAGCCGGATCGATCACCGTAAACCGCTCTGAATTGTTTGAGCGCTCCATATCGGTTGCCATGTCGGCGGCCAGTTCCTTTTGCAGCAGCGAATTGTAATTGTTAGCCGATTCATCGTAGTCGCGTTTCAACGCTGCCATCTCCTGCTCTACAAGTGGAAGCTTGTTTATCCGCGCCTCGTAATCCCCGATCTCGGCAGACAGGTCCTGACGCCGCTTCTCGAGCGATCCGATCTGACGCTTTATGACACCAAGTTGCCCTCGCAGGCTGCTGATACGCTCTCTGGCCCGCAGGATCTCCGGCGTGATCGGAAGCGCCGCCTGGTCTTCTGCCGCTCGGTCTTGCGCGCTCGCATCCGAGCCTGACGCGCGAGCCGTAAGGAAACGCCCGAGTCTTGCCGCTTCTTCCGATTCCTGCCGCTTGGCTTCCCGAATCTCCCGCTCCTTCGCTTGCACTTCCGGAAAGTCGTCCGTATATCGCAGCCGCAGTGCGCGAAGCTGCTCTTCCAAAACGTCAGATTGAGTCTTCGGGGCGTCGCTCCATTCTGTTCCGCGCGCGGCAGAACCTTTGGGACCTGGCCGTAGGCTCGGTTCAAGCCCTGCTTCGGATGACTCGGCGGCCGATAACGCAGCTTCGAGCGATACCTTATTCTCCTGAGCCCGATTCATTCCGTCTTGCACGCCCTGGAGCTCGACGCGCAAGCTGCTCAACGAGCTGAGCAGCGAATTCTCCTGTTGTGGGAGAGTACCGTTGTGCTCCTGCTTGAACTGAGTCACCTTCGTTTCCTGTGCGTCCAAACTCTTCTTGCTTTCTGCTAACTGCCTCCGCAAAAACGTAACTGTTCCTTCGGCCTGCGACTCACGCGAGCGTTCGTTCTCGGCCACATAGAGACCGGCAAGCCGATTTGTAACTTCCGTTACCACCTTAGGATCCCGACCTTGGTACCCTAGCCGAAAGGCCTGCATCCGGCCCCCGGTCCAGCTCTTCTCAACGCTGATCGAGATATCGCTGTGCATCCGCAGCAGAATCTCGTCCTGTGTATGGGTCTGTCTTTCTTTTTCATAAAGATCGTACGCTTTGATGATTTCCAGCAGGCGCGAGCTACTCATGATGTCCTGGCTGATCAGAGCTAAGCGGTCGGCGACATCCCCATTTACGGTCGAGGTGACGAAATTTTCGGGAATCTTTTGAGAATCGACCAGTACGATTGCCTGTGACTGGTAACTGGAGGGAAGCATCCGGACGATGCCGGCCGAGAGCACGGAAGCAAACACCCAGCAAGTAAGGGCAAGCCAACGCCGCTTCCACAGCATTCTTGCGATGGAGAGCGGAGGCAGCTTAGAAGAGGTAGGTTGTGCTTTGATGGCCGCAGGCATTCTTGTATAAATCCACGATCAGGAATAGGTCTACGTCAACATGTTGTTGACGCTTTGGTAAGAAGCAAGGAAGAGGCCAAAGTCGGCCGGGTGTTTGCCCGCACGATCCGCAGTTGCTAAAGGCGCAGATCCGGCCTTCAGTTCCTCAAAAAGTCACTTAGACGGACAGCGGACCCATATCGGGATCAAGGGAAATGCAAATCGTCAAGAAGTTGTCCCTATTTCCGGTATAGATTTCCGCGCGACGGCGGAGTGTGGACGCCTCGGTTATCGTGCCCGTTCAATCGCACGTTCCCGTTACATCGGCGCGGCAGTAGGAGACGGATTTTACGGGGAACCGATCTCCCGCGTGAGTACGGTGAATAGGATGCTGTTGTGGCGACCGCCTCGAGCAGTTCCATTTCAGGTATCTGCGCCGGGTCCGGTAGCGGAAAGACGTCCGTTAAGGCGGAAAACTTAAAGTCGTCCAGCAGGCGATTCATTTTGGCGCGCATGCCTTGCAGGCCGGTGTAGGTTCGCAGACGTGAGATCATCTGCTTGGTAAGGCGCGGCTGTTCCGGATCGAGTTCCCACGGATGAAGATACAGACAGGCCGGCTGTTTCTCTTGACGGTTGATGCGCCGAAGGCCTGCTGCCATATAACGATACGGAAAAAGGCGCATATACGCGCCGCCGCCGACCGGCACCACTCGGCGCCCAAGTTTAACCGTGGCGACCGGGATCTCCAATATTTCGCCGGATGGGGTTGAAATGTAGGAGGCATGGCGAGGAAATCCTGGAATGCCGTAACGGTCATGAACAATGGGATAAATGCTTGAATCGTGAGTAAAGCCGCAGGACGCCAGGATCTCGAGCGCCCATAAGCTGTTCGAAGTGACCGAATAACTGGGAGCCCGATACATACGCGGAATTACCCCGGTGGCATCTTGAATCGCTTTGACGGCCTCGACCGTATCACGCTGAAATTCATCTGGTGTCAGGCTATACACTAGCCGATGGGTGTGACTATGACATCCGATCTCATGGCCCGCTTCGGCAATCCTCCGAATCAGATGTGCATGGCGCATGGCAACCCAACCCAAAACGAAAAAAGTAGCTCGCACTCTACGGGCTGCTAACAGATCCAATAGAAAACACAGACCAATATCGACCCTCGGTGGGTATGCCCTCCAACTGTTCACATTGCCGCCAAGTTCACTCGGATGAAAGTAATCCTCGACATCAATGCTGAGTACGTTCACCATATCGGACCCGGGTAACGAGCCCGCATGATATACAGGGTGGCTTCGAGCCGGGCTGGCAGGGGATAGTGCCAGCACTCGACTCGGACATCAGCTCGTATTGCGGGAATAGTAGGGGCTTGTTCAACATGCCGGCTTACGCACTGGAGTAATGTATCGGAGCTGTCACTAAAGCACGTGACTCACCAGATCGAATTCTTGCGTTTGGGCTTAGAATCCGGCCATCCACTCGAGGCGCGGCGGCGCTGATTCCGAGAAAGTGGGAATATAAACAAGACCGTCGCAGTATTCCCGCGCGTGTAAGGGAAGTCTCGGACCTGGGCGGGAAAGTGCATCGATTACTCAGCATGCAAACAGGCAGCGTGGCTACTATTGCTCGCACCGGCGCTGCTGGCCGCGCAAACGGTTTCCGTCGAATTGTCGCCAGCAATCCAGGAAACCGGGCGCGCCATCGCTGTCATCCAGATGCTTGCCCAACCGGGGGCTGAACCCGCCGCACTCGAATGGACAGTGCAGCTTGACAGCGCAGCGGCGCATGTGCAGGTTGAACCGGGACACAGGCCCTCGCAGCGAAAAAGCAAATTACCTGCTCCAACTCAAAGGGTCAGGCCATCTGTATCCTTTGGGGCCCGAACAGGAATGTAATCCACAACGGGATTATCGCCAAAGTTATCGTTTCAAACGATGGCAACGCCGCGGCTGACATGCGCCTGACCGGAGTCTCGGCCGCGTCCCCCGAAGGCAGTGACATCACGATTAATGCGCGTCCCGATGCCAGTCGGATCAGTAAGCATAAATCTGTACTGTTTTCTATTTCCTTAATCGGCAGCGGTATTGCGCTGCTGCTCTTCGCGCTGTTCGCGGCGATCTATGCGGCGCGATCCCGCTTGACAACCATGCGCTAAATCAGCAAACGCATTCAGGTACGAGGAGGCAACGAATTGCTTCCGTAACGGCTTCCTGGTCCGCTGCGCTCATCTGTGGGTAAAGCGGCAGAATGACTGCCGTCTGCTGGGCCTGCTCGCTGGCGGCGAGCGCCCCCACGGAGCGCCAGGGCTCCTTTTGGTAGGCCGGCTCCCGATGGGAGCACATCATTCCGCGCCGGGTTGCAATGCCGCGGTCGAGCAGCGCTTGCATCACTTGCCTCTGATTGCAGCCCTCCGGCAATCTCATGCAGAAGCTCTGCCAGTTACTGCGGGCCCAGGATGGTTCGAACGGCAGCTTTAGTTCCGGGATGTCCGAAAGTGCTTCCCGGTACGTCGATGCCAGTTCGCGCCGGCGGCGAATAATCTCCGGAAGCCGCTTCAACTGTTCCCGGCCAACTGCCGCCTGGATATCGGTCATGCGGTAATTGAAGCCGACTTCCGGGTAGGACTCAAAGACAACTTCAGCCGAAGAGTGGCGTACTGTATCGGATACAGACATGCCGTGCTGGCGCCATAGCCGGAAGCGATCGTTCCAGGTTTTGTGCCTGGTTGTGATCATCCCGCCATCTCCAGTAGAGATAACCTTCCTCGGATGAAATGAGAAACACGCTACATCTCCGTGCGGCTTCCCGATTCTCTCCCAATTCCCGTTCCAAAGAATCTCGCTGCCAATGGCGCAAGCTGCGTCTTCAACCAGAGGAATCCCGTGTTTCGCCGCGATCGCAACAAGTTGTGCCAGGTCGCAGGGCATGCCCATCTGATGAACGCACAGAATGGCGCGTGTAGCAGGCGTGATGGCGGCTTCCACCTGTTTCGGATCGATGTTGTAGGTATCAGGATGGATGTCGACGAATACAGGAAGGGCTCCGCAGTAGCGAATACTATTGGCCGTCGCGATGAAGGAGTGGCTGACCGTAATGACCTCGTCGCCAGGTCCCACGCCCGCCGCCAGCAGCGCCAGGTGCAAGGCGGTAGTGCAATTGGAAACGGCACACGCGTATTCGGCGCCCACACACTCCGCAAATTCGCGCTCAAAGGCAGCCACTTCGGGCCCTTGCGTGATCCATCCGGACAGAATCACCCGCCGGGCGGCGTCTGCTTCGCGCTCGTCGATGGAGGGCTTTGCAATGGGAATCAAGCGATCTCCTTTTTACCAGGCCAGAGTTTACGAGACATAGCTTTTACGACGCGCACGCCAGCAGATCGGCGCTTTTGCTTGCCTGCCACCACTCGACCAGCCGCTCGAGTCCCTGCTCGAGCGAAACCGCAGCTCGAAAACCCAGCGCCTGCTCCGCCTTGCGGGTATCCGCCAGACGCCGCGATACGGGATTCACTTTCCGTGCAGGCCCGTACTCTGCCGGCAAACTGACGCCCATGACGCGGCCCAGCGCGGCCGCAAGCTCATTCAGGCTGGTTTCGACTCCGCTGGCGACATTGAAGACCTCATCGGTGGCGGCGCATTTTGCGGCCAGGATATTTGCGCGGGCTACATCCTCGATAAACACGAAATCCATGGTTTGGGTCCCATCCCCGAGTATCAGACAGGGCTTGCCGTCCGCCAGGCGTTCCATCCAGCGAATCAGCACCTCCGTGTAGACGCCGTAGATGTCCATGCGCGGCCCGTATACATTGAAATAGCGCAAGCCGACGTAGTCCATGCCATACATGTCGTGAAAGCTGCGCAGCAGTCCCTCGTTAAAAAGCTTGGCGGCGCCGTAAATCGTCCGATTATCGTAGCCGTGATGCGATTCCGCTGTTGGGAACTCTTCAGCCAGTCCATAAACCGAGGCCGACGAGGCGGCGACCACCTTTTTCACACCCGCGGCAACTGCGGCTTCGAGCACATTGAAAGTACCGTCCGCCAGGACCTCCAGCGCAAGCCGGGGGGTTTCGGCGCACTGGGTGATGCGAATGGCCGCCTGGTGGAACACGACATCGATACCCTGCATCTGTTCGCGCAACAAAGCGCAATCGCGAATATCTCCCTCGACGATCTGGACGTTTCCGCGCTCCGCCGCCGCCGCGAGATTCTCGCGCCGCCCGCGCGTGAAATCGTCCAAGATCACGATTTCCTCCACGCCTTCGGTGATTAGCAGGTCGACAATATGCGATCCAACCAGTCCGGCGCCGCCCGTCACCAGCGCGCGTTGATAATTCATGTATTCTCCTTGCATCCTTGGTAATCACTCTCGTCCGGTTGGTAGCCATCCCGCCAGCGAACAAAGCGCGCCGGCACCCCGGCGCAAATCGAAAACGGAGCAACATCCCGAGTCACTACCGCTCCGGCTCCTACGATGCTCCCTTTCCCGACCGTTACTCCGGGTAGCAGGATGGCGCCCGTGCCGATATCGGCCCAAGCTTCGACGTGCACCGGGCGAATCTCCAGATCGGTTTCAATGATGGGCCGATCGACGGGCGTTCCGGTATGCGCGGAACCAAGAACTTTCGCCCCCGGGCCCCACCCGACGTAATCTTCCAAAATCAGATGCCGCGCGTCGAAATAGGCCTGCGGCCCAATCCAGACATGGTTCCCAATTCTGGTCGTGCCATCGAAGCGGCCCTGCAGATAGGATTGCGCGCCGATAAACACGCCCTCGCCAATCTCGAACGTCTCCAGATGCTTAAACCCGACGCCACAACCAATGCGAACTCCGTTCCCGAATCTGCGGGCAACCGCTCTCCAGATGGCGCGCCGCATTAGGTGGTCCAATTCGCCGTCGCTGTTCAGGAAACGTGCATATTGCTCGACAAGCGCCGCCCGCGGATATACTTCCGCCAGGTGCTGGGACAAGCCGATTTCAAAAGCCGGATCGGCAATCACCTTTCGGGCCCCGTGCACAGCAGTTACCGTACGCGGGCGCTCGTCAATCTCGTCAATATTGATAGACATTCTGAAATTCCAAAACCGCCTCAGCGACTTCGCCGATTTCGGCCTGTGCCAGCTCCGGGAACATGGGAAGCGAAACTTCCTCGGAAGCGATCCGTTCCGCTACCGGGAAATCGCCCAACTGGTGATGCAACTCGGAATAGGCCGGCAGCAGATGAACGGGTAACGGATAGTGGATGCCGGTCTGAACGCCGCGCTCAGCAAGCGACCGGATGAACTCCCCCCGCTGCGGAGTCAGCACGCCAAAAACGTGATAAACGTGGCGATTACCGGTGCGTTCAACCGGCAGGCACATCCCCGCCTCGCGCAATAACTCTGCGTAGGCTGCGGCATGCGAGCGGCGAGCCTCGGTCCAGGATTCGAGATAGCGAAGCTTGACGCGCAAAATGGCGCCTTGCACGCCCTCCATCCGATAATTGAAACCCTTCACAACGTGCTGGTACTTTGTTTCCGCGCCCCAATCCCTGAGAATCCGAATTTTCCGGGCGAATTCGGGATTGTCTGTAGTCACCATTCCGCCTTCGCCATAGGCTCCCAGATTTTTTCCAGGATAGAAGCTAAAGCAACCGAGATCGCCGATAGAGCCGCAGCGGCGGCCCTTATATTCCGCTCCGTGGGCCTGCGCCGCATCCTCAATTACCAGCAAATTGTGATGCCGGCCGATCTCCAGAATCGGGTCCATATCAGCCGGTTGCCCATACAGATGGACCGGCAGAATTGCTTTGGTGCGGGATGTGATGGCCGCTTCAATGGCCGCCGGATCCATCGTGTAGGTCACGGGATCAACGTCCACAAAGACCGGCGTCGCTCCGGTATAGCCAATCGCGGCAGCCGTTGCGACAAAGGTCAAAGGTACTGTGATTACTTCGTCTCCGGGGCCGACGCCCGCCGCCAGCAACGCCAAATGCAACGCGCTTGTGCCGGTATTCACGGCAACTCCGTAGCGAACGCCGCAATAGGCCGCAAACTCCTCTTCAAAGGCTGCGACTTCTTTTCCGAGCACGAACTGAGTGGACTCAAACACTCCGGCAACGGCCTCCAGAATCTCGTCCTTGATACCCAGATATTGCCGTTTCAGATCGACAAAGGGAACACTCATCGAAGTCTCCAATCTCAGGCGCACAGCTTTCGAAGGCTGGCGCCGCCCGGCAATGAAATCGATTTGCCGCGCTCCTTCATGGATTGCGTGGCAGCTTCAAGAATGCTCACCACGCGTAGCCCGGCATAGCCATCGGTGATCGGCGTCCCGCCTGTTTCAATGCACTCCGCGAAATGCTGCGCCTCGATACCGAGCGCCTCGGTTACATCGATCTGCGGACAATACATGTCGCCCGAGCGATATCCGACCAGCAATTTGTAGAGTGACTCCGGCCCGTTCTTCACCGTGATGCCCTTGTCGTAAAGTTTTACTTTCTCGCTGCTCTCCATGTCGTCGTAAACGATCATCTGCCTGCTTCCACCGAGCAGCGTTCTGCGAACCTTCACCGGCGATAGCCAGTTGACGTTGAGATGCGCAATCAATGAGCTCTCATAGAAAGCGGTCACGTAAGCGATGTTCTCGGCCGCGCCATTCACATGCCCGATTCCCGTGGCCGAGACCGCCACCGGAAACTCGGGTAAAATATATTCCATAATCGACAGATCGTGGACGGCAAGATCCCAGATGACGTCCACATCATGTTGGAATAAGCCCAGATTTACTCGCGTTGAATCGTAGTAATAAAGCTCACCGAGGGAACCTTTATCGATCAGTTCCCGGATCTTACGGACAGCGCCTGTGTAGACGAACGTATGATCCACCATAAGCACTAAGTGCCGGCGCTCCGCTTCTTCTATCAGCCGCATTGCCTGCTCCGAGCTGGCGGTCATGGGTTTTTCAACCAGAACGTGCTTCCCAGCCTCGAGCGCCTCCAGGGCGAGTGCGAAGTGGGTGGTGACAGGGGTCGAGATCGCGACCGCGTCGATTTCGGGGTTACGCAACATTTCTTTGTAATCGGTCGTCGTAACCACCCCCGGATAACGCCGATTTACAGCTCCCAGGCGATCCGCGCTCAGGTCTGCAACCATGCGGACGCGCGTAGCCGGGCACTCAAAAAAGTTACGGACCAGGTTCGGCCCCCAATAACCGTATCCAATCACGCCAATCTGTATCAACTCAACACCTCGTAAAATTCGATCAGACACACGTTGCACATTTGTTTGACCCCAAAGCGCCTTATCTGGTCAGTCTGCCGCGTTTTGGCTTCGAGGACGCCGTGCGCGTACATCCCCGATAGTTCTGGCCGGTACTCCGGCGACGATGGAATAGTCCGGAACGTCCTGGTTCACCACCGCGCCGGCCCCAATCAGCGCATGCTCGCCGATCGAGATGCCTCCAAGAATCGTGGCATTGCTGCCGATAGAAGAATTTCTGTGAACCCTGGTTGTCAGGCAGGCCCAGTTATCGGGCGTTTGAACAGTTCCATCCGCATTGACCGCACTCGGGTAGGTGTCGTTAATGAACATCACGCCGTGCCCGATAAATACGAAATCTTCGATGGTTACTCCCGAGCAGAGAAATGAATGACTTGAGATCTTACAGTTGCGCCCGATCTCTACATCGCTCTGGATTTCTACAAATGCGCCTATTCGGGTACCGGGTCCGATCCGGCAGCCATATAGGTTCACTAGGTCCCGCTGATAGATGACAACACCCTCTCCGAGTACTACGTCGGGAGCAATCACGCGTGCTGGTTCCGCCTTCCGTTCATGGTCGAAAACAAAGAAAGCATTTCAGCGACCAAAAAGCCGATACGCGCATGCTCCTGTTTCAAAGCGTGGCGAACCGAAACAATTTGTTGACCTGGCCTGCGCCGCTTAGGCCTCAGCGCTGGCACGCGGGTGCAATCAATGCGGTTTCATTGCGAAAACGCAAGACGAAAGACGAATGTTTGGGAGGAAATAGAGAGACGGGATCTCCATCGCGCGTCCGCCACCACCTTCATCCCGCAAACTGCAACGTACTTTGGATTTCCACAGATAGATGAACTTTTTAGTGCCTGGCAAGGGGCGCAGAACGGCTCGCGCCGCGAGAGGACCTAGGCATGCCTTTGCCGCAACGTGACAAGCGCGCCCTTTGAAGGCGCGGGCAACACTTCACTACTGCCCGCGCTGAATGTAACTGTCTGCGAGATTGCCTCTTGCGTTGCCGATAAAAGGCGGCCTTGGATCGCCGCATCGAAAGCGGGGCGTCTTACTGCCCGTTTAGCCTTAGTACTGCTACTCAGTACGGCATACTCCTTGCAAATGCGGGGCCAATGCGCTAGCCCTGCAAACGCAATCGTCGCCGAGAACTGCCTGCCCGGAAATCCGCAAAGCGAATGGGACGTCAGTTCGGGGGATGCCGGTGATTCCACTATTCAGGGGTTTGCCACGGATATCAGCGTCAACCAGGGCGGCACCGTATCTTTCAAAATCAAGACCGATGCCAGAGCGTACACCATCAATATCTATCGAATGGGCTATTACGGCGGCATGGGAGCCCGCAAGGTCGCAAGCATCAAACCTACGGCGACGCTCCCGCAAACCCAACCGGCGTGCTTGACCGACCCCGTTACGAATCTGGTGGACTGCGGAAACTGGACTGTATCGGGCTCATGGCAGGTTCCCGCAAATGCCACGTCAGGGATCTATTTCGCGCATCTGATCCGGACTGACACTGGCGGAGACAGCCATATTGTGTTCATTGTCCGCAATGATACCGCCCGCTCGGCGATTCTGTTTCAGACCGGAGACGAAAGCTGGCAGGCATATAACTATTACGGAGGCGGCAGCCTCTACGGCCCTTCGACAGGCTCTTTCGATCTCACTAACAGAGCGTTCAAAGTAAGTTACAACCGCCCGTTCTTCACCAGGAGTTTTGGCGACGAAAGCGCCACCTGGGTCTTCGGCGCTGAGTACCCGATGGTGCGCTGGCTCGAATCGAACGGATATGACGTGAGTTACTTCACCTGCGTGGATGCCGCTCGTAATGGCAGCCTCATTCAGGGCCACAAAATATATATGGCTTCCGGCCACGATGAATACTGGTCGGGGCCGCAGCGTGCGAACGTGGAAACGGCCCGCAATGCCGGCGTCAACATGGCCTTTTTCACCGGCAATGAAGTCTTTTGGAAAACGCGCTGGGAAAACAGTATCGATGGCTCGAACACGTCTTTCCGGACGATGGTCTGCTACAAAGAGACGCTCGCGTTCGCGAAAATCGACCCGCAGGATCCGCCGGTCTGGACGGGTACGTGGCGCGATCCGAGTTTCAGCCCGCCCGCAGACGGCGGACGCCCCGAAAACGCGATTACCGGGACATTGTTCATGGTTAATGGTCCAGGAAGCGATAACAATGGGAGTCTTTCTATTCAGGTTCCCGCCGCTGACGGCAAAATGCGCTTCTGGCGTAACACGGCCATCGCCTCGCTTGCGCCGAATGCCACCTATACGCTGCCGAACGGCACCCTCGGTTATGAATGGGATGAAGATGTCGATAACGGCTCGCGGCCAGCAGGAGCTTTTCCCCTCTCGACCTCCACGTACTCTCTTACCGCCGACCTTCTGCTCGATTTCGGTGCTACCTATGGAGCCGGTAAAGCCACACATCACTTGATGATGTACCGCGCATCCAGCGGTGCACTCGTGTTCGGCGCAGGAACCGTTCAATGGTCCTGGGGCCTGGACGATAATCATGACAATCCGTTCGGGTTTGACAATCTAAGTCCAGATCGAAACATGCAGCAGGCGACAGTCAATCTGTTCGCCGACATGGGCGTTCAGCCGGCCACCGTGCAGCCCGGGCTGCTTGCCGCCGCGGCCTCGACCGATAAAATAGCGCCTTCTTCTACCATCAGCGCCCCCACCTCGGGGGGCTCGGTCACGATTGGAAATTCTGTAACAATCACGGGAACTGCGGCCGACGCGGGCGGCGGGGTGGTAGCGGGAGTTGAAGTGTCGGGCGATGGCGGAAGTACCTGGCATCCGGCCAGCGGACGGCAAACATGGAGCTACGCCTGGACCCCGAGCGTGGTTGGCAACACGACGATTCAAAGCCGCGCAGTGGATGATAGCGGAAATATCGAGACTCCTACGCCCGGCGTCACGATTAACGTTATGGAGCATGACTGCCCCTGCGAAGGATACAACGCCTCAGCGGCTCCAGTGACGGCGGACAGCGGCGATTCCGGAGCTATCGAAGTGGGCGTCAAGTTTCGCGCTGACTACGCTGGTTACATAACCGGCATACGCTTTTATAAGGCGGCCGCCAACACAGGAACCCATACTGGAGATCTGTGGAGCAGTACAGGAACTCTTCTGGCCACTGCCACCTTCACGGGAGAAACAACTTCCGGGTGGCAGCAAGTGAACTTCAGCAGCCCGGTTGCAATCAGTGCAAACACGACGTATATCGCTTCTTACCATGCTCCGGCGGGACATTACTCCGCTACCGCGGAGGGCTTCGCGACCTCTGGCGTGGACACCCCTCCTATTCATTTTTTGCGCAATGGCGTCGACGGCGCAAATGGAGTTTACGCTTATAGTTCGCAGACGACCTTCCCGGCCAACAACTATGGTTCGACGAGCTACTGGGTGGATGTCGTTTACATGCCCGGCACATCGATGGCGGACGCGCCCGCGGCTCTAGTAGTCACACCTGCGAATCTCACTCTCGCGGCATTTCTGGGAGGTTCCAACTCAGCCAGCCAAACGGCCGCTATTTACAACCAGGGCAGTTCCACACTCACTTGGAGCGCCAGCACCAGTGCGCCGTGGCTGGTTCTCTCCGCCACATCGGGAAGCACGCCCCAAACAGTCTCGGTATCCGCGAATCCGTCCGGGCTTGCGGCCGGAAACTACACCGGCAGCATCACCCTGACTGCTCCCGGTTCACCCAACGGCCCCCAAACTGTTTCGGTGACGTTGACCGTCACCAATCTCTTGCTATCCTCAACCTTCACTGCCGGCAACGCACTGCAGGGTTGGATCAGTTCGCCGCTTGGTGGCAATTCTAACTGGACCATTGCGAATCAGATGCTGCAGTACAACGGCAGCGGTAATGCGCAACTGTTTGCGGGCAACTCCGCCTGGACCGACTATACCGTGAATGCAGCGTTCAAGCTCTCTAATCTACTGGATTGGCCGGGCGGTATTCGCGGGCGAGTAAATCCGAGCACGGGCGCAGGCTACATGCTTTGGGCCTACCCGGCGCTGAACGAAATTGTTCTGTATCGTGCGTCTGCCTGGGATATTAACCAGCCCCTCACACAGATTGGGCAGGCGGCGGCCTCTTTCGATACAGTGAACGTCCACAATTTGAGCCTTACGTTTCAAGGGGCTCAGATCCAGGCTGGTTACGACGGCAAGACAACGATTACAGCCACCGATTCCACCTATCCGAGCGGGCTGATCGCTCTCGAAGGTCTTAGCCAGCCGATCGCATTCCAAAGCGTGCTGGTTACATCTCCGAACGCCAATACCGGCACGCTCTCTACATCAACCTCGTCGCTTTCATTCAGCGCAACTTACGGTGCGCCTAGTCCAGCGCCGCAAACGGTTCAGATCTCGGCGGGAGGGGGCGGCGTACTGCCTTGGACGGCCTCGACCAGCGCTGCCTGGCTCAGCGTATCGCCCGCAAGCGGAGTCACGCCGGCCAGCCTGCAAGTCTCGGTGAACTCATCATCCTTGGCTGGGGGCTCTTACAACGGCACGGTAACCGTCGTTTCGCAGGGTTCGGCTCCGACGACACAGGTAATTAGCGTTGCTTTAACAGTTGTAACTCCGCCGCCGGCGATCGTACTGTCGGCGTCCAGTTTCAACTTCGTCGCCCTTACAGGCCAGCCGACACCGGCCCAGAGCCTGTCTGTCCTGAACGGCGGATACGGAACCTTCAGTTACAGCATTTCCAGCAATTCTTCCTGGCTTTCCGCATCTCCGGCCTCGGGCTCGACTCCCGGGAATATCGCCGTATCGGTGAGTGCATCGGGATTGTCCGTTGGAAGCTACAGCGGAAACATCATCGTTAGTGCCAGCGGTGTCCCTAATTCTCCCATTTCGATTCCCGTCAGCTTGCAGGTGCTTTCGGGCGATCTAAACGAAAACTTCGCGCACGCGGCGAATGGCTGGATTATTTCTCCCATGGGACTGGGCGCAGGCTGGAGCACCGCGAGCGGAGTCTACTCGTACAACGGGTCAGGTCTGAGCCAATCCTGTACGGGTAATAGCGCCTGGTCGAATTATGTAATGGACGCCAATATCAAGTTGTCATCACTTTCGAATTGGCCAGGTGGAATTCGTGCGCGCGTCAACCCTTCTACGGGAGCCGGTTATGCAGTCTGGCTCTACCCAGGTTCGGGTCTTGCGATCTTGTACCAGGTGGGCCAGTGGGACGTTAACGGCGCGGTGCTGAAGGCGCTGGCTCAGGCTCGCCTTTCCTTCGACGCAACCGCTTTCCACGATCTCCGCATGTCGTTCAGCGGAAGTTCCATCTCCGTTTCGTGGGACGGCGCCGCTATTATGACCGCCACGGACGCCAGCTATACCAGCGGGTTCGTGTGTATGGATGCCGACAGCCAGCCCATTTCGTATTCGAACATTACGGTTGGCGCGGTTCAAAACCAGGTTAAGCTGGACCCTCAATCGAGCCTGGTATTTAGCGCTTTGCCCGGTTCTGTACCCGCTGCCCAGACTGTAAATATCACGGCTGCTGGTGCCAGCACCGCGTGGTCTTTCGCCAGCAGCGCGCCGTGGCTGACCGCCGCCGCCTCTTCCACGCTTACTCCAGGAATGCTCACGGTCTCGGCGAATCCGGCTGGATTGCCGGAGGGGGCCTATACAGCGACGCTGACTATTTATGCTCCCGGCGCAAGTAACTCGCCCCTGGTGATTCCAGTTACTCTCGCCGTTAAGACGGCCGTCCTGTCAGCAACTCCATCATCCCTGACCTTTTTCGGATCCATCGGAGTAAACCCGCCTCCGCAGAACATCACTGTCACGAACCTCGGCAGCGGAAATCTCGCTTGGACCGCTAGCGCCACATCCGCCTGGCTCGGACTCGGATCTTCGAGCGGTTCCGCACCCGCCAACGTTTCCGTTCAGCCGAACACCAGCGGCCTGGCAACAGGTCCCTACACCGACACAGTCACCATCACTTCGCCCGACGTAACGAATAGCCCGGCGAAGATTCCGGTTTCGATGCAGGTGGGCAATCTGCTCTTCAGCGACAATTTCAGCGCGGGCGCCGGAAACTGGACGATATCGCCGCTCGGCTTCGCCTCCGGTTGGTCGATTGCGAACCAGACCTACACCTATAACGGGGGTGGGCACACGCAGTCCTGGGCGGGAAGCGAGTCATGGACCGACTACACCGTCGCTACTAACTTCCAGCTCTCGTCAACGAACGACTATCCAGGAGGGCTGCGAGGCAGGCTCAACACGAGTACTGGCGCCAGCTACGGAGTTTGGATTTATCCCGCGGAACAAGTACTAAAGCTGTTCCGGATCGGGCAATGGAACATTGACGCGAATAGCACGGTTCTCGCTCAATCCGCGCCGCTCTCGATTAATACCAATCTCCATAATCTTCGCCTGAGCTTCCAGGGCTCGAACATCAACGTCTATTACGATAACCAGTTGGTCGTTACGG
Organism: uncultured Acidobacteriaceae bacterium; assembly: GCA_963795545.1. Classification (GTDB taxonomy): domain Bacteria; phylum Acidobacteriota; class Terriglobia; order Bryobacterales; family Bryobacteraceae; genus Bog-105. The sequence continues at coordinate 198,019 of CAWCIF010000007.1, read as the reverse complement.
CGACCGATTCTACCTACACGCAGGGCGCAATTGCCCTGGACGTTTCGAACCAACCGCTTGCGTTTTCGAATGTGAGCGTGATTGGATTCTGATTAGGGGGCTTGGAGCACCTCGCAGATACTCAGGTTATACCGGTCACCGGTTGGGGCTGTATCGTTGATCTTGACGGTGGTCCCTTTAACCTGGGTGGAGGTGTTCTGCATCTGGACCCAATAGGTATCGCCAGTTGATGACAGATTCTGGTGTACCAGGCTTTGTCCCGATGCGGGTGTGCGCGCGATGGCGTTATCAAAGTCGTTTCCAGCGCCGAAAACCCAGGAGTTATTTCGAGTGGTAACTAAACTGGCCGTGGGTGCACCGGGGTGAGCGCTTCCAGTTCCCGTAGCGCCGATTGCTCCCGAGCCGTTCGTGCCGGACGAATCTACACCCGTAAAGCTCAGCACCGTCATCGAAGATGCGACACTGTGCGACAGCGTCGCCGTCACGGTTACGTTGCTTAAGGGCGAGGTGGCAAAGGCGCGCCAGATTTCGGAGGTTCCACTCTGTTTGTTGGTCCTAAGCACCAGCGCCCAGGTCAATCCCGCACCCGCCACGCTTGAGACCGTCGTATTGGTGCCCGACAGATAATCAGTCGTGATAAATGCAAGCAGCAGTTCGTTTCCCGATGCCGTTGAGAACGCTGCACTCTTTACAGTCGAACTCGCAGCCCCTTGGTCCACAGACGTCTTTGCATCTATGGCGATAGGCGCCTTGCTCGACGTCGAGGCCGTGAAGTTCACGTTGCCGACGTTTGCGCCATTAACAGTCACCGGCTGACTCGTCGGACTGAACGTGAAGCCCGATTCTGTTGGCGTTACCGTATAGCTGCCGTTCAGCTCAGGCGGGAATGAGTAAGCGCCGGATGAATTGGCGGTCACGGTTGCGTTGGCAGAGCCGCTCAGTGTGACAGTTGCTCCGGACCCTCCCGTGATTGTGCCGGAGATCACCCAGGTTGACTGCGTAGCCGTAGCCGTAAAGGTCGGAACTGTAACGTTCGCTCCATTAAGGGTCGCCGCCTGACTCGCCGGGCTGAACGTGAAGCCGGTTTTGCTTGGAGTTACCGTGTAGCTGCCGTTAGCCAGACCGGTGAATGTGTAGTTCCCGGATGCGTCCGCCGTCTGCGTTCCACCTGCAGATCCGCTGAGCGTTACTGTAGCGGCACTTGTTCCGGCATTGCCCGAAATGCTATACGTTACCGTCGCAAAAGCCGCGACCGTAGCATTCTGCCCATTCACCGTAACGTTAGCGCTGACGGGAGTGAATGCGTAATTCGGATTAGTTGGCGCGACCGTGTAACTGCCATTTGCCAGTCCGGTAAAGCTGTAGTTGCCGCCCGAATCGGCGGTTGTGGTCGCGTTGGCAGCTCCGCTCAGCGTAACGGTTGCGCCGTTGCCTCCCGGTCCGGAAATGGTCCCGGACATGTTCCATGTCGTGGTCGAAGAAGTTGTGAAGACAACGTCTACCCAGTAATTCGTCGCGTTGTACGTGCTCGAGGGGAATCCTCCGCCAACCGCGTACACGTACACTCCATTGGAATCCGGAGTGCCATTTACCAGGCCGTGCAGAGGCGCGTTATCTACTCCCGAACTGGCGAACACATTCGAATCCGCGGCGTAATGGCCGCTCGGAGCATAGTAGGAAACAACGTACGTTGTATTCGCCGAAACGGCAACCGGCGTCGGGAAGCTTGCCTGCTGCCAACCCGAGGCAGTTTCATTTGTAAACGTCAGGGTGCCCAGGTTGGTTCCCGTGTCCGTCCACAGATTCCCGAGATGCGTACCCGTGTTGCCGGAACCTTTGTAGAACCGAATGCCAGTGATAAAGCCAGCTACATCGGTGCGGAATCTCAGACCGAGCTCTACGGATGACGGATCGTTCGCACTCGGTGTACCGGGCAAGGCCGAGTTGCTCCACACCGAGCAGGGGCACGTCGCAAAGCTCAATGGCGAGTTACCGGTCGCGGGATAAGTGGATGTGTTGCTTGAGGCGTCCGCGGAGGTCACCCGATAATAGTAAATTAATCCGGAAGTCAATCCCGCCAGCGTTGCGGTATGCGATGTGACGAGCGTGCCGTCAGTCACTGTCGAAGTCAATGCCGATGACGAGGTACCGTAATTGACCGTCGAGGTTGCCGGGTCATTAGTCGTCCAGGTGATCTGGGCGGAGGTGCTGCCCGGAATCGATGCTACCGCCGAGATCACGGGCGGAGCGTTGACCGCCGTTGTTGTAAAGCTGAGCGGCGCGAAATTCGTCGATGGTGAAGTCGAGGTGTTGCTCGCCGCATCGACGGACGTAACGCGGAAATAATAAGTTGTTCCCGCTGCCAGGCCCGATACTGTGAGGCTATGCGCTGTTACAAGCGTGGAGTCTACAACGTTTGAACTCAGTGACGATGAGGACGTTCCGTAGTCAACCCGCGACGTGGAGGCCTCATCCGTTGACCAGGTGATGGTGGCTGACGTGGTTGACGGCGATGCCGTTACGCCAGAAATGAGCGGCCCTTTCGAGGTGGCAAAGACAAGATCAACCCAGTAATTAGCCGAATTGTAGGTCGCGTTTGGAAAACCGCCGCCGCTAGCGTACACGTACACACCATTCCCGCCGCTTGCGCCGTCGGCGAGAGCATGTAAGGGCGGAGTGTTAACCCCCGAATTTAAGAAGAACGGTTCATCATCGGCGTAATCGCCATTCGGTGCGTAATACGAAACGATATAGACGGTGTTTGCAGAAATCGGAACTGGCGAGGAGAAGTCCGCCTGTTGCCAGCCCGATGCGGTTTCATTTGTAAACGTCGCGGCTGCTAACTGCGTTCCAGTGCTCGTCCAGAGATGGCCGGTGTGTGTCCCGGTATTTCCCGATCCCTTGTAGAAGCGTACGGAGGTGACATAGCCGGCGACATCGCTTTCAAACTTCACTCCGACTTCGATCGGCGAAGTATCGCCGGATGAAGGCGTTCCGGGTGTAGTCGAGCTACTCCAGATAGAACATGGGCAGGAGGGACCGCCCGAAATCGTATAGCTGGCGCTGGCCGGCGAGCTCTGTAAATTTGCACTATCGTCAGAGGCGCGCACCATTACGGTGGCGGAACCTGACAGCGTCGATGGCGTCCACCCGCTATAGGACCACTGTTCCCGCCCGGTTGCCGGATGCCAGGTTTTTCCGCCATCAACCGAGACCTCGACCGCGCCCACCACACCGCCTCCGGAATCCGCCGCGGTGCCCACCAGCGTTACGGGCGAACCATATGGAACCGATGAACCCGGCGCCGGGGAAGTAATGGTCGAGGTCGGCGGTGTGCTATCGGTCGATTTCGTCGCCGGCACCAGCCCCGATTGGATGGTTGCGGGCTGAGCGCCCATATCCGCGAATAGATTGACGGTGGCCTGTTGCATCCGCACGTCCGGTGCGCCGTTTCCCTCGTCATGATTGCTATCAAGACCCCAGGCCCACTGCACAGTTCCACCGCCAAAAACCAGAGCACCGCTGGGAGCGCGGTAGAGAGTCAGGTGGTGTGTTGCGTTCCCTGCCCCATACGTTCCGCCATAATCAAGCAACAAATCTTCGGTAAGTGCATACGTCGAGGTTGATAACGGAACAAGTCCGGCCGGCCTCGCACCGTTATCTATGTCTGCGTCCCACTCGTAACCCAATGTTCCGCCAGGGAGCACAGCGGTCTGGCCAGGAGACAAACTGGCGATAGACGTGTTGCGCCAGAAGCGCATTTTTCCGTCCGCGGCAGGCACTTGGATGGAGAGATCCGTGTTGTCGGAACCTGGGCCATTCACCATGAAAAGCGTGCCGGTCAACGCATTCTCCGGCTTCCCCCCGTCTGCCGGGGGGCTGAAGCGCGGATCGCGCCATGTGCCGGTCCAGGTGGGCGGATCAGCCGGATCCTGCTGGTATTGCGAACCGGTATCAAAATAGGTTTCCTTGTAGCAAACCATCGTGCGGTAGGGCGTGTTCGACCCGTCGATGCTGTTCTCCCAGCGGGTTTTCCAAAACACCTCATTGCCGCTAAAGAACGCCAAATTTACTCCGGCATCCCGCGCTGCTTCCAGGTTCGCGCGGCGTTCTGTCGAAACGTACTCGTCGTGCCCCATCGAAATGTAAATCTTATGGTTCGTGATCAAATTTGCATTCCGGACGGCGTCCACCCCTGTGAAATAGCTCACGTCATAGCCGTTCGCCTCAATCCACCGGACCATCGGATACTCGCCATTAAATAGAAAGGTCCAGTCCTCAAAGGTGCGGGTATTAGACGGGCGATTGTAGCTGACTTTGTAGGCGCGGTCGTTCAGATTGAAGCCCGCGTCGCCGTACAGGCTGAACCCTCCGTAATTGTTGTAGGCCTGCCAGGCTTGGTCGGAGGCCTGAACTAGGAGATCGGAATGACTCGCGTCATTGCGGACGATGAAAAATATCTGGCTGTCGTCGCCGTTATCCGCGCGGACAAGATGGGCAAAATAGATTCCGGACACGGCTGTCGAAGGCACATCCCAGGATGCGGAGATCGCCCAATTGCCACAATCGATGAGCTTCGTTGCGGAGTCGGTTAAACAGGCGGGCTGCGTCTGTGGAAGCACAACAGAAGGGTTTACAGTTGCGACCTTACGGGCACCGGCTCCGCCGTAATAACCCATCCGGTAAATATCTAGCCGGTAATTAGTAGCCGGCGTTGAGATCTTGAAATAGACCGTCTGCCCCACATTGACGCTGATATCCGTTGCGAACCCCTGAATACTCGCGTCGCCGGATCCGCTGATTTGCCAATCCGTATCGCCAGGAAGCTGGTTTTCGCACGCGACGGGATTCGTGCAGGTTTGCGCATCGAGTATCCGGGCGCCTGGCCACGCAACCAGCAACACCGCCCACGCCAAACTCGGGACGCTCTGTCGCCATGAGACCTTATGCATAACTCACCGCCAAATACCGGATCGGCATTTATACGGCCACTCCTATCCCAGGGGAGTAGAGAGGATAATAGACCGGACTCCGCTATGGCCTATACACCCAAATCCGAGCCGGAAGCGTTAGCGACCTAATCTGGCACTTTCCGACGCGGGTCGAAATCCGAAAGATTGGAGGTATATCCCAATCTTTGCCGTTGAGTCAAACTCTCGATAGAAACCGCTCTTATCCCTCTTGGATAACTTCGGGGTATATCTCCCGTTGGAAGGTCGGATGCTTATCCATTTCGGAGGGCATATACCATGCAGAGACCAGGGCTAAGGGCGGGAAATTCCATTTACGATCGAACACACCGGATTCGGAGGCCAATCGTCCTCCCCGCCCTCGGGATCTTAGGGCTCCTATCGTTCGCCGGCGGTCAATTGGCGAACGGGCAGGAGAGCCAGGATGCCTACAAGCTTGGCCGTGACGCCCAGCAGGGCAAGAAGATCGCCCCGGTGGCGCTCAACGTTCAGCGGGAGAATGCGCAGCGCGTCTATCTCGGGAGTTACCTGGTGAACGGGCAGGGGGGATGCAATAGTTGCCACACCTGCCCTTCATACAAGGGAACGGATCCGCACAAAGTTGGCGGAAACGGTCTCGGTGCTGCGGACAGTCCTGGCCCGATCAACACGGCGAACTACCTGGCTGGCGGAACTCCGTTTCCCGGCCGTGGAAAACCCTTTCAAGGGACAACGCTCACGTCCGCGAACTTGACTCCGGACAGTTCGGGCCGCCCTGGCGGCATGACATTCGAAGACTTTGAGAACGCCATGTTGAATGGCGAAGTATCGCACAAGCCGGGGCATATCTTACAGGTGATGCCGTGGCCGGTATATCGGCATCTGTATGATAATGATCTTCGCGCAATTTATACGTACTTGAGCGCGATCCCTGCGGCGCAGCCTGGCACCTGCACCGGGGATGGGCAGACGGGAAATTAGCGCGCTACCTTCCGGCGGTTGGCGGCTTCTGTCATAAAGTCCGGTAGCAAGATGAGGTGGTCCGCACAGCCTTGCACAAAGCTTGCGCGATTGGGAGCGGAGGATAGCACAGAAGACGTTTTACATGAAGCTTCCAAGACCGCGAGCTGGATGGGATCGCCTGAAAAAGTTCGCGTGCCAGTGCGAGATCACCATTTGCAAATGCCGCTTCAGCGGCCATCATGAATCTCCTAGTAACCTGCTGACGAATAAGGTCCTCGTGTGATTTTGCATCAGGATTATGCTTAAGCACGAATCGCAAAATCTCGATTTCGCCCAACAGCGATTTCAGTGGGTCACCGGAAAAGTTGCTGTTATGCTTTCGAATGCCCACGACGGGAGCAGAAACTACTCCGATGGGTGCGCGGCCAACGCAACGAAGGTGAAACTCCAGGTCCACCGACAGCGTGCGGCCTAATGCTTCGTTCCAACGCCCAACAAGTTCGAAAAAGCTTCGCTTCATCAGGAGGGTAGAAGGAAAGATCGGCTGGTGGCGCAGAAGATTCTTGAAGAGCGGCTGCTCGATGATGAAGCCATCGGAATCCGTTTGACGTCGCGGCAGTTCCCAATATCCCACAGGGGATGAATCGAACTTGGTCGCAACCGACCATTTACCGTCAATGACGGTCCTGAAATTGGTAAACGAGTAGTCCAAGTCTGAATTGTCTTCGAATAAGCGAGCTTGCAGTAACAACTTGTCCCGATGCCACAGATCATCACTATCGCAAAAAGCGACGAACGGTGCCGATGTTGACGAGACTCCGATATTTCTCGCAGTGCACTCCCCTGAATTCTGAATTCGAAGATATCTTATGGAACGAAACTGTCGAACGACATCCTCGGTCTCATCATGCGAGCCATCGTCTACTACAATGATTTCCTCAGGCTGGTAGGATTGCTGTAAAATTGAGCGGAGCGTTTCGGAAATCAGATTCGCTCGGTTGTAGGTCGGAACAATAACACTAATTGATAAAGGCGTATTCATAGCCGGAAGGCACTCCCTATCTTTCGGATCGCTCCGCCAGTTGTACCCATCCTGAGAAGCAAACTTTTTAGGCGCAGCTTCGGCATCCAAAAGCGCTGTCTGGAGGCAAGCCGGTAGAATTCAGTAGCCTGAACATAGTCCCGATCTTGACTGGATATGTCACCGGCGGACACGTACATGCGGGTCAGTATCCACTCCGCCTCCCGGGTGCTCTTTGCAAACGAACCGATCGAGTCCTTACACTCCTCCACACCCATCGTCGTTCGGCGAAACCTGTATCGCGCTCCAGTAAGGTGCTGAGCATACGCGTAGCCCAGCGCGCCATCGCATTGCCTGATCATCCCGGTAAGGCCCGTGGCCTCTGCCTCGCGCTTAATGCGCCAAAGGACTGCCAGGCAGTCTTTGACGCAGACTTGAACACTTTCGCTCGCTAGCGAATCCGTCATGCTGCGCTCGTGAATGCGGTAGGCGACGAACGGTTCCGCGCAGTACCCTACATCGTTGTGCAGCGCAAAGAGGCACCACAAATACCAATCGCCAGCGTACGGTAAATCAAGCGGAAATGCGCCCGAGCGCTCGTAACAGCTCTTTCGAACCATACCCGCCGAGGCTACGACGGAATTCGAGTACAAAAGAGTTGTAAGAAAGTCGTGGCCGCGAAAAACCTTATCGCATTCTGCTTGAACCGAGTAACCCACCACTGGAGTTTCACGGCCGTGTCTAATCTCTACCGCTGAGGAGCAAACATACCCGACGGTTGGGTTTGCTTCCATGATTGCGACATATCGCGCTAAGGCATGCTGCCGTATCAGCTTGTCGTCGGCAGAAATCAGCCACACATACTCGCCGCGCGACAGCTCGATTCCTTTGTTGTAATTGCGCAAGTGTCCCAGATTCGGCTCGTTGCGTATGTACCGCACGCGCGGATCGTGGAACGAAGCTGCTACTTCGCCGGTATTATCGGGCGAGCAGTCGTCCATGATGAGCACTTCAAAATCGGTGAACGTCTGAGCCAGAATCGATTCCACGCACTCGGAAAGGAAGTGGGCGAGGTTATAGCAGGGCACGACGAAACTGACTTTCGGACTCATGACGCCACCTCTTCCCGCGCATATTCCAAAGTCCAGCGATTTTCGAGCAGGCAGACGCCTTTGGTCGGAAGGATGCCGGTGCCGTAGAAGTCGGAATTCACAATAGAAAGACGCATGGCCTCTTCGATCCAATCGACTTCGCCGCTCGCGATGTCCAACCCGACATGCACCTTGTACTCGCCCGGAACCAGGGCCAGACTCGGTATATCGCAGACAAATACTTGCTCCCCGGCCCGCTCTTCATGCCTCCTATCCGGCTCATAAGCGGAGTGCGCCGTGCACACCCGCTGTCCGGTGAGCGTGTCGAAAGCGATAGAAGCATCGAAGCTGGTACAGGGAGTTTCCAGATCGAAGTAGATAAATGCCTTCACCGCTTCTCCGGTGGGCAGAGTGCCGCGAAGAGGCCGCCCCTTGCCGTCGAACAATTCGAGCCGCCGCAAATGAGGACGGTACTTGGCGGGCCTGCCCGTAGAAGAGCTGAGGTCCACCACGTGCGAAGTCGAAGTCTTACTGTCACTCCCCAGATTGTCCAGATAAAAGCGGATGGCCTCTTTCGATGGCCCATCAAAAGCCACTTCGCCGTGCTCCAAAACGATCCCGCGGCTGCACAGGCCCTCCACGGCAGCAAGGTTATGTGACACGAAAACAACCGTTCGCGAACGCGTGCACGCTTCGGCCATTTTCCCGAGGCATTTCTTCTGAAACGCGACATCGCCTACAGCCAGTACTTCGTCGACAATCAGGATCTCCGGGTCGAGATGTGCGGCAATCGAGAATGCCAGGCGCACATACATTCCGCTCGAATACCGCTTCACCGGAGTATCGAGGAACTGTCCGATTCCAGCGAATGCGGTGATCTCGTCGAACTTCGCGTCGATCTCGCGCCTCCGCATGCCGAGAATGGCGCCGTTCAGATAAATATTTTCTCTGCCGGTTAGTTCCGGGTGAAACCCGGTTCCCACTTCGAGAAGGCTGCCCATCCGGCCGCGGACGCGAATTGTCCCATCCGTCGGATCGGTGATCCGCGAGATGATTTTCAGCAGTGTGCTTTTTCCAGCCCCGTTCGAGCCGATGAGCGCGACTGTTTCACCCTGCTGGATATCGATGTTGATGTTCTTTACGGCCCAAAACGCTGATTTCTCGGCGCGCGATGCTCTCGCACTTCTTTTCCAAGGGTTTGAAAGCAAGCGGCTCAACGATTCGCGGAAGCTGCCGTACATCTGGGCCCGCTCACCCAGTTCATAGCGTTTGGAAATACCCCTGATCTCAATGACTGGTTTCATGCTTTCCTTAATTGGTTTGCTAAATGAGATCCGCGAAGGTCCGTTCCATCCGGCGGAATACGAATAAACCTGCGACGAACACCGCTACACTCAACAGACCGGAGGTCCAGACCAGACTCGCGGAAACCGGACTGCCCAGCAGCGCGTGCCGGAATCCCTCCTCCATTCCGGCCATCGGATTAAAGCCAAGCAGAAATTTCAGCGAATGCGGAATGTTAGCCATTGGATAGATCACGGGTGTCAGAAAGAAGGCCATTTGCGTGAAAAAGGGCACCACGTATTTTACGTCCCGATACTGGACATTAAGGGCGGAGAGAATCAGCCCCATGCCGGCGGCTACCAGAAAGCTGCCTAGCATGCAAACCGGCAGCCAGACAATCGATAGCGTCAGAGGATAGCGATAATAAGCAAGCAGCGCTCCCATCAGCACAAAGCCGATCAGCATATCGATGACCAGCCCCAGCACTGCCGCCATGGGAATCATCACGCGCGGCAAATAGGTTTTACGAATCATCTGTTCGCTGCCGATCAAGCTGTTGCTCGACAGCGAGAGTGCCGTCGCAAAAAAGGTCCAGGGCACCAGGCCCGCATAGACGAAAAGCGGATAGGGGACGCCGGGAGTTCGTATCTTAGCCACCGTCGTAAAGAGGATTCCGAAGACAAGCGTCCCGATCAGCGGCTGTAGCACAGCCCATAACCCGCCTAATACGGTTTGCTTATACCGTACCTTGATGTCCCGCCAGATCAGAAAACCAAGCAGTTCGCGATAGGCCCAAAGCTCTCTCAGGTCTATTGGCTGCCACCCCCGGCGGGGCTTAATCAGCAACTCGACAGTGTAGGCAGACACTTACTCTCTTGCGCTCCTCTCGTCAATCATCGGAATACCGCTGACCCAGGCACACCACTTTGTGCAAGCGTGCGCATTCATGGGTTATAGTGCAATTGCCGCGCCAATTTGCGCATGCGACTCTGCGATTAAGGCGCTCCTGTGGGCAGCTTGGTAAGCTGCGTCCCGGTTGGCAACCGGCGCTACTGACGTGTTGACAACCCACCGCCGGCTGCTAGCCTGCCCGACAAAAACGCGCTTAACCGCACTGGTGCTTGGCGGCTTGCTTCCGATTCCAGAGGTTGAGTGCAAAGCCGAAAGTATGGCATCAATTTCCGCTTTCTTGCGCGCCACGTCCACATCGGCCAGAATCAAAGCGTGTGTGGACTAATTCCGTTCGGTTAAACGGAGTATACCTGAGCCGGTACGATTTCAGTCGCACTCCTCTCCCCCGTGTACTTGAACCGGCTTTTCAGGGAATTGATCGGCTTCTCAATCAAGTGCCAAGATAGGGATGCTACGAGTAGCGTCAATATAGAGATTTTAAATCCAGATAATCCGGTCAGAACGTGCAGTGGCATGTGATAAACGTAAGTGCCGTAGCTGATGATACCCAAGGCGGTGAGCGGTCTGCACGATAGGAGTTTACCTGCAGCCCCACCCTGCAGTGTAATTGCGTACTTCACAGCACCAGCCGCGCTCAACACGCAAAATAGGTCTAGTGTCCCCAATCGCAATACTGTACCCTTGTCGATCAATTCGAGGGCAACCTCTGCAATAACGGCGATGCTGGCGAAGACACCGAGGCGGCTTATCCAAGCCGCATCCCTGGCATTGCCCAGTGCCAGCAGCGCACCTAATGCGAGCGAGTCCAGGCACCCAGGCAAGAGTGTGTTCGTAGTCAATGAATCCAAGTGAAAGACGAAAACGCCCACGACGCGGAATGCCACGGCGAACAGCGCGAGCGACAAGATCAAAGTACGAAGGAATCTCATCGGCATCAGGAAAACAATGATAGGCCAGAGAAGGTAGAACTGTTCTTCTACCGCCAATGACCAGAATGGTCCGGTCGCTGGTTCAAAATGATGATGAATTGCCACCCATAGGTTCGTCGCATACAAAGCCTGCCATCCTATGTGCTGCCGAACCCCCGGTGCGTTATACAGAAAAAGTACAAACAGAGTGAGATAATAGATCGGAAAGATGCGCAAGAGCCTGCGAACATAGAAGAGCTTAAGTCCGCTCCCCATCGTAAGCGCTCCGCTGGCAATCTGGCCTTTAATGCGCACGAGGATCCCAGTGATCAGGAACCCGCTGATCACGAAGAACAGGAGAACTCCGTACGTACCAAGTTCAAGTCTTCCAGTCCCAAAATGATGAACCAGAACCCCAGCAATCGCTAACGCCCTTAGCCCGTCTAAGGTATCGATGTGGCCTGCTTTGATCATGACTATGAAAAAAATGGAAATTTTTTGGGATTTTGTTCGTTCGTGCTACACAATGTGAAACCCTGAAGTGTTTCACGACCCCCTGGGATATAGCACCAGTCCCGCGACATTGTGGGTGCTGAACCAAGCACACCACTTTGTGCAAGCGGTGCGCATCAATGGGTTAATAGTGCAATTGCCGCACCAATCTGCGCATGCGACTCTGGGATAGATGCGCTCGTGTGGGCAGGTTGGTAAGCTGCGCGCCGGGCGACCTATGTGGTGGAGCAGGCCTCCGGCCTGCAAAGTCGGTTTTCCAACCGACTTTCTCGGATTCACCTTGACTCGTAAACAAGAGCAGATCCCGGCACGAATGGCGGCATAGCCGCGCGCGAGCGCCCACCGCGAAACTGTCCACATCCGGGAACACGTAAATGAGATTGGGCTGCCTGCCAATGTCACAAAAACGCGATCAGCCGCACTGTTCGCTTTCTACCCCAGCCTCATCCGGCATCTTCTCGCCAATGCCCAGTTTCTTCATCTTGTAGAGCAGCGCCTTGTAGTCGACCTTCAGTAGCTTGGCGGCTTGCTTCCGATTCCAGAGGGTTGAGTGCAAAGCCGAAAGTATGGCATCAATTTCCGCCTTCTTGCGCGCCACGTCCACATCGGCAAAAATCGAGGCGTGCGTGGGCGAATTTGCGTTCGCGGGTCGCGGCGTCAGGTGCGCGGAGCCGCTGGTTTCCGGAGTCCACTGGAAATCCGCCGCCCCGTTTTGGTCGGGTGCCGGCAGGAGTATCGGCTGCGTTTCGGGTGCGAATGCCGCTGTCCCCGCCACCGGCCGTTGGCCGCTCTTCGATTTCCGCCTGAGCTCCGTTACAATCATGTCCGCACTGCGAAACACCAGGTACTTGCGGATCACATTCTCGAGCTCGCGCACGTTACCCGGCCAGTCATGCTCCAGCAGCGCGTGCCGTAAATGCGCCGGAATCTCCACCGGTTCGTTCGGAGCGTGCTTCCGCAAAAAGAATTCAGCAAGAGTAGCAATTTCGTCCTTACGCTCGCGCAGCGGAGGCACGTGGACTTCGATGATATTCAGGCGGTAATACAGGTCCTCCCGGAAGCGGCCGTCTGCAATGGCATCTTCTAGGTTGCAATGCGTGGCGGCCATTACCCGCACATCCACCTTGCACACATCTTTCGCACCCAGCCTGAGAAACTCGCGATCTTGCAGCACCTGCAGCAGCTTGGCCTGCAATTTGAAATCCATGTCACCGATTTCGTCCAGGAGAATGGTTCCGCCGTTGGCCATTTCAAACTTGCCCGGGGTGTTCTTGAAGGCCCCCGTGAAGGCGCCGCGTTCATATCCGAACAGCTCACTCTCCACTAGTTCCGAGGGCAGCGCCGCGCAATTCAGCTTGAGAAAAGGACGGCCCGCGCGCTTCGACTGCTCGTGCAGTTTGCGCGCCAGCACTTCTTTGCCAACCCCGGTTTCACCGCGCATCAGCACCGGAACGTCGGCTCCGCCCACCCGTTCCAGCAACGCATTGACGCGCTGCGACCAGGTGCCCGAAGAGAGCACGCAGGGTTCCGCGCTTCGCGCGTTCTTTACAGGCGCTGACGCGTCATCGACGGCGTTTGAGATATTCAGCGCGCCTTCAATGGCACGCAGAAGGTCGCCGTGCGCGATCGGCTTAGAAAGAAAATCGAGCGCCCCCGCTTTCAAAACAGTAGCCACATTCGCCGGCGTGCAGGAGCCCGAAAGCGTAATCACAGGCAAGGTTGGCCAGCCCTGGCGTACTTCCCGCAACGTCTCAAAGCCGTCCTTGTAAGGCATGATCAAATCGAGCAGAAGAAGCGAAACATTCGCTCCATCCCGTTCGAGAAACGTCATTACCTCCTCGCCGTTCTGGGCAAACTCGACCTCATAGCCCTCGCAATTCAGGGCGACTCCCAGATAATCCCGCACTTCCGGCTCATCCTCGGCAATCAAGATGGTATTCATGTGCTTTCTGTCGGGCACGGTATATTTCGCCTCTAGCGTCATATCGGTTGAATACTCCTGTCACGCTAGCTGCAGAGAGGAATAAGCAGTACTCTTCGTGTTTTTTGTTACGGCATTCGCCGGCAGCACGAACGAAAAGCACCCTCCATCGCGGTGGGGCGTGGCCCAAATTGCGCCGCCATGCGCCATCACGATCGCGCGGCAGATCGCTAATCCCAGCCCCCCGCCGGAGCGGTCGCCTGTTCCACAGTACGAGGCATACTGTTCGAAGATTTTTTCTGCCAGATGCGCCGGAACTCCCGGGCCGGAATCCATGATATCCATGCGATATCCGTCGCCAATCCTTGCTTGCACTTCCGAGGCCGGACCTTGCTCGTCGGTACCCGAACCTTGCGGCACGGGATAGCCCCGGATTGTGATTCTGCCATCCTTCGGCGTGAATTTGCTCGAGTTCTCCAGCAGATTCATCAAAACCTGCTGAATCGGTTCCGCCTCAAACAGCAGGCTCCCGGAGACCGGTTCGATTTGCACATCGATTTCGATTTGCTTGTCCTGTAGGAACGGATACACATCCTGGAGCGCCCGATCCAAGGCGTCCTCGATGTCTCCTTCACTGCGGTTCGGAGCCCTGCTTACACGACCCTGGGTAAGCAGCTCCAGCGTGCCCCCGGCCAACCGCGTTAGGCGTCTCGTGCTGTAACGCATTCGCTCCAGCAGTTCTCGCTGCCCACTGTTGACTGCGCCCAGTTTGCCCTCCGCCAGAAGCCCGCAATAGCCATGCAGCGCAGTCAATGGAGCGCGAAAATCGTGAATCGCACGAGCCAGAAAATTACTGCGCTCCTGGTCGTACTCCTGTAATTTCAGGTTTACTTCTAGAACGTACTGCAGCAGCGCATCTCGGTCCAGGCGTAAGGTGGCTGCTTCGCGCGCCTGCTGCCGCAACTCCCATGCCTCCCACGCCATTTCCACAAACGCCCGCAGCGTGAACGCACTAACCGGCTTCAGCAGAATGCAGGCCGAATGCGGTAATGGCCCGATGCACTCCAAACATTTCGGATCGGCTATCACCAGGTGCTGGGCAGTGTCCAGTGTCGAAATCTGAGCGGGCAGATCCATCCCGAGCGCGTGATCCCATACGTATACATCCGCTGGCGGAATCGGCTCTTTCGGTTTCGATCGGATTAGTTTTACGCGATCATCTTCCAGATGCGGGTAGCTATCCAGGTTTTCAGAAATAAGGCAAATTAGCACGTCTTACAGCACCTCCGATACTGCAGGCCACACTAGGATTCTGATTCACTATTCCGGGTTAGCTTTATCAGGAATTGGATCAGACTACGACTTAGCGAGATTATGTAGGAACTATACCGAGACTTAGGCAATGAACCAAGTGGGCTTACTACCAGTACTCATCGGACGAATTCGCGAGAATCGGGTCGTTATCCTTAATTTTAGATCGTTCACCTTTATCTTCACCACTCGTACGACGGTTTTAAGCTGGTTCGCTGTAGCCCTATAAACATCAATCGAATCAACCAGTCGCAACTTGTTTCATCTAGAAAAATCTAATCGTGGCATCCCGGTTGCACACGCAATATGACAATCGGAACGTACAGCGCGCCCACGAAAGTGGGAGTGCGTACTGCCCTTGTATTCAGAAGATGCCTCGGAAGAGCGTCTCGAATAAACATTATTTATAGAAGTTCCCGGAGGACTTATTTGCGACAAGCTGCTCTTTTCTCTCTGCCCATACTGATCGCCGCTACGGCTTGGGCTCAAGTTGGCATGGATGCGAATATCTCCGTGGATCAAGCCAGCAAGAATACGACGGTGACAAGCCCGACCTTCTCAACGGTCTCAGCCAACGAACTGGTGCTTGCCTTCGTCGCGACCGATTATCTTTCCGGAGCAAACACATCCGTGAAGAGCGTCACCGGTGCAGGTCTCACTTGGGCTCTCGTGGTGCGAACCAATGCGCAGAGCGGCAGCTCCGAGATCTGGCGCGCCTTTGCGCCATCGGCTCTCAGTAATGTATCGGTGATCGCGACCCTTTCTCAAAGCGTTGCTTCCTCGATGACAATCGTCAGTTTTACGGGCGTTGATACGTCCGGCACAAACGGTTCAGGTGCCGTCGGCGCAACGGCAAGCGCAAACGCCTCCTCGGGCGCCCCTAGTGCCCATTTGACCACGACCCGGAATGGCTCCTGGATTTTCGGTGTAGGAAATGACTATGACAATGCGATCGCAAGGACGCCGGGAAGCGCGCAGAGCGTGGTGCACCAGTACCTTTCCCCTGCCGGAGATACCTACTGGGTGCAAAGGCAGAATAGTCCGACGGCGCTAATTGGAACGTCTGTAACTGTAAATGATACCGCGCCAACTTCGGATCGGTATAACTTGAGCATATGTGAAATCCTCGCAACGCAATCCGGCGGACCGCCGACTTACACGATTTCCGGTTCCGTCACGCCCGCCTCCTCCGGCACTGGTTCCACTCTGGCGTTGAGCGGCACCGCAACGGCCAGCGCGTCAGCGGATTCGTCCGGAAATTATTCGTTCAGCGGATTGGCGGACGGAAATTACACCATTACGCCTGCGAAAAGTGGCTACACTTTCACTCCCGCAAGTCAGGCGGTGACGGTAAGCGGCTCGAATGTCACCGGAATAAACTTCGCCGCGGCGCAGAATTCCGGCGGAAGCGGAACGTCTGGCCATGGATGTTAAGGTTTCCGTCGATCGCGGCGCAGCGAGCGCGACGGTGACGAGCCCCTCGTTCTCGACAACTTCGGGAAGCGAACTGCTGCTCGCCTTTGTGGCAACCGATTACCTGGGCGGAGCAAACACGACCGTGAAGAGCGTGGCCGGCGGCGGCCTTACCTGGCAGCTTGCGGTGCGGACAAATACCCAGAGCGGCACGTCCGAGATCTGGCGCGCCTTTGCGCCCACTCCGCTAAGCGGCGCGTCGGTCATTGCCACGCTCTCGCAAAGCGTCGGTTCATCGATGACGGTCATCAGCTTTACGGGAGCGGATTCTTCGGGAACAAGCGGATCAGGCGCGGTTGGGGCAACCGCCAGCGGCAGCGCCGGATCAGGGGCGCCTACTGCCAGCCTGACTACTACGCGGAACGGCTCGTGGATCTTCGGCGTAGGCAACGATTTCGATAATGCAATTGCCAGAACCGCGGCATCGGGACAGACCGTTCAGCACCAATATCTGTCGCCAGCGGGCGATACCTACTGGGTCCAGATGCAGAGCAGCCCCACATCTCTGAGTGGAACCGGCGTCAGCATCAGCGACACCGCGCCTACATCCGACCGGTACAATTTATCGGCGCTTGAAGTGTTGCCCGCCTCATCGGGCGGCGGCGGTGGCGGCGGAACGCCCCCCACCGTCAGCATGACCGCTCCTGCGCCGAACGCAACGGCAAGTGGCAAAACGACAATCGCCGCAACGGCCGCCAGCCAGAACTATGCGATAACCGGCGTGCAATTTCTGCTGGACGGAGCGAATCTGGGGTCGGAAGTCAGCACCGCGCCGTACTCCATGACGTGGGACACGACCACCGCCAATGCGGGAGCGCACACTTTGGCCGCGACTGCCTATAATTCAGCCGGCTTAAGCGCCACATCGACGTCTATCAGCGTTACGGTCGATAATTCCGGTAATCCGGCGGTCGTCGGAAGCTGGTCATCTCCGGTGCAGATGCCGGCCGTCGCCGTAAACCTGATCCTGCTGCCGAACAACAAGCTGCTCTTTTATCAGGACGGTGCGTCGCCCACGGTCTGGGATTATGTGAATAACAACTTCACCAGCATCGCCACAACGCAGGATGTGTTCTGTTCCGGCCATGCGGCACTGGCGGACGGCCGTATTCTGGTGGTGGGCGGATACGATTCAGGCAGTGGTGACATCGGGCTTGCGACGGCGGAAATTTTCGACCCGGCCACCAACAGCTGGACTTCGGTGCCCAATATGTCCTACCGCCGCTGGTATCCGAATGCGACTCCTCTATCGGACGGCCGCATTCTGGTTACGGCTGGCTGGCAGACGACGGACCACACCAACGCCGGTATTCCGGAGATTTATGATCCATCGACAAATGCCTGGACGAAGCTGACGAAAGCGGATAATCCGTTCGAAACGTATCCGTTCATGTTCCAGTTGTCCGACGGGCGAGTTATTCACACCGGCGGTTCGGAATACGCCACGTCGACCGACATCCTCGATCTCAACGCCCAAACGTGGTCGGTCGTCGATTCGAGGGTTTTGGATGGCGGCAGCGCGAGAATGTATCTTCCCGACAAGATCATGAAAGCCGGCAGCGCCTCCGACAGCCAAATGTCCGGGCCTTCCTCGAACACCACGTTTGTTCTCGACATGACGCAATCGTCGCCAGCCTGGCAGCAGACGCCTTCGATGGCTTATGCACGCAGTTTCCTGAATTTAACCAGTCTGCCCGACGGGACGGTATTGGTTACAGGAGGCGAAACGGACAAGAACGGCGGAGATATTTCAAAAGCAGTCTATCCGGCCGAGCTATGGTCGCCGCAAACCGAGACATGGACGACCATGTCCGCCATGCATACTCCCCGCGAATACCATTCGACAGCGCTTCTCATTCCCGATGGGCGAGTCATCGTTTCCGGCATGGGCGCAGACTTCGGCAACGTGCCCAATGAGACTAGCGCGGAGTTCTTTTCGCCGCCGTACCTCTTCAAAGGGGCACGCCCCACTGTCACCCAATCGCCCGCGAAGGTGGTCTACGGGACCAACTTCTTCGTTGCTACGCCCAATGCCACCAGTATCAGTAAAGTTGTGCTGATCAGGACCGGCGCGGCGACGCACGCATTCGATCAGAACACGCATTATGTGCCCGTCAGTTTCCAGCAGGCAACAGGTGGGTTGACCATAACGGCTCCTGCCAACGGCGATATGGCGCCGCCCGGCTACTATATGCTTTTCCTTGTGAACAGCGCGGGTGTTCCGGCCGTCGCTCCGATTCTCCAGGTGGCCGCACAGTAAGCGGTCCATTGCTTCGCAGTAAGCGGCCCCCATTGCCGCTTACTGCGAGTCGCCTATACCCCTCTTTTTTGGGTGTAGGATTGCTTCCCCACAGGAGCAATGAACGGCGACAGCGTCAAATCTGCAGTCTGCGACGTATCGATTTCTGAACGCGACTACTCGTGCTGGCAACATCCATTTGGCACCACGCGGATCCGCATGCACCGCGCACCGTTGCGCACCCTCTCGGCTGGAGCGCTACGTCGATTGAAGAGCAGACACCCGTCGGAAATTGGCGGTATTCTCTGGGGAAAGGTAATAACTGACGCCGCCGGAGACGACTCCGCACTCATCCTTGATGCTGAATTGATTGGGTCCCAGGGCCCTCTCTACAACAGCACCGATGCCGACCTCCACGCTCTCGAACGCGCCATTAGCCGCCGGACGGAATCCGGCCTGGAACTGCTGGGGTACTTTCGCAGCCATATCCGCGAGGGACTTTGCCTCAGCGAGCAGGATCAGCACCTGATCCAGCGAAATCTGCAGAATCCCAAATACATCTTCCTGCTTGTCAGGCCGTTTGAAATGGGCATCTGTGTTGCCGGTTTCTTCTTCTGGCAAAACGGCGTGCTTCAGACCGACAGTAGCGATCTCGAAGTTCCATTTGTCGCATTGGACCAGCATCCCGGCGATAACCGTGAAGAGGTTATCGCTCCAGCCTGGAACGACGCGAAACGGAACCGGGATGATTCTGGAGCGGTTCTGGAATCTTTACCCATCGAACAGCATCTTCCGCCGGACCACCAGCCCACGGAACCTTTCCCGCAACCTGCGAAAGCATCGGTACCTCCGAAGAAAATTCGGTTTCTTATCAGTCTTGCCGCTACGATCGCGGTTGCAGTTGCCGCAGGCGCCTCAGCGTTTTTCGCGGTTCCCGCGCTCAAATCGCATTTGCTGGCCGTCGGCGACCCCGCGCCGAATTCCGAAGTCGGCCTGCGGGTTCTTCGTGCCTCGGACGGGCAGCTTGATGTCATGTGGAACAGGAATGCGCTCGAGCGGGCAAGAGCGCAGAGTGCATTGCTCACCATCATTGATGGTCCAATATCAAAAGGATTGGCGATAGATAGTAACCAATTGCGTTCGGGCACGCTCACTTATTTTCCGAATGGCCTGGATATACAGTTTCGGCTGGAAGTTTACCTGGAGGGCGGACGCTCGGTAGCGGAATCCGTGCGGGTCCTCCTGCCCGAAAAAGCGGCGCAAGTGCGCCCGGCATTTCCCGTAGAAAACGCCGTTCGAACCGACCGCGAGCAGGCTGAAGTCACGCGTCCCGCGGCGCCGCTGCCGGTTGGGTCGGCCCACCGGAAACTCGCGTCGCGAGTGCAGTTTAAGCCGCCAGCGTACGTTCCGCCTCTCGAAATTGTGGCCGCAAATGTTGATCAACAGCGGCTCGCCGCTCCCGACCTGCGGCTCGACACATCCATCGCGGCCTTTGCCGCCTCGGCTCCTTCGCTATCGGCACTTCTCTCCCTTCCCGAATTGCCGGCTCATCCGGCCAAGGCATCCCCCGCAGAAAGGCCGGTTTTGAAGGCGGCCAGCATCTATCTTCCGCCCAAGCCGCTAAAGAAAGTGATGCCGGATGTGAAGCGGGTGGGTGGCACGCTAGCGTCGCGGACTGGTGAAATTGAAGTTCAAGTAACAGTAGATGAATCAGGACACGTTAGGAACGCCCGCCCCGTCCGCAACGGCACGAAGGCAAGTCCTCTACTTGCCAGCGCCGCAACAGCCGCCGCCCGGCAGTGGATTTTTCAGCCCGCCACGCTTCACGGCAAACCGGTCGCCGCCGACCACCTGATTGTCTTCGACTTCCGTTCCGCAATCCAATAACGTAGGACGCAATCCTAAAGTTTTTCCGGTTTTGCTATGGCGCCGGAAGTATTTCGCAGATGCTCAAATTGTAACGGTCCGCTGTGGGCGCCGTATCGTTGATGCCGACCGTGGTTCCGCTTAGTGGTGTCGGATTGTCTTGCATCTGTACCCAGTAGGTATCACCGCTGGCAGCCAGATACTGATGAACCAAAACCTGGCCCGCAGCCGGCGCGCGGGCGACGGCCTTGTCAAAATCGTTTCCGACACCCATTACCCACGAACCATTCCGGGTGGTGACCAGGCTCGCCGTTGGTGCGCCGGTTCGGGCGTTCCCCGTACCTGTCGCGCCGATCGCTCCCGAACCATTTGTGCCGGAGCTGTCCACGCCTGTAAAGCTGATCACCGTCATCGAAGAGACGACGCTGTGAGAGAGGGTCGCTGTAACTGTGACGTTGCTCAAAGGCGCGCTTGCGAACGCCCTCCAGATTTCCGAGGTACCGCTTTGGACGTTGGTTCGCTTCACCAATACCCAAGTCAGTCCGGTAGCGGCTATTTTTGTCACTGTTGTGTTGGTTCCGCTTAAATAGTCAGTGCCGATGAACGCTAGTAATAGTTCGTTGCTGGACGTCGTCGAAATCGGCAGGCCGACCGTCGCGCTGGCAGTCGTCTTGTCTATAGACGCCTCCGTGTCGATTGCCAGCGGCGCAGCCGTTACGGTCGCCGTGAAGACCACTCCTGTTACGTTCCCGTTGGTGATAGTTACAGATTGATTAGCCGGCGTGAACGCCAGCCCGGCCTTGCTCGGGGTTACTGTGTACGTTCCCGCGAGGAGTCCCGAAAATGTGAAATTACCCGAGCCATCGGTTTGAGCGGTTCCGGTTCCCGCGCCGCTAAGCGTGAGCGTCACGCCGCTGCCAAGGGAGACGGGCGTGATGGTACCGGAAATACTCCAGGTGGGCGGCGCAACAGCGGTGAAATTGATGCCGCTTACATTCGCTCCATTCACCACGACTGCCTGGTTCGTGGGAGTGAACGTTACGCTGCCTAACGATGGCGTGACGATGTAGCTGCCATCTATAACCTGTGCGAAGCTGTAATTGCCGGACGCGTCCGTCTTTGTCGTGGCGTTAGTTCCGGTTTCGCCTGACGGAGTTAAAGCTATTAGCGCCCCGGCTATGCCCGCGTTTCCGGAAACGCTGAACGCAGGTACCGGGGTGGCGGAGAAATTAACCGTTTGGTTGGCTCCATTGACGGTTACCGTTTGGCTGGTAGGAGCAAAAGTGAATCCAATGTTATTAGGCGTAACCGTATACATGCCATTTGTCAGGGCCGAAAACGAGTAATTGCCCGAGCTGTCTGCTTCAGTCGTCCCGCTTGAGCTTCCGCTCAGACTCAGCGTGGTTGTCGGCCCCGCGCTGGCTGGGCTGATGGAACCCGAAATACTCCACGTGGGCGCCTTGGCGGGCAAGATCTCGCAGATCGCTAAATTGTACCTATCGCTTGTCGGCTGGGTGTCATTCAGAGTGACCGTCGTTCCGCTGAGACCCGTTTCAGAGTTTTCCATCTGCATCCAGTAGGTATCGCCTGAAGTCGACAAGTACTGGTGAAAGACTGTTTGCCCCGAACCTGGTGTGCGGATAATCGCGTTGTCATAGTCGTTTCCTACACCGAACACCCAAGATCCGTTCCGGGTTGTTACCAGGTGAGCGGTTGGCGCTCCCGAAGCCGCGTGAGCGCTGGCTACCGCGCCGATTGCGGCCGATCCGTTTGTTCCAGAGGTGTCGATGCCGCTAAAACTCCTGATGGCCATTGATGCGACGACGCTTTGCGAAAGCGCGGCGGTGATCGTAACATTGCTAAGACGCGATGGCGCGAACGCCCGCCAAATCTCCGAACTGCCGTTTTCTGCGTTAGTCCGGACGACCAGGACCCACGTCAGTCCAGCTCCGCTAACGCCTGTCACGGTGGTATTGGAACCGGTCAGGTAATCGGTGGATATGAATGCCAGCAGCAGTTCGTTTCCGGTGCTCGTTGAAAACGCCGGACTCGTGATGCTCGAACTAGCGCCTGGTGAATCCTGAGCGGCGGTTGCATCGATAGAAATCGTCTGTCCAGGCACTGTAACGGTGACGCCCGGACCGGGGCTCTCGACATTGCCGCTGTCGTCAATAGCACGGCTCTTCAGAGTTGCTGCGCCGGAAGCCAGCGCGGTCCAACTGTACGTCCAATTGTCCCGTCCGCTCGCACGGTCCCAGGTCTTGCCGCCATCCACCGACACTTCAACCGCGGCCACTGCGCCGCCGCCCGAATCCGAAGCTGTTCCGGTGATGGTAACCAAGCTTCCGAATTCAACCGTCGAGCCGGCCAAGGGGGAAGTAATCGTAGACGTGGGCGGCGTGATGTCCGTCGATTGCGTAGCAGCAGTAAGCCCAGGTTGTATGGTTCCAGGCTGTACTCCCATGTCCGCGAACAGATTGAGCGTGGCTTGTTGCATTCGAACGTCTGGGGGCAAGTTGCCGCCATCGTGATCGCTATCCAGTCCCCACGACCATTGAACAGTTCCGGCTCCAAACACGAGCGCGCCGCTCGGCGCCCGATAAAGAGTCAGATGATGAGTTGCAGTACCGGCGCCGTAGGTTCCTCCGTAGTCAAGAAGCAGATCGGTGGTCAGATTGTAGGTCGCGGTCGATAAATCCACCAGTCCCGCGGGGCGGAATCCGTTATCGGCATCAACGTCCCATTCATAACCTAAAGTTCCGGCTGGAAGAACGGCCGTTTGCCCGCTACCCAGAGTCGCGATCGAAGTATTTCGCCAGAACCGCATTTTGCCGTCGGTATCTGGAACTTTGATCGATAAATTCATGTTGTCGCTGCCGGGTCCATTTACCTCGAACAGCGTCCCGGTCAACGCGTTCTGCGGCAGTCCGCCGTCCGCCGGTGGACTGAAACGCGGATCCATCCAGCTCCCTGTCCACGTCGGCGGGTCGGCCGGATCAGTTTTTGCGTTGTCGAGAGTCTCCTTGTAGCAGACCAGGGTTCGATAGGGAGTATTCGATCCATCAATGCTGTTTTCCCAGCGCGTCTTCCAGAACACCTCGTTGCCGCTGAAGAAACCCAGGTTGACGCCCGCCCCCAGCGCCGATTGAATATTGGCTCGTTGCGGCCCTGACCAATACTCGTCGTGTCCTACCGACAAATAGACTTTGTGATTTGTGATCAGGCTCGCGTTCCGCACGGCATCGACATGAGTGAAATACGTGACGTCATAGCCGTTGGCTTCCAGCCATTTAATCATCGGGTATTCGGCGTTGAAGAGCCAGGTTGCAGCCTCTAAATTGCGGGTCCAATAGGGCCGATTATAGCTGACTTTAAAGGCCCGGTTGGGGAGATTAAATCCAGTATCTCCGTACAAGCTATGGCCGCCATAAGGATTGTAAGCCTCCCATGTCTCATCCGAAGTTTGAACCAAAATATCCGAATGACTTGCGTCGTTGCGGACAATGAATGGGATATGACTTGCGCCTCCCGTATCACCACGGGTTGGAATTGCAATGTAGAGACCGGAAACAGCGGTCGACGGCACTTGCCACGATGCCGATACCCCCCAGTTCCCGCAATCGTAAAGACTCGTTTTGGCGTCCGTCACGCACGCCGGCTGGGTTTGTGGTAGCGGAGCCGAAGCTTGAATGGTGGTTATGAACCGGCCGCCATTACCTTGGTAGTAGCCCAAACGGTAGATATCGATATGCCACTTGCTTGCCGGGGTGCTGACCTTGAAATTGATGGTTTGTCCTACGTTGACGCTAATGTCGGTTGCGAAGCCTTGGATGGTGAGATCGCCTGCGCCAGAAATCGCCCAGGCTGTCGTCCCGGGATTTTGGTTTTCGCAAACAATCGGATTCGGATTGCATTGCGCCGCTGCGTGCTGCCCGGCAGCGCACAGTCCAAGCAGCATGTACGGCAGCACCGATAACGGGCGGCCAAGAGCTACTTTATTTAGAACACACCTGCACCCAAAGAATTCCACGGTTGCGATCTCCCTCGAGTGCCCGGTGCAAGCAATCGGCAGGCCACTTACCGCTTGCTAGATACAAGAGACTTACAATCGTAAGCTTTCTGGTCGTGGGTGCAAATCTATCGGTCTAACTCCAACTTTTTTGAACTTACCTGTGTTCACTCGAAGGTGGAACGATCCCCTTCAGTCGCATGTAGACACTCAAAATCGCGTATTGCTCCACATCGTGCGTCGTGTTCCCGATCAGCGCGCCGATTCTGGTTCGCTCGCCGCGACCCGTTTTGACCATTTCCGTTGCATTTGCATCCGTTAGCGACGCATACGCCTTATCGCACTGCGCAAATGCATCCTTGAGAGCGGAGACGATTTCGGCCTTGGTCTCAAGCTTCGGATGTGAAGCGCTCTGCTCTCCCAGTACTGCTCCGCAGGTATGCGTCTCCGCAGCAACTACATGACCCATCACCTCACCAAAGCTGCGAATCTCGGGTGTCGGTTTAAAGCTATAATCTGCATCTGGAACTTTGTCAGCGGATTTCATCAGATTGTTTTTAACGGATTCATAACCCTGCTTTACCTCCGTAATAACGGCTGACATATTCTGGGCCTGCGACACAGCGGCTGTGACGAACAACGCAAACAAGACAACGCTGATATTGCGCTTCACGAGTTAATTCTCCTTCTATTTCGTAAAATCAAAACCTCTGCTATTCTATCCGGCCCTGCGATACTGTTGGGATTCTATGAAGCGATCCATCCTGGCTTTGCTGTGCGTGCTCGCTTTCTCCGCTGCAGCCCGCGTGCAGACCTCTCCCGACCTATTTAATGGCCTTCAATGGCGGTCGATCGGCCCTTTTCGGGGCGGGCGCGCGGTAGCTGTGTCTGGAGTGCCAGGCGGCGGGTCCGTTTTCTACTTCGGAGCAGTTGATGGAGGCATTTGGAAGACCTCCGATGCGGGCTCGGTTTGGACGCCCATTTTCGATGGCCAATCTGCCGCCTCAATCGGAGCGATCGAGGTCGCGCCATCTGACCCGAACATCATCTACGCCGGAACCGGCGAGTCCGATATCCGCTCGGATCTCGCATCGGGCGACGGCGTGTACAAATCGAGCGACGCCGGAAAAACCTGGCACAATGTCGGTCTAAAGGATACGCGTCAGATCAGCCGGATCGCAGTCGATCCGGGAAATGCAAACGTGGTGTTTGTCGCGGCGCTCGGGCACGCTTACGGGCCAAATGACCAGCGGGGCGTGTTTCGGTCTAATGATGGCGGCCAGACCTGGGATCGAGTCCTCTACATCAACCCGCAGACAGGCGCGGCCGATCTCGCCATCAGCGCCGATCATCCCCAGACATTGTTCGCAGCCATGTGGGATGCGCATCGTGCGCCCTGGAGCACTTACGCTCCGCTCGCTGGACCGGGAAGCGGCCTGTATCGCTCCATCGACAACGGCGCCACCTGGAAACAGGTCGTGGGAAACGGGTTCCCGGAAGGGAATCTCGGCCGTATTGGCGTCGCGATCGCCCGCGGAACGCAGGGCCACCGAATCTACGCGGTGGTCGAAGCCGAGGCCGATCGCAGCAAAGCCGGTCTCTACCGCAGCGATAACGGCGGCGATTCCTGGACCCGGGTCAATTCCGATCCGCGCATCACCAGCCGGGGCTGGTACTTCAACTGCATCACCGCCGATCCGAACGATCCCGACGTCTTATATGTCCCGAATGTCGCGTTTTATAAGTTGAGCGATGGCGGCAAAACACTCAGCATCGTTCGAGGCGCGCCGGGCGGGGATGACTACCACCAGGTTTGGATAGATCCGGCGAACTCCGCTCATATGGTGCTCGGCACGGATCAAGGAACCACCGTATCACTGAATGGCGGCAAGACCTGGAGCACCTGGTACAACCAGCCCACCGCGCAGTTCTATCACGTCATCACCGACAACGAAGTTCCGTATAACGTCTACGGCGCGCAGCAGGACAGCGGGACAGCCGCCACCCCAAGCCGCACCGACCATGGCCAGATTGATTTGCGCGACTGGTTCGCCGTCGGCGGCAGCGAGAGCGGATACATTATGCCCGATCCGAGAAATCCGAACATCTTCTATGTCTCGGGCACATACGGAGAATTGTCCCGCTTCGATCGCCGCACCATGCAGAGCCAGAACATCGCGCCGTGGCCTATGCCAGGAGGTATCGGCACGGCAATCGACAAATGGAAGTACCGCGACCCATGGACGCCCATGCTGGCCTTCTCCCCCGTTCAGGCGAACACGCTCTTCTTAGGCACGCAGTTCGTGATGAGGACCCTCGACGGCGGCTTGCATTGGCAAGCCATCAGTCGGGACCTAACGCGCTCTAACGCAGAACTTACTAACTCAAACGAACCTGTTTCCGTCGCTAATGCAAAAGAGCTCGGGTATGGTGTGGTCTATACCATCGCACCGTCTCCCATAAACGGGGCTGAGATTTGGGCGGGAAGCGATACCGGGCTGATTCATCTCACGCGCGACAGCGGAAAGAAGTGGTCCGATGTTACGCCGCAGGGCCTTTCGGCCTGGAGCAAAATCAGTCTGATCGAAGCCTCTCATTTTAAGCCAGGGGAAGCATATGCCGCCGTGGATCGCCATCGCCTGGATGATATGCGCCCGTATCTGTTTCGTACTCGCGATTTTGGCAAGACCTGGCAGCCGATCGTGAACGGCATCCCGTCCAACGCCTTCCTGCGAGCTATCCGCGAAGATCCAAAGAAGAGAGGACTACTCTTCGCCGCTACCGAATTCGGGGTTTACGTCTCGTTCGACGATGGTGAAAAGTGGCAATCATTACAACTGAACTTACCTGTTACGTCCGTGCGGGATATGGCCGTTCACGGCAACGATCTGGTGATTGCGACGCATGGACGCGCCTTCTGGATTTTGGATGATATCACCCCGCTGCGCCAGATGGATCCTGCCGCTGCAAACGCCTCCACCCGGCTGTACAAACCGGCCCGCGCTTATCGCATCACCAGCGACACCTTTCCCGGAACCCCGCTTCCTCCTGACGAACCACAGGTTAAGAACCCACGGCGCGGCGCCTACATCGATTACTATCTGAATCAACCCGTAGCGGGCGCGCTCACTCTGGACATTCTAGACATCCATGGCAAAAGCGTGCGCCGGTACTCCAGCCAGGAGCAACCGCCCAAGCCACCGCAAAGCGTACCTATTGCCCCGCGCTGGTTTCCTAAGCCGCAGGTGTTGAGCACTGCAGCCGGCATGCACCGCTTCGTTTGGGATCTGCGCTATGGACGCAGCGGAGCAGATGTTGCCGGCGACAACGACGATCCGGAGGAAGAGCATTGGGTGGGCCCGTTAGTGCTCCCCGGAACCTACAACGTCAAGCTAACCGCTGGGGGAGAAGCTTTCACCCAACCGCTCGAAGTCATGATGGATCCACGTTGCCGGGCGACAAGCGCGGAATTGGCGGCGCAATTTCGCTGGGCTCAGCGCGCTTTTGAGGGCATGATTGTGGCACGAAAATCGCTCTCGGAAGTGAGGGGACTGCAAGGGCAGTTGGAAAAAGCGAAATCGCAGCTCGGCCCGAATCAGGTGCAAACACTCACTGAAATCGCGAAGGCGGCCAATAAGGCGAAGCAGATCGTAACGGGCAGCGATCCTTCAGCAGATGAAGGACTGCAGTTTGCCAGCCGCGGCCTTACCATCGCACTTAACTCGTTAGAGAGTGCCGACCGCACTCCGCCCTCGCAGGTCATCGCGCTGTATCTGCAGGCGGCGCGTACGCTCAAAGCTCGTCTTGCGGATTGGACCGCCTTTAAAAAATCAACACTGCCCTTGCTGAATCGGCAGCTCCGCTCGGCGGGTCTTCCTGCCATAGAGGTTTCTAAACTCGAGCAGCAGGCCGAGGATAGTCTGTCTCGGTAGGGTAACTCCCCCTAACACCCTAGTTAGTTTTTGGCATATCATGTGCCAAAGGGTGTTTTGTGTTTTGCTGTAACGGTTGGCGCTTTCGATGCACTCTGGTTAGGAGAACGCTTGAATGGCCTTTGAGGTCGGTCAAATCGCGGCCGATTACGAAATTCTTGGTTTGCTAGGCAAGGGCGGCATGGGCCGGGTCTACCGGGTTCGAAATGTCATCTCGAACCGGGTTGAGGCCATGAAGGTGCTGCTGGCCGATGTGGCTGCCGAGGCCGAACTCGGCGACCGCTTCATCGGCGAGATTCGCACTCTCGCGAGGCTCGACCATCCCAACATCGCCAAGTTCCAAACCGCCTTCAAATTTGAGAACCAGCTTGTAATGCTGATGGAGCTGGTGGAAGGATCCACGCTTTCCGAGCGGGGCAAGGAAGGCGCTGTCCCGCTTAACGAGACTCTCAGCTATGCCAGCCAGACGCTGGCTGCCTTGAGCTACGCGCACCAGAATGGCGTGATTCACCGGGATATCAAACCGTCAAACATCATGGTGACTCCACATGGCATCGTCAAACTTATGGATTTTGGCATTGCCAAATCCACCTTTGAACCGCTGCTGACCCGTCCCGGAACCACCATGGGTTCCATGCTGTACATGTCGCCGGAACAAGTGCGGGGGATGACGGTCGATGCCCGCTCCGATATCTACTCGGTGGGGGTTCTGCTTTATGAGCTTACGGCCGGACGCCGGCCTTTCGAAGCGGATAACACCTATGCCATTCTCGAGGCTCAGCTCAACGCGACGCCCCAGCCGCCCATCGAATTGAACCAGGCGCTCCCGAAGCCGCTGAACGACATTATCATGACCGCCTTGGCTAAGGAGCCGATGCAGCGTTTCCAGACAGCCGACGCATTTCGAAATGCGCTTGAAAGTGTTCGAGGACGCCCGTCGGCCGGGCAGGCGCAAAGCCCATCGCAAGCCAGCACGCTGCCCATGCCGCCTCCAGTTGCGCCAGCGAAGCCGGGCAAAAGAAGCTTGTGGATGGCGCTGGGAGCCGTGGCTTGCATCTGCGTTCTGGCTGCAGCGGCGATTACGCTGCCGCATTTCTGGAAGAGCGCCGCAGCGCCGGCCGCCCAGGTCGCAGTGCAACCGGCCACGAGCCAGCCCGTATCGGCGCCTGTAAGCCAGCCTACGCCTCCTCGCGCCGATACGACGCCGACGTCGCCTGCCACCTCTTCAACCAGGCCTGCTGCCGTGGACGCAAAGCCTTTGCGCAAGCCAGTTCGTGAATCGCACGCCATACCGCAGTCCGCGCCGCCAAATCCGGTGGCAGCCCCTGTTCCGCAGCAGCAGCAAATGCAGCCCCAGTCTCAAGCGGCTCCCGCGGCGCCGCCGGGACCCTCGCAACAGGATCTGGAGATGGCGAGCGAGGACCTTATGAAGCTACATGCCCGGGCTGAAGCCGTCAAAGACAGCCTGGACCGCTTGCGCGGCCAGAATGCAGCAAGTGGTTTAGGGCTGCGGCAGGACATAGTTGCCTCGGCCAGCCGCCTTGAGAGCTATCTGCGAGCCGCCGATGGCGCGCTGCAGAACAATACATTGGAACCAGCACGTAAAGACATGAATCACGCCGAAGAGGAGCTCAACAAGCTGGAAGCGTTCTTCGGCAGATAAGGATAAATTCTTATGAAACTTCAAGTCGTTCTTTTCAGCACGCTTCTTGCTTTCTCTTCTGCCTTCGCGCAGCAGCCCGCGAAGCGCAAAGTGGCGGTGCTCGACTTTCAATACGCCACGGTCATGAGCAGTGTCCAGGCTATCTTCGGCACCTCGCAAGATGTCGGCCGCGGAATTTCCGACCTCCTTGTCGATCGTTTTCTGAAGGACGGAACGTATCGTGTGATTGAGCGGCGCGACATCAGCAAGGTTTTGCAGGAGCAGAACTTTTCAAACAGCGACCGCGCCGATGCAAGCACTGCCGCTAAAATCGGCCGGGTCCTGGGGCTCGACGCAATCATCATTGGCGATATCACGCAATTCGGCCGCGATGACCACGACACTAATGCCGGCGGCGTGTTAAACCGCTGGGACAAATATGGCGTCGGCAAGGTAGGTGTGCGCAAAGCGAAGGCCGTGGTTGCCGTTACAGCGCGCCTGATAGACGTCAACACGGGCGAAATCCTCGCCTCCGAGAGCGGCAAAGGCGAATCGCAGCGCTCCGGTTCAAATCTTCTGGGCGGCGGAGGCGGCTGGGGCGGAGGAGGGGGCGGCGACCTCGATATGGGCAGCTCCAATTTCAGCCAGACCATCATCGGTGAAGCTGTCAACGCCGCAGTTTCTGAACTCGCCACGAACCTAGGCAAAGATGGGACACGCCTGCCTACTCAAACTGTCCAGATCAATGGCCTTGTCGCCGATGCCACCGGAAATAGCATCACTATCAACATCGGCAGCAAAGCCGGTCTGCATGTCGGCGATCACCTTGTAGTCTCCCGCGTCAGTCGCGTCATTAAAGATCCCGCCACCGGCAAGCCGCTTCGTTCAGTTGAGGAGCCGGTTGGGCAGCTTCAAATTACCTCAGTTGACGAGGGGTCTGCGGTCGGCACATTCACCGGGGCAGGACAAGTCAAGGTCGGCGATGCGGTAAAGAACGCACAGTGATTTTTGAAAGCAATCAGCGGCGCCTCACCTGAATCAGCTGGCGGGCTACGCTGTTCCTGCGCCAGGCGGCCAAGTCCGGTGTGAAGAAGGCCATCCTTGCAAGACCGCGAATTCACGAAGCACTTATTGGGGAGTTACGCCTACGATTAAGTTGGCGGGGGGCGCGCCTCTACAACGGTTATGCCGTCTGCGAGCCGTACTGAATTCGATCGACGTTCTTCGTATTCATCGCCCTCCGCCGTTCTACGTGGAAGCGTAGAACAAACTCGAATAAACCGGTGCTAACGCCGCCCGATCGAAGCGGAGACTTCCTGTTTGGGCGCGGTAGCGAGGCCGAGCTGCTCCATCAGGCTCAGCAGGTTCCACTCTGACCATTGTTCCACGATCTTCCGATTCTCGATCCGGTCGATTGTGGTTCCGGAGATGGAGGCGGTCCGGTGAGTGGGGGCCATGCCCAGAAAAGAATTGCGCTGGGTGCCCCGCATGGTCCAATGCACGACCACCTCATTGCGCTCCGCAATGACATCGTCGATCGTGTATTTCAGGTCGGGAAAGGCATTTCGGTACAGGCGGATGTGCTGCCGAAGACTGTCCACACCAGGTGCCATGGACGGGAACACAGGATCGTGGAAGCGGCAGCTCGTCGAAACAAGGGTTTCGAGTTCATCCATTTGGCCTATATTCCAGGCATCTTCAAATAGTTTCCGAGCGATGGTCTTATTTTCGTCGGACACGAGTAATAGCTCCTTTCGGTCCCGATTATAGCTCCGGATGAGGAAGTTTAACAGGATTATTTAAACATAAATGCGAATTACTTTGTAAGTATTACAAAAGAACAAAGGTGAATTGGCCTAAATATACCGGACTTTAGTCAGGGCTGCCCGTGGCGAGCAGTTCTCCAACCGCTTCCACCGGATACCCAAGGCTGCGCCAGCGCTCGAAGCCGCCCGCCAGGGGGCGTACACGCCGCACCCCGGCCTTTCTCAATTGCAGCGCCACACGGGCGCTGGTAGCCTCGTTCGGTCAAGTGCAGTAGAGAATCACTTCCTGGTCGGCTGGAATTTGATGTGAACGTGAGCGCAAATCGTCGGGCCTCAGGATCATGGCACTAGCGATCTTTAATCCTTCCTGCTCGATATCGGATGGATGCCGCAGATCGACGATTGTGACTGGCTGCCCCGTCTCAATCAGGTAGAGAACCGCTTCCGGAGTGATGCGGTTGATGCGTAACTCGCGCCGCAATCGCCAGCGCTGAAGCAGACGATAGGCGATGTACAGCACTATAAGCAGCAAGATCACGATTCCAGCGCGGCGTCCAAACAGACCCAGTGAGCCGATAACGGAATCGATCTGCCGATGCAGCAGGTCGCCTGCCACCAGGTAAGCGACCACCCAGAGGGAGCAACCTGCTGCATCCGCGAGAAGGAAGCGGTG
Source organism: uncultured Acidobacteriaceae bacterium (assembly GCA_963795545.1). Lineage (GTDB taxonomy): Bacteria > Acidobacteriota > Terriglobia > Bryobacterales > Bryobacteraceae > Bog-105. The sequence continues at coordinate 165,546 of CAWCIF010000007.1, read as the reverse complement.
CCGCGGCATTCGAATGACGCCAGCAAGCGGCATGGAAACGAGGCTCATCCCTGGAATGAATTTCGAGAAGAGCAGCGCGCCTGCACCGCGTTTTGTAAAGGCGGATTCGGTCTTCCTGATACAGGTGTCGGGCTCGAGTGAAAGCTTGCAAAGCAGCTTGAGAACGGAACGGCCGCGAAGGCGACCCAATTCGTACCAGAAGCAGTCACCAAGCAGAGCGGCTGTAATTCCTGCGATAACGGACAGTATCAGTCCATAGCGGTGATCGCCAACCATCGCGCCCATAATCAGCAGGAGCGGATCGGCCGGGATGGGAAGCCCTAGCTGGACGGCAAGGATGTAAAAAAACAGAAACGCGTAACCGTGCCGCAGCAGCAAAGAGCGGAAAGCAAACACGCTCTTATTTTGCTCCGGCTGGCCGGGATGAAAGCTTCCAAGCGGACATGGACATTCTGATGCGCGTGGAGAGGCACAGGATGCAACGCCCGCCCTGAGGTCCGGTTTTATCGATCGGGTCTGTTCCTGAGAAGGCTTCTGGCCGTTGACCTTCTGGCTTTCTTTTCGACCGGTTCAGCAATCTGGGCAGCGGCTGCGCCGATCGGGCTCGGACGATCAAGAAGACTGGCGGGAGCTGAGCGGCCGCCCATGTCGGTGGCGGTTTCAGGTTCAATTAACGAAACGACGTTGCCGTTCTCGTCCAGCCGCTCCACCCGCGCATGTTCCTCATTCACGCGAACCTTCTGCTGAACGGTCTCACGCTCCTCCAGTTGCGTAACGTGGATCTCCTCGGTAATGACCCACTGCTTCTGAATGCGAAGCACCTCGGAAACCACGGGAACAATGAGAGTGTTGCCGACGCGCTGCGCGCTCTGCGGCCCATCGACAACACGATCGGTCTTCACGCGCTTTACTTCGACGCGGCCCTTGCGAAGCTCCTGCTCTAAGATTTCGTCGTGCCCCTCAACTCGCTTGGTGATCCGGACGCCCCCCGTTTGAACAGGGATGGCGTCCGAATGCAGTTCCTCGGAGATGACAGGAACAACAAGGTCGGGCTCCTGGTTATTAGGAGAGTCCATAATCAGCGCGCGGTGCTTGCGGAGCGGGTGCGCCCGGTAACCTTGTTCCAGCCGTAGCGTACCGAATCCTTCATCTTGTCCCAGGTGCTGTTAGGATAGCGGCGGCCGTAGTCAGAGCGAAGATCGGATTCTACCTGGCTAAAATCCTTGCCCTGGTAGCGCGGGTCGCTGGCCATGTCATAGCCGTAACGGTAGGCAGGCGCGTAGTCTTCGTAGTTCGCGCCGGTGGTGCCGTAGTTTTTGGTGAAGTACTGGCGAAAATCATCGTCTGAAAAGACTTGCTGCCCTGCGCCTGCTTCGCCCGGTTTCAGGTTTTCCACTTTGACTTCCGTGTGGCGTACTGAATCGCGCACGGTTTCAGTACGCTCGGCAGCCTGTTTGTTTACCCGAACCTCTTCCACCACTCGGGCTTCTTTCGCCACCACCGGTTCTTCGGCAAACTCCTGCACCTCAATGACCTGTTCGCGGCCGCCTTTCAAATCACCTTGATTTACCGGCCGATTGACTGCCTGGCGCTCGACATTGACCTTCTCTTCGCGAAGGCGGACATTTTCTTCCACCGGCTGTTCGACCACGCGGGTGTAAACGCGGACGCCGCCCCGCAGCACGGCCCGCTTGCCTACACGCAATTGTTCTTCGACCACCGGAATGGCTTGCGAGGCAGTTTCGCCGGCCGATGCGGCCGTCCGCTGGTTTGTCGCCGTTTCTGTTTTGGCTCGGGTGCCAGTAGTTCCGCTAGCGGCCGTGGCGGCGCTTGTGGCGGTACCGGCGGCCTGGCTGTGAACGTCAATCGGCGAGTGGCTATTCAAAGTGTCTACGGCAGTGTCCAGATTTTCTTCGTTAGTTTGCACGCTTACGACCGTATGTCCGCTGTGGAGAGCTGTGTCATACGTTGCCTGGTCTTCGGCATCGTCATGTGAAAACAGGGACGTGAACCAATTTTTCTTCTTTCCTTCGTCGTATTGAACTGAGGTCTCGCCCTGGGCGGCAGAAGAAATGTAGATGTTGTCGTCAGCGAATCCGTTGTCCCTGAGGTCATCCGCAGCGCTCTTGGCATCAGAGCTGTTACGGAACGCGGCAACGAGAGTAGTTTGTGTTCTGGTTGGCATGAAGTTACTCCTATGTGAAGTCTGTAGCGACTCATTCTCTGGACCAGCCCCGTATCCGATTTGATACAGAGGAACCCAGCATTTTTTCCGCAATCGTTGTTTCGGGCTGGCAGCTCGAGGCGTACAGGAGGGGCGTAGCTGCGGATTGCCAGCCGAAGCGATGTGGCGGGGCTGGTGAAACTTCGCCAAGTTCGCCGAGGACGAAAGCTACTGGTCCAATATATACTGGATAAAAGGAGTCTTTTGACTTGAATTTCGGAGGATCCTGGCGTCTTTTCACGCACATCCAGTTGCTTCCTGTACTTGAGAACGGGGAAGAGACCACTCTCGTAGGCGGCCAGGCCGTGATGGAGGGCGTCATGATGCGTTCGCCGCACAGCTACTGCGTAGCCGTGCGCAAGGAAAATGGCGAGATTGTCACGCAGGAGAGCCCGCTGCCGCGATTGTCGGACCGGCATCCCATATTCAAGCTGCCGGTTTTTCGCGGATTGGGAACATTGGCCCACGCCATGTGGCTGGGAATGAAAGCGCTGAAGTTCTCCGCCGACTGCGCCATGGAGAGCGTTACGGGCAAGGAGAAGGTTCAGAAGAAAGGAACCGGATCGGGCGCAATGGCGCTGCAGATCACGTTCTCACTCGTCTTCATGATCGCTCTCTACAAGTTTGTCCCGCTGTACCTCGCGACACTGCTGGGAGGTCATTTCCATGCCGTCAGCAGCCGGTTCGCCATCAATATGGTGGATGGAACCTTGCGCATCGCAATATTTCTCGGGTTTATGTTCCTGCTTTCGCGAATGAAAGAGATGCATCGGGTATTTGAATACCACGGGGCCGAACACAAAGTGGTGTTCAACTTCGAATCGGGACAGCCGGTCACGGTGAACAATGCGCAGCGCTTCGTCACTTGGCATCCCAGGTGCGGCACAAGCTTTCTGGTTGTGGTGCTAATTATCGCGATGATCGGCTATGCATTTTTGCCTTTCGATAGCTTCTGGGCGAAATTCGCAGCCCGGATCGCACTATTGCCTTTGATCGTGGGCGTCAGTTATGAGGTGATCCGGTTCGCGGCAAAGCGCCGGGGCGGATTATTGTCCATCCTGACAAGGCCTGGTTTATGGCTGCAACGCGTGACTACGCAACCACCATCCAATGCTCAGACGGAAGTAGCAATCTACGCACTGGAACGTACGATGGATTTGGAACAGGCGCAGGGCGGCGTTCTGGTAATCGCCTAGCAAGGCCGCTCAGCAAAACTTCAGGATTGGCGCACGCACTGTATGCAATTCAAGGATCGACTAGACGAAGCCGAAGCGCGCTTCAACGAACTGACCGGTAAAATGGCGAACCCGGCCATTATCAGCGATGCGGACGAATACCGGAAAATAACCAAGTCACAGAGCGAGCTGGCGGAGCTGGTTGCGAAATATCGCGAGTGGAAGAAAGCGGAGCGGGAGTTGGTGGATGCGCGCGCCATGCTAACCGAAACGGACGCGGATCTCCGGCAAATGGCAGAACTCGAAGTGGTACGGCTGGAGCCTCGGCTGGCGGCCCTAGAGCAGGACCTGCGCCTGCTACTCCTGCCAAAAGATCCGAATGACGAAAAAGACGTGGTGCTTGAAATCCGCAAGGGAGCGGGCGGAGACGAAGCATCGTTGTTTGCGGGTGAAGTCTTTCGGATGTATACCCGCTACGCGGAAGAGCGCGGCTGGAAAGTAGAGGTTACTTCTCTGAGCGAATCGTCCGTAGGCGGATTGAACGAGGTAATCGCGCTGGTCAGCGGGAAAAAGGTTTACAGCCATTTGAAATATGAGAGCGGCGTACATCGCGTCCAGCGAGTTCCGGAAACCGAAACGCAAGGGCGGGTACACACTTCCACCATCACCGTAGTGGTGATGCCGGAAGCCGATGAAGTGGATGTCCAGATTGATCAGAAAGATCTCCGTATCGACACGTTTTGTTCCTCCGGTCCGGGCGGGCAGTCAGTAAACACAACTTATTCGGCCGTACGCATCACACATTTGCCGACGAACACAGTGGTGTCGTGCCAGGACGAGAAATCGCAAATCAAAAATCGGTCAAAGGCGATGCAGGTACTGCGATCGCGGCTTTACCAGATGGAGCTGGAAAAGCAGATGGCGCAGATCGGCGCGGAGCGCAAGAGCATGGTAGGCACGGGCGATCGCAGTGAAAAGATCCGGACTTACAATTTCCCGCAGAACCGGCTGACTGATCACCGCATTGGCCTGACGCTGCATCAGCTCGACCTCATCATCGAAGGACGGCTGCAGCCGGTAGTGGATGCGCTGACAAACTATTATCAGGCCGAGCGGCTGGGCGATGAGGGAAGAGCGGCTTAGATCCCCGGGCTTCGCGCGAGCGTCTGCCACCCTGCCACGTTCGTGACCGTGCAGACGGCCCTGCAACAGGGCACTCAAATTCTAAAAAAAGCGGCGATGCCCGTTCCGCGGTTGACTGCGGAGGTGCTGTTGTGCCATGCCATGCACTGCGATCGGGCATACCTGTACGCGCATGGCACGGACGAGCTGAGGCAGCTTGCCTGGATCCATTACGGGCGCTACCTGAATGAGCGGCTAAAGGGGAAGCCAACACAATACATCACACATCGGCAGGAATTCTTCGGCCGCGATTTTTACGTCAACACGGACGTGCTAATTCCCCGGCCGGAGACCGAGCACCTGGTGGAAGCGGCGCTCCCGTGGCTACAACAGCATTCCCAGCCGTGCGTACTGGATGTGGGGACAGGCTCCGGGGCGATTGCTGTCACTCTCGCGTTGGAAACGGGACAGGCAGTGTTTGCTTCCGATATCTCTTTGCCCGCGATTGCGGTGGCCGAGCGCAACCGCAGAACCTACCGGGCCAAGGTGAATTTGTTTGCGGCGGACTTAATGGAGGCGGTGCGCCCCGCGAGTATCGATCTGCTAATTTCAAACCCTCCGTACGTGCCAGGCGGGGACGTGGCGAACATGCAGGCGGAGGTTCGCGAGTGGGAGCCGCACGTCGCCTTGTTCGCGGGCGAGAGCGGGCTCGAAATCTATGAGCGGCTGATCAAGGGCGCTGCGCTCTCGCTCAAACCAGGCGGACGCCTCCTGATGGAGCTTGGGTATCAATCGTTGGACGCGGTGCGTGAGATGCTCGCGGGACAATGGAACGGCATTGAAGTAATCTCGGATCTGGCAGGGTTGCCGCGGGTAATTGGGGCAGCTCTGCGCGGCTGAGAAGAAATGCAAGGTCTGGTTTGCCATGTCGACATGGACGCGTTCTTCGTGTCGGTAGAAGAGCTGTTTGACCCATCCCTGAAGGGCAAGCCGGTCGTCGTGGGCGGAAAGGCGAATCAGCGCGGTGTGGTCGCCGCTGCTTCCTACGCGGCCCGGAAATACGGAGTGCATTCGGCAATGCCGCTGCGTACAGCAGGGCAGCTCTGCCCCCAGGCGGTTTTCGTGGAGGGGCATCCGGAGCGCTATCGCGAATACTCGAACAAGATCTTTAACATTCTGAACCACTTTTCTCCCCTGGTGGAGATGGCCTCGATTGACGAAGCGTATCTCGATCTGTCGGGGACCGAGCGGCTGCATGGTCCGGCAATGGAGGCTGCTCATGCATTGCATCAAGAGATCAGTAGAGAAACAGATCTGAAGTGCTCGCTCGGCTTGGCCTCCTCGCGGCTAGTGGCGAAAGTCTCTTCCGATCAGGCGAAGCCGAACGGGATCTTATATATTCTGCCTGGTCAGGAAGCGCGTTTTTTGGCGCCTCTCGAAGTGCGCAAAATTCCCGGAGTTGGTAGAAAGGCCGAAGCGGAACTGCATAAACTCGGGATTCGAAAGGTGGGCGATCTAGCCGCGCTGGATGAAGGTTTTCTCGCCTCGCATTTCGGAAAGTGGGGCCTGGCACTGGCCGGAAAAGCACAAGGCATGGACGCGGGAGGATGGTTTGACGCCGAGATCGGGGCTAACGATGACCCGAAATCGATTAGCCATGAGCACACCTTCGAGAAAGATACGGCAGAGCGCGACCGGCTGGAAACGACGCTGCTTAAATTGACGGAAATGGTGGCCAGACGCTTGCGCGAACACCGTCTGTATTCACGGACGATTCAGTTGAAGCTGCGTTCGGAAGACTTCACCACGATTACGCGAGCCTGCTCACTGGATCATGCAACGCAGCTTGACAGAGAAATCGCGGGCGCGATAATCGGTTTGTTCCGGCGCGCTTGGGACGGCAAAACCCCCGTGCGGCTGCTCGGAGTGCATGCCGGATCGCTGCAGCAGGTGGAAGGGCAAATGAGCCTGCTCGACGAGCCCCGGACGGCGAGGCTGCGCAACGCGTTCCGGTCAGTGGATCATATTCGGGGCCGCTTCGGCGAAACCAGTATTTCTCTCGCGAAAACGCTGCATGCCGGCATTCGCGAGAGAGTGCATGAGAATCCTTTCGATCTGCCGGGAAAGACCGCGGACGAAAAGGCCGATAAGGCTAAGTAGACATCGCGCCGACACACGTTGTGATAAGAAACATCTAACGATTGCAATATTCGAAAGGAAAAACATGATCACACTGGCAGACGCGCGCCGTATTATCGCCGCCGCAGAGAAGAAAGCTGAAGAAATCGGACAGCCGATGAATATCGCTGTCGTCGACCAGGGAGGCAACCTTGTTGCGCATGTGCGCATGGACAAGGCCTGGATGGGAAGCGTCGATATTTCAATCAACAAGGCGTGGACAGCCCGAGCATTCGATGTTTCAACCAAGGACTTGGCGGAGCTGAGCCAATCGGGCGATCAGTTCTTCGGCATTCACGCCTCAAATCACGGGCGGGTAATGATATTCGCGGGCGGCATTCCGCTGAAACGCGGCGATCAGGTAATGGGCGGCATCGGTGTCAGCGGCGGGATGGGCAAGCAGGACCAGGCAGTTGCCGAGGCTGGCGCGGCCGCATTTTAAAGACGGACCGTCCGGATGTAGCGGGTGCACGCCGCCCGGCATCTAACCAAGCGCAATGACACAGATCACCTGGCTTGGACATGCCACTTTCGAGCTTCGCTTTGATTCGGGCGAAGTACTCGTTACCGATCCCTGGATAGAAGGCAATCCCGCTTATCCGAAAGGCTACAAGCTGAAACGGGTGGACGCCATCTCGGTCTCTCACGCGCACTTCGATCACATTAATGACGTCATCCCGCTCGCCAAGCAATTCCAGCCGAAAATAGTGGCTATCTTCGAAACGGCTGCCTGGCTGGAGAAAAAAGGAGCCAAAAACACTATCGGGATCAATAAGGGCGGCACGGTCGATCTCGGTTTTGTGAAGCTGACCATGACTCACGCGCTTCACAGTTGCGCAATTAAGGACGGCGATGATCTTATTTATGGTGGGGAAGCTGCCGGTTACGTATTGACGTTAAAAGACGGTCGGCGTGCCTACTTCGCTGGTGATACGGCCGTTTTCTCCGATATGGCGCTGATCGCCGATCTCTATAAACCGGAGTTGGCTTTCTTACCTATCGGGGATCATTTCACGATGGGGCCGGAGCAGGCAGCGCTGGCGGCGCGCATGCTCAAAGTAAAACGCGTTATCCCGATGCATTACGGAACGTTCCCCGCGCTTACCGGCACTCCGGAAGAACTGGCTTCAGAGCTGAAAGGCCAGAATATTCAGGTTTGGACTCTGCCGAAAGGCGAGGCAGTGGAATGGTCAGGAGCAGCGGCGCGCGTAACGAGTTCACATCCCTGATTTCCGTTCCCATTCCGATCAAGAGCAAGCCAACACTTCATACGAACCATCCGATATCCCCGTGACTTTGGGCGAAATCGAGCAGGAGCGGGTTTGGACCCCTCACATGTACGCAGGCAGCGTGATGCCAAGCACATCCAGCGTGGCAAGTAGTTGGTTGCGTACGTACTGAGTCAACCACAAGAGTACATTCCTACGTTCAACGTCCGGTTCAGTGATAACCGGATACTCGTGATAGAAATTATTGAAGTTCTGCGCGAGCTGGAAGGCATACTTTGCGACGTGCGCCGGCTCACCGGAGGCGATGGCACGTTCTACGGCGCTATCTGATTTCGACGCAAGCAGCGCTAATTGCCACAATCCTTCCGTCTCGAAACAGCGCCGCATAATCTCGGCGTTCAACACTTCATTAAACCGTGGCATCTGCTCGCCCCGCTGCTCATACTTCCGTAGGATATTCCCCGCCCGAACCGCTGCGTACTGCACATACGGCCCGGTCTCTCCTTCAAAGCTCAACGCCTCATGGAAGTCGAACGCGATCACCGAATTGCGCGTAAATTTCAGCATGAAGTAACGCAGGGCGCCTACCGCAATCTGCTCTGCTACCCGCTGCCGTTCTTCGGCCGGAGCTTCCGGATGCCGCTGCTCAACCTCCTCCAGCGCGGTCTCAATCAGTTTGTCGATCAGATCGTCGGCCTTTACACCCAGACCCTTGCGCCCGGATACTTCCACGTAGGGGCGCTTCTTGTCTTCCTCCGAAAGCGGAATGCCCATTTCGACGCACGTCCGTGGCGAGAGCGCGACCATCTCATAGGAGAAATGAACCGACGCGTCTGCCTGCTCATTGAAATTGAGCGCGCGCAGCCCCGCTACCACCACGTCCTGCAGATACGATTGCCGCGAGTCGATAACATTGAACACCTTCTCTGCTCCCCCAAAATGCGGCGTGCTCGTTCCGGCCGGAGCCTCCGTTGTCACCCAAACCTGGTGTCCATCTGGATAGGTCGACCAGAGGCGATAAAAGAAATCCTTCCCCAGTAGTCCGAATTTCCAAAGCTGGTAGGCAATGTCTTTCCCGACATATGTCACTGTGCCGTTCGATCGAACGATCACTTTGCTTTCTTCGCCGCTGTCATCATCTTCCAATATCCGGGCGCCTGAATCGCGGAACGCGGAAGAGGGCATCACCCAGCAGCCTTTGTTCTTCCCGTGTTCTTCAAAATAAACCGCATTCCGTTGCTTCAGCAATTCAAAGGCGCTGGTCCAAAACTTCAGGTGAAGGATCTCACTCTCCCGTGGAAGTAGTTGATACTGAATCCCCAGACGGTACATGGTTGCGAGGTGGTCCTGAACGATTGCATTGGCTATCAGATGCGCCAGTTCCGCCACTTCCCCTTCTCCGGACTCGATCGCGTGCAGCGTGGCCGCCCGCCATTCGAGTGTCTCTGGATGCTGCTTGTAGTGCGCGGATATGCGCGCGTATAGATCCCAACACAGAAAATCGAACCGCGTCTTTGCGTCTTCAACAGATGCTTTAACTTCTGCCGCTGTTTTCGGTTCTAAATAGTGAAATGCAGCCACCACGTCGGCCACCTGCACGCCCGTGTTGTCGATGTAATTTTGTACCTCGACCAGCCGTCCCCGCTTTCGGAGCATTCGTACGAAGGTGTCGCCCAGAATCGCATTCCGCAGATGCCCGATGTGCGCCGCTTTGTTCGGGTTGATGTTCGTGTGTTCAACGATGATTTTTCCGGCTGGATGGGACCCGCTCCGGCCCTTCTCGCGAATCAGCGACTCCAGGTACGCGCTGCGATCCAGCCGCACATTGATGTAGCCATTCCCTGCGATCTCGAACGATGCCACACCGGAAACCGGTGGGACGCCGCTGACCAACTGCTCGGCGATCTGCTTCGGCGCGCGTTTCAGTTGACGGGCAAGCTGAAACGCCATTGGAATGGCGAGCTCGCCGAAGGAGCTCTGTTTGGGCTGCTCTAGTATGATTTTTTCGTCAATGCCGAATTTCGCCTTGAGCTGTTCTTTGAAAACGGTTGACAGTTTCTCTTCGATATCCTGAAACACTTCTTTCCAGTATGCCGAACGGTGTTCCCCATCGCTCAGCTCGGCTCGTTTATGCGGCGCGGCTCGGTTTCGGACTCAGGAAACGGTTCAGCAGCGCATCGGCAAGATCGCCCGTCAGGTCTGCCCGCACGTCCACCACTTGCCTTTTCTGGTCCACCTGAATCGAATCGTACACTCGAAGCAGCTCCGTTTCATTGTCTTTTGTCGACAGCCGTCCAAAGCCGATCACACCCCGCAGCGCATCGTGAACACGCTTCGCCCCCTGCTCCGATACGCAACTGATCTCGGCCTGCAGATGCAACCCGCTGTCCACTTTGATTCCCTCGCTCGAGCCATTCACATAATTGACAATGTTCGACAGCGCCGATTCGATGTCCGACCGCATCTGCATCTCCACAAATGGCAGCCCGCCCGTGCTGGCCAGCCATATCTGATCGCCCTTCGAGATCTTGTCCAATTGTTGTTGAAGACTCTCCGGAACTCCGCCGTGTCCGTCCTCGAAGCGGTCAATAGCCGGTTCCAGCGCGGCCAGTGGACCGGCGGCGGCCAACCCGCTATTCAAGAAAACGACCGAGTTTGTGACATCGCCGACCAGCTTGTATTTGCGATATGGTGTCTCGTGCGCTCCCGCATTCGTCAGCCGCCGCTCCAGATCTGCAGGTGAAAAATGACCTTGAACGATGACCAAATACTTCTTCCCGTCCCAGGCGGCGACCATCTTCGATATGTCCCGCCGTGGATCCAGCCCCATGCGCTCGGCCATTGAATCGAGAGCGGGCACATTCAGACGGCCGCCTTCACGCTTGTAAAACTCCGTGTTCTTAAGCGCCGCAACGTCGATTCCCGCCAGCGCCCTGGTGTCGGGCGGAAGCATGCGGCGAACCGCACGGTCGATAGCTACGCCTGTGCTCTGGCGAGTTCCGCAGCCCGCACTGCTCAACAAGACACTTAAGAGAATCACTAAAGAAAACTTTCGCAAATTAGAAATCCCGCCTCCGGAACGCGTAAACGGCCGTCCAAAGCACCACCATACCGAACAGCGCCGAAGTCCAGACTGGCGTTATCCAGTCCGCCTGCCGGTCGAACAAGATGAGCTGCTTCATCGCCGAGCCCAGATCGAACACTTTCGGAATAATCCAGTAGAACGCCATCCATAGATCCCGCGACCATTGCGAGCTCAGAAGTCTCACCACAATCTGCCGCTGCGCCAAAATCGTGCTCACCAGCATCAATGCCACCGCCACCATGACGGAAAGCGCGGCCGATTCCGAAAGCACGCCAATTAGAACCACAACGCAGAGCAAAACCGCAAAAATGAAAATGCTGATCGGAATCGCCAGCAGAAATCGCGGCTCCCAGATGTGCGTCTTAATTCCAATAATGATCCATACGCTGCAGATCAGGTAAATGTGATTGAGGGCCACTACGGCGACATTACCCAGATATCGCCCCATCAGTAAGCGCGTACGAGTAAGTGGCTTGGATAGCAACAGCGAGATCCGGCCTGCTTCCAAAACGCTTGGCACCAGGCCCGATGAAGCAAAGACGGCGAGGAACGTCCCCCAGATATACAGCACGATTGATACCCAGGAGTAAGAAGTGTTAACGAACTTTTCGATATCGCTGATCCGCTTGCTCGTCGATTGGATTCCCATCAGTGTGACCGCGCCCTGTACCAGGTCAATCTTCAAAACGAAAAGAAAGATCGCGATCAGCAATGTAGACAGGGCGAACAGGCCCCAGAATAACCAGCGCGCCCGCGCCTCCTGGAAGGTATCGGCGATCAGCGCTCGCAGCACGCTGGCCCGCCGCATATCACCTTCGCTCAAATCACCATGACCCAGTTTATGCCGCCTTTCCGGTCTGCAGCGTGCGAATGAACACATCTTCCAGACTGCTGCTTGATGCTGCCACGCTGTCTATCATTCCGCCCGCTGCCCGAATCCGGTCGATTGCCAGATTCGCCTCTTCGCGCGTGACAGAGTGGACTTCCACGCCATCCGTCGAGAGCAGAATGGAAGCGCCGAGCGACTTTATTTCCGCCAGCGCCTGTTCAGGCACTCCCGAGGCAGAGATGCGAAATCCGCGGCCGGCTACGAGTGAGCTAACCTTTCCTTCCAATGCCAACTCGCCTTTGCGCAAGATCGCCACATACTCGCAGAATGCTTCCACCTCGCTGAGTAAGTGCGAGTTAATGAAGACGGTAACGCCGGTTCCGGTAAGCCCGTTCAGAATATCGCGTATCTCGCGCCGGCCCACCGGGTCCACGCCATCCGTGGGTTCGTCCAGTACCAGCAACCGGGGATTGTGAATCAAAGCCTGTGCCAGCCCCAGCCTTTGCAGCATGCCTTTCGAGTACTTCTTCAGTCGCACGTCTCCCCACGTACTCAGTCCGACAAGATCCAGGAGCGCCGGTATGCGTTTCTTCCGTTCCGCCCCCGGCAGCCCCGATAGCGCCGCATAGAAATCCAGCATTCCACTTCCAGTCAGGTAGGTCGGGAAACGATGGTTCTCAGGGAGGTATCCGACCGGTCGCCTTGCTTCCGGATCTCGTGCGTCCTTACCAAATAGCGCCGCCCGGCCCATGGTGGGATTTACTGCCGAAAGCAGCATCTTGACAAAGGTGGTCTTACCCGCGCCGTTTGGGCCAAGTAAACCATATTTCACGCCCACCGGCACTCGCAGCGTGAGATTAGACACCGCCCGGATCTCGCGGCCTCGAAAGCGTGATCGATAGACTTTTTCCAGTCCGGACGTCTCGATCGCGTACTCGGTCGTCATGTACCTTAGAATACGAGCCCATGTGAATCGAAGTTCCAGCTTCCAATTGGGAGCTGCAAAAACTCATGGTCTAGCGATGCCTTATAACCGGATCATCATCTTCGGCCTCCTCACCGCCTGCGGCGCGTTGGCGCAAACCAATGCATCACAGGGGCAAAACCAGCCGCAGACGCCTCCCGTGACCTCGGCCGAAACGCCGGCCCTGAAGACCACCATCACGGTAAATGCCACTCTCGCCAGTGAGGCCCCGGCCGCTATCACGGTACTCAACCAGCAGGAGCTCCAGACCATACCCGGAATCGAGCTGGACGATCGTCTCCGCCAGGTGCCCGGCTTCAGCCTGTTCCGCCGCTCTTCCAGCGTCGTAGCGAATCCAACCACCCAGGGCGTCTCTCTTCGCGGTACCGGCTCCTCGGGCGCCAGTCGTACGCTCGTCCTCTGGGACGGCATTCCGCTCAATGATCCGTTCGGCGGCTGGGTCTACTGGGACCGCATCGATCCGTCTTATATAAGCCGCGTCGAAATCGATCGCGGCGCATCTACCAGCCTCTTCGGCGATCGGGCAATGGGCGGCACCCTGTCCATTTTTTCTCCCTCCGAAGAGCATGAGCATCTCTTCTTCAATTACTTCGGAGGCAACGAAAATACACAGGATGTGTCGGGCGCGTATTCAAATTTCTGGGGCCTATGGGGCCTCTCCGTTCATTCGCGCGATTTCACCACTGATGGTTATTACATCACTCCTGAGTATGTCCGCGGCAAAGTTGATACCCGTGCGAATGTGCGGTTCGCAACCGGTGATGTCTATGTCGATTACCTGGGCATAACCGACAGGCTGTCCATCCACTTCGACATTCTTGCCGAAGAGCGCAATAACGGTACGGTTCTCACGCACAACTCCACCGGCCTCGGAACGCTCGGCACGACTTACACTCATTCCTGGACCAACGATGAGGTTTCGGTTCTCGGATTCCATACGCAGGAGCAGTTTCACAGCACGTTTTCTAGCGTGATCGCTAATCGGAATTTCGAGAAGCTCACTTCGCGCCAAACCGTTCCTATACAGGACACCGGCGGCGCGGCCTATTGGCAGCATCACGCGAAGCGTTGGAACACCGTAGTCGGCGCCGACGCGGACGACACCCGCGGAATCAGCTATGACTATTCGTACAGCACGCGCACCCTGGCCCGTTCCGGTGGCACGCTGCTGGAACACGGACTCTTCGCGCAGGGCGACGTGGCACTCGGTCCGGCCCGGTTCTTTGCGGGCATTCGCCATCAGTTCACCGGACAGCATGGCGAAACCTTCGTCAGCCCCAATGCCGGCGTCACGCTCGGGCTTCATCAGTTCCGCTTCCGCGCCTCAGGCTACCGCAGTTTCCGGGCCCCTACCCTGAACGAGCTCTATCGCAACTTTCGCGTTGGAAATGCGCTCACGCTCGCCAACCCGGCACTCATTCCCGAGAGCCTGGTTGGCGTCGAAGCAGGTGTTGACTACTACGCGGAGCGTACGCGCATTTCGTTCACGCTCTTCCACAATGAGTTGAACAACCTCATTGACAATGCCACGCTGCGCACTTCGCCCACCCTCATTCTGCGGCAGCGGACGAATTTTCCAAGCGCCCTCTCCCGCGGCCTGGAAGCCGGCATCAACCATCATTGGACCCACTGGATCGCCGAAGCCGGCTACCAATACGCTGATTCGCGCCTGGCCACCGGCCAGCGCATTCCAGAAGTACCAAAGCAAACCGGCACCGCGCAGCTTACCTACTCCCGCAAATCCACTCTGATCTCGGGAGGCATTCGCGCCTTCAGCCTCGTCTTCGACGACGACCTGAATCAATTTCTGCTACCCGGCTACGCGACGCTCGAACTTTCGGCGCAGCAGCACCTCACCAAGAGCCTCTCCCTACTGGCATCTTTCGATAACTTGCTGGATCGCACTTATCTGGTGGCACTCACGCCGAACCCTAACATCGGAGCCCCGCGGCTCTGGCGACTAGGTCTGCGCTGGAGCGGATCCATCAAATAAATTTAGGACGTGTCGCCCGCTTTAGCGTGCAGTCGGTGGATTTCAGTCCAGCGGCCGGATATGCCCGGCCTGCAGCCGGGCGCCCGCCGACTATGCCTGAGCAGCCGCCTGCGCGCGCGTCAGCCCCCGGCGATAAATCAGGTCCCTTAGCGACCGTATGTGCGCATAGGGGCTGTCAATCGCATCGATCATGACCGGTTGATCCTTGCCGACCCCTAATCGCAGCACTTCGCCGCGCATTAGCTCGCGGCAGGAGATCTGGCCCTGCTGTAGAGGTATGGCCAGGTAAACGTCCTCGTCACTAAGAACATGCCCCTCCGGTAGATCTGCCTTTGCATATACGCCGCGAACCAGCGAATCGAGATATTCGATCTCTTTGGGCGGCGGCATCCGTTTCTGAACGCCCGGCGCGCCACACATCTCCTTGGCTTTGTGGAATGCTTTAAACCACGTGTCGATCTGTTCGGGTAGCGAACAGTATTGCGACACCGGGATATTATCCGCCTGAATGTCGATATGGCGTTCAAACGTCCGCGCCCCTTTTGCATACGCGATCAGCATAGACGATGTCCAGTCGCTGCATTCGTGCGTCGAAAAACCAATCGTGAGGAGAGGATAACGCGACCTCAGAAAATCGATCTGGTTCAGCTCCAGCTCCCGATCCTCCGAGGGATAAATAGACACGCAGTGATTAAGCGCAAGCGGAATATTGCGATTTGAAAAAAACGTAACCAGATCATCCAGATCTTTCAAGGATGAACCGCCACTCGAAACCATGACCGGCCTTTTCGTTTTCGCGATCTTCTCGATCAGTACCCAATCGTTCAGATCTGAACTCGCGATTTTCAAAATCGGTATACCCAGCTCGCAGCAAAGGTCGACAGACCTCTCATCGAACGGTGTAGCCATTGGTATACAGGAAGCCGCTCGAATTGCTTTTACAAGCTCCCCATAACCTTCATCCGACATCCTTGTGTCGACCGTCTTCTTAATGTAGCGGATGTCCTTGCGATTCCTGAAATCGGCGTGGATGAAAGAATTTACATCACGGAATTGGAGCTTGATTGCAGCGCGAACATTATTGAACCGCACTACCGGAGCGAAAGAGTTGATTATCTTAAGCCCCCGATCCACACGCCCCCAATGGTTGCACGCCATCTCCAACACAAACAGTTCGTCGAAAATATCACGATCAATCATGCAGTTTCTTTGATTTCCATTCTGTCCAAAAGTTCGGCTAAATGTTTCAGAATTATGCCTTCCGGACATCTGGGTTCCCGATTGCAGCCTTCGGCGGCATGCGTCACGATTGATGTTTGCATGCCACTCTCCAAACCCGCTACATAATCCTCATAGGTATCACCGAGATATAGACACTCCGCCGGACTGAGGTTATACAGCCGGACCAAATTCTGCAGCATTTCAGTTTTAGATTGAAACCCCGGAGTTCTCGAGTCGCGGCACAGTACGTCTCGAAAAAACCGCCGTATCCCCAGTGCCTCAAGTATCCGTCTGGTAGCAAACGAGGGCTTGTTCGTAACAACAAACAGTTGGACGCCAGCCCCGTCAAGTTCGCTAAGAATGTCCGCGGCATTCTCGAACAGCGTCGTTTTCTGCCAGCCAATTGAATCGTAACAGGACCGGAATGCAGCTTCCAAACAGGAGAGCTCCTGCTCATCCGCCTGCGACAGCATTTGTGAAAAAATCTGGCGAATTGGAGGACCGATGAGAGGACGCAGGTCGCACGTCCGCGCAGGCAGTTTCACCTCGGCCAGCGCGTGATCCACCGAAAATTCGATCCCAGGCAGAGAATCGATAAGCGTCCCGTCAAGATCACAGAAAACTGCCTTAATCAGCATTCGCCATCCGCCCGCCCACCAATTCGAAACCGAGCCGGAAGCGTAAGCGACCTAATCCGGTATCCCATTCTTCTGTCCACGACTTCCCAAATCGAGCCGGAACCGTTCACTGCAGCGGCTCGATAAACAAATTCGACCGCAGCTCTTCCGCATCCATAAACGGAAACATATCCTCCAGCGCCGGAGAAACAATGGTGCCGTCGGGCAATTGACGCGATTTCAACCGCGGCTCAAATTCCTGTTTCGTATCGAGCATGATTTCACACAGCGCCGGTCCCGGAGCCTCGAGCAGTTCCCAAAGCCGCGGCATGCAATCCACGCCCGTGATGCAACTGGAGTTGATCCCATACGCTTCCGCCACTCTCGTAAAATCCGGAAACGAAACCCCGCTCTCCGGTCCCGCGCCCACGAGTTTGCCGAAAAAATTGCTCTGCGTTTGCCGGATAGAGAGATATCCGCCGTTATTCAAAACCAGCAGTTTCACAGGCATGTGGTGATGAACCAAAGTTTGCAGTTCTTGTATGTTGAGCTGAACGCTGCCATCGCCGGCAAGGCAAATGACTCGCCCTGATCCACGCGCCACCGCCGCTCCGATCGCTGCGGGAAGGTCATAGCCCATCGACGCCGAACCCGAATTGGAAATTAAGCGCTGCCCTTTCTTCAGGCGCGCGGCCTGATACGGCACGATACAGGCGGTCGCGTTTCCGCAAACAACAATATCGTCAGAAGAGAGCCCTTTAAAGAGCAATTCAACGAAATGGTAGGGGTTCAAGGGCGAAGCCGAACTGCGGTGTTTGTTCTGTACCACCGGGTAGCGCGCCACCCGCTCACGGCACCACGCCAGCCACTCGCGATGCGCAGCCAGCCGCTCCCAACCTTGGAGCTGCGACTCCAGCTCGTTAAGAAAGACCTTCAGATCGCATTGCACCGGCAAATCCGGCGTAACCAGGGGTTTATTCAGCTCCGCCGCATCTATGTCTACTTGAATCTTGAACGCCTCGCGCGCAAACGACGCCCAGTTGTAACTCACCTGCCTGATGTTGAGCCGCGATCCGAGCACCAGCAGCACATCCGCATTTTGAACCGTGAAATTCCCGGCCCGCTCGCCGATCGTCCCCGGCCTGCCGCAGAACAATTCGTCATCCGATGCAATCAGATCATGTGTCCAGGCGGTTGTGACCGGAATGCCCAGCGTGCGAATCACCCGCTCGAACGGCTCCATAGCGTGCGCGGCGCGAACACCGGTTCCCGCCATGATCACCGGACGCTTCGCTTCCTTCAGCCTGCGTACGATTTCTTTGACCACGCCCCTCAATACGCCGCTATCGCAAGCAAAATCGTCTTCAGCCGGATCGTACCCAGCCTGCTCCGCCGGATCGATCTTTGCCGATTGCACATCCACCGGCAGATCAAGCCAGCACGGCCCCGGTCGCCCCGACCTCGCGAGATGACAAGCCTTTTCCAAGTGATAACGAATGGTGGACGGATCCGATACCAGAACCGCGTATTTCGTGATCTGCTTGACCATGCGGACGATGTCGACTTCCTGATCGCCCAATTGCCGGATATTCGTCACACCCCGCACCGCGGCACACGTCTCGCGCTTTACCTGGCCGGACACGATCAGCATGGGCACGGAATCTGTCCATGCGCCAAAAACGCCGTTCAATGCGTTGATGCTGCCCGGTCCCGTCGTGACGTTGACTACCCCGAGACGGCCCGTAACGCGCGCGTAGCACTCCGCCGCCATCGCGCACGCCTGCTCATGGTGGTTGCAAATGTACTGGATGCGATCTTCCCGTCCAATGGAATCGTTCAGGTGCATGGCGCCCCCGCCGGTCACCAGAAATACGTGGCGCACTCCCCCATCGGCCAGGGAGCTAAACACGTAATCGGATAGCTTGATCATTCAGACAGGGTTGCGAGATCAGATAGGTAAAGCTACTAGCAAGATGATGCGCTCACCACTTCGGTTTCGCACCGGGCACCGTATTTTGCTAGTTTAGCGTGAGTGCTGAAACTGGGATCAAGCGGGCGAGGATACCACAGTGTCTAGTCCCAAAATGGCGTTCGCACGCGAGCCCGAGCTCTCCTCATGGCACCGCGCCGCCGATTGGATCGAAGCGAAAAGTGGCCCTCTCGCCATCGCTTTGTGTTTATGCTTTGCGGGGTTGAGCTTAGCGATTGCTGCACGGCGTCCGCTCTGGTGCGACGAGATCATAACGATTTCGATTGCCCGGGCACCGACGATAAAGCAGGTACTCGGAAGTTTTCAGCTCATATACGACCAGACGCCACCCCTTAACGCGTTGCTCGTCAGATTTGTGTGTACACTGCTCGGCTGGACTGAACTCGTCGTAAGATTACCGTCCATCCTATTCGCCACTGGCGGCCTCCTAATCCTTTTCCACCGGGTTCGGACACTCACGAACGGGCTTTTTGGACTTCTCGCCATAACCAGTTTGCTTGTTACATTCTTGCCAAGCTACGCGTATGAAGGGAGGCCCTACGCCTTATTGTTTTTTGCCTCTACGCTTGCGCTTTCATTATGGATATCAGTGGCGGACGCTTCGTCTGGAAAATCTGCAAGAAGAAGATCTGTGTTTTTCGGAATGGCTCTCATGCTCGCCGTATTCGCCCACTATTACGCCATCCTGCTGATCCTCCCATTCGTCGCTGAAGAGTTGAGAAGCAGCGGGCTGCGAAAATTGTTGTCGTTCCGGCTTTTCTGCGGCTTTCTCGGCCTGGGCCTTGGTCTCGCGGTACAATTTCCGTTCATTCGAGCAGCTTCGCAGCGGCGCGTTGCATCTTTTTGGGCCGTTCCTTCGTTCCTGGCACTGCGCCAAACCTATGTAGAAATGCTACTGCAGTTCATTTTTGTTTTGATTTGTGTTGTTCTACTCTTTGCTTGGATAAGTCCCCGAAGTAACGGATCTGTAGAGAAACAAGGCCCGTTTGAGAGGCTCGGCTGGTTCTTTCTGGGTATTCCAATAGCCGGCTATGTTCTTGCGGAAGTTATTACTCACGCCTTTACGACACGTTATTTCATTCCGCTGCTGGCGGGATTTGGCCTGGCGTTCGGATGCTTTCTTTGCAGGTGTTACCGCAGCTTTCCCCAGTTGCCGCTTTTATTTATGATTGTGGCAGTTTCCCTGTTCCTAGAGACATCGCTGAGCCATCTCCGGAACGCACGCACTCCGATTGTCAGTAATCGCGCGGAGGAGTCGGACTTCGTCGACAGCATGTTGCCGCGCTTTCACCGCGAAAACAAACTGTTCGCGCTAGTTATGTGGGGCAGGATTTATATGGAAGCGCGCTATTACGCAGTAGACCCGCAGATACTTCGCGTGCTCCGTCGGCCGGAGTTATCTTCCTTGCCGCTTGCGTCTGGCCCTCTCGCCATTCGCTATTTTTCAATGGACGACATTCGTCAGCACGCGCGCGAAACGGCCTTCGTTGCACCATCGCCAGATCTTTTGAGTGATCTCGAAAAGCTGGGCTTCCGCATTCATTGGCGGATGACCGAGCCCGAACCTGTCGTGTATGTGGATTGACGGAACTGCGGATCAGCGCGCTTGCTTACTCCGTCCGCCTCAACCGGGCACATAGAATCGCCTTATCCTCATCCGAATCCGGGCTCTTCATTGCCAGCACGCTTCCATAAACGTCGTGCGTACCTGCCAGCAATGCACACGTCCAAGATTTCTCAACCACGAATTCGGGAGCGAAGAGTCCGAGCACCTCGCGGCGCAACGTAATGGGCTCCGTTGGTGTAGGAGGATGATTGATCTCGACTATCAGCAAAAACAGGCCGCCGGGTCGGGCTATTCGCTTGACCTCCGCAATGGTGTTCTGCAGGTCATCCACATGGTCGAGCGAATTGAAGCTGGCCACGATGTTGAAGTATCCATCTGGAAACGGAATGTGCTCCGAGACGGCAGCCACATACGACATCTTGTGCTGGTTTGCACGAAGCGTTACGTAATCGTTCGCTAACGGATCAAGCCCAATACGCTCGGCCGCCATATCCGCCCACTCAAGACTCCCCCGCGGCCCACAGCCGATATCCAGAACGCGCCCCCCTTCATAGTCGGCATGCGTCAGCTCAAAAATGGTCGTATAGAACTGCTCGTAATGCCCGCACTTCAGGGTGCCGCCTTCCGCCTGGGATCTACCCTTCCAATACTTCAGCTCATATTGTTTCTTATTACCGTACCGAAGCAACGTAATAACCCGTGCCGCGGTGCTTCTCATCAGACTAAGTTTGATCATGATTCATTGCAATCCGGCTAGCCAGCCGTACCGCGACGGGCGCGAACGAGATCCTGGCCGGCACTGATGAACGACGGGCTGAATAGAGTCCGCAGCGCGGCGGAGGGAGTAGCAAGCGCGAAATAGACCCGCAGAAAACGCCGGAAGTTTGCGTAATTATGGTGCAGGAGCGCAGCCCCAATCGTAAACGGGAGAGACCAGAGAATCGCCGCCCGGACCTGATGCCGGAGTTGCGCCGGCTTAATCTCATCAAGCGCGCGCCGGAACTCGGCCGCGCCCCCGAAGGTATGCGGCGCATAGCTAAACAGGTCGAACACGCGTCGTAGAATACTCGTTTGTTCGTCAGTCAGCCCGGTAACTCCTGATTGTTGCGCAATCTCGGCGGCTTGCCGGAGATCCTGCGCGGCCTCATGCCACATACCTTTTCGAGCCATGATGCAGCAACGTTGCAATAGAGCAGTGGCTTTCTGCTCGTTCGTCAACTCACCATTACGTGACCCCACGGGAAGAAACTCCCGTAAACCATGCGTCGCGTAAATCTTGCTCATGATCTTCCGGTCGCTCTTGACCCATCCATCGATAACGCGGTTTGCCGAAACCGAAAAGGACTTCGATCCCCTAGCCCCTTCATGCTGGCGCAGATGAAAAGCAATTCCCTCGATCTTCACCCCCGAATAGCGCCGCGCCAGCCGCAGCATCATGTCCAGATCTTGCGATCGGATCAGCGTCTCATCGAAGCTTCCGACCGAGTCGTAACACGACTTTTTCACCAACAAACCCTGCTGCAGGATGAAAGATCGCTCCATCAGAGCCAGGTAAAGATCTTCAGCCTTGGCGTCTGGGAAACTCACCGGAATCGCTTTCATCCTGCCGCTCGTATCGGTGGTGAACATGTCGTACTCACCGTATGCAAACCCGCATTCCGGGTGCCTCTGCAAGCAGTCTACTAGCCTTGTTAAGGCATCCGGCTCGGCGATATCGTCGTCATCAAAAATCCAAATTAACTCGCCCGTCGCGTGCCGCATCCCGAGATTCAAAGCCGAGGATTTGCCGCCGTTTGATTTTGCAATGTACTCGACACGCGGTCCGAACCCGGCGGCGATTTCGGGAGTGTTATCCGTAGAGCCATCATCGACCAAAATTACCTGGGTTGGCGGACGCGTCTGCCCTAAAACACTCGCGAGAGCCTGCCCGAGATATTCTTCCCGGTTAAAGGTAGGGATGATCGCAGTGATAGTAGCCGTACTGCTAGGACGTCCATCAACGGGCAAACTCATCATTTACATACTAATGTGTGTCACAGTGTAACCTTGGGGTTGTGTCCTCCAGATGGAAGGCATTTGCACCGAAGTGACCCGTCATGAGAACAGCCGTCGTCTTTCGCTACGAACTGCTGCCCCCCAGCGAGACATTCATCCGGTCACAGGCAGAAGCCCTCGAGGATTTCCAGCCATGCTACATAGGTATCCAACGCTCCGCGAAGAGCCTGCCCATTCCCGTCAATTCTATTGTGCTGATGCAAAACAACGGTGTCGCGCAGAGAATCAAGCGACGCATATTTCTGCATACCGGGCGGGCGTCAGAGTTCTATAGCCGGGTTCAAGAAAGGGCGCCCGACCTCGTCCATGCCCACTTCGCTCTCGATGGGGCGATTGCTCTGCCCCTGATTGACGAATTACGCGTTCCGCTGATCGTCACGTTGCACGGCTATGACGTGACCTCAGCGGAAGAACTCCTCGGGCAAAGCTTTACCGGCCGGCTTTATCTAAAACGGAAGCAAAAATTACTCCGACAGGCAGCCGTCTTTATCTGCGTCTCCGAATTTATCCGCCAAAAGGCGATCGAAGCCGGCTACCCGGAATCCAAGCTCCGGGTCCACTATATCGGAGTGGATCGGACATTCTTTGTTCCTCGAATTCAATTTCGCGAGCGGAATTTGGTGCTCTTTGTCGGACGCCTCGTAGAAAAGAAGGGCTGTGCCCACTTAATCACGGCGATGGAGTTAGTGCAGAGCAAGTGCCCAGAAGCAAGGCTCGTGATCATAGGGGACGGCCCATTGCGTCCATCGCTCGAAATACTCGCCAAGCAAAAGAACATTTCCTGTCAGTTCTTAGGAAGCCAGCCGAGCATCGTTATTCGCGAGTGGCTTAGCCGTGCACAGGTATTCTGCGTCCCAAGCGTTACTGCAACCAACGGTGACAAAGAAGGACTCGGGATCGTATTTGCAGAAGCACAGGCGATGGGGGTTCCTGTCGTGAGTTTCAAGCACGGCGGTATCCCAGAAGTGGTTCGACACGGCGAAACCGGATTACTCGCACCCGAGCGAGATCACAGAACGCTCGCGGAGTATCTTCTGCGCTATTTGACAGACGAGACATTTCGTCGAGCGTGCAGCCGCCGTGCCATAGAGTGGGTAGAGCAGGACTTTGACTTGCACCGGCAGACTCGTGAACTGGAGGATATATACCGGCAAGTCACGGGCACGCTGGTTAAAAAGCATGCCGCGGGCCGCTGAAGTGCACCCGTGAATCCTCGACCAGAGATCCTGCGTTCAGCTCGGAGCCATAGTCTGGGCAAATAGATTGAGTAGCTTCCGAAAACGATACCACGTTGTGCCCGCGCTGCCGCGGAACTTTGCATGTGACAATCGTGTCGATGAAGAATAAGGAGAGATGGTGTCCGACAAAGATAGTCCGAACCAAAACTGGATTCAAACCCTCTCCTGACCGGCACGTCTTGCATATTGCCAGCCGCCTGACCACATCACGTCAGATCGAGCATTACCAAAGTGCAATTAATCGATACGCATCGGGGCAACTGCTTGACACCGGTTGCGGCTACGTTCCCTATTACGAGATGTACAAGTCCTTGGTTCACAGCGTCATTTGTGTGGACTGGCCCAGCTCGCTTCACAAGAACCATCTTCTGGACATGGCAGCTAACCTCAATGACCCGCTGCCGTTCGCCCCTGAATCCTTCGATACTGTCCTTCTCACAGACGTACTAGAGCACATATTCCGCCCGGTCGAACTCGTTTCAGAGATCGCGCGCATCCTGCGGCCGGGTGGAAACGTCATCATAGCCGTTCCGTTTCTCTATTGGTTGCACGAACAGCCCCACGATTACTATCGATACACGGAGTTTGCCCTTCGTCAGATGTGCGATATCGCCGGGCTTGCAGTTGTCTCGCTCGCACCCTATGGAGGGGCACTTGAGGTTCTAGTCGATATCAGCGCGAAATGCATGGCCCCGCGGCTTCCTTCCCTTTGCGGAATCTACATCGGGCTGTTAAGTGCGATCTTGCGCCTGAAGCCATTCCGATCAATGTCAGACAGGACAGCCCGGTTGTTCCCTTTGGGCTACGTCGCTGTTGCCAACAAAAAATGAAGAAATTCCCTCCAGAAATTTGCGGCCCACCTGTATACAGGTCCTGTTAAGCAATGGCTCATCTACAACTCTGGCGTCGCGCATACAATTGCGCTTTCAAAGGCGATTCAGACCCGTAAATGAGCTTATAAGCACGCAATTTAGCTTCGTAGTTCTCCGAAGCTTCCTCACCGCCGCTCACAAATTTCGGCAACGCGTATACCAGCACGTAATCGACGCATCCCAAAGTCTGCGCTTCGTATCGCGCGATGTGGAAAATTGGGGGCACCTGTTCCAGTTCGGCCGGGTTGCCGAGCACACTCTCCGGCGAGCGGTCACGTCGGAAACGCAGCGGAAACTGGTCCGTTTCGGCTTCATAGTTGCATAAATCGATAAAGGGCCGGGGGGCAAACAAATCCACCGCATGAAGTAACGGGCGTATGTTATCGGAATTTCGATCTGTTCTAACGCTCAAGACTGCCGCACCGGGACGAATCTGCCGCCCCATGCTGGTGAACTCGCGCAACACGTTGTCCCAACGGCGATACTCGGGAAGACGGGCGAGCAATGAAACGATTGCAATCAGAGGAATCACCGTCCAAAGCGTCCTGATAATCCACGTGTTCCATGATTGCGCTGCGATCCAAAGAACCAAAAACACCCACGCGAACAGGGCGACGCGCATGCGGATATAGCTCCCGTCACCTACGGCATCCGGTCCGAAAATCGCCAGTGTGGCGCAAACCGCTGCGACGAGGAAAAACGCATCAGCCGGTCTGAAACCACGCCAGCGCCGAACCCTGTAGATCAGCGCGCTTAGGAACAGAACCGCCAGCAGGAGTGCGATCAGCTTGGCGGTTACGAGATCGGAGGGAGAGATGGTATGGAGGAACGAAAGCCCGCAGAGCGTCAGAACTCTGCTCCGCAAGGATGCCGGCAATGCTGCTCCAGCATGCGATCTGGTTTGGGCCGTGAGAGAGTAGACAACAGTTAAGGCCCCCGGTGGGATGAGAGTGCATAATGCGACCACCTGACGCGCAGAAATGATCAACGGCGGCGGCCGGGTGGAAATAGGCTCAGTGCTGGTTAGCAGAGTTGATAGCCGGCTGGCGATTTCATAAGCAGCTACCGCGATTGCAAACACTCCCCATGCGGCAATATGGGCCAAGTAAAGAATCCCGCCTAAGATCGCGAACACTACGATAGAGCGCACTCGCCACGATTCTCTATGCCTCACGTAATACCCCAATGCCAGCAGTGCAATCGGTATGCTAAAGCAGAAATTCCAGAAGCCTTTGTGAAGGAAGAAGTTTGGGATGAGGAGAATTGCGAAGAGAGAAAACGTGTTCGCCTGCGAGCTAATCGCGTCCAGCAGATACCAGAAGCAGACCAGCAGTAGCACAGCGTAAACGGTGAGCAGCAGCTTCTCCGCCATTTGCGGAGCAAAGCCAGTCTTTAAGAGACCGACCACTACTGCCTGCGTCGCCACGTTCCCATCAAGGGGGAAGCCGACAGAATAATAATTCTGGTACTCAGTCTGCCTCTGATAGTTCGCCAGTACCGTCGCATTGTACAGATGCGACGGGCCGTCCTGGCTCGGGAATCGCTGGAACATCCAGAACGGAAGACACTCGAGTGAAATCAGGGAAAGTAAGACTGTTAGCCACGCCCGTTTTATCGGGAACGGCACTGCGTAATCCAGCTTCCTTCAAAATCCATTCATCCGCCCTTTGAATGTCAGCCAGTGAAAGTACGTTTCTCTCCTGTTCAGTCGAGCCAAAGACAGCATTGCCCGGCCAACCGGCACCGCAAAAAACAGCACTCGCCACCAGAGCGGCATGGGATGCTTCTGTAGCAGCTTTCCGTCTCCCATTGCGTACCGGTACCGTTTTGCCCAGCCACTTTTATCGAAAGTCGGAAACAGCTTCGGATGATACACCTGGATCTTCGGATCGTACTGGACGTGGCATCCCGCTTTCAGTGCGCGTAGCACCAGGTCGTTATCTTCGCCGCTGCCCCACGGTGTACCGGAGCCAAGGCCCAGCGCCTCATCGAAACCACCTGTTTCTCTGATCACCGCGGAGCGCAGAAAAATGGCGTACGAAATCGCGCGTCGCCAGCTCATCGGCGGCGTCAATCGACCTCCACGGTCGCGCCAGGGCAGCGTCGGCTGCCCCCCTGCGTCCACCGAATCGCCAATTAGGCCCTGCCATCCCGGATTGTCTGTCAACAACTGATTCACGCGCTGGAGCACATCTTCCGGGTACAAGCAGTCGTCGTCCGGGAAACAGACCACTTCTCCCGTAATCGCGCCAAGCCCAACGTTGCGGGCTCGGGACAGACCTGCCTTCGATACCAACCGGCGCACTTCCAGCCGGTCTTCAAAATCGCGCAAAATGGGCGTCAGTCGGTCATCCGCATTCTGGTCCACCAGAATCACTTCGAAATTGCGGTGAACCTGGCGATCCAAGGATTCCAGAAGCTTCTGCACTTCGGTAGTGCGGCCGACCGTAGCAACGATGAGAGAAAACCGCATGGATCCCCTGAACTCGATTCTACGAAGCCCACAAATTCCGCTGCACGGCCGCAAACTGCTCGAGGATGTTTGCCTCCAGCGCATGGTGCCCATCTTCAATTACGGCTTCGCCCGCCACGAACGTATCCCGAATCGCGCTCCTGCCCGCTGAGAAAACCAAATGAGTCAGCAATGAACTCTCTTCCGCACCTGCTAGCGCTGCATCGTTCAGATCGACCGTAAAGAAATCGGCAGGACGCCCTACCTCCAGGCTTCCGCTGTTCGCCCCCAGTCTCTCGGCCCCAACGGCTGTCGCATTCCCGAACAGCCAGCGCGCCAGGCTGCCGCGCTCGCCATCGCGAGCCAAAACAGCGCGTTCCAGTTTACGCATCCGCAAATGATACTCCAGCTCACGTGCATCTTCCAGCAGGTCGATCTGCACATTGCTGTCCGACCCGAAACAGATCCCGGCGCCAGCATCTCGCAGTTGGTCCGCGGGCACTGTGCCGTCGCCCAGATTGCGTTCGGTAGTGGGGCACGCGCAAACGTGCGCCCTCGCCGCGCCCAGCTTCGCCATTTCGCTTCCCGTCAGGTGAATGGCGTGAACGGCTGTGAAGCGGTCATCCAGAATCCCATGCTCATCCAGCAGTTCCACGGGCCGGACATGGTGCTCGCTGAGACACGCCTCGATTTCTGCGGGCTGCTCGGCGACATGCATATGAACTTGCATTTCATTTGCACGCGCGTACTTCGTCACCGCCAACAGATACTCGAGCGGAACGGCGCGGACGCTGTGAGGAGCCACGCCCACCCACGCACGCCCTTGCCGGGATGACCGCTTCATATACGCCCGCAGCTCCTCAATATCGGCGACGAAATCGTTCACTTCCGACGTTATGAAGCGGCGCTGCTCCGGGTTCGGATCTTTCTCCCACCCCGCGCGCGCATATGCCGCCCGCAGCAGTGCAATCCGCACTCCCGTCTCTTCAGCCGCGCGCAAGACCTGCTTTGCCAGCAGGTTCGCATCGTCGTAGGGTGTACCGTCGGGGGCGTGATGAAGGTAATGGAATTCGCCAACGCTGGTGATGCCCGCCAGCAGCATTTCCAGAAATGCCATACGGGCGACGGCGTATACATCTTCCGGTGAAAGGCGGTTCGCTGCCTGGTACATGGCCTCGCGCCAGGTCCAGAACGTGTCGCGTCCCCCGCCGGTACGATGCTCGGTACGCCCCCGAATCGAACGTTGAAATGCGTGTGAGTGTACGTTCACCAAACCTGGAAGCAGGGCCTTTCCGCGCAGCCGCCGCGCCTTGTTCCCATCTTCCGCCGAGTTGGAAAAACGAGTGATTCGGCCCATCTCGTCCGCAAACATCGCGACGCCGGATTCAAACTTCCCGTCGCGATACAACAGATCCGGCAGCCAGCCGCGCTCGACCACCGTCATTGCCTGCTGTACACTCGTTCCCCCCGGATGTAGGTCGCAAACGCGGGCTCAATCCCTGTGAAATAGGCGATCTCGCGGTAATCGTCGCAATCGTGAATCACGAAATCCGCCTGCTTGCCCGGTTTCAACGACCCTATCTCTCCGCCCCGCCCCAGGCTGTATGCGGCGTTCACGGTAGCGGCGGTAACGGCCTCCGCAGGTGTCATTCGCATCTGCGTGGAGGCAAGCGAGAGGACAAAAGGCATTGAGGGCGTAGGCGATGAGCCGGGGTTGAAGTCAGTGGCCAGCACGATTCCCAGGCCGGCGTCGATCATCGCGCGGGCCGCTGCGAACTTTTTTGAGCCCAGCGCGTACACCGAACCAGGCAGCGCCACCGGCTGCACTGCTGCCCTATTTAGCGCCTGAATTCCCGCTTCATCGGTATGCTCCAGATGATCGGCGGTATTTGCGCCCATGGCGGCAGCCAGTTCCGCCCCGCCTGATAGCGAAAGCTGATCCGCGTGAACCCGAATCCCCAAATGCAGCGCGCGGGCGGCGTTCAAGATCCGCATCGAAGCACCGCTATCGAAAATTCCCGGCTCGCAGAATACATCGCAGTACTCAGCTAATTTCTGTTCAGCCACTTCAGGCAGCATCTCATGAACAACGGTTTGAACGTAGTCGTCGGTTCGGCCGCTATACTCGTCCGGCACTTCATGCGCCCCCAAAAATGTCGGGACATATTGCAGCGGGCCGGCTTCGTTCAATCGGCGTATCACCCGAAGCATCTTCAGTTCTGCTTCGAGCGATAGCCCGTAGCCGGATTTTGCTTCGATGGTGGTGGTTCCATTCCTCAGAAACCACTCGGAGCGCCGCTGTGCGCTTTTAAACAGTTCTTCCTCAGTAGCGGCACGCGTCTTTCGCACGGTGGAACGTATGCCGCCGCCCGCCGCCGCGATCTGCTGATACGTAGCGCCGCTCGCCCGCTGCTCATACTCATCCACGCGATTTCCACCGAATACAGGATGCGTATGAGCGTCTACGAACCCCGGCATCACCACGCGGCCGCCAGCGTCTATGACGTCGTAATCGCCGCCGATTTTGGACTGCCAATCGCTCCCTGTCCCCGCCCCCTCTATCGTTCCATCTCTGATGAGCAGAACGCCGTCCCGGACGATCGCTAGCTGTTTCAGTTCTTCTCGCACGCGCGGGCGCGCTGGGCCGGCCAGCGTCACCAATTCTCCGCAGTTCACAACGGCAATGCCACGCATCCGCCGCCGTCAGGCCTTCCCCGGATTCATCGGAATTTTGACGTGCTTTTCGCGTGCGACAGCGATGGCCGCCTCGTAACCGGCATCCGCGTGACGAGCGATACCTGTTCCGGGATCGCTTGTAAGCACCCGTTCCAGACGCCGGTCGCCCTCTTCCGTCCCATCCGCCACCACCACCATGCCCGCATGCTGCGAATAACCGATCCCCACTCCTCCGCCGTTGTGAATCGAAACCCACGATGCTCCCGCCGCCGTGTTCACCAGGGCATTCAACAGCGGCCAGTCCGCGATCGCGTCTGAGCCGTCACGCATGCCTTCCGTTTCGCGGTACGGCGACGCCACCGAGCCTGTATCCAGGTGGTCTCTGCCAATCACAATGGGTGCTTTCAATTCTCCGGAGCGTACCAGTGCGTTCATCGCCAGTCCAAACTCCGCCCGCTCGCCATATCCCAGCCAGCAGATCCGAGCCGGCAATCCCTGGAATTGGATTCGCTGCTTTGCCAGTTCGATCCAGCGCACCAGGTCGGCATTACCCGGAAACATCTCCAGAACCAGCTTGTCCGTCCGATGAATGTCCGCCGCCTCTCCCGACAACGCGACCCACCGGAATGGGCCCCGGCCCTCGCAAAACATCGGCCGGATGTATTCCGGAACGAAGCCGGGAATCTTGAATGCATCGGCAACACCGGCATCCCTCGCATGAGCCCGAATGTTATTGCCGTAATCGAACTCAACGGCGCCCGCGCGTTGCAGCGCGAGCATTCCTTCAACGTGCTCTGCCATCGCGGCTTTCGACCGCCGCACGTATTCATCCGGACTGCGCCGCCGCAATTCACCGGCTGCTTTCAGGTCCAGACCGTTCGGCACGTATCCATTCAACGGATCGTGCGCGCTGGTTTGATCCGTAACGATATCGGGAACAATGCCGCGGCGCGCGAGTTCCGGAATCACGTCGGCGCAGTTCGCAACCAACGCCACAGAGACCGCTCTTCGCGCCGAACGAGCCTTGTCGATTTTGCCGAGCGCCTCATCCAGGCTCGCAGCGGCTTCGTCGCAATACCCGGTGCGAATTCGCTTCTCGATCCGCGCGGCATCCACCTCAATTCCCAGAAAGCAGGCCCCGCTCATAGTTGCCGCCAGCGGCTGCGCTCCACCCATGCCCCCCATGCCGCCCGATACGATCCAGCGGCCTTTCAGCGAGCCCGAAAAGTGCTTCCGCCCCGCCGCCGCGAAGGTTTCGTACGTGCCCTGGACAATGCCCTGGCTCCCTATATAGATCCACGAGCCTGCCGTCATCTGTCCGTACATGGTCAGGCCCAGCCGCTCCAGCCGGTCGAACTCTTCGAGAGTCGACCAGCGGCCCACCAGGTTTGCATTCGCGATCAATACCCGTGGCGATTCCGGATGCGTCCGGAAGATCCCGACAGGTTTTCCGGATTGCACCAGCAGCGTCTCGTCATTCGCCAGGCTCTCCAGCGAATGCACAATCGCGTGAAAGCACTCCCAGTTGCGAGCCGCACGGCCGGTACCGCCATAAACAATCAATTCATCGGGCTTCTCGGCGACATCGGGATCCAGGTTGTTCATCAGCATCCGCAGCGCCGCTTCCTGGTGCCATCCGCGACAGGTTCGCGCAGTGCCCCGAGCTGCTCTTATCTGGACTGCAGTTCCCATGCCTCTATTCGTACCGCAAAGCGGCCATATAATCGCGGGTGATGCTGTCCCGTTTCGATGTCTTTCTGAAAGAGACGATTATCACGCTCCGCGGCCTGCGCAGGGAACGCGCCTTCACCGCTATTTCAGTTCTGCTTCTCGCTCTCGGAATAGGTTTGACTTCGGCGGTCTTCACCTTGCTCTGGCAAGTTGTCTACGCTCAGCTTCCCGTTCCGGATGCTGCGCACATCTACACGTTAGCCACGAACGTGAACCACATGGGCCGCGAGGATAGCGACGCCGACGCGAGTTCGTTCAGCGCCCCAACTTACCGTTATCTGTCCACGCACTTCACTGCTGCGTCCGGCACCATCGCGCGGCACGGCGAAATGGTGAACATCGAAACGCCGGAGGGTCCGCGCCACCTGCTCTCAGATTTCGTCTCGGGCAACTTTTTCGATGTCCTCGGGCTTAAGCCGGTTCTCGGACGCTCTATCCTGCCGCAAAACGACATGCTCTCCGATAGCCGTTATGTCGCGGTGGTCTCTTACGGTCTCTGGCAGCAGGCCTTCGGCGGCCAGGTCAGCGCATGGAACAGTTCCATTCGCGTGAACGGATTGCCTTTCCGCATCATCGGCGTTGCGCCGCGCCATTTCACCGGACTGGTTTCCGGCCAAAGTCCACAAATTTATTTGCCGTTGTCAGCTTTTGCTGCAATCAACCCGGGATGGCACAGCATGGATGACTGGAGCATCCGGTGGCTGAACTTGTTCGTGCGTCTGCCCGCTGGTGTGCTGCCCGTGCAGGCCGAGGCCCAATTGCAGTCCGTCTATCACGCCGCTGTCCGCCAGGAGTTGGCGACCGAGCGCGTTCAGCCTCCCGATTATTTGCAGGAATTGGCGCACGAGCGTATGTCTCTTGTGCCGGCATCGCAAGGCGTTCACGGAATGCTCGATCAGTGGCAGCAGCCATTACAGGTCTTGCTCTGGATGACCGTCGCCGTGCTGCTGCTCACCTGCCTGAACGTCGCGGGCCTCACCGTTGTTCGCGCCATCAAACAACGCCGCGAGATGCTGGTCCGTTACGCGCTGGGCGCCACTCGCGGGGCCGTAATGCGCTTGTATTTCATGCAGACTGTGGCGCTTTCTTGCGCGGGTGGCCTGGCCGCGCTCTGGATTGCGCGCTGGGGTGCGAAGCTGCTTCTGCATCTGGCTCAGATGGACCGCAGTGGCGCGCTCGTAGCGCATCCCACCGGCTACCCTCTCCTCTTGCATTGGAGCGCGGTACTGGGGGCCGGACTCTTTGTCGGTCTGGTGCCTGCCTGGTATGCAGCGCGAGTCGATCTCGCTTCCGGCCTTAGCGAAGCGGCGTCCACGCACTCCGCGGCGCGATCGCATGTATTCGGAAGGCGCGGGCTGGCAGCTATGCAAATCGCGCTCTCGCTTGTTCTCCTGATCGCTGCCGGGCTGTTTGCGAAGTCTCTCCACAACCTGATTTCGGTACCGGTTGGCTTCAATCCCGAACATCTGACCATCTTTTCGATTGATCCCAAACTGTCCGGCTCCACCGTCCAAACCACCGAACTCCTCTACTCCCGCATCGAGGGCCGGCTCAAAGAGACTCCGGGTGTTACATCCGTCAGTTATGGAACTGGGGGTCCGTTCCCGCAGGGTGCGGACGTCGCGGTGGTGGTGCCGGGTAAGACTCTCTCCGAAGCCAGGCAACAAAGCGGAATCCGCTCCATAATCGGTCCCAGTTACTTTCGCACGCTCGGCATACCTGTTGTTGCGGGGCGGGAATTCGATCAGCGCGACCGGCCCAATACACCGGATGAAATAATCATCAACCAAACCCTCGCTCGGAAATTATTTGGGAATAAGAATCCGATCGGCCAGACAGTGGCGATGTTCAACGGTCTCGATCCAAACTGGATCGCAACCATTATCGGCGTCGTTGAAGACTATCACGTGTCATGGAAGCGCTCGAATGCCTCGCTTATCTACACTTCAGCGCAGCAGGAACGCCGCATCTCCGAGATGACGTTCTATGTCCGAACAAAAGCTGGTTCTTCTCTCTCCGAGCAAAGCATTCGCAGCCTGGTCCGGAGCCAGACGCCAGCGTTGTCTGGCTACGACGTGCAAACGATGTCCGCGCGCATGGATAATTTCGCATCGGGCGAGCGCGCCATGACGCTGTTAACTGGACTGTTTGCCGCGCTCGCGCTGGTGATTGCCGTTGTTGGCATCTATGGCGTCGTTGCCTACACCTCATCGCTGCGGACCGTCGAATTCGGAGTCCGCATCGCAGTAGGCGCGCAGCAGCGCGACATCATTTCGCTCATCCTCCGCGAGGCCGCGCTAATTATTGGCAGTGGGCTCATTCTCGCCCTCCCCCTCGCCTGGCTTGGATTAGCGTTGATCCGCACGCAACTGTACGGAATGACGTTTGACCAGCCCGTCATCTATATCGGTGCTATGGTTGTCCTCGCATCCTGCAGCTTCATCGCGGCTTTCATCCCTGCGCGCAGAGCGACGCGTATGAATGTCCAGGCAGCGCTGCGGTATTACTGAAGCCTTCGTTCGAATAAGTAATTGCGGATGTCTAAATCAAGCTTACTGGTATTTTGAGACGGGTCTTCGGCGTCGGTGTTATAGACCACCAGATAGGCGCTCCGCGCGGGTAGATCTAGATAAAAATGACTAAGAAACCCGTTCTGGTTTCCGCCATGCCCTATGTACAGCCGCCCGTCCTGTTGGTGGCGGAAGAATGCCAGGCCGATGGAATCCACACCTCCAGATCCGGCCAGTTGTGAGGAATCGCTGGAAGAGATGTCGAGCTGCTTCGCGAACATCTCTTCGAGCGTGCTGCGCTTCAAAACGGCTTCGTAGCGTCTTTCCTCGGGGCTGCCGATGAGAAAGCGAAGATAGTTCTGCATATCGAAAATGGGCGCGTTCAGGCCGCCATTCGAAACCGTGATCCCGGTATCGAAGTTGAACGGCGCTTCGCTGAGCTTTTCTTGCTTAAGAAAATAGCTATGCGATCGGTACCTCAAGAGAGCATACGGAGACCGGTCAAAGTAACTCTTCTGCATTTCGAGCGGCTCGAAAATGTTCTTAGCGATGTAAACTTCGTAGTCATCATCTGTTAACCGCTCGATAATTTGTCCGAGAAACACGATGCCGAGGTTCGAGTAACTGTGCCGACTGCCCGGACGAAATTCCACGTTTGTGTAAGGCAGCATCGCCACAATCTGAGACCACTTGGTTGGCTCAAAGGGTTGCCATGGTTCTGTTCGCCAGGGCCATGTCGGGTTACGAAACCCCGCGCTGTGCGTTAGAAGCTGGCGGATGGTAATTGATTCGATAGGTCCATATGGATCGTAGACCTGGCGCAGTTCGGGAACATAGCGGATCACTGGATCGTCCAGCCGCAGCAGACCGCGGTCGCGAAGCTGCATAATCCCAATCGCTGTGAACGTTTTGGTAATCGAAGCCCAGTGATAGCAGGTGTTTTGATCGATGGATGTCTTTGCCGCAAGATCGGAATAACCGTAGAAGATCTCGACATGTGGCGCGTTCTCATGTATCAGCAAAAAGCTGCTGCCCACGATCCCGTTTTTGCGCAGGGCGTCGAAGTAGAAACTATGAAAGTTTTCCGCTCCCGTCAGGCCGGCCGTGGCCGCGCCGGCAGTGTACAGAAACTCTCTTCTGGTCGAGCCTTCATTTCCCATTGCTACGATTCTCGCGCAGGTAGTACTACCGGCAGACGCTTTCGCGCGGTCTGCGCCGCACACCTTCACCCTATAATCGAAGCATGAATCGAACGGAGTGGCTTGCGTCTCGTTCTAACGATCCTATTCGGACCCAGATTCACTATGCCCGAAAGGGCCTCATCACCGGCGAGATGGAATACGTTGCGCGCCGCGAAAATCTCGCTCCAGAGCTCATCCGCGACGAAGTGGCGCGCGGGCGCATGATCATTCCCGCAAACATCCATCACAGCCGGCTGGAGCCCATGTGCATCGGCGTGGCCTCTCTATGCAAGATCAATGCGAACATCGGCAATTCATCAACCACTTCCAACATCGACGAAGAACTGGAAAAACTACGGTACGCCGTCACCTTCGGCGCAGACACCGTGATGGACCTTTCGACCGGCGGGGATATTCCGCGCATTCGGCAGGCCATCATTGATGCTTCACCTGTTCCCATCGGCACCGTGCCCATTTACGAGGCGCTCAATCGTGTGC
Source organism: uncultured Acidobacteriaceae bacterium (assembly GCA_963795545.1). Lineage (GTDB taxonomy): Bacteria > Acidobacteriota > Terriglobia > Bryobacterales > Bryobacteraceae > Bog-105. Next base: position 130,118 of record CAWCIF010000007.1, on the reverse strand, counting down.
GCCGCGTCGAAGACCTCAACCTCAACGTCATGCTCGACGTCATCGAGGAGCAGGCTGAGCAGGGCGTCGATTACATGACCATTCATGCCGGCGTTCTGGTCCAATACGTTCCACTCACGAGGAAGCGCATTACCGGCATTGTCAGCCGTGGCGGCGCGATCCTGGCCGAGTGGATGGTCAAGAATCATAAGCAGAACTTCCTCTACGAGTACTTCGATGAAATCTGCAAGATTTTCCAGAAACACGATGTCAGCTTTTCTTTAGGCGACGGCCTCCGTCCTGGGTGTCTGGCAGATGCCAGCGATGCAGCGCAATTTGCCGAACTCAACACGCTTGGCGAGCTAACGAAGAAAGCCTGGGAGTACGACGTTCAGGTCATGATCGAAGGTCCGGGCCACATCCCGCTCGATCAAATTGCGTTGCAGGTCGAAAAAGAGCGCGAGATTTGTTTTGAAGCTCCGTTCTATACGCTTGGTCCGCTGGTCACCGATATTGCTCCCGGATACGACCACATCACCTCGGCCATTGGCGCAGCCATGATCGGCTGGCATGGCGCTTCCATGCTTTGCTATGTCACGCCGAAAGAGCACCTTGGACTTCCGAATCGCGAAGACGTCAAGCAAGGCATCATTGCATACAAAATAGCGGCGCATGCGGCTGATGTAGCACGCCACCGCAAAGGCGCGCGCGACCGCGACGACGAGCTTTCACGCGCCCGGTTTAGCTTCGATTGGAAGCGCCAGTTCGAACTCTCGCTCGATCCCGAAACAGCACAGGCCTATCATGATGAAACGCTGCCTGAGGAAGGTTTCAAAGATGCCGCCTTCTGCTCCATGTGCGGGCCGAAATTCTGCTCCATGAATCACTCGTCAAAAACGCAGGAATTCACCGAAGCCGATGCGGCTGCCATCCTGGTCAAGATCCCTCGTCAGTAACATTGCCGGGGCCGAGCGCCGGCAGTTTGCGAAAAGAACTCTTCAAACCGCAGAACAGGTTATATCGAACAATAAACCACAACGCGGCGAACCCATCAGTCAAACCGATTTTCTTGCCTTGATCATAGGTGCGCCCGTAATAGCTGATCGGCACTTCGTACATCGCGCAGCCCAGCTTCGCTACTTTGGCTGTCACCTCAATCTCAAAGCCAAAACCGCTCGAACTGATGATCATGTTGCGGATGATTTCGCCGCGAAATGCCTTGTAACCCGTTTCCACATCGGAAAGGTTCACGTTCGTCAACAGGTTCGACAAAAACGTAAGTCCCTTGTTGGCAAGGTAATGATAAAAATACAACACGCGGGCGGCCTTCCGGATCAGGAATCGCGAGCCATACACTACATCGGCCGTGCCTTCGAGAATGGGCCGGATTAAGTCCGGAATTTCCGACGGGTCGTATTCCAGATCGGCATCCTGGACCAGCACAATATCGCCCCGAGTATCCGCGAAACCGGCCTTCAGAGCGGCCGTTTTTCCGGCGTTTCGCTGCTGCCGGAGCACCCGTACTTTCGGGTATTCATGTCCCAGCTCTGACGCAATCTGAAATGTCTGGTCGCGCGAACCGTCATCTACAACTACAATCTCTAACAGATTGGGGAGGGAAACCAGTCGCCGGATGACACTGGCAATGGTCGCTTCTTCGTTGTAAGCCGGCACCACCACCGAAAGACAGCAGCGGTCGCGCCGTGAAGAATCTAGCATCAAATTGACCAAATCCGCATTTCAATTGAACACTGCCCGGACGCGCATACCGTTTCTGATTTCAGCATCGCTGGGCGAAATGACGCGGTCGGCTACGCGGTCGCCAAGCTGTAAACCAGACAGGATCTGCACATCGTTGATGTCGCTAATGCCGGTTTTCACCGGCGTCCAGACAATCGAGTCTCCTTGTAGCTTGAATACGCCATTGGTGCCCCGAGTGGTGCGCAGAGCCGCTTTCGGAATGCTGGCGGAATTGTCCTCCACTTTCGAAATAATGGTGGCATTCACCGTAACTCCAGGCAGCAGATCGTGATTCGGATTGCTGACCACTGTGGTCACTTCGCCAACTGTTCTCGTACCCAGCGCAACCACTTCGGTCGGCAGCTTGTTGACGCGTCCCCACCATTTCTGCCCGGGCCGCGCGTCCCAGGTGATACTGACGGGCATATTCAGCGCTACCCGCCCCAGGTCCGGCTCATCGACGTATACCGTCACCTTCACTTCATCCAGATCGCCCACCAGCGCCACTAAGTCGCCGGGCTGCAGGTAAGAACCCACTTTCAAATCGGATTGATCTTTCGAACCGAATTGATAGACCGTGCCCGATATCGGAGCCCGAATCTGCCCCAGCGCGACCTGATGCTTCGCAAGGGCAACCGCGGATTGAGCATCGTGCAGTTTCGCCTCGGCGACCCTCCGGTCGATGCCTGTAACCAGCGTCCGTTTCTGATCCTGGAACGCGGAGAGTTGCAGTTTTGCGCGGTTCAAAGCGTCTTTGGCTTCCTGCACCTGCAGCTTTGTCGCGGCCTGCTTCGATTCCAGGCGTCGCAGCGCATCGTAGCTTCGTTGCGCCACCTCCTCGGCTGCCTGGGCGGTTCTGATCGAATCGTTCAGGCTGGCCAGTTGAGCCGCTTTTCCGCCTTGGCCCAGAGTCGTTGTCTCTGCCAGTGCCTCCTGTTCGCGCGAGAGCGCGCCCACCAGGCCGGCCTGTGCCGCTGTAGTGTCCAGCGTGACTAAGGTCTGTCCGGCGTTAACATGCTGCCCTCGCTGTACCAAAATCGTTTTCACCACCCCCGAAGTTTCAGCGCGCGCGGCCGCCCACTGTGCGGGCTCCACCTTTCCATTGGTAGAAACCGTGCTTTCGATACGCGTCCGGCGTACCGTCGCGAAATGGATCACGGGCGCCGATCCGCCGCGATCTACACCCCACCAGATCAACAGCAGCACGGGCAAGATCAAGAGAAACCAATATCTCTTCATTTCGCGCGCTTTTCAGTAAACTCCCGTCAACATTGTGACAGACCGTCCAATATTCAGGTCTTTTCCGCTTCCCCCAGGGCCCGCCCTCGCGCTAGACTGTTTCGATAGTGACGCGCTATCGTATTCACCGCATCAAGGATACGCCACGAGAAAGCTTCCGTTGGGCCGCGCACACTGGCGGCATTGCCACCATCAAACCCAAAGACTATGATTCTAACGAAGGAGTGCAAGCAAGCACACCCTACGCCGCCTGGAAACAGTTGGGGTCCGAGGGACGGCCGCTTCGACCCGGCGACGTACTGGAATCGGTTTCCCCCGATGGCCTACCGCTGGATCTCAAAATAGCCAAATATATCGGGTTTGAACCGGCCCAATGGTGGATTCCAGAAGCGAAATCCGATGCGGATACATCGGCTGTCGTCGTGGCTGAGCCGCCTGCGCCAGTCCCGCAGCTCCAGCACTCCTGATCGTCTCCCGGCGAGCAAGCTGAATGCAAACTGATCATTCTGAACAGCCTGCCTGGGGTTCTCTCGCGCTGGTCAGCTACATACCCGATCCGCTGGGCGCCTTTTTATATGATCTGCGGCGTTTCCTTCCGGGAGAACACCACGGCCAGCCGCACGTCACCATCCTGCCTCCGCGCCCCCTCCGAGCCGCAATAGAAGCCGCTTCCCAAGAGGCGCAAACCATTCTCCAGCGCTTCCCCTCTTTCGAGATTGAGCTGTCGCAGGTCAAGTGCTTCCCGCAAACCAATATGCTGTACCTGGATGTTGCCCGCGGCGACTCGCACATTTGTCACCTCCACGGTGCTCTGAATACCGGCGCTCTGGCTTTTACGGAGAACTTCGAGTTTCTGCCACATCTGACCTTGGGCGGTCCCGTTCCCTCCTGTTCCCTCAGCACGATCCGCGACCAAGCCGAATCTGCCTGGCGTTCAGCCGGTTGCTCTCCCAGGTTCAGCATCACGGAAGTGGTCTGCCTGTGGTTGGATCCCACCGCTGCCTGGGGCGATTGGAAGCGGCTCTGGGCGCAGCCTCTGGCCCTCGGCCGCTCGGCGTCGGAAAAGGCGGCGACTGCCACCGTCACGAGTCGAACATACTGAGCTGGTCTTCAGATCGGGCCGCCTTTTCTTTTCTCTTGCCGGACAAGCCTGCCATTGAACCTCCCACCACACCGCGCAACTCCGTGCCGGTAAGTGCAGCCCGGGGGATAAATACGCGCTGCCGGTTGGCCCCCGCTCGAGGCGGCGTGATAAAGAAACCCGGCTGCGGCCAATCCAGCAGATTGTGCGAAAGAATGCCGTCCAGGCGATCGCCGTCACGAAAAACAAATCTTGTCCAAAGTCCGGGCACTTTGGGACGCCGCTCGAAAAAGTTGTGCTCCGAGAAGAGATCCGGCCGTAAGGCTTCTGACACAAAACAGAGAGCTTTGAACTCGCTATAGGCAATGTTTTGCAGCGTTCCGTCCAGCGTGATCAGCTCCACGCCATCCTTCAGCAGAAAAGCCGCAGGGTTGACGATTCCCTCCAACGGCTGCCGGTCGAACCGGTACAGAACGACGCGTTTGGCAGTACTAGATGACAAGGGGTAATAAAATTAGTACTATGTTTCAAACAATTTCGCGATTATTGTATCATTAGCAGAATGACCGCGTTCGCAACATTCGAAGTGAGAATGCGGTCTTACTTGCACTTCTGCCGGACCGAAAAGGGGCTAGCCCCGAACACCCTCGACTCATATCGTCGCGATTTGGCCCAATTCGGTACATTTCTTCAAAAAGAGTCTTTCTTTTTGTTGAGCTCGGTAAGCTTGGATACGCTGCGGCAGTATCTGGACGGTTTGCGGACCGCTGGCTTGTCTAATCGATCGATCGCCCGGCAAGTAGCCACCCTGCGCGGATTTTTCGGTTTTCTTCTGGAAGAAGAAGAAATCATAAGCAATCCCACGGAACTTCTGGTCGCCCCGCAGATCGGTTCCTCGCTTCCGAAATACCTTGATTCCGCCAATCTGAATCATCTGCTGGAATCGCCGGACGAAAAGTCGCCAACCGGCATCCGCGATCGCGCCATGCTTGACCTTTTATATGCCACCGGGCTGCGGGTCAGTGAGCTCATCAAGCTTCGAATCGCGGATCTGGACGAGTTGCAAGGAATTTTACGTGTCATAGGTAAGGGCGGCAAGCAGCGCCTGGTGCCTGTCGGGAGCCACGCGCTGGCCTCAGTCGAGCGCTACCGGACTACCCTAAGGCCCCAGCTCCTGAAGGGCCGCATTAGCCCTTATCTGTTTGTTACCGGCCAAGGCACCGCTATGACCCGTCAGGGCTTCTGGAAGCTATTGCGGGCTCACGGGAAGAGTGCCGGTATTTTCCGGAACTTAAGCCCGCACGTATTAAGGCACACTTTCGCGACGCACCTGCTTGAAGGTGGGGCAGATCTACGCAGTGTGCAAGCGATGCTGGGGCATGCCGATATCGGTACAACTCAGATTTACACGCACGTAATGCGTTCTCGCCTCCGCCAGACCGTTGATCAGCACCATCCGCGGGCCGGACGCAAATCCGAAACGGCGCGCCGAACCGAGGCGCATCGAGGGACTAAACCGCTATGAGCGACTACATGTTCGTGCTGGAAAGCCACCTGAGTGCCGATCAGAGCCGCGCCGTGGCGGCCGTCCGCGAAGCTGCCGAACTCGCCAATCTGAACGTATTTCTAACCGGCGGCGCCATGCGTGACATGATGGGCGGCTTTTCTATCCGCGACCTCGATTTCACGGTGGAAGGCCCCGCTGTAAAGTTCGCGAAAACGCTTGCCCAGAAGGTGCCGGCGGAAATCCTGTCCATTGACGAAAATCGCAGGTCTGTCGAGCTGCGCTTTCCAGGCAGCGTGACCGTTGGCATCGACATGGCCCGGCTCGAGAAATACGCGAAACCGGGCGCCAAACCGCAGGTTCAGCCTGCAACCATTCATGAAGATCTGCGCCGGCGCGATTTTACCGTCGATGCCGTCGCCCTTTCGCTCGGCAAAGCGTCTCGCGGGCTGTTGCTTGATCCGGCCAATGGCCTCGGCGATCTCAGCCGCAAAGAACTGCGCGCCGTAAGTAATTACAGCTTGTACGATGATCCTTCGCGTATTTTGCGCATGATCCGGCTGCGAACACGCCTTGCGTTCGTCGTCGATGAGAGAACGCTCTCCCAATACCACAACGTCCGCGAGGCCAAGCTGGAAACCAAAATCGCCGCCTCGGCTCTGGAGCATGAGTTGAGGGAGATTGCCTCCGATCCGCTGGCCGGCGATATTTTGAAGGCGCTCGAAGACGAAAATCTTCTGTACATCTTCTCTCCCGCGCTGGCTGGACCGAAACTTAATTTGCCAGGTTTTCAAAAGCTACAAAAGGCTCGCCAATCGCTGCCTTTCGGTACCGATATCGGAACCAATTCCTATTCGCTGTTCTTGTTTCTGTTGCTTGAGAAGCTGAACGCCAAAGAGCGCGCCCAGCTTGTAAAGACCGTTGGCATTCCCAAAGCCGATTTGGATTACGCCGCGAGGCTGGAATCCAAGGCCGGCAAGGTGGAGAAGGAGCTGGCGGCTGCGAAAATAAGCCGCCCTTCCGCTCTGTACGCGCTGCTTTCCAAGGTGCCGGGCGAAATTCTGCTGTTTCTCCTGATGCGGTCTGGTCAGCGGCTGGTGCTTGACCGCATCAAAAACTACCTCCAGAAGTACCTTCCATTAGCGCAGGAAGTCACGGAGAAGGACGTAATTGAGCGCGGCGCGCAGCCCGGGACGCCAAAATTCGCCAAGCTTCACCAGCAGATGATTGCCGCACGCCTGGACGCGCGTCCGAAGAAAGTTCCTGTCGAGGAGCCTGCCCCCGTCGCTCCCACCGGACCCGGCAGACCTCCTTCGGGTCCAGGACGCCGTTCAGCCAGCAGCTTCGGCCGCTAGCTCCGCGGCAGCGCGAGCCATGAGTATTCGTGTCCATCCGTGTGTATCCGTGGCGTTAACCGTCCCGGCACCGAACCGCGACCAACGGGAGCGGTTCAACGTAGCGTAACTAACTCCCTCCACACCATCTACGAACGATCTCGCGCTAACAACTCTACGGCTCGAGCCCACGTTGCCGCCCGCGCCTCTTTATATGACCCGGTTTCCGGTTCCAATCGTGCCGGGATGCAGCCGGTCCAGGTGCAGATCGGGTATGGCGCAGAAGCGCGAAATCTTTGTGGTCTGACTTTCATCGCGGGAAACGATGCGATCGAATTTTCCGCCGCCAGGTTTTAATAGAGCAAGGCTCAGATCCCTGGCAAGAATGCTTTCCACAAAGCACGCCCAGGCTTTGGGAAGATCACGCGTCTCTCTCGCCGGGTATTTCGCCGTATGCTCGTTAGCACCCTTGAATGTGGCCAGTTTCGATACGACATTCTGCCCTACACGCTCATTCAGGCCAGACGCATAGCGAATGTAGTAACCCGATTTGTCGCGCTGAATGGAAAACCCGAGCGTTTGGTTGAGTTCAATGGACCTGTCCAGGCTATGCGAGACAATCCAGATCCTCATAGCTTTGTGGGACTTGCCATCAAACTTATTGTCATCGTCAAGAAGCACATAGCAGGCAATACGTGCACCGTAGGTCATCTCAATTTCCCGCACGGGAAACATGCGGTCGTCCCCTTCGGTGGCCGTTGCGGAAGCTTTTACTGTTACATCGCGAAAACGGCCATTCTCGTCGCGATACGTGAACGGAATTTCGCCTCGCTGGACGGCCATATCCGCTTCCAGAGAGTCCGGCCACAATAAATTGCGCATCAGTTTGGTAACGCCAAAACACGGAGCAACGTAAAAGGTCCAGTCGATCCTGCTGATGACTCCTATGAACGTGTCCATCGGCCGGTGCTCTTTGCCGATCTTCCAAAGATTGCTGCAGAACGGATGGACGTGCGCCGACTCTTTTGCCCGGCGAACAAGTTCAGCATCCGCCCGGCTGAGGCGGTCATTTTCGAAATCCATTCCGCCGATCTTCGTAAACTTGCGCGGAAGGCCGATAGGATTCTCTCTCAGCAGATCCTGGTTGGGAACGGGTTGTGGTCTGGTCATTGTTATGTTCGGTAAGTTGAACGCTATCGTTATAAAACCGGGCTGTGCGCAAACACAATCGTGAAGCGCGTGCCCGAATTCCGGTCAATTTCCAATTTCCCCTTGATCTGCTGAACCAGAAGAGTCAATAGCTGCAGGCCCATTGACGTGGAATTTTGCGGGTCCAAATTCTCAGGAAGGCCGACCCCGTTATCGGAAATTTCAAGTACGCATCGTTCATCATGGCAGTGAAATGCGACTTCAATCGCACCGCTGCGGTTATCCGGGAAGGCGTGTTTAAAGGTATTCGTCAAGAGCTCATTCACTATCAGGCCGCATGGCACGGCCTGCGTGATGTCAAGGATGATCGGCTCCGACCGTATGTTCAGTTGAATTCTGTTTGCGCTCTGCGAATAGAAGGACATCAGATCTTTAGCAATCGAGTTCAGATAACCCGCAAAATCGATGCGCGACAAATTGGTCGAGCCATACAGCATCTCGTGAATCGCGGCGATAGAGCGCACGCGATTCTTCATGTCCTCGAGCATCGCGATATCTCTTGGATCGACGAGATATTCCGATTGCAAGCTGAGCAGGCTGGCAATAACCTGGAGATTATTTTTGACCCGGTGGTGAACCTCTTTGAGAAGAATTTCCTTCTCCCGAAGAGATGCCCGGATTTGTTCTTCCGCCCTTTGCCGTTCCGTGATGTCCCGCATCACTTTCGTAAATCCCAGCAGCCGGCCGGCTTCATCGTGAACCGTCGTTAAGACACCGCTTGCGAAGAACCGGCTTCCGTCCTTCCGAATGTGCCAGCGCTCATCTTCCGCTCGTCCTGCGCTTCGCGCCGTTTCCAGTTCTCGATCCGCTTCACCGGACGCGGCATCTTCGGGCGTGAAGACACGGCTCGCCGATTGGCCTATGATTTCAGGTTCGCTATAGCCCAGCAGCCGCTCGGCTCCGGAATTCCAGCTCGTGATCCGCCCGCTCTGGTCCGTCTGAAACAGGGCGTAGTCCCGAACACTATCGATAAGCAGCCGAAAACGCTCTTCGCTCTGCTGAAGAGCCCGGACTGCCCGGTTTCGCTTTGTCACGTCACGGACATTCACTTGGACTACCTGCTGGCCGCCCACCGGGTAACTGTTCGCTATCAGTTCAGTTTCAATATGCCTTCCGTCGATTGTGATTGAGCGCACGTTATCGTGGCGCACAATCTCATGCGAGCGCGCCTCAGCTACCGTGCCGATAACCTCCGGCGCGGTCTGGAACAATTCCATTTCAGACAACCGCCGCCCAATCAGCCGCTCACGCCCATACCCGGTCAGTTCCACAAAAAACGGGTTTACATCGGTGAGTCTCTCGCTCTCCGCGTCGAAAATGAGCATCCCGTCCTTTGCGGTCTCGAACAGGCGTTGATACCGCACTTCGGCTTGTTCCCGCCGCTCGGTCACATCTTCGATGGCCAGCAGGACAGTACGGCGTTCGTCATTCTCACGCGAAATGCGCCGCGCATTCAACCGCATGGTCCGGCGTCCAATGTGCGGAAACTCGTGTTCGATCTCGAAATCCTGAAATGATTGATTGCGGAACAATGCCTCTCCTATCAGTTCCCGCAAGCGGGGGATGTTCCATTGGCCGTTTCCCAGGTCGTACAGCAGCCTGCCTTCGGTCTCCCCGCGAGACACGCGGAAGGCTTCGTAAAACGCAGGCGTTGCACGCTGAACCCGCAGATCGCCATCCAGAACCAGCAGCGGCTCGCGAACCGTTTCTATCATGCCTTCCGCGTAATCTCTTGCCTGTTCAACCGCGCGCAGCGTACGCTTCAGCGGGTCGATGTCGACGAACACGATTACCGCCCCGGCGATCCGGTTGTCGATTGTGCGATAGGGACGGACAGTCGTTGAAAACCAATGCCCTTCTTTGTCCTGAATATCGCAGCGCTCCACGCTCAGCGTCTCGATCACTTTTCGCATCGGCTGGTAGAACCCGGTGAGGTCGATCCGGCCATCCAGATGAGTCACGGGATGGCCGATGTCAATGCCCCGTACGTTCAACACTTTCTCCGCGGCCGCGCTAAACCGGCGCAAGCGCAGTTCGTTATCAAGCATCAAAAAGGGAATCTCTACCGCGCTCAGCAGATTCGAAAGATCGTTGTTGAGCGCATCCAGATCTTGGTTCCGGTTTTGCAGCTCTTCGTTAAGCGTGGTCAGCTCTTCATTAGCGCTCTGCAGCTCTTCCTTCGTCGTGCTCAGCTCTTCATTCGTGCTCTGCAGTTCTTCATTGGCGCTCCGCACCTCTTCATTGGCCGCCCTCAGTTCTTCCGAACTGGCTTCATGATCCTCGTTGGTGTTACGCAGTTGTTCACGTGTTTCGGCGAGTTGTTGCTGCAGATCGCGCACTTGCGCTTCCAGCGCGGGGCGGTAGTCTGACGGTTCCACCTCACGCGTGGGGACAACAGCGGGTTCGGGGCGGCGAGAGTTGACCGAGGCCTGTTCAAAGACCACCAGGAAATATCGCTCGCCCGGAGATGCGCCGGCAATCGGCGTGATCTCCAGATTAATGTCGCGGCGCTCGCCGCGATGTTCTACGGCGATACCCGTCTGGCGAATGGAGATGTTCTGTTTCGCCGCGGCTTCAATCGCCTTTCGTAACGGGGCCGCCAGGCCTTCCCGCGCCATCCTGAGCACGTTGAGATTTGCCTCACCCTGCGGCGGCTCCAGGTAAAAGCCCGTATGGCCGCGAAAATGTAGAATCTGCATCTCGGGATCGATGACAACCGCCGCCGGCGCATACTTGCTTTGAATAACCAGATCAACTTTCTTCTGCAGGTCGATGCCGCTGAGCGTCACGCGTGCTTTCACCGGATCCGCGCTTTCGCGTACTGCCCCGGCCGCCGTCAGTTGTAGCGTGAGCCGCAGCGGCGCTGCTTTCCGCCCATAGATACGGTGCTGTTTGTCGATCACCGTAAAAAGGTCGTTTGCGGCGCCGATCGATTCTGCGCTTCCTAACAAAAGCAGGCCCGTAGGATTCAAGCTGTAATGGAACACGGGCAGAACTTTGCCTTGCAGAGCGGAATCCAGATAAATCAGCAGATTGCGGCAGCTAATGAGATCGGTATGACCAAAGGGAGGATCGTTCGTCACGTCCTGGCGGGCAAACACGCAACTCTCGCGAATCGATTTGTTGACCTGGTATCCTCTATCCACGCGAACGAAAAAGCGGCGCAAACGTTCCGCTGACACATCTTGGGCGATGAGATCGGAATATGTCCCGGCGCGAGCACGATCCAGCGCCAATTCGCTGATGTCTGTTCCAAAGAGCTGAACCGGGGTGTTCAATTCCAATTCATCAATCAGTTCTTTCAGGCAGATCGCTAACGAATACAACTCTTCGCCGGTCGCGCAGCCTGGTACCCACACTCGGAACGGCTCGACGGAGTTGCGAATCGCGAGCTGATCCCTCAGCAGACGGCTAAGTTCGTCGAAGGCCTCCGGGTCTCTAAAGAAGTTAGTGACGCTGATGAGAAGGTCGCGATATAGCTCCTGCACCTCTTCCGGCTGCCCGTCGAGCAGCCGGGCATACTCGCCGATCGTTCGCGCGCGCTTCACAATCATGCGCCGGCCGATGCGCCGCCGCACCGTGTTCTGCTTATAGTGATTGAAGTCAACCTTTGTGCTAGTCCGCAGCACGTTCAAGATCTTCTTGAGATCGCCGTTTGCCTGCGGCAGAACCTCTTCCTCTCCCCGATTCGGCTGAGGGGGGCGGACGAAAGGATGTCGGCTGAGGTGCACCAGTTCCCGGGCGATCTCCATGGGCGAAAGTACATAGTCAATGGCGCCCGTCGCCACCGCATTACGCGGCATCCCGGCATGCTGGGCTGTCGCTTCGTCCTGCGCAAAGGTCAGCCCGCATTCTTCCTTGATAGCCCTCACCCCCAGGCTTCCGTCGGAGGCGTTTCCAGAGAGGACAATGGCAATTGCTCGCCCTCCTTGAACCCGAGCCAGAGATTCAAAAAACGCATTGATGGGCAGGTGCAGCCCGGGGTTGCGGTGGACCAAACGCAACACTCCATCTTCGAGAATCATGGTTGCGTTCGGCGGAATCACAAATACCTCGTCGGGACGCACGGCCATGCCGTCCTCCACCGTGCGGACCGGCATTGCGGTAGAGGCCGCAAGAATTTCGGGGAGCTGGCTTTCGTGGTGAGGGTCCAGGTGCTGCACGAATACAAAAGCCATTCCGGTATCGGCCGGCAACGCTTTTAATAGCTGTGTGAATGCGTCTAAGCCGCCCGCCGAGGCTCCCACTCCGACAATTGGAAAGGCGTGGCCGCGGGGCGGGCTCGTATCAACTTCATTGCCGCGATCGACGTGCACGGCTTGCGCGGCAGCCTCGCCGCTAGCTCCATCACCTTCATTCTTTCCCGCGCGTTCATCAGAGGACGACATCTAATCCTTTTCTTCCTATATGCCAATTTCTTAAACAAAACCGTTGCGGTCTCATCAGGATTCAGCATCGCTTTCAGGTACGGTGTCGGCACGCGTCAGCGGAACACTCACGTGAATCCGGGTCCCGTTATTGGGTTGAGAGCGTACTTTGAAAGCTCCTCCGGCGAATTCCGCCCGCTCGGCCATGCTGATCAGCCCCAGGCTTGTTCCATTCTTGCGTGCCTTAAGATCAAATCCAGCTCCTGTGTCGCGAATGCTGAGCTCAAGCCTGGCATTGCCGCCGATCAAGGCCACGTTCACCGACGCCGGACCCGCATGTTTGGCCACATTTTGCAGCGCTTCTTGAACGATGCGGTAAAGAGCGAGTGAGATCGGCGGAGGGATATCCGCTGGAACGCTTCGAGCCGAAAAATGTGTTGGCAGAGAGTGACGGCTCTGAAACTCTTTGCACAACTGCCGCAACGCAACCGTCAGTCCAAGATGATCGAGAACAGATGGATGCAAGCTGTGAGAAAGATCGCGCAAGTCATTCGCCAGCTCATCGAAACGAGCCGTAACGGTCTGGAATTCCCTCTTCGTGCGGTCTCGGATTTCCGCCGGAAGGTTTTCTCGAATCCTTTCTATATCCATCTCAAGTAGCGTCAGGCGCTGCGCGACATCATCGTGGAGGTCTCTGGCGATCCGCTGCCGCTCTTCCTCCTGAGCCGAGAAAAGCCGCGCCGTAGCGGTTCTCAATCCTTCCTTCGTCTGTATAAGAAGATCAGTCGCTGCTTGCACTCGCTGGTCGCGGTCGGCGGCCAGACCGCTTTGCTGAAGCGCAATTTCGATCGTTGCCTGCAATTCCTGCTCTGCAAATGGTTTAACAAGGTAGCCGTAGGGTTCCGTCACCCTGGCCCGCCGCATCGTCTGCGGATCGCTATAGGCGGTCAAGAAGACAGTTGGCACGTTGCCCGCCTCGCGAGCGCGCGTTGCCACGTCAACGCCGTCGATATCCCCCTCCAGACCTATATCTGCCAATAAAAGGTCGGGTTTCGCGGCTGCCACCTGGTCCAGTGCCGCAGCGCCGGTGCCGGCTATTCCAACCACCTCGTAACCCAGCGCTGTTAGAGTGCGCTGAAGATGATGAGCTGTAATGATTTCATCTTCCACGATCAAAATTTTCGGCTTCTTCGGAAGATTGCGTTGCAGTACCATTTAGCGGCCACGGCCAGGATAACGTATGCAGACGCCCGGCCCCGTCCTTTCAGAACGAAGGTTTATCAATCCGCTCTTTCAGGCGATGCAGCTTAGCGGTTAGCCGATTTAGGTTCTGGGGATCGTGCACCGTCGCAATCCAGTCCAGCACGGTCTGGTAGCCCTGCTGCGCTTTCGTTCTGGCAAATGCCGCACTCTCAGGATGATCCTTCTCGTTGTCGGCAACGTCCAGGAACGTTTGACACAGATCCAGTTCGGCGTCAAGAAAGTCGATGCCGGTTCGTTCTGAATTTTCCCGGGCGCCGTCCTGGTAATCCATCTGACTCCCCAGTAAAGAGTGCTGCGTATAACTCTATGATATAGCGCCGCTGTCAGCTACCGCACTATCTTTTCAGGAGTTTCCAAAGCGGGAGTCTTCAATTGACTGTGACTTCTGCCGTATAGGAAATAGATACAAAGCCCCATCAACATCCAGGCCAGTGCTGTCAATTGCGTCCGGTGTTCCAGGGAGACGATCATGCCGCCGCACACAAGCACCCCGAGAATGGGAACCACCGGCACCCAGGGTGTCCGAAACGGCCGGTGAATTCTGGGCTCCAGGTGACGCATGATCCACACCCCTATACACACCAGCGTGAATGCGAATAAGGTGCCGATGGACGTCAAATCGCCCGTTACGTCGCCGGGAACGACAGCCGCGAAAGCTCCAACGAAAAAGAACAGAATGATGTTGCATTTCCAGGGCGTGCGGAATTTTGGATGTACATCGGAGAAGAGTTTCGGCAAAAGCCCGTCACTCGCCATGGTGTAAAACACGCGGCTTTGGCCCAGTAACATGACCAGAATCACGGAAGAGAATCCCAGCAGGATAGCAACCGTAATAGCCGTCGCCAGCCAATGGAAGCCGGGCATATAATTTTCTACTGCGTAGGCTACGGAAGCCTCTTTGCCGGCCACTGCAAACTCGCGCCAGTTGCAGACGCCCGTGAGCACGTATCCGAAAAGAATGTAGAGCACCGTGCATACGCCAAGCGATCCAAGTATGCCGATCGGCATGTCTCGTTCGGGCTTCTTCGTTTCCTGAGCGGCCGTCGAAACCGCATCGAATCCGATGAACGCGAAGAACACGATGCCGGCGCCCCCGAGCACACCACCCCAGCCATGTTGGAAAACTCCTCCATGGCCAGGTGTTCCAGCGGGAATCATATACGGCGATAGATTGGCGGGCCTGACGAAATGCCATCCCACCGCAATGAAGGCGATTACGATGGCGACTTTTATCGTTACGATGATCATGTTCACCGTTGCCGATTCCTGCGTGCCCTTTACCAGGATCACCGTCAGCAGCAGCACGATAAACAAGGCCGGCACGTTGAAGATTCCGTGGACGCCGGCAACAGAAACCTGCATTGGCGAATGGCACCATTGAAACGGAATCCCATGGCCTAACAGATTATTGAGATATTCACTCCAGCCGATAGCAACCGTGGCCGCGCCAAGCGCATACTCCAGCACCAGCGCCCAGCCGATAATCCACGCAACCAGTTCGCCCATCGTCGTGTACGCATACGTGTATGCGCTGCCCGCAATCGGGATCATGGCAGCGAATTCGGAGTAGCACAGCCCCGCAAACACGCAGCCGATTGCCGCAATAACGAACGAGACGGTCACCGCTGGACCCGAAGCCTGGGTGGAAGCCGCGGCGGTGCGAATAAATAGCCCGACGCCGATAATGGCGCCCACGCCCAACGCGACCAGGCTTTGCGCACTGAGCGTGCGCTTCAGGTCGCTGTGGCTGGCCTGTTCCAGCAGCGCCGCCAGCGACTTCTTCCGGAAAATACTCATTTAATTAATCGTTAGGCTAGCATAATGCAGCGCCTTCGATTGTCATTGCCGTTACAGACGAAGCCGGTAGCGTACCTGAACCCAAATCTGCCGCGGTTCGGCGTAGTGCGTGCCCCCAAAGGTCTGGCTGTTATCCAGTAGAAAGCGGCGGTTCGCGATATTCAGCCCGTTCAGGGAAACGTTCCACCGCTCGCCAAACGCTTTGCCTACCGACAGATCGAAAGTGGTGTGAGGCTCCAGGTGTGCGGGATAGATCTACGCTGCCGTCCGTGAACCCCGAACCATAATATATGTCGCCAGCAGCCGAGGCCTTCCAGGGCAGATTCCACTGGAAATTCGTGTGGAACGTATCGCGCTGGTCATGATCCAGGAGGAAATAGCCGGCAGGCGGCGGCGAAAAATCGGTCAAACCTCCCGTAATAGCTCCCTCCGCTTCGGCATGCTGATGCGAGTAAGCCACCGAAATTTGGCCGCGATGGAATAGACGCGGAGATCGTACGGTCAGCTCCTGACCCCAGATACGGGCGCCCGCGATCGTGATTGGAAAGAAGATGTTCGAATTTCCCAGGGCGTTGTGGTCGAAGTAATTGCTTGCGCGCAGCCGGAAGCTGTCGAAATCGAAGCTCCATCCGCGCAGCGGAATCGTCAGGCCCACCTGATTTTCTTCATCGCGCTCGCCCCTTAGCGGGATCACTCCCAAACCTTGCGCAACCGCATAATTGAGCAGCGGTCCGGAAACCGTGGAAAGCGGAGGAGCCTGGTAATACGCTCCGTAAAAACCGCGCAATACCCAATTCAGGTGCGGGATGCGAAGCGCGGCGCCGGTGCGGGGATCGGCCGCATTTTCCGATAGCCCGCCCGAGAAATGAGTCAGCCGCAATCCGCCCGTCAACCGTCAGCCACGAAGTTAGCTTGAACTGGTCTTCCAGAAATCCCGCTCCCAAATAGCCGGTACTCGCCTGCTCGGTGTGCACATTATCTCGGGAACCATCATTCGCGATCAGGTGAATGTACTCGTCATCGTGCTGCCCGAAGCGCGTAAATCCCCAATCGGGCATCATGCCTGGCTGTAACTGCGTTGAGAGCGATCTGAGCGCCGGCGTAGGTCGAATCCAGGTGCTGAGTTGTGCTGATCGGAATGTCGTTCGGGTCGCCGTCGTAGTCCGCGCGGTTGAAATGCATGAACGGTGCAGCCGTGAATAAAAGATTGGGAGAGAACGTGTGAACCCAGGTGAACGTCGCCAGCGTATCCCGCTCACGCTCCACGTCGCGAATCCCCGCCGCATTCTGCTCAGGCGTATTAGGAATCTGGTAATCATTACTTCGAGAGGATGCAACAAATCGAAGCTGGTTTGATGGATCGATATTGAAGATGAGCGAACCGAACCCGCCAACTCCCCATACGCGATCGTGCAGGACTTCGGGCCCGGGTGTCTCGAGTCCGTAATCGCTTCGGTTGCCGGCCAGGCTGCCGAAATAGGCAAACCGTTCCGTATGGTTCCCGAAATTAACCTGATCGTCGGTTGAATTAAACGTGCCGTAAGTCGTGTTGAACTCCAGCTGACGGTTGGTTTCAAATCCTGTTCGCGGCACCACGTTGAACACCCCATAGCTGCGGTCTCCGTATTCGGCAGAGTATCCTCCCCGCTGCACCTCAAGCGTGTCGATATCCTTCGGATCAATCGGCGCGCCTATCGTGCTCGCGATGTTGGTATCCGGAATCGGTATACCGTCAACTGCCCAGGTGACTTGGTGCCCGCCGCGGACATGCAATTGATCGTGCGTCATGTACGCACCGGGAACATAGTCCGTGATCATTCTCAAGCTGTTGCTCAGGCTTGCCCCCGGAGTTGTCGAAATATTCTGGCGCGTAACCGTCGTAATGGTGGTCATGGACTGCGGATTAACCGCCTCTGGTGTCTCAGCCACTGTCACCGATTCTTTCTGCTGAGCGAGCTGAAGCTGAAAATGGAACACGGGCGCGGAATTCGAAACAGCGGCAAGCGTCTGCTCCTGTTCGGCAAAACCGGGATGCGAAACACAGATAGAGTACTCGCCCGCCGGTACGGCGGCAAATTCGAAGGCGCCCTCCGCGTCAGTGGTGGTTCTTTGTAGATATCCGGAGCCCTTGGCGCGAAGCAGTACTTCGGCGTCGGAAATAGGCCGGTGGCTCGGATCATGCACAATACCCCGCACAGTGCTGAAGATAGTTGCATAAGCAGGCATCGCCGAGCAACAAAATAAAGAGACTGATTGCTTTATACGCTTTCATAACTCCCTATCGCCGGGTTTACGAATACACTCCGCTGCCCAGATCACGTTCTAGCTTCAAGCTGGATTATGCGAGCAAACTGGGAGGACCGCGCTTATAATGCGCCCGGGTAAATAGTGCCCGCGCCGCTCGACTGACCCCATGCCGGTGCGGTGAAATTCCCGGCCGCGTTTCGAAGCACTCGAACACAGCCGTTCAGCAGAAATGCGTGCGAGCTCAGTCCCGTTGCACCGGTGGCCGTATCAAAAGGGCATCGTTCGCCGATGCTCGAAATCGAAACAGCCGGACGTCCGCTGACCCATGCCGCGCTTGAGAGCGCATTTGTGCTTGCCTGCCATCCGGCAGCATGGCGGCAATTCCGGATCCGTTTGCGCGGATAATGCGGGAGTAATCAACGCGAAGTTGATCACGCTCGACAAAAGAACCGCCAGCAGACGCCGCACGGTCCCATTGTACTTGCGCGCAGCCGCTGTTCTCAGTACTTTCGCTATACTCCGGTTTGCATTTCATGCGAACCCGTGTCGGCTGCGCGCTTGCCCTTCTCTGCTCCTGCATTCTGCTTACTTCGGCCACCGTACAGCCGGCCATTCCGCTTCGCCTCCGCATCGTTCTCAATTCCATCACTCCTGCCGATTTGAAAGGCGATCTCTCGTTCTTGGCTTCGGACGCCCTTCAGGGGCGCTACACGCCTTCGCCCGGACTCGAAGTCGCGGCTGAGTTCATTGCATCTCAATTCCGTGCGGCCGGCCTCGAACCTGGCGGCAGATAAAGATTATTTTCAAACTGCCGCAATGGTCGATCGCCATGTGCCTCCACCCTCCGCGGATCTCATACTTCACGATGGCCCGAAGACGTTCGCGGTGAAGCCGAGTTCCTATGTGTTTTTCAATTCGAGCAAGGCGGAAAATCTTCGCGATGTGCCCGCGCTCATCTTTCCAACCCGGGACATCGAAGCATTCAAGCACGCTGATGTTAATGGCAAGGCCGTTGTCGTTCCACAGCCCGATTTCCGCACCCTGCCGAAAGATAAGGTGGCTCAGGCCTACTCGAACATGATCGCTTTCGACGATCTCGTCGGCTCATCGAACGCCGCCCTCGAGATGGTCGTAGCAAACCGCGATCCTTCGCCGGTTTCATCTCGGCTTTACCCTGCGGATGAGCTTTCCCGGCACGCCCTGCCAGTCATTCTCGCCGCTAACAAGGAACTCGAAGAATGGTTACAGCATGCCGGTGGTAAACGGCTCAAAACAGTAACGGTCGATATTCCCGCGCCTGACGATCAAAAAACGGTTGTAAACAACGTCATCGGCATACTGCGCGGTTCTGATCCAAATTTGCGGAACACCTGCGTCCTGCTAACGGCGCACTATGACCATATCGGCACTGCGGCCACCGCGGGCCGCATGGCCATGACCAAACCTCGTAATGGCGATCAGATCTACAACGGCGCGAACGACGACGGCAGCGGAACTGTTTCGGTAATCGAGATTGCAAAGGCACTGGCGAAGCTGAATCGCCATCCTCGGCGCTCGCTCGTTTTTATGACTTTTTTCGGAGAAGAGCGCGGCGAACTCGGTTCAAAATACTATGGCAGGCATCCTGTCTTCCCCATCTCCAAAACAGTCGCCGATATCAACCTAGAGCAGGTCGGCCGCACCGATTCAACCGAAGGAAAGCAGGTGAATACGGCCAGCCTTACCGGCTTCGACTACTCCGGCGTGACCGAGTACCTCGAAGAGGCGGGCCGCCAGCTTGGCATCAGAGTCTACAAAGACAAAGAGGCGAGCGATGCTTATTTCACCCGCAGCGATAACGATGCCCTCGCCGAGCTTGGCGTCCCGGCGCATAGTCTCACGGTCGCCTTCGACTATCCGGACTATCATGGCGTCGGCGATGAATGGCAGAAAATCGATTACGGCAATATGGCGCGTGTCGATCGCATGGTTGCGCTCGGTCTTTTACGCATCGCCAATAGCCCGAAAGCGCCGCAGTGGAATGCGCAGAATCCGAAAACCGCGCCGTTTCGGGAAGCCCGGCAAAAGTCTTTAAGCCAATAGAGCAGCCGGGAACTTTTTTGCGCCAACCCGCGTATTGCTGAACAGGTTCGCAAAATGCTCACCTTCGTTCTTTGGCTTCTACTGTTCCTGCTTTGCTGGCCCCTGGCGCTTGCGGCTTTGCTTCTGTACCCAATCGTCTGGCTCGTGCTGCTGCCCTTCCGTCTGCTCGGAATCGCGGTTCATGGCGTGCTCGCGCTGGTCGCGGCCGTCATCTTTCTTCCAGTCCGGGCCATACGCGCAATCGCTTAAGCGCTCTCCTGACATGTTTCTCAGCCATTGCCCAAAGTTATCCATCAGCCGCCCGCCTCCCTCCGCGCATTGCCTCCAATGTCAGCCGAATGCCTTCCTCATAAGGCGTTTTTCTCAATTCCGGCAATAACTGGCGCAGTCGGCTGTCATCCAGTTTGACCGGCGTAGTCCACAGGTAGTTCATTTCGGCAATCTCCCGCATCATCGGCTTGAAGATCCCCAGCATATTCAGCATCAATTTGTTAGCAACTCGAAGCCGCACTTTCTGTCCTGCCGTCCCGAAGACCAGTTCCGCGAATTTGCGTGTACTAATCAGGCCCGGCCCCGCCAGATTCCATGCCTTCCCGTACGCCGCTTCCTTGTTCGAAAGGGCAATCAGCGTTTTAGCGACATCTGGAATGAACACGAATTCGTGCGGCGTATCGATTGGACCAATCACGTTCGCTGCACGCCCCTCCAGCGCGGCTTTGAAAATATCTGACGCATAGCTCAAATCTGATTCGGGACCGTAGAAATCAGGCGGCCTCAAAATCGTCGTCCGCAGCCCATTTCGGCCATCTGCCGCAAACACAAGATCTTCCTGTTCCTTTCGCATTCGGCCCTTGAAGGTCTGCGGCTCGCGCGGATGGGATTCATCCACAAACTCGGTCCGCGGAATCCCGTACGGATAAACCGTACTCACATGCACAAACCGCTTTACGCCAGACGTCCGCAGCCGCATCCAGCACTGTTCGCATAAGTTTTGGATGCAGCGCGAAATCGGTATATGGGACGCCCACCGTGTAGAAGATCAGATCCACATCCTTAGTGGCTGCCCCTGCCGCCCGGGGATCCTGCAAATCAGCCGCGCGGTACTCAACCAGATCACCGTATTTCCCAAAGTCGCGGCGCAGTTTCTCCTCCGACCGAGCCACTACCCGGAACGCCGTCCCGGTCTTTCCGAATTCCGCAGCCAGAGCCTTACCGACAGCTCCCGTGGCACCTAAAATTGCTTGCATCAACGCTCCCGTACACTATGAAGATATGCCGCTTCCACCAAGCGACGAGTTCTACCGTATCAAGAAACTCCCGCCTTACGTCTTCGCCGTCATTAATGAGATGAGAGACAAGGCGCGAGCCGCGGGCATCGACATCATTGATATGGGCATGGGTAATCCGGATGGCGCCACGCCCGCCCCCGTTGTGGATAAATTAATCGAGGCCGCCCGGAATCCGGCCAATCACCGCTACTCTGTTTCCCGCGGCATTCCCCGGCTTCGTGACGCCATCGTCGCCCGGTACAAGAATCAATACGGAGTCTCGCTTGACCCCGAAGCGGAGGCCATTGTAACCATTGGCGCCAAGGACGCTCTTGCGCACCTTTTGTTTGCCATCATCGGCCCGGGCGATGTAGTTGTCTCGCCGAATCCGGCCTATCCGATTCATCAGTACGGCGTCATTATGGCCGAGGGCGAAGCCTGCATGCTGCCGATGCCTGATCCCGCTACCTTCCTGCAGGAATTGAAAGATCTGTATCGCTCCGCGGCCAAGCCGCCGAAAGTCATTCTGATTTCCTTCCCGCACAATCCAACCACCGTGTGCGTCGACTTGGATTTTATGCGTGAGATTGTGGCGCTCGCCCGCCAGCACGGCACTTACATCGTCCATGATTTCGCCTACGCGGAACTCGGCTTTGATGGCTATCGGCCCCCCAGCATCTTGCAAGTGGAAGGCGCGTCCGACCATGCTGTCGAGATCTATTCGATGACCAAGAGCTACAACATGGCCGGCTGGCGGGTTGGCTTCTGCCTCGGAAATCGGAGGCTCATTGCGGCTCTGGCGCGCATCAAAAGCTATCTCGATTACGGCATCTTCCAGCCCATTCAAATCGCCTCCATTATTGCCTTGCGCGATTGCCAGGATGCTCCCGGCAAGATCTGCGGCGTCTACCAGGAACGCCGCGATGTCCTGGTGGAAGGATTGAATCGCGCAGGTTGGCGCGTGGAACCTCCCAAGGCCTCCATGTTTCTTTGGGCCCCGCTTCCAGAGCCCTTCGCCGGTATGGGTTCGCTCGAATTCGCGAAACTTTTGATGAAGGAAGCCCATACGGCTGTTTCGCCCGGCATCGGGTTCGGGCCAATGGGCGAGGGCTTCGTCCGATTCAGTCTCATCGAGAACAACGCGCGTATACGCCAGGCCACCCGGAGCATCGCCCATTTTCTTCATAAGCAGGAAGTTTTAGCTCCTTCCGGACCCGCCGCGGTACACGTATAATTCAGGCAATGGCGGCGCGCTTTGAAGCCTTATTGCCGGAGCTGATCGAGCTGCAGAAGGTCACGGTGAACGATCTCGATCCGCTGCTCGCGGAAGAAATCGGGGTCTGGCAAAAGCGCTTCGCGTGGGATTTCCGCCCTGCTGCCGAGCTTCTTCGCCGTTTCCTGCAGATTCATTCTCTGTACGGGTACGCGCTCGCATCCGGCAGCAGGATCATTGGCTACGCCTATCAGGTTTGCGAAGGACGCAAGGGTCTCATCGGCGATTTTTACCTGCTTCGCGATTTCGCCCGCCCATCGTACGAAATGCTGCTTCTCGGCGCGATTGTGGAAAGCCTCATGCGAACCCCGGGAATACGGCGCATTGAATCGCAACTAATGATGTTGCATATGCCCATTGCCCAGCCGCTCCCCTTCGGCCAGCAATTGTCCCGGCATGACCGCTACTTCATGGAGATCGATAGCAGCTTAGTTGGTCACCTGCCGTCGCTTGCTCCCGAGTTTCGCGTTACTTTCTTGCCCTGGGCGGAACGCTACCAGGAGGAGATTGCCCACCTGGTTACAGCCGCTTACCGGGGGCACGTCGACAGCGACATCAATGATCAGTACCGCACCATTCCCGGCGCACGTCATTTTCTGATGAACATCATCAAGTTCCCCGGCTGCGGCAACTTCTTTCCGGCCGCTTCTGTCGTAGCCATTGACGACGGCAGCGGGCGAGTTTGCGGAGTCTGTTTGGCAAGCATGGTCTCGTCCACTTCCGGACACGTCACCCAACTCTGCATCCTGCCTTCCGCGCGCAAGGCCCGCCTGGGCTACGAATTACTTCGGCACTGTCTGCTGCGCCTCATTCAGGCGGGTTGCACATCTGTCAGTCTTACCGTCACCTGCACGAACGTAGATGCCATTCGGCTATACGAATCGGTAGGCTTCCGGACCCAGACCACCTTCCCGGCCCTTGTCTGGGACGGCTTTTAGCTTCGAGCTTCGCTGAAAGCTGATCGCTGATGGCCGTACTGCTCTTTATCGCACCCGCACCACCACCAGCGTCATGTCGTCGTGCTGCCGGGCGCCTGCCGTAAATCCATCCACGCTCTGCAGAATATCCGTGATCATGTCCGCGGCCGAACGCGCCTGCGCAATTCGAACCGCCCGAATCAAGCGCTCTTCGTCGAACTCCTCTTCATCCCGGTTCATCGCTTCGCTTATGCCATCGGTGAACGCCACCAGAATATCTCCGCTCTCGAGTTGCACTCGTGCCTCGGTATATGGATAATCCGGAAACAGCCCAACTACCGTACCGCCGTCCTCCAGGCGCAGAATTTTCTGTGGTTCGTTGCTGCGGCGGCAGACCATGGGAGGGTTGTGCCCTGCGTTGACATACCGTAGAACTCGTGTTCGCGGATCGTATTGCGCGTAAAAAAATGTCGCGTACCGGTTATCCGCCGACGCATCGTAAACCAGCCAGTTGATATGTTGAATCATCTCCGATAGCGTGGCGCACGGCTTAATGGTTTGCCCGCGCAGAGATGCCTGCAGACTCGCCATCATCAGCGCTGCCGCTATTCCCTTGCCTGAAACATCTCCGATCGCGATCCCCAGACAATCGTCGGGCAGCCGAATGAAATCATAGTAGTCTCCGCCCACTCCTTGCGCCGGTCGGCAATACCCCGCAAAGTCGAGCCCATCAACCTGCGGCAGTTTCTGCGGAAATAGCCGCTGCTGCACTTCGCGCGCAATTTCCAGTTCCCTGTCCAGGCGTTCTCGTTCGGCAACTTCCTGCCGGATGCTTTCCGTCAGCTCCGCATTTTCAAGCGCCAGCCCGGTCTGCGAAGCCACTCCGCTCAACAACTGTAGATCGCCTTTCGAATAGGGCGCGTCCGACTTCTTCGCACCAAGACTGATAATGCCCAGCAATCTATCCCTCAGTGTGACCGGAATCAGGATCTGCGTGTCCAGCCTGTTCAGCACGCGGCGCTCAGACTCAGGCGCTCCATGTACCCACGACTGCGGATCGTCAAAGTAAATTCGAGATGGCCCTTGTAACTGCCTCAAGAGTCTGACCGTCGCCGATTGAGTCTTGATCTGAACATCCGAAGGCGGTACGCCGAACCCCAACGCATACGCTGGATTGAACGAGTCTCCCCTCTCCAGCAGGAAAGCGACTCGCATAACATGCAGCGAATCGGCAATACGGCGCGCCACGGTCTCGATAACCGCTTTCTTGTTTCGCATACCCGCTACCGAATTGCTCAACTCCGTCAAAATCAGCTCCGCATTGTAAGCTTCGCGGAAGAAGCGCCGGTCCATCCATTTACTCGTCTTCCGGGCCACTCTTCCAACCGTCACAATCAGCCCTACTCCGATTGCCGCAATCAGTATGCCTTCCAATCGTCCGCCGCTCTGCTGCTCAAAATGAATTGTGAGTAGCACAACCGCCGTAATGAGGAGCGTCCGCAAAACTTTAATGCCCGTATTCGCAAACGCATAACGGACCCCGCTGCGCACCACCATGCGCACGTCCATGGCGCGCTGCACCACAATGACGTATGCCATCGTGATAGGAAAAAACCCCAGCATCAGCACGCAAACAGTTGTCAACCAGGGCGGCAGTGGCGGCGTAAAACCCACTTCGCCCGATATCACCGGCAGCAATGGAAGCAGCGCGAGGGAGCAGCCCACCAGCATCACGTTCAGTCGCCGGCGCGCATCGGCGTCCAACTCGTTCTGCAATCGATCCAACTGCTGATCGAGGCGCGCGGCGAATGCTTGCGGGCTCCGCAAATCCTTTCCTTCACTGACCCGCCGGGCTTCTACACTCCTGTACGAAGATCTCTTCCAGCCAAGAAGCGCAAAAAACGCAAACACATAAGCAGTGAACAGCAGGCTGACAGGCTTATACGCAGCCCGTTCAAAAGTTGCCAGCCAAGCCAAGTCGTGTATGTGAATTCCAGCCCTGAAATTGCCATACAGATCCAGCGCGGCAAAGACAATTGAGGGAACCGCCAAAATCCAGTTCAGCCAGGAATGCCTTCGCCACCACGGGAACGAGATGGGGAAGTAAAGCGCGAAGAGCACCATCCATAAAGGCCAGGAGTTCGCAAGCAGAGGATGATACGCCAATAACAATTCCCGCCAGGGAGACCATACCGCCCAGGAAACGCCGCTGACCATCTGACCCACGGAAGCGAGCATCAGCATTGTGATCCACGCAAGTGGATCCCGCGGCCGGGCGAAAGCGATGTAGAAGCCCACCAGCAGACAACTCAAAGGTAGAAACAAAAAGAGAACGATGGTAGTGGTCCACTCTCGCTGCGACGTTTGCAGTCGAACCGGAATTTCCAGAGTCTCTGTCCGCTTCCCGGCCTGCCGGTGGACTGTGACGATGAGCGTTTCTCCTGGATTCGCGCTAAACTGCAGCTCGTCTAACTGCTTCCGTCCTTCCACGGGGCGCCTGTCAAGCGCTGCGACGTCGTCCCCTATACGGAGCCCGGTATTCGAGTAAGTGCTTGGTACCCGGTCAATTACTGTTGAATAATCGCTCGTAAAGAACGGAAGTGATATGAGATGAGATGAATTGATCTGAGCGTAAACGACGAGACCCGAATAGGTGGCTTGCGCAATGAAGGCCCAAGCGAACAATGCCGTTAGGATCGCGTATTGCAGAACCGGCTTTTTCATTCCGCGCTAACGGGCAGGTGGAACCAGCCGCTCGTGCTCCGGCAGAGCCTCGCGCAGAGGGCTTCTTTTCCGGCTGTATCCGGCGTAGATTACCAGTCCAATCACCAGCCAGACTACAAAGCGTATCCAGGTTTCTAGCGGAAGTCCCATCATCAGCCCCAGGCAGCATACAACCGATATCAGCGGCGTAACCGGAGAGAACGGTACCCGGAAAGCTCGCGGCCGCTCGGGCTGCTTGTGCCGCAGAATGACCACACCAAAGGAGACGATGATGAAAGCAAATAAGGTCCCGATGTTCGACAAGTCCGCAAATGTTCCTATGTCCCAAATGCCGGCTGGTATGCCCACCGCCAATCCCGCCACCCATGTGCTGACGTACGGCGTCTGAAATCTCCTGTGAACGCGCGAGAAAACGTCCGGCAGCAATCGGTCCCGTGACATGGCGAACCAGATCCGAGCCTGTCCGTACTGATAAACCAGTAGCGATGAAAGCATTCCCAGCAATGCCCCAACCGTCACTGTAAATCGAAGTTTGTTCATTCCGATTGCTTGCAGAGCGTTCGCCACCGGCGAAGCATTGTCCAGCGTCTTCCAATTGACGATCCCCGTCATCACGAACGCCACTGACGTATAAAGAAGACCGCAGATGATGAGCGTCCCGATGATGCCGATCGGCATGTTCCGCTGCGGATTCTTGCACTCCTCCGCTGCGGTAGATACCGAATCGAAGCCAATGAAGGTGAAGAACACAATTGCCGCGCCGCTCAAAACGCCCGGCCACCCGTTTGGCATGAAGGGATGCAGATTGGAAACCTGAACCGCGCGCGCCGCTCCAAACACGAACAGCAAGACTGCGGCCACTTTGATGATCACCATGACATTGTTCGCGCCGGCGCTTTCTTTCACCCCGCGCACCAGTATCCAGCTCAGCAGCATCACAATCAGCAGCGCCGGAACGTTGAACAGGCTGCCTGTCAACCGGCCCTCCATGATGGCTGGTTCCGATAAATATTTCGGCAGGTGCACGCCGAAAAGGTAATCGCACATCACGTTGAAATAGGCCGAAAAGCCCACTGCTACGGACATATTCGACACCGCATATTCCAGAATTAAATCCCATCCGATGATCCACGCGAAGATCTCGCCTAGCGTCGTATAAGCATAAGTGTAGGCGCTGCCTGCGATCGGGATCATGGAGGCCAGTTCCGCGTAGCAAAGCGCCGCGAACCCGCACGTAATCGCAACCAGGATGAACGAAAGTGTAAGTCCCGGGCCCGCTCCTGGGCGTCCGATGACAGAGGCGGCATGGCTTCCATGCACCAGCAAATCCAGCAGTGGCGCATTCAAGATTGAGGGAACGCTTAAATGCTGCCCCGCCGCCGCCGTCCCCGTAACCGTGAAAATGCCGCCGCCAATTACTGCTCCGATGCCGAACGCAATCAGGCTCCACGGCCCCAGCGAGCGCTTCAGCCGCTTCCCCTCGACGTGCGTCTCTGCTACCAGCGCGTCGATGCTCTTGGTCTTCAGCAGTTGCGTCATCGTTCTGCGTCAGTATATCCGTTAGCTGAGGACTTCTGCGCTCTCAAGTTCTGCGTTAGAAAGGAATCAGTTGAGCCTTCCCGCTCATCCTATCCATGTGAGCTTGATAAATCTCCGCTGAGTCCTACTGGAATCTCTGATTTCTTCGGACGATGGCGGTATCGACCATTTCACCTGATCGACGTACGAATTTGACATGGCTGCCCTTTGGCTTTTAATCTCTTTCAAGTCGGCGCTTGACCTCACGGAAGGGCTGCGGCTTAAGCCGCCCCAACCTCGACCTCTATCGTCCGAAGCTTGGGCGGTCGAGTCGCTTGTGGAGGCTCGAAGTGCAGTTCCAGCGCTTCCTTCAAATTCGCGATCGCTTCTTCTTCGGTTTTGCCCTGGCTGGCTATATCGATTTCCAGGCACTGAGACACGTACCAGCTTCCTTCGCGCCACACCGTAGCAGCGAATGGTCGTTTCATGGAGTTATTCTTTCACAAATGTCCAGCGTCCTTACCGGGGCTGCTAAAATCACGCCCAGTGTGGCACCAATCGAGCCTTTTTTTCGCGGCAACTGCCTGCATCCCCGTCGCGGCATTGGCTCTCGCCGCTGCTGACCCAACCGGCATTATTCAATTTGTCAATATCGCAGATAAAGCAGGTCTGCACTTCACCCTCGAAAACAATCCCACGCCGCAGAAATACATGATCGAAACCATGCCCGGCGGCATAGCCGTTTTCGACTATAACGGCGATGGCTTGCCGGACATTTATTTCACCAACGGCGCGGCTGTCCCTTCACTCGACAAGACATCTCCGAAGTTCTGGAACCGCCTCTACCGCAATGACGGCAATTTCCATTTCACCGATGTTACTCAGCAGGCTGGGGTCGCGGGCGTGGGCTACTCAATGGGAGTTGCCGTTGGCGACTATGACAACGACGGGCATCCCGACCTCTTCGTCGCAGGCGTGAACCGTAACATCCTCTATCACAATCGCGGAGATGGAACTTTCGAGGATGTGACGGAAAAGGCCGGAATCAAAAGCGGGGAGTGGGCCGTCGCCGCGGGCTGGTTCGACTACGACAACGATGGCAAGCTCGACCTCCTCGTTGTGCATTATTCAGATACACCCTTACAGGACCGTTATTGCGGCGACCGCGACCGGAACATCCGCGTCTATTGCCATCCCAAATACTTCCACCCGCTGCCCGCCACCCTCTATCACAATCGCGGCGATGGAACGTTCGAAGATGTTTCAGCCAAGTCGGGCATCGGGCGCTATGCGGGGCGCGGCATGAGTGTCGCCTTTGCCGACTATGACGGCGACGGCTTCATGGACGCTTTCGTCACCAACGACAACATGCCGAATTTCCTGTTCCATAATCGCGGAAACGGAACGTTCGAAGAGGTCGGGCTCACCGCCGGCGTCGCGCTCAGCGACCGTGGGCAGCCGGTGGCCAGCATGGGCGCCGATTTCCGCGATTACGACAATGATGGCCTGCCCGATATTAGCGTAACCGCACTCGCAGGAGAGACCTTCCCGCTGTTCCGTAATATCGGTAAGGGTATGTTCGATGACGTTACCTACGCCAGCCACATCGGCCGCCTCAGCACCGAACACAGTGGATGGGGAAATGGCTTTGTGGACCTGGATAACGATGGCTGGAAAGATCTCTTCACCGCCAACTCGCATGTGAACGACCGCGTGGAGGCCTTCGAGTCGCACGTATACAAAGAACCCAACATGGTCTTCCGCAACGTAGAAGGTAAGTTCACCGATTGCACCCCCGCCCCCATGAAAGCGTCCGTGAAAGCACACCGCGGCGCAGCCTTCGGAGATTTCGACGGTGACGGACGTTTGGATATTGTCGTCTCAGCCCTGGGCGATTCAGCCGAGCTCTGGCGCAACACTACTCCGGCCCCTGGCAATTGGATCGAATTCCGCCTGACCGGAACCAAGAGCAATCGCGATGGCATCGGCGCGCGCATTCGCGTCGGGAAGCAGTGGAACCAGATGACCAGTGCGGTCAGTTACGCTTCCGCAAGCCTGATTCCCGTGCACTTCGGAGTAGGTAGCGCGCGGGAGCTGAATGATGTTGAGATCCGCTGGCCAAGCGGCCGCACACAGCGGCTCGATCACTTACAGGTGAACCGCATCATTGATGTGAAAGAGCCCGCACAGTAGACCCCGGTAAAATCCTCAGTGTTCCGGCGAATGTCACCTACCCGGTTTTGTGCGCGTCTACTGGGCATGCTTCGCCACACTAGGGTCCTTCAGCTAGTACTCCCGCTCTTTGTCGCATCATTCACTGCGTCTGCCCAGTACAACGCGAGTCTGCAGGGTACGATTCAGGATCCCTCGGGTGCAATCGTCAGCGGAGCCCAGGTGAAGTTGCAAAACGACGCAACGAAGGCGACGATGCAAACATCCAGCAACGGCCAGGGCTTCTATCGTTTCAACCAGCTTCCGTCCGGCGTATATTCACTCACGGTAAGCGCGAAAGGCTTTCAAACACAAACCGTAAGCACCGTGCAGGTTGCCGCGGATCTAGCCCAGACCACCGATGTAACTCTGCAGGCTGGGAACGTTCAAACTTCGGTTACCGTTACCGCCTCATCACTTCCAACTCTGCAGACGGCCGACGCTAGCATCAGCGGAACGGTATCCAGTCAGGCTATTGTGGATCTCCCCACCTTCGGCCGTGATCCTTACGAGTTGATCCGTACTATGCCAGGAATCACCGGAACAGGTGGGCGCAGCGGCACCGGGAATGCTGTTCCTCTAGGAAACACACAGGGCCCCGGCGGATCTAATACCTCTATTTTTCAAACTGAAAATCAGGTACAAATCAGCTCTAATGGGCAGCGGGTTGAGCAGAATGTCTATTCCATCGACGGGGTCAACGTGAACAGCTTGGGTTGGGGTGGCGCGGCGGTCGTCACTCCCAATTCCGAGTCCGTTCAAGACATGACCGTGATTACCAGTGACTATTCCGC
Source organism: uncultured Acidobacteriaceae bacterium (assembly GCA_963795545.1). Lineage (GTDB taxonomy): Bacteria > Acidobacteriota > Terriglobia > Bryobacterales > Bryobacteraceae > Bog-105. Next base: position 99,571 of record CAWCIF010000007.1, on the reverse strand, counting down.
GGAAGATGGGCGCGGTAGCGGGGCTCAGATCAAGACCACTACAAAGAGTGGTGGCAACGAGTTCCATGGCAGCGCGATATTCCTCTACCAGGATCCGAACTTTAATGCCTATAACAAATGGGGAGGGCCTGACAACGCCTTGCCCGTTCGAGTAACGAACAACTACCGTCAATATGCCGCCAGCCTAGGTGGTCCGATCCGAAAGAACAAGCTCTTTTTCTTTCTGTCCTATGAAGGCTTGCACAATAAGGCCACCACCTTCGGGCAGGGGTGGACAACAACACCTCAATACCGGCAGATGGTCGCGCGTCAAAGTAACACGATTGGCAAAATCTTTAGTTCAGTTAACAACAATCCCCGGCTATTAGCGGTTTTGAATACGCCGAACACGAATTGTGCGGCGATCTTCCACAGCAATGCGGCTAAGGTGTGCCGCGACGTTCCAGGCGGTCTCGACGTCGGCTCGCCCGGACCAGGGACCGGGCCGGGAGATCCCTATTATCCAATTCCACCGGCAGCAGGATCGATAGGTGGGGGATTCGACGGGATTCCCGATCTGCAGTATGTTCAGTACTACTCACCAGCGGAGCAAATCGGGAATCAATTTAATGGTCGCTTCGATTACAACCTAAGCTCCAAAGACACTATTTCGGGATCGGCTTACGTAACACATCTTAACTCTGTAAGTTCCGACTCGGCCTCCGCCTCAGCGCCGGATGCCGATCTGCCCTTTAAACCCCTGAACACGGCTATTACTGCCATCTACATTCGCAACTTCAATGCGACCACAATCAATGAACTTCGCAGTAACTTCACTCGGTTCGCGGATAATCAGCTCAATGATACAAGCGGCGTTAACTGGGGCATACCTCACATCCAAGTCGAAGCATATCCATTTGGCGACATGCAAGTGGCCGGTGCGCCATGGGGTACCGACACGCCCGCCATTCTTGCCCAAAACACCTACGAAATCCGTGACACTCTTATAAAGGTCTGGGGCAATCACACCGCTCACTTGGGCGGGCAATTCCGCTGGGAGCAGGATAACGATAACCTCCTGGGGGGAGTGCGGCCGTTCTATTCTTTCTCCGGGTTGTGGAATCTGGCGAATGACGCGCCCATTTTTCAGCAGATTTACGCCAACGCCTTTACGGGAGGCCCCGCCAATGGTGCGCGCTATTTCAGAGATCGCGATGAGGCGGTCTTCGCCGAGGATGATTGGCACGTGAGCCCCAGCTTAACGTTGAACCTGGGCATACGTTGGGAGTATTTCTCGCCCCTCACCGAAAAACGTGGACAGTTGGAGAATCTTTTCCTGAGCGCCACCGGGCCTTACCCCCTGGTGAATGCTCAGGTCAGGCATGTCAACCAGCTTTGGAATTCAAATTGGAAAAACTTTATGCCAAAGTTTGGATTCGCCTACGCTCCCGTTGCCGCGCATCAACGCTTTGTTGTCCGCGGTGGCTTCGCTATTACTTACAACCGCCAGAACGACAATATCTTTGCCAATAGCCGCGAAAACAATCCGAATTTCTATAACTTCAGCCTCTGTTGCGGGACCGCATATCCACCCGCTGGTTTCGCCTCGCCGTTCGCTGGAGGAAAAATCCAGTTCAATACAGGTTCCGGTACGGCGCCTAACACCTATCCCGCGAATCCATTTCTGGCGACCGGGGTGAACCCCGTCAGTGGAACCCCAAATGCGATTGGGGGCGGCACGCCTCCCGCTGTCGAGATCTATGGAGCGTGGCCCAACACGCCGGACGCATACACAGATCTGTACTCGTTTGAAACCCAGACGCAATTGATGAGCAACCTTGTTTTCACGATCGGCTACTCCGGGGCATTAAGCCGCCATTTGATCCGGCTCGTCGATCAGAACTTCCTTTATCCGCAGAATGTGGGCAAATTATCCAGCTACTTTTATGCGGCTTATTTTCCGACGCCCGACGTGAATGCGTCTTATAATGCGCTGAACGCACGCCTTTCAAAGCAGTTCTCAAAAGGGTTCTCCTTGGACGCTACCTACACCTGGAGTAAGAGCATCGACATGCTCTCGGCGGAAGGACCCGGCGCGCAGACCAACCAGACTGATCCCGTTCACGCGCAAACAACGGAGTATGGTCCCTCCGATTACGATTCGCGCCAGCGCCTAACGCTAAGTGGCCTTTGGACCCTGCCCATCTTTCCTCATCGCGCTGGGTTTTTCCATAGCGTGTTCGGAGGCTGGCAGCTTGGGGGCATTCTCACGGCCTATTCCGGCTTCCCCTGGACGCCGGTGACGGGGTTCCTGCAATCGGTCGCGCCAGTGACCAGCGCCGCCACCATCAGCCCGACGCGCCCCACCGCCTATTACAACAATGCCAATCAGAATGACCGCGGGAATCAGTGTTTTATTGATAGCTGCATGTTCGGGGGAACCAATCCCGTGATACCGATCGTCGGTACGGATTATTTCGACATCTCTCATCCAGGCCCTCCCGGAATTGGCCGTAATTCGTTCCGGGGCCCCGGTTATTTCGCCACCGACGCTAGTCTCGCAAAGCGATTCGCATTGCCGTTCCTGGGCGAAGCTGCCGGCATCGAATTCCGAGGTTATGCATTCAACGTCTTCAATCAACTGAACCTCATTCCCTTTCAATTCGGTGATCTGGACGCGCATATAGAGAACCCCAACTTCGGACGCCCGAGTGGCGCACTGGCAGGACGGTCGATCGAACTGCAGGTAAGAATGACCTTCTAGTACCTCCATCCATTGCATTTTGAGTAGGGGCCGGGCATGCCCGGCCCAATCTGCCGGTCACAAAAACCTCTCACGTCTATTTCCCTCTCTGTCAGCTACTTACAACCAATTTTTTAATCCATGGTTCGTTTTCGCCACTTCGCGTGCTACGCTCCGGCAGGCTCGCGGCAGGATCAAACCTGTCCGCGGGCCATTTCTATTTCCAGGAGAAAGCCCCATGACAGCCCCAGCTACAAGCAAATCATCTCTGATCGCCGTGAAGACCGTGCTCGCCGAGCGAACGGTTCTGTTATCGCCCGCCGATGCTCCCGAATACCAGCGCAACGCCCAGGAGTATCTGGACGCATACAAGCCCGTCGGCCTGCGCGAATGCGAGCTCGTCCAATCCCTCTCCGAAACCACCTGGCGTCTCCAGCGCATTCCCGGCCTTGAAATGGCAATCTACGCGTTAGGCAGCATGGAGTTCGCTGGCGCCTTCGACCAGCACGCCCCCGCTTTGCGCCCCGGCATGATCGAACTCCAAACCTTTCTGAAGTACCAGAAACAACTCCGCAGTCTCCAGCTCCAGGAAGCTCGCCTCCAGCGCCGTTACGAAAAGGAATCCGCCGAACTCCACAATCTGCAAAGGGACCGCACGCGCAAGGATGAGGCCGCCGCGCGCTCGAGCGACCTAAAGAATAAAAAAGAACAAGCGAAACCAGAGAACCCTGCTGCGATTCTCGGCAAACCCGGCGTCCAACCAAGCAATGGCTTCGAATTTTCAACTGCTCCCAAGCGCTCTTTTGATAACCTCCCGTAGCGTCTGTTTCGCTGCCCTGCTGATGCTTCTCACCGTGCCGGCGCACGCCGATACAGCCTATTTCCAGCGCACGTTCTTTGACAACAGCCTTACTGGCGAGAGTTACTTCTACAGCAAGGGAAAGCCGTCTTCGCCCAGCACTCTGGATCTTGTTGGCGATAAATTGCCGGTCGATACTCGGACTTTCTCTACGCCGCCAAACTCGCTCAGGCTGCAATGGACATCCAAGCCGCAGGGCGGGTGGGAAGCAGAAGTACTTCTGTACGAGTGGAGAAATCGTGACGTCTATTTCCCGGGCGATACCTTGTTCTTCTGGTGTTACGCTCCGGAAGCCATTCAACCTGCCGATCTTCCGCGCTTGGTTTTGCGGGATAAGAATAGAAATTTCACGCACCCCATCGATCTCGCGCCTTTCGTCAAAGCGATTCCCGGGCGGCAATGGGTTCAGATCAGGATCCCGCTCGACCGGTTCATCAGCGCCTCGGTTCACGCCTTCGATCCGCATCGTGTGAACGCCATCTGCTTCGTTCAGGGCTTGCCCGATGGCGTTGAGCACACGTTGCTTCTTGACGAATTCCGTTTCGATACCATTGCCGCCATTCAGCGGAAAGCCCCGCTTGCTCCTCCGCGCAACCTCGAAGCTAAAGGGTACGAGCGCCACATCGACATACGCTGGTCGCCTGGTTCGGGCGAACAACCGGAGCGCTACATCATCTACCGCTCTTTGAACGGAGCGCAGTTCCAGGCGGTCGGCATTCAGGTGCGCGGCGTCAATCGCTACGCGGACTTTATCGGGAACCCGGATCAAAAAGCAGCGTACAAGGTGAAGGCCAGTGATCGCAATTATCGCGAATCCGCTTTTTCTTTACCGGCCAGTGCATCCACGCACCCAATGACCGACGACGAACTCCTCACCATGGTGCAGGAAGCCTGCTTCCGTTATTCCTGGGAGGGCGCGCACCCCGTCTCCGGCATGATCCGCGAGAACCTCCCCGGCGATGACGACATCGTCGCGACCGGCGCAACCGGGTTCGGCATCATGGCTCTGGTCGTCGGTGTCGAGCGCGGCTTCATTACCCGCCAGCAGGGTCTCGACCGCTTGCTGAAGATCACCAGCTTCCTCGAGCATGCCGATCGCTTTCACGGCGCCTGGCCGCACTTCACAAACGGCGCGACCGGACGCCGCATGCCCGTCTTCGACATGTTCGACAACGGCGCCGATCTGGTGGAAACGTCCTTTCTGATGGAAGGCCTGCTCACCGCCCGCCAGTACTTCAAGCCAACCGAACAGAGCCGCGACCGCGAGGGAGCGGTTGCAGCACAGAGCCGCGACCGGGAGGGAGCGTCTTCCATCCTCCCCGAGCGCGCCCTCTACAACCGCATCACGCGCCTATGGAACGGCGTCGAGTGGGACTGGTTCCGCAGAACCGCCACCGGTGACGCCCTCTTCTGGCACTGGTCGCCGGAATATTCGTGGTACATCAATCACCGTCTCTATGGCTGGAATGAGGTGATGATCACTTATCTGCTCAGCATCGCTTCGCCCACTCACGCAGTTCCTCCAAGCCTTTACTACACCGGCTGGGCGGGCGATCCGAAGGAATTTCTGAATCGCCATACCTACTTCGGAATCAAGCTCGATCTCGGCACCGGCACTGGCGGCCCACTATTTTTTACTCATTACTCCTACATGGGCTTCGACCCGCACGGCATCCGCGATCGCTTCACCGATTACTTCCAAAACAATCGCAGCATGGCGCTGATCAATAACGCGTATTGCGTCAAGAACCCCGGGCACTACCAGGGTTATGGGCCGCAATGCTGGGGTCTGACCGCCGTCGATGGTCCGAAAGGATATGTTCCCTACGAACCGGAGCCGGAACTGGATGATGGCACCATTGCGCCCACTGGGGCCATTGCTTCGTTCCCGTACACGCCGGATCTCTCCATGCAAGCCCTCAAATTCTTCTATCGAGAACTGGGCGACCGGCTCTGGGGCATCTATGGCTTCCGCGATGCCCTTAACCTCCAGCAGAACTGGTTTTCAAGCATCAATATGGGATTGAATCAGGCGCCCATGGTGGTCATGATCGAAAATTTTCGCTCCGGCTTAATCTGGAAGAATTTCATGACGAACCCGGAGATCCGGCCCATGCTGAACCGAATCGGCTTTCACACGGATTCAGATTTCTCCTACCTTCTATCGGTCCCTGAATTGCATCTAAAATGGAAGTTCACCCAGTAGGACAGCACACAGTGAATCGCGGGCACCACTCCGGTCTCTCGCGCCGGGCCTTTCTTGTCTCATCGGCCGGCGCGCTTGTTGCGGCACGCAGCGCGCTCGCGGCTTCTTCACCTGCTTCGCCTTCGCACTCGCTTACTCCCCAGGAGCATCAATTCCTGGAAGATTATGAGAAGCGCTGCTTCCGCTTCTTTTGGGATCAATGGAATAGCCGAACCGGGCTATTCATGGACCGCGCCCACGTGGACGGTGGCCCGTCAGGCAACAACGTCGCTAGTTCTGCCGCGACTGGCTTCGGCCTCACAGCCCTCTGCATTGGGGCCAATCGCGGTTGGGTGCCTCGCGAGCAAGCCCGTACCCGGGTCCTGACTACCCTTCGATATCTGTGGGGGCACTCCTTCCACGATCACGGTTGGTTCTACCATTTCACGGATGCCGCTACCGGCGAGCGGAGACTGAATTCCGAAATTTCGAGCGTCGACAGTGCGCTTCTGCTGGCCGGCATTTTGACCGCTCAAGGCTACTTCTCCGAAGACCGTGAGATCCGCCTGTTAGCGAAACAGATATTTGACCGCGTCGATTTCGTCTGGATGCTGAACCGAAGCCCCCTGATCCTCACTCACGGGGTCAATCCGGGTTCCGGGTTCCTCAAATCCCGCTGGACCACGTATAGCGAAGCATCCATCCTTTATTTATTGGCTATCGGCTCAACTCGCCACGCCATTCCGTCCGATAGCTGGTACGCCTGGCTGCGGCGCCAGGTTAAATACGAGCAGTGGAAATTCATCAGCGGCGGCCCGCTGTTTACTCACCAGTATTCGCATGCCTGGGTAGACTTCCGGCATCAAAGGGACGGCGATCCTTCTTACATCGACTACTTCGAGAATTCGCAGATCGCCACTTATGCGCATCGCGACTTCTGCATCAGCCTGCAGTCGCAGTATTCCGATTACGGTCCCGACATGTGGGGCATCACCGTTTCCGACAGCCCCACCGGGTATGTAGGTTGGGGTGGACCGCCTTATGCGGGTCCGATAAACGGCACCTTGGTCCCCTGCGCCGTAGCCGGATCACTCATGTTCGCTCCGGAAATCTGCCTTCCGGTGCTGCGCGAAATGCACAGCGTCTACGGCGACAAGATTTACCGGACCTACGGGTTCGCCGATGCCTTTAACCCAAACTGGAAAGACGAGAAGTTCTGGGTCAATCGGGACGTTATCGGCATCGATGTTGGCATCTCTCTACTCAGTATGGAGAATCTGCTGACGGGCAATGTCTGGCGCTGGTTCATGCGCAATCAGTACATCCAGAGCGCCATGGAGCGTGTCGGCTTCCGCCTCGCCACCCCAGGCATCGGCATCCGCGAGGTCAGAAGCCCGAAGCGAATCTAAATGTCCGAAACCGTACGTAGGGTCCGGGCATGGCCGGACCCTACTCGACAAGCTCCGCTTATCGCTTCCTCGTCTGGCCCTTTACCATCTTCTTGACTTTGTGTTTGTTCGATCCACGGGCAACTCCCGACGCCCGCTTGGCTTTCGGAGCGGCTTTCTTCCGGGCAGTGCGCTTCAGGCGCTTCCGTTCTTCTCTGTCTTCCACGTGCTTCGTATTCATTCGTCGGTTCTTATTCCTGCGTATTTCGCAATGATTTTCTTTAACCCGTATCCCGGGAAACTTATAGTTAGTTTCGCATCCTCGCCGTCGCCTTCGCGCCGCAGCACGGTGCCGCGCCCGTATTTCGGATGCTGAACAGTCGCTCCGCTGCGCGGTGGTGCTCCTGAAACGCGAGGCACTATTGTCCGCTGGGGCGCTGCCTCTGGACCGCGCCGGTCCCCCTGGACCGGTTTCACACCTTCTGCCCTCCGCGTGAATCCGGACGGAGGCGGCATCCCGCGTTCATTAAAAAACTGCGCGATGTTCTCTACCGAGTTGTACGTTCGCCCGGTGTACAGATTGCGCTTCACCGATTCGCGGACATCATGCTGCTCAGCATAGAGATCAACCTCTTCCGTATGCCGCTCACGGGATGAAGAGAGTTTCTCTCTCAGGCTTGGTGGAACTTCATTCAGAAACCGCGAAGGCAGGCACACATCCGGCTGCGCACCTCCAAAGCGGCGTCGGTAGCGCGCCCAGCTCAGATACAGCCGCTTCTCGGCGCGCGTCATCCCCACGTAGCACAAGCGCCGTTCCTCCTCCATGGCGGCTTCCGAAGTCAGCGACCGGCTGTGAGGAAACAGCCCTTCCTCCATGCCTGCCAGGAACACATTCGAAAATTCCAGGCCCTTGGCGTTATGCATGGTCAGAAGCGATACCGCTGCGTGCTCATCCAATGCATCCGAATCGGCCACCAAAGCTGCGTGGTCCAGAAACTCGGCGGCGGTTTCACCCCGCTCCGCTGCTTCTGCCGCCGCGTTCACCAGTTCCTCTAAATTGGCCAACCTCGATTCCGATTCGGGTGAAGCGTCGCTCTTCAGCATTGCCTCATACCCTGTTTTCGCCAAAATCTCGCGCAAGGTCTCGTGAACTGGTTTCGTCTGCGCCGTCTCGTGCAACTCGTGCAGTAGAGTAATGAACGCTCTTATCGCCGACTCGGCGCGAGTAGGCAGAACCTTCTCCTGCAGCATCTTTGGGAACGCGCTCCACAGGCTCAAGCCGTGCTCCAGCGCGTACTGTTCCATCTGCTCCACAGTGCCTTTGCCGATACCGCGAGCCGGGGTGTTGATAATGCGAAGAAGCCCCACTGAATCCTGCGGGCTCAGCAGCACTTTCAAATACGACAGCAGATCTTTCACTTCGGCGCGTTGATAGAAACTGAATCCACCCACCACCAGGTACTTGCGGCCGTACCGCCGCAGCGCCTCTTCAATCTGCCGCGATTGGAAGTTCGTTCGATACAGAACCGCAACCCGTTCCGCCGGGTTCTTTGACAAAAGCTTCTCGATCGTGTCAGCGATGAAGAGCGCCTCGTTCTCTCCATCCGGTGCTTCGTAGTACCCGATCTTTGCCCCTGAAACGGAATCAGTCCACAGCCACTTCCCCTTGCGCTCCTTGTTGTTCGCAACAACCGCGCTGGCAGCTTCCAGGATGTTCTTCGTAGAGCGATAATTCTGTTCCAGGCGAATGACTACTGCATCCGGATAATCGCGCTCGAAATCGAGAATGTTGCGGATATCCGCCCCGCGCCAGCCATAAATGGATTGATCTTCATCGCCAACCACGCAAACGTTGTGCCGTACCTCCGTCAGCGACCGCATCAACTCATACTGGCTGCGGTTGGTGTCCTGGTATTCGTCGATCATCACGTACTCGAAGCGGCGATTGTAGAGTTGCCGCAGCGCTTCATCATGGCGAAGCAGGCGCACGGACTCGATTAGAAGATCGTCAAAATCGAGCGCGTTTGCTTGTAGCAGCCGTTCCTCGTATGCGTCGTAGATCTTTGCCAGCCGCGTCAGCTTTGGATCCGTTGCCGCCTTGTACCAGTCCTGTGGCGTCTCGTTGTGGCTTTTGGCATGGCTGATCCGCGAAAGCGTCGCCCGGTACTGCATGAACTTCTCATCCAGTCCAAGCTGCTTGTAGATCGACTTCATCAGCGCGAGCTGATCGTCATCATCGTAAATGGTGAACTGCCTGGTGAAGCCCTTGCGGATTTCGGAAAGCGCATTCCCATCACGCCTTAGCAACCGCACGCAGAAGGAGTGAAACGTCGAGACCATCGGCGCGCTGCCGCCGCTCAACAAAGCATTGACCCGCTGGCGCATCTCGTCGGCCGCCTTGTTCGTGAACGTCACAGCCAGAACCGCTGGACCGGGTACGTGGTGCGCTTCAATCAGGTGCGCGACGCGGTGCGTAATAACGCGCGTCTTTCCGCTCCCGGCGCCGGCTAGTAGCAGCAGCGGACCCTCAACGTGGGCAACCGCTTCGCGTTGTTGCGGATTTAGACCTGCAAGAAAATCCATTGAATAAAGAAGGGCAGGGGGGTGATTTCAGAATAGCATCGAAGCGGCTTATTTCTCAGCAGCTTATGCTGGTGAGAAGCACTCCCTTTCTGAATGCACCGCCGGACCTTATCTGCTGCCCTGGCCTTCTGCGCGCTCATCTTTCTTGTTGCCGCTCGCCAGAAGCCAAGTACCGACCCTGCTTTCAGCCAGATCAATTCAATTGTCAAGACGCTCTCCGGCATCTCGAGTCTTTCGGAAAAGCACGCTGTCCCGTACGGCCGCATGTCCAAGCGCCAGTTGCGCCAATTCTTGACGAAGCGGATCAAGAAGATGCTTAAGCCCGAAGAGATTCACGCTGATGAACTGGCATTAAAGATGTTTGGCCTGGTTCCGCAGGATTTCGATCTGAAGAAATCTACCATCGACCTGCTTACCGAGCAGGCCGCCGCCTTTTATGATTACGACCAAAAGAAACTTTTTCTGCTGGCCGGCTCGCCGCTGGATTCAGAAACTACCACGCTTGCGCACGAACTCTCACACGCCTTGGCAGATCAGCATTTCGACCTGGAGCATTTCATGGAAGACACTCCCTCAAATGATGATGAGAACCTGGCGCACACTGCCGTCGTAGAAGGCCAGGCCTCGTGGCTGATGATCGCCTACGATCTGAAGCAGGCAGGCAAGCCACCTGTTCCAACAAAAGAAATGCTGCAGTCGGTCGGCGATTCGAGCGAACAGTCAATGACAGACTACCCGGTTCTGAAGGCATCGCCGCTCTACATCCAGCAGTCGCTTTTGTTCCCATATTCCGAAGGAACACTCTTTTTTGATGCTGTGTTTAGAAAGCTCGGCCAACCTGCTTTCAGCACCGTCTTTACAGATGCTCCGGTCGATTCCGCGCAGATCATTCATCCGGATCGCTACTTCGGACACATCAAACCCACCAAACCGGATCTCCCGAAAGTGACGCTAAAGAATTCGACAGGGGAGATCACGGAAGGCTCCGTCGGCGAGTTCGATCATGAGATCCTGCTGCGGCAATACGCCGGCGCGGCGGCTGCAACGGAGATTGCTCCGCATCTGCGCGGAGGACAGTTCAAAATCGTGGCCGCAGGAAAGAGCCATACTCCGGTGCTCGAATACGTGTCTCAATGGGACTCGGAGCACGACGCCACTGCCTTCTTTGCCGCCTATGAAAAGGTTCTGAAGACGAAGTGGAAGCGTTGTGATCCGGCGGTGGACAACGCAACCGTGTTCGCCGGAACCGGTGACAGTGGCTATTTTGTGTCCCGCCTGCATGGCGATACCGTTTCAAGCGTGGAAGGAATCAGCAACATCGATGATTGGCGCCGCTTGGAACCGCTTCAAGCGGGCCCAGGGCCGGGCTCGGCAGACGGACGCTAAGCTAAGTTACACTGTTGAGTGGAGTACCGAACGTGAAGACAGTTTTGGCCGCGCTGGCCGGCATTTCGCTTTTCACAACATCATTGTTTGCTGCGGAGGCGGTCCGCAAAGCTCCGGAGTTGGCATTTAGCGTACCGGGGCAGGGCCAAAAGCTACTAAGCCAATATCGCGGCAAAGTTGTTGCTCTGGAGTTTATCTTCACCACCTGTCCACATTGCCAGGCCGCCTCGAAGATGATGAGGAAGCTTCAATCTGAGTACGGCGCGCGCGGACTTCAGGTCATCGACGTGGCCGTCAATCCGAACGCCGATCTGCTGGTGGAAGGCTTCTCCAAAGATTTCCAGGTGAACTTCCCGGTCGGATGGACCCCCAGCAATGAGATGACGGCTTTTATGGGTTTCAGCGATGGACGCTACGTTGTGCCGCAACTGGTGCTCATTGACCGCAAAGGACTCATTCACTATCAGACTCCCGCGACGGAGAACGATGACTGGGACAAGTTGATGAAAGAAGATGCCATCCGGCAGCACATTGAAGAACTTCTGGCGCCCGAGAATGCCTCGGCCTCGCATCGCACCCGCCCAGCCTCACGGGTCGCAATGGCTAAGAAAGGCTCTTAAGCGAGTTCTGCCCTGTGCGCCCGTAGCTCAGCCTGGATAGAGCGTTTGCCTCCGGAGCAAAAGGTCGTAGGTTCGAATCCTACCGGGCGTACCAACGTACTCTAATAGCAGGATTTGGGTGATTCTCAAGCACGCTGGACCGTTGCTTCAAGCAAGTCCGTGCTGCCTATCGGCGCGGCGGGCAGGTCCTGTGGATGCTGCCAAGGCGCTGGAAACAGTCAAGACGCCTGAACATTCGGCCAAATTACCGCTTTTCGCGCGTGCGCAGCTTGCGAGCGCGGCTGCATGGTCGCCTGATCCGAAGAACCCGCCGCTGTACCGAGGCCTACGGGATACCGAACGGATTTGAACTCTGTCACGGCACACACACCAGCGCATGTGTTTCGAAGGTGATTGCGGTGGAGACAGTCAATAAGCAATTGATGCGCTACGCTTCCTTTGCAATCCTGTTCGTTGCCGCCGCGATCGCGTTTGCCCTCGACGGTGAAATCGGAATCCATGATCCTTCCACAGTTGTTCGTGTGCGACGGCAAGTTCTATACCTACGGCACCGGTGGCTCTTCATTGGTTTCCGACGATGGCTGGACGTGGCATCGCGGAACCCCACTTCCTCGCCGCGGATTGGCTCCCGACGTCATTCACCTCGGCGATCGCTATTACGTCTACGTTGCCGCGAACATCGGCGCGCAGCCTAAAGCCGCTGTCAACATGATCTGGAGCAAGAGCCTCGATCCCCATTCTCCCGATTACAAATGGGAAGAGGGCGGGGTGGTTGCCTCATCGAACGGTATCGAAGATTCGAACGCCATCGACCCAGGCGTGTTTCTCGATCCAACCGATGGGAGGCTGTGGCTGACCTACGGCTCCTACTTCGGATACATTCGCCTGGTCGAGCTAAATCCCAAGACAGGCAAGCGCCTCAACCCCAACGCCCAGCCGCGTAACCTCGCCATCAACTGCGAAGCTTCCGACATGATGTATCACGATGGCTGGTATTACCTGCTGGCAACACACGGAAGCTGCTGCCGCGGCGCGGATTCGGGCTACAACATTCGCGTGGGCCGATCGAGAAAAGTCACCGGCCCTTTCCTCGACGCCGACGGCGTCGACATGATCCAAGGCGGGGGCAAGCTCTTGATCGGTTCGGGTGGACGTGTGATTGGTCCGGGCCACTTCGGTCTGCTTGACTTGGGCGAAGGTGTTCAGAAATTTTCGATGCATTGGGAGGCCGATCTGGATCGAGGAGGCGCGAGCGTGCTCGATATACGCCCGCTGTTGTGGAAAGACGGTTGGCCGGTCTCTGGTGAGAACTTGAAGGAAGGCACCTATGAAATTCAATCGGTGCGTACCGGGACAGCGCTTGAACTTGCGGTAGAGGGCGTGCCGGTCGGCGGCCCACCAGTGAGACACAGAGGCGGTCCGGGAATGTTTGCCGGCGTCGGCCATCCGATCCCGCCTCAGGACGCTGCACAGGTTTCGGCGAACTGGCCCACTAGCGCGATCGATGCGCGCATGGCGAATTACATGTGTCAGGCGCAGCAGAAGTGGGCCGTAACGGCCGTGCCCGATGCGGGCGGCTATCCTGGTTCGCCGTACTTCAAGATCACGATCGCGGGGACGGAGCGTACGCTCGCAGCGACTCCGGATGCCGAACTGGTCGTTCTGCCGACCTTTACGGGCGCACCGGAACAACTGTGGCGGATGGACCAGCTTGCCGATGGCTCGTGGCGCATCGAGCCGAAATCGGTCCCGAATGGAAAGGAACCGCTGGCGATCTCAGCCATCGGCAGCAGCTTCGCGACGCTGTCCCAGTTCGATCCGAAAAGCGATAAGCAGCGCTGGTTGTTCAATACGCCATGACATTAACATGCAGGCCGTTCATGCACTCGTTTCGCAGGCGCCATTCATTCGTTTGGGCGATCCTGGCCGGCTCGGCGCTTCTGCTCACTGCGATTGCCAATAGCGGAGCAACACAACTTACGTGGCCGACGCTGACCAAGGCTGTGTCGCCCGAAAAGCCGCCCGATGCCCAAGGGTTTATTCAGCGCTGGCTGATTCTGGAGCCGATCCCCACGACTGGGCTCACCTCCAGTGCGGTGCAGGCTGCCGTCCACAAGCAATACTTTCCTGACCAGTTCACCGTCATTCCGCACGACGGCGACAAAGTGGCGGTAAACAACGAGCACCTCACATGGTACGCCGTGGACACGAAGCTCTTCAACGTTAACCTTTACCATTTCGCTCGCGCACTCGGGAAACCAACGTCCGATGTTTTGTTCTGGGCGGTCACGGTCGTCAACTGCCACCGGGAGATGCCCGGTGTACGGTTAGCGATCGGCTCCAATGCGGCTTCGGTGTGGTGGGTAAACGGCAAAGAGGTGATTGGTATTTACGGTGATCGTCAAACCGTGATCGATGACGGTGTTTCCAAGCGCCTCACCCTCAACAAAGGCCCTAATGTCGTGCGGGCGGCAATTATTAATGGAGGTGGCGCTACGGACTTCTGTGCGCGCTTCCTCGATTCGCAAGATCGGCCGCTGAGAGCATTCACGGTCAGCGCGACCGAGTCGCGAAAGTAAAATTCGAAATGATGCGCTGCAATATGCCTATCCGTCGGATCCGCGCGCCATTCGTGTTCGCTCTCGTGTTTGGTGCTGCGCTGAGTTTCGCGCAACGTGCGCCCATCGAGCAGCAACTCACGTTTGCCCCGGATCACGCGACCGGCATTTACCAGGTCGGCCAAACCGTAGGCTGGACGGTCACGCCCGGTCCGGAGACGCCCACATACTCCTACAAATGGACCATTCGTCGCAACAACTCGGTGGTTCTTAAAGAAGGCAAGCTCGACCTTTCTTCGGGCAAGGGCAGAATCGAGATCACCGGCGACCAGCCCGAAATGATTTATGTCGCCATAGAACCGTACGGCAGTCTTCTCGCGGGGCCTGCTCCAGCATCTTACGTGGGCGGCAATACCGGTCGCAACAATGGACTCTACGCCGTTGGAGCTGCTGTTGCTCCGGAGAAGATTGGCCTTTCGACGCCGCGTCCCGATGACTTCGATGCGTTCTGGGAAAGCAAGCTGGAGCCTCAGGCCAAACTTCCAATCAACCCTGGGCTGACACCGGTTACAACTGATCTGCCTGGAGTCGAGCTAAGCATGTTCGCACTCGACGCGCTCGGGTCGAAGGCCCACGGATACATCGCGCGGCCTGCCCGCGAAGGGAAATTTCCAGCTCTCATCCAATTGCAGTATGCGGGCGTGTACGCATTAAATGCCGAGGCGGTTGCGATGCACGCCGCCGATGGTTGGCTATCGATTGACGTCGATTCGCATGACAAGCTGCCGTCGGATCCATCAGGCAACATCCCGCGTAATTATCAGGCCATTGGCGACACCGATCGCGAGAAATCCTATTTCCTAAACATGTATCTGCGCGACTCCCGCGTGCTCGATTACCTGCTGACGCGGTCTGAGTGGGACGGCAAGACGATTGTCTTGACGGGAGGCAGTATGGGCGGGCAACAAAGTCTGGCGCTGGCGGGGCTGCGTCCGGATAAGATCAGCGCTGTGCTGGTCTGCGTGCCCGCGGGCGCCGATACGAACGGAGATCTTCACGGCCGCAAGGCCGGGTATCCGAACTGGCCACCCAACAACCCGGCCGCGATGAAGACCGCGCTCTACTTCGATACCGTCAACTTCGCCTCGCACATCCACGCACCTGTGCTTGCGGGCATGGGTTTCATCGACACAATCGCTCCGCCAGCCGGCATCTGGACTGCACTAAATCAGATTCCAGCACCCAAAGAACCGCTGGCTATGATTGAGTCCGAGCACGATAACCTGACTCCCGAAAAGGGACGAGCGTGTCCTGAGCGCATCAAAGAAGTACTGAACGTTCTGGTGAATGGCGGTGACTTTAAACCGGACGCATCGCTCGCGCAGTGAGGTGGAGCAACGACAAAGGTTCGCACCGCCAGAGGCAGTCGCCTCATTGAGCGCTCTCCTGGAAGAGCCTTGGCGCGAAGTCCTTCAGATCGCGCCTCCAGGTTTGCCATTCATGCGAGGTCCCCTGCGACACGTAAAAGACGTGTTTAATGCCTCCGGCAGTTAGCTCGTCGTGAAGCTTCACGATCCCGTCGTGTATCCTGGCGGGTTCTGTCGTGCCGACGCCAAGCCAGAGAAGGTGCACTCTTTTAGCAAAGGCCGCCGGATCGGCGAGAGCTCCGTTGAACGCAGTCTTTGTGTCGAAATTTTGATTTCCCAGCACGCCCGCGGCGCCGCTGAAACCTCCAATGTAAGAAAACAAATCAAGATGATCGAACGTGATCTGAAAGGCCTGCATTCCGCCCATCGAAAGGCCGGCCATGGCGCGGTGGTCACGGTCGGTTAGGGTTCTGAACTTTGCGTCCACATACGGGATCAGCACCTGCGTAAGATCGTCCTCAAAGGCCGACGCCATCTCACGCATCGCTTTCATGGCTTCAGGAGAGCCGAACGGTTTGCTGAACAGGTCGATGTCAGGTTGGCCCGCGCGCTTGGCGTAGCCATAAGCCATCACTATAATCATCGGCTTTGTATTGCCGCTGGCGATCAGGTTGTCGAGGATGAAGTTTGCATGTCCTTGTTTCACCCATCCCGTTTCGTCCTCGCCCGCGCCGTGCTGAAGATAGAGCACCGGGTAACGCATGCTGGTCTTGGTCTCATATGCCGGCGGCGTGTAGATCAAAGCGTGACGCCAGCTTCCCGTGACCTTCGAGTAATACCAGTTCTCGCGGACTTGGCCGTGCGGCACATTCTGCGGCAGGTAATAGGTCGCACCCGCTTCCGGGATGTCGATTCCACTCGCGTCCTTGCCGCCGCCGAAAAACGTATGGCTTCCAGGATCGCTTACCTCCGCGCCGTCGATGATCAGAGTGTAATAGTGAAAGCCCGGAACCAGTGGAGCGGACGTGGCGGTCCAGAATCCGTCCGGCTGTTTCACCATATCCAGCTTCGTTGTGCCCCAGAAGTTCACCTGTACCTTATTGGCATCAGGTGCTTTCACCCGGAACTCGGCCCTGCCGTTGGCATCGATTCGCGGATAGGCCGCACCCCAGACATTTGTCGACGCCGGGTAGAAGCCGTTCTGAGCCTGAGCACAGCATAGGCCTGCAGCCATCAACAACGCGATTCCGATCCTATTCACTAAAATCTCCTCTCGATTGCAGGCGCGATTCCTGGAAACATATGCGGGTTCCGGATCAACGAACCTATACTATCCCTAGTCTCTATGGAAAGCGCTTGGAGCCGTCGGCTGGTTCGGCCCGGCTGCAGGAAGGACTACATGACTCGTCGGATTCTCACAGCTCTGGGTTTGCTTGCTATCGCTTCGGTTGCGCCGTCTTTAGCCGCGGCGGACAAAATTCATTTGTCGATCGACCTGTCGAAACCCGGTCCGACGATCAATCGCAACATTTTTGGCCAGTTCGCCGAGAATCTGGGACACGGTCTGTACGAGGGCATCTGGGTCGGCCCTGATTCGCCAATTCCCAATACCCGCGGAATCCGGAATGATGTCGTCTCTGCGCTCCGGGACCTCAAGGTGCCCAATGTTCGGTGGCCAGGCGGCTGCTTTGCAGACCAATATCACTGGCGCAAGGGAATCGGCCCGCGGGAGAAGCGTCCGGCGACCGTGAACTCAGCGTGGGGCGATGTGATCGATACGAATGCTTTCGGCACGGACGAGTTCATGGACTTCATTCAGCAGATCGGCAGTACCCCGTATGTCTCCATCAACATCGGCTCAGGCACGGTGCGGGAAGCAGCCGAGTGGCTGGAATACATCACCGCAGCGGCACCCACAGCGCTCGCCAAGGAACGCGCGGCTAACGGGCATCCCGAGCCGTACAAGGTTGGATTCCTCGGGATCGGTAACGAGAGTTGGGACTGCGGCGGGGCGATGACGCCCGACTACTACGTGAGCCTTATGAAGGTGTACAGCCGCTTTGTGCTGAACATGAATCCGGCGCAGCGCGACAAAGACCACATGCTGAAGATCGCCGTAGGTCCCGGCACGCCGGACACGGAGTGGACCGAAGCCGTGATGAAAGCATGGAAAAAGCACACCTGGGCCTGGGACATCAACGGTCTTTCCCTACACTGGTACACGGTTCCGAACGGCTGGCCGCCGTCCACCAAGTCAGAGAAGTTCGGGCTCGACGATTACGTCAAGAGTTTGAAATCGACGCTGTTCATGGATGAGTTCCTGCGCAAACAGGAAGCGGTGATGGACAAATACGATCCGGGAAAGAAGGTGACCTTAACGGTGGATGAATGGGGCATCTGGCATGCACCGCTGGCGGGCTCAAATCCGGCATTCCTGGTCCAGCAGAACAGTATTCGCGATGCCATTCTTGCCGCGCTGAATCTGAATATCTTTGCCCGGCATGCAGACCGCGTCCGCATGGCGAACATCGCCCAGATGGTCAATGTGCTCCAAGCGATGATCCTGACCGACAAGAACAGAATGGTTTTGACGCCCACGTATCACGTTTTCAAAATGTACGTCCCCTTTCAGGACTCGACACTTGTACCGGTCGGCTTCGATGTCGGCAATTACACACACGGCGACGTAACTCTGCCGCGGGTGGATGCGATCGCCGCGAAGGGCATGGACGGAAAGCTGTTGATTGCCATTACGAATGTAGACGCGGAGAAGCCTGCGACGATTGACGCCTCTGTTCAAGGCATGGCTGCAAAGTCGGCGACTGCGGAGACACTTACCGCGCCGGCAGTGGACACGGTCAACACCTTCGACGCGCCGGATGCGGTCGTACCGAAGCGCGCAGCAGTGAACGTTCAGAACGGCGAGATATCATTGACCGTCGAGCCCAGATCGGTAACGGTTATCTCGATTGATCAGTAGATGGCGGTCCGTATAGGATCGGGGTGAGTCCGTTAACAATGAGTTATCCCAAGACATCACTGCTTGCCGCTGTTGTTTGCCTCGCGTGTGTGGCCGCTGCCGCGGCTCAAGAGCCGGACCGCTGCCCCGAACTCGATCAGCTCAAGCTCAGCAGCGTCGAGATCACCAACGCGGAACTGATCGCCGCGGGCACGACCGTGCCGCCGGCCTATCCTGGCGCTCCATCCATCGGACCCCTTCCCGCGCATTGCCGCGTGGACGGTATCATCAACCGTCGAACAGGCGTCGGAGGCGAGGAGTTCGGAATTCGCTTTGCCATCGCTCTGCCGCAAAAGGAAACCTGGAACGGAGACTTCGTCATGCAGGGCGGCGGTGGCGGCAACGGTATTGTGAGTTATCCCGCCGGGGCCAATTACGCGGGCGACACGCCGGCCCTGTCGCGTGGATTCGTCGTAGCCAGCACCGACACAGGACACAAGGCCAAGACCGGCGCCTTCGATTTCTCGTTCATGCGCGATCAGCAGGCGTATCTCGACTTCGCCTTCCTGGCCAATGCTGAGGTGGCCGGAGTTGCTAAGCAGATCATCGCGCAATACTACGCCAAACCCGCGGCTTATTCCTACTTCGTTGGCTGTTCCACAGGCGGGCGCGAAGGCATGATCCTCTCGCAGCGTTATCCCACGGTCTTCAATGGCATCGTCTCGGGCGACCCGGCCATGCGCACCGGGCTATCAAACCTGGCTATCAGCCAATGGATCCCCGTCGCCTACAATCAGGCCGCCCCCAAAGACGCGTCAGGCAAGCCGCAGATCGACAAATTCCTTACCGACGGGGATCGAAAGTTATTCATGGATACGCTGATGAAGCACTGCGACGCCCGGGACGGGGTGGCTGATGGCATGATCTTCGATCCCCTCGGCTGCGATTTCGATCCCGCGGTCCTCGCTTGCAAGAGCGGCCAAGGGGAAAGCTGCATCGCACCGGAGAAAGTCGCGGCCATCAAGAAAGCGTTCGCAGGGCCCAGGAACGCTTACGGTACGCAGGTCTATCCCGGTTTTCTTTACGACGCCGGAATCGCGACGAAGGGCGGGGTGCCGGGCCTGCTCACGTTGGGCAGCCGCGGCCTTTTCGGCCCGTACACAACCGCAACGGAACTCGACGTTGACAAGGCGGCGCTCAGCGCCTCCGATCCGCTGGTCGAGCCCGCATCGACCAATCTCTCGACGTTCTCCCTGAGCGGCGGTAAGCTCATCTTCTTTCATGGCGACAGCGATCCCTGGTTCTCCGCGCTCGACACTCTCCGCTATTACAAATCACTTGCCGCAAGCAATGGAGGCGCCGAGAAGGTCGCCGGATGGAGCCGGATGTTCCTCGTTCCCGGCATGGCTCACTGCGGCGGTGGCCCCTCGCTCGATCACTTCGACATGCTCAGCGCGGTCGTCAACTGGGTCGAGAAGGGCGCCGCACCCGACTTCGTCATCGCCACCGGTCGGCCCTTCCCTGGCCGCAGCCGCCCGTTGTGTGCGTACCCAAAACACGCCCAGTACATTGGAACTGGTGACACACAGGACGCCCGCAACTTTCGGTGCCAATAACAGCGCGGAAAAACGGGAGGGCGAGGCCGTTGTGCTCCAGAATAGCCGCAGGATCGAACGTTTCCATGTTCGAGAAAACGCGAATTGCAGTTTGACACAGTGAATGAGAATGAAAACATTCATCGTGGCGGCCGCAATCACTGCAGCGATTCTTGTGGTTCCTGTGCACGCGCAGTTGAACGCGCACCCGATTCCGCGCCTGGTACAAAGCGACAGCCGCTACGCGCTGATGGTGGACGGCGCTCCATTTCTGATGCTGGGTGCACAGGCGAATAACTCAAGCGATTGGTCGGCCGTGCTTCCAAAGGTGCGGCCCGCAATCGAGTATTTACATGCGAACACGCTCGAAATACCCATTTACTGGGAACAGTTTGAGCCAACGCAGGGTACTTCGACTACACCCAAGTGGACATGCTTCTCGCGCAGGCGCGTCAGCATCATGTTCATCTGGTGCTGCTCTGGTTCGGTACTTGGAAAAACGGCAGCCAGCACTATATGCCCGAATGGATGAAACTGCAGCCGGAGCGTTATTTCCATGTAACTGACAAGGATGGAGAACTGGTGGACTCGCCATCCCCGTTTGCTACCGCATCTCTCGAAGCCAATATCGCTGCATTCAGGTCGTTCATGTTGCACCTCAAAGCGGCTGACTCGGAGCGAACCGTGCTAATGGTGCAGGTCGAGAACGAAACGGGTACTTGGGGAAGCCTGCGCGACTATTCTCCACTTGCCAACAAGCTCTTCGCATCGCCGGTTCCGGCCGATGTGCTGAAAGCAATGGACAAAAGGCGGAACACGGCTTCTGCAACTTGGAAGGATGTTTTCGGCCTGGAGGCAGAGGTCGACTTTCATGCGTGGGCCGTGGCCAAGTACGTAGGTCAAGTCGCTGCGGCGGGCAAAGCTGCGTATCCGTTGCCGCTGTACGTCAACGCAGCCCTACGTGATCCGCTGAAGCCGGGAGGGCCAGGCGGCTACGAAAGCGGCGGACCCACCGACAACGTGATTCCCATCTGGAAGGCGGAAGCGCCGGCAATCGACATCCTCGCGCCCGACATTTACTTGCTTCACACCGCGACCTATCTAAAGGTCCTGGAGCTCTATCAACGGCAGGACAACGCATTGTTTATTCCCGAGACTGCAGCGACCCCGCAATCCGCCCGGTTCTTGTTCTCCGCGCTGGGCCTTCAGGCCATCGGGTATTCGCCGTTTGGTCTGGACTACACACGAACCTGGCCCGTGCAAACCGGGACACCGGAGGTGCAGAATGCTTTTCTGGAGCCGACGGCGCAGAACTATAGACCGCTCGGTCCAATGATGCGCGACATTGCTCGCCTGAATTTCGAGGGCAAGCTTCAGGCGATCGCAGAAGTGGAAGGCGAGCCCACGCAGACACTCCATTTTGGATCCTGGGACGCAATTGTTTCCTACGGCGTTGCTCCACGCGGAAATGCTCCGGCAAAGGGTAATCCCGAGCCTATCGGGCGCGTCCTCGTCTCTCAACTGAAGGACAACCAGTTTCTGGTAACTGGTTACTATTGTCGCGTCGACTTCCGGCCCGCCGGCGGGGTGCCAGGAATTAGACAGACGCCGTCGGCTCAGATCAACGGAATCTGGAAGCATCGGCAATTCCTGCGGGTGGAAGAAGGCGTTTACCAAAACGGCGCTTTTAAGTTCCTGCGAGTGCTGAACGGGGATCAAACAGACTGGGGACTTAGATTCAATTCGGAACCGGAAGTGCTGCACGTTTCGGTCTCGACCTACTGAATCCCCTAGAGATCGTGCCGAATCAATAGCTGGTTAGCTTGACATGCAGCGCCGAGATATGATCTCTATCGGACCTCATACTCACGCCGCACCTGAACTGTGTTCCCAAAGGGCAGCCTTGGGAACACAAAAATCTATGGAGGTTTCTCGTGAAAAGGCAACTGGGAACTGAGGCGGGATACTGGTTCTCCCTCGGGCCGTTCTTGGCTGATGCCGAAGCCCGCCTTCTGCGTACATTTGTTGCTCTGGTATTTTTAGCCATAACATCTGTGTGCGTAATGGCGCAGAGCGCAACTGCGCCCCCCAGTGTTACTTCGCTGATCAACGGCTCCAGATACAGTTCGCCAGCATTCGCGACGGCCAGCCAACGAATGCAAGTGGAGCGCTGGTTTACAGCGTGAAGTATGGCGGTAAGCCCCTTGTGAACGATTCCGGGCTGAGCCTGGAGCTGCAAGGACAGCAGCCGCTCGGTGCCGATGTACATCTTACGCAAACGACACCAAGCTCCGGCGTGGATGATTACCCGATGATTGCGGGCAAAACGAGCCACGTGCATGATGCGTACAACAGCGCTACGCTCACGTTGACGGAGCCCAATGCCCCGGGACGCACCATGACTGTTGAGGCGCGCGCCTACAACGGCGCTGTTGCCTTCCGCTATATCGTGCCGCAGCAACCGGCTCTCAACGGCTATCGTCTGAAGCAGGAGCATACGGAGTTCAGCATCAGCAAGGATGCACCCGCATGGGCTCTGTATTTGCCCAACTTCCAGTCTGCGTACGAGAGCGAGTATATCCATCTCAATGTCAACGCCTTCAACGCTCAAGGGGGTGTTCCCAACCATGCTTTGATTGGCTTGCCATTGCTGATGCATGTTCCCGGAGTTGCCTGGATGGCGATCCTGGAGGCGGGCCTTGAAGGGGACGCCAAAATGTATCTGGCGAATCCCTCCGATCGGTCGAAGGCCGGATCCGGAACTCGGGTGGAATCTGTGCTCTCGCCGCGGCTCGATGACTCCGGCCTGGCTATCATCGGCACGCTGCCGCATCAATCCGCATGGCATGTTCTGCTGGTTAGCGACGAGCCTGGCCGTCTGATTGAATCCAACGTTATCGATGACCTGAACTCCCCAGTAGCAATCAAAGATACAAGCTGGATTCACGCGGGCAAATCGTCCTGGAATTGGTGGAATGGCGATGTCGGTCCGAATGACAAGCCAGACGACGCCACTCCTCGCGCGAGGTATTCACCTATGACGACGGAGAAGTTGAAGTACTACGTGGACTTCGCCGGTGAATCCGGATTCCCGTACGCGCTGGTCGATGCGGGATGGTCGTTACAAACAGCCGCACCGAGGGTGCAGGGCGGCGGCAATTCGGATATCACCAAAATGAACGGGCGCGTGGATATTCCTGAGTTAGTGAAGTATGGCGCTCCGAAAAGTGTCAAGATCTGGATCTGGATACATTACAAGCCGACTTCCGAGCAGATGGATACGGCGTTTCCGCTCTACGAAAAGTGGGGCGTCGCCGGAGTAAAAATTGATTTCATTCAGCGCGATGACCAGCAGGGCATCGAGTTTTATTACAAGGCTGCGCAACTTGCCGCCGAGCACAATTTATTGGTTGATTTTCACGGCGCAACTACGCCCTGGGGGCTCGAACGCACCTACCCTAACGTGCTCGGGCACGAGGCCGTGATGGGCATGGAATATTCCAAGTGGAGCGGGCGCGATAACCCCATTCATCGGACCACGCTCGCCTTTACGCGCCTACTCGCCGGGCCAATGGACTACACACCGGGTGGATTCCGCAATGCGACGCAGGCCGAATTTATTGCGCGCGGGAGATTCCCTATGGTGCTGGGAACGCGCGCCCAGCAATTGGCGTTGTACGTGATCGACTTCGTGCCGTTTCAGATGGTGTCGGATGCCCCGTCGGCCTATGCGAACCAACCCGCGTTTCAGTTTATTAAAGACGTTCCGGCCGCCTGGGATGAGACGCGTGTTCTGAATGGCTTTCCCGCAAAGTACGTGACCATCGCGCGGCGTAAGGGGCAGGATTGGTATCTCGGCAGCATTACCAACTGGGATTCGCGCGATGTAAGTGTGCCGCTCAGTTTTCTTGGCGATGGCCAATACACCGCCGAGATCTACCAGGATGCGAGCGACGCCAATCAAAATGCGCAGCACGTCTCTATTCAGAAGAGGGCAGCGCGCCCGCAGGACACTCTGACTTTACATCTGGCCTCAGGCGGGGGTTGCGCCATAAGGTTTGTGCGAAAGTGATCCAGGGCTGAAAGCTCGCTGGGGCTCGGCGGGTGCAAATCGCCGCTCCGCAGTTTCGCTTCGGAATTCCTGGTGGACAACGGCTCACCATCCACTCAGGATTTTTCACGTCCCTACAATGAAATGGAGCATGTTTTCACGCCTCCAATTCGAAAGCGTCCACAAGAGACTGCGCACGTTGCTCGTGCTGGGTTCTCTGGCGGCCGCGGTCGCCGCGACAAATCCTGACTCTGGCCTGATCAAGGCGCGTGATAGCCAGGATCTGACATCCCTGGACAATATCATTTCGCAATACAAACACGCGGCGGAAGCAAATCCAAAATCTTCAGAAGCCCAATATAAGCTTGCGTTGGCCTACTCGTACGCGGCGGAAGTTGCGTTGGAATTGAAAGACAAGAAGCGGTCTGAAACATATGCTGAGGACGCGATCAATCCTATTCGCAGTGCGCTGGCCATAAACGGCAGCGATTCGGAGTACCATCGACTTTACGGCCAGATATGCGGACAAATCATTCCTGCGAACCCGTTTCTAGGAGCTCTGAAGTACGGCCCGTGCGCCCGCGACGAGATCAACAAAGCACTCGAGCTTGATAACAAACTCGCGATGGCATATGTAAGCCGGGGTGTCGGCAACTATTACTTGCCCGCGCAAATGGGCGGCGGGGTTGATATGGCCTTGAAGGACTTTGACCGCGCAATCGCAATCAACCCCAGGCTTGCCGAAGCTTACCTTTGGAAGGGTATCGCTCTGCGCAAAGCTGGACGAAACGCAGAATCGCGCCAGGCTTTGGAACGTGCGCTTCAACTCGATCCTGACCGGCTCTGGGCAAAGCAGGAGCTCGCCAAAGTGCCTGCCCGGTAAATGCGGCGAGCCCTGCTCTTCGCGCTGGCGGTTGCCGCTATCACTTACGGCGAATTCGAGATATTTCCCGGCCATACATATCTGAAAGGGAGCACGCAACTCTATGTCCCGATGCTCGAACGTCTGGATACACCGGGCTATCTATCGCGCGACTTAGTCGCTACTCATCCCAATCTTAGTTACACCATCTACGACGAAGTTACCTTGTTTCTGCATGAGGCCGGACGGCTCGATTTCAGGGCCGCTCTTCGGATCCAGCAGATTGTTTTTCGGGCGGCCGCAATCGTTGGGATCTATCTGCTCGTTTGTGCCGCCGGATTGAATGGCACGTGGGCTCTGCTCATTGCCGCTGTGCTGAATCTCGGGACTGTTTTGCCCGGACCCTCCGTCCAACTTGTAGCGCCTGAACCTGTTCCCGCCAATTTCGCGTTTGCTCTGTCGCTATTGGCCATGGGTTGCCTGGCCGGTGAGAAACCTTTGCTCTGCGGGTTGGCAGGCGGCCTCGCGTTTTTGTACGATCCCACTGTCGCGGCAGTCTTCTGGATAGTAATGCTGATAGCCTTTATCACCGATGGCTCGCTGCGCAGATTGATCCGCCCGGCCTTGACCATTTTTCTTGTATTTGTTCTGCTTCTGGCTAACCTGGCGCAACTCCAACCGGGCATTACGGATTTGGAACCGCTGTTCAGCAGGATTCCTCCCGATATCGCGGCAATACTGCAAACCCGGACGCGCTACGTTTGGGTGACGCTGTGGGCGGGCCGTGAGATCTGGATCTATCTCGCCATTCTGATATGCGGTCTCTGGGCCGTTGCGCGAATCTGGCCAACGCTGAACCGGCAATTGCGCTGGCTGCTTCTTACGCCTTCTCTTCTCGGGATTTTGAGCGTGCCCATTTCCGCTCTTTTGCTGGCGCGGTTCGGTTGGTGGCTGTTCCCACAGCTTCAACCCGCGCGCGCGCTGCTATTTACAGTAGAATTTTCAATACTTGCCTGCGGAATAGCGGGCGTCCAGGCGCTGCAATGGCGGAGGAAAGCGGAGACACTCGCCTGGTTTCTGTTCATCTTTGCGGTTCTGGCTATGCCTCGGATGACGGCGCCCCCGCAAGGGCTTTCGCACCGCGAGGCGATCACTGACCTGGCTCGCTGGGCGGAGGCAAACACCTGGGGCAGCTCGATGTTTCTCTTTCCGGATGCCGGCCGCGATTTGTATCCAGGCGTCTTTCGCGCCGAAAGCCGCCGTGCGCTCTGGGTCGATTGGATGAGCGGTGCGCAAGGCGATTACTCTGGCTCCGTCGCAAGGACATGGGAGGAACGCTGGAAGCGCGACATGCAGGGAGGCTTCTCCGCTCAGCGCCTGCAGAATTTGCTGCCGCTTGCTATTGATTATTACGTATTGAAGCAATCGAACCGCCTGCCCCGCATTAAGCCTGTCTTCGCTAACGCAGAGTTTGTGGTCTATGATTCGCGCGATCTCTTCAACGACCCCGGCCATTAATTCGTGCATATTCGTGTTGATTTGTGGCACTCTTCCTGCCGTTTCATCCCACCAATAGGCCGCTTCGTAAATCGTGGCGCTGTCTACGACCGCGATTTGCGCTAAGCTCGGGCGTTAATGGCAATCGCGCTCAAACGCCGGCTCCGAGAGTACGCCCTTTACTTTATCGTGTGGACGGCAATTGGCCTTTTCTTCTTTAGCCAGGGTCTCACTCAAAAATTTCTGTCCGGTGATTCCACGCCGTGGTGGCACCATCTGGTTTCCTACCTGACGGGCGTGTACGTCTATGCCCTCTTAACTCCAGTGGTGCTCTGGCTCGGCCGCAGGTTCCCCATCGAGCGCCAAAACTGGCCGCGCCGGATAGCCCTCCATCTCCTGTTCAGCTTTCTCATCGCGTGCATTCAGCTCGTGTGTGAAAGCGCGCTCCTGTTTCGCTTCGGCGTCTTTCCTTCCGTCATGAAGAGCTTGGTAGTGACGTTCTTCTTTCTGCTGATGATCAGTTTTCACCAGAACATTACTACCTATTGGATCGTTTTAGGCATTCAGTATGCCCTCCGCTATTACCGCGGATATCAGGAGCGCCAGCGTCAAGCCTTACGCCTGGAACTGCATGCCTCCGAACTGAAGACGCAGCTCGCCCGCGCGCACCTGAACACATTGAAGATGCAGCTTCAGCCACATTTTCTCTTCAATACTCTAAACGCGATCATGGTGCTGGTGCGTCAGCAGCGGGCGCGTCAAGCGGAGGATATGCTCGCCCGTCTGAGCGATCTTTTGCGCTGTGTTCTGGAGGATGTCGAGGCGCAGGAAGTACCGCTCAGCCGCGAGCTGGAATATCTGCGGCTCTATCTCTCCATTGAGCAGGTTCGGTTTCAAGATCGTCTGCGCGTCGATATATCCGCGGACCCTGGTGTCCTGGATGCGGCGTTTCCCCATATGGGTCTGCAGCCGATTGTGGAGAATGCCATTCGTCATGGCATCGCACGAAGTTCAGTGGCGGGCAAGATCCGGATCAGCGCCTCCCACGTGAACAGGATGCTGGAGATCAGAGTCCGGGACGACGGCCCCGGACTCGCAGCGAATTTTTCTTCGGCTCGCGGAATCGGATTGGCAAACACGCGAGCGCGTCTCCAGCAGCTTTACGGGGCTGCTGGGCAATTAACCATCGAAAATGGCGAGCAGGGCGGCGCGCTTGTAACCATAATTCTTCCCTTCCACTTTGCGCCGGATCTCACACAAACAGAAATGATGGAAGTACATGCCTTTGACGACGTTGATCGTTGATGATGAGCCCCTTGCGCGAGAAGGGCTTTCCATGCTGCTCTCCCGCGATCCCGAGATTTCCGCAATCCACGAAGCGAAGGACGGACGCGAAGCCGTGGCGGTCATACAGAGCGTCCGGCCGGATCTGGTTTTTCTCGACGTGCAAATGCCCGAAATGGATGGATTCGCGGTAGTACGGGAAGTGGGCGCGGAACAGATGCCCGCGGTTGTGTTTGTCACGGCGCACGATCAGTATGCAATTCAGGCGTTCGAGATCAGCGCCATCGATTACCTACTCAAGCCTGTAACAGAGGAACGGTTTTCCCGGGCACTGGTGCGGGCGAAAACACGCATTAGCCTCAAGCCCGCCGACGAGACGAGCCGCCAGATCATCTCGCTTCTCGAAACCATCGCCTCTCCACGCCGCTATCTGAAGCGTTTGGCTGTACGGTCCGCTGGCAGAACCATTTTTGTCGATGTTGAGGACATCGACTGGATTGAAGCCGCCGAGAATTATGTTCAATTGCATGCCGGACGCACGGGTCATCTGCTCCATGTCGCCATGAATGCTCTGGAGAAATCGCTCGATCCGGAAATGTTTGCGCGCATCCATCGTTCCGTGATTGTGAACGTAAGCCGCATTAAAGAACTCCAGCCTGCTCTGCATGGTGAATACGTGATCACGCTGCAAAATGGCGTGCGTCTCCAATCCGGCCGCATCTACAACGAAAGGCTGAAAGCGCTATCGGCCAATCCTTTCTGATTTGTCTCTTCCAGCCCGTTCGCCACATCCTTCATCCAGTTGGTCAAATTCCTCTTCCAGAAGCATTCGTCGCCCTGCAAACTGGATCAAGAGCATAAAATGAGCAACCATTGCATCGCCGAACTCTCCGGTGTGACAAAGCGCTTCGGGAACATTGTGGCGCTCGATAATCTCAGCCTCGAGGTACGCTCCGGCGAGCTGTTTTCAATCCTGGGTCCGAATGGCGCCGGGAAAACGACTGCCATCTCGCTGCTGCTCGGGCTCCAGCGCGCCGATTCCGGGTCTGTGCATCTTTTCGGTCGATCACCGCTGCTGGTCGAGACCCGGCGTCAGGTTGGGATCATGATGCAGGAGGTGGCGCTTGCGCCGGAGCTTCGCGTTCGAGAGCAGATTGATCTGGTTGCCAGTTATTACCCGGCTCCGCTTTCGCCAGATGAGGTGATGGAGCTGACCCATACGACGCCGCTTCGAGATCGGCCTTACGGAAAACTTTCCGGAGGGCAGAAGCGGCAGGTGCAGTTCGCAATGGCGGTTTGCGGCCGGCCGAAGCTCCTTTTCCTCGATGAGCCCACTGTGGGACTCGACATTCAAGCCCGGGAAACGATGTGGACCATGCTGCGCCGGCTTGTCGACCAAGGATCGTCTATCGTTCTTACAACCCACTATCTGGAAGAAGCCGAAGCGCTGGCGGATCGCGTTGCGGTTCTAGCCAAAGGACGCGTGATCGCCTCAGGCAGCGTCAGTGAGATGCGCGCTCTTGTCGTTCGCACTCGCATCAGTTGCTCGACCGCGTTATCCGTTGAACAGGTAAGCGCATGGGCTGGCGTTGGAAGCGTCATCCGCGATCAGCAGCGGCTTCATATCACCGCCACCAATGCGGAGGCTGTCGTACGGCAATTGCTGGCCGGCGATGACGACCTGCAGGAATTGGAAGTCCGGCGCGCCGGACTCGCCGACGTATTCACGGAACTTACCCAGGAGGCAGCATGACCAATAGTGGCATCTCTGGCGCACGGCTATTACGCGCTTATCTAATCGAAGCGAAATACGAGTGCGTGCGCACCCTGCGTATGCCCGGCTTTGCTGCGCCGTTCCTGCTGCTTCCGGTGGCTTTGTATCTGTTCTTCGGAGTCGTCCTGTTCGGGGTCAGCAAAGATCCGAACACCGCTTTGTTTATTTTTCTGGCCTTCTCTGTATTTGGCGTAATGGGCCCGGGGATGTTCGGATTTGGTGTTTTTGTGGCGGTAGAACGCGAGCAAGGCCTGCTCACACTCAAGCGCGCGCTGCCGGCCCCGCCCGCCGCCTATCTGCTCGCCAAGATGCTTATGGCTCTGCTGTTTGCGGTACTCGTCATGGCCGCGATGACCGCCGCCGCTATAACAATTGCCCATCTGAGGCTCACCGTCGGCCAGTTCTGCAGCGTTGCTCTAATCAACATTCTGGGCGCGTTGCCGTTCTGCGCGATAGGGCTGTTTATCGGAACCCGGGCATCGGGCAAAAGTGCGCCAGCCTTCGTGAACCTCCTCTATTTGCCCATGCTTTATCTTTCCGGCTTCTTCTTCCCGCTACCGAAATCGATTCATTGGATACAGTTCGCCTCGCCCGCGTTCTATCTGGATCAACTTGCGCTCGGTGCTGTTGGAGCGGCAGCCTGGGGCACGGCCATGCTCCACGTCGCGGTACTGGTTGGTGCAACCTTGCTTCTCGGCCTGTTCGCGGTCCGCCGTCTTGCGCGTGTGGGCTAGTTGTTGACCATCTCTGAAAGGATTTCTTTAATGCGAAACTTGCTGTTTCTCCTTCTGACCGCCACTATCGCTTTCGCCCAGGATGGTGCAGCAATTTATAAAACGCATTGCGCCGCATGTCATGACCACCCTACTGGCCGCGTGCCGCCGTTCAGCGCACTCCGCACCATGTCTCCGGCAAAGATTATGCAGTCGCTTGAAAGCGGTCCGATGAAAACACAAGCTGCGGGATTGACCAACGCCGAACTGTTCGCGGTTGTAACCTATCTCGCCGCTCCCATACCCAAATCGGCGCTGCCTCCTCCGGCCACTGCCTTCTGTAATACGCAATCGCAGCCTTTACCGGATGTCTGGCAGGGCCCGCACTGGAACGAGTGGGGCGCGAACATCGAGAACACGCGTTTTCAGGATGCCGCTGCAGCGGGGTTTACAGCCACCGATGCTCCCAAACTCAAGCTGAAGTGGGCCTTCGGATTAGGTGACGGCACGGCCGTACAATCCCAGGCCGCGGTCGCCGATGGCCGCCTCTTCGCCGCGAACCTGGCTGGCGATGTCTATTCGCTCGAAGCGCGCACCGGATGCATTCAATGGACGTTCAAAGCGGATGCACCGGTCCGCAGCGCCATCGTATTCGGAATGACCGGCGGTTCGGTGAATCGGCCCGCAATCTATTTTGGCGACCGGAGCGCGAACGCCTATGCCGTTGATGCGTCAACTGGAAAGTTGCTGTGGAAAATGCGTGCGGGGGACCATTTTGCCTCGCTCGTAACGGGAGCCCCGCTCTTGCACGATGGTGTGCTGTACGTGCCGATCTCGTCCTACGAAGAAGCGTTGGCCGGTTCTCCCACATATGAATGCTGCACATTCCGAGGCAGCGTGGTCGCACTCGACGCCGCAACAGGGAAGAGCCTTTGGAGGAGTTACACTATCCCGGAATCGCCGCAGCCAACCATGAAGAGCAAGACTGGGGTCCAAATGCATGGACCGTCCGGTGCTGCTGTATGGTCGGCGCCGACCTTCGATGAAAAGCGCAACGTAGTTTATGTTGCGACGGGAGACAACTATTCCGACCCGCCCACCCGGACCAGTGATGCCGTGCTGGCCTTTGATGCGAAAACTGGCAAGCTTCTGTGGGCGAAACAGCTCACCCCGGATGATGTATACAACCTGGGCCCGAATGGTAATGGCCACGACTTCGACTTCGGACAGCCGCCCATACTGGTTTCCCTTGCGAACGGGGGCAGGGCGCTGGTCATCGGCGAAAAGTCCGGCGTGGCGTACGGTTTGGATCCCGACCATCAGGGTGAACTCTTGTGGCAAACCCGGTTGGGCCACGGCGGACCGCTGGGTGGAATCCAGTGGGGCTCGGCTGCCGATCAAGAAAAAATGTATGTAGCTCTCTCCGACTTGTCAATGTCCGGTGTTCCCGACAAAACTGCTCCCCAGGGCTACCGGCTGGAGTTGGATCCCAAGAGTGGAGGCGGCCTCTTCGCGCTCGAATTGGCTACTGGCAAAAAGGTGTGGAGCGCGAAGCCGCCGAGCTGCGGAGATCGCAAGCATTGTAGTCCCGCGCAGTCCGCGGCCGTAACGGCTATCCCCGGCGTGGTGTTCTCCGGTTCCGTTGATGGCCATTTGCGCGCCTATTCGGCTGCCACGGGTGAAATCGTATGGGATGTCGACACCGCGCGAGATTACGAAACTGTCAACGGCCAGAAAGCCCAGGGCGGCTCTCTCGACGTCGCCGGACCAGTAATTGCCGGAGGAATGCTCTACGTCACTTCCGGATACGGTCAATGGGGCGGCATGCCCGGCAATGTTCTCCTGGCGTTTTCGGTTGAGGGCAAATGAAAGCAGAACCCGCATAAACTCACAATGCCTTTCGAAACGTCAGATTAATGCGGCAGCGGCCGGTGATGGGGTCATCACCATCGGCGAGTGGAGCAATTCCGTGAAAGGCCAGGCGGAAGGGTCCACCCCACACCGCAACATCGCCGCTTTCTAGCCGAATGCGGCGCGGCCGGTCTTTGCGCGTATTCGTTCCGAAGAGAAAAACGGCCGGCAATCCCAGCGACACTGAAACGATGGGCTGCGAAAAATCACGCTCGTCCTTATCCTGATGCAGTGTTAATCGCGCGCCAGGTTCATAGCGATTGACCAGACAGGCATCGGGCACGAAGCCGGCGAAGCCGGCGGCAGAAGCCGCGCCAGCAGCAACGCTTAGAAACGAAGCCGGGATTTCCGGCCAATGGAGGCCCGTTAGCGGATCAATTGGGTCGTAGCGATATCCCTTTTTATCGCTGACCCAGCCCGCGTCGCCGCAATTGGTCATAGCGACGGACATGCGGAATCCGCCCGGAGTAACCATGTGGCGGAAGGGCGCCACGGCAAGGATTTCCGTAAGCGCCATCCAGACGCTTGCCTGATCCGCCACGTACCCCCGCAGCACAACCGCGCCTTCGGAGAGCGGCTGTTTCCCGGCGTCTGCCTCCGCAAGATCGCCAAACAAATCGCCAGCTTCGAAATTCCTCTTCATTTCGCGTCGTGAAAAATCACGCCCAGCGTGTTTCGTTTTCCGGACCGCAGCCGGCTGACTCCGTGCCGCATGTTGACGCGATACCAGCCTTTGGAGCCGTGCACCGGCCGATGATGCACTGGGAAGATAACGCCATCGCCTTGCGTGATCGGCACCACCTCGACGCGCGATTGCATGCGTGGGCGCTGCTCGGTCAGAACAAATTCACCGCCAGTGAAGTTGTGCTTCGGAACAGAGAGCAGAAGTGCAACCTGTAGAGGAAACACGTGCTCACCGTAAATATCCTGATGTAGGCAGTTGTAGTCTCCTTCGTGGTATTCGAGCAACAGCGGTGTCGGCTGAGTCTGGCCGGCCTGATGGCATCGCTTCAAAAAAGCCGCATGGTCCTTGGGATAACGCACGTCGATACCCAGGGTTTCGTTCCATCGGCTTGCGATTTGGGAAAGCGGCGGATACAGCGCGGTGCGTAAATCCGCAACTGGGTCAGGCAAAGGAAAGCGGAAATATTTGTACTCGCCCCGCCCGAAACCGTGACGCGCCATGACGATCCGGCTGCGGAATTGTCCCTCATCGGCATAGCTATTCGTCAGCGCGCGGCACTCCTCCGGCGAGAGCACCGCGTTCACAATGGCGCAGCCGAACGAATCAAGCTCCGTCCCGATGCGCTGCCAATCGAGCCTTGCCACCCGATCAGCAACACTGCTCGTCGAGGGCATGGAGACCGCGCTCATGATGCAGCCTCGCGTTGAAGCAGCACGCGCTTGCGCTCCACGCCCCAGCGATAACCGGACAGTGTGCCATCTTTGCGCACAACGCGATGACATGGGATGGCCACGGCTATGGCGTTTGATGCACAAGCCTGCGCCACGGCTCGAACCGCCTTAGGAGCGCCGACGCGCTGGGCGATTTCCGTATAGGTAGTCGTAGAGCCGGATGGAATGTCGCGTAAGGCCTCCCAGACGCGCTGCTGAAATGCCGTTCCCCGCATGTCGAGCGGAAGCTGGAGCCCTTGCCTGGGCGCTTCGATAAGGCCCACCACCTGGGCAACCCATTGCTCGAAGTCACCCTCGCCGCCGACAAGTTGCGCCTTAGGAAAGCGGTCCTGGAGATCGCGTATCAACTTATCCGGATCATCGCCGAGCAGGATGGAACAGATACCGTTATCAGTGGCGGCAACGAGAATGGAGCCGAGCGAGCATTCGCCTACCGCGAAACGAATTGACAGGCCCTCTCCGCCGGATCGGAATTTTGTTGGCGTCATTCCCAGCATCTGGGAGGACGTCGCGTAAAAGGGTCCATTGGAATTGAAGCCGGCGCCATAAATCGCTTCCGTGACGGTCTCACTTCTGGTCAATTCATCACGAACCCGCTGAGCGCGGCGGGCGTCGAAATAGGCCTTGGGAGTGATTCCGGTAACCGTCTTGAAAACACGATGGAAGTAGAAGCGGCTCATGCCCGCCGCTTGGGCGAGACTGTCAAGGCTGGGCGCCTCCTCGGCATTTTCGATCATCCGGCAGGCTCGGGCCACAGCCGCGGCCTGTTCATCGGACAGCGAAGGCGCATTAGGCCGACAGCGTTTGCAGGGCCGGAAGCCCGCTTGCTCCGCGGCTTCGCGCGTCGCGAAGAACTGAACATTTTCGCGGCGCGCCAGACGTGCCGCGCAGCAGGGCCGGCAGTACACGCCGGTGGTGCGAACCGAATAGTAAAAGACGCCATCGGCGTTGCGGTCGCGCCGGGCCACCGCTGCCCATCGATCGTCGTCAGTGAGAAAAAGCGGGGATGTTTCGTAACTGGACATTTTCTGGGAGGGAATCGCCGCTAAGCTCATAATCGTTGTCCTTTTCATTTTGGCGCGCCTAGAGGCGGCCTCCACGAACCATATTGGAGAAAAATCTCCCCGCAAGCACTCCGAGTCTTGCTCTCAAATTCGAAGCAGGCGGGCAAACACGTCGCTGTCGACGTTGCAGCCGCTTAGAACAATGCCAACTCGCTGGCCCCGCAACCCGTCATTCTCTTGCAGGACAGCGGCAAGCGCAGCCGCTCCGGCCCCTTCGGCAACATTGTGCGTGTCCCGAAACAGTGCAATCATGGCACGGGCAATCTCGTCTTCGGAAACCTCCACGATTCGCTCGACCCCGTTCAGGATCAACTCGAGAGCTTCCGGATCCGGCACAGAGCAGGCGAGCCCATCTGCGAGCTGAGTTTCGGCAGGATAACTGACCGGCTTCTTTTCGCGAAAGGAGATGGCATAGGAGGGCGATCCCGCAGCGGCTACGCCCACAATGCGCGTTTGCAGATTGAGCGCAGCGCGCGCGGCCAACATGCCGCAGATGGATGAGCCCAGCCCAATAGGGACGTACACGGCATCCAGTTCCGGAGCGCCGCGCAGGAATTCCAACGCATATGTGCCGGTGCCCTGCACGAGTAGCTCATGAAACGACGGCACGCGGTGATAACCCCTTTCGAGCGCCAAACGCTGAGCAAATTCACTTGCAGACTGGAAATCCTGGCCGTGCTCAATCAGCTCGATGCCCAGCGCGCGCATGGCGGAGTTCTTTTCGCGGCTGTTGCCAAATGGAACGACAACAACAGCCTTGAGACTATGCCGGTTGGCTGCAAACCCGACTGCCTGCCCGTGATTGCCGCGCGTCGCAGCAATGACCGTTTTCACGTGCGGCTGCGTTTCCACTAGAGAGTGCATATAAACGAGTGCGCCGCGAATTTTGAAGGCGCCGACAGGCGAGTGGTTTTCGTGTTTCACCCACACTTCCACGCCGGCGCGTTGGTTCAACAGCGGCCACGTATATTGCGGTGTGGGTGGCATTGCGCCGCTAACAATTTCTGCGGCGCGCGTGAGGCGGTCGAGCGAGGGTAGCTCCAATTGATATTTTAACCGCTTGCGGCTACGCTCCGCGCCGTCCGCTCGGGACTAAAACCCGGCGGGAGTGCGCGCTGCGAGAGGTATTTCCGGAACGCGCACATCGATAACTGCTTCGGCTATCTGCCCCAGATATTTGCCATCGGCCATGACGTCCGCCGCAATGGCAACACGCGAGTGAGCGCCCCGCCAGTCGCGCGGGATGGTGATGGATACGGGCGCCTTCCCTGCCCCGCCAGGCGGGATGCTAAGCACGACACTCTGAGGATCGCTGCGCCACCCCGCCGGAAGAACCAGAGCGATCTCCAGCCTGATGGCACGCTGGCGCAGATTGCGGGCCCGAATCTCATATTCGCGCGCCTGACCCGGCATAGCCAAAGATTGGTATGGATAAATCTCGAGCCATGACGGGTTCAGCCCGATATTCGTATCCGGGTCGGCAATCAACTCCCGAAAGAATCCATCCTGTTTCTTCATCTTCGCCGCGAAATCGAGAGCCATCGTTCTATCGATCAGAAACGGCTGGCCGTGCCCGGGAGCAATGATCTGCGGTTCGAAATCGAGAATATTCTGAATGGATTTCAGATGATCTCCGCTCTTAACATCGTTCCGGTAGATCAGGTTGTGACGCATCTCGTTTGGCTGGCTGGAATCGCTGAAGAAAGCATCCCCGGTAAATGCGATGCGCGCTCCGTCGATGGTTGCAAACATGGCCATCTGATAATCCGTGTGACCAGGGGAATGTACCACCGTGAACTCAAATTCTTCCCAGCGAAACGTCTCGCGATTGCGAAATGAGCGTTCCACGCGGATTGGTTCGCCCAGAGTGCAGCCTAAGTTTCGGCCATTGGGATTCTCGAGGATCTCAACCATGTTTTCGTAGCACCAGACGCGTGTGCCGTACCTTCGGGCAAGGTGCGGAAATCCGTTGATGTGGTCATCATGCATATGGCTCGGCATCGCGACATCAATCGACTTGAGACCGTGCCGCGCACGCAAACGGTCGATACTGTGCTCCACGAAGCGGATACGGTCGTAGGTTTCAACAGCATCTTTGAAGGCGAGGAAAAAATTCCAGCTCGCGCAGCCGTAATCCAGGAATAGCGCTTTGCCGCTATCGCTGAGGATCGCGTAGAAGGACGATGTGGTCTGTGCATGCGCGATGACATGCGGAGTCAATTCCCTCGGCCGGTTATCGAGCGTAAATCCCCCGCCCGGATGCCAGAAACGATACCAGTCCGCCAGTTTCCCAATCAGTTGCTCCATGCCCGGAATCGGATCGGCAACTTCCTCTCCATGCGACGGGCAGAGCAGTTCCGGCTTCAGCTTACTCAGTTCCGCGAGTGAATACGCGGACAGATCCACGCCCTCGTGTTCGCCATAGTAATACTGCAAGTCATAAAGCGTTTGCACCTTACCCGGTGAGTGCATCAAGTCACCCGAGAACGCGACTTTGCGGCCATCCATTTGAGTAACCAGTGTGATTGAACCCGGTGTGTGCCCCGGAGTGGGCTGGACGAAGAAGTCGCGCTCTCTCCAGCGGAACGTGTCATAATCGCGCAAAACCGCGCTGACCGGAACGTTCCGCGTGAGAGAGAAGAAATCGTTTCTGACGTAGTACAGCTCAAAGATGCGGCGATTTCGCCAGAAGTCCTCTACGCCTTCGAAGAGATGCCGCTCATGTAGGGGAACGGCGATGGGAATGCGCGCCGCCACTGCAAGAT
The DNA here is from genome assembly GCA_963795545.1 of uncultured Acidobacteriaceae bacterium. Taxonomy (GTDB): domain Bacteria; phylum Acidobacteriota; class Terriglobia; order Bryobacterales; family Bryobacteraceae; genus Bog-105. The sequence goes on along the minus strand of CAWCIF010000007.1, from coordinate 62,012 downwards.
GGTCCCCTTGCGCCTGATCCCGATGGTGGTGTGTGTGCAGAACCCAATCAATGGCCGACACGCCCAGATCGCCCAGATGGTTCAGAATCGCGCCCGACCCGAAGTCGATGAGCAAGCCATGAGCGCCATCGCGAATAAGGTATACACTGCAGGTGTCTTCGAGTACGAAAAGATTTTCGGAAAGCTTTCGCGGTTTCGCGTTGGGCTTGAAGCGCGGCAACTCGGGTTCGGAAACCGATGAGCTTTTCAATTGAGTTGCTGCGGCTCCGGCTATACCGGTCTGAAGGAATCCGCGCCGGGACGGATGATCAGGCCCGTGGGATTGACACATAAGGTGCTCCTTGTTTGGTTGCTGTGGCCGTAGGTTGCTGTCGCCATGATACGCTTTGACTCGCTTCAGCATGAACACACTGGCGATTGATATTGGCGGTACAAAGTTGACGCTTGGCCTCTTTCGAGATGAGGTTCTTGCACATCGGAGCACCGTCGCTACCGACCGCAGCGGCGGTCCGGCATGGATGCTGCAACAGATCGAAGCTATTGCGGCTCCCTGGGCGCGTAAATACACGATCGGCGCGTGCGGAATTGGCTTCGGCGGACCGGTCGATTTTCCGTCGCAGCGCGTCATCTGCTCTACGCATGTGCAGGGCTGGGCGGATTTTGACCTGGTCGGTGCGATTCGCGAACGTCTGGGCATTAGCGCCGTTATGGACCGCGACACCATGGTGGGCGCGCTGGGAGAGGGCTACTACGGCGGCGGAATCGGCACTCGTCCTTTTTTTTATATGACGATTTCAACTGGGATTGGGGGTGGCTTGCTAACCGCTGCCGCGCTGTATCACGGCGCGGACTCGTTCTCGTGCGAAATTGGCCATCACACGGTTCAACCGGATGGTCCGGAATGCCTCTGCGGAGCTCGGGGATGCCTGGAGCGGCTGTGTTCGGGTCTCTGGCTGGAACGCGATCACGGCAAGCCTGCCAGTGAACTGCTGCGCGACCCGGCCTTCATGCGCGAATATGTGAAACCGCTGGCGCGCGGTCTGAAGACTTGCATCATGTTTCTGAATCCCGCGCGGATCGTCATCGGAGGAGGCATCAGCAAGGCTGGTGACGCTTTGTTCACGCCCTTACGGGAAGAACTGGGGAGGCAACTCACGCCCTGGTCACGGGCGCGTGTGGATGTCGTTCCGGCAAAGTTAGGCGATGATAGCGTGCTCTGGGGAGCGCTCGTGCTTGCGCAAACGCTGAATGCTGGTGGCTAATTCGCGGGCGCAGTTTCGAGAACTTTCAAACGTTCGAACTGTTCCTTCGCCAACTCAGGTTTGCCGAGCTTTTGATAAAGCCTTGCAAGTTGATAATACGGACTCGGCTCCATCGGGCGAAGTTCAATGGAATGCTTCAGTGCAACGAGCGCCTCCTCCGTCTGGCTTGTAGCGATGTCGACCTTACCGCGCAGGTAGAAGACGTCCGGATCGGCGGGGGCGATCTTTTCCGCTTGATCCAGCTCTTCGAGCACCTTGCGGTAGTCGACGGGATTGGCATTGAGCATCGCGCGCGCCAGCAGCACATGGATCATTGGATAATCCGGCTTGCGGCGAGAGAGCTCGCGAAGCGCTTCGAGTTCCTGCCCGGAATTTCCCATTTTGTGGGAGGCGTCGGCGATGCTGAGATAGGCCTGATCCTGGTTCGGATCGCGCCGCAGCAGTTCCCTGAGAACATCAATACCCTCCTGGTATTTCTCGGTACGAATTAAGTCGGATCCCAGCGGCAAAAGCAGCGCGGTTGAGCCGGGAATCTTGGCCCGGCTCTGCTCCAGGATGTTTACAGCATCGCTATAGTCCTGCGCCTGTTCGAATAAATCGGCCAAAGCTAAGTACGAGTTCCCGCGCGACGGATCAAGCTCAATCGCTTTTTGCAGGTGAGTGATAGCGTCGTCGCGCTGTCCAACACCTTCGTAGCTGAGACCGGCCACACCGGCCGCTGACGCGCGCAGTGTTTCAGACAATTCTGTTTGCTGCTCCACCGCCGCCGCGTTGCGAATAGCGTCCTGGTATGCCCCAACGGAGTTCTCGAGAATTGCAAGCTGCACCTTTGAATCGGGATCGGAACTGCCCGCCTGGTGTGCCCGGAGAGACTCAGCGAGCGCCAAAACTACCAACTTCTTTTCGGCCAGGAAGCGTGCCAGTAAAGCATGCAACTGCGCGTCGCGTGGAAATCGCTCGGCTTCCTCCCGAAGATCGCCCTTCAACGCATCAATATCGTTCAATGAGAAGTCAATCCGTACTTCCATCGCAAGCGGCAGGGGGCTCGTCGGCTGAATACCATCGGCTTTGCGCAGCGACTCGCGCGCGTTTAGAAAATCGCCAGCGGCAGCTTCGGCAACTCCGAGTCCGTACAGTCCACGCGCGCTATTTGGGGCCAGGCAGGTTGCTTCACGATACAGTTGCACAGCGTCGCTGAAGCGCTTCTGTTGCATTGCATTTTGCGCCCGTGTATCGAGATCGTGAAAACGAGACAGCCTCTCCTGGGGATTTAGGTCCGGCTGAGCGCAATCCTGCGCTGACAGCCTCGCGGCGAGCAGCAGCCAGCTAACGGACGCTGCAATGAATGGGCTGGCACCAATTAAGTTCATAGGCATCTTTCCGCTCCGGGTCGCGTCCTATCGGCTGCTCATTTCCACGCTGGTCTGTGGCGCGGCTCATCAAGACGTACTCGCCCGGCCTGGCATTCCAGGCATAGCTCCAGCGAACCCAGCTATGCGGGCCCGATTGAGATTCGAGTTTAGCGGAACTCCACGCCTTTCCCGCATCGGTACTGACACCCACATCGCGAATGGCCGCGGTTCCGGACCAGGCGAAGCCCCAGACAGAATACCGGCCCGCGGGCAGCTTCAATCCGTCGTTCGGCCAAGCCAGGGACGATTTGACTTGAACCGATGAAACGCGAATAATTTTGACATCGTTGCCCGCACGCTTCGCGCGATTGTAGAGCCGGTCCATCCCGCTCTGATGAAAATCAGACTGCTGGTCATGCGCGTTCATAACCACCATGCGCTGGAGCCATTTCACGGAATCCATGCCGTACCAGCCTGGAAAGAAAGCGCGGGCAGGGAAGCCGTGCCGTTTCGGGAGCAGCAGGTTGTTCAGCTTGAACGCAACCAAACTCGAGGCCTCCATGCATTTGCCCATCGGAACGACCTGCGAGTAGGAAAGTGAGGAGCAATCCTCAAACAACCGTCCGGAATCGGCGCCTTGGAGCATCAAAAATCCAGCATCAGGCGACGGCTGCGCGCGTTCAAGTAGCGTAGCGACCGGCACGCCCTCCCAAGCACCGTTGCTTACCGCCGAGCCGTTCACCGCGTTTCCGGCGCATTCGAGCACTGCTTCGATTTTTTTGCTGGGCAGCTCAGCCAAATCGCTGAAATTCAGTTCATACGGATGCGCGACCCGGCCTTCCACCCGAATTTTCCAGGTCTCGATTGAAACCTCCGGTTGGTTGAAGTGATCTCTGACAAAAAATAGATTCGGCGGAGTGATGGAGCCTTCAATTGTGCGGAGCGGGTAAGAAAGATTTTCCGGTCCTGAAGTTCCGAATGCGGGTCGCGTAAGCAAACCGGCGCCTGAAAGCCAAAGTAGTTCACGTCTCGTCACTTAAAACATCAGTTTAACGGCGCTGTTATGGCCCATCAATCTCTTCAGCAGCACGGTTCGCGGATTCCAACGCGGCCTCCTGGCCCCAGTTCATCTGCGCCGCGTACGCGCCTGCGAAATGAATGCGGCCTATAGGACGGGCCGCCTCCGGCCAAAAGTGCGCAAGCTCACCCAATTTGTAGGGAATGCGCTCACACATGCCTGCCCATGGCTCTCTCGACCAATCGTGAACAAGAGCTTGCTCAATATCCGCCGATTTTCCAGGATAAAGCTTCAGAAATGTGGAGAGCGCCTTGGAAGCAGTCACGCCTGGCTGCGCCCCGCCCAAAAGAATGCCCCGCGGCGTATCCACTTCATCCGCCATAGCCCACAACTCGCTGAGCCGTGGATCGGGAGGCGCCCAATTTGGGCTGACTCCGTCCGTTCTCCAAAAGCGAGTTCTCGACTGAAAAACGACTCGAGTGCGGGTGTAATACGGCATCTCACGTACAACGAAAGCCTTGGCTTCCGGCCACGCTGGAGTTACCGGAAGCTGACGCAGCATGACGAGCGAAATGCAACTAACAAGATAGTCCGCGTCTCGCTTGCGCTCCTGTCCGAATTCTCGATATTTTACAGTCGCGCCTGAGGCGCCGTGCTCAATGGCCGTAACTGGACACCCTAAGTGCACCTTCTCACCCAGCCGAGCTGCGAAGGCATCGGTCATGAGCTGATTGCCGCCTTTCAGCCTGAACAATTTTTTCGTGCTCAAATCTGTCCCCCGCAGCTTCTTTATTGCTGCGCCCCATATAAATTCGAGGGCTGAGCTGGAGCTTCCGAAGAACTGTACGGCCGCCGCCGACGCGCCTTCCCGCTTCAAAAGATCAGAAACGCTAATTTGGTCCAACTCGCGTAGTCCCGGGACAAACGGGTTCTTTTCATCCTGAATTTGATCCACGTATTTCTGTAAGTACAGAAGCGGCAACTCAGGCCACGGGTGCTCAGCCAGAAAATCGGCCTCGCGTTGATTGAAACCTAGTTTATTAAGAATGGCTTGCCTGTGCAGGTCCTGCTCGCTAAATCGCTCGCCGTTCAAAAAGCGAACGAGATTATCTCGTCGTGGATAGGGGACGGCCGTTAGATTGAATTCGTGTAAGTACCGCCAATATTGAGTGTATCCGGGATAATAAAAGTGTTCAGCTCCGATATCGGCATACAATCCATCCGCGAACGGATCGTGCCAGGTCTTGACGTGGCCTCCCGGGCGGCCACTTGCTTCGAGCACCATGACGTCATGCCCGCGCCTGGTCAGTTCGTACGCACAACAGAGACCGGAGATACCAGCGCCGATGACAACTACGCTTTTCTTTGTGACGCCAGTCTGGCCGGCGGCAATCGCTGGAAGTGAGCTACCGGCAAATCCGGCCAGTGCCGTCCCGCCGATTCGTATAACGTCGCGACGATTCATCGAACAAGTTTCGACTTAGAAAATAAGCTTGAGTGCTCCTTGTATGATGCGCGGAGTGCGGGCAGTGGTGATCTGTCCAAACGTGCTATCGGTTAGAACCGTATCCGGGTTGTTGAACTGCGCATGATTCAGAAAATTGAAGAATTCCGCTCTAAACTGTAGCTTCAATCTCTCGCCAATCGGGAACACTTTGTGCGCGGCGAAATCGATGTTGAATGTCCCCGGCCCAATCAGGATGTTCCGTCCGGCATTGCCGAAGCTGTTCGGCTGCGGAGGCCCGAACGCGCTGGTTGTGAACCACTGCGCGAGTTTCTCACTTGTCGAGCCCTGAGTGTAGTGAGGCGGCGCGACCACCTCGGCCTGGTCATTCCCGTTTTCAGGAAGGCTGTACGAGTAATCGCCGCCCGAAGTGATGTTCAAAGGAAACCCGCTCTGCCAGTTCAGGATGGCCGATGTTTCCCAACCCCCGAACAGCGCGCGCTCCAGGCCTTCTTTTGGCGAGGGAAGCTGCCACAGATAGTTCAATACGAACCGCTGTGGAACATTGAAGTCAGAGACGCCGCGATACGCGCGGATGTCATAGGGATTGATAATGTTTATCCCGCACAGATCCGTCTGATATGAAACCTCGTCAATGCTTCTGCTCCAGGTGTAGTTCGCGCTCACCGTTACGCCGTGCGTGAATCGCTTGTCGATTTGGACCTGCAACGAATTGTAGCTGGAATTTCCATTGGAGGAGTCCTGGGTGATTTGCTGAAACTGCTGATACGGACGCCTGGCATCCTCGTTGTCTCCGGTCGCATCGGGGCTCGGGAGCGGAGCGTTCACGTCGGTGTTATAGGCGAGGTGCGTCCCCTTCGAAGCAACGTAACCTACGCGAAGCAAGATGTTGTTCGTCAGTTGCTGTTCCACCGTCAGATTCCAATTCATCACGTTCGACGGATGCCAGTTCGGCTGATACGAAACGGCCAGTGACAGCGGAATGGGAAACGCAACGTTGTGCGGCGGGACGAACGGCGCGAATTGAGACGGAAATGGGTTGGGAGTGCTCCCGTAGGGGTTCATGAACGATGTTCGGAGAATTTGATATTGCGGGCTCCAGGGAGCGCTATCCACCATATTGTTGAAGGCCTCGACAAAGGGCGGCTGATAGAAACTGCCCCATCCGCCGCGAATAGTCGTCGTCCCTTTTCCGCCCACGTTATATGCAAAACCGAAGCGCGGGGCCAGCAGCAGCCAACTGGATTTGAACCCCCCGGCGGGGCAGCCCGGATCACCAGCAAATAGGTAGCCCGTTGGAGAATTCGGAAACTTCTGCGACTGCACACCCGGATGAAAACACTCGGTTCGGCCGAGCGCATCGCTGTACGGAACGAAAGGATCCCAGCGCAGCCCAAGATTCAGCATCAGATTCCTGGTAACGCGATAATTGTCCTGAAAGAACAGCGCTCCCAGGTTTGCCTCGCGTTCCGCGAACTCGCCGCCTCCCTGGATAAATTTGCGTACGTCACCCAGAAAGAAATCCGCAAGCGGATCGCCGCTGAGATTCGTGCTGCTGAAAGTAAATTGAGCGTTCTGGCGGTAGGTGTTGATCAGTTCCACATGTTCGCGCAGAAAGTCGCCTCCGATGGCGAGTTCGTGCGCGCCGCGCACCCAATGAAGACTGTCGGAAGCATGATAATCGTGGCGATTGGCCTGCGTCGGATGGCCCGAGCTAACCGTGAAATAGCCGGCGACGGTAAGCTGGATTTCCGGCGGTGTCGTGCTTGCGACGGGTATTCCCAAACTCGTCCAACTGAATGGCGCGCCTGAAACAATCGTGCCGTTATTACGGTTGTAAGAGAAGATGAAGCTGTTCAGCACATTGGGCGTGAAATTGAACGTATCGCCCACCGCTGCCCCCTGGTCGAAAAGATCTCGTCCGCGAGTTGAAGTCAGGAGATTCTGGGTTCCAACGACCGGATCTACTCCGTAGCGCGAATAGAAGTAACGGCCGTAAATACGGTTCTTATTTAGATCGTAATCAACGCGAGTGAGGAACTGGTTCTCGTGTTCGTTATCAGGAAGGCTGTAATAGACCAGGCTACCGGGCGCAGTGGCTTGCGGAATCAGACTTAATATCTTGACGCTGGCTGGGGCGAAGCCGCTGGTTGGGATTTGATTATTCGGAAAAGGCGCGCCCGTAACAGGATTCACCAGTTGGCGTGGTATCTGCGAGAAATCCCCGGCACGTTCGGCCGCCGACGGCACCGTCGCGGAATTCCCTTCTGTAACATTCCGTGATTGCGTCCCTTGATAGGAACCAAAGAAGAATAGCTTGTTTTTCAGAATCGGGCCGCCGAGGCTGCCGCCGAACTGGTTGCGCTTTAACTGGTCCGGCGAAGCAGCGAAAAAGTTCCGTGCGTTCAGATCACCGTTACGTATGAAGTCGAAAGCCGACCCGTGAAATTCGTTCGTGCCCGACTTTGTAACTACATTGACAATGGCTCCCGATCCGCGCCCATATTCGGCGCTAAAGCTGTTCGTCTGAACACTAAATTCTTCAAGAGCATCCGGATTCGGAAACGGATTGTTTACGTTCGTGTACGGATCTTCATTGCTTCCGCCATCCAGGTTGTAATTGACCATGTCAGTCCGGGCGCCATTCGCGCTGACTGCTTGAGCGCCCGGATAGGAAGTGCTCTGAATTGCATCCTGGCAGCCGCTGAAGTTGCCTGCCGTGGTGTCCTCAGTTCCTGGCGTCAGCAGAATCAGGGCTGCGGCGTTCCGCCCGTTCAAAGGTAACTCGACAATCCTCTGCTGGCCGACAACCTGGCTTAGCGCTCCCGATTGGGTCTGAACCATCTGAGCATTCGCTTCGACTGTTACCGACTGCGTTGAGCTTCCAATTTGCAAGCTGACCGGAACGGTCGAGGCTTGGTCCGTTTTGACTTCGATCCCGCGCTGCTCGAAACGCCGGAATCCTTGAGCTTCGATGGCAACGCTATAAAATCCGACCGGAAGCAGCGGGAAAACATACGCCCCATCATTGCCGGTAGTTGTACTGCGCGTAAATCCAGTGTTGATGTTGGTCGCGGTGACTTTGGCGCCTGCTATGGCGGCGCCGCTTGGGTCGGAAACGTTTCCCGCGATGGTTCCGGTGGGATCGGCAGCCCAAAGCGCCGAAGAAAGGGCAAGCAACAACGCAAGAAGTGCAAGACGCATCGAACCAAAGCTCCTTCCACCTACAGGTTTAGGCTTAGTTTCGGCGCAATCCCGCGAAATGTCAAGAGGATTCAGGAAACATTTTCCAATCGAGAGAAATTTTTCTTTGCGACCGGCCGCTGCCTGTGTATAATCTCTCCATGCCGCACCACGAAGATAGGCAAGACTTTCAATGTGGAACTGCTCGCGTACACATTTATCCGTCCCGCTCGGCATTGGGCGCGGCTGCGGCGGAGCGCGCAGCTCAATTGATCACAGGCGCGATCGGCAAACACCACCGGGCGAGAGTCATCGTAGCAACCGGCAATTCGCAGCTTCCCCTTATCGAGGCGCTGGTCAAGTGCGAACTCGATTGGAAGGCTGTCGAGATATTCCACATGGACGAATATGCCGGCATGAACGCGGACCATCCATCCAGTTTCCGGCATTGGATCCGGACGCGAGTCGAGGAAAAGGTACACCCGGGCAACACGAATTACCTGGCTGGCGACGCTGCCGACCTGGATGCCGAAATCAGCCGGTATTCGCAACTGCTTGCGGCAGCGCCGATTGACCTGGCGTTCGTCGGTTTCGGCGAAAATGGCCATATTGCCTTCAATGATCCGCATGTCGCCGATTTCAACGACCCTGCCATGGTGAAGCGCATAACGCTGGATGACGCTTCGCGTAGGCAGCAGGCCGGTGAAGGGCATTTCAAGGATCTTGAATCGGTGCCGGAAAAAGCGCTTACGGTGACATGCAGCGGCCTGTTTCGAGCAGACGCCTGGGTGTGCTGCGTTCCGGAAAAACGCAAAGCGGAAGCGGTACGGAACGCGCTGGAAGGTCCCATTTCAGAATCGTGCCCGGCATCGCTGGTACGAAGGCATCCGAACGCGGATGTGTACCTGGATGCCGATTCGGCTTCGCTGCTATCGGCCGTACGCACTACGGTTAACGCCCGTCCCTGAGTTGCATCTCAAAGGAGCTTGCCATGGAAAAGACTTGTTATCCCGCACTAACCCGCTACGCGGCCGCTTTCATTCTTCTCTCCGCCAGCCTGAGCGCCGCATCGGTGGAACTGAAGCGCTCGCAGAACCAGATTGATGTAACCGTGGATGGGAAGCCGTTTACGACTTATTATTTCAGTGAGGAAACAGCAAAGCCTTACCTCATGCCGCTGCGAACGGCTTCGGGCGAGATCGTTACCCGCGGCTTTCCTGTTGTGAACGATGTTTCCATGGGCAATCCGAAGGCATCTGCGTTTGAGCCGCACCAGCGGCCTCTCTACTTCGGCCACGGGAATATCGACGCTCTCGACTTTTGGGCGGAGCAGGCCTTCGATAAATACTACGGCGATCACGGCCATCAGGCCTACGGGCATATGGTCTTAAAGGACATCGAAGAACCGCGCCAGCAAAATGATTCCGGGGCCACCATACGCGCGCGCTATACCCTGAACAGCCCGAACAATCGGGTGATCGGCGAGGAAACCCAATCCTTCACGTTCGGAGGTGACGGCAATACCAGAACAATCGATTGCGAATTCATTCTGCATGCCACCGTCGGACCTCTGGATATGGGCGACACCAAGGAGGGGACGTTCGCCATCCGGCTCGCGCCTGAGCTGAGCGGTTCGCATGCCCACATGGTGAATTCGAAGGGCGCGGAAGGGGAAAAAGCAATCTGGGGCAAGCCGGCCGACTGGGTCGACTATTCCGGAACCCTAGCTGGAAAAAAGGTGGACATCGCCGTGTTCGATAGCCCGAAGAGCTTTCGCCATCCGACCACTTGGCATGCGCGCGAGTACGGCCTGTTCGCGGCTAATCCATTTGGGCTTCGCGAGTTTACGCGCGATCCCAATAAAGATGGAAGCTGGACCATTCTGGAGGGAAAGTCACTGACTTTCCGGTATCGTGTGCTGATCAGCGAGGGTGGCCTGTCGGCAGATCAAATTAATGAAGCCTATCGTCAATACGCAGCCCAGCAATGAGGAGCGGCAGAAGCGGCCCGCGCTATCCGGGAGGGATCGCAGGCGATGGTGGATCGTTTGGACACTTTTCTGTTCAACCGCGATCAATTACATCAACCGGCAGACATTATCCGTTCTCGCCCCGCTCATCTCAAAGCAGTTTCATCTAAACCACTCGCAGCTTTCAGACATATTTGGCGCGTTTCAGATCTCGTACGCGCTGACATGGTTGGTGGGCGGCGTCTTTCTCGATATCGTAGGCACGCGGCTCGGGCTCTCCATTGGAGTTATCTGGTGGTCGGTCGTAAGTATAGCCACCAGCTTCGCAAATTCCGCGCTTTCCTTTGGGGTGTTGCGTTTTCTGCTGGGCATTGGCGAGGGCCTGAATTGGCCCGGAGCGAGCAAAGCCGTCGCGGAGCATTTTCCCGCCACGGAACGCAGCACCGCGGTCGCAATTTTTGACAGCGGCTCCAGCGTTGGAGGCGCCGTTGCGGCGATCGCGATTCCGTGGATCGCCCTGCAATTCGGATGGCGGTGGGCTTTTGGATTTTCAGGCGTGCTCGGGTTCTTTTGGCTGGCGCTGTGGCTGCTGATCTATCCGCGTACTGGCCCCGGCGCGAAGCAGACGCCGAGAAATTCGCTGAAGCTCAGCGATACAAAAAGCTGGCTGCCGATTCTGAAGCGTCGCGAGACCTGGGCCATTGTGCTGGGACGTGCCCTGACCGACCCAATCTGGTGGTTCTACGTTTTCTGGCTTCCACAGTATCTAAGCGATACACGCGGATTTAGCCTCAAAGAGATTGCGATCTTCGCCTGGATCCCGTTCGTCGCGGCTGATGCGGGCAACTTTGCGGGAGGGCTCACTTCCGGAGCGCTGGTGAAGCGCGGCATGCCGGTTCTGCGCGCCCGAAAGCTGATTTGTATAGTGAGCTGCATCCCGCTGCTCGCCGGAATTCCAGCGGTTCTGGTTGCAAGCCCGTTTTCGGCATTAGCCTTCATTTGCCTGGCGTTGTTCGGATTTGCAAGCTGGTCCACCATGGGTTTGACACTTCCTTCGGACCTGTTTCGGCCCGAAGTAGTCGGCTCCGTCACAGGTTTGAGCGGGCTCGCGGCAGGCCTGGTAAGCACGCTGTTTACGTTGCTGGTGGGAACGCTGGTAGACCACTTCTCTTATCTCCCGGCCTTTTTCCTCGCCGCTACGGCGCCGATTGTCGCGACCCTGTGCGTCGTTTATCTCATTCCTACAGCAGCCAGACCAGGCGCGGGAGTTATGCGGCCTGATTCTATTCCCGAGAAGGTGTGACATGAACAAAAATCAGCTTGCGTTATCGAGGCGCCAGATCCTGTCTTTAGCCGCGGCTGCTTGTGCATTACCGGCGAAGCTCTCCGCAACGGAGATAGAACTCTCGGGGTTCTATTATCGCGATTACTCGAAGTGCCTGCCGGACCATTTTTCGGCTCTGGCAAGCGCGGCCTATGAAAAGCGCAATCGCGAACTTGCGGGCCTCACAAACGCGGAAAGCATCCACAAACGCCAGGCATGGGTGCGCGAGACGTTCTGGAAATTGATTGGCGGCGAGCCGGAACGGACTCCTTTGAATCCGCGCAACACGGGCCAGTTCGAACGCCCTGGATACCGGCTTGAGAAGGTTGTGTATGAGAGCCGCCCTGGTCTCTTCGTAACCGCCAACCTTTACGTGCCCACAGCCGGTAAGCCGCCCTTTCCCGCCGTACTTTTTCAGATGGGGCACTACTACACGGGCAAAGCCTATCCGAGTTATCAAAAATGCTGTCAGGGCCTTGCTCGGCTGGGTTACGTTGTGCTGGCGTTCGATCCCATGGGCCAGGGTGAGCGCATCGCGTATCTCGATCGATCTGGTATCAACACGCGCCTCGGATCCATTGATGAGGAACACAGCGTTCCCGGAAAGCAAATGTTGTTGCTAGGCGATACAGCCTCGCGTTACCAGGTCTGGGATGCCATCCGCAGCCTGGATTATCTCGCCTCGCTGCGCTTCGTTGATCCTCAGCGTTTGGCGTCCACAGGTCAATCGGGAGGCGGGACGCTCACCATGCTGCTCGCTTGCGCCGATTCGCGATTGGCCGCCGCGGCGGTTTGCTCCGGCAATACGGAGGACGTTGCCTGCGCAGATTTCGATCCGCCTGGCTCGACCGACGACGCAGAGCAGGATCTGATTGGCTCCGGACCGCTCGGCTTCGATCGGTGGGATCTTCTATATCCGATCGCACCGAAACCTCTTCTCGTATTAGTAAGTGCTCACGATTTTTTTGGCACTTACTCTCCGCGCTACCTGAGCGATGGGCGTGAGGAATACGAGAAACTGCGCAAGTGTTACGAAGTTCTGGGCCGCGCCGATCAGCTTGGATGGCGCAGTACGCCGTTACCGCATTCGTTGACTTACTCGCTCCGGCTGAACATATACAACTGGTTCGAGAAATGGCTCAAGAACTCGGACCGGCCAATTGAACAGGAGCCCGCCGTCGCACCGGAAGAGGACAGAACGCTTTGGGTTGGTCCTACCGGCAATGTAACGCGAGATTTTGGCAGTTTGGGGCCGTTTGATTTCATAAAACGGCAAGCAGAAGCGGTAGCTGCTCAAGAACCTGCCGGGCACTGGAACGAAGCATTGGCGCTGCGCATGCCCGCGCGAGACCTCAAAATGCGTAAGCTGGCGCGTACACCTTCTGAGGATGCCGCCATAGAAGCTGTTGAGGTCCAATCGGCGCCCCGGGTTTGGGTCCCAGCTTGGCTGTTCACTCCCGGCAAACTAAATGCGAACCGGAGCGCTTTGCTGGTGCTGGATGATAGAGGCCGGAATGCAAATGCTGCCGAAGACGGCCTTTACCACCGGATTGCTCGCAAAGGGCAAATAGTCTGCGCTGCCGACATTCGCTGGATGGGCGATACTCGGCCTGAGGTGGGACGTGGAAATCCGGGTTACACGATTCCTCACGATTCAGAGGAGGACTTCGCCTGGGCTTCGCTGATCCTCGGCGATTCTTTGTTGGCACAGCGCGTCGAAGACATTCTAGCGGTAGCGCAAGCAATGCGGAACGACCCTGCTTTCGGCAACAGGCGTTTAGCAGTCGCGGCAAAAGGCCGCCTTACCGTTCCCGCGCTCTTTGCCTTTGCGTCGTCTTCAATTATCGATTCGCTTTACCTGGCCGGCGGCTTGGTGTCCTATCGGAATTTGCTCGAGACCGAGAATTATCGCCAGCCTCTCTCGAATTTCGCCTGGAACCTATTCCATCTGACCGATCTGCCGAAAGTCGCCGCACAGGCTGCGCCGCGGAGTATTCACCTGGCGGGTACGGTTGACGCCGCAAATGATCGCATGGATACCGCGGCAGTCCGAAATATCTATTCGGCTGGAAATACCCGAATTTCAGCGGAGCCGGACTGGGACGAAAGCGCTCTGGGTTCGGCTTAGGCTCATGAAAAGAAAGTCTTTCAAAGATGTAGCCAGAGCCGCAAAGGTGAGCGCCGCAACCGTGTCGCGCGTTGCCAAGGGGCAAGTCAATGTGGATGGAAGTATACGCGCCCGTGTTCGAAAAGCCGCGGAAGCGCTCGGGGTGGACCTCGATCAAAAGAGAAACGAGAGAGCTAACATTGTTGCGTTCATGTTGGCGAACCGCGACCTTCTGCACAATTTTCAGGCGCGAATTCTATTTGGCTCTGAAGCATATTGCGCATCGCAGGATCGAGAGCTTCTGTTTATGTCGTTCCGGTATTCTGCCAGCACGCCGGCTAAGGAAATTCACCTTCCCAAAATCCTTACGCAGCGGGGTATCGTGCGGGCCATGATTCTGGGCGGAACGAATTCATCGAACATGCTCCAGGCATTATGGGAGCGCCAAATTCCATTTGCAGTGCTCGGAAACAATGTGCTCGGAGATTGGAATGGGAGCGAATACGACGCTGTGTATTCCGATGATGTTCAGGGCGCTTTCGATTTGACTGCTCAACTCATAGCGGACGGGCATCGCGACATATGGTTCATCGGCGATATCGATTTGCCCTGGTACGCGCGCTGCGCGAAAGGTTACCGCCAAAGCATGGAGAGAGCGGGCCTGGAGACCCGTTTCAGCGAGATTCATTCTGACGATCATCAGTTGGGCTATCTGGCAATGCGCTCGTTGCTTTCCCGGCGCGAACGGGTGACTGCCGTGTTCGCCGGCTCAGATCAAATTGCCAGGGGCGTATATGACGCGGTGCGGCAAGCTGGCCTGAGTATCCCAGACGATATCAGCGTGGCCGGGTTCAACGACAGCGAAGGCGCTCTCATGGACCCGCCGCTTACCAGCGTTCGCGAGTTTCCGGAAGAGTTAGGAAAGCATCTTGCGGAGTTTGTCCTCAGGCGTATTCAGAAACCGGACCGGCCACCGCGACAATTAACCATTCCGACTCGGGTAGTGGTCCGCCAATCGACGCGACCCGTGTCCGTGAGAAAGACAGAACTGTCGCCCGTGGGGCGGTAGCAAACCTCTGGACGCCCGCGTCTTGAATCGACCAGGAAATTGGCTTGGCTGGGAGGCAGGGACTCGAACCCCGATAGGCAGATCCAGAATCTGCAGTCCTACCATTGGACGACCTCCCAAGGATTTCAATCGCAAGTATAACAATTGGAAACGCCGCTACGGCGTTCAAAACCTCAGGAGGCGTGATGCGAAGTGGAGCCGGCCTGATCGGATAGTAATCTCGCTTGGACGATGAACCTTTCCGGGGCGGAGCCGACGTAATAGAAGGGATAACAAGTGATCATAGTCAAGAGGTGGCCCGGCAATGCTGAATCAGCAGATGCGGCGGGAATTAAAGCGCCGCCATCCGGACGAAGCACGCTGACATCCGATGGCTTAACAATTTTAGTTGCAAACACCTGGTAAGTATAAGTCCGGCCCGGCGACTGAAACGTGACTAAGTCACCCTTCCTGATGTCTTTCAGGCCGCGGAACAGCGTGTCGCGATGTGCCGCAATAGCAAAGTTCCCAACCTGCCCCGGAAGCGCGGTAGAAGGCACGTGACCCACCGCGACGCTGAGCATTTTGGCGTCGACCCCCTGGCGAACGATGGCGGAAAGGCTGAGCCGCTTGACCTCGACCCGGCCAAGTAACGCTCCTTCGGGCGGAGGCGCCGCCAGCGGTGGCGCTGAAGCTTGAGCGGGAGCCGCTGGAGCCGGGTGAGGAACAGCCGGCGCGTTCGCCATTTTGCCTGTCATGAAACCAAAGGGCGTCCGTTCCCGAATGTAGTCGGCGATGCTAGCATCCTTTCGTCCTGCAATCTGCTGGTCAAAGGCCCAGTTTTCGTATCGCTGATACACATACTGGTTGCCCAGCGTGTAGGAATAATATCCGGTACCCAGAATGCCCATAAGCAAAAGAATCAGCCGCACCATGCGCAATGCGGAGCGCTTTCCAGCAGGATCGTGCGCTCTGCGCCGCGTATTATGGCTGTGTTCTCCCGGCCTCACGTAATACACCGTGGAGCGCCTGCCAGGTGGAGAATTGACGTAAGTCATGGCTAATTCCCCGCCCCTGGGGCTCGCATTTATGGCGTCCGCGGAGATTTGCTTTGAAAACGGGATAATGGAATACGCTCTTCGAGTGCGTACCAGCAGCTTGCGGCCGTTTCCGGTGGCTGCCACTTTAACCATTCGGATAACGCGCCGGTCATTTGTCTCATCGGGCACATAACCGATGGTGTACCGGTTTCGTATATCTTTCGAAATCCTATTAAAGACGGGAATGATATCGGATAACTGAGATGGCTGAAAGAACTCTCCCCCGCTCACGGCAGCCATCTTGCGGAGCACGCCGGGATTGAGATCGTGGTTCTGCGGATCCAGCAGGCCGACAGTGTAGATGGTGGCGCGCGATGATTCAATCAGTTTCATCAACTCTCCGAGAGTGACGTCACTGACGTTATCTCCGCCATCACTCACGATAATCAGCGTCCGCTTATCCCGCTGGCCGAACTCGAGGTGATTCAACGCGTAAGCAACAGCATCGTATAACGCCGTCTGTCCGGTCGCCTCGCCGAAGTAGAGAGCGCGCCTGAGGATCTGAAGGTTATCGGTGAACATCATGCTTGCAGGGAGTCCTCGTGTCACAGAGTTGTTGAAGTTAATCACGAAGAACTCATCTTGAGGATTGCTCTCCTTTGCAAATGCAAGTCCAGCAAGGATCACCTCAGGCCGCTTCGTTCGCATACTCCCGCTGTTGTCAACAACCAGCCCAACCGTGACCGGTGTATCGACGCTGGCAAATTGTGAGATCCGACGGCGATGGCCATCTTCGAACACCTGAAAATTATCCTGCTTCAAACCAGTTACGTATCCGCCGTGAGGGTCTTTGACGCTTACATCCAACAGCACCAGATCGACGTTGTCGGAGATGGTGTAAATTCCAGTACTGCCCGATTTCTGGTGGTTCGCGAGCGCAACCGACGCGGTGCAAATGGTGGCCAGCAGAATGGGCAGGAAGCGATTCAAAATTTCGCCTCCTGCCCATCGCATGCAGTTACGCCTTCTGGGTAGCCATGGACAGCAATCCGGCAGCGCTGAGCGACATGAAGCCGAGCAATCCAATCAAGGGATTAAAGCTTGCCGTGTGAGGAAGCGCCTTGGGCTGAGGGGCCGGAGTTACTGAGGCGGGAGCAGGCGCAGGTTGCGGCTGAGCTTGCTCGGGAGCAGGCGCTGGTTGCGGCTCCGGCTGGGGAGCGGGTTGCGCTGCTGGCGCCGGGGGCGGCGCTGGCGCCGGAGCAGGTTCGGGCTCACGGTAATTCTCAGGAACCGGAACCGGCCGGGCAGACGCTAACTGCGCTACCAGCTTCTTAGGATACGGGAATTCTTGGCCGAAATTATCGCCAGGATAGAACCACGCACGAACGGCTTTCGGAACACCGGCGGGTGTTTCCCAAAAGGCGAAGTGCGTCTTCCCGGTCGGCTGCAGCCGATAGTTTGGAACAGCCAGAATGGTTTCCTCCAGATGCTGCTGGTCTTTATCGTAAATTTGAACGATGTGACGGTTCGATGGAGAGTCCATCAGCTTCCAAACGTAAGTGCCGGGATCGAGAACTTTGCTGCCAGCGATAATCGGCTGGTTCACGGTAACAATGGTCATCTTGTTCCATTGGTCGGCGTGGGCTTTTGGAACGAAAGAAGTGGCTATCAAACCAGCTCCAGTAAGCGCCAACCCGCCAATCATAAATGATCGAAAATTCAGACTCATTTTCATTTCCTCCAAACCAAACTAGTGATCGCATCTTTGCGCGATTTGGCGGGCTGATTGCGTATACGCTTCGCCCTTTCTCTTTATCCATGCAGTGCATTTTTTGTGCCACTGTCCACTTGCGCTCGGTCCTCAACACCTTACTGACGTATTGTCTTTTCCACAGGGTGCAAAAACTACATGTTCCCGATTCAAAGGTGGCCCGCCCGATAGCGCCTATCCATTACTGCGCGTCTTCGCTACAGTAATCGATATATGGCTCGACAGGCACAGGGTCCAATCACTCTTGCAATCGATGTAGGCGGTACAGGAATCAAAGCGATTCTGCTCGACGCGCGCGGCAAACCGATTTCGGAGCGACAGCGAACAGATACACCGCAGCCGGCCACACCCGACGCGATGCTGGAGCTCTTCGATCGGGAGATGCAGGCTCTGGGCAGCTTCGATCGAGTATCAGTGGGCTTTCCTGGAGTGGTGAAGCGGGGCGCAACACTGACAGCTCACAATCTGGACCAGCAATGGGTTGGCTTCGATTTGCAGAAGGTGCTGGCCCGGCGATGGAAGAAACCGGTACGAGTGGCAAACGACTCCGCCGTGCAGGGATTCGCCGCGATTCAAGGCCGCGGAGTCGAGCTTGTGATCACGCTCGGCACCGGATTCGGATCTTCTCTCTTTACCGACGGCCACCTTGTTCCGGGCCTCGAACTAGCACATCATCCCTGGCGCAAACAGACTTATGAGGACTACTTAGGGAGGAGAGGGCTGCAAAAGTATGGGCGCAAGCGCTGGAACAAATATCTGGAGAAGGCCATTGCGCAACTGGAATCGCTCTTCAACTACGATCACCTTTATATCGGCGGCGGAAATGCCATAAAGATCAATTTCCCGCTTCCCAAGCATGTGACGCGGGTGCCGAACGAAGACGGGCTGCTGGGCGGAGCGGCTTTGTGGCGATGATAGCATTCCTGCGAGCGCTCCTCACTCGCCGCCTTACATCTATCGCTTCTTCTTTCGTCCGGCACGGCCCAAATCGCCCGCCAGCGCAAACTGCAGTTTCCGCTCCATGTTGTCCACTCGATCCAGGCGTACCCGCACGATGTCACCAATGGAGTACACCTTCCGGCTTCGCTCGCCGATAATCTTGCGGCCGTTTTCGTGATATTGAAAGCGGTCGCCAGGCAGCGTATCCATCGGCACCAGGCCTTCCACAAATAGTTCGGTCAGTTCCACAAAGAAACCAAACTTCGTCGTACTGATGATTAGTGCATCGAATTCGTCCCCTACCCGGTCCTCCATGAACTTGACCTTTTTCCACTCAATCAACTCCCGCTCTGCCTCCGCTGCGCGCCTTTCAGTGAAAGATGTATCGTCACCCAGATCGCGAAGAACTGAGTTTTCAAGCAGCGGACTGCGCGTGTCCAGGTAGTGCGAAAGCACCCGGTGCACAACTAGGTCTGGATACCGGCGGATGGGAGAAGTGAAATGGGTGTAGGCCGAAGCCGCCAGCGCAAAGTGGCCTTCGTTTACGTTGCTGTATCGGGCCTGCTTCAAGGAGCGAAGCATGAGATAGCTAAGGATGCGCTCCTCGGGCTTGCCGGCGATTTGCTTAATCAGCCGCTGATAGTTGCGGGACGAGATCTGAAAATCTTCGCGCGCCAGTACAACGTCTTTCCGCACTTTGCGTCCATCCCGGCGTCTGTCGACCAGCGAGAACTTTTTAAGAGGTATGGCGCCGATGCCAAGCGAATAGCCAAAATGCGCGGCGATCTCCTCGAATTCCATAACTCGCTTAGCTTCCGGCCGCTCGTGTATGCGATACAGCGCCGGAATCTCCGCTGTTTCCAGATGGCTTGCCACGGCCTCGTTCGCAGCCAGCATGAATTCCTCAATGATCCGGTGCGCAATATTACGTTCTGCCCGGGTCACGCCGGTCATCTGCCCGGAAACATCCAGCTCAATATTGCTCTCGGGCATGTCGAAATCAATGGACCCCCGCTTTGTCCGTTTGCGGTTCAGGATTAGCGCCAGCTCGCGCATCAACTCAAAGCGATCGGCAAGATTCCCGTATCGTTCGCGCATCGCTGCATCACCTTCCAGGACGCGGAATACGTTGGTGTAGGTCATGCGCTCGGCGCTGCGGATAACGCCGCGGGTAAATTCTTGAGTCACGACTTCACCCTGGCCGTCGATTTCGAGCAGCGCCGATAGTACTAGCCGGTCTTCTTGCGGGCGCAGTGAACATATATCGGTCGAGAGGTCAACCGGAAGCATCGGTACGGCCCGATCGGGAAAGTAAACGCTGGTCCCCCGCAGCAGTGCTTCGTCATCAATGGGCGTACCTGGCTTGACATAATGACTGACATCCGCGATATGCACCTGCAGCGCGAAATGTCCATTCCGAAGGCGTTCCACCCACACTGCATCATCGAAATCGCGCGCGGTCTCACCATCGATGGTGATGATTTCAAGCTTCCGAAAATCGGAGCGGCCTTCCAATTCCATGGCATCGATCGCATGCGGAATATTCCGCGCCTGCTCCACCACATCCTCCGGAAACTCATGCGGGAGATGGTGCTTTCGAATAATAATTTCGACATCGACGCCAAAATCGTCTGGACGGCCGAGCACTTCAACAATACGGCCGACGCCCTGGCCGCCGTCTTCTGGAAACTCCAGAACCTCGACGTTGACCACCATTCCATCGAGCTCTTCGACCGAAGTAATCTCGCGCTGCTCCACCCCCACCCGGTTCACGGCCGCGCCGCCTTCGGGTAGCTCAAATCCCTGTGGAATTTCAATCCATTGTTGGATCCGTTCATCCGACGGTACGACGAAATTGCCGCGCCTCTTAATGCGGAACTCGCCGACAACCGTCATGTGCGCACGGCGCAAAATACGGACGACCTCACCCTCGGCCCTGCCCTCACTCGCGATTCGCCGGATGTGAACTAAAGCCCGGTCGCCGTTCATCGTCTTAGCCGCTTCGGTAGGAGGAAGGAAAATATCCCCCGGGATGTTTTCCTTAACCTGATCCGGAATCAGAAAGCCAAAACCGTCGCGATGAATGGAAACGCGTCCTGCCGCGTACTCAGGATTGCTTCCGACCGCAGCGTAGTGCCCCGATCGCAGTTCTACAATCAAGCCTTTGTCCGCCAGGCGATCAAGCGCATCTTCGAGCGAATCGCGTTTCTCGCCCTGTAGCCGCAGCTCGCGAACAAGCTGCTTGTAAGTGGCCCGCGCATGCGGCAGGTTGCGGATGTGCTCCAGCAGGGCCGTATCGCCAAAAGACTTCTGCACACACGCATTATAGAAACCGGGAAAAGCTACCCGGCTATAGTGGCCTGCATGGAGCTAAAAGCCATTCGCCTTACGATTCCTGAAAACGGGAACATCATTGTCGGGCAGAGTCACTTCATCAAAACCGTGGAAGATATCTACGAAGCGATCGTCAATACATCACCCCACCTGCAATTTGGAGTTGCATTCAACGAGGCATCGGGCGACTGCCTGACGCGCTTCGATGGCAACGATGAAGCCCTCAAGCAGAATGCCATTCAGAACGCCACGATCATTGCAGCCGGTCATGTATTCGTGGTCGCGCTGAGAAACGGGTTCCCAATTAATATTCTCGACCGGCTTCAGGCCGTTCCCGAGGTGGTCAATATCTACTGTGCAAGCGCGAATCCGGTAGAGATGATTATTGCCGAAACTGAACAGGGCCGCGGCGTCCTCGGCGTAATTGACGGCGTTCCGCCGAAGGGCATCGAAACAGAGTCGCAGGCGAAAGCGCGTATCGAACTGCTACAGAAATTCGGGTATAAGCGGTGAATGCACTGTCCTATCCACTGATTCTGGCGAGCAGAATCGTCTGATCATCAGTCTGCTGCCCGTGCCCGTTTGCCCCGCGAATTATCATCTCCGCAATTTCAGAGAGCGGACGCGCGGCATTTTCCAGCAACAACTGTTCCACGCGTTCCAGCCCGAACTCCTCGTCGCGACTGTTCGCAACCTCGACGATTCCGTCTGTCAGCATGGCAAAGACATCATCGCGACCGCATTCCGTTACGGCCGCCCGATACTCCGTCACAGGAAACATCCCGATAGGAAACTGTTCGACAGCCAGACGCCCGGTAGTATGTGTCTTGTGCCGGTAGTGCAGAATCGGCACATGGCCGGCCGTTGAATATTCGACGACGTTTGGTTCGGCAAAACGAAGGCCCGCAAGCGTGACATATGAGCTCGGATCTTTGATGCCCGGGAGCACGGCGTGAAGAGAGCGCAGAACGCCTTCCAGCAACTCGCCGCGCAGAAGCGCCATGCGCACCGCCGCCTTTACCATGGCCATCAGAACGCCCGCCGCGATTCCGTGACCCGAAACATCCGCCACATAGCAGGTGACCGAATTACTGGACAGCAGCGCATCCGCGAGATCGCCTCCCATCTTGCTGCTCGGTTTGGAACGGGCTTCAACTTCAAGCCACGCGGTTCGCAGCGAAAGAGGTGGAACCAGAGTCGCCTGCAGACGCTCTGCGAGTTCCACTTCCGCCTGATCGCGCAAATGCCTCAGGCCCTCGGTCTCAATAAACGCCAGAAACAACGTGTAACCTACGTAAATCAGCACCAGAATAAAGGCGGCATCCAGGATAAGCCGTCGCTGAACATCGTTAGCGATCATTGGCGGCCTTTTGTATGAAGGCAGGAACTTAATAAGGAGAATAGTCCCCCCAGCCACTACAATCGACAGAATGGCAATCTGCTTGGGCGCGCGCATCGTAACCAGCAAAAATGCCACCGCGCTCAAGCCATCGAAAATAGACCAGGCAAGAAGCGAATTCAGCGGGCTGCTTTGCGGATGAAACAGGTCATTGATAAAGCCAACTGAAGCGAAGGTGAAGAAAATCGCGAGCGACAACTTGAAAAGCGAAGCTCGCGGCAGCGATCTCCAGAATGTACGCCTATCGCGTTTCACTCTATTTGGCGGGCTTTACAAAATAACCTGAAGTCTTCCAACTACCGTCTTTCTGCTCCATCATTACGGCGGTCTCAATCCACGGACCGGTCTCGAAGGATGAATCGTACTGGATTACGACGTACTTCCCCGCGGGCGCGTTCGGCAGAGACTCAGTGTACTGCGCGCTCTTCAGTGAACGCGATTTCAATTTGCCCGTTTGACCGCGCGCCGAAGCCACTTGCTGCTCCCAGGATTGCTTTGTAACCGCAGACTTGAAGAATTCGGCAGCCTGATCCCAGCTTTCCCCGTACCTGCCGGCATCGACCAGAGCAAGCCACTGCTCAGCCGATTTCTCCGCAGCTTTCTCGGGCTGCCCTTGCGCGATGGCCGATAAAGGAAGAACAAGCAGCAGAGCAGCAACAAAGCATCGCGTATGCATGTGTCTGGTTAAAGTCACACAGACATTCTAATTGATTGGGTCTACCTTGGCGCTCGCTGAAGCGCCACGACAATGCCGGGCGAGTTCGTTTCTCGTAATCCTTGCAGCATGCGTTTTGCCTCATCCGGGCTGAACCGAACTGTGGTGACCGCGGCCCGTTGCCAGTCGTTTCGAGACCACACTCCCTTCATAATCCCGTCGCTCTCATGCACGGATGACCGTAAGAGCACGTGACCGACTTCGTGTGCAAGCGCGTGGCCCAATACCCGGTAGAAGGCCGCCAAACTATGTTGACTCACGGCCTCAACCCGGTCCGCGTAGATAGTGACCTGGATTCCGCGCTCCGCGCATGGCAATGAATACCCCAGCGCCTGGATCGAAAAGCCGGGTGGTGCGTACGGAAGAATCTGTACGCGCACAGTGTCTGAATGAAGCGGTTCGGTACATCCGTTCGCCGGACTCGCGCTGAAGTCAGTGAGCAGGTCGGTTCCATCCCAAACAGGTACCGTGGTCCATTCGGTTGTGATGCCAGCGCTCTTGAAAATCTCGGTCGCGAGCCGTTCGGAATGCGCCAAAGTCCCCCGCGGCACACGCGCGAGATTGTAAACCGAAACGGTAATCTTCGCCTCGGAGCAGCCATCCGGAGCCTCCGCGAATACTGAGGAACCGATGATGGCCGCCAGTATTCCTATAACGCATGCTCTTGTTATCCTCATCCCTGCCGGCTCCTGCGAAAACGATGAGGTGAGTATCGCGGCATCGGCCGCCTGCCTCCATACCCGGCGGCGCATCTGCGCAACAGCGGAGGATCATCTAGTTACTCATTGAAAGCAAATGACATTTCAGCGCGAGTCATCTGCCAGCGCCCGGTTCAACGCATGCTACACTTGCTCGAAATGGCGAGATGATACCTGTCACGCCGCAACTTGTGCGCTTCGGGCTGTTTGCGCTGGACCTAAGCGCTGGCGACCTAGCGAAGAACGGGCGCAAGCTCAAGCTGCAGGGACAGCCGCTCCGCCTGTTAACTCTCTTGTTGGAGCATCCTGGCCAGACGGTCTCCCGAGAGAGGCTCAGGCAATCGCTCTGGCCTGCCGACACGTTCGTCGATTTCGATCACAGCCTAAACGCGGCCGTTGCCAAGCTTCGAAACGCGCTGGGGGATTCGGCGGAAAACCCTCGCTTCATAGAGACTCAGGCTAGGCGAGGCTATCGGTTCATCGCGCCGGTAGATTTCGTCAATGGCAATCGTGTACCTCTGCCGCCTGAGCCGGTCGCCGTGGCTCGGGCCGCAAAGATCAGAGTCTTCCCTCTCCGCGTAGTCGTGCCAGTCGGCATGCTCGCCGTGGCGGCGCTGGTAGCCGTCGGCCTCTGGTTCTGGCATATACCGCAGCCAGGCCAGACAGAACTGGTCCAGTTGACTAACGATGCCGGTCTGACCATGGACCCGGCGGTTTCCCCCGATGGCAAACTACTCGCCTACGCCTCCGATCGCGCTGACGGCCGCAATCTGAATATCTGGGTGCAACAGTTGCAAGCGGACGGCACCGCGGTACAACTGACGCATTTCGATGCCGAAGCGAACCAGCCCTCCTTCTCGCCCGATGGCAGTAAGATCGTCTTTCGCTCAGCCAGAGATGGCGGCGGCATTTATGCGATTTCCACCATCGGCGGCGAAGCGAATCGCTTAGCGGCAGGGGGTTGGAATCCGCGCTTTTCACCCGACGGCAGATGGATCGCATTTTGGGCGGGCTTTCACAGCAGCTCGGTTCTAACGGGCGGTGAATTCGGCGAACTCTACGTTGTACCTTCAAAGGGTGGTCAGACACGCCGCCTCGCGGCGGATCTCCATCACGCGGTGAACCCTGTTTGGAGTCCGGACAGCAAGCACCTGCTTGCCTATGTTCAGTGGGACTCGAATCCACGGGATTGGTACGTCGTTTCCATCAACGGCGCGCGTTCGCGGCAAACCGGCATTTTTCGCGCACTTGAACAGCAGGGTTTCTCCATCGGAACGAACCGGCTTCCTCGTTTGTCGCAGTGGACGAACAGTTCCATCCTTTTTTCGGCAGTCTACGGCGACGGTGTGAATGTGTGGCGTATGCCGATCTCCGATGATGGGCACATAGCAGGGCGCGCGGAACGCTTGACCTCCGGTACGACGGTTGAGTCTGAGCCTCTGTTGACAGCGGCCGGCACCCTGATCTTCGCCAGCCTAAATCTGGTTCAGTCCGTTTGGAGCCTTCCGGCAGATAGCGACAGCGGCGCTGTTATAGAAGAACCAAAGAAGATTACTTCCGGCCCTGCCGAGACGCAGCCTTCCATCTCTATGGACGGCCGAATACTTGCGTTTGTCAGAAATACGCATGCCAAAGCTGATGGGCCAACTTCCGGAGAGCCATCCAGATTTCAGGTGCGGCTAAAGGATCTTTCGACCGGGAAGGAAACGGCCGTATCCGACGCCCAACCGGTTCAATATTTTCCACACATTTCGCGCGACGGAACCCTCCTCGCGTATCTTACGGACAATCGCCGGGTCTACGAAGGCCGAACCGGCAGCCGGCCCGCGGAGATAATCTCCAATAGTACCGGTGTTGATGATTGGTCGCCAGATAACAAGCGCCTGCTTTTTGAGAGGGACACCCAACCGGCAAGCATTTACGTCTATAACAGGTCATCCCGGCGCGATTCTTTGTTCTTGCAGAAGCCGGGTTATGCGCTGTTCCAGGCAGAATTTTCGCCAGAGGGACGTGCGGTGTCTTTGATTGGATGCCCCTACCAATCGGACGCGGATTGCCGGATTTTTGTAGTACCGCTCGAAAGTGGAAGGCCGGAGGCTGACCGCTGGATCGCCATCAATCATCAGAGTCCGTGGGACGACAAGCCCCGCTGGTCGCCCAACGGCGATCTGATCTACTTTGTATCCGATCGAGATGGCAATCTCTGTCTCTGGGCTCAGCGCTTAGAAAGCCGAAGCAAGCGGCCGGAGGGTGTTCCTTTCCCGGTCTATCACTTCCATAATTCCCGCTTGAACATGAGCAACATCGGAACAGGTGTACTTGAGATCGATGTCGCTCGCAATAGGATCGTCATCGGCCTCGGCGATCTCACCGGCAATATCTGGACTTTGAAACGCACCGTCCATTAAATGTCGTAGTACAACGAAAACTCATACGGATGCGGGCGCAGGCGAACGGCATCCGACTCATTCTTGCGTTTGTAAGCGATGTACGTCTCAATCAGATCTTCTGAAAAGACTTCGCCTCTCAACAGGAACTCGTGATCCTCCTCCAGGCACGTTAATGCTTCGTCCAGCGATGCAGGCATAGAAGGCACTGTTTTCATTTCTTCCGGAGAGAGATCGTAAATATCCTTATCAAGCGGTTCGCCGGGTTCAATCTTGTTCAAAACGCCATCCAGTCCGGCCATCAGCATGGCGGCGAAAGCCAGATACGGGTTCGCGGCAGGATCAGGCGGCCTGAATTCGACGCGCTTCGCCTTGGGACTGGCGGAATACATGGGGATGCGGCAGGCCGCGGACCGATTCCGCCGCGAGTACGCCAGATTTACCGGAGCCTCATAGCCAGGCACCAACCGCTTGTAGCTGTTCGTAGTGGGCGCAATGACGGCTGAAAGCGCGCGCGCATGTTTCAGCAACCCCCCGATGTACCAGAGCGCAGTCTGGCTAAGCCCCGCATAACCTTCGCCCGCAAATAAGGGCTTGCCGCCTTTCCAGATACTCTGATGGGTATGCATCCCGCTGCCGTTATCGCCGAACAGCGGCTTCGGCATGAAGGTCGCGGTCTTTCCGTTCTGATCAGCGACATTGCGGACGATGTACTTGTAGAGCATCATGTTGTCGGCTGACTTCACAAGCGTGTCGAAGCGCTGGTCGATCTCGCACTGCCCGGCAGTAGCAACTTCGTGATGATGACACTCGATCACGATACCGCACTGCTGCATGGTTTCCACCATTTCGGCCCGCAAATTTTGATAATGATCGGTGGGCGGGACGGGGAAGTAGCCTTCCTTGTAGCGCGGACGGTATCCCAGGTTGTTCTCTTCGCGCCCCGAGTTCCAGCGGCCTTCTTCGGCATCGATGAAGTAAAAGCCGGAGTGCGCATTCTGATCAAAGCGGATGTTATCGAAAATAAAAAACTCAGCTTCGGCGCCGAAATACGCTGTGTCGCCAATCTCGGTGTTTTTTAAGTAAGCCTCGGCTTTTTGAGCAATCCAGCGCGGATCGCGCTCGTAGCTCTGCCTGGTCAGAGGATCGCGAACGTTGCCGAGCATGACCAGTGTTGGAATCTCGTAGAACGGATCGATGAACGCCGTCCCCGGATCGGGAATCAGCAGCATGTCGCTTTCGTTGATGGCCGCCCAACCCCGGATGCTCGAGCCATCGATGCCGAATCCGTTCTCGAAGGAATCAAGGCTCAATTCGGTGATCGGGTACGTTATATGGTGCTGCAGTCCCGGAATGTCGCTGAAGCGGAGATCAAGCTGCCTGGCTTCCTTACTCTTTGCTAGGTCTAAAACTTCTTGCGGATTCATTGTTGGCTGGTTACGTTAACAGCGTAGAGGCAATGGGGCCGGCGCGGCAATCGAATTTTTCAATCGTGCCTATAACCGGGCGCGTTAACTCAGTATCGAAGCGCTCGTGTTTCCAAACGCCGCACAAGCTCGAATCCAGGCGTGCCGACGATCTGCTGCATGAATATCGTCCAGGGTTGGTCTGGCTCCTTCACCAGCACTGCGGTCGCGCGGATTCGGCCTACTAGATCATCCGTGGTGTGGTCCCAGTAAGCGAACGAATCCAGATACGGAGCGTCAGGCCTCGATTCCGGCGGCGGCATGGGCCCCCCCAGATTGCGTTCGCAGTCCACTCGAAGCAGCTTCTCGCCTTCGGCGCGCAGCAGTATCCGGCAGCTATTGAATTCGGGGACAAAGACAAAACGGTACGGCGGGTCGTCCCTCGGAATCAGAATCGAGATATCCGGCGGGACAAAGTAGCTTGTCAGCGGCGTATCGGAATACTGGTGCAGACCACTCAAAACTCGCGCGGTCGCCCGCTCGTTCAGCGGCTGAATGTCCACGTGATGCGCAATGCGGTTTCGCGTGAGTGAAAGAGAAGCAGGCGAGGACAGTTCATCCGTGAAAAGGACGGTCCTCTCCAGAAACTGCCTGGGCGCGGTTTGGAACAGAAGGTTGAGACGCGAAGCCATCCTAATCTTCCTGCTGACGAAATAACGGCTCTTTGCCGGCCAGCACCAGGCGTTCATCCAGCGCCGCCTTCACCAGATCCTCTTCTATTTCCGACAGGCCATGCGCTTCCTTTTCAATACGAGCCAGCAGCCCTTTTATGCGTCCTCGTGAAACTTCGCCTGGAAGTGCCAGCGCGTACGCAAAAATAGCGTCCGATCGCAGGTCCTCGTTATCGAACAGCTTTCGAATCCGATCCAGTTCGCTCTTCAGGCCGTAATAGCCTACGCCCCAGACAGCGCCGCGGCGCACTTCCAGGTCCGGATCGTCTAAGTGCTTCGGGAAGTAATCGCGGAAACTCGGGTGCATCGACCGCCACATGGCCTCGAGTGCTTTTGCGCGGCCTTCCGGCGAATCGTATAGGTCGATGATGGCCGCGCGAACCTCGTTTCGATCGGCCTCCGCCGATAACCCCACCAGCAGACCGCCGCGCTCCTCGTCCGATAAACCACCATTCCGCAGCGCACCCAGCATGGCTTCGGACACCTGCGGCTGTCCGGTAGAATCGACCAGTGCCTCCCACGCCCGCGCGCGCACGATGTCCGACTGATCGGCTTGCGCAAGCTGCAGCAGCTTATTGCGCTGCTCGGGAGTCAGTTCGCGATTGAAGAAAGAATTGGCGGCGGCTGCGCGGATCGAAACGATTGGGTGGTCGAGCAACTGGGTCCGCTCATCTTCATCGAGCATGTCGACCGGCAGATCGGCCCTGTCCGGATAAAGCGTCCAGATATCGAAAGCTTCTTCGGCGGAGAGTGCCGCCGGTTGGGCAGCATTCTGTTTGAGCGCGCGAATCGCATCGGCGGCTTCGGCTTGCAGTTCGGCGTCGCTGTCAGAAAGATTCGCTGCCAATCTCTCAATGGCTTCAATGGCGGCCGGATCGCCATATATGTTCAAAAGCAAAACAGTATCCGAGAAATCGTAGTCCAGCCGGTCTAACAGGAGCTTTAGAATCCTGTCATCGCGGATTCGCAGGTTGGCGAGAATAAACGCGACTTCCCCGCCCTCGGATTCGTCAAGCTCCCCGTATAGCGCAAGTAGCGGTTCGAGCGCAGGCCGGCCGATCTCGACCAGCGTTTCCATCGCCTCATCGGGTACATTTTCGGGATCCTCTTTGAGGTAACGGACCAGAAACGGCGCGCCTTCGGACGACTTCCAATGCCGAAAGAATGCAATCAGGTCAGGCGCTAAGTCAACCGGGTCTTTATTGCGGTCCCGCTCTCCGAAGGCGATGACCGCCGCCAGGGATTCCGCCGGCCGATCGAGAATTGCATGCAGGAAGCGGTGATCCAGGCCGAGATGGCCGCGGGCAGCCGCGTCCAGCACCTCAGCCGGATTCGATTCGAGCAATTTGTCAGGATCGAGGAACACCGTGCCAGTTACTACTGTTCGGGTTCAACCACCACGGTGATGTCAGTTGTTACGTCGCGATGTAATCGCAGTGAAACCTTATGCTCCCCAAGCGTGCGGATGGGTTCATCGAGCTGAATCCTGCGCCGCTCAACGTGGAACTTCTGCGCTTCGAGGGCGTCCGCGATATCCTTCGCGGTGACCGAACCGAATAGCTGGTTGTTCTCGCCCACTCTCTGGTGAAACGTAACGGTCACGTTTGCCATTAACTTGGCGAGATCTTCCGATTCGCCCTTCACTTTTGCTTCGCGGCGAAGATAGGCTTCGCGCTCCTGCTCGACAATTTTCTTGTTGGCCTCGCTGGCGGAAACCGCCAGGCGCTTCGGCAGCAGGAAATTGCGCGCATAACCGTCAGCAACCTTGACGACCGAGCCGCGGGCGCCTACTTTCTCAACATCTTCTCGTAATATGACTTCCATTTTCCCTCTGCTTATACTCTGGAAGCGAACGGCACCAAGGCTATGTTGCGGGCTTGTTTGATGGCTTCGCTCAAACGTTTCTGATGCGGAGTGCAGACCCCCGAGATACGCCGCGGGGTGATTTTGCCGCGCTCCGACAGGAAGCCGGAAAGCAGCCTGACATCTTTGTAATTGATATCGTCCACCTTATCGACACAGAATCGGCAAACCTTCTTGCGCCGGAAATATTGCTTCTTGCCTGTCGCGATTGCTTTGTCGCCGCCGGTGGGCCTTTGTGAGGCCGCAATGGGACGGCCGCTTCTTTGTTCTGGCATAGTAATTCTCCTTCTTGCCTCCGGTTGTTACTCTGTGTTCTCCGCCGGGTTCTCGGGCGCTGCGGTCGGAGCACCAGGTACGGGAGCGGGCGCTTCATGCGGCAACAAAGGCGACGCGATTGCCGGCGCCTGCGGTGCTGCTACCGGCCTTCTTGCCGCCCGTTTCTCACGAGCCTTTCGCCGCTTATCAATGCGCTTCAGCTTCTCGTCGATCCGGACAGTCAGGTACTTCATCACAAGATCGGCCACCCGCAACCGGCGCTCAGTTTCCCTCACTGTTTCCGGATTTGCGTTGAACTGCAAAAGGACATACTGCCCTTCGTTGTACTTTAAGACCTTGTAGGCGAGCTTGCGCACGCCCCATTTTTCTGTTTTCTCGATTGTGCCGCCCGCGTGGGTGACCACGTTCTTCAACTGTTCGATCAGCGGATCCACTTCTTCATCGGTAGCGTCCGGTCGAACGATGAACAACTGTTCGTAAGTTCTCATTTTTCCTCTTCTTGTATGCCTCGAGCGCGGCGATTAAATTTCGCCATGGCCCTAGTGGCGCCTTCGGCAACGATGGCTTCAACGGCGTCAGCGGTATACGACACCATTTCGTCCACCTCACTTCTCAGTTCCCGCTCGAACGGAGCAAGAACATACTGCGTCGCATCAATCGGATGGTCCGGGCGTATACCCACCCGCACCCGAACGAAGACATCCGTCTTCAGAGCGGCGATAATCGACTTGACACCATTATGTCCAGCCGCCGAACCATTCTTCTTGATCCGCAGCGCGGTCCAGGGAAGATCCAGTTCGTCATAAACCACAATCAAATCATGACTGGTCAGGTTACGGTATTTCAGCAACGGGCCGATGGCCGCACCTGAGTTATTCATGAAGGTTTGCGGCTTTACCAGAACCACGGTTTGATTCCGGATCTGGCCGCCACCTGTCAGCGCGGCGCTTTCGGTCTTCGATACTCGAATCGCGTAACGCCTCGCTAACTCATCCACTACCAGGAAACCCATACTGTGAGGCGTCGCCGCGTAGCGGATTCCCGGATTGCCCAGCCCCGCGATACAGAAAACCGCTTCCTCCGGTCGCGGTTCATCGAGCATGCCTTATTTTTTCTTAGCAGCAGGCTCTGGGGCCTCTTCTTCTTTCTTGCCCTTCTTGATGACTTCCGGCTCAGCAGCAGCAGGAGCGGCCTCAACGGCGGCCTCAGCAGCAGGCGCCTCCTCGGCTCGCAGGGAAACAACGTGCGAAATGACCGCGTCCGACGGGCTCAACAGCTTCATGGAACCCAGCATGGGAATTTCCGCGGCACGCACGCTCTCGCCAATCGATAACTCGCTGACATTTATGACGAACTGCTCGGGTATGTCTTCCGGCAGGCACTCAATTTCTACTTCGCGCGTAATTATCTCGTGAATACCGCCCTGCAGTTTTACGCCCTTCGGATCACCCTGCGTGACGACCGGCACTTTGACCGTGATGCGCTTACTGAGGTCAATCCGCTTCATGTCGACGTGCAGCAGCGAGTCCTTGATGGGATCGTACTGCCAGTCGATGATCATAACCGGCGTGTTTTCCTTGCCCGTAACGCTCAAATTGAAAATCGTATTGTGGCCGGTTTTGCTGTTAAGAATTCTGGTCACTTCTTTCGGGCTGACGGCAACCGGAGCGGCGCCATCGGGGCCGCCGTAGAGTACGGCTGGCATAGAGCCGCTAGCGCGCAGACGGCGCGCTTCGTTTTTGCCGCGCGAGTCACGGGACTCAGCGGCGATTGTAATATCCTTCCTCATTCTTCACCTATATAAACAGCGTACTAACCGAACCACCTTCGTGAATCGACTGGATGGCGCGCGCCAGCAGCGGCGCTACCGAAAGCACCCGGATTTTGCAACAGGCCGCGGCACTGGGCTCCAGCGGTATGGAATTTGTAACCACCAGTTCCTTAAGCGGCGAGGCGCAAATACGTTCCACTGCGGGACCCGAAAGAACCGCATGCGTCGCACAGGCCGTTACACTCTTTGCACCCTGATCAAGAAGCGCTTCCACGCCTTTTACCAATGTCCCGGCGGTATCCACCAGATCATCCACCATTAAACAATCTTTCCCGCGAACCTCGCCGATAATGTTCATCACTTCCGCTACGTTCACATCCGTTCGCCGCTTGTCGATAATCGCCAGAGGCGCATTCAGCTTCTTGGCAAATGAACGCGCGCGCTCAACACCGCCTGCATCCGGCGACACAACTATCAGCGCACCCCGCTCAAAGCGCTGCTCAAAGTATTCAACCATCACCGGAGCGGAAAACAGGTGATCGACAGGAATGTCGAAGAAACCCTGGATCTGAGCGGCGTGCAGATCGAGCGCCAAAACCCGGCTCGCCCCCGCCCTTTCCAGCAGACTGGCAACCAGCTTCGCGGAAATCGGCATACGCGGACGGTCCTTGCGGTCCTGTCTCGCGTACCCATAATAGGGTAACACTGCGGTGATGCGCTCCGCACTGGCGCGTTTAAAGGCGTCGATCATCAGCAGCAGTTCCATGAGGTGATGATCGACCGGAGTGGATGTGGGCTGAACCAGGAAAACGTCGGCGCCGCGAACGTTCTCCTGAATTTGCAAGTGCGTCTCGCCATCGGCAAAACGCCGGATCATCGCCTCGCCGAGTGGACACTGGAGGCATTCGCAGATTTCAGCGGCCAGAGCCGGGTTGGCCGTGCCGCTAAATACCTTGAAATCAGTAAACAATGATCGTACCGGGGCGGACATCCTTTAAGGTCTCCTACTAGGAAAACAGCTTGCGCCGGCAGCAGGGCCTAAGGCGCGATGCCAAAGGTTCCGATATTGCCGCCGTGAGACGAAACGAACTGGAAAAGCCGTCCCGGCCCGGAACTTCAACGCTGCCGCCTGGGCCTCAGCAGCCGTCCCGAAAATCCCGAAAATGGCCGACCCGCTCCCCGTCATTTGGGCCGGCTTTGCGCCGAACCGCCGCAGCTTCCGCGCGACGGCAGACAGTTCTCGATGCATTCCGAAAACGGCTTCTTCAAAATCGTTCTTTAACGGGAAATGATCCAGACTGGAATCGTCCAGGGTCCAGGCAATGGTCTGAAACTCTCTCAGGATAAAGGACTCTGCCTGTGAAGTCAACGAGCCGGTAACATCTCTCTGCAGCCCCCGGTAAGCCTCAGCCGTTGAGACGTGGACTCCGGTTGAGACCACCAGCGCCGGACGGGCCGGCTGATCAGGCACTGGATAGAGTTCGGTACCGCGGCCGAAGCCGATCGCGGTACCGCCGTGCAGGAAGAAGGGAACATCGCTGCCCAGCGATTCTGCCAAACGAACTCGCTCCGCTGCCGGAATCCGCTTGCCGGCCAATGCCGGAAGGGCGATAAGGACGGCGGCGGCATTGCTGGAACCGCCCCCCAAACCGGCACCCATGGGAATGCGTTTGAATAATGCGAAACGAACTCGGGCTTTGATCCGCAAGTGGTCGAGCACCAATTTTGCGGAACGAACTACCAGATTGTCTTCGATGTCGATAGAACTACTTAGGTCGATTTGGGTTCGTTTCGCAAAATCGAATTCGATGGCGAGGGTGTCTTTCAGGCTGATGGTCTGAAAAATCGTCCGTAGCTCGTGGAAGCCATCCGGGCGTTTGTGTAGAACGCGGAGATCGAGGTTGAGCTTGGCAAGCGACGGAACAGTAACCCGCACAAGCTCAGTACTGAATCAGCGAGAAGACGTCGTAGCCGGCGAGTTTCTGGCGGCCGTTTAAGAAAGCAAGTTCAATTACGAATCCCAGTCCGGCAACGCGGCCATCGAGCAGGCCGACCAGCCGGGTTACGGCTGCGGCGGTCCCACCGGTCGCCAGTACGTCGTCGATGATAAGCACATTCTGCCCCGGATCAATCGAATCGGCATGTATCTCCAACTGGTCAGTGCCGTATTCGAGGTCATACTCGACGCTTTTGACAACACATGGCAGTTTCTTTGGCTTTCTAACAGGAACGAAGCCGGCCCCCAGCGCACGGGCCATAGCGGGCGCAAAGAAGTAGCCGCGGGCCTCAATGCCGACGACAACATCGATGGGGGTTTTCCGATAGTGCTCCTGCAAGGCATCGACGGTCTCGCGGAAGCCATCCTTATCCTTCAGAAGAGTGGTGATGTCGTAGAAGTTGATGCCGGGCTTGGGAAAATCGGGGACTTCGCGGATCAATTGCTTGAGGTGATCCTGAAGCGAAGGCGCGGTTGATGCTTTTGCAGGCACGCTCGCGATTTTAGCAGGCGGGAGAATTTGCCGAATTCACCGCGGTAGCGGCAGCCGGGTCTTGCCATCCGCATTCTCGTAGCGCAATTCCCAACTGGCGTCCTTGGCTTTTCGCGACGGTTTCGGAAAATACAAATAGCCAGCGACCGGATGCACTGTCTTTCCATCGGGCAGCGACTTCTCCCAAAGATCCTGCGAGAGAACATTGGCAGTTTGGGTCGGGGATGGCTGCGTCACAGGCGGAGCCGGCCAAGTCGAATCGCAATCGTACCCGCGGCAAGGGACAGGCGCCGGTCCTCCAACTCCCACTCCCGCATCGGTTTCGGTAACCGTCCCACTCGTTCTGCGTCCGGTCACCGGGTCCGGATAGGACGCGTGTCCGATCGACACACCGGCCGAAGTATTGATGTCGTGCGGCCCGCTAGCGCGCCGCGGTTCCTGCTTGCCCGCCAGGACTTCCGCAATAGTGTCGGCCGAAACCGGCCGCAGCCCCGTAGATTTCTCACCCACAGACAGCGTGAAGTCGTCCGGATAAAGGTCAACATCCTTACCGGGGGCCGGAAAAACACCGACTTCAATCACGACGTAGCCGTGGTTCAAGTCTGCCTTGAACATTTTCTTAACCTGCTCCGGCGCGAGCAGAACGGCACCAATCGAAAAGTCTGCGTTTTCCTGGTGTGCGGGGTAGCTTCCGGCATCTGCTCTCGGCCTGATGCCCGGAGCGTCGGCCGTCAGAATCACCCCGGACACTAGCAGAGAGAGAACGGCTTTTCTCATACCCAATTCCTCCCGCTATTGTACGGAAACTATTCTATCCGCGGTATACGAAAAGGATCTTTATCTGTCCACCCCCATGGGCCCGCCAGGCTGAGCGTCCGAGAAGACACGTTGAGTAGAATCGTATCCGGTGCTGGCATGCCCCTTGACCCTACTACGCGTCTCGGACCCTACGAGATCGTCGCGTTGATCGGTGCCGGAGGCATGGGCGAGGTCTATCGGGGACGCGACACGCGGCTGGATCGCGATGTTGCCGTTAAGGTTCTGAACGAGCGGCTGGCTCTCGACGGTCGGCTGCTGGCGCGTTTCCGCACTGAAGCGAAAGCGATAGCGGCCCTTTCCCATCCCAATATTGTGTCTATCTACGATGCCGAACTGCAGCTCCCGCCATTTTTTCTCGTCACTGAACTGCTCGAAGGCCAAACAATTCGGAAGGAAATTGAGCGCTCGCCGCTCAGTTGGGAGCGAGCCGTCGAAATCGGAGCCTCCGTCGCGGACGGCCTTGGAGCCGCGCATGCGGCTAGCATCATTCATCGGGACCTGAAGCCCGAAAACATTTTCCTGACCGCTCGCCATGGCGTAAAGATTCTTGACTTTGGCTTAGCCCAATTCAAACACGCTTTTCAGGATGGCGCCGGAGTTCTTGCTTCAACACTTTCCGATATGCACCTTGTAATGGGAACCGTTGGTTACATGGCGCCCGAGCAAGCTTGTGCGGAACCTGTGACCGCCGCGACGGACATGTTCTCGTTCGGATGCGTTCTTTACGAAATGCTCACAGGCCGGAGAGCTTTTCAAGGCTCGACAGCCGCATCGACGTTGGCCGCGACCCTCAATGAAGAGCCGCGCCGTGTAACTGAATATGCGAAAGACGTTCCGCCGGAGCTTGACCGCTGGATTACGCATTGTCTGGCAAAGAACCCGCGCGAACGGCCGCAATCGGCGCACGATCTAGCACTCGTACTGCGCGATTGCTTCGGTGAGCGCAAACCCAACAAGAACCTTAAAAAAAGTGCCGCTAGCGCCAACGTGGAATCACTGGCTGTCCTGCCGTTCTTCACCTCTTCAAATTCACCCGATGCGGAGTACCTCGCCGACGGTATCACAGAAACTCTGATCAACAACCTTGCCCAGCTCAGAGCTTTGAGAGTGGTTGCCCGAAGTACGGTCTTTCGGCACAAAGGCAAAGACATCGATCCGATAGAGATTGGGCGCAATTTGGGGGTGAGCGCGGTTCTCACCGGAAGGATCTTCCAGCGAGGAGACATCCTGATTATAGCCGCAGAACTCGTCAGAGTGGGTGACGGGTCGCAGTTGTGGGGGCAACAATATAAGCGGCAAATGGCGGATATCTTCACGATTGAAGACGATATCTCTACGGAAATTTCGGGACGCTTGCGGGTGCGATTTACCGAGAACGAGCAGGTACGACTTACTCGACACTATACAGAGGACCCGGACGCGTATCAGCTATACCTAAGGGGCCGGCACTGCTGGAATAAGAGAACAATCGAGGGCATGCGACAGGCGCTGGAGTATTTTGAGCAGGCAGTTGAAACGGATCCAAGTTATGCCCGGGCCTACACGGGACTCGCGGATTGTATATCGATGCTCGCAATCTACGGCGATACCGATGCGCGACAAGCTCGCACCAGAGCGAAAGCGGCGCAGGAGATGGCATTGCAGATTGATCCCGCGCTTGGCGAGGCGCACGCGTCTCGTGGATTCAGCCTGTTGCTATTCGATTGGAAGTTTCGTGAGGCGGAAGAGGCACTTCGACGGGCGCTCGACCTGAATCCGGGCTACGCTTCCGCACACCAGTGGCTCGGCTTTACGCTGGGTTTGACAATGCGGCTGCCGGAGGCCCGCGCTGCCATGAAAATCGCCCAGGAACTCGATCCTTTCTCGGCCAGCATTAACACTACTGCCGTCTGGCCTGTTTATTGGGCGCATTTGTTTGATGAGGCGGTTGAAGGTTTTCGAAGCGCGGCCGCACTGCATTCGGGCTATTGGGTGGCGCATTACTACCTGGGGCTTTCGTACGGCTACCAGGGCGATTACGGGCACGCCATTCTTGCCCTGCGCCACGCAGCAGAAATTGGCGACAGCATGTGGCGGTATGCGGGCTTGGGATTTGTTTATGCGCGAGCTGGGCAGTTGGAGCAAGCCAGGGAGGTTCTGGCCAAATTACAGCAAGTAAGTAGCGAAAGATACGTTCCGGCCATCTACTCTGCTGCCGTGCACTCCGCCCTTGGTGAAACCGATGAGACACTAAAATGCCTCGAACGCGCAGTTGAGGAGCGCAACTGGGAAATTGCATGGCTGCACATTGACCCCTTCTGGGATAACATCCGATCGGATCCGCGGTTCCGGAGTCTTCAGCTGCAACTCGGTCTTACTGGGCATAATCGCTGAGCGCTCAGGAGCTCTGAAGACAGTTCCGGGAATTGATTTCTCGTGCTCCAAGCTCCGACACGGCGACGAATCGGCCAAGTGGCGGCTTATCTGGTTTGTCTCGAAGCTTATCTTTGTGAGACTCGGACATCATCTTCATCTCCAGCAATCCCGGCGAACGCAGCCTCGCTCGGATAATTGAAGAGGAGTTGATTGCCGTCGAGATCATCGAGCACCAGGAGCCGATAGCCCCATGAACCCTCCTTGACTGGAACGCCCTTGGCCTCAAGTTCCGCGCGTAGCACGTGCAACGCGGCGGTCGCGGCCTCGGGCGTCGCGGGCTCGACGTTCAGGGAAATGAAGATCACTCCCTTGCCAATCTTCGCCGGGGCCAGGTTGTTGGCCAGGATGAGAGCACAGCCCTGCCGATCTACCTGTGCGGCTCGCGCTCTGCCTTCCTCGTCGTAGCGCCATGGGCTGGTGAAGCCAAGCAGGTTCACGTAAAAACGAAGCGACGCATCGACGTCCTTGACGTGTAGGATGGGGCGCGCGAACCAGTCTGCCATAAGCCACATATCCTCAGGTAGAACGCATCAGATCAGTAGCGAAAAAGCCGGACATGAAGGTGTAACGGAGTCAGTTAACGCGCCTCCAAGTTTCCGACAAACTCTGTCCGTTCGAGAGAGCGCCTGTTTGCGTGAGTGTATCGCCATTTACTTGCAAGGTAAATGATTGGTCCTTACCTACGATACCCCGGGAGATTTCATCACTCATGAAGTCAACGTGCTCGGTATAGGAAGCTCCATTCAGAAAGTAAGTTCCACCGCCTGTATAAAGGGGCTTCCCTTTTTGTGTCTCGTAAGCAACCCAAACGAAGTGCCTTCCCGAAATTATCTTGATATCTCGTGTACCTTTGGGCCATTGCTGTCCGGAAATCATTTCCCATGTGCCTTCTAGCCGGCCCTTTTTGGCGTGGTCGCCGTTTGTCTGTGACCAGGCGAGAAACACAGCCGTGAGTGCGGCTGCAAAAGAGATCAATACCTTCTTCATGATTTTTCCTCCGAAGCGATGTTAAGTCCTTCGCTCCGGGTCAACTGTATCACGGAAAGCTCCTCCGCAGCGCGCGTCAGCCGCAATCGAGTATCGGCCCGATTTGCATTGCGCGTTTGCACATTGCAGGACTGGTTAGTCGTGCGAACCGAATTCGGGAGGGTATCTAATTGAGCGGAACATATCGGTGTACACGCCGCCAGTCGCGCACACGACAACTCATGCGATCAGCTATTGATGAGAACGGGGATCTCGAACATGAAGCCTAATGAACCCAGCCGCGCACTCGCACCCGCCGCGCTCCATCGGCCTTGGCAGATTCCCTACTCCCGTCGGGCCCATATGTCCAGCCTCGCGCAGCTTCTCGCGCTCGATCACCTCAAAACCTCACCTAATTCCCGTCTTCGACGGTTACGCGCGGCAGCCGTGACCAACAGAGCGAATCCTATTCGCATCCTGTCTTGTCGTGGGCGGGGTGTTCACGTTCAAGGTCCTGCTGCTACGAGCGACACCTGGTACCCGCTGGAGCCTGACCTCACTGACTCTGAGAATCGGATAGCAGTGCTGCCGATGGAGCCAAGCAGACATGGCCCGCATAGCGAAGGATGACTTGGCCCTTGTTGAGATCCACGGCCCCGTAGGTTGATGTCAGATTCCCGGAAGCATTTTCAAAGCGGCCCGTTCCGCCGATAATCTTTATTCCGTTAATGTAACTCCCTGCAAACAGGCCCGGAACAGGTGTCGGAAATAGTGTCGCATCAGCATCGTCAGACAGAATCGTATCGCCTGCCTCGATCACCCAATGGTGATGGTTGTGCAAGACAGTGGCGCCGTTTGGCCCAGTTGTCACGCTGTTGACGTGTACACCAAGGCCGCCCTTGAAGTCACCAGTCGCGGTGCCAAGAGTGTCGGTCGGGTCGACGAAATTAGTCAGAATCGACCCACCTACTGCTCTACAGTGATGCCCTGAAGCGCTCTCCTGGGCGAACAGCCATGGAGTGACCGTTAAAAACAGAATAAAAACCTTAAGCATGTGCTATGTTCCTTTTAATTTCAAATATTGTTGCTTGTAGACTCAGCAGCAAACAGCCGGACAGATCTCGCGGCAGGCAGTGCTGCTGAAAGCCAAAAATTGACTTGCCCTCTATATCTTCCGCCGATGTTAGAGTGCCGGGATTCCTGTGGTGAGCCCTTTCAATTCGGTTTCTGTGGTGATCGTGAGGGTACTGAAGACCCCGAACCCAGCGTTCTGCGCTTTGCCGCCGTAGTTCCAGCTCGCCAACTACAGCTTTCATAACGAAAGTTGGCTCTCAGGCGTGCCAGTGAAACGCCTTTTGGATAATTTTCCACCCACTGGGCGTTTTGAGGA
Source organism: uncultured Acidobacteriaceae bacterium (assembly GCA_963795545.1). GTDB lineage: Bacteria > Acidobacteriota > Terriglobia > Bryobacterales > Bryobacteraceae > Bog-105. The sequence goes on along the minus strand of CAWCIF010000007.1, from coordinate 21,875 downwards.
GCGTGAAGAGATCGGACATGCGTACGTCAGAACCAGCCAAGGCGCCCGACCAACCAGCGACCTCCAGGCGAACGACCGCGATGGATTCGAGAATGTCGACACTCACCAGCCGAGCTTGAATATTTGGAGCGGGGCCGTTCTTGTCGATCCAGTCGAAGAGAAATGGTGTTCCAATGGCAAGTTGTTCGCCGGCGTAGCCGAAGAAAGAGGCATGCGGATCAAAGGCGGGACGCATTAGGTCGCTTTTTCCCTGCTTGCTTCCATCGATGTACATTTGCATCGTGTTCACGATTTCGTCGTACTCAGTCGGGTATTTACTGGTTCCCATGGATACAACAGTAGGGTCTGGCAGACGAGGGCGTCAACGGACAAAGCTGGTAAAAGTCGGCCACGCAAATTCGGACAGCAATGCGCAATCGTGATATATTTCTTCAGCGAGGCTTGTGTATGTCTGAGCGGAACACGCCGCAGAAAACGCTTGAGTCGTGGAAGCAGATAGCGGCCTACCTCGAACGCAGCGAGCGGACCGTGCGCCGCTGGGAGGCGAGGGACGGTATGCCGGTCCACCGCCGCGGGCACCAGAAACAGGACACCGTTTTCGCCTTCAGGCACGAGATCGAAGCGTGGCACCAGTTACGCACGAAGTATCCCGGCCGAATACCTGGGGATGAAGTCCGGCAGTTCCAACCGGAGTCATCCGCCAACGCCTATCTGGTCGATCATGACGCGATCACTCGGACGATGCATCTTTACATTGCGGGAGCTCGCGCGGGTGACGGTGAACTCATGCGTCCTGCCTTCCACCCGGACGCTACCATCTCAGGATATTGCCAAGGGGTCGAATACAGTGGTTCTGTTGAACACGTGTTCGAGTGGATCACCAGGAATGGTCCGGCACCGAATCTCGAACCGCGCTTCGCACGGATCGAGATTATTGAGACGATTGCGATCGTGCATCTGGACGTGCAGCGCTGGTCAGGCAAACTCGCGGGCGGCAACGCCCGTGCTTCCGACGTGTTCAACTTACTCAGAGTGAACGGCGAATGGAAGATTACCCATAAGCTCTTCCATTGGCACGATGCCAGTGCGCTTTTATAAACGATAAGCCTGGGGCTTGGGCGATTTGACCGGGCCAAGCAATAAGTGCATCAAAGGAAGTGTCACGATGCCAGCGTTTGCGTAGGAGATCTACCAGTTCCGGGAACCATATTTGCTGAGCATTCCGGGAGGGCACGGACGCCATTTTTAGTCCGGTGGCTATATTTGCCCCGAGAACGCTGCGGCGCACGGTCCCAGATCAGTGATGGGAAGTACCCTTGCTCGCCTCACGGCCAACGCGAGCGGAAGGAGCAGGAGCAAATGACGGACGAAAAAGTAATCATGCTGATTCAAGCAAAGATTCAGCCGGAGCGCCGGGCGGAGCTTCTCGAGGCCGCTCGCCAATATCTGTCATTGGTGCGGGCAGAACCGGGTGTCGAGGCGTTTTACCTGACGGCGCGAAAGGACGACCCGAATACATTTGTTTTTTACGAGATCTACAGGTCGCAGGCAGCACAGGATTTCCATCTGCAACAGGACTTCACCAAGAAGTTCTTAGCGACGCTAAAAAGCGCGCAGGATGGAGAACGACTGCGAACAAATCTTGTCGAATTGGGTCGATTATACGACTAATCAGAGCGCGCTTGTGCTTCCGCAGCCAACCGTAGAGAAAGGCGATGCACGCCCTCGCCCCTACATTAATGATGAAAGGTGCCGGGGAGCGTCGCCTGCCATTGATTGCGCTTGCAGTTTACAGGGGGCGATTGCGCTTAGCGGTTGAGGATACGCCATAGGGTCCCGCTGAAAATGTTGGCCTGCGCCTCCGCAGGAACACCACATTCATCCAGCATGTGGTGATACCGCTCCAATTCGCGATCAAGTTCGTCGAGGTCGCCTTCAAAAACGTCCGATCCAAAGACGAGCTTCTCAAAAGCTGTGGTATTCGATTTAGGAGTGTGCGGGCTGGCCACGCTAGTCCACCAAAAGATGGATTTGAAGAACGGATAATCCGCCTGTTTCTTGATCAGTGTTGAGCCGGAAACGTCAAAATACACGTTCGGATTCCAACGGCCGATTTCGGCGGCCCAAGCATAATCCGGATTGCCGAGATGCGCGCCGATGATGGTCAACTTTGGAAATCGCCGGGCGATCAGATCGAGCGTAGTTACCCGCATGCGGTCTGAGCTAACGTCGGCAGCAATCTGCGGATTGGTTCGATTCACGATTCCGGTGTGAAACAAGATAATCATTCGATACTTTTCGGCGCGCTCGTAAATGGGCCAGTAGCGGCGATCATCGTATGCATACTGAGGCTTCGACATTTCACCCAGACCGCGGAAGCCGGCGTTGTGAAAACGGTCAATCGCGTCGAGGGCATCGGGCGCGTCAAGCTCAATCTCACCCAGGCCGATGAGCCGATGGGGATGGCTCTTCATAAAACTGACGACTGCATCCAAATCCTTTGGCGCGGTAATGAGCATGGCCATTCCTTGCAGGGGCGCGAGCTTCGCCACAAGTTTTTCAAGAAATTCGTTACTGCCGTTGTGATGTACGTGACAATCGATCAGCTTCGGCTGTATGGACTGACACCAGCACAGGCTAAGCGCCGCCGTTACCGGCAACAGGTGTCGACAAATTCTTTGAATCATGAGAAGGCCAACGTTCGAGTTCCGTGTTAAACAGCTTGAGCTGCTATTTCTTCCTTAGCCTGTTCGACAGCCTTCTCCATCTCGTCCTTGTAGCGGTTCAGCCAATCATTGTTGGTGGCTTCGAAGCGCATGACCAGTACGGGCTGGGTGTTCGAGGCACGAACGAGGCCCCATCCATGTTCGAAGGGCACTCGCACGCCATCGACATCCACAATCGCACGATGCTGTCGAATGTGCTCCGCGACCTTCTGGACAACTTTGAATTTCGTGTCATCCGGGCAATCGATGCGCAGTTCCGGCGTGGAGACAAGCTTCGGAATGCCCTCAAGCTGGTGAGAGAGAGGCTGGCCCGATTTCGCAATGATCTCGATAAGGCGGCAGGCGGCGTAGATCGCGTCGTCATAGCCGTAGTAGCGGTCGGCGAAAAACATGTGGCCTGACATTTCGCCCGCAAGCTCAGCATGCTCCTGACGCATTTTGGCTTTGATCAGCGAATGCCCGGTCTTGTACATGATCGGTTTCCCGCCGAGCTCGGCCAGCTTGTCATACATCACCTGCGAGCATTTCACCTCTCCGATAAAGGTAGAACCGGGTTTGCGCGATAGGATCTCGCGGCCGAAGATGAGAAGCAGCATGTCGCCATAGACGACGGAGCCATTTTCATCGACAGCACCGAGACGGTCTGAATCGCCATCAAAGGCAATGCCAAGCTCCGCATTCTGATCGCGAACGGCCGCTTGCAGATGCTGCAGATTGGAGAGAACCGTCGGATCGGGATGATGGTTCGGGAAGGTGCCATCCATATCGAAGAACATCTCGTTCGCATCAACGTTCAGTTTGTCGAAGAGGTGATGAACCACGGGTCCGGCGGTGCCGTTGCCAGCGTCCAATACGACTCTTACCTTGCGCTCAAATCGAAACTGGGATGCGATCTCGTCGATATACGGGGTAACCGCGTCCGCTTGCTTGACCGAGCCCTCGCCCGACTCAAAGTCGGCGCTCGCAATCAACTTGTGAACGTTTTGAATCTCAGCGCCGTGAAGGGTGCCGGGGCCGCAAACAGTTTTGAACCCGTTGTATTCGGGCGGATTGTGGCTACCGGTTATCATCACGGCGCCATCGGCGATGTAATGGACAGCCGCGTAATAAAGGACTGGTGTTGGAACAATCCCGATGTCCAAAACGTGAGCGCCAGCAGCGATCATGCCCCTGAGCAGGGCGGCATGCAGGCGCTCGCCGCTTAACCTGCAATCGCGGCCCAGGCAAATGATTCGACCGCTGTGGCGAATCAGGTAGGTTGCCAGACCGCGGCCCAATGCTTCCACATCGGGGTCGAGAAGTTCCTGCTCGGCAATTCCGCGAATGTCGTATTCACGGAAGATACTCGGGTTGAGCATATTTATTTAGAATAACTACGGCAGCGCGAGTAGCCACCGATGAACACGAATGAACACAAATAGAGCACGAATTCGTGTGTATTTGCGTGCATTCGTGGCCCGGATTCTCGTCAGGAAATCTCATGAAGTTTCGCACGTCCCGTAAGGGTAAAAGCGTTCCGTACCTATAATCGTCTCGTATGCGAATCAATGTGGCGGCCTTGTTGTTGTCCTTTGCAATGGGAGCCGCGGCTCAACAGTACGATGTCGTGATTTCACGCGGCCGCGTGATGGACCCCGAGACCAAGCTGGATGCAGTGCGCGACGTGGGCATTCGAGGCGGCAAGATTGCGGCTGTTTCCGAGACAGCGCTTTCAGGAAAGGCGGTTGTGGATGCGCGCGGCCTGGTTGTCACCGCCGGCTTCATCGATCTGCACCAGCATGGACAGACTCCGGAGAACTATGGCTTCAAAGCGCGCGACGGCGTGACTACTGCCCTGGAACTGGAAGTGGGCGTCTCGCCGGTGGATGCCTGGTATGCGCAGCGCGAAGGCAAATCGTTAATCAACTTTGGGGCCACGGTTGGGCACATTCCTGTTCGCATTGCGGTGATGCACGACTCGGGCACTTTTCTGCCGCGTGACCGCGCCGTGGATACAGTTGCGGCGCCGAAGCAAATGGAAGAAATCCTGTCGCTGCTGCGGCGCGGCCTGGATGAGGGGGCGCTTGGTATCGGTATGGGAATCGCGTATGTTCCCGGTGCGAGCCGCGGGGAGATATTTCGCGTGTTCCAACTCGCCGCATTACGGAAAGTACCGGTTTACGTCCATCTGCGCAGCGCCGGGCCGGTGGAACCCGGAGGAATCGATGCGTTGCAGGAAGTGATGGGGGATGCCGCAAGCACCGGAGCGCCGCTCCACGTTGTTCATATAACCAGCACTGAACTGCGGCAGACATCCTTGGCGCTTGCGATGATTCACGGCGCCCAACAGCACAATCTGGATTTCACGACCGAAGCTTATCCCTATACGGCAGGGATGACGGATATCAGTTCCGCCATTTTTTCAGAGGGTTGGCAGCAGCGCAATGGCGGCATCACATACAAAGATTTGCAGTGGGCGGCAACAGGCGAGCGGCTCACTCCGGAAACGTTCGCAAAGTATCGCAAGCAAGGCGGAATGGTAGCTATCCACAGCATTCCGGAGGAGGTAGTGAGGGAAGCGATGGCCGATCCGGCAGTGATGATCGCAAGCGACGGCATCTTGAGCCATGGCAAAGGTCATCCGCGGGCAGCGGGCGCCTATGCCCGCGTGTTGGGGAAGTATGTGCGCGAGGAACACGTGCTTTCGTTGATGGAAGCACTAAAGAAAATGAGCCTGATGCCGGCGCAATGCCTGAACCTGCCGAATAAGGGGCGTTTGCAAGTGGGCGCCGATGCGGACATAACGGTATTCGATCCAGAGCGCGTAATCGACAAGGCCACCTTTGAGCGACCAGCACAATACTCAGAAGGCATTCCATACGTGATGGTCAATGGGGTGTGGGTAGTAAAGAACAGCGACATCCAGGAAGGGCTTTATCCGGGACGCGGGCTTCGGTATTCGCATTAGCCGGACCCGGCAGGGGTTCAGATTGTTTTCGGCAGCTCACAAACGAAGTTTCGGCACTCGTAGATAGTAGCGTTGCCCCTGCGTTCCAGGCCAGCCAGAAACGGAGCCGTGCGCTGCAAAGCATCGGCTGAGGCGTCAGGGATTGCGACGACCATCTTCAACGGGGAAAACTTCTTCCGGCATTCAGCAAGCATACGATGAACTTCGGGATTGATCTGCAGACAGCGAATCACAACTTGCTCCGGTTCGGCCAGCCAGCGTCCAAGCGCGACCAGCATTTGAGGAGCAATGGTGGGCTGCGCTTTCATTTTAGGAACGAAGGCATGCAGAGACTTCTCTGCCCTGCGCCGAAACTCGTCATTGCCGGTCAAATGGCTCAGGCGAAGCAAGACATCGGTTGCGATTGAGTTTCCTGAGGGTTCAGCGCCATCATAGTCGTCCTTAATGCGAAGCAACAGATCGGGAGAATTCTGCTCCGTACTGAAAAAACCGCCTTGGTCCGGATCTTCAAAGCGGAGGAAGCCGCGCGTCGCGAGATCGACGGCAGCTTCCAAATAGCGCGGCTCGGAACCAGCTTCAAAGAGGTCCAGAAGGGACTGGGCCAAAAAGGCGTAGTCGTCCAGGAATGCAGGAACGGCTGCTTCGCCTCCGCAATAGCGTCGCAGGAGCTGGCCCGATTGCGCATCATACATGCGGGTGAGCAGGAATGAAGCGGCGCGTTCAGCGGCATCTAGATATTTAGGGTCGCCAAGGACCATATATCCTTTTGCAAAAGCCGATATCATCAGCCCGTTCCAGGCGGTCAGTACTTTGTTGTCCAGGTGCGGGCGAGGACGTTCCTCTCGCGCGGAGAATAGTTTTTCGGACGCCTGCTGGAGATTAATTCCTGGCGCTGCTTCGTACAAAATATTGCGGCCGGTGAACTCGCCCTGCGGATCGTGATCTACGTTTCCGCCCGGCTCGACTCCGTAGCGTTCGCAAAAAAGCGCGGCTGTTTCTGGACCGAGGAGCGATTCGATTTCAGATTTCTTCCAGATATAGAACGCGCCTTCACCCGAATGCGACGGGTTGTCCGGATCGGGGCTGTCGGCGTCCTCGGCTGAGTAGAAACCGCCTTCGGAATCGGTCAGATCGCGGGCGACATACCGGAAGATCGCGCGGGCGGTGTCAGCCAGGTGTTGGTCGCCGGTTGTCTGGTATCCCTCCAGGTACGAAATGGCGAGCTGGGCTTGATCATACAGCATCTTCTCGAAATGCGGAACGAACCAGCGCTCGTCGACCGAATAGCGATGGAAACCGCCGCCCAGATGGTCGTGCATGCCGCCCCGAGCCATCCTATGCAATGTCTGTACGACCATGTCGAGCGCTTCGGAATTGTTTTCAACAACGGAAAAACGAAGCAGGTAATTGAGAACAACGGGACGCGGGAACTTAGGCGCACCTCCAAAGCCGCCCCAGCGGGCATCGAAGCTTCGACGGAACTGCCAGTAGGCGGAGGAGAACAATTCCCGATCGGGCGCGAGACCAGCTTGCGCTGATGTTGTCATCGCCCGTAGCTGCTCAGCCACGCTCGCGCTGGAAGATTCGACGCGATCGCGTTCATGCTTCCAGGCATGCGCAAGGTGTTCGAGAACGTCGCGGAATCCAGGCCTTCCGTAGCGGGAGTCGGGCGGGAAATAGGTGCCCCCAAAGAAAGGCTTCAGCTCCGGCGTAAGCCACACCGACATCGGCCAGCCGCCGCTTCCGCTGGTGGCCTGCACGAACAGCATGTAGATACGATCCACATCGGGGCGCTCCTCCCGATCCACCTTAATGGGAACGAAGTCGCGGTTCAGGACCTCGGCGGTCGACGGATTTTCGAAAGATTCGTGCGCCATGACGTGGCACCAATGGCACGTGGAATAACCGACAGAAAGGAAGATGGGCTTGTCCTCGCGGCGCGCCTTTTCGAAGGCGGCATCACCCCACCCCATCCAATCAACCGGGTTGTGCGCATGCTGGCGAAGATACGGGCTCTTTTCGCGGATCAGTGCGTTGGTATGCATGCGCCTTCAGTCTAGCGTCAGGCTTGGCATCCCAAGGTCGAGACGAGTGTTCCCAAAATCGGATGGCCCGAGTTTGGAGATCAGGCCATTTTCCAGTGACTTCGAAGCTCCGGGAATGGCACGATAGCTGCTGATCCACGAAACGCAAAGGGGAACTGTGTGATACAACGCAGCCGAGATTTGATCAGCGGGCACGTGACGTTAGATTACTTTGTTCGGAAAGCGGCGGAGGGCTGGAATCTGACCGCGATTGAGTGGGTACGAGAAGTCGTGGGCCAGCCCGCGCATGACCAGCCTTTTCAAGTAGCCATCGAAGGCGAAGAGCCTCCGTACGGCGTCCAGTTCGCCACGGACGGGCTCCATCTGGAGCAGAATCCGCTGGAAAAGACCGTCCTTCTGCTGATTTTGGAGGAGATCGTCAAAGAAAGGCGAATCACGGAAATAGCTGGCGATTTGAATGCGGCCGGGCTGAAGACGCGCCGAGGAACAGAGTGGACCGCGCCGGCTGTATTCGACCTTCTACCGCGCCTGATCGAGATGGGGCCCAAACTCCTTAACAGCCGGGAGTGGCAGCAGCGCCGGCCTGGAGTGGCGAACCCGAGCTGATTTACGTCACTTGCCCAGCGCCGTGGGCATGGGTTTGCGCGGTACGGACTGGTCGCGATTAGCAAGATCGTAGACCAGGGTGGCAATTACGGCAGACGCCTGCATCAGGTCTTCCGGAACTGCGTGCGTATAGGTGTCCATGTCCGAATGATGCGTGACCGTACCATAATCAAGCGGATCCTGGATGAACTGGAAGCCGGGCAGACCAACATCGTCGAACGACAGATGATCCGTACCGCCGGTATGCTTCAACGTGGTGGTGGTGACACCCAGGTCGTGGAACGGATGCAGAAGCTGATCGAACAGCGGGCGAGCGGCATCATTCCCTTCCAGGTAAATTCCCCTGATTTTTCCGCTGCCGTTATCCAGGTTCAGATAGGCATCGAATTTGGCGTATTCAGGCTTGGGCTGCATCGTTTTTGGATCGGCAAAGTGAGCCTTCACGTATGCCTTCGATCCATATAATCCCTGCTCTTCCCCGCTCCACAATCCGATGCGCACGGTGCGGTCCATATTGAGGTTCAGCGTCTTTAAAATACGCATGACTTCGATCATGACCGCGCTGCCCGCTCCGTTGTCGGTGGCGCCGGTACCGGTGTGCCAGGAATCGAAGTGGCCCCCGATCATGACCACTTCGTCGGGCTTCTTTTGCCCGGGAATCTCGCCGATGAGATCAAGGCCGTCTAGGTCGTGATCGGAGAATTTCGCTTGCAGATTCAGATGCAGCGAAACCGGCTGCTTCTTCTCGAGCAACCGGACCATGCGCGAGTACTGCTCTTCCGTGACAACGAAAGTTGCCGGCGCCATGGGGTCCTTGCTTTCATGCGATCCAGCCGCTTCGGCGAAAAGCAGGCCATTATGCGCGCGATTGTCAGCTCGAATGAGAGCCAAAACACCTTCGCCGCGGAAGAATTTGGCTTCGTCCGCAAGGAGCCCCATGCGGGCATCGAAGAACTGATCGATCAAGGCATTCGGAAGACTCTGCAAGTATTTGCGTGCGTCTTCTTCGGCCTGTGGGACCTTCAGTTCATCGATGGAAGTAATGGCGAGCTTCTGCACAGGCTCCGGAGCTTGCGCTATTTGGGCTAACTCGGCGTCTGTATAGCGGCGGAACAGAGGAGTGGTGCTGGGCTTTGGCGTGGTGGCTTCGGAAACCAGAATGATTTTGCCCTTCAACTTCCCTTTCCACTCCGCTTCGTATTTTTCCAAAGCTTCCCTGCTGGCCTTAATGTCGAAGCGGCTGCTGGCTGGGATGATGGGCGCGAAGAGCGCATCTCCGGTGAGTGGACCCTCGGTCGGCGCGCTCCAGGCTAAAGGGGCGGCGACCAGATGCGAGTACCGGGGCGCGATCATCTCGAGCGTGTAGGTCTGGAGCGACCAGCTTCGACCGAAGGGTCCCCATTTCTCCGCATGGACATTTGAAACGCCGTATTCTTTCAGCCGGGACATGGCCCAATCGGCGGCTTGCTGGAACTCGGGCGAAGCGGTCAAGCGCGGACCATACACGTCACTGAGGAAGGCAAGCTGTTCCATGACCTTCGAATTGTCGAAGGCTTCGGTCTTGATTTTATGGACTACTTCGAGATCGGTTTCGCCGGGGGATGCGGCCTGAACGCAGATCGCGGCGGACAGAAACAGCAGGGCAACGAGACGCATTGCCCTGTTTTATCACGGGCAGTCGGGAGGGAACAGCTTTCAGCTTTCGCGCGCCGACTGCAGCAACGCTGGTGTCCTCACGATTTCTTAGTTGCTAACGAATGGACCGTTCGCGAGGAGTGCTTGCCGCTCGAACTGCCGAGCGCCAGCAATTCCTCGATGTGCTGGCGAATGGTGGTCTCGTTCATGAGCTTCGCCCAGTCGTCGGTGGAATCCGAAGCAGGCGTCTGGTAATGGATGTAACCCTTGCGATCAATGAGCACCAATTGCGGAACCACCATGCGGTCGGCGAGACTGAAGCCCATGAAGGCCATCATGGGATCACGCGCTATGAAACCGACCGGAAAGCCAACCTGAAACTGCTGGGAAAACGCCTGGACAATTTGGTCCGCCTGAGCTTCTGTCCGGCCTTCATCCAACGCGTTGATTGCGAGGTCGAGCGCCTGGAAACCGCGCGGCCCGTATTCCTGCTGGAACTGGGTCATGACGCGCGAGGCAGCCTGGCAATGGGGGCAGGTGGTGAGAATAAATTCGAGTGCGACCACTTTGCCGCGATACTGGCTGAGCAACCTCTGACCTTGGCCGGGGATATTGAAAGCAAGTTCCGGCGCTTTTCGAATTCCTTCCGTTTCGCCGGCCAGCAAACAAAATGAGGCGATGGCGACAGCCGCAGTAGAAATCAGAATGGTTTTCAAAGTCTATACTCCAAGAATCAGTGTACTGGTAAGCAGGCCAACGCAAAAAGTGATGGGGGCGCCGCGGTTGTGACGAACTTCCGTTATTCGCCGGGTGCGGCAGGCTGGGTTTGCGGAGGCGGCGGCAGCGCCTTTACCAGTGCCTGAATGCGGTGAAATTCCGGAGAATCCGTTTTGTAATCGCGTTTCGGCATATAGCTGACTTCTTCTTCGACCGCCTGCACGCGATTTCCAGGCGTGGGGTGGTCGGAGAGAAACTGAGCAATACGGCCCTCGCTGCTCTTACCCTCGAGCAATTGGAAAAACCGGGCCATCTCGACCGGATTGTAACCGGCATCCGCCATGATCTCGGCCCCGTTGTAATCGGCTTGGCTTTCCGCTTCACGGGAGTAGTGAAGCAGCATGGAATTGGCGCCAAGAGTAATACCGGCGCGAGCCAGCGATCCCAGCATGCTCTGTCCGGTAGTGGCGCCCGCCAGACCTGCAATGAGTTCAACCGCACGGCCCTTGCTGGCTTCGTGCGTACCATGGCGCAAGGCAACGTGCGACATCTCATGGGCAATCACACCGGCCAACTGCGCCTCGTTCTGCGCAGCGATGATCGTGGCAGAGTTGATGAAAACAGGACCGCCGGGCAGCGCAAATGCGTTGATGTCCTTGTCATTTATCACCTGAAAAGTAAATGGGAAGTTGCCCGCTCGAGGCGAGGCCGCAAGCCGCTTCCCCAGCTCGGCAATATAGGCGTCGATGCGGGGATCGTGGACGATTGGTTTGGTTTTATCCACCTCCACCTTCGCTTCCTGGCCGAGCTGCACGTCCTGCTGCGGAGTGAATAGATTCCATCCTGGTTTCAGTGTTTTGAGCTCGGCGACTGCAAAGGCATACACCGCGAAAACGGCCAGAATGAGAAACACGCGAAACGCCCGCATAACGTTATTATTCCAGGCGGGCGTCCTCGAACAATTGCCGCGGTTCCGGGAAATAGAAGTGGCACGAGGCGTCCAACAAACGGAGATGCACCGGAGTACGCTATAGCCAGCCCGTGTTGGAAGCGCGGCACCGAGGTCAGAACGCCAGCCGGAGGCGCCCGGTGGTATCGCAAGCCATTGAAAAGTTTCCGTTGGCGAGATATTAAGTCACTGCTCGGCGAGAGCCTGGATCAGTGGAACAAGCATAACGCCACCCGCCTTGGCGCAGCTCTCGCCTTCTACGCACTCCTCTCGCTGGCACCCTTGCTGCTGGTGTTGGTGTCCATTGTGGGGCTCGTGTTCGGGCACTCAACCGCTGAGCAAGCGACCGTGGAACAGGTCGCGCCCTGGTCGGACCCACCGCCGGAAACGCGCTGGCAGCATTCATCGCGGGCTCACAACACACCGCACAGGCGTAATCGCGACCGTTTTCGGTCTGGCAACGCTGCTCTTCAGCGCCTCGGGGGTGGTTACTGAGCTTCGCTATGCGCTGAATACGATTTGGGACGTGCCCAACGCCTGATTTGTGCGGAATGCAAATGATAATCTTTTGTTCAGCAAAGACTCTTTTCGTTCGGGATTGTGATGGCGGTGGGTTTCCTGCTGATCGTTTCCCTGGCGGTTACTGCGTGGATCAATGCGCTCGGGGCGATTCATCTCCGTCTTTCCCGGGCCTTGAGACGGCCCTGCTATATCGCGAGCTCGGTTGTTTCCTTCCTTGTCATTGCGGGACTCTTCGGCGCCATATACAAGGTGATGCCCGATGTCCATATCGAATGGCGAGACGTGATTCTCGGGGGCGGCGTCACATCGCTGCTATTTACCATCGGCAAGCAGCTCCTGGGGCTTTACCTGGGAAGAGCCAGTTACACGTCCACTTACGGAGCGGCAGCTTCTATCGTGGTGCTCATCGCCTGGGTGTATTATTCGGCGCAAATCTTTTTTTTGGGCGCGGAATTCACCAGAACGTTTGCGCGCCGATATGGCTCTCATCGCGACAAAAAGCCCGCTGAAGTCCAACTGGCGTCCGATGTGGAGGGCCGCAGTCCGGAAGTCCTTATCTCTGAGGACGACGAGTCCGGGGAAAAAACCCCACTGCTCCGCCGCGGGCCTCAACTTAGCTTTTTCAATTCATCTTTAAAAAGGTCGTTGTGCGGAAACTCGCGGGCGAGCTCGACCAACTGTTTCGCCTCCTCTTTGTTTCCACCCCGCAGGTCCGCGATGGCGAGCAGCACTTTCGCATACGGCCGGAAATAACGCCCTTTTTGCGCCACGGCTCGAATTTTTGCATCCCGGTCTCTTTGTCCGTTTGCGCCCCGGTCAGCCTGAGAAGCCAGCGCACCGGCGCCGATTTCTGGCTCAACAGATAATTCTCCACGCCGATAGCCAGGTCGGCATCATAGCAATCGGAACAAATGGCGAGCAACTTGTCGGCTTCCACCTGGGCGCTTTTGATCTCGTTCAGCGCCTGCATATTCTGCTTCTCAATCAGTGCTTCGAAATCGGCGTGCAGCGCCATGCGCGTCACGGTTGCCAGCAGAGCAGTTGTATCATTGGGCGATTTCTGGAGGATGGCATCGGCAAGCTGCTTGCTGCGGCTCAGGTCCGCTTCGAAATCCCGCTTTACCCGGGGGTCCAGATCCAGCTTCTTTTTTTCGGTGAAATTGTTGTCTTCCGTGAAAAAATCCGCCCGCAGGATTTTCAAGCGGTCGAATGCAAAGAAGAGGTAAGCGGCCGAATCGGAAACCGGACCCATCGGATCTTTCGGATGCTGCTGCTCAAACTGGTGGAAAACATGGTGCGCCGCGTCGAATTGCAGATTGTACATATCGCGGTAGCCTTGTTCAAGCAGCGGATCTTCTTTCGGGGCGGAAGACAGCGCGCCGCCCGCGAGCAAAGCCAACACACTGAAAATCACGTTCCGAGCTTCTCATATCATGAGCTATGCGTACACTTTGGGCCTTGGCGTTGATCCCGATTGCGGCCGGAGCCGCTCTTCCCGCTCAGTCCCCCGCTGCTGCTCCTTTACGGATCGGAGTTGTAGGACTGGTACATGGGCACGTAGCCGGTTTCTTCAACTCCGCGCTTAAACGGTCCGATGTTCAGATCATTGGTATTGCTGAACCGGACCGGACCCTTTTCGATAAGTACGCCGATCGCTATCATCTCGATCCAGCGCTCTACTTCCCGTCTGTGGCTGACATGCTTTCGAAGGCGCATCCACCGGCCGTAGTGGTATACACAAATACGTTCGATCATCGCAAGGTGGTGGAAGAATGTGCACGTCACGCGTGCACGTGATGATGGAGAAGCCGCTGGCGGTCAGCTACAAAGATGCGCTCGCGATAGCGGACGCAGCCCGCAACGCGAAAATTCATGTACTGGTGAATTACGAGACCACCTGGTATTCCAGCAACAAGGCTGCGTACGATCTGCTTCGTAAGGGCGAACTGGGAGACCTCCGGAAGGTTGTCGTTCATGATGGGCACCAGGGCCCGAAGGAAATTCATGTTCAGCCGGAGTTCTTTCACTGGCTCACTGATCCGAAGCTGAATGGCGCCGGCGCATTATTTGATTTCGGCTGCTACGGCGCGGACCTGACAACCTGGCTGGCCGATGGACAGCTCCCGCAGACGGTTACAGCCGTCACCCAGCAGATCAAGCCGGATATCTATCCGCACGTCGATGATGAAGCCAACGTAATCCTCACTTACCCCAAGGCGGTGGCAATTCTGCAAGCATCCTGGAACTGGCCATTCGATCGCAAAGACATGGAGGTCTATGGCCGTACCGGGTATGCAAAGACGATTCTGCGCGACAAAATCGATGTTCGCCTTGAAGGGGAGAAGCAGGCGCAGGTGAAGTCTCCGGAAGCGCTTCAGCCGCCTTACGATGATTCGCTGCACTATTTCGCCGCGGTGATCGCAGGTGAAATCAAGGACGAGCATAGCCTTTCGTCGCTTGACACTAATGTGATGGTGACGGAGATTCTTGATGCTGCGCGGCGGTCGGCAAAGGAGGGCAGGACCATTGGCTGCCCCTGAATGATTAATGATTCTGCGGCTGTAAACGACGGCCATATATGCGCGGTCTGCCTGGTCGTGCCCTGTTATAACGAAGCATCCCGCCTGGATGTCGAGAGCTTCCGAGAGTTTATTGCCGGTAATTCCTGTGTTCGCGTCTTGTTTGTCGATGACGGCAGCAGCGATAGCACGCTCGAAGTTCTCCATCAGCTTCAACGCGGCTATGAAGACCAAACGACCATTTTGGCGAGCACGCCAAATCGTGGAAAAGCCGAAGCCGTGCGGCTCGGCATCCTCCACGCGCTGGATCAATTTCAGCCAAATATCGTTGGGTTTTGGGATGCAGATCTCGCCACGCCGCTCGACGCGGTTCATCGGTTCCTGCATGTTCTCGATAGCCGTCCGGAGATCGAGATGGTGTTTGGCTCGCGGGTGAAACTGCTAGGCCGCGAAGTGCATCGGCGGGCGCTGCGGCATTATCTCGGCCGGGTTTTCGCCACTGTCGTTTCCACCATGCTGCGCTTGCCTGTCTATGACACCCAATGCGGGGCCAAGCTCTTCCGGGTGAAAGCCGAAACGCGGCAGGTTTTCGCCGATCCGTTTCTCTCGAAATGGGTCTTCGATGTCGAGATCATCGCGCGCTATCTCAGGCTCTACCATCGCGACACGAAACGGGTGGAGAAAATCATTTATGAATATCCGCTGGAGACCTGGATCGATGTAGCCGGATCGAAGGTGCGTCCGAAAGACTTTCTTACCGCGTTCTGGGACGTCGTGAGAATCCGCCGCAAATATTTGTCCTGAGGCGGCCGGTGTTCACGCGCTCGACGCATGTTATTAAGATTGGGTCCCTGGAAATCCTGCTTGAAACATTATTCGCGGAGGTGGATATTGCACAGATTGGTCTCAGGCGTCGGTCTTTTGCTCTTTGCGCTGGCGTTGCCGCTGCCCGCCCAAAAAGGAGATCGCGTTATGAAGCTGCTGGAGGAGTTGTCAAATGCGCCGGCGCCCTCAGGATTTGAAGGGCCCGTGCGTGACATTCTGAGGCGCGAATTCCAGGCGGCCGGACTGGAAATTTCAAATGACGGGATGGGCTCCATCATTGGAGTGCTGCGGGGGAGCACCGATGGCCCACGCATCATGCTGGCCGCGCACATGGATGAAGTGGGGGCAATGGTCCGTTTCATCACGCCGGAGGGTATGGTCAAATTTCAGCTATTGGGTGGTTGGCTTGATCAAGCCTTAGTCGATCAGCGCTGGACGATTCTGACCGCCAAAGGACCGGTGGCAGCGGTCAGTGGATTGAAGAGCGTTCACGTAACGCCCCCCGAAGAACGCAGCCGCGTTACGCCGCGCGAAGATGTCTTTCTGGATGTCGGCGCTAAATCAAAGAGGAGGCGGAGGCGCTGGGCATTCGCCCGGGCGACCCGATTGCTCCCACTAGTTCCTTTGCAGCTCTCGCCTTGGGCCGCTACGTCGGCAAGGCTCTGGACGATCGGGTGGGCTGTGTCATGTTAATTGAGACGATTCGCCGGCTCAAGGAGCAGGGCATCAAGACTCCAAACACGATTTACTTCGTGGGCACTGTCCAAGAGGAGGTAGGACGCGCGGAGCGCACACAGCGGTCGCCCTGGTGAAACCTGCGCTAGGACTGTCTCTGGAAGCTGGCATTGCGGCGGGCCACCCGGGGGGCCGTTCAGACTACGCCCAAGAAAAACTAGGCGCTGGGCCGGTGATCTATCTGGCAGATTCTGCGATGCTGGTGAACCTCAAGCTGCGTGACTTTCTCTTTCAAGTGGGGAGAGAGAACAACATACCTTTGCAGACGGAGGTTACCCAAGGTGGGTTGGAGGATTACAGGGAATTTCAGGCTTATGGAGCGGGCATGCCTGCTGCGAATATCGCCGTTGCCACACGCTATCTTCATTCTCACAATAGTGTAATAGAGCGCTCCGATCTTGATCGCGCCATCGACTTCCTGGTGAAGATGCTGGTCCAACTCGATGCCCGCAAAGTGGCCGAGATCTCCGCGTTTTAACGAACCTGCTCCGCTGTTCAGGCGTTTGCTCCTTTCTCGCCTTCGCTCACCGCAGACTGCCACTTGTTGTTCAGCCAGCGCGCAAAACTCGTCAAGCTGGGAAGTTCTTGCCGCACGGCGGCGATGTCCACGTGATAGCCGGTATTTTGAAACCACTGATACATCACCGTGAACTCGTGGCAGGCTCGTTCCTCGAATGCGTCCCAAGGTACCTGGCGGTAATGCACTTCGCGGCCAAGCGATTTAGTGAACGCCTCCGCGATCCCGGTCATCGACAACTCGTCCCCCGCAATATCCATAACGCGTCGCTCCCAGTGGCCTGGATGCTCAAAGGCCATGGCAACGAATGCACCGATGTCATCGACAGAAATCATTTGTAAGCGGGTTTCAGGGCTCAGGGGCTAAGCCAGAGTTTCTTCCTCAATCGCTTTTTGTGCCAAACCAGTTTGATGAAAAAACAGGACGAAAGATTGTATAGCGGATGCCTGTGCCCCGAGTATGCTCCTCTATGCGGAATTTGCTGTCGAAGTGGGGAATGCCAGTGTTCTGGTCCGCACTCGCCACCGAACTGTAAACCAGATGGCTTATGCCTGACCGGTTCGCAGCGTCAGCTAAATTGATGCCCTGACGGATTTCAGCCTCGGCACCTGCTGTCGACTGTTGAACCGAGTACACGCCGTAAACGCCGTCCAGCGCACGGGTCAGCGATGCCGGATCGTCTAGGTCGCCGTGAATAACATCGACCCCTCTCCTATCAATGCCCGCGCCTCCGGCTTGTCCGGATGACGGGTCAAAATTCGAACGGAAAACCCGCGCTCCTGCAGATGATGAAGAACCGCGCCGCCCTGCTTGCCGGTGGCTCCAGTGACCCGAATTACTCTTTGAGATTTCTTCGCCATAAATTCCTCGCTTCACTTCTTCGGAGATGGATGCCTCAGCGGGGGAAAAGGTTGTTAATACTCCGCACACCGCCGCAAAGTGGCGTCCCAGCGCCGCGGTCTATTCATAGCGGAGCGCGATCGCTGGATCAACACGCGAGGCTCTTCGGGCAGGCAGATAGCAGGCGAACAACGCCACCGCTGTGAGCACAACGGACGCGGCCGCGAGTACCACTGGATCGATGCTGGGGACTTCATACAAGAAGCCGGCCAGCAGGCGGCCGATTCCGATCGCCAGCAGCAGTCCGATACCGATACCGATTGAGGTCACACGAAGCCCGTCGCGCAGAATCATCCGGAGCGCGGAAGAAGCATCGGAGCCCAATGCCATCCGGATGCCGATTTCGCGTGTACGACTCGCAACCGTATAGGCGTTGAGAGCGTAGAGTCCGATCACGGCGAGAAATAGCGCCACCGCGCCGAAGATTTCGAGCATATGTGCGCCGGTGCCGACGACCCAGATCTCCATACCGGATTCCAAATGTCCCCGCATCGTGGTCAATGAGAGCAGCGGCATCTGTTCATCTGTCACGCGAATTTCGCGGCGAATCGTTTGCAACATTCGCGCCTCAGCTTCCGGTCCGCCGGCCGCAATCTTGAGATGGATCTGCATCCGCCCAGGTACTGCTGTCCGAAAGGAAGGTAAACATGAGGCTGGGCGCTGCCGCCAAGGATGTTTTCGCGTACATTACCCACCACGCCTACCACCTCACAGATACCTGGTTGTCCGGCGCGCGCTTCGTCCAAACGGATGTGTTTTCCGATGGCATTGCCGCCCGGCCACAGCTTGTCTGCCGCAAGCTTGTCGATAATTGCGACATGGCTCTTCGATTCCGGCGTGTTCTCAGCCGCGGAAAAGGGGCGGCCGCGCAGCACCGGGATGCCAGAGCGTCTTGAAATAATCCGCAGTGACCATATTGAGGGATTACGCGGATCAGGCCGGATGCCCCTTTGAAGCCAGGACGCCCGATGGAGTGATGCTATTCCCCAAGTGCATCGTCCCAGACGGAACCGTCGCCGCCATCGCAACTGATTGAACTCCGGGGATGCGCCGCAAATGCTCCCTAAGCTCGCTGTAGATCCGGCGTCCGCGCGCTTCGTCGTAATTGATCAGGCTCGCATCTACTTCCGCAAGTACTTCATTGTCGAGCGAGAGCCAGGCTGGATATTGGCGGCGCTTACAGCACTGTGAACGAATAGGCCAGCGGCGGCCAGCATCATCAACGAGAGGGAGAGCTGCGCGATGACCAGCATGTTACCGCGCGAGAAGAGGCGGCGCGTGCGGCCGGCCAGGTCCTCACCGGTGTTTTCCTTGAGATCCAGCCAGGTGTTTGGGTTAGAAAGCTTCCACGCGGGAAAGAGCCCGGAAGAATGACGGTACTCACCACGCAGAACGACAGTGTGGCGGCCACGACGCGTATATCGGGCGCGGCGTTATAGACAAGGTCGATAGGCGCGACGCGGTCGAGCGAGCGGAAAAGAAGTGTTGTGCTCCAGGAGGCGACGAAAAGTCCGGCCCCCACGCCCAGAGTCGCCAGGACCAGACCTTCGGTGACCAGTTGTTGTACGATGCGTAGCCGGCTGCCGCCAATGGCGAGCCTGATGGCAATTTCCTTGCGCCGCACCGCGCCCTTGGCCATCATCATGTTGGCCAGATTCAAAGAGGCGATCAGCAGCACGACTCCGGCCAGCGACAACAATAGAATAGCAGGCACCCGCAGCCCGCTGTCGTCGGTTGGATTTGTCGTGACATTCATGCGCGAGAGTGGACGAACCAATAGGGCCTGATCCTTGTTTTCGGCTGGAAACGCCTTTTCCATTTGTGAGGCGAGTACGGCAAGCTTTGCGTTGGCCGCCTGTTCCGTAATACCCGGCTTCAAGCGGCCAACCACGATCAAGTTGCCGTTATCGCGCGCAGCCAGCGGCTTGGTATGATTTTCAAAATCGCTCATGACCACGTTGTAAGCGCTCAATGGCAGAAACAGCTCAGGGCTTACCAGTGCTGTCGTACCGGTGAAGCCTTTGGGCGTGATGCCGATGACGGTGAACAGGCGGCCATTGATTTTCAACTTTTTTCCGAGGATGCGCGCACCCTCGCCAGTTCGCTTCCAGAATGAGTAAGAGGCAATGACAGTCAACTCGCTACCCGGCTTATCGTCATTGATGCCGAACCTTGGGCCCTCGAGGAGTGAAACGCCCAGCGTGGAAAAGTAATTAGAGGAAACGATGTCGGCAAACGTTCGCCGGGTGTTGTCACCCTCTTTTACCCCAACCATGACCAGATTGTGAGCCAGCAGGCTGGAAAAAACAGGATTGTTGTCGCGAATGTCGACATAATTCGGATAAGAGAACGCCCGATAGCTGTCGGGGTGCTTTGCATCCCGGCTGTAAAGGCCGACTAACTGCTGGGGCTTAGCGACGGCCAGAGGCTTCAGCATGAAGGCGTTGATCAGGCTGAAGACCGCACTGTTCGCGCCAATGCCCAGTGCCAGCACCAGCACGGCTGCCGCGGTAAAGCCCGGCTTGTTCCAGAGCGCGCGAACAGCATAGCGGAGATCCTGCCAAATTCGTTCCATCATCCCTCCGGAGTGTACATCCCTTACCGCATCCTTTACAGAATCAACACTTCCCAATTGAAGCCGCGCAGCTCTTCGCGCTTCCTGTTCACTCATCCCTGACGCTATTCCCTGCTGGGTCAGGGTTTCGAGATAGAAGCGAATCTCCTCATCGAGGTCTTCTTCGACGCGGCTTTTACGGACGATATTGCGCAAGAAACGGGTGATATTGGGCACAATCTAGCCTTCCGAGGTAGCCTGGATGGCCCAGGTAATCGCGGCTGACACGCGCTTCCAATTCGCCATCTCACTTTCAATCTGCTTCCTGCCAGCTTTAGTGAGCTTGTAATACTTTGCACGCCGAAGATTTTCCGACTCACCCCACTCGGAGCTCAGCCATCCTTTCTCCTCCAGCCGATGCAGCGCGGGGAAAAGGGAGCCAGGCTTCACGTCAAATGTTCCCTTCGTAATCTGCTGGATCCTGCGAGCAATACCCACCCGTGATCCTGGTGTAGCGTAAGCGTCCTCAGAATCAAAAGATCCAGCGTCCTCGCAACAATTCAGTTTTGGATTCCGGCATGGCGACCTATCGAGTTTCTATAAGAATGATACGCCCAGGACCTACAGAATGTCAATAGGTCGGCAGATATGGGAGATTCTATTATTCGCCGGAGCAAGCTGACGTACTGAACTAGTATGTAGAAGGAACAAAGGCGATGCGCCGGATTATCACAACTGGTACAGCCACCGGGTCGGCCGGAATATGGAGATTCTCGCCTATGGCCATGCGGGGCTGCCGGTTCTGGTCTTTCCAACCTCCCACGGCCGGTTCTACGAATACGAGAACGCCGGCATGATCCACGCCCTCTCGGAGAAGGTGGAGGCAGGCAACTTGCAGGTCTTCTGCGTCGATAGCTTGAACGCGGAGAGCTGGTACAACCGGGGCATTCACCCGCACGACCGTGTGGCGCGGCACAATGCCTACGAGAGCTATGTCCTTTATGAGGTTGTACCCTTGATGAAGGGCGTCAGCGGAGCACAGCAGATTGGCACGACGGGCTGCAGTTTGGGCGCCTATCATGCACTTAACTTCGCGATGAAGCATCCGGATGTCACGTCAGCTTGCATCAGCATGAGCGGGGCCTTTGACATGAAATCGTTTATGGATGGCTACTATGACAGCGACTTTTATTTCAATAATCCCGTAGACTACCTGCCGAACGTCAGCGACCCCTGGTTTCTGGACCGGTATCAAACGATGCGGATCATCTCGGGGTCGGAGATCACGACATCTGTCTGGGAGAAAATTTCCGGGTGGCGGATATTTTGGGCCGCAAGAGCATCCCGCACTGGCTGGACGTGTGGACCGGTGGGAGGTCCACGACTGGCCATTATGGCGGCGAATGGCGGTAAAATTCTTTTGACTTAATCCGGGTGAGCGTACGGAGGTGGCGATGCGTAAGATAGGGTCATTTACGGGATGGAAAACACTTTCCCAACCGCGCTGGTGGACCGAATTAACAGCAAGAATGTCCGCGGCGTCACTGCGGAGCATATAAGGATCGGCGGAGTGAAAATGGCCGAGCCCACCGGATATCGCGTGATCATTGACCGGATCTCACACGATATTGAGTTCTATCGCGCTTACCTGAAGAATGCCGTGCTAACCGGAACCATA
>CAWCIF010000006.1:0-515173 GCA_963795545.1 uncultured Acidobacteriaceae bacterium | reverse complement strand
CGGACCGGTTCCAAAGGCTCGTGGAAAGTTGGCGCTTGGTCGTCTGGTTCTATTGGAGCCTGGGCTCGAATGACCGGTTGCTCCAGGGTGCGAATTGGAATCTCTTCCTCAACCGGGTCGGCCGATACCGGATCAAGATCGAACGGCGGACTGTCATCCCTCGACGGAGCAACGGGTATGTCCGGTTCGGCCGCGGCAGCGCTTCTTTTTCGCCTCGGCCTTGCTGAATCGGTTTCCGCACCTTGCGCCACGGGATAGGCATTGCGGCGCGCGGCACGTTCCATGGCTTTCGCTTTCGCGCGCTCGACGGCACGCTGCCGGCTGAGTTCCCGGGCCGCACGCCAATTGGCGTATAGCGAGCGGAACTTGGCTAGCGGTCCGTGCAACCAGCGCATGAGAGTAGATACTTCGAATGTCGACGCGAAGTACAGCGCCACTACACCGGCCGCGACCGTGATGATGGCCGCGCCGGCCAAATCGAATCGCGCCAGCAGGAAATCCGCGAGAACCATTCCGACAATACCGCTGGGCTGGACTGCGCCGCCTATGGTCCAGTGCCGCGGGATGAGCCCGCAGGCGGTAGATACGGAAAACCAGAGAGCAAGGCTGCCGGCGACTCGAAACCAGGGGCTTTCAATGGCGGCTGAGCGCACCCATTTCCAACCCAGCGCCCAAATGTGAACCGGAAGCAGAAAAACGCTGATACCGAAGACCTGCAGTAAGAGGTCGGCCCACTTGGCCCCGAACAGCCCCAAGAGATTGTGGGTATGAGTGGCCGCAGTTGCTGTGTCCCAAGATGGATCCGCCGATGAATACGACAGCAGACTCAGGGAGACGGCTAAGCCGAGGAGCAGCAATAAAATACCGACGGCTTCATTGAGCCGGGTATGGCGCGATGGTGAGAGGAGCATCATCCGCCGTTGCGGAAGAACACTGCCAGAGCGATTACTATTATGCCAAAGATGATGCGATACCAGACGAACACCGCCAAGCTGTTATGCCGCAGAAATTTCAAAAAAAATGCGATGACGAAAATGCCGACAATTCCGCTTACCAGGATTCCGACCAGGTACGGTGCGGTCATCCCAGGGGGAATTCCGCCTTCTTTATGCAGATCGAGCGCATCTTTCGTGGCTGCCGCTCCTATTGCGGGCGCCGAAAGCAGGAACGAGAATCGCGCCGCTGTTTCCCGGTCCAGGTGCCGGAAACGGGCAGCCGTGATTGTGATTCCGCTGCGCGACACGCCGGGAACAACGGCGAGGGCTTGCGCGATTCCAACCCAGATGGCATCGGCCCAACCCATTTGATCGAGACCGTTTTTTTCTTTTCCGAACCGGTCCGAGATGCCCATCACGATACCGATAATGATCAGCGTCGAACCCATGACGAACAGATTGCGCCAGGGCCCTTCAGCGTACTGTTTCAGAAGAGCGCCGGCAATGAGCACGGGAATGGTGCCGGCCACCAGGTACCAAAGCAGCGAACGACTGTTCTCATCGGCCTTCACCCCGCGATAGGAGAACCCCAGACCGTTCGCGATTACCTGCACCCAATCCTGGAAAAAGTAAATGAGGATGGCGGCCAGCGTGCCGACATGTAGTGCAACATCAAATGCAAGGCCGGGGTCGGTCCAGTGCAGCAGCCTGGGGATAATTGCCAGATGCGCGGTGCTGCTGACCGGGAAAAATTCGGTAAGCCCCTGAATGATTGCGAGAGTAATCGCTTGGTAAAGCGGCATAATAAAAGATGTAGTGGATAATCTCCGATGTTCTTCTTGGCTCTAAAGTCTTGATTATGGTAGCGTATTTCCCACAATTCACCGATTCATGCGCGCAACGAAGATAGTTGCCACACTCGGTCCCTCTACCGATTCAGAAACTGTTCTCCGCAAGCTGTTTGAAGCCGGGGTGGACGTGTTTCGACTGAATGTGTCGCACGGGACACAGGAGGACCACGCACGGCGCATTCAGGCCGTACGCAGGCTGGCCACGGAGTTCAAGACTCACTCTGGAATATTGCTCGACCTGCAAGGCCCCAAGATCCGGCTCGGTACGTTCAAGGGCGGCCCGCAGTTCCTGCGGCCAGGAGGGACGTTTACCATAACGACTGAGGCGGTGGAAGGCACCGCCGAGGTCGCTTCCACGAACTACCCTGAGTTTGCGCGAGATGTGAAGACAGGCGACCCGGTACTGCTGGCCGATGGATCGGTGGAATTGAAGGTAGTCTATTCAGATGGGGTGGCCGCCCAGTGTGTCGTGATAAACGGAGGCGTTATCAGCGACCGGAAAGGTATCAACCTGCCCGGGGTAACGGTGAGCACGCCCTCGCTTTCGAAAAAGGACATCGCCGATGCGCATTTCGGCGTGGAGCAAGGTGTCGACTTTTTCGCGCTCTCGTTCGTTCGCCAAGCCCGGGATGTGCTTCGGCTCAGGCACCTGCTCGAAGAGGTTGACGCGAGACAGCCGATTATAGCCAAGATTGAGAAACCGGAAGGCTGGCATAACCTCGATTCAATTCTCGAAGAATGCGAAGGCGTAATGGTCGCGCGGGGCGATCTGGGTGTCGAGATGGCGATCGAGAAAGTGCCAGCGATTCAAAAGACCATCATCGATAAAGCCAGAGCGCGCGGCAGGTTCGTCATAACGGCGACGCAAATGCTTGAGTCGATGATCGAAAATCCGGTGCCCACGCGCGCCGAGGTAAGCGATGTCGCAAATGCCATCTACGACGGAACCAGCGCAATCATGCTCTCGGCGGAGACTTCGGCGGGCAAACACCCGGTTGAAGCGGTGAAGGTAATGGCCCGCATTTCGTGCGAAACGGAAATATCGTTGAACAAGAAGGGGTTTTTGGAGCCAGGCGAAAGGGAGGATCGCACGATTCCCGAGATTATCGCGGACGCTGCGTACCACTGCGCGCGCTCCGCTGGGGTGACAGCGTTGGCTGTGGGAACAACCTCAGGAAGCTCGGCGCGCCTGTTGGCGCGGTATCGGCCGCCCGTGCCCATATATGCGTTTACCTCCAACGAGGCGGTGGCCCGGCAGCTTTCTGTTATTTACGGTGTAAGCCCGATCTTATCGCCGGCAATGGAATCTACTGACCAGATGCTGCACGAAATGGAGCGCGTTCTCTTCGAAACAGGGCGCGTTCGCCAGGGCGACAACATCGTCTTAGTGGCCGGCCAGCCGGTCGGTTTGCGCGGCTCCACAAATATGCTGACGCTGCACCGGATCGGCGGCGGACTGGCCTGAAAACGATGTACGACGCAGTCCTGATTGTTGGATTTGGTGGGCCCGAATCGCCGGACGACGTTCTGCCGTTCCTCGAAAACGTCACGCGCGGCCGTAATGTCCCGCGTGAGCGGCTGCAAGAAGTTGCCGGACACTACTATCATTTCGGCGGCAGGAGCCCGATAAACGACCAGTGCCGCGAGTTAGTGGCTACTTTGCGCCACGAACTGAATGTGCACTCGATGCATCTCCCGGTGTACTGGGGCAACCGCAACTGGCGTCCCTTTCTCATTGACGCGCTGCGTCAAATGCGCGCCGACGGGGTTAAGCGCGCCTTGGCGTTCGTAATGTCCGCCTACAGTTCCTATTCCGGCTGCCGGCAGTATCGGGAGAATATCGCCGCGGCGCAGGCGGAAGTGGGACAAGGCGCGCCGGAAGTACACAAGCTGCGCGTTTTCTATAACCATCCTGGCTTTATAGAAGCTTCGAG
Organism: uncultured Acidobacteriaceae bacterium; assembly: GCA_963795545.1. Classification (GTDB taxonomy): domain Bacteria; phylum Acidobacteriota; class Terriglobia; order Bryobacterales; family Bryobacteraceae; genus Bog-105. The sequence continues at coordinate 511,453 of CAWCIF010000006.1, read as the reverse complement.
CGACCGCGTGCGCCAGGCGCTAACGCAATTTTCAGACGAGGAGAAACGGGCGCTTCGATTCGTTGCGACGGCCCACAGCATTCCGTGTTCCATGGCGGTGACCAGTGATTACGAAGAACAGCTTCGAGAAACAACTCGCCTGGTTGCCGAGCGGGCCGGCTTCTCTTGCGCGAATTGGGACCTGGTTTACCAGAGCCGGAGTGGACCGGCCGGACAGCCCTGGCTGGAGCCGGACATTCTGGATCATCTTCGGAACCTGCACGCGGCAGGTGTACGCAACGTAGTCCTTGCTCCGCTCGGATTTGTTTCAGATCATCTGGAGATTCTGTACGATCTCGACACGGAAGCGGCCGGACTGGGGAACGAACTCGGCATGAAACTGATTCGGGCGGCGACGGCCGGCACCCACCCGGCGTTTGTCAGCATGATTCGCGAGCTGATTGAGGAGCGCATTTCTCCCGATTTGCCCAGGCTGGCAATCGGCGGCTTTGGCGCTAATCACGACGTTTGCATGGCTGATTGCTGCCCGCCGCCGCAGCGAGCCGGTAGACATCCCGCTTCGGAACTCCCATTCGTTTCGCAACATTCTTGATGGCCTGCATCCGGTCGAGCCCCTCCTCTTTCTCGAGTCTGGCAACTTCGGCGAGTGGATCTTCAATCTGTTCCTTTTCTCTGGATGGGGCAATCAGGAGTGTGATTTCGCCCCTGATTGATTCTCGTTGTGACAACTGGGTTCGGATTTCATCCGGTGTTCCCCGCAGGAACTCCTCATGTAGTTTGGTCAGCTCCCGGGCCAGAACCATCTGCCGGCGGCCAAGGATCTCGCTTATGGCAGATAAGGATTCAAGAATCCGATGAGGGCTCTCGTAGGCGACTACCGTCCCGGAGCTTTGAGCCAGGTCTTCGAGCGTAGTTTGGCGGGCCACAGCCTTGGCAGGCAAAAATCCGATAAATCGAAATTCGTCTGCAGGCAGACCTGACGCCGCGAGCGCGGCCAGCACGGCCGATGCTCCTGGAACCGGAACAACGCTAAATCCGTTTGCCAGTGCTGCGGCGACCACCCGATATCCGGGGTCAGAAATTAGCGGGGTACCAGCGTCGCTCACCAGTGCGACTGATTCGCCGCGGCTCAGCCGTTCCATAATCTCGCCAGTGCGGCTGGTTTCGTTATGCTCGTGGTAACTGATCAGCGGCTTTCGTATTTCATAGTGGGCCAAAAGCTTTTGTGTTTGCCGGGTATCCTCGCATGCGATGACGTTCACTTCTTCGCGGAGTACGCGCAGTGCGCGAAGGGTTATGTCTTCAAGGTTCCCGATGGGAGTTGCGATCAGATATAGTGCGGCGGCCAATAACAAGAAGTGTAACTTTAGATCTGGAGCCCAAACTAAAGAACCGCCATGCCGAGGATTTCAGACCGGAGATCGTTGCGACAAGCACCGCTGTACATCCGGTGGGCGCCATTTCAGTCTTCCTATGCCATCGAATTGAGGCTGGAGCTTGTTTCCCAGTTGCTTGCCGAAATCGAGCGAGCCGCAGCGGCGGGTCTGGAGGTGGGAGGCGTGCTGATCGGGTCGTTTCCAAATGCGCAAACGCCGACCCTACGAATCGAAGAAATCGAATTGATGGCCCGGCGGCCGGAGAACGGCGCGGTGTACGTGCCGCATCCCGAAACGCACCGTCATCTGTATGAAACGCGTTTAAGCGCGCAGCGCCGCGGCCGGGCCGTAGCTGGATTTTTCAGGAGCCATGCGCGGCCGGGCCCAATGCTGCCTTCCGTGACAGATCGAACCCTGATCTCGGAGGAGTTCGCGCAGGGTGTGTTTGCGCTGCTGCTGATTGAAGCGCGCGCGCCGCATTTCGCTACTTTTTTCATTGCCGCTGGCGGCCAATTGCCGGACGAACCATCCACCCGCGAGTTCCGGCTGGATGAAGGCGAGTTTAAGGCTCTTCCGGAGATTCGTCCGGCCGCGGCGCTGCCTCCGCGTACCCCGGCGCGTGAAGCCTCAAAGATCCCGCTCTATGGAATCCTGGCGGTTGCTCTGATAGTGATTATTTTCCTATTCTTCTGGATTCTTCCGCGTGGGATTCCGGGCCTGTGGTCCGGACGGTCATCTAATCAAATGGGCCTGGCGCTAAGCGGGGCCGACCACCTGGTTCGAATCAACTGGAACCACTCCGCGCGGGCTATCTCGGCTGCAAAAAGCGCGACGATTCTGATTGTTGACGGGGCCAACCGCCGCGAGATAAAGATTGGCCCCGATGAGCTGCGGTTAGGAACGGTTGATTACCAGCGCAGCGCTCCGCAAATAGAGGTCACGATGACACTGGACGCCCCGGGAATGCCGGTTCCCTCTCAGTCCGCCAGATGGACGCAGCCATAGCCCTGCTATCAGGCCGGCAGCGGTTTGCGGGCTGGGGCGAGTTGAGGACGGCTTCGATTTTTACCGGCAGCCCCAGACTTCCTCGCCCGGTGCTGAGGCTCCAGGACAGCCGACTCAGCGCTGCCATAACGCATTCTGCCCGCAAAACCCGGTCGTCGTTGCGCTCCAGCGGCGCCAACCTGGAGAAGACCCTCTCCATAAGGCATCCAATCTGGTCCAATTCGGCTCGGACATTGCGTTGTTCGTCGGCTGTAATGTGGGCAGTCATAATTCCGTTTCCTCAAGCTAAATTTCAATCTAAGCGTTACGGACCTAGATTTCTATCCCGTGTAAACCTGAGGATCGACGGGAAAACTATGGAGCCGCGAAGCGGCGCCGGATATTCAACGAACCAGGTTTTTGCGTACCGCGTAAAGCACAATCTCGGCGGTGTTATGCAGATTCAACTTTTGCATGAGATTTGTGCGGTGGCTCTCGACGGTGTACAGGCTCACATCGAGAATAGCCGCCACCTCTTTGTTTGATTTTCCTTCGGCCAACAACTGGAGCACTTCCCTTTCCCGTGCGGTCAAAAGCTCAAAACTATCTGATAGCCCCTCCTGCTTCAAAACGCGCATGTAATCCTCGAGCAGGGTTTGTGTAATTGCGGGGCTGAAGAATGGCCTGTCCTGGGAAACGGCCTTTATGGCCCGCAACAAATCCTCTTCGGCCGACTCTTTCAGCAGATAACCTTTGACGCCGGCGTTAAGAGCCCGCAATACGTAACTTTCATCGGCATGCATAGTGAGCATGATGATTCCGGCTTGGCCATCGCCCTTGCGGATCTGTTCGGCCGCATCGATACCGTTCAAAAGCGGCATAGCGACGTCCATGAGAACGACATCGGGCGCTAACTCCGCCGCAAAACGGACTGCATCCCTGCCGTTGGCGGCCTCGCCGACGACTTCAATTTCGGAGTATTGCTCCAGCAACAAGCGCAATCCCTTTCGAACAACGCCGTGATCGTCCGCGATGAGGACCTTCAGTTTCACTTGCTTCAAGACTACAGAAGAGTCCGCCACGAAGACGGGACTGCCGGGATCGGCCGCGAATGAGCTGTGTTCGGTCATGGCGTGCTGATCTCACGGTATGGCGAAATGGACTGGCAAGCCATCCCTTGAAAGGGCGAGAGAATTTAGAGAAAGACGGGAGGCGAATCAGTTCAGCGCTTCGGCCTGATGTGCCGACAGAAGCGGTAGTTCAATCCGCACCAGCGTTCCTTGTCCAGGTTTCGAGGAAACAGTCAGTTCACCCTGAAGCGCCCTAACTCGCTCCTCCATTCCGACTAATCCCAGGCCCCGAGTACGCAGGCTGCCTGCCTCGAATCCTCTGCCGTTGTCTTGAATAGATGCCGAGACAAGCTCTTTATCCTGGGTCACCGTTATGGCCACTCGGCTTGCTTGCGCGTGCCTCAGGCAATTCGTCAAAGTCTCTTGTATGGAGCGATAGAGGCAGATGCGAAAAGCTTCCGGCAGGCTGTTGACCTCATCTTCGATGTCGATGGCCACGGGAATGCCGCTGCGGCTGGAAAACTCCTTCGCCTGCCAGCGCAAGGCCGCACCCAGCCCTAGATCGTCCAGCATGGAAGGACGGAGCAAGAGCGCCAGGTTTCGCACGCTTCGAAGCGACTCCTCAGCCAGGCTCTTGACGCTGTCAAGCCGTTCGCGGAATTCGGTATCGGCTTCACCCCTCCATAGGCTGCCCAGTTCCATTCGCAGACCTGTCAGGATTTGCCCCACTTCATCGTGCAGCTCTCTGGAAATGGTTTTTCTCTCATCCTCTTGCGCCCGGACCAACTGATTTGAAAGGCGGCGCAGTTCGTATTCAGCCTGTTCGGCGCGCTGTTTCTGCTTATCGGAGATCCGCTCAAGGCGTGCAAGGTAAACGGTGCTGGCGGCGGCGATTACGATTCCAAGCAGCAGTAAACCGATGGTTGCGCCCGCGGCGAAATGCCGGAGGGCGCGCTGTTGCGTATCGATCTGCTGCTCCTCCAATTGGAGATTTGCGGTATTCAGCGCGTCGATTTTCTGGGCAACTTCGAGAACGGTTTCGCGTTGATTGTTTCGCTCGTTCAGATACGCCTGGGTTGATGCGCCTCGCCCTGCTTCCTGAGCGGCCCGCACGGCGGATTGCCAATACTCGGTAAGCTCGCTTCGCAAGGAGTCTAATGTGCCGCGTTGCGTTTGGCCCAGCAGCGAGAAGAGCGTCTGAAGGTGAACGTCGGCGCTGGAACGGAATTGCGCCAAGCTCTGTTGAACGGCGGCCCGATCCTGCATGGAAGGCCGCTCTCGAAGAAGCAGCGCGGCCTTGTAAACGTCAGCGCCGATGGCCGTAATTGCGTCATCGGCCTGATGATAGAGCTGGTGAACCCGCTTGGTTTTAGTGTCAATCTGCGCCTCTTTTTTCGAGACAACCCAGGCGAACAGCGGCACCAGGAGCAGCAAGACGCAAAACGAGACGCTTACAAACGGCCAAATGCGAAGGCGCACTAAACAGCCTCGGTTAACGAGAAGCCAAGCCGCATCTGGTTTATCCCTCTTGATGAGGATAGAGGATTCAATATGCGCCAGCGAAGCCTTAGCTCTCGATTCCTTAGAGGCAAGTGCCGGCACGGCAGCGACGAATCGCCACGCCACGTCCGACGTTAGCCGCGAGGGGTGGGATGCCCTCCTCCGATTAGGCCTCCGTTTGCCGGGCATACCATCGCGGGATTTACTTCAATGTAGGTCCCCACCGATGCCGATCCAATCCCCCCTTTAAGGGAGCTTCAATCCGAAAAGGCCGGAGATTCTGCCTTACTGGCGAAGCAGTATGCTGAATTCTCCGCCTTTGGCATCGAGAATGACAGTGCTGCCGGGCGGAATCTGCCCCTGCGCGACCAGCGCGGCCACCGGTTGAATGAAGTTTCGCTGCACCGTGCGTTTCAGCTCTCTCGCCCCGAATTCTACACTCGTTCCGCTGTCCAGTAACAGACCGCGGCCTCCGGGCGTGCACTGCAACCGAAAACCTCTCTGGCCGAGGCGGTTGTGAACTAATCGGGCGAAACCAGTCAGAATGTGATCGAGAATGACATCGCAGGCCGCGCGATCTAAGGCCTTGTAAGTGATTACTGAATCGATGCGGTTCACGAACTCCGGCGAAAATTTGCGCCGCACGGCGCCCATCCCGATGCTCTGAAGCTTGGCTGTGTCTTCCAGTGGTTTGAAGGGCAGCATCGTTTCATATCCGAAATCCGGCTTGTTGGCGCGCTGAATCGCTTTCGCCCCGAGATTGCTCGTCAGGAAGATCACGGATTTCTCGAAATTGACGTTGCTGTTATCGCCAAGCCGCAGGGTAGCCTTGTCCAGGATGCCAAGCAGCAAGCGGGTCATCGATGCCGCAGCCTTCTCAATCTCGTCAAACAGGATTAGCGAAATATCGCTTGCCTCGGTGGCAACGCTGTTCACTTTCGCCTGCGTGAGCATGGGCTGCGTCTCGCGGTGGCCCAGATATCCGGGAGGAGCGCCGATCAGTTTCGCTACTTCGTGCTCCATCTGAAACTCCCCGCAATCGACTCTCAGCAGGTTTTTCGAGCTGCCGTGCAGCACTTCGGCGAGTGCCTCGACGGTGCGGGTCTTGCCAGTACCTGTCGGCCCGAGCAGCAGAACCACCCCGATAGGACGGCCTTCCGGAGCAAGGCCTGCCTGGTGCATCTGAATATAGGGAATGATGGTTTCAATCGCCTCGGGCTGCCCAATCAGCAGGTCGCCAAGGCGAGTGGCCAGTCCGGCTGGATCTTCGGGCAATATGGGACGTCTGTTACGCCCCGACAAATTATACGATCGCATGCGTCCCTCACTTCGGAGTTGTCGGCTAACCATGTCGATTCGGCTCCGGTGAAGGGAAGCGGAAGCACCCTCATCCTGCGGCCGGACCAAAGTCCTTCCGACCAGAAGTGTAGCGGCGGGCATGATGCGTTTTGATTACCGCCATTCTGGGAATTGCAAACGGGGACCTGGATGCATGCCGAACGGTCTTTAGATATAGAGACTTGCCGGCTGTTGCCTGCTGCCGCAGAAATATATTCGGCGGCTGTGATCCTGGTGGGAGCTTTGCATTTTAAAGTTCAACTTAGAGCTGCCACGTAACTGTTATCTACCGGATATTTCTGAGTGCTCTCCACCTAAGGTAGTAATGATTTCTGCAACTTCGTGGGTACAAATTCGCCATTAATCGTTTACACTAGTCCCGATGGTGTGAGTTGTGCCGGGCCTAACGGTCCGGTTCTGTTCTTTTACAAATCTAAAAGTTCTGCTTCCAAGGAGAAGGTATGGTTAGCTTTCGCAGGAGCGCGTTCTACGGGCTCTTCGCTGCGTGCGCCTTGCTGTTCGGGGTCTCAATTGGCGCAAACGCGCAACAAGTTTTCGGCAGTATCATCGGCACGGTCACTGATCCCAGTGGCTCGGCTGTTGCTAATGCCAAAGTAACGATCACCGACATCACCAAAGGGACCTCGTTCCAGGTCACGACGAATGACTCGGGGCAATACACGAAGGGCCAGCTCATCCCCGATACCTATCGGGTGACGATTGAGGCGCCTGGGTTTAATAAGGTGGTGTCGAACGACATTACGGTGCAGGTTGACCAGGCGGCACAGTTCAATGCAGCCATGCAGGTCGGCAACGTCGAGCAGCAAGTGGAAGTAACGGCCGCCGCGCCGCTGCTGCAAACGGATCGCGCCGACGTTTCGCAAACGTTCACGGCCCAGCAGATTTCCCAGCTTCCGAGCATTGGACGCAACCTACAGGCTTTTGAGCTGATGGACCCGGGAACGGTAAGGCTCGGCTGGGCGCATGCTGCGGATGAAAATCCGCAGGGCAGCATGCAGATCGAGGTTAACGGCCAGCCGTTTTATGCGACGGGCTACTACCTGGACGGAACGGTCAATCAGGACCCGATTCTAGGAATCATCGTAATCAATCCTACATTTGATTCCGTAAATGAGGTCAAGCAAGCCAATCAAGACTACGATTCGGAGTTCGATACCTTCAGCGCCGGCCTGCTGACGTATTCCACCAAATCAGGCTCGAACGCTTTCCATGGCGATGCGTTCGAATACCTCTATCTGAACACGCCCGGCTTCCAGGATTTCGGCCGCAACCCATTCTCGGAGAATACGCCGATCGGAGGCCACGCCGGAGCGTATACGCCGACGACGCATCAGAACCAGTTCGGCGGTTCGATCGGCGGGACGAATTATAAAAGACAAGCTCTTCTTTTTCGGCGACGCGCAGCTAACCCGTAACATCAAAGGTGGTTCGGTTCTGACGAATGTCCCGACTGCGGCCGAACGTACGGGCGATTTGAGCGATTGGCTCAAACTCGGCTCGCAATATCAGATCTATTGCCCGAATTCGGGAAATCCGATAAACGGAGTCGGACGCACTCCCGCGCCGGATAATCAGCTCAAGCGCGTGCGGTCTTCCGTTGAGCCCACAGGCACAGGCGCTTTTGAAATACTATCCGCTGCCCAATACTGCCGGGACGATCGTGAACGGAGTGGTGGCGCCATATAACAATTACACCGCTAGCGGAGCCTTGACGAATAACGGCAACCAGTGGAACACGCGTTGGGATTATTACGGCAACGAAAAGAACACGTTTTTTGGGCGGTATAGCTACGCGGGTTTCGATCTGGGCGCGCCCGGAGCATTCGGACTCATAAATGGTGGCCCGGCCTTTGGTAATGCCAACTATGCCGGCAGTTCCAGCACGTTGAACCAGAGCATTGCCGCGGGCTGGACGTACACCGCCAGCGCGACGTTGATTAATGAATTCCGCTTCGGATTCCTGCACTACCACATCACCGACGTGCCAAACGGTGTGGGGAGCAGTCCCGCAACAGACGCCGGCATCCCCGGCCTGAATCGTGACAATTTCTACACTTCCGGTCTGCCCGCCTTCTACATCGATAATCCCGTCGGAAGCGACAACATCGGCTACGCCCTCGGCGTAAATCAGTGCAACTGCCCGCTCGACGAGAACGAACGCCAATATCAGTTTGTCGATAACATCAGCAAAGTGCACGGGAACCATAGCTTTAAGTTCGGCGCCGATATCCGCTACGCCCTGAACCTGCGGGTCCCCAGCGATAACCATCGCTCCGGCGAACTGCATTTCAACGACAGCATGACGGCGCTTGGGCGACGGAACTGGTTCCTATAGCGGTGGACTCGGCATAGGCACCTTCTTGCTCGGCGATGTGACCAGCTTCGCCCGGTACGTCAGTTCCAGCGTCAACGCGCAAGAGCGCCAGAAGCGGGATTTCTTTTACGGTCAGGACGAATGGCGGCCAACGCATAAGCTCACCATCACCTACGGTTTGCGTTGGGAACTGGTCTTCCCCGAGACCGTCAATGGGCCGCAGAACGGCGCTGAGTATAACCTCAATACCGGTCTCCTGGATGTGTTCGGCTATGGATTGAACAGCAATCACGGCTACCAGTCCATGAACTGGCACAACTTCGCGCCGCGCGTAGGCATTGCTTATCAGATCACGCCGAAAACTGTCATTCGCGCCGGCTATGGATGGTCGTATAGCCTGGGAACGTTCGGTTCCACGTTCGGCCATAACGTGACCCAGAACCCGCCGGTGCTGGCAAATCAATCCCTAAGCCAAACACAGACCTGCGGAAACAACTTCTGCGATGTCTTTAATCTTGCAAGCGGGCCGCCAGCCACCTCCCACTTTTAGCGTTAGCCCGCAAGGTACTTTGCCTTGTCCCGCGGGGGTGGACTGCAAGACGCGGCCCGGCATTTTCACCATGCCTGTGGTTTATGCCTACAATTTTACTGTCCAGCATCAACTCACCAGCAAGATGGCATTTACCGCCGGTTACGTAGGAAACTCCGGTCGGCATAACGGCGCGGGATTGGGCAACAACATTGATAACAACGTTGTTTATTTCCTGCCCGGCTATAAAGGTAATCAGAATCTGCTGCGGCCATTTGATGGCCTCTACGGACCGCGTTACAACTACGGCAATACGTCGAGCATCGACAACTACTGTAACTGCGCAAATAACCGCTACGATTCGTTCCAGGGCACGATCCACATCCGGGCGGCCGCCGGCCTGAATCTGCAAGGCAGTTATACGAATCAGGTGTCACAGGGCGACGGTTACGGACCGGATGGCTCCTATACGTTCCTGTACGATCGCCCGCTTGGCTACGTTTATAACAGCGAATTCCCGCATCAGCAATGGGTGTTTGCGGGTAACTACGATCTGCCGTTCGGAATCGGCCGCAAGTACGGCGCGCACACGAACCGGTTTGTTGATGCGGTCATTGGGTGGCTGGAACGTGAGCGGCATTTTCACCTTCTACTCCGGGCTTCCCATCTACCCAACACTGGAAAATTATGGCAGTGCGGGTGGGCAGCCTTATTCGGGGCCAAACAATATCCCGGATAATGGAACGGGCAGTCCATACGTATCAAATGGGAACCGAAATGCCTGGGTATTACCGCTCAGCAGTGGTGCTTATACGATACCCGCGCCGAACACGTTCGGCAATTACCCGATCAATCAGACCTACGGTCCGCATTTCGTGAATCTGGATGCCGCCATCATGAAGCAGTTCAGTATCACGGAGCGGATCAAGTTCATGCTCCGTATGGACGCGACGAATGCGCTAAATCACACCGCTTTGGCCACGCCAAACTTTGACGTCCAAAGCGCGAGCGTCGGGCAAATCACCAATATTGCGTTCAATGGCACCGGCTATTCGCTGCGCCGGCTGCAGTATTCCGGCATATTTAGCTGGTAAATCGCGAAACCAAAATTTAACAAGCAGAAGCGGCCGGATGAGCAGGAAGCTCCTCCGGCCGTTTTCTTTTCAGGAGAATCCGGAGGTTACTGTATGGGGTTAACCCAACGGAGGTTCGGGAACCGGCTGAAATCTCGGTCAGTGGATGCAAGTACGGGTCAACGGTGCTTCGTGCCCTCAGCGTATTCGAGCAGCGATTCCGTGCAGTCATAATTCAAGCCAGGATAGTAGCCGCCATGATGTGGCCTCACTCGGAATTCGCGACGCTTCGGCTGCGTTTCCGGCGCGGCCAGTGCTGCACGTAGCAGTTGATTGAGCGCTTCGCGAAACGACACTCCGCGCGATCTGCTCTGTTGTTTCACCCGCTCCGCAACGTCATCATCCAATGTGACAGTCGTTTTGATGCTCATGACCTATATCATATTGGTTATCGCGGCCGCCGCAGACTTTTTTCTAGCTCTTGCCAAATTCTCACCGCCGGAATGGTAACCAAGCTATCGGTAAGTTCGAGCCCGCATCCAGTCCAGCGGAAAATCCGTTGGCTTTCCGGATTAACCACATAGATGTGCTCGAATCCCCATCGTCCATAAGCCTGGCACTTTTCTAGCAGATAAGGCCTGGGGTCGTCTTTAGAAAGGATTTCGACCGCTATATCGACCGCTTTGGTCGGATACGGCTCTTCCACTTCACGGCTGGTCGCGATTACGTCGGGTTTCGGATGGGCATCGGGATCTATCCGGAGTTCCACCTCGGCACCGGCGCTGTAGCCGGCCTCGTTCAGGAGTCTCGCGAGAATACCCTGCAAAAGACCATGAATCCAGTTCGGCTTAGCTTTGGGTACCGCTTCTCCATACCAATACTCGTAAGACCGGTCACCATGACTGTACTTCAACTGAAATTCAGAAGGCGTGAGCTTTTCTGTGATACCAGCCATAAAAGTCATTCTCGCCTACCTCGGACCTCGCAGTGCATGCGGGTCGCGTAGCCGCTGAGGTAGGTGCTTGTCTCTTTCATTGTCTTATCCTCGCTAAGCTGGCCTCAGCGCTAAACTGAGGCTTAAGGATGAGCGTAGCAATCAATCCTTACCTTTCCCGTATTAGCGTGCACGCGGGTGTGCGTTCAGGGAAGCCCTGTATCCGCGATACACGTATCACTGTACAAGAAATCCTCCGTTGGCTAGCTTCGGGCGCAACAGAAAATCAGATTCTCGATGACTACCCTTACCTGGAAAAAGATGATTTCAAGGCTGTCTTCGCGTATGCCGCTCAGTTCCCAGACGCCAGGGTTTCTGAGCCTTGAAGCTGCTCTTTGATGCCAATCTATCTCCGAAACTCGTCCGCCGTCTAGCTGATCTGTTCCCCGGCTCCGTTCATTTGTTCGATCTGCCGCTCTCTAGAGACGAGAAGGATCACGTCATTTGGGCTTACGCCAAGCAGAACGGCTTCGATATCATCACAACAGACGGCGATGATTACCCTCCGATCGCCAAACGGTTTGGGCCGCCTCCGCGAGTCATTCTGCTACAGAGCTGGAAATATCCCACCCAATTCGCTGAAGAGCTTATTTCGCGCCAACGCTATCCGCATCGCCCGTTTTGCTTCTGGCGACCAAGGCTTATTGATTCTCAGACGTTGACTGGAATTACTTAACCCACTCCTTTCCCCTCCACGACCTTCACTACCTGATTCGCCTTCACGCCGGCAATTTTGTCCACCTGCCCGCTGGGCCAGTGAACCTCTATATCCGCTCTGGCCGCCTTATTGATCCCGAAGTGTACCCGTAGATCGCCTTGCGAGATATAGCTGCCCCCGCTGCGCACTTCATTCATCTGCGGATGCTCGCCTTCCGGCCGGCAGAACACGCGTGCTCCGATGCCGGAACGATTTGATTTCGTGCCGACCGTCTTCACCTTCAGCCAATTGTTCTTGAGCGTGCTGTCGCATCGCAGAAGCTGCGGAACATCGTTGACACAATTCACGACCACGTCCAGGTCGCCGTCATTATCAAAATCGCCGATCGCGCAGCCGCGTCCCGCAACGGGCTCCAGGATTCCCGGTCCGGCATCAAGCGAGACATCCTCAAATTTCCCATTCCCCAGGTTGTGATATAAGACCTTTCGCTCGCGGTAGCCTGACTCGCTGGCTTTTTCGCGAACTTCCGGATACACGTGGCCGTTGCAGGTCAAAATGTCCGGCCAGCCGTCATTGTCGAAATCGAGGAAGCAGGCTCCCCAACCGAGGAAACGCGTATTGCGACCGAGCCCCGCCTGGAAGGTCACGTCTTCGAAGTTGTCGTCTCCCAGATTTCGATAGAGGCTCGAAGTGTCGCCCGCAAAGTTGGTCTTGACGATATCCAGCCTCCCGTTGCCGTACACGTCCGCTGCGGAGGCGCCCATGCCGGCCTGGGTTTTTCCGTCGGCTCCAAACGCCACGCCGGATTCCAAACCGATATCCGTGAATGTTCCATCGTGATTGTTCTTGAACAGCGCCGAGGGGGCGGAGTCATCGGCCACATAGATATCGGGCCAGCCATCGTTGTCGAAATCGCCGACTACTACGCCTAGCCCATACGTGCCTTGCTTCTTCCAGATGCCGGCCTTCTCTGATACATCACTGAACGTGCCGTCTCCGTTGTTGTGGAAGAGAATGTCCTTCCCGCCCTGAAGTCCCGGCGGTCCGCACGCCACCATCAATCCTTCGTAGAGGCAGGGGCCGCTCTCCGGCAGGGGAGCGGTCTTCGGATCGAAATCAATGTAGTTCGCAACAAACAGGTCCAGGTGGCCGTCGCGGTCGAAATCGAGAAAGGCGCAGCCGGTATTCCAACGCTTCAGACCTGTCGTTGTACGCGTGGTCACGCCGGCCTTTTCGGCCACATCGGTGAATGTCCCGTCGCCGTTGTTCCGCCACAGCGCGCAATCGCCCCAATAGCTGACAAACAAATCTTCATGGCCGTCGTTATTGTAATCGCCGGCGCACACGCCCTGCCCCCACCCCGTCCGGGCCACTCCCGCCTTCGCTGTCACATCCGTAAAAGTGCCATCGCGGTTATTCTTGTACAGCCTGCTGACCGGCTCGGATCCTTTGGGGAAGGTTGTCTCGAAGCGTGTGCCGTTTACGAAGAAAATGTCGAGCCAGCCGTCGTTATCGTAGTCGATGAACGCCACGCCGCAACCGGTGGTTTCGAGCAGATACTTGTTTCGGCTCTCCGCTCCGAAAATAGTCTTCTTGTTCAGCCCGGCTTCCTTCGCGACATTAACGAATTGGACGCCGAGCGGCGTTCCCGCGAGCAACTGATCCAGTGAGAAGACTGGCAGCGTTGCACAGAGCGATTTGACAAACGACCTGCGCGAAAACATGATTACCTGGGCTCGGCGCTCAACGGCTTTATCACTTCGCCGCCGCGCATCCCCTGCTCGAGCGTATTCGCCAGTTGTGATTCCTTATCGCGCTTCAGGCGTGCGCCCGTGGCGAAAGCTTCTTCGCTGTCTTGCTTATCGCCTTTAATCCGGTAAATCTGCCCCAGTGTGTTGTATGGCCCCGGCGTGCCTGGGTCCAGGCGGATGGCTTCCTTCAGTTCGGGTATCGCTCCATCCAGATCGCCGTTTTGCTTCAATACAATTCCCAGCATGTAGTGCGCCTCGGCATAGTCGGGCGTGATGGCAATGGCCGCGCGCATCTCTTTAATCGTCGATGGAAAATCGCCCAACTGCCAATATGTGATGCCCAGTGAATAATGCGCCTGCGCGAGTGTGGGGTCCAGACGGATCGCCTCCTGAAACTCCTTCTGCGCGGGCTCAATCTGGTCCTTCATCTTCAGCGCGAGCGCCAGATCGTAGTGAGCCGCCGGCAAGTTCGGATCGACAGTAAGCGTTTGCCGGTATATCTTCTCCGCCGCATCGAAATCGCCGGTCTTCAGATAGGCGAACCCGATGTTCATCAGCGCCGACGTGTCATCTGGCTTGTGCGCAAGTACTTTACGGGACTCTTCGATACCGCGCTCCGGTTGTCTCGTTTGGATCAGCAGGAAGGCATACTTGTTTCGAATCGTGTCGTTCGTCGGGTCCGCTTCCGATGCGTGTCCAAAGGCCGCGGTGGCGTTTCCAAGGTCGCCCAGCTTCTCGTAAGCGGAACCGAGCCGGTACTGATAATCAAAAACAGTCGGCGCTAGTTTCACCGCTTCCTTGAGTTCGGCTGTGCCACGGTCGGTATCATTCATATTCCATAGTGCGATCCCTAAGTGGAAATGAGCCGGAGCATAGTCTGATTCGAGCGTGATGCTTTTCTGAAAATGCGCGATTGCATCGCTCGTATACTGTGCAACTGCGTAGAGAAACCCGATGCGGTCTTCCGATGCGGCGGACTGCGGGCTGGCCTCTGCCGCTTTCGCGAGCGCATCCAGCGCTCCTGGCATGTCGTGCTGTTTAATGAGTTGTTCGGCCTGATCTGCCAAAGCGCCCGGCGTATCGCCTCGCACGGACGCGCACAATGCAAGCGCGGCGATACAAATACAAACTGCCTTCAATCACTCGTATTATACGGAAGAGTCGCCTCTTCCCCGCGGCCGCGTTTCAGTGCGCTTTGCGGAGTTCTTCTGAAAGGCCGCTCATGCCCTTATGGCGGTAAATCTCAGAGAGCCTTTGTTCTTCGGGAGAGCTGGCGAGGGCGCGGCGAAGAATGGGATCGCTGGTGGCTTGATCGATATCGACGCGAGTGGGAATCCAGAGCTTGCCGTCGGCGAACTCAACGTCGTTGACAAACGCGAGCAGGGCATCGATGCTCATGGGCTGCCCCGTCAGATGAGAGAAGCGCAACGTGCCCGGCTCCGTCATTCGCCCGGTCTGAACCGGCTGCAGTTCGAGGGCAGCCGGAACCGAGCCGGCGACGTACTCTCTCCCGCGTTCGTCGCGAACAATCCAACCCATGTCGATGGTCCGGATGATCTTCTGGGAGGTGTTGCGCACTTCCACTTCAGGAGACCGGACGTCGCTACCTTCAACCTGAGCGGCGCCGCCGATGGCTTTCACCGGCGAGCTTGGGAAGGAAACAGCGCCCACCGCCAGCGGCTGCTCGCGGGCGCGAGTGCTGTGAGGAGCATGCAGCAGTTCCAGCCCGAGTTGCTGAGGAGTGAGATCCTGCAAACCGAAATTGAGCTCTTCGCGGAGCTGGGCTAGTTTACCAGTCTGGAGCAGGGCGGCGAGGAAGGTGCGATCGCGGCGCGCTTCCAATTCGTAGACCATTAGGGCGCGGCGCGATTGGAGTTGGTCCGGGCCATAGGAAGAGAGATCGCTGAACAGGGCGCAGTCGAGCGAGACTTGCACGATAGCGCCGCCGGTACCGGCTGCGTTGAAGGGCCGCGTGAGCTCCATGTCGATGCGAACCGGAAATACTTCTCCGGGTTCCACCCGAAGGCTAGGAATGGTAACGGAGCCTTTGCCGGAAGGCGTAATGTCCTGTGCTTCGACGCGCAGGGTCAACCCTGAAATGGCCTTGGTTCCGGTATTGCGCAGAAGAAGCGATGCGTGGAGATCAAGAACCATCGATGCGCCCAGCACGCGCGCGGTGGTCAGGCCGAGATTGGAGGTGACGGGCAGAACGGGAGAATCACGCGGGAACTCGATGTCCAGCCAGCGCGCGCCGGAATCGGCCGCTGGTGAACAGACCGGCAGAACCGATAGCAGCGCGACGACTGCGATACCGATCCGCTGAAGGCTACTGGCCATACACTTTGGTGATGGTCACCTGTCCTGTATCGTCGTCGACGTAGCGAGCAGATACGGCGGAAGCGCCGGAGAGCGAGACCACCGCGGAAGGAGGGTGGAGAAGAGTCAGGGTTGCGCCCTGGGCGCGCACCGCGATTCCGTCGGCGGTTGTGCGCAGGACCGTTCCGGTGGGCTGCTCCGGGCGATCAAGTGCGACTAACCGATGCAGAGAAGACAGGAGATGGTCGGTTTGCTCGCGCGGGATGTGGGTCAACCATCCCAAGATGAATAATCCGGTAAGCGCCAAGGCGAAGGCGGTGCGGTAAATCAAAGTGCGCTTACGTCCAACCTTTTCGATGCAGCGGGCAGCGGAAAGGCCGACGGCGATGTTCCCCAGCATTTCCCGTTCGAGCTGGGCCCAATCGGCGATGGCTTCGAATGCCGTAAGCGTTTCGGTTTGCGCCTCGTGCTTCAGCTCCGCTTTTGCGGACCGGAAAAGCACCACGCGCCGTTCGCAATCCGGGCAGCGCTTGAGGTGCCGACCGATCCGCCAACGGACGCCGCGGGGCAGGTCGCCAGCAGAGAAGAGCGCCAGATCGGCCGGTCCGGGATGACCCGGGTTCTGTGTTTCGCCGCTCATGACGGTTTTTTCGCTTCCAGGTAGCGCTTGAACTTAATCCGTGCATTGGCAATATGGGAGCGGACGGTAGCGGTGGAACAGTTCATATGTGAAGCCACTTGATCTGCCGGCATGTCTTCGACATCACGCAGCAGGATGGCCATTCGTTCGCGCTCAGTGAGCGTGGCGAGGCCTCCGTCCAGATGGAGTTTTCGTTCACCCCGCAGCAAAAGCTGCTCGGGGCTTTCATGCGAGTTGGGCGCATTGGCCAGATGATTTACATCTACGAAGGAAACCCGTTTGTGTCTCCGCAGAAAATCGATGGCGGTATTGGCGGCAATTCGCGAAAGCCAGTGCGCAGCCTTGTCAAGGTCTTTAAGCTGGGACTGCCGCTGCAGCGCCTTAATGAAGGTTTCCTGCGTGAGATCCTGGGCGTCATCAACGTTGCCGACGATTCGGTAGATAAGGAGGAAAATCCGGCGAAGGTTCTGCTGGAGGAAGTGCGCCTGCGCGTCGGAATCGGTCCGGAGCTGCGAGTCGGAGATGGGAGGCAAAGGTTCGCTCACAGGCCGCTCCCATACCGGAAAAGAGTCCGCCGTGCGGCCAAGCGCGGAAGCGGTATCGTCCTGGACCTGTCCCATGCCCCTCGAAGAGAATGACGAACTCGCCTCGAAAACGTGCAGGACGGCCGCGCCATGAACGCTATCTTAAAGTATATGAGGCCCGTGGCAGTCATAGGTATAGGAAAAACCGCTTTTGGGGCCTTCCCGGACCGAAATCTCCGGTCGCTGGCGGCAGAGGCCGTTGAGCACGCACTGAAAGACGCGAACACGCCGGCCGCCGCTGTGGAGGCGTTTTACCTGGGTAATTTCGCGGGTCCATCTTTCGTTGGCCAGAACCATTTGGCGCCCTACGTGGGCGCGGCAGTGGGCTTCGAGAGCATTCCCTGCACTCGAATAGAAGACGCATGCGCGTCCAGCGGTTCCGCATTTTTCCACGCCTGGCAGAGCGTGTCGGCCGGCATCTACGACATGGTTGTTGCCGCCGGGGTAGAAAAAATGACTTCGCAGAGCACACCGCGGGTGACCGAGATCCTGGCGGGAGCCGGCGATATGTCGGGCGAAGGAAGGGCAGGCGCGACGTTTCCTGCCTTATTTGCGATGATTGCGCGGCGTCACATGCATCAATACGGCACGACGCGCGAGCAATTGGCCGCTGTTTCGGTGAAGAATCATGCCAATGGCGCCAAAAATCCACAAGCGCACATGCGGAAAGTGATCACACTGGAGCAGGCGCTGGCGGGCAAACGGGTGGCGGAACCGCTCACGGTCTACGATTGCTCACTGATTAGCGATGGAGCAGCCGCGGTAGTGATTGTGCCGCTGGACCGGGCGCGGGAATTTACGTCACGGTTTGCGAAAGTGCTGGCGGTTGCGCAGACTTCCGATCATGTGGCGTTGGATTGCAAAGCGGATATTACGCTGTTTCCGGCAGTGAAATCGGCCGGGGAGAAGGCCTACGCAATGGCGGGGCTGGGGCCGAAAGAGATTGACCTGGCCGAATTGCACGACTGCTTCACGATTGCTGAAATTGTGGCGAGCGAGGACCTTGGGTTTGTCGAGAAGGGCAACGGCGGACCGTTCGCCGCGGCGGGATGCACGGCAATTAACGGTCCGCTACCGATCAACACCAGCGGCGGGTTGAAATCGAAAGGTCACCCGGTTGGCGCCACCGGCGTGGGGCAGATTTGCGATATCGTGATGCAGTTGCGTGGCGATGCGGGCGAACGCCAGGTGGCGCGGCATCGCATTGGCCTGGCGCAGAACCTGGGCGGCTCGGGCGCGACGTGTGTTGTGACGATATTAGGAGCCGAGTGATGAGTCCGGAATCGCGCGATGGCCTGGTGTATACGGAAACGATTGTGCATTCGCCGCCGGAGCAGTATGCGGCCGATGCTCCTTATCAGCTTGCGATTATTGATCTGCATAGCGGCGGCCGTTTGACCGTTCGGGTGCTGGGGAAGAGTACAGAAGAGCTTGCGCATATTGGGGATCGTGTGACGTTCGTGGAGGAGAAGAACGGCGTGGCGTATTACAGGAAGGCGTAACCACCCGCTCCAGCGCGAAACCACGCGCGGGGTCTGGATCATTTGCGATTGGCGGGATGACAAAATGCCAGGGATGCGAGTCAGCATATTTTTTCCAGTTATTCTGCTGGTCATGAGCGGTTTCGCCGCGGGACAGAGCTCGACAGCGGCGAGCAAATCCGTTCCGGCTGGCGTAGTGGAAAATGGCCAAGCGCTATTCCTTCAGAGCTGCGCGTTTTGCCATGGCCGCGATGCTGGAGGCGGTGAAACCGGCCCGGATCTTACGAGCTCAAAGCTGGTTGCCCAGGATGTCGACGGGAGCAAGATCGGTGTCGTGGTGCGGAATGGCCGCCCGCAGAAAGGCATGCCGAGCTTCGATTTTTCCGATCAGCAGATCGCCGAATTGGCCGCTTTCATTCATGCAGAGAAAGCCAAGGCCGGCTCACGAAAAGGCGGCCGGCGCGGCGTTGATGTTGCGGATCTGCAAACCGGCAATAGCGACGCCGGCAAGCAATATTTTTACGGCACGGGAAAGTGCTCGTCGTGCCACTCGCCAACCGGCGATCTTGCCGGCATTGCGAACCGCCATCAAGGACTAAAACTCGAAGAGCGGATGCTGTACCCGGAAGGCGCGGGTGCAAACATAACTGTCACGCTGCCTTCCGGTGAAACTGTCACCGGCAAACTGGCGTACCGCGATGAATTTACGGTAGGGTTGCAAGATGCTTCGGGATGGTACCGTTCCTGGCCGGCTGGGGGCGTGAAATACACCATCAATGCACCGGCCGAAGCTCATGTCGATTTGCTGGGTAAGTACACGGATGCGGACATACACAACCTGATGGCCTATCTGCAGACGCTGCGCTAAAAATCAAATGAAATCTGCGTACTGGTTTGTTCAAATTACGCTCGTCCTGAGTCAGCCGCTGCTTGCGCAAGGACTCGATCCCGTTATGCTTCTGAATCCACCGGCGGACAGTTGGCCGAGCTATCACGGCGATTACTCCGGAAGGCGCCACAGCCCGCTGACGCAGATTACTCCGCAAAATGTAGACGAGATGGGATTGGCATGGGAGTTCCAGACGGGCCAGACAGCCGCGCTGAAATGCTCTCCGCTGCTGGTCAATGGCATTTTGTACTTTACTGTTCCAAACAATGTTTGGGCCGTAGATGCGCGCTCGGGCCACCGGCTCTGGCACTACGCCTACCCGGCCAACAAAGGTTTTTACATTGGGCAGCGAGGCGTCGCAATGTACAAGGACTGGCTCTACTTCACAACTCCGGATGCTCATCTGCTGTGCCTGAACGCGAAGGATGGCACGGTTCGCTGGGACGTTGTGGTTGCCGATTCTCACCAGGGCTACTGGACGACGATGTCGCCGCTGGTAGTACGCAATCACATCATTGTTGGCGTTTCGGGCGACTTCGATAATCTCCGCGGCTTTCTTCAGATCGGTCGATCCTGAAACGGGAAAAACGCAATGGGACTGGTACAGCACGCCACCAGTTGGAACCCCGAAGGCTACCTCCGGCGGCATGACCTGGATGACGGGAACGTACGATCCGGACTTGAACCTTGTATATTGGGGAACCGGAAATCCGACGCCGGTGTTGAATGGCAAGCCACGCCCGGGCCCCGATCTGTACACGTGCAGCATAGTGGCGATCAATCCCGATAGCGGAAAGCTCGCCTGGGCATTTCAAGCGTCACCACACGACACTCACGACTGGGATGCTGTGGAGACTCCGGTACTGGTGGATGCGGATTTCGCTGGGAAACCGCGCAAGATGCTAATGCAGACCTCGCGCAATGGCTACTTCTTCGTTCTAGACCGGACCAATGGCAAAAGCCTCCTTACGGTTCCGTACGGACCGGTGAACTGGGCGCTTGGCACCAACGAACAAGGTGAACCGATTCCCAATCCTGCGAAAGAACCGGCACAAGACGGGCGGCTGATTGCCCCTGATGAAGGCGGCTTGACAAACTACCGCTCGCCGAGCTTTGATCCGAAGACGGGTTTCTTAATTGTGGACGCTCACCCTAGCTACGGCATTTATTTCGCAAAGCAGGCAGACGGCACGTTCGGCTGGGCAGGCGCGGATTATGGCATTTGGGGCAAAGGTGTACTGGATGCGATCGATTACGAGACCGGAAAGATTTGCTGGACCCATGAACTCGGGCCGGGAGGTTCCGGCGCAGGCGTGCTGACAACCGATTCGGGCCTGGCTTTCACGGGCGATGCTCTTGGGAACGTGCTGGCACTGGCAACGAGTGATGGCAAGACGCTCTGGCACGCGGGCGCGGGCGCGGCTATGGAGAGCTCTCCGATTACCTATGAACTTGACGGCCGCCAGTACGTTGTCACGGGCAGCGGCGGAGTGCTGTTCGCCTGGGCGCTGCCGAAAACCGTTATTGAAAGAAGCGCGGCCACAACGGCGGCACGCTGAAGTAAGTTTTCCGTGACGCTTCGCAACAACTTTCCGAAAATCCACAATGCGATGTGGCCTGGTTTGGTCGGCAAGGGACCAGGATCAGAGCCTTACATCGATTTGGAAACGATGCTCGACCTGACAGCGAGCGCAAGTGTCGACGGAACGCGATTCGATGGCGTAGATCTATTTCTGTTCGAGCCCCACATCAATATCGATTCGAGTAAGGACGATCTCGCGATGCTGGCGGAAAATATCGCCGGGCGAGGATTGGTAATCGGCTCGCTGGTTGCGCCGGTATGGCCGAATACCGGAGGTGGACGGGCAATGGGCAGCAATGAAGAGCGCGAGCGCTTTCTGCTTCAGGTGAAAAAAGCCTGCCGGATCGGCTCGATCTTACGCGAGCTCGGTATTCGCACGTACGGCGTTATCCGCATCGATTCCGCATGCAGCCCGGCAGACTGGGCCGGAGACCCGCAAAAGAACACCGCGTTGATTGCTCAAACATTTCGGGAAGCGTGCGGTATCGCCGAAGGCTACGGCGAGCGGTTGGCGACAGAAGGCGAGATCTGCTGGGGTGGCATGCACAGTTGGAAGAAGGTACTCGCTCTGCTGGATCTGGTCGACCGGCCCCAGACACTCGGGTTGCAGGCCGATATGGCGCACACGCTTCTGTACGCTCTGGGCTACAACGCTCCGGAAGACCGCCTGCTTTCTGAAGACTTCGATTGGAATGATGCCGCCGGACTCAATTCCGCGCTCAAGACGCTTACGTCCGCATTGCGTCCCCGGACCATCGATTTCCATGTTGCACAGAACGATGGAACCGTAAAGGGCTCCGGCGTTCACGATAAGACCGGTCATCATTGTCTGCCCAACGATCCGAATGGAAAGCTGGATGTGGTGCGCGTCGCGGGTCTGTGGATGCGGGACGAGCAAGGGAAACTGCTGAGAGCGTTTCGGCATATTTGTTGGGATGGCTGCATGTTCCCGAACAGCGTGATGAGAAAGCCCGAAACCTGGAACGGGATTCTTTCTACCATGATTGCCCTGCGTAACGCGCATGGCTGGCCGGAATAGAATTCAATTCTGATGGCAGGAACGAAGCGGGTACTGCGTATTGGACTCGTAGGTTACGGCTTCATGGGCCGGGCGCATTCGAACGCCTATAAGCGCGTCAACGATTTCTTCGATCTGGAATATCGCCCGGTTCTGAAGGCGGTCTGCGGACGCAATCGCGAAAAGGTCGAAGCGTTCGCCTCGCAATGGGGATACGAGTCAGTCGAGTCCGATTGGCACGTCCTGATCAAGCGGTCCGACATTGACGTGATCGACATCGCCGGGCCGAACAATACTCACGCGGAGGTTGCCATTGCGGCGGCCTCGGCCGGAAAAATAGTCCTGTGTGAGAAGCCGCTGGGACGTAATCTCGCGGAGGCGGAGCGGATGGTCGAGGCGGTAGAGCGCGCTCGCGTTCCGAACATGGTTTGGTATAACTATCGGCGCGTTCCGGCAGTTACACTGGCGAAACAGTTGATTGACGAGGGGCGCCTCGGCCGCGCGTTCCACTACCGAGCAAGATTTCTGCAGGATTGGACAATGTCTCGTGATCTGCCCCAGGGCGGACAGGCGCTCTGGCGTTTGGACGCTGAAGTTGCCGGCAGCGGAGTTACTGGAGATCTGCTGGCGCACTGCATCGATACGGCAATTTGGCTGAACGGCCCCATCCGGGAAGTGACTGCTATGACGGAGACTTTCATCAAGGAACGACGGCACCAGGAAACCGGGCAGGTTCAGCCTGTTCGAATTGACGACGCGAGCGCTTTTCTGACCCGTTTTGAGAATGGATCATTGGGAACCTTTGAAGCAACCCGCTTTGCTCGCGGCCACAAGGCTCTCTACACATTTGAAGTAAATGGCGAAACCGGTTCCCTTGCCTGGGATCTGGAAAATTTGCATCGCCTGGAGTTCTTTGATTATCGGGATGAGGGGAAACTGCGGGGCTGGCGATCGATTCATGTGAGCGATGGCGATCACCCGTACATAAGTCACTGGTGGGTTCCGGGATTACAGATTGGATATGAACACACGTTTGTGCACCAGATTGCCGATTTCTTGAAGAATCTTGCGGCCGCAGCTTCAACTGGGCCTACGTTCCGCGATGCATTGGCAACCGAACAGGTGACGAACGCAGTATTAAAATCCGCGCACAGCGGTCATTGGGAGGTCTGCAAGTAAGTGCGGTTTCATCAGGCGAGCACAAACCACGACGTCCTGCGCCTAGTGATGCGATACACGGAGGCAGGTGGAACATTGAACAGGGCACGGCCAACACACGTCGCATTGAGGCCTAAGCGATCGAGAAAAGAGCGTGGAACCGGACAGCGTGGGCCATATGTGAACTGATAAAAAGCGCCGCCCGGACGCATGTAGGTGAATGCTCCTGACAGAATGGCGAGAGCCTTCCTGGGAGACATATTGAGGAGCGGAAGACCGCTGACGACAGCACCGACCGGGAGCATTCTGAAATAACTCCCGCTGGTGGAGAACCGCCGCATCCATCGAGAGCACCCGTGCTTCAGGAAAGCGCCTTCGAAGCAGCTTCACGAAATCGGATTGATACTCAACCAGCGTCAGGTCTTCTTCCCGTACGCCCCGCGCTAGAAGTGCCCGGGTAAAAACACCGGTTCCAGGACCGAGCTCAATGATTGGTCCCGTGTCGGGTGTAATTTCGCTCGCCATCAGTTTCGCCAACGCACCTCCTGACGGCGCAAGCGCGCCGACAGAACCCGGATCCGAGACCCAGGCACGAAAGAAGGACAACACATCACTCGTGGTCATTCAGCGTTTTAGCAGACTTCTCTTCTCCCATAGTATCGAGACGCAGAACCCGGACTCGCGGTTCGACTCCACACTGCTAGACTTGTTGCTGAACCGAACCCGCGAGTCTTTTAATGCCTCACTCTGACTTGCCCCGCACGCTTGGTGCGCTTCGCGCCAGCCGATTTTTCGATCAGCTTCATCCCGATCGAACCCTCAAAGAAGAACTTAGATCGAATCTGATCTGCAAGCTGGACCGTGATGAGACCCTTTTCCCGGGCATCATGGGATTCGAAGACACGGTAGTCCCTCAAGTGGTGAATGCGATTCTGTCGCGTCATAACTTCATCCTGCTGGGGCTTCGAGGGCAGGCAAAAACGCGCCTGGCGCGTCTGCTTACGCGTCTTTTGGATCCCTGGATGCCGTATGTTGCGGGCTGCGAGATTCGAGATCATCCGCTGCGTCCCATCTGCAAGCATTGCCGCGGCGCGAGTCGCCGAGATGGGTGACGAAACCCAGATCAATTGGATAAGCGCCGAAGAGCGCTACATAGAGAAGCTGGCGACTCCGGACGTGACCATTGCCGACATGATCGGCGACATCGATCCAATCAAAGCCGCGCGCTCGGGGCAGGACATTTCGAACGAGCTCACCATTCACTATGGGCTGGTGCCGCGCGCGAATCGCGGCATTTTCGTAATCAATGAACTGCCCGATCTTGCCGGCAAAGTGCAAGTGGGCCTGTTCAATATCATGCAGGAAGGCGACGTTCAGATTAAGGGCTATCCAGTCCGCCTGCCGCTGGATGTTGCGCTGGTGTTCACCGCGAATCCGGAAGATTACACGGCGCGCGGCAAGATCATAACGCCTTTGAAGGACCGCATTGGCAGCGAGATTCGCACTCACTACCCGCTGACGCCTTCACAAGGCATGGCAATCACGAAGCAGGAAGCCTGGACAAGGCGCCGCTCGCCGGTGGAGATTGAAGTGCCGCCTTATATCCACGAAGTGACGGAGCAAATCGCGTTTCTGGCGCGCGAGGACAAGCGCGTCGACAAGCGCTCGGGCGTCTCGCAACGCTTGCCGATCACAGTTCTGGAGAATGTTGTTTCCAACGCGGAGCGCCGGGCGCTGAAGACAAGAGAGTCGAACGCGGTGCCGCGGATTCTCGATCTGTATGCGGCGCTCCCTTCCATCACGGGCAAACTCGAATTGGAATATGAAGGGGAGCTGAAGGGTGGAGACGCCGTTGCCCGCGAGATTATCCGCAGCGCGGTCGGCAAAATTTTCAGCTCCTACTTTGATGGCGTAAATTTCCGGCAAGTGGTGCAGTGGTTCGAGCTGGGCGGTTCGCTGCGGCTCGACGAGGACATGCCGGCGCAGCGGATGGTTGAAGAACTCAATCGTATTCAGGATCTTTTGCAAAACACGAAGAAGCTGGGTCTGGGCGAAAGCGAGCCGGACGCGATGCGCGCGTCGGCGGGCGAATTCATTTTGGAAGGGCTCTATGCTCACAAGCGCATCAGCCGGAACGAAGAACTTGCATTTGTCGCCGGAGAGCGGTTATCGCGAGAGGAGCGCGGGCGCGAAGAGCAGGAACAGTTTGGAAAGCGCGGCTACGATTCCAGGCGCGGAGGCGGCGGCCCTGGTGGAGGGCGGCGCAACCTGAACTGATTTAGCTGGAGCCGTTAGATGAGGCGGATCTCTTATACGAAGTTCACCGAGGAAGACCTCGGTATTGAAACAGAGGATCTGCTGCGTGCACTATCCGACTACTTCCTGCAAAGCGGATTTCAAGATCCCTATTTGCAGTTTTCAGAGATGAACCAGCACACGCTGGAACAGCTTAAAGAAGCGATTGAGCGCGCCCTACAGAGCGGGGAGCTCTTCAACTCCGATCAACCCGAGCAGATGCGCCAGCGGCTGCAGCAAATGTCAGCGCAACAGCGCGAAAACTTGATCGAACGGCTGATCGACAAGCTGGAAGAGGCGGGGTACATCAACACCGAAGGTGAGCCACCGGAAGATCCATCGGCGCCCGGATCGCAGGGCGGCCCCGAGAGCCGGATGGAGTTTGAGGTTACGGACAAGGCTATCGATTTTCTCGGCTTCAAGACCTTGAAGGATCTACTTGGTTCCTTAGGTAAATCAAGCTTCGGAGCGCACGATACGCGTGATCTGGCTACCGGCATTGATGCTAGCGGAGGGGCCAAGTCTTATGAATTTGGAGACGTGCTGAATCTGGATGTCAGCGCGACTCTTTTCTCGGCTATTCAACGCGAAGGCTTGAGCCTGCCGTTAAAGCTTGAATACTCCGACCTATTTGTGCATCAGTCTGAATATCAAAGCTCGTGCGCGACCGTGCTGATGCTCGATTGCAGCCATAGCATGATCCTGTACGGTGAAGACCGCTTCACGCCGGCAAAAAAGGTTGCCTTGGCGCTCTCGCATCTGATCCGCACGCAGTACCCGGGCGATTCGCTGCGTTGCGTGCTGTTCCACGACACCGCGGAAGAGGTGCGGATTTCCGAGCTCGCCCGCGTGCAAGTGGGCCCGTACTACACGAACACACGCGACGGCTTGATTCTTGCCCAGCGACTTCTGGCGCAAGAGAAGAAAGACATGAAGCAGATCGTCATGATCACCGACGGCAAGCCTTCCGCTTTGACGTTGGAGGACGGGCGGATCTATAAGAACGCTTTCGGCCTTGATCCGTTGGTGATCAGCCAGACTCTGGAAGAAGTCGGCCGGTGCAAAAAACGGGGCATTCTGATCAATACCTTCATGCTGGCGAGCGACTATGGCTTGGTCCAATTCATCCAGAAAGTGACGCAAATGTGCCGCGGTAAGGCGTATTTCACAACGCCCTACACGCTTGGCAACTATTTATTGATGGACTACATGAACCGGAAAACGCGAACGATACACTAGCGACTTTTTTGAGTTGCGGCAGCGTGCCACATATTGTGTCACACTGTTGTTATGCCTTCCGTTAATATCCGCCAACTGCGCGACACCCGCCAGCTTAAGGCTTGGCTGGAAGCCGGAAAGACGGTGGAAATTCGCGAAAGAAATCGTATTCTTGGCCGTATAGTACCTGAAATTTCTCCCACTCCGTCGCATTTGTGGCCTGACTTTGCGGGCCGAGTAAAAAAGCTGTTTGGAGAACGGGTAGTGCCGGGCGCAGATTTGGTGATTAAGGAACGCGGGCGCTATTGATCATCTACGCGGACACAAGCTTCTTCGTCTCGCTATATCTCCCAGATCGGCATTCCGCGGAAGCACACCGATGGATTGCGGAGCGTCCCCGGCTTTGGCTCACGCCCTTGCACCGGGCGGAGTGGGCGCATGCCATCTCTCAGCATGTGTTTCAACGTAAGATTTCGATTCGAGAGCACCAGCAGGTGTCTAGAGATTTCGAGCGTGATCGAAAGGCGGCCTTGTGGATAGAAGTGAGTCTGCCTGAGACGGCCTTCGAAACCTGTGTTGAACTTGCATGGCGTCACGTGCCCCGATTAGGCGTCAGAACGCTCGACAGCCTTCACGTCGCTTCCGCTATCGAGCTAAGAGCGGACCATTTTTTGACATTTGACGACCGGCAAGCAAAATTAGCGGAAGCGGAAGGATTGAATATATCTTTCGGAGACAACTGAAGAGAGCCATTCGGCCGGGCGCGAATATTGCGAGGGCCGATCACTCGATCCCGCTGGCGGATTCGGGTATGGAAGAGGGCGAAGCGGCCATACCATACAGCGCCGAAAAAGGCGGCAGCGGTGCCGCCCAGCCCAATAGCCGGTACACCGATGCAGGAGAACATCATCAGCGGCGCTTTTCGGAACTGAGGGTGGCAGCAGTGTGGTTAATTCAGGCGCAGAATAAGAGTAATAACCTAGGTAACTCTTCCGGCAATTAGATAAAGAATATAGACAATTGGAAGAGCGAACAAGCTGCTATCCACCCGGTCTAGCATGCCGCCATGCCCCGGTAACATGTTGCTGCTGTCCTTCATCCCGGCTCCGCGTTTCATGGCGGATTCAGCCAGATCGCCGAACTGACCGGCAACATTCCCTAATGTCGCGAGACCGATGTTTTCCCACCAGGGCAGACGCGGCAAGAAGTGCCCCAGGTACAGCAACCCGAATATGATGGAGCCGGCCACCGAGGCCAGCGCCCCCTCCCAGCTTTTTTTCGGACTCACGACCGGCGCGAGCTTATGCCGCCCAAACCGGCGGCCGATGTAGTAGGCGGTGGTGTCTCCGGCCCAGTTCAGTGCCAGCGCGAAAAACAGCAAGTGGACGCTCTCGCGCCGCAGATCGATCGCGAAGCGCCAGGGAGCAAATGCGTAGAAGGCTCCCAGCAGCATTGCAGCTACCTGAGGCAAAGCATCACGGAGGTCCGATTGGCGAAGGGATGTGATGAACGCCAGTATCATCAGCACCGTCAGCCCGGAGAGCAGGGTGATGCCGGCGAGCCGTGCCCCTTCCGGCCAGGACAAAATGAGAAGGCCCGCAAGAAGACCATAGATACCGGGTTTAGTAATGGAGTGCGCCGCAACTAGCCCCGAGTACTCCCAATAGCAGAGCAGGCTCATGCAGACCGCGCCCGCAACAAATACGGCGTGGGGCGCGAAGAAGATTAGATAAAGAGCGATTGCGAGAAGCCCGATTGCCGTAATCAGGCGACTCATGAGAGGCCTGATTTGACCCTATATGGTTTCACCCTATAAGGCTTATCACGCCAGCGGTAATTCTAAGGCTTCCTCTTCAAGCAGCAGTGGAGAAGTTTCAACGTGTGCGGGTGAGCTAAGGGTCAGGCCGCCGAAGCGCCGGTCGCGATTCTGGTAATCGGAGATGGCCTCAAGGAGTTCCGTACGGGTGAAGTCCGGCCACAAAGTGTCTGTGACGTACAACTCCGAATACGCGATTTGCCAAAGGAGAAAGTTGCTGATGCGCATCTCGCCGGAAGTCCGAATCAGCAGGTCCGGATCTTTTAATCCGGCTGTATAGAGGTGGCCCGACAGGGCTTCTTCAGTAACTTCGAGCGAATCAAGATTGCCCTCGAGCCGCGCATTATCGAGTATGGCGTTCACCGCGTCGACAAGTTCCGTGCGGCCGCTATAGTTGATGGCAAGGTTCAGGCGCATTCCCCTGTTCTGGGCGGTCCTGTCCATAACCGTCCGCAGCTCTTCCTGAACCGCGCCCGGAAGCGATTCCAGCCGGCCGATGGCAGCCAACTGAATGTCGTTTCGCATCAGGTTCGCGAGTTCCCGGCGGAGATAGAAGCGCAGCAGTCGCCAAAGGCCTTCAATCTCGTGCCGGGGACGCTTCCAGTTCTCGACGGAAAACGCATACAGTGTCAGTGCTTCCAGGCCAAGCTGCGCGCACGTCTCCACGACGACTCTGACTGGATCAACGCCAGCCCTGTGACCCAGGATGCGGGGATAATTCCGTTGTCGAGCCCAACGGCCGTTCCCGTCCATGATGATCGCGATATGGGCCGGAACGCGTTTGGGGTCCAGTTGGGTCGCGATTCGCCAGTCGCGCTCACCGGGAGTGAGCGCCTGAAGCAGTTCCTTCATAGCGTAAAGTTCTATGATACACGAAGCCGCTTGGTTTTGGAGACCATTATCGGCTACCAATCAGGGGAGCGATTACCGCGCCAAAACATAGGAAACTGCCAAACGGCAATTCATAGCTTGCCGCATCTTTCCGCTTCCATAAGATGTAAGCCAAGCCCAGCACCGAGCCGGTAACAGCGCCGAGCAGTAATGCGAACAAACCGTTCTGAAGTCCCAGAAACACACCCATCACAGCAAGCAGTTTGACGTCGCCGAGCCCCAGCGCCTCTCGTTTTCTCAGGCGTCCATATAGCCAGCCAAGCGCCCAAATCGGCACCGATAACACCAGGCCGCCGATCAGCGCATCAAAAAAAGAACGGCTTCGCGGGGTCGATCCCGCCATTAGGACGCCAGATAACCCGGGAACTGTAACGAACACGGACAAGATCAGGCCGGCAACGATGCCCCCGATGGTGAGCTCGTCGGGCAGGATGCGCTCTTCGAGGTCGGTCCAAAAAAGAGCCACTATGATGCAGTCGAAAACAGCCCACTTTAGCGCGGAGAGGGTCGGCCCATACTCGGAAATGGTAAGCGCGAAAAGAACGGCGGTCGTGAGTTCAACTACGAAATAGCGCACGCCGATCGGCTTGGCGCAGTGCCGGCAGCGTCCGCGCAAAACAGCGTAGCTGAGTAAGGGCAGGTTGTCGTACCAGGCGATCTGTTGGCCGCACTCCGGACAAAACGAGCGTGGCGCAACCACCGAAAGGTCGCGCGGTAACCGGTATATGCAAACGTTCAGAAAACTGCCGAACAGCAGGCCAAACAGTCCGGCCAGAAAACTGTACAGGGATAATGAATCAGTGGGCAAGCGCCCTCCGGTAAGAAGCCAGGGTGGCGGCAACTAAATGATTTTGCGTGAAACGAGCTTCGACATCCGCTTTGGCGTTTTGGATGAGGCGTCGAGCAAGCCCGGAGTCCTGCACTATATGGCGCATCGCTGCCGCGATTTCGCCGGGTTCGTTTGCAACCAGAAGACCGGAAACGCCCTCCTCAATGATCTCCTGTAGCCCGCCGATGCGGCTTGCAATGACCGGTACGCCCGTGCACATCGCAAGCAGAGCGGCTGATCCGAGTCCCTCGGATCGGGTGGTATAGACAAACATGGATGCGCGCCGAAGATCCTGGCTGAGTGTATTAGAGAGCACGAGTTCGACTTTGGCGAGAGCGGCGGCTTTGATCAGGAGATCGCGGCCTTTACGCGGATCAGTGGACGCCAGCCCAACAGCGGGATAAAGCGGATTCCAATCGTCCAAAGCCTCTACGGGCTCAACGGCATCGTAAACCACATCAATCCAGCCGTTTGGAACGCCTGCTTCGATCAAGCGTTCCGCCACAAAGCGCGAAACAGCGAGGTAGCGCTGGGCACGGGCATATTTCCACTGCGAGAAAGCCGAATGCCCGACCGCAAATGCCACGCGCCGTGAAACCACGAATTTCCGTCGGGAGGCAATGGCTGCCAGGGTGTGTGCATGTGCATCATGAGTGTGAACAATATCGGCGTCAATCGAGCAGCGCCAAAGACCCTTCAGGCCAGCCGGATAGGTTTCGAAACCGGCCGCAATTGCAGCCTTCCAGAGCGGGCGGCCTTCCCGGGCCAGCAGCGCACAATCGTGGTGAGCCTTGCGGAGGCCGTTCATTAACAACAGCACCTGCCGTTGTCCGCCGCGCATTTCGGCGCCGGTATCCACGTGCAGAACCCGCAATTTATAACTTCCGGCCCGGACTCATGTGCCGCGCCTTGGCGTATTTTACAAAGTTGTAGAAGGCGGCCATGTAGGCGATGCTCAGCCCCTCCATGCCGTCCAGGAATCCCAATTGGAAAATATAGGTGCGAAGAAAGGTCCAGGGCGGATCAAATAGAAGCCTGCTCAAAGCGATGCTTTGTTCTCGCGCGGCAATCTCCTGGGCCGCGAGAGTCGTGTAGCTTTCCATGCTCCGCAAATGCTCGGACAGCGAGCTGCAAGTGAAATGCAGCAGGTTCGATTTCAAATGACCCACCGGGCCTTGTACCTGGACAGACTCGTGGACGAAGTCGCCGACCCATTTCGCCTTCTGTCTATTGAAGAGCCTGACTTTTCTATCCGGATACCAGCCGCCATGAAGAATCCAACGCCCTAAATATTGGGCCAAGCGCGGCATGGTGTAGCCGTCGAACTCCGGTCCGCATTTCTTTATGTGCCAGATTTCGGCTTCCAGCGCCTCGCTGACGCTCTCATCTGCATCCAGCGAGAGTATCCAATCGTGGGTTGCGAGTTGGGCGGCAATATTCTTTTGCGCCGCATAGCCGTGCCAGGAAGCTTCTTCCACGCGCGCGCCCAGCTTGGTTGCGATCTCGACCGTTCGATCATTTGATCCGCTATCCAGGACCAAAATCTCGTCGCAGCAGCGCAAGCTTTCAATCACGCGGCTCACATTTCGCTCTTCATTGAACGTGATGATGGTTGCGGAGATCTTCATGTCCAGTGGTCTGGCTGGTGCGGAAAAGGCTCGCGCTCTTCCCGACGGTCGGGGTTCTGAACCGCGCGCGTGAGCAAGCGGACTCCACGCTTTTTCCGCATCTACGATATGCTCACCGGAACGAGCGAAATAGAAAGGATAAACATGGCGAGGGCGGCGGCGGCGAGCCACCTGCGTCCGCGCGCGAGCGGAGCTTTATCGTAGACCAGCGGATGCCGGCGGCCGAATAGAAAGAGCAACACTGCCCAAATCCACCAGGCCCAGTAGAAGAAGCCGAGGCCGATCAGAACCAGGATGAAGGCATGCGTGACATGCCGATGCCAGCGCTCTCCCAAAACTGCGTACAGAATGTGGCCGCCATCGAGCTGCCCCATGGGAAGCAGGTTGATGGCGGTAGCGAGCAAGCCCGCCCATGCCGCCATGGCGATGGGATGCAGTGCAATGTAAGTGGAAGGCGCGTGCGGAAACCGAGCCAGTTCAAGCACACGCAGCGCCAGTGGTGTTCCGAAGACAAAGCGAGTCTGATGTGCGGCGATAGGTTCTATGTGCGATAACGAAACGCCCAAAATCAGAAAGGGAATGAGGGCAATAAACCCGGCGACTGGTCCGGAAATTCCGATATCGAAAAGTGCCTTTCTCGAACAAATGGCCGACTGGATCTTGATGAAGGCGCCGCACGTTCCAAAAAGCGTCGGTGATGGAAGAAAATACGGCAGGCTGGCCTCTACTCCCCAACGTCGGCAATCGAAGTAATGGCCGAATTCATGCGCCAGCAGAATGAATAGAAGCGGGAGCGAGAATTGCAGACCGGCAAGCAGGTGAGTGTCGCCGTGCACCAGCGCGGAATATCCCGCAAACACCGATGAAACATCAAGCGGTTGGCCCGTTGCAAAGCCTTGAACCAGCGCAAAACCAAAGACAGTTGTGGAAACAAGGGTCAGCGCGAAAAGCAGCAGATTAAGCCACCACCCCTGTGACCGCAAACCACGGAATACAAACTCCGGCGCGTATTCCAGGCTCTCGATTCGGCCCGTGGACCCCGGCTCAGACACGTCGGTTATTGCAGTGTCTGCAGTTCCTTGCCGGGCTTAAAGCGGACCGCTTTGCCCGGGGGAATAGCGACTTCGGCGCCGGTTCTGGGATTCCGGCCGATCCCGGTTTTTCGCGGCCGCACGTTGAAGATCCCGAATCCTCTTAGCTCAATGCGGTCACCCTCGCTCAGCGCTTTTTTCATCGTTTCGAAAACGGTCTCGACTGCCATCTCCGCTTTGGTTTTGGTGATGCCAGTGCGGTTTACGACCTCGTTGATGATGTCTAGCTTGATCAAGGACTCCTCCAGATTTCAAATCCCGGCGCGATGTATATCAGATCAGCTTCAAGCCACAACCGGGGCAACGGAATCTTAATGATAAGAAGGAGTTTAGCGGAATGTCAAACGGGCGGCGGCGGTGACCCGCCAGTGATTGGGTCCAGGTCGCAATTTTTGCCGGAATTTAAGTGGCCGAAGCGCCTTTCTTACCTCTCGGAGGTCTGGGCCGATCTGCAAACCAAGCAAACAGATTGGGTTAGCGGGATACAGATTTGGCGCTGTACTTGCTCTTGGTTTTGGCGGAGGAGAACGTGCGGTCGCTGAACATCCTCATCGTGGAAGACAGCCCGGCCGATGTTCGCCTGATCCGGGAAGCGCTGAAAGGTGCCGCCGTACCGGTCCAAATCACGGTAGCCAAGGACGGCATTGAGGCCATGGATTACCTGCACGAGTCGGAAGGAAAGGTGAGCCGCCCCGACCTGGTCCTGTTAGATCTCAACATGCCCCGCAAGAACGGCCGCGAGGTGCTCGCAGAAGTAAAGGCTTCGCCCAACCTAAAGCGGATACCGGTTCTGGTGATGACTAGCTCGCGGGCGGATGAAGATATCGATCAGGCCTACGAGCTCAACGCTAACTGTTACATAACGAAGCCGTATGATTTCCAGGAGTACGTGGACGTCGTGCGTGCGATTGAGCATTTCTGGTTTCTTACGGCAAGTCTTCCCGACGCGTTCCGGCGCAGAGCCATCCCAGTGGGGCAAACGGCCTGAAGAA
Organism: uncultured Acidobacteriaceae bacterium; assembly: GCA_963795545.1. Taxonomy (GTDB): domain Bacteria; phylum Acidobacteriota; class Terriglobia; order Bryobacterales; family Bryobacteraceae; genus Bog-105. The sequence goes on along the minus strand of CAWCIF010000006.1, from coordinate 477,417 downwards.
CAGGGCGGGCGTGCCGGCGACTACGATTTAGAGAGCGCGGTTTCTTCGACTGCGGCCCGGGCGGCAGCTAGAGCGGTTTCGTAATTAGGGTGGTCGCCGACCTCTTTTACGTATTCCACATGCCGAAGTTTGTTATCTGGGTCCACCACGAAGATGGCCCTGCTTTCGATGCGCAGGTCGGGAATAAGAGTTCCATAGTGCTCACCGAATGACCCGCTTCGATGGTCGGAAAGCATCGCGATTCGATTGACTCCGTAATTTCCGCACCAGCGCTTCTGAGCGAACGGAAGATCCATGCTGATTGTGAAGATGCGCACATCGGACAATTTCTCGGCCTCCATGTCGAAGCGTCTGGTCTGTGCGTCGCAAACCGGAGTGTCGAGGGAAGGCAGCACGCTGAATATGCGCACGCCGCGGCCCGTTTTCGTAAGATCAATTTCTTGGAGAGTCGAATCGACAACCTTGAAATCCGGAGCCTGATCGCCAGGGTGTAGTTCCGGCCCAGCCAGGGGAAATGGATTGCCTTTGAGAGTTGTCGTCCGGCTCGATTGGGTGCTAATTGCCATCGGCCACAGTTTAGCAGGGAAACGGCGAGTGTGAAATCCAAATACGTGAATCGCAGAGAGCTTCTTAGCGGCTCGGTTACGGCCGCGGCCTTGGCCTTCGCAAGTCGCGGAGTAGGCGCAACACGGGACGATTCGGGCCGACCACAGGCAGTTCGGCTAGATATCGATACACGCCGGAAGCTCGGGAGAATTCCCGCCGATTTTGTGGGACTCGGCTATGAGATTTCTTCCGTCCCGATTCCCGGCTTGCTGAGTGCGCAAAATAGAATCTATGTACAGCTCGTGCGGACTCTTGCATCCGCCGGCGTGATTCGAATTGGCGGCAACACTTCTGATTACTCTTCGTTTGCTGCGCAGGGCCGGGCTACGTCAGTGCCAAAGGGAACTGCCGTGAACGCCGCCACGCTTCGGCAATTGGGAACATTTCTCGACGCAACAGGCTGGAAACTTATCTGGGCCTTGAATTTGGGCAGCGGCGGCGAGCAGCAGGCAGTTGAAGAGTCCCTGGCTGTGGCTGCGGCTGCCAAGGACAAGCTGCTTGCCTTTGAGATTGGGAACGAACCAGACCTGTTCGGCCGCGGGACCGCGCACAGACCAAAGGGATACAGCTACGACGACTACTTGAAGGAATACCGGCGCTATAAGGCGGCCATTCGCGCAAAGCTGCCCAATGCACCGTTTGCCGGACCCGATGCCGCGGGCGCAACCGGTTGGGTGACTCGCTTCGCTGCCGACGAAGGGAACGATCTGAAGCTGTTAACACACCATTATTACCGCGAATGTGCCAGTCGAACCAGCACTCTGAATATGCTGCTGCACCCCGATCCAAAACTCGCGCCGGAATTGGAAAAATTAAGGGCCGCCTCCGCGGCTTCGCATGTACCATATCGGATTTGCGAAGCGAATTCCTTTTGCGGCGGCGGCAAGCCGGGCGTAAGCGATAGTTTCGGATCGGCGCTCTGGGTGCTCGATTTCATGTTCACTCTTGCCATTGCAGACTGCGCTGGCGTGAACATCGAGACCGGTCTGAACCAGCTTGGTTTTATCAGCTCCTATTCTCCGATCGGGGATGACGGACGCGGAACCTACTGGGCCAAACCTGAATATTACGGCATGTTGGCTTTCGCGCAAGGGAGCCGCGGACAGCAATTAGCTGTTGACTCGAATCCCGCCGGCGTGAACCTCACCGCGTATGCAGTTTTGGGTGATCGGGAGCGGCTTTCCGTCACCATCATCAACAAAGACACGTTGCGGGATGCCGACGTAAGCATCACCGCCACCGAGCATCTCGCCAATGGCAAAGCAATCCGGCTAAGCGCGCCGTCGATTGAGAGCAAAGAGGCAGTTACACTTGGCGGCTCCGCCATCCCGGCCAATGGCGAGTGGAAGCCCGGGAAGTTCGAACCCTTAAGAAGCAGCGGCGGCCACTGGGAAATTCATATACCCGCGGCAAGCGCGGCGATTGTAAACTGGGGGCCATAAAATTCGATCTTCGGGGGTACGCCGCGCACCCCGGAATTCCGAGCGCGCTATTCCAGCACTCGTACAAACTCCGCCATCACCTGATACTTTTCTTCGTTTTCGTCCAAATCCCAAGACGGGTAGGCCGGGTTGAGGCTCTCCAGCCGTATACGGCTTTGCAAAAAACCATCTTCCGTCACGGTTTTCTCGCTGCGGTAGCGCTTGACAGTGTACTGGTTATCGTCGGCGAGTTCGGAATTGCGAACCAGCACCAGCCGCCCGGTTCGCGAGCCGACCACTCCTCGGCGGAATACACACAAGCTGCCGTCGGGAATCTTCGGTTCCATGGAATGGCCTTGAATGCGAGCAACGAACATGTCGTCATCCAGCTTCAGATCGGGTGGCGCTTCAATCCATTCGTCGGCGTGAATGTCTTCCGGGTTGGTGAGAAACGGCCCTGCGGCAACGGCCAGTGAGTAACGGGGCAGATGCGTCCGGAAGCGGAGGACTTCCGAGGGCACATGCTGGCGGTAGAGTTCAGAGAGGCTCTTGTCAAAGTTGCGGACCGTTACGGCTTCGCGATCGGTAATACGGACAGAAGTCGATAGCTCATTCTCAAGCTTTTCTAAAACCGCTTGCGCCCCCAGTTCATGAGCCCACGAATTCAGGCTCTCTTCAAGTTCCGCCATTACCTCGGCATCTTCGTCGTTCGCTATGGCTTCCCAATCCCGGCGCAGGCGAAGGTACAGCGTGTCCGCCGCCGGATCGTGCAATAAGACTCCAATCGTTTGAACGCCGTGATCAGGCAGTTCGCAAACTAGCAGCGAAAACTCCCCCGGTTTGGGAGCGTAGTCACTGAAACGGATCACACGGGCCGACATAAAGGGTCCAGACAACAGCTTATCGTTTGACGCCCGGTTCGCGAAAGGGGCCCAGTCCGATTACGGGGTTACGGCGTTTGCGTAGTACCCCTTACGGGCACGAACTTTGACATTCCCGAGATCGACAATAACTTTAACGTTGCGGTACGATTTGGTGGCCGGGTTATCGGAAACGTAGCGGATAATGTACTGCGTGGTGACTTCGCCGGCGATGTCAGCCACCGCGTGATACATACGCCCGTCCACAGCGGACCGGTAAGCGCCTGTGTCCACCGTCAGCGCATAATTTCCGTCATCGGACGGATGCGAGAGATAGCCGTCCGTGTCCTTGTATACGTCTCCAAGCGGATAAACTACGCGGCCGCCAGTCTCGGTCGCAAGCCGGACCAGATTGGCGTCGCTCTGATTGGTAAACCCGAACGCTTGCGTGCTGATGCAATAGATCGTCACGAGATTCCGTTGCGCCAGCTCAACTACCTGTTCAAGAGAGTGCTTGCTTGCATCATCGTGGCCATCGCCGATGATAACGATAACCCGGCGTGGTTCGATGGGTTCGCCTTTAACCAGTTTGTGGCTGGTGCAAGCGAGATAGATCGCGTCGTATAGGGCCGAACCGCCGCCAGGCTTCAGCTTACGGATCTTCTCAACCAGCGGTTCCGGGTCGTTGGTGGTATTCACCGCCACCTCGGCATCCTGCGCGTAGTCGACGAGATAGCCGGAATACTTCGGATCCCCCGGCAGCAAAGTCTGGATCAGTTCAATGCTGGCGTCCTGGAAGTTCTTCCAGTGGATCCGGCTGGCATTACTCATGTCGATCAGGAAGCCGATCACGACGGGCTGGCTGCGCTCGCGGGTAAAGAAACGGATCGCCTGCGGCTTGTTATCCTCGAGAACCTGAAAATCCTTTTGCGCCAGATCGGAAACGAAGCGGCCCTTTTCGTCCGTGACCGTAACCGGGACAATGACTTCGTTGACTTGAACGCGGATAGGACTCTGAGAATTCTTGTCGCTGGTTGCCGTACCCGATCTAGGCACGTCCGGTCCGGGAACCGAAACAGTGGCTTCACTGGCGCCCGAAGCTTTCGTCGAACTCGCTTGTGGGGAGGGGGCGCTGGATGTGTTCTGCTGTGCGGGCAGGCGCGAGGACAGAAAAACTGCCATTCCGAGCCCAGCCGCAAACACTATCGGCTTACGAAACTGCATGTGGGAGGTTGCCTAGTCTGGATTATAGCGAGGTGGAGGACGGAAAACCGCCACTACTGAAGAAGACGAGAAAGCGATCAGGCCATGATCGCAGTCAGCCGCGCGGCCTGCATCAGAAGGTAATTGCGCTCCGGGAGATTCACCGTTTTGCCCGCAGCCGCGCGATAGTGTTTCGCCGCTGCTTGCAAATCGCCAGCCATTTCCAGCAGATGTGCGCGAACGGCATCCATGCGGTGGTGTTCAGCAATTCGCCGATCCCCCTTAAGCGCATCCAGCAGATTCAAACCTTCTTTCGGGCCATGCACCATCGCTGCCGCGATTGCGTGATTCAAGATCACCATCGGATTGTCCGACATACGTTTCAGCAGCTCGTATAGCGCCAGGATCTGAGGCCAATCCGTATCTTCGGGGCGCTCGGCTTCATCGTGAACAGCGGCAATCGCCGCTTGCAATTGATAGGGTCCGACGGAGCCTTTCGGCAGTGCGGCCGAAAGCAGTGCGACCCCCTCCGCAATCTCTTCCCGGTCCCAAAGCGCCCGATTCTGCTGAGCGAGCGGAATCAATTCTTCGTTTGGGCCGGTTCGGGCATGCCGCCGTGCGTCGGTCAACAGCATCAGCGCAAGCAGGCCGGCAATCTCGGTATTTTCGGGCTGCAGCCGCAGGGCCATGCGCGTCAACCGTATCCCCTCCTGGGAAAGATCGGCGCGCCGCAGGTTTGGTCCTGAGCTAGCCGTATATCCCTCATTGAAGATCAAGTACAAAACGTGGAGCACCGACCGCAAACGCCCGCCGCGCTCCTCGGCACAGGGCATTTGGAACGGAATGCCCGACGTCTTGATGGTCTGCTTCGCCCTGCTGATTCGTTGCGCCATAGTGGCTTCTGGAACCAGGAAAGCGTTGGCGATTTCAGCCGTGGTTAGACCGCCAACGGCGCGCAGCGTCAAAGCAATAGCGGAGGATGGCGTGACAGCCGGATGGCAGCACATAAACAGAAGAAGCAGCGCGTCGTCTTCGACCGGCCCGGCATCCAGGCCGGTCGAAGACATACGCAAAGCGTCCTCTATCACTTCCGCCTCGCGACGCTTCCTTGCAGATTCGCTGCGCGTAAGATCCGCCATCTTTCGAAATGCGACCTGCGTCAGCCACGCGCGTGGATTTTCGGGAACTCCGTCCCGCGGCCATTGCATCACTGCCGCTATGGACGCTTCTTGAACGGCATCCTCGGCCGCGTCGAAGTCACGAAATCTTCGCGCCATAAGCCCGAGCACTTGTGGCGCCAGTTCTCGCAACAGCTCTCCGATCGGAAGATCGGATGATTGTATCCCGTAATCCACGATTCGCGTGTCAGTGTCAGAATCCCAAATCGCTATGGCTGCCGAGCACCTGCCGTACTTCAATCGGCATATTCGCCGGTTTCGCGCCTGGCCCGGGCGCGCCCGATACATGGGCAGCAATCTTGTACGCCTGCTCGGGACTCTCTACGTCGATAATCCAGTATCCGGCAAGGAACTCTTTCGATTCCGGGAACACGCCGTCCGTAACCGGCTCTCCGTTGTTGCCCGTGCGAACGATCTTCGCCTCTTGCGGCCAAGCCAGCCCCTTCGTATCCACAAAAACACCCGCGTCCTGAAGCTCCTTGTTGAAGCGCTGCATAAACTCGACGTTGCGCTGCAGATCTTCTTTCGACCACTTGGCGTACTCATCCCAGGCATCCTTTTTGCCATGCATCATCAAAATGTATTTCATAAGTCTCCTCCGTCCGGCTCTGAACTCTGCACTCTCCTACGATTGCGGAGCGTGGACAGCGAACTGCCGGACCTCGATCGGCATGTTGGTCGGTACTCCGCCAGGACCCGGCGCGGCTGAAATCCGGCCGGCAATCTCATAGGCTCGCTCCGGTGTCGCTACGTTTACAATCCAATAGCCAAGCAAAAACTCCTTGGATTCGGGGAAAATGCCGTCCGTGATTGGCATGCCTTGATTCAAGCCGCGTACGACCTTAGCCTCATGCGGAGCTGCCAAACCTTGTGATGCGACGAACTCACCCGATTCTGTGAGTTCGCGATTTAGGCTAGTCAAAACGGCCATATGGGCGTCAATGTCTTTCTTGGACCACGCCCGGTATGTATCCACTCCTGCCTTGCTTCCTGACATCAGCAAAATGTATTTCATATCTCTTTCTCCTTTCTGTTTCACGCTGCCCTTTGGCGCGTTCATAGGGTAGTCGGAGCCGCTTCCCCGGTTCTCGACATGCGCCCGGCAATTCTATGAACAAAAAAGTTGGCGGTTGATGTCGATTTGAAGCCTCTTGCGCCGACCTATCTACGGAGGCGCAAATTATGATTACCGAATCCGTGGTAGTGGACGTCAGCCAGGACTGGGTAGTGGCCTGCGGCCTGCAAGAACGATTCATGGAAATCCCGTGCGCTAAAACGCAAAGGCTCACCTACAATGCCCGCTGCCGGCAAATGCGCGCGCTCGGCGGTGATTGCTTCCACTTCGTGCCCCTGCCAGGCCACCGCGTTGCGCTCGCCGTTGCCGACGCGTCCGGTAAAGGCCTTCCCGCGGCGCTCATCGTAGCGAACGTCCAGTCCTCTCTTCGCACTGCCGCTCTGTTCGCTCCCGGCGACCCGGCCGCAGTCGTGACCGCGGTGAACCGCCAGTTGCACGCATGCTCGCCCGCCGACCGATACGCGACTTTATTCTACGGCGTTTTCGACGAAAATACGCGGAAACTGCAGTATGTAAATGCCGGCCACAATCCCGCCGTGGTGATCCGCAGCGGCGGCGCTGTCGCTTGGCTCAAAGCCTCGGCGCCGCCAGTCGGATTGTTTGCCGAAACCGTCTATCAGGCGCAGGCAACTCAGTTGTATCCGGGAGATCTCATCCTCGCCTACACCGATGGCATGATCGAAGCCACAAACACAGCCAGCGAAGAGTGGGGAGTCGAGGGCCTTCTTACTGCCGTAAAACGTTGCCGGACGCGGCAGCCGGAGAGCATGGTGGAAGCTGCATTCGCGGCGCTGGACGAATTTTCGGGCGATAACCAAACTGACGACGCAACCATAGTCGCCGCGCTCGTCCACTGACGCTCGAAATTCATGGCGATAGATGTGGCTGTGGTCACGACAGTCTCCCCGTATTCCTGCGCCGCCAAAATCCTCCGCGACGATCAACTCGGTCACCGAAGTCATTGTGGCGACTTGCCTCTCAGTTCAGCGCCTGCCACTACCCAGGTCGTCCGCACACCCGAGCTTCAGGCGAGACCACTGGGAGGTGCGACGTCAATTGGTACACGGCGTGCTAGTAATTGTCCGTTGCGGGCAGCCGGACGGCGAGTCCTCCCGCGTCCCCTGCCTCCCGTATACGGTCAAATCGAGCAACCGATAGCTGTTATCCATCGCCTCGATGCCGCGCGATCGACTATCTTCTTAAGGAGCTCGATTTAAGGAGCTCGACGTTCATCTCTCATGATGTCTGCCATCGTCCTCTCGCTTGCTAACCTCGGTCATGCTTTTGCCTCTGCGGCGCGCTTTCGGGCGGCTTCTTGAGGGTCGGTTATTATGTCGATCCACTTCTGGTCAGGCGAGGCCTCGGCGTCGTAGTTGTCATGCCAGTTCCACCACTTGTAGGGCGGGGTCTGCGGGTAACCCGCCGGCGAGTCCTCCCAAGTCTCCTGACGGCCGAGCGGCGTGATGTCGAGGTAGCTCCAGGTGGTCCCCATCGCCTCGTCGCCGCGGTTATTGATGAAGTATGTGCGGAACACCCGCTCGCCGTCTCGGACGAACACGTTGTGTCCGTGCCATTCGTTGACGCCGAAGTCTTTGTCGAAGCTGTCCGTGATGGTGTACCAGGGCATCTCCCAGCCCATCCGCGCTTTCAGGCGCGCGATGTCTGCCTGTGTCGCGCGCGAGGCGTAGGCGAGGGTGGTGTCGCGGGCGTTCAGATGGGCCAGGTGGGCGACCTGATCGGCGCCAAGGGAGCAGCCGCGGCACGCGTGCTCGGGCCAGCCGAACACCCCGGGCTCGAAGAAGGCGCGATAGACGATCAGCTGACGGCGGCCCTCGAACAAATCGAGCAGGCTTACCTTGCCCTTGGGTCCGTCGAACTCGTACTTCTCCTCCACCGGCATCCACGGCATGCGTCGACGCTCGGCGGCCAGCCCATCACGGGAGCGGGTCAAGGCCTTCTCCTTCAAGAGGAGCTGCTGGCGCGCAGCCTCCCACTCCTGCTGCGACACGATCGGGGGTGTGTTCATCGCGAGATGCTCTGTCCCGTGTTCCTTATCTCTCGCTTTGCTCGTTGCCATCTTGTTTCTCCCTTGCATTGCCATTTTGTATTTTCATATCGTTGGTGCTGTGGTGTGCCAACACTCTTCCGCTCAGCTTGCCATTCCCTGACCAAAAGCGCAATTGGGAACATACGTGTACCTAGACGTTTCGAGGCGCCTTCGGAAAATGCACATCGGCGCTCATATCCTTGCTGTACCGCTTGGCCCAAGGGCACATACCCCGGAGTGGCGCGATGATCGTCCTTCCCTCCTTGGCCAACGAATACTCGAGGGCCCCGGCTCTCGATTTGGCCACCCGCCGGGCGACGGAATGGTAGCAAGCACCCGGCCGGTTTCCGAATCGATCTTCAGGATGCGATCCTCGGCGATCTGAAACAGGTACTGGGCACGCTGTGGGTGGGCCAGGATCGGGACCGCAAGATTCATCAGATCGATCCCGACACGTGGCGACTGCTCGCAGCGTCGAGCGTAGCCGCTTCTTCACCGTGCTACGTGCCGCGATCAATTCTTCTGCGGCTGAGGAACTAGCGGGAAAGTGAGAGCCATCCGACTGCCGAGGTGAAGGCTCTGAGGTCCTTGCGAGCTGACCTGCGCCGAAGTGCTGACGCCCCTATCGCTGCACTCGTCCCGATCCGCTGCCCCCGGCGAGAGAACGGACCTCTTCCGCGCTGAAACGATTGAAATCGCCCGGTATGGAATGTTTCAGGCACCCCGCAGCGACCGCGAACTCAAGGGCATCTTGCGGGGTCGGCAGATGCGTCAGTCCATAGATGAGGCCGGCTGCGAAGCTGTCTCCGCCGCCCACGCGATCCACTATATGCGTGATCTCATACCGGCGGCTACACAGGAACTCTTTGCCCGTGTGCAGACAGGCTGACCAGCCATTATGTGAGGCGCTCTTCGATTCCCGAAGCGTGATGGCCAGTGATTTCAGATTGGGGAAAGTGGCCATAAGGCGTTCGCATAACTCCGCGTATTTCTCGCGTTCCAGGCTGCCGGATTCCACGTCGATATCGACATGGACGTTCACGGATTTCTGGCAGTCTTCTTCGTTGGCAATGCATACGTCAGCATATTTGAGAAGCCCCGGCATAACCTCGCAGGCTTGCTTGCCCCATTTCCAGAGATTCTTTCGATAATTAAGATCGCAGGAGACCCGAATCCCCTTGCCGCGGGCAGCGCGGACCGCTTCGAGTGTGAGCTCGGCGGCGGAAGCGCTCAAAGCCGGAGTAATGCCGGTGACGTGCAGCCAAGTCGCACCCTCGAGCGCGCTATCCCAATCGATGGTTCCTGGCCGGGCGAGCGCAATGGCGCTGAATTCGCGATCGTAGAAAACTTTTGAGGGCCGCTGGTTCGCGCCGGTCTCGACGAAGTAGACGCCCATGCGGCCCGGCGCGCGCACAATCCGGCTAGCGTCCACGCCGAAGCGGCGGAGTTCGCCAAGGAAGGCATCGGCGATCGGGTTGGCGGGCGGCAGCACGGTAATGAAACGGCTGGGCGCCTCGAATTGCGCGAGCGAGACGGCCACATTCGCCTCGCCGCCGCCGAAGGTGGCGATCAGGTTCGGCGATTGCAGAAGACGCTCGAAACCAGGAGGGCTGAGGCGGAGCATGATTTCTCCGAACGTGGCGATGAGAGGAGATGGCATGATTCCTTCGATGCGCGGCGCGAGCACCCGCCCTACTGGGCTGCCGCGGTCGGCATTTGCGGCGCAGCGCCTTCGGACTGCTTCAGGTATTTGCCGTACCAAGCCAGATAGCGCTGATACCGGTCATGAATGAAGCTAGGCCGGGTGAAGCCGTGAAATTCGCCTGGATAGATAATCAGCTCCGCCGGTACATTTAGAGTCTTGAGGGCCTGATACATCTGTTCGCCGCCGGCGAGCGGGACGTTGAAATCTTTATCGCCACCCATGAAGAGCGTCGGGGTGTGGATGCGATCTGCGTGAAAGAACGGATACGATACTTTGAGCCAGCCATTCAGGTTCTTCCACGGCGGACCTAACTCGTTGTCATACTGAAACACGTATTCATCCAGACCGTACATCGAGATCTGGTTGGCGCTTCCGGCGCCGCTGATGGCCGCTTTGAAACGCTGATCGGAGGCAATAGTGTAATCGGTCAAGATGCCGCCATAACTCCAGCCGCCAATGCCGAGGCGGTCGGGATCGGCAACGCCCATACTAATCACGTGGTCGACGCCGGCCAAAAGATCCGCCACTTCTTTATCGCCCCAATCTGCGAAGATTGTGCGTTGATAGTCCTCGCCGCGGCCTGAGCTGCCGCGGTAATTCACGTTGATCACGACATATCCGTTTGCCGCGAACAACTGGTCATCGAACCGGAAGTCGTGGCCATCCTGCCCGTTCGGCCCACCGTGAATCCGCAGAAGCGTCGGATACTTTTTGCCCGCTTCGAAGGATGCCGGTTTGATGATCAACCCATGCACATCAGTCCCGTCCTTGGATTTAAAGCTGATGTCTTCCACGGCTCCCAGTTGAATGTGGGAAAGAAGCGCGTCGTTATGCGCTGTCAGTTTACGAAGCGAGCGGTCCTCCATCGCGAATACTTCATCGGGGGCGTTATCGGTCGAGACCAGCAATGCGGTATGTCCGGCCTTTGAAACCAGATCGGAGGCGACAAATTTGCCGGGCGCCAGCCGCTCGATTGAGCCGCCCTGCAGAGATACTTTCGCCGGATACTCCAATCGATCATCAGCGGCAACAAAAAGTATGGATTGCCCGTCGGGTGTGAACACAGGCAGCGAAACACCTCGGTCAAAGCTGGCGGTCAGCAAGCGTGATGGGCCGCCGTCCGCGGCTACAACGGCAAGGTGAAATTCCTGATAAGCGCTGTATTTCGGCGCGAGGCCTTGCAGGTAGGCGATCAGCTTGCTGTCAGGGCTCCATGCAAGCCGTCCTATATCCGGGCCAGGATTCGTGGTGAGCCTGTGCGCTGTTGCACCCGGACGCGCATCGACTACGAAAACGTCGGTATTTTCGCTGCGATCCGGATCCTTATCCTGATTGCTGACGAAAGCGACCTTCGTCCCATCCGGAGACCAGACCGCCTTGTTCTCATCGAAGTCGTCTTTTGTGACCTGATCCAGCTTCTCTGTGCCGATATCGAACAGATAAATGTGATTGTGCTTCGAGCCGAGATACCCGACGATATCTTGTTTGAAATGGTAGCGATCAATCACGATCGGCTTGGGCGGCTTCGGCTTTTCTTTTGAGTCGGGTTTGGGTTCGTCAGAATCGGGCTCCAGCTTTTCTTGCAGCACCAGCAGGAGTTTTTTCGAATCCGGGGCCCAGGCGTGCTCGGTAATGTTGTAATCCTTCAGGTGCGTGAGTTGGCGGGCTTCGCCGCCCCGGCGATCCATCAACCAGATTTGAGAGCCCTCAGTTTTTCCACGGCGCGAAGATACAAAGGAAAGATACTTGCCATCCGGACTCCAGCGCGGTGAGCTCTCCGACTCGCTGCCGAACGTTAATTGCACGTTCTGCGAACCGTCCCAGCTAGTCATCCAGATATGGCTCAGCTTTTTGTCGGTTTCCTGGTCAATGCTTGAAACCGTGTAGGCCACCCACTTTCCGTCGGGCGAAAGCTCGGGATCGACCACATCATGGAGTCGATAGATGTCATCAACAGCCAGGGATCGCTTAATGTTGGTTTGCGCAAAGGAAGGAAGAGCCAAAGCAGCGACGGTGAAGATCAAGGTAAGCGACCGCATGAAGAAAGACTACTATAGCGGTACTTGCTAATCGACCCAGAAAATCAATTGCGCTGTCGAATTGCGGCCGCGCCGTTCGACATAACTGTGATTGCTTAAACTCGAAAGGAGTAAAGAAGGAGCAAAGATGAGCGGAATACGGGTGTTAGCTGGTACGCGCAAGGGTGCGTTCGTTCTGACTTCGGATGGAAAGCGTGAGCGGTGGGACATCAGTGGGCCCCACTTTGCGGGCTGGGAAATCTACCACGTCAAGGGTTCGCCCGCCGACCCAAACCGGTTGTATGCATCGCAATCCAGCGGCTGGCACGGACAGGTCATCCAGCGCTCTAATGACGGCGGCAAAACATGGGAGCCGGTGGGCAACAAGTTCGTCTATGATGGTGTTCCCGGAACTCACCAGTGGTACGACGGGACGCCGCACCCCTGGGAGTTTAAACGAGTGTGGCACCTGGAACCTTCGCTCACCGATCCGGATACGGTCTACGCCGGGGTGGAGGATGCCGCTTTGTTCCGCTCCACTGACGGCGCACAGACCTGGCAGGAACTTTCCGGATTGCGCGGCCACGGCTCGGGGCCCCGCTGGCAGCCAGGCGCTGGCGGGATGTGCCTGCACACCATCCTTTTGGATCCAAGTAACCCTGGCCGGATCTTCATTGCCATTTCGGCTGCCGGCGCATTTCGAAGCGATGATGCCGGCACAACCTGGCAGCCGATCAACCGCGGATTGAAGTCCCAATATATTCCTGACCCGGATGCCGACGTGGGCCACTGCGTTCACCGCATCGCAATGCACCGGTCGCGTCCCGACGTATTGTTCATGCAGAAGCATTGGGATGTCATGCGAAGCGACGATGCCGGTGGGTTATGGAAAGAGGTCAGTGGTAATCTGCCGACTGACTTTGGATTTCCGATCGACGTGCACGCGCACGAGCCAGACACCGTTTATGTCGTTCCAATCAAGAGCGACTCGGAACACTATCCGCCCGACGGAAAGCTGCGGGTCTATCGCAGCCGGACTGGCGGAAATGAATGGGAACCGCTGACGAAAGGTTTGCCGCAAAGCAATTGCTACGTAAACGTGCTGCGAGACGCGATGGCCATCGACTCGCTGGATTCGTGCGGAGTGTACTTCGGCACAACGGGAGGGCAGGTGTACGCGTCAGCGGATGCCGGCGATAACTGGACGGCCATTGCCCGGGATCTTCCGGCGGTTCTGTCGGTCGAGGTTCAGACGCTGCCATGATTCGCGTCGTGCTCCCGGCGCATCTGCGGACACTGGCGCAGGTGAGCGGCGAGGTCAAGTTGAGTGTCGAGGGTCAGGTTACGCAGCGCTCTGTCCTCGACGCGCTTGAGACCAGCTATCCGATGCTGCAAGGGACAATTCGCGATCACATCACGGGGCAGCGCCGGGCCTTCGTGAGATTCTTCGCCTGCGAGGAAGATTTGTCCCACGAGTCACCGGATGCCCCACTACCGGATCCTGTCGCCAAGGGGATTGAACCGCTTCTGATCGTTGGAGCAATTGCCGGGGGCTGAAAGCGATCTTCTCACTTACGCTAAAACGATGAGAATTCTGTTGTTCAGTGGCAAAGGCGGGGTAGGGAAGACCAGCGTTGCGGCGGCAACGGCCGTCCAGCTTGCCGAGTCGGGGAAACGCACTCTGGCTATGAGCGTTGATCCGGCCCACAGCTTGGCCGACAGTTTTGATATGGGCGAGGCTCTGTTCCACGGAAACACATCGGAGCCGCTACAAATTGCCGATCGGCTGTTCATTCAGGAAGTCAATATTAACCACGAGATGAAACAGCACTGGAGCGCGATCCTCGGCTACATCACTTCTGTGCTTCGAACGACGGGCCTGAGCGGCGTAGAAGCGGAAGAGATGGCAATATTTCCCGGCATGGAAGAGCTGAGCGCGATGATGTATGTCAATCAATATTACAAAAGCAACGAGTTCCAGGTGATTGTTCTCGATTGTGCTCCTACCGCCGAATCGCTCCGCTTCGTAAGCCTTCCGTCTACTCTTGACTGGTACATGAAGCACGTGTTCCGCCTGGAGCGCAATATGATGAGGGCGGTGCGGCCGCTGGCAAATCGCATCGCGCCCCTGGAACTGCCACCCGATGCATACTTTCGCAACATTCAGGACCTGTTCTCAAAGATTGACGGCCTCGATACGATTCTTGAGAATCCGATGCTCACCAGCGTGCGGCTGGTGACGAATGCCGAGAAGATGGTGCTGCGCGAGACCCAACGTGCTTTTGTCTACTTCACTCTGCACGGATTGACAGTGGATGAGATCATCGTGAACCGCCTTCTTCCCGACCTGGAACAGGAGTCGTTCTTCAGAACCTGGTACCAGGCGCAACGAAACACGCTAACTGAAATTGTGCGATATTTTGCGCCAGTTCCCATTCGCGAGGTCCCCATGTTTCAAAACGAGGTAATCGGTCTGGACCGCCTGCACGAAATGGCGCGCTCGCTGTATCGGACCGGCGAGGATCCATCGGCTATCACCAGACGAACGCCACCGTTTTCATTTGCGCGAGTGGGCGACCACTACGAGGTTCGCCTGGACCTGCCGTTCGCGGAAAAGGGAGAAATCGGCCTCTTCAAGAAACACGACGAACTGGTGGTGGAGATTGGAACCATTCGCCGCCATGTTGGCCTGCCAACGACGATGTCCGGACTGGTGCCCAGCAAGGCGCGCCTGAACGAGCGTACCCTGGTAGTAGAGATGAGGGAAGCGTCATGAGTGAAGCTGAGCAGTCCGCGCCCTATACGTCCGGGACAGCCGCCAACGCAGAATCCGTCTGCGACAGGATTATAGATGCGTTTAAAGAAGCCGCGAACGCGTTCGTTCCGCCCGAAGCTGCCGCAAAGCATTTTCGGGAATCGCGCATTCAGTTTCTCCTGGGCATCCGCGAACTGATCGACCGCCGAATTAGCCGGTTATCTCGCAATCAAAGTAAAGGCACCCGAGTCAACGTAGAGTAGCGGATCGCATTTACTATCGCGTCTGCGGCACGAAGTTCCCAGAATGCCGATTGCTAACACGAAACCCCGCACAATTGTTGTCACAGGGGGAGGAAGAGGAATTGGGCGCGCGGTGGTGCTGCCGTGTGCCAAACGCGGCGATAACCTGGCGGTGCTCGACAAAAACGGCGCATCGGCAACGGTTGCCGCAGAGCAGGCTCTGCAAAAGGGCTCGCAATTGGCGATCGCAATCGAGTGTGATGTTACATCCGAAGACCAGGTCGCAAAAGCATTCGCAAGAGCGGGTCGAGAACTGGGGGCGCCCTACGGGCTATTTGCGAACGCCGGAATCGATACGGGAGGCTCCATTCACGAACTTCCGCTGGCAACCTGGCGGCTTGTTATGGACACCAATCTCACGGGAGTGTTTCTCTCGTGCAAATATGCGCTTCAAGGAATGTTGGCGGCGGGAGTCCAAGGGTCGATCGTCTGCACCTCATCGCCGACTGGCTTCGTTGCCTTAGCCGCAGGCGGCGCTGGTGCATACAGCGCGACGAAGGCCGGAATATCAGCGCTGGTGCGCTGTATGGCTGTTGATTATGCCCGCTACGGCATTCGGGTAAATGCCGTCGTTCCCGGAGCCACAGAAACGCCCCTGATGTGGAACAATGTTTCACCCGATGACATTCCGCGGATGCGGAATCAAGTCTCAAGCGAGATTCCACTCGGACGATTGGCGGAACCGGAAGATCCGGCCAGGGCCGTTGCGTGGCTGCTGTCCGACGAAGCTTCGTACGTGACCGGCTCCCATCTTGTTTGCGATGGAGGCATTCTTGCCAAGGCTTGTATCAGCGTCTGAAGCCTATGAAGATTGTTGACATACAAGCGGCCGGATTGCGGGGAGCCACACCCGAAGGCGGTTGGGCGAATGAGCTGAAGCCAAGCGATTGCGTTCATACGCTAATTGCCGTTTACACTGACGGAGGGATCACGGGATGGGGCTCTGCGTTCAGCAACGATGCTCTTGTGCAAGCGGCGCTAAAGATTCTCGAACCGCTTTATATGGACGAAAATCCTCTGGAGCCTGAACGCGTCAGCGAAAAGCTGCACGCGAACACATTCTGGCTGGGGCGCGGCGGCGCCATCACGCACGCGATCAGCGGCATCGACATCGCCATGTGGGACATTCTCGGCAAGAGCACGGGCCAGCCGGTCGGCAGATTGTTAGGCGGACGGTATCGCGACCGTGTTCGTCCATATGCGTCTCTTCTGATGTGCGAACCAGGACGCTTGTCGGAACATCTGCTCGCGGAACGAGAGCAGGGATTTCAAGCCTTCAAGATCGGATGGGGCCCTTTCGGTCGCGAGAGCGATGCAGTGGATGAACAGATCGTTCGGGCGGCGCGGGAGGCCGTGGGGTCCAACGCGATGCTTATGGTAGATGCGGGCGCTAGTGATGCCTTCTGGCAGCAGGGATACAAGTGGGCGGCGCGGGCGGCGGACATGCTCGATGAGTACGGCGTCTACTGGTTTGAAGAACCGCTCTCTCCCGACAATTTGAACGAGTACATACTTCTTAGAAAGAACTCACCGGTGCCGATTGCGGGTGGCGAAGTGCTAACGCGCCGCCAGTCGTTCACTCCCTGGTTGCAGGGCGGGGCATTCGATATTGTGCAGCCGGACGTCACCAAGGTGGGCGGCATCTCCGAGGAGCGCAGGATTGCATGGATGGCGGAAGAGAACGGCGTTCGCTTTATTCCGCACGGCTGGAACACGGCCCTGGGCCTGGCTGCCGACCTTCACCTCGCGTCGGCATGCAAGCACACTGACCTGGTGGAGTATCTGACGGGCTCTCCGTTCATCGATGACATTGTGGAAACCAAGTGGAGCTTGGATGCGAACGGGGAGCTGGTTATACCGCATGAACCGGGACTGGGCATTTCTCTCGATTTCGATGCGCTGGAGAAGTACACGGGAAAGCGGTTTCACGATGAGGACTGAGAAGATGCCATCAAGCGGCTTGCCCGGACAGCTTCGACACAGTCACGGACTTGTTCACCGATCCGTAGAAACTCATTCAACTCGTTAGGTTTCGTAATGTAGCAATCCGCTTGTGCCGCCCGGTCGCGCATGACCTGTTGAGGTGACGAGCTGAAGACAACGACGGCCATGTGCCGCAACTTAGGATTGCGCCGAATACAGGCGAGCACTTCGGAGCCGTCGAGCTTTGGCACGTTGAGATCCAGGATGGCGACGTCCGGTATCGGCTCAGTTTCAGCTTCGCCGTCGATATGTCTAAGTGCGCTCTCGCCATCGCTAAAGACGATAGTGGTGAAATCCAAGTCGGTCTTGTGCAGGGCTTGCTTCAGGAGATATACGTCGGCGCGATTATCCTCCACGATCATTATCTTAAGGAGCTGCTGCTGCTGATAGCTCATTCGAGTCGAGGTCAATAAAAAAATCGGGGAACGAAAAATGGAAGGTGGAACCTCCCCCTACTTCGGATTCCAACCACAAACGACCACCGTGGTGGTCGACAATGCGCTTACAAATGGCCAGGCCGATGCCTGTGCCGGGCACGTCTGGTCCGTGCAGGCGTTTGAACACCCCAAAGATCCGTTCATGATATTCCGCGGCGATCCCGATGCCATTGTCTTTTACGGAAAAGATCCATTGGCTGTCGGCCCGCTCCGCTGAAACGTGGATTTGCGCGTGCCGGTCTTTCTCGCGGTACTTCAGGGCGTTACTAATCAGGTTCTGAAACAATTGGATAACGTGAGTGCGCTCGGCGACTAAAGTGGGTAACGGCGCGACGGTTATATTCGCCTCGCACTCCTGCACGGCGGATGACAGGTTGTCGAGAGCTGTTTGACATACCTCCTTGCAATCGACTAACTGGCCTTGTCCGTGAAGATCGACAGCCTCGGTATACTCCAGAAGATCTTTTATGAGTGTTTGCATGCGCCGCGCCGATTCGATCACGGTGGTCATGTGTTCATCGGCTTCGGCATCCCCGTTACGTTTGTAGCGGACATCCAGTATCTGGGCGTACAGGCCAATGTTACGGAGTGGTTCCTGCAAATCGTGCGCCGCGGCAAATGCGAATTGCCGGAGCTCCTCATTGCTCCGCAGCAATGCAGCGTGAGCGCGTTTTTGCTGCGTAATGTCACGCACTGTCTCTGAAGCGCCGATAACGGATCCACGACTGTCGTGAATTGGCGAAACCGTGAGCGAGACATCGATATAGCGGCCGTCCTTGCGCCTATGCAGTGTCTCGTAGTGATCGGCCCGCTCGCCTCCCTGCAGGCGCACTAAGATGTCCGGCAGCTCGTTAGTGTGCTGGGGCGTTGCCAGTATCGAGATCGCTTTCCCCATAGCCTCTCGGGCGGAGTAGCCGAACATGCGCTCCGCAGCCCGGTTCCAGCTTGTGATTGCGCCGTCTAACTTCATGCTGATCATGGCGTCGTCCGATGATTCCACAATGACGCCAAACCGCGCGCGGATGTCTTCGGTTTCTTTAAGGGCTGTGATGTCCTGGAATACGACGCTCACGCCGAAGGTTCTGGCGTTGGAAACGGGATGAAAATTTACCATCCAGGTGTGCTGCTGCAGAACATCAGCGGGTGTAGTGCCCGTTATCTCTACGTTGAGGAGCGGCTGCTTCGAAGCAAGCACCTGCTCCATCATGGGCACAACGATCCTGGCAAGCTCTGGGTTGATTTCACTTGCATGCCGGCCTATGTGAGCCTCTACGGGGAGGCCGTTTATTCCGGCAAGCGCTTCGTTGAGCCGCACGTAGCGGAGTTCGTGATCCAGAAAGCCGAGGCCGACCGCTGCCGTTCGATAGAGAACCTCTAGTTCCAGAAGGCGGTGATAGCTTTCCTCCTGGCTGCTTTTAAGATCGCTCTGCGTTTGCTTTAGATCGCCGCTCATATTGAGCGTCGAATCTCACAGCTAACGGTCACAACTCTGACGGGAGGTTTCAAAGCTCTCCTTCTTTCCGTCGGAGAAAGAGAGAAGGCAGCCCTGAGCTGGGGATTACCTCTTAGTTCGGCACCCCCAGCATAACACTAATCCAGAGGCAATACGTAAATTTCGTAGCTAGCGGGTTTTATTGTGGGTTTCCACCCGGACTGACGCGATAACATATCGGGGTCGAGCAGGGAGGCAAGGTGACTCGTTCTGTCGTTCTACTTGAAGCGTCGTTTCTGTTTCTTGCTGTGACACTTTTCGCGGCTGATAAGGATTTGCCGGATCATTTGATCCCCCGCCGTTCAAGCCAGATACAAGACGGCTTCGGAATCAATTCGGATCTTCCCCGCGATCCTTTCATCCCGTGGAATCGATGGTGGTGGACGCGGATGTTCGATGCCGGAGTAAACTTCATCCGCATTGGCCAATACGAGAACAGCTCGGACTACACGAGCTGGGACTGGGTGGAGCGAAAGCGCGGCGAGTATTCTGTTGTTCCGGAACTGGATGACTACGTAAACTCGCTGGTTGAGAATGGCGTCCACATTGAAATTCAGTTGCTCTATGGGAACCCGCTGTACACTTCGCCAGCCGGGGCTGTTCCGCAAACTGTAACTCCGGAACCGGGAGGCTTTCATAATCCAGATCGAAGCCTTTACTCCGTGTTCTGGCCGCCCAAAACAGACGAACAGATCCAGGCTTTCACAAAGTATGCCGCCTGGATGGTGAATCACTTCAAAGGACGCGTTCAGTATTACGAGATTTGGAATGAGCCGAATATCGACTACTGGAATCCAGTATCCAATCCAGAAGATTACGGCAAGCTTTTCAAAGCTTCAGCGCCAGTGGTCCACCGTACCGACCCGAGCGCGAAGATTGTTTTCGGTGGGCTTGCAGGAGCGGAGGAAGATTTCGCTAAACGCGCACTTGATGCGTGCGCTTGCGCGAGCGAGATTGATGTATTCGCGTATCACAATTATCCAGGCTATGGCCACAACGTCAATCCCGAGGCGGTCCACGAGCACGAGGATACGAATGCGTCTTCAAAGCCTTTACGCGACATGGTGCGCAGCTATCCGGGGATTCGAAAGGATTTGGTGTTCTGGGACGACGAATTCAATGACGGGATTCCGTCGTGGAAGGATTCCGATGAAACCGTTCAGGCAAAGTATATTCCGAGAGGGTTAGTAACTGACCGGGCTACCGGCGTGCGAACTTTCGTCTGGCTGATTGTGGGCGCCACTGACGGAAATGAATCGGACGACTTTGGGATGCTCCATGGGCTCATGTTCCGGCCGAACGACTTCACCGCGCGACCGGCCTTCTCAGCCCTGCAGAATACGATCACCCTGTTTTCCGATACGAAGCCGGATGCATCCATTAAGGTAGAAGCCGAAGCAACCCCTTCCTCAGCGCAAGCACCGGTAGCGTACGCGTTCCGTTCCGCAAAAGGTAAAGCGATTGTGGCCTATTGGCTTCCGGTGCTCAGCAAACCTGGAGTGGAGCTCTCAACCGGCAGTGCGGCGCTTCGAATCGTTAATTCCGGCATACAGAATCCTGTTTCAGTTGACGTGACCTCCGGCACAATAACCGGGCTCTCCTGGAAAGCTGGAGCTGAAGGACGACTGGACCAATTGCCTCTGCGCGATAGCGTGATGGCGATTGCGGACCGGAGCTATTTTGATTGGCCTGAGTTGCCGGAAGCTGCGAGCGATCTGAATAGCAAGAGAACCTCGGCCGGGATACAACTCACCTGGAAGCCGCACGGCGGAAATCCTGAATTTGTTTCAGTGGAGCGGCGCATTGGGCAGGACGGCGCATGGCAGCCGGTTTCCAAGCTCTCCGGGGCAGCCACTTCGTTTTTGGACAAGGCGCGTTTGAAAGGTGGCGAAGCGATATCGTATCGAGTGCGGACCGGAAACAGCGCAGGTGTCTCTGCGTATTCTAATGTCGCACCCGTGGCGCACCAATGAGCGTGCCGAAGACCACAGAGCGAACCAGCGCGAAGCTCAGGCGATCGCTAACAGTCTGGGATCTCGTTTTCTACGGATTGATCGTTATCCAGCCTACGGCGCCGATGCCACTTTTCGGAGTGGTTTCGAAAGTGGCGCGAGGCCATGTAGTAACCACGATCCTGATTGCGATGATTGCCATGCTGCTTACCGCGGTGAGTTACGGCCGGATGGCTCGCGTCTATCCGAGTGCCGGGTCCGCGTATGCCTATGTGCGGGCGGAGTTCGGTACCTTCGCCGGCTATCTTACCGGGTGGGGAATTCTACTCGACTATCTTCTGAACCCACTTATTTGCACCATATGGTGCAGTAAAGCGGCTGCGAATATCGTTCCCATTCCATATGTCATCTGGGTTCTCTTCTTCGCTCTGCTCTTTACGCTGTTAAATCTGCGCGGGATCGAAACATCGGCTGTCATAAATCGCTGGCTGGCCATTGCGATGTCCGTCGTAGTAGTGTACATGCTAATCTGCATGGTTCGCTATTTGGCCGGCGTAGGACCTGCCGGTCCCGATTTCTTTACGAAGCCGTTCTACAATCCGGCAACTTTCTCGCTTCCCGCCGTTTTAACGGGAACCTCCATCGCGGCTCTCACTTACATTGGCTTCGATAGTATCTCCACTCTGTCGGAGGAAGTTGTCAATCCCCAGAAAAACATCTTACGAGCGACCGTCCTGACCTGCGTCGCGACCGGGCTGTTCTCGGCCATCGAGGTTTATGCCGGCCAGCTTGTATGGCCAGACTTCAGCCATTATCCGGATATCGACACCGCGTACAGCTTTGTGGCGGGCCGCGCCGGAGGCGTGGTCTTGTTTCACATTGTAAATGGAACATTGCTGATCGCCACCATGGGCTCCGGGATCGGCTCACAATTGGGGGCAGCGCGCTTACTGTACGGCATGGGGCGAGACAACGCCTTGCCGATTCGGTTCTTTGGGCATGTGGATAGCAAGACAAATATTCCAAGTTATAACGTGATCTTTAGCGGCGCCATCGCGTTAATCGGCGCCCTTTGCATAACCTATCAGCTCGGGGCTGAATTGCTGAACTTTGGAGCTTTTCTCGCGTTTACCGGAGTCAATCTATCCGCTTTCATGCATTACTTCGTTCGCGGAAGAAATCGCAACTGGACGTATTTTGTGCTTCCGCTTGCGGGATGCGCAGTTTGTCTTTATATATGGTCTAGCCTCCGCTGGCAAGCGCGGCTGCTGGGATTTACATGGCTTTGCATTGGAACACTTTACGCACTGACGCGAAAACTCAGGCCCAGTATGCCGTGATCGAGATGACTATGCCGATGATGGCGGAGGCGATTCCGGCGACAAACAGGGACTTGCGCTTGACGAGAATCGCGAGTGACGAGAAGACGATAGCAACCTCCAAGAAGACCTCGCCGAAGTGGAACCGATCTGCCTGCGCGCCCGCTTTCTCGCGCTCCTTTTCGAAGTCGCGCGCTTTGTCCTGGATCTCGGCGCTCTGCGTTTTGTATTTATTGGCGTCCTGCGCATATTTCTGGACAGCCGAGGGTGATGCTTTCAGTTGGATGAGATCATCCTGGGTGACCTGTGCGACATACCGCCGGATGTCTTTCGCCTGATAATACGCCCACTGATCGGAGGCAAGCTGCTGGTCGAGGAGCTTTTCGGTATTGAAGTGCTGGCCCAGGACAGACACCGCAGCCAAAATTGCGGCGATGATGGCCATACTTCCGGCGACAATCTTGTCGTACGGGTCGTGGGCATGATGTACATGTTCTTCGAGTTCCTCGTTAACAGCCATAGATAGATTGTGACGCAGTGCGGGGTGCGATCGCCAGGACCTTGGCGCCGGGCGCTGTCGTCAAACGCGCAGTTACGCTCCGCCCGCTGCTCTCATTGCCTGCTCGGATTTGCCGGCCTTCGGTCCACCCATAACGCGCGCTTCCAGCATGATTAACAGAGCCAGAACGGCGGCGGCGATCGAACCGGCAGCGGGCAGCAGCATCACCCATTGCGCGCCGAGTGAACTTTCCACATAACCAAGCAGCCAAGGGGCGCTCATTGCGCCGGTAATGGCTAAAGAAAAGATGCCGTTATAAAAGCCGGGATGGTAGGAGAATCGCTCATCGAGCGTTTCGGCTACCAACGGGTAAATGGGTGCAAACCCGCTTCCGATTACCACCACCGCCAAGCAGGCGAGGGCGAAAGATCCCGTAAAACTGAGAAGGAGAAAGCCGGCCACGGAGGCCAACATGCCCCCGGCCAGGAATTTACGATGGCTCCATTTTGTGAGCAGCCTTCGCGCAATGAAGCGGCCCGTCATGAGCGCCAGGAAGTACAGGGCAAGCGCGGAAATTGCCCAGACCGGATTGGTCCCAAGCTTGTGAATTAGAAACAGCGGCAGCCAGCCTGCGATGGCCCACTCATTGCCGAATTGAACGAAAAGGAGGACGCTGAAAAGCACTGCGGCGATGCTGCGGAGATCCTTCAAGGTTTCGCGAACTGGATCCTGCTGGCGAGGTTTCACCGGCCTGAGCGCGACTGGATACCTTGTTCCGGCATAGCTGAGGGCAAAGATCAAGGGGATAACCGATAGCAGGGCAGTCTCGATGCGGATGGAGCCGGCGAAATAGGTCAGGCCGACCATAAGGGTGGCCAACAGGCAGCCACAACCAAAAAAAATGCCTGCGCGATTGACGGTCACTGCCGGGGCCTTCACAAAATAGGGCTCCAGACCATACAGGAGAGCGGTGGCCAGCGCGCCCGCCGAAAGACCAACTATCCCAAGACCCAACATGCGCCAGCCGGCGGCAACAGGAGGTGCCAGAAACGATAAAGCGAGTAACGCGCCAAAGCCGAGAGCGCAGGCGATTACGGCGAGATTGCGAAGACAGATGTGAACCAGCAGATATTGCGCGGCCGCTACGGCAACCAGGTAACCGGCGTTAAGCGCGAGGAAATGCAATCCGATGAGCTGGGGATCAACATCGATGTGGTACTGCCAGGCGATCGCGATTGAACCCAGTAGTCCCAGCAGTACGCCGAGTAGAAGGAAGCCACTAACCCATTCACGGCCATACGCATCGGGAAAAGATTTTTGATTGACCTGGGCGGGATCGGTTGACACTTCGCAAAGGTAACTTATAAAATCAAAGCATCACTGAGGAAGGAGGTGGTCCAGTCGAAATGAATTCTGGTAGTGACTGTAGCATACAATCCACGCGCGAGGTGGCCGACTCTTAAAGTCGCCGTTCGTACGTTCAGGTGTCGTTTCAGTGACGAGGCCGAAGTTCCTGTGGACCGGTCGCCCGTCGCGCGTAACGTGGCTAGAGTACAGCCGTAAGGCTCCAATAAGCCCCAGGGTAGTGCCGTGTGCATACCCTGGGGCTTTACTCGTTAGAGGCAACTAAGGCGTGCTAAACTTGAGGCAACCCACCGTTTTTCGAAAGGAATCCTAAGAAATGAAACCGGGGATTCATCCCGCCTATGACGAGGTGAACGTGATCTGCGCGTGCGGATCTACGTTCCATACGCGCTCCACTCACAAGGGCGACCTGCGCGTTGAAATCTGTTCCAGTTGCCATCCATTCTTCACAGGCCGGCAAAAGCTGATAGATACCGAGGGCCGCGTGGATCGTTTCCAGAAAAAGTTCGCCAAGGCACGCGAGTTGCAGGCCCAGAAAAAGGCCGCGGCGGATGCCAAGGCGGCGAGAAAAGTTCAGTAGCTGGCTCTGCTTATTGCGGCGCCACCAGCCCTTTGCGGATAGCGAACAGCACCAGTTCCGCGGTCCGGTGGATGTTCATCTTTTCCATCAAATTCGCCCGGTGTACGGAAACGGTGTTGACGCTTAAATCGAGCAGGCTGGCGATTTCCTTGTTCGATTTGCCTTGCGCAATCAGTTGAAGCACTTGTTTTTCGCGGCCGGTTAGCTTTTTTAACTCGTCATCCTGCTCCTGGGCAACGTACTTCAGGCCGGGGCCCATGAACCGCTTGCCATCTGCTACCGCGCGAATGGCGCCCACCAGATCGACGTCAATCGCGCTCTTCAGCAAATAGCCTTTGGCTCCTGCATCCAGAGCATTCCGTACGTAATTGTCGTCGGCGTGCATGCTCAGGACCAATACTTCAGTCTCCGGAAGATGTTTGACTATTTCTTTGGTGGCCTGTACTCCGTCGAGTTCCGGCATCGAGAGATCCATAACTACCACCTTCGGCTTTAATTCATAGGACATCCGAATGGCTTCCACTCCGTTGCTGGCCTCACCGACCACCTTCATGCCTTCCTCGTCTTCGAGGATGCGGCGGAAGCCGCGGCGCACCAGGCTATGGTCATCTGCTAACAGGACTGTTATCTCTTCACTCATGGTCTTTTCACTCACGAACTCTTCCCGGGCAGTATTTGTACTCACGATTTTGGACTCACAATTTCTTCTATGATGTCGTGCTCTTCCATCTCTGTTGGACGATCCTCCTGGCGTAAGGGCATCACTAAAGTGACGATTGTTCCAGTGCCAGGCGTTGATGAAATCTCTAAGCTGCCGCCGAGCAACTCGGCACGTTCGCGCATTGCAATCAGCCCCAAGCCGCGCTTTTTGGAGTGTTTGGATAAAACGATGCCCTGGCCGAAATCTCTGACGCTTATCTTCAAGGTGGCTGCGTCAAAAATCATCTCCACTTCCGCGGATTTGCTCCCGGCGTGTTTAGCCGCGTTGTTCAGAGCCTCCTGCACGATGCGGAAGCAGTGAATCGCAGGCTGACCGGTAATCCTGACGGGTTTACCGTGCAGCGTCACCCGGGTGGCTAACCCTGTTTGTCTCTGAAAGACCTCCGCATACCATTCGATCCCCTTCGCCAGGCCGTAATCGTCGATCACGGAGGGATGGAGCATCTGCGAGAGGCTCCGCATCTTTTCCAAGGTGTTGTGCGTAATCTCGCGGACTTCGCTCAACTCAGTCCGAAGCGGAGAATCGGCCGGAATGCCTTTGCGCTCAGCCCTGGCCAGCATGGCGCCAACTGCGGTCAGGATCTGCCCGAACTCATCGTGCAGCTCGCGCGAAACCGAACGTAGCACCTCTTCCTGCACGGTAATCAGCCTGGCCGCCAGCACCCGCCTTTGCCGCGACAATGATTCGATCTGTTCGAATATCCTGCGGTTGGAGTAAATCAAATAGAGGCTGGTTATGAGGATCGCCAGGATGGTGGCCGCAAGGAAAGCATAGACATCGCGCTCCACACCGTCGTAGATGGCAGCCACCTTCCGGTCAGCTTGTTCCTCGGCCGCATTGTTGCGCTCCAGAATACGCGAAACACGGCTCGCAAGCATCGATTGCCCTGGAAAGAGCTCGGTCAGGGCGAGGCTGCGCGCTGCGGCTTCCCGGCCGGCGCTCGCGGCTGCAAACACCTGGTCGGAGCTGTGCCAGAACTGCTGGAGGGCTTGGACCAGCTCGGCCTGCTTGTCCGCACGCCGGGTATGGGGAGCCAGTAACGCTTCCGCATCGATGGCATCTTGCAGATCCGTTCGAAGATGGTCAAATTGAGCCCGGTAGCCGGAGATTCCGGCCTTGTTACGCGACTGAATCATGTCCCGGATCTGCAGTCCTGCTGTATCAACGTCGTTCTGTACCCGAAGCAGGAGAAGCGAGTCGTGGCGATTCAGGTCGATGGTGTCGGTCTGCAATGTGCGTAAGCCATTTAATTGATGGAGGCCATACCAGGAAAACCCCATCACGGCCGCAAGGGTGATCAGCAGCCCCAGAAGCAGACGTAGAGTTGGCGATTTGCTCATTTAGCTTGGTTGAAGCGATTCAGGTTGTGAATGACCTCCTGAGGTTGGCTGGCGCCCACTAATATAGAATGACGATGGAGCGCTTGGGTTTGTTGCGTCCGAGCGTTGATTCCTTTCCCGTCTGCAACTTGAAGGGGCAATGAACCGTCTGCTGAGGGTGCCGCAATTTGTGAAGAGACCTGCTCCTTTCACCTTGGCTGCAATGCTAACCTGCCTAATTGCAACATCCATCTACCCGGCCGAAAGCTGGAAGAGCAAGGATGTAGCTCAGTGGACTGCGCAGGATATGCAGCGGGTGCTAACGGACTCGCCCTGGGCCCAGGAGGCAAGCGCGATATTCAGCCTCGCTGCCGATGACGAACCGCCCCCGCCGGCACCGCTGCCAAGCGCCGCGCAGAATGGGTTGGGAGCGCCGGCCAATCCTCCAGGTGTGCGCTGGGATGGAGGCGTCGGGCGAGCCCGGGGCGCGAATCCGACCTTGAACGTGCTTGTCCGATGGGACAGCGCTCTTCCCGTCAGCGAAGCTCTCCAGCGCTCCCAAGGCGAGAATTTTGCCGGATCCGCCGCCAAAGATTACATTGTGAGCATAATCGGGCTGGTGCCCGCAGGCCGCTATCGGTCTGTAGGCCGCACGGAATCTGCATCACGGAGCGATGATACGATAGACTCGCGGAATCCGGAGGAGATGCTCGAGGGTTTGATGGCATCTTCCCAACTGGTGCCAAGAGGCAAGCCGCCCATCAGGCCTGATGACGCGAAGTTGGATGCAGGCACGGGTACCCTGCTCATCTTCTTTCCCAGGACGGACGCCATCACGCTGAGCGACAAAGAAGTGAGCTTCACGACGCGCTTTGGCGCTCTTACGATTCGGAAGCAATTTCGGCTGAAAGAGATGGTGTATCAGGGCAAGCTTGCACTGTAAGCCCAACCGCATGGGAACAACGACGAATTGGGATCCTGAGCTGTACGAAGCACGGCACTCTTTCGTCTGGCAGTTTGGACAGGATCTGCTGGAGCTGTTGAACCCTGAGGTCGGCGAGCGCATTCTCGACCTAGGCTGCGGCCCCGGAAATCTGACCCAGAAAATCGCAGAGCGGGGCGCCGAGGTGGTGGGTGTCGATTCGTCGCCGGCCATGATCGGGCAAGCCCGCCAGAATTACCCGCACGTGCATTTTATTTTGGCGGACGCTGCAAAGATGGACTTCAGTAGCGAATTCAATGCGGTGTTCTCAAATGCAGCGTTGCATTGGATGCTGGATGCGGCAGCCGTTGCAGGCCGGATTGCGCGCGCATTGAAAACGGGTGGCCGCTTGGTTGCGGAACTCGGCGGCAAAGGGAACATCGAGAAGATTGGGCGAGCAATTGAATCAGTGCTACCACGGTACATCGAAGGACCCCTGCCGCACACCCGCACCTTCTTTCCATCCGTAGGCGAATACTCCAGCCTACTGGAGGCGCACTCTTTTCAGATACGAATGGCTCAGTTCTTTGAGCGGCCGACGAAACTCGAAGGCAGGCAAGGCATGGAAACGTGGCTCAGGCAATTCGCCTGGTACTATTTCGAAGCAGTTCCAAACCACCAAAGGGAAGCGGCGCTTCAAGAAGTGATCGAGGAGCTGCGGCCGGCTCTCTTCGGCAAGCAAGGCTGGTTTGCAGACTATAAACGCCTGCGGATTGTAGCTGCAAAACTCTGAGCGCGAGCCGAATGAATTTCCGGCCCGCGCTCGGGGTGGAGTGTTTACGCTCTGGCTGTGGAAGCAGCTTGAACGTTTACGGAAGATTCGGCAATCATGTTCAACTTACGATCCGCCGCTTCCTCCTCACTAAGGGTCTGTTGAAGCAGGTTGGCCGCCTGTGTCATTCCAAGGCGTTTTGCGAATGCGCGAGCTGTTCCGTAGCCCGAGATCTCATAATGCTCGACGCGCTGCGCCGCGGCGATAAGGGCTGCATCTTTCACATCGCTATCGCCTTTGGCTTTGATCATTTCTTCGCCTTCGGTGATTAAGCCTTTCATGGCTTCGCATGTTTCGCGCTTCGGTTCCAGATTCAACTCACGAAAGATGGTTTCCAACCGGGACACGTGTCCCTGTGTCTCAGTCAGGTGCTGCTGGATTGCTTGTTTCAACTGACTGGAGGTGGCGGCGTCGGCCATCTTCGGGAGTGCCTTGGTCAGGCGGTTCTCCGCGTCATAGAGATCCTCAATCTGGTTAACGAAGAGATCTTTGAACGAATTCAAGTCGGTGCTGAATAGTGGCATGGTATTGATCCTCGAGCCTGCCGGGCCAAAACGACCCTGGGTTTTCGTGGGCAGGCTACATATGGGACTCTCCGCCGGTCGCTATGTTTCGGTGAACGGTCACAAAGTAACGCTGGGCAGCGATTCTCTCTTAACTTCGAAGCAGGAGTACAACATACAAATTTCGCGAACGTTTCAAAAGGAGATATAGTCTTTGTGTATGTGTCAATCAGTTTGAAGGGAGAATGAATGCCGAATCTTTCGAAGACTACGAAGGATCATGACGTAATCCGTAGCTGGGCAGAAGAGCGTGGAGCGAAACCGTCTCATGTAAAGCGTACGGGATCGGCCGAGGACGTTGGTGTACTTCGACTCGATTTCCCTGGCTACACCGGAGAGGACACGTTGGAGCCCATCACGTGGGAACAGTTCTTCGAGAAGTTCGATGAGAGGAACTTGGCTCTGGTATATGAAGACGAGACCTCGGGAGGCCAGAAAAGTAACTTCAACAAGATAATCAGCGGCGAGGCCGCCGAAGAAGCGGAACATAAACGGGGCAAGAGGGCAACCGGCCCGAGGGCGCGCAGCGCAGTATCCGGCGCAGGGGCGCGGCAAAGCGCAGCTCAAAAGCGAGGCGGCGCGACAGTAAGCAAACGGGTCGCCGGAAGTGCAACGAAAGAAGGGCCCGGCAAAGTCCACAGCTTCCGCGAAGAAGGCGGCTAGCGCCAGTAAGGGCGCCGGTATGGGCCGCTTCGGGGCGGCTAAAAAAGCCGTGAAGAGTTCTTCTAGACCGGCTGCGAAAAAAGCCGGCGGGAAGAAAGCTGCAGCCAAGAGGGTCGGGACCAAGAAGGTTGCGGCAAAGAAAACCAGCGCAAAGAGTGCCGCTAAAAGAGCTCCTTTCCGAAGCGCAGCGAAAAAAGCCTCTGCAAAAAAGAGTAGCCGCGGCAGACGCCGCTAAGCCGGTAAGGTATCCAGGGAGCAGTAGAAGCGCTTTGCTTTAGACTTGCTCATTAAACATGGCCGCGCCCACGTCCTCGCGTAGGAAACTTCCGCTCATTCCTATCGCTATCTGCTTCATTGTGGCTATCGGCCTGGTAATCGCGTTGCTGTATCTCAGCGGTCCGGTCACAAAACCGGCCGGCAACTCCAGAGCGACACCGGAGGCGCGCGCCTATGTTGGAAACCTGGCGCTCAGTGATGTGAAAATGCAGGCCGCTGAGAACCTGATGCAGCAGCGGGTCGTCGAGATCCGGGGCAAAATCACTAATAATGGGCCTAGGCCGCTGGAATCTGTTGACGTATACTGCCTTTTCTACGGTGTGGACGGCCGTGAACTCTATCGCGAGCGGCTGCCCATTGTACGTTCGAAAGGTGCCGCTCTGAACCCCCACGAAACACGCTCGTTCCGGCTGCCGTTCGATAGTCTGCCGGACGGCTGGAACCAGGTCATGCCAAAGCTGGTGATTGCGCAGATTACTTTCGCCAAATAGCGCGGACGGGCGTCTTCGTTACATGAGAATTCTGCTGGCGGATGATGATGAGGATCAATTAGCTTTGCGCAGTATGCTGCTGGCGCGGAGCGGATTCCAGACTCTCGAGGCCGCGGATCACAACTTGGCGGTTGAGATTGCCACCGCCGAGAAGCCCGAGTGCGCGGTGGTCGACCTTCGTTTCCCAACTGAAGATGTTGGCCTGCAACTCATTCGAGAGTTGAAGAACATTGACTCCAACATGCATGTGTTTGTCCTCACGGGCGGCGATCCCGAACGGTTCGCGCAGCGGCCGGAAAGGAAACTCGTCGATCACGTGATCGTCAAAGGCTCTTCCTCCGCCTATCTGCTGCAGAAGTTGCGGATACTGGCGGGAGAAATAACCGGGGTGTAGATTACGGCGCTCTCCTCCCGTTCAGGACGTTCGTGAGGCGAATTACGGATTCTCGGCCATCCATACGTTTGAATTGACCGTGGACTTAAAAGTGGCGAGGCGTCGTCCATCCGGCGAGGAGATTCCCCAGATGCGAGCACGTGTAGTTTGGGTCCACAGTGTCTGTACCGCACCATTGCGGCCAATGTGGAGCAAGCGCGCCCCCGTAGGTTGCAGATCCCCGGAGAACAAACCAGTTCCGTCGGCGGACCAGTCGAGGGAGATGAGGTATCCCGCGCCCCTAACGACTATCTCGTCCTCAGTCGCGCCCCGCGAGTTAGTAATTCGAATTCGATTGCGCGGAGTCCCCGCCAACACGAATGCGATATGACGTCCATCCGGCGATATTGTAGGCGCGCTCGTGTCCCCGGCCTTTTCGAAGATCTCCGGGCCGCGCCCTTTCGAAGGATAGACGAGCGAGACCATATCGGCCGTTCCTCTTGTTTCAGATAAAACGCAAGCTCCTCCGGATACGCGACTGCAACTGAGGCCCGACACGGCTGCGGAAGTGAGGATTTCGTCGTGAGCGCCGCCGCGCAGGGGCATCCGCATCACTTGCATCTTTGATGAATTCAGGATCACGTAGAGCAACCA
Source organism: uncultured Acidobacteriaceae bacterium (assembly GCA_963795545.1). GTDB lineage: Bacteria > Acidobacteriota > Terriglobia > Bryobacterales > Bryobacteraceae > Bog-105. The sequence continues at coordinate 445,806 of CAWCIF010000006.1, read as the reverse complement.
CCTCCCATCGGGCGACACCCGGCAATTGTCCAGGTTCACAGGGCCCGGTGTGATCAGTTCGCCCGTATCCGCGCGAGTATCCTGTTTGTATAAACGCCGGTATCCGTCCCGGTTGGAAAGAAATAATAGGGTCCTGCCATCGGGGGCCCATGCGAAAGGCTGGTTTTCGGAATCTTCCGACGTTATCTGATGCAGGGCCCCGAGCCGTGTTCCGTGTGCCTGAAGATCGCCTATCCAGATATTCGACGCTACGCTCCTTCTCAACACGCACAGGCGGCGAAGATCTGTATCCGCACTGACCGCCTCAATATGAAAATCGTTCCAGTGAGTGCGCGGTTGTGGTGCTCCCAAAGGAAGGCCGTTGGAGGGATTAATCTTCACCGTCCAAAGATTCGTATCGGTACGCGGCGCGTGTTCGTCGCGTGTATATACCAGCTCATTATCGGATGACCAGCTTATGTCCCCAATGGCCTCGCGTTGCGGACCGGCCAGCATCGTCCGACGGCCGTTCTCTGGATCAATCGCTTCAATCCAGAAGCGCTGGCCCTCTTCTTGGGAGAACACGACGGCCAACCGTTTATCATGTGGCGAGCATGCGAAGGGCCCTCGCGAAGCATCTTTGCGGTCCAGCGAGAGTGCTTTACCCCCGGCATTAGATCTCACCTCGAGGTGATTGGCCGATACCGCGAGCCAGTAGCGTCCCCCGGGCGAGGGTATCGCGTCACCCAGCAAATGTGGAACGCCTCCCGCCAGCGACACGCTGTAGATGACGGTCTGCGCAGCACTGGACTTAGAAACAAAAAACTGTGTGCCGTCGGCCGCCCACCACCATATGAGCATGCCTTTCGAGTCAGGTAGCAGACGGCCGTCGGCGCTTTGCAGAGAGCGGACATGTACACCATTCACGTCCGAGTAAGCAAGATACTTGCCATCGGGCGAGAGTGCCATTTTCTGAATGGGCGAATCGGAGTTATTGGTCGTCACACGCGTGGGCACAAGTTCCCGGACTGTGCCATTCGGATGTTTAGGCAAAACTATCGTTACGAAAACCGCGGCAAACACCAGCACAAGGCCAATCACTGCGATCCACCCGCGGGACCAATACCTTTTGCTAGACAGACCGGATATGGCTCGACGGGATCCGTGGGTGCTGCAATCACGTTTTAGTCGCTGCAGATCGGCGTACAAGCCCCCAGCACTCTGATGCCTGAGTTTGCGGTCCTTTTCAAGCGCCTTGAGAATGATTCGGTCGAGTTCCGCCGGAAGAGCTGGATTGCGCTCCAGGACCGGCGTAGGTTCTAGGTTCAAAATGGCATCGAAAATGACCGCGGAAGTAGTTCCGGCAAAGGGGCTCTCACCCGTTGCCATCTCGTACAGCACGACCCCCAGCGAGAAGACGTCCGTTCGGCGGTCGAGGTCCTCGCCCCGCGCCTGCTCAGGGGACATGTAGGCCACAGTCCCGACTGCGTGCCCGGGGCTGGTTGGGAAATCGAGCATGATCTCGGTGGTTCCGTCGTGCGCCGATCAAAACGCGCGGCGCACAGTAGCAGACGTTGCGAGACCGAAGTCTAAAACCTTTACCTGGCCTTGGCTGGTGACGAACAGGTTGGCTGGTTTGATGTCACGATGGATGATTTCGGCGTTGTGCGCGGCTTCGAGCGCATCCGCAATTTGACTGCTCCAATCCAGCAACTCGGATAACGGGAGCCGACCGCGCGCCAGGCAGTGTTTGAGCGTTTCGCCTTCCAGAAGTTCCATGACGAGAAACGGCTGCCCCTGTTCGTCGCCAATATCGTAGACGGTGCAGATGTGAGGGTGATTGATGCGCGAGGCCGCCCGTGCTTCACGGCGAAATCGTTCCAGAGCGACAGGATGAGATGTCAGGTGGTCAGGAAGAAACTTCAACGCGACGTCGCGGCCCAAGCGAACATCTTCCGCCCGAAACACTACGCCCATTCCTCCTGAACCGAGATGGAACTTTATCCGGTAATGAGAAACGGTACGGCCGACCACCGATTTGCAGAGAGCATAGCATAATGTCGCAAACCCGAATTCGCGTCACAGGAGTTCGTCCGGCTGCCTCTTGGCCCGCCACCCAAACGGATCTTGTGGGTCAGGGTTTGGCGGAAGCGGCAGGGGCCGCCCCAGCGCTTTGGGTCGGCAAAAGAGTTCGTTGCGCCTTGTCCATATCGAGCGTAAGCTGGTGGGCGATCTTGGCCGCGACATCAGCGCTTGCTCCGCGGAACTTCGCGCCCTGGCTCTCTTGCGTTGTCGACCAGAGCACGTCTCCGTCCTTATTGCACAGGCGAACCGCCGCATACGCCTCATGCTTGCGTTCTCGGATATGGCGCGACTCGTTGTCACCCACCGCGATGCCGAGATACGCGCCACCGGCCTTCGATCCGATGCTGCTGCCGCTGCTGGATTTCCCGCCGGTTTGGTGGCTGTTGATTCCGCTGTCGCTGTCAAAGGTGTCGATATACGGGTGGTCGTCGGCGGCGCCCTTTAGGACAGCGTCGGCGCGATCCGGATTGTCCGTGAGCACAAACAGCTTGGTGGAATCGATGCTGGCGATAATCAGTTCGCGCAGTGTATCGGCCTGGGGTCCTCCGGTGAGTTGCGCAACATAAATCCGCTTGACTACAAGAATTGAGCCGGCACTTGAATCCCCGCTTGATTTCTGGGCGCAGAACACGGGTGCGGCTAAACACAGGGCCAATGCCGAACGCACTAGCCGGTTCACCCCTTGCCTGCCATTCTCGCTTCATCGTCCTGATACTGAACCTCTCGCCCTGTCCGGGCTTCGAGGGCAACCAGTGTCAGCCTGATATCGTTCTTGTTCACCCGGAACACCATAGCCTGCTGGCGCCCATCGTCGTCCTGAAAGCCCAATGTGAGGAAATGCTGACGCTTTTTTGCAAGCATAAACAGGGGCGATATCACCACGGCCGCGAGGTAGCGGCGGTCTACTTTCTGCCCGTATTCCAGCAGATTGATACGCTCGTACGGGACCTTCACCTGCGTGCGTTTCGACAAAAAGATGAAGTAAGTACTGTCTGCGACGTCGATGTCCCCGGAACTGTCCGCCGGAATGTCCGCGCGCGTGCCGCCTATATATTCGGCTCGGGAACCGGAACGGCCAGCGGGCGCAACGAAAACGAGAGCAAAGAGACCAAACGCCAGGACAAGGGTTCGCATGCGGTTCTGAGAGGTGTCTCAGAAAACTTGTGCCTCCAGGTCTGGTTTCTTCTCGGGTGTCGGGAACCTAGGTCCAGATCTTCTGAATGGGAACGCCTTTTTTGCACAGATCGCAGGAACTCGAGTCCTTGTAGTAAGAAGCGTCCATTTTTGCCAGATAGAAGAGTGGAAGATTTCCGAAACTGGCTACTGTGGGGTTCGGCTGATAAACGGCCACGGCTAGGCCGACAATCTGAGCGCCCTTGGATTCCACCAGGTTGCGCAGTTCGGTCAACCGCCTTCCTGAGCGGAGGATATCGTCCACTAGCAGGACCTTTTCGCCCTTTTCCGGCTCAATGAACTGCCGGAAGCGCATGGGAGACGCGTCCGTATCCTGCTCGGCCCAGTAGACCTGATGTGTTCGCAGCGCTTCGCACACGCCAAACGCGATCGGCAGTCCGCCGGTGTTTGGGCACACAATAGAGACTTCCTTGACCATGGCCCGAATCTCCGGATCGCTTCGCAGCCGCCGGCTGAGGCCCACGCTCAGAATCTTGGCGTATTGGTAATAGCGGAAGGCGAGCGCTACCTGGAGATATTCGTCGGTGTGCATACCATTTGGGTATTCGAAATGGCCGTCCCGCAGGGCGCCCGTCTCGCGAAGCATGCCTATCACTTCTTCATTTGTCGGTAGAAGATGCATGGACTAATCGGACGCGCTCGCTCTAATGCGCGCCCTTTCCTGCCAGCACGTGAGGGATGGTTCGTAGAATAATGGACCAGTCCAATTTGAGCGACCAGTTTTCGATATAAGAGATGTCCATCCGCATCCAGGAGTTGAAATCGATGTGATCGCGGCCGCAAACCGCCCACAAGCAGGTAAGTCCCGGCCGCATGCGCAGGCGCCGTTTCTGCCAGCGCTGGTATTTCTCAACTTCGTCAGCCAGCGGCGGCCGGGGGCCCACGATTGACATATCTCCCTTCAGCACGTTCCACAACTGGGGCACTTCATCGATAGAGAACTTACGGAGCCAGCGGCCGATGGGCGTTATGCGCGGGTCGTGCGTGAGCTTGAACGCTACTTCCCTCTCGCTCAGATGATTCAGCCGGGCTTTCAGCTCATCTGCATTTGCCACCATGGAGCGGAATTTGTACATAGTGAATTTCCTGCCGTTCAGGCCGCAGCGGGATTGGCTGTAGATAACCGGCCCGGGCGAAGTCAGCTTGATAAGCGCGACCACGACCGCTATGAATGGCGACAAGATGACCAAGGCGGCTGCTGCAACCATTACGTCGAAAAAGCGCTTGAGCAGCAGTCTTAGATCGTCCAGCGGCGCCGCGGAAAAAGTCAGCAGCGGAGCATTGCCTACGCGATCGAGACTTATTTCGCTGTTGACATGCGGAAAGAAGTCAATTGCTACGCGCGTGCGCACGCCCTCCTCGTCGCATTGAAGGAAAACTTCTTCCAGAGCAGCCAGACGGCTGCTGTCGACATCGAAGATCACCTCGTCCACCACGCGCTCCGCCAGCAGTTTGGGCAGCTTGGCCGCGCATTCCTCTTCGCTGAGCTTTGCAATCACTTCGATCCGGAACGGCGAGCCCTCGCACAAGGTTCGAGCGAGGGCCGAAGCCTTATTAAAGCTGCCGACAATAACCAGATGGTAGGGGCTCCCGAACCCGCGCTGGAATGCCCCGATAATAGGGCGGGCTTTCAGCCGGAAAGCGCTTAGCAGAATGAGATCAAAGCAAAAAAACAGCGCAATGAAGCTGCGGCTGACGGGCGGGTCAAGCCGAAGCAGGTATTGGAACAGGACCACGAGTACCGTGCCGAAGAGGCATTGGCGCAGCGTGAACGCCAGAACACGACGCGGGCTTGCCGAATCCAGGTACTCGTATATTTTTTGCAGAGACCCAATCGCCACCCATGTCGCGACGCAGAAAATAAGGAGCAGGAGATGCGTTTTCCGGGGAAGGAAGAACACTCGTTCGAGCGCCATGCCAATACGCGCGTGATAAGCAAGTTCGAACGCCGCCAAGGTAAGGGCGGCATCGACCATCGCGAACAGTAAATGGACTCTTTTTCTTTGATGGGCAAACACAGAACTGCTTCGCTAATCCAAGATACTAGATTGACTGAAGCGCTTGATCGAGATCCGCGATAATGTCCTCAGCCGCCTCAATCCCGGCCGCGACCCGCACCAGATTCTCGCGGATTCCCATTCGCTCGCGCATCTTCGGAGAGATGTTGCGGTGCGATGCGATCAGGGGGTAAAGCAGTAAAGTGTGCACATCTCCCAGTGACGTACCCGGAACCACCATCTTCAGGCGATCCATAAAAGCCAACACGGCCTGCTTATCGGCCTCCTTTATCTCGAAGCTAAGTATTGCGCCAAACAGCCCTGGCGCGAAGGATTGTTTGATATTGCAGGCGTCCGGATGAGTCGAATCCGAGCAGTAGTAGACGTGATCGACACGCGGATGCGTCGAGAGCCACTCGGCGAGGATTCTGGCGTTCTTGCATTGCCGCTCGAAGCGCAGCGCTAGCGTCTTTATGCCTCGCATGGTGAGATAGGTCTCAAACGGGCCCAGGACCGGGCCAACAAGTCTCGACAGCATGCGCACGGGTTCGTGATGCGCCTCGTCGCTCACCACGATTCCGCCGAGCACGTCGCCGTGTCCGGCAAGATATTTGGTGGCGCTATGGACAACAATATTCGCACCCAGGTCCAAGGGGCGCATCAGCATCGGCGTTGCAAAGGTATTGTCAACCACCAGCGCCGCCCCGGCAGCGCGAGCCATGTGAGCGATCTTTGCGATATTGCCAACCCGCAACAGTGGATTCGAAACGCTTTCCATGAAGATACAGCCGGGCCGATCAGCGGCGATCGCCTTTTCGACGGCGGTTATGTCGCAGATATCCACATAGCTAACGCCGACATCAAACGGGGCGAAAACCTGATCGAGCAATCCAATGGTTGCTCCATAAACGCAATTCGAAGCAATAACGTGATGAGGACGATCGAGCAGCGCCGCTTGGAATGCGATCTGGATGGCGGACATGCCGGATGCCGTCGCCAACGCGCCGTGGCCGCGTTCGAGCTCTGTGCATAGCTCTTCCAGCGCAACATTAGTGGGGTTGGCGTAGCGGCCATAACTGAAGCCGTCTTCTTCATGGCCCAGCACCCGATCCAGCGTTGCCGCCGATTCATAGAAATAGGTGGTTGCCAGGTTGATTGGAGTCGTTGAAGGCACCGCAGCGCCTTTCTTTCGTTTGCGGTCGCCGGCATGTACAACTTGCGATTCAAATTTCATTTTCGCTTCCAGCGCACACCATCCTTCGTGTCTTCGAGCACAATGCCGCGGTCCTGCATCTCTTTGCGGATGGCATCGGAACGAGCGAAATCGCGCGATCTCTTAGCCTGCGCCCGCTCCTCGATACGAGCCTCGATCTCTATATCACTGAGGCTCCCATCTTCAGACGCGGCACCCAGTACCTCCGCGCTTTCGCCCGGCTTCAGAACATCGAAAACATCGTCAAATATTTCCAGAACACGCGCCGCATCCCAGCGGTTTTCTTCTTGAAACTGGCCTTCATCAAGCGCTGTGTTCATGGCGCGAACGTATTCGAAAATGGCGGCCAACGCTTCGGCCGTGTTTAAATCGTCGTCGAGGCCTTCCTCGAATTTCCGAATAGCTTCGTGCGATCGCTTGCTGATTGCTTCGTTGAGCCCAGGCGCCAGTTTTGTCGAAGTGAGCCGGACCTCAAAATCGCGTAACCGCTCGATGCTCTTTGCCGCCATCTTCAGCCCTTCGAACGTGAAGTTGAGTTTCTTTCTGTAAGGCACCGAGGCGAGCAGATAGCGAATGGCCTCAGGACGATATCCCATTTCAAGCAGGTCTCGCAATGTATAGAAGTTGCCGAGTGACTTCGACATCTTCTGGCTTTCGATGTGCAGATGCTCGGAATGCAGCCAGAAGCGCGCGAAGGGCTTGCCGCTGATGGCTTCCGACTGTGCGATTTCATTTTCGTGATGCGGAAATATCAGGTCGACGCCGCCGGCGTGAATGTCAATCGTCTGGCCCAGGTAACTCATCGCCATGGCTGAGCATTCGATGTGCCAACCGGGACGTCCTTTGCCGAACGGCGTCTCCCAGAACGGTTCGTCATCTCTGCGGCCTTTCCAAAGCACAAAATCGCGCGCATCCGCTTTATCGTACTCGTCCACATCGACCCGCGCACCGCTGCGAATACCGCTGAAATCGTTGTGCGAGAGCTTGCCGTAATCGGGAAAGGCGGCAATCCGGTAGTAGGTCGAGCCCTCGTTCGTGTACGTGTATCCCTTCGCCGCGAGCTGCTCGATGGCCTTTACCATTACGTCAACGTGCTTGGTTGCCGGCGCGACATGCTCGGGCTGCTGCAGCCGTAAAGCCGCGGCGTCCTCAAAGAATGCCTTGGTATAAACCGACGTATATTCTTCGATGGATTTATGTTCTTTTGCCGCGTTGTTGATGATCTTGTCATCCACATCGGTAACGTTCATGACGTGATTCAATTTGTAGCCGCGATGCCGGAGCCAGCGGCGCAAAACATCTTGAAACGTGAACGTGCGGAAGTTGCCGATGTGAACGAAATTATAGACAGTGGGCCCGCACGTGTACATGCGGACCGTGTTGTGCTGCAGCGGATGGAACAGTTCCACTTCCTGCGTGAGGGTGTTGTAAAAGCGTAGCGCCATCTATGCGGGTCAAAAGTCAATCGTAACAAGCGAGATGCTGCTGAATCCTGTTCCTGATCCGCGGCATCAATCCAAGGAGCGATATGAAAGCTTCTGGAATTTTTCGAGCCGGATTCTTGGCGGTCCTGCTCGCCGCTTTTTTCAGCTTGGTGGCATGCGAATCCGCTTCTAAAGCGCAAGGGCGAATGGCATTTCCGCCTCCGCCTGTTTCCGTTGTGGAGGTTCAGGCACAAGATGTTCCAATTTACGGCGAGTATGCCGCTCAAACATTTGCTCGCGATATGGTCGAGGTCCGCGGACGCGTTGATGGCTATATCGAGAAGCGGCTGTTTCAGGTAGGGACCGATGTTCGTGCCGGGCAAACGCTCTACACGCTCGACCTTCGTCCTTACGCCGCGGCCGTCGACAAAGCAAAGGGAGATGTCGCGCAAAGCGAAGCCAACTTGGAGTTCGCCAGAAAGCAGGTGGCCCTCGTTCAGGCACAGGCGAACTTAGCGCAGGCCAAAGCAAATCTTGTGAAAGCGCAGCAGGATGTAGATCGTCTGCAGCCTCTGGTCAGCCAGGAAGCAGCCGCCAAGCAGGATCTTGATAACGCCTTGGCCGCGCTCGACGCGAACAAAGCCAATGTGGCCGCGCTCACCGCGAATGTCGATCAGACCCGCTTACAAACCCGAACGAATATCGAGTCCGCCGCTGCCCAGGTTGCCTCAAATAAAGCTCTTCTTCGCACAGCCGAACTAAATCTGAGTTACGCCACAATCGCCGCGCCGGTCTCAGGCCGTATTGGCGACAGCCTCATTGAAGTGGGAGGCCTGGTCTCGAAAACAGCGGCACAGCCCTTAACGACAATTGTGCCGCTCGACCCCATCTGGGTGCGCTTCAAGTTGAGTGAAGCTGAATACCTCGGCTTTTTGAAATCGAAAGAACGCCAGAGCAGCGTAGGCATGCCGATTCAGCTCGTGTTGGCGGACGATTCGGTGTTCCCGCACGAAGGACAGATTCGAAATGCATTGAACCAAGTTGACCCGAAGACCGGCACGCTGGAGATTCAGGGTACATTCCCGAATCCTGAACACACCGTGCTTCCCGGCCAGTTTGGCCGTGTCCGTCTGCGAACGCACGAGGCCAAAAACGTCATCCTGGTTCCCCAACGCGCCGTACAGCAGTTGCAGAGTATGCAATCGGTTTTCACCGTGGGTCCCGGTAACAAAGCGCAGGAGCGGACCATTGTAACCGGTGATCGGGTAGGCGACGACTGGATTGTTACACAAGGCCTAAAACCGGGCGACAAGGTGATCGTCGAGGGTGTTCAGAAGGTGCGACCCGGCGCTCCCGTTCAGCCCAGTCCTTACAAAGCGCGCGAAGCGTCTATTCGAGGGGCGCAGAGCTGATCCATGGCGCGATTCTTTATTGACCGTCCTGTATTTGCGATCGTTATCGCGATCGTAATCGTCATTCTTGGCTGCGTTGTAATTCCTACGCTGCCCATCGCGACATATCCGGAAGTGGTGCCGCCCGTCGTGCAGATTACCGCGGTCTATCAGGGAGGCAATGCCACCGATCTTGAGAAAACAGTCTCGCAGCCGATTGAACAGCAGCTTACCGGGCTTGACGGCATGCTGTATTACTTCGCGCGCGCATCGAACAACGGCACATTGACCATCGATGTCACGTTCGAACTTGGTACCGATCCCGATCTTGCCACCGTAAAGGTTCAAAACAAGGTAAGCGTGGCGCTTCCTCTGCTGCCGCCTGAGGTTCAGCGCGTCGGTGTTACCACAAAAAAAGTTTCATCATCATTCCTGTTGTTTGTTGCGCTGACGGCTCCGGATAATCGCTACGACACGCTGTTTTTGAATAACTACGCCGCAATCAATCTGGTCGACAAGATCGGAAGTTTGCCCGGAGTCGGCAATTCCGTGCTCGCGGGTCAGCAGAATTACAGCATGCGGGTGTGGGTCAATCCCGACAAGATGGCAAAACTGGGGCTCACCGCCACGGACGTCAATGATGCAATTCAGGCGCAGAACAGGCAGAATCCAGCGGGCTCGCTCGGGCAGCCGCCCGGGCCGAAAGGCATCGATTATCAGTATCCAGTCAATGCTTCGGGCCGCCTGACCACCCCGCAGCAATTCGGCGACATTGTGGTTCGGGCACAGCCCGACGGCTCGCTTCTTCGCGTTCGCGATATAGGCAAGGTGGATCTCGGCGCGCAAGACTACGCTAACTTCACCTACTGGAACGGACGCGGTGCGGCCTTCATCATCGTGTACCTGGCGCCCGGCGCAAACGCTGTTGAAACGCAGCGGCAGGTCGTGAGTTTCATGAAGGAAGCGAAGCAGTCGTTTCCAGCGGGCCTTGAATACGCCATCCCCTACGACTCAACCCGGTTCGTCACGAAATCGATCTCCGAAGTAATTGAGACGTTGTTTGTGGCGGTTCTGCTGGTCACTCTGGTGGTTTTCATTTTTCTCCAGAACTGGCGCGCGACACTTATCCCTCTGCTTACGGTTCCGGTCGCGGTCATCGGCACCTTCGCCCTTTTTCCAGCTCTTGGCTTTTCCATCAACACCACCAGCCTGTTCGGTCTGGTGCTGGCGATCGGCATTGTTGTTGACGACGCGATTGTTGTCGTGGAAGCTGTCCAGCTCAACATTGACCGCGGTCTGAAGCCTCGCGACGCCACCATTCGCGCTCTTCAGGAAGTGTCGGGCCCGGTGATTGCCATCGCTTGTATTTTGGCCGCCGTCTTTATACCCGTTGCTTTTCTAGGCGGCATCAGCGGGCAAATCTACCGGCAGTTTGCGCTCACCATAGCCGCTTCCGTGCTGCTGTCCGCATTCAACGCGCTCTCCTTGACTCCCGCGCTCAGCGCGCTCATTCTCAAACCGAAAGGCGAGTCCAGGGGTCTGCTAGCCAAGCTTTTCGGCAAGTTTAATCAGGGCTTTGATTGGACCACCCATCGTTACCTGTCCGGGGTTCGCGGCCTCACCAGGAAGGCCGCGCTTGCCCTGGTAGCTCTAGGGGCGGTCTATCTTTGCGCGGGAGGCCTGTTCAAGATTCTGCCGGGCGGCTTCCTTCCGGATGAAGACCAGGGAGTTTTTATTTCTTCCGTGCGTTTGCCCGACGGCGCCTCAATAGATCGAAACGTGGATACCAGCAAACAGGTCGAGCACGTGCTTCAAACCACACCGGGCATTCAGGACGTTTCCGTGGTCGGAGGCCTCGATATCCCGACGGCGACCAACAATTCGAATGTATCGACCATTTTTGCCACTTTGAAGCCTTGGGACGAGCGCAAGACGAAAAACCTTCAGTTCGAGAGCATTCTGGGAGCCGTGCAGCAGAGGTATTACGGAATCAAGGACGGCTTTATTTTCGCGTTTGGCCTGCCGCCTATTTTAGGTCTGGGCACCTCTGGCGGCTTCGAATTCATGCTGGAGGATCGCAGCGGCGGCGACATTGAGGGATTGGCACAGGCGACCGATCAACTGGTGGCGGCAGCCCGCGCCCGGCCCGAATTGCAGAATGTCATCAGCACATTCCGCAACACCGTTCCGCAGTACAAAATAGATCTCGATCGCGACAAAGTGCAAACGCTCGGCATTCCCATTACGGACGTTTATAACGCGCTCCAGACGTTCCTCGGCGGACTGTACGTAAATGACTTCAACCGCTTCGGACGCACGTGGCGCGTCTATCTGCAGGCTGAGCCGGATTTTCGCCGCCAGCCCTCGGACATCAATCGGTTCTACGTGAGAACATCACACGGCGATATGGTCCCGCTGAGTACTCTCGCCAAGACCGAACCGGTCGTGGGCCCGGAGGTCATCTATCGCTATAACCGCTACCGTGCCGTGAAAATTCTCGGTAGCGCCGCCCCGGGCTACAGTTCAGGCCAAGCCGCAACTGCGATGGAAGAGCTCGCAAAACAGCTCCCGGCGGGGTTCGGCTATGAGTGGACCGGCACCGTTTACCAGCAAAAGCTTTCCGAAGGCAAGGAAGGATATACCTTCGGCCTCGCTTCTGTCTTGGTCTTCCTTTTTCTTGCCGCGCTTTATGAAAGCTGGTCGCTGCCCTTCTCGGTGATTCTTGCGGTCCCGCTCGGCATATTCGGCGCGCTGCTCGGCATCTTCGCGCGGAACTACGCTTACGACATCTACACGCAAATCGGCATCGTCACCCTGATTGGGCTGGCGGCGAAGAACGCCATTCTTATCGTCGAATTCGCCAAGCTCCGGCAAGAGGAGGGGAGCTCGATTGAAGAATCCGCCATTGAGGCAGCGCACCTGCGGCTCAGGCCCATTCTCATGACGTCGTTTGCTTTCATCCTGGGCGTCGCTCCCCTCGCCATCGCTACTGGTGCGGGGGCCGGTGCTCGCAGAGCCCTGGGGACCGCCGTACTGAGCGGCATGCTTGCCGCCACAATTCTCGCCGTGTTTATTGTTCCTGTGCTGTACGTCGTGGTGAATCGAATTGCTTCGCGCAAACGCGCTTCGAAAGAAATGCTGGACCCGGAACTTGTTCACGCCGGAGGGCGAGACTGATGCATTCCAGGTTAACCGCTGTAATTCTATCCTCGTTGTTAGCCGGCTTAACCGGCTGCGCCATTGGCCCGAATTACAAACGTCCGGTAGTGCCAACGCCTGCGCAGTACCGGTCGCCGCTGCCCGCCGCTGCGAATTCCGGGAAGGCCTCGTTGTCCGATCTAGAGTGGGCAAGCTTATTCCACGACGAAGTCATTACCAGGCTTGTCAAAACGGCGCTGGTTCAGAGCAACGATATTGAGGCTGCCACGCAGCGCGTCCTTGAAGCTCGCGCGCAACTGAGCATCACTCGCTCTCAGCTTGCCCCTCAGGTGACCGCTTCCGGGTCCTTCACGGCAGCTCGCACCTCCAGCATCGGCTCTTTCAATTTCATTCCGCCCGGCAGCAATCTGGCCGATAGCTTCACCCAAGCCGGGATGAATCTTTCCTGGGAGCTCGATATTTGGGGCCGTATTCGCCGCTTGAGCGAGTCCGCGCGGGCCCAGTATCTGGCGCAGGAAGAGGCACGGCACGGTGTCGTTTCCAGCCTGGTTGCCGATGTCATAACTTCCTATCTGACCATCCGCGAGCTTGACCTCGAGCTTGAGATTGCCCGCAAGACTAGGGAGCTTGCCGAGAACGGTCTCAGACTTACGAATCTTCGGAAAGGGCGCGGCGTTTCGACCGGACTGGACGTTCGCCAGGCCGAGCAACTGCTTTACACCGCAACGGCCCAGATCCCCGCAACGGAACGCGCCATCGCCGAGACGGAAGATTCCCTGAATGTTCTGCTCGGCCAAAATCCGAGCGATATCCCGCGCGGCAAACCTCTGGTCGACTTAGCTGGGCCCGCCGTTGTGCCGGCCGGTCTTCCTTCCGATCTTCTTGAACGGCGTCCCGATATACGCCAGGCGGAGCAGATTCTGATCGCCGATAACGCCCAAATTGGCGCGGCCAAAGCTTTGTTTTTCCCGCAAATCTCGCTGACCGGACTGCTTGGTGTGCAGAGCCGTGCGCTCGGCGACCTGTTCAGCGGCCCTGCACGCAACCAGAGCATCGCGCCTGCGGGAGTGCTCCCCATTTTCAACGCGGGCCAGCTTCGCAACAATCTTCGTTTGACCCAGGCGCAAAAACGGGAAGCACTCGCCAATTACCGCAAGACCATCCAGACTGCGTTCGGGGAGGTGTCCAGCGCTCTTGCCGACTACCAAAAGAATCGCGAGCAGCGTACGCAGGAGGAGCTTCTGGTCAAAGCGCTCCAGGAGACCGACCGGCTTTCTACGCTCCGTTACAAGGGAGGCCTCGACAGCTATCTACAGGTTCTGGATGCGGAACGCAACGAGTTTTCGGGTGAACTGACCTTGGCCCAACTCCGTAAGAATGAGCTGCTCTCGATTGTAGAGCTTTACCGCGCGCTCGGAGGCGGCTGGCAAAGATAAACCAAGAACCAAGACTGAAGAGAGGGCCGGAGATTGACCTAGGCCCAAGAATACTGCCAGGTCGGCATCGGGTAGGATTAACGCGAGATCCCGTTCCTAATCCGGGCCAAATTTCAGATAGCCGGCAAATTGCCGATAACGAGTTCGGTGGAACGCCCGTTATACGTCAACTTGACCGGGAGACCACTTCCGGCGCTGTCGCGCAGAGACTGCTTCGGGCCGTCAGCGGCCCCGTAGCCGGACGATTAGCTGTCTGGCGCAATCGCGTGCCTTCAACTACATCAGGTACTTTTCTTTAAGACCTTTGAGCAATTTCGCCGAGCTATCGTTGAACGAACTGACAGCTACCCAATTCTCAAAGGACACGATGTGGTATTTCAGGACTTCCCGTTTCAGTACCGGGTCTTCCCCCCACTTTTTTCAGTAGGTGTCAATTGCCACCGGACATATAAAGTCGCGGCCTTCCGCGCGTTCCCGGTCCCGAGCCGCGTCGATCCCGGGTCTTTGTAGAAGCCATGTGGCATTCAGGCAGAAAGTCACAACGCAAGCAGTCCGCAATCTTGCTGGCATCAATTCTGCCGTTCTTCTTCTTTGCCAGCGCGATGGCACGCAGCATCAGTGGATGAGCCAACTTCACCTGTGCTGCATGCGGAAGCAGATAATCATAAACCCACCCTGTGAAGATACTGGCCTCTATAGCGACCGTCCATGGCTGAGGAAGAGTCTTCATCCAGCTATCCAGCTCAGTACGCGTTGCTGCGATCGTCCCTTGTTGTTGGATGTGACCAGTGACATCCTTCACGCAATAGCTGATTGTCTTCTTGTGAACGTCGAGTCCGATGTAATACATATCTGACGAGGAGCCTCCGTTGTTATTCTCTGAATCAACGTGCCTTGATTCAGCCTTTGTACACCACGCGCTCCTCACTTGACTTACATTCAAACAACACGCGGATGTATGGCGCGGGCGAGGTCAGTTTGCAACAACGCCACTTTACTGGCGCGAAGAGGGGGTTAGCAGCACTCGACAGAGGAGCCGACGCAATTATGGAGCAGTTCGCCTCCTTAATTGCGTCGATCTCGCGGTTATAGAATGTCGATGAGCACAGAGAATATGCACTCTGCATCGACACTTCAGAATGATCCCGCAGCCGCTTTCGGAGCTGTAATCGCTTCGGTTACCCACTTCCTGGGTAACCCAGTGCTGGGCACAATCGTAAGGCACCATATAGCGGATCACCTGGAGAATGGACCACTCTCTGCAGACGAGCTTGCCAGGAGAGCGTATTCAGCAATACCGCGGCATCAGAGCTGCTCCGCGACAAAATGAAGGGTCTTCGCAACCTTGTCTGGACTCTAACATCCGATGAGCATATGCGTGCTGTTGCGGGACTCGAGCGTAGTTTGAGAACGGGCGAATCAGCATTTTTACATGCAAATGGCATTGGCTACTTTGAGTATCTGCGCGCTAGCCCGGAACGGGGCAAAGCGTTTGACGCGATGTTTGCAGAGCTTCGCGGAGGCGAGCACACCGCGATCGCGCAGGCATACGACTGGCGACACGTAGCGAGCGTTGTCGATATAGGTGGAGGTAATGGATCCCTGCTGGCCACGATCCTTCAGCAGCATTCTCAGCTTCGCGGAATTCTCTTCGACCAGGAAGCGGCTCTTTCTTCGGCTGACGATCATCTCAACGCCCGCGAAGTTCGTGCGCGCTGCGAACTGGTAGCTGGGGATTTCTTTACCGTGATCCGGGCGACAGGAGATGTTTGGCTGCTCTCGCAAGTTCTACATGATTGGAGCGACGCTGACTGTGTACGCATACTTCGGAACTGCCACGCAAATATGCGGCCCGGCGACCGTTTACTCGTTGCCGAGATCCTGACTGTGCCATCCCAGCCAAATCCGGTAACCGGTTTGAATGACATGCTGATGCTTACTTTGGTGGGCAACGGCCGCCAGCGTACCGTAGAGGAATACGCTTCGCTTTTCTCGTCCTGTGAGCTCGAGTTCACTCGGGTGATCCCGACAGAGAGCGCGTTCAGTCTCGTCGAAGCGCGGGTTGATAAGCAGGGGCGGTAATTTCAGGCGCTCTGCATGTCACAACAGGCGCACTGTTGACGTATGTCGGGCCGCCATTAAGATTTGCAGCCGAGGCTAGCTCAAGAGTTGATCGCGAGCAACGGCCCAGCGTAGAGTAATCCACTTGGACGTAGAGTCGGCGTCTCGGAGAATTGCCGGCTTTAGGTTCGACAATTCCGGTTATCGCAGGTAATCAGGGTCGCGAGCACGACGGATCATGGTCGTGCTCGATGTTCGGCGTGGGTGCGCGGCAACTTCCGGCTCGGATCGTCATTGCTTGAGCGCTAACGGACCTAGATTTGATCGGACCCTCCTGGACGAGACCGCGGGACCTATTCCTGGCCCGCGCTTGGTTCCTTGAGCGTTTCTGGGCGATTGTCTTCTATACGGTTTTCTGAGGAGAGGGATTTCAGGCTCGTACAGGTCGAAGCGAGCAAGTACGACCTTAGCGTTTCAGTATCACTCGCGATGTTCTAGCCGGACTGCTCAAGGACGGCGCCGGCGCGGTCGGCTGCGTCCTCAAACTGCGGCCTTGAACAGGCCTGCGCTTTTGAGCTGCAGCTTTTCTTTCGGAAAATTCCGTTCCCAGTGCTTCGCGATATGGTCAACCATCACCGTCCACCAAGGCATCGGCGTTCTCTATGTCGCTTTCTATCACGCTTAGCGTTTCAGTGTTGAACAGTATCCGTGCGGTTGTCCCATGCGGACCGGCGGCGAACGTTCGTCCAAAAGCCGCAGCCGCCCATCAGGCAAGCAAGTATCGCCTTCCAGGACCTCACTGGTTGTGGTGAAGCGGGCGCGGGAGCCGCTCGAGGCGCGTCGGCGCGGTACTCGGGACGGCGGAAGTACTGAAAATCTGGGCGCTGCCGGCATTGTTCGCGGATGGAATTTCATCGTTCGTGATTTGGATCGGGTACCTAGACGAGGCGATCCCGGCTCCAATCACATAAAGGCCATAATTGCCAGATTTGACCGCGGAATTCAGAGTGAAATTAACCGTCTCATGCGTTTGGCCGTCCACCGTGACTGAACTCCAGTCGGTGGTGCGGCAATAGTAGGCGTTACCGGTTTGAGGATCCTCGAGGCGCACAATCGGAAAATTCTCGTTCATCTCATCGTCGTCGCCATATGCCGCGCCAGCGGACTGACCATTCAGTCTGTTTCCGGACAAAGTGAATACGCCGCGGCCGTTGTACTCGACACCCCTTACGATAGGACGGAGCTGTGCTCCCGTGGATCCGTCGGGGGTGTAAACATAGAGTTGGTTGGAGCTATCGCTCAGCAGCAGTTCTCCGGTGGGTAGGACCAGCATCCGGGTCACATAAGCGGGTTCAAATGGAAGAAATGAGCCTGAGGGCGCACGAATGGGCGTCATCTTTCCGGGCGTGGGGTCGAAGTCGAACAACTGCGCCGGAGAACTGAATATGCTCCCCAGCACCACCACCACGTTCGGGTTCGTCTGGAGCGCGTTCACCTTTGCCTCATTGCCACTCGCGTCGTATGTTCCCAGCGAGATTGTGGTCGTGCTGTCCACGCTGTAAATCAACGCGCCCTGTGGGATAACATCATGCTTGCCATTCGCCTGTGCGACAATCGACGCCCGGTCCGGACATGCTGGCGAACCTGACTGAGCTCGTAACCGACTGAAGTTTGTTCCACCTGGCGTTCTCAGCCCCTGGGTTCAATCGGATGAGGACTGTCGGCTTGCCTGTCCAGCCCTTGCTATCTGAGGGCCCAGGCCGAAGAGACGCTTGATGCCAGTGAGCTTGCGCACCCGCATGCCGAGATAAATGACAACCAAGTCGGGGTACTTGCTTGGTCTACGGTTCGTCGATCAATCCGCGAAGCCATCAGTTACTCCTTTCTCAAATAGAGCATGCCTGAGCCGATCGCCACGGACCGGATTTGGCTCAAGAAATAGGCCCACGGGCTTTCTTTTAGTGCTGGCCTGAAAATGGCTCGCAACAGGCGGCACCGGACCGGTTTTCGCTGCAAACCAGCAGTGTACAAATCAGTGCCGCATCACTTTATCGGCGCTCCAACGTGGGTGACGAATGGGCCGAAGCTGCGAATAGACTCGGCTGACGGCAACGGCCAGTGATCGGCTTTCACCCGTCCGTAAAGACTTCTGAGTTCGAAAGTCAATCCACTTGAGCCGACCTTTTTCACAGATGCGTTAGCGGCTTCCACACTTTGTACACATGTCATTCCGGAAGCCAGATACTTAGAGGCGAGTTCCTTTTCTTTAGGCTGGCGATGTATTTTGATTCGTCATACGCCACTCCGTCCTGCCAGCAGCGGAACAGAATGCGCTGCCACTTAAACGCCAAAGCGCGAAGGGCGGCATGATGGCGCTTACCGACGGCGCGTAGCTGATCGTAATAGACCCTCGCCCAGCGGGAGCTCTTCATCGAATGCTGCGCCCATTCGTGAAAGGTTTGTCGCAGAAATTTCGGACAGGCTCGTCGGAATTGAATGACTCGCGTTCGGCCGCTGGCAGCGGTGACGGGCGCGATGCCGCTAGCACATTGCAGCTGATGAGCATTCTGATAACGCTTACCGTTTCCCATCGCTGCTAACAGGCGAGGTGCCATGACTGGCCCGGCGCCGGGCAGCGATTGAGCAATTGCCCAACACGGATGCTGACGACTGGTCTCAGCGATAACCGCGTCAAACGTTTTAATGCTGGTTTGCATCTGCTTTAGCAACACCACTAACGCGGTCACTTCCAGGACATAGCAATCGAGCAACACCACATCTTGAACAGCGGGAACAGCCGCGCTTACCTGTTTTGCCCAAGCCGCGGCTTCTTCCGAAGTGCGCCGATGCTGACGAAGAAATGCTTCCAGTGTCCTGCGTTGCGCCTTTTGTAACTGCTCCAGTTTGGGCCACCTGGCCAGCAGATCGAGTACCGGTGCCGCTCCGATATCGTCAAACCAGTTCAGCACTTGTGGGAAGTAGACCTTGAGGCGGGCGGAAAGCCGGTTGCCATGTCGCTTCTTCTCTTCCACCCAATGCCGGCGTTGTTCCACTAACATCAACAGCCGACGAGTCGGTTCGTCATCCTGCTCCAAAGGACGGAGGCGATTTCGATGATGCACCAGCAACTCCAGCAGTAATTCACCATCAGCAGGATCACTCTTACTTCCAGACGGGTACAGAGCTTGACGAAACTGCCCGGCGGCTTGGGGATGGATCGGATAGATCTCGACGCATTCGTATTTCAAAAGCATCCAGACGACTGCCCCGTGTTTCTGCTCGATGGCAACCCCTATTCGGCGACCATCTAGGCGGCTCATCAACTGCCCGAGCCAAATATCCAAAGCTTCTGGCGTTTGCTCCAGACGCCCTCGCTCCCGCTCTCCGGTATCAATCCATTGCAGTGACCAAACGTGCTCCTGGTCTCCCCAATCGAACCCCACCCAGGCTGCGTAGCGCTCATCGCGATGCGCGTTGTTTTCTTGCTTCATCTCCCTTTCGCTCCAAGCTTTTTTCGGCAAGCAGGCTTCGCATCTCCAAAGGACTTATAGATGTCGTGCTGTGATCCAGCGACAGCTTCTGAGAATTCGTCTTAGCGAAGCACATCCCGCTACTCGAGGGTCTTTACGAAAACATCAAGTGTTAGTCGGCATTACTCGTAGCAGCGGGATGCTTCTCTCTTCATGCTTATTCCTGATTCTCCGCTCCGATGAAATAACGGAACGGAATGCGATAGCCTTCAGAGAACTTTTCCACAACCGCCGCGGCCGACGGCTGTTGATAACCAACCCTCTTGGGCCAACTCCTTGGCTCGACTATAAGTCGGGATCGCGCTACTTGCGCCCCGGCATATCGGTGGACTGCGCTTTTGAATTAACCGCTCATCGTGTGTTCGCACGCCGACCAAGGCGCATATACTCCTCGGCGGTACCCTTACGTAATGCGACCCGTTCGGTTTTCCATCAACATCACACTGGATGGGTGCTGCGATCACCGTGTCGTGGTCTCGGACGAAGATTTGCATCGTCACGCGGTCGAGAACCTCGACCACGCCGATGCCCTCCTCTTTGGCCGGGTCACTTACGAAATGATGGAGGCAGCGTTTCGGCCCCCTGCTCGGACGGGACTCAGGCCTGATTGGATGGAACCCTTCGCCCGGACGATCGACGCGGCAAAGAAGTACGTCGTCTCGAGCACCCTGGACCGGGTCGATTGGAACGCGGAGCTCGTGCGTGGGGATCTAGCGATGGCCGTTCAGCAGCTCAAGCGGGAGTCGGGTAGGGGATTGCTCGTGGGAGGCGTGAAGCTCCCCCTGGCTTTGGCGGAGCTGGGATTAATCGATGAGTACGAGTTCGTGGTGCATCCCAGGCTAGCGGGCCACGGGCCGACGTTGTTCGCAGGGTTATCTAAGCGTGTCGACTTGAGGCTTGTGAGCCGGCTGGAGTTCGGCTCGGGAGCGATGGCGATGCGGTATGAGCCGAGAAGGTAGGCATTGGGCTTCTTAAGCGTGACTTCAGGGAAGGACATCACCCCCTACGCATTTCAGTCCGACAGAGAGGGAAACATCGTGGCTCGCCCGCCCAAAGCAATTCGTCTTTGTGAACCAGCCAGAGACTGCAGGGCCCGAGTACGTCGCCGGACCAAATCCCGATCAATATCAATAATGATAGCGGGCCTGAAGAAAATCCACAGCTTCGTCACTGACCCGGTACACCAGTCGATGTTCTTGCGTGACCCGGCGTGACCAACACCCCGCCAGGACATATCGAAGAGACTCAGGCTTACCTATGCCTTGAAATGGATCGCGCATCACTGCCTCGACCAGCTCGAGCACTCTGAGAGCGATGTTCCGGTCGGATTTTACCCAAGATCGCAGGTCCTCCCGGAACTCGGGTTGGAAGATAGCGGCTCGTTTAGCTTCTCGCTGCACCTAGCATTTCCCGCCGCAGTGCCGCTGGTGTTGACGGCTTCTGCTTTCCCCGCTCTGCGCGTCGCAGCGCGGCGAGTAGACCGTCGCCCATTCTGGGGAGACCGCAGCAAGTGAGCAGTCTCGATCAGCCCGGCGAGTTCGTTGGCGGGAACAAGAGCAACATCACGGGCTCCTCTGCGCCGAACGATCACCGTTTCCTGCTGGTCGACAACTTGATCGAGAACGCTCGCCAGATTTTCACGGAGGCTCGTATACGTTGTTTCAGTTGGCATCCTTATAGATATCGTACAGCATTCCTGTACGTGTATGTTGGTCGATAGATGCGGCTTTATTCGCCGTGGGCGAGCGTCAGGCGAAAGCGCCGACATCAATAGAGCTCAGGCTTCCGCGACAATAAAATACAGCCAATGTCTGCCTTACGGTTTGAGATAGAGGCGACGTGTCCGGAAACAGGCGCGCGCGCCGGCCTGCTTCACACCGCCCACGGCGTGATCGAGACGCCTGTATTCATGCCGGTGGGGACGCAGGGGACAGTGAAAGGGCTCAGCCCGCGCGATCTCGAAACGGATTTGGACGCCCGCATCATTTTGGCAAACACCTATCATCTGTTCCTGAGGCCCGGGCACGAACGGATTGAGCGCCTTGGCGGCCTGCACCGCTTTATGGCGTGGCCGCGCGCCATTTTGACCGATTCGGGCGGCTTTCAGGTTTTCAGCCTCGATGCTCTTCGAAAAGTCACGCCGGAAGGCGTCCTGTTCCGCTCGCACCTGAATGGAGACGAGCACTTTTTCTCGCCGGAGCGCACGGTCGATATCCAGCTTGCTTTCGGCAGCGACATTATCATGGCACTCGACGAGTGCCTCCCGTATCCAGTGGAGCATGGCACGGCGCTCGAATCCATGCACCGGACTATCCGATGGGCACGGGCCGGCTACGCGCACTACCTTCGCCGGGACAAAGGGCTTGACTGCGCGCTATTTCCAATTGTCCAGGGATCCATGTATCCCGATCTGCGGCTCGCCTGCGTCCAGGGGCTGCTGGAACTGGATGCTCCGGGTTATGCGATTGGCGGGCTGTCTGTGGGAGAGCCGCGCAACCTTAGCCAGGAGATAGTCGCCGTAACGGCTCCAGTTCTTCCCGCCGACCGACCCCGCTACGTAATGGGCGTCGGAATGCCTGACGAGATTCCGTTGTACGTCGCCCAAGGCGTAGACATGATGGATTGCGTGCTGCCGACCCGCAATGCGCGGAATGGATATCTGTTCACATCACAGGGCAAAGTAGTCATCAAGCAGGCGCAATATATAGAGGATGAAGGCCCGCTTGACCCGGCCTGCGATTGCTACACCTGCCGCACGTTCAGCCGCGCTTACCTGCGGCATCTGTTTCAGTCGGGGGAGATTCTGTTCTCCTCTTTGGCTACGCTGCACAATATTCGCCACTTCCTTGACTTGATGCGGCGGATCAGGCAGTCTATCATGGTTGAGAAGTTTCCTGAATTCTTGAGAACCTTCCGAAGCGGCTCGCTGGCCGAGCATGGGAGCTAACCCGTAGCCCCTGACGCGGAACTCACCCGAATACGTTAGAACAGGACCTATGTTGTACTTTCTGATTCTTTTGCAAGCTGCGGCGGCTCCGCGCCCCCACCAGCAGTTTCCTGAGTGGGATCCTGCCGATCGTCCTGATGATCGCCATCTTCTACTTTCTGGTTTTCATGCCGATGCGGCGTCAGCAGAGGAACCAGAAACAGATGGTCAAGTCGCTGCAAAACGGCCAGACGGTCCTGACGAGCGGCGGTATCATAGGGACCATCGTGGCCGTGAACGATGATACGCTTGTACTGCGCATTAAGCCAGACAACCTGAAACTGCAGGTCGCCCGAAGCGCGGTGACGAGCCTGGTGACAGCAGACGATCAGGTCGCGAAGAAGTAGTAGCCCGCTATCGCAGTTCGCAGTGCATTAGCCATGAAACGCCATTTACGAATTAAGTTTTTATTTATCGTTGCCGTCATTCTGGTTTGTATCTACGGCATCATTGGGGTACCGAAGAGCAAGGCAGAGCTGGTGGAGAATTGGAACAAGAATATCCGGCTGGGTCTCGATCTTCGCGGTGGAACGTATCTGGTTGTCCAGGTTCAACAGCAGGATGCGTTCAACGCCCAGGCCGGCAACGATGCCGAGCGGCTGAAGGATGCCATGCGCAAGGCGAACGTGCAGTTCTCAGACGTTTCGGTGGACGAGGCCAAGACGCTGCAGGATGCAACCAAAGTGGCGATTGTCATCAAGGGCGTGCCGGCCACCCAGGCGGGTACGCTTCGAGGAATTGTTTCCGAGCAGTTTGGGCAGTGGCTTCCTACTCCACTGAACGCCACCGATTACCGGCTGACCCTGCGCCCATCCGACGCGCTAAAGACCTGGCAAAGCGTTCTCACCCAGACCAAAAACACTCTGGACCGGAAGATCAACGCTCTCGGATTGAGTGAAGCGACAGTTCAGCAGCGGCGCGAAGATCGCGATTCGGAACTGCTGGTCCAGTTGCCTGGCGTAGATGATCCCGCGCACGTTAAGCAGATCCTCCAGACCGCGGCGGTGCTGGATCTGTATGCAGTGAAGAGCGGGCCGTTCCCCAGTCGCGATGCTGCTCTGGCCCAGAGCGGAGGGATCCTGCCCCCGGGGACGAAACTGATCGGTTCATCGGGGACCGATTCGACTGCCGGCGCCGGAGGCGTGTATGTGGTTGCCCGCACGCCCGTCGTGCGAGGTTCCGACATTCGGAGCGCGCGGGCCGAGCAGAGTCAGATGGGAGGCGGCTGGAACACCGGCTTTGTGCTAAGCCAGAGCGCGGCCAGGACATTTTCCACCTTTACGGGTTCTCACATTGGCGACCGCCTGGCGATTGTGCTGGACGGGAAGGTGCTGACGGCGCCTTCCATTAAGGGTCAAATCAGTGATCAAGGTGAGATTGAAGGCATGGGGTCGCAGGAAGACGCGTCTGCCCTGGCGTTGAATTTAAACGCCGGTTCGCTTCCCGCCAGCGTGAAATACGAGCAAGAAAATACCGTCGGCCCTTCGCTCGGTGCCGATTCCATTAGAGAAGGATTCATCGCGGGTATCGCGGGCGTGCTGGCAGTGATTGTGGCCATGCTGGTCTATTACAAGAAGAGCGGCATTAACGCCACGCTGGCCCTGATCCTGAACGCCGTTATCCTCATCGCCTGCCTCAGCTATTTCGGCGCGGTACTTACCCTCCCGGGCATCGCCGGCATCATTCTGACCATCGGTATGGCGGTTGATAGCAATGTGCTGATTTTCGAGCGCATTCGTGAAGAATTGCGCGCCGGCAAGGCCATTCTTCCCGCTGTCGATACCGGATTTAGCAAGGCATTTTTGACGATCGTCGACACTCACATCACCACGATTGTCTCCTGCGCGATTCTGTTTTTGTTCGGATCGGGTCCGGTGAAAGGGTTTGCGGTGACGCTGGTTATCGGGTTGATGGCGAACGTGTTTACAGCGGTGTTCGTCTCCAAGGTCATTTTCGATTGGGAGTTGTCCAGGCCGAAGCCGGTGACGGCTCTCAGCATCTGACCGTCCGCGGGTTAAAGGCCCCCATAGACGGTTAAAACGGTTAAGCGGTAGAATTGGGAACATTTGTAGTGAACCGGTGTCTATTTCCTATAGATGCCGGCCTCTGAAGCTAGATGGAAATCTTCAAGCACACGAACTTTGACTTTCTCGGCAAGAAGTGGCCGTTCATCATTGTGTCTCTTCTGCTTACGGCGGCAGGGCTTTCCAGCCTGGCTGTCAAAGGCGGACCGAGATATGGAATAGATTTTACAGGTGGAGCGCTGATGGATGTCAACTTCATCAAACGGCCCCCCGCGGAAGCCATCCGCTCGGCGCTTCACAAAAAACTGTCAGGCGACATTGAGGTGCAGGAAATTCGCAACTCACAGGAAGTGCTCTTATCATCGGGCGCGGCAAACGAGCAGGCACTGCAGATTGCCCGCAATGATATGATTGCCACTCTGAACCAGACATTCAACCCGGATTCCGGCGGCAAGCTGGACATCAACAACGTCGGGCAGGCCGCCCTTGCCGACGCGCTGCGCCAACCGCTGGCCAACGCTAGCGTGGCGCTTTCGGACGATCAGCTTCAGGCGCTCGCGAAATCGATCACCGGCTATCGGGATGCCCGTTCGGGCCTGATCAAAAATTTGGATGAGCTTTCCAGTGTTCCGGGCGTTACACCCCAGATTCTGAATGTCATTAAGCAAGTCTGTTTCCCGGGCAGCTTCCATATGGCCGGGTTTGAGTTCGTCGGCCCGAAGATAGGCGCGGACCTGCGCCAGCAGGCAATCAATGTTGTTTTGATCGCGCTGGGCGCCATGTTGATCTACATCGCGTTCCGCTTTGAGTGGATCTACGGCGTCGCCGCCGTTATCGCGGTATTTCACGACACGATTATCACCATCGGGCTGTTCTCGATTTTCAATAAACAGATTGACCTAACCGTGATTGCCGCCCTGCTTACCTTGGTTGGTTACTCCATGAATGACACGATTGTTACCTTCGATCGTATTCGTGAGAACCTGAAGCTGCAGATTCGCGGCTCTTTTCCCGACATCGTCAACCTGAGTATCAATCAGACATTGAGCCGGACCGTGCTTACTTCCGGTCTGACTTTCCTGACCGCCTTATCGCTGTTCCTCTGGGGAGGGCGGGTTTTGAACGGGTTTTCTTTTGCTCTGGTTATCGGTATCATTATCGGAACTTATTCTTCGATCTTTATCGCCAGCCCAATTTTGGTATTCTGGCAGGATTTAGCGGATCGCCGGAAGAGAGGCGTGCGGCCGCCGCCGGCGCTGCAGACGCCGGCCGCGGGATGTGGCTAAGCCCGTGAAAAGTGTGAAGCCGGTGCGGACCGCGAAATGAAATAATCTAGTGAATTGCAATCCGGGCCGCTGAGCCAGCGCCCGGGGCAAGGGGACTGACATGTTTGAGCAAACATTTGTAGACGGGACGACGAAAACCAAAAAGCCATATACCATTGTGCTTTCACTGGTAGTGCAGATCGCTGTGATTGGCGTTTTGATTCTGATCCCACTGATCTATACGCAGACGCTGCCGAGCGCGCAGTTGAGGAGCATGCTGGTGGCTCCGCCGCCGCCTCCACCGCCGCCTCCACCGCCGCCTCCGGCCGCGCCTAAAGTTCAGAAGCCGGTCGTCAAGCAATTTATTTCAAACCAGTTGATGGCCCCGAAGGTCATTCCAAAACAGATCAACAAGATTGAGGAAGCTGCGCCGCCTCCCGATACGGGCGCGGGCGTGGTTGGCGGTACGGGTGAAGCCGGCGGCGTTGCCGGTGGCGTGCTGGGTGGTGTTTTGGGCGGCGTGCCGGGCGCTCCGCCTCCGCCTCCTCCTCCCAAGGCCAAGACTCCCAGTGTGGTCCGCATAGGTGGCCAGGTAGCCGAGGCAAACCTGATTCGCAAGGTGACCCCCGTGTACCCGCCGCTGGCCAAATCGGCTCGCGTTCAGGGCACGGTTGAGTTTACCGCCGTAATTAGCAAAGAAGGCAATATCGAAAATCTTCAGCTTGTTCGCGGTCACCCGCTTCTGGTGCAGGCTGCCAAAGAGGCCGTCTTGCAATGGAAGTACCGGCCAACCTTGCTCAATGGCCAACCGGTGACCGTGATCACCGATATCATCGTGAATTTCACGCTGAGTCAGTAGGAAGTGAGCAGGAAGTATGCCGAAACCGAGCCGGAAGCGTAAGCGACCTAGTTCGGAACCCCGAGCATCAGCGAGGGGCTTGATCGTCAACGGAGCGTTTATCCGTAGTTTTCAGTTAGTTCAGTAATCGATTCAACTTAGGAGATAAGCATGGTATTACAACTTCAGGTATGGGCTTTCTGGTTACTCCAGGAAAACCAGGGAATCGCCTTCGACCCACGATCGGTCTGGGGCAATATGGGCACGATAGCCAAATGCGTTATCGTCGTTCTGTTTATTATGTCGGCTTGGTCGATCGGTGTCATGATCGATCGGTTCATTGCCTATAGTGCGGCACGGAAACAGTCGCGGGCCTTCGCCCCTGCTGTTGCGGGCGCGCTGCGCGAGGGCAAGCTGGATGAGGCCATCAAGATTGCTGACCGTTTCAGCAAGAGCCATCTGGCGAAAGTCGTCGTTGCTGGTCTGCAGGAGTTCAAGGCTCACCAGGTGAGCGCTGAAATTTCCGGTGAAGACATTGAAGCATCGCGCCGCGCGCTGGAGAGAGCGGAAGCAATTGTACACGCCGAACTGAAACGCGGCGTCAGCAGCTTGGCCACCATCGGTTCCACTGCTCCATTTGTGGGGTTGTTCGGAACGGTGGTCGGAATCATGCATGCGTTCCAGGAAATTTCCACTTCCAAATCGACCGGCATTGGTGCAGTCGCGGGCGGTATTTCAGAAGCCCTGATCACCACCGCAGTCGGTTTGTTTGTGGCTATTCCCGCGGTCTGGGTGTTTAACTATTTCACCAATCGAATCGAAGCGTTCGATGTCGAAATGGGCAACTCCAGTTCCGAGCTGATTGACTATTTCCTGAAGCGTAGTCAGAGAGTGGCGGCGACCAGGTAGCCGGCCTTTCTCCAAGGCTCGGGTTGAATCGATGGCGGGAGCGGATTAACCTCCGCTCCCGCCTTCTGCCGGCCGTCGAGCCAGGGACAGTCTCAAGAGGAGCTTAAAAATGAAGTTAATGAAGGCCCCACCGGTTGTTTCTGACATCAACGTTACGCCCATGGTGGACGTGATGCTGGTGCTGCTGATCATTTTCATGGTGATCACTCCTATGTTGTCCAAAGGCGTGAACGTCAACAAAGTGAATACGTACAACGCGATCAAGATGGCGGACGCGGACAAAGAAGACGCCGTGCTGATCGCAATCACGCGAGATGGCAAGGTCTTTTTGAGTCCGGGCAATTCGCTGGTACAGCCCGACCAACTGGGCAGTAAAGTGAAAGATCTGCAGCAGAATCGCTCCGACAAGACGGTCTACATCAAGGCTGATGCCAGAGCGCGCTTTGCGAGCGTTACCGATGTTATCGACAATCTTCGCACGGCTCAGGTCGATCAAATCGGCCTCATCACGGAAGAGATTAAGAATAAGAACACGAGCGGCAGTTCAAACCTGTAATTACATCTGAAGAGGAGTTTACTTTTATGGCAATGGCAGTAGGGGGCGCCGGCGGCCCCAAGGCGGATATTAACGTTACACCGCTGATCGATGTATTACTGGTGCTTTTGATCATCTTCATGGTCATCACGCCGCTCACACCGTATGGTCTGAATGCGCTGGTGCCGCAACCACCACCACCCAATCAACCTCCACCTCCGCCGAGTCAGGATCCCACGGTTGTTATCGAGGTTGCCAAAGATGCCAGTCTCCAGGTTAACGGGCAGCCGATCAAAGAAGCGGATTTGCAGGCGCGGCTGCAGGACATCTTCAAGACGCGCGCGACCAAAGTCGTGTTCGTGAAGGGCGACCCGGATGTGGATTACCGCTACGTGGCAAAGGCGATTGATGACGCCAAGGGCGCGGGTCTTGACAAAGTGGGTATCATGACGCCCAAGGTTGAGGCCGGGCAGTAGCGCGCACCGGGAAAAGGAATCGAGACAATGCAAAGTTCTAAATGGTTGACGCTGGCGTTGTGCGGCGGACTGCTGGTGCTCACTACCGGATGCGCCAAGCTCGAATCGCGAGACCAGATGAATCAAGGCGTCCAGGCGTATAAAAACAATCACTACGCCGAAGCCGTGAAGCACTTCAAAGAGGCTGTCCGGCTGGATCCCGGCAATCAGAACGCCCAGCTTTATCTGGCCACATCGTACATGATTCAATGGGTCCCGGGCGCGGATTCGCCCGACAACAAGAAGAACTATGATGCCGCGCAGCAGGAGTTCGAGCGCGTGTTGAAGAGGGACCCAACGAATTCTCTGGCGCTGGCTTCCATGGCCTCCATGGCGTATAACTCCGCCGGCGCCGGTACGCCCGAGCAGAGGCAGGCCGCTTTGGAAGACGCCAAGAAGTGGAACCATCGCCGGATCGAAGTGGATCCAAAGGATGCTGAAGCCTACTACTACTTAGGTGTCATCAACTGGGCGGAAGCGTTCACGCCGCTACAGACAGCGCGAGTGGACGAGCATATGAAGGCTGACGACCCGGGTCCGCTAAAGGATAAAAAGGTCCGGGCCGTCATGCAGGAAAAGTACGGGAAGATCATTGACGACGGCCTTGACAATCTAAAGAAGTGCTTGCAGTACGACAAAGAGAATGAAGACGCGATGTCGTACATGAATCTTCTGCTCCGCAAAAAGGCAGATATCGCGAATTCAACGGATGAAGCGAAATCGTATATCGCTCAGGCGGAAGACTGGTCCAACAAATCGCTCGATATGAAAAAACTCAAGGCCAGCCGGCCACAGAAGACTCAGGCCAGCTAGCTGGCCCCCGTTTCCTTGAGCGACCTAAAGTGTACAACCACCACGTTCCCAACTTAGGTCGCTTACGCTTATACTTTTGTTGTCCGTGTTTGAGTAGCAGGTGGATTTCCACAGTCGGCGGGCGGGGCCTTTGTGGAAAGGTGCTGATCTGCGATGCTAAACACGGTCAGGTCGCCCCGCGGCTACGAATACGCTAACGCCGAACATTGCGATGTCTTCCGGAAGAGTATCGAGCCGCAGGGTTGCCTGGTTCCAAACGAATCCTCAGATGTCGTCTGAATCGAGTTCAGACTCTACTATAAGCCTTTCGCAGGGGAACCAGGCTGGCCGGCTGTCACATATTTTTTTCTGGAGCGAAAACGCCATTGTCTAATTCCTCTCTTGTCCCGGAACCGGAATGGGCCGATCAGAAGCACGTTTGGAGTCTTCATGTCCCTGGGGACAACAAACGCGAGCAGGGCGAGTGTAGGCACACACCCGAAGACATCCATAAGCGGGATCGCGCCCGTAAAGGAAGCGAGCGGCACGCGCTGTTGGATCCATATGCGCTGGGCCTGCCCCAAGTTTGTCCGGCAGACGTTCCAGGAATGGGCGCAACATTCACTCGCTCGTTCGCAATGGGCACGCACCTATTACGACCAGCAGCGTGCAAACCGCAAGCAGCACCACGCCATTATTCGCAGCCTGGCTTTCAAATGGATTCGCATTCTTTATCGCTGCTGGCACAACCGCATTCCCTCCCAGGAAGCACTTTACTCGGCAACCCTCGCTCGCCGTGCGGCCCCCAACGCCTCCGTGGAATTCCTGTGGGCAACTGCCGCCGGGTTTTCGAAAATCTCTGCCCTTAAGACTTGACTTATAAGCTCAGATGTCTTCCGGCTCCGTTTCAGCAATCTTGCGGAATGGGGGCTGCGTTTTCAGTGCCATCTGCGGCCCGAAGATCACCGGAAATTGTCCACCAGCATCAGGTTGCGCCCGCTGTCTTGTCTGACCGTATAGAGAAAAACTTTGCGGTCGGGTGATACAGCGAAACCGGAGTATGTACTTACATCGCCCAGGCTTTGTATCAACCGCGACTGGTGCGTTGCAAAGCCGTACCAGCGGATTTCCGGACCCCGGCCATCCTTGGCCGGGGGCGCGATGAAGTAAATGCCATCCGCCATCACCTGAAATGAGCGGCTGAGAACATGAATTCCTAATGGCCGCTCCTGTCCGCCCGAGACTGGCGTCGCGTATAGTGCAGCAGGGCCCATGGCGCTACTCGTCAAATAATAAATTGTTCGTCCGTCTACCGATTCCTGCTGTACTATGCCGCCGGAATGTGTGACCTGCACCGCTGCGCCGCCCCCGAAAGGCACGCGGAATATTTCATCACGGCCGGTGCGGTCGTCGGCGAAGTAGACCCATTTGCCGTCGTGCGAGAAGCTTGGGATTTTGGAACTGCCGTCACTCTCGGTGAGCCGGCGCGGCGTTCCGCCGCCGCTGCTTATAATCCACACTGTCCAGCGCCCGCTCACGGTATAGGAGTCGAAGGCAATCCATTGGCCGTCGGGGGACCAGCGCGGTGAGCCGCTATGACGCCCGAAGTTGGTGAGTTGCATTGGGTTGCTGCCGTCGCTGTTTGCAACCCAAATCTCGTCCGCGCCTGACCGGTCTGA
This sequence comes from uncultured Acidobacteriaceae bacterium, assembly GCA_963795545.1. Classification (GTDB taxonomy): domain Bacteria; phylum Acidobacteriota; class Terriglobia; order Bryobacterales; family Bryobacteraceae; genus Bog-105. The sequence continues at coordinate 414,794 of CAWCIF010000006.1, read as the reverse complement.
TTCGAACGCGATGCGCTTGCCGTCTGGCGAAAACTGAGGATAGGCCTCAAGCTCGGTTGAGGATACCGGATCGCGCTCAGCGCTATGGCCGTCCGTGCGCCAAATATCGATATCTCGAAGCCAGCGCGAGTAAGCCAACCGGTTCTGGTGGCGAGCTATTGCTGGACTAAAGGCAGTTGGCCCAACAAAGGGCAGCCGCTCGACCGAACCGGTCCGCCAAACAGCAACGCGGAAGAGTGTCAGCCCGAGTGTCCCCGATGTCGTCATGGACCAGATCGCCTCCCGGCCATTGGCCGTCCATGCCAAACCTCCGGCACTAAGCTCATTGGCCTGTTGGTTTGTAATCCGGCGGGGGGTTCCATCCGGCGAGAGGCCTCGGTTCAAATGCAGCAGATATAGATCGCAGTCGGAAGCTTCCAGCCTGCCTTCGATGTACAAGAGGTCATGGCCGTCTGGAGAAAAGGCTGGAAATCCGTCGATTTTCCCTTTCGGGGCGGATGTCAGTTGCCGGCTGCTTCCACCTTCAGCAGAGATCAGGATGAGGCCGTTCTGTGCGCCGCAGGCGAGGGCTTTGCTATCTGTGGACCACGACAGGCCGAAGCAACTCCCATCGTGTAGCTTCCGCTCATTTCCGCCGACCGGCGAGATCACAAACGTGTGCTCTCCGGCGCTGTCCTTTCGCTGAAATGCGATCCACTGTCCATCGAGAGACCATTTGGGATAGGTTTCATCTGCCTCGCCCCTTGTGAGCTGCAGGTAGTCCGGAGAGCGGAGGGGCTTGATATAGATGTGATACTTGCTGCGATGCACGCCGTTCCAGGCGAATACCACCTGGCTTCCGTCCGGAGAGAAGTCCGGGAAATCCTCATCGCCCTGATAAGCCGTCAGCGGCACGGGCTGGCTGGGCGGCGGAGGCGGCGACATTGCGTTACGCCACCACCAGATTCCACCCGCAATCCCAAGCAGCACGATGCAGCCAGCCGCATACATCCATGTCCTGCGCCCCCGCGCGGGCTCCTGGACGAGCTGCGTTTCCGATTTCGATTCTTCGCGAACTTCTGCCAGCATGACTTTCACGTCGCTCATGTGCTGGAAACGCCGGCTCGGGTCTTTGCGCAAACAGCGCTGGATGATGCGCTCCAGCTCTTTCGGAACCTGGGGCGCGGTGCGCGACGGAGGATCGGGGTCGCGATTTAAAACGGCAGCGAGCGTTGCGGCCGTGGACTCGCCGTGAAACGCAGGGCGGCCGGTGACCATTTCATAGAGCACGGCGCCGAAGCTGAAAATATCCGAACGTGCGTCGAGCTTCTTGCCCTCGGCCTGCTCCGGCGACATATAACCCGCCGTGCCTGCGACGACTTGCTCCGTAGTTTCCGTCAGCGTGCGGGTCTCGTCGCCGTTGTTGCGTTGTTCCGGTTCAGCGGCTCGCGCCAGGCCAAAATCGAGGATTTTCGGCACGCCATCCTCGGTAATCATGATGTTGGACGGCTTCAGGTCGCGATGCAGAATGCCGGCCGCATGCGCCCGAGCCAGTGCATCGGCCATCGCGATCGCGTACTTCACCGCTTCATTTACAGCGATCCCGCGATTCCCGATAAGCTGCTCCAGCGTTTTCCCGCGAATCAACTCCATCACGAGAAACTCGCTGCCGTTTTCGGAGCAGATATCGTACAGCGCCAGAATATTCGGATGATTCAGAGCCGAAACAGCGCGCGCTTCCTGTAGCAGGCGTTCGCGTCCATCGTTGCGCGCTTGAAATCGCGAATTGAGCATCTTGATCGCGACTTCCCGGCCCAGGCGCGTGTCGCGCGCGATAGACCTCGCCCATGCCACCGGAGCCGATCGCGGCCATGACTTCATAGGGCCCCATCCGGGTTCCCGTGCTAAGCGGCATATGCCATCACCGTGTCTCGCGTGTCATTCGCCTTCCGGGAATTTCGCGATATAGCTCTGAAATAGTAACACTTCCCGAACGAGTGTCGGGAACAACGAGAATCAGGTACGGTGCTGCGCGCCGTGGTAGATACGCAACTTCCATGCGTCCACGGTGGTAAGTGATTTAACTAAGCCGGCACTGTTGAGGGTAGTAGGCGGGCATCGTGAGCATCGTAGACTTCCGTCTTGCTCTTTTTCGTGATAGCCAGGCCCGCTAAACTTTAGATCCAAAAAGATCAGACTAACCTCGCCTTATTCCGCTTCAAACTTGGCTCAAGGGTGTTCGCAACAAGCCGATGTGAATCAACAGAAGGTACTGGCTGGTGACCAGCGGCCTTCGTCATATCGGCTTTCAACATGTTGCGATTACGAAGCTACACGGCAACCCGGCATGTATTCTCTTCCTCGGCGCTGGTTTGCGCTCTCCTGGCGGCGCTCGCCCTTCCGGCCCGATCGACAGCCAGTAATACCGTCCCTCTTACCCAGGACTTTGGACAGGCGCAGGTAAATGGAACCGGCTCCGCGCCTGTTTTACTCAACTATCTCTTTCCAGCACTTTCCGCTGCGCCTACGTTCTCCCTGGTCTACGGGCTCGATTTCAAACTGGGCGCACCGAATTGCATTGTTAACGCGGGAGTGACGTGCTACGTGTCGCTAACCTTTCAGCCCCGCTATCCAGGCGTCAGGCAAGATGCGGTGATCGTAAGAGATAATTTCGGGAATTTCGTCGGCGTGACGCTCTTGCACGGATTAGGCTTGGCCCCTGAGGCGGTCGTTTACCCAGGGCTGATTACGACCTACGCCGGCAGTGGAATGCCGCCGGGCTTTTGGGGCGATGGCCAGGTTCCCACTGCCGCCCAGTTCGCAAACCCGCAGAGTGTCGCAATCGATACCATCGGCAACATATATATCGCCGATTCGATAAACCAGGTGGTTCGCGAGATTTCCGCGCTTACCGGCCTGATCAGCACGGTTGCCGGTATGCCCTTCAAGGCTAATTACTCCGGGGATGGCGGGCAAGCCACGCAAGCGTCGCTGAATAATCCGATAGCCGTGGCAGTGGATGGCGCCGGCAACCTTTATATTGCCGATCAGGGCAATAACCGCATCCGCAAAGTAACCGCTGCAACTGGCATTATTAGCACCGTGGCAGGCGGCGCGCATGCCAGCTCCGGCGCGGATCATTTCGGTGATGGCGGTCCGGCAATCAACGCAATTTTGAATGGCCCCGCCGATGTGGCGCTTGACGCTTCCGCGAATCTGTATATCGCCGATGCTTTCCATGGCTTGATTCGCAGGGTAGACGCCTCGTCCGGAATCATCACTGTAGTCGCGGGCGTAGTCTCCGGCGGGGCGAGCAGCACCGGCACGGACGGCCTCGGAGATGGATCGCCCGCCACTCAGGCGCAGTTGGCGAATCCCAGCGGCATCGCTGTAGACGCGGGCGGCAATCTGTACATCGCCGATACAGGGCACAGCTTAATCCGGTTCGTGAATGCGGCATCAGGCTTGATCAGCGCTATCGCGGGGAACGGCAGCCCTGGCTACAACGGCGATTTGGGCCCGGCCGTGAATGCGGAGCTCAGCGGTCCCTCCTGCGTCCGGGTGGATGCTGCAGGCAACGTATATATCGCCGATACCGGCAACGACGCCGTCCGTCAGGTACAAGCGGCCTCCGGGGTCATTAACACCATCGCCGGGGACGGAGCAAGTGGTTATTACGGGGATGGCGGAGTTTCAACGGCCGCGAACCTGATGAGTCCGTCCGGCCTGGCGCTGGACTCGGCCGGAAATCTGTATATCGCTGATAACGGAAACAACGTCATTCGGAAGGTCGTGTTTCCCGTGCAGAGGATGGCCTTCGGGTCGATCGATATCGGGCTGGCAAGCCCGGCGCAGCTTCTGACCCTTGAGAACATTGGAAATCGCCCTCTGAATTTTACCGCGCTCGGCGTGACCGCCAATTTTCAGCAGCAGCCTTCCGGGTATGTGGACTGCTCTCCTTCTTCGAGCGTGGCGGCAGGATCAAACTGCACCATCGCTGTGGAATTCGTTCCCGCCACCACCTTTGCATTGTCAGGAAACGTGACCGCCACAACAAACGCCCTGAATGTGGTCGGATCCTCCCAAGTGGCGACGCTCAGCGGAACAGGTGTCTATGCACCCGTTCCCAAAGTGGCATTAAGCGCCGTAAATCTGGTGTTCGGCAATCAGGTTGTCGGTACGTCCACAGCACTGCCGCCCATCTTCGTTACGAACTCGGGAAACGCCCCGCTGGGCATCAGCAACATCTGGGTAACCGGGGCGAATGCAGCGGAATTTGCCGTCAGCACCACCTGCGGCGCGGTGCTTGGGGCCAATGCCAGTTGCACCGTGACCATAACATTCACGCCGGCGGCCGCGGGCGCTCGTTCAGCCGCTCTGATTTTCAATGATTCGGTCGCCAATTCTCCTCAGATGGTGGCTTTGAGCGGCGTCGGTGTGCTGTCGCCCCGGGCCAGCCTGAGCTCTACTAACCTGACCTTCGGCAGCCAGACGATCGGTTCCACCAGCGGCGCGCAAGTCATTACTCTCACCAGCAGCGGTAGCCTCGCTTTACCCATTTCCAGCGCCGTGCTCTCAGGCCCGAATGCTGCGGATTTCAAATTCACGACGACGTGTTCCGGAACCCTGGCGACCGGATCCACTTGCAAGGCTTCTGTCACCTTCTCGCCGTCGGCGTCAGGCTCCCGAACCGCTCTCCTGGTTTTTACGGACGGCGCTCCCGATTCGCCTGAAACGGTATCGATCACCGGGACCGCGGTCCGGCCAGGAGGAACCACGCCCATCGGTCCCACGCCGCACGCTCCAAGCAAAGCCAATTTTGTCGTATGGAGGCCTTCCAACGGCACCTGGTTCATCAACTCCGGCGGCGCGGCCCCAACCCTTGTGCAGCAGTGGGGTCTCCCCGGAGATATCCCCGTACCGGGCGATTACGACGGTGACGGAAAACCCGATTTCGCCGTCTGGCGGCCTTCCAGTGGCACCTGGTTTGTCATCCCCAGCAGTGGAGGGCCGCTCATTATTCAGCAGTGGGGCCTCCCCGGCGATATCCCCGTACCCGGCGATTACGATGGCGACGGCAAAACTGATTTTGCCGTATGGAGACCTGCCAACGGAACGTGGTTTATCATGCCAACCACCGGTGGCACGATTGTGCGGCAGTGGGGCCTTTCCGGAGATATCCCTCTTCCGGGCGATTACGATGGTGATGGCAAGATCGATTGCGCTGTCTGGAGACCTGCCAATGGAACGTGGTTCATCATGCGCAGCAGCGGCGGAACGGCTGTACAGCAGTGGGGACTTCCAGGAGACATCCCTATTCCCGCCGATTACGATGGCGATGGCAAAACTGATTTTGCGGTCTGGAGGCCGTCGAACGGCACGTGGTTCATTTTGCCCAGCACTCACACGGGAACCTTTCTCATCCAGCAATGGGGGCTCAGGGGCGACAAGCCGATCACAAAAGACTTCAATGGCGATGGAAAGTCCGACTTGGCAGTCTGGCGGCCCTCTAACGGCACCTGGTATGTGCTCACTATGGATATGCTGAACACCTATCCGAACCCAACCATATCCCAGCAATGGGGGCTGCCTGGCGATCTCCCGTTGTAAGCGGCCGGCTGCGGTCGCTCTTTGAAATCGCAGGCAGAAGGTTAGAATAGGAGGACCGTTCGTCTTCGATCTAAACCCTGATGGAACTGCTGCGGGACACATACCGGAATCGAGAACTAATCTGGGCGTTGGCCCTCAAAGACCTGAAGCTGCGCTATAAACGCTCGTTGCTCGGTTTTCTGTGGGCCTTGCTGAACCCCATGCTCCTCATGGTGGTCCTGGCCGTGGTGTTTTCCACGGTCATGCCTATCAACCTGCCCCACTACGCCATTTTTTTGTTGAGCGTGCTGCTCCCCTGGACGTTTTTCGCGCAATGCCTTTCGTATGCGGCCGAATCCATTGTGGGCAATGGTGACCTGATTAAGAAAGTTGCCGTAACAAAGGCCGTGTTCCCGCTTGCGGCGGTTGTCTCAAACATGATCAATCTGCTGCTTTCGATGATCCCGCTGGTGCTCATCGTGCTTGTAATGCGGCACCCGTTTTACTGGACCTGGTTCTTCCTGCCGGTTCCGCTGCTGGCGCTCACGATCTTCACTCTGGGGGCGACATTCTTCTTCGCAACCGCGAACGTCTATTACCGCGATGTGGCCCACATCATACAAGTTCTGTTAAACGTGCTCTTCTATCTCACGCCGATTATTTACGCGATCGATTCCATCCCGCATAAATACCAGTGGCTGTTCAAGCTGAATCCCTTAATTTACGCGCTAAACGGATTTCGGCTGAGCGTCTATTATGGGAGATTGCCGGCTGCCCGGTCTATTATTGCTTCGTTCGTGTGCGGATTTATATCGCTCATAATCGGGTTTGCGATATTCCGTCGGCACCAGGATGAGTTCGTGTTCCACGTCTGAGGCCCGCATGTACTCCAGTCCTTTTGCAATCAGGGTCGAGCACGTGACCCAGCGATTTCGGGTTATTCATGAGCGTCCTGACACGCTCCGCGAACTGTTTTCCAAGTTCCTCCGCCACACCGTCCACTACCACGATTTCGATGCCGTGAAGGATGTCTCTTTCACAGTCCGCGAAGGCGAGATGGTCGGAATTATCGGGCGCAATGGCTCCGGCAAAAGTACGCTGCTGAAGATTATTGCCGGTGTCTACCGGGCCACCGCCGGGCGGGTTGAGGTGAACGGCGCCATTGCTCCACTGCTCGAATTGGGCGCGGGCATGCATCCCGAGTTGACGGGACGCGAGAACATTCTTTTGAACGGCCTCCTGATGGGCTACTCCAAACGCCAGATGCAGAAAAAAGAGGAGAACATCATCGCTTTTGCCGAAATTGGCGAGTTTATTGACGCACCAATGAAGCAGTACTCCTCCGGGATGTATACGCGGCTGGCGTTTGCCGTTGCTACCGAAGTGGACCCCAAAATTCTGATTCTGGACGAGGTTCTGGCCGTGGGCGACACTGCTTTTCAGGCAAAATGCTTCGACCGTATTCAGCGCTTCCGGGAATCGGGTAAGACTATCCTGCTGGTAACACACAGTATGTCGCAAGTAGTGGAGCAATGCGATCGTGCCATTCTGCTCGATCGCGGAAGCATGATTTTTGACGGAATTCCCGAGCGGGCCGTCGAAATCTATACTGCCGGCTCCGCGCTCCCCGAATACGCCCAAGTTGAATCGGGTGGCGCACGCTTGAGCGTGCCGCGGTGAACTTCAGTCCGCAAAATTCCACATAGTATTTCGTTCACTGCGAATTATACGTCCCCCGCTGCACTATAACTGCGAACCAAATTATGCAGCGCCTACTCGCCTTTCTTCTAGTTCCTCTCCTCGCCACGGTTGTCGCCATGCCGTTGCCGGCTGCGCGCACCGGCCGCACTACGGCTGCCGTTCAAAGAGGCGCGGCTCCTAATGATGCCCAAATCGAAGCAACTATCCGGACGAAACTCGCCAAGTCGAAGATTGGGAAAGACGGGTTCCGTTTCCATGTGCAGCGTGGCATCGTCACGTGGGAAGGAACCACGAATGTGATGCAGCATAAAGGATCAGCCACCAGGATGGCGCGCACTGCGGGCGCCGTTCAGGTCGTCAACAACATCCAGGTCAGCGCCGGCGCAAAGGCCAAAGCATCCGGTAATTTGAAGAAAGCAGTAGTCGAGCAGTAGGCTTAAACCGTTAGACCAACGCGGCTCGCGACCGGGGCGGATCCAACATAGGCGCCAACTTGGTAGCCGAAGTTGAAAATCTAACCTATTTTTCACTGTCCGGTATTGGCACTTCCCGAGAACTGAGCATCTTCTGTCCGAGTCGCTCCGTCGTCCTGGCCCCGCTCAGACACAATTGCACGAGGCCGCTGCCCAAAACACTTGCCGACTATTTGCGATCGGCATTTAACTGATTTCTGTGGCCAGCGACGATATCATCCGATCCGCTTATCCGCAGATGGACGATAAAAAGGCTATATGGGTCGCCTCGAGAAACGGAATATAAAGTACGCTAGACGCTGCGTCGCCTGCATTCCCCGCGACCCGTCATACGCGCCGTTCGTCTAGGATGCTGGGACCCAGCGACCGTCAGCGACCTCTCCCCGGAACAGGGGCTCTCGTTGAAGTTTCATCGTCGACATGACGAAACGCGTCGACGCGGCATCCTACGCTGCCTCCCTTTCTGGTCTTTACGTAGGCTGGACCCCCCCGAGGAGGAGGCCGGAAGGCAAATCCGCTTCGATCCGGTACTTCCCTGGTGGCAACGCAGCGAAAGCATAGGCGCCGTGCTCATCGGTGGCGGCGGAAAAACGTGCGCCGTGGTGTCCGACTGCCCTAACTATAACCTTCGCGAGCGGTTTGCTTTTGATTCGATCTTCCATCCTCCCGTACTCTGAACCAATCGCGATGGTCCCAAACAGGTCGTCCCCGCGCTCACCCCTGGCGATGGCACGCAACTCCCTCAACGTGCCGCCCGCCATAGCCGCGGGCACTCCCCAGGCTTTCAGGCGGCCGTCGATAGTCCGGGCATAAACAAGATAGTTGGCTCCAACAACGAAAGGTTCGCTGCAATCACCCCCACCGTGGCCAGTGTAGACAACTAACTCTTTCGCGTCTTTGCTCGCGCCCCGGAAAATCTCCTCCGGCGCAAAATGGAATTCATAGTCCGTCCACTGTACATAGCCGTTAGCGAGCCGCGTCTCCCCACCGAGTTGAGCGACTGCTTTCCCCAGGAAAATCACCTCGCCGTCGCTCCACGACTGATCGCAGCGAGGGATGACAATAACCGTGCTGCACGCGTCCATCATCGTGGGGCATGCGCTCGCGAAGACCAGCAAAATGCCTGCGGCGAGCCGTTGACGCTCGGACACAACCCCCTCCCCAACTGCGACAAATGCATTGTACTGGAAATCCCCGCGCCTGCGCGCGTTGTGCCTGGTCTACTAGGCTTTATGGCACAGATGGATAATAGCAGGCGGTTGCACCTGTCGCGCTCTAGCCGGTAAACCGGGTTGTCGTAGATTGGTCAGGCTTGGCATCGGATTCGGGGTCGCCGTCCTCCGTCAATCGGAGACAACCCGACTTTACAGCCACTGAGCCAAACACAAGCCTATACGCGACCGTCACGGATGATTTAACGCGCCGCAATCTGGTGGCGGTAGCGGGCGCTTCAATTCGCGCGTCCCGCTTCCAACGACTCGAACTCATCCGCGTGGTATCGATGGGGAATTAGCCGATCATGCCATCATCTCCAGAACAGAAGGTTCAGATTTCGAAATCGACCCTCTCGCGCCCGGGAGCCCGAAACGTGGCGTGCTCAAGCGACTCCGAAACAAACGCTTTGGGTCCGCGATTATAAATCCAAGGTGCTTGATTAACGCCTATCCATAAGCCAGGCATTGCTTGCGATGACGCGGTCAAGAAACGCTACCCGACGCCCGTCAGGAGAAGGCACAGCCCATCCCTGAATATCTCCCAGCGAGGTAAAGTGGCCGTCGGGATACGCGTAGAGCAGCCGGTGACCGACGGTTGTGTCCACAGATACGAACCATCCACGGCCATCAGCTGACCACACGACACCCCTTATATCAGTCAAGCCAGTAAGCACTACTTCGCGTTCACGTAAATCGTTCGGTCCGGGTTCCAATGCCAATACGCGAATGCGTGCGTCGTGAAAATCATGATTAGGAAGTGCGACGTACTTGCCATCGGGCGAAACGTCCCAATCCCCGAGAATTCCCGGAATCCATTTGGTGCGCGCGAGTTCACGACCTCTACCCGTAACCGGGTCCAATTGGTAGTAGACGTAATACTCTCGTCCAACCGTGGTCCTCAGGACACAACGGCCGCTGGACTGAAGTGCGCAGCGAAACTCATCTAATGGGCAGCCGATCGGAACCTCCTGCGGCGTTCCTCCCTCCACTGGTACGCGCATCAACTTGTGGGGGCCCGGTACGATTTGGTAAGCTCGCGCTTCATACAATACAAAGCGGCCATCGGGACTCAGTTGAGGAAGCATTTCAGTCAGCGGCGTGGCTACGATCTCCTGAGGCATGCGGCGATCGATATACTGCTTGAAAAGATCGAAAGTGCCATTGCGATTCGATTCGAAAATCACGGCACGACTGTCCCGCGTCCAGGCATGCGGATAATTCGTCCGCTCATCCAGCGTCAACCGGTGCACCCCGGTGATGCGCGGTGGGAATAGAGCAAAGTCCCCAACGAACACAGCGCTTTCATCAAACTCTCTTATAACCATCACGAGTTTCCCATCCCTCGTTGCGCTCATACCAAATATCTGGATTTCACTCTGGCCAAGCGGATCCATGATTCTGCGTGGAGATCCGACGAACGCGCCTGTGGTGACATCGGTTTTCACTTCCCACAACTGCTGCGAATCATCCGAACCGGGCGCGTTCCACTTCAGAAAGAGCATGCGGCCGTCCGGCAGAACGGCAGCCGAACCAATCCATATATCGGACACGTTCACGACAACTTTTCCAGTGTCAAGCGCAAGCGACTCATAGCTTTGTTTGTAGTACCGGTCGAGCGATCGATTCGGGCGGTCGAGTTTTGCCGAATAGTGCCGCCGTTCAAATGCGAGCCAACGCCCGTTCGCTGACCAGAACACGAGCGGGAAGCTATCTCCCCCAGCCGCGTCCAGAAGCTTGCGCGGCTTTTCTCCGTTTACTCCCACAACCCAGATCGTGGATCGATCGTTGTTGGTGAATGCGATGTGCGCTCCGTCCGGAGAAGGACTTCCTTGGCGCGCCATCGTGCGAATAAGGCGCGGCGGCGCGCCCGTTGCGGATATTATCCAAACGCTCGGTACATATGTAGTTGTTGAGAACCCACTTGCCACGAGCTTTGTCCCATCTGGAAACCACGAGAGCCGGTCCACCGTAAGATCCAGGGGCGCGCGTAATGCAATGGTCGCTCCGTTGCTCATGGCGCGGATAAAAACGCCGTCCTGGTTGGCGTAGACCGCTCGTTTCCCATCGGGAGAAATGGCCGCCGCTGTCGCGCGGTTTTCAGGCACCAGGGTTGTGATTTGGCGGAGTGCAGGGTTATCACCTGAGTGTCGAGTTGGTGTCCAATACCAAACAGGCAACAACACTGCGACTAGTGCCGCTGCCACAAGTCCCCATTTCCAAACCGCCGCCGCAGTTGAGCTTGGAGAACTCTTTTCGTGCGCCTCCAGTTCGGCAAGTCTCGCCGCAACCTCCCTAGCAGCGGGACGCGCGGCCGGATCCTTGCTTAACATACCGAGCACCAACGAATCCAGGGGCGCGGGTAGAGAGGGCTTGATAGCGGAAGGGGGCAACGGCTCCTTTTTCAGAATGGCTTCGGTTGTCTCGACCGGCGAGAGCGCTGGGAATGCATGCTGGCCCGTAGCTAGCTCGTAAAGCACAAGGCCAAAGGAAAAAACATCGGTCGCCGGTGTCAAAGCCTCCCCCCGAGCCTGCTCGGGAGAGAGGTAGCGCAAGGTGCCAAGCGCCGGAATCCCCGAGGCGATGCTTTCCGTCGTGAGCTTTCTTGCGAGACCGAAGTCGACCAGCTTCACGTACCGGTCGCGGCGCAAAAGAATATTTTCCGGCTTGATGTCGCCGTGAATCGTCCCTCCCGCATGCGCTGCCGCAAGCGCCTCGGCAATGTGGGCTCCGATTGCGAGCATGTCAGAGGTGGACATGGGTTGTTTGCCACACACCTCGCGAAGTGGCTCCCCTTCCACCAACTCCATGACAATGGCAAACGTGGTGTCCGACTGCACTACTTCGTGAATAGTGACGATGCCGGGGTGGTTCAATGCGGAAGCGGCTTTCGCCTCGCGATTTATTTGATGCGGGTCCAATCCCGCCAATGCTTCATTGGACAGGAACTTGAGGGCAACTCGCCGGTCGAGATCGGTATCTTCCGCTGACCAGACTTCACCGATACCGCCGCGTCCGATGAGTTCCAAGGTGACGTAGCGGCCAAAACGTTGACCGGGACGGATATGGGTTGATACGGACTGGCCGGTAATTCGGGCAAAGAGCGGTGTCGCCAGAAATCTGGTCTCGGCTTCATCATGTTTCAGCAGCTCTTCTACAGCCTTCCGAAAAACAGTATTTTCTCCGCAAGCGGCATCCAGCAGGACCTCGCGGTCCTGGCCTGATTTCGCACGCGCAGCATGAAAAATTTCAAAGACCTGGTCCCAATCTGTCGCAACCATGCCTTTGTCAGCCGATTGCTTCTGGCCGCATTTGCCCTCGTAGCCAAGCTCGAGCCGCGGCCCAGTCGCGCTTGACGGTTATGGGAGAGACGCTCAGAACTTCGGCGGTTTCCTCTACCGACAATCCGCCAAAATACCGCAATTCGACGATCTGCCTTTGCCGAGGATTGATCTCATCCAGGCGGTCGAGTGCGACATTCAATGCAACAAGTTCGTCTGCCTGCTCGTAGGAAAGTCCTGGAAATTCCTCGTTCTCGATTGCGAGGGCAGGTTCAATTCCGCCTCGTTTTTGAGCTTGTTTGCGGCGAGCGTGATCGATGAGAATTCGCCTCATCACCAAAACACTTACAGCAATAAAATGAGCCCGGCTCCGCCAGTCTCTGGCCTGGTCCCCTATAAGCCGCAAGTAGGCTTCGTTAACAAGCGCCGTAGGTTGAAGCGTATGTCCGGGCCGCTCGCTTCGCAATTGCTGTCTGGCCAGCCTGCGCAGTTCTTCGACAAGCAGGGGAATCAACTTGTCCTGGGCGCTGGAGTCGCCGGACCTGAACCGCTCTAGAAGAGCGGTGACCTCTCCACTCGCAGGGGCCTCCATCGTTCACGCCGGTAGCTATCCAGAAAGGATATCACCGAAAAATCAAGCGCAAAATAATGATCCGCTCTTGTCCCGGTTTGCGCTTTATGAATTAGAAGGATCAATTCACCTTCGAGCACCTGAAAGGCCCCCAACATTTAATGACTCGATTTACGTTCTCGTCTTTCCGCGCCGTCCTCCTGCTTCCGGCATTGACCCTGGCTCTGTTTGGTCAAAATGGAGGCAGCATACCCGACGGACCCACTCACAACGTTTCAACGCGACTCGGCGCGACCGACCCGGCTGGAAGTCCATCGAACTTCACGCTTTTCCGCGATCAACAGCTCTTTCTTATGGGCCTCGGAACGCAAGGGAACCCCTGGCCGACCGCGACCGCAACCTTCGATGCAAACCTGACTCCAACAGCGACGGTTTCCAAGCTCCCCTGGTCCAGCTCTCTTCCTTACACCCCCGTTGATATTCAGGCCGTCGCAGGGCGCATCGTCCATCCCGACAAAGACGACATTGCGATCGTTCAGCGTTGGGAGGCGGATCCGACAAAGCTCGCAGTACGGTTTAAGGACGGAACCGGACTAACGACGATGGGTTCGTTGCCGCCGCGAGTAGCAGGCTGGACGGATTTCTTTTCCAGTTCCGAAGGCGACCTGGACCGGCTTTATGACAGCAAGGGTAACTACCATGATGAGGTCGTAGCCGCGTGGATGGAACTGGAACCGATCGCTGACTGCAATACAGTGGATTTAGGGGCAACCGCCGCCGTTCCGCACATAGCAGTGCTGAATTATAACAACGGGACGGCCACCCCGTCGGTCCTAGAGCAGCGGCTCAATCGTGATGACCAGCAATACACGACCGCGTGCGGTCTGGAGGGCTATAACGCCTTTCTCGGCCAAGATATGCCAACTGTTCCGCCACAGCCAGTCGACAACATTCTCGCAACGGCCATCGGCGACTTCGATGGCGACGGATATAACGAGCTTGCGGTCGCTTATATGCGGGGGACGGCTGGCATGATTATTTCCATTGTCATTTATCGCTATCAGAACGACGGCGGCAACCCTTCCTTGACTCCCGTCAATACGTTCGAAATCTATCGGCCTGACCGAAGTATGGTGGGCACTTTGAGCCTCGCCGCCGGGGACTTCGACGGTTCGGGCATGGATCAGTTGCTGGTCGGCTCTGCTTATTGGTGGGGGGCGCCCGGGGCACCCGATTATTTGGGACGGAGCACGTACAAGTCCGGAACATTTCAAACGCAGCCGGTCTTGTTTTTGATAAAAGGCGGGCAGGTTTGGAATGCGATTACTGCTGCGGCGAGCGCCGGCACTGACAATTCCCAGACTCAGTTCGCCGTTTCTCTCCGCAGCGGAGCATATGTTCCGCGGACAGTAACAATCTCGGGCGCAACGGGCTCCTGGGCTGCGATCAACGGGACATGGCCCGTTAGTCCCACCGCCAACGGCTTTTCCCTTGCGCTGGATTCGTCTAAGTTCGGCTCCTTCGATGGGCAAACCGTTCAGTTCACCGCGGCTGCGCCGCTCACCCAAACCGACACCAACGAACTTGACGCATTTCCGGGGCTGGCCGGATTCAGTCCTGGCCCCATCCACATAGACGACGCTGACAAAGACGATCGAATCCGGGTTCAGCTAGTTCCAGGCCTCTTCCATTACGATCCCACTCATGGCCTCGATTATCGGCGCCGGCAGGTTGCTATGGCCTGGAACGCAAAGCCCGCGTACAGCGTAAATCGAAGTGCCGCTGAGGATGGAGACCCTCACCTGGCCATCGTTCAAATCACCGACGACGATAAAATCACGATCGCCGCCGAAGAGAATGGGCTGCTTGGGGCTTTCCAGGGAAATCAGACCTTGCAACTCGCGGCAGGTGCGTTCCTCGGAGATAACAATACGAACGACCCAACATGGTCGATCTTTATTGGCGCAGTCCAGGCTGCCTCGCAGGCTCAGCCGTTCAGTGTCGGGCAGGTCCACTCCATCATGAAGGTCGCGCCGGATTCAACCGATCCCAGCAAGCTTCAGGTAAGCAGAATTTGCTCCGGCAAAGCGATGGACCCGAGTTACGGGGATGGCATAAGCGGACTAGGCTCTCCTTATTGCAACATCTGGGGGGATAACGCCACAATTGACCTGGTCAATGATAGCCACTATCTACGCTTGCCTGCGATCGCGGCAGACCTAAACGGCAATTCAGTGCGGCTTGGGGCGCCTGCGCACTTCGAGATTTTCACACCCGCAAAGGCGGACTTCATCCTTGAACAACCGCCGCAGCATGCCGCCTGGCTAGACGAGGGATCCGGCGCAGAAGTGGTCACTATCAGTCGCTATCCGAGTTTCAACACGTCCATGCAGGATAGCCAAAAAAAGGCCTTTGCGAGTAATAGCCAGAGTCACACCGACTGGACAGTTGGCGCCTCGGAACAAATTACCGCAGCAGCGACCCAGAGCATCGGGACTGCGGTTGACGGCTTGGACCTCACTAACAAGGCGAAAGTCCAGATTTCAGCTAAGGTTGCGTACGACTATGACCACGTAAGCACTGACTATAACTCCCATTCCGATTCGTATCAGGTGGGCAGAGGCACTACCACGGGAACGGATGACAGTCTGATTCTGGAGGGACAGATTTTCGACGTCTGGCGCTATCGCGTCTACGGCCAGGGGACCGATACGGGCGACCCGAACAATCCAAATGCCTTCTACGACATCGTAATCCCAGGACCCTCAATCAAACAAACCTTAGGAGGCCTAAATAATGACTGGTACCAACCCGTGCACGAAGTGGGCAATATTCTTTCTTACCCGGGTTACGATGCAGTCTGCCGTCCATCCGATATAGGGCCAATCACAATACCCAATACTGATATCAGCAACAAAGCAGTGCCGCTGATTAGCTGCTCGGGGCAATTCTATAACGGCAATTCGAGTACCGTATCCCTGCAGCTCGACCACACTACCGGCAGCGGAAACAGCACCGATTATACGAACAAGCTGCACGGCGATTTGGACGTTAATGTGAGCTATACAAACACAACTATGTTTGAGGGAACGGGACTTAAGGTCAGCGGCAGCTCGGATACGGATATTCACGGCGGTTCCGACTGGGGCCACTTGAATACATCCGAGAATTCAACGACGGACAGCACGGGGATCACCATCAATTCGCCGCAGGGTAATTCGGAGAACTCCTATCCTTACTACCCTATCTTTTATGACACGACTTCGGGTGCGTTAAAGGTTGCCTACGCTGTTGGAGGGCTCGACCAGCAGAGCACAGGAACTAACTTTTGGGTGGATAATTACGGCGGAGCGCCCGATCCCGCTCTCAACCTGCCATACCGTTTCGACGCGACCTACAGCGAAAACAACTTCTTCAATGGCTGGATGCCGGATAATACGATTCTGCGGAAGCGCATGAAGGGTTTCGCGGTGAGGAAATCGGCTCTCGATCCTAAATTCGGCGGCTATGATCTGCTGGGCAGCAATCCACAGGATGGCGATACGGTGCTGCTGGACGCGCGCGTCTATAACTATAGTCTCAGCGCAACTCCGGCTACATTTACCGTTCAATTCTCCATCATTCCCTACGATGGCCCCGGCGACAATGAAATCTGTCCCGGCATGCCGAGCAATCTCAAGAAGGGAGGACATGTTTGCCCAGTCAAGTACAGGACCCCGATCGGACAAGGCAGCGCGCAGCCGGGGGGTGGCAGTCTGGTGTTCTCGCTCAATGCACGCGAGAACGCGCAAGCCTATCTGATGTGGAACACCAAAGGCTCCGGGCCAAAAAGCGCGGGCGCAAACGCGTACCGCGTGTATGTTGACCTGGTTCCTAACAACAACAACGTCTTGAATCCGCTGGAACGGCCATGTACCAGCCTTCCCTGCGAAGTCAGTTTCAATTCCCCGAACGAAAAGGACGTCGACGGCGGACAAAACAAGGAAGGTTGGGGCTTAATTTCAGTCGCGGCGCCGAAACCCAATCTGCTCGGCGCCAGCGAGACGAACGCAATCGCAACCCCCACCAGCGGATCGCTGAGCGCCGATAGCCCGAGTGCTTTGCAGACGCTCAATTCCACAAGCGCAACTGCAGCAGCGGCTCCCTCCGCTGTGGCATACCTCCATGAACCGCTCCACATGCGCATTACAGCATTCAGCAATGCGGTATCGACGATCTACGGCTATGTGACAATCTACGACGGCAAGCCGGGAGCCAGGGGTACAACGACCATCGCCGGCAAGATTTTACTGGGCTTGCAGCCCGATGGGTCGTCCGCATGGTTCGACTGGACTCCGCGTACCATCGGTCCGCATCATCTTTACGCCGTCACTTTCACGGCCAAAGGTGAGCAGGCTTTGGGATATCTGATCGTGCAAGTGCGCAGAGCACCCGGAGACCTCACTGGCGCCGGCCGCGTCGACCGGCATGACCTGAATATCTTGCACCGTGATTTACGTAAATCTGTCGCCGAGAGCGCGTGCGGAGAACAGTGCGATCTCGACGGTGACGGCATGATTACCCAGAAGGATGCGAATCTGATGATGCAGCTTTGCGATTCACCAAATTGCGCTTTCGAAAAAATCGAATATGTCGGCGGTGCTTCGCCCCTTGAACCGGATATGCGGACCGTTCGGGCGGCCGATGAAGCGGCTACCGCCGCCTTCAAAGCTACTAATCCCGATGACGCGAAGCTTCTGGATAGAGCTGCGCCGATTACTACGGCGCAGCTCTATCATTCGGAACTTAATCGAAAGCAAGCGCTGCGCAGCGTTCAGTACTACTATCGCGGCAAACCAGTTACCCGAGGCCCTTACGCGGCATGGCAAACGGCAATGGGAAAGACCGATACGTCCGGAAATCAATAAAGTCTTTGGCTATAGGCGAGATGTAATTTCGGCAAACACGAAAGGAGGGCGCGTTGTCTCCATTGGGCGGGGCGGCATTGAACGCCTCGCCCCTATTTTCTTCGTGGGGGTTCCGCGCCTGAACTGAGAAGGTAGTCCGAGTGTATTAGTGGACTTGGAGTCGAAACTCTTCGGGTGTGTAAAAGCATTTTCTGCTGTGACTCAAGAATGGCCACCGCGGTTGTCACAAATGCTGGTCGTCGCAAGCATCCTGCCTCCTCCGCTTAGCCGAATCTCAGAATGGCGGCAGGAGCGTCAATACCGCACCGAAGCTGCTTCAGCAAAAGCTGGGCTCACCATCGGGGCGGAGAAGATCCCGTCAGATCGACGCGTGTGATCTTGTGATTACACTTCCGAGCACCGTATCCGAGGATTCGACTATGCTGGTCAGCTAGATGCTCCAGTTCGTGCCTGGGAAACCCGCACGTCGGAGATTGGCCCTTGCCTTGCCGGAAAACGGGGCGCCTTCACTCTCATGGCGCTAACTTAGCGCGAGTGGGGCGCATTCCCAGATCCCGCGCCGGACTCACAACTCCGGCCTTTTCGCCTCTCCATCACCACATTCTCCACTTCTAACCCGCCTGGGAACCATCTCCCCGCATGCTATGGTTGTAGGGAAATATATCCTGAATGAAAAGCAGTATTACCTTTCTCTCAGCCGTTCTCTGCGCCGGTTTCGCTTATGCTCAGGGGACCTCTCCCGCAACGCCTTCCGGCCAAGCCCAATCTAATTCCAGTTCGACACAATTGAAACCACGGGGTCCCGAGAACGTCGCCCAGCAGGAACCAAACCGGGTCGTCGCCGTGATCGATGGCAAGCAGATTACCGCGAAACAGGCGGCCGATCTCCTCACCCGGCTTCAGCCCGAGCAGCGCAAGCAGTTGGAGACAAATCTTCCGGTGGCTCTCGAGCGGATTTACATGGAGCAGCAGTTCGCCCAACAGGCCGCGAAGCTGAATCTCGACCAGCAATCTCCCTATAAAGAGGAACTGCAGAACGCGCACCAGCAAATTTTGGCGCAAGCCTACATGCGCAAGCTTGGCGAGAATGGCGTCGGAACGGCCGGGGATCCGAAGCAGTATTACGACACACATCCAGCGGATTTTGAGAATGTGAAGCTGAGCGGCATTTTCGTGACCTTTACGCCGCCCGGGACGCCCGCCGCATCGGCGCCGAACGGCGGCCGCACCGAAGAGCAAGCCAAGGAAAAAGCGAACGACATTGAGAAGAAGGTAAAGGATGGCGGCGATTTCGCCACGCTGGCTCGTACTGAATCCGACAACAAACAGACCGGGGCCAAGGGTGGCGATCTGGGATCTTACACCACTGGTAATCCACAAATTCCGCCCGACATAAAGGCCGCCATCGAAAAACTTCAGCCAGGTCAGGTTTCGGAACCCATCCGTATCCCGTCCGCTTATCTCATCATCAAAGTCGATAGCAAGGGAAAAGTCCCCTTCGATCAGGCTCGGCCTGGTATCGTCCAGCGATTGGAGATGGAGAAATACAAGATCGAGGTCAAAGATCCGGATTTCTTCGCTGCTTCGAGTGCCTCAAATTCGCATACCCCATCACTCCAGCGGCCCACTACGCCCGGACCCGGACAGCCGGCTCAACCTGCGGCTAAGCCCCCGGCTCAGCGCTAAAGCTCGAAGGCAAATTCGCGACGCGGTGTTTCGGCTGCCGGAGATCAGCGGTGGTCCCATTTCGATTTCCGTTCAGCCGCATCTTACGGCTCACCGCGGCAAGCTGCTGTCGGGCTCGGGTTTTGGTACGCCCGTGCACGCCGCCAGCTTCATTCGCAAGCGCTCTATCGTGCTCGAAACCGGACTGCTCCGAAACAGGCAGGCTCTGCGTCTGATCGTGGTGCATGAGATCTTTCATTTTGTCTGGGTGCGGCTCGGAAATGCCGCCCGCCAAGACTTTACCAACCTTCTGGTCAAGGAGCGCCGGAGCCGCGCTCGGGGGGAACTAGGCGAATCGGCCGCCGCGAAGAAGAGCCTTCCAGCCTGGCGGGATTACGTGTGCGAGAGTTTCTGCGATACCGCGGCATGGATGTACGCCGGTGTAGAGAACCACGTCGAATTCACGCTTTCGGCCCGATGGCGTAACCAAAGGAAGGCTTGGTTCGAATGTACTTTCGAGGAGTCCCGCCACTGCTGATGACCTCTCGGGCGCTAAACTGGAGTTTTAGAATGCATTTCGCTCTTTCCAAAGTAGCCGTATCGGTAGCCGCAGCTATAGCACTAGGCTCGATCGCTCTACTTACGGCCTGCTCCGGTTCACAAGCCGTCGATGCGGCAGGCAAAGCCGAGAAGAACCGCAAGCCCGCGCCAAATTTCACGCTCAAGGATGCTAACGGGCAATCTGTGAGCCTGGCTGATTACAAGGGCAAAGTCGTCCTGCTGAATTTTTGGGCCACTTGGTGTGGTCCTTGTGGTCTCGAAATACCCTGGTTTGAGCAATTCGAGCAGCAATACAAATCGCAGGGCTTCGCGGTGCTCGGTGTTTCTATGGATGACGACGGATGGCCGGCGGTGAAGCCTTACATCGCAGAGCACAAAATTAACTATCGCGTGCTGTTGGGCAATGATTCCGTCAGCCAGCTCTACGGCGGTCTCGATGCGCTCCCTACAACCTTCATTATCGACCGTGACGGCAACATCGCATATCCTCCCCACGTTGGCCTTGTTGGAAAGAATGAATACCTTAGCGAGATTCAGAACCTTTTGGGCGCAGAGCACACCGGGCACACAAATGCTGCTCTTTATCCTGTGCGTTCTCCTGCTGCCGCCCTCGTTGCGCGCGCAGCAGAATAAACTTGTTCTCACTCCTCCCGACCAGATCACAGTCAAACGTGGCGGAGCCGTCACGCAGAAGCTGAAGGTCAGCGTCTTACCTGGATTTCACGTCAACAGTGACAAGCCGAAAGACGAATTTTTGATTCCGCTCAAACTTACCTGGCAGGGCGGTCCGCTCCAAGCCGGCGCTATAACATACCCGAAACCGGAAGATATCAAGGTTGGCAACGACATCCTGGCGGTCTTCACCGGGTCATTTATTATCGAGACGCATTTCCGGGCGCCTGAGTCGGCGGCATCCGGCCCGGCGGTCATGACCGGCAAGCTTCGCTACCAGGCCTGCAACAACCAGATGTGTTTCCGGCCGGCTTCGGTCGACGTTCGCCTCCCTGTCTCCATTGAGTAGACCCCCGCAATGCGCCGGTTGTTGATTCGGCCGGGCGCGATTGGCGATTGCATCCTGGCCTTTCCAGCGCTCGCGCAGTTGCGTACCGAATACACCGAAGTGTGGATCTCCTCACCCGTCGTTCCCCTTGTAAACTTTGCGGACAGAGTCAGGCCGATCGCCTCGACCGGTCTCGACCTTGTCGGTGTTGGCGATC
Source organism: uncultured Acidobacteriaceae bacterium (assembly GCA_963795545.1). Classification (GTDB taxonomy): domain Bacteria; phylum Acidobacteriota; class Terriglobia; order Bryobacterales; family Bryobacteraceae; genus Bog-105. Next base: position 393,639 of record CAWCIF010000006.1, on the reverse strand, counting down.
TGGAGATGCCTCCTCGCCTCACAGAAGCGTTGCGGAGCTTCGATTCCATCGTGAGCTGGTACGGGACGAATCGTCCGCCGTTTCGCGAGGCTCTCTTGCATTTGGGTCTGCTTTGCGAGTTTCACGCGGCCCTGCCCACCGCCGATTTCAGCCGCCACGCAACAGATTTCTTCTTGGGGCAGGTCGGCGCACCGCTTGGGCTTTTGCCGCGTCTCAGATTTCAACCCCCGGTATCGCGCGATACCGTCGTGATCCATCCCCTCTCCGGCGGTTCGCATAAGAACTGGCCCCTTGCCTCATACCAGGAGCTCGCGAGACGGCTGCCGCTGAAGACAGAATGGACCTGCGGCCCAGAAGAACAGTTGCCGAAAGCCACCCGGTTTGAGAATCTCGCCGATTTGGCAGGGTGGATCGCCGGAGCGCGCCTTTACATCGGGAATGACTCCGGCATCACGCATCTCGCCGCCGCTGTGGGCGCGCCAACCATCGCGATTTTTGGCCCTACCTCGCCTGAGACGTGGGCGCCCAGAGGCGGAAACGTAATCGTACTGCACTCGAATCCAATCGGGGCTTTGCAGGTTGCCGATGTCGTGAACGCGGCTAATCGGCTGCTACGGTTTCGGTAGCTTTCGGTTTCCACCGGACAATCGGCTTGCGCGCTGCCCTAACTTCATCGACGCGCGAAGTTCGCGTCGAATGCGGCGCTCCACGTACAAGCTCCGGGTTCTCATCCACTTCCTTTGCGATCGAGATCATCGCATCGGCGAAAAGATCCAATTCCTGCTTGCTTTCCGTTTCAGTAGGTTCAATCATCAATGCGCCGCGCACAATCAGCGGGAAACTCACGGTGTACGGATGAAAGCCATAATCGATCAGCCGCTTGGCGATATCGCCGGTACGCACGCCCTTTTTCGCCTGCCAGTCATCGCTGAACACGCATTCATGCATGCTGGGCGCTTTGTATGCAATCTCGTAATACGGCTCCAGCAGCTTTCGTAGGTAGTTTGCATTTAGAAGAGCATCAAGCGTCGCCTGCCGCAGCCCGTTGCCCCCGTGCGCCATGATATATGCCAGAGCGCGAATCAGCACTCCGAAATTCCCGTAGTACGCGCGCACGCGGCCGATCGATTGCGGCAGATCGTAATTCCAGGTCCAGTGATCGTCCTCTCGTCTCAGGCGCGGTCCCGGTAGAAAAGGTGTGAGTACTCTGGCAACCGCAACCGCACCCGAACCAGGGCCGCCCCCGCCGTGCGGTGTTGAAAAGGTCTTATGCAGATTCAGGTGCATGACGTCGATACCGAACTCGCCAGGGCGCGCCACGCCCACCAGCGCGTTCATGTTAGCCCCGTCCATGTATACCAGCGCGCCTTTGTCATGCAGAATCGCGCAGATTTTTTTGATGTTCTCTTCGAACACGCCCACCGTGTTCGGATTGGTGATCATTAGTGCCGCGACGTCCTCGTTCACCGCGTGTTCAAGCACTTCCAGGTCGATCATCCCCCGGGCGTTCGATTTTATGTTCTCCACCCGGTAGCCGACCGCCATCGCGGTCGCCGGATTCGTGCCGTGAGCCGAATCCGGAACAAGAATCTTTTTGCGCGGATTCCCGCGTGTTTCCAGCAGCGCCCGGATCATCAGGATGCCGGTAAATTCGCCGTGCGCCCCCGCTGCCGGTTGCAGCGTAACGGCGTCCATGCCTGTAATTTCCGTCAGCGCTTGTTCCAGGGCGGCGACAACTTCCATTGCACCCTGCGACAGCGCTTCCGGCTGATACGGATGCGCCCACGCCAAACCTTCCGTTCGCGCCACTAACTCGTTCACGCGTGGATTGTATTTCATCGTGCACGAACCCAGCGGATACAGCCCCAGATCAATGGCGTAATTCCAGGTGGAAAGCCGGGTGAAGTGCCGCAGTACTTCAAATTCGCTTACTTCCGGAAAGTCTTCAATTTCATCGCGGACATTCGCTTTGCCCAGCACCTTCTCCGGATCCACAGCCGGTACGTCAAGCTGCGGCAATTGATAGCCGCGCTTGCCGGGCGAGCTCAGCTCAAAGAGCAGATCTTCGTTCTGAACGATGTGTTTTGAAACCTTCTTGATCATTCGTGCAATGGTCTACTGTTTCGTAAGCGCGGCGGCGACCGCGTCCATATCCTGCCGCTTGCTCATTTCGGTTGCACACAGCAGCATGCAATCGCTTAGCTCCGGATAAAACCGCCCCAGCGCGAGCCCGCCGATGATTTTCTTCTCCAGCAGCTTCGCGTTGATCTCATCGGGCATCTGGCCGTTTGTATGCACGACAAATTCGTTAAAGAACGGAGCATCGAATTTCAGCGGCAGCTTGCCGGCAAGGTAATGCGCTTTCGCAAGGTTCTGCTCGGCGAGCTCCCGCAGGCCTTCCTTGCCGTAAATAGACATAAAGACAGTTGCCATCAGCGCAAGCAGCGCCTGGTTGGTGCAGATGTTTGAAGTAGCCTTCTCGCGCCGGATGTGCTGCTCGCGTGTAGCCAGCGTCAGGCAGAACGCGCGTTTCCCATCCGCATCGCTGGTCTCGCCAACCAAACGTCCGGGAATCTGCCGGATGTACTTTTCGCGCGTTGCGATGATCCCGGCGTACGGGCCGCCATAGCTAGGCGAAATAGCAAAGCTTTGTAATTCGCCAACTACAATGTCCGCGTCCCGGGGCGGCTCAATCAAACCAAGCGCAACCGCTTCGGTAAAGACAACCACCAGCAGCGCGCCCTTGGTTGAAGTGATGTGCGAAATCTCGCCAATCTGTTCCAGCACGCCAAAGAAGTTTGGCGTCTGGATGATCACCGCCGCTGCTTCCTCATTCAGTTTGCGCCGCAAATCGTCCAGATCCAGGCGGCCGTTCTTGCCATAAGCCAGACCTTCAACCGGCATGCCCTGATGTTGGGTGCAGGTACGCAGCACTTCGCGATATTCAGGATGAACACTGCGCGCGATCAGAACTTTATCGCGGCCCGTAATGCGAACCGCCATCATCGCAGCCTCTGGCACCGCCGAGGAGCCGTCATACATCGAGGCGTTTGCCACTTCCATGCCGGTAAGCTGGCAAACCATGGTCTGAAACTCGAAAATGCTCGTTAGCGTCCCCTGCGATATCTCAGCCTGATACGGCGTATAGGAAGTGAGAAACTCGCCGCGCGAAACCACTGCGTCCACTAATACGGGGCGAAAGTGATTGTACACGCCCGCGCCCAGAAAACTGGCGTAGCCGTTCGCGTTCCGGGCTGCCAGTTCCTTAAAGTAATCGACGATCTCATACTCGCTCTTACCGTCGCCAATCGCCAGGCGCTTGTCGAAGCGAACATCGGCCGGAAGGTATGAGACCAGGTCTTCTTCAGATTTCAACCCAATTGTGGCGAGCATCTCGCGGCGGTCGGAATCCGATTTTGGTAGATATCGCAACGAGTTCTACTCAGCCCCTACATATTTTTCGTAATCGGCCGCTGCCATCAGGCCCTCAACCTCTTGCGGCGCTGACAATTTCACCTTGATCAGCCACCCGTCACCGTGCGGATCTTCGTTCAATTTCTCCGGGCTCCTGGAGAGCAGATCATTCGTTTCCACCACTTCACCCGAAACCGGCGCGTAGATATCCGATACTGCCTTTACCGATTCCACGGAGCCGAAAGCGTGGCCCTTGGTTACTTTGGTTCCCGCCTTAGGCAGATCCACAAAAACAATATCTCCGAGCTCGTGCTGGGCATGGTCGGTAATCCCGATTTTGCCGTCATTACCATCAACGTCCAGCCACTCGTGCTGTTTCGTGTACTTATAAGCTCCCGGATATTTCATGCTGTTGCTCTCTTATAGAACGGCGTAGGAACAGTAACTGCTCCCACGGGCATATTGCGAATAACTATCTGCAGGTTTACCCCTGGCTGCGCCCGTGAAATGGGCAAGTAACAGAGGCCAATGTTTTTGTTCAAGGTCGGCGATGGCCCGCCGCTGGTGACCCATCCCGCGGGCTTTCCGTCTATCCAAACTTCGTAACCATCGCGGCCGATACCGCGCTCAGTCATCTCAAAGCCCGTCAGTTTCCGCGTAATGTTCTGCTCGACTGCTTTTTCCAGGGCGGACCGGCCCACGAACTCACCCTTGTCCATTTTCACGATCCAGTCCAGATCAGCCTCGAACGGATTAATGGATGCTGTCAATTCGTGACCGTACAACGCCATCTTCGCCTCTAGGCGCAGCGTGTTCCGCGCACCCAGGCCGCATGGCTTAAGGCCGAACTCCCTGCCTGCTTGCAGTACTTCATTCCAAATTCGCGGTGCTTCCGGCGGCGCTATGTAAATCTCAAAGCCGTCTTCGCCCGTGTAGCCGGTATGCGCAATTCGCGCCCGCGCCCCCGCTACAGTTCCGTCAGTAAACCAGTAATATTTGATGCCGCTCAGGTTTGTATCCGTCAGCTTCTGCAAAGTGGCCCGCGCCTGCGGCCCTTGAATAGCGAGCTGCGCGTATCGGTCGCTGGCAAAATCCACTTCCGCATTGAACCGGTTATGTTTGCAAATATGCTCGAAATCCTTGTCCTGGTTTCCGGCGTTTACGCAGAAAAAGAACTCGTTCTCCGAGACTTTGTGTACCAGGATGTCATCCACGAAACCACCGTGGTCGTAAAGCAGCGCGGAGTAATGTGCCTGTCCGGGTCTCAGCTTCGCCGCGTTGTTTGTCGAGACATAATCAACCAGCTTGCCTGCTTCCGGTCCGCGAATTTCGATTTCGCCCATGTGGCTCACATCGAAAAGACCGGCGGCCGTGCGCACGGCGTTGTGCTCTGCGATGATGCTCGAATACTGCACCGGCATGTTCCAGCCGCCGAAATCGACCATCCTGGCCTTCGACGCACTATGAACATCGAAGAGGGCGGTTCTCTTCAAGTCAGAGTTTGGAGTCATTTAGGCGGGAAAACCTCAGCGTAACATGCGTTCAGGTGTCAATTTGCCGCCGGCAACCCCCGCTAATCCCCAACCACCGCAGCAGGCGCCGGCTTACTTTGAACCGTGGTCGCCAGCAAGCCTATCGCCACCACCACAATGCAGCCGATCACGTTGTACCAGAGAAAAGAAATGCTGGTGAAAGCGGCGGCCGAGAAGATCGCCGCCTCCCCCGCTATCACGCCCCAGAACGCAGCCGTGCCCTTCACGTGCCTGAAAAAGAAAGCGAGCACGAAGACTCCCAGCATTCCGCCATAGAATAGTGAACCAACGATGTTCACGCGCACGATTAGCGCTCCGAATCCCCTCGCTCCAAGGGCCGCAAAAGCCACCGCAAACGCTCCCCAGAAAGCGGTAAAACAGCGCGAAGCCAGCAAATAATGCCGGTCACTCCGGTTTCGCACGACATAGCGCCGATAGATATCGACCACCGAGACCGTGGCGAGCGAGTTGATTTCACCCGAAGTGGAGCCCATTGAGGCGGAAAAAATCACTCCTATGACGAGGCCAATCAATCCGACCGGCAGGTAAGTCTTCACGAACGAGAGAAAAATGTAATTCGTATCGTCGTACTTCTCACCTCCGTGCAGACGCTCGACAACCTGCAATCCTTGCTGCCGGCTTTTAGAGAAGTCCGTCTGGGCTTGACGAAAGCTGTTGAGCGCGGGTGTCAGATCCTTTCCAGCGTGCCGCGCAGCCTGCGCGAATCGATAGGCGGCATCGCGGCGCTCCGCGAAAGCACGATCATAGTTCGCCTTTGTAGGTCCCCACTCGGGCGTTTTCGCGGCGTGATTGGCCTCCAGTGGTTGAAAAATCATCGGGGCTTGAACAAATAGCGACAGGACGAAAACGATTGCTCCAATGAACAGAATGAAGAGTTGCATGGGGATCTTCACCACTGCGTTGAACAGCAGGCTTAAGCGGCTTTGCGCAATGGACCGGCCTGTCAGGTAGCGCTGCACCTGGCTTTGATCGCAGCCGAAATAAGCGAGCGCGAGAAACCCGCCGCCGATCACGCCACTCCACAGGTTGTAGCGGTCACTCCAGTTGAGATGCGGATCAACGATGTTCAGCCGCCCCGCCGCGCCTGCAAGATGCAGAGCATCCACAAAAGAGATGCCCGCGGGCAGGGCGTGAATCATGATAATCAGGCTGAGGACAAGCGCGACGAAAATCATAGTCATCTGCTGGACATCGGCCCATGTAAGCGCTTTGATACCGCCGCTGGCTGTGTAGATGACCACCAGCACCCCGATGATGACGGTGATGAGACGGTCTGAAATGCCGAGCACGTCGGAGAGCGCGACAGCCGGCGCGTATAACCCGATACCGGCCGCCAGCCCTCGCTGAATGAGAAACACTATGCTGACCAGCGCCCGCGTCTTCGCGTCGAAGCGCTGCTCCAGATACTCGTAAGCGGTATATACTTTTGCGCGATGAAAAATGGGAACGGCCGTTGCGCAGAGGATCACCATTGCTATCGGCAGGCCGAAATAGAACTGCACGAAGCGCATTCCGTCTACATAGCCTTGGCCGGTAGTGGAGATGAAAGTGATGGCGCTCGCTTGCGTGGCCAGGATGGACAGTCCCATCGCGTACCATGGCATGCTCTTCCCAGCCAGCAGGTATTTGCTTACGGTATTGCTGCCGCGGCCGCGATAGAGGCCGTAGGAGACCAGTGAAATCAGCCAGACGAACAGGACAATCCAATCGAGAGCCCTCATCGAATCGTGCTTTTGAGAGCAGCCACCTGGTTACTGTCAACCGGGTTCGAGACCTGACGCCCCACGCGTGCGGCGCGGCCCACATGAAACTGGAATGGCAACGCCTCTGCATTCAGGTCGGCGAGTACCGATGAGCAAAGGCCGGCTGCCACGATAATCGCGATTTCCGGTGAGGCCGCCCGCTGCCACTCCAGCAGCCGGCGTCTGCGGTCGGGCCACTCCCCCGTCCCCGCCGCTGGTTAGGATGTGATCAATCTGCCCGATCTCCTTGAGATCATCAATGGCGCGCAGCGGATCTGCCACTTCATCGAACGCCCGGTGAAATGTCGCGCGAACTTTCGGAACCGCTTCCAGCACTCGACGAGTGCCCGATTTATCGATCGCGTCACCGCGAATGAAGCCGAGCACCAGGCCATCGATCGGGAAGCGAGCAATCTCGCCGGCACGCTGCCGAAGGGCCTCTATCTCCGGCTCAGCGCCGATTATCATGCCTGCGGATTCGCGAATCATTACCCGGACCGGAATCGAAACGGCCTCAACCACCGAGCGCACGATTTGGAGATCAGGCGTCAAGCCTCCGCAGTCAAGCGCGCGTACGAGTTCCAGCCGGTCCGCACCGCCCATTTCGGCTTCCTTTGCCTCAAAGACCGACGTCACGATCACTTCGAGTATCCCAGGCATGCGGCGCTACCCCGAAGCGATTCTAGCGTGAGGCGTCAATAATGAAAATATCTGGTAATGCCGTAGAGCGTAAGGATGAGCATCACGAGATAAACAAGGACGGCCACATACACCCGCCTCCAGCGCCCCAGAAATGGGGGCGGCTCATCTGAAGCGCGGCGTACGGGCAGCCTCTGATCCATTCACTCTCAGCATGGCTCCCACACGCCGTTGTCGGCAAGAGCTTTCCATGATTTCCTGGCGAATCTGTGCCCGTGCTCGACATTTCGATCGGCTACACTGTGAAGACCGTGGCAAATCAAGCTACACGCCAGACTACCAGCGTTTTGGTAGTTGACGACGAAGAGGCGCAGCGCGCGCCGCTCGCGGCGATGATTTCTGCCTGGGGATTTAACGTTGAGACGGCGGCGGATGGACAGGAAGCGCTCGAAAAATTGAGCGGGTTTTCAGCCAACGTCATTGTCACGGATTTGATGATGCCGCGCATGGATGGCTTCGAGCTGATGAAGCGTTTAGGCGCGGATGGCAACATGCCCCCCGCCATCGTTTTAACAGCTTTTGGGAATATCGAAACCGCCATCCAGACCATTCATGACCTGGGTGCTTTCTGGTTTCTCGAAAAGCCCATCCAGCCAGCCGCTCTGCGCGTGCTGTTGGAGCGAGCAGCGCAGCAAAATCAACTAGCGGAAGAAGCCGAGCGCCTGCACCGGCAACTGTCCTATTCGGGCGTGCTGGTCGACATGGTGGGGACCTCGCGGCAAATGCAGCAGGTGTTCAGTGTCATTCAGCAGGTAGCGCCCAGCAAAGCCGCGGTTTTCGTAGTTGGAGAGAGCGGAACCGGCAAGGAACTTGTGGCGCGCGCCATTCATCAGCTCAGCAGCCGGCGAGCGGGTCCCTTCGTCGCCATCAACTGCGCGGCCATGCCCGAAACATTGATGGAAGCGGAGCTGTTCGGGCACGAAAAGGGCGCATACACGGGCGCATTCGAGCGGCGCGCGGGCTGCTTCGAGCTGGCCCAACACGGCACACTGCTGCTGGATGAACTGGTGGAGATGCCCTCCGGAACGCAAGCCAAGCTGCTTCGGGTCCTGGAGGATTCGCGGGTCAGGCGGCTGGGCGGCAAGAACGAGATCTCGGTGGATGTGCGCGTGATTGCTGCCACCAATCGCGGCCTGGATGATGCCTTGAAAAAAGGCGATCTCCGGGAAGATCTGTTCTATCGTTTAAACGTCTTCCAGATCGCGCTTCCGCCCTTGCGCCAGCGCTTAGACGACCTGCCCGTACTCTGTGAAACGCTGGTCAGCAATCTGAACCGTAAGCACGCCTGCAATGTAACCTCCATTGCCCCTGAGGTGATGGACGCCTTCCGCAAGCACAACTGGCCCGGCAATGTGCGGGAGCTACGCAATGTTTTAGAGCGGGCCGTCATCATGGCGGGCGACGGCGTAATCCAGATGGCGCATTTGCCGTATGATTTCGGCGTTTCAATTGGATCGCGACCCCCGGCCCAGGTCTTTGAGCCCGATAGCGTCCGGCTGGCGGTAGGCACCACCGTAGGCGATGCCGAAAAAGCACTGATTCAGCTAACGCTGCAGCACACCAAAAACAATAAAACCCGAGCCGCTGAGATTCTGGGAATCAGCCTAAAAACTCTGTTCAACAAGTTGAAAGAATACGGCGCATCGGAAAACACGGACGGCAATACCTGAGTGCGGCGCAGGCCACTAGAAACTCACACGCAGTCACTCTCTAACCGATAGAAATCTGTTATACTGAGCTTGAATGAGCTTCCGGCGTCCGCGCCTGTGGGTTCAACGGACCTCTTACAGACGTCCATGCGTCTTGTGGTCCGCTACCGCCATTCAACATTCTATTTCCAAGCCCAACGCCCGTTCTGCCTTATCACCGCGCATTGCCTTTTGATGAAGTCATCTGTTCAGATATCCCGCGGCATTGAGTCCCTGTTTGGCACTCGTGACGAGAATATACGCTTACTCGAATCGGAATTGAATCTAAGCACGCGCCTGCTCGATGGCGATTCGCTCGAGCTTGAAGGCGAAGAGCCTCAGGTCCGCCGTGCCGAGCGCATCCTCGAAGACTACGTCGGTCTCGTCCAGGAGGGTCACGTCTTCAATAACGGCGACTTGAATAGCTACATGCGGGTCGTCACCGCCGATCCCAACGTTTCGCTGCGCCGGCTCGTCGAAAGCGGCAAGTCGCGTACCTTTGGCAAAAAAGTTCTCGCGCCAAAAACCGTCAACCAGCGCCGTTATATCGACGCCATCGAGAACCATGACCTCACCTTCGGCATTGGGCCCGCTGGCACCGGCAAAACCTATCTGGCCGTGGCGATGGCTGTCGCCGCGTACTTGAACAAGCGCGTCAGCCGCATCGTTTTAACCCGCCCCGCGGTAGAAGCCGGTGAGCATCTTGGGTTCTTGCCGGGCACGCTGCAGCAAAAAATCGATCCCTACCTCCGTCCGCTCTACGACGCGCTGTTCGACATGATCGACGCCGAGAAGGTTGAAAAACTGGTGGAGCGCAACGTGATCGAAATCGCTCCCCTCGCTTTTATGCGCGGCCGTACGCTGAACGATTGCTTCATCATTCTTGACGAGGCGCAAAACACTTCCATCGAACAGATGAAGATGGTGCTCACGCGCCAGGGTTTCAACTCAAAAATGGTCGTCACCGGCGATCAGACTCAGATTGACTTGCCCTCCGGGAAGAAAAGCGGTCTGCTCCACGCCGCCGAAGTACTCAGGGGCGTCGAAGGCATTGCGTTTGTCGCCTTCAATGATAAGGACGTGGTTCGGCACGCACTGGTGCAGCGCATCGTAAAGGCGTATGACCGCTACAACGAATTCGTCGGCGCCGGCCGGCAGTTGGCATTGAAACTCGGTGCCGATGCGCCGCAGGAGCTGCCATTGGAGCCTCCACTGAACACCAGGGTGGAGATTCCCGAATTCCCCTCGCTCGCGTAATCCACGCTTATGTCGTCAGATGGCAGTACGTTGCTCTTTGGAGCCCTTCCCGTTGAGTTCAAGTTTTCGTCCGAAGAGAAGCGCGCTCTGAACAGTTTGCGCGTACTCTCTGCGATCGCGTGGTAGCAGACGGCGCGCCGTTCACGTGTCTCATCGCGGACGACCGTGAATTGTGGCGTCTGAACCAGCAATTCTTAAGCCACGATTACCCGACCGATGTCCTTTCCTTTCCCTCACGTGATGCAGACGGCGGTCTGGGTGAAATCGCTATCTCTGTTGAACGGGCCGCCGCGCAAGCCTGCGAATTCGGCCACACTCGCATTGATGAAATTCGCATTTTGATGTTGCACGGCGTGCTTCACCTCACCGGTATGGATCACGAGCGCGACCACGGCGAAATGGCGCAAGCCGAGCAGCAATGGCGCGCCGAATTCGGCATCTGCCGCTTACCTTGATCGAAAGAGCAGTGGCTTTATGACGATTCTCTGCCTCGCGCTCGCCATCGCTCTGACTTGCTTGCTCTGCTTCGTCTCTTACGTGCAGTTGCTTTATCTCGAATCGCTGCGCCTCATCCGGCGCGAAGTGCCGGCGCTTGATTTTTTTCGTGAAACGCTTGCCGGGAAAATCGGCCTCGATCCCGAGCGTGGCTCGCTGGCCTTTTCCCTGATCAAACATGTCTCGCTGTTTCTCATCGGCGTCTTCTATCTTTGCGCGCTGGTCCGGCCCGGAATCGCTCGCTGGGAAAGCGTAGCTCGAGGCCATCGGTCTGTCCTTGCTCGGCATGCTTCTCTCCACTTATCTTCATTCCCGCGTTCCTATACCGCCGCACCAAGGGAGCCTGGATGGTGAAAGTACTCCCCATCACAAGGTTATTGGCGGCGTTCGCCATGCCCCTCACTGCATTGGTGAGATTGTTTCAGTCGCTCCTCGATCTCGATAAGGATGCTCATGGCGAAACCGCGCCGGCCGATTCGGTCGAGCACATCGAGGCTCTCATCACCGCGGGCGCCGAAGAAGGAATTCTGGAGGAGGGCGATCGCAAGCTCATTCATTCTGTTGTTGCGTTCGGCGATAAGAATGTACGCGAAGTCATGAGCGCCCGGCCGAACATCGTCGCAATCTCGGCCGGCAGATCGCTTGAGGATCTGCGCCAGCTCGTCATTCATGAGCAGTACTCGCGTATTCCCGTTTATCAGGACACCATCGACAACATCATCGGCTTCATTCATGTGCGCGACATCTTTGAGCTCAGCGACGAAGAACGCCAGACGAAACCTTTGAAAGATCTGCTGCGGCCCATTCCACTAGTGCCCGAGAGCAAGCCCGTTAGCGATCTCCTCCGCGAGATGCAGCGCGACGGCGCGCACATGGTCGTGGTGGTGGATGAATACGGCAACACCGCCGGAATCGCCACCATGGAAGATCTGGTCGAGGAGATCCTGGGCGAGATTCGCGACGAGCACGAGCCCGACCGCGACGTTCGCCAGGAATCGGATAGCGCCTTTATCGCGCCGGGCAGCCTTGACCTTGACCGCCTGGACGATCTTTTGAACTTCCGGCCGAACGGTGATACGGAATCCACCACGGTCGGCGGTCTGGTCGCCGAGTGGCTCGGCCACGTGCCGCAGGTGGGCGAAACCGTCGAACGCGGCGGCATTCGCATCGAAGTACTTGCCGGCAATGAACGCCGCGTCGAACAGGTGCGCATCTCGCGCGTCGAGACCCCGTCGCCTGTCGGGGCGCATCCGTGACATCGCGCTCCGCATCGCGCTGGATTCGTCGGAATAGCTGGCCGGCCGAATACCGGCAAATCCACCCTGTTGAACGCGCTTATCGGCGAGAAGCTCGCCATCACGGCTCCCCAGGCGCAAACCACTCGCACAGCTATTCAGGGCGTATTGACTACGCCCGAGGCGCAGATCGTTTTCGCCGATACTCCGGGCGTTCACAAATCGGACACCCTCTTCAACAAGCGAATGATGGATGCCGTTCGCGGCGCTATCCATGATCGCGATCTTGTGCTCTTCATAGCCGATGCCACCAGGCCCGTAACACAGGAAGACGAACACGCCGTCAGTGCTCTTTCGAAATCGGAAAAGGCAATTCTTGTCCTGAATAAGATTGATCGCATCGAGGACAAGCGCCTGCTGCTTCCACTGATCCAGCGCTACTCGGAACTGTTCCCCTTCCTGGAAGCGATTCCGGTTTCAGCCCGGAACGGCGACGGCCTCGATGAGCTTAAGCGTGTCATCGTCAATCACCTTCCCGAAGGCCCCGCGCTCTTTCCCGGCGATTATTTGACCGATCAGCCCATGCGCTTTCTGGCCGCTGAGATCATTCGCGAACGCATTCTCCATGCGACCCGCGAAGAGGTTCCGCACGCGGTAGCCATCCTGATCGATAGCTGGGATGAAACGCCGCGCCTGGTTAAAATCGCCGCTACCATTCACGTCGAACGCCCTGGCCAGAAAACCATTCTGATCGGCAACAAAGGCCAGATGCTGAAGAAGATTGGAACCGAAGCGAGGGAAGCTCTGGAGAAGAAGCTCGATCGCAAGGTCTTTCTTTCGCTGTTCGTCAAAGTCAAACCAAACTGGCGTGAAGATCCTGAATTCCTCAACGCAATCGATTGGCACTCGATGGTAGGCTCGGAGAATACAGCTACATGAAACGTTTTGCAGCCTATCTCCTGCTGCTCGGAGCAATGCTCGCGCAGTCCACGATTGCGGCCGACCAGAAATCAACAGTCAACTCCGACGATCGCATTTCGGACCAGGTCCGGATGAAGCTCGCCACAGATCCTGACGTGAAAGGCGGAGCTCTTGACGTTGTGGTCAAGGATGGCGTTGTAACTATAAAAGGCCGCGTCGATACCGATAAGGGCAAGACCAAAGCCACCAAGCTTGCGAAGAAAGTCAAAGGCGTTAAGGACGTGGACAACGAACTTGTCGGTCGGCCCGCCCAAGTAGGGGAGAGGCATGCCTTGCACGCCCGGAATCAGCGCTGCCTTGCGCTCAACTGCTCAATCCGTTCCGCCATCTTCTCTCTCGTCGCAAATAGTTCCGCCGGATTCCGGGAAAACGCGCTCACGTCTACAACCAGGCTCTGCACCGCCTGATTCGCGAACGCTTCATCGCCAAGGCTTTTCAGCATCCACAGGTACTCGTAATCCTCAATGCCTTCGCGAAGCAGCTCAAACCGCATCGAGCTAACCGGACCGTCTACGTCTTTCTGTCCGGTATACTGCTGCACTTCGCGCCCTGGGTAAATGAGCGAGCCTTCTCCATTCAGCACGTATCCGTTGCTGCAGAAATATCCATCGGGATAAGTGAGCGGGCTCAGCCAGGGGTCGCGCGTCATCGACCAGAATTTCACGTCCCAATAAAGAATCCCCTGCATTCCGTAACGCCAGGTGATCCACGGCACCATCACCGGGTCCATGGCGGGAGCATCAATGAAATAGTTGGGTTGCGGATAGGCCTGATCGCAAGAGATATACCATGTCATCTGGCCGCCTTTGGCTTGTTCTTCGCGGATGGCCTGCTTCACCGCTGGATCGTTCAGCGCGTTGCCATGAATCGAAAAGTCATTAACCGAACCGCGTAGAGTGCCCCATGCGGGGTTTTCGGGAACGGGCGTTTTCGTCGCCAGGAACGGCACTCCAGGCGCGGCCTCGTGCACCAGCGCCGCCCATTTCCGCGTATTCTCGAAATCCCGCGCGTTCCCGGGTTCGTCAATAGGACTATTGAAGATGAGCCGATCGAGCCAGGCATGCGAGCGGAAATATGCTAGTACCTGTTCTATGTACGATTTCACTCGCTGGTTGCCCGCTTCCGAAAACGCTGCGAAGCTCTTATCTTGCGTCAGTTCTCTCGGCACCGCTTCCACGATAACGTGTTTCGTTTTCAACTGATCCAGATAGAGCCGGTAAGCGCCTTCATCGAAATGCAGGCTCACCGTTTCGCCGGACTCAGTGATTTGCGGTCGAAGCTCCTCATTGAACCAGGGCTCCATCCGATGCTCATAAAGAAAGCGGTAGTATTTCCGCAGCAATTCCTTCGCTTGTTCCGAGCCAGCGGGAACATGGTGCAGCTCGGCAATTCTCTCGCTCGTGAGCCCCATGTACGCAACCAGGTGAGTATCGGAAGGAAGAGCAAAACTGTATACCTTCAGATGAACGGTCAGCGCGTCTAACGCTTGCCCATCCTTTGTAACGTGGATTGTGCCGGAATAATTGCCTGCTGCCGCATCGGGCGGCGTAATGATGTCTATCCACAAAACCCGATTCTTAACGGTGCCTCGGAACGCGGCCGCCATACTGAATGGCCCAGTCAGCGGAGCCAGCGCATCGGGCCAGAAGCCGCCCGCGCCAATCGGACTGGACGCTCCCGGGCACAGAATTTCATCCTCAAAATAGATCTTTACGTCTGAACTTGGAATTCTGCCCTGCGGGGAAACCATGTCGCTCGATGAGACAAAGAATCCCGATGTGGCAGGTTCCTTAGACGCGCGAGGTGCGGGCGGGACGGAAAGCACAACCTGAAACGGTACGTGTTCGTTCTTGGCTCCCTCGACTGAAATCGTTTTCGATTGCCCTTCCCATACCAGATTTTTCGATTGCGCCGGATCGTTCGGGCGAACCTTAGTGACACTCGGAACAGCCCATACTTCAGCCGGCGCGGCTGCCTGCGTCCACTCGCCCGTAATGAAGACCAACAAAACGAGCAGAGCTGGTTTCATTTGCCTGCTGCCCTGCCACGTGCCTGTTCCCCGCTCACTGGAAGCACCATCAACTGGCTCAGCGCCTCGTCTTCGCCCATTACGATATACCGCCCGTCCTCGGATGCCGCTACCGTCGCCATCTGAAACCCGCGCCATGGCACTCCCTCGTCAATCCCCGGGGCAACCATCGGACACGTAAGACTTCCGAAGTCGCGAAAGCCATCGCTCGCGCGATACATAAAAACGTGGGTGTATCCAGGGCGGCCGCCGTTAACACCATACAAAACGGCGTCCCGCCCGAACGCGATTCCTTTCATTCGCGGCATCATGGCCGGCTGCCCAAGATTTACAATCTTCCCGCTGTCAGGATTCAGCGTGAAAAGCTGCCCATCGCCCGCATTACTTCCATAAAGAGTTCCGTCGGGTGCAATTGCCCACGCGTCCACCCGCGCCAGGCCTTTTCGCCCGGAAACGCTCGGGATGACGTCGCGGCGTATAACCATCTTTTGTGAATCAGGCTTTTGGGAATCGGGATCAAAGCGAAAAATGCCCCCAAGTGGACAGCTCCCGTAAACGCGCCCTTTTGCATCCGTCACCAAACGGCGGCTTAAATAATCATCCGGCTTCAGCACATATTCCGAAAGCTGTTTCAGTGCCGCCCAGTCCGGAGCGGTCTCGCTGTATATTGTCACTTTTCCATCCGGAATATGAAAGCAGAAAAAGCGGCCTGAAGGGTAAGTAAGCCCGTAAATCATTTTCCGCTTTGCATCTGCGATCACGGTGAAGACCCCTTCCCCGTGCAGCGGCGTACCGAGATCCTTGACCGCTAGCCGGTGATCCTCAATCGCGACGCGAATAATATGTCCGCTGCCGCTTCCCGATTGCGGAATGGTTCCGGCATAAAGCGCTCCATCCGCCCCGCGTCCGAATCCACCCGGAATCGATCGTTGCCCGGTCACTGCCTCATCGAGCGGAAATACCATCTCCAGTTGCCGCTTTGAAAGCGATGCCGCAAACACATATGGGCTCAGGCCTGCATCGGCCGATGTACCGCCAATTGCGTAGTCGCCCACTATCTCCAGCGATGTAATCGCATTTCTATACATCGGCAAGCGAGGCCAGGGCGAATTTTCAAGAGACACCTCAATTGCAAAAGCGCCCGGCGGATTGAAAGTCTGTGCGGCGGCCGGTGCGGCCACAATCACTAGCGCCAGGCCAGCGTGTGCCAGCTTTCTCACTCAATCTCCTTTTCGGGATTGAAAATGATCAGAAAGGGATGGCTTCCGCCAGACTCGCCGAATTTAGTGATCGTCGGATCATCGCGCCTGCCCGCAAAGTAAAGATTGCCTTCCCGATCCTTGACGTCCGATCCCGTCGCCTCCGCCAGAGCCGTTAGCGGATAAGACGCGATCTCCCGTTTCTTTCGCGTCTTCGGATCGAATTCCATGAGAGTCGTCGCGGCTAGCTTGCTCGCGTGAGATCCATGGCCGCCAATGAAATAGTACAGCTTGCCATTTTCGTCGTAGGCAAGATTCGGGCAGTAATACGCATACGGCGGTCGGGACGGATCGTCATAGATGCCTCCCAGATCTTCGACGGTTCCAATTCCGTGCTGCTGTGGATGAAACGCCAGCATCTTCGCGCCGTAGGTGATGAGATAAATGGTTCCTGTCTGCGCATCCGCCGCCCAAGCCGTGATGCCGGTAATGATGTCGATTCCAGGCGTCCCTGGAAATGCAGGCAAACTATCGCGGCTGAATATCAGCTTTTTCGTGTCATGTTCATACTTGATCAGCCGCTGCCTCCAGTCAACGTAGTAAATGTTGCCCCATTTATCCGTAAAGATCACTCGTGGAACATGGCCGCTTCCCACTCGTCCAAGATCGGATACCTTGTTCTTTGGAACGTTATAGCTCAGCAGATGAACCTGCGGATACGAAACTGCGAGAAGCGTTCCGTCGGCGTGATCCACCGCGATGTCTTTGAGGCCCTCGTAGGGAAGCCCCATACCCAGATTCGTAAGGTGCTGCGTTTCGGGATCCCACCGGAAAAAGAATCCTCCTCCATAACCCTTGGGATTCTCTTTTAGATCCTCCTCGCGGCTCTCTCCTCCATCTGAGCCGAAGTACATCGCTCCGTCTGGCCCCTCTACGATTTGAGTGTGGATCTTTCCTTGCCACTCAAAAGGCCGTAAATGCCCCATTTCCGCAATGAAGCCGCACAGCCGCATTTTATTTTGGGCGACGTCATACTCGAAAAGTCCTTGGCGGTCCCGATGATTCGTGACGCCAATGTAAACCTTATTGTGCCGCGAGCTAAATCCGATCGATCCCCATGACGAATCGGCTTGCGGAAAGTCAGGATACTCGACAAACCGTACACTCTTCGCCCCCAGCCCGAAGGCTAGTACGTTAATGAATAAGACGATCACCACTTGTGAAACGATAGGTGGCGCAGGCCATCGTTTCTTGTGGCCTGCGGTCTCTTCCTGCCGTGCCAATAAACTCACGGCCAGATCCCACCCTTAGAAAAACAGCTTCGCGGCATACTGCAGACTTCGCCCAACGTTACTCTGCGATAGATTCGGCTGGCCGAATGTAGAATCGCCGTAATTGGCGTCCGGAGCTTGCCACATGATGCTGTTAGTAAGGTTATATGCCTCCATCCGGAACTGCAGCTTAAATCGTTCCGTAAGAGAAAACGTCTTCGACAAATTTGCATCAATGTTCCATTGCACCGGCTCACTTACACCGGGAAAAGTCTTCGGGCCTGTCTGTGCCGTATAAGGCGGCAAACTAACAAACGCCGCGGGGTTGAACGCGTAGCCCGTTGGGACGTTTTGTGTTGGGTCCCCCACTGCCTGATATGCGCCGTTGAACGCCAGCCGTCCACCGCCGTTGATGTTGAAGATTGAGCCGAGAGACCACCCGCCCAGCACTCCGTCCACTAATCGGTTTGAATTGGACAACATCGATCGCCCGTGCCCGAACGGCAAATCGTAGACTCCGGAAACAATCACGCGGTGACGCGGATAGGGCGATCCCGCTCCGTCGCCCCACGCCGGAGTTCGATTGTAATAATAAGGTCCGCCCGTCGGATCGGACGAGGGCCACCACGTGCTCCATTCCCGATTGTAAAGATAGGAGCCCAAAATGGTGAACCCATTCGTGTATGCGCGCTGCAGTTGAACCTCGAGATTTCTAACCACGTCCTGCTCAATCGGTACGCTGGTCTCCTCCAGATCGCGGTATTGGGGATAAGGCGCAAGTATCTGGCTTAGCGCCACCGTCTTCTGATTCCGCAGCGCGCCGGGAAACTGCGATGGCGTCAGGTAATGGTAAAAGGGGTTTTTTACAGCCTCGTAATATTCCGCCCCGGTCTGCGGGCTGTAATAGAAGTTCGGATTCACTTGGTTTACAGGAAACGTGTCATACCACGCGTTTGAATCCAGGTTGCGGCCATTGCTCGCAATGAAGCTGACGTCCAGGCGGAACTGGCCCGGTAACTGCCGCTCGAGCGTCACATTGAACCGGTCGAGTGAGCCGTCCTTGTAATTTTGATACCGGAAGCTGGCGTTATTCCCAAGATTCGTATTAATCCCAAGACTGTTACCCGTCACAGGTTGCAGCGGGTTGTTGCTCGGATACGGATTGGATAGCTGCGTAGCCGGGACGCCTTCCTGCGCGGGAAGAATACTCGATGTAGCCGAGTAATCCACGAAATTTGGCCGCGCCAGCAGCCCGTCCTGAACCTCCGAATTCAGGACGAGGAAGCGGCCCCAGCCGGCCTGCAGCACTGTTTTGTCATTCAACTGAAATGTGCCGCCCAGGCGCGGCGCAAAATTGAACTCTGGCGCAACAAACGGCGAACGGCTGGTGCCATTGGCATAAAGCCACTGCCCGTTGGGCGGCGGGGTGGCCGAGCTGCTCCCGAGATACTGAGCGCGTGCCGCGAGTTCCGCGGCCGTGTAGGGCGGAGGATTGTTCTGCAGCGTGGGATTCACTGCGTTCAAGTCCAGGTAGCGTGTATAGCGATTCTGGCTGTCCACCGGAGCGCTTTCAAATTCGTACCGCAACCCGAAGTTCAGCGTCACGCGCCGGCTCAGTTTGTAATCGTCTTGAAGATAGCCTCCATAGTAATGCAGCGAAATGTCGGCAGGACCCGTGAAAGATGCTGACGATCCATTATCTGGCGCGCCCAGCAGAAACGTCGCGTAAGGGTCTCCGCTCAAATTTACATTCGGAGAAACAAAGGTGTTCGCCGTAGCCGCCGATGTAAATTGAAACCGGAGATTTCCCGGATACGAAAGGTGCGCCGTGGCATACCGCGTCTCCAGCCCGGCCTTCAGGCCGTGAGCGCCCCACGTTTTCGCGAGCTTGGCGCTGAAATTATAGCTGTGCGGCTCCTGGAAATAGAGATTCCCGACCCCGAACTGGTTCAAATTGCCGGTAGTCGGCCCGATGCTGAGCGTGGGAAAGTAACTGTTTCCCCCGTATTGGCTCAAATACGGCTGATACCAGTTGCTTGGCCACAAATTAGCCAGGCCGCTCGCTCCAATAACGTTCTGAGGAGCATCCGCATTGTCGTTAAACGCCGCATAGCTGAATCGGAAATCGGCCACTGTCGTTGCATTAAACGTGTACACGCCATCGGCAGCTATGTTGCGTGAAAACATGACTCCGCCCTGCCCGTTTTCCGCTGCCGGCGATTTGATGCCCGTGTAGTCAGGCAGTGCGTTCGTCGCGTTGAACTCGCTGTACCGCCCGAAGATTCTTAACCTTTCGTTTACGTCCCAGTCGGTCCGGTCAGAAACGTTCCAGTAGTCCGTCCCCAGTCCAACTATTTTGCGGAAGTTGTTGGCGCCCGCAATGTTCGATGGAGCGAAGTTGGGCTGCCAAATGTCCGCCATCATCTTCGTGGCGGTCGGGTCCAGTCTGGTTGCCGGAATCTTATTTCCCGGAAAAGGAGTTCGCGTCGCCTTACCAGTCGTCGAGTCATATTGAGTGCTGTATGGGTCGTATACGGTTCGGAGCCCGCCCAGGATATTCAGCGATTGCGAGTAATCCCCGGTCCGTTCCAGCGCCGTAGGCAGCGTATACGTCGAAGTGAATGGCGTGGTGCTCTTCCAGCCTTCATAACTACCGAACGTGAATAGTTTGTTCTTCTTGATAGGGCCGCCCAAGGTGCCGCCCCAGATGTTGTTCCGAACCACGCTCGGAGTATGAGTCAGGGCATTCGTCGCGGCATTCAAATCGGGATTGCGGCCGTAGTAGTATGCGTTCCCGTGTATATCGTTTGTACCCTGCCGCGTCGCGATATTGATCACCCCGCCCGCCGTGTGGCCATACTCCGCGTCCACCGCCACCTGTTCCACCACCATCTCCTGGGTGGCATCGATGGTTGGCGTATAGGATCCCTTCGGGCCGATCTGCACCGGCGAGCCGTCAATCAGCACATCGTTCTGACGTGATGTCCGGCCGCCGAAATCCATCTCTGTGGCCTGCCACATATGAAACGGAGTGGACGACGCAGGATAGTTGTTCTGTACGGCAGGATCTAAAAGCGTAAGCGCGAACGGACTCCGGTCCTGTACGGGAAGATTCGCCAACTGTTCGTGAGTGATCGTCAGGCTCTTCGAGCTCGTGTTTAACTGCAGCTCCACTGGATTGGCCGTCACTATCACCGATTGCGATACGGTTCCCGGCTGCATCGTAAGATTGATGGTGACGTCGCCTGACGTCTCCACGCGCACATTTTCAGCGATTGCTTTGCTGAACCCGCTTAGCTCTGCTGTCACTTTATAAATCCCGGGTTCCACCAGAGCAAACCGGTACTCACCGTGCCCGCCGCTGGGCTCTGTTTTAGAAATACCTGTCTTTACATTCAACAGAATCACTTGGGCCCCTGCCACCGAGGCATTACTGGAGTCTGTAATGACACCCTGCACGGTCGCCCGGTAATCCTGCGCCACGCAAGGCGCCAGGAACACCACTGCCAAAATCGCTACTCTGCGTAACATTCTGCCCTCACCTGAATTGCGAGCTGCGAGGTCAAGCTTCAGCGCCCGCCCTTTCACACGTGCTCCCTACCCGAGTTGGAAGCAGTCTCGCAAGCAGCGCTCGAAAACGCAAGCAAGTTAACGGTAAGTAGCCGCGTAAGCAGTAGGTAAGCCGGCGTTTTTTCGGCTTGGTGTATCCTAATATCTTCCGATTTGCGGATGTTGCTTGATAATTGCTGGTCCGTCCGATGAGGGCCTTGCATTCCGAAATCATTACGCCCTGCTCACCTCTGGATCCACGTTGGCAGCTCGTTCAGCGTGTCGCTTCGAGTCAGTTTTTCTCGAAAGGTCCGAAGCTGCGCGGCTTTCTCCTCTATATTTGCGAGAATTCACTTCTGGGTAAGCCGGAAAACCTGAGTGCCCAGTTGATCGGCGTCCGCGTCTTCGGCCGCGAGCCGGATTATATTCCGAGCGAAGACAATATCGTTCGCGTCGAGGCTCGGGAGTTACGAAAGAGGCTGGCGGCCTATTTTGCCGCAGACGGCCATGATGAACCCATCATCATCGAGATCCCCAAAGGAAGCTACTCGCCCGTCTTCGTTCCCCGCGAACAGGCGCAAACGGAGCTCTTGGTTCGACCCATCGCCTCCGTAACGCAGCGAGGATGGCTCGTTCCTGTGCTGACCGGCGCTCTTGCGGCGGCACTCCTCATCATTTTGTGGCAGGCTCTGAACTCGCCTCTCCGGAAGCAGCGCGCTGTATTCCTGGCCGGTCTGCATCAATCCGCTTCTGCTCCTGTGGATTTCTCTATTTACAATGATCTCCTCGGCGAGCTTGGGGTCAACCCGCGCCGCGATGCTCTGCTGGTCCTCAGTAATCCCCGCATCATGACCTATTTTGTGTCTAACTCCAGCACCGACCCGGCGGATAAGCCACAAATCAGCATCCCGATTCCCAAAGAGTTGAGAAGCAGCTTGAGCCCCATGCTGAAGGAACGTGACCGCAACCTGCCATTTCAGTTTCTTCATATCACGCGGGAAGGCTACACCGGCATCGGTGAGGCTGTCGCTGCTTTTCATACCGGTCGTCTCATGGATCTGCTCGGCCGCCGCGTGCATCTGACCGAGGGCCGCTTTCTCAATTGGGATCACGTAGAGAAGCAGGACCTGATTTTGCTTGGCGGACCCCAAAGCAATGATTGGAGCTATGAGAAGGATGCTAAACCGAACTTTAGCATTGTGGCGAATTCTATCGTGAATGCCAGCCCGCTGCCCGGAGAACAGGCCATCTATCGTGCCGACCCCTCCACCGACTACGCCTTGATCCAAAAGCTGACCACGCCCTATAGCTTTGAGACTCTCCTGTTAGCCGGACTATCCAGTGCGGGAACCGCCGCGGCTGGCGAGTTTCTGGCCAATCCCTACAAGATGAATGCGGTGCGTCAGACCATTCGCGCCGCGGCTTCCGGCAGCACCTTCCCTTCCGATTGGGAAGTCCTTGTCAAGGTCGTTGTTCGCGATGGCCTCCCACTCGAATCGATGGTCGTCGCAACCCGTCCTGGTCCGGCCGGCTCTCGGAAGTAGCCTGTGTTAGAGTAGAACTTTACTGCTCAGTTAGGCCTGAGTGGAAGTGTGTACCTATGGCAAAAGTTTGTGAAATCTGCGGTCGCGGGCCGCAATTCGGGCATCGCATCAGCCACGCCCATAACGTCAGTAAGCGCCGCTGGAATCTGAATCTGCAAACGGTTCATGCCCTTGTCAATGGCGCCGGCAAACGCGTGCGCGCGTGCACGTCTTGCATCCGCAACGGCAAAATTCAAAAAGCCCCTTAGCTGCAACAGTGAGTTTCGCTCACCCTTACAGATAAAATCGAAGCGCGTTAAAATACGCGAACTGTTCTCGTGGCCACCGGGAATTCGCTATTTACTTCTGCTTGGTAGCCTCGTTAGCCTCTACCTGCACGCCGAGCAATTGCCATCGTGCCTATACGGTTCAGGATGGATTGCCGGTCAACGACATCACCGACATTCTTGCCGATTCACATGGCTTTTTATGGTTCGCCAGCAACGACGGGCTCACTCGCTTTGATGGCTATCAATTCGTCACGTTCACTGCTAAAGAAGGATTCCGTCAACAGCCATAACATCATTGCTCGAAGCGCGAGACGGGACTTTCTGGCTGGGCACGTACCATGGCCTGTGTCATTTCCGGCCCAGGCATAAGCCGAGAGGCGCGCAAGGCCAAGCCGCAGAATTTACGTTATATGACTTACCCACTCCGAAGACTGTATCCGCAGTTTTTGAGGACCACCGTAAACGTATCTGGTGTGGAATGCTTCACGGCTTGTTTGTGCTCAATCCGCTGGAGAAAGTTCCGCATTTCACGAGAATAGCGATCGAGCCCGCGCCCGGCGGCGATGCGGCCATATCCGCCATCACAGAGGAGTCCTCGGGCGTCATTTGGGCAAGCTTTTTGGGAAGGCTTTATCGAATCCAGGACGGAACAGAGCCTCAAGGCTTCAGTTCGGAGCGGCTTCTGGGGCGTATCTCTTCCTTGTTGATCGACGCAAGGGGACGTTGATCGACGCAAGGGGACGCATTTGGGTAGGGAGTTGGGCCGGGTTGCATCGGCTTCGAATCGGTCCCGGCAGGTCTTTCTCGATCGAAAAAACCTGGACCGAACGCGACGGCCTCAGTAGCCACATTATCCAAAACCTGTTTCGATCAACGGACGGAAAACTATGGGGGCTGA
Source organism: uncultured Acidobacteriaceae bacterium (assembly GCA_963795545.1). Classification (GTDB taxonomy): domain Bacteria; phylum Acidobacteriota; class Terriglobia; order Bryobacterales; family Bryobacteraceae; genus Bog-105. The sequence goes on along the minus strand of CAWCIF010000006.1, from coordinate 369,816 downwards.
CGGAACACGGCCTGACGGGTTGGGACGAGAATGCGCCGGAGCCGCGGTTCGTCAGATATGCAGATACACAGGGCTTGATTCAGCACGGACTCTACGGAATGGCCCAAGATTCACAAGGTGCGCTGTGGGTCCGGACGGAGACCAACGGGGTTGTCCGGTTACTGCGAAACGGAATCCGGCGTTTCGGGAAAAGCGATGGGCTCCAATCGCTGCTGATCCGGGATGTTTTCGAAGATCAGGACCATCATCTGCTCGTGGTCAGGCGAATCGATACCCCCGATCGCGCTATCACCCGGCGGTATCGCGGGCCGATTTTGCACTTGCTTCAAGGCGACCGCTTCTCGCCGTTTGTGCCGTCTTATCCCGAGAACCTCGACAGGCCCGGTTGGGGAGAACGCCAGATCGTTCTCCAGGATCATACGCGTCAATGGTGGATCGCTACCGAACAGGGGCTGTTTCGTTATCCTGGCGCGAAACTGACCCAGCTTCCGAATACCAAACCCTCATTCTTGTATTCCAAAGGCCGCGGCCTGCCGAGCAATGATGTGTTTCGCTTGGCGGAAGACACCGGCGGCAACATCTGGATAGGCACAATGGGCGGCGGAATTACTCGATGGCACAGGAAAACGCAGCAGTTTTCTCATATGTGCCGCGGCAATAGCGCCAGCCAGTTAGCAACTGACTCTTCAGGAAACCTCTGGATGGGATGGTGGTTCGATCCGGGACTCGGCCGGTACCGGAATGGGGAACTAAAGATCTTCAACCAGGACTCCCCGGTCCCGGGTGTTGTCAGCGACATCTTATTCGATGATCGGGGCCGGCTGTGGATCACGTCCACTTCAGGCCTCAGTTTCATAGAACACCCAGGTGACACAGTATGGCGGCTTCAGAGCTACACCGCGGCGCAGGGAATCACCGGTAATCACCTCTTCTGTCTCACCGAGGGCAGAAATGGCAGGCTGTACATCGGTTCCGATCATGGCTTAGATGAATTGGATCCGGCCACCGGACGTGTGCGGCATTACGGAATGCAGGACGGCTTGCCTACTGAAGCCATTCTGAGCGCGCACTGTGACAAAAATGGCGTCTTATGGTTCGGTACCCACTACGGCCTGGTACGCTTTCAACCGGCAAATCAACCTGTGCGCGACTGGGTTCCTCTGCGCCTGACCGGATTGCGAGTAGCCGGGCGGCCTTGGCCGATATCGAAACTGGGTGAGGTGGAAGTAAGTAATATCAAAGTGAAACCTGACGCAAATCTCTTTCAGGTTACGTTTGCAGATCTTGCCTTCGGATCAGCCGGCCCACTGCGCTTTCAGTACGAACTCGGTGGATCTGGGTTGAGTTGGAGCAGTCCCTCTGCAGATCGCGTTGTAAATTTCGCCGGCCTCGCCCCCGGCACATACCGGCTTCAGATCCGTGCTGTCGGTTCGAACGGCTCCGTGCGTAGCGCGCCAGTGGTTCTGAACCTGCGCGTCATGCCCGCATTTTGGCAGACGTGGTGGTTCCAGTGCGCCGTATTCGCGTCGGCTGTCTTTCTGATCATTCTAATTTATCGCTACAGGATTGCGAAGCTCCTGGCCGTCCACAGGGTTCGGGCACGCATCGCCAACGATCTGCATGATGATGTAGGCTCGGGCCTCTCCCAAATCGCGATCTGGAGCGACATTGCACTCCGCAATAATTCTGTCGGCGTGCAAGGGACAGAAGCTCTGCATCGTATCGCCGCCTCCTCCCGCGCTCTGGTCGACAGCATCGGAGATATTGTGTGGACGGTTAATCCACGGCGTGACTCAGTCGGCGAATTGCTGCAGCGCATTCGCTACTACGCAAGCGAGGCCTGTTCCGCTCGGGAAATCGCCTTGCAGTTCGATACTGCAGACAGGGCAAGCGGCCGCAGGGCGGATTCGGGGGTCCGCCATGATATTTACCTGATCGCCAAAGAGGCGATTCACAATGCAGTCAAGCATTCAGGCTGCACTCAAATCCGGATTGAAATTGTCATTTCGCGGGCATGGCTGGACATGCGGATAACCGATAAACGGGAAAGGACTGGCGCCCGGCATTAAGCCCGGTAACGGCTTGCAGACGATTCGGTACAGGACCGCGCAACTGCGGGGAAATGTCGAGTGGATTGCCGGAGAGAAGGAAGGAACAATCGTGCATCTTCGTATCCCGCTGAAAAAGGCTCGTTTCACCATTCTTCACCGGAAGCTACCTGAATGAGTAGTCACGCGGTCTTACGAAACCGTTAATGTAGAAGCTCGAATAGAGAATGGCCGACCTCATCCGCGTAGCGCTTGTTGAAGATCGGCGCGAAATCCGCGAAGGCCTCTGTAACCTGATTGGGGCGAGCGATGGCTTTGACGTGGGCGGGGTCTTCAGCAGCATGGAAGAAGCTATCCCGAACGTCGGCATCTATGCGCCCCAAGTAGCTTTGATCGATTTGGGATTGCCCGGCATGTCGGGCGTCGATGGGATTCGTATCATTCATCAGCAGCATCCAGCTATACAACTACTCGTCTTGTCGGTTTATGACGATGACGAGCGGGTATTTGAAGCGTTGTGCGCGGGAGCTTGCGGTTACCTCCTGAAAAAGACGCCGGCCGAACGTTTGCTCGAAGCCATCCGGGAGGTCTCTGCTGGAGGCGCACCGATGTCGCCCGAAATCGCGCGTCGAGTTCTATCCATCTTTCGCGAAATAAGGCCGCCCAGGCATGCCGAACATGGTCTGACGCCCTATGAATTACGCGTATTGAACTTACTCGTGCAAGGCCACAATTACAGAACGGCCGCCGCGGAGCTGAGTGTAACCGTTCACGCCGTTTCCTTTCACATGCGCCATGTCTACCAGAAGCTGCAGGTGCATTCCAAATCGGAAGCGGTTGCCAAGCTCTGCGCGACGGGCTTATACATTAAGCCTTCTCAAAGCAAGCTCGGCAGGTCTTTTTCATCCGCCATTTTTCACTGAGGCTGCGCGAAAACCAGTAAAGCTCTAATCAACAACGCCCTTCTGCTGGGGTTTCAAGATCCGCACAATTGCAAGAATTGTGTTCCAGTTACGTGTGGTCGCCGGTACACCAAACAGTTTATCGATCTGGCCAAGATAGCCGATCGTCTTCATGTGGCGACGATAAACTCCAAAGACGAACCGATCTTTCGACGCAATAATGCGCACGAACCATTCCCCGTCGGGCGGAAGTCTGAATGGAATGTCAGCCGAGCCACGGCTGGGTCCCGATAGGATGCTCACGAATCGAACGATATCGGGGCGTGCGGGCTCGGTTCCAAAGGGGCTCTCCATCTCCAGGCGGATAAGATCGCGACCGTCGCAGAGCACGACTTCCGTCTTGAATGGCAGCTTCCGGACCAGTTCGGCACGAAACTCTGCTTCAGGTCCAGGTTTGCGAACGATAAGTGTTCCTGCGGCCCCGACGTTCACGACATCATAGTCGCTCAGCCCTTTTGCGAGGATGCTTGGGCGAAACGTCCTGTGTCCGCCAACGTTCATACCTCGGAGAAAAACGATCAGAGCCATACTCTAAGCGGGTCACAGCTACGGGGGCACTTGTGAGGTCAGCCTGCCCGTTGTCCGATCCCCAGTGCGGAACGCAGGGCCAAGCTCGTATTCACTCTGTACCAGACCGCCGGCATAGGAGCGCGTCGCAATGTGGCGAAGGGTAATGTCGCTCGGCACTGGACCGAACAACGGGATGCCTGCTCCGATCAGTACTGGCACGCGTGTAATCACTAATCGCTCAATAAGTCGGGCCGCCAGAAATCGCTGAATGGTGATGCCGCCGTTTATGTAAGCATGTTTGAAGCCGCGGGATTTGAGCTGCGTTACAATGTCGGACGGTTGGCCGGACATCTGTTCGACAACCCCGCCTTTCACCGATGAGAAATCGACGCGGACGGCTGCTCAGCACGAAGACCGGCTTCTTGCCATAGGACCATTCCCCGAAGGTAAGCACGACTTCGAACGTTTTGCGTCCGATAACAACCACATCGACACTGCCATAGAATTCTTCGAACCATGAGGCTCCTGCTCACCAACATCCAGGAAATCGAGCGTGTGGTTCGGGCCGGCAAGAAACGCATCAACGCTCACTCCGCAGAAAACCGACAGCTTCATGGCGAGCCTCCTGACTTGAAAGTTGAGTTTGGCGTCCGGCGTAAGCCGCCTTTGGGATTCTAGCTCACCGTCGCTGGGCATCGGACAATCCGAGAAAATCGCCCTCTGACCTGAGCCGCCGATCTTTCCCATATCGAACCTACCTGGACAGGTAGTGACGCTCCCGCTGAATAGCTCTTTACTGCATATAAGCCCTTTTCCTAACGGGTCACATCCGAAGAATTGAACAAAAGGAGTATGTCATGAAACTGAACATCCTTACGCGTGTTTATGCCCCGGCAATGGCGCTCATTATTATGCTTAGGCTGCCAGTCATGGGAGCTTCCCCCGGTTCAGCCGCGGATGAACAGGCGCTTCGGGACACGATATCGCGAATGGAAAATGCATGGGCTCGGCACTCAGCCGCGGACGTAAACCATTTCTATACCGAAGACGCTGATGTTGTTATCCCTCCTGGCAACCGGTTTACTGGTCGGGCCGCCCTGAAGCAGGAGTCGGAAAAAGAATTCGCTGGTATCTTCAAAAGCGCAAAGTTCATTTACGCGCTAAAGAGCATCCGGTTTGTGCGTCCCGATGTTGCGATCGTGGACGCTTCTTTCGCATTTGAGGGCTCAACCATAAACCCGGCGCCAAAAGGCTTGATGACGCTGGTGATGTTCAAGCAAGACCGTGGCTGGCTCATTTCAGCAGAGCGCGTAATGATCCCAATACCGGATCCGACGGCGAACTCTGCGAGTGCACAGTGAAGTATTTCAGCACGCAAGGAAGAAGAAACATGAATACAAACTTGCTCTAATTTGCGTTCTGGCGACGGCCACATCCGCTTTCGCGCAACAGACGCCGGACCAACACGGGAATCAACATCACAGATATAAATTGATTGACCTGGGGACGTTGGGCGGTCCAGCCACCTATGTCGAAAATCCTTTACCGACAGAAGTTGATCTCACCAACCGGCCTGTTGTAGTGGGCGGGTCAGAACTACCCATCCCCGATCCCTTTCCCCAGTCTGCTTTTTGCCGGAGTGCATGGTTGCGCACGCCTTTCATTGGGAGGGCGGCCAACTTACTGACTTGGGCGCACTCCCGGCCAATCCCCCGCAAGGACGGCAGCAACGCTGCCTGACATGCGAGTGGTCCAGCTTTGTGAACTGGATTGACGCAACCGGAACCGCGGCGGTGGGCTTCTCGCAAACCGGAGCAGTAGATCCTCTAACGGGTCAGCCACAACAACTTGCAACTCTTTGGGATAGGCAAAGAATAACGAACCTGGGCACGCTTGGAGGGGACAACAGCCTTGCTACTTCGGTAAACAAGCGGGGCCAGGTAACTGGAGCTGCGCTGAACGACATAGCCGATCCTCTTGCGAATCTGATGGGCGGTTTTTATTTTCTCCCTGCAGCCACACAGGTGCGCGCATTTCTGTGGGAGAACGGCGTAATGAATGATCTCGGAACTCTGGGCACCGGCACCAACAGGCTCGGGCAGGAAATCAACGAAGCCGGGGAGGTCGCCGGAATTTCCGCCACAGATCAAACGCCCCACACTGCAACCGGCGGTCTTCCCACCATTCATCCATTCCTGTGGCGCTGCGGAAAGATGATTGACTTAGGAGATTTAGGGGGTGCATTCGGAATTTCTAACGCCTTGAACAATCGGGGCGAAGTAGTCGGTCAGATGAACCTGACCGGGGACCAGAACCAGCACGCGTTCTTGTGGCACGACGGTGTACTCACGGATCTTCAGACCCTGGGCGGCGCGAACTCAGCAGCGTCTTGGATCAACGATTTCGGTGAAGTTGTCGGGCGAGCCGACTTCTCCATATCCAGCCATGCACATCATGCGTTCCTGTGGCGAAATGGCTCCATGAAGGATCTGGGCACGCCGGACGGCGATCAGTGCAGCACGGCCTTCTACATCAATCTTCAGGGACAGGTCGTGGGACAATCCGTCGTCACTTGCGGCGGCGAGGTGAGCCACGGCTGGCTTTGGGAAAAAGGCGGCCCCATTGTTGACCTGAATAAGTTGCTGCTGCCCGGATCGGACTTAAGCATCACGAACGCCACGAATATCAACGAGCGCGGGGAAGGTTTAGGGCAGGCCCAGACTCTAAGCGGTGATGTTCACGCCGTCTTGCTGATTCCTTGCGATCGAAATCATGCCTCAATGGATGGTTGCGAGAACCATCTGGACGAAATGGTCACGGATACCACCCATCAGGCGCCGACTACCGCAATGCCGCAGTCGGGCATCCAGGGAAGCGGTTCCCGAAAGAACACGCCTCAGGACTGGCGAACCAGATCGGGGCGGCGATTCCCCGGCTTTGATAGATAGCTGATTTCACTCGCGCAGAGACTCCGGATTCGAAGCTGTTCCTGAAATTTGCGAAATAAAGGACTGAGAGCCATGAACAGAAACTGCAAAGCTTACTTTGTCGGATTGTTTGCGGCGTCGCCTTGCGACGAAAATCCTCCGTGACGCAGCGACTGCAAGTACGACTTAGTGGATGACGCGGAGTTAGCAAACGACTTCGCTCCTCCGCCGCGACCCTTGGTAAAGCCAGCACGCGACCGAGGTCACTTCGGCTTCCGTCAGCGATAACTCAACAAAAACCAAATGAACCGCCGGAATGCGATTGAAACAGTGGTGATGAGCTTCGCGGCAACGCTGGCGGCACAAGCGGCCGAGTTGCCCGAAAGGCGGAAAGGCTTTTGTCTCAGAAGCGGCCAGAGCCGTCTTGCGGACACACTAGACACTTTGTTGTCAGCGGAAGATACAAATGGCGCGATGCTTGTTGCCGGTGGCCTTAGTGACGGGCACGGCAAAGGCGGTTCCGTGCCGCTCCACATTCACCATCATCAGCATGAGTGGTGGTACATCCTGGGCGGCACCGGAACATTCCCAGGTCGGAGACGAGAAGTGCGAAGCGCGAACGGGGGACTTCATCTTCGGGCCGCGCGGAGTCCCGCATAGCTTTGCCTTTCCACCAGGAGCTGGTGGTTGCCTGAGTGTTTGGCAGCCCGCGGGCACTATGGAGGATTTCTTTCGCCAGCTCAAAACTCCGGTTTGGCCCGCTGTTCGCTCGTGGAGAAGCTCCGCCGATGAAAAATTTCCAGGAGCTCTTCAGAGCCCACGACATGGAGATCGTGGGGCCGCCCGTCGTCAAGATGTTCAAAGGCCAGTAGAATCCTCGGACGGAAACGATCATGCGGACCCCTTTTCTGACTTCCGGATTCAAGTGAACCAGTGCCGCAATCGGATATTCAGGGAAGCGGCCTGCACGCAAACGCGTCTCAGAGCTGCCAGACCAGATCGGGACGGCGATTCCAGGGCTTTGATAAATAGCTGACCAACAAATTTCTTAGAGAGGAAACAATATGAACAATCCCATTAGAGCTTTGTGTCTCATCGCCGTAGCAGCGGCTACATCGATGGCCGCGGGCGATCCGTTCGTCGGAACCTGGAAGTTGGATGTCGCCAGATCGACTTACAAAAATACCCAAGTTCCAAAAGACGCGACCGTAAATGCTGTACTTGAGGGCGGCAAACGAATTCTCACCATAACTGGAGAATTCGAGGATGGCTCACCTATTCACCTGAAAGTCATTGAGCCGCTTCGCTCGGGTGATCTTGAGATCCAGGGTAATCCTCCGGGCCAAACACGATTTCTTTGACAAAGCCGTTGAAAAGGTCGCTGATCGGCTTCATCACGAAATTATTTACATGAAATCCGGAAGGGAGGCTGCGAGACGTTCCGTTTCGGTCAGTGATGACGGCAATACCCAGATCAGCCGCTTTTCTGCGCAGACCCCCGACGCTAAAACGATCGTCATGGACGAATACTGGCAAAAGCAGTGAGCGGTGTTCGTCTTTTGAGAGCAGTCATTCAGCAACCGGAGAACCTGAAACCGATCAACGCATGTTTTGTGCAGTGATAGGCAGCGTAACGGTTAGCCCGCGCTGGAAGCAACGATTCAAACACTGAAGGCGGCCGCATCAAGGATACAGATCTAGATGAGCAAAGAACAGCAAGCGGTGCTGCGCAAGACTGCAGCAGTTTCACCACAATCATTGGATGCGAAATGCACAAGGGCAGAATCGGGAGGGGTCATTATAGTAGGCTCAAACGTTAGTCGTTGGGGCGAACCGATAACTTCCGTCGAGAAAGCCTGGACAAAGATCTCTGGGAAAGACACCGCAGGGAACTGGTCGATGTTCGAGGCCGTCGTTCCACCGCATTTCGGCGTGCCATTGCATTTTGCACCACAGCCAGGAAGAGTGGTTTTGGGTCCTCAACGGAGACTTCCCTTTCGAATTGGAAGGCGAGATGTACCGCCTGTCCGCCGGGATGAGTCTGCTCGGAGCGAGGAAAATACCACACCGTTGGCGAAGCATGAGCGCATCAGATGCGCGTATGCTCATTTTGGTGCAGCCGTCGGGCCGTCTCGAGGAGTTTTTTGACGCCCTCTATCTTCTTTCGCCTGAAGAGCGAGAAAACGTGCAGCGGATCAATAACCTGTTTCGGGATTGCGGAATGGAACTTCTGGGGCCAGCCCTCGAAGGCGCTCAATTTTGATATGAGACTGCATCAGCCAACTCGCCGCAGTTTTTCTGGCAAGCTCGCCACGGCACTGGCCGCAAACTTCATCTCGAACGGATTCGCCGGCAGCCCCGCGCCCACAGGTCCGGAGATCAAAGAGTACAAGCGCGCAGAAGAGCGCTTATTCGCCGCATGTCGCGTCGATGCCCGATCCTCTTTCGTCCATTTGCAAAAGCCGGCGGTCACGTTACGGGTTCTGCAGGCGGGAAAGGCGAGCCGCTCGTCATGATCCACGGCGGCGGTGCGATGGCCGCTCAATTTGCATCCCTGATCGGCTCGCTGCAAAATGATTTCCTCGTTTATGCTCCCGATCGTCCGGAATGCGGATTGAGCGACAAACTCGATTACACCGGGGGTCCCGATCCGCCAGCAGGCTGTATACTGCATAACCAGCCTCTTCTATACGCTCCAGCTAAAGAAGGCGGCCGTCGCCGGATCTTCCATAGGCGGATACTAGGCTCTTGTCTTCGCGCTGGCTGCTCCTGAGCGAATATCTAAACTCGTTCTCTTGGGCGGGGCCGCTGGTTCTGGCCCTAAATATCCTACCCGCGGGCCGCCGCTCCGATCTCAGCAGCCGCCGCCCACACTCGAAAGCATCCGGGCTGAGTCTCGTGCTGATGGCGGATGGCAGCCCGGCATCGAAGAAATGCTGGAAGCGTCGATTTCTCGCTTGACGGAAGACGTGCGTGACGCTCAGTTTCGCTCAGAACGGAAGAACTCGCCCGGATAAAAAAAGTGATTGCATGTCGAGCTTCAGCGGCGCGGCGCTGTTTGCACATAGTGGCGCGAAATAGGATGTCATTCTGTCTCCCTCTCCTCCTGCTCGCCTTGCAGCTTTGCGGCTGCTTCGGCAAGCACATTCCGAATCATCTGTGACGTCATGGAGCAATGCCGCTTCTAACTCGCGCGACGACATCGTCCAATAGCTCATATTCCAGCGACGCGACGGGCTCGGCCAGCTCCCGATGCCTGCGGTCCGGCGAAAGCGCGAACGCCACTTCCGAGAGCGTCATTCCTTTCGCCTGCAGCGCCTTAATCCGATCCAGCAAACGCAACTGGGCACTATATGCGGCCAGCCGGCCAGATCGTACCGGGCTGGGCAGAAGCGCCTGAGCAATGTAAAACCGGATAGTACGCTGCGGCACTCCCGCCCGCTCCGATAATTCGGCGAGCGACAAATTATCCAGATCGTACGAACAAATGCGACAGTGTCGAGTACGGTCCATTTGGATCATCTGCATAAGTATTCAATCGAAGCGAAACTCGGCAAGCGGGATTGCGTACAAGATACGGCTCCACTGTGCGATCCAGTGTCACAGCCGGGTTCAGTTCCGTACTGGGCTGGATATCCGAGGAAAGTTCCATACCCGAGTGGTCGATATGAACGGAGATGCGTACACGTCTGTCCAAAACGCAACCTGCTGATGCTAAACGGGCCTTGAAGATCGGCCCGAACCGGCGCGAGCGACAGATCGTGCGCATTCTGGCACTCCTCCGAGTGCTGGCCAGGGGCGCAGACCGACCGTGCATGAGCTTGCGGCCGAATTTCGGACAAGGCGCGAAACGATCTAGCGTGATCTCCGCGTTTGCAAGATGCTGGATATTTCATCACCGGGTATGAGCGTGGACGCCTCTCATGGCGGCGGCTGGTCTCATCACAGGTACCCGAGATCCGTTTCTCGGCTGCGGAGCTAGACGCGCTGCTTGTCGCGGTAATCCGGGCCGAGCCCGCTCTTCCGAACGCCGAATCGCCGTCTTCCGCTGCCTTGAAGGTGACAGTATTGGCGGAAATCGGCCCAGGATACAACCGCCTAAAAACGTTAACTCAATCCTTCTCTGCTTCGAGTTGCTTCACCAGATCTAGAACGACATTGCCAACAATCTGAAAGCTGTGAACGCTTAGCTTGTCTAGCGTATCCTGCGCCGTATGCCAGTAGCTGCCGTTCGGCCCATAATCGAGGTCGATGATGTCGATGGCATTTACGCCCGCATCCACAAAAGGCTTGTGATCGTCATCAATCGCCGCGGGATCATGACGGAAGTATTTCGCGTCGCCGAGCCTGCCCGCGATGTGCCACACCATCTCCTTTAGAGATTGCGACGAGTTCTCGTCATCTGAAATATCCAGATCCCTGTCGCCGATCATGTCGATATTGATGAGCGCCTTAATGTGCGGAAGAGTTCCATCCGCGAGCCATTTTGCGACCAGATGGCGGCTGCCGTACCTGCTGTCAGCGTCCGTCCATTCTCGGCGCACAGCCTCCTCGCCGTCGAAGAAGACGATATACAGATCATCCTGGTGTTTCATGGCGGAGACAGCCTTGGCAAACTCGACGAGAAAACCGGTGGAAGAGCCGGCATCATTCGCTCCCACGAAATGCACCATCGGAATTTTCTTAGTGTCATAGTGACCACTGATAACCACTGCTTTACCGGACTCGCCGGGAAATTTCAAGATAATGTTGGCCATTGGAATGGGACCATCAGGTGTTTCTCCGGTAAATGAGTCTACAGTGAGTTGAGCACCGAGGGGCTTGAGTTCAGAGATGATCCATTCGCGGAGATGTACCAGGGCCGGGGAACCCGAAGGCCGCTCGCCGAAAGAAGTAGCCCGGCGCGTGTATGCCATTGCGGCGGAGGCATGGAAGACCGGCGAGGCGGAAGAGTTGATATGGGCAGGCTGCGAAAGAGCGGGAGAGAGTACCAGGAAGAAAGCCAGGGTTAAAAGCAGCACTTCAGTTAAAGTTCGAAGCGAATTGAGTCGATTAGGCTTGTACATTGCCCGAACAGAAAAGGTTCCAAAGTTCCGGTTAATTTCGGTAAGGAGAACTGCCCAGGGCCGTAGTGCAAGGGCTGTTGTATTATAACTTTGCAGCGGACAGCGATGGGTCGCCTAAGGATTTATGCAGTCAGTCGGACAAAGACTCCGTGAAGCGCGTTTGGAGCTAGGACGCTCCGTAGAGGATATCAGTGCTAGTACTCGCATTGCTATCAAAAACTTGCGGGCCATTGAGGCCGACGAGGTGGAGAAATTAGGGTCTCCTTTCTTCTATCGAAGTTTTGTACGACAGTTCGCAGAAGAGCTGAAATTGAACGACAGCGAATTCGCGAGCGATGTACAGGCGGCTGCAAACACCATGCCAGAACCCCTGATACCGGGGCAGGGTAACAGTTCGTCCCCGGGAGTAAACGCCTTGCCCATTCGCCGCGCACGAAATTTCAAGTGGCTGTTGTCAATGGCATCTTTGATTGTGATGATGGTTGCCTGCTCGGCTGTGTACGCGATGTGGCAGAATTCACGATCGAGCTTTCAGGCTTCGTTGCATAGCTTCCGGTCGAGTCTGCCGGGAAGTGAGAAAGGGTTGGCGGGACCTGCCTCGATGGTGAAGGCCGCGGGCAAAGGAATGATTCCGGCAGCCGCAGCGAGAGTTTCAGAAGCCGTTGCACTGCCGGTAGCCAAGGCTGCGCCCCAGCCAGCGGAGTCTCCGCGTGTTGCGGCGGACTCAGTTACCTCCGAAGCTGAAGGCGCTTATCGGATTGAATTGTCTGCCATCGAGCCGACCTGGCTGTCGATCAATGCGGATGGGCAGCAGACCTTCAGCGGCATACTCGAAGCAACCGATACAAAAGTGCTGGAAGCGCGCGAAAACGTGCGAATTCGAACAGGAAATGCGGGCGGAGTGAATGTAGTTTTGAACGGCAAAGCTTTGGGGGCCATTGGTCCGCGCGGACAGGTTCGCACGGTTGTATTTACGAAAAATGCCTATGAGGTACTCCCGGCCGAGCCGCACATTAGCCTGACGCAATTCAGCCCGAATGGCGAATAGGCTCACTCTGGTCGGTTTCACGGGCCTCGCGTTTTCTTTCCGCTCTTTGCAAACGGCGCTTCTGCCGTTCCATCAGAATGAGCTCGTGGCGGCGCCGCAGCTTGATGCTGGTATCTACCTTCCGCCAGAACTTGCGGAAATAGTCGACGGCTGATGCGAGCCCGAAAATCACCACGGCCCACATAGCTGCCAATGCGTACGGGCGCAGTGCAGACCAGCGGATGGATAGCATAACCAAGGCCACGCCGAGAACCTGAAACATCATCTTCGATTTACCGAGTTCGCCTGCTTTGATGGGATAGCCTTCGGCGGCGGCTATGCTGCGCAGCCCGGAAACGGCAAATTCGCGGCTGATAATCAGAATCACCAGCCATCCGGGGAGCAGCCGGATTTCCACGAGCGATATCAAAGCAGCCGAGATCAGCAGCTTGTCCGCCACTGGATCGAGTAATGTGCCTACCGTGGTCACCTGCTTCCAACGCCGCGCCAGGTATCCATCCAGAAGGTCTGTCAAGGCCGCTGCCAGAAAAACAATCAAGGCAAAGAAGTCGTTGGCTACCAGCAGCCGATTGCCCCAGTGAATGCTAAAGTTCTGCTGTACCAGTGCGGCGACCAGCAGCGGCACCAGGAAGATCCGGAAAAGGCTCAGCAGATTGGGCAGATTCGTCAATCGTAATTAAAGTAGAGCACAACAGGGGCTGTGTTGAAACAGAGGATATAGGCGGTGATCACACGCCATTACCCCGGGGTTGGAATAGCGGACGGAGATACGGTATTCAGCGCAGGTGCGGGCGGCATTGCCGGCGCAGCGGACGGAGGGGCCGTGATGTTCGTCGCCCTGGGCTTGCTCTCCCCGCGAAGCCAGACCAGCAGCATCGCTTTCGGAGCCGGCGGATTTGGAAGATCGATGCCAAGGGTTTCTTTCTGACCCTGCCCCGGGATGGGCACCGGCAAATTCGTAATCTGGATACCATCCGCCTCATCCCATCCGGCTTTGTCGATCATTTCGAGATTGCGCCCTTCGAGCATATAGGGCTGCATGCCATTCTGCGTTAACCCTTTCAATATGTCGAACGAATCGATGTGCGGCAGCCGTACGATGCGAGCTAGAGTAAACGGCTGGGATTCTCCGGTCCTTCCGCTATCCAGCACTGCTTGTAGAGAACATCCTGCGGGCAGAGTGGTGGTATCGAAGAGCAAGTATAGTTCGTCCTGCGACAACTGCTGCAGACTGGATGTTTGCGTTTGTTCGCCAACGCGCAGGGATGCGCGCGGGCTGCCACCATCGGCGCATGCCAGTTCGAGAGTACTCCGCGGCTCAATGTTTTTGACATCGAGCAGGGCTCCCAGCGTATAGCCGGCGGGAAATTCGGCCGGAAGCAGCGAGATTTCCATGCCGGCCGGCAAAGATAATTTCGAGCTGGCGACGACCGGCAAAGGTCCGGTAATCTGAAGCGCATCGGGTAATGTAATGGGCGAGGTCCGATCTGAGAGAAACGCCCGTAACGGGAATGTGGTTCCCGGCTGAGCGGTCGACTTCAACTGCAGCGTGACGTTTCGCTCGGTACCTGCTGGAGCCTCAGAACCGAGATGCAGTTCCGCTCCGGGCGCCTCTAATTTTGAAATCAGGTTCAGACGGCGCCCCTTCAGTTCATAGTGTTGCTGGGCCGCACCCTGATTGACAAGAATGGGCAGGTTTTCAATAACAGGCGGATCCGGAAGAACGTGGAAATCGACCGACTGGCTCTTGCCGCCCTGCTGATAGAGGAGCAACTCATATTTGCCGGGATCCAGACTGGCCGTGTCGATCTGGAGATCCATGCGGGTCTGCGGGCCCTCGCGAGGTCCTTTCGGCAGGATGAAACGGAGCGGTTCGGCCGTGGCGAACTCGTCGCCCACTTTCTTGAACTCCACCTTGTCTGTGAACTCGAAATCGCTGCCGGCCAGGGTCACCGGGATCTTGCCGGTCCTGGCGATCAGCCTGTCTTGAGAGCCCGTCTCCAGCTTCGCGTCACTAAAATCACTCAAAGGACGCACGTTCACCTGGCCGCTTGCTACGAAGGGAGCCCAATCCCAATAGCCCGCGAGATGATACGCGCCCGCACTCAGTTTCAGTTGACCGAGGTCGATTTCAAGTGACTTCTGATTGCCTAGCTTTAGAATTTTCACTGGTACGCGCGCGCCTTCGGCACTGTTCAAGGTCCAGTCCCTTGCGCGCTGCAAGTACTTCCATTGAATGTCCGGGACTTCGACGGGGACGGACGTCTTTTCATGAAGCGGGATGAAATTAGCGCTTCCGATGCGTATAGAGGGCGAGGGAGTATTGGGAATGCGGCTTGCCCAGATGTAGGCGACCCGGGTGTGGGGAGGCGCCGGCGCGCGCTGGCCACACAATGCTAGGGCAGATGTCCTTTGCACAAGAGGATTCACATCGGTTTTCAACGACGGAAGAGACTGCGCGAACGATGATCGAAACTGCGTTCCAGGAAACGCGATGGCGCGCAGATCGAGCAGCATGGCTGTGCCGCCCGCGGCTAGTCCTATGGGGCTGCCAAAGAACAATGTTGCAGCCGCGGTAGCCACGCTGGCGGTCTGACCTACTTTTTGGGCGAACGAACTGGCTAGCGGGTTGTATGTAGCTAGCTGCGGATTCATGGTCGCAAACAACGTTTGGGCTTGCAACCCGGGCGGCGCGGTTTTATCGAGCTGTACCGCCAAACCGTATTGCGATGCGAATCCGGTGAGCGCTGCGTTAACACTTGCAGAGGAGCTGCCGCCGTTTTCGAGCGCATCAATCAGAGCCTCGGTTTGGGCGGTTTTCTCGGCGTAATCCGCAAGTTGGGCAATCAGGACATCGTCCTGCGATAGAAATCCCTGGACTTTCTTTCTGCTGAGACCTTGAGGACCGTACACAAAAGCCGCCAGTGAGATGGTCTCCGGAATTTTCCAGCTCTGCGGCTTATCGGCGGATTTCGGATCGGTCACAATCAACAAATTTTTACTGGGATCGCGTTTGGCAGGAACCATGACCACCGCTATTTCCCCAGGCCGTTTCTCATGCGGGCGCAGAACAGGGGCGTAAATAAGCTTGTCGCCTTCGCTCAAGTGATTAATATTCTGAAAGGGCAGCGGGTCTGCGCTTTGTGGTGATTGCACGCTCAGCTCAATCGCCCCAATCGGGGCTCCTGCCGGACATGCGACAGGGGGCGGCGCTTCCGAATCTCCGTCAGCCGCCTGGTCGAAAGCTGCGGAGGTGACAGTGATCTGCGCGGTTAACAGGCACAGCGCCAGCAGCGTTAGGACGATAAGCCGTAAGGCCATTCTAAGGTCTAGGATAACGTGCGAGATGAAGGGACCGCGGCGCAGCTTGTACCGGAGCCATAGCTGCTTTTGATAAAGTGAAAGCCCTATGACCGCATCTTCTCGCCTAAGGCCGATCGCTTTCTGTATTGCTATGATGATCTGCTGCCTGGGACTGGGCTATGCCCAGCAGAGTAGTCAACTGACCGGCAAGTGGAATATGATTTCGACGAGTCCGGACGGGGATGAAATCCCGTGGACACTATCCATCACTAACGATGATGGAAAGTACAATGCGACCGTTGAGGGAAACGCCGGGCTGAGTCCCGCAAAAGACTTCAAGGTCGATGGAACGAAAGTCCACTTGCGGACTACCTACCAGGATCAAGATTACGATATCGATTTGAAGCTGGAAGAGAATAAGCTGACGGGTACTTGGTCCGGTAACGGTGACAGCGGCCCAACGAAGGGAACGAAGGCCGCTGCCAGTTCCGCCGGGAAATAACTATTCGCCCGATGACCATGCGGTACGGAACTCCGGGTAGAGCGTCAGACCGCCGCAGGCGAAAAGGGTCTGCCCGGTGATGTAAGAGGATTCATCGGAGGCGAGAAAAGCGAACACACCCGCAATTTCATCGGCTTCGCCGGGCCTCCCCATAGGGATGTGGCTCTGAACCTCGGCGCGCGCTTTGGGATCGTTGATCCAGGCGTTATTGATGGGTGTGACGATCGCGCCCGGGCCAACCGCATTCACGCGGATGCCGCGGTCGGCGTACTCGAGGGCAAGCGATTTGGTAAGGTTCTCCATCCCGCCCTTGCTGATTGAATAGGGTACGTATTTGGGTTTTGGAATGATTTCGTGAACGCTTGAATTGTTGACGATCACGCCAGCGGCGTTACGTGACAAAAAATGCCGGATTGCCTCGCGAGAGCACATGAACGTCCCGCGGAGGTTTACGCCGATGACACGGTCAAAATCGACCATATCGACCTCATGGCTCGCGGCAGGCTTTTGAATACCGGAGTTATTGATGAGAACATCCAAAGTTCCGAATTCCTTGAGCACTTTGTCAAACATATCCTTGACGTCTTGCTCGCGGGATACATCGCCCTTCACTGTAATGTGTTTTGATCCGGAGATTTTCGCCTGCGTGCCCGCCTTTTGCGCCTTCCGTTTCACTTCTTCCGCACGATCGGCTCCGCTGTGGTAATTAATCGCGACATTGGCGCCTTCCTGAGCGAAACGGATGGCGATGGCTTCCCCGATTCCCGACGATGCTCCGGTGACTAGTACGTTCTTCCCTGATAATTTCGGCATTTTCTCCTCAAATGGAATTCCTGATTATTTCAGATCGCTTGCCGGACGCGCTGCCAGCGCGCTCATTGCGGCGGTCTGCTGGTAGGGGGATTCGTGTCTGTGCCTGGCGCCTGTGTTTTGGAAGAACCCTGCGCGCCCGCGGCTTTCGCACCGCCCTGCTTCACCCAATCCGTTTCAGTAGCGGCGTTTCCAACGATGCCTTTATTGAAGTCTGTCTTGACGTCCTGCTTCACCTGATCAACCGCCTGCTTGGCATCCTGGTGTGTCCCGTTCCCGAGTTGGACGACTTGAATGCTTACGCGCTTTCTGCCGAATTTCATGGCTGCTCGCGTACTCGGGATGTAGATGTCCAACTTACGCCCAACAATCTTCACGCCAGTATCCGCCACAACATACTCTCCGGAATAACGGCCCGCGTGCTTTATTTTGATAACGGAACCGATGGGCAGAATGGTTGGATCCGCCGCCACGATATGGCGCTGCGTGTATTCGCCCGACGCTGTTTTGCCGGAAACCGAGTAGGCAGTGGCAATGTACCTTCCGTTTATGTTCGATGGCTCAGCCGTTGCCATGCTGCCTGTCAGCAGCAATGGAATCAGCCCTCGAAGGAACGACTTGTAACTGGCCATCATTTAACTAGACTGAAGAAACGCAGAAAATTCAACAATTGAGCTGGCGTCAGGTACTGGTAGAGGGCGGACAAGTTTAATCGGCTTCGGCCCAACGGGCTCGAAGTTCCTGCTTCCAACTTCCGTGGAGGGGAGTTCGCAAAGCACGCAGGAATAGATTTTGGTCCGTTGTCTCGCGCTTGAACAGCCGCACTACTTCGGCGACCGTCACCTGGTCGGGGTCCGCAAGTACCTGCTCGATTGCATCGCCGCGCCCCAGTTCGCCCTCGTGCGCGATAGAGAAGTAAATACCCGAGAGGCCGCTCTTCCAGAATTTCTTCACCATATCCGCTCGCCTGAAACGCAGCGCGAGTTTGAAGCAGGGCATTCTCGGCTGGGAAACTTGTAAGATGGTTGACCCAATCCGGAATTGATCGCCGATGTGCGCGGATTCCTCCGTTATGCCCTCAGTCGTTAAATTCTCACCAAATACCCCGAATGGCAGTTCCATGCCGGGTAGTTCTTGTGTCCAGTGCGGGTAGTGTTCGGACGGGTAGAGATAGACCGCTTTCCAGGGTCCTCCATGCACGGTCAGGTCCGCCTGCCTGTCGCCTTCCAGGTTGTATCCGCGCGCAGCGACCCGGCCCTCAACTGGCGATTTGAAGATGCCGGTGAGCACGGTTGCATCACCGGCCTGAATGCAACGCGGTTTCCCGACGTTCACCGACAGAACGCGCATCAATGCTGATTATCAGCCAGCTCGCTATCGAGCGGCTTGACTGCGGTTCGAGATGGTTGTAATATGCCGTTATGCGACATGTCGTGTCACAATCTGAAACAGCAGACGCCAAACCGCTGACCGAGCCGGTCCTATTGATTCTGATGAGTCTGGCGGACAAGCCCCGTCATGGCTATGCCCTGATAAGAGACATTGAAAGGCTTAGCGGAGGCCGAGTGCGGCTGAGCACCGGTACCCTCTACGGAGCGCTTCGCAGGCTTCTCGATGACTTTTGGATTGAGCGGTTTGAGCAGGAAGACACATCGCGCGAAAAACAAGCCTATCGGCTCACTCGCACGGGGCACCGGCAACTGCATCTGGAACTGGATCGCCTGAAACAACTGATGCGAGCGGCCGGGCGGTTGAGGGCTACGGAAGCGTGAGGTTGAATATGAGACGCATCTACAAGCTTTTACTTCGACTTTACCCAGATGGCCACAGGACCCGGTTCGCTGCCGAGATGTTGAACGCCTTCGATCAAGCTGCGGACGAGCGCCGGAATCAGGGATGGCGAGTTTGGGTTCGCTTTGGGCTTTGCGAATTGGCCGGGCTGGTGATCGGGGCCGGTACGGAGTGGATGATCAAGCTCATGGGGCGCCGCTCCGTCGAGGGGCGCTCGTTGGCTGCCACGGAGTGCACGAATCCGGGCCAGAGTGCACTTCCGTGCGAAGTGATGGAATCGCGGATGCGGGTTACTGTCCTGGTCGACCGCATCGTCCACGCCATTGCGCATCACGATTTCGCGGGGGCGCGCTCCTTTTCATACCAGGAGCGCACGGAGCGTGAGAACCTGCGGCTGCTGCGGGAGAAATACAATATTAACGAATAGTGGAAAGGGGAAACGGCAACACTCCCCTGACACTTTCTTTTCGCCTTATCATCAAATGAGGTCATGAGCGTACTCGTCCAACCATTGCCCGAGGTGAACCCCCTTCAGGACCCGCTGCGATTTGCGCGCCGGGTTCCCCCTTGCGCGGTGGTGATTTTCGGCGCAAGCGGCGATCTGTCCAAGCGAAAGCTGCTGCCTTCACTGTACAGGCTGTTTTACGAGCGCCGCATTTCCCAGAACTTCGCGGTGATCGGCAGTTCGCGAACGCCTATGTCCGACGATCAGTTTCGCGGAAGGATGAAGGAATCGGTCTCGAACTTTCTCGAAGACGCTCCCTTCGACGAGGATGTCTGGAAATCCTTCGCACAATGCCTGTTCTATGTTCCGGGGGATCTCAATAACCCGTCTTCTTACGATGACCTCCGGGGCAAGTTGGACAAGGTCGAGAAATCGCACCAGACCGCGGGGAACGTTCTGTTCTATCTGTCCACTCAGCCGAGTCATTACGCCGAGGCAATCCTGGAGCTTGGCAAGCATAGCCTAAATCACGGGAGCGGATGGCGGCGGGTCATCATTGAAAAGCCGTTCGGTCACGATCTGAACAGCGCGCGACGGCTGAACGATGAAATTCACAAGGTTTTCGACGAATCCGAGGTTTATCGGATCGATCATTATCTAGGCAAGGAAACGGTCCAAAACATTCTGGCTTTCCGGTTCGGAAACAGCATGTTCGAGCCGTTATGGAATCGCCGTTACGTCGATCACGTTCAGATCACCGCCGCTGAATCGATCGGCGTAGAAGGGCGCGGCGGCTATTACCAGGAAGCCGGCGCGCTGCGCGACATGATCCAGAACCACCTGAGTCAGGTAATGGCGACTGTGGCAATGGAGCCCCCAAGCGTTTTCGATGCGACAAACGTGCGGGACGAACGGGCAAAGCTACTGCGTTCCGTTCGCGTGATGAAGCCGGAGGATGTTTCCAGCTATGCGGTGGCGGGCCAGTATGGTCCTGGCAAAGTCGGCGGCCAGGATCTGCCCGGTTTTCGCCAGGAGCCGAGCGTCGATCCCGATTCGCAGACCGACACCTACGCTGCGGTTACCTTCCTGATTGACAACTGGCGTTGGGCTGGAGTGCCGTTCTATGTCCGAACCGGCAAGCGCCTGCCGAAGCGCGTCACGGATATCGCCATTCAATTCAAAGCGCCGCCGCTTGGCTTGTTTACGCAGGAAACGAAGACCGGGCCGCGAGAAGTGAGACCAAATCTGCTGGTGGTACGCATTCAACCGGAGGAAGGTATTTCACTACGCTTTCTTTCGAAGAGCCCCGGCAGCGGTATGCGCGTGCGCCCGGTGTCGATGGATTTCAACTACGGATCGAGTTTCGGCGAGCGCACGCCGACTGCCTATGAGACGCTGCTGGTTGATGCCATGGCGGGCGACCCGACGCTGTACACACGCCAGGACATGGTGGAAGCAAGTTGGCAGATTGTACAACCGATTCTGGACGTTTGGGCACACAGCCGGTTTGATTTCCCCAACTATGCTGCGGGAACATGGGGTCCGGCGGCTTCGGACGAAATGCTTGCGCGCCAAGGCCACGTGTGGAGAGTGCCATGAGTAGCGCGGTCATTTTTCCCGCTCAGCCGGAACAAATTCTGAAAGGGCTCGGCAAGTTGTGGACTTCTCTCGGCGAAGAGGAGAAGCAACACGGCAAGCCAACCGTATTGCGCGCTTGCGCGATGACTTTGATTGTGGCAACGGATGAGAGTGACGGGGGATTCTCGGCCTCGCAAACGATTTCGGAACTGATGCGGGAGCACCCAAGCCGCGGAATTGTGCTCTCGGTGACGGAGCAGGCGGAAAAGAGCCTGGAGGCGCGTGTTCTGGCGCAATGCTGGAAGCCTTTTGGGAAAGCCCAGCAGATTTGCTGCGAACAGATCGAAGTCACCGCTCGCCCGGAGAGCTGGCCGAATGTCGGGCCGACATTGGTTGGTTTGACGGCCGCGGATTTGCCGGTGATTTTCTGGTGCCGTCACCAGGCGGCTCTCAGCCCGAATGCAACCGCAGACCAGAAGGCCGGACTTGAAGCGGTTATGAGTATCGCGACGAAGATCATTGTGGATACTTGTGCTCTGGAAGCGAAGCCAGCGTTCGATTTAATTGCGAGCTGGCAAGCGGAAGGGCGCGTAGTTGCCGATCTCGAATGGACCCGCCTGACAGCCTGGCGGGAGCCGCTGGCGCACATTTTTGACAATGTCTCTCGCGAGAACACCTTCTCGAAATTTCATACCGTCGAAGTTGTCCATACGGATGAGCGCCCAACTCCATCCGCCCTGTACATGGCTGGCTGGCTTTCCGCGCCTTACAGAGCAGAAGTCAAGTTCAGCAGAGAGCAAGGGTACGGGGCCGGCCTTCATCGCATCACCTTACACTCGGATACCGAAACCATTGAATTCGAGCGCTCAGCCTGCGACTGCATGACGCTGCGAAGCACCAACGGGAGAGAGCGCAAATATAACTACCAACAGGCAGGCTTGGCGGAACTGATGACCGAAGAGCTTTCAGTGCTCGGTTCGGACGGAGCGTTCAATGCCGCTTTCGGGCGTGCCCGGGAACTGGTCCATGAGCTTAAATAGATCTCCGCAGTTACGAATTCGTAAAGCGCCCGAAGAGTTGGCCGGGGCCTGCGCGGAATACATCCTGAAAGAGTTATCGGAGGCGTTGAATTCGCAATTGCACGCGGCAATCGCTATCTCGGGCGGCAGCACTCCGAGGCTGCTATTTTCTGCATTAGCCAAGGCTGATTTCAATTGGTCGAACGTTCATTTCTTTTGGGTGGATGAGCGCTGTGTTCCTCCCACGGACAATCAGAGTAATTTCAAGCTAGCGAACGATGCCCTTTTACAGCCTGCGAAGATCCGGCGCGAAAATGTGCACCGAATCTATGGAGAAATGGACCCGACGGAAGCAGCCGGGCGCTACGCTGCCGAGATCAGGTCATTTTTTGAACTCAGCGATGGCGAGTTGCCGGTCTTTGATTTGATCCATCGCGGCATGGGCGCCGACGCTCACACCGCCAGCCTGTTTCCCGGCAGCCCGCTGATCCATAATCACACCGATATTGCGGCACACGTCTGGGTGGAGAAGCTAAAAATGGATCGGGTGACCCTTCTCCCTGGCGTGCTGGAGGCCGCGAAGTGTACGGTGCTGCAGGTAGTGGGCGAGGATAAAACGAACGCGGTGCGCCATGTCCTCACGGATGAGGAAGACCCGCTCAATTACCCGTGTCAAATTGCGAGCCGGGATTCAAGAGCGATCTGGTTTCTCGACGAAGCCGCTGCTTCCAAGTTGTAGTGCGAATTGGGCTGTTTATTCTGGCGATTGCGTGTGCAATTGCGTGCTCACGCGAGCAGCGAAAGCAGCCGCCGCGGAAGGTTACCATCGAGCCCCCTTTCAACCGGCTGATATTTGCGGGCGACGTGATGCTTTGCCGGGGAGTGCGCAAGGAAATTATGGTGGCGCATGATCCGGCGCTCCCGTTTCGAAAGATTGCGCCTCTCCTGGCGGCGTCGGACATCGCATTCGTGAACCTGGAGTCGCCGTTTTCCGATCGCGGCCCATATCGCGACACTGGACTCATTTTCCACGCGGCGCCCGAAGGCATTGCGGGGCTCAAGCTGGCTCATGTTGCTGTCGCATCTACCGCCAACAATCATTCGCGGGATTGTGGACCGCATGGCGTGGAGTATACAGTTGCATGGCTCCGCAATAACGGCATTGAAGCGGTGGGCAGCAGTGAGTCCGCGGCGAGGACTCACCGGGGTGTGATTCTGGACAAGAACGGAATTCGCTTCGGCTTTTTAGGCTATACCTACGATCAGCAGAATGGCAACTGGCACGATATCGATGCCCGGATCGCGATCGCAGACCCAGCGGTGCTTTGCCGCGATGTCACGGAAATACGAAAGCGCGCCGATGTTGTAATCGTTTCCGTGCATGATGGGGTCGAGTACATGTCGAAACCATCAAAGATACAGGTTGCCTTCGCACATGCCGCGATTGATGCCGGAGCGACGCTGGTGATCGGGCATCACCCGCACGTGATTCAACCTGAAGAGGCATATCACGGTGGTCTAATCTTCTATTCACTGGGTAATTTTGTGTTCGATCAGTATCAGCGTGAGGCGACCCAGCATGGCGAGATGGTGCAAGTCTCGTTTCTGGGCCGCAACATTCTTGCGACTCACATCCTGCCCGTTAGGATTACGCCAACAGGGCCGGAACTGGAATCGCGCTAGAGCCTTATGAGAATCGATTCTCACCAGCATTTTTGGAAATACGATGCGGCACAGTACGGCTGGATTGACAAACGCATGAGCGGGATCCGGCGCGATTTT
This sequence comes from uncultured Acidobacteriaceae bacterium, assembly GCA_963795545.1. GTDB lineage: Bacteria > Acidobacteriota > Terriglobia > Bryobacterales > Bryobacteraceae > Bog-105. The sequence goes on along the minus strand of CAWCIF010000006.1, from coordinate 346,025 downwards.
TTGCCTGAACATCTGGCAGAAGAGATTGCGCGCGCGGGCATTGGCGGAACCATTGCCGTTCAGGCGGGCGGCGCCGGGGAAACAGAATGGCTGCTCGGATTGGCGAACGAATGGGACTTCATTCGCGGTGTGGTGGGCTGGGCTCCGCTGACTGACTTGCATGTTGGAGATACGATCGAGCGGCTGGCGAGTGATGCGAAGTTGCGCGGCTTGCGGCACGTACTGCAGGATGAGCCTGACCCGAATTACATGCTGCGAGATGATTTCAATGCGGGCATTCGACAATTGCGGGCATTCGGCCTGGCATACGACATCCTGATTTTCGAAAAGCATCTGCCCCAGACGATCAAGTTTGTAGACAGGCACCCGGACCAAGTGTTTGTGTTGGATCACATCGCGAAACCGCGGATCAGGGCAGGGGACGTGACGCCGTGGCGAGAGAACATACAGGAGCTTGCCAAACGGCCAAACGTGTACTGCAAGATTTCGGGGATAGTCACTGAAGCAGACTGGACGGCCTGGACGCCTGAGCAGATTGAGCCCTATTTCGACATCGTCCTGGAGGCGTTTGGAGCAAAACGCTTGATGTTCGGATCGGACTGGCCAGTGTGTCTGGTTGCGAGCACGTACGCGAAATGGGTGATGTTGGTGGAAAAAGCGCTCGAAGAACTTTCGATCACGGAGCAGGAACGGATCTGGGCTGCTACGGCGGTCGAAGCATACCGTCTGTAAACCGGGGTGGCGGGTCTCCTGCGCGGGACGCGGGGATCCGCCCACCTTGACGTTGTCATCTGATCGTAGGCAGGTGGCTTCGAATGCGACTTTGAACGCCTCGTACCCTAGCATCGTTTCAAAACACATATCGCAGCTAACCCACGGTGACCAGTCGCGCCAAAAGCGGCGTGTGCTGGCATCGGTCTCGTCTTCTGTGGGGCTCAAAGCAGCGATTGCCAAGTGCATGATGCCAGCGTTGTGCCGGAAGAGCCAAGCAGGCAACAGCCGGCCTTCCGGTCTCTCGATTTTTTTTCTGCACAGGTCACAGGTCGCCGTTTGGGATGCATGTAGAAGATAGTACGCGTGCATTTGCAGAACGGGGTCTTCACGAGGAAAGGCGCGTGCCGGATCGAGATTAACCGTAAGCCCCGCGGCACGCAATCTTTGTTCCGCGGAGAAGATGTCAGGGCCGATCATTGTCCGATGAGCACGTCCGTTCATCATCAGCTTGGCGGTCGGGGAAAAATGACTTGCCAAGGTTGCCCAATCGGAGCGATGTTCAAAAGTGATTGCTGCAGGATTTTGGCGATCGGAGTAATCGCGCAGCGAAGCCCACCACCAGCCTGTTTGGGGGCTGGCCGGATCATCGTAATAACCGTGTATTAGACGGAATCCTTCCGGCGGTCTTCCGTCTATTCCGTCCGCTCTACACCAAATTGCCAAAGGCCGCAATTTTGGCAAGAGTTCCGATGCAAAGAGAGCCGGATCGAGCACGACACCCGGAGTCTGAATCAATAATTTCAAGAGCTTGCCCCGAAGAAGATGATAGTCGGCGAAGCAAGTCGTCACGGTTTCAGAGACGACGCCATTTCGCAGCAATTGTTGAAAAAAATCTTCTTCGAGTTCGTAGTCAACCACCATCTCCTCAATTGCGGTTCGGCCCCAAATATCAAAGCAAAGCTCGTTGATGTTACTCCATGCCTCCTCAACACTGGCCGTCAGAAACTGTTTAGGGTGTTCGCGGATTCTCTCAGCGAGCGCAAAAAGACGATTTAGCGGAAGCGACGAGAGATCCGATTTTGGAGTGGACTTTGTCTGCCCGTAAGCTCTAATCTGCAAAGCCGCAAATAGCAGAGGCATCAGCACGGTGACGTCATGGGAGCGATCATGTCCTTGTTGCGCAAAGGGCATGATGCCCAATCCCGCTGCAAAGATTTCGCTCCAGCGGTAGCGCCGCTGGTTGACAGAAAACAAAGCCATGTCCTGCTGGGCCAGACGGGAAAATTCCGTGCCTAGCACTTCTTGGAGCCCCGCAATTTGACTAATCCACGCTAGTCCTTCGAATTACGCGTCGCCGCCGAACTCAAACAGATCTTTATCCGTGCCAACCGCTTGTCTATCCTCGGCTACTGAGTCTCTCAGCTTGCGCATATTCGCGCCGACGGCTTCCGCGGTTGGCCAGCCTTCGATGATCCCGAAACTGTATCGAGTGACCGGATCAAGATAAACATCCAGCGGAAACCACAATTCGCGCTGCGCCTGGCCGGCTTGGCTGATCAGCAGATCCAAATTCGCATAAAGCTGAAAATATTGGCGGATACGAAAGGCCCCATAGTTCGTCAGGAGGAAATCGAGGAAATGCCGCTTTTCGTGCCAGACGCAACTTGCGAAATTGGCGCATCGCGATTGCAGGTCGACATCATGCAGGGAGCCGAGGAGATTCCTCAACTGATCGGCTTCGCCCCGATAGGCGTGTTCAAACGTCTGTAGAATGGGCGCTCCATTCGGACGCTGCGTGATATGCGTCCCGTCAAGATGGAGGGTCAGGGAGGAAGGATCAAGTATGAGAACAGAAATCAAGAGGCAAAAGTCTCTCTGATTGCTTGACCGGAGGCATGTTCATCGAACTGAGCCAGAATTTTACCGCTTTGCGGGCTTCGTACAATCACCTTCTGACCGGGGTTTTCATGCAGGAACTTCTCTACTTCTTCGGCCAGTTTAACGGTAGCTGTACCGGTGCTTAATAGGGCCGTGACAATCTTCAGGATTGCGAGAATCTTCCTACCGCCCATTGGGGAGTCCAGAATGTCTGCCGGGCTTTGGGAAGGAACAGGCCGAGAAAGCTGAAGACCATCTATTTGGAGGGTGGCGAGCTGGTCAATCAGCGCCTCTGGACCTTTGATGGAGAGCGCCCGAACATCTTTCGAAGTGGTGCTTGGCATAGCGCCTGATTATATCTCCTAATTTGCAGTTTGTAGCTCTACATCGACAATTTTGGCGGCTTCTCATTCAACGCTTTCGACAAAGCGTAAGTCAAACTGTTACAATTACCTATAGAGGATTCGTCCGCCCAATGGCCAGCAAACCGCCCTTCGCACAGGGAGCCCAAGTCGAGCATGGAAAGTACGGTCTCGGCTCAGTGCTTTCCTGCAATGACGATTACATTGTGATTAAGTTTGATGACCACGGCGAGAAGAAATTCGTCACATCGATGGTCATTCCGGCGTTGAAGAAGAGTGACCGCCAACCTCCGGCTGAGAAACGGCGGGCGACCCGCAAAAAAGCAGCGCCAGCAGCGGGTGGCGCAGCCTAGACTTTTGCCTCGATGAAAGTTGGCGTTGTAGTCTTTCCCGGCAGCAATTGTGACCATGACGCCTGGTATGCGCTGTCGCAAAACCTGCGTCAGCAAGCCGAGTTCATCTGGCACGATTCCAAGTCGCTCGGAAACATAGACGCTGTGATCCTTCCGGGCGGCTTTTCCTACGGCGACTATCTTCGCTGCGGCGCAATCGCCAAGTTTTCTCCCGTTATGCAGGCGGTAAAGAAGTTTGCGCACGATGGCGGTCTGGTGCTTGGAATCTGCAATGGCTTTCAGGTCCTGGCAGAGGCAGGCTTACTGCCCGGCGCGCTGGTGCGTAACGCAAAGCTGAAGTTTGTTTGTAAAGCCGTTCCGCTCGAGGTAGTCACAACGGACTCGCCCTTCACGCACCAGGCAAGCAAAGGCCAGACGCTGACGTTGCCGGTGGCGCATGGCGAAGGCTGCTACGTCGCTGACGAAAAGACGTTAGATCAGCTTCAGGCGGAAGATCGCGTGGTGCTTCGGTATCGCGTGAATTGCAATGGGTCAATGCGGGACATAGCGGGCATTTTGAACGCCGGACGGAATGTCATGGGCATGATGCCGCATCCGGAGCGCGCGGCCGATCCGCTGGTTGGAAACACCGATGGGCTCGCCATCTTGAGCTCTCTTGTGAATGCCGGCGTGCCTGTTTCGCGGTCATGAAGATCACGCCGGATGTGATCTCCGTGCATCAGCTTACTCCCTCCGAGTACGAAAAAATCCTGAGTCTGCTGGGCCGCGAGCCGCGGATAACGGAGCTCGGGATTTTCAGCGTGATGTGGAGCGAGCACTGTTCCTATAAGAGCTCGCGCATTCATTTGAAAAAGCTGCCGACCGAAAGCGGCCGCGTGCTGCAGGGGCCCGGCGAGAACGCGGGCATTATCGACATTGGCGACGGAATCGCCATAGCTTTTAAGATTGAATCGCACAATCATCCCAGCTTCATTGAGCCGTTTCAGGGCGCTGCAACCGGGGTTGGCGGCATCCTGCGGGACATCTTTACGATGGGCGCCAGACCGATTGCGGTGATGGATTCCATTCGCTTCGGCAAGCTGGACGATCCACAGACAGGGGAACGGAACCGGCGAATCCTGGAAGGCGTGGTTTCGGGCATCGCGCATTACGGGAACTGTTTCGGAGTTCCGACCGTCGGGGGCGAGTGCGTTTTCGAACAGAGCTACGACGGCAATCCGCTGGTGAACGTGTTTGCGCTGGGCGTGTTCCGGCACGATGAGATTTTCTACGGCAAAGCCAGCGGGGTCGGAAATTCTGTCATTTATGTGGGCGCGAAGACTGGGCGCGACGGCATTCACGGGGCGTCGATGGCCTCGGCGGAATTTACCGAGGAATCGAAACAGAAGCGGCCGAATGTCCAGGTGGGCGACCCGTTCATGGAAAAGCTGCTGCTCGAAGCCTGCCTGGAAGCGATGAAGACTGGCGGGATTGTGGGCATTCAGGACATGGGCGCGGCTGGGCTGACATCGTCCACTTGCGAGATGGGCAGCCGGGCCGGAACGGGCATTGAGATCGATTTGCAGTATGTTCCGCAGCGCGAGCCTGGGATGACGCCATACGAAATGATGCTCTCGGAATCGCAGGAGCGCATGCTGCTGGTTGCCGAGCGCGGGCGCGAAGAAGAAGTTTACGCAGTGTTTCGGAAATGGGGTTTGGACGCGGTCAAAATCGGCTTTGTCACGAACGATGGCATGCTGAGGGTGAAGAATCACGGGGAGGTCTTCGCCGAGATTCCAAACCGCGCGCTGGCCGACGAAGCTCCGAAATATAACCGCCCATTCACAACGCCGCTGCGCACCGCTCCGCTGAATGGTCCTGACGTTCACAGTAAAGATCTGGCTGCGGATCTGAAAAAGCTGCTGGCATCGAGCGATTTGTGTTCGAAGAAGTGGATCTATGAGCAGTACGATCACCAGGTCCGCACCAACACGCTGGCGGGCCCGGGATCGGATGCCGCAATCATTCGCATTAAAGGCACGAATACGTCGGTGGCGATGGCGCTGGATGGCAATGGCCGCTACTGCGCGCTTGATCCGCGCGAAGGCACGAAACTGATTGTCGCCGAGTGCTGCCGGAACCTGTCGACCGTGGGGGCGCTGCCCATCGCCACCACTAACAATCTGAACTTTGGAAATCCCGAGAGGCCAGAAATTATGGCGCAGATTGTGGAGTCGATAGAGGGCCTGGCGGAGGCGTGCAAGTTCTTCGAAGTGCCAGTGACGGGTGGGAACGTCAGCCTGTACAACGAAACACTGGGAACGCCGATTTTCCCCACGCCGGTAGTCGGAATTGTGGGCACGCTTGAGACGGCCATTCCGGTCGGGACGGCCTTTAAGGCGGCGGGATTGATGATCATCGCTTTGGGAGGACTGGGCAACCCGGATTGTCACGAGTTCGGAGGCACGCAGTACGCGAAGGTCATTTACGACTTGCTGTGGGGTAGGCCACCGGCGCTGGACATGGACTACGAGAAGCGGGTCCAGGCAACCATTCGGGAGTTGGTGCGCGAGCGAGCCGTAGAATCGGCGCATGATGTAGGTGAAGGCGGACTGGCCGTAGCGTTGGCTGAATGCAGCTTTGGCCCTGCGACCATCGGAGCGGATGTGAACATAGATTCCGATCTGGTGCCCGAGATTCTGCTGTTCCATGAAGGCCCATCGCGAATTCTGCTTTCCACAGGCGATCCACAGAAAGTTTTTGCGGCCGCCAGGAAAAACAATGTGGAAGCGGTCGCAATCGGCGTTACACTCGAATCGAGAGTGATCATCCGCAACAGGAGCCAGATCCTGATTGACAGCCGTGCCGACGAGCTGAAGAATCTCTGGACTCACTCACTGGAACACCTCCTCCATAATCCCGTTTTGGTGAACACGAATGTTTGATCTGGAACAGGACGACCTCCCTTTCGACAAGTTCCACGAAGAGTGCGGAGTGTTCGCGCTATACGGACATCCGGAAGCAGCCAACCTGGTGTATCTGGGCTTGTATGCATTGCAGCACCGGGGCCAGGAGAGCGCCGGCATGGCGTCGAGCGATGGCCGCAAGATTTACAGCGTGCGGAAGATGGGGCATGTTGCGGATATCTTTACGCCGGACGTGCTGAATCAACTTCCGGGCAGCCTGGGAATTGGGCACACGAGGTATTCGACAGCCGGGGACACTTCACTCCGCAATGCGCAGCCGTTATCGGTAGCGTGCAGCAAAGGGCAGGTAGCGGTTGCCCACAATGGCAACTTTACAAACGCAATTGAATTACGGCGCGAACTCGAAGAAGACGGGTCTATTTTCCAATCGACCAGCGACACGGAAGTGGTGCTGCACCTGGTGGCCCGATCGCGCGAACGAACCCTTTCGGGAGCGCTGCGGGATGCCTTGCTGCAGATTGAAGGCGCGTTTTCGCTTGTGTTCCTGGCTGAAGATCGCATCATTGTGGCGCGCGACCCGCACGGGTTCCGGCCACTGGCGATTGGCCGGCTGGAATTACCGGACAGCCCGGCGGCAACGGTCTTCGCATCCGAGACGTGTGCTTTCGATTTGATTGGCGCTACCTACGTTGGCGATGTGGCGCCGGGCGAGATGGTGATTGCCGGCCCGGAGGGCATAACGCGCGAGCTGTATACGACCCCGGGAGTTACGGCGCATTGCTCGTTCGAACACGTTTACTTCTCTCGGCCCGATTCGATTGTCTTCGGCAAGGCGGTCGCGGAATCGCGCGAAAAGATGGGCCGGTTATTGGCGATTGAGCATCCGGTTGATGCCGACGTGGTGGTGCCGGTGCCTGATTCCGGGGTTGCGGCAGCGATTGGCTACGCCGCCGAGTCTGGCATCCCCTACAAGCAGGCGCTGATCCGGAATCACTACGTCGGACGCACGTTTATTGAGCCTTCGCAGGCGATTCGTGATTTCGGCGTGAAGCTGAAATTGAATCCCGTGCGGCACCTGCTAGAGGGTAAGCGCGTGGTGCTGGTGGACGATTCCATTGTGCGTGGTACAACCAGCCGCAAGATTGTTCGGATGGTGCGCAGCGCGGGCGCCCGGGAAGTGCATCTGCGCATTTCCTGCCCGCCGACCATCTCACCCTGTTACTACGGGGTAGACACGCCGACGCTGCGCGAATTGATAGCCGCCAATAACAGCATCAAACAGATTGAGGAGTATGTGGAGGCCGATTCGCTTGCGTATCTTTCGCTGGATTCGCTGCGCGATTCTGTCGGCGACTCCAACGACCGCTACTGCTATTCCTGCTACACCGGCCATTACCCAACCTTGGTGCAGATTGACGAGATCGTGCTAGCCAAGACGGGGTGCTGCTGATTCGCGGGCGGGCTCGAGTTCATTTAAAATCAGCTCGCGCAAATGGTCTGTAAGCGGCCCGCGATCTTTCAGGGTGAGCTGTGATGTGTCGATGGGCGGCAATATCCGCAGCGTCACGCTTCCTGAGAGCACGACGCCGCCCCCGTAAGGCAGAATTTCCCGGGTCCCGATGATAACGAGCGGGACGAGCGGCACTCCCGCGCGAATGGCAATGTACGCTCCGCCTTCCTTAAACGGGCGCAGCACGCCCTCGGAGCGGCCGCCTTCAGGGAAAATGAGCATGGAGATACGCTTGCGTTGAATTGTTTCGGCCGCGACTTGCAGTGTTTTTACGGCCGCTCGCGGATCTCCTCGCGGCACGGGAATGTGTCCGGCCCTGCTAAGGTGAGTGCCAAGCAACGGGATTCGAAACAGCCCGCGCTTGGCAAGGAAGCGGAATTGCGCGGGGATGTGCGCCAGCGCCACCGGCGTATCCATAAAACTCAAGTGATTCGAGATGAAGACATAGCTGCCTGCGGGATCAATATGATGGAGCCCTTCGACATGGACGCGAACCCCGCTTACGGCAAGCAGGGTTCTGGCCCAGGTCCGCGCCACTCGAATCTGCAAGACTCCGGTGTCATCGAAGAACGAGACAATCAGGCTAATGCCGCCGAAGAAGATCGTGGCGAGGACAATAGCAGGATCGGCAAATAGCATGCCGCGCAGCCTTCGCATTAATGCTCCATCCTATTAGATAGCGAAGTTGTCAACGATGCCCGTGCTTCCCCGACCAAGAACAGAGAACCGGTGAAGAAAACGATGGCCTGTTCGGGCGCGGCCCCAGCCACGTCGATGGCTTCGGCGATTGTTTCGGTTATGGTGGCATTTCGGTGAGTGGTTACGGCCAGGATGGCTTCCGGGCGAAGGGCGCGCGGGAAGTCGGGCGCAGTGACAATGAGGCGGTCGACAAGCGGGAATAAATGCGCGGTCACTTCCTCAATCGCCTTATCGCGCATCGCGCCGTACACGATCCACACCGGACGGTCGGAGCAGAACCGGCGGATATAGGCGGCTAATGCGGCCGCTCCGGCTGGGTTATGAGCGCCATCCAGAACGAAATCCGGATTCTGCCTAATGAACTCAAGACGCCCCGGCCATTGCACGTCTTTGAGACCGGCCTGAATGGCTGGCGTGGGCACGTTTAATTGTTCGCAGGCGAGAATAGCCGCGGTTGCATTCTCAATTTGATGCTCGCCCGCAAGACCGCACTCGTAGGGAACGCCTTCGACGCAAAAAGCGGACCCGCGCGGAGTCAGGCTGATGTTGGAGACCTGCAAAGCTGCGGTGGGAATAACCTCGCAGCCCAGGTCCCGAGCGCGGTTCAAGATCACAGCTTCGGCGGGCGCGAGCTGCCGTGAAATCACAACGGGAACGCCGGGTTTCAAGATGCCGGCCTTCTCCGCCGCGATTGACTCAAGCGTATTCCCCAAAAACGATTCATGATCGAAGGAAACCGGAGTAATGACGCAGAGTTCAGGAAGTATCACGTTTGTCGCGTCGAGCCGTCCGCCGAGGCCCACTTCCATGACACTGATATCGCAACGCTCGCGGAAAATGAGCAGCGCCATGGCGGTGACGGTCTCGAAATAGGAAGTGTGCGCGTCGATTCGTTCTTCTCGCAGGAGCGCTTCGGCTGCCGCATGCGTAATCTCGAATGCCTCCGCGAACTCCGCAGAAGTGACCGGGCTGCCATTAATTTGAATCCGCTCGGTCGGCTCAATCAGATGGGGAGAGGTGTAAAGGCCGGTTCGGAGGCCCGTGTGCTTTAAAGCGTTAGCGATCATTGCGCAGCTTGAACCTTTGCCGTTCGTTCCGGCCACGTGAACGAAACGCTGGCTGCGCTCGGGGTTGCCCAGGTTTTCCAGGAGAGCCTGCATTCGTTCCAGGCCGAACTTCGCTCCGACTTTTAACTCATTGCCGAGGGAATACAGATAGCGGACAGAATCGGGATAGGACATCTTACGAGTCTTTTTCTAAAAGCCTTCGATAAGCCAGGCGTTGCTGTAGTGGGTGGCGCCCACCAAGGCGAGATACCGGCCGTCCGGGGAAGGAACGCCGGCGATGAAGGCACCGCCTAGTTCCCTGGAGTGTGCCACGACTTGTGCAGCGCCTTGGAGATCCACATAAAGCAGAGTGGCGCTTTCCGGCGTGATCGACCCACAGTACAATCCTTTCCCATCCGGCGACCATTCCATGCTCGCGATGTCCGGCCAATCGTTCACGGCGATGTCGCGGTCCAAGCCGTGTGTCAGCGAAAGCAGGTGAATTTTAATCTTCGGCTCGCCTCCCCTGGCTATAGCAAGAATGGATCCGTCGGGAGAGATGGCCCAAGCGAAACCGTCCTGAGGCTTCTTCTCCAGGGTCCTGAGCAATTCCCCTTTGCCGTGTACCGGATCGAGCGCCGAGACGATAAGGCGTCTTCCATCGTGATCCGCCTCGATCGCTAGACAGAGAGTTGCGGGTGCATGAGGACACGGATAATCCTGGAGCTCAGCCTGTGTGTTTTCATACACCAGTTTCGGAGGGCCGCCGCTGAGAGGCAACCGCATCAAACGGAAACTATGCAAGCGGCCTTCTCCGCTCACGGAAGCTTCCGAATAAAGTATCCAAGAGCCATCAGGACTGAGACGGACCAGGTTCGCGTTCTCGCGTCCCTCGATGAGTGGCTGGGCTGTTGCTTGCCCGATCGCTTGTTTGAAAATGCCCCATTTGCCGCCGCGGTTGGACGTGAACAAGACAGCTTTGCTGTCGGGTGTCCAGGCTGTGGCCCAGTCAACAGCTTCGTCATTGGTCAGACGCTGAGGAGCTTGCAGGCGCTTTGCACCGTTCACAAAGCTTCCTACAAACACCTGCGACGGATAAGATTCCTTTCGCACGACCAGCCGGGTTCCGTCGGCGCTGGCGCTCAAGCCCTTCACGTCGATTCCTGTCCAGTGAGTGATTCGTTTCGGCTTTCCGAGCGCTGTTCCGGCCTGGGTGCTCACGCCGATTTGCCACAGATTCGAGTCCAGGTCAGCGGCTTCCGCTTGCGAGTAGATAATGCGGTCGTTCGGAAGCCACCAGAGACTGCGGACCCATTGACGCAGGCCCGGAGCTCGTAGCACCACGGTCCGATTCATGCCTTTCAGATCACAGGTTTCCAGACAATCACCCGAGGGCTGCATGCTGATATACGCAAGGCGCTGTCCGCTGGGCGACCAACGCACCGACCACAGGAACTCGTCGGCAGTTAGCCCCAGAACTTTGTGCGGGTGCTCTGCATGTTCATCCATCACCCAAATTTCCGGGAGGGGCTTATCCGCCCGCGTTGGGCTGAAAGCAATGTGCGTTCCGTCGGGCGACACGCTCCAGGCCAGTGCGTCGCTACGGAGCTCTACCGGCGATCGGCCCATTATGGAAACAGCCCATACAGCGCTGCGGCCACCGGGTTCCCGGGAGTGGCCGAGCAATTCTGTCCCGTTCGGAAACCAGGAATCAACCCACGAGTAGGCGCCGGCCGGAGCTACTGCCGTGGGCGGAATGAGACGCTCTTCCCCAGTCGAGAGCAGGTGAATGTGAATGCCGGCTGGGTCGGAGTAGGCAAGATATTTGCCATCAGGTGAGATGACCGCACTCCCTACTTCATTCGCGCTGGAGTTAAAGGTCAGCCGGCGGTCTAAAAGTTCTGAAGGGGCGCTTTGTGAATGCAGGTGCATGCCAGCCCAGAAGACGGCAGCTGCTGCAAGCGTGCAGGCGAGGCTTGCCGCGATAGCGTAACCCCTCCACTTGATCGAGTAAGGCTTGGTGGGCAACTCTGACTCGACTTCCGGTAAAAGGTCGAGATCAGCGTCCGTATGCCTGAAGCTTTCGGCCGTAAGCTCCGTAACCGGGGAAACGAACTGATACCCGCGTCCCGCGATGGTGGCGATATAGCGGTGGTGCTTGGGGCTGTCACCGAGTACTTTGCGCAGCGTGAAAATGCTTTGGCTAAGGTTCGCTTCGTCGACGACGGTGCCGGGCCAAATTAGCGACAACAACTCGTCCTTTTCGAGGAGACGTCCGCGGTTCTGAACCAGGATGATTAGCGTGTCAAGGGTTCTTCCGGCTATGGGAAGCGGTTCCCCACTCCGCAGGAGAGCGCGGGATTCCGAGTCGAGCAGGAATGGGCCGAAAGTGAAGCAGGGCATTCTTTTCAACGAATTGGCATCACAAATAGACGGCTTTTAGAACGATTGAGAAGATTTGATTCTCTGCAGAAGACCTTGAGATGCCTTCCGACGGAAGATCCATGGCATGTTACGCCATGCAAAGAGCCTATCTATTCCAGCGTTTGCCATACAGATGCTTGCGTTCTCCATAATCGGGCCAGCCGCGCCGGCTGCGGGCCTCCCGACCGAATCCCCGCTCGGTGCTAAGTCTACTCCTCAACTGAGTGTACGGGTATACAGCTTCCCCGGACTGTCGGCTTGGCTGCTTCGGGCGGCGGAAATCGAAGCTGATCGTTTGCTACGCAACGTGCCTGTGGGCCTCAATTGGGTCGACTGCACTTCACGGTTGATCTCGGCGGCCTGTATGTCAGAGCTTGCACCCACGGACCTGGTGGTGCGCGTGGTTGCCAAAGCTCTGCCAAAGGCGAGCGCTGACGCACTTGGGATTGCCGGCTCGAAAGGTGGAGAGGCAATCGCGTTTGTTTTTTACGACAGGATGGTAGCGCTACGAACACATGCGAGACCGTTGCCCTTGATCGTGGGACGGGTTTTGGCACACGAGATCACTCATCTGCTATTGCCGTCGGAAGAACACTCCGATCTTGGACTGATGAGAGCGCTGTGGACGGCCGATGACTTGCGGCCAGACAGCTTCGCCTGCATGGGACTTCCGATAGCCTCGGTGCGGCTCATGCAAAAAGCAGCGCTTCAAAGAGTAATCAGCGCACGCAAGCTCGCATTGAAATAATTGACCAGAAGATTCGCGGCAGGAGGTCACAATCGACAAACAGGCCTTGAAAATTTCGATGATCATAAAGAAGTGATCATTACCGATTCTCAGAAGGCCTGATCCTCCCGGTCGAGAACGAATATCATCAGCGTCGGCGTGAAAGTGAAGTTATCGCTGCGACTCCGCTACCGCGATAGAAGCGGCTGAATCAAGTGGAACACATCCTGGGCAACTACTTGATTGCCTTTCCCGTTCGGATGAATTCCATCCGGCTGCATCGTATCGGGGTGCTGATATACATTGATCAACAAGAACGGCATGAATTTCAAATGGTATTTCTTCGCCACTTCCGGGAACATTGCCGTGAACGGCTTTACGTAATCCGGTCCATAGTTCGGCGGCAGCGTGATTCCGAGCAGAACCAAAGGGATGTTTGCCCGCTTTAGGCGTTCGATCATCTCCTCTAAATTCTTCTTTGTTGACTCGACCGGAATACCGCGCAGTCCGTCGTTTCCTCCAAATTCGAGGATCACCAGGACGGGATGCTCGGCGATGACGTTATCGATGCGTGCTAGTCCATCGGTTGTGGTATCGCCGCTGACGCCCTGGTTATCGACACGATAGTTGTAGCCGTGCTGGTTAAGCAGATCCTGCAGATCATCGGGATAACTTTTGCCGGTTACTCCCGCAGTCAGACTATCTCCGAAATGTGACTATCACCGGCCGGGTATCGGGCGCTGCCGGTTTGGGAGGGGCGGGGCTGGAACTTGGAGCGGGTTCGTTACGTTGTTCTGATTGAGGGGTTGTGTTTCTGCCACAGGATGCCAGAACGAGCCCGCCTATCAGACAGGCTGCAACAATGAAAGAAGACCGCCGGTTCTCCACAATTCCCAGCATCACATGCACTCACACGACGTAATCGAGATCCGGCAGGTGTGGAAGATCATCGAAAACCCATCCAGCCGAGTTGAGATTCTGCGCGATATCAGCTTCACGGTTCCAAGCGGCCAATTTCTCGCCATTATGGGCGCGTCCGGCAGCGGGAAAAGTACGCTGCTGGGCCTGCTGGCGGGTTTGGACACCATCACGTCCGGCAATATCATCCTGGATGGCGCCGATATCACCAACTTGCGCGAGGACGATCTGGCGCGGCTGCGGGGCCGCAAAATTGGTTTCGTTTTCCAGTCGTATCAGCTAGTTCCAACACTCACCGCCGAAGAGAATATCCTGCTTCCGGCGGAGCTCAGCGGCTATCACGGCGAGCCGCGGCGTCGCGCCAGGGAACTGCTTGAGCGGGTGGGCCTCAGTAACCGCGCTCATCATTATCCGGTTCAGTTGTCTGGCGGCGAGCAGCAGCGGATCGCACTCGCGCGAGCCTTCGTTACACGCCCGCCCATTTTGATGGCGGACGAACCGACCGGTAACCTGGACAGCGCGAATGGGCAGCACGTGCTGGACTTGCTGGTGCAGTTGAACAGAGAAGAGAGAACCACGCTGATTCTGGTTACACACGATCGCCACTTGGCCGAATACGCCGACCGTATCATCATGTTGCGAGATGGGCAAGTGCTCAGCGATGAGATGGCGACCCCAGCGGTGGAAGCGTCATCGTGACTGACGCACTACCGTTCCCCGCGAGTAAGAAGGCCAAAGCATCATTCGGATTTCGAACGGCTTCGAAAATTGCGTGGCGGGAACTCCACGCCGCACCGGCGAAGTTCGTTTTCGTCGTGCTGGCCGTGGCGGTGGGCGTGGCGGCGCTCAGCGGCGTGAAAGGTTTCGGGTACGCGTTCAAAGGCATGCTGCTGCGCAATGCCAAGCAACTGATCGCCGCGGATCTGCAGGCGCAGACGTGGGGAATGGTTAGTCCAGAACAGATCAATCAGCTTCAAAAAGTGGCGGACCAGTACGGATGGATGACACGCGTTACTGAGACGATTTCGATGGCGGGGTCCGCCACTCAGCGCGTTCCGCAGATGGTCTCAGTGAAAGCGGTGGACCCAACCGTTTATCCATATTACGGCAAATTGAAGCTCGACCCGGCGCAGCCGCTCTCGAAGCTGCTGGACAACGACTCGTCCGCGGTTGTCACTCCAGAGTTGCTGTTGCGATTGAAAATAAAACCCGGTGACAGCCTTCGGCTGGGAGGCAAGGAGTTCCGCATCGTTGGGACGATCTTGGCCGAGCCCGACAGACTCGCCTCCGGGTTCGGACCGGGCATGCGCGTCATCGTCAGCCGTGCGGGCCTGAAGCGAACGGGCTTGATTCAGTTCGGCAGCCGCGCCGCGCAACGATTTTTATTCAAGCTGAAACCCAACGCCGATTTGGACGCCATCAAGTCGCACCTGAAAGCGATTATTCATCGTGTGTTCCTTAGCGATTTCCGCGAGGGCAGCCCGGTGGTGGGCAAGGCGATCGACAACACCACCACCTTTCTGAGCCTGATCAGCCTCATCGCCCTGATCGTAGGGTCGCTCGGGGTGGCCATGGCGATGTATTCGCATCTGCAGCAGCGCATGGATACCATCGCCGTGATGAAAGCGCTTGGAGCGCGGGCGAGCCAGATGATGCAGATCTATCTCATTCAGACCCTCTGGCTCGGCCTCGCAGGCGGGCTGATTGGAGTCGGCGTCGGCGCGCTAGTACAAAAGTCGTTTCCGTGGCTCATTCACCGCGTCTTTGCGCTGCTGCCACAGGTGCCCTGGGATTGGTCCTTCAGCATTCAGGGAATGAGCCTGGGCGTGCTGGCCACCCTGCTCTTTACGGTGCCGCCGCTGCTCAGCATTCGGAACGTGCGCCCTAGCCTGGTGTTTCGCCGCAATATGAGCGACGCCGCGGAGGAGGGCCGCAAAAGATGGCGCGAAAAGGTTCCGGGCTGGCTTGGCGCTCTGCTGATCCTGTTTGGCTTTTGTGGCATCGCCATCTGGCTTAGCGGATCGTGGCGGATGGGGCTTTACTTCATGGGCGGACTGACGGCCAGCATTCTGTTGCTGGCAGCGGTCGCGGCGGTGCTGCTTTTCGTGATGCGCTGGATAGTGCGCCGGTGGAACAGGCGCCTGCCTTCCTCGTTTCGGCATGGCTTCGCGAATTTGTACCGGCCCGGCAACCAGGCGCGCTCGGTACTGGTCGCGCTGGGAATCGGCGTGATGTTCACGCTGAGTACGTACCTGTTGCAGCGCACCGTTTTGCGGCAAGTGATCCGCGAGGGGCCCGGGCGCGAGGGTAATGTGTTTCTGCTGGATGTCCGCAATTCATCGGAGATCACAAATTTGATTGAATCGCAGCCAGGGGTCACCGGCAAAGTGCAGTTGGTGGGCTATATTGTTTCACGGATGCTCTCGAAGAACGGCGTGGCGGCTGGGCAACTCCCTTTAAGCAAAGAGCGCAAAGCCGACCTGCAGACCGTGCGCATCACGACGGCGCAAGCTGTTCCAGACGGCGTAGCTCTGAAGCAGGGCAAATGGTGGAAGCCGAAAAGCGCTGAACCGCAGCTCGCCGTTTCTGAGGACGCCGAGCGCTCGTACAAGCTGAAGCTGGGTGACCGGCTGCAGTTTCAAGTTGGTGGCCGCACCATGGAAGCGCCGCTCGTGGCGATTTTCCAGCGCGAGCAACGCGCGCCCGTGCGCTATGAACTCGTCTTTCCGGAAAATGCACTGAAGGGTTTGCCGGTGGTCTATTACGGCGCAGTGCATGTCAATCCAACGAACATCCCGCAACTGGAAGAGACTATTTTCGAGAGATTCCCGACTGTGACGGTGATGAATCTGGCCGAAGTGCTTACGCGAATTCAGGAGGCGGTGGACCAGGTAGCGCTGGTGATCAGATTTTTAGCGCTGTTCGCCATTCTGGCCGGCGTAATCATCCTCTCTTCGAGCGTTGCCGGAACGCGCTACCGGCGTATCCGCGAAGTGGCCATATTGAAGGCGCTCGGGGCAACCAGGCGGCGCATTATGAGCATCTTCTCCATCGAGTTTTCTATCCTGGGCGCGGCCTCCGGTCTGGTAGGCGCGATTCTTGCCAATATCTTCACGCGTATCATTGCGGAGAAGTTCATCGACGCCTCGTTCGGTTTCGATTGGCTCTCGCTGCCCTTCGTGCTGGTCGGAACGGTATTGCTGGCTAACCTTGCCGGCTGGCTTGCAAGCGCCCGCATACTGAACCAGAAGCCGCTCGAAGTTCTCAGGGGCGAGTAACTACTGAAGCGCCTGATCTAAGGCGTCCCAGATCCGGTCAACAGAAATGGAGGTTATCGCCGTAACTGTTTCTAAGTCGCGGCCCGTCCAACGGTACACTTTGCGGCTTTCCGGATCGACGAAATAAATAGATCCGAAGCCCCACTCTTGATAAGCACAACATTTCTCCAGCAAGTACGGCATCGGATCGTCCGAGGTTAAGATCTCTACCACGACCTCCACGGCTTTCGTCGGGTACGGAAGTTCTATCCTGCCTCGGGTCGCGATAACATCCGGCCGTGGAATAGAGTCGGGGTCAATACGCAGGTCGACCTCCGAGCCCGCCTTGTAACCGGCTTCGGTCAACAATCTGAGAATCAGGCCCTGCAAGAAGCCGTGAATCCAGGTCGGCATCACCTTGGGTATGGCCTTCCCGCGCCAGTATTCGTAGGCCCGGTCTGAATGTCCGTACTTTAGCTTGAACTCTGCAAGCGATAATCGGTCAGCAGCGGCAGACATGCTCGAGTTTCTCACCTCATTTTACCGGTGTGCGCGTCCCACCGCTCTAGGGAAAATCAGTTTGGCGCTTGGCATCATGGCTGCGTTGATCTCGATTGCACTGACCATTCGATGCTATATGCCATGCCCTTTCGGAGACGAATGGTTTTTCATTGACGCCATCGCCCGGGGGAGCGGGCCAACCTCCTGGCACTGGCTATGGAGCCAGCACAATGAGCATAGGTTGGTTATAACGCGGCTGCTGGTATGGCTCGATGTGGTTGCGTTCCGCGGCAGGAACGTGTCCCTTTTTGTCGAGACCTATCTGGTGCTAACGCTCGAATGGGCCGCTATCTGTTACGCGCTGGAGCGCTTCACGGATTTTCCCAAGCCCCTGAAGCGGACTCTGCAAGGTATCTTTGCCTTCTGCATCTTTCATCCTAATCAAAGCGAGAACCTGACGTGGGCCTTTCAAGTCTCGTTCGTGCTGGCGTTTGCGATCGCGACGGTTGCCCTTCTGTCGATAACATTTTTCGCGCAATTGCGGTGGCCGCGGCTTGCAACGCTTGGTGTCGCCCTTGCGCCGATTCTGGCAGCCATGAATGTCGCCGGCGGCCTGCTTATTGGACCAGTGGTGCTCTGCATGGCAGTTTTCAAGCGCTTGCCCCTTCGTTTCGTTATTGCTGTTCTCTCGGTTTTCGTGCTGACCACCGCGGCTTATCTATGGCATTTCAAGCCTCCCGACCCTGCGTATCCGCCGCTTCGCGCATTAGCGGACCCGAAGGGGATATTTGTTTATGTTTTGACCTATTTCGGCGCAAGCTGGACGAAGCTCTTGCCGCACAAAGAGCGAATAACGGCGCTACTGTCGATGGTCTGTTTTGCCGGTCTAGCCGTGCGTTCGGTGCGCAATAGAAAGCAGACGACAGATTTTGAGTGGTTCTGTATTGCGGAGTGTAGCCTGATACTGGCAGTGGCCGCGGCGACCGCGCTAGGGCGGCTGAAATTCGGCGTGGGCCAGGCCTTTGCCAGCCGCTACCAGACGCCCGCGATGCTTTATTGGGGAGCGCTCTGTTCGCTCGTGATTATCACTTTATGGCGAAGCCGCCCCTCGAGATTCCGCCTTGCACAGGGCGTCTTGCTGGTCATCATGGCCCTATCGATGCTCACATCTTTCAAAATATGGAGAGTCGCTTCGAACCGGGCCGATTCGCTTCGAAGAGCCTGTGCCGCCGTGTCCAGCGGAAGCGATGACCAGCAGGATACAAAGACGCTCGACGCATCGGATGCAGGCATAGAGCCGGGCGCGGCGCTTCTCAGAAATATTTGGCGCCAGCGCCGCTGAAGGGCACGGAGAGGAACGGTGCTCGACGCTAAAGCCCATAGGCAGCCCGTAGACAGATCGTACGATAACGATACCGGAAGTTGCCCGGGTGCCGGTGGGACGCTTAACTTGCTATACTCCGCTTGTCGGCGCTGAATTATGGGTGAAATGCGATTAGGTGACGTCATTGACGATCACTGTATAAAGTGTCGTCGTATTACCAATCATTCCATCGTTTCTTTGGTGAATGGGGAAGCGGCGAAGGTTCGCTGCCGGACCTGTTATCACGACCACGATTACCGGCATGAGCAGGCCCCTCCGTCAAAGAAGGAACTGAAAAAAGCTGAGGCGGAGGCGCAAGCGGCCGCAGCCGCTGCTTCTCAAGATGGCAGTGGTGCAGCACCTCTCGCTGTAGGCGCCCCAAACGAAAGCAAGGCCAAGCCGGAGCTCGTCTAAACCGTCGGAGTAACTCCGGCCGCAGACTGATCTACGAAGTGCTAGCCTACAATCCCGGTTGCCTGCTTATGAATGTAAATCTAAGCCGGAAGCGCGAGTCTCTCGCGCTCGACATTATCCGCCGTCTGCGTGGCTCCGGTCATCAGGCTTACCTTGTCGGCGGCTGCGTTCGGGACCGTCGGCTCGGGATTGTTCCGAAAGATTTCGACGTCAGTACCGATGCCCAGCCGGAGCAGCTAATCCGCTATTTCCCACGGGCCCAATTAGTGGGCGCTCACTTTGGTGTGGTTATGGTCAGGCACGCCAGCAGCGTGCAGGTGGAGGTAGCTAGCTTTCGAAGCGAAGGCGCCTATTCTGACGGACGCCGGCCGGATGAGGTCCGCTTTGTAACTGACCCGGCGGTGGATGCCCAGCGGCGCGATTTCACTATCAATGGCCTGATGGAGGACCCGCTTACAGGAAACATTCTTGACTTTGTAGGCGGCCGGCCGGATTTGACTGCGAAAATCGTTCGTGCGATTGGTAACCCGGAGCTGCGCTTTCGCGAAGATCATCTCCGCATGCTTCGTGCGGTGCGCTTCGCCGCGCGTTTGAATTTTTCCATTGAACCGACGACGCTTGCCGCAATGCAGCGGGAGGCGGGCTACATCCGCAGGATCTCCACTGAGAGAATCCGTGATGAAATCGTGCGCATTCTGACGGAAGGTGAAGCTCGCCGCGGTCTTGAGCTGCTGGATAATTCAGGGCTGTTGGTGCATGTTTTACCGCAGGTGAAGGCCTTTCAGGGAGTAGCGCAGCCGCCCGAATACCATCCTGAGGGAGACGTGTGGACCCATGTATTAATGATGCTGGAAAAGCTGCGGCATCCGTCGCCCACTCTGGCGCTAGGCGTCCTTCTGCATGATGTCGGAAAGCCGCCCACCTTTCGCGTGGCCGACCGGATCCGCTTCGACGGACACGCGGAACTAGGCGCCGAAATGACGAAGAAGATCTTGTCTGGCCTTAAGTTCCCAACCGAAGATGTGGAACGCATCACTTCGCTGGTGGCGAATCATATGCGGTTCAAAGATGTGCGCCAAATGCGGCTCAGTACGCTGAAACGGTTCCTCAGCCTGCCGCACTTCGATGAGCATCTGGAACTCCATCGCTTGGATTGCCTAGCGAGCCACGGCTACACCGATTCATACGACTACGTTGAGGCCAAGCTGGCTGAAATCGATGAGGGAGAATTACGCCCCGCGCGCCTTATCAGCGGGCGCGATCTGATAGAGGCAGGTTTCAAGCCGGGGCCGGCGTTCGGAGCGGCGCTTGAAGCGGTCGCGACCGCACAGCTTGAAGGAGAAATACATACTTCGCAGGAAGCCCTTGCGATTGCTCGCGCTGTCCTTAAGCAGACACCTGGTACTCATTCGGGTCAATAAGCAAGAAATTCTGCTATCTTGTGGAGCCTTCGGGCATCCAAGAACGAGACATACCGTTACTGTCGAGTTGCGGAGGATCATTCGTTATGACGGCTCTGGAGATAGTACCTGGCAGCTTGCTTGCTCGCCTTCGCTTGGCGAGGTATGAAAGCGAGCGGCTCTTCGCGGTGCTGAAGCCAGAAGCAATTTATGAAAGACCAGTCGCGGAACGGCATCGAGTGATCTTCTACGTTGGGCATCTGGACGGTTTCGACTCAATACAAATTTGCCGTGAAGGGCTGGGCTTGAAATCGCCCGATCCCGAGCTGGACGCTTTGTTTCAGGCCGGCATTGACCCGGATTCCGCCCATCTGCCCTCAGACACTGCGCAAGACTGGCCCACGCTGCAGCAGGTGGAGGGCTACGTAGCACGCTGCCGGAGGCATGTAGACGAGCATCTGGAGCGGGCGCCCGAGGACGTGGTTTGTATGGCGATTGAACATCGTCAAATGCACCTGGAAACGCTTGCCTACATGTTTCACAATTTTACGTACGGGATGAAGAACGTTCCCAGCTGCGGCGCCACCCAGGCACGCTTCATGGCAGAACGTGTCCGACGAGTGGCGCGATATCCCGGCGGGCAAGGCGATTCTGGGAAAGAAACACGACGGAGATTTCGGATGGGACAACGAATATGAGCAGGTTCGGGGCAGCATTCCCGGGTTTCGAATTCAACGCTATAAGGTCACTAACGGTGACTATCTCCGCTTCGTCGAGGACGGCGCCACTCTGCCCCATTTCTGGATTAGGCGAGGGAAGGCGCTCTTCTATCGAGGGATGTTTGAAGAGATACCGCTGCCGATGGATTGGCCGGTGTACGTGACGCAGAGAGAGGCTGAAGCTTATGCGCAATGGGCGGGAAAATCTCTGATGACCGAGGAACAATTCGATCGCGCTGCATACGGCGCGCCTGAAGATGGACACCGGTCGCAACCGTGGGGAGCCGCTACGCCAAACTTCCGGCATGGAAACTTCGATTTCAAGAGCTGGGATCCGGAACCGGTTGACGCAACGCCCCTGGGCGACAGCGCATTCGGCGTTAGCCAGCTTGTGGGCAACGGGTGGGAAT
Source organism: uncultured Acidobacteriaceae bacterium (assembly GCA_963795545.1). Classification (GTDB taxonomy): domain Bacteria; phylum Acidobacteriota; class Terriglobia; order Bryobacterales; family Bryobacteraceae; genus Bog-105. Next base: position 324,424 of record CAWCIF010000006.1, on the reverse strand, counting down.
GGACCAGAACTGTATTCGGTCCGTTGCCCGGCTTTGAGCCGCGAAGAACTTACCCCGGATACTCCGCCAATTTCTTTGATGGCAAGCACTACGTCATGAAAGGCGCCTCGCCGCGCACTTCTGCCGCTCTGTTGCGGCGTTCGTTCCGAAACTGGTTTCGGCCTGACTATCCGTACATGTACGCGACATTCCGCTGCGTGGAGGAATAAGGCATTGCCCGCGGCGGTTAAGCCTCAGTTGTCAAATTTCGCGCGCGATGTTGCAGCCGGATTCTCCGGCCCGGCGCAAAAATATATATCGGCGCGCTACTTCTACGATGATCTTGGAAGCACTCTGTTTGAGGCAATTACGCTGCTTCCCGAATACGGCCTGACCAGAGCGGACGAGCGGCTATTGCGCTTGCACGCCGACGAGATCGCTGGTATTGCGGACGCCGTTTCCCTGGTTACCGAGCTTGGCAGCGGCAGCGGTAAAAAGACTCGCAACATCCTTAGCGCCGTGTTGAAACGAGCGCCTTCGCTGAGGTATTTGCCCATCGATGTGTCGGCGAGCGCGCTGGCGTATTGCGAGAAAGAGCTGTGCGACGTGGCCGACGTTGAACCCGTTTGCGCGGATTGGCTGGACGGTCTGGCTGAGATTGCCCGGGCTCGTTCTCACAGCAGTTCGCTGCTCTTGCTTTTTCTCGGAAGTTCGATCGGCAATCTGGAGAGAAGCTGCATTCCGGATTTCCTGCGCAGCGTGCGGGCTCAGTTGCAGCCTGGGGATTTTTTCCTCATAGGCGCTGATTTGGTGAAGGGAATTGACGCCATGATGGCCGCCTATGACGACCCAACGGGCGTAACTGCGGCGTTCAATTTGAATATGCTAAGCCGTGTTAATCGCGAATTGTACGCCGATTTTGACCTGCGCGCCTTCACCCACGAGGTCCGATGGAATCGAGGGGAGCGCCGCATTGAGATGCATCTGGTATCGGGCCGCGATCAAACCGCTTACGTCGGAGCGCTGGACTCGAGCTTCCATTTTCAGGCTGGCGAGACTATCTGGACGGAGTCGTCCCATAAATTTACTGCCGGCGAGTTAGACGATTATGCGCGGGCGAGCGGCTTTAAACCGGTACGCGCTTGGCTCGATCGTGAGTGGCCATTTATTGAGGCGCTCTGGCAGGCGTGATTCTTCGTCAGGAGCATCCATGCTTTGCCGTACCTTGGTATCCAGAGCCGCTCGCCGCTTTCATATCTCGCGGCGAATCTGGCGATTGAGGCCGCTTGTTCGGGTGAAATCTGGGATCGATATTGCGCGATTACATGCTGTTTTCGCCACACTCCGTGCTCTCGCCGGACGATGGCCGGCCTTAATCGCACTTGAGTTCCTGCTTCCGCCTCTCGGATACGCTGACTAAGCACCGCTTCAAGTGTCCAGATGGCATAGGGCAGGTCTTCGTAGAACGCGAGGTGCGGCGGCGATACACTCGCGATTGCCGCATGGTGAACGGCGAGATGATCCACATGGCCGCCCAAGCCAAGCGGCGCTATTACCAGGTCGCTTCCCGCATGCTTTCGAATTAACGCGGCAAGCTCCGGTTCGCTGCGGCTTGCCAACACTTGCGTATCCGGACGGCAAACTGCTTCGGACTTGAGTCCGAGGCGCAGTGGCGCATCGAGCAGATCACAGGCGCGTACTCGAATGCCTCGTCCAATCCGCGAGAGCACGCGCCGGTCTTCTGTCTTTCGGATGAGTGATACTGCTTCCGCTCCAGTACTGGAAGCTCTTGGAGCATAGGCACTCACCGTGAAAAAGTTCAGAACCGCAAGGCTAATATCAGGCCGCTGCCATTCCCGAAGTGATAGATAGAGCGAAAAGGCTGCATCGTCAAGATGCGGCGAGAGAACGGTAATGCGGAGCATTAACCGGCGAGTGCCGGGCTCGCTACGAGAACCTGCCCGATCGGATTCGAACCCGGTTTTGCGGCGGTTGTGAACTCCGGGGCCGCGGCAAGTTGCTTACATAGCGTTAGCGCCTGAGCAACAACCTGATCCATGTTGTAATACCGGTACGTCGCAAGCCGACCCACAAAGTGGACTCGTTTGTTGGCGGCCGCAAGCTCGGCGTAGCGCTTGTAGAGCGCTGCATTCTGCGGTGTCGGAACAGGATAATAGGGATCGCCTTCGCTCGCGGGGTATTCGTAAACAACGCTCGTGCTGCGATGCGGCTGGCCAGTCAGGTGCTTGAATTCCGTGATGCGCGTGTAAGCGTGCTCGTTTGGGTAATTCACTACCGCTACGGGCTGCAGGAATTCCGTATGCAGCGTTTCGTGCTGGAAGCGCAGCGAACGGTACGGAAGTTTCCCGAACCTGAAATCGAAAAACTCATCCACCGGTCCGGTATAGATCATCTCGCGAAACTTAACATCGTTCATAATTTCGCGGTAATCGCAGCCTAATTGCAAGGTGATGTTCGCGTGGTTGAGCATGTTCTCGAACAGGCGTGTATAGCCCTGTTTCGGCATGACCTGAAAGCGATCTGTGAAGTACCGATCATCTCTGTTGGTTCTTACTGGAATACGCGCGGTTACCTGGGCATCCAGTTCGGAGGGATCTCTCCCCCACTGCTTACGCGTGTAGTTTCGAAACAGCTTTTCATACAGGTCGCGGCCCACCCGGCTCACCACAACATCTTCAGATGTCCTGATAGACGCTCTAACTTCCGCGCGTTCTGCGAAGAATGCTTCTACTTCTGTCTCCGTGGTCAGGCGGAGATCGTAAAGAATATTTACCGTATCCAGATTAATTGGAACGGGAACCAATTTGCCATCCACCGAAGCCAGCACCCGGTGTTCATAGCATCGCCAGGAAGTGAATTGTGACAGATACTGAAATACCTGCTCCGAATTCGTGTGAAAAATGTGCGGCCCGTAACGATGCACAAGAACGCCATCTGGGTTGTAGTGATCGTAGGCATTCCCTCCGATGTGGCTTCTGCGATCCACGACCAGGACTTTTTTACCGAAACATCGTGCCATGCGCTCGGCGGCGACTGCGCCAGCGAAACCTGCGCCAACGATCAGAAAGTCAAACATTGGCCACGCTTTGTGCGGTCTCGCGAGTGATTGCCCGACTCTGCGCGTACGCTTTTATCGCCCGATCTCTTTCCGACACGGTGTTATCGATCAATCTGTTCATTTTGCTCCAGGTCTGGTCCCATGAGGATTGCGAAAGAAACTTATCCGCCTTCTTCCAAAAGTCCGCGGCAGGTGGACTCTTCAGCAGGGCATCTGCCGCTCCGAGAAATTCGCTGGGGCTGCGGGCCACCTCCACAAGACCCAAATCGCCGTACGGAGCTACAACGTCATGAATGGCCGTGGAAATTACAGGAAGGCCAGCGGCGAGGTATTCTGGGGTTTTTGTTGGGCTGATGAATCGTGTCGATTCATTCAGGACGAAAGGAAGAAGACCCATCCGCCAACCGGAGAAGTAAGCCGGCAAGTCGGCGTATGGCTTCAGCCCGAGATAGTGGATATTTTGGGCTTGGGGCAGGGAAGCGGGATTGATCTTCACCACCGGCCCTAAGAGGACGAATTGCCAATCCGGGCGTGCGTTCGCGATTTCGCGCAGTAGCAGAAGGTCCATCCGCTCATCGATGACACCCGCATAGCCTAACCGGGGCCACGGCAGGCCGGCTTGGTCTTTAGGCTCTTCTAACTTCATGCGAGCGCGCCGAAAGTGTGCCGTATCGACGCTGCTGGGGAACAGATGGACCGAATCGTGTTGCTTGCGTTTCGATTCGAACAGGCTGGCGCCGCCGGTGAAAACAAGATCGGCAACCTGGAACAGCGCAAATTCGTTAGCTCGCATGGCCGGCGGCGCGCCGGCAAAGGCCGAGAGTTCGTCCATGCAGTCGTACACGGTCGCCTGGGGCTGGAGCCAGGAGGAAAATTCTCTAGCCATCGGCGTGTAGTACCAAAGAACGTAATCAGCGATTTTGTTGCAATCCACCAAGGACTGAAGCAACTCTCTTTGGCAGCGCACGGTCTGGTCGCGAGAGAGCCCAGGCGGCAGCACGGGTGTTTCTACGTGTACTCCGCTGGCCGGACAGATGGTCGTTCTTAAATGCGGTTCGACCGGTTCAAAAACCGGTTCCTCAATGAAAAACACCCTCCGGGTACGGGCGAAGCGGCTCATCAGGTGTTGAGGGCGCTGGAAGACGAACTCCCATCGCAGGTGCGATAAACAGATCAGATCGAGGTTGTTCAGTTTCATGCAAAAACTCTTGGGTCCGGGTGAATCTATGCTGCTGCTCCCCGATTGCGTGCGCAAGCGGCCAGTGAATGTTTCGATTGCCGGTTTCGTCCGCATAGTCGAATAAGCCGTTATGACAGTGCCGGTCATCGTCCCACCCCGGATGGTTCAGAATCGGGTAAAGACAGATGCCGTGAATCGGAATGCGAAGTTGTAAAGCGCTAGAGACCTCGTCGCAGATGTATGCGAGCCATTCTGCGCGCCGTCCATCTTCTGCGCCTGTTTCGGAGACGAACATAGGCCTCCGATAGCGATGCCATACTTCTTCGAGTATGTTGTGGAAGGGCCGAAAGCGCGGATCGGCCCGGTGAAGCGGTTCCGAATTATGCACCCACTCGTTGCGTTCGTAGAAGTTAACTCCAATGATGTCCAGATACTCCGGTTTACCGCCAAGTTCCGGGTCCATCCTGCCGCACAGCATGTCCCAGGCTTGAAACTGGGATCGCGTGTATTGTTCGGCCTCGATGTCATCGCTGGGAATGGACGGGTCGCCGACGATATGAATGACCGGCTCCGGTGAGATTAGCCGCACTCCGGGCATTTCGTTGAGCAGAATCTCACTGGCGACCGCAGCAGCTCGTACCAAATTTCGTTTAAGCTCTGTGCCGCGGCCCGTCGCGTACGGGCTTACTGCGGCAGCATCGCCCCCGGCCCAGGATAAGAATGAGATTTCGTTCACCGGGGCAAACATTTCGCACCTATAGCCGCCGCTTTTTATGAAACGCGCCAGCGCGGTGGTGAATCGGCCAAATACCTCGGGAAATGAGGGCGCGAACACATCCACGTGGTCCGGCCAGCCGAAGTGCAGAATATCCAGCAGCACCTCCATCCCGCTCGCCTCAGCTGTATCAAGCAGGTTCTGCAGAGATTCGAAGTTATAAACTCCCGGGAATTCTTCTATTAAGTGCCAACGCGCGCCGGTACGGATGGTGCGAATACCGTATTGGCCGAGAAGCTCGAAATCGCGCTCCGCGAAACGATCGTGCCCGGTCGAGCGCAAAAGGTCTAATCGCGTACCATCCCGGCGCTTGTGTGTGGAACATTCGAAACCTGCTTGCAGAAAGCTTCGAAAACTTACTTCTGATGACGACAATGCTTTCCCCGTGATCGCACACGGGCTTCTTGCACCGTGTCTTGCTGGTCTCCCATTTAGGGAGACAGATTAAAAATTTCCGCAGGCATGAACTAACTTACCCTGCATCAAAGTAGACAAAGCTACCGGAACTTAGTTACGGGCCCTGGTAAAAAAACCAGGAACGGAACAGTCCTGCAACTCACTCATTTAAATCCCGGGCTGCAGTTCGGCCTAAGGCTGTAAGGCCTTGAAATACCGCATTCAGCGCCGGGTTCAACATCTTGCCGCGCTCCGCTTGCTTTCCGCTGGATTGGGGAAGCATGTAACGGTTCACAAGTTCTAAAAACGCTCTCGTACTTTCAGGCGCCACGGCCTCGCATGCGATCAGGATCTTCGCAGGGAGCGAAATAGTGCAGACCTTATCGTGGCTCTGAAGCGCTTCGCGAATACGCCGCGCGGCGTATTCCGCGGCAACCGAAAATCCGGGCAGATTGCCTAGCAAGCCAAACCATGCAAACTCACCTTTGGACGCGCCCTTGAATTCCGCATTCAGATAGGAGCCGGTCCGCATCAGCCCAGGCACAACGGTCAGAACCTGAACTCCCTGCGCGCTTGCTTCCGTGCTGAGTCCAGTAGAAAATCCGACAAACGCAAACTTAGCGCAACTATATGGTAACAGGTGGGGAATGCTGACCCGCCCACCGACAGAGGTGATGTTGACTATATGCCCGGCGCCCGCTTCTTTCATGTGCGGCAAAACTGCAAGTGTAAGATTCACCGGCCCCCAGAACATCAGATCCATCGAATGCTCGAAGTCGGCATGAGTGAACGCCGGAAGCGGCCCGACAGAAATCATGCCCGCGTTGTTGACTAGCACATCGATTCGGCCAAACTTAGAAAGAACTTGATCCACTAGCGGCCGAATGCTCGCGCGCTGGCTGAGATCCGCGGCAAAAGGAACAGCTTCGATTCCGGCCTCGGCCAGCCGGGCACAGGCTTCCTGCAATTCGTCCATATCGCGCGCGCAAAGGGCAAGGCGGGCCCCTTGCTTTCCCAGTTCGCTCGCGATTGCGAGCCCTAAACCGCGCGAACCACCAGCGATCAGGATGGTCTTTCCGTGAAGGTTGAGGGCTGGTTTTGATCTTCTCTTGACCAGTTCCTTTGCGCCCAACACGACGGCGGCAGAGAGTCCAGCAAGAGCTAACCAGGAGCCGGCATTCCCGGTAATTGAGCGTTGTTCAGAGGCAGCAGTCATCCGAACAGGAGAACGACAAGGTGCCCAGAACGTTTCGGCCTTCGGGCACTCGTAAAACCCCGAGCGCACAGAAGTTCAATGGCGGGCCCGATGCTATGCTGAAATTCGAAGTTGAGCAGCGGGCCGGTAGCTCAGTTGGTAGAGCATCGCACTTTTAATGCGGTGGTCGCGGGTTCGAGTCCCGCCCGGCTCACCATTGGTTCGATTTCGGCTGAAGCTCGCAGTAAAGGACCGCGTTGAGAGCGGATCATCGCCGCCGAAAAAGGCACTTGAAGATAATTGCTATTTTGGTGGACGGCATGGGGCTCGAACCCACGACCCCCACGTTGCGAACGTGGTGCTCTCCCAACTGAGCTAGCCGCCCACTCTAGGTGAAGGACGCAACCGGATAGCTGCACCCGGTGCAGTGCGGCAGCGCCGCGACCCTCTCAATATAGCAGCCTCCACATGCTAGGATGGCTGTTCGCCTGCGCCTTTTATGGTTCTTTCGGACGTCGATATTCGCCGCTACATTGAGCTGGGCAAGATCCGCATTTCGCCCGCGCTTCCACCCGAACAATTCGGCAGCTGTTCGGTCGATTTCCGACTGGGCGCCGAATTCAGCATTTTCGAACACAGCCGCCATGCCTACATCGATCTTCGCGAGAAGAGCGCCATTCAGGACATCATGCGCACTGTTCATGTCAAAACGGGCGAGCCGTTTATCCTGCAGCCGCGCGAATTTGCGCTGGCGATTACGGAAGAGATACTCGAGCTCGATGACGATGTGCTGGGACGGCTGGAAGGCAGGTCGAGCCTGGGGCGAATTGGAATCATCGTGCACGGTACGGCTGGTTTATTCGATCCCGGCTGGCGCGGCAAAGCCACTCTTGAACTGAGTAACCTGGGTATCATGCCCGTCGCGCTCTATGCGGGCATGCGGATCTGCTCGTTCACCTTTGAACAACTTTCATCCCCTGTCTCCGTTCCGTATTACAAGAAGGCCGGGAATAAGTACGCAGGTCAAACCCAGCCGCTTGCCAGCAAGCTGAGTGCTGAAGTAAGCCACAGCGAATGAAGCGAGCTTTAGCGGCCAGACGAGCCGAATCCTCCCATGCCGCGCACCGACTCGGCAAGGTCGCCTTCGAGCCACTCAACCGGCTCATAGCGCGCGACGACCATCTGCGCGATGCGGTCCCCGGCGTGAATCTCGTACGCTGATTTGCCCAGATTCAACAGAATGATTTTTAGTTCACCGCGATAACCCGGATCGATGGTAGCCGGTGAATTCGGCAGCGTGATAGCGTGTTTTAGCGCAAGACCGCTGCGGGGCCGAACTTGCACTTCGTAACCGCTGGGAATCTCAAGCGCGAGGCCGGTCGGAATGGCTTGTGGCATGCCAGGTTCGAGAACCGCTCCTGCTAGGCAGCGAATGTCCATTCCGGCATCCTCCGCGGGTCCGTGGGCATACTCAGGGAGACACGCGCCGGGGTGTAGTTTCTTAATTCGGATTTGCATGAAGGGCGAATCCGCTATCATAGCGGCTTCATGTCCGGACCCAGTCTCGTGCCGAGTCCCGCACAGAAGCGTGTGTTGACTGTCGCGCCAATGCCGCCTGAGAAGCTTGCTTATGCGCTGGCACGATACAGCCGGTCGCCTGATTCGATTCGCGATTCGGTCGAATGGGTCCGGAGTCATGACTCGGCCAAGTTTCTTGAGAGCTTTTATTTCCAATATGGACACGCCTCCATTGCGGACTTAGGGCATGTGACTGTTTGCTTCGAAGGAGTCTCGGAACTGGCTGCGACAGAAATTGAAGACGAGCAACTCTGGGATGGGCAGGCGCGGAGTTCGCGTTATCAGGACTTCTCAAAATGCGGCGCGATTGTACCCCCGGAATTGACTGCCAGTGAGACTGCTATATACCGCGCAGCGGGCGACGCGCTACTGGATGCGTATCGCGAAACACAGCAGCGCGTTTTTGATTACCTCCAGCAGCAATTGCCGAGACCGGAGGATATGAAGCCGGACGCGTACCGGCGCAACGTGGCTGCCCGGGCATTCGACGTGGCACGTTACCTGCTTCCGTTCGGCATTCCGACAGGCGTAGGCCAGGTGACCAGCATACGCACTCTGGAAAAACAGATTGCTCGCCTGAAGGCGTCCGAGTTTCAAGAGTTACGGGAGATAGCTGAGGAACTCTCCCGCGCCTGTGCCGGTCCGGTGGAGTGCGTCTGGGGCTCTGATGGGGACGAGCCCGTGGCCCCAACCCTGGCGCGGCACGCCGAAGCGGACGAGTACGCCACGCGCTTGCGCGCCGACCTGTCCGAATGGGCTTCCGATCATCTACCCGGTAGTGGGCCGGCGGTTGCGAAAGCGGTTGATCTTCTGCAACCCTCAGATCACGTTGCCGATATATGCGCCACCCTGCTCTATCCAGTTACCGATCGGCCGTATCGGGAGTTATACGAACTTGCGTGCGAATGGGGCGAGGCAAGACGGCAAGAGGTTTTGAGCGTTGCGCTGGGACAGCGCGCCCGCAGAGATGAACTACCGCGTCAGTTTCGGAGCGCACCGTATGTATTCGATTTGGTGATGGATATCGGCGCATACCGCGATCTTCATCGTCATCGGCGCTGTCAGCAATTGCGGCAGCAGTATACGAATCGGCTGGGATATGAAACGCCAGAGATTCTCGAGCGGTGCGGCGCGGGGAAATCATTTGCCAGCGCTTTGGAAATTGCCAATGGAGCTATTCAGAATCTGCCCCAACCAGCGGCGCAATACCTGCTTCCGCTGGCGGCGAGATCCCGCTTCCTTTTCAAAATGGATTTCGCGGAGCTGGAGTATATCTCGCGGCTGCGCAGCGGCGTTAAGGGCCACTTCTCATACCGGAAAGTAGCGTGGGAGATGAAACTAGCACTGGAGAAGCTGGATCCCGTGCTCGGCCGGCTGATCCAGGCGACGCCGCCCTGGGTTGAGGATCCGCTGAAGCGCTAGATTCCGGAATCGCAACCGGCATTCCAATTGTGATATGTTCTCGGTTCGTGAGGGGCCGGGATATCACAGCAGGCGATTATCAGCTCAACTGGCGGAAACTCCAGCAGGTGGGATTAAACGCTTATGAAGCGCGCTCGTATCTCGTGCTAATGGGCCATCCGCGTTTTAAGGCGCTTGAGTTGGCGGCGCGGGCGCATGTGCCCAGACAGAAGATTTACGAAGTGTTGGACAGTCTGGTGGAAAAGGGGTTCGCCGGTGTTGTTCAGGAAAAGACAAAGCTATTCTCGGCCGTCGATCCGGGTCTCGCCATCCCTGGTTATCTGGCGCGCCGCACTCGAGCGATGCAGACCGAGCTTACGGACCAAGCTCGTTTGGCGACCGGTCTGATTGAAGATCTGCGGGCGGCTTACCTGGAAGGGCAGGATGGCCGCGGAACCCTTGATTTTCTTAGTCTGGTGAACGATCCGACGCAGACGGCGATTCATTACCGCCGGATGCTGACCACGGTTTCACATGACTACGCCGAGTTTTCGCGCCCTCCGTTTGCAGTCGATCCGCTGGATGAGCAGCTTGTTAAGGATGCAGCCGGTCGAAGCGTAGCATGCCGTCTGCTGATAGAAGCGGGCCCAATCGACGCCGAACACGGCGAGCGATTGAATGAATATCGTAATGCGGGCGTGGAGATTCGGTTTCTTGACCGGCTGCCTCTGAAGCTTGCTTTATTCGACAGGAAATGCGGACTTGTCGCGCTGCTTGATCCGGTCCTGACAAGACCTTCCTGGACGGCGGTGGTATTCGAGCATGACGGCTTCGCGGAAGCGATGTCCGGCTTATTTGAAAGCTACTGGTGCCGCGGGCAGCGCGGAAGCTTACCCTGAGTAGGAATCGCTTCGCTGCGCGGTTGCCGCCAATTGCATCTCTGCCCGGACAAGAGGCGTAACGTATCCTCCTACTTCGATTCCGTCGTTCCCGCGCTCACCATGGATCTGAACATGCAGAATGCTCCGCCGTCCCATCTTTGTTCCCTGCTCGCTCACGAAGGCGCCGCCGTCGTGTGCGGATAGAAGATCGTGCCTGATCATGTAGGCCGTGAGCGGTCCGGTTGCACTGCCCGTCGCCGGATCTTCGATGATGCCGTATTCAGGAGCGAACATCCGCGAGTAAGCTCCTTGCTGAGTCGGCGCGAATACGAAGACGCAAACCGCGCCGGCTTCAATCGGCTTTAGCTTCGACATGCTGGCCGTGTCGAGCCATGCGCGATCAACCGTTTCTTTGTTCTTCACAGCAACGAAGATGGCCGGATTGCCTGCGCTCAGCAGTTGGGGTTCGCAAGCGAGCAGATCGTCCGGGCTCAGATGCAGAGCATGGGCGCACAATACCCGATCAAACGCCGGCCCTTCATCAATCGGCGGCGTAGTCAGCCAGATCAGGGGACGATCGCCGGGTTCCACCCGGATCGGAACCGGGCCGATTTTCTCTTCGAGTACGAAGCGCTCGCTCCGAGCCGGCACAATCCCGTCTTCCAGCAGAACGAAACTTGTGCCCACGGTCGGATGGCCCGCGAACGCCAGCTCTCGCGATGGCGTGAAAATCCGCAAGCGCGCCGCGCAATCAGAGCGAATCGCCGGGAATACGAAAACGGTCTCTGACAGGTTTAACTCGCGGGCAATGCGCTGCATGGTTCCGTCATCCAGTCCGGTCCCGTCCGGGAACACGGCGAGAGGATTTCCTTCAAGCGGCTGCCGTGTAAACACATCGACGACTCGATAGCGATAGCTCTGTTGAGTGATCATTCCGGTTAGTAGTCTTAGGCTCAGCTTCGCAGCTTCAGCAGGATGTCGTCACGATCTGTGAAATGCATCGCGCCGATTCCCAACATCTCAGCGCCGTGAACATTCTCGATGCGATCGTCCAGGAAGAGTGTCTCCTTCGGCGCAGTGCCCAGTCCTTCCAGGCAATGCTCGTAAATGGCAGGCTCCGGTTTGGCGGAATGGATTTCGTAGGAGAGGGTAACCTGGTCGAATTGCCCCAGCTTATCGGTTTTCAGCCGCAGCGCCTCGCCCAGCTCGCGCGGCATGTTCGATAGCATTGCGACACGTTTGCCACTGCTTCGAAGCTGCCCTACCCAATCCCACATGACATCGTCGAAATGCATCCAGCTTTCGTTATCCAGATCGGTCAGCCGCTCAATTGCATCCAGCGTCAGCGTGCTCCCGCCATTCTGAGCCACAGTTTGCCAGTATTCAATATCGGTCATCCGGCCTTTATCGTAATCGAGACGGTAGGACCAATAGAGAGCGGTGAATTCATCCTTCGGTACCCCGGCGAGAGCGGCTAATTGGGCTTGTTCCCCATCTGTCTGGTGTTCCACCAGAACACCCCCGAAGTCGAAAATGAAGCCCTGGTACTCGCTAACGAGCGCCATCGACCATCTGCTCGCGACGGCTTCGCACTTCACGGATGGCATAAATGCGCCGGCCCTGGCTTTCGAAATAGGTGCGCATCAGAACTTCGCCGATGAGACCGGTGCTGAACATCATGAGTCCGGCAAGCCAGAGTAGGGCACCGGCTACCAGCAGCGGGCCGTGTTCGGCCAGAATGTCGTGGCCCGCAATTTTTCTGATCAGCATAAACAGGAGCACGAGGCTGCCTAAGCCGATGCCGCCCAAACCCCACTTTCCGAAGAAATGCATGGGGCGCGTGAGATAGCGCAAGAGGAACTTGATTGTCAAAATGTCAAAGAATACACGGAAGATCCGGCTTAAGCCGTAATGTGAAGAGCCGTTCGGGCGCTCTACGTTTTTGATAGGCACTTCGGCAATGCGCGCGCCATAAAAGCTGGCCAGAGCCGGAATAAACCGGTGCAATTCGCCATACAAGTTGACGTCTTTCAGTACCTCCGCGCGGTAGGCCTTGAAGGTAGTACCGAAATCGCGGAGCTCGACGCCTGAGGCGCGTTTCATCATCCAGTTCGCAATGCGGGACGGAATTTTGCGGGTGACAGCGTTGTCGACGCGGTCCTTGCGCCACCCGCTTGCGATGTCATAGCCTTCGTCAATTTTTTCAAGCAGCAGCGGGATGTCTTCCGGATCGTGTTGCAGGTCGCCGTCAAGAGATACGATGATGTCGCCCTGGGCTTCGTCGAAACCTGCGGCTAACGCGGCGGTTTGACCAAAATTCCGGCGCAACCGGAGAACCTTCAAATGGCTGTCGGTCTCAACCAGGTTCGCCAGCAGATCGAAGCTGCGATCTGTCGAAGCATCGTCGATGAACAAAATTTCGTAGGGCCTGCGGAGCTTTTCGAGAACCGTGGTCAACCGGTCGTAGAGCGGCAGTATGGCGGGCTCCTCATTATGAATGGGGATCACGATCGAAAGCATCGGTTCAGTATCTCCAGTGTATAGACGGGGATACACAGCTAAAAGATGCGTAGAATACGAGCAGGTTGCGGTATAAACCTGTTAAAATACAGGTATACAACCAAAAGCGGCAAGCTCTCCCGTTTGCAATAACTTGCGGGCTGTATTCCCTCACTTCCAGGAGTTCCTTTGGCCGATCAAGACGGATCGAGCGGCGGGCTGTTTCCGCCGGGCGATAACAAGAATCTGATTCCGATCAATATCGAAGACGAGATGAAGCGGTCGTATTTGGATTACGCCATGAGCGTGATCATCGGGCGGGCGCTTCCCGACGTGCGCGACGGTCTCAAGCCGGTGCACCGGCGCATTCTATATGGGCTCCATGAGATGGGGCTGCATTACAACCGGCCGACGCGGAAGTGCGCCAAGATCGTCGGGGAAGTACTTGGCAAGTTTCACCCTCATGGCGATACCCCGGTGTACGACGCGTTGGTTCGCATGGCGCAGCCGTTTTCGCTCCGTTATCCGCTGATTGATGGACAAGGAAATTTCGGTTCGGTGGACGGTGATCCACCCGCGGCGATGCGATACACCGAGGCTCGCCTGGCCAAAATTGCCGGCATGCTTCTGGAGGATATCGACAAGGAAACGGTCGATTTCCGCCCGAATTACGACGATAGCGAGGTGGAACCGGAGGTTCTTCCCACTCGCGTTCCCAACCTGCTGATTAATGGCTCATCCGGCATCGCTGTCGGCATGGCGACAAACATTCCATCGCACAACCTGAAGGAAATCATTGATGCGACCGTCGCGCTGATCAACGATCCACACACGCCGCTCGTGAAGATTCTGGAGATGGTGCCTGGGCCGGACTTTGCAACCGGCGGATTTATTCTGGGCCGACAGGGAATTCTCGACTACTACACCAAAGGGCGGGGAAGCCTGAAGGTGCGCGCCAAGGCCGCCATCGAAAAGACAGGCAAAGACCGCGAATCAATTGTCGTCACGGAGATTCCGTTCCAGGTGAACAAGGCCCGGCTGATTGAGCACGTGGCGGCGCTGGTAGCTGAAAAGAAGCTGGAGGGCATTTCGGACGCGCGCGATGAGAGCGATCGCGATGGCATGCGGATCGTTTTCGACCTGAAGCGCGGCGAGCAAGCCGAAGTGGTGCTGAACAACCTGTATAAGCAGACGCAGATGCAGGTGAATTTCGGCGTCATCATGCTGTCCATCGTGAATGGCCAGCCTCGCGAGCTGGGACTGATCGCTATTATCAAGCGGTTCATCGAACATCGGGCCGATGTGGTTCGGCGGCGCACCGATTATTTGCTGCGCAAGGCTCGTGATCGTGAGCACCTGCTGGTCGGCTTTCAAAAGGCTCTCGATAATCTCGACGCGGTGATTACCCTCATTCGGGCGGCCAAGACGCCGAAGGAGGCGCGGGAAGGATTAGTCTCGACCTTCGAGTTTACGGAACGGCAATCGCAGGCCATTATTGAGCTGCAACTACAGCGCCTGACCGGCATGGAGCGGCAGAAGATTCTGGATGAGCTCGCGGAAATCCAGCGCCTTATAGCTGAGTACACGGAAATTCTCGGCTCCGAGAAGGTGCTCAAAACCCTGATTGTCAAAGAGCTCAAGGAAGTTCAGAAGGATTTCGGAGACGAACGCCGCACCCAGATTATTGAGGACACGGGCGAGATCCGGCTGGAAGATCTGGTTCAGATGGAGGACGTTGCGGTTACGGTTTCGCGCGGCGGATATCTGAAGAGGACCTCCGTGGATACATACCGGCGCCAATCACGGGGCGGCAAGGGGCGGATCGGCATGGGCACGCGGTCCGAAGATGTCGTGGAGCATCTGGTGATTGCTTCGACTCACGCGTACCTGCTCATATTTACCAACATGGGCCGCGTTTACTGGCTCAAGATATACGAGATTCCGGACGCCGCGACAACCGGGAAGGGGAAGCACGTCTCCGGATTGATCAATCTACAGCCGGACGAAAGCGTCAAAGCATTTCTGCCTGTCAAGGAATTTGTACCGGGCAAGTTCATCGTCATGGTGACCCGGCATGGCGTGATCAAAGAAATGCGAGCTGACGGAATTCGACAATCCGTTGTCGCGCGGCATCATTGCCCTGGCTCTGGACGAGGGCGACGAACTCCTGGGCGCCACAATTACCAACGGCGATAATTTCATCTTCCTCGGGTCATATAAAGGCATGGCGATCCGGTTCAATGAAGAGGAAGTCCGGGCGATGGGGCGGCAGGCTCGCGGCGTGCGTGCGATGGATCTGGAGGAAGGCGATTACCTGGTCGGCCTGTTGGTTGTCGAGAAAGAAGGGTTGATTCTTTCCATTTCCGAAAACGGATACGGCAAGCGTACGCCGCTTGAGAGCTACCGCTTGACCGGGCGGGGACGCAAGGGCGTGATCAATATGAAGACCACGGCGAAGGTAGGCAAGGTGGTTGCGGTGCTTTCTGTCAAGGAGAATACCGATTTGATGATCATCACCAAGGACGGCAAAATCATCCGCTTGGAATCCGGCGAGATCCGGCAGGCTGGCCGATCAACGCAAGGCGTCCGCCTGGTCCGCATGGACGATGGCGATCAGGTGGCGGCGGCGTCGTGCATACCGGCGGAAGCTGAGGACGAAGGTCCGAAGAACGGCGAACTGCCGCTGCAGTAGAACCGGGGTAGCTGCGCATCCGGCAGGGCAGATTCTATACTTCAAGTATGGCCGCTCTTGTCGCGCTTCAGGCCGCCCCCGACGCCTTCGATCTCGCTGAACTGGACTCGAAACAGGAATCGCTTTTCGCGAATCTGCGAAGTTTGCGGCGCGTGATTGTGGCGTATTCTGGCGGTACCGATTCGGCTTATCTGGCGTGGGCTGCGTACCGTGTTCTTGGAGATGACGCAATTGCGATCACCGCTGATTCGCCGTCCATCCCGGAGTCGCACAAGCGCGATGCCGAAAAGTTTGCGCGAGATTGCGGATTTCGTCACGAATATATTGCGACTTACGAGTTCGATAATCCCGACTACGTCAAAAATGATAAGGATCGCTGCTTTCACTGCAAGGATGAGTTATTTATCCGGCTGGAGGCTTACGCCAGGAATGGCGGTTACGCTCACATCATCTATGGCGTGAACAAAGACGATTTGGGGGATTATCGTCCAGGGCAGGGTGCGGCGAAGATACATGGGGTCAAAGCTCCGCTGATGGAAGCGGGACTTAGCAAGCCGGAGATCCGTGAACTATCCCGGCGGGCTGGCTTATCTGTCTGGGACCGTCCGGCTGCCGCCTGTTTGAGTTCACGCGTCCCATATGGCACGCCTGTCACGGTCGAGACCATTAAGACTATCGAACAGGGCGAAGAAGAGCTGCGCGCACTGGGCTTCCGGCAGTTTCGTGTCCGGTTTCATGGCGAGCTTGTCCGTATAGAGATCGCGAAAGACGAATTGCCAAAGGCGCTCACGCTCGAAAACGCACAAGCGTTTGCGGCAATTTTCAAGCGGCTCGGTTTCTCTGTACGTGACACTGGACATGGAAGGCTACCGGCAGGGATCGCTGAACGCTGCGCTTGGCCATTCAGCTTAAGGCGAATTGATGGCGCCTGGAAGAATCGGCTAATGTAGCCTGCCGCCGCTCCGGTCAATCCGCTCCGCGTTCAGATAGGGCGCAGCGCGCTGGGGACGATGACGCTGCCATCCTGCTGCTGGTAGTTCTCCACGATAGCGACCCAGGTACGTCCGACGGCCAGCCCGCTGCCGTTTAGAGTGTGCACGAATTCGGCCTTGCTCTTGCCGCTTTTCGAGCGAATTTGCGCGCGCCGCGCCTGAAACGCTTCGAAGTTCGAGCAGGAAGAGATCTCTTTGAAGGCATTCTGACCTGGCAGCCAGACCTCGATATCGTACGTCTTGGCGGAACTGAAGCCCAGGTCGCCGGTGCAAAGCGTGACGGTTCGATACGGCAGTTCCAGGCGCCGTAGAACCTCCTCCGCATGCTGAGTCAGTTTCTCGTGTTCCGCGCCGCTCTGTTCGGGCCGCGTAAACTTCACCAATTCGACTTTCTGGAATTGGTGCTGGCGGATGATCCCGCGCACATCGCGGCCATAAGATCCAGCTTCGCTGCGGAAGCACGGAGTATAGGCGCACAGGGAAATAGGAAGTGCATCCGCGTTCAACGTTTCATCACGAAACAGATTGGTGACCGGTACTTCCGCCGTCGGCGCCAGCCAAAGATCGTGGCCTTCGCAGCGGAACAGGTCTTCGGCGAACTTAGGCAACTGGCCGGTGCCATACAAACTTGCCGAATTGATGAGAAAAGGAGGAAGCACTTCCTGATAACCGTGCTCTCTGGTGTGCAGGTCGAGCATGAAGTTGATCAGCGCGCGCTCCAAACGGGCTCCGATCCCCCAGTAGACGGCAAAACGAGAGCCGGCGACTTTGGCAGCCCGCTCGAGATCCAGAATTCCGAGCTCTGGCCCCAGGTCCCAGTGAGGTTTCGGTTCAAACTCGAACTGTCGTGGAGTTCCCCATCGCCGCACTTCCTCGTTATCGCGCTCATCCTTGCCGACGGGGACAGCTTTCATCGGGCAGATTCGGGATGCGGGAGAGGAAATCGCGGAAATCGGAATCGAACTTGACTAGCTGGTTGTCGAGTTCGGTGATGCGATCACCCATAGCGCGGACCTGCTGCTGGCGTTCAGAGGTGTCTTCGCCGGCTTTGCGTAGTTTGGCAATCTCGGCGCTGGCCTGATTCCGCTCAGCTTTAAGCCGCTCGCTTTCGGTGACGCACTGGCGTCGGCGGTGATCCAGTTCCTGAAAGGATTCGATGTCGAGAGAATGGCCGCGCGTAGCCAGCCGCTGCTGAATGTGTTCCAGGTTGTTTCGAAAGAAAGTGAGATCGTACATGTTGGGCAAGATCGCCGAATTAACAGACCACAAAAACCGATGGTCTGCTCCACGATGCTATGCAGCTAGTCTCGCCGATCGATTGGAATCCAGGGTTGGCCATTGGGAGCGCCAGTGTAATCAGCTCTGGGCCGGATCAAGCGATTGTTGCGGTATTGCTCCAGAATGTGCGCCGTCCAGCCTGATATCCGGCTAACTGCAAAGATAGGTGTGAACAGATCAACGGGAATGCCGAGCGAATAATACGTGGAGGCGGAGTAGAAGTCGACATTTGCGTTCAAGCTTTTGAGATCGTGAACGGTCTTTTCGACGCGGGTTGACTTTTCGTACAGGTCTGTATGCCCGGTCCGCTTGCCGAGCTCCGCGCTCATTTTTTTCAAATGAATTGCGCGCGGATCCACCACGTGATAGACGCGATGGCCGAAACCGGGAATTTTTATCTTATTATTCAGATCGTTCTTTACCTTGGCCACTGCGTCATCGGGCGATTTGGTGGAGAGGAGCATATGAATAACAGCCTCATTTGCGCCGCCGTGGAGCGGTCCTTTTAATGCGCCAATGGCAGAAGTCACAGCGGAGTAGATATCGGACAGAGTGGCAGCGGTGACGCGGCCGGCAAAGGTAGACGCGTTCAATTCATGATCGGCGTGCAGGATCAACGCAACGTCGAAAACGCGCTCCATAAGGTCGTCCGGTTTCTTCCCGCACAAAGTGTACAGGAAATTCGCCGCGTATCCCAGGTCCGGATCGCCCGGTATGATTTCTTTGCCGTTTCGAAGCCGATCGAAGCTGGTGACAATGGTGGGAACCCGTGCCATCAGCTTTACCGCCTTTCTTCTATTTGCTTCCTGGGAGTTATCCGCGGCGGCCGGATCGTAGAGGCTCAGCATAGAGACCGCGGTTCGCAGCACGTCCATGGGTAGGCTGCGCTTCGGAACACCGGCCAGAAATGATGTGACCTCCTTTGGCAGTTCCCGCTCCGCTTTCAATGAAAGTTTCAAGGCCTCCAGCTCACTCGCATTCGGCAGTTTCCCATTCCAGAGGAGATAAACAACTTCCTCAAACGTGGCGTTCTCGGCCAAGGTATCAATGTTGTATCCGAAGTAGCTGAGGATTCCCTTATCGCCGTCTATGAAACAGATTTGAGACGATGTCGCAACGACGCCCTCGAGACCTGCTCCTGCGCTCGCCATGGATTTTGTTTGATCTCTCCCGCTTTGATTCTATAACTTGGCTACTCGCTGCCGGTCTGGCGTGTTGGTAATGTCGTCTGCGTCCTCGCGAGATAATGCAAAATGGTGACGTCATCTAGCCAGGTCTCACAGCAGCTAACGTCCTCCGCGCCTTCCGTTCCGACCGAACTGGATCGTGAAACGCTCATCCGGGCGTTCCGGATCATGTACCTTTCACGGTGTCTGGATGATCGCGAGGTCATGCTCAAACGGCAAAACAAGATTTTTTTTCAGATCAGCGGTGCTGGGCATGAAGCTGTCCAGATTGCTGCCGGAATGGTGCTGAAACCCGGCTTTGATTGGGTAGTGCCCTATTACCGCGACCGGGCGCTGATGCTCACGCTGGGAATGACGGCTGAAGACATGCTGCTGCAGGCGGTCGGTGCCGCGCGTGATCCCAGCTCCGGTGGACGCCAGATGCCCTCGCATTGGTCTTCCCCGTCGTTACGCGTTCTGACAGGCTCTTCGCCGACAGGATCGCAATACCTGCATGCGGCTGGCTGCGCGCAAGCCAAGAGGTTTATCGATGCCGATTCGGATGAAATCACGCTGGTCTGCTCCGGGGAGGGCGCCACCAGCGAGGGGGAGTTCTGGGAATGCATGAACATGGCGTGCCTTGAACGTCTGCCCCTGCTTGCGCTGGTGGAAGATAACGGATACGCCATCTCGGTTCCGGTTGAAAAGCAGACGGCGGGAGGAAACATCTCGCGGCTTCTGGAAGGCTTTCCCGCGCTGCTGCGGATCGAAGTGGATGGAACGAATTTCATCGATTCGTTCCATGCATTAAAGCACGCATCGGATTATTGCCGCGGGGGCCACGGACCGGCTTTAGTGCATGCCTCCGTCATCCGCCCGTATTCGCACTCGCTTTCAGACGATGAGCGGCTCTATAAGCCCCCCATTGAGCGCGAGCACGAAGCGGCGCGCGATCCGCTGAAAACATTGCCTGATCTGCTGGTGCGTGAAGGGCTTCTGGATCGAGGCGGAATTGACCGTATTGCGCGCGAGATCGATTACGAAGTGGCCGAAATATCTCAACGCGTGTTGCACGAGCCTTCGCCGGCGCGAGGTTCGGTTTTTATGCACCTTTATTCCGGCGAAGTGGACCCAACTTCAGACGCCTTCGAGGCCGAGCCGCATTTTCAGGGTGAGCCGCGAACGATGGTGGATTCCATCAATCGAACATTGCTGGAAGAAATGCGGTGCGATGATCGCGTGATTGTGTTCGGTGAAGACGTCGCCGATTGCAGCCGTGAGCAGTATTTGCCGGAAGTAAAAGGAAAGGGCGGTGTGTTCAAGGCGACCGCCAATCTGCAGCGTGAGTTCGGAAGCAAGCGCTGCTTCAATACCCCGATTGGCGAAGCGGGCATTATCGGGCGAGCGATCGGCCTTGCAGCGCGCGGGCTGAAGCCCTCTCCTGAAATTCAATTTTTCGATTACATCTGGCCCGCGATGATGCAAATCAGAAATGAGCTGGCCACTTTCCGTTGGAGGTCGAATAACGGCTTCTCCTGTCCGATGGTGATCCGTGTCCCCATTGGCGGATACCTGACCGGCGGAGCTATCTATCACAGCCAATGCGGTGAGGTGATCTTCACCCACATGCCAGGTCTGCGTGTCGTATTCCCATCGAACGCGCTGGATGCCTGCGGATTGCTGCGTACGGCTATCCGCTGCGATGATCCGGTGCTATTTCTCGAGCACAAGAAACTCTATCGCGAACCGTACAATCGCTCGCCTTACCCCGGTCCCGATTTCACCATCCCATTTGGTAAAGCGAAGACGGTGAAGCTCGGGCATAATCTGACCATCATCACGTATGGCGCTTTGGTGCAGAAGTCGCTGCAGGCGGCCTTGCAACTGGAACAACACCGGCATGGCGTCTCAGTGGAAGTGATCGATCTGCGTACGCTATCTCCGTACGATTGGAAAGCGATTCAGGTGTCTGTTCGGAAGACCAGCCGGGTTCTGATCGCGCACGAGGATATGTTGTCGTGGGGCTACGGAGCGGAGATAGCGGCGCGTATCGGCAGCGAGCTTTTTACTAATTTGGATGCGCCGGTGAGCCGTGTAGGGGCTCTGGATACATGGGTGGCCTACAATCCGCAGTTAGAAGACGAGATTCTTCCGCAGGTGGGAGACATCGTGCGGGAGGGCGAGCGGCTGCTGGGATTTTAGGTAAACTGGCGTTGAAGCATGGAAGTGAATCTTACTGCCGATCAGAAGGCGTTCGTGCAGCAGGCGATTGACAGCGGCCGGCTTCATGCGCCAGAGGAAGCCGTGCAAGAAGCTCTTTTGCTGTGGGAAGAACGGGAGCGTACGCGCGTCACAATCCTCACTACTATCGATGCGGCGGAGGCTTCGCTTGCGCGAGGAGAGGGGCGCATCATCACGCAGCAATCGATGCGCGAGCTGGCCGAAGAAGTGAAGCAGCGCGGTCGCGCCCGTCTTGCTGGGCCTTCCGGTCGCCGCTGATGGCGCATCGGGTTGCGCCGGAGGCCGAATCTGAGCTTGATGAAATCTGGCTTTACATTGCCCAAAAAAGTGGCAGCATCGAGATAGCTGATCGCCTGATTGAATCTATCACCGACCGCTTTTTCCTTCTGGCGACTCACCCCAACATAGGCCGACGGCGCGATGTTGATTTGCGAGCCGGCCTGCGAAGCTTTCCGGTGGGCGAATATGTCATCATCTATCGGGTTGAAAGTGAAGATGTGCTGATTCTTCACGTGCTTCGCGGCAGCCGGATATTGAAGTTTTATTTGATCGTTGATTCAGGAATCCTTTGCGAAGTGGCCCGCCGAGTGGGACGGGCGGGCCGGCAATGTGTTCTGCCGTTCCGCCGTTTAGGCTGTACTCTGTCGCACAGTGATACCGGCTTCTCTGAGCAGCTCGTCTTTGTAAATATCTTTGACGGCTTGGCTCATTGCCTGATAGCAAATGTAGCTTGTCGCGATGCGTTTTGTCTCATAGCCTGCATCTCGGATGTGGGGCTCATATCGTCTCACGAGGTCGGCTCCATGCTGATTCCAGAACAGGATTGGGTCACGGCGCCAAACGGGCTTGGAATCTCCCTTTCCCGGCCCTACCAGATGCCGAAAGGCTGCAAACAATGGATAAAGCCAGCCGGCCGGATATTGATATTTCATTTGCTGGCCGAGAAATTGAGATTTCGCCGGTGTATTTCGGTACTTTTTTCCGCCTTTCTCGCAGAGGCGCTCGTCGAAAATTCTGACTTCTTCAATCTTTCCGAAGCGGCCGCTATAGTAATTGGGGAGGTTGACCTGCAAGACATCGAACAGGTTAATGAGATCGGGCGTTAGTCCAATCCATTTCTCTAACTCATCTGACGCTTTATCTGCGTATTCCAAGTAAGCGTCGAGACATCTCTCTTTGTGGCCATAGGCGTTACTCGGTTCGCCTTCCGCTGCGGCGGCAAAACTTGGATAGTAGATCATGAGCAAGGTAATGATCTGCAGGGCATCGATGTTGCCGCCGTCGCCTTCGCCAGGAAATTTCTCCGAAATAGGGCTGTTTCGCTACCACGGATTTCAGCAGATCGAAATGCCTTCGTGCATCGGCAAGGGACTTCGATTTTACTTGGACACTTGTGTTCCGAGCCTCCTTGATGTCATTAAGGAGAATGAGCATCTCGGGGCTCAGTTCGCCTGCTCCGTTCACCGCAGGCACAAGGACCTGCGCGTTGACATAGGTTTCAGCGAGCCTACCGGGCGCGTCATCTTCGGTCAGCTCCTCGCGCCATTTGTTAATACGCTCGTTCGTGTTCCCGCCATCGAGAATGCCATACAATCGTTCTTCGTCAGGTCCCTCGTTTAGAACTAGGCGAACCCGTTGAGATTTGTTGTCATATTCGATGGACTTGGCAACGATTGTCACGCCTCTATTAAGTAAATGAAAGTTGCGCCAGTTCTCCTTCGACACAGGGGAACTGAGGTTGGGTAATCGAGGGTTAGGCCCTAGCCCAAAATCGAACGGGTACTGATCAAGCGGAATGACGACTTCGCGTCGTTCTATCCTCCCACTCGGGTCCCCAAGGTTTTTGAACGAGTGGACACGAAACCATTCGCTGCAGCGCTTTAACGAATCAATTTGCATATTTCCCTTTCATCTTGCGAGTGAAGTTTCAGGCAGTTCTGTAGCAAGCTGCCTATTCGAGGTCCTAAACTGGAGCTACTCGACGTGCTCGGATGAATTGCGGGAATGCCGAAGGAGGGAACTCAGAATCTAACCCACTCCGCGGAAATCTTACGATGCCCCGCTTTTTCAGCAGCCCGGTTCTACCGGGTGCAACAATGTAACATTTTCTCGGAAAATGTCAAACAGGATTTCGGGAGAGGTCGCGACGAAACAAATCTATGGATGAGGACTAAGTACCCGCGAAGGCGGTAAGTCTGCGCAATCTTGGCTGATTACTCAGGAGCTGGCCGCTCAACCGGCGTTCAACTCGTCTTTCTGCATCCCATCAGCACCCATGCGCTGAGAAGCAGCGGCACTGTGGCGATCCAAACCACCTGCGTATACATCTTGTGATCTGACAGATAGCCAATCA
This sequence comes from uncultured Acidobacteriaceae bacterium, assembly GCA_963795545.1. Lineage (GTDB taxonomy): Bacteria > Acidobacteriota > Terriglobia > Bryobacterales > Bryobacteraceae > Bog-105. The sequence goes on along the minus strand of CAWCIF010000006.1, from coordinate 300,739 downwards.
CCGGTGAGATGACGGTTTGCAGGATGCCGAACGCGCATGTGAGCGCGGCAATCGCGACGCCGGAACGCGCGGGACCGTAGATGTCAATGGGAAGCGCGTAAATATTGACGCTTCCAGCCAGGGCAAAGAAAAAGCTTATCGAGATAATGGCGGTTGCCCAGCGTGCATCGGGAGCGAGCGGGAGCAGCAAGGTGAGGAGCGCTCCTATTGCACTTGCCCATACTGCGCGCCTCCGGGCTGAGACCGGTTCGACTGCGTGTTTGATCCATCGCAGAGATAGCCATCCGCCGAAGAAGCCTCCAAAGTTTGAAATGAGCGGCGGAATCCAGACGTAGCCGGCTGATTGTCTCAATGTCAAGTGATGCACGCGCGTGAGGTAAAGCGTGGTCCAGTTCGACCAGAGCGAATAGCTGCCCATCCAAAGCACGTTGGCGATCACAAGCAGGATCAAGTTGCGTTCACTCAGGATGGCGAGCGATGGCCGCCGCTTTCGTTCTTCGGCGGCGATAAATTCTTCTGATGCGAATTGCGGCGGAATTTTTCGGCTCACAAATACCCAGATGGGAATCCACACCAACCCGAAGCAGCCCGTGATCATGAACGGTACGCGCCAGCCGCGCGAGATGGCTAATCCAATCCAGAGCGCCGAACCCGCTGCGCCCAGGCTTAAACCAATCTGATTTACCGCTGCTCCTAAGGCCCGCTCCCCCGGTTTGAGATACAGGCCATTGACCTTGCCGAAGGCCGGCACCCCCGCCGATTCGCCGATTCCAAGCGCAACCCGGCACACAGCGAGGCCGCCAAACCCTCGCACGAGTCCCGCGCCCACGGCTGCTATGGACCACCAGCTTACGGCCGCGGTCATTCCGCGATTCACTCCGAACCGGTCCAGGAACCAGCCTGAGAACAGCGTGCTTGCAGCATAAGCGATAGAGAAGGCCGAAATGAGGAATCCAAAATGCGTCTGATCGAAGCCCAGACTTAACATAATCAAAGGCGCCAGCGTGTTCAGCAGCAGGCGATCCAGATAGTTCAAAGTGGATGAGATGACGAAGATGCCAACCGCAATCCACCGGCGAGAGACACTGGAGGAGTCAGATGGCAATGAAAGACGATCTCGCGTTCGGACGCCGAAAGTTTCTCGGGGCGGCTGCATCAATAACCGCGGCAACCGCCGCTTCGGATCGAGATGACAAGTCTACCGGTCACGATCCCGAGATATTTCCCGGCAGCATCGTTCAGGCTGGCGGAGTTCGCGTTGGACACTTCACTGACTCGCGCAGGCCCACCGGCTGCACTGTGGTTATCTTCGATAGAGGCGGGGTTGCCGGGGTGGACGTTCGAGGATCTGCGCCGGGTACTCGCGAAACCGACCTGCTGAATCCGATCAATACCGTCCAGCGCGTGAACGCGATTCTGCTCTCCGGAGGCAGCGCGTTCGGCCTGGATGCGGCGACCGGCGTAATGGAGTATCTGGAAGAACACGGACAAGGTTATCGCGTGGGCGCAAACGTGGTGCCTATCGTTCCGGCGGCGATTCTCTTCGATCTTAACGTTGGTGATGGGAAGATCAGGCCGGACCGGCGGTCCGGATATGCCGCCTGCCAGGCCGCTTCTGATTCGCATGTGGCGCAGGGGAACGTAGGCGCGGGCGCGGGCGCTACGGTCGGGAAGTTTTTCGGGCTGAAGAACGCGATGAAATCGGGCACAGGAACAGCCAGCATCCAAGTCGGGACGGAATTGATCGTGGGCGCAATCGTGGCTGTCAATGCCGGGGGTGATGTGCGTGATTGCCGGACCGGGCGAATCCTTGCTGGCGCGCGCACGCCCGATGGCCGGGGATTTTTGAATAGCATGGAGCAGATATTGCATGGTAGAACGCTGAGCCGCGGCGAAGCGCGTTCCGGCGCTAACACGACAATCGGCGTCGTGGTGACGAATGCGGTGCTGACGAAAACGGAAGCGACGAAGATCGCGCAAATGGCGCATGACGGTCTGGCGCGGACAACCAATCCGGTTCACACCGCGGCGGAGGGTGACACGGTGTTTGCCGCCGGGACCGGCACTGTGAACATCAGGGCTGACGTGACCACAATCGGTTCGGTAGCCGCAGAAGTAATGGCCCGGGCTATCAACAATGCTGTCCTAACCGCGACGGGAATTCCTGGTTTTCCGGCTTGCCGCGATCTGGCAGACCGTCCGTGAGCCTATGCCTTCATCGCGCGGGTAAAGCGAAAGCGACTACCGCATCGGCTGGCTTGCTGCCGAAGTAACCGCCTCCCCCCGCCGCAATAACTACATACTGCCGTCCATCTCTGCCGAGATAAGTGATAGGCGTCGCGTGTCCGCTTCCGTCAATGATGGCTGACCAAAGCTCTTTACCCGTGCGGGAATCGAAGGCCCGGAAGCGCTGGTCGTTGGTCGCCCCGATGAAGACCAGACCGGCAGCGGTGGCAATAGAGCCGCCGATGTTCAATGCGCCGGTGTGATGAACTCCGCGCGCTTCAAGCTCCGGAGTAACGCCCAGCGGAACACGCCAGGCAATCTCGCCCGTATTCACATTCACCGCCGTCAGCAAACCCCAGGGAGGTTTCTGACAAGGCCACATGTTCGCGTCCCAGAAGCGGGCATACTCTCCGGAAGGACTGGTTCTGCGCCATGCCACTCCCGATCCTTCCGGCTGCTTGACCATGTGCCCGATCGCGCCTACTTCGTTCGTGTTGACGAACACATAGCCAAGGTTCGGATCATAAGAAACTCCGGACCAGGTTGCGCCGCCTAATGTCCCTGGGAACACAACGGTCGGCTCCGTTCCATATGGCGTGTACCGGCCTTTATTCTGTAAGTTCGAGAAGAGGTTCGCGCAAAACCGCTGAGATTCGGGCGTTACATCTGTGAGATCTTTCGCTGTCATACTCGAGCGGGAAAGCGGCGGCGGTTTCAGGGGAACCGGCTGCGTTGGCCAGGATGCTTCCCCGGGCACATCGCTCTTTGGAACAGGGCGTTCCTCTACAGGGAATACCGGCTTTCCAGTGTTGCGATTGAGAATGAATATCAGTCCCATTTTTGTCACCTCGACTACTGCAGGAATTTCATTTCCTTCGCGGCGGACGGTAATCAGGGCCGGTGGAGCAGGAGGATCGTAATCCCAGATGTCGTGGTGGACAATCTGGTAAGCCCAACGGCGAGCGCCCGTCTTCGCGTTCAACGCCGCTACGCAATCGCCATAAAGATCTGCGCCTTTCCGGTCGCCTCCATAGAAATCGTAAGCAGGAGACCCGATGGCCAGAAACACCGTGTCCGTTTTCGTGTCGACCGTAAATCCAGTCCAGACGTTTGCGCCGGTGCGCTCCTGCCATCCATCGGAATCCCAGGTTTCATGACCAGGTTCACCGGGCTGGGGCACGGTATGAAAGGTCCAGACCAGTTTTCCCGAGCGCACATCCCATGCGCGAACGTCGCCACGAGGGCCATGGCCGGGGCTCTCCGGCACTTCTGCCCCTGTAATCACGAGGTCCTGGTAGATGGCTGGTGGAGAAGTGATTGCATACGTCGCCTTGGGAAATGCGTCCGCGACACCGGCGCGTAGATTTACTTCGCCTTCGTTCCCGAATCCCGGTACAGGAAGCCCGGTTCGCGCATTCAACGCGATCAGCCGCCCGTCTAATGTGCCGAGCAGAATACGCGGAGGATTCTGAGCGTCCCCGGGCCAGTACGAAACGCCGCGATTCGCGTGATACTGAACAGCAGTCTTACTTTTTGCCTGCGGATCGAATTTCCAGATTTCGCGTCCTGACTCAGGATCAAGAGCGATCACCCGGTTCGCGGGCGTGGTCAGGTAGAGGACGCCATTGATTACCAGTGGCGTCGTCTCGAATGCGACCTGCCGGGTTTGACCGCGCGCGCCTGAAGCGGCCGGCTTTTCGCCAGTGTGATATGTCCACGCGCGTTGGAGTGACTTGACATTCTCAACCGTGATCTGGCGAACGGGCGAGTAACGCGACCCGCCGGGATCGTGTCCGTATGTGGGCCAGTCACTTTGGGCACACAGAAGTACGCCAGCGAGAATACCGACGAGCACCTTCATCGCAACTCCTGAAACAGCGGAACCTCACCAGTCAGAGGCTCAAGAAATTCCCGGAACTCTGGCACGACATCGTTGCCCGCTTCATTTCTCCACGCTTCCGGAAAATGTCTTTCGACAAGCGCTACGCGATCCAAGCTGGCGAGCCCCGTTTCCATAGCCTCACCGGGACAGGGCTTCAGCAGAGTAACCATATTGCCGCCTTGTTCCTGTATTGCGGCCAGCACGGCACGCTGACCGCACAACCGCGAGTCGTTCCAATCGCTCTGCGAAATTGCATCTGCGCTGCCACGTCCCAGGAGACCCGGCTTCTCGCTGCGCGCCCGAATTTTCAATTCTTTTGAAACAACAATCGCAAGCCGATGAGCCAGGTTCATAGCAAGACTCCCTCGAGAGCCGGATCGCACATCAGCCCCGAAAGGCTGGCCGTGTTCATCGAGTTGACCTTCGCAGACGGCAATCACGCACCGATTCAGTTTGCTATACACACGATGAACGTCGTCCAACAGTTGCTCCAGTGGTAATCGCCGTTCCGGAAAATAGATCAGGTGAGGCGCATCCTCGGGATGGCGGCGAGCCAGCGAAGTTGCGGCGGCCAGCCATCCCACGTTTCGTCCCAAAACTTCAATGAATTCCGCCTGGCCTGGCAAGGCGCGATTGTCCGCTCCGATATCCCGAGCCGCACATGCGAAGAAACGCGCGGCCGAACCGTAGCCAGGCGTGTGGTGAGTTTCCATCAAATCGTTGTCGATCGTCTTTGGGATGCCGACCACCTGAAGCTCGTATTGGTTTTCTCCCGCGAGTTTACATAGCTGACGCGCTGTTTCCATGGAACCGTTGCCGCCCGTGCAGAAGAGAAAACGAATACCATGAGTGCGCAAGATAGCGAGTACATGGCGAAGGTCTTCGTCTGACAGTTCCCGGCGCGAAGTGCCGAGTGCGGAAGAGGGCGTGCGACCCACGGCGCTGATAGTCTCCATCGCCTGGCCGGAGAGATCTATGAAATCCTCGCGCAGGACGCCATCGAATCCGAATCGTGCACCATACAATTGCGCAATTTCGGAGTGCTTGCGTGCTTCTTCGCAAACGCCCAGCAAACTCGCGTTGATCACAGGGGTCGGCCCGCCAGTATGAACGAGGACTGCGCCAGCTCCGGATGAACTCATGATTGGGCTTCGAAAGCTGCCGTGCCGCCCACCTTACGAACGCAGCGTGCTGCGGCTGCAATTCCCGACTTGGCGCATTCGCGAATTGATGCACCGCGTAAAAAGTGCGCAAGAAAACCAGCATTGAAACTGTCTCCCGCACCCGTAGTATCGACAACACGCACCTTCTGCGCTGGAATCCGAAACGCCTCACCTTGGCTGAAGACTAGAACGCCCCGCGCTCCCAGCTTGACCGCGACCGTTCGCGCCAGCTTCCCAAGACTCCTGGCGGCGTCCTCTGCGCTTTTGCAGCCTGTCAGCTTCGAAGCCTCCTGTTCATTTGGGAAGAAAATATCGACATGCGGGAGGACCTTCCGGATCTGCGAATCCCAGATTTCAGTTGGATCGTAATTGCAGTCAAGAGAGGTTGTAAGCCCAAGACGCTTCGCTTCGGCGAACATAGCCGGAGCCCTTGCGTGCAGATTCTTGAGCAGAAAATAATGCCCGACATGGAGGTGACGCGCACCGCGCAGCTCTCCGAAAGGTATGTCTGTGGGCCGGAGCAAGGGGATAGTACCTGGATAAGTCACGCCGGCCCGCTTGCCCGATTTATCGAACCAAACGGTGATCCCCGTCTTCTCCCGATCGGACCGGCGCAGATACGAAAGATCAACGCCGCCGGCGGTGAGACGTTCTTCCACGAAGCGTCCAAATGCATCGGCTCCGACTACGCCGACGAAACTAACCTTTGCCCCGAGGCTTGAAAGATTAAAGGCAGTGATCGCACTGGAACCCCCCAGAGCAAGCTGTACATTTTCGGCCAGCTTCTCCTTCCCCGGTTCCAGTTTGGCAGTAGTTTGCACCAGTAAATCGACGTTCGCTTCGCCTGCAACGAAGCAGTCTACCTTCTTACTCTTCATGGACGCGAAATCCTTGTACTACACGAGTGATGACCCCGGTAGGGCTCGGACTATCGGGATTCAATCCGCAGCGCAGGCTTAGCTGATATGCCAGGAGCTGCCCGAACGGGATTTCAAACGGGACCCGAAGCGTATCGGAAAGGTCGGGCGCGATTGCGCGGACAGAAGTTTCGAGTCCGTTAATCCCATTGGTGTTGCCGATTGTGACAATCCTTCCCAGGTTTTTGCTTCGCAGCTCCTCGATGAGATCAGTCTCGTATCGCTGACGCAGGGGGCTCGAAGATATCCAGCAGAGGACCAGGCTATCGGGGCGCAAGAAACTCATAGGCCCGTGCCGAAGGCCCAGGAAGGTCTCGGCAATGGGGACTATTGTCCCGGCCGTCATTTCCATAACCTTCAGCGATACTTCGGTTGCAAGCGGTTTGAGATCTCCAGAAGCGAGTATCACGACGCGGCGTACATCCGACTTTGCAAGTTCTTGCGCGATGATGTGTATCGCCGGTAGGGCTTCTTCCGCGCCTCGGCAGATTGATCCCAGCACCGGCGTCAGTTGATCGAGACGGGTCACGGCCAGACCCGCAAGAACCAGGTTCGTGAAGGAACTGGTCATTGCCAGGCTGCGGTCATTCGTGCGCGGGTCCAACACGATCGTTTCGACCCCCTGGAGCTTCGCGAGTTCGCCATCCGCGTTACATGTAATTACCAGGTGCCCCACGGCGGGAAAGATCCGCCGTATTTTTTCAACGACGGCGACGCTCTCTGGACTGTCTCCGGAACGGGCAATCGAAACCAGCAGACCCTCTTTTGCGAAATCGGGATATGCGGCGGCCAGCTCGCTTTTCGATTGCAGCAGCAGATCCGTCGCCGGAATCGCCCGTGCGCCTGACCAGGCTCTTGCAATCGCGTCGGCTGCGTAGGCGGATGTCCCCGCTCCGGTGACAATGGCCATTTTCGAGCCGAACGAAACAGATAAGTTCGCGTTCCTGATCCGATCGACAGTGGTGGGCCAGAGAGCGGGCTGTTGAAAAATCTCCTGCAGCGTGATCGCGCCCGATTCTGTCATTGCGTTCTGAAGGATAACGAAGGAGAGCGAAAGTGTCAAACCAGATGAGCGAAAAGGCTCCGGCAGGAGCTACACGACCAGCACCTCGACTCCGGTCTGCCGTATTCGGTCGAGCAATGTCGGCTCTACGCGATCATCCGTAATAATTCTGCGCACGTTGTTGATCGCAGTGATGACGGATAGACTCCGCCGCCCGAATTTGCTGGCGTCAGCGATCACACTCACCTCCTGCGATCTTTGCATCATGAGCGCATTCAATTGCGCTTCCAGAAGGTCCGGGGTGGACAGGCCGGCTTCCAGGTCCAGGCCGTCTACACCCAGGAAAAAATGGTCAGCGTGCAGCTCCCGAATTGATCGTTCGGCCTGTGGGCCCACAAAGGATCCGGACACATGGCGCATGAGGCCTCCGATCATGATGACTGGAACGTTTGTGGAATCCGTGAACTCCTGGGCGATATTCAAGGCGTGGGTGATGATTGTGACCGGAGTTATGGATGCCGCTTTTATGGCCTTGGCCACTTCGCCCGATGTGGTTCCCGAATCGAGAATAACGGTCTGCCTGGGTTTCACCAGTCGAGCTGCGGCCCGCGCGATCCTGACCTTTTCAGCGTGGTGAATAGAGCGTTTCACATTGAGTGGAATGTCATCGTTTGGCGACAAGGGCACCATTGCGCCGCCATAGGAACGAACCAGCAATCCTCGGTCGGCCAGTTGCCCTAAATCCGCGCGCAGAGTCACCGCTGAAACTTTGAAGCGCTTTACCAGGTTCTCAACCGAAACACTGCCATCCTTTCTGAGAAGCTTGACGATTTCACGCCGCCTCTCATCGGCGAGCAACACGGGGGCTTTCGCGGGCATTCGGATCTGATTCTTTCACGAGGTATGTTACATCAGTGGGGCAGCAAGCCCGCTCGTGCTAGGCGAATGAAATGGTGAGCTAGAAGGCGGTCCGGAAGCAGGAGAGCCTCCCGGAAATCCGCTTCGGCGGCCTGCTTTTGGCCGAATTCCGCTTTGAGGGTTCCGGAGATATAGAGAGACCAGCTCGTGACCGAACCGGCACTCGCGCGAGCTTGCAATTGGGCCAACCCGGATCGCATGAGCGCGGTCCATTTCGCGGCATCAAAGCCCTCCAGTTTGCTAGCTGCCGCACGCGCCCAGATAAGTTGATCGCTCTCCGTCGCTTGCGCCGCTTCGCGGTACTTAGCAGTGGCCTGCTGCTTGCGGGCGCAATCCGATTCTAAGTTCCCGAGAAGGTAATTCGTCCGTGGCGATTTGAGCATCGGCTCAAGTCCGTCCTGGGTGAACGCGAGGTCAGGCAGGGGTGTGGTCAGGTGTTCCGCCTCTGCGAGTGCCGCATTGCAATTCCGGTCATGGGCGCTTGCCAGGGCCTGCTGTAAACGCACTTCGAACCAGACTTGTCGAACGTTCGTTCCACCTTCTTCGCGAGGAAAGAATCGGCCGTGAAAGAGCGAGAGTGCGCCTCTAAAATCGGCTGCTTCGGCGCGATTCAGGGCCAATTCGTAAACGAGTGCCGATGGCATCTGAGTTGGGTTCGGATACTTTTCCAAAGCAGAGACACGCTCGGACGCGGGTCGCGCTAGTAAGCTAAGTGCCTGGTCCAATCCGAAGTAGATCTGATCGTTGTTGGGATCGGTCGACAACCCATCGTGGAAGACTTTCAAGGCAGCCGCCGGATCCCGCTTAATGCGCATCAATGCAAGACCCATGCTGGCATCGAGAACAGGAATATTCGCATTTGTTTCGCGTGCCTTCGTCCATTCGGCGAGAGCGGCATCCGTCAGCCCGCGAGAGAAATAGAAAGTTCCAAGCAGATAATGCGCGGTGGCATCACCCGGATTCGCCTTCACCGCCGAATCTAAGACCTGTAAAGCCTCGGCGCTGTTTGGAAAGACATACTCGGTCGAGAGCCTCGCAGCCCGCTCGTAATCATTCCCCGCCGGTTGACCCAGCTTTTGACGGCACCACGCACGGAAATAAGCAACCAACACGTGGTTTTCTGGCAGTACGGATCCTGGTTCGCTCTGGTCCGGGGGCACGGCTGGATAGTGCCTGGAAAGTACCTGCAGGGCGCGTTTATAGAAACCGAGCCGGATGTATTCTGACGCGATGTTCAGAACACGGTACGGATCAGCCGCCAGATGCGCCAGGTCCGGATCACCCAGCTCCTCGCGGACAAAGGAGCTGACCGGTAAACTGGCAAGCGAGTCTCCCGCAAGTGAATGCGCAGACCCGTTTCCACCGGCTGCCTGTTCCACCGCAATCAATTCCTCTGCTATGCGAACGTCATCCGGTGCACTGTGCCGCGCGTCAGCTAGGTAACGTTCGGCCTGCTTCAGATCTCCCTCGCGCGAGTGCAACTCGCCCAGTTTCAGCGTGGCTGCGGCATGGAATTCGGGTAGCCGCTGGGCCGTTTCGAAGTTGCCGAGTGCCTTCCGATCGTTGCCTTCTCCTTCGTACGCAATGGCGAGGTAATACGCAATCTCCGGGTTCGGCGTATCTCGCCTCTGCACCGGCTCCAGATAGTGCACTGCATCGTCATAGAGCAGAAGGCTGGCAGCCAGCCGCCCGGCCGCAAGGCCCAGATCAAAACTATCTGGAAATTTCCGCAGTCCCTGACGGTACACATCGAGGGCGTTAAGAAGGCGGCCGTTCAGCTCGTCGTCAGTGCCGAGTTCGAGCCAATCGTCGGCCGACCGTTCCTCCGGCTTCGGCATGGCGTATGACGGTTGCGGCCCAACGTGAATTTCTGATTTGGGTGTCCAATCGTACTCGCCTTCTGTGTGACGAAGCAGAATCGCTCCGCTCGGCCCGCGCAGTTCGAATGTGTATTTGTGAGCCGGATCGGGGATGGATACTTCGCGTGTCCATGTTTTCTCCGGGTCGAGGTTGACATGTTCGTCAATAAGAGCTCGCCCCTTATCGCCGTCGCTATCGAATATGCGTATGGATGCGCCTTGAACGGGTTGGTTCGCGTTGAATCCAGCACTCAGGCTGTTTCCATGACGGGTCATGTCTAGAACGCCCGCAAGGTTTGCCCGCGCAATGCCCCCGATTCCGCGCACCGGCATCCAGTATTCGGAGAACCGGATCGTTTGCCGCGGCTGCAAAAACGCATACGTTTCCTGGTTGCGGAATAAACCGCCCTGGACCTCGACATACGCGCTGCTGTTGTCCGATAATGCCCTTCGCCAATCGAGGCCGTCGGCATCCATGCCCCATGACCAGATCTTCTTGCCAGGGAGATCGCCATAATCCGCAAAATGAACGGTCCCGGCGTTGATTTTCGGATTCCAAATAGCCATGAAAGGCTCGCGGCTACCGTGCACAAATAGGGATACCGGACCTTTCGTCTGATTCCGGATAATGCTCAAGTCGGTGCCGCTCGAATCGACCGGCCAAGTCTGCACTTCCGTGAAGCCATGGCTCGCGGCGTAACGCATGGGATATTCGACATGCGAGTCATCCCAGACCTGGACGCCCGCATTGTTCCACCAGTAAAATCGGTGCCTTACATCACTCCGGTTGTTGAGCGTTACTCGCTCTTCCAAAACCGTGCTCTGCGGGCGTAGAACCAGTTCGACCGTCCACTCCATTCCGTAAACGCGATCGATATTACTGACGAAGACGGAAGCGCTGCCGTCGCTGTTTTTCCGGTACGCAAAATCGACCGGAGACATGGAGACCCAGTTATGCGAAACGGGGAAGTTGAATTCAATACCGAATGCGGCCCAGGCGCCACGGTACCCGATTTTGGCTTTCTTGATCGACGGGTTGGCGTAGAACATCGGTTGACCGCTGACCTTGTCAACGCACGTGTACAGATGGCCGCCGATATCAGGCAAGACTGAACATTTTAGATATTCGTTTTCAAGATAAATTGCCCGCCAGACGTGATCCGCGCGGTGGTTGGTCAGGTTATCGCGGATCGTGTATGGGTAATTAAAGTTGGTCGTGGAGTACAGATCGAAAGGTGGATTCGGGTCGGGTGGACCTTCCTCATACGTCGGCAGTGTAAGAGTAGCCTGCCAAACGCGAACTTCAGCCTGGGCAGCGTAGAGGGACGAACCTATCAAGATGCTCAGGAAAGCGGCAACGGCAGTCGAGCGCTTCTTCGAATGTTGACTTCGCATGAACATTGACAACGAACGACAGTTTATCCGAAAGGAACCGAAAGAGTAGCATTGAAAAGAAAAACGATGTTCTCTTATCTGGCGCGAGTGTTCATCATCTCCAGCTTGGCCGCGTGTCTTTGGTCGGCTCGTCCCGGCGATTTCCAGATTATTGGTCCTGGCGGCGGAGGCGCGATGTTTAATCCGACCGTCAGCCCACACGACGAGAACACGGCCTTGGTGTCCTGCGACATGACGGGAGCTTACATTACTCACGATGGGGGCCGATCGTGGCGCATGTTTAATTTGCGCGGGACGGTTCGTTTCTTCGCGTTCGATCCGGTGAATCCCAAAGCCTTGTACGCCTATGTCACTGGTTTGTGGCGCAGCACGGATGCCGGTGAGACATGGAATCTGGTTTATCCAAAACCATCGGCAGTTCGCGGCATCCGCATGAACTCGGATCACGCTGACGAAAGCATAGTGGCCGATCCCGATCCCCTGGGCCGGATCGCCGCGCTTGCGATCGATCCAGCCGATTCCACAACCCTGTATGCAGCGGCGGGCCGGGATAAAAACGTCTCCCTCTTTGTTTCCCGCGATTACGGCGCGAGTTGGCACCGTGAATCGCCAATACCGGAGCTCCCGCTTCACATGTGGATCGATCCGCACTCCCCCCGCCAGTCGCGAACGATATACTTTGCCGGTCCCCGCACGATAATGGTGAAGAATCCCGTCGGTATACGCAATTTCCCGGCGCCCGGAGCTGAACGCGTAACGGATGCAACGGCAGGCTTCGAGCCCCAGAACGCCCCAGTGATCTACGTGATCTCCGGCAGCAAAGCATTCGTCTCCAGTGACGATGGCAAGACCTGGCAGCAGTGCCATCTGCCCGGAAGCTCCGCGGAGGTACGCGCTATTGCGACCAGTTTCCACCACCCGCTGACAGCTTACGTTTCATACAATCACCTGAATCTGGATGGCAAGACTTGGTTCGGCGTGGCGAAGACGGTGGATGCGGGACGCACTTGGAAGCTTGTCTGGCAGGAGAACGAAAGCGCTGCCTCAAACATCCACGATGCCTGGATTACGGCGCGATTCGGTCCGGGGTGGGCGGAGAATCCCTTGATGCTTGGTGTCGCTGACCAGAATCCAAACCTCTGCTACGGTACTGATTTTGGCCGAACTCTGCGGACCGTGGATGGCGGAGCTAATTGGACGGCCGCCTATTCTCGCGAGGCCTCCCCAGGTACATGGAGCACCACGGGCCTCGATGTAACTACTAACTACGGAATTCATTTCGATCCTTTCGATATGAATCGCCAGTTCATCACTTACACGGACATTGGCCTGTTTCGCAGCGAAGACGGCGGCAAATCGTGGGCCAGCTCCACCAATGGCGTCCCGCGAAAATGGTTAAACACTACTTACTGGGTTGCGTTTGATCCGGACGTCAGAGGCCGGATGTGGAGCGCTAACAGCTACACGCACGATCTGCCGAGGCCGAAGATGTGGCGGCACAACTCAGCTCAGAGTTATCGGGGCGGCATTTGCCGAAGCGACGACGGCGGACGCACCTGGACGCAATCGAACGCAGGCATGCCGGAAACGGCTGTCACTCACGTATTGTTAGATCCCACAAGTCCCAAAAATCATCGCATTCTGTATGCTGCGGCGTTTGGAAGAGGCGTTTACAAGAGCGTTGACGACGGCAGGAGTTGGACGCTCAAGAACAACGGGATCACCCAAACGGAGCCGTTCGCGTGGCGTCTGGCTCGCAGCCCGGACGCGAACTCTCTATTTGGTGGTGGCGCGTCGCTCTGAGGACGGAAGCATTGGGAACTCCGGTGATGGCGCGCTGTACAAATCGAGGGATGGCGGCGAAAACTGGCAACCGGTTGCTCTTCCGTCGGCAGTAAATGGGCCTAACGGTCTGGCCATCGATCCCAAATCGCCGAACCATCTCTATCTGGCCGCTTGGGCACGCGCCACGGATTCCTTGCATGGAGAAGGCGGCGGCATTTACTTGTCCGACGATGCTGGACGCACATGGCGCCAGGTGCTTGATCGTGACCAGCACGTATACGATGTCACCATAGACACGCGAAACTCAAATTTCATGTATGCTGCCGGGTTCGAGTCTTCTGCCTGGCGCTCCGTGGATCGTGGTGAGCACTGGAGCCGCATCCCCGGTTTCAATTTCAAGTGGGGGCATCGAGTGATACTCGATCCGAAAGATCCCGGCAAAATCTATGTCACTACATTCGGCGGAAGCGTGTGGCACGGCAGCGTGAATGGGAAGCCGGCGATAGTGGATATTGCGACGCCTCAACTGGAGCCCGGCCGCCAGCCATGATCTTTCGACTACTTTCTTTATGTGCAATTTTTATTGCAGCAGCGTTCTGTTATCAACCACCTCATATGATGCAAAGTAAACGGGCAGCAGCGGATGTTGCTCCCGATACCGATCCGGATTCCGCTTTCTGGCGCGGAGCACCCGCCGTATTCGCCGATCGGGATTCTTTCGGAAACACGGTCCCTGGCCATCGGACAGAAATACGTTCGCGGTGGACGACCCGCAACCTCTACTTGCTTTTCATTTGCCCTTACCAGCACCTTAATCTGAAACCCGATCCGCGCACGGATATCGAAACGAACAAGCTATGGAACTGGGATGTGGCTGAAGCGTTCATCGGATCGGACTTTCAAAATATCCGCCAATATAAAGAGTTTGAGGTCTCGCCGCAAGGTGAGTGGGTCGATCTGGACATCGATTTGGACAAGCCTCACCACGAGGGCGGATGGACGTGGAACTCCGGTTTTACAGTAGCGGCCCGGATCGATCCGAAGCGGAAGATCTGGTACGCGTGCATGCGGATTCCTTATAAGGCAATCGATACGCGTCCGGCCGCGCCGGGCAATACCCTGCGTATAAATCTTTACAGATCGCAAGGGCCTCCCGGTCAGCATGCAGCCATCGCCTGGCAGCCGACGCACAAAGCAACGTTTCATGCGCCTGAAGCTTTCGGCACGCTCGAGCTTGTCAAATAGAGACTCCTCGTACCCTTGTCAATTCGGCTTTTGAACTACTCCGACATTCCGGCGGCCATGCGTCTGAAGGAAGCTGCCGGCTGGAATCAAACCGAAGAAGATTGGGGCAGATTGCTCGCGCTGGCTCCGGAAGCTTGCTTTGGAATCGATTGTGACGGTGTCCTGGCCGCTACGATGACGGCGATTTCTTACGGGGAAGACCTGGCGTGGATCGGGATGGTGCTCACCGCTCCAGAATTCCGGAATCGGGGATTTGCCCGCACTCTGATGAGGCACACCTTGGATCACCTTCAAGCGCGCGGTATTTCCTGGGTGAAACTGGACGCAACAGAGATGGGCGCCGGCATCTATTCGGATTTCAGCTTCCAGTTCGAATCAACCGTAGAGCGTTGGCGCCGTCCGGCGACGGTGTGGTCCGGATCAGAGAAGGGCTGTTCCGGTCACACTACTCAGCTAGACGTGATTGCGAGGCAGGATGCGTTTGGCGCATCTCGTGTGCCGCTGCTCCGCGCTCTTCTTAAGTCTGGTGGTGCATGCCTTAACGAATCAGGCTTCGCTTTGTGGCGGCCTGGCAGTTTCGCCGCGCTACTTTGGCCCATGCGTTGCCCCCGATCCTTTTTCGGCTGAGCAGTTATTACACTGTGCCTTGGATGCGAACTCCGGGATGCCCTTAGTGTGGGACCTCTGTTACGGAAAACTCGGCGGCGGTTCAACTCGCCAGAAAATATGGGTTTAATGAAGTACGAAAACTTTCGAGAATGGCGTGCCGGTTGCGCCCCGGCGCAATGCCGTTGCACACCGCGATGGATTCGATTTTTGCACTTGCCGGTTTCGAATACGGATGAACCCACGTTACACTGCGTTCGATGCGGCTGTTGTTTCTGATTCTGTGCGGGGCTGTCGTGGTGGCGCACGGGGCGACTTATTACGTCGATTCCGCTGCGGGGCCGGGACTCAAACGCTGGAACCTCGGAAAGCGCCCCGTGGAAGACTCTCGACAAAGTGAATGGGGCCGCTTTCCATCCTGGAGACCGCGTCCTGTTCAAAGCTGGGGAAACCTGGAAGGGACAACTGATTCCGAAAGCATCAGGATCTCCTAATGGCGAACCCTTCATCATCGACCGGTATGGTTATGGGCCAAAGCCGAAAATTGACGGCGCCGGCGAAGTGGAAGACGTCATCCGCCTTTACAATGTGCAGAACATTGAGGTTCGAAATCTGGAGGTTACGAACCATGGCGCGCGGCCGGCGGTCCGAAGAGGCGTTCATATCTTTCTCGATAACTTCGGCACCGCGAAGCACATCGTCGTCGCCGGTCTATACATCCATGACGTGAATGGCGTGAACGGGAACGGTGATAACTCGAAAGATAACGGCGGCATTATCTTTCGGACTATGGGCAACAAGATCCCGAGCCGCTTTGATGGCCTCACCATCGAGCGCAATATCATCCGTACAGTTGACCGCTCTGGGATCGCGGCTCAAAGTTATCATGCAATGCGAACACGTTGGTACCCCAGTCTGCACGTTCTGATTCGCGACAACTTCGTGGACGATGTGGGCGGCGACGGTATTGTGCCGTGGGCCACCGATCATGCGCTTATTGAGCATAATATCGCGCGCAACTGCAACCGGCGCGCGGGCAGTTACAACGCCGGCATCTGGCCATGGAGCGCGGATAATTCGCTGTTTCAGTTAAACGAGGCTTCCTTCACGCGAACTACCCTTGATGGCGAAGGATTCGATTCTGACTACAACTCGCGCAATACCGTCTTCCAATACAACTACAGTCACGACAACGAAGGCGGGTTCATGCTGATCTGCACGCCCGTGAAGCGGAATCAAGAGGAGAACGTGGGGAATATGGGGACTGTTATCCGCTATAACATCAGCCGAAATGACCGCACGCGCGCTTTTAACCTGAGCGGGGCTGAACACACCATCGTCGATCACAATGCCATTTATGTCGGTCCGAAGATCGATATGCAGATGCTGGCTGTCACCAATTGGAACGGTTGGCCGAGTGATGCGGTGTTTCGCAACAACCTCTTTTGGGTGCTGGGCACGGCTCGCTACGGGCACGAAGTGAAACGTAATAAGGACGGCACGTATGAGCTTGCGCCTGGCTGGGGCCCCGCAAAAGGCATTCGTTTCGAAGCTAACCGGTATATCGGGAGAAATGTGGATCGGCCCGAAGATCCGAAGGCGATCGTTGAGGAGTCGGCGCGTCAGCCGGAGCTGGATTGGAACGGCCCTCAGTTCGATTCAACGCATCCGGAGCAGTTCGATGCTTTTATGGCGGCGCACCGGAAATGGATTATGCGGCTCTTTGAGCAGCAGTTCGGTCAGCGGGTTCAGCTTGGCCCTCTCTTGACACCTGCTGTTCGCAAACCCTAACCTTATGGCATGGAAGTTCACCTCAACCCCGAGAAAGAAGCCCGGCTATTCCAAATCGCCACGCGGCGGGGCATGGACCCGGACGAACTCGCACAACGTGTCCTCAGCAGTTATCTGGATAATGATGCGCGGTTCATCGAGGCCGTAAATGTGGGGCTGGCCGCAGCCGATCGCGGCGAGTTCGTTGAACACGAAGAGGTCTGGGCTAACGTCGAAAAGATCCTGCGGCCTTAATGCGCTTGCGCTGGACGGCGCCTGCCGCCGAGGATCTCTATCACATTAGTCGGCATATCCGAAACGATAATCCCGATGCAGCGCGAGAAGTGGCAGGGACCATCTATGAGGCATGCGCTAACGTTACGAAAGTTCCCCTATCGAGGCCGCAAAGGGCGACAGGAAGGCACTCGCGAGCTGATCTTTCCCGGGCTACCCTATATTGCCGTCTACCGCGTCAAAGAAGAGCTCGTGGAACTCGCCCGCATCTATCACGCCGCGCAGGACTGGTCCTAGCCGCAGAAACCTAGCATCCCCAAAGCCTTTCGGTTCCTTTCGTCTGTCTCCGTTCATTTTTCTCTTGACAGTTGCTCGACTTTCGCTTTTAATCGGTGTAACTCGGCCAAACCGTAGCGGGATGCGTGTGCACTATCCGTCTCAGGCAGCGGCCAATTTTGGGGAGGTTGCGTGAGGCGTTTTCTCGTCACAGTATCAGCGTTGTTTGCGGCGCTTATTGCCCCTGTTCTTTACGCGCAGGGGCCGGTTGGAACACTTAACGGAACCATCACCGATCCGGCCGGGGCGGTGGTGCCAGGCGCTACGGTAGTAGCGACCCACAATGCTACGGGTGTCGAATCGAGAACCACGTCCACATCCAGCGGCACCTACACCCTGCCGTATCTTCCCGCGGGAACTTACACGATCCGCGTCAACGCTCCGGGATTTGAGACCTCAACCGCGCGAAAACGTAATTCTTCGCGTCGCGCAGACCATGACGATCAATCTCAGCCTCAAAGTCGGCACCATGAACCAGACGGTGGTGGTCAGCGCCACGCCGGAGCTACTGGAGTCGGATTCGGCCGAGATCGGGCAATACATCACAACCGAAGAATATAAAGATTGGCCCATCACTGTGGATGACGGCCAGCGCCAGCTTCAATCTTTTATCTTTAGCAGCCTTCCCGGAACCACCGGCAATACGTTTGCCGGCTCCATCAATGGCGGCCAGCAGTACTCGCACGAAATTCTGATCGATGGAATTCCCGTCGGCAGGTCCGACCTATCGGGCGGCAACAACGACGAGTTCAGTCCTTCGGCGGAAGCCGTTGGCGAATTTAAGCTGCAGACGGGCGCGATTTCGGCAGAGTACAATGGCGGCCAAACTGCCGTCGCGAACTTCGAGATCAAATCTGGAACGAACAATCTGCACGGATCGGGGTTCTATTACCTCGGGAACGAAGACTTTGATTCCATTCCCGTGCAGGATAAAACTTTCGGCAAAACCAATCCAGAGAACCGGCTGAATAACTGGGGCTATTCTCTGGGCGGCCCGGTTTACATTCCCAAGGTCTATAACGGCCGGAACCGAACCTTTTTCTTTACAAACTTTGAGAAGACGAATACCGTCAATCTGCCCTCCAGCGGGTACGTCACGCTGCCCACTGCTGGCGCAAAAGAATGGCGATTTTTCATGCCTGCTGAGCGCGGCGTGTACGGGTAACCCGCAATCCGGAACGGTCCAGGGAACTGACGCCCTCGGCCGGCCCATCGTCTATGGGCAAATTTACGATCCGCACTCCACAACCAAGTCGGCTGACGGCAGCTACATCCGCAATCCCTTATCCTGGCAATATCATTCCGCAATCGGCCTTCGACCCGGTGGCGGCAAACATTGTGAAGACTGGCATTGTCAACCCGCAGCTGAATGCGCTAATCAATAACCAGCCCAAGCTTGGCGCGTGCTGCGCTTATTTCCGCTTGCACACCGTCGGTCTGAAGATCGATCACCAGATCAATTCGCGTAATCAGATCTCGGGCTATTACAACCAGAGCTACCGCGACCGGGACAACAATAGCTGCAGTCACGGCGCATATCTTCCCATTCCCTGGCCTTCCGACCTCTTGCTCGAAATATCAGATCACGCCCGGAAACATGGGTCGATTATCTGTGACCTCCACCATTACGCCGTCGCTCGTCAATCGTTTCGCCGCGGGCATTAACCGGTTTCTGAACGAAAATGGTGTTCCCACTCACACCATTGCCGGGGGCTATGACGCCGCGCTCGGTTTAACGGGATTGGCGCCCGCAGCAGCTTTCCCGATTATTAAATTCTCCGGCAATAACTATCAGGGTGGAACCATCGACAGCATGGGCGTTGGGGCCGAAGATTACAGCCCGAATGGAAGCTATATCTTCCAGGACGATGTGACCTGGATACACGGCAAGCATACCCTCAAGTTCGGCTATGACTACCGCCGCTACGTATATAATGACCGGACCTCGAATAGTCCTGGAACCTTCAATTTTAGCCCGCTTCAGACGGGCCTCCCAGGTTACACCACGGAAACCGGAGACGCGTTCGCCAGTTTCCTATTAGGCGCAGCAAATAGCGCCAACCAGAATATCGTTGGCTATAGTAGCGGTTTCCGCCAGCCGGAGCACGGCATGTATATTACCGACGACTGGAAAATCACCGCCGCAGCTCACCATGAATGTCGGACTACGTTGGGAAATCATTCCCCCGCTTTACGAAGTGACCAATCGCATGTCCGAAGTTTCGCTCAGCGTTCCAGATCCGGATGCCGGCAACCGGCCCGGCGCACTAATTTTCGGCGGTCCCTTTAATGATACGTATTGGAAAGAATTAGGACCGCGCTTTGGCCTCGCGTATCGGCTTTCGGACAAAATGGTAGTTCGCGCCGGGTACGCCATGACCAATACCCCACCCATCGCAAACAGCTTCGGGTATAACTTTACTTTCGGATATAGCGCAACCGTAAATGTACCGGCGCTGGGCAATCCGCACAATCCGGCCATCTACTTGAGCCAGACGTTCCCCAGTCTCAGCAGCCCCCTTCCGAACACGGATCCCTCATCTGCTGAGGGCAATCAGGTTATCACCACCGCCCGCGATGCCAACCGGCCCGGTTATGTCCAGAACTACAACTTCACGATTCAATACCAATTGCCCGGTGAGACTGTTCTGGAAGTCGCCTATATCGGCAATAAAGGAACCCGCCTCTGGGGCGGCGCGCCGGGATCGGGCGGCTTTAGTGAATTGGATGCCCTGCCATCCAGCATGCTTGCTATGGGCGATATCCTGAATGATTCCGTCAGCGCGCATCCGCAGTATATCCCCTATCCAAACTTCGATACCGGTAATACCGTCTCTCAGGCTCTCTTCCGTATCCACAGTATTTTGGTGTTGAGGAGTCTTTCCCATACAACACTAACTCTAATTACAATGCATTTCAGGTTACTGTTACGCGCCATCTTACAAAAGGCTTGGGTTTCCTTGCAGGCTATACCTGGTCGAAAGCTATCGGCTATGTAGACCAGAACGGCGCAGCATCGTATTACACCGTCGCGCAAGACTACTATAACCGGGGCCTCGAACGATCCGTAACCTCTTTCAATCTGCCGCAAAGCTTCAAGCTGACCTGGGTCTATGACACCCCGTTTGGCAAAGGAAGGCGCTGGGATCTGCATTGGCTGAATCCGGTTCTCGGCGGTTGGCAGCTTTCCGCGATTCACAATTACCAGTCAGGAATGCCGGTTAAGGTCAGCGAATCGGGTCTGAACATTCCTCCGGGTTTTGCATTTGGTATCCGCCCCGACGTGCTGACCGGCGTACCGCTTAACGGTAGCGAGCGCTTCGCAAAAAGTCGATGTCCAGGATCCCACCCAATGGCTGAATCCCGCCGCATTTGCCCCCAGTCCGCAGACCTCGTCCGGCACGCCTTTAGCGAGTGGGGACCGCGCCTAGATTCTTCCCGACCCTCCGCGGCCCTGCTGGCTTAAGCGAATCCTTCCGAATCGCAAAACAGTTCCGCTTCTATAAGGAGGGCCAGTACTTTGAGCTCGCAGCCGTAATGTCCAATCCCTTGAAGAGGACCTACGCCGCCATCAACGACAATACGGTCGGAGATACAACCTTCGGCACGCTGCTTCAAAACGGCGGAGACAGGGTCCTGCAAATCTCAGCCCGAATCCAGTTCTGATTTGTTTCGTAGGGGCCGGGCATGCCCCACCCCACTCCGTCCGGATCCTGAACGATAAATTGTGTCCCGGCAGCAGCCGTACGCTGACTGAAACCGCATACCCCGTGAACTTAGCGCTTGCCCACGTCCGGCGCGCCGTCATGATTCACATCAACCGCCCACTCTCCGCAATCCGACACAAACTCGCCAGTGATGTCCACCGTGCGATACTGGTGCCGGTGCCACTCGCCGCCTTGCGGCCCAGGGTTCTCGTACCAATACGCGCCGCTCAGCAGATCGGGGCGGCCGTCGCCATTCATGTCGATAACCGAAATCCCTTCCGCGTGGTCTGTGCCGAGTTGGTGCGCAAAGAATGTCGCTTGTGGAACGCCGTACGGCCCATCTCCGCGCTCTTTGTTCAGTTGTCCATATGCCGCAAATACTCCAATTGCAATTACAGCCGCGCACGAATAGATAGTGAATTGTTTTTTCATGGAATCCGACCAACTTTAATGGTGCTTACAGTCTAATCTGCAGCTTCAGCGGTACTGAACTTGCCTCACACCACATCATGAGAAAGGAACAGCCGGTACCGAAACGATTCCCTGTTTCGGGCCTCTAATAGAGTTCAAGCATGCACCCTCTCCGTGCGAGACGAGAGCTTGCAATCCTTGTTTTCCTCTGCTTCGTCTGCTTGCCATCATGCCTGGTGCGCAAGCGGGTGGTTGCGGCGCCCGGTAATAAGAAGCGGGAGACCAGGCCCCTGCTCACCGCGACGAAAGAGCAGCTTATTCAGCGCATTCACGCCGTCTCCGATCCTATTGTGTCATTCACAATGAAGACCGACATGTCGCCTTCCGTGGGCGGTTTATATGGCGGCCAAGTCACCGACTATGCAACGATTACAGGATACATTCTGTTCCTGCGGCCGGATGATATCCGCGTCATTGGCCTGGATCCCGTGATACACAGCACCGCGTTCGATATGGTTTCGGTGGGCAACGATTTTCGTGTATCCATACCGGTGAAGAATCAGTTCTTCATTGGCCGGAATGACGCACCGGCAAACTCCAAGAACAAGCTTGAGAATTTGCGCCCCGAAGCGTTCTTGAATGCTCTGCTGATCAGGCCGCCTGATCCTGATGACATTACCATCTTCGAAGACGATACCAGTGAAGATAAGGCTGTCTATATTCTGATGATTTTACAAAAGGAACAGGACCAGTTGAGGCTGCTTCGAAACGTCTACTTCGATCGCTACACATTGCAAATCGCGCGACAGAAGACCTTTGACCGGAGCGGCTACATCATTAGCGACACCCGGTATGGCGATTGGAAACCATATAGTGGAATCCTGTTCCCATCCGATATCGATATCCAGCGCCCCCAGGACGGGTACGAAGTTGAATTAAAGGTGCTGGACATGAAGGTGAACTCCGGTGACCTCACGGCGGCGAAATTCATTTTGAATCAGCCGCCCGGCTCGCAGTTGAAAGAACTCAAGTGAGCGCAGTCTAAATTAATCAGCGGGAACGCGCGAGCAGGGCCGCGTACTCGTCTTTCAGACGACTGCTCTCGGGATACGCGGCGATCACACGGTGGAAATTCTCGATGGCTCCGTTCAGATCGCCCGATTTCGCTAGAGCCCGCGCCAGGTTATAGCGCGCGTCCCAATACTGCGGATCGTCCTTGAGAGCCAGCCGATACTCCTGGATTGCATCGCTCAACCGGCCCAGGTTTTGCAGCGCCGACCCAAGCATGTCGTGCGCTTCTGGCCGCGCCGGATCAATCCGCTCGGCTGCTTCCAGCATGCTAACAGCCCCTTGCGCATCCAGTCTTGAGAGCATCAGAGCACCCAGGTTCAGATGAGCCGAAAAATCGTTCGGGTATTTCTCTAGACGGTGGCGCATCAGCGCTTCTTCGACGATTCGACGGTGATCGCCGCTGCCGATTGGCAGGATTTGCAGCCACACGTGGCCCATTTCATCAGTCGCGTTATTGCCGGCGCGGACGCGCTTCGGAGGACTATTTGGATTCCGCGGATTGCTAGCCGAGTTGTCATAATGAATGCGCATCGAGAGCACGGTCCCTTTCGGCAGGAAAATGGGCGCTCGATAACGATACACGGCCTGCCAGTTTAAATCCCAATCGGGAATGCGGATGAGCCATTTCCGGGTGCCCTCCGGCAGCGTCGCGTAGGCTTCGATCAGCTTGCCCAGATAGTGTGCATGCGGATAAATCGCAAGTATCTCGGCATCAACGGGTAGCCGGAAATCGTCGCGCGCGACAAAATCGTGGGCGCCTGCGGGAATATTCAGGGCGCCATCATGCTCGAGTTGCACGAGAATAGGGAAACGATCGGCCGGCTTATCTGTGAAATACAGGCCGACTTCCGGCTGCACTTCTTCCGCCCTTCCGCTCGGCTGCAGATGCGTGTTGAGGACCAGTATGTTGCCGGGATCCAGACGCCATGCCAACCCATCTGGCTCGGAATAGGGAATCGTGCCCGGCTTCCAGAATAGAAAGTGACTTTCCGGATCGAGCGGGTTGCGGTGCAGCGTAAAATCCATCCCTGGGAAGCCCCCGCCTGCACGATTACGAAGCGAGCCGGACCGATCGATCAGCAGGTTGGCGTGATGCACCAGCCGCTCCCGGCCTGGCCGAATTTCGATAGCGCGGACGTAGCGTCTAGCCTTGAGTTCTGGTTTAAAAATGAAATTCCAGAAGACGTCCGGACCGCCGGCAGGCACTGTGAAAGGCTGCTCGGCCTTCAGGATTAGATCCGGTTGGCCTAACTGCCATTCGCTTGCGAACTTAGGAGGGGCGGGAGTTTCGGAGGCCGGCCCTTCCGGCGCTCCGGCCTCTACCCAATCGGAAATAATCCGAATCTGCTGATCGGTTAATCGCCGTTCGTCCTGAAACTCACCATAGCCGGGCTGTGGCAGCCAGGGAGGCATGTAGCGGCGCGCGGTGACCGCGGCAATCTGAGAAGCGTGCTTCTTAACGTCCGCGTAATTGATCAGTGGGAACGGCCCTGGTCCGCCGCTGTAGTGACATCCCGCACAGTTCTGGTACACGATGGGCGCAATATCGTGGACAAAATCAGAAGGCCGTTCGGCCGCCGGTGCAAGTACCCCAATCGTAGTCAGCAGGCTGACAACTGCGAACCTGCTCACTCGA
Organism: uncultured Acidobacteriaceae bacterium; assembly: GCA_963795545.1. Classification (GTDB taxonomy): domain Bacteria; phylum Acidobacteriota; class Terriglobia; order Bryobacterales; family Bryobacteraceae; genus Bog-105. Next base: position 276,575 of record CAWCIF010000006.1, on the reverse strand, counting down.
CATCGGCGAGCGCGCATCCAACAGCTCGCGTTTCGGCATGCGCCACCGGCTTGCCGTCGAGCACTGCGGATATCGCGTTTTCAAGATCGTGTGTCTCGGCGGTGCGCCGGGCCATCCCTATCTCCAGGTAACGGTCGTCAATCCGCCCGTGATACATCAATTTACCCGCGGGATCAAAAACCGCGGCTTCCGGGGAAACCGTGGCACGGGCGCGCTTCACCAATTCGTGCCCTGGATCGCGTAGCGGCGTGCCGGGAAACTGGTATTCCTTGATGTGCTCCTGGATAGCCGCCGGTGTTTCGGTGGCATCCGGGTACACGATCCAGAAATCCACTTTTTGTCCTTGAAATTCCCTCGAAAGCCGCTTCAGCTCCGGCGCGTAGCGGTTCGTGATGGGACAATCGGTGCGCACGAACAGAAATACTCGAGCACGCGCCGGGGAAGCAAACGGGTCAGACGGTTTGCCTGTCAAATCGACAGGTGACTGAATGCCCGCTGCGGCTGAGGCGATGCTTGCGAGGGCAAATAATCCGGCACAAAATCTAACCAGAATTGCGCTCATTAGAAAACGAAATTCAGCCCGCCGCGGATGGAACGCGGGGCCTGTACAACCAGAAGCCTTCGCCCATCTGCCGTTGGCAGCGGAATGTATCCTTGCGCAAGCATATTGCGAAGGTCGGCGGTCAGCTCCAGCCGCCCGGGTATACCAAGGAACGATGGAAGCGGCTGTCTGACCAGAAGGTTCAGGCCCGGCGCCAGGTAGGTGTTCTGGGTTGTGAACACATGGCTGGGAATAATAGCGCCGTGTTCAACCCATCCGTAGTTCGCTGAAAATTTCGTACCCGTGAGCGGGGCTATTGCTCTTAAATTGCCGCTCGCGACGTTGTAGGAACCCCGATACAGAAATCTTTGCTGGCTGCCGGAATCGTTCCATAGCCCAGCTGGATCGCCCGTAAACCCGCCCATTCTGCCGTACGCCAGTGCCAGATCCATCGTATCCCGTACGCGCTGATCTACGGATGCCAAATAGCCGGAACGCCGATAACTGCCGACGTTGTAGGTGGAAGTCCGCGAAACCCCGTCCGACAGAAGATCGTTTGCCTGAAGCGGCGATAGATCGCCATCCACGTTGAGGCGGCCGTTCGAAACATCTTCGATGAACGCGCTGGCCGCATACGTTCTTAAACCGGAGGTCTTGCTATAGCCGAGTTCGTAATTCTGGGTTCGCTGCAGTTCCAGTTCGCCATCGCGAACCGAAACTTGCGGTAATCGGGCCAGCGCATTCACCGCGCCCAGTAGGTCATCATTTGGAGGCTGAACCTCGGCAGCTTGCGATTGCTGGTGCGCGCTCAATTCATCCGGCCGGCCGCCATCGCTGAAGGCCGCGACCAGTTGGCCTGCCGCGCCGGCGCTCACCGTGACGCGGGCAAACGGGCTCACCCGGCTGGTGTGCTGCAGATAATCGACCGATTCACCCGTCATGCCGTACTCGATGTGTACATTGTCCAGCGGATCGGCCGTATTGTAAAAGCTCAACGACATGGTTCGCAGCAGGGGAATCGAACTCGGGATACCAACTCCGCCCCCGAACTGTCCGGCCCCCGATTGCGGACCTGCAAGCCCTAATTGCGACACCGAAAGCGTTATCTCTGGAGGAGTGCTCAGTAAGCCTGCATCCGCGTTACGGCTGTAAATCGCGCACAGGCCCATGGCGGCGGGTCCTGCAAAACCGTTCTGGCCGTAACTGCCCGCAAGCTGAAGCTGATTCTTCCCCAGCACGTTGGTGGAAAGCGCAAACCCTGTTCCCAGGTCTGAAGTGGCCGAGTCCGAATCAATCAAGCCGCCTTCTCCGCCCGATACCGTCACCATCGCGTGCGTGCCGGAAAAGATACGAGGGCGGATGGCGGATTTGCTGCTTTGCGATAGATCGCCCGGCATAAACCGCGTGATCGGGCGGATTGCGGGCGAGGATCGCAGCACCCACTTCCAGTCGTCCGTCATCGCCCCTGCCGGCCAACTGTAGCTCACCTCGATACTGCTGAAAAGCGTCGCCAGGTGAATCCGAAGAATGCTATTCACCCCGGCTTTTACCGCAACCCGGTCGCGGGAGACGGGTAAAAAACTGGCCAGCGATACGCGCACGGAGTAGATATCAGCGGGAAGACTCGCGAACGCAAACCGTCCGTCGGGTGTGGTAATGGTTTTGGCGATCTGCCGCTCATATTTATTCAGAAGCAGAACCGTCGCGCCCATTTGCGGTGTTCCGCTGGCATCCATCACCGATCCCAGCAGCGCGCCGGTTACCGGCAGAGACAAATCCGCCCCATACCCCCGGCCGGTGAGAGCCAGGAGCCCTGTCAGCGCAAGCGCCGTCGCGAATTGTCTACCCGCGAAACCAGACTGCAAATTGCCCTTTCGCGCTATCGCGTCTAAGGCTAGCCGCGATGTCTATGATGTTACCGTAAATTCCGCCGACGGGGTGATGCTCTGGTTTTTGAGCGTATCCGTGACTTTTAGTACCAGTTTGTATTTGCCCGGAGCGAAGCCCTTCAATTTTATCTGTTTCTCAGCCGTTACCAGGAATGGCGAAGCGTTCTGGATGTTCTTAATATCGTCTGTTACGCTCGCCACCGTCTTACTATTTGCCGTATTAACCACGTCGTATTCAATGGTGCCCTCCGGCTTCTTGGTCTTGGCATCCATGCCCAGGTTGTAAAACTCGGTGTAGATCCCCATCGTCTCGCTCTGCTTGAAGGTGTTGTTCACCCTGGGCCGTACCTTCGAGCTGCGTATCACAAACTGGCCGGTCCCAATGCTATTGGTCGGTACGCGCTCCAGTTCATCGGCCAGAATCACGCTGCTCGAAGCCAGTTGATCTTCGTCGTAATGGGGAACCACCAGCGCCGTTTCGTAATTGTTGACGGTGTTACCCACAGTGTCCTTCGCAACGATATTGAGGCGATAGGTTCCCGGGGCAAGCGGAACCCGCTTGGAATAGATCTGCGACCCGTTCATGGCCTGTTGCAGCATCTCGGCCGGCAATTGCGCGCTCACCGTATCTTCGAACCAGTTGACCGAGCGCCGCGTCAAGGTCGTGATGCGGCCGTAGATATTGACGGTCGCTTTAGCAACCTTGTCCTTGGTTGCAAAGTTCAAGTCGCTGTTCTTGAACTGAACACTTAAATTGGCGTAGACGGTCGCGTCCGTGACGCGAATGAAATCCGCCCGCACCTGCATGGGCAGCGTGTTGTAGCGAATGTTCGAACTGACAATCGCGTCCAGATCTTTGAACTTGATGACTGGCGCTTTCATGAGGTTCGCGTACTGCTCCAAGCGCGTGAATTCGTTCATGCTCTCAGGCAGCGGCTGATTGCCCGTGCCCAGGTGCGTGCCGTCCGTGCGCTGGAAGCGCTGCGTCTTATCCGCCATGCCCATCTGTTCGGCCATAGTCAAACCCGCGCCGGGTACATACAGCAGCGCGTCCTTCTCTTCCGGATCCAGGCTGATCTTGTACTCGCCAGACATGGTGGTGTCGACGAATTCGATGATTACGTTGGTGCCCACTCCATCGATGTAGCGGTAGCGCCAATCTTCGAAAGGATAGGTGGAAGTCTCGCCGCCGCCCTCTTCCATGGGACGTTCATAGCTGCCGCCCGAGGGATGCGGATCGATCTCATCAGGCGCTCCGTATTTGATGTAAATCATGCCGCGGTCTGTTTTCCAGCCTGGAATGCCGGAAGCGTAATGGTCGTTGGCATAGGCGATGCGGCGGTAGTGCTCTTCTTTGTATTCGTTCTCTTCTGTATCCGGTGTTGGATCTCGGCGCATCCAGAACTGCTCCACGAATTGCTGCCGCTCCTCATCCGTCTTGAGCCGCTTGAAAGCCTGCTTCTCTTCATCCGTGATGATGTAAACGACATCCTCGTTCAGCCATTTTTTCCAGGGGCCGGCGAGCTCTCTTTCCAGCTCTTTCTGCTTCTTGGCTATCTGTTTCTTGGTCAGCGGCTTTGAAACGGTTTGATCCGTGGAACTGCTTGAGCTGCTAGAGCTGTTTTGCGAGTTATCGTTGGCCGCGGCTGTCCCGGCAATCAGGACGAACGCGGCGATGCCAACCAGGAACTGCAGACGGAAGGCAGGATGAGACTTCATACTGGAAAAACCACCTCTGTTAGCTGTTGAGGGCTACACATTCAGTCTAAGTGTGTCTCGGCTCAAGGTCAACGCCCGAGACGTACTACAAGGGACTTTGGTTGCGTCCAGCCTTCCAGCCCCTGTGTACACCGTTCTAAAGTGGCACAATGTGAGCGCCTCAACCTTCATTCCTCCGATATTCCATAGAAAAACTTCAAAAATGGAGAGCAGCCGGACGTAAAGCCGTCAAGCTGTAGCATCTAGAATGCACTTTCGACAGCGATATATGCGCCACCGCTCGAATGGCGCGCTGCGTGCTCGCAGAGGTTATTCTAAGTAGTCAGGCATATGACGATCGGCAATACCACTCGTCAAGGTGTCTCGTGAGCGAATCCAAGAATCAATTCACGGGTACTCTGCTGCTCATCCTTACGGTGGCTGCTGTTCTTGCGGCCGTGCTGAGCCTGCAGCATCTGCGCTCATATCCGCTTCATGATGATGGAGTTACCTGGACTGATCACAAGCTGCCCAGTGGTCAGATCGCGGTTCTGGCGGCGTACGTTGAACCTGGCGCACCAGGCGACAAGGCGGGTATCCGGCAGGGCGATCAGGTCCTCAAGATCGCCGGCTTTCCCATCCAGAACTCACTCGATGTACCGCGCGCGCTCTGGCAGGTTCCGTTATTGGGACAAACCCGCTACACGCTCCGCCGCAATGGCATCGATTTCCAGATAGACCGGGTCTTCATACAGGCTGCCCGCCGCGATACGGCGCTTTACTACCAATACTGCGTCGGGTTCTTCTATCTGGCAATCGGGTTTTTCGTGTATTATCGGCGGACCAGTGCTGCCAAGGCGCGGCTGTTTTTTCTGCTCTGCTTGACCTCCTTTGTTGCTTCCTGTTTCCATTACTCGGGAAAGCTCAATACCTTCGATGAAGCCATGTACTGGGGCAATCTTGCGGCAGGCCTCATTGCCCCGGCTATTTTCCTTCATTTCTGCCTCACGTTTCAGGGGCGTCCCCGCATCCTGCAATGGCGCGGCGGGTGGGTCTTGCTGTACCTGCCCTCGCTGGCATTGCTTGGCCTGGTAGCGGCTGCCGCCGAAGGCGTATTTAAGTCCGGGATGCCACTGCTTGAGATGCGCTGGTTTCTTGACCGCTTAACGCTCGCTTTCGAGGTCCTGTTGTATTTAGTCGGAAGCGCCGCTCTGGCCCTCGATTTCGCCCGAGCTGAGGATCCAGTGGCACGCCGCCAGTTGAAGTATCTCCGAAATGGAGCCTTTCTGGGATTGCTGCCCTTCGCGCTCCTCTACGCGCTGCCCTACGTTCTGGGCGCGGTCCCGACGCATTTGATGAATTTGAGCGTCCTGTCCATGGGACTCATTCCGCTGACCTGGGCCTACGCGATTACGCGCTATCGCCTGATGGATGTGGACATCATTTTCCAGCAGGGATATGTGTATACCCTGGCCACGCTGGCGGTCATCGGAGCCTTATACGGGCTTATTTTCTTCACCTTCAGTATCAGCAGTATCAGCGGTCCGGCTTTTGTCGTCCTCATCGCGATCGCTACGTTTGTGTTCCAGCCAATCCGGCGTTGGATTCAGGAGCAGCTGGACCGCTGGGTGTTTTATCGCGACCGCTACGATGCGCGTTTAACATTACTTGAATTCGCGCGCGAGCTGGGCTCGGAAACGGATCAGAACGCGATGCTGGCAAAGGTCTCAGACCGGCTGCTGCGTACGCTTTCCATTCAGCAGATCGGCTTCTTTCTCCTGGACGAAGCGTCCGGTAAACTCCACCTGCATTCGCTTGCGCAGAAAACGGGAAAGCCTCCCAAGAATGTTGTTCACCCGCTCGATTTGCGATTTCTGCAGCAGTTTGCTGATCGCCCGTATATTTTCTTCGAGCGCCCCAAGCACCTGCGCGATATCGTCTCGCAAGAGTGGCCCGCCTCCGTGCGTGAAACCATCGCGGAACTCGATTTCACTTATTACGTTTCCTGCAAATCGCGCGGAAAAACGATTGCCTTTTTCGGGGTCAGCCGCACCACTGAGGGGGATTTCCTTTCGAGCGACGACATCGAGCTGCTGGTCACGCTGTCCAACTATGTCGCCATAGCCATCGAGAATTCGCGGCTCTACAGTTCGCTGCAGCGTAAGGCAGACGAGTATGAGCGCCTGAAAGAGTTCAGCGAAAACATTGTCGAATCGATCAATGTCGGGATCCTTGCGGCAGGACTGGATGATTGCGTCGAGAGCTGGAATACCCAGATCGAGAAATTGACCGGTATTCCGCGCGAAGAGGCTATCGGGCGTCGGCTCTCGGAATTGTTCCCCCCCGAGTTGTGCCACAAGTTTGACGAGCTGCGCGGCGACGAGCGCATTCATAATGTCTATCGCATCGCTTTGCGCCCGCGTATTAACGCTTCGATCACCACCGGGGCCTCCGAACGGAGCCGCGAGCTTGGCGTGCGAAGCACGTCTGCTTCAGCACCTTCGGGAGCGGTGTCGGACAGGTCCCGCAACGGTCACGGCCGCCTCGAACTCGCAAAGCCGGTTTCCCAGCCGCGCGAATCCATAGTCAACCTCGCCATCGCACCGCTGGTCTCGAAAGAATTCAAGCAGATCGGCCGCCTGGTTATCTTCGATGATGTAACCGATCGCGATGAATTGGAGCGCCGCCTGGTCCAGGCCGACAAGCTCAGCTCCATTGGCTTGCTCGCGGCTGGGGTTGCGCATGAGGTGAACACCCCGCTCGCGGTCATTTCCACTTATGCGCAGATGTTGGCCAAGCAAGTCTCGGGCGATGACCACAAATCCAAGCTGCTGGAAAAAATCGCCAAGCAGACTTTCCGCGCCAGCGAGATTGTCAATTCGCTTCTTAACTTTTCGCGCACTTCTCCTACCGATTTTGCGGAGCTCGACCTGAACCGCGTAGTCCGTGAGACCGCCATGCTGGTAGAACATCAGTTCAACAAGGCCGGCGTTATGACCCTGTTGAGCCTGGCCGAGGAACTTCCGGCCATTCGCGGGAACGCCGGAAAACTTCAGCAGGTTTTCTTGAACCTGTTCATCAACGGACGCGACGCCATGGCCGCCGGGGGAACTCTGACGGTGCGTACCTGGGCGGAGAGCGGGTTTGCGCATGTCGAGGTCGCCGATACCGGCCACGGAATCGCGCCGGAAAATCTGGCGCGCATTTATGATCCCTTCTTCACCACCAAAGGGCCAAAGAAGGGTACCGGCCTCGGGCTTTCCATCACATACGGCATCGTGCAGGAGCACAACGCCATTATTGAGGTGGACAGCACGCTGGGGCGGGGAACCCGGTTCCGCCTGGAGTTCCCCAGCATTGCATCTCGCCTGGCCAAGCCTGCTGAAACCCAGCGTGAAGCCCTACCCGCCTGATCTAGTTCACTCTTTCGAGAAGCGAAGCCGAACAGAATTCCGCACCGCCACGAATGCGATAGGATCTGTTGAATGGCCGAATACATTAAGAAGTCTTGATCTGCGCCTGTTTCTCGAGAGTAGGGTGAAACGCCGGATACTGCCGGACGTCTTGAATCTGAGCCTCGAGCGCGGCGCGCGAAGCACGTCTGCTTCAGCACCTTGCGACGGGTTGATTTAACCGAGCCGGACGCGAAAGCGATCCATCCGGCCCGAAGTTGGTTAAAAAGAGGAACGCGCTTTGACGCACCAGAAGCACGGTCTCACGGAAACGAAGCTGAGCGGAAACATCGTAGTGGGCGAGCTCATCCGCAATATGGAACTGGGCCGCTTTGAGATGACCTACACCGTTCTATTGCCCTGCGTTTTTACCGTCTATCTTAATCCCTCCGATCACGCTACGCTCAGCGGCATCTTCCATTTCATCCTTGAGGATGCCCGGAAGGCCCTGCGCGCGCGGGTGGCGGAATTGAACGCACCACCGGTTCTTCTTGGTTTGTCCAGGAGAGGCAAACGGACCAAAGAGTATAAAATCGCCTGCCGAGACTGGGATATCGAGTTCCTTCCCGATACCGAGGTCCCAAGTGGGGACGTGGAGATCCATTCCGAGCTCAACGAAGCTGTGCAGCCGGGATATCGGGGGACCAAGACCACGCTCATGGGCCGCGAGCCTTCCGCCACGGCTCAACGCGCCACTATGCAGCGATCGGGGGGTCCGCGCAGCCCTGATCCGGTCTTTGCCGAAATACGCTACCAGGATGATTCCGGACCGCAAGTTTACCTCGTTACGCAAAACAAGATCCGAGTTGGACGCGGCGGAGACGATGCGCCTATGGATCTGGCGCTCTACACCACCGACGAGGTCTCGCGCGAGCACCTGACGATTCGCAGGGATCCAGGGACGGGCTTATTTTTTATCGTCGACGCCAGTACCAACGGAACGTGGGTGAATGGAAAACGCCTCCGGAAAGGCGCCGAAGACCTGCTGCCCAACACTGCCGAAATCGGTGTGGGCGAAGTAATCACTCTACTCTTCGAAGTCCGCGCATGAAGCTGCTGTATTTTGCCCACATACCATTTGTTGCGTCGTTTGTGATCTTCACCATCGCATTCGTGGTTGCGAATTGGGGCGGAAAGAGGCGGCCATGAAAACTGCCTGTCCGTGGCAGGTCGGCTCGGCCACTGATGCCGGAATGGAGCGAGAGCTGAACGAAGATCGGATACTGATCGATGAAGCTCGCGGAATCTTCCTGGTGGTGGATGGATTGGGGGGCCACGCAGCCGGCGAAATGGCTGCGGAAACGGCCGTGCAAGTCATTAGCGAGACTCTGATCGACCTCGATGGCGATCTCGAGCAAGGAATACGGGCTTCGATTACCGAAGCGAACAACCGCATTTGCCGCTTGGCGCGCGCCAATCCACACTGGCACGGGATGGCATGTGTGCTGACGCTCGCAGTCGCCAAAGAAGAGCGCGTCACGGTGGGACATGTCGGGGACTCGCGGCTTTATCTGGCATGGAACAGTACTTTGCGAAAACTTACCTCCGATCATTCGCTGATCGGAGAGCAGGAAGAGCATGGCGAAATCGACGAGCGCGACGCCATGCACCATCCGCGGCGAAATGAAGTTTTCCGGGATGTGGGTTCTCAAATCCGCGACGTGGACGATCCTGATTTCATTCAGACAAAAACGTTCCTGTTCCGTCAAGACGCGGCGCTGCTGTTGTGTAGCGATGGCTTGAGTGATTCGCTAACTTCCGCCGAGATCAACGCCATCATTGAGCGTTATGAAGGCGATCCCGGCGCCACGGCTCGCGAGCTTGTCGAAGCCGCTAACGCTGCTGGCGGCCGCGACAACATCAGCGTGGTTTTGGTTGCCGGCCCTGAGTTTCTGGGCGGCGAATCAGCTCAGTATCTGGAGGCGAGGCCGCGCCACGCCACTACCAGGATGCGTATTGAGCGGCTGTCCTGGCGCGCAATACTGAACAGGGCAGTGTGGCTGATTGCGGGAGTAATTCTGGGGATCCTGCTGTGGGGAATACTCGACCGTACGGTGAGCGGGCCATGGCCTACAGCAAAGCAGATGACTTTGCCGTCCCCGCCCAAGCATATCGCCGCCGATGCCTCGGACTCGCTTGGAATGATAAAGGCGCTTGCTATCGCCCAGCCCGGCGATACCGTCGATGTTCCGCCCGGACGCTATCTCGGCCCCGTTCAGTTGAAAGATCATGTCGACCTTATCAGTGAAGTTCCGGAGCAGGCGGTGATCCTCAGCGATCCTTCAGCAACCGCAGAAACCGGCGTCGCCGTCGTCGCGAAAGGGCTGCATTCCGGGCGGCTCCGTGGATTCCGTATTTCGAGCGATCAGACTCACCCGCTTCGAACCGGAATCCTGATCGAGAACTCAGCAATCGATGTCGAGGATACCGAGATCCTGGGCGCGGTCGACGCTGCGATTCGCATTGAGGGAAACTCATCGGCTGGACTGCTTGCCAACTTTATTCACGGGAACTCTGGTGCCGGAGTAGTCATCGGTACTCACACGAAAGCGCGTCTCGTTGGTAATCGTATCTCCGATAACGGCACAACGCCCGGTGCGCTTCGTGCTGGAATCGAGATCGAAACGGGCGCCACGCCGATACTGGAAAACAACTCCATACTCCACAATGGATTGGCTATCCCGGGGGATCTGCCGCAACACTAGCGAAGCCGACATGGTCCAAATCGAGAACTTCGGTAAATACTGTATCGTCCGCAAACTCGGGCGCAGCATGACGGACGTGTATCTGGCCGACGATACCGCTCTCGACCGACGCGTCGTGTTGAAAATTATTGAACACTCGCGCGATGAATTTACTCAGTTGGTGATTGAAGCCGAAAAACGCGGAGCGCTCATTCAAAAACAGCTACATAAGGTTGACCGGCGCATTTTGGAAATTCTTGATTGCGGCGAGCAGGACGGATGTTTCTTCGTTGCTATGGAATATTTTGAGGGCCAAACTCTTGCCGAGATTTTGCAGGCGGAACGCAGACTGGAACCTGCGCGCGCGGCCCGCTACGCGGCGGAGATCTGCAGCCAGCTCAGAACCCTGCACTCCTTTCTTTCTGATCTCAATGGGCGAAAGACTGCGGTTGTGCACGGAGACATTAAGCCGTCAAATGTTCAGATCGGCGCCGGCGACGAGCTCAAGCTGCTTGATTTTGGCATCGCGAAAGTTATTACGTCAACTCATCACCTGACCCGGCACAATCTCGGCAGCCCCAGCTACTGCTCTCCGGAACGGCTCAGCCGCGCTCAAGTCGATCCGTCCGCGGATCTCTGGGCAGTAGGAATCACACTCTACGAGATGGTGTCCGGCGCGCCGCCCTATCAGGCCCAGGACACACGCCGGCTCGAAAATCTGATTCAATCCCGCCGTCCGCCCCGCGCATTGCCGGAAGCTTGTCCGACGGAGCTCAAGGCCATCATCGCGAAAGCGTTGGCGAGCGAACTCGACCGGCGCTACCCGGCTGCCGATTTATTTGAGGCCGATCTTCGCGCCTTTTTGGAAGCGCGCCCCACAGCCGCATCGCGCGATCAAGTTTCGACATGGAATGCGAATGCAACCGTCGAGAGGCATGCCCCACGCGGCGGGAAGACGGGACCGAGGAAACCGCAGTCCCAAATGCAACCAGCGGTCGGCCGAGGGGACCGGGCAAACCTTGCCATCGCGCTTCTCGGGGGCATTCTCGTCGGCCTGCTCCTGTTCGTGCCTTTCAGCTACTGGCATCGGCTGCGAACCGCGGCTGCCCCACTCCGCGTTCGAAAGGATTACGCGCACGAATCAATGCAAGTACTCTCTTCAGATTGGAGTCTCTTGCAGGATCTCAAGAAGCGCTACCGGCTCGGATTTCAGTTTCCGCCGGAAAATTCGCTCGACTCGTCTGTTCGCAACAACCTTGCCGGTGCTGCCGACAACATCATCGAAAACTTCCGAAACAACTCGGATAGTGTTTTGAGCGACTTCGATTGGTCAAAGGCGCGGCTTTGCCTCGTGTACGCCTTGCAGATAGATCCGGGCGATCCGAAACTGAGGAGCGAGCTGGCGCTCTGTGACGGATATCTGAACCTGATCAAGAACCCCAAACCGCCGAAAGCCTCCCTGAGCATCGATAATTTTCGGCTCGCTGAATCGTTTCTGCCGCGTTCACCCGATCCGCACCTTGCGCTGGCGCGCGTGTACGTTTACGCGTTCCACAACATTGGCGAGGCTGCGGCGGAGTTTCATGAGGCGGAAGAACTCGGGTACCATCTCGGGCCTCGCGAAGCAGAGCAACAGGCCGATGGATATCTGTACCGCGCGCGCTGGGAGCTTGAGCGGGCAAAGCGGTTCCCGGCAAGCGAAAAAGAGGAAGTGGGCAAGTGTTTGCAACTGACGCACGACGACATTGAACGCGCACGCAACCTCTATGAGCCCATCGCGGGTTTCTCAAACGTGAATGCGGATCTCAGGCGCCTCTATCAGCTCCGGGCCGAGCAGATCGGCTTACAAACGGCGCGTCTGAAACCGGCAGTGTCGAAGCGGCGTTATACCAGACGCCCCGTTATGAGTGTGCGGCGATGGCGATAACGAAGAGTTGGGAATCCGGCGTCGCCGCGAAACTCGATTTCGCTGAAAAGGCTGACGCGCCTGAGCGTCGTCGCGAACTGTTTTGGCTGCTAGCCGCGTCGCTGCTGGTTGCGTGCGGACTCGCCCTGGTGCTTCTGGCCAAAACGGAAGATTTTCCTGATCTGCAGGGTCGCTTGAACCGCGGCGAGTTGCTCAATCTCAATCTCGTCTCAACCCCGCAAGAGCTGCAGCCGGCTTTAGAGATGATCACCGATCCGGCTCAGCGCGCGCTCGCGGCCCAGCAAATTGCTGGTTTTATAAAGGTGCATCAGCCTGTCCCGAATGTCGGTTCCATCGCTCACTTGCATCTTGTCCGAATCTCGAGCATCAAGCCGCTTCTGATCGTGCGTACGCCAACCGAGTTCTTTCACGTCTTTGCACTCTGGATCGGGGCCTATTTCGCTGCGTTCTGGATGGTCCATCTCTCCTGGCGCTGGCGGCGATTCCGCGGCGACCCCGCCATACTTCCCGCCTTGCACCTGCTCACGGGAATCGGCCTGATTCTGATGGTGAGCCTGCGCGATCCTCTGCGCGATACGCTCGAATTCAAAAAATTCGCCTGGGGTGTTGTCCTTGGTTGCGCCATGCTCCTTCTTCCGCTGCTGCGAGCGTTTCAGTATCGCCACCTGTCCCGCTGGATCTACACGCCCCTTATTGGTTCCTTCGTTCTATTCCTAGCTTTGTTGAAAGTGGGTTCTGGGCCTACAGGCAGTGATGCAAAAGTCAATCTCGGCCCGTTCCAGCCGGTGGAAGTCATCAAGATCCTGGTGGTTCTCTTCATGGCCGGCTACTTCTCGCGAAACTGGGAGCGCTTGCGTGAGCTGCGAGAAAAGAGACTGGTCCCCCGCTGGCTCCGCTGGCTCGAGCTTCCCCGCGTGGGCCATGCGGTCCCGGTGATGTGCGCGGTGGCTTGCGCCCTGGCGCTGTTCTTCCTCCTGAAAGATATGGGTCCGGCCTTGGTGATCGGGTTCGCTTTCCTGACCATGTTTGCCGTCGCTCGCCGTCGCGCTGGGCTGGCTTTGGTCGGAGTCGTTCTGCTGGTGTCGGGTGTCGCTGTCGGCTATCACCTCGGCACTCCGCACACCGTCTCGCAGCGTGTCTCCATGTGGCTATCGCCTTGGGACAACGATATCCGTGGCGGGGATCAGCTTGCCCATTCCTTGTGGGGATTCGCCACCGGCGGCCCCTGGGGCTCCGGTCCGGGATGGGGTGATCCGGGCGTGATTCCCGCCGGTCACACGGATCTTGTGCTTCCCTCCATTGCCGAGGAGTGGGGTTTTCCGGGTGTCTTGTCGGTCTGCCTGCTTTTTGTCTTGTTGATCCGCCGCGGCTTCTCCATTGCCCTTCGAGCGCCGGATGAGTACGGCGTCTTTCTCGGAACCGGTCTCACCATCTTGATCGCGCTTGAGATGGTCTTGATCTCCGGCGGAGCCTTGGGCGCAATTCCGCTCTCGGGCGTAGTGTCGCCTTTTCTGAGTTCCGGAAACACGGCCATGCTGGCAAATTTTGCTATCTTCGCCATCTTGCTTGGTATTTCGAACCAGTCTGCGCGGTCTGAAGCAGATGAACAATTGAAACCCTTGTTTCGAAAACCGGTCGGCATTCTCGCGGCCTGTTTGGGAATTTCTGCTGCTTGTTTGATTGGCCGCGCGATGTACGTCGAAGTTCTGCACGACCAGGATCTGCTCATCAGGGATGCTCGTGTCTTCACGCAGGATGGTGTGAAGCGCGCCGAGCATAACCCCCGGCTGAACCTCCTGGCCGCGGCTATCCCGCGCGGTGACGTATATGACCGGAACGGTATCCTCCTGGCAACCAGCAGTTGGCCCGAGCTAGAGCAACACCGCGCTGACTACGACCGCCTCGGCGTTTCGATAGACCGAAACTGCTCGCGCTTTGAGAGCCGCCACTATCCGTTCGGCCCCGTGATGGTGCATTTTCTGGGTGATCTCCGTACCGGCGAGAAGTTCCACGCCACAAACTCCTCCCTAGTCGAGCACGACGCCAACGCCCGCTTGCAGGGCTACACCGATTACCGCGATCTCGCCCCGGTTGTCCGCTATCGGCACCAGCGCGAAAATCCCATCCTGCAGGCTCTTCTAAGCCGCAACCGGGACGTGCACACCACCATCGATGTTCGTCTCCAGCAGAAGGCATCCCAGATCCTTCGTGATCGCCTGGAAGCAACTCACAAGAACGGCGCGATTGTCGTAATGAGTGCGCAAAGCGGAGATCTGCTGGCTCTCGCAAGTTGGCCCATTCCGCCTGACACAGGGCCGGCGAGCCCGGATGAACTGCTGGACCGGGCGCGATACGGCGAATATCCGCCTGGCTCAACCTTCAAACTGGTGACCGCGATGGCCGCGTTGCGGCTCGATCCCAGAGCCCTTCAAAAGACATACTCGTGCCGGGGACTGGGCGACGGCCGGGTGGGCACAATCATTCCGGGCTGGCGTCGGCCCATTCGCGACGACATTGGCGATCACGCCCACGGAACACTCAACATGGCTGGCGCTATTACCGTCTCCTGCAATGCCTATTTCGCCCAGCTCGGCGTTTACACGGTGGGGGCGAAAGCCCTCCGGGAAACTGCGGACCTATTGGGCATTCCGGTCGGGTCCGATTCGGAGCTCCGGCAAATGTTGCCGTTCGCTGCGTATGGTCAGGGGCCGGTAGTTATCACGCCGTTCAAAATGGCGCGCGTTTCCGCTACTATCGCGTCGGATGGATTTATGCCGCAGGGCCGCTGGATACTCGATTCGAGCAGCACTCGCACTGCTGCCCCCCTTCCCGTGCTGGCGGCCGATTCGTCGGCGTTTCTGGCCAAAGCAATGCGCTCCGTGGTCACGTCCGGTACGGGAAGAAGGGCGATGTCCGGTTTAAACATTAGCGTTGCGGGGAAGACCGGTACCGCGCAGCTTGATAAGGGCCAGCCGCATTCCTGGTTTGCGGGCTTCGCACCCTACGATGCCGCTCCCGACAAGCGAATTGCGTTCGCCGTGGTCGTTGAACACGGTGGCTATGGCGCCCAGGTTGCGGCGCCTATTGCGAAAGAAGTCATTCAGGCGGCAGCGCAGCTCGGCATCATTGCTGACGGTAAATAGAGGATGAGGTGAACAGATGGCGATCTCCGATGTGATCGAAAGGCTCGGGCGGGCCATGTTTGAAGCTCCTTTCGGCGCGAATCGCGTCGCGAAAGATGCCCCGGAAATGGCCGAGATTCGTCTGGCCGTTTTAGACGCCGCCAAGGCCAAGAGCCACCGTGTGAACGGCCGCTACGTCTTCCCGTACAACTTCGTTCGCATCCACTTGCTGGGCGTCCCGGACGAGCAGGCGGCCGTTTTCCGGAGCGAGTTCTTGTCCGCGTACTTCGCCGAAGAATTGCGGGCGGGGCTCAGCCGTTCCAGCTTCCGTTTTCCCGACGATCTGAAGGTCGAGATATCTCCAACACAGCAGCTTCCTGCGCCAGGCGAGCAGTGGCTTGCGGTGGAGACAGAGTTGCGCCAGGATACGCCCCCGGAGCCTCCCGTTCGCGGCCGCCGCGCCGCCAAGCTGGTGGTGACCAATGGAAAGGCGAATCTACCCGAGCTGGTTCTCGAAAAGGTCAGAACCAACATCGGGCGGACTGCGGAAATCTATAGCGCGTCCGGACCACGCCGCAGAAATGATTTGGCTTTCACCGAAGAGAACGCCGTCAATCAGACCGTCTCCCGTGAGCATGCGCACATTCTCTTCTCTCAAAAAAGCGGCGAGTACCGCATCTTCAATGACCGCGCCTATCGCGGGGATGCGAACTGCGGGTTGTGGATTGTGCGCGACGGCCTAAGCCAGCCGGTTCATCGTAGCGCCCGCGGTGTACTGCTCAAGCCGGGCGACGAGATTCATCTTGGAACCGCCGTGCTTCGTTTTCAGTCCCGCTGATTCCGGACTCTCACAGTAGTCACCTCGAACGGCTGAAACGAGACTCGAACGCTGTTGTTCTCCACGGGCAGGCTCCGCAAATTGTCTTCTACTCCCGAGCAGAGTTGCGCCGACGCGATGCTAAAGTGCGGGAAATGAAGAACCGCTTCACCCGGTTTCCCAGCAATCTCTCGCAGACGCAAAATGGTGCCGTCTCCATCTTCAGCCTGCTTCCAGGTAACCAGCGCAACATCCTCTCCGGTCGTTTCTAGGAAGCCTTCGCCTTCAGCAGGTAAGGGACGCGCCGGGTTTCCGGCTTTGTCCTGACTTACAACGTGATCCAATTCAGCTGGCCGCATCTCTTCGAGACCCAGGCGTGTCAGTGCCCGGCCATCAATCTGTGGAGCGCTTGTAACCGCATAACGGAAGGTAAACTCTCCGCCCTGACCGGCCCGGTAATTCGTATGCCAGTAATTATTCATGACATAAGAGAAGATGGTGCCGCTCTTGGGCCGAAAGTCGCCCGGCCACTTGCCGCGGTTGATGTCGCCGAAACTGGCCAGCGATGCATCCAGCGGCACAATACCGACCGCCAGGCTCGAATCGCGCACCGCCATCCAATCCTGAATATTGAACCACTCCAGGCTTCCGCCTTTCATCAGGTTGCGTGCGGGATCGACCCATTGCTGCTGGGTTGCATACATGAAATCAGGGTTCGACACAGCAGCAGGAAAAGCAAAGTAGATTCCTTCCTTTTTGGTCGTGTACTGCTTATGTACGCGATAGCGAAACTCAATCTTTTTTTGATCGTTGAACAGCAGGACTTCCGTTTCTATCCGTGGCGTGTTCATGCTTGAACTGGTCATTCGAATGGATTGTCCCCATGACATCTGCTCGGTCCCGAGAAACTTCCCCTCGTTCGCCGCATGCACGGTAAGTTCGCCAGGAGGTAGGGCCGGAAATGGGTTAATCATCTGCGTATCGCCGTCGCCGCCTGTTACGTAAAGATACTGTCCGAATTTATAGGGGCTATTCGCGTCTACAATCTCACGCCGTAACTGCTTATCGTAGATGCTGCTTATCGCGCCGCTGTTCTCATCCACCTTTACGCGGTAGAAGGCGTTTTCAGCCGTCAGATCGTTCGAACGCCGCAATGGGACCGGTCCTTGCTGCCCATATTCGATGCTGAAACACTTGTAGCCGGCTGCTGGCACATCCTTCGCCAGAAAGCGGACATGCAGAAAGTTCTCTTTGTTGGTCAGAGTCTCGAAGGGCACTTCTTGGTGCGTAGTCAGATCAACCAGCTTCGGATGTTCCAGTAAATCCGTTTCTACAATCAGGTCACGCTGCCAACTCAGAGAGTTGAACACGACCAGCGTGTTGGCCGGGACATGAATCTCATTTGCCAACTGGCTCATCGAGCGGTTCATGACAGCCGCGATCTCCAGAGCCGCCCGATCGGCGCGATCATCTTTCACCCGCAGTTGCTTAGCGGTTTCATCGTGATCCGGCTGCGAGATGGAGTTATAAGATGCCCAGGTGTGCTCGGCAAAAAGAACGATATTCTGCCAGATATCCGCGAAGAGACCCGCTGGCGGATTCAGGTTAGCATTAACCGAATGCGTCACAGTGGAAAGGACTTCGGCCGATAAGGCCCGATGCTGATTCTCGCGATCTTCCCGTTCGTAAAATGCGTCGCTTCCTATGCCGTCCTCCCAGTAGCCGCCGCCGTCTCCCTGAAAGGTCGTTAGCTCGTTCGCGTAATGGGCTTCGATGTAGTGGAAGAAATCAGGGAAAGTAGAGTAAGTGAGCTTCGGGTAAGCGTATAACTTATTCCAGTCATCAGCGAACGTAGCCGTCGATGGAAACAGATCCGTGTTTTCTACTTGAGTCCCATATATCAGCGCCACGTTGGGCTTGTAAGTTGGCTTTGAATAGGCCTGCAGAAATATGGGCAGCGACTCTCGTACCGCATCCAGCTCCGGCGGCAGCCCGAATAGAGTTTGCACCTGCATGTAGTGACGCGAATACCAGAAGAGGACCCGTTTGCCGTCGGGCCCCACCCACCAAAAAGGTGAATGTTCGTTCCAATGATCGTAAAAAAAGATGGGAGCCCGGTCGTTGTTAGAAGCGGCGACCCAGTACTTCACCCCACTACTGGCGAGAATCGACGGGTAACTGCCGGAATAGGTCGGTACATCCGTGATATTGGCGTATTCGTAAGGCAGCCCGTAGCGGTTGGCCAGCTCCTTGGAAACGTACAGAGAACGATACAGCGTCTCCAGCGAAGCATATCCAGTCAGAAGATTGCAATTCTGCGCGGGCATGGCCATTTTGCCCGACCGGATCAGATTCAGGATCTCATCCCTTTTCGAGTTGGGGCGGGTCGTTAGGAGTTGCTCTAAATTCCACGAGCCGTCCATTGAGAAGCGGAAATCCGGATGCTCATGGATGAGATCGCCGGCCTGGGTCAGCACTCTTGCCTGCGTCTCGGCTACCTTCCCTTGATAGTCCGTGTAGCCAACATCCAGGTGCGTGTGCGGCACGACGAAAATGGTCCACTTACGCTGTGGGGAAAGACTGACCTCCAAAGGAGGGCTGGTCCCTGGAGCAATACGGATGGTCCCCTTGACCGTTCCACTCCATTCAGGAACATCGAACGAGACTCGCTCTTCTCCAAACTCACCAGCCGGCACATTGGCCGTGTGATGATGACCGCCGATATCGAGATCGGCGCTGCCGGCCTTCCAAGGGCGGGCAAACCGGATGAACGCATTCACCACTTCGCTCAATCCGGCCGGAGTCTGCCGGTAAAGAATGGTTGGCTCCACGTCGATTTTGGTTGCCGGTCTTGAACTGGCGGCTGACTGTTGCTGGAAACTGAGCGCATCGTAGCTGATGCCGCCGATTTCCTTTTCACTCGCTGGGGTGGCCGGATCGTCCACGCAGGTGATCGTCAGGCTATTGTCGCCTGTTTTCAAGAACGATGATGGGACGTCCAGCTCCAACGTACTCTGCGATTCGTGCGGGTCGAACGCGTAAGAAAAATCGCTGCGGGCGTAACTCAGCTTCGGATGCAGAAAAAACGTTCCCGGATGCCCGTTGACTTCGATCCGAAGGGCTGGAACGCGAGGCTGATCGATCAACGCCGCAATCTTCAGCGAGTAACGGCCTTGCAATGACGCGAGCGGAAAGAGAATTCGATACGATTGGCCGGTTTCCTGGCGTCCGGGCCATTCCTTCACCTTGTCTTTCTGGGTATTAAAGCTAACGGGGCCTTCGGCACGGCCCGAAAATTCCACGGGAGACTGATCGAACGTCCCAATCTGCCAAACAGTCTCAGTCTGCGCCTGTGCGCACGCAATCGGAACAAAAAAGAACAGAACCTGCCATCCGCGCCTCTTCATGGCGATGCCTCTTCATGGCGAACGATCAGTGAGTGCGGGTCGCCTTGAACTTCCCGTCGTAGGTCTGAAAGGCCCAAGTGCCGGTGAGAGTTTCACCTTCCAGCTGCCCTTTGAGTGTCAGCGTTCCGGGGCCCGCTTCCTCTGAATCGATGGGGAACTCCAGGTTCAGCTTGCCATCTGTGAACGTCCCCTTGACTTTTGCTTTGTCCCAGGTGCCCGTGATTTTATCGGCTTGCTGCTGAAATTCGGCATCGACGTCGCGGTCCCCGCCTTCCGTCTGAAGTACAAAGTGCCATTTCCCCGAGATATCGGGAGCCTGGGCACTGGCTTTCGGAATTAGCAATCCGAAAACTGCGAAGAGCGCTGCTAGCGCTATAAGAAATTTCATAGATATTCCTTCCGCTCGTCACATCTTACACTTGAGTCACAAGCGTACGCAGTCCAAGCGGCCGCTCAGAGGTTCTCAGGGCCCTCTCCTCGTAAAACTCCCAGCGACCTATGTAGCCGTCCAACCGGTTCTACAGGAGTGGGTTGCAAATAAAGGAGGTAGTAAATGTACATGAGAATGATTCTTTCCGGGTTTTGCGGGATCGCGCTGTGCTGTGTCCCCGCGTTTGCACAGGCGACCGCGAGTGCCAGCGATCAGAAATTCGTTGATTTCGCGGCGCAAACCGATATGACTGAGGCCCACCTGGGTCAGATGGCACAGGAGCAGGCTTCCGGGCAAGATGTAAAGGACTTTGCTCAGACGCTTGTTACCGATCACACCGATGACTACAATAAGCTCACCGCGGCGGCGACCAAGGCGGGGGCTACCGTTCCCAAAGGGATCGATGCCGCAAACAACAAAATGATTGCTCCGTTCGAGAAAATGAAGGGGGCCGCATTCGATCGACGCTTCGAGCGTGACATGGTCACCGGACACACCAAAGCCATCGCCGAGTACAAACGCGCGGAGGCCGACCTGCAGAACCCTGATCTGAAGGCATACGCTACAGCGGCTTTGCCGGTCCTTGAAAAACATCTTCAGGCTGCCAAGGATCTCGAGAAAACGAAACACGGCAAATAGCTAAATCGGGTACAAACGAAGGGATTATCGCGGCAACTGATTTCCCGGGCCGATCACATCGGCATGTGTGTCAGTTATTCCTGGAAATCGATCAAACAGTTTGGAAACATCGTATGATCGATCCCAAACTTAACGAATTGCCGGCGGATACAGCTGGCGACGCGCAGAAGGTTCCGGAGAGCGAACTCACGGGAGAGCAACGAGCCCAACGCTTGAGACATTCCAGGGAGGGCCTGAGCATCAACGACACGATCGCCGGAGGTGCGAATTTGTCGGTTGGTTCCCGTGGACTGGAAGTATCAGGTATCGAAACGGGTTCCGGAGCGGGAGCGGGCCTGACCAGCAGCACTCCAACACGGTCAAGTTCGCCCGCTCCGAATATCGTTCCGCCTGCGCGTGGGTCCGGAACGACCCCGCGCAGCACCTCAGCGTTGACGCAAGACACGTCTCCCGATCTGGGCACCCAAACCGCTGGCGGGACCTCCGAGGAGATATCCCGCCGCGCGTATAGGTGCTGGCAGCAACGCGGTTGCCCGCATGGTTCCCCGGAGCTAGATTGGCAGCGAGCCGAGGAAGAACTGCGGGAGGAGCGGCGGAAGGGCAGGACCACTTCCGCAAGCGTCTAGGCGGCCTGGTTTACTCGATTCGGTTCACTGCACGCGCTCCCAAACGGGGAACGGTAGCCCTGCGAGCCGATTGATTGAGAATGCCTGGGCAGATAGCAGAACCACCGCGACCTCCACGATCAGCAGGTGCTTGGGCCGTGATAACAAGCCCAGGGAGACGATCAGCGTTGTTGCGCCGGCCGGCGGATGGCTCACGCGCAGCAGCACCATCAGCGCTCCGGTCGATGCCAGGGAGATGGCTGCTGCCGCCACTGTCAGCCAGTCGACGCCATACTTGATGCCGTGCGGTGAAAGCGCGGTGCCTGTTATCCATAGGGCTCCATAGCCACACAGCAGACCGATCCCGTGCCCCAGAATGGCATGCCGCGGCTTCGACGAGGGCGCGAGTGGCGAGAAGAAAAACAAGTAGGCGGTCGGGCCCAATGACGGAAAAACGAACGGCGTTTGCGTCACCACCGCAAGGATGGCTAATATCCCGGTCGTGAGCAGGCAGTTCAAACATACGTACACTGCCCAAACGGATCGGGGATGAAAATGCCGCAGCAGCCAGGACAATCGCATCCGAGCGGCAAAATGAAAGACATGCTCAGCGCCGTGTTCGGAAAATAGGGATAGGATTTCCTCGGGGATATTCGACAGAGGCGGAAGCATAGCGCAATCTCACTGTAGGACAGCGGATTTGGACGCCGCGTAGCAAATCTGAGTTGCTGTAACGGATGATTGTCTAGGCCGGTAATGCGCTCGAGCCTGGCCTGAAAATTCTTCGCATTGAACGCCAGATCCAGCGGAACAACAAAATAGATAAAGCGACCGCTGCCAGCGCAATCGCGAACAGAATAACCGGGTGCACGGACATTAGCAGAGCGCCTCCGACGGCAATCGCATCTCCGATCAGGCTGAGCAGGAGATTCGAAAAAGGCTCTGGCGAAGTATTGGCGGCCAGCCGGGTTGCGGTTTTGACTCCATGGGAGCTG
The DNA here is from genome assembly GCA_963795545.1 of uncultured Acidobacteriaceae bacterium. Taxonomy (GTDB): domain Bacteria; phylum Acidobacteriota; class Terriglobia; order Bryobacterales; family Bryobacteraceae; genus Bog-105. The sequence goes on along the minus strand of CAWCIF010000006.1, from coordinate 254,369 downwards.
AGCGCGATTCCACCGCCGGCCAGCATCGCAATAAGGCGGATCTTGGGGTCAAAGTGGGCGAATGCCGTGGCGGCCAGGATGGCGCCCGCGGGTACGCGAATGAACGTATGAACGACATCCCAGACGGAATCGACGGCCGGAATCTTATCGGCAATGAATTGGACAGCGTAAAGCAGCCCGGAGGCTGCGAGCACCCAGGTATGGCCTAAATAGCCGAGGTCGCCTGGAAGTTGCGCGACGTGAAAGCGCTCCAGCAGACCGAGCGTAAGCACGGTGGCGTAAAGGTTAATGCCTGAAAGCCAAGCGGAGCCCATGGCGAAAGCCAGCGTGCTCAGGTCCATACTCAAAGTCTAATAGCTGGGATGCGGTCTGGGATCAGCCCGCGGGCAGACGCGGCCAAGCTTCAGTTGGGTAGCGACCATATCTGGTCTGCGCGATTGTGTCCACACGAATCCAGGCTCAGGTTTTGTGTGCTGTCCTGATCGCTGCCGGTGAGGCATGCGTTATTGCTGGTGTTGATCAATTCGCCCGTCAAGGTGTAACGCCAGCGCTGAGCTTTACTGTTCGAACAGGGCTGCATTACCGGCTTTCCGTTCGCAACGTCAAGACAGCCAGCGGCGGATTGTAAGCCGCCCCCGGAAGTGACCGTCCAGGTTTCTGCAGGAGTGCCGGAACAGGCTCCCACGTGCCCAGGCGCCAAACAGCGAGCGTAGCTTTCAATATCGCGATGCCTTCCGGCAGCGATCATCGTGATCGTCCCGGTACGGGATGGACTGCGGCAGGAAGACGTCGGGTGGATGGACCAGATTGCGGTATCGTGAGGAGCAACCTCGGCATGCAGATTGGATGCAGCATGTTGTTCGGCACCGCTCCACAAGTCCCGCACCTCCAGCCGGCATTCTGCATTGCTTGGAAAGCCCAGATCTGCCGGACTCAATTCTATCCGGTTCGGTGTAGTGGCCCGATTTAGTACGGCGACCGCATAGGCTCCGTCCCTCAGGTGTTTAAACAGAACGTCGATAGCGGTGGTACGCCGCAGTAACGTCGCCATCCGCCCCAGCGGATCCTGATCGATTGCGATCACGGCCTTGTTGCTGACAATCGAGATCGCCTCCGGGTTGAGCGTTTCGACATCGGAGCTGAGGATTAGCGGCGCCGACATCATAGACCATAAGGCCATCTGGCTGCGGGTTTCCGCCGGAGTCATGCCACTGTCGCCGCCGATTATGAAATCCGCATCGTTCCAGTTGCCGGGTTTCTGGAACCGACCCAGCGGAAGATTGTAGGCGTAGTTCCAAAGTACGCTGTGAAAGCGGGGACGATCGGGCTGATTTGCACGGAAAGTGGCGATGTCGGAACCCTCGCGCCAAAGCTGACCGTACTCACCGATCCAGCTCAACACGTCGTACCAGTCCGGAGTTCCTTGGAAATATGCCGGAGCTGATTCCGAAAAAACGATCGGACGGCCCGCAATCTTCAATGCAGCACTCTGTGCCTTGTAGGCGTTACGGTAAGCGGCGACCTGAGTTTCGCCGCTCGGCACATAGACGTTACAGCCGTCCAGCTTCAGATAATCCACCCCCCAGGATGCGAACAGCTTTGTGTCCTGTGTGAAATGATCCTTGCCGCCGCCGTCCGGTTCGCCGCTGCCCGCAAACCCACCGCAGGTTGCATATCCGGCATCTTCATAAATGCCGAACTTCAGGCCGAGCGCATGTACAGCGTCGGCCACCGGCTTGATGCCCTGGGGAAAGCGTTGCGGATCGGTCTGCAGATTGCCGTGATCGTCACGATTTTTCTGCATCCAGCAATCGTCGATGGTAACAGTGTTGTAGCCTTGTGCGGCCAAGCCACTTTTTACGAGCGCCCGCGCGTTGGAGAGAATCGTTTCAGCGGTGTAATGGCACTGATAGTGGGCCCAGTCGTTCCAGCCCATCGGCGGAACGGCAGCTAACGGCCGCTCGCTTTAGCAGATAAAGCGTTGTCGGGCATCGCCATGCCACATACGAACAAGGAGAAGAAAGGCCGGCAGCATGCCTGACGCAAACCGGCTAGCCCGAAGCGTGGCAGCACTTCCGCGGCCGCGGGTGAACGAACTTCACCGAAAGATTGGCCAATCCGAGGCAAGGGACGACCCAGTTGAACTCCTTCATTGGAACCCCCATCTGGCATCGCTCTGCTGCGGTACTCGCTAATCAAGGTTCAGTGTATCCGTTTAGAGCGTCAGCGGGTTGATGAAGGCGAATGGACCTCCGATGTCCATTCGCCCTAATTGATCATCAAGGACTCTTTGGTTGAGATAGCGTGACGCGGCGGGTGGAATCGTTACAGGTTTCAGGCCGCGACTTGTTAACTTTAAAAAGTGATGCTGACGACTGCAACCAAACGCATTGCGCCGCCGAAGCGGCTGATGTTCGGCCCCGGTCCTTCCATGGTCGACCCAAGAGCGTATGAGGCCATGGCACAACCGATCGTGGGTATTCGCGATCCATATTTCCTCGAGATTATGGGCGAGATTCAGGCGGGCCTGCGGCACGTTTTCGGTACCGCAAACGAGAAGACCTTCATGATCCCGGGAGCCGGAAGCGCGGCGATGGAAGCGGCGGTTGCGAACTTTGTTCTGCCAGGCTCCAAGTTTGCGGTTTTCGCAGCGGGCCACTTTGCCGATCGGATGAGTATAACGGCCAAACGGCAGGGCGCAAACGTGGTGCGTCTGGAGAAACCGTGGGGCGAGGTTTTCACAATCGGGGAAGCGGCGGATTTCATCGAGCGCGAGCGGCCCGACGCAATTGGCTTTGTGCAAGGCGAAACATCCACCGGCGCCTATCAATCCGGCCGCGCGATTACGCCGGCCGCGAAACAAGCGGGAGCGCTGGTCATCGCCGATTGCGTGACCTCTTTAGGCGCCATGCCGGTAGAGCTCGATTCGGTCGGCATTGATGTTGCATATAGTTGCTCGCAAAAGGGGCTCAGTTGCCCAGCCGGACTATCGCCGCTCTCCGTTTCGCCAAAAGGGTGGGAACGGTTGGAACGGCGCAGGGAGGACCCGCATACTTGGTATCTGGATTTGCGGCTTATGGGCAAGTACTTCGAAGCGCCGCATGTGTATCACCACACCCCATCTCCGCCGCTTTATTATGCGATGCATCAGGGCCTCGCGGTTATTGAGGAGGAGGGATTGCGCAATCGCTGGGATCGTCATCTCCGCGCCAACCAGCGTTTCATTGCGGGATTGACCAGGCTTGGCTTTCAGCCATTTGTGAACAATGCTGAAGACCGGATTTGGCATCTCACAACGGCTATACCTCCGGCGCAGGTGAACGAAGCGGCTTTTCGCGAGAAGCTGGTGAACCAGTACAATATCGAAATCGGTGGGGGTCTTGGGCAGGTGGTCGGTAAAGTTCTGCGCATTGGAACGATGGGGCCACTGGCGACCAGCGAAAATGTCGATTTCCTTCTGGAATCGATGGCCGCGTGCATGTAAGTCAAGGACCGTAGTAACTGCCCCATGTCTTCCGATTTCGTTATTCAGTTGGGCCTCTGCCACCTGCAACTCTTAAAGGGCGATATCACCAGCATGGCCGTCGACGCAATGGTGAACGCTGCGAACTCGCATCTTGCGGGAGGCGGTGGCGTGGATGGAGCCATTCATAGGGCGGGTGGGCCGGAGATCATGCGCGACCTGGACGAAATCCGTACTCGGATTGGGGAATGCCAGACGGGTAGTGCGGTCGTAACCGGGGCCGGCCTTTTACCGGCCAAGTATGTATTCCACGCCGTCGGCCCACGCTATCGTGATGGCAAGCACGGCGAGGCAGAGCAGCTTGCCGCCTGCTATGAAACCTGTTTGAAACTCGCGGCTGAGCGCGATGTTAAGACAATCAGCTTTCCCTCTATCAGTACCGGAATCTACGGTTATCCTCTGGAAGAGGCCGCGGACATCGCGGTGAAGACGGTGTCAAATTGGCTGCGCGGCCACCCGGATACGGTACGGATAGTGAAGTTGGTGCAGTTCAGTGATCGAGACCACGAGGTATACCGCCGTCATGCGCAAGAGGTGCGCCGGGAGTTGGCCGCGGGCGGTCATAGTTAGAATGTGAGTGGTCCATGCAAGTTCTCGAAGCTGGGGCAAACAAGTATCTGCTGTTGGAACTCGATCCGGAATTCGTGGGTAATATCGCGAAGCAGGCCGGATTTGAATTCAAGATCGACGATCAGCAGCGGGTGATGGCGCTCGATCTCTCAGCGACAGACCGGCAGGCGCCGCTGTTGTTGTTTGATGCCGCGGATCCTGGAAATCTAGGTTGGTTTTCGCGCTGCCAATTCTACGTGGACGGTAAAACCGGCAGCGTTCTGCAAACCCCGCTTTCGGTTGCGAATCAACGCGACAGGTTCGGGCGCGCGCTGCCGCAGGCTATCCGAATCCAGATTACAAAGGAGCTGCCGGGGGCGTTCCGCATGCCAGGGCGGCAGCCGATTACCGAGCAGGTTATCTACGCCGTGCTCTTTAATCTGCTGCAAGCGCTTTTAAGCACGGGCGTTGGCGTGTGCGGGGGCCCGGCGGTTAAGCCCCTGGCGGGGAGGACGGAACAGATCGGGCCGAAGAATTAGCCGCGGTGATCGCCGGTTATATGAAGCTTTTGAACACCTGGAATATCACCTTCCCGGCTGCGAAGCTGTTTTTTTGAGAGACTTGACACCGTTGCTAGACTGATGGCTTAAGGAGCTTTCAAAGAGCTCAGTTTAGTAGTACGATACGAACTTGGTACAGGCAGTATGTTTAGCCGAGAAGAATTGGATCCGCTCGCTCCACAACGGGAAGCAGCCATTTTCTACGGCCTTTTCCTGCGCGGCCATTCAGCGGACGATCTGCGGCGTGACATTGACGTGCCCCGTCCCCTGCTTAATAAGTGGCTGCACCCCCGGCGCTATGAAGAGGGCTTCCGCGACTCTCTTAGGCGCATGTACACGTATCGCAAGACGGTTTTGGCCATCTTTGACGAACTGGTGCTGAAAGAGAAACACCGGGCCCGTGTGAACTAGCCTAGCGGAGCACAAAACGTTCGAGCCCCAAATTCAGACTGATAAACACGAATTGAGCTGAGCTGTAATTCTTCAGCGATCTGCGCGAGAATTGTAACTTGCCGGAAAAACGTTTTTCCGTTTGCGCGCTCGACTGTCCCGACGCCTGTTCGCTGGTGGTTGATATTGATCAATCCGGCAAAGCTGTCAAGCTTAGGGGCGACCGTGAGCACCCCATCACCCGGGGCTTTCTGTGCGCTAAGGTAACAAAATATCTGGAGCGGGAATATCATCCGGATCGCTTGCTGCATCCCTTGCGAAGAACGGGCGCCAAGGGAGAAGGACAATTTGAGCAAATAAGTTGGGATGAAGCGCTGGATGAGATAGCAGCGAAGCTAAAAGTCATCTCTGAAACGTGCGGGCCGGAAGCCGTCCTTCCGTATAGCTATGCCGGAACCATGGGCCTCCTGAACGGATCCGGAATGGACCGGCGCTTCTTTCATCGTCTGGGCGCTTCACTGTTGGACCGCACAATCTGCTCGGCTGCGGGGGCGGCTGCCCTGCAACTCTCGCAGGGTATTCGCCTTGGCATGGAGCCGGAACAGTTTGCGCACTCGAAGCTGATTATTGCTTGGGGCGCGAACATTCTCGGTACCAATGTCCACTTGTGGCCGTGGATTGTCGAGGCCCGCCGCAAAGGCGCGAGGTTTTATGTAATTGATCCGGTTCGAAACCGGACCACAAAGGCTTCGGATAAACACTTTGTTGTTAATCCCGGCTCTGATCTTGCGCTCGCGCTCGGCTTGATTCACGTCATTCTTCGGGAGTCGTGGCACGACAACGATTACGTCAGCCGGTTCGCGAATGGATTTGAAGAGCTAAGCCGGCTCGCGGCGGAATATCCGCCCGAACGCGTTGCTGCCTTGACTGGAATCGCCGCGGCGGAGATTGAACTTCTTGCCCGGGAGTATGCGGCGGCAAAACCCGCGGCAATACGGGTGAACTATGGCGTGCAGCGCAGCGAACGCGGCGGGAATGCCATACGGGCCATTGCGGCGCTCCCGGTCCTCACGGGATCATGGCGCGAGATCGGCGGCGGCCTGCAATTGACCACCTCCGGGGCATTTCAGTTCAATCGCGCGGCACTCGAGCGCCCGGACCTGCAACTGCGGTCGCCTCTACAACGCGAGTCGCGCCTCGTCAACATGGCTCAACTCGGCCACGCCCTGCTCGAAGTGGACCATCCGCCCGTTAAGGCGCTGGTCGTCTACAATTCGAATCCGGCCGCGATTGCGCCGCACCAAACCAAGCTTCTTGCGGGCTTGCGGCGCCCCGATCTCTTTACTGTCGTGCTCGAACAATTCCTGACAGATACAGCAGGATACGCCGACTTCGTACTCCCGGTGACTACGTTTCTCGAGCACACCGACATCTATCTAGCTTACGGTCACTATTACGTTCAGCTTGCCCGTCCCGTGCTGCCGAGGCCGGGTGAGGTCAAATCAAACGTCGAGATCTTCCGCCTGCTGGCAGAGCGAATGGGGTTTAACGAAGATTGTTTCGCAGACTCCGAGGATGAAATGATTCGCTGTCTGTTGGCCGGCTGCTCGCCTTATTTGAACGGAATTACCCTGGAGAGGCTTGATCGCGAACGTTCTATTCGCTTAAACGTCGCGCCACGGGGCGAACCGTTTTTACCATTTGCAAACGGTGATTTCCGGACCGCTTCGGGCAAATTCGAGTTCGGCGCAGAATCGCTGAGCTACCTGCCTCCCCTGGAGTCCCGCTTCGGGGACCCCGTCCTCTTACGCCGCTACCCGCTTGAACTTATTTCAGCCAAGAACGATGACAGCATGAATTCCACTTTCGGGCACCGGCTTGATGTAGACGAACAGACCGCCAGATTATCCATTCATCCTGACGACGCAGATGTCCGTGGAATCGTGCAGGGAATGCAGGTGCGAGTTAGCAACGATCGCGGCTCCTGCTTTTTCACCGCGAGTATTGATAACGAGGTTCCTGCGGGCGTATTGCGCGCGCGAAGCGTGCGCTGGAACCGGCGCGCTCCTGAGCAGCGAGGGGTCAACCAGCTTACCTCCGAGCGGCTGACGGACATTGGGGAAGGGCCCACCTTTTACAGTTGTCTGGTTGAAGTAACGCCCGTACTGCGACCCTGAAGTTCTATCGGTACTGAAATCGCGCACTCGTAGACTAACCAGAATCCAGACTTTACAGGGCGGCTTACTTTCTTTCCGAGTGGAAGAGAGAGAAAATTCCGTCTGGGTGTACCTACTTGTGTTCAGAGAGGTTGGAATCGAAGACTGGATGGGTTATAAGTGCTCGAAGTCACGTCGCGGGGCCTCCTGGCAGATTGGTTGTTGAATTGCTTGCCCGTTGTGGTATGATCTGGAGATCCGAAAAGCGTCGGCTTATCGGGACAGAAGCACCGGGCGTCCGGAACTCACGCTTGAGTTCCTGCGACCGGGAGTACAGCGCTAAAGCTTCTTCTTTCTCCGGGTTCTCTCACACGGGTACTAGCAAAAAGACCCCTGCCGCGGTCCCAAAAGCTGTGTTACCGTTGGTGAACCCTTTTTGCATAAGCTGCGTCTTTAAGTGAAGACTTGGCTGCTTCGAATTCTTTTATGAGTGAGCAAAGCTGGTCGTATTGAAGGAGAAATGAAATGACGAAGACCGAACTAAACAAATTTAAAAAGATCCTGGAAACCAAGCGGGACGAGTTGGAACGGATTGTACGCAACCGCGATGCAATCACCATTGAGAAGAGCGCGGACGCACTGGACGAAGTGCAGCACGCCTCGGAACGCGAGCTAGCTATTCGAAATCTTGATCGTGAATCGAACCTGCTGCGCAATGTCCGGTCCGCACTCCGCCGTATTGACGATGGCTCGTTTGGCACCTGTCTCCACTGTGAGGAAGAGATCAGTCCGAAGCGCCTGGACGCTCTGCCCTGGGCTCCATTCTGCATCCAATGCCAGGAGCAGGCGGATCGTAATCGAGACGAAGGCAATGACATGTTAGAAGACCTGCTGGTCAATGCGGCTTAGCGCTCAATCCTGCTGAACCCCCCGGGCCACACCTCCTTCGCCGATCTTGAGGCCCGGGGAGAGGTTCGCAGTCCTCCCCCCCTTTATCGTTCCCCTTCCAACAACTCGCAACTCGGTTCCTGTAAGCCCTGGCAGGTAACTTAGTGGCGCAGGTTTTCGCCTCTCAGGAAACAACCCGCCCCATGCGGTGCTCAAACAAGGGGAAATCACTATGCTGAAATGCCTGGTCAGATGCTTTGGTCTCTTTGCTCTTTTGGCCACGGCGTCCGTGGCGCAAGAGAGTGCGGCTACTCAAGCAAACGCGCCGGGCAGCTCAAAGCCTACCGAGCACCTGATCGGGACCGTCACGGCAGTTGACCCTGCCTCTCATACGATCACCGTAAAGGAAGATAAGACCGGATCTGTGCAAAAGGTTCTGGTCGGAAACACGAGAACTCTTCTTAAGGTCGAACCGGGGGCAAAGGATCTCAAGAATGCGACCCGGATCACCCCCGATGATCTGCAGGTGGGCGATCGCGTCGACGTCCGCGGTTCTAAGCCGGAGGATGATCCCAACGCAATTGCTGCCCGGAGCGTCGTTCTCATGTCGGCGCGCGATCTTCAGAAAGCGCACCAGGCGGAGGCGGCAGCCTGGCAGCACAGTACGGCCGGAGTGGTGAACTCCGTCGACCCGGCAGCCGGCAAGTTAGCTATCACGGTCAGGACACCGGCAGGAGCGCAGCCGGTCACTGTCGATACGGCGAAGACGACGCAATTCACCCGCTACTCGCCCGAAAATCCCAAGGTGCCCGCTCCATCCGAATTGGCGCAGATCCAGCCCGGAGATCACGTTCGGATTATCGGAAACAGAAGCGATGATGGTTCGACCATTACGGCGGAAAAGGTCTATTCGGGAGCGTTCCGCACTGTCAACGGAACCATCGTTTCCATCTCGCCCGATGGCAAATCGATCACGGTTAAAGATCTTGCCACCAAGAAACCGGTTGAAATCAGTCTGAATAACGATTCGGAAATAAGGAAGCTTCCTCCCACGGTGGCCATGATGCTGGCCCGCCGCCTCAATCCGAACTTTCATCCCGCCCAAGGCGGGCAGCGGCCGTCGGGTGAGCAGCATGAAGCGAACACAGGCAGTCGGCCAGCCGCTCCTGCATATGGCGCGAACGAACAAGGCAATTCCGCGCAGGCATCCGGCGCCAGGCGTGGCCCGTCCGGCGGCAGTGACATTGGTCAAATGATTGAACGCCTCCCGCCCATTAGCGTTTCCGACCTTAAGCCCGGAGATGCGGTGGTGGTTTCGGGAGTTGAAACGGGCGCCGGCAGCTCGCGGCTGCTTGCGACAAATATCATCGCCGGAGTTGAGCCGATCTTGCAGTCGGCTCCGGCTCGATCGGGCGGTGAATCAACGGGCGGCGATTGGGGTTTGGGAGAGATGACAATTCCGCAATAACTGCTGATGCGGCCAACACTCTTCCTTCACGAAGATTTGCTTCAGAGGTGACATGAACGAAAGAACAACGTGTGTACTCTTGATCGGGCTCAGCCTGGCAGCGGTAGGTTGGGCACGGATACCACCCGGTCAAAGCTTGGTCCCTGCCCAGGCGCCTGCCACGCACGCGATACGCCCCAACGCAAGCGGTATGGTGCGAGGTAGCGTAAAAGACGATACAGGCGGCGTGATTCCAGGGGCCACGGTGACCCTCGCCAATGCCACCGGAACAGTTCAGACGCACCACTTCGGACGCCGATGGCAATTACGTGTTCCGGCACGTTGCTCCCGGAACATATACCGTCTCAGCCACCTACACGGGCCTTCAACAGCAGGGTGCGGTAGCCGCGAGCGTTACTGCCAGCAGCGGCGCGACAGCCAACATTGTGATGACCGTTCAGGCCCAGCATCAGGAAGTGACGGTCACCGATACCACCACAAACACGGTTAGCACCGAGCCCTCCAATAACGCCACTGCTTTAGTTCTCCAGAAAGAGGATCTCGACGCGCTTCCAGACGACCCCGATGACCTGCAAGCCGATCTTCAGGCGCTCGCAGGCCCTTCGGCTGGCCCTGGAGGCAATCAGATTTACATCGACGGGTTCACTGGCGGCAGGCTTCCTCCCAAAGACACTATCCGCGAGATTCGCATCAACTCGAACCCTTTCTCAGCCGAGTTCGAGAAGCTCGGCTATGGTCGGATCCAGATTTTCACCAAGCCCGGCTCCGATAAATTTCACGGCGAGGGCTATTACAACATCAGCGACGCCATCTGGAATTCCCGCAACCCGTTCCTCTCGGTGAATCCTCCTTTCCGGACTCAACATTTCGGGGGGAATCTCAGCGGTCCGTTAGGGCCGCATGCCAGCTTCTTTCTCGATGCGGATCGCCGCAACATTGACGACAACGGGATTATCAACGCGACCATTCCAACCGCCAACTTCCTGGGCTTTCAACCTGAACAAAACTTCTACGCAACCCCGCAGAGAAGGACGACCGTGAGCCCGCGTGTCGATTATCAGCTCGGCGCGAACAACACTCTAAGCTTCCGATACGCTTTTCTCAGCAATGACCGTATTGTTACCGGCATCGGTAGTTTCGACCTTCCCCAAACGACCATTGGCAACATCACTTTTCCGAGCACTGGTTACACTACCTCGACAACCGAGCAAATGGTTCAGGTTGTCGAGACCGCGGTGCTGAGCGCAAAAGCGGTAAACGAGACCCGTTTCCGGTTCGACCGTGAGAATGCAACCTACAAAAGTCAGAGCAACGCACCGGGGCTGTTTGTCTCCCAATCCTTCGTTTCAGGCGGTGCGGGTTATACTTCCGCGGCGTATCCGTCCAGCTATGATGTGCAAAACGGTTTCGAGCTACAGAACTACACCTCCCTGACCTGGGGCACGCACACCACGAAGTTTGGAATTCGCGTTAGAGCAGATTCCCTGGACGATCTAAGCCCAAAGGGCTTCAACGGCGAATTTCAATTTCTGGGCGGTCCCAACTTTCCGTACCTCGGCCCTGCGCTGCAACCGGGACTTACGCCAAATAAAAACGGGGATGTGAGCCTGCTTTCAATTCAGCAGTATCTCGCCACGGTGCAGCTCCTGAATGCAGGGTACACAAGTGCGCAAGTCAGCAAAATGGGTTATGGACCCTCGCGATATACCGTGCACACTGGTGACCCTTCTATCGGCTTCTATCAGCTCGATTTCGGTCCCTTTATCCAGGACGACTGGCGGGTCAAACCCAACCTGACCGTGAGCCTCGGGCTGCGCTGGGAATCGCAGACCAACATTCCCGATCACAGCGACTGGGCTCCGCGTTTTGGATTTGCCTGGTCACCCGATGCGAAAGGCCCGAATGGACGATCAAAAACTGTCATTCGAGGCGGCTGGGGTATATTCTACGACCGCTTCGATATCTCGGACGTAGAGACCGCCTACCGTTACAACCTGAGCAATCAGCAAACTTACACCCTGGATAGGCCAACCATTTTCGACGCGACATTCTTGAATCCTATTCCCGACGCTGATCTCAAGGGAGGGACGACGAATGCAGCGCAGCGCTATCAAATTGACAACCACTTGCAGGCGCCCCGTCTGATGCAAACCGCGATTGGAGTGGAACGGCAATTGTTCGGACACACTACGCTTTCAGTGAACCTGATGAATTCACGCGGGACCCATGAGCTGCGGACTGTTGACATCAACGCGCCCTATCCAACTCCGGGCCAGCTCCCGCCCAGCGCTCTATCGCATTCGGGCAATGTTTGCTGCAGGCCCTTTGGCGATGTCGGCGACATATACGACTACCAGTCAGACGGCATTTACAAACAGACCCAGGTCATGGTGAATGTGAACAGCCGGGCGGGCCGCTGGCTCACTCTGTTTGGCCGCTATAGCTACAACGATGCTCATAGCGATACCGATGGCCTGAGTACGCTGCCGGCTAATCCGTACAACTTTGCCGCGGACTGGGGGCGGTCACATCTGGATGTGGCGCATACGCTATTCCTGGGAGGTTCCATCGCAGCCCGCTGGGGTCTGCGCTTTTCACCGTTTATCGTGGCGCATACCGGAACCCCGTTCAACATCACCACCGGAACGGATTTGTTTCTGCAGGGTCAAGGCACGCCGACGGCGCGGCCCAGCGTTGTGGATACCGCCTTGCCGGGCTATTTCGATACGCCCTACGGCATTCTGAATCCAGTTCCGATCGTTGCTCCTCCTGGAACTTCCAACATGATCGAGCGCAATGCGGGCGACGGGCCGGGGTACATCGGCATCAATCTTCGGGTCAGCAAAACCTGGGGCTTCGGCACTACTCACTTCAAAGGCCAAGTGGGGGGCGCCAGAGCAGGCGGAGGTGGATATCGCGGTTTTCATGGCTTCGGCGAAGCGACCGAGCATCGCTACAATCTCACGCTTTCGGTCAGCGGGCGGAACATCTTCAATCACGAGAATCTGAATACGCCGAATGGAGCGCTCATCTCGCCCTACTTCCTGGAATCGACCGGCATTACCGGCGGCTTTGGCGCCGAGTCGACAGCCAGCAATCAGCGCCGCATTGAACTGCAACTGCGGTTCGCGTTCTAAGATCACGCATCGGGCGCCACCAGGCGGATGACATAGAAGACGACGACAGCAGCCAGCGCAGCGGCGGGAATGGTCAGTATCCATGCCACGGCGATGTTCCCCGCGACGTTCCAGCGCACCGCGCGAACCCGCTGGATAGAACCCACTCCCGCTATCGCTCCGGCAACCACGTGTGTAGTTGAAACGGGCAGACCCAGCCAGGTAGCCAGCAGAATGGATATGGCTGCACCGGTCTCGGCGCAGAATCCGCTGCGCGGCTTCAGGCGGGTCAACTTCATGCCCACGGTGCGCACCACTCGCCACCCGCCGCTCAGCGTTCCCAATCCCATGGCTGCGGCTGAGGCCAGAATCACCCAGTCCGGAACGTGAAAATCGCGCTGAAAGCCGCCCGCTACCAGCACCGCCGTTATGATTCCCATCGTCTTTTGCGCATCGTTGGTTCCGTGCGCGCAGCTCAACAGCGAGGCCGAAAACATTTGTGCGTGCCGAAAAAAACGGTCCATGTATGCGGGCGTGAACTGATGAAAAATCCAGTACACGGCCACCATGAAGCCGTATCCAAGCATAAGGCCTATAACCGGAGCAACCACGATAAAGGCGAGCGTGCTTGGCCATTTCCCTACGATCAACCCGTTCATGCCGGCTTTGGCCAGCGCCGCGCCCGCATACCCGCCGATCAGCGCGTGAGATGAGCTGATTGGCAATCCGAAATACCAGGTCAGGACGTTCCAGATCACAGCGCCGCAAAGGCCGGCCATCAGTACGTAAGGCGTTACGATGCGCGTGTTTACAAAGTCCTTGCCGATCGTTGCTGCAACGCCGGTTCCAAGAAAAAACGCAGCCAGGAAGTTGAACACGCTTGCTAGTCCTACAGCTTGCAGGGGTGTCAGCACCCGCGTGGCAACTACGGTTGCCACTGAGTTGGCGGCATCGTGAAAGCCGTTTACGAAATCGAAAACCAGCGCGATAAAGACAATAATGACGACCAGGTCGAATGTCGGCATTAGCTGTTCTTCACTGCGACGTTCTGAATTACGTCCGCGACATCTTCGCAAATGTCCGTTGTCTGTTCCAGGATCTCGAACACTTCCTTTTGCTTAATTAGCGCGATGGGATCGATTTGCGAGCTGAACAGCCTGCCCACCATCGTGCGCTCCACCGCATCGGCCGCATTTTCCAGCCGGTTCACTTCGATGCAGTCATCCCAAACCGGTTTGCGATCCCGCAATGCCGCCAGCGCTCTTGAAAGGGCCTGGCAGCAGTCGTCGATCATACGCGCGAGCTGCACGGCAGGCTCCGGGATCGGGTCCAGGCGGTACGCAACAATCCGGAAAGTTGCATCCTCTATAGAATCCAAAACGTTGTCGAGAGTCGTTGCCAGTGTCTGAACATCTTCGGGGTCGAAGGGCGTGATAAATGTCGACTGCAGCGTGCGAAAGATTTGGTGAATGACCTCATCGCCGCTCCTTTCCAGGGCCTCCATTTGTTTGGAGATGTCGCACACCCGTTCATAGCCGGCCCGCAAGCTCACGATGAGCAGCTCGGAGGACTGGCACAGAATGCGCATGTGCTGCTGAAACAAATCGAAAAATCTTTCATCTTTGGGTAGCAGGTTCATGGCTGTTATAGGCTTCCAGTATGTACAATTCGGTTCCGATCCTTGGAGCAGATCCTCACTTGTGAAGGCAACCGCAACACCGGGAAACGGCGGGTTGAGGCGCGAAATGGGCCTGTTCCCGGCCCTCACTTCCAACATGCTGAACATGGTCGGTGTTGGTCCGTTTGTAACCATCCCGCTCATCTTATCCGCCATGGGTGGGCCGCAGGCATTATTGGGTTGGGTGCTGGGCGCGATCATCGCGGCGTCTGATGGCCTGGTCTGGGCAGAACTAGGAGCGGCTATGCCCGGCTCCGGTGGCTCCTACGATTATCTTCAGCAAGCTTTCGGACCGCGCTCGCTGGGCCGCCTGATGGGGTTCCTGTTTCTCTGGCAGGTGATGCTTTCCGCCCCTCTTACGGCCGCCTCCGGCTCAGTAGGTTTCGCCGATTACGCGCGCTATCTTGTGCCGTCGCTCACTTCTGTCGAGCAGAAGCTGATCGCGATCGGCGTTTGCCTGCTCTCGACCGTGCTGCTCTATCGAGACATCCGCTCCATCGGAAAAATTTCGGCGGTCCTCTGGGTGGGGCTGATTGCCGCAATCAGTATTATCATCTGGGGCGGTGCTTGGCACTTCCAGGCGTCTATCGCCTTCAGCTTTCCGGCCGGTGCGTTCCGCTGGTCTCCTTCCTTCTTTATGGGATTGGGTGCGGCCACGCTGCTGAGCATGTATGACTATAGCGGCTACTTCAATGTCTGCCTGATCGGCGGCGAAATAAAGCATCCTACTGTCAACATTCCCCGCGTCGTGCTCCTTTCCATCGGCATTCTGGCTGTCCTCTATCTGGCGATGAGTTTTTCGATTATCGGAGTCTTGCCCTGGCACAGCGCCATCCACTCTACCGCGATTGTCTCGGATTTTATGGAGCGGCTCTACGGAGTGAAGGCCGCGGCGCTGATGACCTGCCTCATCTTATGGGTTGCCTTTGCGTCCGTGTTTTGCGTCCTATTGGGTTACACGCGAGTGCCCTACGCGGCTGCGGCGGAAGGACACTTCTTCTCGGCCTTCGCGCGAGTGCACCCGACGCGCCATTTCCCGTCATTCTCGGTCGTGTTCATGGGCCTGATGTCCGCGGCGGCTTGCCTGCTTCCCCTGGAGGCGCTCATCAAAGCACTGATCGTCATCCAGATCGTCACGCAGTTCGCCGCTCAATGCATCGCGGTCATTCTAATCCGGCGCGTTCGCAAAGATATTGTCCGGCCGTTCTCGATGCCGCTCTATCCTCTGCCGGTTCTCATCGCGCTTGCGGGCTGGATCTTTATTCTGGGTTCGAGCGGCCCCATCTATGTGGTTAGCGGCATCGCGGTAGTGCTGTTTGGAATCCTTGCTTATCTCTGGCGGGCCCGGCGGATTGCGCAATGGCCATGGGAGAGCGCGACCGCCGCGATTACCAGACAAACGGAATGAGCGCCTTCACGTGGCGCTTGTATTCGAGATACTGGACCCCGAACTGCTCCTGCATGAAGGACTCTTCGGTCTTCGACTTCCATTTGAATCCGGCAATCGCCAACGCCAGGGCAATCAGGCCGCGAATCTCGCCCATGAAGATAGCGGTGCCCAGGACCGCGAGCAGAAGGCCCGAGTAAATTGGATGGCGGACGAGCGAGTAAGGGCCGGAGCGGATGAGCTCATGCCCATGCTTGATGGTTGGGGTTCCACTCCAGTTTGAGCCCAGAAAAAAGCGCGCCCAGATCGCGATCACGATCCCGGCCAGTGTAAGTGCGAAACCAAGGTACGCGCCGGTAGCGGATAACGGCAGGAAGCGCGCCGCGAGTGGTCCAAAGCCTCGCGGTTGACCGAACAAAAGAAAGAAGGCGCATGCCACCAGCGCGATTTGCGCGAGCCTCAACCCGGGCGGCTGCCTCTTCACGGTTGGCTTCGCGGTGAATGCCATTACGAGCCAAACGATCCCGGCGACCACCCAGGCATCGGCCATGATTTTCAGGAGGAGTGGGTGCATGGGGTTGCTGCCGGTATTCGCCGTGCCTCTATGAGGGGGCTTGCAATTCCGCGAGAGCTTTATCGGCGTCGTGTTCTGCAAGGCGAAACTGGCTGTCGTAAGCAAGAGATTTGGCATGAGCCAAATAGCACGCACCGAGCTTGATATCTCCTCTCTCAGCCACAGCCTGGCCGAGGATCATCAACGCTTTGATCTGCCGGAGAACCAAGAGATTTTCATTCGCAAGTTTGAGCGCTTCAATCGCGCGGTTGCGAGCCGCGCCCGCGTCCCCTAGGGACAATTGAACTTTCGCCAGACCTAATAGGACATCGGCCTGCAACCGCGTGATCCCTAAATCCCGCGCCTGATCGAGAGCAGTTTGGTACTCCCGAATTGCTTCGCGTGGATTTCCGCCTTTACTGGTAACGATTTTGGCAAGAAGTTCACGAGAAAACGCAACCAGGTCGGAACTGTTCTCGCTGGCTGCGATGGCCAGGCTCAAACGACCGAGGCGCTCCGCTTGATCGTATTCCCGCAACCGAATTAACAGCGATGCCAAGTGTCTCATGAAGTAGCTCTGCGCTCGCCGGTTTCCGATTTCGCCCAGTCTTCTTACCACCTGCCTATACACGTTTCGAGCCTGTTTAAGATTTCCTCGAAAATGATCGATACGCGCAAGGACGCCCTGCAGCCGGACCTCAAGATCCTCGTTTCCAACGGCGCGCGCTGCAAGTCTCGCCTTTTCGATGGACTCCCGTGCTGTATCCATGCGGCCCATTTGCAAATAGCCCATATCCAAATGCGAGTACAGGGAGGCTGAGTACATCACGCCTTGGTCATAGTCTCTGAGCGCTACGGCTTTTTGCCACGCTAAAGCTACTCCCCAGATACTGAGCGCGTCCTGAACCGACCCATCGTTGTAATATGCGAGGCCCAGCTCGTTATATAGAGAGATCATCTCCTCGGCGGAGGCGATTCCAAAATCGCTCAGTTCGCGGGGGTCGCCCTCGCCTGGATGCCATGTATCTCCGAGAGCACATGCCAAGTTTTTAACAAGATCGAGGCAAAAGGAGCACATGTCGATGTATTCGCGAAGCGTGCCCCAGCTCGGAACACTATTGCAGGCGAAATTAGTACGCAGAATATCGAGGGTTGCCCGGGTGAACCAACGCGCTTCGCGCCACTTCTCCTCAATCTTTCCGAACGCTTTTTCGAACAACCTCGCCTCCGCGCTGTTCTCCGCTGGGCGGCCGAGCCTTCGACACTCATTGAGCGCTGCTTGATAATCGGCAGATTCAAGCAAGGCCCTTATTCGCTTAAATGCAAGTGTAGCGAAATGATTAAACAGCGTCCGTGGCTTCTTGCTTGTGCCCGGGTCGTTAAAAGGGCCACGAGACAGCAGTCCATGGACACCACATGCGCGGCGTTCGGGGTAATGCGATCCCGACAAAATCGTCCGGCAATATCGTTTTACTATTGACGGCACAATGTAGGCGCGATTTCCCCCGTCAGCACTCCGGCTCGCCTCCGCACCTTCGGAACGGATCGACTCTAGCAGCCGAAGCTGAACCAGCACTCTGAAATCCAGACGAACGCTTTCAGAATAGGTATTTCTTACCAGTCCTATACACTCCTCCACTACTCGTTCAACCACAGGTGTATTGAAGCAAGACAGATAAGCCAGGAGATCCTCATACCCCTTTTTGCCCGTGCCTCGATCCAGCGAGCGAATGACATGCCGCACCACCCGAGTGCCCCTTTCAGAAACGCTGGAGCTGAGGACATGCATGAGCTGCTCCAGGCGTTTTTCCCGCGAATCGCCTGACGCGGAGGGCTGTTTACCGGGCAGTTCGTCAAAATCCGCCACATATGCAGACCCGATCACGAGGCCTGACTGTTCGTCCTGAAGCTGCCAACTCAACCTTTTGTATTCGTCGCCGGTAAGATCTAGTTGCTTCGCGGAAAACATCGATGCAGCTCTCATACGATCCAATAGATCGATGCACTTCGCATTTTGCCTAAGCCTTGCTGGCAAAGAACGCCCGGTCAACAGGACGCGATTCCCGGTGTTATGTTCAGCGCGCCAGCCAGAGAGGACCTTGATCAGTGTCGCCGCCGCTTTGTTGCGAGGCTGCCAGCCGCTTTCCGGTTCTTGTTTCTGCGCCGCGTCAAAATCGAGGAAGAGGTCGACTCCGCTGATCACCAGTAACAACGGCTTCTTGAGCTTAGAGCGATAGTCAATGTTCAGGATCTCCTTAAGCCGATCTTCGAGTGAACAAAAGCAGTCCGGCGGCGGTTTCAATTCTGCTTTGACCTGTACAGCGTCCGCGATCCTCTTCAGATAGGAATAAATGTCGTCGTTGTGATAGGAGTTGAAAACGAGCGGTAGGAAAGCATTGCTCTCCTCGCTTCTGACGAACTGGCATGCCTTGAGGAATTTTCCGGCTCCAGCGGGCCCGGTGAGAGCAACAACTCGGGACTCGTTCAATGCTGTGGCAATGGCTTGGATGACGGGGTCGTCATCCCGGAGGAGGAGCCGGCTGTCAAATAGCGGATCCTGCTTTGCCTCCCTTCGTTTCGGGCCATACGACTCGATCGTGGGTCGTGGCTCGATTGCGCCAGCACACGTTAGTGATGGTGTCTTCGCGCAGGCTTGTTTCCTCCATGCGGCGCGGGTCTCCTCGTATCTCCGCTTTTGGTTCTCCAGTTCGGTTGCGAGCAGCGGCGAGCCTTCGTTGTACGGGATCAGGTTTATCCCGGACTTGATTTGTTGGGCGCGGCGCCAGGATTCCGATGCATTGCCGCCAGCGTTAACCAGAGCGAAAACGTTGCTCGCCAGCCCAGTAGGGGCCCGGCGAATCGATAAATGCCTGAGGATCCGGACCAGATCCGCGTCAGTGAGTGAATAGCCGACGAAAAATAGCGGATTCGATTGAAGTAATACTTCAAACCCGCGCTGAAATGTGTAAGGGACACGGTCGTTGGACAGGTACCAATACTTATAGTCAGCGTCGGTCAGAATGACCGTCGAATGATGCTTCTTAGCGGAAAGGGAATTCCTCCCCGAACTCAGGCTTTCGTTTGAATCCCCCTCGCCGCGGCGACCGGATGAGGAGCGCTCGTTTGTCGACGCTGGTCCAGGCGATTCGTCGCGCAAAGCGCCGTGGCAATGAAACACCATGTTGCGATTGCCACGCGCAAGTGCGACGGCAAATATCGCAAGCTTGTCCAAATCATCCTGCGAAAAGGAGCTGTTCCCTCGCTCGTAGCTCAGATCACTGTGAAGCTTCTGAAGAGCCTCTTCGAGCTCAAGGTCGTAGTTAGTGGTTATGAAACGCCGTATCGGCAGTGTGAGAAGCGCTTCTAGAGGACTCGCTTGATGGCGCGCTGTTTTGACCGCCTTTTCGCGTGCCTCGTCAAACCGCCTTCTAAGGTGACGGAGGATGACGCCGCGTCCACTTTCCTGCCGTCCCTCGCTCTTACTCTCATCTCCAAGCAGGTTTTCGGCGATCTCCAGAGCTTGAGGCGGGTCTATTTCCGATTTCGCGACTACGCCAATGAGTTCCCGGTATGCACGTTTGTTTAGGTCAGGGATCTCACTGTGATCCGAGGGTGGCAGAAGATCATTCCACTTCGGATACCCCAGGGCAAGTGAAGAGCCGGAACCCACGAAGGCAATGCAGCCTTGAAATTCGAGAATCCGTGCAAATCGCTGGTAGTTGATGGATTGAATCTCCGGCCAGCTTTGGGCCTTAGGGAGCGCAAGCACACCGGTTCTGATCCTTTGAGGTGCAACGTACTGCCAGTCCTTCAACTGCATGGGACGATTATAAAAACCGCATTCGCCCGTTCTAGGCGATTCCCAACCTTTTCTGCATCTGCTCGAGGGTCACGCCCTTGGTCTCTGGATACGTAAACAGAACCACAAAGAATTGCACAACCATCATGGCGGAAAAGAACATGAAGGGTGCCCCGCGGGAGTTTGCCGCTATGATGGGGAACGTCCAGGAGATGGCGGCATTCATGATCCAGTGCGTGAAACTGCCCAGGCTCTGGCCGTGTCCCCGGACGCGGTTCGGAAAGACCTCGCTGATATAGACCCAAATAACCGCGCCTTGTGAAAACGCGAAAAAGGCGACGAAGCCGACCAGCAGCCATACCAGGAAGCCCTCGTGCGCACCGCTGAAAAAAACCGCGGCTACACCGCCGAGACATCCGGCACAGCCAACGGACCCCACCAGCAGGAGTGTCTTGCGGCCGACGCGATCGATGATTGACATAGCGATCATGGTGAAGACCAGATTGGTGAATCCGATTAGAACAGCCTGCAGATCGCCCGAAACCTTACTGAAGCCGGCGCGCGCGAAGATGTCGTTCAGATAATAAAGAATCGCGTTGATGCCGGAGAGCTGGTTGAACATCGCGATAGAAACCGCAAGGAAGATCGGCAACCGGTATTTCGCCTGGAATAGCGTCTCGCGCCCGTGTCCATGTTCCACGTCGATAGAAGCGACAATGTCCTGTAATTCTTCCTCTACGTTTTCTTCGCCAATGGTGATGAGTACTGACCGCGCCTCCGCTACGCGTGCCTTTTGCACCAGCCAGCGGGGGCTGCGCGGGATTACAAACAGCATCAGGAAGAAGAGCAATGCGGGGATACCCGAAACGCCCAGCATCCAGCGCCAGTCTTTCGCCCCGAACGAAGCAAGGCCGATCAGGTAATTCGAAAAATAGGCCAGCAGAATGCCCGCGACGACGTTGAACTGAAAAAATCCAACTAGCCTGCCGCGCCACTTGGCGGGTGCGATCTCGGCAATATACATGGGACCGAGGACAGATGACCCGCCGATTCCGAGCCCCCCGATCAGGCGGAACACTACCAGCGAATACCAATCCCACGAGAACGCACAGCCGATGGCGGAGATCAAATAGAGCACCGCCATAAGGCGCAGGCTATCGCGCCGGCCGTACCGGTCTCCAGGAATACCAGCCAGAATGGAACCGATCACAGTACCAACCAGTGCAACCGCGACCGTCAAGCCTAGGCCGCCGGGAGTCAGATGGAACGTTCGCGTGAGTCCCGCAGTGGTTCCCGCAATTACCGCGGTATCGAACCCGAAGAGAAGTCCTCCTAAAGCAGCTACGATTGTGCCTTTGACGAGCGCGCCGGTAAGCGTCATGCGCGCTCACCCGCCCGTGCATCTGACCGTATCGCGAGAGCCTGTTCGGCAAGCACCAGCGCACCAAGTATGCCCGCGCGGCTTCCGAGCGCTGGCGGCTGGATGAACCGGTCCAGATGATCGATCACTTCGCTGTGCTGAATGTATTTATTGAGAACACGCGCGAATTCATTACGGACCATTTCAAACAAGTGTGGCTGCTGCATGACTCCTCCGCCCATGAGGATGCGTTGGGGTGAAAGCGTAACGGTGAGGTTGACCAGACCGAGAGCCAGATAGTGCGCTTCGAGTTCCCAAGCTGGATGATCCGGCGGCAGCGTCCCGGCCGGCCTGCCCCAGCGTGCTTGCATAGCTGGACCCGAGGCCAGGCCTTCCAGACAATCGCCGTGATAAGAACACGCGCCGCGAAACGGATCACGCGCTAGATCATGCGGGATGCGCAGATGGCCCATTTCGGGATGAACCAGGCCATGGACGATTTGCCCGCGTACCAGCGCTCCGCCGCCGATACCTGTTCCAATCGTCAGATACATCGCATCGGATAGTCCCTGGGCAGCGCCCCAGCGTACTTCGCCGACCAGCGCGGCGTTCACATCGGTATCAAACGCTATTGGCACATGCAGCATGCCGCGCACGGCGCGCAGCAAATCGAAATTCGCCCAGCCGGGTTTTGGCGTCGACGTGATGCGACCGTATGCGGGCGATGAATGATGCAGATCAATTGGACCGAACGAGCCGATACCGATGGCTTGCACTCGCGCACCCGCTTCTTTGAAGAAAGCGCTAACACCCTTGAGCGTGACGTCCGGCGAGGAGGTGGGGAACTGCTCCGTCCGTAATATCTTCCGGGCCGGTTCCGATCCCGCAGATGAATTTGGTACCGCCCGCTTCGATGCCGCCAAACATGCTCTTGAGTATATGCAAGAGACTCGCGCCACTGTGCGGAGTGCATGCAGACCTCCTTTCGTTTGTTACATCGAGATAAGTGGCTAACCGGCAGCGTCGAAGCAGCATCTGCGCGTTAACGTTAGCCACGAGATGCCGTTTTCTCGCCATGCCGAGAGATAACACTGCTCTAAACACAACCTTCCGCAAAGTAGCTCGCGCCCTCAGAAAATGGTGAATGGCTCTCTCACGGCCTTTTAGGGTGGCGCCTATGTGGCCTCGTTGTGTCGGGCATAACGGCTTAATGTCGTGAGAGATGGAGCCCTTCTAGACGCCTGTTACCCCATCCGCTTCCAGCAGGAAGCAAAAATTTATATCCTGGCGAGAGCTGTTATTGCGAAAACGCAAGATTTCTGGAAACCGACGTTCTATAATCTCCCTTTGGTAGCTCGCACTCAACTGGTAGCCCTTCCCTATGGCACAACTTTTTCGACCTAGCTCGAACACGATTGCCAAGGTCTCGATTGCCTTGGTAGTCCTTTCAGCCGGCTCCCTGCTCGCTTTCGCGTACATTATGGATCGCGGCTCCTGGATAACCAGTGTGCGGGTCGCGCCGGAGCAGCCCATCCTGTTCAGTCACAAGCACCACGTCAAAGATGACGGGATCGACTGCCGGTATTGCCATACCAGCGTGGAGACGTCGAGCTACGCGGGCCTGCCTCCGACGGAGACCTGCATGACGTGCCACTCGCAGATTTGGACCAACGCCTCCGTGACCCAGCCGATACGCGATAGCTGGGCAAGCGGCAAGTCAATCGAATGGACGCGCGTTCACGACCTGCCCGATTTCGTCTATTTCAACCACAGTATCCACATAAACAAGGGCATTGGCTGCTCAACCTGCCACGGACGGGTGGATGAGATGCCGTGGATGTACAAGGTGAACACGCTAAACATGAACTGGTGCGTAAATTGCCACCGCAATCCCGCCCAATTCATCCGGCCGAGATCGGAAGTCTTCAATATCGATTACGAATACCCGGCCAACCAGGCACAGCTCGGACCTCAACTTGTGAAGGAGTACCACGCTAAGTCTTTGACTGATTGCGTAACTTGCCACCGATGAAAGATATTCCGAATTCTTCTGAACACGTAGATAAAGCTCAACACGTGCACAACGGGAACGGCGGTTCGGCAAGCGGACTGGTACCGCTGGAATCCTTGTTAGAGCCGCTGCGCCAGAAGGTGGATCTGGAGGCGCTTCGGGAAAAGCTGGCGGCGGGGCGTGGACCGGCGTTCTGGCGCACGCTTGAAGAAGCGGCCGAAACAGAAGATCTGAAGGAATATATTGAGCAGGAATTTCCGGGCCTTTCCGGACAGATTCCACAAGGGGTGGACCGGCGCAGCCTGCTGAAGGTGATGGCCGCTTCGCTGGCGATGGCGGGCGCTGCCGCATGTACCAAGCAGCCGAAGGAACTGATTGTTCCTTACGTCCGGCAGCCGGAGAATATCATTCCTGGCGTTCCGTTGTTCTATGCGACCGCGATATCGGTCGCCGGTTACGCCCGCGGCCTGTTGGTCGAAAGCCATCTTAACCGCCCCACCAAAGTTGAAGGGAATCCCGATCATCCGGCCAGCCTGGGCGCGACAACCATCTTTGAGCAGGCATCGGTTTTGAACCTGTATGATCCAGATCGTTCCGAAAGCGTTTTGCACGAAGGGCGCCTGGATGTTTGGGGAGCATTTACCGGCGCGCTTAGCACCGAGGCCCAGGAGCTTGGGCTTCGCAAAGGTGAAGGTCTGGCGATTCTTACTGGCGTGGTGACGTCCCCAACTCTGATCAGCCAGATGACCGCTCTTCGGGCGCAGTGGCCGAAAGCTAAATGGTACGTGCATGAGCCATCGGTGAACCCGGCAATCGCAAGCGCTGCGCGGAAGATTGCGGGAAGGAACGCGTTCATCTCTTACGATCTGACGAAGGCAGATGTCATCGTTAGCCTGGAGAGCGATTTCCTGAACACGGGTCCGGCGGCACTGGCCTATGCACGGCAGTTCGCAGGCCGGCGCGCTGTTGATAACGGCCAAACTCCTTGCCGGTTGTACGCTATTGAAGCAACTCCTTCGGTCAGCGGATCGCTTGCCGATCACCATCTTCCCGTAAAGAGCAGTGCGGTACCGGCGATTGCCTATCAGCTTGCGAAAGCATGCGGTGTGAGTGCGCCCGATCCGGGCACTGCGGCGCCGGACTGGCTAAATGCTGTGGCGCAGGATCTGCTCAAATCGAAAGGCCGTTGTGTTGTTCTCCCAGGCGAGTTCCAGCCCGAGAGCGTGCATCTGGCGGCGTACGCAATCAACACAGCGCTGAATAACGTGGGGCAGACTGTCAACATCTATGAGGGTCTTGAGCCGGACAACACGCTGTCGATTGAAAATCTGACGAGTGACCTCAACGACGGGCGCGTCGAGACTCTGCTGATTATCAGCCAAAATCCGGTCTATTCCGCGCCCGCATCGCTGAGCTTCGAGCAGGCGATTCGCAAAGCGCGGATGGTGGTGCGGCTGGGGCAGTTCTACGACGAGACTTCCCGCTGGAGTCACTGGCACGTGCCCGAGGCGCATTACTTAGAGACATGGTCCGATTTGCGCGCGTTCGATGGCACGATAACCATTCAACAGCCGCTGGTTGAGCCGTTATACAACGGCAAGTCGGCACACGAGATTTTATCTATTCTGCTGGGTAAGCCGGACCAGAACTCGCACGAAATTGTAAAGGGATATTGGCAGACCCAAATCACGAGTGATTTCGACAGAGTCTGGCAGACCTCCCTGCACGATGGCTGGATCGCGGGGAGCAATGCAGCAACCGTGAACGGGCATGTGCCCGCGCTGCCTGCTCTGGCCTCTGAAGCGCTTAGCGGCACTGAGATCGTGTTCAGGCCCGACCCGACCATCGGCGACGGAAGTTGGGCCAACAACGGGTGGCTGCAGGAGTGCCCCAAGCCGCAGAGCAAGATGACCTGGGACAACGTGGTTGCGGTCAGTCCGAAGAATGCCGGCAAACTGGGCGTCGACAAAGGCGACATGCTCCGAGTGACGGTGAACGGCAGGCAGGTAGTAGGGCCCGCCTGGGTGCTACCGGGGCATGCCGAAGATTCCTTCACTGTGTACTTCGGTTACGGCCGCACAATGTCGGGACGGGTCGGAACCAAGATCGGCTACAACGCGTATGCCATACAGGATGCCGCCGCTCCATTTTTTGCAGGCGGATCAATCGAAAAGACCGGTGAGCATTATCGGATTGCCAACGTCCAGGAGACGCAGACGATGGCGGGCCGCGATCCCATTCGGGCGGCCGATCTGGCCGAGTATCGCGAGCATCCGGATTTCCCGACATTGGAAGAGAAGCCCCTCCCCAAGAGCCTCACCCTCTACCCCAATCAGTGGCACTACAACGGCTACAAGTGGGGCATGGCCATCGACCTGAATGTCTGCACCGGCTGCAGCGCCTGCATTGTCGCCTGCCAGGCGGAAAACAATATCGCTGTAGTCGGCAAAGATCAAGTGGCGCGCGGCCGGCATATGCACTGGATTCGCGTGGACCGCTATTATTCCGGCGATCTGGATACTCCGGCGACGTACAACCAGCCCGTGCCTTGCATGCAATGCGAGAACGCTCCGTGCGAGGTGGTTTGCCCGGTGGCGGCGACAGTCCATAGCGATGAGGGCATCAATGAGATGGTCTATAACCGCTGCGTGGGTACGCGGTATTGCTCGAATAACTGCCCGTACAAGGTTCGAAGATTCAATTTCTATTTGTACTCGGATTGGAATACGCAGAGTTTGTACGGAGTACGGAATCCGGATGTTACGGTGCGAAGCCGCGGAGTGATGGAGAAATGCTCTTACTGCGTGCAGCGGATTCAGGAGCAAAAGATCAAAACCGACAAAGAGAATCGACGGGTTGCCGACGGCGAGATTCTGACCGCCTGCCAGCAGGTCTGTCCTACGCAGGCGATTACGTTCGGCGATTTGAATGACAAAAACAGCAGAGTGGCGAAATTGCAAGCATTGCAGCGGAATTACAAATTGCTGGATCCGGATCTGGACACCCGTCCCCGCACGACGTATCTCGGTTATGTTCGCAACCCTAATGAAGCGTTAAGAGGCCAGCGTGGCAACACTAGAGAATCTTGACAAGAAAGAGCTGATCGATCCCGGACCAGATCGGATTCTGGGGACCGGACATGACTACGAGACGGTCACCGACCGTATCTCGGGCGTCGTTTACCTGCCTTGGAAGGTAGCGCCTAAAAAGTGGCTTATAGGCGCTTTCATTTCTTTTCTGTTCGTCAACTTGCTGATGCTCGCCATGTGGGTGCTGTTTGCGAAGGGCATCGGCGTCTGGGGTGTAAACATCCCGATAGGTTGGGGATTTGCCATCGTCAACTTCGTCTGGTGGATCGGTATAGGCCACGCCGGCACTCTGATATCGGCGATTCTGTTCCTGCTAAAGCAGGATTGGCGAACCTCCATTAATCGCTTTTCGGAAGCGATGACGCTATTCGCAGTGGCTTGCGCCGGTATGTTCCCGGTTCTGCACTTAGGCCGTCCGTGGCTTGCATATTGGCTGTTTCCGTATCCCAATTCAATGTGGCTGTGGCCGCAACCGCGCAGTCCGCTCGAGTGGGACGTATTTGCGGTATCGACCTACGGAACCATATCGCTGGTTTTCTGGTACTGCGGTCTGATTCCCGATTTTGCCAGCATGCGAGACAACGCTCCTCATCTGTGGCAGCGGAAAATTTACGGAATTCTCGGATTGGGTTGGCGCGGCTCCGCCATCCATTGGCATCGCTACCAGAAGGCTTACCTGCTTCTGGCGGGACTGGCCACTCCGCTGGTGCTCTCGGTTCATACCGTGGTGAGCTTCGACTTCGCCATTAGCATCATTCCCGGCTGGCACACCACGATCTTTCCGCCTTACTTCGTCGCGGGCGCTATCTACTCCGGTTTCGCGATGGTGCTGACGCTTATCATTCCGCTGCGTTCGTGGTACAACATGCGGGACCTAATTACTCTGCGTCACATCGACGCGGCGGCCAAGCTGATGCTGGGCACCGGCTTGATCGTGGCGTATGGATACGCCATGGAAGCGTTCTTCTCCTATTACGGGGGCGACAAGTACGAAAGCTTCATGTACTGGAACCGCATGACGGGCCCATACGGGTTCTCTTATGCGCTGCTGATCACCTGTAACATCGCGCTGCCACAGGCGCTTTGGTCGCGCAGAGTCAGGCATAACATCGTCCTGGTCTGGATCATTTCCATCATTGTGAATTGCGGCATGTGGCTGGAACGGTTTGTGATCGTTGTAACAAGCCTGCATCGCGACTTCCTGCCATCATCTTGGGGCATCTACATTCCGACGAAATGGGATTGGGCGACATTTACAGGGACGCTTGGTTTCTTCCTGTTCCTGATCTTCCTGTTCGTACGTCTGCTGCCTTCCATCTCAATTTTCGAGGTGCGCGAGGTGGTGCATCACGACAGGTACATGGAACGCGCGTATGAGGAGAAGTTATGAGCGATGAGATAGAGCTCAGCGAACTTCCTGCGATTCACGGTACAATGGCGGAGTTCGACACCCCTGAAGAGCTAGTCGAAGCTTGCGAACGGGCCTACGCGGCCGGCTTCCGGCGCATGGACGCTTACGCTCCCATGCCGGTTACCGGATTGGCGGAGGCGATCGGATACAAGCAAAACAAGGTTGCGCTTTGCGTGCTGATAGGAGGCATCTGCGGGGCCGTGGGCGGATTCGGACTGCTGGAGTGGATCACGGTAGTGGCATACCCCCATAATGTCGGCGGACGGCCGTTAAATAGCTGGCCCGCATACATTCCCATCACTTTCGAATGCATGGTGTTGATAGCCGGTTTGACATCGCTCATCTGCATGCTCGCGATGAACGGGTTGCCGCAGCCGTACCATCCCGTGTTTAACGTCCAGGAGTTCGAACGGGCTTCCATTGATAAGTTTTTCTTGTGCATCGAATCATCCGACCCGATGTTCCGGGTGGATGCAACGGCCGAGTTTTTGCGCGATCTGGGCGGGAAAGAGGTGACGCTTGTTCCGGCGTAAGACCGCGCTCATCGGCGTATTAGGCGCCGTGCTCTGCGCTACGGCTTGCCGCAATGATATGCACAACCAGCCGCGCTATAAACCATTCGCAGCCACGAATTTTTTCGGAGACGGGCGTTCTGAAAGACCCGCCATCGAAGATACCGTCGCTCGCGGTCAGTTGCATCTGGATCAGGCCCGCTACACGGGCAAGGTAAACGGCAAGGATATCGATTTCTTCCCCATCCAGATCACGCGTGCCGATCTGCTACGCGGTCAGGAGCGGTTCAATATTTATTGCTCACCCTGCCACGGACGGCTTGGCAACGGGCACGGGATGGTTGTGGCGCGCGGCTTGCGCCAGCCGCCCAATTACGCCGATCCGCGGCTGGTGAATGCGCCAGTGGGGCACTTTTTCGATGTTATGACGAATGGCTATGGAGCGATGTACAGTTATGCATCGCGGGTGGCTGTAGATGACCGCTGGCGGATTGCGGCATATATTCGCACGCTGCAGATGAGCCAAAATGCTCCGGCGGCTTTGGCGCAGCAGGGAATGAATCAACAGCCGGCAAGCACGAATAAAAATAACGCGGGCACGGCCGGCGGCGGTCCGGCTGGAGGAATGAAGTGAGTAATCACGGACACGGCGAGAACCTTCCCGTACCAGAAATCAGACTCGGGCCCAAAGCGGCAAGCGTAGAGCGGATTTGTGGTGTTGTCGGCGGCCTGGGGGTCCTGCTTTGCGTAGCGGGTTTCTTTGCGAACCGTGCGGAATTCTTCCAATCTTATCTATTCGCCTTCTTATACTGGGGCGGCTTCACGCTTGGCGGCTTGGGTGTTCTGGTCTTGAATCACACCGTCGGAGGCCGCTGGGGCGTTACCTCGCGGCGATACATGGAAGCGCAAATGCGAACGCTGCCGTTTATTTTTTTGCTGTTCCTGATTCTGTTGCTCGGCTTAAAAGACCTTTATCCCTGGACCCATATCAGCACCGTCTCCGACCCGGTCTCGCGCGCCATCCTCTATCACAAAGTGGGCTACCTCAACGTTCCGTTCTTCATCGTCCGGACATTCATTTACTTCGCGATCTGGCTATTCTGGGGCCTACGCATCTACCGAATGTCCGACCAGCAGGACCGGACCGGAGATCCAACCTTAAGGGAACGGATGCGGAGGTTCTCCGCTCCCGGTTGCCTGATTGTCACTTTCACGGTGACGTTTGCCTACATTGATTGGATTCTCTCTGCAGACGCTCAGTTCTTTTCGACAATTTACGGCGCCATGCTGCTGTTCGGCGATGTACTGCAAACCTTCGCGTTGACAATTCTCGTGCTAATTCTTACCTCGCGCGGCAATCGCTTCGGCGGGCGGATCAACCCGGTGATCCTGCATGATCTGGGGAACATGATGTTTGCCTTCACGATTTTCTGGACTTACCTTTCGGTTTCGCAGCTGATTATCGTGTGGCCGGCCAACCTGCCGCAGGAGATTCAGTGGTACCTGGTACGCGTGCGCGGCGGGTGGACCATCGCAGCATGGCTAGTAGCGACGGCGATGTTCCTGGTCCCGTTCCTCGGGCTGCTTTCACAGGCTCGCAAACGCGATCCAAAACGCCTGATGCGTGTTGCTATTTGGATTTTGGCCGCGCGCGTGGTGGATATGTTCTGGATTGTAGAACCAACTTTTCGAACGCATGGCTTTGCGATCTACTGGACTGACTTCGCGGCCTTCATCGGAATCGGCGGAGTCTGGGTTTACCTGTTCCTGGGGCATCTGCGGCGTCGTCCGCTGCTGCCGCTGCGCGATCCGCGCGTGATGGATCCCCTTCCGGAGATGGCAGTATGAAGCGGGAAATTCCAGAGGCAAAAGAGAACGAGCTGGTCCATTTCCATGGCCCGAAAGCTTCCGAGCCCGTAACGGGGCACGCGGGTACCAGTTTCGAAGCCCGCGACGCCACCGCCAGCATGGTGATCTGGTCGCTGGCGATTATCGGCGGGACGCTTGTGATCGTCTTTGCTCTGATAGTAGGAATTCAGAAGTGGTTGCAGGACAATAATCCGCCCGGGGCGCTGCCCAGTCCATTGGCGCCCGCCAGAGTGATAGCTCCGGCGCCTCAGATCCAGGTACACCCGTGGGAAGAGCTGCCTGAAATGCGCGCACACGAAGAAGAACTCTTAAACAGCTACGGGAAGTATAAGGATGGGCGCTTTCACATTCCCATCAATGTGGCCATGAATGCCGTGATTCCGCAATTCAAGATTGCGCCCAACGCGCCCCAGGGTTTGACAACTCCCGGTGGCGAAGGACGCGACTTTGCGCGGAGCGTGAACGATATGCCCCCGCCTTACCGCAAGCCGCAGATTCAGGGAGAAATTCATAAACATGCGAAGTAGGTTGCTTGTGAGCGCATGGATCGCGCTAGCCAGCGCTGGCTTGCTGAGTGCTCAATACGGCCGTCCCACTCTTACGAAAGGAGTGACGATCCAGCAGAAGCTAAACGCGCCGATTCCGCTTGATTTGACCTTTCATGATGAATCGAATCGGTCAGTTGCGCTTTGGAAGTACTTCGGCGACAAGCCAGTGGTGCTTTCGATGGTTTACTTCACGTGCCCGAGCCTGTGCCCCATGAGCATGCACGAAACAGTGATGAGCCTCAAACGCGTTTCGTTAAAGCCCGGAAGCGATTACAACGTAGTGGTGGTCAGTTTTAACCCAGCCGACACACCGGAGCGCGCCGCGGAGACCAAGGCCAAGTACAGGACCGAGTTCGCCAGCGGCGATCACGCCCGCAGCGCTTCGCAATTCGATGCAGGATTTCACTTCCTCACAGGAGACCAGGAGTCCATCAAGCGGCTGACGGATGCAGTTGGATTTCGATACCGGTTCGATGTAAAAACGCAGCAGTTCGTGCACGCCGGCGGAATCATGGTCGCGACTCCCGACGGGAAGATGTCGCGATACTTGTATGGAATCGATTATGCGCCCGCGGATCTGCGGATGGCTCTCGTCGATGCTTCCCAACACAAGATCGGCAGCCCTGCCGACTACGTTCTGCTCTTCTGCTTTCATTACGATCCCGCGCAGGGCAGATACTCGCTGGCCATTGTGAATGTAATCAAGATCGCCGGATGCATGACTGTGGTGATGTTGGCCGGATTGATTTACCTGTTGATGCGGAGCGATAAAAAGAAAAGCCAGGCGAGGGCCTGGAAGGAGGCGCCGCATGTTGGCTAGCCTTCTCCCCTTGGTAGCGGCCTTGCCTCTGCTGCCGGAGCGCGGCGCGAGTCAGGCCGGAGATATCGACGCGCTTTTCTGGTTCATCACGGCGGTCTGCGCCCTGATGACGCTTATTATTTTCCTGGGGGTCATCATATTTGCATACAAGTATCGCCGCCGCAAGCATGCGCATGCGGTCCAGATTGAAGGCTCAACAAAGCTAGAGCTGACCTGGTCGATTCTTCCATTCCTCATCATGCTGGTCATGTTCGGATGGGGCGCGGATTTATACTTCAAGGCGCAAAGTCCGCCGAAAGACGCTATGGAAGTGTTTGTGACCGGGAAGCAGTGGATGTGGAAAGTACAATATCCGGATGGAACTCGCGAGATTGACGAGCTGCACGTTCCAGTAGGCCAGCCGGTAAAGCTTACGATGGCATCTGAGGACGTGATTCACAGCTTTTCCATTCCTGCCTTTCGGGTACGGCACGACGTCATCCCGGGACACTACGACACGCTTTGGTTTACCGCGACCAAGCCGGGCCGCTATCATCTTTTCTGCACCGAGTACTGCGGCAACCAGCACGCGGGAATGATCGGCTGGGTGGATGTGATGGAGCCGCGCGAATATGCGAACTGGGCCAGCGGAGGTGGCGGCGGCGGTTCGCTGGCCGAGCAGGGGCAGTCCTTGTTCCAGCAGAATGGCTGCTCCACTTGTCACCAGATGGAACAGCAGGGCCGCTGCCCCATTCTGAAAGGCATCTATAACAAACCCGTTCAGCTTGCCGACGGACGGACCGTGATTGCCGACGATGCGTATCTGCGCGAATCGATTCTGGAGCCAAACGCAAAAATTGTGAACGGCTTCGAACCGAATATCATGCCGAACTTCAAAGGACAACTCTCGGAAGAGAACGTGATTCAGTTGATTGCGTACATCAAGTCGCTTTCCCCGAGCACGCCGGCATCTCAGCAGGGCCAGTCCCCAACCACAACGCCATCCGCGGCCTCCCGCGCTGCTTCGCGGGCAAATTCCGCGAAGCCGGGCCAATCCAGTTCGCAGGTAAAGCAGTAGAGGATTAGAAACAATGGCAACAATAGCGCAAGGAACCCCCGAAATCGCTGCCGAGGAAGTCAATTACTTAAACGTCGAGCACGGCTGGAAAAGCTGGCTTTTCACGACCGACCACAAGAGGATCGCCATCCTCTATCTCATCTCCATAACCCTGATGTTCTTCGTCGGGGGTTTCATGGCGGTGCTCTTCCGGATCAACCTGCTCGTGCCGGAAGGTATTTTCGCCGCCGAGACGTACAACCGCCTGTTCTCTATGCACGGCATCATCATGGTGTTCTTCTTCCTGGTGCCCTCTATCCCGGCGACTCTCGCGAATTTCTTAATTCCAATCATGGTGGGCGCGAAAGATCTGGCTTTCCCGCGGATTAATCTGCTCAGTTGGTATCTATACGTGATCGGCGCTGCGATCACCATGTATGCGGTTGTCCGGGGCGGCGTCGATACCGGCTGGACCTTTTACGCTCCGTATAGCAGCACCTACTCCAATTCGTATGTGCTCGGCGCGATATTCGGCATCTTTATGGCCGGGTTCTCCTCCATTTTGACCGGCCTCAACTTTATCGTCACGGTTCACAAAATGCGCGCGCCCGGAATGAGCTGGTCGCGCCTTCCGCTGTTTGTGTGGTCTAACTACGCCACCGGCTTGATTCAGGTCCTTGGCACGCCCGTCCTGGCCATCACCATGCTGCTGCTGGCATTTGAGCGTATCGCTCATGTCGGTATTTTCGATCCGAATATCGGCGGCGATCCCATCTTGTTTCAGCACCTGTTCTGGTTCTACTCGCACCCGGCCGTCTACATCATGATTCTCCCGGGCATGGGTGTTATCAGTGAGATTGTTTCGTGCTTTTCAAGAAAGCGAATTTTCGGATACAACTTCGTCGCGTTCTCCAGCATGGCAATCGCGGTCCTAAGCTTCGTTGTCTGGGGTCATCATCTCTTTTTAACGGGCGAGAGCATGTATGTCAGTCTCGCGTTCTCATTCCTCAGCATGGTGGTTGCGGTTCCCTCTGCCATCAAGGTGTTTAACTGGACAGCGACCATGTACAAAGGTTCGGTTTCCTTCGATACGCCCATGCTCTACGCATTCGGTTTTATCGGACTGTTCACCATTGGCGGACTGACGGGTTTGCATCTGGCATCGCTGGCGACTGACGTCGCAACGCACGGAACGTATTTCGTCGTGGCGCATTTTCACTATGTGATGGTGGGCGGCATGGTGATGGCTTTCATGGGTGGCCTGCACTTCTGGTGGCCGAAGATTACGGGTCGTATGTATCCAGAAGCTTGGGCAAAGTTTGCGGCGCTGATCGTCTTTATCGGTTTCAATTTGACGTTCTTCCCGCAGTTCATTCTGGGCTACATGGGGATGCCGCGCCGCTATCACGCCTATCCGCCGGAATTTCAGGCACTCAACGTCCTTTCCTCAGCGGGAGCTTCTATTCTTGGGCATCGGTTATCTGATTCCCATGGTCTATTTTTTCTGGTCGCTAAAGAACGGGCCGAAGGCTAGTCCTAATCCGTGGGGGGCAGCCGGTCTGGAATGGCAGATTCAATCGCCTCCCACCACCTTCAACTTTGATGAAACACCAATTGTGACCGAGGAAGCGTACAACTACGGTCCGCTGGAGGAAGTCATTGGCTGACACTGTCGTTCCTGTTGACGAACACACGGTAGAAGAAACCCACCTCCGTCACCATTTCGCTACGCCGGCCCAGCAGACCGACGCGGCGACGCTCGGAATGTGGACGTTCCTGATTACCGAGGTTCTCTTTTTCGGCGGCATGTTCGCTGCCTATGCGGTCTATCGCAACATGTATCTGGATGCTTTCGCCAGCACGAGCGAATACATGAACGTCGTGCTGGGCGGAACCAATACGGCTGTCCTGATCTGCAGCAGCTTGACTATGGTCCTTGCGGTACGGGCCGCGCAGCTTAACAACAGAAGGCACACCATTCTGTTTTTGATTCTCACCATGATTTTCGGAACCGCCTTCCTGGTGATCAAGGGTTTTGAATATTACTCGAAGTGGGTGGAACATCTCGTCCCCGGCCCCTATTTCCACTACGCGATACCGCAGTTTCAGCAGCACGCGCAAATTCTTTTTTTCCTCTATTTCTGCATGACCGGAATGCATGCTTTGCACATGGTGGTTGGGCTTGGGCTGCTTACTTTTCTGCTGACCCAGGCGTACCGGCGGGTGTTCAGCGCCACTTACTTCGCGCCAATGGAGATGATTGGCCTGTACTGGCACTTCGTCGACATTGTGTGGATCTTCCTGTTCCCGCTACTCTACTTGATTGGACATCGGAAATGAGCGCAAAGGCAGACGTACACGTACATATTCCAAGAGTTAGGACGCTGGTATTGGTGTGGTTGGCGCTGATCTGCCTCACGGGCATGACAACCGGCGTTTCGTACGTCGATCTCGGCTGGATGAATATCGTGGTGGCTTTGCTGATCGCGGTATTCAAGGCATCGATGGTGGCCTGGATCTTCATGGGCGTCCGCCACACTACATCTCTCACCAAGCTGTTCGTCGTGGCGGGCTTGGTTTGGCTGGGCATCATGATCCTGATCACCTTCAGCGATTACAGTACGCGTAGCTGGACTTACCAGGCGCAGCCCTGGGCGACGAATCCAGCCGGCGGAACCAGCAGGTAGTATCGAATTCCGGTTTCCGCTCTGTGACGGGTCGGAAGTTATCTGCGATTGAAATTCTCACGGGACGCTTTGCCGGAAACCACCTCCCCGGCTGATTGTCCAACATCCGAGGAAAGCACATGCCTGAAAGCAGCACGGACGTAATCAAGCGCTATCTCGCTGACGCAATCGCGGCTGGAAAGAGCTTTGAGGCCCAATTAAACGGATTTTCCAAAGAGGGCGGTGATGAAACCGCCATGGCCGCTTTTCGTCAGCACGCTGTACAAACAAAACAGCAGCACGAGCGCTTAACTGCCCGGCTG
This sequence comes from uncultured Acidobacteriaceae bacterium, assembly GCA_963795545.1. GTDB lineage: Bacteria > Acidobacteriota > Terriglobia > Bryobacterales > Bryobacteraceae > Bog-105. The sequence goes on along the minus strand of CAWCIF010000006.1, from coordinate 218,657 downwards.
AATAGTCTCGGCGATAGCTCATTGGGAGCAAGAACTTTTCTCGCGCATATCTTCGGACTGAGTCCAAAGGTTGCTCAGATTGGACATGAAAAAGACGAGAGCACAACTCAAAATCTAATCATGGCCTACGCGGTCGAGAACAGTGAGGTGGCCATGTACGAGTCGCTAGCGACCGTGGCGGAAGCGGCGAGCGATCCCGAAACGGCCGAACTCGCGCGCAGCATTCAAGCTGAGGAGCAGGCGATGGCGCAACGGATCTGGAACCTGATGCCAACCGCCGCACTTGGCGCTTATCAGCGGGTTACGGGCGAATCGTCGAGCGGCCATTCCGCGTCGATTGCGTAAGCAAGGAACTCGTCATTCCTGCCTTAACGCTTCCAGCGGCGAGGTCGAGATAACCCCGGCCGGGGAACTTTCGGCGAAACGCGACGTCTTAACGTAAGGCTTTCAGTGGAAACTTTACTTCGCGATCTTCGTCACGCGCTACGCCTGTTCCGGCAGGGCGGTGCTTCCTTCACCGTAACGGCCATAGTCGCCCTTGCGCTGGGAATTGGGGCCAACACGGCGATCTTTTCGCTGGTCAACACGGTACTTCTTAGAGAGCCGCCGTTCCCCAAGTCCGAGCGGATCGTCATTCTACAGACCAAGTCGCCGCAGGGCAGCTTCAACGGAGCTTCTCCGGCGAAGTTCGCTCACTGGGCGCAACAGACGGAAGTGCTGGATGATGTGTCGGCGTTTGGGGGCGGTGTTTTGAACTGGACGGGCGGCCACTTTCCCCAGCAGCTTCGATCGGAACGAGTGAGTTCGGCCTACTTCCGCCTGTTTGGCGTACCGGTGATTATGGGACGAGCCTTCAATGCGCAGGAAGATACGCCAGGCGCTTCGCCTGTGATCGTGATCAGCGAGGGCTTATGGCGAAGCCGTTTTGGGAGTGATCCGAAGATCGTTGGCCGGACCATGGACTTGGGAGGCCGCCCGAGTATCGTCACCGGCGTAGTAGGCGCACGCTTCGACTTCCAGGATTTCGGTCCGGCGCCTGAAGTGTGGGTGCCGTTCCAGCTCGACCCGAATTCGCGCGATCAGGGCCATTATTTTCAGGCGGCTGGACGTTTGAGGGACGGCGTGACTTTGGCGCAGGCCAAGGCGCGGCTGGATGCCTCGGCAAGCGCCTACCGCCACAAATTTCCCGATGCACTCGCTCACGGGCAAACGTTCGATGCAGCCACTTTAAGAGACTCGCTGGTACAAGGCGCACAAAAGTCCATTTGGGTGCTGGCTGCAGCAGTCGGATTCGTGCTCTTAATTGCCTGCGCAAATGTGGCGAACTTGCTGCTGGCGCGCGCGGAGGTGCGAAAACGCGAACTGGCAATCCGGGCGGCTCTGGGGGCCGGCCGGCGCAGAATTGTACGGCAGTTGCTGACCGAGAGTCTGTTGCTGGCGGCTGGGGGAGCAGTGCTCGGGCTAGTGTTAGGCTTCGTGGGAATTCACGCTTTGCTTTCGGTGAACACGGCCGGACTGCCGCGCGTCGGAATCGACGGTGGCAGGGTGTCGCTCGACTGGCGAGTGCTCCTGTTCACCATATTGATCACCCTACTTACAACTCTCGTTTTTGGACTCCTCCCGGCATGGCAGGCCGCGCACACCGATTTAAGCGCAACGATTAAAGAGAGCGCGAGCCGCTCAGCGAGCGGATTCCGGCAAAACAAAGCGCGGACGATTTTGGTGGTGACCGAAGTAGCGCTGGCTGTAATTCTGCTGGTAGGAGCAGGACTGCTGATCCGGACTGAAGTGGCGATTTATGCAGTGAAGCCGGGCTTCGATACAAAAAATGTGCTGACAATGCGCATGTCACTATCGGGCGGCGCTTATCAAACCAGTGCGGCAATCGAGCAACTGGTGCAACGTGCCGTTGAGCGCCTGAATGCTTTGCCCGGGGTGGAACTGGCCAGCGCGACGTGTTGCGTGCCGCTCGAAGGCGGCTATGGACTGCCGTTCAAAATAATTGGCCGGCCGCTGCGGGATGGGCCGTTCCATGGCGGCGGCGGGTGGAAGACCGTCTCTCCCGGATTCTTCGAAGTGTTTCATATACACGTGGTTCGTGGACGATCCTTCACCGAGCGCGACAACCACGCGGGTGCGCCGGTTGTGATCATCAACGAGACCATGGCGAAGCGTTTCTGGCCTAAGGGCGATCCGTTGCAGGATCGCATTCTGATTGGCAAGGGCGTGATGCCCCAACTTGATACCGAGCCGCCGCGGCAGATTATTGGCATCGTGGCCGACCAGCGGGATGGTTCTTTGAATCAAAATCCTGAACCCGAGATGTACATTCCAAATGGTCAGGCAACCGACGCGATTCAGGCGCTCAACGTCAAATTGACGCCGCTGGCATGGGTAATCCGGACGCGTGGCGAACCCATGAAGCTCCGCGCGGCAGTGGAGGAACAACTGCGCCAGGTGAGCGGACTTCCGGTTTCCGATATTCGGGCAATGAATGAGGTGGTTTCGCGCTCGACCTCCCGAGAGCGATTTCACATGCTGCTGATGAGCGTGTTCGGTGGCGTGTCGCTGCTGCTTGCGGCAATCGGGATCTACGGTCTGATGGCGTATTCAGTGGAGCAGAGGACGCAGGAGATCGGGATTCGGATGGCGCTGGGAGCCGAGCGCAGTGATGTGCGCAATATGGTGATGCGGCAAGGGATGATGTTTGCGGTTTTTGGCGTGGTGTTGGGAATCGGCGGCGCGTTTGCGCTCGCCAAGCAAATTGCAAGCTTTCTGTTCGGCGTGACCGCATGGGATCCGCTGGTATTTGGAACGATTCCGATCGTGCTGATCGCGACAGCGCTATTGGCTGTGTGGTGGCCAGCACGCCGGGCGACCCGCGTAGATCCGGCAACGGCGCTACGGCAAAGTTGATCCGGAACCCCAGACGCGATTCACTGCCGGTCGGCAAGAGCTTCCATCGGGGAGATCCGGGCAGCGCGGTGGGCGGGCAGCAAACAAGCGGCGAGACACACCACCGCCATAATGCCCACGGCAGCGGCGAGTGCCGCCGGGTCAAGGGCTGGGACGTGAAAGAGGACTGTCCGCATAGCTTGGCCTGTCAGCCACGCTCCGATGATCCCGAAGACCGTGCCAGCGGTGAGCAGGCGGAACGCGAGCGAAAAAAACTGGCCGCGAATCTGCTCCGGCCTCGCGCCCAAGGCCATGCGCACCCCGATCTCGCGGCGACGCTGCGCCACCGCATAACTCAGCACGCCATAGGTACCGATGGCCGTCAGCAGCAGAGCGATTCCAGAGAAGAGAGCAGCTAGCAGCGCAGGTGAGCGCCGGGCGACCAGGCTATCGGCGATGCGCGTCTCCATTGACTGGATTGCAGTGGCGGTCAGATCGGAGTCGATTTGGCGAACCACCTTCTGCAAAGTCAACTTTAGAGATTCAGGGGAACGAGCGGCGCGCACGACCACGAAAATGTTGCTGTCCGGGCGGTAAATGTAGGGGTAATAGACGGCGCCTTGTGCTGTATCCTCGGTGAGGCCGGCCTGCTTTACGCTGCCGACGACACCGACGACGGTGAATGCCTCAGCATCAGGGCCTGTTTCGGAGCCCTGGAACAAGCGATGGCCGAGAGCGCTGGTGTGCGGCCAGTAATACCGCGCGAAGTCGTCGTCGACCACACAAACTCGCTGTGCACGGCGCGAATCCCCGGCAGTGAGGAATCGCCCTGCGCGCAAAGAGAAGCCCATCGCGCGGAAGTAATCTCCGCCCACGCCATAAGAGTAGTGGCCGCGCGGTGATTCACCGGGCCGGAGAACGTGGCCCTTGATTTTGGCCGCACTCTTTCCGTTATGGCCACTGAACGGAACGTTGTTGACAATGCCAGCAGCCAATACTCCGGGTTGACGGCTAAGTTCGTGCATCAACCTTTCGGTAAAGGTGAGGCCGGCTGACGCTGCCGGATACTTATTCCCGACCAGGGAAATTTGTCCCGTAAGAACGTGGCCGGCACGGAAGCCCGGAGAAACGGCCATCACGCGTTTAAGGCTGAGCCCGAGCAGGCCGGCCCCGGCCAACAGCACGAATGCCAAAGCAATCTGGGCAACGATGAAGCTATGACGGAGGGTTTGCGCACCGTGGCCCGCTGTTCCGCCGCGAGTCTCGGATTGCAGCGCCTGGCCCAGATGGCTGTGCAGATTGAGCCAGGCGATTGGGGCTGCGAGCACGATGCCCATAACGATGGCCGCTGCCAGCGCGACCAATGCCAATCGCGCATCGAAGGCGATCTGAGCGCCCAATGGTAAGCGATCAGCACCGAGAGCAGCGAGGAGACGGATTCCGCCAGCCCCGGCAGCCAAACCGAGAAGTCCTCCAATTAGCGTAAGCAGCGTAGTCTCCACCACTGTTTCGCTCACAATCTGCCGCCGGTCTGCCCCCAGCGCCTGCCGAACCGCCAATTCCTTGGCTCTAGCGTTGGAACGAATGAGAAGCAGGTTAATCAGATTGACAGTGCCGATCAGCAGCAGCACGAGCACGCCTGCCTGCAGCAGCAGCAAGGTGGGACGGATCGCCGCCACCTGGTCGGCATGGAGCGGTACCACGAGAGAACGAAAACCGGCATCGGCCATCATTTTGGCCTGGGGATCGTCGGTCTCCAATGTGGCATTCTGCGCGTCAACTTGCGATTGCGCCTGCGCGAGAGTGGCGCCGGGTTTGAGCCGCGCAATCATTTGGATGACATTTCCTCCGGAATGCCGCTGCAAGGGCCCGCGATCTTCAGGTCGCGAGGCAAGCGGGAAGTACAGTTCGGCTTCGGAAGAGAGGAAGCGGAAACCGCGAGGCAAGACACCGATGATAGTTTCCGGATTACCGTCCACCCGAATGTGCCGGCCGATCAGGTGTGGGTCGGCATTGAAATGTTGCCGCCAGTAGGCGTCGGTGAGAATAGCAACACCGTTTGTCTTATATGTGGTCTCATCTTCCGTGAAAGTGCGGCCGATCACAGGGCCGCGTTCAAGGGTAGCGAAGAAATCCGGAGATACTTGTGTGATCGGTTCCCGCACCGTCGAGCCGGGTTCGCCGACGATGGCCGTGCCGTAGCGGTAGATCGAGAGCGAGCTGAAGGCGGGAATATGGCCGCGGCGTTCGTAGTAATTGGTCAGTGACGAACCATCGCGGTCCACGCCAGCTTTCGGATAGGTATTAAACACAGTGACAAGCCGGCCGGCAGCGGGAAACGGCAGGGGGCGCAGCAGGATTGAATCGATCACGGCGAAGATGGTCAGATTCGCGCCCAGGCAGAGCGCGAGAGTCAAAAGAGCGGTGGCGGTGAAGCCAGGCGTTTTGCGCAGCAGCCGAAGCGCATAGCGCAGCTCCCTCCCAAGCTCATCGAACAGACGAAGCCCACGCGCTTCCCGGCAATCACCTTTAACACTGTTCAGGCCGCCGAACTCAATGCGCGCGCGCCGCGCCGCTTCTTCCGGGGGCACGCCGGAGCTCACCAAGTCGTCCGTATATTGCTCGATGTGAAAGCGCAGCTCTTCGGTCATGCCGTCTTCGAAATCACGCCGGGAGGTGAGCACGCGGAATAGCGAACGGAAGCGCTTAAACATGTCACACCTCTTCCGAAGCCGTGTTTAGGGCCGCGGTGATCGCTGCTGCCAGGCGGTTCCAGCCGGCCGTCTCTTCACGCAGGCGGCGGCGTCCCGCGGCGGTTAACTTGTAGTACTTCGCCCTGCGGTTGTTCTCGCTCTGACCCCACTCGGCGGTAATGAGATCCTGGTGCTCCAACCGGTATAGCGCCGGATACAACGAGCCTTGCGGGATCTCGAGCGCATCGCCAGAGATCTGCCGGATGCGCAGCAACACGCCGTATCCATGCAGCGGCTTCAGGGAAACCGCTTTAAGAACCAGCATGTCGAGGGTGCCCGGAAGTAGGTCTGCGGTTTTGCCCATGCTCTTTGTCTCCTTTAGGCTACCTAGGGAGTATACGCAAACTCTCCTAGTTTGGCAAGAGAAAAATGGCGGTTCTATTTTGAAATGGAATTGGCGAGCCCGCGCTTCGGGCGTTCATGTAGAGAGACCAGCTCGGTCTGCACAGCGCTTCCAGCGCCATGGTCGGCGGAGCGCAGCAAGTCGCCAATTGTGGTAGTACGCAGAATGCTGTCAAGCGCGCCTTGTACGCTACGCCAAAGAGAGCGGATGGAACAATCGGTTGAGTGCGCGCAACTGGTTTGAGTGCCGGAGTGCCGATCGCAGAAATCGTCTCCGTAAACGCGGCCTCCAAGAATGGTCAAGGCGTCTCCGACGCAGATTCTCTCGGGAGGAAGCGCTAGCGTATAGCCGCCTGTCTTGCCGCGCGCTGCTTTTACAAATCCGCCCTGCCGCAGAATGCGCATCAGCTTGCCCACGTACGCTGTCGAGATACCTTCGTGACGGCTGATTTCCGGAATGGTCGCGCTTCCGTTCGCGCCGTGATGCGCGACCTGCAAGAGGCAGCGCAACCCGTATTCCTCGTGTGAACTCAGCTTCATCGCTGTAATTTTGAAAGCGGGACTGTGCTGGGGCCCAGATCAAAACCGAGGGCCAGCCTCGCCGTATCCGACATCTTTTCCCGATCCCAAGGCGGGTCAAAAACAAGATCGATGTCAGCCGATGTGACACCCTCGATGTCCAGAATTCGCTGCCTCACCTGGTTCGGCAAAACTTCAGCCACAGGGCAATTGGGCGCGGTCAGGGTCATTCTCACTCGTACCGCTCCCTGGGGCGTGACCTCGACATCATAAATGAGGCCAAGCTCGTAGATATTAACCGGAATCTCCGGATCGTACACCGTCTTCAGTGCCTCGATCACCAGCCCGCGCAGATCTTGAGGCATGGTTTACTCCGTGGAAACCGGTTGCCCTTCGCCATGCAGCGCGGCGCGAAGAGTATGCCAGGCCAGCGTTGCGCACTTTACGCGCATGGGGTATTCGCGCACGCCGGAAAACACTGCCAGCTTGCCTAAATCGGGCGCGGGCGGCCGTTCTTCGGTCAACAAGCCATGGAACTTCTGGAACGTGCTCTCCGCCTCTTCCGGCGTCTTGCCTTTCATTGCCTCGGTCATTAAAGAAGCAGAGGCGGTTGAGATGGCACAGCCGGCGCCTTGAAAGCCGATTCCCGTGATAAGTCCGTTCTCGATTTTGAGCTGCAAGCTAAGGCGATCACCGCACAGCGGGTTGTAACCTTCGGCGCTGTGCGTTGCCTGCGCAAGCGCGCCTTTGTTGCGGGGCCGCTTGCTGTGGTCAAGAATGGTTTCCTGATAGAGATCGTGCAGGTTTGACACTACGAAAAGAACTCCTGTACTTTGCGGATTCCGGCAGTCAGCGCATCCACTTCCGAGGCCGTGTTGTAAAAGGCTAGCGAAGCTCGCGTCGTGGCGGCGATTTGAAAGCGGTCCATCACGGGTTGGGCGCAGTGATGGCCGGTTCGCACCGCGATACCTTCCTCATCCAGAATGGTGCCCACGTCGTGCGGGTGTGCGCCATCCACAACGAACGAGATTACGCTGGCTTTCTGCGGCGCGGTTCCGATGATCCGAACGCCTTTCAATTGAGAAACGGCTGCCGTCGCATACTCCAGCAGCTCATGTTCATATGCTGCGATTGCGTCCAGACCGATACTGTTAACGTAATCGATCGCCGCGCCGAGACCGACTATGCCTGCGATATCCGGCGTGCCAGCCTCGAATTTGTACGGCAAAACGTTGTATTCGGTCCTCTCGAAAGTGACCGAGCGTATCATGTCGCCGCCGCCCTGGAACGGCGGCATGGCCTCAAGCAGCGCTTCCTTGCCATACAGAACGCCGATCCCTGTTGGACCGAAAAGCTTGTGGCCTGAAAAGGCGTAGAACTCCGCATTCAGCGCGCCCACGTCAACCGGCATGTGCGGCACAGCCTGCGCGCCGTCGACAACCACGGGAACGTTCCGGCGGTGAGCCATTTCAATCATGTGGGCTAACGGGTTTACCGTGCCAAGAGCATTCGAAACGTGCGCAAGAGCAACCAGGCGAGTGCGCTCGTTCAGCGCCTTCTCGAATTGATCGAGCGGAATTACGCCGCGGTCGTCAATGTGAACGACACGCAGCCGCGCCTGTTTCTCAGCGCAGAGCATCTGCCACGGAACGATGTTTGAGTGATGCTCCAGGCCGGAGATCAGCACCTCGTCGCCAGCGTTGATGTTCTGACGCCCATAAGTCTGTGCGACAAGATTCAGCGCTTCAGTTGTGCCGCGAACGAAGATGACCTCATTCGTCGAGGGCGCGTTGATAAGGCGGCGAACTTTTTCCCGAGTGCGTTCACACGCTTCGGTCGCCCGGGTGCTCAACAAGTGTACGGCGCGATGTACGTTCGCGTTGTAATGCGAGTAGTAATCGACGAGCGAATCGATGACCGCCTTTGGTTTTTGGGTGGTCGCGGCATTATCGAGATAAATGAGCGGCTTCCCATGGATCTTTTCGCGCAGAATGGGGAAGTCTTCGCGAATCCGCTCCACGTTCAGGACAGCCGGGGAATGAAGGACTTCAGCGGGAGCGCTTATCACACCGCCTCCGCAAACTCGCGCGAACGCGTCAGAGATTCAAACAGGGCTTTTTCAAGATACTCGCGGATGGCGGGAATGCCGATGCGGTCGATCACGTCGCGGGCAAATGCATAGATCAGAAGGTCGAGCGCTTCGGTCTTGCCGATGCCCCGGGCGCGCAGATAGAACAGCGCTTCTTCATCAAGCTGCCCAATGGTTGCGCCGTGCGTGCAGCGTACATCGTCGGCCAGGATTTGAAGCTCGGGCTTGGTGTTGATGGTGGCGTTTTCGGACAGCACCAGGTTCTTATTGGTCTGCTTCGCATCCGTTTTTTGCGCATCTTTGCGCACAAATATCTTGCCGTTAAACACGGCACTGGATGCGCCGCTAAGAATGCCTTTGTATAGCTCATGGCTGGCAGCATGCGGGGCAGCGTGATCGAGCGCGGTGTGATTATCTACGTGTTGTTTGCCGTTCACGAGATAGAGACCATTCAAGGTGCCCTCGCAGCCCGTCGCGAGGACCGCATTCACATCATTCCGCACCAGCAGGCCGCCGAGCGACATGTTATGCGATTTGAAATTAGAATCGCGTGCCTGGTGTACCTGAATGGTCGCGACGTGGAACGCATCCGGGCTCTCCTCTTCCAACTTGACGTGTTCGACGATCGAGTTCTCGCCAACCACGATCTCTGTAACGGCGTTGGTGAAATACGAGCCGCGGCCCCTATATCTCTCGACAATCCGAACCTGGCTACCAGCGCCGACAACAATCAAATTGCGCGGGTGAGTTGCCCGGTCCGGGACCGCCGTGAAATCGATCCATAGCGGCTCTTCGACAACGGTATTCGCGGGAATTTGCAGGAATGCGCCGTCTTCGAAATTGGCGGTATTCAGCGCAACGAAGGGATTGTCGTTGTAACTGGCGTAATGGCCCAGGTGCTCTTCGATCAGTTGAGGATCGCGTTCCAGCGCGGCGCGCAGGCTATGCCCGCTGACCTTCGGCGCCGCTACGGGAAAATCGGCTTTGGCGATTGGCGCAACACTGGTGAACCGCCATTCTTCCTCGCGCGTGGTAGGGAAGCCGTGCGCCTCAAAGCGTTCCGTGGCCCGCTTGCGAATGTCCGTCAGATCGGAGACCATCGTTGCGATCATTGCACCGTCTCCGCCAATTCCTCGATTCCCACGTAACCGCTTTCTTCCAGCGCCAAAGCCAGAGACTTATCGCCCGATTTCACGATCCGGCCTTCGGCAAGAACGTGAACATAGTCGGGAACGATGTAGTTCAACAGCCGCTGGTAGTGGGTAATAAGAACGATGGCGCGGTCCGGGCTGCGAAGCGCGTTCACGCCCTGGGCGACGATCTTGAGAGCATCGATGTCCAGGCCGGAATCAGTCTCATCCATTAGCGCCAGCCGGGGCTCGAGCACCGCCATCTGAAAAATCTCGTTCCGTTTCTTTTCGCCGCCCGAAAAACCGGCGTTGACGGCGCGATTGAGCAAGGTCTCATCCATCTCCATCAGCGCCATCTTCTGGCGCACCAGGGCGAGGAAGTCCATGGCGTCCAGCTCCGGTTCGCCCTTCCTCTTGCGAATGGCATTCAGCGCTGCTTTAAGAAAATAGAGATTACTCACGCCCGGAATCTCCACCGGGTACTGAAAGGCGAGGAAAATACCCTGCTGCGCGCGTTCCTCTGGCTGCAGTGCGAGCAGATCCTGGCCTTCGTAAAGAACTTCGCCCTCCGTGACATGGTAAAGATCGCGGCCGGCGAGTACCTGCGCTAGAGTGCTTTTGCCGGAGCCATTCGGCCCCATGATGGCATGCACCTCTCCCGGAAAAACAGTTAAATTAATGCCTCGCAGAATCTCTTTTTCCCCTGCCTTCGCGTGCAGGTTCCTGATCTCCAGAATCGGACTTTTCAAGCTTCTTTCTCCCACCTGACCTTTTTTGCTATCCAACGCTACCTTCCAGACTGACGCCCAGCAGTTTTTGCGCCTCGACCGCGAACTCCATCGGCAGTTCGCGGAAAACCTCTTTACAAAAGCCGTTCACGATCATGCCCACGGCGTCCTCGGTTGAAATGCCGCGCTGGCGGCAATAGAAAATCTGGTCTTCGCCAATCTTGGAAGTGGACGCTTCATGCTCCACGCTCGAAGAGGTGTTCTTCACTTCGAGATACGGAAACGTGTGCGCGCCGCATTTGTCGCCCAGCAGCATGGAGTCGCACTGCGAATAATTGCGCGCGCCCGCCGCGCCCTTGAGAATTTTCACCGCGCCTCGATAGGTGTTCTGGCCGTGGCCCGCCGAGATGCCCTTCGAAACGATGGTGCTGCGGCTATTCTTGCCCACGTGGATCATCTTCGTTCCGGTGTCGGCCTGCTGGTAATTATTCGTCAGCGCGACCGAGTAGAACTCCCCAACAGAGTTATCGCCGATCAGCAGGCAGCCCGGATATTTCCAGGTGATTGCGGAGCCGGTCTCAACCTGGGTCCAGGAGATCTTGGAGTTCACTCCAAGGCATTTGCCGCGCTTGGTGACGAAGTTGTAAATACCGCCCTTGCCTTCTTTGTCGCCGGGATACCAGTTCTGAACGGTCGAATACTTGACGGTCGCATTATCGAGCGCAACCAATTCGACCACAGCGGCGTGCAACTGGTTGGTGTCGCGCATCGGCGCGGTGCAGCCTTCCAGATAGCTGACGTAGGCCCCTTCGTCGGCAATGATGAGTGTGCGCTCAAACTGGCCGGTGCCCTTCGCGTTGATACGGAAGTAAGTGGATAGCTCCATCGGGCAGCGCACGCCCTTCGGTATGTAGCAGAATGAGCCGTCGCTGAACACCGCTGCATTCAACGCCGCAAAAAAATTATCCGAGTGGGGCACCACGGTGCCGAGGTATTTCCGAACGAGTTCCGGGTGTTCCTGGACCGCTTCTGAGAATGAGCAGAAAATGATGCCCAATTCGGAAAGCTTTCCTTTGAACGTCGTGGCTACCGACACGCTGTCGAACACGGCGTCAACCGCTACGCCAGCAAGCAGCTCGCGTTCCCGAAGCGGGATGCCAAGCTTTTCGTAAGTCGCGAGCAGCTCCGGATCGACTTCATCCAGGCTCTTCGGGCCATTTTTGTTCGCCTTCGGCGCCGAGTAGTAGATGATTCCCTGATAATCGATTGGTGGATAATGGACATTGGCCCAGGTTGGCTCTTTCATCTTGAGCCACTGCCGATACGCTTTCAAGCGCCATTCGAGCATGAATTGCGGCTCGCTTTTCCGGGCTGAAATCAAGCGGATAATGTCTTCATTAAGGCCAGCGGGAACCGTATCGGCATCGATATCGGTGATGAATCCCCATTTATATTCCTGGTTCGCGAGCGTCTCGATCGAGGTAAGTTGTGTGGCCATGGGAACGTCTTCACTTTAAGGCTAGCTAATCTGTACCTTTCAGTCAAGATTGACTATACTGAAGGGAGAAAGTCATGATTGAGGTCACTGAAAATGCGGTCAAGCGGATCAGTCAGCTACTAACCAAGCACAACTGCCCGGGGGGTCTCCGGCTCGGTGTTCAAGGCGGTGGATGCACTGGTATGAGCTATCTTTTCCGGCTCGACCCAAAGCCGAAACCGACTGATCGCGTTCTGGAATTCGATGGTGTCCGCATTTATGTGGACCCGAAGAGCTATCCGTTCCTGGACGGCTTGACTCTCGATTTCACCTCGTCGCTCATGGAAAGCTCGTTCGTTTGGCATAACCCGAACGTGAAACGAAGCTGCAGTTGCGGCAAGAGTTTCGCGGTGTAGGTCGCGCTCCACCCGCAAAATTGTTAGCAGCCCGAAACGCCTTCTTCCAGTTACACTGGTAGTAAACCCACGTCCATCTATGCTCGAAGGTACGCTCGCCAAGGTTTTTGGCACCAAACATGATCGCGAGATCAAACGGATACGGCCAATGGTGGCGGCGATCAGCGATCTCGAGCCTCAGATGCAGGCGCTCTCCGATGCCGATCTGGCGGCCAGGACGCAGGATTTCAAACAGCGCATCGCGAACGGCGCCACCCTTGACGACATCCTTATAGAAGCGTTTGCGGTCTGCCGCGAGGCGGGGCGGCGCATTTTGAACATGCGCCACTTCGATGTTCAGCTCATTGGCGGAATTACCCTGCACCGCGGGCGCATCGCCGAGATGAAGACCGGCGAAGGCAAGACGCTGGTTGCCACCCTGCCCAGTTATCTGAATGCGCTGGGAGGCAAGGGCGTTCACATCGTGACCGTGAACGATTACCTGGCCCGGCGCGACTCGGAGTGGATGGGCCGGATTCACCGCTTTCTGGGGCTCACGGTCGGCACCATCGTTCACGATTTGGACGATCAGGAGCGGCGCGAAGCGTACGGCTCCGATATTACCTACGGCACGAACAACGAGTTCGGCTTCGACTATCTGCGCGACAATATGAAATTTCGCCTGGATGACTACGTCCAGCGGGATTTCAACTTCGCCATTGTCGACGAGGTCGATTCCATCCTGATAGACGAAGCACGCACCCCGCTCATCATCGCGGGGCCCAGCGAAGAATCCACGGACAAGTACTATCGCGTCAACCGGATCATTCCGCTTCTCGAACGCGGCGAAGTCATCGAAGGCAAAGAACCCGGGCAGTCGTACACCACCGGGGACTTTACCGTGGACGAGAAGCATCGCAGTGTCGCGCTGACCGAAGAGGGCGTGCTGAAAGTTGAGAAGCTTCTCAACACCGGAAACCTCTACGATCCGGCGAACATCGAGATGAACCATCACGTGCAGCAGGCGCTGCGCGCGCATATCCTATATCAACGCGATCGCGATTACGTAGTGCAGGAAGGCCAGGTGATCATTGTCGACGAGTTCACCGGCCGCCTCATGCCCGGACGCCGCTGGAGCGACGGCCTGCACCAGGCTGTGGAAGCTCACGAAGGCGTGAAGATCGAGCGCGAAACGCAAACCTTGGCCAGCGTCACGTTCCAAAACTTCTTCCGCATGTACAAGAAGCTTTCCGGAATGACTGGAACGGCGGATACCGAAGCGGCTGAGTTCAGCAAGATCTACAACCTGGACGTTACCGTAATCCCGACGAACAAGCCCCTGATCCGGCTTGAAAATCCGGACGTTGTATATCGCACCGAAGAAGAGAAGTTCCGGAACGCAGCCAAAGAGATCAAGGCGCTTAACGAAAAGGGCCAGCCGGTTCTGGTCGGCACCATCTCTGTCCAAAAATCGGAGAAGCTCGCGGGGATCTTGAAGAAGATGGGCGTGAAGCATGAGGTGCTGAACGCTAAGAATCATGAGCGCGAGGCCCATATCGTCGCGCAGGCGGGCCGCAAAGGCGCGGTGACGGTTTCCACCAACATGGCCGGCCGCGGAACCGATATTCTGCTGGGCGGCAATCCAGACGTTCTGCTGGAAGATCGCCTCAAGAAGTACGGCAAGACGCCGGATATGCTGCCGCCGGATGAACTGCAGCAGATCAGAAACGAAGTGACGTCCGAGCTGGAAACTGAGCGCGAGGAAGTGATCGCGCTGGGCGGCTTGCACATTGTGGCAACGGAACGGCACGAATCGCGGCGTATCGATAACCAGTTACGTGGACGCGCGGGACGGCAGGGCGATCCCGGCAGTTCGCGCTTTTATCTTTCGCTGCAGGACGATTTGCTGCGCGTCTTCGGCGGCGAGCGCATGCAAAGGCTGATGCTGCGGCTCGGCATGGAAGAGGATGTCCCAATTGAATCGCGCCTGATTACCAAGCGCATTGCGGCGGCGCAGAAGGCCGTCGAAGCGCAGCATTTTGCGTCGCGCAAACACGTCCTCGAATACGACGATGTCATGAATAAGCAGCGCCAGGCTGTTTACAGCATGCGCCGCCAGTTGCTCGAAGGCGAAAACCAGAAAGAACGGATTCTGGATATCGTGCGCGGTATCCTGGGCGGCTTTATCGATCAGTTCTGTCCGGAACACTCGCGATATGACCAATATGACCTGCCCGGGCTGCAGACGGCGGTGCTGAATCAGTTTGGCGCGAAGCTCGATCTCGACGAATTGACCGGTTTGAATCGCCGGGATGTTGAGCAGAAAGTGACCGATCTGCTGATTGAACGCTACGACGAAAAGGAGCGCATGATCGGGCCCGACAATCTGCGGCAAGCCGAGCAGATCATCATGCTCAACGTGGTCGACAACCAGTGGAAAGACCACTTGCTCTCGATGGACCACTTGAAGGAAGGCATCGGGCTGCGCGGCTACGGACAAAAGGATCCGCTCATCGAGTACAAGAAGGAATCCTTCACCATGTTTCAGGACATGATGGATCGCATTGAAGACGAGACCATCAAGTACCTCTACTTCATGCGCATTGAGACCGGCATGCCCCCGCTGCCGTATCCTGAGCCGGAGGAGCCGGAAGACGAAGATTTCGACGGCAACGGGACGCAGCGGCAGTTAGAGATATCGCAGGCCGAGCTGGAGACCAAACAGCACGAGGCTCAGCAGTCGGTTTTGGATCTTACCAGGAACATTCAGCGTCGAAAAGATAAGGAGCTGGCCGAGCTGCAATTGTCAAACGGCGATGGCGCCGGAGAATCGAAGACGGTCAGCAACAAAGGCCCTAAAGTAGGCCGCAATGAGCTGTGTCCATGCGGCAGTGGAAAGAAGTACAAAAAATGTCATGGCGCCGCGGCGTAGGACTTGCTTGTTTGTTCCTCGCGTCATCGCTATTAGCTGACGACCAATCCCTGTGGCGTGAATATGGCCTTCTTCATGTGGATACGGCCACGCAGGGCAAACTGACGATCACGACGTATCAGATGAAAGATCTCACCGGCGCTTTGGCTGCCTGGGAATGGCTTCGCTCGCCCGAAGGAAAACCGTGTGATCTAGCGCCGTTCTGCACCCAGGACCGGACCCGCACGGTTATCTCCGATTACAACTACGTCATCGCGTTCGAAGGCGCAAAGCCGGACAAAGCACAAGTGGGCGCAACGCTCAACGCTCTGCCAAACCGGCGTGAAACTTCGCTGCCTGCAATCCTGAGTTTTCTGCCCACGCAAGGCCTTGTTCCGGATTCCGCGCGATATGTATTGGGCCCGGCATCGCTGAAGGCGTTCGCTCCCGAGTTGGCGCAGGCAAAACCTGGCTTCGAGGGCGCGGAAGCGCAAATCGCGCAATACCACGTCGGCAAGACTAAAACTCCGGTTCATTTGGCGCTCTTCTACTACGCCACTCCCGAGATGGCGCGATTGAATACGGAGCGGTTCAGACTGATACCAGGCGCGAAAGTGAAGCGCTCGGATGTTTTAGTCGCTGTTGTCTACGGACCCGCCACCGATGAACAGGCCAATGCGCTCTTGAGCCGTGTGCAATACGAGGCAAAGGTTACCTGGGACGATACGCCGCCTCCGGGTCCTATCAAGCCGCTATATCAGTTGTTGCTCAACATCATGTACTTAAGCATTCTGCTTTCGGCCATCTGTCTGGCAGCCGGATTGATGTATGCCGGGATGCGAATTTATCGCAGGCGTTACGGGACACTCGAAGCCGATGAGGCCATGACTACTTTGCACCTGACTGGCGACTGATCAGTCTTTTTATGCAAATCTCTGACTCTATGGCATTTAGTCTGCAGCCCTGCACGCTTTTCCACAGCAAAAGCAGCACTTTTGCACAATTGATGGAAAAACAAGTTGGCCGGTAAATGATTTGTATAGCGGTACTTACAGTCTGCAAACTGACCCGGGAAAAATGCCCTTGACTTCACCCCCCGCTGGCCCTACACTCCAATCACAAACAGGTTTTGGCGGTTGCGATGCCGTCGGATCTGATTCTCCCATCAAACGTAACCCTTGGACAGCCAGGGGCCTGGTAACAGGAAGAAAAATGCTCATTCGCGAGAATGAGCATTTTTCTTTGGCCCATCGCTTGCGGTTATGAGACCGGTTCCGCCCAAGGCTTCGGAGCCGCCGCAAACCTGGCGGGAGCGCTTTCAGGCGCTCCGGAATGTTCCGCCGCTGCTCAGGATGGTCTGGGAGACCAGCCGGCCACTTACCATCAGTACGCTCGTATTGCGATGCGTTGCGGCGCTCTTCCCGCTCGCCACGCTCTGGATTTCGAAGCTCATTATCGATCTGGTTGTTCGCGCCATCCGGCACCAACATGTCGATCGCTCAACTATTTGGAAGCTGCTCATTCTGGAGCTTTTATTGGCTATTGGCTCCGATACGCTGGCGCGCTTCATTTCTCTGGTCGATAGCCTGCTGGGCGATCGCTTTACTAATCTGGTCACCATCAAGCTTATGGAGCATGCCACCTCGCTTGACCTGGTTTCCTTCGAAGATCCAGTGTTTTACGACAAAATGGAGCGGGCCCGGCGGCAAACTACGGCGCGGCTGGGCATGCTTGCGGGCCTGGCTGGCATGGCACAGCAGCTTCTCACGCTTCTCACGCTCCTTTCGGCAGTCGTCTTCTTCTATCCCTGGCTGCTGGTGCTGCTTATGGCGGCCACGGTTCCGGTCTTTCTCGGCGAGACCCGCTTCGCCATGCTGAACTACTCCATGCTCTACCGGTACACGCCGGAGCGACGGGAACTGGATTACCTTCGTTATCTCGGCGCCAGCAACGAGAGCGCCAAGGAGATCAAGATCTTTGGACTCGGCCAATACCTGGCCGACCGTTCGCGCGTGCTCTTTGAGCGATTCTACGACGAGAACAAGCACCTGGCGATTCATCGCGCCCTGCATGGCACCCTTCTGAATCTGCTACCCACTGGGGCCTACTATGCCGCTTATGCTCTGATTATTCTGCGGGCACTCGCGGGAATACTGAGTGTCGGAGACTTAACTCTTATGGTCGGTGCGTTCTCTCGTGCACGTACCATCATGGAGAGTTTGGTCTCCGGACTGGTGGGCGTTTCCGAACAAGCATTGTTCATTAAAGACTTATTCGATTTTTTCCAAACGAACCCTACCATCCTCTCGCCGCCGAACGCGCTACCGGCGCCCAGGCCGATCCGGAATGGCTTCGAATTTGAAAACGTGTCATTTGCCTACCCCGGCTCCGAAAAGTGGGTGTTATCGAACGTTAGTTTCCGATTCTATCCCGATGAGCGAATTGCGCTAGTGGGAGAGAACGGGGCAGGGAAGACAACGCTTGTGAAACTGCTTGCCCGACTGTACGATCCTAGCGCCGGTCGCATTCTGCTAGATGGGGTCGACCTCCGGGAATACGCCGTAGATGACCTCAGGCACGAAATTGGGATCATATTTCAGGACTACATGAGATATGACATGCTGGCCTTTGAAAATATTGGCGTTGGCCGTATCGAAGAGCTCCGAAATGAGATTCGTTTGAAAAACTCCGCCGAGAAGAGTCTGGCAGCCGGAGTGGTCGGCGCACTGCCCAAAATGTACCAGCAAATGTTGGGCAGACGCTTCGAAGGCGGCGTCGATTTGTCCACCGGACAATGGCAGAAGATCGCCTTGGCGCGAGCCTACATGCGCGATGCGCAGATCCTGATTCTGGACGAACCGACTGCCAGTCTGGATGCCCGGGCTGAGTTTGAAGTCTACCAGCGCTTCGCGGATTTGACCGCCGGCAAGATGGCCGTGCTTATCTCGCATCGGTTCTCAACCGTGCGCATGGCGGATCGCATTCTGGTTCTGGAAAACGGACGCATTGCCGAGCAGGGTTCCCACGGTCAGCTCGTCGCGCTCGGAGGAAAATATGCCGAGCTGTTTGAGCTGCAAGCGGCCGGATACCGTTGAGGATCTGGAGGTGATAGCATCGTCAGGAAACATGCGACGCAACTTCTTGACCAGCGTGCTTCTCGCGGCAGCCCTGCTATCGGCTCCTGCGTATTCGGCTGGTGCTCCCCCGGCAATCGGCGTGATCGACAATGCCACGAGTCTACGGCCTCCGATGCTCGTTACTCCGGTGACCGCGGCGACGAAGATCGCGTTTCGGCAGAACGGTCGCGCCAGCTCTCCCAAAAAAGTTCATTCCGACAGGAAGATCCTGTATTGGGTAATCGGAATCACAGCGGGAGCAGCCCTCGCTATTGGACTGACTGCGGCGGCACAGGGCAAGAGCCCCTTTTAGCCGTCAATTCAGTGACTTGGCAGGTGCTGCTGATTTGTCTACGCCGCTTCGCAGGTCGCCACTTCCTGCAGGGCCGAAATGCCGATCCGGTGGCAGAAGTCTCCAAAGCTCTCGCCCGATCGGCGCGAATCCCTGTAGTGCTCGATTACCGGACGAAGGCGGTCTGGAATCTGTTCGCGTTTTACATTCTTTGCAAACAAGGTGCCCAGGCGTGTGCCCAGCGGTGAAGCTCCTAGATAAATGGAGTACATGTCGACGCTTGCGCCTACGATTCCGATCTCAGCCGTATAGGGGCGGGAGCAGCCGTTCGGACAACCGCTGGTCCGCAAATGCACGACTTCTTTCCGGAGCCCGAGGGCATCCAATTCAGCCTGAATCTCAGCGACAACTTCGGGCATGATGCGCTCCGATTCGGTAATAGCCTGGCCGCAGGTGGGTAGAGCCGGGCAGGCAATAGCATGGCGCAAAACCGGCGGTAGCGCTTCGGGCTCCGCGATTCCGTATTCACGCAAGAGAGCGGCGATAGGCTCACGGTCCGTGTCGGCGATGCCGCTTAAATAGAGGTTCTGCTGGCAGGTCAGGCGAACTTCGAGCCGATACTTCGCGACCACGGTTCGTAAACCAGTTCGAATGCGCCGCTCTGCATCGAAGTCCTTAACCCGTCCACTGATGATTCGGACACCTGTAAACCATATCGGGCGTCCCTCCGAGTCGACGCCCTGACGGTGCCACCCCAGGTAGTCATGGGAGCGCGTCCAGGTTAGAGAGTGTGGCGGTGCAAGCTGGCGTCCGACACGCTTTTCCAACTCCTGCTTGAATTTAGCTGGTCCCCATTCGTCCATCACATACTTCAGGCGCGCCAGGCGGCGGTTGGAACGATTACCGAAGTCCCGATGAATCGTGACGATTGCGCTTGCAATCTCCAACAGTTCTTCAGGATCGGGGCCAATCGAGCAGATGGGGTCCGCGAGGCGCGGGTGTGAATCTTTGACCCCGGCGCTCTGTCCCATGCCGCCACCCGCCAGAATGGTGAATCCGGCCAGTTTTCCGGCCTCAAAATGCGGCACAACACCGACGTCGTTGGCGTAAATATCGGTCGTGTTGTCACCCGGAAATGCAAAGCCTATCTTGAACTTCCGCGGTAAGTATGAAGCTCCGTATAAGGGTTCTACCTCCGCTTCCTCCTCGGCGCTTACAGCCCGTTCGCCGTTGATCCAAATATCGTAATAAGCGGTCGTCTTCGGCTTCAAACTGCGGGAAATAAACTTGACTATCGGAAACAGCTCCTGGCGCTGATCGCTTTCGAATGGCGCGGGGCAAGAGATTACATTGCGCACCACATCGCCGCACGCGGCCAGTGTGCTCAGATAGCTCTCATTCACGCCGCGAATTAACTCGTGCAAGCGCAGTTTCGGCACGTAATGAAATTGAATATCCTGGCGTGTGGTGATGCGCAGAGTCCCGTCGCCAATGTCAGCCAGACGGTCCAGCGTGAGGTATTGATCCGGAGTTAGCAGCCCGCCAGGAACGCCCACCCGCACCATCGCCGAGTACTGTTTTCCCCCGGACTTGCGCAAATCGCGATCGTCCTGCTGGTAAATGCCGTGAAACTTCAGAACCCCAATTGCCGGCTTCGAAAAAAGCGTTTCAGGGTTGCTGAGTTCCTCTCCTAGCGTACCCCGGAGATAGCGACTGGCAACTTTGGCGCTTTCGACGGCCGAGGGTGCTTTGTCCATCTAGATACTAGGGTATCCCACGTCAGGCTGAAATGGAAACTAAAATCTGCGGAGCGTCCCATGCCCGACTTCAAAGTTCCGGCAGGGTTCAATCTCCAAGGAATAGAATCAGGAGCATGTGAAACTCCAAAAACCTGTACTACTTTGCCTCTACACCAAACATTTGTCTTACACTTACGGGACCTTCGTCCAGATCAGCCATTGGCGCATCGATTGCTCGTTACGGCCCTAACGGTGTCCTTACCCGGCCATCTACGTAATACAGGAGAACAATTATGCTACGGAATCGACTTGCGGCAGTTGCGTTTTTTGCGGCGACTACTCTTTTCGCCCAGACCATAACCACCGGTGATATCACCGGAACAGTGAAGGATCCGACCGGAGCCATCATTCCGACTGCGACCGTGACCTTGAGAAACCTGGATAAGGGCGAAACCCGCACCGCGACCCCAAACTCGTCTGGGGAGTATCGCTTTAGCACTCTGCCCTCAGGTCACTATGAAATTTCCGCCTCAACTCCCGGCCTGAAGTCTGACGTGGGCAGAGTCCAGGTCTCCATCGGCCAGGTGAGTACGGTCGACCTTGTGCTCCAGCCCGAGAGCTCGAAAACGGTCGTTCAGGTGACCGAAACAGTTCCGCTGGTCCAGAGTGATAATGCCAATCTGGCGACCACTTTCAACTCGAACCAGCTCGAGAACTTGCCCGCGCCTGGCAATGACATGACCGCGTATGCGTTCACCGCTCCAGGCGTGACTATCAGCACCGGGGCAGGGTATGGCAGTTTTTCCGCCTTCGGTCTTCCGGGCGTCTCCAACCTGTTTACTATCAATGGCAACGACAACATGGACCCGTACCTCAATCTCAACAACTCCGGGGCCAGCAATCTGACGCTCGGTTCGAATGAGATTTCGGAGGCGGCGGTGGTTCTCAATGGCTATACCGGCCAGTACGGCCGGCAGGCCGGCGCCAACGTGAATTACGTCACCAAGTCGGGCACCAACCAGTTTCATGGAAACGCGGCTTGGTTTTACAACGGCCGGGTGATGAACGCGAACGACTTTTTCAACAATTCCACCGGTACCGCTCGTCCGTTTTCGATTTCCAATGAATGGGCGGATTCCATCGGCGGTCCCATTCTGAAAAACAAGCTATTCTTCTTCCTCGACAATGAAGGGCTCCGTTACGTCCTGGCTGGCGGCGGACCTGTGTACATACCGACTAGCGACTTCTCCAATTTCGTCTCGAAGAACATCGCCGCCACGAATCCGGCCGCTGCTCCGTTCTACACTACAGCGCTGGGTTTGTATGCGGGCTCATCGGGTACTAGCCGGGCAACCCCGCTGACGGCTGCTCAAGATCCATATCTCGGGTGTGGTGACATCATTAGCGCGGGCAAACCTACCGATCCTGGCGCTCTGGCGGCTTATAGCGCCGGCTTTGGCACAACCCGGCCCTGCGCGGCCACGTTCCGCAGTACCGTTAATAACCTCAACACCGAGTGGCTGATGGCGGCACGAGTCGATTACAACATCAGCAACAACGATCGCGTTTACTTTCGCTACAACACTGATCACGGCGTTCAGGCCACCGGTACGGACGCCATTAACCCCGCCTTCAATGCTAATAGCGTGCAGCCTTCATACGGCGGCCAATTCGGCTATACCAGGGTGATTGGAGCCAGCATGGTGAACCAGTTGCTGCTTTCGGCCTCGTACTACACCGCAATCTTCGGTCCCCCGGATTTGGCAGCGGCGTTGAAAGTCTTTCCCACAACTTTCGCCTTTAACGACGGCGCCCCTTACACCAATCTCGGCGGCTCCGATAACGCTTATCCCCAGGGCCGGAAGGTTAGGCAGTGGCAGCTCGTGGATGACTACTCCTGGAACCTTGGTAAGCATACCGTGAAATTCGGGACCAACATCCGAGAGAACTTTATCAGCACTTATGCCTACGGCAGCAACACCAGCGGCCTGTTTACGTTTAATTCGATGACCGATTTCCTCGACGGTTCGCTGGCGAACGGCTCAACCTACGCGCAAGCCTTTTCCAGTATCGGAGCCGAAGGGCTGACGCTGTATAGCGCTGGCTTTTACGGACAGGATGAGTGGAAGGTTCGCCCCAATCTTACTTTGACGTTGGCCTTGCGGCTAGATCGCAACAGCAATATCAAATGTACGGCAGGCTGCTTCAACGAATTAGTGGGCCAGCCGTTCGCGCAGGTCAACCACTCGGTAACGACGCCCTACAACTCGGTCATTCAAACCGGGCTTAAAGAAGCGTTCCCAAGCGTAGAACCGGTCGTTACGGCGCCGCGCATTGGCTTTGCCTACAATGCGACTGGTTCCACTGTTATTCGCGGCGGCTTCGGCATCTTCTCGGATCTGTATCAAGGCCTGATTGCCGACCGCCTGATCACCAACTCCCCCGCAGTCGCAAGCTTTACGACAAGCGCCGGCCTGGTCGCCCTCAACGACCCGAATAGTGCATTTGCCGCAGTGGCGAACTCCAATGCTGCTTTCCGGAACGGCTTTGCAAACGGCGCGACAGTGGCACAACTGAGCACGCTAGTCCCTGGTTTCAAGAAGCCGAACTTCAACACCGTTGCTAACCGGCTGTATAACCCCAAATACTACGAATGGAACTTCGAACTGCAACAGGCCCTCAGCCCCAGGTACATGTTTTCGATGAACTATGTCGGCAACAAAGGATACCAGGAAATCAATCAGAATCTGTTCTCGAACGCGTACTCCGCGACGGGTTTCCAGGCTCTGCCAACCTCCGCTCCGGATGCGCGTTTTGGTGAAATTCGCGAACTGAACAGCCAAGGGTGGTCTAACTACAACGGCCTGGTGAGTGCGTTCCAGTGGAGAATGAGCTCGAATTTCACGGGCAGCTTTTCTTACACCTGGAGCCATGCGCTGGATACCTGCTCCAACAGTTGCCTGGAACCGTTCAATGCCGATACCGCGGTCAGTCTGCGCTATCAGATTAGCCCCATTAGCCTGAGAACTCTGAATTACAGCAATGCCGATTACGACGTTCGCCATTCTCTGAATGCGAATTACGTCTACACCGTTCCGGTTTCGTACTTCCATAATTGGCTTACCAGGGGCGTACTGGGAGGCTGGACGGTTGCCGGCACAGTCTTCTTCCACAGCGGATATCCGTTCAGCATAGTGAATACCTCCGTTCGCGGCGATAACGGCGTGGCCAATGCCAGCGGCATCGCGACTCAAACCTTCCTCGCCGATCTCGTCGACCCGGTTTCGGCTTATGGGAGCTGCACAACACCGAACGTTCCGTGCTACACCGCATCGCAGTTTGCCGCTGCCGCAAATCAGCATGACTTCGGCAACATTAACCGCAATGCCTTCCGCGGCCCCGGCTATTTTGACACTGACATCAACGTGAACAAGACGTTCGCTATTCACGAGCGCTATCGCCTGCTTATCGGCGCATACGCGTTCAATGTCCTGAATCATCCCAATTTTGACCTGCCAACCAACAGCGTTACTTCCGGTTCCTTTGGAACGATTCTGAATACCGTTTCTGCTCCGACCAGCGCCTATGGTTCTTTCCAGGGCTCAGCGGTGTCGGGCCGCGTGATTCAGACGCAGGTGAAGTTTACGTTCTAATCTCAGGCGGGAGTCTGAATGCAGGGGAGCCCTCCGGGGCTCCCTTTTCTTTACTGGGCGATTCCAGTTTTAGGCGGGTATTTCTCGCTGCTTCTAGTAATTTGGAGGGGGAGCGGACCGTCTCGCGGTCGGCCCATATCCCCCTAATCGCAGACTCGGAGGTACGTCTGCGCTTTCCCGTTAAGATTCTAGTCCCGCCAAAGGGTTTCAAAGTTGCATCAGATTGTACCCCGGCGAACCATAAATTCGCTGCTAAAATGAAGATTACGAGTGAATTGCATGGTAAGCGCGCCCACAATAGCCGAACAAATATTCGAAGTTAAGCAGCGGCGGCGTGCCATCATTCTTGCTCACCATTACCAGGAACCCGAGATTCAGGAACTAGCCGATTCAGTGGGAGATAGCCTGGAGCTGGCCCGCATCGCCCAGAAATTCCAAGGCGAGGTAATTGCTTTCTGCGGCGTGCGGTTCATGGCCGAAACGGCTAAAGTTCTGAACCCCGAACGTGTCGTCGTGCTTCCAGACAAGAATGCGGGTTGCAGCCTGGTGGATAGCTGTCCGGCTGAAGCGGTCCGCGCATTTCGGCGTCGTAATCCCGACCATGTCATTGTCAGCTATATCAATACCTCGGTTGAGGTGAAGGCAGAGAGCGACATTCTCTGTACCTCGCGCAATGCGGTGGCTGTGGTGAACTCGGTTCCGCGCGAGAAGCCGATTCTGTTCTTGCCCGATATTAACCTGGGCAACTACGTCAAAAAGCAGACCGGCCGCAAGAACATGCACATCTGGCAAGGCGCCTGTATTGTCCATGCCACCTTCCCGGCTCGCCGTCTTACTGCCGCGCGTGCGGAGCATCCCCATGCTCTGGTTGCCGCTCATCCCGAATGCCCGGGCGATGTGCTGCGCATGGCCGATTTTATCGGCTCCACTTCCGCCATTATCGACTGGTGCACCAAGCAGTCTGCCGAAGCGTTCATAGTGATGACGGAGAGCGGCGTCCGCTATTCGCTCGAGAAACTGTCTCCGGGCAAGAAGTTCTATTTCGTCGCAAACGAGAATTGTAACTGCAGCGAATGCCCGTACATGAAGCTGAACACGCTCGAGAAACTATCGGCATGCCTGGAAACGCTGGAGCCTCGGATTGAGCTGCCAGCCGATATCATGGAGCGCGCGCTGGTGCCGCTTGAGCGCATGCTGGCACTGAAGTAACCGCAGATCAGCCAATTCATTGATGACGGAGCGCGACCATTGGGTCGACGCGCATGGCGCGGCGCGCGGGGATGTATCCGGCGAGAGCCGCGACAGCCAGAAGCGTCAACGCGACAACCACGAGCGTGACCGGGTCTGCGGCCGAGATGCCGAACAGCATGTGCGCGATCAAACGAGACGCCGCGAGCGCGCACGCTATCCCGGCAGCAAGCCCGGTGATGGTCAAAAGGAGTGTTTCGCGCGAAATCATCCAGAGAATTGCGCCACGCGAGGCACCCACCGCCATGCGGATTCCAATTTCCTGAGTTCGGCACGATACGGAATAAGAAATCACGCCGAAGATGCCGGTTGCGGCAAGCACCAATGCAATTGCGGCGAAAAGTGCAAGCAGCAACGTGCGAAACCTGGGCTGTGACACCGAAGCCGCGACAATGTCGGGCATCTTCGCGATATCGGTGACCGGCAGATCATGATCGATTTTCCCCACATCGTGTCGAATCGCGGCGGCCACGCTGGAAGTGTTCAAAGTGCTTCGAACAACCAGACTCGTGCCCCACAAAGGCGCCTGCATATAAGGGACGTACATGATTGGACCGGGAGCAACGCCGAGCGCGGCGTCCCGCACATCACCCACGATTCCCACAATCTGGCGCGCCACCCCACCCTCGGGAGGAAGGCCGAATGTGAGGTCTTTGCCGATGGGGTTTTGATTCGGGAAATAAACGCGAGCCATGGCCTTGCTGATTACCGCTACGTTCGGTGCGGCCAAAGTGTCGCGCTGGTCAAAGACGCGTCCGGCTACCAGCGGAATTCCCATTACGCGGAAATAGCCGGGGCTGATCGAGACGTAGTCTGCCGTTCTGGACGCGCCCGGCGATAACGGAGGACTCCCCACAATATCGAATGGAAGCGTGGCGCAAGCATCGCCCAGCGGCACGGGAGCCGCGGCCGCCGTATTTCGCAGCCCAGGCTCAGCCTGGATTCGCGCCAGCAATTTGTCTGTAAAAGCAATCCACTGCCGTGGCGTCGAATATTCAAACCGGGGAAGCGAGATTGTAGCCCTCACGACGTGCTGGACATTGAACCCCGGGTCAACGGACATAAGCCTGACAAAACTCCGTAAGAGAAGACCGGCCGTCACCAGAAGCACCATTGCAAGCCCAATTTCGGCGATCGCCAGGAAGTTGCGCGCCCGGCGATTTCTTCCGCTCTCGCCCGAGCGGCCGCCTTCGCGGAGACTGGTCTGTAGATCGGAATTCGCAACAATCAGGGCGGGCGCTAAGCCAAAAAAGCAACTCGCAACTACGGAAAGGAGAAGCGCAAAACCCAAAACGAAATGGTCGATGCGAATTGCGTTCACACGCGGCAAATTTTGAGGCAGCAGGGAGCTCAGACCTTGAACGCCCCCGTAACCGAGAGCTATTCCCGCCAATCCGCCGAGCAGACCGAGCACCGCGCTCTCGCACAGTAACTGGCGAACAATCCGAGCCCGCCCGGCGCCCAACGTGGCTCGAACCGCGATCTCGCGCGCGCGGGAAGTCGCACGCGCAAGCAGCAGGTTGGCGATATTGGCGCAGGCGATCAATAACACCAGGCCGACGGCGCCCCAGAGCACAAGTAGCGCCGACTCCACGTCTCCGACGATCATCTTTTGAAGCGTCGCTATGCGGATTACCCAACCGCCGTTCTCCGCCGGAAATTCCTTGGCGAAGCGCTCGCCGAGTGCATCCAACTCCGCCCGGGCCTGCGTAATGGAAACACCCGGTTTCAATCGGCCGGTAACTTGAAACCAATGCCCTGCTCTTCGCTCCATCCAGCTTCTGAACAGTGGATCCTGCGCGAGCGGGATCCAAAGCTGCTGCGCGAGCACGGGAAAGCGAAATGTCCCGGGCATAATTCCAACTACCGTGAAAGATCGCTTATCTAAATTGATGGAGCGTCCGATTACATTCGGATCTGCTCCGAACGAGCCCCGCCACAGATCTTCGCTCAGTATGACCACGGGCGCCGCGCCGGGTTTGCCGTCTTCTGGAAAAAAGATACGTCCGGCAAGAGGCTTCTCGCCAAAGAGCGAGAAAAACTCAGGCGTCACGCCCGTAGTGTTTACGACCGCAGGTTCCCCCCGGCCCGTCAAGGTGAGCTGGTGATGTTGACTCGCGGCCATCTCGCTAAAACTGCGGCTCTGCTGCCGTAAATCTTCAAAGTTTAGATACGACCATCCGGTTTCAACAGTCGCGTCTCGCGATTCTTCCTGAAATACGTTGAACAGCCGGCCGGATTCCGGATGATAGGGCAGCGGCTTCAAGAGCACCGCGGAAACTACACTGAAAGTGGCTGTATTCGCGCCGATACCGAGAGCAAGGGTGACGATAGCGACAGCGGTGAAGCCGGGACTCTTGCGAATCATCCGAAATGCGTAGCGGAAGTCCTGCAGGAATGTTTCGATTACTGGCAAACCACGGAGTTCGCGGTTGCTTTCCTTCAGTTGGGTCAGCCCTCCCAGCCGTATGCGAGCGGCACGCTGCGCTTTATCTGGCATCATGCCCCGCCGTATATTGTCGTTGGTAAGCATATCGAGATGATTCTCGATCTCGGACTCGAAATCTTGGTCCGCCTGTCGGCTGAAGAGCCACATGCGAGTGCGGACGGCGGCTGCTCTTATCCAAGTGAACATCCATTACCCCTGCTCTGAGAGGCGCAGCAATCGGCCAATTACCGCCGAAATCCGCTCCCAGTTCTGTTCTTCCGCGGTTAGCTGTTTAAGCCCGGCCTTCGTAATGGAATAAACCTGGCTTTTCTATTGTTTTCCGAGCAGCCCCACACACTGGAAATCCACCCTTTTTGCATCAGCCGCACCAGCGACGCGTAAATGGTGCCCTGATTGATTTGCAAAGCCTCATCACTGATTTGCTCGATGCGGCGGGCGATGCCGTAGCCGTGCAGCGGCCCCATTGCCTGGAGCGTTTTCAAAACCATCAAATCGAGGGTGCCCTGGAGAATTTCCGATTTTCCGGCGCTTATACGGATCCCTGTGGAATGCACACAGGAGAGTATGACAGAGCGACCTGTGGCATGTCAAGAGGGCATGGGGCGCATGCCGTTCTGACGGCTAGGGGTCTAAACCGAGTTTTCACACCTGCGACAGCTCTTGCCTCTGTTGCATCATAAGATTGTGGCTACTTCTCCGAGTGAGCTTGTCCAACTCGGCGCCGTGAATGCGGCAGATTGGGCATTCGAAGGGCCGTTGGTCGACACCTTCGGCCGCATTCATTCCGACCTCCGCATTAGCCTCACCGATCGCTGCAACATCCGCTGCTTCTACTGCATGCCCGAAACGGGCGCGGAGTTTTCACCAGCCCGATCCCTCCTCAGCTTTGAACAAATCCTGCGGTTCGTTTCGGTCGTTTTGCCGCTTGGTATCGACAAGATCCGGCTGACGGGGGCGAGCCGCTGCTGCGCCCTAAGCTGCCAGACCTCATTGCCCGACTGGTCGGTTTGCGCGGCATCAGGGATCTGGCGCTGACGACCAATGGCGTGCTGCTCTCATCCGCCGCGCTGCCGCTCTTCGATGCCGGCCTCCGCCGCCTGAACATTCACCTCGATACGCTCGACCGCGAACGCTTCCGAACCATCACGCGGCGTGATGAGCTGCCTCGCGTGCTCGCGGGAATCGACTGGGCCGTTGCTGCCGGTTTCCATCGGATCAAGTTGAACGCGGTCGCGATCAAAGGGCTTACCGAACCGGATATCGTCCCGCTAGTTCGTTTCGCGCGCGAGCGGAATATGGAAGTTCGGTTCATCGAATTTATGCCGCTGGATGCCCAGCACCTCTGGTCGCTTGATCGCGTGTTGACAGCCGATGACATGATTGCTATGCTGTCGCGCGAGTTCGGCACACTCACACCGGTTCCCGATGCCGATCCCCGTGCGCCCGCGACGGCATATGAGTTCGAAGACGGACACCGGGTCGGGTTCATTGCTTCCGTCAGCCGGCCCTTCTGTGCGAACTGCAATCGCCTGCGGCTGACGGCTGACGGTAAGCTACGAAATTGCCTGTTCGCCCGCAAAGAAACGGACATCAAATCATTTTTGGAACAGCCGGAATCGGAGGCTGCGCTGGAAGCCGCCGTTCGCTCAACCGTTTGGCAGAAGTGGGCCGGTCACGAAATCAATCGTTCTTCGTTCGTCGCCCCGCAGCGCCCCATGTACGCTATCGGCGGCTAACGCACGTACGCATACAGCAGCGAAAGTCCGCCCACCACGCTCGCCAGAAGCAGGCTGTGTTTCAGCGTGAACCGGAACAGGCGCGGCTCTTCTTCGGCCTTGAGTCCGGCGGCCGCCGCAGCGACCGAGATGCTCTGCAAGCTGATCATTTTTCCCATCACTCCTCCTGCCGAGTTTGTGGATGCCATCAGCACCGGGCTCAAGCCAAGCCGATGGGCCGTCACCTGTTGAAGGCCGCCGAATAGCGCGTTGGAAGAGGTGTCGCTGCCGGTCAGAAACACGCCCAGCCAGCCCAGCATGGCGCTGAAGTATGGGAAGGCTCTGCCGGTTGCAGCAAACGCCAGCCCAAGCGTTGCGGTCGCGCCGGAGTAATTCATAACGAATGCCAGCGCGAGCACAGCCGTAATACTGACGAATGCAAATCTGAGCTGAACAGCCGAGTCGATCGCCAGCCGGATGAAGCGAATCGGGCCGACGCGTAAAAGCCCGGCCGAAGCTATCGTCGCGAAGGCGCAGGCGGTACCCGCTTCCGCCAGATAGCGGAATCGGTAAATCGCGGCATACGGTCCTGCTGTGCCAACCGCAGGCGGAATCCGCTGAATCTGATTGTGAAGGCCCGGCCATCCAAACGAGATGCTTGCCTGGTTCAGTAGAGCTTGCATGCCGTGCGAGCTCCACGCCAGAATGAAGACGACCAGCAGCAGGTACGGCGACCACGCCCGAACCAGTTCCCAAAAGCGGAAAGTGGTGCCGGCTCTTTGTTCGGCTCCGGCGGGGCGCCAGAAGCGCAGCAGCACAACGAGGGAAACCACCGCCGCAAGCGAGCTGAGAATGTCCGTCAGGTACGGCCCCACAAAGTTCGAAATAGCGAATTGGGTTGCCGCAAAGCTGACTCCGCAAGCCAGTGCGGCAGGCCAAGCCCGGCGGAGCGCGCTGCGGCCTCCCATAACAAGCACCAGGTAAGCCGGAATAAAGAGCGATACCGGCGCGCACAACCGGCCCACCTGCTTGCTGAGTGCATCGAGCGGAAGTCCGGTTGTCGCCGCAAGCGTCACCAGCGGAATGGCGAGCGAACCGAACGCAACTGGGGCCGTGTTCGCCAGCAGGCAAATTCCGGCCGCATAGAATGCAGAGAACCCGAGTCCTCCCAGGATTGCTGCCGCTACCGCGACGGGCGTGCCGAAACCTGCTGCGCCTTCCAGGAACGCTCCGAACGCGAAGGCAATCAGGAGTGCCTGCAAGCTGCGATCGCTGGTGAGCTGGCCGATGGATTCTTTAAGGATTTCGAAGTTACCCGTATCCACTGTCAACCGGTACAACAGGATGGCCCAGTAGATAACCCAGAAAATGGGGAAAATGCCGAACCCGGCGCCGTAAAGAGCCGAGTTAACCGCCAGCCCGATTGGCATGCGATAGGCAGCGCACGCGACCACGATCGCGGCGATTAAGCCCAGCACGGACGATTTCCAGGCTGTTACGCGCCTCACCCCGATCGCGTACAGCAGTGCGGCGATGGGCAGCGCAGCGATAACGGACGACCAGAAAAGGCTATTGGCGATGGGGAAGTAGGTTTGCTGCCACAATGCCGCTAAATCCGCCCTGCGCCTTCTGCCGGTTTGCAATCGTAAATCGCGGGCGTGATGCTGAAGCGTTCGCGGTAGGCGCGTGTTAAGGTCTCGCGAAAGCTGTCCAGGGCCTCCAGCGAGACAAGATTGACTGTGCAGCCTCCGAAGCCGCCGCCTGTCATGCGGGCTCCATATACGCCCGGCAGCTTGATGGCGGTGTCGACCAGAAAATCAATCTCTTCGCAGGTGATCTCGTAATCGTGCTGCATGCTGCGGTGCGAAGCGAGGAACAAGCTGCCCATCTGGCGAAGGTCGTTGGCCCGCGCGGCGGCCGCGAAATCAAGTACCCGCTGGGTCTCGGAAATGACGTGGCGGGCCCGTTTCCGGGGCACATCCGGAATGCTGTTCTGGATACGGTCGAAGCAATCGAGCGAGACGTCCCGCAGGCTCTCTATCCCGGGTTCGATTTCGCCGATAGCCGCCAGGGCGGCCTGACACTCGGCAACACGCTCGCGGTATGCCGACGTGCCCAATTCGTGTTTCACCATGGAGTTCACAGCGATGATGCTCACCTCTCGCGGCAACGGCACGTATTCGTGGTTCAGGCTGCGGCAATCGATCTGAATCGCCGCGCCGGCATGCCCGAAAACCGACGCATACTGGTCCATGATGCCGCAGGGCATCCCGACAAATCCCGATTCCGCCCTTTGCCCCAGAAGCGCAATCTCCAACGGGTTCATCTGCTTCGAACCAAGTAGCGCAACCGCGGTTGCAATTTCCAGCGCGGCCGAGGAACTGAGGCCAGATCCGGATGGCACAGTGCTCGCGATCCAGATGTCGCAACTCTCGAGTGCCACTCCGGCGCGCGCCAACTCGCGGGCGACCCCAACTACGTAATCGTGCCATTGATGGGTCGGCTTTGCACTCGGAATCTCGTCTATCGCAATGCTGAATTCGTCCTCCATGTCCCGCGAATAGACACGAAGTTTGCCGTGCTCGGCCGGAGCGATAGCGGCGAAACAGGCCATCGCCAGCGCTATTGGGAAGACGAAGCCCAGATTGTAGTCCGTGTGCTCGCCAATCAGGTTCACACGGCCTGGCGCGCGGTACACGCTGGGCGTTGCGTCTGAGTGAAAGTGCCGCCGGAATCCGGCTACGATTTCGTCCGATAGGAGAGCCACAGCATGATTCCTCCGAAGACCAGCAGTGTCAGGCCGCACCATAGGTTGACATTGATGTTCGCATCCAGTTCGGCGCGCGCGCTAGAGAAGACCCCATATAGCAACAGAATCAGCCCCAGCAGTGCGAATAGAAAGCCGGTTGGCCGGCGCAGATCGTCCATAGTCGCTTACCAATAGAGGATGTTCAATATGACCAGTACGATAATCACGACGATAGCCAGCGGTCCCGGCCGCTTGTACCAGGGCGCGCCTTCCTCGTGCGGAAGATCCGTAACCCCGTAAACCAGATTGTGCAGCTCGCCCGCTGCCTTCGGCTTCGTGAACAGCGTAACCACGACCGTCACAATGAAGCAAGCAGACCAGGCAATGATCGCGATCCAAAAATTCTGCGCCATTGAGGAAGGGAACTGATGAACCGGCGAAATCCATCCTCCCTTGCCCTCCGCGACTGTAAGCCCTAGCGTTAGGCCGCCGCCCACAAGACCCGTTACCATTCCCCAAAATGCGCCGTGCCCGGTGGTACGTTTCCAGAACATCCCCAGCAGGAAGGTAGCGAACAGGGGTGCGTTCACAAACGCGAACACCAGTTGAAGGAAGTCCATGATGTTATTGAAATGAGTCGCAAGAAAGGCCGTTCCTATGGAGAGCACCACGCCGGCCACCGTCGTGATTCGACCCACCCAAAGATAATGGACGTCCGGGGCGTTCTTCTTCACGTAGCTCTGGTACAGGTCGTACGTGAAAACAGTGTTGAACGCCGTGACATTGCCGGCCATTCCCGACATAAACGATGCCATCAGCGCCGTCAGCCCGATGCCAAGCATGCCTGCGGGATAAAACTTCCCCATCAGCGTAGTCAGCACCAGGTCATAGTTGAACCCGCCGCTCGGCTTCAGCGGAATGGTATAGCCGCTGGACATGCTCATCAGAGCGACTGCGGCAACGCCGGGCAGAATGACCACAAAGGGCATAAATATTTTGGGAAAAGCGGCAAAGAGTGGAGTCTGGCGCGCACCGTAAATGGTTTCGGCCGCCATAGCGCGCTGGATAACCAGGAAGTTTGTACACCAGTACCCGAATGACAGCACGAATCCCAGACCCGCCACCAGGCCGAAAAGCTCTATTCCCATGGGGTTCTCGCTGGCGTGGGTGGTGTACTTCCAGGTGTGCGTCATAACCGGCTGCAGGCGGGCCGAAATACCGCTCCAGCCGCCTGCCTTTTCGACCGCTAAGATGGAGAGCGGCGCGAATCCGAGCACGATCAGGAAAAACTGCACCACCTCGTTGTAGATGGCGCTGGTCAGCCCGCCCAGCAGCGTATAGATGAGTACGATGGCCGCCGACAGCAGCACTGAGTTGGTGAAGTTCCAGCCCAGCACCAGCTCAAACAGCAGTCCAAGGGCGTACATGCTGATTCCGGACGAGAAGATGGTCATGACAGCGAAGGTGATCGCGTTCAACCCGCGCGTTTTTTCGTCAAAGCGCAGCTTCAGGTATTCCGGGACGCTACGGGCGCGGCTGCCGTAATAAAACGGCATCATGAACAGCCCCACGAAGATCATTGCCGGTACCGCGCCGAGCCAGTAGAACTGGGCGGTCATGATGCCGTATTTTGCCCCTGAAGCGCACATGCCGATCATTTCCTGCGCGCCCAGATTTGCGGCTATGAAGGCCAGGCTGGTAATCCAGACCGGAACCGAACGTCCGGAGGTCAGAAAATCTTCGCTGGTAGCAATCTTCCGCTTGGCCATCCAGCCGATGCCAAGCACGAATGCGAAATAGATGACCAGACTGACGTAGTCGATGGGTGCGAGTGTCAAGGGGCATTTCCGTCCCGGGGGAGATTGTATCGCAGGTGCGTGAAACGTTTAAACACGCAAAGCCGCCTGTGCGCCTTGAAATTGACGTACAATACTGTCGGGGCTTCACCTCGATCAAGGGAACTTCTTACTTCGCGGTCGCATCAAAAGACTAGGGATGGGAAGGTTTCATAGAAGGAGTTAAAAAAAAAATGAAACGCGTATGGCAAATATCGGCAAAGATCCTGACCGGGCTCTTTGTAACCGCCATGTGCGCGATGCCACAGGCCTACACGATTTCCGCGAGGCCTGGAGTGGTCAATTACATCGAAGGGAACGCGTTCCTGGACGGCCATGCAGTTTCGGCCACTAAGCTGAAGTCAACGTTCCTCAATGCAAACGACACTCTATCGACTGTCACCGGCAAAGCGGAGGTGCTCCTGACGCCAGGGGTATTCCTGCGTATCGGCGATAACAGCCAGATTCGTATGGTCTCGCCATCTTTAACAGACATACAGGTCCAACTGGAGCGCGGCGAAGCTATGCTCGAAGTGGACGATCTGGTTAAGGATAATCACATCAATATGCTCGATCATGGCGGTTCGGTCGTGATTGAGAAGACAGGTCTATACCGCTTTACAGCCGATCCGGCTCCGACTGCGGCGGTCATCGACGGCAAAGCGGAAGTCCACGTAGGCGACCGGAAAACAGACCTTGGGAAGGGACATGAAGCGATAATCGGTCCGGAGTTGAAGGCCGAGAAGTTCGATCGGAAGAAAGAAGACGATTTATACGCCTGGAGCAATGTGCGGTCAGAATACGAAGCCGCGGCCAGTTATCAGACCGCAAAGAACGTGACCGTGAACAACTATAACTACGGCGGCTGGGGCGGTCTGGGCTTTGCCGGCGGCTATGGTCCCGGCTGGTATTGGGACAGCGGATTCAATAGCTATGCCTGGCTGCCCATGAATGGCGCCTTTTACAGCCCCTTCGGATACGGCTTTTATGGTCCAGGCGTTCTGCCCTACGCGCCCGTTATAGTGGCGCCTGTGTACGTCGGTGGTGGCGGTTCCGCGAACGGCGCGAAGCCTGGTAAAACCACGCCGGGGAAGGTCGCTACTGTACCCATCAGTCCGAAGAATCCGCCGGTGCTCGGCATGACGGCTCGTTCACCGTACGCCAACCAGATGGCGCGTGGTCAAGTGGCGCGATCTCTTTCTAATAGCGGCTTTCGCACGGCGACAGGCGCGCCAGCGGCTAACTTTGGCGGTGGCCGGGTTAGCGGTGGCGGCGTCCGGATGGGAGGCAGCGGATACTCCGGCGCTCACGCTTCGGGCGGTGGATGGTCCGGCGGTGGCGGGCATGCCGGCGGCTCCTTTGCCGCGCCTAGTGCTGCTGTTGGTGCAGTCCATGCCGGTGGCGGCGGAGGCGGCGCTGCCCACAAATAAGAGGAACTCAGAATAGACGCGAAAAGCGGCTCCAGCTTCGGCTTGGGCCGCTTTTCTATTTGTCGGCGGTACCATAAGCGAAAGCGCGATGCCCTACCTGCTGAAATCCGAGCCCGACGCCTATTCCTTTTCCGATCTCGAGCGTGATGGCGAAACCGTCTGGGACGGCGTTACCAATCCCGCAGCGGTGAAGCATCTGCGCGAGATGAAGCAGGGAGACAAGCTGATTATCTATCACACCGGCAATGAGCGTCAGGCGGTCGGTACGGCTACCGTGATGAGTGTTGATGCCAGTGACCTCAAAAAGCCGCTGGTCCATATCAAAGCTGGACATCCGCTTCCGAACCCGCGCACTCTGGCCGATATAAAGGCACATGAGCTCTTTGCCGATTCGCCGCTTGCCAAACAAGGCAGGCTCTCAGTGGTGCCCCTGACCAGCGGACAATATGAATGGCTGACAAAAACTTGAAAGTCTATTCGTTGAATTGGGCGGATGCCTGATTCCCCCCTAAAAGAGGTAAAGTAAAGATGCTGTCCCGGCGAACTGGAGGTAGGATTTGATCCCGAAGCGAATTCTTGTGATCGAGGACGAACAAATTGTCGCGCGAGATCTGCAAAACGTGCTGAGGCGGCTCGGTCATGTCCCGCTTGGACCGGCTGCAAACGGACTCGATGCAATCCAAATGGCAGCGGAAACCCTGCCCGATCTTATCCTGATGGACGTACAGCTCGACGGCGCGATGAGTGGCATCGACGCATCCATTGAGATCGCATCGCACCGGGCCGTCCCAATCGTCTACATTACGGCCTATCCGGGAACATTCATTTTCGATCCGTCAAAGATGGTGCATCCATTCTTGTGTGCCACAAAACCTTTTTCCGAATCGGTTCTGGAAGCGCTCATTGAGAGCGCGTTTGGAATGGCTCCCGCCCCTGTAAATTAACGCCGGACTCCCCGGCTTACGGCAGCAAACCTGAATTAAGAACTGGCTGTTTTACTTCGTGCCGCCGCTTTATGCGAGCGAGTATGAGGTTCCTCTTCCCCTGCTTCCAAACCGGCCTCTTGGCTCGCTTCATCGAGTATGGGCGTGCACAATTCGGTCAGGAGTTTATCAGTCTTCTCTTCTTCAGCGAGCGTCTCGCTTAAGAGCTTTGCTATCTTGTTTTGGCCAAGCTTCTCTGCAATCACCCGGATGGTGCCGTAGGCAGAAATCTCATAGTGTTCCACCTTCTGGGCTGCCCCGGCTAGCGCAAGATCGGCGATGAACTCCTCTTTTTGCTTGCCCTCCGTAATCTTTTCCTGACCCTCCTCCACGAGACCCTGCATTGCTTTGCAGACTTTCGTCTTCGGTTTCGCTCCGAGCAGGTCGAAGGCCTGTTCCAACCGCTCGACGTGGCCCTGAGTTTCCTCCAGGTGTTTTTGGAACGCCTGTGCCAATCCCGGCTCGTGTGCAGCTTTCGCCATTTTCGGCAGCGCCTTCACAAGCTGGTGTTCCGCATGAAGCAGATCTTGCATTTCCTCGATCAATAACTCTTGCAGTTCCGGCATGTTTTTACTTGCTCCTCTCCAGGTTGACGCGCCCTGTTCTGTTTCTTCGTCATCATTTTCCCAGCGATAAACTCCGGGTGCATGCTTCCGGTTGAAACTAAACCGACTCGAAACTCAGGGTGGAAACCCCACGTAGCATTTGCGGGCCCAAGCCCCGCCTGGAGCCCCCGTCGAGGGTGCATTTGGAATTGCTCGCGGGCCTGTGAATGGCTTCGAAAAGCGTTCAAAAACACCGCCAACCGCGTCTACTGATTATGGAAAACACATACAGTCATAATCAAACATGTGCCGCGATGAGCGACGTAGAACATAAGGTAAGGCTCGGGATCGGCTCTGCCGCCGCTGCGGCGGGCATTTTCGCGCCGCTCAGCTACAAGTGGAAAGGCGTGCTGACCGCCGTCGCTGCAGGTGCAATCCTTACGGGCATTTTTCGGGTTTCTCCTGTCAGGCGCATGCTTCATTCCTGACACCCTAGGCGATAACCGCTAACGCCGTTTAGGAATCGAGGAGGTCCATGCCGTGCCGCCTTCTAGCGTAGAATCTCCTGCACGAAGCCACGTGCGCTTTGGGATTTGGCTTTGGACCGCCCTCGCCTTGGCGGGCGTGATTATGTTCTATACGGTCGTCCTCGCGCTCAACTGGCCATTCACCAAACAGGCGCTGATCGACACGCTTCAACAGAGATCTCTACGGCAGGTAATGATTTACCGTTTCCACAGCACCTATTTCCCCCCGGGCTGTGTTGCCGAAGGGATTAGCTTTCTGCATATCAAGCATAAGAACAGGCCGCCGCTTCTCAGCATCCAGAAGCTTGTCATAGAAGACCGGTATCCGGAGCTGCTTACGTTCCAGCATCGGCTCACAACGGTGAGAGTCATCGGTTTGCACGTGACCATTCCGCCCGCCGAGCCGGCTGGAGAGCCAAGTCCGGCCATGCCGCTCACCTATAGTAAGTCGGGCGCATCCATGCCAATCGATGCGCTTTTCGCGGATGGCGCGGTTCTGGATCTTCTCTCCGGTACTCCGGGCAAACCAGCGTTTCGAATTACCGTGAGCAGGCTGGCGCTGCACAATCTCGCAAGCGATACGCCTGTCACGTATGATGTCACGCTCAACAACTCTGACCTGCCGGGCGAAGTTCGCTCCACAGGGGCGTGGGGTCCATGGAATCCCAAACAACCGGGCGCGACTCCCATTCGTGGCGAGTACGTTTATCGCAGTGCCAACCTCGCCGCATTCCCCGCCATTAGCGGTACGTTGAATTCGACCGGCAAATTCAACGGGCAAACTCGACTCCATTAATGCTCAGGGAACAGCCGACATCGCGAATTTTCAAGTCAAAGACACCAGCCATCGCCGTCAGTTGGATGCCCAATACCAGGCCACTATTGATGGAACAACCGGTAATGTTTCTCTTAATCGGGTCACGACCCAGTTTGACCGCACCACTCTTCTCTTCAATGGATCGGTTGCGGGCAGCAAGACGGAAAACGGCAAAACGGTCTCTGTGGACGTGTCCTCGAATCGCGCCCGCATTGAAGATCTTCTCGATTTGTTTATTTCGTCGAGCCGTCCTCCCATGACGGGCAACATTAGTCTGCACGGCCATATCGAGCTGCCGCCCGGCGCTGCGCCTTTCGTTGAGAGGCTCAAAGTCGAAGGCGGCTTTGGAATAGGGGCGAGTAAATTCACCGATAAGCAGACTGAGCGCGAGCTAGCCAGGCTAAGCGTAAGCGCCGTCAAGGGCGACAAAGAAGAGGACCGGGAAAATCCTCAAACTGTCCTGTCGGATGTTACCGGGCAAGTAAATGCAAGTGATGGCATCGCCCATCTCTTGCACGTATCTTTTAAGATGCCCGGTGCTCAGGCCTCGCTGGATGGAACCTATACACTGACGGACTATCGCACCAATCTCTACGGTGTTCTGGTCACCACCGGAAATGTTTCCGATGCAACCACTGGGGTCAAATCAGTTCTTGTGAAAGTAATCACTCCGTTTTTCAAGAAGAGACACCATGCTAAGGTTGTTCCGTTCAAGATAACCGGCCCTTATGGGAAAACCAGTATTTCGCTCAACCCTGGATCAAAGAAGAAGTGACAACCTGGCCCAACTGTGAAGTAATCGATGGACTCAAATAGCAGTCTCCTTGCGCGACCGTGCGGACCGCCGAAACCAGATCAGCTTGGGCAGTATCCGCCCGCACGTACCCGCGGGCTCCCGCTTTGAAAGCCTCTAGCACGTACTCTTCATCTGCAAGTTCGGTGACCATGATGATGCCTGGCTTCGGGTTTCTCGCGGAAATTTCAATTGCCGCCGAGATTCCGTTTACAAACGGCAAGTGGATGTCCAGCAATACAACATCCGGCCTGCGATAGTCACTGAGTACAACGGCCTCTCTTCCATTTGCCGCCTCCCCAACAATTTCGAATGCGGGTTCTTTCTCCAGCAGACCGCGGAGAGTAGTACGAACAATCGGATGATGATTGGCAAGCACAATACGTATTTGGTCCATCGCGGTCCGGAGAATACGTCACTCAGTCGATATTCCGAAGCGTACTGCTTCAGAAGCAGCAGCGCTATAGCCTCCGGGCAGTATTCCTGAGCTCATTTTTCAGTAGCAAAGGAGTGCAATCGCACCTTCCAAAGAGTTAGCCTCTACTCTTCCAGCACGCGCAGAATCCCGTTCGCAGGGTATGGATCAGCAGGCGGCCATTGTTTACAGTGGTGCTGAAGCTATGCGTCCGATGAAGGCCGTGCCGCCACAGGTTCTCGCGGAACTCGAGAAGTTTGACAGTTGCACCATATCGAACGCCATTGAGCACTTTCAGGTAAGAACCAGGAACGAGGGTTTCATCAACGGTTCGGTACGCTGTCTCTTTCCCGGGATGGCCCCACGAGCCGGGCACGCTGTGACCGCGCGGATTCGCAGTTCTGCCACTCCAATTGCAGGCCGTCTTTATTACGACCGGCGCGATTGGTGGACTTACGTGCAATCGGTTCCCGCTCCGAAATTTGTTGCGGTCCAGGACGTTGATGAAGTCCCCGGGCTGGGCGCGCTACTGGGCG
Source organism: uncultured Acidobacteriaceae bacterium (assembly GCA_963795545.1). Lineage (GTDB taxonomy): Bacteria > Acidobacteriota > Terriglobia > Bryobacterales > Bryobacteraceae > Bog-105. The sequence continues at coordinate 178,576 of CAWCIF010000006.1, read as the reverse complement.
AGATACATGCCAATATTTTCACGGCTCTGGGCTGTGCGGCATATGTCACAAATGGCGCGGTGCGGGATTTACCCGGGGTGGAAGGAGCCGGACTGCAATCGTTTGCGGGCAACATCTCCGTCTCACACTCCTATGCGCATGTTGTGGATTTTGGAACTCCCATCGAGATTGGCGGACTGAAGGTCAATCCCGGAGATTTGCTCCATGGTGATCGTCACGGTATCGTGTGCGTTCCCGTTGAGCTCGCAGCGGATGTGCCAGCCGAAGCAGCTCGAATTATCGAAACGGAACGTGAGCTGATTGACCTCTGCCGCTCCCCTGATTTCTCCCTGGACCGGCTTCTCGAAAAAATTCAGGACGTATCAGGAAAGCTAAACCATGATGCAGCGAAAGTATAGAGCGCGCCGAATGAAACTGGTGGCTCTGTCGGTGGGTGTTGGCCTGACAGGAGCACTGCTTGTCTCGTGCGGAAAGAACGACGTTGCTCAAGCAAGCGGGAATGCGGAGAATACGCTGCCGGCAGTTGCGGTCACAAACGTAACGCGGAGGCCTATGGCACGCTATCTCACAACATCTTCCGAATTGGTTCCTTTCCAGGAAATAGATGTATTCGCGAAGGAGGCGGGCTTCGTTTCGAAGCTCTATGTTGATTACGGAAGCCACGTTAAGAGAGGGCAGTTGATAGCTACGCTCGAAATCCCTGAGCTGCAGGCTCTTCTGCAGGAGGATCGAGCTTCGATAGCCAGCATGGAGGACCAGGTCACCGACGCCGGGCACGAACTAAACAGAATCGAGGCACAGCACAATGTGCTGCATCTCCAGTTTGAACGCCTGAACAAGGTTTCAACCAGCAAGCCGGGGCTGGTGGCTCAGCAGGAAGTTGACGACGCGCAAGGCAAAGATCTGGCTGCGGAAGCGCAGATAGAAGCGGCTAAATCACGCCTGCAAGTGGCCAAGAGTCAACTGGCCTTTTCGCAATCGAAGCTGGCTCATGATCAGGCTCTGTACGACTATTCCAAGATCACGGCGCCCTTTCCCGGCGTGGTGACGCAGCGATACGCGAATCTTGGGACGCTGGTCCAGGCTGGCACCAGTTCCAGCACCCAGGCAACTCCGCTAGTAAGGCTTTCGGAAGAAGACCTGTTCCGATTAGTTATCCCGGTTCCGGAATCGTATGTCAGATATGTCAAGATTGGCGATCCAGTCAAAGTGCGCGTCCCCGCGCTCAACCGCGATTTTCCGGGAAGGATCGCGCGATTTTCAGTTGACGTGGGCGACGCGACACGCACCATGCACACCGAAGTGGACGTGCCGAACCCGAAGGGCGTGCTGATTCCGGGAGTCTACGCGGAAGCCACGCTGACGCTTGACCGGCGGGGAGACGCCTTGTCTGTCCCATTGCAGGCAGTTACTCAGGAAGGCGATCACGCGAGTGTTTTCGTCGTGGATCAGAACAACAAAATTCAAGATCAGTCCATCTCTCTTGGTATTCAGACGGAGAGTTACGGCGAGGTGTTGTCGGGCCTTGCGAGCGGCGATCGCGTTGTCATCAGTGATCGAAGCGGGTTGCGGGCCGGCGAGACGGTCTTTCCTAAGGTCACCGAAGTCGCTACCTATCAAGGCCAAAGCTGATTAGATGTCAAAGTTTTCCATTCGCAATCCTTACCTCATCGTTGTCATCTGCCTGGTCCTTTCAATTATCGGTGTGGTCAGCGTGGCCAGGATGCCGGTCGATCTGTTTCCGGTAATCAATCTGCCGGAGGTGGCGATCGCAACGTTCTATTCGGGTATGCCGCCGGGCGATATCGAAACCGATATCACGAATCGGCTGGAGCGGTTCTTCACCCTCGCGGCGGGCATCGATCATATGGAATCGCGATCCATGCCGGGCGTTAGTCTGATCAAGGTCTTTTTTCAGCCTGGCACCAGCGCGGATACCGATCTTAATGAGATGTCTAATCTCGCGCTTGCGGACTTGAGACGCCTTCCTCCGGGCACGCTGCCGCCGGTTGTGTTGAAATTTGACGCGTCTAGTCAGCCTGTCTGCCTGGTAACCGTGAAGGGACCCGGACTCGACGAAACACAGCTTCACGATTTAGCACAGTTCAGCATTCGTAACCAGATTGCCGTCGTGAACGGCGCGACTATCCCCCCGCCTTTCGGTGGCAAATACCGTCAGGTGATGGTGTATGTGGACCCCTACAAGCTGATGTCCCGGCAGTTAAGCCCCATGGACGTAGTACATGCCGTCAACCAGGCTAATTTGATTTTGCCCGCTGGCGACGTGAAGCTCGGGCCTTTCGATTATTACGTTTACACCAACAGCCTCGTATCAAATATGAGCGAGCTGAACAATGTTCCCATCAAAACCGCGGGCAATTCATGGGTATCGGTCAAAGATATCGGCGAAGCCGAAGACGCAAACGCAATTCAATACAACATTGTTCGCGTCGACGGCCAAAGATCAACTTACATCCCGATCATGAAGCAGGGCGGGAATACGAATACCATTGCGGTGGTTAATGGCGTACGCAAACTCCTGAAAAATTTGTACGATGTCCCCAAGCAGCTCACTACCAACGTTCTTTTCGACCAGTCCGTGTTTGTCAAAGAAGCCATTCAGACCGTCCTGCACGAAGGGCTTATCGGGCTGGCGCTGACCACCCTCATGATCCTGCTGTTTTTGGGAAGTGTTCGCGCCACTTCAGCGGTCCTGCTTTCAATCCCCATCTCAGCGCTTGCCACCTTCGTGATCCTGTACCTGATGGGCAGCACCGTGAACACCATGATCCTGGGCGGCATGGCGTTGGCCTTTTCGCGCGTGATCGACAATTCGGTGATTTCGCTCGAAAACATTTACCGGCACCTGGAACTCGGCGAGCCTCCGGTGCTTGCCGCTGAAAGCGGAGGCTCGGAGGTCACTTTAGCCGTGCTTGCGGCCACTCTCGTCGGCGTGGTCGCTTTCTTCCCGGTTACGGTCCTGTATGGCGTCAGTAAGTTTCTCTTCTCCGCGCTAGCGCTCTCTTTCTGCCTGTCTCTATTGATTTCTTTTGCCGTGGCGATGACGGTTATTCCGCTGTTCTGTTCGCGATTCCTGAAGAACGCGCCGCACGCCGACGCGCATCAGCCGGAGGGCTCCGCCATGCGTCCAAAGGCGTCCGTTTGGACCCGCTTCAACACGCATTTCAATCGGGGGTTCAACGGCCTGCTTGACTTTTACGAAACCTGGGTCAGGTATGCGCTTCGACGGCCGGGCCTTACGGTTATCGCACTCTCGGCCGTCTTTATCCTGAGCTTTGCCATATATCCATTTCTGGGCGTAGCCTTCTTTCCGCGAACAGATGCCGGCCAATTCACTATCAACCTCAAAGCGCCCACCGGTTCGCGTCTTGGAGTGACCGACAATTACGTTGCGAAGGTGGAAAACCTCATTCGCCAAACCCTTGGACATGACTTCAAAATGGTCGTCTCAAACGTCGGGATCGTGGCTGGATTCTCGGCGCTCTACACAAGCAATTCGGCTCCCTACACCGCCACCATCCAGACGGAGCTTGCAGAGGGCCACCAGATCAGCAGCTTCGATTACATGGAGCGGGTCCGGAAAGCGATCGCCTCGAATTTCCCGGAGTTGCGCACCTTCGTGCAGAGCGGCTCAATGGTGGACGCCACCCTCAACTCGGGAATGCCGGCGCCCATTGATGTCCAGGTGACCGGACGCAATCTTCGGCAGGATTATCAAATCGCACAGGATCTCGCCGCCAGCATCCGCCGGCTGCGGGGGATTGATCAGATCTACGTGCCGCAGGACATCGACTACCCGGCAGTGGAATTGAATATAAATCGCGTTCATGCGGCTGAGCTGGGGCTGAGCCAGAAAGATGTTGTGGATAACGTCATCACGGCCCTAAATTCCAACGTCATGATCGCTCCCAATTACTGGCTTGATGAAAAAACCGGGAACGACTACTTCCTGTCGGTCCAATACCGTGAGCACGGTCGGTCCGCGATTCACAGTCTTCTCGATCTGAAGGGCATACCTCTAAAAGCGCCGAACGCAAAGGACCCGACCACGCTTGACTCAGTCGTGAGTGTGCGGCACACTCAAACCCCGACGGAGGTGGATCATTATCAGATCCAGAGAGAAGCCGATGTGTACGTTACACCCAAAGGAGAAGATTTGGGAAGGCTTTCCAGTGGCATTGACAACATCATCGCCGGGACAAAGATTCCCAGAAATGTACGCGTCAACCTGCGCGGAATGGTGCTGGGGATGCGCGAATCGTTCAAGAGCTTTGCTTTTGGCTTTATACTGGCGGCTGTCCTTCTCTATCTCATTCTGGTTGCGCAGTTCCGATCGTTCATTGATCCATTCCTGATTATGCTGGCGATTCCGATGGGCTTCGTTGGCGTATTCGTCATACTTTTCCTTACCGGGACCACCCTGAATGTCATGTCGCTGATGGGTGTGTTGATGTTAATCGGCGTCGCCGGATCGAACAGTATCCTGATTGTTGATTTTGCGCACAAGTTGGAACAGCAGAATCTGCCCGTCAGTGATGCTGTGATCACAGCCTGCCGCGTTCGCCTGCGGCCTATTTTGATGACCTCGCTGGCCACCATTATCGGCATGCTTCCCATGGCCCTGAAGCTTGGAACAGGTTCTGAGCAGTACGCCCCGATGGCGCGCGCCATCATAGGCGGCCTGACATCCTCTGTCATTCTGACCGTCTTTATCGTGCCAGCGGCATATTTGCTTGTTTACGGAAGGAAAGAGCGGCTGCAGTCTGGACCGAACGAACCGGCACATGCATAAGAGATTGAAGCGAGCAGCTCTTGCCGCGGCGGTTCTGCTGCCCGCGGTTTATCTCCCGGTACCTGCACAAACGCCTGGGCCTCCCTTGAGCTTGCAGGACGCTCGAGCGATTGCCCTGAAGAATCACCCGCAAGTACTTGCCGCGCAGGCTGGTTATCTTCGGACAGACCAATTTATCAGGGAAGCGCGTTCGGCATACTATCCGACGGTCAACGGAGAGGTCACCGGGGCGCAAGCGAACCTGAGCGCGCGGCTCGGCGCGGGCGCGTTGAACGATCCCCGGATGTTCAATCACTTCGGAAGCGGTCTGGCCCTATCGCAGTTGATCACGGATTCCGGCCGAACCCCCAACTTGGTTGCCAATGCAAGACTTCAGGCTCAAGCCAGCCGGACAAACTATCAGGCCACTCGATATGACGTGATTCTCGCAGTGGATCAGGCCTATTATGAAGTCCTGCTGGCTCAGCAATTGGTCAAAGTCGCGCAACAAACGGTCACAACCCGGGGTGCGGTGGCGAATCAGGTGTCGGAACTGGCGAAAAATAAGTTACGTTCACAAGTAGACGTCAGCTTCGCGGAGGTGAACCTTGCTGACGCCAGACTGATGCTGCTGAGAGCTCAAAACCGCCTACAGAGCGCTTATGCGACCCTTGCGCAAGCGCTGGGCGCTCAGCAGTCCGTCCCATATCAGTTGGCGGACCAACCCATGCCGCCCAATACTCCGGATAATCCGCAGGCTTTGATCAACCAGGCCTTTCAGGACCGTCCCGAACTGGCGAGCCTGCGTCTGCAAAGCGAAGCGGATCAGAAGTTCGTTTACGCCGAGCGCGATCTGAAGCGGCCGACGGTGAGCCTGCTCGCTGTCGGGGGAGCGCTACCCTACATCAATCCAGGCAATGCGAATTCCAACATACCCAGCGGCTATGAATCCGCTGCCGTCAATGTGCAGATTCCCGTCTTCAATGGACATTTGTTCTCTGCCCGTAGACAGGCTGCGGAGTATCAACTTCAAGCGGCGGAGCAGCGGACCCGCGATCTGCAGAACCGCATTGCGCGCGATGTACAGACGTCGTGGGAAAACGCCCGTACCGCCCGTGAAGCCATCAACGCCACTCAGCAGCTTTTGCAACAGGCAAACCTGGCTCTTGATCTGGCCCAAGGCCGATACAACCTGGGACTGGCATCCGTTGTCGAACTCACCCAGGCGCAACTGGCTCAGACCCAGGCCCAAGTCGAAAATGTGAGCGCAAAATATGAATACCAGGAGGCCTACTCTGCGCTCCAATACACAATCGGCCAGTTGCACTAGCCACTCTCATCAACCGGCAGCACGGAAACACGCGCGCCAGGCTGCGCAGCACGTCTGCTTTAGCACTGAGCAAGCAGCGTCATGAGCGCTCGCGGAACGCAAACCCGTCGTTTGCTCCTGGTAGGCTTCGGCGGTATATTGCTGCTGCTTGCCGTGACCGGTCTGAACGCCGTCTCTGTTCTCAAAGCTATTCAGACCCGGAACGAACAGATTCGTCAGGACTACATAAATCGCGAACGAATTTTGGAACAGCTCCGTTCCGACATTTATCTGTCGGGAACCTATGTCCGCGATCTGCTGTTGGAGCCCGATCCCGCGCGCGCCGACATGCACCGCAGCGAATTAGAGGGCGCGCGGTCGCGAATCGAAGCTATGGTCGCGGAATACGCCGGAATCCTGCGCGGCGAAGAGCGTGCGCCTTTTCAGCAGTTCGAGAAAGAAGTTAGCGCGTACTTTGATTCCTTGCGGCCTGCCTTGCAATGGAGCGCCGAGCAGAGGCGCGCGCTGGGCTATGCGTACATGCAAAACTCTCTTTTGCCGCGCCGCATGGTGATCGTCCATCTTGCGGACCAGATCAGCCGAATAAATCAGAGGCAACTGGAAGCTGGTAACAGGCAGGTCGCAGCTCTTTTCGCGAACTTCCGTCGATCTCTGGTCATACTATTTCTGGTGACGCTCGCTTGCGGACTGGCGCTGGCGGCTGGTAGTGTATACCGCATACTCCGGCTGGAACGGTTATCCGCGGCGCAGTTCGAGGAAGTCCTGCGGACCCGTGCTGCATTACGGGATCTCTCCGCGCGTCTCGTCGAGGCTCAGGAAACCGAACGCCGCGCCTTGTCACGAGAGCTCCATGACGAAGTAGGTCAATCGCTTTCGGCCTTGCTGCTGGCGATAGATAACGTTGCGGCAACTTTGCCGTCCGGCGGTAACCCGGAATCCCGCATCCAATTGCACGAGATACGCCGCCTCGCGGAGCGGACCGTTACCGTTGTGCGCGATATGTCACTGCTGTTGAGGCCGTCCATGCTCGACGATTTGGGACTTGTCCCCGCACTGCAATGGCAGGCTCGCGAGGTTTCACGGAACAATAATGTTCGCATCGACGTGCAGGCCGAGCTCTCCTCGGAAAATCTTCCCGATGAACATAAAACGTGCATCTATCGGATTGTGCAGGAGGCTCTCCGGAATGTGACGCGGCATGCCAGTGCAAAATCCGTGCACATACGTCTGGCACATCCCGACGGTACCCTGCATCTGACAATACAGGATGATGGGCAGGGCTTTGTTCCGGAAAGAGAGAAGGGAATGGGCTTGTTAGGGATGGAGGAGCGCGTTTCGCATCTGCGGGGCGCCTTTCAGGTCTCGTCTCAGCCGGGTAAAGGCACCGTGATCAACGTTGAACTGCCGCTTGTGCGTGGGCAAAGATAAAAGATGGCATTGCGCATCATCCTGGCCGATGACCACACTATCCTGCGTAATGGGCTGCGCCTGCTGCTTGAGCGTCAGCACGATTTTGCGGTGGTTGGCGAAGCAAGTAACGGCCGGGAAGCCATCGACCTTGCGGCCCGCGAACTGCCCGACGTGGTGATCATGGACGTCGCCATGCCGGCCTTGAATGGAATAGAAGCGGCGCAGAGAATCAGCTCCGCGCACCCGGGGATCGCAATCATAATTCTCAGTGTTCATTCCGACGAAGCCTACATCTTAAGAGCGTTGAAGGCAGGAGCGCGGGGATATCTGCTGAAAGACTCCCCGGAGGGGGATTTAATACAAGCCGTTCATGCTGTCGCATCCGGCAAAGCGTTCTTCAGCCCGGCTGTTAGTAAGGTGCTTGCCGAGGACTATGTCCGGCAAGTAAGACAACACGGCTTGGAGGATCCCTACGACCTGCTTACCGCGAGAGAGCGGGAGCTGCTTCAATTAATCGTCGAGCTTAAGCCCACGAAAGAGATCGCTGGCCACCTGAATCTCAGCCCTCATACCGTCGACACGCACCGTGGAAACCTGATGCAGAAGCTGAATGTACACAGCATTCCGGAATTAATTCTTTACGCGGTGCGCAAGGGAATCATTCGGTAACCGTGAAGCAAAAAACGGATCCCTTCCCCGGCTCTGATTCCACCCAGATCCTGCCCCCCATTACCTCGACGATTTTCTTGCAAATCGCTAATCCGATGCCCGTACCAGGAACCTCCCGGCCGTGCAGGCGCTTGAGAAGACCGAATATTTGAGCGTGATACTCCGGTGCGATGCCAATGCCGTTATCTTTGACCTTGACGATCCATTCGCGCCCAGACCGCTCCGCCGAAATATTGATTTCGATGGCCGCGTCGCTTCGATACTTGATGGCGTTGCCAATTAAGTTCTGAAAGAGTTCTACCAGGTGGCTTTCGTTGCCCAGCACGGTGGGCAATGCTGTCAGTGTTATTGTCGCTGCACTCTCGTCTATGCTCTCTTTCAAATTTTTAAGGGCCTGATCGAGTGTCTTGTTCAGCTCGACGCGATCCAGGCGAGCGCTCGCGCTCAGTCCGGCAAAGGAAAGCAGATCATCAAGCAAGGTTGACATGCGTTTGGCGCTCTCCACGACGAAGCCGGCCAGCTTCCTGCTGTTCTCGTCCAGTCCGGCGCTTCGGGAAAGAAGCTGTGTGCATGCGGAAATGGTTCTTAGCGGCTCCTTCAAATCGTGTGCGGCCGCGTATGCAAAGGCTTGTAAATCCTCATTTGAGCGGGCCAGTTTCTCGGCGTGACGCTGCTTCTCTTCGTCCGTGGCTTTCCGTTCGCTGATATCCCGGTAATTCGAAACAATCGCCCGGATTTCCGGTTCGTCCAGCAGGTTAGTAGTGGTGCTTTCGATCCAGCACCAGTGCCCATTCTTGTGGCCCGTCCGGAACTCTAGTTGCACCGGAACGTGCGGTTTTGCGAGCACTTCCGCCAGGCGCTGCCTGACCTCCAGGAGATCGTCCGGATGGGCCAATTCGAACCAGCTTCGGCCGCGGATTTCTTCAGGCTCATAGCCGAGAACTCTGGCCGTCGACCCGCTCGCATACAGCACCTTGCCCTGCTCATCGGTGAGGGAAATGGCATCGAAGCTGTTTTCCAGCAGGGTCCGAAAGCGCTTTTCATTCTCGTAATGCTCGCGCGCCCGGGCGAGAACCTCACCGGCAAATTCGGAGTAAATCCTACGGAACGAGAGCAGGTCTGCCTCGGCCGTAGGCATGGAAGGCCACGCCGGATGGGAATGAGTCTTTATCGCAATCCTCGCCGGCGCATTGACTTCAGGCGCGAGAATCTCCTCCATGGCGCGGTTTAGCGCGCGTTCGAGATCTCCATTCTCACCTACCGGCAGCAGGTGTGTGTGAGCGCATAAGATGCCGTCAACCGCCGCACCATGAGCCTCCTCGCCGAAGAGGTCGATTGGATACGAACAGAAAAGCTTCATGTCATTCGATTTCAGCAGTCTGTTCCAGAATTCCTCCACGCGGATGGCGCTCTGAACCTGGCCCGCGCTCCAGAGGACGCCTACCATTTCACCGTATGCGCGCAAACCGGTATGATCCCGGCCAGCGCGGAGCGTCTCGATAGCGGCGCCCACATTCTTCTCAAAACAGCTCCAGTCCGGCTGCCCGTCCAGCATGAAAGAGGCAAGCAGATCTTTGGCATCTCGAAACACGAGCTGGTTCCGTTGCACTGCTGCGTGTGAATCGCCGCCCAATGCGGTCAGCTCCCGCTCGATTGCTTCGCTGTGCTCGCTGGTTGCGATGACGAGCAGCCCTTCGCCCAGCTTTAATCCGTCCCAAAGGTAGCGGGCAACATTTCTCGCAAGGGCTCTCTCGTCGGCCCCGTAAAGCTGTACAAAATGTCCCTCGGGTCCCGGTTCTCCATGGCGCTGCCCACTGAGCAAACTCTGCCAAACTGGTGATGCAAGTGCCATTGTAATTAGCTGTTAGAGAGCGGCTGATCCAGGCGTGTTTCGCGCCTGACCGGATTTAACGCTCGATACGCGTAGAATTGAGCATCTATATTATATATGCGCCGCTCAATCATCATAGTTCTCGTGGTTGTAGTCGTAGTGATCATCGCCCTTGCGATTGCTGTCAGCCTGTTGAATGTCAACAAGTTCCGGCCGCGCATTCAGGCCGAGCTACAAAGCAAACTTGATCGCCCGGTCACGCTCGGGGAGCTTCACTTGCGGCTCTTTCCGCTCTCCATTCGTGTTGACGGGCTGACCATTGGGCAATCTCCCGGCTGGGCTTCCCAATATCCGCTCGCCACGGCCAAGGAAGTGTACGCGAGTGCCGGTTTGTTCTCTTTGCTCCGCGGCCAGCCGAGTATAAAGGATCTGACGCTCGATCAGCCGCACATTGAGTTGATTCGAAACGCGCAGGGCGTCTGGAATTTCTCCAGTATTGGCGACGCGGCAAATTCAGCGCCCGGACCAGGCACGAAAACTCAGCCGGGACAGGGAACGGGACTGACTCTCAATCAGCTCAAAATTAACGATGGCCAAGTGGCCGTAACTGACCAGCGCACTAAAGCACCGCGTACGGTTTACAACCACATCGATCTGACCGTAAACGGATATGCTCCCGGTAAACAATTCGATTTCGACTTGGCAGCGCATTTTCCCGGCAGCGGCAAGGAACTGCTCGCCTTCACTGGAAAAGCCGGACCGCTTGGGGCGGGGGACGGCGCGATGTTGCCGCTCACGGGTCACATTTCCATCCAGCAGGTATCCTTGGCTGGGTTCAACACCGTGGCGGCAGGGAGCCATCCCGCCCAATACTGATGGCGTGCTAACAGGCGACGCGAATTTAGCTTCTCAGAATGAGAACGTTGCGTGTAAAGGCACTCTCAAGCTGGAAAATGCCGTCATCCGTGGAGCGAAAGTCAACTATCCAATTGAGGCGCAGTACGACTTGACTATGAACCGGAGACAAGATCAGATCCAGATCACGTCGGGCTCAATTAAGCTTGGGCCGACCGCAGTCTCTATTTCAGGTGCTATCAACTCTGCCGTTACGCCTTCCACTCTCAATCTTCGGGTCAATACCGCCAATGCATCCATTACCGAACTCTCCCGGTTAGCTAGCGCCTTCGGCGTAGCCTTCGATGCAAATGACCAGGTAAAAGGTTCTGTAACCGCCGATCTTGGAATTACCGGAACGATGAATGCTCCGCGGGTGCAGGGAAAGCTTTCGGCAACCAGCATTCAGGCGCAGACCCTGGTGCTAAACAATGTTCAGACAACCGCCGATATGAATAACGGCATTGTTGCCCTGTCTCCGTTAACCGCGGGCCTGTTCGGGGGGCAGGGAAATGGCGCAATAACGGTCGACACCAGGCCGGCGCATCCGCTGTGTTCAGTCAAGGCGAATCTCTCTGGGGTTGATACTAACGCTTTATTATCGGCGCTCACCTCCTTGAGAGATACGCTCTATGGCAGCCTCGCGGCTGGCACAAACCTGAGCTTCGCCATCGGTTCAAATGTGGATGTTGCACGAACCTTGAACGGAATGCTGAACTTTAACGTGACGAATGGGCAACTGAAAAATGTCAACATACTCAGCGAACTTTCTCGGGTCGGCCGGTTCTTGAATGGCGCTCCCGCGGCGGGAAGTTCCGGTACGGCGCTCCAGAAATTTTCGGGCACTTTGAATATTAAGGACGGACTTGCGACGACGAATAATCTAATCGCAACCATGAAAGAAGGCTCTCTTTCGGCCATCGGCTCCCTCAACCTTGCGAACCAGGGCCTCGATCTGCATATGACCGCCGTGCTTGCCAAGGGCACCAGTTCGGCTGTGGGCGGCTCTGGAATCGGCGGCTTCCTAAACACCGCACTGGCCAACAATCAGGGCGAACTGGTGCTGCCGGTGCTTGTTACGGGTACCACCGCGCATCCCATTTTCGCGCCCGACGTGCAGGCAATCGCCAAAATGAAGATCAATCATCTGTTGCCGACAACTGGCGATCCCTCGAAGTTGACTAATGGGCTGGTCGGCTCCGTGCTCGGCGGAGTGCTTGGACAATCCGCGGGGCAGCAGCAAGGACAGAAGAATCAAAAGCAGCAGAGTCCGCTCGATTCATTGTTTAAACAATTGGGCAAAAAGAAGCAACACTAACCGAACTTAATCGCAGGCGCTCCCTGACGGTCGTGGTTCTGTGACAGCGATTTATAGCACTGAACCGCGCGCGTGAGCAAGCGGCTTGCAATGAAGTCTGGCTCAGCACGATCAGGTAAGTTGCCGATAAGTCCGTTGAATGTTCAACGGACGCCCTTCCGATTCAACTACTCATCCGTCAACTGCCCCACGCCAATCTAACCGGAGAAACCCTAAGCTTTCAACTGCTCTCCTCTGGAGTATGGCATTCTCGCTTGCGGGCGGGCTCTCTTATGCGCAGCTCGCCAGATCCACTGAAGATTTCGGGTCCGTTGCAATTGGCTCTACTTCGGCCTCAATTTCCATCCAGTATCATCTTGCCGGCCTGTTCGAGGCGCCAAATATTTCGGTGACAGGCGCCGCCGATTTCAGAATTTCCGGAAAAGTGAGTTGTAGCGACGCCAACAACTGTTCCGTTGCGGTCAACTTCGCCCCACACTCGCCGGGGCTGCGACAGGGCAGCGTTGTTGTGAAGGACAGTGTATCTAATAGTGTGTTGGCCGTTACATCTCTTGCGGGCACTGGCCTGTCTCCGCAAGCAGGGCTTTTGCCCGGCGTGATCTCGACTCTGGCCGGGCTCTCTCCGATTACCATGAAGGCGCCTGGGTCCCTCGCGATTGACTCTGTTGGAAACCTTTTCATTGCGGATACATTGGGCAACGTTGTTCTCAAGTACACGACAGCCACGGGCAAAGTATCAACTCGTCGCGGGAACGGGAACAGCAAGTTACACAGGGGATGGGCAGCGTGCGGCGGCAGCTACGTTGAATGGTCCCGCCGGTATCGCGCTGGACAATGCGGGCAACCTCTATATCGCGGATAGCGGCAATGACGTGATTCGCGTGGTGGATGCAAACACCCAGACAATGTCGACATTTGCCGGCGGAGGCAGTAATTACGGCAGAGATGGGCTGGGTGATGGCGGACCTGCCAGGGAGGCATCCTTAAATAGCCCAAGCTGCAGTTGCAGTTGATCGTAGGGGAAACGTTTACATCTCTGATACGGCGAACAACGTAGTTCGCAAAGTAGATACATCAGGCACGATCTCTGTCGCGGCAGGATCCGCGCCTGGCGTAACGGCAGTTCCGGGAGTGATGGATTCGGCGATGGCGGCAGCGCCACGACGGCCATACTGACGAGACCGGCCGGCCTTGCCGTGGATGTGCCCGGTACGCACCTGTACATTGCGGATGCGAACGACAATCTGCTCCGCGTGGTCGATCTAATGAAACAACCAGATTAGCGTGCTCGCAGGGACGCCCGGCGCACCGGCAGGCTTTGAGGGAGATGGTTCCCGGGCCACCTCGGCTACGCTAAACGGCTCCAAGGGCAGTTGCTCTGGATCCCGCGGGTAATGTATACATAGCCGATTCGAAAAATCACGCCGTTCGGAGGGTCGCCGCTATTTCTGGAATCATCACCACCATAGCTGGCGTGAAGAACAGCATTGGATTCACTCCGGGCGGTTTTGCGAATGCGGCTGCGCTGAACACTCCGAACGGCTTAGCTATTGATTCATTAGGCAACTTATACTTAGCCGATTATGCGAATTCTGTCGTTCAACAGGTGACGATGGGCACTCAGGTATACAAGCTGCCCGATACGATTGTCGGACAGGTTAGCCCGGCGCCATCTCAGCCCATTAGTGTTGTAAACACCGGAAACGCTGACCTGGCCATCTCCAGGATTGATATTGGTCTTAATTTCGCGCTCCAGACGTCGGGAACTGGAAACGACTGTTCTGGTTCTACAACGCTGCATCCCGGAGCAAGCTGCCAGATCTCGTTTGCCTTTGCACCCGTCACGCCGGGAACTGCTTCTACAAATCTCAACGTGCGCGACAATTCGCTGAACAATCCGAATTCTTCGCAAAGTGTCAGCCTGCTCGCTTCTGGCATTTCAGAACTTTCGGGAGCTGATACTCGGGCGAACGGCAGCCTGACCCTGAACATCGCGGGTGCGGACACGCCCGCAGGGCCATTGAGCGCGACGAATGTTTCTTTTGCCAACCAGCCGCAATGGATATCCGCCGCGCCGCAAACCGTCGCGTTTTCTAACCCCGGTGCAGTTTCAGATTCGATCAATTCCATCCGTATTACCGGGCCGAATGGGAGCGATTTTAACCAGACGAATACTTGTGGCTCCGTTGTTTCTGTCGGCGGGAGTTGCGCGATATCCATCACTTTCACCCCATCTACCAGTGGCGTCGAGAGCGCCTCTCTTGTGATCAACGCCTCCGATTCCGGCTCTCCGTACACAGTCGCGCTGGGGGGCAGTGGCATGGGCGGATCTCCGTGGCCTTTCGGCGCGCTGCGCACTCTCACGGTCCTCCACACCCAGGTCCCAAATTCAGACCAGATTAATTTTCCGGTGCTGGTCAGCGGCACGTTTCCCTGGCTGGCGTCTGCCAACAACGGCGGTGAAGTTCAAAGCGGCGCCGGATACGACATCGTATTTACGGCCGATGCCGCCGGCAGCCAGAAGCTGAATTGGGAAGTGGAAAAGTACGATCCCGCATCCGGACAGTTCATCGCCTGGGTGCTGCTTCCGTCCGTGTCGCATACAACCGATACGCTTTTCTATATCTGGTACGGCAATAGCGCGATCACCGTTGATCAATCTAACCGGCAGGGAACATGGGACAGTTACTTCAGCGGAGTATGGCACCTGGCTGATGGCATTACGCTCTCGGCTTCTGAATCCACTTCCAATGCGAACGTTGCCATGAACAATGGTGTGGTTGCAACCACGGGAAAGATCGACGGAGCCGGTAGCTTCGACGGAAACAGTGCCTTTATCGAAGTAGCAGATGCTCCTGACGTTGACCTCGATCAGGCTGACAGCTTTACATTCGAATTCTGGATGAATTCCACCCAGACGGCGCCCGGCATCATATTGGAAAAGCTGACCACCGCTCAGACCGGTTACCAGGCCGCCTTGGTCGGTGGAAACCTTGACTATTTCATTTCCAGCAACTACTCAGCAAATAATTTCCTATCTGTGCATTCCAGCTTCCCGGTAAATGATGGGAAATGGCACCATGTCGTGCTCAGCTACAACGGAAGTTCCAGCACGAATGGTGTGGCGATGTATATAGACGGAAACAGCAATCCCTTCGTGGTTAACCGGAACAGCCTCACTTCCAGCTTCGGAAACACAGTTCCTCTCGATATCGGGCGTCGCCGGTCCAGCAACAACCTGTATTTCAATGGAGTGCTGGATGAGATCCGCATATCGAAGGCGATCGCGCGTTCTGCCGATTGGGTCAAGACGGAATACAACAACCAGAACAACCCGGCCGCGTTCATAGACTTCGGAACGGAAACGGCCCCTGCGCAGGCTTCGTTAAATCCTGCCAGTCTAAGCTTTGGAAATCAGGCTGTTACTACGCCTTCACCCGCTGAAAGCGTGACCTTTTCTAACCCGGGCAGTGTGCCCCTTGTGATAGGCAGTATTTCCCTCATGGGCGCGAATGCAGCGGACTTTACGCAGACCAACAACTGTGGCTCAGTGCTCCCGGCCGGAGGAGCTTGCACCATTTCCGTCACCTTTACTCCGTCCGTATTGGGCAGCGAAACGGCAGCACTGAGCATCGTCGATTCGGCCTCCTCTGCGCCGCAAAGCGTTTCTATTTCGGGAACTGGCTGCATTCCAGCGCCTGCCGGATCTCTGAGCACAACAGCGGTTGCCTTCGGCAATCAGGCGCAGTGGACATCAACGGCGCAAACGGTCACGTTCTCGAATCCGGGAACAGGTCCCAATGCGATTAGTTCAATTCGTGTGACGGGGGCAAACGCGAGCGATTTCAGCCAGACAAATACATGCGGCGGTTCTGTTCCGGTCCGTGCCAGTTGCGCGATATCGATCACCTTCACGCCGTCTACAAACGGGACTGAGAGCGCGTCGGTCGTTATCAACTCCGCCGATTCCGGTTCCCCTTACACCATCGCCATGGGCGGAAACGGTTTAGCCGGTCCTTGGCCATTCGGGTTTCAACGAACCCTCACGGTTCTCCACACGCAGGTATCGAACTCCGATCAGACAAACTTCCCCGTCCTCGTGAACGGAACGTTTCCCTGGCTGGCGTCCACAGCTAATGGCGGTAACGTTCAGAGCGGTGCCGGATACGATATTGTCTTCACAGCGGATGCGGCTGGAAACCAGAAGCTGAACTGGGAAATAGAGAAGTACGATCCCGCTTCGGGGCAGCTTATCGCCTGGGTACTGCTTCCAGTCGTGTCTCACACGCTCGATACACCCTTTTATATCTGGTATGGGAATAGCGGCATAAGCGTCGATCAATCGAACAAGCAAGGAACTTGGGATTCTTATTTCAGCGGTGTATGGCACCTTGGAAACGGTACGGCGCTGTTGGCTGCCGATTCCACGTCGAACGGCGATACCGGAATAAACAATGGAGCCGGGGCAGCCGCCGGGAGAATCGGTGGCGGCGCCGGTTTCAATGGCAGCAGCTCTTATCTGGAGACGTCGGATGCACCGGTGATCGACTTCGATAGAACCGACAGTTTTACCTTAGAGTTCTGGATGAACTCCGCCCAGAAAACAAACGGTATCATGCTGGAAAAGCTGAGTGCTCTTCTCAGTGGCTACCAGGTCGCGCTCGTAGGCGGATACGTCGACTACTTTTTATGTCACGACTATCCCAGCAATAACTATCTCTCCGTGCATTCCAGCGTTTCAATGAACGATGGCAAGTGGCATCATGTCTTGCTCACTTATAACGGAACCTCTAATACGAACGGTATGGGAATGTATATAGACGGAATCCGAAACCAATTCGTGGTCAGCCAGAACAACCTAAGAGCGAGTTTCGCGAACAGTAATTCCCTGGATTTTGGGCGGCGCCGCTATAGCAACAATATTTACTTCACTGGTTTATTGGACGAAATTCGCATCTCGAAAGGGATTGTGCGTTCGGCCGATTGGGTGCAGACGGAGTACAAGAACCAGAGCAGCCCTTCCAGCTTTGTGAATATCGGAGCTGAAATAGCCGCGCCGCAGGCCGTGTTGACTCCAGCGAGCTTGAGCTTTGGTAGCCAGACCATTGCCACTACCTCGCCTTCTCAGACAGTGACACTCTCCAATTCGGGAGGCGCAGCCCTTGCCATCGGCGGCATTTCAATCACCGGAGTTAGCGCACCCGATTTTTATCAGAGCAACAACTGCGGATCCTCTCTTCCCGCCGGGGCGAGTTGCACCATTTCCGTCACCTTTACTCCATCCATTTCCGGAGTTGAAACCCCGGCCATTTCCATTGTGGATTCCGCCAACGGCTCGCCTCACGTGATTTCGCTCAGCGGTACGGGCCAGAACCCGCTTGGGGGTGGCCTGGGGGTAAATAACGGCGCATTGGTGGTGAACGCGTCGGCGACCTACGCGCAAGAAGCCGGCGCGGTAACGTTTACGTCGAACCGGCCGGTAAACTGGTCGCTCGCTCAAGGCAGCTCCGGCTCCCTCAGCATTATAAACAGTACCCACGCCGTCTACTCGGCTCCAGCCTCGATTCAGAACCAAAATGTGCTTGCGGGATGTCCGGTCCTGCCGAACGACTCTGTCTTTAACACCAGAATCGACAATCTTCCTGTCAATGCCAGCAGCGCCAACTGGACCAGTGCGGCAAGCACCGGCTCCAACGGCGTCGGCTTTGATACTTCCTGGGGTACCAGCATCGTAGACAGCACCGCGCCGATGACGAATGAATCGTTTTACTATACCCGGCAATACAACGGCCCGTGGCAGGTGCCCTCGCTCCCGAATCTCAAGCGTGAGATGGGCACGTATGTAAGTGATCAGAACGGCAGCGATCACCATATTTTGGCAGTCAACAAAGATAATTGCCAGTTCTGGGAAACATACAACAATTACTTCGCGCCGCGCCCTGTGAATGGAGTGAATTACACCGCAACCAGTGGTTACTCCTACAACGGACTCGCTTATGGCCTGCCAACCAATGGGTCAACCGATGCTGCCGGCCTGCCCCTCGGCCCGCTTACGCTCCATTTAGACGAAGTCGAAGCCGGCGCAATCCATCACGCTGTCCGCTTTACTTTGGCGGCCGGTTACATCTACGGCAACAGCAATTTCATCTACTGGCCCGCGACTCAACCGCACTACGCCGGATGCTGCACAAACAGCCCGCCTTACGGCGCTCGCTTTCGGCTGAAAGCCAGTGTTGATATTTCCAAATTCAGCCCCATGGCCCAGGCGATTCTGACCGCTCTGAAGCAGTACGGGATGATTCTGGCCGATGCCGGGACAGGGCCAACCATCACGGTTGATACCGACCTGAGCCGTGATCCGGCTGCCCTGTCAGCACTAGGGCAGATCGCTAATGCGCATCTCACATTGTCAAGTTTCGAGGCGGTGGACGAATCCAGCCTGATGGTGAATGCCCGCTCCAGCCGGGTGAACCCGAACAATGGCTATGTCCAGCCGGCCGCCTTTGCGGTAGTGAATGCGATTGACCAGAGCAACTCCGCGAACCAGATCAACTATCCGATCGCTTTACAGGGCCTTACTATCGCGCTTCCTGAGCCGATGTTGTATATCGCGGCCGGAAATTACAGCGACCAATTGACTTGGTGGGTGAATGGCGGCCCGAATCAGAACGTAACGTGGTCTCTTCTCTCGGGCCCCGGCACCGTCACACCGGGAGGCTCGTACACGCCGCCGTCCTCGGTAGCGAGTCCGGTAGCGGCTGTACTGCAAGGAACTAGCATTGCTGATCCCAATTCCATTGTGTATCAGTACATCTATGTGGTGCCAACCGCGGCCGACGGAACCATTCGCGTGAACTCGGGGGGTTCCCGGATCACTGACCGGAATGGAAACTCCTGGATGTCGGACCAGGGCTTTGAAGCCGGTGATTACACGGAGTTATATGGCGATTATCCCGGATGGCCCGCGCAGTCGAATCCGGAAATTAGCGTCTACCAGAGCGCCGCTAACACCTACGGCTCCGACGTAGAGTATAGATTTGTTGTGCCGAATGGTAATTACAAGGTTCGCTTTATGTTGGGCCAACTCTATGACGGTGGCTATTCCTCGTCGGGCTGTACCTTCGGTGCCAAGCTCCACGCTCCATTGATGGTGGATGCGCAGGGGCAGATTGCGGCCCACAACTACGATTTCGGCAAATCGATCAATTATGCGTGTGCAACGCCAGTGGACATTTACGTTCCAGCGCAAGTTACCGATAACACTTTGAAAGCGGCATTGCGGCTGGTCGTACCGGATGGTCAGCAGGGCACGTCGGCGCCTGAGATCAATGGTTTCGAGATCATCCCCGATACGACTACGGCGCCCTACATCGCGATTGATACCCAGCAGCAAACGACCGTAAACCCGGGTAGTGCGCTGCAACTCTATGCTATCGGCTGGTACATGGATCATGCAGTGACCTGGTCTGTTTCCGGCCCGGGCAGCATTAGCGCGACTGGCCTGTATACCGCTCCGAGTACTGCTCCTTCCTCGCCGGAGGCCGTGACGATCACCGCGACGAGCATCGCGAACTCGACCATTACAGCAACCGCGACGCTAACGCTTCCGTGATGGATGATGAAGATTGGAATCACTCACGCTGCCATCGCCTGTGGAACTCTGAGCGCATGGTGGATTCAGCCAGTCTATTGACAGTCTTGCGGCGCTATTGGGGGTACGAAAGCTTCCGTCCGCTACAAGAGCGCATTGTGCAGGATTTACTGGGCGGCCATGACGTAGTGGCCGTGATGCCCACGGGCGGCGGCAAATCCTTGTGCTATCAGTTACCCGCCGTCGTGAGCGAGCACACGGCCGTTGTCATTTCGCCTTTGATTGCTCTGATGCAGGACCAGGTCGCGCGGCTCACGCAAATGGGCATTCCTTCGGCATTCCTTAACAGCGCCATCCCCACGTCGGAGCAATTCGAAATTATGCAGAGGGCCAAACGCGGGGAGTTCCGTCTCCTTTACATTTCTCCGGAGCGTCTGGCGCGAGCCGACACTGTAAATTGGCTTCAATCCGTGCCCATCGGGTTTTTTGCCATAGATGAAGCGCACTGCATCTCCGAATGGGGCCACGAATTCCGCCCCGAATATCGGTTAATGAGCAACCTGCGCGAGAGTTTTCCAGGCCGCCCTATTGCTGCTTTTACCGCCAGCGCCACACAACGCGTGCGGCACGACATCCTGACGCAGCTCCGGTTAAAGGATCCCCGCAAATTCATCATCAGCTTTCACCGGCCGAATCTGCGCTATTTGGCGAAGCAATGTCAGGGCGATGCCATGCAGATGCAGTTTCTGATGGCCGCTCTCAAAACACACGCCGGCCAGACTGCGATCGTCTATGCCCCCACCATTGCTCGCGTGGAAGAGGTCGCCGGCGATTTATGCAACCGGGGCATTGCGGCCGTGCCTTATCACGGCCAGATGCCTGCCGAAACCCGCAAGCTCAACCAGGAACTTTGGATGTCCGACGAGGTGCGCGTGCTGGTGGGCACGCTGGCCTTCGGTTTGGGAATCGACAAACCTGGCGTGCGCGCGGTAATTCACTTGTCCCTGCCGAAATCGCTGGAGCAGTATTATCAGGAGGCGGGCCGAGCGGGCCGCGACGGACTGCCGGCAGACTGCGCTTTGCTCTGGCAAAAGAAAGATACCGCGCTGCTGGCCCACTTCATTAACCAGACGAAGGATCGCACTGAACAGCAGCGCTCCTGGCAGCGTTATCGCGACATCAAGCGCTTTGTTGAATCTCCGCTCTGCCGCCATCGCCAGATTTGCTTGCACTTCGGGGAACGCCCTAAGTGGGACGTCTGCGGCATGTGCGATATCTGCGCAGAACCGCCGGGCTGGTTTTCAGGCGAGCCTGCCAGCTTACCGGCGGCGAAACGCCCGAAAACGATGCCGGCGCCTGCTATGGCGCTCGAAGCACGCAATCCGGAATTGCTCGAGTATATGCGCGAATGGCGGCGCGAACTCTCGCGCTCCCAAAAAATTCCGGCCTTCATGGTGCTCCATGATAGCGGATTGGAGGATCTGTGCCGGAAGCAGCCGCATAATACTGGCGGCTTGCTCCAGGTGCTTGGTATCGGCGAAAAGAAAGCCCAGCTCTACGGACAGGCCATTCTCGAAGCTCTCGAGCAGTTCCGACAGGGAGCGCGTGCTACGGCTGACGGGTGAGCTTTCGATGCTTTACCCTTCCTCCACTTCCTGTCCGGCGATCCCGTACGCCCTGTGTACGTCGTCCAGCGTCAATGTCCCCAGCACTTCATCCGGCTTCAGCCGGCTCACCACCTGAATCCGCGACTGTACGGAAAGCAAGCGCAACGCCGCATCCAGCGGTTCGTCGGGGTAGAGCCGCATTCCCGGTTCCGGCCCCATTGCCGGTGAGACGCGGTACATCGCATCTTCCACTCGCAGCGGCTGGAAATTCCGCTTTTCCTCCGCGCTTGGCAAGTTAATGCCTTCCAGGTCTGCCAGCATTTTGAAGAACGGCTTCGGGTGCAATCTTCGCGACAGCAGATACGCCGTAATATTGGCGATCATAACGGGCAGAACAATGACGTAGCTCGCGCTCAGCTCGAAAACCATGAAGATGGAAGTGATAGGAACTCGAAATAAGCCCGCGAAGAAAGTGCCCATGCCCACCAGCATGTAAGATTCAGCGGGGGCTGCTTCCAGCGGCCAGAAATGGTGCGCGACTCCGCCCAGCGTGCCTCCCAGCATGCCGCCCACGAACAAAGCCGGAGCAAACATCCCGCCGGGTGTTTCGGCGGTAAAGGAAAGCAATGTCACCAACACCTTCGCCAGCGTCAGGTACAGCAGCACCTGCCAGATGAACTGCCCATGCAGCGCGCTGTTGATTGCGTCGTAGCCGGCGCCCATCACCTCCGGGAACCACAGCCCCACCACGCCGGTAAAAAAGCCCGCGGCGGGCGGCAGCACATAGTAGCGCCAATCGGGAAGCTGCTCCATGTTTTCCTTCAAGGTCTCGATCAGCCACATGAACAGCGCGGATAGTAATCCCCCTGCGATTCCGATACCGGCGTAGACTAGCAGCTCGGAAACGTGCGTCAGCTCAAAAGCCGGAATGCGGAACAGGGGCTCGTTTCCAAGAAAAGCTCGCATCGTGACCACGGCTGAAATGGCAGCCAGCACAATCGATCCAACGGCGGTGGCGCTCCAATCCGCCAAAACCTCTTCCATCACGAACAGTACGCCGCTAATGGGCGTATTGAACGCCGCCGCGATTCCTGCCGCCGCGCCCACCGGCGCAATCAGGCGCATGTTGTTGCGTGGCAGCCGAAACACCCGCCCAAGCACGGATGCCACGCCTGCCCCCATCTGAAGCGAAGGATCTTCTGGTCCCAGCGAGTTGCCGCTTCCGATCGAGATGCTGCAGGCCAGAAATTTGCCGATAATGGTGCTCGAGGAAACGTAACCCTCAGAGCTGTAAATCGCGATTTTCGTCTGGTTCACACCGCTGCCTCTCGCTCGAGGGAATACTTTCCGGACAACCAGAACCGCGATGATTGCTCCAATCGCCGGACTCAGCAAGCGGACCAGGCGAAAACGTCCCGCCAGGGCGCCCAGCGATGTCCAGCTAATGACGTCAATAGTGATGTGAAACAGCACCACAAGAAGTCCCGAGAACATGCCGATGAGTAGTGCCAGCAAGAGGAAACGTTGAGTCTCGCTCAGGCCGATATGCCCAAAGGGACCGGGCCAGAACTTGCGGTGACTGCCAGGCGCAAGCTTCTCGACCGAGCGAATTCCAAGCCGGCTACTCATGTGAGATTCTCGGAAGAACTGTCTCGACGGCTCGATCGGAAACTTCTTTTTTCCCACAGAATGTCGCGCGATCCTTCCAAAGCTGCTGGGCTGCGTCCTGAAGCTGCAGGGCCACGTCATCCGCTGCGCCGTGCTGCCCCGGCGAAAGCAATTGTCGCGCCGCGTCCAGGCGCTGTTGTAAAGGATTGGCCGGTTCTGATGACGGTGTCGCGGGCGCGCTCGCCGCGCCAGGCGTGGGATTGACAGGCTGTGGCGGGTTGGGGGGCTGCGGCAGTGGAACGCAGGTTTGCAGGTCCTTCAACACTCTCGTGAGTAGATTCGCACTTCGGCGCAAGCGTTCCGCGGACGAGATATGCGCCAGACCCGGATCAAGATCGATCACTTCGTTGGTCAGCGCCAGCGATTCCGCGCTCTGTTGGTCGGTAGGGGCCAGGCGCAGCGCACGTTGAAACTCATGCCGCGCTGCTACATAATCCCCATTGCTGAAATCGACCTCGCCTAGCCCGCGGCGCGCATCCTCGTCCCGGGGCGAATTCTTCGCTAAATCGCGAAACACCTCTGAAGCCTCCGAGCTAGCTCCGGTCTGCAGCAGCAGAAACCCGATCTCGGCGATTTGTTTAGTATCTGAGCTTGGGGCATTCGAATAGAGCTGCATCAGTTCAGCAATATATTGGCTCCGGTTGCCTGTTTCATTCAGCAGGCGTGCCAGTTCCCACCGCGCCTGCCTCCGCGCCGGCATCTCGGAAGCCGGCCAGTATTCATAAACACCTCGCTGGTAGTACTCAATCGCCAGCCGTATCTTATTCCGCTGCACAGCTACCCGTGCCAGCAGAAGATTAATTACTCCGTTCGTTGGATCTTCCTGTAAGAGCTGTTCCAGATGAGCCTGGGCTTCGTCAAGCCGCTTGGCCCCGATAAGCGCTCTGGCAAGGGAAAGGCGATAGTCGGTCTCATCGGGAGAATAGATTAGTGCCTGCCGGTATTCCTCGATAGCTTGCCCCGTTCGGCCCGCCGCGGCAAAGGCTTGTCCCCGCTCGAAATGTGTCTGCCCTAGTGATGCCCGCTCCCGCTTGTAAGCCGAGCTCACGAATCCGGTCCCCACAACTGCGAGGACCAATAAGGCGCAGACCGAGACTGTGGCTCGCAATGTGGTTTGGGTCAAAAACACCGCAGGACCTTATACCCAGAATAAGAGAACGGTTATTTTCGGCAGCCTGGCTCGATACGTTCTTACTTCCAACCGCTTAAACCCGTTCGGATTGCAACCTCGTTAAGAAAAGCGGTTGCGCTTGCCGAATAGTTAATTGGATCGATCCTAACTATGGCAAATCCCGAGTGCGGTCAGTTCTTAACGGCGGAGCCGCCCGCCGCCGAGGATTTCCGGCCTCACACGCTGCGGCAATCGCTGGGTTTAATCGAAGAGGCCTTAGTCGCACAGTGTTTGGTGGAGCATTCGCTCGGGGAGCGCCGATGCACCCCACAGGACATGCTGCAATATTTCCTCGAAGCTGAGTCTTCGAGAGAGCATCTGCACCGCGCGGCTCGCGAAGCGGAACTCTCAGCTCAGTCGAAAAGCGATTTTCTCGCCATGATGAGTCATGAGATGCGTACGCCCTTGAATGGAATAATTGGCATGACAGCCGTTTTGCTCGCGCATAATCTACCCGAGCAGGAGCGCGATTGCGTGGAAACAATCCGTCATTCCGGAGAGGTTCTGTTGGCCGTAATCGACGATGTGCTCGATCTCTCGAAGATCGAAGCTGGCGGCCTGCAGCTTGAATGCGCGGACTTTCAGGCGGCCGCCATTATTGGCGAGGTCATGCAGATTGTAGAGTGCGCAGCGGCCCGCAAGCCGCTGAGAATAGTCACCTGCATTGATAGCGAAATGCCCAGGTTTGTTCGCGGCGATAGTATTCGGCTGCGTCAGATCCTTCTCAACCTCCTGGGTAACGCGATCAAGTTTACGGCTGCCGGCAAAATCGATCTGTACGCCAGCGCGAAGCCAACGGACGATGGGGGATTCGAACTGTTTTTCTCCGTAACGGATGATGGAATTGGTATCAGCGAGACCCAGCAGCAGAAACTGTTTCGGCCCTTCAGCCAGGCTGCTGTATCTATCAACAGGCAGTTCGGCGGAACGGGTTTGGGCCTGACAATCTGCAAACAATTAGCGGAGTTGATGGGGGGCAGCATCGGCGTAAAGAGCCGCCTAGGCCAGGGCTCTTGTTTTTGGTTCACCATCCACGTCCTTGCGTCCGAAGGAGAAGCCATTCCCCCACGCCTTCACATGCCTTCCGTGCTGCCCGCGGTCGAAAAGAAATTTCGTCTGCTGCTTGTGGAGGACAACAACATCAATCAAAAAGTCGCAATTCTGACACTCAAAAAACTCGGCTACCAGGCTGATATCGCCAGCAACGGTCGCGAGGCATTGGACGCCATTGCAGCCCATAACTACGATCTGGTGCTGATGGACTGCATCATGCCGGAGATGGACGGGCTCGAAGCCACCCGCCTGCTTCGCTCTACAGGCGGCCGCGCCGCGAAGGTGCCTGTGATTGCCATGACCGCTAACGCCTTTGCCGAAGATCGGGCCGCTTGTCTAGCCGCTGGTATGAACGATTATCTTTCCAAACCCTTCCGTGAAGCGGAGCTGAGCGAAAAACTGGAGTCCTGGCTAGGCAGACCGTAGCCGGCAGATCATCATCATCGGTTACATTGGGCATGAGCATGAACTGCCCAAATTGTGGACTGGCGAACCCCGATACCGCGAAGTTCTGTGCAAATTGTGGCACGGCTTTCAGCGGCGGCGCTCCAGTGCAGTCCGGGCCTGCGTATCAGGCGCCCGGTCCGTATCCGCCGGCCGCCGCGACGCAAAGTGGAAACACAATAGCAAAAAAAATCGGTCTCGGGTGTTTGATTGCCGTGGTTATTTTTCTGTTTCTCGGACTCTCTTGCACTAGGGCCTGTTTGCGAATGGGCCACAGGCGAGCGTACATTCACAGGCGTTATTAGCGATGGCTGACAGCCTTTGTCTGCACGGCAACCTCATACTGCCCGATTCTGTCCTGGATGATGCATATCTCGTCTGCCTGGACGGCAAAATCACTTCAATAGATCGTCACAAACCGGCTTCTTGGGCGGGTCCCGCGATTGATGCCGGGGACGGCTATATCTCGCCTGGATTCGTCGACATTCACGTCCATGGCGGCAACGGATCGGACTATATGGACGGAACGGCCCAAGCTGTCAGAACCGCCAACCGGGCCCATCTTCGCCACGGTACGACCACCATCTTTCCGACCACCACTACCGGTTCCCCGGAACAGTTGGATCGCATGATACGTACCTGCATGGAAGTACGGGCTGATTGGTCGGTTTCCGACGGCGCGGACATCGGCGGCGTTCACTTCTATGGACCTTATTTCGCTGAAGAGAAAGTGGGATGTCACTCCCCAAAAGGGAGACGGGATCCGGTTCCGGAAGAGTATCTACGCTTCTTCTCGTTGGGCATTATTCGCGTCGCTACCTGTGCGGCGGAGTTGCCAGGCGCAGAAGCATTTTATCGGGCAGCAAAAGAGCATGGATGCCTGGTCACCTGCGGGCATTCTGATGCGAGTTGGACGGAAATGGCAGCCGCATTCAGCGCCGGCGTTCGCCATGTCGACCATTTCTGGTGCGCGATGAGTTCCGTTTCCTCATTGCGCAATCGTTTCGGCACACCCATGCAAGCCAGCATGGAGCAGTTTGTTCTCTCCCGCCAGGAGATGACCACTGAAGTAATCGCCGACGGGCAGCATCTCTCGCCGGAGCTGCTCGACTTCGCATTTCGCATGAAAGGATCTTCCCGGCTTTGCCTGGTTACCGATTCCAACCGCGCTTTGGACATGCCGCCCGGAAGTTACCGCTTCGGCTCGAATGAAGATGGCCCCTGGATCGAAAGCAACGGCAAAGTTGGGTTCGTGCCTGGACATGGCTTGGCCAGTTCGGTTATGGGCATGGATACCATGGTGCGCACAATGGCTAGTCAAACCTCGGCCGGCTTGCCGGATGTAGTCCGCATGGCCAGCCTGACACCCGCCGAGATCACTGGCATAGCCGATGAAGTCGGCAGTCTGGCTGTGGGTAAACGGGCTGACGTCTTGATCCTTAGTCCCGCTCTCGAGATTTCACGCATTTTCCTTCGAGGCGAAGAGTATAAGACCTCGGTCGGGTAGCTCATAATAGTGATGTTGTATGCCAGATAGTACTGAACAGCCACAAGATTTCCTTATACCTCCGGCCAGCTTCTCATTCTTGATTGAATCCATTCTGATGCAGACCCAGATTCAGCTCGGGCTGCTGCATTTAGGCGAAAGAGATGAAGAGCCCGAGCCCAACCTGCCTCTTGCGCGTCATTCCATCGACATGCTCGGAATGCTGCAGGACAAGACTCGCGGCAACCTCACGGTAGAAGAGGCGCGGCTTCTCGAAAATGGCTTGACGGAGCTTCGCTTCCGCTATGTACAAGTTGCGGATGAGATGAAGCGCCGCAGCCACCCAGAGAGGCCCGCCGAAACGGAAAAGAAGGAAGACGATCGTCCGCTGATCATCACCGCTGACGGCGGAAAGGGATCCAAAACGGAGTAGATGCTCGAACAGTTCGAGCATGCGTCGATTCTGGTGCTCGGCTCCGGAACCAGCGTGGGCGTGCCCATGATCGGCTGCCGGTGTAAGGTCTGCACCTCCAGCGACCCCCGCGACAAACGGCTTCGTCCGTCTGTTCTTCTGCGCTTGGGCGATAAACGAATACTTATCGACACGTCTCCCGATTTCCGGTACCAGGCTCTCCACTATGGCATCGAACGCCTGGACGCGATCCTCTATACGCACTCGCATGCCGATCACATTCTAGGCTTGGATGATGTACGGCCCTTCAATTTCATGCAGCGGCATGATATTCCGATTTACACTTCCGCCGAATCGCTGGAAGTAATCGAGCGGACTTTCCACTACGTTTTCGATGCTTCGCCTACTCAATCCAGCCGCCCCCGGCTGACACCTCACATCTTTGACGATCAATCGATGGACGTGGCGGGAATTTCGATTCTGCCGGTTCGCATCTGTCACGGAAAAGGAACGGCTTACGGCTTCAAATTCGGCGACTGCGCCTATCTGACGGACCACAGTGAGATTCCGCCGGAAAGCCAGGATAAGCTTACCGGGCTGGACGTTCTCTTTCTCGACGCGCTACGCCACAACCCGCACCCGACGCATTCCACTGTCGAAGAGTCGCTCCGCACGGTCGAGCGGCTGCGGCCGAAAAGGGCCTACTTCACCCATATTTCACATGATCTGCTTCACTCTGCTGTGGAGGCGCGCCTTCCTGAAAACGTTCATATGGCCTACGACGGGTTGGAGATCCCCATCGGGCGTGCCGGTTTCGAATGAGTACGACCGTGTTCCGCTCACTTGAAGAAGCTCGCGGCCATTTTGGACTTTGCGCGCTTGCTATTGGGAACTTCGATGGCGTGCATATTGGTCACCAGACACTGATCCGGGAAGCCGTTTCGTTTTCGGTGCGGAATCATTTTACGCCCGCGGTGTTGACATTTGACCCGCACCCGGCGGTGGTAGTGGCGCCGGATCGAGTACCGCAAATGATTTGCTCGCTGCGGCAGCGTCTGGAGCTTCTTTTTGAGTCCGGCGCCGAGCGTATTCTTGTCCTCCCCTTCACCGCCGACGTGGCGCGACTTTCGCCCGAGGAGTTCGTCTCGCAAATTCTGGTCGATGCTCTGCAAACGAAAGGCGTATTCGTCGGCGATAATTTTCGCTTTGGCTACAAGCAGGCGGGCACGCCTGAAGTGTTGCGCAGGCTCGGTGAACAATATGGATTCGTTTCAGAGTTCATTCACCCGGTGCGCTTCCGCAATGAGGTTGTCTCCAGTTCGTCGATACGCCATTACCTTGCTTCTGGAAATGTTTCGCGCGCCGGACGCCTGCTGGGCCATTGCTTCGCGCTCGAAGGCGAAATCGTTAAAGGTCACGGCATTGGTTCACAGCAAACCGTGCCTACCTTGAACTTGCGCCCCGATGCGAATCAAATCGTGCCGCGCGGTGTTTATATCACCGAAACTCGGGATCAGCAATCAGAGCGCCGCTGGCCTTCGATTACCAACGCCGGTATTCGCCCCACCTTTGATGGTGAGGAACTGACGATTGAGACCTACCTCCTCAGCGCGCTCGACGGTCCGTCTCCCGAACAGATCGAAGTGCGGTTCCGCCGCTTCGTTCGACCCGAACGCCGCTTCGCCGATGCTGCTGCGTTAAGGGCGCAGATCCTGAAGGACGTGGAGCGCGCGAACACTTACTGGCGCCGGCTGTCCAAACTGACGTAAGCCGTTCCTTTCGCTATACTGAGGGTTCGAAAACCCCATCTTCCGTTTCCGAGGAACTCTCTCATATGCAGCTTTCCGAAAGCAAAATCAAGCATTTCAAGGCGGTCTCGAACAAAAAAGGCATCATAGCCGCGGCGGCCATGGATCAGCGCGGCAGCTTGCGGAAATCTATCGCAAAGGCCAAAGGCGTGCCGGAAGAGCAGGTCACCAGTGACATGATGAGCGAATTTAAGCTCGCTGTTTCGAAGGTTCTCACTCCTCATGCCAGCGCTATTCTGCTCGATCCCGAGTTCGGCCTTGCCGCGGCGAAAGCTAGATCGAAAAACGCCGGCCTCCTGCTTGCCTATGAAGAGAGCGGGTACGATAACACCAAGCCGGGCCGCCTGCCCGATCTACTTCCGCATCTGTCCGTTAAACGCATCAAGGATCTGGGAGCCGACGCGGTCAAGGTTCTGCTTTACTACACGCCTTTTGAAAACCCAGAGGTGAACGATATCAAGCACGCGTTTATCGAACGCGTCGGCGCGGAATGCGAGTACCAGCAGATTCCGTTCTTTCTCGAATTCGTAGGCTACGATCCGCAGGGCGGCGACGAGAAAGGCTTCGAATACGCGAAGAAGAAACCGGAAGTAGTCATCAATTCGATGCAGGAATTCGGCAAGGCTCAATACAACGTGGACGTGCTGAAGGTCGAAATTCCTGTAAATACCGAGTTCGTTCAGGGCAGCAGCGTCTTCAAAGGTCAGGCCGCTTATTCGCGCAAGGAAGCTCTCGATTACTACCGTAGGGCCGCCGAAGTGGCCGAGAAGCCGTTCATCTATCTGAGCGCCGGCGTTAGCAATCCGCAATTTGTCGAGTCGCTCAACATGGCTGCCGAGGCGGGTACGGATTATTCGGGAGTCCTCTGTGGGCGCGCTACCTGGAAAGAGGGTGTGCCGGTCTACGCGAAACAGGGTGTGAAGGCTTTGGAGGATTGGCTGTCCGCGGAGGGCGTCAAGAATATCAATGCCGTAAACGCTGCCATCCAATCCGCGAAGCCTTGGTACGCCAAGGCCGGTGTCCCCGCGACAGCCTAGTTGTTTCAAAACTTGTCGCCGGCGACCTCCCTTCAAATGACATTTGCTTCTATTCCTGAAGCGATCGAGGATTTTCGCCAGGGCAAGATCCTCGTGGTCGTTGATGATGAAGATCGTGAAAACGAAGGCGATCTGACCATCGCGGCCGAGAAGATTACTCCCGAAGCGATCAATTTCATGGCCACGCACGGGCGCGGGCTGATCTGTCTTTCGCTCGATGCGGAGATTTGCAGGCGTCTGGATCTTCAGCCCATGTCATCGGTGAACACAGCGCGCTTTGGCACTGCTTTCTGTGAAGCCATCGACGCGGCCGAGGGCATAACAACCGGCATCTCGGCCTATGACCGAGCCCACACCATCCGCGTCGCAATAGATCCGAATACGCGCCCACAGGATCTGGCGCGCCCCGGCCATGTCTTTCCGCTGCGAGCCCGTCCCGGCGGCGTATTGGTGCGGTCTGGTCAGACCGAAGCAGCCGTGGATCTTGCTCGCTTTGCGGGTCTATCACCTGGGGGCGTTATCTGCGAAATCATGAATCAGGACGGGACCATGGCTCGCGTCCCGCAGCTCGTGGAATTCTGCCGGCTTTACGGCCTCAAGATGATCTCGGTAGCGGAACTCATTCGCTACCGGGTACAGACCGAGAGATTCATTGAACGCGAGGCTTCGGGCTATATACGCACCGAGTTCGGCGAATTCCAAATCATTCGCTACATAAGCCGGCTGGATAAAGAAGCGCATCTCGCCCTCATTCATGGCGACATTGCGGGCAAAGGCGACGTTCTGGTGCGGGTCCACTCGCATTGTGTTTACGGAGATGTCTTTTACTCCACGGCCTGCGATTGCCATCAGCTTGTCGCGGCGGCGCTCAACACCATCGCACGAGCGGATTGCGGCGTCTTTATCTACTTGCACCAGACTGGTCCGGGCCTCGAAGCGGCGTGGCGCGATGGCCACCACGAACTGTTGGTTCACGGACGCGCTCAACCGGCATTCACCGCTTCGGAGGGGCAGCAGCCAGTTCAGCACACGGCAGGATTAGGAGCGCAGATCCTTTCTGATCTCGGTTTGTCTACCATCCACCTGCTTACGAACCACCCGCGCAAAGTTGTGGGTCTGGAAGGATTCGGGATTCAGATTACGGACCAGATACCGTTTCCAATCGAGTAGTCTCCGGACCGCTATTCCCCTTTCTTCTCTTTCCTTTTCGGGTTCGACAGGCTCGGAGTAAGGGTCATGCGGGTACGGCCCGATCCTGTCTGTACGCCGGAAACGTCCACACCGATGGTGCCGTCCGACAGTGTCTCGTCCACCGGGTCCGTGGCGTTCTCGCCTTGCGGGTGAGTAGGATAACCTAACCCGCCGCTGCCGCCCGCCTGCGTTCTTTCGGCCAGCTCGCGGTCATCGAATTCCTGGCTGTGTTCCGGCGGCAAAGCTTCTTTGTCGTCCATCTTTGATCTGTCCATAATCTCCCTTTCAAGCTGTTGGACTAGTTGCCGGCGCAAGAGATTTCGGCCAAACACGGGTTCCCAAACCCGACGAAAGTACAATTCGGTTTGATGCCGGTTCCTTTCCGCCTTCCAAAGTTTTACCCGATTCTCGATACCGCTGCGCTCTGTGAGCGCAACTGCTCCGTCCTAACCGCGGCCGAAGCCCTGCTAGAGGCGGGTGTCAAAATTGTGCAGTACCGCCACAAAGAAGATTGGACGCAAGCGCATTTCGATGAAGCGCGGCGGATTTCCGAGCTGACCGAGAAAGCGGGCGTGCTGTTTGTCCTGAATGATCGAGCTGACTACGCCCGCCTGTTGCGGGTAGCGCTGCACCTCGGTCAGAATGATGTGCCTCCGGTGGCCGCGCGCATGGTGATCAGCGACGAAGTGATGGGATTCTCCACGCATAATCGCCTGCAGCTCACGCGCGCGAACGAAGAGCCGGTTGAATATCTCTCCTTGGGCCCCATCTTCGGGACAAACTCGAAAATCCACGCCGATCCGGTGATCGGTATTGAGGGCCTGCGCGAGCTGCGGCCCCTCACAGCGAAACCGCTAGTTGCCATCGGCGGTATCAAATTCGAGAACGCGCTTGATGTTCTGGCCGCGGGCGCCGATTCCGTCGCTGTGATTGCGGCACTCTTGCCGGAGGAATGCACTCGCAAGACCCTGCGCCGCCGCGCTGAGGAGTGGCTGCAGTGGCTCCTTCCCGCTGTGTCACGATAACGATTGATGGCGAACCTTCGAGTAAAGCGCGTCTTACTGGCCACGACTGTCGTGGCCGTCTTCTCTTCGCTAGCGGCTGCCCAGCAGCCCCCGCAATTGCGTCTGCCCGACACCGTCGCTCCCACCAGCTATCGGGTCCAGCTTAAGCTCGATCCAGACAAAGACACTTTCAGCGGACACATCGCAATCAAAGTGGACGTCAAGCAGCCAGTGAACCTGATCTGGTTGAACGGCACAGATATCTCGATCAGCGAGGCGTCGATCAAATCAGGCGGCCAGAGCATGGCGGCCAAATCGGTTCCTGGCGGCGCCGATTTCATCGGCCTGCAGTTTGACTCGCGAGTTCCATCCGGGGCTGCCGAACTGGATATCGAATACACCGGAAAAGTGCGCCAGCATGACAGCTCCGGTGTATTCCACATGATCGAGAACGGGAACAACTACCTGTTCACGCAGTTCGAATCGACCGACGCGCGAGGAGCATTTCCGTGTTTCGATGAGCCTTCGTACAAAGTGCCGTGGCAGCTTACGCTCGACGTTCCGCAACAGGATGAAGCGGTGAGCAACACTCCCATTCTGAACGACGCGACTAAGGGCGACCGAAAGATTTACACTTTCAAGGAGACCAAGCCGCTTCCCAGTTACTTGATCGCTTTCGCAGTCGGACAATTCGACTTCGTTCCGGCCGGATATGCTGGCAGGAATCATGTGCCGGTTCGCATCGTAACCCCGAAAGGCCACGCGGAAGATGCGAAGTATGCCGCTGAAGTGACCGCGACCATTCTCACGCGCCTGGAAGATTACTACGGAATTCCCTACCCGTTTGAGAAATCGGACCAGGTGGCGATTCCATCCACGTTCGGGTTCGGCGCAATGGAAAACGCCGGGATGGTGACTTACGGGCAGACGATTCTGCTTGCGAATCCGCAGAGGGACACGGTGGCCCGCCAGCGCGAGTGCGCGTCGGTGGAAGCGCACGAGCTGGCGCATCAATGGACCGGCGATTACGTTACAACTGCCTGGTGGAATGACATTTGGCTGAACGAAGCGTTCGCCACCTGGATGGAGCAGAAGATCATCGCAGAATGGAAACCGGAATGGCACACGCGCGTGGAAGACGTGAACTCGAAGCTGGAAGCTGAGGCTGAGGATAGCCTCATATCCGCGCGCAAGATCCGTCAGGAGATCAAGACCAAGGGCGACATCAGCAACGCCTTCGACGCGATTACGTATCAGAAGGGCGCTGCGGTTATTGGCATGTTTGAAAGCTGGGTGGGCCCGCAGGAATTTCGCAAGGGTGTGCAGGCATACCTAAAGAAGTATGCGTTCGGCAACGCGACCGCGCCGGAGTTTCTCGACGCCATCAGCTCGGCGACCAACAAGGACGTGACGCAGCCCTTCTCCACCTTTCTCAACCAAGCCGGGGTGCCGCTGATATCCGTCAGCCTGGACTGCAATCAAAGCGCGCCGACGCTGCACATCGAGCAGCAGCGTTTCCTGCCTTTGGGATCGAAAGGCTCGACGGATCAGAACTGGCAAATTCCGGTTTGCATCCGGTACGGAACGGGAGATACGGGTCAAAGCGCCTGTAAGCTGGTGTCCCAGCGAAAAGAAGATTGGACCCTGAAGGCAAAGAGCTGTCCGGCCTGGGTGCAGGCGAACGATAACGCCGTCGGATACTACCGTGTCGATTACGAAAAAGGGCTGCTTGAGGACTTGACCAAGGGAGATATCGATCAGCGCTTGTCCGCGGCGGAGCGCGTGGATTTTATTGGTAACGCGAGCGCGCTGGCAGGCGGCGGGAAATTGCCTCCAACAGACGCTCTAGGGCTAGTGGAAACGTTTCACTCCGATCCCGAACGTTATGTGGTTGAGGGAGCGCTCAACCTGGCGCTAGCGCCTCGCTTGCACCTGGTACCCAAAGATCTGGAGCCGAACTATCAGCGGTTTCTGCAGAAGAATTTTGGCAAGCGCACACACGAGCTGGGATGGATTCCGAAACCCGACGAACCCGACAGTGTCCGGCTGCTTCGCCCCACGCTGGTGCCCGATATCGCAAACTACGGTGGGGATCAGGAACTCGCAAAACAGGGCCGTGAGCTCGCTGAAAAATGGTTTCAGGATCGCAGCAGCGTAGATCCCAACATGGTTAATTCCGTTTTGAGGACAGCAGCCTATTATGGCGACAAGAGCCTTTTTGAGGAGTTCCTGGCGCAGTACAAGAAGACGAAGGACCGTCAGGAGCGGGAGCGGCTGCTTCGCAGCATGGCTTCTTTCCGCGATCCGGCGGCTATTTCGGCGCTGGAGGAGGCTGTGCTTGCGGGCGAAATCCCCATGGTGGAAGGCGGCGGCTACTTGCTTCTGAGTGCCGGCCAAGGCACGACCGCAACCCGTCAGATGCCCTTTGATTTTCTGAAGACGCATTTCGAGCAAATTATGAAAGAACGCCCCAGCGGCGGCGGTTTTGATTTCGCCGGGATGCTGCCGCGAGTCGGCCAATCGTATTGCAACGACCAGTCGAGAGATGCGCTCAAGAGCTTCTTCGAGCCGCGCATTGACAAGCTGACCGGGGCTCCTCGCACGCTCTCGCAAGTGCTGGAGACCATCGATGTCTGTATCGCACAAAAGAACGCTGAAGAGCCGAGTGTCGAAGCGTTTCTGAAGAAGTACTGAGGAGTGCCGACGGATTATGCTGTCGAGGTCTGCACCGCGTTTTCCGCATGCAGTTCCTGCAGGCTCCACACGCGGATAGGATCGCGACGCCGGCTTGAGATGGCTTCCGCAGAGGCCCTTGCGCCACTCATCGTAGTTATGCACGGTATGCGGTAGATCACGGCAT
Organism: uncultured Acidobacteriaceae bacterium; assembly: GCA_963795545.1. Lineage (GTDB taxonomy): Bacteria > Acidobacteriota > Terriglobia > Bryobacterales > Bryobacteraceae > Bog-105. The sequence continues at coordinate 143,000 of CAWCIF010000006.1, read as the reverse complement.
TCCGGCGAATGGTCTGCTCGTCGGGGAACGAATGGCTGCCAGTGGTCGTGTAGATGACCAGGTTGAGCTTGCCGGCCTTGAGCAGATCGACGGCATTCGGCCGCCCTTCATTCACCTTGAAAACAGTCTTACAGGGTAAGCCGGCAGCCTTCAATGCCGCGGCGGTGCCGCGCGTCGCGAATAGATCGAATCCAAACTGGCGGAACTTCGCGGCCACCTCAACGGCCGCACGCTTATCGCGGTCATTCACGCTTATGAACAGCGCGCCTGCATCCGGGATAGGCGTCCCGGCGGCCAGTTGCGCTTTCGCGAATGCCTCTCCGAAACTCGCGCCGACTCCCATCACCTCGCCGGTAGAACGCATTTCCGGTCCCAGCGCCGGGTCCACGCCAGGGAACTTGGCGAATGGAAATACCGGACTCTTCACAAAGAAGTTCGGCACCGGAAGCGTGCCGGCAAGGATGCCGCCCGTCAGATTCGCGAAATCCTTCAGCTTCTTTCCGAGCATCAGGCCGACGGCAATCTTTGGCACCGCAACGCCGGTGGCCTTACTGACGAAGGGCACGGTGCGTGAAGCCCTGGGGTTCACTTCGAGTACGTAGACATCTCCATTTTTCAACGCGTACTGGACGTTCATCAATCCAATTACATTCAGCGCGCGGGCGAGCCTGGCGGTGTAATCCTGGATAGTTCGGAGGCTGTCATTCGGGATCGAGATGGCGGGCAGGACACAAGAACTGTCGCCGGAATGGACGCCGGCCTCTTCGATGTGCTCCATAATTCCTGCAATCAGGACATTCTCGCCATCGCAAAGCGCGTCCACATCCACTTCGGTCGCGTCTTCCAGAAAGCGGTCGATAAGAACGGGACGCTTAACGGAAAAGCTCACGGCCTCCTGCATGTAGCGGCGCACCGTTTCCTCGTTGTACGCGATCACCATCGCGCGTCCGCCCAGCACGTAGCTGGGCCGCACAAGCACGGGAAAACCAAGTCTGCGGGCGACCTCGCAGGCTTCCTCCACATTTGTCGCGGAGCCATTTGCCGGAGCTGGAATCCCGAGCTCATTCAGCAGAGCGCCGAACAGCTTGCGGTCTTCCGCGAGATCGATGTTACTTGGGTCAGTACCGATAATCGGCAGTCCCGCTTCTTTCAGCGGCATCGCCAGATTCAGCGGTGTCTGGCCGCCGAACTGCACAATCAAGCCATCCGGCTTTTCAACATCGCAGATATTGAGCACTTCTTCCTGTGTAAGAGGCTCGAAGTATAAGCGGTCGCTGGTATCGTAATCCGTAGAAACGGTCTCGGGGTTGCAGTTGACCATGATCGATTCGCAGCCAAAATCCTGCAGCGCGAAAGAGGCGTGGCAGCAGCAGTAGTCGAACTCAATGCCTTGCCCGATACGGTTCGGGCCGCTGCCCAGAATTACAACTTTCTTTCGATCGGTAGTCGCGGATTCATCTTCCGATTCGTAGCTGGAGTAGAGATAGGGCGTGAAGCTCTCAAACTCCGCTGCGCACGTATCAACCCGGTTGAAGACCGCACGGACCCCGAGTTTCTGACGCTGTGCCCGGACTTCGAGCGGCTCCGCGCCGATGATCTCACCAATCTGCCGGTCGCCCAACCCATCGCGCTTCAGCTTGCGAAACTCTTTCGCGCTAATTGAATCAAGCGCGCGTCCGGCAAGCGAAGCCTCGAGCGCCATCATTTCCCAAACCTGCTGCAGGAACCAGCGGTCAATGCTGGTCATCTCAAACACTTGGTCGATGGTGTACCCGCTGGCGAAGGCGAAACGGATATACTCCAGCCGGTCAGGATTCGGTGTAATCAGGCGTTTGGCAATCAGGTCCGGATCGAGCGACTTTGCGCCGGATGCCTTCCCGGTTTCGAGGCTTCGCATCCCTTTGCCGAGCGCCTGCTTGAAGGTGCGGCCAATCGCCATTACCTCGCCCACCGATTTCATCTGCGTTCCAAGTACCGGCTCCGCTCCTGGAAATTTCTCGAACTGCCAGCGCGGAATCTTCACCACAACATAGTCAATAGTGGGCTCGAAGCATGCTGGAGTGGCCCGGGTAATGTCGTTTCGAATCTCATCGAGCCGGTAGCCGACGGCCAGCTTGGCGGCAATTTTTGCAATTGGGAATCCGGTCGCCTTGGAGGCCAATGCGGAACTTCTGGAAACGCGCGGATTCATTTCCACGATCACCATGCGCCCGTTCTCCGGATTGATTGCGAACTGCACGTTTGAGCCGCCGGTATCAACGCCAATCTCGTTCAGACAGCGCAGCGCGGCATCGCGCATCATCTGGTATTCACGATCGGTGAGTGTCTGCGCCGGAGCGACCGTGATGGAGTCGCCGGTATGCACGCCCATAGGATCGAAGTTCTCGATGGAGCAGACAATTATGCCGTTCCCGGCGAGATCGCGCATCACCTCCAGTTCGTATTCCTTCCAGCCGAGCACGCTTTCTTCGACCAACACCTCGTGTACCGGCGAAAGGTCGATGCCGCGCTCCAGAATCTCGGCCAGCTCTTCGCGGTTGTAAGCGATACCTCCGCCCGTTCCGCCGAGCGTGAAGCTGGGCCGCAGGATGATTGGGTAACCGATCCGCTCCGCGAACTGGAGCCCGTCCTCGATATTGTTCACCAGTTGCGATTGCGTCATATCGAGCCCGATCTTCCGCATCGCATCCTTGAACAGGAGACGATCTTCGGCCTTCTTGATGGAGTCGATCTTTGCTCCGATCAGTTCAACCCGATACTCATCGAGCACGCCCGATTCGGCCAGTTCCACGGCAAGGTTCAGCGCGGTCTGACCGCCAACGGTTGAAAGTACCGCGTCAGGCCGTTCTTTGCGTATCACCTCCGTCGCGAACGCCAGGGTCAGCGGCTCGACGTAAGTCCGATCCGCAAGGTCCGGATCGGTCATGATAGTAGCGGGATTTGAGTTGATCAGGATGACTTCGTAACCCTCCTGCCGCAGCGCTTTGCAAGCCTGCACGCCGGAGTAATCGAACTCGCAAGCCTGCCCAATCACAATCGGCCCGGAGCCGATAATCATGATCCGCTTGAGATCGGTCCGCTTCGGCATGGTTAAGGCCTGTTCTCCTTCATGACTTCGGCAAATTGGTTGAAAAGGTAATGCGAGTCATGAGGTCCGGGCGCCGCTTCGGGATGATATTGCACGCAAAAGACCTGCTCGCTGCGATGCCGGAATCCTTCGACGGTCTGATCGTTGAGATTGAGGTGGGTGATCTCGACATCAGAATCGCGCAGGGAATCGGGGTTCACGCAGAAGCCGTGATTCTGAGATGTGATCTCGACTTTGCCGGTCTTATGGTTCAGTACGGGATGGTTTGCGCCATGGTGTCCGAACGGCAATTTGTAAGTCCTGCCGCCGAGCGCAAGGCCGAGGATCTGATGACCCAGGCAGATGCCGAAAACCGGCACTTTGCCGATCAGCTTTTTCACTTCGCGCGCTTGCTGTTCCAGCGGCTCCGGATCGCCTGGCCCATTCGACAGAAATACGCCGTCGGGCCGGAGCGCGAGTGCATCGGCGGCGCTGGTATCAGAAGGCACTACGGTGACACGCGATCCAATCTGAACGAGATGCCGCAGGATATTGCGCTTGATGCCGTAATCGTAGGCTACAACGTGGAACCTGGGTTCGGGCGCCGCGGGCAGCTTGTCCGAGGCAGAAACGGGCTCGACGCCGGACTTCCATTCATAGCGGTTGGTGGTGGACACCTTCGCGACAAGATTCTGCCCGGTCATGCTTGGTGCAGTACGGGCGGCGTTTACGAGTGCGTCGTGATCGTGAGCTCCGACGGCAATAATACCGCGCATTGCGCCGCACTGCCGCAGTAGCCGGACCAGACGCCGGGTATCCACCTCGGCGATTACGGGGATTTGGTGCTTAGCGAGAAAATGCTCCGCCCGGTCATCTGATCGCCAATTGCTTGCAACTGGCGAAATCTCACGCACAACCAGGCCCTCTATATAGGGAACGCCAGACTCGCAATCGGCCTGGTTCGATCCGTAATTGCCAATCTGTGGATTGGTAAGAACCACAATCTGCCCGCAATAGGAAGGATCGGTGAAGATTTCCTGATAGCCGGTAATGGCGGTGTTGAAGACTACTTCTCCTGTACGTTGTACAGGCGCACCAAAGCTGGTCCCCTCAAAGACTGTTCCGTCCTCCAGGGCGAGAACTGCTTGCTCCAACTAATAAGCTCCTACGTTTTAAAGCGCCGCAAGGACTTACGACGTGACCGGTGGGCCGATCACTTTATTTGAGCATGTTTTGCCGTGAGTTTCAACGCGACCGGCGAAAGCGGGTTTCCGGCCGGCATGCCCGGACAGGCCGGGCATGCCCGGCCACTACGGTTCCCTGGCGCAATCGGTGAAGATGCAAAACGCTTTACCTATTTCGAAGGTCCTGATAATGTTCTGATCGAGAGTGGCCAAATAAACGGAGTGGCCGGTTGCGTGGTAGCTAAGTCAATCAGGCGGCTTCGTTCAGTCTTCTGTAGTATTCGTTGAACAGATGCGGCTCCAGGTCGATGGCGCGGACCTCGATCTGCTCAATTGAAAATTCGAACCCAAGTGCGGCAGGATCGAAATCGTCGTTGGTCTCTTCGTGCACCGCGTGAATATACTGGCGGGCTGCCTGGTCCAGACGCGCGTTGGTCTGGCGTTTGCGCTCCTCCTGCAGCTCGAGCAAGGCGGCGTTATCTTTCTCACGCTGGCGGCGCAGACGGTTTTCCTGAATGCTGAGATTGTTCAACTGGCGCTGATAGGCGAGGAAGACTTTGGCTTCAATGAGGTGCTTGCGGACGGCCTCGTCTTCATTGGGGAACAGCTCGGCGAATTCGAGGCGGCCGAGAGCGTAGATGCCCATTTCGAGCGCCGGGATGCGGAGGAGACGCCATTCGGTGTCGGCCAGAGATTGGACGAGGTTTCGTTCGGCATCGGCGGCCGGCTGGTAGCGCTGGGTGAATTCCGCGATATGGGCCTCGTAAGCCGCGGCATCATCGCCGGGCAGCAGGACGGTGCGCCCGGTGAGCCCGGTTTTCACTGCGTTGAGAGATGAAGTGGCTTTACCGGTTTCGGAAGTGGGACCGGTGCTGAGCTGAGCATTGGCGCGGTTCGCGTCGAGTTGGGCCTGAGTGGGCATAAATTGGCTGCCTGAACGTAGCACGGCGAGACGAGAAAACGGATCGGGGCGAGTGGCGAGAATGGAGGTAAGTCAAAGATCCCGAGCGAGATAAAAATATTTTCGTCGCGCGTGACGCACTTGCGGCATTGAATTAGAGATGCCACGTCTTGCGCTTCGACAAGAGAAGTTGTATGCTTTTGTCGAAGCAGAAAGGAAGCACAAGGAATGGCTGAGCCGCATATCGAATTACCCCAGGGCACTCTGGACCTGCTGATTCTGAAGACCCTCGCACTTGAACCCCAGCACGGTTGGGCCGTGGCTGAGCGTATTCAGCAGATTTCAAGCGAAGTGCTCCGGGTGCGGCAAGGTTCGCTGTATCCTGCACTCCATCGGCTGGAGCGGCGCGGTTGGATCAAGGCCCGGTGGGGAACGTCGGAGAATAACCGCCGTGCCAAATACTATGAGCTCACCAAGACCGGGCGTAAGCAGCTGGAAGCCGAAACCAACACGTGGCGCCAGTTGGCCGCGGCCATTGCCGAGGTGTTGGAGGCGGTGTAGGAGTAGCCGATGTTTAGCGATCTCTTTTTTCGTTTCCGTACGCTGTTTCAGAGAAATGTTGTTGAGCGCGAATTGGATGAGGAACTGCGCGCCCATTTCGCGCATCAGGTAGAGAAACTTGCCGCATCGGGTCTCAGTCGCGGGGAAGCGGAACGCCAAGCGCGGCTGGAATTCGGCGGCCTCGATCAGGTGAAAGAAGAATGCCGGGATGCGCGCGGCGTAAACCTCATCGAGAATCTGTTCCAGGATTTGCGCTACGGCGTGCGGATATTGCGAAAGAATCCGGGATTCGCAGCGGCTGCGATCTTGACCCTGGCATTGGGAATTGGCGCAACCACCGCGATTTTCAGCGTAGTAGATGGTGTAGTGCTGAAGCCGCTACCCTTTCCCACGGCTGACCGCCTGGTACGGATCCTGTCGGTGATCGCGGCTACCGGCCACGGCGGTATTGCATCCTACTCGGATCTCCTGGATTGGCGGGCAAAGAACCATGTCTTCGATGGCATGGCTGTTTTCCGAACAAACGACTTCACTCTGATCGGCCCAGGTGAGCCACTACATTTGCAAGGAGCGGTGGTGTCCGCGAAACTGTTTTCCCTGCTGGGAGTGAGTCCGATGCTCGGGCGCAGTTTCCGCCCGCAAGAGGACGGGCCTGGTGCAGCGAACGGGGCCGATGCGGCGATTCTGAGTTACGGTTTGTGGCAGCGTCAATTCGGTTCTGACAAGTCGGTGCTGGGCCGGAGTATTCAGCTTGGCGATCGTCCGTTTACGGTTATCGGCGTTATGCCGAAGTCATTCCAGTTTCCCATTCAGGCCGAACCCATCGAGCTGTGGACGACGATCGCCATTGATACCCGAGGCGGCGCGAATGCGATGACCGCGCAGCGAGGGGCGCATTATCTCGACGTTATCGGCATGCTGAAACCGGGCGTGACGCGACAGCAGGCGCAGGCTGAGGTCAGTGCGTTCGCTCGCCGAGAGGCGCTTCTCGATGATTCTGCTGGGAATCTTTGCCGCGCTTGCGCTCGCCATGTCATGCGTTGGAGTTTATGGCGTAATTTCCTATTTGGCTGGCAAGCGGACGCATGAGATCGGAATTCGCCTGGCACTGGGAGCCGCCCGGCGGGACGTGCTGCGAATGGTGCTCACGGAAGGATTAAAGATGGCGCTAGCGGGTGTTGCCGTGGGTTTAGGCGCAGCTCTTGGGTTAACACGTTTCATTGCCAGCATGCTCTTCGGCATCAGCGCGCACGACCCACTCACATTCGCGGGAGTTGCGAGTCTGCTGATTCTGGTAGCGATGGCGGCGTGCTATGTCCCCGCGCGCAGAACGATGAAGGTGGATCCTGTGGTTGCGCTGCGCTGCGGGTGAAGCAGTACCGGGTTGGAGATATGGCCGATTCGTCGATGAAGCTAATCGGCTCGCTTGTTGCTCGCCCGCCGCGGCTTCGGCTTGTTCTTGCTCTTGAGATTGAGCGCCACTGCAGCGCGGATGAGATCCTTCAAGGCCGTCTCATTGATCTTTTCGCCTTCGTGGATGTCGATGGCGCGCCTGACATTCCCGTCAAGGCTGGAGTTGAATAAACCGGAAGGGTCCTTCAACGCAGCTCCCCTGGCAAATGTCATCTTGACGTGGTTTTTGTACGTCTCTCCCGTGCAGACGATGCCGCCGTGGGACCAGACGGGAGTCCCCGGCGAGGCCGGCTTGACCCACTTCCACTCCTCGACGATCTCAGGGTCCGCATCGTTTATGATCTGGCGGACTTTCGCGAGTGTCTTCCCACGCCAATCCCCAAGTTCCTTGATCTTCTCGTCGATTGATGCAGAGGCAGATTTCACGGTGGCGGATGTTTTCATGTTATGGCTCCAACTCTCGCATCTAATTTAGCCGTCTTTAACCACGCCTCCTCATTCAACACCGAACTGCTTTGCGTACTCGGCCTTCAATCGCTGCCAGCCGTCGAACTTCATTACCGCGGGGCCCCCGATGCGGCCGACGGGAGTTCCGCTGAGAAGGCGATCCAGAACATCGAAAGCAATGTGCCACCCGGCAGCGCCCCACGAGATGAAGCGGCGATCGATGTTGTGCCACAGCGTCAGGCGTGTGCCGCCAGCGACCGCTTCGAGTTCCCACCGGATATCGTCGTACTCAAGCACCTTGCTAGCATCGGCTCGCGTCACTCTTGTTTCCAGCGGCGTGGGCCTTCCCATCCAGGTGAGCTTCACGGTTCCAACCGCGCCCAAGTTGCCATCGGCGTCGAAGGGCGCCCACTCGCGCAGATGCGCCGGGTCGGTAAGCGCCTGCCACACTTTTTCCGGTGAATGGCGCAGTTCTCTGACGAGAATGAGTGTCCACTTCTCTCCGTCCTTTCGTACTTGCGCCCCGGCTGCGGGACCCGGTGCGTAGGGCTCGGGATTGGTCATCTTCTTCCTCAGCGCGAATAGCGTACCAGTTGGACGAGCTGAATGAGGTTGCCGCAAGTGTCGTTCAGCATGGCGATCTTGGAGGCCGTGACGTCCGTTGGCGGCATGGTGAACTGGGCGCCGCGCGCTTTCATACGCTCGTAATCGGCCTGCACGTCGTCGGTGTAGAACATGGCGGCGGGCTGGCCTTGCTGAAGTATAGCCTGCTGGTAGGCCTTGGCCGCCGGGTTGTTGTTGAGGGCCAATTGCAGCTCAGTGCCGTCAGGGTCCTCTGGTGAGGCGAGTGTGAGCCAGCGAAACGGCCCCTGACTGAAGTCGGCCTTTTTCACGAAGCCCAGCACTTCGGTATAGAAGCGCAGCGCCTTCTCCTGGTCGTCCACGTATATGCTGGTCAATTTGATTTTCATTCGTTTCTCCTTTATCACGTTCGCGGTTTTGGGCCGCGCCGCCTGCTGGTTGATTTCCTTCTCGTTGGTGTTGACGAGCGCACAGGGCGTTTGGCGCCCGTTGTGCGCGATTCAAAATGATCCATGCGGTCGAGGTGGCGTTCGAGAGCATCTACGTGAGCGGACCAGAAGCGGCGGAACGGAGCCAGCCAGGCATCCACCTCCTGAAGTGGTTCAGGTTTCAGCCGGTAGAGGCGGCGCTGTGCATCTATCATGGATTCCACGAATCCGGCCTCTCGCAGCACTCGCAGGTGCTTTGACACGGTCGGCTGCGGCATACGAAGCTGACGCTCGATCTCTCCAACCGACTGTTGAGACGAGACCAAGAGGCTCAATATCGCGCGGCGGCTCGGCTCCGCAATGATTTCGAACACAGATTCCACTCTCTTTATATACCCCACAGAGCATATGCGTGTCAAGGGATATATCGGCGAGGGCCCGCAAAAGAGCCGCTTGAAATCATTTGCTGGCCGCTAATGCTGTGCGCACTTTTGCCAGATTTGCGCGTGCGGCCTGATGGTTTGGATCGATGCGAAGCGCCTGCTCGAAGGCCTGGGCCGCTGCAGGGAGATCGCCAAGGATGGCGAGCAGCGTGCCGAGGTTCGCTTGCACATCGGCGTCGCCCGGATCGAGGCGGGCCGCCTGGCGGAAGTGCACCAGAGCATCGGAATATTTACGCTGATGAAACAGAATCGTTCCCAGGCCCGCCTGCGCTGCCGCATCGTCCGGCTTGTCCGCCAGGAAAATCACATACTCGCTGCCGGCGCCGTCCAGATCTCCGGTTGCCGCCAGGGCACGGGCAAGATTGTAGTGGGCATTCAGGTAGCCCGGATCGATTCGCAGCGCCTCGCGCAGTTGCTGAATGGCATCCGGAAGGTGATCCTGCAGCATCAGCACTCCTGCCAGGCTGTTCCGAGCGGTGGCACTTTTCGGATCCACTTCCAAGGCGGCGCGATAATTAGCAGCGGCCTCGTCCAGCTTGCCGCGCATCTCCATCAGCGCGGCAAGATTGTAGTGAGCCAGAAAGTCGGCTGGATATTTTTCCAGGCGGCGGCGCATAATGGCTTCTTCGAGCGGCAGCCGCGGATCTTCCTGTGCCGCTCCACTCTTTTTGGGCAAGACCTGCAGCCAGACGTGCCCCATCTCGTCCTCGCTGCGATTTCCGGTCTTAACCAGTTTCGGTGGATGGTTTGGGTTGCGCGGATTCGCTTCGGAGTTGTCATAGGTAATGCGCATCATCACTTTCGTCCCCTTTGGCAGCGCAACCGGATGACGGTAATTGTAAACGGCTTGCCAGTTGATGTCCCAATCGGGTATGCGGATGAGCCACTTTCGCGAGCGATCCGGCAGTACGGCCCACGCCTCGACGAGCTTTCCAAGATAATGCGCGTGCGGATAGATTGCCAGCAGATCGACATCCACAGGCAGAGTCAGGCTGTCGGTCACTGCAAACGTTTTGTCACCGGGTGGGATATTGATAGCTCCGTCATGCTCAAGCTGAACCAGCATGGGAAAGCGCGTAGGCGGGTGGGACGCGAAGTAAATGCCCAGTTCGGCCTGAACAGATTCCTCTTTGCCTGTGGGCTGAAGATGCAGATTGAGAATCAGGTTGGTGCCCGGATCAAGGCGCCAGCTCATGTCATCCGGTTCGGGACGCAGAATGCTGCCTGGCTTCCAGAACAGAAAGTGCGAGTCGGGGTCGAAGTTATTCGCCGTCGCTTCGGTAGTGACATCCATGCCGGGAAATCCAGGCTGCCCATCTTCCCCGTCGCGACGCCGCAGCGATTGCGTGCGGTCGAGAACTACGTTGGCGTGATGCACGACGCGCGTGTTGTTTAACCGGAGCTCGAGGCCGCGGACATAGCGGGTCTGTTTCAACCCGGTTGTAATTACGAAATTGCGAAAAACGTCAGTGCCGCCAGCCGGCATCCGAAACGGCTTCGCCATTTGGAGAATCAGGTCGGGCGGCCCCATCTGCCATTCGCTGTCGAAGCGAGGGGTGGGTGGCAAATCCGCCGCGGCGCCCTCTTTCTTGCCTTGCGCGATCCAATCGGCGATCAGCCGGATTTGCTTTTCGGTGAGACTGCGATCATCGGCGAAATCGCCATAGCCGTGTTCAGGCGGCCACGGAGGCATATAGCGGCGCTGCGTAGCGGCAGCAATTTCCAAGGCGTGTTTGCGGACATCGTCGTAAGTGGTGAGCGGAAATGGTCCCACCCCTCCGGAATGGTGGCACGGCGCGCAGTGCTCAAATACGAGCGGCGCAACATCCTTATTAAACGTCAGCGGCGCAGGCGGAACTGAGAGAAAGGCCAGGCAAATGGAAATGATCAGCAAGAGTGGCTTTACCTGGAGCTTAACGCGCGGCGGATGAGCTCCTCCAGATTCTCCTTACTTAATGCTGTGCTTACGAACAGTTCCTGGCGAGCTCCTCCGCTGAGCGCGATGGCCTTCCAGCCGTTCCTGGTGGCGACAGTGATGCGGATGACCGGCTCTCCGCGCGCATCGCGGACCGGCTTGATCACGCCGGGGATGATGGAGCGAATGTCAGGGCTGTCTCCAAGCAGACGCTGAAGTACCGGCCGCAAACCGTCGATGATGCTGTGCTCAATTTTCAGCCTGCCCTTCGCGGTACGCAGTCTCATCGGAAGCGCTTCTTGTATTGAATGTCGATCCCGAACTCGCCGTTTTCATCCCGGACCACAACCACCGAATATTGCCGGTTCAATGCCCATTCGACTCGAAAGATCTGCTCTGCCGTCTGCGAAAGGTTGGTCACGTACGTCACGGTCAGGTCGCGAGAGACCTGCTGTTCCAGCGTAAGGCGTGCTTGCGGTGTATTTGTGACGATGCCCTGAACCATGGGATCTATCTTGACGTTTGTAATGCCGAACAGTTTTGAGAGCCGGCTCGGAGCAGGAGAGATGGCCTGCCCCAGAACAGTGCTTGGGCTTGATTGCAGCGCGCTCACGTCACTGGAGCCCTGAACGCTGCGCACATTGGACGAGGTTTCAGGGGCGCGCCCGACCGTCAAAAGAGCGATGATGTCCCGGGGCTGAAGCGGTGGATCGGAACGGTAGGCTATGTTCAGCCTGTTCATGGTTCCGGAAATGGTGATGTTCACGAGAACGCCGCGGGTCTGAGTCTGCAGATCGAGATCGAGGACCGGCTCGATGCGAACGCTGTTCTGGAAGTTGACCTCGCCGTGATTGATGCTGTATTTCGTGCCGAAGACTTTGATATCGCCTTGATTTGCGGAAATGCTGCCGAGCAAGATGGGATGATCGGGCGTGCCTCGCAGACGAATGTCGATCTCGGCTTCCACATCGCGGCTCAGTTCTGTACTGAGCTGCAGGTTGGGCGCGCTCTGGATGGCGACGTCCAGGTGCAAGCCGGTGACAAAGTCGTTGGTGTTAGCCGGAGCTGCCGCAGGAGCGCCGAAGCCGGCCAATAAATTACCGAGGTCCGCATTAGGATTGAAGACCACGCGGGAGACGGTGGCCGTACCCGAAAGAATGCTACTGCGGGTTGATCCGCTTAGCCGCAAGTCCGCATTGGCTGTCACGCTGACGCCGCCCGCATAACGAAGGCGAACATTGCTCGCATTCGCCTGCACATGGTACACCAGCGGGCCACGCCCGCCGAAACTCACAAAGCCGCCGAGCGCTAATTCGCCGCCTCCTGTGTGCGCGGTGAGGCTTTGAATGGTGGCGCGGTCGCGGTTAAAAGAAATGCGGCCATTCACCTTACTGAGCCCGTTCGGCAAATTCGCAAGGAAGAAGGTACCGCGCTCGATATCGAGGGTTCCGGTCACGGCCGGGCTTTTGAGTGTTCCCCCAATACTTGCCGCAATGGCTGCGTGACCTCCGGATTGAAGAGCCGGGTCAAGAAGCTGCAGGATTTGCAGGTTGACAGACCCGTTCACGTGCATATCCAAGGCCTGTTTCGCATCGTAATGAAGAGATCCGGCGACATTCAATACAGTGTCTCTGCCGCTGATCTGGACGTTGCCCAGGGTGGCAGTACCGTCCGCGGCATTTACGGTGAAGGGAGCGACGTTGTGAAACAACAACTCAGCGACCTTGGACTGACGCCCAGACGCGGGAAGTTTCGACCGGATCTCCACTTTATTCACTTGCAGCATGGTGCGCCAGCGGCGAGGCTGCAGAAGCGGCCCTTCAAATTTCACGCCGCCTGCCACTGTTCCATCGAAAGGCCAAGCCCCGCTCTGGGCAGGATAAAGGATGGGGCGCAGAACGGCGAGCTCGAGAGCATCGAAATCGAGTTCGCCGTTCATCGGGCTACCTGGCACGAGCTGGACCCGAGCAGCGCCAGTTAATGAATGCCCGCGAAGATCGCCCGTCAGATTGGCTTTCAGCACGTTACCGGTGGTGACCGCGTTTATAGTGAGGGCCCCGAACGGCGCACCTTCCAACGCAACGTTCCGAAGATTCAAGATTCCATCGGCGGTCGCGGGCTCGACGCGGCCGGACGCGATTCGAAGCGTGCCTTGAGCATGAATCTCTGCGTTTGCGTAGATGGCCGGTTCGCGTTCCCGCCATTCGGGAATGCTCGCGAGAGGAAATCCATTGCTATCGATTTTCATTGCCAGCCGTCCGTCGCGCCAGGAGTCAGCGGCGTGGGTATACTTACCGGAAAACGAAACGACAGCGGACCCGGACTGCATGCGCCCTTGCGTCACGCGCACTTCATCCGCGTTGAGCATGGCCTCAACCTGGATTTGGTTCAGGCGCAGGCCGTTCGAATCAAGGCTATCGATGCGCAGTTGTGCTTTACCCACCGGATCGGAGAGGCGGCCCGACAGGTCGATTGAGCCGGAGGCAATGCCAGCAATCGGCGGCGGATCACCAGCCGGGATTTGACTCGCGAATTGAGCGATGTCAATGTCTTGGAAATGCGCATCTAATTGAAGCAGGCTCGCATTCGTGGGGATCCAATTGACAAGCTCCAGATGAGCGTTACCGGTTGCATGCAACGGTCCGCTCCCTATCGTAAAAGACGTGAACCCGGCTGCATTGGAGGACAACCTGGCGAACGACTGAAACCGATCCCAACGTTTGCTCCTGAAGTCGAAATTCGAGAGCGCAACATTGCCTGCGATTTGAGGTTCTGCAGCAAGGCCCGCCACCGTGCCATCAAAGTGCGCGGTGCCATTTTTCTCAATGACCGGAAAAGCTGCGATCCCGGACGGCCGGAAAAAGTAGATGGCCGAATTAAGTTCAGTTAGGTTCGTGCTGTCGAGTGCAACTTGCATGACTGCTTTCGGGGCGCCTGAGAAGGACAAGTGGGTGCCTGGGAAATCAAGGCGCGAAGGGCTAAATTCAAATGAGCGGCCCGCAGTCAGATAGCGGAAATCGACATGCCCGGATACGGGCGTTCCCGGCGAGATCGGCGTCAGGTTCAACGCGGCTTTCAGATGGCCCGCCGGCACACGCGTCGTGAGATCACCGGAGAACTGGATTCGGCCATTTGCCGATGCACTCCAGGGGATTGATCGGTGGAACAGCACCGATGCCGCCCGGCGAAAATCGAGCCGAGTGATGCCGGCGTCCACCTCGAGATCGCGAAAATGGGCCAGCTCAGCTTTGCCGGAAAGCTTCGCTCCGAGGGCACTTAGAACGAAATGCGAGAACTGCATACGATCCGGCGAACCGGACAGATCCGAATCGAGATCGACGCCCGAAATGGCAAGAGATCCTGACCGGTACGAAAGCTGGCGACCGGTCACGTTTCCCCGAAGAGTAATGCCGGCCATTGCATCATAGTGAACCAGACCCGCGGCAGTCACTTCTCCGTCCCGCCACTCCGCTGAAGAAAGAAAAGCCGCAGCATCCGCAGCATGTATGCGAGCGGAAACGTGGAGGTCTCCGGATGGGGTCGCAAAGTTCGTGACGGTTCCGCTGGCGGAAAGCTTGGAAGTCCCAGTGACAATATGAAGCGCTTGTACAAGCAACCGGGTCTTTTCAATACGCGCGAGCCCGTCCGCACTCACCAGTGGCGGCGCGGAGCCGCTCTTCAATGAAAAGCCTAACTGGTAGGCGTCGTGTTGTGGATCGTAGCTGCATTGTACGTGCATATCGCTGCCGTTTAGCCGCAGCGGCATGCGGCGCAGGTTCACCTGCAGGGCCCCATTTTCAGCCTTGAAGCGGTGCACGCGCAGAGCGATCAAATTCTCAATTGCAGTGCCTCGGTCCTGATCCCGGCGCGCGGGCAGGTTGGTGCTCCCGTCAGGCCGGACGATCAGATGAATTTCGGGGTGCATAAGCTGGACCGATTGAAGATCAAGTTCGCGATGCAGAAAAGAGGCAACCCGGAATCCAACTAATATGCGCTCTGCCCGAAACAACGGCGCAACTTGAGGCGGCTCAGATCCATGCAGAACAACGGATTGAAGCTGCACTGTGAGAGTGTGCCAGTCGAAGCTGAAGGACTTGACATCAACGCGCGCGCCGGTGGACCGTTCGAGCGCGGAGATTACCCGCTGGCGGATTCTTTGCTGGAACCAGTTACTTTGGAGAGCGAGTATGGCTGTCCCAAATAGCAGTACCAGAACGCCGCTGAAGATTCCGGCCGCCAAAAGCCAGCGCTGGTATCGTTTCATAAACCGCTATTGGAGCGACTTATCAACATACACAATGTTGACTTGCTTCCGGCTTTCTTCCAGCCACGCGGCCAGCGCCTCATCGGTCTGGGCATCAATCACTTCCCTGGGATTGGAGGCTTTTTCCGGAGCCGTAACACCTGAGCGGAAACGGTATTCGACGAAGCGAAGGATTGTAAGCTGCAGTTTCAGGTGTTCGTTAAGGATGCTTTCTGAAAGATTATATTGGCCAAGTAAGTTTTGGAAGCGATCTGGACCGCCGTACGTTGATTTGACCTGCGCAAGATAGGCTTTGAGGTCCTCCTGGTCAGGCGCGGGAAATCGGCTCAATTCCATTTCGCGTTCTATGAGAAGCTGTTCAACCAGCCGGTCGGCGGCCGCGCGCTTCGCATCTGCCGATCTAGAAACCGGCTGATTGTTGAGAAATGCAGTCACACGGAGCTCTTCGTCCAACTGCAGTTCTGTGATGCTTTGCCTGCCTACCGTGATGGCCAGACGGTCGATAATTTCACCTTTAAGGAGCATCGCCAGACATCCGGCTAGCAGCAGCATCCGCATCAGAATGCCTGTCCCAAGGAAAAGTGAAACTGAAATGAGTTGATTTTCTGAACGGTAGAAACGGCGGTGCCATTGATGAGATCCTGCTCAGTGCCCTTGAGTCCGAAGAAACGCGGCGCATCGGGACTAAACGAAAAATCCAGCCGAATGGGACCGATCGGAGTACGGTATCGGATGCCGACACCTACGTCTTGAACCATGTAATTGAAGTCCTGCAGATTGCGCTGGCGAAAGCGGAGGCTCATGTCGCCTAAGGAGGTGTAGACGTTCCCGGCATCCTGGAAGAGTACGGCGTTGAGATTGTCGCCGTAGAGCGGAAATCTCATCTCAAAGTTGTTGATGAAGAGTGCATCGCCGCCGAGCGGAAAACCCGTTATCAAGTCGCGCGGCCCAGCCTGGAAATCAGGGAAGGCGCGAATGGACGTTGATCCTCCAGAGTAAATCCGCTCCGCCAGGGGAATGCTGGCAGCCGGAGCAGTGGAGGCGATGAAACCGAATTGTGTGCTTCTAGCGAAAACCAGATCGTGATGGAATGGATGGTAAGTTGAGTTGCGGAATAGAGCGCGCGCAAAATGGGTTTTTCCAAGAACGCCCGGCGCATAGCTGAGATCAGCCGTGGAGTAAATGCCTCGATGCGCATCGGCCGGGTCATCGCGCTTGTCCTGAATAAGCGAAAACTCTCCCAGACCAATAGTCTCAGGCTGAGAGAGCAGCGGTACCAGTAACTGATCGATTTTCAGGTTAGAAAGCGTCACATGCCGGAATACCAGCCGGTACTGGACCGTGTAGGCGCGTGAAAGCCTTTGCCCGAGCTGGATAGAAGCCTCGCGTCGATGCGCCGTAAACGTGCGAATGTCATTTGAGTTTTCGATCAGAGCCGATGTGGTGAGGTTGAGATTCTCATTCGATACAAACTGGGGAATAAAGTAGGCAAGAGTGGCGCGCTGTTCAATTGTCGAAACAGAGGTCTGCAACCCGAGCGTCTGGCCTAGCCCCAGAAAGTTGATGCGGCTGAGACCTAACGAAAGCCGAGGCGCGAAGCCGGTGGTTCCGGCGGGATTGTCGAGGCTGGTGACACCTCCGCCTATCCGTGCGATTTGCGCGCCCACGCCGACATTCAGCGAATAGTGACGGGCTTCATCGATGTCATAGAGGACGTATTTCTGATCTTCCTCGCCGTCTGGATTCTGGATTGCGGTGTTCACACGAGCGAAAATACCCAAATCATACAGACGCCTCTGGCTGTCGGTCTGCGCAGTCAGAGAGAGAGGCTGGCCCGGTTTCAATTCGATGCGATGGTAGACAAGCGCGGGGCGGGTCGTGTCGAGACCGCTGACAAGGACGTTCCGAACGTATTTGCGAGGCCCAGGATCGATTACGTACCGGATATTCATATGGTCCGGTTGTTCGGCGGTCGCGGCGTAATACTCGAATGTTGCATTTAAGAAGCCACGGCTGAAATAGTAATTGAGGATGTTGTCGCGATCATCGCTCACGTTGGCTTCGCTATAGGGCTGCCCCGGCGCGCAAGCCAGCATTGGCTGCAGTGCAGCGAGATCGGCGCTGCCGGCACCGTCGATTACGAGGTTAGAAACCAGCCACTGCCGCCCTTCCTTAATGGTAATGAAAACGGCAAGCTGATCGGTGCCGTGATAGTTGTCCTCAACTCTCGTGGTGACACTCACATTCCTGAAGCCATTCGATGCATACAGGTTTTCGATGGATTGCACGTCCTGCTTCAGGTACGCCTCACTGAATCGGCCATGAGGAAAGCGCGGAAACTCAGCGGGTTGTATGTACAGGCGTTCGCGAATGGCCTGCTGCTGAAAGTAATGGTTTCCGAAAATAGAGAGCAAGACAAACTTATGGCGTCTGCCGCGCTCAACGTGATAGGTAATGATTTGCTCGTGGGAGTCTTGTCCGTGCGCGGTTTTATAAGTGACCTCAACTTCGAAATAGCCTAGAGCTTGCATGTACTGCTCTATGTTGTGTTGCCCTTCCACTAGCAAGTCGGGATCTACGGCGCCTTCCTGAAAGACTGGGACCAGTTCCGCCAGCCTGCCGCGGCTTATGGATGCGCCCTCTACGCGGACAACGATCCGCTGACCGGCCTGGATGTCCAAGAAAGGCCGGACTGTGTTCGTTTCCTCGGAATACTCTAAGCGTTTGAGGGTCACTTTCGCCTGTAGAAAATCCCGCTTTTCGTAATAGCGCCGGATATTCTCAAGCCCTTGTCTAACACGAGTTTCCGACACCTCCTGCCAGCCCAAAAGACCGTAGAGCCTCTTCCAATGGGTTGCGCGGATGATGCGCTTCCGGGTGGCTGCGGCGGTTCCCGTGATCACCGGCTGAACAAAGCGCGCGCGCTTTCCGGTGCTGGCATCCAGGAACACATTGGCCTGTTCGGTTTTCGGCTGAAATTGAATCTCGGCTTCAATACTCGCGTTGTAGAACCCGTTTTGGCGGAGGGTGTTCCGCACCGATTCGATTGCCTGGTTCTTGTCGGCATCCGAGTAGGGAGTCCCCAGCCGCAATTTGGTCGCGCTGGCAAGCTGTCCGCTGTTGGGCGGCTGCTTGACACCGGTGACCAGCACCCGGCCAACGAAATAGGCGCGCCTGGTTATGAATTTCAGCGCGACACCGCCGTTCGCTTCGCTGGCATCCACGGCGAGATCGGCGAACCGGCCGCTGGCAAAAAGATTTTGGATGGCGCGGCGCAGATCGCGTTCTTCAAAAATCGAGCCTGGCTTGAAAGGGAGCCGCTCCCTCAATTGGCGGTTAGTAAGCGGTTGGTCGGCGGGCTGGAATTCGATGTCTGTGATGCGCTGCCCCTGATAGCGAAGTGCTTCTTTGATGAGCGGCGTCCCCTTCTCCTGCGCCACAGCTATTGGTTTTGGACCGAGCAAAGATAACAAACAGCACAGCGCCAGACCACGAGCGCGCCAAGCTGTTCCGGTTGCTAGCATCGTCGTATATGGCCCCGGATGAGAAGGACCGTTATTCGCGCCAAATCCTATTTGGCCCGATCGGGGAGAGGGGGCAGGCGCGGATTCGGGAAGCTGCCGTGTGTATCGTCGGCTGTGGCGCACTAGGAAGCTTCCAGGCGGAGGCACTGGCGCGCGCCGGGATCGGACGGCTGCGGCTGATCGACCGCGACTACATTGACTACACAAATCTGCAGCGCCAATGGCTCTATACTGAGGCCGACGCTCGGGAGGAATCGCCGAAGGCCATGGCCGCGGCCCGCCGGCTGCATGAATTGAATCGCCATGTTGAGGTGGAACCGCTGGTCACCGACCTGACGCCGTCTAATGCAGAAGAATTAATCGCTGGATGCGACCTGATCCTGGATGGCACCGACAATTTCGAGACTCGGTATCTCCTCAACGATCTTAGCGTCAAACGGAATTTGCCCTGGATCTATGGCGCGGCGATCGGCAGCTATGGCATTGTAATGCCGGTAGTACCGGGCCGCGGGCCGTGTTTTGCGTGCGTCTATCCGGAGCCGCCCCACGGACTTCAGCCCACCTGCGATGTGAACGGCGTGCTTGCGTCGACTACCTCGCTGGCGGCGGCGCTGCAAATCGGAATGGCTTTGCGGCTGATCGTAGGCTGGCCCGATTTCGAGTGCCGCATCCAAACGGTGGACATCTGGAGCGGAATGGCGAAGCAGGTGAGGGCGGGCGAACCCGATCCCGAGTGCCGCGTTTGCGCAAAGCGTGAGTTTCGATATCTGGAAGGGAAGCAGCGCGTCCCCATCAGCCTATGCGGCCGGAACGCGGTCCAGTTGCACGATAGCGCCAGGCCGATAGACCTGCAGCAGCTTGCCGATCGCTTGCGGCCGTTTGGCGACGTTCGGGTGAATGAATTCGCGCTGCGGATTGCACTTCCGAAATACGAGCTGACATTTTTTCCGGATGGCCGCGCAATTGTGAAGGGCACAACTGACGTTGGGATAGCGCGCGGTGTGTACGCAAAGTTGATTGGAAGTTGAAAGCGGTCAGCCATCAGCGATAAGCCTTCGGCAGGGCAGCGGTAGAAATGGCGTGTGACCCTCTATCCCTAAAGTTAGCCAGTTTTGATACACTCCCCTGACGGGGCCGGGGCGGCCTGATCGAAATGAAGTTAAGCGAAGACGTCTCCGTTCGGGACCGCGAAGTCTTCTCCAGGGCAGTCCAAACGCAGTTGAATAGGGTGCTCGCGAGTGAGTTTTTTAGTCCTTCGGCCCGGCATCAACTTTTATTGCGGACGATCGTTAGCGAGTCCTTAGCCGGCCGAACCGAAGCGCTCAAGGAAATCGTTTTGGCAAAGGATGTCTTCGGACGTCCTGATTACGACCCCAAACGCCATACCCTGGTGCGTGTTGAAGTAAACGCCGTTCGCCGCAGACTTGCGGGATACTATGCGAAATCCAATTCAGAAGATCATATTCACATCAATATTCCGCTGGGACATTACGCGGCGGTGTTTTCGCCTTTGGATGCGAAGCCTCCCGAATCCCGCGCGCGGCGACGCCGGTATGTCTTTGTAGGGTGCGCCATCGTCCTCCTTTCTGTTTTTGCCGGTTTGTTGGCCACACGCCGGTCTATTCCCGCACCGCCGGGTGTTCCCGTTCAGATCACGTTCGACACCGGTTGGACAGCGCAGCCTGCCGTTTCGCGCAATGGGTCTGTGCTGGTCTATAGCTCGGATCGCGGACCACGCGGCGAGGCTAACATTTGGATACAGCAGGCCGGGACAGCGCCGCACCAGTTGACCGGGAATTCCGCGCACGACATTACACCGGACATTTCGCCAGATGGGAAACAGGTTGTATTTCGCTCGTGGCGAAAAGAGGAAGGCATCTGGTCGATTCCCGCAGCCGGCGGACAGGCCAAACTGTTGGCGAAAGGAGGGTACTCCCCGAGGTTCTCCCCCGACGGCAGATGGGTCGCGTTTGCCGGGGCGCCAACGGGTGATACTGTGCATATCTTCACCGTTCCTGCCGCTGGGGGGGTACCGGAGCAAGTGGATTATGGTACCGAAGGGGCAGATTGTCCGGTGTGGTCTCCGGATGGAAGCGAAATCGTATTTGCGGCCCGCGACGTAAATGGACGCAAATACGATCTCTGGACAGCAAAAGCAAAGGGGGTACGCGATGGGCTCTCCCGCCCGCTTGGTGTCGAAGCAGAGTTAGGCACGCAGAATCTGCCCGCGACCAACGATTGCCCGCAGGATTGGATCGGCGATCGGGTGTTGTTCGTCACGCGTCAACGCGATATCAGCTTTCTTTTCCAAGTCGCATTAGGGCCGTCTGGAAAGTTAGGACCGATCCGTGCAGTTCCTTCCGCGATTGGGGCTTTGGGGGCTCGACTCGTTGGCGGTCCCAAAGGGCACTTGTCCATCCTATTTGCAACCGAACGCCGGCAGACAAATATCTGGGAATACAACCTGACTAGTTCGGCGCCGCTCAAGCAATTGACTCATGACGACTCACTGAGGCCGGGGTGGAACGGCACTTGGCCGGCGCTATCGAGTGATGGAAACGTTCTGGCGTTCATTACCGAACGTGCAGGGTCCCCCGATATTTGTCTGAAGGACCTCCGCACGGGCGCAGAGCAACTGCTCGGTGCGTCGCCGTCATTGCGAAGTTTACTTTTTCTCGATCGCAACGGCAACCGGATCCTATTTGTCCGGGGGCAGGGTTCCGCTGTTTCAGTCATCCTCCGGAACGTCGCGGAAAAAACGGATCGCCTTGTAACGACCGACTGCCCCATTCTTCACGACTGGTCGAGCGACGGCGAACTGTTGCTTTGCTCCGACGGCGCCGATCTCTTCCAGCTTCGAACCGGCCAGCCTGGCAAGATGCCGCTGCTGCATCTAACGCACGCACCTGAGCTGGCGAACTTTTCACCCGATGGCCGATGGATCTCATTCGTGAGCGCAACCGGACGAGGGGAAATGGTGGCCGGCTTTATTGCGCCGCTGGATGGTTCAAACAGAACAATACAAATCTGCCAGGAAGTGTATGTACTGTCGTTACACTGGGCCCCAGACGGAAACGCGATCTACTACTGGAGCATGCGAGACGGCTTTCGATGCCTCTATGTGCAGCCGCTTGATCCGCGGACCAAGGTGCCGCAAGGCCCGCCGATAGCCATCCTGCATAGGCACGGGACCCAGCGTTATCCCTGGTCAGGGGGCACACTAGCGGTCGGGTCAGAGCGGTTGGCAATGACCCTAATGGACGAGCTGGCTAACATCTGGAAGGCCGATCTGCCACGTTAACACGTTAATTAACGTCCAGCTAACGCTCGGAATGTTGAATGTTCCTCGTAAAGCCTCTAAACCGGGATATGAGGAATATACATGAGCCGCAGCAGACGTTTCTTAAGGCATTTACGACCCTTGGTGATGCCGATGGTCTGTCTATCGCTGATCCTTGCACTTGTGCCGGCAGTCCTGGCTGAAGAACTGGCTTTCAACAAGACTAAGTATTCATCGGTCAAGCAGCCCAAAGAAGCCGATGTGAACCTCTCGATTACGGGCTCGAAAATCTTGATCGAGGGCAAGGGCAAAAGGGCAAAAGGAATCGACATAGAGATTCCATTTTTATCTGTCGATTCTATGTCTTATGAGTTTGCCACACGCCATCGCGTGGGAGAAGGCCTCGGAGTCATGGCAGTTTCTCTCGGTGCGGGCGCCATCGTAATGGCCACTAAGACGAAGAGCCACTGGCTTGTAATAGAGCATCACGAGGACGAGAGCAGGCAAGTTACCGTACTCCGCCTGGATAAGTCTGAATACAAAGACGTGATCGCGACCTTAGAAGAGAGAACCGGGAAACATATCGCGGTGGTCAACTCAAAGACCAGCCCCCTCAACCCGATTGCCGGAAGCAAAGATATGGACGAGGTCATTCCGTTTGGAAAGGCCAAAGTTGCAGCCGCCGTGAAGTCCGCCATGGAAACTGAAGGCTGCAACGTAACCAATGCGACGGACGGCCGCATCGAGTGCAAGCGCGGACGAGGGTATTCCGAGCGGACTGGCTATGGAAGCGAGAAGGTAACGGCCACGCTGGAGGCGAAGGGTGATCAGACGCGAGTCCGCCTTTGGACCGGCAAGGGATTTCATGGGCGAATGTCGAAAAGGAACTGGTCGACACCTATCTACCAGCAAATGATGGAAGCCCTGCAAAAACCGGCCCGGAGCGCGTGAGCATCCAAAGCGGAGCAAGGCGGCTGTCTTACTTTTCATCGGCGATCCAGAGGATTCAATTAGAAACAAGTGACGTACAAGGAGGCGTGTGATGGGTAATTCCCGACTTTTATCGACAACCTTGAGCGTAGGTTTGTTACTAGGCGCCTTCGCTAGCCGCGCCTTACCGACAACAATTGAATACCAGGCTGCAAAACTGGCGGATATCAATCCGGGACAAGACTTATGGCAGTATGACTACTTTGTGAGCGGGAGGACATTCACCGCGGACGAGGGTTTCACAATCTTCTTCGACTACCACAATTTCAGCAATCTCCAGAATGCTCAGCCGGTGGTCAGCTCCGATTGGAATGCAATCGTCCTTCAGCCTGACCTGAATCTACCGGATAACGGCGCGTATGACGCGCTGGCACTGGTCAATAATCCGTCGCTTGTGGCCCCGTTCCAAGTGCAGTTTGACTGGCTTGGTTCCGGCACGCCCGGTTCCCAGCCCTTTACCGTCGATCAATTTGACTCCTCAGGGAATTTGCTTGCGGTTCTTGAAACAGGCAACACTGTGCCGCTTACATCAGCGGTGCCAGAACCGCGCGCTGGGCTCCTATTCATCGCGGGAATAGGAGCCTTGCTTTTGCTCCCACGCGCGCGGCGCCGCAGCGGCTGGCTGGTGGGGTTGCTTGCCCTTACCTGCGTGGCTTCATTATCGGCTCAAGAGTTCAAGGTCGTGAGCAGGAATTTGACCTCAAGCACGCGCTTCTCGAGGATTCAGTTCGACTACACCTACACCATAACTGTTCAAAACACGGGCGCCGCGGCCGACAGCGTGACCGCGAGTGTGACGAGTTCTTCCCCAAACACTCTCGTCGTTGAGGGCAATCTTAGTTTTGGAGATATTTCGGCTGGCCAGACAGTGACAAGCACAAACACGATGATGATCCGGCAGAATCGTCTTATCCCTTTCGACCCGTCCGCGCTGTCGTATCAGTTTCGGGCAGCATCAGGCCCTGTCGCGAACGCCGGATCCGATCAGATTGCGAGCGTCGGGCAAACTGTGCGGCTGGATGGAAGTAAGTCCTACGATCCGAATGGCAGCATCGTCGAATATTCCTGGACTTATGTTGGTTCCGTGCCCAGCGGAATCTCGTTAGCCATTGATGACCCAAGCGCAGTCAAGCCATCGGTTCTTATCTCGCAAGGGGGCACATTCACGTTTCAACTTGTCGTCACCGACAATCACGGGGCAGTCAGCCAACCTTCGCGTGTAAAGGTTAGGACCGGGCCGATTGCAAACGCCGGCCCAAGCCAGACCGTTAACGTGGGTCAGACGGTCCAACTTGACGGCAGCGGATCGTTCGATCCCTCCGGCCTTCCACTCACGTATAAATGGATACTCACTGCTCCTGCCGGAAGCACGGCGAAGTTGTCTGATTCTACTGCAGAGAAACCTACATTCACGGCGGATGTGGAGGGGCAGTACACTGCTTCTCTGACCGTTAATGATGGCATCGCAACAAGTGTGCCAGCTTCAGCGGTCATTACAGCGATAAAAGGGCTGATGGAATGCGGTGATCTCATGTCGGGGTCAATTAAGGCGGCGGGTCAGGTGGACCAGTATAAGTTTGCCGGGGTGGCGAATGGGATCGTGACACTGACGCTGGCGGATACGGGACCGGGAGGCTTCGGCCGATTATTGGCGTAGGCGCCTATGCTAATGTGTTCGCGCCGTCGGGCAAGCTGGTGATTGGCTTCCAGGCGAACGGTCAACAGCAGGTGACTCTTCCCGAGGCGGGCACCTATGTGGTGCAAGTGCAGGCAAGCAATTTGGCTAGCACCGGCCCGTACAATCTGGGCCTGCAATGCCGGAGTCCATTGGCGCAAACGAGTACTGGTATGAGCTGCGGGTCGCTCCCGCAAGGACGCATCGCCGCAGGTGCCCAGGTCGATCAGTACACGTTTGCCGGGGTGGCGAATGGGATCGTGACACTGACGCTGGCGGATACGGGACCGGGAGGCTTCGGCATTATTGGCGTAGGCGCCTATGCTAATGTGTTCGCGCCGTCGGGCAAGCTGGTGGTTGGCTTCCAGGCGAACGGTCAGCAGCAGGTGACTCTTCCCGAGACGGGCACCTATGTGGTGCAAGTGCAGGCAAGCAATTTGGCTAGCATTGGCCCGTACAACCTGGGCCTAGTCTGCAGTCCTTGACGCACATGGCTGGCGAGCGTGCGGGGGTCTCCTTACTCGAACTCGCCAGCCTTCCTCAGGCCGGTGTCTACAGTTCTGGAAGGGAAGCAGCGCGTCCCCATCAGCCTGTGCGGCCGGAACGCGGTCCAGTTGCACGATAGCGCCAGGCCGATAGACCTGCAGCAGCTTGCCGATCGCTTGCGGCCGTTTGGCGATGTTCGGGTGAATGAATTCGCGCTGCGGATTGCACTTCCGAAATACGAGCTGACATTTTTTCCGGATGGCCGCGCAATCGTGAAGGGCACAACTGACGTTGGGATTGCGCGCGGTGTGTACGCGAAACTGATCGGAAGTTGAAAAGAAGCGAAAAGGGATTATCGCTATTGGATCTGACTTTCAGAGAGTGCCTGTTGCAATCTCTCGGCGAAATTTTCACCTGATTCCGTTTCAAGCTTGCGTTTTTCCACAGGCAGCGCTGAATCCAACTCATGTACCAGGCGTAACAGGCTCCTGATATTCGATTCAATCAGTTTGCTGCTGCCAGGGATTTCGGCCTGAGGCAAGTAGTGGCTGTCCACGCCGAAATCGATGCGCAAATCCTCCTGACCAGCGCTGCCCCAAATGACACCGTTGTCGAATTCAGGTCCAAAGCAACATAGCGCCACGCGGGCCGGCGACAAGGCCCAATCTACGTCGAACTGCCACAGGTCCCACCAACTCTCGATCCGGTAAGCGAGATCATCGCCCGTGCGGTCCCTCAGAACAGTTACTATTTCGCCCACATCGACGGGCCCATTTACAGGCCGCTCAAGTAGCGGCGGTTCCGTTGCATCAATAGCCTGTATGGTTATGATCGACTGCGGCTGGGGACGCTGCGAAAAAGGAAAGAGCCGGAGCAGCATTTCGAAATACTTCACCCGGGCGGCCCGGCTGTTCCGGTCCAGCCAGATGGAGAGCGATAGCTGGTCTGTCACATCTTCATTATGGCGGCATTGGGCAATTCTTACGGTTGCTTCTTGCTACACCAAGAGGTAGACTGAAAGACCTCTGAACTGCTCAGAAAAGAGCTAATTTTGCAGCATGCTTGCTTGGAGTCAGAGCGGATCCAAAATCCAAGAGTCTAGTCTCCCGTCATTGTTGACCGTGAGATTGGGACCGCATGTTACGAATGGGTTCATCTCCTCGATCCCACAATTGTCATCCACGCCAGGTGGAATCGCGGGGCTGCTGTTTGGGACGTATGAAGCTTCTGTTGTAACCGTAAACGGGTCGAGGGCATTCCCGGACATAAGTTCAAGCACCAGGTCCTCCCGAAGGCGGCTCGACCAACTGTTCGAAAACCTAGTCTCATCCTGCCGAGTAGATCCAGAGCTCTCTTCTTCTGATTGTATTGGCTGGTACTCACTGCGAGGAACCGGTGGATTGTACCTCAACGATATCGATTTTCACAAACGGCATTTTCATCGGCCGTCGAATATAGCTCTGATCGTCGCGCCGGATGGCGACATGGGCGTCCGGATCCAGTTGTATGCCGGGTCCGAGAACAACGAATTTACGCTCGAGGAGCATCGGTCCGCCACGATATGTCTGCCGAGAGACACACGTTCATTGGGGTCGATCGAGACAACTGTTCGAGCAAAGATTAACGATCGAGTGTTTTTAAGGGCCTATGAAATTTGCAAATCCATTGAAACCGCTGAAAACCGGCAAATATGGAACGGCATTGTAAGTGGCACTAAGAAACGGAGGGCTGTACCGTTAGCCGTCGCTTTCCTGATATTAGCGAGCATAGCGATCTTCATGCACAGCTTTCCGGTCGGGAATCGGATTTTCGCGTTCTGGCCTTCGGCTTCTCCCGCATTTGATCTTCACGCCGAGAGAAGCAAGGGCATGATATCGCTGACCTGGAGCCGGTTGAATCCGGTTGTGCGCTCCGCTCATGATGCTGTCCTGCGCATCGATGATGGAGGTAAACGTCGCATCGTGCATCTAAATGCACGCCAAGCTCAAAATGGATCTGTCGAATACAAACCCGCAACCGACGATGTCACATTCCAGTTAGAGATGCACGGGAGGGGCGGCGCAAACATTAGCACTAACATGCGAGTGCTCGGCGGCGAGAACGCCGATACGGCAACATCGAGGAACGCCGGCAGTGGTTTAGCGGTCCTGCCGGACACCGCAACAAGGCGGGGCGCTAAGATTGATCCTTCCGCCGACACTCACGTCGCGCCTCCGGTCAGGGATGAAAGGTCCGGCAGGGTATCCCAGTCGTCCGATGTTGCTGAGCATTTCACGCATGCAGCAACGGGGGCTCTCGCCTCTGCTCTGCCTCAGACAGGTTCCCGCAGCGTTTCCCTATCCAGACCAGCGATTTCTATGCCGGTGACTCCAGCCGCAAACATCGGCAGCTACTTAGCACCTTCGTACGCCCCCGGGTACGACGTTTTCGATCCGATCGTTTCCAGTGCTAAACTCGCGGCCTGGAATAGCGCGTCACTCCCACCCCCGGCTAGTACAGCCTTGGGAATCGGTGCATCGCAGACACGACAAACGCTGCCAAATTTAAGCGGCGATCAATCTGGAAAGACGCCGATGCGAAACATGAAAACGACGGTAGTCACCCAGAACGGAGGCCCGATCTATGTGCCGCCAAAACCCTTGCGGCAAGTCTTGCCAAATTTGAAAGGCTTGATGCCGGGCATCGCACGCTCGGTAAAGCAAATAGAAATTGCCGTAAGAGTGGATAAGGAAGGCAAGGTTCGGGCAGCACACCTTGCAGATCACGAACCGAAATTGCCGTCCGCTTTCGTCGACGCTGCCCTTAGCGCCGCGAGGCAGTGGAGGTTCACGCCCGCCACTCTCCGCAGCGTACGTATCGAAAGCGATCACGTTATTGTGTTTCAATTTGAGACGGATGGCCGGTAACCGCGAATCCGAATTTTAACGAGGATCAAGCAGAGGTTCCATGCGCATTCGTGAGTTAAAACAGATTCTTCCCTGCATGTTTTTTACCTGAGATAATAGAGAAGTGATCAGTGACCTCGTGCAGATCAAACGCCTTGGCGAGAAACAGCGCGAGGAGAACCAACGTTTCCGCGGCTGGCTCAAGCGGCATAATTTTGTCGAGCGGCGCTTCAAGGCAATCGCGCAAGAGGTTGAAGAGTCTATTGATTGCACTGCCTGCGCGAATTGCTGCCGGGTGGCAACCACGCAGGTGAACGAACGCGATGCGGAGCGCCTGGCCCGCTATCTCGGCCTGAAGGTGAGCGAATTTATGCGTGATTATACGGTTGAGAGCCAGGACGAAGGACGCATATTGAAACGGAACGAGAATGGCTGTATTTTTCTCGAAGGGACGCTGTGCTCCGTCTATGATGCGCGTCCAAACACGTGTGAGCTGTTTCCGCATCTCGTTAAGGGAAACGGCTCGCTTTTGAGCCGGATGTGGCACATGCCTGACCGGGCCGTATACTGCCCCATTGTGTTCAACACCCTGGAACAGTTCAAAGTTGAGACCGGTTTCAAGAAATGATATTCGCCGTAAGCCTGCTTCTGCTCTGCCTTGTTACGGCCGTTGGATTTGCCGCCTATCAGTTCTCGGAAGCGAAACGCTGGCGCCAGACTGCTGCCCAGGCTCGTGAAGACAATCAGGTTCAGCGCGCGGAACTGGAGCAAGCGAATCGCTCCGCCATTCAAAACGCGGCTGAAAGCAATAAGAACCGCGAATTGGCCGAAGCGCAATGGAAGCTTCTGACCCAAGCGCAGCAGCAGCTCGAAGACAAATTTCGGGCTCTCGCCGCGGAAGCACTGCAGAACAACAGCCAGCTTCTCCTTGATCGCAGCCGCGACCAGTTACAGCACTTAGTCGCGCCTGTCTCGGAATCGCTGCAAAAATTCGAGGCGCAGGTGCAGGCGATAGAGAAATCCCGGGTGGGCGCGTATGAAAGCATTTCGGCCCAGGTGTCGGCGCTGACCCAATTGCAGGAGCGCGTCCGGCAATCTACCGATCAGCTCAAGACGGCTCTACGCTCGCCGATTCAGCGCGGACGATGGGGCGAAATGCAGCTTCGCCGCGTAGTTGAATTGGCGGGCATGCTTGAATACTGCGATTTCGCCGAACAGAAGACGCTTTTCGGAGAAACGAATCAACGCCCCGATTTGATCGTCCGGCTGCCAAATCATTGCCAGGTTGTGGTGGATGCCAAAGTTTCCCTGGAAGCTTATCTGCGCGCTATTGAAGCGCCCGAAGATGCCGATCGTCTGCGCAATCTGTCCGACCATGCAAGGCAAATCAGGACGCACGTCAAATCGCTCGGTGAAAAGGCATATTGGGAGCGCCTTCCGTGTTCCCCCTCGTTCGTCGTGGCGTTTCTGCCGCTTGAATCGTTGTTTAGCGCAGCCCTCGAGAGTGATCCGACTCTGCTCGAATTCGCGGTTGAGCGCCGGGTTCTTATCGCCACTCCAATGACGCTTATCACCCTGCTGCTCACGGTTGCGCATGGCTGGCGGGAGCAGGCTACCGTTGACAACCTCGAAAAAATCCGGTCAACCGGCCAGGAACTCTACGGGCGGATACTCACTATGAGCCATCATTTCTCAAAACTCGGCGAAGCCGTCGAGAAGACGGTTCAGGCATACAATCAGACCGTCGGCTCGCTGGAGCGGAATGTGCTTCCCTCCGCGCGAAAGCTCAAGGAACTTCGTCCGGCGAATGCGGAGCAGTTAGAAGAGGTTACTGAATTGGACATCGCGCCACGCGCTTTAGACAGCTCAAAATGGAAAGTCCTGGAAGCGGCCAAACAGGCCTGAGCCGAGTCAGTTGTTCAGCTTTTCGGTAATCGTCACCGGATTCGCGAGGCGGAACTGCAATTTGGTTTCGGCGGGGATCATGGCGGTCTTCCCGCGCGTCGCCAGAACGGCGCCGGTACCAGCCGCGCCGCCCACGCCAGCCCCAATCGCGGCACCTTTACCGCCGCCGCCCAATGCCCCGATGATGGCACCCAACGCAGCGCCGCCAGCAACTTTCGCTGCGTCTTCGCCGCGGCTCCTGTTGCCCTGCTTGTCAAAAGTATCTGTGATGATCCGAACCTGCTGTCCATCCGTGGTGTTGATCTCGGTCAAACGCAGACTGAGATCGGAAACCCCCTGAATTCGGCCCGCTCTCTGGGCATTGACAATTTGTCCCAGAACCTTGGAACCGCGATCCGCGATGATGAAACCGTCCAGGACAATTGGCTGTTCCAGCGTGCCCCGGAACGTATCACCTGTGTAGTTTTCTTCACTCGACAGGGTCTCCCCCAGGCGGATGAAAACATTTGTCCCTGCGGCAAGGGTGACGACGTGCGGCTGCGGGCTCGGAGGCGGCACGGGATTCGCTTGCGCTTCGGCGGTGGGTTGCGGCCCTTGGTATTGATCTTCGTTCACGGCCCGGCCTGGAACTTGCACGGGCGCCGGTACGGGTGCGGCTGGAGGGGGGGCGTTCAGTGCTACATCTTGCACGCTGCTTACGGGGTCGGGGGCAGGGGGCGGTTCAGGGCGAGGCAGCGCCTTTCGAACCTTTTCTTTATGCCTCCGGACCGGCGGGGGCGCCGCATCACGTACCGCCGCAGGGACTGCGTTTGCCGCTGGATCGGCCGGCTCAGGGGCAGGTGTAACGCTGCGAGGTGGGTCTGCTGCAGCCGGCCGCGCAATCGGGGGTGCAACCTGAGCAATTGGTGGAGAATGTTCGACATCGCTCATGCGAACATATACGAGCGCGCTACCCAGCGCCACAATTACGCCGCCAACAAACGCCGCAGCGATCTTGACAAAGTTAGACGGCTCCAGCATGCACCCTACCCACTATAAGGTGAAACGCAGAGGTTGCCTATGGCGTTTCCTAGCCGCGAAGTTAAAATAAGGTCATTCGAATCTGCATGACTAGCCAGTACATCTTCGATTTCCCCAGCCGATACTCGGTCGGGCCGGTGCCGGTTTTCCCGGCGACTGTGCTGGCGCCAATGGCCGGTGTCACCGATACAGTATTCCGCCGGTTAATCCGCAACCAGGGGGGCTGCGGGCTTCTGATGACCGAGTTCACCAGCTCTCATGGAGTGGTGAGTACTCAATACGCCAAAAAATCGAACCGGAATTTCCGCTACCTTTATTTCGAGCCGGAAGAGCATCCCATCGCCTGCCAGTTGTTCGGCTCCGACCCTGAGGTAATGGCCGAAGCTGCAAAGGTTTGCGAAGACCGGGGATTCGATAGCGTCGACATTAACTTCGGCTGTCCCGTCAACAAGGTGGTTAAGTGCAATGGCGGATCGGGTCTGCTGCGAGACCTGCCGCTGGTGGAAAGAATACTTCGGAGAGTTCGTTCGGCAATTTCCATCCCCCTGACGTGCAAATTTCGCGCGGGCTGGAACGACCAGGAGCTTGTGGCGGTGAAAAT
Organism: uncultured Acidobacteriaceae bacterium; assembly: GCA_963795545.1. Classification (GTDB taxonomy): domain Bacteria; phylum Acidobacteriota; class Terriglobia; order Bryobacterales; family Bryobacteraceae; genus Bog-105. The sequence goes on along the minus strand of CAWCIF010000006.1, from coordinate 111,429 downwards.
GGCCCGCGTCGCCGAGGAGTGCGGGCTGGCAGCGGTGGCTCTCCATCCGCGTACGCGGGAGCAAGGGTACAGCGGTCGATCCGATTGGTCGCGCATCGCCGAGGTGAAAGCGGCGGTGAGCATTCCTGTGATTGGCAATGGCGACATTCTCACGCCCGAAGATGCGCTTTCCATGTATCGGCAGACCGGCTGCGACGCGGTGATGATTGGCCGCACAGCGTCCTACAACCCTTGGATTTTTCGTCAGATCCAGGAATATCTTGAAACTGGCGCTTACACCATTCCGCCCGACCGCGAACGCTATCTCATGATGAAGACCTACTATCTGATGCTGCAGGAGCACGGCGAGGCGGACGCCACTGGCAAGATGAAACAGTTCGCTACCTATTTCACGCATGGCGTGCGAAACGGCTCGAAGCTGCGAACCGAAATCTACCGATCGCAGGAGATTAAGCAGATTCTCGACATGGTTGACGCATTCTTCTCCGAACAGCTCGAGAACGCGGCTTGAAGCATGTTCAACTGATTACCGACGGAGCCTGCAAGGGCAATCCCGGTAAAGGCGGATGGGCCTGTATACTGCGTTACGGCGAATACAAACGTGAGCTGTTCGGCTGCAGTCCGCATACCACGAATAATCGCATGGAACTTGCCGCCGTGATTGAAGGTTTGAAGCGCCTGAAGGAAACCTGTTCGGTTGAGATCATTACCGACTCGGAATACGTGAAGAACGGGATGACGAAATGGATTCAGGGATGGAAACGGAACGGCTGGAAGAAAGCCGACAAATCGCCGGTCACGAATCAGGATTTGTGGAAGATGCTGGATGACCTGGTGAATGCGCATCAAACCCGGTGGAAGTGGACGAAAGGGCACGCTTCGCACGAAGATAACAACCGCTGCGACGAACTGGCAAGCCAAGCGGCGGAAGAGCAGATTTCGAGCGAACCGGCCGTAGCCGGCGCCCGCTATTAGCGCATGCCGCAGCGAATCTGCCTGTTTGGAGGTACATTCGATCCCATCCATTGCGCTCATTTGCGCATTGCGGAAGAAGCAGTTCGCCACTTTGCACTGGATCGGGTTTTGTTTGTGCCGGCCGGGAATCCGCCCCATAAAGATGCCGCGGGCCTGACTCCTTACGAGGATCGTTTCCGGATGGTAGAGATTGCCTGCTCGCCATACGCACGGTTTGAAGCATCGCGGTTAGAGCAGGGCGACCAGTGCAGCTACAGCGTTGATACGCTAACTAGATTCCGCGCTCAAATCAATTCGGATGAGCGTGTATTTTTTCTGATCGGAGCGGATGCGTTCGACGAGATTGAGACCTGGAAAGACTGGCCGAGTCTGGTGAAACTGACGGAATTTATCGTGGTCGCCAGACCAGGACGCGAATATCATATTGCGCCGGGCGCGCGCGTGCATCCGCTGGGCGGCTTATCTCTTCCGGTTTCGAGCTCAACCATTCGCGAAAGGCTGGCTGCCGGAGAACCGACGCCGGAACTACCCATGGAGGTGCGCCAATTCATCGAGCGGCGCGGCCTCTACGGGTTTAAAAAAGGAGGGATTACTGCGCTGCTGTAACGCAGTACCGATCAAAGGCGTCCGTCAGAAGCTTTGCGATGTGCTCAGCATCGCTGCTTTCAATTTGATAGCGGTGCAGCACGAAGACGGGTTTGCCGTCCCTAAACAGCGCAACCGAAGGAGAAGACGGCGGCATATCGGGCAGCAATTCCCGTAGGCGCGCCACAGCCTCGAGATCGGCTCCGGCAAATACGGTGGCGGCTGCATCGGGTCGAATATGATGCTGTAGCGCGAGCCCAATGGCGGGGCGCGCCTTCCCGGCCGCGCATCCGCACACCGAGTTCACTATCATCAGAACCGTTCCGTCCTTCGGCGCCAGAAGCCGGTCCACGTCTTCACGCGTACGGGCCTCCTGCACGCCGTACTGAGTCAGATCTTCGCGCATGCGCGCGATCAGTTGCTCGGGATATCGAGAGGGAGTCGTTGAAAACATCTGTTTAGGATCCACTCCTACCATTCTGAACCTTTGGCGATGCCAGATAGCCGACTATGGTATCTTTTTTAACTTCGTTCACCACGATCTCGTCCGGCTGATGCGCCTTTGAGGTGTAGAACTGGATGGGCTCATTGATGCTTCGGTCCTTCTTCTCGACCGTTTTATCATCCGCCGTAATCCTGATAGTGAACCGGTTGTGTTTCGGATCCGCCTTCCTCAATTCCACCATCACATCGGCCACCCGGCTCGGCTTCTTTGATTTGGTAATGGTGAATTGGGAATAGTTCCGCTCGCCAAGTTCACGGAGCGCTTCGAGTTCCTTGCCGTTAGTGGCAATCAGGCTGGTATGGTTGTCCAGCTCTCCAGTCGCGCGCTTCAGGTTGGCAATGGTCTGCTCCAACTGGCTCTTGGTATTGCCCAAGTCAGTCTTGACAGTGCCGACGTCAGTCGACACGCTCTGCAATTGGGTGGTGGCCGTATCGGCTGTCTGCTTGACTTGTGAAATGGCCTGCTGCTGGACTGCCTGCTCCTGTGCGACCTTGTCCTGAAGCATTTGCACGCGCTTCTGCGCATCTATTTTGGCTTGACCGACGGCAACCTGTGCGGCGCGGCGCTGCTCGGCCAGATGGGCCTGGAGATCTTCTACGGTACGCCGAGAGCGGCGGACTTCCTCGTTCGAATCAATCCGCATTCGCTCGATTGCGCCGTTGAAGTCGGCGGTCAACTTCGCCATGTCATTTCGACTGTCGGTTCTGACCCGGCCGAGCTGAACGAAGAAAAAGATGTTCGACGCAATCAAAAGAACTAGAATTCCAACCAGCAGGGGCGTTTTCCAGTTCGGGCCCGAGGGCGGGGGAATGATATAGGTTGGCTGTTGTGGTGTACTGCTCATGGTAATTTCCTCTCGGAGGCTATGAAGACAAGCAAGGAACTCAAATGGTCCCGGTCAATGGCTCAATAGACGTATGTCAATTGTATTATGTTTCAACGTTGGCCTGGAATGGAAGGACTCAAGGATTCTCTTTGTCACCGCCGCCGAAGCTCAAACGCTCTCTCGTTTTCGATGAACGCGAATGGCCATTTGATCCTGCGTTGGCTCGCCCTCGCACTCGACCGCCAGCACAGTTGCAATCGGATCGGGCGCGCCGGCTGGAAGTCCCAGAAACTGCACTCGAAACTGCTCCTGCTCGAACTTGATTGGCTGCCCGGTCCGGTACATCTTCGCTGAGAGCACTTTCGGCTGAAGACCTCCCAACGCCAATGTTTCGCCTGGCCAGAAATACGCATGCACAAAGAGCGTATTTCCCTGGCGGGTGAAGTTTGCGAACTCCGAGCGTTTGACTTGGCAAGGATCTGCTTTGTGGATGAGCTCAGCATGTCCGTCCATCCAATCGCCCACGGCGGCGAGGATTCGGATGGAGGGTTCCGGAACAGATCCGTCGGCTTTCGGACCAATGTTCAAGAGGTAATTGCCGCCGTCGCGGGCGCAGGTGATCAGGTTCCGGACGATTGTCTTGGGTGACTTCCAGTCATCATCGGCGCGCTGATAACCCCAACTGTCATTCATCGTCATGCAGGCTTCCCAAGGAGTTTTGTAAGCCTGAATGTGCTGCTCGGGCGTGGTGAAATCCTCCGGGATGCCTGACCGGTTATTGATCAGGATGTCGGGTTGTAGCTGCCGAACCATCTTGTTCATCTTCTCCGATTCCCAGCCTTCGGGTGTGAGCGGCCAGTTCACGTCGTACCAGAGCACGTCGACTTTGCCGTAATTGGAACAGAGCTCACGGACTTGGCCGTGAATGTAATCGACAAAGCGCCGGCGAGCCGCTTCATCGGTGGCGCAGCGAGCGCCATCGGGATGGTGCCAATCCATCAACGAGTAGTAAAAGCCGAAGCGCATGCCCTCGGATCGCGCGGCTTCCACGTACTCGGCAACCAGATCCCGGCCGGCGGCCTGCTTTGGGGCGCAATAATCCGTCAGCTTGGTATTGAACAGGCAGAAACCTTCGTGATGCTTGGTGGTCATCACCATGTATTTCATGCCCGCGGCCTTGGCCAGTTTTGCCCAGACACGCGCGGCGTGGGGTTTGGGATTAAACTGCTTTGCCAAAAGCTGATACTCGGCTACCGGTATTCCTTCTTCTTCCATGGCCCACTCATGACGGCCGAGCACGCTGTAAAGGCCGAAGTGAATGAACATTCCGAAGCGCGCTTGATGCCACCATTGCATGCGCCGGTCCCGGTCCTCTACGGTCGAGGTGGTGGGTCCAGTGTTGTTGTTGCCCGGCTCAGACTGGGCGGAAACGGCGTAGGGGTGCAGGGCCGCGGCAGCCCCGGCAGACTGGAGCAATCTACGCCGCGACAGGAACTGACTATTCATGAGTTTGTGTAATCATTTTTGCACCTCGACTGTTGGCCGGGCGCATTTAAGATCAGATTATTAACACGAGCGTGCGCTCGCCTACAATGAAGCAATGCCTGGACTCACCTGGGACCACACGGAAGATATCGCGCTGAGCTTGTACGAGGCCCACCCCGACACAGATCCGGCGAATGTCCGGTTTACGGATCTTCACAAGTGGATTACGGAACTTCCGAATTTCGAGGACGATCCAATGGCATCGACCGAAAGTAAGCTGGAGGCCGTTCAGAAGGCATGGCTGGCGGAGTATCAGGAGAATCGATAGCCGCGCATGTTATACTTTGCTGAGTAGATCCGCTTCGGATCCAAGTTTACGGATTCACGCGGTTATTTCGGCGGGTTCCCGCCAATCAACAGAAATTCCAGGACAGATTATGCCCAAGTTGAAGACACATAAGGGTGCGTCCAAGCGGTTCAAGAAGACCGGCACCGGGAAGGTCGTCCGGCGGCATGCTTTTGCCCGCCATATCCTGACCTCAAAAACGCGTTCGCGAAAGCGCAAGCTGGGGCAGGGCGTTGTTGCGGACGAGACCGACCAGGCGAAGCTGCGCAGCATGCTTCCTTACTAAGCCGGCAAGATCCAGTTTTAGCAGAGTAGGGGCAGCGCGCCGCACGTGCCTGCCACCTCTCAGAGCGTCCGCTATCGGGCGCACGTCAAGAAAAGGAGAAAACGTGCCAAGAGTTAAAAGAGGTACCAACCGCCGCGACTATCGCCATAAGACGCTGCGCCGCGCGAAGGGCTACTTCCTCACAAAGTCGAAGCTGAACCGCGCCGCCCAAGAAGCGGTGGAGAAGGCGCTCCGATACGGCTACGTCGGACGCAGGTTGAAAAAGCGGAACTTCCGCTCATTGTGGATCGTCCGCATCAACGCTGCGTGCCGGATTTCAGATATCTCTTACAGCAAATTTATAAGCGGTCTGAAGCGGGCCGGCATAAACCTGAATCGCAAGGTTCTGGCTGATATCGCCGTCAACGATTCCACCGGGTTTGCGACCCTGGTTCAAAGAGCCAAGTCGGCGCAGCAAGCCCAAGTACAGTAGGCAGAGGTATCCGGAACAGGCATGGACGCAGTGCAAGAAGAAGGCATCGATTCGCTGGCGAATCTTGAGGAGCGCATCACTCGGGCCGTTCAAATGATTAGCACGCTGCGGAACGAAAACAGCCAGTTGCAGCAGCGCGTCAAGGCGGCCGAAGAACAGTTTGTCACGGCAAAAGCCGAGTTGGATGAGGCACAGGCGCTTTCGGCGGAATTTCAGAAGGAAAACGCCGAACTGGAAGGAAAGGTCAGTCAACTCTCGCAGCAGGTTGACGACATGCGCGGCGAACGGAAGCAGGTCAAGACGCGGATAGAGAAGCTGCTCAATCAATTGGACCTGCTGAGCGCAAGCTGACAAGGCCGGCTATGGACACACCGGACCCATCCAAGCAAATCGTCCGGGTCACCATCTTCAATCAGAGTTACGCGGTTTCTACGTCCGGCGATCCACGCGACACGGAGGCGCTTGCGGAAGAGATCGATGAGCTCATGTCATCAATCGCGCGCCGGGCTGGCAACCTGGATTCAACGCGAACAGCCGTTCTCGCTTGCCTTCACCTCGCTGACCGGCTGCGGACAGCAGAACGAAGATTGGAAACGCTGCAGCAGTCCGTCACGCATAAGACTCGCGATTTCGCTATGCTGCTTGACCAGGCATTTCTAGCACCGGATGCCGAGCCGAACAACGCGCCAGATCTGTAGCCACGAAAATCCGCTATTTCGTAAAGGCTCGAGCATCGAGCCAACGGACCATAACTTCCGGATATCCCTCCGCGGTCCGCTGAGGCAATGACGGATCGTCTTCGTATCCGGTGGTCGATCTTACCAAGGTGTGCCCTGCTCCCCGGAAGGTCACTATAGTCAGGTCCTTCAAGCCGGCTCGATTGAATGCCTTGCGGAAGCGCTCCGCGCTGTCGGCGGAATCCACGTTTTTGTCGAGTGCTCCGAACAGTGCGAGCGTGGGTGTACGAACGCGCTGCAAAGTCGCTGTCGGATCGTAGATCAGCGCAGCATGCAAAGCGGCCAGGACGGGCGGCGGCGGTGGAGTGGCCATTCCGGGGGGAATCCGCATGTATGGGAACCAGGGCTGCTTCTTTGCTGCACTCAATGCTTCGGACGCCGCGCTCCAGTTCGAGTTCGTTTGCAACGCCATGAGCATCGTTCGTTCGAAGGCGAGCGCATGAGAGATCTGTTCCGGAGTGAAACGGTCGTGCTCGCGCAACGCCTGCCCTACTTCATACAGCACATTTTCCCCAATGCTTTCACTAGGCGCACTCTTCAAAATCATGAAAGCGAGCGGGAAGCGCACTGCAACGATGGGCGCCACCCAACCGCCATTGCTGAATCCCCAAACACCCAGGCGACGCGCATCCACCGCCGGATCTGTTTCTACTCTTTGGAGTATCGCGACAATGTCATCGGCTTTGGAATCGGGACTTGTATATCGCCAATTGCCTGTAGACTCGCCGGTCCCGCGCTGATCGTAGGTAACCACATTGAGTCCGTGCGAAACGAAGTACGGAATGAGAAACCCCATCGCGCGCGTCTCGTCATCGGCGCCGTGGATCAAGATGATCGTCGAGCGCCTCCCGGCTCCTGGCGCTCGCCACAGCGATGCACCCAGACGATCATGGCCGTGCTCAACGACGAACGGGTTCTCCACAACCGGAGCAGCCGGCGAATGCAAAACGAACGTAATCTCAGGGGAGCTATGAGTTCGGTATTCATGGGCTGAGATGTTTTCGAGAGTTCCGATCCGCCGCGTCTTCGTATCGTAGAACTGCATCGCCGGCTCATCTGGCGGTTCAGCCTCGATTCCGATGTACACGGTTCGTCCGACGACCCGATAGGCACCAGGTTTCGCGGTCAACTCCGTCGCGCGCCCATTCATCGCGGCCCCGGCCAACGCCATGAACGTGAGGATGAGAGAACTGCGGGAATTGCCTTTCGCAATACGCGACCAAGAAGGAGTTCTCACTTGCGTACAGGAGAAAAAGATTGGAGTCTGTTGAGAAAAGCGGGCTCCGCCCTTTTCAGCATGCAGATAAAGGTCAATAGCGGTAATGGTCCGGCTTGAACGGTCCTTCAAGCGGCACACCGAGATATTCGGCCTGCTTTGTGGTCAGCGTGGTCAGTTTTACGCCAATCTTTTCCAGGTGGAGACGCGCTACTTCTTCGTCCAGCTTTTTGGGTAACGTGTATACGCCGACCTTGTAGGTATCACGCTTCTTCCAGAGATCAATCTGGGCCAGCGTCTGGTTCGAAAAGCTGTTGCTCATAACGAAGCTGGGATGCCCGGTTGCGCAGCCCAGGTTAACCAGCCGTCCTTCGGCGAGCAGGAAGATGCTGTGGCCGTCAGGGAAAGTGTACATATCCACTTGCGGCTTTATGTTGGTGCGCTCCACGCCCTGAGCGGAGTTGAGGCGGTCAACCTGAATTTCATTATCGAAGTGGCCGATGTTACAGACGATCGCCTGGTCCTTCATGTACCGCATGTGTTCGAGCGTGATGATGTCGAGATTGCCGGTACAAGTTACGTAGATATCGCCGCGGCCGAGAGTATCCTCGATGGTTGTCACCTCGAATCCTTCCATGGCTGCTTGCAGGGCGTTAATGGGATCGATTTCGGTGACGATAACGCGCGCGCCCATGCCGCGCAAAGAATGAGACGAGCCCTTGCCGACGTCACCGTAACCGCAGATGACCGCGACTTTGCCGGCCACCATCACATCGGTTGCGCGCTTGATGCCGTCTGCCAGCGACTCGCGGCAGCCGTACAGGTTGTCGAATTTCGATTTCGTAACGGAATCGTTCACGTTGATGGCGGGAACCAGCAGTTTGCCCTTCTCCTGCATCTTGTAAAGGCGGTGAACGCCCGTGGTGGTCTCTTCGGAAACGCCGCGCCACTCTTTGGCGATCGTGCGCCAGCGCTCGGGATCTTCTTTGTGAATCTTTTTAAGCAGGTCCTTGATGACCTTCTCTTCCTGGCTTCCTGAAGGCGTGTTGACCCAATCACTGCCTGCTTCCAGTTCGTGTCCCTTGTGGATCAACAGGGTCACATCCCCGCCATCATCCACCACCAATTGCGGACCCTTGCCATCGGGATGACTGATGGCCTGATAGGTACACCACCAATATTGTTCGAGGCTTTCGCCTTTCCAGGCGAAGACCGGAACGCCGGCCGAAGCAATTGCCGCCGCTGCGTGATCCTGCGTTGAAAAGATATTACAACTGGCCCAGCGGACATCTGCGCCGAGATCGACCAGCGTCTCGATCAGCACCGCCGTCTGGATGGTCATGTGAAGCGATCCGGTCACTCGTACACCTTCGAGCGGCCTTTCTTTCGCGTATTTTTCGCGAATCGCCATTAAGCCGGGCATTTCGTGCTCGGCGATGGAAATCTCTTTACGGCCCCAATCGGAGAGAGCTAAGTCAGCAACTTTGTATTCAGTAGCAGTTCGATTTAATGTGGCAGAACCCATGCGGCAATCCTTCGCTATTATCGCGCACGCTCAGGCGGCGATCGATTCTTGAGCCCGCTGCATGGGCGCATCTTCCGAAGATTTCAGGTTGTGCAAGGCCGCATAGCCGAGCGCGACTACGCTCACAAACATCATCAGAACCTCGCTGTCACCGAGGTTATATTCGAAGATCCCACCGACAAGTACGCCGATGGTAACCGCGATGACCCCGTGCAGCACAAAGAGCTGCTGTGAGCGTGTTCCCCGGGTTCGCAATATGCCGTGGAAGCAATCCCATACTGTCAGTCCGATAAACCAGAGGATGAGCAGCAAGCCAGGAATGCCGCGCTCGGCCGCATACTGGATGTAAATGTTATGCAGGTGGCCGTAATAGCCGACGGGAAGCGGACGTTGGATGTCCCCCGGAACGTAAGCATTGAAATTGCGAGCGATCTCTTCGGGTCCAAGGCCGAACCACGGATGGGCTTTGATCATTTCGACGCCGGTTCGGAAGGTCACGATGCGATGACGATTGGAATCAGTATCACCGTGCGGCGCAACGAGCGAGGTAAGGCGCGCTCGAGTACCGGCCGGTGCGATGAACAAGGCAGCGACCGCGAGCACCGGAACAGCAAGCGTCATTTTCGGACGCCAGAACCAGACCAGGTACAGAACGGCAGGAATGGTTGCCAGCCAGATGCTTCGCGTCCAACCGAGCAGAATGGCGGCCGAGAGGATAAAGATACTCGCGTAGGCCCAGCCGGGCATTCTCTTATTCGAGAAAAACCATTGCGCAAGCAGGAGAGATAAAACGCTCAACTGCAGGGCGCCGAATGTCATCCAGTGGCTTTCAAAACCGGTTATGCGCCGGCCCACGTAGGTGAAGTAAAAGCTCTGGCCGGTATGCTCGGCGGTTTGATATTTCCATGCGAATTGAACCAATGCCCAAATTCCGGAAGCGGACGCCGCCGCTGTCCAGGCAATCATCAGCCAGTATACTTTCGAAAACTGACGCTTGAAGACACTGTAAATAAGCGGAATAAAAAAGAACACGAAGAATTTGCGGATCTGCGCGCGGCCACCCCAGGGATCGGGCGATAATACGTCCGCGAGAGCTGTCCAAAAGAAGAACAGCGCTAAGGGAACCCAGATGCGCGGAAACGGAAGCTTCTGGCGAAAGATCAGCAGGAGGACAAGACCCAATCCGAGAAATGTCTGGCTGGCCGCAATTGAGATCTGAATCAGTCCTGCCGCCAGGATTGCCACGATCAAAAGGACGCGATCCTGAAGCTCTGGACGGACGAGCATGAAAGCCCCAGTATGACAGAATGAAAGGCGAAACCTTGCCATGCAGGTGTATCTTTTGAGACACGGAATCTCGGAGGAAGGCGGTGCCGGATTGAGTGACGCGGATCGTGCGCTCACGCCCGACGGCCGGCGCAAGCTTCGTCAAATTCTTGAAACCGCCACTCAAGCCGATGTCAAACCGGGTTTGATTTTAAGCAGTCCTTTGAAACGGGCCGTGCAAAGTGCTGAAATTGCAAAGGAAGTCTTTGGCTATAAGGACGAAATAGTACGAACGAAGTCGCTGCTGCCCGGCGCTACCGCTGAGCAAGTTTGGGATGAAATCCGCACACATAAGAGCGAGAGCGCGCTGGTACTGGTTGGACATAACCCGCTTTTCGATAATCTGGCCGGCTATTTGCTCGGTCAACCGGAGCTGCAGGTCGACTTCAAAAAGGGCGCTATCTTGCGCTTAGACCTGGAGAGCTTTAGCGTGCATCCGAAGGGAATTTTGCGCTGGTACCTGATTTCGAAACTGGCGACGAATCACGGGTAAAGGTTGAAAACCCGATGAGAACTCCAGCAGCGCGAAGTGGGACTGTATTTGCGCGGTGCGTATTTCTGGTCCCGATCCTGGCAAGCATGGCCGGTTCTCAATCTAATGTGCCGGGCGCATCGGCGCCGAATCCGGAAAAGCAGTCCGCGCCTATCGAATTCCAATCACACGGCCTGGACTATGAGGCACTTACTAAGAACGGCGTTACGGTAATGTTTGCACCTATGCGGCAGCACATCAGCAGCTTCAATGTAGTGCAGGTGACCGTTACGAACGGATCTCTGGTGTCCTGGACGGTGAAGGCCACGGATTTCAGCTTCACACGGCAGGACGGAACCGCGCTGCCGACCGTCTCGGCTGATTATGTAGTGGAGACGCTGCTGGCGCGCGCCAACCGGAACGACGTTATTAAATTGCAACTGCTGTATGAGAACAGTATCTACGCCCTATCGAACTTCCGATCCACCAACGGATACGAGCAGCGACGCGAGGCGGCCATGGCGCAATTCGTGAACAAGGGGTTCAAAGCTGCGGCCGCGGCTTCCGCGATTACGTTCGTCGCGACTAAACTGAAGCCGGGCGACAGCACCGATGGCGCGGTGTTTCTTGAAAACCGAACCAAGGAGAAGGACCTTGGGACCGGACGCTTCGTCGCGCATACGTGCGGCGAGATATTCGCCTTTGAAACCTACGGGGAGTTCAAGAGTCGATAGTGTCCGAGCCGCCTGATTCGCCCAAGCTTTCCGGGTTCGTCGATCTTCATTCGCACACCAACGAATCAGACGGAAGTTTTGCTCCACCCGAGTTGGTAGAGCTGGCCTGCCGAATTGGCTTGGAGACGCTGGCCATTACGGATCATGACACGGTTACGGGGTACGAGAAAGCAGTTCCGTTCGCAGAGCAGAGCGGGCTCGATCTGCTCTGCGGTATCGAACTGAACACGAAAACCGGGGCGGAAGGCACATCGGAGGGCCGAACCGTCCATCTGCTTGCGTATTTTCCGGAAGGTCCGCCCTCGGGAGAATTCAGACAGTGGTTGACCGGACAGCAGAGCGCGCGTAGAACGCGCAATCGCAAGCTGGTGGACTCGCTGCAAAAGCGCGGGCTTGAGATAACTCTGCCCGAAGTCGAGGCTCGCGGCCGGAGCCTGGCGGGGCGTCCGCACTTTGCGCGCATACTCGTGGAGAAGGGTTATGCCCGGAATTCGCAGGACGCATTTGACCGGTTCATCGGCGAGCAGGCGCCCGGTTTTGTTGAGCGCCAGAGTATTTCGACCGAACAGGCCATCGGAATCGTGCGGCATTCACGCGGCATTCCCGTGCTGGCACACCCGGGGCGGCTGGGGCTCCCACGCGAGATGGAAAAAGAGACGATCATTCGTTTCAAAAATGCCGGGCTGATAGGGCTCGAAATCTATCATTCCGAACATCCGCCCGCGCTGCAAGCTTATTACCGGCAACTGGTAGAGGAATTGAAATTATTACCAACCGGAGGTTCCGATTTTCACGGAACCATGAAAGCGGATATTCAACTTGGCACAGGGTTGAATGGAAATGTGCGTGTTCCGCGTGAGTTCGTGGACCGGTTGCGAGCGTTTGTGGCGTAGTTCGATAGCTTGCTGTCCGGAGGAGCGCTTCGGCGCCCCGATGAAGCTACTGATCGCTCCAGATTTCCGAATCGGTAAATGGACAAGCCTCGGGAAAGACTTCGAGCGCGAGGTCTGTTTCGCGTGCTGCTGCGTACCGGGCATCCTCATATGCGTCGGCGATGAGATCGTCAAGCTTTGCGCGGAGGCTCGGGTTTTCCTGAAACAGTTTTTCAAGTTTACGCCGCTGCTCGCGAATCGTCAGCACCCAACCTCGGTTCGCCTTTTCGGGCTGATACCGGCATTTAAGCAAGTGAGCCAATAACACTTCGAGCCGGCTTACGATCTTCCACTGCTCGCGTTTGGACAAATCCGCCACCTCGTCCGCGAGAGCGGCGCGATCAATCTCCGACCAGCGGCCTTCAAGGATGGCCTGCGCGGTGTCGTCCGCCCATCCAGCAAAATCCGCTTCGTAGCTTCGCAGTTTTGCCATAGCACAAGCGTAACTCCAGAAGCGCGGCTGGCGCTACGGATGAGTATATTGAACTTGTCTGGCTACAATGAGGCGTGTCTGAAGTTCTCCCCAGACTGCGATTCAATTTGGATTTCACTCCTTCGCCCGACCCTTCGCGGCCGGGGCTGTTCATTCGCGATCCCTACCATTATTCAGACGCAACGCTGCTGGTTCCACCGCCGCTGGTACAGGTGCTGGAGTGTTTCGACGGCAGGCAATCCACGCTCGATCTGCGCTCGGAGCTTGTCCGGATCACCGGTGAAATTCAGGTTGGGGAGCTTGAGAAGCATCTCTTCGATTCTCTGAACGAGGCCGGTTTTCTCGAAAATGATCGATACCGGGAGCTAAAGGCTGGACGTGAAGCCGAGTTTGCCCAAGACCCCATGCGCGAAGCTATGTTTGCCGGCTCAGCGTATCCAAAAGATCCGGTCCGTCTCGCGGATCTACTCACGGGCCACGTTGGCAAACCACAAGGCGCAAGCACAACGGTTGCAATTGCGGCGCCGCACGCCAGTCCCGATGGAAACTGGGGAACTTACCAAGCGGCGTATCAGGCATTGCCTTCCTACCAAGACGCGCAGGAGCGTACTTTTGTCGTACTCGGGACGTCGCACTACGGTGCGCCGGATCGATTCGGACTAACACGCAAGCAGTTCATAACGCCGCTCGGCCGAACCCGAACGGATGTTCGATTAGTAAGCGAACTGGAAGCCAGCGCGGACGGCGCCGTTCGCATGGAAGACTACTGCCATTGCGTTGAACATTCGATTGAATTCCAGGTTATCTTCCTCCAGCACCTGTATGGGCCGGAGGTTCGGATTTTACCGATTCTCTGCGGACCCTTTGTGAAAAGCATCTATCAGGGCGGGATGCCGGAAGATAACGACGGAGTGGCGCGATTTTTTAACACGCTCGGCAATATCGCCGCCCGCGAAAGTAACCGCCTGTTTTGGGTCCTCGGAATCGATATGGCGCATATCGGCCGCCGCTACGGCGATCCGATTCGAGCGAAGGCGAACCTTGGCGAAATGGTCGCGATTGAACAGCGCGACCGGGAACGAATCGAGCAACTCAGCGCCGGGGATGTTCGCGGGTTCTGGTCGCTTGTGCAAGACGGGCACGACGATTTAAAGTGGTGCGGATCAGCGCCGATTTACACTTTCCTCAGAGTCATGCCCGGCTTGAAAGGTGAACTGCTGGATTATCATCAATGGCAGATCGATCCCGATAGCGTTGTCAGCTTCAGTGCTCTGCGTTTCCAGCGGAATTAGTTACTGCTGACCGGCGCCGCCGCCCCACCAATAACCGGGACGTGTACGGATGACCAAGCCGGGTCGATTCACTATGACCTTAATAGTGTGGAAGCCCGGTTCATCCTTATCATTCGGAGAGTAACTGAGCAGATATTGGCTATTCAGGTCCTTGCCGATATCGGTAATTGCGGCCTCCAGAGCCTTTTCCGTACCGAAGTTATACATTCTGCCGCCTGTGAAGTAAGAAAACGCCTCGGCAGGAGTGCGCTTGAAAAGATCCTTGATGGAGCGCGCCAGGGGAGGCACGGCGTTTAGAACGTTTCCTGTTTGCTGCTGCGCGACTTCGGTCTGGCTCGTCGCGCCGGGATTGCGAGTATTGGGAAGCGCTTCGGGCGGTATGCCGCCGTTCGCGGGCCGCGGATAATCCGGCTGCTTATAAAATGCGGTGCGCAGTTTGGAAATATCGACGCAGTAAACAATTACATTGTCGAATTGCATATCACGCACAGTTTCCTGAAGTTTTGCCTGGCTACCGTGGTCAACGTTGCGGCTGAGCAGAACGATTACGCGACGGCGCACATTCTGAGGATCATGACGCTTCAGCATCTGGTCGGCTTCGAGCACTGCATCAATCAGCGCGGCGGTACTGGAACCTGCGCGAATTTTCTGCATCGCGTCGTCCAGCTTCGCGGGATCGTTCGTAAACTCCTGGATGTGCTGCATGCGATGATCAAACGCCAGTATCGCTGCATCGCCTTCAGCGCCGGTAACTAGCCCTTGCAGTAGCACGCCGGTCTTTCTAATCATGGGGAGCACCGGCTCGACCTCGGAGTTGGCCTGAATCGCAAGAACAACCGAAAGAGGCTGCTGGCTGAAATCCGCGGCGATCTTTTGGGGCTTGCCGTTATCTAGCAGCTCAAAATCGGTCGTGTTCAGGCCATTGACATAACCGTGGCCATCGGGGTCGAGCACGGTAGTCGGCACAAGGACGTAGCGGACCGGGACGCGGATAGGCTTGTCAGCCGAATTATCAGGCTGGTCAGCACGTGAGCCTGGCGGCACTTCACTCTTGGGAGGAGGCTCAGGAGCGCTGGGCGGCAATTTCTTCGGCGCTGGCCCGAGTTGGCCGGGTTGCGGCGGAGGGCCGGGAGGAAGCTGCCCCGGCGGTAATGTCTGCGCAAAGATGATTGTGGAAATTGCAGACAAGAGCGCGAGGTGGCTGAATGGCCGGATTCCCATATATTAGAGATGTGTCCGCATAGAGCTGAGGTTTCTGTACCGTTCCCAGTTTCGCATCAGTGCTCTGTTTTCCCGTGTAGCAGATCGACAATGTGCGTGACCAGCGGCTCGACAGTTTGCAAGCCATGGAGCGCGCCGCGGGGCGAGCCGGGAAGATTCACGATAAGAGAGCGATTTCGGATGCCGGCAACCGATCGCGACAGAACCGAGTATTTGGTTTGTTCCAATCCTTTCGAGCGCATCAGTTCGGCGAGGCCCGGTATTTCCCGCTGCAAAACGCCGCGCGTCGCCTCCGGTGTGACGTCGCGGAGGGCAATGCCGGTTCCTCCGGTCGTAAGGATAAGAGAAGCGCGGCCGTTGTCGGCCCAATCCATCAATTGAGCGGCGATCGCGGTTTGGTCGTCCGGGACGAGTCCGGTCGCGGCGACTTGCCACTTGAGTTCTTGACAGCGCTGGCGCAGCGTGGGACCCGAGACATCCTCGCGCGTACCGGCCGCTGCGGAGTCACTTACGGTGAGGATGGCGACCTGAATCATCATGCGCGCGGCTGACGCCGATACGTTCCTGATTTGCCACCGCTCTTTTCGAGAAGATGAATTTCGCGTATCTCGATGGCCTTGTCGAGAGCTTTCGTCATGTCATAGATAGTCAGCGCCGCAACGGCGACCGCGGTCATCGCTTCCATCTCGACACCGGTTTGTGCGGCGGTGGAAGCCGCGGCGGTTATTTCGATACCGTTTGGTTCGATCTGAAACTCAACCGAAACGTGCGTGAGCGGCAGTTGGTGGCAAAGCGGAATAAGATCGGAAGTTTTCTTGGCCGCGGAGATGCCCGCGATGCGGGCGATCTGAAGCGGATCGCCCTTTGCATTTTCCGGCAAAGCTCTAATCACGTTTGCCGACATGACGACGAAGGCGCGCGCTTTGGCGGTGCGCGCAGTGATCTTTTTGTGCGATACATCGACCATGGCCACATCTCCGGCCGGGGTGTAATGGGACAGCTTCTTACTCATGGCTTGAGCATCACGCGGATGGAGTCGCCGGTGTCCCAAGTTTCGCGGTCGTGCTCGGCGACTAAGAATACATTGGCCTTTGCGAGAGCTGGTACGTCACTTGAACCTCGCCAGGGAATATGGCGCAGGTGCTGGCCATCCGGGCTCAGGCGGGCAGGAAGAAACCGGGTTAGCCCCAGTTTGTGGCGGAATGGCGCTTCGAAGCGCGCCGAGAGAAGAGGAAGTATCGGATCGGCTTTCCCCGCAAGAATCTCCAGGGCTGGGCGAGCGAATAGTTGATAGGTAATTAGAGTCGAGCCCGGATTCCCGGGCAAACCGAAGACAGGCACATGTCTGCGTGTGCCGAAGGCGGTCGGCTGACCGGGCTGCACGCGCACACGCTCGAAATGGAATTGAACCCCGAGATCCCGAAGAGCCGGCTTGACCAAATCGTATTTGCCGGCCGAGACGCCACCGGAAACAATGAGGAGATCATGCTGCAATCCGCTCTCGAGCAGCGCGTCGAGCGCCGTTCTGGTATCCCGAGCAACCGGAAGAATTGTAGGAATGCCGCCGCTAGAGCGCACCAGCGCGGCCAGCATGTACGAATTCGAATTGCGGATCTGATGCGGCGCCGGCGTTTCTTCAATGGCCACGATCTCATCGCCCGTTGCGAGAATCGCGACTGAGGGCTGGCGAACGACCCTGACGGAAGGTTTGCCTGTCATGGCAAGGGTCGCGATATGGCTGGCGTCAAGGCGAACTCCGGCGGGAATCAATACGGATCCAGCTTCGGCTTCCGCTCCGCGGCTGTTAATGAATTGCCCCGCTTCAGCAGGACGGTCGATCTTGACTTGAGATCCGCCATCCAGGCGCATTGCGTGTTCGACCATAACGACCGCGTCAGCGCCGTCCGGCACCGGTGCACCGGTCATGATTTCAAGGGCTTCGCCATCTCTTAGCGGCGCCTGTTCTCCCTCACCGGCCCGAACCTCGCCGCGAATCTTCAGTGTGCCGGGAACGTTTCCAGACTTAACGGCAAAACCGTCACGCAGAGATCTCCGAAGTGTTGGATAATCCCGATCGGCAAGAGCAGGCTCGGCCAGCACGCGCCCGTACGCATCCGTGAGCGGGATCGATTCCGAACTGCGCTGAATGTTAAGCGATTGGACCCTTTCGATCACAATGCGCCGGGCTTCTTCAAAATCGAGTGTTGTCGTGGATGGTCCTGCGGGCGGCACGCTTCGATAGTACAATCAGCCTGCGCTTAGTTGCCGCGAGGGAACGGTTCGATATAGAAATCACCCGCCCGCCCCGAGTAAATGGCCCTCCGGCCTCGGAGCCAGACGCCGTAGTCTGTCACTCCGGCCAACATAATACGGCGGAGAAATTCCGGGTAATCAATTTCGCCCTGTTGTATTGCGCCAATCGCCTCTTTCACTGAGCGGGAAGACAACTCTTCCGGAATTGGCGGCGCATCCGGCAGAGCGAAGCGTTCGATGTGAGTCTCGCCATTGATTCCGTAATGCGTTTTCTCCATACGGACCAGGTCCGCGCGGTAGCGCTCCACGCCGGTGGCATTCATGCGCCCAATGGTTTCCGGAAATGACAACTTGCCTTGAAGAGCACGATGAAGACAGTCGTGAAGAATATTCGAGTCCATTTGGATTGAGTTCTCTTTTGGTTAATATGTCATAATGACAGCGTGCTGTCAATAAAAAAAGAGCCTACTTCCGCGGAATTGATTCCGCTGCTCATAGCAGATGTCTTTCAGCTCGCGGGCGCGTTCCGAATAATCGGCGACGAAATCGCGAGCGACGTTGGGCAAACACAAGCGCGGTGGCAGGTGCTGAGCGCTGCATCGGCAAACAACAAAACGGTGCCTCAGATCGCTCGCCGGCTTGGCTTTGCGCGGCAGAGCGTCCAACGTACGGCGGATCTGCTGGTAGATGATGGCCTGGCCGAATATACCGTGAACGTCGATCACAAGAAATCGCCTTTTCTGCTGCTGACGAGGCGCGGCGAACGGGTTTTGGCAAAGATCACCGCCGCGGCTGCCGGTCGGAACGAGGCGATAGCCCGCGCAGTGAAAAAGCGGGAGTTGGAGCTTACGCTCCAGGTTCTGCGGACACTATGCTCGGCGCTGGATCACCCCAGAGGAGCACCGGAAATGCGCGCGTTCACAAGCGCCAGTAAGTAAACTTCGCGCATCGTTTCCGTTACACGGGTACTTACTCGTCCGTTGGAGACTCCATCCATGGCGTCTACCCCACGGCGTTGTCGGCGGCCGGATGATGTCCGGCGCCAAGCAAGGCCGGGGCGCTACGACTTCGGGCAAACGAATCCGTTTATTTGTAGTTTGTAGGGGCCGGGCATGCCCGGCCCGCGGCCTACTTAATAGCTCATTGAGCAATAACCGCCGCTTGCGTTGACCCAATTCTGTTGGATCAGAAATTCCGTCCCGCCCAACACAACGTTGTATTTGGAGCCGTTTGAGGCGGTCGAAGTTTGCCCAAAGGTCCAGGCGCATTTATCCGCATTCTCTTCGCCGCGGCTGTCGTACCACGCATTCAAGTTCGGGTCCGTGGTAGCCTCTTCCAATTCGTGGGAGATGATGGAAGCCATGCCGTCGGCGCCGGCATTGCCGTTCGGTGAGGTGGTTTGCTCTTCGCACGCTGAAGGACAGCGGGCCGGATTGCCGATAAAGGCATACTTGATATCCTGCCCGTCCAAACTGGCATCATTGGTGTGCCAGCCGCAATACTGAGTGCAGAAGCCGCTGGTTTCGTTGACATCCTGCGAAGTCAGAACGAAGTAGACCCCGTCCGGATCTAACGGGAGCTTACCGCTGCCGATTGCGCCTGACACCACGGCCTGCACGCTGGAATCGTTCAGCGATGTGCCGTGGCTATAGTTGTCCGTGGTGGAGCCGCTGTAGTGGACCAGGTTGGTAACGTGCTGGCCGCTTCCGTTGTAATACGTAGTGTTGATGTTGAAGTATGGTGAACCGCCGATGTGATTGGCCAAGGTGGTCAGCAGCGTGGTTGCGCTATTTCCGCTCCAGTTGCCGTACCAGATGTAATATACATTCACGCCGTTAAGGATCAGCGGGCCGCCGTGATAGGAAATGCCGTTGCCGGACTTGTGCCGATGAGCGGCAAAACGCTGAGGGCCGAAATGATCGGCGGGCATGCCGGGCCGGTAGCGGGTCCCTATGCCGCGGCCGGTCGGCGCCAGGTCGCGATCATGCTCGTCAATTGATTGCGCGTAGAACCCTCCGGCAGCTACGAGTAAGAGCCCGCATGCCAGAAAAGCGGTAAATCCATTTCGAATTTTCATGTAATTCTCCAGACTTGTTGCCACCCGCCAGAAGCGGCGAGATTGCCCGATTATACGAAAACACTACCTGCCCAAACGGCTGATGTGTCATTCCTACGTATCGGCCATAGTGGGGCTATGAGCAGCACGTTAATGACGGACCTCAGCGGAATCTCGCAGGCTCTCGTAGATCTCGTAAACCGGAGCGCGCCAGGAGTGGTAGCAGTGAAGGCGGCGCCCTATCGCGTCGTAAGCGGCCTTGTTCTTCGAGACGGATTGGTTGCTGTCGCGGATCACACACTCCGCCGCGAAGATCGCATTCCCATTCACGCGGCGGGCGGCGAGGAGATCCCGGCAACGATTCTCGGCCGCGACCCGAGCGTTGATCTCGCGATTTTGAAAACAGATGGGCTAAGTACTCAGCCATTGCCCCTGGCTGATGCGGACGCGCTGAAACCGGGAATGCTGGCCGCTGTAGTCGGCCTGACAATCGATGTCGGTCCCTCGGCCAGCCTCGGGATTCTGGGCGCGGTTGGCGGTTCGCGGCGCACGTGGCGCGGCGGCACGCTCGATCAGTTTTTTCGGCTGGACGTGAATCTGTATCCGTCGCAATCGGGAGCGGCCGTGGTCACGGCGGAAGGACAGTTGATCGGCATGGCGACACCGGGTCTGCTCCGGCATTCGGCGGTTGCGCTTCCGCTGGCGACGATTTATCGGGTTGCCGACGAGTTGCTGAAGGAGGGCCGCATCCGGCACGGTTACCTGGGCGTTGGGTTGCAACCGGTCCGCATCCCGGCGAATCTCCGAAGCAAGATTGACGGCGGGGCTGAATCGGGATTGATCTTGCTGAGCGTAGAGCCTCATTCTCCGGCCGAAGGAGCGAATTTGCAAATGGGCGACATTTTGGTATCGCTGAACGGCAAGATGGTTACCGATATTGAGGATCTGCAGACCTCGCTGCGCGGAGATGTGATCGGCCAGACAGTGAAAGCCCTCATTATAAGGGGCGGTGAGCCCGTTGAGGTCACCATTACCGTGACTGAGCGAACCAGGAGGGAGAACTGAGATGCCGATTCCTGTGCCGGGACGCGCCGCGGAGGCCCTCCGCAGATCGACCGTTCAAATTCGCAGCGGCAGCGGCTACCGGCAGGGCAATGGCTCCGGAGCGGTCATACGGCCCGACCAAATCGTTACGAATGCGCACGTCATCCAACGCGGGAGTTTGGCAATTGATTCCTGGGAAGGCAAGACCGTCTCCGGTTCGATTCTCAGAGTCGACAGGCGGAGAGATCTGGCGCTGCTTTCCGCGCCCGGGCTGAATGCGCCCGTTGCTTCCTTGGGCGATTCGGATGCACTGCGTGCGGGAACGCCTCTCTTTGCGATAGGGAATCCGCTCGGATTCGTGGGAGCGGTATCGAGCGGAGTTGTTCACGCAATCGGTCCAATGGGAATGAACGCCATCAGCGGACTGCCTTGGATTCAAGCTGACTTGCGGCTTGCTCCCGGTAATTCCGGCGGGCCGCTGGCGGACTTTCAAGGGCAGATTGTCGGGATCAATACGATGGTTGCGTTAGGCGGACTCGCGTTTGCCGTACCCAGCCGTGCCGTGCAGGCGTTCCTTGCGCGAACGAGTTCGCCCCCTACACTGGGGGTTGTCGTCCGGCCGATTGCCGTCCGTGCACGCGAGTTTGGCCTTCTGGTGCTCGAACTAATTAAAGGAGGAGCAGCGGAAGCGGCTTCGCTGCTGCCGGGCGACATTCTGGTAGCCGCGAACAATAAGCCGTTCCGCTTCGTGGACGATCTGCAGAGTGCGATTGAACAGGCGCCGGGTGCGCTGCTGCGAATCGATTTCTATCGAGGCGGGCAGCGGACGCTCAGGCATGTTGCCGCGAAGTTGCAGCCCGAGCAGGTGCGAAGCGCGGCTTGATCCGAGTTACCATCGTCGCGGATTCAATGTCTCGCGCCCGCAGGCTGGCCGATCTGCTCAGCGACGAGGAGCGGATCGAAGTCTTGGAAGCCGGATCATTGCACGCGCGCGATGACGATCATGCATTGCTTGTGGACGTAATTGTTGCTGCCGGCATCGCGACAGATCAACTGCCGGGCAGCGGCGTCCCGGTTGTGGCGCTCTCGGAAGATGTGGAGAGTACACCCACCGGACCGGGAATCCGAGCCTTACTTCCTATAAATGCGTCGGCTTCGGAGATCGTGGCAGCCGTTTTCGCTGCCGCGAGCGATCTGACTGTTTTGACGCAAGCACAGGTGCGGCGCTGGTTCCGGAGCAGGGAATCGATTCAAGCCGAGCACGATGAACTGGTTGAGAGTTTGACGCCTCGCGAGGTGCAGGTACTGCGCATGGTTGCGGACGGGCTTGGCAACAAAGAGATCGCCGCACGGCTGGGCATCTCCGATCACACTGCGAAGTTTCATGTGGCGCAAATCCTTGGAAAACTAGGCGCAGCGAGCCGGACCGAAGCCGTCGCCATCGGCATCCGCCGCGGGCTGGTGCCGATCTAGGCGAAGCGAAAAGGCGTATAATCCACCTGACCTGTTCGAAAGGAGAAGTTAGATGAGAAAGTACGTTTATGGAATTTCGCTGCTGGCATTGGTGTTCTCGTCAGCAATCGTATTGGCGGCACAAGCCGACCAGAACAATCCCTTTGTGGGCACCTGGAAGCTGAACGTAGCGAAATCGAAGTTCAGTCCTGGACCGGGCCCGAAAAGCCAGACTGTGACTATTGCGGATGGGAAAGTTAGCGTGGAGGGGGTGGATGCACAGGATAAGCCCATTAACTGGTCATACACACCATCGGGGGATACGGCTGTTCCGATCGAAGGTATGGAGAACTCCACCGTTATCGAGAAGAGATCGGGGAATACAGTTGACCACACCTGGAAAGTAAACGGCGGGAATGAAACCGGCCATGGTGTGATTTCCAAGAACGGTAAGACAATGAAGTACACCATGACCGGTACGAACGCGCAAGGCCAACAAGTGCATAACGTCTCGATTTTCGAGAAACAATAAACGCCCGCGGAACTGCCGGTATCCTCAAAGCAGTGGGGTCAAATCGCCGGCAGTTCCTGCTTCAATCGCTTGCGCTCCCGCTGGCGCTGGAAGTCGCGAACGCGGCGGAATTTAGTTGCGATGTGGCCGTGTTCGGAGGCGGCGTAGGCGGATTCGCCGCAGCATTGGCGGCTCTCCGCAATGGCATGCGCGTGATCCTCACGGAGGAGACCGATTGGCTGGGCGGTCAGCTTACCAGCCAGGCCGTACCTCCCGATGAACACCCTTGGATCGAGCAGTTCGGTTGTACGCGCAGTTATCGCGATTACCGCAATGCTGTGCGCGCTTACTATCGAACACACTATCCGCTGACGGAAGCGGCGCGGGAAAACCCGGCACTGAACCCAGGCAACGGGTCGGTTTCGCGCTTGACACAGGAACCGCGCGTCTCGGTTGCGGTCCTGAACAGCATGCTCGCGCCGTATGTTGGTAGCGGCCAGCTTATCGTTCTTCTGGAACACGTACCGGAGAGCGCAACCATTTCGGGCGACAGCGTCACCGGAATAACTGTGCGGGACCTCCGGCGCGATGTGAAGCGAAACGTCACCGCCAAATACTATCTGGATGCAACGGAACTCGGCGATTTGCTGCCCCTGACGGGAACTGAGTTCACCACTGGATCGGAATCGCAGGCGCAGACCGGCGAGGCGCATTCACCGGCGGAAGCAAGTCCTCACAACACGCAGGCGTTTACCTTCTGCTTTGCAATCGACTACCTCCATGACGAAGATCACACCATCGAAAAGCCGGCCGAGTACACGAGGTGGCGTTCGTATGTGCCCGCGCTCACTCCCCCCTGGACCGGGCCACTGCTCAGTTGGACGATGTGCGATCCGAGAACGCTCGCTCCGAGGAAAGCTTTCTTCGACCCGAATCCGCTAGAAGCGCCGCGCCAGGGACTGAACCTCTGGACCTACCGGCGCATTGCGGACCGCGCTAATTTTCGACCCGGCTTTTACACAAGCGATATCACGCTGGTGAACTGGCCTCAGAACGACTACTGGCTCGGAGATCTGGTGAACGCAGATCCAAAAGAAAAGCTGAAGCTTCAAAACGCCGCGAAGCAGTTGAGCCTCTCGCTCCTGTATTGGATGCAGACCGAAGCCCCGCGCCCGGATGGCGGCCAAGGCTGGAAGGGGCTGCGATTGCGGAACGATATCGTCGGAACCGAAGATGGATTGGCGAAAGGTCCTTATATCCGGGAGTCGCGGCGCATCCAGGCCGAATTCACCATTCTGGAGCAGCATGTCGGAACGGAAATGCGCAAACGCATAACGGGCCAGACGGGCGATGAGCTTTCGGCCGAGGTCTTCCCTGATTCCGTTGGAATCGGCTGTTATCGCATCGACCTGCATCCGTCAGCAGGCGGCACGAACTACATCGACATCAGCTCGCTGCCGTTCCAGATTCCTTTGGGCGCGCTGATTCCGCGCAGAATGGAAAATTTGATTCCAGCCTGCAAAGATATCGGGACAACGCATATCACGAACGGATGCTACCGGCTGCATCCGGTGGAATGGAACATCGGGGAGGCGGCCGGAGCGCTTGCTGCGCGTGCAGTAAAAACAGGCCAACCGCCGAGGGCGATTCGAAATAACCAGAAGCTGCTGAGCGATTTTCAGGCGAGCCTGACAGAACAGGGGTTTGAACTCGCGTGGCCGAAAATCCACCCGGTGTGACGTAAAACGAGTTCGCCCAGCGTCATAACTTCCTCTTGTGTTCACACGCCGGAACGTTCATTATTGAATAACCCGTGTTTGCTAAAACCGCGTTGTACTTGAGCGCCGTGACAGCGGTTGTTCTGATTCCGGCCATTCTGCGGGGTCAAATTACCTCAGTTTCTCCATCCTCTGTTTCGTTTGGAGATCAGAAGCTGAACGCGCGAAGTGTACAGACGGTCGTAATCGGATTCTCGGGGCCCGTTTTTCAGCTCCCCTTTTTTGGGATCAGGATCACGGGAACGGATGCCGCAGACTTTGGCGAATCCTCCTATTGTGACTCCCTTGGTGGTTGCCAGGTGTTTATCGTCTTCTCTCCGCGGCTTCCTGGAGCGAAAGCGGCATCGCTCGATTTCAGTTTCGACAATTGGGCGACCACAGCCCTGAGCCTTCCAGTAACGGGAAATGCCGTCCTCACCGGGTCTTTCGAGATCGTGAGCAGCCTCACTGCCAAGGTGTTGGACATCGCGGGCAATTCGGCATCTGACGGAACGCCGATCGAACAGAATTCCCTCGACGGACTCCCTCAGCAGCGCTGGCGCTTTGTACCGGTTGACGGAGACTATTACGAGATCGTAAACATAATTACCGGCAAAGTCCTGGATGTAACGGGCGAATCTATTGAAGACGGCGCACGCATTCAGGAATATGACTATTGGGGCGGAGCTAATCAGCAATGGCTGCTCGTACCCCTAGACGATGTCCATTTCGAGATTATGAATCGCTTGAGCGGCAAGGCTCTCGACCTGACCGATGGCTCGGCTCTGGACGGAGCGCCGATCCAACAATGGGACTACGTGGGCAACCCACAACAGCTCTGGGTGCTCATTCCTTCAGAGTCATACAACATGGGGTCCTTCTCAACGTTTGGATACAAGGTGCTGGACGTGACCAATGGGTCCGGTGCAAACGGAGCGCTGATTCAGCAGTGGTCCTCAAATGGCTATGGACAGCAGCAATGGCAACTCCTGCCCGTAAGCGGCGGATATTACACCATTCTCAACCGCCTGACCGGCAAGGTACTGGACGACACGGACCGTTCAACGTCGAATGGAACCCTGATCCAGCAGTGGGATTACTTAGGGGGCCAGAACCAGCACTGGCAGGTTTTACCTCTCGGTCTACAAATATCGGAAGCCAACGCGGAGTTAGGATACGAAATCGTTAACGAGTTAAGTGGCAAGGCGCTGGATGTTGTAAATCGGTCGACCTTAGACGGAGCTTCGATCCAGCAGTGGGACTATTTGAGCGGAAATAATCAGCAGTGGCTTCTTACGCCAGTTCCTTCGTATAACATTACGAACGTACTCAGCAACCTCGTGCTGGATGTCCCCGGAGGATCGGCGGCAAACGGAACATTCATTCAGCAGTGGGCTGTGAATGGCAAACTTCAGCAGCAATGGCAAGTGATTCCAGGCGGAAATAGTGGCTATGACGTGATCGTCAATACTCTGACCGGTAAAGCTCTGGAGGTGGCCGGGAGTTCGACCGCGAACGGAGCGCGCATCGATCAATCGGACCTGGTCGGGGCGGATAATCAGCTATGGCAGTTGACGTCGCATACGGGTCCCAACGGGACCTACTGGGAAATCGTAAACAAACAGAGTGGGAAGGCACTCGATGATGCCGATTCTTCCGTTTCGAATGGAACGCTGTTGCAGCAGTGGGATTATGTGGGTGGCATGAATCAGCAGTGGCAACTTGTGCCGGTGTCAAACTGACTTCAGGCGACTCACTTGCCTGCCAATAACTTCTTCACCCGCACCCAGGCCTCATCCCGTGCTTTGCGGTTACCTTCGGTTGCATCGGGGGCTTCGCCGGCTCGCATGAATCCATGGCCCGCTCCCTCATACACGACGGGTTCGTAGGTCTTACCGAGCTCTTTCATGTCTGCCTTCGCGCCTGGGATGGTTGCGTCAATACGAGCATCGTTGCCGCCGTAAAAGCCGTACACCGGAACGTTAATCCGAGCCAGGGCGTCTTTATCGGGCGGCGGTCCATAGAAGACAAACGCGGCCGAGAGATCGCGGCGATTCGTCGCGAAGCGGAAGCTCTGGCCGCCTCCCCAGCAGAAGCCGGCCACGAACAGCTTTCCTGTGGCTGCCGGCAGCTTGCGCGCGTAGTCGGCGACGGCGTTCAGATCTGCGGTGATCTGGTCCGGATTCAGATGGCTTACAGCCTCAGTGGCTTGGTTTTGGGAGAAGCTGGTGCTTCGTCCTCCATTTGGTCCCATGCCGGACAGAAGGTCGGGGGCAACCGCAATGTAACCGGCGGCCGCGAACTCGTCAGTCACTTCCTGTGCCCAATCCGTCATCCCGAAAATCTCGTGAATAACCAGAACCACCGGGGTTTTCGCCTTCGATTCGGGATAGGCGATAAAGGTTTCGACTGAGCGCCCGTCGTGCTTCACCGTGACCCACTCCCGGTGACGCGGAGATTGCTCCAGGCGCTGGCGTGCCCAATCCTGGGCTGAAACAGATGTGGCCATACATATTAGAACCGCAAGGATTCGAGTCATTTCACTGTTGTACTCCGATTCCCTATCACACGGGCGGAGCACCTAGCGAAAAATCCTAAAAAGCGGCATAAAAAGCTGAGACTCGTATTCTGGCTGATTCACTAAGTGATTGAAACATGACCTATCGTTCGCTGTTCCGCGTCTTCTCGTCGGATCTCGCCATTGATCTGGGAACTGCCAACACGCTGGTGTACGTGGCGGGCAAGGGAATCGTCTTAAATGAGCCGTCCATTGTGGCCGTGAACCGGCAGACCGGAGAAATAGTGGGATGCGGGGCGGAGGCAAGGGAGATGCTGGGCCGCACCCCCTCGAACATAGTGGCGATCCGGCCTCTGCGGGACGGCGTCATCGCGGATTTCAAGATGGCCGAACGTATGTTGAACTACTTCATACGCAAGGCGCACAAGCGCAAAAGCCTGGTTCACCCGCGCATCGTGATCGGGGTGCCAAGCGAAACAACCGAGGTGGAGAAACGCGCGGTTCTCGACTCGACCTATCGAGCGAAAGCGAGCGAGGTCCATCTTGTGGAGCAGGCCATGGTGGCGGCACTCGGCGCAGGGCTGCCGGTAACCGAACCAAGCGGCAACATGGTGGTGGATATCGGCGGAGGCACCACGGATATTGCCGTCATTTCACTCTCAGGTATTGTTTACTCGCGCTCGTTGCGGGTCGCCGGCAATCAGATGGATGATGCGGTCATGGAATTCGTAAAACGGAAATACAATCTGCTGATCGGTGAACGAACGGCCGAACGAATCAAAGTGGAGATCGGTTCGGCGTTCCGCCTGGAAAAACCGCTGAGTCTTGAGATAAAGGGACGCGACTTGATCCACGGCTTGCCTAAGGCCATTACGCTGCACGATGAGGAGATTCGCGAAGCTCTTACCGATTGCGTTGCGGCGATCGTGAGCGGCATACGAGGTGCGCTGGAACACACCCCGCCTGAACTGAGCGGCGATATCAGCGAACGCGGGATTATTCTAACAGGCGGCGGTTCCATGCTGAAGAACCTTGATGAACGTATCCGCGCCGAAACCGGAATGCCGGTTTTGATGGCAGATGAGCCGCTGACGTCGGTCGTCCTCGGAACCGGCAAGATGCTGGAAGACTTCAAACTGCTGCGCAAGATGGCCGTGAATTAGCTTAGGAGCTCGAGCTTGTAAGGTGCAGTTCGGCGTCATCCTCGCTCGCCAGTTCGTTTTCGAGCGAGCCTGTCTCGAGCACCTCGCGGACTGCAAGCAGGAATTTCTGGCCAGCCTTGCCATCCCAGACGCGATGGTCCGCGGAGCACGTTAAATGGACTGTCAGACGCACTGCCGGTGCGCCGTCTACAGCTACGATGCGAGGCCGCACGCAGCCCGCAATGAGTATTGCGGACATGTTGAATACCGACGTTTCAGCTCTGTCTACACCCGGCACAATGCTGACCTGAAACGTGCCAGAACCTTTGCGGCGGAATCCAAGAGACCGCCGCAGGACACGCAGCAGCCCCCGGCGTAAGAATCCGAAGGGCAGCAGCCAGCCCCATTGGCGGAGCAGCGAGATCATTTTGCCGCCGGCATCTTGAACTTCTTGTGTGCGCCTGACAATCTCGTCCGCTATGGCCCGGAGAGGCTTCCTGTCCGCGGCCTCAATTATGAGCACAGGAGCCATAAACGTCTCACCCGCCACGGAAAGTCCGATATCCACTTGCGCCGGATGGTACACCCTGTTCCCGCAAACTATGACGTGCAGGTCCGGATTGGCAGCCAGCACAACTGCGGCTGCGCGCACGATCAGGTGCGTGTATGTTGCGCGGATTCCACGCGCCTTCGCGCCGTCTAAAAGGCTCTTCGCCCGCGTCATATCCACTTCGAGCGATTGGGAAAAGCCAGGTGGATGGCACAGGGCCAGGCCGTCGCGCAACCAGCGCTCGGCATAATCCAGCCTTCGGACCTGATTGCCATGCATCATCTTCACGCGATTGCGTTCCGTCAGGGAACCCAATGACACATAATACGAAACAACGTCATTTCCCGATGAGAGCGCTCGTTACTGTCTTGAGCATCATCTTGATTCTGGCTGCCGCTCCAGCCGTAGCGGATAGAAACGTGTAGAGTCGCCAGTTACCGCAGTCGGGCAACAATCAGCGTGACTGCGCGCCATGCAGGTCCCTGATGCTTGGCTGACCGCTTTCTCCTGAGATAAGCTAAAGAACTTGAACAGTCTTCGAACCATAACTTTGACGGCCGTTTTTGCCGTAATTTCGTTCGCCCAGCCGCCTCAGACGGGATTGGATTCGCTGTCGCTCATGCCATGGCCCTCCGGCGTGAGCGTGCAGCCTGGATCGCTGCCGATCAATACAACTTTTTCGATATCGCTGTCGGGGTCCGGCGCAACTGATCCGCGGATAAGGGCGGCGGCTGATCGCCTATTTGTCCGTCTCGCGCGGCAGACCGGGATTCCGGTACGGCTTCATATCGTCAAGCAGGGCGCGGGGGCGACGCTCAGCATTGTGGTTGAGCAGAAAGATCACCGCGCGCCGCAGCGTTTGGGCGACGACGAAAGCTACTCGCTAGAGGTTGCGGCGCTTGGCGCGCGGTTATCGGCCGACCGCCCCTTGGGAGCGCTTCGCGGGATCGATACGTTTCTACAGTTGGTGCAACAGAACACGGGGTCCGGTGTTACGCCTGGCTTCTCGGCCCAGTCGGTCACCATCCGCGATCAGCCGAGATTCCCGTGGCGGGGGCTTTCGCTTGATGTCTCCCGCCATTTTATTCCCGTAGGCGAGATCAAGCGAACCCTGGATGGCATGTCAGCAGTAAAGCTGAACGTGCTGCACTGGCACCTTTCCGATGACCAAGGCTTTCGAGTCGAAAGCAAGAGATATCCGCGTCTGCAACGCTTCGGATCAAACGGTCTGTACTACACGCAGACGGAGATTCGAGATGTCATCGCATACGCGCGCGATCGCGGGATACGCATTGTGCCGGAGTTCGATATGCCCGGCCATGCCACAAGCTGGCTGCCCGGATATCCCGAATTGGGCGCACGCTCGGGATCTTTCGAAATTGTGCCCGGGTTCGGCATTCTGGGCGACCTGATCGATCCGACCAAGGAATACACCTATCGTTTCCTGGACGGCTTCATAGGCGAGATGGCCAGGCTCTTTCCCGACGCGTATTTCCATATCGGCGGCGATGAGGTAAACCCGAAGCAGTGGAACGAAAGCCCTCGCATTCAGGCGTTCATGCGGAAGCATCACCTGGCGGATGCGAAAGCCTTACAAACCTACTTCAATCAACGCGTCCAAAAAATTGTGGCCCGGCACGGCAAGCACATGGTGGGCTGGGATGAGGTGCTGCATCCGGATCTGCCAAAGTCAGTCGTGATCCAGTCCTGGCGCGGGCAGCCGTCGCTTTGGAAGGCCGCGCGCGAAGGATATCAGGGCCTTCTTTCCGCGGGCTACTACCTGGACTTGATGTATCCGGCTTCGTATCACTATGCGATAGATCCGATGAAGGTGCCGCCGCCTCCCGGGCGTCATCGCCAGCAGAACCAAACAGTCGCTCCGCAACCAGCTCCGGGAACGCCCACCGATTTGACTCCCCAGCAGCAAAGAATGATATTGGGCGGCGAGGCAGCGATGTGGGAAGAACTAACGAGCCCGGAAATTCTGGATTCGAGATTGTGGCCGCGGCTCGCCGCCATTGCCGAACGGTTGTGGTCACCTGAAGCCATTACCAACACGGCGTTTATGTACAAGCGTCTGGAGACCACGAATAGGTGGCTGGAGTGGCTTGGTCTGACGCAGCGTTCTAATTTAGAGTTGATGCGGCAGCGATTGGCTGGAACCATGCCCTATCACCCGCTGGATGTTTTCGCTTCGGTGCTGGAACCTGTAAAGGGATATTCGCGGCATGCCGAGAGGTACACGACCACGACTCCATTGACTCGGTTGGTGGATTCGATTCCGCCGGAGAGCGATGCAGCGCGCGAGTTTCGGGATGCGGTGGACGAATATCTGGCCGCGCCGAAGAGTCAGCGCAACAGTGAGGCCCTTCGCAGGCAACTCGGGGCTTGGGTAGATAACACCCAGCAAGTGCGCCCGATGCTGCAGCTTAACTCGCTGCTGAACGAAAACCTTCCCGCCGCCGATGCCATTTCGACATTATGCGATGCAGGGCAACAGGCGCTTGGCTATCTCGATTCGGGCAATGCCCCGAGCGCGGATTGGAAGCAGCGAACGCTCGCGGTCGTGAATAAGTACGTCGATACGCGCGTCGGTGATCTGCTGATCCAGATCGCGCCTGGAGTACAGAAACTGGTTGAAGCTGTGCCCTCTGAATCGCATCCATGAGGATTTTCGCGCTGCTAGCATTTACGGCGTCAATGTTCGCGCAGGCGGCTGGACAGAAAGCCATCGTGCTGCACGCTGCGCGTTTGCTGGAAGTAGAAACCGGTCGCATGCTTACCCCCGGTGAGGTGCTGGTCCAGGGCGAACGCATTATCGAAGCAGGGCAGAGCGTGACCCATGCTCCGGAGGCACAGGTCATCGACTTAGGCGATTCCACTTTGATGCCCGGGATGATTGATGCGCACGTTCATCTATTTCTTCATCCCGGCGCCGAAGATTTGCAGACCGTAGAGGAATCGGTTCCGCAGCGAACCATCACTGCCGTGCTTGCCGCTCGTGACGATCTCATGGCCGGATTCACCGCTGAGCGCGACATGGGAACCGAGGGCGCGGGCTCGGCGGATACAGCCGTCCGGAATGCGATCGATCAGGGGAAGGTGCTCGGACCTCGCCTGCGCATAAGCGGCAATGCGATTGATATCCTCGGCGGTCACGAAGACGCCATTCACTTCAACCCGGAACAGCACGTCCTCTCCAACGCGACCTACGCGAACAGCGTCGACCAGATCATTGAGGCCATTCGCGAACAGTATAAAGAGGGCGCCGATTTCACCAAAATGTACGAAACTGGGAAGGACTCGCTGCGGGATGGGAAATTTTCGACGCCCTACCAATTCAGCGAAGAACAGTTGAGCGCGGCCGTTCACGAAGCTGCGCGAGTTGGCAAACGCGTTGCAGTGCATGCCACGGGCGAGCCGGGTACTTTATATGCCGCGGAGGCAGGTGTGGAATCCATCGACCATGCCGATCAATTGAGCGACGAGACGATGCGCCTGATGCGCGAAAAGCAGATCTTTGCCGTTCCGACATTTACAATTTCGGAGTATTTCGCTCAGCATCCGGCTTCATCGGCGCAAGGCGAGCGTCTCCGCAAAATGCTCGACCTGCACGCGCGGGAGTTTCGTAAACAGCTTGCCGCGGGCGTGCCCATGGTGGTCGGTTCGGATGTAGGTCCGTTCCCGCATGGGACGCAGGCTCGTGAATTTGTGCTCATGGTGCAATACGGGATGAAGCCGCTGGCCGTGTTGCAGGCGGATCTGCTCAACGGTGCGAAATTGCTGGCGTGGGATGGCCAGATTGGCGAACTGAAGCCGGGCTATTTTGCGGACATCATCGCCGTTCCGGGCGATCCGCTGCAGGACATCGCTGTCCTTCAGAAAGTATCCTTTGTGATGAAGAGCGGAATCATCTACAAGCAATAATCAGCGAACTTCGCTCTCCAGCGTCGATGGCTTCCCGGATGTTGCGAACGGGCTGAAGTCGGTTTCGTAGTCGAAATAATCGACACCCTCGTTCCGTTTCAGGAAATTGACTACTGCATACGTGGCGGGCGTCATCAGAGTTTCGTATACGACTTTAATGACATAACCAGAGAGGATGAGTTGAACGATTACCAGCGTCGAGCGTGTTCCGTAGAACGCCACGAACATCACCACCGTTGTGTCCACCGCCTGTCCGACCACTGTGGAACCGATGGTGCGGGTCCAGAGATATCTGCCCTTCGTCAGCACCTTCAGTTTTGCCAGGGTGAACGAATTGGCGAATTCGCCGCACCAGTACGCGAGCAGGCTGGCAAAGACGATGCGGCCTACAGGTTTGAAGATGGTTGCAAATGCCGCTTGATCCGCATACTCGGGAGCAGGCGGCACGATCACGGCGATATAGGTAAGAGCGACCAGAATAAACGAGGCGAAAAATCCATACCAGATGGCCCGGCGCGACGCGGCGTAGCCATATACTTCCGTGAAGATGTCGCCGAAAATATAGGTAATGGGAAATAGCATCTGGGCAGTGCTCACGCGCAGCGGTCCAATGGCGAAGAACTTCGCGGCTACGATATTTGAGACCAGAAGAACGGTCACGAACAATGTGATCAGGGCGTCGAGGTACCTGTACCGGCCGCGGCTCTCGAAGAGCGTGCCAATACTATGCTTTTCTTCCTTCACCCGCATACAATCGAAGTGCCAAAGCTAACAAATAGAGTAAATGATTGTGAATCGTAGACAGTTTTTTCCAATACTGGGGAGCATCGCCGCGATTGGCGCGTCCTGCGCTGAAGAGGCGAGTGGTCCGTGGCGCCTGTTCAAGGCAGCAGTCCTCGCCAAGATGTTAGATGAGCGGGAGCCGCCCGTGATTGTCTGCGTTGGATTTCCCGTGCTGTATCGTCAGAAGCACATCCCCCACGCGGAACTCGCAGGTCCCGCCAGCAAGCCTGAAGGGATCGCTCAATTGAAAGAGAGTGTTGCGAAGCTGCCGAAGAACACGCAGATTGTGATCTATTGCGGCTGTTGTCCGATGGTGCAGTGCCCGAATATCCGGCCCGCTTACCGCAGTTTGAAAGAACTGGGCTATATGAACGTTTCCGTCCTTGACCTACCGACAAACTTTCACACCGACTGGGAAGGCAAAGGTTATCCAGTTGAATCGAGCTTGCCGTCGCGCTAGCTCACTTATGGGGTAAGCCTCATCTCGATGTTGCGCACTGAGCTGAGCTTCTCACCTTCCCAGCGGGCCACCACGGCCGTCGCCACGCAGTTGCCGAGGACGTTAACAGCAGTGCGTCCCATATCCATCAATGCATCGACGCCGAGTAGCAGGGCGATGCCCTCGGACGGAAGTTGAAAACTGGACAGTGTCGCGGCCAAGATGACCAGTGCGGCGCGCGGGACACCCGCAACGCCTTTGCTGGTGAGCATCAGGGTGACCAGCATCATGATTTGGCTGCGGAGCGGCATGTGCATGCCCGCGGCTTGCGCAATAAAGATGGAAGCGACGGACAGATACAGCGCGCTGCCGGTCAGGTTGAATGTGTAGCCGGTGGGCAGCACAAAGCCGACGATATGCTTTGCCGCCCCGAACGTCTCCATGTTCTCGAGCGCCAACGGCAAAGCGGCTTCGCTCGAAGCGGTGGAAAAGGCGATCAGGAAAGGCTGCCGGACTGCCTCCCAGAACCTCGCTAGCGGGATACGGAAGGCCAGCAAGGATGGCGCGAGTACAACAATTGTGAAAAGCACCAGCGCGATATACAAGGTGCCGACCAGTTTGCCCAGCCCAAACAGCACGCCAATGCCTTTTGAACCGATGGTTACCGCAATTGCGGCGCCCACCCCAAACGGGGCCGTATACATGACGTACTTCGTGTACCGGAACATGACTTCCGCTACGGCTCCGGCAAAGTTCACCACCGGCTGCGCTTTTGAGCCGATAGCCGAACAAGCGGCGCCGAACAGGAAAAAGAAGACGACCATTTGCAATACATCGTTGTTCGCAAGCGAGGCGAAGATGTTGCTGGGAACGGCGTGTTCGAAAATCTGAGGCAGCGATAGCGGCTTTTCAATAGCAGGAACTCCAATAGCAGTCGCGGAGGCCAAGGTCAGGCCGGCGCCGGGCCGCATCGTGTTGACGAGTACCAATCCGATGGCAAGAGCAAGCGTGGTGGCGATCTCAAAGTAAATCATCGCCTTCAGTGCCACGCGTCCCATGGTCTTCAGCTCTCCGGCGGACGCAATGCCATAAACCAGAGTCCCGAACAGCAGAGGGCCAACAATGGATTGAATCAGGCGCAGGAAGATGTTACTGATGGGCGCAAGACGTCCGGCAAACTGCGGGGTAAATACGCCCAGCAGGATGCCAATGATGAGCGCGATGAAAATCCAAGCGGTGAGTGAAATCGGTTCAGTCTAGATTTCAGTTTGGGTCTCCCCTCTGCGGATTGCAGCGATCTCCTGGAGATTTTTGCTGATGGTCCGAATCTCACGCAGCATCGCCGACGCCCAGCGCCAAATGAGAATCATGGGAAGGACGTAGATGATGACAAGTAGCAGTAGGTTAACCATATCTTCAAAAGACTATCGCGTCCGGTGCTCCTTAAAAAAGTCACTGCTATAGACTGTGCAGGCATGGACACCTTTCAGAGTTGTTCCCGATGGCGCTGCCTGGTCCTGCTGATCTCTGCGCTGGCGGGCGCGCCGGCCCTACAGGCACAGAGCAGCGGGCAGGGAGTGGTGGCGCCGACACCTCCCATGGGTTGGAACAGTTGGGATTCCTATGGGCTCAGCGTTACAGAGCAGGAGTTTCGCGCCAATGCCGAAATAATGGCGCAGCATCTGAAGCGCTATGGGTGGGAGTACGCAGTCGTGGATGAAGGTTGGTATTTGCAGAATCCGGACGGCAAGCCGGGTACCTTTCGATTTAGCATGGACACACACGGCCGCTACACGCCGGCAGTGAACCGCTTTCTCGTCGGCAGCGAATGACAAGGGATTCAGCACTCTGGCGGATTGGGTTCACCGGCAAGGAATGAAGTTCGGCATCCATATTATCCGCGGCATTCCGAAGCAGGCCGTGGAGAAAAATTTGCAAATCGCGATTCGCAGTATCGCGCGGCGGATGCGGCCAACAAGTCGGACACGTGCGCATGGAATACCGACAACTATGGCGTGAGATACACGCCCGCGGGTCAAGCTTACTACGATTCGATCGCAAACCTATATGCGGGCTGGGGCGTGGATTTCGTCAAGATCGACTGCATTTCGTCTCCCTATTTGGGCGATGAGATCCGCATGTTCAGCGAGGCTTTGCGCAAGACCGGGCGGCCCGATAGTGTTGAGCCTGTCGCCCGGTCCCGCGCCTTTGGACAAGGTAGAGGAACTCGCGGAAGTACGCGCAAATGTGGCGCATTTCCGGCGATGTCTGGGACCACTGGAAGCAGTGGCCGAACCAGGACTGGTCGCAGGGCCTGCTGGGACAGTTCCAATTGGCCGCAAAGTGGGCTCCGTACGTGGAACCGGGGCACTGGCCGGATGCCGACATGCTGCCGTTGGGATATCTGGGACCCCGGCCCGGGCAGGGGAAGCCAAGGCAAACTGATTTCACGCCGAATGAACAGCGAACACTGATGAATCTATGGTCAATCTTCCGCTCGCCGCTCATCATGGGCGGCAATCTGACACGCATGGATAACTGGACCTCATCGCTGCTGACGAATCCCGAAGTGATCGCGGTGAATCAGCATTCGAAAAATGGACACCCAGTAGTAAATGAAGCCAAGAAGGCGATTTGGGTGGCGAAGCCAGATGCGGGTGGGGGCGTCTATGTGGCTGTTTTCAATCTAGACGATGCTCAGCAGGCGATCAAGTATCCGTTGCAATCACTCGGATTGAGCGGTGCCTCGTATAACATGCGCGACTTGTGGGAACACCGGGATTTGGGAAGCAAGGATGAATTGAAGGTCACTCTGCCGGCGCATGCGTCGGTGTTGTATAGAATCAGCGCGATGAGATAAAGATCGAGGAGGCGGCAGATGAGCACTGCTCCGGGACCAAATGAATTAGCGAAGACGAACCGGATTTTTGAGAACGATGTGATCGATAAAGGCGATTATGGCGCGCTTGAGCGGGTCTACACCAGGAACGCGCGGGCGCTGCCGCCAGGAGCGGAAACGGTTAGCGGACGGGAGAACATCCAAGCCTTTTGGAAACAGGCAGTGGCAGGGATGGGAATCACCTCGGCGAAACTATCCACCGTTGATTTGCAAGTATTCGGGGATACGCTCATTGAAGAAGGACGCGCGGACCTCAGCGTTGCCGGCGCTGAGGCGAAGGTAAGCGTCAAATACATCGTCGTCTGGAGGCAGGAAGACGGCGCGTGGAAATGGCACGTCGATATCTGGAATGCGCTTGCGTAGCTCAATTAGAAGCGCAACCGAAGCGCGGACATATCTGCGGGGCGAGGGGCTCTTAAGCGGGGCAGCGCGCAGCCCGAGATAACGTCCGAGAGCGAGATAGCCCAGCAGCGTAGCAGCCATCTCAATCGACAGAAATAGCCCCGCGACGAGAAAGCCGTCAGTGACACTCGGGGGCGCACCTTCTTGCATCTGCCCAAGAAGGAGACTACAGCCGGCTGCCGCGCCGAGTGCGAAAGCGAAGCGCCACGGGTGTGTTCGCGGGTTCAGCCAGGGAGTCCGCGACCAGAGCTTGTCGGGATGGAATCCTTCCACACGTTCGGTCAGCGTGTGGGGAAGTAGTGCGCGGAAGCGCCGGACCGGCACGTGCACCAGCGTCCATAGATCCTCAAAACCGTCGGCGATTGTGAGGCTCGGCGCCGGCGGAATGCGGCCCATGAGCCCAAAGGAGACGGCGAGGGCAGCTGCGCACGAAAGCGCAAGCACAAACAGCACGGCCAGGCCAGTAAGCAGAGCACGTCCCCAGAAGATTGGCGGTGAGGGATGGAGAAATGCCGCAATTGCGTCGCTTGTGAGGGTGACGATGATGGCTGAGAGGACGACGATATTGCCGCGCAGGATGAGGCGCAAGCTACCCACACGAGACGGATCGTCTCTGAGCCGCAGGGCACGTGCGTACGTGAGAACCGAGACAAAAAAGGCGACCTGAATTGCAATCGAACCCACCGCGTCATATGGATCATCGCCGAAAGGATTGATGGCGCGGAATGGGCCCATTTTACCGACCTGAAAGAGTACGCAGAACAGTAAGGCGGTCAAGAGGATCAGGGCCGAGGCGTGGTGGATGCGTCGGATAGATGGGGTATTCATGCCTGCTACGAAGTACTTTATACTAAAAATAACAGTCAGTCAACAAAACTCCGATAGCAATTTCTCCATTCTCACCGCCTCTGAAAGTGCCTGAAGGCGCTGTAAACCGGCCCAAATGGATTCGTTCTGCTATTGCGAGGCTATGCTATGCTCTTGTCGTCGGACAGGTGGGTGAGTGGTTAAAGCCAACAGACTGTAAATCTGTCCCTCCTTGCGAGGTACGAAGGTT
Organism: uncultured Acidobacteriaceae bacterium; assembly: GCA_963795545.1. Classification (GTDB taxonomy): domain Bacteria; phylum Acidobacteriota; class Terriglobia; order Bryobacterales; family Bryobacteraceae; genus Bog-105. The sequence goes on along the minus strand of CAWCIF010000006.1, from coordinate 73,271 downwards.
CGAATCCTTCCCTGTCCACCACTTGTTTGAGTCACAGAAGAAAACGAAAAATTTTGTAATGCGGTCATCGATCTACGCTGGTCCTTAAATGCCCGCTCCAAAATCGCAAGCTGGGAGATGAACTCATTCGCAGACCCCCGGTACGAGGCCACAAATGCACGCGGGTGACTTAGCTCAAACTTTCGAAAGTGCCGGGCCTCCTAAAACGAACATCTTAGGGGTAAGAATCAGCAGGACGAGCTACACAGAGGTGGCCGAAGTATGCCGCAATTGGATCAGTGATTCGACTGACCGCGAGCCGCAAGATCAAGCGAGCAGAGGGCCTGCACATTACATTTGCGTCACGTCGGTCCATGGAATCATCACGGCGGTGCGCGATCGCAGGTTCAGATCGATAGTTAATAAGGCAGATATCGCGACGCCCGACGGGATGCCGGTTGTCTGGGCTTTGCGGTCGTTTGGCGCTTACCGGCAGTCTCGGGTCTACGGCCCAATTTTGATGTCCACATTGTGTGAACAGGCCCAGGTATTGGGTCACCGAGTCTTTCTCTATGGCGGAAGGGCAGAAACCCTACGGCGATTACGGGGCCGATTGCTAGAAACATTCCCCAAGCTGAAAATCTGCGGAGCCTATTCGCCACCCTTCCGACCTCTGACTCAGGTTGAAGAGCGTGAGTGCAGAAAGATGCTGCAAGAGTCGGAACCCCACATCGTTTTTGTTGGCTTAAGTACGCCCAAACAGGAGCGCTGGATGGCTGATCATTACCGACATCTCCCGGGTACGATTCTGGTGGGCGTTGGCGCCGCGTTCGATTTCCACGCCGGCACACTCAGGCAGGCGCCTAAATGGATGCAGCACGCGGGCCTTGAGTGGTGCTTTCGTTTGCTCATGGAGCCTGGCCGGCTGTGGAGGCGTTATGCCCTTGTAGTGCCTTTGTTTCTTTTCCTTTGGCCTCTGCAAAAACTCGGGTTGTTGCGATTGTCGGATTGCATACAGCACGAGAGCGCAGGTTGTGGTTCTTAACCGGGGATGCGAGCGGCTTTTGTGAACATAGCTACTGTCACTACCGATTAATGCCCTGAACTACATAGAATGCAAGCCCGAAAAAAAGTTCTAGTGACCGGTGCGGGGGGCTTTATCGGCCATCATTTGACGAAAAGTCTTGTCGCGCGAGGCTATTGGGTGCGAGGTGTGGATATTAAGCATCCTGAATACGAGGCAACTGCCGCCCAAGAATTTCGGATCCTGGATCTCCGTCTGTGGGAGAACTGCTTGGAAGCCACCCAGGAGATGGAGGAAGTCTATGGGCTAGCTGCCAATATGGGAGGCATCGGTTTCATAGAAACAAACAAAGGGGAGATCGTACGGGACAACACCCTGATTAATCTGCATTCGATCGAAGCCGCAAGGCTAAACGGAATCAAGCGGTATTTATATACCTCTAGTGCGTGTATTTATCCTGGCTACCGGCAAGCGGAGATCAACGTGGCCGCTTTGCGAGAGGAAGATGCCTATCCTGCCGATGCTGAAGACGGATATGGGTGGGAGAAGCTTTATATGGAGCGAATGTGCCGGCATTATCGGGAGGACTTTGGGCTCGACACACGCGTGGTGCGGTTCCACAATATTTTCGGTCCTCTTGGCACTTACGACGGTGGCCGCGAGAAATCTCCGGCCGCGATCTGCCGCAAAGTTGCTCTAGCCGAAGACGGTGATTTCATTCAAGTGTGGGGGGACGGCGAACAAACGCGGTCATATTGTTACATCAACGACTGCGTCGAAGGAATGTATCGGTTGATGCGTTCCGAATATTGCGATCCTTTGAACCTTGGACAAGACCGGATGCTGAGCATCAACCAGCTTGTTGACATGATCGCTTCTTTGGCGGGAAAGCGCATTCGAAAAACTCACGATCTCAGCAAGCCGCAGGGCGTAAGGGGTAGAAACTGCGATAATACGCGGCTCAGAAGCGTTTTGAACTGGGTACCGGAGATCTCTCTTGAAGAGGGACTCGCAAAGACATACCACTGGATCGCTAGCGAGTTAGCGCAGATACGGCCCCCACGTCGTGGCGAGCTGGAGCCAGTACCAACATCCGTCGGTCTGCTCATCTAGCGTGCCAGGCTTACTGGCAATGCAACGCCCGGCGCGAGCACCGCTTCGATTCCGCCGGATGCATCGATGGCCGGCAGTCCTTCCACCGTCTGTACAGTAAACGCACTTGGCGGGAACGAAGCGGTTTTGCGCAGAGCCGAGGATGCGTAAGCGTCAAGGGTAAAGGCATTCACTTCGACCGGTGCCGCTACCGGCTGCAGCGACGCTGCCGTGCGTTGAAGGCGCACAAAGGCCTCGTGAGCGTCATCGAGGAAGCTCCCGAACGAAAGCTGCAGACCGGTAAAAATCAGTTGCCGTGAATTGACCAAGGTGGCCCGGGAGTTCTTCAACAGCACTACGGGTCCCGCTGCGGGCGCCTCCGCCATTTGCCCGACTGCCTCGCACATGCTGGCATCGTTTGCAGGATCGCGGATGGCTTGCACAACATTAATGGCGGTGTTGGGGAACGCGGACTGAAGGGCAGCCCTGGCGTTCTCGTATGTTGCAGCTTGTGAAGTGAAACAGGTAGCTGTCAGGACGCGGTCCGGGGAGACCGCCGCGGCTGCGACGCTATCTTTCAACTGCTGTAAGGCTTGGTCAAACGATGCTCCGTTTTGTCCGGCGAAGAACGCCAAGCCGTTGGGATTGACGGTCCTGTGCGTCGAAACGACGGCTTCGATGACCACTTGAGCCGTGTCCTGGCCCAATGCGCCGACTTGAAGAATAGTCAGTGCGGGAAGCGGGAGTTTTCGTTCAGTGAAAATCTCCGCGGTTTGCGCCTGCACGCGGCGGGCGTCTCCTGCTCCGGCAACAAAGGCGCGCAGTTTAATGATGGTTTCGCCGTGAGTATCACGAATCAAGTCATTCAGGCTCTGGCGGATCTGCGCGGAAAGACCACCGGTCTTCAGGAGCGGGGAAATATGGAAATCGACACTGGCCGTTTCCGCTAACAGTGCCTTCGGCAATTCTGGAGGAAGCGGTAGAACTTGCGTTTTGGGCTCTTGATTTCTATGCTTCTGTGCCGAGGCGGCAGCAATGGCCAATCCAAATAGGAACACTGCGCCTACGCCTGCAAACAGAGCCCGCTGCAGCATCTGTGTCACAGCTTTAGACTAACTCGTGTTGGTTTGGAGACTACCTGCAAGTGCCGCTTGAATGGCTCAGCGCGGCCGTCCAATTTGGTATGCTGGCAGTGCGTGGCGAATCTGTCGAATATCGAGTTGGATTCGAAATCGGACACACCGCTTTACAAGCAGTTGGCGGAATCTATTCGGACCATGGTGGATCGGGGCGCCATCAAGGCAGGCGAGCGCTTGCCGCCTACCAGAGAATTGGCTGGTCAACTTGGACTGAACCGGACCACTATTTCCGCGGCCTACGCCATGCTCGAATCATCTGGTTTGCTCGAAGGGCAAGTAGGCCGTGGCAGCTTTGTAGCTACGCAATCGAGGGCCCTCGGATACCGGCAAAATGGACTGGGAAGCCATTTTGCCCCCTTTAGGGCGGTTGCCGCATTCATCTCACCCGGTTGAGATCAGCTTCGCCAGTTCCCGTCCGTCCGAAGACGCCTTTCCGCTGGCACAGTTCCGCAGAATGTCGAAGCGAGTTGTCGACGCGGCCGAAGCCGCGGAAATACTGCAGTTGGGATCGCCCCACGGCTATGCGCCGTTACGGCGCTTTCTGCTGGGCCAGGCTACGAATACCGGCATAGCGCGTTCGGGTGATGACGTGATCATTACCAATGGGTGCCAGCAGGCGCTCGACTTACTGGCCTGGCTCTTGATTTCAGATAAGCAGATCGTTGCTGTCGAGGACCCCGTCTATCACGGGCTGCTGCGGGTATTCACCCGCGCCGGAGCCAAGATCGTTCCGGTTCCGGTCGACAGCGCGGGTATGGATGTGGATATTCTGCAGAACGTCGTGGAGGAACATCGGCCTCGGGCTTTGGTTGTGACGCCGAGTTTCCAGAATCCAACAGGCGTGACGCTTCCGTTGGAACGCCGCAAGCGGATCATCGAGATTGCGCAGCGCTTTGGGGTGGTGCTGGTTGAGAACGATATCTACAGTGACCTGCGGTATCGCGGCAAGCCTCTACCTACTTTGAAAGAGCTGGACGCGACCGGTCAGACCATCCTCTTGCGCAGTTATTCGAAGGTTTCGTTTCCCGGATTGCGAGTCGGTTGGGTGATTGCCCCAAGGCCAGTGGTATCGCGCCTTGCGGAAATAAAACAGATCAGCGATTTGCATTCGGACCAGTTGTCTCAGGCGATACTGCTGCGTTTTGCCGAATCCGGCGAACTCGACCGGCATCTGGATCGGACGCGCGACGCTGGGCTCGAGAGATTGAATACAGCGGTGGACGCTTGCGAGCGCCATTTGCCACCCGGAACGAAATTTACCAGGCCCGACGGCGGATTGAACCTTTGGATTGAGCTTCCGGCTCCATTAACTGCCCGGAGGCTGTTAAGTGCTACCCAGGAGCGCGGAGTGGACTTCCTTCCGGGGCCCTACTTTTCCGATGGTTTCGCGCATGAGGGTGGATTGCGCATCAGTTTCGGTGGATTGACGCCAGGGCAGATCAAAAGCGGGATAAAGATCCTTGGCGAGTCTGCTGGGATGGAACTTGCCGCGAGCGCACATCCGGTGAACCTGGAGGCCACGGCAGCATTAGTGTAGCGGCGAGGCATGCCTCGCCGGTAGCTCGGTTTTAAGGAGATGAGATGAATTTTGAATCCGATGATTTTCGACTGAAAGTGGGCCTGGCGGAGATGTTAAAAGGCGGAGTGATCATGGACGTGGTCAACGCCGAACAGGCAGTAATTGCCGAACGGGCGGGCGCCGTGGCGGTGATGGCACTGGAACGCGTTCCAGCAGACATCCGCAAAGAGGGCGGTGTCGCTCGCATGTCGCAGATCCGCATTATTCGAGACATCATGAGGAGCGTGTCCATCCCGGTAATGGCCAAGGTGCGCATCGGACACTTCACGGAGGCTCGCATACTAGAGGCCCTGGGCGTCGATTATATCGACGAGAGCGAGGTTTTGACACCCGCGGACGAAGAGCATCACGTGGATAAGCATGATTTCAAGGTTCCGTTTGTCTGCGGCGCGCGCAATCTGGGCGAAGCATTGCGCAGAATCGCGGAAGGTGCGGCCATGATTCGCACCAAGGGAGAAGCCGGCTCCGGGAATATCGTAGAAGCCGTTCGCCACATCCGAACCATCGTGAAAGAGATGAAGCAGCTCACCGTACTCGGCAAAGAAGAACTGGTGCACGAAGCGAAGAATCTGCAAGCACCCCTGGAACTGGTCCAATACATTGCTAAAAGCGGCAAGCTTCCGGTACCTAACTTCTCAGCGGGCGGGATTGCGACCCCGGCGGATGCGGCATTGGTGATGCAGCTTGGCGCGGAGGCGGTGTTTGTAGGCTCCGGTATTTTCAAGTCTTCCGATCCGGAGAAGCGCGCCAAGGCCATCGTAAAAGCTGCCACTTACTATCGGGATCCTGTCAAGCTGCTGGAGGCGAGTGAGGAACTCGGCGAAGCGATGCCCGGCCTCGATGTATCAAAGATGCAGGACTCGGAGCTGATGCAAACTCGCGGTTGGTAATCGCCGCGGTTGTTGAAAGTAGCAATGACGAAGACAAGAGTGGGCGTGCTCGCCTTGCAGGGTGACTTTGAAGCGCATCGCGATGCGTTAGAGCGCGCCGATGCGGAAGGCGTGGAAGTCCGGACCGCTTCCGGTCTCCAAACCGTTGAGGGCTTGATCATCCCTGGCGGGGAGAGCACGGCCATGCTTAAGTTGATCGAGGCCGAGGAGCTTTGGCCTGCGCTGAAAGCCTTTGGCGCCCGGAAGCCAATTTTCGGAACCTGCGCCGGAGCCATCCTGCTGGCTTCGGAGGTCGTAAATCCAAAACAGGACTCGCTGGGTTTGATCGACATGACCATCGAGCGAAATGGTTACGGGCGTCAGATCGATAGCCGGATCGCCGGCATCGATCTCGATGGGCAGGGGGCCGAAGCGGTCTTCATTCGCGCACCGGTTATTCTGCGGGTCGGACCTGATGCCAGAACCCTGGCTACGTACCAGGGTGCTCCCGTGTTAGTAGAAGAACGCAAGCATCTCGCGGCGACTTTCCATCCCGAACTCAGCCATGACCAGCGTATTCACCAGCTTTTCGTCCGGAAGGTTGCCGCAAGCCGAAACTGAACTCCTCGGCTACACTGAATAGAAAACGTGAAACGGGTTTTGTTTCTTTGCATTGGAAATTCCTGTCGCAGTCAGATGGCGGAGGGGTTTGCCCGAAAATATGGTTCCGATGTGATGGAGCCTGAAAGCGCCGGCCTCGCACCAGCCCTTATTGTGCAGCCGCTAACGAAGAAAGTGATGGCCGAAAGGAACGTCAATATTGACGATCAGCATCCCAAAGATCTCGGGATGCTCGAGCTCAAAAACTTCGATCTCATTGTAAATATGAGCGGAGCCAAGCTTCCCGCCCGCATTCCGATCGAGGTGCGCGAGTGGAAGGTGGACGATCCAATCGGGCAAAGCGAAGAAGTCTATCTCACCGTACGGGATCAGATTGAGAGCGGAGTGATGCGGCTCATTCTGGAGTTTCGGCGTCAGGCGCGTAACGGCGGAGGTCCTAGGCCGGAACCGAGAGTGTTGCAGCGCTAATAAAAACGGGGTTCCAGGCGGTGGGCCCGAACCCCGTTCAGATTAAAAGTTGATGAAACCGGCCCGCAGCTTACTTGCTGGTGCTGGTGGTGCTGCTCATCGTGTCCGCAGTCGACTTTTTGCCATGGTGCCTTTTATGGCTCTTCTTGGTGGTGGTGTTGGTAGTGTCGGTGGTCGCAGTGTTTTGTGCCGCGAAAACCGCGGAGCCAGAGAGCAGCGAAAGGCCGAGGGCGGCGATCATGATCTTCTTCATTGTTGGGATATCTCCTTGTTTACAACTCAGTGATAGCACTTTGTGCTTTCACTGTTTATGGTCGCAAACGAATGGTGAAGGAGTCCTGAAGTTCACATTAAACTTCCTTTAATGTAAAAATTGTAATCAGATTCGATTCTGGGGCTAAAATTGCCTCGAATCTCAAGTGCCTCAGCGGTCTTGTTCGGCACAAGCGCTTCCTCACAACCGGCAAAGCAGAAGCTCGCGTTCGTAGATCATTTCGGGCGGGAGATGATCGTGCAACTTGATAAACAGTTCTTCGTGTCCGATAACCTCGCTGTGCCAAGCGATGCGATCGAACGATTGTAATTCCTCGAACTTGTCCTCCGGGAAATCAAGGCCTTGCCAGTCGATGTCCTGGTAACGAGGCATCCAGCCGATGGGCGTCTCTCGACCGGCCGCGCGGCTATGCACCCGATCGACAATCCACTTCAGTACCCGCATGTTCTGGCTGAATCCAGGCCATATGAACTGCCCGTCAGCATCTTTGCGAAACCAATTTACCTGGAAAATGCGCGGCGTGGAACTAAGCGAGCGCTGCATCCTCAGCCAATGCCGAAAATAGTCGCCCATATGATAGCCGCAAAACGGCAGCATCGCCATGGGGTCGCGTCGAACCTTGCCGACCGCGCCCGCGGCCGCGGCGGTGGTCTCAGAACCCATGGTGGCGCCCACATAAACTCCGGTACTCCAATTGAACGCTTGATAAACCAGCGGTATGGTGGCGGCGCGGCGCCCGCCGAAGATGAAGGCGCTAATGGGAACCCCGTTTGGATCTTCCCAGTGCGGGTCGATGGAGGGGCATTGCGACGCCGGTGCGGTAAACCGGGCGTTCGGATGCGCAGCCTTTTTGCCGGTCTGTTTGCCTATCTGCGGAGTCCACTTATTACCTTGCCAGTCGATGCATTCGGCGGGCGGCTCGGGTGTCAAGCCCTCCCACCAGACTCCGCCATCAAGCGTAAGCGCGATATTGGTAAAGATCGTATTCCTGGAAAGGGCGGCGATCGCGTTCGGGTTCGTCCTGGGCGAGGTGCCCGGGGCGACGCCAAAGAATCCGGCTTCCGGATTGATGGCGTATAACTGCCCGTTCGCGTCAGGCTTGATCCAGGCGATGTCGTCTCCTACAGTCCAGATTTTCCAGCCCTCGAAGCCTTGCGGTGGGATCATCATGGCAAAGTTCGTCTTGCCGCAGGCGCTTGGGAAGGCCGCTGCCACGTAAGTCTTCTCGCCCTCCGGGTTCTCCACGCCCAAAATGAGCATGTGCTCCGCCATCCAGCCCTCGTCTCGAGCAATATTGGAGGCAATGCGCAGGGCGAAGCATTTCTTTCCAAGCAGCGCGTTGCCGCCATAGCCCGATCCGTACGACCAGATCTCGCGCGATTCGGGAAAATGGACAATGTATTTCACTGAATTGCAGGGCCACGGCACATCTTTTTCCCCCGGCCCGAGCGGCGCGCCTACGGAATGCATGCAAGGAACGACACGCTTGATATCCTCGTCGATCTCTTTGAAGACCGGCAGTCCAATGCGCGCCATAATGCGCATGTTGACGACCACGTAGGGCGAATCCGTCAGCTCGACTCCGATCCGCGACATTGGAGAATCGATAGGACCCATGCTGAACGGCAATACGTACATGGTCCGGCCCTGCATGCAGCCGCGGAAAAGATTTTTCAATGTGCGGCGCATTTCGAAAGGATTCACCCAGTTGTTCGTAGGGCCGGCATTGTCCTTCGATAGCGAACAAATGAAGGTGCGATCCTCCACCCGGGCGACATCGCTCGGGTCGGACCGAGCTAAATAGCAGCCCGGCCAGAGAGTCTCGTTCAGCTTAATGAGCGTGCCGCTGACTACCATCTCCCCACACAAGGCGTCGAATTCTTCCTGCGAGCCGTCGACCCAATGAATCGACGCGGGCCTGGTAAGCTCCGCCATCTTTTCCACCCATCGCAGCAGGTGCTTGTTCGTGCTCAACGGGACCGCTGAAGCTGGTAACGTGGAGGATTTCATAACAAACCGTTTTGAGACTATCATGGCTGTTGGCCGCACTGGCTGTGTGGCACAGGTATGCAATCCATCCCAAATCTCCAATCCACCGCGAATGAACTGAATCTGGAACGCGATCTGACCTTTCACCTGGTCCGTGTTGTGGAAGAAGCTGCCATAGCCAGCGCCCGTACGATGGGCCAAGGCGACCGCAAGCATTCCGACCACGCCGCCGTGCAAGCCATGCGGCAGGCCTTCGAGACCGTTCCCATAGCGGGCAACATTGTCATTGGGGAAGGTGAGCGGGACGAAGCACCCATGCTCTACATCGGCGAACGGGTGGGCGCGGACCCGCCTGACGGCAGCGAATACCCGGGCGTGGACATTGCCGTTGATCCGCTGGAAGGCACCAACCTTTGCGCGACGGGGGCGCCCAACGCCATCGCGGTGCTCGCCGCTTCCGAACCCGGTGGGCTGCTGCACGCGCCTGATTGTTACATGGAAAAGATCGTGGCGGGTCCGGCGTGCCGGGGCTCTCTGGATCTGGATGCGCCCGTGTCGCAGAACCTTAAGTCAATTGCCCGCCGTCTGGACCGGGACGTAAAAGATCTCACCATCATTGTTCTGGACCGGCCGCGGCATGAAAAACTGATTGACGACATACGGCGCGAGGGGGCGCGCATTCGCCTGATCGGGGATGGGGACCTTTCGGCAGCCATTGCGGTCGCGGTACGAGGAAATGGCGTGCATGCCGTGATGGGCATTGGCGGCGCTCCGGAAGGTGTGCTGGCGGCTGCCGCCATGCGTTGCCTGCATGGCGAAATGGTGGCACGACTGGTTATCAACACACCGGAACTGGAGGAGCGGGTTGCGAGGATGGGCATCCGAAATCCCCACCGCATTTACACTGCCGGTGATTTGGCCATGGGGACCCACATCGTTTTTGCCGCGTGCGGCGTGACGGATGGAGCCCTGCTTCAGGGCGTTCGCTTCTTCGGAGAGGGCCACCGGACGCACACGCTGCTGATGACTTCCGGTAACAACAGCGTGCGATTCATCGACGCGGTTCATATGGACCGCAAGCCGGGACCGCGCGGAGTGCGCCTGTACTAGACGTCTTCCCGCTACTCGTCCCGCAGCGTTACTGCCGGATCGAGGCGAGTGAGGCGCAACGCTGGAATGATGCTGGAAGCCGCCGCCACCGCGATAAGTATTGCCGCTACGACAATGAACGTGAACGGGTCGGTCGGTGTAATGCCCCAGATGAGGCTCTTGAGCAAACGCGCGGCGAATAGCGCTAAAACCAGTCCGGCGCCGATACCCAAAAGCGCGAGAGTGATACCGGGAGCGGCGGCAGCTCGCACCACGTTTTCAACAGTTGCGCCGAGCGCCATGCGAATTCCCATTTCGCGCGTCCGCAGCGTCACGGATTGCGCGATCAGACCATAGAGGCCGAGCGCGGCCAGACCCAGTGCCAAACCGGCCAGTGCCGAGAAGAGTGCGGCCCAATATCGCTGCTGGGCAAGGGATGCCGCACGTACTTCGGACATGCTGTGGAATGCGGAGAAGGGCAACCGCGGATCGATGGTTTGCAGAGCGCGGCGCATGGCTTCCGGCAGGCCGGGAACGTTGCCGTGCGTGCGAACGATCCAACTTGGCGAAAACCACGTGTTCGCCATCGTAAATAGTCCGTCGGGAAACTGCGCCGCCGGAACGTACACATCCCGGAACGCATTAATCGGACCGAATCCTCCACCCCAGCCGTTCTGCTCCTGCGTGTCCGCGACCACGCCGACGATCTGATAATCGGAACCCTCAATTTGTAAGTGTGTGCCCAGAGTGTCGGGAGCTTTCGGAAGATAATAGCGAACGAACGCCTGGCTGACCACAGCGACTTTTTCTGAAGTGGCCTTATCGGCGTTCGTGAAAACACGGCCGCGCAGCAGCGGGATTTCCAGAGTTTCGAAAAACCCGGGCGTAACGTATGTGAAGTTAATGATCTGCGCCTTGCCGGTAAGGTCATGACCCGTAATTCGCGTAATCCCGTCGTTCAGCGGCCGCTGGTATGGCAGGCTCAGGGCGACCGCGGCCGATTCGACGCCCGGGATCTGGCGTATGCGGTCCAGACTCTCGCGGAAAAGGCGGACGCCCGCGGCGCTGGTGTTATAGCGAGCGTCCTGCAGCGAGAGAGAAGCCGCGATCACGTGGTTCGGATTGAAGCCCGGATCGCGGTTCGTGAGACTGGCAAAAGTGCGAATCAGTAGCCCTGCGCCCGCGACCAACACTACTCCGAGCGCGACTTCCGCAAATACCAATACCTGCCGCTTCCATTGACGGCGGCTCCCCGATGCGCCGCGTCCACCTTCGGATAATGCGGAGCGGAGATCCACTGACGTGGCTTCGAATGCCGGGAAGAGTCCAAATAAAATGCTGGTGCCCAGCGCAATCGCGAATATGATGACCATCACGCGCGCGTCGAGATGAACCGGACCCCAGATATCGAATTCTGTTGGGTTTAGGTGGGTGAGACCTTGCAGTGCGAACTCGCCGATTAGCAATCCCAGCAAGCCCCCGCCTATAGCGAGAAGAACGGCTTCAGCAAGCAATTGGCCGACGACGCGCCCTCGTCCTGCGCCAATGGCCATTCGAGTAGCGATCTCACGCGAGCGGGTTGCGGAGCGGGCCAGGAGGATGCCCGCTATGTTCACGCAACCGATGAGGAGCACCAGTCCAACTGCGCCCCACATCAACTCCACGTTCGACCGGATATCGGTGGTCAGGCCAACCTGTAACGGAATAGCTCGTTCCTCGAGCGATACGCCCGGTGGCAGATGCCTCTCCTTGAACACAGGCTGCATGATGGCGTTCAACTGGCCGCTAGCAGCCGCGAACGTAGCGCCGGGTTTGAGCCGGCCGATGATGCCGTAGTTAGTGCCTTCGCCTTCGCCCGTTCGCGACGGATGCAGCGGAGTCCACAGATCCGCGGGCTGATCCGATCGGAATCCTCGCGGCATGATGCCAAGGACCGTGTAAGGCGCTCCACGAAGGTCAATCGTACGGCCGATGATGGAACGATCACCGTGAAAGATGCGCTGCCACAGGCCGTAACTCAGAACGGTCAGGGGCGGTCCGCCCGGAACATCTTCCTGGCGCGCGAACTCGCGCCCGATCAGCGGCTCGATTCCGAGCACGTGGAAGTAATTCGCGCTGACACGTTCCTGCTGAACATACTCGACTTGTCCAGCGGCGTAGAGGTTCACACCGCTCGTGCCCGAGTAAACCGCACTGTCGAGTAAGGTCGCGTGATCGCGGACCAGTTCCCATTGCGTTCCGGTCTGGCTGGTTTCCGTGTCCGATGCGCCGCCCTTCTGGAAGAAAGACGTGACCATTACCAGGCGATCGGGTTCCGGGTACGGCAATGGCCGGAAGAACAGCGTGTCTACCAGCGTGTAGATAGCGGTGTTCGCGCCGATACACAGGCCCAAGGTCAGGATGACGGTGATGGCGAAGGCTGGACTCCTACGAAGCTGACGGACGGCATAACGGAGGTTATTCCAGATTTCCATGACATTAGTTACGAGGCAGGCGAACTGCCAGTTCCGTTGAACTCGGAGTGCTTCAAAGGACCTTCGGAGGTGGGACGACGCGCGTACTACATTATCTGAAGAGACGTCACTTGCGAATGGCCCAACACTGTCAGAACGGTCAGCAGTCTGCAGAATCGTTCGCGGGTCATCCGGCTGCGGAACATTCGGGAGTCTCCGCAGTGGTGCTCGCGGCGGGCATGTCCAAGCGAATGGGAGCGTTCAAGCCACTGCTGCCCGTGCTGGGGAAGACGCTGCTTGAAAACGTGCTCGAGAACATTGGCCGCGCTCGCGTGGACGAAATTATCTTGGTGCTGGGCGCGTCGGCTGAGCTAATCCAAACTCAGATTTGCCTCGATTCCATCAAAGTGGTTACGAACGAAGCGTATCGGGAAGGAATGGCGACATCCCTGCAAATGGGGCTCGCGCACGTCGCTTCTCAAACGGAAGCGGTCGTCGTGGCCCTTGGCGATCAGCCGTTCGTTCGCCCCGAAACAATCAACCACCTCATCTCCCAATACCGTGAGCGGAAGCCGCAAATTGTGATTCCGCTATACAGGGGCGTTAGAGGCAACCCGGTCCTTATTGACCGCTCTGTTTTTCCGGAACTAATGCAACTCTCGGGCGACGTTGGTTGCCGCGCCGTTTTCGGGAGACACCCCGATACGATCCTCAAAGTTGCTGTTGACGATCCGGGCGTGCTATTCGATCTGGACACACCGGGCGATCTGGAAAAGATCGGTTAATACCGCCGGCTTTCAATCCACCAAGCCATGCTTCATGGCGAAACGGACCAATTCGCCCGTGCTGTGAAGATTCAGCTTCTCCATCACCTTGCCGCGATGTGAGTCGATGGTATAAACGCTCAAATTCAGCCTGGTCGCGATTTCCTTGTTCGTCTTGCCTTCCGCTATCAACTGGAGCACTTCACGCTCGCGGCTGGAAAGCAGGTCCAGCGGATCTGTCACGTTCTTCCGATAATCGTTCAGCAACGCTCCCGACACGGCAGGGCTGATGTAACCATCGCCGCGGGCCACGGATCGCACTGCGTTTACCAATTCCGTGTCGATAGCGTCTTTCAAAATGTATCCACGGGCGCCGGCGCGCAGAATCTCGCGAACATAAACCGCTTCCTTGTGCATGCTCAATACCAGGACGCGGATGCGCGGATTGGCGGCTATCATTTGGCGCGTTGCTTCAATGCCGTTCAATTCGGGCATGGCGACATCCATCAGGACGATATCGGGCTTCAGCTTTTGTGCCAGATCTACCGCTTCACGGCCGTTCGCCGCCTCGCCCACAACTTGCAAATCCGCATTTCCCGAAAGGATAAGCTTCAAACCCTGACGCACGATGGTGTGATCGTCAGCTAAGAGAATATTGATCGACCGGTCAGGCATGCTGGCCCTGCATCTTCAGGATAGAAGCCTCAGGGAGCGGCACTTGACCTCGATCGTAGTTCCCTTACTCTCACCCGATTCCAGGCGGAAGTGTCCGCCGCAGCCGTGCGCTCTCGTCTTCATTCCCGCAAGGCCCAAACCTCCTGAATTGCGCCGCTCGGAAACATGAAACCCGCGGCCGTTATCGTGAATTGTCATACTGGCTTCGTCTCCACGGGCAAGCAGCGCCACTTCGACAGTGGTCGCCTGAGCGTGCCGCGCCACATTCGTCAGCGCCTCCTGTGCGATTCGAAACAGGCTGGTTTCGGCCTGCTCCGGCAGCCGCCGATCCCCCAGTTCGCTGCGGTATTCCACTTTGATTCCGGTCCGCTGAGCGAAACTCTCGGTCAAAGACCGCAGTGCCGCGTCCAGGCCGAAATCATCGAGAATGGTTGGACGCAGCAGTTGCGACATCTCCCGGACGTTCTTAATGGCCCCATCAACCAGTCCTAAGCAGTCCAGCACGCGCCTGTCATCGGCGCCACCGCGCAATCCCGACAAATTCGCTTTCACCGCGGTCAGCGCCTGCCCTAACTCGTCGTGAAGTTCGTGGGAAAAACGTCGCGCTATATCCTCCTGACTCTCCATGAACTGGTATTGCATTTGGGTCAGTTCACCCGCCTGCTGTTCCAGCCTTCGAAATAAGCCGGCCGACGCCCTGACGGCCCAGGTGGCGCATATCAATGACAATCCGACGCAGGCTGCGAACAGCCAAACGGTCCAGCGCAGCAGGCCGTGACCTTCCTGATAGATGCTCTCGCGGAGCAGTTCCGCCTGCTTGTAGGCGGAATCCAGCGCACTGCTCATCTGCTGCCTGTTCTCCGCAAGCTGACTCAGAACGTCCTCGCGGGACAGGGCGTCTTTCCGGCGCGCCAGTTGCAGCCAGCGATTGTTCAATTGCGCCTGCCGCCGCTGAATCTCGTCGATTGCACCCTTCTCCAATGCCTGCCTGTCAGTGAACATCTGCGCATTACGGTTGATCTGGGTCACAGTCCGTAACGCCACCAGCAGTGCCGAAAGCAACAACAGCGCTGAAACGCCCAGCCCAACAAGCAGCAAGCGCTGCAAATGCGCCCTGGTGATGGAGTTGTTCTGCCGCACGACGATGATTCTTTCATTAAAGATTACTGGCAGCTATCCCTCAAATACGGGATCGAAATTCGCCGATTCAAGGCATGGCGCCGAAGCGCCGGAAACGTGAAAGTAGAGTTGTGAGCGGGCAACGCAAACCGGCGGCAGCGGGAAAATTTAATCAGTTAACAATTAATCACCGCTGCCCCGCATTGGATTGAACCGGTTCCCGCAGGCCACAGAAAACGGCCTTGGGCATCGTGCTAGACGGCCCAACTATAATCGCGAACGGCGATCTTCGATGGCTCGTCTTTCTCGAGCAGCCGCATCAGCTCCAGCCGCAGCGCATCCACCAGCGCGCGCCAGCTTGCGTCGATGACATTGTCGGAAATACCCACAGTGGCCCAGCTCCGGGTGTGGTCAGTCCATTCAACCAGCACGCGCACCTTCGATTCGGTGCCGCCCTTGGCGTCCAGCACGCGCACTTTGTAGTCGGTGAGCCGGACGCTTGTGATGGCCGGGTAAATCGAGGAGAGACACTGGCGCAGGCAGATATCCAGGGCGTGTACGGGGCCCTGTCCGGTGGCGGTTGAGGAATGGACCGAGTCGCCAACCCGCAACGTTACACCTGCTGTCGTGACGGTTTCATCCGTTCCGTTTTGCAGCTTAGTAGTAACTTCATACCGAACAACCTCAAACGGGTTGAACCCAGGATGCGCAGCTTCGCGCATCAGCAGCTCGAACGTGCCTTCCGAAGCTTCGAAATCGTAGCCTTGATGCTCCATTTGCTTGATGCGCTGCAGAATCTCGCGTCCTGCGGCGTCGTTCAAGCTCTCTTTGAAACCAAGCTGCTTGAGTTTGTAAGCAATGTTGCCGCGGCCGGACAGATCGCTCAACAGCACTCGCTGGCGGTTGCCGACTGTTTCCGGCGGCACGTGCTCATAGGTGGAAGAATCTTTCATGACGGCACTGACATGAATACCGCCTTTGTGCGCAAAGGCGCTGTTTCCGACAAAGGCCTGGTCGCGCCGCATGGGGAGGTTCGCGACCTCCGCGATAAAGCGGGCAACGTTCGTCAGATTCTTCAGATTGTCCCTCCCGATGGTGGTGTGCCCAAGTTTCAGCTCCAGGTTGGCGAGGATAGAGCAGAGATTCGCATTGCCGCACCGCTCTCCATAGCCGTTGACGCAGCCTTGCACGTGCGTTACGCCCGCTTCTACCGCAACCAGCGTGTTCGCCACCGCCAGCTCCGAATCGTTATGACAATGGATTCCAAGCGTCCCATCGAAGCGGCCGCGCACGACGGCGACGATCTCCCCAAGCTGCATAGGAAGCGTTCCGCCATTCGTATCGCACAGGCACAGCACATCGGCGCCGGCATTTGTGGCTGCTTCGAGCGTCCGAAGAGCATAGGCGGGATTGGCGTTGTAGCCGTCGAAAAAATGCTCGGCATCATAGACTATCTCGCGATCATGCGCCCTGAGATACGAAACGGTGTCGGAAATAAGTTTTAGATTTTCATCCTCGGTGATGCCCAGCGCGCGGCGGACATGAAAGTCCCAGGTTTTTCCGAAGATCGCGATGACAGGGGTTTCAGCCGCGATCAACTCCGCAACGTTCGGATCCTTATCCACCGTGTTCTTCGCAAAGCGCGTGGCCCCGAAAGCGGTCAGCTTTGCATTAGTGAGGTTGAGAGCCTTTGCCCGCTCGAAAAATTCCTTATCCTTAGGATTCGAGCCGGGCCAGCCTCCTTCGATGTAGTCGATGCCAAGTTCGTCCAGCTTCGCCGCAATCAGCAGTTTGTCGTCGACTGAGAACGAGACGGATTCGCCTTGCGTACCGTCCCGGAGCGTGGTATCGAACGTGAAGACTTTCATAAAAGTGACTCTTGCTCAACCCTTCTGTAATCTGCCGTCAAAAACGGCCTAAAGCAAAACGGCCACCGGTAGGATCTTCCCGCCGGTGGCCTCAAAAAACGGTTACGTGCAGAGGTCTCAGGCGGAGCCGGTAATGGCCACGCTAATGAGAATGGCCTGGAGAAGGAGAAGCATGAGACCTATGAACTTCTAATTATAGAACAGTTTTGATCCGCCGCGCTGCTTCCGTCAGGTTCTCAATGGAATTGGCGTAACTGAAGCGCAGGTAGCCCTGCCCAAATTCTCCGAACGAAGCGCCGTCCAGACAAGCAACACCTGCCTGCTGCAGCAGAAAATCGGCGAGCTCTTTCGATGACATTCCAGTTTTCTTTACGTTTGCGAAAGCATAAAACGCTCCGCCCGGAACGGTGCAATGAAAGCCGGGTACTTCGTTGAGGGCCGCACAGAATGCGTCGCGACGGCGGCGAAACTCAACCATCATTCGTTCCACCTCTGTCTGCGGTCCGGTCAGCGCTTCGATTGCGGCTCTTTGGGTGAAAGTCGCGGCGCACGAATTGGAATTCACCATGAGTTTGCTAACCGCGTCAACAAGCCATTCGGGCATGACCCCGTATCCCAGGCGCCAGCCCGTCATGGCGTAGGTTTTGGAGAATCCGTCCAGGATGATTGTCTTCTCCTGGATGCCCGGAATGCTCGCGATTGAGAACGGAGGCTGGGAGGCGTAGTAAATGCGCGAGTAGATTTCATCGGAGAGGACCAGCAGATCGCGATTGCGGACCATCTCCGCGATGGCGCGAATCTGCTGCTCTGGAATGATTCCTCCGGTGGGGTTTTGCGGCGAGTTGAGGATCAGCATCTTAGTACGGGGAGTGATCGCTTTTGCGACGAAATCCAGGTCGAGGGAAAATCCATGCTCCTCGATCAGTGGAATCGGAACCGGTTGCGCTCCCATAAACTGGATCATCGACCGGTAGATGGGAAAACCGGGGTCCGGATACAGTACTTCATCGCCGGATTCGAGCAGGGCCAGCATGGGAAAAAAGATGATTGGCTTGCCGCCCGGAACAACCGAGACGTGCTGCGGCCCGACGGATATTGCGCGCGTTCGTGAAACGTAATCGGCAATGGCGCCGCGAAGCTCCAGCAATCCTTGCGCGGGACCATAATGCGTCCAGCCCTCATCGAGAGCGCGTTTGCCGGCTTCCACGATGTTTTTTGGGGTCGCGAAATCGGGCTCGCCAATCTCCAGATGGATGACATCGCGTCCCGATCGCTCCAGGGCGCGCGCCTTGACCAGGACATCGAAAGCCGATTCGACTCCGATACGGTTCATGCGGTCAGCAAGTTTCATCCGTGCGCTCCCAGAAAAGCGAAACGGGAACCATGCGGTTCCCGTTCGTCGCGTCGATCGTGTTCGACCCTAGAATTGTGACTATGAAGTCCCCTTCGCATCGGGGTACCTACAAAGTATAGCGTGTGGAGAGTGGCCGGAGGGCAATGGAGCGTCCGATGAACTGAACACGGCGGATCCAGGGGGGGCCGCCCTACAGAATCAGGCGGCTTCGTTTAGGCTTTTGTAGTAGTCGTCGAACAGATTTGGCTCAATATCGATGGCGCGGACCTCGATTTGCTCGATTGAAAATTCGAACCCAAGTGCAGCGGGATCGAAGTCGTCGTTGGTCTCTTCGCGCACCGCATGCATATACAGCCGGGCCGCTGCGTCGAGACGGGCGTTGGTCTGGCGCTTGCGCTCGTCCTGCAGGTCGCGGAGCGCAGCGCTGTCTTTCTCACGCTGGCGGCGCAGACGGTTTTCCTGGATGCTGAGATTGTTTAACTGGCGCTGGTAGGCGAGGAAAACTTTGGCTTCGATGAGGTGCTTGCGAACAGCTTCGTCTTCCTTTGGGAACAGTTCGGCGAATTCGAGACGGCCGAGCGCGTAGATGCCCATTTCGAGCGCCGGGATGCGGAGGAGACGCCATTCGGTATCGGCCAGAGATTGGACGAGATTACGTTCGGCATCGGCGGCCGGTTGGTGGCGGCGGGTGAATTCCGCGATATGGGCTTCGTAAGCGGCGGCATCGTCGCCGGGGAGCAGGATGGTGCGGCCGGTGAGGCCGGTTTTCACGGCGTTGAGAGACGAAGTGGCCTTACCGGTTTCAGAAGTGGGACCGGTGCTGAGCTGAGCATTGGCGCGGTTCGCGTCGAGTTGAGCCTGAGTGGGCATAAATTGGCTGCCTGAACGTAGCACGGAAAAGGCGAAAAACGGATCGGGGCGGGTGGCGAGAATCGAGGTAAGTCAAAGATCCCGAGCGAGATATAAATATTTTCGTCGCGCGTGACGCACTTGCAAAGCTCGCCGAAAATAGTCTGGCGGACCACTCCGAACATCCAGATGTGCCGCACGCAAGCTCCGGTGAGTAAGGCCGTAATGGGGATCTGGCCATCGGCGACATCCAGGTGCAGCTTGTACCCGCGCCAGTACTGCTGGTGGCCTTCTGCTTTTCGAATTCCGTGGCCAGGACAGTGGTGACAGCCGGTTCCGCCGGTTGATCCCGATTAGAAACTTACCGTTTGGCACAATCTCGGCCGTTACCAGCAGCCCTTCTGTCTATGACGTGCGCCACCATTCTAGAATCAGAATATGACTGGCGGGATCCAAGAAGCTGTCCCCAAACTGACTGCGGAGGAATACAGCAAGCTGCCCGAGGTGCTTGGGTTCAAGGATGAATTGCTTGAAGGAGAGCGTGTTTTGGCACCGATGCCGAAGTTCTCGCACACCGTTGTGATTGACAGGTTGGAGGTCCTGCTAAGAGCGCAGTTTCCTGAAATGCGAATCGTTAGAGAGGCGGGTTGGCGTTTCAGGTCAGATGATGGATCTGACAACATTCCGGGACCCGACTTGATGGTCCTACGATCAGAAGATTACACCAAGGCAGCTCAATTGGGTGGTTACTTTGAGGGTCAGCCTCTATTTGTCGTTGAAGTCGTATCACCAACGGAACGTAAGTCTCGTCGGATGCAGAAGATCGGTCTGTATCTGGAGGCGGGCGCAGGAGCAGTGGTCGAGATCGATTACACGAAGCGCTCTGCATTCGTTTATAGACTTGATGAGGACGCACCTGAAGTCGTGCGAGATCGCATTACCTGGCCATTTACGGCGGATCTCTCAGACATTTTCCAATTTCAAAATGGTTGATCGAGACCAACCGTGAAACTAAATTCTTTGCAAGCTTTTGGAAAGATGGAGCGGGAGACGAGAATCGAACTCGCAACCAACAGCTTGGAAGGCTGTGACTCTACCATTGAGTTACTCCCGCGCACCAGGAAACTCTTTCCATTTTAGATCACACTAGTCAATGCCGAGGCGGTATTGCATCTGTTCGAGAGAAATCCCGCTCGTTTCCGGGTAGTAGAACAGGACCACGAAGAAGTCGATCACCATCATCGCGCCGAAGAATACGAACGGGTAGGCGCCGGAGGATTTCGCCATGATTGGAAATACGAGCGAGATAATGGCGTTGGTCACCCAATGGGAAGAGCTGCCAAGGCTTTGCCCTTTGGCTCGCACCCGGTTCGGAAATACTTCGCTGGGGTACACCCAGACAACGGCACCCTGCGATATCGCAAAAAATGCGATGTAGAGCATGAGCAGCCAGACGAGCCAGCTCAGGTGGTTACCGGTCAGAAAGAGAATCGAGATCATCGTCAGACAGATGGCGAGGCCTACCGTCCCAGTGAGAAGCAGCTTCTTCCGGCCGAACTTGTCGATGACCGACATGGCTACCAGAGTGGCAACAAGATTCGTTGCGCCAACGGCGACTGCCTGCAGGTCTCCCGAAACTTTTGTCGCACCGGCGAGGGCGAAGATATCATTCAGGTAATAAAGAATGGCATTGATTCCTGAAAGCTGGCAGAACATGCCGACAGTGATAGCGATGAAAACCGGCAGCCGGTACTGGCGGGAAAATAATGGAACAGGGACGGTGGTCGCAGACCGCTCCAGATGAACGGATGCGACAATCTCATCGAGCTCTTCCTTGGGCTGCGGAACGCCAATCAGACGAAGCACGTGAAGCGCCTCGTCCAGCTTCGATTGCATGACCAGCCATCGCGGGCTGCGCGGAATAAAGAAGAGCGTGGCGAGAAAAAGAGCAGCTGGAATTCCCGAAACTCCCAGCATCCAACGCCACTCGCTTGCACCGAAGTGCATGGTGCCAATCACGAAGTTCGACACGTATGCCAGCAGAATGCCCACGACGATATTGACCTGAAAGAAGCCGACCAGCCGGCCGCGCCAGTTCGGCGGCGCAATTTCGGCAATATACATGGGCCCCAGGACCGATGATCCGCCGATACCGAGGCCTCCGATAAAGCGAAAAACAATAAGGGCCGGCCAGTTCCAGGCGAGCGCACAGCCAAGGGCGGAGATGACGTAAAAAATGGCCATTGCCCGAAGACTGTCCCGACGCCCAAACTTCTGCCCGGGAATGCCGGCGGTCATCGCGGCGACGACGGTGCCAATCAAGGCGCTGGAGACCGTAACGCCAAGCAAAGCAGGGGAGAGATGATACTTCAGCGACAAAGCGTGAGTCGTGCCGGAGATAACGGCAGTATCGAACCCAAAAAGCAGTCCGCCTAGCGCACCTACAATGGTGCTCTTTGCTACATGGGAGTTGATTGTCATTAGTTTTCAAAGCTCGTGAGATGGATGCAGCTTGCTGCGTCAACCGAAACTGACCGCGCCGCACAAATGCACTTTGACGCCCAGCGCGTGGAACATTGCGGATTTTACTGCTAGCGCGTTTCCCGCGGTCTTCGCGTCCGGGGCGTAGGCGATGTTCACGTGGTTCGCGCGGTGGCGGGCCATGAAGGAATCGCGCGAGATGCCATCAAAACAAGCGCTCACCATCGGCCATTGAATGGTGGTCTGCTTCCAGCGGCGTTGTGTTTCTTCGGCGGGAAGTTCGATAACCGAGCCGAGACCAATATCGAGGTGCAGGCTAGCGCCTTCAACGAAGACGCGACTCCAGACGATTTTTCCTGGCCTCCCGATGCCTTTCAACGTTCCTCCGCCGAGAGGGAAATACATCGGCGGCTGCCGCTCGCTAGATGCGCCGCGATAACCACCGGTGAAATGGCTCGCCGGGGCGGCCCCGGAAATCTGCAGGACCCAGACGAAATCGTCGATGCCATCTCCGCGGTAGTGCTCGCCCCAGCGTACGTCATGCAGCGTCGTAGCGGGGTCGAGCCCAAGCGCTGTCCAGCAGCGATTCGTCACTAGCGCATCCAGCCCGGCGCACTCATCCACTTCATTGAAATGAGGTAAGGGGCCGCCGGGGTATAGTTCCGTGCCGGACTCATCGAACACCGGAGGCCGGTCGGAATTGTTGAGCAGACCTTCGACAAGATCGGATGCCGGCACAGTATCTTTCAAGCCCTGCTGGTATTGAATGCCAATCGCATCGCAGCCGAACTCGTGAGCCATTCGCAGGGCAGCGATGTACATTTTGCATTGCTCGTGAATCTGCGCGTCGGTGAGCTCGGATTCTTCATCACTGCCGGTAATGAATCGCAGACCTTTCGCGTCCAGCCATTGCCTTATAGCTTTAGCTTCGCCATCATTGATCGTGCGCATTTTGGCCACCAGCGCGGACTGGCTGAGCCGCTCTTTGAAGACACCCAGGGGATTCAGAAGTTCATCATCGATGATGGCGTTATACATGCCCATGCAGCCTTCGTCGAAAACGCCGAGGATGGCTTTTCTCTGTTTGAGCGAGGCTGCCAGATTCTCCACCCATGCTCCGCGCGGCTGTAGGCAGCGCTTTTGCATCCAGGGCGCGTACGTGCGTGAGGTCATGGGTGACACTTCTCTCGTTGATCCATTCTCGAAGGCGCGTAACGAAATATTCGTCATCGAAGTGTTCGCTCCAGAGAGTGCTGAATTTAACCCCGGCCTTGACGAGGGAGCCATTGAGATTGAGAAGACCGACCAAGCCGGGCCATTGGCCGCTCCAGTTCGCGACGGTCAGGATGGGGCCTCGATGGCTGCGCATGCCTGGCAGCACGTGATGGCTGTACTGCCAGGCGGCCGTAGCGAAGACAAGATTCGCTTCCGGATCGATACGGGTGAAAACATCCATTCCCATCCGCTGGCTGGAGATGAAGCCGTGCCCGATGGCGGGATCGGGGGAAAACGCTCGCCGTACCGTAACGCCTGAGTCCTGAAAGCATTTTGCGAGCCTGCTCTCCAGCTCCTGCTGGGCAGGCCAGCAAACCTGATTCGCCGACTGCCGCAAATCGCCGCTGGTGATAAGAACCACTTCCTTAATCTGATTTTTCATACGTAAGCGCGGTACAGAACGGGTGTTGTCATAGTTTGACAACATCGCGCCGAACAAACAAGAAATAAAGCGCCAGGACCACCACCAGGAGGCCGTTGCCCGCCATGATTGCGGGAGCGGATGTTTGGCGGATCAAGAGGCCGGAAATCAAGCTTCCGAGCGGCATTCCACCGCGAAAGGCCACGCTATAGACGCTCATGACCCGACCGCGCATGGCATCGCTCACGTAAAGCTGCACCAGCGAAGAGTTGATGGCAAAGACAATCATCAGGCCGGCGCCGGCTGCAAAGAGCAGGGCGGTGCTGATACCAATGTTCTTTGACAGCCCGAAGCCGGTAATCATGACGCCCAAGAGGAGCATCACAAACAGCGACCTTTTCGCTAATCCGGTGTGGGTCTGGCTGGCGGCGACGAACAACGCTCCGGCGACGGATCCCGCGCCCGAGAGGCATAGGAACAGAGTGAACGTGTTGGCGCCCCCATGAAAAACATCACGGGCCATAACGGGCAGAAAGGTGATTAGCGGGTAAGAGAGAAGGGTGGTGAGAAATGCAAGCGCAACCAATGAAAGCATTCCCGCTCGATGGCGAATGAAGTCGATACCCACCCGCATGCTCTCGATGACGGATTCGGCGGTTTTCTCCGGGACAAAGTGCGGCCGGATCATCAGCAAGGAAAAGATGACCGCGATGTACGAGATTCCGTTCAGAGTGAAACACCAGCTTGCGCCCAGTTTTGTCAAGGCGAGTCCCCCGAGAGCGGGGCCGACCACGCGAGCCAGGTTGAACTGGATGGAATTCAGAGCGATGGCGTTCTGCAGATCTTTTCTATCCACAAGGGTCGGGATGAGCGCGGAATAGGCGGGCCCACCAAACGACTGAGCGACGCCGACGGTGAATGATAGGCACCAGATATGCCAAACGCGCACGACTCCTGTGGCGACCAGCGCAGCCAGCACAAAGGCGGAGGTCAATTGGATGACCTGCGACATCAACAGGAGGCCCCGGCGGCTCCTGCGATCGGCGAAAACACCGCCGAATAATGATAAGAGAAAAACGGGGATCTGGCCGAAGAATGTGTCGAGACCCAAATAAAAAGATGAATCGGAAAGCCTGTAAACCAGCCAGCTCTGAGCCAGGATTTGCATCCAGCTTCCTATGCTGGAGGTACAGGCGCCCAGCCACATCAGCCGGAAATCGGGATACTCGAAAGCCCTGAAGACCCTTTTCAGCAATTAAAGTTCTTTGTAGCACGCGGTGGAAAAAAGGAGAGGGCAGGCGGACGGGTTTAAGCGTGGAGGGCGAGGCGGCAGCCGAGCAGGATTAGGACGAGCAGAAGACCGATTCGAAGAGGACGCTGGTTGATTCGGGTGGCGAGGACAGATCCGGTGACGGCGCCGAAGATGCCGCCGACGGCTAGTTTAATAAGCAGGGCAGGGTCGTAATTACCAGCGCCGATGTGAATGGTGCCGCCCGCGATGGAGAGACCGAGTCCGAAGCAAAGATCCGTTCCTACTACTTCCGCCGTGGTGAGCGGTGTTATGCCGAGCAGAAGCAGCGAGCCGAGCGCGCCCGCTCCGGCCGAAGAGAAGCCGACCTCCGCTCCAATCGGCAGAGCTAGCCAGGGGAGGAGCCGGGAGCGGTCTTTCGGCGATTCACTTATAGCCGGACGGAACACGCGGTAGAGCCGGACCATCGCGGTCGCGGCGATAAACACGCCCAGCACCGCGTAGACGACATTCTGGTGCGCAATGGTTTTTATACGGTCCAGAAAGAGTGAGCCTATAATCACGCCCGGCAGGCCGCCGAGGAGCAGAAGCTTGAGAACATTGAAATTCACCTGGCGGCGCGCGGCGTAAAAGGGAACCGAAGCGATTTTGACAAGTGCGGCGAAAGCGAGCGCAGTCCCCACCGCGGCAGCCGGGGGCACGCGAAGAAGCAGAATGAGCAGGGGTGTGGTCAAGGTGCCCGCCCCAACGCCTGTTAAGGAAATGGCGACCGCGATCGCAAATCCGAGCAGGACTTCCATTTCAGTGGGTTTCAGCGATATGAATCCCGCACTCAAGCTTTTGTCCCGCCCATCGGCCGGAGCGCGCGTTCTCCGGGTCGATCGGGATCAGTGTACACGGCTGGCAGCCGATACTGGTGTAGCCGGCAGCATAGAGCGGGAGCAGCGGGACATCGTTTTCCTTAGCAAAGCCCCAGACCTCTTTATCCTGCCAATCCGCCAACGGACTGGCTTTTACGATTTGCTTACCGGAGGGCAACGGGAAAAAATCGATGGGCTGAAGATTGGCACGGGTCGGCGATTGTACGCGGCGAAGGCCAGTAAACCAGATCTGGTATTTCTCCAGCGCGGAAAACAGCGGTCCGACTTTGCGCAGTTTGCAGCACTGATCGGGCCGGGACTTGTAGAGAAAGCCGAACTGCGCTTCCTGCTCCGGGACGGTCTTTTCGGGCAGCACATTGACGAGATTCAGACCATAACGCGCGGTCATCTCATCGCGATAACTGTAGACCTCCGGGAAGTGATAACCGGTTTCCAGAAACAGCACGGGGATGTTCGGTATGATTTCGCGCACAAGCTGGAGCGCGACCATGTCTTCGGCCTGAAAACTACAAGTGAAACAGGCAACTCCCTCGCCCTGAAGGGCGGCCCTGATGAACTGCCGGGCTTCGGCAGTTTTCGCTGCCAGGTTGGTGGATTCAAGAATCATGAGACGTCTAAGCGCTTAAGAAGGCGTTGGAGCGCTTCCAAAGTTTCGGGGTCAGTGATGTTTCCGGACCGGATCGGTGCATCTGCGCCGGGAAGTGAAATGATGAGCGATCCCTGTTCGATGCGCCAGGCGAGATCGCCCTCAATGGACGACTGCAAGGGAGCGGAAGAGTTCGGACCGGAAATCATGCCGGCGGCGACCGTCGCGTTGGTTGCGGGATCGACCAGAATGAAGCTGCCCGTGGCCCGGTTCTCCTGGTATGGATCAAAGCAGAGCGGGCGGGAAGTTTCGATATCGGCTACGCCAATGGCGTTCATCTCCAGCGTGTGGGCCGGCTCGTGCTGCTGGGTGTTGATGTTGATGGCGTGCTGGACCCGAACGATGGAGGCCCATTCCTGGCGCGTGGTGTGCTTTAGACGGTAACGCTTGTTTTCTTCGGCTGGTTCCGGGTGCAGCCATACGAGGGTGGCGCGAATAGAGCTTCCGACATGAGGCAGATCGTCGGATGACACGATCACGTCGCCGCGAATGATGTCGATTTCATCGCTTAGGGTAAGCGTGACGGCTTCGCCCGCCAAGGCTTCTTCCAGGTTGCCATCGAAAGTTGTGATGCTCTCGACAGTGGTGGAGCGGCCGGAGGGCATGATCGTGATGGCAGCGCCCACTCGGATTCTGCCGGAGGCGACGGTACCCGCGTACCCGCGGAACTCCTGGTTGGGGCGCACTACGCGCTGCACGGGAAAACGGAATGGGGCGTGATGCGCACGCGTTTCAACTTCTACCGTCTCCAGATAATCGAGGAGAGTGGGGCCCTTAAACCAGCGCATGCGGCTGCCAGGCAGAACGACGTTATCGCCGGCCAGAGCGCTCACCGGGATGAAGGCAGCCTCCACTCCTTCGAAACGCGATAAAAACTTCCGGAAGGACGCTTCGATATCTGTGAAAACAGACTGGCTGTAGCCAACCATGTCCATTTTGTTGACCGCAATGACGAGATGCTTGATGCCGAGCAGAGCGGCGACTGATGCGTGGCGGCGGGATTGCGGCAATAGACCTTTGCGAGCATCTACCAGGACCACGGCGAGATCGGCAGTTGACGCCCCGGTGACCATGTTGCGGGTGTACTGCTCGTGGCCTGGAGTGTCGGCGATGATGAACTTGCGCCTTGGCGTGGCGAAATAGCGATAGGCAACATCGATGGTGATGCCCTGTTCACGCTCGGCGCGCAGCCCATCCGTCAGCAGCGAGAAGTCGATAACACCGGCGTTGCGCCCAATGGAAGCCTTGGTTACGGATTCGATCTGATCGTCAAAAATGCTGCTGGAGTCATAGAGGAGCCGGCCGATGAGCGTGGACTTGCCATCATCAACGCTGCCGGCAGTCGTGAACCGCAGCAGACCTTTGGTCTTTTCCTGCTCCAGGAATCTCTCGAAGGTTTGGTCCACGGAAAGGAGTGTGGCAGCGCTCATCTAAAAGTAGCCCTCCTGTTTTTTCAACTCCATCGACCCATCCTGGTCGTGATCGATAACACGGTTCTGACGCTCGGACCGGCGCACGCTGAGCAGCTCTTCGATGATTTCCGGAACCGTTTCGGCGTCGGATCGAATGGCGCCTGTACACGGGCTGCAGCCGAGCGACCGCATGCGGCATTTCACGAGTTTGGGCTGCTCGCCGGGCAGCCGGGGCACAAAGTCCTGTTCAACGGACAGCAGCGAGTCGCCGCGAACCAGCACAGGCCTCAGCTTGGCAAAATAAAGAGGCACAACCGGAATGTTTTCGGAGTGGATGTAATGCCACACATCCACTTCAGTCCAGTTGGAGAGGGGGAAGACACGCAGGCTCTCGCCGGTGTTGATACGCGTGTTGAAGAGATTCCAGAGCTCGGGACGCTGATTTCGCGGGTCCCACTGGCCGCGCGGGTCGCGGAACGAGAAGATACGCTCTTTTGCCCGCGAGCGCTCCTCATCGCGTCGCGCGCCTCCGATGGCGGCATCGAAACCGCCCTCGCGAAGGGCGTCCAGAAGGGCGGTTGTCTTCAGTGCCCCACAGCAGCGCTGAGTTCCTAAGGCAAATGGCGTTGCGCCCTCTTGCAGAGCCTTACGGTTTGTGTGGACAATCAGGTTTACGCCCAATTCGGCTGTGTAGCGGTCGCGAAAGTCGATCATCTCGCGAAACTTATAGCTGGTATCGATATGCAGCAGCGGAAATGGGATGCGACCGGGGTGGAATGCCTTTTGCGCAAGCCGGAGCAGGACGGACGAATCTTTGCCTACAGAATACAAAAGGACGGGCCGCTGGCACTCAGCCACAACTTCCCGAAGGATATGAATGCTTTCGGCCTCAAGCTTCTGGAGATGAGTTTGCGTGCCCAACATGAAAAGCGTACCACAAATCTCTACAAACTTGATAGAGGATGGGGTATTACGTGTTCGCGTTTTAGATATTGCATCATAAAGGGTAGAGTTTTGGGCAAGCACTGGCAAGCGTTTAGGAGGAAGTACTAAATGGACGGTTCGAGCACTCGCCGTGATCTACTGACGCGCACGGGAGGTTTTCTGGCAGCGATGGCGCTTGCGGATCAAGGGCACGCAGCGGCTTCAGGCCCGACGGACGCGCATGCGGAAGATTATTACGACAAGCTGGGTGTGACGAAGATCATCAACGCGGCGGGAACGTATACCATCCTGACGGCATCGACGATGCCTGCGGCGGTGCAGGCTGCGGTTGCCGAGGCCGCGAAGCACCCGGTTCGGCTGTTGGAGTTGCAGAAGAAGGCTGGGGAGTATCTCGCGAGCCGCCTGCGCTGTGAAGCGGCAATGGTAACAGCTGGGGCTTCTTCCGCCTTGACGCTGGGGACGTCGGCGTGCATTGATGTGATGAACAACGCTTCGATTCAGGCTGTGCCTAGCAAAGTTGGCAGTCTGCGGAAGAACGAAGTGATTATTCAAAAGGCGCACCGCTACAGCTACGATCACGCGTTGGAGAACTGCGGGACGAAATTCGTGGAAGTCGAGTCGATCGACGATTATCAGAAAGCCTTCAATGATGCGACTGTGATGGCGCACTTTTTCAATGCGGCAGAGGGCGGGCAGATCGGCCGCGAGGATTGGATCCGGGTGGCACACCAGCACGGCGTGCCGTGTTTCAACGATGCGGCAGCCGACGTTCCGCCAATTTCCAATCTTTGGAACTACACGCAGATGGGTTTCGATCTGGTTACGTTCTCGGGCGGGAAGGGAATTCGCGGCCCGCAGAACGCTGGCCTCTTGCTGGGACGAAAGGATCTGATTGTTGCGGCATCAGCGACCAACAACCCTTTCGATGAGGGCGTTGGACGCGGAATGAAAGTGGCGAAGGAGCAGATTGTTGGGATGGTTGCGGCAGTGGACTGGTTTCTGAGCCAGTCGGACGAGGCTTTGCAGGCTGAGTTCCGGCGCAGAGCCGACCGCATTTGCGCCGAGCTGAAGTCGATTCCCACATTGGAATCGC
Source organism: uncultured Acidobacteriaceae bacterium (assembly GCA_963795545.1). GTDB lineage: Bacteria > Acidobacteriota > Terriglobia > Bryobacterales > Bryobacteraceae > Bog-105. The sequence continues at coordinate 43,723 of CAWCIF010000006.1, read as the reverse complement.
AGATTGTTGTTCCCGCGGTGGCGAACCATGTGCCTCACCTGCTGCTGAGGTACGATCAGCAGCGTGTGAAGATCGCGCCGTTGGCGGTTGCACAACAATTGCGGGAAGGGAATCCCAGCATCGAGCTGAATCCATCGACGGGAAGAAGGGAGGGTTCAGCCGGTTTGCATTCGGATGAGAACACGATTGTGGTAGGCGTCTGGATGCTGGAACCGGGCGAAGACGAGATTGTCGGGCGGCGGCTGCGAGAGGTTCTGGCACGTTTCACAGCATCGTGATGTTAGCGACCCGGACGGTATCTCCGTCGACATCGCCTGTCACAACCACCTTTAAATCGTCTTTATCGGGAGTATTTTTCAGCAGTTGAAGAATGTGCTGATTCCCCGGATCATCCAGCTTGTAGAATTTGTTATCGTCAGTGATCAGCCCGTACGCGGGCCTTTGGTAATTCTTCATCAGCGAGCAGCGACGGTTGTTCCTGAACGTCTTCTCGCGCCCATCCTGAACCATCTGCTTGGCGCAACTCCAATCGACTACCAGGCCCTGCAACTCGACTCCGGAACAAATTGCTGAAAGCCCCAGTGTCAGGCAAAAAACCGAAAGTGTTCTAAGCATTTCTTTCCCGTTGGATGCATCCCGGCGCGCGCCCATAGCGCCCCTTTTACTGCAAAGAAGGCCGGCGGCAAAATAATTAGGAACTTTACTATTTTGCCCGAATCGAACGAAATGTGTTAGAGGATCGCCGGGAAACCTATTACCACAATCGGGTACGCGAAGCCGGTCCGCGGTACGAAGGGTTTGACCTTCCGTCGGTAGAAATGACCTTGAGTTTCCTGTATACCTACGATCTGCTGCAGCAGATTCTCGGGCGCTGGATGTCTGAATATGGCCTTTCAAAATCGACCGTCAATATCCTCATGCTGCTGCGTCACGGGCCGGGGGAAGGGATGCAGCTTCATGAACTCGGCGAACTTCTGCTGGTTAGCCGTGCGAATATCACGGGATTGATCGATCACCTGGAAGAGAAGGGATACGTCAAACGAGTTGTCGATGCGCAAGATCGCCGCGCACGGTATGCGCGCATCACCAGGAAGGCTGAAGATCTGCTTGATGAATTTATGCCAGTCCATTACCGCAGCCTGAAGCTTTTACTTCAGGACGTATCGAGTGAAGAAAAACTCTTGCTGCTACATCTTTTGAAGAAGACCCGCGATAGTGTGAAGGCGCATGTGGCGGAATGCGAGGCGCAAAGATCTATGGCTTATCCGACACTTGAGTAGCGAGGAATGACCACGAGCTTATGCCAGAGGTTCAAGAACAGCAGGAAGGCCAAAATCAGAATCAGCACGGGAATCAAGACGACCAGCAGCGATCGGAAGGCGATTCCAAACGAAGAAAGCCTGGCAATCCACGCCGCAAGCGGGCCATTCGCTTCGTTATCCTGGCGCTGGTTGTCGTCGGCATCATCGTTGCTATTCCGATCTATGCGTATTACTCGGTGCGTGAATCCACTGATGATGCCCAGGTAGACGGTCACGTCGTGCCGATCAGTCCTCGTATCAGCGGAACAGTTATTTCGGTTTTAGTAAACGACAACCAGCAGGTCAGGGCTGGTCAGGAATTGGTGCGGCTTGATCCGGCCGATTACCAGGTCGCGCTTGAGCAAGCGCAAGCCCAACTGGCAACGGCTCAAGCGAACACAACTGAATCGAGCGTGAACGTTCCTCTGACGAACATCAACACCCGCACGCAGGTGAGCACGAGTTCAAGCCAGATGGAAGAAAGCCAGGCTGCCGTTGCCGCCGCTCAGCAGGCCATTAATACGGCCCGCGCTCGTCTGAACTCGTCTAACGCGGCTCTGGCTCAAAAGCAGGCGAATCTGGTAAAAGCGGAAAAGGATCTTATCCGGTTTCAAGACCTGGTTTCCAAGGACGAGATTTCGCGCCAGGATTATGATGCCGCTGTGGCCGCTTCCCAATCGAACGCAGCGCAGGTTGATTCTGCGAAGGCGGATATCGCAGCCGCCCAACATACCCTCGATCAGGCGGTTGCACAACTGAATCAAGCGAAGGCGCGCCTTGCCACCGCCCAGATCCAGCGCCGGCAAAGCCAGGAAATACGTCCGAAACAGGAAGCGGTCAGTGAAGCCCGCTATAAGCAGGCTCAAGCGCAGGTGCGGCAGCGGCAGGCCGACCTCGCACAAGCGCAATTGAATTTGGGATATGCCATCATTCGCGCTCCCGTTGATGGCATCGTGAGCCGAAAGAACGCTGAACCGGGCATGCAAATCTCACCCGGCCAGCAGATCATGGCCCTAGTTCCCCTCGACGACATCTGGGTTACGGCAAATTTTAAGGAGACGCAATTGAAGAGCATGCGGGTGGGGCAGAAGGTCGAGATTTCGGTCGACACGTACGGCGGCCGCAAGTATCGCGGCCACGTTGACAGCATTGCCGCCGCGTCCGGGGCTAAGTTCAGCCTGCTGCCGCCCGAAAACGCGACTGGGAATTACGTCAAGGTGGTACAGCGCATCCCGGTCAAGATTGTCCTGGAGCCTGGCGAGAATCGCGATCATTCGCTGCTGCCCGGCATGTCCGTCGAGCCTACTGTCCTGCTGAATAGCGGCACCAACAACGCATATTAGGTTCCGTCATGCCCAGGGGTATCGAAGAAAGCGCACCGGCGGACCGAGCGCGCGGCCCCGCAGCCGACGAGCCTCAGTGGAAACCGAAATTTAATCCCTGGCTGATCGCGTTGACCGTAACGCTGGCCAGTTTCATGGAAGTGCTGGATACCAGCATCGCCAACGTCGCGCTGCCGCATATCGCAGGTGGATTATCGGCTACCGAAGACGAAGCCACCTGGGTTCTCACCTCGTACCTGGTCTCGAACGCCATCGTCTTGCCTCTCAGCGGGTGGTTCTCGCTGCTGCTCGGCCGCAAGCACTTCTACATGACTTGCGTGGCGCTATTCACCATCAGTTCATTCCTGTGCGGCATCGCACCCACCCTGGGGCTGCTGGTTCTGTTTCGCGTGCTTCAAGGCGTTGGCGGCGGCGGCCTGCAGCCAAGCGAGCAGGCGATTCTGGCCGACACCTTCCCCCCTCAGCAGCGCGGCATGGCCTTCGCTATTTATGGCGTCGCCGTCGTTACGGCTCCGGCCATCGGCCCGACGCTGGGAGGCTGGATCACCGATAACTTCGATTGGCGCTGGATATTTTTTATCAACATACCGGTCGGCGCCGTCTCGCTGTTCCTGACCAGTTTCATGCTCGAAGACCCGCCCTATCTTCTAAAGGAGCGCTTCGAGAGGCTTAAGACAAAGCTTCGGGTCGATTATTGGGGCATCATTTTCGTAGCCCTGGGACTCGGTTTTCTGCAGATCGTTCTGGATAAGGGAGAGCGCGACGACTGGTGGTCGTCAAGTTTCATTCGCACCTGCATGTTGGTCTCGGCGGCCGGCCTGGTATTGACCGTGTACTGGGAATTCAAGCAGAAAGATCCCGTCGTCGATCTCAGCCTGCTGAAGGACCGCAACTTTGGTATCTCCGCGTTCCTCATGTTTATGGTTGGTGTCGTCTTGCTGGGCAGCACGGTTCTAATTCCGCAATATCTGCAGTTGGTGATGGGCTATTCAGCTACCCAGGCCGGTCTCGCCATATCTCCCGGCGGACTGTTGGTGATGTTTATGCTGCCCTTCGTCGGCTTTCTGCTCAGCAAAGTGGAGGCCCGCTGGCTCATCGGCGTCGGTCTGGCCATCACTTGTTTCTCTCTCATCCACATGACCAATTTCGACACCTACATGGATTTCAAGTACGTCGTAATTGCGCGCTGCTTCCAGGCAGCCGGACTGGCGTTTCTGTTCGTGCCGATTAACACCGCCGCGTACGCTTTCGTGCCGCCGACCAAGAACAACGCCGCATCCGGGCTAATCAATGTTGCCCGAAATATCGGCGGGAGCCTGGGGATTTCGCTTGTGACAACCCTGCTCGCCCGCCGCGCACAATTTCATCAAACGCGTTTGACGGAGCACGCAACACCTCTCAACCCAAATTTCAACAGTGCCCTTAACTCCGCCGCCCACGCTCTGGGGGCCGCTGGAGGCGGCAGCGGCCCATACGCGCTGATCATGCGGAGACTTCAGCAGCAAGCTGTCACGCTGTCCTATATCGACTGTTTTTGGGTGATGGGTATTGCGTTTGGCGTGCTGATGCCGCTCGTCTTCTTTATGAAGAAAGCCAAGCCTGGCCGAGCGCTTGCCGCGCATTGAAACTTTCGTGCCACTCTGTCCTTAATACTTCTTGGCGGGCGGAGCTTGTTGCTGCTGGCTCGAAGGCGGCACCAACCCTTTTATGCGTAAATAAGTCACCATGTTCCCGTAATGCTCATCGTTGTGCGCACTGTTGAAATCGAGAATGGTCAGCTTCGCAGCGTCGTGGCCGAAAAACTTGATCATGTCGGCCGCGTGCGCGTCCGTCAGGCCATCATATGCTTTGTCGCAATACGCAAAAGCTTCCTTCAAAGCCTGAATGAGATCCGCCTTACTCGTCTTGCTCTTTTCAATACCGGGTGATTTCGCGCCGTCGCCCAGCACCGGAGCGCAAAATTCGTATTGAGCATCCGCCACGTGACCTACCAGCTCGCCAAAGCTTCGAACGGTGGATACGGGTTTGAACGAGTAGTTCGCTTCCGGCATTTCTTCGGCTGATTTCAGCACATTGTCTTTCGTCATGCCGTACATATATTTGGCGCCCGAACTGATCGGGTTCGCCGGGGACTGTGAGAATGCTGGTACGGCCAATAAACAAACTGTGGCCAGGGACACGGATAGCTTCATAGACTTTGCAACTCTCCTTGTAAGGTGTTCTTCGAAGATGATATCGTTCTTTGCGGTGTCTACGTCAATCGGATAATGCTGCGGGGGCCATCCTAGCGGCGGCTGCGAAAATCAGCCGAGCTTCTGCTTCACTAATTCGCTTAGCGCTTTGCCGTCTACGCGTTTTCCCGCCAGCTTTGCCTGTGCGGCCTTCATCACCGCGCCCATCTGTTTTTGCGACGCCGCGCCCGTTTCGGCAATGGCCGAGGTCACCGCCGCTTCAAGTTCTTCCGAACTGGGCGCGCCAGGCAAGTAGGCTTCGATAATCCCGATTTCGGCTTCCTCTCTGGCTGCCAGTTCCTCGCGGCCTCCTTTGCGAAACAGCTCCGCCGATTCCCGCCGCTGCTTCAACAGCGTGTTCATCACCTGCATCTCCGAAGCCTCGTTGAGCGGCTTCATGGAATCGACTTCCTGCTTTTTGAGCGCGGTTTTGATCATGCGCAGCGCTCGCAGCCGCGCCTCGTCTCTGGCTTTCATGGCATCGACCATGTCTTTCTGAATTCTGTCGAGAAGGGGCATCGCTCAACATTGTACGAATCAGATTTTTCCGGGATGTCGAAACGAGTACTGGAACTCCCCCTCAGCCCAAATAGAGAGCAATAGCAGAGGTCCAGCACTCAAGTGAAGAGTAGCTCCTGCCGATAAGGAGCATAGGCAGCTTATGGATCTGAATGCAGTTTCTAACCAGAAGATCGTATCGATCTGCGAAACCCAACCCCTCACGGTACACGGGCTTCAACACTTGCTCGAGTTGGCGGACGACCTCGGATTCGGATGTTCCCATGCGTCTCCGGCGGAATGGATGCTCAGCGCCGGCGCCGAGAAGACCGATCTACTGATTATCGACAAAGGTCTTGGAACGAAAACCGTACTGGATGCTTTAGATCAGCTTCCGGCGGAGCATGGGGCGGTTCGAGCGACCGTTCCCGCGGTGGTGATTTGGGGCATGTCCATAACCGAAGCGGAAGCTCTTCGATTTCTGCAGGCCGGGGCCAAGGGCATCATTCGCAAATCGGCAAATACCGATACGATACTGGCCTGCTTGCGGGCCGTCGCGCAGGGCCGTAGCTGGATGCAGGATTCCGTTTTCCGTGAAAATACCGCAGCCGAAGCGCAAGTCCGAACCGATCTGACCCCTCGTGAGCACCAGGTTATGGAACTGGTTGAGCAGGGATTCAAGAACCGTGAAATTGCACAGGAACTCGGCATCCGGCCGGGCACCGTCAAAATTCATCTGAAGCACATATTCGAGAAGACCGGCGTGCGCGGGCGCCACGGCCTGGCTTTGAACGGATTGCGTCAGAAGGGCGTCATCTCACTGCTGGCATCGTAGCCGCCTGTAGCTGCGCTGAAGACCACTAAACCTTCAGCGCCAGCGAAACAGTCTCAAAGCCAGGAAGAACGGAATAACAAACCAGGCCGCCATCACCGCGAATTCCCAGTGCAATTGCGTGAATCCAACGCCCTGTAGCATGTTTGCCCGTAATGCATCGATCAAGGCCGTGAGTGGAAGTGCCCGGATGAAAGGCTGTACAGCTCCGGGGAAGCGATCTGCGGAAAAGAAGATACCGGAAACAATCCACATTGGCATCATCACCAGGTTCATGAGCCCGGAAGCCGCCTCTATCGTTCGAGCGCGGCACGCCGTCAGCAGACCCAACGCATTGAAGCTCAGCGAAGCGACTACACAGAGGACCGCCAATTGCCATAATGATCCGCGCAGCGGGACTCCGAAAACAAAAACCGCAAAAGCAAGGAACGCTACCACCTCGAAGGGAAGCATCAGCAAGCGGGACAGCACAAATGAAGCCAGGTATTGCCAGCGCCGCATGGGCGACGCTATGAGCCGCTTGAGCAGCTTTTTCTGGCGAAAGTCGACGATTGCCAGGCCGACACCCCAAATCGCGCTGCCCATCAGGTTCATGCCTAACAGCCCAGGTACAACAAAATCGATGTAGCGCGAGCCTGGCTCCCGTACAAAGTTGTTTACGGTCTTGAACGGGTCCACCCGGCCGCCAATGCGTTGCACTGCGCGGTCGGTCATCAAGCGTGCCGTGCGGGAGTCCGGATTGGTATCGTCGTAGCGATACACGACTTTGTCGGGAGCGGAGATTACCAACAACTGGATCCGCCCCGTTTTCAAGGCAAGTTCGCCGCCGGTCCGGTCCATGAGTGAAACCGAAAGACTTTTGTCACCGGTCAAAGCTTTTGCCAGGTTTGGTCCGACAACCCCGATTCGGGGTACTTCTGGAGGGCGATTCCGGAACGCGATGCCCAGTCCGAAAGCGAGCAGGATAGGGAAGATGAAGATCCAGAAGATGGCTTCCGGCTCACGAAAGAAGAGCCGAAAACGCGCGAACGTCAACTGAACAAGAGAGTGTTCCCAAAAGCGGTTGGCGTTCAGGTCTATTTCCCGTGCGGGAGCGCTAACTGCCTGCTCACCCATCCCGCAAATTCCTCCCTGTAAGCGATACGAACACGTCTTCCAGTGTCGCCGAGTGCGTGCGGAGCTCAGTGAGCTTCACGCGGCGGCGGGCGAGTTCGTCGAAGAGTTTGGGTACCGATTCGTGCAATTCGGACACGGACAACTGATATCGTCCGTTGTCGGCACGCGCGCCGCGAACGCCTGTCAGGTTCTGGAGCATGGCGGTGTCCAGATCAGCATCAAGTGCATCCACGGCGAACTCGACAATGTGTTCCGCCCCAATGCCAGCGATGAGTTCGCGCGGGGTACCGAGGGCGATAATGCGACCGTGGTCCATGACTGCCACCCGGTCACACAGCCGCTCGGCTTCATCCATGTAGTGCGTAGTGAGAATGATGGTCCGGCCTGCTCTCTTCAAGTCTTCCACCAACTCCCAGAGATGCCGGCGTGCCTGCGGGTCCAGGCCCGTAGTAGGTTCATCGAGAAACAGCAGTTCGGGGTCGCCAACCAGCGCGCAGGCCATGGCGAGGCGTTGTTTCTGTCCACCCGATAAACCGCCCGCGCGCGAAGATTTCTTCTCGCTAAGCTGGACCGTCTCGATGATCTGGGCTACCGGCAGTCCATGCCGATAAAAGCTGCGAAACAGCCGCAATATCTCTTCGACCGTGAGTTTTTCAGGAAACTGCGTCTCCTGAAGTTGGATACCGATGCGCTCGCGAAGCGCCGTGGAACTGTTCTTCCAGCTTAGGCCCAGCAACTCGACCATTCCCGAATCTGCTTCTGTTAAGCCCTCACAAATCTCAATTGTGGTTGTCTTGCCAGCGCCGTTCGGTCCTAGGAGCCCGAAGCACTCTCCCGAATAGGCCTCCAGATCGAGGCCGTCTACAGCGAGGACGTTCCCGTACGCTTTACGAAGTCCGCGGATAGAAAGCGGCAGGGGACCGCTGGAGGAGGGCATTTCCCAGTATATGAGGGCCTAAGGGTACAAAAGTCTGAAGGAATCTCGCACCCCAACCGATACCACAATAGAGCGCCAGTGCGTGACCAAAATATGACTATTTACATACCCGCGACCCTGCCGTGCCCTAGGTGCGGGTCGCTCGTTTCGAGGCGATCTCGTTTGAAATCGCCTGTGGAGTGGGTCGTCAGTCCCATCTTTCTACCGTGGCGATGCCACAGTTGCTATCACCGCTTCTTTCGGCTAAAAGGGCGTTCCGGAGTCAGACCGGCGATACGCCGCGTGTCTTTTGACGATACGGAGTAGCGTAATGGGCGCCTAGATTTCGGCGATATCGGCTGAACCGTGGTGATCTGACTGATTTCCTGAGAGAAGTGCCAATTCGTACTGCGTACCCCAAGCTCTTTACGGAGGGGCGGATTGTAAATATAGTAAACATGAAGAGCACGAGAGTAGTCCATACTTGGCGAGATACCTCCGAGGGCTGCGCGCCTCATCCGGCGTCCGGCGTGCTCTTCGCCTAAAGACATGTGCGCGGCTTCCGCTCGGAAGTCCGCACCTCTCTGACAACGTCGCGGGCGGCTCATTAAGCCGCTTCGATGATCTTCGCGAACGATTCGGGATCGAGGCTGGCGCCGCCGACAAGTGTGCCATCAATTTCCGTTTCATGCATCAAGCCCTGAATATTGTCTGGTTTGACACTTCCGCCGTAAAGTATCCTCAGCCGGTTCGCGGCATCTTCGCCAAAGCGCTTTTCCGCTTCCGAGCGGATAAGCTTATGCGCTTCAGAAGCGATCTGGGGCGTCGCCGTTTGACCGGTGCCAATGGCCCACACCGGCTCGTACGCGATGACGATTCCGGCAAACTGTTCTTCGGTCAATCCCGCGACACCGCCCGCAAACTGCCGCACGAGGACATCATGCGCTTTGCCTGCTTTGTGTTCTTCCAGGCGCTCGCCTAGGCAGAGAATGGGTGTCAGCGCGGCGCCGATCGCGGCCTGGGCCTTTTTCAAAACGTCAGCGTCGGTTTCGTGGGCGACATGGTGCCGGCGCTCGCTGTGGCCTACCAGAACCCAGGTGGCTCCCGCGGCGCTTAGCATGCCAGCCGACGTCTCGCCGGTATAAGCGCCTTCTTTGGCCCAATACAGGTTTTGGCCGCCGATGTGAATGGGTGTACCGGCTACGGCGTGCACGGCTGCGAGTATGTCGATGGTTGATGGAAAGACTACGACCTCACATGCATGATTGCCGTCCAGCAGCGGCTTGAATCGATCAAAGAATCTGACGGTCTCCTGCGGGGTCTTGTACATTTTCCAATTGCCCGCCATAATGCGCCGTCTCATAGGGTCTGAAATTTTGAATTATCCTTTCTGATCTCGTGCAAGAAGCTGCAGCCTGCCGCGATGGAGGCGCCGAAATTTTCCGCTACTGTCTGCCCGATATCGGCCAGGGTGCCGCGCGTGTTGAGATTCACTTCGGAGTTCACATTCGCACCGTAGACAAGGAGCGGAGTGTATTCGCGCGAGTGATCGGTTGAAGGTGTTGTAGGATCGCAGCCGTGGTCGGCCGTGAGGATGAGCAGGTCACGTTCCCGCAGGTCGAGCGACGGTAGCCAGCGATCGACGGCCTCAAGCGCTGCCGCGTAGCCCGGGACATCATTGCGGTGGCCGTATTGCTGATCAAAATCGACCAGGTTAACGAAGATGAGGCCGTCGGGCTGGTTTCTCATGGCGTTGTGTGTTTGCTGCATCCCTTCCGTGTTGTTCTTCGTTTTGACGGAATGTGAAATGCCGCGGCCCAGAAAAATATCCGAGATCTTGCCAACCGCGTACACCGGGACGTGTTGTTGTAATAGCTGGTCGAGCAGCATGCCCGCAGGTGGAGGTACCGCGTAATCGTGCCGATTTGAAGTGCGTGTGAAGTGGCCCGATTCGCCCTGGAACGGGCGCGCGATCACACGGCCGACTTCATTCGGTCCGCGAAGAATGGCACGGGCGATTTGGCACATGCGGTAAAGCTCCTGAAGCGGAATCGCGCTCTCGTGAGCTGCAACCTGGAACACGCTGTCGGCTGATGTATAGACGATCGGCGAACCAGTGCGCAGGTGCTCCGCGCCGAGCTCCTTGATGATCTCGGTTCCGGAGGCAGCTTTGTTGCCTAGAACCTTGCGGCCGATTCTAGATTCGAACGGCTGGATAATTTCCGGAGGAAAGCCGCAAGGATAGGTGGGAAACGGTTTTTTAAGGATGATGCCGGCCATCTCCCAATGGCCAGTGGTGGTGTCTTTTCCGGGAGATGCCAGCCTGCATTTGCCATAAGCGCCAGCCGGGTTCTCCGCTGGGGGCACTCCGGCCAGCGGCTTGATGTTCCCAAGTCCGATTCTTCTCAGGTTCGGCAACTCGAGCTTGTGCCGCCTGGCGATGTTGCCGAGCGTATCACTGCCTTCATCACCATAGGAACCAGCGTCAGGCATTGCGCCTATGCCGACGCTGTCGAGCACAATCCAGACCACACGATCAAAGGGCCGCGTTCGCGTATGCGCGCTCATTTCTGTTTGGGATTGCTGGAGGCCGTGGCTGGAGACGCCTGAAACTCGTCCTTCAGACGCGCGGCGCGGTCACGCACCAGGTGCATGAACGACTCGTGCGCGGTGATGCGGGTGAACAGCGGCAAGAACTGTTCAGGAGCGGCCAACTGTTTATGCAGCCAGAGAGACTCAATATCGGCGAGCGCATCGTTGACTCCAAGCTTGTCGTAGCGCATGGTGCTGTCAAGCTCCAGATAGGCGCGTTCACTCGCCGCAATCTGCTCGAATTTATCCAGCAACTGTTGCGCGGTTACATTGATGGAGTAATTAAAGCTCGTCTCTGTTGCCGGGCCGCTCTCAGGCTCGTAACGAAAAGTCTTTTTGCCCGTGTTGGCCACCTTGAGGCCAGATTCCAGCGGAGACCGGAAGTAGCCGAGCGCTTCTGCCATGGAAAACAGGGGCGTCGTCTCGGACTCGCGCAGTTTCGCCTTCAAAGGTTGAGCGTCGGTGAGAGACTCCTTATATTCAAGTGCGCCAGTGCGATCAACCGATACGTATGTAAAGGCCGGGGTGCTTCCGGGAAAACTCTTTGTGAATGTTAGCCGAGCCGCGGCGGCAGAAAGACAGCACGAAGCAATAAGGGTGAGGAACAGAAGCTTCATCGGCGTCCTCCCGCCGCGATTGGAAAGTTGGCGCGAGTGCCGTGGCAGATGGCGACAGCCAGGGCATCCGTGGCGTCGAAGGATTCGAACTGCCGGCCGATCCCCAAAAGGGACAAAACCATCATTTGCACCTGCTGTTTCTCGGCTCGGCCGTACCCGACAACGCTGATCTTGACTTCGAGGGGGGAATACTCGCTGACGGAGAGGCCGGCCTCGGCAGCCAGCAGGAGAGCAACCCCGCGCACGTGCGCCAGCTTGAGCGCGGACTTTGCATTCACAGCGTGAAAAACCTCCTCCACCGCAGCCGCTGCCGGCGAATACGCATTTATCACTGAGCGCAATTCGCGGGCGATAACATGCAATCTTTTTTCAAGCGGCTCAATGGGTTTTGTTCGAATAACGCCGGCATCGACGAACTGGTGAGAACGGCCGTCCGTATCAATGACACCGAAACCGGTTCGTTCGGTTCCACAGTCTATTCCGACAATTCGCATCCAGAGATCCGGGGGCCGATACGCATCCGCGGTAGAGTGCCACGCGGGTTCCTAGGCCAATGCTTCTACTTCCGCCTCGTCCACTTCGTAGTTGCCGTACACGTTCTGTACGTCATCATGCTCTTCGAGAGTATCGTAGAGCCTGAGCATAGCCTGAGCATTTTTGCCTTCGAGCTTGACCGTGTTCTTGGGAACCATGGCAATCTCTGCGGATTCAGCCGGGATACCGGCTTTCTCAAGAGCCTGGAGCACGGCTTCATGCGATTCGGGAGCCGATAGAATTTCCCAGGCACCGCCCTGATCGCGGATATCGTCGGCGCCGGCGTCCAGGAGCACGGTCATGAGTTGGTCTTCGGAAGCGTTCTCTGCATCGACAATGATCTGGCTTTTGCGCTCGAACATCCAGGAAACGCTGCCTTGCTCGCCGAGATTACCGCCATTCTTTGAAAAGACGTGCCGGATTTCACTCACGGTTCGATTGCGGTTGTCAGTGGCTACGTTGACCAGGACGGCTGCGCCGCCGGGCCCGTAACCTTCAAAGAGAATTTCATCGATTTGGCCGCCTTCGAGTTCGCCGGTGCCGCGCATAATAGCACGTTTGATGTTGTCGGCGGGCATGCTCACCGCTTTCGCGGCAACGATGGCGGTGCGGAGACGCGCATTCGCGTCGGGATCGCCGCCGCTGCGGGCAGCAATCATGATTTCCTTGATTAAGCGCGTGAATGCCTGCCCGCGCTTGGCATCCAGGGCCGCTTTTTTGTGCTTAATCGTGGCCCATTTACTATGTCCGGACATCAGAAAACCTCAACTGGTGTTTAACTTTCGAGGATATCAGAGAGGTGGTAGGGAGGCATGGCCTTCCCTTTGATTGAATTTCTTTAGAGCGGATCATATTGCCGGCTCATGCTCGTCGGGGATCAGGTCCATGTCGCCCACGGGCAGCAGACCCATCTGCTGGTAGATGGGCCGCATGATCGACTTGAGTTTCGGAAGCTTGAGCGTGAACCACAGTGAACCGGCAACGCAAAAGCCGCCAGTGACCATGACGGTGTGGGGCGCTCCTATCCGGTGAGCCAGGGCACCCGCCAGCAAGCTGCCGAACGGCGCCATGCCGAAAAATGCCATCGTGTAATAGCTCATTACGCGAGCGCGTTTGTCTTCTGGCACCAGGCTCTGAACGATTGTATTGCTGACCGAGGCGCTCTGCATCATGCCGAAGCCGACGAAGGCCATGAGTACCAGCGATAGCCATAACGTATGCGACAGCCCGAAGAGAATCAGCCCGACTCCCAGCATTGCGGCCGCAATCTGGAGCATGCGGGTAAGCCCGACGATCGACTTGCGCAAGGCAAGCGAAAGGGCCGATATAAGCGCCCCGATTCCTGAAGCTCCTGTGAGCCAACCGAGAGTATGCGGACCACCGTGCAGCACTTGGCCGGCGAAGATGGGCAATAGAACGGAGTACGGCCATCCCATGAGGCTGAGAACTGCAAACAGCAGAAGGATGGTGCGGATGGGCCGAAAAGTACTGACGTAATCCCAACCTTCGCGAATTTGTTCGAGCATGCTGGTCGCGTTTCGGCGGATATTCCGCGGTTTGATGCGCATCAGCAGCAGGGATGCGATCACGGCGAAATAGCTGATGCCATCGATCAGGAAGCACCAGCCTTCGCCGGCGGCTCCGATGACGAGACCGGCGATGGCCGGACCGATCAGCCGCGCTCCATTTGCCATTGAGGAGTTGATAGCGATGGCGTTACTAAGTTCGCTACGATCCTCGACCATCTGTACGAGGAAGGATTGCCGCCCAGGCATATCAAAGGCATTAATCAAGCCCTGCAAAGCGCTGAGAGCGATGATTTCCCAGAGGGTGATAACGTGCGCCAGAGTGAGCGCGGCCAGGGCGAGCGACTGAACGGAGCCAGCGGCTTGTGTCCAGACCAGCAGCTTGCGCCGATCGAGGCGCTCAACCCAGACGCCCGCAACTGGCCCCAGCGCAAATGAAACAATCTGCCCCGCGAAGCTAACCAGGCCAAGCAGCAGCGCCGAATGGGTCATGCGATAGACCAGCCAGCTTGTCGCCAGCCGCGTCATCCAGGTACCCATCACGGAAATGCTCTGGCCAAAGAAGTAGAGCTTGAAGTTGCGGTGTCGCAGCGCCCGCCACGCGTGTGAAATGGCACCTACGGGGGAAGAGGTCTTCTGCCTGTCCGAAGTGGCTGCGGGCTTCTTCACAAGCGCCCCGGCTTTTTATTCCTGAACCGCGAACTCCGACAGCTTCTTGCGGAGCGATTGCGGAGCGTCGGCCACCACCTCGCAGTAATCCTCTTCGTAGTGCTTAGAGACAATGGCGGCGCGATCATGCAGCAGATGCAGTGCGCGGCCTTCGCCCAATGGCAACCGGAACCGCTGCCGGGCCACAGGATCCTGTGTTAATTGCTGGTCAATGATTGCCAGCAGGTTCTCAATCCCGGCGCCAGTTTGACCGGAAACAAGCACGGCCCGGGTTGCGTTCTGACGAGCCGTTTCGCCGAGAAGGCGGTGCGTAAGCATGGCAAGGTCCTGGGTGCGATCGGCTTCCGGCAGACGATCGCTTTTATTCAACACGAGGATTTGCGGGGTGGTCTCGGCACCGATTTCGGCCAGCACTTTCATGACGTGAGTCGTCTGTTCGGCGGCAGTTGGAGAGGCGATGTCCACCACGTGCAGCAGCAGCGCGGCCGCAGTGACCTCCTCGAGCGTGGCGCGGAAGGCGTCTACTAGGGTCGTCGGCAGATTGCGGATGAACCCAACCGTATCGCTCAACAGTACGCGGCGCTGCGAGGGCAGCCGGATCTGGCGGACAATTGGATCGAGTGTCGCAAACATCTTCGCGTCGGCAAGCACATCGGCCCCGGTGAGCCGATTGAACAGGGTGGATTTTCCGGCGTTCGTATATCCGACAAGGCTGACCGTAGAGAGCGGGACGGCCTGGCGCTGGGAACGTTGCACGCCACGGCTGGCACGGACGCGTTCGATCTCCGTCTTGAGCTTCGTGATCCTTTGTCCGATCCGGCGCCGGTCCGTTTCAAGCTGCGTTTCGCCTGGGCCGCGAGTTCCGATTCCCCCGCCGAGCCTCGACATCTGCGTACCCCGGCCGGCCAGGCGAGGAAGAAGGTAATTGAGTTGCGCGAGTTCAACCTGCAACTGTCCTTCGCGTGTACGTGCGCGCCTGGCAAAGATGTCGAGTATGAGCTGTGTTCGATCGAGGACCTTGATGTTCAGCCGTCGCTCCAGATTGCGCAACTGGGTTGGCGTAAGCTCATGATCGAAGATGATCGTATCAAGGCGGTCGCCGTCAACTCGGGCCTGTATCTCATCCACCTTGCCTGAACCGAGGAGCGTGGCAGGATCAATGGTGGGGCGCATCTGCACGACGCGATCGACAACTAGCGCTCCGGCGCTTTCCGCTAAGGTGGCGAGTTCGTCTAGAGACTCTTCTGTGTTGACCTCCGGACCAAGGCCGGTCGGCTTGGCATGTTGGCGGCTGGTGAGCTCAATCCCAACGATGAGCGTCCGCTCTTGTGACAGCTCCACTAATGATCGCTCTCGAGAGACTCAGAGGGAACCGGCATGGAGGGCACTGGGGTTCCAGGCGTGGTTCCGCCCAGACCGCCATGCGCGGCGGCAGCGTGCAGCGGCTTGGATACGACCACGGTCGAGATGGCGTGTTTGAAGATGAGCTGCTCCTGATTGTTGGTCTCGAGAATCACAGAATATTTATCGAAGCTCTTGATTCGCCCCGATAATTTAACGCCACTCATCAAGTAAATGGTAAGAAACGTCTTCTCTTTCCTGGCATTGTTAAGAAACGCTTCCTGAATGTTCTGCGCAAGCTTTTCCACTTGATTTTCCCTTTTTTGTTTTCGCAGCGCGACGGAGCAGAGTGCCCAATTCCTATACTAACTGGATTTGTATAGGGAACGTGTTGTTTCAAAGGGGCTTAGCCTGTTCTCCTGGCCGCGTGCGTGAAACCTTGCCAATAGAGAGTGGGTCGATGCAATGCGGACAACTGGTCCGTTGCGGACTAGATAGTTTGAAAAGCTTACCCAATCTCGCCCAAACTAGGCGTGGGACATATAGCCGCTCTTATGGATACGGGCAGAGTTCTGATCTTCGTCGGGCCGCCGGGCTCAGGCAAGGGAACGCAGGCGAGCCGGATATCCGCGGCTCTACATATTCCGGCCATTTCGACCGGCGAAATTCTTAGGCGCGAATGCCAATCCGGTTCGGAGCTCGGGCAGACGGTTGCTGCTATGCTTTCCTCCGGGCAGTTAGTCAGTGATGAGTTGATGAACGAGGTTGTCGCCCGGCGCTTTCAGAGTCTGGATTGCACCTCAGGTTGCATTCTGGACGGCTATCCGCGTACGGTTTTGCAGGCGCGTTCGTTAGACTGCCTGCTGGCCAGACTCGGGATGCCTGGTCCAATCGTGATTGATTTTGTTCTCTCCGCGCGCGACGTGGTGTCCCGCTTGGAGAAGCGACGCCAGTGCGCCCGCTGCGGCCGCAGCTTCAGCATCGAACCCTCAGTCGGGAAGGTGCAGCTTACTTGCGATCTTGACGGATCTCCATTGGTCCAGCGGACCGACGATTATCCCGGAGTGATTCGAGAGCGCTTGCGGTTGTACAAGGGAAATTCCAGGGAACTGGTTCGGTATTATCGCCGGGGGAGCTATCATCGCGTACGAGCAAACCGCACTCCCGACGAAGTATCAAACCAAATTTTCGCCGCAGTAAAACTGAACCGGGCCGCTCCCGTCACGCGAGCCCACGCGGCGTTCGCCACCCGAGCAGCGTATTAAGACTAGAGCCGCAATCGTTCTTTCCTAAGCGCAGGCAATCGGCGAAAACTCAGGAGCAGCTTTTAGTACTTCTGCACGATAACCTTGCCGAAGCCGGTCTTTCGCAATTGTTCGCGAGTTGACGAAAGATCGGCGACATCGCGAACTGGCCCGACAATTACGCGGTAGAGCTTCACATTACCGGGTACTGGAACGGTGTGTGCGCGGAATCCTTTTTTTCGTAGCACGTCCACCACACCGGATGCCTCGCTGCGGGGAACCGCCGCCACCTGCAGAAACTCTTGCCCGTTTTGCGGTGTAAAGCTCGCTGGACCGGCCGTCTGCGCCGCTATTTCCGGCTGCTGTGCTTCCGTCGGCGACGCGGATTTGTGCCTGGGAGAGCCAAGCGGGTTTTGATCCGGCTGATCGCTCGCCGCAGTGCTGGCGTCCACCGCGCCCCCGTCGGATGGAGCAACCGTGCGCGTTTCGCCGCCGGCCGGATTGGCTGCCGCCGTGTCCTTGGCCGGCGCGGCTGGACTTACGGTCTTTTTGTCGACTGCGCCGCGTCCCAACATGTACCCGCCGCCGAACGCGACGCCAATCAGGACCGCGACCAGAAAAAAGATGCCCAGAAGTTGCTTGTTCCCAAGCAAAATCTCTGTTTCGCTTTCACTGCTCCGCAACATTTATAACTAAAATTGTACTGAAGTTCTTTCGGCCTGAAAACAAGTTTCGACACGTTACTCTATCAGAGAAGGTATGCACTCTTCGTACAAATTGTTTGCGGCGGCCGGGTTGTTGGTCCTGGCGTCCGCCTGGCTGCCGTTGCATGCGGTTGGAAACAGCGGTGCCTCTGGGATGCTATTCGCGGCAGCACAGCCGCACACCGGTTACAGCGTTCTGCCGGGCATGCCCCCGGTTCTGGAGGCAAACAACGTCTACTCGGCCGACGGCCCCGGCATGCTCTCGCCGGTCGTCAAGAATTTCCCCTATAGGGTATATGTCCCGAACTCGAAGAGCGACACGGTTGACATCATCGATCCTGGCACGTATAAAATCGTCGGCCATTTCGCACTGCCCAAGCACTCGAAGCGCCTGCTGGAACCACAACATGTCGTTCCTTCCTGGGATCTCAAAAAACTCTGGGTCGCCCAGGATCTCGGCGATCAGTTGACCCTGATCGACCCCGCGACCGGGAAGGAAGGCGAGACTATTCAGGTCGACGATCCATACAACATGTATTACACGCCCGATGGCAAGTATGCAGTTGTGATGGCGGAGCGCGAGAAGCGCATCGATTTCCGTGATGCGCAAACCATGAAGGTGGTCAATCGGGTTCCGGTTGGCTGCGAAGGCGTTAACCATGCCGACTTCTCGCCGGATGGGAAATACATGATCGCGACGTGCGAATTTTCGAGCGAGATCATTAAAGTCGATGTCGCGCAGCAAAAGGTCACAGGCCATCTAAAGCTCGAACCCAAAGGCATGCCGCAGGATTGCCGCCTTTCGCCCGATGGCAAGGTCTTCTACATTGCCAACATGGATGCTAATGGCGTGCACGTCGTCGACGGAAATGCTTTTAAGCAGATTGAATTTATTCCCACCGGCAAGGGTACCCATGGCGAGTATTTCAGCCGGGACGCGAAGTACATGTACGTCTCAAACCGCGGCGAGGGCACGATATCGCTGATTGATTTGGCAACCCGCAAAGTGGCAACCAAATGGGTCATCCCAGGCGGCGGGAGCCCCGATATGGGCGGAGTTTCTATCGACGGGAAATCGCTCTGGCTCTCCGGGCGTTATAACGGCGAGGTATACGTCTTCGACACCTCGAACGGCCATCTGCGCGCCCGCATTCGCGTCGGCAAAGGGCCGCACGGCCTGTGTGTATGGCCACAGCCCGGAAGGTATTCGCTTGGGCATACGGGAAATATGCGTTAGGAGTATCCACAGTGAAGGAAAGTCTACCTGAACCCTGGCTTCGCGGAACCCTTGAGGGTGTTCATCCACTCGTCCTGCCTGTGTTCTTCAGCTTTGCGCAGGTGCGTGAGGACCTGGCGAAACACACGGCCGGCCTCACGCGTGAGCAAGTCTGGACGAAGCCAGGAAACGCAGCCGCTCCCCTTGGCTTCCATTTGAAACACATCGCGGGCAGCGTCGATCGCCTGACAACCTACCTGCTTGGGCGGCAGCTCAGCCAGGCGCAACTCGATTCGCTTCGCCACGAATTCGAAACTGACTCAGAGTTGGACGACCTGCTGCGCCAGGTAAACGAGTCGCTTCATGCATCCGAAGAACAACTCCGCCGCATCGACCCGGAAACCCTCTACGAGCACCGCGCCGTAGGCCGCAGAGCCCTGCCCACCACAGTGCTTGGCTTGATTGTTCATCTCGCCGAGCATACTCAACGCCATCTCGGGCAAGCAGTAACGACGGCAAAAATTGTCCGGCAACAGTGAACTGCTTATGGCGCGAGCGCCCTCAAACGTTCGAGGAGGCCGATTTCACCTTCCGGCCTGAGCAAGGGGAATAGGATCACGTCGCGGATTGACTTCGACCCGGTAAGGATCATGGTGAGCCGGTCAATGCCGATGCCCTCGCCGCCTGCGGGAGGCATTCCATAGCTGAGCGCGCGAATGTAGTCTTCGTCCATTGCGTGCGCCTCTTCATCGCCGCCTGCTCTGCGGGCCAGTTGCTGCTCGAAACGACGGCGCTGCTCCTGCGGATCATTCAGCTCCGTGAAGGCGTTGGCGATTTCCATTCCAGCAGCATAGATCTCGAAGCGCTCGACGAAATCGGGTTCGTCCGGCTTGTTTTTGGACAGCGGCGATATTTCGACGGGGAATTCGTAGATGATGGTTGGCTCGAACAGATGATCTTCGGCGTGCCGCTCGAATAGATCGGCCAGTGCGGTGCCAGGCGACTTCTCTTTTGAATGCCGAAAAAGCCATTCGGGGTCTTTCACATTATCGAAACTTGGCTTATCGGAACCGGGCCAGAACTCGATGAGCGCTTCGCGCATGGTGAACTGCCGGAAACTGGCGAAGTTGAGCGCGCGACCAGCGTAGGTGACTTGCGTGCCTCCGGTGGCGTCGATCGCGACCTGACTAAGCAGATCCTTAGAGAGTTGAATCATGCCGCGGTAATCTGTGTAAGCCTGATAGAACTCCAGCATCGTGAACTCCGGGTTGTGCTGAGTAGAGATGCCCTCATTACGGAAGTTCCGGTTAATCTCATAGACGCGCTCGATGCCGCCGACCACCAGGCGTTTCAGATAAAGCTCAGGAGCGATGCGGAGGTAGAGATCCATATCGAGCGTGTTGTGATGGGTGACGAATGGACGCGCGGCCGCGCCGCCGGGCAGCGGCTGCATCATCGGCGTTTCGACTTCGAGGAAACCGCGCTCATCGAGTTGCCGCCGGAGAGAGCGGATGATCTTTGATCGCGCTACGAAAACGTTGCGTACTTCGGGATTTGCAATCAGGTCTACATAGCGCTGGCGATAGCGGGTTTCGACGTCATCGAGGCCATGCCATTTCTCGGGAAGGGGCAGCATGATCTTCGAGAGAAAGAAAAGTTCTTCGACGTGCACGCTGAGCTCGCCGGTTTTAGTTCGAAACAGATAACCGCCAACGCCGATGATGTCGCCGGTATCAAGAATTTCGTAGAGCTTGTAAGCCGCTTCGCTTACCGCATCCTTTTTGACGTAAATCTGAAGCCGTTCGCCGTTCTGAACCAGGTGCAGAAAACCGGCCTTACCCATGCGGCGGACGGTCTGTATGCGCCCGGCGATGCGGACATTAACATGTGCTGCGAGATCGTCTCCGGTTGTCGATCCATATTCGGCAAGAATCTGTGGAATCGTGTGCGTGTATTCGAAGGCGTGCCCGTATGGCTCGAAGCCGAGCTGACGGACCTGCGCCAGCCGCTCATGGCGCTGGCGCAATACTTCATCTTCTAACGACAATGGCGCTCCTTGAACCTACATTGTAGAGGCCCGGCGAAATCTGGTCATTTTCGGACAGAAGTGTCCCACAATCATCACGGCACCCTTTCCGAGTGCCCCCAAAGGTGCTGCGATTCAATGACATACACTTGTATCCGGATTGCTGATATTGGCCCCGGGTAATGCATGAATAATTTGCTAAGAGATCTCCGCTACGGCGTCCGGATGTCGCTGAAGAGTCCCGTTGCGGTGACGGTTGCAGTCCTTGCGCTGGCGCTCGGAATCGGCGTGAATGCGGGATCGTTCATCCTGATCGATTCAATGATTCTTCATCCATTCCCGTACCCGAGTCTGGAGCGAATTGTCACGCTGTGGGAAACAGCGCCTAAACTTCGCGCAGAACGGGACGCGCTTGCGCCGGCCGATTTTGTCGATTTCAAAGCGCAAAACCATTCGTTCGAAAAGCTGGCGGCTTATCGAAACTGGGATGTCAGTTTAACTGGTAACAGCAATCCTGAACGGGTGGAAGCCTATGAAGTGTCTCCCAGTTTTTTCGACGTACTTGGCAGACGGGCCGCATTGGGACGGACCATTTCAACGGATGAAAATCAGCCCGCTCGCTCAAAGGTGGTGGTGGTTAGCCAGGGTTTTTGGAAGAGCCACCTGGCCGCTTCACCCGATGTGATCGGCAAGTCCATCTCGCTTTCCGGCGAGAAGTACACCGTTATCGGAGTGATGCCGGATGATTTCGATTATCCTCTGTCAACCGATATCTGGTCTCCTTTGGTCCTCACTTCCGCCGAGCAGCATCAACGCGGCACCCGCAATCTGATGGTTCTCGGTCTTCTGAAGCAAAACGTATCGGCCGGGCAAGCGCGCAGCGAAGCAGGCGCAATCGCTTCCCGCCTGGCGCAACAGTACCCGGCAACAAACGAAGACCGCAGTATCGCTGTATTGCCTCTTCGCGACCTGACCGACACAGTGACCAGCCATTTCCTTTTGACATTGCTGGGCGCCGCCGGATTTGTGCTGCTGCTGGCCTGCGCAAATATCGGCAATCTGCAGATGGCGCGCGCAGCAAGTCGCCAGAAAGAAATAACTGTCCGTGCGGCGCTCGGCGCCAGCCGTTTTCAGATTGCGCGTCAGTTGCTTGCCGAAAGCGTTCTTATCTCGGCTGTAGCGGGTGGGGTCGGGCTTATGCTGGCGGGCTGGAACAACGACTACGCAAAGGCGGGCATTCCCGCCGTTGCTCTGCGGATTGTTCCCGGTCTGCGCACTATGCATGTGGATTCAACAGTTGTCTTGCTCACCATTGTTGTGTCGGTGCTGACCGGCATTCTTTGCAGCTTGCCGGCCATGTTTCAACTTTTGTACGGAAGAATGGGCGCGGATCTGAGCGATGCGCTGCGTGAGCGCGGGGGCAGCAGCAGCGCCGCGTCGCCGCGCAATCGCCTCCGAACCCTGCTGATTGTTTCGGAGCTTGCGATTGCGCTGGTATTACTGGTCGGAGCGGGCCTGATGGTGAAGACGTTCGAGCGCCTTCTGGACCGTGATCAGGGTTTTAATCCGAAAAACCTCCTGACCATGCAGGTCTCGCTTCCTCCCAACGAATACCGGGACGCTTCGCAAATCAAATCGTTCTACGATCGTGCGCTCGAAAAAATCGAGACCCTTCCTACGGTCAAGGCGGCGGGACTCTCCTCTGACATCGGGCCCGCGGAACACCTGGGTATCGAAGGACGCCCTGAACCTCAGGCGGGTGAACCACGGCCCAATGTCACGGTCGCCAATAGCCATTATTTGGAAGCAATGCGCATTCCGGTGCTGCAGGGCCGTGCTATTTCGGACGATGACCGTCCACAGTCCCGGCACGTTGTTGTCATCAGCGAAACCATTGCACGGCACTACTGGGCGAATTCGAACCCGCTCGGGCATCGCATGAAGCTGAACAGTAAATCGGACTGGCTTACAGTCATCGGCGTTTCTGGTGATACCAAAGATCCGTTCAACGGGCAACCCTTGCCTGCCGCCTACATCCCCTACACACAGTTCCCGAGTTCCGCGGCGGAATTCGTACTCCGTACGGTCGGCGACCCGATGCAAGCGGCTAAGTCCGCCCGCTCCCGAATTGCTGCTGTGGATCGCAATCTGCCTGTGTACGAGGTGAAGACGATGGAACAGGTGATTGCCGAAGAGACGTCCGGGGTTCGCGCTGCCGCCAGAATGATGACTATTTACGCCATAATCGCGCTGCTGTTGGCAGTTACGGGAGTTTATGCCGTTTTCTCCTACTTTGTAGCGGCGCGCACTCACGATATTGGCGTACGGATGGCTCTGGGCGCCGGCCGCGCTGAAGTATTCAAGATGATCATGGGTCAGACCATGCGGCAGACGGCGGCTGGCCTTGTGGTCGGGCTCGCACTCGCGATCATACTTGCACGGATCATGGCAAGTGCTCTCTATAACGTCGTGGACGTAGACCCGTGGACGTTCGCTGTTCTTACTGCGGTGCTTGGCTTCTCGGCGCTCCTCGCCAGTTATCTGCCGTCGCGCCGGGCCATGCGGATCGATCCCATGACGGCATTGCGGGAAGAATAGTAACGAATGGCATAGTACCGGCATTCAACCGAGAACCTACCTTAGCTCGTTGTGAGATATGCGGGCTAGCGCTTTCCGCAGTGCTCGTCGACAAACTTCATGAGCGTTGCGGGTTTGACCCGCACTTCAACGAAGGTTGCATCGCCGCCGTTGTCGAGCGATGTGATGAGCAAACGCAAGTTGTCGGCATCGCCTTGTGCATAGATATTGGTGGATTCGCCGTTCCGCGAACGTACCCGAACCATCGGCTTCCAGGCGCTGCCCACTGCTGTGTCCGTGATGCTGCTGAAGCGCCTGGATTCCAGGTTGGTGTGTTCGAAGATCGCGAGCCTCAGTTCGCTCGTGCCCGCAGGATGGCCGACGGCGACGACAAAACGCGCTAATCCGAAGAAGGGAATGTGGGTTGGGGTAGCTCCGCTTTCACGGGAGAATTCGCGGACCATCCAGTCGAATTCGCTTGCCGGTAGTGCCAAAGGCGCGATCAGTAATAAAACGAGGCATGCGCAAATTGATCGCATAGCTATTCACCTCCCGTATCGCCGGAATCCTCGGGGTGCGGCTGGGGCTCGGGGTTGGGAGTTTTGTCGCCCTTGCGATTATCCTTATCCGAACGGTGCAGAGGACCCATCTTAGGAATGCCCATATGCCCGCCGAGTTCGTTGAGTTCCTCCGGCCTGATCGGGCCGTCGATATGCACAACCGTTAGCTCCTTCGGTTCCGCATCGATAATGAACAGGCCCTCGATCTGATCGCCGTTCTTCTTCAGATATACGCCGGTATTCTCGCCTTTGCTCGATGTGACGCCCACGATGCGAGTCCAGCCCGTCAATTGGGAGCGGAGCGCGTCGACATCGGCCATTGAATACTGGCCTTCTTTATCGAATTCGAAGCTCCGGACATAAATGCCCTTCAGCTTGGAGACAACCTTCTTAACGTGGGCCTGCTCGGGATCGTCTTTCTCGAGGAAACCGCTGGCGAGCTGAAGCATGGATGCATCCAGAGTTACGTCCACAGACTCCTTGGCTTCTTTCGCCAGCTTGTCAAAACTGACTGGCCACTTGATGGCATCGGCACACCATGCCGGGCACACTAACGCCGGAAGCACTAGCGCAAGTGCCAGCACGGATTTCAATCTCAAACCGTTCATTGCTCCACCTCTCTCACCGCCAACTGGGCATCATGTAATTTCGATCCGGCGATACGCATAGCGACGAGGAGTTGCTGCTTGGCCGCTTCTCCCCTGACTTCGCGCTCATGTTGCTGATATGCAATTCCGCCGGTCATGAACAGCAACGCTGCCAGCACCGGAACCAGCCGCCATGACCGGAGCTTCCGGAGCAAACTGCCGGTACGCGCCGCTTTTTCACTGTCTTGCTGATCCGTGCGGGCGAGCACGCGAGCTGCAAAGCCGGCGGATGGCTCGCGACGCGACAGAGCTTTTTTCAGTTCTTCTTCAAGCGGTGTCATGGCTAATCCTGTGATCCGATAATTTCAACGTGCGGCTCGTCTTTGCGCGCAACAGCTCAAGTCCGCGTGCGATCAGAGTCTTTACGCTGCTCACCTTCATTCGCAGCACTTTTGCAATCTCATCCGGGTCCATATCTTCCTGGTAGCGCAGCACAATCGCTATCCGCTGCCTCTCCGGCAGCGAGGCAACCATCCGCTCCAGGTACGAAGTTAGTAGTGAGTCCTGCATGCGCTCGAGCACCGTCGGCTCCGCTGCTTCTTCCAGGCTCACTTCGGGCCGAGTCTTTCGCCTTCGCACCAGATCGATGGCGCGGTGGCTGGTCACCTTACGAAGCCAGAAGACAATATGATCCCCCGATTGCATGCCGCCCCAGTTGCGGTAAAGCTGAAGAAACACATCCTGCGCCAGTTCCTCGGCCGCGACGCGATCCCGTAAAAAGTGCCAGGCAATGCTGAATACCATGGCTTTATGGGCGTCCACGGCTTCGGCGAAGCTCGGCAAATTAGCCTGACCTTCCGATACGATTGCACAGCTTGTGACCGTTGCTACCAACGCTACCTTTGCCTTTCACTTGCTTAATACGAACAAGCAGAGCGGAACGACTCAAAATTGTGCGGAGCGTTCCTTTTACGCGGGGTAGTACGATCTGTTCAGGGAGAGATGTTGTCGTACACGATCAAGGTAGAGTACGCACATGATCGAAAGATTCGCGAGCGGAACAAAGTCATTTATCGGGTGGCGCACTGGCCTATTTGGATCTGGGTATTTTTCCTTGCGCCCGGCCCATTAACGTTTGACCTGTTCGCACGCGGCCCGAGCACCAGGAATCGTATTATGGCTGCTGTTCGTGCTAGTTGGGACCGGTATCGCGGGGTTGTTCGGACAATTACCGGGAGTGGAACCGCGGCCCTACATCCTACGGTTCTGCGAGGACAGACCTAATCCGCTCTACCGCCGAATCTGCTACACGTTTGGGTGGAACGCACTGCTGAGTTTCGCCGGTTTAAACCTGCTTGGCTTGATTGTCGCGGCCGTCAGCGGCACATGGTACCTAAAGCAGATCTATATCTTGGGATATTTCCCCATATTCCTGCTAATTGCGATTTTCGGCATATTCGGTTTACTGCCGCGCGTGGGGCCATCGACGCGGGGCGAGGGAACGGAACGGCGTTACTTCTACGGAGCGGTCTGGGCTATCGCGCCGGCGCAGACCATCCTGCTCCTGATGTGGAAAGCCTTGCCCCACACGCATGCCGCTGACGTTTTGAAGCTCACCGTGTTCGTGGCCGTGCTGGCGGTAATCGGGACGGCGGCTATGTTCGGACTCTTACCGCGCACACGCCCGATTCTTCCTGGCGAGCTGATTGTGGCGGATTGATTCCGTTTTGCTGCTACTCATTTTCGGTTCGCTGGCTGCAATTGTTACGGCTGGCCTGGTGTATCAGGGTTTCGGTCGTTATCGGGATCGACGCCGCTTCCCTCCCCCGGGCCGGCTGATCGCTGCTGGGCACAGACGCCTTCATTTCTATGAGCAGGGAAGCGGTTCGCCAGCGGTGATTTTAGAAGCGGGGATTGCCGGAAGTTCGCTGGGATGGGCGCTGGTGCAGCCCAAAATCGCTGAATTCACGCGCGTGTGCAGTTATGACCGCGCAGGTCTCGGGTGGAGCGATGCCGGCATTATCCCGCCGTCGGTCCCGCACATGATTGCAGAATTGGATGCGCTGTTGTCTTATGCGGGCGTGCCGCCGCCTTATGTGCTGGTCGGGCACTCGTTCGGTGGATTGCTGGTTCGCGCTTACGCGCATCACAAACCGGAAGCTGTAGCCGGCCTGGTTCTGCTGGACCCTGTTTCCCTGGCGTTCTGGGCTGATTGTTCGGATCGCGAAAAGATGCGGCTTAAGCTGGGCGCCAGACTTTCGCGCCGCGGTGCTGCCCTGGCGCGGCTGGGAGTCGTCAGACTGGCGCTTACGGCGTTGCTCGGCGGAGGCCGGGCATTTCCAAAAGTAATGGCGCGGGCGAGCGCCGGAAAAGGGCGGCGGACGCTCGACCGGCTGGTTGGCGAAATACAGAAGCTTCCGCGTGAGGTGTGGCCCTTGATTGCCTCCCATTGGAGCAATCCAAAATGTTTTCTGGCCATGGCCGCCTATCTGGAATCATTGCCCGCGAATGCGCGTGCGGCGCTCACGATGCCGGTTCCATCGCACATCCCGATAGTGATTCTTTCCGCCGCTAATTCGACAAAAGCTGAACTGGAGGAGCGCGACCGCTGGGCGCGTGAAGGCAAATGCAGCCGCCACGTGCGCCTGGAGCGTTCCGGGCACTGGGTACAGTTGGAGCAGCCGGAGACTGTTGTAGAAGCGGTGCGGCAGCTCGTCAATTCGACGCGGTTAGAATAGCCATTTATGTTTGAAATTACCCGTCGCGGCCTGGTCCGTTCTCTCGTGGCCGGAGAGTTCGGAGCGCGCGCCCTGCTTGCTGCTGACGGCAAACTTCGCATTGGCGTTACGGATTGGAATCTGAATCTGGGCGCCAATCCGGAAGCGGTACCGCTGGCTGCGGAGCTTGGCTTTGAGGGCGTTCAGATATCCTTTGGCCGAAAGATTGTCGATGGCAAAATGCCTGCCGACAATCCGCAGACGATTGCGAAATATCTGCAACTTTCGAAAGAGAACAACATTCCGATTGATGGCACGTGCGTCGATCGGTTGCATGTTAACGGACTGAAGAGTGATAAGCAGGCGCCGAAATGGGTGCTGGATTCTATCCGCCTCACGAAGGCGCTCGACACAAAAGTGCTCCTTCTGCCCTTTTTCGGGCCGTGGGCGCTGAAGACAAAAGACGAGATGGATTACACCGGAGATGCGACTGCGTGAGCTTGCGCCGGAAGCCGAAAAGGCCGGAGTGATTCTGGGGCTCGAAGACACTGTTTCGGCGGAGGACAACGTGCGCATCATGGACCGTTCGAGGGCTCGCAGAACGTGAAAGTCTATTACGACGTCGGCAATTCGACGATCGCCGGATTCGATGTGGTGAAAGAGATTCGCTGGCTGGGAAAAGACCGTATCTGCCAATTCCATCTGAAGGATAATCCGCATTATCTGGGCGAGGGCAAAATTCAATTCACGCCTATCATCCGTGCTATTCGCGATATCGGATTTTCCGGGTTACGCGAATCTGGAAACGGATGCGCGCCCAGAGACTCTTGATGCCGACATGCGCCGCAATCTGGCGTACATCCGCCAGATTATGCGTCAGGCATGACGGTTTATATCAGAGCTCCAATGATGGCGCCGATCAAGAGCGGCCCAACGTGCGCGAAGGCAAGCGCGATTCCACCCGCTCCGGCGATGAAACCGAGCAGCGGAACACCTGTCATCAGCGTGCCGAGAAAGAAGAGAAGTACGCCGAAAACGATGCCCGGCAGAATGACGGCGAGAATGGCATCACCTACCGTGCCGGCCTTGCGTCCTCCTACGAAGCCGGCAATCAGCGGCCCGATAATGGGCAGCCAGAACAGCAGAATCGACAGCACAAACATCCAAAGAATGGCGCTTCCGATACTTCCTTGGCGCTTTTGCATTTGACAAGTCTCTCATATAATCCTGGTTTGACCCGCATAACGGTTGTCCTCCTCTTCGCGCTGGCGCTGCCGCTGATAGCCGCTTCGCAGCAGTTCGATACACGTGATCCGAAACGGTCACATTATCGATGGGACCGGATCGCCCTGGTACTCGGGCGATATCGGCATCCGCAACGGACGCATTGCAGCAAATAGGTTCGCTGCAGAGCGCTCAAGCACGCGTCGTGATCGATGCGACGGGCCTGGTGGTCGCGCCTGGATTCATCGACATGCTCGGCCAGTCGGAAGCTGTCGATGCTGGTGAACCCGCACGTGCCGTCCAAAATCTTTCAGGGCATCACGACCGAAATTACGGGTGAAGGGAACTCGATCGCCCCTATGAACGAACGAATCCTGTCAACCGACCGGGCCGGCTTCGAGCATTACGGAATTACGCCCGACTGGACTACGTTTGCCGAATACTTCCGGCGCTTGGAAGGGCAGGGGATGGGCATTAATCTCGCCAGTTATGTGGGCGCGACTCAAGTGCGCCGGATGGTGCTGGGCGAGGACAACCGTGCCCCAACGCCGGCGGAATTGGAGCGCATGAAGGCGCTGGTGAGGCAGGCCATGCACGAAGGCGCGGTGGGTGTGTCGACTGCGCTTCAGTACGCTCCGGCGCCGTATGCCAGTACGGAAGAGCTGATTGCTCTCGCAGAGGAGGCGTCGAAGTTTGGCGGCATTTATGCCACGCATATGCGGAGCGAAGGAGACACCATTGACGAAGCACTTGACGAGACGTTTCGCATCGGCCGCGAAGCTCACATTCCGGTGGAGATCTGGCATCTCAAAGCCGCGGGAAAGAGGAATTGGGGACGAATGCCGGAGATCGTGGACAGAATCGATAAGGCGCGCGCGTCCGGCGTTGATGTCGAAGCCGACACGTATGCATACCCGGCCTGGTTCAATACCTTCTCGGCATTCGTACCGCCGTGGGCGCACGAAGGCGGCGACGCGAAAATGGTGGCGCGCTTGAAGGACCCCGCAACGCGCGAGCGGATTCGCAAGCAGATGGAAACGGACAGCAAAGGTTGGGATAACGAGTGGCTGGAGATTCCGGGACCGCAGGCGATTCTTGTAAGCGTTGTTCAGAATCCGAAGCTGCTGCCGTATCAGGGCAAGACCATCGCGGAGATCGCGAAATCGGAGAACAAAGATCCAATCGATACCATCTTCGATTTGTTGATCCAGGATCCCGGCATGTCGGTTGCGGTATTTGCGATGTCGGAGAAAGACATCGCTTATGCGCTGAAGCAGCCGTGGGTCTCGGTGGATAACGACTCGCAAGGCACCTCTCCCAATGGCCTGCTGGGCAAGGAGCATCCGCACCCGCGCGCCTATGGAACATTTCCTCGCATCTTGCGCAAGTACGTGCGCGAGGAGAAGTTGCTGAGCTTGCAGGAGGCAATCAGAAAGTTCAGCGCACTGCCGGCGCAACGGATGCGGCTGGCCGATCGCGGCGTTCTGAAAGAAGGCATGTGGGCCGATGTGGTGGTGTTCGACCCCGAGCGCATTCATGATGTTGCCACTTTTGAGAAGCCAAACCAGTTGTCTGTTGGAATGGAATACGTGCTCGTGAACGGGGTCCCGGTGATTGAGCGCGGCAAGATGACCAACGCGCTTCCTGGAAAGGTTCTCAGGGGGCAGGGCGCTCACGAAAGGAATCTCGATAATGAATAGCTTCCCACCCACGAAGAGGATTTTTGACGATCGCTGGGAGTGGCTGGAGCATTTCTCACCGGCAGCTCAGCGCCCGGAGCGCAGGCGCCCACGGGAGCCGCGTCCGGATTCGCGCCTGTTCCGGACTATGCCCGGTTGCAGGACCACCGCACGCTGAAGCAATCGAGCTACGATCGCACCGGAGGCAACCGCGATTTCTGGCACATTGATCCGGGCCAGGCTCTGGACGTCTTTCAGTCCGAAGGTCCGGGCATCATCACGCACATCTGGTTCACCATCAATGCGCAGAGCGAGCATCATCTGAAAGAACTCGTTATGCGTGTCTATTGGGATGGCAACACGAAGCCCAGCGTGGAAACACCGATCGGAGACTTCTTTGGCCTCAACCTCGGCGAGTACTTCGTGTATCAATCGGCCTTTCTGAATTGCTCGTCGGTGAAAGCGCTGAATTCCTATTTCGCGATGCCGTTCCGGCGCTCGGCGCGGATAACCGTTACCAATGACGGGCAGAAGCCAGTGGGCTCGTTCTATTCGAATATCGACTACCAGCTTGTGCCTTCGCTGCCGGCGGACGCTCTGTACTTTCACGCTCAGTACCGGCAGGCGACACCGAACCACGCCGTTAATCCGCCGACGGATATCAACCTGGACGGACGCAACAACTACGTCTTTTTCGATTGCCGCGGGCGAGGTCAGGCCATGGGCGTCACTCTCGGGGTTCTCCAGAATGCGGAGAACTGGTTTGGAGAAGGCGACGAGATGATCTTCATCGACGATAATTCCAAGCCTGTAATCAACGGCACCGGCACGGAAGACTACTTCTGCGGAGCATGGGATTTTGGCGGCCGCATTGGCGGGCTTCCTTTCGCTAACTTGTACAACGGAGCGCCTTACATCGCTCTTCCCGAACACACGGACGGCCGCTACTGCCTGTACCGATGGCATGCGGATAATCCGATCGCATTCCAGCGCTCGCTGAAGTTCACGATCGAACACGGTCATGCAAACGATCGCTCCGACAACTACTACTCAGTCGGGTACTGGTATCAAGCAGAGCCATTCACGGATTTTCCGGCGCTGCCGCCCGCGCCGGAGCGTATTCCGGTTCTGAAGGTGAGCTAACATCGTCGCCAAATACGCCTTGGCATCTTGGACCTGCGGGAGATCAGGATCGGCGTTGGACCACGCGTCCAGAAATTCGCGGTAGGCCTTTGCCGCTTCGTCTTTCTTTCCCTGCTTGTCCCAAGCCAGCGCAATGCCATACAGCGCCCAACCGGATCGCGGCCGCTGCTTCAGCGCATTCTGAAATGCCTGCCGTGCATCATCGAACTTGCCTGCCCGGATACAGGCGATCCCCAAAACTTCTAAAGCAGGCCTGGAATACTGTGGAGGCTCCGAATAGCCTAACTGCCTCTCCCGTTCGTCTGCCTGCTCGAGCAGCTTGCTGCCAGCATCCAGATCGCCTTTGGCACTCGACAGATTGCCGCGAAGCTCCAGCGAAGCCGTTCCAAGAAGTTTCGTGACTTGATCGCGGCCGGATTTATCGCGATCCTTCAGCTCCTCCTGCGATATGCGCCAAAGCAGCGCGTCCAGCACATTCGAATCCTGCTCCGCTTCGCTGAGCTGATTTGCGTCCACTGCTTTCATGCCACGTGCGTACTCAACCAAGCCGTCGCGGTAGCCGCGCGCCCAGACGCTTACTTTGTCGTCGGCAACTCCGAATTGCATCGGATGGTCGATCACTTCGTCCCACTTTGCAAATCGAATTGCAAGTCTGGCGGGAGCGCTGCCAATCTGCAGCACATAGAACCATGGATTGCCGGAATCGTCCGGATCGTTGGCAAGCCCGGCAAGCGAGTGCGCATGCTCGCGTGCTTCCGTGTAGCGGCCCTCCTCGGCACAATCGGCAATCAGGTAAGCGATATTGTGCGCGTAATTCCAGTCGTCACGCACTGCGACGTGCTGCTTGGCCATGTAGTCCTGGTCAACGCGCAATGCTTGCAAGAACGTCTGCCGGGCCCGCTCGTAATCGCCAACGCGATAGAAAATGTGGCCGGGCATGTGAACCATGTGACCGGAAGCCGGAGCAAGCCCACCCAGAATGTCCGCGCTCTGCAGTGCCATTTCCGGATGATCGGTTACCTCCATCGCATGAATCCAGAAATGGTTCACCGCCGCATTGTCGGGATAATCCTGCAGCAGGTCGCGCAACATAGCCTGCCCATAGAGCGTGCCGGGCCGTGGGTCGCCTTTCTCGTCGTATCCGCGACCGTCAGAAAGTGCGTACATCAATTTCGCTTCGATGTCGTCCGGATAATGGGTGATCAGCGCTTCCATTTCTTTCGCGAAAGCCCGGTCTGCATCATCGCCCTGTTTCTCCTCCGATTCCGCATACGCGCGAATGTAGCGCTGCTCGTGATCGGAAGCATTGGGGGCAAGCTCTTTCGCCTTTGCAAGCTCTTTTTTGGCCTGCTCGGAGTCGCTTCCGCGAAAATCCAGGGCTTGAGACAGACCCCAGTGGCACATGGCGCAGTTTGCGTCCAGACGGACTGCCTGCTCGAATGCCCGCAGCGCTTCGTAATCCCAGAAGCAGTGCAAGAGCGCAAGACCCTGATCAAACCACTGCTGTGCTTCGGCTGATTTCGTCGTAATCGCGATGTGAGCGCTGCCGATTCCTTTTATGTGCTGCGGAGGCGGCAGTTTAGCTAAATCGACGCTTGATTCATCGGGCGGGGGGCCGTGGTGGTGCGTCTGCGCCAGCACGCAGGTACAGGCCAGCAATGCAACAAAATACTTCATTTTCGGTGGAACGATTCTACCGAAGTGAAATTCACCCCGGTCTTTCTAGCCTGAATGCTGAAGACCGCTCCCGTTGATCACGGCTCTGTAAGCTGCTGAAACGCCTGCGTCGCTCTTAAGGCCGAGTGTGATAGAGCATCCGCGGGTATGGAATTGTTTCACGCACGTGCTCCAAACCGCACATCCAAGCAACGAATCGCTCCACGCCCATTCCGAACCCTCCGTGCGGCACCGCTCCGAAGCGCCGCAGGTCCAGGTACCATTCAAAGGCTTCGCGCGGCAGGTTGTGCTCCGCCAATCGCTTCTCCAGCAGCGTGAGATCGTGAATGCGCTGGCCGCCGCCGATAATTTCACCGTATCCCTCGGGCGCGATCACGTCGACGCCCAGCGCGAGCTCGGGCCGCTGCTCGTCAGGCTGGAAATAAAATGCTTTGATTGCTGTCGGATAGCGGTCGACGATCACCGGCTTCTCGAAATCCACCGTGAGCAGTGTTTCATCGGTGTTGCCGAAATCGCCGCCCCACTGGATCTCGCTTCCCTTCGATTGCAAAATCTTAACGGCATCGTCGTAGCTCATGCGCGGAAACGGCGCCTTGACGGATTCCAGCTTCGAGGTATCGCGTTCCAGTACTTTCAGTTCTTCCTGCCGGTTCTCAAGTATCCTGGCAACAAGACAAACCACCAGATCTTCGGCCACGCGCTTGATTTCTTCCAGGTCCGCGTATGCCATCTCTGGTTCAACCATCCAGAACTCGGTCAGGTGGCGTCTGGTCTTTGATTTCTCAGCGCGGAACGTCGGCCCGAAACAGTACACTTTGCCAAATGCCATCGCATTTGCCTCGTTGTACAACTGGCCTGATTGTGTGAGGTAGACTTTCTCGTCGCCGAAGTAATCCACCTCGAAGAGCGTCGTCGTGCCTTCGCAAGCTGCCGGAGTAAAAATGGGCGTGTCAACCAGCGTGAAGCCGTGCGAATCGAAGTAGTCGCGTACACCCTTTATAATTTCGTGCCTGACGCGTATCGCCGCATGCTGCCTGCGGCTGCGCAGCCACAGGTGGCGATGGTCCATCAGGAAATCGACACCGTGCTCCTTTGGCGTGATCGGATAAGGATGCTCTTCGCTCACGCGCTGAATCACTTGCGCATCGGTCACGTCCAGCTCGAACCCACCCGGCGCCCGCGCTTCCTCCCGTATTGTGCCGGTTATGGTAAATGAGCTCTCTTGCGTCAATCCCTTGAGGCTCTCAAACACGTGGTCAGGCAGATTGCTTTTTACGGCGACGCATTGCATCATGCCGCTGCCGTCGCGGATAATCGGGAAAACGATTTTGCCTGATTTCCGCAGGTTATAGAGCCAGCCTTGAATAGTTACGCGCCCGCCTACATGCTGGCCGGCTTCGCTGACGCGGATTGTTTTCACATCCACAGTTGAGGCGGAATTACTGCTCATTTCTACTCGACAGCTCCATTAGTTCATCCATCGCCTGCCGCGCATCCGCCACGGGATGTGCCCTGTCGGGCAATTCCTTGAGTTCCAGCAGTAGTGGATACTGCTCCGCGCGCGACAAAAGCAAGCGCATCGTGCGAGCCCAATCGATAGTTCCCTTTTGTGGGAAAAGGTGTTGGTCCTCCTTGCCGTCGTTGTCATGCAAATGCGTTGAGCGAATCCGCTGTTTCATCAATTCGAATTCGGCCGCCACGCCGTTCGACAAGTGCGCGTGCCCTATATCGAAGCAGTAGTTAAGATTCAGGTGTGTCTGTGCCAGAAACCCGTTCAAGCCCGAGGCGCTGGAGAAGGTATTTGGAATGTTTTCAAGAAGCACTTCCACCCCGCGCTGCGCGGCAAACACTCGGATCTCATCGAGCGATGAAAAACCAGAGTCGAACCGCCGTTCGTCCATTTCCTCTCCAGCCACGCCCAGGTGCTGGATCAGATAACGAAAGGGAACCACCTCCGCAATTTCAAGCGCTCGCTTGATCTCATCCACCATACCCATCCGCCTCGCCTTGACAGGTTCGGTGATGTCGATTACGGCCTGGGGGCCGGAGCGCCCCCACACATCGTCGCTATACATCGGAGCGTGCAGGGAATGCATCTTGAGGGGAGAGTCGTGGAACCAGTGCCCCAGCTCATTGATCTGGGCCTTATCGCGATAATCGATGTGCTGCCGCGCGCAAAAGATTTCGACAGCCGGAAAACCGGCATCCCAGATTCTCTCCAGCCAAATTGTTGTTAAGCGATGCCTGACGAAAAGATGGGTGGACAGCACCTGCTGAATTGCCATCAGTATGCAGCCACCTTGCCGTGAAGCCGCGATTCGGTTCCACCTTCAAGGATGCCGCCTTTAACCACAATCGCTTCGACTCTGGCTACTCCTTCAGTTGATTCCACCCGATATCCCATGTTCTTCAACGCTTCTTCCGTTGCTTGCGGAAACCCATTCTGCAGGTAGAGAATATCGGGCTTCCATTGCTCATGGAAGCGAGGCAGATCCACCGCACTCTGTGGGTTCATGTGAAAGTCGATCACGTCCAGAATAACCTCTGTGACGCCGGTTGTGATGCGCGAGCCACCGGGCGCTCCCACTGCCATGAACAGCTTGCTGTTCCTGGTGATGATGGTTGGCGTCATGGACGAGAGGGGACGCTTGCCCGGCTCAATCGCGTTCGCATCTCCGCCCACCAGCCCAAACATATTCGGCGCACCGGGTTTCGCTGCGAAATCATCCATCTCGTCGTTCAGAAGAAAACCAAGACCGGGAGCAGTGATCCCGTTTCCGTAAGAATTATTCAAGGTATACGTCACGGCGACGGCATTCCCAAGCGCATCCACCACGTTGTAGTGAGTTGTCTCGGCGCTTTCGTACCAGCTAATCCCAGCGTTCATCGCCTTGGGCAGGCCGGGCTCGACTAAATCGCTTGGGGTAGCACGATGCGGATCGATCGTGCTCCGGCGCTTGGCCAGATAAGCCGGATTCAGGAGTGGTTTCACTGGAACAACGTAGAAATCGGGGTCGCCCAGATATTCGCTGCGATCGGCGTAGAAGCGGCGCATAGCCTCAGCTTCGTAATGAACCGCTTTTGCGGAATTCGGGCCGTCGCTTTCATAATGGGTGCCCAGCAGCATGCCCATGATCTGCAGCAATCCAATCCCGCCTGCGCTGGGCGGAGGCGCCGTGATGATATGGAAGCCTTTGTATTCGCCTGTTAGCGGTTTACGATCAATTGTCTTGTAAGTCTTCAGGTCATCGGCGGTGATCAGGCCGCCATGTGCGGCCATGGCTGCCGCAAGCCGCTGAGCCGTCTCTCCGTTATAGAATTCTTGGCCGCCGCCGCGCGCGATTCGCTCTAGCGTTTCCGCCAGCTCGGGCTGCTTGAAGGTTTCTCCGGGCTTGTAATAGTCGCC
Source organism: uncultured Acidobacteriaceae bacterium (assembly GCA_963795545.1). Classification (GTDB taxonomy): domain Bacteria; phylum Acidobacteriota; class Terriglobia; order Bryobacterales; family Bryobacteraceae; genus Bog-105. Next base: position 7,447 of record CAWCIF010000006.1, on the reverse strand, counting down.
ATCTCTCAAGAAAATGCGCTTCGATTCAGGGTCTTGCTGCAACTGCTGCGCAGATTTCAAAGAGGCGGCAAACGGCGCAGAGACGATAAAGCCATTTCGCGCCAGGTTGACCGCTGGATCCAGCAAATCAGCCCAGGGCTTGGTCCCGAACTTCTTAAAGGCAGCCGAGAATCCGGATACTGACCCCGGTACGCCCGATGAGCGCCAGCCATAAATGCTGTCGCGAGTCGGTTCGCCGTCCGGGCCGATGTACATATCGCGGCTGGCCTTTTGCGGAGCGCACTCGCGAAAATCGAGGAACGCCGTCGTCCCGTTCGCAAGCCTCACCAACATGAATCCGCCCCCGCCGAGATTGCCTGCTGAGGGATGAGTCACCGCAAGAGCGAAGCCCACCGCTACTGCTGCGTCTACCGCATTGCCGCCCTTTTTCAGGACGGCCAGCCCGGCATCGGATGCAATGGGCTCCTGGGCGACTACCATCCCGTGCGTGCCCGTCACCAGTTCTTTCGCGGAAGCGTCCTGCACATGGAACGAGCACAAGGCCAAATTACATAGACTCAGGAATAGCATTCCCGCGTTGAAGTGGCGGCTCTGCATATGCATGCCAGTCTAACAAGCGGCTCGGGCCCCGCCTGTTGGCGGAAATATGGGTGGATTGCCTTAGGCCTTAGCGATGCTGCGAAGTCTCAAGGTAAGACGGCTCTTGTACCTTGCGGCCGTATTTTTCTTGATGATGCCCCACTTCGCCGCGCGATCGACTACAGAAAACGTATCGGGAATCAACTTCGCCGCGCCTTGGGCGTCTTTTTGATCGAGCAACCGGCGCATGGATCGGATTTGATGTCGCAGCCGCGATTTGCGCATGCGATTGATCGCCGTCCGGCGCTCAGCTATGCGAACGCGCTTCAACGAGGAAACTGTATTTGCCATTAACCTACTTACCTGATTTTATTGGAAGCCCCGCGCCTCGGAGGTCCGGTCCGGGTCCGAGGCGAAGACGTAACGTCTTTAAAGCTACAGACTTTAGGATAACCGAACACTGCTGCGTGTGCAAACGCTGCTACCCGCGTACAAGTCAAACTTGCGGAACTTAAGCCACTTCCCCCGGGGTGGTCCATTTAGATTGTGTACATCGTTCGGGCGGGAAAGTCTTACGTATTAGAGGTTGCAATGAGGCGGCAAGTCGAGGTTGTCTTTCTGATATGTGTCGCTGAAATGCTCTTTGGGGGCACAACGACGGTCTGGAATAGCAAAAGCTTCCAGGATTGGACGCAAAAGGATGCAAACCTGATCCTGAGCAACTCCCCCTGGGCGAAACAGATGCCGATGCCCGCGGCAGGGCGGCCAGACGAGGTGATTATGGAACCGGGGTCGACCAATGCTCCGCCGCCATCAGCGTCGCTCGGTAATCCTTCCAACACGACAACGGGCACCAACATGACGGTGGCCGCTAACCCCGGGAGTGCCGGTCCCGCGGATTCGAGCGGACGGCACACTCTCTCGAATACGCAGACGCCATCCGCGATGACATCGCCCGCAGCCGCCCCGACCCCGGAACCTCCGCTCACGATTATCTGGGCAAGCGCCGCGCCTATCCGGCTTGCCGTACTTAAACTCAGATCGGACGGCCAAACAGTGACCGACCAGCAGATTGCGAACGCGATGAAAAAGGGATTGAATTACGTGATCGCAGTGGTAGGATTGCCGCCACCAGAACCCGGCTCGGATCCGGGGACTTTGGCAAACGCGGCATTCCTGAGCGTCAGGCAAAGGGCTCCTGAGAGGGCGACTGATTCAAGCTACCGGAAAATCGGCAATTCAGATGTTTATTTCTTCCGGTTTTCAAAGGCAGGTTTTCCGGTTTCCGCACAGGACCAGCAAGTCGAATTTAAAATGCGGATGGGGCACATCGACATCAGGAAGAAGTTCGACCTCAGCCAGATGAAGTACCAGGGTCAACTGGCGCTCTAGTCTCGTGTCAATTCTTGAAGCCAACGGCGTCCGCCTTACCTCAGAAACCCGCGAAGTGATCTGCGATGGAGTAGCGGTGGACCTCACGCCGACGGAGCGCGACATCCTGGAGGCTCTGATGAGATCGGCCGGCCGGGTGGTGATGCGGGATGAACTCGCGCGTTTCCTGAATAGCCGGCAAGCCGGCCCGTTCGTGGGCGCGCTGGATGCCCACGTAAGCAGTCTGCGCCGGAAACTGGAGCGCGGACGGCGGCTGATTCGCACGGTTCCGGGCGCAGGATATCTATTTGCGGCGGTGGACGAGAACGCGCCGGGCGACTATCAACTTGTCTGACAGTTGACCGTCGCTATCGGTAAGTGTATACTTACGTAAGTGACAGCTTACCAATCGGCGCAACTGGATGCCCTGGGTGATGCAACTCGCCGCGCCATTATCGAGCGCCTTCGAAAGGGTCCCTTGCCCGTCTGCCAATTAGCGGAAGCGTTTCCGATCAGCCGCCCCGCTATCTCTCAGCACCTTCGCGTTCTGGAACGTGCGAAGCTTGCCACGCACAGGAGCTGTGGGACGCGACGTTTATATCAGCTCAATCCCGAAGGGTTCCATTCGCTCTGCGCATATTTCGATCAGTTCTGGACACATGCGCTGGCCGCATTTAAAGAAAAGGTTGAAGAGGAAGAATAAATGAGGACAGAATACGTAGTGCCTGCGCCAGTTCGCAAGAGCATCACCGTGAAGGCAACGGCAGAGCGCGCTTTTCAGGTGTTCACACAAGGAGTGGATACGTGGTGGCCGCGCACTCATCATATCGGCAACGCGCCGATGAAGAAGGTGATTATCGAACGACATCCCGGCGGCCGCTGCTATAGCGAACAGATGGATGGCACGGAGTGTGATTGGGGAAGCGTTCTTGTCTGGGAGCCGCCGCACCGGCTGGTGCTGGCCTGGCAAGTTACTTCGAATTGGAAGTATGAGCCAGAACTTTCAAAATCGAGTGAAGTGGAAGTGCGCTTTACGCCGGAGCCGGGCGGCTTCACACGGGTTGATCTGGAGCACAGGAACTTTGAGCGCCAGGGCGCGGGTGCCGAAGCAATGCGCGCAATCTATGACGGGCAGCAGGCGTGGAACGGGATGCTGCAGCTCTTCCGGAATGAAGTCGAGGGCGAAAAGTGAGCAGGACAAATAAAGATTTCCGGCTTCTCGCGTCGCCGGATGGTAATAACAATAACGCGAAGAATTGAAGAGGAGAGTTCAACTGTTGAAACGGATCGATAGCATTTTTGGGTGGCTGCTGGTGTTGGGAGCCGCAGGTCACACTGCGGGAACCGTAATGTGGACGCAGCCGATGAGCGGTATTTTCATCTGGTCTTTGGGGTCGGCCCTGGCTGCTGCGCTGCTGGGAGCCCTGAATATACTTCGGGCGGGGCGACCGGAGGACAAGACGCTGGCGGTGATCACGTTGGTGGGAACCGCTTGCTGGGTGCCGCTTGCCGTGAGCTTCGGCGTGAGTATTGGGAACCTATTCGACGAACGAGCGATGTTGCATGCGATCGTCGCAATCGTGTTGGTGATCTTCAGCGGGATCACAATCTGGCGGGGTTCGGCCGGCGAACGGCGGGCGGCAAACCCCTCGGTAGCGGTTTAGCCGGTATCAGGGCGGCGAAAACCGGCCATTTTTTCGAGCTTGGAGCGAATCGCGCTTCGTTCCGTAAAATAGCCCCATGGCGCGGCGTCGCTTCTTTGTTCCGGAAGTCCGGCGCGGCGCAGCCGAGCTGACCGGACCTGATGCCGAACATCTGGTCCGCGTGCTTCGCGCACAGCCGGGCCAGGTCTACGAAATCTCCGACAATCACGATGTGTATCTCGCCGAGATTGAGGCCGCGCGCAAATCGAGCGTCTCGTTTCGCCTGATCGAGAAACTCGTTCCACCTCCCGCGGTTGTTCAAATCACGCTCATCGCGGCGCTTATAAAGTTCGATCGCTTGGAATGGTTGATCGAAAAAGCTACGGAACTGGGCGTCTGCGCCATTCAACCGTTTGAAGCCGCGCGTTCCGAGCGCGGCTTGGCTCAGGCCGCCATCAAGCGGCAGACCCGTTGGGAACGGATCGCAATCGAAGCCAGCCAGCAGTCCCGCCGCGCCCACTTACCCCGTATCCAGCCGCCAGTTCGTTTGGTAGAAACGCTACAAAACCATGGAGGGATTCGCCTTCTGCTTGACGAAGCCCCTACTGCGCCGCCCATTCTCAGTTGCCTTCCTCACGCCCGGACACCCGCCGACCGGATTGCATTGCTTTTAGGACCGGAAGGCGGCTGGACCGAGGAGGAACGGGAAGAAGCCGCCGCCGCAGGCTGGATATCTTGCTGCCTGGGTCACACCATCCTGCGCGCTGAGACAGCCGGGATAGCTGCTATCGCTATCATCCAGGCCGCCTGGGCAATTTAAGCAGATCGAGGAACAATCGCCGCGTGAACTGGCCTGTTGCCGACCGACAGCACCGTAAATAGCGGGGTGGATACTGAGGCCCAAGCTGGAAGACCGCCCGTTTTAGACCGGTTCCCACGGATTGCGGGTATATGGATTACTGCCATATCGCTCGACTTCTCATCCAGCACCAGCGCATACTGGCTGTCCGGCGTGACCGCGATGTAGCTGGGCTTCTGTCCCACTTCAACCAGTCCGATCACCTTGCGCGAATCGACATTCAGGATGCAGACATCCGAAGCGCTATTGCTTCCTACAAACAAGTACGGCGGCGTTTCCGAACAGGCCATCACGCCCGGTTCCCGGCCCGCCAGAACCGTCTGATCCACCTCTAGCGGACTGTATGGAAACACGATGGCTACTCCGTCCATTCCCGCGCCCGAGACAAATAACTGCCCGCCATTGCTGTTAAAACACAGATTCTCGGGCTTCATCCCCAGCGTCAGCTCCGAAATCACTTGCAATCTGGGAACGTTGAGCGCTGTTAGCGAAAACCCCGTTAGATTGGCTGCTAACAGCAGCTTCCCGTCGGCTCGGAAGCGAAGTTGCCCTACCGGTCCCTGCATCTGCGCCCGGTACTGGCGCTGGTTCACCAAATCCACCAACTCCACAGTTCCATGCTCGCCGGTCGATACGCCGGCGTATCCGGTTTCCGACACCTCCAGAGCGACTGGATCAGCACTCATCTGGGTCGGGCGATAACTTTCAGATCCAGCGGGTCGATTTCCATCAACTCCCGGCTGTGCGCAGCGATTGCAATCACGCGTTTTCCGTCCGGCATCAGACGAATTTCTGAAAGCTCATCGGCCAGCCGTCGCGATGCAATGACATTCAGCTTTTCATCCAGTACATGCACGCTTCCATTGGACGGGGTGAGGACGTAGTTCCGGCCTGGAAGAATGCCCGCGACTACGGCGCTAGGCGCGGCGTTCAGCCGGACCGTTTTCACCAGCTGAAAAGCCGTAAGATCTATGACCGAAACGCTGTTGTCGCCGGCGGTGGCAATCAGCGCGTATCCCGCGTATCCCGTGCCTTTCTTCGGCCCACAGGCACTGGCAGCCAGCATACCGCTGAGGGCGAGCCACTCTCGCCGCGTTATATGAATCAAAACGCAACCATCTGAAAATAGAACGCTTGTTGGATAGGCCGGGAGGCTATCCCTATGTTACTCTCTGAATTTGTCTCGCAGTCTTATGAAGTCGTTAATTCATGAACTTTAGGTCCGTCTTTAGCCTCATTTCCTCAGACTTAGCGATCGATCTCGGAACCGCAAATACGTTGGTTTTTGCGAAAGGCAAGGGCATTGTTGTCAACGAGCCCTCGATCGTTGCGATCAATAAAAACAATGGCGAGATCGAAGCGGTAGGCAAAGAAGCGAAGGAGATGGTGGGCCGAACACCCGGCAACATCGTCGCTATCCGGCCAATGAAGGACGGTGTCATCGCCGATTTCAAAGTCACCGAGCGCATGCTGAACTACTTCATCCTGAAGGCGCACGGTCGCAAGATGCTGGTTCATCCGCGTATCGTGATCGGTGTTCCTAGCGAGATTACCCAGGTGGAGAAGCGCGCGATCAGCGAATCGGCCTATCGCGCCAAGGCCAGCGAAGTTCATCTGGTTGAACAGGCCATGGTGGCCGCTATCGGGGCCGGTTTGCCGATTACCGAGCCTTCGGGCAACATGGTGGTCGATATTGGAGGCGGCACTACCGACGTGGCTGTCATTTCCCTATCGGGCATTGTCTATGCGCGCTCCGTTCGTGTTGCCGGCAACGAAATGGACGACGCCATCATGAATTATTTGAAGCGTAAATACAATCTGCTCATCGGAGAGCGTACGGCCGAACAGATTAAAATCCAGATAGGCTCCGCTTACCCGCTCGACCGGCCCGCCACTATGGAGGTCAAAGGCCGCAACCTCATTGAGGGCGTGCCCAAAACGATAACCATTGAGGACAGCGAGATCCGCGAGGCTCTCGGATCTGCGTCGCGACCATATTGAACGCGATCCGCGTCGCGCTCGAGCGGACGCCTCCTGAACTCAGCGCCGATATCAGCGATCGCGGTATTGTACTCACCGGCGGGGGCGCGCTGATCAAGAATCTTGACCGCCGCATTCGCGAAGAAACCGGTCTTCCCGGTCTCGATTGCCGAGGATCCGCTTGCCTCGGTCGTCCTTGGCACAGGCAAAATGCTGACCGATTTCAAGCTTCTCCGCCGGATTGCCATCGAATAGGCCTCCCTGAATGAGATTCGTTTGCACTGAGGGCAACACACCTTTACAGTTAAAGAAGGAAGTATGGAAGCCCTGTTGAGCCGCTATCGGAACCTGACGGTTCTGCTGGTCGTGGTAGTGGCGCAGTTGCTCTACCTGGCTTACCAGGTAAAAACCAATCGCGACGAGCGGCTGATTCGCGTGTGGGCCGTGACGGCCGTCACGCCCATGGCCGGAATTGTGGAAGCCGTCCGGCACAACACCATTGGTTTTCTGGAAGACTATTTCATCCTTCTCGACGTTCGCGAGCAGAACCGGAAACTGAAATCGGACGACGACCAGCTACGGATTGAAAACGTCTAATTACCGAAACCAGCTTCAACACCCCGAGAACGCCCGAAGCGCTCATTCTGTTCCAGAGCCCGATCTCCTTCTAAAACCGTCGCGGCTCTGCGTGATCGGCAATAGCACGGTAATGACGGCTAAGGCCGTGTTCATCCATCGGGGAGGTTACTCGAGCAGCATACGAGAAGGTCATGGCGGCGATCACGCCGGAAGGCATTGTGGGCAAGGCCGCCGGCGGTGTATCCGCTGGTGTCGCAAGCGCTGCCGGTTACGGATCCGACCTTCAACGTGGGCCTGGGGACGCAGGAGGGCCACGTGCATGGCGTGCTGTCGTTTTGCGGCACGTCGGGCTGTGTAGAGGTGGATCAGATTCAGAATGAGGACAAGGTCGATCCCGGCGAGTGGTTTTTTACGTCAGGTGAGGACCGCATCTTCC
>CAWCIF010000005.1:0-50822 GCA_963795545.1 uncultured Acidobacteriaceae bacterium | reverse complement strand
GCAGCGCATTTTCGGAGGCGATCCGAGCATCATTAACCGGGTCATTCATCTGAACGATCATCCGTATGTGGTGATCGGGGTGACGCCGCCGAACTTTTACGGGACCAACCTGGGAAACACGGCGGAGCTTTTCGTCCCCATGATGATGAAGGCCCAGATGACCCCGACCTGGGACGGATTGATGGACCGCAACGATTACTGGTGCAGCCTGGTCGCTCGAATGAGGGATGGCGTGAACATCCGGCAGGCCGGGGCGGCTTTGGACGTGATCTATCCGTCCGTGCGCCACCACGATATGGCGCTGCTGAATCGTCTGAGTGCCGCTGACATACAAGTGTTCGGTAGAAACAGAATTGAGTTGGCTCCGGGTGGAAAGGGTTATTCGGATCTACGCGAGAGCCTGGGCAACCCGCTGCGCTTTCTGACCGCGATGGTGGGTATCCTGCTGCTGATCACGATCGTGAACGTGGCGAATCTCATGATTGCCCGAGCGATGGCGCGAGAACGCGAGATGGCAGTGCGACTATCGGTGGGCGCGGGAAGCTGGGCCCTGGTGCGCCAGTTACTGGTTGAGAGCGTCATCGTGGCGCTAACCGGGGGAGCGCTGGGAATTGGTCTGGCACTGGTAGGGACACCCGCGTTGATGCGATTCATGACCTCCGATTTGAGTGCAACCAGCGCAACATCCCAAGCGGACTGGCGGGTACTCGGGTTCACGGCGGTTCTCAGTGTATTTGCCGGCATCGCGTTCGGATTGCTGCCGGCGTGCCAATCAGCACGGACGGATGTAGCGGGTGCGCTGCGGGCGGACGGCAGTTTGGGGCACACCGGCGGCCGGCTGTGGCTGCGGCGCGTGCTGGCGTCAGGGCAGATCGGCTTCTCGCTGCTGCTGCTGACCGCCGCGATCCTGTTCACGCGCAGCCTGCGGAATTTGCAGCATATTAACCCGGGTTTCCGGACCGATCACCTGATTACGTTCAAAGTGGATCCGGCTGAAGCAGGATATTCGCAAAGCCGGATAAGGAGCTTCGCCCCGCAGGTTCAAAGCGTGCTCCGCGCGGTTCCAGGTGTGGAAAATGCGGCAATCGCAACGCTTGCCCTGCTCGAAAACGATGACGCAAGTACAAACATCACCGTAGAAGGATACCGTCCGCGCGTACACACGGACGCGGAAGTTATGACCAATAATGTCAGCGCGAGATTCTTCGCCACCATGCAGATTCCGCTGCTGGCTGGACGAACGATCGACGATTCCGATTCGCTTCCAACATCGAAGGTGGCCATAGTGAACGAGACGTTCGCCAAGCATTTCTTTGAAAACAGAAACCCCCTGGGCGCACATTTCGGCTTCGGCGAGGGCAACGCAGTGAAGATGGAGTGGACCATCGTTGGCGTGGTGGCGGACAGTGAACACAGCACGCTGCGCTCGAAGATACAACCGTTCGTCTATTTGCCTTATCTCGGCGATGCAAAATTGAGCGGATTGACCTTTTACGTGCGGACCCGAGGCGATGAACGGGCGATCATGCCCGCCATGCGCAAGGTAGTGAAGCGCTACGACGCAACGCTGCCGGTGTACGGCTTGAAAACTATGAACGGCATAGTCAGCGAATCGCTGTTTACGGAACGCGGGCTGGGCCTGCTCTCCACGGGTTTCGCTTTGCTGGCTACGCTGCTGGCCACAATTGGGCTCTATGGCGTGATGGCGTACTCTGTTGCGCGGAGGCAGCGCGAGTTCGGAATCCGGATCGCAATCGGCGCGAGTCCGGCCAGCATACTGCGGATGGTGCTGCGCGAAGCGGTATTGGTTGGTCTCGTGGGGCTCGTTTGCGCTCTGCCGGTGGTATACGCGACAGCCGGATTCGTGCGATCATCGCTCTACGGCGTGCAGCCAACCGATCCGCTGATTGTAGGCGGGCCGCCGTGCTGCTGTTGCTAGTAGCGGCGATAGCCGGGCTAAAGCCGGCCGTACATGCGGCCCGAATTGATCCGCAGGCGGCGTTAAGAACGGAGTAAATGCCGGCGGAACCCCCGCATGGCCGGCTAGAAAGGCAGCTCTAGACGGGCTGATTCGACAACGCGGGCGAAAGCAGTCGCTTGGCGCGGGCTACTGCTGACCGTTTCGGTTACTTCCGATCCGGCAATGAACGCAATCGATGCTTTGCGGGTCCCGAGATACGCGATGGAAAAGCCAAACCCCAGGAGACCCATCGGAACGCCAGTCCCGTTACCATCTTTTGAGCACATTGCGGCCGCCGCAAGAATAAATAGAGCGATCGAGATCACCAGCAAACCCGGATAACTGGTTTTGATGGTTCGAATATCCGTTAAGCGAGTAAGGGAAAGTATGATCTGGGAGCGTGCGTCAGTGCTCCTGGTGATAACGAAGTTCGTAGTCACTATTCCCAAGGGACTGGACAGTAGCACCTCTTCGCTGGATAGCGCAGCGAGCAACGTGCCGGTCACGCCTATGTAGTCTCATTTTCGGATATTTAGCGCGATCAGATTTTGACTGTTAAATTGAGCGTTTTTCCGGCCTGGAGCGCCTCACGATGCACGGTTGTCGGCGCCATTGCCGCGCCATTGGGCGGATGAATATGGATTCTTAGATCACCTGTGAAGCCGTCCCCCGCCGTTACGCTGATCTGCCACTCGCTGTCGCTGACGGCCTTTGTCGTCCAGCGCAAAACGCCGAAACGTGTCGGGCACCTCTCTACACGGATCTGCTGCCCTGCAACAAACCAGTGCTTGGGCGCCGCTTTCTGCAAGTGACACACATCGCGATCGCTTTCTTCGTAGCAAAGGAGCCAACGCAGACCGAGCGTGGGTTGCAGAACGCTGTTTACAACCGCCGACCACGCGTAAGGACTTCCATCGGCCGGAAAACTGCCCGGCAGGTACGCATCTTCCGGAGAATATCGATTGCCCGAATCGGCGGCGTAACAACAAAGGGAATAGAGCGTGAGCAGGAAGGGCCGATAGTCGTCCTGCCGGATGCGGACGGAAAGCGTGCCATGCGCCATAAAGTTTGAGGTGCGGGCCACGTCTCCGTCGGTATGCAGGCCGATGATTTGTTCGCCGGATATTTCGCGATGCTTCAAGTGACCCAGGTCCAGCGCGGAATCGCCCCAGTCGGCGGTGAACCAATCCATCATGAAGCGATGATTTTCGTAACTGGTCAGATGTTTCGGGTCGCGGTGGATGTCATCGGGCGTGAAGGGCGTAATGCCGGACGCGCGCATGGCCTGATTTTCGGCTTGGATGGTAGCCTGCAAGGATTTTTCGATGAGCGAGCGCATTTCGGATGCGATATCGGCGTAGTGCTTGGATTCCTGCTGTAGCTCCGGAAGGTTGTGTTCCTGCGCGGCGCGCGCGAGGCAGCGCGAGTGTTCGCCGAGACCGCGCCAGGTCCAGGTTGCGTTTTGAAAGTAGTACGGATGCGAATTCGGAAAGTCGTTTTCGGGATCGCCGAGGTCGGCTTCGGGCGATCCCCACATAAGGCCGTAGCGGCGATCGGACGGCGGAAAGTTCGCTTTGCTGTATTCGTAGCGCTTTAAGACGAAGTCGATCATGCGCCGCAGGATGGGCAGCCTTCTGGTCAGGCCGTCGATGTCGTGGGTGTAATCGTAGGACCGCGCGGAGTTCCACAAAAACACGCCCGCGTTCAACGGCGCTTCCACCTGATCCTGCGTGTTGTAGAGAAAATTTCCATCGGGCAAGATGTACTGATCGAGGTAATGCTGGAAATACGGCTCTACTTCCGTGCTCAGATTCCAGAGTTGGTGCGCCCAGACGAATTCGTAGTGAGCCACCGGGAACAGGGCGTGACTTCTTTCGGGTATCTTCGTGTAGGCGCCTTCGCCGATCTGATAAGTGGGTTCCAGCCCGCGATAGCTGCAGCGCGAGAGAGTGATTCCGGCTCGGGCGGCGTCAAGCAGCCAGGGATCGGGAATGTCGACGCGCATGTGGTCTTCGAAAAAGTGCTGCCAATAGTTGGCTACGCCGGCGAGCTCGGAGAAAAATGCTTCAGCCGAAGTGTTCCAGTAACGATCGTGACTGCCTTGCGGAGTAATGACGCGAACTCGTCCGATGGGCCGCGCATCGGCACCTGGCGGCAGCAGCACCATCACTTCGTAACCCGCATGGGATTCCGGATTCCACACGCCTAGATCGGCAACCGGAAGATAGCCGCCCAGAAGCGTTCGCTTGCTATAACCGGGCGAGTAACGATAGATGCTGGGGTCCTCACCGGGGAAGAAGTGGCTGGGATCGAAGACGGCGCCGACCAGATCGGGCGCCCAGAGCCCTTGTCCCTCGGGTTGAGAATTGAGCTGTCGCGATGTGCCGTCTGCCTGAAGAAAGAGTGAGTGCAGCGGCCCGGCTTGTTCATTGCCGACGAGGGTATAGCCGATATATTCCGCTCCGAGCGCGGCGACGTTCTCGTAGCACGGATCTTCATTCGAATTGAGAATGTAGGCGGCGAGCTGATCGGGCCCGGGAACGTAGGGCACCTCTCGCGTGAAGCGGATATGCGGAGTGTTGGTTGGGCGCGGCCGAATCTTTTCGATATTGCCGACACCCTTTGGCACCCGCAGGATCACGCCTTCTGCTTCCGTGATGAACACGATCATGCCGCGATGCGTAACGTGCTTTTCGAGAACGGCGGTCTCGCTTCCGTTCATGCCGGCGATTGTAAGAAGCTGCCAGCCGTCGATTGCCTCACCGGGTTTCAAACTTCGGATCTGCGCGAAGCCGGGAAGCTTTTCAAGGGACTCGCGTTCACCTGGAAGGAAGAGAGAGTACTCGTTCGGAATGCGGCCGGGGGAATAGCGGCCCTGGGGCAAGGATGATTTCTGTTGCGCCCTCGATGGACTTGCGGCAGCGGCCGCGTAGGAAACACCGAAAGTTTGCAGAAAAGATCGCCGGTTCATCGTTCTTTCATTCCTTCGAAAATAGCCTCTAGACTTCTCTAGGCTGGGAGGGGTCGAGATTCCAAGGTAACTTGGAAGCCGAGTCCTTCCAGCGTTTCACGAGTCTGTTCTTCAGACGCCCAGGATGCAGCTTATCGAACTAGTCTGGACCGAGATCGCGATACACCACTGGATCTTTGAGAATGCGGTAGGCGATGCACAGCAGAGCGTGCGCGACTGCAATCGTGGCACGTTTCACGCCGCGACGCGTGGCCAGCCCGACGGAACAGGGCGGAGAGGTAGTTGTTCTGCTTGGTGGAGACACCCCAGGCCGATTGGCACAGATGGCGCCTCAGCCCAGCGCTCCCTTTGCGGATTCTCCCGCTCTTTCGTTTGCCGGCGCTCTCCCAGTTGCCGGGACACAGCCCCGCCCAGGTGCTTGGCATCCTCAAACTGGTGCATGTCGAGACCGATCTCGGAGATAATGCCCCAGGCGCTTACGCGATCGATACCGGGAACCGTGCAGAGCCGTCGGACCGTGACCTCAAAAGGGCCAAGGCGGTCTGCAATCTCCTGTTCCAAGCGAGTCATTTTAGCTTCGATGAATTCCCGGTGATCTAGCAACTCTTCGAGCAGGAAACGATGATGCCGGCTCACATGACCTTGCAACGCTAACTGTAACTCCGGGATTTTTCTCCGCAGCAAGCCGCGCGACATGTCGGCCAGTTTCTCTACATCTTGCTCGCCTGTAACGATAGCTTTCAGCATGGCCCGCCCCGAGGCTCCGAGAGCGTCGGTAGCCACCGAGGCGAGCTTGAGATTCGCATCCTCCAGCACCTTCTGAATCCTATTGGCGATGCGATTGCATTTCTTGCGCCAGATTCACTCGATAGCGCGTGAGATCGCGCAACTCGCGGATCGGCTCAGGCGGCACGAAACTGGGTTTCAGCAATCCATGCTGCAGCAACTCCGCCAACCAGGCGCTGTCTTTGCGGTCGGTCTTCTTTCCCGGAATGGCCTTCACGTGCTGAGCATTGGCCAGCAACAACTCGAACTGCCCTTCCAAAATGTGCCACACCGGTTTCCAATACACACCAGTCGATTCCATCGCCACATGCGTCACTCCACATTCCCGCAGCCAATCGGAAAACGCCAGCAGATCCCGCGTGAATGTGCCGAACATGCGCTTTTCTTGCCGGTTCTTCCCCTTTGCTTCGGCCCACAGCACACAAGCTGTGATGCTGTTTTTGTGTACATCCACGCCACAAGCACAGCGATACACTACGTCCATATCAAACCTCCTATGCCGCTGGACGAGGGACGCTTGCAGAAAGGAGAAATTCCTTCTCGTGCTCCCCGCCTCGCGGCGGAGGCGACATGCCGTTGTGCCTCACCCTTCATCCCGGACCACATTCGTACACGGGCTCGACCGCGCCAGAATAAATCGGCCTCTTCGCCCACGGCTGCTGTCAACATACTCCAGTGAGCGAGGCTTCGGCAGCGCAGCGAGGAAGCTTCGCAAACGCTCTCATTTTCATGCGCTGTTGTGGCGCTCCAAAACGCCATGAGTCATTCGTAGCGCAACGCAACCAGCGGATCGACCGATGCCGCTCGGCGGGCGGGCAAAAAGCTGGCGGCGAGGCTCACGATGACAATGCCCAATGCAGCGAGGCCGATGGTGAACGGGTCGTAAGGAGCCAATCCATATAGCAGAGAGCCGAGGGCGCTGGTAGAGGCGATGGCAAGCGGCAGGCCAATGGCGATTCCGATGGCGCAAATCAGCAGGCTTTCGCGCAGGATCATCCAGAGGAGTTCGTGTCGTTGTGCGCCGATGGCCATGCGGATGCCAAGTTCCGCAGTGCGGCGATTCACGCTGTATGCAAGCGTTCCATAGAGACCCGTTGCGATTAAGAGAACGGCAAGCCCGCCGAAGAACATGGACAGCCGGGCGACCAGCCGCTCTTCCGAGATGCCTTCATCAAACTGCGCCCGCTGGGTCATGGGCTGAAGCAGCGCCAGATCGGGAGCGAATGAGGCGACAGACTTCCGTATCTCGCTCCAAAATGTGGCAGGATCGCCAGCAACACGGAGCTCGACGTGCATAGCGCCCACCTCTTTCGTCTGCATGAACGGGAAATAGGCCATCGGGATGTCCTGCTCGCCGATGCCGGTGTACTTGCTATTCGCGGCGACTCCCACAATGGTAAAGGCGAGTTTCGGAGTGAAGGAGACCTGATGGCCCAAAGGCTGGCGGCCTTTGAGGAAGCGCTGCGCGAACGTTTCGTTCACGATGGCGACCTTCGGAGCGGAATAAGAATCCGCATCGGTGAAATCGCGGCCCAGGCGGATCGGGATACCGAGCGTGCCAAAGTAATCCGATCCGACATCGTTCCACCGCATCATGTTGGATCCGGCTCCGGACGTGGATCGTGGGTCGCGTCCATCGACGAGGGCATCGGTATTATTGCTCCACCCCGAGCCGATGCGATTCCCCATCGCCGTTGCGGATTCGATGCCCGGAAGCGCACGCAGCTTGCTGAGCAGGTCTTCATAGAAGCGGATGGTTTCAATAGTGGAATGTGTTTTGAGCAGAGGATTCAATCCGAAGACCAGAAGTCCTCTGGTTTGGAAGCCAAGGTTCTGGTGTTCCAGATTGCGGAGCGTTTGCACTAACAGGCCCGCGGCGACGGTGAGGATCAGGCAGAGCGATATCTGAAGCGCGACAACCGCTCTTGTCGCGAGCGATTTCGATTTCTCCTGAAATGCGGTTGCCGATGAGTTCTTCAAGGCGAGGCCGATGGGCACTCGAAGGCTGGTGAATATGGGCGCAAGGCCGAAAACCAGTCCCACGAAGGCGGAGATGGCGACGGTGAAAGGCAGCACGCGGCTATCGGGCGCCAGGCTGAATTCCATTTGTCCCCAGGCGGCCAGCACTCGGGTTGCAAACAGAGCGAAGAGCCATCCGAGCAGCGCGCCTAGGGCAACCAGCAGCAGACTTTCAGCGAGTAACTGCCGAAGGAGCCGCACCTGGCTTCCGCCGATTGCGAGGCGGATACTGAATTCGCGCTGCCGGGCGGCATTACGCGCCGCCAGCAGCATGGCTACGTTTCCACACGCGATGAGGAGAATGAGTCCAACCATTGCCAATAGAACGTAAAGCGGCTTCTGTACGCCGTCATGATCCTGGCCAATGCCACGGGCCGGTATGAGCCCCAGTTTACGAGGCGTTTCGCCTTTGCGGGGCTTGCCGCCAAGATGTTCGTAAGCGGCGCGCTGAAAGGCCGGGTCCAGCATGGCTTGCGCGCGAGCAGGAGTCACCCCCGGAGCGAGACGCCCCACCAGCAACAGGCACCACCAGTTCGGGGCCGCGTAATAGTTATCGCCCGCCGAACCCCAGGCGTTCAACTCGGGCCGGTTCTGGAGCGGGATCCAGACATCGGTCGGATTACTTTCAATACCAGAGAACCTTCTGGCCGCCACACCCACGATGGTGAAAGGAACACCCTTGACGTAGAGAGGCTGACCGATTACAGAACAGTTCTGCGCAAAGCGGCGGCTCCAGAATCCATAGCTCAAAACGGCGACACCGGCGTGATCCTTCTCGTCCGCCATAGTTAGCGTGCGTCCGCAAGTGGAGCGCACGCCGAGGCCCGAAAAGAAATTGCCGCTCACCATATCGACTGCGGCTTCCTCCGGAGTGGCGCCGGCGCGCACTGCAATCTTATTGAAACCGGCAGGAACATAAGCGATCAAGCTCGAAAAAGCCTGGTGCTGGGCGCGGAGCTGCTCGAAGACATATTCACTAAAGGAGGAGTTGCTGTTGCCTGTGTTGCCCGCACCCTCGGGCTGGCCGGGCAGGACGTGCACATAGAAGAGCTGCTGGGGATCCTCCACCGGCAGAGTACGCATCAAAACGGCGTTTATGACGCTGAATATTGCGGTGTTTGCCCCAATTCCAAGAGCGAGGGTCAACACAGCGACAGCGGAGAACAGCAGGTTCTGGCGCAGGATTCTACCGTGTATCTCAGGTCTTTGATTGCGTCATCAATCCAGGTCCAGCCCCACATATCTGCAGATATCTCCTTTATCAGAGTCTTGTTTCCAAACCGCCGTTCAGCCAAGTAAACGGCTTGTTCGTTTGCCACACCCTCGCGCTGCAACTTTGCTATACGAAGCTCGCGATGGAGACGCATCTCCGATTCCAGATCGTCGAAGCGGCGTTGCCGGTCCAGCAGAAACCCGAAACGCCTTGTCAATTCACGGAATGACATATCGCTAACCTCAGGCGGGATGCAGTACTCGACCGATAGCGGCACTCACACGCGCATAACGCGAAAGATTGAGCTGAAGCTGCTTGCGGCCGTCGCGTGTCAGGCGGTAGTAGCGGGCACGACGGTTTTCGGGCGTTTTCCCCCATTCCCCGGTGAGCCACCCTTTCATCAACATGCGTTGCAGAGCTGGATACAGCGAGCCTTCCTCAACCTGGAGGACGTCCTCTGAGAGGGCCTGAATAGAATCCGCTATTTGGAAACCGTGCAGCTCGCCGTCGCGGTCCAGGGTTTTGAGGATCAGGAGATCCAGCGTCCCGGGCGGAATCTCGTCGCGCGTGGAAGCGTTGGGCATGACATAGATATTCTATGTCATGCCCACTTTCTTGGCGCAACTTTTATCCGACGGTAGAATTCGTCGTTTCTACGTGTGCGAGTACTCTCGTCACCTTTGCGCTGAGGCCTGTTTTCCAGCCCACGCCGGTGGTGTGCGCGACAATCATAAACGCCTCGCATATACTGACCGTGCATGCCCACTCGCGCAAGCACCGATGCGGAGCAGCGGCGTCTGGCCGAAGATGAATCCCGCATAAAGCACTGGAAGCGTTGGGGGCCCTATCTGGCGGAACGGGCATGGGGCACGGTCCGCGAAGATTACAGTCCTGAGGGGACGGCCTGGGAATATTTCCCGCACGATCACGCCCGCTCCCGCGTGTACCGGTGGACTGAAGACGGCATTCTCGGCATCTGTGATAACCATCAATACCTCTGTTTCGCACTGGCGTTCTGGAACGGCAAAGACCCGATCTTGAAGGAACGCCTTTTCGGCTTAACGGGCCGCGAGGGCAATCATGGCGAAGACGTGAAGGAGATTTATTATTACCTGGACGCTACTCCCACCAACTCGTACCTGAAAGGACTCTACAAATATCCCCAGGCGTCGTTTCCCTACGACCAGCTTGTTAGCGAGAACCGGCGGCGTACGCGAATGGATCCGGAATTTGAACTGGAAGACACCGGCCTCTTTAACGAGAGCCGGTATTTCGATATATTTGCCGAATACGCGAAGAACGATGTAGATGATATTCTGATCCGCATTACCATCGTGAATCGCGGACCGGAAACCGCGAGCATCACATTTCTTCCAACGATTTGGTTCCGGAATATCTGGAGCTGGACCACACATCACGATGGGGCTGCGAAACCGCGCCTTCGGAAAGCGGAATCAGCAGTAATAGAAGCCGCGCACCCCGCGCTGGGAACATTTGTGCTTGAGCTGGATGGCAGCCCTGAACTTCTGTTCACGGAAAACGAAACGAACACGGAACGTATCTGGGGATGGCGCGGAGAGAATATTTTTTATAAAGACGCGGTAAATGAATTTCTGATCCGGGGTCGGCGTGATGCAGTCAACCCGCAGCATCAAGGTACAAAAGCCTGTGCGCTTTATCCTCTGACCCTGGCGAGCAAACAACAGGCGGCCTTTCACTTCAGGCTATCGCGCGCCGGCTCTGCGGATTTGCCGCCCGGCGATTGGGACAAAACGTTTGAGGAACGTATCCAGGAATCTTCGGATTTCTATTCACAACTGTCGCAGGGATTGAGTCAGGAGGCGCGTCAGGTACAACGGCAGGCCTTTGCCGGCATGTTCTGGAGCAAGCAGTACTATCACTTCGTGATCGAGACATGGCTGAAAGGCGACGAAACCATGCCCAAACCGCCAGAGCAGCGCAAACACGGCCGGAATCACAAGTGGAAACAGCTCTTCAATGAAGACGTGATTTCCATGCCGGACAAGTGGGAGTACCCGTGGTATGCGGCCTGGGATCTGGCCTTCCACATGATGGCGATTGCCCCGGTTGACCCGGATTTCGCAAAGACCCAGCTTTCTCTCCTTCTGCGCGAATGGTACATGCATCCGAATGGGCAAATCCCCGCCTACGAATGGGCCTTCGGCGATGTAAATCCGCCAGTGCACGCCTGGTCTGCCTGGCGCGTTTTCAAAATTGATCAACGTATCAAGGGGAAGCCGGATCACGCCTTCCTTGAAAGCGTATTTCACAAGCTTCTGATGAACTTCACCTGGTGGGTGAATCAGAAGGATTCTGAAGGAGCGAATATTTTCGAAGGCGGGTTTCTGGGACTCGACAACATCGGAATATTCGATCGAGACGCAGTGCTGCCCAAAGGTTGGCTTCTGGAACAATCAGACGGCTCAAGCTGGATGGCAATGTATTGCCTCAACATGCTGAAAATTGCGCTTCAGCTTGCGACCGTAGACGCCACCTACGAAGATATCGCGAGTAAATTTTTCGAGCACTTCCTATACATCGCGGATGCCATTAACCATTACGAGGGCTCGGGGTTGTGGGACGAAGAAGATGGATTTTATTACGATCGCCTGCGCATCGGTGACGGGAAGCATCTAATGCTGCGAATTCGTTCGCTGGTGGGCATTGTTCCAATTTTTGCGGCCGCCACACTCGACGAGCAAGTTATCGACAGTCACCCGGGGTTCAAAAAGCGGATGCAATGGTTCATTAATAACCGCCAGGATCTGACGGAAGGACTGGCCTCCATGACACACGGCGGAATTGAGCAGCGGCGGCTGCTTTCAGTGGTGAATCGCCCTCGCGTGGAACGGATGCTGCAGCGGATATTTGAGGAAAGCGAATTTCTGTCGCCTTTCGGGATCCGCTCAATGTCGCGCTATCACAAGGACCATCCTTTTGTATTACCTATCGACGGAGCCACTCTCAAAGTCGGTTATGAACCGGCGGAATCGGAAACGGGAACATTCGGCGGTAATTCAAATTGGCGCGGGCCGG
Organism: uncultured Acidobacteriaceae bacterium; assembly: GCA_963795545.1. Lineage (GTDB taxonomy): Bacteria > Acidobacteriota > Terriglobia > Bryobacterales > Bryobacteraceae > Bog-105. The sequence goes on along the minus strand of CAWCIF010000005.1, from coordinate 38,816 downwards.
TATGGTTCCCGATGAATTTCCTGCTGATCGAGACACTGCAGCGGCTGGATCATTATTACGGCGATTCGTTCACCCTGGAATTTCCCACGGGCTCCGGGCAGCGGGTTAGCTTGCGGCAGGCCGCGCGGCTGCTCTCGCAGCGGCTTTCGGCCTTGTTCCTGCCCGACAAAGATGGGCGCCGGCCAATTTACGGAGATAATGCTCTGTTCCAAACAGACCCGCAATTTAGCTGCTACACCCTGTTTTTCGAGTACTTCCATGGCGACTTCGGCAAGGGTCTGGGCGCCAGCCACCAAACCGGCTGGACGGGTCTGATCGCCAAGCTACTACAGCAGAGTGGAGCGGGGTTATAGCCGTAGGAAGCCTGTTTCGATTTTGTCGAACTGAATTTAGTCACGCCATCGAGCGAGTTACACTAGCCTTTGGCCTGGGGCGCTGAAGTGTGCGTCTCTGAGCACCGCATTCATTTATGAAGATCCACGAGTATCAGGCGAAGGCGATTCTCGCCAAATATGATGTCCCTGTGCCGCGCGGAGAGGTGGTTTACACCGTCGAGGAGGCTGAGGCAGCGGCCAAGAAGTTGGGCGGCAGCGTAGTAGTTAAAGCGCAGATCCACGCCGGCGGACGCGGCAAGGGCGGCGGCGTGAAGATTGCAAAGAATGCTGCAGAGGCGGCTGAGATCGCGAAGAAGATGCTGGGCATGACTCTGGTGACGCATCAGACGGGTGCGGAAGGGCGAGTCGTGCAGCGATTGCTGATTGAAGAAACCTTGCCGATTGAGCGTGAGCTCTATCTGGGTCTGGTTCTGGATCGCGCTTTGGGCGAAACCATATTCATGGCATCAAAAGCGGGCGGCATGGAGATTGAGGAAGTTGCCGCGACGACTCCCGAGCTGATTTTGCGAGAGCCCCTGATTCCGGGGCAACCGCTACAGCCCTTCCAGGCGCGCAAACTGGCCTTCGGAATGGGCATTCCCGCCTCAAGCGCGAATGCCGCGGCGGCAGCGATGATCGCGCTATCGAAGGCTTATGAGGCGATTGATGGATCGCTTGCCGAGATCAACCCGTTCATCCTGACCAAAGACGGGAAGGTCTATGCGCTCGACGCAAAGATCAATTTGGACGATAACGCGCTCTACCGCCACAAGGATCTTATGGAACTGCGCGATTTGCATGAGGAAGACCCACTGGAAGTGGAGGCATCGCGCTTCGGCCTGAACTACATCAAGCTGGAAGGCAACATCGCTTGCATGGTGAACGGCGCGGGTTTGGCGATGGCGACCATGGACATCATCAAATACGCGGGAGGGCAGCCAGCGAATTTTTTGGATGTGGGCGGCGGTGCCAGCGCGGAGCAGGTGAAAAACGCGTTTCGTATCCTGCTGTCCGACCCCAGCGTGAAGGCCGTGCTGATCAATATATTTGGCGGCATTCTGCGCTGTGACACGCTGGCGAATGGCGTTGTTTCGGCAGCGCGCGAATTAGAGATCAAGATTCCCATCGTGGTCCGCATGGAAGGCACCAACGTTGAATTGGGACGGAAGATTTTGACCGAATCCGGTTTCAACTTTACGGTGGCGGAAGGGATGAAAGACGCTGCGGAGAAAGTGGTGAGGCTGGCTAAATGAGCGTACTTATCGACGAAAACACAAAGGTTCTTTTCCAGGGCTTTACCGGCCGCGAGGGCACGTTTCACGCGCAGCAGGCGATTAATTACGGCACAAAAGTGGTGGGCGGAACGACGCCCGGAAAAGGTGGTCAGAAACATCTGGACCGGCCGGTTTTCAACACCGTAGAAGAGGCGGTTAAAGCCACCGGGGCAAACGCGTCGGTCATATTTGTTCCACCGCCTTTCGCAGCGGACGCCATCATGGAAGCGGCTGATGCCGGTCTGCCGCTGGTGGTGTGCATCACGGAAGGCATTCCGGTAAATGATATGGAACGGGTCTGGGCGTATCTGAAAATGAAGCCTGGAACGCGGCTGGTAGGCCCGAACTGCCCCGGCGTAATCACACCTGGGAAATGCAAGATTGGGATCATGCCAGGGCACATTCACAAACCCGGTAATGTGGGCATCGTGTCCCGGTCAGGAACCCTGACGTATGAGGCAGTAGGACAGTTGACGAAACTCGGCATCGGACAGTCAACGTGTATTGGAATCGGCGGCGATCCGATTATCGGCACAAGCTTTACTGAAGCGATCAAGTTGTTTAATGCGGATGCGGACACGCACGCAATTATCATGATCGGCGAAATCGGCGGAAGCGCGGAGGAAACAGCGGCGGCTTACGTGCAAGCTCACGTGAGAAAGCCGGTGGTGGGCTTCATCGCCGGACAGACCGCGCCTCCGGGACGGCGCATGGGCCATGCGGGCGCGATTATTTCGGGCGGATCGGGCAAAGCAGAGGACAAGCTCTCGGCCATGGCCAATGCCGGAATTTTTGTGTGCCCCTCACCCGCATTGATGGGCGAGAAAATGCAGCAGGCTCTCGGCGCAGCAACACATTAACACGTAAAGGAAATTTTGAATGGCTTTGGAGCGTACTTTCGGCATGATCAAGCCGGATGCCGTAGCGGACGGACATGCCGGCGAGATCTTGACCATTATTGAGCAGAATGGCTTTCGCATTCTAGGCATGAAGATGCGCCGAATTGCAAAAAATGAAGCGGAAGCGTTTTACGCGGTCCATAAAGCCCGCCCCTTTTTCCCCGGTCTGGTTACGTTCATGACGGAGGGACCAGTGGTCCTGCTTGCGTTGGAGCGCGAGAATGCAATCGTAAAGTGGCGGGAAACCATGGGCGCGACAAATCCCGAAAATGCCGCCGAGGGCACAATTCGGAAACGGTTCGCGGCGAACATCGAACGGAATTCAGTGCATGGATCGGATGCGGCAGAAACGGCGAAGGAAGAGATACCGTTCTTTTTCAGCGCTGTGGAATTGTTGTAGCCGGGGCATGCGCCCCGGTCTGTTCACCACGGCAGGCTAACCGGGGTGCGCCACCGAGGCCTATGCTACTTTGGCCGATTCCAAACTTGAGACTTCAAGCGCGCCAGCCAGAGCCTTTTTTGTCTTCTCCGCGAGATTTCGGAGGCGGGCGTGCTTTGGGCGGCTTAAGCGGCGTTCAACGCTTCTGCGGGCTCGAAGCAAACGGATCCGCACCGCAGTCTCTGACCAGCCGTGCTGGCGGGCAATTTCTTGTACCTTGTAGCCTTCAATGTAGTGACCTTCGAGAACCACACGATCGTTCGGCTTGCATTCGTTGAGAATGCGCTTTACGTCGATCGCAGCGACGTTCATGCGGGGAGGCGCCTGTAATTCAGGGAGAGTCTGGGTTTGGGGTTCGCGCCGGAGAAAAGTTCTGTGTATGTTGAGCGCGATACTGTTGGTCCAGGTCAGCACCAGGTTCGGATCCCGAAGTTGCTCTCTGCGTTCCCAGCCCTTCGCCCATGCCGCTTGTGCTGTATCCAATGCCGCATCATAGGATAGTCCCCGCGACACCAAGAACCGTACTGTGAGATTAAATCCTCGTTGGTACGCCTTGCCATATTCTTCAGTTGTCATGTGGTTCCACCGCTCCTAAAAAATTGGTTAAATCCTTTTCTCTCTAAGCCCGAGGCAGATGAGAGTCGATGACCTGTTGCGACCATCTAAGTTGGTGATTGCATATCACCTACGGCATAGGAGTAGGCAGTTTTGGGGCCAGGAGCGTCGAAACGGCGGAGCTGAGTGAATAAGGTGAAGGAATCTCAACCGAATCAAGTATTTCCGATTCGAATGGTCCTATGTCCGATCGGGGTGTTCACCAAGCACGCACAACCTGGGCGCAGCAAATCTTTCCGGCAGGTGCAAAAATTTCTGCGTTACGGGTCAAGTAAAATGAAACCTCTTTCGATATGGCGCAGCGGCCAACTGCTAAAAATACCGAGAGTACGGTTTCTAAGGAAAAGTCGGCAGTACGGAGGGAATTCGGAGGCACAGATCCGTCGGACAAGATGTCAAGGCGGCTAAACTGAGCGTTGAGCTACTTGTGAGTTTCCGTATTCTGAGTGACCGGCGTCTCGATTTTCTCGGCTTCATCCGAACCAGCTTTCATGCTGTCGCGGAACGAACGAATGCCCTTGCCGAGACCCTGTCCCAGTTCTGGCAGCTTCTTGGGGCCAAAGATAAACAGCGCCACTATCAGAATGATAAGCAGGTGGGTGGGTTGTAGCAAACCTTCAATCATGAACGTTCTCCGGAGTGCAGTACTTAATCTGCAGCACCTTCAGTATATATGACGGTAGGCGGTCTGGAACACGCGACTTTGGCAACTTTCCGCCAAAGCGAGGCATTTATGGTGAAGGAACTCTGAGAAAGCTCCTCCAGAGTACCGGTTGACATCCTCGAAATGGTCGGCTATAGTTCTGAAGTACTGAACTATCAATGAGTTGACGCGCAAACTGGGCGTATCTGAGCGGTTCTGGAGGGGCAAGGTTGCACCCGGATAGTTTCTCGCGCACGGAGCGACGATTCAGGAATGACAATCATGGCCGGTCCATCTGACGAATACGTTGAGACGCCGGGAGCCGCCGAGAGTTCCGACTACCAGGCGTTTCTAGACGACTACAGCAGTCACTTCGCACATGAGGGCGAGATTCTCCACGGTCACGTCCTCAGTGTTTCGGACAAGGAAGTGATCGTCGATATTGGGCGCAAGACCGAGGGACTGGTTCCCGCAGAGCAGTTTCCACTTGCGGAGGGCAGGCCATCCGTGAAAGCCGGTGACGTGATCGAAGTCATGATCGATCGCAACGGCATTCCGATTGAAGGCTACATCCTGCTCTCGTATGAGAGAGCTCATAGGCGGCAGATCTGGGAAAATTTGGAGAAGGCCGCGGCCCAAGGGACGCCTGTCACCGGGAAAGTCATCAATAAAATTAAGGGTGGCTTGACAGTTGATATCGGAGTGGTCGCATTTCTTCCGAGTTCGCAGGTGGAAGTTCGCCCGATACACAACCTAGATGCTTATATCGGCCAGGAGCTTGAGGTACGGGTTCTCAAATTTAACCGGCGTCGCGGGAATGCAGTGGTCTCGCGCCGCATTCTGCTAGAGAGCGAACTGGTCGCGCGCAAAACGCAGGCGCTCGCGAACATCCATGAAGGCGCTGAGGTCACCGGGACGGTAAAGAACCTGACCGACTACGGTGCCTTCGTCGACTTGGGCGGCATTGACGGCCTGCTGCACGTCAGCGATTTGAGCTACGGAAACATTACCCATCCATCGGCAGTGGTGCAGGTGGGTCAGCAGATCACCGTCAAAGTTCTTAAATTCGATCGCGAGAAGGAGCGGATTTCCCTTGGCCTGAAGCAGATGCGCCCCGACCCGTGGATCGACATTGAAGCGCATTATCCTCCGCAAAGCCGGGTGATCGGACGCATTGTCAGCGTAACGGATTACGGCGCTTTTGTTGAACTGGAACCGGGCGTGGAGGGTCTGATACACATCTCTGAAATGACCTGGAGCCGCCGCATGAAGCATCCCGCGAAGGTGGTGAAGGCAGGTGACCAGGTTGAGGCTGTGGTTCTGGACATCAGGCCAAAGGAACGGCGGATTTCGTTGGGGATCAAGCAACTGGAAGCTGATCCGTGGACGACTGTTGCAGACCGTTACAGCATCGGATCGGTGGTGGAAGGGCGTGTGAGGAAATTGGCCGATTTCGGCGCATTTATTGAGATCGAAGAAGGAATCGACGGCTTGGTGCATGTCTCCGACATGTCCTGGACGGCTCACATAAAGCATCCCTCGGAACTGGTCAAGAAGGGCCAGATTGTGCAAGCCGTGATTCTGAACATTGATGCGCCGAATCGCCGCTTGTCGCTTGGCATTAAACAACTGCAACCTGATGCCTGGGAGACGTTTTTCCGGACACACCAGCTTGGGGACACATTGAAAGGCCGGGTATCGCGGTCAGCACCGTTCGGAGTATTCGTAGAACTAACGCCCGGCGTTGAAGGACTCTGCCATCGGAGCGAGGTTGCTGGGGATGAGGGGAAGCGACGGAATAATGCCAAGGCAGGACAGGGAGATGAGCCCGCATTGCAGGTCGGGCAAGAGTTCAACTTCAAGATCGTCAAAATGAATGAGGGGCAGAGGCGGATTGGGCTAAGCCTGCGCGCCGCTACCGAAGATGATGAACGCAACCGGTTGCAGGATTACCGGCGCCAGGCTGCCGCGGCTACAAGCACGGTGGGCGACGTGATTAAGCATCAAGAATCAGAAGAGAAGATAACAGGGAAATAACGCAATGACCAAGGCGGAGCTGATCGAGGAAGTGTCGAAAGTAGTTGAGATGACCCGGAAGGACTCTGAGACCATCGTGGAAACCATTTTCGACAGCATCGTGAACAGCCTCCACAAGGGGGAGAAGATTGAGATCCGCGGATTTGGCAGCTTCCGTACGCGGCAGCGGCAACCGCGTGTGGGGCGAAATCCGAAGACGGGCTCGCGAGTGGAAGTGCCATCCAAGCGCATCCCATTTTTCAAGCCGAGTAAGGAGTTGCGCGACCTCGTGAATCACACTGCTTCTTCGGAAGAGCCGAACGCTGTAACGCCTCCGGAACCGGAATCAAACGGCAGTGGCCCCACCGCGAGCAATTCCTAGCAATTTTCATGCAGCGCTTGTGGACACCGTGGCGCTCCACATACATGAAAGAGAAGAAGGAATCGCGGCAGTGCATTTTCTGCGCCGCCGCCGCTTCAAAAGCCGATCCGGAAAACCTGGTTGTCTACCGCGGCAGGCTTGCCTTTGTAATCCTCAACCGCTATCCCTACAGTAGCGGGCACCTGATGATTGCGCCGTATGAGCATGTATCCAGGCTTTCTGAGGCAAGCGAAGCAGCGGCCGAAGAGCTGATGCGCATGGCTCGCCGCGCGGAAGCCGTTCTGCGCAGCATTTATATACCCGACGGCCTGAATCTCGGCATGAATCTCGGCGAAGCCGCGGGCGCAGGTATAGAGCAGCACATCCACTTGCATGTCCTGCCGCGGTGGGCGGGTGACGCAAATTTTATGACCACTGTCGCAGAGACGCGTGTGCTACCGGAAAGCCTCGGTGAAACTTATGCGAAGCTCAACGGCGCCTTTGCCGAGTCATAGCGCGGTGCTGGGCGTGGCTTCGAATGCGAGGCATGCCCGATCCGATCCCCAACATTGTTTTATAGTGGAAGCAGGAATGAAAAAGAAACTATTGCCGGAACCAATCATCTCGCCGGAGATCTTGGAGCTGGCGAAGAAGTCGGTAGAAGCGGAGCGGCCCACACCCAGGAAGCGCTGCGCGGTTTGTGGCGCATCGTGCGCTCCATTGACAGGACCGCAAAGCACTGATGATCTCTGCTGGGTTTGCCGCCGCCTGAAAATCAGCGCCTGGCGCGATTCCGATCAGCAGATGACCGCGCAGGAATAGCTCTCCACCCTGGCGAATAGCGCCTCGCACCGCACCCTACTTGCAAGAATTCCGATGCAACACGCGGTGCGTCCGAACGGTCCACCATCGTAGATGGCAACCAGATCGCGCCGGAAACCGGCAAAGAAGACAACTCCAAAAAAGCAAAATAGATCCAGTAAAATCGCTGAAACCGCCCGGAAGAACTTCGGGCTGGAATCCCTCCGCCCCGCTCAGGAGGAAGGTGTGCGGGCACTTCTGGGTGGGCATGACTGCCTCGTGGTGATGCCCACCGGATCTGGTAAATCCGCGATTTACCAGATTGCCGGATCTCTGATGGATGGCGCGACTCTCGTGATTTCGCCGCTAATCGCGCTGCAAAAAGATCAGGTGGATTCAATCAACGAACAGAACGGCGCCGAAGCCGTGGTGATTAACTCCACTCAGAAAGTTTCGGAAACGCGCGACATGTTCGAAAAGATTGAGGAAGGTACGGAAAAGTTCATCTTTCTCGCCCCGGAACAGCTTCGTAAAGAGGAGACGATGGCGGCGCTTCAGAAGGCGCACATCTCGCTATTTGTAGTTGACGAAGCCCATTGCATCAGCGAATGGGGGCACGATTTCAGGCCGGATTACCTGCAGCTCGGGGCGGCGGTGGAGCGGCTCGGCCGTCCCGTTGTCCTGGCAACCACGGCAACCGCCTCCTCGATGGTTCGGGATGAAATCGTCCAGCGCCTCGGCATGCGAAAGCCGAAGATTTTCGTTCACGGATTTGACAGGCCGAATATTTATTTGCGGGTAGACCGGTTTGAGACTGAAGAGGAGAAAATGCAGGCTCTGGTGCACCGCATCCGGTGGACGGACAAGCCGGGAATTGTTTACGTTGCTACACGCAAGAGTGCGGAAGAAATCATGCGGCTACTTGATGGAGAAGGCGTTCGCGCCGTTTACTATCACGGTGGCCTGAAAGCATCGGAGCGGCACAGTATCCAGGAGGAGTTCATGGGTGGGGATGCAGAGGTCATCGTGGCCACCAATGCGTTCGGCATGGGTATCGACAAATCAGATGTCCGATTTGTTTATCACTACGATGTTACCGATTCACTCGATTCGTATTACCAGGAAATTGGCCGAGCCGGACGCGACGGGAACAAAGCCGAAGCGGTATTGTTTTTTCGTAAGGAAGATCTCGGGGTTCAGAAATTCCGGAGCAGCGAAGGCAAACTCGAACCTGATCAGATAGAACAGGTGGCGGACGCGATCGCGGACCAGGAGGGCCCCGTCGGGCCAGCGGAAATCTCAGAGCAGAGCAATCTTTCGGAAGGCAAACTGGTGAGCGCAATTCACCGCCTGGAAGATGTCGGAGCGCTGGAAGTGCTGCCGGCCGGTGAGGTGCAGTTAGCCGACGGCGCGGACGTGAAGGAAGCCGCTGAGGCCGCTTCCGAAGAACAAGAGCGAAGGAGGGAAGCAAACCGGGAGCGGCTGCGGCAAATGCAGGAGTACGCCGATACCAGTAAATGCCGGCGCGAACACCTGCTGCGGTATTTCGGAGACACCTTCACGGGACCTTGCAATAACTGCGATAACTGCGAGGCTGCCAATCCGGATCTTGCCCTCGATCCGAGCGTCGGGACGAGGCGCGAAGTCGCGTGAGTGCGATATCGATCCAGACCCTGCTATATGGGCAAAGGCGCCACGGTTGTCAAGTCGATACTTCAATATTGTTTTCGCTCAAGGGTTTGCTTTTGAGAAGCTCTGTTTACCGAGTTCCCAATGGAGCCGTATCGACGAGATCCAAACCGGCCCGCGGTTCTGATTGTAAGCGGGGTTGGCGACATGCTGGAGATCCAAACTCGCGAAGAATCCAGGAAAGAGCCGGGCACTGTAGTAGCTTTCTGACACGTATTCCGGTCCGTACTGAAGACGCCCGTCCCCAATGAGAAAATCGTGTCCGCCTAGCGCAAGGTACTCTGCGTGTACGGCTGAGAGTCCGCTTACAGTGAGTTCGGTCGCAACTGTATCGAACGGCCTATGCCATCGTTGTCCTGTTATTGACACGCCTCCGGTTGCCAGGCGGTCGATAGCTGTGAAGGCAAAGCTCTCGGTCTTTCCATCGTTCCATCCCAATCGCGCAAAAATGCCGATGTCCTTTGTGATTTCCTGCTCAGCATTCAATCCAAACCCGTATTTAAGAGTTCCCACGCGACGGGTTGCCGTGATCTCGGGCACGCCACCAGTTTTCTTTGCCAACTGGATTGCTTCGCTGTATGTACCTGCGTTCGCATGATTCTGGTATTCGAGCAGCCGCACAGCGCCGGGGTGCTTCCGAAGCTCGTAGCGATACTCGCCTTCGACGACATCGCCGCGATCCCGAAGAATTCTGTGGTCGAGCCGAAGCCCATTAGCAACCTTCGGCATAGCGGCGCTGGCGTATCGGAGGGACCACTTACTGGTATGAAATTCATGCACCCATCCCCACGTATAGCCGCGAACGTCCGCCGGGTAATCCCAGGCACCGTTGTACATGACAGCCCAACCCATAAACTGAGTCCGCGGATCATGGCTGTAGCGATTGTTATCGAAGAAATCCGTTAAAGTGAAGCGTCCCACGACAACCGTGTAACGGGTCATGGGGCGTTCGCCTGCAAGTTGATTCTCCTCGCTTTCGAAGGACTCTTTCTCATTGCCAAAACCGAAATCATGCGAGAGATAGAGTCTGGCCAGATATGGCCTGGGCGTGGCGGTGGCGATGCGCGGCAGCTCGCCATTTGAAGAGTTCGCCAGACCATTCACGCCGCTGAATCCTCTGCCACCCGCGATTTCAGGATCGAAATAGAGCTGGGTGTTCTGATCTAGCCGAAGTCCGAAGAACAGCGTGGTGGTGAGAGACACGTCGCGTTCCGGGTAATTCTGCAAGCTGAACGGGCCCTCATACGTGGAGGGAAACGTGCCGTGATATTGGCCGATGGAAGTTGCCTGCCAGTACAGGTTCCAGCGCTCCTGGCGCACCGGTGTTTCGGGAGCTTTGTTCTCTTCCTGGCGAGGAATTTCCCCGCCTCGTGCCGGCGGATTTTGAGGATTCTGGGATTGCTGGTCTGGGTTGCTTTGTACCTGGCCGTTTAAAGTCAATATCAAGGACAAATAAGCACCCAAAACAAGGAACGGACAGCGAACACTCCGCGTCATGCGCACCGTCTTAGGTCTTGAATATTCGATTTTTGTTCCTGCACGTCCAGAGCTATTATCAGCCGCCGTGCTGGGACGGTGACTTCCCGTACGCCTTGGCATGGGAAACTGCTTCTGATGGCCCTGAGTTATGACCGTACCGGCACGCGCCGCAAACGGATTCTGGTCCTTGGGAGTCTGAATATCGATTTAGTTCAACGCGTTCCTCGAATACCGAAGCCGGGCGAGACGCTCAAGGGCGAGGATCTTCAAATCTACGCCGGGGGCAAGGGCGCCAATCAGGCCTGCGCCGCTGCCCTGCTGGGGGGTGAGGCTGCACTTGCGGGCATGATCGGAGCGGACGTTTTCGCCCATCGCCTGTTGGAAGAGTTACAGCGGGCGCGGGTGAATGCAGAGGCAGTGGAAACGTCGGATACGGCAACTGGAAGCGCAGTCATTTTTGTTCTTCCGAACGGCGAAAACATCATCGTGATCTCTCCTGGAGCTAACGCCGAAGTCTCCGTCACGTTTGCACTGAAAACAGTCCAGCACCTTGAGGCGGGCGACTTTCTGCTGTGCCAACTGGAAATTCCGATGGCATCAGTGACCGCTGCCATGAAAGCCGCTCACGCGAAGGGAGTGACTACCATTCTCGATCCTGCGCCCGCTCATGAGTTGCCGGACGAGTTGCTTCGCTCGACAAGTATTTTGACTCCGAATCAGACAGAAGCCGGATTTCTGATCCGCTCAACCGAATCAATTGAGACAATGGCCCAGGCAGAGCGTGCCGCACGGCAGTTGCAGGCTGATGGCGCAGAAACGGTCATCGTCAAAATGGGAGCGCTCGGATGTTTAATGGCGAACGGGCCGGAAATGACAGAAATTCGCGGCTTCCCCGTTCGGGCCGTGGATACAACGGCAGCGGGAGACACCTTCAACGCAGCGCTCACAGTGGGTCTGGCGGACGGACTGAAAATGTTCGAAGCGATCCGATTTGCGAATGCCGCCGCGGCCTTCTCCGTAACCCGGCCGGGCGCGATTAGTTCGATGCCGGTCCGCTCGCAAGTGGAAGAGTTGCTTGCATCGGCCCGTTCGCAAAACTGACAAACATGTTTACCGTTAACACTTCGGGAATGGCTATCCTTCTGTGCGTCATCACCATGATCGGGTGGGGTTCCTGGGCCAACACGCAAAAGCTCGCTGGTAAAGAGCGCTGGCCGTTTGAACTGTTTTATTGGGATTATGCGATCGGAGTCGCGCTAACAGGCGTTCTGTTCTGTGTGACGCTGGGCGCATTTGGCTCTGCCGGGACCTCCGCATTTTCGAATTTGGGAACAGCTTCGAGCGGCCCGGAGTGGCAGGCAATTGCCAGCGGAGCACTGTTCAATCTGGCGAATATTCTTCTTGTCGCTGCGATCGATGCCGCAGGTATGGCGGTTGCATTTCCGGTTGGAATCGGCCTGGCGCTGATCATCGGAACCGCAGCGAGCTACGTTCAGGCGCCGAAAGGCAACCCGGCTCTAATCTTCTGTGGCGTGTGCTTGATTCTGATCGCAATGATCGTCTCCGCAATCGCCCATCGCCGGATGGCGAAAGGACCCGAATCTCGAAAGAGTTCCGGATTGGCATTCGCGATTATTGCAGGGCTCCTGATGGGCTTCTTTTATCCGCAGCTCATGCGCGCCATTTCTCCCGCGTTTAATTCGCAGCCAATCCGGCCGGGGATGCTTACCCCCTATACGGCGCTTCTGTTCTTCGGTATCGGCGTCGTCATCAGCAGCATACCAATCAATTTCTGGTTCATGCGCTCCCGTGGCTCACGATTCTCCGATTACTTGGGGGCGCGGCCGGGGCTGCATTGGACCGGCATTTTGGGAGGCGTTATCTGGATGATTGCGCTGGGCCTGAACGTCATTGCATCCGGGGTGGCGGGCCCGGCAATCTCTTACGCGCTCGGTCAGGGTGCGACGCTAATAGCCGCCCTGTGGGGCATTTTCGTATGGCGGGAGTTCCGAGCTGCTCCGGCAGGAACAAATCGCCTAATCACGGTTATGCTGACTGCATACGCGCTCGGGATTATCTTGATCGGCCGTGCAACTTTTTAATTTCCTTCAGGCAAATAAGTCGTCGACAGAGACGGAAGCATCGCTACCCAGCACCTGTAGAGGAATCCTCTGGCCCACACGGTAGATAGCGCTCGGGCCGTTCGCGTGCGCTACTCGAGCGTAACGCGCGTTTTCATCAACAACCCAGAATTCCTGGCAGCCATTTGCGAGACAAAGTTGTTCTTTGTCGTACATCTCTCGCGCGGTGTTAGAAGGAGACAAAATCTCGATTACTAAATCGGGGGCGCCGCGGATATTGTCTTCCGGGTCCGCTTCCTTCCAGCGCTCCGGGAACACAAACGCTACGTCGGCCACTCGAATGTCGTATTCAGGGATCGCCCGGAAAGCGACTTCATACTCGAGAAAGCTGCTGGCAGGAGCGTGCGTTCGAAGCAGATCGCGCAAGCGGGATTGCAGGATGTGGTGTTTCAGCTTAGGCCGGGTCAACGGGACCAGTTCTCCGTAATGAAGCTCGTATTCGTAATCGCCGATGGAATCGGGAAGGCGGCGAAACTCCTCCACAGTCATCCGGTGAACCGGGTTTGCGGCCATAGAATGCTCCTCAGTCCATTCTAAAGCTGCCTGAAAGAAATCGTATGCACGATAATGTGAGTTCTCCCTGAGGATCAAGCACTTGTTGAACCCTCTGCTATGTGCGGTCTGTGCTCTGGGCTGCGGAGTAGCCATCTTCAATGTCACTCTGCCCAGTGGATTTGATTTCGTCCATCAGAATTCGCCAACACCGCGGAAATATCTCATCGAGACCATGGGCGGCGGTGTCGCTCTGCTTGACTACAACAACGACGGTCTGATGGACATCTTCGTAGTGAACAGCGGCCGCCTCACCGACCCGATGCAAACGCCTGAAAACTTTCACCGCTCAGATCCTCGCTATTGGAATCGTCTTTACCGGCAGAATCGTGACGGCACTTTCACCGACGTGACGGAAGCGGCTGGCCTGGCGAAAGCGGGAGACGGAAACTATGGCATGGGCGTCGCGGCGGCCGATTACGACAACGATGGTTACACCGACTTGTACGTGACGAGCTACGGCAAGAACATTCTGTACCACAATAACGGCGATGGAACGTTCACGGATGTCACGCAAAAGGCCGGTGTCGCGGCAGTAGGTTGGTCGGTTTCGGCCGGCTTCTTCGATTACGACAACGACGGGCATCTTGACCTGTTCGTGACGCGCTACATGGACTGGGATTTTCAGCACAGCAAAGTCTGCGCCCGGCAGACCTATTGCCCTCCCGGCGAGTTTCCCGCTACCACCAACATCCTGTATCGAAATCGCGGAGACGGCACGTTTGAAGATGTCAGCCAGCGCTCCGGAATTTCCGCACACAAAGGCCGATCGCTGGGCGTGGCTTTCAACGATTACGACGGCGACGGCTTTCCCGATATTTTCGTTGCGAACGATGGCATGGAGCAGTTTTTGTTTCACAACAATGGGAACGGAACATTTACGGAGCGAGCGTTGGAAGCCGGCGTATCTCTTACCGACGACGGCAAGCCTTATGCCGGCATGGGTGTGGATTTCCGCGATTACGATAACGATGGCCGGCCAGACATTATTGTCACCGACCTTGCACGGCAGATGTATGCCGTCTACCACAACGACGGGAACGGGTCCTTCAGCTATCGCAGCCTGGAGAGCGGCCTTGGCTCCCTGTCGGCGGGAAGCTCAGGCTGGGGGATGCGCCTGGAGGATTTCGATAACGATGGCTGGAAGGACTTGTTCGTTGCCCAGAGTCACGTCATGGACAATGTGGAAGCCGTCGATCCGTCGTTGCACTATCTGGAAGCCGCCGCTGCTTGCGCTTGAATCACGACGGGCGATTTGAGCGTGCGGATTCCGGAACGAAGTCGGCCGTGGCAGGACGCGGTGCCGCATTCGGCGACTTGAACAATGATGGATGGATGGATGTAGTTATGACGGTGCTGGGCGGCCGCCCGATGGTTTTTCGGAACCGCGGCGGAAACGCACACTGGCTGACGATTTCTCTTACCGGCACCCGCAGCAATCGCGATGGTTTCGGCGCGCGCCTGCGAGTGAATGGGCAGGCTCAGTACGCCACGTCGGCAGGAAGTTATCTTTCGGCGAGCGATAAGCGAGTTCACTTTGGGCTCGGCGCTGCTGAAAAGGCGAAAATCGAGATCGTCTGGCCCTCCGGTACGCACCAGACCCTGGATAACGTGCGCGCCGATCAGTTCCTTGACATCCGGGAGCCTGAGCGGCCAGTGATCGCCACGCTCCTACTGGCGCTGGGACTTGCTTGGCAGACGGTTTCTCCGGAAGTGGTCCGGCATGTTCAAGCCGGCATGGAGGCCCAGAAGCAGGGCCGGTTGAATGATGCCATTGTTGAATTCAAGAAGGTCACCGAACTTGCTCCCGATCTGCCTGCCGCATTTGTAAATTTGGGCGCGGCCTACCTGCAGAATCATGAGTACGGCGCAGCAATCGGCCCGTTGAAGAAGTCGCTGGAACTAAATCCTGATTTGGCGGGAGCGCAACAGATGCTCGGCTACGCGCTTCTGGCCCAAGGCTACGCCGCCGAATCAATTCCCTATCTGGAACATGCGCACGCGCAGGACGCTTTGGGCATTGCGCAGTTGAAAACCGGGAAAGCTGCCTGAAGCAATAGTGAATTTGAACGCTGCATTAGCCAAGCGGCCAAACGATCCAGACCTGCTCTACTATCTTGGACGTGCCAGCGGCCTCTTATCGAAGGAGTCGTTCGACACGCTGGAATCGGCTTTCCCGCATTCAGCGCGCGCACATCAGTCACTGGCTGAGAACTACGCCGCTTTGCGGCAGGTTCCGGAAGCTGAAAAAGAGTACCTGCGAAGCCATTCGGTTACGGCCGGACGCGCCTGGCATTCATCTGGGTCTCGGTCAACTATATGCCGCCGCTGCGGACTGGCCTAAAGCGGAAGAGCAGTTTCGAGCCGAGGCTAAGCTGCAACCCGGAGATGCGGAAGCCGCGTTTCGCTTTGGCAATGCGCTCTTGCAAGAAGGAAAAATAGCAGAAGCGCGGGCGGAATTGCAGCGCGCTGATCAGTTGCGTCCACAAATGCCGGAGACCCTCTACGCACTCGGTAAAGCGGATTCCCTGGGCGGTGATGCGACCGGCGCCGAGAAGGCCTGGGCCCAGGTGATTGCGATTGAAAAGACCAGCCAGTTAGCGGCCCAGGCGCATTTCGGACTCGCCAGCCTGTACCGAAAGCAAGGCAAGACGGCGGAAGCAGAACGCGAAATGCAGCAGTACAGAAAGCTTCAGCCCGCTAAGTAAGAATGGGACCGGATAGCTCCGGCCCGCATTCTTGCAATCGTTCAAATGTCAGAATGACAAGCGCAGCGCGAACTGCACCAGGCGCGGCGATGTTCTGCTGGCTGGTGATCACGCCAAAGGATGACGAACCAAAGCTCTGGCCCGGATATCCGAACTGCACCCGATTGAACAAGTTGAAAAACTCCGCCCGGAACTGAAGGGTAGCCTTGTTTTCGGGAGTCAATGGAAAGTTCTTGTAAGCGGCGAAATTCCACTCATCCATCCCCGGCGCGCGCAGATGCGGATCGGTGCGGCTTTCGTCTCCGAACGTGAATGGCGCGGGCTGGGTAAAGCAGGCGGTATTGAAGTACTCGTTGAGCCTGGACGCGATGGAGCCCGAAATGGACGTGTTGCAGCCAGCAACCACGTTCGGCCGTTGCCCGCCTCCGAAGGAGTTGCTGTTGTTCGTATTGTTGCCCAAGTGAAGCGGGAAACCGCTCTGCAGGGTAGTGGAACCTTCCACGCCCCAACCGCCGATGGTCGCATCTTCCAGCCAGTTAGCGTTTGTAAGGTATTTACGTCCCTTGCCGACCGGAATGTCGAGCACGTAGCTGACGACCAGGCGGTCGGGTGTGTCGAATGACGCGAGTGACTTATCGAGGCGGATATTATTAGAGTCCTGGATGCCACCAGGGCCACCGCCGGCTTCCAGCCAGCCTGTGATCGTATCCGTGTTGCTGAGCAGCTTCGCGTGGGTATAGGCGACCAGTAGAGAACTTCCCGACGAGAAGCGCTTTTCAGCTTTCACTTGGAGCGACTCGTAGGTGGAATCACCGATGCCCTCACCGGCAAAAGTGATTCCGTTGTATTCCGGGTACGGCCGGAGCAGCTGTCCGCGCTGCACAGTTGGCTGCGCAAGCGGCGATCCGGGCGCGGTGACATGCGCCATAGTAAGGATTGGCAACGTTCTGCAAAAGCGCATTGCCAAGCGAAAGGTATTGGTCAGGAAGCTGGTCGATCTGTGGCGAGTCGATGGGCAGATGCGTGCCTTTCGCTCCGCCATAGGCTACGTCGATCAGGAAGCCGTTGCCGAACTGCTGTTGAATATCGGCATTCCATTGCTGCGCATAGCCGTATGGATTGCCCAGTTGATTCAGGTTGGGGCCGGTGCCCAACAAAGTCTGTGCATAACTCGGGCTTCGCCCCGGAGGTCCGATGATCCCGCTCGGGAACGGATTCGCGATGGTATACGCGCCGCTGCCCGTCACTGCGGACCCGGCGGAGCAATTGGCCGGGTAGCAGGCGGGCACGCCCGTGAAAACGGACTCCAAAACGGGCGTGGAGTAGCTGTTGATCGGGTCGTTATTGGGGCTGGTATCCCAGGCGACATCGTTCGGAAGCCAGAATACTCCATATCCGGCGTGAAATACCGTTTTCGGCTTTATCTGGTACGCCAAACCGGCGCGCGGCGCGAACTGTTTCCAATCGGGCCGGATGGCGCTCCGGTAGGAATCATTCGATGAATTCACCAGATCGATATTGCCTGGAACGGTGATCCCGGCTGCTGAAAGGACCGAGTTCGGCTGAGTCGGATTGAAGAACGAAATGCGATTGAAGCGCTCCGTCCACGGTCCTGCATGCTCCCATCGCAGACCCAGATTCAGGGTGAGCTTCGGAGTGACATGCCAGTCATCATTTGCGAACAAAGCCGGATAGAGCTGTTGCGCGGCAACCAGCGCCGGGCTGCTTGCATTTCCGCCGGATGGATAGCCGAGCAGGAATGTTGCAAGACCCAAACCGCTTCCTGCCGAATTGTTCGCGTTCTGGGCTGTCAGATCGGGATTGAAATTGAAGATTCCAGTGGGGATCGTTTGTCTGGGCATAATTGTGAGTAAGACGCAGGAACTCGCCGCCGAACTTTAACGTGTGATTCCCGGCGATCTTCGTCAAAGTGCCCGCCGCGCGATAGTTGTCATTGCGATCAATAATGACGCTGCCCGCGCCTTGGCTGCCAAAAGTACCGTTCGTATCGAAGCCATTGATGACCGGAACGGGAAAATCGCGGAATACTGCCTCGCTGTTCAGGGATGCAGGCCAGCCAAGCTGGGTCAGATCGTAGCCGAGCGTTACCGGAGTGCGATCGTAGTTGAATCGCTGATAGCTCAATCGAATTTCCATGATTGTCGTCGGTGAGAACGAGTAAGTATCACCTAAAACGAAGTTATTGGTGTTGAATGTCTCGGTACACCGGTCCTGGCACACGCCGTTGTGGAATGGATCGGTCGGCAGGTTCAGATTGCCCCAATACGTATAGCGGGCGGTGATGTGCTGTTTGTCGGATACATTCTGATCGATATGCACCACCGTTTCGTTGTTGTTCCCGCCCTGGCTGGAGTTCGACACCCAATTGCCGACACCTTGCGCGTTGCCGGCGGCATTCGGCTGCGGATAGAGCTTCAACATGATGAGCGAAGTGGGATTGATGCGGCTGGCCGGGATTACATTGCCTGCGAAGGGCTGGCGCGTGCCGACCGCCACACCGGGTGCGCAGGCTGGAGTACCAGGTGCGCCGGTTCCGCAAGTCGTAAGCGGATCGTAAACATTAACTCCCTGCGATGCCGCTAAAGCCGGATAAATTACCTGTCCGCTCTTCAGCCGTGGGTACGGTTTCCGTGTAGGATTGCCCCTGTCGAAGCCGGAAGCCCTCATAATCGACAAAGAAAAACGTCTTGTCTTTGCCGTTGTAGATCTTCGGAATGATCACCGGACCACCAACATTGAAGCCAAATTGATTCTGGGTGAAGGCGCCGCGCGGAGTGCCATTCAGATTGCTAAAAAAGTCGTTAGCGTCCAGATCTCTGTTGCGCAGATACTCCCAAAGTGTGCCGTGCAGGTTGTTTGTGCCTGATTTTGTAGTGAAGTTCACAACGCCGCCAGCGAACCGCCCATATTCTGGTGACAAGTTGTTGGTGGCGACTTTGAATTCCTGTAATGAATCCTGTGTAGGAATTAAGGCCGTGATGTTGATATAGCTTCCGTTGACCGGTGAGCCGTCCAGCCATACCATGCTCTGGTTCGCCATTCCGCCGCCAATCTGATAATTGCCCCAGGCGAAAGGATTTTGACCGTTAGGATTCGACATCGATCCGCCCTGCGGAACAACGGAAGGCACCAGCGCCACAAGGTTCAGCGGATTCCGGCCGTTCAACGGCAGCGTGTTCGTCTTGCGCTCATCGATCACTTGCCCGAGCGTCGAAGTTTCCGCTTGGATGAGAGGTGTTTGCGCTGTCACCTCGACCGTTTGGCTCACCTCACCGACCTCGAGTGCAAGGTCGATCTTGGTGGTCGTTTGCGTCTGGACGACTACCGGCGTTCGCACCACGCGCTTAAAACCGGGCTTCTGCACTTCCACGCTGTATTGGCCTGGCGGTAAGTTTACGAACTGATAGAGACCATCCGTGCTGGTCGTATCGGTGCGTTTTTCGTTGGTGCCAAGATTCGTGATGGTCACTTGGGTGTTGCTGATTGCGGCGCCGGAAGGATCGGTGACGTTTCCAACAATAGATCCGAAAGTCGTTTGAGCGAAATTTGTAGGCGCGGCGATGAGAAATGCAACGACGGCGCCCAAAAGAGGTAAACAACGTACTCTTCTGAACATTGGGATACTCCCTGAAAGCGATAGAGGTAATTACTTTGCTTGCCGTACTTTTATCACCTTTCAATGCAGGAAGTCAATCCATCGGTCTTTTTTTTTTTTCTCTTTTGTCCTTCCTTTGCGCGCGTCTTGGTACACGCATGCGGCGATGCGAGCGTCGAGCAGGGTATCCGATTGTCAACGGACGCAAGGAGCCGAGTCCGACGGGCCGCTGGCGACGCCGAGCGGGCTAGCTGTATCAGGAGGTGTAACACCTGAACAGCAGCACTCCACGAAAAACGCGAGAGCAGGCACGAGCTCAGCTATGCGTGGGACAAGCGTGCAGGGCGGGCTGGTGAGAAGCGGCACAAACGCGGCACGCACCGGCGCAGACGGCCACGGCGGCCATGCCTGGCAGTGCTGCACAGACGGAGCACATCGCTGCTGATGACGGCCGCTGGTATGACCTGAGTAAGGACGAGCCAACAGCGAAATTATAGCGCATGGAGAGGAACCACGCGGACGGTGATGACGCTGCGCCAGGTAACGAGAAACAAGGATGTCTGTGCTCTGTACAGCGACCGGGCAGTCACGGACGCCGAAGCCGGTGAAAGGTGGACAAACAGCGCTGACGCAAGAGGCCGGGCGATGAAAGAGTGGGAGGGAAATGACGCGGCCTACTCGCCGCAGCCGGGACGCTCGGAACGAAATTCGGAACCTGGCAAGGGCGTTGCCGCAGGAACTCCGGCTGGCAAAGATCAGCGCGGTAGAGGAGCGAACCGACTGCGGACCGTTATATCGCCGAGTCAAGCGAAGTACGGTGTGGCGCAGGAGAAAGGAACGGCCTGCCGTGCAGCCGGACTGAGGAGTGGGTACACGACCCAGACCGAACGCGTAGGGCGAAAGATAACACCGTCGCCATCGCCGCGCGGTCCTGGCAGCTGGACAAGACCCGACCGGCACACGTGGCTGGCAGCACCGTAACCACACGAGCACCTGGATGGCCGTGTCAGGCGCTACGGACCACACGTGGTGGGCCGCCAATCGCGATGGCAGCACGCGAAAAACGGCAAAACCAAGCGCGTGGAAAGGCGGGAGCCGAAGCCGGCGAAAACCCAAAGCAGGTCCCCGTCTCCCACACTCCCTGGAAATCTCGCAAAGACGCGAGATCCCACTCCCGCCGCGCCGCGCGTGCGGCGGTAAACGGAAACAAGGGCGGCTCGCGCCGCCTAAACCTAAAACCGACAGATCACGTATAAAAAACACATCTACAAACTAGTGCTGCCGTTAACTTACGATCGAGGGTGGGCCAGTAGCGCACCGAGATTCATGAGGAGAGAGGTTCTGGAACTCTCCCACAAGCCGCTGGATAAGAGTGTTTTCGCGATTCCTAAAGGGTTTTAAGCAGACAAACAACGTAAGCTGGACCGAGCACCTGGGCCCAGCTCGAGCGAGCGGCTTCTTCCTGGTTTGAATAAGCTTCAGGAAATCAGTAGACGCTGCGGTGTTGTTGCGCGCCTTTTGCGGCGAGAGCGAAACGCGGCTCGATAGGCGGAGTTGTCGAACCGGTCATACGCGCGGCCATGTATTCGCCGACTGCCGGACCATGTTTAAAGCCATGCCCGGAACCGCCGCCGGCGATCCAGACATTGTCAAAGGCGGGATGCCGGTCAAGAATGAAATCGCCATTCGAAGTGTTCTCATACTGGCATACGCGCGAGTCGACCACAGGTGCATTCGCGAGGGCCGGGAATCGTTCTGCGGCGTAGGCGCGGGCCGCTGCGACTTTATCGGGACTGACGATACGGTTGCCAGAATCAGGGTCGAAAGCCGGACCGTGCAAATCGAAGGCAACCTTGAAACCTCGCGTCTCCAGATCCGGAAAGCCGTACATCCCGCGGTTGTCGCTGAAGTCGATCCAGACAGGCATCCGGGGAGGCGCGAATCGGTTATCACCAGGCGGGATGCCGAAGAAGATCACTTCCTGGCGCGTAGGGAAGATACGATTGCCGAGCAATTCCGGAAACACTTTGCCGAGCCACGGACCACAGGCAAAGATGAACGCATCGGCAGGAATGGATGATCCGGGTGCGGTCTGAACGGCATTCAGGCTGCCTTTACCGGCGGGGGTTCGAACGGCGGCATGGCGGTACGTGCCACCGCGCTCAATGAAATCCGCGACAACGGCGTGTACGGCTTCGCGAGCCATAAGAGCACCGCTATCGGGCTCGAAGATGGCCGTCGTACCGGGCGGCAGGTGAATCTGCGGATATGAGCGTTGAAGATCCGCAAATGAAAAATCGCGAAAAGGGACCTGTAGTTTTCGCAGCGTTTCGCGGCTTTGCTCCGCATACTGATTGCCTGGATTAGCAAACCACAACACGCCGATGCGGTGCAAAAGATTGCGGCGCGTTTCGGCGAAGAAATCGGACCAGAGCGCGAGGGAGCGCTTGGCCATGCGCGTATAGACTTCGTCCGGGCCATAGGCGCAGCGAATGATGCGTGATTCGCCGCCTGAGCTGGCGCGGCTGCTGGCCGGACCGTATTCGTCAATAAGAATGACCTTGTGTCCGGCGCGAAGTAGGTAGTGCGCGGTCCACGCGCCGAAGACGCCTGCGCCGATGACCGCATAAGTATGTGGGAGGGCGGCATGCGGAGCAAGTGCGCTGGCTATCATCGATTCAGAAAATTCGCGGCGGCTCATAATGAGCATACGGACGTACTTAACTTTTTATCATTGGAATGTTGTTTCCGCGTTTTCTGACTCTGCCACTTATTGCGCTGGTTCTCTGCCCGTTGGCTGCGCAAGCGGCAAACGATGACGCAATCTCTGAAGCCGTGGCAGAATTGCAGCGAGGCGATCTCTCTTCCGCCGAACAGACCTTGCGCGCGGAGCTGCAGCGCAGCCCAAATGATGTAACAGCGCAAGGAGTGCTGGGAGTCGTCCTCGATCAGGAGAAAAGGTTCGCTGAAGCGGATACGGTATACCGGCGTGCGATCGCGGCAGCGCCTGATTCTGCGCCGCTACTGAATAATTTTGGCAATCATCTGCTAACGGCGGGCAAACTAGCGGAAGCGCGAAAGGTCTTTCTGCGGGTTTTAGCTCTGAATCCGGACCAGGCAAACGCGAATGTGCAGCTTGCAACCATCGCACTGCGCCTGAAATCGCCCGTAGAAGCGCTGCGCTATCTGGAGCGGCTTCCGACTCAGGCGCAACAGGCTCCGGCAGTGGCCATGCTACTGGGGATCGCCCTCTCGTCTACCGGGCAATACAGCAATGCAGAAACTTTCTTCCAGCGAACGGTTGATGCGCAGCCTGACAATTTTCAAGCGCTTTACGATCTCGGTCTGGCCGCCTCGCATGCCGGGCACAAGCAACGGGCGCGGGAAATTCTGGCGAAGGCGCTCGAACGGCAGCCGGGGAACGTGGACGTGCAATACGATCTGGCGGCGGTGAATGCGGAGCTGAATGATAAGGATGTTGCGCTGCAACTACTGGCCCGGGCCGCTCAACAAGCGCCGGAACGTGCCGACATACAGGCATTGATGGCGCACATTTCCGCCGATTTAGGATATTTTGGCGATGCTGCGGAGGCCTGGGAACGCTACATGAAGCTTGCCCCGGGTGACGACACGGGCCGCCGCGAGCACGGATTCGCGGAAGCGGCGCTCGGCGAGAAGCCGGACGCGGGCCTGGCCGACTTGAAGTGGTTCGTTCAGAAGCACCCAAATGACGCACTGGGGCATTACGAACTAGGGGCAGCGGAAAGCGCCGGCAACCCCGCGGAAGCGGAGCGGGAGCTAAACCGGGCTTTGGCTTTGAAACCGGACCTTGGCCCGGCCCGCTTCGCGCGCGGACTTTTGAACTATCGACGGGGCAGGCTAGAGCCGGCTTTAGCTGATTTCGAGTTCGCGGCGGCGCATGAACCGCAGAACCCGGCGGTGCTAAACCGTCTAGGAGAGACCTATATGGCTCTCAATCGGCCTCAGGATGCGGTACGGGTTTTCCGCAGGGCGGCGGAGGCCGCGCCGGGCGATTCGACCATACTCTTACATTTTGGACGCGCTTTGTCCAAGACCGGCCACACGGATGAGGCAAGCGCAGTTTTCGCACGCGTCCGCGAGCTTGGGCCCGGCCGGTCGGAACTGCCGCATCCGGCAGGCTTGATCGATTTTCTAAGCCTTCCGCCCGCGGAACAGTTGGCCAGATATCGCGCCGGTGTCGAGCGCACCGTTCAGAAGAACCCGGATAACATCGAGGCACAGGTGCAATACCTGGAGATATTACTGGACGAGGGAAAAGTGCAGGGGGCGGCGGCCACTTGCCACAAAATCATCTCTCTGAAACCCAGCGCCGCGCTTCGTTCCGAGGCAGTGCAAATGCTGCGGAAAGCGCAGCAGTACGAGCTTGCGAGCCAGTTTCATGACCAGGGCTCGACCGCGAGGTAGGACACCATCATCAATTCTTTGTAATTTGATGAAATTTTAGATGAAAGTTCTTGAAGGTTTCATCGCGCTCTGATATGTTGTCCGCAGCGGCTTTCCCTCTCCCCGAGGGACCTGAGGATTTCTATGAGGAGGAATCTGTGCAGCTCTCACGCATCGCACGCAACGTATCCCGGAGGCCTCTCAGTCTCCTGAGCTTTTTTATTCTGGCTGGCTTTTTTTCCGCCGTATCGTTGGCCCAGACATTCACATCGTCAATTGCTGGCGTAATCACCGATCCCAGCGGCGCGGATGTGACGGGCGCGAAAATCGAGCTGAAAAACATGGGCACTAATAATGCTCATCAGGTCACATCGCTCGACAACGGATCCTATCAATTCAATAATCTGCCACCGGGCACTTACCAGCTGACCGTAACCGCACCTGGGTTCCAGACCTACGAGCAGCAGAATCTCATCCTTCAGGCGCAGGTTGCAACCACTGTAAACGTTTCTCTGAAACTCGGGAACACCCAGCAAAAAGTGGAAGTGACCAGCTCGGCCGTTCTGGTGGATACGCAGACGGCTAATAACTCCGTGACCCTGGATAGCCATCTGATCGAGGCGCTGCCGAACAATACGCGAAACCCCCTAAACTTCGTCTTTGCCGTGGCGGGCACGACAGTAGCTCCTGGCGGTCAGACTCAGACTGCCGGATCACTCGATCAGATGTCGAGCAATTTCGGGATCAACGGCGGTCGCACCGGCGAGGAAACAATCCTGATTGACGGCGCTCCTTCACAGGCCGTGGACTGGGGCGGCCTGATGGTTGCGCCACTGCAGGATTCTGTTCAGGAACAACAAATTCTGGTTAACACGTATGACGCGCAGTATGAAAGAGGGGGCGCCGGTATCGTCACCCTCATAACCAAAGGGGGTACGAACCGGTTTCATGGCGAAGCGTACGATTATCTTCAGAATTCCGCGCTGGACGCAAACTCCTGGTACAACAACAAGTACGGATTTCCAAAGGGTCAGTTTAAACAGAACCAGTTCGGAGGAAACATCAGCGGTCCGCTATTGAAACGGGCGAACCTGTTTTTCTTTGGCGGATACGAGGGTTTGCGGCAGCCAAATACGCAGACGACTCTCACCACAGTTCCTACCCAGGCACAACGAAGCGGGAATTTTTCCACGACACTGAATCCTGACGGCTCGCCCACAGTTATCTACAACCCGTTCACGACCACCCCAGCATCCAACACCACTGGATATACCCGAACGCCGTTCGCTAACAACGTGATCCTACCGCAACTGATCAATCCCGTTGGCGCGAAGATTGTCAGCCTCTATCCACTGCCGAACCATCCGGGCACGGGACCGAACCAGCTCAATAACTACGCAAATACCGGCGCGGGAAATACCCTTAACGACAAAATGGATACACGCGTCGATTGGGAGCAGAATTCAGTTCATCGGATGTTCATTCGCTGGTCAGATCGCTTTCGCCAGGACCAGGTGATTCCTTGCTTCTTCTGCAACGGCGCCGATACAGGAGTTAACCAAACCAATTACGGATTTCAGGTCGTTATTAATGACACAGTTACTCCCAGCCCTACTTGGGTAATCAACTCGTATATCAGTTACAGCCACTGGTTGGAAACGCATATCGCTCAAGGCTACGGTGTCGCGAGTGCGGCAACCATCGGACTGTCGCCGTCGCTGTTTCAGGCTCCTTTAATGCCGCCCATTAATGCCGATAACGGGTATAGCAGCCTGGGTAATGGCACATTTGAGCATTTCGCCCGAACTTCCGACGAGGCCCAGATCAATCTCACGAAACAGTTCTCGAGCCATACTCTGAAATTCGGCGCGAATTTCGAAGATCAGATGAACAATGTTCTGAACGAGTCGGCCGGCTCTTTCAATTTCGGGAGCGGCATGACATCGTGCGATCCAGACCCAAGCGGTACCTGCGCGGCTTTGCCCGCATATCAGTCATCCACCCTGACCGGAAATGCAATCGCGTCCATGCTTCTGGGCACTCCCGGCAGCGGATCGCAATCCATCAACTTCACTCCGGCGCTGAGTCTCCACACCTTCGGCGCGTACATCCAGGACCAGTGGCGAGTAAATCCCCGGCTCACGGTCAACATTGGCGTGCGCTACGAAAATCAGCGCCCGGCGACGGAACGATACGATCGGTTTACTTATTTCGACCCTGGCGCGGTGAATCCGCTTAACAATGCCATTTCTCCAGCCTACGGGACGCCGGTAAGCCAAGTGTTAGGTCACCCTCTGAAGGGCGCTTTCGCGTATGCTGCCGCGAATGACGGCCGCCGCTTTCTTTGGCCGCCCAATAATCACGATTTCGCCCCGCGCGCCGGAATCGCTTACAAGATAACGGATAGATTGGTCGCTCGCATCGGAGGCGGCATCTTTTTCCTGCCGCCCACTGCGCTGATCGGCGACGATAGCGGGCTGGCCTTTGGCTTCGACTCCTTCACCACCTCATTTTCAACGGTGGACAACATCGGCTTTATCCCACAAGCGCTGATCAGCAACCCGTTCCCCAACGGAATCAACCAGCCCACCGGCTCCTCGTTGGGTCCCATGACCCTTGTCGGCGATGGTGTTTGCTGCGGATCCGGCATGTGGCTGAAGCAGCCTCACCCCGATCCATATACCGAGCAGTGGAGCTTCGATCTGCAATATCAGCTTGGTGCGCATTCGGTGCTCGAGGCAGGATATATGGGTAATCGCGGGCGCAAGCTGCTGTATGGTAATCCCGGACTCGATTACGATCAGTTGCCCACAGGTCTTCTAAGTCTTGGAAGTGCGACACTCAATGCGCAGGTGCCCAATCCCTTCGCAGGGCTCGGCAATCCCAACAGTGCTCTCGGCTCGCCCGGCAACGGGACCATTCTCTACAATCAACTGCTGCGCCCATATCCGGAATACACCGCGCTGCAATTGAGCCGGTCATACCAGGGCGCCAGGTCATCATTCAATGCTCTGAATGTCAAATATAACCGTCAGTTCACCGGCGGCCTGAGCCTTCTGATGACATATCAGTGGTCTAAAGCGCTCGATAATGGCCCGGAGGATTACTTTGGCTGGGCGACAGGGGGCCAATGGCGAGACTTCTACAACACTAATCTCGACTACAACATCAGCACTCATGACATCCCACAGAGTTTTGCGACCGCGCTCGTTTACGATCTGCCATACGGCAGGGGTAAGCATTGGGGGAACAATGCGCCGTTCGTAGTAAAGGAGATTCTCGGAAACTGGCAGATCTCCTCGGTGATCAGGCTAACCAGCGGCGCCCCGCTCGGTCAAGTAACAGAGAATCCATACAGCAATCCGCTCAACCAGTATGGTTTCCCGGGAGGCGCGCTACCGGACTGGGTGAGCAATCCGCGTGCCTACGAATCGGACGCCGGACAACTGGATCAACCCGAACGCCTTCGTTGCGCCGGTTTTTCAGGAGATCAACGGCAATCCCAACAATGTTATTTACCGGTACGGTAACGTGCCCGCACGCATGACGCAGCTTCGAGAACGAGCCGCGCGAAACGTCGACCTCTCAGTGGCGAAGAATTTCGCCGGAGAACGGTTTCAAGCTTGGTTACGCGGGGAGTTCCTCAACACGTTCAACTATGCGCAGTACAACAACGTCTGCACTGACCTTTCGGAGTCGAGTTGCTCTCCATTCGGAGCTGTCCAAGGCACTGAGAATCAGCCTCGCACGATTCAGGTTAGTTTAAAGCTGATGTTCTGAATACAGCGTGTGTCAAACGTGTTCATTGCTTCAGGGCCAGGTCGGACGGCTTAACACCCTTTGTGTACGTCTGATCTAAATACGAATGCGGGTGGTAATCGCCGACCAGATCGACATCGGCCTTAGCCGGGATCTTGTTCTCGAGCCCGACGGCCCAATAGGTGGCGTTCACGAGAAGCCGCCGCAGCGGCGCGCTTTCCAGATCATCGGCCGCCCCCATGGTGGACGTAAAAGTTCGAGCGGTTTTTCCTGAATCCGTTGTGAAGGGATGCGTCCAGGCCACCGGCATCATGGGATCGTTCACTTTGCCGGGCACCGGCGGGTCGTTTGGATGCAAGCCGGACAGAACCTGTCCGAGCAACAAGGGGCGGCAGGTGGGGAGCATCGGCAGCCGCACCTCATACACTTCGGTGGGCACCCAGATCTCGCCGTTTCCAATGCCGCGCAGAATGGGGCTGCCCGCCGCGCCCGGAGCGAACCATGCCCGCGTGCTTTGTTTGCCGTGCTGGCCGTGATGCGCAATCCAGGTTTCACCTAAAACCTTGCGGCCGAATCCGCCTTCCCAGCCGGGAATCGTGCTGTTCCAGTTGTACTTTTCGTAGGTCTTGCTGGTCTTGACCTCAAAGGGATGAGTGCCGGTGCGGATGGCGATGATGGGACGGCCGGATTGGATGTAATCGATCAGCTCTTTCATTTGATCGTCGGGCAGATCGCGCCAGCGCATAAAGAGGACCAGCAGGTCCGCTTTGCGAAGCGCCTCGAGGCCAGGCGTGTTGCGGTTGTAGGTGGGGTCGATTGTGCCATCGGCCGGATTGATAGGAAACAGGACCGTGCACTTGAACCCGTGGTGCACCGCAAGGATTTTGGCGAGCTGTGGAAGCGCTTCTTCCGAGTGATATTCGGCGTCATCGCCGGCCACCATCACCACATATTTGCCGTGGCCAGGGCCGTGCTTGCCTTCGTAGGTAACGCCCGCGGCGCGGATCTGGAGCGCTGCCAATAGCAGCAAAGCAGGTACAACGAACAGTGATTGAACCATAAATTGTGAGATAGCGAGCTACAGGAGCATGTGCTCTTCCTTGCGCAGCGGACGGCAGGTGCTGCGGCGTGCGAAGATTGTGGGGACCGCCACTTCGCGGTTCTCGGCGTGTTGCGATTCGATCTGCGCGATGGCGAGTTTTGCAAGCTGGCGGCCCACCTCGACCATGTCCACGCATACGCTGGTGAGATTCGATCCGCGGGAATGTCCTACCTGATGCTCGAAGCCGATTAGGCTGACATCCTTCGGAACATCGCGGCGATGCTGGCGGAGACCTTCGCGCGCGCCGAACGCAAGCTCGTCGGAGCCCGCTAGAATCGCGGTTACGGGCCATTGCTCTTCGAGAATGTAGGAAATAGCCGCCTGCCCGTTTTCAAACTCATCATCGGAGAGCGCAATGGTGTGGACGTGCGGTTCCAGGCCGAGCTCAGCCATAGCGCGCGCATATCCCCGGTAGCGATTCTTGTGCCACGGCCGCGCCGCGTCCCCGATGTACCAGATGTGGGTATGGCCAAGCTGAGCGAGGTAGCGCGTCGCCTCATAGCAGCCCGCCTCGTCGTTGTACTGCACATGGCTGCTGTGCAGGCCATTTTCGCCCGGGTCGACTACGTGATTTGCTAAAAGCACATATCTGAACCCGTGCTTTGCGAAGGCGGTCAGAATGTTGCGGTAAACGGTCCCGGCGATGATGACGCAATCTGCGAGCCCAGGTGTCTCGATGACACTTGGAATCTGTATGTTCTGGGCGCTCAGCTCAGGCGGAAACTGATGGCGGGCGAAGAGCAGATAATAGCCTGCTTTGGCGCAATATTCCTCAATGCCGAGCAGAAGCAAGGATTGGGCGGAGCTCAAGCCGAAATCATTACAGAGAATCAGGCCGATGATGCGCGATTTTGTATGAACCACGCTTTGCGTTCGCGCGTTCAGCCGATACCCTAGTTTCCGCACGACCGACTCCACGCGATCGCGCAGCTTTTGATCGACATCTTCGTGGCGGTTCAGCACCCGGGAGACAGTGCCGATGGAGACATTCGCGCGCGCGGCGATATCCTTCATAGTCGGAGATGAGGAACGCCGGGACATCAGCTAGCCTCGCCGGGAAAACGCAGCGCAAGCATTCGTAATCTCCGCAATGTCGACGGGGCGGCGTTCGCGCATGGACCGGTATCCGGCCTCAATGAGCGCCATCGTTCCTAGATTGTCGCGGCCGCTGGTAGCCGGCTCCGTCTTTGAAGCAATCGAATTCATAAGATCTGCCATGGGGCCCTGAAACGCATCGGGGAACCACGCTTCTCTCCAACGCGGCGTGATCCACACGCCTGGTTGCGCAAGCGTCGTGAAGCTCAGGGTACTGGGCGAGTGGCTCGGATAATTCGGCCAGCCGAGCGTGCCTTCGGCCAAACCGTCTTCGCCTTCCACGCGCCATTTTATGTATGGATCGAGATCGTCCCGGTCGTTGCGCGGTCCAGCCCAGACGTCGTCCCAGCCGGCCGCTCTGAAGCCGTCCGTATATTCGAGTATGTAGAGACAGATGCCGTCTTCGTGCGGGAAGCGTGTGCGGGGATCCTTGCGCGCGCTCACGAAAATCGATTCTGGCTCGCCGAATAAATACCGGAAGCTGTCCAGGTGGTGGATGCTCATATTCAGCAGCGTCAGCCGGCCGTATTCGCGGAGCCATGCTTGCCAATGCGGAACCGCGCGCATCTCGATCGTCGCCAGAACCGGCACGCCAAGATCGCCACGAGTCAACAGGTTCTTGAGAGCTCGAATGGACTGGTCGTACCGCATGTTTTGATTAACGGCCAGCACCAAGCCGGCTTCATCGCACAGGCGAACGATTTCGGCAGCATCCTCCAACGTGACCGCCAGTGGCTTTTGCGCCAGAATGCCCTTCAGGTGACGCCCATCACGGACGGCCCGGCGCACGATATCCAATTGCTTATCAGGCGGAACCGCGATATCGAGGATCTCGATGGCCGGATCCCGCAGCATCTCGTCGAGGGTCTCGTAAACGCGGAGTATGCCGCGCAAATCGGCCACCTCGCGAGCGATCTCGGGCGTTCTGGAAGTGATGGCGACTACGTTGTAACCGGCGTCCGCGTACGCCTTCAACTGCACGTCCCGCATAATGAAACCGGCGCCCACCGCACCAATCCCGAAATCGGCGCGGAGAGGCTTAGGCACGGGATGGTTCAGGTCCAAATCCAAGAGAGGCTCCGGCGATGAACTTAATGATGAACGTTTATGATATTATCGCTGCGAGCTAACCAAGGTCAATAGAGCGATCAAAACAGGAGGCACGGGATTTGAAACTTGGGCTGATCAGCTCCGCATGGCTTGGCACTCCTGTCGACACCAGGCGCGGAATCGAGCTGACGAAGGAGATCGGCTTTGACACGATCGACATTTTTGCCGATCCGCTCGAGATAACGCCCGTGGAGCGCAGGCTCATACGGAAGACCTGCAAAGCGTTCGACCTACCGGTTGTATCCACAGTGTGCTGCGCGCTGGGCATCGCCGATTTCAATAAGCCGGTTCGGGATTTTCACGTTGAGCGTGCAAAACGGTATCTGGACTTTTGTTACGAACTGGAAGGCAAGAATCTGCTGCTGGTGCTGGGCGAGTATCTCTGGCAGCAGGAAGTGATTGCTCCGGCCGACCAATGGAAGTGGGCTGTCGAGCATGTCCGGGAGCTGGCCGCATACGCAAGCGAACTGGGGCTCGAGCTTGCGATTGAACTGGAGCCGTTCAAGCTCTCGCTTGTTAACAATGTCGATGGCATGAAGCGCTTTCTGACAGAGGTGGATCACCCGGCGGCGAAGGCCAACGTGGACATCTCGCATCTGGCGCTGGCACGCAACTCCGCAAAGGAAGTATCGAAGCTGGCCGGGCGTATCGCGCACGTTCATCTTTCCGATTGCGATGGGAAGAAGCATGGCGATCTGCCACCCGGCCGTGGGACGGTTGATTTTCCGCCGTATCTGAAGGCCCTGGCGGAAGCAGGCTTCGCGGGGACGATCAGCATCGAACTGGAGTATTCGCCTGAGCCGGATAAGATCGCCGACTGGGTGCGGGAAGCGTACGATGCCACGAACGGCCTGATGAGCTCACTCGGAATACGCTCGTGATCGCGGTTTTGAAAAAATACATACAGAAAGGAGAAATGTTTATGGCCGCTGGCCCGCTAAAAGACGACAAAGTTCAGGAATACGAACGCACGGGGTTCGTGCTGGAACGCGGCATGTTCGATCCCGTGGAGATTGACTTGCTCCGCCGTGCGGCCAAGGAGGACCGTCAACTGGACCAGCACTCGTTTGGCAAAGGCGACGGCGAGGGCGGCACCGTACGGCTTTCCTTGTGGAATCACCCGGGCGACACCATCTACGGCATGTTTGCGCGCTGTGAGACGATCGTGAACTCGGCCGAGAAACTACTGGGAGGCGAGGTCTATCATTACCACTCAAAGATGATCATGAAGGATGCCAAAGTCGGCGGGGCGTGGGCCTGGCATCAGGATTACGGCTACTGGTACCAGAACGGCGTGCTGTTCCCACTGCTGTGCAGCGCATCCATTGCGGTGGATCCGGCGACGCGCGAGAACGGCTGCCTGCAGGTGCTTAGCGGGTCTCATCACATGGGACGCGTGGATCATATCTTGACGGGCGATCAGGCCGGCGCCGATATGGAACGGGTTCGCGAAGCGGAGAAGCGCCTGGAGCTGGTGTATGTGGAGATGGATCCGGGCGATGTCCTGTTCTTTCACGCAAACCTTTTGCACAGATCAGATCAAAACCGCTCGGACAAGCCACGCTGGTCGATGATCTGCTGTTACAACGCCGCCAGGAACGATCCATACAAGGAAGCTCATCACCCAAGGTATACGCCGCTCAAAAAGGTGCCCGATTCCGCCATAAGAGAAGCGGGCCTGCGGCGTTTCAGCGATACGAATGCGGACGTTGCGTGGCTCGAAGCGGCCAAAGATGAGAGCGCGCGCAGCCTGGCGCACGCAGATATAGAGCAAGCGGAGCCCAGGCAATCCGCGTAATGAGCTCCGCGAATGCCGGATCGACCCGCGATCCACAACTTCGCGTGTATATGAATCTGATGGCGCTGGAATCGCTGCCCGAGAAGTCGACCGGGCCTCAGGGCAGTTTCCAGCAGAAGCTCGAAGCGCTCAAAGAGGCAGGGTTTGAAGGCGTTCAGTTCGCGTCTGTCGGAGACAAGGAGCAGTTAGACCATTGCAAATCGCTTGGCCTTGGGATTGCTGGTAGCGGCCGCATTAACGCCCCGGAGGAAGCTGCGGGGCTGGCTGAAAAGGTGGCCGGCGATGGCTACGAATGTGCAACGCTTCACGTCGGGTGGGGCCTGGAAGACGATGACGAGGCGGCGAGACTGATCGAAAGCGTTCTGAATGCGGTTCAGCGCTGGCGCGTGCCGCTCTACATGGAAACGCACCGCGCAACCATTTTTCAGGACATGTGGCGCACGGTCAATTTCGTCCGGCGGTTCCCCGAAATCCGCATCAACGGCGATTTCTCGCATTGGTACACCGGTCAGGAAATGGTCTATGGCGGATTTGAAAAAAAGCTTACCTTCATCCAGCCGGTTTTGGAGCGAGTGCGGTTCCTGCATGGCCGGATTGGGAATCCAGGGTGCATGCAGGTTCGGATAGAAACCGATAGCGCCAGACAACCTTTATATGTCGGGCATTTCAGGCAACTGTGGACGTTGGCGTTCCGAAATTTTCTGCGGACGGCACAGGCGAATGATTCGATCTGCTTTGCACCGGAGCTTCTCGCGCCGGACATTTATTACGCGCGCGTGTTTCCGATCGCCAGCGGCGAGGGCATGGAGGAAAGCGACCGCTGGGAACAATCAGTGCTGCTGAAACGGATGGCGGAAGAATGTTTTAGAGCCGCGCGCTGCGCGTGAGAGATGAAAGAGATTGTTTTTTCCATTCTGGCCGCAACAGCAATGGCCGCGCCGGCCTTGTTCGCGCAGGACACAGCCGATATTCGGCAACAGCAGGCGAATGATGCGGACGTCGCGGCAGGCAAGCGGCAGTTTGCCCAGACTTGCGGGTTCTGCCACGGCCCGGACGGCCGCGGGGCGAGTGGGCCCGACCTGATTCGCTCTCCTCTGGTCAACCATGACGTGAATGGGAACCTGATCGGTCAGGTAGTGCGTAACGGACGCCCCGAAAAGGGCATGCCTGCGTTCCAACTTTCAGACGACGAGATAAAGGCGATTGCTGCTTTCCTTCATGCAGAAGCGCGACTAGCCGCTTCCATTACTCAGCGGACTCCTTCTGAGTACCCGCTAGAAAAGCTTTTGGTGGGAAATGCCGAAGCCGGAAAAACCTACTTCAATGGCGCCGGGAAATGCGCGGAATGCCATTCAACTACCGGCGACCTGGCTCATATCGCATCGAAATACAAGCCATTCGATTTGCAGACGCGGATTGTATTTCCGTCCGGAGCCAAGCCTTCGATTACCGTTACGGAGAAATCAGGCAAAGAAGTTCTCCGGCCAGCAAGTCTATTCCGATGAGTTCCTGATCTCTTTACGCGACTCGCACGGCTGGATTCACTCGTGGAATCGGAATGAAGTGAAAGTGGAAATTCATGATCCGCTGGCGGAACACGAAAAGCTGCTGACGGCGTACACGGATCGAGAATATTCATGACCTGTTCGCATATTTAGAGACCTTGAAATGAAGCATCTGCCTACTCGTGTTGCGGCGTTCACTTTCGTGCTCAGCGCCGTAACAGTTTTGCAAGCGCAAGGGCTCGATCCTGCTTCGCTGCTGCATCCATCGCCGGACAGTTGGCCGACCTATAACGGCGATTACTCGGGCAAGCGCTTCAGCTCGCTGCGGCAAATTAATAAACAGAACGTCGGGATGTTGACCATGGCCTGGGCATTTCAGACGGACCTAGCCAGCGGCGTTGGCCTGAAATCGACTCCCTTGCTGGTGGATGGCACGCTTTATTTCACCGAACCCGATGATGTTTGGGCAGTAGACGCGCGGTCCGGCCGGCAGAATTGGCATTACCACTATCATGCGAATGACGGTCTGCATATCGGGCAGCGCGGACTGGGCATGTATAAGGACCGGCTTTACTTTGAGACGCCCGATGCGCACCTGCTTTGTCTGGATGCAAAGAGCGGCGAGGTGGAGTGGGACGTAGTGCTCGCCGATGTGAAACTCGGGTACTGGGCCACCATGGCGCCGCTAATCATTCGCAATCACGTGCTGGCGGGCATTTCGGGCGACTTCAACGATTTGCACGGATTTATCGATTCGTTCGATCCGGATACCGGGAAATTGCAATGGCGCTGGGATTCGCTGCCGAAACCGGGGCAACCGGGCTCTGAAACCTGGCCCAATGCTGAGGCGATGCAGCACGGCGGAGGTATGACGTGGATCACAGGCACTTATGATCCAGACCTCAACCTGCTTTATTGGGGTACCGGCAATCCGAATCCGGTTTTGAATGGCGAGACGCGGCCGGGCGACAACCTGTATACGTGCTCGATTGTCGCGCTGAATCCGGACACGGGAAAACTTGTCTGGTATTTCCAGCCGTCACCGCACGACGTTCACGATTGGGATGCGGTCCAGACGCCTGTGATCGTCGACGCCGATTTTCAGGGTCAGCCACGAAAGCTGCTGCTTCAGGCATCCCGCAATGGATATTACTTCGTTCTGGACCGGACCGATGGGAAGTCTTTATTGACGGTTCCGTTTGAACAGATCAATTGGAGTTTGGGCGTGGATTCGAAGGGGCGACCCATCGCGAACCGCGAGAAGAATCCCAGCCCTGCCGGAACGCTGGTAGAGCCGGATGCCATCGGGTCGACAAACTGGATGTCACCCAGCTTTGATCCCGATACTGGACTGCTGTATGTGGACTCGCACCGCTGCTTCGGTCTTTACTATGATCTTTCAAACGGCAAACCGGAAGGCTTCGCGGGCACGAATTTGTACGTGTGGTCGCGGTCCGCGTTGAAGGCGATTGAATATCAAACCGGCAAGACTCGATGGCAGCACGACCTTGGGCCTGGAGATAACTGGGCGAGCGTTCTGAGCACGGCCGGAGGTCTGGTATTCACTGCCGATACGCATGGCAACATTCTCGGGCTCGATGCCGCCACGGGTGAAACGCTATGGCACGCGTACGGGGGCGGCGAAGTACAGAGCGCTCCGATCACGTATGAGTTGGATGGAAGGCAGTATATTCTGGTCGGCTCACACGGCGTTCTGTACGCGTGGGCGCTGCCCGAAAAGCTGGCGACGGGATCGGGCCGATAGGAATTTCACTCGGCGGTTCCGAAAAGCAGTCGACGACAACCGCCGCCAAATCAAGGATGTGGCTCTGAAGAAACCGGATTAGCACCTACTTTCCGGACCAGCGCCTGGAAACGCGGGTCGGAATGCAGTTCATCCAACTGGGGTTCGATATCGAGATACCCGAGCGAGATGGATCTCTCCTGATAGGCTTGCTCGAACCATTCGAATGCGTCGTCCCATGCGCGCATTCCTGTATGGATCCTTGCGATTTCGTACGGTGACACATATTTCTGCGCGGAAAGCGCCTTTAACTCCTCGATTGTCTTCCGCGCCTCATCGATATTTCCGGCAACGGCGAATCCTTGGCCCAATCTCGCGAAAGCCAACGCGCTGTCTGGCGCAAGGCGCACGCTGGTCTTCAGTTCTGGAATCGCTAAATCGAAGCGCCCCTGTTGTTCGTACACCCGGGCGAGCCCAATATGAGCGGCAACGAAGCTCGTGTCCAGGTCCAATGCCGCGCGGTATCGCACAACAGCCTGGTCGTAGAGGCGCGAGAAGTAGAACATACGTGCGATGTCGGTCAGGATGACTACGGAGAGCGGATCCATGGTGAGAGCTTTTTCTTTTTCCTGAATGGATTCCGCCGGCCTTCCGCGCATGCAGAGGAGGGTGCTGTGCCAGTGGTAAGCCTCGACGTAACCCGGATTCAGTTCCATTGCTCGCTGGAAGTCAGTTTCAGCACCTTCCCAATCCCACTCGTAGTCGCGTTTCACGACTCCAAGAGCAGCATGAGCCTCGGCAAGGTGTTCATCAAATTCCAATGACTTTGTAGCAGCCGCTCTTGCTTTTGGATAGGCATCGCCGGGAGAGAGCTCGCAGTAATAGCCAAGTATGTTGTAGCAATCGGCCAAACCCGCGTAGCCCCGCGCATAAAGCGGGTCGATGTCGATGGCGCGGCGGAAGTGGACCAGCGCTTTCCGGACGCCTTCTTCGGTCCGCTTATTCCAGAAATATCGTGCTTTGAGATGCAACTCGTGGGCCTCAGGGTTCACGGGCCGTGCGGTTCCGAGCAATGCTCGTTCCTCAGGTGTGAGAAATATCCAAATTTCCTCCGCAACCTGGCGGGCGATGTCGGCCTGGAGGATCAGGATGTCGCGGAAATCACGCTCGTAACTCTCTGCCCAGAGGTGCTGGTCGGTTAGGGCGTTAATCAGCTGCACAGCGATTCGGACGCGATTGCCTACGCGTAAGACGGAACCCTCGATCACTGCGACCACATTGAGCTCACGCGCAATTTGCGGCAACGATTTGCGCGCTCCTCTGTATTGCATGGCGGTCGTACGCGAGATGACCCGGAGCGCCTTGATTTTGGCAAGATTAGTAATCAGAGCTTCTGTCATTCCATCCGCGAAGTACTCGTGTCCGGCATCTCCGGAATGGTCGTCGAGAGGCAGTACCACCAAAGATTGGATCGCGCCCGTGCCCGCATAATGAACTTCCCCGGTCGCAGTTGGCGGGCCTGCTTTCCGAATGGTTTCGACTGGTGCGAGGAAGCGATAACCGCGACGGGGCAGCGTCTCGACGTATCGAGGGCTCTGTGGAGAATCCCCAAGCGTTTCCCGAATCCGCGCAACCGCATTGTGCAGGCTGTGATCGAAGTCGACAAATGTGTCAGCGGGCCATATTTCCGCGCGCAGCTCTGCGCGCGTGACGAGCTGACCCGCGCGCATCATCAGGGCGACTAGAATTTGAAACGGCTGACCCTGGAGCCGGAGCTTTTTGCCCTGCTTTCGCAACTCACCTGCGTGAAGGTCGAGCTCAAATGAATCGAACCGAAGAACAAAGTTAGATGGTTGCCGGGGAGGCATAGGCTCACAGACTTTCGCAAAGCGTATCACGACCTGTTCCTTGACTGCGCGATTCGTCTCCAACTGCCGTCCCTTCCAGAACTTAGTCTGAGAGGAAGAATTGGGGGGTAGAGGAGGCGGCATGGATTGATCGCGCCCTGCTTTAAGCCTAGATTTAATGCGGACCACAATTCACATCCATTGGAGACCACAGATCATGACTACTCACGCCGACAGCAGGATACCCAGCCCCTTCGCACGCAGATTGTGCCTTGGTTTGGTTGGAAGTTTGCTCGCCGTTACGCCGCTCCTTGTTCAGGGACAGCAAGCCGAGTCACCCAATACCGGGGGGCATGCGGAACATGCGTCTCCGGCACAACTCGTGCAGATCGTGCGCGAGGCCACCCGGCAATTCATCGACGTCAACAATGCAGGTCCTGCGGGATACGAACCTTTTCTTGGTTGCGTAAGCGGTCCAGACCACGGAGCAATGGGTGTGCACTACGTCAACGGGGCGCTGGTGGGCGATGGCCAGATCGACGCCAATCATCCCGAGGCTCTGATCTACGAGCCTATCAATGGCAAGATGCGGCTGGTTGGTGTCGAGTATATTGTTGATGCCGCAACCTGGCTGGCGAGCCATACTGGTCCGCCGGTGCTTGAAGGTCAGACTTTCCTGCTGATTACCAGCCCGAATCGCTATGCCATTCCTGCTTTTTTCGAGCTGCATGTGTGGGCGTGGCGAGACAATCCCCAGGGCGCATTCGTTGACTGGAACAATCGCGTGACTTGCGAAGGCGAGTAGAGCGACCACATTACGAAGC
>CAWCIF010000004.1:0-126275 GCA_963795545.1 uncultured Acidobacteriaceae bacterium | reverse complement strand
CAAGCCGCGAGCTTCAAAAAAAGCACGGATCTTCGTTGAACTCCAGCCGAAGATATCCTCCAGAACAGGCACAAGGACACTGCATGCGTCGTCGCTCAGGACTGTACGTCTTGCAATGGGCGTAAGGTACTTGTTCTCCGATACCGAGATAGTGAGACCGTCCAGGCGATTCACGTGAAGCATGACGTGAACATCTGAGCTGCCATCGCCAACATAGATCAAGCTATCGTGGCCGATGCGCATCTTTGCTCTCAATTCATCGACCACAGCAACTTTCCCGTATCCGGCGGGAAGCCGGATGATGGATTCAATTTCGCCAGATTCTGGATGATAGCGGAAACGTGTTCCGTGGATATGATCCGCAGGAACAATCCCTTCGAGTGCGGACTGGATCACCTCTTCGGGCGCCGCCGAAACAACATGGAAGGCGAATTCGTTTCCATCCAGATCCCGCAAGAGATCTGAAAGCAATGTGATGTTTTCCTTAAAGCGAATCTGTTTGCCAACAGCCGCAAGGTGCTCTTTGCGAACGCGCCGGAATTCCGGGTCATGAAGCAGCAGGTACGCAAGCTCTCCTCCCTGCTGCACCAAATGGATGTCTGAGAGCCCCGCCACCCGGTGCTCGAAGCCATCCATCTTCAATAGTTTGCTCAGGACCAGTCCTGAATCGTTAAAACTCAGGGTCTGATCGAAATCACTTACAAATAGGTATTGCTTCCCCGATTGGGCCATAATTAGGTCCTTTCTTTTCTTTTGAATGTCGCAATTGGACGCGCTTTTACAACCGCTCGTCAGCTTGCGAGGCAATTACTGACGGGCTTCCTGGCGACGAGGAGAAAGGGCACCTTCGTGGTGCAGCGCGATGTATAGGCTTTAGATGGGGGGCATAGCAGCAAGGCTGCAAGAAAACCAAAGTTCCCTGGAAAAGCACGGACGGCGCCTGTCAATCGCAGACTCTCATCCGTCGCTCGGACCATCAGAGATTTCTCTCAATTGCGCCCGGCTCAGCCCCGCACCCGGGCCCTGCAGCGCGGTCTGAATCTGGCTCTGCGCGGCACCGTCCAGTTTGATGCCATTCCTTGTGACGTAAAAAACGTCAAGCGCTCGATGCGCCTCCGTATCTACCAGTACCAGCTCTATATTGCATCCAGCGGAGGTGAGGGCCGAGGCGAGATCGAACAGCAGGCCCGGACGATCTTCGCCAATGAATTGGAAAAGAGTTGAGCTATCAGAAGCATCATTATTGAAGCGAATGGACGATTCGAGTTTAGGACCGGCAGCAGGGCGCGGAGCAGGCCGCCTGCGTTTGAGAAGCTCGCCCACCTGAATAGCGCCTTTCACTACACACTCGACGGTCCACTGGAGACGGCCTGTTTCGTCGGGATTCATCTCAAGGGTACGCATGGGATCGGCAAATCGGATCAGATCCAAAATGCAGCCGCAGCGGTTAGAGGAAGCTTCGGCTTTCAAGATGTCCATGCCAAAACTGGCAAGGGCTCCACAGATTGAGGCGAACAGTCCAGGGTGGTCGGCCGCGACCACAGTCAGAAGATAAGCTCCGGGCTCGCGTGTAATTTCAACAGCAACGCCTTCGCGCTTTCGCTTTTGTTCCAAGTGGAAGTGATGCGCAATCTG
The DNA here is from genome assembly GCA_963795545.1 of uncultured Acidobacteriaceae bacterium. GTDB lineage: Bacteria > Acidobacteriota > Terriglobia > Bryobacterales > Bryobacteraceae > Bog-105. The sequence continues at coordinate 124,640 of CAWCIF010000004.1, read as the reverse complement.
CTCGGGGGTGTTGGTCCGGAGATAGCGCGTCGGAAACCCTTCCAGAAATTCGGCCATACCCGGAGCCTGGAATTCGGCCGGTGTTTCGGTTGCCGAGCTGATACGATCCTCGGTCAGTTCGCGGGTGAGCTGCTGCTGGGTGATCAAATAAACACGCCAAAGCTGTTCCACCCGCCAGGGTGTCATCGCGGCCGGGTTCACGGCGCAGATATCCGCGTAAGTGAGCAGAACAAGTTTTCCGAGGTCTTCCTGCGTGCCGATTCGCGAAGTAAGGAAGCGAGCCGTGGCGGGGTCTTCCAGATCTCGTCCGGTCATGACGGCCGACAAATCAAGATGATGTTCGATAAGAAATCGAACCGCTTCCTGCACCTGGGCCGGAGCGGAAATCGCCGCAAGCATCTCGCTGGCGACATCCAGCGATCCACGTACATGATCCCCAGGTGTAGTTCCTTTGCCGATATCGTGCAGAAGAATGGCAAGGCGCAGCACCCCAGGATCGTCGACCTCCAATGCAAGTTCGCGGAAGCGAGCCGGAAGCTCGGGCTTTTGAGCGCTTAGATAATCAATTGCCTCGATGGCCACTAGAGTGTGTTCATCCACCGTGTAGCGGTGATAGAAGTCACGAATCACCAGGCTCTCCACCGCTTCCCAGCGCGGGACGGCAGCGTGTAAAACGCCGGTTTCCTGCATCTGCCTCAGCGCTAGGGCTGCATTGGGTTGAGAGAGCAAATCGTGCCACGATTTATAGCGCGCGGGACGTTCGTAAAAAGCCCTGGCGATGTCCGGCGCGGCAGCGCGAATCCTGCGCTGCGCATCCCATGAGAGCAATATGCCATGCCGCGCGACGAAACTGAACAGCCCCAGAACCGATTCGGGAGATTCCAGCGTTGCAGCAGGATTTCGGAGCAAGATCCGGTTTTGGGAAACGGTGAGATCACCGGTGGAGAGCCTGCCGCGCCAATCGCGAAATTGCCGAACCAGCGAAGACTGGCGCGCATCGACGAATTCCAATGCGCGCATGCTGGACTGAAAGACGGCTCGCGCGTGCCGGTAATAGAGCCTCATCCAATCTTCCGGAGAGATCGGACTGGAAGGCAACAGCCGCGCCGCCTCATCCTGCCGCTCGAAGGTGAGCAGATTGTTATCACGGCCGGACACCGCGTGCAGGAAGTAGCGGACCGAATAAAGGAACTGCTTTGCGTCACCGGCTTCCGCAATCGCTTCGAGCACGGGAGCTTTATCCGATAAGAGCAGCCCAAGCCAGTTCAACAGATGGATATCGCGGATCGTGCCGGGCGCTTCCTTAACGTTCGGCTCCAAGTGATAAACCGTGTTCTGGAACTTCGCGTGCCGCTGCTGAGCCAGTTCCGACAGCCGGCGAATGATTCTGTCGCTCTGTTGGCGGTAAAACTCCTGGAGCCGTTGCTGCAGCTTCGCAAACAGCGTGGGATCACCCGCTACGAACCTGAGATCGAGCAGACTGACATGCAGCTCAATGTTCTGTTCGTTCAACCGGCAGCACTCAGCCACCGTTCGCACCGACTGGCTCACTTTCAATCCCGCATCCCAAAGCACGCGAACGAAGTCGGAGACGGGCGCCTTGATTCTGGCCAGGTCCGGCTCGTTCTCCACCAGAATCAAAAGATCAACATCGGAGAAAGGAAAAAGCTCACGCCGGCCATATCCGCCAACCGCGGCAATCGTTACTCGCAAGTCTGCATTGGGCAGGAGTGAATTCGCGGTCGCCGCCGATACAAGCGAATCGACGGCGGCGGTACGCCCGGCCAAGAATTCAACGGGGTCCCGGTTCGCCGCAACCGCTTCGTTTGCCAACATTTCCGGTGAAGCGGCAGGAACCACGGTCACAGCGCGGCTTCGCCGGTATCATCGTTGCGAATGCGAACAGCTTCGAGAACATCGTAGATGAAGATCTTGCCGTCGCCGATTTTTCCAGTGCGGGCCGCGGCTGAAATGGTTCTGCTGATCTCATCCAGACGAGCGTCAGGAACAACCGTTTCGATTTTCATCTTAGGCAGGAAATCTACTTCGTACTCCATGCCGCGGTAGACCTCGCGATGGCCTTTCTGCCGACCGTGGCCGCGAACCTCGGTGATGGTGATTCCGTCCACTCCAATGCCCTTGAGCGCTTCCTTGACGTCGTCCAGCTTATGCGGCTGGATAATCGCTTCAATCTTTTTCATCGGCTCGATCCTATGCTGCGCCAGTTATCCTTCAAGGTTATAGCCTTCCTCGCCGTGCATGCTGATATCGAGCCCCTCGATTTCTCGTTCCGGAGCAGCCCGTACGCCAATCAGAAGATCCACGATTTTCAAAATCACAAGGCTGCCCACGATCGCCAGAGCCCATGCAATAGCGATGCCAGCCAGTTGGTTCAGAATCTGGCCGGGATTCCCGTCTACCAGGCCGAGCGGAAGGGGACGCCCCGCGGCATCCTTCAAACCGTCATTAATCGCATTGGTGGCGAACACGCCGGTAAGCAAAGCGCCCAAGGTTCCACCGGCCCCGTGTACTCCGAAAGCGTCCAGCGTGTCGTCGTAGCCGAATTTGCCCTTCACCGCGCTAACCATAAAGAAGCAGAAAATGCCGGCAAGGAAACCGATCAGCAGGGCTGGGAACGGCTTGACGAAGCCGGAGGCTGGCGTAATGGCTACCAGGCCGGCGACCGCGCCGGAGATGCCTCCCAGCATGCTTGGCTTTCCGTGTTTAACCCACTCTGCGAACAACCAGCCGAGAGCCGCAGCTGCAGCCGCGAAATGGGTCGCCACAAAGGCGCTGGTTGCAAGTCCCGAGGCATTTACCGCGCTTCCTGCATTAAAGCCGAACCAGCCCACCCACAACAGGCATGCACCGACAACGCTCAGTACAAGATTATGCGGCTTCATGGCCTCGCGAGGGAACCCGATCCGTTTGCCCAGGTAGATAGCACACACCAGCGCGCTGACACCGGAGGTGATATGAACCACCGTGCCCCCCGCGAAATCAAAACAGGGAACTTTGCCGCCCAGAAATGCGTTGAGCAAGCCGCCTTTGCCCCACACCATATGCGCCATTGGGAAATAGACGATGGTCGACCAAAGGCATGTGAACAGCAGCATAGCGCTGAACTTCATACGTTCTGCGAATGCCCCGGAAATGAGTGCCGGGGTGATGATCGCGAACATCAATTGGTAGATCATGTACGTCTCGTGCGGTACAGTGGCGCCGTAATCCGGGTTCGGGGCCGATCCCACCCCATTCAGCAGAAAATAATGGAACCCGCCGATGAACGGGTTGCCTTCCGCGAAAGCAAAGCTATATCCGTAGATTGCCCATAACACAGTCACCACAGCCATAAGCACGAAGCTGTGCATCATGCTGCTGAGGACGTTCTTGCGGCGTACCAGTCCGCCATAGAAGAGCGCCAGACCCGGCCCGGTCATCATCAGAACCAGGGCGGCGCTGGTCAGCATCCAGGCATTGTCGCCGGAGAGCTGCGCCGATTTCGTAGCCGCATCCAGCGCGTTCAGGCGCTGTTCCACAGTTTGCGGCGTCTGCGCAAACAGACTGCTACATAAGGCGATGCCAGACAGGGGCAAAAGTCTCATTACACGATTCATAGACAGGCAACCGGCGAAGTTATAAAGCCTAAAGCCTAGCAGTTTGCGGTAGCTAAGCGAAGTTTGAAATTTCTATCTCACGCATCGAAATGTTTTATTGCGGCGTTAGCAGGTTTGGCTCAATCCATTTTGACGATGGCGACATCTGTCGCTATAGTGGACGACAGAATGGTCAATGAGCTACGAGCCGTGGTTCAGGAATTAGGTGGAAAAGAGGCCTTGGGACGCACCCTGTCCACCGACCGGGAGTTGCGCGATGCCATCCGGGAGGGCTTCCCGCCCGCTGTGATACAGCCGTTAATGCGGGCTTCCGGTTTGACGCTTAAAGAACTAGCCGCCGCACTCGATCTCTCTCCGAGAAGCCTGCAGCGCCGACGGAGCAGCGGAAGACTGGCGCGTTATGAGTCCGACCGGCTTTACCGCCTGGCCCGTATCGTTGCTATTGCCAATGAATATTTAGGCGGCCCTGAGCGTGCCATTTGCTGGCTCAAGCACCCCAATCGAGCCCTCGGCGGCATCGCTCCGGTTACCGCGATTGATACCGAATTAGGCGCGCGCCAGGTGGAAAATGTTCTCGGCCGTATCGCCTACGGCGGAATCAGTTGAGCCGTATCTATCGAATACTACGCAAGAAGTACGGTCGCAGACCGTTTGATGGCGAAGGGGCTTATCGATACGGTGGACGATGGTCCAGCCCCGGGACCCGTCTGAGTTATGCGTCGGAACACCAATCGCTTGCAATGCTGGAGTATTTTGTTCATATTGACACGGATGACCCGCCCGGCGATCTTGTTTTGGCAGTCGCGGAAGTTCCGGACGATCTAACCAGAGAAGAGATTAAAGTGAACGAACTGCCCGCAACCTGGCGCAATGCTGCAGCGGCGCCTGAGCTCGCCAAATTTGGCGATGAATTCGCGCAGATCAGCTTTCATTCTCTGCTGTTAGCGCCTTCCGTGCTCTCGTCCAGTGAAAGCAACTTGCTGATCAATCCGGAGCATCCCGATTACAACAGAATTTCGGTGCTCGGCCTCGAACCGCTCAGTTACGATCCGCGCATGTTCTCAAAACGGAACAAGCGCCGGGAGAAGCCGGCATAGCTACCTTGGGCATTGCATGTCTTTTCGATTGACGCGCTTTTCTCCTGTCGGTAATAAGTCAAGATGTCCGGTTTTATTAATACGTGATCTGTCCGGTTTTAGGTTTAGGCGGCGCGAGCCGCCCTTGTTTTCCGTTTACCGCCAGCAACAGCAGCCGGCGCGGTGGGAAAGTGGGAATCTCGCGTCATTTGCGAGATTTCCAAGGGAGTGTGGGAGACGGAGGAAACCTGCTTTGGGTTTTCGCCGGCTTCCAGGCTCCCGCCTTTTCCACCGCGCTTGGTATTTGCCGTTTTTCGCGTGCTGCCATCGCGATTGAAGCGGCCCACCACGTGTGGTCCGTAGCGCACTGACACGGAACCATCCAGGTGCTCGTGAATGGTTACGGTGCTGCCAGCCAACGTGTGCCGGAATCGGGTCTTGTCCAGCTGCCAGGACCGCGCGGCGATGGCGACGGTGTTATCTTTCGCCACTACGCGTTCGGTCTGGGTCGTGAATACCCACTCCAAATCAGTCCGGCTGCAACGGCAAAAGGCCGTTCCTTTCTCCTGCGCCACAACCGTAAACTTCGCATTGAACTCGGCGATATAACGGTCCCGCAAGAATCGGTTCGCATCCTCTACCGCGCTGATCTTTGCCAGCCGGAGTTCCTGCGGCAAACGCCCTTGCCAGGTTCCGAAATTTCGTTCCGAGCGTCCCCGCGCTTGCGGCGAGTAGGCCGCGATCATTTCCACTCCCAACTCTTTCATCGCCCGGCCTACTTGCGTCAAGCGCTGTTTGTCCACCTTTTCACCGGCTTTCGGCGTCACGAAAAAATGACTGCCACGGTCGCTGTACAGAGCACAGAACAATCCTTGTTTCTCGATTACCTGGCGCAAAGCGGTCATCACCGTCCGCGTGGATTCCTCTTCCACCAATTGCGCATAATAAATTTCGCTGTTGGCATCGTCCAAAATTACAATCAGGTCATACCAGCGGCCGTCATTCAGCCAGCGATGTTTGCTCCCGTCAATGTGCAGCAACATGCCAGGCAATGGCCGCCGTGGCCGTCTGCGCCGGTGCGTGCCGCGTTTGTGCCGCTTCTTCACCAGCCCCGCCCCTTGCAACGCTTTTTGTACCCACGCATAGCTGAGCTCGATGCCATGCTCCTCGCGTAGTTTCTCGTGGAAGTGCTGCATGTTCAGGTCGTAGTACACCTCCTGATACAGCCCTAGCACCCGCTCGGCGGTCGCCAGCGGCACCCGTCTCGGACTCGGCTTTCCTTTGCGTCCGTCTGACAATCCGGAGTACCCCTGCTCTTCGATTCGCTCCCGCCATCGCCGCATTGTTCGGTCTGTCACCCCAATGATCTCGGCCGCCTGCCACCAAGTGATCTTCTTGGCCATCGCCCTCAGCAGCACTTCTTGTATCTTCATCATCCGCTCCATCTCCGCGGCTGAGTACTGCTGGGTTTCGTCCACCACCCAGCTTTACTTGCCGCGCGTCGTTGCGGACATTTCACGTATTATTTGAACCGGACAAATCACATACTAGCGACATTGACGCGCTTTTCTCCTTGACAGCTTAGGAAAGTTGGCACTATACTCCTCCTTACTAGCTTAGGAGTGTAGCATGTCCGAGCCAGGCCCAGCTTCTTCCAGGAACTCTCGATCTTCTGATTCTGAAGGCAGTCTCTCTCGGTCCGCTTCATGGCTACGGGGTTCTTTTGCGCATCGGGCAAATCTCCGGGCAAGCGCTGCTCATTGAGCAGGGAGCGCTCTATCCCGCATTGTTCCGTCTGGTGCGCCAGGGCCTGCTGAAAGCAAGCTGGGGCACATCGGAGAACAATCGCCGCGCCAAATTTTACGAACTCACGGCTATGGGGCGCAAGCGTCTGCGGGAGGAAACGGACGGCTGGAACCGCCTTGCCGCAGCCATGGGTTCGGCCCTTGCCGCACAACCGGAGGAAATATGAAATTCCTGGCTTACTTTCGTTCGCTTGCCGCCAAGTTTTTTCATCGTTCTCAGGTCGAGGATGACATGGAGGAGGAGCTTCGCTCGCACATTCAGCACCGCGCTGATGATCTGGAACGTTCCGGCCTTCCTCGTACCGAAGCAGAACGCCGCGCGCGCATCGAGTTCGGCGGCCGAGGGCGGTTCAAAGAGGAATGCCGCGAAGCGCTGGGCGGCACTTTTATCGAGACGCTTATACAGGATGCGCGCTTCAGCTTTCGCGGGTTGCGCAAGTCTCCGGGATTCGCAATCGCCGCCGTGTTGACGCTGGCCCTCGCCATCGGCGCGAACGCCGTGGTCTTCGGTATTTTGAATGGGCTGATTCTGCGGCCGCTGAATGTGCCTCAGGCGGAGAGCCTGTGGGGAACCGAGTACGGAGATCGATCCTGGTTGGCAGTCGTATCCGAACTATCGTCGACTTGCGGGATCGCAACCGCAGCTTTGATGATCTGGCAGCTTTTAATTTCGCCTTTGTAGGGCTGGACACGGGGCAACGATCCAACCCTTGCAACAGGCTATGCAACCAGTGGGAACTACTTCGACGTGCTCAGGGTTCAACCGTATCTCGGCCGTTTCTTCCACAGCTCCGATGAGCATGGTCCAAACAGCGCCCCGTATCTGGTGCTCAGCTACGCGTATTGGCACAGCCATTTTCAAGACGATCGCAGGCGTGGTGGGCCGTGTTGTTCCAGATTGACAAGCATCCTTTCACCGTCATCGGTGTAGCGCCGCCGGAGTTCCGCGGAACTTTGTTGTTTATCTCTCCCGATTTCTTTATGCCGATCGTGAACCAGGAGCAAGTGGACGGGGAGAATCTCCTGGACGCACGCGGAAGTATCCGTGGGATTTTTGAGGCGTTCGGACATCTGAAGCCGGGAGTGACTCCCGCTCAGGCTATCGCCGATGTGAACGCTGTGGGCGCGTATCTCGAAAAAACCTATCCCAAGGAGGTCAGTAACAAGAACTCTTCGCTGGTACGTCAAGGCCTCACTTCTTTTGGCCGTCCGGTGCGGGCATTCGTGGCGGGATTGATGCTGCTGGCGGGACTGATTCTGCTGGCCGCGTGCGCCAACCTGGGCAGCCTGTTTGCCGCGCGCGCCGCCGACCGGTCCCGCGAAGTGGCTCTGCGGCTGGCGCTTGGTTCGAGCCGCAACCGCATTCTGCGAGGACTTCTTACCGAAGCGGTGCTGATCTCGCTTGTTGGCGGCACGGTCGGACTCCTGGGCAGCATTGCACTGTTGCGACAGTTGAGCATCTGGCAGCCCTTTTCCGGTACTCCCATCCATTTGCCTGTCACTCCGGACGCCAAAGTCTACGTGGTCGCTTTAGTTTTGGCTTTGGTGAGCGGATTCCTGTTCGGGATTGTTCCGGTGCGCCAGGTGCTCCGGACCGATCCATACGAGATCGTCAAAGCCGGATCCAGCGCCAGGGCCGGCAGGCGCATTACGGTCCGGGACCTGCTGCTCGGCGTGCAGATTGCGATCTGTGCAGTGCTGGTCACTTCTTCGCTGGTCGCGGTGCGGGGACTGGTTCGCTCGTTGCACGGCAACTTCGGTTTTGAGCCACGCAACACGATGGTGGTGGGTGCAACCCTGGCCATGGCCGGCTACAGCAGGCGACCAGGTACCCGCCATGCAAAAGCGCATGATCGAAGCGATGGAAACAATTCCTGGCGTTGAGCGAGCGGGATTGGTGAATAATTATCCTCCCTTGGTCTATACCGCCGCTATCAGAGCAAATGTTTTCAAGGAAAGAAACCACAGATCTGAGGCCATCGAATGCTCGCTGCCATGCCATACAAGTACGACGTATCTCCAGGGTACTTTCAGGCGGCCGGCACAAGCTTGTTGGCGGGCAGAGATTTTACCTGGCATGACGACAAGAACGCGCCCCCGGTTGCTGTAGTGAATCGGGAGTTTGCCGCATCGGATGTTTGGCTCAGGCGAGCCAACGCAGTGGGCCGATATTTCAAATTGCAGGATGGAACGCGCGTACAAATCGTGGGTATTGTTGAAGACGGAAAATATCTGAACCTGACCGAAGATCAACAGCCAGCGATTTTTCTCCCGTTCCTCCGATCGCCATCGAGTGCGGCCGCGTCTGGTGGTGCGCTCCGCACACGATCCGCAACATCTTGCCGCGGCTATCAGGAGTAAACTGCGCGAGTTGGACGCAGGGCTGCCCGTTGAGACTCAGCCCTGGAACAGCATGTTGCAGGTCGTTCTGTTTCCTTCGCGTGTGGCGACGATGTCGCTCGGCGTGCTGGGCATGATGGGCGCGATGCTGTCGATCACCGGCATCTTTGGAATGGCTGCGTACTCGGTGAGCAGGCGGCTTAAGGAATTGGGAATTCGCATGGCGCTCGGCGCGCAGGGAAGGAAGTGTTGCAAGCCGCACTTGGGACGGGCTTTTCAAGTTGCTGGCTTTTGGTTCGGCTGCCGGGCTGCTGCTGGGAATTGCTCGCGAGCCGGGTATTGCCGCTTCCATCGTGTATCAGGCGACTCCGCGCGACCCGCTGGTTTTGGCGGGCGTGGTCCTAGCGATGGGGTTGCTGGGCTTACTCGCTACGTGGATTCCAGCGCAACGCGCGCTATCGCTTGATCCTTCAACACTGCTGCGCGAGGAATGATGTTCAGCGGGGAACCCGGCTGGCGCTCTTTCGCACCCGGACCTCATCGCCGGAGTTGGCGATTTTCCAATCCTTGTTGTTTTTCGACTCGAGCTGCTCGAAGTGAATACGGTCTCTCCCGGTGAAGGTGTTGACGGTTTTGTAATAAGTGGTGGTGCCGCCCTGGTCCCAGGTGCTGTTGTAGGTCCAGTGATAGCCCTCGATTTCGAGATCGCCGCGGCCGCCGGCACGGCCGGTAAGCATCACTGTTTGGGTGTAGTAATGGCCGGCCGTATTGGCTGGAACAAAAACAAGCAATGAGCCGGTTTCGCCATTCACGGTTTGCTGGCAGGCGAAAAATTTACCCACCAGCACGCACTGATTCACCAGTTCATCGGGCTTGGCGCCCGGCGCCAGATCCTTACGCGTCACTCGCCAGGCTCCGTTATAAAGCCAAAGCGGCGTGTAAGCATTGGCTGGCGAACCGGCCGCACACGCAAACTGGCCCGTTAAAACCAAAGCGGCGACTACGATGAGGCGCAGGAAGCACATGTAAAGATAGAATCACACCTTGATGCAGGAGAGTAAACAAGCTAATTCAAGAAGCGAATCAGCACGCATTGCGGAACAGCTCCGACGCATGTACGAAGGGCCGGCCTGGCATGGACCAGCGCTGAAAGAAATTCTATCCGATGTGGACGAAGAGCGCGCGAGAGCTCGGCCGCTTCAAACGGGGCATACTATCTGGGAACTGGTGCTGCACGCTGCGGCATGGATGCGAATTGCGCGAGAGCGGCTTTCGGCTACCGGGATTCGCGACTATACCGCCGAGGAGAACTGGCCCGCGATGAGCGGCGAGTGGCAGGATGCAATGGCATTGCTCGACGGGGAAGAGCATAAATTAGAGGATGCAATTTCGTCATTTCCCGCGCATCGCCTGAATGAACGGGCGCCGGCCACTCAGCCACAGACCTTCTACGTGCTTTTGCACGGCGTAGTGCAGCATATCGCGTATCACGCGGGCCAGATGGCGATACTGAAGAAGTAAGAACCGGCAACAATCCAGGCCACAAGTGCACGCAAATCGACAAGAATGAACGCTCTTTCCACCGAGACGACGTTTACGGTCGAAACACAGGTTGTTACGTTTCCATCGTTGATGCTGGATTGCGGCATCACACTGTTGAATGTCGATGTTGCGTACGAGACGTACGGCACCCTGAACGCCGCGCGAAGCAACGCAATTCTGGTACTGCACGCGTTTTCAGGCGATGCGCACGCGGCCGGTATTAGCAAAGAAACAGGCCAGCCAGGCTGGTGGTCGCCCATGATCGGTCCGGGGCTTGCGTTCGATACGGATCGCTATTTCGTCATTTCATCGAATGTGCTGGGCGGATGCAGGGGAACGACTGGTCCAGCCTCGGTGGATCCCGCGACAGGCCAGCCCTACGGCATGCGCTTCCCTGTTATTACGGTGGGCGACATGGTTCGGCTGCAAAAGATGCTCGTCGAGCACCTTGGCATTGAGCGGCTGCTCGCCGTAACAGGCGGCTCGATGGGCGGAATGCAAGCGCTGGCGTGGACCGTTGCGTATCCGGAGTCTGTCGCTGCGGCCATTCCGATTGCCGCGACCTGCAGACACAGTGCACAGCAGATTGCATTCAACGAAGTGGGGCGTCAGGCGGTGATGGCCGACCCGGATTGGAATGAAGGCAATTATTACGATTTGAAGCCGCCGGCGAGGGGCCTTGCAGTGGCTCGCATGGTGGGGCATATCACTTATATGAGCGATGCCTCCATGCGCGAGAAATTCGGAAGGCGCCTGCGCGATAAAGATGCGTTCGGATTCGACTTCTCGGTTGACTTTGAAGTGGAAAGCTACCTTCGCTACCGCGGCAGCCAGTTCGTCAACCGCTTTGATGCCAATTCGTACTTGTACATCACGAAGGCGATGGACTACTTCGACCTTTCAGCGGGCCACCCCTCCCTTGCGGCCGCCTTTGAACGGACGCAGACCCGGTTTCTGGTCCTTAGTTTCACGTCCGACTGGCTGTATCCGACCTACCAATCGCTGGAGACAGTAAGCGCGCTGCGAAGCTGCAATATTGATGCAGCTTTTTGCGAGCTGACCTCCAACTACGGCCACGACGCTTTCCTGGTAGAGACTGGCGAGCAGAGCGAAATGATCGCCGGTTTCCTGGACAGTGTATATCGGGATTCTCAAAACTCGAGCGCCGGCTCCTCAGAGAGGAGTCTCCGCGCGACCGAATTGCCGATCAGTTCGCGGCCGGATTATGCCATGATAGCCGAGCTTGTCGAGCCGGGCTCGCGTGTTCTCGATCTTGGTTGCGGAGAAGGCGAACTGCTCGCATGGCTGCGCGATCACAAGGGCATAAGCGGGCGCGGAGTCGAGATTGACCCGAACAAAATCCGCCGGGCCATCGCGCATGGGGTATCTGCTTATCAAAGCGATATCGATCATGGGCTTGCGGATTATCCGGATGCAAGTTTCGATTTCGTCATCCTAAGCCAAACCTTGCAGGAGACGCGCTATCCATTGCGAGTGCTCCGCGAGATGCTGCGGGTCGGCCGGCACGGTATCGTTGCCTTTCCGAATTTTGGCCACTGGTCCACACGCCTTTCGCACCTTTTTAGCGGACGCGCGCCGCGCACCGAATTGTTTCCCTACGACTGGTACGAATCTCCCAACCTGCATTTCCTGACCGTGCACGATTTCGCTATGCTTTGCCGGGACCAGCACTGGATCATCGAGCGGCAGATCTTCCTCCGCGGCGATCGCCAGGTACGCCGGTTCCCGAATCTTTTTTCGGAGGTGGCGGTGTTCTCGATGCGCGCGGGATAATAGGGGCTTGACAAAGGCGAATAGAAGGCGAAGATGCCAGATGAGGGGTGTTCCTCATGCAGCAACTTGTCAAACTCATCGGCATTGCGCGTCTGGCTGCCGAAGGGACGCTGGTAGCGGAGAAGCGAAAGGTAGAGTACCGCACTCTACCAACCCGCAAATGGCTGAACCGCTGCCATTCGCGGCGCGTTCCATTTGACTGGTCTATTAATCCGTACCGAGGCTGCGAGTACGGCTGCAAATACTGTTATGCCCGGTTCACGCACGACTTCCTGGAGCGGCACGATCCGCAAGCATTTGAGCGCGAAATCTATGCGAAAGACTGGGACGCACTCGAATTCCAGCAGGAACTTAAGGCGGTCCGGCCAGAGCAAGTCATCGGAATCGGAACGGCGACTGACCCGTACCAGCCTGCCGAGCGCAAATTTCTGCTCACCAGGCAGGTGCTGGAGGCGTTGAGGAACGTGCGCGGGGTGTCCATCTTCGTGACCACGAAATCGAATCTGGTGAGCCGCGATGCAGAGTTGCTGAAGCAGCTCGCGGAGAAGAACGAAATTCGAGTGACCGTTACGGTGACCACGATGAACCGGGAACTGGCCCGGCTGACCGAACCGTTTGCGCCCCGTCCGGACTTGCGCATGAAGGCGGTTGCGGAACTGGCGGCCGCCGGCGTCCCAGTGGGGGTGATTGCCAACCCGGTTCTGCCGCTCATCACCGATTCGGAGGAGAATCTGGAATCAGTCGCGAGGGCCGCTAAGGATGCCGGAGCAGACCAGTTCGGCGCAAGCGTTCTATTCTTGCAGCCGGCCGCGCGACGGGTATTCTTCCCGTTCCTTGCCGAAACTTTCCCCCAGCATCTGAAGCGATATGAGGCAAGCTTTGCTCCGGGCGCTTACCTCAGAGGTTCGTATCCAGAGCGGCTGCGTACTCTGGTGAATGGCATCCGGCAACGCGTGGGCATTCCGCTGCGCGATATGGACCGCAGCGCGCTTCCGAAGCCATCCGGCGGCCAATTGCAGCTGTTTTAAGATGATCCATCGAGAAAACCTTCAGAGACCATGAGCTCCGCGTTCAAAACGGCTGCGCCGGCAGCGCCGCGAATGGTGTTGTGACCACAGGCAACGAATTTGACGTCCAGGACCGGACACTCGCGAAGGCGGCCGACCAAGACGGCCATTCCGTTTTCGCGCCCGGCATCCCGCCTGGGCTGCGGTCGATCCTGCTCCCGCATATAGATGAGGGGCTTTCGAGGAGCGCTGGGCAGCTTTTTCTGCTGCGGTATGCCGCAGAAGTTTTCGATCGCGTTTTGCACGTCCGCAATCCTCGGCTTGGAAGAAAGCTCAACGGAGGCGGCGACCATGTGGCCGTCAACGACTGGAACACGATGACAGTGGGCGCTGACTCGCGCTCTCAAGGGTGCTGGCTGCCCATTCTCAACGCGGCCGAGGATCTTTTGCGTTTCCTGCTGCATCTTTTCCTCTTCGGAGCCGATGAACGGTATTACGTTGGCCAGGATGTCCATTGAGGCGACACCAGGGTAGCCCGCGCCGGAGATGGCCTGCATGGTGGCCGCGATCACCCGTTCAATTCCAAACTGTACCAGCGGCGCCAGCGCCATGGTCAAGACCACGGTTGAGCAGTTCGGATTGGTGACGATCATGCCGGGCCACTGCCGGTTTCGCTGCTGGACGGCGAGCATAGAAAGATGGCCTGGGTTGACTTCCGGAACGATAAGCGGGACATCCGGCTCCATGCGGTGATTGCGCGAGTTGGACACAACAATGCGGCCGGCGCCGGCGAATTCGCGTTCAATCTCCGTGGCAACGGAGGCATCCATCGCGGAGAAAACAAGGCGCGGGGCGTTGCCGGGCTTGGAATCGGAAACGACAATTTCGGCAGCTTCGGGCGGCATTTCGCCATCCAGCCGCCATCCGGCTGCGTCTTTCAGCTTCTTGCCGGCAGAGCGATCACTGGCTCCCAGCCAGGTCAGCTTGAACCAGGGATGGCCCTGAAGAAAGCGGATGAAATGCTGGCCGACCATGCCAGTTCCGCCGAGTATGCCTACTTCGATGGTTCTCATATGCGTGCGGCTCATTTCGAGAGCCGTAAAACAAGTTTTTGATACAGGTCAACTGCGTCGGCAAGCTGTGATTTCAGAATGCGCTCTTCACTAGTGTGCGCGACATGTATACTGCCCGGTCCAATCAGGAACGGCTGCCCCCAAGCCCCGTTGAACGCCGGAATGTCGGTCGTGAAAGCGACGACAGTGGTTGCAAATCCATCGAGCGAGCCGAGCTGTATGGGCGGAATAAACAGAATTTCCCGGGCATCAACTTCGGTTTGGGCGGCCTTCGCGACCGCGCTACGCAACTCGCTCACGCCGGCGACGACGCGAATGAAAATTTCGGCCCGAGCCTCATCCGGAATCACGTTAGGCGCGCGCCCACCGCTAATTGTTCCTATGTTCAGCGTACTTCTGCCAAGCACTCGATCGATGGGCAGCTCTATTTTGCGGATACGTTCGAGTGCATTCAGAAGCTTGTCAATGGCGGACTCGCCCAGTTCGGGATACGCCGAGTGGGCCATTCGCCCGGAAGCGATAATTTCGAATCGCAGTGCTCCCTTCGACCCGAGCGCAAGCTTATTTTCGGTCGGCTCGCCGTTGACCAGAAACTGGCTTCCCCGCGGATTTTGAGCCGCCGCCAGCGCTCCTGCGCTGTTACGCTCCTCTCCGACCACGAACAGCAGGCCGAAGTTGCGCTGCCCTGCCCCGAGCAGTTGTCCGGCCGCGCTGATCATCGCCGCAATGATGCCTTTTGTGTCGCAGGCGCCGCGACCCCAAATATGCTGCTCGTCCTCCCGCGAGGCGATGAACGGCGGCACGGTGTCCATGTGAGTCGAAAGGACGACGATGGGGTTGCCAAAACAAACAAAGATGTTATCGCGGCCCGCTTCGACGGGCATGCGCTCGGCTGTACCCTCAAAACGGCGAGCCAAATCATGCAATTGGCTCCACAGGAAATCACCAACGCGACCCTCATTCGGCGTGACTGATTCGATATCGATGAGTTTCCGCGTCAGTTCGAATACTTGCATTTGGAGAATTCGCCACGTTTCAGCTTTGCCGGGCGTGGGCGCGAAAGGGCAGGTGGCTTGAAAGTGTAAGAATAGCAAAGCAGGGCGCTACTTCTAAAATGGCCGAAAGCCACCATATCTTCAGCGGGACAACTTCCGCTCAGCCCGAAGCATTTATCCTTGAGCCCGGAATACTTGAGCGCACCTGGTGGTTGCTGAAACGTTCCTTTCTCGCAGCGTACGAAGACAATTGTTTCAGCGTGGCCAAGGGCGCCGCATACTCGTTCATGCTTTCGCTGTTTCCCATCCTGACCACCTTTACTTCGATTCTCGTCCAGGCGCATGCCCGGTCGATTGTGCGCGTTATTGCAACCTTTTTGCGGCAGATTGTTCCGCCCGGAGCGGAGACTCTAGTTCTCGAGCGGTTGAATGAGCGCGGGGCAAGACCCATCACTCTTCCCGTAATCGCCATTCTGCTTTCTCTCTGGGCCGGATCGGGCGCCATGATCAGCTTAATGGAAGGCTTTCAGGCCGCCTATCGTATCCCCTCCGGGCGGCCCTTTCTGAAACAGCGCGCCATGGCGACCTTTCTGGTGTTGATTGCCGCATTTCCCGCAGTGGGGGCCTCTTCGCTGATCATATTCGGCAACCGCATTGAGACCGCGTTCATTCACTGGATCGGGGTGTCCGATGTAAGCGCGCCAGTAGAGCTTGCCTGGCGCCTTGGCCGGTACATCGTCGCGTTCTGCACCACGACGTTCGTAACCGGGCTGCTTTATTACTTCGGTCCGAATCACCGCCCCGAGCCGAGGCAATTGCGGCGTAAATCAAAATCACGCTTCATGCGGGTGTGGCCGGGCGCATTTCTAGCGACCGTTATGTGGCTGGCAAGCACTGCCGGCTTCGCCTGGTACGTGAGAAACAGAATCGCGAATTACAATATTTTTTACGGAAGCATTGGGACCGTTATCGTATTGCTCCTCTGGCTGTATTTGATAGCCTGCATTGCGCTCCTCGGCTGTGAGTTCAACGCGGAGCGCGAGCGGATTGATTCCATGCTGGTGCTGGAGCGAGCGGCGGGGTAACTCGAAGCTTCGGAACTCCGTGATTTGCTGTTTTGGCCAGGCATGCCGGACACTACTCTTTATACTGAGTGCGTGCCGTTCCATTTAGGCATCGACTATCAACCCCGGGGCGATCAGGCAAGCGCCATAGAACAACTCACCCGGGGTGTATTCGACGCTGAAAAACATCAAGTCCTATTGGGTGTTACGGGTTCCGGGAAGACGTTCACGATAGCCAAGATCATCGAAGCTTTCGGCCGCCCCTCCCTGGTTCTTGCCCACAACAAGACGCTGGCCGCCCAGCTTTATCACGAGTTCAAGACATTCTTTCCGAAGAACGCGGTGGAGTACTTCGTTAGCTATTACGATTACTACCAGCCGGAAGCCTATATTCCGTCAGGTGACATCTACATCGAGAAGGAAGCCACCATCAACGACGAACTGGACAAGCTGCGGCTTTCGGCGACACGCTCGCTGTTCGAGCGGCGCGACTGCGTGATTGTCGCCAGCGTGAGCTGCATTTACGGCCTCGGCTCTCCAGAAGCGTATTACGGCATGCTGGTGATGCTCGAAAAGGGCCAGCACATCAGCCGCAAAGAATTGCTGCAAAGGCTGGTAGAGATCCTGTATGAGCGCAATGATACCGATTTCCGCCGGGGAACGTTCCGCGTCCGCGGTGATGTGATCGAGCTTTATCCAACCTATGACGACAATGCATACCGCATCGAACTATGGGGCGACGAGATCGAATCGCTCAGCCAGATTGACCCGCTGCTGGGGCAGGTGAAGCAGACTTACCTCCGCCTCCCCATCTATCCAAAGACTCACTACGTGATGGATGCCCCGACGCGGCAGCAGGCCATGCAAAGCATTGAAAACGAGCTGCAGTGGTGGCACAAGGACCTGGAATCACAGGGCAAAGTGCTTGAAGCGCAGAGACTATACCAGCGCACCATGTTTGATCTGGAAATGATCAAGCAGATCGGTTACTGCCATGGCATCGAAAACTATTCGCGCCACTTTTCGGGGAGACTTCCCGGTGAGGCGCCCCCGACCCTGCTGGATTATCTTCCAAATGACGCGTTGATGTTCATTGACGAGAGCCATCAGACCATTCCACAACTGCAAGGCATGTATCACGGGGATCGCTCGCGGAAAGACGTTCTGGTCCAGTACGGGTTCCGCCTGCCGAGCGCGCGGGATAACCGGCCCCTGACCTTTGAAGAATTCGAAAACCGTGTAAATCAAATCGTTTACGTATCTGCGACGCCCGGGCCCTATGAGTTGACCAAATCAGCGGGCGTGGTTGTCGAGCAGGTGATCCGGCCGACGGGTTTGGTGGATCCGGAGATCGAGGTTCGCCCAATAAGGGGACAGGTGGACAACCTGCTGCACGAGATTCGGACGCGAGCGGAACGAAATGAGCGCGTACTGGTAACCACTCTCACGAAGCGAATGTCGGAGGACTTAGCCGAATATTATTCAGAGGCCGGCGTTAAGTGCGCTTACTTACACTCGGAAGTAAGTACGCTTGATCGCATAAAAATCCTTCGCGATTTGCGCCGGGGCACGTATGATGTGTTAATCGGTGTCAATTTACTGCGCGAAGGACTCGACCTGCCAGAGGTATCTCTGGTGGCGATTCTGGATGCCGACAAAGAAGGATTTCTGCGATCGAGCGGTTCTCTCATTCAAACCATCGGCCGGGCGGCGCGAAATGTATACGGCCGTGCGATTCTCTACGCAGATGTCATCACAGCGAGCATGCAACGGGCTATTGGCGAAACAGACCGGAGGCGTGCGATCCAGCAGGCGTACAACGAAGCGAACGACATCACCCCTCAAACAATTATCAAACCGATCGATATGAGCCTAGTGGCGGTGGCAGAGGGCGATTACGTTACGGTTCCACTTGAACCCGATACGGATACAGAAGGGGAACTGAATCCCGAAGAGCGTGAAGCGCTCATCGCGGAGCTCGAAGTGAAGATGCGGGAAGCGGCAAAACTTTTCGAATTCGAAAAGGCAGCGCAATATCGCGACCGGATGAAAGCACTGAAAGCGAGCGGGGTGTATGAAGAAACGGCTGCCACTCGGCCTGGTGGTGGAGGGTAGTTCGAAGGCTTCCGCGATACTTCGGTTGCCGACTGTGGGGGCGGAGCTGGGACCCGTAAAATCCGCAGCGATCCGCGTTGCCCGCCGGTTATCCAATTTTCTGAAGGCGGGCTATGCCGTGGCTGAATACGAAGAGTTGCAGGCTGCCCGCCTGATTCTTTTACACGTCCCCGATTCGGCGGTGCCCCGTTTGGTGGAAGAGCTGTGCCAGACCGAACTGGTTTTCAAGGATATGTCCTTTGTGCTTTGCGAGAGTTGGCTAAGCAGCAGCGTCCTGAGCCCGCTGGCGAGTCGAGGCGCCACCGTAGCGACGGTTGTCCCGGTTCCGAGTTCCAGAGAGAAGTGGTTTGTAGTAGAGGGCCAGTTATCGGCCGTGCGGCAGATACGACGCTTCATGGAGCGAAACGATGCCAGAACATTCGAGATCCGCCCCGGCACAAAGCAGCTCTATTTTGCGGCTACATTGCTTACCACCGCTCTACCGCTCCCGCTATTTTTCAACGCGCAGCAGGCTCTGCGCGCAAGCGGGATCAGCGGCAAGCAACTATATGGACTGCTTGATGAAATGGCCAAAGACATGTTCCGGTCGTTTGTGAACGGTGCGCGCGTCACCTGGGGCGGCCCGCTAACGGAGTGCTCGGAAGGAACCGCAACGGACTACTTGATGTCACTCCGGGGAAGTCATCCCCAGATTGCCGAGATGGTGGAAGAGCAATTAGCGTGGGCGCGGCGCAAGTTCCCCAACCCGCGGCACACAGCCGAGCAGCCAGCTTGAATTCATATTTGAAGGCGTTCGTCGGCGATCATAAGCTGTGCAACGCTCCACAACTGCGCCGGGCATCCACCGGGCTTCCGGGGCGGATCACCATCGTAGACTTCACTGAGAGACCCGAGACAGCAGGAAGTCAATTCGTCCGCCAAGGTTTTAACTAGCTTCCTGCAAAACAAGCGAGCTTCTTGCGACTCGCCGTACGCAAACAAGTAAGCGGCGACGAACGGCCCCATCAGCCACGGCCACACGGTTCCCTGATGATAAGCGGAATCGCGCTCGGCCGCTCCGCCATGGAAACGCGGACGATAGGACGGATCCGCTGGGTCTAGCGTTCGTAGGCCAACTGGGGTGACGAGCTTTTCCTGGACAACGTTGACGATTGATTGGGCGCGTTCGCGGGTGAGTAGCGGAAACGGCAATGAGATCGCGAGAAGCTGATTTGGCCGGATGCTCGCATCGGGCTCAGCAGGCGTGAGTACGTCGAACAAGCAGCCCGTGGCCGGATTCCAGAACTTTGCTTCAAAAGGGGCGCGGGTGGCGTCGGCATCGGCTTCGTAGCGGTCCCGGTCGCGCGTGAGGCAAAGCATGTCAGCCCAGGCGGCTGCGATGCGCAGAGCGTTGCACCAGAGGGCATTGACCTCGACCGCCTTTCCATTTCGCGGCGTAATGACCAGGTCTCCCACTTTCGCATCCATCCATGTGATCTGCGTCTGCGCTGTTCCGGAAGAGAGCAGATGGTCCGCCGGGTCGATGTAAATCCCGTAATCAGTGCCCCGCTGATACCACTCGATGATGTCCTGAGCCGCGGGATAGAGAACGTCCCGGACAAACGCGAGGTCGCCGGTTCTGCGAACCAGATCGTAAGCAGCGATGAAAAACCAGAGGGCCGCATCCACGCTGTTATATTCGGGCTGGGAGTGCCAGTCAGAGAAGTGATTCGGCAGCAGTCCTCGCCTGCGGTAAGTAAGAAGTTGCCGCAGAATCTCACGCGGCTCGGCTGCGGGAAATTTGCCGATTGAAAGCGCGGGAAGACTGATCAGAGTGTCGCGGCTCCAGTCTGTAAACCACGGGTACCCGGCGATGAGCGATCGGCTTCCATCAGCGCGCGTTATTCGGAACTGGTCCAGCGCTCTTGCAAGCGTGCCGTTACTGCGGCGAGCAGCTTCGGCGGATATAAGGGAAGCAATGCGGTCATCGCTGGGGACCGGCTCGTCTTGACCTTGATCAATGGTCGCGAGCAGCCACACGGGGCGATCCGGCCGCAAATCGAACATTATGGATCCCGGAGAAAAAAGATCTTCGCGAAAATCCAGGCCGCGATCCAGCTCGCGCAAATATTCATGATTAAGAATCCAGATTCCGTCCTGTTCCCACCACGAGCCCGAGTGAAAAATGGTCAGAACCGGCATCCCTGGATAGGGCTGAATTGAGATCCGGCCCGGCCATGCATCGGCACTGCCTCGAATGAGGTCGTTGCGATGAGTCAGACCGTGATAGTCGCGGTATGCAAGGCAAATTCGTACTCGTAGACGACAGGATTCCAGGGTTCCGTAGCTGACGAGAACAGATTGTTTTCCTTCGAGCATACAAATGCTCTTTTCAATCACGTTGCCGCCGAGCCGGTATGCCCACTTCGGGAAAGGATCGATGACGAACTCATCTAACAGCTCAAAGCCGCGCGGCTGAACAATGCCGGGATATTGGACGGTGGCTAGATCAAAGTCTTGGCCATTCAACTCAACCGTTTCTTCAACTCGCGGCAAGATGCAACAGCGCTCAGCAGGCGGATGTGACGAAGCGATCAGGAGGCCGTGATAGCGTCTGGTGTTCACGCCGGCGACGGTTCCCATTGCGAAGCTGCCGGTGTGGTTGGTGTCAAGCCACTCGAGACGAGAGGCGCGTTCGAAATCGCGGCAAATCTCTTTGGGAATGCTGAAAAGCGCAGCGCGTGCATCTGCCACACTCATAGTCTAGGGAATGCAAAAGCGCTACCAGTGGAAGTTGAAGCAGCGGGAGATCATGCTGGGAGAGCGGACCCTGTTGATGGGCGTTCTGAACGTTACGCCGGATTCGTTTTCAGATGGCGGGAAGTATTCGGATCCTGACCGTGCATTTGCCCGCGCGGTGGAAATTGACGAACAGGGAGCGGACATACTTGACATAGGCGCCGAATCCACGCGTCCGGGGTCGCAGCGAATCCCCGAAGCCGAGGAGTTGCGCCGCCTGATTCCCGTGCTGAAGAGGTTGCGGGGGAAGTTGACGATTCCAATTTCGGTGGACACCTACAAGTCCGCAGTTGCCGAAAAGGCGTTGGAGCACGGGGCGGAGATCATTAATGATCCGACCGGAATTTTGCTGGACCCGCAGCTTCCAAAAGTTGTCACGAAGTATGATGCGGGCCTGATTGTGAATCACATGCGCGGCACTCCCGAGACTTGGGCAAAGCTGCCGCCGCTGAAAGACTTGATTCGGTCAATCGGGATAGATTTGGAGGCGGCGCTGCACCGGGCGCGCCAGTCCGGTGTGCAGAAACATCAATTGGCAATTGACCCGGGACTAGGGTTTGGAAAGCGCCGGGAGCAGAACTCGGAAATAATTGCGAACCTGGACGCGTTCCGGTCTTTCGACCTGCCACTTGTGGTGGGGCCGTCGAGGAAATCCTTTCTAAGAAAGGAAGAGGAGAGCCTGACTGAATTCGCCACGGCCGCAGCCGTCACGGCGAGCATTCTGAATGGCGCGCACATCGTTCGCGTACACGATATCAAGGCGATGAAGAGCGTGGCTGAAGTGGCAGACGCAATCAAGCATGCGGCCGCGACAGAAGCGGAACAGACAGCGCCTCAAGGACGCTGGCAACGGGGGCAGTAATGTGTGCCGCGTTGGCCCAGAACGACTCGCCGGATCACAGCGCCACATCTTGGGCAGGGTTCGCCGGCACGCCCATAAACGCAATGCAGATGCTGGAAGCCGCCACGCTGGCCGGCCGTATCCACGTAATCGGAAATGGAGGAGCCGCGATGCTCAATTGCAGCCCGCAGAATCTGAAGAACGCTGCTGTGCAAGACTTTGGCGCGTTTCTCAGAAATGCGCAGAGCAGTCGCCCGAGGGTGAATACGAGCGGCAAAGAGCGCTTCGTCGGCGTAAATGTTACCGATTCCACAGATGAATGCCTGGTTGAGCAGTAAAGGTTTTATGGACCCACTGTGCCGTTTTAGCCGTTCGTAAAACTCCTCGAAGTCAATCCGAAGCGCATCAGGGCCGACTCGATCGAGCGCCGACGGCATTTCCGCGAAGTACTCCACGCGGCCGAACTGGCGAACATCGTCATAAAGCAGAGTTCCGTTATCCAGATGAAAGACAGCCCGCGTGTACTTGCCGCGCAAACCGTCCCATAGAAGCTTGCCTGTCATACCCAGGTGTATGTAGAGGATGCCTTTGTCAAGATCGAAAAGGATCTGTTTGCCGCGACGATGGACACCGTTTATCATCGCCCCGCGAATTGCCGCAGCGGTTTGTTCCAGTCCAGATCGAGTTACTCGCGGGGAGAATAACTCGACATCCTGAATGGTTCGCCCGAGTATATGGGGAGCTACGGAGCGTACGACAGTTTCAACTTCGGGGAGTTCCGGCACAGGATTTAAGGCAGATCGACAAACTCAAGGCTAAGCTAAACTGAGAAAAGTTCCAAGCCACCCTAGCTCAGTTGGTAGAGCGGCTGATTCGTAATCAGCAGGTCGCCGGTTCGATCCCGGCGGGTGGCTCCAGAATAATTGGATGAGACCCATCATGAGCCCAGCTTGACGCGGCGGACAAACTTGACCGCCCGATTCTCGAATAGTTGAGAAATGACCGGGTCGGGAACAGGCTGATCGGTTTCGACAATCGAGATAGCAGTGAGAGGCGTGCCGGCGTTGTGCCCAGGGTCGGCGGCATCCTGCCGGCCGAGAGCGAAATTGGCGATGTTTATTCCGTTCTTCCCCAGGATCGTTCCCAGAAAGCCAATGACGCCTGGTACATCCTCGTTCTTCGAATACATCAGATTGCCGTCGAGTGTCGCCTCACAAGAAATACCTTCCACTTGCATGAGACGAGGCTTGTCGAGCACGACAGCGCCGACGACCGAGAAAGCGCCGCTATCGGACTCGAGCTCGATGCGAATGGAATCCATTTGGGCCTGACCCGGCTCGCGCTGTTCGATAACACGGAAGCCGCGCTGGGTGGCGATCTGCATCGCATTCACGACGTTGGCGCGATGCTCCATGGAACGGCTAAGCACCCCGGCCAAGCCCGCGTTGCGGAGAATCTGGGTATTGTGGTCGGCGAGCCGACCGAAATAGACAAGCCGAATTGTGTGGGGATTGCCTTCTGCGATGTGACTCAGAAACTGGCCGAGCCGCTCGGCAAGATCTACATATGGGCCCAAAGTCCGGTACTGCTCGGCTGTCATGGCCGGCATGTTCACGGCATTTAGCGCGATTCCGCTGGTGAGGTAATCAATTAGCTGCTCGACGATGCGGGTGCCGACTATCTCCTGCGCTTCTTCCGTCGAGCCCGCGATGTGCGGAGTGGCGACAACAGGTTCAAGTTGAAGCAAGGAGCTCTCGCCGGGTGGCTCTTTCTCAAAAACATCGAGCCCGGCCCCCGCAACTTGTCCAGTTTGAATGGCTGACTGCAATGCATCGCCGTCAATCAGCTCGCCGCGAGCGCAATTCACCACGCGAACGCCCCGCTTTATCCGGGCGAACGCTTCGGCATTGAGCATGTGGTCGGTCTCAGGCGTTAGTGCTACATGTAGCGTGATGTAATCGCTCTGCTTGTAGAGATCGGGTAACGAGACGAGCTCGATACCGATATCGTGGGCGGTCTGGGGGCTCACGTACGGGTCGTGTCCAATTATGCGCATCTCGAACGGTTTCGCGCGCTTTACCACTTCACGGCCGATGCTGCCGAGGCCGACGATACCCAGCGTCTTGCCGCGCAGTTCGCTGCCTAAGAACTTCTTCTTTTCCCATTTGCCCGATTTGACGGAGCTGCTGGCCTGAGGAACAGAACGAGCCATGGAGAGCATGAGGGCCAGGGTATGTTCGGCAACCGATACTGCATTACCTCCCGGAGTGTTCATGACGAGAACGCCCGCCTCGGTAGCGGCGGGAAGGTCCACATTATCCACGCCAACGCCGGCTCGCCCGATCACGCGAAGCTTTGCAGCCTTGGTCAGAACGTCCCTGGTTACTTTCACGGCGCTTCGCACGAGGAGAGCGTCACAATCGGCCAAGTGGGCCTGGTAGGTTTTGGGATCGGCCACCACAACCTCCCAATCAGACTGCGCGCGCAACAGTTCTATGGCCGCCGGCGCAAGCGGCTCAGCAACAAGTATCTTCATCTGATGTTATCGGGCGAGCGCGGCTTCGGGTTCACTCACGGCCAGCTTGGGCAGCGCGGCGCTGGCATATACGTTCTGAACGGCTGCTACACCGGAACCAAAACGGACGGGAAGGCCATTCGCCGCGAGAATAAGTTCAAGCTCGGCGATAACAGCGAACAGGTCGTGAAAATCAAAGTAGCCAAGATGGGCGAGCCGAAAGATCTGGCCCTTCATGGATCCTTGACCGTTGGTAATAATCGCATTGAACCGGTTCCGAAATTCTTTGACGATCACGCCGGAATCCATTCCCGCGGGAGGGCGAACCGCGGTGACGGATGAGCCGGGGGAGGATGAGAATAATTCTAATCCCAACTCTTGAACGGCTTCGCGCGTTGCGCGCGCCAGCATTTGCGCGTTCGCAACAAGTTTGTCCATCCCGATTGACTTGATGTATTTCAAAGCCTCGGCCAAGGCCAGCAGCAGAGCAATGTTCGGTGTCCACGCGGATTCACCATTGTCGGCGTTCTTCTTCTCTCTTTTGAGATCGAAGTAGAAGCGAGGCGCTCTCGAGGAATCGGCCAGGGCCCAGGCCTTCGGACTGATGGACAGGAAAGCGAGGCCAGGCGGAATCATGAAGGCCTTCTGTGACCCGCCGACCACGATGTCCAGTCCCCAGCCGGCGATATCCAGAGGCATGGTGCCGATGCCGGTGATGGCGTCTACGACAAAGATGGCGTTCGTCTTTTTGATTGCCAAGCCCATCGACTTGACGTCATGCTGGGTACCGGTAGAGGTTTCGGAGGCCTGAACGAAAACGCCCTTAATGCTGGAGTTTTTAGCAAGCGCCTGCTCAACCGTTTCAGGCTGGACGGCATCGCCATACGGGGCTGTCAGCACAGTGGCTTTCATGCCCCAGGCTTTCATGATTTCCACCCAACGCTCGCCGAATTTACCGGCGGAGCAGACCAGCACCTCATCGCCCGGAGAGAAGAAGTTCTGCGTAGCGGCTTCGAGACCGCCGGAACCAGAAGCAACCAGCACCAGGACATCGTTCGATGTGCCGAGAACGTGCTTCAGATCGGAGAGAACCTGCTTGTAGAGGGTTCGAAAATCCTCCGTTCGGTGATGGATATCGGAGCCCATCATGGCGTGAAGCGCCGAGGGCAAGAGAGGCGTGGGGCCAGGCGTTAAAAGACGTTGTTTTTTAATATACATGCGGGTTACTGAACAGAACCCGGGGGCTGAGGGTCCTGGGATCGGTAGAACCCTCAGAATAACAAAGGGACAAGCCGCGACTGTCCCGAAGATTTAATTCGCGACAGTGAAATTCGAGGTCACAGTCGAGCTTTGCCCGTTCAGGGTTGTGGTTGTAACCGCCAGCGTGTGAGTCCCATTCGAAAGCAGACCGGTATTTACAAAAGCGTTCCAGCCTACGTTTGGACATCCAGCCAAGTTACCTTGCACAGTGCAGACGTCCGGGCGATTGCCTCCGTACTGAGCAGCTACAGGCGTACCGCCGTCAACAGAGATTTGAATGCTGCCGATGGGCCCGTTATTGTCCACGGCCCAGCCGCCAAAGTGGGCGATGCCAGAAAATGGCGGGCTTAGCGGACCTGGCGTATCGACGCTGACAATCATCGGATTGGGAGTGGACCAATTTGCAATCTGAAACGGAGCGGAAGCTATTGCGTATGTACCGTCGGCTGCGGTAGCAGTTACGCCGAGCGTGTGGGCGCCGTCCGGAAACTGGGTAGTGTCGAGTGCAAAAGTCCATCCGCCAGCGGGGCAGGTGCTGAACCACTGACTTGGAACACAGGGGTTTGCGGAGCCGTACGGCACACCATCGATGGAGACGGACACGCTTACAGCGGCGCCGCCGGCATTTGAAGCCGTGCCGGAGAACGGCGCCAGTCCCAGGTATGGATTGCTATTTGCACTGGGCTGCGCGATGAAAACGCTGGTGGGGCTGCCCGAGGCACCGTTGGAAACCGAAAACGCAGCGCTGGCGCTGGCGCGCTGGCCCGCCGTGGTTGTGGCAGTTACTTCAAGCGTGTGCATCCCGTTGGTGAGCGAAGCCGTGTCGACGAAGGCATTCCAACCTACGTTCGGACAACCGGGGCGGCCAGGAAACATGGCGCAAACGTCCGCCCGATTACTGGGCTGGGCAGTACCTTTGGCAATGCCATCGACAAAAAGCTGCACAGCCGCAATGGCGTCGCTGCCGTTAATAGCCCATCCGCCGAAAGCCACTCTGCCGCTAAATGCACCGTCAGATGGACCGGGGTGGTCGATATCAATAGTGGTTCCGGAAGCCCCTTGATTCGCAACCCGAAACGGCATGGTAGCCGTGTAGCTCTGGCCGTTGGTAGGCGTGGCCGTAATGGCGAGCGTGTGTGGGCCATCGCCGATCCCGGTGGTATCAATCGAAAAGTTCCAGCCGACATTCGGACAACCCGGTCGATTCGGAAACGCAATACAAACATCGGCGCGGTTGCTACCGTACGCCGCGTTTCCGTAACGCACGCCGTCAACAGCGACACTAATCGCGTTAATGCCGACGTTATCGTCGAGCGCCCACCCGCCGAAAGCGGGAACTCCGCTGAATGCGCCGCTCTGCGCATTCGGCGTATCGATGGAGATGTGAATCGGATTGCTGCTGGTAGTCCAGTTGGCAACCGTGAAGCTGGCGGCTGAAATGGCGCGCTCGCCATTGGCGGCGGTCGCGCTTACAGCGACGGTATGCTTTCCGTTCGATAGCGTATTCGTATCAAGGAAAGAGGACCATCCGAAGTTCGGGCTACCGGGGCGTCCCGGGAAGACGGCGGCAACGTCCGGGCGACTGGCTCCGTACGAGGCTGGCACGGGAGCTTGGCCGTCGATAGAAATTGTGACCGCACTAACGGCGGCATTGTCGTTTAAGGCCCAGCCCGATAGAGTGACCCAACCGACGAAGGTAGCGCCCTGCGAGGCGGGAGTATCGATAGAAATGTGCGTCGGAATAACGCCGCCGTAATTCGAAGTCGTAAACGACTGGGCGGCGGTGTACTGCGAACCATTCGCATCAGTAGCGGTGACCTGAAGTGTATGCGTTCCGTCCGCGAACTGGGTGGTATCCAGCAGATAATTCCAGCCGAGAGTAGGACATCCGGGAACTGTGCCAACAGCGCTGCAGACATCCTGGCGATTGCCGTTGTAAGATGCCGTGCCGTTCACTACCCCATCGACGGAGACCTGTATGGTTGTGATAAGCGCATTTGTGGAGTAGGCCCATCCGCCGAAAGCCGCGTATCCCGTGAAGGCGGGGCTTTGGAAATGCGGGTTATCGATGCTGATGTGTATCGGGCCGGCTGAGGTGACTGGCGGAGGCGGAGGTGTTAACACGGTGGGGCCGACGGCGATGGTGGCGATATTGCTGATGAAAGCGTTCTGCGCGATGTAAACCTGGGCTTTGGAATTCGTCGCGGCGTCGGACGGCACAATCATCTGGACCTGGTAAACGCCGTATGAACCGGTTGGCAAGCCGGCAGCTATGACCTGCGCGGTGGAGCCGCTGATGGTAGCGCTGACGGAGTTTCCGGCGTTGTTCGGCACCGGGCCGTTGTAGGGCTGCCCACTGATTTGAGCGGCCTGGGCGTTGGGATCGGAAAGGAGTCCCAAGCCGGCAGCGCTCAAGGTTATCAGTTCGCCCGGACCAGCAGGATTATTAGGGCCGATGGGCGAGCCCGGCTGCACTGCGCAGCAGGTTTTGCTGGTATAAGCGGTGAGCGTAACTTTCGCGCCAGAACCCACCGTGGCGGAGACAGGAATGCCGGTTCCGGCCGTACCGCCTTGAATGGCAGTAAGCACCACGCGCGTAAACGCAGAACCGGAGGAAGCGGTAACTTGCGGGTCGGGAGCACTGTTGATAGCCGTTACCAGCCCATTCACGATGCTGGTGAGCGAGTCCCCGCTTTTCACTGTATAGGTATAGTTGCGGCCGTTTATGTTGATGGTCGCGGTATCGCCTGCATTGGCTGTTCCATCGACGGAAACAACGGCGGTCGGATTTCCCGGCTGATGATAGGCGCGCGTGGCCGGCCAGGGGCGGACTTGATTTGGCGAGGCAGGAGCGCTGAACAGACCGGGATCGGCAGGGGCAATGTAGACAGGCGTCGCGTTGGTCACGGTTACGCTGCCGTCGCCGTGAACGGTTCGAACGTAGACGCTGGTGCTGTTTCGGTCGCCGAAGCTGTAGGGTACCTGGCTGACCACCTGGGTCGGGGAGACTTGAAGCACCGGGGATGGGATGCCGTCCATGTATACCTGCGTGCCGAACACGGTAAGGGGCAGCGGCGCTGTCCCGGAATCAGGAGCCGTTGCGGAGGTCTGATCCGACAGGTTCGATCCATTGATTTCGACCAGCATGCCGGGAGCGGCGGTTGCTGCGGTTCCGGCTGAGAGATAGCCTCCCGAGGCGGTTGCAGTAATGTTGGCGGCGTTAGAGGTGGTTGCAGCCAGGGTAACGCTGTCGTAGGGCAGATCCGTCTTTTTAGAACTCAGATAGACCGCGGCAGTGCCGGCGCCGGCAAAGATGGCCGTCACGTTCGGGTCGCCGCTATTAGCGTTGATCGCGCTTACCAGGCCCTGTGCGATGGTATCCGGCGTGTCGCTGCTCTGAATGGTGTAGGTGTACGCGGTTCCCTGGATAGTCACAGTCACGGTGTCCTTCGCGGTAATGGCGCCGACCAGTTGGAGCGAAACCACGCCCTCTTGCCGTACAGTTTCGCTGGCCCAGTTCACAATTGGGTTGTTTTCGGGCACAAGCGGCGTATCGCCAGCGGTAAAAACCAGGACCCGGCGATTGTACGGATCGCTCACGTACAGGTTGAGGCCATCAAACGCAAGCGACATCGGGGTCGGGATAGTGTCGACGGCGCCGGTGTTGTCGATGGCCGTACTTGCGATTGAAATGGACTGGCTGCTATTCACGTCCTTGGTGAAATCGGGCTGCCCGAGGACGACGTCGGCCGGGGCCCCGTTCCTCGCCGGAATCGAATTGTAGACCAGAACGCGGCTGTTACCGGCATCGGCTATGAACAGGCGGGTACCGTCGGAAAGTGCAAAGCGGGGGAGATTCAAGTTGGCTACACATTCGCCGTTCGCGCCAATGCCCGTCGCGATGCAAACGGCGGAATTGTTCGCGACCGCCCCGGTAAGATCAGGCTGACCTACCGCGATATCGGCAGGCTGGGCGTTGCTGGTCGGGATATGGTTCCAGATGAGCACCCGGTTGAAACCGAGATCGCTCACGAACAGATGAACTCCATCGGAGGTTACTGAAACCGGATTACAAAGCTCATTCGGGGTTGCGCTGTTGGTGATATTCGTCGCTTTGCAACCGCCCGGCGTCGCTCCGGTGGTAAAGCCCGGCTGCCCGAGCACCACATCGGCAGGCTGATTGTTGGCGGTGGGAATGTTATTCCAGATCAGCACGCGATTATTTGTAGAATCGGCGACGAAAAGTTTGCCGTTCTGTATCCAAACCCCCTGGGGACCGAGCAGCGAACTCTGGGTAGGTGTCGAGCCGCCGGTACCCTGGGTGAAATTCGGCTGCCCGACAACAAGATCGGGAGGAGCATTAATGCTGGTCGGGATGGACTTCCAGATCAAAACCCGGTTGTTGTTCGTGTCGGCAACCGCCAGTGTCTGCCCGTCCGTTGCAACGCCGTTGGGAGTTTGCATGCTTTGGTTAGTCGTACCCGGGTTGGTGCCAGTGTAATTGGGCTGGCCGAGCACATTTACTGCCGAATAACCGCAGAGATAGCAAGATGGATCGGTTGGAGTGAAGCCGGTGGTCAGGTCGGCATGCGGCGCGGGAATCTGAGTGATGTTGAATTCCATCACGCGGTTGTTCACCGGGCTGGCGGCGATACTGTTGGAATCCACCACGAACAAGCTGTTATTTGCATATGCCAGTCCGCTGACACCGCCCAGGATTTGCTGGCTGGCAGTGCTGCTGCCGCCCGTGAAGGTGGTTTGCCCGATAACTGCCCGGGCCGCCTGGCCATTAATGAAAGTTTGTGCCCGAAGAGTAAGGGCAGAAGAAAACAAAAGGAAAAGTAAGACTGCTCTGTTTGTCAAACGAAAGGCCCCAAAAGAAGCTAAGTATATCAGCGGGTGGGACGTAGGCTAAGGTTTCAGGGTTGCGAACAGGTTTCAGCGAGGAGCGGATAAGCCGTCAGCGATCAGCTTTCAGCGATCAGCTCTCAGCGGTCGGCGGTTGAGCAGTCAGCGGCTTCAGGGAACTTTTTCAGATTTAGTCCCAACCGCTTCCGTTGGGCGCGCTTGGCAAATCAGGCGACTTTGAGTTTTTCGGCCAGCTCGCGTTCGTATTCGGCAAAGAGAGTGGGGTCGATCTCCATGGCGCGGGTCTCGATTTCACCGAGTGAAAATTCGAACCCAAGTGCGACGGGATTGTCGAAATCGTCCTGGCGATCTTCGTGAACCGCCCGGATGAACTGGAAAGCGACTTCGTCCAGGCGCGCTTTGATTTTGCGCTTGCGATTCTCCTGCAGTTCGAGCAGGGCGGCGTTATCTTTCCCACGCTGGCGGCGAAGTCGGTTTTCCTGAATGCTGAGATTGTTCAACTGGCGCTGATAGGCGAGGAACACTTTGGCTTCGATGAGGTGCTTGCGAACGGCCTCGTCTTCCTTGGGGAACAACTCGGCAAATTCTAGTCGGCCGAGCGCGTAGATGCCCATTCCAAGCGCCGGGATGCGCAGGAGACGCCATTCGGTATCGGCCAGCGATTGGACGAGGTTTCGTTCGGCATCGGCGGCCGGTTGGTAGCGCTCAATGAATTGAGAGATGTGCGCTTCGTAAGCGGCGGCATCGTCGCCGGGGAGCAGGACGGTGCGCCCGGTGAGGCCGGTTTTCACGGCGTTGAGAGATGAAGTGGCTTTACCGGTTTCGGAAGTGGGACCGGTGCTGAGCTGTGCATTCTTTTGGTTGGCTGCGATTTGGGCTTGAGTGGGCATAAATTGGCTGCCTGAACGTAGCACGAGAAAGGCGAAAAACGGATCGGGGCGGGTGGCGGAAATGGGAGTAAGTCGAAAGCGCAGAGCGAGATAAAAACATTTTTGTCAGGCGTGACTCTGAATTACGTCGGCTGGAAAGCCGACGTGGCAGGCTGAAAGCTCGCTCCACGGACTTGCTTTCAGCCATCGGATGGATTCGAGGCGCGCAGCCAGCGATGATCGTAGCCTTTCAGTGCAAGGCGAAGCGTGTTGGTCTTCAGAGCTATGTCTTGCTGATCACAAAGCAGATCGACGACGCGCTTGGCCGGGAAACCGCTGAGATCGAGTTCCAGCTTGCAAGGTTTATCAGACAGGTTATGGACCGCGACGATGGTGCTGTCAAGCCACGAGCAGGCATGCGCGAAGACAGCCGGCTGATTTGTTTCGATAATCTGGCAAGTGCCGCGGCCGAACTGCGGGCACTCCTTGCGGAGGCGGATGCAACGCTCGATGAAATTGAGGAGCGAGGCCGGTTCGCGACGCTCTGAGGCAACATTAACGTGCTGATACGCGAACGGGCCGCTCGAGATGACGGGACGAAACAGCTTTCCACGCTGCGCCGTGGAAAAGCCGGCGTTTGGCTCCGCCGACCACTGCATGGGCGTACGGATGCTGTTGCGCTCTTTCAATTTGAGGTCATCTCCCATGCCGATTTCTTCGCCATAGCGAACGACGGGCGTGCCTGGAAGCGAGAACAACAGGCTGTAGGCCATTTTGAGGCGATCGATATTTCCGTCGAGCATAGGAGCAAGCCGGCGGCGGATGCCACGGCCATACAGTTGCATGTTCGTCCGCGGCGCGAAGTCGCGAAAAACGTCCTGCCGTTGTGCGTCGGTAAGCCTCCCCAGATCGAGTTCGTCATGATTACGAAGGAAGATGGCCCACTGGCAGGTGGGCGGGATCTGCGGTAATTTCAGCAGCCCTTCCATTAAAGGGGTGGAGTCCTGGCGCGCCAGCGCGAGGAACAGTTGCTGGTTCAAGATGAAGTTGAACAGCATATTCATCTTGTCGCCAGCGCCGAAATACTCGAGGATCTTGTCAACCGGGACATTGGCCTCGGCCAGGAGAATGGCGTCTCCGGTGCGCCAGGAGAGAAACTCGCGAAACTCCCGCAGGTATTCGTAGGATTCCACGCTCTGGTTGGAATCGGTACCTTTCATTTCTATGAGAAACGGCGCGGCATCCACGCGGAAGCCGGACACGCCAAGCTGAAGCCAAAAGCCGATGATCCTGCAGATCTCACTGCGCACTTCGGGATTTGAGATGTTCAGGTCCGGCTGAAACTTGTAGAAGCGATGGAAGAAGTATTCACGCGCGATGCGATCGAAGCTCCAGGTAGCTTTCTGCACGCCGGGGAAGACCATGCCCTCTTTGGCGTCCTTCGGCTTGTGCTTTTTCCAGACGTAGAAATCGCGGGCTGGGGAAGCAGGGTCGCGGCGCGCGGCCTGAAACCAGGGATGCTGGTTGGACGTATGGTTGACAACCAGATCGATGATGACCCGAAGGCCGTGCGAGCGCGCCTGATGGATAAACTCAGCGCACTCGCCCAGCGTGCCCAGCCGCCCGTCAACGCCATAGTAATCGGTGACATCGTAGCCATTGTCCAGAAAGGGCGTGGGGTGAAACGGCAGCAGCCAGATGGTGTTAAAGCCGAGCCCGGCGATGTAGGGCAGTTCCCGGGTCAGGCCGGGAAAATCGCCAATGCCATCGCCATTGCCGTCCTTAAAATTTTCGACTTCAACGCAATAGATTATGGCGTCCTTGTGCCAATGCTCGTGCAAACACCCCTCCTGTGCTTAAGCCTAAGCGATAGGGGAAAAAGAATGCTGATCGGTTAGCACGGGCAATGAGTCCAACCTCGGGAGGAAATCATGGCAGAAACTAAGAAGTGTGCTCACCCAAGCTGCAGGTGCCCGGCGAAACAGGGCAGCGACTATTGCGGCACGTATTGCGAGAGCGCAGGAAAGAGTCCTGACATTACGTGCGGCTGCGGACACCCGGAGTGCTCATCCACCACGAAACTATAAACAAACTGGATGCGCTGGTCCTTTAAGATAGGCCGGTTTGCCGGGATTAACGTGTATGTGCACGCGACGTTTTTCCTGCTGATCCTATGGGTAGTAATCGTGCATTGGATCGCGGGCCATTCTCCGCAAGCGGTGCTGAGCGGCGTGGTATTCATTCTGGTGCTGTTCGCCTGCGTGGTGCTGCACGAGTTTGGCCACGCGCTCACGGCCCGCCGCTACGGAATTCCTACCAAGGACATCACGCTGCTGCCGATCGGCGGTGTTTCCCGATTCGAACGCATGCCGGACAAGCCCTGGCAGGAGTTCTGGGTATCGATCGCGGGACCCCTTGTTAATGCGGCGATAGGAGTTGGCATCTGGATTGGGCTGTTCTTCACAAACGACTTCAAGCCCGTATCCGGATTGAGCTTGACCAACGGTCCTTTTCTAGAACGAATGATGGTAGCGAATTTCGCGCTAGCGGTGTTCAATATTATTCCTGCTTTTCCCATGGACGGCGGCAGGATTTTACGCGCGCTGCTGGCCACTCGCATGAGTCACGTCCAGGCCACGCAAGTGGCGGCGGGAGTAGGCCAAGCGCTGGCTCTGTTTTTCGGGCTGGTAGGGCTGTTCATGGATCCATTTCTGTTATTCATTGCACTATTCGTGTGGATTGGCGCCGCGCACGAAGCTCAATCGGTGCAAATTAAGGACGCATTTTCCGGCATTCCCATTCGAAATGCGATGCAGACCCATTTCGCAAAACTGACAACCAACAATACGCTGGGCGAAGCGGTTAAAGTAATGCTGGATGGTTCCCAGCACGATTTTCCGGTGATGTGGGGCGAAACCGTGATGGGCATTCTAACCCGCACAAATCTACTCGCCGGCTTACAACAGCTTGGACCAAACGAACTGGTTACGAAGGTAATGCAGCGCGAATTTGCAACCGCGGATCCAAATGAGATGTTGGAACCTGTGTTAACCAGGTTAGCGACCGCGCCCGTGCGGACCATGCCGGTGATGCAAAACGGAAATATGATCGGCCTGGTTACGCTTGAGAATTTAGGCGAATATCTGATGGTGCAGAACGCCCTGAACCGGCGTCAGCGAACAGCCGTACCAAAGGCTTAAGCCTGGGTTTCTAAGATCTCGGTCGGTTCCATGTCACTTTCAGCACCTTTCAAGAAGGAAAGGTCTCAGCGGCTCTGTCAGGCCGTTAACAGTAACGAGTCCTACAACTAAAGGACGACGAATTTACTTGAAGTAAACGCTTACGTGTGATACTTTCTATCCCAGTTCAGCGGTCGAAGTATATCTCAAGCTTTGGGAGGGTTTCTTATGCCACGTTGGCGTGGTCTTCGGGTATTGTTTTCGCTCTTGCTCGTAAGTGGTCTTGCGCTCGCGCAGCGGGATCTGGGAACGCTTACAGGAACTGTAACTGATGCGCAAGGCGCGGCGGTTCCGAATGCGAAAGTCTCGATTATAAATACCGCGACGAATGTCTCGTATGACACCGTCACGAATGGGTCCGGGGTGTATTCGCGCCCGGCTCTGAATCCCGGCACATACACAGTGACGGTAGAAGCGGCCGGCTTTCAAAAAGCGCAGCAGAGCAACGTGATTGTGAATCCCGGTGCACCTGTTGCGGTTGACATCACGCTGCAGGTTGGTGAGGCCAGCCAGACGGTTGAGGTCACGGCTACAGCGCCGTTGCTGCAGACGGAAACGCCCGCGCTTGGCAGCACGCTGAACGCTGCCCAGGTTGCGGAGCTGCCGTTGGGCGGACAGCGTACCTTTAGCTTTCTTGCCCGCATGACTCCCGGCGTGCTGACTGCCGAGCCGGGCGCCCGCGGCGCGCAGGGAGGCGATTTCTCGGCAAACGGGGTACGCTCCACCGGCGAGAATAATTTCCTGCTAAACGGGGTCGACAACAACGTCAATGTCATCGACTTCATCAACCAGACTTCGTTTGTGATCGGTCCCTCGGTTGAAGCGATCGGCACCATGCAGGTTCTAACGAACGGCTATAACGCCGAATACGGACGCGCTGCCGGCGGCGTCGTGGATGTGTCCTTAAAATCGGGCACGAACGAGATTCACGGTGTACTTTTTGAGATTCTGCAGAACACGGACCTTGACGCGAACCGTTGGGAGACCAATCTGGCCGGGGCGGCCCGCGCTCCATTCAAGCAGAACCAATTCGGCGGCGCTGCGGGCGGACCGATCATTAAGAACAAGCTGTTTATCTTCGGCGATTACCAGGGCACGCGAATCGCTACTGCCGGCGGTCTGGTCCAGAATCTCGGATATGGCGGGTTTTATACTATTCCGACTCCAGCCATGAGAACCGGCGATTTCTCGGGGCTTTTAGGTCCGCAGATTGGAACGGATCCGCTGGGACGTCCGATTTTGCAAAACGAGATCTACGACCCGTCGACCACCAAGGCCGGTCCGGGCGGCGCGTTGATCCGGGACCCGTTCCCGGGAAACAAGATACCCACGAGCAAGCAGGATCCAGTAGCCATGAAAATGATGGCGCTGTTTCCCAATACGAACCAGCCCGTCAAATCAGGTTTTCAGCCGCAGAACGGCTATTACATCGTCACGCCCGGCGGATTGAACCAGGATCAAGGCGATGGCCGCGTGGACTACCACATGAACGACAAGAACAGCATCTTCGGCAGTATCAGTTGGTCGGATACTTCGAAGTTTGCCCAGCCGCCGCTGCCGGGGGCGCTCGACGGCGCCAGTTTTTACGGTGTCAGCGAAACGGATCTTGGCCGGAACGCGATGTTGAGCTGGACCCATATTTTTTCGCCAGCGATTGTTAACGAAGCGCGTGTTGGCTTCAGCCGCCTGGTTACGGCCCGCGTGCAGGGGAACTCGAATACCGATGAATTCAAGGCCCTCGGTATCGGCGGTTATGACCCGACGACCACTTTAAATGGCGGCTTACCGCAGTTCGGCATTGGCGGCCCTTATAGCCAAATTGGCGCGAACGACTGGCTCCCCACCAAGGAATACAACAACGAATGGGATTTCATCGAGAACCTGTCGGTAACCAAGGGTGCGCACTCCATGAAGTTCGGCGCGGAATTCCGGCCGCTTCATTTTCCTTTCTTCCAGGTACCCTACCCGCACGGCGAAATGAACTTTTCGCGCGATGAGACCGCATTCCCATCAACCGGCAAAGACACGGGTGGTCAAAACGGCTCGATCAATGCTGACACGGGCGACCAGATGGCATCCTTCCTGCTGGGCGCAATCAATAACGGTCAGATTTCAACCACAAACTTTATCTCTTCGACGAAGCAGGCTTACGCGTTCTACGCGCAAGACGATTGGAAGCTCACTTCGAAACTGACGTTAAGTTATGGCGTCCGGTACGAGTTGTTCTCGCCCATCGGCGAGCAGTTCGCCCGACAGTCGAATTTCGATTACAACACCCTGACCCTTCAAATCCCGAAGGGCCCCAACCAGAACACGCCGCTGCCGCCGAATTTTAACACGCCCGCGACCATCAACGGCATCACATTCCCGGCGCTGTTCCCGAACGTGAAGGTGTCCCGCGGCCAGGTCGGACCGTATCTGATTCCGTGGGATAAAGCCGACATCGGCCCACGCATCGGTTTCGCATACAACATCGTCCCGAAGACGGTTATCCGAGCTGCGTATGGCATTTTCTACGGCGGTGAAGAGAACCAGGGAGGCAACCCGAACCGCGGTGAATCGGCTCCGTTTAATCTTTCTCCGCAGTTGAACCGACCCTCGGGTGTGGGTCAATTTCAGCCCGATCCGTTCTTTGCCGGCGGCGCGGCGACAGGTGGTATCGCGTACGGTTATCCCCTGAACGTCTTCAATGGATTTCCTGTCTCGTCCCTGCAGTTCCGCGAAGTGGCGGAGGATTTCCGCAACCCGATGGTTCAGAAATGGAACTTCGCTGTTCAACAGGAACTCCCGAGCCAGATGGCGCTGGAAGTGAGCTATGTAGGTAACCACTCCTCGCACCAACTCCTGCAGCCCGACTTCAATGCCTGCCCGAACCTGGGAACGTTGAATTCAAATATCAACTGCAACGCTCTTCGTCCGGTACCCTACATCGGCAGCATTTCCGGGACCGCAACGTTTGGGTTCGGTAATTACGAGGGCATGACGGTAAAACTGGAAAAGAGATACTCGGCTGGTTTACAGTTCGTTGCTGCCTATACGTACGGCCACGCCTTGGCGAATAGCGGTACAACTCTCAGCGGCTCTAACGGCTTGTACACAAAAGACAACACGAACTTTGCAAGCTCGTATTCAAGCGCTTCCTGGGATATTCGCCACAACTTTACGATGGGCGCCGATTACGACATCCCGTTCGGCCGCGGCAAGCAATTTGGATCGAATATGAACTCGATTGTCAATGCGATAGCCGGCAATTGGCATCTGAACGGGATACTCACGCTGCACACCGGGAACCCTTATACGCTTCGCGCGAACGGCTGCCAGGGTGTCTGGGCCGGCTGCTCGCCCGATCTGGTGCCGAATACCGACGCCGATGCTGCGCCAACCGGCGGCCGTATACCGACCGAGTGGTTCAACACCGCGAACGTAACCGCGCCAGCGCCGCTAACCGAAGGCAATCTGGGTCTTCAGACGAACTATTCACCGCCTACCAAAACAGTTGATCTATCGCTCTTTAAAGACTTTCCCATCACGGAACGGTTCAAGCTACAGTTCCGCGCGGAAAGTTTCAACATTGCGAATACGCCTCAGTTCAGCACTCCGGATAACACGCTAGGCGATGCTAAGTTCGGGCAAGTGACCAGCACGCAGGCAGGCTCCGAACGCCATATTCAGTTTGCGCTGCGGCTGCAATTTTGATCGTTTTACGCTGGTAGTTGCTGTTTCTCCTTCTGCTGCTGCTGGCGTCTGATCCCAGGGCCCTGCTACAACAGGGCCTTGTTGCTCTTCAGCACAATCAATTACCGGAAGCCCGTTCCATCCTCGAAGAGGCTTCCCGTGCCGATGCAAATAACCCGTACGTCTGGACCTCGCTGGCCGAAACGTATCTGCGCCTCGGCGAACCGCAAAAAGCTGAGTCTTCGGCGGACAAGGCTGCGAAATTGGGCGCGGCGAATCCGGTCGTCATTCGCGCGCTTGGGATGTTCTACTTCGAAGACGCACAACTGCTGCTTCAAAAAGAAGATTTCACTCACGCCGCCGATGTCCTAAATGCCGCGCTTAAAAGCGACCCGCGCAACGCGCAGCTTGTCCTGGCTCTCGGTGTCGCGCGCTACGGCCAGCGCCGGTTTGAAGATGCTATTGTCCGGTTTCTGCAAGTGATTCAAATCGACCCTGCGATTGAGCAGCCGTATGTGTTTCTGGGGCGCGTACTCGATCAGGCCGGCGCGCATCTTCCCGAAATCATCAAAGATGACGAGGCTTGGGCGGCGAAAAATCCGCAGAATGGCAAAGCGCAACTGGTGCTCGCAAAGGCACTGCTGGCGGCCGACGCGCACGATGCAAGGGCCGAGGGTCTGCTCCGGCAATCGATAGCACTCGATGGCAACGATTGGGAGTCGCACTACGAGTTAGGCGTGCTGCTCTCTGGCAAGCATCAGTACCAGGCGGCTGCGGCGGAACTCGCGCGGAGTATTGAGCTTGATCCGAAACAGGCCATGACGCACTATCATCTGGCGCGGGTTTACGACCGGTTGGGAGAGGCGGGGAAAGCCAAGGCGGAGCGGGAAAAACACCAGGAACTTACGAGCGCGCGGCGGCCGTGAAGACGGGAGACAGGAGTCAGAAGACAGGAGTCAGAAGTCAGGAGTTCCGAATTGCGGAGGTATAAGCGTGGAGGATACGGCTGAGCGATATTCAGGTATCGGGCCTTATCCGGCCTGCCACGCTTGCGAAAGCCTTCGGCTATATTCGCTGGAATGGATACCGCTGCACGGCGCATTTGCAAGGCTAGTCCGTATGTTTCGTATTTGGGAAAGACGGCGGTCAGGCGATAACAAACGTATGGGCTTTCACACGACGAGATCGCGAAAGCTGCGAGCGGGCGGGGCGTTCGTGGCCATTCTGAGTTGTGATTCCTACAACCCCAGATGCGCCCGGCCGTAATTGAGGCACTCCACTACATTCTGCTCTTCCACCTTTAAAGCCTGCTCGTGCGGCAATTGCGAAACTCGCGGCAGCGGCTTTGCGCTTTTGTGTGTCTGCACAAATTTGAGCGTGCGCGCCAGGTAGATGCCGTTCCGGTCCGGAAAAGTGATCCAGTAATTATCGTCGAGGCAGGGCACTTTCAGCGGATCTCGTGTAATCATTTCGAGCGAGAAGTTTGCCTTCGGACGATGTTGATGGACGAGGGATACACAGCGCTTCAGATCCAGATACCCATCGCCCAGCAACACTTCGGAAAGCAGAAAGCCGTCCTCATACGATTCCACGCCCATGTTCTTCACGTGCGTGCAAACCGCATGAGGAGCCAGCTTCTCAATTACATCCATCGGCTGATCGAGAAGCGCGATGTTATTGCCGAAATCTAGGCAGGAGCCCAGATATTCGCTTGAATGCCGGCGCAGCAGCGCAACCAGCTCATCATCGGTCCAGTCTTTGTGGTTCTCGAGGCCAAGCGGAATTTTGTACTTCTCAAGCAGCGGAACCGCCGCCGAAACCGATTTCTCACTCTCAGTGACGTGCTGCCGCCATGCATCGAGCGAGTGGAATGTCTCGTAGCGCCGCGTTCCCAGGCAGGCCGAACGCAGCGCAACAGCGCCCACCTGCTGCGCATCTTTAAGGCTCTGTTCGAACCTGGCAGTATCTTCGCCGCGGGGCATGGGAACCATAGCCTCGACGTACATGCCCCAGCGCTCGGCCTGCGTGCGGATCTTCGGAATGTCTCCGTTGATCGCGGACTGGATGCCGGCTGCGCCGAGGGAATGGCAGCGCTCCAGAAATTCGTAAGTGTCTTTGGGACGCCACACGCCCATGTAGGACGTTGTAGCGATTCCCATCTTGTAACGCGGCAAAGATTCGGCCATAAGAGATTGGTTGATTGCAGCGGCAGCGGACAGTGCCGCCGTGTTGCGGAAAAATGTGCGCCTGGTCATCGTAAGGGCATCCTCCTGAAGAAGATGATGGTCAGCACGGCCGACCCTAAGCAACACGCCGAGAGCATGGCCAGGGCAAAGGTCATGCTGTGCGTCGCATCGCGAATAATGCCGACGAGAAAGGGACTGACATACCCGGCCAGGTTGCCCACTGAATTGATCCAGGCAATCCCCGCGGAAGCCGCCGTGCCTGTAACGAAAGCCGTCGGCAAAGACCAGAAAGTCGAATAGGCGGCCGCCAAGCCGGCCGTTGCAATGGTGAGAGCAACTAATCCCATCACACCGGAAATGCCGGGCACGGCAGACGCCGCGAAGGCCAGAGCACCTACTATACCCGCCAAAGCGATGTGCCAGCAGCGCTCACCCTTGACATCGGAATGATGTCCGACAACCACCATGGCGATTGCGGCAGCGCCCCAGGGAATCATAGTCAGGAGGCCGATCTTGAACGGATCCTTGGTCAGCGTCTCTTTTACAATCTGCGGTAGCCAGAAACTGATGCCATAATTGCCCATCACGAATCCGAAATAGACAAAGCACAGTACCCAGATTTTTTTGCTGCGAAAGGCATCCGCGAGCCGGTGATGCCCTGCCCCGGCAGCCTTCTTCCTGGCCTGTTCTTCGCCCAGGCGCTGCAGTAATAACGTTTTTTCACCGCTATTCAACCACCGGGCCTTCGACGGCTCATCCTGCAGAAATACGAAGGCGGCGATCCCAGCGAGTATGGATGGAACGGCTTCCACAATGTACAGCCACTGCCATCCGCGCAGGCCCCCAACCGATGACATGCTATCGAGAACCCAACCGGAAACGGGACCGCCCAGAACGCCGGATAGCGGAATGGCCGCCATGAAAGCCGCAACCATTTTGGCGCGGTGCTTGCTGGGATACCAGAACGTCAAATATAAAATCACGCCGGGGAAGAAGCCCGATTCCACCATGCCGAGGAGGAAGCGCACTGCGTAGAACTGGAATTCAGTGCGAACCAGCATGGTGCAGGCCGATACGATTCCCCAAACGATCATGATGGGCCCTAGCCAGCGTTTTGCGCCGATCTTCTGCAGGGCGATGTTGCACGGCACCTCAAAGAAAAAATAGCCGATGAAGAAGATGCCCGCGCCCGCGCCATATACGGCGTCGCTGATGCCCAAATCCTGCTGCATCTGCAGTTTCGCGAAGCCGACGTTTACGCGGTCAACGTAGGCGAAGATGTAACACAAAAACAGGAACGGGATCAGGCGCCAGGTGATCTTCCTGTAAACCGCTTTCTCGAATTCGGCGGAAAAGGCGGCCTGCTGCGGTTCACTCGCCATCAGATCTCCCGCTTCCGCACAAGTTCCGTGAGATGATCACAGCCGCGCGCGGTCAGAGCCATCATGGTCAGGGTGGGATGCTTGTCGCCGGTTGTGACAAAGCAGCCTCCGCCGAAAACAAACAGATTCGGAATATCGTGCGTTTGGCAAAACGAATTCAGGACGCTGGTCTTTGGATCCGCGCCCATGCGGGACGTGCCGACTTCATGAATCAGGCTGCCGGGAACGGCAATGTGCGGTTTAGCGGCGACGATCTCGCCTCCAGCGGCGCGAAAGAGTTCCTGCGCGTGATCGAAGAAGTCCTGGTAGAGACGGCGGTCGTTATCGCAATGCGTGCAGTTGATGCGTAGTACGGGAATGCCCCACTTGTCGCGGACAACCGGGTCGAGTTCGACCGAATTCTCTTTGCGCGCGAGCATTTCACCGCCTGAAAGCCAGACGCGGGCGAACGCCGGGTACAGGGATTTGACCTGCTTCTTGTAATCGGAACCGAAGCCGGGCAGGCCGGGAGCAAACGCGGGGAACATGGCAGCTCCACCGGTTGCACTCATGGCGTAGCCGCGAATGAAATTGGCCGAACTTCTTTTACCGCCGATGTTCCGGAAATTGGGAACGTATAATCCCCCTGCTTTGCCGTCGTCATTGCGAATCGCAGTGCTTTTCAACTGAGGCAGGAAACCGCTGACGCCATTACCGCCTACCTGATCCATTAGATATTGACCGAGCACGCCGCTGCTGTTCGCGAGACCGCCGCGCTGCGAGTTCAACAGCAGGCGGGTGTTCTCGAGCGAAGATCCCGCGAGAATGACGATGCCCGCTTCCAGTTCCATGCTCTTATTGGTATAGCGCTCGAGTAGCGGACACCGCGCGCGCGATTCTCAGGGTTCATCAGAACGTGGCTGACCACGGAATCGCACTGGACCGTAACGTTGCCGGTCTTCAGAGCGGGAGGAAGCGTTGAAGCAACGGTGTTGAACATCGCGCCCACGTCGCAGCCGTTGAAGCAATTGCCGCAGTAATGGCACGGCGGGCGATTGTGCAGCATACGGGTGAGCTGCGCGACGCGACGGGGGGTGGAGGGAAACCCGATTTTGCCGCAGGCGGCCTGGAAAATGGTCTCTGCGCAGTTCAGCGGCATGGGGGGAAGAAAGCTGCCGTCCGGGAATTGCGGAAGATTCGCCGCTGCTGCGCTTACGCCGATGAAGCGTTCGACGCGGTCATAGTATGGCGCGATATCCCGGTAGCCGATGGGCCAATTTTCGCCATAGCCATCGCGCGATGCGGCCTTGAACTCCAGGTCCGAGAGACGATCGGAAGCGCGGGACCAGTGCAGCGTGCGGCCGCCTAAGACGCGCGAGCGCGACCAGCGAAAAGGCTTATCCGGGCTGGTGGTATATGGGTTGTCCCGGTCATCGATCATGATCCGGTAGTTGTATTCGGTGGATCCTTTGTAATACTTGCGGAGAAATCCCGGCTTGCCTGCGCCGCGGAAGGGCAGTTCGTAGGGCCACGTATGGTGAAATTCGCGGTACGGGTCAATGTGCGAGCCCGCTTCGAGCAGGACTACTTTGAATCCGTTTTGCGACAGCGCCATTGCGGCCCATCCGCCGCACGCTCCGGAACCGACAATGGCGACGTCGTACTTCTGCATGGCTGTTTCAGACCCGGTGATGCTCAGGATGCGTGCAGGCCGGAAACTCCGTCAGATACGCGAGACCTTTGTACTCGAGCACGCCAATCAAACCAACCCGCGACGTGTAGAA
Source organism: uncultured Acidobacteriaceae bacterium (assembly GCA_963795545.1). Classification (GTDB taxonomy): domain Bacteria; phylum Acidobacteriota; class Terriglobia; order Bryobacterales; family Bryobacteraceae; genus Bog-105. Next base: position 80,835 of record CAWCIF010000004.1, on the reverse strand, counting down.
CGCGTGGACGGTCATGTCTTTGATCAACTTGTAAGTCGAGATATCGGGACCGTTTGAGATCCGCTCGACTAGGGCAATCTGTTGGGCGGGAGTTAGATCGCCGAATTTCTGGGAGCGCAGCCAGGCCATTGCTTTCCGCCAGCTCTGCTGCATGCCGGGTGCGTATTCGGCTGCCGCATTCACCACAAAATCGATGAACGGCGCGACATAAGCTTCACGCGCGCCGGGGGTGTCATCGGTTGGGATGAGGATGGCTGTGAAGGCATCCAGATTGCGGAAATCCTCCGGCGAGAAAAACTGCGGTTTGTATGCCGCCCAGTTGTGCGGAGCGGGCGGCGCGCTTGACTGTGTGCCGTGCCCGTCCATTTTCATTTGGGCGGCATTCAACCAGCCGGCAAAAAATTCGCTGCCGCCGGCAACGCTAGCGGCCTGCAAAATCATCCAGCCTGCATCGCGACGGGTCATTAGTTGCAGCCTTACCGCGCCGTCCATCCGCCGTCGATCAGAATATCGGTCCCCGTGATGTAGCCGGCTTCCTCAGAGCACAGATAAGCCGCGAGCGAGCCGATCTCTTCCACCTTGCCCCAGCGCCCGACGGGAATGCTGGCGAGAAACTGCGCATTCACTTCGGGGTTCTGCATGATGGGCAGATTCATCTCTGTTCCGAACGGCCCGGGACTGATGCCGTTCACCGTGATGCCTTCGGGGGCGAGTTCCAGCGCGAGCGCGCGGATCAGGCCCAGCAATGCCGCCTTGCTCGCCGAATAAGCCGTGCGGCCGGGCAGCGATACGTGGCTCATGATGGAGGTCATGTTCAGTATGCGCCCGTAACCGGTGCCGCGCATATGCGGCACAAAGGCGCGGCACATCAGGAAAGCGCTGGTCAGGCTGGTGTCGACCACGGACCGCCATTCCTCCAGCGAGAAATCGATTAGGTTCTTACGGATGTTGATCCCTGCATTATTAATCAGGATCTGCGCTTTGCCGAGGCCGTCCGCAACCTGTTTTTCAACGTCGCCGACCTGCTTTTCATCGCGCACATCCGCTGTGAAGACTCCAGCTTTGCCGCCCGACTTGGTGATCTCCTGTTCAACGCTATGAAGCTTCTCTGCGTCTCGCGAGACCAGCGCAATGGCCGCTCCTGCCCGGCTCAATGAGAGCGCCATGGCTTTGCCGAGTCCTTTACTGGCGCCGGTAATGACAGCAACTTTTCCGGAGAGATTGGGTTTCGATTCGGTGGCGGGCATCGGGATTCGGGATGTAAGCAATCATCCTATCGCGCTGCACGATGAATCGTGCGCCACGCGATGATGTGCGTGGGCATACAATTCATATCAGGACCTCTGGATGCTTCTCCAATTCCCTATCACGAACAACCCCGAAGTTGATCTGAAGACTACCTACGACGCAGTGGTGGTCGGCTCTGGCGCGGCGGGCGGCATGGCTGCCCACGTACTCACGTCGCAAGGTTTGAAGGTGCTCCTGCTCGAAGCCGGCAAATATCAGGACACCAGCAAGATTCTGCATTCGATGGAATGGCCGTACGATCACCCGCGGCGCGGCAAGATGCCGCCGGATTATCACGCGCTCAGCGCACGCGAATACACGTTCCGGAAATCGCCGTACGCACCGCCGGACTCGCCGTATAAGAAGGTCACGTCTTACATCCAGCAATCGGGCCAGCCCGATTACAGCAAGACACTCGTGGTGGACGAAAAGCAGAACCCTTATAGCGGTACCCGTTACGCCTGGGTTCGCTCGCGCGTGGTCGGCGGCAAGACGAATATCTGGGGCCGGCTCGCGTTGCGATTATCCGATTACGATTTCAAAGCGAAGGATCACGACGGCTACGGTGAAAACTGGCCGATTTCTTACGCCGACGTCGCGCCCTATTACGATCGGGTGGACCGTTATCTGGGCGTATCCGGATTCCGGGAAAACCGGCCGGAAATGCCGGACGGGCAATTCATGCGTCCTTTGAAGCTGAACTACTCATCGCTGAAACTTCGACAAACGCTGGAGGGTATGGATCGTTGCCTCACGCCGTATCGCGCGGGTGTTGCCACTGACACACTCAAGCACAACAAGTACCGAAGCCATTGCTATGGACGCGGCGCCTGCAATCGCCACGTGGGCGGCTGCGACATTCATGCAGCTTTTGATTCACCGACCGGCCTGATTCGTCCTGCAATGGACACCGGCAACCTCACGCTTCGCCCCAACTCCACCGTCTATGAAGTGACGGTTGATAAGGACAGCGGAAAGGCAACAGGCGTTTCGTTCCTCGACAGCGAAACGAAGAAGAGTTACCAGGTAAAGGCGAAGGCCGTCCTTCTCGCGGCTTCAACTCTCGAATCCGCTCGCCTAATGCTGCTATCGAAATCGAGCCAGTATCCCAACGGCATTGCCAATTCCAGCGGACATGTTGGGCACAATTTCTGTGAGCACGTAATGGGTCCGTCCGTAGCAGGGTTCATGCCGGATCTGGTCGGCAAACAGCGCACGCTGGACGATGGCCGTCCCGGTGGATTTTACATCCCCCGGTTCCGCAACCTAAAGACGCACAATACCGATTTCCTCCGAGGATACGGCTTCGAAGGGGGCGCCGGCTGTGGCATGACGCCTGGCACAGCTTACACCATGTCTGGGTTTGGCGAGGAATATAAGAAAAAAGTTCGCGATTATGCCGGCGCCAGCATCGAAATGGGCGGCTTTGGAGAAGTATTAGCCCGTTATGAAAACCAGGTTGAGATCGATCCCAATTTGAAAGACACCTGGGGTATTCCCGTTCTGCGCTTCAACTATCGCTTTGGTGAAAACGAGAAGAAGATGTGCGAGGACATGGCCAAGACTGCTCGCGAAATGTTCGAGGCAGCGAAGTTCGAGATTACCTCTGTTTCGGACAAGATGCTGCCCGAGGGCTGGTCTATTCACGAGCTGGGAACATCGCGGATGGGAAATGATCCGAAGACGTCGGTCGTGAATCAGTTCCAGCAATGCCACGATGTGAAAAATCTGCTGGTCGTCGACGGGAGTACGCACGTGAATGCTTCGTGTCAAAATCCGACTTGGACCATTATGGCGCTCTGCTGGCGCTCTTGCGATAATCTGGCGGATCAGCTCAAGAAAGGAGAGATCTGATGGATACGAATCTGAACCGGCGCGATCTCTTCAAATTTTTGACTGCTGCTGCGACGCTTGCCTCAACACTTCAGCTTCCCGCTGCCGAGCCCGGCGCTCCGCTGTTCTTCACGCAGGACGAGTTCGCCATGCTGGATAAGCTGACCGATCTCGTCATCCCTACCGACGATCATTCGCCGGGAGCGCATGCTGCCGGCGTAGCGCCTTTCATCGATAAGACGGTGGCTGAGGCATTCGCTTCTGAGGACAAAACCTCATGGCGAAAAGGCCTTGCTTCGATTGATGAACTCTCGAAGAGCATGTATCAGCAGCCATTCATGAGGGCCACTCAGGACCAGCAGATCGCGTTATTAAAAAGGATCTGCGCCAATGAAGAGCATGCTCAAACCGAGCCTGAAAAGTTCTTCAGTCAACTGAAGCAAACCACAGCGTCCGTCTATTACTCATCATCCATCGGCATTCACCAGGAGACGAATTATAAAGGGAATGTCATTCTGGAGCAGTTCGTAGGTTATGATGCCGATGCTGCTGCGAATGGGATGCCAGCATGGTCACCCGATAAGTAACGGGCCTAATAGCGGCTCTGGACCGTGCCCTTCTGTTTGGCAATCTCCAGCAGGGTTGGGTAAAACTGCACAAATGTTGTGTCGACGGCGCCATGCTGCTGGTGGCACGAATAACAGGCTGCTGAAGTGGGGATCAGGGTACCTGATTGCCCGGACCGCCCGAAACCGAAGAACGCCCACTGGCCGGGGAAGCGCTGCTGATCCTTAACGTGCACTTCCATGCCGGTCACTTCTCCTTGCACACGGCCGCTCTGATTGATTGAGGTCTTCGACAAAGACGAGCGCGTCTCCAGCACAAGGACGGTCTTATCGGGCCATTTGCCGGTTGCAATAAACGATCGATATGCAGCCGGATTAGACAAAGACGTTATCGAAATCGGGATTTTGGTCGGCCGGGCCTGGCGTGTAGGACATACCCAAGCCCGAACTGAGCCAGACCCATTCGCGATAATTCGCAGGCCGCAGCATCCGATTGCCGGACGTGTAATGGGGCTCGCCGGAGGGGTCGGCCGACTGCTGTTCCTTAACCGCCGCGATGCTGAAAATCAAGGATACGGTTATGGCAAGCGCCAGCCCAAAGCGTCTGATTCGTTTCATGGATTGGACGAACCGGGATTAATCGGCAACGCCTTAGCGGGCAATTCAGAATCAGGAAAGCCGCGCACTAACTTAAATGTCCGTTCCCAGCGTGTTCGAGTGAAAAAGTGTTCGCCAAGATCAACAAAATGAGTGAGCAGAGAACCCGCTGATTCTCCAGTCAGATCCTCAGTGGATGCCCGGTACGACCAATAGATCAAGAAAGGCTTGCCTATGATGTTCTCTCTGGGAACGAACCCCCAATAGCGGCTATCTGATGAGTTATCGCGATTATCCCCCATCGCAAAATACTTATGCGCTGGAACAACCACCTCTCCCGCGGTGACATCCTGACTCAGCATTTCGCGCTGCGCCTGCTGCGCCGCATCTTCCTTTACCGGACGGCAACACGGGTTCGGAAAATTGTCGAGCATGGGGTCATATGCATACTTGTGATAGACGTACGGTTCATTAAGTCTAACTCCGTTTCTATAAACGACACCATCGACAATCTTGAGATGGTCTCCGGGCGTTCCAATAAGTCGCTTAACCAAGGTCACGTTAGTATCAGGCGGATATCGGAAGACGATAATATCGCCATGTTTTGGATCTTGATATGGCAACAAATCCTTACTAACCGAACCGGCCGGCGAGTAAACCAATTTATCCACTAAAAGATGGTCGCCAACCAGAAGAGTATCCTGCATCGAGCCAGTTGGGATGACAAAGGCTTCTGCCAGCGTCGTTGTCCCGAACAGAAGCAGAAGGATTGTGACCGCCCACTCCGTGATGCTATTCCGTTTTCGATCCATCTTTCCTATTATGGCCCGGCTGGTAATTGTTTTAGAGGACCGGAAGCAGCGCTTGCTCTTTCAATCCTGCTTCGCTGAGGCCGCCGATCTCAAGCTGCACGATGCGATTCGGCTCTCGAATCTGCTCCATTTGGACCTTCAAGAAATTCGTCGTGAGCGCCATGCCGCGCTGCTCCAGCGTCACGGCCGATAGCGTTGTTCCGATCATGCTTCTCCGGAACTCCAGATTCTTTTGCTCCGAGATAGCCCGCAGCACGCGGGTGCGATCGTGCCGTACGGGGATAGGCACCGCGCCTCCGTTTTCCGCGGCGATCGTGCCGGGCCGCTCCGAGTAGGTGAAGACATGTAGATACGTAAAAGGGTGATTCTCGATGAACCGCAGCGTCTCTCCGAACTCAGCATCGGTCTCGCCCGGAAAGCCGGCCATCACGTCAGCACCGATAGCCGCATCGGGCATCAGCTTGCGCACAATTTCAAGGCGAGTCGCATAATGGCGCGTCCGGTATTTCCGGAACATTCGCTTCAGAACTGCATCCGAACCCGATTGCAGCGGCAGGTGCACATGCCGGGCAATCCGCGGCTGGCCGGCTATAAAGCCCAGCAGTTGTTCGGTCCAGTCCATGGGCTCTACAGAACTGATTCGAAGCCGCTGCAAATCGGTTTCGCGCAGAATCGCGCGCAACAGATCGACGAATCGCATACCGGCCGGCAGATCGCGGCCCCAGCGGCCCAGGTTTATGCCGCTCAGCACAATTTCGCAATAGCGGGCGGCCAACTCGCGCACCTGTTCGAGCACGCTTGCGAGAGTCGCACTGCGGCTCCTACCCCGCACGCTCGGGATGATACAGAACGAGCAACGATTGCTGCATCCGTCCTGCACCTTCAGGTTGGGGCGGGTGCGGTCTTCCCGGATATCGCGCACCGGCGCTGCCGCAAAATCGCGCAGCGCGCCGATATCGCCGAGCAGAATCCGCCCGTGATACGGCTCGGTTTCGGACGAAACAATTTCGGCAATCTGTGTTTTATGGGAATTTCCGACAACCCAGCGCACGCCGTCGATGTCCGCCAGTTCTTGAGGGGCTCGCTGGGCATAGCAGCCGGTGACGAGGATCTCGGCCTCCGGATGATCGCGATGCAGGCCGCGGATGACACGGCGCGCATCCACATCAGCCCCGTGGGTGACCGTGCAGGTATTCACTACTAGCAGATCGGCCATGCCGGCATCGCGCACTGCCGAATAACCTCGGCGTGCCAATGCCGCCTCAATGGCCGCTCCATCGGCCTGTGATGCACGGCATCCGAAACTTTGGACGAAAACCTTCTTCACTGATCGGCCTTTAATTTGAGTTTAATGGGAGAATGGTTTTGCCTGCGCGGTTGGGCAACTGCTGGATGCATTCGCTTGCGGATGGATCGAGAGGAAAGTCCGGTCTTCCCAGGGCAGCATGCCGGCTAACGGCCGGGAGTGAAGGCTCAAAAAAGCCCAAGCTACGGACAGTGCCACAGAAAATATACCGCCTGCCGGTTTCCGGTCGGTAAGGGTGAAATGGTGCGGTAAGAGCGCACCGCGGTCTGAGTAATCAGGCTGGCAGGGAAAACCCCATGCGAAGCAAGACCAAATAGGGGAGCAGGAGCGGCCCGCTCCGTTACGACTTCCGGGTAGGTCGCTGGAGCCTCTCAGCAATGGGAGGCCTAGACGAATGGTTGCCACCCGTCCTGCTTGAAAAGCAGGGTGGGTACAGAAACCGGCTTACAGACCGCGCAGGTACAATTTGACGCTAGAATCAGCACAGACGAATGCCAGCAGCCCTGGATAACCACTGATAAACTGAGTATTTCTATGGCAGTTAGTAAAGAGCTTCTGGATATCCTGGTCTGCCCTGTGTGCAAGGCCAAGCTCATCCTGAAAGAGGATGGGAGCGGGCTCAAATGCGTCGAGTGCAAGCGCGTATACCCGATTCGGGATGATATCCCGATCATGCTAAAGGACCAGGCCACCATCGAGCCGTAAATGACCGTTTTGGAGCAACTGCCGGAAGGCTCCCACGTGGCGGTTATTCGCCTCCGGTCTCTGGGCGACTGCGTGCTAACCACACCTGCGCTCAAGCTGCTGAAAGGCTTCCGGCCCGATCTGGACATCGCTGTTTCAGTAGAAGAACGTTTCGCGGCGGTTTTTGAGGGAAACGCGAAGGTCAGTACGCTGCCACCCACATGGCAGGGCGTGCGCAGCCACAAGCCGGATCTTTGCGTCAACCTCCACGGCGGCACTCGCAGTCAATGGATGACCGCTCTGTCAGGCGCCCGTTTGCGCGCCGGGTTTACGCATCACAGCACCACGCTTGCCTACAACTTTAAGATCCCCCGAGCTCAGCGCATTCTGGGTGTGAATCGCACCCTTCACACAGCAGAACATCTGGCGTCCGCCTTTTTCGCTTTGGGAGTTCCGGTGCAGGAGATTCCGCGCGCACAGTTGTTCGCGGGAGAATCCCCGCTAAAAGGCCGTTATGCGGTGGTGCACCCGTTCGCCTCGACGCCAGAGAAACAATGGCCCAAAGAACGTTTCTGCGAGATCGCCCGGTACCTGAAGCTCTGGAATATCAATCCAGTGATTCTCGTCGGTCCGCAAGAGGATGTGTCAGGTTTCCAGGCTCACCAGGTGGTTCAAGGCAAGCTGAGCCATGCCAAAGCGATCATGGCGAAAGCGGTCGCGTTCATCGGTAACGACAGCGGTCCGGCGCACATCGCCGCGGCATTCGGAATACCGAGCCTGGTACTTTTCAGCAAGTCAAATCCGGCCATCTGGGGTCCCTGGCGCACGGAATGCCAGGTGATCGCCGCGCCTGAAGGATTTCAAAACGTTAGCGTGTCGCGCGTGATCGCCGCTCTGGAACGCCTGCGCATATTTGAAGAGGCGCACGCTTGAAGGAGCTGCTCCGGCTGCTTCGCTACGCGCGGCCGTATGTGCCGGCTTTATTGGCGTCGGTCGTGTTCATGGCCGTCGTGGGGCTCTCACAAGGCTTGCTGGTGAAACTCATTCCGCTGGTTTTCGAGCGGGTCCTGAAGCCCCAAACGCCCGACGCGCCGGCACTGCTATTTTCGGTACCACATACCCACATCAACGTTTTCCTGAACGACGTGGTTCCGTCGTTTGTGCACAACATCTGGACCATGGTCGCCTTCGGCATCCTGGTCTGCTTCATCGCAAAGGGCGTTTGCGACTATCTCGGAAACTATTTAGTGAACTGGGTCGGCATCAGCGCCATTCTCGATCTGCGGCAGGAGGTGTTCGACCGCGTTCTGCATCAGGACGCGCGCTTCTTTGAGGGCGAGACCACCGGCCGGATCATGTCTTCAATCATGAACGACATCGATCGAATTCAGATTTCTGTCTCGACCATGCTCGCCGACTGGCTCCGGCAGATATTTACCGCGCTATTCCTGCTGCTGGCGATGATCTCTATTGATTGGAAATTATCGCTGATAAGCCTTTTGGTGTTTCCGGTTGTAGCGTTTCTGACGATTCGTCTGGGACGCCGCATTCGCAGCACGACACGGTATGCGCAGGATATGGCCGCGGGCTTGAATCAAATTCTGCAGGAGAGCATCAGCGGGCACCAGGTGGTAAAGAGCTTCGGAGCGGAAGATTACGAATCGAAGCGCTTCCGGCTGGCGGCTCAGCGCCTGAAGACCGGCAATTTGAAATACGTCGCTCACCAGGCGCTTGCATCTCCGATTATCGAGATTTTCGGCGCGCTGACGATTATCCTGCTGCTCACTGTGGCCCGTCTGCAGGTGAAGAGCGCGACCATGACGGCCGGCACTTTCACGGGATTCGTGCTGGCCCTGGTGATGCTCTACGAGCCCATCAAGCGGCTGACGAACATCCACAACATTTTTCAGCAGGGAATTGGAGCGGCACTCAGGGTGTTCGAGTACCTCGACACCCGGCCTGGTGTGATCGACCAGCCGAATGCCGTGCGCCTCTCGCGTTTTGAGAAGGCAATCCGGTTCGATAATGTTCGATTCAGTTATCCCGCAGCGCCGGATCGTTTTGTTCTGGATGGCATCAATCTTGAGGTGAAGGTAGGCGAGGTAGTAGCTCTTGTCGGCCCGAGCGGCGCTGGGAAGACAACGCTGGCGAACCTCGTTCCTCGTTTTTACGATGTCAAATCCGGTTCCATACAGATCGACGGCAGAGATGTCCGCGAGATCAGGCTGACGAGTTTGCGTGAAAACATCAGCATTGTCGCGCAGGACACATTTTTGTTCAATGATACGGTGTTCGATAACATCGCCTACGGCCGCCCCGATGCCCGCGAAGAAGAGGTTCTGGCCGCAGCCCGAACGGCGTTGGCTCACGACTTTATCGTGCAATTGCCCAATGGCTATCGATCTTTAATCGGCGAGCGCGGCGTGCGGCTGAGCGGCGGCCAAAGGCAGCGGCTTGCAATTGCACGCGCGCTGCTGAAAGACGCCCCCATTTTGATTCTTGATGAGGCAACGTCGCATCTGGATACGGAATCGGAACGGCTTGTGCAGCAGGCCTTAACGGTCTTGATGAAGCGGCGAACGGTTCTGGTCATTGCTCACCGCCTGTCCACCATTCGCCAGGCCAACAAAATCGTGGTACTCGAAGACGGCAGAATCGCAGAGGCCGGCACGCACGAGCAATTACTCGGTATCAAAGGCTTGTACCATCGGCTTCACGATATGCAGCACGCGGTCACGGCCGCGCTCACAGATTAGAAAGACCGATGACTGGATTCGAATTGGAACCAAAAGCATGACCGGAAGCTCCGCGCCGGTTCGCAGCATGACCGGGTTTGCGAGTGTCCGGCGGCAGACCAGCGCTGGGGAACTGACCGTCAATCTTCGCAGTGTGAATCATCGCGGACTGGACCTCCACTTCCACCAGATCGGCGAGTTCGGCGCGTTCGAGAACGCCATGCGAGGGCTACTGAAAGAGCAGATCCGCCGGGGGCACGTGGAGGTTCGCATATCGCTGGCGGTACAGCAGAACGACACCGCATCTTACAATCGCAACGCGCTGGATCGCTACCTGTCTGCTTTTCGCCAGGCCTCCCGTGATTTCCAACTGAATGGCGAGCCGGACCTCAACGCGCTATTCACGCTTCCCGGTGTATTCGAACAAAACCACGGTACCGATCGGCTGAACGAAGCGATACAGCCGGAGCTGCTGGAGGCCCTTTCAGCCTGCGCGGCGGAGTTGAATTCACACCGGGAGCGAGAAGGCAACGCGCTGCGCTCTGAATTAGAGCGCGAAGCAGACATGATTGAGAGCGCAACAGAGCGAATCCGCAGCTTGCGTTCAGGCGCATTACCGTACTTGCAGGCCAGGCTGCGCGACAGGATGGCAGAACTACTGAATGGGTCAGGAATTTCAGAAACCCGCATCGCCGAGGAAGCGGCCATGCTTGCCGACAGATCGGATATCGAAGAAGAGTTGACCCGCTTATCCGTGCATACCGCCGAACTGAGGCGAATGCTGGCGGAGGGCGGCGAGATTGGCAAGCGGCTCGATTTTCTGCTGCAAGAGATGAATCGCGAAGCGAATACCGCGCTATCGAAAAGCTCTGCCGCTGGCGAACCCGGCCTGCAGATCACGAATCTGGCACTTGGCCTGAAGGCTAATATCGAAAGAATACGAGAGCAAAGCCTGAACCTTGAGTAACTATTTACAAGAGGCCAGACGGCTGGACGGCACCCGCAGCCCGCAACGCATGACCACAGTTTTCATCATTTCAGCCCCGTCGGGCTCTGGGAAATCGACGCTTGTCGCGCGTCTGATGGCAGTAGATCCGGGGTTGCGGTTCTCGGTCTCATACACAACCCGCAAGCCGCGGGGGACGGAGAAGCCGGGCGAGAGCTACGTGTATATTTCCCGCCAGGAGTTCATTTCGCGCATCGCACAGAATGAATTCCTGGAGCATGCCGAGGTTTTCGGGAATTTCTACGGAACTAATCGCGAAGTACTGGAACAGGCAAGATCGGAAGGCAAGGACCTCATCCTCGACATTGACGTACAAGGTGCGAGACAATTGAAAGAAAGGATTCCCGAGGCGGTGACGATTTTTATCCTGCCTCCTTCCCGAGACATCCTGGAGCAACGGCTCCGCTTGCGGTCAGAGGATTCAGAGGAAGTAATCCAGCGGCGGCTGCATGAAGCCGCCGAAGAGATTGGGAATTACCAGCAGTATGACTATGTGCTGGTGAACCACCAGGTAGAGGAATCCACCACGACACTGGCCGCAATCATAAAAGCCGAGCGAGTGCGCAGGACCCGCATGGAGCAGCAGATTCGGCCCATCCTCAAGAGCTTTGAGGCCCGATTACCATCTTTGATTTGATCAAGCAACGCGGGCTCGCGTGAGCGCCGCGCAGGAGTAGACATGACACACAGACCAAGAACAAACGTGATGTATAGCATTCCCGATGACGGGGACGCCAGCACCTATCGGTTTATTATCGTAGCGGCCAAGCGCGCCCGGCAGTTGCAAGGCGGGCAGCGCAGCGTATTGCCGGCAACCAATAAGAAGCCAACGGTTTTGGCTATGGAAGAGGTGCGGCGCGGCCTGGTGCCGTACGCTGACCTGGTCCGGGAAGAAGAAGAGCGGGTAGCAGCGGAAGCGGAATAGTTTTTCGATGCGCGCCGTTGTTGGAGTTGGCGGCGGCATCGCCGCGTACAAGGCCGCCGAGCTGGTGCGCGCGCTGCAACAACGCGGCCATGAGGTTCAGGTTGTAATGACCCACGCGGCCCAGCAATTTATTCAGCCGCTCACGTTCGCCGCGCTGACGGGGCGCAAAGTGATCACCGGGCTTTGGGCCGAACCTGGCACTCAGGACACGCTCTCCAGCGCGATAGAGCATATCTCGGTCGCGCGCGAGAACGACGTTCTGGTGGTTGCGCCGGCGACGGCCGATCTGCTGGCCAAATTCGCGCATGGCCTGGCGGACGATTTTCTAACCACGCTTTACCTCGCCTTCACCCGGCATGTATGCCTTGCGCCCGCGATGAACACCGGCATGTGGGAGCATCCCGCCACCCAGTCGAACCTTGACATTCTTCGCCGCCGCGGCTGTTCTATCATCGAGCCGGACGAAGGCTGGCTGGCTTGCGGCACAATTGGAGCAGGACGGCTGCCGGATCCTTTGCGCATCGCCGAGCGCGTGGAATCGCTGATGCGGCAGCAGCGCGATCTGGAAGGCGAATCACTGCTGATCACCGCCGGCCCGACGCAGGAAGCGCTGGATCCCATTCGCTACATCAGCAATCGGTCTAGCGGCAAGATGGGCTACGCGATAGCCGAAACCGCTGCCCGCCGCGGCTCGCGCGTGGTGTTGATCTCAGGCCCAGTGAATCTGCCGGCTCCCCGCGACGTAAAACGTATCTCGGTTCGCACCGCTCAGGAAATGCGCAAGGCCGTGCTGGAGCACCTGGAAGAAGCTACGATCATCATCAAAGCCGCGGCGGTGGCAGACTACTACCTGTCCAATGTGCCGCGGCAAAAATTGAAGAAGAGCGCCGCCCGCCTCTCGCTCGAACTCGATCCCACCCCTGATATCCTCGCCGATGTGGGACAGCGTAAAGGCGATCGCCTGCTGATTGGATTCGCTGCGGAAACGGAAAACCTGCTGGAAGAAGCGCGCCGTAAAATGAATGCGAAAAAGTGCGACATGCTGGTTGCCAATCTCGTCAACCGGGACGGCTTAGGCTTTGAATCCGATCGGAATGAGGTGGACATTATCAGCCGTTCCGGCCAGGTTGTCCATGCCGGACCGGCTGATAAGAGCGAAATCGCCGGGCGTATTCTCGATCAGATCGCAACTCTGCGGCTCTCGCTTCGCGCGGTCGATACTCCGGCGTAAGTTCTCACGATGACACGAGAGCAGATTCGCGGCTACCTGGAGCTTTATCGCGATTTGGGGATGGAATCCATTTACAGACGTGCCGCCAGCCAACAAAATGCCGGCACGAGTGCCGGCCCAAAGGGCACCCAGCAGTGACGAGTCTCTGCTTGGCCGAGCCTTGCACCCGAACGCGAGACACTCGAATCAGATTCGTCTCGATCTAGGCGATTGCAAGCGATGCCGGCTATGCGAAGGCCGCCATAAGATCGTATTCGGTTCCGGCAATGAACGGTCGCCGCTGGTTTTTGTGGGCGAAGGCCCCGGAGCCGATGAGGACGAACAAGGGCTGCCGTTTGTGGGCCGCGCCGGTCAACTCCTGACGCAAATGATTGAAAATACCGCGGCAAAAGAAGGTATTCCGATACAGCGCGGCGACGTGTATATCTGCAATGTCGTGAAGTGCCGGCCGCCTGACAACCGCACGCCTTTGCCGGATGAGATGGAAATCTGCGGTCACTTTTTATCCCGGCAGCTCATGAGTATCAAGCCGAAGGCCATTTGCGCGCTTGGCGCCACAGCCATGAAAGCGCTTCTGAATACGAAGGAAGGCATCACGAAAGCTGCGGGGCAAGTGGCACAAATGGCGAGACATTCCGGTGATGATCACGTATCATCCTTCCTATTTGTTGCGCCAGTACAACCAGCAAGCGAAGCGCGAAACCTGGGAAGATCTGAAAGTGCTGCTCCACTTCGTTTATGACTAGAACCTCCGCATGACGGAGCAACGCCGGGGATTATTCATCAGCTTCGAAGGAACCGAAGGCAGCGGCAAAAGTACGCAAATGCATCTGCTGGTTTCCCGGCTCCGCGAGTGCGGATATGAAGTAGTCGAAAACCAGGAGCCGGGAGCGACAGCAATTGGCAGACAGATCCGGCGTATTCTCCTTGATCCCGTTCATCAGGAAATGGCGCCCATGACGGAACTGCTTCTCATGTTTGCGTCCCGCGCCCAAGCGGCGGCAGAAATCATCATCCCCGCCCTGCGACTTAAGAAAATCGTCATTTCCGACCGCTTCACCGACTCAACGCTTGCCTACCAGGGAGAGGCGCGTGGGCTGGGCTTCGATACCGTTTCCGCCGCCCATCGCCTTGCACTCGGTTCTCTTTTGCCTGACCTGACACTGTGCATTTCGCTTGAGGTGGAAACAGCCCTGGCGCGTGCTCATCGCCGCAATCAGCGCAACAGCGCCGAGGCAAGCGAAACCCGCATCGACCAGCAATCGATGGAGTTTCACTTGCGCGTGGACGCAGGGTATCGAAAGATTGCTGCCCTAGACCCTAGGCGTTTCCGGCTGATTGACGGGACCGGCGAGCCGGGCGATGTCGCCAAACGCGTCTGGGCGCAGGTTCATCCGCTTCTGCCTCAATTGGCTGGTTGAGAGAATGGAAGCAAGGATGGGTGCTTTCCCCGATTTCTTCGGCAACTCGCAAACCGCCAATACTTTGGCGCATATGATCGAGGCTGATCGGATCGCGCAGACCGTTCTCATTAGCGGTCCGGAGGGGGTCGGGAAGGCAACTCTGGTTCGCCGCTTTGCCGCGGCGCTTCTGGGCGATGCAGCCAAGATCGAACAGGACGATCTGAGCACGCCAGGAAATATCGAACTGGTGGAACAGCGGGAAAAATGGCCGGCCGAAAAGCGCGCGGACGATCCGCTGCTGTTTGGCAGCCACCCGGACTTTATCACCTTTGCGCCCGATGGTCCGCTGCGCCAGATCGGCATTCAACAAATGCGTCTGCTCCGGGAACGCGCTCAGTTCAAGCCTCTCAGCGGGAGGCATCGCGTGTTCCTGATCGATCATCTGGATCGCGCAAACGAACAATCCGCCAATTCGCTTCTGAAGGTGCTTGAGGAGCCGCCAGAGCATCTGATCATCTTTGCTACCGCTGAAAACCTCTACGATCTTCTGCCCACTATCCGATCCCGCTCCATCGTGCTTCAGATGGGCCGGCTTTCCGACGAAGAAATGCAGCAGTTCGCCCGTGCACGGCGGGTTCCGGAGGCAGAGGCTCGTATTGCGCTGGCCGAAGGCAGTCCGGGCGTCGCCGCCAGGTTTGATCTCGATCGATTTCGGGAGCGCCGGGAGCTTCTCATGGCAGCCTTCGAGTGCGGAGCGGGAATTAGCCAGTGGCCCACCTGGGTGCAGCACTCGGAATCGTTTGGATCACGAAAATCCGAAAAATTGGATTCCTATCTGAAGTTGGCCTATGGCATTCTTGAAGATGTCCTGAAGATCCTTTATGGTCGGCCGGTGGAAAGCAATCGCGACATCCGGCAGAGAATAGAAGCACTTTCGGCTCGTGTGGACTATCGCTGGGTAGAGAGGGCCGTCCATTCTGTAGACGACCTCGTACTCATGGTACGAAGAAATATACAGAAATTAGCAGCGCTCGACGCTATGATTATTAATTTACGTAACCGTGCAATTTCAGCTCGCACCTAATTGGGCAATTGCGAGTTCCCCGACGGAGAACTCGGCTTGGTCTGACAAATCACATTGAGGACAGAAAAAAGAGGAGAGGCGTTTGGAATCGCTCATCAGGAAACCAATTCGTAATGTGGGAGAAAACAAGGACCCCAATCGCCGCCCACCCAGCGCGGCAAGCGGGAAGAAGAGCACCCCGCCAGACCAGACCAACGCCGAGCAGTTCTACTATTCCAAGCAGATGCAAGGCAAGACTCACATGGTGATCGTCCTGACCGACGGCGAGCAACTGGAAGGCGTAATTGAATGGTACGATCGCGAGTGCTTGAAAGTGAATCGCACCGGCGCGCCGAATCTCCTGCTGTTCAAGCACTGCATCAAGTACATGTACAAAGCTGAACCGGAATAGAAGGTGTGAACTCCAGCAGCTCAGCAATTCAGGTATAGGCTGTGGCTCTGAGTTGGCAGGATATGACGCCAATCGCTGATGATTTGGCGGTAGGTCTCGCCCGCCGGACGAATCTTGCGATTCAGATCGAATAGCCCTAGCGGATTCACATGGCCGTTGTCCTCGCGCAGCGCTGTATCCCAGTCGACTTGATCGGTAAGGCTGTAATAGGTAAATCCGAGCATCGGCACGCCATCTTCTCGAAGGCGGTGTACATTCGCCCATTCCTTTCGGATCCAAACCGGAGCCCGATCGGCATCCGGCAGGTTGGTTTCCGTGTGCATCACCGGAAGATGGTATCGATCGAAGTACTGGTGCGTGATGACGTAGTATCCAAAAATCTCGCCAGATGAACTCAACGTGCCATCGGGATTCACCAGATGCTCGTTGGTCTCGTAATAATCGGTTCCCATGACACAGTGCTCTTTGCGATGGTTGTCACAGAACCAGTGATACTCCTGCCGCGTCATGCCGTTATCCATCAAGTACTCGTACATCTCAAAGGTCACCGGCTCGCCGTAGGTTAGATCCAGCGATAAAAATCTTCTCTGGTTTTTGAGATGCGCCAGGGCAGCGCAGGACGGGTCCCGCGGATGGTAGAACTCCGAGGTTTCGCTCAGTATAAAGATTGCCTTCGGATTAAAGTCCAGAATTCCGTGCATGGCAAGCACGTTCGCTTTGCACAAGTTGTGCAGCGCCGTCACGAAGTGACGATCGCCGGTGAGCCGTTCATTCCACCAGCCGTATTGCGCGGAAAAAGTAGCCGCCACGTGGATCTCGTTCACCGGCGTGAAAAATCGCACCCAGGGGTAGCGCCGCGCGAAAGCCACTGCGTATTCCGCGAACAGCACTGGCCAATCCGTGTTTTGAAAGTTGCCGATCCAATCCGGAACACCAAAATGGCAAAGATCCGCAATGGGTGTGATGTGCAACTCTCGCAGTTTTCGAAAAGCCGCGTCAGTGAACTCCCAATCGTATTTCCCCGGCCCAAGATGAACCTTGAAGTAGGGCGGCCCGTAGCGGAGAAATTCGATGCCCAATTCCCGTACAAGATGGAAATCCTCGTCCCATCGACGGTAATGGCAGCACTTCTCCATTTCATCCACGCGCTTCTCCTGCCCGTTGGGGAGCTGGATGGTGGGATAGCTGTTCTCTATCCCGGTCGCGAACATGAATTGCGCCAAGGCTCATCCTCCGCTTCTGACAGCATCATTCGTAGGGATTATTCTTCGTCTTGGCCTTGCACGCCAGCCGGTAGGCCCTGCGCGCGGCAGCTTCGGCGAAGCGGCGCTTCTCTTCATCAGTTTCCGGCACAACGGGCGGCAGCACCACGCGATTCCCCGCCCTGTCCAAGGCCACAAAGGTCAGGTATGCGGAGGAGGTGTGGCGCACGCCTGCATCCAGCAGATTCTCAACCCAGACCTTGACCCCAACTTCCATGGAGGTCCGAAACACTCGATTCACTTGCGACTTTAATCTCACCAATTCGCCGACGCGAACCGGATGCAGAAAACTCATCTGATCGACTGAGGCGGTCACCACGGCGCAGCGAGAGTGCCGCATGGCAGCAATCGCGCCGCAGAGATCGACCAGGTGCATGACGTGCCCGCCGAGCATATTCCCGAGTAGATTTGCATCGTTCGGAAGACAAATCTCCGAATACTCCGACTGGGTCTCGCGAACGGTGTGGGAAAGATTTCCGTTGGTCTGTTCCACCATCACGGGGTCGGATTCTGTGCTCGCCATAATCGGTTCTTAGCTGAGAAAGCGGGTCAAGTATGTACGGCAGAATGCCACAAGCTGCGCCCGCATGCAAGGCTCCTGGATGTCGGGGTCCATCAGTTCGCTGCCGGTCGAGTACTTCACCACATGCCATTGCGCCGGAGCATAATCGTGTTCCTCAATAACCATGATCTCGAGTTCGGCCTCCGTACTGCCAATCAGTTGATACCGCAACCCGGATCGGGTCTCGTGCAAAGGAAAGTGCTGGCATGCTCCGCGCGAGTATCCGTGATTGCAGTAGCGGAAGCGCATCGCGGCAGGCGCTTCGAACGGCTCCGCGCCTGCGCGGCAAAGCCCCTCGTGTTCCTGGATCAGCGGCAGACGCGCACCAGTCTGCTGACCCGGCGGCACTACCCGCTGCGGCTCGAAATACGGGCACGGCATCTGTCCCAGTATAGGGCGGTTCATCCTCGATACAATCACAGTTCCCGCACTTATGTTGATCGTTCATGTACACGTCCACGTCCTGCCGGAGCACATCGAAGACTTCCGGCTGGCGACCATCAACAATGCCCGAAACAGCGTCAAGGAACCCGGCATCGCACGGTTTGACGTGCTGCAGCATTCTGCCGACCTGTCACGCTTTGTACTAGTCGAGGTGTATCGCACAACGGACGCTCCGGCGCGGCACAAAGAAACGGCTCATTATCAGAAGTGGCGCGACGCCGTGGCCGGTATGATGGCCGAACCACGATCGAGTGTGAAATACCATAACGTGTTCCCGGACGATAGCGGCTGGTAAGTGATGCAATTCGAATTCGCAACGGCCGCGCGCATTATCTTTGGCGCCGGTACGGTAACGCAGTTGCCGGCACTTGCGCGCGCGTTCGGAACGCGTGCATTGGTTATTAGCGGCAGTAACGGTGAGCGATCCGCGCCGGCGGTTTCGGCGCTCGAAGCTTCAGGCATTCGCTGCTGCAGATTCAGTGTTCCACACGAACCTACGGTTGAGCTGGTTCGAGAGGGCGCTATGGCGGGACAGGGATGCGAACTAGTCATCGGCCTCGGTGGAGGCAGCGTAATTGACAGTGCCAAGGCGATCGCCGCGGTTATTCCCAACTCCGGCGAGCCGCTTGACTATCTTGAGGTGATTGGGCGGGGACAGGCGCTCGAGAACAATCCCCTGCCCTGGATTGCTGTCCCGACAACCGCCGGCACGGGCGCCGAAGTCACTCGTAATGCGGTTCTCGATTCACCCGAGCACGGGGTCAAGGCAAGCCTCCGCAGCCCGCTTCTGCTCGCCAGAGTTGCTCTTATTGATCCTGAACTCACTCTCGATCTGCCCATGCGGGTCACAGCCGCAACCGGCCTGGACACGCTCACGCAATTGATAGAGTCATACGTGTCAAACCGCGCCAACCCGTTCACGGACCTTTTCTGCGTCGAAGGCATGAAACGCGTTGCTTCGTCGCTAGTAAGCGCCTTCCGGGATGGCCATAATCGGAGCGCTCGCGAGTCGATGTCTTACGCCAGTCTGCTGAGCGGCCTCGCGCTGGCCAATGCGGGACTGGGCGTGGTGCATGGGTTTGCGGCGCCCCTGGGAGGGATGCTGCGCGCTCCGCACGGGGCGATCTGTGCCGCTGTCCTTCCGGCGGGCGCTGCGATCAATATTCGTGCTCTTCGCGAACGCGCGCCGCATCACGATGCACTTGAACGCTACCGGCAGGCCGCGTGCATCCTTACCGGCAACCCGCAGGCCGAAGCCGAGGAGGTCGTCACCTGGTTGGGGGACCTGGTTTCAGAACTTTCGATTCCAAAGCTGCGGACCTACGGCTTCGAAGCGCAACAGATTCCGGAGCTGGTTAAAAGAGCCGAGCGCGCAAATAGCATGAAAGCGAACCCGATTGTTCTTACGGCGGATGAGTTGACAAAAGTGGCAGAGAGGGCGCTCTAGAAACTCAATCTTTAGATTGAGCTGAAAATGGATCTTTGGCTTGAAGACGAAGCGGCTCGAAAGCATGTAGTGTAGATTCAATCCCCTTAAACACACACTAGTGTTATTCGGAGCTGATCCCCCAGACCCCGGGGCTCAGCTCCCTCTCAAGCCTCCGCGGACGTTCTACGCTAGGAATGAAGCGGCAGCGAAATGAAGACCACCGAAGGTCCATTCACCACAATCAGCGGAGTTCCTGTTGACCCTCTCTATGGACCGGAAAATCTGGCGAACTTCGATGCCGCCCGAGACCTCGGCAAACCCGGCGAGTTCCCTTACACGCGCGGCATCCACCGCGATATGTACCGCGGCAGGCTGTGGACGATGCGCCAGTTCTCCGGGTTCGGCACGCCTGAAGAGACCAACCGCCGCTACCGCTATCTGCTGGAGCAGGGGCAGACCGGGCTTTCCGTCGCGTTCGACCTTCCAACCCTGATGGGCTATGACGCCGATCAGATGATGAGCAGGGGCGAGGTTGGCAAGTGCGGCGTATCCATTTCTTCGCTTGAGGACATGGAGATCCTGTTCCGCGGGATTCCGCTGGGCGAGGTCACCGTATCGATGACGATCAACTCGCCAGCCGCGGTGCTTTGGGCCATGTATCTGGCCGTCGCCGAGCAGCAGGGCGTTGACTGGAAGCGCATCTCGGGCACTCTTCAGAACGACATTCTGAAGGAATATATCGCGCAGAAAGAATACATCTACCCGCCGCGCCCTTCTATGCGGCTGGTCACCGATACGATTGAGTTCGGGTGGCAGCACACTCCGCGATTCAATCCTATTTCCATTAGCGGCTATCACATTCGCGAGGCGGGATCCACTGCCCAACAAGAACTCGCATTCACCTTGCGAGACGGGATAGAGTATGTCGATTGGGCGCTGCAGCGCGGATTAGAAATCGATGACTTCGCGGGGCGACTAAGCTTCTTCTTCAACGCTCACAACGACTTCTTCGAAGAGGTGGCAAAATATCGGGCGGCCCGCAAAATTTGGGCTCACGTATTGCGTGATCGCTATGGCGCCAGGAACGAGCGCAATTGGAAGCTTCGTTTTCATGCCCAGACGGCCGGGTGTTCGCTTACGTGGCAGCAGCCCTTTAACAACGTGATGAGAACCGCCTGGCAAGCTATGGCAGCGGTTCTTGGCGGGGCGCAATCGCTTCACACTAACTCGCTGGATGAGGCTTACGCACTGCCCAGCGAACACGCGGTTACCCTGGCCCTGCGGACACAGCAGATTCTGGCTTATGAGACGGGTGTAGCGAATACACCAGATCCCTTGGGCGGTTCTTATTTTCTCGAGAACCTGACGCTTCAAATGGAAGCAGCCGCGAACGAATATATTGATCGAATAGATAAGATGGGCGGCATGATCGCGGCCATAGAAGCCGGTTTTCCGCAGCAGGAGATTGCGGCTGCCAGTTATCGCTATCAACGGGAGGTGGAACAAGGGGAGCGCATAATTGTCGGTGCGAACCGATTTAAATCAGACCCGGAACCTATTGAGCTATTGCAGATTGATGAGAGTGCGGAACAGCGCCAGCAAGAAAAGCTTGCCGCGCTTCGCGCGCGCCGGGACAGCGCGGCTGTACGACGGTCACTGGGCGCACTGAGCCGCGCAGCAGAGGGCGCGGAAAATACTATGCCATTCATTCTTGATGGCGTTCGCGCATACGCAACGGTAGGCGAGATCTGTGATGCGCTGCGCCGGGTCTTCGGCACATATAGCGAAACCACCCACCTTTGAATTTGAGTCATACCCTAAGGAGGCTCGAAAGATAACGCATGAGAAGTACTTCCAAGAATGGCGTGGTTGGAGCGATCCTGATTGGTGTTGGCTGCGGCTTAACGGTTACCGGGCTTGTGCTTGTAATCCCGGTGTGCACGAATTGGTCTTTGAGCGTGGCCGAACAAGCGTGGCGAAGAGGGCGCGAAAGTGTCGAGAACGCCGCAGCGACGCTGGGAGAGGTGGCGGGGCGCGCCCAAAGCCGGTTTGGAGAAGCTGCCAAGACAGCAAGGACCAGTACAGCAAAGGCCGCCGGAGCAGTGGAAACGGCAGCGCGCCACATTCGCGAATATACGTCGTGACCTGCCGGAACGGGTAAAGAATGGCAACTAACCGCGGCGAAATGCTGAAACAGATGGTCGACCAAGATCCGAGCAATACATTTGCCCGGTATGGACTGGCCATGGAATATGCGAATAGCGGCAAATCGGAGCAGGCAATTAGCGAGTTCCGTTTGCTTATCCAGCAGGACAATAGCTACGCTGCTGCGTACTATCACTGCGGGCGGACGCTGGAAAAACTGGGGCGAATTGAAGAAGCCCGCAGTCTGTACGAAAAGGGCATAGAAGCCAGTACACGGAAGGGCGATCTGC
This sequence comes from uncultured Acidobacteriaceae bacterium, assembly GCA_963795545.1. GTDB lineage: Bacteria > Acidobacteriota > Terriglobia > Bryobacterales > Bryobacteraceae > Bog-105. The sequence goes on along the minus strand of CAWCIF010000004.1, from coordinate 58,843 downwards.
ACACGCGCAGCGAAATCGAAGCGGCATTGAGTCTGCTGCCGGTTTAAAAGTGCTCTGCGGGACCATAGCCAATAAGCCCCGCAGGCCACGAAAAGCGATGGCCTGCGCCACTGTCCGTCTGGACGAGTCACAGGACCGGCGATATTCTATTGAGTTTCATTAAGCCAAGCGGTTTCAAAGATTTACGAGCGCGGCGATAGACGAATCATGCGCCGCTCCGCAATAAAGCGGCGCAATCCGCATGCTTGACTGAAGTCGCCCGTACGAGTTGTACGGCAACTCTCACGTGAGGCACCATGCTCAAACTCCGCCATCTGCTATCGGCAATTTTTATCAGCTCGACGCTGATCACAAGCTGCGCGGTCGCGCAATCCCTGACACAGATACGAGACACAGTTAACAACGCAAACGGTACACCGTTCACCGGAACCGTGGTGATTACCTGGAATGGTTTCACTGGACCGACAGGAGGCACTGTCTCCCCGCTGAGCACGTCCGCAAAGATCTACACCGGAGCTCTTTCCGTGCTGCTTGTCCCCACTACAACGGCTTCCGCCGGCACCTATTATCAAGCGGTCTATAACAGCAACGACGGCCTGGTCACCTGGGCTGAAATCTGGGAAGTACCGCCGAGCCCGACGCCTCTCACGGTAAGCCAGGTTCGGCAATCCTCAACGCAGGGCGGCGGCTCTGGAACCGGCGGAAGCGGGTCGGGTGGATCCGGAACTTCAGGCGGCACTCAATACGCGACGCTGCCAATTTCCATCAGTGAGGTGACGAACCTCAGCGCGGATCTCGCTTCCGTCAACGCTTCGCTGAACTCGCTGACAACGCAACTGACCACTCTGGGGACAACAGGATCGGCAACGAATGCGGTCTTCGTAGATGGCGAAACGCCTTCCGGAACGGCAAACGGCTCGAACACATCCTTTGCTCTCGCGCACACACCTGCGCCGTCAACCAGCCTGACCCTTTATCGCAACGGCCTCATCCAGTCAAGCGGTATTGACTTTACCTTACTGGGCGGTGCAATTACGTTCAATACCGGCAGCATCCCGCAAAGTGGAGACATCCTGCAGGCCCACTACAGAATGGCCGGCACGGGAGCTTCGGCCAACTTCGCGGACGCGGAAATTCCGGGCGGGGTGGCCAACGGCACAAACCTCGGATTTAGCCTCGCGGCGGCTCCCAACCCCGCCAGCAGCCTGCAGCTTTACAAGAACGGCGTACTTCTGCAGTTGAACGGCGATTACTCGTTGAGCGGATCCACGATCACATTCGTGAGTGCGGCTGTGACGCCGCAATCGGGCGACAAAATCATGGCCAATTACCGGCATTAGCAAACCGCCTGAAACTTGCGGCATCCGAGCGAATCTCACAGGGCGATAGCTAACGTAGGAGAGAAGATGCAGCTTGGGCTTGTAGGTTTAGGGCGGATGGGCGCAAATATGGTGCGCCGCTTACAGAACGGCGGCCATAAATGCGTCGTCTTTGATGTCAACGCCGCGAATGTGAAAAAGCTTGCGAGCGAAGGAGCGGAAGGCGCGAGCTCGCTCGAAGACCTGGTAAAGAAACTCTCGAAGCCGCGTGCGGTCTGGGTTATGGTCCCGGCCGGCAATCCCACGGAAACGACTGTGCAGACCCTGGCTGCCGAAATGGAAAGCGGCGACACCATCATCGATGGCGGCAACAGTTTTTACAAGGACGATATCCGCCGGGCCGCTGAGTTCAAGAAAAAGAGTATCAACTACATCGACGCCGGAACCAGCGGCGGTGTGTGGGGCGTCGAACGCGGCTACTGCCTGATGATTGGCGCCGAAGAACAAGCGTTCAAACAACTGGAACCCATCTTCAAGACACTGGCGCCGGGACTAGGGAATATTGAACGGACACCCGGGCGCGAAAAAATGGGCGGCACGGCCGAACAGGGCTATCTTCGAACCGGTCCGCCGGGCTCCGGACACTTCGTAAAAATGGTTCACAACGGCATCGAATACGGCGTAATGCAAGCCTATGCCGAAGGGTTCGACGTGCTGGTCCACAAGGATTCGAAAGACCTTCCCGATAACGAGCGTTTCACTCTTAACATTGCCGATATTGCCGAGCTGTGGCGGCGCGGCAGCGTGATCGGATCGTGGCTGCTTGACTTGACTGCGATGGCGCTCGCCGAGAATCCCGATCTTTCGAATTACAGCGGATTCGTCGAGGATTCGGGTGAGGGCCGCTGGACCATCGATGCCGCCATCGAACAGGCGGTTCCGGTTGAGGTGCTCGCCTCTGCTCTGTTTACGCGGTTCCGTTCACGCAGAGAGCACACCTTCGCGGAAAAGGTTCTTTCGGCCATGCGGTACAAGTTCGGCGGCCACGTGGAGCGTCCGACCGGCGGTTGATAAGACTTTTCGTTAGGTTTTACCAGTTTCACACTCATCCGAGATTGCTGCTTTGTCTTGCTTTTGCGCGAGTACCCACAAGAACCTTGCATTGTCATCATCCTCTTGGACAATTTCTTCTTCGATCACTGTGAAGCCTGCGTCGCGAATCAGTTCTCGGTTGGTTGCAGCATCGAAATGGCTAAAAAACATGGGGGCGCCAAGCCAGTCGTCAACGGTTACATCCGGTGAATCACCGGCTCCAAGACTAGCTAGAAAGAAGCCCCCCTCCCGGAGCCAACTGTGGATCCGCCCTAAGAGTTCGGCGTGATGGCAGCGCGGTAGATGAGTAATGGCATAGAATGACGCTACCGCATCAAACGTCTCAGGCGGAAAAGTTAAGGTTGCCATGTCGTCCCGGAAAAACGTACCGGCTGAAACGTTCTTCCTGGCAAGAGTAACTTGTTGTTCCGAAATATCGACACCCGTGACCTGACCGTATTTGGTGAGCGCGGCCGCGATCGGTATCCCTGCGCCGCATCCCAGGTCCAAAAAGCTTCCGTTTCGGGGCAGCAATTCGATAAGCCGGTTAAGGTAACGATGGCGGATTTGGGAGCCGATGGTCCATTGCAGATAACGGTCAGCGATAGCGTTGTAGCTATGTTCGACCAACTCTTGTGGAATAGGCATACTCGTCTTATTCGAGCCTCCATTCTCCTCGTTCCTTAATCTCGGCGTACATGGCATCGGGCGCAAGGTCCAGTTCGCCCGGCCAGGTCACCGCGCCGTGTTCCACGAAAACCTGAGCAAAGAGCACAGGGTCCGAAAGTGGCGCGAAGACTCCAGCACGCGGCGACCGAATCAATCGGGATAGATCGACTGTTCCTGTTGTTCCATCCACGAATCGGACAAACAAGCGGAACCCATCTAAAGCGTCAACGTGCATAACACGCCACGGCATCCTCGGATGAAATTCTGGAGTTATGGGAGCGGAGAAATCTTGTGTGCTGGTTGGTTGTTTGTGCATAATTCCCAATCGTCCATGAGGCTGCTTCCCATGACGCTCTACACATCGCTGTTTTCTGGCCTGCCTGACGGCCAGGTCACGTCCTTAACCGGCGAAACCAGAGTATCGATTTCATTTAGCAGCTCCGGGTTCATTTCGAAATCGAGCGCCTTTAAATTCGTCTCAACTTCCAAGGTGGTGAACATGCCGACCAAAGTGGAAGAGACATAAGGATGGTTCATGGAAAAGCGCAGTGCGGCAATTGCCGGATACACTCCGTGCCGTTCCAGCAGGTCCACCACTCGCTTTCCCGCCTGCTTCACGCTGTCGGGAGCGGGATGCCACGGCGGCGCGCCCTGCGCGGTCAGTACGCCCATGTGCAATGGTGATGCATTGATCAATCCGATCCCGTGCACTTTCAGCACAGGCGTAAGGTAAGTATCCAGATCCCTCAGCAGCAGGTTGCAGTGGCAATACGAAAGCACGCTGTCCACCTTCGCCCGCGCCGCCACATCCGCGAGAATGCGCAAGGGCAATCCCGAAATTCCCACATACCGTACTTTGCCCGTTGTTTGGATTTCGCGAAGAGTGGGTATGGTCTCGTTGATGACTTGTTCCCGGTCGCCGAATTCAATATCGTGGGCGGTGATCAGGTCAACGTGATCGGTCTTCAGCCGCTGCAGCGATTCATCGACGCTAGTTCGAACACGCCCGGCCGAGAAATCGAAAGCCGCTTTGTCATAACGCCCAATCTTGGTCGCCAGCACGACCCGGTGCCGCCTGCCGGACAGTATTTTGCCGAGCCGCTCCTCCGATGCCGTTCGTCCGTAATAGGGAGCCGTATCGAAGAACGTGATTCCTTCATCAATCGCTTTGTGAACCGCGCGCTCCGCCTCCGCCAGGTCAAGCGTCCCGTATTCGCCGCCCAGCGGCGCAGCGCCAAATCCAATCGCAGAAAGCCGTAGGTCAGTTTGCCCAAGGCGTCGATATTCCATGTGTCTCAATCATCCATGTTCACCAGAATCTTCGTATACGAGCCCGGCGATTCACTCCATTGCTGCAGCGCTCCACCGGCGCCGTCCAGCGGCACGGTTGCGGAAATTGTGGCGTCTACGGGAAAGCGGCCTTCCGCCAGCATGGAGATCACGGCCGGAAACTCCGCCAGTGAATTGCGAGAGCCCAAAATATCCAGCTCTTTGTGGACAAATAGCTTGGTCTCATAACTGACGGGTTCTTTCGCCCAGCCGATGTAAACCACTCTTCCGGTGTGCGCCACCTCTTCGACCGCGGTTCGATACGTATCGGGCGTTCCGACCGCCTCAATCACCACGTCCGGTCCGAGTCCGTCGGTCAGCGCAGCGAGTTCTTCGTGCACATTCTGCCGACCCGCATGGATGGCGTGCTGCGCGCCCACTTGCCTGGCGAGCGTCAGTTTCGCGTCATCCAAATCAATTGCCACCGCGGTCGCGCCACGCGAGACCGCCCCCGCCAGCACTCCCAATCCCACTGTTCCGCATCCGATCACCGCAACCGTATCCGCGGCCGCCACGCGCGCCCGTTCAACGGCATGAAAACCCACAGCGAGCGGTTCCACCAGGCTCAATTTCCGCAGCGAGAGCCCCTGGGAAGCGTATACTTTCTGCCACGGAACGGTGAAGAATCCCTTCATAGCGCCATCACGCTGCACGCCCAGAGTTTGATTGAATTTGCACGCGTTCGTACGGCCGCGCTTGCACGAAGCGCATTTCCCGCAGCTGGTATTTGGATACACCGTAACATCCATCCCGGCCTGAAACTCGGGCGGGACGTCCGCGCCCGTCTCCATTATGGTGGCGGCAATCTCGTGCCCCGGAATACGCGGATAGCTTACCAGCGGATTCTTTCCGCGAAACGTACTCAGGTCCGTTCCGCACATCCCGATCAGGCGTGATTTCAAAAGAATCTCGTCCGCGGCCGGGCGCGGCTGCTGCAGCTCAATCAGTTCGGTCTTGCCAGGCTCGGTAATACAAAACGCTTTCATAAGCTCAAAACTTCAGGTGATTACTCCCCGGGGTTAAATCTCTTGTCGCTCCGTTCCAATCGAACTCGCCGGTAGTCCCGTTTGGCAGGTCCACTTCAGCGGATAACTTGCCATTCTGGCGTTTCAGCCTTACGCGAATCTCGCCGTTCGGGTGCGGCATGCGCGCGTCCACGTCATTCAGCTTGCCCAGGTTCGGCGCGACACGCACCTTATGAAATCCGGCCGCCGCCGACTCGACTCCCGCAATGGTCCGGATCAGTTCAAAGTTCGGACTCGCTCCCCAGGCATGGCAATCGGAGCGTGCATCCGGACCGTTCCATTCGGCCCAAGTCGTCAGCCCTTGCGCAAGCATCTCGCGCCACGGACCCAGCATGTCCAGATACTTGTCTCCTAATGCAACCTCGCGCAGGGCAGCATTCGTATAAGCACGAAAGTAGATGGATGATTGCGCCAGACTCTGATCGCTGATCGTCTTCTCCATCACCGCACGGCCCTGCTCTCCCGAGACGACGCGCGCCAGCACCGCCAGCGTGTTCACCTGCTGTGAGTAGGTTCTGTGCTCCGGCTGATCCGCAAACAATCCACGCGATACATCCCAGTCTGTATTCAGAACTGTTTGCTTCAACTGTTCCGCAGCCGAGCCATCTTCCTCTCCCAAGGCCCGCTTGCCTAACGCATTCTCAAGATCCGCTGCCCATTGGTACGCCATCAGCAACTGCAAATCCAGCGCCGCTGACGCGGAACCGTCTGCGTTGGCGGGCGGCACTCCGCCGGGCCACTGCTTCACCCAATCCACAAAGTTCCACCACGGCATATGCGCCAGCGATCCATCCTGCTTCTGATACCGGTTATAGAATTCGAGCACCGCTCGTACGCCCGGCAGCATTTCCTTCGCAAACTGAGGATCGTCCACATACATCCAGTAATCGTGCACCATCCCGATCCACCAGAGCGAAAACGGCGGGATGTACTGCTGCAGATAAGAAGGCGCCCGGCTGTAGGTGGCTCCTTCCGCGGTTCGGGAAGAATTCAGCAGCGCAATGGCATTCTTCATCAGCCTCGCATCGCCGGTCATGTAGAGCGAGACCATGGCCTGAATCCGGGTATCGCCCGCGTACTGCAACTGCTCATAAAACGGGCAATCCATGTAGGTCTCGTGCGCGCACAAGCGCGCGGTGCGCCAGCCGGTCGATAGAATCCGCTGCAATTCCTGATTCTCAGTCCCGTCACTCACCTGGAATTCGCCGCGCCGGTCGAACGGATAACCGGTGAAAACACCGCGCAGATCCTCCAGCGTTAATGGCTCATCCCTGGTTTGTATGTCGAGCTGAATGTAGCGGTAGGTCCGCCAGTACAGAGGCCGATACAGGCGGTGCGATCCGCCATCCGCGATGAACGTATCCCATGGGCCGTAGAACTGTTTTCCGGCCACTTCGTTCCGATTGCCTTTTATGGCCGGCTGCCCGTGGCCGCCTTTTTGAACGTAGAGGGTTTCGGCATAGTGCAGCTCGACGGTCGCTTCGCTTCCGCCGCTTACGATTAGCTCCGGATAGGCGGTTGTCAAATAGCGCTGGTCAAGAAGCAGGACGGCCTTGGTGTGCGGCGGTACTTGCATTCCTTCGCGCCCCGCAAGGAAACCGGCGGGTACATTCGCACCCGTCGTTTCCCGTACATCTTTGAGCCGCTCCGAAACCTGCTCCTCTAAGGGAATCGGCCGCGGCACCAACATCCACCGGTTCGGCGCGTCCTGTGCATCCCGCGGCGCGGCATGGCTCAATTCATGCGCGGGTACCCAGGCCGAATCGTCAAAATTCGGCTGCTCCCAACCCCACGGGTAAGAATGAGCATCGAAATGCTCGTTAGCAGCCATCGCATCGTATCCAGTTAACTGGCCGGACGGAATCGGCTGGGGCAGATAGGCTTTGTCCTGCACGCATTTCCACGTACGGCTGGTATTTACGGCTGCATCCTCAGGCCGCTCGGCTTGGAGCACAAACCCGGTCTGATTGGTTATCTGCGCAACGGCCCGAAATCGCCCATCGTTCCACACCACAGCAGCCAACACGTTCTTGCCGCTGTGCAACTCCGGGGCGATGTCTACCGTTTCATAACGCCAATGCGTCAATTCGCCTCGTGCGGGGCCCCAGGCAACACGCTTGCCGTTAGCAAACAAATGATAGCGGTTATCGCCGGATACATAAACAACAAAACGATCCGGCTTGTTTGGCAGCTCGAAGGCGCGCCGGAAATGATACACGCCGTAATCGTAAGGCGACGCGCCGGGAACATCGATCCATTGCGCCGGCCATGTCCGCGTCAGCGGCTGGGGCGTTTGCGCAGCCGCACTCGCGGCCAGAAAGAGTAAACACCAACTGGTTTTCATTTATGCCGTAGGAAGAACTTTTAGAACCTGCTCAATGGCGTCAGGGCTCACGTAGAAATGTGGCGACGTCCGGATCCAACCTTGCCGGGGCGCGGCCAGAATCTTATTCCGCTGCAAGTCACTTACAATTTGGCGTGCATCGATAGTAGGATGCCGAAAGGTCACGATGCCGGATCCCGTCTCGGCTGTTCGATCCGTGATCAGCTCATAACCTTTGGCCTGCACGCCCCCCGCAAGTTGATCTGCCACTCGGGCCACGGCAGCCGCGATTTGTTCCACACCCACGGCCAGCAAAAACTCGATGGCAGCCCTCAGACCATAACACCCGATGGTGTTCAGCGTCCCGCATTCGTAACGCCCGGCATCGGGCCTCAAGGCCATATCTCGCGAGCTGTAATCCGTGTAGCTGGCCGGATTCGTCCAGCCGAACTCGACCGGCTCAATCGCATCCAGCCATTTTTCCCGCACGTACAAAAAACCGTTCCCTTCCGTTCCCAGCAGCCATTTATGCCCGTCAGCCGCGAGAGCGTCTATGTGGCACGTTTCCACATCAATCGGGAACGCGCCTATGCCTTGTATCGCGTCGACGAAGAAGAAGCAGTCGTGCCGGCGGCACAGTTCGCCTATTGATTGGAGGTCGGCGCGAAACCCGCTGAGATAGTTCACAAAGCTGGTGGCCAGCAGACGGGCGCCCGGAATCGCCTCGGCAATCTTTTCTAACGGGTCGTAAATCGATAGCCAGGTCAGTTTCACCCCGCGCTTCTCAAGCCGCAGCCACGGATAGTAATTGGAGGGGAACTCCTCGCGAAACCCGATAATCCGGTCTCCGGGGCTCCAATCGAGCCCGGTGGCGACCATGGAGATGCCTTCTGAGGTATTCTTTACAATCGCGATCTCCTGCGGCGATGCATTAATCAACCGCGCGGCAGCCCGGCGCAGTCCATCGTAGGTCTCCAGCCAACGGTCATAATGCAGGGAGCCGAATGCGCAGGCGTCCTCCGCCAACGCCTTCATTGCCTCCGCCGCCCGCCTGCACGGAGGCGCCACGGCCGCATGATTCAGATAAATCAGGTGCTGCGTAATCGGGAACTCGTTCGCATAGCGCTCATGGAGGGGAATCGCGCCTTCTTGGGTGGCGAGCGCCACTTTTTCGAAACCCATTCATTCGAGCATACGTTAACGTTTATGAATCTCCTGGCTGTCCCGGCAGCGAAGCGTTCCCGGTCGATCTTAATGGGTGGAGTGAGATCTGGCCCGCTGCGTTGCCGAGGATGGCGTTTCATGGTTATTACTGTTCACAGGACACCCCGATGCCCGCTAATTGGCTTTATACTGGAGTAGGTCGTAAAGGAGTTCTATGCGGCGTTTTTCCCCTGTAAGGTCCACAGTCAGCCTCACCCTCGCGCTGCTCCTGGCCACACCTTTCACCGCTTTTCCCAAAGACAACAAGGAAAAGGACCCGGATGCCATTGGCGATCGCAACGTCAGCGGGAAGGTCAACTTCTACTCGCTTGAGAAAGAGATCGCTTTAGGCAAGCAATTGGCCCAGCAGGTGGAAAGGCAGTCGAAGGTCATCAACGACCCGATTGTCTCCGAGTACGTCAATCGTATCGGCCAGAACCTGGTGCGCAACTCCGATGCGAAAGTCCCTTTTACGATTAAGCTGCTGGAAGATCCTACGGTGAACGCCTTCGCGCTGCCCGGCGGATTCTTTTTTGTGGATTCGGGCCTGATTCTGAAGGCTGATTCGGAAGCCGAGCTTGCCGGCGTGATGGCTCACGAAATCGCGCATGTGGCCGCGCGCCATGGCACCCGGAACGCCACTCGCGGCGAAATAGCCCAACTTGCGACCATACCGCTCATTTTTATGGGCGGCGCGGCGGCGTACGGCATTTATGAAGCGTCCGGACTGCTGGTTCCCATGGCGTTCCTGCGATTTAACCGAAGCGAAGAAGCCGAAGCCGACTACCTGGGCGTTCAATACATGTACAAGACCGGCTACGATCCCACGGCTTTTGTAGACTTTTTCGAAAAAGTGGAAACGCTGGAAAAGCGCAAGCCCGGCACCATGTCGAAGCTTTTCTCCACGCATCCGCCCACGGACGATCGCATCAAGAAGTCGCAGGCAGAAATCAGCGAACTGAAGCCGAAGCCCGAATACGTGGTTACGACCTCCGAGTTTAACGACGTGAAGGCGCGCCTTGCGATGCTCGAGAATGAGCGCCGTCCCGACAAGACGGCCGACGATCCGAATAAGCCGACGCTCCGCCGCAATCCGAACTCGAATACGCCCATTGAGGACGAGACCGATCCTTCGAAGAAGTCCAAGGGTGATGAAGAGGATCGGCCGAAGCTGAAGCGCCGTCCGTCCGATAGCGGCGACCCCAGCAGCACCAGCAGCGACCCGACAAGCAACCAGTTTTACCGTTAACTTTTTTGCTGTAGTCAGGCGGCGCGCCTATTCCATGCGCACGGTTGGGCCACTTGTGTGCGCGGTTTCGTTGTACTAGTATCAATGCACCATGGATGCAGCGGTACAGATTTCTCGACGGTCCGCCATCTCCTCATTTCTGCTTGCCCTTGTCGCAAGAAAAGCTGCGGGCGTTACGGCGGGCGAACCTGCTCCTCACTTCGTTTGCAAGACGCTTGATGGCGAGAGATACACCAGCGAGTCGCTGCGCGGCAAAGTCGTCCTGATTGAGTTCTGGGCAACCTGGTGCCCACCCTGCAAGAGCGACGCGCCCGCTGTCGACGCATTAGGTAAAGAATTCGAGAAAGACGGGCTGATTGTTCTGGCCGTCAACATGGGCGAGGGCCGGCGCAAGGTGAAGAAGTATCTGGAAGCCTCGCCGCGCTCCTGCAAAATCGTTCTGGCGGAAGATACCACTCTGGCAGCGATCTGCGAGGCGAAAAGCTACCCCCTGTACGTTCTGATCGGCCGCGACGGGAACATCGCCGGAACGCAGAATGGAGCCGCGGGTGAAGGAGCGCTTCGCCGCCTGCTACGTCGTGCGGGACTCGAAGCAACTTAGGTTTCACCCCCAAATCGACCAGCGCTTTCCCGCACCCGAACAGGGTTGATCCGGCAAACTATTGAACTTTCAAGCGGCGATCCCGGCTATCGGATTGCCTGTTCACAAGCGATGGCGCATCTGTATCACGATCTTCAAAACGCTTTTCGTTTGGTCCGAAAACGCCCCGGATTTGCCGGCTTGATCGTTGCGGCCCTGGCAATATGCATTGGAGCGAATACTGCAATCTTCACCATCGTGAACTCGGTTCTCATCCGCCCGCTTCCGTTCCGCGATCCCGGCCGGCTCATGTCAGTGTCTGAAACTCTTTCCGCTCTCATGTCCGGACCCATCCCGTTTTCCGTGCCCGATTACGAGGAACTGGTCCGCCGCAACCGCTCTTTCGAGCAAATCGGCATTTACCGCAACCGCCATTACGAGCTCTCGGGAAATGTCCGCCCCGAACGGCTGGAAGGCGCTCGCATCTCTGCCTCGCTGTTTCCGATGCTGGGAGTCTCACCCGCGTTGGGCCGCAATTTCACAGCCGAGGAAGATCGCGACGCCCATCGGGTCGTGATTCTGACTGCCGATTTGTGGCGATCGAAATTCCGTGCCGATCCGAGCGTAATTGGCAAGACCATAGATCTGGATCGCGTGCCTTACGTGATTGTAGGGATCATGCCTGCAGCGTTTTCTTTCCCGCTTCGCGGGCCGAAGTTCAACGACGAACCAGCCCAGGTTTATGTCCCCACCAGCTTCACGAAGGACGAACTGCAGGGCTTCGGCAACATGTACAACGACAGCGTGATTGCGCGCCTTCGACCCGGAGTGACCGTGGCACAGGCGCGGTCCGACGTGAAATCCGTGGTACGGCAGGTGTATCAAGAGGTCTATCCAGCCGAGCTGCGGCGCGCGAACCTGGATCTTGGAGCTGATCTGATGCCGTATCGCAATGAGGTCGTCGGCGATGCGGAGCCCATTCTTCTGGTACTTCTGGGCGCAGTTGGTTTGCTGCTGCTCATCGGCTGCGCGGACGTTGCCAGCTTGCTGCTGACGCGGGCCACCTCGCGCCAGCGTGAAATGTCCATACGCGTGGCGCTGGGCGCTGCTCGTTCTCACTTGATCCGCCAGATGCTGATGGAAAGTCTTGTGCTGGCCTTCATTGGCGGGGCACTCGGACTGCTCCTGTCAGGGTGGGCTACGGATTTACTCGTCAACGCCGGAGTGTTTCGCCTGCCGGTAGCGGCCGCACTCCATGCCGACGCGCCCGTGTTCGCCTTCACTTTCGCCCTATCCGCCGCAACCGCGGTGCTCTTCGGTCTTTTCCCGGCGCTTCAGACCTCGCATGTGGACGTTAACGAAGGTCTTCGCGAAGGCGGCCGGGGCCAAACGGCCGGACGAAGGCAGGGGCGAACACTTGACCTGATGGTCACGGCTCAATTTGCACTGGCGTTGATACTCCTGGTCGGCGCGGGCTTACTCATGCGGAGCTTCTCCCGCTTGCTCGCCACCAACCCCGGCTTCCGGCCGGACCACATTCTGAGCATGTCCGTCAGCCTGCCGGCCAGCGCCTACCAGACCGGCGCGGAAGTTCGCAGCTTCTATGAACGCGCTCTCCAGTCGGTCGAAAGCGTTCCGGGAGTAAAAGCCGCCGCCCTGGCTACGTCGCTGCCTTTATCCATCGACGAGCACGACACGTTCTCCATTGAAGGGCAGCTTCCGCAAACTCTTTCCATTCCGAGGAGCGCCGCGCAGATCTGGTCTATGGGCAATTTTTTCGAAGCAATGGGCATCCCTTTAGAACAGGGGCGGCTGTTCGACAGCCGTGATGGCCGCAACTCTCCGCCGGTTGCAATTGTCGGTCAAACACTTGCTAATAAGTTCTGGCCCGGCCAAAGTCCAATCGGCAAGCGCATTAAATGGGGCGAAAGCGATTCGAAGGATCCGTGGATGACCATTGTGGGCGTGGTTGGGGATGTGAAACAAGGCGCGTTGAACCAGCAAACGGAGCCCGAGACCTATACGCCTTACGAGCAAGTCGCCGATAAAGACCTGGGAAGCAACATCACCGGCGAGATGCGGTCGCTAAAAATTGTGGCGCGCACGGCGATAGATCCCGCTGCGGAAGCGCCAGCGATTCGAAGGCGGCTGCGCGTGCTTGATCCATCGCTGCCGGTATCGGAAGTGTCCACGATGGAAACAGTGCTGCATAACTCCGTTCAGCCGCAACGCTTCAACACGATCCTGCTGGGAACTTTCGCCGCGATCGCTGTTATTCTGGCCGCGCTCGGCATCGCCGGTGTGCTGGCGTATTCGGTGGCGCAGCGCGTGCCGGAGATGGGTGTCCGCCTGGCATTGGGAGCGCGCAAAACGGATGTGCTTGCGCTGGTGATCGTCCGAGGCATGCGAATGGCCTTGCTGGGCGTCGCAATCGGTCTAGCGTGTTCGCTTGCAGTTACGCGGCTCATGTCAGGCGTGCTATACCAAAGCAGCCCTTACGATGCCGGGACGCTTGTTGCGGCAGCCCTGTTCCTGTGCGCGGTCGGTCTTATTTCTATCTTGATACCGGCCCGCCGAGCCGCCGGCATCGATCCCATTCAGGCGCTGCGAGCTGAGTGAGTGAAGTTCGTCAGCGCCTCGAAATCGCCCTTATTTCCGCAGCCAGGTTTGTCGAATAAATCCTGAATTCGCTTGAGGAACCCTCACTTGCTTTCTCGCTCGGAGGAGGCGTATTCTATTGTCAGTTACTGATGGGAGCGGGTTGGGTAAAACCGCCCGATGTCGTGCAACGCAGGCTCGAACACGAAAGGAGATCGCAAATGCGCTTGATCAGCATATTTCTTCTGAGGCTGCGATCACTCTTTTCGCACAATCGAGTCGAGCAGGAGCTTAATGAAGAACTGCGCTATCACCTGGAACGGCAGGTTGAAGAAGGCATCGCGGCCGGCATGAGTTCTGAAGATGCGCGGTATGCCGCGCTGCGGTCAATCAAAGATATCGAGCAGCGGAAAGAGGAGTGCCGTGACACGCGGGGAATAGATGTGATTGAAAGTCTGCTTCAAGATGTTCGCTACGGGTTGCGAACTCTGCGGAAATCTCCGGCGTTTAGTTCCGTCGCTCTCTTAACGCTGGCGCTGGGAATCGGCGCAACCACGGCGATATTCTCGGTTGTCTATGGCGTGTTGCTGCGGCCGCTGCCATACCAAAATCCTTCACGCCTAATGGTGCTCAATGAGACGACGCCCAAGGTGGGCACGGTCAGCGTTTCTTATCCTGATTTTCTCGACTGGCGCGCACAGAACCACACGTTTTCGGAGATGGCGGCCGTGTGCGCAGTCGATTTCAATCTCGCCGGCGTCACTCAACCGGAAAGTATCAGCGGCCAAGCTGTTTCGCCGAATTTTTTATCGATGCTGGGGGCGCATCCGCTCCTGGGGCACGACTTTGATCCATCCGAGGAAAAGCCAGGCACGGCAGCGGTCGTACTACTGAGCTATCAGCTTTGGCAATCGCACTTCGGCGGCGAACGCGAGGTCATAGGCCGCACCATTAATCTTGACGGCCGCGGCTTTACGGTCATCGGTGTGCTGCCGCCCGATTTTCGTTGGATTGAGAAAACGGACGTGCTGGAGCCCATTGGCGTGTGGGCCACAAACAGATCCGAATCTAGCGAGAGAGGCGAGCGCGGCGATACCGTTGTAATCGGAAGGCTTGCGGCGGGAGTGAGTGTGACACAGGCCCGTTCGGAAATGGGAGGGATCGCGGCACGACTGGCGCGCGAGTATCCCGCCTCAAATGATCAGTTCGGGGTGCTGCTGCGGCCACTTCGCGAGGTATTCGTCAGCGACGTACGTCCTGCGATTCTGATCCTCCTGGGCGCTGTGATTTTCGTCTTGCTCATCGCTTGCGCAAACGTAGCGAATCTTTTTCTCATGCGGTCCGCAGAGCGCGCGAAGGAAATCGCTTTGCGCCTGGCTATTGGCGCCAGCCGCGAGCGCATCATCCGCCAGATGCTTACTGAAAGTTTCCTTCTGGCGTTTCTCGGCGGCCTTTTGGGCTTGGCGCTTGCGATTGGAGGGATCGGTGGAATCAGACGGCTGATTCCGGCCGGCACTCTTGCAGGAGCGAGCGTCAACCTGAACGGCGCAGTGCTTTCCCTGGCTGCCGGAGTGGTAATTCTCTCCGCCTTAATTTTCGGGCTCGCGCCCGCTGTCCACTCGGCCAGGGCGAATGTGCAATCGGAGTTAAAGGAAGGCGGCAGGAGCATGAGCGCGAGCACGGGCCAAAATCGCTGGCGCGGCAGTCTCGTTATCGCGGAGATATCCTTTGCGCTGATTCTTTTGGCTGGCGCAGGCCTGATGATGAAGAGCCTTTACCGCTTGCTTTCGGTCGATCCCGGATTTCAACCCGACCGCGTACTCACCATGGAACTGAGTCTGCGCACGTCGCAATACGACAAGGATGCAGCTATCGCCAATTTCTGGAATCAGGTCCTTTACCGCATCCGTGCGCTGCCCGGCGTGGAATCTGCCGCCCTAGGCACCGTGGTTCCTCTGACCAACAACCATTCGCGAAATGACATTACGCTTGAAGGCATGGCGCTGCCAAAACCGGGAAGTTTTCCGCATCCAGATGTTCACGTCGTCAGTCCGGGGTACGTGAGCACGCTCGGAGTTCGGCTGCTCCGCGGCCGTGCGTTTACGAATGCGGACAACGAGAACGCTCCGCAGGTCGGAATGATTAATGAACTGCTAGCTCAGCGCTATTTTCCCAGCGAGAATCCCGTGGGCAAGCGCTTAATGTTTGGCCGCCCTTCAGCCAAGAACCCGCCGAAATGGATTGCCGTTATCGGCGTGGTGGGCAATACGAAGCTCTACGGCCTTGAGAATCCATCGCGCCTGGAAGTATACGTTCCCTTCCAGCAATCGATCAGGGGCGATATGAACCTCATCGTGAAATCGGGGAACAATCCCGCCGCGCTGACTTCCGCGATTCGCCATGTTATCCATTCACTCGATAAAGATCAGCCCATTTCCGGCATTGCGACCATGAAGCAACTCATCAACGATTCCGTTTCAACGCAGCGCCTCACGCTCATCCTTCTTGGGCTGTTTAGCGCGCTTGCGCTCCTATTGGCGGCCATCGGAATTTATGGCGTGATTTCCTATTCCGTGACGCAGCGCACCCATGAAATCGGAATTCGCATGGCGCTCGGCGCACGACGCAGCGATGTGTCACGCATGATTCTTGCGCAGGGAGCGAAGATGGTTGGTATCGGCACGGTGGTCGGGATCGGCATATCTTTGGGGCTCACCCGGTTGATGGCGAATCTGCTCTTTTCGGTTAGCGCCGCCGATCCAATAACGTTCGCTGCGGTTGCAATTGTGCTCGCTCTTATTGCGATGCTCGCTTGCTACATCCCTGCGCGCCGCGCCCTGCGGGTGGATCCAATGCTCGCGCTGAGGCACGAGTAACATCCCGGCAGGGGAGATCGCAATGCGGATTACAAATATCCTTCTCTTGAGGATGAAATCGCTCTTTTCCCGTAGCAGAGTGGAGCAGGAGCTTGATGAAGAAATGCGCTATCACCTGGAGCGGCAGATTCAGGTAGACATCGCGGGCGGCATGACTCCGGAAGATGCACGTTATGCGGCGCTTCGGTCGATCAAAGATATCGAGCAGAGGAAAGAGGAATGCAGAGACACGCGGGGATTGAACCTCATCGAGAACGCCGGGCAGGACTTTCGGTATGCGATTCGGCAGCTTCGAAAGAATCCGGAATTCGCTTGCACAGCGATATTCGTGCTGGCACTGGGAATGTACGCGGTAGTGTCGATATTTGCGTTTGCCGATGCTGCGCTAATAAAGCCCTTGCCGTATCGCGACCAATCGCGCCTGGTGGCCATGTTCGAGTCTTCGCCCGGCAATCCGCGATCCATTGTGTCGTACTTCGATTTCGTCGGCTGGAAACATCTCAACAAAGTGTTCAGCTCAATCGATGCCTACGCTTTAAACGGCGGGTTCACACTCGAAACCGGCGCTGGCGCGGAGCAAGTGCCGGGTACGAGGGTAAGCGCCGGGTTCTTTCATACTCTCGGCGTCACTCCAGCAATTGGACGCGATTTTCACCGCGGGGAGGATTCTCGAGCCGCCGCTAATAGCGTAATAGTCAGCTACGCGGCGTGGCAAAAACGATTTGGCGGCAAACGAGATGTACTGGGGCGAACAGTTGTCCTCAATGGCGGTCCAACCACGATTATCGGCGTGCTCCCGCGTGAGTTTCACTTCGCTCTTTACGGGGGAGCTGAATTCTGGGGGACTCTGCGGGAATCCGGCAGTTGTGAGCGACATCGAGAGTGCCACAATCTGATGACTATCGCGCGGCTTAAAGATGGAGTCTCTGTCGAGACCGCATCGGCGGATATGCGGTCGATCACGCGTCAATTGCAGAGGCAATATCCGGAATCGAATCGCCAGTTTGGCGGTGCAAATCTCGTTCCGCTTCGTGATCTGGTCATCGGAGATGTTCGTCCCATCCTACTTGTGTTACTGAGCGGCGCTGGTCTTCTTTTGTTAATCGCGTGCGTAAACGTGGCCACGCTGCTGCTGGCCCGATCCGATAAGCGCGGACGCGAAATCGCGGTGCGCGGCGCACTGGGCGCATCGTCGTCGCGGCTGTTCCACCAATTCGCAATCGAGGGCTTTGCTCTCTCGGGACTCGGTTGCGGGCTCGGATTCCTTTGCGCCGAATGGGGCATGCATTTGCTCCCAAAGCTTATTCCTGCCGAAAAAATGGACAGCATGCCGCATTTGCGCCGGCTGGGAATAGACCCGCTGACAATCCTATTAGCCTGTGGTATCTGGCTGCTGGCGGGCGTGGTCTTTGCCCTAATCCCAATAGTACGCACATCGTCATTGGAGATGATTGAAGACCTCAAGGCGGGCGCTCGCGGTTATGCCGGCACTACGTGGCGGCGGGTTGGATCAAACCTCGTCATCATCGAAGTGGCGATTGCCGTGGTGCTGATGGTGGGCGCCGGACTGCTTGGCAAGAGTCTTTATCTGCTGCTTCATGTTGATATTGGGTTCAGAGCGGATCATCTGGACCTGCTACAGACCTCATGGGCCCCGGGCAGCTACACGAGCGATCTACAGAAAGTCGTGCTGGAACGCCGGATTCTGGACCGCATTTCGAGATTACCGGGTGTGAAATCGGTCGTTCTCTCCACTGCGCCGCCGATCGACTCGGCTTGGGGAACGGCTTCTTTCCATGTCGCAGGCCGGTCCAATCACGGCGAGAGCAACGAAGTACTCAATCGCCAGGTGAGTTCCGGATATTTCACGACTCTGCAGGCACGGCTATTGGGGGGACGCTATTTCGGCAAGGACGAGGATGCCTCGAAGCCTCTCGTTGCAATCGTGAATCAGGCCCTGGCGAACAAGTATTTTCGCGGCGAAGACCCAGTCGGAAAGCAAATTTACTATGACTCGGACTCCCGATCGAAGATGCAAATCATCGGGGTTGTTGGCAACATCAGGGAAGGACCACTCGAAGGCGCAAACATGCCCGCCTTGTATGTTCCTTTCAATCAGGACCCGGTGCCCTGGCCCGCCGTTTTGGTTCGAACGAGGCAGCGTGAAGCCGCGCTGTTCCCCGAGATAGCGCAAGCCATTCATACAATCGACCCTCTCATCTCCGTTTACGGACAGGCGACTATGACAGAGAGAATCAACCAATCGCCCGCCGCTTATCTGCATCGGTCTTCTGCTGCGCTGGTGGGAGCCTTCGCAGCGAGCGCATTTTGGTTGTGCGTGGTTGGGCTCTATGGCGTGGTGGCGTACTCGGTGACGCAGAGGACGCGTGAGATCGGAATCCGTATGGCGCTTGGCGCGGAGCGCGTTACGGTATATCGGCTGATTCTCAAAGAGGCGGGGCGGTTAACTCTGTTCGGAATCGGCTTAGGGCTCGCGTACTCTTTGGGGGCAGCCACATTGATGCGAACACTGCTGTTTGGAGTTCGCTCGTGGGACGCGACCACGCTCGTGGGTGTCTCCGCCGTGCTTGCCATTTCGGCGCTTCTGGCCAGCTACATTCCGGCGCGGCGCGCTGCATCTGTTAATCCAGTAGAAGCACTGCGAATGGAGTAAGGACAATGCGCTTGATCCATGTTTCGCCTAAAGCTGCGATCACTGTTTTCGCGCAACCGAGTAGAGCAGGAGCTTGACAGTGAACTGCGCTAACGCTGAAGCTGCACATTGAGCAAGGCATCGCGGCTGGCATGACTTTTGGCTATGCGCGGTACGCAGCGCTGCGGTAGAGCATCACGGGCGGACGCTTTAACGATTCTGCGAGCGGAATGAGCGTTTTTAAGTTGCTCCTCAAGGCAAAATTACCGCTTGCTAACGCGCGCGGTTCAGTGCTATTAGCCCCTGGGACAGAAGGGCGCGCCTGAGAAGGGGCCGCGGTTAGGCAGGCCGGTATTCTTCCATTTCGAACGACTGCCTCACTACTGCTCGCAGCTCCTCGAGAGAGTTGATATCTCCCGCGCCCAGCGCCTGAACAAGGGCGTTTCCCGCTGCAGTCGCTTCAGCCGGGCCGGCGATTAAGCGGCGTCCGGTCACGTCAGCGGCAAGCTGGTTGAGTAGTTTATTGCGCGAACCACCCCCTACAATGTGAATCGCCTCAATCTGACGGCCGGTAAGCTTCTCCAACTGATCGAGAACCTGTTTGTAGCGAACCGCGAGACTGTGCAAGATCACGCGCACCATCGAGCCCGCGTCTTGCGGTACTTCTTGACCCGTTTTGCGGCAGAAATCACGGATAATCTCCGGGTAGTTTCCGGGAGAAGAAAATTGGTCGACGTCGAGTATTGTGCCGGAGGGTTTGGCAGCGGATGCTCGTTCCATCAGCTCTGCGTATGAATATTCCTCTCCCTTTTTGGCCCAGGCCCTTCTGCACTCCTGCAAAATCCACAATCCGGGAATGTTCTTGAGGAAGCGAATGGTGTGTTCCACGCCAGCTTCATTTGTGAAATTCGCCTGGAGCGATGCATCGTTAATAATGGGCTGTTCCACTTCAACGCCCATCAACGACCAGGTCCCCGAGCTGATGTAGCACCAGGGCTGGTTCGAAGAAGCCGGAACCGCGGCGATGGCGGACGCTGTGTCGTGCGATGCGGTCGCATAAACCGGAGTGTCGTGCTGCAGGCCGCACTGTTCGGAGACATAGGGGAGAAGTGTTCCCAATTCGGTTCCCGGATCGATCAACTCGGGAAGAAACCCGGCGTGTATGCCGAGTTTTCGCAGCATATCCGTCGCGAAACGTTTCTTCACTGGATCGTAAAACTGTGAAGTACTGGCGACCGTTCGTTCTGAAGCGAATGAGCCCGTCAGGAAATAATTGAACAGATCGGGCATGAACAATAGTTTCGAGGCGGAGTTGATAAGCTCCGGTGAATCCCGCCGCATCGCACACAACTGATAGAGCGAGTTAATTTGCATGAACTGTATTCCGGTCTGGCGGAAGATTTCGGCCTGAGGAACTGTTTCAAAGACCTGGTCGGGGACACCTGCGGTTCGCGCATCGCGATAGTGCCTGGGGTTTTCCAGCAAAGCTCCATGTGCCGCGAGCAGGCCGAAATCCACGCCCCAGGTATCGACCGCGATTCCGTCTAGTTCATCGACACTCCGCGCCGCTGCGCCGATTGATTCGCAAATCTCATGAAAAAGTCGAAGCGTATCCCAATAGAGACCGGTTGGAAGGCGGACTGGCGTATTGGCAAAGCGCCGCAGATCGGTGAGCTCAATTTTGTGATGGTTTAGATGCGCCAGGATGGCCCGGCCGCTTTCGGCTCCAAGGTCCAGGGCAAGATAACGGCGGCTCATTGGAGAGCTAAGGGCTTAAAGGGCCGGGCGCGATGTTACCGCGCCGTCGGAAGCCGAACCTACCAGAGCAACGTATTTCGCCATTACTCCGGAAGTATATTTCGGCGCGGGCCGCTGAAATGTGGACAGCCGTTCATGCAGTTCGGCAACCGAAATGTCGAGGCTGATCTGCCGTTTTTCGATGTCGATGGTAATGGGATCGTGTTCGCGAACCGCCGCGATGGGTCCGCCGACAGCCGCCTCCGGCGCGACGTGTCCAACCATAAATCCGCGGGTGGCCCCGCTGAATCGGCCGTCGGTAACCAGCGCCACGGTCTCCGATATTCCCTCGCCCACAATCGCACTGGTGACGCCCAGCATCTCGCGCATTCCGGGTCCGCCCCTTGGCCCCTCATACCGGATCACCATCACATCCCCGGGTTTAATCTTGCCGCCCAGTACCGCATGCATGGCGGCCTCTTCGCTATCGAACACGCGCGCCGGGCCCGTTTGCGAAGTGCGGTTCAAGCCAGTGACTTTGATCACGCAGCCTTCCGGCGCGAGCGATCCCTTCAAAATGACAAGGCCACCGGACTTTTTGATGGGCCGGCTCAGCGGACGAATGACGTCCTGGCCGGGCGTCTCCTTCGCTGTAGCTTGCACCTGCTCGCCGAAGTTTTTGCCGGTGATGGTCATGGCATCGGAATGAACGTAGCCGCCCTCGTATAGCCGTTTGGCGATTACCGGGATGCCGCCCGCTTTGTCCACGTCGGCGGCAGTGTATCTGCCGGCGGGTTTCAAATCGGCCAGCAACGGAGTTTTGCTGCTGAGCTCCTGAAAATCATCGATGCTCAGCGGTATGCCCGCCTCGCGCGCAAAGGCGAGCAGATGAAGCACGGCGTTGGTCGATCCGCCCGATGCCGCTACGCTTGCAATGGCATTCTCGATGGCCCCGCGGGTGACAATATCCAGCGGCCGCAAATTATTGCGGACCGCGCTCAAAATCACCTCGCCGCAAAAGCGCGCCGCATCGTGTTTTCGTTCGTCCACCTGCGGAATGGCATTCACTCCCATCGGCGACAGGCCAATAATCTCCATCACGGTCGCCATGGTATTCGCGGTGTACTGGCCGCCGCAAGCGCCCGGGCCTGGACAAGCTGCGTTCTCGATGGCGAGGAGTTCATCATCGCTCATGCGCCCCGCGGCGTTCGAACCCACCGCTTCAAAGACGTCCTGAATGGTGATGTCTTTGCCTTTGTACCTGCCGGGCAGAATGGTTCCGCCGTACAGGATCACGCCGGGCACGTTCAGCCGCAGCAGCGCCATGGCCGCACCGGGAATAGTCTTGTCGCAGGCGACCAGCGCAACGATGCCGTCAAACATGTGACCGCGCGCTACCAGCTCAATGGAATCGGCGATCACCTCGCGGCTCACCAGGGAAGTCTTCATCCCCTCCGTGCCCATGGTGATTCCGTCGCTAATGGCGATTGTGTTGAACTCCATAGGGGTGCCGCCCGCTTCGCGAATTCCGCGCGCCACATCGACGGCTAGCTCGCGCAAGTTGAAATTGCACGGCATGGTGCCAATCCAAGTGTTTGCGATGCCGATAATCGGTTTCTTCAGATCCTCATCGGTGAAGCCGATCGATTTCAGATAGGAGCGGGCGGGCGCGCGATCTTTGCCCTGCGTGATCGTGTAGCTCTGGAGTTTCATAGAAACTCCTATTTAAGCAGGGCTGGCTATCTCGAGCGGCGGGAAGAATCATCGCTCACGGGCTTTGCAGATGAGGTTTATTTACGGGGAACTTCGCCGCGAGACTGAAAATCGTTTATCGATGTCGGGCATGAGCTCACAACCCAAACCCGCCGCATCGGCAACCGTAACGAAACCATCTTGTACGTTTGGAATGGATGTCAGGACTTCGGGGTACCAGCCTTTATAGAAGGCGCGGACCGACTCTTGCAGCAGTGCGTTGGGGGCATTCAGCGATAGATGCGCTGAAGCGGTGAAAACCACCGGGCCGGTGCAGTCGTGCGGCGCAACGGACAGATGCCAGGCTTCGGACATGGCCGCGATTTTTCGCGCTTCCGACAACCCGCCACACCAGGAGAGATCGAACATCACGACGCCGACGGACTCGGTTTGCAGCAGGTCGCGAAAGGCCCAGCGGCTGCCTAGCGTCTCGGAGGCGCAGACCGGCGCCGGAGATGCTTCGGCGTAGCGCTTGAGACTGCCTAAGCTGTCCATCTTGATGGGATCTTCGTGCCAGAAGGTTCCAAACGGCGCAAGTGCTTTGGCAATCTTTATTGCCGGCATGAGCTGCCAGAGAGAGTGAAACTCAACCATGATGTCCATCCTGTCGCCTACCCGGTTCCTGATCTTTTCGAAAGGCTCCAGCGCCTTCTTGAGATCTTCGTTCGAGATGTACTGGCCGTAAGTCTTCTCGGCGGCTGTATCGAAGGGCCAGATTTTCATAGCGGTGATTCCTTCGGCAAGGAGGGATTCCGCCAGTTCGTCCGCCCGAGTCAGAAAATCATTCAGGTCATCGCAACCGGTAACAGCCGGGCGGCTTTGTCCATTTCCTATGCCCCAGTTGCGGGAGGATTGCGTGGCCGCTTTCCGCATGTATTGCGCGCCCGCGCATGTGTTGTAAGTGCGAACGCGCTGCCGGGTCCAGCCGCCAAGCATCTGCACAAGCGGCTGCCCGGCGGATTTGCCGAATAGATCCCAAAGCGCGATGTCGATCGCCGATGCCGCGCGCACCTCGACGCCGGTCGACCGAAATCCCAGATAACCCACCAGGTCGCGTGCGATGGCGTCAATTGCAAGGGCATCGCGGCCGATGAGGCGGGGCGCGACATCGTCGTGCAGGTATGCCTCCACCGAAGTTGCGTTGAAGAACGTCTCACCCAATCCTGTCAACCCTTCGTCAGTGTGGACGTGTACCCACAGGAGCTGCGGGAATTCCGCTATGCGCGTGGTCTCAATACTTGTGATCTTCACGGTTCGTTCCCTTATGTTAGACTCGTGCTCGCCGGGGGCGTGCAGTCGTGCGGTGTGCCTTAGTAGTTGCTTCCATCTTTTTCGCCGGCACAATCCTCGCACCGGCCCAGTCACCCGATCCGCGGGTCGATATCCGCGTCGATACCACGCTGGTACTCATACCAGTGACTGTTACGGACGCCATGAACCGCTTTGTTTTGGGCCTGGACAAGCAGAATTTTCGGATTCTCGAAGATGGTAAAGAGCAGCAGGTGAAGCAGTTTTCGGGCGAAGATGCGCCGCTCTCCATCGGGCTCCTGGTTGATGTCAGCGGCAGTATGGGAACAAAGATCGAAACCTCGCGCCTGGCCGTAGCCCAGTTCCTGAAAACAATGAATGCACAGGACGAAGCATTTCTGATCGACTTCAGCGACCGCGCGGAACTGGCAGTGCCATTTACAAAGAGCGCGGAGGAGATTGAATCGAAGCTGGTCTCAGTAGAGCCGCAAGGCCTGACCGCTCTGCTGGATGCGGTGCACTTGGGCATACGAGAGATGAAGAGCGCGAAGAATCCGCGGAAAGCGCTGCTTATTATCTCGGACGGCGGCGACAACAATAGCCGCTACACTGCCGCCGAGATCAAAGGCCTGATTCGCGAAGCCGACGTACAGATCTATTCGATGGGGGTATTTGAGCCATTCGATTATCTGGCGCTTACGACGGCGGAACTTTCCGGGCCGAAACTGCTGTCGGAAATTTCAGAGCAGACCGGCGGGCGGGCATTCGCGGCCTCGGAAGCAAGAGATCTGCCGGGGATCGCGACGCGTATTGGCATTGAACTGCGCAACCAATATGTGCTGGCGTACTACCCCACGAACCAGGACCGCGACGGCAAGTACCGCAAGATTGAAGTGAAACTGGATCAGCCGAAAGGTTTGCCGCCGTTGAAGGCGCGCTGGAGACTTGGTTACTACGCTCCCACCGAATAGCGGTTTTTAGCGGGCCAGGAGATTACCGATGCCCAACGGGGTGCGCGGCTATGCCGCCGACCCTCACGCTACCGCGCGGCATTCCAACGCTGGCTGGACGGGAATACGCCGGGGTTGCCGGAACGTATCGATGAGAAACCGCGCCGGGCGTGTACATCGGGGGCCTGTATGGTTGATAGCTGGGAATTCGGGCGCGCGCTGGAGGGATTCCGGCATAGCTGCTGGGAGTCCAGTGGGAAGAGCGAGGCCTGTCTGGCCATCGTGAATGTACGCGCGGATAACGATAAGCCGGAACGATGAGAAACATGCCGTAGGCGTAAGGGTTGAGACCATAAGGACCGTATGGACCGAACGCGCTGTACGGATACAGTGAACCGTTCCCAAAGGGAGAACCGATGGTCGAGCCGCCGTATATGGGACCACCATAAATCGAGCCCGAACCGTAAATGGGTATGGAGGGATCGAGACCAGGCCCGATTGGCAGATTCTGACCGTTGGCGATGTCGCCTGGATCGACCGCGCTCTGAGCCGCGGATCGATTGTCGGCAGCAATAAGGTCACTGCGGTTCTTCGCCCAATCATAGAAGGGATCAAAGTTGCCGTCGCCATACTTATTCGTTTCGATGCCCGCCAGAAAAAAGAACTCGTTGGATGTGTCGATAGCGGACGACTTGCCATCGTGCTTCACATCCGCCTCGCCGCTGTAGACCTCTAATAAAGCCGCCGGATCCGAATCGAACCGGTACACTCCCGGCTTCGGAAATCGAACTTCGGAACCCCAGTAAACGACCACCGGCGAGTTGCCAGGCTGAGCATCGGTCGAATCGAGAATTGCAGATCCTTTCAAGAATTCAACGCGGGTGTCGCTGAGCGCGACCGTAATCATCCTGATGGCGCTGTTTTGATCGATTCGAAGCAAAACGCCAGGCGTAAGCAGAATCTCCGCCCGGCCCTCGGCGGTCCGCAGCGTGGAACCCTGCTTGATGTACGGAAATGTGCCGAACTTGTCCTGGAGCGGCTGATCGTCAATAAACACCGAACCTTCGAAGAAATTGACCAGGCCGGAACGAACTGAAATAACGGATTGCCCGGATGCCTGAAGGCAGAACAGAACGGATAGAGCGGCCGGGAAGAGTACGCGCGAACAGCGCATAAGAACCCCTTTCCCAAAGCATGTACCTACTCCGGGCGCTTGTCAATGATAAAAGGGCAACAGGGTGAAGGCCTGTCGAGAATACGGTAATCTCAGTGTGCGTTCATTCTGCTTAGGTCAAATTTGCCCAGGAGAAACGGCTTCGACGTCGGTGGATTTGAGTTCATGACATCCACCGGGTACGGCTGGTCGACAGTTGTCGGGTAGCCCCAGACGTTGCCATTGGTCAGGTCGACAAAAACCTTTCCCAAAACCTGTCTGCTTCCGTCAGGGGCGCGAAGCATTCTTACGCCTGGTTCGATATAGACGTCGTACTCCGCCGGCAGCGGCTGAGCGTGAGCCGACGGCGGACTTGCGAGGGAACGAAATAGATTCGCCGCCAGCAGTCCGAGTAACAGAATCAGTAAGCCCTTTGTCAGATGGTCCGATTTCATCTGGCCATCATACAGGCCCTGAGACTAACCTGGCGTCAACTCGCCTGTGCGGCTTTTTGCTCCCGCTGAGCCATGGCTGCCTGCGCGCGCTTTTCCATTTCCTGGGGAGCGACATCTTCCACGTGAGTGGCGAGCCCCCACACATGCCCAAATGGGTCAGTCAGTTTTCCGTAGCGATCACCCCAGAACATGTCCTCGGGCGCCATATCGCTCTTGGCGCCGGCTTTGACGGCCTGGTTGAAAACGGAGTCAACATTGTCGACGTATAGGAAGATGCTGACAGGCGAGCCGCCCAGTGATTGCGGGGACCGATTCCCCATCATCTCATCGGAGAGCATGATGACGGAATCGCCGATCTTCAGCTCCGCATGACCAATTTTTCCGTCCGGACCACCCATACGGTGAAGTTCTTTTGCGCCAAACGCCTGTTTGTAAAAATCGATTGCCCTCGCACCATCGTTGACCACGAGATAGGGGGTTACGGTGTGATAGCCCGATGGTATCGGGTTTACTTTATTAGCCATTTGATTTGCCTCCCAAATCCCAGAACTTATCACATTTTCAGAGTGCAATCTGCTGCACGGCCCGACGCGCTTCGAGAATGGACATACGGTGGTCCATAATGCCGGAGAGATCGGAATTAGCGAAGGCGATCCGGCCGTACGGATGGTTGCGGATGGTGTCGCCGGGACCGGCGCTGCCATTTTTGCCAAAGAAGAATCCGGGCTGCGGGCTTAGATAGGCATGTCCCCAGCGATTCAGGATGATCCCGGCGATATCGCGGGCGGCGTCGAATCCGGAACGCACGAACATCATCGTGAACAGCTCCCGAATCTGCCGTTCGTAACTGCGGAAGGGAGTGGCGAGAAGTTCGGTTCTGCCACGAACCGTTTGCTCCTGCAGGGACAATCCAGGGCGCGAAAACAGAATTTTGAGATTGATCACGGTTGGCGTGCCGGGATTGATAGTCGCGGGATCGGTCCCCAGGGTTGCGACCTTGCGCATGGTGAGGTAATTACCGATGCCTTCGAACCACTGGCATTCTGTCAGGCCCTGGTCGTAGAGAAAACGCCAGTTCCGCACGGCCACATTGGCCATGAGACAGGGCGCGCGATGAAACTGCGCATACGCCTCGCGGCAAACCGCCGGCAAGTCACGTACAACGTGCTTGGTTGTCCAACTGCCGCCGGCCATGATGACCGACCTTGCCTTCAGACGAAAGAGTTGGCCGTCTTTTGTATAGGATATTTTCACCGCACCTGCGCGCCCGGGATCGCCCTCATGCTCCACTGCGACAACCGTCGCACCAACGCGGATACGCGCGGGCTGACCTTTACGATCAAGCGCCTGGAAGTTCACGCGGTCGCGGCAGACGGACGTCATATCTCCCGGCCCCGGAATCGCGTCTGGGATCAATTGCTTTACTATTTGGCGCGCCACGCCGGCATTGCCGCCCGGAAACATCTGCGCGCCTTTGTCGTACTGCCATGGCAAAAGAACGTCGGCCGCATATTCGCAATAGGCGGACAAAACATCGGGGCCCAGACCCGATCCGCCTCCTTGAATGGGCGAGAGAAACGTGCGGATGGTATCGACACTCAGTCCGTAAGCTTCGATCAGGTGCTGTTCGAGCGTGACGCTGTCCAGATGACGCGATGCCGCGTCGCCGTGCTTTTGGGGTTGATAGCGATGCTCGGAAAATGGCTGGCGGTCGGCATTTTTCATTCTCAACAGTTCCTGGCGGGCGCGCTGCGAAATGGGAGCGCCTTCGAGTCGCTTTCCCCACGGATCAATTAGCCACAAGCCTTCGGGATGACCGAACTTTGCGCCGAAAAAGAAACCCGAAGTCGATCCGCCGACCGGATAAGGCGCGGTTTCCAACTGCATCGCTGGTTTCGGACCGCTCCACGTCTGGTAATGAAAGTCGTTCCAGTTGATTCCGATCGAGTCGTAAAACCCGGAAAGGAAGGTATTCGGCAGCGGCGGAAAACAGGCAGCCGAACCCTGGTGAATCATGACTTTCTGGCCATCCACCTGGAACTCGTTGCGCTTCGCCTCGCCCCCGAAAATGGGGTGATCGTCAAGGACCAGGCAGGTCTTGTGTTTTGCGGTCTGGCGCTGAAAAAGCAAACCGGCGGCCAAGCCGCTGATACCGCCTCCGACAATAACGCAATCGAACTCTTCATGCGTGTCGAGGGGATTCATTGGCTCGCGCTCGAATACGCGATTACGAATCTGGTGCCCGGCGGTCATCACCTCATAGGTGTTGCCGTTTGAGTTTGCGTAGTCGCCGACGCCCCCGTAACCGGTCCAGTCCTCTTCCGCGAGCAACTGGAGCGGGCTGACGGCATTCAGTAAGACGGCACCCGCCGCAAGCAGTGTCGAGTTCAAGACGTCGCGCCGCTCAATCGGAGTATTCAGTCCAAGAGCATCATCGCCCGGTTGATTGCATTTCGAATCCGACATTTGTAAGAGGACTCCGGAACTCTCATCGTAGCCGTCCGAAGATTACACTCGCGATTCGAGCGACGCCTGCAGCATCGCCCTGGCATAGCCGACGTTGTAGGCGAAACCTGCGTAGGAGCCGCCGCCAGGATAATACGGCTTGAACCCGGGGCGCTCGCGGTCGTAGTCAAGCGCGCGCGGATGCTCCGGGTAAACCAGCCGCGGATATTTCTGCCGCACCAGCTCCTTCATGACGGCAAACATGTCCACCTGCCCTTCGTCAATGAATACTTCCGTGTACTTCTCGTAAGGGACACGCACGCGCACGTTACGGTAATGAACGTGATTGATGCAATCGCGCGCTGAAAAATAGCGACATACTTCCACCGGGTTCTCACCCATTTCGCGCGTAACTCCACAATCGAAGGTAATGCCATTTGAGGGGCTAGGAACAATATCCACCAGGCGCTTCCAGCCTTTCAGGGTTCCCATTATTTGACCGGAGCCACGGCTCAGCGGTGCGGGGGGATCGTTCGGATGCAGCGCCATGCGCACGCCGGATTCCTGCGCGACCGGGATAACAGCTTTGAGGAAATAGGTCACGTTGCTCCACATCTCGTCCAGGTTGTGCACGCCCTCCGCGGGAAGCGGCGGCAGATCTTTCACGTGATCGTAGTCAAAGGCGGTCAGCCCTGCCCCGCCGCGTCCAGTTTCCTCGTAATAGCCTTCCACAAGGCGGTGCGCGTAGAAATTGTATTCGATAACAGGCAGACCAGCGCGCCCGGCCGCGCGAATGGAGGCGCGGACTTTCTCAATCTCTTCGTCGCGTCCGGGCCGCCCGTAGATGGTATTGGGAAAGCCGCCGATCATCATATTTCCCAAAGTGAGGCCGCCCGTTTTGAGCGCGTCCATAATGGCGCGAATGCGGCTTTCTTCCCAGGGAATGCGCGGGCCGCCCATCAGAACATCATTGATCCCAAGCTGTTTGATGCGGCGCATACCGGCTGGATCTAACGTTCCGGCTGAGAGGCTGCCTCCGCCCATTTCAAGACAGAGGCGAGGCAAGCTCGCCTTCTCCGGAGCACTTCTGGCCGCTGCTCCGCTTGCGGTATTGGCACCCAGAGCAACAGCGACGATGCCGATCGCTTCTCGTCGGGAAAAACTCATTGCCGTCGCACCTCCATTTTCTCCCCAAACAAAATTCGCTCCGCTCTTCTCGATGCATTCTCGTACGAGGGCTCGAGCGCCTTCAAGAACGGTATCTCGCCACGCCAGAATTGTAAACTCCCCAGCCGCCGGGGCAGTGATGCGGCGGTTCCAGGCAGGCTCAGGCCGCCCAATAAGTCTTCCGGAATTGCCTTCGCGATCCAAAACTCGCGCGGTTCCGCAGCCAGCGGCTCCGGTTTCGGTATTTCTTCCTTTACTTCACGCTCGGCAAGCGGTCCTTCGCCGAGCATCGCGGTAAACTCAGCGCGATCCGCGCCGCGCAGCCGAAACATCAAAAACGGGTCTTTATCGAACGCTTCGCCCAGCAAATAATAAACGGCTGCCACGTGCTTGCAGGGGTTCGACCAATCGGGACACGAACAGCCGGTCGAAATCTCGCTCGATTTTTCCGGAAACAGCGACAATCCGGCTTCGGTAAACGCTTGCTCAATTTCATGGGGCATCTCGCCGGCAAGCAGTTTGGCCGCGAAAATGGCTTGCGTCGAAAGCTGGCGGGCGAGCCGCTTCCATTCGGATGGCATCAGCGGACGCACCTTGATGCTCACCTGATACGGATCGGGCCGCGATCCCTGCACCCGCGCCTCAACCATTCCCTTCTTCACGTCAATCGATAGAACTTGGCCCTTGCGCGCATACGATCGTCCGCGCTGCAGCCGCGCGCCGATGTTGAAGGTTTCCAAAACTTCAATCCAGCGACGCCCCCACCAGCTTTCACCAAATCTGCCGCGTTGTGTGGCAGCCTTGATTCCCCCTTTCGCTTGCCGGGGCCGGGAAGGTGGAGGAAATCTTCCAAAATGGTCCCAGTCGTTGAATCGCATATTTACTCCGGCACCGCAGTCTTCTGGAGCGCGAAGAGATTTCGCAGTTGTAGCGTCGAGAGTTGCGTCAGCCATGCTTCGCCGCTGCCTACGACACCCGCTGCAACTTCTTTTTTCTGCTCAATCATCTCGTCGATTCTTTCCTCCAGAGTCCCCGCACAGACGAACTTGTGTACCTGCACGTTCTTAGTTTGGCCAAGCCGAAACGCCCGGTCGGTCGCCTGGTTTTCAACCGCCGGATTCCACCATCGGTCGAAATGAAAAACATGATTGGCGCGCGTCAGATTCAATCCCGTACCGCCCGCTTTCAAAGAAAGTATGAACAGCGGAGGTCCGTCGGGCTCGTCTTGAAAGCGATCCACCATCCGGTCGCGCTGCTTTTTCGGAACGCCTCCGTGCAGGAACAACGCCTCGCGCCCAAAAGTCTCCTGCAAGTGCCTTTTCAGCATGCCGCCCATCTCCGCAAACTGCGAAAAGATGAGGACCCGATCACCGACCGAGAGCGCCTCTTCAATCATCTCGGTCAGCCTGGCAAGCTTTCCCGAACGGCCCGGCAGCGGCGAGTTGTCGCCCAGAAACTGGGCCGGATGGTTGCAGACCTGTTTGAGCCGCGATAGGGTAGCCAATACCACGCCTTTGCGCTTGATGCCTTCCGCCGACTCGATTGCCTCCATCGACTCTTTAACTACGGCGGCATAAAGAGAAGCCTGCTCTTTCGTCAAAGTGCAGAACACTTTCATTTCCAGCTTGTTCGGCAAATCGCCGATGATCGACTTATCGGTCTTCAGCCGCCGGAGGATAAAGGGCTCGGTGACACGCTTCAGTTGCGCCGATACCTGCGGATCGCGGCCGCTCTGGATAGGCAGATAGAAATTACGTTTGAAATCGGCGCGCGTACCCAGCAGCCCCGGATTGAGAAACTCCATAATGGACCAGAGGTCGCCGACATTATTCTCGACGGGAGTGCCCGTCAGCGCAACGCGATATTCGGCATTCAGCGCACGGGCCGCCTTGGCCTGCCTGGTCTCGGGATTTTTGATGTTCTGTGCCTCATCCAGGACAATGCCTGCCCAGGGAATCTCTTTCAGATGCTCGAAGTCACGATGCAATAGCGCGTAGCTAGAAACCACGATGGCATGCTGCGACGCGCTCCGGGCGAACGACTCTCCTTTGATTCGCCCCAGCCCGTGATGGACCAGGACCGGCAGTTCAGGCGTAAAGCGCGCCGCTTCCTTTTGCCAGTTGCCGATTACGGATGTGGGACAGAGCAGCAGTATCGGGCGATCGGTTCCGGCGCTCCAATCCCGCTGTATAAGGCTCAGCGTCTGAATCGTTTTGCCAAGCCCCATGTCATCGGCGAGACACGCGCCCAGGCCCCAACTCCGTAGAAATGATAACCATGAATATCCGCGAACCTGATAAGGACGGAGCGTCGCTTTCAAGCCCTCCGGCGGCGCGGCTTCCTGAAATGGCGTGTGACCTTCCAGCCTTTGAATTAGATCGGCAATCCAGCCCTCCGCGGAGATACCCGAAAATTCCAGCGGTCCTACCGACTTTGTTGCGCCAAGCGCCATCTGGAGAACTTCGCGCGCGGTGGTCCGGCCGTTCTTCTTCTTCCAGAAATCGATTGCGGCCTGGATTTCTTCGGCGCTCATCTGCACCCATTGCCCGCGGAATTTCACTAACGGAGCCTTTAGCGCGGCGAACTCCCGCAGCTCGGCTAGCGTGAGCTTCTCGCCGCCAATGGAAATCTCCCATTTGAATTCGAACAGCGTCTCCAGCCCCAGGCCGGCTCCTTTTTGAAACGGACTCTTCACGTGTGCCCCAGCCGAAAGCCGCGCTTTGGTTCCCTTTCGGGTCCACCAAGCCGGCAGCATCACTCCGAACCCGGCTTCTTCCAAGGCACCCGCTTTCGTGTTCAGAAAATTGTATGCCCCGGCCGCGTCCAGTTGATAAGCGCTTGGAACGGGAGATTTGAGGCTCTCCTCAATCTCCGGACTAATACACGACGCCTGCCCCAGGGAAACGAGCAGGTGCTCGCGCGGCTGAAAACCAGAGTAGTTCCAGATGGGCGAGTGCGCCCGGCTGGCAGTGTTCCCGTTCCAGACGCTGCTTGCCGGAATCAGCAGGCTTGGATCGGCGCGGGCCTGCAGTAGGTATTGAACTTGCCAAGTGCCAGTGCTGTCGTTCGATTCAGGCTGTTCCAGCCGGAAGCACAGGCGATAGGGCGCATTGCCGGCAGCCGCTAACGGTCGCCGCCATTCGCGAACCTGCCGTTCGAGGGCCTGCAACTCGTGGAAGTCGCCGGCAACCTGGCTGTCTGGTGAGTGCAGCGCGCTGAGCCAGCGGTCGTGGAGTCCGTCTGCTGCAGTGGGCCGGACAGCCGGAGATGGGCTGCGGACCAGCTCGTCCACAAAAGTGTCGAGAAAGTGGCGCAACAGAGTTTCCCTCGCGATGTCCGGCGTGAGCGCTCGCGCCGCTGAAGGCATGGCCGCAGCCAAATCGCGCAACCGGTCGCCATCGCGGCCCGAGTAGGCGGGGCGCCAGCGCGCATAAAACCCGCTATTCTCTTGCACAAGATCCGGCAGAAACTGATGCCGAGCCGCAAGAGCTCCGGCGAATCGAATCCCAGCGCTCCAGTAGGCGAGATCTGCGCCGGCAATAATCCCGGGCGCCAGCAACTCTTTGCCCGCGCAATTGCAAAGTAGCTCCAATGCGGCTGGAGACTTGAGCGCCGCTGTGGTTACGCGCCAGTTCGCAAGCTCCGCATCGCCGATGTCGGGCATTTCAGCGATCAGAGGATTCGATGGCAGCGGTTTCTTACCGATGGATGGCAGCCAGACTTCGGCGATCGTGAAATCCGCGGGTGGTAGCGATATTCCAAGCGCGGCCAGAGCTTCCGCAAGCGCTGGCGCGCCAGCTTCAAATGGATGCATGCCGCGCTTGCCTTGACCACTTGACGATTCGCCCCAAAGAATCAGAAATGACCTACAAAAACCAGCATGAAGCGCAAGCATGGCAGGTTGGCTATTGCGAATCTTAACAGTCGAACCCTATTGCCAGCGGAAACTTTTAACCTCGAAGCCGCCCGCCTCAACCACTACGGCTTCCTGGTGCTGCGTCGAGCCATTCGCGATCACCAGTTCATGAACGCCCGCCGACAGGTGCAGAGTTGCGGGAGTTGTTCCATAGTTCTTTCCGTCGACTATCACGATTGCGCCGCTTGGCGTCGAGGTGACCAGCAGCACGCCTTCGCTCTTGCTTAGCGGAACATACAAACTGCTATCTTCCGGAACGGTAAAGATGCGTCGGGCGACTGTATACCCGTTGGCCTGAGCGTTAAGCGTGTGGCGGCCGTTCGCGAGCGAGAGAGTACAGGGGGCGGTGCAGGTTAAATCCGCCCGGTTGTCTACCACGATTCTTGCGCCCGGAGGGTCGCTCAACAGTTCCACGGATGCAATGCCGGGAACTGAAGCTTCTGCGTGGGAACCCGCAACAGCATTGGCCGGCCGTTTCTCCAACGCGGGTGGGAGCGCCGGTTTCTTCAGAGCTGGAAGCGGCGTGACGGGCGCCTCGCTCAATTGCTCAGGTGTTCGCTTGGGCAGATTATTCGCCACGTTCGCGGGCGGCGGGGAGACTGGTCCCGAACCCGTATCTAAAACCTGAACCGGAACGCCCGATCCTGAGTTCATGCGAACAATGAAAACAATGACTCCCGCCACAGCCAGGCAGAGCGCCAGAAGCAGGGCAATTTTTTTACCCGCGGAACTTCGTTCCGGAGCTTGCACATTGGAGGCTTCCTCGCCTACGGCATGAGCGCGTATGGTTGCGATCTCAGGCTCGGTAGCAACGACGATACGGGTTGGACCCCCATTCCCCAGCCTTGCGGGGGCAGCGACTGGCTGAACAGGTCCGAACGCGCTGGGAGCGCCAATGGCAGTTGCGACCGGAACGGCTAGCGATCGAGCAACCGGCGTCCAGTCCGGACAATCGCCCAAAGCAATTGAGAGCGCACCAATGAAGTTACTGCAGGAATCAAAGCGGTCGACGGGCTCTTTCGCCAGCACGCGCCGCATCACCTTGCCAACTGTTTCGCTTAGCAGTGGATTAAGGCTTTCCACCGGCCTCGGGTCTTGATTGCAGATCCGATAGAGCAGTGCGGTGAAACTTTCCGCCTCGAACGGCTTCTCCCCGCAGAGAAGCTCATAGACCACCACACCGAGCGAGAATTGATCAGACCGGCCGTCCACGGTACGGCCTTGAATCTGCTCCGGAGACATGTAGTTGGGGGTCCCGATCATGGCGTCGGTCTGGGTTGCTTCGAGAGATGCGATCTTCGCAACCCCGAAATCGGTGATTTTGGCGATCCGTTCGATACCGGGCGCGGTATCGGAGAGAATGATGTTGGCGGGCTTGATATCGCGATGGACGATGCCTTTGCGATGGGCATAATCGAGCGCCTCGGCGACCTGTTTGAGAATACGGAGCAGTTCCCCGGCATCGGGCAGCCGCTGAGTTCGCAGCATTTCCTCAAGCGATAAGCCCTGCACATGTTCCATCACAATGAAGGCGACATGCCCCTGTTCCAAAATGTCGTGTATCGTAACGATATTCGGGTGACTTAGCATCCCCGCGGAATGGGCTTCCCGCAGAAGTTTGTCCCGCACGCGCTGCTGGCCAGCGCCATCGGCTACATCGCTTAGCCGTATTGTCTTGACTGCCACGGTTCGGCCAATTGCCGGGTCGCGCGCCTTGTACACCACGCCCATGGCGCCGCGGCCTAACTCTTCGAGCATTTGATAACGGCCAACCTGGTCCACGAACCTTAAGTATAGAAGGGAAGTTGCGGGTGTAAGTGTTTAAAAACACAAGCTTCCGGATGATGCCTGAACCCTCCTGTTAGGATGGATTAAATTCCCGATGATTCCACAGGTTATAGAGGAAGGACTTACTTTCGACGATGTCCTTCTGCAGCCTGCCTACAGTCAAACCACTCCCGCGGAAGCAGATACTTCAACCCGGCTGACCCCGAAAATCGAATTGAGAATCCCGATCGTTAGCGCCGCCATGGATACCGTTACGGAATCCCACATGGCGATTGCGCTAGCCCAGCAAGGCGGCATCGGCATCATTCATCGCAACATGGCTATCGATAAGCAGGGCGAAGAGGTGGATCGGGTGAAGCGAAGCGAGAGCGGGATGATTGTCGATCCGATCACCATCGAGCCCGAACGCAAGATCTCGGAAGCTCTGGACCTGATGAGTCGATTCCGCATCTCCGGGGTTCCGGTGACAAAGAACGGCAGGCTGGTTGGCATTCTGACGAATCGCGATCTGCGGTTTGAAACACGCTACGATCTTCCCATCTCGGAGGTAATGACCAAAGAGAGACTGATCACCGTGCCGGTCGGCACTACGCTGGAAGAAGCTGGGAAGATCCTGCATCAGCATCGCGTCGAGAAACTGCTGGTGGTGGATGATCACTACACGCTTAAGGGCCTCATCACGGTCAAGGACATTCAGAAGAAGCTGAAATATCCGAATGCGGCCAAAGACGACCAGGGCCGGCTACGAGTGGCGGCAGCAGTGGGCGCCACAGGCGATTTTATGGAGCGGGCTCGGGAACTGGTGGGCAAGAAAGTGGACGTCATCGCGATTGATTCCGCTCACGGCCATAGCCAGCGCGTAATGGAGGCCGTGAAGGCGATCAAGAGCAAATTCCCTGAAGTTCAGGTTCTGGCGGGCAATGTCGCGTCGTATGAGGGCGCGCGCGACCTGATCGCGCTCGGCGCGGATGGCATCAAGGTGGGCATTGGCCCCGGGTCCATTTGCACAACACGCGTGGTGAGCGGCGCCGGAGTGCCACAAATTACCGCCATTGCGCAGTGCGCGAGAGCGACGCGCGAAGCGGGCATTCCGCTGATATCCGACGGCGGCGTGAAGTACTCGGGCGACATTACGAAAGCGATTGCAGCGGGAGCGGATTCGGTCATGATCGGCAGCCTGCTGGCCGGGACCGACGAAAGCCCCGGCGAGACGATTCTGTATCAGGGCCGCACCTTCAAAAGCTATCGCGGAATGGGTTCGATGGGGGCGATGCCGCAAGGCAGCTCAGACCGCTACTCTCAAACCGCGAACGGCAAACTGGTTCCTGAAGGCATTGAGGGCCGCGTCCCCTAC
This sequence comes from uncultured Acidobacteriaceae bacterium, assembly GCA_963795545.1. Classification (GTDB taxonomy): domain Bacteria; phylum Acidobacteriota; class Terriglobia; order Bryobacterales; family Bryobacteraceae; genus Bog-105. The sequence goes on along the minus strand of CAWCIF010000004.1, from coordinate 21,962 downwards.
AAAGGGCCGTTGGCCGAAATGACGTACCAACTCGTCGGCGGGCTGCGCGCCGGCATGGGCTACTGCGGCTGCGGGACCATTCCCGAATTACAGGAGCGAGCCAAGTTCCTGCGCGTCAGCGTGGCCGGTTTGCGCGAAAGCCACGTACACGACGTGATCATTACCAAAGAAGCGCCGAATTATCGTGTGGAGTAGGCTGATTCACTTCCAAGCCGTTTTTGGATCGTCTCCAGGTGGGCGCGTGCTCAGACGCCGCTTGCGTATCCACCACGCCACCGCACCCAGCACGGCGGCAACTCCGCACCCGATCAGCAAGTAGCGGTGCACAACTGCGGTCGCGTGCTCCCAGCTCTCACCGACAAAATATCCCAGCGTCAGGAAAGTGGCAACCCAGATAGCCGCACCTGAATATGCGAAGCTGGCGAACTTCCAGTATTTCAAGTGCGTAATTCCGGCCACAAGCGCGGTGAAATGGCGCGCTCCAGGAACGAAATAGCCAATGGTCAGGACCCACGCGCCGATGCGGTGAAATAATCCGGTCACGCGATGGAGGCGTTCCTGTGTGAGGCGGACGTACTTGCCGTAGCGATGAATCACTTTTCGCCCGAACCTCCGGCCGATGAAGTAGCTCAGCGAAATCCCGCAGCAACTACCCAGAAAACCAGATAGGAATGTCAGGTCGGGATGAAGACGTCCCTTCCAGATCAGATAGCCGCAGAAGACAAGCAGGGTCTCGTCGGGAACCGGCAAGCCGACGACGCCGAACATGAGCAAGCAAAACAGCCCAGCGTACCCGTAATGTGCCAGCCAGGCGAAAACTGAATCCATGCGGCAGTCGAAGCATAGCGCACCATCATCTCTGCTCTGTTTTGCGCTACGATTCCGATATGGCGCAGTCCACCAGCTCCCTGTTCGAAGTGAAATGCCCGTGTTGCGGCGCAACTCTCCAGATCGACGCCGAAATGCAGATCGTCATCCATCACCGTGAGCCTGAAAAGAAGCCGCTTATCGAAGATCTTCATGTTGCTGCACAGCAACTGAAAGGCGAAGCCGACCGCCGTAATGATGCCTTCGAGAAGAGCTTCGCTTCACACCTGAGCAGCGGAAAAGTGCGCGAAAGGAAGTTTGAGGAACTGCTGAAGCAGGCAAAAGAAGATAAGTCAGGCGCGCCTCCAAAACGGCCGTTCGATTTGGATTGAGTACGCAGTCTGCAGGCAGCGATCAGCCAAGACTTAGACAGTTCTTGTTGCTTTTCGCCTTCTCCGCGATTCTCTTCGCGGGTGTCGCTTCAACGTATGCGCGCCGTTACGGGCTGGAATTCGGCTCCGCTGTAAGCATCTACGCCTGCTTTATGATCCTGCTCGCTTTTGTGATCGCGCCGGGTATAAGCGGCAGCCGCATCTTGGTTCAGCGCGGGCTCGGCATGCCATACAGCAAGTCTTTGCTCATTGCCCTGTGGTTAGTGCCTTACATGATCTACTCGGCAGGTACAGGCGATTTTGGCTGGCTTGCGCTGCTTCGCTTGGTCGCCGTGGCGGTACCGCCGGTTTCCCTATACAGCTTGTTCCCGGTTAGAAGCGTGTCTCGGTTCTGCTGGCAGGATGCGGCCGTGGCTTTATTACTGATCGCCGCTGTCCTGACTCATGAGTTGAAAGGTATCTGGAATGTGCCAGTGAATCTCGATTTCATGGGTCGGCTGTACCTGATCAGCATTGGCGCATGGACCTGGATATTTGTACGCATCCTACCTGGCGTCGGCTATCATCTGTCCGTCTCAGCTAAAATCCTGAGAGCGGCGGCGCTCAACTTCGTCTGGTTCGCGCTGATTGCCATTCCGCTTGGCTTAGCCATGCATTTCACGGCATGGAACCCACACTGGCACGGCTTTACTACGTTCGGCCTCGATTATCTAGAGATTTTCCTGTTTATCGCCTTGCTCGAAGAGCTGTTCTTCCGCGGCTTTCTCCAGAAGTTGATTTCAGGATCTCTGCAATCACCGTGGAAAGGTCAGGCCCTGGCTGCCTGCCTGTTCGGCTTGTTCCACATTCTTCATGCGCCGTTCCCGAACTGGCGATATGTCGCGCTAGCGTCCATAGCAGGGTGGTTCTACGGATCGGCATTCCGACACGGTGGCAACTTGATGGCGCCGGCGCTCACGCACGCGATGGTGGATACCGTTTGGCGCACCTGGTTTTCGAAGGGTTAAAAACTGTTTCCTAGTTGCTGATCACCTGGATCATTAAGAAAGACTTCATCATGTCTCACTGCTTATGGCAGGAACGGGCTACGTGGTCAAACACATCGAACAATCAGGAAGTCAGTTACTTCCGCAGGAACTACAAGGAGGTCGTTATGTTCAGAAGAGTGGGAGTGTTGGCCTTGATGCTATCGGCTGGAATGGCAGTCTTACAGCCCACAGCGGCGAAGGCGGAAGACTGGCACGATCGGGACAATCACCATGACCGCCGCGATCGTCGCGATTGGGACCGCCACCGGGACCGCGATCGTGACTGGCGCCGCAATGAATGGCGCGAGCGCGAGCAATGGGAAAACCGGCGTGACCGCGACTACTTGTATTTCAATTACGCCCCGGCGCAACGGCCCTATTACTACGCGCCGCCCGCGCCAACTTACAGCTATCCATACAACGCTTACCCGTACAACGGCTATCCCTATTAAGCTCCGCCTTGCGCACTATACACGCACTCCGGACAACCCGCATTTGGGTGAAGCTGCACTGCCTTGAAAGTGAAGCTACTCTTCCAATCGGGGAGCCGGAGTGCGAGGTGAACCTATATAGCCCTTCTGCGACCAGCAAAGAGGCTGATTAAGAACAGGACTATGAAGATAATGAAACAGATTTTGGCGATGCCGGCTGAAGCAGCAGCGATACCGCCGAAGCCGAGAATGGCCGCGATGATCGCGATCACCAGAAACACCCAGGCGTACCAGAGCATGTAGTTGTATCCTCCAGATGCATTAGAAGCAACTGACCTGCCATAACCGCAGACCTCCTGATTCTCCCGGGTGGAGTGGGCTAAGCTGTTCGGATTTAAGCTCTTAAGACCAGCTGGGGAAAGCGACCTCAAAGCGAGACGGCCTCAGCCATACTGAATAATTTTCGTGAAGGCGGAAGAAATACACTCAAGTGATCGCGGGGCGCCGGAAAAGAACTAGGCCCGAACTCGGTTCAACTCAACAAATTGATGGTGCCTCGGCAGTTGGGCGCACCGCAGCGGCAGGCGACGCGCTCGACCTTCTTATCAAACTGGTAATCGACGGTCAACTCCTCACCGGGCTCGATATCCCGCAGGCTCATGTAAAGAATATGACCCCGAACAATGCGCGCCACCAGGTTCGGGTCGCAGGAATGATTGATATACTCGGCGCCGGAGCCACCGACAGAGCCGTCGAGCGTCCAGTACCTGTCAAGCGTGAACAGATAGATTAAATCGCTGGCATTCGCCCGACGTTTTGTTTCACGCCGGCTGATTTTTTCGCCCGTGTACTCAATCACCTTGCGGCGGCCAGGAATGAATTCAGTCGCATACACGCCCCACCGGTGGATCTTCGAAGATGCCAACTTCATACCGAAACAGGCATACTTTCGGTCGATGCGGCGGTGCCCGTTCTCTGCCGATGCCCCATTGGCAGATATGCTGATCGCCATGCTCGTCAGATTAGCGGATAAAGCGGAACTTTCACTACAATGCAGGCGAGTTTATTGCAGTTTTTGTTTCAACACGGAGATGAGCTCCCGAACCGCATCCGCGCTTTTCTTCAGAGCGGCTTTCTCGTCATCCTGGAGCTGGATCTCATAAATTTTTTCGATCCCGTTTTTGCCCAGTTTGACCGGCACTCCCACAAAAAGTTCGCGGATCCCGTATTCGCCATCCAGGTAGGCCGCGCACGGAAGAACCTTCTTTTTGTCTTTTAGAATGGACTCTACCATTTCTACCGCGGAGGCAGCGGGTGCATAGTAGGCACTGCCCGTCTTAAGATACTTGACAATTTCAGCGCCACCGTCTCGGGTTCGCTGCACCAGATGATGTATGGTCGCCTCATCCATCAACTCTGAAATGGGTATGCCGCTCACGTTCGTAAACCGAACCAGCGGCACCATCGTGTCGCCATGTCCGCCCAGCACCATGGCCGTGACATTTTCAAAGGAGACTTTCAGTTCCTCTGCTATAAACGTGCGGAAGCGCGCGGTGTCCAACACACCGGCCATTCCGATAACGCGCTGGCGCGGAAAGCCGGACGACTTGAGCGCTGTCCAGCACATGGCGTCCAACGGGTTTGTGACGAGGATGAGAATCGCGTCCGGAGACTGTTTCACGGCCTGCTCTGTCGCGGTTTTCACGACCTCATAGTTCGCCAGCAGAAGATCGTCGCGGCTCATGCCCGGCTTGCGCGGGAACCCGGCGGTGATCACGACGATGTCGGAGCCGGCGGTTTCTTCGTACCCGTTCGTTCCTACGATTCGCACGTCGTAGCCTTCTACCGGCGCCGACTCCATAATATCCAGCCCTTTCCCCTGCGGCACCCCTTCGACAACATCCACCAGAACGACATCCGCCAATTCCTTTACCGCTATTTTCTGGGCAGTGTTCGCTCCCACATTACCGGCGCCAATGACGGTCACTTTTTTGGGCATCGAAACCGCAGTATATCAGCCGGGAAGAGCGACTGCGGTCCACCAAAATGGTGTGCTCAGGGCTTCGCTTGGGCGCACAGCAGCACCGGCTGAAGTAATTGAGGCGCCGATGAAAATCTTTCGAAGCGAAGGCGCACCCAACCTAAAGAAATGGAGACTTACTTTTGACAGCGTAAGCTTGTGGAATATCAGAGATGTTCTGGACAGCGTAGCTCTTCCCCATCGGTGACATGCTAATGACGTAACTTCGAATGCGAGGTAATCTGGTTATTCAGCTATTATCAACACCCAGGGGGAACGCATGACCGGTCGTACTCGGAATTACCTTCTCACGTCATTAGCGGGACTGTTTCTTCTTCCGCTCACTCTCGTCACCTGTTGCGCTCAGGGATTATCTTCCTTGGCTTCAAACGACACTCTTTATGGCTCATCGCAAAGCGTGTGGAGTACCAGCACGGTTCCGGCCGATAATTATGGACCCTATATTCCGGCGGAAATGGGCGTGCGGTTTCAAGTCAGTCAAACCGGCCAAATCCAGGGCATGCGCTTCTACAAAGATTCCCAGAACACCGGCACGCATGCCGGGCATCTCTGGACTTCTTCGGGAAACCTACTGGCTGCTGTCACGTTTACAAACGAATCGGCTTCCGGCTGGCAATCGGCCATGTTTTCTTCGCCAGTTACCGTTCAGCCGGGCCAGACTTACGTGATCTCATATTATTCGCCTACAGGAGCATTCTCAACTAATTTAGGTTATTTCAGCAATTCATATACAAATGGTTCCATTACCCTGCCGTCTTCCTTAGAATCGAGCGGAAATGGAGTTTATGTTTTTGGCCCGGAAGGCTCGTTCCCGAAACAGACATATGAATCCGCCAATTACTGGGTAGATATCATCTTTGCTCCACAATTTGCGGCGGGTTCTCCGGTAACTATCTGGAGTAATACCGCCGTTCCCGCTAATAACTACGGCCCCTATGTTCCCGCCGAGATGGGCGAGCGGTTCCAGGTGAGCCAAGCCGGTCAGATTCAGGGAATCCGCTTCTATAAGGACCTCCAAAATACGGGCATTCACGTTGGGCATCTATGGAGTGCGGGAGGCGGCCTGCTGGCATCCGTCCAGTTTACGAACGAATCTGCCTCCGGGTGGCAGTCCTCGAATTTCTTGCAGCCGGTTACCGTACAGCCCAATACGACTTACGTTGTCTCGTATTCCTCACCAACCGGAGCTTTTTCGACGGATTTAAATTACCTGAATAATCCGTACACCAGCGGCCCCATCACGCTGCTTTCCTCCGCGGAGGCCGGCGGGAATGGCGTCTATAATCGGCCAGGCTTGTTCCCCAATGAAACCTATGAGGCCGCCAATTATTGGACAGATATCCTGTTTATCCCGTCAACCGGTGCGCCACCGCCACCTCCACCTCCACCTCCGCCCCCGCCACCACCGCCGCCTCCGCCGCCTCCTCCTCCCCCTCCGGGATGCACGTCACAGTACACGTATCCGAATACGGACCGATTCGCGTCACCCGCGCCGCCGTGCCCGCCCGCGCTGCCACCCAACCCAAATCCTCCCGGCTCAAACAGTCAGGATTACGGACCGATTCACGCCTGCATGCTGATTCAGGACGGCGTTCGATACCAAGCGATCCAAGTTACAGGTGTGTACGGGCAGCAGGCGCTGAACTCGAATCTGTATTTCGGATCGGGCTGCAGTGCCAATCAGTTTGCCGACGAGATCTTCTTTGGCCAGCCGGAGCCCTTTTACGGATCCATGACGTTTTGGTTCATTCACTTCTGGGATGAACCCGCCACGTCAGCCGTCTGGACGGTAGGGAATCTAACCACGCAATGTATCGATTACAGTAAAGTGCCTGACTGCCAGTAAGCTGCAGGGATTATCGCTGCGGGCGGCCGTCGGCTGGCGCATACGAGGGCACAGATCGCCAAGCCAGGTTTCGGAAACCATTGGACCTGGCCAGACATCTCCACACGGTTTCAGAACGACGGCCCAGATGCCGTAACGCGATCCGGCACTGCAACCGCCCGACGCCACTTAGTTTTCTCAAATAGTGATGGAAAGTCGGTTGGAAAACCGACTTTGCAGGCCGGAGGCCCGCTCCACTGGCACGGGCGGTTAGACGTCGACCCAGCCACGATTGGCCGCGCTTTCCGATACTTTCTCGAGCAGGATCATGCCGCGTAAGCCGTCTTCAAAAGTGGGGTAGTCCACTGGAGCGGAGCGGTCAGCGACCTTCGCATAAAACCGTTTGAACACCTGCTTGTGCGAGTCGTCATATCCCTCACTGTGCCCCCCGGGCAAATCGGCGAATGTCGCCGCCTCGGGATAAAACAGGGATGCATCCTTAATGATGATCTGATTGGGCTCGTTGCGATGACCGATCCAAAGCGTATCTGGCTCCTCTTGGTTCCATGCGACACCGGCTTTTGTGCCGAAAATTTCGAAGGCGAAGCGATTCTTGCGGCCTGCCGACATCTGGCTTACGGTAAACGCCCCGCGCGCCCGGTCACCAAGATGCACGAGTACCGATCCGAAATCTTCCGTATCAATTTGGAACGTCTCGTACTCTCCCTCGATCCCTTTTTTGCCAGAAAACGTTTCCACCGAGCCCTTGGGCCGCTTTCGATTTTTATGGAAGATCGCCAGATCGGCACACAGGGCGGTAATCGGTAAACCCGTCAGGTGCTGGATCATGTCCATCCAGTGCGTACCGATATCGCCCATCACTCGCAGCTTGCCGTTCGATTTTGCATCCAGACGCCAGTTCCAGTCGGTGTCGTACAGCAGCCAATCCTGGGAATAGGTCCCCTGCACGATAAGAATTTCACCCAGGTCGCCGTGCGCAATCATCTGGCGCATCTGCTGAACCACCGGGTAATAGCGCAGGTTGTGCTGGACGCAGTTGACGGCATTCTTTGCTTTGGCAGCATCCACCAGTTTGCGCGCTTCAGCCACATTCATGGTCATCGGCTTTTCACATAAAACCGCCTTACCCGCCTCAATCGCAGCGAGCGACATGGGGTAATGGTCCACGTTGGGGGTGCAGATGTGAACGGCTTCTATTTCCTTGTTGTCCAGCACGTCTTTAAGATTGGCGGTGGCAAAGGGCACGCTCATGCTCTCGGCAAACTGCTGGGCGCGCTCCGGACGGCTTCCTACGACGGCGGCAATCTCCACGTTACCTAACCGGCGTACATTTTCGGCATGCACTTTGCCCATAAATCCAGTTCCAACAATGGCGGTCTTGATCTTTCTCATCTGTTGTTGTCTCCTCAGCCAGTCTATAAGTCTCGCAAGAAACTATAAGCAAGCGGCATATAGTCATGGACTTGATAGCCTGTAGAAAAGGTCTCGCTTGGATGTTGGTTTGTATCCGTTGGAATAAGCACCGTGTCCAAGACACGCCCCGTTTCCAGAATCTCGCTTTGGCGATTGCCTCTCTACTCGCGCCCTCCGCGCTGATGACTTTTACAATCAGTATCTGGAGTCTCGCGGCCAGTCTGCGCTGGACCGGTGATTTCTTCGTTTCGCGGGGTCTGTTCTCCCATTGGCAAGTCTGGCTGTCCACCGCGGCAGTAATGCTTGCCTTGGCGTGGCTGCTGAATCGCTATGCCCGCGGCGAGGAGAATTTTCCGAAATAAACTCTCGCTTTTCATAAATGCCTACTGGAATTCAAATCCTTTTCCTCTAAGGCATTTCCATGTTTGCCGGGCGATATTTTTACCGGCTTCGGGAAACGAACATAGTCCGCCAATCACCTAAATGCATGGGAAATCGTTTGTTCCTGGCGCTGGGAACTTTCGGCATTCGACGTGCATCAGAAAAGCGAGAAGGGCAGCATGCCTGAAACAAGAACATCCGCCATCGCAATCCGGACAGAGGAGCAGCGCGCCGCAACCATATTGCAGTCCACTACTAGCGGCGTGTTGTCGCGTACAGCAGCGTGGGCCGGCGACACGGCGCAAGAGTTTGGAGCGGTGGTTTCTGCCTTGATGGGGCCTGCGGTCTTCTCCGCCTATGCGTTTGCAGCCTGGAGTCTGGCTGCGAATCTAGGCTGGACAGATACCTTTCTCTTCGCCAGCGGTCCGCTATCTAACTGGTTAGTGTGGCTCGGCATTGCGATTCTAATCAACCTCGCAGCGAGCGTTCTCAGGCGCCATACCGAGGCCGAAAATTAATCGCTCTTATCACCCTATTTTTTATCTATTCTCCCTTCGCAATTGACATCGTCTGTTATCCTCGAATGAGGATTCCCGCAGTAGATGCCTTTCAGTTCGCGTTCCTACGTGAATCGGTATATTCCGTCGAATCGCTTCCCGCCTGGTCTCAAATGGCTTCTGATTGCGAATATCGGCATCTCTGTCCTTGATTTCGTTCTCCAAGCCAGCCACGCAGACCTGCTGCTTCAGAACCTTGCACTGGTTCCGGCTCAGGTTGTGCAGACTTTTGCCATCTGGCAGATTGTTACTTACATGTTCCTGCATGCCGGCATCGGGCATGTGCTTTGGAACATGCTTGCCCTGTGGCTGTTTGGCATTGAACTCGAACGCACCTGGGGAACACCCCGCTTTCTGCGCTTCTATTTCGCCTGCGGCATCATTGCAGGATTGACGGTTATCGTTGCGGCCTATATTTTCGGGGGAGTCAATTTACGGACGGTCGGATCCTCCGGCGCCGTATATGGCATTCTGGTCGCCTATGCGCTAGTCTTCCCGGACCAAACCGTGTTGTTTGGCTTCCTGATCCCGATGAAATCGAAGTACTTTGTCATGATCATCGGCGGCATTGTATTTCTGCAGTCGTATATGGCGATGGCGGGTGGCCGCGGATCGGGCGTGGCGGTCATGGCTCACCTGGGCGGTTTGGTTGGAGGATACCTGCTGCTACGCGGCAAGCGCCTGCGCATGCAACTTGCATACCCGGTTATTACGTCGTATAAGGATTGGAAGCTTCGGCGCGCGAAACGGAAGTTCGAGGTCTACCTTCGCAAGCGGAGTTCCGATCGTGATCGCCGGATTCACTAAACTGGTTAATATAACCCTATCCGGCAAGGTAGAAACATGAAGTATCGTTCTCTTTTCGTTGGCATTGCCGCCCTCACTCTCGGTTTCGCAACTCTGTTACCGCTCGACCTGAACGCGCAGGAAGGCCCTCAACCGCAGAGCGGCGATTCCGTAGCGAAGCCCAAGAAGCCGGCCGGTGATACAACCGATTCGACGGACCGGCCCGCCATTCCGTCCGAGTTCAAAAAGCCGAAGGACGTTCCGGCCAACACGCCGACCTTCCGCGAGAACGCAACCACCGTATCGGTTAACGTCAGCGTTCTGGATGATCACAATCACTTCATCCCACGCATTCCGACCGGCAATTTCAGACTGCTGGAAGACGGCGTTCCCCAGCAGGTCTCTCAATTCGCCCAGAGTGAAGCGCCCATGACCATCTGCATGGTGATCGAGTTCAGCGGGCGTTTCCAGGCATTCTGGACCTACGGCTGGTACGAAACGCTGCAGGCATCCTACGGGTTTTTGAGCACACTGAAGCCCGATGACAATGTCGCGGTAGTAGCATTTGACCTGCACACCACGATCCTTTCCGATTTTTCGCCCGATAAGAACAAAGCACAAGAAGCCCTGGGGCGTCTCCGCATTCCCGGTTTCAGCGAATCGAACGTCTTCGATGCCTTGACCGATATGGCGGATCGCATGTCGAACATTGAGGGCCGAAAAGCGATTCTCTATATCGGAAGCGGCATCGACACCTTCAGTAAACTCACGTTCGATAAAGCCCGCAGATCGTTGCAGGAGTCTGGGGTTCCCATTTACACCATCAGCACTCTCCAGATTTCCCGCATCATGGCCGAATCCTACGGCATGAGTCCGATCGCGGAGATGGATTTCCTGCAGGCCGATAACGAAATGCGAACGTTTTCGAAGGAGACGGGCGGCTTGAGTTTCTTCCCGCGTTTCCCGGCCGAATACGGCTCCGTTTTCAATCAAATTGAGAACGCTCTGCGCAACCAGTACACGCTGGCATACCATCCCACCAATACCGCACGAGATGGCAAGTTCCGGCACATTAAAGTGGAGCTGGTGAATCCCGCCACCAACGAGCCGCTCCGGATTGTCAATGAAAAGGGTAAGCCGATCAAGTATCAGATCATTGCCCGAGCCGGCTACAAGGCTCCTCACGAAGTGGAATAGAGCTTTCCGCACTTGAAGCGCCCGCTTCTGTCAAGCACTCAATGTATCGTTGTTTCATTCCGATAGCGATCCATTGACAGTTTGGTTAAGCTCTGTTACTTTCACTGGGTCTCGATGCGATCTGCGCCTTCAAGTCGCACTCCAATTCCGGCAATCATTCTTCTCGTCGACGATAACCGCGATGGTTTGATTGCCCGCCGTTCCGTGTTGGAGGAGCTAGGATATACAGTTGTCCCTGCCGGTTCTGGCGGGGACGCTCTCAAAAGAATCGAAGAGCACAACTTCGATCTGATCATCACCGACTACAAGATGTCTCCCATGGATGGGCTGGAGCTCATTGCGCGGCTCCGGGAACGGAATTTCGGGAATCCGATTATTTTGCTGAGCGGATTCTCGGACAGCCTGGGGCTTCGTCCCGAAACTACGGGCGCCGACGTAGTTCTTCAGAAAAACGCAAACGAGATCATCAACCTGGTCCGTCAGGCTAAGCGCTTATTAAGTCCAGTTCGGAAGCCCGCTGCTTCGCAGCTTGCCGGCAAACGACAGACGCGCGGGGCCGGGTGAGCGATGTCGCGCTGGGCCATCTGCGTTCTTGAGTCGGCGGCGGATTGCTGGCGGAGAGGGGGGGATTCGAACCCCCGGTAGAGTTTTTGACCCTACGACGGTTTAGCAAACCGCTGCTTTCGACCACTCAGCCACCTCTCCAGGTTGAATCTTCGCCTCGCTGAAGTTCGCGGGCTCATCCACGTTAAATCTTCGCCACGCTGAAAATGGCGGCGATCCACCTTGTTATTGTACTGGACGTCTGCGCGTTCATGTCCACTCCCTGCGGTCGTGGTTCTGTAAGATGCTGTAATCAGTTGATGTTGATTCCGAGCCGAGAGCTAACTAACTTTTCGCCTAGAGGCCAGCAATTCGGCAATAGCGCGGCACTCATCGGCTAATTTTGCGAACTGTGCCGGATGCAGCGACTGGTGCCCGTCGGACAGGGCCTTTTCCGGCGCGGGATGAACTTCAACGATCAATCCCGATGCTCCTGCGGCGATCGCGGCTAGTGACATGGGCAGCACCTTATCGCGTTTGCCAGTCCCATGACTCGGATCCACGATGATGGGCAGATGGCTCAGGCTTTGCACGGCCGGCACCAGGCTCAAATCCAGCGTGTTCCGCGTGTGATCGGCAAACGTCCGCACGCCGCGTTCGCACAGAATCACGTTGTAATTGCCGTCCGCCAGGATGTACTCCGCTGCCATCAGGAACTCTTCGAGAGTGGAAGACATACCGCGTTTTAACAGGATCGGTTTACGCGAACGTCCCGCGCGGCGAAGCAATGAAAAATTCTGCATGTTGCGCGCGCCAATCTGCACGCAATCGGCATACTTCTCGACCAAGTCAAAGGTCTCGACGTCGATGGCTTCGGTTACAATTCCCAATCCGGTCTGCTCGCGTGCTGCGGCCAGATAACGCAACCCTTCTTCGCCCAAACCCTGAAAGCTGTAGGGTGAGGTGCGCGGCTTATATGCGCCGCCGCGCAGCAATTGGCCGCCACTCGCTTTCACCGCCCGCGCGGATTCCAGGATCTGCTCGCGCGTTTCTACCGAACAAGGGCCTCCGCAGAAAACAATCTGCTCGCCGCCAACGGGCACGCCATTTACCCAGACAATCGTGTTCTCGGGTTTAGTCTCGCGACTCACCAGCTTGTACGCTTTCGAGACACGAATGGCCTCGGCAACCCCCGGCATTTCCTCGAATTCCGCCGGATCCACTGGGCCGCTGTTCCCCGTGATGCCAATTGCTGTCCGCTGCTCACCCGGAATGATATGCGGCTTGAACCCGAGAGTTTCAATCCGTTCGCAAACACGCCTGATTTCCGCGGGCCCCGCATGCGCCTTCATTACCACAAGCACTCGGTTCGTCCTCTTGCCTCATAGGGTAGCCAAAGCAGAGTATGGCCGGGCGGCATTGGGCCTATAAGATGGGAAAAGCTCGATAAACTGCCGTCTGTCTTAATTCACCGGATCAATGTCAGATATAGCCTTCCTGTTCCCAGGCCAGGGATCACAACACGCTGGCATGGGCAAGTCTCTCGCTCGCCAATATCCCGAAGCGGCCCGGGTGTTTGAGGATGCTGACTCGGCACTTGGGTTTCCGCTTTCGACGCTATGCTTCGAAGGCCCCGAAGAGGAGCTCAAGAAAACTGAGAACACCCAACCGGCGCTGCTGGCCGTCTCCATAGCGGCCTGTCAAGTGTTGGAAGCGCAGGGCCTCAGGCCGAGCCTCGTTGCCGGACATAGCTTGGGCGAATACTCCGCGCTGGTTGTCGCCGATTCTCTGCAATTCACGGACGCCATCCGGCTGGTACGCAAACGCGGCCAATACATGCAGCAGGCGGTCCGTCAGGGCATGGGGGCGATGGCAGCGCTCTTGAAGCTGCCGGAAGGCCAGCTCGATCGCGTACTTAGCGAGGCTGCACAGGGCGAGGTGGTGACGGCCGCAAATCTCAACTCGCCGGATCAGGTCGTCATCGCCGGTCACGTAGGAGCGGTCGAGCGCGCCATGGAGTTAGCCAAAGCGGCTGGCGCCAGGAGGGTAATCCTGCTTCCCGTAAGTGCACCTTTCCATTGTCCGCTTATGCGTCCGGCGCAGGAGAAACTGCGGCCCGATCTGCACGCCATTTGCTTCAACGATCTCCAGATTCCGCTGGTGAACAATTGGCAGGCCCGCTATGTGACGGGCGCCGCTGATGCCCGCAGCGGGCTTGAGGAGCAGATTCCGAATCCGGTCCGCTGGACGGACACGATTCGCGAAATGAGTCGCCGGGGCATTCGGCGCTTCGTCGAGGCCGGGCCAGGCTCTGTCTTGCTCGGGCTGTGCCGAAGCATCGATAGCGGACTGAAAGGCGCCAAATTCGGTGAACCCGCCGACCTCGACAAAGTGAAGGCACTTCTGGCTTGAACGTGCTCGCAACACACGAGAGTATCGGCGCGCTTCCGCTACTTCAATGCTTGACAGCAACTTCTTCCTTCGGCAGACTTAAGATTCGTCGGAGGTTTGCTTGAGTCGGTTTGCCACTCTATTATTTGCGCTATCAACCGTTACCGCGTTTGCGCAGCAGACTCCTCAGAGTTCGCAGAGCCCGCAGCCACAGCAAGAGAATACCCCGTCTGAAAACACTCTGACCAGTCTTGCCGGCCAATTCTTCCACGGCGACTTCGTAAATGTGTTCGCATCGGGCGGAGGTGTCTACGACGGCAACCGGGCAGTCCTCAATAGCGGCCAGTCAGGCGCTGGCTCATTCGGATTCACGGTTGGCGGCGGCGTGCAGGCGTTTCACACATTTCGTAATTCGGTTCTTTCGTTAAGTTATAGCGGCAACTATACGGATTACCAAGGCTCGGGATATGGGACTGGAACCAATCAGAATCTCTCGCTGGTTTACAGCAGGCGGCTTGGCAGGCGATGGAACCTCGGACTTGTGGAATCGGCGGGAATTTATCGATATGGCGTCAGTTATTACGGACAGCCCAATGGGGCGACTCCCGCCCTGGCGAATCCGTTTAGCCCTGTTACGAAGTTTCTGTCGAGCGGCATCTCGATGTCATATAAGCAGACAGCTCGTTTGAGCTACGCGATTGCGGGCGATTTCTTTCTGGGCAGGTACAGCTATCCAGGCGCGATCGGAACCACTGGGGTATCAGGGTCTGGTTCCGTTACGTATCAATTTTCTGGGCGAACCAGCGTCGGAGGCACTTACTCGCATAGTTACTTCGCCTATCAGCATAATGCAGGACAGGCCGATATAGATGGAGGTTATTTCAACATCAGCCACCGTTTTGGCGAGACCTGGACTGCGAACGTCTCTGTCGGCATAACCAGGTCCGACTCCTCCGGCATCATCAGTGTTCCGGTCTCAGTTATCCTGAATGGACAGCAAGTCACCGGTTATGCTGTCGGGCCCTACAGCCTGACCAGGACAACGCCTTCTTTTCAGGGCAGCGTTTCGCGGCAATATCGCCGCGTGATCATCACAGGTTCCGCGGGCCAGGTGGTTTCTCCGGGCAATGGCATCTATCTCGCGTCGCGCAATCAGTTTGTATCCGGGAGTGCATCTTACAGCCTGCGGCGCTCGAACATCAGCGCCTCGGGCGGTTATTTCCATTTGACTAGTCTGGCTAACGCCATCTCGACCGGCTATTCGACTGGAAGCTTCGGTGCTTCGTACGGCTATACCCTGACCCGCCATATCGCGGCGAACTTCCGTTACGACTACTATCGATACGGTAATGTCTACTCCTACCGCGGGGTGGGCGATAATCGGCTGTCCTTCGGGCTGTCGTTCAGTTCCAAGAGCATTCCGCTCACCTTGTACTGATTGCGGAGCACCCGAGAATGGGCTTGGTACCGCGACTGACGGCGCCCACCTGCACTTAACCAATCAGCTCCGCAGCCAATCTCGCGAAATAGGTAAGGATGAAATCCGCACCGGCCCGGCGAATGCTTGTGAGCGATTCCAATACAGTTCTATCCAAATCGAGCCAACCTTTCTCCGCGGCAGCAATGATCATGCTGAATTCGCCGCTCACCTGGTATGCGCCCAACGGAATATCGAAAGTATTACGCGCTTCGCGGATCACGTCGAGGTACGGCAGCGCGGGTTTTACCATGATCAGGTCTGCCCCTTCCTCCAAATCGAGAGCTATCTCGCGAATGGCTTCGCGCGCGTTGGCGGGGTCCATTTGGTAACTGCGGCGGTCGCCAAACTGGGGCGCGGATTCGGCCGCCTCGCGAAAGGGGCCGTAAAACACGGACGCATATTTCGCGGCGTAAGAAAGAATGGGCGTGTGCGTGAATCCCGCGTCGTCAAGTGCTCGACGGATGGCAGCCACGCGGCCGTCCATCATATCGCTTGGAGCAACGATATCTACGCCGGCCTGAGCGTGTGAGACCGCTGTCCTGGACAGCCATTCAAGTGTGGCGTCGTTGTCCACATGGCCATCCATATCGCCATCTTTAATGAATCCGCAGTGGCCGTGGCTGGTGTATTCGCAGTTGCAAACATCGGTGATGACAAGCAGACCCGGCACGGCCTTTTTCAGAGCGCGAACAGCACGCTGGGTGATTCCCTCCGGATCGTAAGCGCCAGACGCCAGTTCGTCTTTCTGTTCAGGTATCCCGAAGAGAATCACCCCACCTAGCCCCAGCTTCTTACAGGTTTCCGCTTCGCGGACGAGATTATCGACAGAAAGCTGTGCATTCCCCGGCATGGAACCGATCTCTTTGCGGACGCCTTCACCCGGGCATACAAACAACGGAAGAATAAACTGCGAGGGCGCGAGATGAGTCTCGCGGACAAGACGCCTGATGGGCTCCGAGACGCGCAGACGCCGGAGACGCTGTACGGGAAATGCCATTTAAGTCTATCTTCAGTGTGGCAAACGTCCAGTGCAGCACAATGGCAATATGGGGCGCTTAGTGGACCGCGTTTCCGCTAGAAGGTGGTTTGTGAGCGGCAGGGTGCAAGGCGTTGGCTTTCGCTTTTTCGTTCGGGAGAAAGCGACTGCTTTAGGGCTGCGCGGGTTTGCCCGCAACCTGGAAGACGGCCGAGTTGAAGTCTACGCCACCGGGCCCGAAAAGAAATTGAGCGACCTTGCGGCTGCTCTTCACATGGGCCCGCGCATGGCGGAGGTCCGCAGCGTAGACGAGCGGGAAGAGAGCGTCAAAGACCTTTCCGGGTTCATGCTTCGATAGAGCTAAAGACCGGAAATTTCCGAAATCGCCTGGTTTACAACCTGGTTCATTTGAGCCAGGCATTCATCGACGATACCTGCCTCTTTTTGAGCAAGCGGCCAATTCTTGCTATCAACTGCCTCGCGCACGCCGGGTATCGTTTTCACCCCGTAGCCTGTGTAAAAGCCGGGTGCATAGATCTGATGCTTGTACCATCCCCGGTTCGGGAGACCTTCGGGGCGGGTGAGCGAGCGTTCGGTGCGGATGAGCGATTCATTGAGCGCTTTGAGGCGTGCCATGTCCAGAGTGTTTTTCGCCATCGCCGTCTGAAGTAGTACGTTGTACTTGGTCCCGCTCTGTTTAAGAGCCTCGAGTTGCTGTCTGACCCTTGCCAAGACCACATCGTGGCCGTTCTTCTTGGCCAATTTTTCGATATCGTCGACGTAGCCTGTTACGGTGTTGGCGAAGTGATTGAACTCAAATGGCAGGACGGAAGCATCGCCAAGGCGCAGGAGCGCGGTAGCGGTAAATTGCGAAAGCGCGCGGCCGTCGACATAGGTGGCATCGGAGAAATGCGTGTACCAGTAAATGGAATCGTAAATAGAGTGATAGATGCCGCTCTTCGTGTCCCCGCCAAAGCCCTCGTTCATGCTGGCGACCCCAAGATAGTCTAGAAATGCAACGTAATCCGAACCGGCTCCGAGCGCGCCAATAGTGAATAATTTCTGCGGGTGGGCTGGGCCAGGCGCTTCATCCTCGTCGCCGGTTGCCTTGTGAAGCAGTGCGGCTTGTACAAGATTTGTATTTTCACCCGGCTGCTGAATTGAAGCTGCTACTTCGGTGGCGAATTCCTCTAGCGTGTGGGAACCGCTCAAGCCTATCCAGCCCTTCGCCGTGCTGTCGGAATTCAAATACGCAACCGCTTTCTGCTTCAGTTCATCCTGGTGCTTTTCGGCCCACTCGGTTGAGCCGAGCAGTCCGAATTCTTCACCGTCCCAAAGCGCAATTTTCAGGGTGCGTTTCGGCTTCCAGCCCTGCTTCTGAAGCGTGGCGAGGGAACGCGCCGTTTCGAGCAATGCAACTGCGCCGGAAACGGGATCGTCCGCGCCGTTTACCCAGGCATCATGATGATTGCCTGCGATAATCCACTCGTCTGGAAATTCAGAGCCGGGAATAGTAGCGATGACATCATAGAGCGGCCGCGTGGACCAATCGTAATCGGTTTTGATGTGCACGCGCGTGCTTCCGGGGCCGGCATGATAGGTGATCGGCAGAGCACCGCGCCAGTTGCGAGGAACAAGCGGCCCGGTTAATTGTTCCAGGATGGGCTGCGCGTCGGCGTACGAGAGCGGCAGCACCGGGATCTTCATCAGCGACTTCGCTTCTGACATCGGCAGCCGCTTGGAGCCTTTCTCGGAAGCCCATCCGGGCGAGAGCGGGTCGCCCGGATAGAGCGGCATGTCCAGGACACTACCGCGCTGCACACCTTCCCACGGGCGCATTGGGCCTTTGGTATAAATATCGCCCTCGAAATAGCCGTCCTCGTGCGGATCCGAATAAATCAGGCAGGCAATTGCGCCGTGCTCGGCCGCGACCTTGACCTTGATGCCTCGCCAGCTCTCGCCGTAGCGAGCAATAACGATTTTGCCTTTTACATCGATGCCCTGCTTTGTTAGCCAGTCATAATCAGCGGGAACCCCAAAATTGGCATACACGACTTCACCCGTTACATCGCCCGTTGCGCCGTACGCATTGTAGGTCGGCAACTGGTTAGGGTCGCCGCTATCGGGATCTTCGGCGACGGAGGGCTCCTTCAACTTCGCTTCGTACGGTCTGGGACCCAGGACGTCCACCTGGCGCACAGTCGGATACGGCATCAAAGCCTCAAACTCTTCGATATTCGCGTGGAGCCCCCATTCCTTGAACATGCCAAGAATGTATTCGGCTACGACTTTCGAGCGCGGAGAACCTGCATTGTGCGGCTGCGCCGCCATGAAGTTAACGTATTGACGCAGGCGCGCCGGATCAGGAACGGCTTGCGCTTGCTTTTCCAGGTTCTGCTCGGCGGCAATGTCCTTGCTTTGGAAACCGCGCATCTGAGGAGTCTGGGCGAAATTGCAAATGGGGAAGGCTGTAAAAACAAGCAGGAACAAAGCGGATTTCATGGAATCGACTTATTCTAGCTTGCGAAAGCCGGCGGGGGGAATCCAGCCTCCGTTGCGGCATGATAGTGACCAGCGAGCTTGAACGCAGATTCAATCAGTGCGATTTTTCTCACACCTTGACGGGGTTACAACAGTCCTAGAGCCCGAAGGCTTTTCGCTGATATAAGCTAAAAGCGAAATGAACCGGTACGAAGAACGCGCCCAAAAGGAGCGGCAGGCTGCTTTGCGTTCATCCATGACGATGGGTACGGCAGGGCTTGCACTGATTGTCGTAATTCTTTTTATCGTAGGGCTTAGCAGCTCCGCCCCACCCCGATTTTTCATGTGGGCCGGAATCGCCGTGGCGGTTCTTCTGCTGATTCTTCGCCAGGTGAGCCGCCGGTTCAGACGCGGAACTCCGCGCGCGGCCGAACCGGATCCGAAATCACGCCTGCACCTGGACTAACAATTTTCACGTGGGCCCAACAATTCGAGCTTTCGCTTCGTCTAAAGCCCGAAACAAGGAATTATGGTGTGGGAGATCGGGTTGCCGCTGCGATTCGCTGTTAACCTACCTGAACATCCGACCGACTCCGAACTGGCCGAGGAGTGTAAAAGGGGCAACCTTCGCGCCTATGAGCGTCTGTATGAGCTGCATTCCGCTCGGATGAAGAGCATTGCCTTCCATTTGGTAGGCAATCGGGCGGATGCGGAGGACACGGTACAGGAAACGTTCCTGAAGATCTACCGTGCTGTGGGCAGTTTCGCGGGTGGGTCTTCGCTATCTACCTGGATTTATCGAATCCTCGTCAACTGCTGTTATGACAGCCTTCGCAAGCAGCAGCGACTAGCCGAAAAGCCTGCCACACGCGAGCTGCCAACCGACCCGAAAGTACCTCTGAAGGTGGCATTGGAACGGGCGCTCGCGATGCTTAATGAACGCCAGCGGCTCGTCTTCTTGATGTTCGAGGTGGAGGGCCTGAAACACTCCGAGATTGCGGCGATTCTCGAGGTTCCTGAGGGTACATCGCGAAGCTGGCTGTTCGAGGCCAAACGGGAACTGAAGCGGATGCTAACGGAGTCAAGCACATGAAATTTGAATGTGGCGATCTGGAGCGTGCCCTGGCAGTCTCCGACCTGATGCCCGAAGCGCGCGAACATTTGAAGCACTGTGCGACGTGCCGCCGCGAGTACCGGCTATGGAATGAAATCTCAGCCAGCGCGCGGCAGTTGCATGAAGATTGGGATACTCCGGCCCTATGGCCCAATATCCGGAAAGTGATCGAGGCGGAACCGAAACGCAGAAACTCTGTTATCTGGCGGGGTGAATGGAAGATCTGGGGGGTAGCGGCGGCCGTGCTCATCGGAATCGGCTTGCTCCTCCTGCCGCGATTGCAGCAGGCGATGAGGACGCCAGATGCGACGAACGCTGCGCGGGCGCCGCGCAACACGGATCGGGATTTCTTAACCGAGCAGGCGCTCGAGGACGTGCAGCGAACGGAAGCGGCATATCGGCGCTCGATTGACAAACTGTCGCAACTTGCTCAACCCAAGTTGGCCGACCGGGCATCCGCGGTAGCGGCGAATTACAACGAGAAGCTGCTGCTGCTTGATTCCGCCATTTCGGACACACGCACCAATTTGGACCACAATCGGTTCAATCTGCGCCTGCAGACGGAGCTGGCTGACCTTTACCGCGAAAAACAACAGACCCTTCAGGAGTTATTGACTCGTGATCAGAAGAATTAGTGTTTTTATCTTTGCTTTTGCGTACAGTGCTTTTGCGCGCGAAGAATATACGCGCACCTTCGACCGGACCGTTCCGATGCACGCGGGCGAACGCGTGTTTCTGGAACACAGGTTGGGAGATATTGTCGTGCGCACTCATCCGCAATCGAACGTGATTGTTCACGCAGAGATCCGGGTGTCCGGTCCGGATTCAAATGAGGCGAAAACATTCGCCGACCGGATCGAGATTCTGATTGAGCCGTCAACATCACAGGTTTCGATTCGGACGCGCTATCCCGAGCGCCCAAGTTCCTTTTTGGGGCTTCACAATATCTCTTATTTCGTGCGCTATGACCTGACCATTCCCGAGACTGCGCCGCTGGATGTACGCAACTCGTTCGGAGCGGTATCGGTAACGGGCCTGAAAGCGGACGGCGACATTATCACTTCGCACGGCGATCTGGAATTTCGCGACGGCCGAGGCACACAGCACCTGCAGAACTCTTTTGCGGCGATCCGAGTAGCCCATAATACGGGAGATACAACAATAGAGGACAGCAACGGCGCCGTGGATGCCGCCGATGTTACCGGAGCGCTGAGCATTCGGGACCGATTTGCCAATGTGACGGCTGCCCGGGTAACGAAGGGCCTAACCATCGCGAATAGCAACGGCGAGGTGGATGCGGCTGATTCGGGCGGGCTGGGGACGATCAGAAATTCTTTTGGAAACGTCACGGTGCGCAACTTCCACGGCGACTTGACCGTTAACAACTCAAACGGCAAAGTGGAAGCGAGGAAGGTGGACGGGGCCGCCGAGTTGAACACGACCTTTGGCGAAGTGCACTTTTCCGATATTAAGCGGCAACTATCGGTGAGAGCAAATAACTCCAAAATAGAAGGCGAGCGCGTCGGGGGTCCAGTGGTGATCCAGAACTCGTTCGGGCCGGTAAGCGTCAGCGCGATTCAGGGCGGGGCGCGCATTCAATCGGGCAACGGCGAAGTTTCCATTGCCGATGTACACGGCGCAGCCAACGTGAAGACCAGCTTCGCCCTGGTGCAGGCAACGGATATTTTGGGAGCGCTTGAGGTTGCAAATAACAATGGCGGCGTGAGGGCGTCGCGCACCCGTGGGGCGCAGGTGACAACCAGTTTCGCTCCTGTCATATTGGATGCGATCTCCGGCCCTGTTCAGATTGAGAACCAGAATGGCATGGTGGAGGCGACCAGCACCACGCAAGGCGCTTGCCAGCCCATCAGCATCCGCACATCTTTTTCCTCCATTCGCATTCACCTGATGCCCGACGCCAGCTATCGAGTAGCGGCGCGAACATCGTTTGGGAAGATTCACACTGATTTTCCTGTTACCGCTTCGGGATCGTTCTCAAGCGACGAACTGAACGCCGTAATTGGCGGCGGCCGTTGCCAGATGAAGCTGACGAATAACAACGGCGCGATTGAGATTTTGAGAAACGGATCTTAAGTGC
>CAWCIF010000003.1:0-392115 GCA_963795545.1 uncultured Acidobacteriaceae bacterium | reverse complement strand
GGCTTCTCGGATAAGTGTATCTGCGGATTCCCCGCGGGTAGTCTCGAAGGGTAGAGCTATTCTGGGCCGTTAGGCGAGGATAGTTCGGCGCCACAACGGCCAAGTCAGCGACGGTAGCAGGCGCAACGGTTATTCCTGTTGCGAGCGGCATTGGCTTTCGCGAGGGCCAGACTATTTCCATCGACACGGGCGCGAACGCTGTGACGGTGGTTGTTGCGTCGGTCAGAAGATTTGGCGGTGCAGCCATCATGGCCAACACGCCGCTTACTCGTGCACACGCGGCGAATACACAGGTTTCCGGCACCGGCATCACTTTAAAGACCGCGTTGAGCAAGACCCATGCGGAGAGGGTAGAGGTGAACTCTCAAAGTCCGACGCCCAGTGCGCCGAATCAGTATGCGAGGTCGTAATTCGAGCGACACTCCATTGGCTCACTAGGTCAGAGCACATTGTTTCCCATGTGGGCAGAACCACTCTCACGGGTCGATAGCGTAGAATTGACGGGCCACTTCCACGGCTCTCTGTTGCTGCTCGTCAGTGAGAAGGATTTCGATCCCGAGTCTGTAACTCTTGGGCATCTGTGCTCCCGCCGTGTCGGCCTATTCGTCTCAGTCACCCGATTGGATTTTTCCTGATTGCCGCATCCGCATTTCCAGGTATGCGCACACACGCACAGAGATAAGATCGGCTAATTCATCGACATTGATTTTATCCGGCATGGCCACACGTACCGCTTTACTGCGGTAGCTTGCAACATCTGGAGAATCATGTTCTCGAAAGAGATGCTGCTTCAGTTCACTGATCAAAGCGTCGACTTCGGAATCAGTCTCGCGCATCGCTTCAATGCGCTGAATACGTGGCACACCGTTGAATGGTCGCGGCCGTTGTAGAACCGACCGATTGCCGTGGTGCTCCACCGGCCAACATGCCGCGCGAGATACATGGCGGTTTGTCGATTGAAGCATGCGGGCTGCGCATTGCCGGGAACTCGAGTTGGACCTAAGCGGGCAGAAACTGTGGCATCAATCTCTGCGAGCGAGATCCGGCGAGTCAGAGTGGGTGCGAACGCAAGGGTTGCCATTTATGCTCCCTTCGCAGCCAATGCCACGGCTCGTTGAATCACAATGTAGTCGCCGTCGGCAGTGATCTGTGCTGGGCAGTTGGGCCATAACGAGCGAACCAGATCGAGCCAGCGCTCCAGCCGCTCGCGAAACTTCCGCGGCCGCGCATAATCGCTGCTTCCAAGCTGCGCAGCTAAGCCGAAATGTCCGAATATCGGAATCCGTTCTTGTCCTTTCGCGGTAAAGCATCGATACGACAGCCACATGAACAGGTCCAGCGCCGCCGGAGCAGAGGACAGCGCTTTCGCAGCTTCTAAATCGGTTGGAATGGAGTTCGTGGTTACCTCGCGGAAAAACTCATCGCTCAGCACGGTTTCGTTTTCAAAGCCACCAGGCAAGAGTGCTTGGTCCGGGTCGCGTGAATACCAGATCCGCGCCTCACGCATGAACTTGAAGCGCGCTTGATGCGTAACCGTTGCTCTTTCACGTTGTGTGTCCGTGCCGAAGAAAATCGTTGCGCCGAACACTCGTTGAAAAGCAGCAATCAATCGCCGGTACTGTGAACCGCCCTGCTGCATCCCGAAGATGTCCAGCATCTCGGCAGCGCTGCGGAATGTGATGGTCTGCTTCTGCTGTCGCATAGCGAGGGTGGCAAGAAAGATTGGAACCAGCCGATCCTGGCCCCAAGGGACCCCGTAAGTCGGATGACCGGCCACTTGCAATAGGAACTGACCATTCCGGCGTTCGTGCAATAGAACACCTTTCGCGGGCCGTTTGATAGGCAATCCGCAGAGGACAAATGGCCGCGAAGCGAAACCGAGATTCTGGTTCGCGTTATCCCGCTTGAGGCGGACCAGCTGAATGGCTTCGGCTTGCCGGAGCTTTTGTTTTGAAACGACAAATTCGGGATGGCAGCGTTTGAGAAAGTCTCCTGCCTTTTCAAATCCGATGACCTTACTGTTCGATGGAGTACTCAACTGGTTCGCTCCTGAAGGCTGCCGAAGCAGTCAGGTTGAGCGATCCAGGCGAGAGTTTTGAGTCAGATAACTGAGAGCGCCAGACCGGAGCCGGATTTTACTCCGTTTACTCCGTTAAGCGCCATTTCGAGGTATTGCGTGTTTTCCGGGCGTTTTCGGTGGTCAGAATGCACCGTCATGGCCGCGTTAGTTCTTTATTTCAACTGAACGACGCATTCCCAAGCTGGAGGTTGCGGGTTCGATCCCCGTCTCCGCTCCATCTTTTCAAACAGTTTTGCGAGTTTCTCACAGCCCCAGCCTTAGTTCGATTAGTTCATCAACAGTTTTAGCCCCCCGCGGAGCCCGATAGGAGAGCGTTGCCGCCCTGGCCACAACTCAAAGAGCGTCATCGAGTACTTCCCGCGGCATCCCGAAGAACGCCCGTTTCCAAAACCGAACGGCCGCAAGGTTTTGCTCGAAACTCGCCTGTGAGCTTTTTCGGCAAGCGTGCCTAAGATCGGTCAGAACTACTCACAAGGTAAGTAGAAGTTATCGCGAGCCGGCCCGCAACGGTTCACGAGCCGGCTTTACTCTGACGAAGCTCACGTCTGAGATATCGCCGGTCTTCAAAGTCCCCAGTTGGGGGACAGGTTGCAGCAGCCGCATCCATAACCATTTTGCCGCGCACCCAGGTGCAGCGTTATTATCTGCCGCCCGTGTGAACGACCAGCACTCTGGAGTTTGGACATTTGTTTCACGCCGCGGCAGCCTGAACGAACGCGGCGTGGGTGATGTTGAGGGAACTCTACTTAATTACGCCGGGGCTTCTCGGAGTACCGGGAGCACTGGGGGCGCCGGTAGTTCCGGTCGGCTTGGGGGTTCCGGGTGTGACAGCAGGACCGCCGTTGGTCGAAGTCTGATCGTAGAGCGCAATAATATCCTTGGTAATATCGAGTCCGCTCGATGCCCACAGCACCGGCGTGTTCGGATTGCTGACGTCAAGAATCATGGTGTAGCCGTTGTCCTTGGCATATTTCTCGATCACCGCCATGATGCGCTGGCCCAGGCTCTGAAGAAGCCGCTGCTGCTCACCCTGCAGTTCTTCGTTCGCATCCTGCATGTCGCGCTCCAGGCGCTTCTTCTTTTCATCAATGTCGCGCGCAAGCTGCTGGCGCTTGTCCTCCGCCATCACCGTGCCGCCCTTGTTGTACTGATCCTGCATCTGGGTGATCTCAGCCTGGCGCGCGTCGAACTCCTTTTTTCTGGGCGTAAACTTCGCATCCAGTTCCTGGGAGGCCTTCTGCCCGTCCTTCGTGCCGACGATCGCGCCCTGCACACTAATCACGCCCACCTTCATTGCGGGCGGCGTGACGCCCACTGCCGCCGGGGCCTGCTGGGCGAAGCCGCCAAAGGCGAGCGACACCAGTGCCGCCGCCGAGATCAAACTACTTCTCATAACCATCTACCTACCTTTAGTCCTTACGTGGAAACCTTTAGTCTATAAAATCAAAACGTTCGTCCAATCGAGAAGCGGAACGTAGAACGCCGCTCATCAAAGGGAACACCTAAGCCAAGACCCTGGAGCGTTTGAATCGCACTCTGATAACTGGCGTTGTTCGGGAACATCGAGGGCGTCGCCAGAACCGGGGGCAGCAAATTGGTATTGACGTAACTCAGATTATACGCCCAGTAGAGCCGGAAAGGCGCGTTCACAACCGGCATCAGCACCTGCAATTCAACACCGGCAGAGGCGCGAGGCCGTTGCGTACCTGGGGCAATAAACGCTTTTTTGCCGAAGTTTCCTTGTGGAAACAATTCATTCAAAGTCGCAACGCGGCTGGGATCGAGACCAAGCTGGTTCGGGAAGCTGATGCGGTCAACACCCACATCGACAAACGGAGCCAGCGTGACGGGACCGACAATCGGGATCCGGTATTCATAATTGAACACGCCGTAGGTGTCGCCGCCGGGCAGGATGAACTGGTACGCCGGAAATGTCTGGCTGACGGCGGCGAACCCGGGAGCGCCCTTAGGACCGACCACCTTCTGGTAGCGCTGGGTACCATCATTATTCAGCACGGGGACCGATTCTTCCGTCGGAATGAAGGCAATCGGGCTGATGGAATAGATATCAAAACCGCGCACGTCATCCTCGCCGCCCATATAATACCGGCTGTAGGGCGGCGGGACCTTGCCTCCAAATCCCGCGATGGCGCGTCCGGCGAAGTGAAAGCCCATGACGTTGCTCTTGAAGATGCCGCGGCGGAAATAGGCGATATCGAGGGCCGGCTGCAAAAAGCTGGTATTGCCGCCGAGAAAAGTTCCCGTGACGCCCGCGCTGAGGCTGATGCGCAAACCGTGCGTGGGAATGATCGGATGATTCACGCTGTTATACGAGTAAGTAGGAGTGATGGTGCTCGATCGAATGCCGGTTAAAGAATTGGGACCCGCGATTCCACCGAAATTGAGGTACTGAAAATAATTGTCGGCCGCCGGAGTGAGGGTTCTGAGGCTCTGAATGCTATAGGAATAACTCAGGCCCACGCGGGCCCAACTGCGCCGTAACTGGTAACTCAGAAAGCTTGTGAAGCCTCTGCCGTTGGTGACGTAGTTCAGCAGGTTTTCCCCATTTGGACCGCCGATCGAGTTGTAGTACGGAATCAGATTCTGGCCGGCGAAGATAGATGCCTGCTGCCCCTGGTTGAAGCTGTATCGCGTATAGAAGAGAGTGAAACCGGTCTGGATTGGCTTACCTAATAAATACGGTTCGGTAAACCCGAACGTGACGTTGTCCATCAGCGTGCCGATCTGCGCGCCTAGGCTAAGCGTCTCGCCCAGTCCAAGAAAGTTGTTCGTCGCATACGAGAAGCCGATAAAACTTCCGGAGATGCCGGAAACGCCTCCATTCAACTGAATGGAATTTTTGCCGCGCTCCTTCACCTTCAACAGAAGGTCGACGGTGTTGGTCTTGGTGTCGCGTTTAATATCGGTAGCATCTTCAGGCTTTAGCGGATCGAAGTAGCCAAGCTGGTTCAATTTCAGAATGCTGGTGTCCCAAAGCTGCTGGCTGTATAGATCGCCTTCGTTGATCAGCAGCTCGCGGCGGATGACCCTGTCGCGCGTGGTGGTGTTGCCCTGGAAATCAATGCGCCGCACGAAAAACTGATGGCCTTCGTCGACATCGATGGTTAGGTCCACCTGATCTTTGCCCGGAACGATTTCAGGATCGGGCGAGGGAACGAAATCGATATAGCCAAAGTTTCCGTAAAGCTTGCGCAGCTCATCCAGGCCCTTTTGCAGCTTCTCAGTTGAGAACACATCGCCCGGCGCCATGCGGAAGACCTGCCGCGCAATCAGATCGGGCGTGCGGAAGAGCTTCATGCCGACGAAGTTGAAGTTATGAAGAGTGTACTTGTCGCCTTCGGCCACGACCATGGTGATGTCGACGCGCTTGCCGGGCTTCTTCGGGAACACGAGCGGGATGGGAATAGCGCGGCCGTAGACGTCGTAAACCTTTTCGGAATGATTAATGACGCGAGCGGTGAAATAGCCGCGTGATTGGTAAAACTGCCTGATCCGCTCGGAATCTTCGTCCAGCTTGGTGGAGTCGTAGGTGCGCGCGAACAAATCCTCAAAAAGCAGCGAGTGCGGGATGCCGATGGGCTTCAGATTCTTCATGGCCCGAATGACATCGCGATCGCTGAAGGCTTTATTGCCGTCAATGATGATTTGACCTACTTTCACCTTCGGACCTTCATTGATCGCGAATGTGATATCCACTCCGCCCGGGGGAACCTGGCGGATCTGCGGCGTTACAGTCGCGTACTGGTGGCCGCGCTCGGCCTCATACTCTTGCAGAACATTTTTGGCGCGCTGCACTTTGCCGGGATCGAACTGCGATTCAGGCGACAGGCTGACGTGCCGGTCCTTGAAACGGTCAAGAATTTCCGATTTGCTGATCGACTTGTTTCCGGTGTAGTCGATGGTGTGAACAGTACGGCGCTCGGTAACGACAAAACGGAGGATGATGCCGCCTTCGGGCCCTTTTTCGGTCTCGACGCGAAGGTCGTCGAAGCGGCCGGTATTCCAGAGCTGTATGAAATCGCGGTGGATGGCTTCTTCGTCGTAGACGTCGCCCTTCTTGGTCAAGATAAGGGCTCGCAGTGTGTCCTGGGGTACTTTGTGCTGGCCGCGAAATTCAACCGTTTCGATGATGTTCTCGCCGACCGCCGCCGGTTTGGCCTCCTGAACGCTGGGGTTCTGAGGCGTCGGTTTTTGGGGCGCCTCCGGCACGTTTTCGAACGGATTGGGCGGTTTCTGCTGCGGCGCAGGCGGAGGCGTCTGCTGTGGCGCGGGTTGCTGCGCTGGCGGATTCTGTCGCGCCAGGATCACAGGACTGCCGAGACAAAAAGCGCAAAGGGAAAAAACCGCTGGGGCGGACATCCGCAGGCATCTGGGCCTGTGATGAATCATCTAAAAGCAAATCCTTTCCATGCGGCGAGAAGTGAACCCCTTTCGTGCCCGGCGGAATACACCCCTGACGTTGCGAGCACGATGCTGGTTTCAGCACAGGTTTAGCACACGCGGTTGGAGCCCCCGAAACCGTAAACTCAAACTCCCTAGTGTAACCGATGGGTTTGAGCTTGCGGCAGATGAAAAAATCGGGCCGAAGATGCCGCACCCCTGCCCTACACTGGGGAAGAGATGAGCAAACAATATGCGGCTCCGCCGCCCATGGCAATCGACCCCTCCAAGAAGTACTCAGCGACTTTCGATACCTCGAAGGGAAGCATCGTTGCCGACCTTTTTGCGAAGGACGCGCCAAAGACGGTAAACAATTTTGTGTTCCTGGCGCGGGATGGATTCTATGACGGCACGGTATTTCATCGCGTTATCGCGGACTTTATGATTCAAGGCGGCGATCCCGACGCAACCGGGCGCGGCGGCCCCGGCTACAAGTTTGAGGACGAAACGAAAGCCAATCCACATAAACACCAGGTAGGTTCTTTGTCCATGGCCAATGCCGGTCCAAATACAAACGGCAGCCAATTCTTCATTACTCATGTGGCGACGGACTGGCTGAATGGCAAGCACACGGTTTTCGGGCAAGTGCGATCGGGGCAGGAGGTCGTAAATGCGATTAAGCAGGGCGACAAACTAAATTCGGTCAAAATTGAAGAAGCATGACGAGGCAGGATGCCTGGGGGATCGTCTGCGAATTCGTCCAGAGTGAAAGCCTGCGGCGGCACATGCTGGGTGTAGAAGCCTGCATGACCGCCTATGCGAACAAGTTCGGAGAGGATGCCGAGCAGTGGGCGGTGACGGCGCTTCTGCACGATTTCGATTGGGAAATTCACCCCAACGCTCCGGATCATCCCATGAAAGGGGAGCCCATTCTGGCAGAACGGGGTGTGGATGAAGCAACGCGCCGGGCGATTCTTTCGCATGCCAATTACAGCGGGGTGCCCAGGGTTTCGCTGCTTGAGCGAGCGCTTTTTGCCTGTGACGAACTGAGCGGTTTTCTGACAGCCTGCTCCTATGTGAAGCCGGGGCGAAGCATGCAGGAGGTGGACGTCGCGTCCGTAAAGCGGAAGCTGAAGGACAAGGCCTTCGCGCGAAATGTAAGCCGCGAAGATATCATCAACGGCGCGAGTGAGCTAGGCGTTCCACTCGATGAACACATTGCGTTCTGCATCAACGCAATGAAAGCGCGTGGCTCGGCAACAGCAGCTTACTGAGCCGCGACCAACGGGAGCGGTCCTTGAATTTTGAGCCTGGCTACTCCTTTTCGGAGGTTTTGGAGGAATCAGTCCCGCGGGAGTCGAGCCTTCCGACAGCCTTGAGCTTCTGGTACAGCCGCTCGATCTCCTCTTCATCATCGGTGCTGAGCATGCGGACCGGCTGGTCAAGCGTGGAGGTATCGCCGCGAGCCGCCGAGAGGCTCAACCAGATCCAGTAATCCCGGTAAGCAACGCCATCAAAGGTAGCGAGCTGGGAATTTTTCCGGAGTTGAAACATAAGGCGCTCAATGCGCTCGGGTTCGCCCGGGAAAATGAGCACCTTCCGGCGTGAGTTGGTGAGTTTGAGCCTGATCACCAGCGGCGAAAGGAACCGGCTGCGGTTGACCTCCCGGACTTCGCGCCACGCGATGACCCGGTCACCAATATGGAACTGGTTCTCGCCCACTTCAATGGCCGGCCGAGCAGCCAACCAGAACAAAGCAGCGGACGTTACCGCGCAAAGCACGCCTGGGATAAAAGCCAGTGGGGCCCGGAAGCCGCACAGGACACAAACGAGAGAACCGGCCAGCGCGGCCCACCCTACTCGGGCATAAAGGCGTGAGGGGAGAAAGGTCTCGACGCTCGGCTCCATGTCTTCAGGCTACTCCGCACGCCCAGCGCCGTCAACGACGGTTTAGGCCCAATCGGCGCTAACAGGAAAATAAACTTTTGCTATCCCTGTACAACCGCCGGCTGCCTGGCCAAACGAATCCCAAGGCGTACATAGCCGAATCCGCTGACAAATGTGAACACTGCCGCGCAAACCAGGGCAATAGTTTTGAGGACCAACAGCAGCTCATCCGGAAACGCGGCGTCCAGCAAGACCAGCAAAACAAAGACGATTTGAAAGAAGGTGCTCACCTTTCCGAGAAGTGAAGGAACGAATTTCCGGATATTTCTGAAGATGCGGAGCAAGGCCGAGCCCGTCACGATGACAAGATCGCGCACGATGACCAGCGCGAACAGCCATGCCGGTATCAGTCCCAGTACGCCCATAGTCAGGAACAGCGCAACCAGCATGGTTTTATCGGCCAGTGGGTCCAGAATGGTGCCGAGTCTGCCGCTTACACCCACGTGGCGGGCCGCGAAACCATCGAACCAGTCCGTGAGCCCCGCGAACAGGACTAGGGCTAAGGCCGCCTTGAATTTAGATTCGATCAGAAGCCAGACGAGAATGGGCGAGCAGATCAGGCGAAGCGAAGTTATAAGGTTAGGAATCTGGCGCAAAGGCACGTCTTAGGGGACAACGCTTTAAGAGACGAGCGCATGCGCAGCCAGTTTCGGTTTTCGGGCAGCCGCGCGGTCGAAGGTCACAATCTCATATAACGACGTATCGGACATGAGTTTGTTCACCAGCGCCACATGCATGGCATGACCGGCTTTTTCCGCCACCACACAGCCGAGCAACGGCAAGCCGATGAGGGCAAGATCGCCAATCAGGTCAAGCGCCTTGTGACGGCAGCACTCATCGTCGAATCGCAGGCCTCCGGCATTGGCAACTCCGTCACGAGTGAAGCACACGGCGTTCTCCAGGGTGGCCCCGCGAATCAGGCCCATATCGCGCATTTGGTCCAGATCATATTCGAAACCGAAGGTGCGGGCGGGCGCGATTTCGCTGGCGTAGCTACCGGGCGTGACATCCAGCTCCAGCGTTTGATCGCCGACCAGTGGGTGTTTGAAGAAATTGTGGCAGCGAAGCTGAAAGCGATCACTGGGCAGGATGCCAACACTCTTGCCATTCGCCTCTACGCTGACGGGTTTCAGAATGCGCATATAACGGCGCAGCCGGTCAGTTTCTTCAATTCCGGCGGCCTGCAGAAGCTCGACAAAAGGCAAGCCGCTGCCATCCAGAATGGGCAGTTCCAGGTTGTCGAGTTCGATGAAAGCATTATCGACACCCATGCTGTACAAGACACTCAGCAGATGCTCGGTCGTGGAGATCAGGATGCCTTTTGGATGCATCAGGCTGGTGGCATAGCTGACACGCTCCACGTATTCCCATGTGGCAGGAATTTGGGTGTCTTCAAGATCCGTACGGATGAAAACGATCCCCGTAGCAGGAGGGGCGGGAGCAATCCGCAAGCGAACGGGCGCTCCGTGGTGCAGACCCACGCCGTGCGTTTCTACCGGACGGCAGAGAGTGGTTTCGCAAACCATGCAAGAACCATTCAGCATAGCAGGAACACTGAATCGGAACTCCGCAATTATCTGATTCCATGAGAGTTAACGGCGGTTGATTGTGGCTTAATTGCAACACTTAGGTGCTTTAGGCCCGGAAGCGTGTCGGTTTCGCGACGCTTTACACGCCTTCAAAGGGCTGCTACCTCGTCCAGGGCGGAGCCAGTGAGCCGAAAACCCGTCCAATCGTTCATCGGGATTGCGCCGAGCCGGCGATAAAAATCGATGGCCGGTTGATTCCAATCCAATACCGCCCAGTCGAGGCGCGCGTAATTTCGCTCCTTCGTGACCCGGGCCAAATAGCACAGCAGCGCCCTGCCGACGCCCCTGCCGCGAAAGGCAGGCACGACAAAAAGGTCTTCGAGATAGAGGCCCGGCCGGCCCACGAAAGTTGAAAAGTTAGGGAAGTAAACCGCGAAACCGACCGCCTGGCCGGCAAAATAAGCGAGCACGACTTCGGCCACTGCCTGCGTGCCGAACAGCGACTCCCGCAGAACCTGTTCGTCCGCTATCACCTCGTGCGTAAGCCGCTCATATTCGGCAAGTTGCCGGATGAATTCCAGAATGAGCGCGATATCGTTTTCGCGCGCGGGCACAATCTGTAACTCGCCGGGCGCCTGTGACATCCTCTGATACTATCGGGTGACAAGATCCAAGATGAAGTTTTTTCTCGATTCAGCCAATTTGGAAGAGCTGAAAAAGGCCCTTGAGTGGGGGGTCATTGATGGGGTGACGACAAACCCCAGTTTGATCGCGCGGGAGGGCGTCCCGGTTGAAGACCAGGTGCGCAGAATCTGCGACATCATTGATGGCGACGTGAGCGCTGAGGTGGTGTCCACATGCGCCCGGGAAATGGTGGAAGAAGGACGCCGGCTGTCCAGAATTCACAAGAATATTGTCGTGAAGGTGCCGCTAATTGAAGAAGGCATCAAGGCGGTCTCCATGCTTTCAAAGGAAGGCATCCGCACCAACGTGACGCTGTGTTTCAGCGCGGCTCAGGCGTTATTGGCCGCCAAAGCCGGGGCATACATCGTCAGCCCATTCATTGGACGAATTGACGATATTGGCTGGCCGGGTATGGACCTGATCCGGGATATCATCACCATTTACAAAAATTACGGTTACAAAACTCAGATATTGGCCGCCTCAATCAGGGGAACGCTGGACGTGGTGGATGCCGCCAAGGCGGGGGCACACATCGGGACGCTCCCCTACAGAGTGCTGGAACAAATGGTTTATCATCCGCTCACCGAAAAGGGCCTGGCACAGTTTTTGGAAGACCACCGCAAAGCGTTCGAGCTGGTTACAGCCTAGCGGGCAACTGCCGGCATTATTCTTCGCGCAGCGCAATCATAGGATCGATCTTCATGGCGCGTCTGGCCGGCACGTAACAGGCGAGCAGCGCGATGGAGCAAAGAGCAACCACGACCAGACCGAATGTGAGCGGGTCGCTCGGCTTCACGCCAAACAGCATGCTCGACATCAAATGCGTGAGTCCCAGCGCCGCGATCACGCCAATCCCGATCCCGATAAACGTCATACGGGCTCCATCGGTCAGGATCATGCGTAAGACGTCCAGCCGCTCGGCGCCCAAAGCCATTCGCACGCCGATCTCCTGCGTACGCTGTCCAACCAGATACGACAGCACGCCGTAGATCCCAATGCTGGCGAGTAGCAGGGCTAGTCCAGCAAACACCGCAAGCAGCGCCATGGTGAAGCGCTTGCTCGCAATCGATTTCGAAACGACGTGCTCCATCGGCTCGCCGTCAGAGACCACCAATCCGCCGTTCAGTTTCAGCAGCCTCTGACGAAGCATTTCGAAACTCGGAACGGCGCGTTTGCCTCGGACATATCCACCCAGTCCCTGCGCCATGTAAGCCATCGCCTTATCCGAAACTTGGGCCATCGGTAGATACATCTGTGCATGTAACGGATTGACGCCGTCCGAATCCAGTCCCCACTGGTTAACGTGGCCGACAATGCCCACGATGCGCGGAGTGGGTACTTGGTCTTGTTTGGCGCGGCCGTTGTTGAAGTCCAGATATTGACCGATCGGGTCTTGTCCGGGGAAATATTTTTCGGCCAGCGTGTCATCGATTACCACGACAGCGGGTGACCGCTCGTTATCCGCGTCACTCAGGAAACGGCCGCGTTTGAGGGCAATCTGTAGCGTTTTGAGGTAGTCCGGCTCGACAACGTACCTGATGACCATGGGCAAATCGGTAAGGTGCGCGGGTTTGGGCCGGCCAACGAACCAAAAATAATTCTCGCTATCGCTTCCCATGGGACTAGCGCCCCAATTGAGTGACGCCGCCTCAACCCCCGGAGTGGAGGCAAGCTGGTCGTGCAGTTGCCGGAAGAAGGCGCGGATGTCGGCGGGAGTTTCTTTCGCCAGAGCCGGCTCCGGGGAGATGGAGAAGGTCATCACGCCGCGTGGGTTGAAGCCGGGATCGAGGCCCCACAAGACGAACAGTGTGCGAATCATGAGTCCGGCCCCCACCAGCAGCACTAGCGCCATCGCCATCTCCAGGACAACAAAAACGCCTTGGGTACGGCTGCGCGTTCCGGCTAGCGTTCGACCGCTTTCCTTGAGAGCCGCCCCGATATTGGCGCGCCGTGTTTTCCAGGCCGGCGCAAGCCCGAACACGATGCCTGCGCCAAGCGACACAACAACAGTGAAGAGCAGGACATGGAGATCGAGGCCGATCTCTTCGGCTCGTGGAACGGTTCGCGGCACGGCGGCAATCGCGGCAGCCGTCCCGAACTTAGCAACGAGCAGCCCGAGGCCGCCGCCGATTAGCGCCAGCAGAATGCTTTCCGTAACCAGTTGGCGAACAATGCGCATCTGTCCGGCCCCTACCGCCAGACGGATCGCGAACTCGCGCTGCCGCGAGGTGGAGCGCGCCAGCAGCAGATTCGCCACGTTCACGCACGAGATGAGCAGCACAAACGCGACCGCGCCCAGCAGAACCAGCAGCACCAGGCGCATTTCGCCGATCATCTCCTCTTTTAACGGAATCAGGTTTGCTTTCTCATTACTGTCCACATCAGGATAGGCCGCAGTGAGTTGGCGTGAAACCCGGTCCATGTCTCCACGCGCTTGTTCGAGCGTTACGCCTGGCTTCAGCCGGCCGATGGCGTCCATGCCCCAGCCGGTATCGCGACCTGCATAAAAATGCGGCTCGTTCCACTCGCCGATGGGGGTATAAATGTCGTTGAGAAATCCGTCGGTTTGGAAGTTCTGAATTCGCAGACGAAAGCTGGAAGGCACTACTCCAATAACTGTTCGCCCAACGCCATCGACTATCAGCCGCTTGCCGATTATGCCCGGGGTTGAGCCGAATTTCCGTCTCCACAGCCCTTCCGAGATCATCGCCGCAGGACCTGCGCCGAGGCGGTCTTCCTGCTTGCTGAACGTTCGTCCCATCACCGGATTGACGCCCAGAATTTCGAAAAACCCCGCGGAGATCATTTCGCCGTGCAGATGCTCGGGTTCGCCCTCGCCGTAAAGGTTGAATTCTGTCGAGCGATATGCGGCGATCGCCGAAAAAGTGCGATTCATGCGCTGCCAGTCGAGGAAATTCGGATAAGAAATGGATCCGTTCTTAAAATTGGGAATTTCTTCGAACAGGCAGATGATGCGGTTGGCGTCGTGATACGGCAATGGATTGAGCAGCACGCCGTTGACCACGGAGAAGATAGCCGTGTTCGCCCCGATTCCCAGCGCCAGCGTCAGGATGGCGACGGCAGCGAACGATCGCGCTCTAATCAATGTGCGCAAGCCGTAGTAGAGATCCTGGCAAATCGATTCAAGCCATGCGAACAGCTTGGCATCGTGACTTTCCTCGCGGGCTCGCACTCGACTGCCGAATTGAAGCCGCGCCCGCCGTGTCGCCTCCTCACGTTCCATCCCCGTCTCGATAAGCTCGTCCGTCCGGGCAGCGATATGGAATTCCTGTTCCGCTTCGATCTCCCGGTTGAGACGCTCAGCGCGAAATATTGAGGCGAAACGCGATAGCAATGACATGAATTCCCGCTCCTAGGCTTCTTTCAAGACTCTTCCAATAGCGTTAGAGATGGTGCGCCACCGGCCCTCTTCCCGATCCAGTTCCTTGATTCCGGCGCGCGTTATTTCGTACACCCGCGCTCGCCGGTTATTTTCAGTTGTTGCCCATTGGGCTTTGATCAGGCCGGCCTCTTCCATGCGATGCAGAGCCGGATACAAAGAACCCTCTTCCACGCGCAGGATGTCTTGCGAAATCTGTTCGATATGAGTTGTTAAGCCGTATCCGTGAAGCGGGCCCCTACGGGCGAGGATCTTCAGAACGAGCAGGGGAATCGAGCCTTGGAAAGAATCTTGCCGGGCCATATATAGTTTGCTAAGTAAGCAAACTTAGCTTCAGTATGAGCCCAGTCTTCTTGCTATGTCAAGCCAGTCCGCGTGTCGGAACCGCGACCGTCAGGGACGTAAGCGGTGCCAGCACTGAACCGCGCGCGCCAGCAAGCGGTTGGCAGCACTGAACCGCGCGCGCCAGCAAGCGGTGCCAGCACTGAACCGCGCGCGCCAGCAAGCGGTGCCAGCACTGAACCGCGCGCGCCAGCAAGCGGTGCCAGCACCGAACCGCGCGCGCCAGCAAGCGGCCCTCTGACGAACTACTCTTCAACTACCTTGCGTGCTGGCCCGGCTGAGGCGGTCAAGAATTCCCTCCCATTCCGGAGTGTCAGGCGGCTTTTCGACCGCAATCCAATCCCAACCTTCCGCATCCGCTCTATGTAGTTCGGCGTAGAGCTGCGCGGCATATTGATGGGGATCGGCAGCCATTTCGAGCATTCGTCCGCGCCCTTTTGGTTTTGCCGCTCCGGGCTCGATGACATAAAAGGGAGTTCGCGGAGCATAGTGGCGCGGGTGAAGACCCGGCGATTCAGAGATACGGGGCAGCACCATTCCGCGGTCCCAGCGGACGCCCGTGGCGGACTCCAGTTCGTCTTGCGAGATCATGCCGGGACGGAGGACGACGGGCGGATCGCGCCATAGAGAGGCAACGGTCGACTCGATACCGATCCGGGTGGGGCCGCCATCGAGGATCATCTGAACGCTATCGCCCAATCCCGCCCGCACGTGTTCAGCAGTTGTGGGCGAGACCCGCATAAAACGGTTCGCGCTGGGCGCAGCTACGGGAACGCCGGCTCCCTGAATCAGCGCGAGGGCTACGGGGTGCGCCGGGACGCGAATGCCCACGGAATCCAGACCAGCGGTGACTAGATCGGGGATTATCGCGGCTTTCTTCACAACCAGAGTGAGCGGTCCGGGCCAGAAGCGGGAGGCGAGGCGCGCGGCGATCGGCGGCCATTCCGCTGCAACGGATCGGGCCATGGCCTCGTCCGCCACGTGCACGATCAGAGGGCTTGCAAACGGCCTGCCCTTGACTTCGTAGATGCGTCGGACAGCATAACCATCCAGCGCATTTGCGCCAAGACCGTAAACCGTCTCAGTTGGGAATGCGACCAGACCGCCGTCGCGAATGATTTGCGCCGCGCGCATGAGCGATTCCTCTGTGGGATCAGCAATCATGAAAACCGCGCGCTCACGCTTGCGGCTCTGGTTCGTTGGTGTCGCCGTAGATTCTGCCGGTCTTGCGCCA
This sequence comes from uncultured Acidobacteriaceae bacterium, assembly GCA_963795545.1. Classification (GTDB taxonomy): domain Bacteria; phylum Acidobacteriota; class Terriglobia; order Bryobacterales; family Bryobacteraceae; genus Bog-105. Next base: position 376,498 of record CAWCIF010000003.1, on the reverse strand, counting down.
GGCGAGATAGGCGTGAATGAGCGGATCGATGTCGCCATCCAGGACCCGGTCGACATCGCCGATAGCCAGTTTCGAGCGATTATCCTTGATGACGCGATAGGGCGCGAGCACATAGCTGCGGATCTGGCTGCCGAAGTTAATTTCGAGCTTGCTGTCTTCGAGCTTCTGATCCGCAGCCTGCTTCTTCTCCAGCTCATATTCGTAAAGCTTGGCGCGAAGCTGTTTCATGGCGCTCGACCTGTTCTTGTGCTGCGACCGCTCGTTTTGGCACTGCACAACGATGCCGGTGGGCAAATGCGTGAAGCGAACCGCCGATTCCGTCCGGTTGACGTGCTGGCCCCCGGCGCCGCTGGCGCGAAAAACATCGATTTTCAAGTCATCTGGTTTGATATCGATCTTGATATCTTCATCGATCTGCGGGTAGACAAAGACAGAAGCGAACGATGTATGCCGGCGCGCATTCGCATCGAAAGGCGAAATGCGGACCAAACGGTGGACTCCGACCTCCGACTGCAACTGCCCATAGATGTTCTCGCCATTGATTTCGACCGTGGCCGATTTGATGCCGGCGCCTTCCCCTTCCAGACGATCGGTAATGACCGCTTCGTATTTGTGGCGCTCGGCCCAACGGAGATACATGCGCAGCAGCATTTCGGCCCAATCCTGGCTCTCCGTACCACCGGCGCCCGGATGAATCGTGACGATAGCATCGCGGGCATCGTTCTCACCCGAGAGCAGCATGCTCGTCTCGAGCTGTTCCAGCGTCGATTCGAACGCGCGAATCTCGCGCTCGAGGTCGCCGTTGACGTTCTCGCCTTCGCGGGCGAGCTCAAACAGAGTGTCAATGTCGGATGCGGTAGATGCGACCGCTGTGGAATTCTGAATTGCTTCCTGCAGGCGCTTCCGCTGCTGCATGATCCGCTGGCTCTTCTCGGGCTGGTTCCAGAAATCCGGGTCACCGATTTCGGCTTCAAGCTTTTCTAATTCTTTCTTTTTGGCGGGCGCGTCAAAGATAGCTCCGCACAGCTTCACCTTGCTGACGGAGCGTAACGTACTCTCTTTCGAGTTCTTCCAAAGTCATTCAACTGTAGTGTACTGCGAGAGGAGTCTTATTTCCGTTCATGAAGGTATTGTGGGGGCGCGGTCACAACCCACAAAAATATTCCCATCTCGCTCTGCCGTTTCGGCTTAGCTCTGTCCGGGCCACTCGCCCCGATCCGTTTTCTGGCTGCTCCATGCTACGTTCAGGCAGCTTTTTATGTCCAATTCAGCTCAAATCGCGGTCAAAACGGGCCTCACCGGCCGCACCGTCCTGCTTCCCCGCGACGATGCCGCCGCGTATGAAGCCCATATCGCGGAATTCACGCAGCGCTACCAGCCGGCCGCCGATGCCGAACGTAATCTCGTGCAATCTCTGGCCGATACCGAATGGCGGCTCTTTCGCATTCCGGCGCTGGAAATGGGCATCTACGCCCTCGGCCGGCTCGAATTTGCCGAGCTGTTCCCCAAGGAAGAGGAGGCCGTTCGCAAGCACCTCATCGAAGCTAAAGTCTTTTTGGCCTACCAGCGCCAGTTAAACAATCTCAGCATCCAGGAAAACCGTCTGCGCCGCCAGCGCGAGAAAGATAGCGCCGCGCTGCGCGATCTGCAGGACGAGCGCAAGCGCCAGACCAACGCCCGTCTCGACCAGGCGGCCCGCCTGTATATGCATGCGGTGCGCGAAGAGACCAACGACGATTTCGACCCGGCCGCATTTGGGTTCGAATTTTCAATTGAGCAAATCGAGGTCCGGGCCATCGACTTGGAGCCGAATCTGTTCAACGAATACTACCGACGCTTAGCCGAAGACTCCAAAATCGCCTGAAAACGGTGCCCCGGACCATCGCATTTTGGTCTGCCAGGCTCGGCATTAGGTGCCCCACATCACAATCTGCTATAAGTCGTGGGAAGCCCAATTCATGTTGCATGCCGGGCGGCTTGGGGCCGCGGCCTGTCTGGTCATACTCGCCCGCGGATTAGCCATCGGTGCGCCTGTGCGCCCGCTTGACTCATCTCACCGCCCCGACGAGTTCGGCCGCCAGACTTGGGAAACGGAAAACGGACTTCCGCAAAATACAGTACACGCGATTTTTCAGTCTCAAGATGGATATATCTGGGTCGGGACCGAAGGCGGCCTGGCGCGCTTCGATGGGGTGAAATTCGCCGTTTACAATTCTCAGAACACTCCCGCTCTGAAGAGCAACAACATCCGGACCATCGCCGGCACACGCGATGGATCACTCTGGATCGCAACAGCGAGTGGCATAGTCCGCCTAAAAGATGGGCGCTTCTCGGCCTTCAGCACTGCCGAAGGGCTTCCCAGCGATAACGTGTGGTCGCTTTCTGAAGATCCCGCCGGTACTCTATGGGCGATCACTGCGGAAGGACTGGCGCGCTTCTCAGGAAAGCGCTTTCAAAATGTTACCGTTCGGGATGCCGCAACGCTTACCGGAGCTATCGCCGCGGACACGGACGGAACGCTCTGGGTCGGGACCCGCGCCGGTGTAAAGCCACTGCGCACCAGTCGGTCCTCTCAAGAGCGAAACCAGAATAGGCTTCCCAACACCGATATCGAGCAGCTTCTCATCGACAGCAATGGAACCAGATGGATGGGAACCTCGAACGGCTTGTACGCTTTCAAGAGCGGCGACCTAAAAACATATACCACCCGTAACGGGCTACCTGCAAACAGGATCACCGCTCTATTTGAGGATCGGAATCATAACATCTGGGTAGGAACCGATGCAGGACTCGCAAGAATCGAGCACGGTGCCCTAAGCCCGCTTTCCCCCAACAATACCTTGCGTTCGGAAACCGTCCTGTCCATCGCGCAGGATCGCGAAGGCGATATCTGGATTGGCACGGCATCCAGCGGCTTGAGCATTTTGCGTCCTCAGCGCTTCACCACCTACACGGCTCGGGACGGCCTCGCAGATGACCTCGTCCGCTGCGTCCTTGAAGATCGTGCCGGCGTGATCTGGATCGGAACGAATGCCGGCGGATTGACGCGCTACCAGCATGGCAGGTTTTCGACGCTCACCACGCGAGACGGTCTTGCAAGCGACGTTATCCTCGCTCTGGCCCGGAAAGCAGACGGCACTCTGCTGGTCGGAACGCCGGACGGGCTGAACGAAATCCGCAACGGCGTCGTTTCGCTGCTGACTTCGGCGGATGGACTTCCGGACGATTTCGTGCGCTCCATTCTTGCCGGTGCCGATGGGCAACTCTGGATCGGCACGCGCCGCGGCCTTGCTTGCCTTAAACATGGCCGGATCACGGTTTACGGGCAAGCGGATGGCCTGGGTAGCGACTTGGTCGGCGCCATCGTGGCCGATGCTCGGGGAGGTCTCTGGATTTCGACTCTCGACGGGCTGACCCGTCTTCAGAATGGAAAACTGAGGAACTACACAACCAAAGACGGCCTCTCGAGCGACGTCATCACGGCGCTGTATCGCGACACGGAAGGTGTCGTATGGATTGGTACCCAGGATGGCGGCCTGAATGCGTATATTGACGGTAGGTTTGTGCGTTTTCCGTCGAGCCTGAACCTTCCCAGCGCAATTTATGGGATCGTCGAGGACCTCGACCAGGATCTCTGGATTTCCTCGAACATTGGAATTTATCGTGTCAGTCGGAAAGAGCTCATCGCATTCGCTATGCGGCGGCAAAACACGGTGATTGCAATCTCTTACGGCACCAGCGACGGGCTGAGAATTAGCGAATCGAGCAGTGGTGGCCACCCGGCCATCTGGAGAGCGGACGACGGTTCGCTGTGGTTCGCCACTCTGAAAGGCGTCGCCGTCGTAAGCGGACCGCACCCTCGACTCAATCGCGTTCCGCCGGGCGTTGTGATCGAATCTGTATCTAGCGACGATCAGACGCTTGATCCCACGACCTTGACTTCGATTAAGCCAGGCCACTCGCGGCTTTCCTTCGAATACACCGGGTTGAGTTTTGCCGCGCCGCAAAAAGTGCGCTTCCGTTACAGGCTGGAAGGCTTCGACCGTAACTGGGTGGATGCGGGCACGCGCAGGGTCGCGTATTACACCAATCTTCCGCCCGGCAATTATCGCTTTCGCGTGCTGGCTCGCAACAATGACGGATTCTGGAATCGGAATGGCGCGAGCATAGCGTTTCGCCTGGAGCCGCATTTCTATCAGACCTATTGGTTCGACGCTCTGATGCTTGCCGCCTTGGCGCTTCTGACCTGGTCCATCTATCGCTGGCGCGTCAAACAGGTCGAGGCTCAGTTCGACGCCGTGCTGCAGGAACGGAACCGTATTGCGCGAGAAATTCACGACACGCTTGCGCAGGGATTCGCGGGAGTTTCCGTTCAGTTAGAAATTGTCTCGCGGCTGCTCGTCTCTTCGACGGATTCAGCCAGAGAACACTTGAATCAGGCGCGTGTCCTGGTTCGCAAGAGCCTCGCGGACGCGCGCAGCTCCATCTGGGAACTTCGGTCGCAATCGGCGGATGGCGAAGACCTGGCGGCGCGATTTTCCAGGATGGCAAATCAAGTGTCGGGATCGGGCGCATCCAAAGTGGAGCTGCAGATTCGCGGCGCATACCGGCCTTTGCCGCCGAAGGTGGAAAATGAGCTTTTGAAGATCGCGCAAGAAGCCCTGACCAACGCGGTTCGCCACGCAAATGCCGAGCGCATCAATCTGGAGCTGGCCTTCGAGGGCGGAAAATTGCGAATGACCATCGCGGACAATGGACGGGGCTTCGCCGGCGTGCCGAACAGTTCCGGCCCGAACGGGCATTTCGGGCTGCGCGGCATGCGGGAGCGAGCCGAACAGATAGATGCCGAGCTGAAAGTGGAAACCGCGGCGGGGAAAGGGACCACAGTTTCCGTGGAGGCAATGGTCAATTGAACGAACCAATCCGTATCCTGGTCGCGGAAGATCACAACGTTGTGCGTCAAGGCTTGGTCGCGCTGATTAAGACCGTTTCGGATATGACCGTTGTCGCCGAGGCCGCCGATGGCCTGCAAGCTGTCGAATTATTCCGAAAGCACCGTCCGGACGTGACCATCATGGACTTGCGGCTGCCTGGTATGAGCGGCGTTGACGCAATTACGCATATTCGCCGCGATTTTCCATCCGCTCGCATACTCGTCCTAACAACCTTCGATGGCGATGAAAACATCTTTCGCGCCTTGCAGGCCGGGGCGCGCGGCTACCTGTTAAAAGACATGTTTGGAGACGAGCTGATGGAGGCCATCCGCGGCGTTCATGCGGGCAAGACGCGCATTCCCGCTCCCATCGCGCAGCGCCTGGCGGAGCGGATGGGCGGCCCCTCGCTTACCAATCGCGAACTGGAAGTTCTGAAGCTGATCGTGTCTGGCAATAGCAACAGAGATATCGGAAACACGTTGTCTATCTCCGAAGCGACCGTCAAAACACATATCAACAGCATCCTCAGCAAGCTGGGCGTCTCCGATCGCACACAGGCGGCTACCACGGCGCTCCAGCGCGGGATCGTCGAATTACCGTGATTCCAATGATTCGAATTTTATTCCTCATAACTCTGCTCGCCCCATTCATCGCGGCAAGCCAGAACACCATCTCCGCGATGAGCACGTGGCGTCCCGCAACGGAAAGCGAGCTGAAGACGATTATCCCGGCGCGCGCTCCGGTCGAGAAGGAGCGCATCGAAACGGAATTTCGAACCGCATCCGGAATAACCAATGGGAAAGGTAAATTCGTTGCGGGCGTGGTACTGATCACCGCAGGGTACTCAGCCGAAGGCAAGTATTCACACTTCTTCCTTACCCAGGTTCCAATCAAGTTGAGAAATCTCTCCTTAAAGCCGGGTGAATATGTCTTCGGCTGGAGGAAGAATCCAGATTCGCTAAATGTGAGCTTCTACGAGGCGCAAACCGGCAAGTATTTGGGGAGCGTGGAAGCTGTCCGGAACAGCCGTGTCGGCAGAATCGAATCGTTTCAGGTGCAGCCTCCCAGCGAGAAGCCGCTGATTCTGATTGGAAGATTCGGTTTTCCTTACAAGCTCGGCGAGTAACGCCGTTCGGTCACGAACTCCATCCACTTGTCCAGGCCTTCGCCGCTCCTGGACGACACTTCAAAGACGCGCATTCCCGGGCGGACGGCCTGAATGTTACTGTGCGTCGCGGCGCGGTCGAATTCAACGGCGTCCGCCAGGTCAATTTTCGTGATGACCGCAACATCGGCGGTGTTGAAGATGGTCGGATACTTAAGCGGCTTATCTTCTCCTTCCGTTACCGAAAGCAAGATCACTCGCAAGTCTTCGCCGAGATCGTACGAAGACGGACAGACCAGGTTGCCTACATTTTCGATAAACAGGAAATCCAGATCGGCGAGATTCCATCCGTCGAGCGCGCCTCGCACCATGGCTGCTTCCAGATGGCAGAGCGTGCCTGTGTTGATCTGCCTGACAGGCGCCCGACTTCGGGCCAGGCGCGCGGCATCGTTATCGGTTGCGAGATCGCCGACGAGCGCAGCCGGACAGTATTTTTGCTTCAGTAGCGTGAGCGTCTTTTCCAGGAATGCGGTTTTCCCAGCGCCGGGACTCGAAACCAGGCTGACAACGAACACGCCGGCATCCTGGAACTGTTGGCGTAGTTCGCGGGCCACCTCATCGTTATGCTTCAAAACGTTTTGTCTGACCTCTACGATGCGGGGCGTGGTTGTCATTCACTCAACTCCAACGCTGAAACTTGCAACTCCCGGCCCCGCACAACGTTCGGCGTCGGGGCCCCGCATTCAGGGCACTCAAACAACTGAATGGACGCGAGAGGGCGCTCCGCTTCGCATTTGCAACAGTAGACGACGGTTGGAATCTCTTCGACAATCAGTTGGCAACCGGCGAACGCGGTCTGCTCGGTTGCTAGTTCGTATGCGGAGAGCAGCGCCTGCTTATCAACGCCTGAGAGCGCGCCCACCTTGAGGTAAATTGCTTGCACACTGACTCCGCCGCGGCGTTCGGCTTCTTCTTCCGCGAGCTCCAGAATGCTCATTGCGATGGAGAGCTCATGCATTCGGTTCACCGAAACCGCTGAAAGCAGCGATCGCTACCTGACCTAAGCTGATACCGCCATCGTTCGGAGGAACCGCGGCATTCGTCCAGACCTGGATGGGTTCGTCCGCCAGACGCGATTTGATCTCCTCCAGCAAGAGCTCGTTCTGGAAAACACCGCCAGAGAGCACGATTGTGTCAACGCTGCTTTCCGCACACAACAGACGTGCCGCGCTGCACAGACCCTGCGCAATTGCGGCATGAAACGCTCGGGCTATCACGGGGCAGTCGCGCCCGCGCACCCGATCGCGAATCACTGCTTCCAGCAACGGACTGAAATCAAGTTCCTCTCGTATGATCGGGAAGGGATATGCCTCGCACGGATCCGCACTCTGCGCGATGTGCTCCAGCCACATGGCAGCCTGTCCTTCAAAGCTGATCTTGCGCGTAAAGCCGAGCAGAGCGGCAGCCGTGTCGAACAGGCGTCCCATTGAAGTCGTCTGAAACGTTCGCACACGTTTGCGAACCAACTCCACGGATTGCCGATAGTGCGGCGGGAAATGAAAGGGCGCGGCAGTGAGATCCGGCAGGCCGTCCATTCCGGCTAGGAAACCGGCTGCGCACTGGGCGGGATCGCGCGCGGCTGTGTCCCCGCCCGGCAGAAGCGCGGTTCTCAGATGCAGCCTGCGTTTCCAGCCCTCTCTCAAGCTGCCCAAGAAGAATTCTCCGCCCCAGATGGCCCCGTCATCGCCATAGCCCGTACCGTCAAAACTGATGCCAGCAATGCGTTTGTCCCATGCTTGTCTTTCGGCAAGTACAGAGGCGACATGTGCGCGATGGTGCTGCACTGAAAGCTTGCGACATGCGGAAAGCTCGACCGCATGCGTGGTCGATACGTATTGAGGATGAGCGTCGTGAACGACAAGTAAGTCTTTCCAATCCACTTGATACATGGAGACAAGATCTTGTATGGTCTCGCGGAAAGATTTGAGCGATTCGTAGTGATCCAGATCTCCTATGTGCTGGCTCACGAATGCCTGACCATTCACTACCAGAGTGATGGTGTTCTTCAGGTCGGCGCCAAGAGCCAGAATGGGGCGGTTGGTGGGCAGAGTTGTTACGGCACCGGGCGCATACCCGCGAGAGCGGCGCAGGATTACCGGACCGAAGGCTCCCATTCGAGCCACGGAATCATCCACACGGCGCGCGATGGGCCGCTCGCCAATCAGGAATGCGTCCGCAATTCCGGACAAGCGGTGGCGCGCGTCTTCATCTTCGTATGCGATCGGCTCGCTGGAGCGATTTGCGCTCGTCAAGACCAGCGCTTCAGGCGCGCCGGAGGCGAACAGCAAGTGATGCAAAGGCGCATAGGGCAGCATCAACCCGAGCTCGTGATTTTCAGGAGCGACTTCGGAGAGTTGAGTTCTCGCCGGGACCAGAACAATCGGCCGCGCGATAGACGCAAGCAGTGTCTCGGCTTCATTCGACAATTCTGCCAGCTCGCGGGCAATCGCAACGGTCCGGACCATGATCGCGAACGGCTTTTCCTTGCGGTACTTGCGTTGGCGCAGCGTACGAACCGCATCGGCATTTCGCGCGTCACAAGCCAGATGATATCCGCCGATCCCCTTAATGGCGACAATGCGTCCGGAACTTAGCAAATTGGCGGCATGCTTAATCGACAGCGCATCTCCGCGCAGCACCTCGCCATTCGATTCAAGAAAATAATGCGGACCGCAGTTGGAACAGGCTACGGGCTGCGCGTGAAACCGGCGATCGGCAGGGTCATGATACTGCGCGGCGCAAAGATCGTCCAGCGGCCAGCGCTCCATCGAGGTGTTGCGGCGATCGTAAGGAAGGCGCTCGACGATGGTGTAACGCGGGCCGCAGTTGGTGCAGTTTATATACGGATACCAGTAGCGCGGGTCGGAGGCTTCGAAAAGTTCAGAAAGGCAAGCGCTGCACACGGGCAGGTCGGGCGAGATGCGAACAGACGGATGCCCGTTCCGGCGGCTCTCGCGTATGGTGAATTCGCTCAGGCCGGACGCTTCGGAGCGCCTGACGTCAATAGCGGTGATTTCCGCCGCGGGCGGCGATTGCGAGCTGAGAGCCGAAACGAACGCGTCAAGACGGGACTCATCACCTTCAATGTGGATATCAACGCCGTCCGGCTGATTCAGCACCCAACCTGCCAGGCCGTTTGCGTGTGCCAGGCGAAACACGAACGGGCGGAACCCGACGCCCTGCACGGTGCCGCGAACCCGGATGGATAGCGCGGCGCCTGTCATTCACCCGGTCCTTTCGCCACCACACAGCCACGGCCCTGCCAGCCGATCTGGGCTACTCGCCCGTCTTCCATCAGTACGGGCACGGTGCGCTGGCCCCCCGTAGCGGCGTGCATTCTCTTCAAGGCTTCGGGATCGAGCTCGACATCATACTCCACGAAATCGCGGCCCTTCCATTCGAGCCATTCACGGATTTCTCGTGTGTACGGGCAGGCCGCGGTTCCGTAGAGTTCAAGCGTCGTCATGATGAGTCAGCTCTAGCAGTTCACGCACTACGTGGTAAATGGAGGCCTGCACTTCCTGAATGCGAGGAATGTAATCGGAGCGAACGATGAGGGCGTGATCGGCCAGACCGCGCCGAAGGATTTCGCCGCCGTCGTAACCGACCAATGCGATGGTCAGGAGATTGCGTTTGCGAGCCTCTTCGAGCGCCATCACAATGTTTCGCGATCCGCCGCTGGTGGAGATGCCAATGGCAACATCGTTTTCGCGAGCTTGTGCGATTAGCTGTCTGGAAAAGATCACCTCCGTTCCAATATCATTCGCGAGTGCGGTGAGGTTGGCCGGCTCCAGGGACAGCGAAATTGCCGGGACGGGTGTGTAGCCGGCCGGCGGAAGAATGCAGTCGAGCGCCCAGTCGTTCGCATCCGTCGCTGAGCCTCCGTTTCCAAACAGGATCAGCTTGCCCCCTTGCTTTAACCTGGCCCGAATAGCTAAAGCCGCATTCGCAATCTGCTCGGATTCTTCAGTTGCCACCCGTTCGCGCAGTTTTGCGTCTTCATCCACTTTCATTCGAATGGACGCAGCTACCTCGTCGACAACGGCTGTGGTCTGCTGTTTTTCCTGACCAAGAAACGGATAAAGGAAGCCCGCTTCGCCGACATCGTGCCCAAGTTCGCGGTGCTCGAAGAAGACGTGTACCGTTTCCCACAGCGTGTGATAGAGGATCTCAATCATCTCCTGGTGCATGAACGGATCCGGAGTGACAGAGTTGAACGAGTAAGATCCCTGACCGGGCAGCGCGAACGTCATGGCGCCGCGCTGTTCTGCTGCATCGAGCGATGCCTGAGCTTCAGGATCGCCCTCAGGCGGGCCGAAACCCATCACGATATCTTCGGGACGTGCAATCGCCTCGATCCAAGCGGCAAACGAAATGGATAAATCAAGCGCGGGAAGAGCGCGCTTGCCAACGATCACCGGGTGAACGAATTCGACCGAAACGTGCTGTGCGTCACTGGCGTAGGGGCCGCGTCCAAAGGCGAGTAGCCGCCCGCCTTCCAGAAAACGGTCGGACATGTCGCGGCAAGCCGAAGCCAGGCGTTGAGATTCCCGATCGAAGAAGCCGCCGAATAGTTCATTCCTTTCGATAAATGCTTCTTCAACACGGGCTGCCAGAGTAGAGCGGTTGGTCAACATATCAGCAGATGCGTGGAAGGGGATCGCCCACAAGCATGTCGATCACCCGTGTGCCTCCATAACCGGTTTCTCCCAAAACGGTCGCGGATGGCTGCTCGCGAACTTCGCCGATGATCACAGCTTCGTGGCCGCCCGGCGCGGCATGAAGGGCCCCAAGCGCGGCTTCGACGCTTTCCGGCGCGATCACCGCGAGGAACTGGCCCTCATTTGCGATATGAAGCGGATCAAGCCCAAGCAGTTCACACGCGCCCCGAACCGCATCCCGGACCGGTATACGATCTTCGAAAAGAAACATGCAGAGGTTGCAGTCTCGCGCAAGCTCATTGAGTGAAGTTGCCACGCCGCCGCGAGTGGGATCACGCATCCAGCGAATGCCCGGTCCAGCCGCCCGCGCCAGCGCTTCTATCAGTGGAAGGACAGAGCGGGTATCGGAACAAAGATCGGCTTCGAGGTCGAGTTCTCCGCGCGCCAGCAGGATAGTGATGCCATGGTCGCCAACCGGACCGCTCAAAAGCACTTTGTCGCCGGGCCGAACCGAGCCAGGCGCGATGGTCAAACCCGGAATCATCCGGCCGATTCCCGAAGTTGTGATGTACATCCGGTCGGCCTTGCCATGTTCGACCACTTTGGTATCGCCGCCGCGGATCACGACTCCTGCCTCCGCCGCGGCCTTGGCCATGGCGCGAACCTCGGCTTCCAGCATCTCCGTTGGCAGCCCCGCCTCTAATACAAACGTAACCACCAGCGCCTCTGCTTTGGCTCCAGAAACGGCAAGATCATTGACTGTTCCGTTTACTGCAAGCTCGCCAATGGATCCTCCCGGAAAGCTTAACGGCTTAACGACGAAGCTGTCCGTCGTAATGGCGATTCGCGTTCCGTTGATGTCGATATGCGCTGCATCACCCAACGGCTCCAGTGAAGAGCCAAACAGCAGCGGAGCGAAGAGTCCTTCGATTAGCCTCCGGCTCGCCTTACCTCCGGCGCCGTGCGCCATCTCGATCTGCGGATCCCGGAACCGGACCTTAGGGAGCGCAACGCTCACTTCGCGTTCCTCCTCAAGCCGAGACAGCAACCTGGGTCAGAATCTCGCTCTTGCGGTGGGCGTAATTGTAGTAAGCGGCGCATGACCCCTCGGAAGAAACCATCAGCGCACCCACCGGGCGCTCAGGCGTACACTCCTTTCCGAAAAGTTTGCATTGTACCGGTTTCAGAACGCCTTTGAGCACCTCGCCGCATTGCGCCGCCTTGGGGTCTGTCACCCGCACGCCTGGTACAGCGAACCGGCGCTCCGCATCCCACTCGGCATAGCTGTTGCGAAGTTTCAGCGCGGATTGAGAGATGAAGCCCATACCGCGCCATTCGAAGTAAGGACGCAATTCAAATACTTCGGCCATTGCTTTTAGAGCCGCGCGATTGCCTTCCCATGGCACAACTCGTCTGTATTGATTTTCGACTCTCGCTTCGCCCGCTTTGAGCTGCTCCAGCAGCATCACGATTGACTGCAGTACATCAACAGGCTCGAAGCCGGAAACCACGATGGGTTTGCCCTCATTCCTCGCGATCCACTCGTATGGACGGCACCCGATGACTGTCGATACGTGGCCAGGCCCGATAAAAGCATCGATCCGCATATCGGGCGAGTCCAGAATGGCGCGAATTGCCGGAATGATCGTAACGTGATTGCAAAAGACCGAGAAATTGCGAATGCCTTGCGCCTTGGCGCGCATCAACGTGAGGGCTGTGGAAGGCGCGGTGGTCTCAAACCCGATCGCAAAGAAGACTACGTGCTTTTCGGGATTTCTCTGCGCTAGTTTCAAGGCGTCGGAAGGCGAATAAACAATCCGCACATCCATGCCGCGGGCCTTGTGCTCAAGCGGGCTGCCTTCCCGTCCGGGCACGCGCATCATGTCTCCGAAGGCCGTGAAAGTGACACCTGCCTGTTTTGCGATGGATAGGCCATCGTCAATTCGTCCCATTGGAAGAACGCAGACCGGACAACCGGGCCCGTGAACGAGTTCGATATTAGGCGGAAGCAGATCCTTAAGCCCGAAACGGTAGATCGCGTGGGTGTGCCCGCCGCACACCTCCATAAAGCGATAGTGCCGCGAAGGTTCAGCGAGCCGACGAATCTCGTCGGCAGCCTTCGAAATAACGGCCGGTTCGCGGAATTCATCGACGAATTTCATAGGCTCTCCTACGGCGAGGACGACGCTTCTGGCCCATCCAACCCGTAACCTTTAACCTCTTCCAAAGCCGCTGCGCTCTCGCCCAACATGGTAAGCGTTCTTATCTGATCGTGAGCCTGCTCTTCGCTGATCTTACTCATTGCGAAGCCCACGTGGATCAGTACCCAATCGCCTTTCCGGGGAGGGTCGTCGGCCAGCAGTCCTGTATCGATATGACGCCGCACTCCGACCACCTCCGCTACCGCGCGGCTCTGTTCATCTGGACAAAGTTCAACAATTTTGGCCGGTATCGCCAGGCACATTGTGAACTCCTACATCGCCTCAATTTTGATGTAACGCCTCAGATCTCCGAAATTCATTGCGATGCCCGCAACCACCGCTGCAGCAAATAGGATTCCCATAACCTTTAATGCGTTCATTCAATAGCCCTCCCCGGCTTCCGCGTATACAAGTGTTTGTTGATTACTTTCAAATTCCTTAACCAGTGTCCGGATCATCTCGATAGCTGGGTCGACCGCGGCCTCAACAGCTTTGCTGAGGCCGATATGACCATCTTCCTCGTTCTCGAGCACCAGCGGTTCACAGCCAACCACCAAAGTTCGCTTAAAACGAGCGCCCATGCTCTTAGCCAGCACGAGAACTTTGGCCGGATCCAGGCCGTGTGAATTTACGCACGCCTCGCCTGGGTTCTTGAGAGCATCCAGATCGGGCTCGATCACATAAAGGGTGCCCGGTGCGCCGCCGCGGGCAGTCGCATCCACCAGAATCGTGAGTTCGTAGCCCTCAAGAAAAGCAAATGCAAGATCGATGGCCCGTATGCCAAAATCCACCACATGTACACTTTCCGGCCAATCGTACGCGGCAAGCCTTTGTGCAACCGTCACACCGAATGCATCGTCGCCATGAAAGATATTTCCAATACCCGCTATGAGGACGCAGTTACTCATGGCAGCGGCTCCACTTCCGCGGCGGAGAAGAAAAACCGGTGGCCAGCCTGCCGCATCTCGCCTAAATCGCGTCCCGGATCATCTTCCAGGACCACTGCTAAATGCACGTTATCTTCATAATCTTGCTCGATAGCTTCGACCACAGCGGTTCTGCCCTCGAGCAGCGTATCGAAAATATCGGCGCGTCTGCTTGGCCGGAGCCGAACACGACTTCCTTTCTCCAGATCGACTCCATGAATTTGCGTGCTGGTCAGCTGCGGACCTTCCGCCCAAGGGCTCGATGGATTCCAAAGGTTGATGCCGGATTCGGGACGCATTTCGCGTATCACGCCATGTAATTGCATCAGATGGCCGGCGGGATTCGTATCCAGCCTCTCCAGAATCTGCCTGGCGCGTTCGTCCGATTCCTGCATTTCGGCCTTTTCAGTATCGGTCATGGTCAGAATGCGAAGGCTCAGGATTTCATCGATCTCGGTTGCATCGAACAGATCGCCGGCGCTTTCGGGAGCGACTTGCGGGTAGTCCGGCAGGATGATGGGAGAGCCCAACACCGTATCGTGCGCGCCCTTTTCGCCTACAAGCACCGGCCACACTCCTGAGTTGTCGCAGCCTGCTGCTGCTTCGCGGAGCGAATCCGGCGGATCTGTTTGAGATACGACCTCGCCATCGCCTACTGTGAGCACTGCGTGAGCGGAGGCCAGAGAGCGCAGCAACGCTTCTTCACGATTTAACCCGTCGAAAGCAGCCGTATTTCGGACACGAGCAGTCACTCGAAAAACGCCATTTCGCAGGGCTGCTGCGGATACGGAAATCTCGCCCTCGAGCAACTCTTTCCGGTAAGCGATCCCCTGCTCAGTCCATTCGGCGCCCGGAAAGGAGAATCTTTCCCGGTGTGGATTCAACATCCCGCCAAAAGTGAGGTCACAGATTTGAACACTGCGTTCAATCGCCTCCTGCCAACTCTTCTCACCGCTTCCGCGCGACATAACATGCAAGAACCGGACGGTAACATCGAGCCGCGAGTGCGCGCCGCCAAATGCCAGGCACTCCATTTGAAAGTACGAGCGATCGGAGCCAGTCTGGGTCGCAATCCAGGACTCCGGATACAACACGCCAAAATTCCAGCGCTGCCGATTCTTCAAAGCCGAAGGTCGATAGGGATAGAGAAGATAGCCCTCGTATAAAACGGCCCGGGCGATCTTGTCCACCAGCTCTGAGTTCATAACACTTCGAGGAGATCCGTCACCTCATGCCAGACCTGGACCGGTAGACGAAACCGGGCTTCCTTACTCCACGGCACCGGCGCCATTTGAAGTCCCACCGCGCCAGCATCATAGAACACATTACCGCTGAACAGAAACGTGATGGGAACCTCGCCGCCCTCGAGCGCATGGAAATATTTTGTGCTCCCAACCGCAAGATCGAAGGCGCAGGGTATAG
Organism: uncultured Acidobacteriaceae bacterium; assembly: GCA_963795545.1. Taxonomy (GTDB): domain Bacteria; phylum Acidobacteriota; class Terriglobia; order Bryobacterales; family Bryobacteraceae; genus Bog-105. The sequence goes on along the minus strand of CAWCIF010000003.1, from coordinate 361,189 downwards.
GAACGGGATAGATGATGCTGCCGGTAAACGAAGGAACGTTCACGGCGATATTCGCCCACAGCATGGAACGCAGGGTTTGCGCCCACTGTTCCGGTTCACCGAACAGATCGCGAAGCGCCTCCTGTTCTTGCGAGGTATAGCGGCGTCGCGGCGTCTCTATCTGAATCTGGCAGCGCAGCAGAATGGCGTGGATAGGCTCTTCGCTCACGCGGTTCGTCACGCGCAAGTGAAAACTCAGCGCCGGCGCCTCCGGATCGCGCATGGGTTGCACGTCGACGATTTCAAAACCGAGATCAGGCATGAGCTTCCACCGGTACCGGACGAGAGCGCTGTTTCAGAGCGGCAAAATAATCCCCAACCGCTTCCCAGACCGCGCTGCCGCCCGAGAATCCCGACCAGTGCTTCCGGATCAACCCGGTCAGCCTGTAGCATTCATCAATCGGCGCCAGATAGTATTCGCGTTCCTGATTGGTGCGATTGACAAGCAGAGCCTCGGTCTCGGGGCACATCGTCTTTAGCACCGGATTGAACTCGACAATCTCCTCCCACAATTCGGCATCGATGGTGGATTCCGTTGCACCCGCAGGGCTGGGATATAGCGCGGCAATTTGACCGGACACACTCGACGTGCAGAAGAAAACCAAGCCGATAGGAATCATGAGACTGTTCCAAAGGGCATCATCCAGGCGAAAATCATCCAGTAGCCGGACATCGCGGGGAACGCGGCCGTATTGTGTGCTGCCGTCGCCGCTAAACAGAATGGCACAAGCGTCACAGGCACAAAGAATGCGGTGGCTCCGGGGTTCGACCAGATGCTGGTGTTGTTCGGAAAGACGGGCGGCACAAAGCTCGCAAACCTCCACCGCAGGCGCCTTCTGTACGAACCTTCGCAGTGACGCCAGTCCGCGCGGCGCTGCCCGCTGCAGTGTGGAACTCATAAACGCGCACCGGCCAGATTTGCCAAGGGCACGAAATTCGCCATCGCCGGCTCGCGGAATCCTTCTACGATGACGTTCGCAATCTCCGGCGCAGCCTGATAAATTGCCGCTTCGACGGATGCTTTTACTGGCGCGCCCGACCACACGCGATTAGTGTCAACGCGCAGCCGCACGGTGTTTTCTTCGATAGCAACAAGTGCGACGGTAGCGCCGCGAGAGCCCAACATGACTTGCAGTTTTTCAACCGCGCGGTTCAGTCGGGTCTCGAGATCGTCGGGATGGAGTCCGTGCAGCAGGAGCAAGCTGCCGGCGAGATCGTCAGCGGCCACCCGATCTATGATTTCCTCTCCTAGGGGGCCGGATGCGGCGGCAATTTCCAATATCCGTTCCAAGCCGGCAGCGTGAAAGGCCAGAACGGCCTGGAGTAAATCCACCGCGATGCCGCGCAGCTTCGGATCCTCGACGGATTCCGCCCGGTGAACGAGTTCTTCTATCCGGTCAATCCACTCTTGCGAGCGGACCTCCTCATTTGCCATTCATTGCCTCCCGACGCCGCGTTCCTGCGATCAGGCCGGCGGCATGTTCGGCATGCGCGGATCTATGGGCCCCTTGCTTTTCGGATCGATGCTGGTGGAATCCCGCGCGGTGCGGCCGCCGTGCTCACGCCCCGGCTCGGGACCTTTGCGCTGCCGCATTTCCTCCCCGCGGTTTGTGCCGGCCGTGTGAGACGATATTTCCGATTTCTTAGTGTGTGCCAACGCAATCTCCTTGCTAAGAATGAGCGCCCGACAGCGATGAGTGCTCTGTCCGGAGCACTTTCCCATTGCCTAGATACATGTGAACCCCACAGGGCAGGCAGGGATCGAAGCTTCGCACCGCCCGCATGATATCGATGCCCTTGAAGTTCTCCGGACCGTTTTCTTCGAAGATGGGAGTGTTCTGAATCGCGTCTTCATACGGTCCCGGCGTGCCGTATACATCGCGCGGGCTAGCGTTCCACGGGGTCGGCGGATAAGGGTGGTAATTCGCGATTTTCCTGTCGCGTATAACCACATGATGCGATAGTACTCCTCGAACAGCTTCATGGAACCCGCAGCCGATAGCCTCGTCCGGGACCTTGAAATCGGCCCATGTCCTGGTTCGTCCTTCGCGCACGGCGTTCATGGCTTTCTCCAGGAAATAGAAGGCTGCAGCGGCGGCATAAGCTTGAAAGTACGTGCGCGCCCGGTCGCGCTCAATCGCGTTGCTCCATTGCGGAATCTTCCACTCAAACTGAACTTCGGGAAGCAGTGCGCTTTTCGGCAGATTGATCTTGACGCTGTGGCCCGTAGCTTGGATATACCCGATGTCCACCAAATTGTTCAGCGCTGTCGCCCACAACCTGGCGATTGGACCGCCGCCGGTATCCAGAGCCAGATGTTCACCCGTATTCTTATCAAACCAGCGCGGCGACATCACCCACGTGTACTTTCCCTTGAAGTCGCGCCTTTGCGGCTTCGGTGTGGTGGTCTGGTTCCACGGGTGCCGTTTGTCGATCGTATTGCCCAGCGGATCGGTCTTGACAAAGGTCTCCCCGCTATTTTCCCAATCGTTATAGTAAGAACTGCCAAGCAATATCCGCATTCCGAGATTGATGTCGACCAGGTCGTTGGTTACCACCTTGCCGTCAACAATGACGCTGGGTGTCACGTACATAGCGCGGCCCCAATCGCCCATGTTCTCGTACCTGTAATCGCAGGCGCTTGGATCGTTGAAGGAGCCCCAGCAGCCCAGCAGAATGCGCCGCTGTCCTACACGCTCATACCCAGGCAGCGCTTCGTAAAAGAAATTGAAAAGGTCGTCATGCAGCGGCACCGCCTTCTTCAGGTACTCGACATACTTCATCAAGCGAACCAGATAATCCGTGAATACCTGAATCGTCGGGACCGTGCCGACGCCGCCCGGATACAGAGTGGACGGATGGACGTGCCGCCCTTCCATGAGGCAGAACATCTCGCGGGTGAGGCGGCTCATTTGGAGCGCTTCGCGGTAATACTCGCCGCTAAAAGGATTTAGCGCTCGCATGATTCCCGCTATGGTTTTGTATCCGTGCTTGTCCGCGTTCGGCGCCGGCGTGCTCTCGGCCTTCGCCAAAAGTCCCGGATTGGTCTGTTTCACCATTTGCTCGCAGAAATCGACCCCGACCAGGTTGTCTTGATACAGGTTGTGGTCGAACATGTATTCGGCCGCTTCACCCAGGTTGATGATCCACTCGCCCAATTCCGGTGTTTTGCATCCGAACGCCATGTTCGCGGCATAGACCGCGCACGTCGCGTGATTGTCCCCGCAAATCCCGCAGATCCGGCTGGTGATAAACGGGGCATCTCGGGGGTCTTTGCCCTGCATGAAGATGCTATATCCGCGGAAGATGGACGAAGTGCTGTAGCACTCGGCCACCTCTCTATTTTCAAAGTCAATCTTGGTAAAGATGCCCAGGCTGCCGACGATCCGAGTAATCGGATCCCAATTCATTTCGACCAGATTCCTGCTTTTTCGCTCCGTACCGGTCAAAGGCTCGGTGATTGTCGCCATGTTCTTCGCTTCCTTGTCAGTAGCTTGTCGGTTGATAGCCGGTGGTTAATTTGGGTCCAGCGTGCCGCCACTTGGGTTCTTTGTTGCCGGTTGCGCTGGTGATGGATCGGAGCGATCGGATTAACGACCCGTAGCTGACCACCATAACGGAGGATAGGCTCGCTCCGGGCGGCTGATCCATGAAAGGCATAAATTTGTCGGGAAAACCCGGCATCGTACAGGCAATGCAGATGCCTCCCACATTGGGACATCCGCCGATTCCGCGCATCCAGCCTCGCTTCGTGACGTTGCAGTTTACCACCGGGCCCCAGCAGCCGATCTTCACGAGGCATTTGGGCGATCCATACTCGTGCGCAAAATCTCCTTGTTCGTAATACCCGGCCCGGTCGCATCCCTCATGGACGGTTTTTCCGAACAGCCACGTAGGCCGCAATTGTTCGTCCAGGGGAATCATCGGAGACAGCCCCGCAGCCTGATAGAGAAGATATAGAACCGTTTCCATCATGTTGTCGGGTTGCACGGGACATCCCGGAACGTTCACTACCGGCAGACCCGCCGCCGATCGCCACGAGGTGCCGAGATAGTCGGCCAATCCCATACACCCGGTGGGATTCCCGGCCATCGCGTGAATGCCGCCGTACGTGGCGCAGGTGCCTGCTGCAATAACGCCCCAAGCCTTCGGAGCCAGACGGTCAATCCATTCGCAGGTGGTGATCGGCTGCCCGGTGTTGTGGTCCGTGCCCATCGCGGCCCAATAGCCTTCATTCTTAATCCGTTCGTTCGGAATCGAGCCTTCGACGACTAGTACGAACGGGTCAAGTTCGCCTCGTTCGGCTTGATAGAAATACTTCATGAACTCGTCACCGACTTCTACGGCCAGAACCGGATTATGCAGATGGACTTTGGGGAGTCCGGGAATTGCGCCCATTAAGACATCTTCAATACTGGGCTGTTCCGCGTTGGTGACAGAGATGCTGTCCCCGTCGCAACTCAGGCCCGCCGTTATCCAGAGGATGTGAACTTCGGAAACGGCAGGTTTGCGCGTTAGCGGCGGTTGAAGCGACTGAATCGCCATGAGGTTGTTGCCTCCTTCAGTGCAGCACTCCATCGACGCCGGGTACAGGGCTTCGTTACGGAAAATGCGAAAGTTTTCGAAGCACCTATTGGCAAAGGGCCGTGCCGTCATTGCCGCCCCCGGGCTGGGTGTGACACGATCGAAGCAACCCGAGCGCCACGCTGGAGGCCGGGGCTGGTGGGGCCGTGGCAACATCGCGCCTCCGCCTAGACAGGATACTTTGGAATTAGGGATTCGCTTATGACCGTAACGCTCAATTTGCCGCAACAAGTGGAACAGGCGTATCTTGCCGAAGCACAGGCGCGTGGGCTGCCGGTGGATGAACTGGTGCGCGAGATGCTTGTGGCGGCTCGGCCTGCCGCCGATGGGACGGAGCTTGACGCCGAAGAATGGATGCGCGCGTTCAGGACATGGGCGCACAGCCATGACCGCGACAACCTGCCGGTGCTGCCGGATCAAGCCGTAAGCCGCGATTCCATGTACGATTGATAGCCGATTGCGACAGTGATTCTTGCCGATGCTAATATCCTGCTGCGGTCGCTGCAGACGTCTGCGCCGCATTACCTGACACTCGAAAGCGCCTTGGCGAAGCTCGGGGGCCGTCAGGAAATTCTCTGCATCGCACCGCAGAACGTCGTTGAGTTCTGGTCGGTGGCCACGCGCCCGGCGAGTGAAAACGGACTGGGCCTTTCCGTAGCGCGGGCCGCAGCGGAGATTACAGCGTTGCTGGGTTTATTTCGTCTTCTCCCCTATCGTCAGGAAGTGCTGGAAACGTGGCAGCGCATCGTCGTTGCGCACGAGGTGTCAGGGAAGCAGGCGCATGATGCGCATGTCGTGGCCATTATGCAGGTGCATGGAGTGAAGCAGCTTCTTACGTTCAACGGAGCGGATTTCAAGCGCTTTGATGCGGTTGAGGTTATCGAGCCTGCAGATTTCTTGTAAGTAGTTGAGTGGTCAGTGGTGCTGGAGGTGGGGGTCGAACCCACATGACCAGTGAAGGTCGCCGGATTTTGAGTCCGGTGCGTCTGCCAGTTCCGCCACTCCAGCGCGCAGAATTAACCCGAGTATAGCAACGGCTTTTGTAACCTCGCCGCACCTATCAAAGGTGAAATTCCTCGCCGATGCCTTGCAGGCACACGCGTTCCGTACCGGCCCCGGTCGCGGCCAGCAAACGCTCGATCGGTTCGTATTGCCCTTCACGGCCCAATCGAAAGGTTTGATGATGAACCGGCAGAATAAATTCAGCGCCGGCGTCGTTAGCCATTACTAAAGCCTGTTCCGGGTTACAGTGAACACGGATCCACGGATCGTAGGCGCCGATCGGCATAATCGCGAGATCCACTCGCGTGCTCGATCTCAACTGTTTGAAGCAGTCCGTGTACGCGGTGTCGCCTCCGAAGACAATCCGGTATGCCCCAATCTCTAGAAGATAGCCGTTGTAGCCGCGGAAGACGTCGCTGCGCATGCGGGCGCCCCAGTGGGCGACTTCAAACGCGGTCACGCGCGCCGGACCGGCCTGCAGTCTCTCATTCCAGCCCAGCTCGTTCACCTGCGCATAGCGTCGCGCCCTTAGCAAATCCGAGGTGCGCGTCGCCGTAACCACGCGCGTATGCGAATTCTCAAGCAGGCGCAAACTCGGCAAATCGAAATGGTCCATATGCGCGTGGGACAGGAGAATCAAATCGATGGCCGGAAGAGTCGACAAGGGCGCGGCCACGTCCACCATACGCTTGATGCCCAGCGTCATTGGCCCGAAACTCAGTCCCACTCGCGCGCTGAACACCGGGTCCGTCAACACCGTAAAGCCATCCAGCTTCAGCAATACCGTGCTGTGACCCAGCCAGGCAGCATGCAGGCCCCGGTCCGGCCATGTAGAGGGATCAGGGTGGTTTGGGGCAGGCACGCTCTCGCGCTTATACTCCTTCGACACTTCCCGAAAAAAAGCCGGCGCCGCTCTTCTCAAGAAGCGCGCTGTCTCAGGAGCCCGCATGATTTTACCGGAAACGGTTCGGCTGTTTCCAGGTCGTACATGCCTTCGAGTGCTGAAGGGATCAGGCACAGTTATTAGATGCTTCCCAAAAGGGTTCGTGCCGCTCCAGTATACGAAGCACGTAAAATAGATGCGATTGTCGTCGGCTCCGGCGCGCTCACTGTCTGTGCCTGTGATCATTTGCTGGATCGTTTTCAAGAACTCGAATCTGTAGGCGATTAGGGAGAGTATGCTGGCGCTGCTTGCTATTGACTGGTTCCCGCTCTGGCTCAGTTTGCGAGTCGCAGCTATCGCCACCGTGTGCGTACTCGCACTCGGCACATTGGTGTCCTATCTCCTTTCGCACAAAAGCTTCCGCGGCAAGCACCTGCTTGACTCACTGATAACTTTGCCGCTTGTTTTGCCGCCCACCGTGCTCGGCTATTATCTGCTGGTCATCGCTGGCCGGGCATCGCCGTTCGGGCATCTCTACGAGTCTGCCTTTGGCCAGCCGCTCGTCTTTACCTGGCAGGCTGCCGTTGTGGCTGCCTTCCTGCATTCAGCCCCCATCTATATTAAGGCAGCTACGGCCGTCCTTGAGACCGTCGATTACCGTTTCGAATGGGCTGCGCAAAGCCTGGGCGCATCCGAATGGCGTACTTTCTGGCGAGTTACTCTTCCGCTTGCCTGGCGCGGATTGAGTTCGCTCGCGGCACTCAGCTTCGCCCGCTCACTAGGCGACTTCGGCGTAACCATTATGGTCGCCGGCAACATACCTGGCCGTACCCAGACGCTTTCAGTCGCTATCTACGACGCGGTCGAATCAGGTGATGGGACGCTGGCGCGTGTGCTGGTGGTGGTTGTTTCGGCGCTCGCCCTGGGCTTGCTCTGGCCTGCTGGTTACCTTTCGCGCAGGACTCGTCCGGCGACTACCGCATAACCGTATCGTGATGCGCCTACGTTCAAGACCTTCGCGGGAAATGCCTGAATGAGCATCGACGCCCGCCTCATCAAGCGGCTGCCTGCAATCGCGGACGCCGGTTCATTTGAGCTGAATGTACACCTTCGCGCCGAATCCGGCATCACCGTCCTGTTCGGCCCAAGCGGAGCCGGCAAAACTCTGATCCTCAATTGCCTGGGCGGTTTTGCGCGTCCGGACGAGGGCCGCATCCTGGTGAACGATGATCTGTTCTTCGATGCCGCCACGCACGTCCACCTTCCGCCGCGGGAGCGCCGCTGCGGCTACATCTTCCAGGACCACGCCCTGTTTCCTCACATGACCATCCGGCAAAATCTGCGTTTTGCAGCCGCCTCGCGATCTGCGGCAAACGGCAGGCTTATCCGCCATCGCCGGATCAATGAACTGCTCGAGGCGTTCGAACTGAGCGATCTCGCCGGGCGCAAGCCAATGCAATTGTCTGGCGGCCAGAAGCAGCGCGCAGCGCTCGCCCGAACTCTGGTAAACGAGCCCCGTCTACTGCTGCTCGATGAACCCGCCCGCGGTCTGGATATCCGTCTTCGGGAAAGTTTCTACGACGTACTGCGCCGCACGCGCGAACAGTTGAGCGTTCCCATCCTGCTGGTCACGCACGATCTCGAAGAGTGCTTCCGGCTTGCCGATTATGTTTGCCTGATAGAAAACGGGCGTTTCACTCAATGCGGCAGCCGCGATTCCGTCTTCACGCGCCCAGCCAGTACGGAGATAGCCCATGCGCTCGGAATCTACAACATCCTGCCTGCTGAAATAGAAGCCCTGGACCCGACACGCAACACCAGCCGTCTTCGCGTATTCGAATTCCAAGTAGAGGCGTCCTATTTTCCCGGCCGCTTGATCGGCGATCGCGGTTTCCTGTGCGTGCCCTGGTCTGAGTTCAGAGTTGGGCCGTATGATAGCCGGCCGCTTCCCAACCGCCTCAGCCTACGGTTGTTCGGGCAAACGGCGTCTTCCAGCGGTGTTCGTCTACTGTTTGAGCACGGCGTAACGGCGACGGTGAGCGAATCTGAATACCGGAATCTGCAAGGCAGTGACCGGTTGACTGTTGAAATTCCGCCTTCCTCGGTCTACTTCGTCGGAAAATAAGAATCGATGAAGCGCTACTACATCACGGATCGTAAATCAGTCGGCGGCTTCCGCCCGTTACTTGAGGTGATCCGGGACCAGATGCACCTTGGTGTCGACTTCATTCAGATCCGCGAGAAAGACATAACCGCGAGGGAGCTCTTTGAATTCACTCTCGCCGTCCTCGAAGTGCGCGGAAATGAGATCCGCACACCCTTGCCGACCAGAATCCTTCTCAATTCGCGGGCCGATATAGCGGCAGCCACAGGAGCGGACGGCGTGCATCTTCCCGCAAACGCGCCGCGCCAGACTCTTCCCGGCCTAGTGGTTGCCCGCTCCTGTCACGCGCTCACCGAAATCAGGGCTAGCGACGCGGACTTCGTTACGTTTGGACCTGTGTTCGAGACCCCAGGCAAAGCAGCCCCGGTTGGTCTCGACGCGCTCAAAGTTGCCTGCCAGCTTGGTAAGCCCGTCTACGCCCTGGGCGGAGTCACTTGGGAGAACGCGGGCGAATGCATGCGCGCGGGGGCTGAGGGTATCGCCGGCATTCGCCTCTTCCAAGATCCAGGACTGTGAGGCTGGCATCCTAATCTTTAGTGCTGAAGCTACCATACAAATAGCTAGATGTTGCTTTCAGGATTGCGGACGGCGGCCGCGTTGCTCACGCTGATCTTCGCGCCGGCGCTCATTGCTGGAAATAGCCCACAGGCAACGCCACCTCAGCCGGGGCAACTCGCGCAGCCGAATCAGAACCCGCCAGGCAGCGACCTTCCGAACACCATTTCCGCGCCGCCCTTCACGGTCGCCGACAAGTTCGACTATCGCGTGGTTCAGAGTTTCGGATTACGAGGACTAGGCGGGTCGCTGATTGGTGCAGCCATCGGGCAGGCCAGGAACGCGCCCCACGAATGGGGACAAGGAGTACAGGGTTATGCCACCCGATACGGCTCGGGGGTTGCGGGCAACCTGTCGCGCCAGAGTTTTGCGTTCGTCCTGGAATCCGCGTTGCACGAAGATCCGCGGTATTTCCCCTCTGAAGATAAAACCAAGAAGCAGCGGGCGTGGAATGCGGCCAAGCAGGTGTTCATCTGCAAAACCGATAACGGGAACTCGTCCTTCGCATATGGGCGCGTGATTAGCCAGTTCGCGGGCGGCCAGTTTACAAACGTCTGGCAGCCGGCCAGCACCGGATCGGTTACCGACGGTGTCGTCCGAGCGTTCATTGGGCTTGGCGCGGACGCCGCTTACAATTTCATGCAGGAGTTTGTGCCGTTCACGCGGCCGCGCTCATTGCGGCACCGGCGCTGAAATGGCGGCAGACGAACCCATACCAGCAGTTGTGATCGTAGGGCGTCCGAACGTCGGCAAATCGACGCTTTTCAATGCCATCCTCGGCAACCGGCGATCCATCGTCGGAGACGAGCCTGGCATCACGCGCGACCGCATCTACGGTGAAGCGGACTACCGCGGAAAGCGCTTCGGGCTGATTGACACGGGCGGCATCATCCCACACGACGACGCACTCATTCCGACCCAGATTCTCAGGCAGGCACACGTCGCCCTGGATTTGGCTTCGCATATTCTCTACGTCATCGACGGCAGAACGGAGATCACCTCCGCTGATCGCGAGTTGGCCAAACTGCTCCGGCCGTTGAACAAGCCCCTCACGCTGGTCGTAAACAAGATCGACACAAAGGCCCGCGAAAACCTGGTTCCTGAGTTCTATTCGCTGGGGCTTGGGGATCCTTTTCCGGTCTCGGCTGAGCACCGGCTGGGGCTGGACGAACTTCTGGAGTACGTCACGGCTCCGTTCCCAAAGAATGAAGCCGAGTTGGAAGAAGAGCAGGAGGGCGGGAAGCGCCGCATCAAAGTCGCGATCATCGGCAGGCCGAATGTAGGGAAATCAACCATGCTCAACGCACTCGTTGGAACAGAGCGCGCCATCGTCTCGCCCGTGGCCGGGACCACGCGCGACGCGGTAGATGAATCGGTTGAAGAAGGGAACACTATCTATCGTTTTGTAGATACAGCGGGCATCCGGCGCAAGGGCAAGACCGAGGAGATGACGGAGAAGATGAGCGTCATCATGGCCCGGCGCAATATTCGCATGGCGAACGTCGTTCTGCTGATGCTGGATGCCACGGCAGGCGTGGTTGGCGCCGACGCCACCATCGGCGGCTATGCCCACGAGGAAGGCCGCGCGGTCATTCTTGTGGTCAACAAATGGGATGCTGCTGATGACCAGGGCAAACGTGCTTTCACCGAATTGGTGCGCGACCAGCTCAAATTCCTCGATTACGCGCCTGTAGTTTTCGCCTCCGCGAAAAACGGCGAGGGAATCCGCCGCATTATGTCCAGCATCCGGCGGTCTTTCGATGCCGCTTCAAAGCGCGTCACCACGGGCGAATTGAATCGGTTCGTCGAAACACTGAAGTTCGAAAGCGATATCCGCATCTACTACATCACGCAAGCATCTATACGTCCCCCAACCTTCGTCGTATTTACCGATAAGGCGGATAAGATGCATTTCTCAAGCGAGCGCTTCTTGATGAACCGGCTGCGGGAGCAGTTCGGCTTTGAAGGCACGCCTATCGTGATCAAGACAAAAAGACGTTAGGATAGGCGTATGGCGACCGCTGCCGTCCACGTTTCTCTCGCCGAGTACATGAATACTGACTATGAGCCGGATTGCGATTACGTCGACGGTGTCCTAGAGGAGCGGAATGTGGGCAAAAGGAAGCACAGTAGAACGCAAACTTTGCTGAGCAACTGGCTTTTTGACCGCGAGAGCCTTCACGGATACCCCGTTCTCGTTGAGCAGCGCGTTCAAGTCTCACGCTCGCGTGTCCGCATTCCCGATATCTGTCTGGTCGCGCGCGATGATAACGATGAAGTGACCCAGCGGCCGCCGGTTCTCTGGATCGAGATTCTTTCTCCCGAAGACCGCTGGAGCCGTATTCAAGCGCGCCTTAATGATGCCTTGGCTTTCGGTGTGGGCACGATATGGATCATCGATCCATATTCACGGGAAGCCTGGATCGCGACGCGAGAGCACGGAGCTATTGCCGTCGAAGACGGGACATTGCGTTGCTCGAATCCAAACCTCGAAGTCCCTCTGGTAGAGATTCTTCCGGAAGATTAGACCGGCTGTTTTAACTGCCCGGCACCTGCTTCACTACGACGTTGTCGTCCTCATCGAAAACGCGGATGGCCACATCCTGCCCAATCTGCGTCCTTAGCTTGTAATTCAGAGTCTGCGAATCAGTTATTTTTCCGACAGGCTGCAGCAATACCCAGTCTCCGCCGTTCACGGAATACTCCGCTTTATCGATCCAGCTCAAAGCATCGTGAGCGGTAAATCCAATCGCCAGCTCCTGACCAGTTGTTGCCGCCGTCATGTTTGTGATCTCGGGCGGAGTGTTGTCGATAGTGAATGGATCGCTTTCGAGCGAGCCGTTCAGCGCGTCCACGGGTATATTGCCTGGGGCATCGCTCGCCGTCACGCGAATGGTGTAATGGCCGTCCGGAAGAGCCGCTGAATCGAATGCATAGAAGCGGTCTTCCAGCTTGTCTTTCAAAAGCTGCCAGCGCGAAGCATGATCGGCTTTGATTTCTACTTTGTAAACCAGAGGATCGCTGTTGGCGTCGCTCGCGCTCCAACGCACCGTCACAAAACCTTTACTGTATTGAAGCGTCGCGCTCCCGGCCGCTTCCAAAAGCGAGGGGGTCATGGTCTTTTTCTGGCCCACTGCCGGCAGCGTGAGCGTTGCGGGAGAACCCGACGGCATGACAGTCCGCTCCAATGCAGACGTACTCGGCGCCTCGCGGTAATTGAAGGGCGCGATGTCGATCTGCTGCACCTTCGGCGCAATATTCTTGGGAAGGTAAGCAATATCCAGCATTCTCAGCTCCGGTGAGCCGCCGTCCGCGGCTCGTGTAAACGTCAAACGGTACTGCAGGAAGCGCGCGGCAGGCGACTCGACGGGGCCGCCAGCGTCGCTGAGGGACACTTTGCTCCACGGGCTCCAGTCGTTTTCGGGATTGTTCAGATTGCCGCTCCGCGTTTCAAGCGCGATGCCTCCTCCATGCAGGATGGATCGAATATGGGCTTTCCCCCAATAAGTGAAATCGTTGGCGTCGAGCACTTCGCTCTCCAGCGTTCCCGTACTTTGCAGTCCAGGCCCGATGGAATAGAGATTTCCTACGTTGCCGGTTGCCGCGTACACCACGCCCTTTGCGCCCTGCAAGAACGCCGTCACTTGCGTGGGCGGAGTGTTCAACAGCTCCGTGAAAAGCTGATCTGAATCGATCCGGTAAATAATCCCCTTATTGCCCGTGCCGAGCAGCGGCTTCCCTGCCTCGTCGAACGCGATTGCGTATACAAGATCGGTTGACGAGTTCCAGATGCGTTCGGCGAAACCGTCTTTTTGGATGCGGTACAGATCGGATCCACCCGAAACCGCGGCATTCAGCGAGCCGACCGCGGGAGGCAGACTGGGAGGCGCAGCGCCCACTCGAATTGTGCCGCTGGATTTGACGGGGGGGGGCGGCGCTGATGGTAAAACAGGCGCCGGACCTGCAACTGACAAGCTGACCGGCTTGCTTCCAATCGCCGCGGCGTAAATAATTCCGTCCTGCTCCGCCACTGCGGTCACTTCGCGCTTGCTTGCCTGGTAGAGGACAAAGCCCTTCCCTTGCGGCGTGATGCGTATAATCAGCCCGCCCGGTTCAGTCCCCACAATGAGATTACCGGAGCCGTCGACGATCATCGATCGCGCATGAGTCTCGTTGGTCTCGAAGAATTTCGATCCACTGCCGTCAGGCGCAACTTTGTAAATGATTCCGGTATCGCCCGTTGCGACAAATAAATTCCCCGCCCGGTCGAAGGCCATGGCCCAGATGTACTTGCATTTCGGGTCAAAGAAAAGTTGCGGTTTGCCGCTTTTATCGATGCGGTAAATCTTGGCATCGGGCAGCACGGCAGCATAGACTCGATCCTGGGCATCTACCGCCAGCGCATGTACTTCCAGACCGGTCAGCTCCGACAATACTTTCGGCTTGCCATCCGGGGCCAGTGCAAAAACCTTTGCCGTCGCACCGGTTGGCGCGCCGCCGGCGTAGAAAAGAGTTCCCTTTGAATCTTGCGCGATGGCCCAGAGATAAGGCACGCTCGTGCTGTCCAATTCCTTGAATTCCGGAGCTAAAGTGACGCGTCCGTCGCTCCGTATTGAGAGGTGTTTTGGAGCGCCTCTTTCAAAATCAGCTTGATCCGCCTGCTCCCAGACATGAGTCTCGACCGCAAGGGAGAGCGATGGCGCGGTTAAAAGGCATAGAATGGCCGCAGCCCGGTACAAGACCGAGTAATTTAGCATTTTGTCTGTATTAATTCACGTAGATCTTGAGTGAGTAGCTGCCGGTAACCACGACATCGAACGGCACGGAGGTTTCTTCGTGCGCGCTTTCAGGAGAGCTTACAAATTCGTGATTGGTCGCGCGCCCGCTCTGCATAACGTTCAGTACCGATGCCGGAAGACTCGGTAGAATTTTTTCGTCAGAGTAGACGGTTGGCTGCGAATCGATAAGCGAAACGTAAAGCCGGTTGTTGCTGCGCTCCTCGTTTAGCATCGCCACAGTCTGCGGGATATCTTCTATCCGGTTCAGTGAGCTGGCTATGTTCTGGAACCGGCTGAGCGTTTCGGCGTCGCTGAAAAGAATCTGGTGCTCGCCGCGCGCGAGCCCCGTCGGAATTTTCAGGTTTATGGTCCGTTCCATCCTTTCGCCGTGATAGGGCTGCAGGAAAACCTTAACCGGAACTTCGGCGCCGGGCCTGACTTTGTTATCCGCCACCCAGGCTGATTCAATTTGCGCGATCCGCCGCTCTGGCAACAGGTCCACGCTGACGTTCACCGCATCCAATTTCGGCAGCTTGTCTGAATTGACGAACAGCCGGTTGAATTTATCTCCCCACCAACCGGCCAGTAGCATCGGAGTGGGAATAGGCGTGCCCGCCGGAGCCTGCATAGTGGTCAGTTCGATGGGATGTTGTCCCTGTACTTGCAGTTCTCCGTGAAGACGGAACGTCGCCTCTTCTGAGAAGTCGTTCAATTGCGAAAGTGAATTGAACAGGGTAGCCATCATCAGGTACGGTGTCCACTTCTGATCGACGAACACGCTGAAATGGAAATCGCGTGAGTTTCGGACGGTGTTGTTCTGATTGTAGGAGCGGACCCGCATGGTGACCGGAATCATCTGCGCAGTAGCCCCAAGCTCGCCTTCGATAGCGCTGTGGCGGTCCTGGCGCAGAGCCCCAACAACCTCCGTCGCGTTTCCCATCTTGGTTGGCTGATAGGAAGAGGCCAGGGTCGTTATAATTTCGTCTTTCGCAATTGGCATGTCCACCGGGCCAAGGTTGAACATGGGGTGACCGAATGCCAGGATTCGCTTGCCATCGTTGTAAGTGACAGTCCCGCCACCCGTCATGGTCATGTCCCCTGCCACAAGTACGGCTGCAATGCTGTCGCCTGGCTGCATTGAACTGGGCCAATCCTTGGCCGGTTTTGCTGAATCGAGCGCTCCGCCCGCACCGCCTTGCGCTACCGTCAATCCAAGCTGGCTGAAGATAGGGCTAAACGACTTCACGGCGTCGTCGCTGAAGCCGGACATGGTGATTGGAGTCGCAATCGGCGTCATCATCGGAGTTTCCGGCAATGTTCCAGATGTGCCGGCCGCCATAACGCGGGCGAGCAGACCGCTTGGGACGGGTAGCGCCGCCGCGCCGGCTTCCTTAATCTTGTCGGGCGTGCGCGCGTCCGCGGGCCGACCGGTGTCGAAAGACTTCACATCCAGCATGAGTTGGATGGGCGTAATGCCGCAAATGGAATCAGGCGAGAACACGCTAAGCCGGAGGGAGATCGCTCCCAGCAGCTTGCCATCTATGTAAACCGGGCTGCCGCTCATGCCGCCCGCGACGTTCGTGCGTTCTGCTTTGCCCGCGAGTTTCGCAACGATGATGTCCTGTTTGGGACCCCAGGCGTTCTGCCAGATGCCGATGATTTCGACCGGCACCGGATCCGGCTTGCTTCCCTGGAACACGGTCCAGGCGACACCCTTCATGCCTGGCTTCAAAGCGCTTTCCGGGAAAAGGTCCACCTTGCCCGCTGTGGGAGGAATCGTCATATTGGGGATGCCGCTCCCCGGTGTAGCGGCTATTATCGAACACGAGAGCATCAGAGAGCAGACAACGGCTCGCGAAAACATAAGAATATCTACTGGGCGCACAAAGTCACCGGATGTCCAACATTATGACGCAGCAAGGACGAGCGCCGTCGATTGCCAACGTAAGATGAAGGTTCCGTAGCGTTAATGTCTCTTCATAGTTCACAGCCTTGCAGCCCGGCGTGCAGCGCACGTGCGAAATTGGGGTTGTAGACTTTGAAACATCACACGGACCGTGGTTGTCTTAGCGGGAGAGAGTACATGACACGCCGAACATTCACATTTGCAAGTTCCTTCGTCCTCTGTGCATCCTTTGCGTTTAACGCGGCGGCTGCTCAAAACAAAGGTGCCAAGTCGGGAGATCCAGCGAAAGGGAAAGAGCTTTTTGAACAGTGCGCCATCTGCCACAACATCGACACCGACGAGAAGAAGATGGGGCCCTCCCTTAAGGGGCTTTTCAAGCGCAAAACCATGACGAACGGCAAGCCGATGAACGACGAGAATGTTCTGAACCAAATAAACAACGGCGGCAACGGCATGCCCGCGTACGCTGATATGCTCTCGACCGAGGACAAGGCTAATATTCTGGCGTATCTGCATACGTTATAAGCAGCCAGTCACGTTGGCGGCTCAGTTTCCAAAGGCCTAGGGGCCGAGCATCCAAATTGCTGATTTAACACCCTGCTTTTCGAAGGACTGAAGCTAAACTACATAGATGGATAAGCGCGAGCGCATTGTGAGGCGTGCCGCCCGCGAACTGCGCGACGGGTTCTATGTGAACCTCGGTATCGGAATGCCGACGCAAGTGGCTAATTATGTCCCGCCGGGTATTGAGGTCATTCTGCAGTCCGAGAACGGGATGCTGGGCGTGGGGCCGTATCCGGTGGAAGGCTTCGAAGATGCGGATTTAATCAACGCCGGGAAAGAAACAGTCACTGAATTGCCCGGCACCGCGTATTTTTCCAGCGCCGATTCGTTCGCGATGATCCGCGGCGGCCATATTGACCTCAGCATTCTGGGCGCGATGGAAGTGGACCAGCAAGGGAATCTCGCCAATTGGATGGTTCCCGGGAAAGTGGTGAAGGGCATGGGGGGAGCGATGGACCTGGTGGCCAGCGCCCGCCGGGTGATTGTCGCCATGGAGCACACCACGAAAAACGGCGCGCCGAAAATTCTTAGAAACTGCACGCTTCCCATCACCGGCCTCAAAGTGGTGAACATGATTGTTACGGAAATGGCGGTGATTGAGGTTGTGCGCGAAGGGCTTCTGCTGAAGGAGATTGCAACGGGTCTTACGGTGGATGAAATACAGGACTCCACGGAGGCCGCCTTGATGGTGCGCGATCCGGTCCAGATGTTCTGAGCTGTCTGGCGATACACTCTACAATCGTGCAACGCAGAACATTCTTGAAAAGCGCGGGCTGGCCCGTGGCGGCGGCCGGCCTTACGTCAAGCATAAGCTCCGCAGCCTCCACCAGCGCGGGGCCGATGAAGATCACGCGTATCCGCTTTTATCACAACCCGAACGGACGGCCGATTTTCAATCAAAGCTACAACATTGTCACTGTTGAGACGGACGCGGGAATCACCGGCATAGGCGAAGGAGGCTCGCCCGATACGGTACAGCAATGCGCCGCCATGATTGTCGGCGAAGATGCTTCGCGTATCGACCGTCTTTGGCAGATCATGTTCCGCGGATATTTTTATCCAGCCGGCCGCGAGAAACTGGACGCGCTGGGCGCAATTGACCTGGCGCTTTGGGACATCAAGGGGAAGGCATTGGGTGTGCCTGTTTATGAGTTGCTCGGCGGAATGTCCCGCAATCATGTTGAATGTTACTCAACAAGTTTCCCCAACAAGGGAACGGTGCGCGAAACGGCGCATGCCTGCATGGAAGCAGGTTTCCGCGCCTACCGGTCGTCGGTTGTGGACGCGCTGCCGGGGCAGGGATTCCAGTCGCATGAGGCAGTGCGCCGCACCTATGAGCATTGTGTTCAGATTCGCGAAGGCGTCGGCAAAGATGGGGATTGGGCGCTGGATTATCACACCCGGCTCGATCCGCCGGACGCGGTACGCTTGAGCACACTGATCGAACCCCTGGAACCTTATTTCGCCGAGGATCTCATCCGCTCCGAAAACTCGGATGTCTACCACGAATTGCGGCAAAAGGTGAAGGTTCCCATCGCAGTCGGCGAGCAGTTCGGCTCCAAATGGGACACCAACGGACTGATTGAGCAGCAACTCATTGACTATTCCCGGACCACCCTGCCCAATGTCGGCGGCATCACCGAGTACATGAAGATCCAGGCGCTTTGCGAGACCCACTACGTAGGCTTGATCCCGCACTTTACAGGCCCCGTTTCGGAAACCGCGCTGGTGCATGCCTGCGGCGTATTCTCCGGACCCGTGATGATGGAAATGGTGGGCGAGACGCCCGCGCCCCAGCCGCACCTGCCGGAATCATTTGATTTTCGTAAGGGCAAGATGTATCCGAACCGCCGTCCCGGCCTGGGCGTAACGCTGGACACAAAACCGCTGCATCTGGGCGCCGAAGTTACCGAAAAAGATCGCTACCGCGTTACGCCTATTTACGAGCGCCCGGACGGCTCGGTTACCAACTGGTGAAATGGAGACTTGAGCAGTAGGATTAAAAAAGGAGCGAAAATCATGAAGCGAGACATCTCTGCAACCGGTTTAACTCGCCGGGATTTGATAGCGGCGGGTACAAGCGCCGTAGCTGTCCTGGGACTGCCCGCTTTAACGAGGGCCAGCGCGCCTGCCACAACCGTAGCGATTGTGCGCTGCCGTGATTATGGCGATTTCCGCCCGAAGCTCGCGACCGCCTTTGATCAGATCGGCGGAATCGAGAGCCTAGTTCGGGGCAAGACAGTCGGCCTGAAACTAAACCTCACCGGGAACCCGAAAAATTTTCCACTTACTCCCGATCTCCCTTATCGCACGAATGGCGAGACCGTTGCGAACACAGTTTATCTGCTTGCCAAGGCCGGCGCAAAGCGCGTCCGCATCATTGAAAGCTTCTTTCCGGCGACAGAGGACCTCAGCTTGTGGGCCCGCTACGGTATTGACGTAAATGCCGTGAATAACATGGGCACGAAAGTTGATTGGGAGAACGTACAAAATCTTGGCAAATACAAACAGTATGTCCGTCTGAAGGTGCCTTGGGGCGGCTACGTGTATCCTGCATATCACATTAATCGGGCTTTCGTTGATTGCGATGTTTATGCTTCGCTTTCAAAGCTGAAGAACCACTGGATTGCGGGCGTGACCATGTCGATGAAGAACAATTTCGGCGATACGCCCTGTTCGCTGTATGGCGGTGATTGCGGTCCCGACGGAAACGAGCATCCAACCAAGGAGCGCGGTCCGGTGCTGCACGCGGGCAAAATGAAGGTCCCGGCGGGAGTAGATGCCGAACTGCATCCGGACTCTCCGCGCGACCCGGGCTATCGTGTTCCGCGCATTCTGGTGGACCAGGTCGGGATACGGCCTGTCGATCTTGCCATTGTGGACGGAGTGGAAACCGTTCGCGGCGGGGAAGGCCCCTGGCTGCCTGGACTCGAGAAAATGACTCCGGGCGTAATCATCGCCGGCCGCAACCCGGTGTGTGTTGATACGATCGGCATGGCCGTTATGAGCTACGATCCCAAAGCGGACCGCGGGTCATCGCCCTTCATCCGTGGAGACAATTCGCTTAAACTCGCAGAGGCCGCGGGGATCGGTACGACGGATCTGAAGCGCATAGAAGTCGCCGGGCTTAGCATCAACCAGGCGAAGATCAACTTCGGTCCGGGCGCAGTGGGAAAGAAGCTCAGCGAGCTGCACGCGTAAATCGCTAGAGGGGCGGCCAAAAGCCGGGACAGTACGCGCAGTCGCCGAGTTCAGCCAATCACAGATTTCAGCTCGCATTAGATCGCTCAAGCTCCCGGCTCCGTCTCGGTGATATTACGGATCGAAGAATATGCAAATTCCAGGCGATGCTGCGCGTTTGATTGAATCCAGCACGTCTATACGGCCCGCTATCGGTGTCGTGCTTGGCAGCGGCCTGGGTGCCTTCGCTGATTCATTGGTACACTCCGTCCGCATTTCCTACAAGCAGCTTCCTGGAATGCCGGAATCGACGGCAGCGGGGCACGAAGGCGAGCTCGTAATCGGAACGCTCGGCGCCAATGGTGCGGGCACCGTCGATGTGGCGGTTATGTCCGGGCGCTTTCATCTATACGAAGGCTACAGTCCGAAACAGGTAGTAAGTGGGATGCGCCTGTTTCGAGAGCTCGGTGTACGGCTTGTGGTAATCACAAACGCCGCTGGTGGAATCAACCCCGAATACGCCAGAGGAGCACTTGTGCTGATCTCCGATCACATCAATCTGCAGGGAGCGAACCCGTTAGTAGGGCCAAATGATTCCGAGCTCGGTCTCAGATTCCCCGATATGACGGAGGCTTATTCATCTCGGTTACGGGCCTTGGCACTGGAGACGGCGGAGGAACTCGGCATCCGGCTGCACCAGGGTGTTTATGCTGCGGTACTTGGTCCGAGCTATGAAACACGCGCCGAGATTCGGTATCTGAAAACTATCGGAGCGGACCTGGTCGGCATGTCAACCGTTCCGGAGGTGATCGCAGCGAATCATATGGGAATGGAGGTGCTTGGAATTTCGTGTGTGACGAATCTCGCAGCCGGAATCAGCGCTGAGAAGTTGAACCACGGAGATGTGCTTGAAACCGGGCGGCGCGTTTCCGGAACGCTCTTAAAGTTGCTGACGGTGCTGCTTCCCAAGCTGTAGGTGAAGTGAGTCAATCCAAAAGCCTGGTGCTGTTCGATATCGATGGAACGTTGATGCGCGGCGCCGGTCAGCACCATAAGGACGCGCTGGTGGAGGGAATTCGCCGGGTGACCGGCCGCGTGACGAGCTTAGATGGGGTTCCGACCTCGGGGATGCTTGACCGCGACTTGATCGCCGCAATGCTTCGGGCAAGCGGAGAGAGCGAGAGCCGGGTTCGTAGATCACTGAGCCGGATCGTGGCGGAATGCCAGGCCTGCTATGCCGAAAGCTGCGCGCCGGATCTGAATGAGTTCGTTTGTATCGGCGTTCGTGAGATACTCGGCGCGCTGCAAACGCGAGGTGCAAGCATCGGCCTGGTCACGGGCAATCTCAGCAGCATCGGCTGGAAGAAAATCGAGCTGGCCGGCTTACGCGAATACTTCTTGATTGGCGTTTTTGCCGAAAATGGCCGGTCCCGAAGCCGTCTGGCGCAAATAGCCGCCTGGCGCGCAAGGCGGGAAAGGCTGATAGGGAAGGATGCGCGCATTTCGCTGATTGGCGATCATACCAACGATGTCCTGGCGGCAAAGGCCAACGGGTTTCAGGCGGTCGCAGTGGCAACCGGAATCAGCTCGCTCGAAGAATTAAGAGCATCAAAACCCGACATTCTGATTTCGAATCTGACGGAACTCGATATAGAAACGCTCCTATAGACTTGGAAAGTTCTGGTATTTCGGCGCCGGTTTGACTATGCTGATGAAGCCAGTGACTATAGGAGGAAAAGTCTATGAGATGTTCTGGTCGATTTTTTTCCGCTCTCGCGACCGTTGCGTTGGCGGCGCTCTTCACGTTGAAAGCGGAAGCACAAGCCGGACTCCGATCCGGTGGTCCCGCGCTGACCGGCCAGCGAGTTGAATTCAACGTTTACCTGCCTCTGCGGAACACCGATGAACTGGATCGGCTGCTGGAGGCACAACACACGCCCGGTTCAGCCGAATTTCACAAATGGCTTACTCCGGCGGAATTTCGCAGCCGTTTCGGCCCAAATCCGGAAGACGTAGCCGCGTTAACAGAGATACTTGCGGATTCCGGTTTCACTGTCATCAACACTCATAGTCACGGCGTGCGAGTACGAGGAACAGTTCAGACGATTCAGCGGACGTTCGGTGCTTCACTCTCCAGGGTGGCAACAGCGAACGGAAACACGAAGCTCATGACCGTGGAACCATTGACGCTTCCGCCGGCACTGCAGAGAATGGGAGCTCGAATTATACATTTCGCGCCCTTGCCCGAGCTGCAACCGCAGGCCCGCAGGGTAGCAGCAACGATTTCGCCCGACAACCGCCACTCCGCATTCGGAGGATATTGGTTTGACGATCTCAAGCAAGCGTACGACTTTCCTTCTGTACCCTTGTTGAACGGCACTGGAAGGACGATCGCCATTATGGCCGTATCCGACTTCCTGGATTCGGACATCAAAGCCTATTTCGCACATGAGTCTACGAAATCCGCGCCTATTTCGCCGCCAACGATTATCCCGTTTCCGATTGGCGGCGGGTCACCGCCCTTTGATCCGAACAGCGGGGGATCTCAAGAAGCCGAACTCGATCTTCAGCAGGCCGGCGGTATGGCTCCTGGCGCAACGCTTGTGCTGGTCAATCTTCCGGATGCCAGCGATGGTTCATTCATAGATGGATATCTGACCTTGGTAGAGGATAACTTCGCGGATATAGTTAGCACTTCGTTTGGCGGCCCTGAAGCGTTCTACACGGCCGCCTATAACAGCGGACAAGACTTTACCGGCGTCCTCGAAGCCTTCGACGATGTATTCAAACAGGGCAACGCGCAGGGCATGACGTTCGTGGCGAGTTCCGGAGACATGGGGGGACTGGCCACACCGCCGCTCTCCTATTTCACTGCGACGCCGCAAACTCCGCCGGTTGTAGTTGGGAACTTCCTCCCCGGAGTCGAATTTTTTGCTTCCAGCCCGCACGTGACCTCCGTTGGCGGAACGAATCTGAAGACAACCTTCGATCCACCGAGTCTGGAATCCGCTTACGTTGGCGAAAACGCCTTTGCTGATCCGGAAATTCCGTACGATCCATTCGGCATCACCGGCAATCTGGTCGCTGGCGGCGTGTGGGGATCTGGCGGCGGCAAGAGCATCGTCTTTGGTAAACCTCCCTATCAGGAGTTCGTCGATACCGGTTCCAGTACCCGCGCAGTACCTGATGTCTCACTGCAGATGGGCGGTTGCCCCGGTGGAATTGTTAAACTGCCGTGCAAAAACAACCGCAGCTACACGATCGAAGTCTTCGATGGCAAGCTTGTGGGCGTGATTGGAACCAGCGTTTCGGCGCCTGACTTCGCTGGGATTCTCGCGCTCAAAGAGCAGTTTCTGGGTGGGTCAAGGCTCGGCAATGTCAATTACAACATTTACGCGATTGCCGCGGCCCAACCCGGCGTCGCCAACTCGCCGCTCGATTTCCTTCACCAGGGGCAGCGCGGTTTCAATGGCGCATTTACTACGACGAAGACCGGCTACAACCTGGTGCTCGGCGTAGGGACGCCGCTGGTGAAAAACTTCATATTCGCCCCCGAACTGCCGGCGGCGGGGAACCCACAAACCAAATCAAATCCGTAAGGAATCGAAGGAGAAGAGAAAAGTTACATGGAACGTTCACTTTTGTCGCGTCGAACGAATCTCATCAGCATGGCCTCGCTGCTTGGTGCAGCGGGGCTCGCGGCCGGCCGCCAGGGACAGAAGGATCGCGGTCAACCGGAGATGCATGCCGCGCTCGATCACCTAAGGCAGGCGAAAGAGAATTTGGAGAAAGGATCACATGATAAGGGCGGCCACCGCGAGCGCGCCCTCGATCTTGTCAATCAGGCAATCGCCGAAGTCAACGAGGGTATAAAGTACGCCATCCAGCACTGACTACTGAGCGGCCTTCTTGTCGAACACAAGCGTCTCGTCTTTACCCGCGGGCAAAATGTGGGAAACAGCCATTGTCAGGACCTTGCCATCCGGGGCCACTTGCATATTCCACTGTGAAGCCGAATCGGTGTCGGGCCCATCGCTTTTGAAGACCACCAAAACCGGACCGTTGAAGTAAAGCGAGATTTTGGATTTATGACCTCCCTCATCAAACTCGCACTCCTTGCCGCTAGTCGGGCATGTGAATTCGGCGGTCACAACAGAATCACCTTTTTTTGTTGTGGCCGCAATTTTGATTTTGTCGCCCGCGGGCTGAATTACCAGGGTGGTTGACCGCACGTCCGACAACTGACTTTTACTTGCATTCAACTCCCAGGTGCCCATGAATGGCGCCCCCTGAGAGCCCGCGGGCAGAGCAGCCCAAAATGTCAGAGCCAGCCCGGCGAGTATAACCGCCGCGCGTATCGATGGCTTCATTGAAGCTCCTTTTGTGGGTATCGGGAAGATAGTATCGCAGATGGAAGGACACTCGTGCTGCCGTTCTCATTTCCTGGCCGCCTATTGATCGCTCTGCTGCTCGCCTCCGGCTGCAAGCTAACCGCGGAGACGGGATACGATGGCTGGCTCAGATACCGTCCCGTCGAGGAAGCGGCCGTGCGGCAGAGTTACGACCGCTTACCACCGGCAGTAATCATTGTCGGGCAATCGCCTGTTTTACATTCAGCACAGCGCGAAATTATTCGTGCTGTGAAAGGCATGCTCGGCCGAACTCTGCGCGCGGGCGGCGAGCTTTCCGCAGGCGATGCCTTAGTGTTGGGGACTTCAGATTCCCTGCGATCTGCTTTCCCGAACATCTCGCCACCGAAAGACTTGATCAGCGACGGCTATTGGTTGAAGACCGCGGCTGTCGATGGGCGAACCGTGCTGCTGGTTGCGGGTCAGAACGAGCGCGGCGTGTTATACGGGGCATTCGCCTTGATCCGAAAGATGATGCTTCACGAATCGGTGGATCACTTGAACGAAGAGAGCAATCCCTACGCGCCGATCCGATGGGTGAACCAGTGGGACAACCTGGACGGCAGCATTGAGCGCGGATACGGCGGGCGCTCTATTTTCTTCGCAGAGGGAAATGTATTGCCAGATCTGGGGCGAGCCGCCGATTATGCCCGGTTGCTGGCTTCGATTGGCGTAAATGGCTGCACGGTAAACAATGTCAACGCCAACCCGCGCGTATTGGAATCGGATTTTCTTCCACAGCTTGCGCGCATAGCGGACGCATTCCGGCCGTGGGGCGTGAAGCTCTCTATTTCTGTCGATCTCAGCAGTCCGAGAACGATTGGCGGATTGGACACGTTTGATCCACTGGACCCCGGCGTCGCGGAATGGTGGAGGAAGAAGGCCGCCGAAATTTACCGGCAGATACCGGATCTGGGCGGATTTCTGCTGAAGGCGGATTCCGAGGGCCGCGCCGGTCCCTCCGCTTACGGACGGACCCACGCCGATGCTGCAAATGTACTCGCGCGAGCGCTGAAGCCATACGGCGGAATACTGGTTTACCGGGGCTTCGTTTACAACCACCATATGGACTGGCGCAATTTGAAAAATGATCGCGCGCGGGCCGCGTATGATAACTTCCATCCGCTGGATGGAAAGTTCGATGAGAACGCGGCGGTGCAGATTAAATACGGGCCTATCGATTTTCAGGCGCGAGAGCCGGTGTCTCCACTTTTCGGAGGTCTGCAGCACACCAACGAAACAATTGAGATGCAGATCACGCAAGAGTACACGGGACAGCAGAGGCATCTTTGCTTTCTGGTGCCAATGTGGAAAAGCATGCTCGATTTCGATCTGCACGCGTATGGCAGAAACACACCCGTGAAAGAAATCGTGAGCGGAAGGACGTTTCATCGCCCGCTGGGCGGGTTCGTTGGAGTCGCGAACGTCGGGCAGGATTTGAACTGGCTTGGGTCCGATCTCGCGATGGCAAACCTGTATGGCTTCGGGCGGCTCGCCTGGAATCCGGACCTGCCGACCGCACAGATTGCCTCCGAATGGACGCGCTGCACGTTCAGCAATGATGCTTCCGCTCTTGATACCGTGATGCGCTTGCAGTTGGAATCATGGCGCGTTTACGAGAGCTATACGGGACCGCTCGGGTTGGGCACACTTACTGATATTCTGCATTCTCACTACGGGCCCGGCATCGAATCCGCTGAGAGAAATGGCTGGGGGCAATGGATTCGAGCTGACCATACCGGGATCGGAATGGATCGGACTACTGCTACCGGGACCGGATTCATTGGCCAGTATCCGCCCAAGGTGGCGAGCCTGTATGAATCGCTGGCAACCTGCCCGGACAATCTGCTGCTGTTCATGCATCATGTGCCGTATACGTACGTGCTCCATTCGGGAAAGAGCGTGATTCAGTACGTTTACGATTCGCACTATGCTGGCGCAGCCGAAGCCCAGCAGTTTCCGGAATGGTGGAAAACGCTGCGCGGCCGCATAGACGAGCAGCGCTACCATGCCGTTCTGCAAAAACTGGAATATCAGGCCGGACACGCTGTTGTTTGGCGGGATGCAATTTGTAGCTGGTTCCTGCGCGAATCGGGAATTCCGGATGAGAAGGGGCGCGCGGGACATTTTCCTGATCGCGTTGAAGCGGAGTCGATGAAGCTGGAAGGCTACTCAATTGTGCCGGTCACGCCGTGGGAAGACGCGTCGGGCGGCAAAGCGGTTATCTGCCCTGCTGCGCGTCATAACTGCACGGCCGAGTTTGTCTACAAGGGCGCAGGAGGATGGTCTGACCTGATCGTCCAATACTTTGATCTAAGAAATGGGGTGGCGCAGTTCCGGGTCTTCCTGAACGATCAGCCAGTAGATGAGTGGGTAACAGACGCGCAACTTCCGGCTACGATTCCCAATGGCGACACTTCAACGCGGCGCATAATTGCGGGCCTTCCGCTCAGGCGCGGCGACACGATAAGGATCGAAGGCACGCGCGGCGCCGGAGATAGCGCTGCTCTCGATTACGTGGAGAACAAACCGGCTTCATCCCATCCACTGGGGGTGTTGAATGGTACCGTCAAACACGGTGCTGATTTTGAACAATTCGTATTCGCCGTGCTGAGCGGCGGCGCGCGTCTTGTCCAGAATCGCAATCACCTGCGCTTCAGTCAGAGGGTGGAAGGTTCGGGCTGCCTCAAACGCCTGATCGAGAATCTTCATGCTGTCGCAGCCAGTGATGACCACCGAAGTGGGTAGGTTTAGCGCATAGTGGAGACATTCGATGGGCTTCACAGTGTTGCTCTTCAGGATCAAGCCGTCTGCCATCGGCTTCATCCCAAGTACGGCGATTCCCTGCTCTACCAGCTTGGGAACAACGTTGTTGGCGAAGCTGCGGAAATGGGCATCCATCGGGTTCAGGGGCAACTGGCAAGAATCGAAGTGAAAATTGTGCTGCTTCGCGATGTCGAGCATGCGTTCGTGTACAAGCGGATCTTTGTGGCCGGTAAACCCGACATAACGAATTTTGCCCGCCTGCCTGGCTGCCACGAGGGCCTCTAAAGCGCCCCCGCTTGCGAAGAACCTATCGGGATCGTCCAATCTGATGTTCTCGTGATATTGGATAAGATCGATGTGATCGGTCTGGAGCCGCTGCAATGACTGGTCGATCTGCTGTGCCGCGGCTTGCTTTGTACGGCCGTCAAACTTCGTCATGAGAAAGGCTTTCTGACGGTAGCCGTCGCGCAATGCCTTTCCCATGCGAACCTCGGAAACACCATCGGCGTAGTCCCAGCAGTTATCCAGGAAGGTGATGCCGCGGTCCAGAGCTGAACGAACGATGCGGATGCCCTCTTCTTCGCTCGGCACCGAGATGTGAAAGCCGCCCAGGCCGATGGCCGAGACGCGCTCACCCGTGCTGCCCAATTTCCGGTAGATCATTCCATTTGATTGTGCCGTTTCGTTTGTCTGAGCGCCAGCCAAAGCTGCGGCTCCAGCACCGGCAATGACGTTTAAGGCTTGTCTTCGGTCCATACCGAATACTCTAGACCTTCTAGCGGGAGGGATTCGAGGGCGGCCTGTAAGATCGTGAGTGATGAACTGGTCAGCGGTTGGAGCGTTCCTGATGGCATTCGCCGTGGGTTTCGGAGCGTTTGGAGCGCACGGCCTGAAAAGCAGGCTGGATACCTATTCGATGTCTGTATACGAGAAGGCAGTGTTCTATCATTTTGTACACGCGCTCGGCATATTGCTGGTTGCGCTGTTGGCTCGCACCAACGCCATTACGATTGCCGGACAGGCGCGTGTCTGCTGGCTTTTGCTGATAGGCATCATTCTGTTTTCGGGCAGCTTGTATGCGCTGGCACTCTCGGGATTTCGGGTCCTTGGCGCAATTACGCCGATCGGAGGCATTGCGTTCATTGCCGGATGGCTGGTGCTGGCGTACGAGGTGCTGCGGGTTCAGCGGGGTTGAGCCTGAACCTGCACGAGTGTGCGCATGCCTAAGCCGTCGGGCAGCTCATACCGGCAAACGATCTCAGCGGTAATCCGGCGGGTGTTCGCGTCCTGAAGCTCTGCTTCCACTTCAGGCCCCTTATAAAGCATCAAGCGCGCGCCCTGTTTAAGCGGCTTTGCGAAGATGTCGAGCAGGCGGTGCAGGGGAGCTACCGCGCGGGCAATGATGAGTTCCGGATGCTGCGACAGAGCCTTGACTTCGGCACGTTCCGCTGACACGTAGACGTTACAGAGTTCTAGGGCCTCAACAGCCGAGTCGACAAAGCGCGCTTTCTTTTGAGTCGATTCGGAGAGAGTGAAGCGCGTGTCCGGCAGCACGATTGCAAGCGGCAACCCAGGAAAGCCCGCGCCGGTGCCGGCATCCAGAACGCGTTGTGCGCGGCAGAAATGCTTCCATGGCGCGACGGAGTCGTAGACATGCTTTATCGCCGCCTCTTGCGGGCTCGTGATCCTGGTGAGGTTCATGCGCTCGTTCGCGGCGAGAATCAAATAGAGGTGCTGCGCTGCCTTGACAATCAGCCGCTCCCGCTGCGGTATGTCAGGCGGCAATACGCGGTCCAGTTCCTCCTCAAACTGCACCTTTTCATCATGGCATCCAGAGCTAACAGGGCGGCGGGTCCTGGTATTGAGCGGGATGTTCCATTGAACGCCACCTCATCGGGTGCGCTTCCGGATCTCATGAGCGGGGGCCGACAAAAGAGTCAAAACTAAATTCAGCGCGAATAGTGCCACTGCCGCCATTTCCAAAATGGCCGATACGGGCAGTGCCTTCCATGCGGCTGCCGCATTGCTCTGATAGGCGGCGACCTCGCTCGCAACACGGATGATGCATCCAAGGTTCAAGGTCAGTGGCGCCGCGAACATCAAGTTTGGCGAGAATAGGGTGCGCATACCGCAGAAAGCAGGAAGGACACGCTGGCCGATGGAGAACACCATGGTTGAGATGAACCCCACGGTCAAGGCGTGGCGCGAAGCGCCCGAAATTCCGCCAGACTGGTCCGAAACCAGAGCCCAGATGGTAGTGGCGGCCCCAACCAACATCCATATATATGCAATCCGCACAAAAAACGGGAAGCTGCCATGAATCCCTTGTGTTTTTGGTTGTCGCTCGGGCCGCGCAAATACCTGCAGGCCCAGCACCGCGCATACGGCAGCAATCAAGAGCAAAGCGCCGCCTAACCGGGCAAGCCCCGCGCCGGTCGTGATCACGCCAGCCGCGACACAGGCGAGAGCCGATAGCAGCATCTGATCGTCCGGTTTCCGCAAACCGACAAAGATCGTCAGCCATTTCGCGCTGAAGCCCCAGATCGAGAGCGCGATGAATCCCCAAAGCGCGAGCGTAAGGAATCGCTGGTCTACGGCGTGCGGGAGTGCCGGCGTGCTAGCACCGAGCACAAGATAAACCGCCAAGCCGAGATTAGCCAGGAGTGTGAGCAGAAAGCCGATGGTAGACGATAGCACCAGCTTCATCCAGATTTCTCTCTTACGTTCTCCGCTGCCTTTTGCATCTTCTAAATGTTTGCGTTTATGGCGGCCGACGCTGTCAAAGAAAATCAGGAACGCAGCGAGTTCCATGGACGCGGAGACTGGCAGCAAGATGCGCCATTCCCAGCCGTATAGATTCGTAGTCCACCGCAGGAGGACCCCGCCGGTCCACAAAACCCAGCAGAGCCAGCCATGCCACAGGGCAAACTGTCGAGCTACGCCCATCTTTGAGAGCGAGTAAAATCCGATCCCGATGATGAACGATCCAATCCAGCCGAAGATCTGCGCGTGACCATGCGCCTGCAGCCACGCCGGAGAGACCTCCGTTGCGGAACGTCCTTCACTGATGGCAATTAGATTCCAAACGCCGAGAAACGTGCCCGGCAGCAGCAGAAAAAATAGTCCCGCGGCGATGTAAGCAGAGAGGAGGCGCTGCAGCGAGAGCTCGCGGGCGCTAATCTCGGCCGTCCTCGTATCTGGCACATTCATGGATAGGCTATGCCGGACCATCCCTGGATGCAATGGTGCATGGTGGTAGTTTCTTCCTCGCCGAAGCGGCGCAAATTATCAAGGGAAAGCTCGCGACATGCAAAGGTTCACCGACGGCTTCAGCATACGCGAAGATGGGATGAATGTTAACAGCTGGAATCGTGGGGCTTCCCAACGTAGGGAAGAGCACTCTGTTTAACGCGGTCACACAAACCAGGAAGGCGCTCGCTGCGAATTACCGATTTTGCACCATCGAGCCAAATACCGGAATCGTGACAGTTCCCGACGACCGGCTGCAGGTGCTCGCGAAACTGAGCGCGTCACAGAAGATTGTACCCGCGGTATTTGAGTTCGTCGACATTGCCGGGCTGGTGAAAGGGGCCAGCACGGGTGAGGGGCTGGGCAATCAGTTCCTGGGCCACATCCGCGAAGTGGACGCGATTGTTCAGGTGGTACGGTGCTTTGAAGATTCAAATATCGAACATGTAATGGACACGGTGGATCCTGTGCGCGATATCGAGATCGTCAATACGGAGCTGGTACTGGCGGATCTGGAATCGGTTGAGAAGCGGAAGGCAAAACAGCAGAAGACGGCCAAGAGCGGAGACAAGAAAGCAGTCGCGGAGGTGGAACTGCTGGACAAAATCGAGAAGCACCTTAACGCGGGCAAGACGGTAGTCACGCTCGATCTCGCGCCCGAAGAAAGAGCGGCGGTGCGAGGCTTTTTTCTGTTAACGTCGAAGCCAACGCTGTTCGCCTGCAATGTTGCGGAAGGCGACCTGGCCGGGGCTGAAACAAACAAATTCGTGCGGCAAGTCCGGGAATATGTCCAGAAACATCACGACACAGGAGCGGTGGTGGTGTCCGCCGAAATCGAATCCGAGCTGGTGACGTTATCGGAAGAGGAGCGGCAAGAGTACCTGGCTGGTCTGGGCGTGGCGGACACGGGCGCCAGCAACCTGATCCGGGAAGCCTATCATCTGCTGGGATTGAGCACGTTTCTGACAACGGGGGAGAAAGAAAGCCGCGCCTGGACGATTCACGCGGGCGATAAAGCTCCGCAAGCGGCCGGGGTGATTCACTCCGATTTTGAGAAGAGCTTCATTTCGGCAGAATGCGTTTCGTACGACGAACTGGTTGCGGCAGGCTCATTCGGGCGCGCTCGCGAACTGGGCAAGCTTCGCACGGAAGGCAAAGAATACGTAGTGCAGGATGGCGATGTGATCGAATTTAAGACGTTCCTGTAGACCGCTTCCACCCATCGCTTACGCTCAGGGCTCGGAATCTTGCTTGAACAACTCAGTACGGTCAATTTGCTCGCCGCGGAACATCACGGAATAGATGTGCTCGGTATTGGAAATATCCTGCACCGGGTCGCCGTCCAGAAGAACCAGATTGGCATCGCGGCCTGGCTGAATGATGCCGATGCGGTCGTCGGCGCGTAGAATTTTGGCTGCATTGTAGGTGGCCGCTTGCAGCGCTACGGCGGCTGGAATCCCGGCCTTAACCCAAAGCTCCAGCTCGTGCTGCACGGTGGGGCCGTGAATCACCAGCATGTTACCGGCGTCGCTACCGGCGATCAGCATCACACCACTCTTGTATGCGTTCAGCAGATTCTGGTTGACGTTATCGAGCAGAGGTTTGAACTGCTCGGGATTTGCCTTGTTCTGTTCCTTGAGCATGCCGCGAGTGGATTCGAGCAAATCCGCGGGACCGACCTGTTGCAGTAGCGATCGGTTCAGCAATTCGGGATTGCCTGTCCGCAAGTCCACCAAGCCTTCGAAGACGCTGACCGTGGGGTCGTAGGCAATACCCTTCTTCTTCATTTCCGCGAAGGTCGAATCGGGGATTAAGTCAACAGTTGAACCATGCTCCACGCTGTTTGTTGCTGCTTCAACTGCATCCTTCACATCCGCGGCGCTTCCTGTGTGGGTTGCGGAAGGCAGGCCGTCGCGAATGGCTTCGGCTATCACGGCGTCGTATATTTTTGTATCCAGACGATTGAACCTGCCCCAATAGGCGTTTCCGGGTTCGAGAACGGCCTTGATGCAATCCACTCCGGCTTTCTTCAAGTCATCGACCTGCTTTCGGGCCTCGTCCTGAGACTTGGGCAAGCGCAGGAACTGCTCTTCCCCCTCCTTCCGCAGACCCTCAGGCAGCACTTTCAGCAGTTCGGTTGGATGGCCGCCCGGCGCCGTGAACAGGGGCCCGCACGCAAAGAATTGAGCGCCGAGATACTTGCCTGAACTGATCTCGCTTCTCAACTCGAGCGATTGGTTGAGCCAGTCTCCGGTGCTTCTGACTGCCGTGATTCCGCTATACAGATAGGCTGCGAGCCTGCGGTTCGCGGCGTTCGGGTCGGCATACTTCGACGGATCACGGTAAACGCCTCCAGGCGCGCCAATATGGACGTGCATGTCGATCAAGCCGGGAATCAGAGTCTTGCCCGCTGCGTCAATCACATCGGCATTAAGCGATTTTGCGTCGCCCGGCGGAGTGGAAAAGACCTGCGCGATTTTCCCGCTGCGGACCAGCACCGCACCATTCGGAATCACCTTTCCATCGCCAATGAATATTCGAGTGTTCTGAAACAGTACCGACCGATTGCGTGCCGCGGCGCGCGCCAGGATCTTCGCTTGTTCGATATTCTGCCTGGTGCGCGCCTGATAGATGCCCATGATGAAGAAAGGAGCAAGCACCGCCAGAATCCACAGCTTTGCGGTACCGGCGATTTTCTCCTCCTTCTCCCAACGGAACACCTTGGTACCCACAATCAGAGCTACTGCAAGGGTGATGAGCAATGCGAAAACGGCGACAAGATTCGCCGCCACTCCCTGCCCGCCGATCATGATGGCTTGCGTGCCCTGGTACAGATATGTAGCGGGCATGAACTGGGCTATGGTTTGCACCCAAATGGGCATGATGCTTATGGGGAACGTTGCTCCGCTCAGAAACAGCATCGGAAGATACAGAATCTGAGTGAGAACATTTGCTTCCTGGGCCGAGTTCACGACCGCGGCGATAATCATGCCCATGGCGCGAAAGGCAATCACTCCGATGGAAACGAACACCACGACAGAAAACAGATTGTGGGGAAGCGGCATGCGATAAATGGTTGCCGCGAAGAAGAAGAACAGAAAGACGGAAGGGAGAAAGGCCACCAGGCCGGATACAAGCGAGGCGACGATGATGGGCATGGCGCTAATGGGAGCCACCTTGAATCGCCGAAGCACGTTCGTTTCGCGGTCCTGAACCGCCCGCATGCCCGCGCCGAAAAAACCGTTCCCTAGTATGCCAATGATCAGCACCATGGAGATGACTTGCGCCATTGCGGCCGCGCTTTGGCGGCCATCGAACAACTGGGCAAACAGGAAAAAGAACACGAGCGGGAAGACATAACTGAAGAACAGCATGGTCCGATCGCGGCCCATCAGCCGCAAAGTGCTCTTGATCTGCGCCAGATAAGGTCTCATTATTCCCGCAGCTTTCTTCCGGTGAGTTCGATGAAAACATCCTCAAGCGTAGGGCGCTTCAGATGAATATCGGTCAAGGTCAAGCCGAGCTGGTCGATCCATTTGACCAGCTCGACGATGGCGGCCGGAGGCGAGTTGGTCTGAATAGAGAGCGTGCGGCCCTCATCTCGCATAGTGCGCTTCTCGTCTCGCAAGCGTTCAGGCAGCGCGTCCACGGGGAGCGCGGCGTTAGTGGTCACTTCTACAAGCGATTGCCCAAGCACGCGCTCCTGTATCTCACGCGGCGTGCCAAGCTCGATGATTTTTCCGCCGTCGATGATTGCGACGCGATCGCACAGGCGTTCGGCTTCTTCGATGTAGTGAGTAGTAAGCAGAATTGAGCGCCGGTTCTCTTTAAGCTCCTGAATGACTCCGTGAATTTCGTGCCGCACCTGTGGGTCGAGGCCGGTTGTCGGCTCATCCAGAAACAGAAGTGCGGGCTCATTCACCAGTGCCATGGCGAGAGCAACACGCTGTTTCTGTCCGCCGGAAAGAGATTTGTAGAAAGCGTCTTTCTTTTCCCAAAGCTGCAAGCGCTGCAGGATTTTGTCGCGATCGGTCTGCCTGTCGTAAAAAGCCGCGAACAAATCGAGCGCTTCATGAACCTTGATCTTGTCGGGCAGGTTTGTCGCCTGCAAACAAACACCGATGCGGTTTTTGATTTGCTTGCTCTGCAGTGCCGGATCGAAGCCCAATACCGAGACCTGGCCGCTGGTGCGCGGGCGCAAGCCCTCCAGTATTTCGATGGTGGTGGTTTTGCCCGCGCCGTTCGGTCCAAGCAAGCCGAAGACCTCTCCGGAGCCGATTTCGAGATCAATTCCGCGGACAGCTTCGACATTGCCGTAGGATTTGTAGAGGTTTCGAACGAGGATGGGAGGAGACTCGGACATATGGGGGAAACGGCCGCTTACGCTTGCGGCTCAGTTACGAGGGTAGATGACTCTCCGCGAATCAGGTCCTGGTAGGTCTCGCGCCGCCTGGCGACCAGGACATGCGCGCCGTCGATCAGCAGCTCACAAGGGCGAGGGCGCGAGTTGTAATTCGACGCAAGGACAAACCCGTAGGCACCCACAGTCTGGATCGCGAGCAAGTCGCCCGGATTCGCCTGGGGCAGTTGGCGTCCGCGCGCAAAGAAGTCGCCCGTCTCGCAGATGGGACCTACTACGTCGGCGTGCATCGTGCAATCAGCCGCGCACTGGCGGACGGGGATGATCTCATGATGAGCCTGATAAAGGGCGGGCCGGATGAGGTCGTTCATGGCGCCATCGACGATGACGAAGGTTTTTTGACCGTTGCGTTTGACCAGCAGCACGCGGGTCAGCAACAGGCCGGCTTCGGCGACGATGGACCGGCCCGGTTCGAGCATAAGCGTCAAGCCGAGGCCTTGAAGCTTTGGGCGCAGCCGGTCCACGAAGGCTGACACATCCGCGCCACGCTCAGACGGGCGATAAGGGACGCCCAGCCCGCCGCCAAGATCGAGGTTGCGAATAGGAATGCCTTGCGCGCGCAACCGCGAGACCAGCGCCAGCGCCTTCCCGGCAGCTTCGAGTAAGGGATCAATGTCGAGCAATTGCGAGCCGATATGGCAGCTTACGCCTTCGACAGAAATTCCCGGAAGCTGAGCCGCGCGTGCATAGATCTGTTCGGCCACGCCGATATCGACTCCGAACTTATGCTCCCGAAGACCGGTTGAGATGTAAGGATGCGTGATTGCGTCAACGTCGGGATTCACACGGATGGCGATTGCGGCCGTTCGCCCAAGCTCAACGGCGATCTGCGAGATGAGATCAATTTCCGTTTCCGATTCGCAGTTGAAGCTGTGTATCTGTTGCTCAAGCGCGAAACGGATTTCGGCTTCGGTCTTCCCGACCCCCGAGAAAACAACCGTGTGCGGATCGACGCCGGCGGCCAGAATGCGGTAGAGTTCGCCTCCCGATACGATGTCAAAGGCCGCGCCCTCCGCTGCGAGGGCGGCCAGGATCGCGAGATTGGAATTTGCCTTGACCGAATAGCAGATGCGATGGGGCAGGCCTTGAAGAGCGGCTTGGTAGGCACGAAATCTGCTGATGATGGCTGCCTTGGAATAAATGTACGCCGGCGTTCCATGCAATTCGCCAACGCTGGAGAGTGCAACCGCCTCGCAGAACAGGATCCCGTTCCGATAAGTAAATGCTTCGTCGAGCATCAGCCGGTTAGAGCACCCTGAGGACGATTACGGTCTGATCATCGGTTAACGGAGTCGCGCCGCGAAATGCGTCGATGTCATCGAAGATCTTATTCACAATCTCTTGAGGCTGGAGCTTGCAATGAGCGGTTACCACCTTTTCCAGGCGGCTGCGTCCGTAGCTTTCCACATCATCGTCCGCTGCCGAATCGAGCGAGGCCGCGGTTTGATTGCCCAGTTGATCTTCCACGCCGTCGGAATACAAGACCAGCAGATCATTCGGCTCCGCAGCAATCTTGACCTGATCGTAGTGTTGGTCTTCGAGAAGGCCGATGGGCATGCCCTCGGCACGGGAATCGATGATTTTCCCTCCGCGGCAGAGCATGGGCGGAAGCGTTCCCGCGCTGACTACAGTGAAGGCTCGGGTTCGTGCCGCCCAGGTAATCAAAGAGAGGGTTGCATATTGGGCATCAACTCTTCGCTCTAAAAGCGCCTCATTCAGGGACTTCATCAGCTCCGACGGGCTGCGCCGCCTGGGAGCGAGCGTTCGCAAAAGTCCCGAGATGAGCGCACCATAAAGCGCCGCCGCGGCTCCTTTCCCGCTTACATCGCCGAATGCGATCAGTGTGTACTCAGCGCTGTGCTCGAAGAAATCATAGAGATCGCCGCTGATCTCACGCGCGGGCCGGCTATTCAGGCCCACTTCGACTCCAATGATGTCGGAAATTGTGCGCGGCATCAGCACGGATTGAAGCTTGTAAGCGGCTTGCAGATCCTGCTCCATGCGCTGTTCGCGCTGGGCAAGTTCCTGGTACAGCCTGGCGTTTTCAACCGAAGTAGCGATCTGCGGGGCCAGCAGCGTGAGCGCGCGCACGTGATCATCGGTGAAAAATGCCAGGCGTACGCTTTCCAGATCCAGAACTCCAATTACACGGTCGCGCAGGATGAGAGGAACCGCCACTTCCGACCGGATATCGCTATGAGCGGTGATATAGCGAGGATCCTGAGTTACGTCGGCGACCCGTATGACCTGCCGGGTTTCGGCCGCTGCGCCGGTGATCCCTTTGCCGATTTCAATATTTTCAATGGTCGCCTTCTCGTCGTATCGCTGGCTGAACCTGCAGCGCAGCAAATGCCTTTCCAGGTCGACCAGATAGATACTGAATGCATCAAAGTTGATTAGCGCGCGTATGGTTAATGCAATTTTGGTCAGCAGCTCATCGATGTCGAGGATTGAACTGAACTCCTGCGACAGGTGAGCAAGAACGCGCAAGGTGCGATTCTGCCCATTCACGCGCCGGTACAAGCGGGCGTTGTCAATGGCCGTTCCGACACGGCTGGCAATCAGCGCGAGCAGAGCCTTATCCTGATCCGAAAACGCGTTCAGGCGAGTGGATTGCAGATCGATGATTCCTACAAGCTTTCCACGAACCAGCATGGGAACAGCCAACTCGGCGCGCACAGCATCGAGGGCGTTCAAGTAGCGCGGATCCGTGCGCACATCGCCGAGAAGGATAGGCTGCCGGGACTGCGCGGCCGCCCCGGTTATTCCCTCGCCGAGGCGAATGGAGAGGCTCTTTGCCACTTCATCACGATGGCCGATGGAGTATCGCATCCGCAAGAGGCGGCTTCGCTCGTTGTACAAAAGGATGGCGAAAAGCTCATAGGGGGCCACATCCTTGATGATTTCCGCTACATTTGCCAGGAGCCGGTCCAGATCAAGCGTCTCCGCCGTGACGGTGCTCACCTCAAGCAGGAAATCGAGCAGTTCCACCCGTTCGCGAAAGCGTACTTGAGTTTTACGCGTGGTCGCCATCAATACGTATCTGGATGACCGCCCGGCACCCTGGCAGCGGACAAAGGCTGAGCTCGATGAGAGGACTCCCTGCCTTCCAGCTCCCGCATGATCAGCACCCCCGCGCTAGTGCCAATGCGACTGGCGCCCGCGAGCACCATCGCGCTGACTGTTTCCAGCGCACGAATACCTCCGGCCGCTTTGACGCCCACAGAGCCGCCTACGGTTTGACGCATCAGCTTCACATCTTCCACTGTTGCACCCGCTTTCGAAAAGCCGGTCGAGGTCTTTACAAAATCCGCGCCGGATTCGACAGCAACGATACAGGCCGACACCTTTTCGTCTTCCGTGAGAAGACAGGTTTCCAGAATCACTTTGAGAATCGCACCTCGAGCATGCGCTCGTCCGGCAACTTGGGCCGTTTCGTTGCGAATGGCCTCCAGGTGGCCGGACCGCAAAGCACCAATATTCTGGACCATATCCAGCTCTTTCGCGCCTTCTAATAAAGCCAGATCGGCTTCCGCCAGCTTTGTGGAGACTTCGTTTGCGCCGAGCGGGAAGCCGATGGTTGTGCAAACGTTTACACCTGAGCCGCTCAATGCGGCAACAGCGAAACGAACCCAATATGGATTGACGCACACCGAGGCGAAACCGAATTGACGAGCTTCCGCGCAAGCGCGCGCGATGTCTTCCTCCGCCGCTTCTGGTCTCAGAACGGTATGATCAATCAGCAACGCGACGGTTTTTGGGTTTTGCAGTGTCTCGTCAACGCTCATTTCATTCGATGAATCAGGAGGCGAGATTCATGCGCCGAATGCGCACGTGCGTCAAGCATAACACGAGCGGACGTGAACAACAGCCGTCTAAACCCAAGCAATGATGGAGAATATGGGCGCGAATCCCCTCAGTAATCCTATACCGAACGCTTTTCGGGCGCTCCTGATCGGCGGATGGATAGCAACTCTGATCTGGTGGGAAGGGCGGCGCGCGCTCCGGCCCGTAAGGGACAACAAAATTCGCCGCGACATCAGGAATATGGGAGTAGCAGCACTTGCCGGGATAGTGCTGCAATTCATGGAAGCCCCGGTTGCTTTTTGGCTGGCGCGGCGCGCCCAGCAATTGCATTCCGGACTGCTGCAGCATGTTCCCGATCGGACATTCTTGCGAGTGGGCCTGGCTATCGTTCTACTCGACTACACGCTTTATCTTTGGCATGTACTGACTCATCGCATTCCCCTGCTGTGGCGTTTTCATGCGGTGCATCACGTGGATCGCGAAATGGATACCTCGACTGCGCTCCGGTTCCACTTCGGAGAAATAGGTCTGTCTATTGGATACCGGGCTGCGCAAGTCTGGATCATAGGACCAAGCCCCGCTGCGGTTGCCTCGTGGCAGATCTTTCTATTCCTCTGCATTTTGTTCCACCACTCCAACGTGCGCCTTCCGCTGACCTGGGAACGCCGCCTGGCGTGCGTGATTGTCACGCCGCGATTGCACGGCATTCACCATTCGATTGCGCCGCACGAGGTAAATTCCAATTGGTCCAGCGGGCTGACCATCTGGGATTGGCTGCACGGAACGCTCCGGACCGATGTCCCGCAGCAGAGTATCGTCATCGGCGTTGCAGGTCATCTGGATGATCGCGATCAGAGTATCGGGAACATCCTTACGCTGCCATTTCGGGAGAGTACACCGGTTCCGCCTATGTCGGCGCAGCCGGTGCGGCAACCGGCATCGGAGCTGATGCAGTAACTAAGAATTTTTCCAGCCGCGGCTCTCTTTTTTAAAGATGCCGGAAATTTCACTTTCCATCATGAGCTGGAATCTGTACCTCGGCGCGGACGTAAGCCGGGTGATTGCGGTGGACCCCGCCTTACTGCCAGAAAGAGTGGCAGCCGTTTGGGACACGGTGAATGCAACAAACTTTCGCGCCAGGGCGAAAGTAATCGCTGCCGCCATCTGCCGCGAACAGCCTGACGTGGTCGCGGTGCAGGAGGTTTGCCGCTGGTGTACTCTGTACAGGCTTCCGCTCGACGAAGAATTGGCTCCCGAGAAAGTGGAATACGACTTCCTGCGCATTTTGCTCGACGAATTGAAAGTTAGAGGCGAGAGCTATTTCACGGCGGCGCGCTCGCAGGGTATCGATGTACTTCTCCCCGCGGCGAATGGACCCGATATCCGGTTAGAGGAATCGCTCGTACTTCTTCTTCGAACGGGCAGATCCGGCAACGGACTCAAGTGGGCAAAGCCCCGCACCGGGCGATTTGCGGCAAACCTGCGGACAACACTGGACGGGGAGCCGTTTGAGATTAAGCGCGGCTGGGCTTCTGTCGACCTTTTGGCCGGTGAGACAGCCGTGCGGGTAATTAACACGCATCTGGAATACTTTAGCTCTGCCGTGCAGCCCGCGCAGCTTGCCGAGATTCTGAATGGACCAGGCAGCATCCCGGGTCCGGTCATCCTGACGGGAGATTTTAACGGCCGCCCCGGGTCGGCGACATGGCAGACGTTGA
Source organism: uncultured Acidobacteriaceae bacterium (assembly GCA_963795545.1). Lineage (GTDB taxonomy): Bacteria > Acidobacteriota > Terriglobia > Bryobacterales > Bryobacteraceae > Bog-105. The sequence continues at coordinate 321,165 of CAWCIF010000003.1, read as the reverse complement.
AAAGCTCCGGGTATCTGGATGCGTGGGAGGTTGCCGGTACCGGCCCCGGTTACACCTCGGGCCGGCAGGAGCATTTGCGTAATTCCGAATCGGGACTCCAGGAGCGGATTGACTGGATCATGTGCCGGGGCCCGGTTCAGATTTTACAGGCATCGCGAGTCGGTTTGGAGCCCTCCGATCGCACGCCCGAGGGGCTGTGGCCATCCGATCATGCGGGGATCTCAGCGAAAATAGCGGTGGGGACAGCTAGCTCGGCAGATGAAAGGCGTGGAAAAACATCGGTGCAGCAGATTTGTGAACTGGTCGAAGTTGTTTAGCGGGCAATCGCAGCGTTAAGCTTGGGCTTACATAGATCGCAAAGCGCGTTTTTGCCGCTCATAACTTCGCTTCACGAGATGCCGGCGAGCGGAAATGCGGATTGGGCCTGCTAGCGGCGTTTTCCGGGAACGATCGGACCGTGACTCAAATGAGCACTTGCGGGCCAGATGGGCTCGTCCGTCTCTCAGCCGCGCTTCAATGTGATGATCCTCTTTTTGGGCATCGCGTTCGTGCTCGCAAGGATGCGAATTTCTCCGTTCATCGCGCTAAGGTACGAGTGAGCGCGTGGCACGGGCAGCAAGTCTGGCACGAAGCACCCGCGATTCCTGTGCCGTAAACAGCAGATGACTTTGGACCATGTTCAGAAGGTCCGGCTTGTTGTAGGTCGGCTTCATAACGCCAAAGGCCGCGTGGGCAGTTGATCCGAGGAGGACATGCCCCATCTCGTGCGCAGCTACGTGACCGAGAATCTGCCCGGAAGACACGCCGACCTTGGATGTGTGCGCTATTAGCTGAGCACGGCTATATTGAACGGTTACTACTGAAAAGTCTGGGATAGTCCAGCCCAGTACAGTTGGGCCACCTCGATCGAGGTGATCGACGACCCGCAACCTGAGTATCTTTTGCCCGGACCGTGCGCCGGGTTGGGTGAAGGTCAAGCATTGGGCGTCCGTGCGGGAGCAGTTGACCCAAACCAAATCAATGCCTGCGTCGTGGAAGATTGCGGTTGCGTTCTGCTCTAATTCAAGTATGTCGCGTTCGGCCGCCGAACTGCCGTTGTGAAGCCAAACGGTAAAGGCCGGCCTGGCGGTGTGTTGCGGAGCCGCGGGAGGCGTTTTAGCGCCACATAAAGTGATAAAAGAAGCTCCGAGCATCAGCCATTTCCGGATCGCCTTTCGCGTCGAACACATCATGACGCGCATATTGCCTGGGATCAGGCGGTAGATCCATGACTGAAACGTGCCTTCTGGATGGAATGGAGATGTCCGGGATATTCCCCGGCAAGTAGCTGAAGATAGGCCTGCCCGAGGCATTCCGGGACCGGCCGAGTTGGCGACAGGTGCTACATTAACTTAGATCTGGAGGTCACGATGCCCAGCCGGAATTGTGGCACTGTCGGCTTCGGTGCTTTCAACATCGATCTGGATACCGGCGAGGTGCGGAGGCGTGGTGTAAAGGTCAAGCTACAGGGCCAGCCTTTCGCGGTGCTGGCGCTTCTACTGGAGAGGCCCGGAGAACTGGTCACCCGGGAGGAGTTAAAAGAGCGGATCTGGGGCGCCGAGACGTATGTTGATTTCGACCAGGGCCTGAACAAAGCGATCAAGAAAATTCGTGCCGCCTTGGGCGATTCCGCCGAGCAGCCGAAATACGTGGAGACTCTTCCAAAGCGCGGTTATCGTTTCCTCGCGCCGCTCAACTCGTCTCACCCGGAGAGCGAGAACAACCAGCCTTCAACCCGCCAGAGCGCGCAGCTTACCCAACCGGGTCAGTATGGTCAGCCGGAAAACGTGATCGTAGAAGTTCCGGTGCACGCCCATGTTCGCCGCGGATCTTTGCGGAGGCGAACCTCTCAAATTGCCGGAGCGCTGGCTGCCGGATTGTTTCTAATCTTTCTCTTATCTCGGCACAATTGGGAGCGCGAGCGGGAACTCAGGCTTAGGCAGCTCACGACGAACAACGCTGAGAACTTCATCGAGAGTTCCGTTGTGTCGCCGGACGGCCGATATTTCTTGTACGGAGACGAGATCGGGATACATTTACGAGTTATTGCAACGGGCGAAACCCACACGTTTGATAGGCCAAAAGCTTTGTCAGACGAAGATTCTTGGTATCCCACAGCCTGGTATCCCGACCAGACGCACTTCATCGCCGTAAGTGAGACGTTAACCACACACGGCATCATCCCGACCAGTTGGACCGTGAGCCTCCTGGGGGACGGAGCGACCGAGCTTCGACAGAAAGCCATTGCTCGATCGGTGTCACCGGACGGATCCCAGGTGGCGTTCACTAGCGGCGGCATCGATAGCAATCAGGAAATCGGGATTATGGGGGCACGCGGCGAAGACGCCAAAATCGTGAGCACGGGTGATGAGTTGACGGCGTTTCAAATGGTGCAATGGTCACCGGACGGACGCCGCCTCTTTGACGTGAGGACGCATTGGTTAGGCGGCAGTGACGAAAGCTCGAAAGTGCAGTACGTAATAGAGAGCCGACGCCCTGACGGCGCTGCAGCCATTCCAGTTGCTTCCTATGTGATCGCGTCGGATTTTCCGGACTGGCGAGGAGGAGGGAGTTTCTGCCTCCTCGGGGACGGACGGGTGATTTACACCCGGAACGTGTCTGCCGAATCGCTGGCGGGGAATGATGATACGAACCTGTGGGAAATCAAGGTCAAACCGGAAACCGGCGAACCTGATGGTGCCGCCCGCCCTGTGACCAAATGGTTTGGGCAGCACCTGGATAACGTTAGTGTCTCGCGCGATGGGAAAACCTTAGTTCTGCAGAAGAGCAACTGGCAGCTCCACACTTACCTTGGTGAAATCAGCCTTGGTAGCGGTCTGCAGCCTCTACGCCGTATGACTCTTGAGGACAGCGACGATCTGCCATTTGCATGGACTCCGGACAGCAGAGCGGTGATCTTCATCTCTAACCGCGCTGGAGCGTATCGAATTTATAAGCAGATAACTGACAGGAAAGTCGCTGAGCCAATTACTACCGGCCCGGACGTGGTCGCGCAAGCGCGGCTAAGTCCCGACGGCCAATGGATCATATACAGTACCGAAGCGCGAACTGGCCACCCGCCGCGCGTCATGAGAATTGCGATCTCGGGCGGCGCGCCACAGGTAATCATGGAAACGAGAGTAACTGATGAAGTGCAGTGTCCGAGTGCGGCTGCCACACGGTGCATTGCGCTCGAAGAAGGCGAAACTCAGATTTTCAGAAGTTTCGATGTGATGGCTGGAAACCCGCGCGAGCTCTTCAAGCGTTCCTATTGGAATGGCGGATGGGCAGTGTCTCCGCGCGGCAGCATCGGAATTCTGCGGCAGGATACGCGCGGCGGCAGGGTGCAAATCCTTTCCCAGTCGGGGAGCCTTGAGCGCGAGATCACGCTCGCGCCATGGAGCCATTTCAGCGGCCTGGATTGGTCGGCCGACCCTGGCGAATTTTACACTTCCTCAGTGGGACCTAGTGGGGCCACTCTGCTGCGCGTGGGCCTCACGGGCCGAATCCAACCGCTGTGGCTATTGAAAGGTAGCCGGGTCACTTGGGCGATCGCCGCGCCTGACGGTCACCATATTGCTGTGCTCGGAAAGTCTTCTTACAGCAACGCTTGGGTGGTTGAGAATTTCTGACCGCGGGCCCGTTAATCGAGAACGTCGTAGACGGTGATTCGAAGACCTCGAATGGAGGGTTTGCCGTGACCGCAGCCAGGCAGTTCGGCGAAGCGCCATGTGAAGGCTCTGTATGGAGCGCGTGACTGCTACTCGGTGCGTAGCGCGACCATAGGCTCGACGCTCGCGGCCCGCGCAGCCGGAATCCAGGATGCCAGGAGGGCGGCGGCGGAAAGTAATAACGTGGCAATGGCGAGCATCCGCGGATCCCATGGAGAGACGCCAAAGAGCTGGCGCGTCATGAGCCGGCCGGCGACGATGGCGAGCGGGATACCGAACCCCAATCCGATACCGATCTGGAAGAAAGCGCCGCGAAGGACCAGGCGGACCACGCTAGCGCGATCAGCACCGAGCGCCATACGCACGCCGATCTCGCTGGTACGCTGTTCGACGGTGTAGGCCATCACGCCGTACAAGCCGATGGCGGCGAGAACAAGGCCGAGCACGCCGAAGAGCATGGTCAGGGTGGCGATCATGTTCTCCTGTTGAAAATCGCCGGCCAGAATTTTCGAGTACGGATCGACGCCGTAGACCACCAGGTTGGGATCGACGCTGGCGAGCGCTTTGCGCACCTCGGTTTCGAGACCGGGCGGATTGCCGGGCGCCCAGATGACGATGTTGTAGAGGAAATGGGAAAAGAGGTCGGACGTGTTGAATTGCGGATCGTCGTATTTGACGGTTTGCGTTTCGGGCAGCCAGAACATCGGGCGGATAGGATCCTTGTAGTCCCAGGTCATGTAGCGGATGTCACGCACAACGCCGACGATTTCGAATTTGCCTGCGTACTGAATGCGGTTCATGCCGAAGTGCTGGCCGATGGGATTCTGGTGTTTGAAGAAGCGTCGAACGAACGCTTGGTTAACGACAGCGATGGGGCGAGTCATGGCGTTGTCCTGCTCTTCGATGGCGCGGCCCTGCACGATTTTTGCGCCGAGAGTTTCAAAGAAGCCCGGCATGACGCGGGCCCAGCCGGCGCCAGTCTCTTCCTTGGGCCCGGGTTCGGGACGCCCTGCGATACGAATCCCCTCGTTCCAGCTATCGCCGCTCATGGGCGCGTAGAGAGCGGGAGCGACCATGCGCACTCCGGGTACGCGCAGGAGGCGCTCGTCGATACGGCGGAACAACGGCTCCATTTGTTCGGGCTTGTAGTTGCCTAGCGTGGGGTTGATGGAGACGAGATAGCGGCCCTTTGTTTCGAAACCAAAATTCTGATGCTGGAGATTGCGCAGGCTCTGGCCCAGCAGAGCGGCCGCGGAGAGCAGAACGAGCGACATGGCGGCTTGCGCAATGACCAGCGATTTTTGTGCGATGGAGCCGCCGCCGCGCACGGAACGGTTGCTGCCGCGCAGAGCTTCGACTGGATCGACATGCGAAGTCATCCAGGCGGGAGCGATACCGAAAAGTATTCCGGTGAGCACCGAGACCACGAGCGTAAAAAGAAGAACGGGCCAGGAAGGGGAGGCATCCACCGGGACGTAGTTCGCGGGGCCGCCGCCGTTGTGGAACGCGAGATAGAGAATCAGTTTGCTGCCTGCGTAGGCGATTCCGATTCCGAGAATGCCGCCGATGATGGCGAGCGAGGTGGACTCAACGAGCGCTTTGCGCACCAGCCGGCCGCGCGATGCACCGAGAGCGACGCGCAGAGATGTTTGCGAGCGCTGCTTCAAGCCGCGGGCGAGCATGAGATTGGCAAGATTGCCGCAGGCGACAAGCAGTACACATCCGGCTGCGATGAGCAGCAGCTTCAATCCAGCCTGATATTGATCGCGCATGGCTGCAACCCCTGCGCCGCCGGGAATGAGATGCAGAGTCTGCTGACGCCAGGTCTGTTTTTCGCCGGGCTCCATCTCGGGCACATGGCTCGCGAGCCAGTCATGGAACTCGACGCGCAGCTTGGCTTCAAGCGACTTGGGATTGACGCCTGGCCGCACGCGGCCGACGATATCGAGCCAATTCTCATTGGGGCGTTTGAGGCGCTGGGCTTCGCCATCGAGCAGAGGTTCGGTGTTGGCCGGGATCCACATGTCGGGCATGCCCCAGCCGTCGAGCTTGGCGCCGTAGAAGCCGGGAGGAGCGACGCCAATGACGGTAAAGGGATGGCCGTTGATCTGATAGCTCGCCCCCACAACGGAGGGATCGGAGCCGTATTTATCGCTCCAGATGTGATAGCTCATGACGGCGACGGGAGGCGCGCCGGGCTGACCGTCGGCGTCGCTCATCAAGCGGCCGATCCAGGGCTGGATGCCGAGGGTGCGGAAGAAATTGCCAGAGACGTATTCGCCATTGCGCGTGTCAACGGGGCCCTGCGATCCTGCGCGGCGAACGCCGAGCGGCGCATTGCCGGCCTGCAGTGCGGCGAGATCGGCGAACTCGGGCGTGTGTTCGCGGAAATTCTTGTAGGCCTCGTAGGAAAAGAGCGAAAAATTCCCATCACTATCCTGCGTGTACCCGCCCCAGTTGCAGCAGCGGATTTTGTCGCCGACGCGCCAGAGTTCCTGGGGCTTGGTGACCGGTAGAGACTTGAGCATCACCTGATCAACGAGGGTGAAGATCGCGGTCGTGGCGCCGATACCCAAGGCGAGCGTGATTACCGCGGTGGTGGTGAATCCGGGTGCTTTTCTGAGTTGCCTAAGTGCTTCCTGCAAATCCGCCATTTCGTCTTCCCTTGACTGTGTTTGGCGCCGCCACCAAATCACCCACGCTAGTTGTCTTTCTAAATACGAATGAACCGGCATTTGGTTAGCAAGCCGGTTGCGGCACTTCGTCAGTTGCAATGCTCAGCAGAATCGGTTTGTTACAAGCCGAGCTTCATATCTGTGACTCACAAAGCGGAATACGCGCATGCGGGCCTATAAGATCCAAAAAGTGTTGCCACAAAATTGAAGCTGCTATGTAAAACGAGAGACACTTCCTTAAGTGGATCGCTACCCAGACGATCCAGGGCGACCAGGTGTGAATTGCGTTCCGGAGCCGGCAAGCTGAAGTTCATGGAAGTATCCGGCGGCCCGGCAGTTTTAATTTGCCGAGCATTGCCTCAATGAAGCAGGCGGGAGCTAGAATGGCAATGGAACTTAAATTGGACTGCAAATCTGAACTAGGAACCGCTTCAATTACTGGTTTTGGCGGAGCATTCTTCCGAGCGAATGATCCAGAAGCTTTATATAGATGGTACGAGCGGCATTTCGGTCTAGTGAGGTCCGAGGGATCTTTCGCGTTTCCCGCCTCGACGCAACGCGCTCAGGTTGTCTTCGCCTTGTTCGGACAAGAGGATGCATACTTTCCTACGGCACAGAAAGCGATGATCAATTTTCAGGTGGATGACGTCGATGAGGTGCTAGACCGTTTGATAGACGAAGGCGTCACGGTCGATCCAAAACGCGAAAGCTACGATTTCGGAAGGTTTGGCTGGTTCACCGACTTAGAAGGAAATCGTGTCGAGCTTTGGCAGCCTGTGGCAACTGAATGATGCCGAGCCAGATTGGTCCCATAAAGCCGGTGTCTAATCTGCTTGCAGTTCCGCGCGACTCAGGCGAGCACTAAAAACGAGTGTTGATTGAAGAAAGGTTTGGACCTGCTCCCGTCTGGTTATCAAGAGCTCTGCAATATCGCGAGTTGAGCAGTTTCCGAAGCGAATCCAGATTACCTTAGGCGGGTGGCCATGCAGAAGCTGCGATGGTGAAAATCTGCGTCTTTCGTCACGATAGTATAGCCGTGGCTTGCAGCGCGTCCCCATACCTTGGGATCAGGGGCAGACTTCAGCCGAATTCGCGGACGTGAGTTGTATCGGGATAGATTTCGGCGAGAATCTCAGCCAATGTTGGCGAGAGGTTCTCGTCCAGCAGAAGCTTCACGCGGGTATTGAGATAAGACGCCGCTCACGATCAGCAGCGAAGGAGAGGCATGCGCGCACATCATCGTGGGTCAGGTCAGGGAAGTCGGCAAGGATCTCCCCTTCTGACATGCCGGACGCGAGGTAATCGAGAACGTCGTAGACGGTGATTCGAAGACCTCGGATGCAGGGTTTGCCACCCATCTTGTCGGGCTCTATTGTGATGATCTCCCGATAATTCATCCCGATCTCGATTATACGGCTCGTCGGATAGGCCGATCGCTATTGCGGTTCTTAAGCTAGCGATTATAATTGGTGACGCCAGTTCATGAATGGCGCGTTGGTCGAGAACCGACAAGCACTCTTGCCGTGACCGCAACTGAGGCGATTTTCCGAATGCTTTTACGGAAGGCGTCGAGGCCATTCTGTTTCAACTCTTCAAACCCACCCTTCCGAATAATGAACCCCGCCTGAAAGTAATCGCTGCGGTTAATCAGAATGAGCACGTTGCCGTAGTTGATGTTTCCGAAAAGCTGCTCGGGATCATGGCTGGTGCGGCTGATCCGAAACCACAAAACATCGATTGGAACGCCAAACGCGCGCACCTCGAATTGAGCGGCCTTACGCGCGGTGGAGTGGCGGCCATCACAGCCGATTACCAGATCCGCCCGTATCTGCAGGTCTCCCTCGGGCGTATGCACCTTCACTCCGGCAATTCGGGCCGACGTCGTGAAGCAGATCAACAGCCTCGTGCCGCATCCGAAGATCAAACCCAGGAAAGCTTTTCGCCCGGTCGGAAAGAAAGCTTAGGAAATCCCATTGCGGCATCAGCGCTACGAATTTGCAATGCGACGGGACGTGCCGGAAGCTGGCCGCCTGGAATGGGAAATCGCCGAACGTCCCACCAACGCACGTTATTTGCTGGTGCGGCACTTTCAAAAATCTCGCAGCAGATCTTGGGCCAACTGCCGAATGTCGTTGTGAAGGCGCGCCGAATCCGAGCCGGCTTTCACGAGCAAGACCATTGCCGCGGGAACCTGTGCGTCCTCGCGTACCGCTTGAGCGTAGGGCATATAGATCGCGCCGGGAACCCAGGCGGGCAGACTCGTGCTGAGGCTGTATTGGCGCACATCGCCGACCACGCCTACGACCGTTCTCCATTGCTGCTCGTTGGACGATCTAATGTGCTTTCCGATCAGATTCTCTTATGCGTATCGCTTCGCCTTGCCCAGTCAGGTTGAACTCGGAACCCGCGCTCACCGCGGCAACGTTCATGGTTCGCCTCTGCTGCTCAAAAAAGGGCACTGCCGCACCCGGGTAAATGCCCGTGATGCGGATCAGGCGGTCTGCCTGGAAGTAAGGCAACGGGCGAATCAGTAAGGTGTTCACCAGAGCGAACATCGCTGCATTCCCGCCGATGCCAAGCGCCAGCGACAGCACTGCGATACTTGTAAACCCCGGCGTCCTTGCAAACATCCGTCCCGCATAGCGCATGTCCTGTAACAGACGATCCAGGCTCAAGAAACTCCACATATCCCGGCTTTCTTCCTTTACGAGAGTGATATTGCCCATCTGCCTGTCTGTCAAGTTTTGAATATCTTGCGGCGGAAAACCGGCTCGCTCGTTTTCGCGCAGTTTTAAGGAACGATGGAAATCCAGTTCTTCGGCCAAGTCGCGATAGAACTGAGCCCGCCGCCACCGAAACACGAGCCTGCGCCAGCCGCGGACTATCGAAACGCGAACCGGCCCCGTTATGCCATCTCCAGGACCTTCTGAATGGCGCCGATCACGCGTGCAAACTCGTTCCGCTCGGCCGCTAACTGTTTGCGGCCCGCTGCTGTGAGCGTGTAGTATCGTGCTCGCCGGTTATTTTCCGACGCGCCCCATTCCGCTTTCAACCACCCGTTTAGCAACAGGCGCTGCAAAGCAGGATAAAGCGAGCTTTCGCCCACTTGCAAAACATTGTCGGAGACCTGCTTCAGCCGCTGGGCAATTCCGTACCCGTGCATGGCTCCGGGCTGCAAGGTTCGTAAGATCAGGAGGTCGAGCGTGCCGGGCAGGATTTGCGCCTGCTTAGATTGGCTTCCCATCGCCTACCGATGGAAGTATGACGCGCTTCTTCCAGGATGTCAAGGGACAGGGACGGGACTGTCGCTAGTATGTGATTTGTCCGGTTCAAATAATACGTGAAATGTCCGCAACGACGCGCGGCAAGTAAAGCTGGGTGGTGGACGAAACCCAGCAGTACTCAGCCGCGGAGATGGAGCGGATGATGAAGATACAAGAAGTGCTGCTGAGGGCGATGGCCAAGAAGATCACTTGGTGGCAGGCGGCCGAGATCATTGGGGTGACAGACCGAACAATGCGGCGATGGCGGGAGCGAATCGAAGAGCAGGGGTACTCCGGATTGTCAGACGGACGCAAAGGAAAGCCGAGTCCGAGACGGGTGCCGCTGGCGACCGCCGAGCGGGTGCTAGGGCTGTATCAGGAGGTGTACTACGACCTGAACATGCAGCACTTCCACGAGAAACTACGCGAGGAGCATGGCATCGAGCTCAGCTATGCGTGGGTACAAAAAGCGTTGCAAGGGGCGGGGCTGGTGAAGAAGCGGCACAAACGCGGCACGCACCGGCGCAGACGGCCACGGCGGCCATTGCCTGGCATGTTGCTGCACATTGACGGGAGCAAACATCGCTGGCTGAATGACGGCCGCTGGTATGACCTGATTGTAATTTTGGACGATGCCAACAGCGAAATTTATTATGCGCAATTGGTGGAAGAGGAATCCACGCGGACGGTGATGACCGCTTTGCGCCAGGTAATCGAGAAACAAGGATTGTTCTGTGCTCTGTACAGCGACCGTGGCAGTCATTTTTTCGTGACGCCGAAAGCCGGTGAAAAGGTGGACAAACAGCGCTTGACGCAAGTAGGCCGGGCGATGAAAGAGTTGGGAGTGGAAATGATCGCGGCCTACTCGCCGCAAGCGCGGGGACGCTCGGAACGAAATTTCGGAACCTGGCAAGGGCGTTTGCCGCAGGAACTCCGGCTGGCAAAGATCAGCGCGGTAGAGGATGCGAACCGATTCTTGCGGGACCGTTATATCGCCGAGTTCAATGCGAAGTTTACGGTTGTGGCGCAGGAGAAAGGAACGGCCTTTTGCCGTTGCAGCCGGACTGATTTGGAGTGGGTATTCACGACCCAGACCGAACGCGTAGTGGCGAAAGATAACACCGTCGCCATCGCCGCGCGGTCCTGGCAGCTGGACAAGACCCGATTCCGGCACACGTTGGCTGGCAGCACCGTAACCATTCACGAGCACCTGGATGGTTCCGTGTCAGTGCGCTACGGACCACACGTGGTGGGCCGCTTCAATCGCGATGGCAGCACGCGAAAAACGGCAAATACCAAGCGCGGTGGAAAAGGCGGGAGCCTGGAAGCCGGCGAAAACCCAAAGCAGGTTTCCTCCGTCTCCCACACTCCCTTGGAAATCTCGCAAATGACGCGAGATTCCCACTTTCCCACCGCGCCGGCTGCTGTTGCTGGCGGTAAACGGAAAACAAGGGCGGCTCGCGCCGCCTAAACCTAAAACCGGACAGATCACGTATTAATAAAACCGGACATCTTGACTTATTACCGACAGGGACAGGGACGGGACGGATGGCGCCCGCGATGGGTTTGCCGGTTGCCGTATTCGTCTTCTTCTTCGAAGACCGCGACCTCTTCGGGCATCAGATGTGGTGAGCTAACCAATAGAGCGAACGACCCCGCCATCGGCGCGAACAGCTGCTCCGTTGATAGCCGAGGCAAGCGGGCTGCAGACAAACGCAACGACCCAGGCTATTTCATCCGGCTGCTCAAAGCGTTTCAAGATAGAACTCGGGCGGGCGTGCTCAAAGAAGTCCTTCTCCACTTGATCGCGAGTTTGCTTGCCGGCGGCCGCGAGTTGATTGATGAACCCGGAAACGCCCTCTGAGGCGGTTGGACCCGGAAGAACGGAATTAACGGTGACGTTCGTGCCGGTGGTGGTTTCAGCCAAACCGCGGGCGATTGCCAGTTGGGCCGTCTTAGTCATGCCGTAATGAATCATCTCCACCGGTATCTGAAGCCCAGACTCGCTGGAGATAAAAACGATGCGGCCCCAGTTCCTTTGCTTCATTCCAGGCAGATAATGGCGGCTGAGACGGACGCCACTCATAACGTTCACTTCAAAAAAACGAAGCCAATCGGCATCTGAAATTTGTTCAAACGGTTTGGGCTCAAAAATACCAAGGTTGTTCACCAGAATATCGATTTCCGGAAAGCGGGTGATCGCTTCGCGCACGGCCTCGGCTCGTCCGAGATCGGCGGTAAGCCCGGCGATTTCCCCGGAAGCGATCTTGCGAAGTCGCGTGACTGCTTCGTCCACGCGCTCTTGGGTACGCCCATTCGCTATGACGCCAGCGCCTTCTCTGGCGAGGGCCGCGGCGATTGCGAAGCCGATGCCCGCGGTGGATCCGGTTACAAGCGCGCGCTTGCTTTTGAGTTGTAAGTCCATGTCTCGAAGATGCGAGAAAGCGCGATTTAGATGCTCTCGCGGGATTACGCAACCGGCTCCAGCGACAATGAAGATCTAGTCATGTCCCGCTTCGAATGGATGGTCGCGCTTCGTTATCTTCGCGCTAAGCGAAAGCAGACCGTCATCTCAGTGATTACCGTTATTTCGATCCTTGGCGTGGCGGCGGGCGTGGCCGCGCTGATCATCGCGCTTGCGATCAATAATGGCTTTCAGAATACTCTTGAAGCCAGCCTTCTGAGCGCTACCGCTCACGTCAGCATTCTGGAACGCAATCCAGGATTCGGCATTGAGAACTGGGAACAGCTTCTTCCCCGGCTGCGCCGCCTGCCGCACGTGATTAGCGCAACTCCCGGCCTGTACGGCCAGATAGCGCTGAAAGGCCCTGTAATCGGCTCGGGCGCAGTTCTGAAGGGCGTTCCGCTGGGTCAAGGCGCGCCGGTACCGCAGATGCTGCAGCACTTAAAATCGGGGTCGCTAACCAGCTTCAGTACCCAACACGGGGAGTACGGCGGCGAATACGGAATCGTGCTCGGGGCGCGGCTGGCCGAGCAAACCGGCGTCGTTCTTCATAGCCCGGTTACGGTCATCAGTTACCAGGGACAACTCACTCCGATTGGTATCGTCCCCAGCCTGTTCCATTTCCGCGTGGTGGGAATCTTCGAATCGGGGCTCTACGATCTGGATTCCACCTGGGCCTTCACTTCACTTCCGGCTGCGCAGCGGGTGCTGGATCTGAACGATGTGGTCAACACGATCGAACTCCGCCTGGATGACATCTTCGATGCGCCGGAGGTGGCGCGGCAAGCCGAGCGGGTCATCGGCCCCAGACTGACGGCCTCCACCTGGATGGATCAGAATCGCTCATTGCTGAACGCGCTCAAACTCGAGAAAACCGTCAGCATCATCACGGTCAGCCTAATCGAACTTATAGCGGCGCTCAACATATTGGTCGTTCTCGTTATGCTCGTGATGGAGAAACATCGCGATATTGCCATTCTTATGTCGATGGGCGCACGCCGGCAGCAAATCCAGCGTATATTCGTTTTGCAGGGCCTCATCATCGGCGCGCTTGGATGCGTTATCGGGCTGACGCTCGGCTACACCGTGACAGCCCTTTTTAATCACTATCACTGGCTCAAGCTCGATGAGCAGATTTACTCGATCAGCTATGTCCCGTTTCAGAGCCACTGGACCGACGGCATCTGGGTTGCCGCGCTTGCGCTATTGACCAGTTTCTTCGCCACCCTTCATCCTTCCCGGAATGCATCACGCATCGCCCCGGCGGAATCGCTCCGTTATGAATAGCTGATGAGGCAGGCCCCGACCTCGTTCCGCCGCTACCAACTGATCGTTCTATTGTTCGCGGCCATCACCTTTCTGGGATGTATTGTCAGCCCTCCATCGTTGATGGATGACGTGGATTCGGTGCAGGCCAGTATCGCCCGCACGATGCTGCAGACAGGCAATTGGGTTACGCCGCATCTGGACGGCATCAAGTATTTCGAAAAGCCTCCGCTGAAGTATTGGATCATCGCCATCTTCTTCAAGCTGTTCGGCGTCCACGATTACATCGCCCGGCTGCCCGAGGCCATTCTTGACATTCTGCTCTGCTGGCTAACCTTTCGAATTGGTGTTTGGGCGTTTGGCAATCGCACCGGATTCTATGCCGGGCTGGCGCTCTCCACATGCCTGGGGCTGTTTCTTTTTACGCGCGTTCTTTTCGCGGATTCGCAACTGACGCTTACGATTGCGCTCGCCATGTGGTCGTTCCTCAGGGCGGTAGATCCTGAAGAACGCCACCCACGCCGTTGGGGATTAATCGCGTGGGCCAGCATAGGAGTCGGACTACTTTTTAAGGGCCTCATCGGCGCACTATTTCCTTTTGCCTCGGCGTTCCTCTATTTAATCTTTACCCGCCAGCTATTCCGAAAAGAGGTTTGGCATCGCCTGGTCCCGGGTTGGGGCGTTTTAGTCCTGCTGGCCATTGCCGCACCCTGGCATATATTGGCCACGCTTCGCAATCCACCGTATTTGTACTTCAGTATGTACAGCGGACCCGGCAGTTATCACGGCTTCTTCTGGTTCTATTTTTTTAACGAGCACTTACTTCGATTTCTGAACCGCCGCTATCCGCGCGATTACAACACGGTTCCACGCCTCTACTTTTGGCTGTTCAATCTTGTATGGCTGTTCCCCTGGAGCGTGTACTTCCCCGCCCTGCTTCGTTTAAGATACCGCGGCTCTGACCGCGCCTCGCGCACGCGCCTGTTCGCTCTGTGCTGGATCGGGTTCCTGATGGTCTTCTTCAGCTTCTCGACCACGCAGGAGTACTATTCGATGCCCATCTATCCGGCCCTGGCTTTGTTGTTGGCATGCGGCATGGCTTCAGCGACGCCGGCAGTTAGAGTTTGGCTGAAGCGCGGAGATATCCTGCTCGGGACGCTTTGTGCTCTGGCCTCAGCCGCCATCATTTACATTCTGGTTCATGTCTGGAAGCTGCCCACGCCGGGCGATATCTCGGACGCGCTGCGTGAACAGAGCGAGTCTGCTTATACACTTTCTATGGCTCACATAGGGGATCTTACTCTGCACTCCTTTGCCTATTTGCGCTCGCCTCTGATCGTCGCTCTGGCCGCGTTCCTTATCGGCCTCATCGGGCTTGTAGTTTTGCGACGTGGCCGCCGCTTTATCACGGTGGCTATCATGATGGTCGTGTTTTTCCAGGGGGCGCGCGTCGCCCTGGTCGTTTTCGATCCTTATTTGTCCTCGCGACCGCTCGCGGAAGCCTTGCTGAAAGCGCCGCCGGGTCAACTCATTGTTGATGACCAGTACTACACGTTCTCGTCCGTGTTCTTCTACGCCGATCGTAAGTCGTATCTGCACAATGGACGAATCAACAACCTGGAGTACGGGTCTTACGCACCGGATGCGCCGGACGTTTTCATTGATGACGCGCAACTTGCCCGCATGTGGCAGCAACCCGGCCGCTATTATCTGGTTGTCGCCGGCACGGCCCTTCCAAGAATCGAGCAGGTGATCGGCAAGAACGACTTCACTGTTGTGAAAGAGAGCGGCGGCAAATATTTGCTGGCGAATCACCCGGTCCATCCAGCGACCGCCGACAACGAACAGGTGCGGGCTCCAGCGTTAACATAAAGTGTGAAGCGGATAGCGTTAATTGTCGCTGCGGTCATTCTCTTTGGGAGCCTGTTCGCCATCGATTACAAGGGTTATCAAAGCCTGAAGACTATGAAAGCTCAGGTAATTGCGCTCAGAGGCGAGGTGCATGAGGCAACGCAAGTGGCCCAGCGGGAATCGGCTTCAGCTGCGGCTGCCAGCCAAAAAGCGGAGGAGGCTGCGCGCCGCGCCGGGGTAGCCGCAGGCGCCCGACAGCAGGCCGAAGAACAGCGACAACAAGCCGAACAGCAGCGGCAACAGGCGGAAGCTGGCCGCGCTCAGGCCGTTACAGCGGCCCAGCAGGCAACCGACCAGGCCAAGCAGGCGCAAGGCGAAGTTGCCCAAATGCGGCTGGAGCGCGAGCAAGAACTGAACCATATGCAAGAGGCGCTGAACAGCGTGGTGGAGACGCACCGGACGCCAAACGGCATGGTGATGGTTCTGCCCGATTCCATTTTCAGGTTCGATTTCGACAGCGCCGACCTGAATCCAAAGAACCGTGAGCTGTTGAGCCGCATTGCGGGCATTCTGCTGGTTTCAAAAGGCTATGGACTGTCCATCTTCGGCTACACCGACGATGTAGGGACGGCAGAATACAACCAGCAGTTATCCCTGCGGCGCGCCAAGGCGGTGGAACAGTACCTTGTGCAATCGGGCATCGACCGGTCCATCATCAACATCAAAGGCTATGGCAAGAGCAATCCTCTAGTTCCGAGCACGACGGCTGGGGCGAGAGCCCGAAATCGCCGGGTAGAGATCGCTCTAACGGACAGTTCCATCCGCTTCGATGGCGAAGCACCTGGAACGAGTCACTGAAAACGACGTACACTGGTCGCTTCCGCATCGATGGAAACTAGACATAGCGAAGTCGCGCCGGATGTGGTTGTGGTCACGGTCACGGGCAAGGTGATGTGGGGCCCAGAGAGCGAGCGGCTTGTGGACCTGGTGGGCGATTTGCTGCGGGAAGGAAAGCGCACCTTCATTTTCGATATCGCAGGCGTGACTCGGATCGACAGCACCGGCATAGGCCGCTTTATCTCCTGCTATCGCGAAATCGCCGCAGCCGGGGGAGAAATGCGGATGGCGGGAGCGGCCAAGTATTTGTTTCAGGCCTTTCACATCTGCCAACTGGACACGGTATTCCGGTTCTATCCAAATCTGGACGAAGCCTGTAAAATCCACTAAAATCCCGATTGGGGGAAAGCCGGGAAGTGGATCACTGGCGCTGGTTTGACGTAAGTGCACGCAACTTGAAACAGTGCTTGCGTTCACTGAAGAAGAGTCCTGGATTTACATCCATTTCCATCCTTATTCTCGCGGTCGGGATTGGCTCAAACCTGGCGGTATTCAGCACGATCGATGCGATGATGCTTCGGCCATTGCCGGTTGAGCACTCCGAAGAACTCGTCAGAATCGCTTCACTGGATAAAGATGGCCGGTTAGGGGGATTGCCCTCGACAATTTTAGACGGGCTGAAGAATGATCGCGCGTTCCAGGGACTGTGCGGCGTCGACACGTCGCTGCTACCTGCGGAAATCGGCGGCAATTTGCGATCGATCGGAGTTGCCGGGTTCACGGGGAGCTGCTTCGATCAGCACTTAGAGGCCAGGATAGCGGGCGTATGTTGGCTGCATGCTCAGCCTACTCTCAAATCCACGCTTTCTCGCCATCTACTCCGGATGCCTCACCTTTACGTTTGTGCTGACAGTACTGTGGGGCGCCGCTTCGCTGCGAAGCGCGAGTTTCGATGTCATCACGGCTCGCCGCATCAACATCGTCGAGCCCGATGGAACATTGCGGCTCGCCATCTCTGATCGCGCGGAATTTCCCGGCACGCCCATGCACGGAAAAGAATACCAGCGACCCGATCGAACCGAAGCCGCCGGCCTGCTCTTCGTAAACGATGAGGGCACTGAAATGGGCGGCCTGATCTGGGGCGGCTTTCGAGGCAAGGATGGGCACGTGGAGAGCCACGGCCATCTGAGCTTTGATCAGTATGATCAGAACCAGGTGTTTGCTATCGATGCCGGACGAGAGGGTGCAGACAAATTCTCCGCCATAGAAATAAGCCAGCGCGGCGACTGGCCCATGCAGGAGAGGTTTGAGGCTGGAAAGCGCATTTCAAGGCTGCCAGCGGACCAGCAGGATGCCGCGTGGCAGAGGTTCAACAAAACGCACCCAGGCAATGCACAGAGAATCTATTTGGGCTGGGCAAGTGATGGCTCAGCGATGCTCAAGATGAAGGATTCTAACGGCCGGGACCGTCTAACTCTGGGCGTCGGTGCAGATGGGGACGCGCGCATTCAGTTTCTGGATGCGAAGGGCCAGGTTGCCAGCCAATTTCCCGCTGAAGCCCGCTGAGAGCCGGACCGCGGCCGCTTAATGGCGGGCCCCACTTGTGATAGGTTGGCTCAGAGAGGCATCTTAAAATGCAACGGTCAACCAGACGTGACTTTCTGAAATCGAGCGCGGCCGCGACCGCGTTTGCGGCTCTGGGCGGCGGGATTAGCGCGGCGCCTACTAAGCGCACCGCTACGGACTGGGTGACCCTTGGCAAATCTGACGTGCAAGTCACCCGGCTCGCGTTCGGCACTGGGACATACAGCGGCCGGGTGCAGCGCGAGCTTGGCCAACCGGAATTCACCAGATTGGTGCGCTATGCGTACGACCGCGGCATCCGATTCTTTGAGACGGCCGACAGTTATCACGGGATGCCGCAGATGCTCGCCGTAGCGCTAAAGGGATTGCCTCGCGATTCGTACCGGCTGATGACCAAATACAATGTCCACGATGATGAGAAGCCGCAAGCGGCTATCGATCGTCTGCGGAGCGATCTCAATACCGAATACGTGGACATTCTGCTGTTGCACTGCGTCCGGAGCCCGACCTGGCCGCAGGACGAAAAGCGCCTGGAAGACGCTTTTTCCGAAGCGAAAGCGAAAAAGATCATTCTCTCCCATGGGGCTTCTGTGCACGGATTGCCGGCTCTGCGCGCTTTCCCGGGAACTCAATGGCTGGATGTGGCGATGATCCGGATGAACCACAACGGCACCCGCATGGACACGCCCGACACGCATGATACCGATGCGCGCGGCAACGTGAGTGAAGTGGTGGCACATATGAAGCAGGTGCATTCGGAAGGCAAAGGCGTGATCAGCATGAAGCTGGTTGGAGAGGGGCAGTTCACCCGCCCCGAAGACCGTCAGGCCGCGCTGAACTTCGCTTTCAACCACGCGGGCGTCGATTCGGTGACAATCGGCTATAAGAATGCGGCCGAAATAGATGAGGCAATCAACCGTATAAACCGCGCTCTTGCGGCGTAACTAGTGGCCTGTCGCAGTAAGTTCGTTAGTCTGGCAGGAATTCTCGCAGGCCACAGAAACGATGGCCTGCGACGTCAGGTGCTACGGTGTGTATAAATTGCGAAGCCTGAATACCCGGTAGATCCCGTGAGATGTGCCACTTTTAAAGACCAGATTGCCCGAAGGCGTCACCTCACTACTCTGGCTGAACGTTCCGGAATTAATAAAACCGGCCTGAAACCAATAATTTCCGTTCGATAGCAAAGCCGCAGTACCGACCGCCAAAGACTGGACGCCCAGATCGACGTTGAGAATTGGCGTGGCAATCAGGTTGTTCTCATCAAGCTGCCAAGCCTGTCCACGGTTGTTACCGCCACCGGACCTGACGATTCGGACGTTCCCGTTGTCGAATAGAGTTAACGCCCCGTTGCTTTGAAACTCAGCATCGTGCTGATACGAGAACCAGGTGCTGGGAGGAAGCCCGTTTGCGAGTTGGAAATCGCCGCCTTCGCCAAGTCTCCAGATAATGTTTCCGCTTCCCGACCCGTTCCGGTAGTCAACTTTCAGCACCCAGGATTGATGACGTACCGAGAGGAGCAGATTGCCGTCTCTGGGATCGTAGAAGATCGAGTTCATGTGAGTCCAGTCATTCGCGACTGTGTAGAGCTGACCGTTCGGGTCAGTATTATAGAGCTTCGCGGGACAGCCACCCTGTCCGATCTTGCACTGGTCGTCCAATATGGCCTTTCTCTTAATATCCAGGTGATCAAAGGAATCCCAGGACCAAACGACCTGGAAATTCGAATCGAGAACAAGAACGATATCGCCCAGCACATCCACCGGGCCTGAGCCTTGGTCCGTGACTTCTTCGTCGCTGGCGAGAGCTGCGGTATAGCCGTTTGGCAGGCGGTAAGCGTCGTGGCTGAAAAAGATCAGGTGAACCGGAGGTTTTCCCTGCGCGGCCCGCAAAGCATCGACTTGCTGGTTAAGGATGGCCCAGTTCGTCTCCCGGACGATATTGCCGGCCATGTCGAATTCGCGAAGGAACTTCTGATCTCCGTGCATATCGCCGTCAGAGATGCCAAGAAAGGTGCCGCCAGGCGCAAGGCGAACCAGATATCCGTTACCAAAATTGACCGGAAGGTACCAGACCACGTTCTGCTGCAGATCAGTGGCGTATGGCGCACTCAGACACTTGAGCTCGAAAGGATAGCTGATGCCTGTAGGGACCTCCGGCGGCTTCACAACGGAAGAACTGAAGGTGGAGAAATTGCCCGGCACGCTGCCCGTTTGGAACGTAAGTTGCGGCCCAGGAGTATCAAACGGGCCATTAAAAACCTCCTGCTGAAGCACATACGTAGTAGCGGCTCTCATGCCGCCGATATAAAAGTTCACGCTCAACCCATCACACGGCTTAAAAGGCGTCACCTGCCAGGCAGGATCGGGCGACGATTTGAAGCGAACACGCACCTGCTTCGGTGAACTGCACGGTGGTGCGGAGTAGAGGGCTACCAGCGAATTGTGAGTCGGGGAGACGACTGGCGAACCGCCCGACACTCTGGAGGTAACGAAAATTGTTTCCGTGGATGAGGCCGAGCCCCCCGCTGAAGACTTGGCGACGACCATAACATCGTAGGAGCCCTCGTGATCAACCGGGGTCCAATCGAAGGTGTTGCTTTGATAAAAATCCTTGACAACGGAGAACGCGGAACTGCCGGATCGAGCGACGTCGAATTGATAAACGAATTGTGCGGAAGGGTTTGTAGAATCCGCGGCTACCGCACTGAATGAGATGGTGTCTCCGACTGAAACGCTGGAAGCCGTGTGCGCTAACTGCACGGTGACCGCGCCAAACGCAGTCACCACCGACAGTGAGCCCGCGATCACGATCATTAGGGCGAGAGCGGCCGCGCGCCATGGAATCCCGCGCCGCCGCCTGAAATAACCCAAAAAGCCCAGCAGTACGAGTCCGGAGAACAATTCCAGGCGAGGCTCCGGTACGGCTGATGGCGGTGGAGTAGAGATCAAACTGCTCAGATCACCCAGTTCCAAGCCGTCATGTATGGTTCCGTCCGGCGTTCGGACACCCCCTGCGATATCGAGCGTGCCAAGTAGTCCCACGGCCGTCGGTGCCAGCCGAAAGTGATACACGTTTGAGAAGCTTCCAGCAAAAAGCGTGGAATCGGAGCTATCGAAAGCCAGACCGTAAAGCCCGGTAAAGCCCGTGTGGAAAGTGGAAATGATTTTCCCGGCTGTGTCGCGTTCGTCGATACCATCGGAGCTGTCGCCCTCTGTCGTGAAGAGGTCGGTTCCGTTGCTGGCGATCCCGATTGAAGTGGCACTGCCGTACCCGGTTGAGAACGAACTCTCAACCGTACCCGAGGTTGTGACCTGATAGATGGTTCCGTTATACCCGGCCAGCCACAGCTTTCCATTGGCTCCGTGGGCTCCGTCGGCAATCAGGTAAGGCACGGTAAATGAGCTAACCGCATGCTGGTTTCTGTCAAATGCCGTGATGGTGCTGGAAGCTAACGTGTTAATGTCCGGCTGAACGACATAGAGTAAGCCGTCCTGTATTATGCCAGCCGAAGCTCCATCCGGTCCGAAATCTTGCTGAAATACTCCGGAAGTGGAATAAATCTGAAGCGGGGTTTGCGCATTAAATCCGACCAAAAGCGAATCCGCATGACTGGCACGTGAGCACGTAAACAACTCGGCCCAGCACGATAATACAAGAAAAGTTATGTATCTCACGTTTCCTCAATAATCGATCAATTAAGTAAAGCTAACACAACAAACGATGCCGGTATGATACAGTTTCCGACTGAAGAGTTACAAGTTTACCGGATCGCCGACCTAATTAGCATATCAACTGATTTTTTGATCCAGCTCGGCCCATCGGCCGTAAAGATCGTCAACTGCTGCTTGAGCCTGCTCCATTTTCTGGTAAGCGTCGCGGAGGCGTTTTGGATCCCGGATAATCGCGGAATCTTCCAGGGACGCGCGTCGTTCAGCAAGCTCCCGCTCGGCCTCTGTAATCCGCTGCTCGATGGCCTCGAATTCGCGATTTTCCAGGTAAGACAGCTTTTTCTTTAGGGGTGCGGCATCGGATGGCCCGGCTGGTGGAACAACCTCGGTCCGCTTTACGCTGCTCTCTTCCGACTGCCACACTTCCCATTGCAAGTAGCTGGAGAAGCGCTCCGCCCTTCCCCGGCCATCCAAGCCCAGCACAACAGTCGAGATGCGATCGAGCATGTAGCGATCGTGCGTCACGAGAATCAGAGCGCCGCGAAATTCCAGCAGAGTCTCTTCGAGGATCTCCAAAGTAGGAATGTCCAGATCGTTCGTCGGCTCATCCAGAAGCAGGACATCCGCAGGCTGAAGCATTAATCCGGCGATCAGGACGCGGGCGCGCTCGCCGCCGGATAGACGCCCGAGAGGCTGATTCAACTGGTCGCTCGAGAACAAGAATCGAGCAGCCCAGGATGCGACGTGAATGGTGCGATCCTGAAACACCACGGAGTCTCCGTCGGGCGCCAGCGTTTGGCGAAGCGTGAGGCTCGGGTCGAGCGGCCGGTTTTGATCGAAGTAGACCACACGCAGCGAGGCAGCCCGCAGAACTTCGCCGGCATCCGGTTCGATTTCGCCTCGGACTAAGCGAAGCAGTGTTGTCTTACCGCTTCCATTGGGGCCGACCAAACCGACGCGCGTTCCGGCTGTGATCGCAAAGTTCGCATCATTCAGGATCACCTGGTCGCCGAAGCTGAAGCTCACGTTTTTGAGCTCAATCAGCCGCTTCGTTTTGCGATCCGTTGCCGTGAAGTCGATACCGGCCGAAGAGGTGCGCGTGCGGGCGTTCAAGTCGCTAAGCTCGCCAATCATCTGCTGCGCGGCGTCGATGCGAGCCTTCGCTTTCGTCGCGCGGGCTTTCGGGCCGCGACGCAGCCATTCCCTTTCAGTGCGGACCCGGTTCTCCAGCGCTTCCTGGCGCTTTGTCTGCGCCACGAGAAACTCGCTCTTCTTTTCGAGGAACGCGCTGTAATTGCCGCGCACGCGCAGAAGGCCATCTGCATACACCCGGTTCAATTCCGCCATCGAGGTAGCTACATTCTCCAGGAAATAGCGGTCATGGCTCACGACAATGCAAGCGAACCGGGAGGCCTGGAGAAGGTTCTCAAGCCACTCAATACCCGCAACGTCCAGGTGATTGGTCGGCTCGTCAAGCAGCACGATGTCGGGATTTGAAACCAAAGCTTCCGCGATTGCGAGCCGCTTCCGCCATCCGCCGGACAATGTGGCTGCATTGAGATCGAAATCTTTAAACCCGGTTCGACCTAGAATTTCTTCCGGGCTGCGTAGGGCGGGATCGAGAGCCGGCGATTTGTCGAGAGCGCTTTCGACCACGGACCGCACGGTGTCACCGGCCGCGAAATCAGACTGTTGCGCGACATAGCTCAACCGGGTGTTCTTCCGCAGCACCACATTTCCGGCATCCGGCTCACACCTCCCCGCGAGGATTTCGAGCAAGGTTGATTTACCCGCGCCGTTCGGACCGATGAGACCCAGACGATCGCCTTCAGATACGTTGAAAGATAGATTTCTGAACAGCGGCTCGGCACCGTAGGACTTTGCGAGGCCTTCCGCAGTTAATAAAAGCGCCACTTACTCTCAGACGTACTTCGGCTGGTACTTCATCGCTTCTTCGAGCGTGATGCGGCGCTTCTCGCGGTAGGCGATGTTCGACATCAAAACCGCAATGGCGGATTTGTAACCGATCTCAACCGGAGCATTGGGCTGCTTGCGAGAACGGACGCAATCGAAGAAATTGGCCATATGATTTTGGTCGGGCGTATGTCCGGTTTGGGCCGCGCCATCGGGACGGTTGACCTTCTCGGGATAATAACAGGTCTGCTCGCCACGAGGACGCCCGGTAACCATATCGGTTGAACCTTCGGTGTGTTCGACAGTGCCGTCGCTGCCCAGCAGCCGTTCGCCCAATCCGAAATGGCTGTTGCTGAAGGTGGATTGCCAGCAGACAACTTTTTCAGGATATTCAAGCGCGACAGAGATCGTGTCCGGAACCTGCCGGCCATCCTTCTCAGACCAGATTCCGCCCAGCATCGATGCGGCGGAGGGCAATTCAAGATTCAGGGCCGAGATGATCCACGCAATCTGATGGATCATATTCTCCGTCGTGTTGCCGCCGGAGAACTCCCAAAACAGCCGCCAATTGATGAACTTGTTAGCGTCAAAGGGCGATTTCGGACGGTTTTGAAGGAAAAGGTTCCAGTCGACATGCGCCGGGTTGCAATCTTCCGGGATGGGACGGACCCACTGTCCCTTGCCATGAGGCGTGTTGCGGCTCATCCAGGATTCCACCTGCGTCACTTTGCCCAGCATCCCCTGCTCCACCCAGCGGCGCGTGTCAGCCAGCGAGCCCGAGCTTTCATGCTGCAGCCCAATTTGAACGACGCGATCCGAATGCCGGGCCGCATCGCGGCATTTCACCGCCTCAGGGATGGACCAGGTCATCGTTTTTTCGCTGTACAAGTCTTTGCCCGCGGCAATCGCGGCGAGAAAGTGTATGGCGTGCAGATGCAGCGGCGTGGCCACAATAACGGCATCAATGTCTTTTCGATCGAGCAGCTTTCGATAGTCCACGTAGGCTTCGACGTTCGGAACGAATTTGCGTACCTGATCGTGCCTGCGCGTGTATACGTCCGCCATGGCTACACACTCGACATTCGGAACGGCAATGGCGTGCTTCAAATCTTGCTGTCCGCGCGAGCCCGCACCGATGATGCCGATGCGGATGCGATCGTTGGCCCCGATAACTCGTCCAGTGGCGAGCGGCTTTGCGGCAACAGATCCGGTGACTGCGGCGGCGGCGGCGATCTTGCCAAGGAAGTTGCGCCGGGTACTTTCGTCTTGCATTTGGAACTCCCCCTGACTTCATTTTCTCCTGAGCGCAGCTTGCAAAACAGAGTCGCCGGCCCGGTTTCGGGAAACGCTGCTTTCCGGTTTACCCTTGCTCAGCGATTCGGCTTCAATGAAAATGCGCTTGATGCCCGGATATTCGGTGCGTATGCTTTTCTCCAGGCGGTCGACGGTGGCCGTCACTTCGGCTGCTGAAAGCCCTTTCTCGAATTCAACATCGAGCGCGAGGAGAATCGAGTCGGGACCGAAGTACATGGTCAGCGGTCCACCCACGCGAACCACTCCCTGATCGCTCTCCGCCAGACGCCTGATCTGGTCAAGCGTTTGCCTGTCCATGCCTTCTCCAATCAACAAGCCCTTGCTCTCTCTGACCAGCACCACTGCAACTACGGCCAAAGTGAGGCCAATGAGGATGGAGGCGATGCCATCCAGATACGGGAGTCCGAAGCGATGCCCGAGGAAGATGCCGAGGAATGCGAATATGAGCCCGGCGACTGCCGCGAGGTTATCCAGCAGGACCGTGAAAACAGTGGGATCTTTGCTGGAGCGAATGGCCGTCCAAAACGCCTTGTCCCCTTCGATGCGCCTGAAATCTCGCGCGGCGACCGCGACTGTTATGACCTCGAAAACCGCTGCAAACCCGAGAACCGTATAGTCCCAGAGTTGGCGGGTCGCGCGGTGACCACTCGCGATATGACTTATTCCTTCATAGATGGACATCCCCCCGCCGATAGAAAAGATCAATACAGCGACGATCAAGGTCCAGAAATAGAGTTCCTTACCGTATCCAAAAGGATGCTCGAAATCGGCGGTTCTAGCGCTGGCGTGCTTTCCCCAGAGCAGAAGAACCCCGTTGCAAGAATCGACAACCGAGTGGATCGCCTCCGCGAGCATGGCGGAACTGCCAGTGACTCCTGCGACGACAAATTTCGCTGCTGCAATGCCGAGATCGCAGCCAAGAGATACCCAGACCGTGCGGTTTGATTCCAGTGACACTCGTCTGGTAGATGCATGCGCTTCGGCTCCGTTGACGTTGCTGATTTGACCAACGCGAGCAATCCTGCTATTGTCTATAGACATACAGGAGATTGCCCGGATGACCTTACTGCATTCTTGGACGCGAGAACTGACCCTGCTGCTTGGGTTCAGTGCGTGTCTGCAGGCGCAGGTGGTTGGGGGCTCGATTTCAGGCGTGGTGCATGACGAGACGGGCTCCGCGCTGCCCGCGGCCACAGTCGTAATCACGAACGCGGAAACCGGGGCGGAACGCAAAGCGGTGACGGACGATGGCGGACGTTACGCGGCAATTTCGATTGCTGTAGGGCAGTACCAGATAACAGTCACCAAACAAGGGTTCGCGTCCCAGGTAAAAACCGGCATCAACCTAGTGATCGGGCAGACCGCGAGGGTAGATTTCACGCTGCCGCTCGGCGAGGTACGGCAGGTAGTCACCGTTGAGGAAGCACCGGCAACAGTCAGCGTTTCTACTCAACAGACATCAGGGCTTGTGAATGAACGCCAGGTAAAGGAACTGCCTTTAAACGGGCGCAGCTACGACGAATTGATTACGCTCAACCCTGCCATTGTGAACTATTCGTCGCAGAGATCGGGGGGAGTCGGCACTTCCAATTCGGCCGTAGGGAACATGTTTGCAGTTTCGGGCCATCGCCCGCAAGAGAACCTTTTCCTGCTGAATGGAATTGAGTACACCGGCGCTTCGGAGATTAACAACACACCCGGAGGCGCAAGCGGGCAATTGCTGGGAGTGGATGCGGTTCGCGAATTCAACGTTGTCACCGACACCTACGGGGCAGAGTATGGCAAGCGGCCGGGCGCGCAAATCAGTATCGTTACCGCCTCCGGTACAAATGAATTTCACGGAAGCGCGTACGAGTTCCTGCGCAACAGCGTTTTGGATGCGCGCAACTTTTTCGACCAGGGAGCTATTCCGCAGTTTCAGCGCAACGAGTTTGGCGGCGCGCTCGGCGGCCCGATAAAGAAGAACAAACTATTCGTGTTCGGAAACTATGAAGGCTTCCGGCAGCATCTTGGGCTGAGCGACGTTACCCTCGTTCCGGACAATGCCGCGCGGGCCGGTTTTTTACCCGACTCCAAGGGACATCTCGCGCCTGTTAAAGTCGCGCCAAGCGCAGCGGCCCTGCTTTCGTTATGGCCCGTTCAAAACGGACCGGATCTAGGCAGCGGTATCGGCGAAGCATTCAGTCATCCCCTGCAAACCATTCGCGAGGATTTTGGGACCAGCCGCGTCGATTACAATCTTTCCGACCGGGACACCCTCTTCGGCGTTTACACGGTGGACGATAGCGCGGATAATACACCGACTGTAAATCCGCTGAGCGGAGTTGTCGAAACCCTGCGCGAACAAGTTGCCAGTCTGCAGGAGCAGCATGTATTCTCTCCGAACGTGCTCAACACAGCGCGATTCGGGTTCTCACGCGCAGGCTATTTTTTCACAGGAAAAACGCCAGTGGATGTGCCGGGCTGGGTAGAGGGCGCGCCCATCGGCGCTGTGGTGGTTGGCGGCGGAACGGCGCTGAATGGCGCATCGCAGATCAGCTTGGCCGGCACAAATGCAGGAAGCAATCTGTCCGCAGTGCGCAACTTGTTTACTTATGACGACCATATTGCCATTAACCGGGGCATGCACTCGATTGAAGCCGGCGTATGGTTTCAGCGAATTCAAGCCAACGATAATCTGGCGCAATATCAGTACGGTCAGGCGTCATTTGCAAGCTTAGCAGCCTTCCTGCAGGGGACGATTTCGACCTTCACGGTGGTCCCGTCACCAACGGCATTGGGATGGCGCTCGCTCGAGGCAGCCGGATTCGTTCAGGATGCAATGCGGATCACCCGCACTTTGGAGATACGGGTCGGGTTCCGCTTCGAATCGACTGACGGCTGGAATGAAGCACACGGGCGAGGGTCGAATTACCTTTTCGATTCGAATGGCGTGATCCAAACGAACCCTCGCATCGGCGATTCTGTTTTCACAGTGAATCGGGCGAAGTTCCTGCCGCAGCCGCGCGTGGGCGTCGCCTGGGACCCATTTGGAAAAGGCAAGACGGTGATTCATGCCGGTTTCGGGATTTACAATGCTTTGCTCGACAGTCTGGATTACAGGCTGGATCAGACTGCGCCGTTTAACACGACAGAAAGCTTGAAAAATGTCTCGCTCGCCAATCTGCGGATCGCGCCCGGCTCAACGCTCTCGCACGGAGGACTGATTTCGCCGAGCGGCATTCAGCCTGACGCCTACACACCAACCATCGTTTCGTACACGTTCAAGGTGGAACAGGAGATTGCACCGAATACTGCATTGACGGTTGGCTATGTCGGGTCGCATGGCTACCATGAAATGCTTTCGCTGGATGCCAACGAACCGTTTCCGAGCGTGGCTTCAGGAGCTGTCTTCTATCCGAAGAACGCACCCCTCGCGAATCCGAAACTAGCCAACACCACAAGCTGGTTTTCAGAAGGAATCAGCTCTTACAATGCGCTGGAAGTGGACGTAAACCGCCGTTTCAGCCGCGGATTCCAGCTTCGGGGCGTTTACACCTTTTCAAAAAGCCTGGACGATGGCACAGCCTGGAATAGCAGCGTAGCGGCGAATGCACCCGGATTCGTTATGTTTCCGCTGAATCCGAAATGGGATTGGGGTCTCTCGACTACGGATGTTCGCAATCTGGCGGTAATCAACGGAACATACGAACTGCCGGTGGGACGCGGTAAAACTTTTTTTGGGAGCGCGAGCGGCTGGCGGGACAAGTTTGTTACCGGGTGGTCTGTCAGCGGTATTGGCACCGTACAATCCGGACTGCCGTTTACTCCGCAACTGGGCTATAACCCAACGAACAACGGGGACAGTCGAAATCCTATTCGGCCTTCCTGGAATCCTGCATTCACAGGCAATGTTATAAACGGCAGCCCGAATCAGTACTTCAATCCGGCTGCTTTCATAACTCCGGCAAACGGGAGATATGGCAATGTTGGCCGGGACGTCCTAATCGGCCCTGGAATCACGACGCTGGATTTCTCAGCTCTCAAAAACACAAATCTGTCCGAACGTTTCAAGCTGCAATTTCGCGCCGAGGCCTTCAACATGCTGAATCACGCGAATTTTGCGACGCCAAATCCGGTGGTGTTTACTTCCGCCTCCGCTATTCCCGCGCCCACGGCGGGTGTGATCACGGCTACTTCGACGACTTCGCGGCAGATTCAGTTCGGGTTGAAGCTGCTGTTTTGAAATAGCGCGCGCTCATGCGCCTGAGAAATGCCAGGGATTCCGCCATCTCCTGCATCCCGTTCATGCCATCTTCGATGCTGATCCAGCCGGCGTAATGATGTTCGGCCAGAATGCGAAAAATAGAGTCGTAATCGTTGAGGCCTTTTCCGGTGACGCCGTGGCGCAGGTTAGACGAGTAGCCTAAGGTACCGTCAACAATCCGAAGTTGGTCGAGTGTCGTTCCTTCCGCGAGATAGCGATCGCTTGCGTGCATGCTGACCACGCGATCGGCAACGGTCTGAAGGAGGGCAATAGGATCGTCGCCGGCTACGATGGCGTTCGAGGGATCGTACTGGACGCCGAAGTGTTCCCGGTCCGGAACCGCATTCACGATGTCGACAAACCGATCCATTTTCTGAGCAAATTCGGGATATTTCCAGAAGCCGTCTTTGTAGTGATTCTCCATGCCGAGCACAACGCCGTTCTCTCGCGCGACCGGCAACACCTGATCAATGGACTCGAGGACCCACTGCCTTCCCTGCTCCCAAGACACGTCCGGATAGCGCTGACCGCTGAGTACGCGGCAAACAGCGCCGGGGCCGCCGAGACGCCGCGTAATGCGGATCATATCGGCTTCTTTATCGACTTCACGTTTGCGCTTTTCGGGATCGGGAGCTGTGAAATCGGGCGAACAGCACAGCATCGGCATCGCAAACCCGGCTGCCTGGATCGCCTCTCCGATGGAATCGAGATACGCCGGTTCCAGGCTGGTGAAGAAACCTTCGTACATCTCGAGCCCGTCGGCATCGAGCTGTTTCGCCATTTCGATCCACTCGAAAACCGACATCTGCCTGCTGGCGATCTGCTCGAGATAGCACTTCGGGAAAGCCGAGATCCTTAGTGGCATTCCGGCGTGAGTACCGCTTTGACGTATTCGCCGCGCTCCATTTTCTCAAAGCACTCCTGCCAATCATCGAGCGGTGCAACGCGGCTGATAACGGGATCGAGATTGATTTGACCGGAAACAATCATGGAAATGACGCGTTCCCAGACCGGCCAGTTATGGGAGAAGCTGCCGGAAATCGTGGCGTTCTTCTGAACCAGCGGATCAAGGCTGAACTGCATCGGCTGCGGCCCCCAGCCGACTTTTATGATCTGCCCCGCCGGCCGCACAGCCTGCATCGCCATCTGCAAGGTAGCGGAGACCCCGGCAGCATCAATCGCGACGTCCACGCCCAGGCCGTCTCCAAGCGAGGCGATGTACTCCGGGACGCCGCCCTCAAGCGCGACATCGGCGCCCAGGGCGCGCGCCACACTCAGGCGCCTTCTATCGCTCGGCAGGCCTGCAACGATGACTTGCCCAGCACCACTCAGCTTCGCCATCATGGCGCAAAGCAGACCGATGGGGCCGGGGCCAAGCACCAGAACGTTATCGCCGGGCCGGATTCGCCCGTTTACGCAGACGGCGTTGTAGCTGACGCAACAGGGTTCGGTCAGGGCGGCCTTTTCGAAATTGACGCTGGCCGGAATGGGATGCAGGCAGCGCTCGGGAACACGGACGTATTGCGCCATGGCTCCATCCACGCCATATCCGAAGCCGCGCCGCGCCGGATCGAGGTTGTAGAGACCGCTGCGGCTTAGAGGAGAAGCCTCATTGATGACAGCCGCGGTTTCGCTGACGACCCGATCGCCCTCTTTGAAGTGCTCGACACGAGAACCAGCCTTCGCCACCGTTCCGCAGAACTCGTGTCCGAGAATGCAAGGGTAGTTGACGGGCCAACTGTGCGAGCCGCGCCATTGATGCAAATCGCTCCCGCAGACGCTGACGGCGCCGACCTGCAGCAACACGTCGCGATCGCCGATCTGGGGAACCGGAACCTCGCGCAGCTCGACAGAAAAGGGCTCGCGAGCGTAATTTACAAGACCGGGCATTACGCTGCTCATGCGAGGGACTCCTTCCGGACCGGGACATCGCCGAATGCATGTACTTTTTCGCAGATGAGCCGAAGCGTTCCTTCGAGATCGCCCTGAGCGGTGCGAAAAGCGTGAGCGTCGATGGCAAGAGGCGCGCCAATGACCACCAGCGGCGCACCGTATTTGGGAGTGTCGGTGGCTTGTTCAAGCGTCAACCCGCCGACAGCCTGCACGGGGATGGAGACAGCGCTTACAATTTCGCGAAGCCGATCGAGCGGGGTCGGCGCAGGCAGTCCGCGAGCGCGGCGCATGGTACGCATGTCGTAACCGATGTGATGGATGATGTAATCGCAGCCAAGGTCTTCCAGACGCTTCGCGCCTGCGACGGGATCGGGCATGGCCATATTGTCGCCCATCACCTTGGCTCCGAAATCGCGGCCCGCTTTTACGACGGATTCGACCGTCTCCTGGTGCGCTTGGCCCATCACCACAACCATGCTGGCGCCCGCTTTCGCCATGAGCTCGGCTTCCAACCCGCCGCCGTCCATCGTTTTGAGATCGGCGACGATTGGCACGTCAGGATAGCGGAGACGCAACTCGCGGACCCCGCGCATTCCTTCCGCGATGATCAGTGGCGTGCCCGCTTCCAGCCAATCAACACCGGCGCGAACGGCTATCTCCGCGGTCTTAATCGCCTCATCAAGATCGATTAGATCTAACGACAGTTGAACGGTGGGCCGCATCCTGAGGTCTCGACCCCAGATTTACCACGTCACTGAATTTAACTCGGCTGGCAGCTTCCACTCGGGAACCGCCAGCCAATTGCCCAAAATCCGCCGTTCTCAGTGTGCGAGGTGCGGGGCGCCTGGCGTACCCGGCATGCGTGTAACTTTCGAAGCAGCTATGCCGCTTGTCAGGGCGAATACGAACACGATGACGCCAACACACAAGCTATTGATGAACCGGCCGGTATTGACCGCCTGCGTATCCGTAGATCCAGGGTGAGAAGAACACCCAAATACCAAGGACCAGGTTCACCCAACTGATGGCAGTTGAATAAGCCGGCCGCGCAACGCGAACACAAGCTAGAAGGAAAATGGCTGCACCCACAATCCAGGAATTCCATGCGTTCCCGCTTGTGTACGCGCCATAGACCCAAGGCGACACGAATAGCCAAATGCCCGCCAACAGGCAGATTACGCTGGCAGCTCGAATCCCGCCGAGTTTCGCGCCGGTATTGTTCATATCGACGTTACTCGCCGGAGCGTTCATGCCCGTCGTGGTATTGATTGGTTCCTGTGGTGTCATGGCTATTTAAACCTCCTACTTGTGAGACGCTTTTGAAGAGCTTTTGTAAGGGCAAATTGTCCCATTTACAAATGCGTATGTATGAGATATCAACTATAAAGATGCAAAACCGGTGCGCATTTCTGTTTTTGTTAGCTGGAACCGCGGTATGGGCCGCGGACCTGAATCCATTGCCTAACTTTTCGAGCACTACAAAGTCTCTGGAGATTATTTCGCAATGCGTTCCGCGCGAGCCCTGGACGGTAGCGGGTGAGCATGGCGCGATGTTCGGCCGCCAGGACGGCAGGTTTGAGGCGTGGCTTTGGCCGGTAAAGATTTTGAGCAATTTTCGAATCAGCGCGGAGTTGGCGGATTACGCCGTACCTATTGATGTAAATGCTCTAGCCGCGGAGATCAAAGTTACGCCGGGCGAGACAATTATCACTTACTCACATGCCGCATTTACTATTCGGCAGCATATGTTCGCTGCAAGGGGGCCCGATAGCCCTGAAACGGGAGTAGCTGCCTATTTCGAAATCGAATCCGCGCGGCCCATTGAGATCACCTTTTCCTTCACTCCAGAGATGCTCCGCATGTGGCCGGCGCCGAACTTCGGACGGCCTAATGGGGAGTGGGTAGCGCACGGTAATAGCGGCGTGTATGTCTTACATACCGATAACCCGCGCTTTTCCGCCGTTATCGCGATGCCGCGTACGCGGCCGGGCATTCTGGTACCCTACCAGGAACACCCGCAGACGTTTCCGCTGCAATTGAAGCTTTCCTATGATCCGAAGCGCGATCACGGAATGGTGTACCCGCTTGTAATGGCGTTAGAAGGCAGCGGCTCACCGTACGATCAGGCTGCGGCTATAGAATCGGCAATTCCGCAACTCTACTCGCAGACGCTAAGTTACTACTCACATTTCTTCGACAAGCGGACCGTGGCAGAGACGCCTGACACGCGCATTAATGAAGCACTGCAATGGGCCGAGATTGCAATCGATCAAATGCAGGTGAAGTATCACGATGAGATTGGCATGGTAGCTGGATATTACGAATCGGCTGATTCGGCTCGGCCGGGTTATGCCTGGTTTTTCGGACGCGACACGCTTTGGACGACATACGCCATCAACAGCTATGGTGATTTCGCGCTGACCCGGAGAGCGCTTGATTTTCTGATTCGCCGCCAGCGCGCCGATGGCAAGATCATGCACGAGTATTCGCAGTCCGCCGACGCGCTGGATTGGAAATCGACACCGTATTTTATGCTTCGGCGGATTCGACACCGCTGCTTGTTATGGCGATGAACGATTACGTGAAGGCAAGCGGCGACACGGACTACTTGAAAGCAAACTGGGAGGCTGTTCGCAAGGCGTACGCGTTCACCCGCGCGCATGAGGGGAATGATGGAATTTACAACAACAAGGAAGGGACGGGCTGGGTGGAATCGTGGCCGCCCACCATGCCGGAGGAGGAAATCTATCTGGCCGCGCTCGACGAGCAATCGAATGACGCGATGTCGACGGCTGGCTGTCATTGATGAACGATTCGAAACTGGCGAGCGACGCAAAGAAGAAGGCAGCAGACATCGCCGCGAAAATTGAATCCGAGTATTACGAAAAATCGGCGAACTTTTATGCGTTCAGCCGCAATTCCGATGGATCGGTTGATCACACCGCAACCATCTACCCGTCAGTTGCGTGGTGGGATGGAACGTTCGGACTGAAGCAGGCGGGACCGATGCTCACGCGCTGGGCGTCGGACGAGTTTTCGACTGACTGGGGCACGCGCGATATCAGCGATCATACGTCGTTTTACGATCCGATCAGTTATCACCAAGGGTCCGTGTGGCCTTTGTTCACGGGCTGGGTGTCGCTTGCGGAGTATCGCGCCGGACGGCCGCTGTCTGGATATGCACATATGATGCAGAATCTCGATTTGACCTGGGCGCAGGATTTGGGATCGGTAACAGAGCTTCTATCGGGTGAGTTCTATCAGCCGCTAGGCCGCAGCAGTTCGCACCAGATGTGGTCTTCAGCGATGATCGTAACGCCGTTATTGCGCGGCTTGTTTGGCTTAGATTGGAATGCGGCCAATAAGACGCTGCATGTAATGCCGCACCTTCCGGCAGATTGGGATCACGCCCGTTTGCGAAATGTACAGCTAGGATCGGCGAGCGTGAATCTGGAGTATCGGCGTACCGGCGCGGAATGGACCATTACTGCTGAATCCGATTCGCCGGTTTGCCTCACAACCGGCAATCGAAGCTGCAAGCAAACGGTCAGTGTGGTTTCGCCTGCGGTCGAAATCGGTATTCCCGCAGTCCTGCCACAGCAAGGAAGCAGAACACAGCAGCTCAAGGTGCTGCGGGAAGAACGGCAAGAAAATAAGGCGGCATTCACCTTTGAGGCACAAGGCGGATCGATTTTTGACTTATACGTTCGACTAAATCGGCCCCAGGACACGCGTGGAAGGCGGCGAACTGCGGAATGGCAAACTGCATCTGCAGTTTCCGCCCGGTCAGGGATATCAGGAACTGACCGCGACGTTTATCTGGTAGAGTGCCGGAAAGCATGAAATCCACTCGCAGAGCGTTTTCAGCAACTCTGGCTATCGCCGCATTAGCTCTACTTGGGGTGGCTTCCTCGGCCCAGAATCCGTCTCCCCAAACAAACACCACAGACATTCTGGCGTACATCAGGCAGACCTGGACAACGCTTACGCGCTCGAACAAGGATCTGCCGAAGGCGGCGGTGGATCCGAAATTTCATCCAGGACCGGATGGGCGCTGGCCGGTGTTCGTGCCGCGCAACGAGAGCGCCGCGAAGATTAGTAGCGCTCTGGAGGGCGAAATTCCCGAAGCCACATTCAAAACCATAGATATCCGCCAACTGCCCGAAGACACGTCCCACATGCAAGAGCAAGGACTCTTGTATCTGCCCAGGCCTTATGTCGTGCCGGGCGGCCGGTTCAACGAAATGTACGGCTGGGATAGCTATTTCATCCAGGTTGGTTTACTACGAGACGAGCGAACTCGATCTGGCCAAGGATATGGCCGGCAACTTTCTGTATGAGGTCAAAAACTACGGCAAGATTTTGAACGCGAACCGAACCTACTATCTGGGACGCTCTCAACCGCCTTTTCTGACAGAGATGGTGCTCGGTGTTTACAACAAGACGCATGATCGCAAGTGGCTGGCGGATGCGCTGCCGCAGATCGAGAGTTATTACAGGTTCTGGACAACGAAACCGCATCTCACCGAAGATACGAACCTTTCGCGCTACTGGGATTTCGGGGAAGGACCGGCGCCCGAGGTGTTGGCTTCGGAGCGGAATGCGGAAGGGATGACACACTACGACCTGGTGAAAGCGTACTTTCAGACGCATAAGATCACGGACTACGAGGTAGACCAATATTACGACCGGAAAACGGATCAGCTTACCCCGCTCTTTTACAAGGGCGATCGGTCGATGCGCGAATCGGGCTTCGATCCATCCAACCGGTTCGGCGCCTTCAACCTGGATGTAATTCATTACAATCCGGTGTGCCTGAACTCGCTGCTATACGTGATGGAATCCCAGACCGGCGATATTCTCGACATTCTGGAAGAGGCGCTGAAGCGAAGACCTGGCGCAGGCGCGCGCAGGAGCGTGCGGAGCGCGTGAACCGGTTAATGTGGGACGCGAAAGATGGGCTGTACTACGATTACGATTTCCAGACCCAACACGTGCGTCATTATCCTTTCCTGACCACGTTCTATCCGCTGTGGGCTGGTTTTGCGGCAAAGGAGCAGGCGGCGCGGATCGAAAAGAATCTGCCTATATTCGAGAAAGTAGGCGGATTACAAACGAGCACCTACGTGAGCGGCAACCAATGGGATGCGCCGTTCGGCTGGGCGCCTCTGCAGATGATCGCGGTAGATGGCCTGCGCCGTTACGGATACAACGATGATGCAGAACGTATCTCGATGAAGTTTCTATCCCTTGTACGGCGCGAGTTTTTGCGGCAAGGATACATCGTCGAGAAGTACGACGTTGTGAACGGTGGATCGAACGTTGCGGCCCAGATTCATTTCGGGTATAGCGCGAATCAGGCAGGCTTCGGATGGACGAACGCGGTATTTACACATCTTTATGACGAGTTATCGCCCGCAGACCAGAAGAAGCTTTTGAGCGAATCGGGTCAGGAGTAGCGGCACTCAACCCGAGCTTTTTGGGTGCTTTTTTCAGGACAATCGATCCATTAGCGATGTGGAACTCCACCTCCGTCTCGGGTCCAAGTCCGAACCTATCCCGGATCTCTTTCGGGATTGTCACTTGTCCGCGTTCGCCAATTCTCATACTTTAAAGTATGAATCTAATATCATATTCCGTCAAGCACGCCTGACTAATCGACGCGAGTCTGCCTTCAACGCTCGTTCATCGTCTTCTCCTGCGCCTGAATCTCGACGCGCTCCCTTTTGATGTCCAGCCGCACGCGAGCGTAGATGTTCATGTAAACGTTTGCCACCCAGACCAGGGCGAATAACGAGACCAGGTAGCCGCGCCAATCGCCATACAACAGCTTGAACCGAGTAATGATCAGAAAAATGATCACGACGTAATGGCTGAAGCAGTACTCGCAGGTGAACAGGTAGAAAAACTTGCGCTGCGCTAGCCGCTTGCACGTTTCGCTGTTCTTCTTGCACCACTCGCGCGGCTCACGGAAGATCTCCTCGTGCGTGATGGTCCACGCAATAGAGGCAATGGGGAGGCCCAGGATAAACAGAAACGCGAGTTGTTCGCCGATGCTCATGCGTATTCTTGACGCCAGGTTCGTCGTTTTTTGAACGAAAGCGGCGTCACTACTCTGGATGCAGGACAAAATGCCGCTCGTGCTGGCGGCCTTCCTCACCTGGATTGCCGGGTTCGTCGATGCTGTCGGCTACATCTCGCTTGGACACATCTATACGGCGAACATGAGCGGCAACACTGTGGCGATCGGCATACACGCAGTTTCGCGCGAATGGGCCGAGATGTTATGGCGTATCTGGCCCGTGGTCACGTATTTTGGCGGGCTTCTGTTTTGCAGATTACTAATCACATACGGAGCTCGCCGGCGAATTCGTCGAATTGCTACGCCGGCACTACTATTCGAGGTTGGACTTCTGTTGCCGGTTTGCCTCATACAGGGGTCGATTAAGCACCCAACGGCCGAGCTCTCTTTTGTCTACGTAGGATTGCTAGCCGTAGCTATGGGGATTCAGAACGCGGCTTTGACACACTTCAGCACGCTGACCGTTCATACGGGGTTCGTTACCGGCACGCTCCTGAAATCCGCGGAAAATGCGGCCAAATATTTGACGTGGGTTTGGGATCAGGTCCGCCGACACGAGCAGCCGCTGAATCTTATTATCCGGAGATCGGGCCAACAAAGGGCTTTTTTAATGATGGTGTGGCTATGCCTGATTTGGGCGGCGTACGTTATAGGCGCGTGCTGCGGGGCATTCGGCGATCACACCTTTAGCTTGAGGTCGTTGTTGGTGCCCATTGTATGCCTGGGCGGGGTGAGCGCCGTGGATCTGAATCGGCCGCTAGCTGTTCGCGAGGAAGAGGAACAAAGCAAGCTCTCGAGTTAAACACCGGGAAGCGAAAATAGACCTATGCCCCACGACAGAGCAAGCGGCGCGAAACCTGCAGATCCCTGCGCGATGATCATCTTCGGCGCCGCGGGCGATTTGACAAAAAAACTTATTGTACCCGCGCTTTACAACCTGGCCTGCGCGAAACTGCTGCCGAAGGACTTCGCCGTTATCGGGGTTGACCTTGCGGAACATACGAATGAGGACTGGCATGCCTCGCTCCGCGAGAAGATTCAGGATTTCGTCCATACGGATGGATCAACCGGCAACGTCGACCAGAATGTCTGGAACTGGCTGAGCGGCCACATGTGTTACGTGCAGGGCGACTTGAACGATCCGGCCAGCTACGAAAAACTGAAAGCCAAGTTGGGCGAGACAGACGCCAAGAACGGATCTGCCGGCAAGTACGTTTTTTACCTGGCGATCGCGGACCGGTTCTTTGGAACGACGGTGGAACATTTGGGGCAGAGCGGGCTGGCGACGCAGAACAATGGAAACTGGCGCCGTGTAGTAATCGAAAAGCCGTTCGGGCACGATCTGGCCTCGGCGAAAGCATTGGACAAACAGGTTTTGAACGTTCTTGATGAAAGCCAGGTGTACCGGATCGACCATTTCCTGGGAAAAGAAACGGTACAGAACATCATGATGTTTCGCTTCGCCAACGGGCTGTTCGAGCCTGTTTGGAATCGCGACCGCATCGACCATGTTCAGATAACAGTCGCCGAAACGCTGGGAGTGGAACAGCGGGGAAGGTTTTACGAGAAGACCGGGGCGCTGCGCGACATGGTTCCCAATCATGTTTTTCAACTGGTTGCCATGACCGCGATGGAAGCGCCCAATTCGTTCAGCGCCGACGCGGT
Organism: uncultured Acidobacteriaceae bacterium; assembly: GCA_963795545.1. Classification (GTDB taxonomy): domain Bacteria; phylum Acidobacteriota; class Terriglobia; order Bryobacterales; family Bryobacteraceae; genus Bog-105. Next base: position 282,730 of record CAWCIF010000003.1, on the reverse strand, counting down.
TCGTTCAGAGAAAGTGAAGGTTATCGGGGCCATAAAGGTCTGCCATTCGGACGAGGTCCCTTGCACCGCGGTCCGCGGGCAGTATGGCGCGGGACAAATTGACGGGAAACCGGTGCCCGGGTACCGGCAAGAAGCGGACGTGTCGCCCGAATCGACTGTTGAAACGTACGTCGCCCTGAAGCTTGCGATCGAGAACTGGAGATGGTCCGGAGTACCGTTCTATATCCGGACCGGCAAGCGGCTCGCAAACCGGAAGACTCAGATCGCAATCAAGTTTAAAGAAACGCCTGCGGCGCTGCTGCGTAATACCCAGGTGAAGAAGCCGGCCCCAAATTGGCTGCTTCTTCGCATACAGCCGGACGAAGGCATTTCCTTCGAGTTTGGCGCGAAGATTCCCGGTCCGACCATGAGCCTGGGCGATGTGCGCATGGATTTTAAGTATAAAGATTATTTCGGCACTGCGCCCGCAACCGGATACGAGACGCTGATCTACGACGTGATGATGGGCGATGCGACGCTGTTCCAGCGCGCGGACAATATTGAAACAGGATGGGAGGTGGTCCAACCGGTCCTCGACTACTGGGCCTCTCACAATCCGAAGTTCCCGAACTATGCGGCTGGCAGTCAAGGTCCGGCACAGGCGGACGAATTGCTCAAGCGGGACGGGCGGGCGTGGCGGCCGATCACATAGATGCGGAATTGTGGAGAGCCCGGTATTTCCGCAGCAGTTCGTACATGACCACGGCTCCGGCGCTGGCGACGTTCAATGAATGCTTCAGGCCGAGCATGGGTAGGCGGACGTGAGTGTCGCAGGCGCCCAGCAGCTCCGGTGCAAGGCCTTCGACCTCGTGACCGAATAGCACGCACACAGGGAACCGCGGCTGCCAATCGAAGATGTCGACAGCCTGGATGCTGGTCTCAATCGCGGCAATCTCATATCCGTGCGCGCGAAGATCTTCGGTGGCCGCAAGCGAGGCGGTAATCGATTGCCAGGCCACGCGTGTTTCGGCACCCAAAGCGGTTTTCGCAATGCCGCTCTTCGGGGGACGCGCAGTGATGCCGCTTAGGAGAAGACGCTCGATTCCCGCACCATCGGCCGCTCGAAAAAATGCGCCGACGTTGTACATGCTACGAACGTTGTCGAGGAGGATCGATACTGGCAGCCGCAGGTTGGAATAAGAGCCGGCTACGAGAGTGGCCCGATAGGGAACGCGATCCGCTACTTGCGATTGAGGCCGGCGCGTTTCCACAGCTCATCCACTCGCTGGACTACTTCGGGCGACATTTGAATCACGTTCGGCCAGCGGCGCTGGAACCCTTCGGAAGGCCACTTGGTGGTCGCATCAATGCCCATCTTAGAACCGTAGTTCGGCAAACGGCTGGAGTGGTCGAGCGAATCGATCGGGCCGAGCGAGAATTCGATATCGCGCTGGGGGTCGATATTGTTGAGGGCCTTCCAGGTGACCTCCGCGAGATTTTGAACGTCCACGTCTTCGTCCATCACGACGACGCACTTGCTGAACATTGCCTGCCCCAGACCCCAGATGGCGTGCATGACTTTGCGTGCGTGGCCTGGATAAGACTTGCGTATGGAAATCAGAATCAAATTGTGAAAGATACCCTCGGCGGGCATGCAGACATCGCGGATCTCGGGCAGTTGCATGCGCATCAAGGGAAGGAACATTCGCTCGATGGCTTTGCCCATATAGAAATCTTCCATGGGCGGCGGTCCGACAATGGTCGCGGCGTAAATCGGGTTCTTGCGATGCGTGATGCACTCGATGTGGAAGACGGGGTAGTCGTCGTCAAGCGAATAGAAGCCGGTGTGATCGCCGAAAGGACCCTCGCGGCGTAGCTCGCCGAGATTTAGATAACCTTCGAGAACAATTTCCGAGTTCGCGGGAACCAGAACATCGGAAGTCTCACACTTGATCATTTCGACAGACTTGCCGCGTAGGAAGCCGGCGAACATCATTTCGTCGATGTTCGGTGGCAGCGGCAGCACGGCGGAGAACATGGTGATGGGGTCGGCCCCGATTGCGACGGCGACCGGCATCCTGGTTTGCTTACCTTCAGCGGTCAGGCGGCGATAATGATCGGCGCCCTGCTTGTGCTTCTGCCAGTGCATACCGGTCGTCTGGCCGTCGAAGACCTGCATGCGATACATGCCACAGTTGCGCTTGCCGGTTTTCGGATCGTGCGAGAACACCATGGGGAGAGTAATAAAGCGGCCAGCGTCGCCGGGCCAGCAGTGCAGGATGGGAAAGTAGTCGAGCGAGAAATTTTCCCGCCGGACTACTTGTTTGCAGGGACCGCTTGAAACGGTTTTCGGGAAGGCAGCGCTGAGCTCGCCGAGCTTGGGCAGAAGCTTGAGCTTGTCGAGCAGGCCTTCGGGCTTCTGCATTTCCAGAAACCCGGAAATCCGCTGTGCGATCTGGTCGACATTGTCGACGCAGAGAGCAATTTCCATACGCCGCATGCTGGCGAAAAGATTGATTGCGAGCGGAACGGTTGAGCCCTTCGGCTTTTCAAACAGGAGCGCTGGCCCGCCTTGTTTCACTGAACGGTCGGCGAAGCCGGTGATTTCGAGATATGGATCGACTGGAATGGAAACGCGCTTCAGGTCACGTTCTTTTTCCAGCGCGCGGATGAAATCCCTCAAATCGTCGAAGGGCATGCGTACACCCATTATCATGAGAGGGAATTATGAGCAAGCGAACGGCGCTGGTAACGGGGGCAAGCCGCGGTATCGGCAGAGCTTGCGCGGAAGCGCTTGGGGCAGCAGGGTGTCGCGTCGTTCTGGCAGCCCGATCAACGGATAAGTTGGAAGAGGCAGCAGTGCAAATTCGGGAGCACGGCGGAGAAGCGTTCGTTATCGAAGTCGACCTTACCAGCCAGGAATCGATTGCGAGCGGATTTTCGAAAGCTGGAAAAGAATTTGGGCGCATTGACATTCTGGTGAACAATGCGGGGATTACGAAAGACGGACTCGCGGTACGCATGAAGCAGGCGGATTGGGAGATGGTGCTACAAACGAATCTGAGCGGGCCGTTTTATGCGGTTCAGCAGGTTCTGCCCGGCATGATCCGGGAGCGCTGGGGGCGGATCGTAAACATTTCTTCGGTGGTGGGCGAGATGGGAAATCCCGGCCAGGCAAATTACGTCGCATCCAAAGCGGGGCTGATCGGCTTAACAAAGTCCTTAGCCAGAGAGGTTGGGAGCCGCAACATTACCGTGAACGCTGTTGCTCCCGGATTTATCGGCACGGATATGACGCAGAGCCTGACCGACGCACTCAAACAGAAGATGATCGCGGAGACGCCATTAAAGCGTATGGGAACACCCGAAGATATCGCCAGCGCGGTGAAGTTCCTCGCCAGCGAAGAAGCCGGCTTTATCACCGGGCACGTATTAGACGTGAACGGCGGGATTTACATGTAGCTTGGGAAGAGATGGCAGACACTACAGGCACGCGCCGGGATAGCAAGTTCAATGTGGGCCTCGTGCAGATGACTTGCTCGACCGATCGCGACGTGAATCTCAGGAAAGCCATTCAAGGCATACGCGACGCGGCAGTAAAGGGCGCTGAGATTATTTGCTTACCGGAGCTATTTCGCAGCCAATACTTCTGCCGGGAGGAAAACGCCGAACTCTTCCATCTTGCAGAGACTATACCCGGACCTTCGACGGAAGCGCTCAGCGCGATCGCGAAGGAATTGCAGGTTTCTGTTATCGCGTCGCTGTTCGAGAAAAGAGCGCCGGGGCTGTATCACAACACCGCGGCGATCCTGGATGCGGATGGCTCGCTAATGGGCCTGTATCGAAAGATGCACATTCCCGATGATCCGCTGTACTTTGAGAAGTTCTATTTCACGCCGGGCGATCTCGGCTTTCGAAATTTTGAGACAAGATATTCGCGCATCGGCGTACTGGTCTGCTGGGACCAGTGGTATCCCGAAGGCGCAAGGATTACCAGCCTGCAAGGCGCAAACGTGCTGTTCTATCCAACGGCAATTGGTTGGCATCCTTCGGAAAAAGAGCAATATGGCGCGGCGCAACTGGACGCGTGGCGAACGATACAGCGAGCGCATGCGATCGCGAATGGTGTGTTTGTCGCGGCCGTGAACCGGACCGGCTACGAAGGACCGCCAGAGAGCGGGCTTGAGTTTTGGGGAAATTCGTTTGTTGCCGATCCGTTCGGCCGCTTGCTGGTGGAAGGTTCGATAACCGAAGAAGAAGTGCTCGTTGTGGAATGCGATCCGAAGCAGATGGACGAGGTGAGGCGCAATTGGCCCTTTCTGCGCGACCGGCGCATTGACGCATACGCTCCTATTACAAACCGCTGGCTCGGTTGAGGGAATGGGGGATACAGAGACGCCCGCTTCGCTCGGGTTCCGTATGCCGGCCGAGTGGGAGCCGCAGGAGGCGACATGGCTGGCCTGGCCGCATGAAACCACGGACTGGCCGGGCAAATTCGCGCCGATCGCTTGGGTTTATGGCGAGATCGTGCGGCATCTCTCACGCGTAGAAAGCGTCCGCATACTGGTCCAGGACGCCGAAGCCGAGCAGAAAGCGCGGCGTGTATTAAAGAAATCCGGCGCGCTGACTGAGGCAATTGAGTTTTTCCACATCGAGACGGATCGTAGTTGGACCCGCGATTTTTGTCCCATATTTCTGCGTACCGAGGGCGGGGTGCGCGGCATGCTCAACTGGCGATTCAACGGCTGGGCGAAGTACCCGAACTCCGAACGCGACGATGCCGTAGTGGAGCAACTTGCTCCGCAGCTTGGGCATCGTATGTGGACACCCACGTGGAATGGGAAGCGTATTGTTTTGGAGGGCGGCAGTATCGACGTGAACGGCGCCGGCTCTCTGCTGACAACCGAGGAATGCCTTTTGAGCCCCGTGCAGGCACGGAATCCGGAGTTAAGCCGCTGTGACATGGAGCAAATCTTCCGTGATTACCTGGGCGCGCGCCACACGCTGTGGCTGCGTAACGGCATAGCGGGAGATGATACACATGGACACATCGACGACCTGGCGCGGTTTACTGATCCGTATACGGTGGTGATTGCGGCCGAAGAAGATCCATCAGAGGTGAATTATGAGCCGCTGAAAGAGAATCTGTCGCTTCTTCGGGAGATGCGCGGTCAGGACGGCCACGCGCTTCGGATTGAGAGCTTGCCGATGCCCGAGCCCGTCGCCTTCGACGGCCAGCGGCTGCCGGCCAGCTACGCGAATTTCTACATTGCGAACCGGCTGGTGCTTGTGCCAACGTTTAACGACCCTAAAGACCGGCTGGCGCTCAACAAACTGGCCGAGTTGTTTCCGGATCGCAACGTGGTCGGCATCGCCTCGACAGATCTTGTCCTCGGGTTAGGCGCTTTGCACTGCATGACGCAGCAGCAGCCTGCGTAGAGATGGCGTGCTAGTTACTGGTCTGGCCGCGGTTCCTGTACTGATTTGGATATACCTGCTGTTCGGACGCGGCGGATTCTGGCGGGTAGCGCGGCTTCATCGGCTTGCAATCCTGCCAAAACCAGAAGCAACGCGCGTCGTTGCGGTAATTCCCGCGCGCAATGAGGCGCAAGTAATCGGAGAGGCCGTCACGTCGTTGCTGGAGCAGGCTCTCTCTCCTCCGCTGCATATCGTCTTAATTGACGATGCGAGCACGGACGGCACTGCCGAGGTTGCGAGGTTCGCGGCTGAACAACGGAACGCTCTGGCGCGTTTGACGATCATTCAAGGAAAGCCGTTGATTCCCGGCTGGACGGGAAAACTGTGGGCGCTCTCGCAAGGTATTACGGCGGCAATGACGCTGGCGCCCGATTACCTGCTCTTCACGGACGCGGACATTCATCATGGAAAGTACAGCTCCGCTGAACTAGTGGGAATTGCGGAGTCCACGGGTTGCGACCTGGCCTCGCACATGGTTAAGCTGCGCTGCGAAACAGTGGCGGAGAACGCGCTGATACCGGCATTCGTGTTCTTCTTCCTGATGCTTTATCCACCGGCTTGGATCGCGTCGGACCGAAGTAACACAGCCGGAGCGGCGGGCGGCTGCATTCTGATACGTCTCAAGGCGCTGAAGAGGATTGGCGGCGTGGCGGCGATTCGCAGCGAAGTGATCGACGATTGCGCGCTCGCCCGCGCGGTGAAACGGAGTGGCGGCCGACTGTGGATGGGGTTGACAAGCGACACGCGCAGCATTCGCCCGTACGGCTCTTTCGGGGAGATTGGCCACATGATTTCCCGCACCGCCTTCAGCCAATTGAATCATTCGGGCTGGCTGTTACTCGGTACGGTTTGCGGGCTGTTCGTTACTTACTTGCTACCGCCGCTGGTACTGTTGACCGGCAGGCCGGTTCCGATGATTTTGGGGGCGAGCGCGTGGCTGCTGATGTCCGTTTGTTATTGGCCGATGGTCAGATTGTATGGGCTGTTCGGAGCCTGGGCCGCGGCTTTACCGCTGATCGCGGTTTTTTATGCCGGCGCAACCGTACGTTCGGCCGTGCGGTACTGGTTGGGCAAGGGAGGCGAATGGAAAGACCGGGTGCAGGATGCGCGATAAAGCCCGCCCAGTGGATCGAAGGCAGCGTATCTCAATGGTGCATGACTTCTTTGGGAGGCGGGAGGTTGCGATTTTTCATCCATTCAATACCGATGTTCTGGGTTGATTTGTCCTGCGGAAGGGTTCGAAGATCGGGCATGAATATCTGAAGGCCGGCTTGCGGCGTCATGCGAGTGTAGCCATTCACCAACTGCTTCTGATATTGAGCCAGGTCGAGATCGAACCAGGGATCGCTGGAGATATCGATCATGACGAGATCGACGTGGTGCATGGTGAGCTTTCCAAAGTCGATCGTGCCGCCGGAGAGGCGCAGGAAATTGCGCCATTGCTCGACGCGCGCGACATCGGTTTCAGCGTTGCCGTAGACCTCTTCCAGGTCGGGATTCACAATGCGCACCGCGGTTAGCTGACCCCGGATATGGGGCGGCGGCAGTAACTTCTGCGTGTCGAGTAAGATGTCGTTCCCGGAAACCTGAATTCCGGCGATACCGTTTGCCTGAAAGAGATCGGATACGGTGATATGTAGACCGCCGAGGATCGCTTTGAACGGAATTTTGAGGACATCGATCTTTGTGACCTGGATCTGAATACGGCCGTCGGGCAGAGGCGCGATTTGGCCCAGAATGCTGACCGGCAAGGCAACCACCTTATGCAGAGTTCCCGTGAGCTTTATCTGATTGCCATTGCCGGAGAGCGTGACGTTCTTCAAGGGAGAGCTTCCGAGTCCGCCCGCGTTGAGGAAGTTGCCGATATCCCCAATGTTGGCGCGCAGGACGCCCGTTTTGATGTCGAGGAAAAAAGATTCAGGATCGTCGAAAGAGGGATTGACGCTGCGGCGCGCGCGCGCCATCTGGCCGCGCAGCCAGCGAACGTAGACCCGGAAGCTCGGCCCCTTTCGCAGCATCAGATTGTGCGCGTAAACATCGGTCGGTGCGGTATCGACGGACTGGCTTACTGCCGGACCGCGAACCGGAGGACGTCGAAATGGGCGCGTTCTGCCCGGAAGATTGGGATACCGCACCTCGCTTTGCCCAATGGAAGTACCAACCAACCGAAATAAGCAGAACGAGGATGGCCGGGAGGACAAAAGCGAGACGGGCGCGTCTACGCAGTACGGTCTACCAGCGATTCTTGCTGCCGCCGAAATCGCGCTGACGGTCGCCACCGCTACCGCCGCCCTGAGACCGTTCGCGCCGCTCGGGTGGGCGAGCCTCGTTCACAACCAAGGCACGTCCCATGAGCGCACGGCCATTGCAGCTCTGGACGGCTTGCGATGCAAGCGCATCATCGTTGATTTCCACGAAGCCGAAGCCTCTCGCCTCTCCGCTGAAGCGGTCACGCAGAATATTCACACTATCAACATGGACGCCTGCTTCTTCAAAGAAGGATTGCAGGTCGGCTTCCGTAGCTTTGTAGGGCAAATTGCCTACGAACAGCTTTGTCACTCACATTCTCCTAACAGTTGTTCAGGAACCTGGTATCTGGGTTGGGCGATCAATCGAAGGGTCACTCCAAGGGGAAAACCGAAGACTCCAAACTGGCTTTCTTAATGGTCCCATAACTCGAGACCGGAAGAAAGGTGAAACCTGGCTGCACGCAATTCCCACAGGGATTGGCGGAAGGAGCAGCAGTTGTGGGCATTCGTGAGATAAGGGATGTTATAAGCTACGGCAGCGAAGGAGGAAGCCAATGACACCCTGGGAGATCAAGGCCAAGGAGTTCACGAATTGCAATTGCTCGTACGGATGCCCCTGCCAGTTTAACGCTCCACCCACCAAGGGCTTTTGCGAGGCCGCCGCGGCCCTGGAGATTGAAGAAGGCCACTACGGCGAGGTAAAGCTCGATGGCCTTCGGATGGGCGGAATCTTTCAGTGGCCGGGCCCGGTACACGAGGGCCGGGGCAAGTGCCAACCTTTTGTGGACGAGCGCGCGGACGGCAAGCAGCGCGAGGCGTTGCTCAAGATTATGTCGGGCCAGGATACGAAGCCGATGGCGACCATGTTCGCCGTATTTTCCTCAACACTCGAGAAGGTCTATGATCCGATCTTTGCCAAGATAGAATTCGACGTGGACGTGGAGGCCCGGAGGGGGCGATACGCGGTTTCGGATCTGATTGAGAGCGTGGGTGAACCGATCAAGAATCCGGTAACCGGGGCGGAGACCCGGGCGCGTATCGATCTGCCGGATGGCTTCGAATACGAGATCGCAGAGATTGGAAGCGGTACGACCAAGACGCAGGGAAGCATCCGACTCGACTTGAAGGCGAGCTATGGTCAGTTCGCGCATCTTCACCTGAACAACAACGGCGTAATCCGGCACCGGGCGGTTTAAGGTGGGCGGCGAAGAAACGTCGCGGACCGAGAGTCTGCTGCGGCGCGAGCGTTGGATCGTGCTCAGCGGTCTGGCAGCCATTACCGTTCTCTCATGGACCTACATCCTGAGCGGTGCCGGGACTGGAATGTCGGTCAGGGGCATGACGAGCGCCGCGTTTTTCCCGCATCACATGGCCAGGACGCCCCTGCAGCCCGCGGGATGGAGCTCGGGATATTGGATCATCATGCTGCTCATGTGGTGGGTGATGATGATTGCGATGATGACACCGAGCGCCGCGCCCATGATCCTGCTCTATGCGCGGGCCACGCGGTACGCCCAAGGCAAAGGTCAATTCGGGCCAGGCGTTGTACCGGTGGCTACGTTTGGGTGCGGTTATCTGCTGGCGTGGTTCGGCTTCTCCTTATTTGCAACCATCCTTCAAAGGGGGCTCGAAGAATCGGGCAGCATATCCGCTATGTGGATGGCGTCGACAAACGCAGGTTTATCTGCCGCCATCCTGATCCTCGCCGGAGTTTACCAACTGTCTCCCTGGAAGCATAGGTGTCTAAACCATTGCCGTGCTCCGGCACAGTTTCTCTCGCGCCATTGGCGACCCGGCAGGCTGGGGGCTCTGCGCATGGGAATGGGGCACGGAGCGTTCTGCGTGGGCTGCTGTTGGGTGCTGATGACACTGCTGTTCGTGGGCGGGATCATGAATGTGCTTTGGATCGCGGTTCTCGCGATTTTCGTGCTTTTGGAGAAGCTCGCGCCACAGGGCGGTTGGTTAGCGCGCGTCAGCGGCATCATTCTGATCGCCTGGGGCGCCGCGACCCTCGCGATCTAGCCGGAGATCCCTTATCGCGGGGTAATCAGCCCGCCGAGCTTGTCCTGCTCCGTCGCGGCTTGCCGCACGAAACGCGTGGAGAACGCCTCCAGATATTTCAAGCCTGATCCGGTGTTGAATAGGACGATTCGATCTTGCGGCTTCAAGAACCCGCTTTGCAGAAGTTGTCTGGCAGCAGCCACGCATGCGCCGCCCTCGGGGGCAGCAAAGATTCCTTCCCGCGCAGCCAGCAGCAGTGCCGAGTCAATCATCTCTTCATCCGAGACGGAGATTGCCGTTCCTTTGCTCTCACGAATCGCGCGCAGAACCAGAAAGTCTCCCAAGGCCTTCGGCACGCGCAAACCGCTGGCTACGGTGTGTGCATCTTGCCAGAATTGGCTTGCCTCCGCGTGTTGTTCGAACGCGCGCGTAACGGGCTGGCAACCCGCTGCCTGGACAGCGATCATCTTCGGCCGCTTACTGCCAATCCATCCGAGCTCTTGCAGTTCGCCGAAGGCTTTCCACATGCCGATGAGGCCGACACCGCCTCCGCAGGGATAGAAAATCGCATCCGGGAGCCGCCAATCGAACTGCTCGGCCACTTCGTAGCCCATGGTCTTCTTGCCTTCAACCCGATAAGGCTCTTTCAGGGTGCTGACATCGAACCAGCCTTCACGCTCTTTGCGTTCGGCAACGATGCGCGCGCAATCACTGATGAGGCCATCGACCAGGGTGACCTGCGCACCGAAGGCCTTGCATTCGATAAAGTTGGACTGCGGCACATCGCGAGGCAGGAAGATATGTGCTTCCAGACCGGCTGCCGCCGCGTATGCCGCCAAAGCGCTAGCTGCATTGCCGGCAGAAGGAATAGCCAGCTTGCGGATACCGAATTTGCGCGCCATGGTGACGGCACAAGACAGGCCGCGGGCTTTGAAGGAGTCGGTCGGATTCCGGCCTTCATCTTTGACCCACAGGTTCTCCGCCCCGATCTCGCGGCCCAGGGATTCCGCCCGAATGAGAGGAGTCCAGCCCTCGCGAAGCGTGATTGCCTCATCAGGTTCGGCGGGCAGAACCGGCGCATAACGCCACATGCTTTCCGGCGAATTCCGGAGAGCATCCCGTGTCCAGCTTGCAGCTATGTTCGCCAGGTTGTATCTGACAAGCAACGGCCCACCACATTCGCAGACGTTGTAAATCTCGTTCGCATTGAAAGTGCGGCCGCACCGGCTGCATTCCAGTCTCGACGGTATTCCCATGTGCCTTTAAGCAGACGTCAGCCTGCAATTTCCGTGACAAGGGCGGAAATGTTGTGCCACAATACCCGTAAGCCCAAAGCTTGCCAAGGAGCGCACGTGCAGTATCCCTTAAGCCGGGACGAACACGCTACTGTGGCCCGATGCCTGTCCGGTGTCAGGAAACAGTTGCAGGACGTTTTTGACCTGTTTGCAGCGCGTTATGGTAAGAACAGCAGCATCGCTGAAGTTGCGGTGAAGGCGCTGGTATCGTCGACGTTACTCGAGCACGAACTCACGCTGCTGGAGCGAGATACGGAAGGCGTAAGCGAAGCCGATCTGGATGAGATTACGACTGGTTCGTATTAACGGCGCCTCGATATTCACCCGCTGTTTGCAGGGTGCTGGCATTTTTGTCACGTGCGTTGGCCTCTGTTCCGCCAAGGAAAATGTCTGCCTGAAAAGCGGCTTCTGTTTGCAGGTTGATTCGCACATCCAGAGAGATCAAACTCTAGTCTTTCGCCTTGGCTCGGGCAGCCTGGAGTTTCCGGCCAATGATGTTTCCCGAATTGAGAGCGTTCCGGAAGACCAGGCGCAAACCAAAACCGGTCTCCCGGTAGGTAAGGCGCAACCAACCACACTCGATCTGCTTAGCCAGGCAGCTAAAGCCGAAGGCCTGCCGGATGATCTGGTGCGCAGCGTAGCACGGATGGAATCCGGATTTCGGCAAGGTAGTGTATCTCGCAGGGGAGCGCTTGGCCTGATGCAGCTTATGCCCCAAACAGCAGCAGGTTTGGGCGTGGATCCCAAGCTCGCCGGAGAGAATGCAGCCGGCGGCGCGAAATACCTTCGAGCCCTGCTATTGCGCTATCACGGTGATTCCGCCCTTGCGCTGGCTGCCTATAATGCAGGACCAGGGGCGGTGGAGCGCTTTGGCGGCATCCCGCCGTATCAAGAAACCAGGCGGTACGTGACGAGGGTTCTCAAGGAATACTCCCGACAGCACAAGTCGGAGTCGACGGCGGGAACCCAGGGGCGCGTCAGTACGCCCAACGCCACAAACTAGCTCCCGCCGTATAACCGGCGCCGACTGCCGCAAAGAGGACTAAATCGCCTTTTTTGAGTCGCCCATCCGCGATGGCATCCTGGGTGGCCAGGGGAATCGTGGCGGCCGTGGTATTGCCGTATTTATCCAGATTCAACACAACCTTTTCCGTAGGCAAACCGAGCCGTTCCGCAGTGGCTGTAATGATACGCTTGTTGGCCTGATGGGGGATCATCAGATCAACATCGGACGGCGTGAAACCGTGTTTTCGCAGCAAGGTGTCACACAATTCGTACATTTTGCGAACCGCGAATTTGAACACCTGCTGACCCTCCTGTTTGACGTAATGCAGCCGTTGCGCGACGGTATCGGCGCTGGCCGGCAGACGGCTGCCCCCGGCCGGCATGTTGAGGAACGCGGCTCCGGAACCATCAATTTCGCTGAGGTGGCCGATAAATCCTTCCGCATCGTTGTCGGAAGCCTCAACCAGGAATGCGCCCGCGCCATCGCCGAAAAGAATGCATGTCCCGCGGTCGGCGTAGTCGATTATGCGCGACATGGTGTCGGCGCCAATGACCAGAATATTCCGGTGCGTTCCGCCCGAGATCAGGTGAGCGGCGGTGGTCAGCCCGTATACGAAGCCCGAACAGGCGGCGACCAGATCAAAACCCCACGCCCCGGTAGCGCCCAAACGATTCTGAACCAGGCAGGCCGTGCAAGGAAACAACATGTCGGGCGTGACCGTGCAAACAATGATTACATCCAGTTGCGTGGCCGGGATCCCACGGCGGCACAGAGCCTCTTGAGCGGCAGCTACCGCCATGTCGGAGGTGGCGACATCCTTGCCGGCAATATGGCGCTCGCGGATTCCCGTCCGCTCGACAATCCAGGTATCGTTCGTCTCCACCATTTTCGATAGATCGTCATTCGTGAGAACCCCGGGGGGTACGAAGCAACCGAGAGCGCTGATTTTCGCGGTAGGCATGCCTGAATCACCATGTTACAGTTGGTAAAAATGCAAGTCGAGACGGCTCTGTTCTTTGAGTCAGTCGAGCAGATTTATCAACGCATCTTTCGTGCTCTGAAACCTCGCACGCCTCTGCCGGAAGTTACGATACGGTTTCGAAAGTACGCGAACGCAAACAGCCGCATCCGGCTGGAGCACGGTCATCTGAAGGTAGACATCAGCGACCTGCTCGAAGGAGCGCCCGCGCCCATTCAGGAGGCACTCGCCTCAATCCTGATCTCAAAGCTGTTCCGAAAGGAGCTTGATGGTAATATTCTGTCGCGCTATCGGCGCTACTTAAATCGCGCCGATATCCGCGGAACTCTACATCTGGTCAAGCAGCAGCGGGGGCGGAAAGCGTTCCTCGATCCCAAAGGACGGTTCTATGACCTGGAAGAGATTTTCGAACAATTAAATTTCAGGTATTTCCACGGCCTAATGGCCCGGCCGCGGCTTGGCTGGAGTTTACGCCCTTCGCGCACTACGCTCGGGCACTATGACCCCTCGCATAATGTCATCGTGTTGACAAATCTGCTTGATTCGGCAAAAGCGTCCGAGTTGATTGTGAACTACATCCTGTTCCATGAGATGCTTCACCTGCGCTTTCCGACGGAGCACCGGGGCCCCCGCCGCTGCGTGCATACTAGCGATTTCAAGAAAGCAGAAAAGGGCTTCGAAGAATACAAGAAGGCCAAGGCAGAACTAAGGCGCTTCGTAGAATTCGAGCTGTAAACGGGCGAAAAGAAAAAACTAGGCCATCTGAGCAGCGGCGATGGAACTGAGCTGGCTGCTCATCTCCTCAATCCGCAAAATCAAAGCCGTGGCACTCACGTACCGGACGCCCATCAGACATAGAAAATAGCTGATCTCAACTCTGAGGACAGTAATTGAGAACCGCACCTTAAGCCAGATCAACTGCGTAACCAAATCGGAGCAATCTTCGGAGGAGTTGGCCAGGATGGCGCGAGCCGCCAGATGCAGCCGGTTGAAATCAACAATTAGACGGTTCAGATACTGCCGGAAAATGCGAAGCCGGTCACGCTTCAATTTGCGACAGAGCGAGAGGTCAAAGCCAGGCTGGCGGCACAGGAACTTGAAATCTTCTTCGGCCAGCAGACCCTGCATTGGGTAATAAGAGGAAGGGGAGAAGCTTTCCAGCCATTCCGGGGTAATCTCCTCGATGGCGCACTTCCGGCATAGCTTGAATATCACTGGCAAAAGCAATGCCAGACTCAGTCCTGCCAGGACTATTGGAGTAAGTACCAACGCAGCGTGCAAGATGGTCTCCGTAGAATATACAGTACAGTAATACCCGAGCTATTTCAAGAGCTACTTTCTTTTTTTTGTTAAGAACAGATCCTTTTTTGGAAAGCCCGAAAAAGCACCACTGTAATTCCTGCCAGCATAGAATCGCCTCTTTGCTCACATCCGTGTCTGTGAACCGAGTTGGCGGCGGTCCACGTTCAGCAAGGCGGTGTTCAGAGCTTCCAATCGCCCGATAAGGCGCTGCTGTTCGTCTTTCCGCCAACTGTGGCCCATTCTGACGGGAACGGTCTCCCCGTCTGCTCGAATAAATACCCCCCAATACAAGTAGCAGGCGCTCAAAACGAAGCTAATGGCGTTCCCGACTACTTCTAAACCGCCATGTGAGAAGTAGCTGCGCGCCAAAAGCAAGGCCATCTCCGCACCGAAATAGACCACTAATCCTATGCTGAATACCGCTAGATTCCTCGGCATTTGAACCGGGAACCAGAGCACAAACGCCAGAATTGCGGCGAAGACAAGAAGCGCGATTGTAGCGATGACCCGTTCCATAACGATTGTGATGCCTAGGGCATGATCGATCGGGCCGGGCATGGCCGACAGTCCGGAGGCAACGTACTCCGGTCTGAAGCTGAGGGCTGCTAGCCCGATGACGATGGGGAGTACGTAATTCAATAACTTTCGGGAAAATTTCAGAATTGCCGGGACCGAGTGCAAGACCGCGGACACGAACGCATACACCATCCAAAGCGACAGGACCCAGGCTATGAAGCGCATAACCATCCAGGTCACTCGATAGTCGAGCAGCGGATCCTGAGCGAAAAACTCGTAATAGGCGACCAGTGACGAGAGGAGGTCATACACCAGAAAAACACAGAATACCCGGTATACGCTGTGCAGCCGCAGGAAAAGCAGCCGAAGGACGAGGCAGATGCTCAGGACATCGCTAAGCACTTGCGCGGTGCGTGTCCAATTCATAATTTGTCCAAACGGCTTCTTGGATGTTAGAGCAAAAGACCCCGTCCAAGCAACCATCTGACCAATGGTTGCCGTTTGGCGAAGTATTTGAGCGGCAACAGCCCGCGGAGCCGGCCGGTCGCTCTTAGCCCAGCATCCGGTTGTCTGGATGACTCGTCGGCGGAATGTGGCCGGTCAGCATGGGCGGAGGCAGCGGGCTACCTGGCACCGGAAACGGCGGGATGTAGCCGGTCAGCATAGGTGGAGGCAGGGGGCTACCCGGCACCGGAAACGGCGGAATGTGGCCGGTCAGCATGGGCGGAGGCAGGGGGCTACCCGGCACCGGAAACGGCGGGATGTAGCTGGTCAGCATGGGCGGAGGCAGCTTGCTACCCGGCACCGGAAACGGGGGAATGTAGCTGGTCAGCATAGGCGGAGGCAGCTTGCTACCCGGCACTGGAAACGGGGGAATGTAGCCGGTCAGCATAGGCGGAGGCAGGGGGCTACCCGGCACCGGAAACGGCGGAATAAAGGCCGAAACCGAAGGGGCAATTGAGTCGTCCAGATGGGCAACGGACCGATCTCCTGCTTTGGCAGACAAACTGCTGACCAGAGCGATGGCTAGAAATGTAACGAGTGTTCCTTGTTTCATAAGATCAATTAGATTGTTAAGGCTGGGGAGTTCTATCCGTACAATAGTGGGGCTGAAACGCAAAACCTAGGGTAATTACGACGTTTTCCGGTATCGGAACGGTCATAGTCCTCCCGGTACTGCGGCGACTTGTATCCGTCTAATATCCGTGTATCATTGAAATTACGAATTAAATGCTGCGCGACAAGGCAAGCATTGACGAGAACGACGCCTCAGAAACTCTTTGGGTGAGAGATCTGTCCCAAATTGAGACCTCCTACGGTCGGCTTGTTTATTTGGCAGGCCTTCGAAATCCCGACACTGGCCGGTATGAGCATTACGGATCCAACCAGGCTTATTCAGGTGTCTTGGTTGCCAGCCGAGCGTTAAAGCGCGTGCACGAATCAATATTCCGCGAATGGGTAAGCTATCCACTGGAGCGGAAAAAAGCCGATATTGAGTTATATATATCGGGGATTGATCAATTGGACAGGGCGGAATTGGTGGATGCCTGGCTGCGTCTCACGCCTTACAAGAACCTGGTTCCCGCATCCATCCGCGGTCCTGAGCGGGAAAAGCACATCTCGGATTTTGAGGCTATCCTGGGTCTTCTCAGGAATGTGTATGGCGTCGCCTCGCCAGATCTAATCGCATAGCCACGCCGATAACCTGCCCGACCACTTCGATCTCTCCGGGAAACCGGAAAACCTCAGGTAGTACTTGGGAATTTGGATAGGCTTGGAGGATGAGGTATCCGCCCTTCTCCGTGCACCATCGGCATCTATAGCCGCTTCTATCCTCCAGGAAGTAGATGGGTCGTTCGAAATCATGTACCCATCCATCCTTCGAAATACCCCGCTTAGTTTCATCAATCTGCACCAGAGATCCCGGGGCGATCAGCGGGTGCATCGACCAGTCGTCTGTTCCAATCAGTCCGTAGCGCTGCTTGCGTATGTCCAGAGAGTTCAATAGCAAAAGGGGAAGTTTTCCCCAGCGATGTATCTGGCGGCTTAAATACGATGTGCGCCGAAGATCAACAATCGGATCGAACTCCGCTGGAAAATCGATGCAGGCGCGTTCAGGAACGTGGAATTCCACCGGGCGGGTCTGGGGAAGAGAAGTTCTGGCCCCGTCCCCCGGCAAGTTTGCTAAATCGACACCGTACCAAGACAACGTGTCACCAAAGTCCAGCCCGTATATAGCACACAGAGAATAAAGGCGGTAAATCGAAGGGATCGTGCCTTTGTTTTCGATGTCCGCCAGGCGGCTAAGGCCAACACAGAATTCCTGGCTGCCGCGAGCGGCTGCGATGCGCTGGCTAGCCTCCTCGACGTCACGGTATTTCAGGCGTAGCCGTTCCCTGGCGTGACGCAGTTTTCGACCGGCTTCCTGCATTTCAGTAATCGTAGCGGTTGAGCATCCAGCGCGCCTCGCCGGACTGCGGTTTGTCCTGTGTCGCTTGTTCTGTTATCAGAACAGGCATGTTAAATATACCAGCTTCGATCTGATTCGGACAGAATCAGGAGCATTACGGGAACAGGGCGAGGAGGCCAGTCACGGGCCGGAGCCTATTGAAGCCAAAAGGTAATGCAAGCCTGTTACCCCTTTGAGCAACGTTAACGTAAACTAAGGAGAGAATGTCTCAGCGCACTGCTCGTTCCGTAGCATTCCAGGGGGAGCGGGGGGCATTCAGTTACTCGGCTGCAGTGAAATTGCTCGGGAGCGCGCTGGACGATTTGCCGTGTTCTTCGTTCAGAGATGTGTTCGAAGCCCTTAAATCAGGAAAAACAAAATTCGCCGTCGTTCCTATTGAGAATACATTACACGGCAGCGTACACGAGAATTACGACCATTTACTCGAGTACGGATTCCCGATTTGCGGGGAGATCAACATACGCATCGCGCACAACCTAATAGCCATGCCGGGGGTTCGGTTCCGTGATATCCGGAGGGCGCTATCCCACCCGGTCGCGTTAAATCAATGCCGTCATTTCTTCCAAAAGAATAAGCAAATCGAACCTGTATCGTTCTACGATACGGCTGGAAGTGTAAAATCACTTCGAGAGCGACACCAGCCGGACGCTGCGGCGATCGCCTCGGAAGCGGCCGCAAAGATCTATAAAGGCGAAATTCTCAGACGTAACATTGAGGATGATCGACGGAACTTCACGCGATTTTTTCTGTTGACGAAACAGCCAACGCGCCTCCAGAGCGGATCTGGCCTCTGGAAAACATCCATTGCATTCTCAACCGAAAACGCGCCAGGAGCGCTTTTTCGAGCCATGGCGTGCTTTGCCTTGCGCGACTTGAATCTCACCAAAATCGAGTCGCGGCCCCTGCGCGGTAAGCCGTGGGAATATCTCTTTTACGTCGATCTTATCGGTCGGGCGGAAGATAGACCTGTTCAGAATGCTCTGAACAATCTCGGCGAAACAACCCGTTTCGTCAGAGTACTAGGCAGCTACCGGCCCACATCGTAGCCAGTGCGGGCTGGCACTGCTCTGCGCTTAAAAGGAAATGGTCAGATATCGTAATATAGCGCAAATTCGTAGGGATGGGGCCGCAAGCGGACGGCTTCAGCCTCGGCTTTGCGCTTGTAGGAGACAAACGTCTCAATCAACTCTTCGGAGAACACGTCACCCTTGGTGAGAAAGGCATGGTCGTCTTCCAGGCACGTTAAAGCTTCGTCGAGCGAGGCGGGCATGGAGGGAACTTTTTTCATTTCCTCCGGAGAGAGATCGTAAATATCCTTGTCGAGCGCTTCGCCTGGATCGATCTTATTGGCGATTCCGTCCAGACCGGCCATCAACATGGCGGCGAATGCCAGATAGGGGTTCGAGGCAGGATCGGGCGGCCGGAACTCAACGCGCTTCGCTTTCGGGCTGTTGGAGTACATGGGGATGCGAACCGCCGCGGACCGGTTCCGGCGCGAATACGCCAGGTTGACGGGAGCTTCATAACCAGGAACCAGCCGTTTATAGCTATTCGTAGTGGGAGCGATGATGGCCGAAAGCGCACGGGCATGCCGCAAAAGGCCGCCGATATACCAAAGCGCCATCTGGCTCAGGCCCGCATAGTTATCGCCGGCAAACAATGGTTTGCCCTGGCTCCAGAGGCTCTGGTGGGTGTGCATGCCATTCCCGTTATCCCCAAAGAGCGGCTTAGGCATAAAGGTAACCGTCTTGCCGTACTGGTACGCTACGTTGCGGACGATGTACTTGTACAACATCATGTTGTCTGCGGATCGCACCAGCGTGTCGAATCGCTGGTCGATCTCGCACTGGCCGCCTGTCGCCACTTCGTGGTGATGGCATTCGATGGTCAGACCGCACTCGATCATGGTTGCAACCATCTCGCTGCGCAGATCCTGATAATGATCGGTCGGCGGGACGGGGAAATAGCCTTCCTTGTAGCGCGGCCGGTAACCGAGATTGTTGTGCTCGCGGCCGGAATTCCAGCGGCCTTCCTCGGCGTCAATGAAGTAAAATCCGCTGTGCTGGTTTTGATCGAAGCGGATATTGTCGAAGATGAAAAATTCAGCTTCGGCGCCGAAGTAGGCCGTGTCGGCTTGACCGCCATTTTTAAGAAACAGCTCGGCCTTTTTAGCGATCCAGCGCGGATCCCGGTCATAGTGCTGGCGCGTGATCGGGTCAATAATGTCGCCGAGCATAACCAGCGTTCGTGTTTCCGCAAAGGGATCCATGAAAGCAGTGGAAGCGTCTGGAATGATGAGCATGTCGCTCTCGTTGATAGCCGCCCATCCGCGGATGCTTGAACCGTCGATGCCGAATCCGTCTTCGAACGATCCCTCATCCAGCATGCCGATGGGGTAAGAGATGTGTTGGCTCAGGCCGGGAAGATCAGTGAAGCGTAGATCAAATTGCCGCGCTTCATTTTTCTTGGCGTATTCCAGGGCTTCTTGTGCGTTCATAATTCTCCAGTAGAAATTTTGCGCAGGAATATGCCGGCCATGCCGAAAAATTCCAGGAATCCGTTAGAATAGCGCATTGCCGCGGCGGCTCCAAGATTTACATGCTTGAAAATGAAATTTGATGCTTGAGGGGATCACTAGCGAAACCGGTCAGATGAAGCTGGCGCTCGTCCCGGAACGGAGAGTTTTCGGCGTAAGCGAGCTGAATGCGGCTGTGCAATCCCTGTTTCAGAGCGAGTTCCGGAATATCTGGGTGGCCGGTGAAATCTCGGGTTGCCGGGCGGCCACAAGCGGGCACACTTACTTCTCGCTCAAGGACGAGCAAAGCCAGCTTCGATGCGCTCTTTTCAAGGGCAGTGCAAGATTCGTAAAGTTTAAGCCGCAAGATGGACTTGCCGTGATCGCACGCGGAAGCCTGGAGGTGTATGAGGCGCGCGGGGAGTACCAGCTTATCGTGGAACTGCTGGAACCGCAAGGGGTCGGGGCGCTGCAACTCGCCTTTGAGCAACTCAAGAAGAAGCTTCTGGCGGAAGGCTTGTTCGAAGCGGGAAGGAAGCGTCCTTTACCGAAGCTGCCGCGGCACCTTGGGGTAGTGACATCACCCGGAGGAGCCGTTATCCGCGACATCCTGCATGTGCTCGCACGGCGTTTTGACGGTATTCATGTACGTGTCTATCCGGCCCAGGTGCAAGGCGAGGGATCGGTCGAGCAGGTTTGCGCTGGGCTGAGGTTCTTCAGCGAGAGCGGATGGGCCGAGATTGTGATTGTGGCTCGCGGCGGCGGTTCGCTCGAGGATCTCTGGACTTTTAATGAAGAAGCGGTTGCCAGGGCTATAGCGGCCTGCAAAGTTCCGGTCATTTCAGCTATCGGGCACGAGACGGATTTCAGCATCGCGGATTTCGTTGCGGACTGCCGCGCGCCAACGCCGTCCGCAGCCGCGGAGATGGTGATCTGCACGCGAGAAAGTTTATTGGAACAGATCGCCGGCTGCCGTGCCAAGACCCTGCAGTCCATGCGATACCGGCTGCTGCTTGCCTCGCGCGACCTTCGGGATCGCGGAACGGAGCGAACCGCGGCGATCATGCATCGCGCCCTGGCCATGCGCGGCCAACGAATTGACGACCTCGAGTATGAGCTCCGGCACATCCAGCGAAGCGTTTTGCAGACGCAGGTCAGGCGTCTGGCCGAGCTTGCGCGGCGATTGCAGGCCTGCGACTTACGCCTGCGCCTGGCGCGAAACCGGCAACAGGAAGACCTGCTGCAACAACGGATACGGAAGACCATGCAAACCCTCATGTGGCACGAACGCCGCCGTTTCGAATCGCTGCATCTCCATGTCAGTCAACTCAGCCCGCTGACTGTACTCGGCCGCGGGTACGCAATTGTCGAAACGCCGGATGGCCGGATTGTACGTTCTGCCGCCGATACAGTGGTGGACCAACGGATCCGGGTTCGGCTGCATCAAGGCATTCTGGGAGCTATTGTGACATCAACCGATGGGGGCACGGAATGAATGCGGAGCCTCGCCGCGCAATCTGCCTGCTTAGCGGCGGCCTGGACTCCAGCACTTGTCTCGCGATCGCGCGCCAGCAAGGGTATGACTGTTACTGTCTTTCGTTCGATTACGGGCAGCGGCACGCGATTGAGATTCAGGCAGCGGAGCGGGTGGCCGCGCAATTGCGCGCACAAGAGCATAGGACGATAAAGGTTGATCTGCGGGCTTTTGGGGGCTCCGCGCTGACTGCTGACATTGATGTTCCGAAGGATCGAAGCGAGGCAGAGATGGGTGCGGGCATCCCGGTGACGTACGTTCCAGCGAGGAATACGATTTTTCTCTCGTTCGCTTTGGCGTACGCGGAAACTGTCCACGCGGCGGACATCTTTATCGGCGTGAATGCCATTGACTACTCGGGATATCCAGACTGCCGGCCGGAGTTCATTCATGCTTTCCAGAGCATGGCGAATCTCGCAACGAAGGCCGGCGCGGAGGGTACAACCCGCATGGCCATCCACACGCCGCTGATCGCGATGACCAAGGCGGATATTGTTCGCCGGGCAGTTGCGCTGGGTCTGGACCTCAGTCTGACGCATAGCTGCTACGATCCCGATTCGAACGGCCGGGCATGCGGCAATTGCGATTCCTGCCTGTTGCGGCAGAAAGGCTTCAAAGAGGCCGGAATCGCCGACCCGCTGGTTGCCTAGGCAGTTGTGAAAATCGCCGAGATCTTTTTTTCGATTCAGGGGGAAGGCATGCTGGTGGGCGTGCCGTCAGTGTTTGTACGTACGTCAGGCTGCAATCTGAGGTGCACCTGGTGCGATACGCCGTACACCTCGTGGCAGGCTGAAGGCGAAAATCAGTCAATTGAGGCGATCATCGAAGCTGTGACCGCATACGGCGCGCATCACGTAGTCGTCACCGGCGGCGAGCCGATGATTGCTCCGGAAATTGTCGAATTAACAAAGAGGCTACGGCGGGCTGGGCTGCATATCACGATTGAAACTGCGGGGACAGTATACGGAGCCGTGGATTGCGATCTGATGAGCATCAGCCCAAAGCTCTCGAACTCAACACCAAGCGAGCGCGAGGACGGCCGTTGGGCGGCGCAGCACGACCGTATCCGATATCAGCCGGACACTCTCCGCCGCCTGATGGCCGATTACCCGTATCAACTGAAATTTGTAGTTTTCCGACCGGAGGACATGGCCGAAATCGAGACGATCCGGAACGAGCTTTCAGCACCTGCTTCAACAGTCATTCTGATGCCGGAGGGAACGCGGCCAGACGTGATACGGGAACGCGGACTATGGCTGGCGGAGATCTGCAAGAGCACCGGGTATCGTTACAGCCCACGGCTCCATATCGATTTGTGGGGCGATAAGCGCGGCGTCTGATCCGATAAACTGAAGTTTGAGCGACAATCGTTCGATTCCTCGCGTTGGCGCAGTCAGCTACCTCAATACAGTCCCACTGGTTTGGGGCATGCTGCATGGCCCCGAGCGTGAGCTGGTCGATCTGTCTTTCTCTATTCCCTCGATTTGCGCGCAACGCGTAGAAGATGGGCTCATCGATGTAGGCCTCGTGCCGATTGCCGAGATCGCGCGCCAGAATCTGGAGATCGTTCCTGGAGTGGGCATCACCTGCCTGGGCGCAGTGCGGAGTATTCTCCTTTTTTCTCGCGTCCCCTGGTCTTGTGTCCGTACTCTGGCCGCCGATTCCAGTTCGAGAACTTCCGTCCAACTGGCGCGAGTGATTCTTCGAGAACGCTATGGAGTCGAACCAGAGATCACGGCGCAGGAGCCGATTTTAAGCGAGATGTTGTCGACAGCCGATGCCGCGCTGGTTATCGGCGACCCGGCACTGCGGCTCCATTTTGAAGAGCTACCCTACGAATGTTTGGATCTGGGTGCTGAATGGCTGGCGCTTACTGGATTACCAATGGTATTCGCCGCCTGGGCCGGCAAGCCAGGAATGGCGCTGAACGCTATGGAACGGATCGCACTCGGTTCGTATGAGTACGGGAAGGCAAGAATCGACGACATCGTCAAGCAGGAACACTCCGCAAGAGGCATCACCGCTGAATTGGCCGAGCGCTATCTGCGCCACCACATCCGTTTTGAATTAGGCGCCGACGAACTGAAAGGACTGGAGGCATTTCTCGAACTAGCGTACCTGCGGCGGCGCGCGTTCGCGCAGAGCTTCGTATGATCACCCGGAAACAGGCAATAGACATGTTCGAGAGCGACGACCTGGTTGGAGTCGGCATGGAGGCCGACGCCGTCCGGAAGAAGCTGCACCCCGATGGCATCGTCAGCTACATCATCGATCGCAACATCAACTACACTAATTTCTGCACCGAATACTGCAGCTTCTGCGCTTTTTACCGCCCTCTCGGCCACAAAGAAGGCTATATCCTGCCGAAAGAGACCATTCTGGAAAAGATTCGCGAGACCATCGATCTTGGTGGAACAGGCATCCTCATGCAGGGTGGACTGCATCCCGACCTAAAGATCGAGTGGTATGAGGATCTGCTGCGAACCATCAAATCGCGCTTCAACATCTGGTGTCATTGCTTCTCCGCCCCGGAATTGGTGAACATTGCCGAGGTCAGCAGCCTGTCACTTCGCGACGCTATCGCACGGCTGCGTGATGCGGGTTTGGATTCCATCCCTGGGGGTGGGGCCGAGATACTCGACGACGAAGTGCGGCACCGCATCAGTCGGCTAAAGTGCACCACGCAAGAGTGGATTGACGTACACCGGATTGCGCATTCGCTGGGTATGCGGACCACCGCAACCATGATGTTCGGCACCGGCGAGACAATTGAGCAGCGGATGAATCACCTGGATATCGTGCGCAACATCCAGGAAGAAACGGGCGGCTTCACGGCCTTTATACCGTGGTTTTTCCAGCGTGAATACACCTCGCTCGGGCGCTTCGTCAAGCAGGAAGCGACAGCCGTTGAGTATTTAAAGATGCTGGCGCTATCGCGAGTCTATCTCGACAACATACTCAACGTCCAGGCATCGTGGGTAACGCCCGGGTTGAAGGTTTGCCAACTGGGACTGCGATTCGGGGGCAACGACGTGGGGAGCATCATGATTGAGGAGAACGTGGTATCCGCCGCGGGTACGCACCACCGCGCTACTGAGGAGCAGTTGCGGCACATGATCCGCGATGCCGGATTCGTTCCGAAGCAGCGCGATACGCTGTATCGAACGTACTTCCTGAACTGATTAAATCCAATTCACCTGGCAGTCTCGAAACGGAGCTGGAAGACATCTGAGCTTATAAGTCAAGTCTTAAGGGCAGAGATTTTCGAAAACCCGGCGGCAGTTGTCCACAGGAATTCCACGGAGGCGTTGGAGGCCGCACGGCGAGCGAGGGTTGCCGAGTAAAGTGCTTCCTGGGAGGGAATGCGGTTGTGCCAGCAGCGATAAAGAATGCGAATCCACTTGAAAGCCAGGCTGCGAATAATGGCGTGGTGCTGCTTGCGGTTTGCACGCTGCTGGTCGTAATAGGTGCGTGCCCATTGCGAACGAGCGAGTGAATGTTGCGCCCATTCCTGGAACGTCTGCCGGACAAACTTGGGGCAGGCCCAGCGCATATGGATCCAACAGCGCTTGCCGCTCGCTTCCTTTACGGGCGCGACCCCGCTATAGCTCTGCAACTGGTTGGCATTGCCAAAGCGGTCGCGCTGGGTGCCGAGCGCGGCGATCAGCCGTGGTGCGAGGGCCGGGCCCACGCCAGGAAACGAGCTCACAATCGGAAAGTCTGGATGGGTTTCGGTCAGCTCCTGAATGCGCTTGTCATATTCCCGAATGGTTTCACGCAGTGTTTGCAAGCGCCGCACCATGTTGGTCACAAACAGAACCGAGCTGCGGAGAACGGCAGCGTCGTGCGTAGCCGGAACGGCTTGCCGAATCGTCGGCCAGAACTCTTCGATGTCGGGTGCCGAAGAGCGACGGTCACTGTCCAGAAAGGTTTTCAGCGTGCTGCGGCGCACTTTGCGCAGCATCTCCAGATTGGGCCACCGCTCGAGGAACTTCCACAGCCACACTGAATCCACGCCGCCGAACCACGACAGCGCCTGCGGAAAGTACAGCTTCAAACGCTGCGTCAGCCGGTTTAGGGAGCGCGTCTTCTCATCTACAATCTCGCGGTGCTTGAGCAGCAAGTCCAACAGCAGGTCCGCATCTCGCGGGTCGTCTTTGCTGCCGGACGGATACACTGCCTTTCGAAAATCACTGGCTGTCGCCGGGTGAATCGGATAGAGGCCCAGGTTGTCGTACTTGCTCAAGACAAACAGCAACGCACCGCGCGATTGCTCCAGGCACACCGCGATCGGGCGGCCCGCAAAGCGGCTTATTAGTTGCCTGATCCAGACATGGATGTCTTCGGGTGTGTGCCTACACTCGCCCTGCTCGCGTTTGTTGTCCCCAGGGACATGAAGACTCCAAACGTGCTTCTGATCGGCCCAATCAATGGCCAGAAAGGCGGCCCATTCCGGTTCCGGGACAAAAGAGGAATTAGACAATGGCGTTTTCGCTCCAGAAAAAAATATGTGACAGCCGGCCAGCCTGGTTCCCCTGCGAAAGGCTTACAGTAGAGTCTGAACTCGATTCAGACGACATCTGAGGATTCGTTTGGAACCAGGCAACCCTGCGGCTCGATACTCTTCCGGAAGACATCGCAATGTTCGGCGTTAGCGTATTCGTAGCCGCGGGGCGACCGGACCGTGTTTTAGCATCGCAGATCAGCGCCTTTCCACAAAGGCCCCGCCCGCCGACTCTGGAAATCCACCTGCTACTCAAACACGGACAACAAAACTATAAGCGTAAGCGACCCCCTTGCGAGGTACTGGCGCTCCTGACGCCGTGTGCTTTCATCTTGCCATGCACAGCTCCCGCTCTTCATGCGCAAACCTCCGGCGGCGCTGGCTATGGCGGTATCGGCGATCCAGCCGTAGCGCCAGGTAGCCCGCCCTCCAGCTATGCCCTGAGCGGCATTGAGCATATCAACTGTTACAACGGGCTGGTAAATATCACTATTCCGACTTATATGGTCGGAGGGCGCGGAAATGTTTCGCTCCCCGTAGTCATTCTTATTCAGCGGCAGTGGAGCGTAAGTCCTCCTAACACGCCAACTACCAGCACGACCCCGCTGGTTTGCATAGAGCACAATTCCACGCGGTCACTATTTGACCTCTTGCCGAAGCGTTATAATCTCCTCACTAGTGCTATTGGCGCACTCGATGAGAACTGCAGGAGTGACTGCCATTGTGACCGGATCTGAATCGCACTCCGAAACCTTTCGCTTCGGCCCGTTTGAGTTTCGTCCACAGCAAGGCGAGCTTCGGAAATCCGGCAGGATTTTAAAGCTCCAGCCCCAACCAGCGCGCCTGCTTGAAATACTGGTGAGCAATGCCGGTCAAGTCGTCAAACGGGAGCAGATCCAATCGGCAATTTGGGACGCAGACACTCAAGTTGCCTATGAACTTGGGGTCAACCGCTGTATACGCCAAATCAGGTCTGTCTTGCTGGATGACCCGGATACGCCGCGTTACATCAGAACACTACCGCGTCAGGGGTACAGCTTTATTGCAGAAATCGAAAGAGTCTCGCCGAGCCGCCGCGATCACGACGTGCGTGGCGAGCCGGCCACCACCTCATTAGAGCTAGTTACACCGGCACCTCCCTTGGCCGCCCCTGTTCCTACCATTCCGGAAATCAACCAGACCGTTTCACTTACTTCGAAGCCGTCTAAAGGCATCCACAAAATTCAGTCCTGGATTCTCTTGCTCGGCTGCATCCTCATTGCCCTCGGAGTGGCGCAGTATCTAGCACGCCCGCTCCCCGCTCCTAAGGTGGATAGCTACACGCAACTCAGCAACGATTCTTATGACAAGGTCCTAAAAACCGGTGCTTTGGCACGCCCTCTCTTCAGCGATGGATCTCGCGTCTATTTTTCGGTCATGTCCGGGGCCGCAGTTTCTGAGATCGCCCAGGTAGCTGTGAACGGCGGCGACACTTCAATCGTTTCCACTCCGCTGCCCAACCCGGTCCTCTTCGACTACTCCCCCTCACGATCGCAATTTCTGCTGGGGAGCGGGACGGGCATCCGGGAGCTGCCAGTCTGGATTCAGCCGCTTCCCAGCGGATCCGCGCATCGGCTCTCTGAAATTTCCGCCTATGGGGCAAGCTGGTCGCCTGACGGCGAGCAACTGGTCTACGGATCGGGAAACGGTTTGTACATCGCGTCCGGTTCCGGCTCCAACTCAAGACTCATTGCTACTTTCGACAAAACGCGGAGCCAGCGCGCATACTGGCCGCGCTGGTCGCCAGACGCTCGCTCCATCCGCTTTTCCATCTACGACGGCGCCACCCGTTCCAGTTGGTTGGCGGAAATTTCACCCCAGGGAGGCGAACTGAAGCACCTATTTCCCCGGTGGAGTTTCGGCCGCGACAGCTGCTGCGGAACCTGGACCTCCGATGGCCGTCTCTATGTGTTTGTTTCCTCGCGCGGCGGACGCGACGACCTTTGGCTCTCCCGAACCAAAACCGGCCTGGAAAAACTCAGATCGTCGGCAGACCCGATCCAACTAACCGACGGTCCGCTCAGTTATTCCGCGCCTCTTCCCAATAAGGATGGAACGGTTGTCGAGACAATTGGCGGAGCGCGCCGTGCTGAGCTGATGATCTTCGATTCGACATCGAACAATTTCGCCCCTCTCACATCCCGCGTTTCGCCGTCCCAAGCCGATATCTCGCGGGATGGAAAACGTTTGGCCTTTGTGTCTTCGTCCGATGGGTCGCTGTGGCGCAGCAACGTGGATGGAACCGAACAGCGCCAATTGTCCTTCCCTCCCCTGCAGGTCAAAATGCCGCGGTGGTCTCCTGATGGAAGCCAGATTTCGTTCCACGGTCACAATCCAAGCGGTCCCCTCGCAGTGTATGTAGCTTCCGAAAAGGACGGGCAGACACACCAATTGGCCGGCGATGCAAGTCACGACGCCAGCGACCCGGATTGGTCTGCCGACGGCCGGGAGATCGTGTTTTCCAATACCTCACTCCCGGATCAAGCCTCAGTGCTCCAGATTGTAAACGTAGAAACCGGTAAAACATCCGATATCACGGGTTCGGCCGGTCTGCGGTCACCCCGCTGGTCTCTCGACGGCCGCCATATCTCGGCCCTCACCAACGACCTGAATACACTGATGGTCTTCGATGTCTACGCCAAGACTTGGAAGCGGCTTACCGCCTTTAGGATGGGCTACCCCAATTGGTCCCACGACAGCCGGTTCATCTATGTGGTCAGTCTGGCTCACTCTCCCGCCATCGTCCGGGTACGCGTCGCTGATGGGAGGATCGAGCCCATTGTCGACATGGGTCGGCGAAATCAGTACTGGACCGATGACGCCTGGTTGGGATTAACTCCCTCAGACGTCCCCATGGTTTCGAGAGATAGCAGCATTGAGCAGGTGTTCGCCCTGCACTGCTCGATCCAATAGATTCTACAAGCCCTGTGCATGCAATAACTTGCACGCGCATATAAAATCAGCAAACAGCATCGCCCGCCCATTGCTCTCCAGCCCCGGCCCACGCTAAAAACAGATCCGGCGGCAGCGAATACGCCAAAGGCAAGCTGAGCCGATCGGAAACCTATGTATGAAATCTGAACGAATGACCAGACGTAGCCTGCTAAGGGGCGCCGGCGCCAGCCTGCTGGGAACCGCCTTCATGACCCAAACGCGCGCTCAAGCCGCGCCCCAAACCCTTGACCCCAATCTCGCGGCCGATCTCCAATGGCAGGTCTCCCTTCCGGCCGGTTACCGCGTGTACGAATCACCGGCCTATCTCGGCGGCTCGGTTGTTCTTCCTCTCCAACATTCCGCGGATTCCACGGGCGCCTTGATCCTGCTCGACGTCCAAACCAGGCAATTCCAGGAGCCGATCAAGGTCGACCCTTTCCCCTTCACCCCAGTTCTTGCCTCGGGCGTTCTTTATTTCGCCATAACCAGCGGTGGTCTATATGCGATCGAGCCCAATACACGAAAAGTTCTTTGGAGCAACAACTCCCACCTCGCGGCTAACCTGACCGTACTCAATGGAATGGTTGTCTTTGCCACGACCGACGGCCACCTCGTCGCGCTGGATCCGCAAGGCAACCAAATCTGGTCCTACTACACCGGTCGCCCGACGGGAGGCGCCGAAGAAGCATTCTCAGCAACCGCTGTCAATGGAACTATTGTCATCGCGTTTGGCGAGATCCTTTACGCTCTGGACGGCTCCGGAACGCTGCTTTGGAGCTACGCCGCGTCGCAGCCCGATTACCGGGTCGCTTTCGGCAAGTAGTCAGACAATCTACTTTACGTCTAACTCGGGATTCTTGATTGCTCTGGATGCCACAACCGGAAAGCCCGTCTGGCAAGCACCTATCGGAAGTTTGCAAACCGCCGCTCTTCCGTACGGAAATGTCGTCTATTTTGCCGATATCAATGGCCTTCACGCGTTTCAGGCCAATGGCGCAAAATTGTGGAACTTACCGGCTTCCCGCGGCATATGTCAGTTCGATACTCATCGAGGACGGAATTCTTTACTTAAGCGCCGCCAGTACAATCCTGGCTGTCGATCTGGCATCGCAAGGCGCCAAGACTGTCTCCTACACCGCCAATTCAACGGTCAGAACTGTTGGGAGTAGAGAACGGGATCTGCTATTTTATGAACGACATCGCCACCGCCATCGGCGCCGTCGACCTGGGGCATCAACTTAATCAGTACTTCTGTGAAAGTCTCCTGATGGCCGACGATTACTCCGGGCCCGGAACCTTCACTGAAGCTCAACCGTCGTCAACCTGGTATCGCACCCACGTTCAACTTCTCGATACCGCCTCGAGTCCTCGATCGAATAAGTCGGTAAAGCTTTCGGTCTCCGATGCCCTCACGATCGTATCCGGCGGCCAGACTTATCAAGCTACTCCCGCCAACCCCATTTGGTTGACCACCGACGCCGCCGGCGAGCTATCTCTCGCTGTTCTGACCACTGACTTGTCCTGTCCGTCTTTGTCGCTCTGGGGCAATTTTATGGACCAGCAGGAAGCCATTGTCATCTACCCCGATCACGAAACCAGCGGCACTTTGTCCGATGTGCAGGGAGGCGACCTCAGCCAGGCGACCGCCTACGACGGTTCTTCCATGCTGCCGTCCGGCTACTCGACCGCCGGCGATCTCGCGTCTGCTATTCGCCAAACCATGGGCTCCGTTCCCGTGTCTCTGCTCAGAGGTGGCCGCCATCATCACAGAAAGCTGAAGGATGCTCCCGCCAAATACATCTCCTTTCCGGGCTCCACCCCAAACATGCTCTATCAACCGCAAGCAGGTCCCACCGGCCGGCCCTATAGCCCGGGCAGTGCCCAAAATTGGTTGCTTACTCTCGGAAGCGATGGATCGGCGCAATACACCACGAGTTCCAGATTGCAGAACCCGCCTGCCGCGCAAGGCGGCATCAGTGATATCCGGACCTTCGCCAAGAACTGCGTTCACGGCGCGGAGAACGTGGGCAAGATTGCGTGGACCGTCGTCAATGATGTAGTCACCGCCGTCGTAACAACCGCCGAAAATCTATACAACCTGACGGTGAGCGCGGTGGAGCACGCCTTCACTGTCGTCGCCGGCATTCTAAAAACTGTTATCGGCGATCTCAAGAAGGCTTGGCAGTGGCTCAGCTACATTCTCAACTGGGGAGACATCCTCGAAAACAAAGACATGCTGAAGAAGGTCGTGAACGATTGGTTCGCAACGATGCAGGGTTGGACCCAGGATCACATCACACACGCCACGGCGGCTGTCGATTCCGCCCTCAACTCTGCGATCGGCAGCGTCGCCGCTACCAACAGCAAAGTGCGGGCGGCGCTTGGTGCAACCACTGTCGAATCCACTCAAGTGCAGCACAACAATGAACTGGCCTTTGTGGGTAAGGGCATCAAAAAATGGTATTCCGCCCTGCATTGGCTTACTTCGAAATTCACCGATAACTTGTCCAGACACTCGGTATCCAAAGATGTTCCCGCTTCTTTCGCGGCGTTCAACACCAGCTTCGACACTCTGCTAGCTCAGACCACGCAGCAAATTGCATCGAGTTCACAGTTCAAAAACTTCCCGAACATTTTTGAGGATTTTCTGACTCAGTTCGCCAAACTTGTGTCCAATCCGGAGCAGGCCGTCAAGAACTCCGTCGCCGATATCTTCACCGTTATCGCCGGCGTGGCTGAGCTCTTTCTGGAGCTATTCAAAATCATCGCCGACGAAT
The DNA here is from genome assembly GCA_963795545.1 of uncultured Acidobacteriaceae bacterium. GTDB lineage: Bacteria > Acidobacteriota > Terriglobia > Bryobacterales > Bryobacteraceae > Bog-105. The sequence continues at coordinate 251,152 of CAWCIF010000003.1, read as the reverse complement.
TACTGAAGGCGCTTCCCGCATTCTTTGCCGCCGTCCAGGATCTGCTGAATCAGGAAATCTCGATTTTCGGCATTTCCGAACTTTGGAAGGCCATTTCAAAAGATCCGTTGACCCTGCTCGACCTGGTTGCGCTCATGATGGCGGTTCCCGGGACTATCATCGAGAAGGCCAAGAGCTCCGTCCCCGGCTTGGGAGACGCTCCCACCTTATTGGGCGACAGTTGGTACTGGTTCGCAGGTTCCCTCATCAGTACGGCATTTGGCGCCGTTCAGGATTTGCTGGGCGATGCCGGACCCCAGGCCGTAACGCTCAATCGTGTTCAATTAGCAGTCAGTGGCACGCTAACTGCCTTCCAGGCCCCGGCCTCACTAGAAGACTTCTCAGATCCTCAGGGATACACCGGTTGGTTTCTGAAAGTAGTGGTCTTCCTTCTTCAGGCAGGCGGCCAAATCAAAGCCGCAATCTCCAAGCCGCAGCCGGCTGGCGCTTTGATTCCTTCCCTGAACTGCGCAGCCGGAGTGATTACGTCCTTCGTCGGCGGCTGGTCTCTGTCGAATTCAAGCTTCAGCGACGTCGATATCAAGAAGTATCTCATCAAGATGTTTACGGCTATCCCTCTGATAGCCAAACCTCTCAAGATCAACGAAACCCTGACTGAAGCAACAGCAACCCTGGCAGGCATTGATCTGGTCTTCAATTACACCGCCACTGGTCTGAAAACATCGCTCTGGCAATCCTAAGGAAGAAAAAGACATGAATATCCTATTTGCGTTCGCACCCTTCATCGTATTCGCTGTCCTCGAAAAACTGGCCGGTCCCACCACCGCCCTCGCCGCCGCGGCCGTCGTATCGCTGCTCATCATCCTGCGTGATTTACTCATCCGTCACAGACCGGCCAAAGTGCTCGAGATTGGCAGTCTGGTCTTATTCGGATGCTTGGCCGTCTATAGCGGAATCACCCATGCCCAATGGTCCATCGTCACTGTACGCTTGTGTGTCGACGCCGGGCTCCTGCTCCTGGTGCTCTTCTCTTTGTTGATCCGCAAGCCATTCACCCTTCAATACGCCCGCGAGGGAGCGTCCACTGAGGAGTGGATTCAACCCGCGTTTATAAAGGCCAACTATGTCATCACAGCCGTCTGGGCGGTAGCCTTTGCAGTTATGGTCGCCGCCGATCTGGTCTTGCTTTACCTTCCCGCTCTTCCCATGAAAGTGGGTGTCGGCATAACTATTGTTGCCTTGGTCGCCGCCATCCGCTTCACGTCCCGATATCCTGCGTATCTAAGCAGCAACTTCCAATAGAGAAATGAGCTAACTACATGCAAAAAACAACTGTCTTGGCGTCGGCCGCTATGGTCCTCGCCGCATTTCTTGCCGGACGCTGGAGTGACTCCGGCAAGACAGTCAAAGCCGACTCGGTCGAGAGCCCCCGGATACAAGTCCAATCCATTCGAGGCGACAGCTCGCTAACAATTTACTACCCCGATATCAATAAAGTCTTCGTCTATCAGAGCCCCTTCGTCGGTCTCCCGAAATGGGGCTGCTCCTACTCCATTCAGCTTAGTAGCGCGCCCGGAGGCCCCATCGACCGGGAACCGTGCGCCAATCCGGGTCAGATTAACTGACCTGTTGTTCCGTGTTTTCGGAAGTAAGTTGTTATCAATACTCGATCACATCTGAAAAAGTCAGAGCTGTTGAACATCCGTATTGCATAAACGTTCGATGCTGTTGAAACGGCCAACCGAACTCTTCGAAAGTGCGCTGAGCTAAGTGCGCCAGCTTCTTCTCTCTATGCTGCAATGCCGTTACGCATCGCAGCCAGCGCGGTGTGTAAGTAGTCGGTGTATAGATCGATAAATAAGTGTTGCAGAACGGGGTTCTGAATCCTGTTCTCGGTTAGCATTGTCAACAGATCCTCTACGGTCTTACGGTAAAGACCATACACGGACTGCGGGTTCCAATTCCCGGCCAGGACCGGCGTTATTCTCGCCCCCCGATCTTGGTCTTGATCCACCCAGTCATCTATCATCTGCATCAACAGCGACGTATCGGCCATCCACTGTTGTTCCCGGTTCCACTTGGACCGTTCAAACAGCGACAGGCTACCCTCTAAGCCCATGAAAGGGCCAACTGCGTACCACTGCCTTTGACGGCAGCGTCTACCCCAGCCGAACGGTGGCCCATGCCCGTCGGATCGGGTTCTTGAGTGACGGCTAAGGCTTCGGCTAGACAGTAGTCGCGAACCGCCGGTTCCAAAACTGTTTTCCAGTATTCGGATTGCGATACGCTCTCATTGCACCGCGCAGCTTCAGCAAGAGCAACGATTGATTGTTCGTTCGGCAGTAGAGTCGTCGGCCTGCATCGGGCAATCAACGAGGAAATGCGGCGTACTGCCAGGCGGCCCGAAGTGGCTGTTTCGTCCAGTACGACATCCAACCGTCCCATCAGCTCCGAGGTCAACAGCAATCGGCCGTGAACCTCCGGTGCAAACAGATAATCCAAGCCCATCAGCAACACGCTTCCGAGCCGAAGTATTGATCGCCTGCTTCGAGATAAAGGTGTACTAGCCCGAAGCGCTAGACGGACCACTTTCGGCCCAGCAGCACTGACCAACAACATCGAATAACAAGCGCGCGCATACATCTGTGCGATGAAGCGGGCCTTTGCGAATTGAGGCTCTGCAAAAGGATGACGGCAAGTCCCAATGGCATCCGGGATGTATTTCCGCCACTGTTCCGATACGGCTCGCGAGAATGTAATTCGGATGGCGGCGACATCGGCTGGAGGTGGAGGAATAATCGCTTCCATTTGGGCGACCCGAGCATGCTCGCAGCGATCAGGCATGTTCAAGATGGTGACAGAGGCTCAGCGATTGAATAGCCAAGTATCGAGACCTGGCTGAGCCCCATCATCCTGCGTGTCACGGTTTCTTAATCGCTGGTAGATTCTAGCCTCGCCGATGAGCATTGCACAGATGTGTTACCAATCAAATTGAATGGCGTCATCCTGTGCGAGATAGCGTACGAGAATGTTCGTATGCGGACCGATCATCGGCGCCTGACGCGCTGCCTCCCGCCGGTTGCGCCCTCACCGATTGCGGCATCGTCGAGAGAAGCTCGCCCGGCGAGCCTTAACGATACCTTTCAGGCTCGATGTCGAGCGCTCACCGCAGTCTGGCGTATTCGGCTTTGGCTTGCTTCAGAATAGGGACTTCGGCATCGGCGTCTTTCCAGAACGTGAGGAAGTCCTGGTAGGTAGCTTTGGCTTCGGCCGCATTACCTGACAGCACCAATGCTCTCGCTAGCTGCAGGCGAGCCAATGCGCCCACTGGGTCGCTCCACACGAGGGCAGAGTCGTGCATGATTTTTCGGAATTCCGCAACGGCCTGGGCTCCCTGCCGCGCCGATAAATAGGCCATGCCGCGGACATAGGCCGGATAGAGATTGCCAAAAAAGCCAAACCAACTGCCCGGTATTCCCAGTTCGTAAGGAGTGGCGAGCTGTAGCAGGTCGATGGCACTGGAAGAGTTGCCCTTGTGGAGCAAGGCGAGAGATCGAAGTACCGGTATATAGGTGAAATTTACACAGGTGTCTTCGGGAAAGCGACTTTCAAGATCAGTTGCGAGCGGCTGCGATCGCGTCAGATCGCCGGAAATTGCCGCGGCAAACGCGGCGCCGTACTCGACATCGCGAGCATTCGAAAGCGCCAGCGCCCCTGTGGCGCTTCTCTGAGCCTCGGACGCGTTCCCGAACAATGCCTCTCGCACTGCAGCTCCTGCTTCGAACATAGCCGCCCGTTCTTTCTGGCCCCCCTGCCGCGCGAGACCGGCGGCCCGGCGCGACATCATGTTGGCCGCCTGCAAATGCCCCGAAGATGCCAGGACGAACGCCTGTGCGTTCGATATCCAATCCTGCACTCCGGGCCTGTCCTGAGCCAGGGTGACTTGCCGCTCCATTCCGCTCGCATCGCTTCTTAAAAAGGCGATGTAATAGGGCAGCAAAATCAGATCCGGGAATTCGAGTTTGCGCTCCGTGGCTTGTTGGATAGTGTTCCCGGCCTCGCCAAAACGCCCCAGGAACACGTATGCCCACGCAAGATTCGCGTATCCCGGCTGAAAGTTCGAATCCGCTTCGATAGCACGTTTACCCTGCTGGACCGCTTTTTCGTACTGGCCAAAGCCTTGGTAAATACCGGACAACAGTGCGTGCGCATCTCGATCGCGAGGATACGTCTGTGCCCATAGCTCACCCGTCCGCCGGGCCTTCTCGAGATTTCCGGTTACCTGAAGATCGTAGGCCAGCGTGATGAAGAACCGCTCGCGATCACTCGCGCGCTTCCGCAATTGGTAAGCCTTGGTGATATTGTGCGCCGCTTGGGCAGACTCCCACGTATCGCCGTACGAACGACCCAGCAACGCATATGCCATCGCAAACTGCGGGTCGATCTCGATCGCGCGCTGTAACAGAGGGACCGCGGCGGAGGGATCTGGCGAGAGGCCGATTTTGAGAGCGGCACTATATTGTTTCAACGCTTCCAGAGACGGCGTGGTGGCCTCGGCCAGCGGAGTCTGAAGTTCGGTGACGGTCGCGAGCGCTTCGCCCACGTTCTTCCTGAATTTAGTGGCAAGCTGAGTGAGCACGTTCAACACGTCCTCTTTTCTCGCGGCCTGCACCTGTTCGTCATCAACAACCTTTCCGGTGCGGCAGTTCTCGGCGCGAAGTCCCAGAACGTACCGGCTTCCGAAGCTCGTGATGGATCCTTCCAGAACCGCAGCGGCTCCTGTCCTCTCGCAGACTTCCCTGCCGATTTCGACCGTCAGCGGCGCATCCGCCGGACGGTTCATCAGATGAAGGGTTGCCTGGATTCGCTCGTCAGCAACCAGGCTGAGGAACGGCGATTGCTGTAGTTCGATGGCCAGGCCCTCGCGCAGCGTCCCGTTGAATATAGGATCACCGGTGCGATTTACAAAATCGGCAAGGATAATCGTGTCCTTCGCATCCAACGGATGCGTGTGTCGAAGAAAGAAGAACGCGCCTGCTGCGATAGCGATCGCGGCCACGCAAGCCACAACCGCGAACTCTCGGACCCGATGCACGCGCGACCGGCTTCGTGTGTCAGGTGCGGCGCCGGAAAATCCCGTCCGTAGGCTCCTCAGGTCCGAGCCGAGAGCGGCAGCATTCGAATATCGGAGTTCGCGATCCTTTTCCAGCGCCCGCCCGATGATGCCATCCAGTTCTGCCGGCAGTTCCGGGTTCAAGCTGGTGGGCGGCGGCGGATTGCTGTTCAGAATCGCATTCATTGTCGCGATCGAATTCGTTCGCGCGAATGGTTGTCGAACGGTGGCGAGTTCGTACAGCACGACCCCGAGGGAAAAGAGGTCGCTGCGGGCATCAATTTCCTCACTCCGCGCCTGCTCAGGAGACATATAAGCGGCTGTCCCGGCGATGGCGCCTTCGAACGTCAGCGATTCGTCCAATGTCAGCGATTCGTCAAGTGGGCGGTTCTCCAGGAGCGGCGCGGGTATCAACTTTGCCAGCCCGAAGTCCAGCACCTTCACCTGCCGCCGGCCGCCGCCAACCAGGAAAATGTTGGCTGGTTTGATGTCCCGGTGAACAATCCCTTTGGCGTGCGCAGCTTCAAGGGCCTCCGAGATTTGAATGCCAATGTCCAGGATTTCCTGAAGATCGGCCTGTCCCTCGCAAATTCTTTGCTGCAGACTTTGCCCTTCCAGCAACTCCATCACAATAACGGGTTGGTGATCGTGCTCTTCCACTTCATAAATGGTGCAGATGTTTGCGTGGTTCAGAGAAGAAGCGGCGCGTGCCTCGCGCTCAAAGCGCTCGAGCGCTCTCGAGCTGCGCGCCAAATTCACGGGCAGGAATTTCAACGCTACTCGCCGGCCCAGCCGCATGTCGTCGGCCTCGTACACGAATCCCATGCCGCCTCGGCCCAGCTTGGCTACGATGCGGTAATGCGAAATCGTTTGCCCAGCCAGAACCGGCTCCGGATCCAATAAATCGTCCGGGAAACGTCCGGACCCGGACAGCGCCTGGGCGGCGATGTCCACGGCTGCGTACTCGAGAAAGTTCTCCGCCTTGCCTTGCAGGGCAAGCAGGCGCTCCAATTCCCGTAGGAGGCCCACGTCCCCCGAGCATGCCTCAGCAAGGAAAACGGCTCGCCGGGTCGCTTCGAGTTTCAACGCCGAGTGAAAGATCTCGTTGATTTGCTGCCAGCGTTCCGGCTGCATGCGATTTCTACGGATTCAGCTCGCCGAGCAGCCATACCTTCGCGAATTTCCAATCCCGCATCACCGTTTCAGGAGAGATATTCAACACTTCGGCGGTCTCTTTCACGCTCAAGCCGCCAAAGAATCGAAGTTCAACCACTTGGCCCTTTCGCGCGTCCTGAGCTGTCAACCGGTTCAGCGCTTCGTTCACCGCGACCACATCGCGGCCGGATTCCCGTGACACATCCAGCGACTCATCGAAAGTAACTCGCGTGGCCCCTCCTCCACGTTTTTGATATTGCCGGGCACGAAACATATCCACCAGAATGTTCCTCATCAAGCGCGCGCAAATCGCGAAGAAATGCGCGCGATTCTGCCACGTGACTCGCTTCACGTCGAGTATTCGGACATACAGCTCATTTATGAGCGCAGTGGTTTGCATGGAGTTGTCGCGCCGGCCCCGAGATATGGAGCGTTTGGCCGAGCGGAACAGCTCTTCATAAATCAAAGGCGTCAATTTCTGGAGTGCCTGCTCATCTCCGCGGTTCCAAGCCTGGAGGAGCTCGGTTATGTCGTGACTAGGCAACGTGACCATACACCCAGATGGTCAGGTTAGGCCATGAGGTTTCAAAAGTGTACCACGGGTGTGTTCGTTCATCTGGATTGCCGTCCTCCAACTCGTGTTTCCGAAGATCTTTTCCTGGTGTGACAGTTTTCGACTGGCATTTCCCGATACCAATTGTGAGGGCAATGAAGCGGCGCCGCGAGGCAAAACGGCGCGCCTGTGCGGCATCAAATCAGTCAAAAGAATCAAGGAGAGGAAACATGAAATCGATATTCCGAATCGGCATACCCGCGATCAGTTTGGCGGCTATGGCCGGCGCGCAACAGCATTACAAAATCACTGACCTTAAGCCATTACCCGGTGGAAACTTTAGCCAGGCGTTCTCTGTTAACAACGTCGGCCTGTTGGGCGGCCAGTCCAATATCGCTGATGCCACCCAGCGCGCTGTCGTCTGGGTCAAAGGCTGGACGACCCCAATCCTAATCGGGCCTCCCGGCGTGAATAGCGCGGTGTTCGGCATCAATGAAAGGGGGCAGGGCGAAGTCCAATCGGAAGTTTCGGACACGGACCCAAACACCGAGAATTTTTGCGGTTACGGTACCGACCGCAAATGTCTTCCTTTCCGCTGGCACGACAATATCCTGACGCAGCTTCCGCTGCTGGGCGGCAACAACGGCGACGTAGGTGGAATTAACAATCGAGGCGAGATTTCGGGTTGGGCCGAGACTGCGGTCATGGATCCTGACTGTGCAGAGCCTCAAAAGCTTGACTTCGAGGCGGTGATTTGGGGGCCCAAGCGCGGTGAGTTGCGGCGGCTTCGTCCGCTTTCCGGGGACACCGTCTCAATGTCGATCTGGATCAACAATCGTGGCGAGGCCGTTGGTACATCCGGTAGCTGCGCGGATACCGGCCTCCTTCCGCTGGGCCATGGGGCGCATCCCGTGCTGTGGGATAAGGATGGTTCGCCGCTGAACATCGGCAGCCTGGATCCCACCCAGGAGTTCGGAGGCATCGCTCTGTCAATCAATAACGCAGGCCAGGTAGTTGGCGGCGCAAATCAGGCGGACGGTTCTTTCCGCCCATTCCTCTGGAGCCGATACAGCGGCGTCCGCATGCTGCTCCTATTGCCGGGCGGAGTTGGCGGCGGTGCTGTCTCGATCAACGATCGGGGTGATGCGGTGGGCCAATCGTTCGACGCTGACGGCCTCCCGAGCCCGGTCATTTGGCAGGACGGCGGAGATCCGAAAAATCTGAACGATCTTGCTCCCGGTTCTTCTCTGTATCTGTTGTGGCCGACAACCATTAATGAGCGAGGCGAGATTTCCGGCTTCGGCGTAACGGCAGACGGAGACGTTCACGGCTTCCTTGCGACTCCGCGCGGTGCGAAGTCGGATCATGACGAATCTGCCGCCGATACCGACATCCGCTCGCCGGTTCTCCCCGAACGCCTCAGAACCTTGATGCGTACCCGATTCGGAGCTCGTCGCCGATAGCCCAGACGGGGGAGCCAGGCGTTGCGCGTTGTTTTCGCGGATAGTTTCGGCCCTATCCGCGGCGTGAATGATACGGACTTGTATTTGCAAATTGTGGTCAGGGCCAAGGACCTGGTACCACTCGAGGAGATTCTCAAACACCGCGCAACGCAATACTGTCAACGCAATACTTGACTGTCGATATCGAACGTCGATATAATCTGCCTGTGTCTGCGCCAGTCGAACTCTTACAAGGCACGCTGGATCTGTTAATCCTCCGGACCCTTGAACTCACTCCATTACACGGCGTGGGCATCTCCGATCGGATCGAGCAGGTCACTCGCGGTGTTTTCGTTGTTGGGCCAGGCTCCCTATTTCCGGCGCTACATCGGCTGGCAGAACGGGGGTGGATTCAAGGCGAGTGGAACCAGTCGGAAACCAAGCGCCGGGTGAAAATTTACCGGCTGACAAAGCAGGGCCGCGCTCAATTATCACAAGAAAAGCAGAACTGGAAAAAGGCGTTTACAGCCGTGAACCAAGTCCTCGCTGAGGAGTTATAAAGCATGTCCCTGATAACTCGCGGCCGCGCCCTTCTTCAGCTTCTATTGCGTCGCGGTGATCTGGAACGAGAACTCAACAACGAGGTGGAAGAGTTTTTCGACACGTTAGTGGACCGTCAGGTTCAACGGGGCGTTCCAGTCCAAGACGCACGCCGCTTGGTGCGGGTGAATTTCGAAAATTCAGAGCACGTTAAAGAAAAGGTCAGGGATGCCCGTACCGGCGCCGGAATCATCGCAATCCTACGGGATGTCAAGTATGCTTCGCGAGCGCTACGCAGAAATCGAGCGTTCGCGACAGTCACCATCCTGACGCTGGCTCTCGGAATCGGGGCAACAACAGCCATGTTCAGCGTTGTTTATTCTGTCCTCCTTCAATCTCTGCCCTACCGTAACGTTAACCGGCTTGTGATGCTGTTTCAGACAGGGCGCGAAGATTCGAGGCAGCCGTTCCTTTTATCGGATCTCCAGGCACTTAAATCTCAGTGCCGGAGCTTTTCGGATATAGCAATTTATTACAAAGATACCGGGTTCTCGCGTGTCACCCTGACCGGTATTAGTGAACCAAGATCCGTTCAGGGCGGCTATGTCTCAAATAATTTCTTCGCGATTCTAGGAATGGCTCCCTCTGTAGGTCGCGTGTTCACAGCCCCCGAGGAATCGCGTGCTGAACGGGTCGTGGTACTAAGCCATAAACTCTGCGCGAAGCGTTTTGGTTCAATCCCGAATGCTATTGGCAAAAATCTCGAAATCGACGGTGCGAGCTTTCAGGTGATCGGCGTAATGCCCGCCAACTTCCAATTCCCGTCTCGCGATATCGAATTCTGGGCGCCAATCACTACGAATCGTTATTGGTTAGAGGAACCGATAAGGGGCGTCAACGGTCGAGGCTTCTATGCAAGATGGAACGCCCTCGCCCGGCTCAAGCCCGGAGTTTCCGTTGAACAAGCCCAAACAGAAATAAGCGTATTAGCTCCGCGGATAGATGAGAGCGAGCCCGAGCTGAACCGGCGATTGGGGGTTACTGCAGTTCCATTGCGCGTGGAGGTGAGCGGGAACACTCGGTTGGCTTTGTCCATCTTGCTCGCTGCGGTTTCTTTTCTGCTCCTGATTGCCTGTGTCAATGCGGCTCATCTAACGCTTGCACGCGGCGCTAACCGCCAGCAGGAGATTGCGGTGAGACTCTCGCTGGGTGCCCGCCGGAGTGATGTTGTACGGCAACTATTAACAGAGAGTATCGTGCTTTCAGTGTGCGCCGGAATCTGTGGCGCCCTTTTGGCAGCCGCCGGAGTGCGCGCGCTGGTTGCATTTGCCCCCGGCAATGTTCCGCGGCTCGAGCAAGCAACTATGAGCAAAGAAGTTCTTTGCTTCGCGCTTGCCATTTCGTTCATCGGAGCCGTGCTGTCCGGATTTCTGCCAGCATGGAAGTTTTCCCGAATCACGCCGAATGACGCACTAAAGTCGGGTGGCCGTAGTTCATCCGCGACCGCAGGACTCGGCCGCATACGGAGTTGTCTCGTCATGGCGGAATTCGCCCTGACCGTGGTTCTTCTGACCGGTGCGGGGCTTTTGATACGGAGCTTTCTTGCAGTTCAAGCCGTTGATCCCGGGTTCAATCCAGAACATGTTTTGACGGCGCGGGTTGCATTGCCCTCTGGAACACAACACCGATTGCTTTACGAAGATGCACTGACGCGGATTGCTGCCATTCCAGGCGTTCGCTCCGTCGGAGCGATCAGCGGCTTGTTTGAGGAAGGTGCGACCTACGGTGGGTCGGCGGCACGCGGCGATCCGCAACCACTGACCGACGCTCGCTTGCGCGTTTGGGCGAACTGGAAAAGTATTCGGGCGGAGTACTTTCGAGCGATGGGCATTCCGCTGCTGCGTGGACGCTTTTTCAACCAACAGGACAACGGCAACGCCCCTTTAGTTGCGATTATCGACGAGAGTATGGCCCATCGTTACTGGCCAAGCGGAAGTCCCATCGGTAAACGATTTCGAGGGCACGACCCGCGTGGACGCAACGACGATCCGTTGACGGTAGTAGGCGTTGTCCGCGACACGCGGACACGAGGACGTGAGGCAGAACCATTGCCTCACGTCTTTCAGCCGGTTGCGCAAGTCGGCGCGAATGCCGCAACCCCCGATCTGGTCATACGGACGACGGGAGATCCGGCGCAACTCGCTCCCGAGATCCGTGAGGTCGTTCGCGCGGTGGACCACCGCGCCATCGTTTCGACGATCACCACGATGGAACAGGAATTAGATCAGCAGGTTTCGCCGCGGCGTTTCCAGACTTGGCTTTTAAGCGTCTTTTCACTGCTCGCTTTATTGCTCGCGAGCGTAGGCATTTACGGAGTAATGCATTACTCTGTCGCGCAACGAACGCGTGAGCTTGGCATTCGTATGGCGCTCGGGGCAGAGCCGGGTAATCTTTTGAGCATGATTCTGCGGGAAGGGCTGGCTATGGTCGTGCCCGGCCTGATCGCAGGTCTGCTCGGCGCATATTGGCTAACGGCACTGTTGAGCGGTGTTCTGTTCGGTGTGAAGACTACGGACCCCATTACGTATCTGATCGTGATGTTGATTCTGACCGGTGTTGCAATCGGGGCGATTGCGATTCCGGCTCGACATGCAGCCACGGTCGATCCCCTAATTGCCTTGCGTCAGGAGTGATCCCGGCTGGCCTCACGCGATAATCTCAGTTGATGTCGCGAGTCCGCCAAATCGCGCAGTACCTCGGTAAATCGGGGATCGCGTTCCTCGTCGCGCTCGCTTTTTACCTGCTCTTTTACTTCACCGGGCATGGCGGTTTGGCGTTTCTTGCCTTCCTGGCGCTTGTCGTGTCAGCCGCCATTCTGTTCTTCCGCGGTCTGCGCTATTTACAGCGTCACTCGCTCTGGAGTCTGCGGAACCGGCTGCTGTTTGTCTACGGCCTGATCGGATTTCTGCCCATCCTTCTGCTATTCGTGCTGTTCGGACTCGGCGGCTGGGCGCTTATGAACGAGCTTGCCATCTATCTCGCCCGCTCCGCCCTTAATCGCCGGCTTGAAACGGTTCAGTCCGCGGTGATTACCCTGCAGAGGATACCTCCGGATCAGCGTCTGCAGGCCGCTCCTGAAGTCACGAAGGCCTTCGCCCACGATCTCCCCGGAATCGCCATTTACATCAAAGATGCAATGGGAGATCATCGCTTCCCGCCCAATAGGCCGCCGTTAAATGTTCCTGAAGCTTGGGACAACACCCACGGATTGATGGTTATCGCTGGCCATTCCTATGGCTGGGCGCATCAGCGCACCGGCGATGGCGCAATAACCGCGCTGGCGCCGCTCTCCACCGAGTCCATCGAAAATCTGGTTCCTCACCTCGGGATCATCGCACTGGTGGAAACCGATTCGGCTGCCGCCTCCAACGATGCTGATTTCAAATTCGGCCTCGGCGAGCCGGACAACGCTGCGGCCGCTAAGACCGGCAATCGGCTTCCGCCGCCGGTCAACCGCTTCGACATTCCCGTCGGATGGCCGTCCACTCTCCCCCACTACCATTTGGATACTCCCAACAAATCCTATGAAGGCGTGCTGTGGGTTTATTCCCGGCCCTCTGCCGTGCTTCGAACGTTTTTTTCCGGACCCGAAATCCTTCGCGGCGTTTTGTTCGACGTGGTCATCGCGGTCGCCATTATGTTCCTGATCGTTGAGCTTGTCGCAGTCGTCATCGGCGTCGCGCTTGCCCGCCGCATTACGGGGTCGGTGAATCAGCTTTACGAAGGCACGCGCCGGGTTATCTACGGCGATTTCCGCCACCGCATCCCGGTCCGCGCGCGCGATCAGCTTGGCGAGCTTTCCGAATCATTCAATCAAATGACCGGCAACCTTGAGCGCCTGCTCGTGGTCGAAAAGGAAAAAGAAAGGCTGCAGACGGAGCTCGAAATCGCTCGCGAAGTACAGAGCCAGCTCTATCCGAAAGAAGCTCCGCCCATACACGGGCTGCAACTCACCGTTCGTTGCGACCCGGCCCGCATGGTCTCGGGCGATTACTACGATTATCAGGAGGTAGGTAATAAGAAGCTCAGCTTCGCTATCGGCGATGTTGCTGGAAAGGGCATATCCGCGGCACTCTTAATGGCCACCATCCAGGCGGCTCTGCGGGCACAGCTCGCGCAATATCAGATATCGCGGGAAAATGAATGCTCGCACCTTCCCGAGATCGACGTCGCCAACCTGGTCTCGCAGTTAAACAAACAGGTGTTTGCGAATACCTCGCCTGAAAAATACGCCACGTTCTTCTTTGCCCTCTTCGACGAAGTCTCCCGAACGCTCACCTATACCAATGCCGGGCACCTTTCGCCGCTGCTCTTCCGGAACGGCAGCATCACGCCGCTTGATTCAAACGGGATGGTTGTAGGCGCCTTTCCTTTTTCGAGATATAACGAAAGCTGCCTGGTGCTGAATCCTGGCGATCTTCTAGTCTGCTACACAGACGGCATCACCGAGCCCGAAAATGCTTATGGCGAGGAGTTCGGCGAACAGCGGCTGAAAGACCTGGTGCAGCAGCATTTCCATCGCGACAATCACGAGATCATCCGTATCATTCTCGATGCCGTCCGCGGTTGGACGGGCGTTCCCGAACTCCACGACGACATGACTCTTCTGCTCGCCCGCGAGGTGCAGCACTCGTGAAAATTCTGACGGCCGCCGAAATGCGTGAAGTAGACCGGTTGACGATTGAGCGCGGCATTCCGGGTCTCATTTTGATGGAGAATGCCGGCGGCCGCGTCGTCGATTTCCTGCGCGAAACCTTCGCTCCTTTGGCCCAGCAGCGCGTCGCGGTCATCTGCGGCAAAGGAAACAACGGCGGAGACGGGTTCGTGGTTGCCCGCCAGCTCTTTACTCGAAAGCTCTGCCGCGAGCTGGCTGTCTTTGAACTTTTCGATCCTGACACCCTGACCGGCGATGCCGCCCAGAACCGGCGTATGCTCTCGGTCTGCGGATGCCCAGTCAGCCGCGAATTACGAAACGAACCCAATCTATCGACGCTCGTGATAGATGCCGTACTCGGCACCGGCCTCTCCGGCCCGGCCAAAGGCCCGGCTTTGGATGCCATCCGCATAATCAACGGACGGTTTCCGCTGGCGAAGAAAGTAGCCATTGACATTCCGTCCGGCCTACCTTCTGACGAAACGAAGCCAATCGGCGAATTTGTCCAGGCCGATTACACGGTCACTTTCACCGCTGCGAAACGAACCCAATGCCTTTCGCCGATTTACGAAAAGGTGGGTCAGCTTACGGTGGTTCCCATTGGCACGCCCTCTGAATTTTGCGAAACGAACCCAAATTTCAGGCTCAATCTAACCACCAGGGCAGATCTTCGCCACTTGTTCGCCTCTAGGTCTCGTGATTCCAACAAGGGAATGTACGGGCACGTACTGGTCGTCGGAGGTTCGTTTGGTAAAAGCGGTGCTCCGGCCATGGCCGGTTTTGGAGCCTACCGCAGCGGAGCCGGCCTGGTCACGGTCGCGGTTCCTGAGAACGCGCTCCCCAGCGTAGCCGCGGTCCGCCCCGAACTGATGACCTTACCTTTGCCTGAAGCAGAACCGCTCCTGGAGCTTCTGAAGAAAATGACCGTCCTGGCGGTCGGCCCAGGGCTCGGAACCGAAGAGAGGACAGTTCGTTTGGTAAAACGGCTCTACGCCGAAGCGGACCTTCCAGCCGTGGTGGACGCCGATGGGCTCAATGCGTTGGCCGGCGCGCTGCCGCGTACCGATAAAATCCGGGTGCTGACGCCCCATCCGGGAGAGATGGGCCGGCTGATCGGCAAGTCCGCCAAGGAGGTTCAAGCCGATCGGCTGGGCGTCGCTCAAGAGCTTGCTGGGCAGAGCGGTGCAGCCATCGTGCTGAAGGGCGATCGCACGATTATCGCCTTCCCGGACAGTGAGACATGGGTGAACCCAACCGGCTCGCCCGCCATGGCTACGGGCGGCACAGGCGACATTCTGACCGGCATGGTCGCCGGGATGATCGCCCAGCATCCGAAGGACTGGAAGCAGGCCGTTGTCGCCGCCGTATGGCTGCATGGGCGCTGCGGCGAACTGGCTGGCGAGAAGTGGGGCGAAGAAGCAGCGCTTGCCACCGATCTGCTCGATTTCCTGCCCAAGGCGATGAATGAGCTCCGTCCTCCGGTTTGAGACCCATTCCGGCGAGGAGACGACAAACATCGGGCGCCAGCTTGCAGCCCTGCTGCCCAAGAGCGCGGTCGTACTCCTGATCGGCAATCTTGGCGCGGGCAAAACCACGCTCGCCAAAGGTATCGTCGAGGGCCGCGGAGCCGCGGCCGCGGAAGAAGTCGCAAGCCCGACTTTCACCCTTATCCATGAATATGGCGATCCGGTCGCCATTTATCACGTCGATCTTTACCGGCTCGAAACGCCGGAGGAAGTTCGCCACCTCGGTCTGGAGGATTTGTTTGACTCGGATGCTCTTGTCCTGATCGAGTGGGGCGAGCGTTTTCCAGAGCTGTTGCCCCCCAAACGGATTGAGGTCCGAATCCTCCATGCCGGCGAAGACAACCGGAGAATCGAGGTAACGGGTATTTAAACCTGCTGGTCTCCTAAATGTATGAATACTTTGAAGGCCGAAGTAGTCGAGTTTCGAAACGTGAAGGATCTAAAGCCGATCCTGTCGGCACAGGGCCCGTGCCTCAGCATGTACGTTGGACTCAGCTCGGCGCCGCCCGCGCAGAGTGCAAAGGCGAACGCCCTCGAATGGAAAGAAGCCGTCCGGCGGATTGAACCGAAGGTGAAGCAGTATGGGCCGCAGGGCCATGACTTGCTGGAATCGGTTACGGATTGGGACATGATTGTTCCGGATGGGAAGCCTAAAGGCAGTTCGCTGGCCGTCTTTCGATCCCCTGATCAGTTTCGAGTTGCCTGGGCGGATGAATTATTGCCAAGCCGGGCCGTCGTAGGACCGCACTTCTACATACGCCCACTCCTTCCGCAGGTAACCAGACACGCTGTTTTCGACATTCTGGCTCTCAGCCAAAATGATGTTCGGCTGTTGCGCTGCACCTCGCGAAGCTCAGAGGAAGTGCCGTTTCCACCTGAGGTGAAGACCAGCTTCGGCGAATGGATGAACACCGCAAAACCCGATCACGTGAGCAACAACATGGAAGTGGGAGGCCCTTCGACCGGGAGCATGAAAGGAATCGTATCCACAACCAGCACCACGGACCGGGAAGACAAAGGCGAGTTTCTAGCGCATTTTTTCGGGCAGATCGATCGCGGCGTTAACGAAATGTTGCGCGGCAGAAATGAGCCGGTGGTGCTTGCCGGAGTGGATTATGAGTTGTCGCTCTACCGGTCAATAACCACGTATCCGCACATTGCTCAAGAATCCGTGCAGGGCGCGCCGAACGGATTGAAGGCCGGCGAGATGCATGCGCGGGCACTGGAGGCGATTTTGAAGTGCTATCGGAAGAAGGTGGACGACATACTGGTCGAATACAATCACAAGGCCGGCGGCGGCGCTTCCAACCGCCTGAAAGATATCGTCACAGCCGCGCACGACGGGCGAGTTCTCACCCTGCTGGTTTCCGATTCGCTGGAAAGCACCGGAGTGTTCGACGAAGCAACGCATACGGTGAAAGCTCGTGAAACAGGAACATCGGAAGATGAGGACCTGATCAACGATGCGGCCGTCCAGACGATTCTGCACGCCGGACAAGTGTACGTGGTGCAGAATGGCAGGATGCCGAACGGCGCACCAATGGCTGCAGTATTCCGTTTTTAGCGGAACGATTTTGGTACCCCTGATGGGGCGTTCGTTCGGCAGGACCACCCTACCCCTCCCGGATCTAGAATGAATGCATGGATCTGCTCATCAACGGCGTGCGCTCGCACGTAAACGTCGACCCCGAGCGGCCGCTGCTTTGGGTGCTCCGCAATGAGCTCGACTTCACGGGCACCAAGTACGGCTGCGGCGAGGGCCAATGCGGAGCCTGCACGGTCCTCATCGACGGTGTCCCACATCGCTCTTGCATTACTTCTACCGGTTCCGCCGCCGGGAAGCACATCACCACGATCGAAGGTCTGGCCGATGGCCAGAAGCTGCACCCGGTTCAGGAAGCGTTCATCCAGTGCGATGCCATGCAGTGCGGGTATTGCACGCCCGGGATGATCCTGTCGAGCGTGGCTTTGCTTCGGAAGAACGCCGCGCCATCGGAATCGGAAATCAAGCAGGCCCTTGAAGGCAACATCTGCCGCTGCGGAACGTACAACAGAATCGTCGCCGCCGTCCAGAAAGCGGCAGCGTCGACAACTGCGAAGGCCCAGGAGCGCCGCCATGCCTGATCTCGCGCCACTCAACGTCAACCGGCGCGATTTTCTCAGCTCTCTCGGCGGCGGAATACTGGTCCTGTTCACGCTCGGAAATGCTGAAGCTCAGGAATCCGGCCATGGCGGCCATCACCGGGAACACGAACAGCTTCCGCAGGACATCGCGGCGTGGCTGCATATTTCAGACAGAGGCGAGATCACCGCTTTCACCGGCAAAGTCGAAGTCGGCCAGAACATCCGCACTTCGCTGACCCAGGCCGTGGCCGGTGAGCTGAGATGTTCGCCTCACTCTGTAACGCTTATCATGGGAGACACTGCCCGGACGCCTTGGGATATGGGCACTTTTGGAAGCCGCACCACGCCAACCATGGCGCCCATCATGCGGAAGATGGCTTCGACCGCTCGGGAAGCGTTAGCCGATTCAGCAGCCCAGCGCTGGAACACTTCGCGCGACCGCGTGGATGTCGCGAACGAATGCGTCGTCAATCGAGCTTCCGGAGCACGCCTTTCCTTCGCCCAGCTCGCGAAACAAATCGACTGGGTGAAGACGATTGGCCGCGACGATTGTGTGACCCCTCCGGATAAGTGGACTGTAGCCGGAACCAGCCTGCCCAAACTGAATGCGCGCGAGCTTGTGACTGGCGAACACAAGTATCCTTCCGACCACAAGCTGAGCGGCATGCTTTATGGCAAGGTTTTCCGCCCGCCGAGTTTTGGCGCGAAGCTGATATCCGTCGACACTGGCGCCGCGGCTCAAATGCCCGGTGTGACCGTTGTTCATGATGGCGATTTCATCGGGGTCGCTGCGCGCGATGAGCATCTTGCGCAAAAAGCGGTCGAGAGCATTAAAGCGCAATGGCAGCCGGTACCGCAGATTTCATCGAACGAGCTGTTCGCCTATATCAAATCAAAAGAGGGCGCAATGCCGCCGCCTAGCGCTGCCAACTCTGCGAAGACCCTTAAGAGTACTTATACAATCGCCTACATCGCCCACACACCGCTCGAACCGCGCGCTGCCGTTGCCGAATGGAAGGGCGATGCCCTGACCGTCTGGACAGGAACGCAGCGGCCTTTCGGCGTAAGAACCGAGCTGGCGCAGGCCTTTAATTTGCCGGAAAACCAGGTCCGCGTGTTGATGCCGGACATGGGTTCGGCTTATGGCGGAAAGCACTCGGGCGAGTGTGCAGTGGAAACCGCGCGGCTTGCGAAAGGCGCCGGCAAACCGGTGAAACTGATCTGGACCCGTGAAGAAGAGTTCACCTGGGCTTACCTTCGCCCCGCCGGAGTCATCGAGGTTTCGAGCGGCATTGATTCAACAGGCAAGCTCACTGCCTGGGATTTTCAAAATTACATGTCCGGGCCGTCGGCTATCGAGAGCCCCTACGAATCGCCCAACCAGAACGTTCAGTTCCACGAAGTGAAGTCGCCTCTGCGTGAGGGATCGTATCGCGGACTGGCGGCCACCGCCAACCATTTCGCGCGCGAATCTCATATCGACGAGCTGTCCGCTGCGGCTGGTATGGATCCGCTGGACTTCCGGCTGAATAATCTTAAGAACGAGCGCGTTCGCGCGGTGCTGCAAGCTGCCGCGGCTCGCTTCGAATGGTCCCGTAAGAAGTCCAGCGCAACGCGCGGCTACGGCATCGCCTGCGGAACTGAGAAGGGCGGCTATGTGGGCTGTTGCGCCGAAGTGTCCATCAGCGCAGACCGTCAAGTCCGCGTGGAGCACGTCGTTGAAGCTTGGGATTCCGGCGCAATCGTCAATCCCGAGCACCTGAAAAACCAGGTGGAGGGCGCCATTGTGATGGGCCTTGGCGGTGCATTGTTCGAAGCCATCGAGTTTGCGGACGGACGCATTCTCAACGATCGGCTGTCGAAATATCGCGTGCCGCGATTCAGCGATGTTCCGAAGATTGACGTCGTTCTGATCGATCGCAAGGATGTGCCATCCGCCGGCGCCGGAGAGATACCCATCGTCGGCATTGCCCCGGCCATCGCCAATGCCATCTTTAGCGCGACCGGCAAGCGGATCCGATCCATGCCGATCCTCCCGTCATTCCAGGCCTGAACACCTGATGAAGGCGGCTGTCCTGCACTCGCCGGGAGCGATCAGCTCACGTCCGCTCCGTATAGAAAGCGTTCCTGATCCCGAACCGCAACCCGGACAGGTTCTTCTCCGCGTACGCGCCTGCGGTGTTTGCCGCACCGACCTTCACATTGCGGAAGGCGAGCTCGCCCCACGGCACGAGGCCATCATTCCCGGCCACCAGATTGTCGGCGAGGTAAAGCGCGATGCAACCGGGTCAATTCAGCCTGGAACTCGCGTTGGAGTGTCTTGGATGGGCGGCGTTGATGGAACCTGTCCCAATTGCCGGCGCGGACTTGAAAACCTGTGCGACGCCCCGACATTCACCGGCTATTCGGTGAATGGCGGCTATGCGGAGTATGCAACCGCCCGCGCCGATTTCGTGTTCCCCTTGCCCGATGCGCTCGATGATCTCCACGCCGCTCCCCTGCTCTGCGCCGGTATCATCGGCTTCCGCAGTCTTCGCGTGGCCGGAGTCGAAAAGGGCGACCGCGTGGGGCTCTTCGGCTTCGGCGCATCAGCCCATCTCGCCATTCACATCTTGCAGGCCTGGAACTGTGAAGTGTACGTGTCCACTCGCGGCGAATCGCATCGGAAACTTGCGGAGTCGCTTCATGCTACCTGGGTCGGAAATGAAAAAGACCGTCCGCCTGTCACCCTCGATCGCGCCATTACCTTCGCGCCCAGCGGCGATGTCGTTATTGCGGCCCTCTCCAGCTTGCGAAAGGGCGGCGTGGTCGCCATCAATGCGATTCATCTCGATCGCATACCGCAGTTCGATTACGACTCGCTGCTCTGGGGTGAACGCCAGCTCCGCAGTGTAGCGAATATGACTCGCGCCGACGCCCGCGACTTCCTTCAGATCGCAACTGAAATCCGGCTCACACCGAAGATCACAACTTTCCCGCTCGATCAGGCGAATGAAGCCCTACTCGCAGTCAAGAATGATTCGATCGACGGCGCGGCCGTGATCGTCCCGTAACCTGACGATCCCGTATGGTGTCCAGTTTCATATATGAACCTCGGTTTTATTGGACTGGGCAGAATGGGCAGCGGCATGGCTCGCAATCTGCTGCGCGCCGGCCATCAAATGACGGTTTACAATCGAACCCGGGAGAAAGCACAGCCGCTTGAGGCGGAAGGCGCGCGAGTAGCTGATTCACCGGCGGAGGCCGCCCGTAATGCGGAGGCTGTGTTCACCATGCTCGCCGACGATCCCGCCGTTTCAGAGGTCGTGTTCGGCAAAGCCGGTATCGCGTCCGCGCTGAAGCCTGGCGCGGCGCATATTTCCAGCAGCACTATTAGCACGGCTCTGGCTCGCCAATTGGCGGAAAAGCACGCTGCGAATAAGCAGGTATTCATCAGCGCTCCGGTATTCGGCCGGCCCGAAGCGGCCGAAGCGAAAAAATTGATCGTCGTTCCCGCCGGAGATCACGAAGCCGTGGAGCGGTTCAGACCTCTTTTCGACGCAATCGGACGCGCAACGTTCGTCGCTGGAACCGAGCCGTCGCAAGCCAACCTGGTGAAACTATGCGGCAATTTCATGATCGCGAGCATGCTGGAAACCTTCGGCGAGACCTTCGCCACCATGCAGAAGGCCGGCATCAAGCGCTCGCTCTTCCTTGAGGTCATGAGTGAGTTGTTCGGATCGCCGGTCTATAAGAACTATGGCGCTGCGGTTGCCGAGCAGAAATTTCAGCCGGCCGGCTTTGCCCTGAAACTTGGCTTCAAAGATGTGCGGCTTGCGATCGAAGCAGCGCAGGAATTGAATGTTCCGCTGCCGTTTGCCAGCCTTATCCGCGACCACCTGCTTTCCGCGATTGCAAACGGCCAGGAGGAATGGGACTGGTCAAGCGTTGCTCTGGTTTCGGCCCGCGCAGCAGGAATCTAATCAGCTTGAAAATCTCGTGATCACCCACTTGTTCTGATTCTTGTCGTACGCGAAGGAAACACTGGCATCGAATTCCATGGGCGCAGGCCTGCCCCCGCCGCATACGACGATGTGAGTCAGATCGATTTCCGTCGGATGGTTGTGCTGATCGGGAAGGTCCAGCTTGTACTCGCAACTGGAGTCGTTCTTCTTGACGTGAATCATCCAGACCTCAGCCCTGCTGTTGTAATGCAGTAATGAGGCTGCCTGCTCCGGGTTGAGCGCGGGCGTCGTCGGTTTCGGCGGTGTCGAACTGCAAGCCACGAAGAGCATAAGAACGAATACGCAAGCCGTTAACGGCAGGATACGAATCATACGCATCCAATCATAAGACACAGCTTTGGTATCATTTCCGCGATCTGCTGACCCCAAAGACTCGCAGAGCCAGCGCACCGAAGCGATCACGTGTTCGAGAATCCCGCACAAACATGCGCTCCAAAAGACGAACCGATAGAGGTGTTTCCCAAGCCGGATCTCGCTCTTTCCGGCGCTGAATAATGCCGGAGAGTGTTTCGCGCGGACGCGTGCGGAATTCGTCGAGCATGGCCGTTTGATGAACGCAGGAAATGGTGCAGAACGGCGCACACCCTTTCGGTTTGGCGGCTTCGCGAATCAGATCCTCCCGCGTATACTGTTCCAGCGGAATGGCCGGGTAGCCGCGCTGCTGCGAACAATAGTGCACCAGCCCGTCTTCGCAGATATACAGGAAGCGTCCGCCTGCGGGACAATGCCATGCGTTCGGAAGGCCGCGAATGGTATTGCGCTGGAACGAATCCAGGTGAGCGAATGAAAACAGTCCGGTGCCGAGTCCCAGAATGCGTTCGTAAACGGACGTCTGTTTGGCGCTGAGCGGCTGCAATTGACCGCCTCCGTCGTGGAGAATCCCTACCGTACTGTTGAACCCAAGGTCCCGGGCGCGAGCCGCAATCCGGTACGCATCTTCGGGTTCACTGATATCACTCCCCAGCACGGAGTTGATGGTGATGTCGAACTCCGCATATTTCGCAAGCCACTCGAGCTTCCGATCGAGCACCTTCAGGCTCTTCTTCGACACCTCATCGGGCATCACGTTGTCGATGCTGATCTGCAGGTAGTCGAGACCGGCTGCATTCAGCCGCTTTATGCGATCCGGGACAAGAAAGTAGCCGTTTGTGATGACTGTGGCAATCGCGCCGCGTTCTCTAGCTCGCCGGATCAGAAGATCCAGATCGGGGTGCAAGGTCGGCTCTCCGCCGCTGAAAGTGATGATGGACGTGCCGAGTTCGCCGAGTTTGTCGATCCGCCGCAGCATTTCCGCCGTACGTACCGGAGGGGAATGCCGGTCGAATTCGTTGCAATACGTGCAGGCCAGATTGCAGCGGCGTATCGGGATGATCTGCGCCAGAATTGGATGGCTGGCCGACGCCATGGCGCGGACGAACATGCGCGCCTCGCGCCACCGCCGTTGAATCCGGATAACAGACCGCACAAATGAGAGACGCGCCCCGCTTGTACGATGATTCGTTATATCGACCCATTAGACTGATGAACATGCGCGTGATGCTGTTCTTAGCTCTGTTATCCTCTGCAAGCATGTGGGCACAGGACAACGCGCCCCCGGAAAAACGAGCTTCCGATCTGGTCTCACGCATGACACTGGCCGAGAAAGTCAGCCAGATGCAAGACTCCGCGCCCGCCATTCCACGCCTCAACATCCCAGCTTACGGCTGGTGGAACGAAGCGCTGCACGGGGTCGCGCGCGCCGGGCTCGCCACCGTGTTTCCGCAAGCCATCGGACTCGCCGCTACCTGGGATACCAACCTGGAGCACCGTATCGCGGACATCATTTCAACGGAAGCCCGGGCTAAATACAACGACGCGATTGCGCACGATAATCACCGCCGCTACCACGGCCTGACATTCTGGTCGCCGAATATCAACATCTTCCGCGATCCGCGCTGGGGCCGCGGGCAGGAGACTTACGGAGAAGATCCGTTTCTGACAGCGCAGATGGGTATCGCGTTCATCAAAGGCATGCAAGGCGACGACCCGCATTATCTGAAAACCGTAGCCACTTCGAAACACTTCGCCGTCCATAGCGGGCCGGAGGCTTCCCGGCATGAGTTCAACGCGCAGGTCAGCCAGCACGACTTGGACGACACCTATCTATACGCATTCCGCCAGACCGTTATGGAAGGCGGCGCTTACTCAGTCATGTGCGCCTACAACAGCGTAAACGGAGCTCCGGCTTGCGCCAACACGTTTCTGCTGAAGGACAATCTTCGGACCGCCTGGAAGTTCCCCGGTTACGTTGTAAGCGACTGCGGCGCGGTCGGCGACATTTACAAGGGCCATCACTTTGCCAGTTCCATGGCTGAGGCATCAGCCAAGGCCGTTAAAGCGGGAACGGATCTGGATTGCGGAACTGAATACAAGACCCTGGTGGAGGCAGTTCAGAAGGGATACATTCAAGAATCTGAAATCAACCAGGCCGTCGAGCGGCTGTTCACGGCGCGCTTCCGCCTGGGCATGTTTGAGCCGCAGGAAAAAGTGCCATTCTCGAAAATCGGCACAGATCAGATTGCTTCTTCGGCCCACGCCGAAGTCGCCCTCGAAGCGGCTGAAAAATCAATGGTTCTTCTAAAAAATGATAATCACACTCTGCCGCTTGAGAAGGTCCCCGGAAAAATTGCCGTCATTGGGCCAGCCTCTGACGATCCCGACGCCCTGCTCGGCAACTACAACGGAACGCCATCGCACATCGTGACGCCGCTTTCCGGTATCGAGCGAAAATTCGGAGGCAAAGCCCAAGTGCGCTGGGCGCAGGGCAGCGTGTATGCCCAATCCTCAATGGCTCTCGTGCCGCAAGGCGCGCTCGTGCCTCCGCAGTCGAGCAAAGCCCCGCATGGCCTGCTCGCGGAGTATTTCAACAACGACAATTTCCAGGGCCAGCCTGCGCTGTCGCGAGTAGAACCGCGCGGTTATTTCGCATGGGACATGCAAGATCCGGCGGTGCTTCGGGTGTTGCCGAATCCGACTCTCTCCATTCGCTGGACCGCGACGCTGCAAGTCCCAACAACCGGCGATTATCAACTGGGAATCTCGCGCCAGGAGTGCGATAGCTGCCCGGGAAGCAATTCTACAAAGCTGTACCTGGACGATCGCTTGCTGATAAACGAGAACCACCGTTCCTATGCGGGTGCCCAGAGCTTCCGTTCAGCGGTTCACCTGGAAGCCGCGAAAGCTTACAACCTCAAAGTGGAATATGCACAGCGCGACGGTGGATCGGGCCTAGAGCTAGTCTGGACACCACCCGCCGAAGCTACTTTGCGCGAAGCGCTCGATCTGGCGAATGAATCCGATCTCGCAATCCTCTGCATCGGCCTCAACTCGCGGCTCGAAGGCGAGGAATCGCCCATCGACATCCCCGGCTTTTCGCACGGGGACCGCACCAATATCAATCTGCCCGAACAGCAACAAAAGCTTCTGGATGGCGTCCTCGATACCGGCAAACCTACAATCGTTATTTTGATCAATGGAAGCGCTCTCGCAGTGCAGTCCGCGAAAGATCGTGCACGGGCAATTCTGGAAGCCTGGTACGGCGGCCAGGAAGCTGGCACGGCCATCGCCAACACGCTTTCCGGAGACAACAATCCGGCCGGCCGGCTCCCAGTAACGTTCTATGAATCGGTAGACCAGTTACCGCCCTTCACCGATTACTCCATGAAGGGGCGCACGTATCGCTATTTCAAAGGGAAGGCGCTGTATCCGTTTGGGTACGGATTGAGCTACTCGGATTTCGCGTATTCGGAGACGACCGCCACTTCGGCCAGCGGCGGCAAACAAACGCTCAGCGCAAAAGTGACGAACACATCCAAACGCGGCGGCGATGAAGTAGTGCAGCTCTATCTTTCTGGCAACGAGGAACTGGAATTGAAAGGCTTTCAGCGCGTCCATTTGGGAGCGGGCGAATCAAAGACTGTATCGTTCGACATCGATCAGAGCGAAGTGAATGACAAAGTCCCGCACATCGGTGGAGGGCAGCCGGAACAAGCATCCAATGCGCCGCGACGCTGAGTTCTTCGGTGAGACCGAGCTCGACCTCGTCTATATGGCAAAGCGCCTGCGGGAGGCGCTCAGAGTCGAGAAGCTGCTGACCGAGAGCACTATCGACTATCTGGTCGAAACCGGTACGTACACCGGTGGGCTGCTGATGAGGCGCGACCTGACCGGAGCGTTTTTTTACGTAACCGCAGCCGACCTTGAGCGGACACGCCAGCTATTGCAGGCCAATCGCTACAAGCCCTATGAAGAGTGAGGCGGCTAGGTCTGCGGTTCCGAGCGCCGCAGATTCGCGGCCATCTGTTCCGGCGCGGTGTCGGCCAGGAACGTGCCATATCCTGTCTCGATACTCGCCAGGTATTTCAGCTTGGTAGCGCTCCGCTGCAGAGGCAGAAACTGCACGTGCAAATGATACGGCGCTTGCGGCTGCTGTAGAGGCGCCTGTTTTACGGTCATCATCAGCGGCATGACGAAACCGTACAGATTGTCGTATTTCTTGCGAATGATGCTGATGCTTTTCGCAAGGCTGGACTGCTCGCCTTCATCGAGGTCGAACAAAGTCCGCGTATGGCGGCGCGCATAGATGGCGACCTCAGCCGGGAAGCGGGCGGCGTACGGCACAAAGGTGACGAAGTGCTCGTCAAGAGCGATGATGCGCTCGTTTTGCTTCAACTCCTCGGATAACAACCGGCAATAAAGACAATCTCCGCCATGCGCGGCGGCATACTGCCGCGCCGAAGCGATCTCGCGCTCCAAATTCGGGGGGATGAACGGCATCGCGTAAATCTGCCCGTGCGGGTGCGGCATCGTGACACCTACGGCTTCGCCGCAATTTTCAAATACGGCAACCAGCGCGATGTCGGGGTTTGCAGCATGCTCGCGCGTTCGCTGCGTCCACAAATCGACCACTTTGCGCCAGTTCTCAACCGTTAATTGGGAGGGAGGCAGCGTGTGCTCCGGAGAGTACAAGATCACATCGCAAGCGCCGCGCGAACCGGTTTTGGCGAAGAGACCCGGCGTGGGGACAAATGGATCAGCCGCGGGCGAGAACGCGGGGAAGTCATTTGGGTAGAGATAGACATCGTACTTCTCCGGCACTTTGCCCGATCCAGGATCAAATGGGCACCAGTTCGCCGGCATCTGCGGGCGGTCCTGACGCTCTGTCGAAACGGCTACCCACTGCTGCAGCAAAGCATGCCAACGGAGCTGATTCATTTTTATGGACGGGCGGAAGCCACCGGGAAACGGATCGTATTGCTGTCGTACCCATTCTGCGAGATAACCAGCTCGGCATCGGGGTCAGGGGGCAAATCCTGGGGCAGCAGGATGTGAACCTCATATACTCCCATGGCGCCTTCGGTCAGAATCGCCGAGCGTATTTCCACTGGCTGGCCATCTACGATCGCACTTAGTCGGGTAAGGTACCGGTGCTGCCGGCCCCGAAAACGGAATGCCCGCGACGACTTTGGATGGCGCGCTGCTGTCATTTACCAGTCCCAATCCGGTCGCCCAGAAGGTAAGTTCTTCGCCCGGTTTCGCGGGACTCTCTGCAGCCACGGGTGAGCCGGGCAGTCCCGATTGGCCGCTGACAGCATGGAGCAGCAAGCCCGTCCTCGGTTCCGTGCCCCCGAATGCATAAAGCCCTGGAGCTGCGGACACAATCCTCAGAGCAACAGCGCTGGAAACCGCGACTGCGCCGTCGCGCTCGGTCCGGACATAAAGACTCGCTGCGGATGCAGCACCGAGATCGTATGGGAGTTGAGCCTCAATCGCGCTGGAATTTACAGAAAGCAGCGGAAGTGCGGCTCCGTCCAGCAGCACCTCCACTCCGCCTAGCTTTTTAGAGAGACGCTGCCCTGTTCCATCCTGCCGCGCTTCGGATGAATTCACAGACCCATTCATCTTAATATTGATCAACGTTCCCGGAGCAAGCGGGCCTGAAACCAGGCTTGCGGAATTTACGATCGCCGTTGGCGGGAGCGGAAAATCACCCGGCGTAAAGACCAGAATGCGGCGATCGGGCGCGTCCGCCACAAAAAGGTTTGTCCCGTCGGAAGCCAGCGCGGCGGGAACACGAATGCTATCCGCGCCCGGAGAATCGGCGGCGTTGGCCGATGTGAAATTGGCCTGCCCGAGCACGGCATCGGCCGGCTGATCGTCCTCGGTTGGCAGCGAATTCCAGATCAGCACCCGATGCAGCGCCGCATCGCCTACGAACACTCGTCTGCCATCAAAAGCGACAGAAACCGGATCAACCAGCGTGCTCGCCGAAACTGGCCCGTAGCCCGAGCGGCCAAGTGTAACGTCGGGGCCCTGACTGCTTCGAGGTAAGCTGACATCTTTCCAGACGAGTACCCGGTGTCTGGAGGTATCAGCCATTACGACGGTCTTTCCGAACATAGCTACACCCGCCAAACCCGGCATCACAGACTGGCTTGTGCTGGCGATGGCCGGGAATCCGCACACCCGGCATTCCAGGGTCTGGCGCACCGCCGGGTCATCGTTCGGCGCCAGAACCGTGGTGAGATCAAACGTGAGGACTTGATGGGAAGCTTCAGCCGCATACAGCCGGCTGTTTGCAAGCGTTAGCGCAATGGCCGCGGGTCCCGCATCGCGGGATGAGAACGAGGGCTGGCCGATAACCGCCCGGGCCGCCTGGCCGTTCTGAAACTCAGCAGCATGAAGGGCGGCTGCAATAAGCAGGAAAGGGGCCAGGCGCTGAATCATGTTCTTATTCCGTCCGCAATCGGTTTGCCGTTTCGAGCGGCTCAGCTTCTAGACTACTTCTTCTCGCGCCGGTATGTCGCGGTCACCCTGGTCGTAATGCCCCCGCGCGGCGCGAAATCGCCCACGACGGTGGCTTCTACTGGATCGCTGGCTTTCACAATGTCCGCCAGCACGCGGTTGACAACATTTTCCTGGAATATGCCGAGATTCCGATAGGCCAGCGTGTACATTTTCAAGGATTTCAGCTCCAGACAGCGCTGCGATGGCGTATAGCGCAGGCGCAGAGTTCCAGTATCGGGCAAGCCGGTTTTGGGGCAAACCGAAGTAAACTCCGGCATTTCAATTTCAATTTCGTACTGGTCGAACTGATTCGGCCAGGTCTCTATATCCGGCAACTCGGCTTTCACGCCCGCTTCGGCGTGTTCGTCGGTGTATGCTGCGTTCTTCATATCGCTTCCAATTTGTTCGCCAGCAGATCGAGAAAGAGACCGACATCGGTAACGACGCCGACTGCCTGGCCAGTGCCCCGATCGCTCACCTTCGTCGGCACCGCCGGATTTATATCGACGCACACGATCTTTACCCAGGCAGGCAGCATGTTGCCGGCTGCAATGGAATGCAGCATTGAGCTGAGGCACAATACAACCCCGGCGCCGCGCAACTGTTCGGCATAGACATCCTGGGCTTCGTTCATGTCGGTAATCACTTCCGGCAACGGCCCATCATCGCGTAGGCTTCCGGCCAGCACGAATGGTACGTTTGCCTTCACGCATTCGTACATAACCCCACGAGTCAAGCGGCCCGTTTCGACGGCCTGTTTTATGCCTCCGGCGTGATAGATAGCATTAATGGCGCGCATGTGATTGCGATGCCCGTGCTGTTCCTGGCGGCCATCCGACAGGCGCACACCGAGCGAGGTACCAAGGAGCGCGGCTTCGATATCGTGAACCGCAAGCGCGTTGCCCGCCAGGATTACATCGATCCAGCCGCTCCGAATCAAACGCGAAAGAGCCTCTGTTCCTCCGGTATGTACCACTACGGGCCCCGCCACGGCCACAATTCTTTTTCCCTCGCGCCGGACCTGCCGCATGATAGCGGCGGTCTGTCCAACCGCAGTCTCCACCTGGCGTTCCGATGAGATATCGTTGCTCATGAACGCGAATGCTCCGCGATCGCGCTCCTTCACTTCAGGGACGACGCGTATTCCCTTCATGCCGACCACGACCGGATCTCCGGCTTTGATATCCCTGAGACGGCGGCAGCTCGCGGTTCCATCCCGCACAACGATCATGGCGTCCATGCGCTGATTTTGGACGTCCAGCCATTGCCCACGCCATCGCACCTGTGTGCGCTGGTTGGTGGTGGAATAGAAATCCTCCGGCGCGCACTTGTCGCATTCAGCGGGCCGCAGCTCCGCATCACCGGCTTCGACGGCAACGCAACCCAGACCGAGTAGCTGCGGCATCAGCTTCTCCATCTGCTGCTGAGATGGCGCTTCGATGCGAAGCCGGAGTTTTGAGGGTTCGCTATTCGTCCGGCCGATACTGAACTGCTCTACTTCAAAACGGCCGCCCGCCTCCACCACGCGCATCGAAGATCCGCTCCATGATGTGCGAATCGATGAGGTGGCCTTGTGCTTCGACAATTTCGGAAACAGGCAGATGCTCTGCCGCAGATAGGTCCGCCATCTTCAGGGATGCGTCAGGAAGAGCGGCAATCCTTCCTTGCTGGCGTAAGTAGGACGGTAGCGCTCCGTGTTATACATGCTGGCCACATCCAGCTTGCGCGGGCCCAGCTTCGGGTCGGGAATGCCGACCATCGCGAATTTTCCTTCATTTATGGCAGTCATAAACCCGTGCCGGTGCGAATTGATAGCGTCGTAGGCCATGGTGGCGAAGGTGGTGGCAACCATGGTGTCGGCGAAATCGGGGGCGCCGCTGCGAAGGTCATAGGTCAGGTCACTCACCACTGTCTCGGCTCCGGTCTGTTTCGTGATTTCGTCACTGAAGGCTTCCGCCACGCTGAACTTCTTGCGATGACCGAAAGCATCCGGATCGCCGTACTCCTTGACGACATACCCTTCCCAGTGCGCACCTTCCGACAGGATGACAAGCGAATAGTTACTCGCGATTATTCTGCTTATCCGTCATCAGGAGTTCGATCATGTGGTTGAGATCGAAGCTGTACTCCGGAATGCCGCAGCGGATTGAGGTCACATAAGCGGTATAGAGAGCGGTGTAGCCGGCATCGCGCCCGAAGACGCGAAAAATCCCGATGCGCTCGTGCGAGCCGACGGTTGTGCGCTGGCGCGTAATGGCATCCATAGCCCGCGAGATAGCAGTGGAGAAGCCGATGCAGTATTCGGTATTCCGGACATCGTTGTCCATCGTCTTCGGGATGCCGATTACGTTGAATCCCTGCTTATCGAGGACAGCAGCGTAGCTCAGCGTATCGTCGCCGCCGATAGCAACCAGATAATCGATCTGAAGCCTTTCGAGATTGCACAGCACGCGCTTTGTCATATCGTAGGTCGTGCTGGTCACGCCATCCTTGGTGGTTTGCGCCGAGGGGAAATCCTCCTGGTTAAGAAAGTCGGGCAGCTTTTTCATCTTGGACGGGTTTGTCCGGCTGGTGTGCAGGAACGTGCCGCCCGTGCGGTCGATGGTGCGGGTGTTCTCGCGCGTGAGTGGAAGAACATAACGCCTTACGCTCGCCGGGATCATCAAAGTTCAGATCGGTGAGCCCTTTCCAACCGAGGCGAATTCCCGTCACCTCATGGCCATCTGAAGTGGCACGGTAAACAACGCTCTTGATAACCGCATTCAGCCCTGGGACATCACCGCCGCCCGTCAGAATGCCGATTTTTTTGCCCGACATGGTTCTCCTGTCTGCTTTGAAGCTTGGCGCGAATTCTTATTTTAACCGGGAGGAACAAGTAGCCACCGCTCAAGATCTTAATTCCGGTCTTGAGCGCCGTGCCAGATGTGAAGAATTTCGATTGCCTCCTTTCTCACGCGATAAACCGCGATATACGGCAATGGCGTGAAAACGAGCTCGTGTGTTCCCTGAATTCGGCCCACTCGCCCACGGTTTGGAAAAGAACTCAGCAGTGCACTGGCGTTGTAAAGCGTGCGCCCGATCTTTAGGGCCGATTCAGGGTTGCCTTCAGCAATGCGGCTGGAAATACGGTCGAGGTCATCGGCGGCTTCCGGCGTCCATCGTATTCGCATCAAGCGCCGAATTTGCGCTCGAAACCGGCGATGATTTCCTCGTGATCTATCAGCTCATCCCGGTCCGCCTGCGCGATGCCGCGCTCAACCGCTTCACGAAAGCGCCTCTCATCCGCAAGTAGTCGCAGAGCAGCATCTTTCACTACTTGTTCAGCAGCGGTCCCGTTGTGCATCGCGATTTCCGAAAGCTGGGCTTCCTGCTCTGGAGTGAAATGGACTTCCATGCCAAAAGTGTAGGCCGTTCAGCGGAAAGGAGTCAATCGCGCTCTAAACCCACCAGGGCGCGGCAGGCTGCTCTCGAATGACGATCTGGTTCAAGAACTCGGCGGCTTTTGTCAGACCTTCGTCCGGCGACATGAGTGTGTCTTCGTGTTCAATGGACAGCACATAATCGTATCCGTACATGCGAAGGGTGGAAATAAATTCTTTCCACCAGCCGTACGGATGCCCGTAGCCGCACGAACGGAAAATCCAGGCGCGGTTGCGCTCATCGGTGTATTTTTTCGTGTCCAGCACGCCGGTCTTCGGCAGATTCCAATCGTAGATCTGCGTATCCTTTGCATGGACGTGGAAAATTGCGTCTCCGAGCACTCGAACCGCTTTTATGGGATCGATCGATCTGCCAAAACATGTGGCTGGGATCGTAGTTGCAGCCGATGTTGTCGCCGGCAATGGAGCGGAGCTTAAGCATGGTTTCCGGGCTGTAAACGACGAACCCGGGATGCATCTCGATCGCGATTTTTATGCCGTGGTCGCGGGCGAATTTAGCGTGTTGGGTCCAGTACGGCGTGACCTTCTTTTCCCATTGCCAATCGAGGACATCAAGATACTCCGGGGGCCACGGACAGGTCACCCAATTCGGGTATTTCGCATTATCGCTATCGCCTGGACAACCGGAAAAATCAATCACGACCGGAACGCCGAGTTTCGCGGCAAGTTCCACTGTCCGCCGGCTGGTGTCGGCATAGTCCTTTCGCGACGGCCGGATCCGGGATGCAGGGGATTTCCATGACAGCTTAGCGCGCTGATAGTGAAGCCGCGATCGTCGAGCTTCTTCTTGAAATCTTTTAGCTCTTTTTCATTGCCCAGCATGGAGAGCTTGCAATGTGGATCGCCCGGATAATTACCGGTGCCTAATTCGACCGTGTTAATGTTCAGGCCCTTCAGCTTTTCAAATACT
The DNA here is from genome assembly GCA_963795545.1 of uncultured Acidobacteriaceae bacterium. Lineage (GTDB taxonomy): Bacteria > Acidobacteriota > Terriglobia > Bryobacterales > Bryobacteraceae > Bog-105. Next base: position 218,806 of record CAWCIF010000003.1, on the reverse strand, counting down.
TTATCGAGCGGAAACTGCGATAGCAACGGGGTAAAACATCCAACTCTCATGAGCGAAAGCGTATCACAGGCATCCCTGCAACCACTCCATGCTTTACGCGTAAGGGAAAGCGCACGGCAGAAGAGCCGCATCGGTATCTCCGGCCTCGCGCATGCGGTTTTTCAAGCGCTCCCGCAGATGTTCTTCGATTGCCGCGGTCTCTTTGTGTCCAGCCAGATTTACAAGCTGGTGAGGATCGGCCCGGTTATCGTAGAGCTGAAAGCTCGTATATGCAGCTGCGTTTGGAAGAGGGGTGAATTTGCCCTCAAATCGCGGAGCAACCAGCACGTACGTCCAATCCGGCGTTCTTAGGGCGCGCCCCACCCAGTACTCGGACATTTGAATGAAGATCTCATTCGGCCAATCCGATTCCGTACTGGATAGGAGTGGCAGCGCGCTCCGGCCCTGGACGGTTGCTGGAATGGGAATGCCCGCGGCCCGGAGCACCGTCGGCATCACGTCCACCATGGCGACCAGCTCACGAATTTCACGGCCGCTGCCAAAACCCGGGCCTTCCATGACCAGCGGAACCTTTATGGACGCATCATGGCCGCTGCGCTTGTATTCCGTGTTGCGCGTCATGAAATGGCAGCCGTGATCGCTGACGAAAATCACGATTGTATTCTTGGCGAGTCCTTCCTGCGCCAACGCCGTTCGGATTTCGCCGATACCTTCATCCACGCGCTTCAGGCAACCGTAGTAGTCCGGCAACTGCGCCTGCCAGGTGCCCGGAAAGAATTCCAGATCTGCGGGCACGAACGGATTTTTATAGCGCTCGGCATAACCTTTTGGTCCGACCATATGTCCGAGATCATTCTGCTGATGCGGCTCCAGGTATGAGACGACAAGCAGGAACGGTGACGATTTGCTCACATCGTGCAGAAAGTGCTTGGCCAGACCCGTCAGAAAATCCGCGCGGTACACGTTCTCGAAATGGATCGGATGTCCGTCGCCGTCATACAAGTCTCCCGAATACGGCTCCGACGTCAATTCAAGCATGTTTGAAGCCTGCCACAATCCGAGAAATCCGCCGCGATTCTCGGGAGCCACCGGTCCAATCGGGGTAGGCGCCAGGTGCCATTTGCCGATATAGTTTGCCGAATAACCGGCTTTCCGGCATTCTGTGGCAAGTGTAATCGCGTTCCGCCGCAATCCGAAGTCGGTTCCAGTATTCTTCCACACGCCGCTACGTGCCGGATATTCGCCGGTAAACAAAGCCGCACGCGATGGGCTGCATAGCGGCTGATTGGTGAACATGTTCCGGTACAACGTGCCCGAGCGGGCCATGGCGTCGATGTTTGGCGTGAGTTCCATGGGATTGACGCCGTATGCGCCCACAGCATCCGACCGGACTTGATCCGCGATAATCACGACGATGTTCGGCTTCGCCTTTGTCTCAGCGTGAGCCTGCTGCGAGCCCGCGGCGTAAACTGCGCCGATTAGTGTCGAACCGCCGAGCAGCTCCCTTCGTGAAGGCTTGCCTGTGGACTTGTGTGTATCTGTCATGTTTGAGCCAGCCGGCGCCAGATCAGCCAGGCAACAGCTACCAGGAACCCGAGTACGGCCTTGTATTCTTCGTTCTTGCGATAGAGCGCCCAAGAGAAGCCGCGCCGCATCCCGTTCCATCTCGCGCCTGGCATAAAGCGCCCCACCGAATCCGCATAGCTCGCGTAGCCGGTAAAAATCTCGCGCAGATGGTGCTCTTCCAGTTCGATGGCCGGCAAGTAGACAAGGCAGAAGACGGCCGCGAAAATAATGGCCAGCCAAATGTCGCGGCATGCGATCACAATTCCGAGCGCAGCTATTAAGGTTCCCGCATACAGCGGGTTACGCATGTAAGCGTACGGACCTGAGGTTGCAAGATCGCGGTCTTTGGCGAGATGCCCGGCGGCCCAGCCTCTAAGCAGAAGTCCAAGTGCGGAGAGTGGAAGCCCCATCGACATCGATATTGCCGAGGGCCGTGAAAGGCACGCAAAAGCGATCAACAGAACGAAACCGCAAGCCACCCGCAAGCGCTGCACGAAGTCGGCGTATGGTTTCGGGAACCAGTAGCCATTCATGAGCGATGGACGCCAGCAGGCCACACAAAACGATGGTCTGCCGCCCGACTTTGGCCGAGCGATTTGAGTAGCGCATCCGTGACTTTTTCGACGCTGATTTCCGCCATACTTGCGTGTACGCGGTCGTGCCGCTTGTAAGTTGTCTGAACACCGGGCGCGCGAAGCACCACCATTCTGCTCTTGAAGGGCCCCGTCTGGGCGGGATCAGTCGGCCCGAAGAGTGCAACGCCCGGTTTGTCGAGAGCGGCGGCAAGATGCAGGGGGCCGCTGTCCAGGCCGATGACCGCGGTGGCGCGCCGAGTCGCATCAATCAGCCCGTGCAGCGAGGACGTATGCAGGCGCACGCGACTAAATTTCTGAACGCGGGCGGCTTGCTCATTCGGAACATTGAGAACAAGCTCAAGACCTTCCTTATTAAGGACGCCAGCGAGTCGATCGTAATACTCTAGGGGCCACTGTTTGCTCGTCCAACCGGCGAACGGACTCGCCAGAACGAACTGATGGGAAGGTAGCTCGCCTTCAGGGCGTCCGCAAGGAATCCAGGTCTCTTCCGCAAGAGCCGAAGCACCGGCAGCAGCTACGAGTTGCAAATTGCGTTGGACCCGATGCGGCCCCGCTACCGGGACGCGCCGCGTATAGAAGAGCGACGCGAGAGGTTCACGCGCGACAAATCTGTTGAAGCCGAAGAAGACTCGCGGACGCGCAATCCGGCCTGCGATGGAAGATTGCAGGAGCCCTTGAAAGTCGACCGCCAGATCGGGCTTTAAGTCGTGCAAGCTGGCGTCCGCGAACTCGTGAGAGCCACTATTCCCTGCCGGCCGAATGGGATCAGTTCGTCAACGTACGGATTGCCCTCAAGCAGCGGCATCCATCTTGGCGCCGCGAGCCAGCGCAGCTTATGCTCCGGGAAGCTCAACTTCAGGCTGGCGACTGCGGGAAGTGCGTGGATGATATCGCCCATTGCTCCCAAACGGATGACGAGGATGGAAAACACTACTCCCTTCCCTGCCGCTCAAGTATGAATTCAACGAATTCCGCCGATCGCCTTTTTTCGCCCTCTAAATCATCAAGGATCGCCACATCGGCAGTCTGAGGAATAGCAGACCGCCACTCCGCCGCATCGGCAATCACAACCGTACTCACGCCCCGAACGGCTGCGACCAGCGCCGCGCGCGCATCGGCAGGCAAGAGGCTGTTTGATGCAGTCAGAACGACGGCCAACAGTTTGCGCCCGCGGTTTGCCGCTTCCGCGAGACGAGCAGCCTGAATAGCCGTAAGGGGATCGAAGAATCCTACGACGACGATCCATTTCGAATCCGCCAGCGCCGAATGCAGGTCTTCTAACGACTTGATTTTGCCTCGTGTGTCCAATTCTCTATTTCAACCAGACTGAGAGCCGCTTCCGCGACTCGCGCCGCGCTGACACCGGTCATACAAGGGTGATCGATGGGACATTCGCGCCGCAAGCAAGGGCTGCACTCTACAGAGACACGGACGACTTTACTGTGAGTGCCTGTGGGTCCGGTGGCGCCCTCGTCGGTTGCTCCAAAAATAGCTACGGTGGGAACGCCCAAAGCGGAAGCGATGTGCATTGGACCCGAATCGTTCGTCAGGAACAGGTCGCAAGCAGCGGCCATGTCGATGAACTCCTGAAGGCTTGTTCTTCCGGCGAAGTTGAGGCATCGCAGGCCTGCTGTTTGGATCGCGTGGAGAACTAGCTGAGCTATGGGGCCTTCTTCTTTAGAGCCAAATATTGCAATCGCAGCGCCGCGTTCGCGAGCGAGTTGCACGGCCGCTTCCGCAAACCGTTCCGGCAGCCAGCGCTTGGCGCTCCCATAGGCAGCACCCGGACTCACTCCGATAACAGAACCTGGAAAACCTGCCTGCCGGAAAAGACGGCGACCTTCCTGCGCTGCAATTGCGCGACTGGAAAGGTGGATTGGTTCGTCTAGCTGGTAATTCTCGATCAGCCCAGCCCGCTTCAGCAGTTCAAGATAATAAAAACGCTGATGACGGGGCGTTTCGCCTGGCTTCGGAATGGGAATGGGATGAGTAAGGAGCCATGCGCGAAGGTCGCGGCTGTACCCAATACGGGTTGGGATTCGGGCGACGCCCACCAAAGCAGCCGCTTCAAAGGCGTTCTGAAAGAGAATCGCACAGTCGAAGCTGCGCCGCCGAAGATCGGAAGCAACGGACCACTTTTCGCGCGCGCCGCGCCAGCCTCTCGGCGCGTCGTAAGCAATCAGTTCGTCGCAAAACGGCTCGCGGCCGTATAGACTCGCCACCCATGGCCGCGCCAGTATCGAAATGTGCGCCGCGGGAAATCGCTCGCGCAACGCCTGCAGAGCGGGCACGGACATGACCGCATCGCCAACCCAGTTTGTAGCGCGGACCAAGATGTTGCGGAACTGCATTTATGGGTTAAGAGTAGAAATCTCAGAATACCTGTTTGTAATGCTCAAGATCCTTCAACAAGGGGATGCCCCACAGCCGCAATCGTAAAATAAGACTGAGAAATGTCTCGCCTGTACACGCGCGAAAAACTGATCGCGCAGCGTCAGTGGTGGAAAACGGAAGGGAAAAAGGTCGTTTTCACCAACGGCTGTTACGATATTTTGCATCCGGGCCACATCCGGCTGCTCGAGCGGGCGCGTTCACTCGGCGATGTACTCATTCTCGCGCTCAACACCGATGAAAGCGTGCAGCGGCTGAAGGGACCATCGCGGCCTTTCTTCGATGAGCGCACGCGAGCCGAACTGGCGCTGCATCTCGAAGCCGTGGACGCAGTAGTTCTTTTCGGTGAAGATACACCGCGGGAATTGATTACGGAGCTGCTTCCGGACGTGTTAGTAAAAGGCGCGGATTGGGCGCATTTCATTGCCGGCCGCGAGGAAGTTGAGGCAGCCGGTGGTCAGGTACAGGCATTGCCGCTGGAGCCGGGATACTCGACCACCGACATCGCGGAAAGAATTATCGCGCGGTACCAGGCGGAATTGAACGCTACACCAGCGGTTCACGCTCAGTGATTCACCCCGCCACTCGAGATTTATTTCAATCAGCGGCCAGACAAGCCGACTTCCAGATACTGCTGCAGCGGCTCACTCGCGGTGAACACGGACCATTCGCCGTTTCAGGACTGGTCAATACCGCTAAGGCGCTTTACCTGGTGCTGCTCTACCAGGCCACGGAGAAGCCGCTCTTCGTTGTGGTGGACGGCAACAAGCAGGCCGAGAGTTTACAAGAATCCATTGAGGTCTTCTTTGACATGCTGCTCGAGGGCCGCGACCTGCCCTCGCCGCAACTGGTACCCGCGCTCGATATTCTTCCGCACCAGCGGCTTTCGCCTCACAACGAGATCGCCGAAAAGCGTGCCGTCGCGCTGTGGCGGCTATCGGCGCACAAGATACCCATCACGATTGTCCCGATCGCGTCGGCGCTTCTTCGCACCGAGTCTGCTGATTTTTACCGGCAGCTTGCGCTCACGCTGCGGGCCGGCGAGGAGATTGCGCTCGAAGATCTGGTTCAGCACATTGAAAGCATCGGCTATGAGCGCCGCGAGCCCGTGGAAATGGTTGGCGAGTATTCGGTACGCGGCGGTATCTTTGACGTTTTCCCGGCCGAATCCTCGCGACCGGTTCGGGTCGAGTTCTTCGGGGATGAGATTGAATCCATTCGCCAGTTCGATGTGGAATCACAGCGCTCCGTCCTGAAGATTCCCTCGACTACGCTGCTGCCCCTGGCCGAGTATCCGCGATCGCGGCCGCTGCTCCGGCAGCTCGCGGAAGCGGCGGAGAAGGCCGATTTGGAACTCTCCAACCCTGGCGAGATATTCCCTGGCTGGGAGTTCCTGGTTCCGCTGGTGCGGCCCCGCTCGCATGACGTGTTCGCCTTAAATCGCGACGCTCTGATCGTCATCGATGAACCGGCCGCAGTGGGGTCGGCCGCAGACCGGCTATGGCAAAGGCTGGAACACCCGGACCGGGCCGCGCCCATCGAACCGGATAAGAATTTTAAGCGCTGGGATGAGCTTGAAACGGAGCTGTCAAACCGTACCCGCATCAGCTTCCAGGAACTCGAGGTCGTGCAAGGAGCCGAAGTGAGCAGCGCCGCGCATCTGTATATTCCGACGCGGCCCTCGCTTACCTTTCAAGGCAACATGCCCGTGGCCGTGGCCGAAGCCCGCAACCTGATCACAGCCGGCAATCGGGTGGCGTTCTTCGCGGCATCGACCGGCGAAGTTGAGCGCCTGGCAGATGTGCTACAGGAATACGCTGTCCCGTATCAGCTTGGTTTGGAATCGGCGGCTGGCACTCGCCCCTCTCTTGCCGAGCGCGCGTACCACGCAGGGGCCGTATCGAGCGCTTATCTCATAAAAGGAAACGTACGGCGCGGAGCCGTATTGCTGGATTCTCAGCTCGCCATAATCGGCTGCGAGGATCTGTTCGAGACTTCCGACCTTATTGCGCGCCAGCCCACCAAGTCGCAGCTTGCCGCCTTTGCCGCGGATATCGCCGACCTGAAGCCAGGCGATTTCGTCGTGCACACAACGCATGGGGTTGGCCAGTTTCTGGGAATCCGTGAGTTGGCACAGGGCGATCAGAAGGGCGACTTCATGCTGATCGAGTACGCCAGCGAATCGAAGTTGTACGTTCCGCTTACCCGGCTCGATCTGGTTCAGAAATACCGCGGCGCTGGAGAGGCAAAGCCTCACCTCGACCGGCTCGGCGGCGTTACCTGGGAGAAGACCAAATCGCGTGTCAAAGCCAAGATGCGCGATATGGCCGACGAACTGTTAAAGCTATACGCGCAGCGGCGGATGGCGAAAGGATTTTCGTTTTCGTCCGATAGCAACTGGCAGCGCGAGTTCGAAGATGCATTCGAATATGCCCCGACAAAGGACCAGTTGAACGCCGTTTCGCAGATCAAGGGCGACATGGAGAGTGAACAGCCAATGGACCGCCTGCTCTGCGGCGATGTCGGATTTGGAAAAACGGAAGTAGCCATGCGCGCGGCCTTCAAGGCCCTTGGCGATGGGAAACAGGTGGCGGTTCTTGCGCCGACAACGGTCCTATCGTTCCAGCATTTTGAAACATTCAAACGGCGCTTCGCGTCATTTCCCGTCCGCGTTGAGCTGGTGAGCCGGTTTCGGACGGCCAAAGAGATTAAGGCCGTATTAGACGATTTGGCGACCGGAAGAGTCGACGTGCTGATTGGAACGCATCGCCTGCTCTCGAAAGATGTTCAGTTTTATGATCTGGGCCTGCTGGTGGTCGATGAGGAGCAGCGCTTCGGCGTTCGCCATAAAGAGCGATTGAAGCAGCTCCGTCATAACGTGGACGTGCTCACCATGAGCGCGACGCCGATTCCCCGCACCCTGCACATGTCCCTGCTGGGCCTGCGCGATATGTCGGTCATCGAAACCGCTCCGAAGGATCGTTTAACCATCAACACAGTCGTCGCCCACTTTAATTCCGAGCTGATCAAGGCGGCCATTGAGCAGGAGCTGGCGCGTCAGGGCCAGGTGTATTTCGTCCACAACCGCGTGGACACCATCTTTATGCGCGCGGCTTCCATTCAGGAGCTGGTTCCGCAATCTCGCATCGGTGTTGGCCACGGCCAGATGGGTGAAGCAGAGCTGGAAAAAGTGCTGCTCGGGTTCATGCGCCACGAATATGACGTATTCGTCTGCACGACCATTGTCGAAAACGGTCTCGACATTCCGCTGGCGAACACCATGATTATCGAAAATGCCGAGCGTTATGGCTTGAGCGAGCTGTATCAATTGCGTGGGCGCGTTGGCCGATCAAATCGCCGCGCGTATGCTTATCTTCTGGTTCCGGCCGATACGCAATTAAGCGAAGTGGCGAGAAAGCGGCTGGCTGCTCTAAAAGAGTTTAGCGATCTGGGGGCCGGTTTCAAGATCGCGGCTCTTGACCTGGAACTGCGCGGCGCCGGTAATCTGCTCGGCGGCGAGCAACATGGGCACATTGAGGCGGTTGGGTACGACACCTACGTCCGCCTGCTGGAAGAGACCGTGCAGGAACTTAAAGGAGAAGAGGTCCCGCTGGAGATTCACGCAAGTCTCAACCTGGGTCTGGACATCCGAATTCCGGCAACTTATATTTCGGACGAAGCGCAGCGGCTTCGGTCTTATAAGCGCATCGCTGACGTGAAGGATGAGGAGCACGGCAACAGAATTATTGCCGAGCTTGCGGACCGCTATGGCCCTGTCCCTGAGGAGGTTTTGAACCTGGTGAAGTTCTCGCTCTTGAAGAGCATGGCGGGAGCAGCAGGCGTAGAGTCCGTCGATAGGCGGCAAGGATTCGCGAATGTTAAATTCCACCAGCAGTCGAAAATCGACCCGCTCCGGCTGATGGCTCTGGTTCGCAGTACGGAGAATGCACAGTTTACGCCTGCCGGCGTTTTGAAATTTCCGTTAAGCGCGTCGCGCACTCCGGCTCAGTTGATGGATGATCTGAAGAGGATGCTGGCGGAGTTGACGGCGGAAGAGGCGGTTGTTACTAGGAAGTAGTTTTTTGCCGCCAGTGCTATTTGCTTGAAGCTGTCGCGGCGAAAGAGTATTCTTCAAGAACCGAGATCGCATGGTTGGCAAGGTCCTGGCCCAGTATCGAATCTCCGAAAAACTCGGGGAAGGCGGCATGGGGGTCGTGTGGAAAGCCCGGGATACCCATTTGGACCGCTTCGTGGCGATCAAGATGCTTTCCGCCGAAACACTGACCAATGCGGAAAGGAAGCGCCGATTCGTAAGCGAGGCGAAAGCAGCTTCCGCTTTGAACCACCCCAACATCGTTCACATTTACGACATCGCGGAGATCGACGGTATCCAATTTATCGCGATGGAGTACGTGGCGGGCAAAACGCTAGACCAGTTGATCGGGCGTAAGGGACTGCGGCCGAACGAAGCACTGAAGTATGGCGCGCAGATTGCGGGCGCGCTGGCCAAGGCTCATGCCGCGGGCATTGTCCACCGGGATTTGAAGCCATCCAACATCATGGTGAGCGAAAACGGTCTCATCAAAGTCCTGGATTTCGGTTTGGCCAAGCTAGTCGAGAACACCTCTGGAGAATTTGAAAAAACCGAAACCGCCGGAGTGCGGGAACGCGCCAACACGGAGGAAGGCGTCATTGTCGGGACAGTCGCTTACATGTCGCCCGAACAAGCTGAGGGTAAGAGAGTGGATTCCCGCAGCGACATATTTTCGCTCGGCTCAGTTTTGTATGAAATGGTCACAGGCAGAGGGGCTTTTCGCGGAGACTCCAAGCTTTCGACACTTTCGGCGATTCTCAAGCAAGATCCCGAGCCGGTGAGCGCCATTGTGGCCGATGTGCCGCGCGACTTCGAGAAGATTATTTCCCGATGTCTGCGGAAAGATCCGGCGCGGCGTTTCCAGCATATGGACGATCTGGAAGTCGCGCTGCTAGATCTGAAGGAAGAATCCGACTCCGGCACGCTCACCAGCGCCGTTTTGAGCAGCAAGCCTGGACGATGGAAGTCGCGGGCATTATGGGCAGTCGTCACCACGGCTGTTCTGCTAGTTGCGCTGCTTGCAATTCGACTTCTTCGCCCGACGCCGCATCCGGCTCCAAAGATTGTTCCTCTGACCAGTTATCCAGGAAGGCAGATCACACCTGCTTTCTCACCCGATGGCAAGCAAGTGGCGTTTGCCTGGGATGGCGAGAAGGGAGACAACTTCGATATCTACCTCAAGCTCGTGGGCGCCGGGGCTCCCCTGAGGCTCACGAGTAATCCAGCCCAGGAGGACTCCCCGGCCTGGTCGCCGGATGGCAGATACATTGCATTTTGCCGGAAATTCTCTGACCGCGATGAAATCTGGATGATTCCCGCGCTCGGCGGTGCGGAGCGGAAATTGGGGCAAACGGCCTCTTCGGGATCATATTGGCAGTCGGGTAGCCCGACTCCCAAACTGTCCTGGTCTCCGGACGGAAAGGCCTTAGCCCTGGTCGACAAGGCCGCACCCCATGCGCCGTCCAGCATTTTTTTGCTCTCTGCAGAAACCGGGGATAAGAGAAAACTCACGTCTCCGCCAAACGAATATTTCGGCGATTCCGCTCCCAAATTTTCTCCCGACGGAATGAGGGTGGCGTTTATCAGAAATTCTTCAGAACTGACTGGCGAAATCTACGTGCTGGACATTATTGACGGAAATCGCAGGGGCAAAGCTCGACGGTTGACTTCCGATGAAGAAGAGATTTTTGGCTTGGACTGGACCCCGGACGGGAAAACACTGGTGTATTCGACCGGCCACTTCGGCAACACGAAGCTGTGGACGATCCCGGCCTCCGGAGGCACTCGCGAACACTTGGCCATCACGGGCGAAAATGTTGTTGAACTCTCCGTTGCTCGCATCGGCAGACGAATGGTGTACGAACGGCACCGAGAGGATCTCAACATTTGGCGAATTCCTGGCCCGAACTCCTCTGATAGCAACGGCCTGCCACTCAAATTCATCGCCTCCACAGAAACGGACATGGAGCCTCAATTCTCCCCAGACGGCAAAAAGATCGCCTTTAATTCGTCTCGTTCCGGCAATTACGAGATCTGGGCATGTGATCGCGAGGGTGGCAATACCGTTCAATTGACCTCCTTCGGTGGTCCTGCTGTCGGAAGCCCGCGGTGGTCGCCGGATAGCCAGTGGATTGCCTTCGATGGCAGCAAGGCCGGGAATTCGGACATATACGTGATCCGTGCGGATGGAGGTCCGGTGCGCCGCGTGACTACCGGGCCATCGAATAACGTCCGGCCGAGCTGGTCAAGAGATGGCCGCTGGATCTATTTCGGTTCGAACCGGAGCGGAGACCGGGCAATCTGGAGGATATCTGCCCAAGGCGGGGCGGCGGTACAAATCGCAAAGGCCGATGATGCAGAAGAAGCCTTCGAATCGCCCGGCGGCGAATTTGTCTATTACGCAAAACTCGGTAAGCCTGGGATTTGGAGAGCGCCCGTAAACGGTGGGGAGGAAATCAAGGTTCTCGATCAAGTCAGGGAAAGCCTCTGGGCTTTGACCGATCAGGGCATCTATTTTTTCGATCTAAATGATCCAACCAAACCCACCCTCAAGTTCTACAGCTTCGCTGCGCGCAAGATAACGGTTTTCAGAGAATTCTCGAAAGGGACAGTTGTCGACATATATGACACCGCGCTATCGATTTCACCCGACGGCCGCTCAATGTTGTATACCCAGCTCGATCAGTCGGGCAGCGATCTTATGATGGTAGAAGATTTCCGCTGATATCGAAACCGTTTCAGACACGACCGCAAGAACTGTACCCTCGCATTATTGCCATAATGAAAAGAAAAGTTATGAGAGCAGTCTGTATTGCCGCGCTGGCCTTCAGCTCCGTCTGCTTTGCGGCGGATAATTTCAAGGTCGTGGATCAGATTGTCGCCAAGGTAAACGGCGACATCGTGAGCCAGGATGAAATCCAAAGATTTCAGAAAGAAGCCGCGCAGGAATTGCAGGCACAAGGCGCGGCGGCTGCTGAAGCGCGGCGGAATCTGGCCGACCGGGAGAAGAATGTTCTGCGCGACCGCATTGACGAATTGCTTCTGATCCAGAAAGGCAAAGAGCTGAACATCAACGTGGATTCGGAGATGAGCAAGTACGTGGCGAATCTGCAGAGGCAATCGGGCATCACCGATCCGGACAAGTTTCATGAATATGTCCGCCAGCAGTCGGGCATGAGCTATGAAGATTTCCTGAACGAGACCAAGAACCAGATCATTACTCGCGAGGTGATTGGGCAGGAAGTGGGCCGGCGCATCAATATCACTGATAAAGAAGTCCAGGATTACTACAACGCGCATAAGTCCGACTTCATTCGTGAAGAGAAGGTCTATCTCAGCGAGATTCTGATCTCGACGCAAGGCAAAGACGCGGCAGGGGGCGCCGCTGCTGAAAAGAAAGCAAAGCAGATCGCGGATGAGGCCTCGAAAGGCGAGCGATTCAGCGAACTCGCGCGCGACAATTCAGATGCCACAACGGCGAAAGATGGCGGAGTGCTGGGTGGTTACAAAAAGGGCGACCTCAATAAGGACATTGAAGATGCGGTTTGGAATCTGCCCAAGGGGGCGGTTACGCAACCTATCAAGCTGCCCACCGGTTTCGAGGTTTTCAAGGTGGACGATCACACCAAGGCTGGCCTTGCGCCCTTAGCCGAAGTGAAGACGGATATCGAAAATATTCTGTACGGGCCGAAGATGCAGCCGAAAGTGCGCGAGTATTTAACTCAGCTTAGAAGAGAGGCGTTTTTGCAGATTAAGCCGGGATTTATCGACACTGGCGCGGCGCCGGGACAGAACACTACCTGGCAAGATGTCGCGCAGCTCAAGCCCGAGACCATCACAAAGGCTGAAGTGGAACAGAAGACGCGCCACAAACGGTTGTTCGGAATGGTCCCGATTCCCGGGACGGAAACAACGGTTACCGGGAAGAGCAGCTCGCGCTAGCGATCCATGAAATCGCTGTACGTCGGGAACCTGGTTCCGAACGAAACCGTCACCGCGCAATTCCTTGTTCTGTCGAAGGAGATCCGGCAGAAGAAGACCGGTGAGCCGTACCTGTCTCTTCATCTTTCCGACCGCACCGGCGAGATTGAGGCCAAGATGTGGGACAACGTCGCGGAGGTGATGGATACCTTCGATCGCGACGATTTTGTGAAGGTGAAGGGACTCGCCCAGATTTATCAAAGCCGATCGCAGTTTACCGTCCACCGGCTACGGCGTCTGGAAGAACATGAAATTGATTTCGCCGATTTTTTCCCCTGTTCGGAACGCGATCCGGAAGAGATGTGGGGCGAACTGCAGGGTCTGATCGCCAATTTGCAGAACCCGCATCTCCGCTCTCTCCTCCAGGCCGTTTTTTCCGACGAGCGGCTTGCCGGGATGTACAAGATGGCTCCCGCGGCAAAAAACATTCATCACGCCTGCCGCGGCGGGTTGCTGGAGCATGTGCTTTCGCTTTGCACGTTGAGCCGGTTGACCGCTTCGCACTACAAAGAGATCGATATTGACCTTCTTATTACCGGTGCGATTCTCCACGATGTCGGAAAGGTCGAGGAACTCTCATACGCACGCAGCTTCGGCTACAGCGCCAACGGTCAGTTGCTTGGACATATTGTTTTGGGTCTGAGGATGCTCGGCAATGCCTTCGCCAGATTGCCTGAGTTCCCTCCCAAGCTGCGGATATTGGTGGAGCACATGATCATCAGCCATCATGGAGAGCTTGAATTTGGCTCACCAAAGGTGCCGGCATTTCCCGAAGCGCTGCTGTTGCATCATCTGGACAACCTCGATTCCAAAATGAACGCAGTACAAAATGCGCTGAAACGCGACAGCCACATAGACGGCGAATTTACCGGATGGATCGCCCCGCTGGAGCGCATCCTCCTGAGGAAAGATCGTTATCTGAAAGACGAGATACGGGCGCCCAATGTGAAACCGGCCGTGCCCGACGATACGCCTGTCGCGGCCGCTGCACTGACACATCTGCCAGATCCGCCAACCGCGAGTCCGGAAGCAGTGATTGCCGACCAAACACGTGATCGCAATTCGCGTGATGGCAAAACTGAAAATAAGCCGTCGCCGACGACCTTGTTCGGCGAAAAGCTTCGGGCGGTCTTACGCCTTCCAGAGTAAGAACGGATGCTAACATTGAGAGTTGTCAGGCTCCGGGCTTCGTGCAATGGGCGGTTGTAAACCCCGCCAGGTCCGGAAGGAAGCAACGGTAGCGATTTAGCTCGTGTGCCGCGGATCACCCGGGGTCTGGCAAACACGCTCCCGAGTACACGCAACGCGATTTCATGTATCAAGTTATTGCGAGGAAGTACCGTCCGCAATCGTTTAGCGAACTGATCGGGCAGGAGCACGTTCAAAAAACACTCATCAACGCCATTCAGAGCGAGCGCATCGCACACGGTTATATTTTTTCAGGGCAGCGGGGGACGGGCAAAACGACGGTAGCGCGTATCCTGTCCCGCTGCTTGAATTGCTTTCAAGGGCCGACAGCAACGCCGTGCGGAGTGTGCTCGAGCTGCCTGGAGATCAGCGCCGGCAATGCGGTCGATGTGATCGAAATCGATGCGGCATCAAACCGCGGCATCAATGAGATGCGCGAGATTCGCGAAAACGTGCGCTACCGGCCGGCGCGGGATCGCTATAAGATTTTCATTGTCGACGAAGCGCACCAAATCACGAAAGAGGCCTTCAACGCGCTATTGAAAACGCTGGAGGAGCCACCTGAGTGGGTGGTTTTCGTTCTCTGCACAACCGAGGCGTACGAGATCCCGAACACGATCGCATCGCGCTGCCAGCATTTCAGCTTTCGTTCGGTCGATTTTGCCGAGATCGTAGACCGGATGAAGTTCATAGCGGCACAAGAGGGCATTGAAGCAGGCGAGGAAGCGCTTTCGGTTCTGGCGCAGGCAGGCGAAGGGAGTGTTCGCGATTCTCTTTCCGCTCTCGATCAGGCCATTGCCTGCTGCGGAAAAGCTCTGCGCGTCGATGATATCCGTGCGCTGCTGGGTGTGTTTGGAAGCGAATCGCTGTCCGCTGTCGCGGAAGCAGTTCACAGCCAAAACGGCGCCCGCATGCTCGAGATGGTTCAGGAACTCGAACGCAGCGGGCAGAGCCTGCAGCATTTTTCGCGTGAGCTTTCCCGATATTGGCGAAATCTCCTGGTCGCGAAACTTTCTGGAAAACCGACTCGGCTCATTCCGGCAACGGATCGTGAGCAAGAGGCATTGCTCGAAACCGCTGCTTGGTTCAGCGAAGAGGATCTGACGCGCTACCTTAACCTGACACTCGATTTGTACAAGACACTGCAATCTTCACTGCAGCCGCGATTGCATTTGGAACTGGGGCTCATCAAACTGGTCCAGGCGGGAAAGCTGCAGTCAATTGAAGAGGCGCTCGCGGGGCTGGGCAGCCCGGAGCCAGTTCAATCATCGCGCGCGCATCCGGTGACCGCGCCTCCAGCGGCGCAACTGACCGCTTCTTCGCGTGCGGCGGCACCCCGGCCCCCGGCATTTCAGGCGCCCCCAAAATCGGCCTCCGAGCCTATTTCCGCTGCTCCGGCCCAGACGGACAGCCTCGCGCAAGCTCTGCACGATGCGCTTTGTAAAGCTGGATTGAACTTCACTGCCGATGCGGTACAGCATTCTGAAATCTCTCTAGAAGGATCAGAGCTGGTTGTTCGCGCGCCCAAAGCGATGCTCTTTTCCCTGAGAGATCCGTCCATGCAGCGAGTCGCTTCGGAAGTACTCGGGAAACCTGTGCGAGTGCGCGTGGAACCCGGAGAGAACCTGTCCGGTACGCAAGTTACCGCTTCGGTAGCGGAGGCGGGCCCGGACGCGAACCTAAGGGAACGCGCGCTGTCTCACCCCGGCGTGAAGCGCTTCCAGGAACTCTTTCCGGATGCGCACGTGCGCACCGTGCGAAATTTGAATGAGTAAGCGAAGGCTATCTGCCTTCGCAGCGGTCTACGTGAAACAAAAAGGATCTCCTTCATGAAAATGCCGGGCAACATGCAGAACATGATGAAACAGGCGCAGCAGATGCAGGAAAAGCTGCAAGAACAAATCGCGGCAATTCGAGTGGATGCCTCTGCCGGCGGTGGAATGGTGAACGTCAAAATGGACGGCCACAAGAATGTCCTGGGCGTAAAGATCGACCCTGAAGTAGCGGGCGACGTTGAAATGCTTCAGGACATGGTAATGGCCGCGTTTAACGAAGCTGCCAAGAAAGTGGATGAAGAGGCGCAAGGAAAGATGGGCGGCATGCTGGGTGGCCTTGGGCTTCCTCCAGGCATGTTTTAAGAGCCGCGGGGCATGCCAGACTTCGCAGAGCCGCTGGCGCGGCTGATTCAAGAATGCAAAAGACTGCCTGGCATCGGGCAGAAATCGGCGCAGCGTATCGCCTTTCATCTTTTGCGCGTGCCGCGCGAAGACGCTCAACGCCTGTCAGAGGCGATTCTCGACATCAAAGACAAGCTTGGGATCTGTGCGCAATGCAACAACATCAGCGATGGCGAGCTATGCCTCTACTGCCGCGATCCGCATCGCGAACACTTCCAAATCTGCGTCGTCGAAGAACCGCATAACATTCTTCCCATCGAAACGACTCGTGCATTTCGCGGGCTCTACCATGTACTGCACGGCGCCATCTCACCGCTGCGGGGCGTAGGTCCCGAACAGTTGCGAATCAAAGGCTTGATCGACCGGCTGCATCAGAACGAAATTCAGGAAGTCATCCTCGCCACGAATCCAACAGTTGAGGGCGAAGCCACTGCGGTGTATCTGTCGCGGCTCCTGAAGCCGCTGGGTCCCCGCGTGACGCGGATCGCGATGGGAATTCCTGTCGGAAGCGATCTGGAGTTCGCCGACGAAGTGACCATGTCGCGTTCTCTGGAAAATCGACGCGAGATGTAGGACACAACTGGGGGGAAAAAAAGAGGGCCCCAGAATCGGGACCCTCTTTCCACTCACTGGTGATTAGAAGTGGAATGAAAGACCGGCAAACGGCTCAGACAAATATGCTACAGAGCCGGTCTTGATTGCGCCGATGCCGAAGCCCGGTGCTTGAAACACGTGACCGCGATAGCCCAGCCGCAGACTAACCTTCCGGCTGAGAGCAAAATCAGCGCCGCCGCTATATACGAAATCCGGTGTTACGAAGGTATCGGCATTACCCGTTCCGAAAGACGCAAACGACTGAGGAGAGAACACCCAAAGACCGCCGCCTGCACTCACGAATGGGGACAGGCGATGACGAGCGGCCATGCGATACACGTAAGACACGTTGGCTTCGTGCGTATCAGCCGGCACACTCAGGCTGTTTCCGGTGAGACCAAGGCCGGTGAGCGAGAGCGGATTTGCGGCACTCGCGCCCGTGTACTGCTGGTTGAACCGGGTGAATCCATAATCAAATTCAAGACCTTGATGATCGGTGAAGAAGTAGCGGTAGGTTGCCAGGATACCCGGCTCTTGGGAAGCCGTTTGCGTGACCCCATTACCTGTCGTGCTCTTCTGAAAAACGGCCGTCGCGGAAACTGTCACATCGTTGTGAGAGCCTTCCTGCGCCTGGGCGCCGCTTGCTAATATTCCTAGAGACACTACGCCTGCAAAAATGGCGTACTTCATTGAAAAAACCTCCAAAGCTTTCTAATTTGCGCCAAGGCCGAAGCAACTCTGGCATTGCGCGCAACACTCATGTAGTAACCGAGAGCGCTCTTGGCTACAACTGCTTGGATACTTCCGAACACCCGCAGGTTGCATCCAGGTGGAAAATGAAATCATTCTTAATCAAACGTATTTCTTATGAAACGTTTCTATTAAGAACAGTAGATTTTTGTTGTGAAGGCGAAGCTACACTAAATAAAGTGCTGGTCACAATTTCTTCTCAGCCGGAGCGGCCGAAGTGGCTTCGTGCGCCCGCTCCTGCCGGCGAGAACTACCGAGAGTTGAAGAATTTGGTGACTCGCCTTAAGTTGCACACGGTGTGTGAAAGCGCCGCTTGTCCGAATGTTGGTGAATGCTGGAACCGCCGCACGGCGACATTTATGATTCTCGGCAACGTCTGCACGAGGCGCTGCGGATTCTGCGCGGTGCAGAAAGGCGCTCCTCTCACAGTTGATTACGATGAACCACGGCGCGTGGGCGAGGCGTGCGCGACACTGGGGCTCCGCTACGCGGTTGTGACAAGCGTAAATCGCGATGACCGCAAAGACGGCGGCGCGGAGTTGTTCGCGCTTACTATTGAAGCAATCCGGGATCATGTTCCAGGATGCAAAGTAGAGGTCCTTATCCCCGATTTCCAAGGCTCGCATCCCGCCATGGATATCGTTATGAATGCGCATCCGGACGTGCTCAACCACAATACGGAGACCGTGCCGCGCCTGTATCGACAAGTGAGACTGGGCGCCCGCTACGAGCGTTCGCTTGAGATTCTGCGGTACGCGAAGCAAGTGCGTCCGAAGATTCCCACGAAGTCCGGCCTCATGCTGGGCCTTGGTGAGACGCAAGCGGAGATTCTCAAGGTCATGCAAGACCTGCGCGACCATCAGGTCGAGATACTTACGCTTGGCCAGTATTTGCGGCCGTCGCAGAAACATCTCCCGATTTTGCGGTATGTTCCGCAAGAAGAATTCGACGAATACAAGCAGGCCGGCAAGGAAATGGGCTTCGCACATGTCGAGGCAGGGCCGCTGGTACGAAGTTCCTATCACGCGGACAGTTCTGAGCAGAGCGCCACCGCGGCGCACTCTTGCACTCACTGAACGGGTAACGTTAGGATCGCCTCACATCCCGGGCCACTCACCGCATTTCGCAGAGTAACGGAGCCGTTGTGAGCTTCCGCAATCTGCCGGCTCAAGACGAGACCTATGCCCGAACCGCCGCGCTTGGTTGTAAAGAACGGGACAAACAAATTGGCCGTATTCGATAATCCGGGACCCTCATCGCGGATTTTGATCTCGACGGTCTGCGAGGTGCGCTCGTGACGGACGAATACACGGCCGCCCGTTTCGAGCGAAGCATCAACGCCGTTTCGTATGAGATTGATGAGAACCTGTTCCAGTTGATCCGCATCGCCCTGTATGGTGAGAGGCGGGCATTCTTCAAAGAAGACCTGCATGCGCGTTTCCAGGCTTGTTACGCGGCGGAGGAGTGAATTGACCTCTACCGGGCCGAATTTCGGAGGCGGCAATTTCGCCAGGCGGGCGTACGAACTCATGAAGCGGCTGAGCGATTCCGAACGGGTCGCGATCACATTGAGGCCGCGGGACATGTCATCGGTCCAGTCCTCCGGGCGAGGATCGGTCTTCACCAGATTCTCCAGGCTCTGCGCGATGGACTTGATGGGAGTCAGCGAGTTGTTGAGCTCATGCCCCAGCACGCGGACCAGGCGCTGCCAGGCCTGCAACTCCTCCTCGCGCAGGGGCCTGGTTAAGTCAGTGAGAACCAGCAATTGATGCGGGACGCCGCCTTCGCGAAACTGGCTGCGGCGGATACCCCAGCGGCCCGTGGCGCCCGGAAACGAACGCTGAATGGTCTGTTCCGGCTCACCGATTAAAAACTCCGCTAAGCCTAGAGAGGTCGCGTCACGAGCAAGCAGACGCTCTGCGGGCTGGGCTAGCAGACGCTCACCGGCCCGATTGACCAGCCGAAGAGTTTGCTGCGGGTCAAAGGCAAATGCGGAAACCTCTATTTCCTCCATCACTTTGCGCAACAGGGCGGTTGCTTCCAGAGCGCCCAGACGCTGATCGCGCAGGGTAGCCGCCATGGCGTTGACCTGCTGCATGACTTCGCCCATGGGTTCGTTCGGATTCTCGACGCGCGCGCGAATGGAGTAATCACCTTCACGCATGGCTTCGAGAAGATTCGCCAAGGTGCGCAGCGGTCCCGCTACGCGGCCCCTGGCAGCAAAAGCGAAGCCCAGCCAGCAGAGCACTACCACGATTTCAATGGTTGACTGTTCGCGGGCTGAAAAGCCGCCCACCGCAAGCAGGATGATAACAGCGATTACAGCGGGCAATCCAGCAGTGAGCGCGAGCAGCAGCACCCGCGCATCATGGCTCAGCTTGAACTTACCCACGAATGCCTGTTATAGGCCGAAATGCTGCAATCGCCGATAGAGAGCGCTGCGGCTTAGACCCAGCGCACTGGCGGCGTGACTAACGTTACCGCCATAGCGCGCCAGCGCCTTCTTGATGAGGAAGCCTTCCACATCCTCCAGACTCATATCTTCCAGCCGCGCCGAACCAACACTGGCGGATCGCAAAGCCAGATCGCCCGCCTTGATGCAGTTCCCTTGGGTCATCAGGACGGCGCGCTCGACCACATGGTTCAGTTCGCGAACATTTCCCTGCCAGGGATGGTCGTGCATGGCCTGAAGCGCATTTTGATCGAAGCCGGCGATATTTTTCCGGTAGCGCCGGGCATGAATTCCAAGAAAGTGATTGGCAAGCGGGACGATATCTTCCTTTCGTTCGCGGAGTGCCGGCACATGAATCTCGATAGTGTTTAAGCGGAACAGCAGATCCTGGCGGAAACGGCCGTTCTGCACTTCTTCCGGGAGATTTGCGTTGGTGGCGGAGATCACGCGGACGTCCACTCTTTTTGTCTTTGAAGAACCGACGCGCTCCATCTCGCCCACTTCAAGCACGCGGAGAAGCTTGGCCTGAAGATTCATCGGCACATTGGCGATTTCATCCAGAAACAGCGTTCCGGTATCGGCCAGTTCGAAGCGTCCGACGCGGTCCATCTTGGCATCGGTAAACGCACCTTTCACATGACCAAACAGCTCGCTTTCAAACACGCCCTCGGCGAGCCCGCCCGCGTTGACCGTAACCATCGGCTTATTGGCACGGCCTGAAATGGCATACAGTGTGCGGGCGACCACTTCTTTCCCGCTCCCCGGTTCGCCGGAAATCAGCACGTTCGCGTCTGAGGGTCCTACACGCGAAATCAGATCGAGCACAGGCGACATGGAAGGCGCCTGCGCGATCATGGTGGGCAAGTTGTCGCCCCGAAGAAGCGCGTTTTCAGCTTCCAAACGCTGTCCGCGGCGGATAGCTTCGCTGAGCTCTAATTGCGTGCGGACGATGGAGGCAAGCCGCTCATTTTCCCAGGGCTTCTGGATGAAATCGCGCGCTCCTCGGCGCATGGCTTCCACTGCGAGATCGACGCTGCCCCAAGCCGTCATTACGATGACAGGGAGCATGGGATCGGCGGTTTGAATCCGGGCGAGCAGATCGAGCCCCTCCTGCCCGGAAGTGGTGTCGCGAGTGTAGTTCAAGTCAATGATTGCGGCATCGTAATCGCGATTCTCGATCATCTGCAGCACTTGCTCGGGAGAATCAGCCGCTTCGATCTTAAACCCCTCACGTTTCAGCAGAAGCCGCAACGCCTCGAGCACATCCGGCTGATCATCCGCAATCAGGATGCGCATTTGCGACGGCACAATTTTCATAGTTTCGTGGTTCTGGAAAAGCGAAGTCTCAAGACCGCTTCCGATTGGCCGCGGCTCGGTTGCGATTTCAGTTGTGGGCGATCCAGCCGTCCTCTATTTGGATAATCCGATTGCCGTATTCCGCATTCTTCTCATTGTGCGTGACCTGAACGATAGTGGTGCCCTCGTTGTTGAGCTTCTTGAAAAGCTCCATGATTTCTTTCCCCTGACTTGAGTGCAAGTTGCCGGTCGGCTCATCGGCGAGGATCAACTTCGGACTGGCGATCATCGCGCGGGCAATGGCGACAAGCTGCTGCTGGCCGCCCGAAAGCTGGTTCGGATAAAGGTCTTTCTTGCCTACCATGCTGAAGCGATCGAGAGTATCACAAACAATGCTCTGGCGCTCCGATTTCTTGACATTGCGGTAAGAGAGCGGGATGTCGAGGTTTTCGTAAACGGTGAGTGAGTCGAGAAGATGATAGCTCTGAAAAACGAAGCCGATATATTTCTTGTAAAGTTCCGAGCGATCTTTCTTGCTGATACGGTGAATGGGATAATCCAGAAAATCGTACTCGCCGGTCCAGGCGCTATCGTGCATGCCGAGCAGGTGCAGGAGGGTGGACTTCCCCGCCCCGGACGGACCCATAATAGAGATGAATTCGCCCTGCTTGATGTCGATGGTGACACGGCGGAGGACGAAGGTTTTCGTGGGACCGTGCTGAAAGTACTTTTCGATGTTGCGTAAGGATATCATTGCGAAATGCTACTTATAGCGTAGAGCAGTCGATGACCGGTTCCCAGCACGCGAAAATACGCCGACTGGAAAGCCGGCGCGGCAGGCTGAAAGCCCGCTCCAGTTATTAATCACGCGTCAATGGGATATGCGGCGCATTGGGGATCACTATCACCGGGCCGTAGCGCCGATGGATGATGGCAGCACGATGCGAGCTGATTTCAAACCTGACGGCTTTTCGGACATTCGTATAGCACGCAAACGCGAATAACAGAACGCCGATAGCAATCAAGTCTACGTGCTTCAGAATCATACCGGAATTTCTACGTTCTCCTCAACAACGCGTCCATCAAATAGATGAATAGAACGATCGGCATACCGGGCATAACGCGGATCGTGGGTGACCATGCAGATGGTGGCACCGCCGCGGTGCAGTTCACGCAGCAGATCCATTACCTGCTCACCGTTCTGTGAGTCGAGGTTTCCAGTGGGCTCATCGGCGAGCAGTATGGATGGATCGCCAGCCAGCGCGCGAGCGACTGCTACGCGCTGCTGCTGACCGCCCGAGAGCTGCGAGGGATAGTGTTTGATGCGGTGGGACATGCCAACGCGCTCCAGAGCTTCATGGACCTTCTTCTTACGCTCACTGGATGGCATGCCTCGGTAGGTGAGCGGCAGCTCCACGTTCTCATAGACGTTGAGGTCACCGATCAGATTGAAGGCCTGAAAAATGAAGCCGATCTCGCGATTGCGGATGCGCGCCCGTTCTGACAGCTTAAGACTTTGAACCGGCTTTGCGTTCAATATGTAGGTCCCCGATGAGGGCGAATCCAGCAGTCCCAGGATGGCGAGCAAGGTGGATTTCCCACAGCCGGAAGGGCCGGAGATCGAAACGTATTCACCTCGCTGAATATCGATGTGGATCCCCGACAGTGCGTGGGTCTCCACCTCATCGGTTACGAACACCTTCGTGACCCCTTCCAAATGGATCAACGGCTCAGATGCGGTCATTCTGCTTCAGTCCTCCTTGGGCTAACAAAAGTAATTACGTTTGCCATGACGTTCTGGTTCAATTTCTAGTTCAATCGGATCCGCTGGTAGGAATCGTATTGGGACATGTCGGATAGGATCACCCGGTCGCCAACCTTCAGGCCATCGAGTACTTCAATTGTGTTAACCGAAGCGCGGCCCAGCTTAACATTCACACGCTCAGCACCTTTTCCGTCCGGATCGATTTTGAAGAGGCCGATGGTGGTGTCGGGCTCACCTGAGACTGGCCGGTCGACATAAACAACGTCGGGCAAGCGTTCGACTTCGATGGTGCCGTCCACGCTCAATTCAGGGCGCGCACCGGGAGGCAATGGACCGAGCAAGGCCACGTCGACACCCACGGTGCCATTCAGCGCGGCCGGATCGATGCGAATGACGCGTCCGGGAATAATGCCGTTGCGCGTATCAATGGAGGCATCCAGGCCGATGCGGACATCCTTCATCTGAGTTTCGGCAATCTGCAATACCGCTTTCAGCTTCTTGGGATCGGCAACTTTCGCGAGAATGTTTCCGGCCGTGACCCGCTGCCCGACTTCGACGTCGACCTCCTGAAGGACGCCGTCAATGCCCGCTCGAATGGTCAACTGATCCACCTGCTTCCGTTTCAGTTCATAAGCGGCGCGAGAACTTTGAACAACCACTTCCTGCGCATCGATTTGCGCTTTGATGGCCTCGTCGGCAATTGCAAGGCGCTGTTTCTGGAGAGCGACGCGGTTTTGGAATTGATTCGCCTGATCGACGGAAAGCTTCGATGTCAGATCGCTCAGCAGGTTCAGGCGCGTTAATTCGAGGTCGCGGTCGGCGGTCAGTTTCGCTTGGGTGAACTGCGATTCGAGCTCGGCAAGCTGTGCTCTTTGATCCAGCTTGCTGCTTTCGAGGTTGACTTTGAGATTGGCGAGATTGGCCTGGTCCTGCTTCATGGTCCATTCGGCCTTTTCAGCTTCGAGCTCAAGGTCGGGATCGCTGAGAACCAGGATTACGTCGTTGGCCTTCACCGGGTCGATACCGGCGCGGCGATCAATCTGCGAGACGCGTGAATCCTGAGCAGCGGCGATCCAGTGAATCTCTTCCGGTTTGAGCGCACCCAAACCGCGCCTTTGGATCTCGATCGGACCGCGCTTGACTGTTCCTGGCCATAAACCGCTCATATCGACTGAGGGCGCTGCCGGTTTTAGACGCGCCAAGGCGACGGTGGCGCCGCTGATGGCTATAACTGCGATCGCGACCCAGACAATACGCTTGATCAGCCGTTTACGTGCGACTTCTTTGCCGCGTGGGACATCCATTGCCATGGCGTTTATTCGATTGTATGAATTGCATTTCAGCGGCCAGCCTTACATCTGGCCATAACATGCTGATTTCAGGGCAAAAGCAAGAAACGAGTATATGAACGAGTGTCCGGTTCTGGGATACGGTCGTGCGGCTAAGGGCAGATTTACAAACGAACTCAGGCGTTTTGAAGAAGCAGTTTTCGCGCCGGGGCGGAGCGCAAGCGTCAAGACAATGGCGAGCGAGGAGCAGGTGCTAGACTGAAGTGTTCGAGATTTCGAGCGGAGAGAAGAAGCTTGTCCATGCGCACCGAATTTCCGTCCAGTCGCGAAATCACTCGTGCCTGGCACGTGATTGATGCCAATGACGCCGTTTTGGGAAGAGTGGCGACCCGCGCCGCTATGCTCTTGATGGGGAAGCATAAACCGACCTATGCGCCGTTCATCGACACGGGCGATCACGTGGTTATCGTGAACGCCGCGAAGGTAAAGCTGACTGGCGCTAAAGAAGGTCAAAAACTGTACCGGCGACATACTGGCTATCCAGGCGGGCTGATAGAAACCGGCGCGCGACGGATGCGCGAGACGCGCCCAGCCCGGATGCTGGAACTGGCGGTATCGGGCATGCTGCCTAAAACGAAGCTCGGCAAACAGATGTATCGCAAGCTAAAGGTTTACGCTGGCGAGCACCACCCGCACCAGGCGCAGAAGCCCAGCGCGATGGCGATTTAAGGTAAAGGAAGAAGAGATTAGTGCCAGCGAAGTTAGTACAACAGTTAGCAACCGGGCGCCGGAAGACGGCGACGGCGCGTGTGTTTCTGCGGCCGGGTAAAGGTCAGATCACCATCAACCACCGGCCTTTTGAGAACTATTTCGTAAGTGAATCGGCGCGCGCCTATGTGCGCCAGCCGCTGCTGGCCACTGAGCTGGCAGAGCGGTTCGACATCATGATTCTTGCCAGAGGCGGCGGGGTCAGCGGACAAGCGGGCGCGGCGCGCCTGGGGATTGCCCGCGCACTGATCGAATTCAACTCGGAGTTGCGAGGGAAATTAAAGCAGCTCGGGTTTCTAACGCGCGATGCTCGCGCACATGAGCGAAAGAAGTACGGCCAGAAGGGCGCGCGCAAACGCTTCCAGTTCTCCAAACGCTAGTACCTCTTCTCGTCTTCCACTCACACCCGCGGCGGGCAGTCACAGGCTGCCTTTCGCACAACCGGGCTGGATGCGAAACACGCAAATTCCGCTTTGGGGCCGCGTAGCTTTTCGCAGCCACGTCCGCTGAAACTAATTCAGGAGGCAAATTGCCATCTATTTCAATGAAGGAATTGCTCGAAGCCGGCGTTCACTTCGGGCACCAGACCAAGCGCTGGAACCCAAAGATGAAGGAATACATCTTTGGCGAACGTAACGGCATTTACATTATTGACTTGCAGAAGACGCTCAAACTTTTCAAAGACGCGATGCGGTACGTGGGAGAAATGGCGGCGCAGGGCAAGACGGTGCTTTTTGTGGGCACAAAGCGGCAGGCGCAGGAAGCGATTGCGGAAGAAGCGGGACGCTGCTCACAGTTCTACGTCAACCAGCGCTGGCTGGGCGGGCTACTGACCAATATAACCACGGTGCAGCGCTCCATCAAGCGGCTGAAGGAATTGGACGCGATGTCAACCGATAACGCGTACGAGGGCCGCGCCAAGAAAGAAGTGGGCCGGCTGGAACGCGAGCGTAAACATTTGCAACAGAATCTGGCGGGCATTAAGGACATGAACGGCCTTCCCGATCTTCTGTTCATTGTTGATTCGAACAAAGAATCAATCGCGGTCAACGAAGCCCGCAAACTCGGGATCCCGGTAGTCGCCGTAGTGGACACAAACTGCGATCCGGACAAAGTGGATTATGTGATTCCAGGCAATGACGACGCGCTCCGCGCCATCCGGCTTTTCACAACGAAGATTGCCGATGCAGTGGTCGAAGGCCGCTCTTTGGCAACCGAACACGACTTCACCGCTGAGAAGATTGTCAGCGACGAGGAGGGCGGGGCCGAGCAGACGCCGGAAGAGTACACGCAATATCTTGATCCAAAATACGCCGAGCAGTTGATGTCGGAAAGCCTCGCCACCAGCAACGAACCGGAAGCGCCCCCGCGCAAGGGTCCTGGCAGCGAAACATCCGAGGAAGGTAACAGCACGGCAAGCGAACAGTAAGAAGCGGTCAGCGGTCAGCCATCAGCTATTAGCTTTACGAAACCCAAGTTGCTGAATGCTGATGGCTGACCGCTGATTAGGAACGTAAAACAAATGGCTGAAATTAGTCCGAACTTAGTGAAGCAGCTCCGTGAACGAACCGGCGCCGGGATAATGGACTGCAAGCGAGCGCTGCAAGAAACGAATGGAAATATTGAGGAAGCCGAAGTAGTGCTGCGCAAGCGCGGTATCGCGGGCGCCAGCAAGAAAGAGTCGCGGTCCACCAAGCAGGGCCTTATTAGCGCCTTTATCAGCCCTGACAAAAAGCTGGGCGTCCTGGTGGAAGTGAATTGCGAGTCCGACTTTGTGGCGCGGACGGAAGATTTCCAGAGTTTGGCCGCCGATATTGCCGCGCATATCGCGGAGACCCAGGCCGAAGGTGGTTCGTATTGAAGAAGCGACCCAAGCCGAGCGTGCCAATTTCAAAGAACACGAGGCGCTGTACGAGCAGAAATTCAGTAAAGACCAGAACACGACTGTGGGCGAATTCGTAAAGACAAAGATCGCCAAACTGGGTGAGAACATCAACATTTCGCGTTTTGTGATTTATCAGGTCAACGGCAACGGCGTGATTGGGGATTACATCCACCGCGGCGCGCAGATCGGGGTCTTGCTTGAAGTGAATACGCATTCGCCGGGCACCGCCGGGAACGCCGAGTTCCAGACTCTGGTCCGGGATATCGCCATGCAAATCGCAGCGGTACCCGCGCAATATGTCGGCAAAGGCGACGTGCCGGACGCGGTATTGGAGAAGGAGCGCGAGATCCAGCGCGACCGCGCGCGCGGCGAAGGCAAACCGGAGAAGATGCTTGAGAAGATAGCCGAAGGCCGGATGAGCAAGTTCTACGAAGAAGTCTGTCTGCTGGAGCAGCCGTTTATTCGCGAGAACAGTGTTTCAGTCGGCGATCTCATCAAGACCGCCGGCTCGAAGCTGGGCGACACCATCACCGTAAGCCGGTTTGTACGGTACAAGGTCGGGGATGCCGGCGATGCGCCGGGTGTGGCCGAGAGCCCTCTGCCGGTCACGACCTGACCACTCGTTTCATTTGCACGCGCAATCGCCGGACGCGTTCGGTTCGGCATAATCAGGGACCGCATGCCACAGTATCAGCGAATTCTTTTGAAGATTAGCGGCGAGGCTCTTGCGGGCCCGCTCTCCTTCGGGCTTGATCCGGATCGCGTCATGATGCTTGCTGGAGAAGTAGCCGAGGTGGCGCGCAAGAACGTGCAGGTTGGCCTGGTGCTGGGAGGCGGCAACATCTTTCGCGGCGTCGCCGCGGCGGCGCA
This sequence comes from uncultured Acidobacteriaceae bacterium, assembly GCA_963795545.1. Lineage (GTDB taxonomy): Bacteria > Acidobacteriota > Terriglobia > Bryobacterales > Bryobacteraceae > Bog-105. Next base: position 191,145 of record CAWCIF010000003.1, on the reverse strand, counting down.
TGACATGGATCGGGTGACCGGCGACCATATGGGCATGCTCGCCACCGTCATCAATGCATTAGCATTCCAGGATGCATTGGAGCGCCTCGGCGTTCCAACCCGCGTGATGACAGCGATCCAGATGCACCAGGTGGCGGAACCCTACATCCGCCGACGGGCTATCCGCCATCTCGAAAAGGGCCGTGCAGTCATCTTCGCGGCCGGAACATCAAATCCGTACTTCTCAACGGATACGGCGGCAACCCTCCGGGGCCTTGAAATCCACGCTCAGATTATCGCCAAAGCCACCAGCGTAGACGGCGTCTATGACAAAGACCCGAAAAAGTATCTGGACGCGGTGAAATACAAAGAAGTCAGTTACACCGAAGTGCTCTCAAAGGATCTCGGCGTAATGGATGCATCCGCGGTCGCCATGTGCCGCGATAATCGCATGCCGATCATGGTTTTCGATCTGAAGGTTCATGGAAATATAATGCGTATGGCGATGGGCGAGCCGATAGGCACCATGATTCGCTGATCGCGAACAATAGACCTATGAAACAAGAAAATCAAGCTGCTGCTGCCAGCGGGTTCAAGAACATTAAGGAAGTGGAGGCGAACGCGCGCACTCGCATGGACAAAGTGCTGACGGAGCTGCACAACGAGATGGCGCACATACGCACCGGACGCGCCTCCATCGGCCTGCTCGACAGCGTTCGCGTGGAGTATTACGGTTCGCCCGTTCCGATTAACCAGGTAGCACAATTGCATGTTCCCGAGCCGGCGATGATTACCGTACAGCCATGGGACGCCTCCACCATTGGCGCGATCGAAAAAGCGATACGCGGGGCGGACCTCGGCCTTAATCCATCGAATGACGGCAAGGTGATCCGTGTTCCCATTCCTCCGCTTACCGAAGAGCGCCGCCGGGATCTGGCAAAGAAGTTAAGCCACATCGCCGAGGAGCGCCGGGTCGGATTACGCAATGTTCGCCGCGACGCGAACGACCAGCTCAAGAAAATGCTGAAAGAGAAGCTAATCAGCGAGGATGACGAACGGCAGGCGCTTGATGCCATCCAGAAACTGACCGACGCTCAGATCGGAAAAATCGACCAGGCGGCGAAAGCTAAGGAAAAGGAAATTTTGGAATTTAAGTAATCGTGGCATTCGCGGAAATGGTGGGCCCTACAGAACTCGAATCTGTGACCTCTACCGTGTCAAGGTAGCGCTCTAACCAACTGAGCTAAGGGCCCGGGTGCGCGAGCTAACCGAAGGCTCGTCATAACCGCTCGGCTCTGGAAGCACCCGCGATTTCTGAAACAATCGCATTCAAACGTACTGGGTCAAGCCGCGCGCGTAAGCAAGCCGTCTGCTGACGAGGTTCGGTTATTTTTTACAATAACATGAAGGCCGTATCACCTTGGGTCGCGTGCTGCTGCTTGGCTTCCGCCATGATTCCACGCATGTATTCGAGAGCCAGTTGAGCGTTTGAATCGACAAAATCCAGGCCCACGACCTGGCCATTGATTTCTGGCAGCGGATGGCACAATTCAAAGCCGGCGTAGCCCTCGTACCCGATATCCAGGAGCCCGAGCATTTCCGCGAGGCTCTTCTCGTCGCCCTTAACTGTGATGCCGTTCGGACCCCGGTCGTACTCGCCGCCGAAGTGCCACAGCACCTGCAGCGCGCCGATCTCGTTTACCGCCTTGCGAACGGCCGGTTCATCAAGACTGTGCTCCAGACGCGCATCAAAGCAGATTTTTAGATGCGGCGACCCTACTTCCTTAACCATACGCAAAGTATCCACGTAGCCGTTGTTGATGACGGGCGGATGGTTCTGCAGAGCGAGAGTGACACCGAGATCCCCGGCGAGCCGAGCCGCTTCCTCCAGGCTCTGGCGGCACCACGCCCAGGTCTCCTCTTCAGAGAAGCCCTTGTGCTCCGCCTTCCACACGGTTTGAGCGAAATCATATCGGCCACCTCCCCCGGGAACTAGCGTCACGCCGGGCCAGCCAAGGAAAATTCGGATCACTTTCGCGCCCAGATCGGCCGCCATACGCATTAAATCACGCGCGTAGAGCAACTGGGATTCGCGATGCTCCGGAATGGGGCTGCTGAAGTCATTGTTAGCCGCGACAGCGTAGATCTCGATTCCGTAATCGCCGGCCATCTTGCGAAGTTGCCGGCACCGCGCCGGAGGCATGTCGAGCGGATTCCCATGCGGACGCTTTCCATCGACTTCCACACCTTGATAGCCGAATTTGCTAGCGCGCTCGATCACCTGCTCCAGTGTCAGTGCATCGCCCCGATACCAAACGCCACCGTAGGTGATGCTGTACAGACCGATTTTCACGATCAAGCGCCTCCATTACAATTCGCGCTGGTCAAGCGAGGACCCGGAACGGGTGCAAACTTCATCTGTGCCATTTTACCCAGGAAATTTTTGCGAGCTTATATGCTGCTTAGCCCTCTAAATTCAGCGATAAAGCCGCCGATAAGAGTTACAAGTGAGCACCGGCTAGAACTGGTGGTCGCGGCCGGAGCATCTGTCATGAATGACGTTAAAGCCACAAATAATAATCCGCCACTCTTAGTCGACGCCGCGCCGCTACCAGCGGAAAGGCAGTTGACGGAGATGCAATTGACAAACTTAGGCTCCGTGCTGAACGGGCTAGAGCATGGCGCTTCCGCTATGCATCGACATGTCGTGGAAGCCACTACCGCGGTCAAGTCCGGAACTTATGCGGTCGATGCTTCCGCAGTGAGCCGCTGCATAGTCGGCGAATCTGTTGTCTCCGGTTCGGGCTTACGGGCTGTCAGAAAAGCCTTGCGCGGATCGGCCGAGGTCCGCTCCTGAACCGAATGTAAACCATGACATTAGCACTTTGTCGCGCGCGTTCTCTAGCGCGACGCAGTGAAAAGACCCTGCGCCTGGAACGCCGAACCGCAGATCAGTCAAATCCAGGCGTTTCCTTAAATCTGAATCCGCGGCCATAGTTTCCTCTGACCAAACCGGAAAACGCGCGAAGTAGAGAAAGTAACGGAACGGTTTGGTTGCTGCCGCGCTCTTCAGGGTTGGCGTAAGGGGCGGCTTATAGAAAATCTCCGCGTTTTGCGGCAGCAATTGTCCAAGCGTGTCGATATCGATAGTGCGGTAGTCTCTTTCGGTCTCGACTATCCCGGTCCATCGCAATGGCGTAAATGGCTCCGGCAGCGCCGCTGCTTGAATGGGAGAGGCGTCGTCATAAAGACGCGTCGTTAGCTGTCCAACGGCTCGGGCATGCAGAACCGCACGTGCCGTGTCAAACAGCACGAGAAAGCAAAGCGCAAATATCGCACTGGCCTTGCCGGTGGGGGCGCGGGCGCCAATTTCTTTGCTGACTAGCCGCGAAAAAAAAGGCCATATGGCTGCAAATGCCAGTGCCGCCCATATCCAACCGTCGTATAGGCTATTCAGATCGAGATGAAACCATCGGGATGAAAACGGCAGTAACAGCCGAATGCCGTAGCTGTTTGTCCAATCGAGTAGCAGATGGCTTCCGACGCCCGCGCAAGCAAGCAGCCACGCCCTCATCCACGGAAGCTTCTGCCGGTAGATAGCTGCGACCACGAGCACCGAAAAAGCTGCCATCAAAGGAAGGCAGAGCAGCGAGTGGGAATACCCGCGATGCAGTTCCAGGTAGCGAAGCGGGCCGGCTGAAACAGCAACGACGTCTATATCCGGGGCGTTGGCAGAAAGCACCAACAGCAATAGCGCCCTGGGGCAAAAGCGGTTCAGACCCGTGCGCGACAGGGCCAGGCCCGTCAATGAATGCGTGATGTTATCCATTCACGGTGTTCAGGCACAAGCCGGCACCGCGACAAAGGCCCGTTCTCGAACCAGATACTCAGGCGGCAGAAGCAAGGTAAGGGCTTCCGGCATGATTTCAGCGGTAACCGGTAGTTTGCCCGCGAGCTCGCCGTCAATCTGTACGTAGACATCACGCCGAGCCGGCTGCGTACAAGTCACCGTGCGGCCGCGAACAATGACGCAGCCTTTCATCTGGTGCGCCCGGCCCAGCGCCACGCCCAGCAAATATGGCAAATAGCGCGCGCCAATGGTTCCGCGAAACAGAACCACTTCGAACTCGTCGCGCAGGAGCGAGGCACCGCGCGCAATCTCCAGGTCACCGCCATAGTTCCGCACCCGGCTGATGAGCGCAAAACCGGCCTCATGCCGCCGCCCGTCCACGTCGACCTCGAACTCGGCGAATGCGCGAAATACCTGCGAAAAGCTGCAAACGTAATACGCGAACTTGCCCATCGTCCTCTTAAGATTTAAGTTCAGGCGATTAACGATTTCCGCATCCAGGCCCGCCCCGGTCATGCACAGAAACATCCTGCGTTGAGCGGCGATCTGCAGCACACCCACTGCAATACGGCAGGGCCGGAATTCATGCATCAGGGCCGCCACCCGCTCCATGGACATCGGAAGGCGCAGCTCGCGCGCCAGCACGTTCGCGGTTCCGCCAGGCAGAATGGCAAGCGGCACCCCGCTGTGCAACATGCCGTTTGCTACTTCATTAATGGTGCCGTCGCCGCCCGCCGCAATGATGAGATCGCATCCGGCTTCAATCAGGCTGCGCGCTTGCCCGGTCGCCGTGCCTGGAGCTGTCGTCGCAACCAGCGTCGCATGAATTCCCAGTCCGGCTAAGGCTTCAATGCTACTTTGAAGCGAGCGGCGATGGCGCGATAACCCCCTCGCGACGGGATTGTAGATAATAGCCGCGTGTTTCGCGTGCAAAGATTCCAAGCTCCCCATTATAGGTACAGGAATGAAAGACTCGCTCTCCAGGCGCGCCGAAGAGTTGCGTAAAGAACTGGAACGCCACGAGTACCTGTATTACGTTCTGGACCAGCCCGAGATCACCGACGCCGAATTCGACACTCTCATGCGCGAGCTTCGCGCTCTGGAAGAGGCCAACCCCGAACTTCGCACACCCGATTCGCCTACGCAGCGGGTCGGCGGCAAGCCGCGTGAAGGCTTCGTTGAAGTTCCACACAGCTCGCCGATGCTGAGCCTGGATAATGCACTGAATGAACAGGAGCTGCGCGAATTCGACAGCCGCGTACGGGCCCTGCTTAAAACGGAGGAGTACGAATACGTCGCGGAACTCAAATTGGATGGCCTTTCCATGGCGGTTCACTACTCTGGTAACCGCTTGCAACAAGCCCTCACACGAGGAAATGGCCGCATTGGCGAGGATGTAACGGAGAATGCTCGCACCATCCGCTCGCTTCCTCTTCGCATTACAAAGCATGCTTTCACTGCCGAGCCCTTCGAAGTTCGGGGCGAAGTTGTGATGCAACGCCGCTCGTTTGAGCGCCTTAATGAGGAAAGGGAGCGTGCCGGGCTGGCCCGTTTCGCGAATCCGAGAAATGCCGCGGCAGGCGCTCTGCGCGCCCTTGATCCCTCTGTAACAGCGTCGCGCCGGCTCGATTATTTCGCCTATTTCCTACTTCAGGATGGGGGCCCCATGCTCGACAGCCATTGGGAAAGCCTGGAAAAACTCGCCGCGGCTGGTTTCAAAGTCAACCCGCATCGCAAAAAGTGCGCCGGACTCGAAGAACTTCAGGCTTTCATACGCGAGTGGGATGCCAGGCGCGAATCTCTGCCCTACGAAATCGACGGAGTCGTAGCGAAAGTTGACTCCATCGATCAGCAGGAGCGGCTTGGGTGGACCGCGAAGGCTCCGCGCTGGGCTATCGCTTTCAAATATCCCGCGCGCCAAGCCTCCACTGTCCTCGAAAATATCGAAGTGCAGGTGGGGCGCACCGGCGCACTCACTCCGGTAGCTCATTTGAAGCCCGTCAGCATCGGCGGTGTAACTGTTTCTCGCGCCACGCTGCATAACGAGGATGAGATTGCCCGTCTTGGTGTCGAGATCGGCGATACTGTGCTCGTCGAGCGCAGCGGTGACGTGATCCCGAAGATCGTTCGCGTGGTTGGACAGGGGCAGCACTGCCGCCCATTTCACATTCCGAAGACTTGCCCGGTGTGCGGAGGCCATATCGTACGCGAACAGGGCGAAGCAGCCAGCCGTTGTGTAAATACGAACTGCCCGGCACGGCTGCGCGAATCACTCCTGCATTTCGCTTCACGCGGAGTGATGGATATCGACGGCATGGGGGACGCGCTGGTGGACCAACTGCTAAATCGAGGGGTTGTGCACGGCATTGCCGATCTCTACTGCCTTACCGCCGAGCAATTGCTGGAACTCGAAAGGATGGGCAAGAAATCGGCGTCGAAGATCATCCAGAATATCGAGCACTCGCGTTCGCGTCCGCTTGCGCGGGTGCTGAACGGCTTGGGCATTCCCTTCGTTGGTGAGCGTACGGCACAGCTCCTTTCCGACCACTTCGGCAGTCTTGATGCGATTGCAAACGCTTCCGTGGAGGCCTTACGGGAAGTGAATGAGGTGGGACCGAAAGTTGCGGAATCCATTCGTCAGTTTTTCGACGAGAAGCGCAATCGCGAACTGGTCGAGCGGCTGCGCGAGGCCGGGCTGCAGTTCACCGCAGCGAAGGTCGCGAAGAAAGAAGGTCCCCTAACGGGTCTTACCTTCGTCCTCACCGGAACGCTTCCCACTCTCAAGCGCGAGGAAGCCAAAACTCGCATCGAAGCTGCAGGCGGTAAGGTGATTGGCTCGGTTAGCAGTAAGACGAGTTATGTGGTCGCGGGCGAAGAGGCTGGCTCGAAGCTGGACAAAGCACGCGAACTCAACGTTCCTGTTCTGGACGAAGCCGGTCTTTTCGCTATTCTGGGCTCAGAAGTCGAACACGGACGCGCTCGGGGTCGACGCTGAAGCATTTTTTCCACAGCCTTTTAGGGTTTTGGCAGCAGTTCGCTCAGATCCTACTCGGTTGGGGACCGTTCGGCGTGCTGTTTCTGGCGGTGTTGGATTCCGCCGGCCTGCCGGTGGTCGGTGGAGTCGATGCGCTTGTGATCACAGTGGCGGCCCAAGATCCGCAACAGGCATATCTGGCCGCGCTGTGCGCCGTAGCGGGCTCTGTGGGCGGCAGCCTGGTGCTTTTCGCAATCGCCAGAAAAGGTGGCGAAGTCTTACTGGCTAAACATGTCCGAAGCCGAACCGGCGCGCGGCTTCACATCATCTTCCAGCGCTACGGTCTCATCACGGTTTTTATCCCGGCGATCTCTCCCATTCCCCTGCCGATGAAAATTCCCGTTTTTTGCGCCGGGGCCCTGCATGTGAGGCTTGCGTACTTTATCGCCGTAGTCGCCTCCGCAAGAGCGATTCGCTACTTCACGCTTGCTTACCTGGGCCATCATTACGGGCCGCAAACTCTGCATTTCCTGCTTTCGCACTGGATTCTGGTCGCCGGCATCGCCGGAGGCCTTGCGATTGGGGCGAGCGTGGCTTTGCGCCTGTACCAGCGCCACGAAACCGCGATGGGAGTACCGGAGTAAGAGTTAAGATTGCAATCGAAGCATGCGAAAGCTGTGGATTGCACTCGTATTTGTCTCAGGGTGCACTGCTTCAGAGGACTCGACTCAAGTTCTCGAGCACATCCGGCAGAACGTGGCCGGAAAACTATCGAAATCCGTCAATTACACCTGCACCGAAACCCTGAACAGAACTTACTACCGGAACAATGGGTTCGCCATGGAGATGTATGGTCCCGAAGCAGTTACGACTCCGAAAAATGCGCTGCTTCACGACCGGCTGCGCCTGGATGTAGCGGTCTCCGAGGGGAAGGAGATCTATGCGTGGCATGGCGCCGGCAGATTCTCCGCATCCGAGGTGACGGACTTCGTTCGGAACGGTCCCATTTCCAGCGGCCAGTTTGTCGGTTATCTCCGGAACGTGTTTCTAACCCCTGGCGTGAAGTTCGAATACCGGGGCAAGGGAACCGAGAATGGCACGGGCGTCTACCGCTTCAATTTCGTAGTTCCGCTGCAACGGTCAGGAAACCGGGTGCATACCCCGCGCGGCTATGTCAATGTTCCCTATCATGGCTGGTTGACAGCTCGCGCTTCCGATCTTCAACTGGCCAGCCTTGATGTGATTGACGACCAGATTCCGCCCGATTCGAATCTTGAATCAGTTCATACCGATCTGAAATACCAGGTAGCCCGGATTTCCCAGCGGGAGGCTCTCCTTCCATCTTTGTTCATTCTGCAGATTCAGGACACCGGACATGTGTTTAGCGTAAGCCGCGGAGATTACTCCGACTGCCGGGAGTTCGGAAGCGAATCGACGGTGCGTTTCACCGGGACTGACGAGCCCGCGCAAAGCGAGGCTGTTTCCCTCAGTCCGCTTCCATCCTTACCGGCAGGCCTGTCTCTGCGCGTAGCTCTTAAGACCGAGATCAACGATGAGACAGCTTATGCCGGCGATTCCGTCGAAGGCGTTCTGGTGCGTGGGGTGAAAATTCCGGATTCTGCCGGGATAATTCCCAAGAACGCGATCCTGCACGGGATCATCACGCGATTTGAAACTTATTTTCGCCCTGAAACACAGTACGATCTTCGAATCGAGTTCAACCGGCTTACGTTCGGGAAACAGACTTATCGCTTAAAGGCTGTGCACGAACCAAACGCGCATGAGTTCTACCCCGTGTACGGCAGCATCGTACCTGAAAACGTCGTAAAGGAGCTTCGCGCCGGCTCGATGCTAATTGAATCCAAGCACGTGCGCCTGCGAAAAAACTTCACGGCGAATTGGAGGACGGTCGGCCTGGAGAACGCCGCAGCGCGTCTGGGCAACTGAATTCCTCCGGAGAATCTGGATAGTATGGAGAACATGTCACGCATATCCCGCCGCTCCTTCGTTGCTCAAACCGCCGCCTTGATTCCCGCCAGCCAGGTTCTCTTCGCGAGGGAACCGTTGACTCGCAGCGATCTTGGCGTGCAGCTATATACCGTCCGGAAAGTTATCGGCAAGGACCCGCTTGCCACGCTTCAGGCGATTCAGTCTATCGGCTACACAGAGGTGGAAGCCACAGCCGGCAATTTGGATCAGATCTGGCCTGCTCTCGAGAAGACGCAACTCAAGGCCGTCAGCATTCACCTGGAGCATACAGAGCCGGGCAGTGCGCTGGATAGCGCTCTCGCCGGCTATAAACAGAAAGGCTTCGAGTACGCCGTTGTACCTTACCTGGAAACTACACACGGGGGCGCCGAAGGAGTTAAGCGCATCTCGGAGATGCTGGACAAAGTGGGGCAGGCGGCGAAATCAAATGGATTGACGCTGTGCTATCACAACCATGCGCACGATTTCACGCCGATGAATGGCAGCAGCCCGGTCGACATGATCATGGAGCAAACGCAGCCCAGTCTGGTCATGCTCGAGCTCGATATCTTTTGGGCTAGTGTCGCGGGCTTGGATCCGGTGAAGGTTCTTCAGAAGTACAGCGGACGAGTTCCGCTGGTCCACCTGAAAGACAAAGCAAAGGGCGTTCCTGTTCAATACAACGAAAAGGTTCCGTCGACTGCTTTTAAGGCAGTGGGCAGCGGCTCCATCGATATCCCGGCCGTGCTTTCCGCAGCCGCCGCCGCTGGCGTCCGCCATTACTTCGTCGAACAGGACGAGACGCCGGGCGATCCGATTGCCAGTTTGCGGAAAAGCTTCAACTATCTGGAGAAGCAGTTCAAGGGGTAGAAAGAACCGCCCGGTTGAGGACGCGGGGAAGCCGGCCCTGGGCGTCCGGCGGGGATCTGGTTTTCGCATGCCGATAATCTAGTAAGCAAGCGAAGTAATTACCTTCACTTGGTCCGGATGATCGCCTTGTTCTCGTTCATGAACTAGGGAACGATGGCTTACGCGCGTTCCTGATAGCTTCCGTCGGACGTGCTGATGCGGATTTTTTCGCCTTGATTAATGAAGGCCGGAACCTGTACAACCAACCCGGTGTCCATCTTCGCCGGCTTGGTCACGTTTGAAACGGTGGCGCCCTTCAATCCCGGCTCGGTTTCCATGACGATCATCTCCACGCTGGGCGGGAGCTCAACGCTGATGGGCTTGCCCTCGTAGAATTCGACATTTACTTTAAGCTGCGGCGTCAGATAAAACACCCCATCTCCCAGCATGTCTTTCGTCAGATGCATCTGCTCGAAATTCCCGGTGTTCATGAAATAGTAGTATTCACCGTCGTCATACAGATACTCCATTTCCTGCTCATCAAGAGCTACACGCTCCACCTTGTCTTCGGACGAGAAGCGGTGCTCCATCATTGATCCAGAGCGCAGGTTGCGCATTTTCGCCTGGACGAAGCCGCGCAGGTTTCCAGGCGTGCGGTGGACCATGCTGAAAACCGAGTGAAGTTCGTTGTTGAACTTCACCACCATGCCCGGGCGCAGTTGTGTTGCTGCAATCATGAAAAGAATTTACTCCCTTTTCGCGCATAGAAGAAATGCGCTTGCGGAAACCTCCAGTCTAACAACTCGTCACGGCTTGTTTTCACTACGAAGGCAGAGTTTGCCCGCCGCGCTTTCGCCCAGTCGCAGCATGCCTGCGGGATCAGCTTTTGCCGTGTGATGCTCTTTTGCCCCTGTAAACGTCACCGCCTGATTCGGCTGCAGCTTCCAAACAATAGACGATTCGTTACCCTTGCGGCGGGGCACTTCCATGCATTGCGCGGCCATGGGAATAAGCTCCAGATGTCCAAAATTTGCGGGCCCGCGCTGCCAACCGGCGGGACAATGCTCGTCTTCCACGGCGGCCCCCGAGATGCTGACCCAGCAAGCGTCCGGCGTCCAGTCCGTTCTTGCAAATAGTCGCCCCGCTTCCGGATCGTAGGCCCAGGGATCGAGATTCTGGTACCCCACTCCTGGCAGATATGGGTCAGCCCACAAGAACTCGTAAGCAACCCCCGGCCCTTCGCGGATCATTTGACGGGTTTCCATGGCCCAGCCTTGCAAGAATTGCGAGCCTTGGAGGTTCGGATCCATCGCGACCAGCGCCAGGGCCGCAATGTGAGTCATCCAATCGGGATGCTCCACTTTATCGGGTCTGAGACTTAGTAAAAACTCCGTCGGCAGATCGAAAAAAAAATGTGCCGCTTCTTCGCGCAAATCGACGTGCTCTGCCGTGCGATACGCCATCAGGAACTCGCACGCAGCGTAGAGCTTCTCGGGATCTGAAAGCACATTGATCTTAAGATTCGGCAGCACCAATTGGCGCCAAAAAGTCTCAAAATTCGGATCGCCTCCGGAGGCAAGAATCAAAAAAAGTGAATTTCGGGCACTTACTGGCGTGCCATTCCCAACGTAACCACAAGGCTTTATCGCTTCCTGCCCCGCGCCGACCCAATTCCGCACCAAGGCAACCTGCCTTAGCTCGCACGGATGGCCGATTGCCCATTTTACGGCTTCCCTGCCCCGCGCTGGATCGCCGGTGACTGCGTAATAAAGCGCCAGCTCGAACCCGCGTTCAGGCGAATCGGGAACGGTCTCCACACGCGTTTCGAAATTGGTCCAGCGAACGGTTTGGCGTTCTCGGTCGCGCTTCAGGCGTTTCAGGCGCTGCGGGGTGAGAAGCAGAGTCGGCGCCTGACTGTATCCGATTGCAGTTAAGCTAAGGACCGCTGCCACAACCGCGACCGTAGATCTGCGCAAATCAACATTGTTCCATATGCGATTTTCGGCGCTTTGTTACCCTGAGAGTTCTACCGGCTGCAAATTCGCTTGGCACCGGCTTAATCATGTATGCCGGCCCGGATAAGTGAGACCTATGTTCTTCGAACTTACCCGTTCCGGGAAGCGGATCTTATCGTCAGCTTTTTCACGCGCGATCAGGGCAAACTGCGCGGCGTGGCGAGGCGGGCGCGGAAACCGAAAAGCAGTTTCGGGTCGGGGCTGGAACGGCTATCGCTCGTGAATTTATCGTATTCGCAAAAGGAAAACCGGGAGCTCGCCAATCTCAACTCCTGCGATTTGTTGCAATCGCAGTTCGATCTGCTCAGCGACTTCGAGGCGAGCGTTGCTCTCGATTACATCGCTGAAGTCAGCGATCACCTGCTTCCGCCTCACGAGCCAAACGAACGCTTCTTTCGCCTCTTAACGGCCATCCTCGATTACATGCACGAGCGTGCGCCGGGTGCGATTTGGGCGGCAATCACTTACTTCTCCCTTTGGGCAACTCGCCTGTCGGGGTTCCTTCCGGACCTGGCAAATGACACGGACCGCAACCTTTCCTGGAGTTCGCGCGAACTGGCGGCGGCAATGCTTAAAACGCACATCTCCGGATTGCCTGCGCTGGCATGGAACAAGGACACCGCACTGGATCTGCGCCGTTTTCTTATTCGACAGATTGAAGAGCATGTGGAGCGCCGCTTCCATACCCCGCTCCTGCTCGAAGCTCTCTGACACGCGATCACATGGATTCTTTTCAAGACACGATTTTCAAGCTGAAGCGATATTGGGCCGACCGCGGCGCCATCATTCAGGAGCCCTATGATCTCGAACTCGGCGCCGGCACAATGGCTCCCGAAACCTTCCTGCGAGTTCTCGGCCCCAAGCCTTATAAGGTTGCCTATGTCCAGCCGAGCCGCAGGCCCGCGGATGGCCGCTACGGCGAAAATCCCAACCGGCTCTACAAGCACCAGCAACTGCAAGTGATCCTGAAGCCCACGCCTGAGGACGTTATTGAGCAATATCTAGGCAGCCTGGAAGCCATCGGCGTTGATCTTCGCAAGCACGACATCAAGTTCGAAGAGGACAACTGGGAATCGCCGACCCTGGGCGCTTGGGGTATTGGTTGGCAAGTGATGCTGGACGGATTGGAGATTACGCAGTTCACATATTTCCAGCAGTGCGGCGGTATGGATCTCGATCTCGTTCCCGCGGAAATCACCTACGGCCTGGAGCGCATCGTGGGCTTTCTGCAGAATGTCGAGAGCGTGTACGAGATTGAGTGGGCGCCGGGATTCAAATATGCCGATGTGCGGTTGGCGGACGAGCAGCAGTTCTCCGTGTACAACTTCGAGCTGGCCGATGTCGCGATGCTATGGCAGCAGTTTGAGCTGCATGAGCGTGAGGCGCAGCGTCTCCTGGAGTTATTCCGGGCGTCGGAAGATAAAGAGCGTTTTCCGGTATTGCCAACCTACGATCATGTGCTGAACTGCTCCCACCTCTTCAACCTGCTGGATGCGCGCGGGGCCATCAGTGTGACTGAGCGGGTGGGCATCATTGCGCGAGTACGCAAATTGGCAGTAGGCGTTGCGGGGGCTTGGGCAATGCAGCAGAATCCTGAAGAAAAGGCAGTCGCGTAGTGGCAGACTTCCTTCTTGAAATCGGCGCTGAAGAGATTCCCGACTGGATGATCGAGCCGGCGCTCGAAGATCTGCGGACGAGGTTTCAGACTGCCTTCGGCACATTCGGCGGTTCCGCGCTGGTGACGGATGCCACGCCGCGGCGGCTTGTCCTGCTCGCTAAAGATCTGAATGAGAAGGCGCCGGATGTCGAGAACGTAGTTCCCGGGCCTTATGTTTCAGCGGGAGCCAAAGCGGCGGAGGGTTTCGCGCGAAAGTGCGGCGTCGAAGTAAATCGGCTCGCGAAGGTGCAGGACGCCAAGGGCGAGCGCTACGTGTTTCATCAGCTTACGAAGGGCCAATCGTTGGCGGCCGCTTTGAGTGAGAAGCTGCCCGACGTCATAGGCGGAATCCATTTTCCGAAGAGCATGTACTGGACCGGCAAAGGCGGCCTCCGCTTCATACGGCCCATTCGATGGATTCTTGCGCTTTTGGACGATCAGCTCATTCCATTCGAAGTGGCCGGCATGAAATCAGGCGATACGACGCGAGGCCATCGCATTCTGGGCGCGAAGCATCCGATTCCGGTCGCGATCGGTAACTATGAACAGACTCTGCGCGATAACTTCGTCATCGTGCACGCCGAACAGCGCAAGCAGCGCATCGAAAACGCGCTTGCGCCGGATGTTCACAAAAATAGCGAGCTGCTTCGCACGCTGGTATATCTCGCGGAGTTTCCGACACCCATCCGCGGCAGCTTCGACCCGTCCTACCTGGAACTGCCAAAGGAGATTCTCTCAACCGTGATGCGCCATCATCAGCGCTATTTCTCGGTTCTCAAGGAGGATGGTTCGCTTGCTCCCGAGTTTGTTGCCGTCACGAACACCAACGGCGACCAGGATGGCCTGATCCGGCAAGGCAACGAACGCGTTCTGCGCGCCCGTTTCAATGATGCACGTTTTTTCTGGCAAGTGGATCAGCGAAGAAAACTCTCTGCTCGTTTGCCCGATCTCGCTAAGGTCACGTTCCAGGCGAAGCTCGGCAGCTACAAAGATAAGACCGAGCGAATCGTAAAACTCGCCTCTTCGCTGGCCGCGCAAACCGGAGCGGACGTGAATACGGTCGAGATTGCAGCCCTGCTCTCGAAATGCGACCTGACCACCGACATGGTAAAGGAATTCACGGAACTGCAGGGCATTGTGGGCGGCCTTTATGCGAAGGCTCAGGGCGAAGGCGATGCAGTCGCGAATGCGATTTACGATCACTACAAGCCAGCGAGCATGGAAGATTCCATTCCGCGCACGCACGAGGGCCAGATCGTCTCGATTGCCGACAAGCTGGACACTTTACGCGAATGCTTCAGAATTGGCCTGGTCCCGACCGGTTCGAAAGACCCGTTCGCTCTCCGCCGCGCCGCGCAGGGCATTGTCAGAATACTGTTCGAAGCGCGGCTTGAATTGCGGCTGCCGGCCCTGGTTGAAGAGGTTCCCGAACTCCCCGGCTTCATGCGCGAACGCATTCAGTTCTATCTGCGGGAGGTTCTCGGGTACGCCTACGACGAAGTGAATGCGGCTCTGGCAGCACCAATGACGACCCTCCCGGACCTGGCCGATCGCGTGGATGCGCTGCACTTCATCCGGCCCACGGCCGACTTCGAACCCCTTGCCGCCAGTTTCAAGCGGATCAAGAACATTCTCATTCAGGCGCACGTTGAAGCGGCCGGCGAATTCGATCCAAAGCTGCTGACGCCCGGGCCCGAAAAGGATCTCTACGATGCGTTCCTGCGGGTACGCGAAGCCACCAAAATGAACGCTTCGTACCGGGACAAGCTGACCGCCATCGCCTCGCTTCGTCCAGGTGTCGATTTGTTCTTCGATAAAATTTTAGTGAACGACCCAGACCCAGCGATCCGGCAGAACCGTCTTACTTTGCTTTACAACCTGCTGACGGAGTTCTCAACCATCGCTGATTTTTCCGAAATCGTCACAAGTTAGGGGATACATATTACAGATGAAGAAACAAGTTTACTCGTTTGGCGGAGGCGCGGCCGAGGGCGATGGAAATATGCGCGATGTGCTTGGCGGGAAGGGCGCGGGTCTCGCCGAAATGAGCAAGGCTGGTGTACCGGTCCCTCCAGGCTTCACGATTTCGACTGAAGTTTGCAGCCTATTTTTCGAAAACGGAAACCGGGTTCCGAATGGAGTAGATGAACAGATTCACAGTGCTCTGGAAAAGCTGCAGCATCAGATGGGCAAGAAGCTGGGCGGGGTGGACGATCCGCTGCTTCTCAGCGTTCGCTCCGGCGCGAAGTTCTCGATGCCGGGCATGATGAACACCATCCTCAACCTGGGACTGAACGATGCCACCACCGAGGGTCTGGCGCGAAAGACAGGGAATCCGCGCTTCGCCTATGATTGCTATCGCCGCTTTATTCAAATGTTCGGTGAAGTGGCGCTGCACATCGATATGGCGAAGTTCGATCACATCTTCGATGCGCGCAAGGCCAAAATCAAGGCCAAGCTGGATACGGATCTGAGCGCGGACGACCTCAAGGGCATCATCGACGATTACAAAAAGCTGGTGAAGAAGGAAACCGGAAGCGACTTCCCGCAGAACACGTTGGAGCAGCTCACGCTGGCTCGCGATGCGGTGTTCAATTCCTGGAATACGCCGAAGGCCATTTACTATCGCCGCATGGAAAAGATACCGGATTCCATCGGCACTGCTGCAAACGTGCAGGCCATGGTTTTCGGCAACATGGGAGATAACTCCGGCACCGGCGTCGGCTTCACCCGCAATCCTTCCACCGGTGAAAAAATCTTTTACGGCGAGTTCCTGGTCAACGCGCAGGGCGAAGATGTCGTGGCGGGAATCCGCACTCCGCAGCCCATTGCCGAACTGGAGCAGGTGATGCCCGAAGCGTATCGGCAGCTTCGCGAAATCACCTCGAAACTTGAACGGCATTACCGCGATGTTCAGGATTTTGAGTTCACCATTGAAGAAGGCAAACTGTACATGCTGCAGACCCGCAACGGCAAGCGAACCGGTCCCGCAGCCGTTCGCATAGCCGTTGACATGGTGGAAGAAGGGCTGATTTCAAAACGCGAAGCGGTTCAGCGTGTCGGCCCAAATCAACTCGACCAGCTCCTCCACCCTGTTCTCGACCCCGCCATGCGCAAAGGTCTTCAGAAGATTGCGTCGGGTCTGCCGGCCTCGCCCGGAGCTGCCGTCGGCCGCGTAGCATTTTCGTCGGAAGATGCCGTAGAACTGGCGGCGAAGGGCCCCGTTATTCTCGTTCGTAAAGAAACAACTCCGGACGATATTCATGGCATGGATGTCTCCAAGGGCATTCTAACGGCGGTCGGCGGGCTCACCAGTCACGCTGCCGTTGTGGCGCGCGGTATGGGCCGGCCTTGTGTCGTAGGCGCATCATCGGTTGCCGTGGATGAGGCGAAGAAGCAGGCTACTATTCTCTTCGAAGGGAAGAAACTTTCATTGAAGGAGGGCGACTGGATCTCGCTCGACGGCACACTGGGAGAAGTCTACCTGGGACAGTGCAAGACCAACGATCCCGATCCGAAATCGCATTACTTCGCGACCTTCATGCAATGGGCCGATGAGTTTCGCGGCGGCTTTGGCGTGCGTGCCAACGCCGACATTCCGCGCGACGCCAAGCAAGCCCGACTTTACGGAGCGGAGGGAATCGGACTTTGCCGCACCGAGCATATGTTCTTCGCCGAAGACCGCATCGCTCATATGCAGGCGATGATTCTGGCGCGCGATGAGAAGGCGCGCAGGAAGGCGTTACTGAAGCTGCTACCCATGCAGCGCAAAGATTTCGCCGGACTGTTCGAGGCAATGGACGGCTTCCCGGTAGTGATCCGCACGCTCGATCCGCCACTGCACGAATTCCTGCCGAAGCGCGAGAACCTGATGGTGGATATCGCCAAGCTTCCCAGCGCGGGAAAAAAAGAGAAGAAGGAGATGGCGGCGACTTACGGCATCAGCGTCGGCGAGCTAAAGAAACATCTTCCCGAGCTGCTGGAACGCGTCGAAGAACTGCACGAATTCAACCCCATGCTGGGCCATCGCGGCTGCCGGCTGGGCATCACCTATCCCGAAGTGACCGAAATGCAGGTGCGCGCCATTTTCGAAGCGGCCGTGCAGGTGGCGAAGAAGGGCGTCAAGGTCATTCCCGAGGTGATGATTCCGCTCATAGGCAACGTGAAAGAGCTAGAAAACCAGAAGGCGATCGTCGTCAAGGTTGCTGAAGAGGTTCTCGGCGGGGCTGGCATGGAGGGCCTGAAGTACTACGTCGGGACCATGATTGAGATCCCGCGCGCAGCTCTTACGGCGGACGAAGTGGCCCGGGAAGCGGATTTCTTCAGCTTCGGAACGAATGATTTGACCCAAACCACCATGGGCCTATCGCGCGACGACTACACGAAGTTTTCAAAGCAGTACGAGAACCTTAAAATTTTCAAAGCAGATCCGTTTGCCGTTCTCGATCAGGATGGCGTCGGTAAAATTATCGAGCTCGCTGTCAAGCTTGGACGAAAAACCCGGCCCGATATCGAGATCGGTATTTGCGGTGAGCACGGCGGCGAGCCGAGCTCCGTTGAGTTCTGCTACCGGATGGGGATGAACTACGTCTCCTGCTCGCCGTATCGTGTGCCCATTGCGCGATTAGCAGCCGCGCAAGCCGCCATTGCGGACGAGAGTAAGGCCGAAGCGCAACGCACGGCATAAGAAAACCAGGGCGGTAGCCGGTGTGTGCTTCCGTCTCGCGTTACTCAGATTAGCCGATCGTACTCAGCATGACTACCAATCCAGAACCAAATAGCGGTATCCCCGTCCAGCGTAGCGAGCGCGCGACACCCGATGCTCACTCTCGCCGAGTACGTATTGATGGCACTCTCGAGCTTCTTGAACTGAAGACTCGGGTGACGCGGGTTCTGTTGAAAGAGGCGAAACGCTTTCATAGCGTCTCGCTTTACCTCAGGAGTGAGTTTTGCGAGACCTTCGCGAAATTCTCGCGTCGTTCGAGATTTAATCAGAGAAGTTCTTCAAGAGGACGCGTTTCGCCCCGTGCGAACTCATCGCGTGCTGCTTTGGCCAGCCACTCCAGTTTGCGGCTGTTTTCGAACCTAAGTCGCCAAGCTTCTTCATCGGAAATGGAATCCAAAATCTGCGATGCGATCGCGTCTTGCTCGTCCTTAGTAAGCGCCTCGACCTGTTGGATGGCTTTTTCGAGTAGCACCGTCACATTCATACCGTAACAGATTTCTCATGCCGCTCCTTAGGGAATCCCGTTCCGCCGTCGAGTCTCTCGGCCTGGTCGGATTACCGGCTCCTGTCCGTGAACTGGCTGCCCAGCGGTGGGACGCAATCATCGTCGGTGCGGGGCACAACGGCCTCACATGTGCCGCCTATCTTGGCCGGGCCGGCAAGCGTGTTCTCGTTCTGGAGTCGCGCGAACGGATCGGCGGCGCATGCACCATCGAAGAGCCGTGGCCGGGCGTTCGCCTTTCGCCATGCGCCTATCTTGCCGGTCTTCTGCATCCACTCGTCATCGAAGAGCTGAACCTTCCTGAACGCGGCTACTCCTGGACTCCGGCCAGCAACGGACTCTTTGTCCCTTTCGAAGACGGCAGCAGCGTGCAACTCTACGATGATGACGAGCAGTGCGAAAGCGAAATTGCCCATATTTCTCCGCGTGACGTGAACGGCTGGCGCGCCATGAACGATGTCATGAGCCGCACTCGCGATGCGATCCGGCCCCCAGGCACACGCGATATGTGGATCGGCGAGCCGCCCACGCGTGAACAGATTGAAGATCGCCTCGGAAACGACCCGGAAGCTCGCGCGCTGCTCTTTGAATGGTCCATGGCTGAATTTGTTGAGCGCTATTTTTCCGATGAGCGGCTTCAGATCGCCTACCTGGGCCAGGGCATCATTGGAACGAATGCCAGCCCGTTCGATCCGGGCACTGCGTCCATACGTTTTCATCATTCTTCCGGCCGCCTCGGCGGACTCCCCGGTGCGTGGGGTTATGTCCAGGGCGGCATGGGCATGGTCTCGTTCTTTATCGCCAATGCCGCGCAAGAAGCAGGTGCGGTCATCGCCTCCGGCGTAGGCGTCGCAGAGATCATCCCCGGCGAAGGAGTCGTACTCGAAAGCGGCGAACCCATCCGCGCGGAGGTTATCATCTCAAATACCGACCCGCGCACAACGCTTCGGCTCCTTGCCGGTTCAGCGGATGCACGTTGGCGCGAGCAAGTAGAATCCATCCCCATTACCGGCTGCACGTTGAAACTGAATGTGTGGCTGCGCGAATTGCCGAATTTTCGCGCACGCCCCGGAACCTGCCAGCCGCACCATTTCGGCCAAATCAACACGCCGCTGAACAAACAGCAGTGGAACGACAGCTATGCCAGTGCGCGTAACGGACAACTGCCCGAACATCTTTGGACAGAGCTTTACTTCCAGAGTGCGCACGATCGCTCTGTCGCGCCCAAAGGCACGCATACCATGAGCGTCTTTTCCCAGTACGTGCCCTACGCATTTGCCGACGGGGATTGGGATCAGCACCGCCCGGCCGCCCGGGATCGCGCGCTCGCCGCACTTTCGCGTTTCTGTAGCAACATTCCCGAGGCAGTCATCGAAGCGGAAGCTCTTGGCCCTCCCGATATTGAGAAAAAGGTCGGCTTGACCGGCGGCCATATCTTTCAGGGCGAGTGCTTGCCGCCCTATATGTGGAGCGATCGCCTGCACTATCGAACGCCGATGCCCGGTGTTTACCTTTGCGGCGCCTGCACCCACCCCGGCGGAAGCGTCATCGCGGTCAATGGGCGCAATGCGGCTATGGCCGTACTCGCGGATAGGTGATTAGAAAAGCTTCAGCCTGGGGGGAGCGCGAAAGAGAGCCAATCGGGAGAGGTTGCTTCGGCCCCGCTTAAATGCCGCGCACCTACCCAGCCTCATTCAAAATCTGGGCCCCCTGGGGAATTAGCTGCCTTTGATACCAGAGTGCTGCCGAGTCGATCACGCGCTGAAACAGTTCGTCTCGCCCGCCGGCCTTCAAGGCGTATTCATAAGCGCGCATCGCAGTAGCGCGCCGCAGTTCATCATCCTCCCAAGCAAGGCGAATCATTTCAGCGAGTGCTCCTGGATCACCGGCAGGCACTAGAAGCAATTCATCCGAGAAGATGCCTGTAAACGCTGGCCCTTCAGATCCGATAACGCACTTCCCCAATCCCATGGCATTAAGTCCGATGCTTAGACCCGAAGCTGCCATATTTGATTTCAATATCGGGAGAACCACCAGTTTAGCCCCGCCTATAATTCGCACCTGCGCATTCTGGGTGTTTTCATCCTCCAGTAACCGCACATTCTTGGGCAACAGGTCCGGTCGTCGGGCCAGCTTCTCCGGTAAGGAAAGAAGGGAGGTCGCACCGGGATACGGTACACACTTCATAGCTTCGAAAAACGTTTTCCAATCCCGCTGCGACCGACCGTAACAAAGAACGTACTCACCGTCCGACGATGCAGCGGGATCCCGAGCGAGTGGCAAGCTAGCCTTGAACGGCACAAACGAACACCGTTCCGGGGAAACTCCGTAACTCTCCTGGTAGCCGGTGACGTCCTTATGAAAAAGAATGTGGTGATCTACACGTCGAAGCAAGAGCCGCTTAAAGTCACGAGTAAGATAATCTGATGGCTGCAAAGGGCGGCGTAGGACTAAATCCACAGAAATCAGAGGCTTGCGATACGCGGGCAGGAGGCTGAAGGTAGCCGCCAATTGATACAAGAGTTTTGGATCGCAATTGATGAGAAAGATTGCATTTGGCCGATCGCGATATTTCATGCAATCAGCAAGAGTGCGGACTTCACTTACACTCGTGCCTGAAAGACCAGTTGATGCAGTCCAAGACTTAGGGAACGAAGCCCAATAGTTCGTGATAATTAACAAGTCAACACCTCGTAGATATATTTCCTAAACACTAATTCACAACTTTACGGTCGATCGAGCCTTCTCATGCGTAGCGATTCTGACCGGTCGCCAAGGTGCGCCGCTTTTCGCTGAGACCTTGTACGCGGATCAACTCCTGCACGATCGTCTCGATTTGTCGCTTCCAGACCAAATAGCCCTTGCCGTTGAGGTGGATACCATCAGGCGTGTACTCCGGGTTGAGCGAGTTATCAAGCAGAAAGGCAGGCCTTAGATTCACAAACACGACAGATCGACCATCCGCGAGCCGCGGCAACTGTTGATTAACTAGCTCACTCCACTGATTGAATTTCGTGGCGACGGTTGGCAAGATACTCTGTGCGTAAACGGTTGTATTTGGCGACTTTAGATGGATCAGCTCAATGATTGATCGCCAATTCGAAACGGTCTGTTCGGGCCTACAGCGGAGCATCTGAAGGTCGTTTGTACCGATCATGAGGAAAACAGCGAGCGGATGCAGGGCGGCGATTGACTCAGCGCGCATACATGCCCCGGCGCTTGTATCACCCCCGATCCCTCGGTTCAGAATTAGGCTTCGGTTCCCAAACATCTCTCTCCATTCACAGGACGCAGTGAGGCTGTCACCCAAGAACACGATTGGGCGCACCGGAAGGGGGGGCAGAAGCTCGAACAGGGTTTGCCGGCCAATGACTGCGGCACCGATGTTTGCAGTCGCATCGTGCTTCAAGTAGCTCTTTAAATAAGCAAGACCGCCACGGCCGTTGATTACATAGACCAAGACCCCGAAAGCCAACAGATTTACGGCGAGGGATGGGGTCAAGAGCAGATAGTCGAGCCGAAATGGCCAGTTCCCATGAGTAGCTGGCGGAAACCGGATCCCCAACCTGACGGCGAGATAGAAAAGAAGCAAAACCAACAAGAATCCGCAGAGCGACAGCACATGTCCCCGGGCTTTGTGGAGTGCTTCCCCGAGCATGACGTGCTGCAAGTAGCGAGGCGTCGGCTTCTTTTCGATTCCACGGGAGCTGAGCGCCTCCCATCGGCCGGAAATTCTGGGCAGCAGTGGAGACGGACAACGCTTGAATGGGTCTGCCTCGGATTTCAGCTTCATAAGCTTATCGTCCCGGAGCCTCAGAATACAGAATCATTCCGTAACAAAACAACTGCTCTGGCGTGTCGACAAGGAATACCCGGTACTGGAGGACTCGGTGCCGCTCGCCGGCCGATTCGAAGTTTTCAGCGCGCTTTACAGGCGGCGAAAGGACATCCATAGTGCCCTTATCGTCCCCGTTCGGCAAGACCTTAGATCTGCTTACGGATGTATAGCTGCTTAACTAGGGTGCGTTTTTGATTCACATACGGGGGCGGGCGGCCGATGAGTGCAGAGAGGCGACGCCATCAACGGGCGCAATGCGGCTATGGCCGTACTCGCGGATATGTGACCTGCCGCCTGCGCTTCAACCAGCGGTTTAACACGAAAAGAAGGATCACAAACGGGACGAGTGCGAAATAGCCCCAGTAGCTCGTCGCCGCAGCTTGCGGAGGCAGCACATCTATCTGGCCGGAAGCACTTGACGTTGTACCCGCGGCGCTAACCTCGATATCTATTCGCCATTCTCCGGCACTGGGCAAAGTAACTTGCGCCGCATATAACAACTTATTCGTTGCCTTGGCGTGTGTTGCCGGAGCGAAAACCTCGACAATGCTGCCCGCCTCCGCCTTTCTCAAATGCAGCCGCACGCTTGCGTTCTGGACCGATGACCTGTCGGCCGCCTTTTGAACCATAACGCTGAGATCCGCGCGGCCCCCTCGGAGAGGCGTGGGCGAGCTGAACAGTGTGATGGCGAATGGTCCGGCTTGCTTGTGAAACTGTAGCGTGCCGCCGTCGCCAAACAGCATTCCAGTAAGGAGCAGCAGGCCCGCAAGATAGCAGCCGGATCGTTTCAGTGCAGCATTCCCCGCATCTGCATCGGCTGGAACAAGATCCAGATGCCCGCGGCATAAAGAGCACACGACGCCACGGCCCAAGGGGCAACCAGTGCCAGTATTCCGCGAGTTTTGCTCGCATATTGAGAAGCAATCCGCCACGCAATATATAAAGTGAGCAGAAGCCCGGCATCCAGCAGCAGAATCTGCGTGGGCGCAAGCCATCCGGGAGCGGACGGCATTGCGATCGACGTAACAGTGCCGGTTGCTGCTCGTTCAATCGCCGGCCACGCCGCGCCAAAACTTGTCGCCAGATGATACAGCAGATGTGCCGCCCACATCCCCACGCCCACAGGCACTAGCGATAATGCGGAGCGCCGCGCAAAATCTTGTACGTTCAACCGGGCATTACTGAGGCGGTTCAAGGCCCCCGAACTCAGAACGACCAACGCCGGAAGAACAAGTGCGCCAAGAAGGACGAACATCCCGATATTCACCGGCACGGAATGCTCCCAGGCCACCACGGGACTCACCATGCCGGCAGCGTTCACAAAAGCGCCAAAGACGACCAGCAGAGCCAGCGCTGTAATGTCGGTCCGCTTCGATAGTTTCCCGATCGAAGACCGGTACGGGTCCGCGAGCAGCGTTTTCGCGGGCATGATGGACACCAACGATACATTCTCATGCGGGCACGCCTTCACGCAATCCAGGCAGAAGGTGCAATCCAGATTTCCGCTCTTCTTCGGTTGAAAAAGATAGAGCTCGCAGCCGCGCGCGCGCTCGTTCCCTCGAATACAGTCATGTGTCGCGCAGCTCCTGCAAACTTCCGGTTTCTTTATCGCTACTTCTTTCGGTGAAATCAATGAGCTCACGAAATGAAACTGTCCGATCGGGCAAACGTATTTGCAGAACGTCGCTCCCCGAAACAGGCCATCGACAAGTATCGCGGCAAGAAAATATCCGGCGATGATCCAGGCCGTCAGCCACGGGCTGTTCCATATCCCAAACGCTTCATAAGCCCATAAGTAAATGGCAATCAGGCCCGCCGCCATCCATTTGTTCCTCAGTTGTCTCGGCCACCGCAGCCGGGCCGGCAAGAACTTGCGGCCAATGTCCCGCACCAACATAAACGGACACGCCATGCAAAACAGATTGCCCACTGCCAGCAGCGCCACGATGGACAGGGCTCTCCAGTGAATCCATGGCAGCACCCCGGCCATATTCAGGGGCGCCACCTGTGGACCGAAAAACCCGTCCGCCATGACCGCGATGGCGATCAGCAGCATGACCGCTTGGGCTACGCGTCTGATGCGCGGAAGGACAGAACGCGCGCGAAGGGCGGCACTTCGTGGGCGGCGTGGAACTCTCACTGGAGCCGCTGCCGCCATCTGCGGAGTCGAGAAGATCCGAAGGACAAACACAAACGCCGGGACAAGATAGATCAGCGATCCCGGGACCCACATGATCAGGCCCGCCAGTGTCTGATCGTCCTGGACGCTTAAGCTGCTCGCCCGAACTGCTTCGTATGTCGGATAGAGCAGATGCCCCGAAAACACGAAGAATGCCGAGAGCGCTGTATTCAAAATGTCGGCAAACAGCAAATAAGGAATGGCGATCCAAGTCGGCCACTTCGGCCTGCCTGGACCGGGCTGAATAATCGGCCACCAGAACAGGACCCCGGTCCAGAAGAACGAGGCGTGCTGGAAGCCGTGCCAAAAGCTGGAGTGCAGCGCTAGCTCATAGAATTTCGGCGTGTGCCAGAAGATCGTGCTGAACGCAAAGGCGAACCACGCGAAAAGAGGAGCTGTGATGAGATCCCCTATTCGCCGCAAGGGCGCCCAGGTCAAAAACGGGCCCAATCCCTCTTTGACGAAGCGCCTCGGCAAGCCGCGCAGGATTGGAATTACCGGATCGCCTCGCAGGATGAGCGGCGGCGCCACCATCATCAGCAGCAAATGCTGCGCCATATGCGCGGAGAGAAACAGGCCGTCGAATGTATCGAGCGGCGATTCCGTCGCCACGAACAGAACGGCAAGGCCGGCGAGAAAGGCATACAGCCGGTTGAAGTCGCTTGTGTCCCGAAGCAGATGCCGCACACGAACCCAACCGCGCACGTATATCAGCGCAACCATTAATAGAAGAGCAATTCCGCGGATATCCAGCGTCCACGAGAGGAGTGCGGCGCTTGCTAAAGATTGCACAATACTACTGCTTCGCGGCTCGCGGCAGAGGTATCCTCAGATTCGCCACGTCCCTCGGCAGATGATTCTCGGGCTGGTTCGAGTTCCGAACGGGCGGCACATTCTTCGGATGCAGAGTTTGCATATAAGCAACCAGCGCCTCCACTTCTTCCGGCGTCAGCTTCTTTCCATAAGACGGCATATTGCCGCCGCCCTGAATCACTTGCCGTATCATTTCGTTCTTCGTCAGACGTGTGGCCACGGCGTCCAGTGCCGGACCACGGTCGCCGCCTTCGCCGCCGAGCGCATGGCAATTACGGCACTGCTTATTTTGGAGTAAGATCGCGCCGTGCAGTTCCAGCGGCGTGCGGCCGCGCAGGTATTCAACCGGAATGGGATCGCCGCTCCAGGCCGACATCTTCGGAGACCAAGGCGCCGTCAAACCCATGTACGCCAATATGGCGATTACCATCACAATGAAAACGACTGCCAGCACCGCGATGGGCCTGCGCCTGGCGCTCTTCTCTCCCTGATTCGCATAAAAAGGGAGAAACAGCAGGATGACAAGCGCGATGGCGGGCGCGCCGAACATCACCCAGGCCTCCATCCAATCGGGCAGGAGCGCGAGCGCGGCATAGATGGCCAGAAAGTAAAAATCCGGCTGAGGAGCTGTGTCTACGATGGTTGGATCGGGCCGGCCGTGCGGGCCTTTCGGGCCGAAAACCAGGGCTGCCCCCAGAATGCCGATAATAACGAGCGCCGCAAAAATTAGGTCTTTGCCGATGGCGTTCGGAACGAACGGAACGCCTTCCTTGCGCAGAATGTCCGCGTACTCGGCGTCGTAGGTAGAGCGGTGAACCGGATGGCCGGGCTTGGGGTATTCGTTAATGCCCTTCGTCAGGACCAGCCGCAAATGCATCCCAATGATCGCAATCAGAATCCCAGGGATGATGAATACGTGGAGGGTGAAAAACCGGGATA
This sequence comes from uncultured Acidobacteriaceae bacterium, assembly GCA_963795545.1. GTDB lineage: Bacteria > Acidobacteriota > Terriglobia > Bryobacterales > Bryobacteraceae > Bog-105. The sequence goes on along the minus strand of CAWCIF010000003.1, from coordinate 164,856 downwards.
ACGTTTCGCCCGCGATTATGGGTCCGGCCAGGACAAGGTGAACGAGCCCGGCGCCGACAAACGGAATGCGGCCCAGAATGGAGGCGCCGATCCCCAGACCCCAATACGCGTCCTGATCGAAACGCATCACCTGGCCAGTGAAAGCCAAAGCGAGAGTTGCCAAAAGGAGAAAAATGCCGCTCACCCAGGTCAGCTCCCGCGGATATTTGTAAGCACCGAACAGGAAAACCTGGATCATGTGCGCCGACATCAGGGCGACCATGAAATTCGATCCCCAATAATGGACGGCGCGCAGATACCAACCCCAGAACTGGGCGTGATTTAGATATTGCAGGCTGGTGTAGGCTTCATTCGTGGAAGGAATGTAGACGAAGGCCAGGCACGCGCCCGTAATAACCTGAATGATGAAACAAAGCAGGGTGGCGCTGCCGAATACATAGAACCAACTGCCTGAGCTCGCGGGAACTTCATGTCCGGCGGTCGAAGCGTAGAGCGCCGTCAGATGTAGTCTTTCGTCGAGCCAAACCGCCAATTTCCTCAGACTGTTCATCTGCTTCTGTTCCTACACCGGGTTCGACAGCGTCGGCATCTCGCCGCCCTTCACCCAAAGCTGCTCACTCTCCACTTTGTAATCGTATTGATAAAGGCCGCGCGGCGGTGGGCCAGCGGCACGCGATCCGTCTTCGTAGTAGGCGCCCCCATGGCAGGGACACAAAAACAAACCGGATTCCTGAAACCAGCGCACGGGACAACCAAGGTGTGTGCAATTGATGGCGAACACCTGAAACGTGTTCCCTTGCAGCCGGCGGACCCAGCACGGAATATCGGCTGTCTGGCCGTCCCAGGGACGCGTGTATGGGTTGCGGTACGTCGCGATACGCGTCGACTGCTCAGGGAAGTTGTCCAGATGCCCAAGCGAGATCCAACTGCGGGGATCCTTGCGTTGAACAAAGCTTGAAAACACAAAGCCAACCAGCGGGATTGCCAGAATTACACCCGCGGCCACGTTCACTGCCACCCCTGCCCTGAACAGCCAGTCGCGCCGGGTGGGCTCCGGTCCCGCCTGGTTCCCGTTCTGTTTCGAGTCTTCCGTCATTTCACACCTCTTTGGCTGCTTCCCGATGTGTTTCCTTGTTTGCCTTGCTTGGTTGGACTGCCGGGGCCGTGGCCGCTGCCTTGATTGCCACTCGAAGCGGGCCCGGTTGCTCCTGTTCCGAGATCGTTTACACGGCCGCCTGATTGCCCGGCCTGCATGCCGCCCGTGTTCCCTTGGCCCTTTTCTCCAGCGGGCGCTGTTTTTTCGTTCTGCCTGGCGCTCGGCGCATTGGTTGGCCGGAAGGAAGATAGGTAAGCGACTAAATCTGTCACGTTCTCATCGCTCAGCGCGTGGCCCAGGTTCAAGGTGCGGAAGTTCGGCATCCCAAAATCGCGCCGCCCGAAAAGTATCGAAGTTCGCAGGTACTGATCGCTTGCCAGCGCAAGAACGGTTGGGTCCGTGACCGAGCCGATGGGCGCGCCTTTGCCATGGCACATGAAGCAGTCTCGTCCGAACAACTTCCTGCCCCGGACAGGATCTCCCGTGGCGTTGCCCGCGCTGTAGCTTGGGACTGCCACGCCGTGCAGGCTTACTGGCTTCGCCCAATTCTTCTCAATTCCGTCCACCAGCGCTGTGATTTGCTTCGGATATAACGGCCCTCCCTGGCTGCGTGCCCATGCCGGCATCGCCGTTCCCTTGCGGCCGTTTTCGATTATGTTCTGCAGCGTCTGCTGCGGGATCACAGCTAGATACAAAGGATCGTTGAGCGGACGCCCAGCACCATTTTGCCCATTGATTCCATGGCACGCTGAGCAGTTCTCGCTGTACAGCGTTTTGAAATCAGTTACGTCCGCGGGAGCAATCTCCACCTTGGGCTTGCCGGGCGGCTCGCAAGCCGTCATCAGAAGAACAGCGCCGCCGATACTGGCCAACACGTACAAAAACGGCCCGCTGTTGCTCACTTAGTCGAGTCCTCTTTGGGCGGCCTGATACCGGGCGCGTCGATGTAGGCGCGTTCCGCCATGCTCCACGACTGCATGGTGTGAATATTCGTGCTTCGCGCGATCACGTAGCCGCCTACCAAACCAAATGCGAGCTGGCAGGCGATAAACCAGGGCCAACTGATCCGCTGGTTCAAAAGCGGATTGAGAATACCCAGAGTGGTTGCCACCAGGCCGCTCCAGAATAGCGGCATGAGAATGCCCGCCCAAAAAGGCGCGTACTTGGGAAACATCGGCAAAAGCGCTGCGTAGACGATCCCCATAAGCATGGAAATGATTCCGTGCCCGATAAACGCCGCCGCGAAAGCCAGACCATTGAACGCGCGCAATTGTTCGATCGACTCCGACCCCAGATTCGGAATCACAACTCCGGCCAGCAGGTTAATCGGGTACCAGATGCTGTGTTGCGCAATCAGGCCATACAAGCAAGCGAGCGCGGCCATGGCAACCCCGCCCGCTAAACCGCCCTTGATGCCTGCCGAGTAGGGATGGACGGTTTCGGGGATGCGAACGCGGTGCCCGGATTCGCCTAATTTGAGCCGCACCACCGTGCGCGTCTCCACTGTGATGGGTGCGGGCCGGTGGGCCGGGTCAATCGGCACTTCCTCGTACTTTTCGACAGGAATTAAATCGTGCCACCAACCGAGCGCCGCCCGGAACGCCAGCACAAAGCCCACCGCGCTTACAACCCAGTGAGTCAGCAATCCCGCGCAGAGCAGTGTAACGCCAAACGCAAACACCATGGGCCAGAAGGTTGGGTGAGGCAGTTCGATATGCGACTGCTCCGTCCGCTCTCCCGCCTCTCCGTGATGCATTTCGTGTGACATGACGCGATCCCCTTATCTGCCGATTTATCTGCCGATGATGTACACTACCGTGAACACGACCACCCAGACTGCGTCAACGAAGTGCCAGTACCACGAGAGAAAGAGAACACGCCTGAATTGGGTCTGAATGGGAAACCCCATGAGCGTGACGGCCAGCACGATCAGAAGGAAGATCATTCCCACCGTCACGTGACTCGCATGCAGGCCGACCAATGAATAGAAGGTTGAGCCGAACAGATTCGTGCTGATGGTCAGATGATCTTCATAGATCAGCTTTTTCCATTCCAAGCCGGTCGCCACCAGAAACTCGAGTCCAAGGCAAATGGTCACGATCCACCAGAACTTGAACCGGCCCAGCTCGTTTTTCGACAATGCGTGCTCGGCCAGATAAACCGTCAGGCTGCTCGAAAGCAGGCAGATGGTGGCGATGATCGGAATTTCCAGAACGTCTCTCGGGTAGGGCCCCACCAGGCTCCTGCCGATATAGACCAGGTACGCCGCCACGAAGATGGAAAACAGCGCCGTTTCCGTGATAATCAGAAAAATGATTCCGACCTTGCCGCGATCGGGAGGCGCCCAGTGCTCCTCTAAGGTGAGCGCGTCGGCGGTCAATACTTCGTTATCGGCCATATTCTATTCGAATTTCCAATCCGGATCCTGCGGATGCTTTAGATCCCAAAGAGGCCGGCTGCTGCGAACGACAGGCAGCTTTTCGAAGTTATACTCGGGCGGCGGAGAGGTGGTTGCCCACTCCAGCGTCCAGCCATCCCAGGGATCGTCCCCGGCGGGCTCACCGTTCTTCAACGTGTACAAAACATTCCAGACAAAGCAGGCGACGGCAGCGGCCTGAATCAGCGCGCCTATCGAAGCGATGAAGTTAATGGCGTCCCAGCCCCGGTTCGGCGCATAGGTATAGATACGCCGCGGCATTCCGAGGAACCCCGCAAAATGCAGGGTGATGAACGTCATATTGAACCCGATCACAAAAAGCCAGAAATTCCATTTCCCAAGTTTTTCGTTCAGCAGCTTGCCGCTCACCTTCGGGAACCAATAGTACATTCCGGCCATTAATCCGAACACGGTGCCGCCAATCAGCGTGAAATGAAAGTGCGCGACGACGAAATAGGAATCGTGCAACTGCCAATCGAATGGCGCGACCGCCAGCATGATGCCTGTGAGACCGGCAACCAGAAATTGCAGCAGAAATGCGCAGCAGTACATCATCGCGGTGGTGTAGCGGATTCGACCGCCGTACATCGTCGCAGTCCAATTGAAAATCTTGATTCCGGTGGGAACGCCGACCAGCATGCTGGACGCCGCAAAAAACGTATTCGACCAAGCCGTCATTCCAATCGCAAACATATGATGCGCCCAGACGCCCAGGCTGATGAAGCCGATCGCTACTACCGCGCCTACCATGGCCGGCTTGCCGAAAATCGGCTTGCGGGAAAAGACTGGAATGACCTCCGACAGGATTGCGAATGCCGGGAAGATCAAAATGTAGACCTCCGGGTGCCCGAAGATCCAGAAAAAGTGCTGCCACAAAACCGCCGAGCCGCCCGCCTGCGTTTCAAAAAAGTTGGAACCAAGGTGCCGGTCCATCAGCAGCATGATCTGCGCCGCATTCAGCGGAGGAAGCGCAATGAGAATCAGCCAGGAATCAACCAGCATCACCCACACAAACATGGGCATCCTGCTGAGTGTCATGCCGGGACAGCGCAGCGAAATGGTGGTGGCAATCACGTTAATTGCACTGGCGATGCTGCCCACGCCTGAAACCAGGATTCCGAGAATCCAATAATCGGTAGCCGCCCCTCGCGAAAACGCTTTGGACGTTAGCGGTGCATAGGCAAACCACCCTACATCGGGAGCCGAACCGGCGCCTCCCAGCCCGCCGCCGCCGATATAGCTGAAGTAGAGCAGGAAACCGCCGAACAGGAAAATCCAGAAGCCGAAGGCGTTCATTCGCGGGAACGCCATATCTCGCGCCCCGATCATCAACGGAACAAAGTAGTTCGAAAATCCAGCAACCATCGGCATTCCCAGAAGAAAGACCATGGTGGTCCCGTGCATGGTGAACAGCCGGTTAAATGTATCGGGGGCAACCAGATGATTCTCCGGAAACATGAGCTGCAGCCGGATCACCACGGCCATAATGCCGGCGATGATCATGAAGATGAGCGCCGAAACCACGTACATCAACCCCAGGCGTTTGTGATCAACGGTTGCGACCCAGGAATACAGCGCTTCCGAGAAAGAAGAGTACGTCTTCTCCTTTGGCCTTGGATGCTCGAGTGGATAATCTATTGAAGCCATAGCCTCCTCCGCTCTATTTCAGGGTCTCCAGATATGCCACTACTTGATCCAGCTCTTTATCGGTAAGTTTCATGCTGGGCATAAAGCAGCCGGGCTTGATCGTTTGGGGATCGTTCACCCAGGCCCGCAGGTGTTCCGGGGTGTTGCTCACCACCCCCGCGGCGATGTTTTGGCGGCTCATAAGGTGCGTCAGATCGGGCCCGAACTGGCCGACGGCGGGCGTTCCTCTTACGGTATGACAGTTGACGCAGGAGAGAGATTGAAAAGTCATCTTATCTCCGCTGACCTGCGGATCGTCAACCGCCGGCTTGGCTTCATTCGCGGCCCATTTGTTAAAGTCCGCGGGGTCCTGGGCGATCACCCGCAGCAGCATATTGGCGTGCTGTGTTCCGCAATATTCGGCGCAATTGCCAAAGTAGACACCCGGCTCGCTTGGATCGATCCAGGTGAAATTCTGCCGGTTTGGAATCAAGTCCATTTTGCCGGCTAACTGCGGCACCCAAAAGCTGTGGATGACGTCCAGACTCTCCAGTGTCAAATAGGTGGCGTTATTTCCGTCGTGCGAAACGGGCACGTGAATTTCGTTTGCGGTGCGCACGTTGAACTGCGGATAATCCACTTCCCACCACCATTGGTGCCCCACCAGCGTCACTTTCGTGGTTGCCGGGGGCGGACTCGCGTTTTGGACGCCGGCAATGACGCGCGCTGAAACGCCGATCAAGACGAACACAATCAGGATGGGAATTACGGTCCAGGCAACTTCAATCTGGTTGCTTCCATAGACCTGCGGCGGCTCCTGGTGCTCATCGTCCCCGGGCTTGCGGCGGAAGCGCCACATCGTATACACGATCAGTCCCGCAACTACCACGAAGATCACGCCCGTGATGGCAAAAGTCAGTAGCGCAATGTTTTTTTCCTCCGCGCCCGGAGTTGCCAGCGGCCGGAAGATGTTCGCGACCCGATGCTCAGGAAGTCCGGGAACATGGGTCTGCAGCAAAGCTACGAAAGCGTGCTCAAACACTCGACGTCTCCTCCTCGTCGCGGAGTCGCAATACTCAATGTACCGTGCAATCCGTGGAATACACTCCACGGATTTCTACCAACAATCCGGCGCGCGCACCGGATATAGTGAGAGCACTATTATGTCTCTTGCTATTCAGCAACGGGAAACAGAAGGGATCACTATTTTCGACCTTCGCGGCCGCATTGTGGCCGGAAGTGAAGCGGCCGAACTGCGCGATGCGTTTACGGCCTTTGTCGCGGGAGCGGGCAAAAACCTGATCCTCGACATGCAGCAGGTCCATTTTGTCGATAGCACCGGACTGGGCATGTTGGTCCTGGGCCATTCCTCCGTGAAGGAGGCCGGCGGTGCGTTGAAGCTGCTGAATCTTTCAAAACGCAGCGCGCAACTCATGATTCTGACGAAGTTGTCGACTGTATTCGAAATGTTTGACGACGAGCAGTCCGCGATCAACAGCTTTTTCCCCGATCGCGAGGTGAAGCGTTTCGATATTCTCGACTTCGTGAACAGCCAGGAGGACGAGAAGCAGCCCGCGCCAGCGGAAGGCCCCGGTAACGAACCGAAGTCCTGACGGGATTGGGTCCGCTTCCTGGTGGGCGCGGTTCAGAAGAACGGTTACGTGTTTGCGGCCGGGCGGAAGAGATTAAAGATTGCGAGCCCCACACCGATAATCAGGCAGCTCCAGGCAAACCAGTCGCCATGCCGGGCATAAAACGTGGGTGCTTCAACCACCCCGTATCGAACGGATGCGGCCAGCTCTTCAAATGGCGGAAGGCGCTTGATGATGCGCCCCGCGGGGTCAATAACAGCCGTCAGGCCGTCGTTTGTGGACCGGATAATAAACCGGCGATTCTCAACGGCACGCATGCGGGCGAGTAACAGGTGCTGCAGGCGTGCTTCAGTGTGACCGAAGTAGGCGTCATTCGATAGATTTACGAGCACGTCAGCCCCTTTTTGCGCGAACTGGCGGACCAGGTCCGGAAAAGCGGATTCGTAACAGATGAACACACCGAGTCTGTGCCCGGCCGCGGGAAGAACTTTTACGTCGTGGCCCGGAACAAAGTCGCCGGCTTCGTCTGTCACGCGATTCACGAAGGAGAACAACGGTGGCACGAATTCGCCGAACGGGACAAGGTCGATTTTGTCGTAACGGCCCAATTCCGCACCGTCCGGGCCCAGCAGAACGGCGGAATTCAGAGGCTGATTGGATGACGTATAAGCAACCGTCCCGAACAGGAACCAGCCATGGCGGCGCGCCACTTGACTAGCGAGTTCGTGAAACTCGGGATCGTTGTAATAATAAAGCGGCGCGGGCAGTTCCGGCCAGATGACCAGCCGGGCCGGAAGCACATTTGACAAAAGGCTGAGCTGCCGCTCCGTCTTCTCTTGCATCAGGCCGGTCCACTGCAGGGATGGATCGATGTTCGGCTGCACCAGCAAGGCAGTATCAGTCGCGCGAGTGTTTTCCGGAATCGCGGGCAGCAACCAAAGGAACGGCAGGGCGAGTAACGGGGCGAGGCGCACGCGAGGATAGCGCAAAGCCACACATGAAAGTCCGGCGGCCAGCATACAGAACACGAAGGAAAGTCCGTAAACGCCCACAAAAGGCGCTAGGCGAAGCGGCACGGACATAGCGATCCCGGCATTCCCAAGCTGCAGCCAGGCGAACCCAAAAGTGCCGTGGGTCCGTTCGAGTCCAGTCCAGAGCGCGGCGACTGCGGGAATGGCGTAGGCGCGGCGCATCAGCGGCCCGGCAAGCCAGCTAAACACAGCTAGATGGAGGCCTTTCAAGATCGAAAACAGGAAAAAACAGGCCCAGCCTCCCCAACGGCCCATGCCTCCGTGGACTTCCAGGACAAACTGAATCCACGTGCAAAGGAAGAACCAAAAAAAAATCCCTGCCGCCCAGCCGTAAACAAACCGCTGCCAGCCGTCGCGGGTGCGTGCCAGGGCGAACAGCAGCGGAGTAAGTGCTACCGGAGCCAGCCAGCGAACATCGAACTTCGGAAAAACCAGAAGCAGCAAGACCGCCGACCAAATGCAGAGCAGGGTGTGGAGAAAAACCCGCCGGTAATACGGAGGAAAGGATGGACGCAATTCAGAGAGGAGCTACTTGCCCTTCCCTTTATCTTCGCGCGCCGCCTCTTTCCATCCCTCATGCGCCTGGTGAGCGGCGTTGGCTAGCTTCTGACCGGCTACTTTAGCGGCCTTTTCAGTGTGAACCGCGACGGTGTGCGCGGCCTTCCCGAGTTTGCCTGCAGGCGAATTTGCATCGTCGCTACGCTGGCCGGCCGATTCAGTCGATCGGCTGCACCCGCCAAAGGTAAGCACGGCGCTAAGAAAGAGGATGCCGGTGACCACGCGAATAGTAGATATCACGCCGTATTGGATGACTGCGGCCTGTGAAAAGTGACAGGCGCTGCCGGGGGATTGGAGTCACACATGCTAGACATCTTTCGAGACGGTGTTTTCGATGCTTGATAAGACAAACGATTACGAACGGTGTGCCGCGACCATTGGAAAAAACGTCGGCATTACTGCGAGAATTATCAGGGAAAAAGTTACCGATTTGCAAAACGATCCGCGAGCGTTCCTCCAATTCGACATCAAAGATGCCATCCGGGAAAGGCCCGGAACTTCTCTCCTGGTAGCAGCCGGGGCGGGACTGCTGGTGGGTCAAGTGTTGCGTCGGCTTTGATTTAGGAAGGCGATATGGACGGAGAGAGCAACAGACCAATCAGTTCGATTTTTCAAGATGTGGTGGGCGACGTAACCGGGATCGTCCGCTCTGAAATTAAGTTAGCCAAAGCGGAACTTACCGCGGAGGCCAGGCAATTTGCTCGCGCCCTCCCGTTGACAGTGGCGGGTGCGGTTCTCGGCCTGTTCGCCATTGGTCTTCTGCTGACCACAATCCTTCTGGCGATCGCGATCGCGCTACCAGCTTGGCTGGCCGCGCTGATTGTTTTTGTGGGTACGGCAGTGCTGGCCTGGATACTGCTCACAATCGGCCGGGCGCGCCTCCGCCGGATTCAAGTGGTTCCGGAGAAAACGGTTAATACGCTTAAGGAGAACGCAGAATGGGTCAAAGCCCAAGCCAGATAGAGCACGAGATTGCGACCAAGAGAGTGGGACTGGAAATCCACGTCCGCGAACTGGAATCAAAGCTGGAAGAAGCAACCGACTGGCGTACGTACGTCCGTCGCAAGCCGCTCGGCATAGCCGCCGGCGCCTTTAGCCTCGGCCTGTTAGTCGCACTCATTACCGGAAAGCGGTGAGATCCGGGCGGATTCCGGAAGCTTCGCTGACGGTTTCGGCCATGTAGGAGCTTCGTACAAACGGGCCACTGAAGACCATTCTGAACCCTACCGACAAACCGTATTCGCGATACACATCGAACTGTCCGGGGGTCACGTACTCGGCAACCGGCAGGTTACGGCGAGTCGGCTGAAGGTACTGTCCAATGGTCCCGACATCCACCTGAGAGTTGACGATGTCGCGCAGTAGCCGCTGTACCTCTTCTTCGGTTTCGCCGAGACCCACCATCAGACCGGACTTGGTGAGCACTCCAGGATTGTGCTGTTTTGCGAAGCGGAGCACTTCTAGCGATTGCAGGTAATCGGCTTGCGGGCGCACGCGGCGGTAAAGGCGGCGCACCGTTTCCATGTTGTGATTGAACACGTGCGGCCCGGCATCTAAGACCCGGGCAACGGCATTGTGATTGCCACAAAAATCAGGAGTGAGAACCTCCACACGGGCTTGCGGCAGCGCAAGCCGGACTTGCCGCACTGCCTCAGCGAAATGCTGTGAGCCCCCATCCGGCAGATCATCGCGATTCACACTCGTGATAACGATGTACCGAAGCTCCATGCGCGCGGCCATTTCGGCGACATTGCGCGGTTCATCGGGATCTATTGAAAACTCCCGCTTTGCCGCAGAACCCTTGGGAACAGAACAGAAGCCGCATCCCCGCGTGCATAAATTACCCAGAATCATGAAAGTCGCAGCGCCGCGATGGAAGCATTCGTGAATATTTGGGCAGCGTGCGGACTCGCATACCGTATGCAGTCGCCGCTCGCGTAACTGAGCCTTTAACTCGTGAACAGATTCGAAATGCGTCCCGCCCTTCCGAAGCCACTCGGGCAATCGCGGGTGGGCGAAAGTACTGTCGATCTGTACAAATGTACGGGTCACGAGATTCCATTGTGGCATCGGCGATTATGCAGTTCCCGATTCGGAAGCGTAGAATAGTTCAACACCCCCGGATGAAAAAGGTAGCTCTGCTTCTCGCGGCGTTCGCCGTGCTGATGAAAGGTCAAACGGTCCAAAGGAGCCTTCCTCCGCCGTCCGCCAACCCCGAAATGAACCTGCCGGCCCAGCAGGTCGGTCCAAACGATTTGCTTTCCATCTCCGTCGAAGACTGCCCCGAACTGACGCGCAACTTCCGGGTAGCTGCCAGTGGCGTGCTCCCCTTGCCTCTTTTAAGAAAGAGAATTCAAGCGGCGGGAAAGCTTCCGGAAGAGATCGAAACCGAGATATCGCAGGCCTTGGTAGATGATCAAATCCTTGTTCAGCCGGTCGTCTCCGTCTCGGTTGCCGAATACCGCAGCGTTCCGGTTAGTGTCATGGGCGCCGTGAGGCGTCCGGTTACGTTTCAAGCTGTCGGAAATGTTACGTTGTTGGACGCTCTGGCAAGGGCAGAAGGACTCAGCGCCGACGCTGGCGCCGAAATCCTGGTAAGCCGGTCTCATGTAAGGGATAGCGACAGCGCCGGATTGCTGCAGCGCATTCCTGTCAAAGAACTGATCGACAATGCGGACGCGACGCTCAATATACGCCTGCACGGCGGGGAAGAAATTCGCGTGCCGGCGGTGGGCCGAGTGTACGTAGTCGGCAACGTCAAAAAATCCGGCGCCTTCCCCATTCTGGATGGCAACAACAGCACCGTCCTGAAAGCCATCGCACAATCGGAAGGCCTGCTTCCCTACACAAACAAACAGGCATTCATTTATCGGACTGAAGCCGGCAAAGGCGGCCGCAGTGAAATACCAATTGAACTCAGCCGAATCATGGATCGCAAAGCGCCGGACGTTCCGCTGCGCGCGAACGATATCCTTTATGTTCCCGACAGCAAGGGCCGCAAGATGACCGCGCAAACCCTGGACCGGCTGGCAGGATTCGGGTCGAGCACGGCATCCGGACTGCTGATCTGGAGATAGATCCGACAAGCTCCGAATGAAGCAACTTGAGCGCGGTTCCTCTGAGCTCGCCGATTCCCGCCGGCTTCCCCGGCACGCCCTGCCGCTGCCCTATACAGAATTTGAAGCTGCCTACCCTTCTGTCTCGCCGACGCACTACCTGCTGGTTGCCTTCCGGCAGAAATGGAAAATATTAGGCTTCATTGCAGCCTGCCTTCTGGCTACATATCTGGTTTGCTCCCGCTTGACGCCTATCTATGAGGCGACCGCAAAAATCGATGTGGACCGCCGCGTGCCCGTCGGCGTGATTGGACAGGAAGCTACTCAGGGCGCTGTTAACGGCGATGATGCCGACGCGTTCATGGCCACCCAGATTGAACTCATTCACTCCGATGCAGTGCTCCGGCCGGTTGCAGAACGCTTTCACTTATTGGAGCGCGAACAGCAGCTCGCCAGACTCGGGCCTGAGAAGGCGCGCAGGAAAAGCAGCGCACCCGTGTATTTGAAACAACTGAAGATCACGCGGCCCATCAACACCTACATTCTCGATATCAGCTATCGCTCGCCTGATCCGCAACTGGCGGCTGGCGTTGCTAATGCCATTGCGCAGTCATATCTGGAGCACACCTTTGAGATCCGCATCCGGTCTTCCAGCGCGCTTTCCGCCTTTATGGAACGGCAGCTCGACGAGCTCAAAGCAAAGATGGAGCGGTCAAGCCTGGCCCTTGCAAAATTCGAGCAGCAACTCAACGTCATCAACCCTGAGCAGAAAACAGACATCCTCTCATCGCGGCTCTTGCAGTTGAATACCGAGTACACCGCTGCGCAGGCAGACCGTGTGCGCAAGGAAAGCGCGAATAACGCCATGCAGGGCGGAACCGTTGCCGCCGCTGAGGTCTCAAGCCAAGGCGAGGAGCTGAACAAATTGCATGAACGCGTAAACCAGGCCAAACAACGCCTGGCGGATGTCGCGTCGATTTACGGCCCTGCTCACCAGGAATACCGGAAGGCTGCGAACGATTTAGCTGAAGTTCAGCGGCAGTTTGACGAGATGCGAACGAATGTTGCCCAGCGAGTCGATACTGATTACGGCGAGGCTGTCAGCCGCGAGCAGATGTTGCGGAACGCGCTTGCTCAAACCAAAGCTGAGTACGATCAGCTGAATGCGCATTCATTCGAGTATCAGCAGCTCAAGCGCGATGCGGAGGCGGATAAAAAGCTCTACAGCGATCTGGAACGCCGCATCCGGGAAGCGGGAATCAACGCCGGTTTTCAAAATACGTCCATTCGCATAGCCGACTTCGCGAGACCCCCTGATCTCCCCGTCTTCCCGCGAACAGCGCTGAGTTTGCTGTTGGCGTTCATCGTATCCTCTGTTCTGGCTATCTGTGCCGCCATCCTTGCAGACGTGCTCGACAATACCATCCGCGATCCTGAGCAGGCTGCGCGGGCGCTGAGCACAAGCGTCTTGGGAACATTGCCTGCGGTGAAAGAGATGAGAAGAGTTGCGAGTACAGCGCCGCAGCCGGCCGTGGCCGCAACACTAGAGCATAACGGCGCAGGACCGGCAAACGGCACTCGGTTGGTAAAGTACAGCGGGGCAAGCGGCGCTCCGCCGGACGGCCGCACAAAGAAGGGGCACACGCCCGTTGTGTACTCGGGCGGCTTTCAGGGAATCTCTTCTTACGAAGAGGCAATTCGCGCGCTGCGTCATTCAATCGTTCTGCCCGACTTCGATCGCGACATTAAATCGATCCTGATCACCAGCGCAGAGCCCGGTGCCGGGAAATCGACAGCCATCGTTCATCTTGCCATTGCGCATGCGGAGCAGGGCCGGAAGACGTTACTGATCGATGCTGATTTGCGGCGTCCGACCATTTACAAAAAGCTGAACCTGACCGGAACACTGGGCCTGTCAAATGTTTTGCTCGGCGAGTTGGCATGGAAGGATGGAGTGGTTAAAATCGACCACTGCCCGCATCTGGACGTTTTGCCGGCCGGTACGGCATCCCGGCGCGCTTCCGACCTGGTTGGCTCCATGATGATTGACATTCTGGATGAAGCCGCCAAGCAATACGACATGGTTTTTGTGGACGCTCCTCCGCTGCTTGGATTTGCCGAGGCCCTGCAGGTGGCGACCGCGGTGGACGGTGTGGTGGTGATGGCACGCGCCGGGGAAACCAGCCGCTCCGCGGTTGCAATGGTTTTGGGAACCCTGAACCGCCTTCGAGCGAATGTACTCGGCCTGGTCTTGAACGAGGTGGATAAGCACTCAACCAACGGTTATTACTATTACAGCAATTACAAGAAATATTATGCGGAGGCCCGCCGCGAGCCTTGATCTCGCGACTGGTTATGGCGGCAACTGAAGATACAAGCTTCGCTGCTAAATGACATGCTGGCGGTATACGGCGTGCACTTCGCCAACCAGGCGCTTCCGCTGATCACTGTCCCCTATCTGTCCCGTGTCCTCGGGCCGGCAAGCTGGGGGCTTTTGGCCATGGCGCAGTCGTTTGCGATCTACGCCAACCTGCTTGTTGATTACGGATTCCTCTATTCGGCCACTCGGGACATCGCCCGCGCCGCTTCGGACCATGAGGTGGAAAAGATCATCGCGGGAGTAAGCGGGGCGAAGATTCTGCTGGGTACATCCGCGCTTTTTATAACGTGCCTAGCGTACTTTCTCGTACCGCTGTTCCGGCAGCACCCTCTCTTGCTGTGGACAGCCGTTCTATCGGAGATCATTAAGGCGCTTCTGCCTGCTTACTACTTCTACGGCATCCAGCGGGTGTCCACCGCTTCCGTCCTCGACATATCGGCGCGCGCCGCCACCACCATAGGCATCTTCATCTTTGTCCACGGACCGCAGGACGCCTGGAAGGTTTTCGCCCTCACGGGCCTTACATCCGGGGTAATTTTCTTTATCGGTCACGCCATGATGTTCTCGCGGTATGCCCCGCGCTGGCCTCGAATAGACGAAGGCATTAAAATGCTGCGTGCCGCATGGGCCATGTTCCTGTTTCGAAGCGCGCACACGATTTACGTCGCAGGGAACGCCTTTATTCTTGGGCTGTTTGCGTCTCCTCAGGCGGTCGGGTACTATGCCGGGGCCGAAAAGATCAGCGCGGCCGCCGTGGGCCTGCTTTCTCCATTCACAACCGTCCTGTATCCCCGGGCAGCCGCTCTGGTGAAGAGCTCAATGTCAAAAGCCGCGCGCGCAACAGCCATTTCGCTTTATATAGTCGCAGCGGCTAGTGTGTTCCTGACGCTCGCAATGTGGTTCGGAGCAAGCCTGATAATCCCCATCATTCTAGGCCACGGATTCGCCCCGTCCGAAGACGTTCTCAAAATCCTCAGTCTGCGCGCCCCACTCATCGCCTGGGTCAACGTCCTTGGCTTCCAGTGGCTGCTAATACTTGGACTTGAGCGTCAGTTTCAGAGAGTCACCCTCGTAGCGCTGTTATTAAACGCATCTCTGGCGATAGTACTCGCACCGCAGTTTTCTTACGACGGAATGGCTTGGGCGGTCGTAACATCTCAGTTTGCGGCTGCTGCCGGAATCTATATCGTCCTCCGGCGGCGTGGTCTCAATCCATTCACCATGCGCGTCGAGGAATCGTATGCCTGACACCCGCCGCGCAACATGCTCCGTTCTGGTGTCATCCTGCGATGCCTATTCCGATTTGTGGACCCCCTTCTTTACACTGTTCTGGCGTAACTGGCCGGATTGCCCCTACTCTGTCTATCTGGGAACAAACTGCGCGCACTTCGCCGATGCGCGGGTTCGCACCTTGAATGCTGGCGGAGATGAATCCTGGAGCAAGAACCTACGATTCTTTCTCAATCAGATCGACTCCGAATATGTTCTGCTTTTGCTGGAAGATTTTTTTCTGACCGGCAGCGTCTCGACAACCGCGGTATCTGAATATGTGAGCACGCTGGATACTTTGAACGGAACGCTGCTTCGGCTATTTCCAAATCCGCCCCCAGACAGTCGTGTGGATGGTTATGCATACGTTGGATCAATTCACCAGCTAGCGCCCTTCCGAGTATCCGCGCAAGCCGGCATATGGAAACGCTCACGCCTTCTGACTCTGTTGCGAGATGAAGAAAATGCGTGGGAGTTCGAACTGAACGGAACAGCACGCACCCGGGGCAGCGCCGGCGGATTCTATTGCACTTACAAGCCGATTCTCCCGTACGTTCATGTGGTGGAGCAGGGACTTTGGTTCTGGGGCGCCGCGCGCCGCTTTCGGAAGGCAAATGTCGGCTGTAACTTCCAGGCGCGAAGCGTAATCCCGGCGTTGGTGTCGGCGAAGAAAACGGCGCGCAGCATATTCCAAGGCATCGCGAATCGGATTCGTAGTTTGCGCTTGCGAACACAACCAGGGGGGCCTGAATGCCGCGAATCGCATTCCTGACGAACTGCATTCCTCCCTACCACAAGCCGGTCTTTGACGCGCTGGCCCGCCGCTACGGGCGCGATCACTTCCGAATCCTGCTCTCGACGCCTATGGAATCAAATCGTCCGTGGGCCCTCGAATGGGAAGGACTCGACGTCATGGTGCAGAAGACCATCACAGCGAAAGGCCTCTGGAAACATCCACGCGGGTTCAGCGAGCCCACAGAGGTGCATTTTTCGCTCGATACCATCGCGCAGCTTGGAAAGTTTTCACCCGACGTTGTGATTTCCATCGAGATGGGCTTTCGCAGCCTTTCGGCGCTTGTATTTACAAAGCTACGCCGCAATAGCCGCTTAATTCTTTGGACCGAAGTCAATGAATCGACCGAATACGGCCGCGGCTGGGCTCGTGGAATCGTGCGCAGGTTGCTCGCGCGGCATGCCCACGGCTTTCTCGCTCTTGGCGATGGCGGCGTCGATTACATGCAAAGCCTGGGGGCAGCGCCTGGAAAAATATCCAAGCTGCTCTACACAACGAACGTAAGCCGTTTCGCCGCGCATTCCGGCGAAAGAGTGAACCAGAGACGGTTGCTCTACGTTGGCCAGTTGATCGAGCGTAAAGGCCTGTTACCGTTTGCTGCTGTGCTTGCGAAATGGGCTGAACAACATCCGGAGCGGAGCGTTGAACTCCGGTTCGCCGGCGATGGACCGTTACGGGAGAGGTTACAAACGTGTCCGGTTCCGTCCAATCTTCACTTGCAGTTTCTGGGCAATGTTTCCTACGCCGACCTTCCGCAGGTATACGGGAACGCTGGAGTGCTGGCTTTTCCGACCCTGGCAGACACTTGGGGCGTGGTAGTGAACGAAGGCATGGCCGCTGGCCTTCCGGTACTCGGAAGCGTGCATTCTCAGGCCGTGCAGGAATTGGTGGTCAATGGCAGAAATGGCTGGACGTTTCGGGCGAGCCGGCCGGAGGAGATGTATCAGGCCATTCACGATTGCCTGATGACCCCAATAGAAACGCTGGACGAAATGCGTCAGGACGCGCGCAGGACTGCGTTGGAACTGATGCCGGCCCGCGTTGCAGATATCATTCAAACGGCCATCGCGGCTTGTCTCGATGATTCGCCTCTGCGAAGCACCGGAAAACGCGAATCGGCGTGCGTCGGGTCCAGCGAATGACACTGCCGGTAACTCTTTACGCCGTGCTCTTCCTGGTGGTGGCGTTTGCCCCCTTGCGCTGGAGTCTGGTTGCGTATGTTCTGTTGTCCACCATTGATCTTGGCAGCATGAATGCCAATATCGGCGCATTGAACGCTGCCAAAGCGGTCCTTTTACCGGCCTATCTGCTATGGCGGCTTCGGGATTATGCGGGGCACGGGAAGGCGATTATCGCGCCCATCGCGTGGGGCATGCTGATTCTCTACGCCGCAGTTGCGGGTTCCTGGTCGCTGTATCCGATGTTCGCCATCAAGCTGGTGGGGCACATGGCCGGTTCCCTTCTCATCTGCCTGATGTTTATGCGCGCCACTAAGGGCAGCTATGTCGCGCCCGCCATTGTCTTGCCGGTCACCATCGGCGCGCTGATTCTCGCTACGCTGCGATCGCTTTTCATGCCATCGTTCCAGGGCGAACCGGAGAGGTTCAAAGCATTTTCAAGTGCTCAATCTTTCGCTGCCTTTCTGGTTGCTCTTTACTGCCTGGCGCTGTGTTCGAAATCTCTGCGCCCAGCTATACGGCTGCCGCTTTGCGCTACTCTAGCCCTCGCCGTCATATTGGACGGCAGCAGACTCTGGATACTTGGGATTGTGCTCAGCACGCTGGTTGCGCTGCTTGTTTCCAATACACCCGCCTGGCTGAAAGTGTGTATCGCGGGATGTTCAGTCGTCGTTCTGGCGCTCGTTCTTGCTGAGGGCGATTTGATTCTCAGCCTCATCGCGCGTGAAGCATCGTCAAACCGTATCGCGGCTGCTATCACGGCGGGCTATCAGGGCGATTCGAAGTCCTCTGGTCTGGGCACGTATCGGCTCCGCAGAGAGCTTGACCTTCGTGCTATTGACGCTATAAGCAGCTCACGAATCGAAGAACTAATATTTGGGCACGGCACCAGCAATAGCGCGGAACTCGCCGGCGGATTGGCGCGCAGACCCGATCCGAACAGAATCATGCATGATGAGTGGCTTAGAGTCATGTACGAATGGGGATTCGTGGGCGCAATTCTTTGGTTGCTATTTTTTGGTTCCATCACTTTGTATGCGGCTCAGGGCGTCCGAAAAAATAGAGATGGATATTCGAAACCGCTGCTTGTCTATCTTCCGGCTTTTGCGCTCGGGTTGGCGGGAGAAAACATCATCGCTGGCGCCGGGAATGATGTCAGCGTAGGCTTCTTGTTACTGATCGCCTTGGCCAGCGTGTCGCATCGACGATTTTTTATACCCGGAAACGGAGCGCCGGAAGTATTTCCGGCTTATGCGGCCGCATGAAAGTTCTACAAGTTCACAATTTCTATCAGCAGCCTGGGGGCGAGGATCAGGCTTGCGAAGCAGAGGCCGAATTACTTGCGTACTATGGACACGAAGTGATCCGCTACGCCGTGCATAACGACAGCATCAGGAATATGTCCGCGCTCGACGCGGGTATCCGCGCAATTTGGAACCGCGCTAGCTACACGGCGATCACTAATCTGCTTCGGCAGCACAAGCCAGATATAGTTCATGTGCACAACACATTCCCGCTCATCTCCCCGGCACTTCACCATGCCGTCGCCGCACAGCATGTCCCGGTGGTCCAGACACTGCACAATTATCGCTTGATCTGCCCCCGAGCAACCCTGTACCGCCAGGGTCGGGTTTGCGAGGATTGCCTGCATTCGCTGACCTCCTGGCCCGCGGTCCGGCATGCATGTTACAGGAACAACCGGCTCGCCACTGCCGTTGTCAGTTCCATGCTGCTGCTGCACCGTGTAGCAGGGACTTGGACGCGCAGAGTGCAGCGATTTATCGCGCTCACTGAGTTCTCGAAACAGAAATTTGTCGACGGCGGCCTTCCGGCCAACCTCATCACGGTGAAGCCGAATTTTCTCCCAACCGATCCTGGTGCGGGTCAGGGCAGAGGGGGATATGCTATGTTCGCCGGCCGGCTCTCTGAAGAGAAGGGTCTACGAACACTGCTGCGGGCGTGGCAGAAAATTCCAGAGCTCCCATTGAAGATTGCCGGCGACGGGTCCATGCGGCCGTTTGTGGAAGAGCAAGTCGCCTCTCTGAGAAACGTCAGCTACTTGGGAGCGTGCCAGCGCCAAACCATCATGGAATTGCTGAGGCACGCGCGGTTTCTGGTGTTTCCATCTGAATGGTACGAAGGCTTGCCCATGATAATCATCGAGGCGCTTGCGTCCGGAGTCCCCGTAATCGCTTCCGCCTTGGGATCGATGGCGGAATTGATACAAGACGGCGTAAACGGGCGGCTCTTTGAGCCGGGCAATCCCGATAGCCTGGCCAGTTGTATCGAGTCGGTGCTGGCTAATGGGTCCGATATGCGGAAATCTGCACGCCTTTCCTACGAGCGCAGCTACACGCCGGAGCGGAATTACGAACTACTCATGAATATCTACGGAAATGCGGGTTTCACTGCATGAGCGCCGCTGCCGCTCAGCAGAGCGTGCTTGTTCCGCACGCAGCCGCCATCCAGAGAAAGCGTATTCTTAAACGCATTCTGGATTTTGCGATCGCCGTTCCAATGGCGCTCGCGACTGCGCCGTGCGTCGGGTTTTGGGCGCTCTGGATCAAAATGGTGAGTCCTGGTCCGGCTTTCTTTCTGCAGGAGCGGGAGGGGAAAGCGGGTAAACGCATTGTGATCTGCAAACTGAGAACCATGCACCAGGACTCAGAGCAACTTCTTCTGAACTATCTGGAGGTCAATCGGAATGAGAAGGCGAATTGGCTCCGGCATTACAAATTAAAGAAAGATCCGCGCGTAATCCGCGGCATCGGATGGTTCCTGCGCCGCTACAGCCTGGACGAGCTTCCGCAACTGTGGAACGTGCTCAGAGGCGACATGAGCCTCGTCGGCCCAAGGCCATTTCCCGAGTACCATCTGAACAGCTTCCCGGTCCCGTTTCGAAGCCTGCGAGCCAGCGTCATGCCCGGTGTAACGGGCTTATGGCAGGTATCGGCGCGCAGCGATGGAGACCTGAAAGTTCAAGAGGCGCAGGACACCTACTACATACGCAACTGGTCTCTGTGGCTGGATGTCTATATCTTGCTGCGGACCGTGCAAACGGTCATTATGCCCAACGCCGCTTATTAAGAACGTAATCGGCAGCCCCATGCGCTCATCCAAAAAGCGTGGCCGAGCGAGTAGAACAGAAGCTAAAAACCAGCGGTTGGGGAATCGACCTTAATTACGAGGATGCTTTCGGCAACTGGCATGAGGTTCCGGAACAGACCTTAAACGCAGTTCTCACCGCGATGGGAGCAGATGAGGGCACGCTGGCGCCCCCGCAGGACGATTCGCTCCTAATCGTCTGTACCGGCGATCAACGGGAACTTCCTACCAGTGGAAAAGTTGTTCTCGAAACCGGCGAAATCCTTTCAACCGATTCACGCCTTCCGCCTGATCTGCCCGCCGGGTATCATCAACTGCAACTGGACGGGAGCGACAGAGCGGCGCGGCTCATCGTGAGTCCCGGGAAGTGCTGGCTGCCTGAGCATTTAAAGACCTGGGGATGGGCCATGCAACTCTATTCCGCGCGTTCGCGGGAAAGCTGGGGAATGGGCGACTTCGGGGATCTCGAACGGCTGGCAAAGTGGTCGGCCGAGGAACTCGGCGCCGGCATGCTGCTGGTCAACCCGCTGAGCGCATCCGCACCCATAATTCCTCAGCAAGCAAGCCCCTATTACCCGGCATCCCGCCAATTTTTCAATCCGCTCTGGCTCAAAATCGAATGGATACCGGGTGCAACGGAAAAGATTCCTCGCCTGGAAGAACTCGCGCGTGAGGGAATAGCAATGAACAGCGCGCGGCTGATCGATCGCGATAGAATCTTCGCCCTCAAAATGGAAGCTCTCGATCTGCTTTGGCTGCAGTTTGCCGGTGATGAGGCCTTTGATGGTTATTGCGGCGAGCACGCCTCTGACCTCGATCGGTTCGCGGTCTTCTGTACGCTCGCCGAGCACTACAAGTCGGGATGGCACGGCTGGCCCGAAGAGTACCGGCACCCGGCCAGCAGCTCAGTTGCTCAATTCGCGCGAGAGAATCGGCAGCGAGTGCAGTTCCACAAATGGCTGCAATGGCTGCTCGACAGTCAACTCGCGCGCTGCTCAAAAGAAATTCCGCTAGTGCAGGATCTGCCAATTGGGGTCGACCCCGACGGCGCGGACGCCTGGGCATGGCAGGACGTCTTCGCGAGCGGCATGTCGATCGGAGCGCCACCGGACGAATTCAATACGCAGGGACAGAATTGGGGGCTTCCGCCGTTTGCACCTCATAAGCTGCGCAGCGCTGGGTACGAGCCTTTCATTCAAACCATTCGCGCCGCCTTTCGCCACGGGGGGGGCCTTCGGATTGACCATGTAATGGGCCTGTTTCGCTTATTCTGGATACCGGCGAATGCCACAGCAGCGGAGGGCGCGTATGTCCGCTACGATCCTGACGAGATGCTGGCGATCTTGGCTCTGGAGAGCCAGCGCGCTAGAGCGTATGTCGTAGGTGAGGATCTCGGCACCGTCGAACCGGAGGCTCACGACAAACTCGCGCAGTACAGTTTGCTATCGTACCGGCTGCTGTGGTTCGAGAAAGATCCGCCCCACACCTATCCCCGGGAAAGTTTAGCTGCGGTCACGACGCATGACTTGCCAACCGTGGCCGGCCTCTGGACCGGTTCCGATCTCAAGAAGCAGCGCCAACTCCACTTGCAGCCGAACGAGGAGAGCACGGCTGAAATACGCGGCCGGCTCATCTCGATGGCGGAGTTATCTCCCGAAGCTGACCCTGCCGAAGTCATCCTAGGCGCCTACCGGTTATTATCCGGCGCGCCATCGCGAATCGTCTCAGCGACGCTGGAGGATGCCGCGGCTGTGCAGGAGCGCCCTAACATGCCCTCAACTATGGGAGACCAGAATCCGAACTGGTCCCTTGCTCTTCCGGAGCCGATTGAGGACCTCATGAGCAGCGAACTCCCGAAGCGAATCGCTGCCGCGCTGCAGCGCCTCAGTGACCCGCGGCCGAGGGAAGCGGAGACGTGAGAAGCTCGCGCGAATGCCGCTGCCAGGAATAGAGCAGGATGAGCGCGATCACAATCAGTGCCAAGGTCAAGCCCCACCACAGGCCGTACACGCCCAGTCTGTAATGAAAGCACAGCACGTACCCGATGGGTAGCCCGAATAGCCAATACCCGCCGAGGTTCACCAGCATGGGAACACGCGTGTTCCCGATTCCGCGGAGGGCTCCGGTGGCGACGGTCTGAGTGCCATCGAAGAGTTGAAACAGCGCCGCCAGCGCAAGCAGCCCTGTGCCCACGCGCAGAATGCCGGGATCGTGTGTATATACGCGAAGAATCGGTCCTGGGACCAGGACGAATGCAAGCGCCGAACACAGCATAAACGCACACGCGAGTGCAATGGCAATGAATCCGCATTGGCGGGCGTCGCGAGGGTCTCCGCGCCCAATCGCCTGGCCGACGGCGACCGCGGCCGCCGACGAGATACCCAGAGGAACCATGAACGTAACAGCGGCGCAGTTCAGCGCGATTTGATGTGAGGCCAACGCCACGGGCGTGAGCCGGCCTGCAAGAACTGCTGCGGATCCAAAAGCCCCGATCTCCAGAAGAATTTGCGTCGCGGCGGGTAGCCCGATTCGAACAAGCCGCTGCAGCCGAAGCCAGTCCGGCTTACGAAAGACGTTGCGAAAACCCGGCTGCATACCACGCTCGAACCACCAAATGGACAATGCCAGCAGCACAGCCATGTAGACGCGTGCCAGGCAGGTTGAGAGCGCTGAACCCACCACGCCCATCCGCGGCATCCCCCAATGTCCCTGGATCAGCAGCCAGTTAAAAAGCCAGTTGATCAGGTTTGCGCTGATGAGCGTGAACATCACAGGGCGTACATGTCCCATTCCTTGCAGATATCGGCGGAATGCACCATACAGCAGAAGCGGCAGAGTGCTAAAGCTCAAGGTCGTAACAAATGCCCCGGCCATGCGGCTGACTTCCGCATTTATGCCCAGCGCGTAGAAGGTTGGAGGCATGAAGGCGAACAGCACCATCAAAGGCGCAGTGATGAACAACGCCAAATACACGCCCTGCGAGAGCGAGTGGTGGCAGTCGTCGCGATTCCCCGCCCCGAAAGCCTGCGAAACCAATGTGTCCAGCCCCAGCAGCAGACCGATTCCAAAGATCGCGAACAAATAGAACGCGCTATTTCCGATTCCGATGGCCCCGATCGCCGCCGGACCAAGCGGGCCAACCATAATCGTGTCGACCACAGTCATGGTCATCCAGCCCAACTCCGCCAGCGCCACGGGAATAGCCAGCGAAATGACGCGGCGAACATCGGTCCAGAGTTCCGGTCTTGTGGAAGAGGCCAGGACGGTCATTCTCAAACCAGAATGGCATTCCCGGTGTTTTACAGCTTCGATGCCAGTGTGCTCACGCCTCCGTGCGCAGGGCAGCCGCTGGATCAAGTTTCACGGCGCGCCGGCTGGGCGCTGCGGCGGCTATACCGCTGCAGAGCAGAATGAAAGCTATCGCGGCGGCGAAAGATAGAGTATCCATCGGCTTCACTCCGTAGACGAGATGCGCCATGGTGCGTAACGCGATGCAAGCTGCCGTCAACCCACCTGCAAGCCCGATCGCGAGCGCCCAACCGACGCGGCTACACACCGCCTTCACAATGTGTCTTACCTGCGCGCCAAGGGCCATGCGTATCCCGAACTCTCGCGTCCGCTGCGCGACCCAGTAAGCCATTGTGCCGTACAGTCCCACCCCCGCCAGCAGAAGAGCCGCAACGCCAAAAAAGCCGGATAGCATCGCAACCAGCCGCTCCTGCCACAGCGAGCTCTCTACATCCTGATCTAGGGTCGAAACTTCTGTTAGCGGCACAGAGGAATCAATCCCCCGCAGCAGATCGCGCAGCTTCCGAATCATACTTCCCGGGTCACCGAATGTGCGCACATACAGAATCAATGGCGAATCATCCGTCGTTCGTTCGTCCAACAATGCGTAGCAAGTTGGCGGATCCTGCTCGCGCATGGAACGGTATTTTGCGTTCTCCACCAGGCCGACAACAACGTCAGTCGGAGGCTTCATTCCATTCGCGCCCGTAACTATTCCTTTGCCTAAAGCACTCTCGCTCGGAAAGAGAAGTTCAGCCAAGGCTTGATTGATAACCACACCCGCCGGTTTCGCGTTGTAGTCTTGCGATCCCAAGGCTCTGCCTGCGACTAGCGGTATGCCCATCGTTTGAAAATAAACAGGGGTAACGTAATTTAAGCTTGCATTGAGAAAAGTACTTTTCGGCAGCACAACGCCTTGCGGAGCGATGGTGAACTTTAATCCGACGCCGCGCATCAACCCATGAGTGGCGTAAGCAACGGAGCGCACGCCGGGCAGTTCCGCTACGCGTTGCTCAAAAAGCGAATAGAGACTTCCAAGCTGCTTTGCTTTATATCCCGCGAGCATCGGATCAACGGTAAATTCCGCTATGTGTGCCCTGTCGAATCCCGGATTGAGCCCCTTAAGGTTCCAGAAGGTGCGCGCCATGAGCATCGCGCCCGTCAATAACACAACCGCCAGCGCCACTTGCACCGCGATGGGCAATGCGCCCCAGATCGAATTTCGATTTCCCCGTTTCTGGCCCTTCATTTCCGCGTTTATGTCTATTCGCGTGGCGCGCCATGCAGGCGGGAGAGTAAACAGCAAGCAGGTAATCGCTGCGGCAAGCAGCGTGAAGGCCAGAATACGCGCGTCCAGACCGACACTCAATACTCGCGGGGTTGCGAACTGCCAGGAATCGCGAGGAGCCGGCAACAACTGAACCATTGCAGGGCACAGCGCATAAGCAAAAGCCGCTCCAAGCACTCCACCCAAAAGCGTCAACAGGGCTCCTTCGGTGATCAACTGCCGCACCAGTCTCATCCGCCCTGCGCCAACAGCCATCCGCACTGCGATTTCTCTGCGCCTCTGTTCCGATCTCGCGAGCAGCAAACTTGCTAAGTTCGCGCAAACGGCCAACAGTAGTAATCCAACCCCGCCCATCAGCAACAGCAGAGCTCTCGAAAATTGCTCGCGCAACTGCGACACGCCATGGCCCGCCGGCTGTAAATGGACCTTGAAGTCCCGCGACCACTTCACGATCTCTTGAAGCCGATCCGCCGGCCAGGGCTTGTCACGCAGCGCGTTTTGATTCCGCAGAACCCACTCGTCGCTGTCCCGCAATTCGGGGCCGATGGCGGCCTCCGCGTGCCCGGACGATATCCCAGCTCGCAACCTGCCTAAAACCTGAAAGACTAATTTATCGCCGGAGCGAAAATCCGTCACTCCAAAACGCCACAATGCCGTCGCCGCCGAAATCGGCAAGCGCACGTCCGGCGCGCGATCCATGTCTATGCTGTGAAAGTCGCGTGGAAGTACACCCACAACTAGAAACGGTATGTCCTTCAGACGGATGATCTGCCCAATCGCGCTTCGCTCGCCACCGAACCGCGCCTGCCAGAATTGATAGCTCAAGACGACTGGAATTTTCGCGGTAACATCGGCATCTGAGTCGCGCAAAACACGGCCGAACGCCGCCCGCACTCCGAGTTCGGAGAAATAGTTGGGCGAAACGATCTGCGTAGTGATGAGGCGCGCGGTCCCGCTCGTCGTGTCCGTCAGGGCATCGCGTGGATCCTGAACTTGCTCCGCTACGACACCGGAGAAAAGCGCCGATTCATGCGCAACTTGCAGGTACTGCCGGTAATTAAACTCAGTATCCGGACGCACCTGCTTCACACGAATCTTTTCCAGCAAAACGAGGCTTTGCGGATCCCGGACCGGCAGCGGCTTCAACAACAACGCGTCCACGAAACTGAAAATCGTCGTGTTCGTACCGATGCCCACCGCCAGCAGCATCACAAATACGAAAGAGAAGAGCCGGTTTTGCCTCATCTGCCGCAAGGCGAACCGCACATCGCTTAGAAACCCACGCACTTTGCTGTACTTTTGTACTTATGTTCGCATGCGCGAATTCCAATCTGCGGGAGATGCGGTGAGCTTTGTCCCGCTGCTGATCGCGTTCGGCGCGGCTGTTCTCCTGGGACCAGTCTTAGTGGCTTTTCTGGCGTATATCGCCATTGCAATCCTCCGCCGCAGTGGGCGAGATCAAAAGGTTAAGCTATTGCTGTTTTCCCTATTTGAAAAACTTGTTTTTCCGCTGAATACCCAGACTCAAGGTAAGCCGACGCTGCTGGGAAGGCTTGATGGCGGCGTGGACGGCGAAGTGTATGGCTGGGCCCTGCATCCGAAGGAACTGTCGACTGCGCCAAAAATCACGATCTGCTTAGAGAATCGTCCCGTTGGTGAGCTTCTTCCCGTCCATTACCGTCCCGACATAGGGAGGCACTGTTTCTATTTCGACTTAAGTCGATCTTGCGCGCCCAATCCAGCCGCGCGCGTGGACGTGAAGTTTTCAGATGGACGCCTATTGCCCAATTCACCTTTGATCCTGAACATTCCCGCCTGTTGCGAACCCCCGACGGACGCGATTCTGTTCATGCACATCGCCAAAACGGCTGGCACGGCATTTCGAGAGGCCATAGAGGAGAACTACAAACAATCGGAAATCGCATATCTTTATCCTGATCCACCAGGCTTTCTCTACGAGAACTTAGGCCTGTTGCCGTTGGAGCAACGCCGGGCATTTCGTCTGGTCATCGGGCATTTTCAATATGGTGTTCATGATTTTCTCCCGCAGCCCTGGACGTACATCACCATCGTTCGAGAGCCTGTATCCCGGATCATCTCCCATTACCGGTACGCCTTGGAGATGCAGCCCAACAGCGCTTCCGGGAAAGACTCAGCGGCAGCATTGGTCGAAGCGCTCGAAAGGCATACAACCGTGAATCTGGATAACCTGATAGTGCGGTGTTTCAGCGGCGTCGATGAGAAGGACGTTCCGCCTGGAGCTGTCAATGCCGAAGTGTATGCACTGGCAGTTGACCACCTCAGGACTGCCTTTTCCTTTGTCGGCCATCAGGAGCGGGCCAATCAAGCCTATGAGGTGCTGCATCGAAGATTCAACTGGAAATCACGTTCCACGTTACCTGGCGTGAACAAGAGCCGATTATCCGGCGAGCGGAGTTACGAATCGGTCCGCGCGGCAATTGAACACTTCAATCGTTGGGATTGCCGGCTTTACGCGGAAATTTGTCAACTGTTCCCATAGCAATCCGCGTATTCAATGCCGCAAAGCCGCGAGATTAGCCGTGCAGGTTGATACCGAGCTTTTTCAGCTCTTCCGCGTAGTAGCGCTTATGCAGAAGGTCGTATTCTTCGCCGCCCTCGGTAATGTCGCGCTTCTGGGTTCTGATCTTCTGGCGCGCCGCGCGATCGATGCGGTCTTCCATCTGCAGCAGATCCGTCATCTCGCGGACCAGCGCCAGGCGAAGCTCGTTCGGATCCTTGCGGACGCGGAATTCGCGGGACTTTCTCAACGCCGAAACGATTTTGTGCGACAGATCGTTGACCTTATCGCGCGAGAGCTTCATTGAATCGCCCGTGTCGCGGCCGGATGCGCGGATCACCTTCCGCTGGGCTAACAGTTGATTCTTGATTTTCCGGAACATTTCCTGGTAGGAAACGTTCTCGCGGCGCATGTACTCGCTGTACTCATCCAACAGATCGCGAACCTCATCGTTCAGTCTGTCCTCAATCGAGAGATCTTCTTCGATGATTTCCCCAATTGCCCCCGCGGCAACGGTCGGGTTGGATATTTCGAAGAACGCTGGACTCAGCCGGTTGACGAGTTGCCGCGACAAATATCCTACAAATTCCCTCGCCAATAGCATCCGTGCGCTAGTTTAGCAAGAGTCCTGGCTTTCACCGTCTAGCTCTCACCACGATGATGCGCAATGAAGTCGCTATCGATCGGGCGCCGGCCGCGGTAGCCATCCTCCACGTGATGCCAGAAGCCAATCCCGGATTCGCCCATCTTCCAGCACAGATAGACTTCCTGGTCCCGGTAGAGGGTTGGGAAATCGACCAGCCCGGTATCGACGTCCTTGATCTGGCAGCCTATCTCCTGAATCTTTTCCACAACGGCCTTGAGCGCGCGCGCGGCCGCATCTTTCCGCGATCGAAGCTGAACAATTCGGTCGCGTGGTGGAACCATGCCGCCCGCCAATGCGATGCGGTGCGAAATTTTAGTCAGTTCTGTATCGGCCTGCTCGTAAGCCTGCTTCTGCTCCTTCAAGCTAAGCAGCAGGCGTTCTACTTCGGGAAGCAGTCCCTCAGCCTCCGGCAGGTTAAAAAATCTCGGCACGGTCGTCCCATTGTGGCGCACGCCTCCAGAGTGCTGCGCTGGACTCCAGTGCGCCGGGGTCACCGCTATCCTGAAGCGTGCGCATCGGCATACATTGCTCAATTGGAGGGGCTCTGGAAAGGGCCGCAATCAAGGCTCATGAGCTTGGCGCAAACACCTTTCAGATTTTCTCTGCCAGTCCACGCATGTGGCGAGCCAAGAGCCCTGAACCCGAGCAGGTGAAGCGCCTTAAAAACCTACGCGAGACTCACGATCTCAACCCACTCATTATTCACGACAACTACCTGATCAACCTGGCCGCACCGCCGTCCATCGTTCGTGATAACTCGATTGTTGCCTTTCGCGGAGAACTGGAAAGAGCCCTCGTGATTGGAGCGGATTATCTCGTCGCGCATCCCGGCAACTACAAGGGACTCACGGTTGAGCAAGGAATGCTGAATGTCGCTGAGGCGATGGTGCTTGCCTGGCGCGAAGTCCCAGCCCATCTGAAACACAACGCCAAGCTCGCCATTCTTTTGGAAAACACCGCCGGGGCCGGAGCGCAGCTCGGTGGGAAACTGGAAGAGCTTTCCGCCATCCGGCACCTTGTCACGCCCTATTTGGAAATACCGGTCGGCTATTGCCTCGACACCTGCCACTGTTACGTCAGCGGGTTCGACATTGCCTGCGAAAACGGACTGGCTCAGCTTGTAAGTGCCGCTTCAGAGACCCTGGGGCTCGACAGAGTAGCCGTAATTCATGCCAACGATACGAAAATGAGACTGGGCTCGCACTGCGACCGGCATGCCCACATCGGCTCTGGTTATATTGGTTTAGAAGGCTTTCGCCGCATCCTGAATCATTCGGATTTACGCGAAAAAGCGTTCATCCTCGAAACCCCTGTCGACAAACCGGGTGACGATCTTCGTAACGTGACGGCATTGAAGGAGCTGGTATTCCCGAAAAAGCGTTCGACCCTAAAGAAATTGAGCCGAAGTGGCACGAGCGGTGGACGAATGACTCGCAGCTCTACGTAGCCGACGCCCCCGATAAGCCCAAATATTACGTGCTCGAGATGCTGCCGTACCCCAGCGGCAAGCTGCATATAGGCCACGTGCGGAATTACGCCATTGGCGATGCACTGGCCCGCTACATGTGGATGCGCGGGTATAATGTGCTGCATCCCATGGGCTGGGACGCGTTCGGACTGCCCGCGGAGAATGCCGCGCTGAAGGCAGGAAGGGATCCTCGGGAGTGGACCCTTAGCAACATCGCCCATATGAAGAGCCAGATGCAGCGGCTTGGCTTCGCGCTCGACTGGAGCCGCGAAATCGCCAGTTGCGAGCCCGAATATTATCGGTGGAATCAGTGGTTTTTTTTGAAGATGTTCGAGCGCGGCCTTGCCTATCGCAAGGAAGCACTGTTGAACTGGTGCCCCGAGTGCGGTACGGTCCTGGCAAACGAGCAGGTGGTGAACGGCTGCTGCTGGCGGCATGAAACCACTCCTGTCGAGCAGCGCGCCATGCAGCAATGGTTCCTGAAAACTACTGCATACGCGGCCGAACTGCTGGATGAGATGAAGAGCCTGGAAGGCGGCTGGCCCGAACGGGTACTCGCCATGCAGCGGAACTGGATCGGGCGTTCCGAAGGCGCCGAAGTCGATTTTGGATTTGAAAACGCTCCGGGTAAAATTCGCGTCTTCACGACTCGCATTGACACTATCTACGGCGCAACCTGCCTGATCCTTGCTCCTGAACATCCACTGGTTGAAAGCCTCGTGACGGATGCAGCGGACCGGCTGCAGATCAAAGAGATGATCGATGCCACCGCACGCCAGGACCCGGCAAAGCTCGAAAAAACCGGAGTCTTCACCGGCCGCTATGCCATTCATCCCTTTAGCGGTTCGAAAATACCCATCTGGATCGGGAACTTTGTGCTGATGGGCTATGGAACCGGCGCGATCATGGCCGTACCCGCTCACGATGAACGCGATTTCGAGTTCTGCCGGGCCTATGGCATCCCGGTTGTTCCAGTGATCCGTCCCGAAGACGGCGCGCTCGCAGACAGCGTAACGCTGGCCGAGCCATTCCTCGAGTACGGAGTCGTCGAGAATTCCGGGAAATGGTCTGGTTTGCCGAGTACCGAAGCGCGCGAGAAAATGGCAGCTTTCGCCCAGAAGAACGGGTTCGGTTGCAAAGCGATTACCTTCCGCATCAAGGATTGGGGTATCTCGCGGCAGCGGTACTGGGGCACGCCCATTCCAATCATCTATTGCGCGGCTTGCGGCGCGGTTCCCGTTCCGGAGCATGATTTACCGGTGCATCTCCCGAAGCATGTCAAGATCACCGGTCGGGGGGAGTCGCCCCTCAAGGCGGTCGACTCCTTTATGAACGTGCCCTGCCCGAGGTGTGGTGGAGCTGCGCGGCGCGAAAGCGACACCATGGACACGTTTGTGGATTCATCTTGGTACTTTTACCGGTACTGCGATCCTCATAACCATCAGGCTCCGTTCGATTCGCAAATCGTCGCTAAATGGTTCCCGATCGACCAATACATCGGCGGAATAACGCACGCGATCTTGCACCTCATCTATTCGCGCTTCTGGACCAAGGTAATGCGCGACCTGGGACTGATCGCAAATAGCGAGCCCGCCCGAAACCTGTTTACACAAGGCATGGTGCTGAAAGACGGAACCGCCATGTCCAAATCAAAGGGCAATGTGGTTGATCCAGACGAGATGGTAGAGAAGTACGGCGCCGACACGTGCAGGCTGTATACGCTATTTGCCGTGCCGCCCGAAAAGGACATGGACTGGAACGAGTCGAGCGTCGAGGGGCAACGACGGTTTCTGGCGCGGTTATACCGCTTTATCACTCGGAACGCCGGCCGAACCGCTCACAAGCTTTCTCATTTCAATGATGCGGATCGGCAAGCCCTGCGTAAGCTTCATCAGACCGTCCGTAAGATCACGACCGACTTTGACAGCCGCTGGCACTTCAATACCTCCATTGCTTCACTAATGGAATTGCTGAATGAGCTCTACCAACTGGAAGAAAAGCTGTCCTCTGCGCCGATTGGCGAGATCTGCGAGAAGCTGACTTTGATGCTCGCTCCCTTTGCGCCTTATACTGCGCAAGAGCTCTGGGCTGATCTCGGTCACAAAGGGCCGGTCTTTCGCCATCCCTGGCCCAGCTTCAATCCTGATCTGGCCGAGGAAGCCGCAGCTGAAATTCCCGTTCAGGTGAACGGGAAATTGCGCGGACACATCCAAGTACCAATCGGGACTGCAAACGAGGAACTGGAGCGCCTGGCAATGGCCAACGAGAAAGTAAAATCCTTCATCCAGGCCAAACAGATCGCCAAGATCGTTGTTGTACCGGACCGCCTGGTCAACATCGTTGTCAAATAGCCACATCGGAAACTGGAACCCGGGAGTGTAAGCGACGTTGACCTTTCGAGGTAAGAGAATCGCAATCGCCGTTATCCACGTCTAAGAGGTGAGTGGAACTGGGGTTCGCAGCTCTAGGGCATCCTAGCTGGGGCTGTTCTAATCTAACAGTAAAGGCGGCAGATTGAGCACGGACAGTGCTATCTGGGCGGAGTCTCTGTCCAAGAGCTACCGCTCAGGCGGCGCGGAAGTAATTGTCTTCAAGCATCTTGCGCTAGAAGTGTGCCGCGGTGAACGGCTGGCCATCATAGGCGAATCGGGAGCCGGAAAATCGACATTGATGCACCTGCTCGGCGGTCTCGACAAGCCATCCAGCGGTGGAATTTATTACGGCAGACGCGACATTGTCTCACTCAACGATGAAGAATTGGCCGATTTCCGCAATCGGGAGATAGGTTTTGTGTGGCAGATTCCATCCCTGTTGCCGGAATTCACCGCAATGGAAAATGTGATGATGCCCCTGCTGATTCGCGGCGTGCGGCCGGAAGAAGCCTCGCGGACGGCGCGGGAGGCGTTGCGCGAGGTCGGCTTGCGCGCGCGCGAGTCGCATCGGGCCGGCGAATTGTCGGGTGGAGAGCGGCAGCGAGTGGCTCTCGCTCGCGCGTTGGCGGCCCAACCGAGAGTTTTGCTTGCCGATGAGCCGACGGGCAGCCTAGATTTTCGAACTGGTGAGATAATCATCGGGCTGCTTAACGATTTGCATGTGGCGCACGGACTCACATCGGTTTTCGTCACCCATAATTTGGGTTTCGCGGCCCGCTGCGACCGCGTCTTAGAGTTAAGGAAGGGCGCCCTGCATACGCCCTCGGTGATGGAATTGCAGGAAACCGGAATAGTTATGCAAGACGCAACCCGTCTTGGCGGTGGTACTTATGTTTGAGAGATATACCGAAAAAGCACGCCGCGTTATCTTCTTCGCAAGATATGAGGCGAGCCAGTTCGGCAGTCCTTATATTGAGACCGAACATCTTTTGCTCGGTCTCCTGCGCGAGGACAAAGCGCTGGCGAATCGATTTTTGCGGTCGCATGCCGCAATCGAATCCATTCGGAAGCAGATTGAAGCCCATACGACCGTTCGTGAAAAGGTTTCGACGTCTGTCGACCTACCCCTCAGTCACGAATGCAAGCGTGTTTTGGCGTACGGGGC
The DNA here is from genome assembly GCA_963795545.1 of uncultured Acidobacteriaceae bacterium. Classification (GTDB taxonomy): domain Bacteria; phylum Acidobacteriota; class Terriglobia; order Bryobacterales; family Bryobacteraceae; genus Bog-105. The sequence goes on along the minus strand of CAWCIF010000003.1, from coordinate 131,969 downwards.
TGAAGAGGCGGAGAGGCTCAGCCATAAGCATATCGGCACGGAGCATCTGTTGCTCGGCCTTTTGCGCGAAGAGAAGAGTTTCGCCGCGGAGATCCTCCATGAGAGAGGACTCCGGCTATCGGCCGTGCGCGAGGAGATTGCACGCTCGGCATCTGAAAAAACCTCAGCGAGCAGGCCGAAGGAGAGCTCACTGCTGGCTGAGTTCAGTCGGGATCTCACCCAGGCTGCGGTGGATGGCATGCTCGATCCGCTCATCGGAAGGGATTCCGAAGTGGATCGAGTTGTTCAGATCCTCTGCCGCCGAACGAAGAACAATCCGGTGTTGATCGGCGAGCCAGGTGTGGGAAAAACGGCGATTGTAGAGGGACTGGCGCAGCGCATTGCCGATGGCGACGTGCCCTCATTCCTTTCCGAGAAACGCATCCTGGCCTTAGATCTTTCCCTGATCGTGGCTGGCACGAAATACCGCGGCCAGTTTGAAGAACGGCTGAAAACCATCATGAAGGAGCTGATGGAGAACCAGAACGCGATTATCTTCATCGATGAGCTGCATACGCTAGTCGGCGCCGGCTCTGCCGAAGGCTCGCTCGATGCTGCGAACATCCTGAAACCCGCTCTTTCTCGCGGCGAAATCCAGTGCATTGGCGCGACCACGCCGGCCGAATACCGCAAATCTATCGAGAAAGACCGGTCGCTCGAACGCCGCTTCCAGGCGGTCAAGGTGCCTCCTCCGAGCGAAGGCGACGCCATCCGCATCCTTTTCGGCATCAAGGAGCGGTACGAGAAGTTTCATGCGGTCGCTTACACGGACGAGGCGATTGAATCGGCCGTTTACACCTCCACTCGCTTCATCCCGGATCGTTTTCTGCCCGATAAAGCCATCGACCTGATCGACGAAGCCGGCGCACGGGTAAAACTCCGGCAAACCACCCTGCCCAGCGAAGTCGCTGACATCCAGAAACGTATTAAGTTCATCGTTCACCGAATGGAGAACGCCATCGCGAATCATGAGTTCGAGAAGGCGCGCTTCTATTCCGATGAAGAGCGAAAAGAACGCGAAAACCTTCGCCAGCTTCGAGAAAAGTACAATCTGGACGATACCTCAACCGGTATCGTCTCCAAAGACGACATAGAGGATGTTGTGGCGCGCTGGACCGGTGTGCCCATGACGTCCATCAAGGAAGAAGAAATCAACAAGCTCCTCCGTATTGAAGAGGAGTTGCACAGGCGGGTCATCAGCCAGGAAAAGGCTATATCAGCGCTTTCCAGAGCCATTCGCCGGTCCCGTGCCGGCCTGAAATCGCCGAAACGCCCGGCCGGCTCGTTCCTGTTCCTTGGACCTACCGGTGTTGGTAAGACGGAAGTGGCCCGGGCGCTGGCCGAGTTCCTGTTTGGCAGCGAGAAGTCCTTAATCCGTTTCGACATGTCGGAATTCATGGAGAAGCACTCAATTTCGAAGCTGATTGGCTCGCCTCCGGGATACGTCGGTTACGAGGAAGGCGGCCAGCTTACCGAGCGGGTGAAGCGTGCTCCGTATTCCATCGTGCTGCTCGATGAAATCGAGAAGGCACACCCCGACATCTACAACATCCTGTTACAGGTGTTTGAGGATGGCCAGTTGACCGACGGGCTCGGCAACACGGTGGATTTCAAGAACACCATCATCATCATGACTTCGAACCTGGGAGCGCGCTTTCTGGATAAACGTGGTCAGATTGGTTTCTCGACATCTTCCACGACCGGCATACCGCAAAAGGTCGAGGACCTTGTGCTGAGCGAGGTCAAGCGGGCTTTCAATCCCGAATTTCTCAACCGTCTGGATGAGGTGATCTTGTTCACATCGCTCGTGGATGAGGATCTGATCAAGATCATTGAGCTGCTGGTGGAGCAGATCAACGTGAATCTGGTCTCTAAGCAGATCAAGATCCATCTACAGCCCGATGCCGCCAAGTACATCCTCGATAAAACCTGCGCAGACCGCAGCTACGGTGCACGGCCCTTGCGGCGAGCACTTCAGAAATACATTGAAGATCCGCTATCGGAGGCTCTCATCCAGGGCTCTCTGCCCAGGCCGGGTGAACTGGAGATCTACGTCGGCGAGAACGGCATATACTGCCGCCAGGTTGGCGACCTTGAAGGTCAGCCAGTCGCGGCAGGAGATGTAGAGGTTGCCGCCCCATCAGCGGGAACGCCGCTTTACATGTTCTAATCGGGGGCACCGCCACTCGCGGCTGCTGCGCCGGGATTCTTCCCGGCGCTTCCCTTACCGCGCCCCTTCGGGCACGTAATACTGAATGGTTCGAGCGCTGATCTCGTTTCCCCGCCTGACCTCCACATACACGTTCCACTGGCCCGATTCCGGGAACACTGGTTTTGCGACGTATACACCTGGGCCGACGGCGGGCGCGGCGAACACCTTTACATCAGTGTGTTCCGCTGTCTCAATCTGCAGCGTCACCTTGGCCTCAATCAGCGGTTTGTGCAGGTCGTCGGTAACGTTAATCTGGAACGGAATTGCTGCCTCAGTCTGCAAGACGGCCTTCGGTTCGAAACGGATGATGAAGTTTCCTTCGTGTTGTTCCTGGGCTACCGCACCTCCGGCAGCAATAAGAAGGAGAAGAGCGGCCGCGGCGGCTTTCACGAATCCATTGTAGTTCGGCGCGATGCTTATTGGTCCGGATCGCTTTCGGCGATGAGCTGACGATACACAGTAGCCGCATGATCATAGGTCTTTTTTGCGGCTACCAACTGAGACGGAGCGATGTTGCGGGCCTTTTGCGTCCAGCATTGATGTACAGCGGCTAAACACCACTCGGCGCTTCGCCGTGAAGCTCGGATTGGTTTTCCGTTCACCAGGACAAAGATAGGGTTCGTGTGCGAAGAGGGTAAAATCCGTATTGCTACCCAACTGCTTTCATTGATGCTGGTCTGAAACACAATTTCGCGTTTGACGCCATCCGCTGGTATTTCCTTCTGCGCAACCGCTTTGCCGTTAACAACTAGCTCGACGGGAACCTGCCTCGTATTGCCAACACGCGCCCGCTCAATATCCCAATACGGCTTTTGGTCATAGCCAAGATGGCGAACGGTCTCATTCGGAACCGGATCCAAATAGGCGGCCACCTGCGCTCGCGCAGTGATCTCACCCGCAGCATTGAGATGCACTTCGCTGTTTTGAGTCCCAATCGGAGTGCCGTTCACGCTGAAGTCCATGAGATGACTGCGCCCATCCGATACATAGGTTGCGCCATTTCGAATTGCAGCGAGCCATTTCGCATAGCTGAGGGCGCCGTCAATTTTGGCGTAGCCTCTGCCCTGACCGACACGGCCGTCATAAATGCACGGGAAATCCGTCTCGCCCGAAATCCTGGTCCGAAAGCCAACGTTCAGCGTGTGATACCAGATGCTCAATTCCCAAATATAGGGAGTGTCGCCGGCTGAAATGAAATCGACTGCGCCAGGCTGAGTGACATCGGCAATATATTCGTTAGCCCCAATGCCGTCGAAAGCAGGCATCTCATACGACGGCAGATCACTCCCGCTCACCTGGAGCCCCCAGCCGGAGTGCGCAAAACCTGCCGTTGCCCCCTGTGATTTCGCCCACTGAAGGATAGGTAGGTCCCAAGTCGGCCAGTCCTCGATCCGTTTTGTTCCCGGATAGTCCTGCTGATGCAGCCCCAGTAGAACCAGGTGGCCTGCGTGGCTGGAAGGAAAGCCGGATACTTCGAGATCGTAGTGCATCAAGCAGGAGGATGTGGAAAGCGGATCATCATGACCGCTGAAAAACTGTTTCTGGTAATAGTAATCCGGCCCCCATGTCAAGACCGCGCTGATATTCAGATTCTCGCCGCGAACTTGCCGGTTCATGTCACTCGGGAGCACTCCTTCCGTGGGATTTTGATAGTGAGAGCAACCGGCCGCATGGATATGGTGATCGCTCGAATACCAACCAAATCTGGACGGATCGATCCACCGCTCTAATTGGAAACTGAGTTCCGCCGGAGTATGCGCATCGACCGCAAGCTCTTTAGTGTGTGCAAGATACTCCGGCCCTCCGGTGTACTCAATGGCGTAGTAACCATCCGGCAAATCGAGCGTTTCTCCGTCCGCCCTGTAGACCTGCGGCTGGAAGAAGAAGTCCGGGGCCAGCCGTTTGGCCGGGTTTGGATACAAGCGGTTCTGGCGATCGCGCACGATGAACGACGCCATGGCAGGTTTGCCGTTCTCGTCATGGACATGGAAATTAATCCGATGAGCCGGAAGAGCGTTGAACACAATCAGTGTGTCGTTACGAAAGCCGATGTCCTGGGAGCCCTGGCCCACGTTGAAACTTACCTTCGCTGCCCGCTGGCCGCGATCGCGGCTGTACAGTTCGAGAATCTGGTATTCAACGCCGAGCCCTAAAAGGCAGTCATTCATCGGCGGCTTATGGAAGAGCGAGATGTCCGCCCAGCGTTCGGCCGCATCACGCGCCGTTAGCTGCATCTTCGGTTGTGGATCGCCTTGAGAGGGGATGTAGACTTTGCCCGAATTGGGGCTTTCGACAGCCAATTGTGCCGTGATGTGCGCCTGGTTGTGGACTTTCACCAGGAACAGCCGCGTGCCATTTTCCACTAAGTCCGGCTTTGCAGGGCCGGCTTCCACTTTGACCCGGCTCTCGGCGTTGATGTCTACGAAGCAAAGGACGTATTTGTCTAAGACTTGCTCTATCGCCTCGACGGATTTGGCATCATCCGCTTGACCAATTGCGTCATTGATTACTTTCTGATCGGCGGCGGGTAGCGGTTGGCCCAAGTAATCAAGCGCATCTTCCAGTTGACGGAGGTGCAAAGCAAACGGCTGGATCGGCACTGGGCCATCCTCGGCGTAAACGCTAGAACAGACGGTCCAGCCCAGACTCGCGAGAAAAAACACAAACCGGCCTCTCGTTCGCATTCCTCCATTCTGTCGAATTTGTTACAGCTCGCCATCATTAAGCGTTATGGCCCTCTCTCAGGCGATACAACGGCCCTTCCATACCGCCGCTGCATGCTACCCTTTAGCTTCCCGCCTGCTGATGAGGAAACTTCTTGCGTTAAATCGCGGTGAAATTGCAATCCGAATCCTGAGAGCCGCGAACGAACTGGGTCTGCGAACCGTGGCCGTGTATTCGCAAGAGGACCGCCTCAGTCTACACCGTTTCAAAGCCGATGAAGCCTATCTCATAGGTGAAGGCAAAGGGCCGGTTCAAGCATACTTGGACGTTGACGGAATCGTCTCGCTGGCAGTTGAGAAGGAAGTGGATGCAATTCATCCCGGCTACGGATTTCTTTCTGAGAACCCGGCTCTTCCACTGGCTTGCAAACAAGCCGGGATTACGTTTGTAGGACCGGGCTCGGAAATTCTTGAGATGCTTGGCGACAAAACGGCAGCCCGGAAGCTCGCCCAGCGCGCTGAAATTTCAGTTGTCCCCGGAACGGAGGACCCGGTCGATCCAGCCAGCCCGGAGGTGGAGCAGATTGCCCGTCAGATTGGTTTCCCGCTCATCATAAAGGCCGCATTCGGCGGCGGCGGACGCGGAATGCGCGTCGTCGATTCGGGCGCCGACTTGAAAGCGAAGTTGCAGGAAGCAAGCCAGGAGGCAGGCGCCGCATTCGGCAACCCCGCGGTTTTCCTGGAACGTTATATCCGCCGCGCCAAACACGTCGAAATTCAAATCATCGGCGATAAGCAAGGCGACATTCTGCACCTTTATGAGCGGGACTGCTCGGTACAGCGCCGGCATCAAAAAGTCGTCGAAATCGCTCCCGCCATCGGACTTCCGGATCGGGTGCGCCAGGCGCTTGCGGATGCTGCCGTGAAGCTGGCGCGCGCTACCGCCTACTATAACGCCGGTACGGTCGAGTTCCTGGTCGATGCGGATACCTTCGAGTGGTTCTTCATCGAAGTGAATCCCCGAGTGCAAGTGGAACACACCGTGACTGAAATGATCACTGGCGTGGATATTGTTCGCACTCAAATCCAGGTCGCCCAGGGGCTGACGCTGCACGGCGAAGAGATCGGACTACCGCCGCAGAATGAGATTCCGCTACACGGAACTGCTCTCCAGTGCCGGGTAACCACCGAAGATCCGGCGAATAACTTCATGCCGGATTACGGGAAGATCCACACGTATCGCTCACCCGCTGGCTTCGGCATTCGGCTTGACGGGGCATCTGCATACGGCGGCGCGGTGATCTCGCCCTTTTACGACTCACTGCTGGTGAAGGTGACAGCCTGGGGCAGTAATTTCAAACAGGCGTGCCAGCGCATGGACCGCGCTTTGCGCGAGTTTCGAATTCGCGGAGTAAAGACGAACATCCCGTTTCTCGAGAACGTGGTCAATAATTCGCGCTTCCAGGCGGGTGAAATAACGACTTCGTTTCTGGATGAGACACCAGATCTCTTCACCTTTCTGCCCAGACGCGATCGTGCGACCAAGCTGCTGAGGTATCTCGCCGACGTAATCGTCAACGGCAATCCGGAGGTGGCGAATAAGCCTAGGCCCGCGGTGATTCGTGAGCCTCCCGTCCCGCACTCCTCCGTGGACGAACCACCGGAAGGCACGCGTCAGATCCTCGACCGGCTTGGGCCAAAGAAGTTTGCAGACTGGATACTTCAGCAATCCCGGCTGTTGATGACGGACACCACCTTTCGCGACGCTCATCAATCATTGATGACAACACGGGTCCGATCATACGATCTGCTGCGCATCGCCGGCTACGTCGCTAAGGAACTTCCCCAGCTATTCAGTCTGGAGATGTGGGGCGGAGCGACATTCGACGTATCGATGCGATTTCTGCTGGAAGATCCGTGGAAGCGGCTCCAAGCCCTGCGCGAACGGATCCCCAATATCTGTTTCCAGATGCTGCTGCGGGCCTCGAATGCGGTCGGCTATACGGCCTATCCGGACAATGTCGTTCGTGAGTTCATCCGGGAAGCGGCTGCGCATGGCATCGACCTTTTCCGCATTTTCGATTCGCTCAACTGGCTGCCTAATATGCAGGCGGCCGTCGAAGCAACGCAGAATACGGGCCGGCTCTGTGAAGCCGCCATCTGCTATACGGGCGATATACTCGATCCATCCAGGGACAAGTACTCGCTCGGTTACTACGTCCGGCTCGCCAAAGAGCTGGAGCGCATGGGAACGCACATTCTTTGCATCAAGGACATGGCCGGGCTGCTAAGGCCCTATGCTGCCTACAAGCTGATGAAGACCTTGCGGGAAGAAGTCGGGGTTCCCATCCACTTACATACGCATGATACGAGCGGCGTCAATGCCGCAACCATTCTGAAAGCCTCTGAAGCAGGCGTGCATATCGCGGATGCGGCGATTTCAGCCATGAGCGGCACGACCAGCCAGCCAAACCTGAACTCGATCGTGGCGGCGCTTGCGCATACTGAGCGTGAGACGGGGCTCAATTTCGACGCACTCAATCGTTGCTCCGACTATTGGGAGACGGTGCGGATTTACTACACACCCTTCGATCAAGCGCCAAAGTCAGGCACGGCAGACGTGTACATACACGAAATGCCGGGTGGGCAGTATACAAATTTGAAAGCCCAGGCGGATGCTATGGGATTGGGCGGCCGCTGGCCTGAAATCGCGCGCATGTATGCGGATGTGAACATGGCCTTTGGCGACATCGTGAAAGTCACGCCATCGAGCAAGGTTGTGGGAGATTTGGCACTCTACCTGATCAGCCATGACCTGAGCGTGAAAGACCTGGAAAACTTGCCGCCGGATCGCCAACTCGCGTTGCCGAACTCAGTTGTTGACATGTTTATGGGGTCGCTGGGGCAGCCGGAAGGCGGGTGGCCGCCTAAGTTGCAGCAACTCGTCTTGCACGGCCGGAAGCCATTCGAAGGTCGACCCGGCGCGCAGCTTCCGCCCGTTGATCTCGCGCAAGCTGCATCCACAGTTGCGCAACAGACCGGCTCAACCAGCCGTACTGATTTGATGAGCTATCTCATGTACCCGGACGTGTTCGCTAAATTCGCAGCCGCCCGAGCGCAATACGGGGAGCTGGAGGTCTTGCCAACACCCCAATTCTTCTACGGCCTTGCTGAACGAAACGAGGTGACGATCGAACTCGAGCCCGGCAAGACTTTGATCATTCGGCTTCTGACCGTCGGCGAGGTCAGGGCCGACGGTATGCGAACGGTGTTCTTCGAACTGAATGGCCAGCCGCGCGAAGTCGAGGTTCGGGACAGGTCATTTAAGGAAGAAGTGGCGGCACGCCGCAAGGCCGACCCGGCCAAACCGGGCGAGGTCGGCGCACCCATTCCCGGTGCAGTGACCTTGCTTCACATAGAAGCCGGCGAAAAAATCAAAAAGGGAGACCGCCTTCTTGTGCTCGAAGCCATGAAGATGCAGACGAGTATCTACGCGCCGATCGCCGGCACAGTGAAGGAGATTGCGGTAAAGGCACGCGATACGGTCGAGTCTCACGATTTGCTCGTCGTCCTTGAATAGATCCGATTTGCACCGCTAGACTGGAGTCGTGTACTCAAGCGGGGGGCGTAGCTCAGGTGGATAGAGCACCTGCCTTCTAAGCAGGTGGTCGCAGGTTCGAGTCCTGCCGCCCCTACCACGAAGCTGCGGGAAGCAGCTTTTATCCCGTCGCCAGAACCGATTCCCTTCGAAGCGGAAGCTGGCGAGCGCGATAATCCGGGGCTTAAAGTGGTCATTTATGGATTATGCGTTGCTGGTATTCTGGCTCGGCCCATGGCGACGCTGCCCTTAGAACGCATGAGGCGCTAGAGTGAATCGCTTTTGCATTTCACCCATGCATTCGGAATGCGCTGTCACCTTGAGGAACCGTCCGGCGCTCATCACGTGTCAGGAAAATCCTAGCGGACCGCATCAGCATAAAGCAAGGTTTCCCGCCGATACTCTCTAAGGACTCTAGTATGAACATTCCGATTACCTTTGCGCTTTTAGGCGCGATTACCTTCGTGCCCTCTGGTCAGGCGGCTCAGGACAAAGACGTAGCCCTCAAGTTCGTCAGTGAGTACATTCGCGAACTTTCCGTCTTCAACGAAATCCGCGTCGGTTTCAAAAGGGAAACGAAGAGCGAATCCGCTAACGAGAAAATAATGAAAATGATCAATGGCTCTGAACAGTTTCAACTGGAACTGCGGGCGGCCATCGAATGCCTGAAAGGTTTTCAAATTTCAGATCCTTTCGATAAACTCATCCCGAACATCACATATATTTATCAGAGCAAGATTGAGCTCTGGCAGCAGATGAGCGACATATCATCCCAGTTCCTTGCGCCGAAGGAAGGTGTCGATTATGGCAAGCTGGTGGCCGAAATGCCGAAGATACGTGCCCGGATGGACTATCTGGACAAGACTCTGCTTGAGAGCTCGCCGCTGGTTTTCATGGCCCTCATGGATTTTACGCAAAAGGACCAATCGAAACCGGCGCATCTTGCGATCACGAAAGCCGAGCGAGGCAATCTCTTGGCGACGCTGCGCGATGACTTCGGTGCAAAACTCGAGCAGAAAGACCAAAACTATGAAGTAAGTACCGCTGGTCTGCTAAATGAGTTCCTTTTGAAAAATAAGTGTGCGGACGAAGTGAATTACAAGTAAATCGGCCTGCGGGCCGGAAGAATAACCGTATGATCGTGCGGACATGGTTAGTCCTTCTTTAACGTCGCCTGGGATCCAGCGTGCCGCCCTTCGCCGACCCGAACCCTGCGTTCACACAATAATCTGCAACGAGCGCGGGTATCGTTGAGACCGTTCCGGCTGGCGATTTGCAATTCACGGTCGATTATGATACGAACTCGTCCGATGTCGCCAGCGCGACGCGTCCGACCTGTTCGTCGGAAGTTATTTGTGAATGTCTTCGCGTGATATTCGTTTAAGGACACGGTAGTTTATGCAGATTGCCTGTATACATGCTCATCCCGACGACGCCGAGATTCTTGCTGGAGGCACTCTCGCTCTGCTTGCAGAACTTGGCCACCAGATCGTTATCGTGACCATGACAGCCGGCGATTGCGGATCAGGGACACATGGCCCGGATGAGATATCCGCGACTCGGAAAGCCGAAGCAACTGCGTCGGCGGCACTCATCAAGGCTGAATACCGCTGCGCAGGATTTCGAGATCTGGCCATCTTCAGCGATGATGAGTCTCGACGAAAGGTAACCGGCCTTTTGCGGGAACTGCATTCCGATATCGTTCTGACGGCCGCGCCCAGCGATTATCTATGCGATCACGAGGCAACCGGCCAGCTCGTTCGCGATGCCTGCTTCACAGCTTCGATCCCGAACTATGTGACACCAGACCTGCAATCTCCGCTCCCGGCGATTCCCAGCCTTTACTTTCTTGACCCTATCGGTCAGGCGGACCGGTCCGGGGAAAGTGTTGCTCCTGACTTCACGATCGATATAACATCGACATTTGAAACGAAAAGGGCAATGCTTGCACAGCACGAGAGCCAGCGCTCGTGGCTCAGGCAGCAGCACGGTCTTGACGACTACCTAAAGCAAATGGAAGACTGGACGCGCGCTTGCGGAGCCAGGGCCGGAGTAGGTTTCGGGGAGGGATTTCGGCGCTATAGGGTCCATCCTTACCCTCGTGAACCTGTCCTTGAGCGAATTCTCGCAGCGTACGTTGCAAATGGAAGCCAAGAGGTTCAAAGCGATCAACGCACGGGTGCGTGTTTATGACGCCGCAACATGCTCAGAAAGCACTCTTCCGTCGACCGGGCCATAACTTCTGGCGTATACAACTCTTGGAATCGTTTCCTGGCGTTTTGGGTCACGCGCGATTTCATCGATGTCCGTGATTTAGCACGCGCCCTCGTCGCAGTTGCAAGAAACGGTGAAGGCATTTTTAACGTAGGGTCAGGTCTGGAGCGCTCGATCTCTCAACTTGTTCATGAGTTCTTCGAAAGCGCCAATTTGCGGCCGCAAATATGCACGGAATCAGAAATTGCACGCGGAGTGCAGCGCAACTACGGAGATATCACCCGTCTACGCAACATAGGATTCGAGCCTCTTTACGAGATTCACAGGAGTGTAGCTGACGTGTTGGATTATTACGATCGAATCTGGCAGACCGGACGTAAGCAAACCGTTAGCCTCGCGACCTAAGGTATGATTTCTGGGGGAATCAAATGCTGCGAAATTCGTTGAGGCTTCTGCTCATCTGCACGTTTCTTGGACCTGTCCTGGTTCAGGCTCAGAACCGCGATCCATGGAATTACAACAACGACAGCAGGTGGGATAACTCCTGGAACCGCCGCCCGTATCCTTCCGCCGGAGCCTGTTTTTTTACCACCGCCAATTTCCAAGGGAACCGTTTCTGCGTGAGACGAGGTGATCGTCTGCCCAGACTGCCCGGCAACTTCGGCGATAACATTTCCTCCATCAGGCTGTTTGGAAACGCCCGCGTTATCGTCTTCAATGACCGCAATTTCAGCGGCGGCAGCCATGAATTCCGCACCAGTGTTCAGGACCTCCGTAATCGCCGCTTCCGTGGCGGCCACACCTGGAATAACCGGATCTCCTCGGTAATTGTGCGGTAGTTTTCTCCCGGACTCGCGCGATCTTTTCAAGCAACGAACGGCCCCTATACTTGGATGGTGCCTTCCCTCGACGCTTACGTCCAGCAGAACGAATCGCGTTTTTTGCAGGAATTGCTCGATTTTTTGCGCATTCCCAGCATCAGCACTCTCCCGAAGCACAAGGGCGATGTGGCGCGGGCGGCCAACTTCGTCGGCGATAGTCTGAAGCGCGCCGGGCTGGAGAACGTTGAAATTATCCAGACCAGTAAGCACCCGCTGGTGTACGCGGATTGGCTGCACGCGCCCGGCAGCCCCACTGTACTCTGCTATGGGCACTACGATGTTCAGCCGCCCGATCCGCTGGATTTATGGGAGTCTGCTCCATTCGCACCGGCTATCCGGAACGGCAATATTTATGCCCGCGGCGCCTGTGACGATAAAGGCCAGATGTACATGCACGTCAAGGGTGTCGAGGCGCTGCGTAGCGTTCATCAGGGCAAGCTGCCGGTCAACGTTAAATTTCTGATCGAGGGTGAAGAAGAAGTCGGCGGAGAATCTATCTCGGCGTATGTACCGAAGCACAAGGACAAATTGAAAGCGGATGTAGCTTTGGTTTCCGACACGGAACTGTTTGGCGACGGCGTGCCGACGCTGTGCATCGGACTGCGCGGACTTGTATATCTGGAGATTGAGGCCAAAGGCCCGGCGCGCGATCTCCACTCCGGCATGTATGGCGGCGCCGCGCCCAATGCGGTATATGGCCTCATTGAACTGCTAGCCAAGGCGAAAGACGCGGAAGGTCGCCTGCAGATTCCGGGCATCTATGATGATGTCATCGCGCCCGATCCGGTCGAACTCGAGAGCTGGAAAGCTCTGCCCTTTACCGAACAGGAGTTCCTGAGGAACGAAGTTGGATCCGCGCAACTCACAGGCGAACCGCAGCATTCCGTCCTGGAACGGATCTGGGCGCGGCCGACTTTCGAGGTACACGGAATAGCGGGAGGTTTCAGTGGAGCTGGCGCCAAGACCGTGATCCCGGCCACGGCAGTTGCCAAGGTAAGTCTTCGCCTTGTGCCTGACCAGAAGCCGGAGCGCGTCCTCGCCTCAGTCAAGAAATGGATAGAAGAGAATACGCCGAAGGGAATTCAGACCAAAGTGCGCGTCCTGAGTGCCGGACCCGCTATCTCCGTCAATCCAAATCACCCGGCTATTCACATTGCCGCAAGCGTATTCAGTGAAGCTTTCGGAAAACCGACGGTCTTTATCCGAAGCGGCGGCTCCATACCTATCGTCGGCGAGTTCGCCATTCACTTGGGAATCCCGACGGTACTGATGGGGTTCGGCTTACCGGATGATGGCCTACATTCACCAAACGAAAAATACCGGATTAGCAATTACTATGACGGGATTAGAACAATTGCGCGATTTCTCGAGGAATATGGAGGCGAGGCCGCTAGAGTTTCAAAAAAAGCAGCGCGTCCGGGCTAGGAACGCGCTGGTATCGACACAATGAGCGGGTGTCCTCGCTCAAAAGTGGTGAGCCTCCGAACTCACCACTTCATCCGCGAGCACAATTGTGTATGCATTTTGGTTGCCGCGCAGCTGAACCACGTAAACGATTGAAAAGTCTAGAGCCCGGCTGCAACCCTCGGGCACAATGGTGAATAACGTGGCACCAGGAGGATAACGGCGCGCCGGTTGTGGGGACGAAGTAGATAATAACGTTAGTCGACCTTCGGTTAGTTGAACTTCGTCAGGGGGCGCGAATTCGCACGCATGGCAATCAGCTTCATATCCAAAATGGACGACGGGTTCGGAGTTCTGGAACTTGCGGGAACCTTGACGCTGGGTCCATCCTTGCGTGATCTCAGAGAGAACGGGCGCAAGGTGTTGACGGACTCGAAGCTGGCCGGTTTGATTGTGAATATGGCGGAGGTGAGCGCGATTGATAGCGCCGGCTTAGGGGAACTGACCGTGCTCTACACGGTAGCAAGTAAGCGCGGCTGCCAGATGCGGCTGGTGGGAGTGAGCCCCGGTCTGCGCAAGATGCTGGAGATTACCCGGCTGGACGCGATTCTACCTTCGGCCGAGGACATGGCCAGCGCAAAAAGGGAGATTCGCGCCAGCTAAACGGCAGTCCATCAATTATGGAAATTCACGGCAAAAATCTTATCGGGCCGGATTTGGCTGCTTCAGGTGAAAAGACTTTCCAGGCGTATAATCCGCGCCGGGGGCGGTCCATTGACCCCGCATTCTATGAAGCGAGTGCGGCAGAGGTGAAACGCGCCATGGATCTTGCGGGTCGCGCGTCCGCACTATTGGCGGCGCTGGAACCCGAGGCGATTGCCAGCTTTCTATTGGCTATGCGCGAGGAAATTCTCGGGCTTGGCGACCAGTTGATTGAAAGAGCGGATGAGGAGACCGCGCTTGGCCTGGACCGGCTTAGGGGGGAACGCGACCGGACGGTGAACCAGATCAAACTGTTCGCCGATATCGTGTCGGAGGGCTCCTGGGTGGACGCACGAATTGACACTGCTTTACCTGACCGCAAGCCATTGCCTAGACCGGATATCCGGCGAATGCTGCAGCCGATTGGACCGGTAGCCGTTTTCGGCGCAAGCAATTTTCCGCTGGCATTTTCTGTCGCGGGCGGCGATACTATTTCCGCATTCGCGGCGCGCAATCCGGTTGTGGTGAAAGCGCATCCCGCGCATCCTGGAACTTCGGAACTGGTGGCCGCGGCCATTGTCCGGGCAGTGAAGGCGAAGAGTATGCCGGAAGGCACATTCTCCATGCTGCACAGCTTGGGAACAGAAGCCAGCATCGCGCTGGTCACGCATCCGGATACAAGTGCGGTTGCCTTTACCGGCTCCCAGCGCGCCGGACGTGCTTTGTTCGACGCGGGTGCCAAGCGGCCGAAACCGATTCCAGTCTACGCCGAGATGGGAAGCGTGAATCCTGTTTTTGTGTTACCGGGCGCACTGCACGAGAGGGCGCAGGCGATTGCCGATGGATTGTACCGTTCCGTCCTGCTCGGCGTCGGCCAGTTCTGTACATGCCCTGGCCTGGTTTTTGGAGTCGAAAGCGACGCGTTCCACGGCTTGGTTCAGCAGTTGCAGCAACTGTTCGGGCAAGGTGTTCCCGGGACCATGCTCAACCCCGCAATTTCTAAAAGTTTTGCCGAAAAATTCAAAGTGGCTTCGGCAGTGGCGGGAGTCGAAGCGAAAGTTTCCACGCGGACCGGCAATCCGCAGCGCACGGAAGGAAGGCCGGGCCTGCTGGTGACCAACGCCGGCGCCTGGTTGAAGAGCGTAGAACTGCAACAGGAAATCTTCGGTCCGGCGACGGTGGTGGTCGGCTGCAAATCGTATGCGGATATGCTGCTCTGCAGCCGCGGCTTGGAGGGAAGCCTGACCGCAACGGTTCATGGCGCACCTGAGGAATTGGCTTCACACCGCGAGCTTGTGGACGTGCTCGCCACAAAGGCTGGCCGATTGATCTTCAACGGGTACCCGACCGGAGTGGAAGTCGGCTACGCGATGCATCACGGCGGCCCTTACCCGGCTACTACGGACGCGAAGTTCACATCTGTAGGAGCAACCGCGATCTATCGGTTCGCACGTCCGGTCTGCTATCAAAATTTTCCGGAACAACTGCTGCCCGCCGAACTGCGGAATGCCAATTCGCGCAAGATCTGGCGTACGGTGAACGGCCAGTTAACTCGCGAAGCTCTATAAGCCCATCAGTTAAGAAACGTCGCGAGCGGCTTAGCTTCTGTTTGTCTGTTCATCGCTCCAGTCGGTCATCTATGGGATACTGATCCAAGATGCCAAGCCGCAAGGGACATCCGCTCGAGGGCGAGATGCTGCAAGGCACCCTCGATCTGCTTATTTTACAGACGCTCGTGCTCGGCCCGGCGCACGGCCATACCATTGCTCACGTCATTGAACAGCGCTCGGAAGAGGTTCTACAAGTGGAGCATGGCTCGCTCTACCCGGCGCTGCACCGACTGGAGAATCGTGGCTGGATCGCGTCTTTCTGGGGCACTTCGGAAAACAACCGCAAGGCCCGGTATTACCGCTTGACCGCCGCAGGCCGTAAACAGCTTCTGGAACATACCAGCCGCTGGGACCGGTTGGTTCGCGCCGTGAACCGGGTTTTGCGCCCGGCTGAAGAGTAGGTCCGGGATGCGTTGGAGCCGTTTCTTTCTTCGTAAGCATTGGGATGAAG
Source organism: uncultured Acidobacteriaceae bacterium (assembly GCA_963795545.1). Taxonomy (GTDB): domain Bacteria; phylum Acidobacteriota; class Terriglobia; order Bryobacterales; family Bryobacteraceae; genus Bog-105. Next base: position 116,195 of record CAWCIF010000003.1, on the reverse strand, counting down.
AGCGCGCCCGCGAGATGGAGGCGTATCTCGAAATCGAAACGGAAGAAAACGTGGCTCGTGGGATGTCTGCTGAACAGGCCCGCTACGTCGCGCATCGCAAACTCGGAAATTCCACTCTCATTCGCGAGGAGATTTATCGCATGAACAGCATCCAGTTTTTCGAAACTGTCTGGCAAGACGTTCGCTACGCCTTTCGAACGCTCGCCAAGAGCCGAGCCTTCACCTTCGTCGTGATCGCCTCCTTGGCGCTTGGTATCGGAGCCAATACGGCCATCTTCAGTTTGGTTAGCGCGGCTCTGTTGAAGATGCTTCCTGTGCAAAATCCCGAGCAGCTCGTTGAGTTCAACAATGTCAGTCCGGTGTTCGGAGCGCACAACGCATTTGCTTATCCCGCTTTCAAAACCTTCCGTGATCGCAACCGGGTGTTCTCGGGCGTGCTCGCGTTTCGCAATTTAGACTTTGATGTGGATATAGAAATAAACGGGCAGGGCGGAGTTGCCAAAGGGCAGGTGGTTTCGGGTGATTATTTTTCCACGCTCGGCGTGAATGCGATTATCGGACGCAGCATCGAACCTCACGATGAGAAGAGCGCGAACCCAGTAGCTGTCATCGCTTACGATTATTGGCGCAAGCGCTTCGCGCTCGATCCCTCGGTGGTTGGAAAAAATGTCCTTATCAACAACTCTCGTTTCACGATCATCGGCGTGACGCCTCCGGAGTTTTTCGGTGTTCAGCGTGGCGAACCGATCGATGTCTCGGTTCCACTCACCACTATCCGCCAAGTCAATCCGGGGCTTGCGATGGCTGGCACGGAGTACGACGTTTTGACCTCGCCAGTCAGCAGTTGGCTAAGCATTATGGGCCGGCTGAAGCCAGGTGTTGCGAAAGAAAAGGCATCGGCGAATCTGCAGCCCATCTTCCGTCAAGCGATGAGCGAAGCGGCTGCAGGGCTGAACGGTATGCCATTCGACTCCCCTGCCGCTCGACGGTCTTACCTGGCGAGCAAGTTTCGATTAGAGTCCGGCGGCCAAGGACTCGCCGCATTGCGCCAGAAATATTCCAAACCGCTTTGGATACTAATGGCCATTACCGGGCTGCTGCTTGTCGTGACGTGTGCAAATGTGGCAAATTTCATGCTGGCGCGCGCCAATACCCGACAAAAGGAAATTGCGGTGCGGGCGACGGTGGGAGCTGGACGCCTGCGCCTGATGCGCCAGTTCCTTACCGAAAGCGCTCTGCTAGCCGTATGCGGCGGGGCTCTCGGTTTGGTCGCCGCCTTCTGGGGCTGCAGATCACTTTTGATTCTGATGTCGCACGCGGGCGCGTCCCTTTCTATAAGCGTTCGGCCCGATACCACCGTCCTCGGCTTTACGCTCCTGGTCTCCGTGTTTACGGCTCTTCTATTTGGATTGGCGCCCGCGTGGCGGGCGGCTCAGGTCCGGATTGAGAGCACGCGAAGCTACGGTGGGTCGGGAACCCGTTCGCGACTCGGAAAGGCGCTTATCATCTTGCAGATCGCTGTCTCTCTGGTGCTCACAATAGCTGCCGGCCTCCTGGTACGCAGCCTCGAAAATCTAAGGAACTTCTATCCCGGTTTCAATAAAGAGAATGTTCTATTGTTTTCGATCGACCCCGGCGTCATCGGCTACAAGGGAGACCAAGTTGTTCCGGTCGACAAGCGCTTGCTCGAGCGGATCGGTCGGGTGCCCGGAGTGCTCTCGGCAAGCTTCTCCTTTTTCAGTCCTCTGCGTGGCTGCTTAAACTGCACCGTGCCAAAGATCGACAGGGCCGTGCCACCGTCCGTCACATCAACGGACTCGGTCGGCATAAACGAGGTCGGGCCGAACTATTTCACCACGCTCCAGATTCCAGTGGTCTCCGGCAGGGACTTTACCGACGCCGACCAAGCGGGCGCTCCCAAAGTGGCCATCATCAACGAAACGATGGCTCGCCACTACTTCGGCGACTCAAATCCAATTGGCCGGCATATCAGCGTGCCGGATTGGAATGGCGATCCGAGCTGGCGCACAATTATCGGCGTAAGGAGAGCTGCGAAGAACAGCGATCTCCGGGAATCACCAGCGCCGATGGTTTATTTGCCGCTGTTCCAGTCAGTGGAGGGCGCCGTGACCTTTGAGGTTCGCACCGCGACCGATCCTCATTATCTCGTCAGAGATATCCTGCGCGCTGTCAAAGCAACCGACAGCCGCTTGCCGGTCTCAGATGTCAAGACGCTGGACGAGCAGGTAGATCAATCGTTAATTCAAGAGCGCCTCGTCGCCTGGCTATCAAGTCTGTTCGGTGTGCTGGGTTTGCTTCTCGCCGCCGTGGGCCTCTACGGCCTTATGACATACGCCGTGAATCGGAGAACAGCCGAGATTGGCATTCGTATGGCGCTGGGAGCGCGGGGGGAGCAGATTGCGGGTATGATTCTGCGCGAAACACTGCAACTCGTCCTGATTGGCCTCGCGATCGGCATCCCGGCGGCAATCGCTGCAGCCCGGTTAATCAAGAGCGAGCTGTACGGGCTGAAATCTGATGACCCCATTACCCTCCTCATTGCGACTTCCATCATGGCAGGCATCGCTGTGTTGGCGGCCTATCTCCCTGCCAGGCGAGCATCGCGAGTCGAGCCGATACTGGCCCTGCGAACGGAATGACGCGTGCTGCTGACGAGCACCAGTTTTCGATACTCTGATCGCTATTAGCCATCGGCGACAATTAATTAGCCCTGCCCAGCTATGCCAATCGAAATTCCCGGCGAGGTCGACACCTACGAACTGAAATGCGGGAAGCACACGGTTGCGCTCACCAATCTTCGCAAGATATTCTGGCCGGAGCTGGGTAAGACGAAACGCGATCTGCTGTTGTACTACGATGCCATTTCGCACGCGCTGCTCCCGCATCTGAAAGACCGGGCGACGGTGATGAAGCGCTATCCAAACGGAATTCAGGGCGAGTTTTTCTTTATGAAAAGAACGCCCGCGTATAAGCCCGACTGGCTGCAGACGTGTTCTATCGCGCATAAGTCCGGGAATGTCATTGATTTTCCGATGGCCCAGGATCTCGCTTCCCTGCTTTGGATTGTAAACCTTGGATGTATCGATTTGAATCCTTGGTATGCGCGGTGCGACGATGTGGATCGCCCCGACTTTCTGCATTTTGACCTGGACCCGGTGCCGCCGGCTAACTTTGGCGAAGTGAGAACTGTGGCGCTGATTGTGCGGGACTATCTTCTAAGGCGGCATTTCAAAAGCTATGCCAAGACCACCGGCTCACGCGGCGTTCACATCTATGTCGCGATTGAGCGCGGGCCCGTTCAGAAAGAAGTGTGGCGCGTGGCGAAGCGCATCGCCATCGAGCTCGCAGAGGAACATCCCGACGTTATCACGGCCGAATACAGGGTGGCGAAACGGCCTACGGGGCGCGTGCTCGTCGACTATAACCAGAACGCGTGGGGGCGGACTTTAGCATCGGTGTATTCGGCCCGGCCTAAGCCCGAGGGCACTGTATCCGCGCCCGTTACCTGGGAGGAGATCGAGGCTGGAATTGACTTACCAGATCTGACCATGGACACTGTGCCGGCGCGTGTAACAAAGTACGGCGATTTGTTTAAGCCGCTGCTGCAAAAGCGGGGCCGATGCCGCCTAGAGGAGCTGCAATGAGCCTACCGGTGCCAATCGATTTCGCTCCCATGGAAGCCGATACGGCCCGGGAGATTCCGAAGGGCGCAGAGTGGGAGTACGAACCGAAGTGGGATGGATTCCGGGCTCTGGCGTTTCGCGACGGCGAACATCTTGATCTGATGTCCAAAGCGGGGCAACCACTGGCACGCTACTTCCCCGAGATTGTGGCAGCGCTGTTGAGACTCGCGGCGAAGAAATTCGTTTTGGACGGAGAAGTGATCGTGACCCAGGAGCGAACGCTAAACTTCGATGCCCTGCTGCAGCGAATTCATCCGGCCGAGAGCCGAATTCGAAAACTCGCAATGGAAACTCCCGCAAAACTGGTTGTATTCGACTTGCTGGTAGATGACCGCGGAAGGGATCTCACCGGGCAAGTCCTTGACCAGCGGCGCGCGGCGCTGGAGCAATTCGCGAACAGCTATTTCGCGCGTCAGGACCGCATCCGGTTATCGCCGCGAACTAGAGAATTCGAAACCGCAAAGGCGTGGTTTAAGCGAATGGCGGGGCCGCTAGACGGGGTGATTGCGAAGCGCGTGGACCGGACATACGCTTCCGGCGAACGCAATTCAATGCTGAAAATCAAGAACCTGCGCACAGCGGATTGCGTGGTGGGCGGCTTTCGATATGGAGCGAAAAACAAGCTCGTTGGATCGCTGCTGCTGGGTTTGTACGACGAAGCAGGATTACTGAATCACGTGGGATTCTGTTCCGGACTGGCGGTAGCAGATAAGCCAGATTTGACGAAGAAAGTGGAAGCGCTGATTGAGGCGCCGGGATTCACCGGCTCGGCGCCAGGGGGCCCCAGCCGCTGGAGCACGGAACGCAGCACCGAGTGGGAGCCGCTGGCGCCGAAATTAGTAGTCGAAGTGCAATATGATCATTTTTCCGGGGATCGGTTCCGGCATGGAACAAAGCTTCTCCACTGGCGGCCCGAGAAGGACCCGAAGAGTTGCACAATCAAACAGGTCCAGCGGGAAAGCGAGTCGCCATTGACGTTGCTCGATTAATGCTGCTTTAACTCGCAATCTCCTGGGGAAACCTTCGGAGAATGAGGGCGTCCCACGGCGGGAGCCTGCAATGAAAGCTGTCGTATTTCACGGTATCGGCGACATTCGCCTGGATGATGTAAAAGAGCCTAAGATTCAGCACAATACCGACGCGATTGTGCGGCTGACTGCGAGCGCCATCTGCGGAACCGACCTGCATATGGTGCGTGGAACCTTCACCGGCATGGCGCCGGGCACGGTGCTGGGCCATGAGGGTGTTGGGATTGTGGAAAAAGTCGGGAAAGGTGTTCGGAATCTCAACGTAGGTGATCGGGTGGTGATTCCATCTACAATCGCTTGCGGATACTGTTCCTACTGCAGAAGCGGATACTACTCGCAATGCGATAACGCGAATCCCAACGGGAAACAGGCGGGCACCGCTTTCTTTGGCGGCCCCAAGGAGACGGGTCCATTCGACGGCCTGCAAGCAGAGTACGCGCGCGTACCGTTCGCGAATGTGGGGCTGGTAAAACTCCCCATCGAGGTAACGGATGACCAGGCGATCTTGATTTCGGATATTTTCCCGACTGGCTATTTCGGTGCGGACATCGCGGGTATCAAGCCGGGCGATACAGTGGCGGTGTTTGGCTGCGGGCCGGTGGGTCAGTTCGTAATTGCGAGTGCAATGCTGATGGATGCGGGCCGCATTTTTGCCGTGGACCATATTCCGTCGCGGCTTGAAATGGCACGTAAACAGGGCGCGGAGGCGATCAACTTTGAACAAGATCATCCCGTCAGCATGATTCAGGAGCTCACCGGAGGCGTGGGCGTGGATCGTGCCATTGATGCAGTAGGGGTCGACGCGCAACGTCCGCATGCCGGACCGGCTTCGAAAGAGGCAGACGCAAAGGCGAGCAAATACAAAGAAGAACTTTCAGAAATCGCGCCGAAAACGAAGCCCAAGGATGGAAACTGGGTGCCTGGTGATGCTCCATCGCAAGTTTTGGAATGGGCAATAAAGGCGCTCGCAAAGGCCGGCACGCTGTCTATCATTGGGGTCTATCCACCCACGATGACCAGTTTTCCAACTGGCGCAGCGATGAACAAGAACCTGACTGTCAATATGGGCAACTGCAATCATCGAAAGTACGTTCCTAAGCTGGTTTCGATGGTGCGCAACGGAACTGTCGATCCCCAGGTCATTTTGACGCAGGTGGAGCCGCTGATGGATGTGATTGAAGCATACAAGGCGTTCGACAAACGACAGGCCGGCTGGATAAAAGTGGAGCTGAAGCCGAAAGCGGCGGGCGCCAGGGCGTAGACTTCTGTTCTGATATCAGTACGTCCAGCAGCGCCAGTGATGCAGCATAGTCCAGCAAAATGGCTGCCGCTATATTCGGATCGTGGCAGATTTTTTTCAGGAAACAGGCGAGAAGTTCGCTGAACTGGTCCGGATTATGGCTCGGTTGCGGGCTCCTGGCGGATGCCCGTGGGACCGGAAGCAGAGCTTCGACACCATCAAGTCTTACTTGCTCGAAGAGACCTACGAGGTAATGGACGCGATCGACTCGCGCGATTGGCCGGCGCTCGCTGAGGAACTGGGCGACTTGCTGCTGCAGCCTGTGTTCTTCGCCGAAATGGCGCGCGAGGAAGGTTATTTCACGATTGCCGACCCGCTGGATGCCATAAACAGAAAACTGGTGCGGCGGCATCCGCATGTATTCGGAGATGCTTCAGCCGAGACTGCTGAGGACGTGAAGCAGCGCTGGGACGAGATCAAGAAACAGGAGAAGGCGGAACAGGGAGCGGCGCAGGCGGCCTCGATTCTGGACGAAGTGCCTCGGAATTTACCAGCCCTAATGGAAGCCGAAAAGATCAGTAAGAAGGCTGCCGCCGGGGGTTTCGAGTGGCCCGATATCAGCGGGGTAATCGAAAAGCTGCAGGAAGAAGCAGCGGAACTGGCCAGAGCAAGGCAATCCGGCGATCAAGAAAACATTCACGACGAGATTGGCGATTTACTCTTCACCGTCGTGAATCTCGCGCGCTTTTTAAAAATTGATCCGGAGCAGGCGCTGCGTGGAACGAACACGCGTTTTCGCAGGCGATTCGCGCACGTGGAGCGTCGGGCTGCAGCTTCCGGCGGCACGCTGGCTGAAACCGCGCTGGACCGGATGGAAGAGTTCTGGCGAGAGGCCAAGCGCTTTGAAGATTAACGGTGCTGCAGTTGCGCAGCCACTTTCTCCACCTCGCGCATGACTCGCAGCGTGTTTCCGCCGTAGATTTTCTTGATGTCGCCGGGCGAGTAACCCTTCTCCAGAAGCGCGCGCGTCAGGTTTGGAAATTTCGATACATCGTCGAGCCCTTCAGGTGTGCAGGTTATGCCATCGAAATCACTGCCAATCCCGACCACGTCAATACCTCCAACCTGGCGGGCGTGGTCGATGTGCGCGACAACATCGGCGAGCGTGGCACGCACTGGCGCATTCTCCGGAGCCTCCGCCGATTTCTGCGAGATAAAACCGCAGTTAAAGTTGATCTGCATCACTCCCCTTTTCTTGGCAAGAGCGCGGATCATGTCATCTGTCAAGTTGCGCGGTACGTTCGTGACCGCACGGCAGGAGGAATGCGACGCGATAATCGGCGCCTGGCTGGTTTCCAGGGCATCGTAGAACGTCTTATCGGCGGTGTGCGAGATATCGACCATCATGCCGAGCCGGTTCATCTCGCGCACGATATCTTTGCCAAGAGGCGTCAGGCCATTGTGGTGCGCAACATCTAGGTTATTGATGTCGCCTGATGAATCAGCCCAGTCGTTTGTGTTCCAGTGGGTCAGCGTCATATATCGAACGCCGAGCCGGTAATAATCGCGCAACAAACGCGGACTGTCTTCAATCGCGTGGCCGCCCTCGATGCCCAGGAGTGCGGCAATTTTGTGTTTCCGGTGCGCTCGCTCTATGTCATTTGCGGTCAGGGCAAGCTGCAATGTATCCGGGTAACGATCAATGACGTCGTGATAAACCGTGTCGATCATCTGCAAGGTGCGGTTCGCCGAATGATTCCCAACTACATAGGTGGCGGCTACGTAAACGGAGAAGAATACTGCCCCAACCCCGCCCTGCCGCAGACGTGGAATATCGGTCTGGTTCTTGGGCGAGTTGCCAATATCAGCACCGTCAATTGTAAAGCTCGGGATGTCGTTGTGGGTATCGATCAGTATGGCCGATTTCGTGATTGCCTTCACTTCAGAGTCGATTTTCTTGGAATTAGGAGGAGCGGCGGTTACCATCGCGCAGAAAAGGAGTGTGGCAGCTATGTAACGCATTCGGGATAAAGTTCAGCATACAATTAGAGAAACGATGCAAGAAGTAATAGCTCCGAGCGCCGCGGGGAATCTGTCGTATGGAACGCGACGTTCGCTCCGAACCATCGCAGCGATTGCCGCAATTATTCTCGGGATCATCTTTCTCGTGTCGGGTGGCTGGAAGGTGTTGAGCCCGTTCAAGACGGGTGAACTGCTGGAGCAGGCGCAGGTGCCGGCAGGTCTAGGCTCGCTGGGAGCAGCAGCGCTGGGCACACTCGAGCTGCTCGCGGCACTGTTGCTTTTCACTCCAAGATTCCGGCGTCTGGGCGGATTGCTTGGCTCTGCGCTGATGATCTTTTTCATCTGCTGGATCGGCTATTACTATCACGTGCTGGTCGGGCATGAGTGCAGTTGCTTTCCGATCATAAAGCGCTCAGTGGGGCCGGGATTTTTCGTCAGCGATGCAATCATGCTGCTATTCGGCCTGGCAGCGGTCGCTTGGTCGCGCCGGGTGGCCAATTATCGAATGCCTGCCGTGATTCTTCTGGGGCTGGTAGTTTTCGCCGCCGCGAGCTTTTGGGTGGATGCAGCGGAACGCAACAGTGCGCAAGTACCGGTCCCTGTAGTGGTGGACGGCAAACCGCAGGATCTGACAAACGGAAAAGTCTTCCTGTTCTTTTACGATCCGTCCTGCATGCACTGCGATGCCGCCGCGAAGTTCATGTCGAAACTGAATTGGGACAGTACACGCGTTATCGCGATCCCGACAATCAACCCGCAATGGGCCGCCAGCTTCCTGCATGACACCCACCTGAAAGCGTCCACCAGTTTGGAACTGAACAAACTGAAGAAGGCGTTCCCGTTTGTCGACCCGCCATTCGGTGTCGCGCTCGAAGACGGCCGCGTGAAAGAAACCTTTAGTCAGGCGCAGTTCAATGTACCGCTGCCGGAACCGGATCTGAAAAAGCTCGGGTTCGTGAAATAGGCGTCGCTTCGAATCGACGTTGAGATCGGCGTTCTAATTCGGAGTAAGTACGACTTTTCCGAACAGGCCGCCGACCTCAACCATAGCGTGGGCTTCGGCGGCCTGTGCAAGCGGTAGTTGGCACGCTATTTTGCCATTTGGAATTCCGCGTTCCAAATGGCGATTGATTTCGAGGGCGTATTGCGCGAGCTCGGGAGGCGTTGCGTCGGTCACGGTAAAGCCGCACAGAGTCAAGTTCTTCAGGTAAAAAGGGCCAACTGGAAATGCGGCTTCATGCGAACGGCCGGCGATGAGGACAATCCGGCCACGCTGCGCCATTAGGTCGATAGCCTGAACCAGGTCGGGCTTCAACGTCGTGTCCCAATAGAGATCCACGCCTTGAGGCGCGAAGTCTCGAATAGCATTGCGCACGTTCTGTGTTTTGTAATCGATTATGCAATCGGCACCCAACTCCCGGCACCATGCCGCCTTTTCGGGACTGCCGGAAGTGACCGCAACACGAGCGCCGTGAGCTTTTGCGATTTGTAGAACCGCAGTACCGACGTTGCCATCTCCGCCATTGACGAACACGGCCTCGCCGTCGCGCAGATGCGCTTTAAACTGAAGTCCCAGCACGGCTGTAAGCGCTGAGTGCAGGACAGCAACACCTCGAACGGGATCGACGCTCGCGGGCAAATGGTAAAGCAACGATTCATCGATGGAGCAGTACTCGGCAAATGTCCCCTGTCTCCCGCCATAACCCTGATTGTTGGACCAGACACGATCTCCGGTCCGAAAATTCGTGACGCGACTGCCGGTTTCTGCGACAATTCCCGTCATGTCGCGGCCGATGATGAATGGAAAGGTGATTGATGTTTGGAAGGAGCCGCTGCGGATGTAGGTGTCGATCGGGTCGACAGCTACCGCTTCCATCTTCACGAGAACATCCCGCACGCCTACGTGCGGCGCAGGAAGATCGCCGTATGTGATGACTTCAGGAGGGCCGAAACGATCAACGAATGCAGCTTTCATATCAACCTCAGGTATAGTCCTGATCGGATCGCACCATAATAGTGGATATGGACGACGTGTTGACCATTGCGGGACGGACGTTCCGGTCGCGGCTATTCGTGGGAACGGGAAAATACCGAAGTAAACAACTGATGGCCCGGTGCCATGCGGCATCTGGGACGGAGATGGTGACGCTGGCCGTTCGGCGGGTGAATTTGACTGATCGGACGAAAGAATCGGAGTTGGATTTTATCGATCGGAAGAAGATTCACATTTTGCCGAACACGGCCGCCTGCTATACGGCGGAAGAGGCGGTGAGAACGGCGCGACTAGCGCGCGAAGTGGGGCTGTCGAACTGGATCAAGCTGGAAGTGATCGGCGACCAGAAGACGTTATTTCCGGATAATGAAGGATTGCTAGAAGCTACGCGCACGCTGGTGAAAGAGGGATTCGTCGTGCTGCCCTATACGACAGACGATCTGGTGAATGCACGCAAACTGATAGATGCCGGAGCCGCGGCGGTGATGCCGCTTGCCGCCCCGATCGGGTCGGGCCTCGGGATTCAGAACCTGACGAATCTGAAAATACTGCGAGAGGCGATCAGCGAAGTTCCGCTGATTGTGGATGCCGGTGTCGGAACGGCGTCGGATGCCGCGATTGCAATGGAACTGGGCTATGATGGCGTGCTGCTGAATACCGCAATCGCCGAAGCGGAGGATTCCGAGCGCATGGCGCATGCGATGAAGCTCGCTATCGAAGCCGGGCGTACTGCGTTTCTCGCGGGGCGAATGCCGCGAAGAGAATACGCATTGGCGAGCAGCCCGATGGTGGGGACGATTGGAGCGGCAGCGGCGAGATAGGGTTTTACTGGTTCCGCAGAAACGCACTAACAGCCGGTTCAACAAGCTCCGCACGCGCGGCGCACAGACGCATGCTTTCGAGAGCGTTCGCGAGATTGCGAGCGCCTCCAGGTAAGCTGGCGATGCGCTGCTGGAAGAACGCTGTGACCTGTTCTCGATGCTGCGTATCGCAAAAGCCGGATGCCGAGCGCGGCAGGATGGCTCCGAACGGAATGCCGCGGGCGCCGGGAAGCGTGCTGTTCAGCTTGTCGAAGTTTTGCTGAACGAAGTCCCAGACGATTTGCCGCGTTTCGGGCGGCGCGCCGAAAAGATTGTATTCCAGTTCTCTGGGATCGATCGCTTTATCGAAAAAGAGTTCGAGGGCGGCACGGGCAAAGCCGGGATCACGGAACGATGGGAGCGCCTCGATCATCCAGAGGCGCTCACGCCGCACTTTGGTTCCTTTGATCGCCGTAACAAGCTCATCAAAAAAGGCGCGGCTCCCGTTCCAGGCGGCGGCAGAGAGGACTGGAGCGACCATGTCGGGATCGATGCCGGAACGATTGTTAAGCCACTCATGGGCGAGTTGTTGAGCTTGCTTCTGGAGTTCCGGATCTTCGCCCCGCGTGGCGACGAGCGGGACGATTTCCATTCTGAGAAGACGAATCTCTTGAGATTCGCCGGGCTTCGGCTGCCAGCCCAATTCGCGGGCGCGCGACTGGTAGAGCGAGCGAATCCAAGCGGCATACTGCTTGCGCAGGCTTTCGGGAACAAAGTTGTTGACACTTGCAACCATATCCGCGGACTGGCGCACAAGTCCAGCATCGGGGCTCCGGCTGAACGTATCGGCGAACTCGAGATCCTGGCGCAGGTTGCCAAGACCTGACGAAAACATAATTTGTATGTTGCGGAGGACGGCGGCGCGTTCGGCGGGTTTTAGTTCGGGCAGCCCCTGTCGAACGAGATGATCGGCGACGGAAGGTTCGTAAGAAACCGCGTAGTAACCCGCCGCATTGGCGTCGGCCGATAGCCAGATCGGGCAGCCATGCGCCGTATTAAGCGCGAAATCATCGGAGGCTTTCGTGAGAAGCTTGCATTCCCTATGCACGCCGCCGCTGTCGCCCCACACGGAGCAGACCGGCACTTGCCAGAGCTGATCAGCGGAAGCAGGCGAGCCGACCGGACGAAAACGCTTTTGTGAGAGATGCAGGAGAGGCTCCGCAGAAAGATCGCATTCCTGCTGCACGTTCACCACTGGGAATCCAACCTGATTGAGAAACGTGGAGAATGCCGGGCCGGCGCCGCTCTTCGGTGAGATTTGATCGATCGCGCCGAGAAGATCGGACGCGGTTGCATTGCCCCAGGCGTGTTGGTGCAAATAGAGCCGGACGGCTTTTCGAAAACTATCGGGACCTACGTAATTTTCGAACATCCCGATGACCGCTTCGCCTTTGCCGTACGTAATGCCATCAAATGCGTTGGCGATATCGCCGGGAGCCTGGATGGGCTGGCGAATCTTGCGGGCTGTGGTAAGACTATCGGCACGCATCACGCCGATGGAGCGGGCAGTATCGGCTTTGATGTCCCACTCCGGCTTCCATTCATTGAGCAACTTGCTCGAGAGCCAGCTTGCGAAGGCTTCGTTCAGCCAGATGTCATCCCACCAAGCGGTAGTGACCAGGTCACCAAACCATTGATGGGACATTTCGTGCTCCATGGCGCCCGTACGGCCTCGCTTGCGGAGTTCGGTATCCTGCTGCGCTGGAGAAAGAAGAAAGTCGCCATAAGCGATCAAGCCGGCGTTCTCCATAGCGCCCCAGGCGGTGGTAAGCGGAACGACAATCTGGTCGAGCTTTTCGTATGGGTATGGCGTGCCGAAATAGGTTTCGAGCAACTCAATGAGCTTGGGTGTGACAGAGGCGGCGTAGACGGCTTCCGAAGCGCGGCCCCGCGGAACGATGATATTCCCGGGACGATGATTTCTGCCGATAGGAGCGGTAGGCACTACATCGAAGGGGCCAACGGCAAAGGCAATCAGATAGGACGGGAGCGGTTTCGTTTCGGCGAAGCGCACGGACTTCGTATTTTTCTCGCGCGCCTCTTCGGAGATTTCAGGCGTGTTTGAAAACGCTCTCAGGTCTTTCGGGATGTTCAGAATCAGCTGCCATGGCACCTTAAAAGACGGCTCATCGAAGCAGGGGAAGACGCGGCGGGCGGTGACAGGCTCGAATTTCGTGAAGATGTACCAATCGCTTCCCTGCTGCTGTTGAAATGCGCCGTCTGTAAGAGTGCGGCTGACTTGCCCGGTATAAGTGATTTCAAGCTGCGCACGTCCCGGCCGAAGCGCGGTGGACGTTTTTACGGCCAGGAAATCATTCGGCGCGGACTGGAACTCGATGGGAAGAGAGACGTCTCCCTCGACAATGCTTCCGCCGTGAAACTCGAGCGCTTTCGCGTTGAGCCAGATGACAGAAGTTGGCTGGAGGATATCTAAGTCAATGTGGATATCGCCACTGAAACGATCCTGACCAGGCACGACACGGAGGAATGCCGAATAGCGCAAGGGACGAACGGTAGTGGGCAGGCGCAGGGTGGGCACGACTGGGGTCCGCGTACGAGAGAAGCTGCGAGACAAGGAAAAGCAGCAGCAGGAACGATGCACCTTGCCATGATAGTGCGCGAGCGATCCGGCTTGATAACCTCGTTTCGATGAAGTACATCCTGGCGCTCGATCAGGGAACGACCAGTTCGCGAGCAGTATTGTTGGGGCACGATGGGCGCGTGCATGGGTTGGCTCAAACGCCTTTCAAGCAGATTTTTCCCAAGCCCGGTTGGGTAGAGCATGATCCGGTTGAGATCTGGTCCTCGCAATTCGGCGCCGCCATGGAGGCACTAGCGCAGGCGAACGTAACAGCGGATTCTATTGCCGCCATTGGGATCACCAACCAGCGCGAGACCACGCTGATTTGGGACCGCAAAACCGGCGAGCCGGTCTACAACGCGATTGTGTGGCAGGACAGGCGCACTTCGGCATTCTGCGATGAGCTTCGCGCTCAGGGCCATGAGCACGTGATCCAGCAAAAGACCGGACTGGTAATTGACGCGTACTTCTCGGCAAGCAAGATCCGATGGCTACTCGACAATATTCCGAACGTAAAAGCCCGCGCGGAGAAGGGCGAACTCGCCTTTGGAACGGTGGATAGCTGGCTGATCTGGAGGCTGAGCGGCGGGGGGCGGCATGTTACGGACGTGACGAACGCATCGCGCACGATGCTGTTCAATCTGCATACGCAGCAGTGGGACGACGAGTTGCTGGCGCTGCTTGGCGTTCCCCGAGCGCTACTGCCGGAGGTGGTGGGCTCAAGTGAGATTTGCGCACAGAGTGCGGGCGTATTGCAGGGCGTGCCGATCGCGGGCATTGCGGGCGACCAGCAAGCTGCGCTTTTCGGACAGATGTGCATGCAGCCGGGGATGGTGAAGTGCACATACGGAACAGGCAGCTTCATGCTGCTGAACACGGGCGAGAAGCCGGTACGCTCACGCAATAAATTGCTTACGACGGTTGCCTGGCGAATTGGCGGCAAAATGACCTACGCGCTGGAAGGCAGCGTGTTTATTGCGGGCGCGGTTGTGCAATGGCTACGCGATGAACTGCAGATGATTCGCAGCGCCGCCGAGATTGAGGAGCTGGCGGCGAGCGTGCCCGATACGGCCGGCGTGTATGTGGTTCCGGCGTTCTCGGGCTTGGGGGCGCCGCACTGGGACCAGTATGCGCGGGGCGCGATTCTTGGCTTAACACGCGGAGCAAACCGGGCGCATATCGCGCGAGCCGCACTGGAGGGCATCGCCTTTCAAATAGCGGATATTATTTCGGCAATGGAGAGCGATTCAGGCGTTCCGCTGAAGGAATTGCGCGTGGATGGCGGCGCATCGCGGAACAATCTGCTGATGCAGATCCAGGCCGATCTGCTTGGCTGCCCTGTCACACGCCCGGCGAATCCGGAAACGACTGTTCTGGGAGCAACGTACCTGGCCGGTCTGGCGGTTGGATACTGGCCGGACGAAGAAACGATTGCGAAGCAGTGGGCTGTGGACCGGCGATTTATTCCGGCGATGGATGACGGTGAGCGACGAGCCAAGCAGGCCGGCTGGAGGCGCGCACTCGAGCGGACCCGGAACTGGGAAACGGTTTGACCAGACTTATTCGGGAAGATTTCCTTCGAGAGATCGGCGAAGACCGCGAATGGGACTTTATCATCGTGGGCGGCGGCGCGACGGGGCTGGGGACGGCAGTAGAAGCGGCCTCGCGCGGGTATCGCACGCTTCTGCTGGAAGCGCGGGATTTCGCAAAAGCAACTTCCAGCCGCAGCACGAAACTGGTACACGGAGGCATTCGCTATCTGCAGCAGGGGAACGTGAAGCTGGTGCTGGAAGCGCTTCGGGAACGCGGGCGCATGCTGAGGAACGCACCGCACCTGGCACACCGTCGTGAGTTCGTCATTCCCGCGTATGCGCTTTGGGAATTACCTTTCTACGGCGTTGGTTTGACGCTGTACGATCTACTTGCGGGACGAGAGGGGATCGGGCGGTCGCGCATTCTTTCGAAGAAAGCTGCTTTGGAAGCGCTGCCGACAGTGCGGCGAAGCGGATTGAAGGGCGGGATTCTCTACTATGACGGACAGTTCGATGATGCGCGGTATGCGATCGCTTTGCTGCGGACTTTCGTGGATTTGGGCGGCACGGCTCTGAACTACGCACGCGTAACCGGTCTGGTGAAGCGAGGCGGCGCCGTGAGCGGAGTGGCGGTGAACGATGACGAAACCGGGGAGACGTTCGAATGCCGGGCGAAAGTAGTGGTCAATGCTACCGGAATCTTTTCAGATGTGCTGCGCAGCATAGATGAGCCGAGAGCGAAACCGATTATCGCGGTAAGCCAGGGATCGCACGTGGTGCTGCCGCGCGAGTTTCTGCCCGGGGAGTCTGCCATGATGATTCCACGAACATCCGATGGGCGCGTGTTGTTTGCCATCCCGTGGCACGATGCGGTGGTAGTAGGAACCACCGACAACCCCGTGTCAGAGGCGAGCTACGAGCCACAAGCAATGCCCGAAGAACGAACGTTCCTGATGGGGCACATTGAGCGATTTTTGGGGCGGCGGCCGCAAACGGACGAGGTGCGCAGTGTGTGGTCGGGCCAGCGGCCGCTGGTGCGGCGAGAGCACAGCGCAAACACAGCGGCGATCTCGCGCGATCACACGATCCTGATTTCGGATTCAAAGCTGGTGACCATCACCGGCGGTAAATGGACGACGTACCGCAAGATGGCGGAGGACGTGGTTGATCGCGCTGCGGCGTTAAGCGGCTTGGCAGCGGCTCCGTCCCGAACGGCGGAATTACGGCTGCATGGCTGGACGCTTCAGCCGGAAGCGAACAACGAGTGGGAGCGGGTCTACGGGGCGGATCTGCCGGAACTTCACAAACTCACGGACGAGAATGCGGATTTACGCGGGCTTATTCACGCCGCGCTCCCATTCCGCAGAGCCGAAGTAATCTGGGCGGTGCAATACGAAATGGCGAGGACCGTCGAGGACGTGCTGGCGCGGCGAACGCGAGCGCTGTTTCTGAATGCTCGCGCAAGCGTCGAGGCCGCGCCCGTTGTAGCAGGGCTAATGAGGCAAGCGCTGGGACGCGACGATGAGTGGGAACGCGGTCAGATCGCAACCTTTAGAGAAACAGCAGAACAGTATATCTGGAAGGATTGAAAGGCGGGCGTTGCGCTTGTTATGGAAGCAGCCGTATTAGGCGAGTTTGTGGGGACAATGATCCTCATTCTTTTAGGGAATGGCGTGGTGGGTGGGGTCTTGCTGACGCGCTCGAAAGCAGAAGGCGGAGGCTGGATCGTGATTACGACCGGCTGGGGACTTGCGGTGTTCGCAGCCGTCGCTGTAAGCATTGCGATGGGCGATTCCGACGCTCACTTGAACCCGGCGTTTACGGTGGCATCGGTAATTACCAGCGGGCACGCGGAGCGGCTTTGGACCTACATCCCCGCTCAGATCCTGGGAGCGATGGTAGGCGCGCTGCTGGTGTGGCTTTTCTACATGCCGCATTGGGGACCGACCGAGAGCACGGCTAAGAAGCTAATGTGCTTTTCTACCGTTCCGGCGATACGAAGGCTGGGATGGAATTTTCTGAGTGAAGTAATCGGGACGTTCGTGTTAGTGGTGGTGGCGGCCGCGCTTCTTTCAAAACGGATTGCTCCTGGCGGCCTGGCTCCGGGCTTAGGGCCGTGGCTGATTGGAGCGCTGGTTTGGAGCATCGGCCTTTCGCTGGGCGCAACCACCGGATACGCGATTAATCCGGCGCGCGACTTTGGACCGCGCATCATGCACAGCCTTTTGCCTGTTGCCGGTAAAGGAACATCGGATTGGGGTTACGCCTGGGTGCCGATTTTCGGGCCGATTTGCGGAGGAATTCTGGCCGCAGTGTTTATCCGGTGGGCGGGAATGTAGGGGGGGTCAGCGGTCAGCCATCATTGAGTAACTGTAAATGAGCTGCTTACAGTGGCCTGTTGGCCATTCGTCGACACAGCAGTGACATCCAGCGTATGAGCGCCGTTGGCGAGCAGAGTTGTGTCGAGCAGATAGTTCCAGCCCACGTTGGGGCAGCCCGCGCTACCTGGAAACACCGCGCAGACATCGGTCCGGGTCCCTCCATAAGCCGCGAGGCCATAGAGCACGCCGTCGATCAGAATCTTGACGTTGGCGATGGATGCGCCATTCGAGGTATTGAGCGCCCAGCCGCCGAATGCCGCAAAGCCGCTGAGGACCCCACTAGTGGAATTAGGCTGATCAATATTGATTACGACCGAATTCGAGTTCGACACGCTGAAGGCGGCGGTGGATGTCGAAGATTGTCCTCCACTGGAAGTGGCGGTTACTGCCAGAGTATGCGGGCCGTTCGCGAGCAGGCTGGTGTCGAGCGCGAAATTCCAGCCTACATTGGGGCAGCCGGCGGTGCCTGAAAACGCGGCGCACACGTCCGCCCGACTTACTCCGTAGTTACCGTTACCGAACGGAACACCATCGACTGCGACTGTCACCGTATTGATGGCCGCGATGCTGCTGATGGCCCAACCGCCGAATACAACTGAGCCGCTGAAAGGACTGCTCTGCGAATTCGGATTGTCGATATTAATTCGCGTTGGGTTGCCGGAGGTCCAATTCGCGATGGTAAATGGCGCGCTGAGCGTAAGCTGATCGCCGGTAGCCGACGTGCCCGTTACCGCCAGCGTGTGTGCCCCATCAGCGATCAGTGTCGTATCCAGAAAAAATGCCCATCCCACGTTGGGGCAGCCGGCTCGCCCGGGAAACGCGGCACAGACGTCGGGCCGATTGCCGCCATAACTCGCGAAGCCCTTCTTCACGCCATCAATGGAGATGGCAACGTTTTTGATGGGACCGTTATCGTCAATGGCCCATCCCACAAAGCTTGTCAATCCAATTACTGTCGCATTTTGCGCACGGGGCTGGTCGATGCTGATCTTTAACGGAACCCCGCTAGCCGGATTCGCCACCGTAAAAGAAGCGCTGGCGGTGGCGCGCTGGCCATTTGCAGCAGTAGCGGTCGCCTCAACCGTGTGGGTCCCGTTCGCAACCGCAGCAGTGTCAAAAATAAAATTCCAGCCTACGTCCGGGCATCCCGGCCTGTTCGGATAAACCGTGCAAACATCGGTGCGTGTTCCGCCGTAGCCGGCATTCCCGGCGGGGACGCCGTCAATGGAGATGGCCAAGCTGCTGATGGCTGCATTGCTATCGAAAGCCCAACCTCCGAAACTGGCCGCACCGCTGAACGGACCTGCCTGCGTATTGGGACTGTCAATGCTGATCATCATTGGACTGCCCGACAAATTCGCGGTGGTGAAGGTGGTGGTCATGGTCGTGTTCTGACCGCTCGCCGTAACACCAGTGATAGCGAGGGTGTGCGTTCCGTCAGCCAACACTGTCGTATCGAGCCCGATATTCCAACCGACATCGGGGCAACCCGTCACGCCGGTATAGACAGCGCAGACATCCGGGCGGCTTCCTCCGTAAATGGCATTCCCGTAAAATACACCATCAACGGACATTTCCACGCCGATGATGATGCCGGTTTTGTCGAGTGCCCAGCCGCCAAATCCAACCACACCGCTGAAGGAGCCGCTACTCTTACCTGGACTGTCAATGGCAATGAGCATGGGATCGGTGGTGCTCCAGTTCGCGACAGTGAACGAAGTAGAAGCCGTCGAATGATTTCCGAGCGTGGTAGTCGCCATCACATCCAGCGTGTGATTGCCGTCAGAAAGCCGGGTGGTGTCTACTGGCGCGGACCAGCCCACATTCGGGCAGCCGATTCTGCCAGGGTAGATGGCGCAAATGTCCGGCCGGCTGATGCCGTAAGTGGCAGCGCTATAGGGAACGCCATCAATTGAGATTTGAACGCTGCCGATGCCTGCATTGCCGTTGATGGCCCATCCGGAGAACACGCCAAGCCCGATGAACGTGGATTGCTGCGAGCCAGACTGATCGATGCCAACATGGAATCCCCAGGACGCGTTGGGCACCGCGTTCCAATTATTCGCCAGATTGGTTACATTGACAGAGCCGAGGCCGGTCGCCAGGTCGTAGCCGATACCGGCCTGGTATTTGGCAGCGCTTGTTCCGTAGCCGCTCTCGCCGGGAACTGCATCATTTCCTGCCGTGACATCGTTGAAAATGCAAGTGCCCGCTGGTAGACCAGCGGCATTTGAGGCGTTGCAAGCTGACAGGCTTTCATTTGCCGCCAGCGCATAAAGCACGTAGTTAGCTTGTCCCTGCCTCGACCCGGTTTTTTGAACAATCAACGCCATAACACCGGCAAACGAGGGCGTGGCGGCGGATGTGCCGCTATAGCCATCGAAGCTGATGCGTCCGGTCTTGTTCGGCGTACAGGAACCGTCGAGACACAGAAGATAAGCGTCGTGACCGGCGGCGCTCAAGGCAACATCGGGAACGTCGCGAGCGCCGTCATTCGGAATGCCGGAAACGCCAGTTTGCCAGGCAGGCTTTGGAAAGAGCGTACTAGCTCCGCCGCCGCTTGCCCACAGACCCGGGGAGTTTCCCGTTGTGCAGTGTCCCGTCGTGCAGCTTTCATTCCAAACATCTTCTGGAATATAAGAGATAGCCGATTCATCATTCGATGCGTTTGCAGATTGCCAGTAGGCGGCGTTCTTGCCGTTCTCATTGAACTGTGTGCCGCCAACCGCAACGGTGTAAGGCGTAGAAGCAAGAATATTGACGGACACGGGCCCGGTGGCAGTAGTTTCGCTGGATGGATCATCGCAGCCTTCCGCTCCGGAATCACCGGCGGCCACCATGTAGGTAATGCCTTGCGCGGCTGCCTGTTGAGCAAGAGCAGAAATGGCGGCGCCCTCGGCTGCGGTGTAGTTCGCTTCACAATCGCCAAAGCTCTCGGTCATCACGTCGCCGAGATTGTTATCAATGATGTACTCTTCGGAAAGATCCACCCCATCGCTGGTGTTGGTGCTCTTTGAGACGACGAGTTTCACTGTGGCGCCGGGCGCAACGGCTCCTGCCCAGGAACTGTCCAAAACCGCTTCCGATTCCTCATCACCGCCGAGATCGCCGGGATCAGGTCCGTTCAGCACGATTTGGGGAGGGTTAGCGGGAAGACCGAAGGCAGTGCGGAAGCTGACGATATCCGAGAGGTTGATGTTCGTTCGGCCAACCACCGCGATCACCGTTCCGGCGCCGTCGATTCCGGAGTTGTAGAGCGGATTGATGTTGTAAATTATGGCGTAGTCGGCGGGCGCAAGCGCATGGCTTCCATCCGAACCGGTGAACTGGGGCGACCGCTGGAAGACTTCAGGCGACCTAATAAGCTGCGGCTTCTTCTGGAAATTATTGAGGGTTGCCACGCCCGCCACAACGCCCGCAAGCGCCGCGGGTATTTCCGGATCGCTCGAGTTCGCCCAATGCGTTTTCCCATTCACGACATATTTATGAATTTCGGTGTGGAACGCTTCCTGCACCTGGGCGGCAGCGCCGGAGAATTCAATGATGCTGCGCCCGTTTGAAACTCGCACAATCTGGAAGCCGTGGGACTGCAGCCAGGCCGTGACCGTCTGAACGTCCTGAGCGGCAGCCCCGAACTGCTGCCCGAATTGCTGCGGCGTGAGCCATTGATGGTAGAGGGCCGACGAGCGATCGTGCTGCTGATCGAGCAGATTCTGGAGCGCGGCTTGCTGCCGGCTGCTGCGTGTCAACACCAGCAGCATCCGCTGCATGGGCAGATCGGGCGGCGCGGGCCCGCGATCAAACTCGCTGCGAGCCAGCGGATGGACGTTGCCTGGCAGCTTTGCTAACTGGCCTTCATTGATAGGCTGGGTGATGCGGGCATGAACCGGCCCACCCCCAAGCTGCGCAAACGCACTGCTGCTGAGGACGCCCGCCGATACAAAGCAAAGGAAGGCGCTTTTCCCGAAGCTACTCATTCCGATCTAACCCTATGTACTACACCGGCACGGACGTTCGAAGTACTGTATGGGTTACGAGTACCGGAATTTGATTCCTGCTGCGGTTGTTATCCTACGACTTCGAATGTCTTTATCGAAGTCGAACTCGGGCACAGCAGCCGTGCCGCCGAGCGCTCCTCTTGGTGCAGCGTTTACTACCGGTATACGGCGCAGCAACCTGAATCTGAGCCCGGGAATCGGATGGCGCCTGCAGTTATTCGTTTTTTTAATTGCTGCGGCGGCAGTGGTCTCGCGCAGGCCGGACGCAATTTTCAATCCGCAATTTTTTGGCGAAGACGGTCCTGTCTGGTACGGGCAGGCGTACGCGTTTGGCTGGCTGATTTCTTTGCTGCATTCGCAAAACGGCTATTTCCAAACGCTTCCGCGATTGGCGGCATCTCTCGCTCTGCTGGCGCCGCTGCGATTTGCGCCCCTGGTAATGAACCTGATTGGAATAACCCTGCAGGTCTTGCCGGTGAACATTCTGCTGTCTTCGCGCTCTTCCAACTGGGCTCCACTGAATGTGCGGGCATGGATGGCGGTCGCCTACATCGCCTTGCCGAACAGTATGGAGCTGAATATTACGGTCGAGGAAGGCCAATGGCACCTTGCGCTGCTTGCTTGTATGGTGATTTTAGCGTGTGTGCCCAAAATCTTCAGGTGGCGGGTCTTCGATATCGCAATTATCCTGCTGTGTGGAGTGAGCGGCCCGTTCTGTCTGATGCTGCTGCCCATAGCCGTGATTTTCTGGTGGCTGCGTCGTCAACCTTGGCGATTGGTGGCAATTGCTGCGTTTGCCGTAACATCGGTCATTCAACTCTCCGCTATTGTTCAAAGCGGGGCGGCGACCCGGCCCAAAGTAGGCCTGGGTGCGACGCCCCAGCTTTTCATAAAGCTTCTGGCCGGACAGGTGTATCTGGGAGCGCTGTTAGGACAACATAGCTGGTCAACTCACAAGAACCTGGTGCTGCTTACTGCCGTGGCACTGCTGGGAACGGCAATCCTCGTTTTTTGCTTCATCAAGACCGGCTTAGAGCTGAAGCTTTTTATCCTTTTCGCGGTACTGGTTTTCGCTGCGTCGCTAAAAAGTCCCATGGTGAGCCTGACCGTTCCGCAATGGGAGGTTCTCAAGGACGCGCCCGGCATCCGCTACTGGTTCTTTCCGATGCTCGCCTTTGTTTGGGCGCTAATCTGGTGTGCCGGCGTAAGCAGCGTCAGACCGGTGCGGATGGCCGCGGGATTCGGCCTGGCATGCATGGTAATCGGGGTCGCCCGGGACTGGGAATTTCCGCCCTACACGGATTTTCACTTCGCTGAACATGCCCGGCAGTTCGCCAGCGCAGCTCCGGGAACTTTTATGAGCATTCCGATATACCCGGATGGCTGGCAGTTACGGCTTACTAAAAAGAATCCATCCTGCCACACGCTGCCTGTTGGGGTTATCGATCAGCCGATTCAGAATGCGCGGCTCTCAGACGCCACGATAGTGCGTGGATGGGTAACCGGAACATCGCCGGTTCGGCAAGTATCAGTATACGTAGATCATTCGCTGGTGCAGTCGACTACCCCGACTATAGAACGCGCGGACATAGACCAGCTCTACCCGCAATCGCCTGGTAAAGAGAAGGGTTGGACAACGGTCATCGACATGTCAAAGATCAGCCCTGGAAAGCATGAGATCGAGCTGCGGGCTTTCGAGGCGAACGGCTGCGACGCGGATTTTGCGACGGTACCGGTAGAAACGCGTGCCGTAGTGGAACTTAGTAAAGATCGCGCAATTGCAGACACGCAGGCGAGAGTGCCACCGGGCCGCAACAACTTGCGAGCACTGATCGGGCGGGCATTCAGTCTGCCGGGCTATTACCGCAAGCAGCTAACGATTCTTGTTCTCATCGCCCTCGCAGTATGGCTGGCCCTAAGCTGGTTTCAGCTAATACAAACCATCCTGCACTATTACAATCCCTTTCCAATCTGGGATTACTGGCATGTTGTGACCGACCTGAAAGATATCGAAAGCCTGCACCTGCGAGTGCTGTGGCAGCAGCACAATGACCATCGGATTATCTTCCCCGAGATCGTGTTTGCGACGGACATGCTGCTGTTTCATGGGCTGCAGATTCTGCCCTTAGTCGCAAGCTTTCTGTGCTATCTCGCAATGTGGGTTCTGATAGCGCGCGCTTTAATCGCGGATACCAAACTTTCCGCGGCAGTTCGCGCACTGGCAATTCTGCTGGCAGGGATCATGATGGGCTGGCGCGGCTCCGCACAGGTGGTGGGCGTGCCCTTTCTTCTGCAATGGACGCTGCTGCAGGTGATGGTTCTGCTCGCTCTATGGCTGCTATGGAGAGCGAAAGACACGCAAAAGCTCGGCTATCTTGCTGCCGCCATCGCCTGTGCAGTGGTGGCCAATTACTCCGCTGCAAATGGGTTATTTCTCTGGCCGATTCTGTTGATTGCGGCTTGGATTCTGCGGCTGCGCCTCCGGCATCTTTCCATTCTGGCGCTTGCCGCCGTTATCAGTAGCACCACGTTTTTCATCGGTTATCACTCTACGGGAAAGCTGAACCTGAGTAACTTCTTGGTTCATCCGGTTTACTCGTTTGAATTTCTCTGCTCTTACTTGAGCGTGCCATTCGGCTTAGTACAGCCGGGGTTGGGGGTGTGTCTCGGCCTGGCAAGTCTCGCCGGCTTCTGTATTCTTGTCGTGCTTGCGGCCAGAAACCGGCTGCTCACCACCGAACCCGGCATTCTGCTATTTGGTTCCTACGTATTCACGGTTGCTACTGCCGTGCTTATCTCGTCCGGCAGAATGGATCCGACCGACCCCACATTTCTCTCTGCGAAGGCCGAAAGGTTCGTAAGTATTCCCGTCGTGACATGGGCCGTTCTGATCGCTGCGGCCCTCTGGGTTACTTATAGGCGCGGCTGGAAGATAGCGTCTTACGTAATCGCGCTGCTTACCGTGGCGCTGCTTTTGAAGGTGCTGCCACGAACAAGAGTGTGGGTCCAATCGCACGATAACACCATCCGCGAACAGCAATGGGCTACTTTGAGCATTGAAAGCGGCATCTTCGATCCTGAACTGGTCCGGAAAGTCTATCCGGATCCTAACCTGGTGACGATCGCACTGCCCGCGCTTCGCACCTATTACGTCTCTATCTATTCATTTGCATATAGCAGGTGGCTTTCACAACCGGTGAGTTCCGAATTTGCCACGTCGCAGGTACCTGGGTCCGGCGAAATCACGCAAGTATATCCTCTGCGCGGCGGGTTGGAAGTATTGGGCTGGGCGGAGGGCGCGGAGCACGCTACTTATTTTCCGAAAATCGTTTTTGTGAACGACCGCTCGCAAATCGTAGGATTCGGTCGAAGGCTGAAGCTGGGACTTCCGGTGGGGCTCGCCTCCTTGCGAACCCCCGCTTCCATCGCGTGGGTCGGGTTCGTTGAATTCACCGATCGAAGCAAAACTTTCTCGGCGTACGTAATAGACCGCAGAGCGAGAACGCTGACGCCTATTGGCAGTAGTGTCTCTTTCCCGGATGTTCAAGCCGCAGCGACGCAAGAGATCGGCCCGCCGATTTCGAATGTAAATTGGAAAGTAGAGGGCGCCTGGACGAAAAACCTGATACCGCCCGGTGTGGAAGCCGGCGCCGCACCGTCAGAATTCCTGGCAAGCTGGAGCGGCAATGACGCGAATACCGGATCGATTATCTCGTCTCCGATTACGGCGCCTGCGAACCGTTGCGTAATTCTACCTGTGTTACATGGCCCCGAGGTGGACGGGTTGTCGGCAAAGGTCGTGAATGCCGAGATGGGTGAATTGATTGCGACCGCTCCAATGCAAGGTGCTGGTACGCAGTGGAGATACTGGCGGGTGCCGCTGGATCCGGGCGTGAAGCATTTTCGAATCGAGGCCGCGGATGAAGGACGTGGTTGGGGCGAGTGGCTAGCCATCGGAGCGCCGAGCCAATGCCACTGAGCTGGCTAAAAACGCTGCATTGAGATACTCTTCAGACCTCAACCATAGAGGATGATTCCGCAGCTTCTATAGGCGGCTGCCGTCCGGTACCAGGACGCTGAGCGGGGCCGGTGAAGTAACGCGCCGTTACAGCAGCCAGCACAAAAACTAGCGGCATGAAGTTGCGCGACTCACTCAGCCAACTGAATAGCAAGCTTGAGATGAATAGTACTGGAAGGAGGAAAAACACCATCCGTTTGAGGGAAAGTGGGATTTTTTTCCAGCCAATAACCAGGAACGGAAGATAAGCGCAACCAGTCAGAACGAAAAGCACAGGCCAGTCGAGGCCCTGCCAGTTGAGTAAGATGTGGCCGGAGCTTACGCCGCTGACCTCTTTGTACTGAATAGTCCCCTTGAGCACGTACATCCGTACTCCAAAATAGACCACCAAGCTGGCTACCGACAAAACACTGGCTTTGATTCCATAGTTCCGCTCCTTCCGGCAGAAGAGAATGTAATATCCGAAAAGCGCAAGTACTGTTTCTTTCGCCAGCGAACCTATCAGCAGTGTCGTCAATAAGAACGGGAAATCTTCAGTTTCCAGGAAAATGAACGCGAGCACGAATGACAGGTAGGAAAGCGGATCTGTCAATTGTCCCGCGTATAGTTCTAAACTGACTGGGTAAACAACCGAAACGAGCAGCATGGCGAGAATTCCACCGACGTGGTTCGTATAGAGACGGGCGTAGCGGTAGATGCTATAAAACAACAGCAGACCCGACAACAGCCTGAAGACATCGCGTGCAACGTCGAACCGTACGCTGCCAAGTTGAATCCAACGTACTATCCCATTTGGCAAAAAACGATAGGAATGAGGTACGGCCTCAGGGGACAGCCGCACTACGTCGTTTTGTAGATTCTCTTGCCAGCCCTCGTTAGAAATCGCGAAAAAATAGCGGCCATGATCCACATTGACGTAATGGATGTGATTGGCGATGCTTGTCAGCAAGAATACCGAAAATACCAAGCCGATAGCTCCAGATCGGCCCAGTCGAGGCGACTCAATTCGGTAGAAGCAGTAGCAAATCAGCGCGGCGGCTACGTAACCCAATTGGATTGCAAGAGCGGTCCTGGATATGCGCGGCGGAGGCGCCGGAACATGAAAGATGACCGGGAGCACCGCGAAAACTGCGAGCGCCCATATGATCGCCAGAACGGCCCATCTTCTGTTGCGTGTTCTGGGGCTTGATGTCCCGGTCAGATTTCGTTGGTGCGCTAAAACTTCTCGCATCTGTTCCAAGATCACCGTCAGGATAACAAAACAGTCGCTGTCGCGCTGTTGAAAACAGCGGGAATTAAGAGTAGGACCGCGGCGGGCCATACCGCGGCTCCTAGGAAAGGCGAGACAGTGGAGCGTGTCGCGGACCAGTCGCTTACGGTTCCACCTCTGATTTACGCGCCCGCCTTCAGCTTTTCACGCTGTTCTTTCAAGATAGCCTTGCGGCTGAGCTTGATCTTATTGCCTTCCAGCGCGAGGACCTTCACCAGAATCTGATCGCCTTCCTTCAACTCGTCGCGAACGTTCTTGATGCGACTTTCCGAAATTTCGCTGATGTGCAGCAAGCCGTCGGTGCCGGGGAAGATTTCGACAAACGCGCCGAACTCGGCGATGCGGACTACCTTGCCCAGATAGGTTTTGCCGACTTCGGCGACAGCCGCGATGTCGGCCACCATCTGCATTGCCCGCCTGGCGGATTCGCCGTCAGAAGCGAAAATATTTACCGTGCCATCATCGGTGACGTCGATCTTAACGCCGGTCTGCTCGATGATGCCCTTAATAACCTTGCCGCCGGGGCCGATGAGCTCGCGAATCTTATCGGTCGGAATCTTAGTGGTGTAGATGCGCGGTGCGTATTGCGAGAGTTCCGCACGCGGCGAAGCAATCGCGGCCACCATCTTGCCGAGGATTTCGAGGCGGCCTTTACGGGCCTGCTCCAAAGCCTCCGACATGATTTTGGTAGTCACGTTCGGAACCTTGATGTCCATCTGCAGGGCGGTGATGCCGCTCTTGGTGCCCGCTACTTTGAAATCCATATCGCCGTAGTGATCCTCGGCGCCGGCGATGTCGGTCAGAACCGCATAGCTATCGTCTTCAAGCACCAGGCCCATGGCAATACCGGCAACAGGCGATGCAACCGGCACACCGGCATCCATCAATGAGAGCGTGCCGCCGCAGACGCTTGCCATCGAGCTCGAGCCGTTGGATTCGAGAATGTCGCTGACCACGCGAAGCGTGTACGGGAAATCTTTTTCATCCGGAATGATGGGTGACAGCGCGCGTTCGGCCAAAGCACCGTGCCCAATCTCGCGGCGGCCCGGTCCGCGCATAAAGCCCACTTCTCCCACGCTGAAAGGTGGGAAGTTGTAATGCAGCATGAACCGCTTGGCGGTCTCGCTAAGATCGAACATTTCGATCCGCTGCTGGTCATCCTTGGTCCCGAGGGTGGTGGTGACCAGAGCCTGCGTTTCGCCGCGGGTGAAGATGGCGGAGCCGTGCGTACGCGGCAGAACGCCCACTTCGCAGGTAATGGGACGAATCTGATCGAAGCCACGGCCATCGGGCCGGCGGCGATCTCTCAACATCTCGTCGCGGAAGATGCGCTCCTTGAGATATTCGAAAGTTTTGCCTGCCTCCGACTGCTCGGCTTCTTCGGTAAATAGCGCCAGCGCTTTCTGCTTGGCCTGATCCACCCGGCTGTAGCTTTCGAGCTTACCGTGCTTTTCGGTATTCAGAGCGTCGCTGAGTTCGGCGCGAACTGCATCGGAAATCCTGGCAAGCATCTCCTGGTTGATGGCGGGTGAAGTGAATTCGCGCTTCGGTTTGCCAGCCGCTTTCATCAGCTCGCGTATCCCGGCGGTAATCTTCTTGCAGCAATCGTGGCCGAAGTCGATAGCTTCCACTACCTCGGCTTCCGTGGCTTCGTTTGCGCCGGCTTCCACCATGACGATTCCTTGTTCGGTACCGGCGACGACGATGTTCAGTTTGGCGTCTTTTGTCTCGTCATAGCTGGGGTTGGCACGGTAGGTGCCGCCGATGAGCCCGACACGGACGCCGCCCAGGACGTGATGGAACGGAATATCGGAAATAGCCAGAGCAGCGCCTGCGCCGATAATGGCCAGGACGCTGGGGTCGCGCTCCGGATCGGCTGAAAGCACCATGGCGATGATTTGCGTTTCACAACCAAACCCTTCCGGGAAGAGCGGCCGCACGGGGCGGTCAATCAAGCGGCTGGTGAGGACCTCTTTTTCCGAAGGGCGGCCCTCGCGCTTGATGAAGCCGCCGGGGAACTTACCAGCGGCGTAAGTGTATTCACGGTAATCGACCGTGAGAGGGAAGAAGCTGGCGCCAGGCTTGGGCTTCTCCGTGGCGCATGCGGTGACTAACACCACCGAATCGCCTGAACGAACGACAACAGACCCATTGGCCTGTTTGGCAACTTTGCCGGTCTCAATCGAGACCTTTGACCCGTAGAGGTCAATTTCAACTGTATGTGACATTAAACTTTCCCGATGTGTTCGGGATCAAGTGAGGACTTAGAGCGGAAGCGGAGGGACCACTTTCCAAAATGGTGTTACGCGAACTTTGAGCCGTGCCGATCTTCAGCCGGGCTCAACTCGCGCCTGCTTGAGAACCGTAGCTAGCGACGAATCCCGAGACTCTGAATGAGAGTCTTATAACGTTCCGGACTGCGATCTTTCAGATATTTGAGCAGCTTGCGACGACGCGCGACCATGGTCAACAGACCGCGGCGCGAGTGATGATCCTTTTGATGGGTCTTGAAGTGCTCAGTCAACTGCAAGATGCGCTGACTCAGAAGGGCAACCTGAACCTCTGGCGACCCCGAATCCGATTTATGGACCCGGTATTTATCAATGACTTGAGACTTTTGTTCAACCGCCAGGGCCATGCTAGAAAACGATACTCCTCGTCTTTACCTTAATCTCGATTTTTTTACTTTCTATAGGTTAGCACAGGGATGGGGTGTCGCAGTCGCGCCTCGCCGATTTAGCTCACGCGGTCTTCCAACCGTCCGGACTCGCTGCTCTGACTGGAACTCACCAGTTGTCTGACATTATCGAGTTCCTTCTTCAGTCGCGCGCCGCGGCGCGCCAGGCTGATGACGTAGAGAAGCACGATCAGCCAGGCAGCGAGAAAACCATAAAACATGAAGGTGAAATTGCGGGCGTCCATAAAATTCCTTTTCATTATGCAGCGTTTGCGAGGCGGCGAAGCGAATCGATTTCGCGCGCGGTTGCTTCCTGCCGCGTGCGCACCAGAACAAGTGCGGCGGCCAGCAGTAGTAAAGCAAGCAGATTCATGTAGATCATGCGCTCCATCGCGGGATCGATAGTGCCGCCGCCGGTGCGAATGCTGAGAACGGGTCCGGGATGATTGTTGCGGAACCACTCGATGGATTTCCATACGATGACCACGTCCACACAGCCGAAGATGCAGAGCGCGGAAGACAAGGCGGGCGCGCTGGGTGGGCTCCTCGATGGCGCGGCGCATCATCAGATAGGCGCTGAAAATCAGTACGCAAACCAGCGCGGAAGTAAGCCTGTAATCCCACGTCCACCAAATACCCCAGATCACGCGAGCCCAAATGCTGCCGGTTACGATGTTCACCACCGAGAAGATAACCGAGACCTCGACTACCGAGGCGGCGAGTGAATCCCAGCGCAAGCTGCCTGAAGAAAGGTAAAGGATGCTCAAGGTGAGCGCGACGAAATAACCGATCATGCCGGTAATCGCCGCTGGAACATGAAAGAAGATGATCCGGTAAATGGCGCCCTGCATGGCCTCATCCGGCAGCACCAGGAAGATTTGATACAGGTTATAGGCAAGCAAGCCGGCGGCCGCGACCGCCAGTGCCACAGTTATCTTTTCGCGCATACGGGTATATCTCTATTCTCAACCAGCCCAGCACAGAACCGCGCGCGTAAGCAAGCGGCATCCTTTCGGCTGTACATAGTTAAGTCACCAGGATTGTGTCCGCCAGTGCCAGAGCCAGCGCGGTGAACACAATATCGAACACTATCAGAAGCCGCCCCCAGAGCAATCCGTCGGCCCGGGATGGCTGCGCGCTAAACAGAAGATTCGTAATCTCGATGGCCGCGATCAGTAAAGGAATCAGCAGCGGATAAATGATGACAGGAAGCATTAGCTCGCGAAGACGGAGATTTACGGTGAGCGCCCCGAACACAGCTCCGACAATCGAGATGCCCCAGGTGGCGAGCACGAACGCCGCGGCGAGTTCGCCCGGGTGCAGCCACCAGCGAATGTCGTAGAAGATGCCGAAGACGATCAGGGACACGAACTCCACGACCAGCAGCATCGCAAGATTCGCGATGGCTTTCCCAATCAGCAGGCTGGTACGCGAGAGCGGGGAGGCGAGCAGCGCATCCAGGCATTCATTCGGCAATTCACGCGCAAAGCCGCGGTTGAATACCAGCGCTCCAGCGAAGGCGAACGCCAGCCAGAGCAGGCCGCCCGCAATATCGCGGGTCCCCTGCGACGTTACGTCGAAAACGAAGCTCAAGCAGCAGCAGAATCGCAATTGCGAATGCGCCCGCGGCGTTCAGCGATTCCTTCGTGCGCAGCTCAATGGCAAGATCTTTACGCGCCACAGCGAGCGCCTGTTGCAAGGTTCTCATCGTTCTGGGTAGGGGCCGGGCATGCCCGGCGCAACGATCAAGCCGCTCCCTGATCCATGTAGCGCCGGTAAAGTAGGGCGGGATCTTCCAGCATCTCGGGTGTTCGCTCGCCGGTGTAACACAAGCGGCCGTTTTCCATGAGAGCAACATGGGAGGCGATGGCGAAGGCTTCGCGGAGCTGATGAGTTGAGAAAACGATGGTTGCGCCGCGGCCGCGCGCCTCGGTAACAGCTCGCTCAACATCGTGATCGCACGATCGTCGAGCGAAGTGAATGGTTCGTCAAGCACCAGAACGCCGGGGGCATGGAGAAAGGTCCTGGCGAGCGCCAGGCGTTGCCGCATGCCGCGCGAAAACTGCCGGACGGGCATAGTAGCCACGCGAGCCAGCCCCACTCGATCCAGCCATTGGTTCGCAATCGCATTCGAATTTTTAACGCCGGCGATGCGGGCGAAAAAATGCAGGTTTTCGCGCGCGGAGAGGTCCTCGTACACACCGATGCCATGCCCGAGAAAGCCGATCTGCCGGCGCGCTTTCTCAGCACTAGGCGATCGTCCGAAGACGCTAACGCTTCCGCGCTGGAACGGAGATAGTCCTGCGAGAATTCGGAGCAGAGTGGTCTTCCCCGCCCCGTTCCGCCCCAAAAGCGCGCAGCACGATGCTTCTTCCACCTGTAAGCGTGAGGTCGCGCAAAGCAGCGTAATCGCCGTAGAATTTCCACACGCCCTCCAGAGCGATGGCGCCAGGCATTCGAATCTCGCGCTTACTTTCCGTACGGCGAGCGTACTGGCGAGCTTCTATAGAGCACAACCAGTCCGATACCAAGAATGCCGAAGGCGAGACGCGACCAACCACGGGAGGTGAGCGTAAATCCGCGGCAGCCCTTCCGTAACCGGTGGAGAATCGCTATTGTCCTGCTGCGCTCCCGCTTGATCACTGTCGTTGTGGAGCGAGCCGGTTCCCGCGATGTCGACAGAAAAAGCGGCCGACGCTATCACGGTATAGATGTTGGCCTGGGTTTTCGGCTCTGTTCCGACGCTCTCGATATCTTTGCCGGCAGCGTTACACCCGGCGGCGCGATAAGGCGCAGCGGGCTGGTGGGCATGCCCTTTACATTCACCACACGGCCCTGAAACGTAAGCGGAGAGCCGGCGGGAAGAACGTAATTCACATCGATCTCACTCTGCCCGGGTTTGATGGGAAAATCGACTTTGAAAATATTGCCTGTCTTCGTCTTCTCAGCCGGGCGTGGCAGAGGCATGCCTTGCGGCCCTTGTGCATTCACGCGCACCTGTCCTTTGGCCGCAGGCGGGAGATAAAACAGCAGACTGCCGAGCGACGTGTTGTCGTAGGTCGTGTTCGACTCGTTCTGAAACACGACAGTTTCGCTCACTCCCGTCTGGCTGGCAGAAGGCTCGAGCACCAGCATCTGCTGCGCGACGCGGGCCACAGCGGGAGACTTCGTCGCTTGATAAATATCCAGCTCGATATTAGAGGTTGGAAGGTTGGGCGTCATCAGCTTGTTGTAATCGACGCCGTCAAACTTGACCTGAAGAAGCTGCGGGCCGCCGCCCGGCTCATCCCGCTCGAACGCGAAATGTCCCGAGGCGTCCGTAGTGGTTGCACCGATGACTTTCATTCCGTCCTGGCCGGGTTTTACGAGTGTGACGCTGACGCCAGCCTCTAGCTTCCCGGTGGTGCGATTCACCACCGTTCCATCCATTGCCGCGAACAGCGGCACGGTGCCGAGTGCGCACAGAGCGGAGATACGGAACAGCATCTTCATGCGATGGCCCTCCCGCATTCTCCGCAAAATTTCAGAGCCTGCGGAAAGCTGGCGCCGCAATGCGGGCAGATGGTGGCGGCAGGACGTGCCACGGGCTTTGCAGTTGACTTGGCTGCAACTCGAGTTG
The DNA here is from genome assembly GCA_963795545.1 of uncultured Acidobacteriaceae bacterium. Taxonomy (GTDB): domain Bacteria; phylum Acidobacteriota; class Terriglobia; order Bryobacterales; family Bryobacteraceae; genus Bog-105. The sequence continues at coordinate 83,272 of CAWCIF010000003.1, read as the reverse complement.
GCTGCAGACCTAACCGCTTGATGGTTTCTTCCGTTTCGGCCAGAACACCCGCCAGCTCTTTCTGTAGCGCCTGCTTGGTCTGCTGATAATCGCCGTCGGACAACTTGCCCAGGCGATATTCAAATTGGAGATCGCGCAGATTGTCGTAGATGGCGTGTTTGCGATCTTCCAGGTGCTGGATCGGCGATACGGGAATCGGCTCAGGAACGTCTTTCTCTCGAATCGCCAGCGTGAAGAAAAGGGCGCCAATGGCAATGAGAATGGCGAACGCGATAATCACTTCCGTTCACTGCCCTCCTTCGCGGAAGTGGGGGCGGGAGCGGGCGATTCGTCCAGCTCGCGATCGATCTGCGTCCGGAAGCGGTCGATAATGGCCTGATCGACAGGCGTGAGCGGTTCCGGCTGTTTACGATTGCGGCGGACGTATCGGGAATAAATTAGAAATCCGATTGCGAGAGCGATGCCTGGCATCAGCCAAACCATAATGCCGAGCGGCTGCTGCCCAGCTAATGCCGCCACGCCTTGCTCGCGCACGATCGGTTCGCGACGATAGCGCTATCGCTAATTCCCTTGGCCTGCATGTCGTAGATGCGGTGGCGGAGTGGATCCGTGTAGTCGCACCGCAGCATCGGGCAATCGCCAACTGTGTTTTTGCATCCACCGCAGCGGCAGGCGAGCTTCGCCCCCACACGCGCCACGCTGGGCGTCAGGTAATTTGTGATCCCTTGCGCGAATATCGTGGCGAGGGCGATGAAGAAAACCGCACCCAGCTTAAGACTGGACCGCCGCAGGAACACTGGCAATGCCTACTACCTCCGTGCGCGCATACTGCAGGCGCACCTTTCCAGGAATCAAACAAATGATGGTGCCGAACAGCAGCACCCAATAGCCGATCCAAATCCATGACACAAGCGGGAAGATGTACACCTGAAAGATGGCTTTGGTGTTGTCCGGCGTGATGCCGGAAAAGTTCACATACAGGTCTTCATTCAAGCGGCGGCGGATGCCGATCATGGAAGCCTGTTGCTGGCTGGTTGTGTAAATGCGAATCTCGGGGTTAAGCTGATCAATCACCTTGCCATCTCGAGACACGTCCAAAGCAGCATGGCTGAAGGCGTAATTGGGCGTATCGCCGTTGTTCACCGAAAGTAATTTCAGATCGTAATGCCCGAAGCGAGCGTCCTGGTTCAGACCGAGGTTGCGGGTCTCGTGCTGGTTGAAGGCGCTTCCGGTGAAGCCGATGAACATCAACACAACGCCCATATGAACCAGGTATCCGCCATAGCGGCGGGTATTGCGCCATGTCAGCTCAAAGGCGGCCTTCGGAATCGGCATGTGTTCCTTAAGCTGGATAGCGCGCGAGCCTTTCCAGAACTCACCCAGGATGGACGCAAGCACGAACGCGCAAAGGCCGAAAGAAACCAGCGGCGCAATCTGGTGAATACCGGAAAACGCTAAGACTGCCGCGACTGCAACGCCCACGATGGTTGGAATGCGGAACGAGCGTTTCAGGCTGTCGATTGAGCTTTTACGCCAGGCTATCAGCGGTCCCACGCCGGTCAGGAAAATCAAAAAAAGCGCGATGGGCACGTTGACGCGGATGTAATAAGGCGCATCGATGGCTTCCTTCTCACCCGTGATCGCTTCCATGATGACCGGGAAGAGAGTGCCCCACAGCACCGCGAAGCAGCTTGCCAGCAGAATCAGGTTATTGAACAGGAAACTGGATTCGCGCGAGACAACGCTTTCCAGCTTCACCTCGCTCCTCAAATACGGCAGGTTCTTGACGATGGCGAAAGCGGTCAGCACGGTAGCAGCAATCAGGAAGGTTGTGAAGTACGGCTTTACCGGAGATTGCGCAAAAGCGTGGACTGAAGCCACCAGACCCGTGCGGGTCAGCGTGGTGCCGAGAATGCTCAACAGGAACGTAGCGGAGACCAGCACCATGTTCCACACCTTCATCATTCCTTTTTTCTCCTGCATCATGACGGAGTGAAGGAATGCGGTGGCGGTAATCCAGGGCATGAGGGACGCATTCTCTACCGGGTCCCAGCCCCAGTAGCCGCCCCAACCAAGCACCGTGTACGCCCAACCCATGCCGAGCAGAATGCCCGTGCTCTGGAACAACCATGTCACGATAGCCCAGCGGCGCGTCGTGTGAATCCAGGCTTCGCCAGGCTGGCGTGTGATCAGTGAGGCCATGGCGAAGGCGAACGGCACCGTGAAGCCGACGTAGCCCAAATAGAGAAAGGGCGGGTGAATAGCCATGGTCCACCACTGCAGTAGTGGACTCAGGCCATTGCCGTCCGGGGCTGCGATGATGCCGCCGCCAGCCATCAGGACCTGGAAGGGGCTCGCGACGAACGTGATCATGCCGACGAAGAAGGCGAGCGTTGCCATCATGATCGCGACCACCAGCGGCATCATGTCGCGAAACTTTCGCCGGTTCGTGAAGACAATAATGGCCGAATAGGTGGAGAGTATCCAGCTCCAGAACAGCAGTGAACCTTCCTGCCCTCCCCACCAGGCGGTGAATTTGTAAATGCCCGACATCGCCTTGTTGCTGTGGCCCGCTACGTAGGCAAGCCGGTAATCCCCCTGAACGAGGGACACAATGAGGACGATGGAAGCGGTAGTGAGCAGAATCCAGGTGGCGTAAACGGCACGCTCCGCGCTGACGATCAGAAACGGGCGACGGCCATACTTCCCGGCGATGGAAGCAAGAACCGCAAAAACAGCGAGGCAGAAGGCGATAAGAACTGAAAGCGCGCCTATGTTTTCCATATAGCTGGCGAGGACTCTCCGATTCTACGCGTGCCCACCGGAGCGGATGGGCGCGATAGTGCTGCTGATCGTCGACGGCTTGGCCGCCTGATGCGATAGGCCGCCCTGAGGCGGTTTGGCTTCATACTTGGACGCGCACTTGGCTTGAATTTTGTTCGCTTCGAAAACGCCATTCGAGCCCAGATGGCCATCGGCGAGCGCCTGAGCATTGTCCCGGAACGTATCAGGCAGCGGATCTGTCCCTGAGTAAACAACATGCAAAGTCTTCGCGCCCTGGTGCAGCACAAATGCAACCTGCGTGCTGCCCTTGACGATTGATCCCGGCTCTACATCGCCACCCACCCGAAGGCGCTGGCCCTCCGCGGATTTGCCCATTTTCTGCAGTTCGGGAATGGTCTTGTAGTAGGTTTTCGTGTCTCTGATTCCACCTACCGCAAGCCAGACGAGTGATCCGACAATAAGGACCATCAAGATCCCAAACTTCACATAGGTGTTCATAATGCGGCGGGGTTGTCCTTCTCAGTATAATCCGCCGTGTCCCACTGTACGTAAGTTCCCAAAAGCGGACATGGGGATTCGCTCATCGCGCCTCGGCAGTTCTCGCCGTTGTGACGATACTGGCGTGCTACATCCCGGCCCGGCGCGCCATGCGGATCGACCCGATCGTGGCACTGCGCTATGAATAGCAGTGAATGCGCTATTTTGCACTCGCAAGTGATTACGACGGCACTCTCGCGGACGCAGGAGTCGTTGCTCCGGACACGTTGCAGATGCTGCGGCGGCTGCGGAATACGGGCCGCCGGCTCATCCTGGTTACCGGACGGCTGCTGCCCGACATAAAGGCGGTCTTTCCGGAGTTCGAAATTTTCGAACAGATTGTTGCTGAGAATGGCGCTATTCTCTACAACACCCGGACCAAGACAGAAACTCTGCTCTGCGAAGCGCCGCCCGAAGAGTTCGTGGCGGCATTGGCCAGTAAGGGAGTGGACCCGCTGGAGCTGGGGCGCGTCATTGTGGCCACCAGCGACGATCACAAGCAGACGGTTCTGCAGACCATCGAAGAACTCGGCCTGGAGCTGCAGATTATTTTTAACAAAGGCGCCGCAATGGTTTTGCCATCCGGTGTCAACAAAGCTACCGGCCTGAACGCGGCGCTCCGGCAGTTGGGCTTGTCGGTCCACAACACCATCGGCGTAGGCGATGCCGAGAACGATAATGCGTTCTTGAGAATCTGCGAACGATCCGTGGCCGTCGCCAACGCGCTCCCCTCCCTGAAGACCAAGGCAGACCTGGTGACGAACGGCGCAAGCGGGACCGGCGTTTCCGAGCTGATTGGGCGGCTGATCGAAGACGACCTGGCAAGCGTGCCTGCGCGAAATAACCGCGACAGCATCGTGCTGGGCGAGGCCAAGGAGCGCCCGCTGCGGATGCCGGTATACGGAGCCAGCCTGTTGTCGCCGCGGCCTTCGGAAAAAGAACCTTCGCCTTTAATCACGAGCGTGATGGAACGGCTGGCAGAGACCGGCTACCAGTTTCTCGCAATTGATCCAAGAGGCGATCATGCGGCCCCTGAAGGTGCCATCATACTCGGCGACAGAAAGCGCGCGCCAACTATAGATGAGGTGCTTAAGGCACTGGCCAGCGCGGGGCAGAGCTTGATTGTCAACCTGCTTGGAGTACCCATGCAGAAGCGGACGATGTTTTTCGAGAACCTGCTGCCGCGCGTGCGAGAAATGCGCATTCGCACCGGTCGGCCGCACTGGGTAATTATCGACGGAGCACACCAGTTAATGCCGGTGATGCAACGCGCGATTGAGGACGGCCCGGTGAAAGGCCCTACTGGAGCCATGCTACTTACGATGGAACCGGACCAGATTCCGCCAAGTGTGCTATGTTCCATCGACACCGTGATCGCGACTGGGGCCGGCCAGGAGGAAACCTTCCGAAAGTTTTGCAGTGCCTGCAGTGAAAACTGCCCGCCCGTTCCAGCGTCCAAGCCGGAGCGCGGCACCGCACTGTTCTGGTCCCGAAGAAGCGGCGGCGCTCCGCTGGTTTTTCGATTGCACCTCGCCGAGCCAAGCTAATAAACGAAACTGGGCTAGGATGTTAATTTCCAGGCAGCACTTATGAAGTCTTCAAGGCTAGCCGGGTTCATGCTGGTTGCGGTGAGCGTGGCCGCGGCAAATCCAGCAGCACCCGCACCGAAGGTCACCTTCTACGGGAACATCGCGCCAATCGTTTATCAGAACTGTGCACCTTGTCACCGGCCGGGTGAGTCTGCGCCGTTCTCGCTTCTCAGCTACGATGACGCCAAGCGGCACGCCGCGCAAATCGCCGATGTGACCAGGCGCCGGTTTATGCCGCCGTGGCTTCCTGAAGCGGGGAAAGGCGATTTTCGCGAGGAGCGGCGCTTAACGGATGCCCAAATTCAACTGATACAGGATTGGGTCGCGCAAGGGGCTCCCTCCGGCCCGGCCGAACAGGCGCCTCCCGTTCCGAAATTCACTACAGAATGGCAGTTAGGACCGCCCGACCTAATTCTGCATGTAGCCAAGCCGTTTCAGTTGTATGCCGACGGCCCGGAAATATTTTGGAACTTCATTCTTCCCGTGCCGATCAAGACCACGCGTTGGGTCAAGGCTATAGAAATCAGGCCTGGCAACCCACGCGTTTTTCACCACGCAAACGTCATACTTGACCGCTCCGGCTCCGCAAGACGAAACGAGGTGCAGCCGGGTGCAGGATTTCCCGGAATGGATCTGACAGTTGAAGAGCACACCTTTGACCCGGATGGCCACTTCTTATCGTGGAAGCCTGGCAGCCAGCCGGTAGTGGAACCGGATGGCATGGCATGGCGAGCCGATCCGGGCATGGATCTGGTGCTAAACGTCCACCTTCGACCTTCAGGCAAACGCGAGACAGTCAGCCCCGAAATCGGCCTTTACTTCACCGATAAGCCGCAAACGAAGTTCCCGATGCTGGTGGAGCTGGAGCACGACGGCGCCATCGATATTCCGCCGGGGGACAAGGACTTTCTGCTCACCGACAATTTCCGCACGCCGCTCGACTTGAACGTGCTTGCGGTTTATCCGCACGCGCATTATCTGTGCAAACTGATGGAAGGCTACGCCACCCTGCCGGATGGCACGCGAAAGTGGCTGATCCGCATTCCGAACTGGGATTTGAACTGGCAAGGCGTTTATAACTTCAAAGAGCCGGTTTTCCTCCCTAAAGGAACCGTGATCTCGATGCGCTACCAATACGACAATTCGGCCGATAACATTCGCAATCCAAACCATCCGCCGAAACGCGTCAGAGGCGGGAATGAGGCACTCGATGAAATGGGCGATTTCTGGCTGCAGGTATTGCCGGTAGGCGACGCAGATCAGCGCGCCATCCTGCAAGCGGCCGTGACGAAGCAGCGGCTGGAAAAATATCCGGACGATTTCGTGGCAAATTTCGACATGGGTGACTTGCTTCTCAACCAGGACAATGCCGCGGCCGCCGTTTCTTACTTTCAAAAAGCAGTGGCAGCACAGCCGTCGAGTCCGCTGGCGGCGAGCGAACTGGGCGTGGCGCTGGTAGACGCGTCAAGATTGCCTGAGGCTCGTGAGCAGTTCAAGCGTGCGCTGCAACTGGATCCCAAGTACACCGACGCACGCTATAACCTGGCAAGCGTGGAAGCCACAAGCGGTGAGTGGGAAGCCGCGGCAAGCGATTTCAAGGAGGTGGTTAGCGAAAAACCGGAGAACGCGAAAGCGCGGCAGCATCTGGGGGAAGTGCTGTTCCTGTGGGGAGACGATCTTGCAAAATCGGGCGATGACAACCAGGCAGTGATTCGCTACCGGGATGCATTGGCCTATCGCGCGGACGATCCGGAATTGCACACTAGTCTTGGCATGGCCCTTGCACGAGTAAATCAGCTCAAAGAGGCGCAGTCGGAGTTCGAAGCCGCTGTACGCATCGATCCGAATTTTGAGCCGGCGAAACAGGCGCTGGCGGCTATTCAACGGTAATCGGAATTTTGAGAGAAAACGAACTCCATGAGCACAGATCGATGTGGATCGACGAAAGCTGTTGCGACTACCTGGATTCGATTATTCACAGACTGGGGCGTACTTTGTCACCGTCTGCACAATAAACCGCCGCTGCCTTTTCGGTGAAATCGTGGAAGGGAAGTTGGAGTCCAGCCGAAGCGGTAAAGCGGTGGCACGTTGCTGGAATGAGATTCCGAACCATTTCAACGGCACTGCTCTGGATGGCTTCGTGATCATGCCCAATCACGTCCACGGTATTCTGCTGTTCCCGGATGGTGTAGGGGCCGTGGCATGCCCGGCCCGGTGCGGACGTGCCCGCACCCTACAGAGCGTCGTGGGTTCGTTCAAGTCTGCCGCCAGCAGGCAGCTCGGTACTCGCATCTGGCAGCGGAATTATTGGGAACGTGTCATCCGCAATGAGGACGAGCTCAATCGCATCCGAGCCTATATCGACAAAAATCCCCTGCGCTGGCCGAGCGATCCCGAAAACCCTACACACGGTGTAGGGGGCCGTGGCATGCCCGGCCCGGTGCGGACGCAAGTTCCCTACCTGAAGGACGGAAGATCACCGGGGTCGTTTTGTCGGGTCAGATAAAATGCCTTGACTCGCCGCCGAAGGTCGACAGAGCTTGGCCTTTTTTCCCCTTGCAATTCAAGAGTTCCTGCTGTAATATCGCCTAAGCTAAGGGGTTTGCTCTTTTGAGGTTTAGCATTCCTCGGTTTTCGGTCTTTCTCGCTTGCGTCCTGCGAGCTCCTCAGCGTGCTGTCTCGAAACAACATTTTGTATCAGGGGTGATATATGAGTGCTTGTAAAAGAGTTGCGAGAAGTCTTGGGATCGCAGCCGGGATTGTGGCTCTAACTGTTTGCCTTCAGTCGCGAGTCGATTGCCAGGTTCTAACTGGCTCGATGGTGGGCACCGCGACGGATCCTAGCGGCGCGGTAGTGCCCAATGCCGAGGTCACGGCAACTAATACCGGTACCGGTCAAGTACGAACGGATACCACAGACGCAAATGGGCGATATAACCTGGCCAATCTCGCGCCCGGCACATACAGCCTCAAGGTGACTGCTAAGGGTTTCCGGACGATAGAACGCACCGGTATTCTCATTACGCCTAATACTGTTCAGCGCGCCGACCTGCAACTCGAAGTCGGTCAGGCAACAGAGCAGGTGAATGTGTCCGCCGAGGCGGTGCAATTGCAGACCGATAAAGCCGATACCCATACGGAGATCAACTCGAGGGCGATTACCGAGATGCCGCTGGGGGGCGAGCGAAATTATCAGACGCTCATCAATCTTTCGCCGGGCACCACTCCGTCGAGCTTCTACAACTCACCAACCGATGTTCCCGCAAAGCCGTTAAACACACATGTAAACGGCGCGGCCGGACAGACCAACATTACCAAGATTGACGGAGCGGAAAGCATCAACGTCTGGTTGCCGCAATACACCGGTTACGTTGCGCCCGCCGAAACCATCGATGTCGTGAATATCACAACCAGCGCGGCCGATGCAGATCAAGGGCTGGCGGGCGCATCGGCAATAACGGTGGTGACCAAGTCAGGAACGAATAATATCCACGGCAGCTCCTATATTTTTCACAACGATCAACACCTGAATGCGCGCAACTTCTTCCTGCAGCCGGGGACGTCGAAGCCTGTCGGCATTTACAACAACTTTGGCGCAACATTAGGAGGCCCGTTTAAGAAAGACAAGTTGTTCTATTTCGTGAGTTTTGACGGTACAACTGAAAAGACCAGCGCGAACGGCCTCTTCACAGTGCCCACGCAAGATCAGCGGAACGGAGATTTTTCGGCTTACACCGCAAGCACGCAGATTTATAATCCGTTTACGGGGAATGCCGACGGAACGGGCCGAACGCTTTTTGCGGGCGGTAAGATTCCAGCGCAATACATCAGCCCTGCCGCGTTGAACATTCAGAGCTTTTATCCCCTTCCCAATTTGCCAGGTACGGTCAATAACTACGCAGCGGCGGCCAGCCCGGCAATCAATCGCTTTAATTACGACGCGAAGGTCAATTGGAATCGGACGGATAAGCATACCATCTGGGTGAAGTACGACAACATGTTCGCAACCTCGGGAGGCGCCGGAATATTTGGCCCGGCAGGCGGCCCGGCGCCCGGTTCTGATCCTGGGAAGGGCCGGACCAGTGTACAAGTCGCCTCTATTGGTCACACCTACGTGTTTTCGCCTACGGTCGTGCTGGATGGGAATATTGGGTACCAGCGAATGAACCAGACCGTCCTCGGAACCGATTTCGGAAAGAACTATTCGAGTACTCTGGGCATACCGGGACTGAATGGACCGGACATTCGCGATAGCGGGTTTCCGGATACAACTTTGGGAAACTACACGGGAATGGGCGTGCCGGACTGGATGCCGTTGTACCGCACCGATGAAACTTACACTACAAACCATTCGCTGGCGTGGACGAAAGGTGCGCACGAATTTCGCTTCGGCTTCGACCTGGTCCGTCATCACCTGAATCACTGGCAGCCTGAGTTAAGCCCCGGCGGCCCGCGCGGCTTGTTCGATTTTAACGGCTCAGTTACTACCCTAAATCTCGGGAACGGCAATGCATCGCCTAATAATCAGTACAACGCTTACGCGCAGTTCCTGCTCGGACTGTCCGACAACACGCAGAAAGGCGACCAGTACATCCTGATGACCGGGCGCGAGTGGCAATTCGGCTGGTTTGCGCAGGATCGCTGGCAAGTTTCGAAGAAGTTAACGGTCTCGCTCGGCCTCCGTTATGAACTGTATCCGCTGATGACGCGCTGCTGTGGAAAAGGCATCGAGCGCTACGATCCGAGTACCAACGATGTCTACATGGGCGGCCGCGGCAGCGTTCCGATTAACGCCGGAATCAGCGTCAGCCACAAGCTGTTTGCGCCCAGAGTGGGACTGGCTTACCGGATCGACGAGAAGACGGTGGTTCGCGCCGGTTATGGATTGAATTACGATCCGCTACCGTTTTCGCGGCCCCTGCGCGGCTTTTACCCGCTCACGATCAACAACAACTACACTGCGCCGAACAGTTTCTCAGTGGCCAACATCGGGAAAGGAAACACTTTCGTACCGAGCACGTTGGCCAACGGCATCCCGCCAATTGTCGGTCCTGATCTCTCAACGGGCATTGTCCCGCTGGACCCGACAGCCAGCGAACGTAGCCCCAACAGCTTCATTCATCGGGGTTACGTTCAGTCCTACAACCTCACGGTGGAACGGCAACTGCCCGGGCAAGTTGTGTTGTCGACTGGCTACGTAGGACAGCACACGGTTCACCAGTTGGCTGACTATGACATCAATGCCGGCTTCCCCGGTTCGGGAACCGCTTTGCTGCCGCAAGCCAGCATTGGACGTACCGTACCAACAGATATGTGGGATGGATACTTGAGTTCCGAGTACAACTCGCTGCAGGTCTCGTTCAACAAGCAGTTCTCCAAAGGACTGATGTTGAGAGGCGCGTACACCTGGTCTCATGCCATCGATTACACAGATGACGACGGTTGGGCGGGTGTTGATTGGAACTGGGCTCCTGTATTCCAAAGGAATCGGGCCTCTGCGGGTTATGACCACCGCCACGTGTTTACACTGGGCTGGGTTTATCAGCTTCCCTTCGGCCCTGGCAAGAAGTATGTAAGCAGTGGCATTGCATCGAAGGTTCTGGGAGACTGGCAGTTCACCGGGATTGAGAATTGCTACACCGGAGCGCCGATGTACATTTATGCAAGCGGAACCTCACTAAATGCGCCCGATAATACCCAGACGGCAGATCAGGTCATGCTCAAGGTTCCGTTCATCGGCGGCGTTGGTCCTGGCGCGGATTATTACAACCCCGCGGCTTTTGCGCCAGTGACGGCGCAGCGCTTCGGCACCAGTGGACGCAATACACTCGCCGGGCCCGGCCTTTGGAATACCGATATGACTATCAGCCGCATCTTCCCCATCCGGGAGAATTTGAAATTCGAGTTCCGAGCGGAGTTCTATAATCTGCCGAATACCTCGCATTTCAGCGCTCCGGACACGACCGTAAACGATGCCAACTTCATGCAGATCACCAGTTCCTATGGCGAACGCAACATCCGGTTCGCCGGCCGGTTCAGTTGGTAAAACTGGGTTGGTAAATATGAAGTAGTGGTGCGTTCTAATCAGGTAATCGGGCGGCTGCTGAGCGTAGCCGCCCTTTTTATTTATACGGCGGCTGGACAGACGAACGAGCTCGCTCAACAATCCCAGCATGCAAAGGAGTTGATGGCGCAGGGCCGGTTTGAAGAAGCGATTCCGATTTACGAGCGGCTTTCTCAGGCACTGCCGGGAAACGTCGGACTGATTTTGAATCTCGGTTTGGCTGAAGAGATGGCCGGGCATCCGGCGAATGCAGTCCCGCACTTTGAAACGGTTTTGAAAGCTCAACCGGACAATATTCCAGCGCTCACCAGCCTCGCCAGAGCCCGGCTGCAGCTTCATCAACCGGCGCTCGCCGCCGAGCCATATCGGAAACTAACAAGCGTGGATCCATCCGATCCCGACGCATGGTACGGACTAGGCAAGGCCTACGAATCTCTAGCAACCCGCTGCTTTAGCAAGCTCACGAAGGCCGCCCCCGAATCGCCGTATGTGGCGGCGCTCATAGCCGATTCACGCGTACAGCGACGGCAATACCGCAGCGCGTTCTTTTTCTATCATCAGGCGGAGAGCAAGCTGCCGGACTTGCCGGGCCTGCATGCCGGTTTGGCGCGCGTCTACCGGAACACCGGACACACTGACTGGGCAGCAGCGGAAGAGGGAAAGGAACACAATTTGTCCGCTTCGGCGTGCGAGCAGCAAACCGCCAAATGCGAATTCCTCAAGAATAATTTCTTGGGAGCAGTGAAAGCGGCCGGCGCAACTTCAACGCCGGAGTCCCTGTTCTGGGCCACGAAAGCCTATAGTCAGCTCGCACTCAAAGCTTTTGAGCAGTTGGGCAGCCTGCCCGAATCAGTCGAGATTCATGCTTTGAAGGCCCAGATTCTGCGGGATCACGGCCAGAATATCGAGGCTGCTAATGAGTGGCGCGCGGCGCTGAAATTGAATCCCGGCGATACGCGGCTGGAACATGAACTGGCAACATCGCTGTTCCTCGGAAAGGACTATCACTCAGCGATGCCGCTAGCCGAAAAACTGCTTGCTCAGCAGCCTGATTCTCCCGATCTGAATTTCATTGTTGGCGACAGTTTGTGGCAGCTTCAGCAACCGGACAAAGCCATACCGTACTTGGAAGCCGCTCTGCGGAGCGAGCCGAGTATGCTGCCCGCGCACGCAGCTCTTGGCATGGCGCTCGCCTTGTTGCATCGAGACAGCGAGGCGATTCCGCACCTTCAGCGAGCGCTAAGCCTGGACGACGACGGCAGCCTGCATTACAATTTGGCGCGCGCCTATAGAGCAGCGGGAAATAGCGAGGCCGCGCAGCAGATGATGGCGCAATATCAGCAGATCAAAACGAAGAATCAGGAAGTAGATAGCGAATTGGCAAAAGAAGCTGAGATCACGGCGCCGAAGGCGAAGTAGTCATTGGCCGTATTCGCGATCGATCAGCCCTTCCAGGTACGCCTTTGAAGCGCGTATATCCGCTTCCTGTTGCGGACCGGAGATTTCGCGCTCAATCGTGATTGGACCGGAGTAGGACAACTCCCGCAGCCGGCGCATCAGCTCCGGAAAGTTCACGCGTCCTTTCCCGATTGCGACTTCTTCGCCCAGCTTTCTAGGATCGGTGGGATATAGCCCATCTTTCGCGTGTAAGCCACGCACCCGCGTTCCGACTACATCCATGGCGCCGACCGGTTCTCCTTTTCCGTACAGGATCAAATTCGCCGTATCGAGGTTGACGCACACATTGTCCAGACCTGTTCCCTCAATGGCGCGCAGCATTGTGATGGGAGTTTCCTGTCCGGTCTCCATCAAGAACGTTTGGCCGTTCTGCCTGCAATAGCTCCCTACATCTTTAATTGCGGCCACCGCTTGGGGATAAAGAGGGTCATTCGGATCTTCGGGAATAAATCCGCAGTGTGTGTGCACGGCGCCGATGCCGCACTGTTTTCCGAGATCCGAGGCACGCTTCAGAGCAGCGATGCGTGCGGCGCGCGTCGAAGGCGGTACCAGGCCAATCGTTTTCGGTCCTTCGTAGAAATCCCACACCATGCGGCGTGGCCCCAGTGTCATCACAGCCGTGCCTTCAACCCCATAATTTGCAAGCGCGTCTTTTAAAGGAGCCGCCAGGCTGGATGGCGCCATTCCGACATGAACCTGACAGGTGGTGAACCCAAACGAGTGGACCCTTGCGATGGCCTGCTCAGGAGTGTCCTTCCCCGTAACGTCGACGACGATACCGAGCCGTGGCCGTGGGACATTCTCGGCCGCATGAAGCGAGAACGCCAAAGGCGCTGCCGCGGTTGCTCTTAAGAAACTTCGTCTTCCGTATGGCATCAGTCAGTTTGTGCTTTCGGCAGCAGGCGGAACCGCGAAGATTCTATCACCCCTAATGCGCCCGGTTCTCCCGTTATTATGAGCGCAGCGGTCCCGTGTTGCCGCTCGACAAGAGCCAGCCCGCTTTTGGCGCCGAGCACACTGACAGCAGTTGACATGCCGTCACTATCGATTCCACGCCGAGCCACAATCGTTACTGTGATGTGACTCGTAAGTCCCATCGCGGTCTTTGGATTGATGATGTGCGAGTAGCGTATCCCTTTCAAATCGAGATGTTGTTCGCTGGCGCCGGAAGTGGAGACGGCTCCGTTGGCGAGCAGGAGAACGCGCGTGAATGGGCTTTCGGCACTATCGAAGGAATCGACGCCAATCTTCCAGCCCGCTTGCCCCGGCGGCGCGTCGCTGAACGCCAGATCGCCGCTTGCCGCAACCAGCGCACTGCGAATTCCAAGTTCCGAGAGGACACCTAACGCTTGATCTGCCGCGTAGCCCTTTGCAATTCCGCCGACATCAAGCTCCATGCCCTGCTGATCGAGTTCCACGGTACCTTGCGTCGCGTCGATGTGCAGCTTGCGAAAGCCGCAGCGGGCTTCTGCTTCCTGAATGGCATCTTTACCGGGCAGGTGATTTGCCTTACCCGCTGCGCGCCAAAGATGCGTCAGAGGTCCAACGGTGATGTCGAATGCGCCTCCGGAATCGATAGAGAGCTGATTGGAAGCGGCGATGACGCGATAGAGATCGTCGCTGATTTTTAGGGGATGATGGACCGCGGTACGGCAAAGGTGGTTTAACTCGCTGTCCGGCTTGTAATCGGACAGAATGTCATCGAGCTCCGCAATGCGGCCAAACGCCGTCCGAAACGCTCGCTGCGCCTGGTCCTGGTCCGCCGCGTACAATTTGATGCGGAACAGAGTGCCCATGTGCGGCTCAACCGCTTCATAAGCATGAAGGCCCGACGCAGCCGCCCATAGCGCAATGGCCGCGGCCAGCAGGCTACTGCTCATCATGTTCCACGCCGTTGTTCCAGTATCGATACATCTCTTCGGCACTGGGCACTTTGGCCGGACGGATCAGGCGAAAGCCGAGCCATTGCGCGTCGGTCTCATACCACACGCTCTTTGGGAGTTGCGGGTCCTGCTGCTTCCAGGACGGGTCGGACGCGATACGCGATGCACACGTCAGCATGCCCGCTGGATCGTTCCACGACCCGCCGCGCACCGCGATGGGATACGGTTGCGTAGGTTTCACCCATGGATCAACCTGATCTCCACCCTTGTAAGGCGCATACTGATCAAGCGTCCATTCCATCACGTTGCCCAGCATGTCGAACAAGCCCCACGCGTTCGGTTTTTTGGTTTCTATCTTGTGATATTTTCCGCCGCTGTTTGCCGAGTACCAGCCGTAGTCGCCGAGATGCGAAACATCACTTCCGAAGTAATACGGCGTGGTTGAGCCGGCGCGGCACGCATATTCCCACTCGGCTTCGGTGGGCAGTCGATAGAACTCGCCTGTTTTGGCGCTGAGCCATTCCGCGTACTTGTTGGCCGCGTGCTGGGTCATGCTGATTGCCGGAAATCCATTGATGCCCATCCCGAAGCTCATTTCGACATAGGGGCGCGTGGGCCGGCTCACGCCGTCCACCAGATCATCTTTATGCGCGACCTCGCCAGCCTGCTTAGCGAACATGAAGAGGCGATACTCGTCCCAGGTAATTTCGTGGGCCTGCATCCAGAATGCGGATACCGTCACTTTGTGCGGAGGCTGTTCATCCTTCTTTGTCTGCGAGCCCATGGTGTATTCCCCGCCCGGAATGGCAACCATGTCGTAGGAAACGGTGGTATTGGGGACAGTAACTTTGTACGCTTTCGTTCCTGCCGGGTTGCTCTTATTGCCTAGGATGCGGCCGCGGATGTGCTGTACCTCGGTCAGCTCGAACCCGTTGACTGCTGCTCTTTTCGATTGCGCGATGAGTGGAAGCGCAACCCCCATCATTGCCGCCATGGCAAACAGACGATTGCCTCGCACCATGAGTGTCAAACGAGTTTAGTGATGCCCGGTTGAGCGCGCGGAGCGACCGGGAGGCTCCCGTTCCATTCCAGGTGTTCCGGAAACAACTTTTCCTGCGAGTTGAGCGCCTGATCCCAAGTGACCTCCTGGCCTGTATACGCCGCCATGCGGCCCATCATCGCCAGTAGTGTGCTGGTCGCCATGCGTTTGCCGTTATTCACCGGCTGCTGTTTGCGAATGGAAGCAAACAACACGTCATGTTCGCGTTGGTACATGTCGTACTTCTGCCCGCTCCAGGTCCAGTTCGTTTTGCCTTCAATGCGCGGAACTGGAGAACGGCCAAGGGTACAAGTCCCGTCGGTACCGAGTATGTAATCCGCGTTCTCGTTGTAGCAGCCCTCAATCTGGCGGTTTGCGAGAAAAGCGCGAACGCCGTTCGGGTAGATGTAATTTACCTCGAAATGGTCGAAGATGTTCCCGCCTTCTGACGCAATATCGCGGCCCCCAACCGCCACGCAGCTCACCGGAGGATTGTCGCCCATCGCCCAGGCGATTTTATCGGCGCTGTGCACCGCCTGTTCCACAATACTGTCCCCGCATAGCCACACAAAGTTGTACCAGTTGCGGATCTGCCATTCCGTATCGCTCATACCGGGCGGACGCGTGCTGGCGGCAGGCATGGGTTTCACCGGATTGGTGTAATAAGTGGCGTAGTATGCGACGGTCCGGCCAATAGCACCGTCCGACATCTGCTTGAAAGTGTCGATGACCATATCGTTGTATCGCCAGCAAAACCCCGATACCAGAGAAAGCTTCTTGTTGGCTGCTTCATCGGTCGTCTGCAAAACCGACCGGATGCCCGGCGCGTCGGTCGAGACCGGCTTTTCGCAAAAAACATGCTTGTTCGCGGCGATGCAGGCCGCCAGGTGCATGGGTCGGAAACCCGGAGGCGTCGCGAGCAAAACCACATCCACTCCGGAGTCGATCAGTTGCTTGTAAGCATCGAGCCCTATAAACTGCCGCGGTTTTTCAACCTTTACCCGCTCCGCGATTTTGCTTATTCGGGTCAATTCGGCGAGCGAATTATCAATCTGCGACTGAGCGACATCCGCCATGGCCGTCAGTTCGGCGTAATCGTCAGCATGCAAAGCCTGGCTTGCCGCGCCGGTGCCGCGGCCTCCGCATCCGACCAAACCCACTTTGATTGCATTGGTGACAGTCTGGGCGGAAATGATGGCCGGAAACCCGATCGCCAGCGCACCGCCAATAGCTCCGGTCGCAGTTTTCAGAAATTCGCGGCGATCGGAGAACGCCTGTTGCTTTTCCATTGTTCCTTTCGATCCTTTGCGGGATTTTGCTTCCTTGGTAATATCCAACGATACTAGAACATAATCACGAAAGGAAGCGCTTACCGATCATCTTATGACCCGCCGACTTTTCATCGAAACAGGAGTTGCCCTCGCCGCTCTGCCTTCCACAGAAGCGCGCCTGCCGATTCATCGGGCTGTCGAATACAGCATGCTGCCGGAGAACCTAGGCATTCCGGAAAGATTTCAGATGGCGCGTGATGCCGGATTCGAGCGCATCGAATGCCCCACCACTCCGGATCAACAGCAAGCCCAGGCTATGAAGGATGCGGCTGAAAAAGCCGGGATCAAAATCCACTCCGTCATGAATATGGATCATTGGAAATATCCGCTATCGTCGGCTGATCCGGCCGTTGTCGAAAAGAGTCTGAATGGCGCTCGCACTTCCCTCCGAAATGCCCACTTCTGGGGAGCCGATACCGTGCTCATCGTTCCAGCCGTTGTCAATGCAAACACCTCTTACCGCGATGCCTACACGAGATCGCAGACGAACATCCGCAAGCTGCTCCCGCTTGCTGAGGAGCTGCAGGTTATCGTGGCGCTTGAAGAGGTCTGGAACAAGTTTCTGCTAAGTCCAATCGAATTCGCGAACTACATTGACCAGTTCAAAACTCCCTGGGTGCGGGCCTACTTCGATGTCGGAAACGTACAGCTCTACGCGTATCCAGCGGACTGGATTCGCACGCTCGGGCCCAGGATTGTGAAGCTGCACATCAAAGACTTTTCTTTTCGCCATGAGCCAGGAACCGAAAAAACGGTGGCTGAATGGGTGCCCCTGCTGGAGGGCGATATCGATTGGAAGGCCGTCTACCAAGCACTCAAGGATATCGGCTTCCACGGTACCGCCACGGTGGAGCTTCCGGGCGGCGATGAGGCCTACTTGCGCGAAGTATTCAAGCGGCTGACCATGATCCTGAGCGGCACGGTTACTCCGCCATCAAAAGCGTAGAGCCGCGGTCACGTCATCGATGCGATAGATCGCGAATCCAGATGTCTTTAAACTCCATATTGCCCCGTCCTCCGGCATGAAGCTGCAGCGCAATCGCACCATCGGGCGCGCCGGGTTTGGGGTCTGTGAAATCTACCATCTGAACGCCATTTAATCGCGAGCGGTAGCGGTTTCCGGTAACTTCCACCAGATAATCGTTCCAGTCGCCCATACGTACGACACCCTCGTTTTCGGGAGATGGCCAAACGACCCAGCCCCGGCCATCTTCTGCATACACGCCGGCAGTGTGATGCATCATCGTGCAGTCAATCTCAAACTGCATGCCTTGTGTTACATCGGCGGTCCCGGGTTTGAATGCCGTATGAAAAAACACACCGCTGTTTCCATCCGCGACGCACTTGAAACGCAATGAAAGCTGAAAATCCTTGTAGGGCTTGTCGGTCTGCAGATACCCGTAATCCTTGGTGACACCCTTGCCGTGAATTACACCGTTCTCCACGGTCCAGCTCTCTTTGCCGATCTTCTGCCAGCCGGTGAGATCTTCACCGTTGAACAGATTCACCCAATCCTCGCCGGGAAGTTTCTGCTTCTCCTGGGAGACCGCGCTTACACTCAACAGACATGCCGCAGCCAGAATCGCGCCGCAGGCCAAAACTCGTTTCATTCTTGACTCCTGATTTTGCTTACAACTTGCAGGTTCAGTGTATAATGAGGGACCAAATCGGTTGCCTGACCGAGGAGCCGGTCACCAGTCTGCGTGAAACCCACCGACGTCCAGAACCCGGCCTACTTTCATAAGGTTGTTGATTGCCAGTGGGCGTGCCCCGCGCACACCAATGTTCCGGAGTACATCCGGCTGATCGCGCAGGGGCGATACACGGATGCGTACATGCTCAACCGGGAATCGAATGTGTTTCCGGCAATTCTAGGGCGCACTTGCGACCGGCCCTGCGAACCGGCTTGCCGTAGAGGCCGTTTGGACGGTAAACCGGTAGCAATCTGCCGATTGAAGCGGGTAGCAGCGGACCTGCGCGGAGAAATCGCACATCTGCTGCCCCACATTCCGGCTCAAAAGAACGGCAAACGCATTGCGTGCGTGGGCGCAGGGCCGGCATCTCTGACCATTGCGAACGATCTGCTGCCGCTCGGCTACGAAGTTACAATTTTCGAAAAGCTCGATAAGCCCGGCGGGCTGATGCGCTCGAACATTCCCGCCTTCCGGCTTCCCGAGAAGGTACTCACTGAAGAGATCGACGTCATCGTCAATATGGGCGCAAAGATCCAGTTCAATACACCCGTTGCGAGCATGGCCGCGCTGCTGCGGGAAGGGTTTGATGCGATCTTCGTGGGCAGCGGCGCGCCTCGCGGAAAAGATCTCGATATCCCCGAGCGGCACGACACAGACCGGATTCATATTGGCATCGACTGGCTGGAATCGGTTGCGTTCGGGCATGTAGATTCAATTGGCGAGCGCGTTCTGATTATCGGGGTCGGCAATACGGCCATGGACTGCTGCCGGTCGTCGCGCAGGCTGGGCGGACGAGACATAAAGGTAGTGGCGCGGCGGCCGCGAGGGTTTTTCAAAGCGTCAGCTTGGGAGCTGGAGGACGCCGAAGAGGAAGGCGTGGAAATCGTCCTCAATCACGCGCCTAAAAGTTTCGTAGTGGAAGACGGCACGCTGAAAGGCATGCTCTTCGACCGGCTGGAATGGGATGCCGGCGCCAAGCGCTCCCGGACGCTGGACACGATCTTTCTTCCGGCGGATGACGTGATACTTGCCATTGGCCAGGAGAACGCGTTTCCCTGGGTCGAGCGCGATTTAGGAATTGCGTTCAACGAATGGAATGTTCCGGTTGTCAACGAGACGACTATGGAATCGACCCGAGCCGGCGTGTTTTTCGGCGGCGATGCGGCTTTCGGTCCAAAGAACATCATCTGGGCGGTCGAACATGGGCATCAGGCCGCGATTTCGATCGATAACTACTGCGAGGGCATTCCGGCGGAAGACCGCCCGCCGTATGGAATGAACTTAGTCAGCCAGAAAATGGGCATCAGCGAGTGGAGCTATCACAACGATTACAATCCGGTGCCGCGGCAGAAGATGAAGCACGTGGAACTGGTGGAGCGCTTCGAGCAGCTCAATATCGAGGTAGAGCTTGGCTTCACGGCCGAACAAACCGCGCGCGAGGTGGAGCGCTGCCTCAACTGCGATGTGGAGACGGCGTTTGCTGCGCCGCGCTGCATTGAATGCGATGCCTGCGTGGATGTCTGCCCGGTGCAGTGTCTGACGATCACACGGAATGGAGAGGAGTTGGATCTGCGCACGCGCCTTTCGGCTCCGGCGATAAATCTCGACCAGGGGCTCTACGTCTCCGACCCGCTGCCACACACGGGGCGCATCATGGCGAAGGATGAAGATGTTTGCGTTCACTGCGGCTTGTGCGCGGAGCGTTGTCCCACGGCCGCATGGGATATGCAGAAGTTTGAGCTTGTTATTCCATATCCAGGCGTAAAGGCATGCACGAACAGTTGCGTACCGGCGTAAACGATTTTGCTCTCAAACTGGCGAACGTGAATGGCACTGGCTCGGCCAGCGCCAACGGACTTCTCATGCAGGCCATCTTTCGCATGGGCATCCCGGTTTCCGGGAAGAATCTGTTTCCGTCAAACATTCAGGGCCTGCCCACCTGGTATGAGATTCGGGTGAATAAAGACGGCTATGCGGCGCGCGCGCTCGATTACGACCTGATGGTGGCAATGAATGCGCAGACGTACGCACAGGATATCCGCGAGGTGCGGCCGGGCGGGTATGCGATGTACGATTCGAGCTGGCCGCTGGACCGATCGCTCGAGCGAGACGACATACACTTCTTACCCGTGCCGTTGGCGCAGCTTTGCAACGAACATTTTCGAGACCCGCGTGAACGCATTCTGATGAAGAACATTGCGTATGCGGGAGCGCTTGTGGCGGCGCTGCAAATCGATATGCAGATCGTGGAGGATCTGCTTGCGGAGCGTTTTTCGGGCAAGAAAGGCTTACGAGAATCCAACCGGCAGGCGCTGCGCCTCGGTTACGAATACGCCGAACAAAACTTCGGGTGTCCGCTGCCGCTCCGCCTGGAGAAGATGGACGCGAATCACGGCAAGATCCTGATTGACGGCAACACGGCGACTGCGCTGGGGTGCTTGTATGCCGGGGCAACCGTGGCTGCCTGGTACCCGATTACACCTGCCACATCCGTGATGGATGCCTTCCGGCAGTTTTGCGGTAAATATCGCCGTGACGAAGAGACCGGCCGGAACAACTATTTCATCATCCAGGCGGAAGACGAGCTGGCGGCCATCGGCATGGTTGTGGGGGCCTGCTGGAACGGCGCGCGGGCATTCACTTCGACGTCGGGACCGGGCATTTCACTGATGAACGAACTGCTGGGCCTGGCGTATTATTCAGAGATTCCCGCCGTTGTGATCGATGTGCAGCGGGTGGGCCCGTCCACCGGCATGCCGACGCGCACGCAGCAAGCCGATCTGATGGAGTGCGCCTATGCGTCCCATGGAGACACAAAGCACATCCTGCTGTTTCCGGCGAACCCGGCCGAGTGCTTCGATTTCGCGGTGAAGTCGTTCGATCTCGCCGAGAGATTTCAAACCCCCGTGATCATGCTTTCCGATCTCGATATCGGAATGAACGACTGGGTGGTTCCGCGGCTCACCTGGGACGATTCATACCGGCCAGACCGGGGACGTGTTCTGACGGCCGAAGATCTGGAGCGCGCGCCGAAGTTCTACCGCTATTCCGACGAAGATGAAAATCACGTCACGCCGCGCACGCTGGCGGGCGTACATGAAAACGGCGCATACGTGACACGGGGCTCCGGTCACAACAAGCTGGGCGCATACACCGAGACCCCGGGCGAATATCAGCAGGTGATAGATCGCCTGGCAAAGAAACATAAGGCGGCGGCGAATTTTGTGCCGCTACCGAAGATCGTCCGGCGTACCGAAGCCCGCTTTGGCGTGATCACCATCGGAGGCTGCGAGCCTGCGGTGGAAGAGGCCCTGGATCTTCTGGGAGACCGCGAAATTCCCGCAAACTACATGCGCATCTGCGGGTTCCCGTTCCACCAGAGCATTGAAGCCTTTCTGTACGAGCACGAATTCTGCTTCGTGGTGGAGCAGAATCGCGACGCGCAGCTACGCTCTCTGCTGATTCTGGAAACCTGCGTTCCCAAGGACCGAGTCCGTTCGGTGCTGGTTTACGGTGGATTCCCGTTAAGCGCAAAGCATGTCGTCGACGCGATCCTGCATCATCTGGAGAAATAGCCATGCCGTCTATTAGGAAGCCCGTCGCGACACACCCGAGCCTGCAGCGCAACCGGCTTGGATTGACCATCCGCGATTACGAAGGGTCGATGTCAACGCTGTGCGCGGGATGCGGGCACGACTCCATTACGGCTGCGATCGTGCGCGCTCTGTGGGAAGTTTCGATGCCCCCGCACATGCTGGCGAAGATGAGCGGCATCGGCTGTTCCTCGAAGACACCCGCCTATTTTGTAAATGGCGCGCACGGTTTCAACTCCGCTCATGGGCGCATGCCCCCTATCGCGACGGGGGCCAGCGCGGCGAACCGCGGCCTCACCTACATCGGAATTTCGGGAGATGGCGATTCGCTGTCTATCGGCCTGGGGCACATGTGCCACGCTATACGCCGAAACGTGAGGATGGTCTACCTCATCGAGAACAACGGCGTATATGGCTTAACCAAGGGACAGTTTTCCGCTTCCGCCGATATTGGATCAAAGAGCAAGCGAGGAGAACCGAACCAGACGCTTCCTATTGATCCGGTTATGCTCGCCCTTAGCATAGGAGCAACCTTCGTGGCTCGCAGCTTTTCCGGCGACAAAGAGCAGCTTGTACCGATTCTGAAATCCGCCATTGCACATCGCGGCTTCGCGCTGATCGATATCATTTCGCCTTGCGTTACCTTCAACGATCACTCGGGGTCGACTAAGAGCTATCTATATACAAGGGCACATGAGCTTAAGGCGACAGAGACGGATTTTGTTCCACCCGAGAATCCGATCCTCGCCCGGATCACCCCAAATGGGATCACGAGCGTGACGCTGCACGACGGCAGCGTTGTGCATTTCAAGTCAGTCCCCGAAAACTACGATCCGGCCGATCGGAAGAGGGTAAGCGGTTACTTGCTGGAGCAGCAAAGTAAAGGTGAAATCGTTACCGGATTGCTATTTGTGGATGAGACGGTGGGCGATCTGCACGAAATGAACTACGCGTCCCCGGTCCCACTGGTGAATATCCCGCACTCGAAATTATGTCCGGGATCAGCCGAGCTGGAAAAATTGCAACAGGAGTTCCGGTAAAAGTTACAGAGCCTGCATTACACTCACGCCTAGAGCTCTGATTCCAGTTTGGAGACGAGCGTTCCAAACCGGGTGGAGGCGTTCCGAAGTGGTACCGCTCAGACCTCAGCTTTTAAGCCAGCAAGAATCTGCTCTTCCTGCTCTTCGGTCAGAAAATCCTCTACCGCTAATATTCCAGGATCGAATACTGAAGGTGTCGAAGAGGTAAAATCACCGTCGCTGCCGATGGTGAGCAGGAAATGAGTGCCACTGTTGCGGCACGCCCGAACCGTTCCCATTTTGGTAAATCTCTCCCCCATGAGGTATACTTTCGTTTTCTCGGACAACTGGTGTCCACACCGGATCACTGCCTCTGATACGTGTGTTTCAATGACTTGAACGGCGGCTTCCCGCGAGGGCAAGTCGACTTCAGACCAGCGCAGTACCGCCTGTTCTGAGCTTTTGGAAGGACTACTAGTACCTGCGTACACTTTAAAGCACCTTAATCCGGACCCCATTGGTACTTTGTTCTGGACGAACTTTGCTGAAATATCGATGCAACATGGAACAAAAATTTTCTAATTGCAATCCAGAACCCGATGAGTAATACAATGATGAAAACCGGTTCACCTGGGCACTATACTTTCGGCCGACGAAGGAACCACGAGCCACTGAGCTTGCCTGCGGTCATGTGAGTATGGCCCGTTACTGACCTGAACAAAGATCTGGAGATCACGAGAACCCGCTGCCTAATGCGACAAAACTATCATTTTCAGTTACTCGCTCCTCCTCAGACGCGTCCGGACTGTACGTTCGGTCGCTCGAAAATTAATGAGCAACTTTATAGCCATTATCTTTCGTCGATGCAAAGGCTTCGCGGCCGCGTGTATCTGAAAGATGGCGCGATCCAGCCATGCGAACTGGATGATGACGACCGCTTTCACATGCGCGGCGACGAGCAGAGTTGGCATTTTCTACTCGCTGAAGACGATCAAAATGTCATAGGGTGTGCAAGGTACCTGGTTCATGCGAACACCGTGCCGTTCGAAAAGCTGCGAATCGCCGACTCGGCGCAAGCGAAAGACCCACATTGGGGGCCCAAGGTGCGGCGGGCGGTGGAAGCGGATCTACGGCGTGCGCGCGCATGCAATCAATCCTATGTGGAGATTGGCGGATGGGCTCTTACGGAAGAATGGCGCGGTACAAAGGCCGCCCTGGAGATTCTGGTGGCATCCTACGCACTGGCGCATCTTTGGGGCGGCTGCGTGGCGTCCTGCATGGCCACAGTACGGCATTGCTCCTCCTCCATGCTCCGTAGAATCGGCGGAGTCAGCCTGGACGTTGCGGGCGAGACTTTGCCGGCATACGAAGATCCTCACTATGGCTGCCTGATGGAATTGCTCCGATTCGACTCCCGCTCGCCCGCACAAAGGTTTGTGGCATTAATCGATCAGTTAAAGGCACGTTTGGCAAACTCTACGGTTCTTCGCGCGAGGAAAGAGCAGTTTTCCAGGAGTTTTGCGCTTGATCTGGGTAAGGAGCACGCTGGTTTCCTACGCCACGCTACGTTACAGATGGTCGTTCGGCCGTAATAGTAGAAGGCAGACCACAGACCCCGATGGTCTGCCCCACCGGACAATCGAATAAGCAGCTGTATGCCCCATCTCGCAGCAGCGCTCGAAGAGTGGACCCGCATTCTGGGGACCGAGTTTATCCAAACGGATAAACAGCAGCTTAATGCTGCTAATTGCGCCACGTTTGCGACCCGGCAGAAAATCTCGGCCATTCTGCGACCGGCCAACCTTACCCAGGTGCAGGACTGCGTGCGTGCCGCCAATCGATTTCATGCTCCCCTGTACCCAATCAGCAGCGGCAAGAATTGGGGCTACGGCTCCCGCGTTCCGCCAATTGATGGCTGCGTACTTCTCGATCTGGGCCGGCTCGACCGCATTCTCGATTTCAGCGAAGATTTAGGGTTTGTCACAGTCGAACCCGGTGTCACGCAGCGGCAGCTCTATGAATTTCTGAAGCGGCGAAATTCCCGATTATGGATAGACGCTACGGGTTCCAGCCCGGATTGCAGTCTGATCGGCAACACAATGGAGCGCGGTTTTGGGCATACGCCCTATGGCGACCATTGCGCTCACGTGTGCGGTCTCCAGGTGGTGCTCGCGGATGGGGAGATTATCGAAACCGGTTCCGCCAGCTTCGCGGGATCGCTTGCGGGCGCCGTAAACCGGTGGGGCGTGGGACCCAGCCTGGATGGATTGTTTTCCCAATCGAACCTGGGCCTGGTGACGCGCATGACGGTATGGCTTATGCCTGAGCCACAGGCCTTCGCCGCATTCTTTTTTCGGGCGGAAGATCCGCACGGCCTCGCGGGGCTGATTGATTCGCTACGTGCGCTTCGAATGCAGGACGTGCTTCGCAGCTCGATTCACATTGGAAACGATTACAAGGTGCTCGGCGGGATACAGCAGTATCCCTGGACTGAAGCGAACGAGCATACGCCGCTCACGCCTGACTTGATGGCGCGGTTTCGACGGGAGCTCAGCTTCGGGCACTGGAACGCGTCGGGAGGCCTTTACGGGACAGCAGCGCAGGTCGCAGAGGCGAAGCGCCTGCTGCGGAAGGCGCTGGCGGGGCAGGCGGGCAAATTAAAATTCCTTAGCCCCAGGACGCTACAGCTTGCCAAGCGGTTCGCCGGACCCTTCCGGGTGCTAACCGGATGGGACATGAGGAGAACCGTAGAACTCGTAGAACCCGTTCTAGGACTCCTGCGCGGCATACCGACGGAGCAGGCGCTAGGCTCCGCTTATTGGCGCAAGCGGAGTCCGGTACCGCCGCAGCCGGACCCGGATCGGGATAGCTGCGGGCTGCTGTGGTACGCCCCGGTCGCGGCTGCGGAAGGCGCGCAGGTAGCGAAGCTCACCGGGATTGCGACCGACACGCTGCTGCGCTTCGGATTCGAGCCGATGATTTCTCTAACGATGCTGACGCCGCGCAGCATTTACTGCCTCATTTCCATCACCTATGATCGCGAAGTAGCGGGCGAAGACGAAAAAGCGATGGCGTGCTACGAAGAATTGGCCGCTCGATGCATGGAGAGCGGATATTATCCGTATCGATTGGGGATTCAGGCGATGGGGCACTTGCAGCGGCCGGATTCGTACAACACGTTTATTCGCGCGCTGAAGAAGGCAGTGGATCCGAACGGCGTGATTGCGCCAGGCAGGTATGAGGAAGCGGAGCGAAGGTAAAAAGAATAAGCCCTCGAGTGGTTTGTGATCACCCGAGGGCTTCGTTTAGTGCTTTAAAGTTTTGTTACTTGGCAATCTTGCGGCGTGCAACTAATCCGGCGCCTAAGAGGCCGACACCCATCAACAGCAAGGTAGCCGGTTCAGGAACCGTGGAACTCGGCGTCGCCGTAAGGCTAGCCGAGTATGAATCCTTCACGCCCCCTGCGACGACGGCTGCCAGTATCGAAGGAATTGTGCCGATCATGGTGTCCTGGGTCGTAAACTGAAAATTCGTGACGTGCGTTGTACCCGACGTGGGCGGTGGGAAGTAGGCATCACCCACTACGTTCAAAATGATACTAACGGTGTGCGCCCCAGACTGGATCAGCGTAAAGGGCGATCCCGTCGGATTGCATATAGATCCAAGTGCAGCGCTCGAACACGCAGCATTCGTTCCGAGAGTCGGGCCGAAGCCCGTCAGGTCAAAATCAATCGTTCCCTTAGGGGTGATAAAGGTTGCGAAATCGGTCACGGGAAGATT
This sequence comes from uncultured Acidobacteriaceae bacterium, assembly GCA_963795545.1. Taxonomy (GTDB): domain Bacteria; phylum Acidobacteriota; class Terriglobia; order Bryobacterales; family Bryobacteraceae; genus Bog-105. The sequence continues at coordinate 56,501 of CAWCIF010000003.1, read as the reverse complement.
TCCCATGGTTAGGTTTTGAATGGTACCGCCCGATAGTCCGCTAAAGTCACCCGTATTAAAGGCGGCGCCACCGGGAACAAACACGTTGGGAACATTATTGCTACTGAAGTCAATTGCACTGCTCGTCACAACTGCGTCCCCAGAAAAGGTGGCGGAGCCTGTGACACTTGTCGCCATAGCCGGTGTGACAAAGCCCACCGTGCTTAGGGCAACTAAACTAAAGAGAGAATAATTCAATCGCATCTTGTTTATTTTTTCCTCCTCCGAATCGAACTTGTTGCACAATCAATCATCGCAAGTGAGACGACCATGTGCAATAGCTGTTTCAAGGGTTAAGTACTGCTTTGGTACCGCTGTATAGACTTAATTCCAAAGAGGAATAGTACTGGAAAAATTACTCGATTTGAGCCAAACGTGACGTATATTGCCCCCGCGGAGCTTCAGTGATCTCTTTCGGACAGCCCACAAGATACGTGATCGGTCCGCCGCTGCCTTTTACAATGCCAACCTCCCAGACGTACGTAATCTCGCTTACCATTTCAGATAGTTCCTCGATCGAATAGGTTCGAAAACACGAGGTAATTCCGTCGATCAGCACACACAGCGGAATCACCGGGATGAGGTAGGTCAGGATTAGCTTGCGCCACCCAATTCTCTGCATCCGCGGTGTAAGCAGCCATACACCTAATGGGGAAAGAAGCATGCAACAAAGCGCTTTGGGGCAGCGCGATGTCAGCTCAAAGATTCCGATCGGCTGCCGCTTAGCAACAGCATCCGCGATGATGGCCTGCGCCCGTTCGGGATTGAAGTGGTGAAATGCGGTAAAGATGGTCCTGAGGCCGGTCAGTTCCGAAGGAACTTCGGCCGCATCGACCGGCTCCTCACGATAGGCCAATCCTGGAATTCCGGATCTGGCCAAGCTGCGGCAGGTTCTCGCATTCGGAAACTTATCCGTGAGTGTCACGCTAGAGTTGACCAGCCCTTTTTTAAGCCAATGCACCCACGGGCCGCCGGCCCCTGAGCAAAGGTCAACCACCTCGCGGGAACCGGAGTTCGCCAGCAGTTCAACAATGCGCGTCCGGACTGCGCCATAGGTATCGAAGACGTCTGTCGAAACTTCAAGGAAATCCGTCAACCCGTTTCGGATCGCTTCGGGGCAAAACGCAGAATCATGTACCTCGAATAGATGCAATCTACGCATGGATGTTCTGTCGCCTGGAATCGATCAGGCGATATCAAGGGTTTACCTGTAGCGCTGTTGCACTCGCCTAGTGTATCCTGCACTGTCATTTGCAGAAAGAGTACGAATTGGCACACCCGACCAAACTATTTAGCTTAAGATGTGCTCTGTAGGGGCTTGCTACCTACTAGAGGTTATGTACTCGGGGAATAAGAGTGGAACGGGCGCCGCTGGCGCTCGCGAAGAACCGATTCTTATTCGTCCTTGCTTCTACATTTTCGGAGGTTCTCAAGCAGATGAAGTTGAGGAGGAGAAGACACGATATGCTCAGAGTTGTACGGTGGACGTCCGGGCCGGCGGTACTGGCCCTTTTTTTATCGCTGCTTTCACCCGCTAACGCGGGCGCACAACAGTGGCTTCAACTGGGCCCAGCCGGCGGCCCGACGCCACGCACGGGGCAATCAGCCGTGCTTGATCCGAACACACAGGAGATGATTGTCTTCGGCGGACTGGCCAGTGCCAACGGGCAACCAACGGGTTCGGCCGACGTAAACGACACGTGGGTTCTCCAATTGGGCGCGAACCCGCAATGGCGGCAGTTGCCGAGTCTACCAGGCAATGCTCGAGATGAGCAAAGCGCGATCTACGATCCCGCGACCACGAACATGATCATTTTCGGGGGGAAGAATAGCAGTGGGGCTTGTTTTAGCGATACATGGATGCTTACTGGCGCAACGGGTGCAAATCCTACCTGGACGCAACTGGCTACGGGTCCGGCTGCGAGAGCCGGCGCGAGCGCCATCTACGATTCCTTTTCCAACAGAATGATTGTATTTGGGGGTCGTTGCAACACCACGTTGTACAACGATGTCTGGGTTCTCTCAAATGCGAACGGCTCGGGAGGAACCCCCGCGTGGACACAACTGACACCTTCCGGAACGGCTCCCAGCTCCCGAGGCTATGACTCCGCAGTTTACGACCCGAATACCAACAGCATGATAATTTTTGGGGGAACAGCGGTTCCGCAGACCTGAACGAGGTTTGGGTCCTCTCGAACGCTAACGGAGTGACCGGCACTCCTATCTGGAGCCAGCTTACCCCCTATGGAGTGTTGCCCTCCGCCAGAGAGGCCCATACCGCCGTATACGATCCGAAGCTGAATCGGATGACCATTTTCGGAGGGAGCTCGAACGGAACACTGGTAAGTGATGCCTGGGTGCTTTACAACGCGAATGGGTTGGGCGCTACTCCGACCTGGGTACCACTTTCCTTTATTAATTCGTTGCCTCAGGCGAGAGGCCAAGCTACGGCCGTTTACGATGACAACTCCGGAAACCTGACACTCTTCGGAGGCGATTCCAATACCGTCTTTCTGAACGATGTCTGGACCTTGCAAAATGCCATTGGAATCGGAGTGAACACCTATGATGGCGGACACCCCGGCGACATGCGCGTGGTGGGTGATTTTGATGGCGATGGCAAAGACGATTTCGTGGTCTGGCGGCCCAGCACCGGCACATGGTACGTGCTTCCCAGCGGCGGTGGCGGAGCCATTGTGCAGCAGTGGGGTTTGCCCGGAGATATCCCCGTTCCAGCCGACTGGGATGGCGATGGAAAAACCGATTTCGCCGTCTGGCGGCCCTCGAACGGGACCTGGTACATCCTGGTCTCGACCAAGGTGGGCTCCTATCCGGTTCCCACCATCGTCCAGCAATGGGGCCTGACAGGCGATATACCGATGGTTGGCGATTTCACTGGCGACGGGAAGATCGATTTCACCGTTTTCCGTCCTTCGAACGCCACTTGGTTCGTGCTGAGCCAAACCGCGACCGGCACCTATCCGGTTCCCACCGTTCAGCAGCAATGGGGTCTTCCTGGCGATATGCCCGTAGCCGGCGATTTCGATGGCGATGGGACAACCGACTTTACTGTCTTTCGGCCCTCCAGCGGCACCTGGTTTGTGCTGAACCCGAAGGCAACCAACAGCTATCCGTTCCCGACTATGCAGCAGCAGTGGGGCTTACCCGGAGATGTTCCGCTGGTGGGAGACTTTGATGGCGACGGTAAAACAGATTTCACTGTTTTCCGGCCCGCCAACGGCAACTGGTTTGTGCTGAGTTCGGCCCACACCAACACCTATCCATCACCGACCATGCAGCAGCAATGGGGCCTGCCGGGAGATGTCCCGGTAGTCGGTGATTTCAACGGCGATCACAAGGCCGACCTGACCGTCTGGCGGCCAAGCAGCGCAAACTGGTTCGTGCTCATCACAGGCGGCCCAAGCGCCTACCCGAATGCGAACATTCAGCAGCAATGGGGGCTGCCCGGTGATGCGCCGTTCTAGAGCAGTTCTTTAAAGAAGCAGATGCGGGCAGACGATCGATTTTTGTCGTCTGCCTCTCCTCGCGCTCAGTACTAGACCCGGAAAACTCCGGGTTAATGTACTGCCGCGATTCCCTCCGCAACCACTTTACCCTAGCCGTTCTCCACAGAAAATCCACAACATCTAGTCGTCCTGAGTAAAATTCTGTATTGACGCGTGAGAAAATTGGAGTTTAGATAGGTACTGCAGTTGGCAGAACCTACCGTCCTCCAGAAAGGCCGATATCGCTCCGATGGGTCAGCTCAGCGTCAATTTAGCCGTCAAAGTCAAAGAGTTACACCGCTCCTTAAAGAGAGAGGAGCGCACCGGGGTGTCATTTCCCCGCCATTTCACCTCCAGGCTGGAGCCCGGCGTCACGCCTTATGACCAGGTGAACTGGGAGCTTCGTAACGCCACCATTGGAAACGATAAAGGCTCTGTCATATTCGAGCAGCGCGACATCGAAGTGCCTGCCGACTGGTCGCAGACCGCGACCAACATCGTAGCCAGCAAGTATTTTCATGGGCGTATGGGCTCGCCGGAGCGCGAGACCAGCGTGGCTCAGCTTGTTCACCGCGTGGTGGACAGCATTGCCGACTGGGGCCTTGTCGGGAAAATACTTCAAGACCAAAGAGGACGGCGAAAATTTCCGTCTCGAGCTGGCGCACCTGATGCTTACGCAGAAGGCCTGCTTCAATTCGCCGGTCTGGTTCAATGTGGGTGTCCGCGAGTCGCGCGGTTATGGCTTCTATTTCGATGAAGCCACCCAGGTCACGAAAAAGCTCTACCCTGGCGAAAATCATCCCCAGTGCTCGGCCTGCTTCATCAACTCGGTGGGCGACACCCTGGAATCCATTCTCGACCTTGCCAAGACTGAAGGCATGCTGTTCAAGTGGGGTTCCGGCACTGGCACGAACCTGTCCGCCATTCGCGAAGAAGATGCGCATCTCTGGGGCGGCGGCCGGGCTTCCGGTCCGCTCAGCTTCATGAAGGGCTTTGACGCGTTCGCAGGTGTCATCAAGTCCGGCGGCAAGACGCGCCGGGCGGCCAAGATGGTCATCCTGAACTCCGATCATCCTGACATAGAGCAGTTCATCTGGTGCAAAGCGAAGGAAGAGAAAAAGGCGCACACGCTGATTGACGCCGGGTACGATTCCACTCTCGATGGCGAAGCCTACAGCTCCGTTTTTTTCCAGAACGCGAACAACTCCGTCCGCGCCAGCGATGAATTCATGCAGGCCGCTGTTGACGATCTCGATTGGTGGACTCGCAGCGTGGTAAACGGCCAGCCGGTTCGCCGCTATAAAGCGCGCGAGCTGATGCGGCAGATTGCCGAAGCGACACACCAGTGCGGCGATCCCGGCATGCAGTTCGACACCACCGTCAATCGCTGGCACACCTCGAAGGCGACCGCCCGTATCAATGCGTCCAATCCCTGCTCGGAGTACATGTTCCTCGACGATTCAGCCTGTAATCTGGCCTCGCTGAATCTGATGAAGTTTGTCGGGCCGGACGGCACCTTCGATGTCGAAGGGTTCCGCCATGCCGTCGATACAGTTATTGTGGCGCAGGAAATTCTGGTTGACAACGCCAGCTATCCGACCGAGAAGATCGCGAAGAATTCGCATGATTTCCGGCCGCTGGGTCTCGGTTATGCGAATCTCGGCGCGATGCTGATGTCGCTTGGACTGCCGTATGACGGCGACAATGGCCGCGATTTCGCGGCAGCTATTACTGCAATTATGTGTGGGCAGGCTTATCTCACCAGCGCTCGGGTCGCCGAAGCCGTTGGACCCTGCCCCGGCTATCCCGACAACGAGGAGTCTTTCCTCGAAGTCATTCGTATGCACTGGAACGCGGTGAACGGCATCGACAGCCAGCGCGTTCCCGCAGCTATGTTCAACGCGGCGGAAGAGTGCTGGCGCCGTGCCTATGAAGTGGGCGCGCTAACCGGCTTCCGCAACGCCCAAGTGACGGTTCTCGCGCCCACCGGAACTATCGGGTTCATGATGGATTGCGATACCACCGGCATTGAGCCCGATCTTGCGCTGGTCAAATACAAAAAACTGGTTGGCGGCGGTGTGATCAAGATCGTCAACAACACGGTTCCGCAAGCGCTTATCAAACTGGGTTACACGCCCGAGCAGACCGAAGCCATCGTCACGCATATCGATGCTACGGGCACCATTGAAGGGGCGCCGCACATCAAGCCCGAGCATCTGCCGGTGTTCGATTGCAGCTTCCGCCCGCAGAACGGAACGCGCTTCATCCATCACATGGGCCACATTCGAATGATGGCGGCGGTCCAGCCGTTCATTTCCGGCGCAATCTCAAAGACCATCAACATGCCGGAAGAGTGCACGGCGGAAGACATCATGGAAGCCTATATCGAAAGTTGGAAACTGGGATTGAAGGCCGTCGCAATCTATCGCGATGGGTCAAAGCGCGTGCAGCCACTCAGCTCCGGCACCGGTAAAGGCGAGAAGAAGAATACCGCGGCGGTTCCAGCACCCCAGCCGCAAGTCCAGATTGTCGAAAAAATCGTCTATCGCCCGCAGCGGCGCAAGCTGCCGGATGAGCGGCAATCGGTCACGCACAAGTTTTCAATCGGCGGCCACGAAGGCTACATTACTGTCGGCCTTTACGAAGACGGTACGCCGGGCGAAGTGTTCATCTCCATGGCCAAGGAAGGGTCCACTATCTCCGGCCTCATGGATACGCTCGCCACCTCCATCAGCTACGGCTTGCAGTATGGCGTACCGCTGAAGTTTTTTGTGGATAAGTTTAGTCATGTTCGCTTTGAGCCGAGCGGCTGGACCGGCAATCCGCAAGTGCCCTACGCGAAATCGATCATCGATTACATTTTCCGCTGGCTCGGCGCACGTTTTCTTGGCATCACCGCGGCAAGCGAAGCCGGTGATGATCCGAAGCTGCGCGCCACCGAACCCGACGCTCAGGTTGCGCTCCCGTTCGACGCTGCCGCTAGTGATGCGCCGCTGTGCTCGGAATGCGGCAGCATCATGACCCGTAACGGTTCCTGCTATAAATGCGAGAACTGCGGCGGAACCAGCGGATGTAGTTAGTAGGGATGAGTGTAGGGCAGACGATCGTTTTCAGTCGTCTGCCTTCGGGCATTTGCCCAGTGGCATGACAGATCCCATCGAGCTGTCCGTCTTCCAGAACGTGTTTCACTCCGTTGCCGAAGAGATGGGTGCAGCACTCAGACGGACAGCGTTCTCGCCGAACATCAAAGAGCGGCGCGATTACTCGAGCGCGGTGTTCGATGGCGATGGCAGCGTGATCGCGATGGGCGATGATATGCCGGTGCATCTGGGGTCGATGCCCATGTCAGTTCGCGCGGCCTTGGCTAAGCTCACGCTCGAAGCGGGAGATGTCGCCATTCTGAACGATCCGTACGATGGAGGAACACATCTTCCGGACATCACGCTGGTAATGCCCGTTTTTATCGAGGGTTGCACAACCGCGGCCTTCTATGTGGCGAATCGCGCGCACCACGCCGATGTAGGCGGAATGTATCCCGGCTCGATGGGCTTATGCACCGAGATATGGCAGGAAGGCGTCCGCATACCTCCTCTGAAACTTGTCGCCAATGGAGTTCTGAACCAGAGCCTGCTGGCTTTGTTGCTGAATAATGTGCGCACCCCGCGCGAGCGCGAGGGAGATCTGACCGCCCAGCTTGGCGCGTGCCGTATCGGCGCGCAGCGCTTGACAGAAGTCGCGCAGAAGTATGGCATGCCGCGCATCAGCGCGAATGTCACCGCCATGCTGGAGCATTCGGAAGCACTTATGCGGGCGGAGCTGGAGCGGCTTCCTGCCGGGGACTTCAGCGCGGAAGATTATCTGGATGACGACGGTATCGGTAACGAACCGGTGTTGATTCGCGTAACTCTCAGACCGGACCCCGACAAACGGCGTCTTCGAGTGGATTTCACGGGATCATCGCCCCAGGTATCCGGAAGCTTGAACGCGGTGGCTGCCATTGCGGCATCCGCTGTTTTCTATGTTCTGCGCTGCCTGCTGCCCGAAGAGGCCGCCCCCACCGCGGGTCTGATGCGGCCCGTGGAACTTGTGCTGCCCGAAGCGAGCGTCGTGAACGCACGGCCTCCGGCGGCCGTTGCGGGCGGCAATGTCGAAACGTCGCAGAGGATCGTGGATGTGCTGTTGCGGGCTTTTTCGCAACTCGTACCCGAGCGCATTCCGGCGGCCAGCTCCGGCACCATGAATAATCTCACGATCGGCGGAACGGACCCGCGGACCGGTGAACTCTATGCCTACTACGAAACCGTCGCTGGCGGATCAGGAGGGCGTCCGACCGGCGATGGAGTATCGGGCGTACACACGCATATGACGAATTCGCTGAACACGCCTGTCGAAGCGCTGGAATACGCTTATCCGCTCCGGGTGCGCCGGTACGCCTATCGGAAGAATTCGGGCGGCGACGGATTGCATAAAGGGGGCGACGGGCTGGTCAGAGAAGTGGGGTTGCTGGGTCCGGCCCAGGTGACAATTCTGTCCGACAGACGGCGCTTTGCGCCATACGGATTGCACAGCGGGTCAGCGGGAGCGAAAGGACGCAATACGCTCGTCCAGAATGGCGTTGAACGCGAGCTGCCCGGCAAGTGCAATATCAACGCCCTGAAAGGAAGCGGGATACGGATTGAGACGCCAGGTGGCGGCGGGTGGGGGAAGGCGTAGCGCAGCCACGCCTCAGCCGACTTTTACTAGTAAATTAACTTACGTGCTTCTCGAGCATCTTCTGGAACTCTGGCTTGCCAATTGCTCCAACCTTCTGCTCCACAATCTGCCCGCTCTTAAACAAAAGAACGGTCGGGATCCCGCGAATTCCGTACCGGTAGGCGGTCTGCTGATTGGCATCAACGTCCAGCTTGCCGACTTTCAACTTGCCCGCGTACTCGGTGGCAACCTGGTCCACAGTGGGTCCCATCATCCGGCAAGGGCCGCACCACTCCGCCCAAAAATCCACCAGGACGGGGACCTCGGAGTTCAGCACATCTTTGTCAAACGAGTCATCGGTGAAGGTCAGCGTGTTGTTGCCTGCCATTTAAATCTCCTATCAATTGATGAAGTATATCCACATTTTGATTCACGGCGGCTCTGCCGGCCGGACAGGACGGGCATCCCCTCCCCTACGCTACACTGAGGGGCAGATATCTACACTTTTTCTTCTAAGGTTGTCTTGATTCGCCGCACCACTGTTTCCCTTGTTGCCATCCTTCTTGTCTCATTCGCGGCAAGCGCCCGCGTCGCCACTCCGAATGACTCAGGCGAAAACCAGTTCAGCGTCAGTCTAACGATGTTTTCGACCCTGGCCGCAATCAACGCTGCCGGATACGACGCCGGGCTCGATTCGCCATTGAATCAAAAGTACAAGGTTCGCACCCAGATCCGCGAAGCTCTTGCCAGCCGCACAATTCCGTGTTTGCAGGAGCTCAAGGCTTTCTACAAAGAACATAAGAAGGGATCGGACAGCGCCGATTTAGGGCAGTACATTTCGTTCGCTCTGGTGGCCGGGGATGCGCCCAATTTCGAGCTGCCCTCCGGAGAGGTGCCGCCGGATGTGGAGCCATTGCGCGCTTTTAGCGATCTTCTGGCCCGCTTCTATAAAGAAGCCAAGCTGGAAGATTTGTGGAACCGCTCCCAACTGGCGTACCGCACGGCCATGTCCGAGTACCAGGACGCGGTGATCGGGACTCTGTTCGAGGCCAACGGCTACCTTCGCAATCCATCCGGATATCTCGGCCGAAGATTCCAGATTTATCTCGATCTGCTGGGTGCGCCCGATCAGGTGCAGGTCCGCAGCTATCGGGACGATTATTACGTCGTCATTACCCCCACCAGCGCTCCTGTGATCGATGAGATCCGGGACGCCTACCTGGCATATTTGCTGGACCCGCTTACGTTCAAGTACACGGAAATCATCAAGCAGAAAAAGCCGCTCGAAAAGTTTGCCCAGGACGCGCCGGCGCTTGACCTGGCGTATAAAGACGATTTTTCTCTACTGGTAACCAAGTGCTTGATCAAAGCGATTGATAGCCGCCTGATGCATGGAACCGCCGAACAGAAGCAGGCATTCGTCCAGGAAGCCGTGCGGGAAGGCTTTATTCTGACGGCCGCGTTTGCCGACCTTCTGCCCGCTTACGAGAAGCAGCCGGACGCGTTCCGTATGTACTATCCGGATCTGATCGCGGCGGTTGATGTACATAAGGAGCAGAAGCGTCTAAAAAACGTGCAGTTCGCCGAAACCGTTCCAGGGCGGGTGGTAGCACCGCCCGCAAAGCTGCAGCTCGACCCGGCTGAGGAGTCGCTGGAATCAGCCGAGGGGCTTTACGAGCAGGGCGATTACGACGAAGCGCAGAAGGTGTTCAAGAAGGCCTTCCAGCAGACCACCGACAAGTCCATGCAGGGCCGCGCGTACTACGGGCTGGCTCGTATAGCCGTTCGGCAGAATCGAAAGGATGAGGCGGTGGAACTTTTCCAACGGACAGCCGATCTCAATCCGAACCCGGCGATTACCGCTTGGGCCCACGTATATTTAGGCAGGCTGGCTCTCGCGGCCGGCGACCCTGGCAAGGCGAACGCGCAGTTCAAGACTGCGCTGGCAATGAACGGGGCTTCGGCGATGGCGAGAGACGCTGCCGAAAAAGGTTTGCAGACTAGTTCTTCAGGAGAGAAACAGCCATGAGATTACGAACCTCCGTCTTTTCCACCGCGCTCATTTTGCTGGCCGTGCCTGTTCTGGCCCAGCAGGCAGCACAACCCAAGCCGAAATCACAGAAGGAAGTAGATGCCCTGAAAAAGGTTCAGGCCGATGCCCAGGCGAATAACTACGACCAGGAAATCCAGGACATCAATTACACCCTCGAGAACTTCGCCGATACGGAGTTCAAGAACATGCTCCTCAACATGGCCATGGAGGCCGCCGAGAAAAAAGGCGACTATCCAAACAGCATTGCCTACGGCGAGAAGGTGATTCAATCGGATCCTAACGACATGACCGCGCGCGTTACACTGGCCCAGACCATCGCTACGCACACCCACGATACCGATCTTGATAAGGATCAATCGATCAAGAAAATTGAAGATTACGCGAATAAGGCCCTGGATCTGCTCAAGAACAGCACGGCGCCTCCACCGGGAATCCAGGCTGACCAGTGGCCGGCGTTCCAAAAGCAGTTAGAAGGCGAGGCGCATGATGCCCTGGGCACCGCCGCTCTGCTTCAGAAGAACTATCCCAAGTCCATTGAAGAATACAAAGCCGCTTTAGCGTTGTTTCCCAATCCGGTTATCCTGACTCACATTGGGAAGGCTTACCTGGGCGCTAAGCAGTGGGACGATGCAATCGCCAATGCCGACAAAGTAATCGCCTCGCCCGATGCCAACGCCGCGGTAAAACAAATCGCTCAACAGCAGAAGGATGCCGCAACCAAGATGAAAGGCAGTAAATAGCGCGTTCGCTCGAATGATGCGTTCGGTGGAAGCGCTGGAGGAGAAATTCGGGTATCGTTTCCGTGATCGGGAACTTCTGGTACGGGCGTTGACCCACCGGTCCTGGCTCTCCGAACGCGCCTCTCCTATGCCGGAGAGTGGCGATAACGAGCAACTGGAGTTTTTGGGCGACGCCATACTGGGTTTCGTGGTGAGCGAAGCCCTGGTGCTGAAGTACCCGGCGGTTCGCGAGGGGCAGGTGTCGCAGTGGAAGGCGCACCTTGTGAGCTCGGCCTATCTCCATCAGCGCGCGCGGGCTTTACAGCTAGGCGAGTTTCTGCGGCTCGGCAAAGGTGAAGACCGGAACGGCGGCCGCGAGCGAAAAACCCTGCTGGCCAATGCCTTCGAAGCTGTCATTGCAGCCTTGCACCTGGACGGAGGAATCGATGTCGCGCGCCAGTTCATCCACCAGCAGGTGCTGCGCGGCATGGAGAGCCCCGAAGACGTCGAATCAATCGGCCTTCTAAATCATAAAAGCGTGCTGCAGGAGCGAACGCAAGCACTGGGGCTGCCGATTCCGCGTTATTCTACCGTGGAAACCAGCGGACCCGAACATGCCAAAGTATTCACGGTCGAAGTGAAAGTCGGGGACCGATTGGCTAGCCGCGCCACCGGGACGTCGAAGAAAGCCGCCAGCCAGCAGGCTGCGGAGCGGGTCATCGAACTCTTGAAGGCCGTTGACACCGAAAAGGCGAAATCAAGCTCTTGAATAGTGGGGCAGACCATCGGCGTCTGTGGTCTGTCGGCGTTCACTTCCCGCCCTCTTCGTACCGCTCCAGGACCTCCAAAATTTCGCTCAGTTCGCGTCGAAGGTCCTGAAAAAAAGCGGGAGGCGTACTAAACAACTCTGCCTGCTTGCGAACTGCTGCAGGTTTAGGAAGCTCCCGTTTCGGCTTGGATTCAAGCACTTTGCGGGCGCCTTCAATCGTGAATCGCTTTTCGTAGAGGAGGCGCTTGATCTCCAGTACGAGCTCGACGTCTTTACGGCGGTACAGCCGGTGGCCGGTACCGGATTTCTTGGGCCCGAGGCCAGCAAACTCAGATTCCCAGAATCGTAAGACATAGGGCTTGATCCCGGCCAGTTTTGCTACCTCGCCGATCCGAAAATAGAGCTTGTTCGGAATCTCGGGATCTGCTGCCGCCGGAGGAGCCAAATCTTCCATCTGGTTGGGGGCTGAATCTGAAGCTCATTGTATCGGAGCTTTACTGCACTTGCAGAGTAACGATCACCGTGGCGTGAATATCCAGGGTGCCGGCCTCGATCGGGGTCGGCGCGCGCGCCTTCACGGCCATCATGATGCCAGGCTCGGGCCGCACAATCGGAGCCTGCTCGGTATCCGCCCGCAGCACTCCCACCACATCCAGCCCCAATGCCGCCGCTATCGCCTCTCCGTTCGCTCGAGCCTTCTTTGCCGCTTCCGCCAGAGCCTGCACGCGGACCGCTGAATCGTCGCGCAAACTGAAAGAGATTCCTTCGACATTGTTTGCGCCTGCACCCGTGGCGCTATCGATGACTTTTCCCGTCATTGAGAGATCATCCAAAGTGACCTGCACGGTGTTCCTGGCCTGGTACCCGGTTAAGCGCGGTGCATGGCCCTGGGAATAGTCGTACTGCGGCGAGATCGAATAGCCGGTTGTCTTCACTTCGCCATGCCCGGCAATCGAGCTCTTGGTCGCATTCAACACTGCTGAAGTCTGGCTGGCATTCTGTGCGGCAGCCGCTTCAGCTTGTGGCGCGTCCGTCACCACTCCAATCGAAATTTGTACCTGATCCGGTTTGGCCGAGACGGTGGCTTCACCGGAAGCGCGCACCATGTGTGCATTTGGCATCTCTTGAGCAACAATAGTGCACGGGAGCAGCAGGAGCAGCAGCAGACTAAGCGGCGCACGAGAGATCATTCGTCCAACTTATCAACATTGTTATCGAGAATGCGAAAAGCCCTGCGGTACGGATTTCCCGTCCTGTGCCTGCTTTTGATCGGAGGCGCGCTGTACGTCTACTGGTTCGTCAAAACGCTCGACCCGCGCGCGAAGGAGCGGGTGATTAGCGCGCTTGAGGACCGCTTCGATGCGGACGTGAATCTGACATCGCTGAACATCTCACTCTTCCCCCGGCCCAGTGTAGTCGGCGAAGGGCTCTCGATCCGGCATAAAAACTGGAGCGATCCGCATCCGTTGATCTACATCGGGAAGTTTTATGCGGCCACCGACTTCTGGACTCTGCTTAACCGCCGCAATCACGTCGACATCGTCCGGCTGAAAGGCTTGGCAATTTACGTTCCTCCGCGCGGCCTTTCGCTTGAAAAAGAGAGCACCCAGCCGGGTCAGGACACAACCCACCTGCAATTCCTGATCGAGAAAATCGTGGCGGACGGAACCCGGCTCGAGATCGCTCCGAAAGAGCAAGGCAAAGACGCGCTACGCTTCAACATTCAGAAGTTGACGCTCCGCCCGGTCGGTCCCGGGAAAGCGATGGCGTTCACCGCTAAACTGACCAATGCCAGGCCGCCGGGGCTGATCGACAGTACTGGTAGTTTCGGCCCCTGGCAGCGCGACGACCCGCGCTCAACAGCCGTTTCGGGCAACTATAACTTTCAGAATGCCAATCTCGGCGTGTTCGCAGGAATCAGCGGCATTCTCTCTTCAAAGGGCACCTATGGAGGCGTGCTGCAGCGCATCGAGGTAAATGGGGCCACCGACGTTCCGAAGTTTTCGTTGAAGCGCGGCGGCGATGCCGTCCACCTTGTCACTCAATTTCATTCCATTGTGGATGGCACCGACGGCGATACGCTGCTCCATCCGGTTGATGCCAGCTTTCTGAACTCCGAATTCATCTGCCGCGGCGGGGTGGTCCATCAACCTGGCCCGAACGGAAAGACAGTTTCGCTGGACGCTACGTCCAAACATGCCCGAATAGAGGACATTCTCACGCTTGTGGTTGGCGGGGATAAACCATTTCTGACGGGAGATGTCAATTTCGCAAGCAGAATCGTGATTCCGCCCGGCAATCAAGATGTCATCGATAAACTGCGGCTCGACGGGCAATTCGCCGTTCTCTCCGCAAGGTTCGGAAGCCGCAAGGTTCAGCAACGCCTCCTTGTCCTGAGCGATCGGGCGCGAGGCATCAGTAAGAGCGAGCAGGAATCCGGCCAGGGCCCTGAGCTAGTGGCCTCGGACTTTCGAGGCCGCTTCAAACTGGAAAACACTACGGCGCGCTTTTCGCGGCTCTCATTCCAGGTTCCAGGGGCGTTGATTACGCTGGCGGGCACGTACGGTCTGCAGTCCGGGAAAATCGACATGCACGGGACATTCAGAATGCAGGCTACGCTTTCGCAGACTCAATCCGGCGTGAAGCAGTGGCTGCTGATGCCGTTCAATAAATTCTTTGAGAAGGATGGTGCCGGCTTTGAGGTTCCCCTCGACGTCACCGGCACGAAAGACGACCCAACCATAGGAGTGACAATTTTTCATAAGATGTTCACCATACACTAAAATGCAGCGTATGAAAATCTCTTCAATCACAGTTATCGCCGCGTTGCTTCCGCTTCTGTCCGCGGCCAGTTCACCCGCGCAATCCGCGCGCATCGAAAAGGAGCCTTTCGGGAAGACTCCTGACGGCAAGCAGGTGTTCCTGTACACGCTAAAGAACGCGTCAGGCATGCAGGTGAAGATCACAAACTTCGGAGGCCGCATCACGACCGTTTGGGTCCCTGACCGCAACAAGAAATTTGATGATGTGGTGCTGGGATTCAACAACGTGGATGGCTATACCACCGGGGCCGCCGCCGGCGCCTATTTCGGGGCGATCATCGGGCGTTATGCGAATCGCCTCGCCCACGGCACGTTCACTCTTGACGGGCACACCTATCACATCCCAACCAACGAAAACGGAAACACTTTGCATGGCGGCACAGTCGGATTCGATAAAAAAGTTTGGGATGTGAAAGAGACTTCAACGCACGGAGAACCGGCTCTCGAATTGCATTACCTGAGCCCCGACGGACAGGAAGGCTTTCCAGGCAACTTGAATGTGACCGTGCGCTATTCGCTGGATAACAAGAACGGCCTTCACCTGGATTACACCGCAACCACGGACAAAGATACCGTTCTGAATCTGACCAATCATTCTTATTTCAATCTGGAAGGCGCCGGTAGCCAGACCATTCTTAATGAACGGATCAGGATAGATGCCGACCGTTACACTCCCGTAAACTCTAGCTTGATTCCAACTGGCGCGATTGACAGCGTCGCCGGAACACCGCTTGATTTCCGGAAGTCAACAATCATCGGCTCCCGGATTAACGAAGACAACGAGCAATTGAAACTCGCCAAAGGTTACGACTTCAATTTTGTCCTGAATCATCCGGGTGATTTGTCAGCGGTTGCCGTGAAGGTGGAAGACCCAAAGTCGGGCCGCGTAATGGAAGTGTTTACCACCCAGCCGGGCGTTCAGTTCTACACGGGCAACTTCTTAAACGGAACGGTTCACGGGATTGGCGGCACTTACGGATACCGGTCCGCGCTATGCCTGGAAACGCAGCATTTTCCCGATTCGCCCAATCAGCCCAATTTCCCGAGCACGGTTCTGCATCCAGGACAAACCTTCCGCAACACCACCATCTATCGCTTTTCAACCGAATAGCGATTGCTATGGAAGCTGCTCCAATACCAGCCTCTTCGCAGAATCATCTACGTCCATTGCCACGGCGCACTTCTTTCCAATGAGTGCGCCCCGCATCTGTTCGAGCGATGTGTAGAAATCGAAATAGTGAAAAGGGGAAACTCCGCCGCGCACCATCTGGTATTCACGCACCGCTTTTTTCCATTCATCGAACACATCTGAGGTATCCACGTAAACGTAGGGCTGAAATCCCTGGTCATCTTCCCAGTTCTCAGCGTAATAGATCTGGCGGACTCCGCTGTATGGCCCATGAGCTGTCTTAACAGCTTCCAGTCCGGCCATCAGCACCGCATCGACGACGATCAGGTGAGTGTTTCTATGATCCTTGTGAAAACTGTTCTTCCAGTGCGTGATGACATAGGTTGGCTTCACCTGCCGGATTACGTCGGCGACATACCTCCTCGCTTCCTCATCGTTCGGTAGCATTGCATCCGCATAGGGACCGATAATTACCTCGGCGCCCAGGTCCTTCGCGGCGGCTTCGGCTTCACGCCGCTTCTGTATCGCATATTGCTTCGGCGAAAGGTTCGGATTGCCGGCCTCACCCAGAGTCATGTGCAACAGGACCACCCGGTCGCCAAGCTTCTTTTGATGCGCCAGCAGCGCGCCTGCCGTCAAGTCCATATCCGCGGCGTGCGCGCCAATCGCCAGAATTGTTTGGTGCTGCGCCCATGCGGTCGACCCGCATACAACCAGCAGCGAAGAAATCGCCAGTGCGCGCCAAAACCTCTCAAGCATTCTCTTGTCCTCTCAATATCCTTCCGGCCGTCAACTGCAAAGCGAAAATCGCCAGTGCATTCAGCACCACCAGGAACAACGCTCGCCGGATGTCGAAGCTATCGGCGATTCGTCCTAGCAGCCACGGCATTGTCATGCCACCGGTCAAAGCGATACCGATCAGAATCCCGAAAACGGTTCCTGAATGGCTGGCGTAACGCGAACCGGCCAGGCCCAGCACAGTCGGAAAGATGGTCGCGATGCTAAGGCCCAGCAGGATGACACAGATCAATGCGGCTGCTATCGACCGGCTTGCCAGGAGCCAAGCCATGCTAATCGCTACTCCCAAAGCACTGCTGAGCACCAAAGTTCCGCCCCCTCTGCGCAACGCGATCCGGCTCAAAACGATGCGGCCCAACATGAGCGATCCCCAATAGGCGGCCAGAAGATAAGAGGCAATCGACATCGTCGCGCCTAAGTCTCTGGTGAGATAGGTGGTCACGTATCCGCCCAGAACAAACTCGTTGCCCGATTCGAAAAACAATAGAAACGAAAACGCTAATACCAGCGGCTGCCGCGCCAGTTGCAGCATTCGGGCAGCGGATATGCCTTCGCGATGGTGCGGCGCCGGAAACGCAAACGGAATGCTCAGCACGATTGGAAGCAGGCTCAACGCCATCGCAAGATACAGAATAGAGGCGAGGCCGAGGGCATGCAGCGCAGAACCCACCGTGAACGGCACAAACAAGGCGCCGATGCCGAAGAAAACGCCCAGCACATTGAGCGCGGCGCTTTTCGCGCGCACGTCGCCGTAAAGATCGGCAACCAAGGTATTAGTGGCCTGATTCAGCGCGCCCCCGCCGATTCCCAGCAGAACGACAGTCCCCATCAGCCCGTTGAACGTGCTCACTTGCGCCACCAGGACCAGCGCGGCAGCAACGAACAGCGGCGCAATCAGCAGCGGAGGCTTATGACCGAAGCGGTCGAGCAGCGGACCCACCGTGACCGTCGTGGCCAGCATTGCCGCGTTCATGACCAGGAACAGGTCTCCGGCCTCAGCGAGATCGAAATGTAGCCGTCTAGCCAAGAGCGGCAGCAGCGCGCCCAGCAGAGCCATTACGATGCCGAAGCCGAACATGCCGGCGTATGCGGCCCCGCTCAGCCACTTGGCGCGTACTCGCAATTCGGCCACTTCTACGATCACGACCAGCCGCGCGCAAACCAGGCCTTCGTATAGCTTTCGAATACCTTCTGGTTGTGATCCTTTTCAATACCCGGCACATTCGGCGATACAAACGTGTGAAGTTTGATTCCCTTTGCGGCAAGCCTCGATCCGGTCTCGGCCAGTAGCGACATTGCGATAAATACGACGGCCATTGTGGAACCTGCGGCAAGCTTCTCCGGGTTGCCAACATCCACTTGTGCGTCTTCCGGCTCCACGCAGTTATCAATCGCGATATCGGCGGTGTCGGGCAGTTTCTTGCCGCTCGAGTGCCTGGCTTGTGCAGCTTTCGCGTTTGAGAGCGAAGAAATCGTAATCACCCGCAGTCCCTTCTTTTTGGCGTACAGAGCCGCTTCGATGGGAGCAGCATTGAGCCCTCCGTGCGAAAAGACGATCATGACATCCGCCGGCAGAAGCCGATAGCTCTGAAGAAAAGTTTCGATATAGCCTTCCCGCGTCTCGATCCACAGCAGCTCGCGCGCGCCGCCCGGACCCACGACATTTGACCACATCAAGCGCGGATCATAGAGTGGAAAGAACCCGACAAAGCTGCCATAACGTGGAAAAATGTCCATTACCGGAATGACAGAGTGTCCGCTTCCGAATAGGTAGACGCGATTGCCGGCCCCGATTGCCGACGCCGTAATCTCTCCCGCTTTCTCGATCTGGCCCTGCTGTGTCGAATGAATTTTCGCCAGGACATCCGAAATCTTCTGATAGTATTTTGCTGCCGACATATCCTCTGTTTCAGGCTTCCGGGTTAGCGGCGAGCGCTAGGCGCGCCGCCCCGAATAAGCCCGCATCTTCCCCCAATGACGTAATCTCAATACGAACCTGCGCCGCAGCAATGGGCTGAGCCCACTGTGTCACTACATGCCTTATGGTCTCGATGAAAAGATCCGCGGCTTGCATCAAGCCGCCGCCCAGAACAATCATTTTCGGATTCAACAGGCTCACAAGATTCGCAATGCCCATACCCATGTATTGTGCGGCGTGTTGAATAGCCAGCCTTGCGCCGGCATCGCCTGACCGTGCCGCTGCTACGACGGCCTCGGCCGAGTCTGCGTGCGCGAGCCGGGCCAACCCAGGTCCGGCCGCTTCCGCCTCCCAGCATCCGACCTGCTTATAAATTTCCTGCTGCTCGGGAGTGAGGGCGAACCATCCCACCGCGCCCGCGATATCTCCCGAACCGCGAAGCACGCGTCCACCTGCTATGATGCCCGCGCCAATGCCGGTTCCCACTGAGAGAAACACCACGTCCGTCAGCCCGCGTGCCGCGCCCAGCCACTGCTCACCCACTACGTAGCCCGCGCGGTCACTATCCATCACAACAGGCACCGGCAGCAGTTGATCGAGTTCTGTCCGCAGCGAGACCTGCTCATGGCCCCAGAAATTAGGCGCCCAAACATTTCCGGTGTCGGCGAAATAGATGCCCGGCACAATAATACCGGCAGCGCGAATCGTCTCACAAGAACGCGCGGCATCCATCGCCTCCCGCACAGCCTCAACAATCTGCGCAATGCCCGCATCCGGAGCGCCTCGTTTGACGGCGGTTTTCTTCCGGTACGACACACTGCCTGACGCATCCACAACCGCAGTAGTGAGCTTTGTGCCTCCCAGATCGACAGCGATTACGGAGTCCATGCTCGCCAATTACCGGGCAGGCTGCCCTTCCAGGCGGAACACCCAGACCTCATCTTTCGCCAGGCTTTTGCGCAAGACTGTTTTCTCATTCTCAACCTGAAAAGGCACGGCGCTCTCATCGGACAAATTGCGCGCCTGCCGGACCTTCCAGGGCACATCAATAGATAGTTGGGCGTCGAACGGACCCTTGGCGTGATTAAAGACAAAGACGATTTGTTCGTTATCGCTCACCAAACGCCGAACCTCCACTTCAGAGGACTGCGGCCCTGCTAAACCTACTTCTTGACGGACTCCCGCGGCGCGGGCCAGCGAGAGAAAGAACTGTTTTGTCGCCTTGTCGCCGGTTCGCTGATAGCCGAGCGCCACAAAGGAGCCCACTAGAATCGCTTTCCCTTTACCCCATGAGTGCCCCACAATGGCCGGGCTTCCGTCGGAGAAACGGCCCAGTACGCGCCCACCGTTCAGCGGCTCGAGGTCTTCCTCAAACGCTGCCCCAACGACTGGCTGATTTGCCTGAACGCCGGGCAGTTCCGCTGACACTTCAATTCTCAATTCGGGTTTATCGACGGGACGGATAAGCTTCTCTTTCGCTCCGAAAACTTCATCCAACCCAAACCCGGGGATGATGTCGCTGGCAAAGCCGCGTTCGTCGTTCCAGGCCAGGCGAGCCTCCGCGACCACCGTTCCGCCGTTCTGGACATAGCGTTTTACGCCCTCAGCCGCATCTTGCGATAGCATCACCGGAAAGGGTAGGAACAGGATCTTGTATTGACCCAGCTTGTTTTGAGCCGCGTCGTGCGCGTCGACAAAATCCACGGGAATATGCTGCTCCATAAACGCCCGGTACAGCCCCATCAAAGAATCGCGCTCAGCATTTCCGAGCTTTGACATCGATGGCTGCGATCCGCCCACCATGTAGGAGAGCCGGTTGTAGAGAATTGCAACTGACGCGCGCGCCGGTTGCGCGTTCAGCAGATCGGATGCGTGCCGCTGCAGAATCTTCGCGACCTTTCCCGCTGCCCGGGCGCGATCGGTTATCGTGCCGTCCAGATCTATCAGCCCATAGCCATTCGACTCGAAGCCCGAGCTCATCGGATACCAGGCGTATATGGCGAGTTCGCGCGCTCCGTGCGCCACTACCTGCCACATCCAGAATTCCTCATCGTGCGCGGTAACCGGTTCGGCTATGCGCATCCCCGTGGCGCCTTGCCCGGCCTGCAGCTCGCCAATCCAGAATCCCTTATTGAAGCTGTGCCCCGCGGAGCGCGAGAAATCAAGGCCGGCGGCGAGCATGGTGTATGACCAGGGACGCGTAGACTGCGAGTGCATTGGATAAATAGAGGTGCCGAAGAAATCCGCATTCGCGGACATCTTGAAGTCATCCGGCTCCCCATAGCCGTCCGTAGGCGATGTGAACAGGGATGGCGCCGCGGCATGGCTCGTGATCGGATGCGTTTTATCGCCCGCGCGAACAGCATCTACCCGCGTCCTTCAAATCGCCCGCAAGTTTGTCGTCGATAAAAGCTCGCCAGTCGAGATAGTCGGTGTAGGAAAGTATAGTCGGATAGCGCGGCGGCTCAACCTGGTTCCAGCTTTCGAATTTCCTGTACCAGGCTGTATTGAGGGCTTCCAGCGTTTTATATTTGGCTTTCAGCCAATCGCGAAAGCGCGCCTGGGTGTAAGCGCAGAAGCAGAATTCCGGATTCGACAGATACGGAAACTCCGCCCAATTGACAATATGAGGTTCGCTCCAAACGTCCCAGCCAAAAAGCGCCGGAGAGCGGTTTGCGTCACGCGAAAGTGCTTCGAGAAAATTGACGATCTCCCTCCGGACGCCCGATTGGTCAATACAGTATCCGGGCGCCGCTTGCGAAATGATCACTGCTCCGCTTCGATCCACAAAGCGCCCATCGGGATATCGCTGCCCTATCCAGTCGGGCGCTGAGTCCAGATAAATTTGGACGATCACCCGCATGCTGCGCTCGTGCGCGAGCCTCAAAAGCAGATCGAGATTCTCAAATGAAAACTCTTCCGGTTTCGGCGCCGCTGTTGCCCAATCTACCCAGCACTTAACCGTTGTGAATCCTGTAGCCTTGATTTGATCCAGATCTTTGCCCCATCGCTCTGCGCTGGTTCCATCAACCTTCTCGAGCATGGGGGCTCGTGCTGTGCCACCGCCGTACCAGACCGCTGCCGGGTAGAACGAGTTCGATGCCTGTGCCCATAGCCCGGAACTGAACAAAAAAAGCCCAACCACAGTTCGGAAAGAAATCATGTCTAAAATTCTTACCCAAGCGAGGCCAGATTGAACGGTTTTGACCTGAGGCTCGAAAACTTCGCACACGGGGGTGGCGCCCGCTGAGCTCCATTCCTCTGTAAAGGACAGAACCTGGCGAAAATTCTTCTCCAGCTTCAGTCCTGAGACACAAAGGTTCCGCAACAATTCGTAGCCGGCGTTTCATTTCTGGGGCGGAATGCCTTTGAGGAAATCGAATTCATGACTGGTGTGCTTGGGTACTCGACAGACGCGATTCGGCGGGCGCTGGTCCGGATCATGAGACGGCGGCAGTTCCCGAACATCAGCGTATTTTGCACGCTGGTACGAGTTACGAAGTCCCAGCATTCCAGCATTAAGCCGACCGCGCATGCCATAGACCGAAATGGTGGGCGGTTAGGGACTCGAACCCCAGACCTTCTGGGTGTAAACCAGACGCTCTAACCAACTGAGCTAACCGCCCGCAATGCCTCCAGTTTAGCAACGTTCGCGATCTTGGCATTGAACGCGAGCTTCATCCGGGCAAGGCACTTGCACTGAACATTGCTAAGCCGGCTTGCGTCCTGAGATTTGTGATCGAATGCCAAAATAGCGCGGCTCAGGCTGGCGTTGCGGAGATGATCGAAGACTCCGTTGCAGCCTGGCATGCGAGCCGTTGGGATTTTCCGCAGCTCGGGTCCCTTTACTCCCGCGAGGAGCAACAATGCCGGGAGCATCGGCTCGATTGTCACCTGGATGCGATCGATGCTGAATTGCGTAAAACTTCCCGGACGCGAGCGGCCGCGGAGAAGATGATTTCACGCATCACCTCTTTGTTCGTGCAGGTCTCGACATACGCGCTGGACCTTGACGATCCCTACGTCACGGCGTTGTTGCGGGATGGATTCTCGCACATAGGCTCCGATCTGGCCCGGTGCGCCCGCCGGTTGGATCCGAATGTAAGCATCGTTGATATCTTGCAAGCCGCCCGCAATGCGTGGACAGCTTGCGGCTTACAAGTGCTGCTGGGCAAAGAACTGCGGCTCACGCCGGCCATCTTCGCCTACAGCATGCTGTATCCGTATAGTGATAATTACCTTGACGACACGAAGTTTTCACCCGATGCAAAGCTGCGGTTCAGTGAGCGCTTCCGGCAAAGGTTGAAGGGCGAGTACGCGGCTCCCGGCGAGAGGCGAGAGGAGCTGATATGGGAGCTGGTAAGCCTTATTGAAACCGAATATCCTCGGGAGAAGTTTCCGCAAGTTTACGACGCGCTGCTTGCCATCCATGCCGCTCAGCAAGAGAGCATTCTGCAGATCCGAAGCCGGAGGAGCGAAGATATCGATATCATCCGGCTCACGATTGCAAAGGGCGGAACATCGGTACTGGCTGATGCGTATCTGGCGGCTGGAAATCTAACAGAGATGCAGGCCAGGTTTGCGTTCAATTGGGGCGTGGTACTCCAGTTAGGGGATGATCTTCAGGACATTCATTCAGACAAGGAACGCGACTCTCTGACGCTGTTCACGCAGGCGGCAGCGCTCGAACCACTCGATCGCATTACAAACCAAACCATTCATTTCTCGCAGGGAGTGATGGCGCAATTGGCGGAATTCGCACACGCGGCCGAGCTTTTGAAAGAACTGCTTGCCCGGAGCTCGCGATTGCTCCTGATTCGTAATGCGGCAAATGCTCCCCAGGCCTATACCGGTCCGTATCTGGCGGAGTTAGAGAGACACTCGCCATTCGGGTTCGACTTTCTCCGGGCTCGAGAGCAACGGTTCATTCGCCGACGCCGGTCGTATGCCAGACTGTTCGAACAAGTTGCGATGCCGGGCCAAGCGTGGCCCTTAGATGGCCGATAATCTACTTTGATCTCCTGTTTCATTTTGTGGATGGCGCTTATGCAGCCGCCCGCCGCCAAGCGTGGGCAAATTCAGTTTTCGCAATCGTGCGGCTTCTGCCATGGAGCGGACGCGACGGGGACCACGGAGGGTCCCAATCTGCTGCGCTCGGCGCTGGTCCGGCACGACGACCACGGAAACCTGATTGGCCCGGTGATTCGCGACGGCCGTTCTTCCAAGGGCATGCCGGCTATAGGACTTACTGAAAGCCAAATCGAGGAAGTAGTAGCTTTCATCAAATCGCGGCTTGACGAGGCCGATCGTGCAAACCCATCGGATCCGCATGATCTTTCTCTGCAGCATCTGCTGACCGGCAGCGCTGAGGCGGGAAAGAAGTTCTTCAATGGCGCAGGAGAGTGTTCACGCTGCCATTCGCTGTCGGGAGATCTCGCCGGAATCGCTAAAAAGTACGCACCTGCCGATCTCGAGGCTCGTTTTCTCTATCCGTCCGACGTACCGAAGACAGCTACTGTCATTACCGGCGCAGGGAAACAGTTTATGGGCGAGCTGGTGTATCAGGACCCATTCAGCATCGCTATTAAGGATCGCGATAGCTGGTATCATTCCTGGCCTTGTAGCAAAGTAAAGTTTCAGATTCATGATCCGCTTGCGGCGCACGTCGAACTATTGCATAAGTACACGGAGGCTGACGTTCATAATCTTTTTGCGTATCTGGAGACACTCAAGTGAAATCGCCTTGTATTATTGGCGATAAGTATCTGGTCACTATCCGCGCAAGGGTTGGATCCTGCTGCTCTTACCAAACCGGCGACCACAACTTGGCCCACTTACAACGGCGATTATTCCGGCCGCCGCTACAGCACTCTGAACCAAATCAATAGAAGTAATGTCGCTTCCTTGACGATGGCGTGGGCGTTCCAGACTCATTCAGCCGCCCTGAAATCCACACCTCTCGAAGTAAACGGGATCTTGTACTTTACAACTCCAGACAACGTCTGGGCTATCGACGCTCGCAACGGGCGTCAGGTCTGGCACTATAGCCGTCCGTCGCAAGGCGATCATGTAGGGCAACGCGGTGTTGCGATGTACAAGGACCGGGTTTATTTCGGAACCCCGGATGCGCACTTGATTTGCCTGAACGCGCGGGATGGGAAGCCTATCTGGGACGTTGAGATCGCGGACGTGAAGCTTGGGTATTACATCAGCGTCGCACCGCTGCTGGTAAAGAACCGGCTGATTATTGGCAGCTCGGGCGATCAGACCGACATTCAGCATTTTGTGGAAGCGATTGATCCGGAGACTGGAAAGGTAATCTGGCGCTGGAATACGGTTCCGAAGGCGGGAGAGCCGGGATCGGAGACATGGCCCGATAAAGACGCATTGACTCATGGCGGCGGCCCCGCATGGATGACGGGCACTTATGATCCGGACGCCAACCTGATTTATTGGGGCACGGGGAATCCAGCTCCCGTGCTCGCGGGCGTGGTGCGCCCCGGGTCCAATCTTTACACCTGCTCGATTGCGGCCTTGAATCCGGATACCGGCAAGTTGGTTTGGTATTTCCAGCCTTCTCCGCATGACACGCACGACTGGGATGCGGTCGAGACTCCGGTGCTTTTCGATGCCGAGTTTCATGGCGGGCCTCGCAAGTTACTGGCGCAGGCCAGCCGGAACGGATATTTCTTTTTACTCGATCGAATCACTGGCGAGCATCTACTTACTGCACCGTTTGTATCTATCGATTGGGCTTCCGGCCTGAACGCCAGGGGAGAGCCCATTCCGAACCCTAGGAAGGAGCCCACGCCTGACGGGTCGCTGGTAGAAGCCGCCGAAGAGGGCGCCACGAATTGGATGGCTCCGAGCTTCGATCCGGAAACGAAGCTGTTTTATGTGAACGCCGAAGAGGGTTTCGGCGTGTACTATTTGACTCTTAACGCAAACAATAAGGCCGGCGGCCACCAGGGAGGCGCTTCGACCGGCTTACGGTCACACGCGCTGTTGGTTGCGATCGATTATCAAACGGGCAAAATCCGCTGGCGCAGAAAAGAGGAGGAGGGTGGAGGGCATCCGGGTATCCTCACGACCGCCGGACATCTGCTGTTCACAGGCGACGTTTCGGATAATCTCCTTGCTCTTGATCCGGACGACGGCCGGATTCTCTGGCACGTGAATGCGGGGGGTTCGCTGGGCAGCTCACCGATGACATACGAGTTGGACGGCCGCCAGTATGTGGTTATGGGTGTGGACGGAGTTTTGTACGCGTGGGCTTTGCCACAAGCAGAAGAGTAAGAGACCGCCTGCTGACGCGCGCGGTTCAGTGCACCTATTGGATCTTAACGTTCTTGAAATCTCCCGTTTCGTCGAATGAGCCGAGTCCGACGCGACCGGATCGTAGGCTCAGATCAACCGCATGCAGAGCCGGTATAGGTTGCCCATCTACGGTGACGTGAACTTCGCCGGATTTGCCGTCCCATGCGAGTTGAACATGATGCCAGCCGGGCGACGAGAACGCCGCCGGGCCATCTGTCGGACTGATCCGCACTCGCTCGCCGCCATAAACGTGGAAGATGCCGTTGTGATGCGGCTCCTTCGCGGCAGTATCAATCGAGAGATGCGCGTAATCGAAGTGGGCCGGGTCGCGATAAGCATAGACAATCATGAGCGAATGACCAAGGGGCCGCATGTCCGCCTCGACAGTCACCTTCTGCAGGTCCGGCGTGTCGGCTAAGGCGAATTGAATCGGGCGCCTTGGGCCGGGAAGCGGATCTTTCGGCGTAACAAGACGCAGGACTTCAGTTCCATTCTCGTGTGCAATCTTCCAGTCAGCGGCCGCCGGAACGGTCCAATGATGTCCAAAGACGACTAACAGAAACGCAAGCAATCTCATCTCGCCATCCTACGATGAGAGGTAATCGTGACGGAAAATCCAGTTGAACACTTAGAACGGCGCCTTTCAGAGCCGAGTGAAGCCGATCGCGCGTTTATGCGCGGCTTGCAGGGCGACATTATCATTTTGGGCGCAGGGGGCAAGATGGGACCCTCGCTGGCGAAGCTTGCAAAACGGGCGGCGGATGAAACCGACGCCAGTACACGCATCACAGCAGTTTCACGATTTGCGACGGAAGCCGCGCGGCGCGGTCTCGAAGCGGCTGGAGTGACGGTCGTCCCATGCGATCTGCTCAACCCTGCCGAAGTCGAGAAGCTGCCCCAGTGCGAGAACGTATTGTATCTGGCAGGGCGCAAATTCGGCTCGACGGACCGTCCCGATCTCACCTGGGCCATGAACGCGATTGCTCCGGCGCTGGCCGCCTACCATTACCGGCAGAGCCGCATGGTTGTCTTCTCGACTGGAAACGTATACGGCCTCACCGATGTATCCTCGCGCGGCTCGCGTGAGTCGGATGCCGTCGCACCGCTTGGGGAGTACGCGCAATCCTGCCTGGCGCGAGAGCGTGTTTTTGAGTATCACTCGAACGAATACAAAACCGAATGCCTGATTTTCCGCTTGAACTACGCGGTGGACCTGCGCTATGGCGTACTTGTTGATATCGCCCGAAAGGTCTATTCCGGCGAGCCGGTGGATGTAACGGTTCCCGCTCTCAACGCGATCTGGCAGCGCGATGCCAACTCCTATGCATTGCGGGCACTCGGGTTGTGCGCCTCGCCGCCGCGCTTTTTGAATGTGACGGGTGCTGAAACCGTAATGGTTCGAGAAGTAGCGCGTGCATTTGCGGAACGATTTGGCCGCGAGTGCAAATTTCAAGGGCAGGAGGGGACCGGCGCGTTGCTGAGCGATGCATCGCTCTGTTACTCGTTACTGGGACGGCCATCTGTCTCGGTGGCGAGCTTAACCGATTGGGTTGCCGAATGGGTGATGAGCGGCGGCGAACATCTCGGGAAGCCCACTCACTTCGAAGTGGTCGACGGAAGCTACTGATGGCAATCCCTAGGCTAGACGCGGAAGCTGCAGCGATTCTAAGACAAGGCGTGGTAATTCCCGCGCACCCGCTGGCGTTGAACGCGCAACGGAAACTGGATGAGCGCCGCCAGGCAGCGCTCACGCGGTATTACTGCGAGGCGGGAGCTGGGGGCATTGCCGCGGGAGTACACACAACCCAGTTCGCCATTCGCAACCCGCAGGTCGGCTTATTCGAACCAGTTCTGAATCTGGTTGCTTCAACGGTCGGAGAATTTCAGCGCGCATCGGGAAAGCGAGTGTTGAAGATCGCGGGTGTATGCGGCCAGACCAAACAAGCCGTTTGTGAAGCGCAGTTTGTCCGTGAGGCGGGGTTCGACCTTGGGCTGCTGAGTCTTGGGGCCATGTCCACCGCGAGCGATGCCGAACTGATGGCTCACTGCCGGGCGGTAGCGCAGGAGATCCCTCTATTCGGATTTTATTTGCAGCCCGCGGTCGGCGGGCGGGTGCTGAGCTACAGCTTCTGGCGCGAGTTCTGCCAGATTGAAGGCGTTACCGCCATAAAGATTGCGCCATTCAACCGTTACCAGACGCTGGATGTCATTCGCGGAGCCGCGGATAGCGGGCGCGCCTCTGAAATCGTTTTTTATACGGGAAATGATGACAACATCATTCCGGATCTAACGGCCGATTTCCGCTTGAACGCCGGAACGTTTCACTTCGCCGGCGGTCTGCTGGGCCAGTGGGCTGTGTGGACCAAGTGCGCAGTCGAGCTGCTTCAAGCGATCCAGAATTGCCGGGATGAGGGGGGTCGCGGAGCACTCGATATTTTGGGAGGTTCTGCTTCGCTGACGGACGCAAATGCCGCTCTGTTCGACGCAGCGAATCAGTTCGCAGGCTGCATCGCCGGCCTGCACGAGATCTTGCGAAGGCAGGGACTGCTTGCCGGGAGATGGTGCCTCGATCCGGAAGAGGATTTGTCGCCGGGGCAGCTTGAGGAAATAGATCGGGTGTGCGCCAGCTACCCGGATCTGCAAGACGATGAGTTCGTGAAGAGCAATCTGGACCGGTGGCTGCGTTGAGCAATCACCGCGCTGGCGGCTGAAACAGCGCGAAAACCGCCCCTTGCGGGTCTTTAACAACCGCCATCCGCCCTACATCCGGAATATCGGACGGAGGAAAGAGAAACTCGCCATTCATACTTGCCGCTTTCGCCGCGCTGTTGTCGCAATTGGAAACCAGGAAATAAATGAGCCAGTGCGGCGGAATCTTCGGATCGTAATGTTCCAGCGGCGGGATGCCACCGATGAATTCCTCTCCATTCTTGATATGCAGATAGCCAGAGGAATCCTTCGATGCCTTGGTCACTTCCCACCCGAACAACGATTTGTAGAATTCGGCTGCGCGGGCTGGATCGGGAGTACTGAGATCGGCCCAACAGACCGTGCCGTCGACTCCCGTGATTCCGGTTCCCTTGTTCCTTTTGGGCTGCCAGAGCATGAACACGGCACCCGTCGGATCGGCCGATACCGCCATGCGTCCCAGGTCAAAGACATCGAAGGCCGGCTTCAGCAATTTGCCTCCGGCTGCTTCAACCCGTCCCGCGGCTTCATCCGCATTTTGGACAGCGATGTAGGTGGCCCAGTGCGGAGGCACGTTCGGAGCCATCTGTCCGCCCACGGTGTAGGCCGCGGCGACATCCTGCCCGTCCAGCTTGAATATCGTGTAATTGCCGTCCGGACCCATCGGGAAATCGTTGAAGGTCCAGCCGAACAAAGAAGTGTAAAAGCTCTTTGCCGCTTCTTGATCGGTCGTACCTAATTCGAACCAGCAGAACGCACCAGGCTTGTGGCTATTGATGACGGGCATGGGGCAAGTATATGCTGGAAACGGCTTCCGAGCCGAGGCCGGCTTAGGCGAAGTAATTGTCGCAGACGGCGACTTCACAGTTTGTCAGTATCTAGTCCGGTCACGTTTCCCGCCGAGCGTTCCTTGCGGGCCTCAATGGCTAGCTTGCTTAACGCATCTTGGGTTTCAGAAAATCGCTTGTCCCAAAGCTCCTCATCCGGGAGCTCGTGGGGAAGCCATCGCGCCACCCGGTCTTGCTCCTCAGGCGGTAAACCTGCAATTTTTGCAACCGCCGCATCCAACATTTCGGTCATCACTCGAAGTATAACCATCTAAATGTCCGAAGAGGGCCTTTGGCTGGCGGGAACGGTTTGGACGACACACAACCCCGGGTATGCCCAGCCACTACACAACAACAAGCTACTGCAGGGCGGCGGTCTGGAATGCGCGGCCGACGTGCAGAACGGCGGAAATGGCGCGGCTATAATTCATCCGCATGGGTCCCAACACAGCCACCTGCGCTTGCAAACCATTACCGAGGCCGAAACGGACACCGATCAGCGATAACTCGCCCATACTCGGGTGAACCTCGGAAAGGCCGACCTGAACCGTCCTGATCTCCTTTGATGCATCGCAAATAACTACCGGTGGGGTCTACTCGAATGTCCGCACCTCGACCAGCTCTTGCACGCTTTGGCACGCCTCTTCCGCGCAGCCATATTATCGGCCGTAAATCGCTAATATCGCTGCGATGATTTTACAAAATGCAATTTGGTGCCTCGGCGAGTGACAATCAGCCGTGCACAGTCAGCATAAGCCAAGCAAGGGAAAGCCCAATGCAGATTCCCAAAAAAGAGAAAGAGCGTGCCACCGATCGAGCGATCGTCCAAGCGGAGTTCGGCATCCGACTTCGCCGAGTTCTGCCCTGCCTCGGTGCAAATCACATACTTTAGGCCGCACTTCGCGCACAAGATGCCGTGATCGCTGCGCCGATGGGGAGTTTCTCGAACGCATCACAGGCCGTATTCGGGAAATGAAAATACAGGCTTGGAGCTCGATATCAGGCGGACCCCAGTTGTCGTCAACTGCGTGTTGTGGGATTTCCGGCGAATTGTCCATCTCTAAGTATCCTTATCGGCACGGTAGAAAAACCCGATCTTTCGTCGATAAGAAACTCAGGAGCGGTGTGGGTCAGTCAAGATCCTGTGTTGACCGCTCGGACGAGACTGCCCAACGATGTCCGAACAGAGGCTGCGAGTTAACACCGACTGCGACTACGTCGGCCATGTGCGGCGGTTGCTGAGGCTGGAGTTCCTGTTGGGCAGGCAAGTTAATTACAACTTGCTCGATCCTGCAGCACTGATCCCGATAACCGACGATGTCGGACTGCAAACCGCAGCGCGTTTAGTTCGCGATTTCCTTGGACTCCGCTCGCTAATAATTGTCGTTGGGCGAGCCAAACAAAACGAGGGTGTTGCGGGTCACATCGAGCTACGATGCAGCCCCGAGGAGGTGTTTATCGAGATCTCCCCTGAGGTGAGTTCGCGGCCCGATGATGCGATCGCTACGATTGCTCACGAAATCACCCATCAATACCTGGAATTGAACGGGTTCCCGGCGACAGACGGTCCAGAGTACGAAGTTTTCACCGACACGGCCGCAATTTTTCTCGGATTGGGCAAGCTCATTCTTAACGGCTCTAATCGAGTCGGTTATCTCGGCCAACGCAATGCGGCCCTTGTGTATCTGCTGTGCTGTGCGATGCGGGAAATTCCAGAGGAGAGATATATACTCGGGCTGAATGAGGACGTGGCTGTCACCCTCCAACAAGTCAAGCGGACGTACGCGGCGATCTTAGACGAGCGCTTTTTCTCGAACCAAATCGAAGGGAATTTAGTAGAGAGAGCTTAGCAAAGCATTCGAAATGCTCAATTGGTTGCTTGGGAACTGACGACGATTGTCAAATCGACCGTCGAGGCGGTGCACAGATACGGCGATATGGCTCGTTCTGAGATGCGCAATCCCGTGATGTATCTGAACGGACTGGTATCGCGAAACATGATGACAGAGGAGCACGATCCCTGTCTTCTTTTTCTTCGAAGTCTGGAGCTACAATCAGCAACTTACAACCATATGGAAGCGCTCGCGGCCTTCTGCAACAAATATCGTTTGGTATATTCGCAGCTCGCGCGCTTAATGAGGTTTGCCCGTTCGAGTCGCCCAGATATTCTAAGTCAAACCGAACCCTCACCCGTTTCTGTCGAGTGTTTGCAATGCTGCAAAATATTGCAAATACCCCGTCCACCTAAAGCGATCATGAAGTTGCGTTGCCCGCATTGTCAATACAGCTTCCATGTGGGTTCTGTGCCGTCTGAATCGAAACTCAACCGAGTATTTGCGTTATCGAAATCTTTGCGCGCGAAAGTTTTCGGTGCATTCGGAGGCCCGCGAGAAGTGTCGACATGAACATCAGCTCGATCCCGTCTCAGGCAGCGGCTATGGTGGATCGACAGAGTTGAGCCCACGTAGATTCGAAGCCACGAAATGCCTTGCCCCCTGGCGGTGCATGCTGTTCCAATTTCGCCAGTGCGACCTCGCAGCTCACCGGGTGTTCCCGCCAGATCTGAACACTGAACTGCATCCCAGGCGAGGACGCCCGACCTGCACTTCGTGGCGGACTTGTTCGATGGCAACAAAACTACACCCGGCAGAATGCCAGAACCGCAGGTTATCACCTTCGTCCATTCTTCGCCCGCGCTGCTCGTCCACCTGCTTAGAGTTCCAACGCGAAGCGGCGCGGCTCATAGCTGGAGAGATTTCCACATTTCGACAGACTGGACAGCCCCGCCTACCGGGTCATATTCAGGTACATACAGGTATTTAAGAGGGATGACGCACCAAGGGCGCCATCTTTGCCGAAGAGGGCCTCTGTCTCGCGGGAACGGTTTGGACGACACACAAGGCCGGGCATGCCCAGCCACTACACAACAAAAAGCTACTGCAGGGCGGCAGTCTGGAATGCGCGGCCGACGTGCAGAACGGCAGAAATGGCGCGGCTATAGTTCATCCGCATGGGTCCCACCACAGCCACCTGCGCTTGCAAACCATTACCGAGGCCGAAACGGACGCCGATCAGCGATAACTCGCCCATACTCGGGTGAACCTCGGAAAGGCCGACCTGAATGGCAAGCTCTCCTTCCCGCTGCTCCAGAAACCGTTCCAGCAACTCCACAATGCGCTTCTTCTCTTCCAGCGCCCGAAAGATCTCGCGCATGCGCTCGCGGGTAACGTGAAGGTCGAGCCCAATCAGATTCGCGGCCCCGTCGAAATGCACTTCGGGCGTCAGGCCCAAATCCAGGAGCCCCTTCGTGTACAGCAGATTCACGCGGCGCAGCAGGGCGTCGTAAGCCGCGCTCTCCAGCTCCAGACGCCTTTTCAACTCACGATGGATGTTGGGCAGCATCCAGCCGCCGAAATTGTAATTAATGTAATTGCGGATGGAGGACAGCTCTTCCTGCGAGAGAGAGTCTTCGACGGTAATGACCTTATTTCGAACCATCCGGTCGCGCGTCATGACTACCATTAAGACGCGCCGCTCCGGGAGAGCCAGTAGCTCTACCTGGTCAAGAGTCTGGTTCTCGGTTGGTATAGCCGCCGCGATGCCGAAATTACGGGTGATTTCCGTCAGCAGCTTCGAAGAGCGCTCGATACGCGCTTCCACGGAATCGGCTCGCCGGATCTCAATCTGCAGCCGCTCCAGTTCGCCATGCACAATCCGGCCACCCAGAAGCGTCTTTACGTAGCTCTGGTAGGCACGTTCTGTGGGAACCCGGCCGGCGGAAGTATGAGGCTGCGAAAGATATCCTTCTTCGAGGAGATCCGCCATCATGTTCCGGATGGAGGCGGGACTCATCGGGTATCTTCGGGCAATCGTACGCGAAGCTACCGGCTCACCTGTTTCGATATAGTTGTGAACAATAGCGTGCAATACGTCGAAATGACGCGGCGTCAGAGCTCCAAGCGGATTCATCTTTCAGCCAATCGGCGGGTCAAGGCAGTCCCGAGAAAACGAAGAGTGCGAGTCGTCTTAACCTCTGTCCTAATTATAAAAGGGTGAGGGATTGTTGCGTGCTTGTCAATACACCCGGCTAGATTATCGGGCCTACACGCACCCGGTCAGGCGACAGGGTGTTCGGGGTCTACAAGCTTGGCATGACGCCAAAGCCGCTCCAGATCGTAATAGGACCGCGCGGATTCAGAGAAAATGTGGACCAGAAAGTCGCCGTAATCCATTAGAATCCATTCGGCTGGGTCGTAGCCTTCGATGCTGACCGGTAACTCGCCGATTTCTTTCAAACCCTTCTGGATCTCATCGCAGATTGCATGGCCCTGGCGCGGGTTCGAAACCGAGCAGATCACAAAATAGTCCGTGAAAGAGGTAATTTCTCGGAGATCGAGAACCCGTAGATCGACGGCCTTCTTGGATTCGGCTCGCCTGGCTGCTAGCAGCCAGTTTGGTAGGTCTTGAACGGCAAGCGATTGGGGTTGGAAGGAACGGCGCGGCAGACTCGTCGAAACGTGCTCCTGGGCCTAGCGTACTACAGTCGTGGCTGGGGCGGGCGTATAGACTGGAAATGAATGGCGAGCATAGCGAAGCGGAGGCCCTGGACCGCGCTTTTCGCCTTGTTTGCCGGTATTTTGATGTGCGGCCAGGCGCTTTTGGCTGCCGATGTTCAAACTCCCGCCTACCACGCTCTTTCGGCGACTTTGCTGGAGCGGGCGCAAAACGAAGTGACGCGTATCAAAGCGCTGGTCGAGAGCGGCACCTTGTCAAAGGCCCAGTTGGACGAAGCGGAAGCGAAACTCGCGGATGCGCAGGACGAGGCCATTCTTATGGACACGCTATACTCCCAAATTCGCGTGCAGGACATGACCGACGCACAGGCGCAAGCCATGCTCGAGGCGGCCCAGCGCCGGGTGGACCGGCAAGCGAAGCTGGTGGCAGATCGCCGGAATCTGCTGCAAGCCGGTGTTCTGGCCCGGTCAGAGGTGGAGTCCTTCGAGAGCGAGCTGGACGCCCGAAAACGCGTTTTGAGCCTGGCCGCGGATCGGATCAGGCTTCTTAACGATCTCCGCGCCATGGCGGATGCCGAACAGAAGTTTGAACGGGCAGCGCAAACAGCCGCCAACCTCAAAAGCGTTATGCTGCGGTACAACGGCGACGGAATATTCAAACTTAGCGAGCTCAGTGCGATTTCCAGCGACTTCCAGCAACGCTTTCATCGCGCTCTACCCGTTAGCGCAATCGGCGAGACGCGGCTGCATCAGTCGATGGGTCTGGATCACCGAAACCGTGTAGACGTGGCCTTGAATCCGGATTCGGTTGAAGGCGCGTGGCTTCGCCAGCTTTTAGAAAAGCTGCGTATCCCTTATCTCGCATTCCGCAGCGCAATGGCCGGAGCCGCGACCGCTCCGCACATCCACATCGGCCTTGGCAGCACACGCCTCATCCTGGCTCATCGATAAGCTAGGAATGCAGGAATAAGAGCTTCGTCACTGCCTCTCGGGTCGAACTGCAACACCTGTGGGAATCCAAGAACAAAGCAGAGCATCACTACTGATGCAGGCGCTTGGGTTTGCCTGCAATCGCGCAGTAAAGGAATTTAAAGCCTCAAGGCTTTTCGAGGCGACAACGGCCATATTGTGATCAGCCCGGCTGACCCGCACAAGATAGATGAGTCGAATGTGCTCAGTTCCTCGTGGGAGTTGGAACGGAAGGCTGGGCCGCTTCGACGTGAGAACGGTTTTCCCGTCCCGGGTTACATCGGAGGACAGGAATTTGAGCCGAACCCGGCCCTTTCTCCCGCCGAGAATAGCGTAAGAAGAGACGGTGTACCCCGTCAAAGCGTCCGAATGAACAGAAATCTCCGCGCCTGCCGCCTGCTGCTCCATATCAGGGTCGCTAAATCCCCCAGATTTGAATAGCGGGACGATTATGCGAAGCTTCCAGTCGGGCTGTAGGTCCATGTAGAAGTTGTCCACCTTCGGGCTGTTGACCGCGACGGGCACTTTGAGTTCCTTGCGCGAGCACGCTGCACTTGAGACCAGCGCAAGTAGAGAAATGACGAGGAACGGACGAATGCTGGACTGCATCTGAAGGAAGACCTCACCTAAAACTTCATTGGAATTCGCGGCGGATGAACAGTTTCGTACACAAACTATTCGCAATCTTTCTTTTCATGTTATTCGCGGCCATTGGATCCGCTTCCGACCCGCACCGACCGCCGCCGCTTGGCAAACTCATCGACGTGGGAGGGTATCGGGTCCACCTCTACTGTACGGGCACCGGGAGTCCCACAGTCATCGTGGCCGGTGGAGGATTTTCGTTTGATTGGGGCCTGGTGCAACCGCAAGTGGCCAAGTTCACCCGTATCTGCACGTATGATCCTTCCGGAACTGCATGGAGCGATCCCTTTCCGGCACTCTCGGACGGCAACAAGGGTTCCGCGCCACCCCAGCGAGTTCCGGCCTGCTCAGAAAGAGTAGAGGAACTACACAAACTGCTCAAGAACGCATCCATTCAAGGCCCGTATGTAGTCGTTGGCTTTTCGATCGGCGGCCTCTATGGACGCTTATATGCGCACAACTATCCCGAGGACGCAGCCGGCATGGTTATTGTCGATCATGCCTTCATAGATGCGGGCAGCGAGTCGCAGGACCGCTCTCAAGCTCCTACTTCCGAAACTCCACTCTCAGCCGCTCATCTGGATAGTCCCCCCGTGCTCATTTCTAAAGAACCGATCGCATTAGGCGTCGAAGATGATCAGAACTTCAAGAAACTGCCGCGGATGGATCAGGATCTGGATCTTTGGGCGATGTCCGCCCACCCGGTTCGCCCAACATCTGCGGCCGCTGCGGAGTGTTTTGCGTCGATCGATAAGGCGACGCAAAAAGATCAGTATCCTCTTCGCGATATGCCCCTTGTGGTGATCAGCACGACTTACGATTCTCCCAATTACAGGAAATTACAAAGCAGCCTCTTGTCGCTATCGCGTGACAGCCGCCAGATGGTTGCGGAGAACAGCTCCCATATGGTCATCATCGACAACCCTGGGGTTATAGTCAGCGCGATTCGACAAGTGGTGAACGCGGTTCGGGACCATAGACGTCTGCAGAATTGACCGAGCTAACAATCCTGGGCGTAAAAATCGGGGACGGGTGCGGGCTCTATTGACATAATTGGATGCTTCGCCACATGAGGAATCTGCTGGCCCGCGCGCATCGAAACTATCTGTTTCTGATACCGCTGTTTGCGCTCGCGCTGCTGTACCAGATCACCTACACAATCGAAGTGATCCGGGTAGAGGCGCAAGGCACGCATCTGGCCGTGGTCCCGTTCACAACCAGCAATGGCTTAGTAGACGCAGCGAGCAAGGAAGCTGAAAATGCGGGTCTGCGCTCCGGAGATCGGGTCTTAAGCGTAAACGGTGTCAAACTGGCCGGTGATCACGATCTGCATGAAGCGGTGAAGAATGAAAGAGCTCATGATTTCATAACGCTCTCCGTTATTCCGAAAGGGCAGACCGCGCCGCGAACAATTCGCGTTCCCCTGGCTGCTCACGATGATAAACCGCCGACTGCCGAGGACTGGGCACTTGCCATCATTCTTTCCCTTGCAATGCTCTTGTGCACGGCGGTTGGGATCTATGCAGCGGCGGTTCGCCCGCACGACGCGAGAGCTCTCTTCTTTTTCGGTCTGATGCTCGCCACGTCCCAAATGATTACGGCCGTCGGACCATATGACTTCCCCCATTCACTTTGGGCGCTTGCCTTTATTTATCACTTGGCGGTGATCCTGGGCTGGGGGTTCTGGCTCATTCTGTTCGCGTTGTATTTTCCGGAGAGATTTGGCTGGGATCTCAAGCGGCCATGGATCAAATTTACGTTTATCGCTCCTTACGCAGTATGGATCGGCCTGGTCGTAATAGATGCTTCCAGCAGTTACTGGAACTACACGGCGTTTCGCGCTTTGGATCGAGTCATCGACATCCCGGTGCTCAACGTGTCGCTAATCTTCGGGTTATCCGTGGCGTTCTTCTGCACAGCGCTGGGATCCAAGCTCGGCACCGTTACCAGCCGGGATTCAAGGCGCAGGCTCCGGATTCTGCTTGCGGGCTCGGCCGTGGGCCTAATCCCGATTGGCTGCCTGATACTGTACAACGTTATCGCGAAGCAAAACCCTTTTAGCCAGAGTTCCGAAGCTGTTGTGATCGTGGTCGCTCTGCTTTTTTGTCTGTTTCCCGGCACGCTGGCATATGTCGTAGTCACCGAACGCGCGATGGAACTCCGGATGGTAATTCGCCAGGGTGTCCGCTATGCTCTGGCACGCGGCGGAATGCGAGTGTTGATAAGCATCGCCGGCGGACTCGTGATCGCAGCGGTCAATATTGTTGTTTTCGGCTCCAGGTTGAACGCCCAATCGAAGTATGTAATCGTCGGGGTTGCGATCTTGGGAGTCATTCTGTTGGTCCGCAAAACACGAACGCGCACCTTGCTATGGGTAGACCGGCGATTCTTCAGGGAAGCCTATAATGCTGAACAAATTCTGGAGGAGTTGAGTGATACGGTGCGTTCGATTGTCGATGAGGAGCAGATGGTCGAAACCGTCGCGCGCCGAATTTCGGAATCGCTTCACGTACCGAATTTCGCCGTTCTCATGCACGAAGACCGGGAGTTCAGACCCGTATATTGCCTGGGATTTAAATGCTCGTCGGCCCTTCCGCTTCCGGCGGAG
Organism: uncultured Acidobacteriaceae bacterium; assembly: GCA_963795545.1. Lineage (GTDB taxonomy): Bacteria > Acidobacteriota > Terriglobia > Bryobacterales > Bryobacteraceae > Bog-105. The sequence goes on along the minus strand of CAWCIF010000003.1, from coordinate 18,491 downwards.
TGCAAGGTCGTGGAAGCCGTGAAGCAGACGCCAGAACCCCCGCAGATCTATTTCGATCGCCAGGATAACTGGGTTCATACGACCTCTGAAACCGAATTAGTGACACTGCGGGCGATGAACGCGCAATTGCTACTTCCGGTGGGCGGGAAGGACAAGCTGCTGGGAATTCTCAGTCTTGGCCCGAAGCTTTCAGAGGAGCCTTACTCGCGCACGGATGTGAGATTGCTTCGGTCTGTCGCGCTGCACACAGGCCTTGCTATCGAAAACAGCCGGCTTACAAAAGCGGTAGCGACAGAGATTGCGCAGCGCGAGAGCATGAATCGCGAAATGGAGATTGCCCGCGAGGTACAGGAGCGGCTCTTTCCGCAACGTCTGCCCGTCATTGCAGGAATCGACTACTACGGCGCATGCCGCCCTGCTCTGGGCGTGGGGGGCGATTACTATGACTTTCTGCCGTTGCCGAACGGAGACTTGGGAATAGCCATCGGGGACGTTTCGGGCAAGGGGATCGCCGCGGCGCTTCTGATGGCTTCTTTACAGGCTTCGCTGCGGGGGCAGGCTCTGATGGGACAGGGCGATCTGGCGCGGCTGATGATCAACGTGAACCAGCTTGTCTACGAGGCCACGCCGTCGAACCGCTACGCCACGTTTTTTTACGGCCAATATCACCGTGAAACGCGCATATTCCGCTACGTTAACGCCGGCCACAACCCGCCCATCGTGTTGCGCCGTGCCAAGGATGCAACTATCCACGTCATTCGCCTGGAAGCCGGAGGAACGGTGGTCGGTCTCTTTCCCAGCACGCCCTATCAGGAGGGTTCGCTGCCGATGGAGCCGGGAGACATTTTCGTGGGCTTCACGGATGGAATCAGCGAAGCCATGAACCGGGAGGACGAAGAATGGGGCGAAGAGCGGCTTATTCCGGCCGTCGCGGCCTGTGCGGATCAGCGCGCTTCCGAGATCATCCCGAATTTGATGGCCGAGGCCGATCGATTCGTTTCCGGCGCACCGCAGCACGACGACATGACATTGGTTGTAGTGAAGATGTCGGAGAGCTATGTCCAATAGCGCGCTTTCGATGGCGGATACACCGGGCGCGGCGGGGCGCGTGCTTATCCCGGCGGAGCAGATCCAGCAGCGTATACGCGAAATCGCCGCGCAGATCGAGGTCGATTATCCGGACGGACCCATTTACCTGGTTTCGGTACTGAAGGGCGCATTCATGTTCGTAGCAGATCTGGCGCGCGCCCTGAAACGCTCTTGCATTCGAATCGAGTTCATGGCCATTTCGAGTTACGGCAACGCTAAAACCAGTTCGGGTCAGGTAAAAGTAACTCGCGATCTGGACGTGAACATCGAAGGACAGGACGTGTTGATTGTGGAAGACATCATCGATAGCGGAGTCACTCTGAGTTATCTCAAACGCCTGCTGGAGCAGCGCAAACCGAAATCAGTGGAAATTGTCACACTCCTTGACAAGCCGGAGCGCCGTATCCAACCCGTTCAGGTGAAGTACATCGGATTCCAGATTCCCGACGAATTCGTGGTCGGTTATGGTCTGGATTATGCCGAGGATTATCGAAATCTGTCCGATATACGAGTTCTAAACGTGTAGAGAAATCGCTTGAATACCCATTTCTGATATCCTCAGTGTCTGTTCCCAGGCATCTGTATGGGACGAATCGAAAGAACGGTTTTCCTCAGTTACCGCCGGAGCAATATCGCGTGGGCGCTGGCCATCTTCCAAGACTTGACCCAGCACGGCTACGACGTGTTCTTCGACTTTAAGGGCATTGCCAGTGGCGATTTTGAGCGCGTCATAGTCGCGAATATCCAGGCTCGCGCGCACTTCCTTGTCCTGCTCACTCCATCTGCGCTGGAGCGGTGTCTTGACGCCAATGACTGGTTACGCCGCGAGATTGAGATTGCATTAGGAATCCAGCGCAACATTGTTCCGATTGCATTGGAGGGGTTTGACTTCAGCACACCCGCGATTTCGAGCCAGCTTACGGGCGCCCTGTCCGCACTCAGCCGCTACAACGCTCTACGCGTGCCGGCCGAGTATTTTGACGAAGCGATGCAGCGGCTTCGCGAGAAATACCTGAATGTTCCCCTGGATGCAGTGCTGCACCCTGCTTCTCCAGTTGCGCGGAAAGCTGCGGAAGGACAGCAGGCCGCAGCCGCTGCGCTTGTTCGGGAAATGGAACGAACTGTACCGGGATCGTTCGAGCGCGGCTTGTTTTCGACGGATCTGGATGAGAAAGTACACCTCTATACCCAGGCTCTCTCCGGAACTCCCAGCGATGCGAGCGCCTCCATCCGCACCAAAGCGCCGCAAGACAAAAGCGATACCCACCGCTTCGATCGCGGTGAATTGGACGGCATTGCACAAGAATTGGCGGGGTATGTGGGTCCGATGGCAAAGTTCCTGGTCAGCCAGACGGCGAAGCGGTGTACTTCGCGGAAACAGCTCTACGAGCTACTCGCCCTGGAGATCCCACAGCCTCAGCGCGGGCGCTTTCTCGCGAAGCGGCCAATTTGACATTGGATGTTTGTGGAACGCTTACAGCTTCGGTTTCGGCGGCGGCAGATCGCGCGCTTTGCACTGGGAACTGAAGCCATTACGGCCGTGCGAACCATCGCAGAACGGCTTGTTTTCAGCGAGACCACAGCGGCATAGCGAAATTACGGTTCGGCCGCTCATACCGTATGTATTACCCTCCGAATCCTGAATCACAAACTCGCCCTCGATCCGGATCGGCCCGTTATTGATGATGGTGACTTTTGCTCCCATGCACCACGATGCTAACAGAGCAATTTACCCGGCTACTTATAATTGTGGTCGCGGGTATCTACGTGATCCAATTCATTTACGAATCTGACCGGCGGCTGTTCGAGAATGCCATCGACTTTGCGCAAAACCAGGTCAAGCGCCTGATTGAGCATCATCCGGATTTCTATCCCATGTACACCGTTGGCGGGAAATGGAATCATGAAGGTCCAGCCTGGACGCACTGGTGCGACGGCTTTCTTCCCGGAATGATGTGGGTCTTTTACAAACATCTTGGTCCTGACAAGCCCGATTCCAGATTTTGGTTCGAGCAGGCCATCCGGTACAGCAGGCCTCTGGAATCGCGCAAGAACGACAGCGACGTTCACGATCTCGGCTTCATCTTTTTCTCAACCTACTATCGCTGGTACCACCTGACAAAGGACAACGCAATCCGCGAGGTCGTGATCCAGGCGGGCAGAACGCTTTCGGAGCGCTTTAACGAAGCGGGCCAGTTTCTTCGATCGTTTGTCGCTGAAGACTCGATTTTCATCGACATCATGATGAACGTCGGTATCGTGTTCTATGCCGCCCGCGAGACCAATGACAGAGCACTTCGCGACATAGCGGTGCGCCACTGCATCACGACCCGCCGATGCCTGGTTAGAGGTGATGGCTCCGTCGCGCACGAAGGGATTTTCGATCTGGAAACGGGAGAGTTCCTGCGGCAGTCCACGCAGCAGGGTTTCCGCGGAGATTCCTGCTGGTCGCGCGGCCTTGCCTGGGCGCTATATGGATTTACAACGGCTTACGAATACAGCCGCGACCCGCGCTTCCTGCACACCGCGGAGGCCTGCACCGACTACTACATCACTCACACTCCTGCCGACGGCGTTCCGCCGTGGGATTACAACGCCTCGCCGGAGAACAGGCTGCTGGTCGATACCTCAGCAGGGGCCATAGCAGCGGCCGGCCTGCTCCGGCTCTGTCGGCACATTCCAGACCCGATGAAAGGCCACTTCTACTGGTCTACGGCTATTCACATTCTGCGCAGCCTTTGCACGAAGTACCTCGCCAATGCAGACCCAGAATGGGAGGGAGTACTGCAAGGCGGGGTGTATCACATCCACAAAAACCTGGGAGTCGGCGAGTCGGTGATGTGGGGCGAGTATTTCTTTCTGGAAGCGCTTGAGGAAGCGCTGAAATGGCAGCCCCGCGGAGCGCCTGCGCCGCTAATTCAATAGTCTCCACGCGGCTGCAGCATTACTGCGGCGGGCATTTCGTCAGGCTTTCGAGGTCGAGTTCTGTCGAGGGTGAGATATTCGCTTTGAGCATGGATTGCATCTGCTCGATGGCAAAATCCTGCTCCTGATCGTTGCAGGCGGCCACGCAATCCTGCGGCACAATCAGCTCAATATCCCGCATGTACGCGTCGCTCGCTGTAAACAGAACGCAACTGTTCGTCGAAACACCGGTTAAAATCAACCGTTTCGTGCCAAAATGCTTGAGAAGCAGTTCAAGCGGGGTCTGGTAAAAGCCCGAATGCTTTGGTTTTAGGACGAAATAGTCCTGCTCACCCGGAACCAACTGTTGCACGAAGGGATGCCCTCGGACACTCTTCTGAATGCAGTGCGCCACAATCTGCTCAAATTTCGACTGCCATTTTCCAAAGTTGTCGTTGACGTATACCGCCGGAATCCCGGCATCCCTTGCCCGGCGCTTCAGTCCGGCAATACGGTTCGCAATGGGCAGCGCCCGGCGGAATAACTCATCGCCGCGTGGAAACTCGAAATCGTTGATGACATCGATGAGCAGCAGGGCCGTGTGATGGTTATCCGGAGCACTGCCGTGAAGATCGTGGTGTTCGCCAGGCTGCGTCGTCACAAAGCAATTTAGACGGCGCGCGCCAGCCGCTGGTCGTGCTCCTGGTTCAGCGGGGAGCGAATAGCACTGAACAGCGCACCCAGATAAAGGAGCCCGCCAATCATCAGCGTGACGTGCAGTCCGAGATAGATAGCCAGGAACATGGCGGCCGCGGAGCCCATTACGCTCGAAGCGGAGTTGATGGCCCAGGCCCAGCGTACGGAAGCCGGCATGACCCGCTCCAGCAGCGTCAAGCCGGTGGGGAATGGCATGCCCATGGCGAATCCGACCGGAGCGATCAAGGCAACAGAAATCAGAACCTTGACTGCGAATGGAAGCGCCACGCCACTTTCCGCCACGGGCGCCAAAATCAGCGACAGGACAAAGATGGCGCCGACGATCAACAGCAACACGCGGCTTAACCGGGGTATATCGCCCTGCACCAACTTCTTGCTGGCAAGGCTGCCGCAACCACTGGAGAGCAGCATGGAGAAAATGATCACGGTCAGTGCATAAGTGGGATGCCCAAGGAACAGTACGAATTTCTGAATCAACGCAACCTGAATCAAAATGTATCCCGCGCCAATAAACAGAAAGAAAAGCAGAGCGCGTATAGCGCCGGGCTCCCTTGGCAAACGATGCCCCAGCAGAATTGGCGGTAATGAAAGAACAATAAGCGTCGCAATGATGCTGATTGCGACCAAAGCGAAAAGCACGGGCAGCGCACTGTTAATCTTGTAATCTTCCGTTGCGCGCGATGCATGCAGAACAAACTGCCACACCTCCCGCGGCTGAACGGTAAAGAAAAAGAACGGCCGGTCATCACTCACTGGCCTGACGTCAAACGGATACGTTTCGTAGAACTGGTCGGGATTCTTGGAGATGAGGAGATCGCGAAACGGGCTATCGACATTCGTACCCGGCAGGTAAATGAGCTGCATGCCGGCGGTATGCACGGCGCTTCGCAGGCGATCCCGGTCGGCCGCCGTAAATGGATGACGCGAGATGAGGATGGTGTCTTTCCCTCCCCAGGCGTGCAACTGTTTCGCGTTCTCGCGAACCACGGCAACATTATTGGCCGGTGAGTCTTGTCCCAAGCTTTTCAGCGCGGCATAGGCGAGCGAGACGATGCGAAGCGATTCCCGCGGGGGATCGAACCCCCAGCGCGTGAAGGACATCACGCCATCGGGAGTGAGATGCGAAAGATAATCCTCGAAAGCGTTCGTGGTGTAAAGATTGTTTTCCGAAAGGGCGAAAGCGCCTGCGGCCGTGGATGCCCACGTGTCCACCAGAGTGGCCTGCAAAACCTGGTAGCGATCCTGAGAACGGCGAACGAATGACCGGCCGTCTTCGACAACGATTTTAACCTCGGGACGGAAGTAAAGATTATTGCTATATTGCGGAAAGCGCTGCCGCATAATCGTATTCGCGATGATGGGATTGATCTCAACGGCAGTAATGCTTTTGCTGCCGGAGGCCAGCGCGCGCGCTACATCCCAGCCGCCGCCGGGACCGATGATAAGAGTCTTCGCACCAGGCCGAAGCAAATACGGGAACCCCGGCCCTTCGAAAGCAAGATTGAAGCGCTGCTGCGGCGTCAGATGGTCAAAATCGAAGCGAGCTACCCCTGTAGCGGCATCTGCATCGATAACGATACTCTTCATCCCGCTTCCCGGCTCGGGCTTCAGGGCGATTCTTGAAAAGCTGTTCCACTGGACAAATTCTTCGTTCTTGAGCTGCTGGCCTTTGGCATATTTCACATCAATGACAGGGAATTTACAGTTGTAAGTTATGAGGCCGACCAGCACGAGACCCAAAAGAACAGCGGCCACACGCCCGCGCGGGGCATGTGCCAGATGAAACCATATAGCGGCTGAAACAGCGAACAGGACCGCAGCCACCAGAATCGTGTTCGGGCCGCCCACCCAGTTCAACAATGGGACTAGAGCGATGCAGCCGCCCGAGGCGCCAATGAGATCGAAAAAATAGACACGATTTACGCGCTGAATGGTATCGGCAATAGCGAGCGACAGGATGGTTCCTGACAGCAGAAACGGAATAGCGGTAACGAAGTAAGCTATGGTCAGCTCCGGCGCTGTCATCTCTCCGGTGCGGTTGAGCAGGAACGCCAGGCAAAGCACAATCGCGACGGCGTTCGCACTGGCCACGATGCCGATTTTGCCGTAGAGAGTTCCGCGCCAGCCTGGGACCAGGTATGAGAACACGCCGCCCGCGCCCAGCCCGAATAGCGCGACCGAAATGGCCAAAAACGCGAAGTGGTAGAAGTATATGACCGAGAACACCCGCGTAAGCGCCAGTTCCAGCAGCAAGGTTCCGAGCGAGGTGGAGGCGACTCCGAAGTAAATCTGGGGCCAGTGTCTGCGCCCGATGGCCGGCGCCGATTCCTGGCAAAGTGAATCGACAGGTGACAACTTCTTATGGTAGTGGACGGCCGGCATGGGATCAGGCGAGATGGGCCGCAATGCGGCGGGCGATCCTTTCACTGGCTCTGCCATCGCCGTAGGGATTGTGCAGGCGTGCCATGCGGTTGTACTCAGTGGAATCGTTTAGCAGGAAGTTGGCTTCACTGACGATCAGATCCGTATCGGTTCCGACCAGCTTCACGGTGCCCACCTTTACAGCTTCGGGCCGCTCCGTCTTGTCGCGAAGAACCAGGATCGGCTTTCCTAATGACGGCCCCTCTTCCTGGACACCGCCAGAATCCGTAATCAACAGGAATGCGCGCCGCATCAGGTCGACAAATGGCACGTAACTGAGAGGCTCAATAAGAGAGACGTTGTGCCTGCCCTGGAAAGTTGCGCGAACCGTACTTCGAACGTTCGGATTTGGATGAACGGGCCATACAACCTGGACATCCTCGCGCTCGGCGATTTGGGCTATGGCTGAGCAGATGCGCTTGAATCCTTCGCCGAAACTCTCTCTGCGATGGGCGGTGACTACGATGAGGCGCTTGTTCTCATTGAGTGGCAAGAGTGCCGGATGCAAAAGGCCCTTTTCCAGCGAGGCGCTCACGGATAAGACAGCGTCGATTCCTGTATTGCCGGTGACTTCAATCGCTGCCGCCGGGACTCCCTCCCGCAGCAGATTTTGCGCCGCCCAATCGGTTGCGGCAAAGTGCAGCGTGGTCAGCCGCCCGGTCAGCACCCGGTTCATCTCCTCCGGGAAGGGCGATTGCATATCGAAAGTTCGCAGCCCGGCCTCCACGTGCGCAATGGGTACGCCGGCATAGAATGCGGCCAGAGCGGCATAGAGCGTTGTAGCCGTATCGCCTTGCACGATCGCCAGCGACGGCTTCACCTCGGGAAACACGCCCGCCAATCCGGACAGAAGCCGGGCCCCCAACTCCGGCAAACTCTGGTTCGACCGCATCAGATCCAGGTCATAATCCGACTTGATCTCGAACGCTGCAAGCACCTGGTCAAGCATCTCGCGATGTTGGCCCGTGACGCAGACTACTGGAGTCAGCGCCACTGGCCCGATCCGGGTTTTAAGTGCAGTGATGAGAGGAGAGAGTTTTATTGCTTCCGGCCGCGTGCCGAAAACAACCAGAACGCGCTTTGAATCTTCCGGGGGCGACGCGTCACTTGTGCCGGTAGGTGATTCGGCCCTTGGTGAGGTCATAGGGAGACATCTCCAGGGTGACGCGGTCTCCGGCTAACACTCGGATTCGGTTGCGTCGAAGCTTACCAGCCAAATGAGCGAGAACTGTTCGATCCTGGTCCAACTGAACGCTAAATAAGCCGCTCGGGAATTTTTCCACTACCGTTCCGGTTACTTCAATACTGTCTTCTTTACTCATTCGCCTCTGGTGTGTGGTTTGCGAAGGCAGGACAAGCCGTCCGCTACCGGAAAGTATAGCGCAAGAAGATTATTTTCAGGGTTTAAGGAGACTGCCTGCCAGCTCTGGTTTACCCTTTAGTGGGGCGACGTTTGCCCCGGCTACGCGAAAGCAAATGAGCGCCGGACTTCTCGCAGACGAATTTAAACGCAAGAATGTTCTAGTGACCGGGGCCGGCCGCGGCATCGGCAAGCGCCTGGCGCTCGGGTTCGCGCGGCTCGGCGCCAGAATCGCTCTGGTCGGGCGGAGCAAGGCTGAGATCGACCTGGCGCACATCGAAATTGAACAGACTGGCGGTAACGCTTTGCGTATCCGCGCGGATGTAACGGATCCCGAGCAGTTGACGCTGGCAGTTGACCGCGCCCGGGTCGTATTCGGCAGTCCGATCGACGTGCTGATCTGCGCAGCGGGCACCGCCGGCCCGTTGAACGGGTTTCTCCAAACGCCTCTCAAGGCCTGGACCGAGGCCATACAGATCAACCTGCTCGGCGTGGTTCATTCCTGTCGCGCGGTTCTGCCATCCATGATCGAGAAGCGCGCCGGAAAAATCATCGTTCTGGCGTGCGACAGCGACGTGCCGCCGAAGCTTGAATTTTTCGGCGTACGCGACTTCGAAAACAGCCGTCGTTCGCTTTGTGGAGGCCGTTGCAGCCGAGGTGGTGGACCACAACGTCCAGATCAACTGCCTTGACCCGGGCCCGGCCTACACGAACTTGACCGACGAGATCATTCGGGCGGAAAGCAGGCTTGAGCCGAAGGTGGTCAGTGCCGCCATGCAGACGCGCCGGACAGGCGGAGTCTCGCCGGACAAGCAGCTTGAGCACGCAGCTTTTCTTGCCTCCGAGCAGTCTAACCACATCACAGGCAAGTTGATTCACATTACCGACGACTGGAAAAAACTGCGCAATGCGAACCTGCGCCCGGATGCTCTGACTTTGCGGCGGGTGAATAAGTAGCGGGCCAGCGGATCGACCATTCACGCCTCATGCCGGAGTGCCGTAACCGGATCCAGCGCTCCGGCCCGGCGCGCCGGCCACCAGGATGCGAGCAGCGCGACAAGGGAGAGTACGATCACTACGGCCCCGAAGGAGATTGCGTCAAAACCAGTCGCGGCGAATACTTGGAATTTCACAATCCGCTCAAGTGCCAGGCTTCCACACAGGCCGATCGCAAGCCCGAGAAGTGCAACTTTGGCAGCCATTCGAAGCACCATGGCCAGAACATCGCCGCGTGTCGCGCCGAGCGCTAATCGAACGCCGATCTCATGCATTCTCTGTGTCACATCGTAGGAGATGACGCAGTAAATTCCGATTGCGGCCAAGGCCAGCCCTAGTACCGCAAAACAGGTGAACAGCGCCATGGTGAAACGCGGCTGTACCGTTTCAAAACCAAGCATTTCCTTGAGGGTTATAGCACGCCCCAGCGGCAGATCTTTGTCCAAGCCTCGAATCTTCAGCCGCACAGCATTCAAAATCGCGGACGGCTCACCGAATGTTCGAACGGCCAGCACGCGGGAAGGCGGCGCAACCAAGGTGTACGGAACGTAAACCGCCGGGAGTGTCGCATCTCGCAATCCGGCGTTCTTGGTGTCAGCCAGAACGCCAACAACGGTCACCTCGGGCTGGTTTCCGGCGGCCACAAGCACGGCCGGGGACCCAGGATTCGTCAGCAAGTCGACGCTGATATGCCTGCCAATGGGATCTTCCCCCGCCGGCCACAGTTTGGCTGCAGTTTCATTGATCAGACCCACGTGGCTGCTATTTGCCACTTCAGCCATCGTCAACGTGCGCCCTCTTTTCAGTGGGATTCCGAGGGTTCGCGGATAGTCGCTGCTGATCAGCCCGAGAATGATGCGGCGGTCTTCCGCGGGAGATTGCCCTCCCAATCGAGTAGGGCGAGCGCGGTCCGCCAAACGGCATACCGCCGTTTCCAATCGCAGCCGCTTCCACGCCAGGCAGATTCCTTACGCTCTCGAGCAGATTCCGATCGAAAGTATTACGTTTTTCCAAAGTTGCGTATCGTTTCGGCGGGAGCGGCACCTCCATCATTAACGTCTTCTGCGGCTGGAACCCGGGATGGATGCTCAGCAGGTTGGCGAAACTGCGAATCGCGAGACTGGCGCCGGACAGCAAAATCACCGAAAGGGCCACCTCAGTTACCACCAGCCATGTGCGCGTCTTTTGCCCGCGAACGCTGCCGGCGGCGCCCCTCCCGCCGTCCTTCAGGTCCGCGACCAGATTCGGGCCGGGAGCAGCGCAGCGCGGGTGTCAGACCGAACAGGATGCCTGTCAACACCGATACCGCCAATGAAAACAGAAGAACGTGACCGTTGATGGTGATACGTGCCTCGTTCGGCACATAGTCTGGCGGTATCAATGCGGCAATGGCCTGCGTGGCTGCAATCGCGAATAGAACACCCAGGGCGCCGCCGAATGCCGATAGCAGAACGCTCTCGGTGAGCAACTGCCGTATCAGCCGCCCACGCCCTGCGCCTATTGACAATCGCACCGCGATCTCCCGTGCCCGGGTAGTTGTGCGCGCAAGCTGTAAATTAGCGACATTCGCGCAGGCGATCAGCAAGAGAAACCCCACTGCGGCAAGCAGTAAATACAGGCTTGAACTCATCTCGCCGCTAGCCACTGTAATGTCCATGTAATTGCGCAACACAGTCCGTAAGCGGCCCTTCGGAAAGTTCTTTGGGTTTTCAGCCGCAAGTTGTACATTCAAGCCTTGCAACTGCTGTTCGGCCATGTTTTTGGTGACTCCGGGGCGCAGCCGCATGATCACATTGATAGGGCTTTCATCGGCCAGGTTCATCGGCATAGGCAGCCAGAACGATTCGTTTGTATACCACCCGAACCGCGGAGGCATCACGCCGATTACCGTGTGCGGCACATCATTCAAAACCAGCCTTGCGCCAAGAGCCTTTGGGCTACCGTTGAACTCGCGCTGCCAAAACTGATAGCTAAGCACTGCAACCGGCGCGGGCTCGCCGCCCCGAATATCGAAGGGCTGAATCGTCCGGCCGATAAGCGGTTTCACTCCGAGGAAGTTGAAAGCACCACCGGTCAGAAGGACTCCGTAAAAGCGCTCCGGGCTGTTTTCGCCAGTTAGCAATACCGGCTCATAGCTGGTAGCCATGACATCCGCAAAAGCTGAAATCTTTTCAATTTCGAGAAGCTCTCGTCGCGTGTATGGGTGCCAGCCGTGCAAGGAATCTTTTGGGCCGAGCACGGCCGGCGCCCATATCTCATTCGATTTGGCGTAAGGATAGGGCGCAATAAGCACTCCGTATACTACGCTGAACAGCGCGGTGCTGGCTCCGATACCCAGCATCAGCGACAGGAGAGCAACGGCAGTGAAGCCCAGGCTCTTTCCGAAACCGCGGAGGGCATAACGCAAATCCTGCCATAACCGTTCCAGCCAGAGCCATCCCCAGATCTCCCGGGACGCCTCCTTAGCCAAGGAAATGTTGCCGAACTTTCTCAGTGCGGCGTATCGCGCCTCTTCAGGTAACATCCCGGCGTCGATGTTTGCCCGCGTCTCGAACTCGACATGCTTCTGAATCTCACCGTCCAACTGATCGCTGCGGCGCTTCCACCAGGCCATGATCGCCATCCCCTCTTACTTGGTTTCATCTGGCAGCGGACTAAGAATGCGCCCAATCGCTTGGGAAAGCCGCTGCCATTTCGACGTTTCGGTGAAAAGTTTCCTCCTGCCCTTCGCGGTGAGACGGTAGAATCTTGCTCTACGGTTCTTCTCGGATTGGCCATCCTCTGCCGCGATGAGCCCCTGTTTCAGAAGCCGCTGTATTGCCGGATACAGAGATCCGTGTCCAACTTGCAGCACTTCGTCCGATCTGTGCTCAATGGATTGCGCGATGGCGTGGCCATGTGCCCGCCCGCGGGCAACGGTCTGCAGAATCAGCAAATCAAGGGTGCCCTGAAGCAGATCCAGCCGCTCATCCATTCTCTAGTCGAGCCTCGACCTATAGAGTAAGGCACTCACTGGTCGAGTCAAGGGGAAGTGATCGCCCAGAGGGCCAGAGGGACGCCTTTGGGCAGACATTGCTCCCCTGCCTCAGACCTGCAGCTTGCGAAGGTACGGAACGCTTTCCCTCATCAGGTCCAGGTCCATCTCCACGAAGTAATTCTTAATCCCACCAGTTTTCGCCGCCGTAAAAATCTCCCTCCAGTCGAGAGTGCCCTGGCCTACCGCCACGATTTTCCGGGTTTTTGCGGACCAGCCTTGCACGTGCATCGAAATAAAGCGGCCAGGGTACTTCGTGAAGTACTGGGCTGCATCGTAGCCGCGGCTGATCGTGGAAACCTGAAACTGAAATTTGACCAGCTTCGGATCGAGCAGATCGAATAACACGTCATAGGTCCGCTTGCCATCGACGGTCGAGAGCTCAAAACCCTCATTGTGCAGGCCCTGCTGGATGCCTGCCTGGGCCGATTGTTCGCCCATTTTGTTATATTCGTCAGCCGCGCGCTTCACGTCATCCATGGTCGGGTTCCGCGGCCCGTCCAGGCTCGGCACCATCATTTGCGTCAGCCCCACATCCTTTGCCCAGGCAATTCGGTCCGCCATATTCGACCTGAGCTCCTTGATGTCGAAATGAGAGCTGATGCATTCCAGGCCCGCATCGCCCAAAATTCGCCGCAGCTCCGCTCCCTTGTATTTGGCGAGTCCGGCAAATCCGGCGTCCGCGTAACCCCACGGCGAGCACAGCTCGACCCTTTGAAATCCGGCATCGGAGAGTTGCTTGAGCGTGCCGGGAAAATCGTGGGCGATCATGCTCCTGACGGGATAGGTCTGACATCCAATCGGCATCCCAAGTGGATTACCGCGAACTTCCAATGCGGCCGCGGACCCGAACCCAGCCAGGGCGGCACTCCCCGCCGCGCTCTTGAAGAAATCTCTTCTCGAAACTCCAGACATTTAGTCCTCCTTGCGCTTTGAATCTCATTTGAAGCATGCTCAGCCAGTCTGCGGTATTCTCTCACGATCCCCGATTGCGGCGGCCAGAATTGAATCTCCAAATGAGCCGCTATCACAAGCTCAGCAAAAATATTTGTCCATGCCAATACGAAATCTAGTGCAGCATGCCATTTAGAGGGGAACTGGCCTTTGTTATCACGGTAGCGAACCGGGGCGCAAATTTGTTTGAGAAGTTTGCTTTCCTAGATCACTCTCTTTCTAATTCATGTCTCAAGCAGTACCAGACAGATTGCCCGTCGGGGCTTCGGGATGGCTTGGTTGGAAAGTCATATCCCTGCTCGGCAAACGCCGCCGTACCATTGCCGGGCTTGGAATTCTTATCCTCATCGCAGCGGGGCTGGATATCGCGGTTCCGTTCCTCACGCAACGGATCATCGACAGTATCCTGCACTCGCTCCAAGGTCACCAGGGCGGAAATATCCACACCCTAATCACCGCGGCAATCGCCATTTTTCTCGCAACCGCGACTACTCGGCTGCTGCGGTCGGTCTATAACTACCGTCTTGTGCTGGCCGCGTCCCAAGCGGAGGACGACGTAAAGACGGCTGCCTTCGCAAATTTTCTTTCGCTCGATAGCGCCTATCACGGCAAGATCAACACGGGCGAGATTGTCGGCGCGCTCGATCGCGGCAGCACGGCGATTTTCGTCGTTCTGAACGAAATCCTGGGTCAGAACCTGATTCCACCGCTTTTGATTGTAGTGGGAGTTCTGGCCTCTCTACTCATGAAGAATCCGTGGATCGCCTTGATCGTCTTCACGCCGCTTCCAGCCTATGTTCTGGCCATCAGCCGCCTGGGACCGCGCATGCACGACACCGAGCAGCAGGTCAGTCTGGCGTTCGAGACGGTAACGAAGGAATCCTACGATATCGCGAGCAATGTGCGTGTGGTCAAGAAATTTGGCCGCGAGGTGCAGGAATCCCGCACGCAGCAGCAACTGCTCCATTTTGCTCGAATGAAGCATTACGGCGCCGAACGGCTCTGGGCAATTGTCGAAAACGTCCAGAGTTTTATCGCCACCGCCGGCCGCGTAGGTGTAATCGCTCTGGGCGGCTATTTCGTGCTGACGCACCGCTGCAGCGTGGGCGATTATGTCCTGTTTATCGCCATGCAGGACATGGTTTATGGGCCCATCTCCCAGCTTTCGATCATTCTTCCCAAGCTGCGCCGGAACCTTTCGCGCGCCGAGCGGCTGTTCGAAATTCTGGAGCAAGGGCGCCAGGTCTGCGACGCCCCAAATGCGAAGCTACTGCCGGCCGTAGAGCGCTCAATCGAATTCCGCAATCTATCTTATCGGTATCCCGGCGGCAATGGCTGGACCCTAGAAAACGTTAATTTCTCGGTTCCAGTGGGCGCGACGGTCGCCCTCATTGGCCCCAGCGGATCGGGCAAGAGCACATTGATGAATCTGCTGCAGCGGCTTTATGACCCACAAGAGGGCGCAATACTCATCGACGGCAAGGACCTTCGGAATCTGAACCAGCGCAGCCTTCGCGACCAGATCGCGGTAGTTCCCCAGGAAGTAGAGCTGTTTTCGCGGACCATCATCGAGAACATCGGCTATGGCCGGGATCACATTCTGGTGGGTGATGTGGAGCAGGCCGCCCGCATGGCTCACGCGAATGAATTCATTCAACGAACCGAGCGCGGATACGAGACCCAGGTGGGCGAGCGCGGCGCGAAACTCTCCGGCGGCGAGCGCCAGCGCATTGGCATAGCACGCGCAATCGTTAGAAATCCGAGAATTCTGATTCTGGACGAAGCAACCAGCCATCTGGATAACGAGAGCGAGCGGCTGATTCAGGACGCAATGGACAACATGACCCGCGGCCGCACTTGCTTCATCATTGCCCACCGGCTGTCAACGGTTCGCAACGCAGACCTGGTGGTCGTCTTCACTGAGGGGAAGATAGAAGCTGTCGGAACGCACGAACAGCTCTGGTCTGGCAGCCCGACCTATCGCAAACTGCACGGACTTCATCTGGCGGACCGGCCGAAGCCCCGAGTTGAGGAACCTGCCGTGGAGATGACCGCTTAGCGGCTGCAGCAAAGAAAGCTTATGCATCATGGTGGCGCAGGCCATCGTTTTCTGTGGCCTGTGGGGTGGGGCCTCATTCATTTCTTCGGCGCGACGGCATCGTGGCCGTTCTGATGCAGCGTGACTTGCGTCACTTTACCTGAGGCGTCTTTAGCAAACTCCAACTGCGCGTCCACGACCTTCAGGAAGAATAACGTGGGAGTTTCCGCAAAGATTGGAAATTTGGGCTGGCCAGTTAGCTGGGTCTCAAGGTGATCGCCTTCGAGCATAATCTTCAGATCCACGTTGGGCGCCAGTTGATAGGTCCCGACATACGCCGCAAGCTGCTCCGGCGTGAGCGTGATCTCTTTCCGCTCAGACGGAAGAATCACTTTTTCGCCATGAATGGTTGCTGCGAGCTGACTGGCAATTTCGCCCGGCGCACCACCATTCAGATTGCCCAGCACGATCACGGCGAGTTTTTCGTCAGGCCAGTACGCGAGGTCGGTGTTGAATCCCTCTATGCCTCCGCCGTGCTCGATCTTCTTCCGTCCATTCGCGGTTGTAACGGCCAATCCAAACGCATAATCGTTCTTGAAAGGCGTGGTCATTTCTTTGAGAGATGCAGCGGTAAGCAGCTTGCCTCCGAACAGGCCGTGTTCCCATTTCAGTAAGTCTTCGGTTGTCGAGTAGAGTCCGCCCGCCGAAAACGGGATGGTCATATTGATGAAGCCGGCGTTCTCGATGCCGTGTTCTGAAGGCGTGTAGCCGGAGGCGCGATGGAGGATGATGGCGGTGTTTGAATCGTATCCTGAATCCTTCATATCCAGGGGAGTGAAAATGTTCTCCTGCAGGAACTGCTGATAGGTTTTCCCGCTAACCTTTTCGATCAGGTATCCGAGCAGCACATACCCGGAATTGCTGTAGCTCCACTTAGAGCCCGGCGGGAAATCGAGCGGTTTGCTGCGAAACCGCTCCACCAGCTTTTCCGGCGTCGTACTCGTTGCTTCGGAATCCGGATAATCCGGGAAGCTGGTGAAGTTTGGAATACCGGAGGTGTGCGTCAGGAGATTGAATATGGTGATCTTGTCCCACGCCGCGGGTGAATTGGGCAGGTATTTCTTGATCGGGTCGCCAACCTTCCACTTGCCTCGTTCTTCCAGCAGCAGCACACAGGCGGCGGTGAACTGCTTTGTAACAGAGCCCAGCCGGAACTTGGTCGTGGGCGAATTCGGAATGTTCCATTCCAGGTCGGCAGAGCCGTAGCCCTGATTCAGAACCATGTTGTCGCCTTTGGCGACGAGCACCGAACCCATAAACTGATGGTTCTTTACATAGGATTGAATGATCTGCTCCATGCGCGAGTCTGTAGTTTGCGCACTGCAGAACCTGCGAGGAGTAAGAGAACGGAGATGTGTTTCATGGAAGTAAGTAATACGAATATATATATTTCCAGGTGAATTGGCCGCCTGGTTCGATAGAAAGAGCAACAAAAGGTTCCATTGCAAGCACGGAGCGAATCGACCACAGCGCCTCATCAGCAAGCGGGCGATCGCCGGTGATCTTCATCCCGGCGCCGACTTTCTTGTTTCCAATGGTGATACTGTAATCCGCCGCGGTTTTGCCGAAACCTTGAATGGGAATGGCGACGGTATCTTTGCCTTGCAGCAGCTTCTTGTACAAAATCTGTTTTCCCTGCGACTTTGGCAAGCTCCCGGTCGGGAGGTTCGTTGGTCTTGATGGTGAACGGCACGGAGATAACGAAGTCCGGGCCGATCGGCTGCTTATCGAGCACCAGAAAATTGTGATCGAAAACGCTGGTCCGGATGGCGCGCTTACCGATATTTTTCAAAGCTGTGCTCGATTGTCATCTGAGGCTTGCCGGGAACCAGGCGCACGGTCTTTGTGTATAGGTACGAATAGCCTGCGGATGGATCCTCGATCTGCTGGACGAACCTGACGGAATCGGAATTCGGATAAACCATCCAGTGGCCTGAATCAAGAATCTGGTAGAGCCGGTAATTGTCGTATTTCCGGTTGTCGGGCTTTCTTAAGACGCCGACACCGATCTTGATGAACGTTTGTCCAGGTTTTGCTTCGGCGTATCCCAACGGTTCGTCGCTGCTGAATTCTTCCACGGGCCCGACGGCCGCGCTGCATGCGCCCGCGATGATCTCCGGGCCGCTGAATATGAAGTCGTGAACATCCGGCTGAATTTTCGTGAACCAGGGCCCGTAATAATTGTGGCCCTTTGTAATGCAGGCTGCCGATGACTGCCCGACCAATCGAACCGAGTGCCGAGGTAATAGCCTTTCACGGCATCGGGCAGATAGATTTGCGCTTTGATTACGCCGTTCGAGATCTCCGCCTGCGGAATTTGGGCGCTTGCGGAGACGGCTAGGGCGGATAAGAGCAGGAAATATTTGCGCATAATGGATGAGCGATGCTGCGAAATGAGAATATCACTCGACGCGGCTTTCCTTGTGTGGCTGGATGCGGTGGCGCGCGACCTAAGACTGGCGATCCGAATGGGCCGCAAGGCGCCCTTATATGCAAGCATGGCGGTTCTCTCGCTGGCACTCGGAATCGGCGCCAACGACGATGATCTTCACGTTGATGAAGAACGTGGTGCTCGATTCGCTACCGGTGCCGCATGCCGGGCAATTGGTCATTCTGCACGACATCGGACGCCACAACGGCCACACCTATAACGACGGAATGAACAGCAGCTTTTCGTATCCGCTGTATAGAGATCTGGATGCTGCGAGCGGGCAATCTTTAACGGAATTCTGGCTGAGAAGAGCATTGTCGTCACCCTGTCGGCGAGACAGAACGCCGAACGCGCAAGCGGCGAACTGGTCTCGGGCAATTTCTTTGATGTTCTGAAGGTAAAGCCGTGGCGCGGACGCCTGCTGACCCCGGCGGACGATCAGAAGCCCGGTGGAGAGCCAGTGGTGGTGCTCGGGTACGGACTATGG
>CAWCIF010000002.1:0-447819 GCA_963795545.1 uncultured Acidobacteriaceae bacterium | reverse complement strand
GATGCGCGAACGTGAGCGCAGAAATAAGGGTGAAGAGCCCAATTGTGAATACTTTCATGTGAACCTCCCGCATTCGAGTTGAACCTTTAATGAGCTCGAATACAGATCCAATGCTCAGCGATTGCCGCCTCGGGCTCAATGGATTAGAATTGATTCAATCCTTAAAAGAAGTTGTCGATGTAAGTTGTTAAAAAGACGGACTGCTTGGTTACGTTCTCTTTCGGCTTGCTGTGCTCGCGAAAGTATAAGAGGCAGCCGTTAAGGGTGGCCATAGCTATCTGCGAGATGCATCCCACGAAATTGGAAGGGGATTTCGATGGCAACCGAGGTAGAAAACCGAACTTTCCAGTTCGGCGCCTTTGAGCTGGACCGGTCCTGCGGTGAGCTACGTAAGAACGGTGTAAAGATCCAGCTTCAGGGGCAGCCAGTTCAGATTCTTACCCTCCTCCTGGATCGGCCTGGCGAACTTCTGACGCGCGACGAAATTCGCCGCGGTCTATGGCCCAACAACACATTCGTCGATTTCGATAACGCGATCAGTAGCGCAGTGTGGAAGATACGTGAAGCGCTAGGTGACAACTCGGAGAACCCCCGCTTTGTCCAAACGATCGCGCGACGGGGGTACCGTTTCCTTGTTTCCGTATCCGTACGAGATCCGGTTGCTGGAGTGAAGGGGGTCAAGCGAGAAGAACTGCCAGCCGGTGCTACCGGAACGGCTCAGGACCAAACTGAACAAGTGGACGCGCAACCGTTCGTCGCTACGGTAAACGAAGCTAGCGGGCCGAACGGATTCCAGCCCAGCGATACCGGGGGATATCGCTTTGCTGCCAGCGAGCGGCGCTCGGCGGATTCGCTGCCATTTACTCAGGGATCGCCGAATTCCGCTGAGGTCGACTCGGACATTGTTGTGGGGCGCGCGCCCGAACTGCGCAAATTGGAGACGTCCCTGACTAAAGCGGTACAGGGATTCGGGCGCATGATCTTCATCACGGGCGAGCCTGGTATTGGAAAGACGGCTCTTTCCAACGCTTTCTTGCGCCTTGTGCGGTCCCGGTATCCCGCAGCCAAGCTCTCTCAGGGCCGTTGCCTGGAGCAATATGGCGCGGGTGAGCCGTATCTGCCGGTTCTTGACTCCCTCTCCGCCCTGCTATCGGGATCTGACCGGGAATTTGTTGCCGGCGTGCTGCGCTCTTACGCACCAACGTGGTGTCTGCAATTCCCCTCGGTTTTCGCTTCAGACGGCGCGCGGGAGCGACTCTACCGCGAAACGGTCGGCGCAACCAAGGAGCGCATGTTGCGAGAAATGGTAGACGCGCTGGGAGCACTGGCATCCGCCGCGCCGCTCGTTTTGCACTTCGAGGATCTTCACTGGGCTGACCCGTCGAGCACAGATTTACTCCGGCGCCTGTGTCACGACGTGGGAAACCACCGGCTACTCGTGACGGGGACTTTCAGGCCAGCAGACATCGAGCGCGGAAATCGCGCTTTCAAGACCTTCCTACTGGAGACGCAGACCCATAATCAATGCGAGGAGATGGCGCTCGGCCTGCTTAGCCAGGAAGCTCTCTCAGAGTATCTAAACACCCGCTTCGCTCCTAACCAATTCGATTCGGATTTGGCTGTCCTGATCCACCGCAAGACTGAAGGGCAGCCGTTGTTCGCTACCAGCCTGGTGCAGTTCCTGATTGAGAGAGGAGATATCGCCAGAATCGGTGAGTACTGGAGCCTGACACGCCCGCTATCGGAGCTGGATCTGGAAGTTCCGGTGAACGTTCGCAAAATGATCCAGAGGAAGATTGGGGTTTTGGAAGCGGTTGACCTGCGCGCGCTCGAGTACGCCAGCATTCAGGGCGAGGAGTTCACTTCCGCCCTACTGGCCGGCTTACTGGACACGGACGACATGGCTTTGGAAGAACGGCTCGATCGTCTGGACAAAGTACATCGCCTGATCCAGACGATTGGAGAGGAAGAGCTGCCCGACGGAACATTTCACCACGCGTTATCGATTTACGCATGTGCTTTATCAGAACGCGGTTTACCAGGACCTGGTGAAGAAGCGTCGGACTCTTTTGCATTGGGAGACCGGTGATCTGATGATTCGGCTTTACCGAGAGCAGGCGGCTCGGCTTGCGACCCAACTTGCTATCCATTTCGAGCGCGGTCGGGACTTCAAGCGCGCGGTGGAGTTCCTCATCAAGGCGGGAGACAATGCCACGCAAATCCATGCCAATGAGAAGGCACTCGAGCATTACAGTCGCGTGCTGGAGTTTGTCCCGAGGCTGGCGTCCGAAGAACAGGCCTCTGCGCTTTGTGTAATTTGTCAGAGGCGCGGCGCCGCTTACCTCGCGACTGGTCAGTTCGATGATGCGATTCAAGACTTC
This sequence comes from uncultured Acidobacteriaceae bacterium, assembly GCA_963795545.1. Classification (GTDB taxonomy): domain Bacteria; phylum Acidobacteriota; class Terriglobia; order Bryobacterales; family Bryobacteraceae; genus Bog-105. The sequence continues at coordinate 445,438 of CAWCIF010000002.1, read as the reverse complement.
ACCAAGTTGTTGCATCACGCCCGGGCCATGGGCGACCGAGCCGAGGCAGCACAGCGCGCTCAATGCTCTCGCCGAAGTCTACTTTTACGCGCATCGTCTGGATGAGCTGGACAAGTGCGCTGGTGAAGCCCTGCGCATTGCGGAAGACTGGGCGACGAACGCTTGCGTGTCGAGACGATCGCTTTCATCGCGATGAGGCAAGATATCGTGGGCGAACTCGCCGAAGCCAAGCGGGGTCTCGACGAAGTCATCCGAGTTGCGAGAACACTCGATTACAAGAGGGCCCTGCTTGACGGATTGGCCTGGCGGGGTCAGCTGTACTTCTTCCAGTCTGAATATGAATGCGCGAGAGAGGTCCTAGTCGAGGCGCTTGAGCTCGCTTCAGACCTGCGGCACGGGCTCCTGCTTCTTCAGACACAGTTTTTCCTGGGGCTGAGCCTCGGGAACATGGGCAGGATCTCGGAAGCACTAGCCGTGCTTCAGCAAGCCACCGAAATGGCGCGGCGCAATGGCGAGCAGTACTGGCAAGCGAAGATTCCCAACTGCATCGCATGGGTGTACCGCGAGTTGGAGAATTTCGACCAGGCGTTGAAGTACGATCTGGAAGGTCTTCAAGTTGCGCGCGCAAGTAAGGTTAGCGAGGCGGAAACCAACTCGCTCATCAACCTGGGATTCGATCGCACTCAGGCGAATGATCCGGAGAAAGCTCTAAGCTCGTTTGGAAACGCTGAAGCGATCCTCGAAGGAGACGTCTGGTCGCGCTGGCGCTTCAGGCTCAGATTGGTTGCCGGCTTGGCTACTCATCACCTTTCGCAGCGGGAATTGCATAAAGCGGAGAGTTACGCACAGCTTCTGTTGAAATGCTCGACCCATTACCAAGCCCGGAAGTACGTAGCAGTCGCCCACAAGCTGCTTGCTGAAGCCGCCATCGCGCGTGATGACCTCGCTGAAGCGAATGCGCACTTAAACACGGCGCTCGATTTGCTGGCCGCCTACCCCGTTCCTGTCGTGGAATGGAGGATCTATTCTTTACTTGGCCGGTTGCGTTTGCAGTCGGGCGACAGATTGGCGGGCGAAAGTTACGAGAGAGCTTGGAGGGTAGTTCAGTCAATCGCAGGAAACCTGGAGGATGAGAAGCTTCGCGCATTGTTTATCGGATCTCCCGCCGTGCAGGAATTGTTTCGAAGGGCAGAGCACGTGTGAGTTCCGATAGGACGGGGCGAGGAAAGCCTTCACCGATACAAGCACCAATTGAGGGAATGTCCGGTCTCCGTGCTGAGCGACGACGGCCCCTACGACGCACGGGCGTGGTTCCGCGGCATGGCGGCGATCCGGGAACAGTAATGACCTGGTTTGCAGTAGTGCGCGAGATGGAGCGTTGTCCGACACCGCGGCCCCGGCGCGCATTAATTACTATTTTCCGAGTAGCGGTCGCATAACGCGCATATCGGCGGATCTGAATTCTTTGAGGTTGTCCAGAAGTCGACTTCGGGGAGACCGGTCTCGAAAACCGCCGCTCACATGATGCAATGCGGATTCGGGACCTATACGGACTTCGAATCCTAACGTCCTCTGAAGCCCGTTTGTGAGGCATAGAGTGAACATTGGAAGGTCTGATGGGTGCATTCTCGGTGATACCGCTGCTGATGACGTTTGCCCACTTGTTCGTTTTGGGAGGGAACATCGCGAGGGCACAGAGTGCAGAGCCGTTGCGGGTTGAGTTTAGGTCTGGATCTCACGTTGCAGTCGTACGGGAACTCTGAGTGGAAGGCAGCAGATGGAATATGTCACGGCGATTCAAAAGGACCAACATGTCACGCTCGCACTGGCGATGATTCTCCTGAAAAGCTGAATGTTCGGTTGAGAGATCCGCAATATGCGGATGTCGTGCTGCTTCGCCCGGGCTCGCGCCGGTGGACTGCGACTGTGGCGGAAACGGGCGTTTTTTTTTTTTTTTTTTTTTTTTTTTTTTTTTTTTTTTTTTTTTTTTTTTTTTTTTTTTTTTTTTTTTTTTTTTTTTTTTTTTTTTTTTTTTTTTTTTTTTTTTTTTTTTTTTTTTTTTTTTTTTTTTTTTTTTTTTTTTTTTTTTTTTTTTTTTTTTTTTTTTTTTTTTTTTTTTTTTTTTTTTTTTTTTTTTCAGGGGCAATCTCAAGTCCGCTCGATGTGTCACCTATCGGCGTGAAAGGTGCAATTCGGGTGCCGGTTGCGTCAGAGCCCAAGCGGGTCAGCAAACGACGATGATCTCAAGTTGATGATGGTCTCAAGTTAGCGTTATGGGGCAGCACGGTCTGTCTTCGGGAAAGTGGATGCCCAGGCGCTCTAGATTCGAGTTGGCCAATTCGAATCCGTTTTCTGCAGCCTTTTTATACCATTTAATTGCCTCTTCGGCAGTAGCGACACCCGAGTAGCCCTTCTCGTACATGTCGCCAATGTTGTTCATCGCCCAACTGCTGCCTAAGCCGCTTCCGGCGTCGGCTGCTTTCCTGAACCATTGCATTGCCTGTCGGTAATCGCGGATTGGAACACCTAAGCCGTTCTCATTTGCCCAGCCCAAGCTATTCATGCCCAACGTACTCTTCGCAGCTGCTGCCTTTCTGAACCAACGGACTGCTTCCTGCAAGTCCCTGCTGGGAACACCCCAGCCGTTCTGGTATAGCCATCCTATGTTATTCATCCCATCACCGTTCTGGCGATCTGCCGTTTCCGGAAGTATTTCATTGCTTGCTGGTAGTCCGTCGCTATTCCCAGATTGTTTGCATAATCCAGCCCAAATTGTTCATGGCATCAGCGTTTCCGAGCTTCGAGCTTCCTCGAACCAGCGCCTAGCCTCCTCGTTGTCTATCTTCACGCCGCATCCGTGTTCAAAAAGCATCCCGAGGTGATCCATCGCGGTACTGCTATTTCCTTTCGCGCCTTTCTGGAACCACCTTTTTGCCTCTTTACAATCTGGCTGAGTGCCGAGGCCGAACTCATATATGATCCCAAGGTCGTCTGCCGCTTCCACGCTTCCGTTTCCGGCAGCTTGCCTGAACAACTCTGAGGCGGCCTCGTACTTTTTCTCCGAGTACAGATACTTCCCGCGTTCCAATTTATTTGCAACGGTAGTGTCCTTAGGCAAGGTGGAGAGCCCGTTTGAGGAGTGAGCCCAAAGGGAACCGAGTACAATCGGCAGGAGGTTCGCGGCACTGACTCCTATTGCCTTACCGCTCCGCCAAGTCCTTTTCACGGCGGGAGTGCCGTTCTGCGCCAGCGATTTTCTCGCACGCCGCCTTCTGTGAGACGCTTGGTTTTGCACGGCCGCACGAACACCTTGCGCGACGTTCATCAATGCTTCATCCCGATCTGGCCACGACGAGATTGCTTTCCCATCTCGAGGTAGAGCTTGCAGACCAGCAAAGGGCGCCTCAGACCAGTCAACATGCCGAACGACAATCGGGATAACTAGCGCTGCACCGGCTTTGTGCCTGTCCAGTGCGCATTTAAGCTCAACATCGAAGCAATAGTCGGACGCAAGGAAATCGGCACTAATGAGGAGAAGTATGAGATCGGCCGAACGAAGATGAGAATCTATTTGCTCCCTCCATTCGCCTCCAGGGCCGATTCTCCGATCATGCCAAGCAGTGATAAGGCCTTGCCGCTGCAATAGGCTTAGATGATTTTCAAGAGCAATGCGAAATTCATCATCCTTGTGCGAGTACGAGTAAAAAACTTCAAGCGGCGCGCCCGCTGCGCCGGCAGCAGAGTTTTCCTCACCGTTCGAGTAATCCGGAGCGAAGACGCCGACAACTTCTTCTGCTGTCTTGAACCTCATACGACACCTCAGCGGCCTCAACGCTGACCCGGTTCCATTTGCACGGGGCGGGCCAATTTATGGCCGTTAAAGCACCCTCAATGGTTTCATGAACTTCGGAATGGTGGTCGCTACCTCTATCGCTCGGCATTAGCTGGAAGGTTTTTGGACGTTATCTTTAGTGTCGAGAGTGGCTGCTGCCCGGAACGTTTTGACGTAGCGGCTCTTTTTGACCTAGCAGCTCTTATAGAACGGTGTTGCGGTTGTCCCCTGGGGTGACACAAAAAGTTAAGACACTGTTCGCCGTTGGCTGAAAACTTCTTTGCCGACGGCGGTTTTGTGTTGCAGAATGAATGCCAGTTGGCGAAGCGGAGGCGAGCGCTGCAGGAGTGCAACTCGCCGAGGAATAGCCAACTGGAAAGTCATCGAGACGATGAGCGGGGGAGCGGCTGCTCGGCCGTTCCCCGATCAGTCGAATCACATCGGACGAAAGATTTCCCGATGCCTGAAAGAACTCATACAGAAAGCTGCCGCGAAGCGGCCTCCGTGCAATTCCTTGTCACCAGCAGATTCGCCTCGAACTCTGTCGATGGCAGATAACCCAAGGCCGAGTGTAGCCGCTTTTGGTTATAGACCTTCTCGATGAAACGCCGGAGCGATCGAAGCGCGTCGGACAAGTCGCGGTATTCCTGCCGGTAAACCTCCTCATATTTTAGAGTTTTCATAAAACTCTCCGTCCGCGCATTGTAGTAAGGATTTCCTTTGCGGCCCATGCTGATTTGAATGCCGTGCTGATCGAGCAAGCCGGTGTAATCGTCTGCTGCGTACTGAACGCCGCGATCGGAATGATGCACCAGGCCCCCTTTCACACTTCGGCACGACACGGCCATTTTCAGCGCTGCTACCGTGAGCTTCGCCTCCAGCGTGCGGTCCAGAGCCCAGCCGATCACCCGGCGCGAGAAGGCATCCAGAACGACAGCCAGATACACGAACTCGGTCTCCAGGCGAATATACGTGATATCGGCAATCCAAAGCTGGTTGATGTTGGTCAGCTTCATCTCGCCGGCAAGATTGGGATAGATGCGGAAGCCATGCCGTGAATCGGTGGTCACAATGAACTTCCGACGACGCACGCAGAGCAGATTATCTTCGCGCATGATTCGATGAACCCGCTTGGGGTTCACCACCCAACCACGCCGCCTTAACTCGGCGGTGATTCGCGGCCGCCCATAGCTCGGCATCTCGAGCGCGATTCGTTGTATCGCATCCCGCAGATCCATATCGCATTCGGCAGGTTTCGCATCGGGCTCGAAGCGGTAGAAACCTCTTCGGCTCACTCCCGCCAGATCGCACATCCGCTCGATCGGCAGCTCGTTGGCACTCATTTCTTGCCGGACCTGCCGGTAGATAGCGGCTTTCCAGTTAACGCCTGCAGCATCCGCTGTTCTTCGATGCGCCGCAAGCACCGTTTCAAAAAATCGATCTCCAACGCCTGCTGGCCGATTTTCCGCTCCAACTCGGCTACCTGGTTCTCGTCGGCTCTCTTCTTACCCAAACCGGGAAAAGCCTGTTTGGGTGACTGCTGAAAATCCCGCCGCCAGCGATGCAGCAGGCTTGGATTGACCTCACACGATCGGGCAACAGCTGCAATCGAAACACCCCCATCTAACTGCCGCAGCGCGGCAATCTTGAACTCTTTTGTGAACTTCCGGCGCGATAACCCCATGACTCAAATTCTCCATTCGATGAATTTTGAGCCCTTAACTTTTTGTGCCAAAAATGGAGGCAAGTCCAGGGTGTGGATAACACATTCGCTACGCCGCTCAATCAGCAACCGCTCGCGATCGGAGCTGATGTTGCCGTACAGTCCGTCACGAAGTTCATTGGTGGACACTCGGATCTGCTCGGCGGAGTCGTTAGCATGCGCGACATGAATCTACTCGCGGGCTTCGGCACACACGAGAGCTCATGGGTGCGACGCCAGGCTCCCTAGAGACTTTCTTGCGGTGCGCGGCGCAAGAACATTAGCACTGCGGTTGGAACGGGCGCAGTGCAATGCGATGACATTGGCCGAGCGCCTCGCACGCCATCCACGTGTCACTTTGACGCGCTATCCCGGTCTCCCGAGCCATCCAACTCACGCTGCTGCAAAACGACAACTGAAAGGCTCCGGCACGATCATCTCGTTCGATGTGCGCGGTGACGCCTCCGGCGCCGATGCCGTGTGTGCCAGCCTCCGGCTCATACAACATGCCACCAGCTTGGGTGCGGTCGAGTCCACAATCGAACGGTGGGCCGCCATTCTTGGCCAGGAGCACCTACCTCCGACGCTGTTGAGGCTCAGTGTCGGTATCGAAGCCGTTGAGGATCTTTGGAGCGACCTGGATCGAGCCCTGCGCAAGGTTTCGGACGTGTAGTTCTGGATACCAACGCTTCGACTAGCGCGTCCTAACTGGATTCGAACACTACGGCCGGGATGCCCCGACGTTAGGACTCAATGTGGAGTGATCCGGCGCGAGGAGCTATGCACCGATAGGAGCCAGATCGCCGGATCAGTTCTAAGGTTAGGAATCTCAGGTTGGCGAAAGGTGCTCTCCGGGCAAAGCTCTGGGTTGGCCGTGGTAGCCGCCTACGTTCTTGCGTGTGAACCGCACCCTCCTGATGGAGACTACGCGTTGCGTTTGCGCTACCAGGAGGGGTTCGGGCCGCTAGTAAATCTACATTAGCCCGTCGATGTCGCAGTTCAATGCCGGTTTCGACCCCTTCCCTGGTGAATCTGCCCATTGGCCTTTCTTCATCGCTGAAAACAAAAGCACTTGTTATACTTAAGCTGTTCCTATGCCCCCTACCGGACTAGCATACGAGACAGCAACTCCTTCCAATTTCTCACCCGTGAGCAACGTCCTGAAAAAGATTATTTTGCTCAAACCGCGGGGATTCTGCGCGGGCGTGGTGCGTGCGATCGATGTGGTTAAAATCGCTCTCGATCTGTATGGTGCTCCGATCTACGTCCGCAAGGAAATTGTCCATAACCGCCATGTAGTGGATGAACTGCGCCGCGCCGGAGCGGTTTTTGTAGAGGAACTCGGCGAAGTTCCGGAGTCTGCACGGGTCATCTTCAGCGCTCACGGAGTATCGCCGGCGGTTCGCGCTGAAGCCAAAGAACGGCGGCTGCAAGTAATCGACGCCACTTGTCCTTTGGTTACGAAAGTTCATCTGGAAGCAGTGCGATTCGCAAAACAGGGCTACACGATCATCCTGATCGGCCATCGCGATCACGACGAGGTGATTGGAACCTTAGGCGAGGCTCCGGAGAACACCACTCTAGTGTCGGATGTGGAAGACGTCAATCGCCTGGAAATCAAAGATCCTGAGCGCGTGGTTTATCTCACGCAGACCACTCTATCGCTGGACGAAACGAAGGACATTGTGAAGCGATTGATGGAGCGGTTCCCGAAGATCATTGGCCCGAAGACCCAGGACATTTGCTACGCAACGGAAAACCGGCAGTTAGCCGTCAAAGCCGTAGCGCCGCTTTGCCAGGCCCTACTGGTGGTGGGGTCGCAAAACAGTTCGAATTCCCGGCGGCTGGTTGAGGTTTGTGAGAAGGCGGGAATACCTGCGTATCTTCTGGACGATTCGAGCGAGGTCCAGGCGCGCATGCTCGAGGGCGTTGACACGGTGGCGGTCACGGCGGGAGCTTCGGCTCCGGAACATCTTGTCGAAGAATTGATCAACCATTTGCGAACACATGGGTACGCAGAACTGGAAGAGGCAGAAATAAAGGAAGAAGATGTGCGCTTTACGCTTCCTTCCGACCTGGAAAGCTTTACACCCCGCCTTCATACCGTTCGTACTTGATCTGAATGACAGCCCAAACGATGAAGTCAAGTCTGCAGATCTCAGATTCCCTGAACCTGGCTGCCGCGGATGCGATCCGGAAGGCGTCATCCGCGCTTTTGCGGCGGCAGTCGAGAGAGGGTTTCTGGTGGGCTGATCTTCGCGCCGACAGTACGCTTGAATCCGATTACATCATGATGGAGCTCTGGCTTCATCCTCCTGTCGATGGAGTCTGGAATCCTCCCACGCGCGCAAAAGTGAACCGGGCAGTCGATGCAATTCTGGCGCGGCAACTAGATGATGGCGGATTCAATATTTACCTGCACGGACCGTCTGAGGTCAACGCCTCGATCAAGGCCTATTTTGCGCTGAAAGTAGCTGGTATTCCCGCCACTGACCCGCGCATGCGGCGGTTATGCGACCGCATTCTAAAATTGGGCGGCCTGCAAGCGGCGAATAGCTACGTTCACATAAACCTCAGCTTGTTTGATCTCTTCCCGCGGTCCGCTTGCCCGTCCATTCCGCCTGAAATCATCCTGCTGCCGTTCAACTTCATCTATCAGATGTCGTCCTGGACGCGCGCGATAGTGGTTTCGCTTTCCATTGTGCATGCGGCCAATCCGCAGCGCCCTGTGCCGGCCGGATTCAACTTGCAGGAACTTTATCTTCCCGGCGCGCCGATGCTCCCAAAGCGGGGCCGGAAATCATTTAGTTGGCGCAATTGCTTCCTGGTTCTTGATCGCTGTTTGAAAGCCTACGAAAGGCTTGGGCCGAAGTCCATCCGCACATACGCAATGAACAAATGCGCGGAATGGATGATCCAGCATTTCGAAGCTTCCGACGGTTTGGGCGCCATTTATCCCTCAATGCAGTATGCCGTCATGGCGCTGGACGTGCTGGGCTACAAAGCCGATCATCCGGTTCGTGTCGAAGCCGAAAAACAATTCGAACACCTGATGGTGGATGACGAGGAGCGCGGCTTCTACATGCAGCCTTGCTTTTCGCCAGTGTGGGACACGGCCATTGCGGCGTTCGCGCTTGCCGAAACCGAGGATCCCCCCGCCGCAGCTCTGCGCCGTACGGCGGACTGGCTGCTCTCGAAGGAGGTTCGCCGCAGAGGCGACTGGAGCGCCAAGCGGCCCGAAGCCGAACCATCCGGCTGGGCTTTCGAGTTCAACAACGACTTTTATCCGGACGTGGACGATACCGCGATGGTGCTGCTCGCGTTTGAGAAGGCGCGCGGGTCGGATGCAGCCACACAGCAGGCGTGTGGAAAACGCGCCATCGATTGGCTGCTTGCCATGCAGGGCAAAGACGGCGGCTGGGCGGCGTTCGACGTTGATAACAACTGGAAGATTCTAAGTCATGTGCCATTCGCGGATCACAACGCCATGCTGGATCCATCGTGTCCGGACATCACCGGGCGAGTTCTGGAAGCGCTGATGCGCTGCGGAATGGGAAGGAGTCATCCCGCCGTGCAGCGCGCTACGGACTATCTTTTGCGCTCGCAGGAGAGCGACGGAAGCTGGTACGGCCGCTGGGGAGTGAATTACATTTACGGCACGTTCCTCGCGCTGCGGGGCCTGCGCGCCGCCGGCCTGAGTGAGAATGAGCCCGGCATCCAGCGCGCGCTGGAATTCATCCGCGCCTATCAAAACCGGGACGGTGGCTGGGGCGAAAGCTGTGCCAGCTATGATGAGGGCTGCTTTGTTCCCAATCCCAGCACGCCTTCGCAAACCGCCTGGGCCATTCTCGCCCTGCTGGCTGGAGACGATATCCGAAGCGAAAGCCTCTATAACGGCGTCGAATATCTGGTACGAACACAACAGCCGGACGGCACCTGGAAAGAAGACTACTGCACCGGAACGGGATTTCCCAGAGTCTTTTATTTGGCGTATACCGATTACCGGAATACGTTTCCGCTGCTGGCTCTAGCCACATACATGAAAGCAACCGGTTCTTCTCGCGAAGAGCTGGTGGCAATGAAATGAGGCACTTCGAATTGAGGAATTCACTATGAGATTTCCGCTGTCCATGACCGTAGGTATGGGCGCCTATATTGCGAAGAACAAGTTCAGTCCGCGCCCGGAGTGGCAGAAGAATATCACCAGTACCGACGACTCCGCCAACCCATTTAAGATCATCATGCATGCGCGCGCGGCCGACGAACCGGCCTTTGAGCATCCGATGATCAACAAGCGCTTTCCGCTGGTGCTGATGCTAGAGCCTCTGCACGCCTGCAATCTGACCTGCACCGGCTGCGGCCGCATTCGTGAGTACGAGAGCACCATCAGCCAGCGCCTCACGGTGGAGCAATGCCTGAAAGCTGTCGATGAGTGCGGCGCACCTACCGTCTCCATATGCGGAGGCGAACCGATGCTTTATCCCGAAATCGGCCGGCTCTGCACCGAGATTCTGGCGCGCGGCAAGAACATCATCCTTTGCACCAACGGCATGTTCATCCGCAAGAAGATCAAGCAGTTCAAACCAGATTCTCATTTTTTCTTCAATGTTCACCTGGACGGCATGGAAAAGAATCATGATCTGGCCGTAGAGCGCGAAGGTGTTTTCAAGGAGGCCATTGAGGGGATCAAGACCGCCAAAGCGAACGGCTTCAAGGTCTGTACCAACACGACGGTTTACAAAGAGACTGACATGAAGGAGATCGAGGAGCTTTTCACGTTCCTCGAAGGTCTTCATGTCGACGGGTTTCTGATTTCTCCCGCATACGGATACTCCGCAGTGAATCAGCGCGAGATTTTCATGACCCGCGATGATATCGTCGAGAAATTTCACGATATCGACCGCCTGGCCAAACGCTTCCGGATTAACAACACCCCGACCTATCTGGATTTTTTGAAAGGCGACCGCAAGCTGCCGTGCACCGCCTGGGGGAACCCGACCTATAACGTAAAGGGCTGGAAGGGTCCATGCTACCTGATTACCGACGCCCATTACGGCACCTTTGAGGAATTGATGACCAAGACGCAGTGGAATCACTATGGCGAAGGAAACGATCCGCGCTGCGATCACTGCATGGTGCATTGCGGGTACGAGCCATCCGCCGCACTCGGCATCAATTCGAAATTGACTGACACCTTGAAGCTGATGACCTGGGCGTTCCGCTAGGACGTCCTTGTCATCTTGCCTCTCACCTTAGTCACGGGCGCCAGTGGTTTTCTGGGCTGGCACGTAGCTCGTGTCCTCGCCGAACGTGGGCATCGTGTCCGCGCGCTTTGCCGTCCGGGCAGCCAAATCCGCGAGTTGGACGTAGAGCGCGTTGACGGCGACCTCCGCGATCAGGAATCGCTAGCCCGAGCGGCGCAGGGCTGCCAATACATCTTCCATGTCGCGGCTGATTACCGCCTCTGGACTAAAGATCCGCGGGAACTCTACCGCTCAAATGTCGACGGCACACGCAATGTTCTCGATGCTGCCGAGCGGGCCGGAATCGAAAAGATCATTTACACCAGCACGGTTGGCTGTATCGGCATGCCAAAGGACCAGAATGGCGATGAAGCTACACCCGTAAGCATTGCTGATATGGCCGGACACTATAAGCGCTCGAAGTGGCTTGCCGAAGAGGCCGCACTCGAAAGAGCGCGCGGCGGGGCCCCCATTGTGATCGTGAATCCGACGGCTCCCATCGGCGATCATGATTGGAAGCCAACGCCCACCGGCAAGATTATTGTCGATTTCCTGCGCGGCAATTTACCGGCTTTCGTCGATACCGGCCTGAACCTGGTTGATGCGCGAGATATTGCGATCGGTCATCTGCAAGCTGCCGAAAGGGGCCGAGCGGGTGAACGCTATATTCTCGGTTGCGAGAATCTCACGCTGGAACAGATTCTGGCGCGTCTGGCAATTATCGCGGGCAGGCCCGTGCCGAAGGTCAAGCTACCATACGCCGTCGCGTACGCAACCGGAGTGATCACAACGGCCTGGGCCAACATCACCGGCCATCCACCAATCGCTCCACTCGAAGGCGTCAGGATGGCTCGGAAAAAGATGTTTGTCACGCACGCTAAAGCTGCGCGAGAACTCGGCTTCTCACCGGGTCCTGTGAATGCCGCCCTCGCCCGTGCGGTTGAATGGTTCCGCGCGAACGGCTATTGTTGAGACGGCCATTTTACGCATCCGAAGTATAATTCTCGGATGAAGGTAGTCATTCTCTGCGGTGGCTTGGGCACGCGCCTCCGCGAAGAAACCGAGTTCCGCCCGAAACCGCTAGTCGACATCGGCGGCCGCCCCATTCTATGGCACATTATGAAGCTGTACGCGCATTATGGCTTCCGCGATTTTGTGCTCTGTTTAGGCTATCGGGGCAATATGATCAAGGAGTATTTCCTCAACTATGAGGCGATGAATAACGATTTCACAATCTGCCTCGGAAAGAAGTCGCAGATTCAATATAACGGTAACCACGAAGAGCAGGATTATTTCGTAACCCTTGCGGAAACGGGTGCCGAATCGATGACCGGGGGACGCGTCAAGCGGGTACAGAAATATATCCAGGACAGCGACCGGTTCATGGTAACGTACGGCGACGGGGTCAGCGATGTTGATATTTGCAAACTGCTGGAATTCCACCGCAGCCACGGAAAAATCGCGACCGTGACGACCTTCCGCCCCGTTTCGCGCTTCGGCATTCTGGACATTAACCAATCCAACCAAGTCATGAATTTTATCGAAAAACCGAAATCCGACGCCTGGGCAAGCGCGGGCTTTTTCGTGTTCGAAAACAAAATTTTCGACTATCTCGATGGCGATCAATGCGTTCTTGAGCGCGAACCGCTGGAGCGGCTCGCCGAGAAAGGTGAGTTGATGGCCTACCATCACCAGGGATTCTTTTTCGCAATGGACACGTATCGCGAATACCAGGTTCTGAACGACTTGTGGAAGTCAGGCGAAGCGCCCTGGAAGAAGTGGGCATGAGCAGCGCAGTGTGGCGCGACCGACCTGCTCTGATAACGGGCGCCACCGGGCTGGTGGGTAGCTGGCTCGCACGCAGTTTGGTGGAAGCGGGTACCGATGTAGTTTGCCTGGTACGCGACTGGGTACCGCAAAGTGAAGTGGTTCGCAGCGGGACGCTTGATCACGTGAAAGTAGTGCGCGGCGACATCTGCGACCGCGAACTGATTGAACGCACGCTGGGCGAATACGAGATCAACACTGTTTTTCATCTGGCCGCCCAGACTATCGTCGGCATTGCCAATCGCAATCCCGTTTCTACCTTTGAGAGCAATATTGCGGGAACGTGGAGTGTGCTAGAAGCGTGCCGCCGATCTCCGGCCGTGAAGGCGGTGGTAGTGGCATCTTCGGATAAAGCCTACGGCGATCAGGACAAGCTACCGTATTCGGAACACACGCCCCTGGAAGGGCGCCATCCATATGACGTGAGCAAGTCATGCGCGGATTTGATCGCCCAGGCGTACGGCAAGACGTATGGTTCGCCCGTAGCCATTACGCGCTGCGGAAATTTCTACGGCGGCGGCGACCTGAACTGGAACCGCATTGTGCCTGGGACGATTCGTTCCGTGCTGCGGGGAGAACGTCCGGTGATCCGGTCGGACGGCCAGTTTGTGCGGGACTACTTTTACGTCGAAGATGGAGCAGCAGCCTACGTGCTGCTCGCCGAACTGCTGCTTACGGAGCCCGATCGGGTGCGAGGCCAGGCGTTCAACTTCTCGAATGAGATTCAAGTCACGGTGGCGGAACTAGTCAATCGGATCCTCGAAAAGATGAATTCATCGCTCCAGCCCGATATTCGCAATGAAGCGTCAAACGAAATACGCCATCAGTATCTGAGCGCGGAAGGGGCCAGAACCAGGCTAGGCTGGCATCCTCTGTTTACGCTTGAGGAAGGGCTGACGCGCACCATTGCGTGGTATCGCAATTTCCTGGAAGGAGCTTTACATGAGTTCTCAGACCGAGAGCTTGCGGGATCGCATTCTCGATCTGGTAAGTGAGTATCACGAGTTAGCGTTCGCTCAGCAGCCGTTCATTCCTGGCGAAAGCCCGGTGCCTGTTTCTGGGCGTGTCTTCGATGCAGAAGACATGCAATCTCTGGTCGATTCTTCCCTCGACTTTTGGCTGACCACGGGCCGTTTCGCAGCTCAATTTGAAAAACAGTTCGCGCGCTGGTTCGGCATTCGTACCGCGACGCTTGTCAACTCCGGCTCCTCGGCGGACCTTCTCGCGGTCACTTCTCTGACCTCGCCTAAATTGGGTGACCGCCGCCTGATTCCCGGAGACGAAGTCATTACCGTAGCCGCCGGTTTTCCAACTACCGTTAATCCCATCATCCAGAACGGCCTTGTTCCGGTATTCGTGGACGAGCACATCCCCACTTACAACATCGACGTGAGCATGTTGGAAGAGGCCAGGTCCGATCGTACGCGCGCGGTTGTGGTCGCCCACACACTGGGAAATCCGTTCAACCTGGGCGCCGTAACCGAGTTCGTTCGGAAAAACGATTTGTGGCTTGTCGAAGACTGCTGCGATGCCGTGGGAGCCACCTACAATGGCCAGAAGGTAGGAACCTTCGGAGATCTGGCTACGGTTAGCTTTTACCCCGCACACCACATCACCATGGGCGAAGGCGGGTGTGTTCTAGCGGAAAGACCTTTGCTGAAGACCATCCTCGAATCCTTTCGCGATTGGGGCCGCGACTGCTGGTGTGAACCCGGCAAAGCGAACACCTGCGGAAAACGCTTCGATTGGCAGCTTGGGCAATTGCCTCACGGCTATGACCATAAGTACACGTATTCGCACATCGGCTACAACCTGAAGATGACGGACATGCAGGCGGCCGTGGGCGTATCGCAGTTGAAAAAGCTGCCCGAATTTATCGCCCGCCGCCGCGCAAATTTCGCGGCCCTTCGCCTGGGATTAAAAGATCTGGAAGAGTTCTTCGTTCTTCCGGAGGCGACCGCTAATTCCGAACCAAGCTGGTTCGGTTTTCCCATCGCCGTGCGACCCGATGCGCCCTTCAATCGTAATCAGGCCATCGCCTTTCTGGAAAGCCGCAAGATTGCGACCCGGCTGCTTTTTGCGGGAAATCTGCTACGCCAACCTGCTTACCAGGGAATCAAACATCGCGTAGTCGGATCTCTCGAAAATACTGATTTCATCATGAACCAGGTGTTCTGGATCGGCGTTTTCCCTGGCATTACGCCGGAGATGCTTGCCTACATGCTTGATGTATTTCATCAGATGCCGGTTGCGCATCTGGTTACGTTGTAAGCGGGGATGACGCACGCGTTCGCACGGGACCTTGATCACGTCCTCGCGCACACTTCCGGCATTTGGGACGCTCTGCGTGGGAAGAACATTCTCATCACAGGCGGTACCGGGTTTGTGGGTACATGGCTTGTCGAGACTTTTGTCAGGGCCAATGAGCAGTTTCATCTCAACGCTCGCGCGTTGCTGCTGACTCGCAACCCCGATGCGTTCCGCGGGAAAGCTCCAGGTGCGGCGAAGCATCCTTCGATTGAATTCCTAAAAGGTGACGCACGCTCGTTCGGCTTTCCCGCCGGCGATTTTCCATTCGTGATTCATGCCGCTACCGAGCAAGGCCATGCTCCAGGCACATTTGGACTCGATCTGCAAGCGACAAAGCACGTTCTGGAATTCGCCCGTACTCACGAAACAAGCCGGTTCCTGTTTACCAGTTCCGGCGCAGTCTACGGCAAACAACCGCCAGATTTGACGCACGTTCCGGAAGATTACGGCGGCGCGCCGTCAACCGTTGACCTGAACTCCGCTTACGGGCAGGCCAAGCGTGCCTCTGAGTTCTTGTGTGCGATGTACGCCCAGCAGTTCGGATTTTCCGCGGTAATCGCCCGGCTGTTTGCGTTCGCGGGGCCCTATCTGCCGCTCGGCCTAAATTTCGCTATTGGAAATTTCATTCGTGACGTGCTTGCCGGTGGGCCTGTCCGCATTGCGGGAGATGGCACGCCGTACCGGTCCTATCTCTATGCTGCCGATCTGGCAATCTGGCTCTGGACACTTCTCGTTAAGGGCGAGTCCGCTCGGCCATACAACGTCGGGTCGGGCGAAGATCTTACGATAGCGGACCTCGCGCGAGCGGTGGTTGAAAACACAGTTCCGGGAACACAGATCGAGATCGCCCAGCAGCCCACTCCGGGAGCGCCGCCGTCCCGCTATGTGCCTTGCGTGGAACGAGCACGCAGCGAACTAGGGCTCGCGCCGCTTATCCCTCTCGATGAAGCGATTCGCCGCATGTATGACTGGAATCGCCTCTCCTCAACTGCTACGCAGAGCGATCATGGGATCGACATGCGAGGCTCGCCGCGCCGGAATGTACCCGGCAACAAGCGCGGTGATACCGAGTAGCAGGATAATACACGAAAAGGTCAGCGGGTCCGTAGGTCTGGTTCCGAACAGGAGTGACGCAATCCATCTTGCCGCCACAAAGGAGGCTATGATTCCGCAACAAATTCCGATGAGTGCCAACCGCATCGCATTTGCGATGACCCCGAGTTGCACTTGAGAAGGAGTGGCGCCCAGAGCCATGCGTATACCGATCTCCTGCGTGCGCCGCGTAACTGAATAAGAGATAACTCCATAGATCCCGAGCGAAGCTAGAACGAGGCCGAGCATTGCGAAGCAGGTGACCAACAGCACGAAAAATCGCCGTGGCGAGACGGAGTGATCCACAATCTGCTGCAGCGGCCGAAATTCGGTTGCAGACTGTCCAGGATTCAGCAAGCGCAGCGTCTTCATCACACTCGATTGCAGAGCGCCGGGCGAGAGGTTCGTTCGTACGACCAGTTCCGCGCCTTCCGGATCGGCCTGGGTCGCGGGTAAATACATTTCGGGACTTGATGCATCTTCGACGCTGCTTTCGCGAACGTTCGAGATTATGCCGACCACGCGGGTATCGCGGCCATTTACCAGCGAGACGCGTCCAAGCGGGTCTTCTCCCGGCCAGTGGTAATGCGCGGCGGCTTGATTTATGATGACGACCCGTCCGCTGTTGGGCATGTCGTGCCAGCTAAAGTCACGACCCTCCCGCAAATGCATGCCCATAGCGCGAACATAGCCCGGCGTGACAACGTAGACGAGCGTCCCTTGCAGTTCGCCAGGACGATATATCCGGCCCTTTGCCTGGAAACCCCAACTTCGATTGCGATCCAGTGGGAGCATGTCGGTAATTCCAGCGGCTTCGATGCCCGGCAGCGAGTTCACCCGACGCAAGATTTCTTGCAGGATCGCACCGCGCCGGGGGGCCTTGCCCTGATCGTCGTAGTCGATTTTGATGACGGCAGCACGGCTTGGCTGGAACCCCAAATCGACGTCGAGCACGTGGAGAAAGCTGCGCAGCAGTAGACCCGCGCCAATCAGCAACACGCACGCCAGTGCTACTTCAGATATCACTAGAACGGCGCGCAGTCGCTCGTGCTTTCGGCCGGCGCTCATTCCCTGGCCGGTATCTTTGAGCGCGTCCTGCAGATTGCCGGCAGATATTTTGAGTCCGGGAGCAAACCCGAAGAGAACGGCAGCCGTCACGGCGATCAGTAACATCCAGAGTAGAGCGGCGCCGTCCACTCTTACGCTGCTGAGCAACGGCAGCGCAATCGATCCTTGATGGGCGAGGTAGATAGTGATGGCAAAAGCTAAGCCCAGGCCGAGCAAAGCGCCGGCGCACGATAAGGCCAGGCTCTCGGTCAGCAGTTGCCGAAAGAGCCTCGCCCGCCCTGCGCCAAGGGCGCTGCGCATGGCGAATTCCTTGCTTCGCGCAGCGGCGCGCGCCAGCAGCAGGTTCGAAAGATTCACGCAGACTATGAGGAGTATGAGACCCACTGCGCACCACAGCACAATCAGTGATCGGCGCAGCTTGCCGCTGACATAGTCCTTCAGCCCTGTAATCGTTGCCGTGTAGTCTTTAAACCATTCCGGGTGCGCAGCCTTGAGCTGTGGGAAAAGGATATTCGATTCAGCCTGCGCCTGGGCCACCGTCACTCCGGGCTTGAGCCGGCCAACCAGTGCAAGCGTATTCCCCCACGTGCGCCAGAAGTCCATAATTGCCGGAACAAAAAAATCCACCTTCAACCCTGGCGAGAAAACTGAGCCGAAATCGAATGTCTTCGGGAGTACGCCAACGATAGTTACTACCTGGTCGTTGAGTGTGATCGCCTGCCCAACAACGCCGGGATTCGCGGCGAACTGCCGCTGCCAGAACGGATAGCTCAATAGCGCTGCCGGCCTTCCGCCTTTCTGGCATTCTTCATAAGAGAAGAGCCGGCCGAGAGCGGGCTGGACGCCCAGTGTTGGAAAGAAGTTGCCGGCCACCTGGATGCCAAATACAGGCTGCGGCTCGCCGTGCCCCATCAGCTTGTACTGGATGGAGTTGAAGAAGGTTTGATAGCTTGTCACCGCCTGAAACGATTTGTTGTGACGCTGAAATTCCTCATAAGCGGCGACCGTAAAGGTTACCGCCGAAAGACCGCCCTTCCCCTGGTTTGCGGCGAGCCAGGTAAGCTGCTGCGGATTACGGAAGGGCAGCGGCCGCAGCAGAACCGTATCCACCACGCTGAAGACGGCCGTATTCGCCGCGATGCCCAGTGCCAAAATCAGCACCGCGACAATCGTAAAGACGCGATCCCGGCGCAGGGTCCGGAACGCATAGCGAAGGTCCTGGATAAGAACGTCGAGCGCCGGCAATCCGCGCGCTTCGCGATGCTGCTCCCTGGCCTGCTCGACGCCGCCGAAGCGAATGTATGCCTGGCGGTGCGCTTCCTCCGGAGAAAGGCCGCTCCGCAGGTTTTCCTCGATGGCGAATTCCAGGTGCGAAGCCACCTCGTCGCCTAGTTCGTGATCGAGAGGCTCCTTGTGAAAGGACGCGCGGAGGCGGTTGAACATCTGCCGAATCCGGTCCGTCATTACTTCTCGTCTCGTTGCTGCATCGCAAGCACGCGGCCCATCACGCTGGATAATCTCTGCCAGTAGGCTGTATCCTCTACGAGCTGTTTGCCGCCCCGCCTGGTGATGGTATAAAACTTCGCCTTGCGGTTATTATCCGAGGTGCCCCATTCGGCGGAAATCCAGCCGCGCTGCTGCAGGCGCACCAGCGATGCGTAAATGGTCCCCTGGTTCAGCAGGATCTCATTTCCGCTCACCTGCTCAATGCGCCGCGCTATTCCGTAGCCATGCAGCGATCCCATCGCTGCGAGCGTCTGCAGGACCATAAGATCCAAGGTCCCTTGCAGCAAATCCAGTTTCGAGTCCGCCATATGGTCCTTATGTGGTTGTACCACATCAGAAAGGGACGTGCGGCTGCGAGCCTAAACTAACTACCCGGGCCGGCATGGGCGGCGTTTTCCCTAGCAGATTCAAAATCGTGGATGCGAAGTTCAGGCTGTCGTAGGGCTGAGCAATCTGTTCTGTTGGTATTCCCGCCCCAGCCATCATCCACACCGAATGCGTCGAGATTCGCAGAAAGCTGCCGTGATTGCCACCCGGATTCGGGAATCGGGTATTGAAGTTCCAGTGATCGGAAGCAAAAACGTTAAAATCCGCCTGGACCAGTTCACGCCGCCGCTTCTCGTAGCGCAATAACACCGGGCTGATGCCTGGAGGGCCCGGAACATTGTCCTCGACAGGAGAAAGCTCTTCGATCACACCGATGACTCCGTTTGAATAGCGGGTCTGGTGAATCGCTTCGAACCACTCGCGCTCCGTATGCCATCCGCACAGCCATTGCGCGCGGTCCACGCCCGGCGGTAAATTCAGCTTGGGATCTTCGAATAGCTGTAATGGCAGACCGGCGCGCCAAGGTTGATCCTTCCAAGTAATCTTGCCCGCTTGGTCCTGCTGCAGGTCACGCACGGGCCTTACAGATACTCCGTGAGCCTTATCGGCGAGGATCAAAAGCTGGCTATCTTCATCGCGGTACAGCCAATAGGCGTGCGCTTTCGCCTCATCCGGCAGGGACATCATCGTAAAGTCAATGGGGCGATCCGACAGGTCTTTTTGCGGATTATTTCGCACTCTTTGCTTTGCCAGCAAGGAGAAATAGTTTACACGACGAAAAGACTCCTCTTCGTCAATGCGCCCGTTTCTGTCCAGTACCAATCCAAGCGGCCCCGGCCCGGCGATGTAGCGCCGCAGATCGCGGACCGTGTTGTTGTCGCCCAGACTCATCTCCGGAATGAGAGCTGACATCTTCTGTGTGAAGATGTGCACGGGATCGGGCTGCAGTGCAAGTAGCGCGCGCAAATGCGAGGCATAAGCAACATAGGCTGAGTGCTCTTCCTCCCAATCGAGTAACTCGTCTTTCCGGCGCCTAACTGCCTTATCTTCGCCGTTTTCACGCTGCTCCGAGCTCAATTTAACGTTCGCGTCCTGAATAGCAACTTTTCGCGCCGCGATGGCCTGCTCCAGCGCAGACATCTCTTCATCGAGTTGATTAGCGGTCTTACTCCATGCAGCCCGGTGGCGGTCAATTGTGTTTCGCAACAACGTAGCCGCCGCGCTGCGGAGATTTACCGGCAAGTCCGTCCGGGAAAGCTGCAGCAGCAAAATATGAATCTTGTTCAGATCGCTATTGCGCAGATGAACCGCCGCGCGCTCATTACCGTCGATGTCAAGCCATGCCGTCGGGTAACGGGATGCCTCATTCTTCAGATAGAACGATACAGTACTCGACGTAATGACGCGGTGCACTAGAGGATCGAGGCCCCTTAACTTGTAATCGCTAAGCTGCACACGATTTGTTATTACATGGTGCGCGCCGCCTTCGCGGCTGTTCAACAGATCAGGCAAGCTAAAACTCTGGCTGATAACGCCTGGCACGTTATTCATCCCGTGATCGGAAACGACGGCGAAGACCGTATCCTGCGCCAGCGATGTCTGTTGAATTCTGGTCCAAATTCGCCCCGCCAAAGCATCCAGCCCACGCAGGACGTCGAATAGCGCCGCGGGATCGCTGGTCGCGTGTCCTTCGTGATCGATATCGCCGGTGTACAAATCCAGATACAGTATGCTGGGCCACGTGAGATTTTTCTCGAGTTCGCTCTCTAATTGCTTTTGCAACTCGGCATCCAAGCTTGGCGACTCGAGGCCTTCAATCATCGAGAAAAGGGCCTTTGAGGACAAGCGCCGCTGGAGAACACTTTTCAGCGTTCGCCAGCGGACGCCGCGTTGGAAGAGCTGAAATCCCTGATAAACCTGTGCGTACTGAAAATGATCGACAACCAGGGGAATGCCGGCGCGGTCCAGCACCTCTACACCGGGCATGTCAACGTGACGGCTGCGCGCGTAACTGAGGTAAAACGGGAAGAAGTTCAGATAGTCGTACACTTGGCCCGTATAGCGGTCGTACTCGACATTCCCGCGAATCACCGCATGTTGCCCGGTATCCAAAATCGACCAGGAGGGCGCAGAGAGGCTAATGCCGCGCGTGTAGAAATTTTGAAAGACAGTGCCGTTCTCAGCAAAGATATGGGCGAACCACGGCAGCCGCGGCCGGCCCGTAGCCGGGTCCGTTTGCTGCATCGCGTTAATAAGCAGGTCCGCACCGAGCCCATCCACTTTCAGGATCACGATCCTGCGTGGAGCCCTTTGGGCGAAAGCGCGCTGTGGCGCAAGAATTGACAGCGCCAGTAAAGCTGTGGTGATAGAGGTCCACCAAGCAACCCGGGCGATCACTGAAGAGTTTCCGCAGTTTGAGGAAGCGGCGAAGCGACTACACCGGGAGCGGCCGCCGGACGTGCTTCCGGGTTATTTCGATCAAGAACATTTATAGCGCCGAGACACTCAGTGCGCAAAATTGAATCTCCCGACAACTGCTGCAGGGCGTGCAGTGTCTCGCGAACGTGCGCACGAATTTCGGCCGACCGGATGCGAGGCATCAACGTGCTTAGCTCAGTCACCGAATCCTGCACCCGAGAAGACGAGTACGCCACTTCGGGTGGCGTTCCGGCCTGAACCAGCGCATCGAGAAAATTAAGCTGAGTCTGTATCCGGCGATAGCAATCGAGGACAACAAGATCGCCGACGTCAGGCTTCGCCCGGTGAGTGTAGCGGTTCAGAGTGGCAACGTGCAGCAGGGTATGCGCAACAGCACTCGTCCTGCTCTCACCAAATGCGGCCAATTCCGAACGGCGGTCCCTATCAAGTTGGGACACAAGCACGCCATCGCGTCCGGCTTCCTGCTGTAAACGCGCGTAGCGCACGCTCGCGGCGCGAATCTCATCAGCAGGTGCTGTCTCCAGTGGATTAACCGCCAGAGAGCGAATTCTTTGCTGCATTTCGTCACGAAGCACCGGGTCAAGCTGCTGATCGAGTGCGAGCGCAACGCGAAACTGCGAGTAGCAGTCCAACCTCTCCGCCTGATCGGTGGCGCCCCCATGCCGGGATACCACGAAATTGTAGAGATCGGCCCCTACATAGTAATACCAATTTGTGAAATGCGATATGCCGATAACGCCGCTTGTGATCTCATTGATTGCACGCTGGGCAAGTTCTTGCCGGCGTATGTGGAGTTTGTCGCGAAAATCAATCAGCAGCAAGGGCATCTTCGGATAGTCCAGGCTATAGATGCCCAACGGAACAACCAGTGCGCCGGCACGCTCATACGTTTGTCCATGCCAGTTTTTCAGCCGGTCGTCGTTCCACGGATCTTTGATGTTTAACAGCTTCCAGATGGGACCGAGTGCGGTACCAACCGGGTGGTGCGATTCGGCGAGCGGAAACCAGAGAATGGCGTACTGCTCGGAGTCGGCAACCATGTCCAATGGCTGAAATAGCAGGCCTGTCCGGTCGGCGCATTCACGAAGCAACTCCCAATTACGGCTGCGAATACGCTCCAGGTCAAAAGCCGCCTCCTCACCGAGCCGCGCTGCCTGACGCTCACTCACAAACCCCCCAAGCAGCTTCTTGCGCAATTCCAGGCGGGCAGTCACCGTGTCAAGTTGCGTCCGCGTCAGCGCTGAGTGATCGTTTGAAGCCGGAGCGTTTCGGAGATAGCTAATCGCCTCTTCCAGATGGAGCCGCTCATGATCCACTTCATTCGTTCGATAGGCGCGCGAACTGGCGCGAATCGGCGTGGTCATGGGGTCCAGCATGGTCCACTGCAAGAGGTCGCGGCCGAACTCCGAGAGAACGCGGTGGTGTGGCGCGGTTAAGTCCATGAGTGGGGCCAAACGGCCACTGCCGACGGATGAAGATCCGGTTCCGATACGCCAGTAGAAAAACGGCACCCCGGCCAGCAGCCGCTTCTGCCAGGTCGGCCGTGTATAGCTTAGGAGCCAAATGCAAGTCACTCGATCGTTTGCCGGATCCGCGTCGCCGAGCGTGTCACGCAGGACCGCGATCAAAGGCGTGTCCTGCCTGACCCCCAGAGAGGTCTCGCATGACCGGCAGAACAGCGTCAGAAGTTGGGCAGTCTCACCCACTGGCGTCGCCTTCCAGTAGTACGAAGAGTGTCCGATTTCGGAAACCGTGGGACTCTGGGTCCGTGAGTCAAGATCAGCCGCTTGTGCGAAAAGTGCGCACAGCAACAGCAGCGGAAGGGATCGCAAGAATCGAATCATGCGCAACTACTTGCCCACGAATATTGATGCAATCCGGGAACCGAACGGCCCAGAAAGGGTGATTAAAGAGGCGGTCAAGCGGCGGGTGAGTAAAACTTCTGGCTTACTCATCCATGTTACGGTAGAAAGAAGTGCATTTCGATACGGCGCTCAACCTGGTGTGGGTCCTGCTAGGTCTTCTGGCCCTCTTGAGCACGATTCGTACCAGTTTTCGCCAGCGTCAAGCGGTGAATCGGGCTCCAGCGTGGCTGCATATTGTGGGCGTTGCCCTCATCATCGCGGCCCTCTTTCCCTACATTTCCGCGACTGACGATATGCTGCGAATCCAACATTTTAGCGCCCAGCAGGATCAACACCATCCGGACAAAAAGCACAGTAATGACGATCTGATCAGGCTGTACGAGACCATGGATACCCCGCTGGTCTCATCGGTGGTGGTGGTGCTGGCTTTCACGCTGTTTTTTATATCGTTCGTAATCGCCCCGGTCAGCGCGCTCATCGACCGGAACGAACCGTTCGAGAGCGGGCGTTCCCCGCCCTTGTTACCCGCCTGACTACGTAAAAATTTTCAACCTTAGAGTTTCGAGGAGGACAGATGCAGCGCCACATCTGGCGTTTGTACATCGGTCTCCTGTTTGCAGGCGGATGCGTGGCACAGACTGCCGCTCCACCGCGGGCACTTACATGGCAGGAGACCCAGGAGAGATTTAGGGCGAATAATCCGACGCTATTAGCCGGGAAAGTCACCATAGACGAATCACGCGCTGACGAGATTACGGCTTATCTGCGCCCAAACCCGGACGTCGCGCTGGGTTGGGATCAGCTTACGCCATTCAGTACGAACCCGTACCGTCCGCTGTCGCAATCCTACTTGTTCGGCGATTTGAGTTATCTGCATGAGCGCCGGCACAAGCGTGAGCTGAGACTTGCCAGCGCGAGACAGGCCACACTGATTGCCACATCCGCGCAGTCTGACCTGGAGCGGAATCTGATGTTCAACTTGCGCGATGCCTTTAATCGCGTGCTGCTGGCTAAAGCGGTCGTGGCGGTTGCCCGGGAGAACCTCGAGTATTACGATAAGGTCCTCTCGGTCAATGGAGACCGGTATAAGGTTGGAGATATCGCCAAAGTCGATTTTCAGAGACTCGATTTACAGCGCATCCAGTTTGAATCCGACCTGACTACGTCTCAAGTTGATCTCCGAACGGCCAAGATCGATCTTTTAGCGCTGCTCCGGGAGCGCACGCCGGTAGAAGAGTTCGACGTCAGTGGACCTTTCGATTTCGAAGAGCCAGTTACGACTCTTGCTGAGCTCCGGAGCGACGCGCTTAACAATCGGCCAGATCTAAAGGAGGCCGAGCAGTCCCTGGAGAAATCCCGGACAGATCACCAACTCGCTGTCGCAAACGGTTCCGTCGATCCAACCTTCGGTGTCGATATGTCCCATCAACCGGCGCCGCTCAACACCTACATCGGCGTGAGCATTAGTTTTCCGTTGAGGATCTTCGATAGAAACCAGGGAGATAAGCTCCACACCCTGCTTGATATCAACCGGAATGCGCAGTTGCGAGACGCTTCTGAGCTTAGCGCTCTGCATGATGTCGATTCCGCCTACGCAACGCTCGAAAGCACACTCGAGCTCTTGCGTCCGTACAAGGCGAAATACCTGAAAGAAGCCGATGAGATTCGCTCTGCGGTTTCCTTCGCCTATCAGCATGGAGCGGCGTCGCTCTTGGATTTCCTCGATGCGCAAAAGAGCTACCGGGATACGCAGCTCAGCTACCTGAATTTGGTGGGCGCTTATCTGTCGGCTGCCAACCAGGTGAATTTCGCGATAGGGCGCGAGGTAATTCGATGAGACGGATGTATTTCGCCGCGCTCAGCGCTTCTCTGTTGAGCTTCATGCTGGCAGGCTGCGGCTCGAAACAGAACATAGATGCAGCGCAGGCTGCTCCGCCGGCGGCTCAGGTAGTGGAGGAGCCCGATCTCAATCTGGTCAAAGTGGATCGCCCTGAGCGTTTCAGATTGGGGAGGGCCGGCGAACGGGAAGAGCTTCCCGAGCTGCACGCAACCGGAGTAATCAACGCCGATATTGAAAAGTCGATTCCCGTCATCTCGCTCGCTTCGGGCCGCATTGTCGGAATCTACGCCAAACTCGGCGACGACGTAAAGAAGGGGCAACTTCTTCTCAAGGTACTGAGCAATGATATCTCCGCCGCCTTTCAGAGCTATCAGCAGGCCAAAGCGGATGAGGAGCTTGCGCACAAACAATTGGACCGGGCGAAGCTGCTATACGAACACGGCGCAATCTCGTTGAACGATCTGCAGGTGGTCGAAGACACGGAGCAAAAGATGGTAGTCGCCGTGAATACGGCGGCTCAGCAGATTCAAACCCTGGGTGGGAACGTGAACACTCCCAATCCGGTGATTGATATCTATGCGCCCGTTTCAGGAACCATCGTTGAGCAGAACGTTGTGAATGCCGGAAGCGTGCATACGCCCGACAACCAGCCAAATCTTTTCACGATCGCCGATTTGTCGACTGTCTGGGCCGTGTGTGATGTCTACGAGAACGAGCTGCCGATGGTACGGTTGGGCGATCCCGCCAGCTTGCAACTCAACCCGTACCCGGATCAGACCTTCCAGGGCCGCATCGACAACATCGGAAGAGTTCTGGATCCGGCTATCAGAACGGCTAAGGTCCGAATCGTATTGCACAATCCGGGATTAATACGGGCGGGTATGTTCGTCACCGCGACCTTCCACGGCCAGCGTGGAAAGCTGTATGCGACCGTTCCGAGCGGCGCCGTTCTCCATCTGCACGACCGTGATTGGGTTTTCGTTCCCGTTGCTAATGGCGAATTCCGCAGAACCGAGGTCGCTGGCGGAGAACTTGTAAATGGCCAGCAAGATATCTTGTCCGGCATTGCGCCCGGCACGCAAGTTGTGAACGATGCTCTGGCACTTTCGTCGGAGAGCGCGCAATAGCAACCGGAGCACTTCAAAATGATCCGCGCGTTTGTCGATTATTCACTCCGTAACAAGCTGCTGGTGCTCGCCGTCGGCATCATGCTGCTTGTCTGGGGCGCAATTGCTTTTAAGAATCTGCCCGTGGAAGCGTACCCGGACGTAGCAAACAACTACGTGCAGGTCATCACACAGTGGCCGGGACGAGCCGGTGAGGAAGTAGAACAGCAGGTAACCATCCCAATTGAAGTCCAGATGAGCGGCATCCCGCACCTGGCGAATATCCGGTCAATATCCGAGTTCGGGTTGTCGGTCGTGACAATGAACTTCGATGATGAATCGAGCGATGACTGGAATCGTCAAAAGGTGCTGGAGCGGCTATCCGGAGTCACTCTACCCAACAATCTCCAGCCCAACATCGGACCGGATTACAGTCCGGTGGGGCAACTGTATTGGTACACGCTGAAGAGCACGAATCCACAGTACGACCTGATGGAGCTCAAATCGCTTCAGGATTGGGTAGTCGCGAAGCAGTTGAAATCCGTACCTGACGTGATTGACGTCTCCAGCTTTGGCGGCACTACCCGTGAATACCAGGTAAGGGTGGATCCTAACAAGCTTGTCTCATATGGGCTGGGCATCAGCCAGGTAGAGCAGGCGCTTTCGAACGGCAATGTTAACGCCGGCGGAAGCTTTATTCAAACGGGCTCACAGCAGGTGAACGTCCGCGAGGTAGGCCTGTTTCGAGATCTCAGAGACATCAACGCGACCGTACTCAAAGCCCAGAACGGAACTCCTATCAACGTACGTGAGATTTCGTTCGTAACGCAGGGGCCGAAGATTCGACTCGGCCAAATTGGTAAAGCCATTCATCGGGCCGACGGCAAGATCATTGATGATCCAGACACGGTGGAAGGCATCGTTCTTTTGCGCAAAGGCGCCGATGGCGATGCTATGTTGGCGGCGCTTCATGAAAAGGTGGCCTATCTGAACGATCACTTTTTGCCCCCGGGCGTCAAGATCGTTCCGTTCTTAGACCGCAGCGACCTGGTGCATTTCACCACGCATACGGTCATGCATAACCTGACGGAAGGCATTCTTCTAGTCTCTGTCATTCTGTTCCTGTTTCTTGGCAACGTTCGTTCCGCGTTGATCGTGGTATTGACGATCCCGTTCGCTCTGCTATTCGCCTCCATTTGCCTGAACCTGAGCCACGTGCCGGCGAACCTGCTCTCCCTCGGCGCGCTCGATTTCGGCATGGTGGTCGACGGATCGGTGGTCGTCGTCGAAAACGTTTTGAGGCATATCGGCAGCTACCGGCGGGGTGAACGGACCATTGCGGAATTGATACGAGAGGCTGTCCACGAGGTGCAGCGGCCGGTGTTCTTCGCGCGCGCGATTATCATCACCGCTTACTTACCGATCTTCACGCTCCAGCACGTAGAAGGCCGCCTGTTCCGTCCCATGGCTCTGACGGTTTCCTTTGCGCTACTCGGAGCACTGCTGTTTTCGCTTTCCATACTGCCCGTCTTGGCCCTGCTTTTGTTCGGCCGGGATACAAAAGAATGGCGCAATCCGGTCCTGGCCGCGATTATCCACGGTTACCGCCGATCGCTTGAGTGGGCCATGAGCGGTCTGGGCCGGCGTCTCGTGGTGCTAGGGACAGCATGCGGCTTGCTGCTGATCGCCGTTTACCTGATGGTTAGCGGGGCCATCGGCTCCGAGTTCCTGCCGCATTTGGATGAAGGCGCGATTTGGGCGCGAGGAACGCTGGCTCCCAGCACTGGCCCCACCGAAGGTGAACGGGTCATGAGGCGCGCCAGGCTGATGTTTGCAAGCTTCCCGGAGGTGACCCAGGTAGTGAGTCAGGTGGGCCGCCCGGATGACGGAACCGATTCAGCTCTGTTCTCAAACACGGAATATTTTGTGGATCTCAAGCCGAAAGCCCAGTGGCGCCCCGTATTTCACCAGAACAAAGAGGAACTGATTCGCGCTATGGACCGCGAAGTGGAGAAGATTCCCGGCGCACTCTGGAATTTCTCGCAGCCAATCGCCGACAACATGGAGGAAGCGGTGAGTGGAGTCAAGGGTGAATTGGCTATCAAAATTTTTGGAACCGATCTCAAGGAACTGGAAGCCAAAGGCGACCAAATCGTCAGTGTCATGCAGGGTATTCGGGGGGTGCAGGACTTGGGTCTATTTCGCGTCATCGGGCAGCCGAACCTCAATCTAGTTGTCGATCGCGCAAAAGCGAACCGGTATGGGCTCAACGTTTCTGACGTCCAGGATGCGATTGAAACAGACATCGGCGGCAAGGCGGTTGGAGAAGTACTCAAAGGAGAGCAGCGCTACGACCTTGTAGTTCGGTACCAGCCTGAATACCGCACTACGATCGACGATATCAAGAATATTCGGCTACTCGCTCCAACAGGCGAACGCGTGTCACTCGATCAGCTCTGCGATATTCAGGTTCGCGATGGCGCCTCGCAGATCTACCGCGAGGACAATTCGCGATACGTGGCGATTAAGTACAGCGTGCGCGGCCGAGACCTCGGTAGCACTGTAGAACAGGCCATTCAGGAGGTGAACCAGAAGGTAAAGCTTCCGCCGGGCTACTATCTGCAGTGGGCCGGTGAATACGCGAGTGCGCAGAGGGCGAACGCCCGCCTATCAATCATCGTGCCGGTTACGGTCGCAGTTATTTTCTTCCTGCTGTATTCGATGTTCGGATCGTTCAAATGGTCGGGACTCGCAATGGTGAGTCTCGCTTTGTCACCGATAGGCGCGCTGTTCGCGCTTTACTTCACCGGAACGCACTTCAGTGTGTCATCGGGGATCGGCACGCTGGCCCTGTTTGGCGTCGCCGTGGAAACCGGGGTAATCATGATTGAGTACATTAACCAACTCCGGGCACGCGGCTACAACGTTCACGACGCAGCGATCGAGGGTGCCGTCCTGCGGTTGCGCCCCATCATGATGACCATGCTGGTGGCTACTCTCGGCCTTTTGCCAGCGGCCATATCGACCGGAATCGGTTCCGACTCACAGAAGCCGTTCGCTATCGTTATCGTTGGCGGACTGAGCGCAACACTGCTGCTAAGCGTGTTTGTCCTGCCTACGCTGTACACCTGGATCGCGCGCGATGGCGATGTGCTGCCGGCTTACGAGGCTGATCTGGCGGAGCCGCGGTGATAATACTTTGCTCATCCCTACGGTTCGGCGCTAGACGTAGAGACCCATCGCGCCCTTTGTTTTACGTACCGTATCCTCCGCGATGGGCATGACGCGATCGCGCCCGCGGGTGAGGACAGCATGAATATAGGAAGGATCGGAGGTGACTTCACGATAGCGCTGCTGGATAGGCTCGAGCCGCGCGATAATGGCGCTCGCCACACGCTTTTTGAAATCGCCGTAGCGTATACCTGCGATGCTTTCTTTCGTTATGGAAGAGTCACACGCGTGCCCGATTGTAAATAAGTTCGCGATACCGGGGCCCATGTTCCCGGGATCAACGGCCGGTTGTGAATCGGTAGTAGCGCGGGCGATTTTCTTCTGAATCGTTTTGGGATCATCGAGCAAAGCGATGGCGTGACCGGAGCCCGGCGCGGATTTGCTCATCTTCTGAGTTGGGTCATCCAGACCCATAATCCGGGCGCCTACAGCAGGAAGATGAGTAGCTGGCATAACGAACATATCGCCATAGATCGAGTTGAAGCGCTGCGCGATGTCGCGGGCCAGCTCGAGATGCTGCGATTGATCTTCTCCCACGGGAACAATGCTCGCCTGATAAAGCAGAATGTCGGCAGCCATCAGCACGGGATATTGCAGGATGCCGTCGCCCACCGTTTCCTGCTTCTCGGCCTTGGCTTTGAACTGCGTCATGCGCTGAAGCCAGCCAAGCGGAGTTACGCACGAGAGCAGCCAGGCCAGCTCCGAGTGAGCGGGGATGCTGGATTGAACAACAATGGAGGACTCATTGGGATCGATTCCGGCGGCGATGAACAGAGCGGCTGTTTCGCGAATCTTGGCCGAGAGCTCGGCGGGGTTCTGGTAGACCGTGACGGCGTGTAGGTCCACAATGCAAAAGATACTGTCATAGCGGCTCTGGATTTCGGACCAGTTCTTGAGCGCTCCGAGATAATTACCAATGTGAAGCTGGCCGCTGGGCTGAACCCCAGAAAAAACGCGTGCTTTCATGCAGTGAGCGAATCTTTATCGTAAGGGATGCAAATAAAAGAAACGGAAAGAGAGGAGAACGCGAAAGCGGCGACGGTTCGAATCGAGAAGCTGGTGTACGGCGGCGAGGGACTGGGGCGTGTCGATGGCCAGGTGGTGCTGGCGCCATTCGTATTGCCGCAGGAAGAGGTCTCGATTACTACAGAGCGGGTGAAGAGCGGGCTGCTGCGCGGTTCCGTCTTGAAGATATTGCAACCCGCTCCGGAGAGAGTGGTTCCCAGATGCGAGTATTTCGGAACATGCGGCGGTTGCCATTATCAACACGCGGAATACCAGTTTCAGTTGGAGCAGAAGCGCCAGATTCTGCTGGAAACATTGCGGCGGGGTGGCGGCATCACTTACGAAGGTGAGATTTCTATAATCAGCGGCGAGCCGTGGTTCTATCGCAACAGGATCCAGCTTCATTTTGCGGAGGGCCGGTCGGGTTTCCATGCGGCCGGCTCGCATGAGTTATGCGCCATCGACCATTGCTACATTTCTTCGCCGATACTCATTGACGCAATCGCGAAATTCCGCACGGCGGTTACGCGACCGGAGTGGCCCTCCTTCCTGCACTCTCTCGAAGTATTCACGAACGGAACTGCGATTCAATTAACCATTGTGGATTCGACCAGGCCGGTGGCTGCCCGCTTCTTCGAGTGGTGCGGAACTTTTCTTCCTCCGCTTGCAAGCGGGCCGATCCAGTACAGGGCTGCCGGGTACGAGTTTCGAATCAGCCGCGGATCGTTCTTTCAGGTGAACCGGTTTCTGATCGATGAATTGGTTAAAGAGGTTGCTAGCGAGGCGGGAGGAAAGCGAGCGCTGGATCTGTACGCCGGCGTCGGGCTGTTCTCCCTGGCTCTGGCTAAACGATTCCAAACAGTTGAAGCCGTGGAGCGCGGTGGATCTGCCTTTCGCGATCTGGAGTGGAATGCGGCGCAGAATGGAGGATGTGTTCGGGCCACCAGAGCCTCGGCCGGGGAATTTCTCCAAGAGCTGGAGGAGCCGCCCGATTTGATTGTGGCGGATCCACCGCGGGCCGGCCTGGATGCTGACATGACCGCAGAACTGCTGCGGCTGAGGCCGGACAAGCTCACATTAGTCAGTTGCGACCCTGCGACCATGGCCCGAGATCTGAAGAAGCTGCTCACAGCTTATCGAATTGCGCGCCTCGCACTGGTCGATCTATTCCCGCAGACTTATCACTTCGAGACCGTGGTTCATTTGGAAAAGAACTGAGCGTCCCTAATTCAAACCGGCTTTCCAGCGC
The DNA here is from genome assembly GCA_963795545.1 of uncultured Acidobacteriaceae bacterium. Lineage (GTDB taxonomy): Bacteria > Acidobacteriota > Terriglobia > Bryobacterales > Bryobacteraceae > Bog-105. The sequence continues at coordinate 413,796 of CAWCIF010000002.1, read as the reverse complement.
TCAATGAGGACGAGTTGCTTTTGCACCTGCTCCCGTTCGGGCGAGTTGGGCTCAAGCCGCAGATAGGTCTCCAGGTCGGTTTTCGCGGCTCGATGGTTCAATTGGCGCAGGTGTACTAATCCGCGGTGCCGGTATTCTTCCGCGTACTCCGGCATGGCATCGATCAGCAGATCGAGCACCTGGCGCGCCTTGTCGAACGCCTCGCCCCGAAGATAGATAGCCTTCAGGTTACTGAGCATGCGAACGAGGATCTGCCGTTTACTCACGGGAGCCAGCACGGCCGGGTTTGCCCGGAGATCTACACCGGAGGTCTGCTTTGCCACCGCGGCACAGTCCGCAAATGACAGGATTCTCCCCCCATTAAAAGGGTCCACCCAATATCGTGCTTCGGTATCTTCGTATGCCACGATGAAGTGGCCGGGAAGGCCGACACCGTAAACGGGCCGCCCAAGGCGCCGTGCGATCTCCATATAAACAACCGAAAGAGAGATCGGAATACCAAGACGCCGCATCAGTACGGAGTTAAGGCAACTGTTGCGCGGATCGTAATACTCTTCTTCGTTCCCCCGGAACTGGAGTACATCAAACAACAGCTCGTTGCAGACCTTGATGAAATCGAGACCGCTGGCATTGAGGGTTAGCTGCGACTCCACCTGCTCCGCCAGATTGTCGAGGCGAAATGCCGCCGCTCCTAAGTCAAGCCCCGGGAACTCAATACTCGCAAGTTCAAGGGCCGCCGTGTCCAGCGTGACTTTAGAATGTTCGTCGCGTAGAGCATCCAGCAGGCGCTGCACGCGGATCAGATTATCACGGTTACTGTGGACTGAAGCGGGCGAACGCTCCCAATCGAATTCTTCCGATTGGCCGCACCTTCGGGTCACAAAGGGAAGGATGCGCCGCGTAGATCATCGGTGCCCAGACGTGCGTCAGTTTATGGAGGCGCTGGGACTACTTTTTGATCGCGGCCAGAACAGGAAGGAACGGTGAGGGGGAAGTTACGCCTTCTCCCAATAATCGCGAGCGAAGGGCCATAAGGCTCTCCAAACCCGTCAGAATCTGTTCCACTTTGACTTCCACATGCCACGCCCCGCTTGTTTCCCGGGTGCATGACATCACTTCGCCGAGGAACATGGCGTCGTTATACTCAACGCTTACAGCCGTTGAGATGGATAGCCTTTGCGGGGCTTCCAGAATCAGCCGCTTGCTCTGCATTCCCTGAAAAGTGCATGGAACAGAGGTTTTGGCTCCATTAGCGGCGCCGCTGGCGACCTGAATAACTGCGGATTGAGGATGATCTTCGAATGCGGTGGTCACACCAATCTCATCGGCACAAGCCTGAGCGGGCATTAGCCTCAAAGCTTAAAAGTGTGACTCAATGAGACACCAGAGCGACGCCCCAAGCGCCAGGGGCAGCAGAAACTCCAGCCACCTCCGCACAGGACCGAGTTCGAAGCGCCGTTTTTGAGGTTTGGCGCCTTCCTCCGTTTGGCGCGAGCGGATCGCCTCCACCAGCCGGCACTGGACCTCGCTCGAACGCCCCTGCAAGGCGCGTACCAGTTCTGCCCGCCCTCTCTTGTCAGCAATCAAGATCGTTGCCGAGTTCATCCCCTGGGTAGACTCCTAAGCCTGCGCCGCAGTTGCGGCGGAACGTGATCCACGGAATGGTAAACCCGCGTCTCTCCACCAGTGGCGATGAAGATCATCGAACTCCTCGCTGTAAGCTGCGGCATCTTTGAACCGTTCCCCGTATTCTATGTCTATGACCCGGCAAGCTGAAGACGTTGGTTTCCGCCTGCGCGGATCTCGTCTCCGGCATGATCCAGTGTGACCTGAATAAACCCCAAAGCAGCCTTTGAGAGCGACTTGTCCCGCCGATAAATGAGGCACACCTTACGGATCATCGGTTCAGGACCCAGCGGCACCGTGGCCAGCCTGCCTTGCTGCTGTTCCTCACAGCAATGGGAACCAGCCAGAAACGATAACCCGAGATTCGCCATAACGAAGCGTTTGATCATTTCGGTCGAGTCCAGTTCCATGGAAACATTCAACTGTTCCATCACGGGGTCGAGCCAGCTATTCAAGCGTGCCCTGGTTGTGCCCGTCTTTGGCAACAATAATTGCTGGCCCAACAAGTCCCGGGCCTCTACTCGCTCGTAAGATGCGAGTCTGTGACCGGCTGGAACAAGCAATTTGATCTCATCCGAGTAAATTTTTACGACTTCCAGCTTTTTCTCCTGAACGGGAAGTTGGGTGATCCCAAAATCCGCTTGATTGTCCAGGACGGCCTGCACCACACGCGTGCCGTAAGAGCGATCGACGGATAGCTGTACGTTTGGAAACTGCTTCTTGAATTCGGCGAAGACGCTGGGCAGCACGTAGATGCAGGTGGCCTCATTCGCGGCGATCACCAATTCACCTCGCGGAACTCTCTCAAGTTCGTTGATGGCGTCCTGCGCCCGGCGCCGGATCGCCAGTATCTGCTCGGCGTGCTCGGCAAAGATCCGTCCCGCTACAGTAAGCGAAATTTTCGTGCCAAACCGCTCAAAAAGCGTGGTATTCAGCTCTTGTTCGAGCTGCCGAACCTGGGCGCTGATGGCGGGTTGGGTCCGGTAGCACGTTAGGGCAGCTTTAGAGAAGCTCTTGAGTCGAACGATCTCAAGAAACGTGTGGAGCTGGTCGAGATCCATGGAAACGGATGTAGCACGACCCAGGTATTATGTGGACCTGCTTCGAGTTCAAATTGTATCAGTAATTGCGGCTTTCGCCGGGACGCGCTGCTGGCGCCGGAGTGGGTGGTCAGGGGCCGCTTGTTTGCTAGACTGAAGCTTTCAAAGAGACGGCCAGGTAGCTCAGTCGGTAGAGCGCAGCCCTGAAAAGGCTGGCGTCGGCGGTTCGATTCCGTCCCTGGCCACCACATTCCAAAGCAGTTACGGATAATCGAGGCATCAGTTTTTTAGCCTCGCGAACAATACTCGAATATCGCTGGCCAGGTTCTCGGTCATGCAAATACCGCCTGCCCGCGGCCGTTATGTCTTTAACCATGATCTCGGGATATGGCGAATTCATGTGGGTGACGTCCTGACCCGTAACAAGGTCAGACTCACAAAGATATTTCACATGCTGCGCGACCGTCGTTTGATCGTAGCCCTCAATACTCGGCCGAATGAACTGGCCGGTTCCCGCCATTGGATCGGCTTCGACAGCGATCAAGATCTTCTGACAGAGCGCAGGATCAATTCTCATAAAATGCCTATCGGTTCATCCTTGAGCGGTAGAAGCTGATCAACAGTTATGCAACGTCCGCCCGGCAAACCTGCGCATTCCTGCATCCTTTGGGCAGTATCGGGGTCGCATTCAACGGGGAATGCTTGCGCCCCATTGTGCAACAGCCACAGGGTTCGTGTAATTCCGTCTGTGAAGGCAATATGTGGGCGCCCATCCCTTTCCTCATAATGGTCGATCCTTTTAAGACCAAAGAAATTCCGTGAGTAAATCGGGACTCTTTCGTGATCCTGGTTGCAATGGGGATGCGCAAGAGGCACCGGGTTTTCTATTCCAAGAAGGAAGCCTTCTTCAGCTTCGGAATACTTGCGAGCGAACCAACCCTTTGCTCCCTTACCATTCTTGTCGTATGCAGGTTCGCTCCAATCGTCGCGGAACCTCGGAGATTGACGCCATACAGCGAGAAACCTTTTTGCATCAACCTCGACAACGTAACGCTCATCATTGCAGTAATTCGTCCGCTTGACACACATATAAACGTCCTCGCGCGTCGCTGTCGGAATTCGAAATATTGCTTTCCTTGAAAACCAAATGACCGCTTCTTTAAAGTACGTTTGCATTACTTACCAAAAACTTCAGTCAGGCCTTCTCTAATTGAGCGTTCAAAGTAATCTCGGTATCGAACAACTTTGAAACGGGGCAGCCTTCTTTAGCCGCCTCGGCCGCGCGCCGGAACGCTTCTTCCGTAGCCCCGGGAATCTTTGCCTTCATCTCAAGATGGCTGCGCTTAATGGCGAAACCATCTCCTTCCTTCTCGAGCGAAATAGTGCAAGTCGTTTCAATGCTGTCCGCTTTTAAACCTTCGTTCTGAAGCATGAGCGAAAGAGCCATTGAGAAGCAGCCGGCGTGCGCCGCGGCCAGGAGTTCCTCCGGATTCGTGCCGTTGCCCTGCTCGAAGCGCGTTCTGAACGAATAAGGGGTGTTCGAGAGCACTCCGCTTGCCGCCGAGATGATTCCGGCTCCGGATTTCAGGTCGCCTTTCCATTGCGCTTTTGCTGTACGGTCCATTCTTTCTCCTTTGCAGATCTGCCGGCGTGACGAAACGCCCGCCAAATCTGACTATATTCGAGTGGGTAACCGGCGACACCGGCGGGCACGTAAAATAGCAGCACCTGACTTATCCATGAGCACTCAAGCCAAGACCTTTAAACCGTTCGTCCCCGAGCACGTGCGGATGCGCGAGTTGACGATGCGTGCCATCCTGCTGGGACTGTGCATGACGGTGATATTGGGAGCAGCCAACGCCTATCTGGGCTTGCGGGCGGGGATGACGGTGGCCGCTACCTACCCGGCGGCGGTGATCAGCATGGCGGTACTCAGGGCCTGGAAGGGATCGCTGCTGGAAGAAAACATCGCACGTACCAGCGGGTCCATCGGCGAGGGCGTGGCGTCAGGCGCGATTTTTACCATCCCCGCTTTTCTGATGGCAAAGGCGTGGCCTTCCTTCAGCTTTCACGACGCCTACTGGAAAACGACCGTTCTGATTCTGGTGGGCAGCGTTCTGGGCGTACTTTTTATCTCTTTGGTTCGGCGCGTCATGGTAGAAGATCCCGAACTTCCCTTCCCCGAATCCATCGCCGCGTCGGAAATTCACAAAGCCGGCCAGCGGGGCGCGGGGGCGGCCAAATACCTGTTCTGGAATATCGGCCTGGGGGGGGTCATTTTTCTGCTGGGGCGATTTGGTTTCTTCGCGGCGGATTCCGAGTTTGCCATTCCCGTCGGCCGGCTGGGCGCGAGCCGGGTGCGGCTGGGAACGGCTGGTTCCACTAACATTCTGCAAACCGGCGGAATGAGTACGTTTTCCGCGCCTAGTGTCAGCCCCGCGTACCTGGGCGTTGGCTATATCATTGGCGCGCGGTTAGCGGCCCTGCAGTTTTCTGGTGGCTTGCTGGCCTGGGGATTCATGGTCCCGCTCCTGATTTACTTCCTGGGTCCGCAACTGCACACGTTCCTTCCTGCCGGGACACCGGCCGGCTCCTGGAGCGAACTTTCCGGCGCGGTGTGGCGATACGTCGTCCGCCCGATTGCCGTGGGCGGTATGCTGGTAGGCGCTGCGCACACGTTGTTTCGGATGCGGACCAGCCTCGCCTCCGGTCTCCGGCGCGCCATCAGAGATTTAAGGGAAACAGCCGAGGAAACCGCCGCGCTCAGCCGGACAGACCGGTACATGAGCTCAAAGGTGGTCTTCGCGCTGATAGCAGCAGTTTTCGCGGTGATGATCGCGCTTTACATTTATTTCTCCGGCCAGGTAGTTGGCGGCATTGTCGCGGCGGTCATCATGCTAATCCTGGGCTTTTTCTTCGCGACCGTTTCAGGCAGTCTGTGTGGCCTGATCGGGTCGTCCAACAATCCCGTTTCCGGGTTGACTCTCTCTACGCTCATCGTGGCCGCGCTGCTGATGGTGTCGCTCGGCGTGTCGGGTCTTGGCGGAGTGGCAGCGGTACTTGGCGTGGCCGCGGTGGTCTGCGTTTCGTCGGCCGTAGCCGGCGAGTTGCTTCAGGATTTTAAGGTCGGCTACATTCTGGGCGGGACGCCCCGAAACATTCAGATCGCCGAATTGATCGCGGTGGTGGTTGCCAGCCTGGTCATGTACTTCCCGCTTGTTCTGCTGCATGAGGGGAACATCCGCGCGGGCGGAACCGGCTTTGGAGACCGGCAGCTTCCCGCTCCGCAAGCCGGCCTCATGGCCCTACTAGCTCAAGGAATTGTCGGCGGCGATATGCCCTGGCCGCTGGTATTGGTCGGAATTCTGATGGGATTCGCCTTCATCCTGATGAATGTGAAGAGCCCCATGCTGGTTTCCGTTGGCATGTATCTGCCCTTCGAAACCACCTTCGCCATTTTCGTGGGTGGGTTGATTCGCTGGCTGGGTGACAAGGCAGCGGATCGCCGGGGCTATAACGAAGCGCAGAAGGCGCGCGTGGATAATGCGGGCGTACTGACCGCATCCGGACTCATCGCGGGAGAAGCGATTTTGGGGCTGCTCTGGGCCGGCCTGCAGTTTACGCCGCCGAACATTCGCGACCATCTGCAGGTCTTCAATCATCCGTCTTATTTAATTGGAATCGGCGTCCTGATAATTCTGGCGATCATCATGATCCGCGCGCCGCTCGGCAGCGCGGGAAGTCCGGATGAGCCGGCGCCGCCCGTGGCGATGATGTGAGAAGGCCGTGGCAACACGCGGACTTGCGGTGTCGGTCGCGCCCGTGGTAGGGTCGATCAACTCCCGTGAATAGCGATGCTTCGGCTACGGTAATCAGTGCCGGTTTAGCTCCCGATCCGGAAACAAAGTGCGGCCTCCGGCGCGAACTTAGCTTGCGCGATTTGACGCTTTTTGGAATCGTCTGCTTCACGGGACCACGATGGATTCCAGCGGCGGCGCATATGGGCCCCGGAAGCGTAACTCTATGGCTGCTTGCAGCCATCCTGATGGGCGTTCCCCTGGCGGCCGCGGTGGCGGCGCTGATGGCAAAGTATCCAGGCGCCGGGGGACTGTACACCTGGACCCGGAACGATTTCGGCCCAGCGCACGCATTCATTTCGTTTTGGGTGTATTGGGTCGGGATAGCGTTCTGGTTTCCCGGTGCGGCAGTTTTTTACCTGAGTTCTAGCGCATATACATTCGGGCAGGCGTACGCTCATCTGGCGGACAGCCGTACCTTCATCGTCTGTGGTTCCCTAGCGGCAATCTGGATTGCGCTTGGCAGCAATTTGGTCGGCATGAAGACGGGCAAGTGGACCGAAAATTTTGGTGCAATCGCAGTGGCCATTATTGGCGTGCTATTGATTGCCGCGGCCGCGATCCACTGGCATCATCACGGCTCGGCCACTGCCATCCATTTAACGCCGAAAATGGACTGGGGTACGGCGACTTTCTGGGCGGCGATCGCGTATGGAATCACTGGCGCGGAATTTTTTGGAATGATGGGCGCCGAGATCCGTTCTCCGGAACGGACCGTGAAACCGGCAATCTGGCTGGCCACGGGATTCGTCGCCACCTTTTACGCGGCTGCGACATTGGCGCTGGTCGTGCTCCTCAGGCCCGAAACAATTAGCGAAATCCGGGGTATTGCCGACGGGGGCGAGGCGGCCGCCCGAGTTTTTGCCGCACCGTGGATTTCGGCGCTTATCGGTTTCCTGCTGCTTACGCAAGCTTTCGGCGCATTTGGCGGTATCGGCGCCGCGGTCTCGAGAATGCCGCTTAGGGCTGCTGCTGATGGCTTATTGCCAGGCGCGTTCGCGCGGATCCATCGGCGCTGGCGTACGCCCCACGTTGCGTTGATAACTCTGGGCCTGGTGGCTTCCGGGCTGCTGCTGCTTTCGCAATTGGGCGACACAATGCGCGTGGCCTACCAGGAGATGGTGTCACTGACATTCATTGGGGGCTTTCTGCCATATATCTATCTCTTCTTCAGCGCGTGGAAAGCGAGGCGGAAGGTGGCTGGATTGGTGGGTCTGGCGGTCACGTTGTTTTGTCTCGTGTGCAGCGTTATTCCCACAGCCGAAGTTAAGAACGTTTGGTTATTCGAAGCGAAATTGGCCCTGGGAACAGCGGCGATGATCGGCTCAGGGCTAGCTCTGTACGCCCGAGGCCGCGCGAGATCTAGCGCGATCCCTCCTGCGCCAACCGAGCCTGCCTTGCTGGATCCGCTCGCGGGCTAAGAACGAAAACGACAGCGAGGCGATAACCTATTGTTTGGCCTTATGCGGCTGTCATCCCGCGAAGGCGATCAAGCCAGCTATGAAAATATCTATAGGCGCAGATCACGCGGGCTACGAGATGAAGCAGCAATTGATCGAGTTGATCCAGAAACTCGGACATACAGTGCACGATGTCGGAACGTTCCAGCCGGGAATGCCCGACGACTATCCGGACTACGCGATTTTGGTTGCCGAAGATATCCGCTCCGGCAACGCCGAGCGCGGGGTTCTTGTTTGCGGCAGCGGCGTGGGCGTTTCGGTTGCCGCGAATAAGTTCAAAGGCATCCGCGCCGGGCTGTGCCATGATCATTACTCCGCGCATCAAGGCGTGGAACACGATAACATGAACATCCTGGTGCTGGGATCACGCATTATAGGGCCGATGATGGCGGAGGATGTTACGGAAGCGTTTTTGAAAGCTACTTTCAGCGGCGAAGAGCGTCATGTCCGCCGCCTCAATAAGGTAAAAGGAATCGAGGATCATGAGCTCTGCTAATGCACCGGGTACTGTGGGTCTGGAGAGTTTTTCGTATTCCCTTCCAGGCGATATAGAAAACGCCGTTAAAGAGGCCCAGAAGAAGTGGGATCAGTCGGGGAACACGGGACGGCTGTGGAACAAAGACGCCTCCCTATGGACCGACACTGATGAAGCCAAATGGCTCGGGTGGCTGGACATTGTCGGTCAGGAGCTTGGCGGTGTTTCGCGTTTCAAAGCACTGCAGGCGGAAATTCGCGAGGATGGTTTCAGGCACGTGCTGCTGCTGGGCATGGGCGGTTCCAGCCTCTGCCCTGAAGTGTTCAGCAAGACCTTCGGGAAACAGCCGGATTCGCCGGAACTCCTAGTCCTGGATTCCACTGACCCGTTGCAGATCAGGGCTCTGCGCCACCGCATCGATCCGGCGCGAACGCTGTTCTGCGTTTCCAGCAAATCGGGTACGACGCTTGAGCCGAACATCTACATGCAGTATTTCTACGACGAGACCCAAAAGGCCGTTGGAGATCGCGCCGGGCACCATTTCATCGCGGTAACAGACCCCGGCTCGAAGTTGGAAGCAGTTTCGAAGCAGTTGGGATTCCGCTGTCTGTATCATGGCGTGCCATCTATCGGGGGCCGGTATTCCGCGCTTTCCGATTTCGGCTTGATTCCACACGCCGCAATGGGTCTCGACACAGAGCGGCTGCTGAAACATACCGTCGCGATGGTGGAGGCAGGCAAGATTGCAAACGCGCCGAAGAACCCAGGTGTTGCGCTCGGCCTTTTTCTGGGCACGGCGGCGGTCAAATTCCGGCGCGATAAGGTCACCCTGATTTGCTCCAGGACCGTTTACGATCTGGGTGCGTGGCTTGAGCAATTGCTCGCGGAGTCCACGGGCAAGCAGGGCAAAGGCCTGATTCCGGTCGATCGCGAGCCTCTGTTCGGTCCTGACCAGTACGGAGATGATCGCGTTTTTGCTTATATCGCGTATGCGGGTGATACGGACGCCGAAAAAGAGTCTGTGGTAGCTGAGCTCGAGAAGGCAGGCGCGCCGGTAGTCAGGATTGTTTTGAACGATCTGTACGACATCGGGCAAACTTTTTTCCAATGGGAAATCGCTACCGCGGTTGCGGGTTCACTTATCGGTATCGACGCCTTCAATCAGCCGGACGTTGAAGCCAGCAAGATCGCGACGCGCGAGCTCACAACGGAGTTCGAAAAAACGGGTTCACTGCCGCCAGAAAAACCGATTCTCGATCAGGACGGGATCAAGCTCTTCGCGGATAAAACAAATGCGGAGGCCCTGCTGAATGGCGGCAACACCCTTGGCGCGGTAATCCGGCGTCACGTCGACCGAATCAAGCCAGGAGATTATTTCGGCCTGCTAGCGTACATCCCGATGTTTCCGGAGTATGAGGCCAAGCTGGAAAAGGTGCGAAAGGAAATACTGGAATCAAAGCAGGTGGCAACTGTTCTCGGCTTCGGACCGAGGTTCCTGCACAGCACCGGACAGGCTTATAAGGGAGGCCCGAACTCCGGCGTGTTCCTGCAGATCACGTGCGATGAAGTTGAAGATTTACAAGTCCCCGGCCAGAAGTATACCTTCGGAATCGTGAAAGCCGCACAAGCACGAGGTGATTTCCAGGTACTCGCGGACCGGCGGCGGCGGGCGCTACGGGTCCATATCGAAAAAGACTTAGCCAAGGGGCTAGATCATTTGGCCGATCTCATCTGCGCCGCACTTGCGCATTAATATCACCCGAAAGATCGGCGCTACCGGGGCGACATTCAATCCGGCTTGCGCACTCCCTACCCGAGTTTTGCCTGCCTCTGCTTTTACCCCACTCCACAAGGCATCCTTTTTGTAAGAAACAGAACAAAGTTCCGGGAGTCTCCATGAAAGGAGAAGCAACACTGAGATGCCGGCATTACACGATTTATTAGTAGAAGAAATGCAAGACCTGCTCCACGCCGAAGGCCAGTTGGTGAGGGCGCTTCCGAAGATGGCAAAAGCCGCCCACGATCCTAAGCTGAAAACAGCTTTCCAAAACCATTTGGAAGAAACGAAAGGTCACGTGGAGCGCCTGAAACAAGCCTTCGAGTTACTCGGGTCAAAGGCAAGGGCTAAGGCATGCAAGGGAATGCAGGGACTGGTTGAAGAGGGCCAGGAAACAATCACCGAGGGCAAGGAGAAGGAGGAAGCTGTAGCCGATCTGGCATTAGTTGCCGCCGCACAAAAGGTTGAGCACTACGAAATATCCGGCTACGGTACTCTGCGCAGCATTGCTGAACAGATCGGGGAAGCTAAAGTAGCCAAGCTTTTGGCGCAAACCCTATCCGAAGAAGAAAAAGCCGACAAACTCTTGACCCAACTTTCACCTCCCATTCTCCAGCAGGCGGCCGAAGAACCAGAAGAGGAAGTGTGATGCCCGAGCGATGCCCGTAAATTTGGCAGTGACGAAAACAGTTACTCCGATTATCTATAAGGCAGAGAACGCTACCAAGGAGATTCAGAGATGGGGAGTAGCAAAACCGGGATGATGCCCGGCGAGTCAACTAGCGCGTCGGATAAAATTACGGACGCAGCCCAGAATGTCAAAGATAAACTTACCGATACGGCCGCAACGGCAAAGCAGAAGGTAAGTGATGCGGGCAGGCAGGCTACCGCCCAGGTAGACGCCAAGCGCGGTCCCGCGGCAGATGCACTGGAAAGTGCCGCCTCGACGATTCACGAAAAGGCTGAAGGTTTGCCCGGAGGTGAGTCCGTCAAGAGCGTCGCGCATAGCGCAGCCGACAAACTGGAATCGACCGCGGGTTACATTCGGGAGCATGATGTCAAGTCAATGCTTGCTGATGTGGAACACATGGTCCGGCGCAATCCCGGGCCTTCACTGCTGGTCGCCGCGGCGATTGGCTTCCTGATCGGTCGCGCCTTCCGCGAGGACTAGTTTCCCACCGAACTGGACCCGCAGATGGCTGGAGAAAACGGTCGATCCATTACCGATGTCTTTCAGGACATCGTCGCAAACGTACAGACCATCATTCGTTCAGAAGTCCGACTCGCTAGAACTGAAGTAACTGAAGAGGTCACGAAGGCGGGCCGGGCCGCGGGTCTGATAAGCGGCGGTGCCGTGTCGGCCCTGTTCACGGTCTGGCTGCTTCTTCTTACGATTCTGTTCGCGCTGGCCACCGTCATGCCGTCGTGGGCTGCGGCATTGATACTGTTTGTCGTTATGGCCATCATAACCGCGGTTTTGCTCGCCACCGGCAAAAAGCGGTTCAAGGCCGTTCATGCAACCCCGGAAAAGACTGTCGAGACCATGAAGGAGAACGTAGAATGGGTGAAAAGTCAGACCAAATAGAACGCCAGATCGAACTCGAACGGGCCGACCTTGGAGACAACATAAACGAGCTTCAATCCAGGGTTCAAGAGGTCACCGACTGGCGGCTCCAATTCCAGAAGAAACCGATGTTAATGATGGGGCTTGCTTTGGGGGGCGGTTTGCTGTTGGCCTCGGTGACGGGAAAGAGATCGAAATCCGGACGGCATTACGCCGAGGATCGGGGCGAGGAGGGCTATCGGTATCGACGCGGCACGCAACTGCAAAAAAACAAGGCATTGGAGACTTTCGACACCATAAAAGGAGCCATGATCGGTGTCGCTGCAAACACCTTTAAGGATTGGTTGGGCGAGGCGATTCCAGGCTTCAAGGAACAATTCCAAAAAACTACGCAGGAGAAACGATCGGCTGTCGTTCCGGCAGATCCGGTGTCTCGCACCGCGGCCACTGCCGGGTAGTCTGCAGGCAATTCCGGAGAGTCAGCTTACAATCTCAAGCATGGACCTGGCTAGTTTGCCGCACGAGCTCGACACCAAAAAGAAAGAATGCCGGGTTGTCGTGGAGACACCGAAGGGCTGCCGTAACAAATTCAATTATGACCCGCAGGTGGAAGCGTTCACGCTTGGCGGCTTATTGCCGGAAGGGCTCAGCTTCCCGTTTGATTTCGGTTTCGTACCATCTACACTTGCCGAAGATGGAGATCCACTCGACGTCATGATTCTGATGGACGAACCCGCGCATGTTGGCTGTGTTCTGAGGGTCCGCCTTGTAGGTGTAATCGAGGCCGAGCAGCGCGACAAGGGCAATACCACCAGGAATGACAGACTGATCGGTGTTGCCGTGCATTCGTATAGTCATGAGAACATACACTCAATTGCAGAGGTAAACAAATCTCTTCTAGACCAGGTGCAAGAATTTTTCGTTTCTTACAACAAGAGTCGCGGAAAGAAATTCAAAGTAACTGGTGTGCACGGTCCGTCGCGAGCAGTTAAACGTCTGCAAACTGCGATCGACGCTCACAAGAGCAAGGGATAGGACCTGCATTTACCTCGCCGCTTAGTCCATGCTCCTTGGTTTGCTGGATTTGCGGCCTATCAGAAAGGCGATTCCTGCCGCAATCAGGAGCGAGGTGCGGGATTTTGTGCGAGCCGGCGCAATCGTTTGCAATCGTGGACGCGGGCTTTTGTGCTGTCCGGCAGCCCTGAGATCGCTGGTTGTCGTTTGGCGGGAGACCTCGCGATCCTTTCCAGAGGCATCTGCGTAAACGCGTGTAAATTCGGCGCCAAAGAAGAAGATCTGCGCGGAATAATAGACCCATACAATTACCGCAACCAGCGAACCAGCGGCGCCGTAACCCGAACCTACGCTCGCCTTTCCAAGATACAGTCCTAAAAGCAATTTGCCGATTGTAAACAGGAGCGCCGCGCCAACGGCCCCGACTCTAACACTTCGCCATGAAATGTGAACGGCGGGAACGAACTTAAACATCAGCGCGAATAAAAAGCTAATTACGACAAAAGATACTACGAAGTTGCCTATCTCCAGCACGAATGCGGGAACTGGAATCACTTGACCCACAAACTTTCCGATAAATGCCAGTGCCGCACTGAGAAGCAACGAGACAAGCAGCAGAAAGCCCACGGAGAGTACCATACCGAAGGAAAATAATCGTCCCTTAATCATGCCCATAAATCCGGCTTCATTCTTAGGCTCAGCTTCCCAAATGATGTTCAGCGCATCGCGAAGTTCGGTGAAGACCCCGGAAGCCCCAAAGAGCAAGGTGATGAATGCAATGACGCTTGCAAGAATGCCGGATGAAGGTTTTTGCGCGTTTGCGAGAAGTAATTTGACGGTATCCGCTCCCCGGCTTCCAATCATTTGGCGAGCTTGGTCAACTATCCCGTTCTGAGCTTGCTCATGGCCGAACACCAGCGAAACCACGGCAGTCGCCAGCATTAGGAGCGGAGCAAAAGAAAGTAGCGTATAGAACGCCACCGAAGCTCCCAGACGGGGCGCGTGGTGATCGCTCCATTTACTATACGTTTCTTTGAAAAGTGGACTGACCGCTGAAAGCCGCATCTAACCTCTCTCGGTAAGACGAAAGACACAAGATACAGCGCATCCGTAAATTTCCGGGGGAACGCGCCGGGGCAGAGGGTGTGAGTCTTACCCGGAGATTCCCGGTTCACTGAAGTCTTACTTTCGGCGGCTTTCGGAACCAGCTATCGTATCCGATGATGAACCGGCCAATGGGGAATCCGCCCTCGTGCGTGATGACCATCGCCACATCAGTGGCTTCAGCCGGAAGCAGGAACAATCGGCGCACTACGGCGGACTCCTGCGGCCGCAAGAGAACGTTGAACGGAGTGGAATCCTCGGCCACGGGATAGTAGCGCCGGTCGTGATCGTCCGTTAGATAGACCACCAAGTTATTTTCCCGCTGTGAGACGCGGCGCGCGCGGCTGGACAAGCGCAGGTCCACACTGTAGGCTACGCGAGCCCATTCCGGCGATCGCTTGAATCCGGCAATTGAAATGCACCAATCATCGAAGCACTGGCTTGCGTTGATGTTCACGACACGCCGCGGCAATAGCAAAGACATGGCAATTACGATCCCCATGTAAACCACAGCGCCTATAAGTAGTCTGGAGAGAATGCGGCGGACGCGACTGAACTGCCCTTGAAGCGCAAACCACGCGGCCGCTATCGAGGTCGCCACAGATGTAACGAAGAGAACGATGAAAAGCAGATCGAAGAGCCCCATGGCAAGTACTTTACATTAGCAAGTAGGCGAGCCGACCACTTCGTTTCGCAAAATCGCAGTGTAGGGGCCTTTCCGCGACGTGGGAGCGGGAGCAATGCTTTGCCAAGCATTTTTCTTGACTTTCGCTGTTTTTTCCGCCAATATCGTGCAACAGCATCTCCATTTCCGCGGATGAACACACGCCACCGGGCGGGTCACGCTGTTGACCCGAGGCTCCTCATCATCTTGCGTTATCCGGAGGACAGACCGAAAATGTATCGCCAACGGGTACTGGCAGTTGCCGCCATCGCTATGCTTTGCTTGCTGCCATTGGGAGGCTGCCGGAAGCAAGCCCACGCCGGGCACGTTCTCGATGAAGCTCGACTTGCCGGACGAGATGCAGCGTCGTTCCACGCCGCTGATGAAAATTACTTCCACGACATGGACGGGGGCGTCACCCTGACCCCAGATCAGGTGAAAGGCCGAAATACCTGGATTGTTTGGACGGGAGGCAACGACCGCTTCTGGGATCAGCTCGCCGTCTCCAGTGTCGGCTCGCTCGATTTTCTGAAAACGCTCTCCTCCTACGATCCCAATAGAGACCCAAAGCTTGCTCTAGATCAGAGGGACAAAGTAAAAGCGCACTATAAGGCCTGGCGGTCTAATCGCTGGAAATGGCTTGGACTTGTGAATGAGCCGTGCTTCGATCAGGCAACGGGACCAGACGCGAATCGCTTCGGCCTCTGGCTGGATAAGCGCCGTTCGGATTGTCCGGCAGATCCGTTTGAAAACCAGGCGAAGTATCCGGGTGTTCGCATTGGGGCGCGGGGTAAGAACATACCGGCGGGTTCCTTTTACGGATGGAGCAGCGGCATTGTCGGATTGAGGCTGTTCCCCAATCCTGAATTCGATGAAGCCGCGGCTAAGAAGTGGGATCCCGAACGATACTATACGGACCCGGCTTATTATCAATCCAAGAATCTGGTGAAACCCTACCGCGTCGGGATGTCCTGCGCCTTCTGCCACGTCGGTCCCAATCCGGCGAAGCCGCCCGCCGATCCTGAAAATCCGAAGTGGGAAAATCTCAGTTCGAACGTCGGTGCTCAATACTTCTGGATCAACCGCATTTTCGCGTGGGATCCCGATCCAAGCAGCTTTGTTTATCAACTGTTCAGCACGTCGCGGCCGGGTTCGCTCGATACCTCGCTGGTTTCTACCGACAACATCAACAATCCCCGAACCATGAACGCGGTTTACAGCCTGAGGGCAAGACTGGAACACGCTATGCGCTGGGGCCATGAGAATCTTGCGGGCCCTCAACTCAATAATAAGCAGTTCCAGAATTACACTTCAGATCCGAACTTCACTAAGTATTTCCAGCCTCCAAACACTGTCTTCAGCCCACGCGTACTCAAAGACGGGTCTGATTCGGTAGGCGGCCTGGGCGCGCTTAACCGTGTCTATCTGAATATCGGCCTGTTCAGCGAGGAATGGCTCTTGCATTTCAAGCCCTTAGTAGGTGGAATGCGAACGACACCGATTGAGATCGCGGTAGCTGAAAGAAACTCAGCCTACTGGCAAGCCACTGAAGCACAGACGTTCAACATGGCGCTGTTCTTTTTGAGCAGCGCTACAGATGCGCATAAGCTGGAGGATGCGCCAGGCGGCGATGATTATCTCACTGACAACAGATCGACGCTCACCAGAGGCAAAATTGTCTTCGCCGAGCGATGCGCGCGATGCCACTCCAGCAAGATTCCAGCCCCCGCGCCTGGCGTCGATCCCGGTGGCTGTTCTGGCCCGAATTACATGGATTGCTGGAATCGCTATTGGGCCTGGACAAAGACAGACGATTTTAAGGCCAAAATGCGAACCATCGCTCTCGCAAAGGATTTTTTGGACAACAATTTCCTATCCACCGATCTCCGCGTGCCTGTCACCCTGCTTCAAACTAACGCTTGCAGCCCCCTTGCGACGAATGCCATCGCCGGCAATATCTGGGACAACTTTTCTTCGCAAACATACAAGGAGCTTCCATCGGTCGGAGAAGTTACGGTTTATAATCCGATGACCGGCGCGCCCCAACAGTTCAAAATGCCAGGCGGCGGCCGCGGCTTTACCCGCCCTCCTTCGCTAATCAGCCTCTGGTCGACCGCGCCCTATCTGCTGAACAACAGCATCGGGACGTTCGAGTGGAGCCCGTCGGTGGAGTCGAGAATGAAGTCGTTCCAGAATTCAATTGAGCAGATGCTCTGGCCTGAGAAGCGCGACCGCGATCCCGGTACTCGGCGATAAGGTTCCGGGCCTCATCGACCGGACGACAACGACCAGTTATCTCCGCGTAGCGTCCGGATATTTGCCGGACGCCCTGACGGGCCTCATTGGACCGCTGCATCAACTGTTTCCTAACGTGTTTGGCACAGAGGGTATTCAGATCGGTCCAATTCCAGCCGGCACGCCGGTCGATCTGCTCGCGAATCTGGATCTCGCTGAGCACGGCAAGAAGATCTTAGAGCTTTTGAAGCGGCTGAAGCACGACCTTGAGAGGCTTCCGCCGAATGCGAGCGACGAACAGGCGCGCCAGGTATTCACAAATGTTGTCGGACCGCTAATGGAAGTGAGTAAGTGTCCAGACTATGTAGTCAACCGCGGCCATTACTTCGGCACAGACAAATTTTCCGAAGAGCCGGCACTTACTGACGAAGATAAGCGATCACTGATCGAATTTCTCAAGACGCTGTAGCGTACGCCGAAGGGATGCGAATAAATCCAGAAGCAGTTGGCATCGGCCAAGTTGTTGCCGCGGAGCTTGCGGACATATGCCGGCGCAGGGGATTTGAACCGCCTCCCTTCGACCCCGCGCGGTGGGAAGAGGAGTGCCATCAGCAGAAATTGACAGGCCTCTGCATTTCAGGAGGAGGCATACGAAGCGCCACTTTCGGGCTGGGTGTTCTTCAAGGCCTGGCTGAGAAGCAACTGCTCAGAAGAATAGACTATCTCTCAACGGTTTCCGGCGGCGGCTACATCGGTTCGTGGCTGCAGGGAGTTATCAGCCGCTTAGGTGGATTCTCCGCTCTAACCCGCCGGGTCCCCGGTCCATCCGCGGAAGACCCAATAACCTTTCTGCGCAAATATAGTAACTACCTTGCGCCGCGTCCGGGATTGTCTCTTGACAGCATGGTTATACCCATCATCTGGCTGCGTAACACGATTTTAAATCAGGCGATTTTGCTTTCCGCCTTTGTGGCCCTCTTTGTAACCTTGATCGGCCCAGGGTTCGGACTTCGGATGCAAGCTGAAAATGGTGGCGGAATCGCCTGTTGGGTTGAGCTTGTGCTGGCCGCTGTGGCGGGCGCATGGACGGTTGCGACCATCGCCGAGAACCTGAAAAGCACCGCAAGGCGCAGTTTCGACGTCCGGGAGCCGGCAGAATTTCCCGCCGGGCGAGGAACTGAACGGGTGGGTTGGACCGTGGTGATTCCTTTGATGGCAGGCGTCATCCTGACCTTGCTCTCCGTGATCTCTTCAGGTAGCTCCGGTACTCGGCGCTGGCTGCCGGTTGTCGCGCTCGGAGTATTGTGGGGATTGCATGCGCGCATTGCAATGGCGCGGCGGCTTTGTGCTCTGCTACTGCAAACGGCGCAACCGCCGCGGAGGCCCGCTGGTCCCGTACCTGCATGTTTTGTGGATGTCCTTTTCAAGCGCGCTCTTCACGCTTGTCCTGTTCATGGCAATTCACGCACTTCTGCGTTTCTGGAATCCGCTGACCAGCGCCGGAAGCCAATACATCGTCGCATTTGGTCCGCCTCTTTATGTGATAGCCGTAATCGCCGGAGTCTCTCTGCAGATCGGCCTGATGGGACAGGAGTTTCCAGATGCCAGCCGCGAGTGGCTGGCCCGCTGCGGCGCATATCTGTTTACGGTCGTGGCATTCTGGGCCGCGCTATTCGCGATTGCCATATTCGCTCCATTGGGCATCGCCAAGCTCTGGCTTCACACCAAAGCAGGATGGTTTTCTGCGGCGGGCGCGTGGATCGCAAGCACCATCGCGGCGGTCTTGGCCGGAAAAAGCAACAGAACGGGAAACGTCACGGAACCGGCGAAAAACCAGAGCTCCACGCTCGACCGCATTGCCCGTTACGGCCCCTTTGTTGCCGTTCCGGGCTTCATGATCGCGGTCGCGACTGCCGTACAGTTCGTGCTATTCCTGCCATCTCTCTCGACTGGTGCGCCTCTTCAGGAGTTTTCGACGGATTACTGGGCCAGGATGGCGTTTGTCGAGCCTTCCTCGTGGGTAATACCGCTAGCACTATTCGTTGCCGCCCTCATCATCGGGACCATCCTGTCACTGCGCGTGAATATCAATGAATTTTCGCTGCATTACTTCTACAAGAATCGGCTTGTGCGCTGCTATTTGGGCGCAAGCAATACGCGCTTTCGCGAGGCTGATCCCTTCACGGGCTTTGATCCGCAAGACGATATTCCGCTCGAGAAGCTCAGGTGCGACACGCCACGCACGATGCCCGGTGCGCCGTTTCCCATCATTAACGCTTGTTTGAATGTGTCGGCCGGTACCGAACTTGCCACACAGGAAAGAAAGGGCCTCTGTTGGACATTCACACCACTGTTTTTCCGGATTCGTGCCATCCCGGTCCGATGCGGATAGAGCGGCCTCGGGCTCCGCGCTCTCTGATAAAGCCTTCGTGGATACGGCGAACATTCTGGGCGGTGTTCATCTGGGAACAGCATTTGCCATCTCAGGGGCGGCGCTAGGTCCGAATCAAGGATTTCATTCATCTCCGCAAACCGCATTTCTCCTGACCCTGTTCAATGTCCGGCTCGGCTGGTGGACGGGCAACCCAAGGGATTACGCCACCTGCTATCGGCCGTGGACCGCGCTTCGCGCTCCGCTGGCTTCTCCTGGAACTCTTCGGCTTCGTGAACGAGCGATCGGCTTATCTGAATCTCTCCGATGGCGGCCATTTCGAGAACCTGGGATTGTACGAACTGGTGCGGCGCCGCTGCCGCTTTATCATTGCGGTTGATGGCGAAGAAGACCCCACCTACTGCTTCGAATCGCTGGGATCCGCGGTCCGCAAGTGCCGCTCCGATTTTGGCGTAGAGATCGATATCAACCCTCGGCCAATAACTCCGGGAAAAAACTGCAGTAACGCCCATTGCGCAGTCGGACGCATCAAGTATCCCGAGACAAATTCCGAACCGGGTTGGCTGCTTTATTTAAAGGCGAGCATCACCGGGAACGAATCCGCGGACGTGGAAGAGTACCGGCGTCAGAATGCAGAGTTCCCCCAGCAGTCTACACTCGACCAATTCTTCTCCGAGTCACAGTTTGAGGCGTATCGAGAACTTGGGTTCCACGTCTGTCAATCGGCATTCGACGGCCTCGCGGCCAATATAGGAATGGATGAGCTATTCAAACAGCTATCCATTGCGTGGAACCTCAAGCCGGGAGGCGCTTGCGATTGATGGCTTCGCCGAGCCATCCGGCCGCAACTCCGGCGAGCGCGCCAACAACGCCAACACCAAGATGCCAGACAAGTATGTGCCGGAGATCAAAATTCGAGCAGTGAACTTCCAAGACGCTTACGCCAATAAGCCCGGCAAGCGCGCCGCATACTACGCCCGTCGCGCGCGGTGAAAGCGTCGCCCCGCGCCGTAAGATCAGCCAGAACAAGATTGCGGCCGGAACCGCATAGGGAATCGCCAGCTTCGAAGCAAGGTATACCGTCGCTGATAAATCGTCCGCTGTGGCCCACTTCGAAAAGTGCGGCCAGGACCAACGTCAGGCAAACAAAAGTGCCGACCGGCAGGAAGGCCGGGGACAAGTGGCGCTTGCTGCCAGGGAACATCTGCTGAACCATCGAATACGCCAGGAGTGCGGCGCTCGCGCCCAGAGATGTGCAAATCATGATCCGGCGGGTTAGGTCCAGTTCCGCCCAGGCAAAAGCGCCCAGGTGAAAGATGCCCACTGCCATGAGAACCACGAAAATGAATAGAAACGCTGCGAAAAACAACTTCTTCGGCGGCAAAGCATGAACCGGCTCTAAATTTTTGAGGAGGCAGCCCTCGATCGACTCCACCGCTTCGCTACGGACGCCCGCGGCCACCCGGGATTGCTTTAGCGCACCGGCCAGAGCCTGGCAGCGGCGGCACGTTCGCAGATGTGCGTTGGCGGCCGGCGGCAAAGGATCGTCATCCGTCGCCCTGTCAAGCAGAAAATCCAAGTCCGTGCAGGTCACGCCGATTCTCCTGGTGCTGCATTCCCAGCCGCCGGTCCTTGGGTCAAAATCTCGCGGAGCCGTTTATACGCGCGGTGCGCTTTCTGTTTCACTGAGCCAACCGTGGAGGCAGTCACTCGCGCGACCTCTTCCAAGCTGAGGCCCTCCACCTTGAGAAGCGTGACCACTTCGCGCTGATTGTCCGGAAGATAGGACATGAGCACTTCAAAATCGGGCAGTTGGGAGCCCGCGTCGTGTGCTTTTCGTTCGGGCAGCATGTCCGTGCCAATCTCGCGTTGCGTGATCCGCCGGTGTCTGCGATACCCGTCTACTCGCACGTGCCGGGCGATCGCATAAATCCAAGGCAGAACAGGCTCGCCCGGCCGGTACGTGTGCCGAGCTTTATGAATCCGAAGCCACGCTTCCTGGAGAAGATCTTCGGCTTCATTACGGGTTGAAACCTGGCTTGAGAGAAAACGAAACAGAGCCGGGCTGAGAGTCCGGATCAACGCGCGGGCCGCGTCAGGGTCGGCAGCTTGATACCGCACCATACATTGCTGCAGTTCTTGCTGAGAATAGGTCGCCGTTGGCGGGGCGCCCGAAATCTCCATAGTTCATCATTACTAAGTTCGCCCGAACAATGCAAAAAGTTATGGCCTTAGCGAAACTGGACCGAACCAAACACCCCGCAGAGTGCGTTGCCAGACCGCTCCCGAGCGTGCGCGCTCGGAAGGCAGAGTGAAATCATACTCGTACAGCAGCGCTCGCATGAAGCGGGGAGGCTTCTCAAATGGCGCAGGATCCAGCAACCCCAAAACCGACGGTTCTCCCGTAAGAAGACGGTAGACAAGTTCGCCAACCCAGGGGTTGCTCTGATAGGTACCCAAAGCCGCGAACCACATCTGCCAATCGAGGCGTGGCTGATAAGGCGCGACGAACGGAAGACCTCGATGAAGATTGCCGGGTTTGTAGGGGAACGAGTATTCGCGCCAGGTGGTCCCGTCATTCGATCCCTCCAGAATGACTTCCGGCCGAGTCGTCGTCATCACGGCAAACAGGCCGTACGTATTAACAATTTCAAACGGAGCGACGGCGGCCAGCGGCTTTGAGAAGACGAGGCGGGTATCGAAGCCAAGCATATCCAGTAACTGGACCCCGGCCAGCAATATGAGAATCGCCAGCGCGACGTTCCCGACGGCGCGCCAAGCGCGAACTCGGGGCACACGATACCTGATCCTAGGCGGCAGGCGCCAACGCAATATAGGGGCGAGCGGAGCAAACGTTCGATCGTCCAAAGCGCACAAGCAGAGCGCGAGGGCGAGCAGGTTGAAGAAGGCATAATTGCCTGTGAGAATGATCGCCACCTGCAGCAGCATCAACAAGCCCACGCCAACCTGGCGCGCGCGGCTGGGGCAGAATAGCAGGATGGGAGCCCCGAGTTCAATACAGAGGGTTACCGCTGTCATGCTGTCCAGCATCCAGTACGGCAGCCTGTAGGCGTAGTACGCAACCGGATTCGGCAGCGGTTGTGTCATGAAGTGAAAACGAAGAGCGTGAAGATTCCGCCAATTCGGGTCATGCGAGGCCAGCTTGACTACTCCGGATTCGAACATCAGGCGAAAGAGCAGGAACCGGTAAGCCCAGATAAGCCATCCCGCGCCCGTGAAGATCGCGAGGAACCCGCATTCCAGTAGCAAGGCGTCCCACTGAAAGTTTGTGAAGGGCTGACCGATGGAGACCAGCGACAAGTACAGCACGAAGCAGGCAGCGGCAGTCGCGCGGCGAAGCACGCCTATGATCAGAAACAGCGCAGCCACACAGCCAAGAATGCAGAACCATACCAGCGCCGCGTCGCTCGTGAAAAACCAGAACAGGGACGGAAGCTCCCAGAACGCCCGGCTACCGGAACCTGACTGGATTGCCTGAATGAGGTGTGCGGCAGGCGAAACGCCGTGAGATCCGATGAGGCCGACAATCTGCTGCCAAAGCGAGCCGAACGCTGTGAGGTAGATCAGACCGAGAAGGCGTAAAAAGAGCTCTTCGGTGAGTTCGAATCCACTCGGAGCGGATATCCGCTCAAATAACTTACTGACCGGCGCGGGTAAGTTCATCCGCTGTGGTGAAGATCGGCTGAATGTCGACTGGGATTCCCTTCAACTTATCAAGCGCATGTGTCAGGATAGGCCGCATTACTCCAAGCTGATCAAGCATGCGTTTCCCGCCCGCGTAGTCGCCGTGCGCCTCGATGGTCAGGAGCTCATGAGTCAGATCGCGAACGCCCTGCTTCACCTTTGAATAGTCCACTTCAAAAGTTCCGTCGGGCCTGGCTATAAACGCGCCGTGGTCCAGCAGGTAGTTGAACTGCAAAGCCATTCCGCGCCCGTGCGCTTCCGTAATCCCAAAGCGCAGGGTACGAAAAGAAGACGCTAGAAACGTGGTGTATAGCTTCCTTTCGTTCTCTTCTCCGCCCGGCAGGATGCCTTTATCAAAGAAATATTGCAGCATGAAGAGGCCGGTGACATCGGCCTTTGCTTCCTCAATCGTGCTATAGAGATCCTTCAATTCGAGACGCACTGAGCTCTTTCTGCCGTTCACGGCGATCTCGTGAGGACCAATGCCATGGCTTAGCTCATGGGCAAGGATGTGGGTAAAGAACCAGTCGAAGCTCACGTCCCGCTGCGCAGCCGCCAGGAGGACGACTCGCGAAACCGGCACCAAAATACTGTCAAACTTCGCGTGCTGCACGTTCTTGAGCATGACCTTCTTGCTGCCCTTCTGCTGCACAACGCGCTCATCGTTGGGCAGATTGAAGGCCGCAGTCTGGACACCGTGGTTGCCATCGCCGGCTGAGAGTACTTCGTTTACGACGCGGATCGGCATGGTAGTGCCCAGCCGCGGATTACGAAAAGCGGAGTCAATCGGCAGATTGTTTTCGACTTCCTGAAGGTGACGGGAGAAGCCCTGCAGCTTTTCGGTTTCTGCCTCATCTTTTAAACACACATACGCTTCGAACGAAGCCTTATACCCGAACAGCTCGTCATTGTAGGTCTCGTATGGGCCGATGGTGATGTCGATGGGACCATCCAGATCCATCCAGGCAAGGTCACTTTCGTAGTAATCGTCGTTCAGGAAGGCATCCGCTCGGGTTTGGAGAAAGCGCTTGAGG
The DNA here is from genome assembly GCA_963795545.1 of uncultured Acidobacteriaceae bacterium. Classification (GTDB taxonomy): domain Bacteria; phylum Acidobacteriota; class Terriglobia; order Bryobacterales; family Bryobacteraceae; genus Bog-105. Next base: position 389,849 of record CAWCIF010000002.1, on the reverse strand, counting down.
GACGCGTTCCGGGTTAACGCCGCCGCTTCGCGGAGTAAATCCGCCGCACGCTGCAAATCGGCTGCATAAGCCCGATAATACGGCACGATCTCAAGTTGACGCGATCCTCTGTTCCGCTGAATCACTGTGAAGAAGCTCTTGGCCAAATCCGATTGATGGGCGGGTAATGTCGAGACCCACTGCTCGAAATCTGCACGGGTCATGTCCTCTGGATAAAAGTTGGCGCCCGGCGGTTTGCGCGCAGGGACACCGGGCATGAAGGCGCGATGTTCGTCAAGGTCCGACCAGGGGCTCTTGTAAATGGAAAAGAGCCGCAGGCGAGCGCGGCCTAGAGACGATCTGTCCTGAAGCAGCTCATCATAGACTCTCTCATTCCCGCTCCAGATCTGCTGGAGAAAGACATCGTCAAGGATGCGTCCGGCTTGAATGAGCTTGACGAGTGTCTGCCGGTCCTGAGAACTGAGGTGCGAAATGTCGGCCGACAAAGGAGTGGGAGCGAACTGGGCGGCCATCTTCTCCAGTTCGACCGCATTTGGAAAAGACCCGGGCGTGGAAGCTCGCGCGTCGATAGTTTGAATACTCATAACGAAAAGTGCCAGGCAAAGGACGAGAGAGGGACTCATCGCGCATCCACATTTGAGAGTATCGCGCGAGCCTAGAAAATGGCGCTTCTGTGGTATGTTGCGAAGAGTACCTATGGTCGCCGGCGCGGTAGCCAAGTGGTAAGGCAGAGGTCTGCAAAACCTTTATTCGGCGGTTCGATCCCGCCCCGCGCCTCCAAGATTCAACTGGAGAGATCGATCACCGCATACGCCTTAAGCTCCGGAACCGTAAACTCGGTGGCATCTGGCTCCAGGTTGTATTCCGTTACCTGACCGTCGGGAGTGCCAAAGGAGTGTAGCTGGGCTTTTGAATAGCGGCCGAGTATACGAACCCGGAATGCTCCCACTCGCGTGCCTCTCACTGCGCCGTAATTCAGCAAATGTAGCCGGAGGTGACCTGGTTCACCAGTCATTCGCGCGACAACGACGCTGGTGCCATAGATACGGAGCCGCCGCTTAGCGTCCGTCAGATTCGCCCGGATTTTGCCCACAAGCGCGACCGGGTTCTTTGCCGCTTCCGCCGGATACTCGCTTGAGCCGAGTCTGACCGTTAATTTCAAATCGGGATCGCGTGAAGCAACGATTTTGAACAACAGATTGTCGCGCACAAGAAGGTTCATCACCTCGCCGGCGGCGGGCGAACCATCATCCACGAATCCGATGTCGGCCAGCGGCGGTTGTTTCGGAGAGTTGATAGCAGCCAGGAACTTCAGCATGTCCGCCATCGGCCCGAGCCCGCTTGCGTCCGTTTGCACGATTGCGTCAGCACCATAGCAGAATGCTTCAGCCGCCGCGAGAGCTGCTCCATTCCCGTTCACATCGTAATAGAACCGGGCCTTTGGGTGGCGCATAAACCGCCACCCATTTGAATTTACCCACGGGACTCGAGAGGCCGAAGACCGGTCCATACGAAAACTGACTCCCGGAGGCGGCAGCTTCACTGCGCTCCGCAGGTCCACAACCTGTGCGTCAATTCCGGAAACGCGTTTCCAGGATTCAGCCTCGGAAGCCGGCACAAAAATGTGCGTTATTCCGGTCTGCCTGAGCAAAGCAGCAGTTTCTGCCCCGCCCTGCCAGTACAGCCCGGGCAGAACAACAGCCAACAAAAATAGCATTAGAGTTCGATCACCTTCAGCTTGATCTGGCTCGCATCGTAAACTCCCAATCCCAACCGCGAGGCATACTCTACATGGCCAGGCTCGCGAATATAGGCGTTGAAATTTGGATTGCTGTTGTCGGGGCCGATATGGGCCGGCGAACGATCGAAAATCGAAGGCGCACCCTCTGCCTTCCGCTTTGCTTCAATGACGTCAATCAGCATGTGGTCCATCGCGACAGGATCCGTGCCAAACATGATCTGCTTCGGATAGAAGCGAAACTGCGGGTATGCGCTGAATGGGCCGGCCTGCCAGACCCCGCTCAGACCGTCCATGACATTCAGCACAACTTTGGTTGGAATCGGTTCGACGGAGGCAAGCGTTCCGATGAAGGAATAGGTGTTGGTCTTCGAAAATCGGTGGGACCGGTCCACGTTGGAAAAATCGCCGTAAGAAATGTTTTTCAGGCAGCCAGTGATGCCCGCTGCCTGGTGCTCTTTCATCTTTGGCACATTGATAATCTTTGTAAACGTATCCGCAACTTTACGCGACATGAACGACCTGGTGTCTTCCTCTCCGAAAAAGTCCACTTCGACGTACGTGTTCGGGTCGTAACCCAGAATCGCTCCGCGCGGGCCGTTTTCGGCGGCCCAGGTCTTCACACCTGGTGCGACATAGCGATCGTAGCCAACGCTCTTCAACTGATTTGCAAAGCGCTCGTAAATGCAAATTTGCTGCGCTGGAACGCCAATCGCGATCAGGTTCTCGACAATCCCAGCGACAATCTCCGGACTGGACATGATGTGAGGCGCTCCCGAGCAGTTCACTTTGATACCTACAATGTCCCGAGGGGAAATAAAGCGCGACCAGCAATCTTCATCTCGGGTGTGGCCGGTGAGTGATTGCATTCCGGCAGACAGCATCCGCTTGACCACCGCCCTATCTACTCGGGCGGAGCTGCTATCAATTGACTTGTCCGAATGAACTCTTACGACCTGGCCCTTAAACGGGCCCGGCATTCCCGGATTCGGGGAATGGGGAAAACGGCTGTTGATCCGATAATCCGGTATTATCTCTTCCGCCGCTCGCGCAAGCAGCGTGCAAGGCGCCGCGAGATAAAGGAACGAACGTCTATCCACCGATCAAGATTACAACAGGCCCTGAGAGGTTACCGAACCCATGCGCAGCTTGCGCCGGGCTTGTCTTCACACATGAAAACGCGGAACCCCTCTTTCTTGTGCTGAGCCGCCCATTTACGCCCCAAAATGTAATACGGCTTTGCCCAAGCCTCGCTGTCGATTGTTCTCGGAGCAATCACCGATACGGAACGCATGCCCTGTGAAGGATAGCCTGTGCGCGGGTCCACGATGTGGCTCCAGCGCTTGCCCTCGGCATCGAAGAATTTTTCGTAATTGCCGGATGTGGATAATGATTCATTACGCAAGGTGACGGTCTGAGCGGAGCCTGCCGCCTTGCTTGGATTCTTCAAATGAATACGCCAGCCGTTCTCGTTCGGCGGGGCACCGAGCCCGTAGATACTGCTGCCTGCTGCCGAAACAAGCGCCGTGCGAATACCATCGCCGCGTAGCACAGCTACCATCCGGTCCACGGCGTATCCTTTGCCGATGCCCCCGGGATCAAGCTCAACACCTTTTTTTACGAAACGAACGGTCAGGGTTTGCGGGTCCAGAACGACTTTGCGGTACCCAACGGAATCGAGTGCAGTGAGTACATCGGCGCGATCGGCCAGATGGCCGCCGTGTTGGTAGAAGCCCCACGCTTTCATTAGCGGTCCCACGGAGATATCGAACGTACCTTGGCTTTCGCGGCTGTACTCTTCGCACGCTGTAAGCAGACCAAACAATTCCTTCGAAACCCGGAAGGGCTGCTCAGCCGCCAGCCGGTTCATCTGGCTCCACTCGCTGTGCGGCTTATAATTGGAAAGCATCGCATCCAGCCGCGCTGCTTCGTCGAGTGCGTCTGAGATGGCCGCCTTCGCCCGTTTGGCATCGGTATCGTACGCCACAACAGCGGTCAGAGAGCCCATGGTATCGATGCTCCCTTCCTCGCGCACCCACTTCGCTGTGCCAGCAGTTTGGCCGATCAATGGCGTAAAGATAAATAACGCTATTGCCGGAAAAGCTCTTCTCATAGAGAACGTACGAACGATCTGATTTCATCCGCCATGACGAAGCTTCGGCCGTACTTCATAGCGCTGCCTGTCTGATACAACCACTATAGTGGCGTTTAACAACCAAGACCTGCCTGCCGATCGCGTGAGCGCTCCCGAACGGAGGCGCATTCTTGTCATTGATGATGAAGCGGACATCCGTGAAAGCCTGGAACTGCTGCTAACCGGAGAAAATTACTCGGTCGATTTGGCTGAGAACGCTACCTCCGGCATGCATAAGTTCGAGGCGGGTAACTACGATTTGATTCTGCTCGACTTAATGATGCCCGATCGTTCCGGCATGGACGTGCTTGCCGATATTCGCCAGCGCGATCTGGAGACTCCGGTCTTCATGCTCACCGCGTACGGTTCCGTGGAAGTGGCCGTACGCGCCCTCAAATCCGGCGCAAATGATTATTTCGCCAAGCCTTGGGACAACGAGAAGCTGCTGATTGAGATCGACCGGATGATCTCTAAAGGGCACTTGGAGCGCGAAAACACCCAGCTAAAGCGTGCTCTCAAACAACGCTATGCGTTTCCGAATATAGTGGGGAAAAGCGAACGAATGATCCGGCTGCTGGACCAGGTGGCCCAAGTGGCCCCCAGCCGCGCAACGATTCTAATCACCGGCGAAACCGGCACGGGAAAGGAATTAATCGCCAAGGCCATCCACGCGCACTCGGCCCGCGCCGATCAGGTATTCGTGCCGGTGAACAGCGGCTCTCTGCCGACCGAGTTGTTGGAATCGATCTTGTTTGGGCACATGAAGGGATCGTTTACCGGCGCTATCGCTAATCGTAAGGGATTGTTCGAAACGGCTAACCGGGGCACCATCTTCTTCGATGAAATTGGAACCATACCTCCGGAAATTCAGGTAAAACTGCTCAGGGTGCTCCAAGACCGGGAATTCATGCCCCTGGGTTCAAATGAGACAGTTCGCGTTGACGTGCGGATCATCGCGGCGACGAATTCGGATCTACGGAAGCAGGTGGAAGAGGGCAAATTTCGCGAGGACCTCTACTATCGCCTGAACGTGATCAACTTGAATCTGCCTCCCCTGCGGGAGCGCAAAGACGATATTCCGCTCCTGGTGGATTATTTTTTCACGCGCTACTGCCGCGAAAACGAGAAGTTTCTGAACAGCGACGGCCGTTCCATCCTCAGCTTTGAACCCGAAGCCCTGCAGATCCTAATGGAGCATAGCTGGCCGGGAAATGTGCGTGAACTGGAGAATGCGGTTGAGCGCGCGGTCGTATTGACGACATCCGCTTCGGTTCCTGCGCACGTGCTTCCCGAACACCTGCAGCAGGCCAGCGGGATGCGGATTACTCGAGACCGCACCGGCGCCGTGTCGGCTGATGCGTCGCTCTTTGAGATAGTGGCCGATTTTGAGCGGCGCAAAATTGTTGAAGCGCTGGAACGGGTGAATTACAGCCAGACCGAGGCAGCGGAGGCGCTCCGAATTCCGCTTTCGACATTAAATCAGAAGATTAAGCGTCTGAATATCGAGATAAGACGGCGTGGCGCTGCATAGAAGCTGAGCCGCGAGCGCCAGCAAGCGGTGGGTGATACCTTCTGATGTAACTGGAGACCGGGACTTGCGAGCTGGAATCTTTACGCGCGAGTACCCGCCGAACGTTTATGGCGGAGCCGGAGTTCACGTTGAATATTTGAGCCGTGAGCTGGCCAAAAAAATCGACGTTGAGGTGCACTGCTGGGGTGAGCAGGAATCTGACAAAGGGAACCTGCATGTGCGCGGCGCTCTTCCCTGGAGTGAGATTAGCAACGGCACGGAAGGCAAATTTAAGACCGCGCTTGAGGCCTTCAGCCTGAACCTCTTGCAGGTAAAGGCGCTTACCGGTATTGATGTAGTACACACACACACCTGGTATGTGGCCATGGCCGGCTTTCTGGCGAAGAAATTGTACGGCATTCCCTTTGTGCTGACAACGCACAGCCTGGAACCGCTGCGAGCCTGGAAAGCGGAGCAACTCGGAAGCGGATATTCCATGAGCGCTTGGATGGAGCGAACGGCTATGATGGACGCCGATGCCGTGGTCGCGGTTTCAAATGGAACACGAGAGGACATATTGCGCGTGTATCCCATCGCGCCAGAGCGTGTCCACGTAATCTATAACGGCATCGATCTGGACGAGTATCAAAAGACAAGCAGCGCCACCGCGCTGAAGACCTATGGAATAGATCCCGATGTTCCGTACGTTCTGTTTGTGGGCCGAATTACGCGTCAGAAAGGCGTGACGCACCTGGTGGATGCAATTAGCTATTTGCCGCCCGGGCTTCAGGTTGTGCTTTGCGCGGGTGCTCCCGACACCCCGGAAATTGCATCCGAGATGCGCCAGAAAATAGACCAAGCGCGAAAGACACATCCGCACATCGTTTGGATCGAAAAGATGATTGCGAAACCTGAGGTCATTCAGCTCTACAGTCATGCGCGCGTGTTCTGCTGCCCCTCTGTATATGAGCCGTTTGGCATCATCAATCTGGAAGCGATGGCTTGCGGGGCACCCGTGGTAGCCACCGCCACCGGAGGCATAAAAGAGGTCGTTGTGGACGGACAAACGGGATACCTGGTGCCGTTCGATCCGGATGCTGTCACCGGATTTCCCACGCACCCGGACCAGTTTGCCCGAGACCTGGCCGCAAAGCTTTCGCAATTGCTGAATGATCCCGAAAAGTGTAAGCGATTTGGCGAGGCTGGCCGCAAACGAGTGCAAGAGAAGTTCAGTTGGTCTGCCATTGCGGACCAGACCATTGAGCTCTACCGGACGCTCATTAACCAACCCAGGTCATAAGCTCACAACATGGATAAACCGCAGCAGGACGGAAGGCGCAGAGTTATCATCGAAGGCGTTTCGCCCGAAATCGATGGAGGCAGGTTTCCGGCCAAACGGACCATTGGCGATGTCGTCCAGGTCGAAGCCGATATCTTCACCGATGGACACGATCTGATCGCGGCGGCTCTACTGTTTCGGCCAGAACATTCGCAATCGTGGAAAGAGCGTCCCATGCAGGCGCTCGTGAACGACCGCTGGGTGGGCGATTTCGAAGCTACACAGCTCGGGCGATATCAGTACACAATCCACGCCTGGGTAGATCACTGGGAGACCTGGCGTCGCGACCTGCAGAAGCGCGTCGATGCCGATACCGATACGGATATTGACTACCTGATGGGCGCAAGTCTGATTGAGGAAGCTGCCGAACGATCAGAAGAGCCCCACACTCAATACTTACGTGATCAAGCCGAGTTCCTGCGGACGGAGACAGACAGAGATGCTCGCCGCGCCCGCGCCACCGACGCCCCCCTCAACGACGTAATGCTTCGCTACCCGGATCGGCGGTTTGCAACCGAGTTGGATCGCGAGTTGACTATTGTTGTTGACCCTGTGCGTGCTCGCTTCAGCTCCTGGTATGAACTCTTCCCGCGATCGACCTCGCCCGAGGCCGGCCGTTCCGGCACGCTGGCAGACTGCGAAGCACGGCTTCCGTACATCGCCGAAATGGGATTTAACGTCGTCTATCTTCCACCAGTTCACCCAGTCGGCTCAGCTTTCCGTAAAGGAAAGAACAATTCCGTCATTGCGGGTCCGGGCGATGTAGGCAGTCCGTGGGCGATCGGGAGTGCCGCAGGCGGCCATAAAGCAGTGCATCCGGAGCTTGGGACAATCGGAGACTTCCGGCGGCTTGTAAAGCGAGCTTCCGATTTGGGCCTGCAGACCGCGCTGGATATTGCCTTCCAGGTTTCGCCCGATCATCCTTATGTAACAGATCACGAGGAGTGGTTCCGCAAACGTCCGGACGGCACAATTCAATACGCTGAGAACCCGCCCAAAAAGTATCAGGACATCTACCCTTTCGATTTCGAAACCCCAAACTGGTTTGAACTCTGGAAGGAGCTGAAGTCTATTTTTATCTTCTGGATCGATCAAGGCGTGCGCATTTTCCGTGTTGATAACCCGCATACCAAGGCCTTTCCGTTCTGGGAGTGGTGCATAACTGAAATCAAGCGAGACTGGCCAGAGACGCTGTTTTTATCGGAGGCCTTCACCCGGCCGAAAATCATGTACCGTCTGGCGAAGCTTGGATTTAGCCAATCCTACACATATTTTCCGTGGCGAAACACAAAATACGAGCTCACGGCTTACTTGACGGAGCTGACCCAACCGCCGGTTCGCGAGTTCTTTCGTGCCAATCAATGGCCGAATACGCCCGATATTCTGACCGAATTCCTTCAGATTGGAAGCCGCGCGGCGTTTCTGATTCGTTTCCTGCTGGCAACTACGCTCGGCGCGAACTACGGCATCTACGGGCCCCCCTTCGAACTGATGGAGAGCCGTCCGGTCCGGCCGGGGAGCGAGGAGTATCTCGATTCGGAGAAGTATCAGATCAGGTATTGGGACTTGAACCGTCCGGATAGTCTGCACGAGTTTATCGCGCTGGTTAATCGTATTCGCAATGAGAATGCGGCGCTTCAAAGCGACTGGCCGTTGGAATTTCATCCGGTGGATAACGAACAGTTGATTTGCTACAGCAAGCGTTCCGAAGATCCAGCAAACCTGATCGTGGTTGTCATCAATTTGGACCCGCACCATACGCAATCCGGATTCGTCGAACTGCCGCTTGACCGGTGGCACATTGAGGAAGACAGACCCTATCAGGCGAACGATTTGCTTACTGATGCCCGCTACGTTTGGAATGGACGCCGTAATTGGGTGCAGTTGAATCCCGAAAGCGTCCCGGGGCACATCTTTCGGATCCGGCGGCGGCTGCGCGTCGAGACAGATTTTGAGTATTTCCTCTGATCATGAGCAAGACGCCGGAAATCGAGATCCCGGCTTGGGATCAACCATTTGATGCCCAGACGAATCTGCGTTTATCTGCGGTTCTTCCGGCCTACGTCTCCGGTCGGAGATGGTATCGCGCCAAGGCCAGAACGATAGACAGGCTAACGATCGAAGACGCGATAAGAATCGCCGGTTCAGATGGATTCATGCTGGTTATCCGCATTGAATACCAGGACGGCGAATATGACGCATACGTTTTGCTCGTGGCCATCGCGCGGCCCGGAACAACGGCTGAGATTGATGATCCTGTCTGCCGGCTGCGCGCGCTGAACGGAACCGAAGGTACTCTCTTTGACGCGCTTTCAGATGCGAATATCCGGCAGGCTTTGCTGGATGCAATCGTCTGCAACACTACTTTCGAAGGCCAGCACGGAGACCTAATTGGGTGGCGCACAAAGGCGCTGGATGCGACGTGCCGCCATCCTTCATCCCAGTTCACTAGTTTCGTCTCGCGTGCCGAGCAGAGTAATACCTCAATCATCTACGGCACCCGCTATATCCTAAAGCTCTTTCGCAAGCTAGAGGAGGGCACTAATCCCGATATTGAAATAGGAGATTTTTTGACCCGGCGCGGATTCAAAAACACGCCTGCTGTGCTGGGACAAATCGAATACAAAACGCACCGCGGACAGAAGTATGCTGCCGGTATTCTTCAGCAGTTCGTACCCAATCAAGGCGATGCCTGGAGCTACACGCTGGAATCGCTGGGCGGCTTCTTCGAACGGGCGCTGGGGGCGGCGGGCGCGCTGCCAGATCCGCGGCTTCTTGAACTGACGGCGAACCCGATGCCCGAATATGCACGTATGTTATTGGGCGGCTACGTTGATTCTGCCACCTTACTGGGCAGGAGAACCGCTCAGATGCATGCAGCTTTTGAAGACGAAAACGCCGGACCAGATTTCATTCCGGAGCCGTTTACGCGCCAGGATGGGAACAGACTTTATCAGGACCTGTTGAGCCAGGCGGATATTACGTTCGGGTTGCTCCGCCGGAAGCAAGGGACTCTGGCCGGCTTTGCGAGGGAAGCCGCACGCGAGGTTCTCCACCTGGAATCCGAAGTTACCAACCGCTTCGAAGCGTTCCGTGAGGCTCCGATAAGCGCGGTCCGCATTCGCCACCATGGCGATTATCATCTCGGGCAGGTACTGTACACGGGCAGCGATTTCATGATTATCGATTTTGAGGGTGAACCCGCGCGAGCGCTATCTGAGCGGCGCAGGAAGGCGCTTGCCATGCGCGATGTCGCAGGCATGGTGCGGTCTTTCCAATACGCCGCCTATGCTGCGCTTTTCGGCCAGGTGCCCGGTGTGCCCACGGAACCAGGGCTGGCTAGCGCGGTGGAATCCTGGGCAGCGTTCTGGACAGCATGGATCAGCGCAACTTACTTGAGAGCGTATTTTAGCGAAGGCCAGGGCCTTCGCTGTGTTCCATCGAGCGCCGGCGAGCAAAACTTGCTGCTAGACGTGTTTCTGCTGCAAAAAGCGTTGTACGAGTTGTCCTATGAGTTGAACAATCGCCCCGGCTGGGTCCGTATTCCGCTTCGCGGCATTCTGAGCCTGGTGGCCAAACAAGCGAACTGACATGCCAAACTTCAGGCCTCTCAATGAAAACGACTTCTACCTGTTTCTGGAAGGAACGCATGTCAAGCTTGCCGATGTCTTGGGCGCGCACCCCGCCGGCGGCGATGGAGGAACGCATTTTGCGGTCTGGGCGCCCAACGCTCAGTCAGTCTCCGTAGTCGGCACATTTAACGGCTGGCAAAAAGGGGCCGCTCCTTTATCGCTAGCAGGTGCGGGTATTTGGACCGGGGTGGTTACCGAAGCATCTCCGGGAGCGCGATACAAATACCATGTCGAATCGCAGAACCAATTCCAGGCCGACAAAGCCGATCCGTTTGCATTCCTCAATGAGACGCCTCCGGGAAAGGGCTCGATTGTATGGGATCTCAGTTATCACTGGGCAGATCAGGAGTGGATGGCGAACCGCCGCAATCCAAACAGCACGGAGGCGCCAATTTCAATCTACGAGGTCCACCTCGGATCCTGGCGGCGCATCGCGGATCAAAACAACCGGTCTTTAACGTATCGCGAGCTTGCAGCCCAGCTCATCCCGTACGTGAAGGAGATGGGCTTCACACATGTTGAGTTCCTTCCGGTCATGGAGCATCCGTTCTTTGGCTCGTGGGGATATCAGGTCACTGGGTTCTTCGCCCCTTCCAGCCGTTATGGCACGCCGCAGGATTTCATGTGGCTGATCGACCAGTTCCACCAGAACGGAATCGGAGTCATTCTGGATTGGGTCCCGTCGCACTTTCCGCAAGACGAGCACGGCCTGGGGTATTTCGACGGCATGCACGAGTTTGAGCCGGCCGACCCGCGCCGCGGCATTCACCCCGACTGGAACAGTTTCATCTTTGATTACAGCCGCGGTGAAGTACGCAGCTTTCTGCTGAGCGGCGCCATGTTCTGGTTGGACAGGTATCACGTGGATGGCCTGCGCGTAGATGCAGTTGCATCCATGTTGTACCTGGATTTCTCCCGTAAAGAAGGCGAGTGGATCCCGAACCAGTATGGAGGCCATGAAAACCTGGAGGCTATCGCTTTTCTCAGGCGCATGAATGAAGACGTTTACAGGGCGCATCCAGATGTCCAGACCATCGCAGAAGAATCGACCGCCTGGCCCATGGTTTCGAAGCCGACCTATCTCGGCGGCCTCGGCTTTGGATTCAAGTGGGACATGGGGTGGATGCATGACACGCTAAAGTACATGTCGCAGGATCCGCTGTTCCGGAAGTATCACCACCACGAGCTGACATTTCGAATGGTGTATGCATTCAACGAAAACTTTATCCTGCCGCTTTCACATGACGAAGTGGTCTATAGCAAAGGTTCGCTGATCCGCAAGATGCCGGGTGACAATTGGCAGAAATTTGCTAATCTGCGGCTGCTTCTTGCCTACATGTACGCTCAACCCGGCAAGAAACTGCTTTTCATGGGTAGCGAGTTCGGGCAATGGGACGAGTGGAGACACGACGAAAGCCTTGATTGGCATCTGCTCGATTCCGGCCTTAACGCCGGCGTGCGTTTGCTGGTGGGCGATCTGAATAACGTTTATCGGAGCAACCCTTCGCTGCACTGGTGTGAGAACTCGCCAGGAAGCTTCGAATGGATCGATGTTCATGACGCCGAAAAGAATGTGCTCAGCTTCGTTCGAAAAGGCAGAGGTAAAAATGAGCTCACTGCCGTTGTGTGCAACTTCAGCCCTATCCCGCGGGACAATTATCGGATAGGCATTCCCAACAAGGGCTTTTGGAAGGAACTCGTGAATACTGATGCAAAGCAGTATGGCGGAAGCGGAAGAGGCAACCTGGGTGGGGTGGAGACTGTTCCCATTCCGCTGCATGGCCGCAGTTACTCGTTGACCATCAATCTGCCGCCGTTGGCGGCCCTTTATTTCCAGTACGTGGATCACGCCGAAGGTACGTGATATACTCCCGCGCTAGGTACACTCATGCGAAGAGCAAAGTGGTTGCTAATCACGGCTGCCCTCCCAGGCGCTTTTCTTTTTATGACCGGTTGTGCAGGTTCGCCGCATAATCCGAAGGAGCGATACATTCTGGTCGCGGATAACACGAAGATTCCCTACTGGCAGGCTGCGCTCGAAGGGCTGAATCATGCTACCGCCGAGATGCAGGTGAAATCGGACATGCAGGGCCCCGACGGTCATGACCCACAGGGGGAGCATGATGCATTCAAGCGAGCAATAGCGGAAAAGCCCTCGGGCATTCTGGTGTCCGCCGCGGACCCGACCGTTCTGACTCCCGACATAAACTCGGCGCTCGAGCAAGGCATCCCGGTAATCACAATTGATTCCGACGCTCCCGACAGCAAGCGCTTATTTTTCGTTGGAACCGACAATTACAATGCCGGCGTTATCGGCGGAAAGATGACTTCCAAACTGCTGAACGACCGGGGCAATGTAGTGATTTTCACCATCGCCGGTCAGAACAATTTGAAAGATCGCCTTCAGGGCTATCAGGCCGGTTTCGCCGAGCATCCGGAAATGAAAATAATGCAGGTTGTCGACATGAACGGCAATTCGGACGTCGCTTTTGATTCGGCCAAGAAGCTGCTAGACAGCAAGGCCAAGGTGGATGCCTTTGTTTGTCTGGAGGCACTGGCCTGTCCGGCCGTTGCGGACGTGGTCAATAGAGCGAACATGGCCGGGAAGGTCAAAATTGTCGCTATGGACACCGATCCGGGCACAATTGACTGGATCAACAAGGGAGTAATCTCCGCGACGATCGCGCAGAAGCCATGGACCATGGCATATTACGGCACCAAGCTTTTAGACGATCTTCATCATCATCCGCCGACACCGCTCACCGGCAATTGGGCTCAAAACGTCCATTCTCCCGTCCCGACATTCGTCGATACAGGCACATTTGTTGTCAATAAGGAAAACGTAGGGACACTTTCACAGCAGCCGCCCAGCGGGCGATAGCGGCCCGGATCTGGATTTGGGCATGCCGTGCCGTATAGGTATCGCGGAAACAAAACGCACGCGCTGCGGTCCAACTATGTAGGGCTGGCCGTAATGCCAGTTCTCGATTTGAGGCACCAATGAAGAAAATGGCGGCTGTGATTCTGGCGGTGGCGCTAGGTTTTGGAACAGATATGCTGGCAGCGCAGCAGACGAGTACAACCCAAACCAATCCGACGCAGAATAAAGACATTCCGCGCCAGGAGCCGGGAACTAACAATCCGGATTTGGGGCAACAGCGCCATGACGTTCCCAAGGCGGGCAGCACCGAGCGCAATACTGCTTCGAAGAAATCGCATCATCGAAAGCACCGATCATCAAGAAGTACGAGCAGCACCAAGTCGACCACTTAGGCTGCCTCTTCCCGGGCTCCGATAAACATGAACACAGTGAAAACGGTACTCCTGCTAGGAGTTCTGAGTGGCTTGCTTTTATTCCTGGGCGAGATCTTCGGTGGCCGGAACGGGCTCTACATCGGTCTGGCGATAGCGGTCGCCATGAACTTCTTCAGCTATTTCTTTTCCGACAAAATGGCGCTCGCAACGTATTCGGCCCAGCCGGTTACTCCAGAACAGAATTCCGCCGTATATGGACGCGTCTATCCGATTGTTGCGGGTCTGGCTCAACGCATGGGCATTCCGATGCCGAAGCTTTGGCTGATTCCCGACAATTCACCAAACGCTTTTGCGACGGGTCGTGATCCGCAGCATGCTTCAGTAGCGTTTACCGCTGGGGTTCTGACTGCCATGTCGGACGACGAGATTGAGGGCGTCGTGGCGCACGAGCTGGGCCACGTGCTTCACCGCGACATTTTGATCAGCTCAGTCGCCGCAACCATCGCAACCGCGATTACTTTCCTGGCGCGAATGGGATTCTTTTTTGGCGGAAGCAGCCGGGACGACGACAGGGAAGGCGGCGCCTTTGGCGGACTGCTGATGCTCATCCTTGCGCCCATTGCCGCAATGTTGATTCAGATGGCAATCTCGCGCAGCCGCGAGTACGACGCCGATGCGGCTTCAGCGAAGTACACCGGAAACCCGCATAAGCTTATCTCCGCGCTGCAGAAGCTGGAAGCTTATTCGAAGCGCCTCCCCATGGACGCGACGCCCTCCACGGCACACATGTTTATCATCCAGCCGTTCACTGGAGAATCTCTGATGCGGCTCTTCTCCACGCATCCTTCCACTGCTGATCGCATCGCGCGGCTTCAGGCGATGTGATTTGAAGCAATGCTAACGGCGAAATTTACTCACCTTGTGCGGGTGCTTCGATAGCCAAATCAGAGAGGCAGCGCTTTCGTATCTCACGGCATCGTTGGAATCATTCAGTAAGGGCGTCAATGCCGGTAAAAGCGCCATATCGCCTCGTTTCGCTATGGCCTCCGCCGCTGCGGCACGAACCTGCCATTTGCTGTCATTGCAGGCCTCGGCCAGAGCTTGTCCGCTCTTCGGATCCGGGTCGTCAGCTAATTTGAGCGCCGCCGCGGCTTTCACAAGAGAAGAGTCGTCGCGAGTGATAATCTTCCAAGCCTCATAACCCATGCTGCCGAACGGCACAAACCCGATTCCGGTCTCGAAGGCCAGCTTCTCCACCGCCTTCGGATCCCGGAGCATTGCCAGCTGAGATTGGAGAAGCCCTTCGCTGCTTTTTCGCTGGCCGGTCAACATAGCGTAAAAGACGTCGAAGGCGGCTGAATCCTTCAATTCGTATAACGCGTCGGCCGCGCTCACGACGACTTTGATCTGCTGATCGTTTAAAGCCTGTTTCAGTTTCGGAATCGCCGCGGTGTCGTGCAGCCTGCCGAGGGTAATAGCTGCCTCGGCGCGTACATCCGTATTGCTATCGCCCAGCGCGTGCTCAGCCAACTGACCGGCATGAGCGTTCCCTTTCAACAGACCGAGCGCGTGAATGGCCTGGGCGCGCCTTCCCGAACTGCTCTCTGCCGCGCCGTAATTTAGCACAGACCAGGCAGTGTCGACTGCCGATTGGTTCGTTATTGGCGCGGCAGGTACTGTCAGCATCAGTAGCAAGGCGATCATAGGCGCTTTCATTCTCGCAACTGGCCCCTAACGAACCTCAACGGTTGTAGAGATAGGGATTGTGGCCACGGTCTCTGAGACCGGTATAATTGCCTACAATTGGTTCCTAGGCCGTGCAACTGAAGGCGATCTGTGCTTTGACTCTTCTTTCTCCGCTCGCATTGGCCCAATCAGCGCCGGAGAAGGAGAAATGTACAGTGTCCGGACACGTCACCAACGCGCTTACCGGCGAACCCCTCAAGAAAGCTGATGTCCACCTGGATTATGCCAATCGTACGGGCCAGATGTCGGGGCCGCGCGGCTACGGCGGCCTGGCGGACGCGGACGGACAATTCCGCTTCGAAGCCGTCGAACCCGGCGAATACAGCCTCAGCGCCGATCATTCCGGCTTTCTGTACTCAAGTTACGGATCCAAGGCCCCCAATCAAGCCGGCACCAACCTGGTTCTGGTGCCTGGCCAGCAGGTCTCCAATTTAAACATCGCGCTGTTCCCGCAGGCGGTTATTAGCGGCCGGGTGGTTGATGAGGATGGTGATCCCGTTCCGGCTATGGTTCAGATTTTCGCCCTGGCGTGGAAACATGGCAAGCAGACTTTGCAGCCCAGGCGAGGAACCGCGGCGAACGATCTTGGCGAGTACCGGTTATCCGGACTATCGCCGGGCAAATACTACATCTCCGCCCAGTCGCGATCAGGTAACGGTAGGAGGGAGCTTCCTGCCATACCCGGCAAAGCAGATATTCGCAGCGTCCGGACGTTTTTTCCGGATGCCACCAGCATTGAAAGTGCTGCTCCGACGCAAGTGCAGATCTGACGGGCATGGACATCCGCCTGCGTACGCTAGCCACGTACCACATCCGCGGCAGAATAGCAGGCGCCACTTCGCAAACCAATCTGCAGAGCCTCGGAATCAGCGTTGCACCGCGCGATTTCGGATTCAATTTCTTCTTCGACCGGGCGAGCATTACAAAGAAGGGCACCTTTGACCTCGACGGGATTGCTCCAGGTTCCTACACGCTAGACTTGTTCGGCGAATCTGGAAATTTGTCAGTCGTCGGACGCACGCCGGTGGAGGTGGCCGGATCGGATGTGAACGACGTCGTCGTCAATATCATCTCTGCCGGTACGCTTCATGGCCGCGTGCAGGTCGAAGGTGCGGCTCAAAATGGCGGCGATTCCGCTAACGTTAGTTCCGTCCAAGTTGAACTTCAGCCGGCGGACCAGGGCATCATGTTTAACTGGGGTTCCTCTTACCCAAAACAGGACGGAACCTTCAGCATTGAGAACCTCAATCCCGGCGCCTACCACCTCCGTCTTTTCCCGACGATCGATGGGACCTATATCAAATCGGTTCGCCTGGGACAGCAGGAGATGCTTGGGAAAGAACTCGATTTCACGCAGGGTGTCTCAGGCGAGCTCCTGATCACTTTGTCTTACGGCGTTGCCGAAGTGAGCGGCACGGTGCAGATGCCGCAGCAGGATGCCGGCGCCGATGCTTCCTCCAGCAAGCCCGCAACCGCTGCGTCCATCGTTCTGGTGCCGGAGGAGCTTCGGCCTGATGGGTCCGGCTTCGAGTATGGCAACACGACTCAGACAGGCGCCTTTTCCATCAAGAACGTATCGCCCGGCCGCTACCGCGCCTATGCACTCGAAGAGATGAAACGGGACCAAATGGACAATCCCGATTTTTTGAAGCTGCTCGAAGCGAAGGGCGTTGGCGTAGAAGTGAAAGAGAACGACAAAGAGCAGATTCAACTCACGCTGATTCCGGCCGCCGATACGCAAAAAATGCTGGCGCAACTGGGCCTCGATGCGCAGTAATCGGTAGTTTACAAACCTGAGTGTTTCCAGATCTGCTTACCGAGAACAATCCTGGCCCGACCGCTCCTGCGTACCTCTAACGCATCCACTGGAGCCGCCCAATTTGCACCTTCAGAGTCTTCGAGAAATGAACCGCGGGCTCGCCGGCCGGCGGCGGCACTCCCGAATTTTCGGTAGTGGGTCAGTTTGGATTTTTTGACCGCTGCGCTCTCGGGGTATGCCGCAACCCGGCGGTATCCTTGGGGGGAAACCCAAGGAGAACCGGATGACCATTGGAATCGGCTTCTGTTACGGGCCTTGCTCCACCTGCTCGACAACGTACGGATACCTCTCTCGTAACGTCTGCAGGTGCTCATGCCACCACGCGTCTGTTTCCATCAGCAGCACGACATCAGGGTTGGTTCTGTCTACCGAGCCGCAGCAGCTCATCTACTCGGCGATTACTGACGTGGACATTTGCGGACAGCACACGCAAGTCGTTGCCGGTCGAACAACCGCTGTGTTCCGCAGTATTCACCGGTGCTCCTGTCGTGAACGGGAACAGCTTTGCGACATTGAACGCGAAACCGGCAAGCGCGGCCAAGACAAACACACGCACCGAGGGTTCTGATCGGTGACTTCAGAGCGCAAACTCGGCGTGCCCGTCATGGCAATGCTGCGCCGCTTCTTTCCTGTGTTGGTCTGCTTCGGAATCACCGCTATCGTAGCGATGGTGTTCTTGCATTCCGTAGATTTGAAGCCGACCGTGGGAGAGAACTTCTTTTTCGCAAAGAACGACCCTGCAGTTCGCTCTGACAACGAGATCTCCAGAACTTTCCCAGGACAAATGGACGAGATCGACTTGACCGTCAGCGGCGATATCGCATCACGCGCGTATGCGGATCGCATCCACGCATTGTCGGTCGAAGTGGCAGAGGTCCCCGGAGTCACCGCTGTCATATCCATAAACCCCGGCCCGAAGGGCCACGGGCCCAAAGACATCAAAGACGCACTGAAGAGCCCCCTCTGGACGAACATTCTTATTGGCAGGCATCACCGCTCCACAGATGTCATTGCGGCGGTAAAAGACGACATCGGGGGGAAAACGATCGACGGCGTGCGGGCTCTTAAGAGAAAGTTCGACCGGCCCGGTTTCGAAGTCACGATCTCGGGCCTGCCTTATGTCACCGAAATGATTTCGCGGACAATGGCGAGGGACCTGCGAACTTTCAGCCTGGCCGCGGTCGGCGTGTTTGGCGTGGTATTGTTCGTCCTCTTTCGCTCGCCGTGGATCCTGCTGGGCGCATTCATCGCATGTGCGAATTCGAGCGCTGCGACACTCATCATTAATCAACGTATTCATATTCCGATTGGGCCGGTTACGGCGAGCCTGTCGACCATGGTGTTCGTCATGACCCTCTCGCCCATGGTCTTTCTGACTTACAACTGGATCAGGATTCGACAGCAGAAACAGTTGGTCGGGCTCGCGGCTGTGGGGGCTGCGGTGAAGGAAACGGTTGTGCCGTCATTCTGGAGTGCGGTGTGCATGTTGTTGGGTTTCATCAGCCTCATGCTCGTTTCCGCGACGTCCATGAAGCACCTGGGCACGGGTGGAGCGGTGGGCGCCGCAATGGCATTCCTGGCCGCATACATCCTGTATCCCTGGTTCTTGGCTCTGGCGTCACCCCCAAAGACAAAGTTCGGCTGGACCAAAGCCATGGCAGCGCGGCTGCATTCGTTCTTTTCCGAGCGCCACCGCGTGGTTGCGATTGCACTGATGATCTTCGGGGTGGTTGGCGCCATAGGGATGCTGCGCCTGAATACGGACCCGCCCTTGTTCTTCTATTTCAAGAAAGGAAGCGCCATTCGACGAGGGCTCGAGGCGGTTGATCGCTCCGGCGGAAGCAGCCCGCTGAAACTCGAAGTGGAAGACATTCACGGCGCTCCGCTCGATACCAACGAGGCCTACAAGCGGATGTGGGCGCTGAACGATGCGTTGGAAAGGGACCCCGCCGTGGGCAAGGCTATGTCGCTGCCGGTCCTTGAGAGCGAAATCGACCGGCGCTGGTACTCGGATCTGTTATCTATAAAAGGATTTTTCCAAGGAGAATCCAAGAAACAGGAAGAGGTCGGCGAGCTGGAGAGCCCGAAACACGGCGACCCGGCACGGCAGTTCCTAACTCCGGATCACAGGAAGGCACTCTTTCTTTTGCGCATGCGGGAGACTGTGCGGAACGCGTCGCGCGAAGAAGTCATCCGCCGCCTGGAGGGCACGGTTCGTCGCGAGGGCTTTCGCACGCTGCTTGTCGGTGGCGAGTACAGCTTATTGGGTGACATGGGCCGGCTGATCAAATCCAGCATCATAATGGGCTTGCTGTTGCTGACCGGCATTTTCACGGTCATGGGTTTTGTTTTCTCCCGCTCATTGCGTACGGGCTTGGCCATGCTGGTAACCCTGGCCATCATCCCAGTGGTCGTGCGTGGCTATATCGCTTATCTCGGCATGCCACTGGGCTTCATTACCGCTACAGCCGCCAATCTCGATCTGGGCATGGGAGTGGACGCCATGATCTATCTCACGATGTTCGCCAAGCGTGACCATAAGAAGCTCAGCTCCTGGGAACCATGGTCGAAGGCCTGCTCGCATCTGTGGCGGCCGATCGGAACGAATTTCCTGGTGATCTGTTGCGGGTTCGGGATCTTTCTGCTTTCGAATTTCCCCCCTACCCTGCGCTTTGGCGTGTTTGTCATCTTCGGTTCCGCAACCGCCGCCAGCGCTGCGCTGTTCTTGTTCCCGTGGCTGGCGAGCGTTTCTCTTCATAGAAAATCGGCGCATCTGCATCCCCATGGTAAGGTTCCGACGTTCCCCAAAGCTGGTTGAGATGTGTTTCCGATTGGGATCATCGGTGATGAAAACACGTTCGGCCGCCGATACGCAGAAGATGCTGGCGCAAATGGGCCTCGATGCGCAGTAATCGGTGCTTTACAAACCTGAGTGTTTTCAGATCTGCTTGCCGATAAGAATCCTGGCCCGACCGCTCCTGCGTACCTCTAACGCACCCACTGGAGCCGCCCAATTCGCACCTTCAGAGTCTTCGAAAAATGAACGGCGGGCTCGCCGACCGGCGGCGGCACTCCCGAATTTTCGATAACTGTTTGCTCAAGGCGCACTACGCGCCCGCGCCTCAAACTCCAGGGCTCGTGCTCGATCTGCGCAAACCCTACTCGGCCCCCAGCTACTGTGTAGAGCCGATAACGCGCGGTTAAGAAGTTATCCAGATCGCCGGCCTTAATTTCATCGCCAGGTGCTATCGAAATATCGGCGAGTCCCTCCCTGAATGAGCGCTGCCGGATACTGCGGTATTCAACCGCTGTGGCAGTGCGCCTGACGCTCATCTTGGCCCACCTGTATGGCAGCCGGTAGGTCAGCCGCGCGCCCAGTACGGCCAGCAGTCGATCCGCTTCCAGCGTAAAGAACCAGACGCCGCGCTCACCATCCGGCCCGCGCACATAGGTACGAACGTTCGTTTCCGGGAACTGCGAAATCCAGGGAAGCGGCGGCATGAATGGCGTCCGCAAATTCGCGACTATAAACGGCGTCAATCCCACCCAGGCGGTCCCGTCAAATGTGTCCAGCGTAAGCTGCTTGGGCAGCACACCGCGGATCACGTCCGGCTCATAGCGCCAATGCAGGAACGTCAGCCAGCGCAAGCTCTGAAACATGACCGGCCATTTCACCGGCCGGGGAGGATACGGACTGATATGTTCCACCGCTATTGGACAACCGCAACAGAATTAGTTATCAAGCGAAGGTCGTACCGTATGAGTATGAAGATCATTTCTTCGCGCGAAATACTCAAAAACAAACTCTTCAGTGTTGTTGATGAAGTGGCGCACGACCCCGACGGTTTCGAGATCCATCGCTCTATCGTCCGCCATCCGGGCTCGGCGGTGATGATGGCGGTTGATCAGGACGGGCGCATCCTGCTGGTTAAGCAGTTCCGCCTACCCGCGGAGCAGTATCTCTGGGAATTGCCCGCCGGCCGCCTGGATCCGGGTGAGTCTCCGTTGCAGGCTGCCAAACGGGAGTTGCGCGAAGAGACTGGATATCAAGCCACGAACTGGGCAGATTTAGCTTCATTTTGGGCGAGCCCCGGCTATGTCGCTGAAAAAATGAATGTGTTCCAAGCAACTGGCCTGAGCGAGGGCGAACGGGAGCCAATGGAAGACGAGCGCATTGAGATCCGCTGGTTTTCGAAAGCTGAAATTGGCCAAATGATTCGCGAAGGTGAGATCGTCGATGCGAAGACGATGATCGGCTATTTCATGCATTTAGAGCACGGGCAGCCTATTCGTTAGTAAGCGGCCGATCCATCAGGTCACGGATGGCCTGCCGGGGATCCTTCGATTCATGAAGTACCGCATACATCTGACTGATGATCGGCAGATCAACGTTCTGCTGCATGCCGATCTGATATGCGGCGCGGCAAGTGGAAACGCCTTCCGCAACCATTGTCATTCCTGCCAGAATCCGGCTGAGTTCGTGCCCTTCTCCAAGTTGGATGCCGACGTACCGGTTACGGGAAAGGTCTCCCGTGGCCGTCAGCACTAAATCGCCCAGTCCGGCAAGCCCGCTCAGTGTGCGTGGATCTCCGCCCATCTTGACGGCCAGCCGTGTAATCTCGGCAAGGCCGCGCGTGATCAGGGCGGCCACGCTGTTGCTTCCCAGACCCAGCCCCCGGCAGATACCCGCGCCGATTGCGATCACGTTCTTCAGCGCTGCACCGAGTTCCACTCCTACGATGTCGCTGCTGGCATAAAGGCGGAGCGCCGGGGTCGCCAAGGCATGCTGAACATACTCAGCAACATCGAGTTCTTCCGCGGCCACAACTACGGCGGCCGGTTCGCCCGCTGCTATCTCTTTGGCAAAGGCGGGCCCGGATAACACCGCGACCGGGCGCTTTACCGGACCGTTTAGGATTTCGGCAATCACCTGTGACATGCGACGCAGGGTGCGCTCTTCAAGACCTTTCGTCGCGCTCACGATCATCGCGCCTGGAGAAATATATTCCCTGGAGGCCATTAATACAGCTCGCAAGTGAGCGGAGGGAACGGCGCTCAGCACAATCCCGGCGTCCACCAGAGTGCCAGCTAAGTCGGGCGATACGCACACCATCGCAGGCAGCAGGAAACCGGGCAGGTAGCGGCTGTTCTCGCGCGATCGCGACATTTCCGCAGCCCGGCCCCGATCACGCGCCCAGACTCGAATTTCGCGGAACCGCGGACATAGCGCAATGGCCAGCGCAGTGCCCCAACTGCCCGCGCCAAGAATTGCGAGTTGCTTCACGCTGCTTTGTTCCGGAGCGAAAAGGCGTGTTCCGTTCCCGAGCGGAGGCGTTCGATATTTGCGCGGTGCCGGTAAATGATCAAAACCGCGGCGAAGAAGGCCGAAATGAGAAGCGGCAGCGGCGGATCATTCATCCACCAGTAGATGAACGGAAAGAGAAACGCTCCCATCAGCGAGCCAAGCGAGATGTACTTTGTCATAAACACGACGATGACAAATGCTGCGGCTACGGCCAGCAGGGCGAGAGGCGCGATATACACGAAAACGCCAATAAAACAGGCAACCGCCTTGCCGCCTTTGAATTTCAGGAAGACTGGATAGCAATGTCCTAGCATTACCGCCGCCGCCGCGAGCGCGACGCCGACAGCATTTCCGCGCGTCAGCATCGCCGCCACCCAAACCGCCAGGAATCCTTTGAAGACATCCAGCAGCAGAACGATGATTCCGGCCTTCGTACCCGCCGTGCGATGAACGTTCGTCGCCCCTATATTCCCGCTTCCCATCGTGCGGATATCACGGCCCAGTGTCAAACGAATGAACCAATACCCGAACGGCAGTCCCCCAATCAGGTAGGCGAGCAGGGTCGGAACAGCGAGTGTGAGGAAGAAGGGTCCGGTCACCTTTCGATGTTACGAAGCCGCCATTGCGGATGCGAACCGGTAATCGCGTAGTCTTCGGTATATGCTCGCGTTCGATCCCGGATCGCTCCGGAATAAACAGAAGTGTGAAACAGGAAAGGTGCCCAATGTTGCCGGCTGCATCTGCTCTACTACCTGCCGCAAGCGCCCCAGCGGGACCGGGCTCTTAATGCGTGCCAGGGTCAAATGCGGTGAAAATCGCCGCTCCTCCCGCTTGATCCCGAGCGGCTCCAGGCACCGTTCGGTCTCACGCGCCAAATTCGCGAGGGCTTCGCCTCCATGCACGCCCAGCCAAAGCACGCGCGGCGCTCGGTCGTTCGGGAACCAACCCAGGCCTTTCAGCTCGATTTCAAATGGCTCTCTGGGCGACAGCGCTGCCAGCGCCTCGTGCAGCTCTTCCAATCTGGCTTCAGGCCATTCGCCGATAAACTTCGTCGAGATATGCAAGTTGTCAAGAGGACTCCATTTTATGAGCGCTTCCGCCCGAAGTGCGCTCAACAGGCGCTCCAGGCGAAGCAGAATCTCGGGCGGGAGGTGGATGGCTGTGAAGAGTCGCATGAAATTGGGCCCGTGTTAATGTTCTAGCGTACTTTGATTGAGAATGACACATCGATAACACGCGAAGTTGCTCCCGATCCCGTGCCGCTGCGGCGTTTGTTGCGCGCGACGGAGCCGATAGGCCTGAGCCTTTTCGAACGCCCTGCGGCCGAATTGGCGCGTTTTTTGTTGGGTTGCGTGCTACTGCACGACGAGACCGCCGGCATGGTTGTGGAAGCGGAAGCGTACCTGGGGCTAAATGATTTCGCCGCGCATGCTTCACGCGGCATAACGGAACGTACCAGGATTCTATTCGGCCCCGCTGGCCGCGCATATGTCTATTTCATCTATGGCATGCACGAATGCCTGAACGTTGTGGCCGACCGCCCGGGCGAGCCGGGCTGCGTTCTTCTCCGCGCACTCCAGCCGTTATGCGGCCTTGCGCGAATGTACCAACGCCGTCATTGGCATGGGCCCCTGCCGGGCCTGACAAACGGGCCAGGCAAACTGACACAGGCTCTTGCCATCACGCGGGAGAACTACGGCCAACGGCTTGATAAGGGCAGCCTCACCCTTCGCCGCTGGCGCAAGCAGCCAGCGTTTGAGATTGGCGTTACGCCGCGCATCGGTATCACCAAATGCGCCGACTGGCCGCTGCGTTTTATCTGGATTGGAAATCCTTGTCTCAGCAAAAAGTAGAATAGCGGCAATGACCTGCAAATTGTTTCTTATTTCGTCGCTAGCTTGCATGTGCTCGCTGGCGCAAACGAATACCGCGTCCGGCACGCTGGATAGCAGAGTGCATACGAAGATCCAAGGCTTCGCCGGCCGCGTGAGCCTGTACGCCAAGAACCTGGATTCCGGCGCCACCTACGCGCTTCGCGCGGATGAACCCGTCCGAACGGCCAGCACTATCAAGCTCGCGATTATGGTCGAGTGCTTCGCGGAAGCTGCTGAAGGCAAGTTGAACCTTTCAGAACCGCTGACGCTGACCCAGGGAGAGAAAGTCTCAGGCAGCGGGATTCTTGAGGATCTCTCGGACGGTGACCGGCTTCCCATTCGGGACATGATCGACCTGATGATCGTGCTGAGCGATAACACGGCGACAAATCTTATTTTGAATCGTATTGGAGGGAATGCTGTGAATGCCCGTATGGCGCAGCTCGGACTTCAGCAGACACGAGTAATGCGGAAAATTTTGGGCGATCGCAATGACTTGAAACCGGTTCCCAGCGGCATCACCGACGAAGGCGCCAAACCGGAGAACAAGAAATGGGGAATCGGACGCAGTTCACCGCATGAAATGGTGATCATCCTCGAAAAGCTGTATCGAGGCGAATTGGTGAGCAAAGATGCTTCTCAAGAAATGATTGCAATCTTGAAAAAACAACGCGACCAGGATGGAATGGGCCGCGATATGAAAGACGTTGACATCGCGCATAAATCGGGAGCCCTGGATGCTCTACGAAGCGATGTCGGCATCATTTACTCAAAGCATGGGGCAATCGCGATGGCGATTACGGTAGATAACATGCCCGAACAAAACTGGACCCCCGATAATCCGGGCGATTTGCTGATTTCTTCACTGTCAGAGATCCTAGTAGATGGGCTCGCGTCCAATCTGTAGAACTGTCGAGTCAAGCTAGCGTATCGCTGAGAACCGCAGCGGCGCTAAGATCACATTGCTGATATTCGCCACGATTTCCGAATCCTTCAACTCCGGCCGCGAGACAAGCTTTTTCCACTCCGGATCGCTGCCGAACTCACCCCATAGCCGGTCGCGCGCAGCGAGATTATCGTAGGAGAGCATGTACATCAAATTCGGCTGCTTAGGCCCGACGATGGTCTCGCCGAAAAACACCGGCCGAAATCCGAGGCGCTGAAAAATCTGCATCTCGCCGTTATTGAACATGCCGACCTTGCGCGCCAGCGTCAGAAATGTCTGCGATTCGTAGGTGCGCAATTCGAAAATGCGTGTGGAACTGCCGGAGTTGCCGGCAACCGCCGGCTCAGGCATCCCGTCGAAGCTGCGCAAGAGGCTGCTTTCCACGCGCACGAAGGGCAACCCCGGACCGGAGCTCAGCTTCTCCAGCGCTTGCTTGTGCTCTTCATCGGCTGCCAGTTTCGCTATGACTTCCTGCATTCCGCCGAGAGATGAAAACTGCGTGAGCGTGACGTAATACGGCCCCTCCGGGCCGATCACGTTCGAGAATGCGCCATCCAGCCTGGCGCCAGCCCGGGAGAGTGCGGGCGTAAGGCCATGCTCCAGGTACTCGGCGACTCTGGCGGATTGATTTTCCGCGCTGTTGTGAAAACGCCAGGTTTTAATTTCGAGATACGTGTTCCTGGAGTTGGTGGCAGGGGTCTCAGCGCTCATTAGAGCAGACACGGCCATTCCGGCAAGCATCTGGCGGCGATCCATGTCCTCGACTGTATAACACGACGTCCAAATCTTTAATGCTCGCGCATGGCTTGGATCAGCGCTTCCATATGATCCAGATATCGCTCGAACGCTTTGCGGCCCGCTGCGGTCAGGCGGTATTCGGTTTTCGGCATCCGGCCTTCGAAACTCTTCGTGCAATCCACGTAGCGGGCCTCTTCCAGACGCCTGGCGTGAACACTCAAATTGCCATCCGTTGTCTGCAGCAATCTCTTCAGCTCGTTAAAGGTCAGCGAATCGTTTACTGCCAGCGCACTCACGATTCCCAGGCGCATCCGCTCGTGAATGACTCGATCCAGATTCGGAAGCGCGTGCTCCACCGTTTCCTGCTCAACTACCGGCTTCACAGGCTTCGACGAGCGCGGCTTCGCGGTCTCGTTATCGCTCGAGCGTGCCATTGCGGGTCTAGCCACCGTGCCTCCTAGCGATCACCGTTCCGAACACAACGTGGAGGACGCCGAAACCCAGGATCAGAAAACCGTTTCCCCAGCTCGCGGGGGCAAGCAGCGAAGCGGCCCCCAGGAACATAAAACACAAACCCATCACCGGAACAATGCGGACGGAAAAGGCGCCCCCGGTGACTACCGCGGCCCCATACAGGAGCAGCCACAATCCCGGCAGCACGCTCACAATGCCGACCTGATAGAGAACGATGGTGAGGATCGCGCCCGCCAGCAATGGCGGAGCAAAACTCAATAGCGCACGGCGCGCAGCGCGCGTCTGCAGGGATAAGTCCAACCGCTTCGATTTGAGGCGAACCGCTACAAATGCAATAAGCAGCGCCAAAACCGATTCCGCGACCCAAACCGAAAACTGTACACGAGCGGGACGGCCGGCGGAAACGGCGCCTGCGGCAATGGCGCTAGCTCCAATGACAACGCCGCCCCATCCGGGAACGGCCGTAAACGATGCGGCGCGCTCCATCGTGTCGCGGATGAAGCGGAGATTAGCCGCGGCCCGCCGATCGATGGGAACCGTTTGGCTCACCGCCCCGGCACGTTGGGCAAACGCCATATCCCCGAGTATATCGTGCTTCAGTGCATGTTCAGCATCCTCAGAAGCTGAAGTGGATTCCACCCACCGCCCAGCGCGGGGGCGTACGGAAGCCATCTTCGTAATAGTTTTGGTCGAGAGCATTGGAAACGCGCATGTAGAAGCGCGCCGCGGTTCGCTCGGTCAGACGAACGGAATATCCGGCTGACAATCCAAGTTGCCGCGGACCCTGGGAACCGGTAAGCATACCCGTTCAACGGATACAAGTAGTCGCTGCCGCCATCGAAATCGAGCGCGAGATCGATGTGCTTCCCCATTTGCTGCATGGCGACCAGGGTCACCTGGTTGGGCAAAATTCGCGGCGATTGAAGCGGCGCTACATCCGTGCCGGTGTAGTACTGCGAAACCCGATCTTGGGCGTTTGTGTAGGTGTACGATGCAAAAACCGTACTTCGGCGGGTCGGACGAAACTGGCCGCTCAGTTCGACGCCTCGCGAGATGCCTCCGGCCGTATTGTAATAGCCGGCGGAGCGGCCAAATGGGTCAACGTATCCTGGAGGAAAATCCAGAAAACCGATGACCTGTTGCAGGTGGGAATAAAAATAAGTTGTACTGAGCTTGAGATGCTCATGAAACGCATACTGATCAAGGCCGAAATCCACCGAAACCGCGCGTTCAGGGCTCAGCCTGGGATCACCATACGCGAAATCGAAACCCTGGAACAGGAATCCGCCGAATCGTTCGTAAAGTGAAGGCAATCGGAAGCTGTTCCCTCCGTGCGCGCGCAGCTTCGTGGACGAGCTTCGCAGAAAGTAGGATATAGACGCATCCCCCGTATACGCTGCTGGCGGCGTTGGAAGCCGGGAAGCGGCATACGGCGAGTTCCCGCCTCCAATAAAGCTTGGCTGATCGAGGCTCGCCTGTGTGAACCGGCCAGAAAGCAGAATATCAAGCCGATTGCTAAGCAAGCGCAACTCGTCTTGCGCGAATGCCGCGTTGGTGCGCTGGCGCGCATCCGTTCTGTAATAGGCGCGTTGTGCCAAATCCGGATTCTGATCGGTTGCGACGTTCAGATACCGTTCCCGCTGGAACTCGTATCCTGCCGTGAGGCCTTGATGCGAACCCCACAGATAACTCAAGCGCCCCTGCGCAGTGTCAATACGCCCGCTGTAGCGATCAGAAGTGTTGAATAAGGGCTGGTATAGGCCCGGACCGCCGGGCCCGTCTGTATTGTTGCGAACCGTGTCAACCGCGCCATAAGCAAGCCGGTATGAAAGTCGTGCAGTGACCTCATGCTCGAAGCGGAAAAGCGAGTTTATGAAATGCGAATAGCGGCCAGCATCGGGATCGCCGAGCGAGGGAACGAAGGTGACAAACGGAACGGCAGGAATAATACCTGTTATGGGCGCCGTAGCGGCCGGCGTGGGGCTGACATTCTCCTGGAGAAAGCCGGCGTTGGCGAACAGATCGACTCCTACACGCATATTCGATTTGAGGGCATAGTTCAAAGCGCCCTGCCCGCTCCAGTCGCGCGCTGCGCCCGCATCAGCAACCCCCTCGGTCACGTTCAAGCGGGACAACCCAGCCGAGTAGGTAAGCTTATTGCTGCGCATTCCGCCCGCAAGACGCGCCACGCCTCGAAACAGACCGAGACCACCCCCCTGTACATCAAGCTCGCCGTGCGTCGGGGCGCCGCCGGGATCGGTGATGATATTCACCGTTCCGGACATGGCATTGGAGCCGTACAGCGATGAGCCTGAACCCTGCAACACTTCGATACGCGACGAATCTATGAGCAGAAGGTCGCCAATGTAAGCACTGGCCTCATTCTGGACGCTGGTTGGATCGCGGAACGGGAAGCCGTCAATGAGAATTGCCGTGTCGGTAACGCGCAAGCCCCGCGTTTGGATGGTGGTGAATGCGCCGGGACCGCCGCGGGTGCTGACCCGTAAGCCGGGAACAAAACGAATGGCATCCGACACCGAGAGAAGGCCACGCTGTTCGGCCTCTGAAGCGCTTACAATATCGAGTTGCTTGGAGATCTGATCGACCGATTGCGGGGCGGCCGCCGCCGTGACGCTTACCTGCGTCCGCACAGCCGAGATAACCAGGCGAAGGGAAACATCTCTACTCTCACCCGAGTGCAGGCCGAATATCTCCGGCTTCTGAACGGTCAGGCCCTGGGCGGAAGCATCCAGCAGATACTGACCAGGCATCACGTTTTTGAAGGAAAATTTCCCGCCGTTATCGGACCTGGTGGTCAACAGTGCCGATCCGGCGATCTGGTGCAGATTGACAGTGGCATTTGCTACGGGCGCATCGGAGGAATCGGTAACGGTTCCACTAAGCGCGGCGGTAGCACCAAACAGATCTATGCCGGCGCACGCCAGCAGGGTTGAAAAGACGAGCGTTGAACGGAAGCAAGTTGAAGACACTGACGGCCCTCCCCCGAGGCTGCGATTTACATTCCACACCTATCGGCGCGGGCTGCGGCAGGTCTTCGGACTTGCAGGCACTGCAAATTTGAATTTGCTTTTCTACTAGCTCAGCTTCCCATCTCGCCTTGAACAAGACAGTGCGTTTTCGAGCGTTCGTTCCTGCTTACCGCTGCGGGGCAGTCCTGGATTCGCACCAGGTTCCCTATTTAACACTCCGGGTAAACCTTCGTGTACCAACAGCGATTTCCAGCGTAACGAACAACGACGTGTTTGGCAAGCGCGGAATCAGCCGACTTCGACGCCCATACTACGGCAGGCGCCCTTTACCTGCTCCATCGCGGCTTCGATCGTGAAGCAATTAAGGTCAGGCATCTTGATTTTCGCAATCTCCTTAATCTGCTCCTCACTGATCTTCCCAACCTTGTTTTTATTTGGCTCCGCGGAGCCTTTCGCCAGGTTGACCGCGCGCTTCACCAGGATGGCAACCGGCGGAGTCTTGGTGATGAACGTGAAGGACCGATCGGAATAGATAGTGATCACGACGGGGATGATAAGCCCTTCCTGATCCTTCGCGGAGGTCTTGGCGTTGAACGCTTTGCAGAATTCCATGATGTTCACGCCTTGCGGACCGAGCGCGGTACCAACGGGCGGAGCGGGTGTTGCCTTTCCCGCCGGGATTTGCAACTTTACTTGTGCTGTTACTTTCTTTGCCATGTTCTAAATCTTCTCCACTTGCAGGAAATCCAGTTCTACTGGCGTAGAACGGCCAAAGATGGTGACCATCACTCGCAGGGTATTTCGCTCGCTGTTGATCTCGTCCACCTTCCCGGAGAAGTTCGTGAACGGTCCGTCGACGATCTTTACCGTTTCGTTCTTTTCGAATGTCATCTTCGGGCGGGGCCGCTCGGAAGGTGAATTCTGCCGGTACAAAACCGCGTTCACTTCATCGGCTGTCAGCGGGACCGGCTTTGTACCGCCGCCCACGAATCCAGTCACGCGCGGAGTGTTCTTGACGGCATGCCAAAGCTCGTCGTCCATTTCCATTTCGACCAGCACATAGCCGGGGTATAGCATCCGCTTGCTGATGACTTTTTTGCCGTTCCTAAGCTCGATCACTTCCTCAGTGGGAATCAGGATCTGGCCGACCCGATCGGCGAATCCAAAAGCCTGGGCGCGCGTACGAAGCGACTCGGCCACTTTATTCTCGAATCCGGAATAGGCGTGGATAATGTACCAGTTCTTAGCCGGCCCAGGCGGAGGTTGCTCGTGGGGCGGGGAG
This sequence comes from uncultured Acidobacteriaceae bacterium, assembly GCA_963795545.1. Taxonomy (GTDB): domain Bacteria; phylum Acidobacteriota; class Terriglobia; order Bryobacterales; family Bryobacteraceae; genus Bog-105. Next base: position 359,067 of record CAWCIF010000002.1, on the reverse strand, counting down.
GCATGATCGGCAGCTTCTGACCCATGATCACTCTCGTCGTGGATCTCCTCGCGGAGCACGCCCTCGTCTTCTTCTAAAGGATCTGCTTCGCCCGCGCCGGGAACATACGAAGCCTCAGATGCAACTTCGTCGCCATGAAGCGCGGCGAGCGCTTCGTCATTTTCAATTCTCTCGTCTGCCATTGCCTGTTCATCCGGCCCAGTACCGGCCCTACCGATGCGTGAAATAGTTGATGATGCGAGTGATGACGCTGTTTACGATGGTGTCTACCACCGCAAAGTAAGCAGCGAATAAGAACACCGCTGCGATTACCACGCCAGTGGTGGCGCGAACCTGCTTCCAAGTAGGCCATGAAACCCGGCGCATCTCGCCTTTTACTTCGTCTATATAAGACTTCGTTCGCTGCGGCCAGCTAACCGCGTTCGTCATTCCCATAAAACCAACTTACCTGCTTGCGTATTTGCACTCGACTGGATCAGAAGAAGCGGCTTGATGGCAGGGGCAGAGGGATTCGAACCCCCACTCGCGGTTTTGGAGACCGCTGGTCTAGCCGTTAAACCTATGCCCCTACACTCGATGTGAACCGTAAACTTCCTCTACAGCCTACCAGAAAAACAATACCTACTTGGTCTCGCGGTGCGGCTGGTGCTTACGGCAATAGGGACAAAACTTTTTCAGCTCTAGACGCTCAGTAGTCGTCCGCTTATTCTTCGTCTTGCTGTAATTGCGGTTCTTGCACTCGCTGCACTGGAACTGAATAATTTCGCGCGGCATTCGATTTTCCTCTTACTCCACAATCTCGGTGACCGTACCGGCCCCCACCGTCCGTCCGCCTTCGCGAATGGCGAAGCGCAAGCCCTTATCCATCGCCACCGGCGTAATCAGCTCTACTTCGATCGACACGTTGTCGCCCGGCATCACCATCTCCATGCCCTCGGGCAGTTTCGCCACGCCCGTCACATCCGTGGTGCGGAAATAGAACTGCGGCCGGTAGCCATTGAAAAACGGCGTGTGCCGCCCGCCTTCTTCCTTCGACAGCACGTATACTTCGCCCTTGAATGTTTTGTGCGGCTTAATGGTCCCCGGCTTCGCAATCACCTGCCCGCGCTCCACATCGTTCTTCTCAATGCCGCGCAGCAGCAGCCCCACATTGTCCCCGGCCCGCCCTTCGTCCAGCAGCTTCTTGAACATCTCCACGCCCGTTACTACCGTCTTGCGCGTGTCCCGAAACCCGACGATCTCCATCTCTTCGCCCACCTTGCAGATGCCCCGCTCAATGCGCCCCGTCACCACCGTGCCGCGGCCCTGAATCGAGAAAATATCTTCAATCGGCATCAGAAACGGCTTGTCTATAGCGCGCTCCGGCACCGGGATGTACTCATCCACCTTGGCCATCAGCTCATCGACGGCCGCTTCCCATTTCGCTTCGCCGTTCAAAGCGCCCAGCGCGCTCACCTGCACCACCGGCAGATCGTCGCCCGGAAACTGATAGCTCTTCAGCAGCTCGCGTACTTCCAGCTCCACCAGTTCCAGCAGCTCCGGGTCGTCCACCATGTCGACCTTGTTCAGCGCCACCACAATGTGCGGCACGCCCACCTGCCGCGCCAGCAGAATGTGCTCGCGGGTCTGCGGCATCGGACCGTCCGTGGCAGCAACAACCAGGATGGCCCCATCCATCTGCGCCGCTCCGGTGATCATGTTCTTGATGTAATCGGCATGGCCCGGACAATCGACGTGCGCATAGTGCCGCTTGGCCGTCTCGTACTCCACGTGCGCCACCGCAATTGTGATGCCGCGCGCCTTCTCTTCCGGCGCATTGTCAATGGAATCGAAGCTCCGGACCTTGTTCTTCGGATTATGCTTGGCCAGCGTCTTTGTGATCGCCGCTGTCAGCGTGGTCTTGCCGTGATCGATGTGCCCGATCGTCCCTATATTGACGTGCGGCTTGCTGCGGTCAAATTTCTCTTTCGCCATTGTTGCCTTCTCGATTGATGGGTGCAGGAAGGAAATCCGAGCGGATGCACACTACCACATCCGGCGACGCACCCGGGGTTCAAAGTAAGGATAACACGGAAGAATTGGAGGCGGTGAGCAGGAATTGAACTGCTGACCTCTTTGATGGCGGGTCTTAACGGCGCTCGCGCAATTCGCGCCATACGTCAGCCAGCACGATGATCTTGCCGTTCGTGAGTGTCCAGGTTTCGACGCGGTCGAGTTGGCGGCGCTGCCGGTTCCAGATCCAGGCTGTCTCGGACTCCGGATCGGCTACATACACTTGCTCGATGCCGATGCGCACGTACTCCTCGCATTTCGCCAGCACGAGCGCCATCTTGTCGTCAGGCGAGAGGATCTCGACTACAATTTCAACCTCGCCGGGCTCGGTTGGATAGCGCGTCTGGATGCTGCGCCGTCCGGCCATGACGTCAGGACGCGGAGCAAACTGCTTGCTTAGGCGCAGGTCCACTTCGGGACCAGCTTTGTAGCCCAGGCGAATCAGAATCTCGGCGATGAGCTGCTGGAGTGCAGCATGTAACCATGTCGGCACGGCTTTCTCAACGACCTCCCCGTGCCAGTATTCGACCGCGCGGCTGGTTCCCGCGTAACGCTGCTCGAACTCCTCGAACGTGAGCGGGGGGGCGCTGATGCTTGCCATCGTCGGTCACCTCCAGTATCTCCAGTATCTCGCGAAAGCGCGATTATGCCGTGCAGCCATGGCCGCGATGCGCCTGGGTCTTGCTGACCATCTCGCCGCAACGTGGACAGGGGATCAGCTTCGCTGGCCGGCCGCCGGCGCGTGTGACGGTCTTGCGCTGGCGCGAGGCGGTACAGCGCGCACAAGCTCTGGACGGCTTTGGCGCACTCCGGGTTCTCGCGCAGATGTGCGAGCGTAGCGGGTTTGCGGCAGTGCGGACAGGTCATCTCTTTCACCGCGGCCACGGCAGACCGCCCATGAGAATGATGGCGATGATAGCGACAATCTGCCCGACGACATAGCGTGTGCGCTCAGATATACAAGCTCTTAGAATCCGCTTCCATTGTGGTCAGGCGGGCTTCGATGAAGATCGTGGTGGTGAAGCCAAACAGGTAGACCAGCACGAGCAGGCCCACCGCGAAGAGGATCGGGACCGGGAACATGTCCGGCTTATCAGGGAGCGACTGCAGGGCAAACCAGAGGGTGGCGTCAGTGAAAAATCCCCGCGAATGGGCCCGTAGCAGGCCCGGGAGATTTTACGTGATTCGCGTAAGTCTTTTAGAATTGGAGCCGTTGAGCAGGATTGAACTGCTGACCTCGTCCTTACCAAGGACGCGCTCTACCAACTGAGCTACAACGGCCTGACAGAAACGTTCCGAGGTGGTCGACAGGATTCGAACCTCGTACGTCGCAAGGCGGAACAGATTTACAGCCTGTTGGCTTTAACCACTCACCCACCTGTCCGACGAAGAGAGGATAGCACAGCCTTGACGCTGCGGAATGAACCCATTTTGGACCGGTTTAGCGACGATTTTTCTAAACGAACTGGGGGGTTGAGGTTGTTTCGGAGGCGGGTATGCGAGCGGGCGTGGCAGGCCTCGCCCCTACGGCACCGCAGAAAGCGGGGTTCTCTGTGTCGGGAGCGGGTTTTTGCGAAACGAACTCGGGGAAGGATTTGGAGCGCGAAGCAACTGCCTGCTCACGCGCGCGGTTCAGTTTGAGCTTCGATAAAGCGTTCAGAGCTTTGTAGAAGGCGCGCTCGTGGCTGGTTTGATAGCGCAGGAAGAGCGCGAGTTTCTGGGTATCGACGCGGGTTTCGGTAAACGCCTCGTTTTGCAGCCGAATCGCACGCTGCATGAGCCACCAGGATTGGGCCATTTGCTGCACCAGGAGCTGTTCGGTCCCGGCGGCGGGGGCGTGCTCGCTGAGGAGATCGGCAAGCAGCGACTCAAAGTCGACAGGGTCTTCGCCCGGAATGATGACACGGCCCGAAGCGAGGCCGTGCTTGAGGGAGTTGCCGCTGGAGGTGGTTTTGCCTTCGGAGGAACGCGGGCCTGTGGGGCCGGGTTTGGCGCGGGCATGAACGCGCGCGCGGAGGGCCATCATTTCGGTTTGTTCCTCGGCGGAGAATTCGTCGAGGAGCTCGGGATTGGGTGCGAGTTGCAGTTCCGGAGCAGCAGCCGCGGCGGCTGCGGCGAGCCGGTTCTGCTGATAATCAAGTTTCTTGGCTTGGCGCTCGGCCTCGCGGCGCTGGTTACGGACTTCACGATTCGACATGATCCAATTCAGGCAGGCGGACGGACGGGAAAACGCCAATACGGGATGTAAGTGGGCCTAAGGAATGAAAAAAGTTTTGTTGGGTGGTTGTGACTGGTAGTGGAGGCGGTTAGTTTGTATCAGTGTCCTTGGAAATGGCGTACTTGAACCTTGGCCTCGAAACTTTTCAGCGGCATGCCGGCATAGGAACCTGATGCCTCGGTCAAACGTATTGGGAATATGGTGTCATCTTGTATGAGATACGGATATACAATCCCGTGGCTCTCAACATGCTGATCCACCTTCCAAAGAAAAAGGATGTATTGCTTCCCGATGCCTAAGAATCCATTTTGGAGCAAGATGAAAGCTTCTTCATGGCCGATGTGAAGCAGATCATTCCGCCAAGTTGAATGCCAGAGAGGTATGCACCCGGGTAAAGTCCGCATTTGATTTCCATCTTTCACGCGCGGTATGCGATGGCCGTTGATGAACAATGTCGGGGTCCCCTGAAGATTATTCGCGGATGCCAGATTCATATCCCGGGCGACCTGAGATCTCCTGCCTATAAACCGCATGTAACAACGTACACGGCTCAATTGTTGTAGTAGTTCTGTTTACTAATCGTGATCTGAGAATCTAACCAGACTCATCCGTTCGAGCAATTCACCGCAGCGCACCCGGTCTACTTTATTTATGGCCAGCGGCTCGCCTATCCATTCCTGTCGCGCATTGCTGCACACGGAGTTGTCATCGAGTCGTTCAGGATAGATCAGGTAACCGGCTATTTTCTGGCGAAGATTCTTACGATTAGGCGATGAACCAGTTGACGCGCCCGTCACCAGCGATTTGTTATTGCTTCGCCGCAGCAGGTGATGCATTTAGTCTCCTGAAACCAACCGGGATTCTCATTTTGGAGCTATCAACCGGGGTGGATAGATCGACAGAGGACGCCAGCTTCACATACTCCGTATGGACGCCATTCGCATCTATGTGAATCTCTTCCCTGAGCAGAATATCATCGGCCACATCCACACATACCTCACCGCCGCCGTCCTTCATCGACACAGGATAGACGCTGCACGGCAGACCCGCTATAACCTTGCTACCCGTCGGAGCAACTTTCGGCACTGGCAGGTGCGTCCGAGGCGCATGTCCTGAAACGATCGCCTGCTGTCTCGTGTAGTCCATATCATCGATTTCGCCGTCAGCCAGCCAAAGTTTCCTTTCACCGCTCTCCACCGACTTTGCTAACCGAGAGTACCGACCCCTCCGTAGAGCGTAATTCATCGACCTCCGAACTCTTGTGCTTTTGATTCCCGGATGGCCCATTCGAAGATACGGTTTCCATATAATGCGCTGAGTATTGAACCCATTCGGTCCCGTTTGCAGCTTGTAGAGCCGCGACGGATAAGCCGGTTGATAGCGGAACCAGAAGAAATGGAAGATAAAGCCGGTTTTTCATAACACATCTATTCTTCCGGAAAACCTACCTGCTTACTTCGCGGTTTTCAAACCCGCCCCCGGCCACCAGGAGACGGGCCCGTTCGAATGGTGAGTCGGTGTACTCAGGCCTACCCGGGGCCGGGTAGAATAACTCTCAGTTGATCTGCCGTTTACTGCGGTAATTGGATCCGAAGTGAGGCCGATTTCCCAATCGCCCAACGACGGCGAGCAAGCCAGCCAACCGGGAGCAGAGCGAGACCCATCAAAGCAAACGTCCCAGGCTCAGGTGCCAGCGACGTAAATGGATCCGGCGTGCCGTCAGCGTGAAAACGTTCGATCTGCAGATCCTGCTCAAACTCATACTCATTGAGAGAATCGTGGCAGCACTGACCGGGAATGATTGTAACATCGTACGAACCGGCAACTGACACCGAAATCGGGCCGCTCAGGTCCATTGCTGTGGTGTAGTCCTTGTTCCATCCATACGACGCCTGGTACGCATTCGGGTCGGGTAATGAGGGGCTGTAGTGGATATCGTCGGTCTGGATGTACTGCTGCCCGTCAATTGTAATGTCAGCGCCCATCACGGAATAGCTATTGTACCGGGTTACTTCAAACGTATCGCCAGGTAGAGACGCGGGCAATTCATAACTGCGTTCCCAATTGACGGACAAACTTTGAGGCAGCCCGGAAGAGTCATCGCCCGGAACGGTTACCGAGCCATTGGCGTTAAAGAACAGCATTCCACCGGTGACACCACCGTAAATGGAATTGGTAAGGAAAGCCGGGTCTGAGAAAGCTGGTATGGAAAAAAGCGCCAGAGACGCCAAAAGTGTAAACTTACGCATAAATGCTCCTATTAGGAGATTTAAGCGTGCAATTCACAACAATGCCAGTCCGTACGGTCCCTATCCCTTACGAGGAAGCCATCCTAAGACTCTCTTAAGCCTACTCGACCTCTGTCCCAGCCGTTCTTTGGACTGCGGTGGTCCGCCGTGGTCATACTTCTACGCATACCGATGAACCTGACCGCAGTTATGAGCTATCGTGGGCCAGTAAGTGACGAGGTCGAAAGGTTTTTTCTGGCGCGCCCGGAGAGGCTCGAACTCCCGACCTAATGATTCGAAGTCATTCGCTCTATCCAACTGAGCTACGGGCGCGTTCCTCCATTATACGGACGGAAGCGGGTGCGAAAATCAAAGTGCTTCTTGGCAAATCGCGCATCAGGCAAGGCGGCGTGAAATGAGCAGCGGCGGAATCGAAACAGAAGTCAAAATCCGGCTTTCCGAGAGCGAGCCACTCTTTGATCGGCTGAACAGTTCCGGCTTCGCGCTCCGCAGCGCCCGCCAGTTCGAATCGAACACCCTCTACGATACTTCCGACCAGGTGCTTCGGCGGAGCGGAACCATTTTGCGCCTTCGGCAATCCGGTGATCATTCTGTTATCACCTGGAAAGGACCAGGCGAGGCGAGTCCCTTCAAGACGCGTCCTGAGCTGGAAACATCAGTGGGCTCGCTCGAAATCATGCGGCAGATTCTGGAGCACCTCGGTTATGCCGCCGTTTTCCGCTACGAAAAGTTCCGGACGGAGTACGTCGAAACCGCCCATCCCGAGGCGGGCGTTCTCACAATTGACGAAACGCCCATTGGGAATTTCCTCGAGCTCGAAGGTTCAGGCGACTGGATTGATGAGAAGGCGGGGCAGCTTGGGTTTTCCCGAAAAGATTACCTGACGGACAGCTACGGCAAGCTATACCTGGACGATTGCCAGCGGCGCGGAGTGGAACCAACCAACATGGTATTCGCGTCTCATTCGTAGTGACTTGCTGCGTCAGTAGTTTGCGCCCTCCTCTAAAATGATGTGAGATGGCAGAAACCCTGAGTGCCGGCGCGGCGGCGGTGGAGCGTGCGACCGCCGACCTCCGGCGCGTACGCGAAGAAATCGGGAAAGTGATTGTCGGCCAGACCGATGTCATCGATGGCGTACTTATCTGTTTGATCGCCGGAGGCCACGTGCTTCTGGAAGGTGTTCCAGGGCTGGGAAAGACCACCCTGCTGCGCACTCTGGCCCGCGTCTTGAACCTTCGCTATTCGCGTATTCAGTTCACTCCCGATCTCATGCCAGGCGACATTGTTGGCAGCACGGTCATGGAGGGAGACGAGTTCGGGCATAAGAGCCTGCGGTTTCAGCCCGGGCCGGTTTTTGCCAACCTCGTTCTGGCGGACGAAATCAACCGGGCCACGCCCAAAACGCAATCGGCCCTGCTGGAGGCGATGCAGGAGCGCACGGTCACCAGCGGAACCAACACCTACTCACTGGAAGCCCCCTTTCTTGTGATGGCTACCCAGAACCCGATTGAGATGGAAGGCACCTACCCGTTGCCGGAGGCCCAGCTCGACCGTTTCCTGATGAAGATCCTGGTGACCTATCCATCGCGCGAGGATTTGAATCGCATTGTAGAATTGACCACCAAGCGCGATGACGCCGAACTCCGGGAGGTGATAGGGCGCGAGGAGATAGCGGAGCTGAAGGCTGTCTGCAGGCAGGTTATCGTCGCTCCGCACGTGCAGCATTATGCGATTGAGCTGGTGATGGCCACGCAGCCTGGCACCTCCGATGCCGCTGAAATTACCAACCGGTACATCCGGTACGGCAGTTCGCCGCGGGGCGCTCAGGCACTGATTGAGTGCGGCCGTGTTCTGGCGCTTATGCGCGGCCGTTTGCACCTTAGTATTGAAGATGTGACCGCCGTTGCCTCCGCCGTGCTGCGCCATCGAATTATCCTCAACTTCGACGCGCACGCCGACGGCGAGAGCACAGAGACTATCCTGCAGAAGATATTAAACGGCCTGGGCCCCCGCGGGTAGCTGTTTCTGGGCAGTACCAACATGTCTGAACCGCTGGTTGACCGCCATTTCCTGGAGAAACTTGAGCGGTTAACACTGCAATGGCAGAAATCCTTCGACGGATTGGTAGGCGGGCATAACGCGTCCCGTTTTGCCGGCCCCGGACAGGAGTTTCTGGACCATCGCAGCTTCCACGTGGGTGACGATCTTAGAGCGGTGAATTGGCGCGCCTACATGCGCTTCGAAAAGCTGTTCCTGAAAGTGTTCCAGGTGGAGCCGCGCGTCCCGGTTCGGCTGCTATTAGATACCAGCGCGTCGATGTCTACGGGAAGCGGTCGCCGCGGATCCAACCAAATTCGACCATGCGCGCAAGCTGGCAGCGGCACTTGTTTACGTTGGACTGGTTCGATTGGACAGTATCTTATTGCAGCCGTTTTCGGCTCGCTTGATGGATCCGTTCCTGTCGAGCGGTGGACGCCATCGCTTTCAGCCCGCCGAAAACTTCCTTCGCGGCTTAAAGCCGCACGGCCGGACGAACTATTTCGAGATGGCGCGCGATTATTTGACTACCTATCCCCAACGCGGGCTGACGATTATCATTTCTGATTTTCTCGATGATAGCGATTGCCTCCGGCCGCTTCAATATCTGGCCGACTTTGGGCATGAGCTTTTGCTTATCCAACTTTGGGGGCAAGAGGATCGCGAGCCCTCGGGCAACGGCGAGATTGAGCTGGTGGATGCCGAATCGGGAACCCAGGTGAAAATTGCGTTAGACGATCGTGCGCGAGAAGAGTATACCCAGGCATTCGATACGCATTCAGCCGAGTTGAAGAGACTCGCTCTACGCAACGGGGGCCGCTACGCCGGCCTCTCCACTCGTAACCCATTTGAAGAGGTCGTTTTTGGACCGCTCTTTGCGACGTCACATATCCATTAGCCCCAGATGTTCTTCCTGAATCTCACGGCCGGCGAGTTCTTCGTTTTCTTCGGAACTCTCGCCAGTGTCATCGCCACTCTTTATCTGCTGGACAGGATGAAGCGCAAGAGGGTCGTCTCCACGCTCAGGTTCTGGAGACCGGCGTTGACCGCGGAAGAGCAGCAGAGCCGAAGGAAAATGCGGGAGCCATGGTCGTTCGTCTTGCAGATCCTGAGTCTGCTGCTGCTGCTCTTGGCCATCGCCCAATTGCAATGGGGCGTTCGCCAGCGCCGCAGCCGCGATCACGTTCTACTGCTTGATACATCCGCCTGGACTGCGCAAAAGAGAGGACAGGGAACATTGCTCGATGGGGAGAAGGCCATTGCGCGGCAGTATCTCGCTGCGCTGGGCAGCCCGGATCGAGTAATGGTGGTTCGCGCGGACAGCCTGGCCACGCCGGCCACAGCTTTCACTTCCGATCGCGGCGCGCTCGAAGAGGCCGTAGATGAATCCGTTTCCGGGTTCTCAGCCTTGAACCTGGAACAGGCACTCGGCTTCGCATCACAGGCCCAGGGCGGTTCGGGCGGTGGGCAGAGCGAAATTGTGTATATCGGTCCTGGACTTGTCGGGAACGCCTCGCGAACTATTCAAACACTTCCGAATCTGCGCGTCATCAGAGTCGAAGCGAGCCGGAATAACTGTGGCATCCGGCACATCGGAGTCAAATCCGGAAGCGAAGCCGGCTCATGGGATGCGACTGTAACTTTGAAGAATTACGGCTCGGCCGCGAGACGCGTGCGGCTGCATGCCCAGTTCGCCGGGACAAAATTTGCGCCCAGGCTAATCAACTTGCCGGCGAACCAGGAACGCACGGTTGAATACGCGTTCGAAACTAATACGGCTGGCACTTTGGTGCTTGAACTGGAGCCGCACGATGACTTTCCGCAGGATGATCGCGCTGAAGTTTGGCTGGGTAGGAATAGCCCCCTCAAACTTGCCGTCTTTACAAACCGGGCAGACGTTCTCAAACCGCTGCTGGAGGCGAATCACCGGCTCAGAATCACAGTTGCGGGCCCGTCCCGCTACAGCCCGAGGCCGCCGGCGGACGTGATGCTACTCGACGAAATGTCTGCTCCGTCCGCGCCTCAAATTCCGTGCCTCTGGATTGATCCTCCGCAAGCGAAATCGCCGTTACGGGTGAAAGGGGTTTTCAACAATGCCTCTATCAAAAGTTGGGATTCATCGAACCTGCTTGGAGCTACTCTCTATGCAAAGGATGCACAGTTTCCCGCGGCGGAAGTCTTTGAGACTTCCAGTGACGATTTGCTGATTGGCAGCATTAAAGAAGGTCCGGTAGTGATTGCGCGCCCGCAACGGCCGGGGCATCCAAAGCTTGCGATCGTTGGGTTCGATCCATTCGCGACTGATCTGCGATTTCAGGTGACTACGCCGCTTCTGTTTGCCGATCTCGTGCAATGGCTCTCCCCCCAAGCGTTTCGCTCAACTGAAATCAGCGCAGATCAGGTGGGCGCCGTGACGGCCGCCCTCGATCCTGGCGAGCGCACCGGCGCGATTCGCGTGACCAGCGAGACGGGCTTTCCTGTTCCGTTTACCATTCGAGATCACGCGGTGCAACTTTTCGCCGCCCATCCAGGCATCGTGCGGATCGCCTCCGAAGAGCACCAGCGGATGCTTTCATTGACGCTTCCGGATATTGCGGATGTGGTCTGGAATGCGCCCTCTGGGGTTGTGGAAGGACTGCCGCCGGATGTCCGCTTTCTGCCGTCCGCCGTCGACCTTTGGAAATGGCTCGCCGTGCTGGGCGCGGCTGGTCTGCTGCTGGAATGGTTGCTCTATGGACAGCGGCGGGGTGCCGCCACTCGCAACAGATTTCCTGGGACTGCCGCCCCGCCCCATGCGCCCGATCGAGATCGCGAGCTGGTATCCAGATGAGCTACACTCACCCGCTTTTCCTGACAGCTCGCTCTCCTTCCACTCGCCTGGATTATTTACAACTGGAGAACCGCCGTGCGGCCATCGGCGCTTGTGCTTAAGGGCCTGAGCCTCGCCGCTCATCGCAGTGGCTCTTGCCGAGCCGACCATTACTATGCCAAACGCCAAGACCGGCGTGGTTGTTCTTGTCGACACCTCAGGCAGCATCAGCCGCGAAGACCTAGCCCATGCTTCCTCCATCACCGCTGAAATCGAGCGGGCCAAGCACGGCAATTGGATGAGAGTGGTTCCATTTGCAGCGCAGGTTCGTAGTCTGAAGGAAAGCGAGCTGTCCAGCGGTGTGCATTTGGTGCATACTTCCGGCGAAGCTGGCAATGGTACGAACTTGGAAGCCGCACTGACGGGCAGCATGGGCGCCATTCCCAATGGCTACATCCCACGAATCGTCCTGATCAGTGATGGAAATGAAAATGAGGGCAGCACCGCTCGGGCAATCGCCGAGTTGGAGGCTCTTCACGTGCCAGTCGATACCATCCCGCTGGCCGGCCGATCCAGCAGCACTCTGCGGCTTGAATCGCTCTCCATGCCACGGGAGGCGTACGCAGGCGAGCAGATTCCGGTTGACCTCACCATCTTCTCGCCTGTAAGCACACCCGCTACAGTGGACATCTCCGCGGAAGGAAAGACTCTCGGCAGCAATCCCATCCAGCTCGAAAGCGGTGTGAACCTGATTCGTATTCACGCCCGCTTAAACTCGAGCGGAGCAACCGCCATTTCCGGCCGAATCGCTGCCGGCAATCTGGGCGATGTGCCGTTTGAAGAAGCTGTCGAGTTAAAGCGCGCAAAGGTCCTGTTCCTTTCCCAGGATCCGCCGGGCGTTGATGGAAATTTCCTGCAGGCTCTGGAGCAAGCTGATGTCGATGTTACCCGGGATGCGAGGCTGATTGATAAGGATCTGAGTGGTATCCAACTGGTCATTCTGAATAATGTCGATTTGAACAGGTTCAACGACGAGCGGAAACGAAATCTTGAAAAGTATGTGCAGAACGGCGGAGGCTTGCTGCTGATCGGCGGCGAGCACCAGGTCTATAAGCAAGACAAGCAACTGGACGCGCTCGACCGCGCGCTGCCCGCGAAACTGGCTCCTCCGCAAACGCCCCAGGGCACGGCTGTCGCGCTCATCATCGACAAGTCTTCCTCTATGGAAGGGAGGAAAATCGAACTGGCTCGCCTTTCCGCTATTGGCGTCGTCGATCACCTCCGGCCCATGGACACCATCGGCGTTCTGATCTTCGACAACTCCTATCAATGGGCCGTTCCCATGCGCCGCGCCCAGGACAGGGGGTTGATAAAACGTCTGATCTCCGGTATCACGCCGGATGGCGGGACGCAGATCGCTCCTGCTCTGAATGAAGCCTACCGGAAGGTGCTGCCTTCAAAGTCGACGTACAAACATATTGTTCTGCTTACCGACGGCATCTCTGAAGAAGGAGACAGCGTCGAGCTGGCCAGGGAGGCCGCGAATCACGAAGTAACTATTTCGACGGTGGGGCTTGGTCAGGATGTCAACCGCACGTATCTCGAAAGAATCGCCGCCACATCCGGCGGCCGGAGCTATTTTTTGAACGAGCCGCAGGGGCTGGAACAGATTTTGCTCAAGGACGTTCAGGATTACAGTGGGTCTACCGCGATCGAGAGAGCGCTCACGCCTATTGTGGAACGCCCAGCGGAGATACTGGACGGTACGGATATGGACGGCGCGCCAGCCTTGAAAGGCTATGCGCGTTTCGCCGCGAAGCCGGGAGCGGAGACTATCCTCGCGATCGATCCGGTACGTAAAGATCCTTTGTACGTGCGCTGGCAATATGGTTTGGGACGCGCCGCTGTGTTCGCCTCTGACGCGAAAAGCCGCTGGGCCGAGGCCTGGGTCAACTGGCCGGGCTTTGACAAGTTTTGGATAAATGTAACGCGTGATCTTCTCACGCACACCGCCCAGACCGAGGCAAGCGCTCACTACGATTCAGCGAATGGCGATATTCTTGTCAGCTATCATCTCTCGGCGGAGATGTCCGAGCCGAACGCTGTTCCGCCGATTTTTGTGATCGGTCCAGGGCGTTTCGAACAGCACATTGATATAGAGAAGACTGCGAATCGCGTGTATAGCGGGCGCCTCCACATCGGCCGCATGAGCGGCTTGTTCCGCATTCGGCCCGTTGCCGAATCCGCCGCCTTCCCGGAAATCGGCCTTTATCGCCAACAGCAGGAGTCGAGCGATTACGGATCGAACGAAGCGCTCCTGGCCCAGATATCGAACATGACCGGAGGACGCCTCAATCCCCCTCCGGGTGCTGTGTTTGAATCGGGCGGCCGAGCCATCTACACCTCCTGGCGGCTCTGGCCTGCGCTGCTGGCGCTAGCACTTGCTCTGACCCTAGCTGAGCTGATTGTTCGCAAGTGGGCTGGCCTTGTTCAGGCCCTGCAGAGGATTTAAATCAGCCCGCGAGGTCCAGCTCGTGGACTCTTGCCGCAATAATGCGCAAATCCTGAACGAACAATCCGTATTCTTCGTCGAATCGCTCCGGCATGCGAAGAACAGCCGAGGGATGCACGGTCGCAACAATCTCTTTCGCCCATTTATGGGGGAAAAACTTGCCCCGTTGGGACGTGATCCGAAAATCGCGCCCTATCAGCGATTGCGCCGCGGTCGCACCCAGGCAGACAACCAACTCAGGCTCAATTGCGGTTAATTCGGCTTCTAGCCACGGCCGGCACGCAGAAATTTCGATTCCGCTTGGCTTGGCATGGATACGCCGCTTGCCGCGCTCGACAAACTTGAAGTGCTTTACGGCGTTAGTAACGTAAATCTTTTCCCGATCAAGTCCGGCTTCGTGCATGGCCTTGCTGAGAAGCCGGCCAGAGGGGCCGACGAATGGATGGCCCTTGCGGTCTTCCTCATCCCCGGGCTGTTCGCCGACCATGACGACCTTGGAATCTTGCGGCCCTTCTCCAAAGACGACCTGCGTGGCGTGCCGGTACAGATCGCAGCCTCTGCACGCAGGTGCGGCTGCTCTCAACTGGCTGAGACTATGAACCGGAGGAACCCATTCTGCTGCCGATTCTTTGAGCTTAGTTGGCATTTATTTCCAACCCGTTTTCTGCCCTGCCGACCAGGATTGCATAATTGTTGCGCAAATGCTGGATGCTGTTGAAAACCTCCCCGTTTGACGGACAGACCTCCTCTTTGAGTCCTTGTCCGGCGTAATCGATTTGCTATCAGGGATCGGAGCAATCTGGCGTCACCCGCTCAATAAAATGCATTCGCATGGAACTGATGTCAGCAAGCCTTCGTTTATAAACTGATGCCCATGCGGCTTGCGATTCTACTGCTGTTAATCGGGATCTTCGCAATGAATGACGCACCTGCCCAACAGGCTGGGACGGCTACATCGTCGGCCCACTCAGCAGAAGGGATGTTTCGCAGCACCACGAATCTAGTCGTTTGTTGATGTGACCGCGCTCGATCCTGCCACTGGCTTGCCCGAGACGCACTTCACACAACGAGATTTCGAAGTCTTCGATAACGGAAAGCAGGTGTCAATCCGCACGTTCGACGCTGGTCTGCAGTCCCGTCCTCTCGCGCTGTGGTTCATTGTGCAATGTAGGATGCAGGGTTGGGAAACGCAAGGCTCGGGATTGTTTTCCGGCCAAGCCCACTCTTTTCGGCTTCCCTTGCAGCACCTGAACAAAACAGACCGGGTGGGTGTGGCTCACTGGTGTGACGATGGGCAATCGCGCGTCGACCTGACACCGACCGCTAACGCCGGACAGGGAGTTCAAAGCCTGGAGCACGCACTCGCCTCAGTTGAGCAGATCGATTCCCATGGGAGATCGGGCGAGTTAGCATTGCAGAAGGCATTGCAAGGCATAATCGAAGCGACCGGCAGGCTGCCGGGACAACCCATTTCCGGTCATAGTGTTCCTCTATGGTGATTTCAGTGGAATGCCGAAATCCGAGGCGAATCACTTTGTTCATGCGCTCCTGTCAACAACTGCGATCGTATTCGGCATTTGTGATGTCCGGTCACCGCAGATGAGGGAACTGGCCTGGCTTGGGGGCGAGCAGGGTTCCGTTGCAAATTACCTTGCAACACAAACGGGAGGCCAATACTTCCGGGTCTCAAACGACCAGTATGGAACCGCTTTGGACCGCATCCTCAACGAACTTCATTCACGATATGAACTCGGTTTTCAGCCCGGAACGCTAGACGGCAAGCGCCATAAACTTCGAGTCAAACTCGTCGAGGCCGGGCAGATCCGACGTAAAGGCGTCCGACTTCGCTATGGTACCGGCTACGTGTCAGTACCGTCTGGAACTGAATAGCTCACCTGCACGGCGAGGCACGAGAGGCGAAGCAGCGTTACCAAAAGAATTCCGACTTTTAAATGTTCTAAATGACCTTAGACTATCCGCAAACGTCTCTTCATCGATTCCCTTTGATGTTGTTCTTGATCAACTTCTGTGGAGGCGCGCTGCATCTCATGATGGGTTAACAAGCTCGTTCTGAATCACTCTTTTACTATTTTCGAATCGAGGATCATATTCCCGAAGATCATCTGCTGCGGCTTATTAATCGTGCCAAAACCGTTCCCTTAAGCCCGCGTGCACTCCGTCCTCGAGTCGCCGTACACTGCGAGTCAATTGGTACGAAGACGTGGCGCGAGCACGTTCGAAAACTTAGCCAAAAACCGGGGTTTGCGATTGCTCGCCGCGCTCGAAATAAAATCGAGTCTCCGAGCTACGCAATCAGATCCGGCTCCGCAAAGTACGACTGCGTGGTCTGCGAAACGCGAAAGAGCAGTTCATATTAGCGGCCACGGCCCAGAACGTAAAACGGCTGATAAAGTTTCTGAACCAATCGAAAGATCCGGTTTGTAGGAATCGCCTGAAAAGATCACACTCCCAAACGCCCGTACGACGAAAATGAACGTGAGCCGACCCGATCACTTCGCCACAGAGAGTTTTTCAACAGCAAATGCTGGTTTGGCCAACGTATGTCAAAATTTCTGACTGGTCTGGCTCATCGCTTCGTCTACGCTCCAGGCATACCTGCGCGCACTTGCCAGCATAAATGCGCCAGCCGACGCTGCAAAGACGGATGCGTCAAATGCCGTCTTCACACCTGTGCCAACCGTCATGCCAACCGCGAAGGCCAGCAATAGCCAGCCGCTCAACCGGGCCGCCCATCGCGTCTGAAAGCCAACCAGGAGAAGAATGCCAAGCGCGGTCTCTCCGATTGTCACGACCCATCCAACCGCGGGAATGATCGCACTCGGAAACCATGGGTTTAACTTCCCGGCATAGGACAAAAAATGCTCCATGTCTCCCCATGCGACACTTGCAGTCCCGTACGACCCCCAGATTCCCAAGCGGTCCGCAACAGCAGACAGGAACCCTACGGCCAGTGCCACTCGTAAGAACGCGGTTTGCAGGTGCTGATCTTGCATACCGCTCTCCCTCAGGCCGGTAAGATCACAGGGCTTCCTTTCGGCGCGACGATGAATGCCAGAAATCTGACAGGAGCATTCGGCTTCGCGCTGGCCCCGATCGTGTGCAATGCACCATGCGGCTCGAAAAATGTGCCGCCCGTCTTCACAACTTCCGGGCTTTCATGATTGATCGCAAATTCCAGTTCTCCGTCCAGCACGTATCCCAATACAAAGCCGGGATGTCGATGCACTGTTGAAGGAGCCCCTGGCACGGCCGTTACCTCCACCAGGATCGCTTCCATCCCCTCCTGTGGTCCTGTCAATACGTGCCTGGCTAGTTCTTTGGCCTCGGAGCGCGCTGGCGTCTCCGCTTCCCCAGAGACCCCGAGCAAGAATGCTGTAACAAGGCTAGCCAAATTTTCTCGGCGGTTCATGTTCCACACTATAACGTCTGCGACTATACGGTCTGTGTTGTTATCATGCGAGGATCCCGGGCGTAGCCTGCAATCTGAAGTGCAGGTTGACCAAGTCTTGGCAGGTTCAGTTAAACCAGTTGGGCCTTTCCCGCAGTGGTCTGGGCCGCAGTCTCAAACTCCCCTAGATCTCCGTTCGCATCGAACGATACTTCGAACGGTTCAGATACGACGCTCACGTTTGAAGCAAGCGAGGGAATCAGATTTTCGCTGACCGCAAGATTCACCAGCTCCATCGTGTTCCGAATGCGGCAGTAGGTTACGGCGGCCAGATCGATTTTGCCGACCGTGCGTGCAATATTCGATAGCGCCTCGTGATCGCTAGGAAAATGGATCGGTGTCCGAATGCAGGCCGGGGTAGACGCGGTGAGCGAGTTGATGTAGGTAGGATTCCAATCAATATCATTCACCAGTCGATCATGGACGACGTCCGCCATGCCAAGGCCGACTCCGCTGTGATACGAGAGATCACTGATGGCGCGAGCATAGATGCGCCGGATGATAGGAAGTTCGGGATATGGATTGTAATCGCCGTTGACACTGCGGTTGATGACCTTGGTATCCATGCCGGCGCCGCTAATATTTTTCCCGATCTCATCTACGATGAGCACGTCGATGTCCGGCGCGGGGAGGTTGGCCTTCCAGGATTTCACTTCGCGCAGAAGTTTCTCTTCCTGGGCCATCATCGCCTGCAGTCCCTGCGAGGAGCTTACCGCCACCAGCCCCGCCGTTTCATGATGAGCGCCTTCCTGAATCGCCAGGCCGCCGAGCACCTTGCCGGAGGCGAAAACCCTCACTCCGACACTGCGGATCATTTCTTCGAGACCGATGCGATAGGCGAAGGTGTGATACTGCCGGGCGCCGGCGAACTTGCCCAGGCCGATTGCCATCATCTTGAACAGGCCGCTTTCGAGCGCGCCCGAAAAATCAGTGTGCCATTTGATGCGCGAGACGAGAAAGACACCATCTGACTCGTACGCGTTCTTATCCATAAAGGTTTCGATGCCGTCCGGCGTGACGCCGAGTGGAACAACATCAAGCGAGCTTACGACCGGCACGCCCATGGTGGCTTCGTGAATGCCGTAATGCGCCAGAACGTCGGCCTGACCCTCGGCCGTCGCCGCGCCATGACTGCCCATCGCGGGAAAGATGAAAGGCTTCGCGCCGTGTTCCTTCCAGAACCCGACAACTTCCTTGACAATGGTTGAGATATTCGAAATACCGCGGCTACCGACGCCGATTGCGATTCGGGGATTTTTCGGAACTCGCAAAAGGAAATCGGAGTTCGAAAGTTCAGCCCGAATGTGCTGTGGGATATTCGCGATTGTGCGGTCCGGGAAAGACTGTTGCGCGAGTACGAATCTCGGCAGAATCATGCTCCCAGAATACTCCCGGCGGCCGGGATTTATTCTGGGGATGAATCTACTCCCCAGCTTTGTTCCAGCATCAGGCTGTATTCGCCAGAAGCATACAGATCGAAGGTGAACTCTTCGGGTTCGGGACGATCAAAGACCCGATCTCGCAGCCTTTGCTCGTACCATTGATCGAGACAGCAATGATAGCGGCGCAGGAACTCGCAGGAAAAATTCTCGGCCGGAGGGATGTCCTGAAATACGGTATGCAGACCGAATGAGCGCCGGAAAAGCGCGCAGAAATCGAGTACGCCCCACGCTTCCAGTTTGGCGCGCACGTGTTGTGGCACATGCTGGACCAGGAGAACAGCAAAAGTCTCCTGCCGGATGCGCCGGTTAGCGAATGCGCTGGATAACTGCGCGGTCTCCGCGCATTGCTCGGCCCACCTGGAAATATCCTTTCCGATGTAGTAAAGCATGCGAAGTTCCGCATACCTGCCCCGCAACAGCTGCTTGTCCAAATCTTCCGCCGGAGTTTCGTCGCTAGGCAGAAAGCCCTGAAGCGCAAGGCTGGCGCGCGAGCTTTCCATCAATACCGAGGTATCTTCCTGGGTGGAAAAAGGATGCAGAATCAAGGGCGGCAGCCGGAAAGCTTGCGTGCCTGAAATGTTCATGGAGGTGTCCGCGATTGCTAGCAAGTGTTTTCAACCTGGGTTCTATATTCAGGGTTGTTGATGCAAACTTCGCCCTGCTACTTCTGTATCGGCAGTAAAAGCCCCTCTACCATGGATTTCGGACAGCAAACCGCCCGCCTGGGCCATTTTATCCGAAACTCTACTAGCGCTTACTTTTTGAGTACGGTTGGGACCGTCACTTCGCAGCACTTTTCGGCAATCGGCCCGGGAATATCCTTGGGCCGATTCAGTTCCATCTGAATGACCGTGTCAAGGGTGGACCAGGGTACGGCCCCGGGTATAGTCCGGCCATTAACGAAGACAGTCGGGGTCTGCTGGATCTGTAACAACCGTCCTGCTGCCAGGTTACTTGCCACTTCCTGCGCGGTAGCGTGTGTGTCCATGCAGCTTCCAACTTGGGCAGGATCCAGATTCTGGCTCTTGGCGAGATCGAGAGCTTTCTCCCGTATGTTGGACTGATTTACCTCCTGCTGGTGCTCGAAAATCCAATCATGAAATGCCCAGAAGGCCTCCGGTTTCTGATTCGCAATGCAATGCGCGGCTTCGGCGGCGGCACGCGCCCATTTGTGAATCGCGTCCAGGGGGAAGTCTTCGAACACGACCCGCACGTCGTTCGAATACTTCTTGGGAATGTTATCGCGAATGGTCTTGGCGAACTCCCGGCAATACGGGCACTCGAAATCGCTGAAAATCACAATGGTCACCTTTGCGCTTACGGGACCGAAGGAAGGGCCATTTGCCGGTAAGTGTTCGATGGTGTCGGCGAACGGAGTCTTGCTCATTTCCCATACGCTGCCGGAAATGAGGTGCTGCCCATCC
The DNA here is from genome assembly GCA_963795545.1 of uncultured Acidobacteriaceae bacterium. Lineage (GTDB taxonomy): Bacteria > Acidobacteriota > Terriglobia > Bryobacterales > Bryobacteraceae > Bog-105. The sequence goes on along the minus strand of CAWCIF010000002.1, from coordinate 338,855 downwards.
GGGGTTACGTAGTAAACCCGATCCACCTTCTGTGCGCCCATGCTGAGGTGTGCAACAACACGGTAGTAATCTTTGATCGCGCTGGGGGTTGGATCATCGAGTGCAATCTGAACACCCTTGGTGAACCCTTCGGCGTAACGGACATAGATCAACAATTTCTCTTTATCGAGCTTGGGCGGGCCGGCTTGCGCCGCAGAGGCCAGATTCGAAACCGTGAGCGCCGCAACGGCGGCCGTGAACATGCAAACCTTGCGCATGAAAGTTCCAGTTTTGCACAGGCAAAGCCATGTGGCTGGACCATCTCTATACTGTGGCTGGACCATCTCTATACTGAGGATTGCCGCCACTCCGCCGGTATCTTCCAGTTGTCACGCTGGCGGTTGCTATTTCAGCGTTTTATCTATACAAGCTGGACGGCGTTGGCGTATTGGGCCCGGACGAACCGCGCTATACGGCCATTGGCAGAAGCATGGCGCAAACCGGCGACCTGATCACGCCAAGGCTCTGGGGCTCGGCTTGGTTTGAAAAACCGCCGCTGCTGTATTGGATGACTGCTGCAGCCACTGCGACCGGTCTCGGACCAGAGCTTTCCGGACGGCTTCCGGTGGCACTGCTAAGTCTTGCTTTCCTCGCGTTCTCGCTTGTATTGCTGAAACGGGAGTTCGGTTTGGAAGTGGCCGGATTTGCTACAGCGCTCCTTGCGACCTCGGCCGGATGGATTGCGTATAGCAGTTTGTGCCTGACGGACCTGCCGTTAGCCTGTTTTTTTTCGCTGGCCGTGTTCTTGGCGCTGCCGGCGCTGCGCCCACAACCCAACATTGCCCGATTGAATCAGCGGTTTATTGGGATTGGCATCTGTGTTGGGCTGAGCATGCTGGCCAAAGGGCTGGTTCCGATCGCGCTATCTGTGCCGTTGCTATGGTTTCTCAGGCGATTCTGGCGCAAGTGGTGGATGTCTGTTGCTGCGGCCATCGCGGTTGCCGGGCCCTGGTACCTGGCAGTCTATTTACAAAATGGATCTCCGTTCATTCAAGATTTTTTTCTGAAGCAACATTTCGAACGGCTGTATTCCACGTCCTTACAACATGTCCAGCCCTGGTATTACTACTTTCCCGTCCTGCTGGCGGGCATCTTCCCATGGACTCCGCTGCTGGGTCTATTCGTTCTCCGCAGCAATGTTTGGGACCAACGCCGCCACTGCCTGACTGCCGTCGTACTTTTCGGCTTTGTCCTTTTCAGCGTTTCGCTAAACAAGTTGCCCGGCTACATGCTCCCACTATTGCCAAGTCTCTTTACCCTGATCGGAGCCCAATTGGGATCGAGGCCCATCGCCCAGTTTTCACGTTCTTGGCTGGTGATTTGCGCTGTTTTGGCGGCCTTCATTCCGCTACTCGCAAGGATTTTGCCGGTTTGGCTTCTGCAGGGCCGTTTCTCGGTGTCAGCGATGGGCGCCGTTTCGCGTACGGAGTTTTTTTATGTCGCTGTTCCTATTGCCGCGGTGCTGCTGGCGAGGCGCTCGTGGGCAGTGCCAGTCTTGGTGCTGTGCGTCATTGTGGGCGGAATCTACTTAAAAATCGTCGCTTATCCGATACTCAACAAGGAAGTTTCGTCCCGCGACTTTTGGCGTCGCGTGAAGGCCGACTCAGCCAGGCTCTGCGATGGCGGTCTCAACCGCGATTGGGCCTATGGGCTGGCCTTCTATCGCGGCGCGCCGATTCCCGCATGTCGGCCTGGCGGCTCAGATTTGATTCTTCGGTCGGAAGGACATGGCCCGCCGCTGATTACGGGAGTCAAGTAGGCGATTACGCTAACGATCCTACGCCAGCAGCGGCTTGCCGCATAACCGCTCCAGGACGGCTACTGGAGCCTTGTCTGGATTGGCCATGGATCTGCGCTCGATAATAAATGTCTGCTCCAGCGCGTGCTGGCCGGAGTGCACCGAATGCGGCAGCACGTCTGTGAAAGTCAACCAGGTGGAGCCGGGTGGAAAAGCGAATTTGTACTTCGCGCAGTTGGCCTGAAAATCCGCATTCCGCTTCAGGTACTCGTGAAAATTCAGCATGAAACGGTCGTAAGCCGACCGCGACACCACCGGAAGCCCGAAGCGTTTCAGCAGGCGCGCCGACTGGCTCCGCAATTTCCCGGTGGCCGCGATTTGCTCTAACCTCGCCGTCCGGGCGTACTTCTCCGCGATAACCGGAAACGGATCCGTAACTACCCAATTCCGGCTTTTTGAGGGATGAATGTTTGTGAACACGCGTAGAATGAGCGCGCCGTTCGTCGGGCGCGATGGAAACGCATCCGTGTGGATCAGATCGTTTCGTTTGTTGAGAGGCAGATCGCGGCCTTGCTCCTCAAGCGGCCGGAAGCTCGCATAATCGAGCTTCCAGTTCTCGGCGTACTCCGGTAAAAGCTCCTTCGCAAATGCCATCACGCTAGATGAATAATGGCGCATAATAGCTTGCAAGCGGGCCGTTTGCGGGCTGCCGGCTTCAATGCCTGTAATGCGATCACTTGCCGTGCGGTATGCGATGTTCTTGTGAACCGCGCCTCCCGCGAAGTTTAGATTGCGGAGGAAATCTTTCGAATTCTCGGGCAATTCGAACGGTGTTGCGGGAAAGAATAGAACATTACCGGCCTCCAGCTCGGGGCGATAATCTAACCGCTTGGGAGGAGGCCAACAATCGATGGCGACGAACTTCATCTCTTTTAGCTTAATGGCTATTCTGCTTTAGCTTAATGGCTATTCTGCGCTTCTAGTCTCCGGGTGCTTGGTCATGGGCTTCAGAATGTCATCCAAGATCGCGGGCACATTGAATTCTCGAACCAGGTGTGGATATCTTTCGCCATCGTGGTATTTGATCTTCACCGTCTTGAAATAGCCGGTGTTCTCGACGATCAACTCCACGGCGGGCCCGCTATCTTTGGCATCGCGAATGGCTTGGCGCAAAAGGTCGTCGGTAGCTTGACGGCCATTCACCGCGATGATCTTCATGCCCGGCCCAAGTCCCGCGTCTTAAGCGGGTGACCCAATCAGCACGTCCTGGATGGCCTGATCCGCCGTCCGGATTCCCAGCGAGTACCAGGCATTGATGCCGCGCTCAGTACTTTCAGCCGCGCGAACAAACTCGTTCGGCTGGTCGGTATACTCAATCCGGTACCCGCCGTTTGCGATGCCGCCTAACGGGGCGTGAGGTGATTTCGAAGTGAGCCGCTCTTTCAAAAATGCCGCCCAATCGTGCGGCTGAATCGCATTTAGATTCTCGACAACATTTTCGAACGTGTAGGGCACCACTTCAGGTGGGGTGTTGCCGCCCAAGCCTAGGAAGCGCGCGCAAAAATCATTGAGCGATTTCTTTCCGTGCGACAGCTTCCGGATCAGCGTGTCGACATCCAGCCAGATAAGCTCGCCTTCGGGATAGTAATCAACGGACCGACGCCAGTTGTCCCACTGATCGTTGCTTCCGTATAGAATCTGCGCTGACACCGCGGCATCTTCCAGGTCGCGCCACGTCCGGCCGGGGCGGTGGTCCAAGAAAGCAGCGGAAGCCACTAACGCGGACCGGTATTGTTCTGGAGTCCAAATTCCGCTCCGGACGGCGAGAACATCGCCGAGATATTGTGTCAACCCTTCATACACCCAGAGCAGATCGTGCGCTCGATCTCGTACGCGGTAGTATCGTAGCCACAGAAAGTTGAGAGAGAGTCCCTACAGTCGGGCGATTTTCAGGGGCATCGAAAGGGAAGCAAGTCTCGAAAGCCATTGAAAAGAATTGGCTCCTCAGGTAGGATTCGAACCTACAACCCTTCGGTTAGGATTCGAACCTACAACCCTTCGGTTAACAGCCGAATGCTCTACCGTTGAGCTACTGAGGAGCATCTTTGCTCCGCACTGCACGCACGCTTCCGCGGACTCTTGCAAGGTGGGCCTCAACCATTAAAGCACAGCGGTATTTCCGGCTTTCAACCCGTGCAGCGAGCCAGTTCCCAGACGCGTTTCGGATGCTACGCTGAGATTTCCCATGCAACTCGAGAAAGTCTACGAGCCTCAGCGCTTTGAGCCGCACTGGGCTCAGTGGTGGATCGACTCCGGAATCTACCGGGCCGACGCGAAGCAGGCGCAGCACGGCCGCGTCTTCTCCATCGTAATCCCGCCGCCGAACGTGACCGGCTCGCTTCACATCGGCCATATGTTCGAGCACACCATGGTGGACGCCGCAGTGCGCTGGCACCGCATGAAAGGTGAAGTTACTCTCTGGCTCCCTGGAACAGACCACGCCGGAATCGGAACCCAAATGGTGGTCGAACGGCATCTCAAAACGCAGGGCATCACGCGCCAGCAGCTTGGCCGCGAGGAGTTCCAGCGGCGCGTCTGGCAGTGGAAGGAGGAGTACGGCGGCCGGATCAAAGAGCAGATCCGTCGTGAAGGCGCGAGTGTCGACTGGTCTCGCGAGCGCTTCACAATGGATCGGGGCCTCTCACGCGCCGTGCGCGAGACATTCGTTCGCCTCTGGGAAAAGGGGCTCATCTATCGCGGCGAGTACATGGTCAACTGGTGCCCTGGGTGCCAGACCGCCATCTCTGATCTTGAAACGGTTCACGAAGCCGTTGACGGGCACCTGTGGTACTTGCGTTATCCAGTCACGGGAACGAACGAATCCGTTGTTGTTGCTACCACTCGTCCCGAAACAATGCTGGGCGACACGGCGCTAGTGGTTCATCCGGACGACGCCCGCTATACGCACCTGCGCGGACAGACCGTCACTTTACCGCTGATGAATCGCGAGATCCCGGTACTGGCCGATCCGATAGTGGATCCAACCTTCGGTACCGGCGTTGTAAAGGTCACCCCCGCTCACGATCCGAACGACTTCGAAGTTGCCAAGCGCCACGGACTGCCGTTTATCAAAGTCATCGGCGAAGATGCGCGCATGAGTGTGGCAGCTGGCCCGTACGTCGGCCTCGACCGCTTCGAAGCCCGGAAGCGCGTCATCGCTGCTCTCCAAGAATCGGGTCAGCTCGTTAAAACGGAGCCGTATACGGTCAGTATCAGTAAATGCGAGCGTTGCAAGACGATTGTTGAGCCGCTGGTATCGACACAGTGGTTTGTTCAGATGAAGCCTCTGGCAGAGAAAGCCATGGAGGCGGTTAGAAGCGGCCGCATACGGTTTGTGCCGGACGATCGCGAAGCTCTTTTTTTTCAGTGGATGGAGAACATCCGCGATTGGTGTATTTCGCGGCAGCTCTGGTGGGGACACCGCATACCGGCGTGGCACTGCAGGAACTGCGGCCGAATAACAGTTACACGCGAAGCGCCAGGGACGTGCCCGCATTGCCATTCCACTGAACTCGAGCAGGATCCTGATGTTCTCGATACGTGGTTCAGCTCGCGCCTCTGGCCCTTTTCGACGCTAGGCTGGCCCGATGATACGGAAGACCTTCGTACCTTCTACCCCACTTCGGCCCTGATCACGGGCTTCGACATTTTGTTTTTCTGGGTTTCGGGAATGATCATGCTAGGTCTTGAAATGACCGGCGATGTGCCTTTTCGCGAGGTTCACATTCACGGACTGGTTCGCGATGCGGAAAAGCAAAAGATGTCGAAGAGCAAAGGGAACGTCATTGATCCCCTGGTGATTATGGATCGCTTCGGCACAGATGCCGTGCGGATTGCTCTGCTGCTTTCTGCCGCCGCGGGGTCCGATATTGCCCTAAAAGAGGACCGCATGGAAGCGGGCAGCGCGTTTGCGAATAAGATCTGGAACGCCTCACGCCTGCTTTTCCTCAATATGGAGCGCTCGGGCGTGCGCGATTGGACGCCCGGCAGCAGCCTGAAGCTCAATCCGGGAGTCATTGAAGACGACTGGATTATCGATCGCCTGAATCAGGCAATTGAGACCGTAAATCGCGCGCTCGAAGTGCACCGCTATCACGAGGCCGCCCAGGCTCTATGGGATTTCGTCTGGCGCGAATTCTGCGACTGGTATCTGGAAGTCAAAAAATTGCGCTTCCGCGAGGCGTCAGGTATTGACGGGCACTGGCAGGCGGCCCTAACCATTTACGAGTCAGCTCTCCGTCTGTTGCACCCGCTAATGCCGTTCCTGACGGAAGAACTGTGGCAACGTTTGATCCACGGCGGAACCGAAAATCGGCAGCAGCCAAAGTCGGTCTCACTCGCATCTTACCCGGTTACGCCGCTGGCCGAACCATCGCAGCAAGCAGTGCAGAGATTCGCATTGCTTCAGCAGGTGGTTACCGCAGCCCGGGAGCTACGCGCCGACCACAAGCTTGAGCCAAAGACCGCACTGAAAGCAAGCCTGTATCTCCGCGGATTCTTGTTTCCGGAACAGGATCTCGCTGCGATCGCGGCGCTGACGAAGCTCGACCTCGAACAAAAGCCCGGCATGCTGCGAGAGCACAAGGGCATCGTCCGGACTAGCGCCGATTTCGATCTGCAGATCCACGCTGCCGGGATGGCGCACAACGGTTCGCTAAGTCCGGAAGCCCGTGCCCGTATCGCCAAAGACATCGCCAGCCAGGAGCGCGCTATCCAAAACTCGGAGCGCCAGCTCAGCGATCCTGTGTTTCTCAGCAAGGCACCCGAAAGAGTGGTTGCGGGCATCCGCGCCAAGCTGGCAGAGTACCGCGCGCAAGTCGAAAAGAATAAGAAGCTACTCGAAGGGCTCGAGTAAGCATGTTCGACACGTCGCACCCGGACGTGCGGACTGCAGTAGAGCGCGCTCTCGCCGAAGACATCGGGACCGGCGATATTACTTCCGAACTGACCATCACAGCCAATCTCAACGCGCACGGCTCTTTTATTGCGAAGCAGCCGCTCATTGTTGCGGGTAGCGAACTCCTTCCGCTGATCTATGAAGTTCGCGGGGGAGCGGAAGTGAGTATTCTCGCGACGAGCGGTTCGCCTGTCCGAACCGGGCACGTTCTAGCGACAGTTTCTGGCCGCGCGCGCAGGCTGCTTGAATGCGAGCGTGTCGCTTTGAATTTTCTGCAGCGCCTGAGTGGGGTGGCAACGCTTGCCCGCAAGCACGTTGATGCTATAGCCGGGACGAAGGCGCGTGTTCTCGATACCCGCAAAACGACTCCTGGCCTGCGCCGGCTTGAAAAAATGGCGGCCGCGGCGGGAGGCGCTACGAACCATCGCCTGGGCCTATTTGACGCGGTGTTGATCAAGAACAACCACATCACCGCGGCAGGCGGCGTCAGAAAGGCTTTACAGAAAACTAAGATATTCGCGGGCCCGGTCGAGATCGAAGTTCGGACGCGTGCCGAATTAGACGAAGCTCTCGGTTCCGGAGCGAAGCATCTGCTGCTCGACAACCTTTCTCCATCGGAAGCCGGGGAATGGATTCATAACGTAGGTGAACGGGCGACTGTTGAGCTCTCCGGCAACATCAATCTGGAAAACATTCGCGCCTACGCCGAAGCTGGCCCCGATTTCATCTCCTGCGGCGCCATTACGCACTCGGCGCAGGCGGTTGATATCAGTTTTCGGCTTGAATTAGATGCCACTTGACCTTGCTCGCATCCGGGCGCTTCGGCCCCAGTATGAGATTCATTACCTGTCAAGTGTGGGTTCCACTATGACGGAAGCTGCGCGCCTGCTAGCCGGAGGCGCTCCGCATGGGACGCTGGTGGTTGCGGAAGAACAGACAGCCGGCATGGGACGCCTCGGCCGTTCCTGGATTTCCGAGCCCGAGGCAGGCATTTACGCTTCCGTCTTGCTGCGCCTTTCTTTGTCGCCAGCCAGTCTTCCCATCGCCAGCCTGATGATGGGATTGGCAACCGCCGAAGCAATTCACAAGGCGACGCATGTGGCGTGCGACCTTCGCTGGCCCAACGACGTGCTTATCAACGAGCGAAAGGCCGCCGGGATACTGACTCATCTGGTTGAGAGCTGCATCGTCGCGGGAATCGGGATTAACGTAAACCAAACCTCGTTTCCAGCCGGCCTTCGCACGCCTGCCACTTCGCTGCGCATCGAGAGCAATGGCCGCGTGCAATCGAGAGAGGACATTATCGTTGCGCTTCTGGAATCTCTCGATGGCTTCTGTTGCACCCTCCAGACAAAAGGGCGGGACGGCATTCTGCGCGCGTTTACTTCATCATCAAGCTATGCAGTCAATCGCAGAGTGGTCGTGGAAGAGGGCGGGATGAAAGGTCTGACCGCAGGGCTTGACGAGAATGGATTCCTGCTTGTGCGCTCGGATGCCGGCCGCATTGAAAGAATTGCTTCCGGGGGCATCCGGCCCGACCACTCATCATGACTGGCAACCCCGTCGATGGCATTTCGCAGAGCGATGATGCGGACTGGCCACAAAACTATTTCAACTATTTCACTGAAATCGAAGAGCACTTTCAGCGCGCGCGCGGCAGCGGCCTGTTTCTTCTTTCCCCGCTCGACTGGGCGATTATTGAAAATTGGAAGAACGCCGGAATTCCGCTTGAGGCGGTGTTGAAGGGTATCGACGAAGCCTTTGAAAAATGGCGCAGTCGAAAGGTCAGGCGGCGGCTTGTAAATTCGCTGGCGTACTGCGCACAGGCGGTGCTCGAAACGGCGCAGCGCTCGCCCACCAGCCGGCGGCAGCCCGCCCCGGCGAAGCTCCATTTGGCGTAGATGAGCTGCGGGTACATCTAGCGAAGGCCGCCGAGGCGCTCCGCCACAGACCTGAGATGCCGCTTCAGGAAGTTGCTTTATCGCTTGAAACCTTATCACGCGATGCCGAAAATCAGATGCTCGATCTGGAGAGTCTGGAGCGGCGGTTGACGGTACTCGAAGACAAAATGGTCGCCGCGATTCGCAGTGTTCAGCGTGAGGAAGAATTATTTTCGATTCGCGAAAGCCTGGATCGAGAGCTAAAGCCGTATCGCGGCAAAATGACGGCTGATCAGTTGTCCATGCTGGAGCGGCGCTATCTCGATACTGCTCTACTTGAGCGCGCGAAGCTGCCACGAATCAGCCTGTTCTATATGGGTTGAGTTCGCCTGGCTGGCTCTGCTGATTGATTAGATTTGATAGATTTGGGCACAATGCCTGCGGCCGCGCTCAAGCCGCGAACCATTCACTGGATCGCACTCGCCCTTCTTGTTATCTCGGTTTGCATCAATTACGCGGACCGCGGCAACCTCGGTGTCGCCGCCAGAAGCCTTGAGACTGAGCTGCACCTGAGCAAAGACCAGCTTGGAATTCTGCTGTCTGCCTTCTCGATTACTTATGCCCTGTCGCAGTTTGCAGCGGGGAAATTGATTGATCGCTGGAATGTGAATTGGGTCTATGCGGGCGCCTTCCTGTTGTGGTCGGGGGCAACGGGCCTCACCGGTCTCGCCGGAGGCTTCAGTTCCATTTTCGTGCTGCGCCTACTGTTGGGGGCAAGCGAATCCATGGCCTATCCGTCGTACTCCAAAATTATCTGCATCAGTTTTCCGGAGCAACTGCGCGGGACGGCGAATGCCCTGATTGATGCGGGATCTAAGATAGGCCCGGCGCTGGGCGTTCTACTCGGCGTAAAGATGATTGAGTGGTTCTCGTGGCGGGGAATGTTCCTGGTCATCGGGGCTTGCAGCCTTCTCTGGCTATTGCCCTGGTCCCTGATCGTTCCGAAGCTCCCCAGCCGGCATGTCAACCACGCAAATTTGTCTGTTTCCACTCCGAGCTTTGGCGAGATTCTCTCGAAACGTGCTCTTTGGGGCACGGCGATTGGCCTGTTTGGGGGCAATTACACCTGGTTCTTCTTCCTGAATTGGCTCCCCTACTATCTTGAGACCGAACGCCACTATTCCTTAGATCGGCTTGCGATCGTCGGCTCCCTGCCGTTCTGGGCGGTTGCCGGTTCTTCCATGCTGTTTGGATTGTTTGCCGACTGGCTGATCCGGCGCGGAAATGACGCCGGGCGGGTGAGAAAAGGATTCGTCTGCTTCGGATTGCTGGGCTGCTGTGCTCTGATGCTGCCGGCCGTTATGGTATCCAGCCAGTTGCTGGCAAATGTGTTCCTGGTCTCTGCATTTATCAGTCTGGGGGCGTGGTCTTCCAATCATTGGGCGTTAACTCAATTGCTGGCGGGGGCGCAAGCAGCGGGAAAGTGGACGGGAATTCAGAATGGCATGGGTAATTTTGCTGGCATCTTTGGTCCCGCAATCAGCGGATACGCGCTGCAGGCCACCCACTCCTTTTTCGCGGCCTTTGCGATCGCTTGTGGAGTACTAATCCTTGGCGTGTTTGGGTACTGGATCGTTGTTGGGCCTCCGACCGAACTTTCTTGGATGGCCAAAGCGTCAGATGACCACCCAATGACGTATATTGAAATTTCTAATGAGTAATACGTCGATTGCGTGAGCGGCATCGAAACGCAATGGGCGTGAATGCCTGGAACAGGGGTATTCACTATGGCTTAGGCGGCCGGATGTTGTCTGGAGAACAGCATTCCGATCACCGAAGAGTTGGCGTACGCTTCTGCAGCAGTGCGCCCCCGGTGGGTATCTTCCTCCGAGTGCCCACCGGGAAACCTATTTGACTGCTACCATTGCCAGGCGAAAAGCAGGACGGTGAACGCGTACATCCGCGCGCCCTATTTGCGCCCTGCCCGCGAGAGCAAGCAATTCCTCGGCTCGAAACGAAGCACGAACTGAAATCTTTCCGTCATGCACCGTGATGGAGTTCCATTTGAAAAGCATTCTTGTCGCAGGTAGAAACAGGTACGGCGCGACCTGCCGTTCCAAATCGCAAACCAGCAATGCCTTTTTAGCAGCGGCATAAAACGAGATCAGGAGTTGAACCACCTGTTCATCCGTGAAGTGATGGAGGAACAGTGAGCACAACACATAATCGAAAGCGCCGGGCCCGAATGGAAGCTGAAAAGCGTCGGCGAGAAGCTTCGGATGGGGCGCCAGTTCCATGTTGGTTTCATGGCAATCCAGGCAAGTAACTTTCGCTTCAGGGTAAGCCCTCTGTATAAACCGAGCGGCATCTCCAGACGCCGACCCGATATCAAGCAGCGTGAAGCCCTCCTGCCGCTTGACGACGCATTCAAGCGTCTTACGGAGCACAGAGTGCCCTCCAAAATGGGTGTTGATGCGAACTAAATCGGCCAGATTCGGCCGGGCCTCTTCCGGCGGAAGATGATCAAGAAGCTCGGGTTCGATAACGCGTCTGGCGAACACTAAAACCCGAGGCTGACGCCATCTTTCGCCATCTCATAGAGCGGCGATAATTCCCGGAGTTTCCCGACAACGTCGATGACCCTGCCGGCAACATAGTCTATTTCCTCTTCAGTATTGAAGCGTCCGATTCCAAATCGGATGGAAGAATGCGCAAGATCGTCGCCTGCGCCCAGCGCCTTTAAAACGTAACTAGGCTCAAGCGTTGCCGAGGTGCATGCAGAGCCGCTGGAAACGGCAATATCGTTGATACCCATCAGCAGGCTTTCGCCTTCTACATACGCGAAGCTGATGTTAAGGTTATGCGGCAAGCGATGTTCCGTCGAGCCGTTGATATACACTTCATCCAGGCTATTCATCAGCTTGTCTTTCAGCTTGTCGCGCAAGAAGCTCAGGCGCTTCGATTCTTCCGGCATCTCGCGCCCCGCGATCTCACAGGCAGCTCCGGCTCCAACGAGGCCAGGAACGTTCAGCGTGCCTGACCGCATGCCGCGTTCGTGGCCTCCTCCGTCCATTTGCGCCGTGACCTGAACGCGTGGATTGCGGCGGCGAACATACAGCGCACCGGCGCCCTTTGGCCCATATAGTTTGTGCGCCGTCAGAGACATCAGATCTATTCCGTCGATGTCGACATTAACGGGAATTTTGCCGATGGCCTGGACTGCATCGCTATGGAACAGCACCCCCTTTTGCTTCGCGATTTCGCCGATTTCCTTCATCGGCTGTATGACGCCAATTTCATTATTGGCGTACATGATTGAGATCAGAATCGTCTTGTCAGTAATGGCATCGCGCAGCTCGTCGAGGTCGATCAGCCCATCGCGCTTCACGGGCAAATAGGTAACGCGCGCGCCTTCTTTTTCAAGATGCCTGCACGTGTCCAGGACGGCTTTATGCTCGGTCGCCTGCGTGATAATGTGATTGCCGCGCTCCGAGTACATTTCGGCAATGCCTTTCAGCGCCAGGTTGTTGGATTCCGTCGCGCCGCTCGTGAACACAATTTCCCTGGGCGCAGCGCCAATCAAGTCAGCAATCTGTCCGCGGGCCTTCTCGACGGCCTCTTCAGCTTCCCATCCGAAACTATGGTTGCGTGATGCCGCGTTGCCGTAGACCTGCATAAAATAAGGCTTCATCGCCTCGAACACCCGCGGGTCCATCTGCGTTGTAGCGTGATTATCCAGGTAGATGGGCAGCTTCATATCATTTTGTAGCCGGAGCCGTACCAGCGAAAGCAGCTGTTTCGAGAGGGCTGGGAAAAGCCTGAAGGGCAACCAGCGGGCGTGCGGCAGATTCCTTTACTCCATCTTCGGAATCCTGTAGCATGTCTTGAATGCTGACGCTTTCCAGTAGCCGGAGAATGGCCTCATGGATGCGCCTCAACGGACGTCTCACCGTGCAGCGATCGACGTGGCCGCAGTAGGAATCCGCAGTGAAGCAGTTCGCGAGAACGATGGGTCCGTCGATTGCCCGGATCACTTCCAGGGCCGAAATCAGCCCGGGATCACGGGCCAGACGGTATCCACCGTTCGTGCCCTGTACCGAGATCAGAAAACCAGCTTTACCAAGTTTCTGTAGGAGCTTCGATAAAACAGGAAGAGGAATGCCGCAATCGTCGGCCACTTCCTTGGCGCTGACCGCTTGCCCGGTCTCGCGCTGCCGTGAGGCAAAATGCCTGAGAGCAATCAGGCTGTAATCTGCCTTCTTTGTGAGTCGGAGCATTCGGGGCTTGATCCGAACCGGACGAAGAATTGATCTGCGACCAATGCGATCTCATTTCTTTTATATCACGAGAACCGAGCGAAGAACAGCGCCTTCCTGGAGCTTTTATCCTAAACGGAATCAGTGGTTTGAATGTCTTGCCGAGGGTGCGGGAATGGGCCCTCTTCTCAGCGATGCCGCCATGCTCGCGTGCTACACTCGTACCCGCGCCTTCCTTTCTGTAACTACCTGACGTGATTCGGCTTTTCCGAGTTTTCATCCCTGCCAGCGTGCTCGGGCTCCTCTTCTCTGAGGTCCTGATTGTCCTAGCGTGCTATACCGCCTCGCTATGGATCATCGGACTAGATCCAGGGTTCTATCTGTTCGGTGAAAACAATTATTGGAAGCTTCTCGTTGTTACCGGCCTGGTGATACTCATCATGTACTTCCAGGATCTGTACACCGACCTCCGCATTGTGTCGCGCATTCTGCTGGTCCAGCAAGTCTCGCTGGCTGTGGGTTGCGCGCTTTTGTTCATGGCATTTCTGGGATATCTTAAGCCGGACTTTCTGCTAGGCCGTTGGCTGATGATTGTAGGCAGCGCGGGCGTGCTGGTGCTGCTCCCGATTTGGCGAATCTTTTACTGGAACTACATTGTCGCGGGCCTTCGGTCTGAGCGTGTCCTGCTGCTGGGAAATTCCAGCATTCTTGGGGAGGTCATCACGCAGCTCGCGGCCCGGCCGGAGTTCGGCTACTCAATTCTCGGATACCTGTGCGAGGACGGCCCGTGCGAGTTTCCGATCACGTGCCTGGGAACGCTGGCGGACGTGCGGCGCACCTGCGAGGAGTACAAGCCCACCAGAATCATTGTTGGAATGGCGGAGCGGCGAAATCGCCTGCCGGTTCAGGAACTACTTGAAATCCGCTTCGGCGGGATCATGATAGAAGATGCTTCAGACACGTACGAAATGGCCTTGCGCCGCGTATGCAGCCGTAAAATCCAACCATCGCAGCTCATCTTCTCGTCCATGCTGGGGCCGCGCCCGCATGCCATTACGATTCAGAAGTTCTATTCGTTTATCGTTGGCGCCATAGGCCTGGTGCTCTTTTCGCCCTTGATGCTGGTGGCCGCCCTGGCGGTTCGGCTTTCCTCGCCCGGCCCGGTGCTCTATCGGCAGCGCCGGGTCGGCTTGAATGGGCACATTTTCAATCTGTATAAATTCCGCTCCATGTACGTGGACGCAGAAGCACGTACGGGAGCGGTCTGGGCCACGGTCGGCGATCCGCGTATCACGCCCATCGGCCGCTGGCTCCGCAAATTGCGGCTTGATGAGCTACCCCAGTTCTGGAACGTCGTACGGGGCGATATGGCGATTGTCGGCCCCAGGCCGGAGCGGCCGGAATTCGTTGATCTGCTTGCGCATCAGATCCCGTATTATCGGCAACGCCTCGCGGTAAAGCCGGGAATTACCGGTTGGGCGCAGATTAACCACAAATATGGCGATTCGGAACTGGATGCAATGATCAAGCTCGAGTACGACCTGTATTACATCAAGAACCTTGCAGCCGCACTGGACTTTTACATTATTTTCCACACGCTCAAGGTGATGCTGCTCAGCCGGGGAGCGCAATAGCGAGCCGTCAGCCGCGAGCTTTCAGCAGCGAGCTAAGCTGAATGCTGAAACCCGAATGCTGAAAGCTGAATTATGGCTGGGACTCGATGTCGGCACGGGCGGATCGCGCGCCCTTCTGGTGGATGCAGGCGGCCGCGTCCACTGTTCGTTTATCGCAGCCCATCAGGACATGCAGATGGCGCGGCCGCTGTGGGCCGAGCAGAATCCGGATGACTGGTGGCGTGCGTCCCAGATCGCAATCCAGGGCGTCCTCAACGAAGCAGGCATCGAGGGCAGCGCCATTCGCGGCGTCGGTCTCTCAGGCCAAATGCATGGACTCGTGATGCTGGACGCGAACCATGAAGTGATCCGGCCTGCTTTGATCTGGTGCGACCAGCGCAGCCAGCGCCAGGTGAATTCTATCAACGAAACCATCGGAATCAACCGTGTGGTCGCCTGCATTGCCAATCCGGTTTTGACGGGCTTTACTCTTCCCAAACTTCTCTGGGTGCGCGACAACGAGCCAGAGCATTTCGCATCCGTCCGGCATATCCTGCTGCCCAAAGATTACGTGCGTTACAAGCTCACGGGCGAGTTTGCTACCGATGTTTCCGATGCAAGCGGCACTGCTTTGTTCGATGTGGTCAATCGTCGCTGGTCCACCGAGATGGCGGAGGGCCTGGGTCTGGATAAAAGTATTCTTCCGCGCGCGTATGAATCGAGCGAGCTGACCGGCGAAATCTCCGGCACCGCGGAAAAGGTAACTGGGTTGACCGCGGGCACGCCGGCCGTTGCCGGGGCAGGGGACCAGGCCGCGAGCGCTATCGGGAATGGAATCGTACAGCCCGGCGAGATTTCTTGTACTGTCGGCACCTCCGGCGTGGTGTTCGCGTATCTGGCAAAACCGGCGTACGATCCGGCGGGACGCGTCCATACCTTTTGCCATGCCATTCCAAACGCCTGGCATGTCATGGGCGTGACGCAGGGCGCTGGACTTAGCCTGCAATGGTTCCGGAACACCTTTGCACCGGATGCCGAGTATGACGATCTTACAGCCGATGCTACGCTTTCGGCTCCCGGCGCGCATGGCCTATTCTGGCTGCCGTATCTGATGGGAGAGCGCACGCCGCATCTGGACGCCAATGCGCGCGCAGCATGGGTGGGGCTAACCGCCAGACATCAACGGGCGGACCTGATTCGCTCAGTTTTGGAGGGCGTCTGTTACAGCCTGAAGGATGGCCTTGAAATTATTGCCGCACTCGGTGCACGGCCTTCGCTGGTGAGACTTTCCGGCGGAGGCGCAAGAAGCCCATTCTGGCATCAGCTCTTCGCGAATATATTCGGCGAGCGCGTGGCAACGCTTGAAACGCAAGAAGGCTCCGCTTATGGGGCTGCGCTGCTGGCCATGATCGGAACCGGCGAATACTCCAGCGCTGTCGAAGTTTGCCAGGCGGCCGTAAAAGAAGTGGCGATGAAAGAACCGCAGCCGCAGGAAGTTGAGTTTTACCAAAAGCGGTACCAGATCTTCCGCTCGCTGTATCCCGCGCTCAAGCCCGCCTTTCAGGCTATCGGCGAGTTGGATGCCTGAAGCGGAATTTTTGTACTGCGATGTCGCCCTTCCGGTACCGCTCGATCGCCTGTTCACGTACCAGCTTCCGCTGACACTCCGTCATCGCACTGCGGTGGGCTGCCGCGTGATGGTTCCATTCGGCACGCGCAAGTTGAGCGGACTCGTTCTGCGGACCCATAGCGACCAGCCTTCTTGCGAATTGCGAGACGTGCTTAGCCTCCGTGATGAAGAACCGGTGCTCGACCCGGAATTATTGCGGCTGGCGCAGTGGATCGCCGAATACTATTGCGCTCCCATCGGCGAGGTACTGAAGGGCATGCTGCCGTTAGCCGGGGAAAGCCGGCGAAGCATTCGGTACTCTCTTACCGGGACCGGCCGCGACATCGCGCGGCAACTGATTGTGAATGGCGCCAGCGATTCAGCCAGCAGACTGCTCTCCGCACTTGAAGAGCGCCCGCGGACAGCCGACTTTTTCACTGGCAAGGTCGAGAACGCGCGGCCAGTTCTGCGCAGCCTCATCAAGCGCGGCTGGGTTGCGGCTGAAGAGAGCCAGGCGGATCGGGATCCATTCCGCGCGCCTGCGGAAAAGCTCAGTGCTGAATTTCTTGAGAGGCCGGATGCCGCCGTTAAGCTGAAGAAGAACGAACGGGAGCTGCTCGCTTTTCTCGAGCTGCACCCCGGCGCTCACAATTTGGCTGAACTCGGCGAAACGTTGAACAAAGCCAGCGAAACGGCCCGTTCGCTGGCGCGGCGAGCACTTATCAGATTGGAAGCTGAAGGGCTGAAGCCGCCCAGCGGATTTGAGCGGCCCGTTCCCATCCTCAATGAGCATCAGCAGCAGGCATTTCAGGCCATCAGCAGTGCGCTTGAGGCAAACGCGTTCAAAGCGTTCCTGCTGCAGGGCGTCACCAGCTCGGGCAAGACCGAAGTCTATCTGAGCAGTATCGAAGCGGCGCTTCGGTTAGGAAAGAACGCCCTGCTTTTGGTGCCCGAGATCGCCCTGACGCCGGCCGTGGCCGGGCAGTTTTTCCATCGCTTCGGCAGGCAGGTGGCTATCTTGCATTCGGCTTTCGGAGATGCGGAGCGGGCCGAGCAATGGCGTCGCATTCGCAACGGCCAGGCCCGCGTGGTGGTAGGGACCCGCTCCGGAGTATTTGCGCCGGTCCAGAATCTTGGCCTGGTAATCGTCGATGAGGAGCACGACGGGAGCTATAAGCAGCAGGAAACTCCGCGCTATCAGGGCCGGGACGTCGCCCTGATGCGCGCCAGGAATTCCGCCGCGGTGGCGGTGCTGGGCTCAGCCACCCCAAGCCTGGAAAGCCGCTACAACGCCGATCAAGGCAAGTACGGCATGCTGCTGCTGCCCGAGCGCATCGCCCGCCGTCCTCTACCAACCGTGGAGGTGGTGGATATGCGGATGGAGTTTCTGAAGACGAAGAGGCAGGCGACGTTTTCGCGGAAATTGCTCGAAGAGATTGAGCTTCGGCTTGCGCAAGGCGAACAGACCATGCTGCTGCTGAACCGGCGCGGGTTCGCCAGCTTCATGGTTTGCCGTGCCTGCGGCGAACGCCTGCTTTGCACCAACTGCTCGGTGGCCCTGACACATCACCGGCGCGACCGCCGCATGCTCTGCCACTATTGCGGCTACGCTGAAAAGGTTCCTTCCGAGTGTCCGAAGTGCGGCAGTGATTATATTCAGTTTCTTGGAACCGGTTCGGAGCGTGTCGAAGACGAGCTGCATCAGCACCTTCCAACCGCTCGCATCGCGCGGCTGGACCGCGATACCGCCAGCGGCAAAGGCGCCTTTGAACAGATCCTGCAAGGCTTTCGCGAGGGCGAAATCGATATTTTGGTCGGGACGCAGATGATCGCCAAAGGGCACGACATACCGAACGTCACGCTGGTCGGAGTCGTCTTGGCCGATATCGGGCTGAGTATGCCGGATTTTCGGGCCGCAGAGCGAAGCTTTCAATTGCTGACGCAGGCGGCCGGCCGCGCGGGAAGAGGCGATACGCCGGGACGCGTAGTCATCCAAACCTTGAATCCCGATCATTACGCCATAGGGTTCGCTGCCGAGCAGGATTACGACGGCTTTTACAACAAGGAGCTCGAATTCCGCAAATGGCTGCGATATCCGCCTTTCGCCGCATTCGCAAACGTACTGGTGCGAGCCGAGAAGCAGGAAGAGACGCTTCGCATGAGCACGCAACTCGGGCTGATATTGAACCCGCCTCCGGCCGGAATCCGCGTGATGGGCCCGGCGGAAGCTCCGACGTTAAGGCTGAAAAATGAATTCCGGTATCAGATCCTGTTGAAAGCCGCTAAACGCACAACCCTTCGGGACGTACTGAACGAATTACGGCGATTTGCCGCGAAGGAAAAATGGAAAGCAACCGCCCTGGTGATCGATGTGGATCCCATCAGCCTGATGTGAAATGGATGTTAAACTCGTTGTTATCAACGCGGCGGCTGTAGCTCAGTTGGTAGTAGCGCCAGATTGTGGTTCTGGATGTCGTGGGTTCAAATCCCACCAGCCGCCCATCCTAATGGCTACCGGCTGCACCGGGCACTCAACACCATCCGCATGCGATCGCGCTCGGCTCGACTGAAACAGAGCTGGCGGGTTGAAACTAAGTCGAGCTCCCGCAATCTCCAATTCCCCTGCATAATCGTCCTGGGATGATGATCGGGACCGAGCAGCAGGTGCCCGATTTCGTGGGCGATGACGTAGCCCAACAGATCGCATGAGCTCGTGAACCCAGCATTTTCCGCCGCGCGCTGGACCTCGTCATACCAGATCCAGGCGTAGATGCCGGTTCCATCGCGCGGGCCGGCGGCATTGCCCAGAATCTCACCTCTTGTGACTACATTATTTCCGGTGCGGGGCCGGGTTGACCTGATCATGACAACGAGCACACTTGGCGCGAGAGGAGCAGTGCATGCGCCTTTTCGTGAGCAGTTGATCCAGGCGACACTTATCCCTCCAGTGCCGAGTAGGAAGCTGGCATCATCTTCTGCACTGGCCAGCAATTTCTGAGATACGGCGGCATCGTCATAAATTCGGGCGGACATCTGGGCCGCCAACGAGTGCGCCAGAGATCCGGAAAGGAGGGCAGCGGCCACAAAAAATGGTTTCATCGCCCCGGAAGGCGACAAAATGGATCAGCGCACACAAGGTGCGCGGAAAAAGATTCTCAGTACTGTAGGCTGAAACGGCTAATGGAAGTTTTCGACTAGCATGATATCGGCGTTGCTGTTCGTAGTCTCCACGTACAAAAGCGAGCGCCCGTCGGGCGATACCGTCAGCCCGGCATCTCCAGTATTTCGTAAGTTCAGGACGGTGATCGCCTTCTGTGTTGCGAAGCTGAGGTACTGAATCGATGGCTTTCTTCCAGGGCGTGCTTGCGTGAGATAGTAAAGGCCATTCGGCGTCACGCCGAAACTCCAGTATTGGATTGAGGGCACAATCTGCACCTCGCTGCCGCTCCCGTTCAGCGGCATGCGCCAAAGTCCCCGATCACCGGAACCGTCCTTTGTGAAATACAGAGTCTTTGCATGTAGCGACTCCCAGCCCTCAAAGCCTCCATTCTTGGTCACTTGAGCTGCCTGGCCGCCTTGCGACGGAATCTTCCAGATCTCCGATCGGCCGGAATGCGTCGACGCAAAGTAGATCCAGTTTCCGTCACGAGACCAGGTGGGAACGTTATGGCCTCCCGAGTCGTTGGTTAGCCGATTCGCCCGGCCGCCATTTGCAGGAACGGTGTATATATTCCATTGTCCTGTCGAGTCGGAGTCGAAGGCCAGCAGCTTGCCATCCGGTGACCAGCGGGGAGAGCCTTCGTACATGTCGGGTTCGACAAACAGCCGCCTCACGTTTGACCCATCGGCTTCGACGATCCAGATGCGCTCCTCTCCGGTGCGTGCGGATTCAAAAGCAACTCGCTTGCCATCGGACGAATATTGAGGATTCATATCACCTTGGGTGGACATTGCGAATGGCGCCGCGACGCCCGCAGCGTGCCCAGGAGATTCCAGCGGCAAACGAGACATGTTCCAAAGCTGTTGGTAGAACCGCATATAGGCCAGTCTGGATCCACTCCTCGATACCGTTGGACTAAGCCCCTCGAACGGGAGTTGTTCGGGCGAGCGATTGCCTGAAACCGGTACCCGCCAGATGTGCTGGGAGTCAGAAAAAAGAAGCTCGCTGCCTTCCGGCATCCAGAAGGGATCAAGCGAAAATGGTGCGGGGTTGAACTTCTGTTTTGTAATAGGTCGGGGGCTACCGCGCGGATGCAGGTTTTTATCCAGCGCAACGAGCCAAACGTCCTCCATTTGTACGTCAGGCATCCGCACAAAAGCGACAGAACGGCCGTCGGGAGATACCGCGGGAGCCTCGTCGGGTGCCGTTTTGTCTGGAGGCGATGTTAATGGGCGCACCTCTCCTGATTCCGTCGAAAGCAGCATCAATCCGGCCGTTACGATGTGCTTGCCATCCGCAAACCAGGAGAAGAGATTGCAACCGGCCTCGGCGCAAGGCGGAACAGGAATCTCAGCGACCGTGCGCTCCGGGCCTCCCAGAGCGGGAACCACCATGAAAATGCCGCGGCCCTGGTCAACACGGACGAAGCCGATCGAACGGCCATCGGGCGAGAACGCCGGGCTGAGATCATCTTCGGGATCGGTGGTTAGCCGCAGAGGCGTGCTGGACCCGATTTGCTTGACGTAAATATCGTAATTGTCCTGCTTGTCCCCATTCCAGGAGAAGGCGATCTCATTACCGTCGGGCGAAAAGCTGGGATGGCGCTCCGCCCCGGGATAACTTGTGAACGGAACCACCTGGAGCGGCGGCGCCTGCGTCTTCTTGATCTGCCGAACGGCGAAAAAGGCTGCAATTGCGCAAATTGCAGCAGCGAGCGCGAACCAAGGCCGAACCTGGCGGACAAAACTGCTGCGACTGCGCGGCTCAAGCTGCAGCTTGACTTCTTCGAGAACGCGCTTTACAGCGCCTATGTTCTGATATCGCTGGTCGCGGTCTTTGCGAAGGCATTGCCTAACAATGTGCCGCAGACTCGCGGGTACAGCCGCCGGGAGTTCCGCGGGCTGCTTGCTGAGAATTGCCGCGAGTGTGGAAATGCCGGAAGATGCCTGGAACGGACGCCGCCGCGCCAGCATTTCATAGAGCACCGATCCGAAGCTGAAAATATCCGAGCGCACATCAAGCGCCTTGCCTTCCGCCTGTTCCGGCGACATATAGTCCACCGTGCCGGCCACCAAGCCCATCTCGGTAATTGACCATGCGGCTGCCTGACCATCGACGGGAATGTTCGTCAGCTTCGCCAGCCCGAAGTCGAGCACTTTCACGGCGCCCTCGGGAGTAATCATCACGTTGCCGGGTTTGAGATCCCGGTGAATGATGCCGGCTCCGTGCGCCTTGTCAAGCGCGGCTGCAATCTGAATCGCAATACCAACGGCAACATGTACGGAAATGTGGCCCGATGTGATTAGCATGGCGAGCGTCTCGCCGGCGACGTACTCCATGGCGATGAACGGAACGCCATCTGCCTCGCCGATATCGTGAACGGTAACGATGTTCGGATGATTCAGTGCCGAAGCCGCTTGCGCCTCGTGCAAAAAGCGGCCTTTCGAACGCGCGCCGGAGAGAGTTGGGGAACGGAGGGCCTTGATGGCAACGTCGCGAGCCAGCCGTGTGTCACGTGCGCGATAAACTTCTCCCATCCCGCCGCGGCCGATCATTTCGATAACTTCGAATCTCTGCAACCGCTGACCAGGCATGAAGACCGGCTTCACATCGCAGTTCTCGGATAGCGGCCCGTTTTCGAGGAAGGAATCGGCCGAAGCCGCGTGAAACAGGAGCGATTCCACCTCGGTGCGAAGTTCAGGGTCATCCGAGCACGCCCTCAGTAGGAATTCGGAGCGATTCTCTGGCGCTTTATCCAGTGCGGCCTGAAAGAGTTCTTCGACTCTCGCCCAGGATTCAGCACGCATATCCTACGTCCCGCCCAGTTCGCGCCTGAGCCATGCCTTGGCGAGCAGCCAATCACGAATGACGGTGTTCGGATGTACGGCGAGAGCCTCGGCCACCTCTTCCACAGCCATGCCGCCGAAATAACGAAGCTCGACTACTTTGGCTTTGCGGGAGTCAACAGCTTCCAGGTGACTGAGGGCCTCATCAATTGCCAGCAGCTCGGCCGACTTTGCGAGTGAAAAGTCCAGGGCTTCGTTTAGCACAACGCGCAATACCGTACCGCCGCGCTTCTGACGATGCAGGCCGCGGGCGTGATCTACGAGAATGTGGCGCATAACACTCGCCGCAAGCGCAAAAAATTGTACACGGTTCTGCGATATGACGCCGGTCTGGCGGACCAGCCGCAGATATGCCTCATTGATGAGAGCAGTGGTCTGAAGCGTATGCCCGGGTCTTTCGCGGGTCATAAAACGGTGCGCAATGTGTCGAAGCTCGGAATCGACCAGGGGAATCAGCTCGTCCAGACACTTGCGATTTCCCGCTGCCCACTTTCGGAGCAACTGCGTTACCGGCGCTATTTCACGAGCTTCCATCGCGAACCAGCTCTGCGATAAAGAGTCTAGCGCAATATAATTCGTGAAGTTGACAACATGAACATTTCCCGCCGCCAATTTATTGCGTCTACCGCCACCGGACTCGCTACCGCTCTGCTTGTTGAACGAACGGCCGCCGCCACTGCCGGCCGCTTTTCACAATACGATCAACAGGCACGGCAGATTCTTGCCCAGATGACCCTGGAAGAAAAGATCGGGCAGATGACGCAGCCCGACAAGGACTACCTAAATAATCCTGACGACATAATCAATTACAGCCTTGGCTCCGTCTTGAGCGGCGGCAACTCCGATCCTAAGGCGGGCAACGACCTGATCTCCTGGACCGACATGTACGACGGATATCAGGAGCGCTCGCTTCATACGCGTCTTCACATCCCGCTTGTGTATGGTGTGGATGCGGTCCACGGACACAGTAACGTGATCGGCGCTGTGATCTTTCCGCACAACATCGGCCTTGGCTGCACCCGCAATCCTGAATTAATCGAGAAGGCTGCCCGGATCACGTCCGAAGAGGTTCGCGCTACCGGCATTAACTGGGCATTTGCGCCGTGCGTTGCAGTTCCGCAGGACATCCGCTGGGGCCGCACCTATGAAGGCTTCAGTCAAGATCCGGATATCGTGAAGACGCTCGGGGTGGCGGCACTGAAAGGTTTGCAACGCGAATCGCTCGATGATCCGCTCGCCGTGCTGGCCTGCTCGAAGCATTACATCGCCGATGGTGGAACCAAATGGGGGACCGGCCGATACGGCCTTGATCAGGGCAACGCCGAAGTGGACGAAGCAACGCTACGCCGCATTTTTCTGCCCGGGTACACAGGTACCGTGGCTGCGGGAGTCGGCTCCATAATGCCTTCCTACAGCAGTTGGAATGGCGTTCACTGCTCCGGCAGCAAAAAATTGCTTACCGATCTTCTCAAAAATGAACTCGGTTTCGAAGGATTCCTCATCTCTGATTACGCCGCCATCAATCAGCTTCCGGGAACATACAAACAGCAAATCCAGACCTCGATCAACGCCGGCATGGACATGGTGATGATCCCCGACAAGTATGTCGAGTTCGTCAATCTTCTGCGCGAACTCGCGAACGAAGGGGGCGTGCCGGTCTCTCGCATCGATCATGCCGTGCTTCGCATATTGCGTGTAAAGATCGCCATGGGCCTGATGGACCGTAATCGCTCGCCTCTCGCCGACCGCAGCCTGCACCGCACTTTTGGATCCCGCGAACACCGAGCCGTTGCGCGGGATTGTGTGCGGCAGTCACTCGTGCTGTTAAAGAACGAAGGCGGTATTCTGCCCCTATCAAAGAGCGCCGGACGAATTCACGTCTCCGGTAAGAGCGCGGACAATATCGGTAATCAGTGCGGCGGCTGGACCATTTTCTGGCAGGGCAAAAGCGGTGAGCCCACTATCGGCACCACCATTCTTAGCGCGATCCGATCGGCCGCCGAACCCGCCACTAACATTACCTACTCGGAGGATGGCTCCGGCGCCGCAGGTGCAAAGATCGGCATCGCAATTATTGGTGAAAAGCCCTACGCGGAGATGTTTGGCGATCGTGCCGAGCTCCGGATTGATCCGGAAGATCTCGGCGTAATCTCACGCCTGAAGTCTCAGGGACTGCGCGTTGTGGTCGTGCTTGTTTCCGGCAGGCCGCTTGTTATAGATGGCATCCTGCCCCAGGCCGACGCTGTTGTTGCCGCATGGCTACCCGGAACTGAAGGCCATGGCGTGGCAGATGTTCTTTTTGGCGCGCACAAGCCTACCGGGAAGCTATCTTTCTCCTGGCCAAAAGGCGCCTCCACTAGCTTTCACGTTGGCGATCTTGGGTACCAGACGCTGTTCGAACTCGGCTATGGGCTGACGTATTCCTGAGAATCTGTTTATTCATATCGCAATGCGGTCACGGGATCGACTCGCGTCGCCCGCAGTGCGGGTAAATAACCGGAAATGGCCGCAATTACCACAATTCCAAGCGTTGCAAAAACAATAGTCTTCGGATCCGATGGCGACATCCCATATAGCTGGCTACGCACCAGGTTTGAAATGGCGAGCGCCGTTGGTAAGCCGATAGCGATCCCAATACCAACCAGAAGGAGCACTTCCCGCATGACGATCCACAGGACATCGCTGGTGAGCGCTCCAAGCGCCATGCGAATACCGATTTCTCGCGTGCGCCGCGCAACTAAAAAAGCCATCACGCCATACAACCCGATTGCGGCCAGGATCGTTGCGAGCAAGCCGAAGCCGCTGGACAGACTTGCTACCAATCGTTCTACGGCCAAAACGTCATCCAGTTGCCGCTCCTCTGTCTTCATCTGGAAGACCGGCAGCCTCGGGTCCAGTTTGTGTATCGCGGCGCGCAAGGCGGGGAACATCCGCGCCGAGTCTGCATCCGTTCGCACAAACGCGGTCATCTGGGCTGCCCACTTGTTCTGCTGGTAGGGGAGGTAGACTTCTCGAGGCGCCTCTTCACGCATGGTCTGATATTTCGTGTTACCCACCACGCCGACGATTTCGATGTCAGTCTTGGTCCCCGGATCTCCTCCCATCCCGATGCGCCGCCCGAGGGGGCTTTGGTTCCCGAAGTAATGGCGAGCAAATTTCTCGTTTACGATGGCGACCTTGGGCGAGCTCAGACTGTCACGATCCGTAAAATCGCGTCCGGTATAAAGCGGAATTTTCAACGTGGCGAAGAACGCAGGCGAGACATAGTTCACCCAGGGATTCATGTCCTCTCCGGGTTTGGAATTATAGCCCTCCACCGTCATTGTGCTGTCCCATTCATTGAAACTGAGAGGCGCCACCACGCACAACGCCGCGGCTTTCACTCCTGGGAGTGCTGCAAGATTCCCATCCAACTCCTTGTAGAAGAGCTTCGCGCGGGTAGCATCGTACCCGCTGAGGGTCGGATCAAGCGAAAAGGAAACAAGGTTGCTAACTTCGAAGCCGGGCTTTATCGATTTGAGATTTTTGAGCGTACCGACAAACAGGCCGGCTCCAATCAGCAGCAGCAGGGAAAGGCTCACCTGAACGCTCACCAGTAATTTGCGCCAGCGCGCCTGCCCGCCTCCAGCAACTGCATTCGCCTGGTCCTTGAGCGTAGGCGCCAGATCGGGCCGAGTCGCCTGCAGCGCGGGTAATAAACCGAAGATTACGGCAGTTGCCAGCGAGACAATCAGGCTGAAGCACAATACCCGCAGGTCGGGATTCGTATCCAGTCTGATGGGCGGGTCCACGCGGGGCATGATCCCCACCAGCAGCCGCATCGTCCAGGCGGACACGATCAGGCCCAGGACTCCGCCGGCAAGCGCGAGCAAAAGGCTCTCCAACAGCAGTTGGCCGGCAATTCGCATTCGGCTGGCTCCCAGTGCAAGCCTCACCGCAATTTCTTTCTGACGGGCCGTGGCGCGTGCGATGATCAGATTCGCAACGTTTGCGCAGGCAATCAACAGGACCAAGCCCACCATCGCCATCATGGCCCAGAGCGGCGCTTCCAGAAACTGGCGCGCTATGGATTGACCCCGTCCACCCGGCATCACATCAAGGCTCATCTTTAGAAACTGCTGCCGGCTATAGGGTGACGCGTGCGCGAAGGCCGCCTGCTGAACCTCCATTTCCAAAATACGGTGGAAGATCGGTTGTAAAGAGGCTTTGGCCTGTGCGGTGGTAACTCCCGGCTTGAGCCGCGCAAAGACCTGCACCCAGCGGCGCCGGCGATTCTCAAATGGCTTCTCTTCTTGCGTAAGCTGTTCGGCCATTGCCATCGGCGCATAGACTTGCGTCGCAAACAGCGGCTCTACGCCCGCAAATCCCTTTTGCGCAACCCCAATGATCGTTAGCTTGTGGTTGTTCACAAGTATCGGTTTGCCGATCACGCCGGGATCGCCTGCGAAACGCGTCTGCCAATAGTCGTAGCCCAGAACTGCAAACGGCGCTCCGCCTCGCGTGCGGTCGTCCGCCGAAGTAAACAGCCGGCCCAAAGCCGCCGTTACGCCTAGCACTGGAAAATAAGTGGCGGAAACTATCTCGCCCGATGAGCGCTCGCTGCGTCCCTCCGAAGCTGATGCTTAGTGGTTGGCTGCTTGCGGCAAAGGACGCCGCTGAAAACCTGATTCTGTTCGCTGAAATCCTTGTAGATGGGATAGGAGAGCGCGTTGATTCCGGTGTTCGAGCCGTAGTGTTGTCCGACCTCTTTGAGCTGCACCAATTGCTGCGGATCCTTTACCGGCAGCAACCGCAGCAGCACCTGGTCCAGGAAGGTAAAGACCGCCGTGTTTGCCCCTATGCCCAGTGCCAGCGAAAGCACAGCCACGGACGCAAACACCGGAGACTTGATTAGCGAACGGACCGCAAAACGTAGCTCACGCGTTAAGGCCATATGTACCCGACTGCTAGCTGAATACGTCGCTCCCGCTAATTTGTTCCATAGATTTATCATGGTCCGCATGCATTCGATGTTTGTCACGGCCGGCGCGCTGGTTGCGATTAGCTGTAGTATTCCGCTGATGAGCGCCGCCCAGACTCCCGGCACTCTTTCCAACGTGCTGTACGGGGCGGCGTATTATCACGAGTACATGCCCTATGAGCGGCTGGAGAAAGATGTCGCTTTGATGAAAGAGGCCGGACTTTCGGTGGTTCGCATGGGCGAATCCACCTGGAGCCTATGGGAGCCGGAGGACGGAGTTTTCGAATACGCCTGGATGGACCGTGTGGTCGACGCCATGGGCAAGGCCGGGATCAAGGTCATTATGGGCACGCCGACTTACTCGATTCCGACGTGGATGTATCATGAACACCCGGAGATACTCGCGCGTCCTCTTGGGGCGCGCCGGTGTTCTATGGCATGCGGCAGAACATGGACACCGACAATCCCGACGTTCCGGTTCTATGCGCAGCGTATCATTCGCAAACTGGTAGAACATTATCGCGACAATCCGGCCGTTATCGGCTGGCAGATCGATAACGAAACCGGTTCCTATGGCGCTTCGAATCACGATGTCTTCGTCGGATTCGTCGAATCATCTGAAGGAAAAGTTCGGAACGGTACAGGCGTTGAACAAGGCATGGCTGCTGAACTATTGGGGCCAGGATGTGAACGCCTGGGAGGATTTGCCGACCCGGGATAGCGCGCAAAGTACCGGTTACAAGCTGGAGTGGTCGCGATGGGAGCAGATGCGTGTGACGAACTATCTGGCGTGGCAGGCGGCTCTGGTTCGAGAGTACCGGCGGCCCGATCAGTTTGTGACGCAGGATTTCGCGGGCGCCATGCACCGCGACGTGAACGAGTATGAGGTGGCGAAGGCGCTGGATGTGGCCGCCACAAATCCTTATCACGGCACGCAGGATCACATGGATGGCGAGTCACAGGCCGAAGTGGGCGACTTTACCCGCTCCTTGAAGCGCGGCAATTATTTAGTAACGGAAACGAACGCTCAGACCACAGATTGGAGTTCGGCCTGGCAGTATCCGCCTTACGACGGGCAGCTTCGGCTGGATGTATACACGCATCTATCGAGCGGCGCAAACATGGTGGAGTATTGGCATTGGGCCTCGCTTCATTCCGGACAGGAGACCTATTGGAAGGGCGTGCTGTCGCACGATTTGGAGCCGAACCGCGCTTATGCGGAGGTATCGCTTACTGCGCATGAGCTGCAAAAGATTGGTCCGCACCTGGTCAATCTCAAGATCAAGAACGATGTCGGAATTCTGTATAGCGTCGACTCGGCGAATGCGCTCGATTTTATGCCGTTCACGCACGGCAAAGGGCCGCAATGGAGCTTATCGAAGCCGGTCGCGGATTACACCAGCCTTGTGCACCAGTTCCACAAAGTGCTCTATCAGGCAAACGTCGGAACGGATTTCGTCTTTCCGGAGGACGCCGAACTTTTCCGATTACAAAGTGCTGATTGTGCCTGCGCTGTACATTGCGGATGACGAATTAGTGGAGAAGATCTCCGACTATGTGAAGCGCGGCGGTCACGTCATTACGACATTTAAGAGCGGCTTCTGCAACGAGAATTCGATGGTCAGGTGGGTGCGTGCGCCGGGTCCGCTCCGCGAAGCTGCAGGTTTCAGCTACCAGGAATTTTCGAATCTCGAGAAGCCGCTGGCGTTGAAGGGCGACCCATTTCATGCGGGCCCTGAAAACAAAGTGATGTATTGGGCCGAATTCCTGATGCCGGAACACGCGCAAGCTTTGGCGTACTATGACCACCCATTTTTCGGCCGGTGGCCGGCCATTACACGCAATCAATTCGGGACGGGAACGCTCACCTATGAGGGCACGTATCTCTCAAATGAATTGCAGAAAGACGTCGTTCTGCAAGTGCTCAAAGCGTCTGGACTGACAGGAGCTGATCAACAACTCCCGACGCCAGTACGCGTGAAAAGCGGCGTAAATGCGCTCGGCAAGCACATCCACTACTATCTAAATTATTCGAGCGAGCCGCAGATGTTCAGCTACACGGGGCGTACCGGAACGGATCTGCTGACCGGCAAGAGCATTGCGAATGGGGCGAGTATCGAATTGCAGCGTTGGGATGCTGCAATCGTGGAAGAGCAATCGGTGGGACTTGCGAAAGGTAGGGGCGAGGCCGGGCCGCCCCTGGGAAAATAAGATTACGCGGTCCGTTTTCTCTTCAGGCCCACTCCCAAAGCCAACATTCCCCCGAGTAGTATGAACCCGAGCGAAGCCGGTTCCGGCGTCGGAGTAGCTAACATGCCGTTTACGTGAGTGCCATCGGAATAAAAGCCAACGACTTGGCCCAGATCGTTTACGCCATTAAGAGTCGTCCCGTTGAAGGTAAACGCAGGAGTAAACGACTGATTCGGATCGTCTACCGTCTGCCAGGTGTTCGTAACCAAGTTATAGACGAGACCATTAGTCCCGTTCGCATCTACAAAGCTTCCTACCACCAGGCCGTTGTTATTCAGCCCGAAGAAACTCGTGTTCGTGCCGTTGCCATTCGGATCGTCAAAACTCTTGAATGTTCCGTTTTCATCCACGAACCCGTGCGTTACACCGGCGGTGTCCGTGTAGTTCCCGGAAATCCAGCCGCCATTATTAATACCTGCTGCCATTACGCTCGTCGCATTGAAAGAACTAGGAAGGGTAACCGGCGTGAATGTGCTGCTGGTGAGATTGACCTCGTAGCCGTGAAAAGCTCCTGCGGAATCCATATATATGCCCACGGCGGCGTTGTTGTCATTTAAGCCCAGGAGTTGATTAAATTTCGGACTCGCATTTGTCAGTGGATTGTCGACCGTTGCAAACGTGCCAAGTGTATTTGTGAACCCGTGATTCACTCCAGCATTATCCACGTAGAAGCCAGCCGTGTTGTACATCGCTGGGCCAACGGGGGGACTGACGCCTACGTTGTTGATGGCAACTACCTGCGTCTGCGCAGAACCCGGGAAGTTTTCCGCGACGAACCCTCCTGCTTTCGTCCAGGTGTAGCCATTGTTTGGAACTGTCCCCATTCCATCGCCGAAATAACCGGCGATTGTCCCCTCGTTGTTAATGCCGAGCAACTGGTTAAAGTTTGGATCGCCCGGATTGTTTATAGTTTGAAAGCTGTATGTGCCCGCCTCAACAGTAACTGCCGTGAAGCAGAATACTGTTAGCGCTGCCAGCGCAAATCTCATAGATTGATTCCTCCTGTAAGCGTCGGAATGCACCTTACTCTGGACGCAACCGCTTGGATGCAAATGAGAGCGAAAAGTTACGAATGT
This sequence comes from uncultured Acidobacteriaceae bacterium, assembly GCA_963795545.1. Taxonomy (GTDB): domain Bacteria; phylum Acidobacteriota; class Terriglobia; order Bryobacterales; family Bryobacteraceae; genus Bog-105. The sequence continues at coordinate 308,471 of CAWCIF010000002.1, read as the reverse complement.
CTTTTAAAGTGCAAGTGTTCGACTCGATCGTGCCTATGATGAGAGTTGCGCATTACATTCGTATTCGCTTGGGTATGGATCATTACTCTTGCTACCACCTCCGCAGTCGCCCAACCTCGTCGAACTACGTCCATCGTGTTAGACCTGAGGGATGCACCCCGAAAGATACTCCGAGCCGAGCTTTCGATTCCGGTGGAGTCCGGCCCAATTACCCTTGTGTATCCGGAGTGGATACCCGGTGAGCACGGACCCACTGGACCGATTGACAATTTCACGGGACTGACATTTACCGCCAATGGTGGGAAGTTGGCTTGGAAGCGGGATGACGTGAATATGTACGCGTTCCATCTCAACGTGCCGGCCGGCATCACGACCCTGAATGCGAAGGCCGAGTTCCTGGCCACAGCAGCGCCCCACCGGCTTTTCGGCTGGCGCATCCACAAGCGCCAATCTCGCCATCGTGAGTTGGAACGAATTCGTGTTATATCGGGAAGGAACTGCGGCGTCCGGGGTCCAGATTGAGCCCTCAATCACACTCCCAGAGGGCTGGAAGTTCGGAACGGCTCTGACGCAAGCGTCGCAAGAGGGGAACACAATTTATTTTCGGCCGGTAACGCTGGAAACGCTGATCGACTCGCCGGTTACGTCGCCCACGGCGTATTCGGCAAATGTTGCGAATCGCGAATTCCGTAGACGATAACTTTCCAAGTACTCTTCTGCAATCTCGCGGATCGTCCGCACGCGCTCTTCGCGCGCGTCTTCGAGATTGTTGAATCCGGGGGGCATCATATCCGCCGGCCCGCGGCTCGCGCGTGAAATCCAGGAAGAGCTTCACCGCGTCGCCAACTGGGCGGCATACTCCAGAGCGGCCCGAATATGTTCTGCTTTTAGCTGCGGATATACCGTCAGGATCTCATCGGCAGTTTCCCCCGCCGCAAGCTTTTGGAGTGTTAAATACACCGGAATTCGTGTGCCCGTGAGGCAAGGTTTGCCCATCATGACGTCGGGACGAACCTCGATGTGATCTGGGAACTCCACGCATTGAATCTACCAGCCCGGATACGTCGATTAACCGTAACAATTTCTGGATCACTCAAGTGAGTTGCGAATATGGCTGTTTCTGGTCATAATGTGACTATGAGGCAGGTTGGCATCGCCGAGCTCAAATCAAGGCTGAGCGAATACCTCCGCGCGGTACGTCGTGGCGAGACGATATCTGTCCTTGATCGCGAAACGCCAGTTGCGCAGATCGTGCCGGTTCGGCAGAAAAGTGCGCTGCGCATTCGAAAGCCCGCCCCAGGCACACCGCCGCCCAATCGCGTCCAACTTCCGAAGCCGGCGGCGTTGAAGCTGGATATTGTGGAGCTGCTGATGGAAGAGCGCCAGGGGCATCGGTGATTGCGTACGTAGACGCCTCGGTATTGCTCCGTCTCGCTCTCGGGCAACCCGATGCCTTGCGGGAGTGGCGCGATATTCATCAGGGCATTTCGAGTGCTTTGATTACCATCGAAAGTCTGCGGACGCTGGATCGCCTCCGGATCCGGGCAAAGCTTACCGATTCTGAGGTGGCGAGTCGTCGCGCTAGCGTCCTCAAAATGATTGCTTCCCTTGAAATCGTTGAAATCACTTCGCCCATACTTGAGCGGGCGGCACAACCGATGCCGACCGAACTCGGGACTCTCGACGCCATTCACTTAGCGACCGCGCTGCTCTGGAAGGAATCCGAAGACGCTGAACTGATCATTGCCACCCACGACCGCGCGCTCGCGATCGCAGCACAGGCCCATGGCTTGATGGCGATTGGAAGTGAGGACTAGCCGGGATCTAAGCAAGTTAACGAAACGCGGTCAGTCAGATCCCGCATTGCGAGCTTTGCATCGCCGACCATCGCGCGCCCGGCGCTCTTTAGCAAGCGGTCATAACGCTACTTCGCTTGTGCGACCGCCTGGGGCTTGGCCTCTGCGGGCGGCTCCGGCACAAACGTCAGAATTGTTTTCGCCAGCGTAAGATCCGGGCATTGTGGCCGAATATCAAGGCGAAGCGGGACGCCGGACACACTCTCAAGAGTTTTGCGAATGCCTGGAGGCAGACGGGATCAACATCACGGTTCCGGCACTTGGGCCATATATCACGCGGATGCGGAGAAACTCAATGCCGCTAGCGGGCCGCGCATCGAGTGCGTGGTTCCCTTACCGATATGAAGGCTGAACCCCTACGTCGAATATATTACGATCACTCGGAGCTTTGTGGATCCGTCATCAGCTCAAGTTCGCTGCGCCATTACGTTTGTCGATGCATCGCGAAGGATTTTTCTCTGCAGATTCAGCAAGGCGCTCCACTGGGCCGTACGAGCAGATGCCAAATGCCCATCGCTTAGGATCTCTTCAATACGTCTCCGGTCTTCCGGATTCTTTACTGACGCAACGAGCCGAGCGAGAGTAGCTTCAATTTGCTCCGGCGCTTGGTCTGGCCAGCTGCTCAATTGCTCTGCCTCCTGGCGCATCGCTTGATCCGCGATAATAACGGACCTGAGCGCGTCGAAAATGTCAGGAGAGAACACAGCCCGCACGGTCTCCACCTGCTCCTCATCCAAGTACAGGTAGGCTGGTCCATCAAACCCAAATTTTCTCGAAATAGCTCACAGGCATGAGAGCTCGTGGAAAGTAGCAGACAAGCGGTACCATTGCCAGCTCGATTGTTTTCGTTGCAGTTGCCACCCAAAGCGTCCAGCTCTGCCTATTGAATCGCGCCTGAGAGCCCTGCCAGAGCCATAAGTTCGAAAACTCCTTTCCCCTGCCATGCACGAAATTTGACAGGAGTTTGTACTGCTCCGAGGCTAGGCTGGCCCATTTGGTTAATCGGTCCACTCTTGCCAAGAATCCACCTCGAGCCAAGCAGCGGATCACTCCCGAGTCACCGGTGATTGCAGGAATCGGTTTTGCTCTCAAGAAGCATTGCCGAAAATATTCATGGTCCCCTTCTAAGAAGAAGAACGAGTCCGAAAAGCATTAGCTCTAAGAACGAGCGAAGCAGCTTGAATGCGTCTTTATAGAATCCAAGTGCTGCGAGGGTCCGCGCGGCGGCCAACTCCCGATCGGCTTCAACTAATGTGAACTGCCAAGGGGCTTTATCAGGTTCGCCGGCACCTGCCGGAACATGCAGATCGAAATAACGAAGATTTTCCATCTGTTTCCATGCAGCAATTGCTCGCTGCAGCGCCTAAAGGGCGTCGGGTCGGGATTCGCGCCACTCCGAGAGGGAGGTGGCTGAATTCTGAAGCTGGCCGATAACGGATTCAATCGACTCCTTGAGAACGTCTTCGTATTCCTTCACAATCAACGCGAGTGCTGATTTCCCGTCGCGCGTCTGATGAATTACGACCTCGTCGATGTTGCGGCAAGTGTCGCACTGAAAGAACGCATGATTGGGCGCGCGCCGCTTAAGAAAATTCATGCTGCCGGCAAAACATCTGCAACATACGACTCTGCCAGAAATTGTGTCTAGCGACATCGGTTTATTTTCTATCAGCACGTTGTGAGGTCCGCCAATCCTCCACTTCTTACTTGCAGTTTGAGCAGTCACGATCCTGCACTGCCTTACGGGCAATGTATATAAGCTGGTGCAATTGAGTGCCGGCGTAAACCCGATTAACGGCAGGCCAAATGCCGCCGATACTCAGGACATCTTTAACTCCCCCCGACGCCGAGGTTTCCAGTTACACCATCAACGGAGCGCTCCAAGGCTCGGTTTACTATCTCCTGGATGGACTCCCTTCGGCATAGCGGAAAACAATCTTGCTGCGCTCATTCCGGCTTTCCAGGTGCCGCTCGACGCCGTGCAAGAGTATCGGGTCGAAACGCAGAGTGTCCCGGCCACATATCAGAGCGGCGGGCGCAAGTGTGATCAGCCTGGTTACCAAACCCGGCAGCAATCAATTTCATGGCGATGCGTTCGCATACCTTCGCCCCAACGCGTTTGCCACCGATGAAACCTTCGTGAAGGCTAGCCAACTTGCGAATTGCCAACCCAACCAACCGACATCTTCCGCTGCCCAAAATTCGCCAGCATCAGCCACATGTCATTGCGACGGTCTCAAGTACCAGAGGCAAGATCAGCGGGACACGATCGATCATCCCGCAGTCATAAGCTGCCCCACCGTAGAGTTGCTGGTCTCGACCGTCCTGGTTCCGCGCTGACGGTCACCACCTCGTTGACCGGGCCGGGCTGTAAAGGTAAACGTTCAGTGTAGTGACCTGGTCCACTGAAATGGCTATATTGTTTTGGGGCGACGGTTTGAAATCCTGCATGCCTGATGTTCAGTTCATAAGTCGCCGGCGTAAGCGAGACGAAGGAATACAACCCCCTCCAGTGGTGACGGCCGCGAGGAAACGCGAGTTTCTAAGCCAGGCGTTCGATAGCCGAGACCATGCGCCCGGGATTCTCCGGTTCGCGGCGGAAGGAATAAAAGCTGGCGCTCTGGCAGCTCGTGCAAAGGCCGCTGTCAAAAATCCGCTGCGGATTCACACCGGCAGCATGCATTTGGCGGCGATTCGCTTCGGGAAGATCGATGCTGCGTTTGTTCGCCGTGGCGGGTCCCCATTCGGGGAACAGTGGCGAGAACTGGCCGGCGATATCCAGATCCACAACGTAACAGCACGCCCGGATACAAGGCCCGATGGCTGCGTAGATGTCCGCGGCATCCGTTTCGAAATCCTCGCGCATTTTCCTAACGGTCCGCTCGATAATTTCGGACAGAGTGCCGCGCCACCCGGCATGGACCGCGCCGATTGCGCGCGTGCGGCAATCGAGCAGCAGAATCGGCACGCAATCGGCTGTGCGCACGCCAATGCTCTTGCCAATGCAGTCGGTAATGAGAGCATCGCCTTCCCGGTCCCGGTCTTTCAAGGCATTCGCATTGAGTACGCGATCGGAGTGGACTTGACGGAGTGTAATTTGGGATTCGGGGCTGGCCAGTCTTGTCCCGAATCCGTGCTTTTGCCAGAAGAATTCCTGAAATGCATCGCAGCGATAAATGCCGTCAGGCCCGAGGCGGAATGAATCGCTCATGATTCCGGTTTGCAAGCGATCGGCCCGCACGGGGCGAATCACGAAACCAGTGTAGCGCCCGGACGAATGCTGGATTGCTTTTGAGCCAGATCAGCGCGATACCAGTCGAGGGTGAGACGCAAGCCCTGCTCGAAGCTGAACTGCGGCGAATGCCCGAGTTCCCGGACGGCAGCAGTAACGTCCGCTTGGGAGTCGCGGACATCGCCTGGCCGCGCGGGGCCATATTGCGCCGGCAGGTCAACGCCTTCAATCTTCTGAAGCAGACGCCAGGTTTCGTTCAGGGTATACCGATTACCGTTTCCGGCATTAAAAACTTTCCCGGATACGCCCGGTGCTTCCGATGCGTTCAGCAAAAGCGCCACTACATCCTCAACGTAGGTGAAATCGCGCGATTGCTCGCCATCGCCGTTGATGGTTGGGCTGCGCCGTTCGATCAGGCAGGTAAGAAAAATGGAAAGCACGCCGGAGTAGACGCTGGTTGGATCCTGCCGCGGGCCGAAGACATTGAAGAAGCGCAGGGAGACAGCTTCGAAACCGAAGCACTCCGCGAAAACAGTGGCATAATACTCGCCCAGCAGCTTCTGCACTGCGTACGGCGACTTCGGCCGCGGCGTCATAGTCTCCACTTTGGGCAGGACTTCGGTATCGCCGTATGCCGAAGAGGAAGCGGCATACACCACGCGCCCAACCTTGCCTTCCGCGGCGGCAAGAAAGACGTTGAAGGTGCCGTCGACGTTGCTCTCATGACTGGGAACCGGATTCAAAATGGATTTGGGGACAGACGGCAGTGCGGCAAGATGAAACACGCGATGGGCACCGGCGATAACAGGCGCGATGCGATCGTAGTCACAAATGTCATATTCGTGTACCGTAATCTGATCTGCTATTTCTTGGAGATTCTCCAGGCTGCCGGTTGAGAGATTGTCAATAATGTGAACACGGTGGCCTTGAGCGAGCAGCCCCCGGACGAGAGCGGAGCCGATGAATCCGGCGCCGCCGGTAACGATGTAGCGGTTCATAGGGTTTGAGAAAGTGCTGTGGACGGCAAAGCTGCTGTTAAGTGGTGCATGGCGCGACTGGCGACCTCCACCGGATCCCGGCTGAAATCGAAGGCCTCAAGCGAGACCCAGCCGGAGTAATTTAGGTCCGCCAGGATGGAAAGCAGTTCGCCGAAATTGTAGTTTCCTGTGCCCGGCTCCCGCCCGTCGTACTCATTCACATGAACGTGACGGATAACGGGAGCAAACTCGCGAATCAGCCGGACATGCGGCTCCCGCTCACCGATCGCATTGTGAACATCGAACATGGTCTGGATCGCCGGGCTGTCAATTTGCTTTACAATCGCGGCGGCTTCGGCGAGCGTTGTCACTACATCGGTTTGGTCCCGCGAGAGAGGCTCAAGCAGAATTGTCACACCCCGGCTTTCGGCGTGCGGCGCGGCCGCGGCCAGTTCCTGCACAAGGATACGGACGGCCTCGTCTGCAGAGATACCATCTACGGCGGAACGCTGCTTGGGCGAGCCGAACACCATCACAACATCCTTATCGGTTGCCTGGTCAGCTAAATCTCCAGACAGGTCAATTAGGGAGTGGACATAATCCCAAGTGCGCCGGCGAGTGCTTTCGTCCCTGGTCGTCGCCTGCAGCCCCGGCGGCCCGGCAAGCAGCCAATGCAGCCCCACAAAACTGACGCCCTCATCGCGCATCGACTGCCGCAACTTATCTCTTTCATCGCGCGTGAGATCTGCCGCATTCTCGCCCAGCGTAAACGGTGCGATCTCAAGGCCTTCGTACCCGAGCGCGCGAATCTGCTCGCAAGTTTCGGCGAAAGCCAAATTCTGAAAGAGTTCATTACAGATGCCAAAACCGTACGGAACAGCCACTCACATTAGTATCCGGTATCGGCTCGGCGGAAATCAGCATGTCGTCGGAAACGGAGCGTTCTTTGCGTCCGTCCGTGATCCGTGAGGCTACTGCCGACTTCATCGACTGTGCTGCTAACGTCTCTCTTGTTTGGGCAGCCAACCATACGCACCACCGTTCCCCTCGTGGTGCTTCCGGCTAGCGTTACCGACCCGAATGGGCACTTCGTTTACGGGCTTCAGCCTTCTGATTTCCTGGTTCTTGATAATGGAAAGCCCAGACAGGTTCGCGTCGACGATCCTGATTCAGCCGTTGCCCCGCTGGCAATAGTAGTGCTACTTCAAACCAGCGATGTCTCGCAACCAGCTTTGCTGAAAATACGGAAGGTCGGATCGATGATCCCGGAAGCGGTTGCGGGTGCAAACGGCGAGGCCGCCATTGTTACGTTTGCGGACGAAGTACGCGTCGTGCAAAATTTTACGAGCGACGCCGATGCCATCTCAGACGTTGTTCAAGACCTCAAGCCGGCAGACAGCGGTAAGGGGCGGATGGTTGATGCGGTTGCGAAGGCGTTGGAGATGCTGGCAGCTCGACCAAAACCAGCAAGGTCTGCGATCTTGATTGTCGGTGAGAGTAAAGATCGCGGGAGCGAAAGTAAGCTCAATGAATTGCTTCCAAAGATTCAGAGGTCCGGGGCGACTATCTACAGTCTCACGTATTCCGCGTATCTCACGCCGTTCACCACCAGAGGAGGCGAGTATTCGCCGCCGGACAGCGGTGGCCTGCTAGCAGCCATTACGGAAACCGCCCGGCTCGGCAAACAAAGTACAGCGGCGGTTCTTGCGGCAGCAACCGGAGGGCGCATTCTGAAATTCGAAACTAAATCCAAATTGGAAAATGATCTCATCCGCCTGGGGAGCGAAATTCACAGCCGTTATATTATTTCGTTCACGCCGGAAGAGGAGCGGCGCACAAGCTTTCACCCGATCGAGGTAAAGGTGAAGGACAAGCCGCAGTTCGTGGTCCGAACGCGACCCGGATACTGGACTGGCGGTCCGCAATAAGCGGCGAGAAAAATAAAAAGCGGTGACGTCAAATCTTGGCGCCACCGCCGAAAACTGCGTGTTGTCCGGGTTAGAGTTTGTTAGCCGTATGGCCGTGTGCTAAGTCGCTAGCACTGCTCGATGTCGCGCTGGCCCACTCGTCGGCTTCTTTTTCCGCCTGCTCACGAGTTATGCCATATCGCTCCTGGATTTTGCCTACAAGCTGATCCTTCTTTCCGCCCAGGGCGGTTAGATCGTCGTCGGTAAGCTTACCCCAACGCTGCTTGACAGACCCCTTCAACTGTTTCCATTTTCCTTCGAATTGATCTGAATTCATTCAAGCTCCTTCCCGGCATTCTAAACTGCAATCGCTGAGCCAAAGAGTAAGTTCCCTCTTTTGTTTAACTTGCAGTTAGCTTGGGTGAAAATTATTCTGTATGCTTACTTTTTTCCTTGGTAGAAGTTCGGGTACGGAGCCGCTGACGAAATCCAGATTGGGATACTCAGATTGGGATCTTCAGACGTAGCTATGTGCCGGGATGAAGTGTTGCTGGAAACCAAGCTGCCCTTGCCGCTCGTCGCCAGAGGCAAGGTAAGGGACGTTTACAACCTTGGCGAGACACTCCTGTTTATCGCGTCGGACCGCATATCCGCTTTCGATTGCATTCTGGGCAGCGGTATACCGTGCAAAGGACGCATCCTGACCCAGATGTCGTTATTCTGGTTTGAATTTTTGCGCGATGCGGTGCCGTCCCACCTACTGACAGCGGACGTTGCAGAGTACCCGAAAAAACTCAGCCGATATCGCAAGATGCTGGAGGGCCGATCGATGCTGGTCAAGAGAGCGCAAATGATTCAGGTTGAGTGTGTAGCCCGCGGTTATTTGGCAGGATCGGGATGGAAGGAATATCAGGAGAAAAGCGCTGTGTGCGGAATTCCACTCCCGGCCGGAATGCGCGATGGAGACCGGCTGCCGGAGCCGATCTTTACGCCGGCAACGAAGGCCGAAACCGGGCATGATATGAACGTCCCGTTCCGGTACGTGGCCAAGCAGTTAGGTGTCGAGTTAGCCGGACAACTAAGGGATTTAACCCTGGATCTATATAGTCGTGCGGCAAAGTACGCTTCACAACGCGGGATCATCGTCGCGGATACCAAGTTCGAATTCGGATTCGTGAAGGAACAACTCGTGCTGGCCGATGAGGCATTGACTCCCGATTCATCGCGCTATTGGCCGGCGGATACATACAGCCCGGGCGCACCGCAGTATTCATTCGACAAGCAATACGTTCGCGACTATCTCGAAACTTTGAACTGGGATAAACGCCCACCCGCACCCGCTTTGCCGGATGAGGTAGTGAAGAAGACCAGCGAAAAGTATCAGGAGGCGTTTACTCGGCTCACCGGACGGACGCTACCGTCAACCGCGGCCTAGGAGCAGACAACTTATGTGGGTCTTCAACTGGTTCGATGTTCTGCTACTCCTATTGATCGTGTTGTCCGCTATCGCGGGCTTGCGGACTGGGCTCGCGCGTGTGGTGATCGGGCTTGTCGCCACCGTAGCTGGTTTTCTCGCAGGCTTCTGGTGCTACCAAATAGTGGCGGCCCAATTGATTGCTTGGACACACATCAGCACACGGGCTGCGAACATTGCGGGATTCCTGATCGTCTTCGTTGGCGTTCTGGTTGTTGGAGCCCTGGTGGCAGCGCTGCTGGCGAGATTGTTCCGCTGGATGGGCCTCTCCTGGTTCGATCATTTGCTGGGCGGAGTGGCGGGCTTTATTCGCGGAGTACTGGTAATTGCCGCTCTGGCTGATATTGTGGTGGCATTCGCGCCCTCCCCGCTTCCTGCGTTTCTGGGCAGCTCACGCGTGCTGCCCTATGCCAGTGAACTCGCCATCGCCATCGCACAGCTTGCGCCGCGCGAGTTGAAGAATTCCTTTGATGAACAGATGGAAAATCTGAAACAACTCTGGGCAGCGCCCCAAAACCGGCACACGCGTGACGTCTGATGCGCATGGTGACAAAATCTTGCTGATCATCTTCGACCTGGATGGGACGCTGATTGACTCGAGCGTGGATCTGGCCGCCTCCATGAACGCGACCCGCGAGTATTTCGCCCTGACACCGCTTGATCCGAACCTGATCTTTTCCTACGTCGGGAACGGCGCTCCGATGCTTATCCGGCGCTCCATGCCCGCGGACGCATCTGAAGAGCAGCTCAACGCGGCGCTGGCATTTTTCCTGAAGTTCTACCACGCACACGCCTTAGAACACACCCGCTTGTATCCAGGCGTGCGGGAAGTCATCGAGCAGTTGTCAGCGAATGGACACAAATTGGCAGTCCTGACCAATAAGCCGGTCCGCATCAGCTTCGATATTGTGGGGGCGCTCCGGCTGCAGGAGCACTTTGTTCGGGTTTATGGCGGCGATAGTTTCCCGCATAAAAAGCCGAATCCGGTTGGCATCTTACAGCTTATGCAAGACATCGGCGCGGACTCCGATCAGACCGTGATGGTGGGCGACAGTGCCGTGGATGTGCAGACGGCGCGAAATGCAGGCGTCCGCGCTTGCGGCGTCCTGTGGGGCTTCCAACCGGAGAGCTTCGACGTGGAACGGCCGGACATGGTCATAAGTGAGCCGCGAGAGCTCCTCCTGACCCTTGGCACTGCTCAAAACACCGGAAACCGGGATACTCGTTCGGACAATTTCCCTTTTCTTGAACCCTAAAACAGCCGCCGCGTGCGTGTTAAGTAATCCAGCAAACACTCCCGCTGATGGCGCTTGCATTGCATCTGTAACTTGCATTGCTCTCCAATTGATCCAGAACGCAATGACGGGAATTCATTCTGCTCGGCGGGTAGCCGTAATTACCGGCGGATCTCAGGGCATCGGTGCAGCTTGCATCAGACGATTTATCGGCCAGGGCTGGAATGTGTCTACTGTGGCCCTCCCCAGTGAGGATCTGGAACGCTGGCGCGATCACTCGGTCCTTACGATTTCCGGCGATATCACCTCCGAAGACGTCCGTCAGGAGTGCATTGGCAGAACGCTCGCGCAATTCGGGCGAATTGATGTGCTGGTGAATAATGCGGGCGTAGGCCTGTATGCCCCTCCTTCCACCCTCTCAATCGATCTGTTCCGCCATCTTTTTGAGATCAACGTTGCGGCTCCTCTTGCGTTGACACAGCTTGCCATTCCGATCATGCGGCGGCAAGGCTCGGGCGTGATTGTAAATCTCGGTTCTGTGGGCGGAACTGTCTCGCTCCCGTGGGCAGCCGCATACTGCTCATCGAAGTTTGCCATGCACGGGATAACGGATTCGCTACGGAGAGAGTTGCGTACCCAGGGCATTCGAGTGATCAAGATCTGTCCTGGAATTGTGGATACCGGGTTCCGCCAGCATGTCTTGGGCGGCAGTGCGCCCGTAAACGTCAAGGAACTTCGGGTGATCTCCGCCGAATCGGTCGCATCGGCGATTTTCCGCGCGGTCGAGTCTTCATCCTCCCGCACCGTGTTTGTGCCCCGGATCGGACGCCTATTTTGTGCGATGCAGACCTGTTTCCCCAGCTTGATGGACTGGTACATCGCCCGACTGTACGATAGCGGCGAAGACGCCAGGAACTTCTGCTCTGGCATCACAAACCCACAGGAAGTCGATTGAAACCAGGAGCTTTGAATAAGCACCGCTATTGGCTTCGGGCGTGCGAAGTGGCGTTTGTCACTGCTGTAATCCTGGCCGCGATGGCACGGCGATGTGAGTATTTGGACACCAGTCCGTTCTGGGTCGATGAAGCTGAATCGTCTATTAACGCGCTGACTATTCTTCAGCACGGATACCCTGTCGATCACTATTTAGGTATTCCCATTTACGAGAACACGCTGGTAAAACCCTGGCCCGGCAATCCGGAGTACGAATTCAAGGACAGCAGCTACTCAGATCGCGGCGTGGCAATTTATCACGGCTGGCTCCCGCTGTATTCCATCGCGGCATCGCTGGCTGTGGCCCATATTCAGCCGGATGGCGTCGAAACTGGACCGCCGCCCCGCCGAAGCATTCAGGACTTCAAAGCGCGCTCGCGTGCCGCCCGCTTGCCCTCTGTGTTCTACGGTGGTCTGTTTCTGGCCCTGTGTTACATAGCTGGATTCATTCTGCATGGGCGCGATACCGCTATAACGGCTCTCCTGGTCGGTGCGATCCATCAGTCAAACATCGATCTTTGTATCCGGGCTCGTTACTACTCGGCCACTGTTGCGCTCAGTCTGTTAGCACTTCTATTCATATGGCTGATCGTAAGTAGAGCCGGCTGGAAACATTATGTGCTTGGCGCGCTCGCCTTTGTGCTGCTGTTCTTCACGCACGTCATAACATTCATTGCAGCAGTCTGCACGCTTAGCGTTCTTATCCCGGTGCTGCTCAAACGCGATCCTGCCTCTTTAAAGAAGTTGGCGGTGTTTGGCCTCATCATCGGCATCGGGACCCTTCCGTGGATACTCGCGACGGGCTATCTTTCGGGCTTGGGATTCGTTCCTCCAGGACGATCACTGCTGTCGCTCAGCGATCTCATCACCTTTTCACTCGCGCGCCCAGTGTATTTGGCTGGCTTTGCACTCTTCGCGGTGTTGCTTGTGTACGCATCGCGCGCGGGTTCGCGTCTCCCTGTTCGTTTCGCCGTTACCGCTGCGCAGATGCGGGCCGGCCATCGCTGTCCTTTCCCTTTTTGTGCTCAGCGGCTATGCATCGTTCATGCTGTTCATGCCGGCAGCAAGTTTCTTTCCGGATCGGCTGAACCTTTCCTACTGGGGCCCGGCATTGCTGCTTGCTTCGATATTCTGCGCGGTCGTAGCGAGAATAATCGTGCCGCGCGCGTCCCTGATAGCTGCCCCGGCGCTCGCCTTTTTGCTGCTTGCGATTACGGGCCATAATTTGAGAGCCGAACCTTCCCCGGAATCGGGCGGCCCTACATGGAGAAATTTATCGGCACTCACCAGCTATATCGATACTGCAGCCCCGACGCCAGGTACTCGCTTATACGCGGCCCCAAGCTTCCAGTTGACTCTCGCCTTCTACACCGGGCGGCCGTTCCAAAGCATGGCCCCGATCCGCAAAACATTTCTGGACACATATCCTGGTGAAATTCTCTACGTGGAGTGGGGAGGTTTCCGGTCAGCACACGGAAACCTTTCGCCACAAGCGCTCAAGATTTTAGCCGCCTCCAAGGGGAAACGGTTGTCGGAGGTTGAAGCACAACAGCTTTCCCGGGTATTGCGAACTCGTGCGTATCGAGAAAGAACCGACCGGCGCCTTCGCGTGATCAGCGATTATAATCTTCAAGAGATTCCGCCATTCGCGCGTGCGGCATTTCAGAATCTTGAAAAGAGCCCTAAGTACGACTGGGAAATGCTGCCGATTTTACGCGGATTTCAGCCAGACAGTTGGTCTGCTGGTTGGCCGCTTTTCTTTTATCGCTTTTCCAACCCTCTCGCCCGCATGGGACCGAATCTAAATTACGCAAGCCGCTTCCGCGGAGCCTGCGCTGGCATTTTGACTGATGAAGGCTGGGTTATTTACCGCTCCGATCCAAATCGGAAGTGCGAGTCGCAAGACGTCCGCTTTCAGATCCTGCCCTAAAGCCTGGCCGGGAACTCAAACGCCGAACGCGGTGTCTGTTCTTAATAAGTGCGAACCTCACGATCGTGACTTACTAACTGCTGCGCACGGCAGTGCAACTCAATAACAATCAATTTCTGCGAAGTTGGCGGAACCGCGCCTGGGCGCGAAAAAGAGGAGCAGTCACAATGTTCGAGCAGACATTTGTTAACGCAAGGCAGAACACGAAGAAGCCTTTCACGATCCTACTTTCCATCTTGCTGCAGGTATTTGTGATATGCCTGCTGATTTTGATTCCCCTGGTCTACACGCAAGCCCTGCCGAATGCGCAGTTGAGGAGCATGTTGACGGCCCCGGCGCCTCCCCGGGTTTTGCCGCCAAAACCTCCCGTTGAGATGAAAGTCCAACGCACCCTAGTGGCCCGTCGGTTTTCGGCTTTGCTTGCGCCGAAAGTCATTCCCCCGCGCGTGAACGATCTCCGGGAGATTGCGGCGCCTCCTGATTTCGCCGTTCAGGATAGCGTCGGCGAACCGAATGGAGCGACCGATACGGTCATGCGTGGCGTGATTGCGTCGGTGCCCGAGCCGCCTGCGCCCGCTCCGCCAATGAAAGCCAAATCGCATGGGCCAATCCGAGTGGGGACCGGCGTCGCCGAGGCTAACCTCATCCGTAAAGTGATGCCGGTCTATCCCCCGCTGGCAAAATCCGCCCGGGTGCAGGGCACGGTCGAATTTACAGCGATCATCAGTAAGCAAGGCACTATTGAAAACTTGCAGCTTGTGCGCGGGCATCCGCTGCTGGTACAGGCCGCCCGCGATGCGGTTCTTCAATGGAGATACCGGCCGACTTTATTAAACGGCCAGCCGGTCGAAGTTGTGACCGATATCATCGTTAACTTCACACTCGCGCAGTAAGCAGCTGGGATGCAGCGCGGGTTAGAATCGTGAACGAACGCTGACCCATGAAACGAAGACTTGTTCCTTTTCTTCTTGCCCTTCCCGTTCTTTTCAGCGGCTTCGTAGTCGCGCAAGAGACTACGCCGCAGCAGGCGCCGCGCTGGACGGCGGAGACCGCGAACCAGTGGTATGCGAAAGAGCCATGGCTGGTGGGCAGCAACTACGTTCCCGCTTATGCCGTGAACGAATTGGAGATGTGGCAAGCCGCTACATTCGATCCGAAAGAAATCGACCGCGAACTGGGTTGGGCCCAAGGAATCGGCATGAACACCATGCGCGTTTTTCTGCATGATCTGCTCTGGAAGCAGGACAGTGAAGGCTTCAAGAAGCGCATCGATACCTTTCTCGACATCTGCGCGAAGCACAAGATCAAGCCGATGTTCGTGCTGTTCGATTCAGTCTGGGATCCATACCCGCATCTCGGCCCGCAACCGAAGCCCCGCCCGGGGGTCCATAATTCCCGTTGGGTACAGAGCCCGGGCGCGGAGGCGCTGGAAGACTCTTCGCAGTATCCACGCTTAGAGCAATACGTCAAGGGAGTGATCGGCGCCTTCGCCAACGATGATCGCGTGCTCGCATGGGACATCTGGAATGAGCCTGACAACATGAACGGCTCCAGCTACAAAGACCCAAAAAATAAAGTAGAGCTGGTTATGAAGCTTCTCCCCGAAGCATTCGAATGGGCGCGCGCTGCGCATCCTCAGCAGCCCTTAACCAGCGGCGTATGGCATGAAGATCCCTCCGAGCCGAGCACGCTCTCCCCGATGGCCAAAGAGCAACTGGAACTGTCCGATATCACTTCGTTTCACAATTACGATCCAGCCGCCAAGTTCGAACAGGAGGTGAAATGGCTCCAGACATTTGGGCGGCCCATCATCTGCACGGAATACATGGCGCGGCCGAAGGGCAGCACCTTCGAAACGATTCTGCCCATCGCAAAGGAATTTAAAGTGGGTGCCATCAACTGGGGTTTCGTGGCCGGGAAATCACAAACCTATTTGCCCTGGGATTCATGGCAGCATCCCTATATCAACCACCCGCCGCGCGTGTGGTTCCATGATATTTTCCACGCGAACGGCAACCCCTACCGCCCTGCCGAAGTAGCGTTTATTCGCAAAGAGACGCGAAGAGGAGAATGAGACATGGATATCACTCTCACGACTGTCTTTGAAAAAGTCTCGGAGGGCTACATTGGCTATGTCCCCGAACTGCCGGGAGCAAACACACAAGGCGCGACTCTCGAGGAAGCTAAATCTAACCTCGCGGAAACGATTTCGCTCGTTTTGCAAGCAAACCGAGAGTTACACTACTCCGCCGATCATCGCTCAAAACCAGAAACTGAACCGCACGCGTAAGCAAGCGGTATCTCATATAAACTCAACCAACATCGCCGCTACGCGTACGCCGGCTCAATCTGTTCCGCCGCACTGAAATAGGCGCAATCGGGATGATGGAAAACCAGCGCCGACACGCTGGCTTCCGGCTCCATCATGAACCCTTCCGTGAGTTGCACGCCGATGTCTTCGGGCCGCAGCAGCGCCCACAATTTCGTTTGATCCTCCAGGTTCGGGCAGGCCGGGTACCCGAAACTGTAGCGCTTCCCGCGATAACGCGACGTGAACCGCTCCTGCATCGTCATCGTGGGCGAATCCGGGAATCCCCAATCCTCTCGAATGCGGCGATGCAGCCATTCCGCGCAGGCCTCGGCGGTCTCAATGCCCAGCGCCTGCAATGCGTGCGCCTTAAAGTATTCGCCGCGCGATTTTGCCTCATCCGAGTGCGCAATGATGCCTTCACCCGACGTCACCACGAACAGCGCGATGTGATCGCGCCGGCCGTCTTGCGGATCTAGCACGTAGTCACTCAGAGAGAGACCGTCCGATTTAGCTTGGCGGCCAAACTGGAAGCTCTCCACCGGCAAAGCCGACCCCGGTGTAAACAGGTGCAGCGTGTTTCCTTCTCTCTCCACTTCGAAGAATTGCCAGACTGCGCGCGCCTTCATCCATGTAGCCGCCTCGCGCTTCACGTCTTCGAGATTATGGAACAGTTCCAGCGCTTTCGGATCCCGCTCCGCCAGAAGCTTCTCGAAGTTGCCTTTGAAACCCAGGTGCCGTCCATACAGCATGAATGGATTGATGTAGCTCCACACCTCCGCTAAGTGCGGAATCGTCCGGATCTTGCGGTCCAGATAGGGCGCGGGCGGAATCGGAATGTCTGTCCGAACCTTCGGGCTTCGGTGTTCTCCGGATGGAACCGCGGTCGGCTCAATCGCTGGCGCCTCGGCGAACGCCTCACGAGAGATGTTCTGCGAAAGAACCTGATCGCGCAGTGCCGGATCCATAATTTCGTTCATCAGCCGCAACCCTGTCATCGCATCTTTCGCGTACAGCGTAGGTGCGTCGTAGCTGGGCGCAATCTTTGTCTTGGTGAACTTTTCCGAAAGGGCGGCGCCGCCCACCAGCAACGGAACGTTAATCCCCGCGTCCTTCAGATCGCCTGCCGTGGTCACCATCTGCTGCGCGCTCTTGACCAGCAGGCCCGACAAGCCAATTGCATCGGGACTGTGCTTCTGATAAGCCTTGATGAGTTCCTCCGGCGGAACTTTGATGCCCAGATTGACTACCTGGTACCCGTTGTTGCTCAGAATGATCTCTACCAGATTCTTTCCGATATCGTGAACATCGCCCTTCACCGTCGCCAGGACAATCTTGCCGCGCGTGGAGGCGGCGGATTTTTCCATGAATTGTTCCAAATAGTTCACGGCGGCCTTCATCGCTTCCGCCGATTGAAGCACCTCGGCAACAATCAATTCATTGTTATTGAACAGCCGGCCCACTTCAGCCATCCCCGTCATCAGCGGCCCATTAACAATGTCAAGCGGCGCTACGCCTTCTTTGAGCTTGAGGTCCAGATCCGCAATCAGGCCGTCCTTCGTCCCTTCGATGATGTAGTTCGCCAGTCTTCCATCCAGAGGCAGATCCGATGTTTTCTTCTTCTGCCGTCCTGTCGCGCCGCGGAAGTGCTCCGAGACGGCCGCTATGTGGAATTGATTCACCGCTGCCTTTTGCTCGCGGGATTGCAGCCTCCAATCTTCGGGAACCTTTTCAAGCAGGGCCGCGCTCGGATGATCGGCAGGTACGTCGATAGGAGGAGTGTTGAACAGGAGCGCCTCCGCCAGACGCCGCTCATGTTCGGGAATGCTGGCGAACCGTTCCAGCTTCTCGGCGTTCACAATGGCCAGATCGAGACCGGCCTTGGTGCAGTAGTACAGGAAGACCGAGTTAACCACTTCTCGAGCGGCGGCCGGCAGCCCGAAAGAGATGTTGGAGATCCCCAGGATCGTCTTGATGTAAGGAATCTGCTGCTTGATCAGGCGGATTGATTCGATGGTTTCAACCGCGCCGCCGATGTAGTTTTCGTCTCCGGTTGCGCACGGGAAGACAAGCGGATCGATAATGATGTCTTCCGGCGCGATGCCGTATTTCGTCGTTAGAAGCTGAACGGATCGCTGCGCAACGGCCAGTTTCCGCTCGCGCGTGAACGCCTGTGCCTGGAGTTTGTCTTCATCGATGCATCCCACCACAAGCGCCGCACCGTATTTCCGGGCGAGCGGGCAGACGCGCTCAAATTTCTCTTCTCCATCTTCCAGATTGATCGAATTGATAATGCTCTTGCCCTGGCAATACGTCAGCGAGAGCTCGATCGAGCGCGCGTCGGTCGTGTCGATCATCACCGGCGCTTTAATTTTTCGGATCAGCTTTTCATAGAACAGCGGTATGTCGCTGATCTCGTCCCGATCGCTCGACTGCAGGCAGACATCGACCACGTGCGCCCCGTTTCGGATCTGCCAGCGCGCGATTTCGGTCGCTTCTTCCCACTTCTCTTCGCCGATCATCTTCTTGAACAGCCGTGAGCCGATCACGTTCGTGCGCTCTCCGACAATCAGGGGCCGGCTGCTCTCCTCTGCCTCGACCACTTCGATTCCGGAGAAGTATGTACGGTGGCTCGACTGTTTGAGTTCGCGCGGTTTCTTGCCTTCCACCATCTGTACAATCGCGCGAATGTGATCGGGGCGCGTCCCGCAACAGCCGCCCACGATATTCAGCCAGCCATGCTCGACAAACCGTCCGAGCTGCGCCGCCAGACTGGTGGGTGTTTCCAGATACTGACCGCTTTCGGCATCCGGCAAACCGGCATTCGGATAGCAGGAGATGCGCGTTGTGGCAAGTTCGTGAAGCGACCGGATGTGATCCGTCATTAAGTCCGGACCAGTTGCGCAATTGAGCCCAACCGAGAGCAAATGCGCGTGCGAAATAGACGTGTAGAATGCGTCCGCGGTTTGGCCCCCGAGCATAGTACCGGTGCTTTCGATGGTGCCTGAAACCATTAACGGAATGCGGTAACTGAGCTCCCGCCCAAGCTGATTGATCGCCAGCAAGCCGGCCTTTACGTTGCGGGTGTCCTGACAGGTTTCGAGCAGAAGAATGTCTGCGCCGCCCTCTATCAACCCCTTCGCCTGGTCGTAGTAATTCGCGACAAGATCCGGGAATGTAACGCCGCCGGTTACGCTGATGGCCTTCGTGGTGGGACCCATTGAACCCGCGACGAAACGCGGCCGGCCGGTTTTTGCAAACTCATCCGCTGCTTGACGCGCGAGTTGCGCAGCTGCGAAGTTCAGCTCGTGCGAGTGCTCCTGTAAGGCGTATTCGGAAAGAACAATCTTTGTCGCGCCAAAACTGTTTGTCTCTACAATGTCCGAACCGGCTTCATAGTAAGCGCGATGTATGCCGAGAATAACGTCGGGGCGGGTAAGCACCAGGTTCTCGTTGCAGCCTTCCAGGGCAGGCCCGCCGAAATCGTCGGCAGTCAGATGGCTCTGCTGCAGCATCGTGCCCATCGCCCCATCGAGCACAAGGATACGGCTTGCGAGAGCATCTTCGAGGGCCTGGCATCGAGTCTGCCGGTCCTCAATGGAAAAAGATTTCATTTGGAAAGCAAAACCCCATTGTAACGAGGCTAGGCGCTAATAGCGGACCCGCGCTTCGGTCTCCAACCACTTCCGGAACGCCTCCAAACCTTCGTCCCGCAGCATGCAGTGGCCTGGAATGCTCCGTTTCTCAGGGGAGAGCGCCAACTCCTGATAAATCAGAGCATCGGCGAATCCGGCTTGGGCCGCATCGTCCCGAGTGCACGCAAAATACAGTCGGTTGACCCGAGCCCAGTAGAGCGCTCCCACGCACATAGGGCAAGGCTCGCAGCTCGCGTACATCTCGCAGCCGGAGAGATCGATGGATTTCAGCTTCTGGCACGCCAATCGAATCGCCACAATCTCAGCGTGAGCGCTTGGATCGTTAGTCGACGTAACCAGGTTGAGCCCGGTCGCGACCACTTCCGTGCCTCTCGCGATAACGGCGCCAAACGGCCCACCCAGGTCCGATCCGGCAGCCTCAATCGCAAGACGGATCGCCTGCCGCAAGTACTGTTCAGCTCTATCCGCCATCACGTTTTGGATTCGTGTGTATTCGTGTGTATTCGTGGCCCGCCTTCACCACCGTGCGATGCTCTGAAAAATCGAGCTAGGAGGCACGCGGAGAACGCAACTGCTCAATGACTTCGTCCACCGTGACACCCTTCAGCCAGCGCTCCCGGTCGGAGGTATAGTCGCCGTGACCAGAACGATATAGTCGGAGAAATCGAGCGAGCCCTTCGGGTCCCAGTTCGCGTCGGAGTATCGAAAACGCATGCCGCTGGAACTCTTCGTCAGTCATTTCGCGGGTGGGCATCTCGAAAGACCTCCTCGATCAAGGATACCGGGTTCAGGACTCTTATGGTCAATTTTCCTAATCCGCGCTGAGCGCGTCGGGATAGTCGGTCATCGGTTGTGAGAAACACGTCCACTTTTCCGGCTTCGGCACAGGCCAAGTGTAAAGCGTCGAATGCGGAGAAACCAACTCTTTCCAGCTCCCGAGCACGACGCACCACGTCCGCATCGAGGTCGATCACTTCATGAGCAAACCAGAGCAACTCCGTCGCGTCTTGACGGCGCTCGGTTTCCGGATTGCGCGCGATTTCAGCCTCGAGCACCACGCTGCTCACCCATACGTTTGATCCGTTTGTCACGAATCCGAGCAGCCTTTCGACAGCTTCAGCCTCTCGACGGATTCTGTCCTGCGCCTGATCATCGGTCGGCCTGCTAAGGCAGCACGCGTCGAAGTAGATTCTCATTTTGGGGGCCTAAGTCGATCCCCGCAAGTGTCGGAATCTGCGTGTTTCGTTGGGGGCTTGTGCCAACTCCCGGCGAGAAAGCGTCCTTGCCTTCACCGTTCCGGAACCGGTGTCACCGCCGCGCTCCGATGGCCGGCTCCATCTACGGACCGCACGCCGAAAATGACGTTATCTTTTGATACCGGCAAGGTCGCGCTGTGCTCCTCGCCGTTGCCGCTATCGCCGAAGGCGCTCGAAGCCGCCGCGTATTGCCAATCCGGAGAGGTCGTCGCTCGCCAGACGATCTGGTAGGACACGCCGGAGGGCGCGCCCCCCGGCGCTTTCCAGCGCAATTCCGTGTTGTTGTCCAAATTCTTCGTCATAACCCGTACTTCTATAGGTTCGCCGGGAGCCGAGGCCAGTACCGCTAAAGTGGCGGCATTCACGCGCGCGACGTTGGCGACATATCCGAAATCCACAAACTTCAGCTCGTCGCCATAGGCAGTGCCGTTCTCCACACGAACATTTTGGTGCTGGTGATTAAAGTCTTCGCGCCATTCCGTAAACCGCACCGCCGGAAACCCTTCGCGATTGAACGAAATGTGATCGCCGCCCCTCAGAAACCGGTCTCGGCGAAACTCCATCTGCGGATGGAAGGCGCGCCGTTCGTTTTTCGCCGGCGACAAGTACGTCCTTGCCGCGTCGCAGATCTCGCGCGCAAGCTCGCGCGACGGCGAATCGCTTTCGGCCCCCAGATTCTCAATTTTCCGGATCTGCTCAAACGTAGCTGTTTCCGGAATCCCCTCCGAAAACACCCGCAGCGCTGACTTGTCCTGCAGCTTGTCGCCAGGCGTAGTATTTCCACCCACGATGTCGTCATTTAGAACGCCCCCAAGCTGCCAGTTCTCTTGTTTTGCCAATTGAGCCAGGTGAAAGCTTCCCACCAGGCCCTGCTCTTCGCCGGCCACTGCCGCAAAAACCAGCGTTGCCGGGAACTTGTGCCTGCTCAGCACGCGCGCGCACTCCAGACTCACCGCTACCCCGCTGGCATCGTCGTTCGCGCCTGGAGCGAAACCGTGTATGTCTAGCGTATCCGAATCGCGCGAATCGTAATGACCCGAGACAAGGTACATACGCGCCGCTTGCGCCGGATCCGAGCCGCGCAAGATGGCGTAGACGTTCACAATCGTCGTTGGTTGCGGAATCCGACTTTGCACTGGCGCGGTAAATGTGTCCCGCTCTATTTCCAGACATCCGCCGCACGCTTCCGAATAACTCTTGAATTGGCTCTCAATCCAGTCAGCCGCCGCCAGCACTCCCTGTCCCGGCTTCAGATCCTTATCCATGCTGGAGAGCGTGTTGCGATTGTGAAATCCGACCATCGTCTCGATGGTCTGCCTGACCCGTTCCATCGAGACCTGCTGGAGAGCGGCAGTAATCGCCGGATCAGGGGGTGCGGGCTGGATGGCCTTCCCAGCCCTCTCAAAATCGGGCTGATTCTCGTCCGCGGAGCCCTGTTGACGGCCAGCACACCAGAGCAGTAACAGGGCAAAGGCGATGTTCTTCGTCATCGCCTCTATTGTCTACGGATGCTACAGGACAGCCTCGCCTCTGTCGCCATTGCGGATGCGAACAGCATCGGCGACATCGAAAATGAATATCTTGCCGTCGCCAATCTTTCCCGTATTCGCGGTCGTAGTAATCGTCGAGATCACCTCTTCGGCTCTCGTTGTGTTGACGAACAATTCCAGCTTAATTTTGGGAATGAGGTCAATTTTGTATTCGGCGCCCCGATAAACCTCCGTGTGCCCTTTTTGACGGCCGTGCCCGCGAACTTCGCTGACCGTGATTCCGTCGATTCCGATATCATGCAAAGCATCTCTTACCGGATCCAGCTTGAACGGTTGTATGATCGCTTCGATCTTCTTCATTCGTTCTCCCTTCATGAATGCCGAACTTCAGGTTCCGGCGTCATGACCACGTTTGTTATTGATCTGGCTGCAACAGCATCGGGGCCGTGCATTAGTCCACTGGGCCGGCCCGACGATGTGATCATGTACTCGGGGTAAGCCGAAATACCGTGTTCATGCAAATCCAGTCCATACGCTTCACCTTCCGGCGAGATGCGCAAAAGTTTCACGCCGTGAACGGCGTACATCACCGCCAGCGCAACCGCAAAGGTTGAAACAGTAATCATCACACTCCCAATCAATTGGGCCATTAGCAGCGATGTGCCGCCTCCATAGAACAAACCTTTTAAAGGGCTTGAATTGTCCGGAGTGATAGGACCGGTAGCTCCATACTGCCCGCAGGCAAATAGGCCAAGCGAAAGCGTTCCCCAGATTCCGCAGATCCCATGCACGGGCACCGCTCCGATCGGATCATCGATTCGCAGCCACTCCAGAAGTTCGACCCCCGCCACCACCAGCACTCCTGCCACTCCGCCGAGCATGATGGCTCCCGCCGGGCTTACCCAATAACACGGGCATGTGATCGCCACCAGTCCCGCGAGAAAGCCGTTTATCGTGAAACTGATGTCCCACGTCTTCGTCCAGATGTAGGCGTAAAGCATGGCGGTTAAGCCTGCCGCGCATGCAGCCAGCGTAGTGTTGGCAGCCACCCGCCCGGTCCCGGCGAAATCCATCGCCGAAAGAGTGCTGCCGGGATTGAACCCGTACCACCCAAACCACAGCAGCAATCCGCCGCATGCCGCAATCGTCAAATCGTGCGGCTGCATCGGGCCGCCGCCATCGCGCTTAAACTTGCGGCCCAGGCGAGGGCCAAGCACGATAGCTCCCGCAAGCGCGATGAAGCCGCCAATTGTGTGTACGACAGTCGAGCCCGCAAAATCGTGAAAGCTCTGTCCAAGGGAGGGCAGGAAATTGCCCGCGCTTCCCATCGTCGCCAGAAAGCCGTCCGGGCCCCATGCCCAATGGCCAATGATCGGATAAATGAAACCGGAAACCGCAATGCTATACAGCAAGTCGCCAACAAAGCCGGTTCGGCCAATCATGGCGCCTGAAGTGATAGTCGAACACGTATCGGCAAAAGCGAACTGGAACAACCAGAAGGCTAGAAACGCCACGCCCGTTGTCTCGTATGTTGCGGGAGCGCCCTGCAAAAAGAACCAATGCTGCCCAATGAACCCGTTGCCATGGCTGAACATGAACGCGAATCCGAAGGCATAAAACAGAAGGCCGCAAAGGCAGGTGTCCACAATGCATTCCATCAGTACGTTCACGGTTTCGCGTGACCGGCAGAACCCGGCTTCCAGCATGGTGAAGCCCACCTGCATCCCAAAAACCAGAAAGGCCGCCAGCAGAGTCCAAAGCGTGTTGATGGGGTTTACGACGTCGCTTGCTTTTACAGCCGCATCGGCAGCGAATACCCGAAACCCAAACAGATCGGGATTCACCAGGTACGTACAGCCGGCCACGATGGCAATTCCAACCAGCTTGCCTGCCAGAAGAACCATTCCATAGTGCCGCCACTCTGGACTTCTCAGCCGTTCTCGCAGACGGTTCAGTTTGCCCTTTGTCCGCGTCGCGCGGTTCTTAGCATGAAGTCTTCGCGTTGTGAGAAGACTGAAGCTCAGCGCAATAACGCTGAGGAATAGAAAGACTATGAAGTTGCTGCTCATCCGTTGACACCTCGTGGATTCAGCCGCGCAGATCCTAAGGCCGCTCGTTGGCGAGCGGAGCAGGAACAGGGTTCCAACCTCGACACCTTGCGAAGGAGGAAGGCTTCCTGCACACGGAGAGCGATATGCGGGCCGATGCTTTTCTATCCGAGTTTCGGGTCAGCAGGACTAGGCTGGTGCCGGACGGGTCGGTACTTGAATTTTAGTAATTCGCCCTCCGAACGTCCAATCAATTACTTGGATTGACCAGTGAAGCTTTTTGGATAGATGTGGAGCGGGCTTTCAGCCTGCCACGTCGGCTTTCGAGCCGACGTACGCAAGTGGCCCCCCTGCGCCGAACACAATTTACTCGAGATCGCTGAACAGTTCAACCAGTGGAACCTGAATCGGCGACTCGGTGGCGCGCAGCACGCCATCTTCGGGCTCGCGAAGGCCTTCTCGCGAACAGATGTAGGCGCGCCGCTTTACAGGATCTAGAATCCAGACGTTCGAAACTCCGAATGCCAGGTAATCATCAATGCGCTCCTGCATGCTGCGCAGCGTGTCGTCTTTCGAAAGCACTTCGATGCAAGCAAGCGGCGGAGCCGTGAAAACCGCCTCCGTAGGCTGATCTCTATTCACGACACAGACATCCGGAACCCGAAAACGATTCGATTTCACACGAAGCCTTTGTTCCGGCAGCACACGAATGTTCCATTCTCGTTGCCGGCTTCTTAGCCACGCGACTAACGCGCCCTGCAAATTGCTGTGATCGTATTCGCCCACGTTCCGCTCGATTAGCTGGCCCTCGATCAGTTCTCGATCCGGACGGAAGCTTGATGATAAATATTCACTCGTGGAAATTAGTGTTGCCGCTGACATCGGATCGCCGCCTTCTATTATGAGCCGCTAAGTACCTCGCCGCTGTTCCAGAGTGTGCCTCGACTTCAGGACAGCATATAAAATTTGCCTGTGCCCAATCGCCTCAGGGCCTCTTCATCCACTTCTCATACTCCTGCGTATGCCGTGACTCCAAACTCACTTCCCGCCCGGCAATGAACATCTGCTTAATATCGGTCTTCGCTTGCATTGGGTCGCCGTCCGTCAGGATCAAGTCGGCCGTCTTCCCCTTTTCGATGGAGCCCAACTGATCGCCTGCTCCCAGAATCTCTGCACTGTTGATCGTCAGGGCTCTCAGTGCTTCATCATGAGGCAATCCAAACGCTACCGCCTGCGCGGCTTCGAAAGGAACATTCCGCGCAAACTCCACATCGAAAGTTCCAAAGCAGATCTTGACACCCGCCTTGTAGAATTCCTCCGGCAGAGTATACGACGCGTCGTATGGATCGTCGTCGCGCATGGGAAGCTGGAACGTTTTGCCCAACACGACCGGAATGTTGTGCTCCTTCAGAAGTGGACCCGTGCTGCCAATTTCGCGCGGGTCCGCAATGATGATCTTCACTTTCTCCTTGTCCGCGAATGCTACCGCATCCTTGATCATCTGCTCGCGTTCGGCGCGAACGAATAGCGGCAGTTTTCCATCAATCACCGGGATCATCGCTTCCAGCCGCACGTCGCTGCGAAACTCCGGACCCGCCGCGGCTTTCGCCTTTTCATAACGGCGCGCATCTTCAAAAAACTCGCTGATCTCTTTCAGCCGTTCGCGGTATTCCTTTTCGAGCTCTCCATAAGGCCGCTCACGTCCCGGGAGAAACGTCGCATATCGGCGCGAGACGGTTTCGATCTGCGGGAACATCATGTCCATCACCGCGCTTGGCTTTATCTCAGCCTCTTCCCACGTCCAGCCCTCCAGGTGCATCAGCGCGCCCTGGCCCGTAATCACGCTGCCTGGACCGTTACGGCCGAACCCTCTGCTGCCGCTTCCAGGAAGACTGATCACGGTGGTGATGCCCGAAGCCCGCGTTACATCAATGTGCTCGCTCGACGGATTGTAGGCGATCTCCGCTCTCAAGTCGGGGTTGAACATCCCAACCTCGTCCAGATCCACCGTGTCGCGCAGAGATGAAATCTCAGAGAGCCCTACGTTGGTTGCCGCATTGATCAGCCCCGGATACAACTGCAAGCCATGTCCATCCAGAACGCGAGTTCCGCCTCTTGAAGAAACTCTCTTTCCGACCTCGGCAATTTTCCCGCCAATCACCAGGACTGACCCATTCGCAATCTCGGGACTGGTGACGGGGTGAATCGTCACGTTCCGGATCAACACCGAATTTCCGCGGTCCGCCGCCCAAAAAGCCGCCGCACTGATTGCAACGATTACAATAATCCTCGCAATCCTCACTGGCGCCCTCCCGGATTGCGCTGTTTCGTCGCCGCCTCCTCAGCGGCATTCAATTTCTCCTCTAAAACCTTCTTCTTTCGTCTGAACTCGGGCCGTGTCTCCAGATCCTTATCCCGATCGAAGTATTCATGCCCGTCGATCCAGACCTTCAGCGGCTTCGAAAAATTGTCCAGCGGATGCTTGTCGAACAGCACCATGTCTGCCGACTTGCCCACCTCAATCGAGCCAACCTTATCATCGATACCAAGCTGTTTCGCCGGGTTAATCGTCACCATCGACAGCGCTTCGGCCTCGCTTAAACCGCCGTATCGCATGGTCTTAGCGGCTTCCAGATTCAGGTGTCGCTGCAGTTCGTCGGAATCGGAGTTCAGCGATACCACGATGCCCTTCCGCGTCATAATCGCCGCGTTGTAAGGCGTCGCATCGTAGGCTTCAATTTTGTATCCCCACCAATCGCTGAACGTCGAAGCGCCCGCGCCATGCTCCGCAATCTCCTTCGCCACCTTGTAGCCTTCCAGAACATGCTGGAACGTGCGGATCTTGAATCCCATCTCGTCCGCCACCCGAATCAGCATCAGAATCTCGTCTGACCGGTAGCAGTGCGCGTGTACATAGCGCCTGCCCTCTAACACTTCAACCAGCGGCTCCAGCCGCAAATCTCTCCGTGGAGGAATCGGATGTTCGCCGCGCGCCACCCGCCCGTTATATTCCTTCCAGGTAGCCTGATAATTCTTCGCTTCCGTAAAACTTTCGCGAATTACTTCCTCCACGCCCATGCGCGTTCCGGGATACCGCCGCTCCACAGCCGGCCCTTCGCTAAAGAAACTCTGGGTTGGGTAGCCCTGCCGTTTCGGATTTTCGCCAAGCGCGAACTTAATGCCCGGCTTTGCTCCTTCAAATAGCATCTCTGGCGCCGTCTTACCCCAGCGCAGCTTGATTACAACGGTCTGCCCGCCAATCGCGTTTGCGCTTCCGTGCAACACGTTCGAAACGGTGAGGCCGCCTGCTAGTGCCCGATAGATATTGATGTCGTAAGGGTCGATTACGTCTTTGATATTCACCATCGAGGAGTCTGATACGGTCCCCTCGTTCACTCCGCCTTCAATCGCTGTGTGCGAGTGGCAATCGATAATGCCCGGCATCAGGTACTTGCCGGTCGCATCCACCACCGTCGCATCGGCTGGAGCACTCACATTCCTGCCGATCGCCGCAATCTTGCCATTTTCTACCAGAACGCTGCCATTCTGAACCGTGCCTTTCGTCACCGTCAGCACTGTGGCATTCCGGATCAGGATCGTCTCGGCGCCGCTCGGCCCCGTTCCGGCCGCGACAACACAAGCGAGAGAGAATATCCGCCGCCAGATCACTTGCTCCCGCCTTTCGCCGGCTGAAACTGCTTGCCGTCAATGAAGACATACTCAATGGTGCTCTTATCATCGAAGGCGGCGCCTTTGGTTACCACCAGGTTTGCGATCTTGCCTTTCTCAATGCTGCCGAGCCGATCCGACACTCCATAAATCTCAGCCGTATTCAGCGTCAGTGCGCGAATCGCGTCCGCTCTGGACAAACCCGCATCGAGGGCCTTCTTCAATGCCTTTGTCAGATCCGCATCGCTGTCCAAGCCGTCGGAATAGAATCCGAATTTCACGCCCGCCTTCGCCAGCATGCCGGGAACGGCAGGGGCCTGCTCGCGCATCTCCAGTTCGCGATAGTCAGGCACTTCGTGCGGGTCGGCGTCCTTCGGCTTCTCCGGCCATTTCAAGCTGATCAGTACCGGCACATTCGCCTGCTTCAGTTCGTCCACGCGCCGATACCCTTCATGCATTCCATAGACAACGAAAGGCACTTTCAGCTCCTGGCCGAAGCGCAGAATCCGGTCTATCTGTTGCGCTTCATTGGCCGGAAGAAGAATGCGCGGAGATTCCGCCAGCCCTTCCAGATCGTGATCGTATTCGGGCCGCCGATTTCCGCTGGGATGGCCATCATAAATCTGCTTGGCCTCTTTATATTGGTGCAGATCAAGATAAAGCTGGCGCACGTAAGCGATATTTCCCATCAATGAAGATGGAAAACTGCGGCCCATTCCGCCGCCTCCCATTCGAAATACGATTTCCTGCCCAATCGGCTGCGCGATCACCATGTCCCGGCCACGCTCACCGGCAAGGTCCACCATAGCGCCCAAGCCTTCAAAAATGCCCCTGTTCGGGAAAGTAGCAGAGGTTGTAAATCCCGCCGCTCGCGCCTCATCCAGGCGGTTGTCGCTCGGGCTCACCAGGTCTGCCGCGCGTTCGAACGAGTACGTTTGCGGCCGGTCTTCCGGACCGTGCACACGCGCTTGCGGCCGCAACTGGGCGGCAGTGGGCGATTGCGGTGTTGCCGATGCGGGAATGCCCCAGGTGCTCAGACCATTGATGAACCCCGGATAGACGGTCAGGTCTGTGCCATCTATCACCCAGGCGTCTGCAGGAATCGCAAGGCCCGGCCCGACATCTTGAATTAAGCCATCCCGCAACAGAACGGTCGCCCTCGGCAAATCCTGGCCGCTGACTGTTATCACGTGCACATCCTTGATGGCGATTGCGGAAGGCGCTTCCGCCTCGATACTCCCGAACGGCAACCACACCGCCGCCAGCACTACAAACCCATATTTCATTCGGAACGATTCCCCGGTCACAGCCCTGAACAAATTTCCCCATTGTGACATAAAATGAGGAAGCAGCTTGCTTTACAGTTACTTCCACCGGACGCAATTTCCGGCGCGCTTCTGCCGTTGCCCTTTTTTCGGTCGCCTCTCATGCTAACTTCGCCGCATGAAGTCCACACCACGCGATAAGGCGCCTATCACGAAGCCTCTGCTTAGTGATTTGGTGAAACGCGATAAAGCTGGCCGCAAAATAGTCATGGACCAGCCTTCGGTGGGATCGGATCCGTTGCAGCCTCCCGATTTGTATCAGGATGATGGCAGCGGTTACAACCCCGATTTCACTTTTCCGCAGGAGTAGTCAAGAGTAGCAGGGTGGGGCGGACGATCGGTTTCTGTCGTCTGCCTTTATCCAGGGTGGCCCGCGGGCTTGCCCGGCCTCGTCCGCTCACGAACCATCCTGGACAGCCTCAGCAAACGCCACAAAATCAGCGCGAGCAGCACTCCCAATGCGTAGCGCTCGACGCCATGATTGTGCCGGAACAATTCCAGACACAGAATAAAAGCAGCGAGAGCAAAAAGAACCAGCGAAATTCCCCGTTGCAAGCGCAACGATGCGGACGCTACCCATGGATCAAGTGAAACCGCGATTTCACGGCCCCGATCCGAATGAGTGCAACGGGATTTGATTTGGCAGCTATTACAAGTGTGCGCGGGCGCGCGATATCGAACGATATGCTGCTCATGATCGATTTCGGCTCGTGTGAGGGCTATTCCAACCGGACATTCCCAAATATCCCGATCACGATGAAACCGAAAGCCGCCCGTGTGATATTGGTCGGCTCGCCGCTGCGAGTGCTTCGCCAGCCACTCCAATCCTGCTGCAATAATCGTCAGCATAATCGCATACGCCATCGCCAGTGCTGGCTCGACATGCAACGCGCCTATCATTTGGTCAATCGGTTGCCGTCGATTCCGTAATCTCAGTAAACAGTAGGCTCTTGGGCTCTTCAAGCGTGATCTTCACCACCATGTGCCGGACAGCCAGCCAACACAGGTACAACAACGGCAGTACGCCGCCCAAAATAAATACCGCGTCACCCGGAAATCGCAGCCACTCAATGAAGGCATTCGTCGGGTCGCTGAGATATTTCAGACTGCGTGCTTCGAAATACCCGTGGTTCACGGACTCGTAAAGCTGCAAAATTCCTAGGGGAAACAAAGTTGCGAATACCATCCAGGCGAGCCCCGCATTCAACGACCAGAAGCTGACCTTCGCCGCGCGCTCGGACCACCGCGCTTCGGGAATCATGTAACGGATGCAGAAGAGGGCCAAGCCGGCTGCCAGCATCCCGTAGACTCCCATCATGGATGCGTGCGCATGATTTGTTGTCAGCGCCGTTCCAATCTCGTAATACGAAACAACCGGCAAGTTGATGAGAAAGCCAAACACACCTGCGCCCAGAAAGTTCCAGAATCCAACCGACACCAGGAACATGACTGCCCAGTAGTGTGGAAAAGAGGTTCGCGACTTGGATTCCTGCTGCGCCCCGAGTTGGAGAAAGCTCCAGGCCTCTACTGTCAGAAACGTTAACGGAATCACTTCGGCGGCCGAAAAAAAAGCGCCTAGCGCCATGTGCTCGGCTGGAGTTCCGGAGAAGTACAAGTGATGCATAGTGCCGATGACCCCTCCGGCGGAATACAGCACGATATCGAGATACACAACCGTGAGGGCGACGCGTTCCGCTATGACGCCCAGCAGCACGAAGATACACGCCACCATAATCGTTGTGAATAGCTCTAGAAAATCTTCGACCCAGAGATGCACTACCCAGAAGCGCCAGAAGTCGGTCGTCGTGAAGTGGGCTGCCGGTTGAGCCAGCAGGCCCACGGCATAGAACGCCGGTATCGAGAGTGCCGAGAAGAAGAACAGCCATGGCATATTGCCTTTGTGCTCGGTCCGTAGCCGGCCGCGCAATCCGATATAGAGCATCGCCACCCACACGCACAGGCCTACCGTAAGCAGGATTTGCCAGAAGCGGCCAAGATCGAGATACTCAAATCCCTGATCGCCAAACCAGTTCCAATACTTCTGTATCCAGCCGTGAATACCGGCGAACTCTCCAAACATACTGCCGGCAACTACGATCGCCAATGCCCCCAATAGTCCGATCGCAAGCCACTTCTGAATTTTCGGCTCGCGGCCGCTCAGCATGGGCGCTAAGAAGATGCCCGCCGCAAGGAATGAAGTAGAAACCCAGAAAATCGCTAATTGAAGGTGCCACGTACGCGCTAGGTTGAATGGCAGAATTCGCGCCAGATCGACGCCAAAGAAGTTCGTGATATCCGCACGGTAGTGCTGC
The DNA here is from genome assembly GCA_963795545.1 of uncultured Acidobacteriaceae bacterium. GTDB lineage: Bacteria > Acidobacteriota > Terriglobia > Bryobacterales > Bryobacteraceae > Bog-105. The sequence goes on along the minus strand of CAWCIF010000002.1, from coordinate 276,803 downwards.
GATGCGCCTCCTACCAGCGTTTGTACCAAGAACAAAATGGCCATCACCAGAAAGAACCAGCCGGTCACGCGCTGCGCCGGTGTCAGCGCGACGTCGCCCGGGGCACGAAAGGTGAGCGTATTCTGTTCGCGGCCATGCCAGCCCAGGAAGTTCCAACGGCCGAAAGCGAAGAACAGTACCCCGATTCCACCCAGCAAAACGGCGAGGGAAAGCATGCTCCAGACGATCATGTCGGCGGTCACCCCGTTGTTGACCAGCGGTTCAGGCGGCCAGTTGTTCGTGTAGGAATAGTTGTGCCCGGGCCGCAATGCAGCCGCTGCCCAGGCCGACCAACTGAAGAAAGCGGTTAGTTCTCTGGATTGATCCGCATCGCTGATCGCGTCTGGGCGCAATCCAAACTTCGTGCTAGGCTCCGAGAAGAACGCTCGATAGTAGCCGACAAGCTCGCGATAGGCTGCCGCTTGACCAGCCGTGTAGACGAGCGTATCTGTCGCGGGTTCATATCGGTTTGTTTTGAATTCGATCGCCGTTTGGGCTCGCGCCTGCTCCGATGTTCTTCCGCCGCCATAGGACTTAGCTACGCTGGTTGCCGCCCGGCGTAGATAGTCGGCTGTAAAGTCCGGACCCAGATATGCGCCATGACCGAAGATCGATCCATACTCCATGAGACCGTTCTTCAGAAATACTTGCTGGCCGCCGAGGATGTCTGTACCGGTAAACAGAAGTATCCCGTCCGGCCCAACAACGCGCCCGGGAATCGGAGCCTCGCCCGCATACGTACGATAGGCCAGCAATCCCAGTACAAAGAACCCAAACAGCACCACGAGTGCAACCGCTTGAATCCATCCCTTCGACACAAGCAATTCCCGCTTCCCCGTGTATCGGTCTTGACTTTCTCCGGTATATCTATCAGCCATTGAATGTCTCCTGAGGTTATCCGCTACACTGACTCCTTCAGCAGTGAGCAGACAAACAACCTATCACGATGCTGCCTTTGAATGGTTAGGGTGCACTCCGGGTTCTCATGTTCGGAACACCGATGCGCCGCAGCAGATCAGCGAAGCGCGGATCGGTTCTTATGCTATCCATCTCGGGCGCAAAAGCAAGGAACACCAAAGAACAGGCGCGCTCTTCGAAAGCGATCTCCAGCCACTTCTCAGATATTCGGAGTCCGGGTCTCCTTCGGTGCTGTCAAAAGGTAAAGCGACGATAGAGTCCACGAAGGCGGGCAAGCGCCCAGGCAGACTTTGAGTGGGTTGATGGTCTCCGATGCCTGGAATCTGCTTGATCGTCCTCAGATCTCAAAGCATGGCGAGTGAGCTTTCGTAGCCCACCAGAGAGCGTCAGACCCACGCGTTAACTTTGCAAGGCCAAAATCCAGAATTTTCGCTTCATTCCGTTCGCTGCGCCGAGTTGCTCCAGTATCCGGTACTGCAAAATGATTGTGCCGGTCATCACCGCGCTGGTTTCGAGGATAGCCCGTTTTATCGCCACACGGTACGAACGCGCCCAAGTATCCGCTACACTGATTCCTTCAGTGAGCAGACAAACAACTTATCGCGACGCTGGCGTCAACATCGACGAGGCCGATCGCGCGGTATCCCTCATCAAACGCCACGCCGCAAAAACCCTCACCCCCAACGTCCTCACATCAATCGGAAGCTTCGGAGCTGGCTTTTCCCTGAAAGGCTGGCGAGACCCTGTCCTGGTCAGTTCCGCGGACGGCGTCGGAACCAAGCTGAAAATTGCCTTCGCAACCGGTCGTCACGATACGGTCGGCGAAGATCTCGTCAATCACTGCGTCAACGACATCGCGGTCCAGGGTGCAACTCCGCTTTTTTTCCTCGACTATTTCGCGGTGGGCAAGCTGAACGCCGCAGTGTGCGGCAGCGTTGTCGCCGGGATCGCACGAGGCTGCAAGAAGAACGGCTGCGCATTGATCGGCGGCGAAACGGCCGAAATGCCCGGGATGTATGCTGCTGGTGAATACGATTTGGCCGGCTTCATCGTCGGGGCTGTAGAGCGCAAACGCATGATCACCGGGGCCGACATCGTGCCCGGCGATCTGCTGCTTGGTCTTCCTTCGCACGGTCTGCATACCAACGGCTACTCGCTCGCACGCAAACTGCTTTTCGAAACTGCCGGCCATAAACCCGAAGAATTCGCCGACGAGCTGCTTCGCGTTCACAAGTCCTACCTTAAGCCCGTCCAGGCCCTCAATCAGGCCAAGCTTCTCAAGGGCGCTGCTCACATCACGGGCGGCGGTCTCACCGACAACATTCCGCGCGTGCTTCCGGCCGGTTGCGCCGCCGAAATCGATGCCTATTCCTGGCCCGAGCAGCCCATTTTCGCGCTGTTGAAAAAGCTTGGCAAAATTCCAGAAGACGATTTCCGGCGAACGTTCAATCTCGGGGTCGGCATGGTCTTCGTCGTCCCCGCTAACAAGATTGGCTTCGTTTCGCAAGTTCTTAAGAAGCTCCGTGAGCCTTTCTACCAGATCGGGCGCGTCGTTCCCCAGAAGCGCATTGGGCGTCAGGCAAGCCCGCCGCCGAGGGTTGTCTATTTGTGAAACTCGGCATTCTGCTTTCTGGCCGCGGTTCCAATTTCGAGGCCATCGCCCGCAACGTCCTCGCCCGAAACCTCGATTGCGAAATTGGCTTCGTTTTTTCAAACAAGCCGAATGCACCCGGTCTGGCAAGAGCCGGTGAACTCGGCCTGCCCTGCGGCGCAATCGAGTCCGCCGGCCGGGACAGAGCCGATTTCGACGCGCAAGTTGCTGATTTGCTTAAGCATCACGGTGTCGAGCTAGTTTGTTTGGCGGGCTATATGCGCCTCTTGAGCGGTGGGTTCGTTTCGCAATTTCCGCGGCGTATCCTGAACATCCACCCCTCGCTGCTGCCCGCCTTCCCCGGCTTGGACGCGCAATATCAGGCCCTCGTGCATGGGGTGAAGGTCACCGGCTGCACGGTCCACTTCGTAGATGAGAACCTGGACGCCGGCCCCATTCTTCTCCAGGCCACCGTCCCTGTGCTCGACGAAGACACTCCCGATACCTTGTCCGCACGTATCCTGATTGAGGAACACAGAATCTACTCCGAAGCAATCGCCTGGGTCTTGAAAGGTAATTTCCGCATCGAAGGCCGGCGAGTAATCAGAACCTGAAAGCACTAACCGATGTTGAAGAACGTTTTAGCAGGAATTGTTGCTCTTATTTTGATCGCCTGTGGAATCGTTTGGTTCTCGGGCAAACATGCCGAGGTCAAACTGGCCAAGCCCGTTGCTGCGATTGGCGCCTCCACGACGATCCTGATCCAAGCCGCCGATCCGCATGGAATCAAGGCCTTCTCGGCCGCTCTTGAGCAGGACGGCCAAACCAAAACAATTTTCGAAGACACAAGCCGTTCGAAGCAGAAAGGCGTGATCTACTCCTTTACCGCCGGAAAGAAAGAGGCGCCCTTCCTGAAGGAGGGCCCGGCAAAGCTGATCGCCAGAGCCAAATCGAATGACTTCCGCGGCGCAACCACAACCTTTACTCAAGACCTCCAGGTGGTCCTCAAGCCGCCGAGCATCGTCGTCGATGGACGCCAGCACTATATCAACCAGGGCGGCTCTGAACTCGTAATGCTTGATGTGGGCGGCAATTGGACGGATGCCGGTGTTCGCGTCGCCAACTACTCCGCGGGCACGTTCGCAATGCCTGGCGAGCCCGACAACAGCAATCACCGCTTTTCACTGTTTCCCTTCCCCTGGAATGTGTCGCCCGATGCCGTCCCTCTAGCATTCGCAAAGAACGGCGCTGGAACCGAAGTCACGACTACGTTCTGGGTGAAGGTATTCCCGAAGAAATTCCGGTCGAGCGACATTCAGCTTAACGATCGCGAGTTACAGAAAGTGGATGGAGAGCTCGATCCGGACGGCTCGGGCAGCTTAATTGAACGATTCGTGAAAATCAACCGCGAGACCCGGCGGGCCAACGCGCAGCAGATCTACGATCTTCGCAACAACACGGAGCATCGCATTCTGTGGTCCGGTCCGTTTATTCCCGTCAAGGGCGCACGCGAATCCTATTTCGCGGACCGACGCAGCTACTACTACCAAGGCAAAAAGGTCGATGAGCAAGTCCATCTGGGCTATGACCTCGCCCAGACCGCGAATATGCCTGTGAAAGCGGCGAATTCCGGCAAAGTGATCTATGCGGACCGCCTCGGCATCTACGGCAATTGCATCATCATCGATCACGGCTATTCGCTGCAGAGCCTGTACGGACACCTGAGCAGAATCGGCGTGAAAGTTGGAGAGATGGTGCAGAAGGAGCAGCAGATTGGAGTCAGCGGATCAACCGGAATGGCCTTCGGAGATCACGTGCACTTCAGCATGCTGGTAGACGGAGTTCAAATCGACCCGAAGGAGTGGTGGGACGAGCACTGGATTCACGACCGAATCCTAAGTAAGCTGGGGCAGACGATCAGTAAGGTGGGGCAGACGATCGCTTCACGTCGTCTGCCTTAGTCACTAAATTTCTACTTTTCGCCTTTGCCTTCGGATCCTTCACGGATTGCTTTCAGGCGTTCTTCGCGGCGTGCCGCGCGATCCGCGGCGCGCTTTACGAGTTCGGAACCGACCAGCTCGAGTTTAGCCGTCTCGGCGCCGTCGCCCTTGCGCCAGCCGAGCTTCACGATCCTTGTATAGCCGCCGCTGCGTTGATTGAAGCGCGGGCCAAGCTTTTCGAACAGCTTCTCGACAGCTTCTTTAGTCATCAGGAACGCTGCTGCCTGGCGGCGGGCATGCAGATTATCCTCTTTCGCGAGAGTGATCATTTTTTCCACCAGAGGCCGCGCAGCTTTCGCCTTCGGCAGAGTGGTTGTGATGCGCTCTTCATCGATGACGTTTGTCACCAGGCCGCGCAACAGCGCGCGCCTGGCGCTAAGGTCGCGTTTGAGCTTAACTCCGGCTTTACGGTGCCGCATGGATTATTCCTCGATTCCCGCGTATTGGTCGTGCTCGAAATCGGAAGACGAAGATACCGGCGCGCCCCCGACCAGGCGTCCCTGGGAATCGAACTTCATGCCGAAGGACAGGCCCAGCCCCGAAAGAATCTCTTTGATTTCGTTGAGTGATTTGCGGCCGAAATTCTTCGTGCGCAGCATTTCGGATTCGGTCTTCTGAACCAGGTCGCCAATGGTCTGGATGTTGGCGTTCTTCAGGCAGTTATAAGAACGAACGCTCAGTTCCAGCTCTTCTACTGAGCGGTTCAGCACCTCATTCATCTGGTTGATGGCGCGCTCTGCCGGTTCTTCGGCCACTTCGGGCATCTCCTCGAAGTTGATGAAGATGCTCATATGATCTTTCAGCAGTTTGGCCGCCTGGCCGACGGCGTCCTGGGGCGAAATCGCGCCGTTGGTCCAAACCTCGAGAGTCAGCTTGTCGTAATCGGTGTTCTGGCCCAGACGAGCCGCTTCCACCGTGTAGTTGACCTTGCGAACCGGCGAGTGTACGGAATCGATCGGGATATAGCCGATCGGCAGATCCTCATCATAGTTGCGGTCTGCAGAAACATATCCCCGGCCGCTCTTGACCCGCATTTCGATGTCGAGCTTGCCGCCTTCGCCCACCGTCGCGATGTGCAGATTGCGATCCAGCACTTCCACGTCGGCGTCGGTCTCTATCTGGCTGCTCATCACCTCGCCCGGAGTTTCCGCGCGCAGGCGCGCGATATGGGTTCCTTCACCATTCATCTTGAAGGGAACCTGCTTCAAATTCAGAATGATGTCAGTGGCATCTTCCACCACACCGGGAATCGGGCTGAACTCGTGCGAAACTCCCTCGATGCGGATGCCGGTAATGGCCGCGCCTTCAATGGAGCTCAGCAGTACGCGGCGCAGGCCGGTGCCGATGGTGGATCCGAATCCACGCTCGAACGGCTGTGCCCCGAATTGACCGAAACGCTCCGTCAGTGTTTCGGTATTCGCGACTAAACGCTTGGGCTTCTGAAAACCTTTGAACATATCTCTTTTTCAATCCTCAGATTCGTCGATTCTCTCGAAGCAGGTCTGCTACTTCGAATACAGCTCGACGATGAGCTGTTCGTTCAGTTGTATCTGCACCAACTCTTCACGCTTGGGTTGCTGCAAAATTCGTGCCCGAAGTGCTTCGCGGTCTACTTCCAGCCAAGACGGGCTGGGCGTATGCGCGGTGGCATCACGGGCGGAAAGAATGCTCGAGTTCTCGCGGCTGCTTTGGCGAATTTCAACCACATCGCCTGGCTTCACTGTATAGGAAGGGATGTTTACTTTTCGTCCATTCACGACCAGGTGGCCGTGCCGGACAAGCTGGCGTCCTTGGGCCCGGCTGGTGGCCAGGCCCATGCGGTATACGACATTGTCAAGACGCCGTTCCAGCATGGAGAGCATCAGCTCGCCCGTAATACCTTTTTGATTCACGGCCTTTTCGTAAAGGTTCCGGAATTGACCTTCGAGAATTCGGTAATAGCGGCGCGCCTTCTGTTTCTCGCGAAGCTGCAGCCCGTAGCCGACGATTTTCGCCTTCTTATCCTTGCCGTGCTGGCCTGGGGCGAAGTTCCGCTTCTCGATGGCGCATTTTTCGGTGTGGCAGCGCTCGCCCTTCAGAAACAATTTCATGCCCTCGCGGCGGCAAAGCCGGCAAACGGGGCCACTATAACGTGCCAAATGAAAACCTCCACAGTTGCTCAGGTGCGGTTTACAGCCGGCAATGGCCTTCTTCCCGCTTACTAAAGCTGTCAGCTCTCAGCTGTCAGCTAAAATCTTTAGGCTGATTGCTGAAGGCTGATAGCTGAATGCTTATTACACTCGTCGCTTCTTTGGCGGACGGCAGCCATTATGCGGAATGGGGGTAACGTCCTTGATGGTACGCACTTCAATACCGGCCGTCGCCAGTGCGCGCACCGCTGACTCGCGGCCCGATCCCGGACCGGCAACACGAACTTCAACAGCCCGCAGTCCCGCGTCTTTTGCTTTGTTCGCCGCGGTTAAAGAAGCCTGCTGCGCTGCGAATGGAGTACCCTTTCGCGAGCCCCGGAACCCCAGCGAACCGGAACTGGACCAGGCCAGCACGTTCCCCAGCGGATCGGTAAACGTCACAATCGTGTTGTTGAACGATGCCTGAATGTGCACCGTCCCGTAAGGAACGTTCTTCTTTTCCTTTTTCTTGAAGCTCTTCTTCTTGGTTGTCTTTGCAGGTGCCTTAGCCATTTAAACTCAGGTCTCTCCAGATAAAGCCGATTAGGTCTTCGAACTCGCCTTCTTTTTGTTGGCGATGGTGCCCTTACGCGGTCCCTTGCGGGTGCGCGCATTGGTATGAGTGCGCTGCCCTCGGGCTGGCAGCCCGCGCCGATGCCGAAGACCGCGATACGATCCCATCTCCATCAGGCGCTTGATATTCATCGAGGTTTCTTTACGAAGATCGCCTTCAATGGCGCCCTCGCCTTCGATGAGGTTACGGAGGTGGTTGACCTCCTCTTCCGATAGATCGGCCACCTTCTTATCCGGATCCACTTGGGCCCGGTGAAGCAGCGAGAGCGAACGTGTCCTCCCAATACCATAGATGTAGGTCAGCCCGATGGCCGCCCGCTTCCTGGCTGGCAAATCAATACCTGCAATACGCGCCATATGCTTTTCCTCTTATCAACCTTGCCGCTGTTTATGCTTGGGATTCGTGCAAATGACGCGCACTACACCGTGACGGTGGATCACCTTGCACTTGTCGCACAGCTTTTTTACTGACGCCCGCACCTTCATTGTCGTTATCCCTTTACTAAAAGCTCCAAAATCCGTCCGCGCGTCCGGTCTTGCTCCGAAACGGCCACTCGCACCCGGTCGCCAATTCGCAGGCGCACAAAGTTCGCTTGCTGCGTGCTTGGAAGATGAGCGATAAGCTGATGCTCTCCTTCCAGTCTGACACGAACCAGCGCGCTTGGCAGAAGCTCCACAACTGTGCCTTCGCCAGTTCTTTCAGCTCCCACCTGTTTCAACTCAGCCATCCCAGCCATTAAGGCCGGGACAAAACCCAAGGCCCGTTATCCGTCACCGCGACCATATGCTCGAAATGGGCCGAATAGGACCCATCTTTCGCAACTGCCGTCCATTTGTCCGGCAGCACCTTTGTATCCGGTTTCCCGGCGTTGACCATTGGCTCAATTGCCAAAACCATACCGGGCTTCAATCGCGGATTTTCTCCGCGCCTGTCCACGTAATTCGGAATCTGCGGCTCTTCGTGCAGCGCAGTTCCAATCCCATGCCCGACGAAGTCGCGAACGATTGAAAAACCATTCGAGGTCACGTACTTCTCAACTGTCCCGCAGATGTCGAACAGCCGGTTCCCGGCGCGCACGCGGTCAATCGCCAACTCCAGACTCTCCTCGGTGATCTTCAGCAATCGCTTCACTGAATCATTCACTTCACCAACCGCAACCGTAACGGCTGAGTCACCAAAATAGCCATTAAGCTGAACGCCCGTATCGATCGAGACGATATCGCCCGGCTTCAATTTGCGCTTGGCGGATGGCATCCCGTGAACCACTTCATCGTTTACCGACGTACACAGCACGAACGGATACTTGGTACCCGCGGCTTGCGAATAATAACCTTTAAAGGCCGGCTTCGCTCCCGCGTCCGCGATCATCTTCTCGGCCGCAATTTCCAGATCGCGCGTTGCGACTCCCTCGGCCACCATTGCCTTCAAGTCTTCGAGAATCCGGTAGACCAGCAGACCACTCCGGCGCAGTTTGTCGAGTTCTATGCTGCTTCTACGCACAATCACTAACTAACCACTCGTTTCGGAAGCCGCATCCGCTGTCGCAGCGGCGCCCGAAATCAATCCTGAACCGGCCAGCTTGTCACATATCCGTTGCATGATCTGCTGCGGAGTTGCGCCTGCGCCGCTAATTTCAAAAACCGGAACGCCTGCTTCGCGGAAATGGTTCAGTATCGGTACCGTCTGCACGTCGTACTCATGCAGCCGCTCCCGAATTACCGATTCGCGATCATCCTCGCGCGTTACCAACTTCGCTCCATCCAGGTCACAGATCCCCGCAATCTTAGGGGGATTTGTCTTTAAACTGTAGAGGGTTCCACAAACGGGACACTGCCGGCGGCCACTGAGGCGGGCTACAATCCGATCATAGTCAACTACTAAGTGTATCACGGCAGGCCGTAATCGGTATCCAGGCAGCATTTCGAGCAGAACTCCGGCCTGATTCAGCGTTCGCGGATACCCGTCGAGAATCACTCCCGACTGGCAATCCTGTCGTGTCAGCCTGCGTTCAACCAACTGGTTCACCAGTTCGTCTGGAACCAGTCTGCCCGCCTTGATCAACTGCTCCGCCTGAACCCCAATCTCATCTCCGTCGCCGATGTGCGTGCGAAGCATATCGCCAGTTGAGATATGGGGACCGCTCAAACAATGGCGCAGCAACTTTGCCTGGGTGCCCTTCCCCGATCCGGGCGACCCGAACAGAATAATCGCCGGAGCGAACGCGTTTGTTTTTTCCGCTCCCAAGCGTTTTAGACTGTCGAACTCCGCCGTCCGCGGATGCGTCCCGAACGCGGTGTAAATCCTTCATAGTGGCGCATAATCAACTGCGCCTCAATCTGGTTGACAGTATCCATCGCCACGCCAACGACAATCAGCAGCGACGTTCCGCCAAAGTAGAAATTCACTCCCAGGCCATCCAGCAGCCAGCGCGGGAAATGCGCATCGATGAAGTTACCCACCCCCGGGAGCCGCTGCAGCTTAATTCCGGAAATCATGATCTGGGGAATGATCGAGAGTACGGCCAGATACAGCCCCCCGACCACCGTAATCTTGGACAGTATTTTGTCCATGTACTCGGCGGTGTTCTTGCCCGGGCGGATACCCGGAATAAAACCGCCATACTTGCGCATGTTGTCCGCCGCCTCGTTCGGATTGAAGATGATTGACACGTAAAAGAAGCAGAAGAAGACAATCAGCACGATGAAAGCGAGATAGTAGACCGGCTCCGATCCGCCCAGCGCGCCCAGCATATTGCTCAGCCAGGGACTGCTTTTCACCACTGGGAACTGCAAAGCGGTTTGGGGAAGTGCGAGAAGCGAAGAGGCGAAGATGATAGGAATCACGCCACCGGCGTTGACCTTTAACGGCAAATGGGTGGACTGTCCGCCCATCATGCGCCGGCCAATGACGCGCTTCGCATATTGAACAGGAATCCGGCGCTCGCCGCGCTCGACCAGCACGATGAAGGCAACCACCGCGACCATAACCGCCAGGATGACTATCATCTGAAGAACCGGCCACTGGTGCGTGACAAAGGTGTTCACGTAGATACTTTGTATTGCGCTAGGCAGGCCCACGATAATGCCGACAAAGATGATGAGCGACATCCCATTGCCAATACCGCGATCGGTGATTTGCTCACCCAGCCACATGATGAATGCCGACCCCGCCGTGAAGGTCAACACCGTCATGAAGAGAAACATGAAACCCGGGTTCAGTACAAAGTTCCCATCCGAGTTTTGAAGCGCGAACGCGATCCCGAAAGATTGAATAATGGCAAGCGCGACCGTTAGATAACGCGTCCACTGCGTGATCTTGCGGCGGCCGAGTTCGCCTTCTTTCTGCAATTTGTCAAGCGTTGGAATGACGACGGTCAGCAACTGCAGAATAATGGATGCGGTAATGTACGGCGTGATGCCGAGCGCAAAAATCGTCATGCGCCGCAGCATCCCTCCGCTGAACAGGTCGAAGTAGCCTAGAAACCCGCCCGCGGCATTGCGTGTAAAGAACGCCTGAAAGCGGTCCGTATCAATGCCCGGGGTCGGAATGTAGGCGCCGATCCGATATACGGCAAGCAAAGCCAGCGTGAACAGGACGCGCTTCCTGAGATCCGGAATCCGGAAGACGTTGGCGAGAGCTTCAAAAAACTTTGTCATGGGTATTCACGCTCCGCTCCTGGAGCGCCTTCTTATTCCTGTTTCGTTTCCGGCGGACCAGCCTGTTTAGCCAAAATTCCCGCGCTACCGCCCAGCTTCTGAATTTTGTCGAGGGCTGACTTCGAGTATACGTGAGCTTGAACCGTTATTTTGCGGGTCAACTCGCCGTTGCCCAGCACCTTAAGACCCGCATTCAGTTTCTTGATAATGCCGCTGGCGACCAGTGATTCCGGCGTGAACGAATCGCCTTCCAATTTGTCGAGCGCGCCAACGTTGATGATGGCGTATTCTTTGTGAAAAATGTTCTTGAATCCACGCTTTGGCAAGCGGCGATGCAGCGGCATTTGGCCGCCCTCAAAGCCGCGCATTTTGCTGTAGCCGGAGATGGACTTGGCTCCCTTTGCGCCGCGGCCGGAATACTTGCCGCGGCCCGTGCCCATGCCCTGTCCAAGCCGCCGCTTCCTATGCTTCTGGCCCTTTGGAGGCCGCAAGTTACTTAAATTCATGGTCTGATTCCCCGCAGGCCTATTCCTTGACGATCTCCAGCAGATGCGGCACCTTCGCCACCATCCCGCGAAAACCGGGCGTGTCAGGCCGTTCCACTACGCGATTGATCTTGTGAAGCCCCAACGACTTCACGATATTCTTGTGCTTTTGCGGCGTGCATATGACACTGCGCACCAGCTTTATTTTGATTGTTCCTTCGGCCATTGCGTCTGCTCAATTCCTGTTCGCTTTTTACAGCTTTTCAATCGGAAGCCCGCGCATATCAGCGATCGCGTTCTTGTCGCGGAGTTGCTCGAGCGCATCGATGGTGGCCTTTACAACATTGTGAGCGTTGTGTGAACCAATCGATTTAGTAAGTACGTTCGGAATGCCGACCGCCTGAATAACCGCGCGCACCGGACCACCGGCGATGACGCCAGTACCCGCCGGCGCAGGCTTTAGCAGCACCAGGCCGCTCCCGAAACGCCCCAGAACCGTGTGGCGAATGGTGGTCTCAAGCACATTCACCTTGCGCAGGTTTTTCTTTGCCGCCTCGATTCCCTTTTTAATGGCGGACGGAACCTCCTTGGCCTTGCCCGTTCCGTAGCCGACCACCTTCGCGTTCGGATCGCCAACCACGACCAGCGCCGAAAAGCTCATGTTCTTGCCACCCTTAACTACTTTGGTGACTCGATTGATGCTGACCACCTGTTCCTTCAGGTTCAGGTTCTGCGTGTCGATACGCTTGGTCGTTGCAATAAATGGCATCGATTAAAACTCCAGTCCCGCTTCGCGAGCGGCGTCAGCCAACGCTTTCACCCGGCCGTGATACAAATAGCCGCCGCGGTCGAAGACCACCCTCGTGATTCCCTTTTCCTTCGCGCGCTGAGCGACTGCTTTTCCGATCAGCTTCGCGCCTTCGACGTTGCCGCCCTTGCCCCGCAGGTCTTTCTCGATAGAACCGGCTGCAATCAGGGTGTGGCCCTGCTGATCGTCGATGAGCTGCGCGTAAATGTGTTTCACACTGCGAAAGACCGCCAGGCGCGGCCGTTCCTGCGTGCCGGAAACACGGCTGCGAATCCGCTTGTGAATACGGAGCCGGATCTCGTTCTTCGATTCCTGGGCCATTACTTGCCTCCCGCTCCGGTCTTGCCGGCCTTCTTGCGCAGCGCCTCACCCGTATAGCGCACGCCTTTGTTCTTGTATGGATCGGGCGGCCGCAGCGCCCGTATTTGCGACGCGATGTGCCCCACCGCCTGCCGGTCGTAGCCGGTCACAACCAGGTGCGTCTGCTTGTCCACCTTCAAGTCCACGCCTGCCGGGAGCAGCAATTCGATGGGATGCGAATACCCCAGTGTAAACGTTGCAACCTTGCCCTTCACATCGGCGCGGTAGCCCGTGCCAACCACGTCGAGCTCCCGCGTGAAGCCAGTGGAGACGCCCTGCACTGCGTTCGCCGCCAGAGCGCGCGTCAAGCCATGCAGCGCGGCCAGCTTGTCGCTCTGGCGCACCACCTCGAGATGACCGTCCTTCTGCTCGATTTGAATTCCCGCCGGGATCGGAACGGTCAGTTTGCCCTTGGGCCCTTCCACCAGCAGTTCTTCGCCGACCTTAATTGTGACCCCTTTCGGCAGGGGAATGGGTTTCTTTCCTACTCTTGACATGGGCTGTTTACCAGATCTGACAGAGAACTTCTCCGCCGACGCCTTCCTTGCGCGCGGTATTACCCGTCATCACGCCCTTCGGCGTGGTCAGGATGTTGATTCCCAAGCCACCCAGAATGCGCGGAATTTCCTTGCTTCCGACATACACCCGGCAGCCCGGACGCGAAACACGTTCAATGCGCGAAATCACCGGCAGATTCGCCGGCGTGTACTTCAAGTAGAGACGGATGTACTTTTTCGGCCCTTCTTCCGTCAGCTTGTAATTTAGAATGTAGCCTTCTTCTTTGAAGATGCGCGCCAGCTCGTTCTTCAGCCGTGATGCCGGGACGTCCACCTTCGGGTGGCGGGCCAGCAGTGCATTACGCACTCGCGTCAACATGTCGGCAATGGGGTCTGCTGTCATTCACTTACCTTTCTTCAGCACCTTACATTGTTCAATCGCGTTACCAGCTTGCTTTGGTTACGCCGGGAATTTCGCCTGCCAACGCAAATTTGCGGAAGCAAATGCGGCACAGCGAGAATTTGCGCAGAAATCCGCGCGGGCGTCCGCAGTTCTTGCAGCGGTTCCGGAGCCGCACCTTGAACTTCGGAGTTTTTTGTTCTTTTGCGATCTTCGCAGTAGTTGCCATGAATCCTTTTTATTGGCGGAACGGCATACCCATGTGGCGCAGCAGCGCCAGGCCTTCCGCATCCGTTTTGGCGGTGGTGGTGATCGAGATATTCATCCCTTTCGTTTTCTCCACCTTGTTGTAATCAATCTCAGGGAAAATCAACTGATCTTTCAACCCGAGCGTATAATTGCCGCGGCCGTCGAAAGATTTTGGCGATACCCCGCGAAAGTCCCGCACGCGCGGCAGAGCCACGTTCATCAGCCGGTCCAGAAATTCGTACATCCGGTCGCCGCGCAGCGTCACCATGCAGCCGATCGACATGCCTTCGCGAAGCTTGAAAGCGGCAATCGATTTTTTGGCCTTCGTCACCACCGGTTTCTGACCGGCAATCGCCGCCAGCTCGTTCACCGCTCCGTCCATCAATTTGCTGTTCCCGGTGGCCTCGCCCAGACCGATGTTGATGGAAACCTTCTCCACCTTCGGCACCGCCATCGGGTTCTTGTAACTGAAATCTTTCTGCAGCGCCGCAACCACGTTCTTGCTGTAGTGTTCGCGAAGCCGGGCCTTCCCGCCGCTTTGCGCCTTAGGCGCCGCATCTTTCGCCAGAACCGCGCTTTCAGCCCCGCCTCCGCCCTTAGCCGGCCGGGGCTTCTTTTCACCAGCCGGTTTAGCAGCCTGCGGCTTTGCGCCTGCTCCCGCTTTCTTCTCTGTATCCTTTGCCATTGTTCGTCCTTCAGCCGGTTCCAACTGGCCTCAGCAATCCTGCTGCCGGCCTATCTCTTCTCCAGCGTCTCGCCGCCTTTGCGCGCTACCCGGGTTCGGCGGATCTTTCCGCCCATGCTGTCCATTTTGTAACCCACGCGGGTCGGAATTCCTCCCGCGGTCAGAATCATCACGTTCGAAACGCTGATCGGCATCGGCATTTCTGCTATGCCGCCCTTGATCTGCTTCGAAGGATTCGGGCCGGGTATGCCGCTTGACGATCATCACGCCGTCCACCGTAACCTTGCGGTCGAAGCGATCCACTTCGAGCACTTTGCCCGTTTTGCCTTTATCCCTGCCGGCAATCACGCGAACCAGATCGTCCTTCTTGATCTTGACGCGAACCGGCTTCTTCTCGCCGCGTTCCTGCCGGCGCTTATATGCAATCTTCGGCATCTTACAGCACCTCCGGATTCATCACTTACAGCACCTCCGGGTTCATCACTTACAGCACCTCCGGTGCTAGCGAAACAATCTTCATAAACCGCTTGTCGCGCAGTTCGCGCGCCACCGGACCGAACACGCGCGTGCCAACCGGCTCGCCCACATCGTTGATGAGCACTGCCGCATTCGAATCGAAGCGGATATATGTGCCATCTTTGCGCCGCGTCTCCTTGCGCATCCGCACCACCACGCAGCGCACCACTTTGCCCTTCTTGATGGCCGAATCGGGCGCAGCCTCTTTCACGCTGGCCGTAATCACGTCGCCCAAACCTGCGCGCAATCCGAGATCGCCGCCGCGGGGCAAGATGCACTGCAGCTTGCGCGCGCCGCTATTGTCGGCCACCTCCAGAATGGTTCGCATGCCAATCATGACGTTTCTCCCTAACCTTGCCTTACGCCAACCGTGCCGGCGCTATTTCTTCTTCAAAGTCTGTTTCGTCCGCGTGTCCGCGCTGGTCTCGAGCGCCGGATGTTCCACGCCCACCTGCACGGCCCGCCGGATCACGTCCCCCAGCTGCCAATGCTTCAGGCGGCTCAAAGGCCGGCACTCCACGATCCGGACCACATCGCCGATTTTGGCTGACTCTTGTTCATCGTGCGCATAAAATCTTTTCCGTTTAGTAACGGTCCGCTTGTAGACCGGATGCGCCGACCGCCGCGTCACTTCCACAACGATCGTCTTGGCCATCTTGGTGGAGATAACTTCGCCGACTTTTTCGTTCTTGTGGCCGGCCTTGCCGGTTGCTTGCTCTGCTGAGGCCATGTTTCGTCCGAATATCCTTTACTTCTTTTTCTTCTTGCTTGCCGCTGCATTCGCCGCGGGCACCGGCGCCGTCTCGCCGTTTGCTGCCTTCTCCTGAAGCACGGTCAGCATGCGAGCACGATCCTTCTTCAGGTTCCGGTACTTCTTCAAGCCTTCCAGTTGCCCCATGCCCATCTGAAAGCGAAAGCGGAATAGTTGCTCTTTCGAATCCTGAACCTGGCGCTGCAGTTCCGCGGCATCGAGACCGCGCATTTTCTCGGCTTTCATATCCTCGCTCTAGCCCACCTTCGCGATTTCAGTTGGCTGATTCCGGGCCACGAACTTCGTGGGCACGGAAAGCTTTGCCGCTGCCAGACGCATCGCCGCCTCGGCCACTTGCAGCGGAACGCCTTCCATTTCGAACAAAATCTTGCCGGGTTTGACAACGGCCACCCACGCTTCCGGCGCACCCTTGCCCTTACCCATGCGGGTCTCAGGCGGCTTTTTGGTGATCGGCTTGTCCGGGAATACGCGTATCCAAACCTTGCCCCCGCGCTTGATGAACCGCGTCATTGCGATTCGCGCCGCTTCGATCTGGCGGTTCGTCACCCAGCCGCAACTGAGCGATTTCAACCCGAACTCTCCAAATGAGAGCGACGAGCCGCGCCAGGCTTTGCCTGTCATGCGGCCGCGCTGCTGCTTGCGGAACTTGACCTTCTTCGGCATCAACATAGCGGTTTCTCCTTAGCGAGCCTGCCCTTACTCGTTCGGCTCCTTGTTGCCCAGCGTGTTCTGCTTCCGGCGTGTTGCCCGTCGTATTTTCCGGCTCAGCGGCTTTGCTCGACTCGCCCGCGGGCGTATGGGCGCCCGGCTCCTCGGTACTGCCATGCGGCTGCTCGTGTTGTTTCCAGGCAGGAGCCTGCGGCGCGGCCATGGGCGGAATGATGGGCGCTGTCGCCGGCTTCGGCATCTCCCCAGGCGCTTGTTGCACCACTGGACCGGCTGGCTCAGCCACCTGTGTAAGCGGCCGGCGCTCACGGTCATCGCGGCGGCGTCGCCGCGGCTCGCCCTCGTTCCGGAACGCGTCCCGCCGGGTGCCCCCCTCCAGCACTTCGCCCTTGTAAATCCAAACTTTGATGCCGATCACGCCATAGGTCGTATGGGCTTCGCTGAACCCGTAATCAATATCGGCACGCAGCGTGTGCAGCGGAAGCTGGCCTTGCAGATACCATTCGCTGCGCGCGATCTCGGCCCCGTTCAGGCGGCCGGAAACCCGCACTTTAATTCCCTTGCAGCCGAAGCGCAGCGCCGAATCCACGGCTTTGCGCATTGCGCGGCGGAACGCCACCCGCTTTTCAAGCTGCAGCCCGATGGATTCCGATACCAGTTGCGCGTCCAGCTCGGGCCGGTGAACCTCTTGAATGTCTATGAAAACTTCGCGTTTAGTCTTCTTGGCAAGATCGCTCTTCAGCTTCTCAATTTCGGCGCCTTTACGGCCGATAATGATTCCCGGCCGCGATGTGCGGATGGTGATACGCAGCTTGTTTCCGGGCCGGTCGACTTCAATCGAGCTAACGCCGGCCGACTTAAGGCGCGCCAGCAGCGACTCTTTCAGATTAAGATCTTCATGCAGAAGCTTCGAATAGTCCTGCTTGGCAAACCAGCGGGAACGCCAGTTCTTGGTAATGCCTAATCGGAAACCGTACGGATGTACTTTCTGACCCATGGTTCTACTCTTCTCCTGTTTCCGCTTCTGCCCGCTCACCCAGCTTGACCACGATATGCGCCATGCGGCGCTGATACCGGAAGGCACGCCCCATAGGCGCCGGCCGGATGCGCTTCTGCCGTGGTCCCTCGTTTACATACGCTTCCTCCACGTACAGCCGGTCGACATCCACGTCCTGCGATTTGTTCTCGGCGTTTGCAATTGCCGAACGCAGAACCTTCTCAATCGACGGCGCAATGCGTTTGTTGGTCGCGCTCAGGATATTGATCGCATCGCCGGCTTGCCGGCCGCGGATCATGTCGATCACCAGCCGCGCCTTCTGCGGCGACACGCGAATGTATCGCGCCTCCGCTTTCGCTAACTTTGCTGCCTGCTTCGCCATCGTTTACTTACCTTGCCGCCTTCTCGGTCGCCTTGGCTGCATGCCCTTTGAAAATGCGGGTCGGCGAAAACTCGCCCAGCTTATGCCCGACCATGTTCTCGGTGATGTACACCGGAATGAACTTTTTTCCGTTATGCACCGCGATGGTGTGGCCGATGAAATCCGGCACAATCGTAGAGCGCCGCGACCAGGTCCTGACCACTGCCTTCTGGCTCTTCGTGTTCAGATCCTCCACCTTCTTGACCAGGTGGTCATCTACGAACGGTCCTTTTTTAAGCGATCGACTCATCTTTTACCCCTTACCGCTTCTTTGCGCGTCCACTCCCTGATGGTCGTGGTTCTGTGCTAAGGCGCGGCACGGAACCGCGCGCGCAAGCAAGCGGCTTTTAAAAATCATCTTCCGCATTACCGCTTCTTTGCCTTCCTCGTCACAATCCACCGGTTCGTCCGCTTATTGTTTCGGGTCTTAAATCCGCGTGTCGGCTGTCCCCACGGCGTCACAGGGTGGCGTCCACCGGATGTTTTGCCTTCACCTCCGCCGTGCGGGTGATCGACCGGATTCATGGAAACTCCGCGATTATGCGGCCGTCGTCCCAACCAGCGGCTTCGGCCCGCTTTGCCGAGCGAAACGTTCTCATGCTCCACATTGCCCACTTGCCCCACCGTCGCCATGCACTCAACTTGCACGCGGCGTATTTCGCCCGAAGGCAGCTTCAGCAGTGCGATGCCAGCCTCTTTGGAAACCAGTTGAGCTTGGGCGCCCGCCGAGCGGGCCATTTGCCCTCCCTTGCCAGGCCGCAGCTCAATGTTGTGCACCACCGTACCAGCGGGAATATTCTTCAGCGGCAGCGCATTGCCTACCAGGATGTCCACTTCCGGCCCGGAGCTCACTGTCCGCCCCACTTCAAGGCCCACCGGGCAAATAATGTAGCGCTTCTCGCCGTCGGTGTAGTGCAGCAGCGCGATCCGCGCCGAGCGGTTCGGGTCATACTCAATGGCCGCAACTCTGGCGGCGATCCCGAGCTTGTCGCGCTTGAAATCGATGATGCGGTACGCCTGCTTGGCGCCCCCGCCGCGAAACCGGCTGGAAGTGAGTCCGCGTGAATCGCGGCCACCGGTGCGCTTCTTGCCTTCCACCAGCGACTTCTCCGGCCGGTCTTTCGTGATGTCCTCACGAGTGAGATAGGTCTGGAAGCGCCGCGTCGGCGTTACTGGCTTAAAACTCTTGATAGGCATAGCGTGCTGCTGCTTCCTCCCTTAAATGTCCGCGTACTCCGGCAATTTCTGCCCCGCTCGCAACCGGACATAAGCCTTTTTCCAGTCCGATGCATAACCGGTGAACCGGCCGCGCCGCCGCAGCTTTCCGGAATTGATGCTGGTGCGCACCTCCGCTACCTTCACCCGGAACACCGTCTCGACAGCCTGCTTGATCTCAATCTTGTTGGCCCCAGGATGCACTTCGAAGCACAGCGTGCGGTCTGATTCCCGCTTGGCATGCGCTTTCTCCGTGATAAGCGGGCGGCGGATTACATCATAAACGTTCATTTTGCCAGCGCCTCCGAAAGTTTTCTGGCCGCCGTTTCGCTCAACAGCACTTCCTGATACCGCAGCAGATCGTAGACATTCACGTCCTTGGGCGGCAGCAGCTTTACCCCGGGCAGGTTGCGCGAAGCACGAGTAAGCTTCACATTCTCGCCCGCTTCCACCAGCAGAACCGTTTTCTTCGCTTGCAGGTTACCCAGGACGTTCATCATATTTTTGGTCTTGTGATCGGCCAGTTCGAACGCGCGGACAACCCGGAGCTCGCCATCCCGCAGCTTGGCGGATAGAGCGGAGCGTAACGCTCCCAGCACCATCTTGCGAGGCAGCTTGTATTCATAGCTGCGGGGCTGCGGCCCATGCGCCGTGCCGCCATGCCGCCAAAGCGGCGACCGGATGGACCCCATGCGCGCGCGTCCGGTGCCCTTCTGTTTCCAAAGCTTCTTTCCCGAACCGGATACTTCGTGGCGCGTCTTAGTGGCCGCTGTTCCAGAGCGCCGCGCGGCCGTATACTGCCGCACCGCTTCATACAGCAGCGCTTCATTCACTTCGGCGCCGAAGACCGCGTCCGAAAGCTCAATAGAGCCGACGGTCGCGTTGTTCAGGTCCACAATATCTACACTCGGCATTGTCTTTTCCTTGCGCTATTCTTGGCCTAGCGTTTCGCCCGGCGCACCATCACGTAACCGCCGTTCGGCCCGGGCACGGCGCCCTTCACGGCGATAATGTTGTCGTCGGTATCTACGCTGATTACTTCCAGGTTGCGCACCGTCACTTGATCCGTACCCATGCGGCCAGCCATCTTCATGCCGGGAAATACGCGCGACGGGAAGCTGGATGCGCCAATCGACCCAGCCGCACGGTGAAACATGGAACCGTGCGAGGCCGGACCACCGCGGAAATGATGGCGCTTCACCAAACCCGCGAATCCGCGGCCCTTGCTCGTCCCAATCACGTCCACCACGTCTTTTGGCTTGAACTCATCGGCCAGCACGCGGTCACCCTGCTTCAGGTCACCCTCGCTATTGCCCTGCCCCAAATGAAATTCGTGCAGAAACTTCACACCCTCGGCCCCCGACTTTGCCAGGTGCTTTGCCATCGGCTTGTTGGGCTTTTTCGCATACTCCACCAACCCGAGCTGCACGGCATCGTAGCCGTCCGTCGCCGGAGTTTTCCGTTGTGTCACCACGCACGGGCCCGCCTTGACCAGCGTTACAGGAACCACTTGCCCTTCTGGGGTAAACACCTGCGTCATGCCAATTTTCTTGCCGAGAATTCCTGGACTCATGCTTTTCTTACCTAAGCCTCAACCTCGTCCTACTTCTTACCGAATGCCTTGATCTCCACATCCACGCCCGCCGGGAGATCCAGCTTCATCAGCGCGTCAACCGTCTCCTGCTGGGGCTCGAGAATGTCCAGCAAGCGTTTATGCGTTCGAATCTCAAACTGCTCGCGCGATTTTTTATCCACGTGCGGCGACCGCAGAACCGTGTAGCGGTTCTTCAAGGTCGGCAGCGGGATGGGGCCAGCCACCTGCGCACCGGTGCGGCGGGCAGTGTCCACAATCTCAGATGTCGACTGATCCAGAATGCGGTGATCGTAGGCCTTGAGCCGGATGCGGATGCGGTCTTTGTTCATATGTTCTCTTTTATGGGAGCGGTGCCGCCCGGGCGCCGCTCCGATCGATTTTCCTCTTACTCCACAATCTCGGTGACCGTACCGGCCCCCACCGTCCGTCCGCCTTCGCGAATGGCGAAGCGCAAGCCCTTGTCCATCGCTACCGGCGTAATCAGCTCTACTTCGATCGACACGTTGTCGCCCGGCATCACCATCTCCATGCCCTCGGGCAGTTTCGCCACGCCCGTCACATCCGTAGTGCGGAAATAGAACTGCGGCCGGTAGCCATTGAAAAACGGCGTGTGCCGCCCGCCTTCTTCCTTCGACAGCACGTATACTTCGCCCTTGAATGTTTTGTGCGGCTTAATGGTCCCCGGCTTCGCAATCACCTGCCCGCGCTCCACATCGTTCTTCTCAATGCCGCGCAGCAGCAGCCCCACATTGTCCCCGGCCCGCCCTTCGTCCAGCAGCTTCTTGAACATCTCCACGCCCGTTACTACCGTCTTGCGCGTGTCCCGAAACCCGACGATCTCCATCTCTTCGCCCACCTTGCAGATGCCCCGCTCAATGCGCCCCGTCACCACCGTGCCGCGGCCCTGAATCGAGAAAATATCTTCAATCGGCATCAGAAACGGCTTGTCTATCGCGCGCTCCGGCACCGGGATGTACTCATCCACCTTGGCCATCAGCTCATCGACCGCCGCTTCCCATTTCGCTTCGCCGTTCAAGGCGCCCAGCGCGCTCACCTGCACCACCGGCAGATCGTCACCCGGAAACTGATAGCTCTTCAGCAGCTCGCGTACTTCCAGCTCCACCAGTTCCAGCAGCTCCGGGTCGTCCACCATGTCGACCTTGTTCAGCGCCACCACAATATGCGGCACGCCTACCTGCCGCGCCAGCAGAATGTGCTCGCGGGTCTGCGGCATCGGACCGTCCGTGGCAGCAACAACCAGAATGGCCCCATCCATCTGCGCCGCTCCGGTGATCATGTTCTTGATGTAATCGGCATGGCCCGGACAATCGACGTGCGCATAGTGCCGCTTAGCCGTCTCGTACTCCACGTGCGCCACCGCAATGGTGATGCCGCGCGCCTTCTCTTCCGGCGCATTGTCAATGGAATCGAAGCTCCGGACCTTGTTCTTCGGGTTGTGCTTGGCCAGCGTCTTTGTGATCGCTGCTGTCAGCGTGGTCTTGCCGTGATCGATGTGCCCGATCGTCCCTATATTGACGTGCGGCTTGCTGCGGTCAAATTTCTCTTTCGCCATTGTACGTGCTCCCTCTACTTGGTTGCGATCCCACCCTTATTACGGTTGATAATCTCCTCGGCCAGGTTCTTTGGAACTTCTTCGTACTGGCCAAAGTGCATTGTGAAGCTGCCGCGGCCCTGCGTGCGCGAGCGCAGCTCGGTCGCGTAACCAAACATCTCTGACAGCGGCACCATCGCTTTGATAATCTGCGTGCCGCCTACAATCTCGGTGCCTTCCAATCGCCCGCGCCGTGAAATCAGGTCCCCGTTCACGGTTCCCATGTAGTCTTCCGAGACCGTCACTTCGACGCGCATCACCGGTTCCAGCAGTACCGGTTTGGCTTTCGACGCAGCCTCCTTCACGCAAATGGAGCCGCAGATCTTGAAGGCCATTTCCGACGAGTCCACCTCGTGATAGGCGCCGTCGAATACGGTCACTTTGATGTTGTTCAGCGGATATCCGGCCAGAATGCCGCCCTCGAGCGCCTCAACCACTCCCTTCTCGATGGCCGGGATAAATTCCTTCGGAATATTGCCGCCCTTTATTTCGTTGACAAACTCGAAGTCCTTCTCCGTATCCGGTTCCACGCTCAGCTTGACGCGCGCGTACTGGCCGCTGCCGCCAGTCTGTTTCCTATGGGTGTAATCGTATTCCGCGCGTTTGCGAATCGTTTCGCGATAGGCCACCTGCGGCTTGCCGACATTTGCGCCAACGTTGAACTCGCGCTGCATCCGGTCCACGATGATTTCCAGATGAAGCTCGCCCATGCCGGCCAAAATTGTCTGACCGGTTTCGGGGTCGGTATTGACGCGAAGCGTAGGATCTTCTGAAACCAGCTTCTGAATCGCGACACCCAGCTTCTCCTGATCAGCCTTGGTCTTCGGCTCGATCGCGAGCTGAATCACCGGCGCCGGGAAGTCGATTGACTCCAGCAGAATCGGATGTTTCTCATCGCAAATCGTGTCACCCGTCACGACCTGCCGCAAACCCACGGCCGCGCAGATATCGCCCGCCAGCACTTCCTGGATCTCTTCGCGCTTGTTGGCGTGCATTTTGACAAGCCGCCCCACCCGCTCGCGGCGGCCCTTGCTGACGTTATAAATGGAATCGCCGGCGTTCAACTTGCCCGAATACACCCGAATAAAGCAGAGCTGGCCGACAAACGGATCGGTCATGATCTTGAAGACCAGCGCCGAGAATGGTTCCGAATCGCTCGCCTTGCGCTCCATTACTTCATCGGGATTATCGATTGCCACGCCCTTTATCGGAGGAATGTCATTCGGCGAAGGCAGGTAGTCGCAAACCGCGTCAAGCAGATTCTGCACGCCTTTGTTCTTAAACGAAGACCCGCAAATAACCGGGAAAATCTTTTGAGCGATGGTGGCCTTGCGAATTCCCGCCATCAGTTCCTGTTCGGTGATCGGCTGCCCTTCGATGTACTTCTCCATCAGCACATCTTCGGTTTCCGAAACTGCTTCGATCAGCTTGTCGCGACACTCTTTCGCCTTCTCCAGAAGATCTGCCGGAATCTCGACATCGTCGTACTCAGCCCCCAGCGTTTCGTCCCGCCAGATGCGAGCCTTCATCCTGACCAGGTCCACAACGCCCTTAAACTGATCCTCGGCGCCGACAGGCAACTGAATCGGCACGGGCCGCGCATTCAGCCGGTCTACAATCGTATCCACCGAGTGATAGAAATCGGCTCCAACGCGATCCATTTTGTTGATAAAGCAAATTCGCGGAACACCGTATTTATCGGCTTGGCGCCAGACTGTCTCAGATTGGGGCTGCACGCCCGCAACCGCGTCGAAAACCGCGCAAGCGCCGTCCAGGACGCGCAAGCTGCGCTCCACCTCAGCCGTAAAGTCGACGTGGCCCGGTGTGTCGATGATGTTAATGGTGACGTCGTGCCACTGGCAGGTGGTCGCCGCCGACGTAATGGTGATGCCGCGCTCTTGCTCCTGCGCCATCCAGTCCATGATTGCGGTGCCTTCGTGCACTTCGCCGATTTTGTGCGTACGGCCGGTGTAGTACAGAATGCGTTCGGTCGTAGTGGTCTTACCGGCATCGATGTGCGCCATGATTCCGATATTGCGCAATTTCTCTAGCGGTATGGTGCGAGGCATATCAATTCACTTCTGAACTTCTGTCTTCTCTTCTTACCAGCGATAGTGCGCGAAGGCTTTATTGGCTTCGGCCATGCGGTGCACATCGTCCTTCTTCTTCACTGCGCCGCCCCGCATATTCGCCGCATCGCTCAACTCGTTTGCCAGCTTGTCGGCCATGCTTTTATCTGGGCGCGTCCGGGCATTCGTGATAATCCAGCGGAGCGCCAGGCTGATGCGGCGGTTCTGGGCAACTTCCACCGGCACCTGGTAGTTCGCGCCACCCACGCGGCGGGTTTTCACTTCCAGCATCGGCTTCACATTCTCGACGGCCTTCTTGAACGCCTTCAAAGGATCGTCGCCCGACCGTTCGCGCAGCACATCCATGGCTTGATAGAAAATCTTCTGGGCGGTATTCTTCTTGCCGTCCCACATCATCGAGTTCACGAACTTCTCAACCAGGGTCGAGTTGTACAGCGGATCGGGAAGCACTTCTCGGGGCTCGGGTCGTCTTCTGCGCGGCATATATCTTTACTTCTTTCCCTTCGCCGGTGCTGCCGCCGCTCCACCCTTCGGACGCTTGGCGCCATATTTGGAACGCCCCTGCTTGCGGTTCGCAACGCCGGCGGTATCGAGCGTTCCCCGCACCACGTGATAGCGAACCCCAGGCAAATCCTTCACGCGCCCGCCGCGTATCAGCACAATCGAATGCTCCTGCAGATTATGGCCGACACCCGGAATATAGGTGGTCACTTCGATGCCATTGGTGAGCCGCACACGCGCCACCTTGCGAAGAGCCGAATTGGGCTTCTTCGGAGTGGTCGTGTATACACGGGTGCAAACACCGCGGCGCTGCGGACAGGACTGCAGCGCGGGGCTGGCGGTCTTGTACCGGGTCGCCTTGCGGCCCTTGCGCACAAGTTGATTAAAAGTCGGCACGAATATCCTCTCGAACGATAAACCTTCACTCGCCCGCCGCGCGCAACATAGCCGCAAGCAGCGAACGTGTAAATTAAAAAATCGAAATGGCCCGCTTCAGGGCTTATTTACAGGCTCGAACCTATCTTTGTCCAACAGGCCGGCTGCTTTTGATTAACTACCAGGAGGCTGATATAGCGTCTTCACCAGCCCCAACCGCGAGGGTAACTGCTTCGGGTAACGGCCCATGCCGGAATCAACGTCACCCTTCCTTTCTGCTGAAAGAAAAGAGCTTATTGGTCCAACAGCGGGGCCCGACTTCCGGCCGGATGCCTATCCAGAGGATTTCCCCTTCAGACACGGTAGCTCGGAGGCCGAAGAATCAACTCGCCAAACTTTCTCAGTTTATAAGGGAAGTGTTCCCGTTGTCAACCAGATACGGCTCTTGGTAGTGGCTATAACCCGCTCAACAGTCCAGCCAGCAGCGCTGTCCTGTCCGCGATGCGATTGACGAGAATGCTTTCGTTCACCGCATGGGCTCCCTCGCCAACTCCGCCGAGCCCGTCGAGGGTCGGCACGCCAAGCGCGGCCGTGAAGTTGCCGTCCGATCCGCCGCCGGTCGAAGATTCCTCAAGCTGAAGGCCCATTTCGGAGCCGATTTTCTTGGCCTTCACAAAAAGGGCTGCGATGACCTTCGTGCGCTCCATTGGAGGCCGGTTCAGCCCGCCTTTCACACGGAGCTTGCAGCGCCTATCGAAGGCATGCAGTGCTCGAAATTTCCGGTTCAATGATTCGGCGTCCCGCAACCGCGCTACCCGGATATCCACATCGATCCGTGTCTCGGCCGCCACTACATTTGTGCGGGTCCCACCCTTAATTACACCGGGATTTACGCTCGTACCGCGGCTCAGATCGGTAAACCCGGAGATCTTCTCGATTTGCCGGGCCGCTTCCACAATCGCGCTCGCCCCGCTGGCGAAATCCACCCCGGCGTGAGACGCCTTGCCCTCAACCTCGATGCTGTAGTTCCCCACCCCTTTGCGCGCGGTCTTTAGCTTCCCGTCGAGACCCGTCCCGGGCTCCAGAACCAGTACGCACTCGCTCCGCCTCGCTTCGGCTTCTGTGATTCCGCGGGACGTTCTGCTCCCTGTTTCTTCGTCTGACACCAGCCAGAGCACAACCTTGCACGGCGCGGAAATATCTAAATCCCGTAAGGCGCGCGCCGCATAAAGAAAGAACGCCAGACCCGATTTCATATCGAGCACGCCCGGCCCCCACAGGCGTCCCTTCGCCTGCCGGAAGGGCATCTCACACAACGTTCCGAGCGGCCACACAGTATCCGAATGCCCCACTCCGAGAATCTGGCCGGATTTTTTGCGCCCAGGCAGTTTGAACTCGAGTCGCAGGTGCTTCCCATACCCAGGTGATCGGATCGTTTTGGCCGATGCGATGTCCCTGCTCCGCTCAATGAACAGATCAACCAATCGATTCACCGCCTCCGGCGAGTCGCTCGGCGATTCGCATTCCACCAACTCGCGAATGAAGGCGATGATATCTGCTTTTCTCTCAGTGCAATAGCGGAGGAGAGGGTGCATCGGCTGTTATAATTGAGGCTCCCATGACATCGATGGATGTTCAAGAGATCTCGGCTGTCCTGCCGCACCGCTTTCCGTTTCTCATGGTCGACCGGATTGTCGAGATCCATGACGATTCTATCGTTGGCCTCAAGAATGTGACGGTGAATGAACCGCATTTCACCGGACATTTTCCTGGATTTCCCGTCATGCCGGGCGTGCTGATCATTGAAGCGATGGCCCAGGTCTCAGGCATTCTCGTGGGGAAAATGGCGCCTCACACCC
The DNA here is from genome assembly GCA_963795545.1 of uncultured Acidobacteriaceae bacterium. Taxonomy (GTDB): domain Bacteria; phylum Acidobacteriota; class Terriglobia; order Bryobacterales; family Bryobacteraceae; genus Bog-105. The sequence continues at coordinate 249,755 of CAWCIF010000002.1, read as the reverse complement.
GCGGCCGCATTATGTATCTGGCAGCCGTGGAAAACGCCAAATTCCGCAAGCCGGTAGTGCCCGGAGATCAGTTGCGTATCGAGATGAAGATGCTGCGGTTGAAACACGCCGTCGCAAAGATTCAAGGCCTCGCAACAGTCGATGGGCAGGTAGTGGCGGAAGCCACGCTGATGTGTACTCTCACCGACCGCGTTGCGGAAGCTTTCAAAGCTCCGCCGCCGCAAGTTCCCGAGCCCCAGATGGCGTGAACACTCGCTCCTCTGAACACGCAAAGGATGGCGATTCACCCGACAGCGATTATTGACCCAGACGCCGACATTTCTCCTGAAGCCGAAATCGGCCCCTACTGCATCATTGGAAGCGGTGTAACTATCGGTGCGCGCACCCGCCTGCTCGCCCACGCTTATCTGGAAGGCAAGCTGACTGTCGGCAAGGACAATCTGTTCTATCCGTACTCCTCTTGCGGCGTTACGCCCCAGGACAAGAAATACAAAGGCGAGCCGTCGGAAACGCGCATAGGCGATGGCAATACTATTCGCGAGTTCGTGACCATCCATCGTGGAACCGAAGGCGGCGGCATGCTCACCTCTATCGGCGACGGCAATCTGCTCATGGCCTACGTCCACGTCGCGCACGATGTCATCATTCATAACCGCACTATCCTCGCCAACGGCGTAACGTTCGCCGGCCACGTCACCGTCGAAGACTGCGCGAATATTGGCGGCCTCTGCGCCATTCACCAGTTCTGCCGGATTGGACGCCACGCCATGATTGGCAGTTATAGCGTGATCAAGCAGAACGTGCTGCCGTATTCAATCACTGCCTCCGATCATGAGGCTCAGATCTACGGCGCGAATCGAATTGGCTTGGAACGGCACGGATACGACCCTGGCGCCATTGAACCCTTGCAGAATGCGTTCCGGCTGCTGACTCGCGCTAATCTGAACACGTCCCAGGCGCTGGCTCGCATCGAAGAAGAAATTCCGCATACCGATGAGGTGCGGGAACTGCTCGATTTCGTCCGTACTTCTCCGAATGGGTTTGTGAAGTGACAGATTGCTCTCCTCGGCGCTACGGGATGATCGCCGGTAACGGCCGTTTTCCGCTGCTTGCGCTTGAAACGGCGCGGCGCGAGGGGCATGAGGTTGTCGTAGTTGCGATTGAGAATGAGGCTGCGCCCGAGCTCGCCGCCATTGCCCCTTCCCTCCACTGGATCCATATCGGCCAGCTCGGCAAGCTGATCGATATCCTGAAACGCGAAAACATCTCGGAAGTGATGATGACCGGGCAGGTCAAGCACGTCAGCATCTTCTCCTCGCTTACTCCCGATTGGCGTCTCCTGAAGCTGCTCACTTCTTTGAAAGAGAAAAACACGGCTGGTTTAATTGGCGGTGTACAGAAAATCCTGCGCGAAGAGGGAATCGAGTTGGTGGATTCCACCCGCCTGCTGAAACCGCTCCTGGCGCCCGAAGGCGTGCTTACACGCCGCAAGCCGACCAAGGAAGAGGAAACAGATATTCGATACGGCCGCCGAGTCGCGGCTGTTCTGGCATCAGTTGATATCGGTCAGAGCGTTGCTATCAGTGAAAAGGCGTGCGTTGCCGCTGAAGCAATGGAGGGTACCGATGCCATGTTGCGCCGGGCAGCCGCGCTGACTAACGGAAAGCCATTGCGCCTGGTGAAGGTGTCGCGTGGGCGAGCCCATCTGCTGTTCGATGTTCCCGTTGCTGGCCTTTTAACAATCGAAACCATGCTTGAGACCCGGACCACAGCACTCGCCGTCGACGCCGGCCGCACCCTGCTGCTGGACAAACACGAGATGTTGCAGCGAGCCAACGAAGCAAATATTGCAATTGTCGGCTATCCGGCTGCCGAGCCTGGCAACGAATGAAAAAACTTCGTGTGGCCGTCGTCGGCGCAGGCTCGTTTGGGCGGAATCACATTCGCGTGCTCGATGGGCTTGAGAATGTCGAACTGGCCGCCATCGTCGATACCGATCTAGAAGGAGCCCGGCAGCTTGCTCGGGATCACCGCTCCCAAGCATTCGCCGCAATCGAAGAAGTTCCCGGCCTTTTGGACGCCGCGATCGTGGCTACACCCACCATCACGCATGAATCGATCGCAACCCGCCTGCTCGACAGCGGGGTCGATGTGCTCGTCGAAAAACCGATCGCCGCATCCTCTGCCTCCGGCGAGCACCTCGCCCGTTTTGCAAAAGCGCGCGGACGCATTCTCCAGGTGGGGCATCTGGAGCGCTTTAATCCCGCTATAGCGGTGCTTGAGAGAGCGCTCACCATTCCGCTCTTCTTCGAAGTTCACCGTTTGAGTGTTTTCACGCCTCGAAGCCTGGACATCGACGTCGTGCTCGATCTGATGATCCACGATCTTGATATTGTCTTGAGCTTTACCAAAGAAATGCCCGAAGAGATCCGGGCTGCGGGAATTTCGGTCCTCTCAGCGCGTGTGGATATCGCTAATGTGCGGCTGTCATTCGCAAGCGGCTGCATCGCTAACCTGACCGCCAGCCGCGTTTCCACGGAGAAGGTTCGCAAACTGCGCCTGTTTCAACCGGGCGAGTACATTTCTGTCGATTACCAGCGCCAGGACGCCGTCCGCCTCGCCATCTCGCCTTGCACAGAACCGCGACCGTCAGGGAGCGTTTTCAAAGCTTGCACAGAACCGCGACCGTCAGGGAGCGTTTTCAAAGCTTGCACGGAACCGCGACCGTCAGGGAGCGTTTTCAAAGCTTGCACGGAACCGCGACCGTCAGGGAGCGTTTTCAAAGGAAGCGAGATCGGGTTCGAGCAGCTTCCGGTCGCCCATGGCGAACCCCTCCAATTGGAACTCACCTCGTTTTTTGAGGCCGTACGGAATCGCACGGCTCCTGTAGTTGACGCGTTCCAGGCCGCCAACGCCCTCCGCCTCGCAGAGGCAATTCTTGCTAAAATCAAGGAACACGCAGACTTAGTCTCAGAGACGATCCGGCTCCGAACCTGACTTCTTCCCAGTGATCGGGCAACCTTCTCACCTCCGACGGCGTCCTTTCCTTCCGAGCGGTATGGCGAATGTCTTTGTAACCTTGGCTGAATCAGGCGAGGTCCGTCCCGGCGTCGCCCAAGGTGCGGCTGCTGTCCTTCCGCCTTCTCCCATCGAGCTGAATCTGCTGCTGGAATGGCCTCAGCGCTCGCGCCCGCAATGGACCGGCATCTTCGCCGCATCCATCGCGCTGCACCTCATTGTCTTCTTTTTTGCTGTCCAGATGCCGAGCCTTGCGAACCGCGTCGAGCCGCAGCGAACCGTCATCGTCCACCGCATCCCGCTTTATCTTCCGCCCGATGTGATGACGCAGAGAGCGCCCAATCGCCAGAAACTCTCGAAGCAAATCGATTTGGCGGACTTGCTCGCTTCCCGGCAATCACACGCCGAGCCTGCCGCGCCCAGACCGAGCGTAAAACATTTTGAGCTGCCGAAGCAGTCCCCCGCTCCGCGCCCCCTGAAGAACCCGCCCCGGATTCTTCCCGAAGCTCCAGCCGTTGCCTTGAATCAACCGCCGGCGCCGCTCCCCCCAGGGTCCCCAAATGGAATCAGCGCGCCTCCCCCGCCCGAACCCTCCACTGGACCGTTCCAGAATGTCGGAACCGAAGCGCCGCCCAGCGCTCATCCGAAACTCGCCCCGCCGAAGTCCGCCGTGCAGGCGGCCATCAATGGATTGGCACAGAATGCCAACGGAAGACACCTCGTCATCAGTGACGATTCGCCCACTGAGCCGAGCACTGGCGCACCCGGCGTCATCGGCCGCCGCGAAGAACAGCACGCCGCAGTAGAATTGCAGAGCGATCCGCAAGGAGCCGATTTCAAACCATATCTGAGGCAGATCCTCGCGATTGTCCGTGCGAACTGGCGTCGTGTGATTCCCGAGAGTGCCCGTATGGGAACTCTGCGCGGGCGCACCGTGGTGGAATTCGTCATCAGCCGGGATGGCACTATTCCCAAGCTGGTAACGGCCGATCCGTCCGGCTCGGAGCCACTTGACCGCGCCGCCGTAGCAGGGCTCAGCATGTCGAATCCGTTGCCGCCATTGCCGGCCGACTTCAAGGGATATCAGATCCGCTTGGCCTTTTCGTTCGCCTACAACATGCCTGCGCAATGACACCAGGTGAGCCATCCCGAAGCGTAATCGGCCTGCGAACAGCCCTGATTCTGTACGCGCTGTTGATCGTAGCGGCCTTTCTCACGTTGAAGGGAACGCCGCTCGCCATAGCATTGCTAATCGTCTGCTTGTTAGCCTTGAAAAGCTACGTGCATCATCTACGCAGCCGCATTGAGTAGAAAGCAAAGTATCTACTCATACCTGAGCGCCGCTTGACTCGAGATTCAGCTCGGGCGCTGGATCGGCGGCGGCGACATGGCTCGGGGTGCTCTGGATTTCGTTCGCGCGCGCAATACCATATCGATGTCTACAGCACTGGCGATACCTATAAATCCATGTGCCGACCCGCCACACTCGCGATGGCATCCCTGGCCGATAACCGTGTTTGCAGTCTCAACTTCTGTCTTGCCGACCGCCCGGACACAATTCGTAAACACTGATTCCATAACAACGGCGCTTTTAGACTTGTAGCAACGAACGAAGGCTCGGGAGAAAGGAGCTGAAGATGCTGATTATTGGTTGTGATTATCACCCGAGCGTGCAGCAAATCGCAATGGTGGATACGGAAACAGGAGACTACAGCGAGCACAGGTTAAAGCACAGTGATGGGGAAGCGGAGAAGTTCTATCGCGATTTAAAGTTGAGAGCAGTCAAGGTAAGAGTAGGGCTGGAAGCAACCGGCCATAGGCGATGGTTCGAACGATTGCTGATGGAGCTGGAGTTCGAGGTGTGGATTGGAGATGCCGCCCAGATCGCAGCCATGCGTGTGCGGAAACAGAAGACAGATCGGCAAGACGCTCAGTTTCTGCTCAAGCTGATGATGGAGGGTCGCTTTCCCAGAGTATGGATGTCCAGTCTGGAGGATCGCGATCTGCAGCAATTACTTTGGCATCGTCATCGAGTGGTGCAGATGCGGACGCGGGTCCTGAATCAATTGCAGGCGATAGCGATGAACGAAGGAATCCAGCGAAAAGGTGGGCTGCGGAGTGCGCAGGGTCGAAAGCGACTGGAGCAGTTACCACTCGGGCCGTGGGCGACACGACGGCGAGGGGATTTGCTGGTTCTGCTGGATCAATTGAATAAGAGCGTAGACGAGCTCACTGCAGCTGTGCAGCAGGAAGCGGAGAAACGTCCTGAGGTCCGGCTTCTGATGACTCATCCGGGAGTGGGGCCGGTAACGGCGCTGGCGTTTGTGCTGATTGTGGGATACCCGGAGCGCTTCCAGTGTGGAAAGCAAATCGGAAGTTACGTCGGGCTGATCCCGGCAGAGTCCTCGAGCGGTGTTCATCGACGGCTGGGCCATATCAGCAAACAAGGCAATACTCTGTTGCGTTTTCTACTGGTAGAGGCAGCACAAGCCGCGGCTCGCTTTGACCCCGAGTGGCGCAGCAAGTTCCTGCGCCTGGCGATGCGTCGTGAACGACGGATTGCCAAAGTAGCGATGGCACGCAAACTCGCCGTTAGTCTGTATTGGATGTGGCGCCAGCAACGGAGTTTTCAGCCGGCGCTAGAAGTCGGTTCGTACGCGGGATAGCTCGTAACGGCCTATGGTGTGAAGTCGATCACCGAAACACTGATCGAGCGTTCCGCTCCCTAAAAGGGAGTTCGAAAAAGTAATCATGGTCGATGTTTGACCGGAGAGATGGTTGGGTCGGACTGAGTTCCGCCCGAAAGATTAAACGACGGGCCTTCGGATCGTATGGCGTATCAGTTTAAGTCGTTAGCAGCGCCTTGCAAACGCACCCCGGAGCGCGTGCAGAGAAAGTGTGTTCAAAATCGCTTGACAAGTGTGCTGGTTGTTAGAGACGGGCCGTTACCGGCGATTTATCTGCCTATTTTTCCAATCTGACCGTCCCGCGGCGCAATCTGGTGTTCAATGTTGGGCTTCCACTCAAAGGGCTGGGAATCAGGGATTGGCTTCAGCTGGATTCCACAAACAACGGGACCTCCGCCGGAATCGCCGTTCTACAGTCACCTGTTCCACCCGACGAAATGGTGTATGATGGGAGCCCCATCAGCGATTCTGTCGTGGAGGGAATGTCGGTTACTTCATGGAGTCCGCTCCAAATGGTTCGCGAAAAAATCTTCATCGACAATGGCATGCTCAATTTCGAGAGTATGAGGAGAATCCCTGTCCACCGCATCCCAGCGATAGCGCCGGGCGGAGAAATACCCTGCGATGCACAGAACAGCTATCAACTGGACCGCGAGAATACCTTCGAACACGCCCAAGCAGCGCTACTGCGGGAGGACTTTACCACTGCCGCCTCCTGGTATCGTGTGAACGCGCTTCGCAGTGCTGCTGTCATCCGCTTCCACGGTACGCGCCGGCCTCTTTAAAGCCGACCCCTTTAAGGAGGATATCAGCGGAAATGATTATCCGTCTTTTCATGATCTGAAACAGCCCGCGCTTTGCGCTTAACCTTTTGACGGACGAATAGTTGCTGTATTCCGCGGGTTGTTGTCAGAAAAAAAGGAGAATGGCTGATGTTTCAAAATGTAGGACCGAGCCAAGCAGGCTGCCCGTTTCAGGCGAGAAAGGACTATATGAAAACGATCTTAGTGGATCCCCTCTCACGCGACGGGATTTATCGGACTGTTACGGCGGTATTCGCCTTAGCGCTTTGTCTGGCGGCTGCTGCCCCGGCTGCGTTCGGGCAATCCGCCTGCCCGCAACCGCCTTCCCCCGCGTCAGATGATCCGGTGCAGACGGTCTTCCCCATCCACTTGGATCCTTCGACCGGCGATATCACCGTCGGCAGCACCACCTACTGCGGCGAGAACCCGGGCTTTCACCTGCTTGCGCTCCAGCGGCAGCCCAACATCATCAACGGGCATCTGAACCCGCCCCTTAAGGTGTTAGATCAGACCTACACGGATGCCGCTAGTGTCAACAATGCGCTGAAACAGATTCAAACGACAAGCGGGGGCCCGCTCCTTATAATCAATGCTGTCGGTAGCTATGGGATTGCGCTCAGTGGCGTCGCCCAGGCATTGACGCCGTTCGGAGCCTACACGGACATACAAGGGATCAACTCCGCGATACCTTTCATCTTCATCGGGAATGCAGGACGGAATCCAAAGACGGCTCTGCAAAGAGGATACGGCACGCTTCCCTTGGACGGCGAGCTGGCGCAGGACTCCAATGGCAACTACACCTTCACCCAAATGGACTTTGTTCGCTACGACATGACCACCGACGGAACCATCACCGTAGGACAGAACACCTATACGGTGGCTGACTCCTACCGCGTCAACTGCGACGGCCAGAATGCGTTTCATTTGGTGAAGGTAATGCGGGAAAATCCCAATGCGGGAGCGACGGTCAACAACACCTACTGCACCGCCCAGTCCGACACTGAGATTCATCGTCTGATCGGAGACCTCGGCATTATCACCTCGAACTTCACAGACGAAGGGACTTTGCTCTTTCTCGCCAGCAACGGCCATCCGATCCCGGCCAATTGGAATTTCGGCACGGACGGAGATGCTCGCTTCTACCCTCTCGCTCAAGTTATCGCCAAACTCGGCGGCTACTGGGAAACGATGGTGTATCTCACACCGAATGATACCTACTCGCTGGTAGGAGCGATCGCGCCGGCCGCCGGCATCCCGAATCCACGCCAACGAGCCCGAGAGTCCAGTTCGGTCTACCCCGTGAACGTGAACGGCCAAGCGCCGACCGGCGAGCTGCATGGCGTGCTGGCGCGCGGACGCGGCAACTGGTACAGTCCGTTGAATGCGGATCCGACCGGGCTGGCCAATCTGGACCTCTACGGTATTGTGGCCCAAGCCCCCGTGGCTTTTCCGCATCCGGCCGGAACCGACGAAGTCAACGCATTTAGCGCGATTCTTCAGGACGTGTGCAAGCCCCCACTCCCCGGTCTGCCTCCTCCCTGCGACCCCACGGTCAACCCCAGAAATCTGTATGGCGATTTAGTCGTGAATATCGGCACGACGTATCAGACCCCTTTGACGGCCATAACAAAAGACCGTCAAGGGAATGATTGCGGCACTAGCAGCAGCGCTTACTGTACGGTCCGTGGCCAACTTCTCGATGAATTTGTCTATGTCAGCAACATTCGCGGCTTCCAAACGCAAGTGACGAACCTTTGGTCGAGCAGCGGAACCGTCACCCTCGGCTCCCAACTGAGCGCCTATAACGACGTCAAAGCCACGATTCCGGCGCCGCCCGCGGCCCCGGCTCCGAGCTTGGCTTCACCCCTCGTGAACCTGTTTTTGGGTCTAGGCAGCTTCATACCGGAGGCCGGACCCGCCTTTGGCCTGGCTGATTTGTTCTTCAATTTCGGCGCCTCACTCACGACGAATCAGCAGGGGAACAAGACCGTCGATCTGACCTCGACCATCGGGCAACTGGAGCAGCAGGCGACCAATCAATTTATCGCCCAAGCCAACACTACGGGCACGTTGTTCGAGCTCATCTATCAGGACTGGGGCAAACTCGAGGCGCTCGGGACGAAGGAGGTCTCGACGCTCGACCCCGGCTCTCCCTGGTACTGGCAATCGACCACTACCTCGCAGTTGCTGCAAGCCATGCTACCGGCCATCAAGGCAGCCGCCTACGAGAACCTCATGCCCGCCGCCTATGCCATTGGAAGCTATTATCCGAACACCCCTGTTGAGACCGGTTGGGGCTGGGGGATACTTCCGTTGACGGGCCAGCCTTATGCCTATGTGGCAGAGGCATTCTATAACGCTCCGTATACTCCTATATCCCATCCATTCTGGACTCCCGCCTACTCCGTCTACAGCAACCCTACGGATTATGCGACCAGCGGATTCGCCAACCAGCCCGGCACGGGAACCATCCTGGCTGACGGCGATTGGCTGGCCATCAGCCTACAAACCACTCCGGCGAACGGTACAAGCCAAAGCTTTCAATACCAACCCCCGAGTCAAACTATGCTCGCCAATCTCTTCGAGCCGCCTTCCGATCCGGTCTCGCAGGGCGGCCTGGGTGTGTACCGCCCGGCCTTCTTTGAAGGCTGGCCGTTTCCGCGTCTCGCCTGCACTCCCTCCTTCGGCAATCAGAGTAACGGCGGTACTTGGGTAGGTGGCTGCAACTGGGGCAGCGGTTTGACCTTGCCGCCACCGCCGCCCCCGCCGCACGGCACCAGGCTGAGCATGCAAGCTACCCAGATTGCCAGCCACGGAAACCAGCTAGAGGTGCGGCTGACCATCTTCAACAACGGATCGACGACCGCCAACTCCATTCACCTCGGCTTGATCGAGTTGAACACGTTGGCCGGTTCCGGGGAAGCCACGCTGCTTAGCCCGGGAGTGCCCCTGCACGTTAATCGTCTCGTGCCCGGCGACTCCGCCCAAGTGATCTTGAAGCTCGACGTTCCCCACAGCGTTGCGAAGCTTCGCATCGTTGAGACCGGTTCGGTCGACGTGGAAGAGCCGGAGCAAGTGGTCGAACTCAGCCAAGGACAAGTGCTCTATCCTCGATGGTGAACTTACGGCAGTTTGAAACTTAAGGAGAGAAACGATGAAGACCTTGTTTGCAGCAATTCTTTTATCGACTGTCCCGGCGATGGCGGCCGACATCTACACCTTCACCGTGCCGAATGGTGTCACGGTGAGCACCCCGGCCGGTCTAGAGACCGGCTGGGGCTACGCAATTCAGAACCAGAGCAGCACCGACTGGCTGGTGACGACGAATCTGGGCGCGGGTACGTTTCTTCACGCCACGCCACAGACGATTTTTGACTTCCCGGCCTTGGCGCCCGGGGCAAGCGTGACAGTGCCGTACAATCCCGTTCCGCCCGCGGTCGGACTGTACCAAATTCTTTGGGACCAGCACGTACCGGCAGGTCTTGTCAACTCGGGCGTCTTCACCTTGAGCGCGCAATGGTGGAGCGGCGATCCCACCAGCGGCGGCTCGCTGATCGGGCTCGCGCCGGACGCCAGCCAACCCTATTCGGCGAGTCTCACGCCGGTTCCGGAACCGGGAAGCGGGGGTGTGGTCGCCTGGTCACTGCTGCTGCTCGGCGTCACGGGAATCGTCCGCCGCCAAGTTCGCAGCTCTGCTCGAGGGTGATGATCCGCGACCGATCCCAACTACTTCTCTTTCTACTCCGCCATCTAGATATTTCCCGCTGCCTCGGCCGTGTTGAGTATGATCCGGTCTCAAGCCACTGTCATGCCCCGCTGCAGCAAAGGCATGTTCTTGATCGATCGGCGCGCGCTGTGGAAATGCTCTACCGGAAACGGTGCACCGATCGGACCACGGTCTTTGCGTAGATATTTTTCATATCGCCGCAAATACCTGCCGCAGACTGGCTCGGTTTCCTTCGGAGTTATGCACGGGAGTCGGCCTTCCGCATACAGATGTTTCAGAAATAGCCGCACCGTTGCGCGTTCCAGCGCTGCGCGAGTTTTCGTCGTTTGCAGTAAGCGCCCTACGAATTCGGCGTCGAACTAACGCATCGCCTTCAGGGATGATAATCGTTTCGCGAATTCCGCTTTCACCACGCGAATCAGCTCTCCCGTCTTCGCAGGTAAAACACGGCTCACTGACAACGCAAACACGTTTACCTCAGTTCGCTCCCAAATCCGGCAGAACCCTCGTCAGACCGGCTCCGAAACTAGGATGGGAAGCTAAGTACGACGGAAGCATGGCGATTCCCAGATGTTCGCGCGACATAGAACGCGACTAGTCGCCAAGGGTCACGTAATCCCCGCTTGACCGGTGATCTCGTGCAAGCAGCGGACCGCCGACGTCGAATGGTTCTCCAGATATACACTGCCAAACATGCCATCCGAAAGCGAATCCACACTCCTTGACCTGCTTCTCGATTCCTGGGACCGCAACAACCGCATCCTCGTCAACCTGTTGCGCGCACTACCTTCGGGCGCGCTCACCGATCGGCCGCTGCCCGACAGCCCCACCGTTTCTGAGCTGTTCACGCACATGCACTTTGTGCGCCTCATTTTCCTGTCCGAAGACGCGCCCGACCTTGCGATCGAAGTCCCGCAACGTGAATGGGTCAAAGAACTCGATGTCAACCGGCTCGCCGAAGAACTCGATCGCAGCGCAGCCGCAGTTAGCAACGCTGTGCGCACCCTGATCGCCTCTGGCCGTCAGACAACGATGCACTATGACCACCCGCTCCTATTCCTGCAGCACATGATCTGGCACGAGGGCTACCACCACGGCCAAATCAAGCTCGCCCTCAAAGCCGCCAACCGAGGTTTGGACGGCGAGGACATAGGTCGAATCACCTGGGATGTTTGGATGGACAAACACGCATCTTGAGCGCCTCGTGTCAGCTACGGTGCTGGGGGGGTGTGACGTGAGGAGGCATCCTCCCAGCGGCTGAGAGGAAAGCGGTTCGCACAGCCCGATGGCTGCCAATTGAACTATCCGATGTCGACGAGTAGGCAATTGCTGGTCTCCTAGTGTTTAGCAACAGTCTTGTGCAATTGTTTCCGGATCGATCCTGGATCACACGCTCTCCGGAAGCTATCTCGCCTGGTGTACAAGATGTGGCGCTTCCGGACAACTGCCGTCGGTCAGGATCCCAAGCTGATCCATAATCTCGTCGTACGCTCCCGTCCGATCTTGCGGCCACGATGGACCGGAATAATGACGACGCGGCCAGGATGATTGCGTACGAACTACGATCACAGAAGGCACTTGCAAAATTAATGTAGCTGGAGTGGGCGGAGAATTATAGGACAGAACTGATAAGAAATGTTTGAAAGAGGACGTTGGACCTTGTACTCTGTTATTTCCAGACAAACAAAAACAAGAGCAAGCCCGGCTCACAGTAACAGAAATCCATCCAGTCAAGGGATCTACCCGACTAGTTTCGGCAACCTTTGCAAGTGCGTCACAGCCCGCAAAAATATTTCTATCTCCTTTCACCTTTCCCATTTACCTCGATTCTCGCCACTCGCCCCGATCCGTTTTTCGCCTTTCCCGTGCTACGTTCAGGCAGCCAATTTATGCCCACTCAGGCCCAAATCGCAGCCAACCAAAAGAATGCACAGCTCAGCACCGGTCCGACTTCCGAGACCGGCAAAGCCACTTCATCTCTCAACGCCGTGAAAACCGGCCTCACCGGGCGCACCGTCCTGCTCCCGGGCGACGATGCCGCCCTCTACGAAGCGCACATCTCTCAATCCATTGAGCGCCACCAGCCTGCCGCTGACGACGAGCGGAACCTGGTCCAATCTCTCGCCGACACCGAATGGCGTCTCCTCCGCATCCCGGCGCTCGAAATGGGCATCTACGCTCTCGGCCGTCTCGAATTTGCCGAACTGTTCCCGAAGGAAGACGAGGCCGTTCGCAAGCACCTCATCGAAGCCAAAGTGTTCCTTGCCTACCAGCGCCAGTTGAACAATCTCAGCATTCAGGAAAACCGCTTGCGCCGCCAGCGTGAGAAAGATAACGCCGCCCTGCTCGAACTGCAGGAGAATCGCAAGCGCAAAATCAAAGCGCGTCTGGATGAAGTCGCTTTCCAGTTCATCCAGGCGGTTCACGAAGATCGCCAGGACGATTTCGACAATCCCGCCGCGCTTGGGTTCGAATTTTCACTCGGTGAAATCGAGAGCCGCGCCATGGAGATCGATCCCACTCTCTTTGCCGAATACGAACGCGAGCTGGCCGAAAAACTCAAAGTTGCCTGAAATCGCTGAAGCCCGATGGCATTAGGCGGGACAGCCCCAAGGGGGCTTGCTCTGCAACCGAGGCCCAAAGGGGGCTTGCTCTGCAACCCAGGCGCTTTCGCCTGCCGCTTTCGCCTGCCGCCCGCTGCTCTGCTGTGTGCTGAGCATGTACATTTATGAATGGCAATCTTGGCTCGAGATCAAATCCAGATTCAGCTCGCCGATGCCTTGCGCGAAAAGTAGGAACCGCTGCGCTGGATCGCTTCGATCTCTTCAGCGCTGACGATGCCTATAAATCCATCTGGCGACCCGCCAGACTCGCGATGGCATCCCTGGCAAGCGTGTTTGCAGTCCCAATTTCCGGATTGCCGACGGCTCGGAAATATTCCCTCAACCAATCTCAATGAGGATTAATGTTGACAATTTCCCGCCAAGTTGGTGTGTATATGACTTTAAACCGGTGTTGCAGGTGGCTCAATTGCGACGCGAAAAGTCGCTTTCAACCGGGGTGACTCACCACGCGTGAAAGGCCCTCACATCACAAGCTCCGTTTAGCAAGACGCCCAGGCCCGCAATGATCAGAAGACCTTTGCCTGTTTCTGGTTCGCCTTTGCGGAATGCCAGCCAGACCGCCGGCCCCAGATACAGAAACTGCGTAACGCTCCAGGCGTAAGCCGAAAAGAGGAGGCCTGCCGCAAGAGGTTCTTGGTCCTGGGGGTAAAACACGCGAAATAGAAATTCTATTCCGGGCACAACAAGAAACTGCAAAAAGTGTAATAGCAAGCCCAGAAGAAGACCCTTCCCAACAGACCCTTTGAACTTCGCAGGCATGTTCTCCGCATCAGACATCGCCCGTAGCCTCACGCTCTTTCCGCAGCGGGTTCAAGCGGGTGCGCTCCAGGTCGTCGCGGTAAAACAAATTGTAGGTATCGAAAGGAATGATCCTACCATCCGGATGTGCAATGTGGACGCAGGTCTTCTTGACCGAACGCACATCAAACGAATGCGCGTCAATAAACTGCATGATGAGAACCCTGAACACATTGTCATAAGCCAGCTCGGGAGCATCGACCTGCGGAAGGCAGCACAGCAGATCGCGCAGGCTCGCCGCGCCGGATTGCGGCGAATGGTTCGTGGCGAAGACCTTGAAGAGGGCGCCGCGGACCTCGTCCTCAGCCTCGAAAACGATCGTGTTGCGGCCACCATTAATGAGAATCTGAGGGTCGATCATACCCGTCAACGGGATCACCTTACCGTCGATCTTCAGCGCATATGCCATCGCCAGGCTATCCGGGTGGCAGGGGACCGGAATCACGTCTTCGGGTCGGAAGACTCGGGTTTGATCCAGGATACGGCGGCGAATCCCGGTTAGTGTCAGCCTGTCGGTCGCAGGGTCGAAGCGCTCCAGTCTGCCTGCAGCCTGAATGGGCTGGAAGGTTACGCCGCGAACGCATGGTTGTTGCAGGGCGTAATCGATAATAGCCCCCAATTCGTTGTCGTTGACGCCCTTCTTCACGGTGACCACCAGAGTTGTTGAGATTCCTGCTCGATTCAGGTTGTCAATGGCACCTCTGCGTATGTTGCGTAAGTCCGCGCCGCGGAGGTCGAGCAGTGGGCTGGCATTTAGAGAATCAAATTGGAGATAGATCTCGAATCCGGGGCGATAGTCCGCAAGGCGTTTCACAAACTCGGGGTCTTTCGCGATGCGGATACCGTTGGTATTCACCATGAGGTGCTGGATGGGACGCGCCTTAGCCAAATCCAGCACGGCAAAGAAATCAGGATGCAGCGTAGGTTCGCCACCGGAGATCTGCACCACGTCCGGCTTGCCCTCATTGCGCACGATGGCATCCAGCATTGATTCCAGAACGGAGAGATCGCGAAATTCCGGCCGCTCGGGACCGCTCGATGCATAACAAATAGGGCACTTCAGATTGCAATGGTCATTGATTTCGAGCAGCGTCAGGCATGAGTGCTGTTCATGATCCGAGCACAGTCCACAATCGTAGGGACACCCCCATTTCACGGGCGTGTTGTACATCTTGGGCATTTCCGGAGGCTTCAAGAAGACTTCACGGCAACGGCGATAATAGTCCACGTCGTCGGCGATCAGCACGCGCTCAGAGCCATGTCGAGCGCAACGTTTCAGAAGATAGACGTTTCCGTCAGCGAAGACGATTTTGGCGTCACTACGGCGGTAGCACTGCGAGCAGATGGAGGTGGCAGTGTCGTAGAAGAGATAGGGCCGGATGCGGTCACCCATGAGAACTTCTTCCCAGCGGTCAGGACGAAGAGGATATCACGCCAGTAGGTAAGTATACCGATTGCACAGGCCCATTGCAGACAAGTCAGCCCGGCGAACGCAATGCCAGGCTTGAGGAAGTCCACGGCAAGCCGGAAGGTAAGGTATGCGATCAGAAACCGCCGGTATCGATCGCCCTCCCGACGGATGGGTCTGCGCAGCCAAATAACCAGTGCAACCAGGAACAGCGCTTCATATAGCTGCGTCGGGTGCCGGTGAATGCCGTCTCCGAAGTCGACGCCCCAGGGCAGACTGGTTGCGGTTCCATAAGTACTGTCGGGGAGACCGTGGAGAAAGCACCCAATACGGCCGATCACGGCAGCGACCGCGATTGGAACCGCGAAAAGATCTCCGGTCCTGCGAGTGATCCCAGTTCTCCGCTTTGTCCACTCCACCGCGAGGGTGCCACCCAGCAATGCGCCGATGATCGTCTTACCCGCTATTAGGTAGGCTGGCTCTAAGATATGCCGCAATGTGACCACAGGGTCTTCAAACCAGTAAAGAATTCTGCTGCCCAGCGCCGCCCCTATGACGGCAGCAGCGATCACGCTGAAGCGATTCGAGTCACAAAGAAAATCTCCGTTGCGGCGGCGATTTCGACTATATATATAGAACCCGATGGCGTACGCTAGGGTCTCGAAGATTAGGTGGGCGCTGATAGAAATTGGACCAACAGTCACCACAACCGGGAACGTGATCCGCATCTCGTGATTCTAGTCCAATCTTGCTCGATCGTGACGTACTCGGCTGGTGTTCCAAACGAGTGAGGGCAGTTTCGCCGACAGCCTCGTCCTTTTACCTTGTTGTTGTCTCACGCTATGCCTCATTGACCCATGCTTTACCTCCTAACCGAATCGCGTTTTGCTGGGTGTATCTGCTCAAGAGAAAGCTTGCGCCTGGGTGACGACAGATCTCTATCGGAAGCGGCCCGGCAGGTAAAAGCCGAGCAAGCGGTGAGATGGTTGGGCCGGGCCGCTTCGGACCGAGTCGTAAGAAGGAAGCGGCTGCGCGGCGATTTGGCAACTACGAGTTATGGATTTTGAATGTCGCTATGATCCGGACAACGCTGGTTGACGGCAGAATGCGCGGGGAATTTTGTCGTTGGCTGTTGGAGTAGTCACGGCTGCAGGGTAACCAGGAAGCAGAAAGAGGTACTCGAAGATGCTCGGAAGCGCCGGATGTGGTGGGTGAACACACGTCAAGCGAGGCCCGCCAGAGAGCACGCCGAAGCGACGAAAGTGCAGTATCGTTACGAGCTATCAAGGGCAGCAACGAATTGGTAGACCTCGCATTGAAGTTGAAAAGCAGTCAATCGTTCGATGATCCGCATCGGCGCTTGACAGCGTGGACAGCAGTGGACGGAAGTAACTGAAGTATCTGTATCAGCAAGTGAAGGCAGTGCTTCGAGCAGGTTACGGCATAGCGGCAGAAGCAGACTGCGACGACGATTGGCGAGAAAGCCGAAATAGCGAATACGCGGAAAGCCGGTCGGCAAGACATGTTGGAAGAAGCGGCGCAAGAACTCTTCATGCGTGAGTGTCATCGCGCGCGACTTGCTGTGGTGCGCGTAGTCCTTCCAGCGGAAGGTCACTTCGTGATCGGTGACATTGAGTAGCCGGTGATTGGAAATCGCGACGCGATGCGTGTAGCGGGCCAGGTAATGCAAAACATGCTCCGGTCCGCCAAATGGTGGCTTGGCGTAGATGACCCAGTCCTCGCGAAAAAGTTGGCGCAGGAAAGCGTTGAATGCCTTTGCGTCTGATAACTGCTGGCAAGCTCCAAAGAACTGAAGCTTGTTCTTGCGAAAGAGCCGCTTCAACCCGGCTATGAACTTACCTCGAAATACGCGGCTGAGCACTCGCACGGGCAGGAAAAAACTTTGCCGCGACTGAATCCAGCGACTATGATCTGGCGATAGCCCTCCGCCTGGCACCACACAATGGATATGTGGATGGGGTTGCAGTGTCTGGCCCCAAGTGTGCAAAACGCTTAAGAATCCGATGAGCGCACCGAGGCGCTTTGGGTTGGCGGCTACTTCGAGTAGCGTAGCGGCCGTGACCTCGAACAGGAGAGCGAACAACACTCGCTTGTTCTGCCAGATGAGTGGAACAAGTCGATGCGGCACGCTGAAGACGACGTGATAGTAAGTGACGGGTAGAAGCTCCTGTTGTCGAGCTCGAAGCCACTTATCGCGTGCATTGGCCTGACATTTCGGACAATGGCGGTTGCGGCAAGAGTTATATGAGATGGTCCGATGCTGGCAGCGATCGCACTGATCGAGATGGCCACCAAGCGCCGCTGTACGGCAGCGCGTGATGGCGTTGAAGACCTTGACCTGCTGCCAGGTCAAAGACTTTCGATAGCGATCTAGAAAATCGACTGCCGCCCCGCTGAATGACATCGGCCACCTCCCAGGGTGGGCGTGTCATCAATCGTCGTTAGAAAGCCCATCGTCCTTGTAAAAGTCCCGGATCGAGATCTGATCCAGCGGATTAATGGCCGCCTGCAAATGCCGGCGGGACACGTGCAGATAGATCGCCGTATCTTTCAGGCGCTGATGCCCGAGCAATAGCTGAATCGTGCGCAGGTCCGTTCCGGCCTCCAGTAGGTGCGTCGCGAAACTATGTCGTAAGGTATGCGGTCCAATCCGCTTCGTGAGCCCTGCTCGTAGCGCGGCTTCATGGCAGGCATTCCACACGACCTTATCGGAGAGGGGGCGTTCTGGCTGAATCGGTTCCACACGGCTCGGGAACAGATACGTACGAGGCTTGTTCTTACACCACCGCCAATACTCGCGCAAAGCCTCGAGCAACTTCGGTGTGAGGGGCAGATCGCGGTCGCGCGAGCCCTTTCCCTGATGCACATGGATCAGCATGAGCGCCGTATCGATGTCGCTAATCTTCAGGTGGACGGCTTCGGCTCTCCTCAGTCCGGTCGCATAGAGCAACATGAGAATCGTGCGGTGCCGCAGATTCAGAGCAGCTTCGATGAGCCGGACGACCTCCTCTTGGCTCAACACCACGGGAAGCTTCTTGGGCGCTCTTACGAGGGGCAGGTCGTCGATATCGATGTCGCGCCGCCGCAAGGTCTTCTTGTACAAGAAACGCAGCGCGCCCATGCGAAGCGCAACCGTACTGAGCGCTAGCTTTTTCTCGCGGATCATGTATAGCTGAAACTCGCGTACTTCGTCGGCACCCATCACTTCGGGAGACTTGCCAAAGTATCCGGCAAAGTCTTTGATGGCGTGAATGTAACCGCGAATCGTGTCTGGCGTGTAGTTCCGGCGCTGAAGCTCGTCCAGCATCCGTTGACGTAGTGGGGTCACAGAACTCCTCTCTGTGACCACCGACACTACGACAGAGCCGCTACACCTGCTTCAAACCACCACGCAACCGCGTCCGCCGCGCAGCGGCTTAGTTCTAACACGCAATCCGGAAGCTATCTCGCCTTGCGTACTAGATGTGGCGCTTCCGGACAAGTGGCGTCGGTCGGTTCCGGTACGAACGCCAGTCACAGCCCGCAAAAATATTTCTATGTCCTTTCACCTGTCCCATTTACCTCAATCCTCGCCTCTCGTCCCGATCCGTTTTTCGCCTTTCCCGTGCTACGTTCAGGCAGCCAATTATGCCCACTCAGGCTCAACTCGACGCGAACCGCGCCAATGCTCAGCTCTCGACCGGTCCCACTTCCGAAACCGGTAAAGCCACTTCATCTCTCAACGCAGTGAAAACCGGGCTCACGGGCCGGACCGTCCTGCTCCCCGGCGACGATGCCGCCGCTTACGAAGCCCATATCGCGGAATTCACCCAGCGCTACCAGCCGGCCGCCGATGCCGAACGAAACCTCGTTCAATCTCTCGCCGACACCGAATGGCGTCTGCTCCGCATTCCGGCGCTTGAAATGGGCATCTACGCGCTCGGCCGGCTTGAATTCGTCGAACTGTTCCCGAATGAAACCGATGACGTCCGCAAGCACCTCATCGAAGCCAAAGTCTTCCTCGCGTATCAGCGCCAGTTGAACAACCTCAGCATTCAGGAAAACCGCTTGCGCCGCCAGCGCGAGAAAGATAACGCCGCCCTGCTCGAACTGCAGGAGAATCGCAAGCGCAAAATCAAAGCGCGTCTGGATGAAGTCGCTTTCCAGTTCATCCAGGCGGTTCACGAAGATCGCCAGGACGATTTCGACAATCCCGCCGCGCTTGGGTTCGAATTTTCACTTGATGAAATCGAAGGTCGCGCGATGGAGATCGACCCCACTCTCTTTGCCGAATACGAACGCGAGCTGGCCGAAAAACTCAAAGTTGCCTGAAATCGCTGAAAGCTGATGGCATTAGGCAACCCAGGCGCTTTCGCCTGCCGCTTTCTCCTGTCCCCGCTGCTCTGCTGTGTGCTGAGCATGTACATTTATGAATGGCAAGCTTGACTCGAGATCAAATTCAGATTCAGCTCGCCGATGCCTTGCGTGAGAAGTATGAAGTACTGCGCTGGATCGGCGGCGGCGGCATGGCGGAAGTATTTCTGGCCCGGCATCGCATTCACGGCGCGCTGTTCGCCGTTAAAGTTCTGTCGGTGGATCTTGCCCAGGACGAGCGCATTGTCGCGCGTTTCGTACAGGAGGCGCGCACCGCGGCCAGTTTGTCTGGGCACCCGAATATCGTGCCAATCTTCGATATCGGCGAGCAGAACGGACTTTATTTCCTCATCATGCAGTATGTCGAGGGAGAAGATCTTTCGAAGTATCTGAAGCGCAATAAGAAGCTTGCTCCGAAAGAGGCTGCCAAGATCATCTGCCAGGTGGCGGATGCGCTCGTCTGGGCGTCAGCCAAAGGCGTGGTTCACCGCGATCTGAAGCCCTCTAATCTTTACCTGGACCAGAACGGCCGCATCATGGTTCTGGATTTCGGCATCGCGAAGGCCGCCGATGTTCCCAGCCCGCTGACGTTCGCAACTGAAAGGCTGGGCACAACCTACTACATGAGCCCCGAGCAGATTCGGGGCGAACACTGTGACGTGCGCAGCGATCTCTATTCTCTCGGCGTGGTTTTTTTTGAGCTGCTCGCCGGGCGGAAGCCGTTCGACGGCGATTCGTACCGGTCCATCGAGATAGCCCACATTGAGACTCCGCCTCCTGACCTGAGGCAACTGGATCCGGCATTACCTGGCGAGCTCGCTGCCGCGGTTCGGACTCTCCTGGCGAAAGATCCCCGCGAACGGTATCAGTCGCCCCGCGAACTGGTGGACGATTTGAACCGATTCGGGGCAGCAAATACGCCGCAACCAAGATCGGCGCCGCCCCTACTCCCGAGTGACGCGACGCATCTCCGCGAAATGTCTCCGCCGCCGGTTCCCGCCGCCGTTCCAGTGCGCAAACCCCGTGCGAATGCCTTCTTGATTTCGGCCATCGCCATCCTCGCTGTTTTGGTTATCGCCGCGGGTTTATACGTGATCTTCAGCCACAACAGAAATCCGGAACGCCCAGGAACCCTGACAAGTCCGGCCTCTGTCGCGGCCCCAAACGCAACTCCGGCCAAGATGAAAGTTGATCGGCTCGGTGGCCGGATGCATCTCGTTCCCGCCGGTAATTTCATTTTCGGCAACGATTCCGATCCGCGCTCGCCCAATGGCCAGGAAACTATAAACCTCCCGGCGTTCTACATCGATGAAACCGAAGTTTCTAATGCGGACTACCGGAAGTTCTGCGATCAGACCGGGCACAAGCCTCCCGATTCGGACACGTTCGCGACACACTCGGACTTCCCGGTTTCAAACGTTTCTTTCGAGGATGCTGAAGCCTATGCCGCCTGGATCGGCAAGCGCCTTCCGAACGAAAGGGAATGGGAAAAAGCTGCGCGCGGCACAGACGGCAGAATTTATCCCTGGGGCAACCAGCCCTGGCCGAATCCTCCCACTGCCCTGCAACCGGTGCTGTCCTTTACCAAGCGCGTTTCGCCATCCGGCGCTTACAACATGGCTGGCAACGTCGCGGAATGGACCACTCAGCATTATCCCGTGGGTGAAGCCGAGATCCGCGATATGACGCAACATCTCGGGTCCACCCACTTTTCCCGCGATTGGAAAGTGATCAAGGGCGGCTATTTCGGATCACAGCCCGATGCTGCGGAAGCCTGGAAGACATACATGCGCCGCGGCTTTCCCAAAGACATAGCTGTCTCTCCCTTCATCGGGTTCCGCTGCGTCGCGGACGTGAAGTAAAGCGGTACACTGCCAATGAACACCGAAATGAAGGACAATATTCCGCGCCGCCAGTTTCTACAAGGGTCCGCGCTTTCGGCGGGAACTCTGTTTGCGTCGAAGGGAATGGTGCTGGAGGCCCAGGAAGTGAGCGGCAGCCAAAAGCCAGTGCCTCCCAGTGATCGCGTTCGATTCGGCATCATCGGGATCGGCATGCAAGGCTCCGGGCTGCTTGAGAATGCCATAAGCCTCTCAGGCATCCAGTGCGTTGCCGCCGCTGATCTCTATGATGGGCGGCACACGCTGGCGCGACAGATTACCGGCAACGCAAGTCTGCCCACTACTCGCCGGTATCAGGAGCTGCTTGACCGCAAAGATATCGATTCCATCATCGCGGCGGTCCCCGATCATTGGCATAAACGCGTGGTTGTGGACGCCTGCAATGCCGGGAAAGATATCTACTGCGAAAAGCCCATGTCGCACACCGTCGCGCAAGGCTTCGAGATGGTGGATGCGGCGAAGAAGAACAATCGCATAGTGCAGATTGGCTCCCAGCGCGTCAGTTCGCTGCTGTGCGCCAAGGCTCGTGAGATGTATCATGCCGGCGCCATTGGCGACGTGGAAATGGTCGAGCTCAGCTTGGGGCGCAACAGTCCAACCGGCGCGTGGGAATACCCTCCGCCCTTCGACCTTTCTCCTGAAAATCTGGATTGGGACACGTGGCTGAATGACGCGCCGAAAATTCCCTTTAATAAATACCGCTTCGCGCGCTGGAGATGCTGGAAAGAGTACGGGACCGGTGTAGCCGGAGACTTGATGGTTCACCTGCTCAGCGGTATGCAGTATACGCTCGGCTGGAATGAGCCGCCTCGTTCGGCTTCCACATTGGGCGGCATCTTCCGGTGGAAAGATGGCCGCAACATGCCCGACCTGCAAACTGTGCTGTTCGACTATCATGGGATTCCCGTTTATGTGCGGCTGAGCCTCGCGGCCGAAACGCCCGAACTGGCTCGCTTCATGGGTCCGAAAGGCATCATCGACGCGACCGGAACCCATTTTCTCTACTCGCCTCAGCGTGGTATCGATACATCGCCCAGTTACTACGCCAGCAGTTTCCCTGAAAAGATGCACGCCGAGTATGTCAGGCAGTGGCATGCGGAGCACGACCCCGCGATACCAGGCCACGAACCTCTTGACGAGAGTACCGTCTATCACGGCGATGACTGGGACGATGTGAAGCCGCATCTTTGGAATTTCTTCCGCGCGGTGAAGACCCGTAAGCCGGTGGCCGAGGACGCAGTCTTCGGTAATCATGCCGCCATCGCCTGTCATATGGCGAACGAGTCTTACTTTCGCAAGAAACCGGTATATTGGGACCCAGATTCAAACAGCGTCAAAAGTTAGCTATGTACAACGCTCTGCCGATTATGCAGCATGGTGGCGCACGCCATCGTTTTCTGCGGCCTGCGATTTCATTGCGCACGTTTTTCTTATTTGCCGGAACAGCAGCAGTCTGTTTCGCTTACGTTAGCGTGGCCCTCGGCCAGCAACCTGAATCACAACCTGAGCTCAACGCCAGAGATGCTTTCTGGTCGGCAGCCGATCTGATCGGTAAACGTCCCGCCGTCCATGCGGCTCCCGCGGTCCACAGACAGCGCGTCCAAGAGCCCGCTGCCGCCCCTTCCTCGACAGCAAAGACATCGCCTTCCGTCACCGTGGTCGACAGCAATACCATGGAAAAGGTCGCTGTCCATGCCCCGCTTGGATTGCGCTACGCCGTGCTCAAGAAACTCGAAGATGGAACTTATCAGGAGATCTCTCCCGAGGCGGTGTTCCATGCCGGCGATCAGATTCGCCTCAGTCTGATGTCGAATCAGGAAGGCTTCCTGTATGTGATTGAGCAAGGCTCCAGCGGGCGATGGGTTCCGCTGTATCCGGCTTCCGATTCCTCCGGCGATGGCAACAGACTTGTTCCAGGTAAGGAGTACATCGTGCCGGGAACCGGGGCTTGGCGGTTCACCGGCGAACCCGGCCAGGAAAAGCTTTTCGTAATGCTAAGCCGCACGCCCGAAACGAATCTGGATGAGACCATTTCGGCGCTGAAGAACCATCAGGACGGGCTGAATGATCAAGTGGTGGCGCAGCTTCGTAACGAAGTGCAGTCGCGCGACCTGGTGTTTACCAGCGGTGACGATGATAAGGCGTCCGGCAGTAGCGACAAGGCGAGCTACGTCGTAAATAAGGCGACCAGCCAGACTCCCGATCCACACGTTGTCGTCGACGTGGTACTGTCGCACAAATAAGAACTCATGTACAAGCGCGTGTCGGGCTGGTGCCTCGCCGCAGGCCTCCTTCTCGCCTTATCGCCCGCGGTCATTAGGGCGCAGGCGCAAGCTGAACTGAATCACCGCATCGATTTGACGCTGGAGAAAAAGGAGGGAGCCTCTGTTCGCACGGTCGATCCGAATTACGTTTTTTCCGCCGGCGATAAGATCCGGTTCCGCCTCAAGTCCGCCGTGAACGGCTACTTATACGTGATGGACCAGGGCTCCTCCGGGTCCTGGCAGCAGTTGTTTCCGCGCGATGAACTGGCCCAGAGCCGACGCGTTGCCTCCGGCAAACAGTATCTCGTGCCTGCATCAGGCAGCGGCTGGTTTCAGGTTGCCGGCCCCCCCGGCTACGACAACGTTTATTTTCTGGTCTCTCCGGTAGATCTCGGTAAGTCGCTGCCGAACTCCGGACGCCAGCAGCAATCATCAACCGAAGATCCCGCAGCCGCTTTCGCCACGGCCACTCCGCGCTGCGATGATGAGCTGTTTCGCACCCACGGAGAATGCCTTGACACCCATGCCGGATTGAAGCCGATTGATAAAGGAGAAACGTTGCCCGAAAAATTTTCTCAATTTTCGGTGATGACCAGCCGGGATCTGATTGTGGTCGATAACTCAAAAGATACGTCCGTATCATCCACGGAGCCTTTTGAGGGCCCATCCGTTTACCGTTTCAGGATTGCTCACAAGTGACGTTATGAAGCGCGTGAGTGTTCTGGCGGCATTTCTCGCCATCGTGTGTTCGGCGCAAAACGCGCCACCTCAACAGCACCGGGATTTAGAAGCTGTGCCCGACGAAGCGGCTAAGCCCGCGGCGCCGCCGCCCGCGACGCCAACCATTCCGCGTAGCTACGCGCTTGTCATCGGCATTTCGCACTACCAGAATCTGCCTCCGGAAGCACAGCTCAAATATTCGGATCGCGATGCCGATTCCATCTATACCGTCCTCATCAGCCAGCAGGGCGGCCAGTTTCCGCCCGAAAATGTACATGTCTTGAAAGACTCGGACGCGACGCTCAAGAACATTACCGATCAGCTCGAAAACTGGCTGCCTTCAGTCGCAAAGGATGACGACCGGGTGTTGATCTACTTCGCCGGCCATGGCTTCATTTCGAACGGAGCCAGTTACTTCGCTCCCTATGATCTGCGGCGCGACGACATCCCCGGCACGGCCTATCCGCTTAGCCGCCTAGGCTCGGTGATTGGAAGCAAGATTCATGCCAAGTGGAAAGTGCTGCTCGCAGACGCCTGTCATAGCGGCGCAATTACGCCGGAAGCCGATCGCGCGCAAGTGACACAATCGCTGCTCGATTTGAATAAGTCGCTGTTTGTGGTAACCGCCAGCCGCGATCGCGAACAAAGCTTTGAAGGACCAGGCTGGGGCGGCGGTCACGGTATCTTCACTTATTACGTCGTCAAGGGCCTTGAAGGCGAGGCCGATACGTCGGGCGATGGCGTCGTTTCAGCCGAAGAACTCGGCGATTATGTATACGCGAACGTGAGCCAGGCCACCGGGGAGCGGCAGCATCCCACCTTCGACCGTGGCAGTTTCGATACCAACATGGTGTTGGCCTACAACCCCGAACGCGTGAGCGCTGCTAAGCTCCCGCCTCCGAAGTTTGGAACCCTGGTAATCGAAACGAACATGGACGGCGTCGAGGTAATGGTTGACGGCAAGAGTGTTGGTGTGGTGAACAAAGCAACCGCGCTGCGTCTTCCCGGCATTCAGCCTGGCGTGCATACCATTCAGGGCAATCATACCGGTTACCAGCCGGATGGTCCCCGCGAACAGGAGGTTTACCCGGGGCAGGAGACCACGATCAGCTTGCGAATTCTGATTGCCCGGCAGCGTAAAAAGGCTGCCGTCGATCACTTCAACCGCGGGCTGGAGTTCTACAACAAGGGATATGAGCAGAACTATAAGCAGGCTGTCGAGGAATTCAAGCAAGCGCTTCTGGTGGACCCTGCTTATAGCCAGGCGGCGCTCTTCCTGGGTCGAGCCTCTCGATCGCTGTTCGATTACGACACGGCAAATCAGTATTTCAAGCAAGCGGTTGATATCGATCCGGATTATCTGGAAGCGCGCGTCAGCTATGCGGGCGGCCTGCTGGATACTGGAGCTTTCGACGAGGCTATACGGCAACTGAATTTTGTAATGCAGCGCGATGCTACTAATGGCACCGCCTTATATCTTCTGTCGCAAGCGTATTTCCGAAAGGGCGTTTACGACCAGGCAGTTCGAGCCAGCAGGGAGGCCGTGAAACTGATTCCCAACAAGGCCGAAGCGCACCTCTGGCTGGCCGATAGCCTGCGCCTGTATGATGACGGCCTTCATACTACAGCCGATATTTTGGATGCCGAAAACGAATATCACCAATATCTCACGTTGAGTAACTTTGATAGTAAGTTCGCCGGCAAACTGAACTACTACGTGATGCCCTTCCTCATCGGCGTCGGATCGAAAAAGCGCGCCGCCCAGACCGACATCTGGAAAGACCTCCGCGCTCAAGCTAATTTCGGGTTATGCGATTGCGAATGGCTCCAGAAGCAATGGGATTCCGCCATCGGTTATTGTGAAGCCGCGCTCTCTTACAATCCGAAGGATCTTTATTCGCATTACCGCCTCGGCATTCTCTACAGCCAAAAGTTCAATGTCCTGAATGCGCACGCCGCCGCCCCCAGCGGCCTGGATCTTCTGGTGGAAGCGCGAAAGCAGTTCAATAATGTAATTGCGCTCAATTCGGATGTCGATCAAGCAACCAATTCACGCAAGTACATTCAGAACATCGATCAATTCCTCGGTCAGCAGCGATAGCTACTTCAGAGATAAGACGCACACCAGCCCGAACGCAGCGATTCCGAAGGTGAGAAACGCCACGTAATCGCCTACATGGCCGGAATGCAAGCCGTGCAGCAGTTTCAAGGGTGTTGCAATCCATTGTGATGTGGAACGGAAAACTTTGCTGAACAGATAACAAGATGCCCCTACCGCGGCGCACACTAGAGCAATAATCCCGAACAAGGGACTGCCGGGCGCGGGTGGCGGAATATGGGGCGCTGGTTCCGGAATGGCCCGCAAAACTCGGGCAGAGTATGCGGCCGAATTCTGAAAGCTTGCCGAGGATTCCATGGCCACAAGCTTCAAATGCGGGATGTAACTCAACAGCATTCCGGCGATCACGAGCACCACGGCCGGCGCAATCATGGTCACCGGCGTCGAGCGTTGACTTGGGTCCGTTTCCCGGCTTTCCTGAGTTTTCGGCACGCTGCCCGGCTGGTCTTCGCGGTGCGGTCCCCACCCCAGGAAGATCCGGCACGCGGCTCGAAGCACGGCCGCGGACGTCACAGCCGCGGCGAAGAATGAGATCCAGGCGATCCAGTGATACCCAATGGCCTTTGCTGCCTCATGGATGAGATCGTTGCCCGCCGCTACACCCGATGGCGGCAAACCGGCCAGGCCCGCCGCGCCCACAAAGAAGATGAAGCCAGTCCATTTCTCAGTTCGGCCCTTTCCATGTAAGTCGATCTCATCTACCGTCGAGAAGCGATGCAGCAGCATGCCCGCGGCGAGAAAAAGCCCGCCCTTCACCAGCCCATGGCCGAGCGTGTAGACCGCGGCGCCCGCGAGTCCGCCAGCGGTGAACAGTCCGATACCGATCGTCATCAGCCCTACATGACTGATGGTCGAGAACGCGAGCAGCCGCTTCAGGTTCCGCTGCGAAAAGCACATGATGGCCGCTACGACCGCGGTGACGGCTCCGATCGAGACAAAAAGAACACGCAGAGGCGCGATATGCGCATGCAGCGTTTGGTCAAAGACCGCCCAGTATATGCGAGCAGCCGCATAAAGGCCCATTTCGACCATCACGCCCGAGAACAGCACACATATAGGTGAGGGAGCGACCGCATGCGCATCCGCCAGCCAGAAATGGAATGGCACAACCGCCGCTTTCACCAGGTATCCGCAGGAAACGAACGCGAAGGCGACCAGGACAAGTTTGCCGGCAGGACGCGAAGCCAGCGCTTCCGACATCTGGGCCATGTTTAAAGCGCCAGTCCGGGCGTAGAGCAGTGCGATCCCGGTGACGACAAAGTAAGCGCCAATGGTATTCGTGACGGCGAAATTCAATGCGCCTTGCAGAGCGCCCGGGTCCTCCGTCTTATAAGCACAGAGCGCAAAAGCGGCGGCGCTCATTAGCTCAAAAAACACGAACAGGTTGAACATATCGCCAGTCAGACTGAAGCCGCACATGGCGCCAAGAAAGCACAGGATCAGAGCGTGAAAGTGGTTTTCGACGCTGTCGAAGTATTTCGATGTGTAGATGAGTGCGGCCGCGGTCAATACCGCCGCGAACATCGCCAGGCCCGCGCCGATCGGGTCGATCGCGAACGAAATCCCAAGCGTGATGCGCCCATTCGGCTTCCAGTTGCCGAACCAGTAAATGACCGGTTGCTGGAGGGAGTCGCTAAATAACAGCGCAGTTGCCGTCGCGGTTCCGAGCGCGCTGGCAATCGCAATCAGCGACGATACAGTCCGCGGCAGCAATTTCGTAAGTACAGCGAGTACTGCGGCCGTGATTAGGGGCAGCGCGACCGGTAAGACGGGAAGAAGCCTCACCCTAACCTTTCAGTTTGCGCAATTCATCGGGGTTCAGCGTTCCGTGGCGCTTGTGAACCTGAATGGCGAGAGCCAGCAGCAGAGCCACCACGGTCACTTCTACAACAACGTCGGTCAACATCAGAGCTTGCACCACTGCGTCCACTGCTGGCGTGCCCACGGGAATATCGACGAAGATGGGGGCAGCCGCTCCGGTCCGGTATCCTACCGCAAGCAGCAGCACATAGCTGGACGATTGGATGACGCCTACGCAAATAATCAAGTGGACCAGGTTGCGGCTCGAAATTACACCATAAAGCCCTACTAGAAAAAGCCAGGCCGCCACGGCATACGAAAGATAGCTCATGATTCCTTCTCTTCCATTAGTTCTTCCAGATAGACGAGCAGGATTAAAACAAATCCGCCGCTCACTTCCAGTCCGACCCCCAGGTTTATAAACGGCACTATGCCGCCCGACGTCAAAGTGCCAGTCTTCCCCAGCGGAAGCAGATTCTCCAAAAACATTCCCCCAAGCGCGACGCATGCTCCGCCGATGATGATGTAGCCAGCCGCGCCCAGCGCTTCGGCAATTTCGATCAAGCGCGGAGCGGCTGCCCCACGAAATCTTGGGTAAGAACCGCAGAGATAAAGCAGCAGCGGCGCACTCGAAAGAATCACCCCGCCCTGGAATCCACCGCCTGGCGAGACTTGCCCATGCGCAACGATGTACCAGCCGAAGAGTATCGTTGGAGCCATTAGTAATAGCGCAGTCACCCGAACCGCATCGCTCGCAGCCGGCACCGTACGTCCCTGCACTTTGTCTTCGTGATCGCCCGTTGGCTCGTCCTTCGTCCTGCGCATCAGCAGAATGATTCCGATTACAGAGGTAAACAGGATAAACTCTTCGCCTAACGTGTCAAAACCTCGAATATCGAAATTGACGGCAGTAACGGCATCCGTAATATGCCGCTGCGGCACGCTGATGGCGTTCACGACATCCGCGTAGCTGCTGGTGACCTGCCCAAACGGAGGCAGGTCCGCGTATCCCCAGGCGAAGACCAATGCAAGCGCTGCCGCCGAAAGCAGGAAAAATCTCTGTCTGAGTCGCCTGGTCATTGTTGATGTGTTCGGCCCTGTTTTTTTATGCGCGCGAGCGCAAGCATGATCATCAGAGGCAGTGCAATCGCCCCAACGACAATTTGTGATAAAGCGACATCGGGCGCTTGAAAAACAAAAAACATGATTCCCAGCAGCAGGCCGTAAAAGCTGACGACCATGGCCTGAGAAGTGGGATCGCGTGTGAATACCACTGCCGTTCCTCCAGCGGCCACGAACAGCAAAATGAATGCGTGCAGGACAATCATTTGTTCTCCGGTGCGGTTGGGAAATTCTCGTTGTCTGTGGGCGGCCATTGTCCCTTGCGGCGGATTCGACCGGCGCGCGCGCTCGCATGTGTTAGCACTGGATTCGCCCAGAAGAGCAGAATCGCAATCAGAATTGCCTTTGTCCCGGCTTGCGAGAAACCTTCCTGTACCAGGATTGCGAGGGGGATTGCGACGGCTCCGATCAGCGATGCGGGCGCAAGAAAGTGGAGCTGATTATAGAAGTCGCGCGTCAGCAGCAGCCCCAGCGCGCAAAGCAAAAATCCGAGCACGCCAATAGCGAGCAGGCCCCAGACCACGATTTCGCGCGCGCTCATAACCAACGTTCCAGAAAACGCGCGAAGACAAGCCCGGCGCCGAACGAGAGAAGGGCAAGCGTGAGCGCGAGGTCGACAAAGGGCTGGCGATGAAACCCTTCCGAAAGAAGCAGCAGAACGATTGTAGCCATCACGCTGCCCGCTTCGAGCCCTACCAGCCGGCACATCGCATCGCCGCGAATGCAGAGAATAAAGCAGGGAATCATGCACGCGAGTACGGCGATCGCCGTCAGGATCCACGGGTCCACCTTAGTTCCGCAGCTCCTTGAGAATCTGGGGAACAGGCGTCGCTTCGAGCTCATGAAACAGGAGCAGGCCGGTCTTTCGGTCAATTCCGACCACAACTGAATTCGGCGAAACAGTTGTGAACACGACTGCGAGCGCGCGCCTGGCGTTCGCGCGCGGTCCTTCCCCGAGAGCACTGAAATCAGTGACCTGGAATAGCCCGGGGATCTTCTTGCCCGTAATCAAACGGAAGAAAATGCGCACCAGAACACCCATGTCCCGAATCACGGTGCCCGGCAGCCTCAACATCAGCAAGAGCCAGCGCAGTTCCGGTTGGAAGCGCAGCGGTACGACTTTGAGCGATAATTCCAAACCTACGATTGTTACTGCGGCCGCGCCGGCCCCGGCGATTAGCTCAGTCAGGCTTAATTGATAAACAAATAAAAACCAGAGGCCGACGAAGCTGAGCCAAGCAATGACAAGCTGCAGCCAAAATCGCACAAGTTAGTTGATGCACACAGGTACAAAACATTTCGCGGCGGAGTTTGCTCCGCCGCGAACAGAGAAGCCGGTCAACAGAGGTTCCGCTAAAAGCTGATCCGCATTCCGAATTCGATTGAGCGGGGAGCGCCAAGCCCGAATACTCCAGTTCCGAGACCCACTCGATTGGTGATTCGATCCGCTTGGGTGGTTCCGTTGATTGAACCAGGCGACCCGTTCAATAGGCCGGTGAGCACGTTGGGAGGCAGATCCCAGTTAGCAAAATTGAACAGGTTGTAGATTCCCACGTTCGGTTCAATCTCGAATCGTTCCGAAAATCTGTGCACCCAACTGAATTTGAGATCGAACGCTTTCAAAGGGCTGAGACCTACTTCGCCCGGAACCGGAGCCTGCACCGACGGAGCGACTCCATTTAGCGCCTGAAGCTGCGCAAGCGTGAATAGCCCGTTATTGATGAGAACCTGGCTGGCCGGCGTCGCTTGGTTGGCGTAAGTGTTGTTGTAATTCTGAATCTGACGGCCCGCGGCCGCCTGGCCCACAGTGGTAGTGCTATTGCACAGACTCGTTGGCATGCTGAGAGTCCCGCCTGGAACCGAGATCGGCTGCGGCGCACCGAAATTGCAAGCAAGCGGATGTGCCAGAAATGCGCCCGTCGGCAATCGCAAAGGCCGATCGAACAGGACGTTGTTGAAGATCACGTTCTCGTAAAAAAGCCCCGCGCCCATGCGGAACACAGTCTTGCCGTTAGAGGCTGGATCCCAAGCAATGCCGACTTGAGGTGCGAAGTTGAGATTCGGTTGGTGGACTCGCCCGCCGGTTCCGGGGATAAGTGCGTCTAATTGTTCTCGCGGAACGGCGACTGATACGTTCCGGAGAAGCCTTGGAAAGGAGCCGGGTATTGCGTTGGAACAGACTCGTCCTGCTTCGTGCGCTCGTAATCCATGAAGAAGAACAGCTTGTCTTTGATAATTGGGCCGCCGAGCCGTCCCCTGAATTGGTTGCGCTGGTAGGGAGCGGGAATTCCGACCGGATGCGGCAGTTGCGCGCTCCAGCGGGCGTCCCGTATGAAATAGAACAACTCGCCGTGAAGGTCGTTCGTCCCGGAACGAGTAATGACGTTGACTGCGCCCGATGATGTCAAATCGTTCGAAAGATCCAGAATCGATTGGCTTAATTGAAACTCTTGGATGCCGCTCGATCGTATATCCTCCGTCGTCGTGCCGACCGTCTCATCGGAAACGTCGACGCCATCGACGGATATCCGGGCCGTCCTGCCAAAGCGGCCGCCAAAGGAAATGGAAGAATAGCCGACCTTCGTCGGGTCGAAGTTTGTTCCGTCCTGGATCTGTACACCGAGCTCGAGGTGGGCCAGATCTAAGGAGTTGCGGCCATTGGCGTTCAGGTACTGGCGCGTTCACACAATAGTTACTGTGAAAAATTCGGGTGTTCCGAACTGATCGAAACTCAAAGACGGTTGATAAGACTCGCAACGTAGCCCGCGCCGAAACCGTTATCAATATTTACGACGGTCACATTGCTGGCACAGCTATTTAGCATTCCGAGCAATGCTGCCAGGCCGTTGAAGCTTGCGCCGTAGCCGATGCTGGTGGGCACTGCGATAACCGGACACGAGACGAGTCCGCCTACCACGCTCGGTAGCGCGCCTTCCATCCCGGCGCAGACAATGACAACGCGCGCATCCATCAGACGATCGCGCTGATGCAGCAGCCGGTGGATTCCGGCGACTCCCACATCACAGATGGTGTCGACCTGATTTCCCATCACCTCCGCCGTCAATTGGGCTTCTTCCAACACCGGGAGATCACTCGTTCCCGCGCAAACCGCCGCTACTTTTCCCTTTCCGGTGATCGTGCGGTCGCGCCAGACGCGGACTACCCCAGAAGCGGGAAAATACTCGGCCTCCGGCGCGAGATCGGCTACTCGAGCTGCCATTTCTTCGGAAGCACGAGTCAACAACAGGTTGCGCGATTTCGCAAGTAGAGCGGCCGCGATACCCGCCACTTGATCCGCCGTTTTACCCTGTCCCAAAATCACCTCAGGCATCCCGTGCCGGAGCGCGCGATGATGATCGACTGTCGCAAAGCCTAGTTCCTCGAAAGGCAGATGGCGAAGTGCCCGCATCGCCGAATCGATATCAGTCCGGCCGTCGCGCACTCCTTCGAGGAGCTGCTCAAGTTGATGAATATCCATAATTGCTAGTTTGGGGCTGCCCGACCCCTACGCCCTAAGATAGTAGCGTGGCTCGCTTTTGGACACGCCTGCGGCTCACGCTTGACATGATCAAGTTCGAGCACTCCGTGTTCGCCCTGCCATTCGCACTGACCGGCGCGCTTCTGGCGTGGCGCGACGCCGCATTTCGCATTCCCGGTTTGGGCTGGCGATTTCTTTGGATCATCGTGGCCATGATCTCGGCACGTTCGGCCGCCATGGCCTTCAATCGCATTCTGGATGCGGACATCGACGCTCGGAACCGCCGCACCGCCAATCGCCATCTCCCGGCAGGAATTCTATCAGCCAAATTCGCCTGGGGCTTCACCCTGGTTTCTTCGCTGGTTTTTATTTGGGCTGCCCGGCAGCTCGGATTCTGGTGTTTTGCCTTGGCGCCGCTCGCGCTGGCCATCCTCTTTTTTTATTCGTTCTCAAAGCGCTTTACGCTTTTTTCGCACCTGATCCTTGGCTTCTGCCTGGGAATCGCCCCGGCCGCGGCCTGGATTGCGATGCGCGGCGCTCTCGATCCGCGCATTCTTTGGCTGACCGCCGCGGTCATGTTCTGGACCGCCGGTTTCGATGTGATCTATGCCTGTCAGGATTTCGAGTTCGATTGCCGCGAAGGGCTATGCAGCATACCGCGCCGGTTCGGCCTCGCCGGAGCCCTTCTGATTGCCCGCGCGCTGCACATGGCGATGATCGGGTGCCTTGTGGCACTTGTCCTCGCGTTTCATTTGGCGGCCTTGAGCTGGCTGGGCATTGCCGCCGTGCTCGCGCTGCTAGTTTATGAGCACCGACTGGTAACCCCGCACGATTTTTCTCGTGTCAATGCAGCGTTTTTCACAGTCAATGGTTACGTAAGTCTGCTTTTTTTTGTCTTCTGGGCGGCTGACATTCTGCTGCACCGTAATTATCTGCAAATAAAATGAGCACACTTTTCTCACTTCAGAGCAAGCGTCCCGTCATTGAAGATTCCCAGCTCACACCGATCCTCGAAAAAGTGATGGCTGAAGAGCGGCTGTCGTACGAAGATGGCGTGGCTATGTTCCGGAGTTCGGACATCCTGGCGCTCGGCTACCTGGCGAACCTAGTGCGCGAGCGGCTGCACGGCGATACCACTTATTTCAACGTGAACCGGCACATCAATCCGACCGACGTGTGCGTGGCAAGCTGCCGGTTGTGCGCGTTTGGAAAGAAGGCGAAAGATCCGCACGCCTACACTATGTCGCTAGAACAGGTGTGGGAAGTGGCGGGAAAGGGTTATGCGGAGGCTGTGACCGAATTCCATATAGTCGGCGGTCTGCATCCCGAATTGACGCTGGATTGGTTCTGCGAAATGATTTCCGGCTTGAAGGAACGCTATCCTGACGTGCATTTGAAAGCGTTCACGATGGTGGAAATCGCGTATCTCGCAAAGCGGGCTAAAATCTCAGTGCACGAAACGCTCGAACGCCTCAAAGCCGCGGGGATCGACTCCATGCCGGGAGGGGGAGCCGAGATCTTCTCCGAGCGGGTGCGGAGAATCATTTGCGACCACAAGATCGACGGCCAGCAATGGCTGGAGACGGCGCGAATCGCTCATCAGATTGGATTAAAGACCAACTGCACCATGCTCTACGGCCACCTGGAGGCGCCGGAGGATCTTTCGGACCACTTGGTGAAGTTGCGGACGCTGCAGGACCAGACTAATGGGTTTGTAACCTTCATTCCGCTCGCATTTCATCCGGACAATACGGCTCTGGGCCATTTACCGAAGACCAGCGGGTTTAACGACCTCAAGCAGATTGCGATTTCAAGGCTGATGCTCGACAACATTTCGCACATCAAGGCCTACTGGATCATGATGACCCCGAGCGTTGCGCAAATTGCCCAGCGCTTCGGCGCGAACGATATCGACGGCACGGTCGTGGAAGAGAAGATCTATCACGATGCGGGAGCAACAACGGCCCAACATCTGCGCCGGCAGGATTTGCTGCGGCTTATAAGAGAGGTCGGTCGTGAGCCAATGGAGCGCGACACTGCCTACCGGCCGGTCACTCGGACGGAATCTGCGTTTACGGTGCTGGTTTAGGTTAATCGATCTGTCGCGGCAACGCGCATGCCGCGAAAGAGCAGCAATCACCCTGCCAAAAATTGCTAATGCCGCGGCGTCTTCGTCGTTCGATGTGTGATCTGCCATGGCGTTTCTGAGGAATGATTCAGGCACGTAAATTGCGCCTTCCTGACCCATGCCGGCAAGCCACTGCTTTGCGGTATCGTCCACGGACCTCAGGCCGCGCAGATCGAGTACCAGTTTTCGCTTTCCCAAGATTGTACGAGCCGTTCGCCAGCAACCGTTTAATTCGGTTACCTCCGCTTCCGTAAATTCGCCTAGCAATTCAAGGCGGCAGGCGTCCGAGCTATCGTGAATGTAGTACTTGAAAGAGGACGAACGGACCAAATTCCCAGGCTGCTTTGGGTTGGACAATGGCTGTGTATTCCTTTGAGCCGTAAGCTTTTCAGTTGCGCGTTGCATAGCTCGATACGTTGGATTCCCGCGGGGCAGCCTCAGTTCCAGCTTTTCCCGCGACTTTGCCCGTCAGCTTTTCATCTCCGAACTCACGGTGTTCTGTTCATATCGGCAATCCGGAATCATTGTAGAGCGCCGGCCATTCTAAAGGTACGGAAACCTCAAAGAAAAGTTTACGTCCAAACGAGAGTATCGGAACCGGGTCTCCTCCAACTGCTTCACCTCTCCAGTTCGACATCGAAAGAGCTTCTTAAGGATAAAGTACCTGATGGCCGCTTGCCAACACCTCAGTAAATTCCTGCCCGTGTTTGTGTTTTCCTTGCTGTTATCAGGCGCTGGCTGGGGTCAAACGAACGGCGATCAGCAGAACACTCAGCCCAAGCCCCCTCCGCCGGGACAACTCGCGCAACCCGAACAGCTTCCGCCTGCAGAACAGCCGGGAGTGAAAGCGCCGGGCAAAACCGCGCAAGGCGAGGACAAGCGCGTGCTCGGCGTGCTTCCGAATTATCGAACAGCCGAATTGAGCGCGGCGGGCCACCCTCTCACTCCGGCGCAGAAATTGAGAATCGCGGCCAAGGACTCCTTTGATTACCCGCTTGTAATTCTAGGTGGCGCCTATGCCGCTTTGTATCAGCTTGAAGACAGTCACCCGGAGTTTGGCCAGGGCGCTAAGGGATACTTTAAACGCTTCGGAACCTCCTACGCGGACCAGGTCAACGGAAACATGTTTACCGAAGGCTTCTTGCCCGTACTGCTTCGCGAGGACCCTCGGTATTTCCGTATGGCGGAGGGTCCTAAAAAGAAGCGAACCCTGTACGCGCTAAGCCGTATTTTTGTCAGCCGCACGGATTCCGGAAAGACTACATTCAACTACGCGGAGGTGGTTGGAAACGGAATAGCTGCCGGAATTGGTCTCGCGTATTATCCGGACAACCGTAACATTTCCGATTACATGATGAACTGGGGGACGGAACTCGCAACGGACGCCAGCTCGCAGGTGCTAAAAGAATTCTGGCCCGACATCAAGAGCTGGTGGTATGTGCGCCACCATGGAGAGGCAGCGAAACCGTGAGCGCGCGCGTTCCCGTGACGAAATCGACGGATCTTGGCTGCAGCTTTACACTTCCTGGCACCTCGATGACCTTGAACCGCATGGGCTACGGCGCGATGCAACTTGCCGGCCCACAGGTGTGGGGACCGCCGCGCGATGTTGACGGCGCGATTGCAGTTCTGCGAGAGGCGGTTGCGGCCGGTGTGAACCACATCGATACAAGCGACTTTTACGGTCCGCATGTGACCAATCGGATCATTAAACAGGCGCTTCATCCCTATGCGGATGGCCTGGTGATTGTCACCAAGGTAGGCGCTCGGCGTGGTGAAGACAAGTCTTGGATCCATGCTCTTTCGCGTCAAGAACTGATCGATGCCGTTCACGACAACCTCCGAAATCTCGGGCTCGACCGGCTGGATGTTGTCAACCTTCGGGTCGGAGGCATGATGGGGCCATCGGAGGCATCCATCGAAGAACCGCTGGCTGTGCTTGCCGAACTTAAGCGTCAGGGACTGATTCGTCATATCGGTCTAAGCAATGTCAGTCCAGAGCAGTTGGCGGAGGCTCAAAGAATTACGGAAATAGTCTGCGTGCAGAACCTGTACAACGTGGCACACCGGAACGACGACGGTTTCATCGATGACCTGGCAGCGCAAGGCATTGCTTATGTGCCGTTCTTCCCACTAGGCGGATTCAGTCCCTTACAGTCGTCTGCGCTGGACGCAGTAGCAGCCTCGCTCCAGGCGACGCCAATGCAGGTTGCGCTTGCGTGGCTTCTTCAACGTTCGTCCAACATCCTGCTGATCCCCGGAACATCTTCCCTCAAACACCTCCGCGAGAATTTGAGGGCTGCAACACTACGACTTCCCTCCGAAGCAATCGCCGATCTTGATTCAATTGGCCGAAGTTAATCAAATCCCGTCGCGCCCTTAGGTTGCAGCAAACCCGGGCGAACTGCTCCGGAGTGATGGCGTGACGTCGGGGATAGCGCCGAAAATCGCAGCCTTCAATGATACGGAGCAGCCCCCTTCCGCTGAAGAACTGGCCAAGAACCTACCGGCACATCGATGAACAAAACCGCTCGTTTGTGCAATCACCTTTATCGAAAAGTTTTGGAACCAATGTGCGCGAGCAAATCGACAAAACGTGGATCACTATGAAGAGAGCGGAAGTCCGGATCGGAGCCTATTTGGATCGCTCCTCTCCGAGTCAAGCCGTGGTCAACTGCCTCTCTCAGCATTGAAATTGCTTCGTTCGAATCCCCTCTAAATGCCGCGATGGACGCAAGGTTGTACGCCGACTCGGCGGCGTTGGGGTGGTCGCGACCCAGAATTTTAAGCTGCGATGCTCTAACAGAACGAAGTAGCTCCTCGGCCTCGGAGTATTTGGCCAGGTGAATCAGGCTCGATGCCAGGTTACTCTCCAATCGCAGGGTCTCCGGATTCTCTGGCCCAAGGGTACGTCTTCGGACCTCTGCCGCGTGGCGATGCAGCTTCTCAGCCTCCGGGTAGCGGCCCTGACCGTCGAAAACGTTGGCGAGATTATCAAGAGAAACGATCGTAATGGGGGCATCAGCTCCAAAGACCTTGCTTTTACGAGCTACTGCCTCGCTAAGAACGTCCGCCGCCTGTTGGTACCGTCCCTCTGAGTACAAAATCGTACCGAGCGTGTCCTGAGCCACAAGCGTGTGACTGTCTTTAGGGCCAAGAACACGTCGGTCGATGCCGAGGACCTTACGTTGCAGTTGCTCAGCCTGCGCAAATTGACCATTGGTCGCCATCATAAAAGCGACACTATCCATTAGCTCAAGCGTGTCGCGGTGTTCCGGTCCCAGAACTCGCGTTCGGACCTGGAGTGCCCGCGAGTACAACGTCTGCGCACGGGAATAGAGCCCCAAGCCATAGTAAACGTTTGCCATTGTTTGCATCATTTGGGCCTGAAGTTCAGGATCTTTGCCCAGGCCGGAAGTAATGTCACCCGATGCTTTGTCCAGGATTTCGCGGGCGGTTATTTCCCGGCCGCGGGTCTCGCTGGGATTCGAGACCTTGAACATGCTGGTCATGAACTTGGTTACGCGGTCGGCCCGGTCTCGCTCGCGAGAAACGCGGTCAAGCTCGATCATTCTGCTAACAACAAAGGACGTAAGGACGATAAGGGCCGCACTGGCGATCACCGAGGCGAAACGATGCCGGCTAATCCATTTCCGAACGCGATATACGATGGCAGGCGGATGGGCCGAAACAGGCTGGCTATCAAGATGGCGTTTGACATCGATTGCCAAGTCGGCCGCCGACTGATATCGGCGGCTTCGATTTTTTTCAAGAGCTTTGAGTGTGATGGAATCAAGATCTCCGCGAAGTTGACGGATCAAGTTTGGACCGCCTGTGCCGCGATGTTCGGCGGTCATAGCGGTGTTGTCGCGGGACGCTCGTAGCTTGGAACTAGGCCTGGGAGTCTCAGCGTCCCGAATTTTGGCCAGGAACTGATCCCACCGTACGTCAACAAAGTTAAACGGGCGTTGGCCCGATAACAACTCGAAAAGTATCACGCCAAGCGAATAAACATCGGTTCGGACGTCAACATCGGTTCCCCCCGACGAAGCTTGCTCCGGGCTCATGTACTCTGGCGTCCCGATAATTGATTGAGCGCTCGTGAGTGTTACGCCGTCGGAAAGCTGTTGGGAAACCGCTTTGGAAACCCCGAAGTCAATGATCTTGGGACTTGGTTCGCCGTCTACTTTACTGACTAGAATGTTCGACGGTTTTAAATCGCGATGAATAATACCTTTTTGGTGGGCGTGGTGGGCTCCCTCGCAAACCCGAATGAAGAGTTTCAAACGTTCGGCCACGCTCAACCGATGTTCATCACAGTACGCTGTGATTTGGACTCCCTGGACGAACTCCATTGCAAAAAACGGCCGTCCCCGTGGGGTTGAACCAACGTCGAAGACTTTGGCAATAGCGGGATGATCCATCAGGGCTAGCGCCTGCCGCTCCGATTGAAATCGAGCCAGCAGTTCTCGCGAATGGAGACCGGACCGGATTAGCTTAATCGCCGCTCGCCGCTGAATGGGATATTTCTGCTGAGCCAGCCAGACGCTTCCCATGCCTCGTTCACCGATCAGTTCTTCAAGATGGTACGGTCCAACGGAGTCGCCGGCCACTTCAGTCGCCGTCGCGTCATCGGTCAGATCATTCAATAAACCAAACGCCCCCGGCAGACGATCACGGAAGGCCGAGCTTAGCCCATCATGGATAGGAAGCTACCCATCTCGTCATAGTTGATGACAAGCCTCAGCACCTCCTCCCGAATTTCCGGATCGCTGCAATTGTCTTCAAGAAAACGAGAGCGTGCTTCCGGCGCGTGTTGCAGGGCTGCCTCAAAGAGGCTCTTCACCTGATGCCACCGTGGCGGAGTGAATACCATGCTGCCCCCTTAGGTCTCCATAGAGCCATGCTTTTGCGAAATCCCAGTCACGCTTGACGGTCTTAGGTGAGACCGCCAGAACTTCAGCCGTCTCCTCCACGGTCAGACCGCCAAAAAAACGAAGCTCCACGACCTTTGCCTGGCGATGATCAGCAATGGTCAAGCGCTCTAACGATTCATTCAGGGAAATCAAATCTAGAGATCGCTCCGCAGAAAAGATCGAGGCGTCTTCGAGCGATATCCTTCGCTCGGCGCCCCAGCGTTTTGTGCAATTTTTGCTGCGCGCATGATCAACCAATACCCGCCTCATAGATTGCGCCGCAATTGCCAAGAAATGAGACTTGTCTTTCCAGTCCTTCTCCTGCATGCGAAGGCTCAAATACACCTCGTGGACCAGGGCAGTCGGTTGCAGTGTATGGCCCTGGCCTTCGGCGCGAAGAAAGGATGCTGCGAGGCGCCGCAGCTCGTCATAAGTTAGGCGAACTAGGTCCTCCAGGGAATTTTCGACTTCCCAAACCCTATCGGTATCCGACTTCGATTTGTCTAGCTCCACGACGGGGCCCTCATTCCTGGAAATCCAGGTTAAAGAAATATATCACGGAAACGTGACCCCAATGGGGAGCCGTTTGCGCGTAGTAGATAGACCCGGTGGGGCGCTTCACGGAACTTTTGTATTGGCCGCTGCTTGGTCGCTTCGTCCGGCTGAGAGAAGGGAACGGTCTCTCTTGGCTGAACGAGCAAAATTCGAGGAGGTGCATTCAGATGTGTTTAGGAAATAGATACCGCATGTACTCTAAGATCGGTGTTCAAGGTCGGGCTCTGCTCATAACGCTTCTCAGCGTAGGGCTGGCCGGCGCGACAACTTCTCCCATTGAACCCTTCAGCGATAGTTTTGAAGGCGCTACCATCTATCCCTATTGGTCCATTTCGCAGGAATTTGGACTTATTTCTCTTTCAAAGGATCAGGTTTATTCCGGCTCACAGTCCGTG
Organism: uncultured Acidobacteriaceae bacterium; assembly: GCA_963795545.1. Lineage (GTDB taxonomy): Bacteria > Acidobacteriota > Terriglobia > Bryobacterales > Bryobacteraceae > Bog-105. The sequence goes on along the minus strand of CAWCIF010000002.1, from coordinate 208,918 downwards.
AAAGTAACGTCTACTTCTGGCGGGCAGCGAAACATCCTGTTATCGCACCAGTTCAGTGCGCTGACCAAAGGCGCTGTCTCCGTCGCGTTTTACGATGTTGCTCCAGGTCAGGAGACCCTTTACGAGCGTCTCGTCGTGTCTAACTCCAAATATCCGGACATCAACGCGTCTGTCGGGACTGAGGATTACGACTCACAATGCTATATGGCCAATTTTAAGTCTGACGGCCCCAACGCAAGTTGCGGAGTATATCCGGGAGAATTGACAACGCCGGTCAGACGTAGTCCGGGTTGGCACGTCTTTTCAATCTTCTATGACCAATCTAGCGTTTCCATTTCTATCGACGGTGATGTCATCTACACTGCTGCAGGTAGTTATCGGTTCGACACGATCGAGATCTATGTAGACGGTCCTTACTGGCGGCCGAATACGGTGGCTTACTTCGATAACTTTTCGTTTACCCCATAAGCGTTTCTTCTCGCGCCTAAGGCAAATGTGCGGACGCAATGTCTTCTTGCATCTCACAGCTTTCTGAAAGCGAGGCGCGAGGTGAAACGCAGCCGTCCGGCGCTGTCAGAAGAACGCGGGCAAGGAATTCGCGAACACCCGGCAATTCCCTGCCCGATGTTCTTGGACGTTGCAGCGCCATGCACGCCCAAAAGGATACTTTGCGCCGGAGCGCTTCGCCGGGAGCGTGGAAAAAGTGACCGCGCATGAGTTGGCCTTTTAGCGGACCGAATCGTGGTCGGCCATGATGTTAGCACTTTCTCCACTTCCGTTGCCGGACCCGATGAAGATGAATTCGCGGTAAATGTCGCTGACTGGCTGACAGGCGCTACTTCAGGCAATATTTTGGCAGTGGAATCATCGCCGGGCGAAGGAAATCGCGATTATGCCCCTAGCGTCAAAGCTACGCTTGCCAGCGCAGGCTTCACTATGACCTACATCAGCAATCCAGCCGCCGTCTCCGCAGAGACGTTAGCGAATCTTAAAACATACAACGCGGTCTTTGTCAGTGAGACTTATCCGATTCAGATGTCAATCAGTTCATCCGTCTTAACCCAGTACGTGAACAGCGGCGGCAACGTTTATATCTTCGGCGGAGTTGACGATTTTGCCTCTACTGAAGCTGCCCTCCTCAATCCGTTCCTGGTGGGTTTCGGGCTCGCTTTCGATACGACAAGCTACAACGGACTGGTGTCCGTCAATGTTACGAGCACACATCCGATCTTCAAGGGTCTGACCGGAAAGACGCTGGGATCGGGCAATGGGCAAGACATTCATGATCTCGGTACGAATCCAAATGCTTCGATTGTCCAGTTCCAGGGGCAGCACGGCGTCTACGCTGTGGCGAATGACACTGCTGAGGTGCCCGAACCGGCAACATGGTCCTTTCTGCTTCTCAGCCTAATTCTCTGGGAGTTCTTTGGGTCCGCCATCGGCCTTGACAATGTCTTTGATTATCATTGCCGTTCGAAGTCCGGGCTAGCAGATTTAATCCTGAGAACCTGGCCGGGTTACCCTACCGTGAGGGCGGCCACTGAATCGATCACTGCATCCGCTATACTGAACCTATAAAGCGCTATTCTGCTCGGGGCAGAACTCCGCCCCAACATTCCTCGCTACCTCTGAGTCCTTAATAATGTTCGATAACCTGTCCGACAAGCTGCAGCGGGTCTTCAAAAATCTGCGCGGCGAAGGGAAACTAACGGCCGCCAACATGGAGGAGGCGCTTCGGGAAATCCGGGTGGCCTTGCTCGAGGCGGACGTTCACTTTAAAGTCGTCAAGCAGTTCATCGAACAGGTCAAAGAGAAGGCGATGGGCGAGGACGTTCTTACGGCCCTGTCGCCCGGCCAGCAGGTTATCAAAATCGTCCGCGATGAGCTCACCAAGATGCTCGGCAGCCATGCCTCCCGGCTGCGTTTCGCGAATGAGCCGCCCACGATTGTGCTGATCGTTGGCCTCCAAGGTTCGGGCAAAACGACCAGCGCGGCCAAACTTGCTCGATTTTCTGGCGAAGGAAGGCAATAAACCGCAGCTCGTATCCGTCGACGTCTATCGTCCCGCGGCCCGGCATCAGCTCAGCATTCTGGCGAAGAACATCGGCGCGCCCATCTACGAAGGCACTGCCGATGAGACAAAGCCGCTCGAGCTTGCCCGTTCAGCGCGGCGCGAATCCATCCAGACCGGCCGCGACGTTCTGCTGGTCGATACCGCCGGACGCCAGCACATTGATGAACAGCTCATGCAGGAATTGCATGAACTGAAGGAAGCGCTCAACCCCACCGAAATCCTGTTCGTTGCTGACGCGATGACCGGTCAGGACGCCGTAAAGTCCGCCGATGAATTTCATAAAAGGCTGGGGATTACCGGCGTCATTCTCACCAAGATGGATGGCGACGCGCGCGGGGGAGCCGCACTCTCCATCCGCTCCATCACCGGCCAGCCGCTCAAGTTCGTCGGCGTCGGCGAAAAGACGGATGCTCTCGAAGCTTTTTTTCCGGACCGCGTGGCGTCTCGCATTCTCGGCATGGGCGATGTCCTCTCGCTTATCGATAAGGTCCAGGAGACCATCGATGAGAAGACGGCCGAGAAGATGCAGGAGAAGCTTCTCGGTGATGACTTTACGCTGGAGGATTTCCGCGATCAAATCAAAACGGTACGCAAGCTCGGATCGCTCGGCGGACTACTCGAAATGATGCCCAAAATAGGGCCGCTCAAAGACCTGAAAGACGCCAAAATCGACGAAAAAGAGATTGATCGCGTCGTTTGCATCATCGATTCCATGACGCCGAAAGAGCGCCGGAACCACATGATTATCAATGGATCCAGACGCCGCCGTATCGCCAAAGGCAGCGGAACCAGCGTGCAGGATGTCAACAATCTTCTGAAACAATATGCGCAGACGCGTAAAATGATGAAGAGCTTCACCAGCCAGGGCGGATTCCTTGGCAAGAAACTGGCCAAAATGAAGCTGCCCGGCCTGCCAGGGTTTTAGCACACGCACTCCCACGGGACAAGTTTGTAACAATATAAAAAGAAAAGGTTACGATGTTAGCAATTCGCCTGGCGCGATTTGGCGCCAAGAAGAAACCCACCTATCGCGTGGTTGTTATCGAAAGAGATCGGGCCCGCAATAGCCGCTCGGTCGAAGTGGTCGGTCATTACAATCCGGTCTCCAAGCCCGCGGAGATCCACTTGAAGCGTGAGCGTATCGAGTACTGGATGAAGAACGGAGCGCAGCCGTCCGACACGGTAAACCGGCTGCTTAAGACGGCTCCTATGGAGACGCCGGCGATTCCCTAGCAGCCGCGGTTTTTGGTTTCGGTAAAGCCGGGTAGGTTGGCTCGAAATAGACAACAACATGAACGACAGCAACGGCGTGAAAACGCTGGTAGAAGAGATAGCCAAGGCGCTGGTTGACGCACCGGGCGGGGTAGTCGTCACTGAGATTGCCGGCGAGCACGCGACCGTTTTCGAACTGCGTGTGGCTGAGGGCGACCTCGGTAAGGTGATTGGCAAACAGGGGCGTACCGCTCGTTCTATCCGGACGCTGCTGGGCGCTGTCGGTACGAAATTGAACCGCCGGTTCTCGCTGGAGATCCTCGAATAGACAGGGTCCGGTGGATCGCGACAGAATCGTTGTGGCGGAGATTTTTCGTCCTCGCGGCAACCGTGGTGAATTAACAGCCAGATCCCAAACGGACGTCCCGGGCAGGCTTGAGTCGCTGAAAAAGGCGCAAGCGCGGCTGGTTGATGGTTCGGATGTGCCGGTTGAGATTGCTGCAGCCTGGCGCCACAAAGGCGATTGGGTGCTGAAGTTCGCCGGCATCGACTCGATTGATTCCGCCGAGCGTTTTCGTGGCGCGGATCTTTGGGTTCCTGCGGCAGAGCGCGGCAGGCTCGACACAGGCGGCTTTTTTCAGTCGGATCTGATCGGCTGCCGAGTCCTTGATAGCGCAACCGGCAAGCCCCTGGGCTTAGTGTCGGGCTGGCAGGAGTGCGGTGGGCCCCTGCTGATGGAAGTATCCGTAAACGGGCGCGAAGTGCTGATTCCGTTCGTAAGCGCGCTTTGCGATGTCAATCTAGCCGAAGGGACGATTCGGGTGGATCTGCCCGAAGGTTTGTTGGAGCTGTAAGCGCGAATGCGATTTCACGTGGTTACGATTTTCCCGGAATTCTTCTCCGGACCGTTCGATCACGGTGTAATTCGCAAGGCTAAACTTGCGGGCCTCTTAGAAATTCGGATCCATGATCTGAGACACTGGACATACGATCGTCATCGAACTGTAGATGACCGGCCATTCGGGGGCGGCGAAGGCATGCTGCTGAAGCCGCAGCCTTTATTTGAGGCGGTGGAAGCGGTTCTGCCGGAGCGGAACGCGCTTCAGAAAGTGGCGCTGCTTTCGGCTCAGGGCCGGCGCTTCACCCAGTGTGTAGCGCATGAGTTCGCGGAGTTGCAGGATCTGGTGCTGATTTGTGGACGGTATGAAGGAGTGGATGAGAGAGTAGCCGAGCATCTCGTTGATGACGAGTTGTCGATCGGCGATTTTGTTTTGAGCGGCGGGGAATTGGCTGCCGCGGTGGTGGTGGATGCCGTCGCCCGGTTGCTTCCGGGCGTCCTCGGCAATGAAGAATCCTCCCGAAACGAGAGTTTCAGTGGAGAGAATGAAGGTTTATTGGATTGTCCGCAGTACACCAGGCCGGCGGAGTTTCGCGGCTGGAAGGTGCCCGAAGTGCTGCTGGGCGGGAATCATGAGGAGATCAAGCGCTGGCGCCGGGCTGCGTCGCGGGAGAAAACAGAGCGGCTTCGGCCCGATTTAACCGGCAGCCGCGATACAAGGCAGAACTAGACCATGCAAAACGCACTTGTTAGCAAATTCATCAGCAAGCATTCGCGCACCACGCCGCATCCGGAATTCCGTCCAGGCGACACCATTCGCGTGCACGTCAGGATCAGAGAAGGCGAAAAAGAACGGTTGCAGGCCTTCGAAGGAACGGTGATTGCCCGCAAGAACATTGGCATGGGCGAGACCATTACGGTCCGAAAGATCAGTTTCGGCCATGGCGTGGAGCGCATCTTCCCGGTACACGCACCAGTGATTGACCATATCGACCTGGTGCGCACGGGCCGTGTCCGCCGGGCGAAGCTTTACTACCTGCGGAATCTCAGAGGCAAAGCGGCCCGTCTGCGCGAGCGTGAATAGCGGGTTACTGAACCGCGGTGGCCCAAGGCGGTAACATCCAGCGCCAGCGCGCCAGGACTTCCTGCGGGAACGCCCGGGAGAGGTCCATTCGCTGCGTCAGCTCATATGAACGCGAAGCTCGCGAGCGCGGCTTCTCACGGATTGCCGGTGTTGATGAGGTCGGCCGGGGATGCCTTTTCGGCCCGGTGTTCGCGGCGGCGGTAATACTGGATCCGGACCGCCCCATTCGCGGTCTTTGCGACAGCAAAATCATCGACGCGGCTGAACGTGAAAAATTAGCGGCGCAAATAAAGACGCGCGCCATCTGCTGGGCCTTGGGTGGTTCCGACGCATTTGAGATCGACCAGATCAATATCTATCAGGCATCCCGGCTGGCAATGCGGCGGGCGGTGGAAGCGCTCGCGATTCAGCCCGATTATCTCCTTATTGATGCCCTCAAGCTGGATCTGCCCATCGAACAGCTTCCGCTGATTGATGGCGACGCCCGCTGCCGGGCTATTGCCGCCGCGTCCATTATTGCCAAAGTGCACCGCGATGCCGTACTGGCGTGCTGGCACGAAGTTTTTCCTCAATACAATCTGGCGTCGAATAAAGGCTACTCGACTCCGGACCACTGGCGCGCCCTCCGCAAGCACGGCCCTACTCTAATGCATCGCTTCAGCTTCTGGCCGGTTCGCGTTTAACAGCCCACAAGTGCAATGGACGGGCTACCTCAACAGTCCACCGGCGCAAACCGAGCTGTTTGACGAATCCGCCCAGGCGATAGAATTGACTACCACCGGAGCCACCGCATGACTTCGCCTTCGCCTGCGGCGCCTCCACCCCTGAAACCAAGCCGCTTCATGAAATGGCACCGCCGCGTACTTGGCTTTTGCCTCGTCGTTTTTGCTTTCGAACTCGGACTATTTCTGCTTGTGTTCCCGTGGCTGAAAAGCTGGGAGATGAGCTGGGTCCCGGTTCATTCGCACCACTTTGCAATGCTTTGGATGAGCCGCTACTTCCGGGGCGCCATCAGCGGCCTGGGTCTGCTGAATATCTACATTGCCTTTGCTGAGGCGGTAAAGCAGTTGCGTTCGCTGTTCGGCGAACAGCGGCCTTAGCGGGCCTGTGATAAAGCGCTCGGGCAGTCAAAACCGCCCTGCGCCACTCGGACCATGTGAGAATTAGAAAGACGAGGATCTGCCCGTCGAGGTAGCCGTCATGTTCTGCGGTGCCAAGGGGGTTCAGCATGCACCTCGCCGTTGTTCGTAACGGTCCGCCCTGCACAGCAGGCCGGATTCGGTTTCTGAGCCTTTTGACGTGCGCGACCCGACACCATTGCCCCTCAGCGCTCCTGGTATGCTGGTTACTCCGCAGGAACCAACAATGGCTGGCTCAAACATAGTTGCCGGCCGTTACCGTATCGAAAACCCGCCTATCGGCGAGGGCGGCATGGGCGTCGTCTACAAAGCATTTGACAACGTCACCAAGCGCTTCGTAGCCGTTAAGACCATCAAAGGCGCAACCGATCACGAATCCATCGAGATGTTCCACAAAGAGTGGGGCGTGCTTGCCCGGCTCTGTCATCCCAATATCATCGACATCCTGGATATTGGTGAGTTTGCCGAGAATCATTGGAAGCAGCCGTACTTCGTAATGCCGCTGCTTCCGGGGACAACGCTCGACAAGCTGATCAAGACAGCAAGCCAGCGCCTGACTCCGGAACGGACCGTGGAGATCATCTGCCAGGCTTGCCGCGGATTGCAGGCCGCTCACGATCAGGGAGTGGTGCATCGCGACATAAAGCCGAGCAATCTGTTCGTTATGGACGATGATACGGTCAAAATCATCGATTTCGGGGTGGTGCATCTCACCGATGCCGAGACCAGGACCGGGATTAAGGGCACGCTGCAGTACATGGCGCCTGAACAACTCGATTCGAAGCCGGCCACTGCGAGATCGGATATCTGGTCGCTAGGCGTGGTTTGCTACGAGGCGCTAACCAGGCGCAAGCCGTTTGACGGAAAGAACGCCGAGGAATTGATTGAAGCGATCCGCTCTCGCATGCCGCCGCCTATATCGGACTTGAATCCGGCCGTAAACGTTCAGATCAGCCAGACGGTGCAGCGCGCGCTCGCAAAAGAGGCCTATCATCGCTTCTCGAGCGTCCGGGATTTCGCGGAATTGCTGCAGCGGTCGGCCAGGAACGAACGCATTGAGGTATTTGACCGGAACAAGATCCTGCCGCGCATCAATCGCGTCAAAAAAGCTTTGCATGACAGCGATTACCAGTTTGCGATGGAGATTATCAACGAGCTTGAGTCGGAAGGCAACATAGATCCCGAAATCTCGCTGCTTCGCATCCAGGCCGAGCAGGCGGCGCGAGCCAAAACCATTCATCAGCTTCTTGAAAGCGCGCGTACCAGGATGGAAGAGGAAGAATATCCGCTCGCTTTGCAAAAAGTGCAGAGCGTTCTGAATCTTGAGCCATCCAATGTCGACGCATTAGCCCTGAAGAGCGCCATCGAGCGCCAGCGGAGCACCACGCAAATCGAGAGATGGCAGCAGATTGCCCGGCAGCATGCCGACAATAAGCTGTTCAGCAAAGCGCGGCAGGCCGTCGATGAGATCCTCAAAATCGACCGCTCGAATGAACCGGCAAAAGAGATGCTTGCCGAAATCAGCCGCGGCGAACAGCAGGTGGCGAAACTACGCCAGGAGAAGCAGGAACTCTACGATGCGGCGCTGAAGTCATACCGCAATGGTGAAATTACTACCGCCATCAGCAAGCTGGAGCGAGTTATTGAACTCGGCAAGCTTGCGCCCGGACATCCCAACACGGAAGCCCAGTACCTGGCGTTCCATGAACAGATCCGCTCTGAACGCGATGAACTGCGCGGCGCTTACAACGCAGGAAAGAAGGCGTTGGACTCGCGCGACTTTGCAAAGGCTCTGGAAATTTGCCGAACCGTTCTCAGCCGCCGTCCACGCGAACCGCTCTTTCAAGCTCTCAAAATCGAAGTTGAAGACCTTCAGCGCCAGGAGAACTCGGCCGCGATTGCCCGATTGCATAGCCGAATTGAAGCCGAACCAGATCTGGACAGAAAATGCGCTTTTCTCAAGCAAGCCGCCAAGCAGTTTCCAGAGGAGCAGACTTTTCAGCATTCATACAGGATCGTGAAGGAACGCCGCGATCTTGTGAATTCGATTGTGGGGCGCGCCCGGCACTATGAATCGCAAGGGCAGTTTCTTGAAGCTTCGAATCAGTGGGATGTACTGAGAAGTATTTACAGCCAATATCCAGGCCTCGAGTTCGAGGTGCAGCGGCTTAATCGTAAGCAGGAAGAGTTTCTGCGACACGAAGTAAACGCCGGCTCGGTAGAAGAAATTGATCAGGCACTTACGGCCGGCGACCGCACCGCGGCCGAAGCGCTAATTGACAAGGCGCTGAAAGAGTCTCCAGGCGATGCCGAACTGCTTGAGCGCAAGCAGCAGTTAGAGAACGCTGTTCAGAGGAGTACGGACGCGGCCGCGCTCGTGGATGAGGCACAGAAGCTTGCGGGGGCGGGCGTTACCGGGGCTGCCATCGAAAAGCTACGCGCGGCTCGGGAATTGGATCACGATAATCCATCCATACCCGCGCAGTTGACAGCCGCTCTCGTCGAACACGCGCGAGTACTGGCATCGCGGGATTGGCGCAGCGCTCTTCCTCTTGTTCAAGAAGCGCTTGAAATAACTCCGGGCGACCAGGCAGCAACCAGTGTCTCTCTGCTGATCGAACATATGCAGCGGCAGGAAGAGGTCGAGCGGTATATGTCCGAAGCGCGGGCATTTCAAGAGCGTGGCAAGCTGGAGAGCGCTCTTCACGCAGTGGAGCAGGGACTTCGAGAATATCCGGATGAGCCGGGGCTCTCTCAGCTTCGAAACACAATTTGCGCGACGCTCGCTTTTCAGCTTTCCGAAACACAGAATAATTCCGCGCGTGCGAGTGCCAGCTACATGTCGGCAGCAAAGGCGGGAGCGAGCACTGGAGCAAGCGCGCCGGCCGCTTGGTCAACTTCGTCAGGGCATGCTGAACAGCAAATGATGAAACCGCCGGCGCAAAGCGCGGTGGAGCTCGCTCAAGTTCCGGCTGAAGTCCAAATTGCAAATGATCAAAGTGCTCCGAGGCTAATCCGGCGAGAAGGGGCGGATTACGAGGATGGCGGTGACGACTTCTCAAAAAAGAAGATTCTGATGGCAGCAGCCGCCCTGCTTCTGCTTAGCGGAGGGCTGTTGTTCACCTGGATGCTCCGTACAAACGGCGGATCGCATGCCTATGGGCAAGCGCCAATAACGGCGCAGAACCAGAGCGCGCCACCGGGTGCGGAGACTGTCAAACGCATCTGTTTCGAAATCCGGCCAAGGCAATGCTCCCGCTAAGAACAGTTCGGCTCCATCGCAAGCTGCCTCAGCCACGCCGGCCGAAGCCGCGGTCAAGCGATACCGCTATTCCGTTCCACTTCGGAAGCAGCCCCGCAGCGGCCGAAATCGTTGTGGATGGTAGTGACACTCTAAAATGCACCACCCCCTGCGACTTGCCCTTGCGCAGCGGCCGCCATACGTTCACTGTGTCGGCCCAGGACTACGTGCCGGCACAAGGGATCATTCAGGTCCCCGAAGAGCGGGATCGGCTTGTTTTGCTCGAAGATAACCTGGAGACCGTTCACATCTATTCCGCGCCTGAAAAAATGCCCATCAGCATCGACGGGCAGCCCAAGGGGCAAACTCCGCTGACCGTGCGGCTTCGTGCCGGAGAACACAAAGTAACATCGACCGGCGATACCTCCTATCAGGGCGCGATCCAAGTTACAAGAGATGGCATGAACACATTTACCATCAACGGAAAACCAGCGACCCCGCTTCCGCAACCCAGCCAAGGTGCAGCATCGCCGTCGCCGCCCGCGTCCCGCTGACGAGATTAAAAAACTCCCGGCGTATACTGTTCTCTTCGTAGCGAACTCATGACTCCCTCCAGAAGAGATCTCCTCAAACTTACTCTTGCCGGCCTGCCGCTTTCCGCGGCTCTAGCCAGAATGATCGATTCAAAAATCGATGGTGTTCAACTCGGTACCCAGACCTATAGCTTCCGCGATCTTCCGCTTGATGGAGCCATTAAGGCGATGGTGGCGGATGGACTTGGCGACTGTGAATTGTTTTCGCCGCACATAGAACTGGGCGGCACGACTGCGCCGGAACAAGAGTTCCATATGGAAGGGATGACTCGTGAACAGCGGCGCGCGGCGTTTGCCGCTCACGAGAAAAAGGTTCAAGAGTGGCGGCTCAGCGTGCCGCTGGATTACTTCAAACAGGTCCGCGCGAAATTCAACAACGCCGGCATTAATTTGTACGCCTACAATCTGAGCTTTAACGAGCACTTCACGGACGAAGAGATCGATCGCGGCTTTCTCATGGCGAAGGCGCTCGGCGTCGGCATCATTACCGCCTCCACCACCTTGCCCGTCGCCCAGCGCGTTGCGCCGTTTGCGGAGAAACATGGGCTGCTTGTGGCCATGCACGGCCACTCCGATGTAAAGGATCCGAATCAGTTCGCTACGCCCGAAAGTTTTGCGAAGGCGCTGGCGATGTCGAAATACTTCAGGATCAATCTAGATATTGGCCATTTCACCGCTGCCAACTACGACGCGGTCGACTATATCCAGAAGAACCACGACAAAATTGTTCTTCTTCACCTGAAAGACCGCAAAAAGAACCAGGGGCCGAACGTGCCGTGGGGCGAAGGAGATACGCCCATCAAGCAGGTGCTTCTCCTTCTCAAGCAGAACCGGTATCCCATTCCTGCCTTCATCGAATACGAATACAAAGGCGCCGGTACGTCGCAAGAGGAAGTCGCCAAATGCTACCGGTACTGCAAGGAAGTTCTCACGAGTTCGGCATAGCAATTCGCGACCTCCGCGCAGCATTACTGTGGAAGCATCGGCTTTCCTTCGTGGGCTGTCAACAGGTCATGCATGTCGTTGGCGTGTTCCTCTTCATTCGCCAGAATGCCTTCCATCATTACGCGTGTGGTGGGATCTTTATCGGCAAAAAAACGGATCAATTCCCGGTAATGCTCGCAGGCGATCCGCTCGGCAACCAGATTCTCCTTGATCATTTCGATGAGGTTCCCACCTTCGGAATATTGGGAGGCCGACCTGGTTGCTAATCCTTCAGGATTGAAGTTCGGTTTTCCTCCAAGCTGATTGATGCGCTCGGCCACGGCCCGCATGTGTTCCTGCTCTTCTTTGGCGTGCTCTTCGAACTCTTCCTTCACGCTGTCGCTTGAAATACCGGTTGCGGCGATTGCGTTCATCGTGTAGCGCAGGACACATACGATTTCTGTCGCGAGCACGGTTTGCAGGATGTCGATGGTTTGGTTCACATCGGCAAGATAGGCGGGAGTCACCGCGCCTTTTTCGATGCTTGCGCGAGCCTTGGCCCGTAGTTCCTGTACGTCAGTCAGAAATGGTTGATCTTTTTTCATAGCAGTCCTCTTCGTTCATAGAAGCTTGTTTGCTGCTTAGCGTCACACAATATTCGCGCGATGGCCAAGCCGGATGTGTTTACTCGACATCGAATTTGACGCCTTGCGCCAAAGGAAGCTCGTGCCCATAGTTGATGGTATTCGTCGCGCGGCGCATGTAGGACTTCCAGACATCCGAGCCCGACTCACGGCCGCCGCCAGTCTCCTTCTCGCCCCCGAAGGCTCCGCCGATCTCGGCCCCGGACGGCCCGATGTTCACATTTGCTATGCCGCAATCGGATCCCTGAGCAGACATAAACAATTCGGCTTCTCGAATATCAGTTGTGAAAACAGAAGAAGCCAACCCTTGTGGCACGTCATTGTGCAGCCGAATCGCCTCTTCGAAATCCTGATAACGCATCACGTACAAAATGGGCGCAAACGTCTCGCGGCGCACTGTGTCTATCTGCACAGGCATCTCTGCCAGCGCCGGCCGCACGTAGAACGCTTCGGGAAAAGATCCGATAAAAATCCGTTCACCGCCCGTGATTTGTCCGCCCGCCGCCCGCACCTCAGCCATACTCTTCTGCATCGCATGATAAGCAGCGCCGTCAATAAGCGGACCAACCAGCGTGCTGTCGTCGCGCGGGTCGCCGATTCGGGCTGAGCCGTAGACCTGTTTCAACCGCGGCACCAGTTTCTCGTACACGCTCTCATGCACGAACAGCCGCCGAAGTGTCGTACATCGCTGCCCCGCCGTTCCCATTGCGGCAAAGGCAATACCCCGTAGTGCCAGGTCCAGATCGGCCGAAGGACACACAATCGCGGCATTGTTTCCGCCGAGTTCGAGAATCGCTCGCGCGAACCGCCGCGCTAATCGCGGGCCGACCTGACGTCCCATGGCGGTGGATCCAGTCGCCGAAACCACGGGCACAAGCGGATGATCAACCAGTATCTCGCCGGTCTCCCGCGCCCCGATCAAAACCGACGAGAGCCCTTGCGGAGCATCGCCGAACCGCTGAGCCGCGCGATCAAACAGCGCTTGTGTTGCAAGTGCCGTGAGCGGTGTCTTTTCCGAAGGCTTCCACACAACGGAGTTGCCGCATACCAGCGCCAGCGCGGCGTTCCACGACCAGACCGCGACCGGGAAATTGAACGCCGAAATAATTCCGGTAACACCCAGCGGATGCCAGGTCTCCATCATGCGGTGATTGGGCCGCTCAGTGGCGATCGTCAGCCCGCATAATTGCCGGGACAAGCCTGCCGCGTAAGTGCAGATATCGATCATCTCCTGAACTTCGCCAAGCCCCTCGGAAATGATCTTTCCCGCTTCAATAGTCACCAGGCGCGCCAGCGCAGTCTTGTTGGACCGCAACTCTTCCCCGAGAAGCCGAACCAGTTCGCCGCGCCGGGGAGCCGGAACTTTGCGCCATTCGAGAAAGGCAGCATGCGCCGCCTCAATTCTGGCGTCCGCTTCTGCTCGGCTCGTGCCGGATAGGCGGGCAGTGATTTCGCCGCTTATTGGTGAGCGCGCCTCAATATCGCCAGTCTCAAACTTCTCGCGAGCAACGCCCAGATCCGTAAGCAGTTCAGCCGCCTGCCCGGGAACGCTCGAGAAATCGAAGCTCATGGAAGAACTTCCACTCTACATCGAGCTCAACGGCTGGCCGCAGCCATCACCCTCACTTCAAAATTGCGGCCTTCCCAGCGCTTCGCTTCGGGCCAATAAAAGGTGAAGCTGACCACAGCGCCGGGCTGTAGCGCGGCCGTGTCAAGCATTGCGTAATGAACACCTGACCGCGAATCCTCGGTGCTGGTTTCTTTGGCTGTATTCCAATCGTTTAGGCTCCAGCGTACGCGAGCCGGGCTCAGGCAATCTAAACGCAGATTCTTCCCCGCAGCCAAGCGTCCGCGTTGTTGTCCGAACGTCCAGATCGCGAACGGGGCGGCGGTTTTGGCCACCTGATATCGTTGCACCGTCTGGGGCGGCATATCCCAGACCTTGCGGTCCTTCAGTGACCGCAGCAGCCGGACATATTCCGCATGGGCCCAAACCAAAGGCATACCGCTACCGGTGGGAGACCCGTTGTACAGCCCATGCTCTGGAACGTTTTCGGCATCCCACACCTGTTCCGGAATCATCCCGCATTCGCTTGTTTGCGCCGCCATCGCCGCTCGCAGTTTCTCCGCTTCGGCAAAATTCCCGCGGGCAATCTCGTAATGCGCTCGCTCGCCCGCCAGCAGCGGCCATCCCCTGCCCTTGCCGGTCTTGTTGAACGGCATTCCATCCGGATGCTCGCCGTATCCATCATCGGTATAGCGGTGCCATACGGGCCCGTTTGAGGTGACACTTTTGAGCGTCGCATCCAACACCTTCACGCTGTCCAGAATGCGCGGATCATCCGCCGCGCGCAAGCCGAACCGCACCAGTGCCAGTATTCCCGTAGCTACCACGTCCACCGCCCGCTTCTCCGCACATTGTTCCGGCTTGTTTTTCAAACGAATCCTGGTATCGTGGCGAAGTCCGCTCTGCATTGCTTCCGGAGGGGCGACGCGAATGTAATACGCCTTGATTCCGTGCTGGCGCGCTAAATCTGTGTCCCATGCAAGAGTGAGCTCGTCTATGGCTTCGTTCCACGCGTCTGCGGTCGCTCTCAAGAACTCGGCCAGTTTGGTCTCGTGCTCCGCATCGGCAAAATCCGCTGCGGAGAGCAGCGCGGCAATCTCCACTGCCATCGTGTTCGGCGAATATCCTGAATTTTCTTCCCATCTCTCTTGCTGCGTCACAGGACCCTTGCGAACCAGAAAACCCGCCGCTTTGCGAATCATTTCCCACGGCTCGCAATCTTCAAGTTCGTTCGCCCTGCGCAGAGCGTCGGCCAGCAGAATTCCGTAACTGGTGCCATCCATCTGGGTAGCCGTCCAGTTCGGAGTTCCATCCAGCCACATGTTCTGCGGCCAGTTCCCGTCCGCCTCCTGAGTACATTTCAGATAGAAAAGAGTACGTCGAGCGCTAGCGACATCCCCACAGGCGAGCTTACCCATGGCCGCCTGGACCATGTCTCGCGGCCAAATCACGTGATATCCGGCGATGTCTTCGTCGCCGCGATCGAAGCCCCACGGAATAGAAAGCCCCGCTACGACCGCTCCGGGAAACCGCTTCGATTCGTGTATCTGCAGAACCGCCGTACTGGTCCGGTACACATCCACTTCGTTTTGGGAAGCGCCGCCAAGATCCAGAAACATACGCTGTTTCTCTTGCCATTGGTCGGCATATTTCTTCCGGGTTGCGGCAAAGTCCCGGAAACAGGCCCGCGCGCGCCTGTTGCCCCGCCTCCGCTCCATGTCCTCCGAATCCCAGTGCCAGCCGGAACCCCTTCTTGAGAGCCTCAGAGCCGATTTGCCCGCACAGGATTACATTTCCGTCTATTGCCTCGGTGTACCGCCAGCTCATTCGTTTATGCCGCTTAAGATCGGTCCAGCCATCGCTTTCGCCCGCAAAACCCACGCTCATCTTTTCGAATCCTGAGCTGCACCCAAGCGCCATCGCGGTCTGAGCTCTCCGGGCAAACAGCATACCGATCTTTTTGTATGCCCCGGCCCAGGCCTCGTTGTGCGCGCCTGAGTCGCCCACGTGCGGATCCAGCACGACGTAAAGGCTCAGGTTGCCGGCAGATGGTTCAAAATTGACGTTCATCAGCAGAACATCGCGATCCGGATCGGTCAGCAGTTCCTTCCGGATCCGATATCGTCCGTGGTTGCACTCGGTCCGGATCCGGAAGGCCGGCACTCCCGCGCTAAGATACTCCACGTGGTGCGTGGCATCGCTCTCTTCGTCCGAAAAGAAGTTCTGCCCGTCCGTCACCACGAACCGCATCGCGCGCGTATTCGCCTGGTCGATACTCGGAAAGTAGACCTCGTTCAGAATGCCGCTCGAAATCGTGAACCAAACCCGGCTTTGTTCGCAAATGGCCGTCCCCACCGCCGTCTTGGCGCCGGTTGTCCAGCGTGGCTCTGCCCCCGGCTGCCCCGGTGCGGGCACATGTTCTTCCGGCCTTGTTCTGGCGTGACGCTCAATATCCAGGATCATCTCTTTTTGTTAGCTCGCTAGCACCCCGTGGCAGAAGTAATTTTGTGCCGCTTGCTGGCGCGCGCGGTTCAGTGCTGTTAAAAGGTTGCACAGAACCGCGATGGTCGAACCCGCGCAACGGAACCGCGACTGCCAAGGAGCGTTCGTAAGGACTTCTGTTACACCCCTGTGCTAGCTCATTTCCTTTCACTTTGTAAGATGGCAGCAGGTGTGCGAGTATTTCCCGCGGACTCGCCGCGATGCGCTGATGTGGTATGAATCACCCGCCATATGGCCCTGAAAGAGTACGCTCGCAAAAGGAACTTCGAGAAGACTCCTGAACCGCCGCCCGAGGAATCCAGGCACGGGCGTGGTGATCGCGGTGGCTTCTTTTGCGTTCAACGCCACGACGCCACCCGTCTCCATTACGATTTCCGCCTTGAAGTGGGAGGAGTGCTGGTTAGCTGGGCTGTTCCTAAGGGTCCTAGTTTGGATCCCGCGCGCAAGGCTCTGGCCATGAAAGTAGAGGATCATCCGCTCGATTACGGCACGTTCGAAGGCAACATTCCCGAGGGAAATTACGGCGCCGGGAGCGTCATGCTTTGGGATAAGGGGACCTACGAAGTCCTCGACGAACTTCCGGCCCAACAGCAGCTTGAGCGCGGCGATTTCAAGTTCGCCCTGCACGGCACTAAGCTCAACGGTGCTTTCGCCATCGTCCACATGAAGCACGCGGGCAAAGGAAATGAATGGCTCCTCATCAAGAAGAAAGATGAATTCGCGGTTCCGGACTATGACATCAACCAATTCACCTGGAGTGTTGCTACGCGCCGCACGCAGGATGAAATCGCAGAAAACATTGACCCTTTGCAGATCAAGGATCTGAAAGGCGCCCGCAAAGCCAGCGTTCCAGCAACTCTGGAACCGATGCTCGCGACTTCGGTTACCAAACCACCGGCCGGTTCTCAATGGCTTTATGAAATCAAATGGGACGGCATCCGCGCGCTCTGCCTGGTTAAGAACGGCTCGCTTCAAATCCATTCCCGCCGCGGCAATCGCTGCGAAAAGCAGTACCCTGAATTCGAATCTCTTCGCGGATCACGTCAATGCCCGGACTGCGTGGCTCGACGCCGAGATTTGTGTGCTCGATGATGAAGGCCGCGCGCGCTTTGAGCTTATTCAGCCCCGCATCACAGCCAATCTCAATGCAGTCCCGCGTTTCGCGGAAACTGCTCCGGCAACCCTTTTCGTCTTCGATGTGCTCTATCTCGACGGTTACGACTTGCGCGGTGTCGCGCTGGAGGACCGCAAGCGCCTTCTGAAAAACATCGTCACGCCCGCCGAGCACATTCGCATCTCGGACGCCTTCGATACCAAGGGCGAGGAGATGTTCGAAGCCGCCCGGAACATGCGACTGGAAGGGATTGTCGCCAAGGATCGCCGGAGCAAATACGAGTCCGGCCGATCGAACTGCTGGCTCAAATTGAAGGTCCAGAATGAACAGGAGTTTGTCATTGCTGGTTTTACTAAAGGAGAGCGAGACTACTTCGGCGCCCTTATCCTCGCCGTCAATGAAGACGGGAAGTTTCGGCATGTTGGCCAGGTGGGTACCGGCTTCGACCAGAAGCAGATGAAGGCGATTCATGAACGTCTGAAACCGCTTATCACGAAGGTCAATCCGCTGGTAAATAAACCTCGCATCCCGGCGGCGACCTGGGTGCATCCGGAGCTTGTTTGCGAAATCCGATTCCTTGAATGGACAAAAGATGGGATCCTGCGCGCTCCGGTTTTTATCGGTCTGCGCGACGACAAACCGGCCGCCGAGATTGTCCGCGAGGAGGCTGTCGAACCGCCTGCGGCCGCGAATACGGATCCGGATAGGCTGGCCCTCAGCGGCCGCGAGGCCACCGTGGACGTCGACGGGCATCGGCTAAAGTTCACCAACCTCGATAAGGTTTACTTTCCAAAGGACGGCTGGAAAAAGCGCGATCTGCTGGAGTTCTACGACCGCGTTTCGCCGTGGCTGTTGCCGCATTTAAAAGATCGGCCGCTATCGCTGAAGCGCTACCCGAATGGCATCGCGGAAGAGTATTTCTTCCAAAAGAACGCCGGCAGCCACTTCCCGGAATGGATGCTGCTCGAGCCCATCACCGAACATCATCCGCCCAAAATTAACCATTACCCCGTCGCGAACGACCGTGCCACCCTGCTTTACCTGGCGAACCTCGGCTGTATCGACCAAAACCCCTGGATGAGCCGCATCGGCAACCTGGAGCACCCAGATTGGATGCTGCTTGATCTCGACCCGGTCGATGCGGGTTTCGATCAGATTGTGGAAGCGGCGCTGCTTGTTAGGGAAGTGCTCTCCCGCCTTGGTCTGAAAGGATACCCCAAGACAACCGGTGGAGATGGGATGCATGTGTACGTTCCACTGGAGCCAATCTATACATATGACCAGGTGCGCAGCTTCGCCGAGCTGGTATCACACCTGGCGCTGGAACGCGAGCCGAACCTTTTCACAACTCCTCGCAGCGTCGGCAAGCGAAAGAAGGGCCGAGTCTATTTCGATTATCTGCAGATCGGAACTGGCAAAACGATTGCCGCGCCCTACGTCGTTCGCGCTCACGACGGCGCTCCTGTCGCTGCGCCGCTGGACTGGAACGAGGTTAAGCCCGGCCTGCGCCCAACTGATTTCCGGATCGACAACACGATCGAACGCTTTCAGCGTCTCGGTGACTTATTCGCCCCCGTTATTCAGGGCGGCCAGACGCTGGAGAGCGCGCTGGAGCATCTGCACGGAACCGCTGTTGAGGCGCAGCCCGCCGCAAAACCAGCACCCAAAAGCCCGGCTAAGCGCTTGAAGAAATCCTGACTGTTACGCAGCGCCAGTCGTCTTCTGCGAACGCTTCCGCGCCCGGAAATTCTCTCATGAAGGCGGCCGTTTCCGATTCCGGGAAGCCGGTCAGGATCAGCCAACCGCCCGCTCGCGTGATGCGAAGCAAATCATCGAGCATGGATAGCAAAACCGTGGCGCTTATATTCGCAATCACGATATCCGCGCAGCTATCAGCGAGGCATTCAGCCGAACCGGCCGTCAGCATCGGCGTCATTCCGTTCAGCTCGAAGTTCTCTTTCGCCGCGCGAAATGCCGTCTCGTCGATGTCGATCCCTACTGCCGATTTCGCGCCGAGAAGGAGCGAGGCAATAGCCAGGATCCCAGATCCTGTACCGATATCCGCTACGGTGCTGGATCTGTCAACGCACTTTTCCAGTGCGATCAGCGCAAGTCGCGAGCACGGGTGCTCGCCCGTTCCGCAAGCCAGGCCGGGATTGTGAACCACGCGCTCACGCCCCGCTGGCGTAGCTTCCCGGTTCCACGGCGGAGCAAGAAAAATTCGGCCGCCGACCTCGCGAGCCGGCCAGTCCTGGCGTGCTTTCTCTGCCCAATCGGTGTTGCCTTCCGCGTTCCACTCCGGCGAGTAAGCGCTGAATCCCGCCAGAAGAGCGGCTCGCGATCGGTTCGTTTCGAAAAACGCGATCAAAATCGTTCGGCCGCGAACATCTGCTTCGTGTATCCCAGCAGTGCCGGCGTCCCACAACTCACCTGAGATCCGATCCACATGCTCGGCCGGGCAGATCAGGCGGAGCGAGTACATCTACGCTGATTTTTGCCGGGATGCCTTGTACTCCGCACGCACGCTGCGAATCTGCGTCGCATGTTTCTCGGCATGCTCCGCCACAAGCCGAAGCAGATCCAAGAGCGTCATCGGGCCGCGGCTTGCATGAGTGCCGGTTCGGGAAAAGGTCTCTTCCGGCAGATCCTTCAGCAGAGCGTAATTATCGGCGCGGAGCTGCCGCATGGTATCGAGCGCCTGCGACGGCTTGCGCTTTGCATAATCTGTCTTTTCGGCCCAGGCATTCTGGTTGAAGGGAAGCAAAGCCGGATTGTCTTCCGCAATCATACTGCGCAGCCGGGCAACCGTTACTGCCTCCGTGTCGGCTAAATGCGCCACGATTTGGCGCACGCTCCATTTCTCCGGCGCCGTCTTGAAGTCCAGTTCGGGCCCAGCAGCACCCGTAATCGCAACTGCTACCAGTTCCGCCCCGCGCCGATATCGCTCTAACAACTCCGGTATATCGCTCATGGACACTTCTATCATCTCGCAGCAGCCGATTACCCGCCGCTCGTTTCATTGAGGATTTGCTGCAATATCGGTGGAATCTCGAAGAGCGCGCGATTTTCCATCACAGCAATCTTCGTCTTCATCGCTTCCAGACGCTTGCCTGTAAGCAACTGCTGCACGGCAGATTCAATATCCCGAAAACTACGCAGCACCACGCCCACACCCTGTTCCTGAACCCAGTCCGCGTTGTACCGTTCCTGCGGTAGGGTCCAGCCGTTTCGCTCGATGATGACAGGCAGTTCCATCTGCAGCGCCTCTGAAATGCTTCCAGGCCCCGGTTTGCCGATGAAGAAATCGGCAATGCGCATGTAGCACGGAATCTCTTTCGTGAAACCCTCAACAACAATCCTGTTTCTAGTCTTCAGCCTTTCCAGCCGCCGCTGCAGATGCGCGCTTCGGCCGCAGACCATAATCAATTGCAGATTCAGTGAACTGTTCCCTAATCTCTCCGCGATGGCGCACATCGCGTTCGAGCCTTCGGCGCCGAACAATATCAGACCGGTCGGCAGGTCGGGTTGAAGCCCGAGCCGAATCCGGTCCTGAGTGCGGTTACACTCCGGAGCTGCATAGAACTCAGGCCGCAGGATCATTCCGCTTGTTCTAAAAACACGCGAGCTTGGATGGCCCATCGCGGCAGCCTGGTCCGCTGCCCGCTGCGTTCCGCAGACCAGATATTGGGGTTGCTTTTCCATCCAGAAATGCGGCGGATAATCCGCCAGGTCCGTCAGTATCGTCACCAGGGGTACTCCGGGCAGCACTCGCTGCAAGCTCTGAAACAGGGCGCGGTTGAAGTTTGGAACCAGCGACACGACCATGTCAGGCCGTTGCCTCGTCCAGAAAGCCGCCAGCAATTTAACCTGCGCGGGATGATACGCGCGGATAACCCCATGCATCATGCGTAGCAATTGTGCTGAACCCAAAGTCCAGCCTTTGGCCAGAAGCAGATTGTAGATGTCCTGCAGGCGGATGCCGGTCACTTTGCGAAAAATATCGAGCGAATCCAACACCTCCTGCAGGTTTACCAGCCTGACGCTCCAGTCATAGCCGCGCGAAGCGATGACGGATTGAAGAGCCATAGCCGCGCTCCGATGTCCGCCGCCTGCATCGAAGAAAACGAAATCGAGTACTGGCGTTTGCGACGGGCTCTTTATTTGACTCAATGCCCGAGAACCAGCAGGCGCTTTGGCCCTTTACCAACTTTCACGCGCGCCACCTCTTTTCGCGTGCGGGTGTCGATGATGGAGCAATCATCGCTGCCACTATTACTCACGCAGCAATACTTGCCATCGGGAGAAAAGGCGATCCAATTGGGACATTGGCCAGTGGAGACTTTACCCAAAAGCTTCAGGGTGTGCGTGTCGTAAATATAGACGAGATGATCCGCCAGGCTAGTAACCCAGAGTTGCGCGCCATCGGGTGAAAGTCCTAAACCGTGCGTGGGAGTGTGCGGCTCGAGTGCGCACTGCGAAGCCGGAGCCGGAGGCAGTTCGACGCGCCTGATGACCTTGCATTGAGGGATGCTGGCAACGGCAAAACCGTGAAAATCGGTGTGCGCAACATAAAGCGTCTTCTCATCGGCGGAAACCGCATAAGGGCGGGGCACACCACCGACGGGAATCTTTTCGCTGTATGTCATCGTCCGCAAGTCGACCCGGTCAATTTCGTCGCTGCCCATTGAGGAAACGTACAGGTCGCGGTTGCTCCCGGAGTTGTAACAGTTATGGGGCACCTTGATCGGCAGAACCTTCACGACTTTCCCTACTGTGGCATCGACAATATCCAGGCTGTTACCGTCCCGAATGGGAACCCCGACATAGCGTCCGTCGGGAGTGGCAGCGCATTGATTCGGGCGCCCCGTAAGCGGAATAATGCTGAGGATTTTGCCGGTTCCGGTGTCGACAATTTTGAGAGTGTGCTCCGATTCTATGGTCGTGAAAAATCTGCGGCCATCGGCAGGCGCGCAAATGCCGTGGACCTCGGCTCCAACTTTGATGCCCCGCACAGCCCGGAAAGTATCGAGATCGATAACCGTTATATCGTCCGCCAAGCTATTGGTGACATAAAGGCGCCCCGAGGTATTCGCGGCAAAGGCCCTGTCGAAAGGCGAGGCAGCGAGAAGCACGAGCGCAAGCAGAAGATAGCAACAAATGCGCATTGATCGATCGGGTTTGGACATTTTGCGAAATCCCGGATATATTTTATCGGTAAACTTGTTGACTGAGAGGGTCGCATCATCACGGCCATCAATCGATGTTTCACTTTATAGCCACGCGCGATTACAAGCTGATGCGCAAGGTAAACAGGTGGCCTGCGCCGAAATGGGTCCGCTTGTGGGCAATCGCTGCTACGCGTGCTGGAGATGGATGGCTGTGGTATCTGATCGGCCTGTTTGTGTTGTTGTTCGGCGGCAACAATCGCCTGAGTGCTATCGCCTCGGCCGGCTCCGCCGCCCTGGTTGGCGTCGGCGCTTTCATGTCACTAAAAAAGCTTTCGGGCCGCAGGCGCCCTTGTGAAGTCGCGCCGCATTGCTGGGCAACCCTTCTGCCTCCAGACCAGTTCTCTTTTCCATCAGGTCACGCCATCACGGCATTTTCCGTCGCGATTGCTTTGGGCGAGTTCTATCCGGCGCTCCTGCCTGCACTGCTGTTTTGTGCGCTGAGTATTGCGATCTCGCGAATACTGCTCGGCATGCACTTCCTCAGCGATGTTGTTGTTGGTGCGCTGATTGGCAGCGGTCTCGCTCTCAGCAGCCACGCTTTTTTTATATAAGATGGCGCCGCCGGCCGGAGGTTCCCCCAAGCCCCGGAAACCGATGACCTGCGCCATCATGCTTCTCGCCTGAGAAAGACTTCATGCTGCGCAGTACTCTTCTTTATCTGTCAGAACAGAGTTGGCTGCGCCACTGGATGGAGAACTCCTCCATCTCTCGCAGGCTGACCTCAAGGTTCATTGCCGGACAGTCCCTTTCCGAGGGCATTCGCGTTCTCAAGAATCTTTCAAACGAGCGAATTCTCGGCACGCTCGACTTTCTCGGAGAGAATGTCGCATCGCTTGAGGACGCGGCCCGGTCCAAAGAGTCGTATCTTGCCGCACTGAAAGAAATCGAGCGCGCCGGCGTGCCCGCCACCGTTTCCATCAAACTTACCCAGTTCGGCCTCGATTTCTCCGAAGCTGCATGCGGCGCTAACGTTATTGAATTGGTCGAACGGGCAAAGGCCATGAACAGCCGGGTTGAGATTGACATGGAATCGAGCGCGTACACCGATCGGACCTTGGACTTGATCTCCGCATTACAGGAGCTTTCGCCCGGGCACGTCCGGGCCGTGATCCAGGCCTATTTGTACCGGAGTGAATCCGACATTCGAATGCTCTCCGAGCGTAAGATTCCGGTCCGTCTGTGTAAGGGGGCATATCGTGAGCCCGCCTCAGTCGCCTTCCCCAAAAAATCTGACGTAGATGCAAATTACGTCAAATTAATGAAGCTGCTATTCGCCCAAGACACCTACCCAGCGATTGCGAGTCACGATGAGGCGATTGTTCGCGAAGCTGTCCGCTATATCAAGGAACATGAGCTCACGGAAGATCGTTTTGAGTTTCAGATGCTGTATGGAATCCGGCGCGATCTGCAGCGCGAACTGGTTTCGCAGGGCTTTCGGCTGCGCCTGTACGTTCCCTATGGAGATGCCTGGTATCCATACTTTATGCGCCGTCTGGCGGAGCGGCCGGCCAACCTCATTTTCCTCGCCAAAAATCTTGTGCGCAGTTGAGACGACCATGCCGGAACGTTCACGGTAAAAGAGGAGTCTAATAAAGAGGATGAAGTACTGGCTCTATCTCGCTGCCAAGCTCCTGCTTGGCGCTGGAGTCGTGTACGGTCTCCAGGCCGCTCTGATCTCGTTTTACCCTCAACCTCCTCCCCTATTGCCGCAGTTCGGGCCCGCGCCCCCGCTGTTTCTGCATGACATGCTGTTCACATTCCTAATGCTTGGCGTATGGCTGATTGGCGCAGGTGTGCTGTTTGCCATCTTTTGGGATCAGCGACGCCGCTGTCGAACCTGCCTGCACCGGCTGATTATGCCGCTACGCAAGGGCTCCTGGGGAAACATGGTCACTTGGGGCCGACCCCAGACTGAGTGGATCTGTCCGTTTGGCCATGGAACGCTGAGTATCGAAGAGCTGCAGATCACCGGCAGGCAATCTCCCGACTGGCAGCCGCATGACGACGACATCTGGAAAGAGCTAGAATCGTATTATCAGGCCCGGAAATAGTAACTTAGGGGAGTACCGGGCGTCCAAGGGGTTGAGAACGCTATTCTCCCCAGGCTTTACGTTTGCCTATACGCATTAAACTTCCTGGCCGGACAGCTAAGGGCCGTGCGGCCAAGGACCGTACTGGTTCGGCCAAAGCTGCTTTCCCGTTAAAATACATCCTCCTCGCCAGCGCGGCGGCAGTATTTCTGGCTGTGATCATCGTGGTGTCTGTCGTTTACGCGAAGTACGCGCGTTTGACAGACGAGAAGCTGGCAGAAGGCCCATTTCCAAATACCTCGCTTCTCTACGCGGCCCCGCAGGTGGTTGGAGTGGGAGATCATGGAACTCCGCTTCAATTCGCGTCGCGGCTCCGGGAGAGCGGCTACGGAGAAGACGTTCGAACGAATCCAACCGGTTGGTATCATCTCCGCCCCGACGCGATCGAGATTTTTCCGGGCGATCAGTCTTCGACGGACTCCGAACCGGGCGTGCTCCGTTTCAACGACGGAAAAATCTCATCCATCATTGCGCTCAGCGATAACACATCCCGCACGGAATACACGCTGGAGCCGCAGCTTCTCAGCAGCCTTTACGACAAGAACCGCGAGAAGCGGCGTCTGGTTAAATACGACGATATCCCGCCCGTGCTGGTCCATGCGGTCATTTCGATAGAAGACAAGCGATTCTTTCAACACTCCGGATTCGATCCCATTCGTATTGTCAAAGCTGTCTGGGTCGATCTGAAGGAGCACCGCAATGCACAGGGCGCTTCGACGCTGACCCAGCAGCTTGCGCGCAATCTCTGGCTTAGCAGCCGAAAAACCTGGACGCGTAAATTCGACGAATTACTGATCACCATCCATCTGGAGCGCAAACTTACCAAGCAGAAAATTTTCGAATACTATGCGAACCAGGTAGATCTTGGGCGGCGCGGCTCGTTTGCCATTCGCGGGTTCGGTGAAGCGGCGCAGGCATACTTCGGAAAAGATATCCGGTCGCTCACCCTGCCGGAAGCCGCCACGCTGGCCGGATTGATTCAGGAACCCAGCCGCCGCAACCCGGTGCGCTGGCCTGAGCGCGCCAAGGCCCGCCGGAATGAGGTACTCCAGCGGATGCTCGATAACGGCTACATCACGCATGATCAGTATACGGCGGCTGTCCAGTCGCCCATGACAATCGCCAGGCAAGGTATTGAGTCCGCAGACGCCCCATACTTTGTCGATCTGGTGAACGAGCGCTTAACGGACAAATTCCAGGACCGCGACTTCGCCGATTCCGGCTCGAAAATCTACACCACTCTTGACCCTGATCTGCAGCGCGACGCCGGGGAAGCCGTGACGGACGGTATTCGCGGCGTCGAGGCGATTCTCGCTAAACGCCACAAGAAAGGCGCTCCGGTGGAAGAGCCGCAA
This sequence comes from uncultured Acidobacteriaceae bacterium, assembly GCA_963795545.1. Classification (GTDB taxonomy): domain Bacteria; phylum Acidobacteriota; class Terriglobia; order Bryobacterales; family Bryobacteraceae; genus Bog-105. Next base: position 183,313 of record CAWCIF010000002.1, on the reverse strand, counting down.
GTCGCTCTGATCTGCCTGGATCCACATACTGGGGAAGTTAAGGCTCTGATTGGCGGCCGGAATTACGGAGCGAGCCAGTTCGACCACGCAACAGCGAAGCGACCCTCAGGCAGTATCTTCAAGCCCTTCGTCTACGCCGCGGCGCTCAACTCCGGACTCTGGGACCAGCCCAATCCGATTACCGCTTCAACCATTTTCCCGGATGAGCCGAAGGCGTTCTTGTTCGCCGGGAAATCCTATGAGCCGGTTGATTATCATCACAGCGCCTGGTTGGGGAACATCACCCTGCGCGAAGCGTTCGCCAAGTCGCTCAACGTTCCTGCCGTGGAAGTGGCCGAACAGGCCGGTTACGGCTCCGTTGCGGACCTTGCGCATAAGGCGGGGCTGGAAGACATTCGCGCCACCCCCGCGGCCGCGCTTGGCGCCTACGATGTCACTCCCCTCGAAATGGCCGGCGCCTATACCTTGTTCGCGAATAACGGTGTAATGGTCGAACCGCGCATGATTTCGCGGCTTGTCGATCAGTCCGGCACAGACCTTTGGGCATCGGAACCGCAGACCAAGAAGATTCTGGATCCGCGGGTGAATTTTCTGGTGGTGAACCTGATGCAGGAAGTCTTGCACAGCGGCACCGGAGCAGGCGTGCGCGCGCGCGGGTTCACCCTCCCTGCCGCCGGCAAAACCGGAACCTCGCACGATGCCTGGTTTGCAGGATTTACGACCAAGCTGCTGTGCGTTGTTTGGGTCGGCCTGGATGATTACCAGGACATCAAAATGGAAGGCAATAAGGCCGCGCTTCCCATTTGGACCGAGTTCATGAAGCGGGCGCACAAACATCGCGCCTATCGCGACGTCACGGATTTCCAGGTACCCGACGGCGTTGTCAGTGCGCAAATTGATGCCGACAGCGGACAGCTTGCCACCAGCGCATGCCCACGCGTGGTGACGGATTATTATCTGCTCGGGACGCAACCCACTCAATTCTGCTTACTGCATCAAGGCGGTTCGACGGAAATAGCCGGCTGGGAGACCTCGCAACCGGCCTCGACGCAAGCCTCGCTGCCCACGGTTTTGCCGACTCAGGCGATGGCTGGGGCGAATGCCGGGGTTCAGCCTGAGGTGAATGGCAATAACCAAGCTCAGGAAAAGCCCAAGCAAAAGAAGCAAGGCTTCTTCGACAAGCTGAAGAGCATTTTCCACTAGATTCCGCCATCCGCCGGCTCACTCAAAAGGGTATATAGTAGAGAACACATAAGGGGGATCACATGATCTCTTTTTCAGGCCGGCGTATTAGCACGCTTTCATTGGCAGTTTGCCTCGTTTCCGGCATTGCTGCCGCTCAACTACAAAGTCCGCAGACTCCGCTTTCATCGACGGGCCTTCGAGCCTCCGCCAATGTTCCTTCGCTGAACTCGCCCGCAACTCCTCCACTTACGCCGGAGCTGCGCGGCGATATCTACATGGCGCGGAAGATGTATCGCGAGGCCATCGACATGTATCGCGAGGAGCCTGATTCGGCGGTTCGGGCGAACAAAATCGGAATCGCGTTCCACCAGCTTCTGCTACTTGATCTTGCGAAGAAGAACTATGAGCACGCCATCAAGCTGAACCCCAGGTATCCGGAGGCGATCAACAATATCGGAACCATCTACTACGCCGAGAAGAACTACAAACGCGCCATCAAATATTACAAACGGGCCCTCAAGTACGGAACCCGAAGCGCATCCATCTATGCAAATCTCGGCGCAGCCTACTTTGGCCGGAAGGACTACAAGCGGGCCACGCTTTACTATCAGCAGGCCCTGAAACTCGATCCGGACGTGTTCGAACACCACAGCACTTTTGGAACACTCATGCAGGAGCGCACCGTTGAGGAACGGGCGACATTCCATTTGTACCTCGCCAAAATATACGCCAAATCGGGGGCAAACGACCGCGCTCTAATCTATCTGCGGAAGGCCCTGGAAGAGGGCGTGAAGGATCGCAAGAAAATTCCTGACATGCCCGAATTCGCATCGCTAAAAACTGATCCGGCCTTCAAAGAGCTCCTTGCAGAAAATCCGAAGCCCTTATAGAGGCCCGACCTGCACCTGAGAACCTGTACAGTCCTCATCACAGTTCTTGTTTTTGCTTCCAGTTGCTCACGCAATAGTCCCGGCGAATTTCAGCGGCTGGCTATTCTGCCGGCCAACGTGCTCATCGGCAGCGATGCCGCCGCATGGATGCGCTTGGGCATCCCAGTTGCGATCCAGTACGACCTTTCCACCTCGCCGAACCTGATTGCGGCATTCGTGAATGGCGACTCGGGCGCGTACCAGATGGAAGCCACCACACTCCTGCGAACGACTATTGACAAGCGGCCGGGGGGACGCCTGCATGTGGAAGCGACCATCACTAATGCATCAACACAGCGCAACCGGCGGGTGATGGCTGCCGATCTGCCCTCGGAGAACGGTCTGATCACGGCCTTGAATTCGATAGCAAAGCAGATCGACGCGCGGGCCACGAATTTTTCTACTAACAGCACCGGAGCACTCCAGTCGTTCACAGCCGCTGCGGAATCTTCCGGCCTTCAGACCAGAGCGAGCGATCTGAGGGATGCAATCCGTGCTGATCCGGCATTCGGACTTGCCTATTTGCTGCTTCTGAATACGGTGGCGCCAACCAGCCAACAGAGCATGGCGGCCGTTCTGTCAGAGGCGGAGAGCCGCCGGAATTCATTCAGTCCATTGGACCGGGCGCGGCTTAGCGAGCTTACTGCCCGATTAAAGCACGAGGATCTACAGCAGCAGCAGAACGCCGCGTCCGCGGTCCTGAAGCTTGCTCCGAACGATGTCGAAACGCTGGCAGCCCTGGGAGCAACCCGCTTCTTGCAAGGCGATGCCAGCGGCGGCCAGCGATATTTGGGCCGGGCGCTGCAGTTAAATCCCGGCAACGAAAGCATAAGGCAGGAACTGGCACATGGGCTCATCCAAACCAAGCGATATGCGGACGCCGAAAAGCTGCTCAGCAATCCCACCGATATGGCCATTTGTTTTCTGCTGCAGGGTGACGCGGCACGCGCTAACGCAACCATGGAGAAGTTCATCGCGTCACTCGGCAACACGGACTTAAAGACGTTATTCCGGGCGAACTGGCTGGCGATCTCGGGACAGGTGAATCAGGCCATTGCAACCATCGAGCAAGCAAATTTCTCAGATCCCACCGCGAAGTCCGCGGCACTTGTGCAGATGGCGTTCTGGCAAGCCATGGCGCACGACTTCGCAAATGCAAGAAAGAGCGCATCACAGGCGCACAAGCTGAACGGAAGCGCCGGTTCGCTAGCGACAGTGGCGCAATTACTCACGCAGGCAGAGAAGCCGCCCGCGCAGTGGCGTCGCGAGATAGCGGCTACCGGCCTAAACGCGTCTGCCGAGCAGGTTCTGCTTGGCTACGGTTTCTTTCTGTACGGGCATTACCCGGATTCCGCTTCGATATGGCGGCAGGTGGTCGATCAGTCCGGAAATACAGATCTGCGCGCGCGGGCGATGCTGGCCTCGTCTCTTGATCGCGCGGGCAGACCGGAAGACGCGCGCCGCGTACGCGTGCAACCCTTTATCCCCGAATTCGGCGATATTTACGCGCCCATCTCGTTTAACGAGATGCGGCGGATGATTCGGTAGAACGGGCAAAGGCGGGGGTGCCGCCCTGGATAGGTACGGGTGGCTGCGGCATCAGGATTGCGCGGCCTTTTTGGTATTACGCGGCGTTTTCGGCGGCGCAAGCGCCTCGACGAGTCAAGGCGCGGCAGTCACGAGTGACTGCGCCACCTCTTTATGCGGCGTTTTCGGCGGCGATGATGCGCTCGATGCGGCCGGATATGCGATGTTCGTAAGATCAATACACGCCGGTGCAATGCACATCGCCACGTGTGAGGCTGCGAGTAACAAGCCGCTTCACGATATTCGACAAAGACTAAGTCGATCCAGAGACACCATCATGGCCAACCCGCCTGTTTTTCCCTGAAAGGAGTGTTTTGGATCTCAAACAACGTACAAAATTGCCGTTACCAAGTTGAGCCCGAATGCAAACGGCATAACATCGATTCCTATGCCAGGTTCCGCCTCTCTCAAAATTCTGTGCACATCCAACGGCTCGCCATTTGCTAACGTTAGAACAAAACTCAGAACAACCAGACAGCAAGGTCCGATCAAAGTTGCGCTTGTAAGGATGATCCACAGTCGCCACTGCGCGGCATCCTTAAAGGCGACCAGGAACGGAAGGTACACAACCGATACCATTAGCGCATATATTGTTATCAGTATCAGGTAGTAAACGAACGCACGAGCAACCGCTGTTAGCTCGAACAAAATCATCCACTGCAGCGTAGGCAAAGACGCCACTAGGACAAATAGCAGCACCGAAATCAGGAACGAACACAGCCATAAGCCAATACGCCCAATACTCGTGCGCGGCGAAGATTGCTGAACCGAGCGAGCCATTTGGAAGCCTGATTTGCGCCTCTTAGGTCCGGTACGAGCCTTTACTATCCGGCGGTACGAAACGATTGTCTTTCCGGATCCAGGGCGTGGGCTGTTCGCCGGTGTCGCGCTTGTAGACCCGGTCATACATGTGCTTACGGCTGGTGGTCCCCAGAGAAGTGTTGTACAGATCCACCAAGCCGAGCGCATCCTTCACATCGGCCTCGAATTCATGCAGGGCTTTGAGCTGTTCCGCCGTCGCAGGAAACCGGGTTCCGCCCGGGGTTTCGAGAAACATCTGATAGCCCGCGTTCAGAAGTGTAGCTACCTCAGAGCCGATTAGAATGCCTGCTTTTTCGATATCCGGCTGATTTTTGCGCTCATCGCCAATAATTGCAGCGACGCCATTTTTCGACACCTTGACACGGCCGTCGGGTAGCGCCTCCGCTGCGAATCCGGCCTTCCTCAAAAGATCCACCCGCTCGGCAAAACTGGAAATTTTCGGTCGCGCGCGGCGGGAGAACATACTTTAAGTATAAGGATGCCAAGTTTCGAACCGAAAATCCCGATTGCGGCGATTACAGATGAGTTTTCGCCGGTACTTGCCGAGGCGATCCCCCCCATGAAGGAGATCGGCATGACGGCCGCCGAGTTGCGCGTTGTCGATGGCAAGAACATTCTCGATCTCTCGCGCGATGAGCTGAATCGGGCGAAGGACGCGCTCGATGATGCCGGGCTGCCCGTTATTTCTATTGCTTCGCCTATCCTGAAGTGCGTGCTACCCGGCGGCCCGGAACTTGACCGCCGCTTTCATCAGGATGCGTTCGGATCGAAGCACACGTTCGAGGACCAGGCCAGGCTGACGGAGCACGCCATCGAAGTCGCTAAATTCTTTGGGGCGGCCCTCATTCGCGTTTTTTCATATTGGCGCACCGTGAGACCTGAGCTGTGCCTGGACGCAATCATAGAGGCTTTAGGCCGATTTTCCCGCTCTGTGGAAAAGGAGAATCTGATCATTGGCGTCGAAAACGAACACGCCTGCAACATCGCCACAGCGGCCGAGGCGGCGCGGGTATTCGATTTCCTGCCCAACCCGAATCTGAAGCTGCTTTGGGATCCTGCCAACGCGCTGGTGGCGGGCGAAGATCCTTATCCGGGCGGCTACTCTCTGCTGCGCAAGGATCGCATTGCGCATGTCCACGCCAAGGATTGTCACATGGATGGCGACATGCCAGTGTTTGGGCCGCTCGGCACCCGCCACGTCCGTTGGAAAGAGCAGATTGCCGCGCTCGTAAACGACGGCTACAAGGGCTTCATCAGTCTTGAAACGCATTGGGCCGGGCCGGGCGGAAACAACAAACTGGAGGCGAGCCGTATCTGCGGGTGGAACCTGCGAGGTCTAGCGGCGGGTTAAGATTGCCTGGCTAGGCGCGAAACTCGGAATCGCCCAAGTGCTTGCCGGGCAGGAGGAAATGCTTCACGTAATCGTAAACGGCGTCGGGAAGCGGGGTCATTTTTTGCGTAAACCCGGCGGCGCGAAGCTTGTCGATATGCGCGCATGTGAAGTATTGATATTTTTCGCGCAGGTATTCCGGCATTTCAATAAACTGAATCTTCGGCGGGCGGCTGAGCGCGTTGAAGATGGCGTTCACTAGCGACAACCAGGTGTTCGGTTCACCCGAGCCGATGTTAAATAGGCCGCCGCCCGGCACGTGCTCAGCAAGATAGAGTGTCGCGGCAACGGCATCCTTAACATAGAGAAAATCGCGGCGCTGCTCTCCGTCCCGGAACTCAGCACGGTAGCTCTTAAACAGCGATGCGGTACCTGTCTCGAGAATCTGATTGAATGCCTTGTGGACAACGCTGCGCATATCGCCCTTGTGATACTCATTCGGGCCGAATACGTTGAAGTACTTGAGTCCCGTCAAGTGCGGGAGCATACCGGCGCGAGCAGCGTATAAATCGAACAGGTGCTTGGAATAGCCATACATGTTCAGCGGGCGAAGACTGTCGAGGTTCACCGTTTCGGGCAGGCCCGCGGCAATACTGCCGTAGGTGGCCGCCGATGAAGCATAGATGAAGCGCCGGCTGCCATCGAGCGCGAAATGCGCCAGTGACTTGGTGTATTCAAAGTTATTGCGAATAAGATAGGCCGCGTCGATTTCGGTGGTGGAGGAGCACCCGCCGAGATGGAAAATCGTGCTGATGTTACTGAACAGAGATGGAGAGCTGGTGAGCCGCCTCAGAAAATCGTCCGCCTCCAGGTAATCGACGAAACGAAGCGGAACGAGGTTTTTCCACTTCTCATCCTGACCGAGAAAATCCGTAATCAGAATGTTAGTTATGCCACGGCGGTTAAGATCCCAAACGACAGCGCTTCCTAAAAAGCCCGCGCCGCCAGTAACAAGGATTCTTCCTTTGGAAAGGTCGGTCATTTTATGATCTGTTAACGATCAGCATCGGTATCTTCACATGATGGCGTACCGAGTTGATGGTGGTGCCGAAGATAAGGTCCATAAAACCGCGGTGGCCATGTGAGGCCATCACCAGCAGGTCGGGCTGAAGTTCGCGAACAGCGGTGGCAATTTCATGTGCCGGACTGTTGCCGTGCCGGACCACGGTCGCAACGGCGATGTTTTGGCTGCGTAATGAGGTGGCGAGGCTGGCAAGATACTCCTGGCCTTCGGAAATCTCGGCAGTTGAGGAGAGTGAGCCGAACATGCGGCTGGTTACTCCTTCTTCAACGTGCAGCAGAATAATGCGCGCATCATACATGCGGGCCAGCGCGAGGGCATTGCCAACGGCCTCCTGGTCGGAAGGACTGTGGTCGATTGGAACCAGAATGTTCGAATATGTACGCGAACTCCATACCGGCGCTGACTCGTGCGCCAGCGCGACCGCGACGCGCTCAGCGGGTGCGGGCAGGCGGCGGAGCCATGGCCAGCAGGTGACCAGAAGCAGCAGAGCGATGCAGCCGAGCGAGACGACAGCAGAGACAAAGATCACCAGCGGCCGATAGCCGCCGCTGCTACTGCCCACCCAATCGCGCATCACATCCCAGGTGAGCCAGATATTTAAGATCACGATGAACGCGGCACATGCCCAGGCGCCAAGCTGCAGCCAGAATCCATTTGTAAATGGGCCCATTCGTTTGCGGTCGCTTGTGAAGTGGACCAGCGGAATGACCGCGAATGGCAACTGCATGCTGAGAATTACCTGGCTGAGAAGCATAAGGCGGTAAGTGCCCGTGTCTCCGGCAAAGTAGATGGTGAGGGCAGCCGGAATGATCGCCAGGGATCGCGTTACGGCGCGCCGGAGCCAAGGCTGCATGCGGAAGTGGAGAAAGCCTTCCATGACGATTTGACCAGCCATGGTTCCGGTGAGCGTGGACGATTGTCCGGAGCAGAGCAAGGCAGCGCCGAATAGCACGCTGGCGGCGGTGGTGCCCATCAATGGGGACAAAAGCTGATGGGCCTGCTGGATCTCTGTTACGATGATGTGGCGCTTGAAGAAGACCGCCGCCGACATCACCAGAATGGCGGCATTCACGAATAGGGCGGCGTTCAGCGCGATGCCCGAATCGAGTAAATTGAAGCGGCAGGCGCTGCGTTTTTCCACGTGCGTTTCGCCGATCTGACGCGTTTGCACCAGCGCGGAGTGGAGATACAGGTTGTGCGGCATTACGGTAGCGCCGAAGATGGCCACCGCGATGTAAAGGCTCTGCGAGTTGAGGTGGGGAATGATTCCCGTGAGCACTTCAGGGAAATCAGGGCGCGCCAGAAATATTTCGAAGGCGAAACATCCCGCGATGGTCGCGATCAGCACCAGCACAAAGGCCTCAATGACCCGGATTCCCATGCGCGTGAACCACAGCACCAGAAGGGTATCGGCGGCGGTGACCAGGACACCGATCAGCAACGGAAGGTGAAAGAGAAGATTCAGGCCAATCGCCGCGCCCAGCACCTCGGCCAGATCGCAAGCGACGATTGCCAGCTCACAGAGTATCCACAAAATGTAGGAAACGGATCGGGGATACTCCTCGCGGCAGGCTTGGGCGAGATCACGGCGCCCAACCACTCCCAGCCGTGCGCTCAGCGTTTGCAACAGTAGCGCCATCAGGTTGGATAGCACCAGAACCCAGAGCAGCCGGTATCCGAAGCGCGCGCCGCCTTCCAGATCGGTGGCCCAGTTGCCGGGGTCCATGTAACCGACGCTGACCAGATAGGCTGGACCGGCAAATGCGAATAGCCGCTGCCAGAATCGGGGATGTGAAGTTGCGATGCTCTCATGGACTTCAGGTAGCGAGTACCCGCGCGAATCGATGGAGCCCTGCCGAAACATGATCTTACATTTCCAGTATGGCATCCCAGAACCGGTCCGCCATCACCGGACGGGTTCGGAAATTATTAGAACAAAAGGAGTTCGCAGCCTGATTGTAGTGGAAGCACGGGACGGCACAGCGCGTCTGAACATGCACTGAAACCTGACGCGCGAAATGAGGTCTGACCCGTGAAGGATCTAACTTGCATGCCGCTCGCGTTGCAACCGCACGATATAGTCCTGCGGATCAGCCTCACGTTCCTCGCAGGACTGCTGATCGGATTCAATCGAGGTGAGCACGGACGGCCTGCGGGCCTTCGAACGACGCTACTAGTGAGCCTGGCCGCTTGCCTTGCCATGCTGCAGGCGAACGCTCTGCTGAATACCGTTGGCAAAGCGCCGAATTCGTTCATCGTGCTCGATTTGATGCGGCTGCCTTTGGGCATTCTGTCGGGTATGGGATTCATCGGCGGGGGCGCCATCCTCAGGCGCGATAGCCTGGTAATCGGCGTCACTACCGCGGCCACACTCTGGTTCGTGACGGTGATTGGCCTATGCTTCGGCGGCGGCCAAATCACGCTCGGCCTCCTGGGACTCGGATTGGGGATGATTGTGCTTTGGTGCCTGCAGTGGGTTGAGCAGCGGACAAAGCAGGATCGGCACGCGACTTTAAAAGTGCTGATGAACGCCTCCGGTCCGAATGAGAATGAAATTCGCGCCATATTAGCCGCGGAGAATTACAAGATCGGTTCGCTAGGGTTAACTTACGTACAGCTTGACGATCACCGGGAGCTTACATACGAGCTCTGGTGGCGGGAGCGGCGGCGGGATCACCCCTACCCTTCGATTGTCGAGAAACTGGCCGGCACTCCGGGTCTTGTAAAGCTGGATTGGAAGCCGTAGAACCCAGCCCAATCGGACCGGACAAGCCAAGTGCCCCCGAATGGCGTTACCGTTTCCTGGGGAGAACTTTTACCTTTACAGGCGCAGTGTCTTTCGTCGGAATATCAATAATCTGACCGCTGCCGAGGTAAGGCTTCACCACGGCTGGATCCTTGTAAGCGAGATCGCGGCCGTCATCAATGGCGAGCAGTGTGTAGCGGCCGGGCAGGATTTGCGGCAAGGTGAAGGTTCCGTCGCTGTCGCTCTGGTCGCGGCGGATAAGAGCGGAGCGGCTGAGATCCTGAGGCAGCAATAAGACCATGGCGGCGGCCATCGGCTTCTCGTCTTTCAATGCAATTCCGTCGAGCTTCGACAGACCTTTTCCCGCGGTTATCGAAAGCTGAACCGATGCGCCTTCGGCGATATCGAATGCATCGCCGGACGAGGGAGCGCCCTTGGCGATGACAGACTTCACAAAGAATTCGGGTACGTTGGATACTTGAATTTCATAGTGACCGGGCGGAGGCGAAGGCGGACCGAATGAAAACGATCCGTCCTGTTGCACAGCAGCATTGTAGGAATTTTTGTGATTTGAAATCAGAACGAATGCGCCGTCAAGCGGATGATCTAACCCGTCGAACGCAATCTGACCGGATATCGAGACAGATGGTGCGCCTTGCAGCGTGAGGGTGGAGCCCTCGGCGAGATCGACCGTTTGCCTCGACGGGGCTGATGGCGCTCCCTGACTGAAGCTTTGCAACTCCACAACATAGTGGCCGGGAGCCAGTCCGGTCAGCTCTGACGAACCATTCACCCCGACAGTGATTGCCTGAGCATACATTGGGACGCCGCCCGGGCCTTCGGTATACACCTGGGCATTCATTCCCTGCGAAGAATCGGCTCCGATTAGAGGGATATGGATGGCGGGCACGGCTCGGAGAGTGATCTGTGCAGTTGCCGAACCGCCCTCGGCAAGCGCGATAGGCGCAGCCGATGCGCCGCTGGTGGTGTCACCGTAATAAGTTACGGGATAGGCGACGTCGAGCTCGCGAGTATTAGCAGGTTGATTTTCTTCGCCTTGGCCACCTGCCGGCGTATATTGCGCATACCAGGGTTGAGCTTGCACAGCAATGAAGTACGTTCCCTGAGGGAGATGCGCAAAGTGAAAGCGGCCGGAAGAACCAGTCGCTTTCTGGGCCGCCTGGCTTACCTGATCCTGGCCAAACGAAACTGATTTTCGGAACAGAATGACGTTCGCCTGGCGCACCGGGTCGCCATTTTCATCGACAACAGTGCCGGATATCGAAGCCGGCGCGTCGAGCGGAAACACAAGGTTCGCGGTATTCATTTGCGGACCGGTCACAATGCCGGTGGAAAAGCCTTCGGTGCCCTGAAAGCCATGCATCTCCTGCTCGCCTGGTCTTTGAGCTAATAGCGAATATTTTGCGGCGGGGAGATCTGTGAACGTAAAACGGCCATCCCCAGCGGTTACTACGGTCAGTTGCCGGTTTGGATGCTCGTTCGGGCTGAGCAAGACCAGCATGCCGCAGAGCGGGCGCTTCGTCGCGTGCTCCACCACCGTTCCGCTGATGATGAATCCGGCCGGCGACTGCTGATATCCGAACGCCAGAACTGGAAACAAGCCGAAAAAAAGCGCAAAGCACGCGCGGAAGCGTGTCATTGGTTGGGCGCGCTCCCGGCGACAGTAACAGATGCAGTGGCCTGCTGGTTCGGGGCGAGCGTGATCTCCTGGCCATCCAGATTCCGCAGCGCGTCCGGGTTAGCGTATTCCAGTTTATTGGGATTTGGGATCGCATAGAGGCGATACACGCCGGGCGTTAAGCCGCCGAAGCTAAACGTGGAATTTCCCAGAGTCCAGCCTATTTTGGGTTCAAAACCGGCGGAATCGGAGGCGAGAAGCACTGCTGCGGTGCGATCCTGTGATTCGACCTTGACGTTTAGCGTGGCGCAATCCGCGCGGAGCGCGACCTGGATGGGCGGGGGCGGCGACCCAGCCGAAACCACCAAAGGATCGTGCATGAGATCGATGCTTCCAGTCGAGACAGAGTCAATGCAACCCTGCCCGTTCGACTGGACGGCAACACTGTAGGTTCCCGGCAGGACATCGCGGATGGCAAGAGCTCCGGATGAATAAGGCGTGGCCATGAATTCCTGTCTGTTAAGCCGCGTGTTCGGCTGAATCAGGCGAACCTGCACGTTTTGAGAGGTTGGATCGGATCCATTCATAACCTGCACCAGAATGGGCGGAAGAGGCTGGAGCACGATCTGCACGTTCCCGATATCGGAGCCGCGCACATCGATGTGCTGCTCTCCGTAATATGCATCGCCGGGCTGGTTTTGAGCGCGGAAAACGATAGTCCATGCGCCAGGAGGCACAAAGGGCAACATCCAGCGGCCGGTGCGAGGATTGACGCGAACGCCAACGTGAGTTTCGTCGCCGCTCGCGTTCCGCAGTGAAGCAAAGATGCCGTTAGAGACAGCCGGGACCACTACTCCCGAAATTCGGAAGGCGGGTTTGGGCGCAAGAGTAAAATCAACGCGCGCGCTTTCGCCCGGCTTCAGTTCAAGAGCTTGAGCCGAGGCCAAATCGGGAGCATTTGGATAGAACTGTTCCGGGTAGGCCTGGCGGCTGGCGGCACCGGAGGCGAGTGCAATTGCCCAGCCGAACACCGGTTTCTGCAGGACTCGAACGTAGTACTTGCCGGGAATGAGGTTTTCGATACGAAAATCGCCCGCGTCGTCCGTCTCGTCATTGCCTGTGGGCTGGAGCATCTTGCGGCCGTTGAAGATCTGCTCCTGCAGCAACTGCACTTGCGCATTCTCAATGGGTTCGCCCGTGTTGCTGAGCACTCGGCCTTCGACAACCGATTCTGGCGCCAGCTTGAGGGTAACTGGAGGCGTATTTGGTCCCACATTGATCATGGGAGGCGGAGAGGACATTTGGCCGGTCTGCGTCGGATCGACGAACCCCGGCCGCTGCGCGGTCGCATTGTACAGCCCTGGGATAACTCCGTCCATCTGAAAGCGGCCGTCTGCGCCTGTGAAGACGGCAAACTGCCCTATGTGAACCAGCGCGCGCCGGATTGGCTCGCCTGTAACGGAGTTTGAAACGCTGCCAGCGACGGTATAGCGATCCTTGCCGGCAGTCGCCCCTGGGCCCGAAGTCGCAAGAGACTGGGCGGCGCAGAGTGATGCAAGAAGCCCGCCCATCGCTACCAGGAGGCGCAAACGAGACGGGGTGCGCATGTGGGCCAGTACCATCTTAGAAGCCGGAGGAGCAGCGCGGGTTCCCGGAATCCGATGATTCCGTCTGGATCGCCGTGTGCGAGAATCCTAGAGCCTTTACAATTGAGTTCCACATGCCAGAAGAATCGGACGACGTTACTCCGCGGTCGCGGGAAAAGTTAGATATTCTGATCGTCGAAAACGATCCCGCTGCAGTTCATCTGACCAAGGAAGCGTTTCGAGAAGCGGGGATGATGGAAGCAATCATGTCCGTGCCGGACGGGGAGGAAGCCCTCGCCTTTCTCCGGCGTAAAGGCAGGTATTCGGACCACCCTCATCCCGACCTTATTTTTCTCGACCTGCACTTGCCGAAGAAATCCGGCCTGGAAGTTCTTGCTGAACTCAAGGAAAACCCAAAGCTGAAGGTGACGCCGGTAGTGGTGGTATCGGGCTCCGCAAATCCTAAAGAAGTTCGTGAAGCCTACCAGTTGCACGCCAGTTGCTATATCCGCAAGCCTGACGATTTGGACGAGTTCCTGCAGTTCATCAAGATCTGTTACGAGTTTTGGGGAACGGTAGCAACGCTTCCGGGAAAGCCCGCGCCGGAGCTTGCCGGAGAGCTGAATTAGCAGCAGCGCTATCTCGGAAGCCCTGCCCTAATCCGGCATTCGCCGGTGATTTCCCGGCGTCCGCCGATTTCCAGATGAGCGCCGCGCCCGAAGCCTTTAGCATCGTAAGCGAGGTAGGAAGATGGAACGGAATCAAGCATCCAACTGGAAACAAGATTGGGAAAGCATCGCGCTTCCCATCATTCTGATATTGACGGGACTGGTGCTGCTGGGCGGAAGCGGCTTAGGCGTAGTTTCGCTGGACCGCATCCAGAACCTGTGGCCGGTCGCGTTAGTTCTTATCGGGCTGAGCGAACTCATTCCATCCGGCGATTCGGCTCGATCGTAGTTCGGGAGCGCTTGCGAGAGAAAGCAAAATGCCTGACCAACAAGACGAAGAGTGGTGGCTGCAGTACACCAACCTGGATGAACGCACCAAGGCGCTTCTGCGCCAGCGCAGGCGGGGCGGGTCCACCGGTTCGCGCCTTTTCTTTGCGATCTTCCTGATCGTGGTTGGCGTTTTGCTGTTTCTGGATAATGTCGGGCTCATACCGGTTCGAAACATCTGGGACTATTGGCCGCTAATCCTGGTCGCGGCCGGCCTGGGCAGATTGATGAATTGCCGCGATGCCGCAGGACGGCTGATCGGCTCGTTCCTGGTTTTGTTCGGAACGCTGTTACTGCTGGTAACGCTCCAGATTGTCCATATACATACCAGAGATGGAAGTTGGCCGGTGGCGCTGCTCCTGATTGCTTTCGGCGCGGCCATGCTCGTGAAGGTGCTGGAACCTGGAGCGATCGGAAGACGATCGTTCGGGCTGCCCACACCCGTTTCGGGTGACACCAACAACGCGCTAAACGATGTAACCGTGCTGGGAGCCATTAAACGCAAGTTGGAAACCGGCAACTTTCTAGGGGGGCTTATCGTAAGCGTGTTTGGCAGCGTGGATATCGATCTACGCCGATCGCAAATCAGCGCGCCCGAGAGAACGGCTGCGCTCGAGATCAGGGCTGTATTCGGTGCAGCGAAGATACGAGTTCCGGAAAGCTGGAGGGTCAATGTCGTTGGGACGAGTATTCTAGGCTCCTATGAAGATAAAACGATCCCGCCAAATGTCGGCCCCAATGCGCCCACCCTGGTAATAACGGGTTTCGCGTTGTTCAGCAGCGTAGAGATAGAGAACTAAGCCGAAAACCGGCGGCGACCCAATGCACCCGATTTTCAAGAGCAGAAGCGGCTTGATCGCCTACACGGCTGCATGGATTCCGCTGGGTTTGCTGTTCGGCTTTGTAATCAGCGTTGCCGGACGCCTCAGCCCGGCGCAGAGCCTGGCGTTTACTGCGCCTCTCACGATTGTGATGGCATGCATCTGTCTGTCGGCGTGGTTTGTGTGCCGGTCGCTTCCACTGCGCACCACGCCATTTGGGAAATTGATCGTCCATCACGCGCTGGCTGCCATGCTTGCAAGCACCTTTGTGGTGGTGATCATGAATCTGTTGGTTACTGGGGCCGGCAGATTTATTCGACCGGTGGGCTATTGGTCCCATGCCGTACCGATCCTGGCGGTGATGGTGTTCCTGGTATTCCTTCTTGCCGTGGCCTTGCATTACGTGTTGCTGGCGCTCGAATCGTCGCAACGGGCCGAAGTTCTTTCGCGTGAGGCGGAGTTGAAAGCATTAAAGGCACAGATCAACCCACATTTTTTATTCAACAGTTTGAATTCCATCAGTGCGCTGACTAGCGTGGACCCCGCCAGGGCGCGCGAAATGTGCGTACGCCTCTCTGATTTCCTGCGCAATTCACTGCGTCTGGGCGAGCGCACCAGCGTGCCGTTCAGCGAAGAGCTGGCGCTGACCAGAACGTATCTGGATGTGGAGCAGGTAAGGTTCGGACAGCGACTGAGAATCAAACAGGAGTTTGATAAAGGCTGCGGCGATTGCGAAGTCCCGCCGCTGCTGGTACAGCCGCTAGTGGAGAACGCGATTAAGCACGGGATTGCAACCCTCACGGAGGGGGGCGAAATTGGATTCAAAGTGCGAAGGCAGCGCGACGTTCTACGCATCACGGTGGAGAACCCCTTTGATCCGGACGCGCCGGCTACGCGCAAAACGGGCTTCGGCCTGGTGAACGTCCGAAACCGGCTGCAGGCGCGCTACGGAGCAGCGGGGAAGCTGGATATTCAGATCGAAGACCAGCGATATCGCGTAATACTGTCCTTCCCTTATGTCAAGACAAGAGAGAAATCGGGCACATGAAGATTCGGGCAATCATTGTGGACGATGAGGACCTCGCCCGCCAGATCGTTCGCGAGTACGCGTTGGCTGAAGGGGACATTGAGATCGTCGGCCGAGTGCGGCAACGGTTTCGATGCCGTGAAAGCGGTGAATGAACTCAAGCCCGACCTGCTGTTCCTGGATGTGCAGATGCCGAAGCTTGATGGTTTTGAGGTATTGGAACTGATCGGCAGCGATGTTGCGGTTGTGTTCGTCACCGCCTACGACCAATACGCGATGAAAGCGTTCGATGCCGCGGCGGTGGATTATCTGCTAAAGCCGTTCGATCAGGGGCGCTTTCGGACGGCTTTGGACCGGGTCCGGCGGCGGATAGGCGAGCGCATTCCCTTGTCGTAAGCGCGAGCGAGTTGAAAAATGCGGCGAAGGCGCCAGGGCAATATGCGCACCGCATTGTCGTCAGAGATGGAACGCGGGTACACATTATTCCTGTCGAACAGCTCGACTACGCCGAAGCGCAAGACGATTACGTCGCGCTGCATAGCGGCGGCAAATCCTATTTGAAGCAGCAAACGATTAGCAGCCTGGCGGAGGCGCTCGATCCGGCATGCTTTGTTCGGGTGCATCGCTCCTTTCTGGTGAACCTGGAGCGGGTCACAAAAATTGAGCCGTACACCAAAGACACGCGCCTGGCGATATTAGCGGGTGGAGCGCAGATCCCGGTCAGCCGTACAGGCTACGTGCGATTGAAGGAGCTGATGGACCGCGCGTAACACGCGTTTCAGAGCCCGTTCGTCGCAAGCGGTATCATCAAGTCTTTTCGGACACGAGAAGACATTATGCAAAACGCAACCTGTGATATCGGCCTCATTGGCTTGGCCGTAATGGGCCAGAACCTGGTCCTCAACATGAATGACCACGGCTATAAAGTAGCCGTCTTTAATCGCACCACTTCAAAGGTGGATGAATTCCTCGCCCATGAGGCGAAGGGCACGCAGGTGGCGGGCGCGCATTCCGTCACGGAGCTCATTCAAGCCTTGAAGCGGCCCAGACGCGTGATGCTGATGGTCAAGGCCGGCGAGACGGTGGATCAAATGATCGATCAGATTGCACCGCACATGGAGAAGGGCGACATTATCATCGATGGCGGAAACTCGCACTTCCCGGACACGAACCGCCGCACGAAAGACTTGAATGAGAAAGGCATCTTGTTCATTGGGACGGGCGTTTCCGGTGGAGAAGAAGGCGCGCGCTTCGGGCCTTCCATCATGCCTGGCGGCAATCCCGAAGCATGGCCGCATGTAAAGGACATTTTTCAATCTATTGCGGCGAAGGTGGAGGATGGCTCGCCTTGCTGCGATTGGGTAGGCGAGGCCGGATCGGGCCATTACGTGAAGATGGTTCACAACGGCATCGAATACGGCGATATGCAGTTGATCTGCGAGGCGTATCAGTTGCTGAAGGACGGCCTGGGACTGAGCGCAGATGAATTGGGCGACGTGTTCGCCGACTGGAACAAGGGCGAGCTCGACAGCTTCCTCATCGAAATCACGGCGGACATTTTCAAGAAGAAGGATGAAGACGGCAAGCCGCTGATCGACAAAATTCTCGACACGGCCGGACAGAAAGGGACCGGAAAATGGACGGCCATCAGTGCCTTGGATTTGGGCATGCCGGTCACGCTGATTGGTGAAGCCGTTTTCGCGCGCTGCCTGTCGGCATTAAAGGACGAGAGGGCGGCGGCATCCAAGGTGCTGAGTTGGACCGAAACACCGTACCGATACGCAGGACCGCAAAGTTTTCATCGAAGATGTGCGGCGAGCGCTCTACTGCTCGAAGATGATTTCCTATGCGCAGGGCTACATGCTGCTGCGTGAAGCCGGAAAGGAGCAGGGCTGGAACCTGAACATGGGCGGTATCGCGCTGATGTGGCGCGGCGGGTGCATCATTCGCAGCCGCTTCTTAGGAAAGATCAAAGAAGCGTACGATAACAATCCGCGCCTGACGAATCTGCTGCTGGATAATTTCTTCAGCGGCGTGCTGAACCAGTATGAGGCGTCCTGGCGTCACGCTATCATCCATGCCATCGGTTTCGGCGTGCCGACTCCTGCGTTCTCGACAGCGCTGGCTTTCTACGACGGATACCGGACGGAGCGGTTACCGGCGAACCTTCTGCAGGCGCAGCGCGACTTCTTCGGCGCGCATACGTACGAGCGTGTCGACCAGCCGCGCGGCCAATTCTTCCATACCAACTGGACCGGCCGCGGTGGGCGCGTCGCCTCCGGAAGTTACAACGCGTAATAGTAAAACAAAATTGGAGCAAATATGAAATACGGTCTGGATATCCGCCAGCACGGCGCGTTGGATTTTGTATCGGTGGGTGCGATGGTGCACCGCCTTGATCCCGGCATCATTCCCTTTCGAAAAGCATCGGAGTGCCGGATTCACGTGAGCGGCGGGGAGTTTAACGTGGCCGCGAATCTATCGGATTGCTTTCGGATGCAGACCGGCATCGCTACGGCAATGGTAGACTATCCGATCGGCGATCTGATAGCGGAACGCGTGCGGGCAATGGGTGTAAAGCCGTTTTATAAGCATTTCAAGCATAACGGTGTGGACGGCCCGAACATGGCAACCGTGTATAGCGATCGCGGCCAGGGCGTTCGCGCGCCGGTCGTTTTCTACAACCGGTGCAATGAAGCGGGGGCCAAGCTGAAGCCGGGAGACTTCAATTGGAACGCAATGTTTGAAGGCGGCGTGCGGTGGTTCCACAGCGGCGGAATTTTCGCGGCGCTCTCTGAGACAACTTCGGAAGTAATTATCGAGGGAATGCAGGCCGCCAAAGCTGCGGGCGCGACCATCTCGTTCGACCTGAATTATCGCGAAAAGCTCTGGAACGTGATTGGCGGAGCCGACAAGGCGGTTGAGGTGATTGATCGCATTGTGAAAAATGTAGACGTATTGGTGGGCAACGAAGAGGATCTTCAAAAAGGGCTCGGAATTCCAGGGCCGGAAGTTGCCGCCAAATCGAAGCTGGATCCCAGCGCGTTCTTCAGCATGATGGATAACGTGCGAAAGAAGCACCCACAAGTGAAAGTTGTGGCCACTACGCTGCGCGAAGTGCATTCCACAAACCGGCACAGTTGGAGCGCCGTGGCGTGGATCAACGGCAAAACTTACAACGCGCCGACCGCGGAACTGGACGTGTATGATCGCGTCGGCGGCGGTGATGGTTTCGCGGCAGGATTCTTTTATGGGTTGCTCACAGGCGAGCCAGAAGAGGAAGCAGTGAAGCTAGGTTGGGCACACGGCGCGCTGTTGACTACATTCCCGGGCGACACAACGATGGCGACGCTCGACCAAGTGCGTTCGTTCGCTAAAGGCGGTTCGGCCCGCATCCAGAGGTAGCGGTTACGCATGGCCGATCCATTTTTGGCTGCGGCGCTCGCGGAAGCACGACTCGGACTGGCGGAAGGCGGCATACCTATCGGTTCGGTCCTGGTATATGAGGGCAACATCATCGGCCGAGGACACAACCGGCGCGTTCAGAAAGGCAGCGTGATTCTGCACGCGGAAATGGATTGCCTCGAAAACGCCGGCCGGCTGTCCGCTGCCGTTTATAGTCACTGCACCATCTACACCACGCTTTCGCCGTGTCCTATGTGCAGCGGCGCCGTCCTGCTCTACAAAATTCCTCGCGTAGTTGCGGGAGAAAATCAGACCTTTATGGGAGCGGAAGACATTCTCCGGAGGAGCGGCGTACAGGTCGACGTTCTGCAAGATCCGGAGTGCATTGAACTGATGCGGCTTTTTATCGCGCAGAACCCGGTGCTTTGGAACGAGGACATCGGGGTTTAAGAGAGGAAAAGGCGGCTTTCGCAATCAAAACTCGATACAATCTGCGACTATGGACGCTGATCACATTAACGTTTCGTGGGACGCAGAGAAGAAAAAATGGCTGGTTCGCATTCAGGTGGGCGGCGAAGTGATCCGGCGCTACTGCGACGAGCCGAAAACTGCCGATGACCAAACGCTTCGGGCTGCTGCGGAAAAGACGGCAATTGATGAGGGTTATCAGGTGGCTTCGGCCGACGTGTCCGTTGCCCGGTGACGAGGCCGCGCCAAAAAAAACCGGCTGACCGAGCGAACCCGATCAGCCTACCTAGTTTGGGTTGGAGGAGAAGTATTGACGAAAAATCGTTGCTGCTGACCGCCCAGGAAAACCGCAATCGCGCACTGCAAACATTCGCCAGGGGCATAGCCACCCAGCTCAAAATAAGAACTTATTAAATTTTCTTCAGTATGGGGCAGATCTGCCCATTCTGTCAAGGTGAATCAGGAGGCAGTAGTCCTTCCGCCCTGCCCGGCCTGGGCTGGCGAGGACTACCTTCTGCGAAGCACTAGATTGGCGTGCGTCGCGAGCCACTAATCCTCCCGCTATCGTCCTTAGCGCTCGGAATTCTCGCCGCACACTTTGTTTTCTTCAGTTGCGGGATCTGCTCATCCCGGGCACTTTCGCTCTCCTTGTTTTTTTTCTGTGCCTGGCGTGGCCGCGAGCGCGCCCGATGAGGGTTCCGGCCGTCTGCCTGGCGCTTGCTGTAACCGGAATCGCGACGCAGGCCATTCATCGACAAGGCAGGGCGCCGAAGCTAAATGCCGAAGATGGCGAGACGGTTCTGCTTGCAGGCTGCGTGGTAAACCCCACAGTCTTTTCTCCGGATCGTGAGCAGTTCACGCTGGAACTTGCGCCTCGGGTGGCGGCTCGAATAACCCTGAATCTGAAGGGCGATGCCCGGCTGCCGCTTGCCTACGGTGAACGCATTGAGGCGGCCGCAAAGATCCGTTCACCCCGCAATTTTCAGAATCCTGACGCTTTCGATTACACCGGCTATCTGGCGGCCCAGCACATTTACTGGACCGGTTCCGTGACGAGTCCGGCGGATATCAAGGTTTCAGGCGGCCGCTGCGGATGGCGGGCAATGGGCTGGCTCTACACGGTTCGCACTTGGGCTTTGGACCGGCTCACCCGGTTATATCCTGACGATCCGCATACCGCAGCGCTTCTGCAGGCCACGCTTTTGGGAGAAACCAGCGGAGTGGATCGCCGCTGGACCAGCGATTTCCGCGTTACAGGCACTTATCACGCCTTGGTGATTTCCGGCCAGCATGTTTCGGTGCTGGCGCTCACGCTGCTCCTGATCTTGCGGCTATTGAACTTCCGCAGGATACCGGCCTTGGGCGTGGCAACGCTGGTGAGTTGGCTGTACGCCATTATCTCGGGATTCAGCTCGCCGGTGGTCCGGGCGGCCGGAGGATTTACCGTTTTTCTGATGGCCAGCTACTGTTTTCGCAAGACGCGCATTTTGAACGTGCTTGCCGTGGTCGGACTGGCATATCTTCTGCTCGACCCGGACGTTCTGTTCGATCCGAGCTTTCAGCTTTCCTTTTTGTCGGCGGCGGCGATTGCTGCCTTCGCGATACCCGTGATGGAGCGAATATCGCAGCCGCTGCGGGCGGCAGTGAAACGATTCGACCAGACAGCTTACGATCCACAGGTGGAATCCAAAGCGGCCAAGTGGCGGGTGGAGCTTCGGCTGCTGGCCGAGACGATCCGCCTGTGGACCGGATTGTCCGCGCGGACATCCCGGTTTCTAGTTGAAAAGGGGACGCTGTTGTCGGCATTCATGTTAGATACCGTCATCGTCTCCGCATGCGTGCAATTCGGGCTGGCCCTCCCGATGATCGGCTACTTCCATCGGCTATCCGTCACCGGATTATCGGCGAACATCATAATTATCCCGCTGCTATCGCTGGTGGTGCCGCTGGGCTTCGCCTGCATTCTCACCGGTTCTCACCTGCTTGCATTCCTCACCGCCGTTCTGTTGAAGACAGCCGAAATGGTTGCATCATGGCACGCAAATTTCGAACCAGCGTGGCGAATGGCCGCCCTCCCGCTGTGGATCTCCATCCCGTTTGCAGTCTCGCTGGTGCTGCTGGCTCTCACCATTAGAAGAAACCGTCCGTTCCTCATCGCACCGGCTCTCGCATGTTCGCTCCTGCTCTTCGGCGCACTCTGCTGGCAGCCTTGGAAGCCCGAACTTCGGGCAAGGCGCTTGAAGTGACCGCCATCGATGTTAGCCAGGGAGACAGCCTGCTGGTAGTGTTCCCCGATGGCGAAACCATGCTGGTTGATGCGGGCGGGTTTCCCGGCATGGAGAGAATGAAGCGTAAGCCGCAAATCGATATGGGCGAGGACGTGGTTTCGCCCTATCTGTGGAGCCGCCGCATCACCCACCTGAACTACGCGGTTCTCACGCACGGCCATTCCGACCACATGGCAGGTCTGCCCGCTATTCTCGACAACTTCCATCCGCACGCACTTTGGGTGGAGCGGAGCCCGTCACCGCCCAATGGGAGAACGTCCAGCGGCACGCGAAACAGGATGGCGTGCGGGTGATCGCGCTGAAACGAAGTTCCATCCCGCTGAACATCGGCGGCGCATCCATACGCGTGCTGGCTCCTTCTGCGGATTATCAGCAGGGCGAAACGCCGCAAAATGACGATTCGCTGGTGCTGGAAATCACCTATGGGCATCGCAGCGTTCTGCTCACCGGCGATGCGGAACGGCCCGTAGAAGACGACATGCTGGAAAATGGCCAGCTTCATCCGGTAGCGTTATTGAAGGTAGGCCATCACGGAAGCAGAACATCGTCTTCCGAGGAGTTCCTGGATCAGGTTCGCCCCCAGTTTGCCTTCATCTCCGACGGGTATATGAACCAGTTCCATCATCCTCATCCCGACGTGCTGAAGCGGCTGGCGGAACATCACTCGGCTGTTTTCCGCACCGACCAACACGGCCTGGTCACGTTCGTTACCGATGGTGAGAAAGTGCAGATTGAGACGTTCCGGTAGCGGCCGCAATGCGCGAAACCGTTACGAGCAAGCATAGAATGAGTACGGAGGAAATAAATGGAGCAAAAGAACGGCGCAAGCCCGATTGGCTGGTTCGTTTGCGGCGCGGTTTTAGGAGCAGCGGTCGCTCTGCTGGCGGCGCCCGGATCAGGTGAGCGGACCAGGCGAACCCTCATGCGGCAGGCGGAACAAGGCCGGAAGACGCTGGTCGAATCCGGACAGGAAATATTTGAAAAAGGCAGGGAGCTGTATGAGCGAGGGCGCGAAATTGCCGAAGATGCCGCCGAGATGTTCGAGCGCGGCCGGCGTATCGCGGAAAAGACCGTAGACGATCGGATCTGACCAATGCCTTAGGGCATCAAAGAGGAAGTTATGTCTGCTGTTGCCACGCCGGTTCTGGAACTGACGCCGTTTGCTAATGAGCCCTACACGGATTTCACGCAGCCCGAAAAGGCCGAGGCGATGCGTACCGCGCTCCAGAAGGTACGCTCCGAATTTGGCAGAGAATACGATCTGCTGATTGCCGGAGACCGCCGGAAATCGCAGTCGAAGCTAGAGTCGTTGAATCCTTCAAAGCCATCCGAGATCGTAGGCATTCACCAGAAAGGCTCCGAGCAGGATGCACGCGACGCCGTCGAAGCGGCATACACGTACTTCCAAACCTGGGCAGCGGCTGGCTTCGAGCGGCGGGCCGAATATCTGGTCAGGATTGCCGAGGTCATTCGGGATCGTAAATACGAGTTCGATGCGTGGTTGGTGCTCGAAGCCGGAAAGACCTGGGCGGAGGCGGAAGCGGATGTTTCCGAAGCAATCGATTTTTGCGAATACTATGCGCGCCAGGCTCTGAAACTCGCGAAACCGGACCCCTGGTTCAACTCTCCGGGGAACGTGACGAATTGATTTATCTGCCGCTGGGAGTGGGCGTAATCATTCCACCATGGAACTTTCCGCTGGCCATTCTGGTTGGGATGGCGACGGCGGCGCTGGTGACCGGCAACACGGTTGTGATCAAGCCGTCCAGTGACACCCCGACCATCGCTGCCAAATTTGCGGAGGCCATGCTTGAGGCCGGTATCCCGCCCCAGGCTTTCTCTCTTCTGGTGGGAGCGGCGCGGCAATAGGCGACATTCTTGTCTCGCACCCCAAGACGAGGTTCATATCTTTTACCGGCTCGCGCGATGTTGGTCTTCACATCAACGAGCTGGCCGCCAAGACGCCGCGGGGGCAGCTTTGGATCAAGCGCGTGATCGCCGAGATGGGCGGCAAAGATGCGATTGTCGTAGACCGCGAGTGCGATCTGGATGCGGCGGTGACCGGGGTGCTTTATTCCGCTTTCGGCTACCAGGGCCAGAAATGCTCGGCATGTTCGCGAGCGATCGTCGACCAGGCGGTATACGACGAGTTCCTGAACAAGCTGAAGTCAAGAGCAGAGGCGCTGACCATCGGTCCTTCAGACGAGTTCAACAACTACATGGGTCCGGTGATCAATAAGCGGGCAAAGGAATCGATCCTTAACTACATCGAGGCCGGCAAGAAGGAAGGCCGGCTCATCACGGGGGGCGTTGCTGCCGACGACGAGGGTTATTTCATCAAGCCGACCGTTATAGCGGATGTGGATTCGAAAGCGCGCGTTTTCCAGGAAGAGATCTTCGGCCCCGTGCTGGCGGTAACCAAGGCCGACGATTTTGATCATGCCCTGCAGCTTGCAAACGACTCGGAGTATGGCCTTACTGGCGCCGTATTCACCACCAATGCAGCAAAAGCCGAGAAGGCCAGGCGTCAGTTCTTCGTCGGAAATCTGTATATCAACCGCAAATGCACGGGTGCGATGGTTGGGGCACACCCGTTCGGCGGCTTCAATATGTCTGGTACCGATTCAAAAGCGGGCGGTCCGGATTACCTGCTGCAATTCGTTCAAGCCAAGTCCATCGCCGAGAAGCTGACGTAGCGCATCGGCAGAAGCTGAGCTCCAGCCGGCCTTCAGATGAGTTCTTTCGACCGAAATCAGCGGGCCTTCGCCCAGTAATGGTCTGATAGGATACAAAATATTGTATTGAACCCTAATTGAACGTTGCGAATGCGTTGCTTGGATTTGCAATTTTTACTGCGGTGGCCATTTCACAATAAACAATGAGGACAAAACTGATCCATATACGGGGAAAGACCCCGTCGGGTTTGGCGGATTTACTTGTGTCGCCGTGACAGGCAATTTAGTTGCTGAGAAAGGTGTTGGCGTATGTCTGTTGCTGACAAAGAGATTGTTGAGGAACTGGAGGTAGCGATCAAAACAAATGAGAAACTTCGCGGGATTTTAAACTGGGAATTCAAGAAAGCATGGATAGCGGCTCAGGTTCTTCTCGGGAATGGATCCAACGGTGTCAAAAAGCACTTGCAGGCACTGGACGACGAAATGCAAAAAAGGCTTCCTTCCACCTCGTTTTTCGGTGGCAATAAGGATCTGAATCGCGCAAAAGCTTATTTAGGCGACTGGAGGAATCGCAACGAGGGCAAGTCCCTGAAAAACACCAGGTATTCGCATCTGCTTTCGACGGTGCTCACCGACGCGGAAAGGCATAACGGTTTCACGCTCCAGAGCAAGGGGTGGCTTGATAAAGCAAGAGGCTTTAGAACACCGGACGTTCCGTACATGGTGACGGTAGTGAGTTCGCAGGTGTTCGATACACAACTCCTTAATCGGCAGCACTGGAAGGATGTTGGGGTTTCGGCAAGGCACGGGGAGTACACTCACCGCATCCAGTGGTACGTGATATGCAAATCGGGCGTTGACGCGCCAGCAAAGCTGATGATGGAGCTACAGAGGTTTGGTCCGGTCGATAACTGGTTCGCAAGCGCCGCGTGGGATTCGATCGTCGACCGGGGAAAAACCGATGATAACCCATTTCTGTTCAAAGCTCGGGACACGAACGATTTCAGGTCTCCGGAGTATTTCAATGACTATTTGACGAGCAAGCCTGCAGAAAATGAATTTCCACTGCTCGCCACGTTCTTGCAAGCCCGAAAAGAGAAGAGGGAAGGGTTTGATCTTCCCGAGTACATTGCAAAGAAGGTGTATGGGAAGAAGTTGGACCAGCTCACCGATAAAGAAATGGAAGACGTAAAGGATCGCGCGGACCCCAGGCAGAAGCTCGGGCTGGTAACCAAAGCAAAAGTCACTTAAGGGCGTGTGCAGAGTTCTGGGGTGGTCAGGCGGCGACAGCTACCTGGGACCGTGTGAGATTGGCCGGAAGCGTAAGTGCCAACGACGGAATGTGTCGCACTGCACACAGACCCGGAGATTGGAAGTCCAGAGTGGGTGATCGTGCTCGACCAGAGAGGATGTAAAACATTTTGTGTAAGAAGCGTTCTCCGACAATAGGGAGAGCGAAATGGCAGAAGGAACGAATGGATTGGAAGCGGCTCTGGACGAGCTGCTGAAGGGCAAGAAGCCGGAAGAGATTTGGGTCCGCATGGTCTGTTAAAGCATCTGGTGAAAGCGCTGCTTAAGCGGGCAATGAACGCCGAGTTGAGGCACCACGGCCACCAAGGCTCTTCCGACCGATCCAACCGCCGGGCTGCTGTTTCTCTCGACCGGCTACTTCCAAACCTTAGGTATCAAATTTGTGAGCGGCCGGAATTTCGAACCTCGCGACAATGATTCCGCGAGTCCACGATGCGCCGTTGTTAACGAAGCGTTCGTCCGCAAATTCTTTGGGAACGAAAATCCGCTGGGACGGCAATTGACGAAGATGGCGAATGATCCTCTCTGGACGGAGATCGTGGGAATAGTGAAGGATGCGAAATACAGCAGCTTGCACGAAAATCCTTCGCCGATGATATTCGTCCCCTACGGCCGAATCACGGAGTGGATTCCTCCCGAAGGGCGTCCGGGCGAATCCATGTTTCTGCAGGTACAAGGACACCAGAGTCCGTCATCGCTCGCTGCAGATCTCCGCCGCGGCATAGGGCAACAATTCACAATCGGCGAGGTGGTCCGGCAACAACAATTAATCGATGACAGCCTGGTCCGTGAGCGATTGCTGGCGAGTGTAGCGAGCCTCTTCGGCGGACTGGCACTCTTGTTAGCTGCACTGGGCTTATACGGAATCATGAGCTATGCGGTTGTGCAGAGGCGGCAGGAGATTGGGATTCGCATGGCTTTAGGCGCGGCGCCGAAAACAATCCTGGCCCTCATGCTTCACGACTCAGCCTGGATTGTGGGCCTGGGCACCCTCATAGGGATTGTGGCCGCAGCCTTCAGTGCCCATTTGGCAAGAGCGCTGCTTTTCGGATTAGCACCCGACGATCCGACGACATTTATTATTGCTTCTGTCATATTGCTTACGGCATCGCTGGCGGCGGCCTTCGTCCCGGCGTACAGGGCGGCGGAAACTGACCCGATGAATTCCCTGCGCCACGAGTAGGGAAAGCGGGACTACTCTCGTCTGACTGCCACTTCTTGGTGGTTGATGGACCGCCGTTTCCGCAAATAGCAGCTCAGCAATTCACTCCAGCGCACGCCACTCGGCGCTTCCATAAAGCTTAAATCCAGCGCTTTTCACCCCCGGATAGCCCTGCAGGAATAGTCGATCACAAAATTCTGAAAAATTGTTTCTCCTTTAGTTTGAAAAAGATGGCCGATGAGAAATCTGCCGGTACGAGTTCCCCCCTGGGATCTTCGTGTGCGGAAAGGGACTTACATGCTGCCACCGATCATTCTCCACCACATTCTGACTGCCCTGCAGATCATCTTCGGGTTCTAAATACTTACGAACGCAGCCAAGTTTTTTGGCAAATAGCGGCTAAATAGTGGTAGAGTGCTACAAAGCGCATCTTTGTAGGAATAATTCTGCTACCACCTTTGCGGTCGGCCAAACGGTCGCTTGCTAAGCGGCTGTTTTCGGCTCTTCGAACGCTGGTTGCGCTCGGTCTCGCGCACTCTGGTCTGCTAGGCGCGGGCCAAACTCAGCACAATTCGCCAGTTGCTAACCAGCTACACCAGGCGATCACGGACGGCCAAAGACTAGAGAATAGGGGTCAACTTTCTGCCGCGATTCAGCAGCTAAATCGAGCGGCTGAGTTGACGCGGCAGATGGCTGATTTCCGTCGGGAAGCCGATATCCGGCTTTCAGTCGGCAATTTGCAACTCCGGCAATTCCAATATTCGGCTGCTCGAGATTCGTTTGACCGTGCTCTCGAAGCAGCCGAACAGGCGAAAAACAATACTCTGGCCGGAGGCGCTACAGCAAACCTTTCGACAATCTACGCGCAGCTTGGCGATTTCGCCCTTGCAGAACAGAAGGCAAGGCAATCGGTCAACCTGCTTCGTACGTCATCGGATCACGAGTTCCTTGTTCAGGCATTACTTGCTCTGGCATCGGTCGAAATTCTCCAGGGCAAAACAGCCGAAGGGAAGCAAAGTTCGCAGGAAGCGATCAATGCCGCAGACAAGGCCGGACTTACGCCTCTCGAGGGCACGGCATGGGACTACCGAGGAATATGTTTGCTTCGCCAGTCCGCGTTGTCCAGCAATAAGGACGAATTCGCGGAAGCCGAGGCCGCTCTTAACAAGGCATACAGCATCCGGCATAGCATTTCGGACAAAGACGGGCTTGCGATTTCCGATGAACATTTGGCCGAACTGGAACTGCAGAAAGCAAAACCCGATTACGGCAAAGCCCTCGGGCTTATAAATGAGGCTTTCGCGCTTCCCAGCAGCACCTTCAAAGCCACGCCACAGTATTATCCCCTTCACATTCGAGCGCTCATCCTGCAGAAACAATGCCGGACGGCAGAGGCTTTGCTTGAGTTCCGCAAAGCCGTCAATGCAGCGGATGAGTGGAGGCGAGGCGCTCTCCCGGGCGATGCTACCAATACCAGCACGGTTGTCCTTCTTCACGACGTTTATCACGATTTCGCGCTGCTTGCGGCTGACGAATCTCTGAGGCAGCACGATGCGGCACTCGGGCGCGAGGCGCTGGAAGTCTTGGCTGAAAATCGCGCGGCCAGCCTGCGGGAACAGTTGGCGGCTGTATTCAGCAGAAATCTGAAGTTGCCCCCAAGATATTTCGAGCTGCTTTCTCAACTCCAGGCCGCGCAGGCGGGAGTGACTCTCGGTGATGACAATAACAAGGAACGGGCAAAACTGACCCGGATTCGGCTTGAACTCAGCGATTTGAGAAATAAAATCGGCATCACCCCCGAGAATTTTTCCGATCGCAATGAGAAGAAAGCGCATAAGAATTCACTTAGAGATATTCAGGCGACATTAACCAGCGACGAGGTCCTGCTCAGCTTTTGCCTGGGCAAGAACGAATCGTTTGTCTGGGCAGTTACCGGGGATGAAGTGCAGCTAGCTAAGCTGAGTGCGGAAAACGAGATCAAGACCCGAGCGGTCGCTTTCACCGATGCGGTCCGGCATGGGCGCGATTCGTCCGCCCCGGGACGCCGGCTCAGCGAAACGCTGTTCCAGCAACTAAGCCCCAGAGTTTGGCAGCGGCGGCAGTGGCTGATTGCCGGGGATGGAGCGCTGCTCGATGGAGTACCGTTCTCGAATCTTCCCGACTTGTCATCACCGGTGAATCGATTTCTGATGGCATCGCACCGGCTGCGGTTCCTCCCTAGCGAACTCCTTCTTTTGGCTCCCAAGACAAAAGCTCCTGAGCAGATGTTTGTGGGCGTGGCCGATCCCATCTACAACAGTGCGGACGCGCGCCGGTCACGGACTACTGGCCTCATACCAGCCAAAGAGACCAGAGAGTCGGTGGCTTTGGCGCGGCTGCCGGGTAGCGATCGCGAGGTGCGGTCGTCGGCGAAGCTCAGCGGGATGCCGGAGGTTCAGATCCTAACAGGCGGCGAAGCTACCGGTGGGGTCCTTCACGCCGCGCTGGCCAGAAGCCCGGAGATTTTACATTTCGCGGTACACGTTGTCAGCCCTCCGGGTCAGCCTGAAGAAGCCGCCCTGGCACTCAGCCTGACCGAGAGCGACGTGCCGGAACTTCTCACGCCCGAAGTGGTGGCTACTTACCGGGTTCCAGGAAGTCTGGTGGTACTGAGCGGGTGTTCATCCGAGCAGGGGAAAAACTTGCCGAGCGCGGGACTCATCGGCCTAAGCCGGGCCTGGCTGATGGCCGGAGCTGCGGCAGTGGTTGTGAGCGCCTGGCCAACACCCGACGATTCGGGCCAGTTCTTCGCGGCCTTTTACCGTCATTTTGCAATTTTAAAGACTGGCACGCTCGCCCAGCGTGCCGGGGTCGCGCTTCAGCAGGCGCAAGAGGATGTCCAGCGAGGCGGGGGATACCGTAGCTCGCCCTCTTTTTGGGCTGCCTATTCGATTATTTCCAAGGAGTAACTTCCCATTTATGGTAGGGACGCAACCGAAACTTAGTCCGGCGCCGGCCGGCGACAGCAGCGAGCCGGTTCAAGAGAAGGAAAAGACTGCCAGGTCGACCTTCCCCGCCGTGGAGTGGAGTGTCCTAGTGGAGCAAATCAAGGCCGGCCAGGATGCCGGGATGGAACAGCTTTACAAACTCTTCAGCCGGGGCATTCGATATTACCTATGCCGGCAACTTGGGCCGCAGGAACTGGAAGATAAAGTTCACGACACCTTCCTTATTGTCGTCAACGCGATACGAAAGGGCGATCTTCGGGAACCAGAGCGCCTGATGGGGTTCGTGCGAACCGTGGTGCGCCGGCAAGTCGCCGCGTATATCGAACAAGCGGTGCACACCCGCCGGGAGCAAGCCGATTTGGAGAGCGGGATAACTGTTGCCGATCGGAGCCAGAATCCCGAGCAGGAAGCCATGATCCGGCAAAAGGCCCAGCTAATGAAGAGTGCACTCGACGCGCTCTCTCAGCGGGATCGCGATATTCTGGTTCGCTTTTACCTTCTGGAACAATCGCAGGAGCAGATCTGCCGTGAGATGTCGCTTACTGAAACGCAGTTCCGGCTGCTGAAATCCCGGGCCAAAGCGAAGTTCGGCGAAATAGGCAGGAAAAAACTGGCCAGTAGCGGAATTTTCTCAGTTTTCGTGAGAGCACACGCAGGCTGACGAGCACATTTCTTATAGGGAAAGAGCGGACTCCCCCGCACATTACTATGACGGACCAATTTCTCGACCATCCAAATGATGAGGCACTAGAGCGCTTCCTCCGGAATGAAGTTCAAGAAACCGAGCTCGAGGTCATCGAGACCCATATCCTCGCCTGCGAATCGTGTGTTACACGGCTCGAAGCGCTGGAAATCGACCTAGCAGCAGCTAAAATCGCTCTCCAGCAGTTGGTGGATGAGCGCGCAGAAAAGGAAGCCGCGCGCTCGCGGCGCAGTTGGAGAGACTGGTTTACCGTTCCAGCGCTTTCCTGGGCAGGCGCAGTGGCGGTTGCGGCGATGGGAATCGCGGTGATCCCGCAGTTTATACCGCGAGAAATCAACCTTACGGCATCGCGCGGCGGATCAGACACCAGCGGCATGACTCTTTCACCATGCGGTACCTTGGAGGCCGCCGTAGTACCTGAGGGCCGTCCTCTGGATCTGCATCTCAAGGCAGACGATCTTCCCGAGGGCCGTGTGAATCTGGAAATCGTAAATGGCCTGGGAAAACGCGTTTGGCAAGGCGTCGGCCTCATCCGGCAGCAGCAAGCGGAGGTGTCGGTCCCGCGGATTACCACCTCGGGCGCTTACTTCCTGCGCCTTTATAATCCAGCGCAGGCCGGCTCAGAACCGGATGTGCTGCGTGAATTCCGATTCGAAGTCAGATAAGAAGTTAGATACAGATTAAAATACCCGCCGGTGTAAGCGTTCGATTGTGAACTTGGCGGTGTCGGCCACGGCCATCACCGCCATCACCCCTGCCTGAACCGGATCCGTTACCACCAGATCGGAAGCGTCCGGAACACTTCCCGCCATATTCAAGCTGATTACCAGCAGTCCTTCGCTGCGCACTTCCCGGACCGCAGTCTCAATTTCCCCGCCCATAAGTGAACCCGCGAGAACTAATGCGCGCACGCGCGGCAGACGCCGGACCGCGCGCACAGCGTCCGCTAAAATCTGCTCTCCTACCAAAGGGATGGTGTCGACCGAAATGTGTTCTCCGCGAATGTTGTGACGGTCAGCCTCTGAGATCGCACCCAGAGCTACCTGGCCGACCTGCGCGCCTCCGCCGATTATGATGATCCGCTTGCCGTATATTTTCTGCAAAGACTGGACAGGGCTGGCGGATAGAACTACCTCCAAGTGCTCGAGATCCTGCAGCAGCGGTGCGCTGGAACCGGGCAAGTCAAGTTCCAGATAGATGCTGGCCTCAATTGCGTGCTCCTCGATAATCGATATCGATCGAATATCTCCCTGATGCCGTGCAATCACACCCGTAAGCTGATGCAGAACTCCCGGACCGCTCACGGTAGTCAAAACGAGGCCAAGCCTTCCGGTAGCGGAGTCGTTCAGGGCTCCACCTCGTATTTCTTGAGCAAATCTTTCCAGAGCCCACGGGCTTTCAGCAGTTCTTCGATGACTTCGCGGACAGCGCCCGCGCCGCCCGAGGCAGCCGTCACCGCCATAGCCGAGCGTTTCACCTCGTCTCGGGCATTGGCGGTCGCAATGGAAAGACCTGCGCGGCGCATGATCACAACATCGGTCAAATCGTCGCCGACGTAGGCAATTTCAGATGAGTGGACCTGCGCCTCGGCAACGATCCGTTCGAACAGTGGAATCTTCTCAATGTGGCCTTGAAATACCCAGCTCATTCCCACCTGGCGGGCGCGCTCGGCAGTGGCCGGAGATTCCCGGCCGCTGATGACGCCGGTCTTGATGTCGAACCAGGAGAGCCAGCGAAGCGCGATTCCGTCTTGCGAATCGAAACCTTTGGTCTCGACCATGTTCCCGTTATGATCCGGAATGAGGTAAAGCCGGCCGTCGGTAAGGACCCCGTCCACATCCATAAGCAGAACCTTCACACCGGCAGCGAGCTGATGGAGTTTTTCTTCAGTGAGCGGAGGATTCACATGCATACGGTAGGAAAGGGCGGGTAGCGGCGACTTAGAATAACGATATTGGCAGGCACGTTAATCGACCGGGTCGCCGAAATCATCCCTCGTTATAGCATGGTGTCTCCCGGCGACCGGGTGGGCGTGGCAGTATCTGGCGGGGCCGATTCCGTCGTTCTCCTGCATATATTTCATAGGCTTGCGGCTCAACTGCAGGTTTGCCTGCTGGTTTTGCATGTCAATCACCATCTCCGGGGCCAGGAATCGGACGAAGACGAGGAATTCGTACAATCACTGGCTGGATCGCTCGACCTGCAAATCCTGATCGAACACGCGCCTGTCGAAAGTGGAAATATCGAGCAGGAAACTCGCGACGCACGCAGCCGATTCTTCTTTGCATCAATGCATCAAACTGGCTTCGTTAATCGAATTGCGCTCGGGCACACGAGAAGCGATCAGGCGGAGACGGTTCTGTTTCGCCTGTTGCGCGGATCGGGGCTGACTGGTTTGGCAGGCATGCGACTGAGGACACCGGAAGGTTTAATAAGGCCTTTGCTCACCAGCGGCCGGGAGGAAGTGCGCAAGTGGGCAGAAGCAGAGGGCATCGCCTGGCGCGAAGACTCTTCGAACGCGGACCTGGGATTCGCGCGCAACCGCCTGCGGAACGAAATCATGCCAGCGTTGACAAAGCATTTTAATCCCAAGCTGGAATCGGCTTTAGCCGGAACCGCTGCTTTGGCAAATGCAGAAGAGGATTACTGGCGGGACGAAATCGAGCACCTCTACGCTGAAATTACCAGACGAACTCATTTGGGACCGGTAATCTCGGTGCGTTCCCTAGCAAAGCTTCCTATTGCGGTTCAGCGGCGCATTATCCGGCGCGCGCTGTTCGGATTGCGCGGCGACCTCCGCGGCCTGGACATGAAACACATAGAAGCCGTTCTCTCCCTGTCCTGCGGTGAGCACGGTCATGATCGGGTGGTGATTCCGGGCGCGGATGCACTTCGTTCCTTCGATCAGCTACTGCTAGCCTTGCCTGGAGCCTTGAGCGCGGGGAGGCCGGCACTACCGCCGGGAATTAATTTTCGGTCAGGATTGTGAACTTCCGCTTCGAGCTGGTTTTATTTGTGTCAACTGGGTGAACCCCGAGGCACAAATTTGTGCTAATTTCAAGGAAGACAAAGAATTATCGGAAGTTATAGATCTGGATGGGCACCAGATCGCCGTTGCGGACCGGCCGGGATCTCTAGCAGTGAGAAACTGGGAGCCTGGAGATCAACTGCACCGCGCCGGACATCAGGGAGCAGAGAAAATCAAATCGCTCTTCCAGGAATATCGTGTGCCGCTCTGGCAGCGGCGGCACTGGCCTGTGCTGGTGTTCAGAGATGAGATCGTCTGGGTACGCCAGTTCGGTTGCGCGGACAATTACAAACGATTGGAAGAAAGCCGTTCTGTCCTTCGGGTGACGTTTCGGGCAGCAGAGTAAGTACAAGGCGGAGAGCCGTGTGTGAATCGAAAGCACTGGCATCGACGTCTTTCAATATGAGGGTGGAATCGGGTGCGCTTGCGCCCGGAGTTGGCAGCAGGATTGCCAGCGGAAGGTGAGTTCATGAGTTCAAATGTAAAAACCGCCGTTTTCTGGGTGGTCATCATCTGCGCGGTCGTTTTGGTGTATATGGCTGTCAAGACCGGTCGAGGTCCGACGCCTACCACTCTGTCCGTGTCCGACTTTGTGACGTACGTGCAGGACGGCAAGATTAAGGACGCCAACATCACCGGCACCGATGTGCAAGGCACGATGGTTGAAAACGGGGTATCGAAGCCGTTTCACACGGTGATTCCCCCCAATTATCCGGACATCTACAAGATGATGCAGGAGAAGGGAGTGAAGTACACCTGGAAGGATTCGACCGGAAGCAGTTGGATCGGGATTTTGTTCAACGCGGTTCCGGTGCTGATTCTGCTAGGGTTGTGGATTTTCATGATGCGGCAGATGCAAAGCGGCGGGAACAAGGCGCTGAGCTTTGGCAAAAGCCGCGCCCGGCTGCATTCTTCGCAGCAAAAGAAGGTCACCTTCAAAGACGTCGCGGGGGTGGAAGAAGCCAAAGAAGAGCTGCAGGAGATTATTGAGTTCCTGCGCGAGCCCCAGAAATTTCAGAAGCTGGGCGGCCGTATTCCGAAAGGTGTCTTGCTGGTGGGCGCCCCTGGAACGGGTAAGACTCTGCTGGCGCGCGCGATTGCGGGCGAGGCGAATGTACCCTTCTTTTCGATTTCGGGATCGGATTTTGTGGAAATGTTCGTAGGTGTTGGGGCAAGCCGTGTGCGCGACTTGTTCGAGCAAGGCAAAAAGAATGCTCCCTGCATCATATTCATCGACGAAATCGACGCTGTGGGCCGGCACAGAGGAGCAGGGCTGGGCGGCGGCCACGACGAACGCGAGCAGACGCTGAACCAACTGCTAGTCGAGATGGACGGCTTCGAATCGAATGAGGGCGTAATCCTGGTTGCGGCGA
The DNA here is from genome assembly GCA_963795545.1 of uncultured Acidobacteriaceae bacterium. GTDB lineage: Bacteria > Acidobacteriota > Terriglobia > Bryobacterales > Bryobacteraceae > Bog-105. The sequence goes on along the minus strand of CAWCIF010000002.1, from coordinate 148,162 downwards.
CGAACCGGCCCGACGTTTTGGATCCTGCACTGCTGCGTCCGGGGCGCTTTGACCGGCGGGTGGTGGTGGACCGCCCGGATGTGCGCGGGCGGGAAAGCATCTTAAAAGTTCACACGAAGAAAACGCCGCTAGGCGATGATGTGGATCTGTCGGTGATCGCCCGGGGGACGCCGGGTTTCGCAGGCGCCGATCTGGCAAACCTGGTGAACGAAGCAGCGCTGGTGGCGGCGCGCCAGAACCGAAAAGTGGTGACGCAGTTTGATTTCGAAGTCGCCAAGGACAAAGTTCTGATGGGCGTTGAGCGAAAGAGCATGATCATCAGCGACAAAGAGAAGCGGATGACTGCTTATCACGAAGCGGGCCACGCGCTCGTCGCGGCATTGATTGAAAATGCCGATCCCTTGCACAAAGTGACAATCATTCCGCGAGGCATGGCACTTGGTTTGACCATGCAACTGCCGCTGGACGACAAACTATCTCACGACAAGAAATATCTGGAAGCACGGCTGGCCATACTGATGGCGGGGAGAATCACGGAAGAGATTTTCCTGGACCAGATGACCACGGGGGCGGGCAACGACATAGAGCGCGCCACCGAGATGGCCCATAAGATGGTTTGCGAGTGGGGGATGAGCGAACTCGGTCCTTTAAGCTTCGGCAAAAAGGATGAGCAGATATTCCTGGGCCGCGAGATCGCGCAGCACCGCGATTACAGCGAAGAGACGGCGATCAAGATCGACCGGCAGGTACGCAAGCTGGTGGAAGACGGGTACGAGACGGCCAAGCAGATTATTCAAGGGCATTCCGAGGCGCTGGTTCGAGTTGCGGAAGCGCTGCTGGAGCGCGAGGTTCTGGATGGAGGCGAAGTGATCGACCTCATCAATGGCAAGCAATTGCCGAAAGTGGCGAGCGGCCAGCGAGCAGGAGCGCAGACTCCTCCCGAGGGCGGGACGGTGATTGCGCCTCATCCGCCCACGCCGATTCCGGGACTGGTGGGCGGAGAAAGTCCGCAGCCGGCGTAAAGTTCACCAGGTACTAGCGTCTTTCGATTCTCAAGGGCGCCTGCAACTGGAACGTGAGTACAGTTTCTGAAGGAATCTTGACCTGGGAGCCGTGCGTCAGGGCATTGTAGCCGAACCCGGCTCCGCCGCCGGCTGCCGATCCGATGGCCGCTCCCTTGCCGCCGCCCGCAAGGCCGCCGATGATCGCACCCGCAGCAGCGCCGATGCCGGTACGGATGGCGGTTTGCTTGCCGCGAGCCTTTCCTTGCTCTTCCACTACGCCGGTATCAACCCGATAAGTATGGCCCCGATAACTGATACTGGTCAGGCGCACTGTGAGCGCGCTCTGGCCCTTGATGCGGCCGGCTGAGGCGACAGTATCAAGCGTGACGGTACACGGGGTCCCGGCTGGCAATACGACGCGATCGCCCAATGTAACCGGCGCATCGAGCGATGCTTGAAAGTCCTGCCCGGGGCTGCTTTTGGAGGAATCAATCGCGTCCGTCATCCGCACTGAAAGTCGCTGGCCGGCAGGTATGGTGGCGGAGGCAGACGTTGTCGCGCGTTCATGTTGACCAGCTTCGGCGGGGGCTGCGGCCGGTGGCGTCGAAGAGGCAGGCGGATAGGAGCCTTGTGGCGGAGGGGGTGCGGGCGCCTGATTGTTGGCCGCGGCGGCGTTTACCTTGAGTTGATCGCTGACACTCTTTACGCCGGCGGTCCCATTCGCAACCTTCATCGCTTCGAGTTCCACATCAGAGCTTGGGACATCGCCGCTCAGCGTAACGACACCGTCTTTGACGGCTACATTAATGTTCGCGGGCTTTGTGGTCGCATCCGCGTAGAGCTTTGACTGAATGTCGGTTGTTAACGACTGATCGCTGGGTGAGTTGCTTCCGCAGCCGACCGAAAGGCATGCTAATGCGGCGGGAATCAGAAGTGCTACTCGTGTGCGGAACATTAGGCTTTCTCCTCGGTAAATGCTTCTTCTCACAGCCTACCGCGAAAGGTAAGCAGAATGGTCCTTTGCGCTTGCAGGCCATTACCGGATGGAACACGACGCGGTCTGCAATGCCGACATATCATCTTTGTAGCCGTATGCAACGAGGTTTACATCCTTAATTTCTCCACGCGAGTCGACGGTGGGAGAGTACAGAAGCCATGCACCCCTGCTTCCCGCTGAAACGATGTGGTTCAGAATCGCCTCAACGGAAGCGTTTCTCAAAGTGAAGGGAGGCACCTTCTCAGCGTCAGGATTGGACATAATACTCGCCGCGATACCTCCATGCGAATTGAGGCCGGAATATATCCGGCCAGACAGCACGACGGCACAGGCTTGGATTGTGTCGAGGGTATCCGTGGTGCCAAATTTATCGACCTTCATTTTTAGAATGCGAATGGTTGCCTCGGGAATTCGTTTTGGCCGAATCTCGATCACCTGTTCATGCATACGCCATGTGCTGTTCGAATCTGAGAGCAGATTATTCATGAGTTCCCCGACCGTTGCACGTTTCAGATCTACGCTCTTCCGCTGCTTGCAGAGTGCGTCTGTCTTATCGAACACAATCCCCATGGGTAAGCGCTCTTGCGAGCCCAGTCGGAGTAGCGCATGCAAGATATCCTCATTATGCGTAGCGAACGAAATCATTCGTGTAGTGAGTGGCTGGTGGTCCAGCGCCGCGGCAATGCCAGTCGATCCCAGCGCGTACAACCCGGTAAGGAGAACTAGCGCGGAGTGCTTCCGGTCCCGAGCGAGCTGATGCCGACCGAGAATTTTCATCATTCACCTGCCTCACTCTTCCCGCATAAGTTTGGATGGATCGACGGCAAGCGCTCGCGCGGCTGGAATGGCGGACGCGGCAATGCCTAGCAACGCCATCGTCAGCACCGCGCCGCCCACTACCACGGGATCCCGCGGATTCGCCTGATACACAATCTGCCCCAGCAGGCGGCTGGCGAAGACGCCCGAAAGCAGGCCTACCGCCGATCCCACCCCAAGCAGCACCACGGGGCGTCCCACCCCGGGCGCATTACCTGCGCTCGCCGCGCGCCCAATGCCACGCGAATGCCCAGCTCCTTCGTCCGCTTGCTTACGCTGTACGCAGCCATTCCGAAGATGCCCGTCACGGCAAGCATGGCCGCCAGCAGTCCCATGATGCCCAGCGCCACTGTCGCAGCGCGTGCCGGGAACAGCTCCGACGCCAGCGCATCGGGCCAGCTCTGTAGCGTGATTGGCACATTCGGCGCGAGGCCGCTCAGCCTGCGTTCGAGGGCCGCCGTCATCTCGTTCGGCGTCCGCCGCGACCTCACCACGAAAATCGTTTCGCTCTGCCCGCTTTGCGAAAACGGCAGATACACCACAGGCTGCGGCGATTCCGCCATATCGTGGTACTTGCCGTCCTCCGCCACGCCCACCACTTCCGTCAGATTGCCCCACAAAACAAACCGCTGACCGATCGGCCGCGTGCCGCCCCACATTCTGCGCGCGAAGGTTTGGTTCACGATGGCCACATATGGCATCTTCGCCGTATCCCGCCATGAAAAATCGCGCCCGCCCCGTAGCCGGGTGCCAGCAGCCTCCAGGTATCCCGGCGACATCGAAAACACGTACGGCGCCAGCGCATAATTTTTCATCGTGAACTCTGTCGTTCCCGGCCGGTAAACTGGAATCCCATGCAGGCCGCCGGTCATCGGCGTGCGGTTCACGGCACCCGCGGCGGTCACACCGGGGATGCTCAGCACCGCCTCGATCACCTCTTTCTGTTTCTGGAGGGCAACGTCGCCTTCTTGTCCTACTTGGCTCAGGTCCAGATCGGCCAGCATCGCGCCCTGCGGCTGGATGCCGAGCGGAGTGTGGAGCGCGCGCTGCATGCCTCGCACTGCCACCAGCGAGGCCGTCACCAGCAGCGTGCAGATGGCGATTTGCGCACCCAACAACAGGTCCGGCAGGGCAAACCGGCGTAGGTGCATTATATCCACGGGTCCGCTTTTCATCGCTTGCAACGGACTGCTATGCCACGCCTGCCGCGCCGGAAGCATCCCAAACAACAGCGCGCTTGCCAGTGTCAACGCCAGACATACCAGGTAGACTCGCGCATCCACGGTTGCGGCGAGATGCGCTTCTGCGGCTGGAGGCCAGCGGTTCAGGGCCCGCAGCAGCAGGTCCGCAGTCAGCAGTCCCGCTGCTCCGCCCATCAGCGATAGCAGCAGCGCTTCGGTCAGTAGTTGCCTCGTCAGCCGCCACCGGCTCGATCCCAGAGCCACACGGAGCCCCAGTTCCCGGCTGCGATCCGCCACGCGCGCCGCAAACAGACCTGCCAGGTTCGCGCATGCCGCCGCCAGCACCAGCAGCGCCAGGACGTTCACGCTATACAGGAATCCGCGAATGACTTCACCGTCGTCTCCCCAGAGTCCTGGATGGATCAATCGCAGCGGCTGTCCGCCATCGGTCTGGGGATATTCCTTCGCCAGCTCGGCCCCAATCGCATTCAGGTTCTCGGTTGCCTGCTGCGGAGTCACGCCCGGCTTCAGCCGACCAATCACCGTAACATTGATGGATGTCCGGCTATGCAGGTAATCTCCTCCTTCCACCTGCTCCTCGTTTACCATTGGCATCCAGTAGTCGGGCCATACAAACCGCTCCATGCCATGGAACCGCGCCCCCGCCACGCCAATTACCGTAAACGGATGCTTATTGAGCTCCACGGTTGTCCCGATCACGCCCCGATCGGCTTGAAACGCGCTTCGCCACAGACTATCGCTCAACACCAGATACGGCGCTGAACCCGGGCCATGCTCGTCCGCCGCGTGAAAGAACCGCCCTATCTCCGGCTGCACGCCCAACAGATCGAAATAGTTGCCTGTGACTTCATCGCCGGAGACATTCATCACCGCATTACGCCGGCTCAGTGCCGCGCCGGAATATCCAAAAATCCCGGCCATCCCGCTGAAGGTACTGTTTCGCTGCCGAAAGTCCTCAAATGCGGGATACGACGTCGTCAGCAGCCGTCCGCTCCTCCACGGCTTGTGGCGAATCTGAAACAGGCTCTGTGGATCGCTCACATCCAGCGAGCGCAGCAGGACCGCATTCAGCACTCCGAAGACCACGACGCTTGCCCCAATGCCCAGCATTAGAGTGAGTAAGGCTACAACCGTGAATGCGAGAGATTTCCGAAGCGCGCGAAGCGCATAACGAACATCCAGCAGCAGGCTCTCCAGAAATGGCATTTTGAAACACTGTCTAGGGCGTTTTCAGCGTTCTCCCCACTTCAGCTTCTCTCTGAGCACGTCGAAAAAAAGCATTTTGGGGGGCCGGATCAATTGAATCGTCTTCGGAGAAGCACGGCAGACGATGCGATCACCTCTCGAAAGGGGTTCGCCTACTTGTCCATCAATGGTCAAGTAAGTGCCATCCTCACCATGATTCAAAATCTGGATTACGCTGTTCTCGGGCACGATTACTGGGCGATTGGTCAGCATGTGAGGGCAGATGGGAGTGATGCAGAGCGCGCCGACGGAGGGGAAGATGACCGGTCCGCCGGCGGAGAGCGAGTAGGCGGTAGAACCGGTAGGCGTGGAGACAATCAGGCCGTCGGCTTTGTAGGCAGCCACGAAATGGTTATCGACGTGGGTATCGAGGTCGATCATGCGCGCCAGCTCGGATTTTGTGATGACGATATCGTTCAGCGCGGAATAGCTTCCAATGGTCTGGCCCTGACGCATGAGCTCGCAATCGACCATACGGCGGCGGCCGATGCGGTGCTCGCCACGCAGTGCACGTTCGAGCTCGGGGAAAAGATCGTCTACCGGAATCGCGGTAAGAAAACCCAAATGACCCATGTTGACCGCAAACAGCGGGATGTCGCGTCCGGCTACGAAGCGCGCAGCCGAAAGAAGTGTCCCGTCGCCCCCGAGCACGATGACCAAATCGGTTCCGTCGACGAGGACTTCGCGCGGGAAGAAATCAGGCTTCCGGGCGTATTGGGCGGTTTGCTCGTCGCACCGGTACCCGATGCCCCGCTCGTCCAGCCAGTCGACCAGGCCGCACACGATATGGGAGGCCTGCGCCATATTGGGCTTGGAAATGATGCCTACGGTCGTGATCTTCTGCATCGGAAACTTGAATCCCCGCCAAAGATGCTAATGAACGCTCCTGCGAGCATGCAGGAGGAATTCGCGGTTCCCTTCCGCGCCCAAGATTGGGCTATCGATGATGGCTGTAACGAATCCCGCCTGCTGAACCGCATGAGCAACTTTATCGCATACCATGGAGTGGACCTCAGGGTCGCGCACGATGCCGCCTTTGCCGACGCGCTCCCGCCCAGCTTCGAACTGCGGCTTAATCAGAATGATCCAGTCGCCATCTGCGGCAAGCAGGGAAGCTAACGGCCGAATCAACAGAGTGACCGATATGAAACTTACGTCGCAGGCGATCAGGTCTGCCGCTTCGCCAATCTCGTCAAAGGCAAGGTACCGGGCGTTGACGCGCTCATGCAAGATGACGCGGGGATCCGATCGCAATTTCCAAGCGATCTGGCCCGCGCCGGTGTCCACGGCATGCACCCGCGCGGCGCCATGCTGCAGCAGACAGTCGGTGAATCCTCCAGTGGATGCGCCAATGTCCATGCACACTCGCCCACACACGGGAATGGCGAACTGAGCCAGCGCCGTCTCCAATTTCAAGCCGCCCCGGCTGACATATTTCAGCGGCTGTTCAATCTCGACGCGGCTTTCTGCGGAAATCAGACGCCCGGGCTTGTCGGCCTTCTGCGCATCGACTTTGACTTTGCCCGCCAGAATCAACGCTTGGGCCTTTTCGCGGGATTCGACAAGCTGCCGCTCGATCAGCACTAAGTCGAGGCGTTGTTTATTCGAAGTCACGCTTTGCGGTGCACAATGAAATCCGCAATCTGACGCAGGCGCTCAGCGCGGTCATCGAAGATGCGCAAGGCGACATGCGCCGCGAGACGCTCTTCTTCCGCCATCTCGCGAGACCGCGTAAGGCCATAGACAGCGGGAAACGTGATCTTCTGCTGAGCCTGGTCCTTGCCGGCAGTTTTTCCTAACGCTTCGGAAGACTCTTCGACATCCAGAACGTCGTCAATGATCTGGAACGCCAGGCCGACGTGTTCGCCATATTCCGATAGAGCAGCCTGCTCCTGCTCGGTCGCGCCGGCATAAATTGCGCCCATGCGTACACTGGCGCAAAGCAGGGCGCCTGTTTTTGCCCGATGAATGGACTCAAGAAGCAGCGGGGTGGGGCGCTGGCGTTCACCTTCCAAGTCATTCACCTGCCCGCCAATCATGCCGCCGACGGTCCCGGCGGAACGGGAAAGCTCTTGGACCAGCCGGATCTTGCGATCCGCGCCGACGTGCCGCAGCCGGCTGAGCACCTCAAAAGCGAGCGTAAGAAGAGCATCGCCGGCCAGGATTGCCATGGCGTCGCCGAAAATTATGTGACAGGTAGGGCGGCCGCGCCGAAGATCGTCGTTGTCCAGCGCGGGGAGATCGTCGTGAATGAGCGAATACGTGTGGACCAATTCTAAAGTGCACGCGGCATGCTCGACGCCCTCTGGCGAATCGGATACCGCGCGGGCTGCTGCCATCGCCAGAATGGGCCGGATCCGCTTGCCACCGGCGAAAAGGCTGTAGCGCATGGCCCGGTGTATAGATACGGGCTCGACGGTCTCTTCAGGCACCCATTCGTTCAACGCGCGATCAATCACATGGACCTGTTCGGACAAGTAATCCTGCAGGCTGAGTTGTGCGGCTCTGGTCATTTCGCCGGTTTTTCGGGATTGAACGGAACAGGAACCATTTCCGATCCCTTTTTCATCAGGATCTCTACTCGGGATTCGGCCTCTTCCAGTTGCCGCTTGCACTCGGTGCTCAGGCGCATGCCTGTCTCGAACAATGAAAGACTCTGCTCCAGCGGCAAATCGCCTTTTTCCAGCTCTTTGACGATGCGCTCAAGTTCTTGCAGGCTCGCCTCGAAGGTAAGCGGAGTGGTTTTTTCCTCCGGCATCTGCCCATTGTAACGGGGGAACTTGCTTAAGAGCATCGAGCCGCGAATTCACACCAATACGATTCAGCCGGCTGGCAATTTCTGCCGTTCCGCCGCATCCGGAATCAAAGAAAGCGGCTCGCGCCCGAACAACAGGTCCAGCAGCCAATCGGTAATAACCCGAGCTCTCTGCGCCGAACCAGGCATCTTCGCGAGGTACACGGAACGCCACATGGCCCAAGCGAATAAGCCTGAAAAGTTGAATCCGAACACGCGTGCAACGCCCGAATGCTTTCCAACCAACGCAAGCTCTCCCATTGGTCTATAGCGGAATGGAGTGGGCGCGCCGCCGGAAAGTTCGGAGAGAATGTTGCGGGCAACGAGTCGGCCTTGCTGTATGGCGTTCTGTGCGGTTGGCGCATAAGTGCCCGACCCATCTACACGGGGGACCTCAGCGCAATCCCCGAGTGCCCATAAGCCCCGGTGACCGTTGACCTGGCAGCAGCCATTTACCTTGATACCGCCGTGCTTGCCCTTTTCCACCGCAACCTGGTCGGTGATCGGGTTCGGCTTTACACCCGCAGCCCAGATCAGTGTTCGAGCGGGAATCCTTTCATTTTGGTTCACTTCGACGTAATCATCTCCGGCAGCGGTTATACTCGCTTTCATGCGCACATCAACTCCGCGCTCGTGAAGCTTGCGGTGCGCGTACGCGCCCAACTCTTGGCTGGTTTCCGTAAGCAGCCGGTCGCCGGGATTGATCAGCAAAGTGCGGACTTCGGATGCGCGCACGTTTGGGTATTTGCGCACGCTGTCGCGCACCAGATCGTTGATCGCGGCCATCGTTTCCACTCCGGTATAGCCTCCGCCCGCAACAACAAACGTCAGAAGCTCTCTTCGCCGATTCGCATCTTGCTCAATTGCGGCGCGCTCGAGACAGGCCAGAACGCGGTCGCACACGGCGACTGCATCCTCCACCTGCTTCATCTGCAGCGCGTTCTGTTCGACACCCGGGACATGATGGAAATTGGTCACCGATCCGAGAGCGAGCACAAGGTGATCGGCTTTGATGTGGAGTTCGGCCGGGTCCGGGCCGCGGGCGCCGGCAAGCACGGCAACTTCTTTCTTCGAAACGTCAATTCCAGTGACCCGCCCTTCAATGAATGTGATGCGTTCGGAGTAATTCCGGACCGGGCTGAGTATGTGCCGCGCATCGAGTTCACCGCCCGCGGCCTCAGTCAACATCGGAGTGAACAGCAGAAAATCGCGCTCGTTGACGAGCACGATCTCGCCATTATCGGGATGCGGCAGGAATCGGCCAAGCTCAGCCGCGGCAAACATGCCGCCAAAGCCGGCGCCCAGTATCACGATCCGCTTGCCTAGGGCTATGCCCGAATACCGCTGGATTTCGGCCCGCCGGCTCATTTCCCGCCAGCTCGCGTAGCCTACGGCCGCTCCGGCACCGGCCAAAGCGATGCTTTTCAGTAGATTTGCGTGGCTCATCTTTGCTCCTGGCGAGCTCTTAGTAACTGCCGGATTGACGCAGCATGCCGCCGTCGATGAAGTAGGTAGAACCGGTAACATACGAGGCCTCGTCAGAGGCGAGGTAAACGGCTAATCCAGCGACTTCGTCTGGTTTTCCCCAGCGGTTCAAAGGGATTTCTCCCATCAGTGATTTTTCGAGTTCCGGTTGTGCCTCGATATCGGCATCAATTGGCGTGTAAATGGCGCCGGGCCCGATGTTATTCACAGTGATCTTATGTGTCGCCAGCTCGACGGCGATGGTTCTGGCGAGCATTCGCAACCCTCCCTTGGACATGCAATAAGGAGTATTGGTGGGCATCGGCAGATCTTCGTGAACGGAAGAAATGTTGATGATCCTGCCGCCTTGGCCCTGCTTGATCATCTGCCGCGCAGCGGCTTGCGCCACCAGAAATGGCCCGATCAGATTTACCTCGATGATCTTCCGGGCTTCCTCGAGCGGATAATCGACGAATGCATACTTCTTTTCTATTCCGGCATTATTGACAAGGACGTCGAGCTTGCCAAACGTTTTCACCGCCTCGCCAATGAGGTTTGCGACCTGCCCGGGATTGGAAACATCGGCTTCCACTGCGGTGACGCGGCCCCCAGAGGACTTGATGGCGTCTACCGTTTTATTGGGAGCATCGGGTTTGCCGACATAATCGACAACGACGGCTGCGCCTTCCTTCGCGAATCTCATTGCGATACCCTGACCGATGCCGGTAGCGGCACCCGTTACAATGGCAACTTTTCCTTGCAAACGCATCCTTGTTCCTCACCGATTGGACCCATTAAGGCAGCTTCCGTTACCGGGCCAGGTGATATCGCGAGATGTGGTTGCGAGGCCTGGACCGTTAGCCCTGCCGTGAATTGTCACCCAAGCTTCCGGGCGATACGAAAACCAATCCTTCTCGGATTAGCCGTCGAACCAGGGTGAGCTTGCCCGCATCGTCCAAATTGCCGGGGAGATCGCGAACGAGAAAACTGGAATGGTTAAGAGCGAATTGGACCGCCTCACGGGCCTGCGGTGGAAAGGTAATCCTGCGTCCGTAGCAGTCGAGCGATTCCGAGTCTCCGCTGGTTTGCAGGCGAGAGATTACTCCTGGCCGAGCGCCCACTCGGGTGTCAATCGCCAGGCGATCGAGCGCCGCGATCTGGGCCATTTGGCCATCCAGCAGGGGCGGACACGCAGAAATAAATTGATCCACAAAACGGTCGAGCGCCGCCTCAAAACTTGAGCCCGTACAGGCCTGGCGCAAAAGGCCGCGCAGCGTTTCCCGGGCTTGCAATCGATCGAAGTTCGGCCGCGCGAAGCCCGGCGGAAGCGCTTTGCGAAAAGCAGAGTCATTTAGACTGGCTGCTGCGACAAATTCCAGGAGCAACTCGGCCCAGGTGTATCTCAAAATTCCCGCAGTGATGTGAAGGGAAATAACCTCGGTTGAACAGGCATCGTGGACAATACCGCGAGGAATATAGGCGACATCTCCGGCATTCAGCTCGAATTCGAGCGTGGGAGCGCCTCGCTCATGGACCGAGGCGTCAAAGTCCTGGCCGGGGAGTGGCAGTTCGACGGGCGTTCCATAGATGGTCCACTTTTTCGAACCGGCAACCTGGAGCACAAATACGTCGTGCGTGTCGTAATGGTGTTTGGCGCCTTGGGCTCCGGCAGGAGTCAGGTAAACGTTAGTCTGGAACGGAAAGCTAAATTCGCTTTCGAGGCTGCGGCAAAAGAGCGTGAGAGCCGGGATTACGGTATCCAGGTACGCCAGAGTTACGGTGGAACCTTCCCCGAATAGCTGATAGAGTTTGGCGACATCCAGCGTGTCGCCGACCGTATATTCGTCGGCGGCGATTTTGCGGCGCGCGTTTTTCAGAGAAATGTCTGGATAGCGACGATCAAGGGTCGTGATGACGCGATCTACTTCGTCCAAAGATAAGACTGAACTGAAATAATCCGGCTGATCGCGTTTGACAACCAGCGGCCGCTTTTCCCAATAGTCTTCGAAAAATACTTCCTTCCCAATGGGATCGATGAGCCACGCGAGCGAAGGCCGGGCTTCCAAGTGCAACGCGGAATCCTCAGCGGCCTTTATGGCTTTTGGCTTGATTTGTCGGGATCGGTAGTTTTCTTCTTATCGGGATCGCTGGACTTTTTCTTGTCCGGATCGCTTGACTTCCTCTGATCCGGGTCGCTAGGCTTCTTGTCCGGGTCGCTGGATCGTTTCTGATCCGGATCGCTAGGTTTCTTGTCCGGGTCGGAGGGCTTCTTGTCCGGATTGTCTTGACGCGCGGTACCGGGAGTCGAGGCCCGCACGCCCGACACGATGCCGGCGGCACCGGCCAAGAGCGCACCAGTAGTACTCAAGAAGGACCGCCTGGGCAGTTTCCGTTCAGTTACGATTTCATCATCCGTAATGGATTGTTTTAGATTCGCTGCTTCCGTGTTTTGATCGGCCATATTTGCTCTTTCTCCGGGCTACTCTATTATGCCGTAATCGGATCGCCTGCGATTTCTGCCGCTTTCGGGCCACTTCTGGATTAGAGTAAGAGTATGGCGATTCCAGCCGCCGTTCGACCTTCACTTTTCGGCTCCGACTAACCGCGCGCCACACGCGGCCTTCCCTGTCCGTTTCCTGTCTGAAAAGAAACCGAGGTGTGAATCTAATGTCGGCTCAGACTGCTGCGAATCCTTTTCTCCCCAATCTAGTGACTCCGCTGCCTGGCCCGAAGGCGAAGGAGATCATAGAACGCGATCGAGCTGTCGTATCCACTTCCTACACGCGCTGCTATCCGCTGGTCATCAAGCGCGGCGAGGGCGCGGTGGTGGAAGACGTGGATGGCAACCACTTTCTTGATTTCGCCGCCGGCATTGCGGTTGTCGCGACGGGCCATTCGCATCCGCGCGTGGTTCGCGCTATCCAGCAGCAGGCGGCCGAGTTCCTGCATATGTCGGGAACCGATTTCTATTACGAAAACATGGTGCGCCTGGCCGAAAAACTGGCTGCGCTGGTGCCCGGCAATGTAGCCCACCGTGTTTACTTCGGGAATTCCGGGAGCGAAGCCATTGAAGCAGCTATCAAGCTTGCGCGCTATCACACCGGCCGCGATAAATTTATTGCCTTTTTGGGCGGCTTTCACGGCCGCACGCTGGGAGCGCTGTCGCTGACCGGCAGCAAGGTGATCCAGCGCCGCGGGTTCCATCCCCCGCTTCCGGTGCAGCACATTCCGTATGCCTACTGCTATCGCTGCCCTTACGGCAAAGAGCCGTCCATGTGCGCTGTGGAGTGCGTCAAGGTTCTGGAGGATTCACTATTTAAGACCATTCTTCCCGCAGATGAAGTGGCGGCGATTGTGGTCGAACCGGTCCAGGGCGAGGGCGGCTACCTGGTTCCACCGAAGAAATTTCATGAAGAATTGCGCCGTATCGCCGATAAATACGGCATTCTGCTGATCCACGATGAGGTTCAGTGCGGGATGGGCCGCACCGGCCGCATGTTCGCTTCGGAGCACTTTGGCGTTACGCCCGACATCGTGGCGATTGCAAAAGGCATTGCTAGCGGCATGCCGTTAGCCGCGACTGTGGCACGGGCGGATGTCATGAACTGGCCGCCGGGCGCGCACGCCTCCACCTTTGGCGGCAATCCGGTATCGAATGCAGCCGCCCTGACCACGATTGAACTTTTGGAAGAAGGCCTGGTCCGCAATGCCGCCGAGATGGGGGCCTACATGATGGACCGCATGCGCACCTGGCCAAATCGCTTCAGGCACGTTGGCGATGTTCGCGGCCTGGGGCTGATGATCGGCTTCGAACTAGTACAGGATCAGCAAACAAAGGAGCGAGCACCGGCGATGCGCGACGAACTGGAAAGCATGGCCTTCGATCGCGGTCTGCTGGTTTTGGGCGCCGGTGCGAACAGTATCCGGCTGTGTCCACCTCTCGTAATCAATCGAGACCAGGCGGACTTTGCGCTCGCTACACTGGAGCAGTGTTTAACAGCCCTCTCCGCATCTTAGTCGTGTAACTCTTTTGCCGCGGAGCGTCCCGAGGAGGACGATGGCATGTACAGAGTAAGAGTATTTGCTTTCTTACTAACATTAGGCACCATAGCACAGACGCGTGATCTAAAGATAGGCCGCATTTCGGGCCAAGTTGTTTCGCAAGAGGGGAAGCCTGTCGCCAACGCACAAGTCACTGCGGCGCTTCAAACCGGTGGACCAACGGTGCGCGTTGACAGATGGGGTATGACAGACGATGAAGGACGATTTGTGATCGATCACCTTGCGTTTGGGAAGTATGCGATGGTCGCGGAGAAGCCTTCAGATGGTTACCCACAACGCTTGCTGTGGGGCTTCTACGGCCCTGAGCGATCGCCTATAGTAATGTTGACGGAAGCAAGCCCGTCCGCCGAAGTTGATATTGAGTTACCGCCGAAAGCAGGAAACGTTATCGTGATGATAGTGAATGCTAAAGCCGGGCTCTTCATACCAGCCGGTGTACAGATCAGTTCACGAGATGGTACCTACTCGCTTCGGACGGGGGTGGATGAAAATGATACCGTGCAGATTCCATCAGGAGTTGATGTTGACCTCACTATCGAGGCTGCCGGTTATGGCGATTGGTCGTATAGCGATACCCACGACGGCGCCCCGCTGAATTTGAAGCCAGACGAGAGAGTGGTTCTGACAATTAAGTTAGCGTCACTGAATGGTCATTAGAGCGGCCGGTTCAGCGCAACGACGCCCAGCCTGCGTAGGTCCAGCGACTTAGAGAAAATCGCGATGCCGCCGATGCCTTCAGCAGGTTGTTTGGCCCCGTCCCCTCCGAACGGGTATTTTCGCACTGTAAGCAACTAAGCTTACGACAACTTTGGCAACCCCTAGAAGGTTGGCGGGGGCCACCTTAGCTGATCAAATCATAGTAGGATCACCAAATGATCTGGGTGCCGGAAATAGTAACAATACAGGCCGAGGGACAACGAACTCGAATGGGCAGTGGACAGATTATTACAGCGTTTGCTCCTCAGCATGTTACGCAAGTAATGGAGAAAGCGTTGCGACACAGCAGTGGACGTTCAACGGCATCTTACTGCCAGGTCCCATTTCGGTTGTGTACAAATGCAGTGGGATCACGATCAATGGCCATTAAACGGAGACAGATCATTCCCGTTATCGCCAGCATGGCTCTGGTTTTAATTGTAGAGAGTCCGACCGCAGCTCCTCAGGGACAGCGATTGACGCAGCAGCAGCATTCGCCGGTGCTCTCGCGGCGGATTGCCAGAGCCAGCATCCCGAGCACGACCTTTCTGAAAGCTTTGTTCGAGATCGGGCGAATGAGCGACCAGTGTATGGGGGTCGTTCTCGTCCAACGTTCCTCAGCATTGGCTGAGGTGCCGAACATCAACGCTCAAAATGTAACAATTGACGATCTGTTAGCCAAAGCGATGGAGAGCGCCAAAGGCCTGAGGGCTAGGGAAGAGGAAGGCTGCGCTGTCGTTGCACCAGTCGGCCGCGAGCCCGGATACTTAAAAACTATCGTCCCGTCATTCCGTACCCAACGCTCGCAGATCGAATTGCAGAGCTACTATTTGTTCCAGGCCCTTTGTGCAACTGAGCCACAGCCCGTACATAAAGGCGTTTGGGGCACGGTTAGCAGCATCTCGGCCAGCACCGATTCGCCCGAGGTTGGTCCAATGCAGTTGAAAGGCTTGTCGGTAGAGGCGATCCTGTGCAAATTAGCGACAACGGCGGGCTCCACGCTATGGATTGCATGGCCGAAGAAAGCGGCGGAGACAACAGAACCGTGGCAATTCATCCGTTACAGGGGGTCAAGCGCGGCGGCTGATACGTCACTGCGATTAATAACCCAGAGCCTTCCAGAATGATATCTCCTAGGCACCCACCCTGAATATGCCCGCCTCTACCAGTTCGGAATCTGATCACAGCAGTTTACTGAGCCGCGGCCAGCGGGAGTGGTCACCAAACTAGCCGATCCCGTCCCGCGCCCCAGTTACAGCGGCCGTGGCGGATGCATCGAGGGGCGAAGCTGTACATCGAGCGCTACGTCGCCTTCCGGCAGATGGCGATAGCGCACCGTCACGCGGGACTTAACCTTTATCAGTGACCAATTCATCTTGGTATGGGCGGTGATTAAAAAGCTTCGGTTTTCGGGTGCGTGTCCCACCAGCGTCCGAGAAACTCTGATATGCTGCGCGTCCAACTCGGTGACGGTGCCTGCGAAGAATTGCGCTCGCGGCAGCGGCGGAGAAGGCGCGGTTTCGCGTGTTTGCGCCAGCATCGCGGTCATTCCGCATATAAGGACAGTAATAGCGAGGCGCAAAAAACAGATTTAGCACAGGAAGCAGCGATTGTGGTGTAATTCATTCACAAAACGGTAGTTGGATGGTAAATATTAGGCATTTTTAACTCACCGATGGCGATCAGGTCGCCCGAGTGTGAGAGTGCGCGCACACGCGGAGCACCGGACGGCACGCTGAATGGCGATGTCCGGAAATCGCGGCCCTGGCGGATGCTGGCTTCGACCGAAGAATCGAAGTACTCCGCCGGGAACTGTTGCAGCAGCCGTCCGGTGGGTACAACTGCTTCCGCCAGGCGGTCCTCCCGGGCAAGCTCGTTCAACTGTTCGAGTGTGAGCGCCTGCTCAATAGTGAATTCGCCCACACGAGTTCGCCGAAGGCTGTTGAGAATCGCGCCGCAGCCAAGCTGCTGCCCCAGATCGTGCGCAATGCCGCGAATGTAAGTACCGGCAGAGCACGCCACGAGAATTTCTAATGACGGCGGCGAGATGCTTCTGATTTCGAGGCGCCTCACTTCCACCTCGACGGGCGCGAGTTCGAAAGGGAGTTGCTTGCGGGCAAGCTTGTAAGCGGGTACGCCCTTGATCTTCTTGGCCGAAACGGGCGGCGGTCTCTGCAGAAATCGCCCGCGAAACCGATCCAGAGCGGCGGCAATCAGCGCAGGGTTGGCGGGCGGTGGAATTCCAGTGTCGAGGACTTCACCTTCCGCATCGTAGGAATCGGACGTCAGGCCAAGCGTTATGCCGGCCAGGTAAGTCTTTTCATGCTTACTAAAAAATTGCGCTAGACGCGTGGCAGATCCGGTCAGTAGCGCGAGCAAACCGGTCGCCATCGGATCGAGGGTGCCAAGGTGGCCGACCCGCCGCGTGTTTGCGAGCTTGCGCCAGCGGTTCACGACGTCGTGGCTGGTGCAACCCGCCGGTTTGTCGATGAGAACAAGGCCTGTCATAAGGAACTCTATAACGATCCGGAGTAGCGGTGAGGCTAGGTTAGTCTGATTATTGGAGCTTTTTTCGCGCTCCGCTCGCGCACTTAAACGATGAACCGGTAAGGAACCAAATACTTGGAAGAAGAAGTACTCGGAAAAGCGTACGACTCGCGGCTGATGCGACGGCTGCTGCGCTATATGAAGCCCTACCGGACGATTGTGCTCACGTCGCTGGTACTGCTGCTGATCGATTCTCTTCTTCAGATTACCGGACCGCTGCTCACGAAGCTAGCGGTGGACCGCTACCTGGTTCCGAGCCAGCACCGGCAGCTATTTCCCTTTCTGGATAGATGGCTGTCGCCCGACGCATGGACGGGCATGACGCAGATCTCGATGGTGTACCTGGGGGTGGTGGTCTTAGGGTTCTTTTTCGATTTCGGCCAAACTTACCTGATGCAACTGACCGGGCAGAAGGCGATGTTCGATTTGCGGCGGGAATTAATGGCCCACCTGCAATCGCTGGATATCGCGTATTATGACCGGAACCCAGTGGGACGCCTGGTGACGCGCGTGACAACCGATGTGGACGTGCTGAACGATCTTTTCGCTTCAGGCCTGGTGACGATTGTCGGCGACATTCTCATGCTGTCATTTGTGGCGATCGCGATGTTGCGCCTCAGCCCGGGCATGACCGGCCTGATGTTTGCGGTAATGCCATTTGTGGTATTAGTCACCATTCAGTTCAGGCGAACGGCATCCCAAAGCTACCGGCGCATTCGCGTTGCTATTGCCAAGATCAATGCCTATTTACAGGAACACGTTGCGGGTATTGCGGTACTTCAGCTTTTCAATCGCGAGGAGCGCAGCAAGAGCGAATTCGAAAAGATCAATCGCGATCACATGATTGCATTTAAAGATTCGATTACGGCGTACGGCTGGTTTTATCCGGTGGTGGAGTTCCTGGGGATGCTGGCACTGGCATCGCTGCTGGCCTACGGTGGGTTGCGGATTCGGCAGGGAGCTCTGACGCTCGGCGTGTTAGTGGCGTTCTTCCAATATGGGCTGCGATTTTTTAGGCCGATTCAGGACCTTAGCGAGAAGTACAACATTCTCCAAAGCGCGATGGCTGCGTCCGAACGAATATTTAAGCTGCTGGACACGCGGCCTACAATCGTCTCTCCGGGCGAGACGGTTCCCTTCCCTGACGGGCCCGTGGACATTGAGTTCGATCATGTGTGGTTCGCCTATAACGGCGAGGATTGGGTGCTGCGCGATGTCAGCTTCCGGATCGAAGCGCGCGAGACGGTCGCCGTGGTGGGACACACCGGCGCCGGAAAAACAACCCTGACGAACCTGCTGCTGCGATTCTACGACGTGCAGAGAGGCGCAATCCGGATTGGCGGTATTGACGTACGGTCGTTCGACCTGGTGGACTTGCGAAGAAATTTCGGAGTCGTATTGCAAGATCCATATCTTTTTACGGGAACGGTGCAAACCAACATCCGGCTGGGCACGGCATCCATCACTCCGATGGTTGTGCAGCAAGCGGCGGAACAGGTGAACCTGCTGGATTTTATCGAGGAGCTGCCGGACCGCTTCGATACCGCTGTCCGGGAGCGCGGGAACGGTTTTTCAACCGGGCAGAAGCAGCTTATCAGTTTTGCCCGCGCGCTGGCGCATGACCCGCGAATTCTGATACTCGATGAAGCGACTTCTAGCGTCGATACGGAGACTGAGATGCGGGTCCGCGAGGCATTGACCCGGTTGGTTTCGAACCGAACCTCCCTGGTAATTGCTCACCGGCTTTCTACCATTCAACGCGCCGACCGCATTATCGTGATGCACAAGGCGCAGCTTCGCGAGATGGGCACGCATCAGGAATTGCTGGCAGGCAGGGGCATTTACTGGAAGTTGTATCAGTTGCAGTATAAGGAGCAAGAGATTGAGCGCAGAGAAGAGCTCGCGTCTCAGCAACTTTAAGCAAACCAAACCGCCCAATCTGTTCGTGCGAATTTTTGGGAGTCTGAAGGTCCGCCAGAAGCTTGCGATTCTGCACAATGTTTTCTTTTTTGTTCTGGCTGTATCGGTTTACCTTTCAGTGATTCCTCTTTTCTCGCAGCATATAGACGCGGCGCGGGAACGGGAACTTCGCATGATGGGGCAGATTTTTGCCGCGGAGCTTCCCATGAATGGGACGCGGGAATCGCAAGAGCTCAAGATTTACGATTTCCAGCAGGGCTCGGCGAAACAGTTGGACTTGTCCTCCGAAGGCGTGGAGTTTCTTAAAGCACACCCCAGCAGCACTTGGCAGCAAGGCCAGGACACGCTGTTTCGCTCTGGCAAGGGACCGGGGCAGTATCGCCGGGTCAGCTTGTCTCCGGTGTTCTATGAGGCAGCTCTGCGGCAGGCGCGTGTCAGCCTGTTTGTAGTCCTTGGCACAATCTATATTCTTTCAATCGTGATTCTAGAGTTCATGATTATGCCGCAGTACGTCTATCAGCCGCTGAGCTTAATGTTGAAAGCGGACGAAGCCACGCAGCAGGATGACCGGGAGCACGAAATGATCGACGGGCGGTTTATTTTGAACGACGAGATCGGCCAGATTATGACCTCGCGGAACGAAACGGTCGCCCAGCTTCGCCGTCAGGAAGACGACCTCGCCAGCGCCTTGCAGCGGCTGGAAGAACAGGATCGACTGGTAAGTCTGGGGCTGCTGAGCACCAGCGTGGCTCACGAGTTGAATACTCCGCTAGCTGTGCTGCAGGGATCGATCGAAAAGCTGCTTGAAAGCGTGCGGGATGCCCCCACTCTTGAACGCCTCAACCGGATGCTGCGGGTTACCCAGCGTTTGCGAAAAATCAGCGAAGGCCTGGTGGATTTTGCGCGCGTGCGCAAGGAGGAAGCGGAAGCGATTCTGTTGCGGGGCCTCATCGACGAAAGCTGGAACCTGGTGGCGATCGACGAGAAGGCATCGGCCGTAACGTTTCAAAACAACGTGCGGCCGAAGGACATGGTGAACGGGAATGCGGATCGGCTGGTACAAGTGTTCGTCAATCTGCTTCGCAATGCGCTGATGGCGGTATCCCAGGGCGGAGTGATTCGCGTAGAATCCAAATGCCTGCAGCGTGGAGGACAGAATTGGATCTGCTGCACGGTACTAGACAACGGACCCGGGATACCGGCTCACGTTTTGCCCAACCTTTTCGAGGCGTTTGTGACAACTCGCCTGGACGCGAGCGGCACAGGACTCGGACTAACAGTCGCGGAAGGGATTGTGACGCAACACGGCGGGACGATCAGCGCTTCGAATCGCGCCGAGGGGGGAGCCTCGCTAGAGGTAATGCTCCCGGCTGCGTGATGCGGAAGCACTGGTTCACAAGGACAATACATGAATGAAGCGGGAACAGCAGAGGGGCTGGTAGACATCGCGGTTTTAGACGACGACGTCGACTTCCGCAACTACATAGAAGATCTGCTGCGTGACGAGGGAAATTACACAGTCCGCACGTTTGCGAAGCCCGATGAGCTGTTCACTTCCGCCGAAAGCAGGGTTCCGGATATCGTGCTGCTCGACATGAAGATGGGCGCAGCGAGCGGAGAGCAGGTGCTGGAACACCTGCTCACGCGATGGCCGGAGCTTTGCATTATTGTGATCACCGGTTACCCGTCGCTCGAAAGCATGCGCGCGACTTTCAAGCTGCGGGTATTCGATTACCTGGCCAAGCCGTTCTCGCTATCGCAGCTCCGGCAGACGCTGCAAAACGCAATTGAGCAATTCAGCCTTGGGCGCACTCCACAAGATCGGCTGCGCGAGCGGCTGGGACACAGAATCAAATTGCTCCGGGTGGAGCGGGACTGGTCGTTGAAAGACCTGGCGGCGACCACTAAATTGAGTGTTTCGCAGATCAGCTCGATTGAGCGCGGGGCGAATTTGCCAAGTATAGAAAGTTTTCTGGCAATCTGCCGCGCCTTTGGCCGCAAGCCTTCGGAGATATTGGCGTCGATCGAATTTTAAGGGGAACTGATGATTTTTTCCGTTGTGCCGCGCCTTGGGGGCGCTCTCTTTCTGGCCGGAGCGTTGTTGAGCGCGTTGTTGAGCAACGGCGTGCCCGCGCAGCAGTTGCAGAAAGACGCTAAATTCCCCTGCCCCGAGAAGCTCACCTATCGGATTGAATGGCGGCTGGTTGACGCTGGAATCGCCACCGTACAAGAAAC
This sequence comes from uncultured Acidobacteriaceae bacterium, assembly GCA_963795545.1. Lineage (GTDB taxonomy): Bacteria > Acidobacteriota > Terriglobia > Bryobacterales > Bryobacteraceae > Bog-105. The sequence goes on along the minus strand of CAWCIF010000002.1, from coordinate 127,180 downwards.
GCGCGCAGCGGGACAAGACTGGGATTTGGACCTGAACATACAGAGCGCGGGCCTGGTGAGCCGATTGTACAGAGTCCTGGATACATACAAGGTGGTCACCGGAGATCGATTTTGCGGTTTGAGCACAGTGCTCGATGCGCAAGAAGGAAAGAAGCATACCATCTCCCATCTAAGCTTCGATCGGCTGCGCAAAAAGGTGACGTATGAGGAGCGCGACCTGATAAAGGGCGCAACCACGAAAAAAGAACTGGATGCCCCATCATGCGCGTACGAGATCATAGGAGCACTGGCAGCGCTGCGCCTGATGCCCCCAGAACCCGGGAAGATAATGACGCTTCCAGTCACGAACGGCAGAAAGCTGGCTTTCGTGAAAATAGAGGCCCAGGCGAAAGAGAATGTGAGTTTAAACGGCAGAAATTACTCGACGATTCAATACGAGGCCTTCGTTTTTGACAACGTCCTATATCGGCGCAAGGGGCGTCTGCTTGTCTGGATGACGGACGATGCCGGGCACTTACCCGTGCAGCTTCAAATACATCTGGGCTTCCCGATCGGCACCGTCACGGTACAGTTGGATAAGGAAGAGAAGCTCTAAATTCCGCCGCCGCAACCGCCAAAGCTGTTCCTGCGTCATGATGTTAAATATGAAGTTCCGCCTTACCCTGCTGGTAATGTCTCTTGCGTTCGCGCTGCAGGCGCAGATGCAAATGAACGTGCAGCAACTGGCGGATTTTGTGCGGTCTGAAATAGCTTTAGGACAGCATAGCGATAAGCAGATAGCGGCGTATGTCAAAAAGCTTCAGCTCACGGAAAAGCTGACGGATAAGACAATTATCGATCTGGAAGCGCAAGGCGCCGGACCGAAAACAGCGGAGGCCTTGAAGGAGTTGCGGGACAAGACGGCGAATATGAAGCCGCCGAATCAAAGCTCCACTTATTCACCAGCCACCGCGCCTGATAACAGCTTGACGACCGGTCCGGCCACCGTTACGCTTAGTTCGAAAGCGCCCCCGATTCCGCCGCCGGATTCGATTCGCCAGCAAAAGATTCTGGACTTGATGCGGCAGTATGCGATGTCCTACACGCAGAACCTGCCGAATTTTATTTGTGTTCAAGTGACGCGGCAATTCGTAGATCCTTACGGCAGCGACCATTACCGGAGCATCGGTAACATTTTGGCCAAAGTCAGCTACAACGAAGGGCGAGAAAAGTACAACGTCTACTCCGTGAATGGACAGCTAATGGAGACCAACATGGAGGGTGTTCCGATGCATGGCGGCGCGATCTCGACTGGTGAGTTCGGAAGCCTGATGCGCGAGATATTCGAGCCGCATAGCCAGGCCGAATTTGGCTGGGATCACTGGGCTAAGCTGCGGGGCCGGCGCATGGCGGTCTTCAACTACTTCATCGACAGTGGACATTCAAGCTGGTCAATCACCTACAGCGCCGGTCCGCACGATGAGCAGCGCATCATCACAGCGTACAAAGGACTCGTGTACGCGGACGAGAACACGGGCGAGATCAATCGCATCAAGTTTGTCGCCGTTGACATCCCAAAGAGCTTTCCGGTAACGGAAGCAACGGAAATCCTGGACTATGATGCTGTAAATATCAGTGGGCAACAGTATGTCTGCCCGCTGGTGGCGCGGCTCTATATGCGAGCCGACCGCCAGAGTTCAAAAAACGAGATTGAATTCCGGAATTACCGAAAGTTCGGAACGGAATCGGCCATCAAGTACGATTTGGACCCGAACGCTCCGGCGCCGCTTCCGCCTAGCAAGACCGAGGAACAGCCGGCGAGCCCGACCGCTCCGAAGACGGAGCAGAAGAGCGGATCGAATTCTAGTCCGTGGACGCTGCCGACTCCGCCTCCCCCTCCGCCCCAATAGCCTCTAGTGTTCGGGCCAGCGCCGTGGAGCGGTTGCTCTGGTCCACGGCCACCACATAGCCCGAGGGCGTATTAGGCCGCCACCGGGATAGCATTCGGTCACACGAGTAGCCTGTGAATACGGAGACCAGCGGCACTCCTCCGGCTGCAGCCACGTGCTGGCCCGCGGAATCATACCCGACATAAAGCCGGCTTTGCAGGATGTGGCTGGCGAAAGAAGCATAGCTGCCGTCATGAATGCACAGGTGAGCGGGCGAACCCAGGCGGTGAACCAACGCATCCACGCGCGCCGCCTCTTCGCCGCCAGCACCGCGATCGAGCAGGACAGGCCGGCTTTTACCGAGGAGTGCGGCCAGGACCTGGTATTCGAACTCATCGTCGACACGCTTTTTTCCGTTTTCGCCGACGCCCCAGCTCACGGTAATTTCAGCGGTCTTTTCCTGCTTTGCAGGGGCCACATAGGCGCTGGGATGTTCGACATCGAAAACTTCGTTCAGCCATTCAGCCGCGAGTTGTGGAAGCGTGGCGCGCAGTTCTCCTCCGTACGCGCGGCTCTCGAAGAAAAAGTAGCGCGAATCATCGCAGATGGGAATGAGGCCGAGTTGCGTGAGTCGAGAATCGGGATCGATCACAATTGAGCCCAGTTCGTCGACGGCAACTTGTAATTCCGCCGCAGCCAGAAGCCTATCGCGCAGCAGGCTGGACCGGCCATACATGACAGCAATGGGAGTAATTCGCGGATCGGCTGCGAACAATTCTGCGTTCTTGGCCGGCCCCACCAGACAGATCTCCGCTTCCGGGAAGCGCTGCTTGGCGGCTGCGAGTACGACGCTGGTTACGGCGACATCCGCGCCCAAGGTAACCCGGGAAAGGACGAAAACCCGATTCACCTGGCCCCCCGGAAAGCGGCGAATCTGGCGAACCCGGCCATAGCGAACCACCAGATCGCCCGCGTTGTATTCGGGGAGCGTCCGGGAAATCACGTGCGCAAACAATCTGGCGTATACATCACATAAAGCAGGCTCGAAGAGATCGCCCAATTGCTCAATGACGATGCCAAACAGAGCGCGAGTGGCGGCCATGGCGACGAACGGATCGTCTTCATCGAGCGCGCGCTCAATCAGGTCGTCGAGCGCCCGCGCGGGCCATGTACCGTCGCGTAGACACGCTTCAAGGATTTCACGCGCCAGCTCACTTGCCGGTATACTTGCCAATCAGCAACTCCAGCTTCTCTCGTGTCTCGGCCGGGATAGAGGATCGGTCTGTGATGATAGCGTGTTTCAGGGCCGACCCACACTTGCAAATGCGTTCCGTGGGCATCTGTTTTACTGCGTGCCGAACCAGCTTGCAAGCATTCTCCGCGTTTTTTGTAAGATTTTGAATGATCTCGTCAACGGTCACGGCCTCGTGCTGCTCGTGCCAGCAATCGTAGTCTGTGACCATGGCGATTGTTACATAGCAGATCTCCGCTTCGCGAGCCAGCTTCGCCTCCGTAAGGTTGGTCATACCAATAACGTCCATTCCCCAAGTTCGGTACAGGTTCGATTCCGCTCGAGTTGAGAAGGCTGGACCCTCCATACAGAGATAAATCCCGCCGAGCTTGCTGCTAATGCCTATTTGAGAGGCGCAATCGTGCGCAAGATTTGCGAGCTGGGGACAAACGGGGTCGGCAAAACTGATATGGGCGACGATGCCTCCGCTAAAGAATGTCGCGGCGCGCCCCTTCGTCCGGTCAAAGAACTGGTCGGGAATAATGAAATCCAGAGGAGCGTGTTCTTCTTTCAGCGAACCCACCGCGCTGAGCGAAAGAATGCGCTCGACGCCCAGCATTTTCATGCCGAAGATATTGGCGCGAAAGTTCAGTTCTGAAGGGGAGATGCGGTGTCCGCGGCCGTGCCGCGAAAGGAACGCGACCGTTCTGCCTTGAAGAAGGCCGACGACGTAAGCATCAGACGGCTCGCCGAACGGTGTGGTAAGCCGCACTTCCTCCTGCGCTTCGAAACCCGGCATGGAATACAGGCCACTCCCGCCGATAATGCCGATTTGTGCTGCTTTTTGCAAAGTTCAGTTTGCTCCATTAAATACTAGAACCGCTCCCGATGGTCGCGGCTCTGTTTACTTCTGGATCAGTTCCAGAAGCACGCCGCCGGTTGAGGACGGATGCACGAAGACGTAGGAATGACCTCCCGCGCCCCGTCGGGGTTCATTTAAAAGCCGGGCTCCTTCACGCTTTAACCGGTCGATAGTTGACGGAAGGTCATCGACGCGGAGCGCGATGTGATGCAAACCGGGTCCGCGCTTTTCGATGAATTTGGCAACAGTTGAATTCTGATCACTCGCCTCAAGCAATTCGATCCTCGCCGCATCGGAGCCAATTCCTGCAGGAAGCATGGCGACGTTTACCTGCTCATCCTCCACAGTTTCTCGAAGAACAAGATTCATGCCAAGCATTTGCTGGTACAACCGGAGTCCTTCATCGAGACTGCGAACCGCGATGCCGAGATGATCAATTTCTATGCTCATTTGAGGGCCGCCTGCAAAGAGGCCACAGCGGTGTACGGGTCTTCGAGCTTTCCGGCTACGCGATTCGCGTACTGCTCAATCATGTCCTCCGGTATCAAGGCAAGCAAGCTTTCACGAAGCATCTCACGCAAACGGAAGCTCCAGGTCTCAACCCGCGCACCGCGCCGGCCCCGCGCTTCGAATACAGATCGAATCACCCCGAGCAGTTCCGGCAGCCCCTGGCCTTCGGTAGCAATCACGCGGCGCACCGGTGCGGCATTCGCCCGCCCGGCATCATCGGCCAAGCCTTGCATCGCCCGAATTTCCTGTTCGAGACGATCCGCGCCCGGAAAGTCAGCCTTGTTGATTACGAAAACGTCAGCGATTTCCATGATACCGGCTTTGATGGCCTGAACATCGTCGCCCGAACCGGGTACAAGGACCAGAACCGTGATATCGGCGAGGCGTGCAATCTCCACTTCGTCCTGCCCTGCGCCAACCGTCTCGATGAGAACGATATCGCGGCCAGCGGCATCCAGCAGCAGGGCCAGATCGAGAGTTGTTTGCGCGATGCCGCCGAGTTTGCCCCTGCTCGCCATCGAGCGAATGAAAACTCCGGGGTCGGCGTGATGGTCCTGCATGCGAATGCGGTCGCCGAGAATGGCGCCGCGCGAAAAAGGGCTGCTGGGGTCAACCGCAATGATGCCCACAGTCTTGCCTTTGGTTCGGAGTAACTTTGTCAATTGGTCGACGAGTGTGCTTTTGCCTGCGCCCGGGGGGCCGGTGATTCCGATCATCATCGCGCGACCTGTCCTGGGGAAGAGGGACGCGACGATCGCCCGGCCGATATCCGACTGGCTCTCAACGAGAGTAGCGGCGCGAGCCAGAGAGCGCAGATCGCCTGAGAGTATGCGTTGTTCAAGCTCCTCGGCTGAGACGTGTGCGCGCAATCTATTCTTTTAGCAGTTGACGGGCGATGACCAGGCGCTGAATCTCGCTGGTGCCTTCGCCGATGGTGCAGAGCTTAACATCGCGGTAGAACTTCTCGACCGGATAGTCTTTTATAAAACCGTAACCGCCGTGGATCTGTAACGACTGATCGGCAACCTTGACCGCCATCTCGGAGGCGAACAGTTTAGCCATAGCGGATTCCCTGGTAACCCGCTTTCCGGAGTCTTTCCGCGCACCTGCGCTGTACACCAGCCAGCGAGCGGCTTCGATATCGGTTGCCATACCCGCCAGTTTGTCCTGAATGGCCTGAAACTCTGAAATAAAGCGGCCGAACTGTTTGCGGTGCTTTGAATATTTCAGGGCAGCATCGAACGCCCCCTGCGCCAGACCAAGAGACAGCGCGGCGATTGAAATGCGACCGCCATCCAGAATCCGCAGGCTATCGACGAAGCCTTCGCCAGGTTTTCCGAGGAGCTGCGATGGAGCAAGGCGGCAGTCGCTGAACAGGACCTCGCCGGTGGCGCTGGCGCGCATGCCCAGCTTGTTCTCTTTCTTGCCTATGCGAAAACCAGGAGTTCCCTTCTCCAGAATGAACGCCGAGATGCCGTGCTGCGAAGCAGAACGGTCGGTAACGGCCATCGCGACACAAACGTCGGCATACTGAGCGTTTGTAGTGAACGTCTTGCCGCCGTTCATTACCCATTCGCCATCCTTGAGCGTGGCAGTGCTGCGTGTTCCGGCGGCATCGGAACCGGCCTCCGGCTCCGTAAGCGACCAACAGCCGATCCATTCGCCGGTTGCGAGCTTCGGAATATATTTCCGACGTTGATCTTCGCTGCCTGCCAGATAAATGTGATTGGTGCAGAGAGAATTGTGCGCGGCCACGATCAATGCTACGCTCGGGTCAACCCGCGCCAGTTCCTCAATAATGATGGAATATTCGATATAGCCGAGCCCGGCTCCGCCGAGATCCTCCGGGAATATGGCGCCCATCATTCCCAGCTCGCCGGCTTTCTTGATTACTTCAAGGGGGAAGATTTGATTCTCATCCCACTCCAGCACGTGCGGCGCAATTTCTGCCTGCGCGAAGTCACGAACTGACTTGCGAAGCTGTGTCTGCTCCGTTGAATATTCGAAGTCCATGTGGTTGTTCGCGTTCCGGAGTCTCTGGTCAGGTTAGCATTCGGCCTTTGCTTGCCTAACGAGCATGGAAAATGGGAAGGCATGCCGCAAATCACCCCGGCGTCTGCCGAGGATCTGGCCGAGGCTATTCAGGATGCCGCATCAAACGGCAAAACGATCGCGCTGATTGGGAACAACAGCAAGCGGTTGATGGCCGGGCCGGTTCTGCCGGCGGATGTAACGGTATCGACCGCAGGTCTCAGCCGTGTCCTGCAATATGAACCGAACGATTTGACGGTAAGCGTCGAAGCCGGCATGTCCTTCGCCGCATTGCAGAAGCTCCTTGCCCGTAACAGGCAGATGGCGGCTCTCGACCCGCCCTTCTGGCCGCAAGCCTCGGTTGGAGGAGTAATCGCAAGCAACTCGAGCGGGCCGATGCGGCGCGCATTCGGCACCGCGAGGGATCTGGTGATCGGGATGAAATTCGCCATGCTGGACGGCAAAATCGTAAGCACCGGCGGGATGGTGGTGAAGAACGTAGCCGGGCTGGACATGGGCAAGCTTCTGATTGGAAGCTTTGGAACGTTAGCGGTAATGACGAGTGTAAATCTTCGGCTACACCCATTGCCGGAACAGACTGAGGCGTTTGTATTTTCGTTTGCCGATCTTGATACTGCAATTGAAAAGCGGCAGGCCGTGCTTGGCAGTGTGCTTCGACCGCTGGCAATGGATCTGATCTCACCGGCGGCTTCGGCCCGGCTTGGGCACCGCGGTTTTCTGCTGGCGCTGCGCGCCGGAGGAAGCCGGAAGGTGCTGGACAGATACGCCCGGGAACTCGAAGGTAGTGAACGGATGAGGGGGACGGACGAGGCTAATTTTTGGACGCGGGTTCGAGAGTTTACTCCCGATTATCTGGGACGCCAACCGGGCGGCATTGTGCTTCGCCTTTCCACGACGCTCGGCGATATTCGCGCCGTATTTCGGCTGGTTTCCGGGGCAGCGATCGCACGCGCAGCTTCGGGCGTGACGTATGTTTACCTGAGCTCATGGCAGGGAGCGGGGCCGCTGCAGAGAGCGGCGGCCGAGCAGGGCTGGGGACTGGTGGTTGAGCACGCACCCGACGATATTCGCGGCGGTAAAGAAGGGTGGCTGATGGCGTCGCGGACGGGAGCGGAGCATGCCTTTGCCATGATGGAGAAAGTCAAGCAAATGTTTGATCCAAACAATCTTCTGAACCGTCTGCGATTGTATGGCCGGATCTAGCAGTCTCGAATTGCGTGAGGCGGCTCTCGGCCCCGCGCAAGCAGATCTCGATAAATGTGTTCACTGCGGACTATGTCTGAACGCCTGCCCGACGTACCGGGAATTGGGAGTCGAGATGGACTCGCCGCGCGGGCGGATCTATCAAATGAATCAAGTTGCGAACGGCGCTCCCATGACGCCTTCATACATTGAGCATTTGGATCTTTGCCTGGCGTGCCGTGGATGCGAAACCGCGTGCCCGTCGGGGGTGCCATACGGCCGCATGATCGAGGCCGCGCGAGCACAAATTGCGGCTCAACAGCAATCCACCTGGTTGTCGCGATCACTCAGAAAGCTTTTCTTCGAAAACGTATTGCCTTCGCGGGCTGCGCTTCAAGTGCTAGGGACAGGTCTGTATGTGTACCAGGCATCGGGGTTGCAGCGATTGGCACGGGCGACTGGCGTTTTGAAACTGATGGGCAAACTCGGCGATATCGAGGCGCTCTCGCCAGCAGCCGAGATACCGTTCTTCTATTCGAAAATAGGAAAAACGTTCCCGGCTGTGGGCGAACGGCGCTATCGTGTGGGATTTCTCGCCGGTTGCATTGCCAACATAGCGTTTGCCAGGTTGAATGAAGCTACCGTTCGGGTGCTCCAAAAAAACGGCTGTGAAGTGGTGATCCCGGCTGCGCAGGGCTGCTGCGGGGCTTTACATCTGCATTCAGGACTGAAGGGCGAAGCACAGGCGCTTGCGCGAAAGAACATCGACGCCATGCTCGCTGAGGAGTTCGATGCAATCATTACCAATGCGGCGGGCTGCGGATCGACTCTCAAGGAATACGATGAACTCCTGGCGGACGATCCCGCATACAGCGCCAAGGCGCGTCAGTTTCGCGCGCGCATGAAGGACGTAACGGAGTTCCTTGCGTCGATTGAATTAAATCGGGACATGGGCCCGGTGGACGCAATCGCAACGTACCAGGATTCCTGCCACCTGGCGCATGGACAGAAGATCAAAAAAGCTCCCAGGCAGCTACTCAAAGCGGTTCCCGGTCTGGTGTTCCGCGAGATGCCGATGGCTGACCTGTGCTGCGGAAGCGCGGGCATCTATAATCTCGTCCAAAATGACATGGCGATGCAGATCCTGAAACATAAGATGGAGTATGCAGGCGCGACAAAGGCTTCGCTGATTGTAACCGCGAATCCGGGCTGTATGCTTCAACTCGCGGCCGGCGCAAGAATGTATGGCAGCGGGCAGCGAGTCGCGCATGTCGTCGAAGTGCTGGACGAAGCTTACTTGGCTAGGCCGTCTTAACCAATTCGAGTTTCGGAGCGGTTGGCGAACGTAGAGTCCGGATATCACGGATGGGCGGTTGGCCAAACAAGCGGCTGTATTCACGATTGAATTGACTCGCGCTTTCGTATCCAACCTCAAAGGCGACAGTCGCGGCGTCCACATCGTCGGCGACCATCCGTGCCCGAGCGGCCTGTAGTCGAATTTGCTTCTGGTACTGAAGCGGGTTCATTGCCGTGAGCGCGCGGAAATGATGGTGAAGAGTGGAAATGGCCATACCCGCAACTTGTGCAAGGTCTTCCACACGAAGCGGCTTCGCATAGTTTGCCTTAATCCAGGCGATTGCTTTGGCCGTGCGATGGCTCTGATCTCCTAATGTCGCGATTGCTCGTAACCGTGCACCTTCCGGCCCACGCAGGATTCGATACATGATCTCGCGTTCGATGAGTCCGTTCAGGAACGGGATGTCCCCAGGATTCGAGAGCAGATCGAGCAGACGGCACCACGCGTTGAGGAACTCCACCATCACTGGACCGGTGGACATTGCGGGACGATCCGGCGGCACGTCGAGCGTATGGAACTGCTCCTCACTGAGGAATTCACGAACGATCGAGATATCAAGCTTCAGGTTGATCGCAAGGCAAGGTTCTTCTTCGCTTGCTTCGACCACTCTCGCAACGGTGGGCAAATCAATCGAGGTGAGCAGATAGCGAGACGAATCGTACGTTAGTGTTTCCCCGCCGATCTGTACCTGCTTCCGGCCTTGCGGGATCACAATCACGCTCGGCTCGTAGGTAACGGGGCCCCCAGCGGTAGGAGCTGTTCTCCGGTGCAAGGTCAACCGAGGGATGGCGGTTGCCAAGTTCTCTGCCGAGCCGATGAGCCCAGCAACCTTCGAAGCTAACTCGGCGTTTAGCTCATGCGTTCGGTCCGGCACCACGACGGCTCGATTCCTGGTGTTTTGCACGATGAAGTCTCGACCTTACCTTAACCAAGGATAACTGCGAATTGCGCTAGGGATACAACAGCGGAGATGCGGTTCGGCAGGATTAGGCAATTATTCGGCAGGATCAGGATACCGCTGCTTCGTCCTTTCTTCCTACGCTGGATACGGAGAACCAAGTGCAGAAGCGGAAAGCGAGTGGGCCGCTGAGCGCTCAGCGGATTTTGGAACTAAACTTTTGAAAGGGAAACCGCCATGACCACTATTCTCGTCAACGGAGTAAAGCGCGAAGTTCAGGCTCCAACGGACACGCCTTTGCTGTACGTCCTCAAGAACGACCTGGAGCTTTCGGGTCCTCAGTTTGGCTGCGGGCTTGCACAGTGCGGTGCGTGCTCCGTCCTGCTTAACGGAAAGGAAGTGCGATCTTGCATCACGCCGTTGGGTGCTGTCGGGGATAAAGAAGTCATAACGTTGGAAGGGCTTCCGGCGCGGTGGGCGAAACAAAGAGCACTTACCCCGGAACGAGCGGCGAAGGCCCTTCATCCGGTGCAAGAGGCCTGGATTGCTGAGCAGACGCCGCAGTGCGGCTTCTGTCAAAACGGCATGATGATCAAAGCGACTGAACTGCTGGAGCGCACTCCGGCTCCCACGGTGGCGGAAATCAAGGAGGCATTCACAACTTCTGGCCCTTCTCCTCACCTCTGCCGCTGCGGAACGTATACCGCGATCATCCAGGCCGTGCAAAGTGCCGCGACTCGAATGAGGAAAGCGAGTGAAATCCTATGACTACGCCCGACCAACAAGAAACAAGCAGCACAATGTATGTTTTCGGCGCGTCGCTTTCGCGCCGCGGGTTCGTGAAAACCGGCGGAGCGCTGTTCGTGGGGTTCAGTCTGGCCGGGGCCGGCGTCATTGAGAAACCGGTCTCGGTCGAAAGCGGCCATTCGCTGAATCCGGCTTTACCGCAATCCTGGATCGAAATCCATGCCGACAACACCATCCTGTTCCGCACCGGCAAATCGGATTTCGAACAAGGCACTGTGTTTACCGCGTATCGGCAGATTGTGGCGGAAGAACTCAGCGCGCCGCTTGAGGCCATCACGACAGTCGTTTCGGGCGACACGGATCGCACGCCCGACGGGGGCGGGACCTTCGATCTGCTCGGGAACGGCATGCCCAATATCCGAAAAGCCGCGGCGTATGTTTATCAAGCGCTGCTGGACTTGGCTGCCGAGCGGCTCGGTGTACCCAAGGATCAACTCTCCGTAAAGGACGGTGTTGTGTCCGGCAACGGCAAGAGCGTGTCTTATGGAGAGTTGGTCAAGAATCAGAATCTGAATCTAACGATTCCAGTCAGGGGCAACCTGACGAGTCTGTTCGGATTGATGGTAGTCGGGAATCCTCCGCTGAAGCCCGTGAGCGCGTACACGGTTATCGGCAAATCGTTCCCCAACTCGTCCATCGGCTCGAAAGTTACTGCGAAGGAGAGATGGGTTACCGATGTGCGGCTCCCGGGCATGCTCCATGCCCGCGTGGTGCACCCGAAGACACTGGGCTCGAAGCTGATCTCGGTTGGCCCGTTGGATAAGGCTCGTTTTCCAAACACGCGGGTGGTTGTCAAAGGCAATCTGATCGGTGTGATCGCTCCGACGGAATGGGAGGCGATCAAAGCAGCCGAGCAGGTTGCTTCCGGCACGAAATGGAGCGGCTGGCGAGGCCTTCCTGGAAATCAAGGCCTGTTCGCATTTCTTAAAGAAGACGCGGACTGGAAGACCGTTCCCGCTGAGACGAGTAGGAAATCGAACGGCGACGTGGCCGCTGAGTTTGCCAAGGCCAGTAAGAAGCACTCGGCGACCTACGAAGTGCCGTATCTAAAGCATGCTCCTATCGGGCCGGCATCGGCGGTCGGCGATGTTCGTTCGGACGGCACTGTCTACCTTTATACCCACACCCAGAATCCGCAGGCTTTGCGTTCGGGGATTGCACAGATGCTTTCTATTCCGGTGGATAAGGTCATCGTTCGCACGTTTGCCGGGGCAGGACACTATGGCCGTTCGAATGGCGGCAACGCTGGCGCCGAAGACGAAGCCGTGATCCTGTCTCAAGCCGTAGGGAAGCCGGTTCGCGTGCAATGGATGCGGCACGATGATTTTCAGTGGTCGACACAATCATCGCCGGTGCTTTCGGATGTGCAAATCGGCTTGGACGCTCAAGGCAAAATGACGGTGTTTCAAATCGACCATTACATGCCCGCAATGCAGGATGACCGCCTGGTTGGCGCCATACTCGCGGGTCTTCCCACTATTCCCGCACCGAACGAAAAAGGCGGCGTTTTCGGCTTGAATATCGGCGCCTCCGATCCGTGGATTTATGACGGTGCGCGCGCCGTTCTCGAACGCGGTCACGGCACTTATCAACTTGGTCAGAGCTCGTCACCAACTAATGTCGGGCTTCGCGATCACAGCATGCGGACCCCCATTCAATACCAGCAGAACTTCCCGCGTGAGGTAGCCATTACCGAGGCCGCTGTACTGGCCCGAAAAGATCCACTCCAATTCAGGATTGACCACGCCCGCGAGGAACGGCTCATCCACGTGTTGGAGATTCTTCGGAAAGCGTCCGAGTGGCAACCCCGAACGGAGCCGAAGACCGTCAATGGTGTGCGGCGAGGCCAGGGCGTATCGGCTTTGTTCCGCAACGGAACTTACTGGGCATGTGTAGCGAACATTGCCGTTGATATGAATACCGGCAGTATTAAAGTCGAGCGGATGACTGTGGCGGTAGACCCAGGAATCGTAATCAATCCATTGCAGTTGACACGTCAGGTGGAAGGCGGCGCCGTAATGGGAATCAGCATCGCGTTGAAAGAGGAACTGCAATTCGACGACAGCGGCATCACAACAGCCGATTGGCGGAGCTACCCCATTGCAACCATGGCCGATCTTCCGGACATTAAAGTGGTTCTCATAAACCGGCCGGAAGTTGGGAAGTATGGTCAAGGGTCTGAGGCGGCCAATGCTCTGGCTCCCTCGGCCATCGCGGGAGCGTTTCTGGATGCAACGGGCAAAGTTGCGCGCCGTATTCCCTTGAAACCCGAATATGTTCAAGCGTTGCTTAGAGCCTGAGAACTCCGCGCAGCCGAAGGCGAATAGAAGTTATGCAAAAACGCACACTCGGGAACAGTGGTTTGGAAGTATCGGCCCTTGGTTTCGGATGCATGGGGCTGAGTTCCGGTTACGGGCCGCCAACCGAGCGACAGCAGGGCATTAAGATCCTTCGCGCCGCCGTCGAACGCGGCGTGACGTTCTTTGACACTGCCGAGGCATATGGTCCTTTCACGAATGAAGAGCTGGTGGGAAAAGCGCTTGCTCCTTTCCGCAATGACGTAGTGATTGCCACCAAGTTTGGATTCGGAATTAACCCGGACGGCACTCACTATGGTCTTGACAGCCGGCCCGACTACATCCGGCAGATCACGGACGCAGCGTTAAGCCGGCTGAAGGTAGAAGTAATCGATCTTCTGTATCAGCATCGCGTTGATCCCAATGTGCCGATTGAAGATGTGGCGGGAACCGTCAAGGGACTGATCAAGCAGGGTAAAGTGAAGCATTTCGGCCTGTCGGAGGCGACGGCTGAAACCATCCGGCGTGCACATGCTGTACAGCCGGTGGCGGCCGTACAGAGCGAGTATTCGCTGTGGACCCGCGATCCGGAACAAAACGGCGTGCTTGCGACGTGCGAGGAGTTGGGAATTGGTTTTGTACCGTTCAGTCCCCTCGGCGCGGGACTTCTAACTGGGAAAATATCGCTAGAAATCATCATCCCGAGGACACCCGCCGATCTGTTGCGGTGCGCCCAGCTCGATGAGCAGGGTCTACTGGTTTCCGGTGATTCCTACCCGACCCGAGGGGCGATGACAGAATTTCACAACCCCGATTTCCGTAATACGTCCTCCTGCTTCACGCCTGAGGCACGCGCGGCGAATGTGGCTCTTCTCGATCTGCTGAAGCGCATGGCCAAAAAGAAGCGCGCGACACCGGCTCAGATTGCGCTCGCGTGGCTGCTGGTACAGAAGCCCTGGATCGTGCCCATTCCAGGAACAACAAAGCTTCACCGGCTTGAGGAGAACCTGGGCGCAGCCGACATCGAACTGACGCCGGACGATCTACGCGAAGTCGAAGATGGCGCCTCGAAGATTATGATCCAGGGTGCTCGGCTTCCAGAGGCAGTTCTAAAGATATCGGAGCGCAATAAGGAGTAGCGTCTGTGAGCACAATCGAGCTAACCCTGAACGGGCGTTCGCACGCGCTAGATGTGGAACCGGACACGCCGCTGCTGTACATCCTCCGCAACGATCTCGATTTGCGGGGACCCCGGTTTGGCTGCGGGCTCGGCCAATGCGGCGCCTGCAAGGTAATCATCAACGGTTCGGCGGTGTTCTCCTGCATTACGCCTGTTTCTGCCGTCAGAGGTGAAATCACCACGCTCGAAGGACTGTCGCAAAACGGCAGGCTGCATCCCGTGCAGCAGGCCTGGATTGAGGAACAAGCTCCGCAGTGCGGATTCTGTCAGAACGGGCAGATCATCACTGCGAAGGTCTTACTGGACAAGAATCCTCATCCGACGGATGCACAGATACGCGAAGCGATGAACGGCACCTTGTGCCGCTGCATGTCTTACTTCCGGGTGCAGAGCGCCATTAAACGCGCAATAACAATCAGGGCCGAAGCTTTGACCGTTTCCGGGAAGAAGGTAGTCGCATGAGGGCGTCCCACAGAATTCCAAAACAGATTGAAGACGTCCTGATTACGCATCGCCGTGGGTTTCTCAAGAACGCGGGACTGCTCGCAGTCAGCTTTGGCGTGTTCGGAGCGACTGCGATCGACGGGGCAGAGGCGCAGAGCAGTCCGGCCGGATCGCCCGGACCTTATCACGATCCCGATTACCACCAGATCGATTCGTGGGTTGTAATTCACGAAGACAACACCGCAACCTTCTATGTGGGCACAACGGACCCGGGCCAGGGTACGGGGACATGCTTCCGCCAGTTGATGTCGGATGAGCTCGATATCGCGTTCGACAAGACCACCTGCATTATGGGGAGCACCGACATCACGGTCGACCAGGTCGGGTCGGGCGGTTCGTATGCCTTGGAAAGAAATTCGTGGCCGATGCGCCGCGTGGCTGCCGAAGCGCGCCGTGTGTTGCTTGAAATGGGATCGCAGCGCCTGGGCGTGCCCGTCAATCAACTCGCCGTTGCTGATGCAGTCATCACAGTGAAGGCCGATTCTTCCAGGCGCGTCACCTATGGCGAACTGATCGCGGGAAAGAAGTTCAATGTCGCGCTGACGGGGAACAATATTAACCGGATTACCGGCCAAGCCAAAACGAAATTGAACCCGGAGCTCAAATATGCAGGTCAGTCTTTTCAGCGTGACGACATTCCGCCGAAGGTAGATGGTTCTCTTAAGTGGGCTGTGGACGTCAATCTGCCGGGCATGGTTCACGCGAGAAACGTGAAGCCGCCGTTCGCGTGCGCGAAGCTGACGGGCATTGATGAATCCTCGGTAAAGAGCCTGCCAGGTTTCATCAAGGTGGTGAGTAAAGGCAACTACGTAGCTGTGGTCTGCGAACGCGAAGAGCAGGCCATCCACGCGGCGCGACAGTTGAAGACGACGTGGGAGAAGCCGGCTACTGCTCCATTCCCCGCGTCCGAAGATCTTTTCAACTACATGCGTTCTGCAACGCCAATCTCGGACCTTGGTGCTGAGAGAGAGTCGGAGCCCAGCTCGGGTTCCAGACATGCTGTCGAGCGAGATGCGGAGTTACGCAACCAGCGATCAAAACCCGCTGCGTCTGCAGATTCAGGAATACATGTTGCGCCATCCAAACCACCTGCGGTGGGAAATCCCGCAATGCGCGCTCCCGTATCCGGACCCATGGTGGTAGGAAATCCCGATGCGGCCTTCTCCGGCGCGGCAAAGGTCATAGAGGCGGAATACGAGATACCGTTCCAGGGGCACGTGTCCTTTGCTGGCGCCCATTCTTTAGCCGACCCTTCAAACGGCCAGATGACGGTCTACACGAACGACATGAAGTCCTACAGCATGCGGCGAGGTATCGCTACGTTTCTCGGCATGCCGCACGACAGCGTGCGTGTGGTTTGGATGATGGGTCCGCAGGGCTTCGGTCGTTCAGCGGCCGAGGACGCTGCGTTCGAGGCGGCCTGGATCGCACGCGAGATCGGCAGGCCCGTGCGCATGCAGTGGATGCGAGAGGAGGAGACGGCGTGGGATACCAAAGGTCCCGCCTTCCTTGTGAAGATGCGCGGTGCGCTTGATAGCCAGGGAGCCCTGGTAGCGTATGATTTCCACGCGCGTTCGTGCGATCACAACCACGTCGGATACAACGAGCCCGATTCCGTGTTGATTGCCCAGCTGATGGGCATAAGGCGGGCACAGCCTGCTGCCGGAAGCGCCGCTATGCCTTCCGATATGTACGCCATTCCGAATCGCAAGATGGTAGGCGAGGTGGTGGGTCTTCCAACGTTATGGGAAACGCCGCTGCGCACCGGCAACCTGCGCGACCCGAATGGTCCGCAACCTACGTTTGCTGCAGAGTCTTTTATCGATGAAGCTGCCGCAGCGGCGAAAGTCGATCCGCTGGAGTTCCGCTTGAGGATGCTGAAAGCCGGGACGCAGGATGACAGTGGGTTCCGCCGCGCGCGTTCCATTGCGGTTCTCGAAGCTGCTGCCAAAGCATATGGCTGGGATCCCCGGCCATCTCCGAAACGGGCCGGCGAGGGAAACATCTTGACGGGGCGCGGCATCGCTTACTCGTTCCGCGGGCAAACCGTTGTCGCTGAGATAGCGGAGGTGGAAATCAATAGCCAAACGGGTCATGTTTGGGCAAAGCGTCTGGTATGCGCGCATGACTGCGGCTTTGTGGTCAATCCCGCGAGCCTGCGGCATACAGTCGAGTGCGGGATGCTTCACGGGCTAAGCCGCGCGATTTGTGAGGAAGTCCGGTTCGATACCGAGAAGGTGACGAGCAGGGATTGGTTCTCGTACCAGACGCTCCGGCATGTTGACGTTCCCGAGCGCATCGATATTGTGCTGGTGAACGGCGACCCAAATCCGAATCGTCCCGATCTACCTCCCTACGGGGCCGGTGAGGCGTCTCTCAAACCGATGCTTGCCGCTGTTGGGAACGCTATCTACGATGCGACCGGCGTTCGCATCCGACGGGTTCCCTTCCGTAACGGCCGAGTGCTTGCGGCCCTTAAGGCTGCGGGTGCTTAATCAAGCGGCCGAGCCTTGAAGTTCACCTGCAGATTTAAAGCACTGAGCAATTCGCGAATCGACAATTGGGCATTCTTCTGAGCCTGATCGAGGATTCCCATCTTTACGGCGGCATTCCGGATATCGTCGATAGCCTGCATCCTCGCTTTGTGCTCCAGGTCGGGATCATAGGGGACCCAGGGAGTCCACCATGTGATGCTGCGGTCCCAGACTTTGGTTTGGTTCTCGTCAAGAAAGCTATTGAACAGCCTGGCGGGTGGAAGTGCAATGATGATATTCCGCTTGCCTGCATAGGTAACATCGCGGCCGGCAATCCGGTCGAGATCGATACCGGCGAGGACCTCACCCTGCACCATGAGCAGAATGGATTCTTCGCCGAACGGGACCTTCGGTTCTCTTATTCCAACAACACGTTGAATGCGGTAGCGGACAGTTACAAGCTGATTGAGCTTGTGTATTTCAGTAACGACGGTGGCCGGGCTTACCGGATGCCTAATCCAGACGTGAAAGTATGACGTCAGCAGCAAAAAGACGAGCGCGAGTGTCGAGATCACAGCAATTGCTCTCCAGGCTCGAATCGTCATGCTGTTTGATTCATTCAGAGCGCAAGGCAGTCATAGGATCTACACGCGAAGCGCGGCGGGCCGGCAGAAAACCTGCGATCACGGCGACAATCACAAGAATTGAACAGGCGGCTGCTATTGTGCCTGGATCTGTTACGGATACTCCGAACAGTATGCCCGCGATCAATTTGCTGCAGACAAACGCGGCCGGAATGGCGATTGCGATGCCAATGAAGATCAGCCGCAGCACTTCGCCAAGAACCATGCTCAAGACGTCGCCGCTCACGGCGCCCAGGGCCATGCGGACACCAATCTCCGCGGTGCGGCGCGTGACCGCATACGACATTACGCCGTACAGCCCGACCGCAGCGAGTAACAACGCGAGCAGGCTGAAACCGGATACAAGCATGGCGATCATGCGCTGGAGAACCAGCGTGTCATCGGTACGCTGTTCGAGTGTTTCCGTTCGCAGGGAATAGTGATATCCGAGAGATGCCAGCGTGCGTTCGGCCGAGTGCGCAACCGAGTTGGCACTTGTGAGCGTCCGAATAATTACATGTGGCTGGTTATAATCCGGTTCCTGCATGATCGCGTAATAAACGGCTAGCGGTTCGCGGCTGTCGAACTTCCATAGACTTGCGCTGTTCACCACGCCGATTACAGTCAGATTTTTGTGCTGCGGTTCGGAACCGGTATTGATCGTGCGCCCGATAGGGTCTTGATTTGGAAAGAGCCTCCGCGCGAGGCTTTCGCTGATGACGGCAACCCGTGGCGTGCGCTCGCCATCGCGCCAGTTGAATTCACGGCCGGTAAGCACGTGCATTCCAATCGTTTGGAACAAACCCGGGCCGGCCCATTCCTGGACCGCGTTCGCAACCACACCGCTGGAGCCGGTGGACACGGCGGTCTTAAACTCGTACGGAGCTGCCGGGCCTATCTGTGAATAGCTGACGGACGCTATACCGGGCACGCGCGACAGGCGTGTGACAAGTTCGTGATAATACTGCGTGCGATTGGGGGGCTTCTGCCGTCCTGGCTGCGGAAAGAGCTGCATGATGAGCAGGTGATCGCGGCGGTAGCCAAGGTCCACCGTTTGCAGGTTTCGGAGGCTGCGCACGAACAGGGTCGCTCCCAACAGGAGCACGAGCGAGCCAGCAATCTGCGCGATAACCAGAGCATTGCTGAAGCGCCCCATGCGGCCGCCCGTGGTTCGCTTGCTCTGCGATAACGCACCGGCGGGATCGGAGCGGCTCATGCACCAGGCGGGAACAATGCCAAACAGCACACCAGTGAATAGCGCCAGTGCCGCCGTGAACGCCAGGACGCGGACATCGGGTGAGGGATCGATGGCCATTGAGCCATAGCCCGTCCAAAAGCTGGCCAGCAAGTAGCGCGCCGTCCAAGGTGCGATCAGCAAACCCAGCGCCGCGCCGGTGCAGGAGAGCAGCAGCGCTTCCGTGAGCATCATGCGGATCAGAGGCGCTCGGCCCGCTCCCAGTGCGACCCGGACGCCGAATTCATGCTGCCGCGCCGCCGCGCGAGCCAGAAGAAGATTGGCAAGGTTCACGCAGGCAATCAGCAGGACCGCTCCCACAAGCGCCATCAGGATTTGAAGAGGTTTTGTAAGCCTGTGCCGGAGAAATGAATTGCCGCGTCCCGCCCGCTGTACGTCCGGGCGCAGTGCGAAAAATTTCGAGCGCTGGACTCCGCGATACGCATCGGGTACAGTCGATTTCAAAATACCGGGCCACAGCACCTGAATCTGGGCACGCGCCTGCTTAATAGCAATGCCCGGTTTCAACCGGGCGAGAACCGTGTACGAAAGATTTTCGCGATACTTGAGCCGACGGCCCGTGAAGCCGATTGGGACTGTCGCTTCAGGCGCGACATCGACCATTAAACCAGTGAAATTGGCGGGCGAAACGCCTACAATTGTCAGCGATATGCCGTCTACCCGAATGGTTTTGCCGATCACGTTTGGATCGCCGGCGAACAGATGCTTCCAGCATCCATAACTGATGACCGCGACTCGCGCGGAAGGCCGCCCGTCGAGCGGCGCGTCGCTATGCGTAAGCACGCGCCCGAGCACGGGCCGCACACCGAGCGAGGCAAAGTAATCGCCGGACGCCTCATCCAGGCTCCCGGCATATCTGGCGCCATTCGCCTCAAAGTTGCTGATACCTCCGCCGGACCAGACGAAAACATTCGAAAGCACAGTGGCATGTTGCTGGATCTCGCGAAACATGGCGAGCGAAACATCTTCGCCGTCTTCGGGGTGATCGGGATCGAGCGCGCCGATGCTCACCAACTGCTGCGGATCGCGCACGGGCAGCGAGCGCAGCATCAATGCGTTGATCACGCCGAAAATCGCGGTGTTCGCGCCGATACCGAGCGCGAGTGAGAGCACGGCTACGACGGTAACTGCGGGAGTTTTTAGCAGGAGCCGGAGCGCGTAGCGCAGGTCTTGCCCGAATCCCGGCATGCTGAGCTAATCGTATCGCAGGGCGGCCATTGGATCGATTCGGGTAGCGCGGCGCGCCGGAACGTAGCAGGCAGCCAGTGCCACGAGGATGAAGAGCAGCGCGATGCTCGCGAAGGTCACGGGATCGGTCGCGCTGATGTGGAACAACAGAGCGGTCATCACGCGCGTTAAGGCGAAGGCCCCGCCGATGCCAACAGCTACTCCGGTCAAAACCAGGCCAAAGCCTCGTCCAACAATGAGCCAGAGGATGTCGACTTCGCGCGCGCCCAACGCTCGCCGAATACCCACCTCGTGAGTCCGCTGCGCCACAGAATAGGAAATAATGCCGTAGATTCCAATGAGGGCGAGCAGCAGCGCCGCCGCGGAGAACGATCCCAACATTGTCACCAGCAAACGCCGCTGTCCCAGTTCTGCTTCCACCAGATCGCCCATGGTCCGGACGGAGGAGACGGGTTGATCCCGATCCAAGGTCCGCACTTGTTCGCGAACCGCCGACGTTAACCGCATGGGGTCGCGCTGCGTCCGTATTGCGAGCATCGCAGATGGGAGAGGACTCTGCGCGAATGGGACATAGACGCTCTCCGGCCACGCGCTGTTTTCGAGATTTTGATTGACATTGCCGACGATGCCGACAATCTCCGCGGGCTGCGGGTTGGTGCCGCCGACCAGAAGGCGCTGCCCGATTGGATTTTGACCCCGCGGATATGCGGGCCAGAAGCGGCGAGCTAAATTTTCGTCAATGATGGCCACGCGCTGCGTGCCTTCCCGATCTCGTTCTGTAAAGTCCCTTCCCCGCCGCAAAGGAATGGCGAGAGTCCGAAAATATTCCGGCGTGACAATCAGGATTGTTGCGATGAGGCGTTCGTTGAACTTCAGCGGCGGTTTGCCGGCATCCTGCACGGGAGTCCCTGCATAACCGGTCATGGGAAGCGTCATCGCCGCTGTGGAGCCGCGGACGCCCGGCAACAATCCCACCCTCCGGATCAGCTCTTCAAAAAATGCGGCTTTCTTCTGGTCGGTGTTGTAGCGCAATAACGGGAGAGAAACGCGCATGGTGAGAAGGTTCGCCGGGTTGAATCCCGGATTGACGCCGCGCAGATGGACCACGCTCTCTATCAGGAGGGCCGCTCCGATCAACAGCACGATAGAGAGCGCTACCTGTCCGATGACCAAAATGCCGCGGGCGGTAAATCCGGCACAAACGCGTCTTGTCGTGCCCTTGTTAACGGCTTCACCCCTGGCCCGCAATACTCCGATAAGGTCTGGCCGGGACGCACCGATCGAAGGCGCCAAGCCAAACAGAATGCCGGTTACCAGGGAAAGCGCTACTGCGAATCCGAGCACCATCCAATCCAGGTGAATCTCTCCCGCGCGCGGCAGATCGAAAGCAGTCATGCTGGGAATGGCGCGCAGACTCCAACCGGCGAATAGGATTCCCAATACTCCACCGGCAAACGACAGCAGCACGCTTTCCGCAAGCAATTGTCCGGCGAGGCGGGTGCGGGTGGCTCCGAGGGCGGACCGCACCGCGAATTCGCGCGAACGCGAGTTGGCTCGAGCCAGGAGCAGGCTTGCCACGTTGGCGCAAGCGATCAGCAACACAAACCCGACTGCGCCGAATAGCATCCAAAGAATGGAACGGACGTTGGCCACGAGGTCATCTTTCAGTGGCGTTACTCGAACCGGAGACTTCGGTTTTGCATCGAGCATGGCGGGATGGCCCATCGCATATTGACGTTGAATAACCGCCATCTCCGCGCTTGCTTGTTCCAGGTTCACCCCTGGCTTCAGACGCCCGAATACCGTCAGGAACGGACTTAAGGACCGGGATTTGGAATTCATCGCCGGCCACGTTGAGGGCTGTGTCAACCAGACGTCGAGATCTGGAAACGGGAATTGAAAGCGTGCTGGGAGAACCCCGATGATGGTGTACGGCGTCGCTCCCAGAGTCGCGGTCTTACCAACGATTTGCGGATCACCACCGAACCGGCGCTGCCACAATTCGGCGCTGATCATGGCTACCGCCGGCCCCGCAGGCGAGTCTTCCTCGGGAAGAAAGCCGCGTCCCAGTAGCGGCTCGGTTTCCAGAATGCGAAGGAAGCTGGCGGATACGCGTACACCCTTTAGGACCTCCGGCTGGATTCCACCGGTGAGCGTGAGGTCCTCCTGGCCGGTGAAGGCTGCAAGTGCGGCGAAGGATTTCGCGCTGGTCTTCATCTCCTCGAATCGTATGGGCGCGGCGCCTCCCGAAATATGCACCAACCGGTCCGGATTCCGATACTCGAGCGGCCTTAGCAACACGGCATGAACCACGCTGAAAATCGCGGTGTTCGCTCCAATGCCCAAGGCCAGCGTCAGCACAGCGGTCGCGGTGAAGACAGGATTCCTGCGCATGGTTCTCAGCGCATATAACAAGTCTCGCGATACGGCTTCCAGCACAGCATTATTCATATCGCAACGCCACCATCGGATCTACTTTTGCGGCCCGACGTGCTGGAACATCGATAGCGAGAAGCGCAACCACAATCAGCAGCACTGAGACGGCCGTTAAAGTCCACGGATCTGCCGGCCTCACGCCGTAGAGCAAGCTGGACAGAAATCGGGTGAGCGAGAAAGCAGCGGCCAAGCCTGCCGCCAGACCTGCAGCAACCAAGATCATGCCTTGGCGGACGACAAGCGCCAGCACGTCGTGCTTCTGCGCACCAAGAGCCATGCGCACGCCGAACTCCTGTGTGCGCTGCGCAATCAGTTGCGAAAGAACACCGTACAAACCGACGGCCGCCAGCAAAAGCGCGAGTGCGGCAAACGTTCCCAGTACAACCGCGCGAAAACGCGGATAGGCCAGCACGCGGGAAAGCCGCTCATTCATGGTTTGCACCTCACCGACGGGCACACTGGGATCTAGCGCGGCAATCTGCTTCTGGATTGTGACGCCCAGGCCGATTCCGCCTGTTGCCGCCCGCAGCACAAGAGAGCCGGTGAAGGGCGGATCCTGGCTAACGGGGCGAAAGACCAGTGGAATGTCCTCCCAAGTCATTTCGTGGAAAAAGTTCCTGTCCTTTTCGTCGGCGGCAATGCCCACAATGGTCAGCCATGGCCGAGCTGTTTTTGGATCGCCTACTTTGATGTGCCTGCCGATCGGGTTCTCGTGCGGAAAATACTTTCGGACAAGAGCTTCGTCTACGATTGCAACCGCCTCGCTCTTCTCTGTGTCCCTTTCATCAAACAACCGTCCTCTTTCGAGAGGGACACCCATGACGCGAAAATAATCCGGCGTGATGGAAACCTGGCCCACATCGCGCGCGGCAACGGTTGGTCGTGGTTCCGGTCTATCTTGCACGGTCAGGAGATTTCCGCCAAACCGGCCATTATTGAGCGGCAGTGAAGTCGCGAACGCCGCGGATTTCACCCCGGGAAGCGAGGCGGCTTTATCGAGCACCTCGCGATAAAATCTGGCGCGCTGCCCGCTTTCCGAGTAACTCCACTTTGGGAGATTGACGAACATTGTAAGGGCGTGATCGGTCCTGAACCCGAGCGGCACGGAAGCCAGCCGGTTGACACTCTCGATCAGCAATCCCGCGCCTGCCAGCAGAGCAAGAGAAAGCATCACTTCCGCAGATACCAGAACCTTTCCGAAGGCCCGAGCCGCCGGACTGAAAGAAGCACTTCGGCCGTTCGCTCTGAGAGCATCGATTAAATCTACCCGCGAGGCCTTCACGGCGGGAACAAGTCCGAACAGAAGCGCCGTGGCGACGGCGAGGGCGGCCGTGAAAGCGAGAACATAAACATTCACAGTCACGGGATTTCCGGGAGGCAGCTCGATGGGATTTAAAACTCGGAAATAGTGAACGGCGCCAAGCGCTAGCAGTATTCCGGCCAGCGCGCCCGCAGTTGAGAGCAGCAGACCCTCGGTCAGCAACTGCCGTATCAACCGCATTCGCCCTGAACCCAGTGCTGCGCGGACCGCGAATTCCTTCTGCCTTACGAGGGAGCGGCCTAATAGCAGATTGGCGATGTTAACGCACGCAATCAGAAGAACGAAACTGACGGCCGCAAACAAAACGATTACACTGAGCCGCAGAGTTGGCCCGGTCAAATAGGCGAACTGTTCGGCGAGCGGGTAAACAACCGGGAAGCGCCAAATGCCGCCTGCATCCTTCCGGTGTTCGTTCGCATAGAGCGTTTGCAGTTCCTGCTGTGCGCGTGCAATGGAAATGCCCGGCTGAGAAGCCCGAAGACTCCGACGTGCCCATTTTCCGGATCGCGTGCAATCGCGGTATCAGGAGTGATCAGCGTCCACATCGAAAGCGCATCCGGATAGAACGTGAATCCCCGCGGCATGATGCCGATGACGGTGCATGCTTTCTCGTTCAGCTCGATGTGCCGGCCGATTACATTCTTCTGGCCATCGAAGGCGGTCATCCAAAATCGATGCCGCAAAACCACTGTGCACCCCCGCTTCAAGTCGTCGCGCTGAAACGTACGCCCGAGTTCCGGGGCAACGCCGAGCAATGAAAAGAACTCGAGTCCGGCCGGCTGTGCGAGCACCTCACGCGCACGCCCCATGCCCGTCAGGATTTGTTGGCCGGTAGCCCAGGTGGCAGGGGCGAGCCGCTCGAAGCTCTGGCTCTTGTTTTTCCATGTTTCGAAATCGCAATACGAATCGAAGACCGGCGGCCCTTTCGTATCCCGCTTCAGCTTCTCCCAAATCACCACCAGCCGGTCCGGATTGCGATAGGGCAAAGGGTTCAACAGGAGCGCATTGACGATGGTGAACATCGCTGTGGTCGCGCCGATCCCGAGCGCAAGCGTCAGGATCACCAGCGTGGTAAAGCCGGGCGTTCGTGCAAAACTTCGCAAGGCATACGCAAGGTCCTGCTTCGAGCGCTCCAGCCAGTTCCATTTCCACATGCTGCGAAGGTTTTGTGTCTGGTGCGGAGAGGGGGACTTGAACCCCCACGGAGTTACCCGCTAGCACCTCAAGCTAATCATCCGACCCGTTAGCACATCGTTTCAAGCACTTACGGTGGCTGTGCGAGTGCCGTGGGGTGGGATTGTCAGGTTCGGATGGCACATCAGTGGCACAAACAAGGGATCGCGCCCGCGATTCGTGTCTATACCGAACATCATCAGGCTAAATCGAAGATGCGCCGGCTTGCAGTCGGCCAAAAGCATCGTCCGGGACCTTCCCAGCGAACTGCTGATCTCCAAGCAAAAGCTGCGGAAGGCCGAGACGATTCAGCTGGTCCGCGTTAGTCGCGAGAACCGCTCGCAGAACTTGGGATTTGCGTCCCGGCCCTTCGTGCTCTGCGGTCTTCCAATCAAGCGCCCTGCGAAGGGCGCGCTTCTGCAAGAGCGCCGTAACGGGCAGTTCCTGTTGCAGGTCACGGGTCATCCGAAGTACGGTGTTCCGTGGGGACAGGACCGCCTGGTGCCGATTTTTCTCGCAACGCTCGCGGTTCGGCAACAGAAACAGACCATCACGTTTCGGAGCGCGGCAGAGATGCTGGACGTCTTTGGGATGCAGCAGGGCGGTTCGCAGTACCGCCGTCTCGTCGGAGCCTTCCAGAGAGTTTTCGGCGCCACGATCTTTTTCGGCAGCGATAGCCAGCACGAGAAAGCGGCAGTCATGCACCATGCACGATTCAACTTCATGCGAGAAGCGCGGATCTGGTACTCGCGTGATCCGAACCAAACGATGCTCCCCGGCGACTTCGAAAACGAGATTGTCCTCAGCGATGAGTTCTTCCGTGAAGTGACCTCCCACTGCATTCCTACCGATCTGCAAGCGGCAAAGGCCTTATCTTCCTCGCCGGCGGCCTTGGACGTATATATGTGGCTGTCCTATCGCTGCTTTACCGCGAAAGGTCCAGAGCGGATACCGATCTTCGGTGACTGCGGTCTAGCGAGCCAGCTCGGCAGCGTCGGTTACGCAAGGCCGCGCAAGTTCCGGGAACGGCTCGAAGGGTGGCTTGCTCTCGTTCGGGTTTTGTGGCCGAGCTGCCCGGCTCGAATCTCCCCGGATGGCGACCACATGCTAGTTGAACCAGCGATTGCGCTGGCGATGAAAGGAGCGTAGATGGCGTCAGTATCGTTTGCACCGGGATCCAGTTCGCAGCGTATAGCTCTCAGCAGAATCGATTCCGTCGTATCAACTCGGTTGGGTCCAACCCGCGAATTAGGCAACGCACAGCCTGCTTGTTTCAATCGGCAAGTCGCCATGTACCTGGCGAAGCACGTTGGACGCTGGAGCACGACAGTGATCGGGCGGTTCTATAATGGCCGCGATCACTCGACTGTGTGTCATGCAATTCAACGAATCGAGGCACTTCGGGAAAGCAATCCTGATCTGGATTCATTGTTGTCGAGCTTGAAGGGTGAACTCGTGCGAGATGGATGTTCCGGACAACAGACGGGGCCAAGCGATCCAGACCCGGCACTTGGGCTCAATCGCGGTGATCTCGAACAGTTGGCAGACGCAGTTGCCGAGCGCGTCTATGAACGATTGAGGAACAAACCTCCATTTGAATCGCACTTCGCGGCCTTGCATCCCCGATCAACCGAATGAATTGCGCTAACGGTAGTACGTTTGTGATCCGCTCGCGCAGAGCAGTTCCCACATTCATCCTTCACAGTTGCTGACAGGCGCTAATCGATGTACCACAAGCCCGTTTCGGGACAATCTCCACATAGCGGATCACCAGCCCTTTTGGAGTTGGCTCAATTCAAACATAGTCATTGTCCGCGATCAAAGTCGGTGAAACGCCGCTCGTCCGTATGGCCCGGATATTGAAACTGATTGAAAGAGCGACTTATTGAACGATCGTCAGGGTTAGGATAATGAGCGAACCTAGAATGACGAGAGTTCTCGATCCAATCCAGTTCGTGATCATTGCCCTGGCTGGCTGGATAAATCACCGCCAGCTGCAGACGATCGAGTATCTGCGCGAGGAAAACCGGGTTCTACGCGAGCAACTCGGAAGCCGACGAGTGCGATTGAACGACAACCAGCGACGTCGATTGGCAGCCAAGGCGAAAGGCTTGGGGCGGAAAGTTCTAGCGGAAGTTGCGACCCTCGTTACACCAGAGACCTTATTGGCGTGGCATCGAAAACTTATTGCATCACAAATATGATGGCAGCGCACAACGGAGGACCGGGCGACCCCGCACGCGCCCAGAGCTGGAAGCTCTGGGGTTCGCATGGCGGAAGAGAATCGGAGTTGGGCTATCGGCGGATTCAGGGTGCCTTATCCAATCTGAAGCACAAACTGGCGCGGAGCACCATTGCTGCCATTCTGGAACGGCACGGCATCGAGCCGGCGCCGGAACGGAATCGCCGGACGACCTGGAAGTTTCTTGCCCGGCATTGGGAGCTGATTGTGGCTGCCGATTTCTTCACCGTCGAACTACGGGCTCCGAAAGGGCTGCAGCGGTTCCTGGTGCTCTTCTTCATTGACTTATCGACGCGCAAGGTGGAGATTGGCGGCATGGCGTCCACGGCAAATGGATTATGGATGAGTCAAATCGGCACAAACGTGACGGACGCGGTTGACGGCATACTCACGGGCAAGCGCTACTTGATTCACGATCGAGACCCACTGTTCACGACCGAATCTATGGGCATGCTGAGAGACGTGGGTGTCCAGTCTGTGAAGCTGCCGCCGCAGTCGCCGAGCGATTCGTAAGAAGTATCAAAGAATCCTGTCTGGACCGACTGATTCTTTTTGGCGAGGAGAGTCTTAAGGAAAGCCATTCAAAATTTCATCCTCCACTACCACGCCGAACGAAATCATCGAGGCAGGGGCAACAAGCTACTGTTCCCTCGAGCCGCGGAATTCCGGAGCCAGGGATCGTTCGCTGCCAAGAGCGATTAGGTGGTGGGCTGAAGTACTATCACCGAGAAGCGGCATGAGGGCGCAGAAGCCGATCCAATTGCCTGGCTTCTGCTTGGCGGGACTGCTCTGCGTAGGGCTCGCACTCTAAAGCTGACGACCGAAGGGCATTGATCTTGGTGGCGAGTTAGTTGTGCTTGTCAAGTTCTGCAATTTCGGGTGGGGCAGACTGGACCTTTGATGCCGGGATGGGTCCAGGGCGGCTTGGGAGCGCCTTGCCCTAGCGGCGAGTTTTCCTTCCGTTATGGATGATCTTGGGCCACAACTCCCTCTTTATATTGGGTTGGCTTTGTC
Source organism: uncultured Acidobacteriaceae bacterium (assembly GCA_963795545.1). Taxonomy (GTDB): domain Bacteria; phylum Acidobacteriota; class Terriglobia; order Bryobacterales; family Bryobacteraceae; genus Bog-105. Next base: position 98,706 of record CAWCIF010000002.1, on the reverse strand, counting down.
TGGCTCTCTTTCCTCGATCACGGCGATACCGAAGAAAGCCTCACGATGCGGCCGAACCCTCCGCAAAGTTACCAATATGCGGCAATGTTGTGTTTCCTCCTGTTCGCCGAGAACCTGCCCGGACGAGTCGAAGGGCCGGATCAGCGCCTATGGTTTTGGCTAAGAACGGGCCGATCGCAACTGCTCTTGGTATTCGGAATTCTCAGTGTGGCGTGCCAACTTCTTTTCTGGTCTGAAGCTATAATTCCAATCCACCGCACCACCCAAAGAAAGTAGCTGCATTCTCGAGGGGTCGCATTCCAACCCGAAAGAATGAGTCCTGCGGCTGCGGATCCGCCAATCCGCCGACTCCATAGAATCTCAATCGATATGGGCTTACAAACCCCGAGGTGTGCTCTCAACCAGTTCCGGTTTTCGGGCCTCTACGACATCTGAATCAACAGCGCTCGCAGCAGCCTCTCCAGCCGACTGCAATCCGAATTGCTCGTAGCGGGTGATCCTGCCTTACCCGGCTCTCCACCGACAGATAGCTGATCATCCCGCCTTGCTGATGGTCCGCCCCTCCCATCGAGACATAGTTGCCGCCAACATTCTCTATGTAACTTGTTCGGGCGCCTTTTTCAGAATCTCGCTAGACCGCTTTTTTAGGCGCATGCGGCCCAGCAGCGCAAAAGATATCGGAACTTCAAACATGTTCAACGAACGACTGCGTAACAAAGATAGAGACTAAGCGCAATCGTCCCCCCGGCGAATTCACATGATTACTACTCACGTCGACCATGGTGCAAATAGACGTGCATAATCAGCGACGAGAGCGGGAATTCCATTTACTTCTCAAGCCGGTAGTGATTCCGCCGGCCGAACAATATTGTAGGTCACAATCTTACGATACACAGTCGTCCGCGACCAATGCAGCCGGTCGGCGGCTTGAGTCTTATTCCAGTTAGTCGCCAAGAGGGCGCTGAGCAGTGCGTCGCGCTCGGCGGGCTTCTGCGGGGCAGAAAGGTACTTTCTCACGTAAGGTGGCAGTTCCATGGCATCCGCCGGCCGGCTGGGCGCGCTTGCAAAGATCGCTTCCACCACGTTTTTCAGTTCGCGGATATTTCCGGGCCATTCGTAAAACATCAGTTGGCTCAGCGCGTCCTGCGTAAAACCTGTGATTCGTGACCCCAAGGAGGAATTGAAGTGGCCGATGTAATGGCTAAGTAAGATCGGTATATCTTCGCGGCGGTCGCGCAACGGCGGCAATTGAATTCGCACCACGTTTAACCGGTAGTAAAGGTCGCTACGAAAGCGATTCTGCTGTCTGGCCGTGTCGAGATCCTGATTTGTGGCTGCCAGGATGCGAACATCGAACGCGAATTCCTTCTCACCGCCCAATCGATAAACTGCCTTACCGTCGATCGCTCGCAGCAGTTTCGCCTGCGCGGAAGTGCCCAGGTCGCCGATCTCATCCAGGAAAAGAGTTCCCTTATGGGCCAGCGCCATTTTCCCGCGATGGGCCGCAATCGCTCCCGTAAAAGCGCCGCGTTCGTGGCCGAAGAGCTCGCTTTCCAGCAGCGTATCCGGAATCGCGGCACTGTTAAGACACACGAAAGCATTGAGCCGCCGAGGGCTATTAGAGTGAATCAACTCAGCAACCAATTCTTTTCCCGTGCCGGTTTCGCCGGTAATCAGCACGTTGCTGTGGCACCAGGAAATTCTGCCGATATACTCGCGCAATTCGCAGACCGATTTACTGCATCCCAATAGCCGTTCGGTCCCGTGCAAAGGAATTGCCGGCGCTGCCCCGCAATTGTGAACACCGCGGTCCACCAACTTCGCCAGTTCTCCGTATATCGAGGCGGCACTTACCGGGTGTTTAAAGTACAGACTGACTCCGGAATTCAGGGAATCAATCGCCAGATCCTCCGAGCTGGAGGAGGTAACCAAAATGCAAGGCACGGAATGGATCGAGCGCAGATCTTCCACCAATCGGATGGCGCAGCGGACCGATTTCTGCCCCGCGCTAATGAGAACCGCGTCCAATTCGGGCTTCAGCACTAAGTCCGAGGCTCGCAGGAACTTGGGGTAAGTCATAGCCTCGACAACTAAGTCTGCGGCTGCCAGGTCGAGCGGCGGCGAGTCCGGGAATGCGAACAATAGGACGTTGTATTTTCGCATCGGCCTCACCCGATACCTCCATGAAACGTGGCTCAGCCGCCGCGCTCAACGCCGCGCAATACGAAAGTGAATGACCTGTATTCCTACCAGGGTTCAACAATTATGAATTGGCTGGCATGCAATGTCAAGGCATTTTTTGGCCCTTGTCGCTAGTATGTGATTTGTCCGGTTCAAATAATACGTGAAATGTCCGCAACGACGCGCGGCAAGTAAAAGCTGGGTGGTGGACGAAACCCAGCAGTACTCAGCCGCGGAGATGGAGCGGATGATGAAGATACAAGAAGTGCTGCTGAGGGCGATGGCCAAGAAGATCACTTGGTGGCAGGCGGCCGAGATCATTGGGGTGACAGACCGAACAATGCGGCGATGGCGGGAGCGAATCGAAGAGCAGGGGTACTCCGGATTGTCAGACGGACGCAAAGGAAAGCCGAGTCCGAGACGGGTGCCGCTGGCGACCGCCGAGCGGGTGCTAGGGCTGTATCAGGAGGTGTACTACGACCTGAACATGCAGCACTTCCACGAGAAACTACGCGAGGAGCATGGCATCGAGCTCAGCTATGCGTGGGTACAAAAAGCGTTGCAAGGGGCGGGGCTGGTGAAGAAGCGGCACAAACGCGGCACGCACCGGCGCAGACGGCCACGGCGGCCATTGCCTGGCATGTTGCTGCACATTGACGGGAGCAAACATCGCTGGCTGAATGACGGCCGCTGGTATGACCTGATTGTAATTTTGGACGATGCCAACAGCGAAATTTATTATGCGCAATTGGTGGAAGAGGAATCCACGCGGACGGTGATGACCGCTTTGCGCCAGGTAATCGAGAAACAAGGATTGTTCTGTGCTCTGTACAGCGACCGTGGCAGTCATTTTTTCGTGACGCCGAAAGCCGGTGAAAAGGTGGACAAACAGCGCTTGACGCAAGTAGGCCGGGCGATGAAAGAGTTGGGAGTGGAAATGATCGCGGCCTACTCGCCGCAAGCGCGGGGACGCTCGGAACGAAATTTCGGAACCTGGCAAGGGCGTTTGCCGCAGGAACTCCGGCTGGCAAAGATCAGCGCGGTAGAGGATGCGAACCGATTCTTGCGGGACCGTTATATCGCCGAGTTCAATGCGAAGTTTACGGTTGTGGCGCAGGAGAAAGGAACGGCCTTTTGCCGTTGCAGCCGGACTGATTTGGAGTGGGTATTCACGACCCAGACCGAATGCGTAGTGGCGAAAGATAACACCGTCGCCATCGCCGCGCGGTCCTGGCAGCTGGACAAGACCCGATTCCGGCACACGTTGGCTGGCAGCACCGTAACCATTCACGAGCACCTGGATGGTTCCGTGTCAGTGCGCTACGGACCACACGTGGTGGGCCGCTTCAATCGCGATGGCAGCACGCGAAAAACGGCAAATACCAAGCGCGGTGGAAAAGGCGGGAGCCTGGAAGCCGGCGAAAACCCAAAGCAGGTTTCCTCCGTCTCCCACACTCCCTTGGAAATCTCGCAAATGACGCGAGATTCCCACTTTCCCACCGCGCCGGCTGCTGTTGCTGGCGGTAAACGGAAAACAAGGGCGGCTCGCGCCGCCTAAACCTAAAACCGGACAGATCACGTATTAATAAAACCGGACATCTTGACTTATTACCGACAGGCATTTTTTGGCCCGCGCCGATCTTTTACTGACGATTTCCAGGCAGCCAGGAATTTCGCTTGGATTTGGGGGCGAATCAGCGGGCGTGGCGTTGAGCGACGGACCGCAGGCGATCCGCAATTCTGGAAACACGTTCTGCACAATCTTGTAGTGCAGTAACATCCAATTGCGTTTCAGCGGGCGAAGACAATTCTAATTGGTTTAATGCGTTTTCAAACTGTTTCATGGCCGCGCGGGTAGCAGCGAGCGGGTCCTCGCTCGCGCCGGTGAGGCGATCGATGAAACGCTCTACCGCGCCGTGGGCGGTATCGAGCATGCTCCCGAGCTGAGATTCCAGCCATTTCTTGGCTTCGGCTTCGGTAATTTCGAACTGGGCCACGCTGACCGGGTCGACGGCGAGTTTCCGGCCCGTGATCGTGTGGATGGCGAATTCTCCCGATGGGAGCTGTTGGTCATCGGGGATCAGGAAAAAGCGCGTGCGATGCGCATCGGACCAAAGAGAAAACGGAGCAAGAGTTTTCATGTCCGAAGCGTGAAATGTCACTCCACGATCTCAGGTTGCCGATACTCCACATGGGACGCCCCCGGCGCCTTCGGCAATTGATCGACAAACGCCTTAGAAGGACGGTCCTCGAGTTCTCGGATGACTTGAAGAATCCACCCTTCTCCAAATGAGGCCGAGTTTGGCACGGATAGAGACTTCAGGAAGTGACGCCGTTCCTCGTTGAGGCGGTCGGGACCGAGGTAGTTCCAAGGAGCGAAGAACGGCGGGAATGCTCTGGGACGAATCTCGTCCTCCGGCGGAAGGTAATCGGGGTGGGTATCCGTCTCCGGAATGGCGTTGAGAACAGCGAGGCTTGGGTTAGTGGCCTGTACCAAAAGCGGCATCCAATCCAAGGCGTAATGCCAAACACGCCTCAGGCTGAGGCCATTCAGCGACATCGCGAAGAATATCTGGATTTGAGTGATGTTCATGCCCGGCTCGACATAAGTGACATTCACCAGAAACGTCGATTGGCCGGTCTCCGCGGCCAATCCTTCATGATTGAGCATGAGCAGATAGCCGTTTGATTCAAACGCGTCCACATCATTCCCGCTCAAAATTCCGGCCTGTGCCGGCACGTAAGGTTGGAGCGGTGCGCCATGATATTCGCCCAACCTTTCAACCGCGCGACGAATAAGCGCGAGTCCTTCCCGCGCATCGAGCTCGCGTTGAAAATAGAGTGCCGAACCCACTAAGTAGTTCATACGCGCCAATTCCAGACTCATACCTTATGCCTTGTCGATTTCTATCGTAATTCTGCGCTCCGGCGGCAACGCGGCATTCCTGACATTCAGAGCTTGGAACACGAGGGTGAACTGTCCCTTGCTAACCGGATCGAGGGTCGACCAGGCCGGCCATTTTATGATCAGCCGGCGATAGTCATTTCCCTGGCTGCGCGCGCTGTCTACGAAGCCGGTCAACTGCGCGGTAAGCTTGGCCACGAGCTCCGGACGGCGCGTTTTGCTGATCTTACCGGTCCAGTGTTTGTATTCCACCAGGACGTTCTCAATGCCAGTCGCAGTCTGGACTTCCAGGGTGTAGTCGATCCGCTTGCGACCGATCTTCACTTCAACGCCGGTCACGTCTTGACCGCCTTTGATATCGGAGATAATTTGCAGCATCTGGGCTCTGATGCCTTCCAGAAATTCGGGAGGTTTCCCGGGGACGATCTGGTTGGCTAGGCCCTGTGCGTTACCGGGCGCCTCGTCGGCGTCGAGTTGGGCCTGCGCGATGGCCTCGCCATAGTCGTCCTTCAACTTATAGTCGAAACGCAAGAGGCCGGTTCCCGATTGGACGGTTCCGGGCTGATCGACATGCACGGGCGGGTACTGGTTCTCACCTCCTTTCGCGCCTTTTCCGGGCGCCCTCTTAATTTCACGAAGATCCCGGTATTTGTAAAATTGATAGCCATCCGGCTCCGGGGTCTCAGGCAAGGGATCGATCGGCTTTCCAATGATGTCGAAGATCGAAAGACCCTCCTTGACGGCATTGAGGATTTCGGCCAACAATCCGGCCAACTGCTGCTCCTTGCTCTTGACTGTCTGATTATCCTTAGAGGCGTCGTCCTCCTTGCTCGCCGCCATTTCGTCGAGGACCTTCTTCGCGTCGAGATCTGTTGCACCGGCGAGTTGCGATGCCTCACTTACCTTGGCGTTTAAGCTAGGATCGGCTCCTGCGGCCTTTTTTACACGGTCGCTGCCGAGGTAATCGACCACCGCCGCCGCGCCGCTCGCCATCATGATCTTCGGCTTTCCAACCGAGACCTCCACCCACAACCGATGCTGCTCGGCGCCCGCGGTGAATGCAACGCTTTCACCGACCTCGCCCTTCCCCTTCTTCTTGTCCTTTTCGTCTCCTCCCAGCCCAATCGCCTTCAGCAGCGCCTTGCCTTTCTCCACGAGCCAGCCGATTACTTCATCGAGAACTCCTTCCACCCACGCCTGCAAACTGAGGATCGTGTCCCGAACCTTGTCAGGAAGATCGCCAAAGCCGAGATAATCGGCCAGGAAATCGATCACTGGCGGAATCAGCTGCGCCAGCGCTTTCTCAACCGCATTGGCCAGGCCGCCGATATTCCCGGCGATGATATCGGCAATGCCGTTGACCACCGTCTCGACTAAGTGGAAAATGCGCGCGGCGTTGACGAAGATCCACTTGAGCACCCTGTAAATGGCTTCGAGCGCCTCCAGAACCGCGCCCACCGGATTGAAGAGCAGGATGATGCGGGCGGCCACCGCTTCCACCACCGCCTTGATCATGTAATCGACGGCGGCCTTGATGATCTGGTTCAGGATGGTGGCCGGATCGAGCTTCTGCTTGATCATCTCGAAGACGCCTTCCGGACCCAGCGCGATCAGGTTGGCGACGATTGCGTACGCCTTCTCCAGCAGCGCTACGTTCTGTTCGCCGATGTGCTTGGCCAACAGCTTGCGAATGCGCGGCCAGGTGATGCCCATCAACTGCAGGATGAAAGTGACGATGCTCTTCAGCGAGGCATCCTTGGGCAGCATGACGCCCGCAGAAGCCAGGCCGCCGGTCAGCCAGTTGATGAAGCCCTTCAGCAGGTGAGTCAGGATGTGATCGAAGAATTGGCTGAAACCCTGCCCGATCGCCTTCATCAGGTTGCTGGCGAACTTGAGCGGGTCGTCGGCGATATCCTTCACCACCTTCTGAATCTTGGCCACCACCGCCCAGAACGCCGCGGGCGGAATGCTCAGGATCTCCAGCAGAGCCTCGATGATGAACTTGACCGGGTCTTTGAGGAACGCGTCAATGGCGTCTTTAATCCTGCCGATCAGGCCCTTGGCTTTTTCGCGAAGCGCGTGGAGTTGGTCGCGGGCGTCCTGGAACGATTGCGATGCCGACTTGACCAGGTCGCGCGTGAAGTTGTTCTGGACGTCGTGAGCGTGCTGCGTCAATCCGTCCAGTTGCTGGCCGAACTTGCCCTGTTCGCCGGCGGCCCAGGTCTGCAGACTGGCAGGTAGTGACGCGAAGACGCCGTTGATGCGGGATCGCGCGTCCCCTATGATCGCCTCGCAGGCCATGATGACGCCGTTGACATCCGTTGAAATTCCGCGCGCCAGGTCGCAGATCTCGTTTCCGAAGATCTCCTCTGCCTTCTTGTACTCATCGGTCACCCAGCCGGGCAGTCCCGTGACGTCGTCCCACACGCCGAGGACCGCGCCGCCCACGCCGCTGTGACGGTCCTTGAGCCAGTCCTCCACCTGCTTGAGTGCCTGTTTGAATTTGCGGCTGGCGATCGCCACGCCTGCGTCCCACTTTTGCGTTGCGGTTTGCGGAAGTGGCTGCAGCAGCGCATTCACCTTCGTCTGGGCTTCGCTGAAGATGGCCTGCGCCTGCGTGCTCGCCTGGGTCCGCATGGATTCTTCGGACCCGACCATCTGGTGCTGCTGCGCGCCCGCATGCGAGGTCGTGGCTTTGCGCGAGGCGACCAGCGCATCCATGGCGGATTTCTGAAGAGCCGCCATATCCGAGCTGGCTTTGGCGAGCGTGGTCTGCTGCTGCGCAATCACCTTGGCCGGATCTTCCTTGGCAGTCGTGTCGAGTTCGCCCTGCGCTGCGCGCGCGTCGGCAACCGGGCCGGATTTGGCCAGCTTCGCGGCCTCGGTATCCATTCCGGCCGCGGCGGTTTGGCTCTTCGCATCGGCAGCATCCGCATCGAGCGAAGCGTCTTCGGGTGGGATCGGATCGGGCGCGGCGTTGGCGGCATCGATCGGCGGCGTGGGGGCCGCGGCGCCGGGGTCGGTGACCGGCTGGCCCGGTTGCCCTGGCGTGCCCGCCGGCTTCTGGTCGAGCGGCGAGTAGCTCTCGCCCACTTTGTTGACGTCGCCCTGGACATTGCCCTTGAGCTGGTCGCCGGCGTCTGACGCCATCTTCTCGGGATCGGTGGCGATGAGCGACGGCTCGTCGTCAGGCGTTTTGGAGGTGATGATGGCGTAGATCTGCTGGCAGAGCTGCTCGACTTCGGGGCTGGGTTTGGGGCGCTGCCCGAGCGCAGTGACCAGGTCGGCGGCGGCTTTGGCATCTGCCTCGGCGCTGGGGGGCGTCACCGCGCCGCGGGCTTCATCGACGTGTGAGGCTGCGGAGGGAAGCGCCGCGGCAGCCCCGGCGGCGTGACCGGCGGCCGATCGCGAGGCGGCGAGCCGCTTGTGCGACGCCGGACTGATGTCGGCGGGCGGCTCCTTCATCTTGAGGACGACTTCGCGTCCACCGCCGCCTTTCTTTCCCGCCACTGGTCCAGCAGCCGGCGGCTCTTCGCCCGCGGCGCCAGGATGCGCCCCCGCCGCTCCGGGGTGGTGCCGTTTCGCGGCCGCTGCACCCGCTTTGCCGGTCACTGGAGCTGCGGGCCCTTCCGCGCTCCCGGGTTCGCCTTTGCCGGCTGCTTCGTCGGACTTCTTGCCTGGCTTGGCCTGCGAGGGGACAGCAGTCGCAACCGGCGCCCCGGCCGCTGCGGCTGGTGGCGTCGCGGCAGGCGCGGCAACGGTGGGAGCGGGCGCAGCAGTCGCGGTCGTCGGCGTAGGCGCCACGTTTGGCGCCGGAGCGGCCGGTGTCAAGGGAGACTTGACAGGGGCACCTGGAGCTGCTGCCGGCGCGGGCGCAGGAGCCGCCACCTTCGCTTCGGTCTTGACCGGAACGGCGGGACGTGGGGGCGCCACCACCAGCGCCGCCATACCAGCGTTGCCGATCTGCTGTTGCAGGCCGAGACTCATCTTGGCCCGCGCCACCGCATCCGGCGCGCTGGCTGAGATGCCGACGAAATTCGCCGCCCGCGCCTCGGAGGGCAGTTCGTTTGACGGCGGCAGGCCGCCACGCCTCTCCGGCATCGGATGGGCGAGAGCTGGTCCGGTCTCCTGGCCCGCGCGCGGCCGCGGCGCTGCTGTGCGCGAGCGTACCGCTTCGTCCTGGGCCAGTTCCTTGACCGCCATGCTCAACCGTCCGCGGGGACCAAAATATCCGCCAGCACCCAGGCGTAAAACTCCGCGCCGAATTCACCCTGCGTAATGGGCTTGCCTACCTTCTGATATTCACGGGCGACGGAGTCCACCACATCGTGCAGCACAATCTGCTCCCGTCCCGCCGCGAGCGCGCGAAACGCAGCGTCGATGGACGCGTTGCGGATGTTGCCTCCGGTCAGCGCGAAGCGGGCGGCGATGTTCTGAAGGTCCGCATCGCTGAGTCCGTTAGCGGCGCCCGGCAAGGTGCGCTTCCAGATCTGCGATCGCATCGCGGCGTCCGGAGTGGTGAACTCGATGATCACCTGGATTCGCCGGATGAAGGCTTCGTCGATATTCTTGCGGAGGTTGGTAGCCAGCACCACCACGCCCGAGTACTCCTCGATGCGCGAAAGCAGGTAATTCACCTGCAGGTTGGCCCAGCGTCCGCTTGCCTCCGACGTAGTCTCGCCGCGCTGGCCGAACAGTGAATCGCACTCGTCGAAGAACAACAGCGCATCCGAGTCGTCCGCTTCGGCAAAGATGCGGCTGAGGTTCTTCTCGGTCTGCCCCACCCACCTGCTGACGATCGCCGAGGCATCCACCTTGTATAGGTCGATGCCCTGCTGGTTGGCGATGAGTTCGGCGGTCAGTGTCTTGCCGGTCCCCGGCGCGCCCGCGAGCAGCACCACCAGGCCTTGCCCAACCGCCATCTTCCGCTCGAAGTTCATCTCCTTTTCCACCCCGCTGCGCAGGCGGATGCGGTTGAGCAGTTCGCGAACCTGTGCTTTGTTGGCCTTGCTGAGAATGACATCGTCGAGCGTCAACTGCCGGGTTGGCTCGATGCGGCGCGCAAATCCGATGAGGCGGCGTCCGGCCTGCTTGCGGCAGGCGGCGTACAGATCGTCCGCCGAGATCCGTGGATCCGAAAACGATCGCAGGCGCGCGGCTGCCAGTGCCGCTGCCGCTGCATCGCTCACTTGGCCCTCGGTGATCTGGAATGCCGCGGCCAGCGTAGGCACAATCGCCTGAGGGTCTTCCGCCAACGGCTGGTGCTCCAGCGCGGAGTGCCAGATCTTGCGCCGCAGATCGACGTTCGGCACGGGGAAATCGAAGCGCAGCAGCTCTGCGTCGCGCCGGCGTCCGGACGAGTCCGCTAGAGCCGTGGCCGCAAAGAAGGTCAAGCCATCGAAATGCTGCGCGGCCTCGAGGAGGTATTCCCAAACGTGCGGCGGCTGGTCCTCCTCAAAGAGGCGCTCGATGCCCTGGAAATAGATTGCGGCGTTGAGCAGGCGCGCCTCGCGGAAGCCCAGGTCGACCGTCTCCTCCCACTGTGGCCGGCGCATGGCGCCCTCCACATCGAAGACGATGAGCGGTCGTCGCTGCTCGGTCGCGATGGCGCGGGCAGCCCTCTGTTTGCCGCTGCCGTAGGGACCGTGCAGCACCGCCCGCGCAGCTCTGCCCCGGGTAGCTTCCGCGAATCTCTGCAATTGCTCGAGGAGTTCGGCGCTTGCGAAGAGCGCGTCCCAAAGCTCGGGAGGCAGCACAGAGACGATGCCCTTCAGCCGCTCATCCGGTTCATCGGAGCCGAGCAGAAACGAGACGATCCGATCGTCGACGCGCAGGAAGCGGCTGGAGTGCCCTTCGTGTCCCCCGCGCACGAGCAGCTGATTGCGCAGCAGCGGCTTCGAGGGTAATAACAGCTCGTGGACGGCCTTTAGCGATCCAGCTTTGCGAACCACGATTTGCGAAATGATCTCCACGCTGGGGTGCGCGCGCGAGGCATCGTCCTGCAGATAGCCATAGATGCGGCGGTAGCGGACATCGAGTTCGGGCAGCAGACAGAGAAGCAGGATGTCCCGCTCCACGGGCGCGTTTAGTTGAAATGTTTTGGCGAGGCGGATGACTCGCAGGTCCACCTCCGATGGCGTGCGCTCCACGGCTTTGCGGATGCGGCCCGCGGCTTCTTCCTCGGCGGTGTCGAAGTGCCGCGCCACCTGCACAACTTCTTCTGGAACGAAGTCCGGGGCGGAGACATCTGCGCCCAGGTAATGGGCGATCTCGGCCTCGGTGACGTGCACCATCCCCCAGAGGTTTTCTGGCTTATGCGCGCCGATGGTCAGCTGCCACTGGACCACCTGGGCTCGAATTAACAGGTCGACGCGCGCGAGTTCGTCGCGCAGGTGCGCGCCGCTCGTGGGGTAGGGGCCGCTGGCGAGTTGCACCCTCGGCAGGGGCTGTTTCATGCGCTGCTCCGGTCGATGCGGAACGAGACGCGCCGGCCCGCCACCCAGGCAGCGGCAGGCATCGGGGCCAGGTAGCCGGACATCTCGAGGATCGGATCGAGCGGTGCAGGCCGCAGGCTCACGGCGATTTCGTCGCGCCGCAACTCTATGCGGCCCGGACGGCGGATCAGATTGTGCAACAGATAAGGCACGCCCGAATGGGAGAAGCCGCGCAGCCAGCGCGCCCACAACCGTAGCAGGTGAATTGCCAGCAGGGTTAACGAAGACGGCAGCGGCACATCCGCCGGCCACGCTTCGGTGAGCGCGGCGCTCCAGTCCGCGGGGATCTCGGTGGCGAGCACCAGGCCGGGATCGATCAAGGCGCGGCTTTCAATGATCGTGGTCACCTTTGCGAGCAGCGAGTCGCACAGCTCGGGGTCGAGGCGGTTGAGCACGGCCGCCGCGGGCTCCATGCCAGCGAGGCCGCTCCACAGCGCGAGGCCAGGGTCGGCCATGCCCGCTCGCACCGAAGCGCGGCCGGCCCACTCCACGCCCAGCGCCAGCAACACGGGAGGAGTCACTTGTGGGAGACGCACCTCCGTAAGAGCGCGCAGGAGGAGGAACAGACCGGCGCAGTCCGTCTCGATGCTGTCGCCCTTCGGCGTTCTGAGCCTAATGGGCGTATGCGCGAGCAGGTCATTCAGCACGTCCACGGCGGGGGCGCCTAGAGCGGCCACAGATCGCAGCGCGTTCGATTGCTCGCTCGGGAGATCCGGCGCAGCCGCTATGCGTCCGGAGCGGAGCCCCTGCACAGCGCCGATCGGATCTTTGAGTCGCGCGAGCGCATTCCATGCCACCAGCAGCAGCTTTATGATCGACGCTGTGGCGGCATGCGAGGCGAGTTCCGGATCCGCCGCGGCCAATGCGGCAAACAACCGGAGGGCATTGCTTTCCGAATCGGGCTGCGCGCGATCAAGCGGGATCACGCCCGCCTCCAGAACCTGTCGCAGGCGCGAAAGCAGACGAAGCTGATTGGGCGTGGCGGCGCCGGGAGGACCGGCACGCAGCACCGGCACCGCGCTGCCGGCGGTCTCCTGCCACCAGCCAGCCAGCATCTGCCGGAGCCATTCGAGATCCAGCCAGTCCAGTGCGGCCGCGAGTGGGGCGGCCTGCACACTCCATCGCACTTCCGTCTCATCCTCGCCAGGAATCGCGATCTGCCCGCGCCGTTCGGCGAAGCGCAGAATATTCCAAACGGCAGCCGCCAGTGAGCGGCGGTCGGTCCAATCCGGCAGTTGCGGGCGCTTCGCCGTGTAGAGGTCCAGAAGCTCGGCTCCATTCAGCGGCCCGGCGATCCACAGGCCCAAGGCGCCAGCAATCTGCACGGCCGCGAGAACGAACACGCGGAACTCGCTGCTGTCCGGCTCACGCACGCTAGGCCGAACGGCTTCGCTCCACAGCGCCGATGCCGCCTTGGCATCGAGCAGATCGACAACGGCTCTTAGAGAGCCCAAGCGCGCCAGGCAACGAAAGATGGCGGCCAAATGGCGCGAGTGTTCGCGCAGGGCGGTCAGGACGGTCTCGTTTCGGGGCGTGTGGCGGAATCTCCTGAACGCGCCGTAACACCAGCGTTGCCAAGCCAGGTCGCGCAGAAGGTCGGCCAGGAAGTGGGCGATGAATTCGGCCTCGTCGGCGAACCGTACGACATTGGCAGAGTCGGCTGCGGCGGCAATCGCGCGCACGGCTTCCGCGCCCATGCGCGATCCCCAGCGGCGGGCGAGCGCCGGTTCGTTGGGCTCCGCGCTCACATGCAGCGCGAGCGCCACGTCGAGGCGCCGCACCACGTAAACCGCCGGATCGTTGCCGAAGGCCGCTTCGAGAGTCGCTTCGTAGGCGTCGAGCACGCTGCGGCGCACGCGGCGATCGAGCGCGTCCACCGCGAGCATAGCTTGCGGTTGCGTCTCCATCACTCGATAGGTGCAGTTCCAGCGGCCTATGCGAAACGACATGGTGGCTCCCGATCTCCTAAGGACCCACGTTGCCGGCAGCCACTCCCGATTGGAAGCTGCCGAGCAGCGCCGCCAGTCCGGCCTGGCTTACGGTGGGCGGAACATAGTTCCCCGTCAGCTTGCCGTCGATCTTCAGATCACCGAACACGGTCATCAGGGCCGCGAGCTGTCCGGCCCCGGTGACGTCCGTGAACTCCAGCTTGACGCACGGAGTGAAGCTTCCGTCGGAAGCGGAGAAGCCAAGCACGAGCTGCTTGTGAAGAACATTGTCCGATCCGAGATCGATGCGCAGCTCGTCGGTGCCGCTGCCATCCTGGAAGCGATACATGGAGGGAACCTGCGGCGCGCCGTCGGCCGTGAATTGCGCCGCATCGACAAACTGCAGCGCTCCCCCGGCGATGCGCAGGCTCCCGTTGATCACGGTCTCGCCACGCAGGCGAATGTCACCACTCTGAAGAATTTCGAGCTGCGGCGCCAGGTTGACGGTGGCCGGCGGAACGCCCGCATTCAAATCTTCCGGCACGAACACCGCGAACCGCCGCACGTCGTTGCTCTTCTGGTACACGTAGGTGGTCCCGTTCAGCGTGCGCGAGATATCGGTGGCGGATTGCTTGCCAACTTCCACGCGCGTGCCATTGGCCGGATGGTCAACCGTCTCGCCGGCCAGGCCGATATAGCTGCGTGCGGACCCATCGATGCTGAAGCTGCCGTCCGCCAAACGAATGATACGGCCCAGGTAGACGCGCCAGGTGTCGAGCGGATCGTCGGACATGGGCGGCACGGGCGCATTCAGAACCACATCGGGAACGCCGGGCGGGCGGAGCGGGTCGACCGTGCTCGATACCGGCAGCTCGACCAGAATCTGTGGAGTCTCGTTGGCGCGGTAGGCATTCCCCGTGGCGCCCGGGACGCAACTACCGTAGCCGCCGGGCGTCGTGCCGGCATCCTCGCGGCCGTATATGATCCAGACGTCCAGGCGATCGGTGGCCAAGTCGTCGAAGGTCTGAGCGGCGATGCCCTGCTTGCCGTCAAGCAGCAGCTCGCGCCCATAGCCATCGATGGCGATCCCGGGGTGGACCACCAGCCCGCTGCTCTCTACCGCGATGTCCAGTCCATTTACGATGCCCCAGGAATGCAGCGTCACATTGTGGCGCCGCCGCAGCGCGAGTTGATACAGCTGCTCGTCGGTGAACTCGTTTACGCGCAGGAACTGCCTATCGAAATAGTTGACACGCGAAAAAGTTTGGCTGGTCATGGCATGTGGATGTCCTTTGTGGTGGGCGGCGGAGTCCAGGTCCGATTCTCCCGGTTATAGGTAGGTTGAATCTGAAGTTGAAAATCGTTTGTGGCGGCGGGAACCTGAGTCGCAGCGATGCCTGCGTCGGTATGGCTGTGGCCGGGATTGAGCGTGATCGCGGCGCCGAGCGGAATATCCACCCACGGCGTGGTCGTAAAATCGGCGCTCGATAATCGCTGCTGCAGTCCGTGTGCCTGCGGGATCGTCAACGGTTGATTGCCGGTGTTCTTCAGCACCAGCTCGTACGTCCACGCCGTGCTGCTGTGGATAGGGTGGCTAATGTTCTTCACCTGAATATCCAGGTCCACGAGCGAGGCGATGGTCTTATTCGCTGTGACGCTCGAGGCCGGTCCGTTCGCCCAGTTGAAGGCGATGGCGATCTGAACCATTACATTTGCGTTGATGCCGCCGGGGTGGTTGACGGGGCCGAACGTTTCCTGCGCGTTCTGCTGAAGATCGGCCGCGGCAATCGCCAACTGCTGCGGCGCGCCGCCTTCGGTGACCGTAACCGAGTTGAGGTGGATAACGAGGTTCGCGGAATTAGTGATCGTGAAGCCGTAATCGAAGCTGGCGCCGGGCGGAGCGGACGAGGGGAGGCCAGAAATATCGAGCGCGGGCGATGGGACCACCGGAATCGGTCCCGCGTTGACCGCCTTCCACCACGGGAAGTTGCCGATCTTGCCGCTCATGCGGACTTCGATCGAGAGGTTCCCGGTGACTCCCATATCGGCCGCCGCGTGGTTGATCGTGAAGGCTTGGCTGGCTCCGGGATCGATGGCGGTCTGGTTGGCGATATTGGTGAGCAGCGTCTGCCCGGCGATGAAGCGTGTCTCGAACAGCTTGTCGGCCTTCACGGTCACGCTGCCGGAATTGGTCGCGGTGAGCTGGTATTGCCACGCTTTCCCGGTTTCTATGACAGTGGGCAACTGTCCGAAGGCCAGCGAAACCACCGTGCTCGCCTGCACCGAACTTTGCAGACCGTGCAGCCAGGCGAGCACCAGCAGAGCCGTGAAGCGCGGATCGGTAGGATCGGGCTGAATCGGCCCCTGCTCGATCCGGCCGGTGACATTGAGACTCATGGAGGGAGTCGCGGCCGTGCCGGCGCCGCATAGCTCGAGGTTGCCGAGGCCATCCCCGGTCAACCACGGGTTGAAATCGCCGTTCTGGTCCGGGCCGCCGATTGCGAGTCGCAGGAAAGGATCGTTGTCCTTCTTCTGCCCGAGATCGAGCCGCATCTGCACCACGGGAATGTCGTTCTCGGTGACGGCTGCGGCGCTCGCTCCAGCCAGGGGCGTGCGCTTCACCGGCTGGTCTGGCGCGGTGAACGAGATGCCGTTCGGCAACTGGCTAGGCGTGTCGTGACCGGCCTGCGTTAGGCACCCGCGAACCGCGACGGCTTGCGCCGGCGGCGGGTCCGGCCACTTCTGCAGCTCGAGGCTGCCGCCGGTCGCGGTGAGGGGCATATCCTGCGCGGTGAGCAAACTCTCAGGCGGAGCTGGGACATCCCGATCCTTCTCTTCGCCGGGATCGTCCTCAATGAGGCTAAGGCTCACCAGGCTCGAGGTCTTGTTGAAATCCAGAAGCTGCTTCTGAAGTTGTTTCACATTACCGGACAATTGCAGCGGCTTGCCAAGGAGCTTGCCGCCCGCGAGGAAAGTGAGGGCGAGGGCCGCGCCGGCGGCGCCAGGGGGCAGCGGCGTCACGCGCGCGCGGATCTGTTCGCCGGCATCGCCTGGGTTCCTGGCCTGGACCTTCACCAGGAACCCTGTCAGCGGAGACGGCAACAGCGCGTCCGCCTGATAGCTCAACAGGCTGACGTCTCCCCAGAAAGTATTCCGGCCCATCCGATCTACGGCCAGCCGCGGTGCGGATACGCCGCTGGTATCGGTGGCGCTCACGAGGAAGCCATAGCGGTCGCGTCCAATAGCGGGGCCGACCTGCAGCCATGCGTGAGCGCCGGGATCGGCCACCTTCTGCCCCATTAGGGCCACGTAACCGATATCGGGCGTGGCCGGGCAATCCACCCTTCCGAGGTACACGGCGCCATCGTACGGCGGCATGGGGCTGCTTGCGCTATCGCTCGCCGAGGCCACGATCTCCCCGAATTCGCGCCAACGAGAGAAGGCGCCCGGCGAGCAATCGTAAGCCCCCGGGCGTCGCGGCCCCAGAGGCACCAGGCAGTACACGATCCACAGGTCCATGCACGTCGCCCCCGGAGCGACAGGGCTCGAGACATCGGAACTCGACAGCAGCTCCCGTCCCTGAGCGTCAATGGCGACGCCGGAGGTGACGATTGCGTCGCCTGCCATATCGCTGGCGGCGACGAGACCGACGGCCACGCCGGGCGCATGCTCTCCCAGGTTGTGCCGCGCGTCCAATCCGAGCAGGTAGACCTGCTCGGATGATAAATCGACAGCGCTGATGCGCTGCCCTTCGGCGTAGCTCACCCTTTGGCTGCCGGCCATAGTGTGGTTAGCCCTCCTTCTTCAGGCGATCGAGGGCCGCTTGCGCATCCTGGATGAACTTGGCGGAGCGGGCCTCGTCGGGCGGCTGGATGGGCATGCTCGAAAGCGCTTCCCGCACGGCTTGCGGCGTGGCATTCGAGAGCTCCACGAGATTGCGAATCCCTTTCGCCTGCAGGCGCTTCGCGGCGCCGTCGCCGATGCCAAACACCTGCCGGAGGTCCAACTCGGGCGCGTCCCGCGGCAATTGCGCGAGGTCGACGGCGCCTTGCTTCCGCGGGGCGCCTTGCTCGGTTCCGAAATACACCACCCGGCTTTGGCCGCAATGATCCTGGCGGTAGTACGCCACCAGTGTGCCCGCTTCCTCGCGATCCGAGCAGCACGAGAAGATTTGCTCGCGCCGCAGTTGGGTGCTGAAATCCTCCAAGTCCCGGTATTCGAACGGATCGAACCGAATGTCGGAGAACCCGAGCTGGCGTAGCGGACTGCAGCAGGAGTCGGCGGTCTGCCATATGAAGGGCGCTAGCGTGACACAGTCCGCGGGAACCGGCCAGCAATCGCGGCGCACCGGGCGGCGGAAGGGCGGATGGGCGTTGATATAGAGCACCTTCAGCACCTGTCTGCCCTGGCTGTCGTTGCGCCGCCACAGCCACACTCGCGCCAGGCGGACGCTGGTTTCGGGGCCGCAGCCCTCGCATTCGCAGCGCAGGTATTGGATGCGCCAGTCCTGTACGATCCAGAAGACGACGTCTCTGAACCAGCTTTCCGGCAGTTGATCGCTGTGCTGGAGATCGCAGAGATAATCCCACAGGAAGCAGAAGGCATGCGGCGGGTGCTGACGCAGCCATTGCAGCAGGCGCGAGATGCTACGCTGCGCGTCACCTTCGTCGTACAGTTTTGCGAGCGTGTCGAAGAGCTTGGTCAGGCCCTCCTCATAGTGCTGATACCAGCGGTATGCGTCCTTGTCGGAAGGATCGTCGCAGTCATTGACGGGCTTGCAGTACAGTTCATAGTTCTCGTGCGTGCGGGTGTACTCACAAGGCATGGTGCCGCCGCATCCGCCGCGCGCCAGCCCGGACTTCGGATCTGACTGCGTCTCCGCGTAGCGGATCAGCACGTCCACTGCCTGCACTTCCGCTTTGGGCAGTGTGAAAGGTCCAAAGGATTGCACATCGCTACCGCCCTCTTGCGCCCCGGGCGCCGGAGCATTGCCATTGCATGGCGGAGGCGGAGGCTGGCAGCAGGTAGACAGGTCGAGCGTGGCGTCGCAACAGACGACGATGTCGTTGCCGCAGCAATCGATCGCATAGCCCGGGCCGATGCCGATCACTGCTGCACTGCCGGGTGTGGAGGCGCATCGCACATCGAGCCCGCACACCACGCCCCAGCCGTGGCGATGACGGACGAGGGCGGATTTGCCCTTCACCCAATCGAGCATGGCGGTGAGGTCTTGGTCGGAAAGCATCTGCCCGCAGAAGAAGCGCGGCTGTACCAGGCACTCGAGTTCGCAGCACTCCTGTTTGCATTTCGAGCATCCGCAGTCGCAGGGATGCGCGCCAGTGGGTGGCGCGGCCGCAGTCACGCTGTTCATCTCCGTCCCTCCTGAGCCTGTTGTCGTTTTTGATCCCGCCGTTCCCATTCGTGGTCGGGCACCACACGGAACCAGCTCTCGAACGTGCCTCCGGGAACTCCGTCGCCGGATGGAAGAATCCCTCCCAAGTGGTTCCCGTCCACCGCGACGTTGTGGCAATCGAGAATGAAGTCGCACTTCAGCGAGATGTAAATGGTCTGATTTTCGAGATAGGAGAACGGCAGCTCGTGATGATGCCGCTGGCTGCGCGGATCGATGCTGAACACCGCCTGACAGCCGTGCTCCACGTGCGGCGGTTCCGTGTAGGTGACGAAATCGAGGTCCTCGTAGCCGCCCCCGAACTGAATCAGGAAGGTGGCAGGATTCACGCCGCGCGGTCCCGCGAGGCCCAGCTCGGAATCGCTCGCGCGCAGGCGGCGGTCGAACCGGACTACCAGCCGGCGCAGATGATGTTCCAGATGATGCCGCGAGACGACGCCTCCATGCGGCCAGTTGATGTGGCAGATGTGTGTGAGGGAACTGGCGGGCGGACGCAGCGCGGGCCGGCCAAGAGTGACGATCTGCGTAGCGCCTATCGGATCGTCGCCCCCGCTGCGGATCCAGGCGATCGGCAGGCAGTGGTCAGGCGGGCAATCCGGCTCCAGGCAGCAGCGCGGTGGATCCTTGTGCTCTTCGTAGCAATCGTCCTCGGGACAAGGCTCGGGTCTGCCGTCTGGTCCCATCTTGTGCGGCGGACAGCCGCCCGCGCGATATTTCCAGTGGTATTTGCCGAGATCGGACTCGCGCACCCAGTGCCAGCAGAATTTGTAGCCTTCAGAGATGCGGCTGAATTCGCGGCGCCCCTGGTCGCAATTGTGCTCGCTGTAGAGTACCGGCACGCATTCGATTTCGGTCTCGCAATATTCGAGGCACAGCAGCGGATACCAGTGATCGTCCTCCGGAGCCGTAGGCGCCGGTGCAGGGTATTCCGCGAGCGCGGCCTGCGGTGGGGGCGCGTTCGGGGGCGGCGGCACTGGTGCAGGCGCAGCGCCAGCGGGCTGGGGCGGCGGATGACGCGCGGGCCGTCCACTCCATGGAATGGGCGGCGGAACCACGGTATTCGGCAGGATCAGCTCGTGGCCGCAACAATCCAGCCCGATGCCGCAGGCTACCTTGACATGGTCCTTCCGGCAGCCCTCCACCGGGTGCGGGTAGACGTGCAACCCGCAGACCACGCCCCATCCATGCAGGATGCGATTGTGCAGGTAGCGGCGCGTGACGAAGTACTTTTGTTCATCGGTAAAATCGCGCGCCGACATGTAGCGGCCGGGGAAGTACAGCATCCGCTCGTTGGCAATTTCGCCGCAATTGTCGTCACACCCTTTGTGCTTGTCCATAATCTCCTCTTTACGCCAGGGCCGAATGGCTGCCTAGAGTCACTCCTGGCGCCAGGCGCATTTCCACCGTGCTGGGTCCGCTCAGAACCGTGTCGTACCCGAGCCTTCCGAAGGGCGGCAGGCTGGCCGGCAGATCCTGGCCTGCCCGGCAACCCAGGTGCGCCGCCGGAAGTCCGCCGATGATGGTGTCCACTCCGATGGTGGATTGATGGCCCACGCGGAAGCGCGCTCCCACCAGATTCAAGTCGTAGCCGGTATGGGCCGGCTTGTCGCTGTCGATAGCGCGGCGCAGCATGGTCTCGTGGTCCGAGCTGGGTAGCCATCCAGCCGGAAAACTGACGCAGAATTTGTGGGCGGTCTGGTTGAATACGTCGTGCGGCGGATCGCCCGTTGAAACCAACACCGCCTCGCCGACCTGCGAATACACTCCCAGCTGCAGCCGTCCGGCAATCGCATCGCTCCACAGCGGCGCGCCATCGCCCAGGCGGCTGGCCGCCTTCTGATCCGTGAACAGGAACTGGCGATCGCGGAATGCTTCGGAGATCACCGGAAATCCGGTGGCCAGCACATCCGCTGTTTGCATGCCGGTGAAGTTGGCCAGATAGACGGCGATCAGCGTGCGCAGGCCGCTGAGCTTTCCCCGCTCGGGAAAGATCTTCGGCGCGGCCGCAATGTAGCGGCGCTTCTGCTCGGCGGTCCAGGTCTTCTCGAGTGTCAGGCCGAGCCACTGCTTCGCCAGATAATTCAGGAACGGACCGGCGGGCACCGCGTCGGGATCGAAGTAGCGTTGCACCTCGGCGACGGTCTGGTCGAGGCGATCCCACTCGGTCTGGAAGATGGCCAGAAAGTGTTCCAGGAATACACGGCTCTCGTCGTCGCTCGAGTAAGTGGCCGGCAGGTATTGAAGATAGGAGTCGCGCGGGTAGTACACCTTCATCACGTCCACAGCCGGGGTGTGGAATCCATCGCTCTGCAGCCGCACGCGGATGGAGAGAAATTGGCCCACGCCGCTCTGCACCAGGAAGTCGACCGGTTTGGGACCGGGGTCGCAGGGCGGCGTCTGGACGGGCGCGATGAGCGTGACGGGGCCCTGCCAGGCATCGTCCGGCGCGGTGAGCACATCGCCGGCATTCTGATGCGCGAAGGTGGAGATGTCGATTCGGCTGGAGGGCGGAAAGCTCGAGAGCGCGATTTCGATGCGGTGCCATTGACAGCGGTACTGCAGGCTGTCGAGCGGGGTGCTCTGCCACGTGCCGGCCGTGCGATACAACGGCGTGCCGATGGGCGCAGAGGCATCCACGGAAGCGATGGGCGCGCCGCTCTGGTCGAAATAGAGGCCAGTTCCGGCGACGGGCGGGGCCGCAGGCCGGGCCGCCTCGAAGTAGCGGGCTACCGCGCGGTAGGGGCGGGCGCACTGGGCAGCGCCGTGGCAATCGAAGGCTTGCACCTCCGGCTGTCCAGGCGCCCAGACGAAGACCAGGCCGGACTCGTCCACCGCGATACGTGACCAGAAGGTCGGGGTGGGATCGCCGGCAACGATTGGCCGCAGGGAATCGTATCCGCCCTGGTGCCGGTAGACCACTTGGTCTTTCTCGTCGAGAATGAAGCCGAACTGTCCGTGGGCCGCGACGTCGGACGGCTGCCAGTCCATGCCCGCGCCCCAGGAATGCCGCAAGCGGCGGCCGGCCGCGGTGTAGGCGTCGACGCGGAGTTGCTCGCGCTCCACGACGTAGAGTAGCCAGGAGCCCTGCGCAGTGCTGGTCGTGCGCGGCGCGGGCGCGGCGTTGCCGCACGGCGGTCCGGCGCGATTGAACGGCGGGCAAAGTCCCAGCGGGAGTTCGGGCGGCGGGGCGGCCGGCAGCGTGCGCCCGCAGACCCGCGTCAGAGGTTCCGGCAGGCAGAACCGATTCTGCTCGTCGAAGCGAATGGCCGGGGCATCGAAGACATCGCGTACATCGCCGGCGTCGGTGACGGGCGCGCTCTGCGGATCAGGGCGGTCGAGCGCCGGAAGGCCAGCCTGGCTGAGGTTCAGCAGGTACAGGCTGCCTGTACTGTCGATCAGAATGCGCGACCACTGGCCTGTCTTTGCGGGCACTTCGAATTCGAGGCACAGGTGCCCGGTGCGAGTTCGCCGGTAAACACGCGCGCGAGCCGAATCGAGGATGTAGACTTGAGCGCCGTGTGCGGCCACGTCGGCAGGAGTCCAGTCGGCGCGCTCGCCCGCCGCATCGATAAGGTCGACGAGCGCCAGGCTCTCGAGGTCGAAGCCCTGAACGCGGCGGTTGCCGCTGTCGGCGACGTACAGGCGATTGCCGGCGATAGCTATCGAGGCGGCCTGGGAGAACCGGCGCGGCTCGCCGCCCGCGCCGCCCACTTCGGGCAGATTCGCGAACGTTCGCGTTTCCGGATCGAAGCGTTTCACGTGGACGCCGGCGAGCAGATACAGCGTATGGCTCTCATCGAACGCCATGGTTCGAGGAAGCACCAGTCCGCCGGCGCTGCCATCTTTGCTGCCCAGGGACAACGGCCCGGCCGCATCGGCTTCCAACCGCAGGCCGTGGGCATCGCTCACCGCCAGCGTAGGATTCGGCGCAGTGCGGGAGCTCCATCCGTTGCGTCCGCCGATGCGCCAGAATGTCGGTCCTTGTGGGCGCATATCAGTTGCTCGTCACGGTGACGATGTGGTTGTTGCCGTAGAACAGACCGTCCGGCGGCGAGGAGATCGGCTGCAGGCTGGTGTACCGCCGCCCGTCTACGTAAAGATTGAGCGTGACCACGCCGACCACGTCTGGAACCACGGAGATGGCGGCGTAGATGTTCGTCGGGAACAGTTGTTGCCCGAACTTGCCCGCGTGCGGATCGAGAAGATTATTGATAGCCTGGATCGCGGCCTGCGAAACAATATCAAACGAGGCATACGGATTGGCGGTGAGGCGGGCTTCCACGCGTACTTCCTGGTACGTCGGGCCTTTGACGAACACCTCGGTGGTCAGCAGGCGAACCGTGTCGAGCATCTCGCAGAGACTGCGGATCAGATCGCTTGAAGGCTTCGGCGGAACGTCCTCGGTGGCGGGCACGACGACCACCGTGATGGCGCCGGGCACTGAGACGCCGGGGAAATCGGGATGAAACAGCGGCAGGGCCTTGGCGGCGGCCACTCCGCCAACCGCGTCGACGAGTGATTCGAAATCGCCGGGCGTGACCACACGATCGCGGCGGCCGAGCAGGGCCGGCGCCTTCAGCAGGATGTCATCGAGCGTCTCTTCGTCGCCGCCGCCGGTGGCGGCCCGGATATTGGCGACCGCGTTGACCCCGGTGAGCGTGGTCAACGGGCTGCTGATGGCGCCGGCAGCCGCATTGCCTCGCGACCCGCCGCCGTAGCGGTAGCTGACCGCGACCACCTGTCCCGTGGGAGAAGGGATCAGGCCGCGGTCGCCATCGCCGAACTGCACCGTGCCCGCCACGGGATCGAGCGTGAAGACCGCGTCGTCGGGACCAGACGAAAGAAAGTCGTCCACCAATGTCCAGGCCATGGTTGTGCCGTCCGGCATCACAGTCTGGATCTGCACCGAAGAAGGCTGCACCGGGGCGTACTGGAGCGTGAACGTCTCACTCGGATGGCCTTCGCTGACGCCCAGAATCTCGCCGCTGACGGTGGCCAGGTTGAACGCGTCGACAGTGTTGGGGCGGAGGAAATCGATGGTCGGGACCGTGCCGGCGGGATATGTGGAGGTGCCACCGATCCGTACGCGAATCCAGAAGTGCGGGTCCGGGCTGAGCTGCGGTTCGTCCGACGGTTGGATGTTTTGCGGGCCGCCAACCCGGATGTACCCTTCGTGGATGAAGGCCGCGGATCCGTCGGAGAAGACATTCAACCGCTGCCAATCCTGGCCTGTGGCGGGGCGATATTCCCACACCAGCGAGACCGGAGGAACGGGCGGCTGCACCGCTCCGGTGCACTGCTGGGGCGCGCCCGCGGTGGCCGAGGGCGGAAGGAAAACCGCGAAGCTCATCTCCTGCGGGAAAAACTGGATGCTGCCGGCGGGCGGCATGGGATTCGGAGCCAGGAAGCCGAGATACAGCGCGTTGCCTATATCGGCGGACCAGCCGAACGGCAGGAACGTGGTCCCGGGCGTAGTGTTCGCATCGCTCACGTTGGTGAACCCTGCGCCATCGAAGATGGCCACTACGTCCATCAGCGGCTGGATGAGGCCGAGGCCGCTTTCCGTCTCGAAGATCAGTGGCAGGCCGCCGTCGGTAGCCTGTGCCGACACCTGGGCATGCAGCGGTACAGGCCCGGCAACGGCCGTGCCGCCCGTTGTGGTGAAGGTAAGCTGCGCGCGCGCCGGTTGCGCCGGCTGCAATTCCTGCCCAAGCAGCTTCAGGAACTTCACGTAGTTCTTGAGTGGCACCTGGTTCATCTGGTAGATCATCTGCTCGGACAGCCAGGCGAACAGTTGCACCAGCGTCATCCCCGGATCGCTGTTGTTGTAGTTCGTCCACTCCTTCGTGTAGCGCGGGATGCGGAACTGCAGATCGCTCAGGATCTGGGCGTAGGTGCGATTGTCCAACTGCGGATCCTGAAGCGGCATAGGCTAACTGGCTCCTTCAAACAGGAAGAACGGATACACCAGGTTGAAGACAGCATTGTTGGCGCGGATGCGGTAATCGATATGGATGGTCAGGATGTTGCGCTGATCGGCGGGGGATTCGGCGCGGACATCCAGCACATCGATGCGCGGCTCGAAAAGGGTCAGCGCCGATCGCACATTCTCCTGCACCAGGCCACGCAGAGCCGCCGTGTTGGCGTCGAACACCAGGTCGTGCACGTCGCAGCCGAACTGCTCCAGCATCTGTCGTTCGCCGGGCGCGGTGGTCAGGATGATCCAGATGCTTTCGCGGATCTCTTCATCGCCGCCGGCATAGTTCAGCCGGCCCTGCGCGTCGGGCTTGATCGGAAATCGCCAGCCGCGGCCGAGGAACGAGGGCGAAGATGCAGTCGAGTCAGCCACCGATGTTCACCGTCCCTACCGCCACCACTGTGCCGACCGGCGCATCCACCGGATCGTTGCAGGTGAGCGAGGTGTCGCCGTTGCGCGCCGCGGCTTTGCCGTTAATGTTGACCGTCGCGCTGCCCTTGATGATGGTCCCCTTGTTGCTCGGCGGCTTCACGAACGTCCCGCCTATGGGAATGTGCGGCGGTGTGTTGGTCGAAGTGCTGCCTACCGTCGCGGCCGGCATGCTCTGGATGTTCACATTGCTGCTCAGCGATCCATCGATGATGCCGCTGAAGGGATGCGGCGTCGGCACCGGCGAACTGGGTCCGGGCGGCTGAATCAGATGGATATCCGTCGCCGTCACTCGATCTCCCTGTTTGGCCGCTGGCTGTCCCATACAATCCTCAGTTGATGTTGACGGAGGAGGTCCCCTTGATCGTCGTGGTTCCCAAAGCCTGCAGCTTCATGTCGCCGCTGGCCTCGATGTCTACCGTTTGTGCGCTGACTTTGAACGTTCCCTGCGGCGCGCTGATTTCCACATCGCCGTTACTTTCGATCTGGATCTTGGAGCTGGAACTGTCGAAGGTGATCTTGAGCGACTTGCTCTTGTCGACGATCTCGATCTTCTCCGAGCCGTTGGTGTCGTCGAACTTGAGCGTGTGGCCGGAACGCGAAACGATGAAGCGCCAGTTGTTCTTGGTCTCATCGTTATCGCCGGGCGGGGGAGTGTCCACTTTGCTCCACACCGCGCCCAGCACATAGGGCCGGCGATGATCGCCATTTTCGTGTGCCACGAGCACCTCGTCTTCCACCTCGGGGCGGAAGAAGAAACCGCGCTTGCGGCCCGCCATGGGGCTCGCGATGCGGGCCCAGGTGCTCTGCTCGTCGTTATATTGCGGCAGCTTGACCTTCACGCGCCCGAGTTTCTCAGGATCGTTCAGATCCACCACCGTGCCAATCACGATTCCGTTTTCCCTTTGCGTCATAACTCCTCCCGCCGGCATTCGAATTGGGTGGTATAGCCGCCGTCCCCTATGGCGTGCGTGCTGGAGGTGACGAAGTAGCGGCCGCTGAACCGCTTGCCCAGCCCATCGATCTGCACCACGCTGCCGGCGCGCAGGTCGGGTAGGCCCACCGTCGATCCGCTGCCCTTGACCATGTCCTTGGCGTTCTCCTCAAGGGTCCGGAGCGCGAGCGTCTTGGCCTCGGTATCGCTTTCGATCGGTTTCGTGGCCACGATTTCCTGGCGCTGATTGAAGGACTGCTCGATAGCCGCCTGTCCGCCGGCCGCTCCCACGCCCTTGACCGAGATCTCGCTACGCTTGGCGGTCTGCTCGATTTTTTTCTTGTTGACCGGGTCCCAGCCCCGCACGGTGACTTCGCCGACCTGGTTGGCCGTGGTGAGATCGGGCTTGAACTCGATGAGTGAGCGGCCGTAGGTGAGCTGATAAGACACCTGCCGGACCTGCAGCGAACGGCCAAAGCGCAGCAATGGCTGGCCGGCGTGTCCGTTCTGCCCCTGCTCATCGACGAACAGGTCATAGCCGATGCGGCGCGCCCGTTCCATCAAAAAAATAATGTCGTACTGATTGTCCTGGAATAGGAAGTCGAAGCGTTTCTCGTCGGGCGCGCTGTCGGTCTTGATGTCGATTCCCAGCCGGCCCGCTATCTCCGTTGCGATCTCGCTGTCGGTCTTGGATTCATAGGAATGCGACTCCTGCTTGGTGCGGAGCTTGTGCAGCACGTTGAGGCCGCTGATGGCGAGAGTCGATCCGCCGCCGGAAGGAAAGGCTGGCCGCAGCGCGGTAATCTGGCCGCGCACCATCAGCCGCAGCTTGTCCTTTCCGTAGTAGCCCATCCATAGCTCCAGCTCTTTTCCAGGATTGAAGAGGTCCGCGTCGCTGTACTTGAAGGCGCGGGTCTGGGCGTCCCAGTTGTTGATGGTGATGTCGAAGCTGTCGATTTCGGCGATGTTGTCCTTATAAGAGACCTGCAGGATGTCGCGCACCACGTCCTGCCCCTGCGGCCGGCCGGCCACCTTGACCTGGAAATACGGAACGTAGAAATCCTGCCCCGAGTAAATTGGGACCGCCACCTGCGTCGCCATTAGGTATTTCCTTTCGGATTTCCAAAAACGTCGAGCGCGGGAATGGTGAGGCGCGTTCCGGGGACCAGCCGGCGCGGGCTGGCGAACAGGCCGGCGTTGGCGGGCTCGTCGGCGATTACCCGCCATTGGCTGGAGTCGCCGTACTCTTCGTAGGCAATCCGGCTGAGCGTGTCTGCCTGGCGGACGATGTGTTGCTTCGAGTGATCGGACGACTGCAGGTTCAGTTCGTTGAGCTGCTCTTCGAGCGTCTTATACTCGCGGAAGGTGACGGCTAGGGAGGCGCGCAGCGGTATGCCGTGCGGGTTGAAAACCGTGAATTTCTGCTGGATGCTCTCGACAATCGCGCGGAAAGATAGGCCCTGCCCCCACGAGAAGCGGATCCGCGGCGGCGCGTGCGTGTTGCCCTGGATTTTGACCAGTTGATACACGGGATCGGTGAGGGTGCGGACGTCGGTGACCTGGTCCTCGCCCATGCCGTCGCCCGTGGTGTCAAAGAACAGCTCGAGCGTGAGCTTCTCGTTCTGGCCGCGGACGAACTGCAGGATAGGCGAATCGATGCCCGGAATGGCGATCTCTGCGATCTGGGCCCCCTTGGAAAGCGTGTATTCGGAGGGGTTGAACTGCACGATGATGCGGTCCGGCATCTTCGGGCCGCGGTCCTGCGCATCGATTTGAATGACGGCCTTCTGCAGTGACATCCGTCGTTACTCTCCCGGCTCGAACGGACTCGATGACTGGCGGCGGAGCTTCGTCGCCGCCTGGATGCGGCTCGCGTCCAGGCGCTTGTCAGCCAGCCGCTTAATGACGATCTGCACGAGCTTTTCGATCTGCGCCTCGGTGAGCGGCAGGTCGCCCGCGAGCACCGTGACTTCGCTGGCCATTTCCTCAATGTGCACCGGCATGATGCCTCACTTGATCCTCAGCAGACCCTGGTGCGCGAACTCCAGAGTCTCGACGGCCAGGTTATTCTGGCTGGCGCTCAAGTCCGGGCCGACCCACTTGACCGGAAAGGCCTGCAGCACCTGAAACTCCATGGCATCCTGGCCGCCGGGGTCCTGGACCGTGATGGCGCCGTTTCGGAACTGCATGTCGCCGCGCATGATCGCGAGATACCAGCCCCACATCACGCCGTCCACGATGCCGTGCTTCAAGCTCAGATTCCCCTGTTTGGTGCGCGTGGCGAATTTCCAGCTGTGAGTGTTGAGGCCGCCTTCGTGATAATCCTGGACCTCCGTTTCGAGCTGCAGCCCGGTGCAATCGGTGAAACCCACCGGCTGCAGGCTGTCGAAGCGCACAGTGAAGCGGAATGATGGGATGGGATCGCTGCGATTGCCCGTATCAGCCATTGGTGGCTCCTGTTTCCTGCAGGATGTCGACGGCATCCTGCGTTTTGCCGATGATGACGATGACGAACTCCGCCGGATAAGGCGGCTGCACGCCGATCTGGCAAATCACCTGCCCCGCATCGACCACTTCGGGAGGGTTCAGCGATTCGTCGCATTTCACGAAGTAGGCGTCGTCCGAGCTCAGGCCGTCCAGCATGCCGGCGCGGAACAGGCTTTCGAGATACGTGCGGACGATGCGGTCCATCTCGCGCCAGAGGCGCGCATTGTTAGGCTCGAAGACGATCCACTGGCTGTTCTGGTCGATCGCCTTTTCGATCATGAGTACCAGGCGCCGGACGTTCACATAATTCCAGGTGGCATCGGCGGCAACTGTGCGCGCGCCATAGGCCCGGATGCCGCGTCCCGGGAAAGAGCGGATGACATTCACGTGAGCATCATTGAGCTCGCCGTGCACCACGGGATCCACCTGCACGCGCACGTCGAGCACGCTCTCGGCGATGGCATTGGCCGGAGGTTTGTGTACTCCGTACTGCAGGTCGGTGCGGGCGTAGACTCCCGCCACGATGCCGCTGGGAGGAATGACGCGCACCACGCCCGACAGCACCAGCGGATCGTCCACCAGGATCCAGGGATAGTAGAGCGCCGCGCGGTTGGTGTATTGAAAGGCCGTGCGGGTGGCAACGGCGCCATCCGGAGTGAGGTTGTCGACCGTGTCGAGAATGGCGACACGATAACGCATCTTCTCGCAATGGCCGATGACGGCTTGTTGCAAAGCGGCGATTTCATCGCTTGTGAAGACGGGCGGAAATTCCGGCGGAGTTTGCGGAATCTGCGGCAGCGGCGCCGGCTGATCCAGATTGCCGCAATCGTAAGGTGGCGGCGTAGTGTGCCCGGGGACGATGTGCGGCGTGGGCATGATGTCCGGCACCGCCACTACCGAGACTTCCGGTACCTTTTCGAGAGCAACGAGTCCCCAGGTTGTCCCGGCGGGAGCGCCATCGCCGGTGAAATGCTTGCTGGCAAGCGTCTTCAAGCCGTCGGCGCCACCCGCGAGCAGGGCCTGTCCCGCGAAGATCGGTGCGCGATTCGTCGAGACGGGACCGCGTTCGGGCTGTGAAAGCACGATGAGCGGGAACTGCAGCGTCGACGGCAGCGATTCGCTTTCGATCTGAATATCGTTGGGCACGGGCGGGAGCGCCACGTCCTGCGGGTTGCGTATGAGCTGCTGCGTGCCATCCGGATAATGCAACGTGAGAGAAAGAATGCGGCTGCCGCTGTAGATCCAGCTTGCGACGATGCGGTTGCCCCAGGTCCCGGGACTGCCGGCGGCGATTCCCAGCAGCCGCGCGCCGGCGCCGTCCGTAATATCGAGAGTCGCCGTGGCAGCCGCATCTGGATCCGCGACGCGCACCACCCAACAGGTATCGCCCCCGGTGTCGAAGAACCCGCCGGCCGAATATGCCAGGTATGCCTGTGGGATCGGGCCGCCGAAGACCGATGCAAACTGGGTCCGGCTCTGGATCTTCGCCGCTTTGTGCAAGGGGCCTCGCTCCGCAATACCCACGAATCCGGCGATATCGGTGCGGATAGGACCGATTGCCGGAAGCGCGGCATCGTGCCACTCAAAGGTGACGCCGGGAGTGTGGAGAGTGCGCATCGAACGGCCGCGGTCCTATTCCAGTTCGAGTTCCTCGATGGCCAGTTCCAGCTCTTCGATAGCCACGTCGTTGTTCTTCGCGTTCATGGCGGGGCCGGCCCACTTGCTCACCCAGGCCTCGAAGAAGTGCCACGTGAGCGCCGCTTTCTGCGATTCGTCGCGCAGGATGATGGTGCCCGAGTAGCGCTTGGTTTTGCCTTGAATCACTCCAAGGCGCCAGGCCCACAACTCCTTGCCGTTAGGCGTGAAGCCGCGCTTCAGGCTGATGTTGGCGTACTTGGCCTGGCCGGGAAGCTTGCGCGGGCGGGGCGGCTCGTCCCCGGTGCGGTATTCGATCACGGTGTTCTCACCGCTGAGACCGCCCACTTCGGAGCATCCGATGGTCCCGACGCCCGGAATATTCACGATGAAATTAAATGAAGCTAGAGGATCTTTTCTGTCTGCCGTTGCCATGGTGCACTCCTATTGCGCTACTGCGTCGAGAGTCTTCTGCGAAATCCGGAAGATCACGAATTCCGCGGGCTTGGTGGGGGCCACGCCGATCAGGCAGATCAGCCTGCCATTGTCGAAATCGTCCTGCAGCATCGTGGTGGTGTCGCATTTGACGAAGAATGCCTGGTCGGTGCTGTCTCCCGCCAGTGCTCCGTTGCGCCAGAGCGTCCGCAGGAAGGAGCTGATGGAGACCCGTATGGCCGCCCAGGTCTCCTCGTAATTGGGCTCGAAGACGGCCCACTGGCTGCCGCGATCGATAGACACTTCCATGAAGATGAACAGGCGCCGTACATTGATATAGCGCCACAACGGGTCGGAAGTCATGGTTCTGGCGCCCCAGACTCGGATCCCGCGCCCGTCCGCGCGAAAGTCACGGATGACGTTGACACCCTTCGGATTCAGGACGTCCTGGTCGCCTTTGTCAAGGGTGTATTCGAGCGGCTTGTAGTTGTTGCCCAAGTCCTGCGTGATAATGCCCTGGATCACTTCATTCGCCGGCGCTTTGTGAACGCCGCGGTCATCGTCGACGCGCGCGTAAATGCCGGCGATGTGGCCTTGTGCCGGCACCAGCAGGTGGCCTTCGGGCGTGTGCGTTGCCAGCACCCGCACCCAAGGCATGTAGTAGGCGCCGTAGGTGCTGTCCAGCGGCGGACGCAGCGTGCCCAGGTTGGTTTCCTCCGTCTCGGTGGCGTACAGAATTGCGAAACGGTCCTTTAGCGTTTCGCACTGCTGGATCATGTCGTTGCGAAGATTGGGCAACACGACTTCGTCCGGAATCGCCAGGATCGAGATGTCGCGAATCCTCGAGAGGCCGAGCAGCCCGGTCTGCTTGTCGACCGGATCGCTGGTCGATCCGCGATATTGATCTTCGATCGGCGGCCCGGTCCCGTCGCCGCCGCCTTGCAGCACTGCACTCGGGAAGGCCACATCGGCGGGCCGGCCGCCAACCGTTATGGTGACGAGCTTGGAGCCGGCGTTGACCACCGTCTGGGCGAAGTTGCTGTCCGTCGAGAGAATGGACAGGTTGTCGTAGTCTTCACTGACGTCCGCATCCTTTCGATTCGGATTACCGAAGTTGTTGATGTCGGTGGGATCGACAAACGGGTTGGGAACGCCGTCGCGGTAATAGAGCAGCGTCAGCCGGAACCAGTTCGCGGTCGGGCCGCCAGTGATAGCCAGCGAGGCTGGCGTGATGCGCACCAATATCTCGTTGCCCCAGGCGCCCGGTCCGTTGGCAGCCACCGGGGTGTTGCCCGGCGAACCGCTGAGATCCACCGAAGCCGGTGTCGCGCCGGGCGGCACAATCCGCGCAATGTAGACCCGCTGTCCCTGGTTGTCGAAGAAACCGTGTACGGCGTAGGGAAGATACTTGCGATCCGTGCCGCCCGGCACGCGATCGACGTAATCGCCGTACCAGCGGGTATACTCCTCCCAGCTCGTGACCAAGCGGGGCGCGGTCGGGCCGCGCTCGGTTTGGCCCACCATGCCCGTCGTGCTCGTGCTGACGCCTTCTATCGGCCGTGGCCCGGTTTCAATCTCTTCGACATAAACTCCAGGGGATAAGTACTCAGGCATCGATTTCTCCTTAATTGGGCGCGATTTGGAACGCCGGGACGGGGACCGTCTGTCGGTTGTGAATGTGGACGCTCTGTGCTTGGTTGCCGCCGTTGGGCGCGGTCGCTGTTACGAGCGCCGCCAGGTCCGGTTGAGTGAGAGCCATATAGAAGGACCATCCGCCGTCGCGGCCCGAACTGGACGTTCCCGCGACGCCCGCTACAGTGACGGCCGCGCCGGGAATCGGCGCGCCCATGGTGGTGAGCACCGCCCCCCGCAGCGCCGTTTGGGGCAGGCTGTTGGCCGCGCCGGTTTGCACCGGGACAGCGGGGACATCAAAGGCGGTATTGTCGGGAAGCGCGAAATGCAGCGTGACGTTGACTGCCGGCGAGGTGGTGCCGAGCGGAATAGCCAGCACCCATCCGCCGTTGGCGTCGGTGGCGCAAACGGCGAAGGGCCACGTGTTGGCTGGATTGGTGATGGTGACCACCGCGTTGGCGATCGGCTTTCGGTCGCCGCCGGTCTGATAAAGATTCCCGCTCAGCAGCGTGAGCTGGTTGGAAGCCATGGTCACATCGGGAAACGGGTACGCAGGTCCCGGTTTTAGAAGCATCGTCGGCGGGGCCGAAATATCGGGCGGCCAATCGAGATCGAGCGTGACAGGCTGGTAGTAATCGGACGCCACCAGCAATCTGTACTTGCCTGCTGGAATGCGAAGCACGGCGCTCGCTCCGATCGTCCCTTCGCCAGCGAACAGGAAGATGCCGCGGCCGTTGGTCTGCGTCGCGAGCACGATGGGCGTATCGAGCGTCACCGGCCCTCCGGCCGGAAGAGACGCGATGAACTGGAATGCGACCGCGCCCATGGGCGGGGGGAACTGCCCGTCTGAGCCGCGCACCTGGACAAACTGGTCGATGAGCGTGAGGACGGCGACCGGAGTGGCGGTGAAGATCTCGAAGGTGGCCGCCATGGTCATCCTCCCACCGCTGCGGGCGCGCTCTGGAAAGTGTTCGCGCGGTCTTTGATGCGGCCGGTGCGCTGCACGCGAAGCGAATCAATCTGAGTCAGGCGGATCTCGTAGCACACTGAAAGGCGATAGGGCTGCTGCAGCGCTTCCCAAACTTCGGCCAACTCGCGCAGGTCGCGCAGGCACATGCTGAGGCGCAGTTCCTGCGAGACGCCGGGATCCTCCGCACTCTGAAGCAGCAGAGTGGCGTTGTCGTTGAAGATCTGCATCGAGCGGCCGAGCACCATCTGGTCGCCTTCGACGCTTTCGGTGCTGGGCGTGAGCAGGTAATAAAGGTTGAGCACAAGCGGCTGGAACTGGATCTGATCGTCGTGCAGTGGAACACGCAAAGGCGGCTGGTTGCGAAGAAACTCGTTGGCCTGCACCTGGTACAGCCAGAGCGACACCTTATGATTCGGCTGGAGGGCCGCATCGGCGGGATTCAACAATACGATGGCGTCGACGTTCGGAACGTACTGGGTGAGGGCGTTGTCGCCGCTGAAGCCACTCCATAGCGTGGTCTGGAGCAGCTTACTGATTTCGAGGATGACCTTATAGCTGCTCATAAGTGCCTTCAGTCCTCGCTGAGCCCATCCTGATGTGACTGCTGACGGATGACGCCGAAGGTGGTGCGGTAAGCCGATAACGCGTTGTCGAGCGCGCCGCAGAGGCGTTGAGCTGTTTCGGGGTTGGTAACCACGCGCACGTAGACCCTGGCGAGATCGCCGTCCAGCCAGACCTGACCGAAGTCGAACACGAATTCGTACGCGTTGTGGCCGATTTCGGCGTAGTTTGCGTAGCGGCCTTCGCCCATGTTGGACCGGTCCACTTCATCGGGCCTCATCGTGGTTGGCTCAAGGGATGTTCTGTGCGTCATTCACGGCTGAGGCGCGACCGCGGCGTGCGGACCGGGTGCTGGTGCAGCCGCGGGAGGAGGCTGCTGGCCGGGCGGATATGCAGCTGGCGGCGGGGGAGCGGGCTGCACGGCGGGCGCATTTCCGGCTGGCGGCGGGGGAGCGGGCTGCACGGCGGGCGCGTTTCCGGCTGGCGGCGCAGCGGCCGCCGCGCCACCGTTCGGGATCGAGTCGAGCACGGTCTGACGCCATTTCGAGCGGGCGTCGTCGAGGGCTTTCTGCGCTGTCGCCGCGTCGCCAGCGGCCTTGTCTGCGGCGATCTTTGCGAGCTTTTCCACCTGGCCTGCGCTGGCCAGATCGGACGCCAAGCCGTTCAATTTCGTGGCGTACACGTCGGGCGCCGGCAGATCGAGCTTATTCATCATGTCCGTCATCACCAGGACCAGAAAATACATGCGTGCCACGTTGTTGGCGGCGCCCTCTTTATCGGCCGCGGTGCGCAGTGCGGTCAGATCTTTCAAAATGGCATCATTAGTCGCGGCTAGACCGGCGTAGGCGTTATAGGCATTCGCCGCCGTCGCTGCAGCGGCTTTGGCATCCGTCCACGCCTGCTGTTTGGCTGTCGCCGTGGCCGTGGCGTTGTCCACCGCGGTCTGCAGGTCGGTGAGCGCCTGCAACGCGGCAGCCTTGGCATCCACGATGGCCTTCGGGTTGGCCACCGTTGCTTCGAGCATGGTCGTTTTTGTCTTGACGTATGCTGCGAATTCAGCTTGCTGCTGGCTGGCCGCCTGGGTAGCTTTCTCCCACGATTGTTGCTTCTGGCCGATATCCGAGACCGTCTTGGTGAGATCCGCAATCTGGTTCTTTAGCCGGTCGATTTCTTTCGACAGATCGGCGTTTTGCGACTGATCGGCAGCCAGAGCCTGGGTCCATTCCTTGAGCTGGTCGGCGGGGCTTTTGGGCATTCGTGTTTCTCCTGGTCGGCATCAGGGAGTGGCACTCGAATGGCCAGAGGCGGGAGAACCCGGGGGAACGGTGTAAGTGTAACGCAGGCTTTGTTGTTGCCGATCTTAGAGCGGCCGTGCGGGTGGGCGTCGGGCAGCGGTTTGTAACAGGCACTGTGACAGTGCACAGAGGTGGACGACCCGAAACTGCTGTTCCTGCAAGAATTGCGGCATGCCAAGCGTG
Organism: uncultured Acidobacteriaceae bacterium; assembly: GCA_963795545.1. Classification (GTDB taxonomy): domain Bacteria; phylum Acidobacteriota; class Terriglobia; order Bryobacterales; family Bryobacteraceae; genus Bog-105. The sequence goes on along the minus strand of CAWCIF010000002.1, from coordinate 63,250 downwards.
TCCAGCGGAGATGGACGATGAGTAATACAGAGTGACAGAAGCGTTGGCGGCTTTGCGGCGGGTCTTCCGTAACTAGCAGCGCTGGGAACCGCTTAGGTACCAAACCGAAGAACCGGTGAGACCTCGCGGCCTTTTCCCGCTGGCGCAAGGCAACGGCCTCTGTTAGCTCGCGTAACCCTCGTGTTGGAGACGTGTTGCTGAAACAGCGCTGGACCAAGCTGGGCGTACGAGCTGAGTAATGCGCATAGTGGGTGCAAATGCCCGCAGCGTTGACGGGCGTTCCACGCAAATGTTGTCGGCCTTCTCGCACGAGAGAAGGACGTCGGCGAATTCAATATAAAGACCTAGGCTGTGCCAGTTTGCGTGGGTCTGGCGCCTCCTACCGATAACGGTGAAAGATAGGTCTCTTTCATCTGAGCACATTGGCTAGGCTTCGTGCCAAATGGCGGGAAACGGGCTTCTGGGAAATAGATTCGGGCTTGTCCGCACAAGCTGCGGCTTCGAATCCACAACCCTGAAGAAACACGCCGGGGCCGCTTTGCGAGGCCCGACACTCCGGTCAGTCGACCGGTTGATCACCTACAGGCGCATCAGCTGAACCAGAGCCGGACTGTTCCGCAGTGCGATCAAGTGCAAGGATCGAGTTCGCGTAAATTTCCGCCAAGCGGATGCTGCGATTGGATTCCGCTGGGGTGTACTCGCGATGACCGCAGTTCGCCTTCTACTTCGACGTAAGCACCTTTCTTCAACGTGCTGGCCCAGTTCGCAAGCTGATTCCAGCAAATAACGCGATGCCATTCGGTGCGCGTCGTGTACTCGCCGCTTCCGCTCTCTTTCCAACTCACGGCTCGTGGCGAGTGAAAAGCGAGTATAAACATTGCCGTTCGGTGTTGAGCGGCTGTCGGCCGCCTGACCTAGAAAGCCGATGAGAGTGATGCGGTTTTTGCAAAGCATTTTTTGTTTTCCTTTCGTGGCCGATCGATTGGGGCGACCCGGAGCGCGGGAATTGCCCTGACGCCAAGCCCAACCGAGAGGGCATGAATGAAAACTCCGCATGCAAAACGCGAGCGATTCGGTTAAGCGCCTATTAGCTGCTCAGGGGCCGTTGCATTCCACTGTTGAGCGCCGCGAACTTGCAGCGTCGCCCACGGTGGTGAAACAGAGCGCGACAGTTCCTTCGAAAGCAGATGTCATCGCGACTTGTATGCGGTACGGGCGGCGCTTAAGAAAGGCAACCGAAACAACACGTATGCACGATTGGACTTGTGTGAAGGCCGCAGATATATACAAGGGGAACAATGGCACATTTACGGCACAAAGACTAGTGCGGATTTCGGATTACGGTACATATCTTATTGATATGCCGTGCCATGAACACTCAATAAACGCATTGTACTGAGTTAAGCTAGTGCGTTCCGCGGCGAAGTAATGCTCATTTAGAACTTAGTAAGTCCATTGGCCTCCGTTAGTTACTGGTGCGGAGAGGGGGACTTGAACCCCCACGGAGTTACCCGCTAGCACCTCAAGCTAAACAGCACACCTGATCTGACGTATTTACAACGGGTTAGAGTGCGGCTGTCCCTGCGATGAGGCCGCTTGGCGGCGGGTAATTGGCACAAATCCGTCACATTCGCGCTTCGCGGTCTCGGCCATGAATGTGGCCGGGTGGAACAACGATCATGTTCCGGCCTCAGATCGGCCGGAGCGATTCTTCGTGAGACTCACGCTGGGCTCGTCGTCTCAAAACAGCGGCTTCGCCGCGCAGAAGCGATCGCCTGCGTTCGGCTGAAACGGCACGAAGCGAGCCAGAACCTCGGCTTCGCGTCGCGACCGTTCGTACTCTGTGGGCTGCCCGTGAAGAAGCCCGCTACGGGCCAGCTACTACATGAACGGCGGAACGGCCAATTCCTACTTCAGGTAACCGGGCACCCAGCATACGGATTGCCGTGGGGTCAGGACCGCCTGGTTCCGATCTTCCTGGCAACGCTGGCGATCAAACAGCAGAGTCGAGTAATTCGTTTTCGGAGCGCGGCGCAGATGCTGCACACCTTCGGTATGCAACAGGGTGGGACCCAGTATCGGCGGCTGATGGGAGCCTTCCAGCGAATCTTCGGAGCGACGATCTTCTTCGGCACGGATACGCAGCGCGAACGCGCCGAGGTCGTTCACCGTGCCCGATTCAATTTCATGAGCGAAGCGAGGATCTGGTATGCCCGCGATTCCGCGCAGGATACGCTGCCGGGTGACTTGCAGAACGAAATTGTCCTGAGCGAGGAGTTCTTCCGGGAAATTCTGGATCACCCGATCCCGACCGACATGGAAGCCGCCAAGGCGCTTTCGTGCTCGCCTGCGGCGCTCGATCTATTTACGTGGCTTTCGTACCGCTGCTTCATCGCGCGAGGCCGCGAATGCGTTCCGCTGTTTGGATCGAGCGGACTCGTGAATCAGCTCGGCAGTTGCGGCTATTCGCGTCCACGCAAGTTCCGCGAAAAGCTCGCGGGCTGGCTCGATCTCGTTCGGGCGCTGTGGCCGGAATGCCCGGCCAGAATTAACGAGGACGGAACTGGGCTGTGGGTTAATCGCGCAACCGCAGTTTTGACACAGGAGGTTTCAAATGCACGCCGTTCTTAACCGCGGAATGATCTGGCGCGTATCGCTCGCGCGAATTGAGCAGGTTGTGTCTGGGCACCTTGGGCCTGGCCGCGTTACGGGGAACGAAGCGGGTCCGTGCTTCAGCCGTCACGTGTCCATGTATTTGGCAAAGCACGTGGGCCATTGGAGCCTGCCGCAGATCGGAAAGTTCTACAACGGCCGGCACCATACGACGGTTCTGCACGCGATCCGAAAAATTGAGAATTTCAGAAACGTCGATGAGAGCGTCGATGCACTCATTGAAGTGCTCACTGACGAGTTGGCTGCTGGACCACATGAATCGGGTGCTCGCCTGCCGGCGACCACGCCCGCTGCGCTCATCGAAGCTGTGGCGACGCGAGTCATGAGCCGGTTAACCGAGCTTCACAGCGTTCACATTCAGCCAAAACTGGACAATGTACCGAAAACGGTACATACTGAGGGTTGAAGCCGTGGCGGAACAAATGCCGGAAATACCGGTTCTGTTCTACCGTACAGCGGCGGGACGGGAACCTGTGCTCGACTGGTTGCGCGAGCTGGATAAAGCGGACCGCCAGGTGATCGGCGTGAACCTGATGCGCGTCCAGTTCGGCTGGCCGATTGGGATGCCGCTAGTCCGCAGTCTAGGTGACGGATTGTGGGAGGTTCGGTCGGACTTGCGCAGCGACCGCCTTGCACGGCTGTTGTTCTGCTTCCACGACGGTCTCCTGATCGTCCTTCACGGCTTCATCAAGAAGACTCAGAAAACGCCGCCGGGCGACTTGGAACTGGCTCGACGGCGGATGAGGGAGATCGCTGGATGAAAAAACAGAATCTGCACATTGGCTCATCGTTGGAGGATTTTCTCAAGGAAGAGGGCATTCTGGAGGAAGCCCGTGCTATCGCGATCAAAGAAGCGGTGGCATTTCAGATTCAGAAAACGATGGAGAAAGAGAAGATCAGCAAAGTGGAAATGGCCAGGCGGATGAAGACCAGCCGCGCGGCCCTGGATCGATTTCTTGCGCCTGGAAATGCGTCGGTTACGCTTCAGACATTGACCCGCGCCGCCCGCGCAATCGGTCGCGACCTGCGCATCGAGCTGGTATAACCGTTTCTGCAGTAGTGCTTTGGTCGAACCTTCATGTAACCCGACTTGCAGGACGGTGGATTTAGAAGCCACTTTCGTCAGTTCGACCATCGTAATGATCCGAAGCTGTTACGCTTCGACCGGCTTCTCCGATTCGAGGGGTGAAGCAGTCCAGGAGCAATAGGGAGGATGCACTTTCCGGAGCCCCCATGAGTGTGGCAGAATGTACCTGCATGGCTTCATGCAAGCATGAAAACATGACGAAAGATATGCGCTGATGCCGAAGCCGACTGCCGTCACCCAAGACGCTCCCGTAACCCGAGCTGGCGTCGATAAGAAAGGCGCTCCGCAGCCCAAACCCATGCCGCTCCAGGTACGTTGGCCCCGCGAAGACGTGAAAGCCGTTAAGGTAGCGGCGGCTCAGGCGGAGCAGACGGTCAGCGATTTCATGCTTAGATGCTTCCATGCATTCGTAGAAAGGAAGAAATGAAGGCGGGCGGCGGCAGTGCACTGAAGCTTGAGCGCCCGGAATAGAAGCCTGAATGAACGCAATAGAAATCGAAGAGGCAATCTCCAGACTGGCGGAACAGCCCTTCGATCCCGCCGAATTCCCCTACCGGTTTTTGGAAGCCTTCGGCAACAAGGACACTACAATCAACCGGCTGCGCAAACGGGAAACCAACAAGACCGATATCGAAGGCGGAGTGCTTCAATACAACAATATCCACCTTGCCGTGTGCCCTGCCGGGGATGTGATCAAGACCCTCGCCAAACTCAAGGCCAGCCCCTCCACGGCCCGGCAGAAAGCCAAATACATCCTTGCCACGGACGGCGAAGACTTCCAGGCGGAAGACATCAGCAGCGGCGAGACGGTTGCCTGCGCATACAAGGACTTCCCGAATCACTTCGGATTTTTCCTGCCGCTTGCGGGCATCACCACGGTCAGGCAAATCCGCGAAAGCTCGTTCGATATTCGGGCAACGAGCCGCCTCAACAAGCTGTATGTGGAGTTGCTGAAGGACAACCCCGATTGGGGAACCGCCGACCGCCGCCACGACATGAATCATTTCATGGCGCGCCTGATTTTCTGCTTTTTCGCGGAAGACACGGACATTTTCAACGGCAAGACGCTGTTCACGTCCACCATTGAGCAGATGAGCGCGAAGGATTCCTCCAACACTCACGTCGTAATTAGCGAAATCTTCCGCGCCATGAATACGCCGACGACCCACAACGGCGTGCCGGATAATCGCTATCGCAACGCGGCAAATACTCGCAGTTGGGCCGATCAGTTCCCGTACGTTAACGGCGGCCTGTTCTCCGGCAGCACGGACGTTCCGCGCTTCAGCAAGATTGCCCGCTCTTACCTGTTGCATGTCGGCGGATTGGATTGGACACAGATTAACCCGGATATTTTCGGCTCGATGATTCAGGCCGTGGCCGAAGACGAGGAGCGTGGCGCTCTCGGGATGCACTACACCAGCGTCCCGAACATCCTGAAAGTGCTTAATCCCCTGTTTCTGGACGACCTGCGGGCCAAATTGGAAGAGGCGGGCGACAACCACCGCATGCTCCTCAATCTCCGTAAACGCATGGCAAAGATCAGGGTGTTCGACCCGGCTTGCGGGTCTGGCAACTTCCTGGTCATCGGATACAAGCAAATGCGTGAGATCGAAGCGGAGATTAACCGCCGACGGGGCGAGCCGAATCTACGCTCAGAAATTCCGCTTACGAATTTCCGGGGGATCGAGCTTCGGGACTTCCCAGCGGAGATCGCGCGGCTTGCCTTGGTCATCGCGGAATATCAGTGTGATGTGATCTATCGCGGCCAGAAGGTCGCTCTGGCGGAATTTCTGCCACTCGACCAGCAAAATTGGATCACGTGTGGCAATGCATTACGGCTGGATTGGCTCAGTATTTGTCCTCCCACGGGCACAGGCGTCAAACTCCAGGCCGATGATCTCTTTGCCACGCCACTCGACCAAGCTCAGATCGATTTTGAGAACGAAGGCGGCGAAACCTACATTTGCGGAAACCCGCCGTATAAAGGAAACGCGAGAAAAACCGAGGTTCAGAAAGAGGATCTAAAGAACCTATTTGACCGGAGGCTAGAGAATTGGGGGCTTTTTGATTATGTTTGCGGATGGTTTTTCAAAGCATTTGAATATACAAAGCAAACCAAAGCACAATTTGCCTTCGTTGCAACCAATAGCATTGCCCAAGGCCAGCATGTTTCTAACTTCTGGCGTCCGCTATTCGAAGCGGGCGTAAAATTCACTTTTGCCGTCCGATCCTTCAAGTGGAGCAACCTGGCGACTAATGATGCGGGTGTTACCGTCGTCTGTATCGGTGGAGGACTTGAAGCAGAAAAGCCACTTATCTTTGATGGAGACACAAAGATCAGCGCAGCCAACATCAATGCGTATTTACTCGCTCAGGATAATTATTGGGTCGCGCAAAGGTCTGATCCGCTATCAGCCCTACCAAAGATGGTAAAAGGCAACTATTATGGTTTATCCGATCACCTGCTGTTTAACAGAGATACCAGCCAGAAATACGTAAACGCTGGCATTCCAGAGACGCTCATCAGGAAATTCTACGGCTCTACTGAAGTCATCTCGGCAAAGCCGCGACGCTGCTTCTGGTTCGAAAGCAAACCTTCGGAAGAACTGCTTGACGTAGAAGACGTGCGGGATCGTATAGAAGAAGGTGAGACGGTTCGAGCCAAATCGAAAGATGCTATTTCCAATGGAATGGTGAAACGACCACACCAGTTCCGCGAGATGCGTTCCGCCCAGCACCATCTCTTAGCGATTCCAGTTGTGTCATCCGAGAACAGGCCCTACTTGCCAGTGGATCTTCTGGACTACCAGTGTGTAATCTCCAACAAATGTTTCGCGCTATACGACGCTCCCCTCTGGAATTTCGCGCTGATCGCATCCCGTCTACATTGGACTTGGATCGGTACCGTATGCGTTCGCATGAGAACAGACTTCTCTTACTCGAATAAGTTGGGCTGGAACACCTTCCCCGTTCCACTACTCAGTGAAAAAAACAAGTCCGATCTTGCTCAATGCGCAGAAGACATTTTACTCGCACGTGAAGCGCATTTCCCGGCGACTATCGCCGATCTCTACGATCCCGACAACATGCCAGAGAACTTGCGTCACGCGCATGAGCGCAATGACGAGGTACTGGAGCGTATCTATATCGGGCGACGATTCAAGAACGACACCGAACGGCTGGAAAAGCTCTTCGAGCTTTACACAAAGATGACGGCCAAGCAGACTGTGCCGGTCGAAAACAGCAAGACCGGACGGAAGAAGGTTGCCAGGTGAGCCAGAAACAATCTATCCCCTCCGTAACCGTAAATTACGTGGGCAACGGCAGCTCGACCACGGCGAACGAAATGGGCATGCGCGTCATGCAGGAGCGCGCCTATGAAAAGCGCGGTGAGCAATACCTGCTGATCAAATCCCCTCCGGCCTCGGGCAAAAGTCGGGCGCTGATGTTCATCGCGCTCGACAAGCTGCATAACCAGGGCGTCAGGAAAGCTATTGTCGTAGTGCCTGAGAAAGCCATCGGCGCGAGTTTCAATAACGAGCCGCTGTCGAAATACGGATTCTTCGCGGATTGGGAAGTTGCACCCCAATGGAATCTCTGCAATGCTCCGGGGGATGACAACGGCGGCAAGGTGAACTCCGTCAGGATCTTCCTGGAGAGTGCGGATCGCGTATTGGTGTGCACGCATGCCACATTCCGGTTTGCAGTTGACCGCTTTGGAGCCGAGGTTTTTGACGGCTGCCTCATAGCCGTGGACGAGTTCCACCATGTGAGTGCGAACCCGGACAACAAACTCGGGACGTATCTCGGCCAGTTCATCGCACGGGACAAGGTGCACATTGTGGCGATGACCGGCTCTTATTTTCGTGGCGATGCAGACCCGGTGTTATCGCCCCATGACAAATCCAGGTTCGAGACCGTGACCTACACCTATTACGAGCAGCTCAACGGCTACCAGTACCTCAAGCAGTTGAACATCGGCTATTATTTCTACACTGGGTCTTACCTGGAGCAGGATGCACCGGAGGCTCAGACGATCTTCGATGTTCTGAGCGCCGACGAAAAGACCATCATTCATATCCCGAACGTCAATTCCCGCGAGAGCACGAAGGACAAAATCAAGGAAGTCGAAAATATCCTCCACGGCTTGGGCGAGTGGCAGGACACTGACCCGAAAACCGGCTTCTACCTTGTGAAAACCAAAGAGGGGAAGGTGCTGAGAATCGCCGATCTGGTCGATCCAAGTAGGCAGGGCCAGGTATCTGCCGCTTTGAAAGACCCGGCCATCAAGACGGATCGCGATTACGTGGACATCATCATCGCTCTTGGGATGGCGAAGGAAGGGTTTGACTGGATTTGGTGTGAGCATGCGCTCACGGTCGGCTATCGTGCGAGCCTCACGGAAATTATTCAGATCATCGGGCGTGCGACCCGCGATGCCAAGGGCAAGACGCATGCGCGATTTACGAATTTGATTTCCGAGCCGGATGCGTCCGAAGAAGCCGTAACGGACGCGATCAACGACACGCTCAAAGCAATAGCGGCCAGCCTGCTCATGGAGCAGGTGCTAGCGCCTAAGTTCAATTTCACGCCGAAGACGACGGCCAGCGAGCCCATGGATGGCTTTGACTACGGTGAAGGCGGCTACGATCCCAAGAAGCAGAATGTTGGATTCAACCAGGAGACGGGGCAATTCCAGATTGAAATCAAAGGGCTGGCGGAGCCGCAGAGCAAGGAGGCCGCCCGCATCTGCCAGGAAGACCTAAACGAGGTGATCGCCGCCTTTGTGCAGGACAAGACCGCGCTGGAGCGCGGCTTGTTCGACACCGAGGCGGTGCCGGAGGAACTGACCCAGGTGCGCATGGGCAAGATTGTGAAGGACAAGTACCCGGAGCTGGCGGAAGAGGATCAGGAAGCGGTGCGACAGCACGCCATCGCCGCGATGAACCTGACACAGCAGGCGAAAAAGATTCTCAATGAAGGATCGGTTAACGGCGGCAACACAGCCCTGATCGATGGGGTTCGCAAATTCGCGCTGAATGTGACCGAGCTGGACATTGACCTTATCGACCGCATCAACCCCTTTGGCGAAGCCTACGCCATTTTGGCAAAGGCCATGACAGAGGACAGCCTCAAGCAAGTCCAGGCCGTGATTGCAGGCAAGAAAGTGAGCCTCACGCTCGAAGAAGCCCGCCAGTTGGCGAAACGCGCCCTGAAATTCAGGCAGGAGCGCGGCCGGCTCCCTTCTCTCACATCCACCGACCCCTGGGAAAAGAAGATGGCCGAGGGAATTGCATTCCTCACCCGCATGAAAGCGGAGGCAGTCAATGGCTGAATCCCGTTTCACCGATGAAGATGATGCGCTTCTCGCCGAACTTGGCGTAGAGGTTGAATCACAAACCTCCTCCAGCCGTTCACCGCGGGAGGAGCGTATCATTGCGGGATTTGAAGATATCGAGCGCTTCTTTGAAGAGCGTGGACGTTTGCCGGGCAACGCCGATAACAACGACATCTTTGAACGCATTTATGCTGTCCGGCTCGACAGGATTCGCGCTTCGGAAGAGTGCCGCCAGGTTCTTGCGAACTTCGACCGGCACGGTTTGCTCAATGGGCAGCCGCCCATCCCCAAAGTTGACGCAGACGATCTCGGCGACGACGCGCTGCTGGCGGAACTCGGCGTCCTGGAGGCTCGCGAAAAAGACATCACGAAGCTGACCCACGTGAAACCGCGCGCCGAAATTCGCGCGGCTGAAGAGGTTGCAAAGCGCACGGCGTGCGCTGATTTCGAGAGGTTCAAACCGCTCTTCCGCACCGTCCAGGACGATTTGAAATCCGGTAGACGGCAAGGTCGCCGGTTCAAAGTGGATGCCAGCATCGAACAAGGAGAGTTTTTCATCCTTGGCGGCCAGATTACCTATGTTGCCGAGATAGGGGCGTTTATCAAATCCTCAAACGGTGCGACGGACGCCCGCCTTCGCGTTATTTACGATAACGGCACCGAAAGTGATTTGTTGATGCGTTCGCTCCAACGAGCTTTGTACAAGGATGATGCCGGTCGCCGCATTACCGACTCATCCCTCGGCCCTCTATTCTCCAACGGGGAGGAAGAGGGCGGCAGTGCCGGAGCGGAATAAGATATGGACGGCCCGCGCCCCCTATTCTCCGATGCGGTTGAGGACGGCGATGTAGGAACGGGTTGGATTTACGTACTGCGTAGTAATTCCGACTATCCAACAATCAAAGAACACCGGAACGTCATCCACAAAATAGGGGTCACGGGCGGGGACATCAAGAAACGGCTTGCCAATGCCAAGCTCGATCCCACGTTTCTCATGGGCGATGTTGAGGTCGTCGCCACTTATGAACTCTCCAACATCAATCGGGCACGACTGGAGAACGTGATTCATACGTTCTTTGAACCGGCCCGGCTCAACATCACGATTACGGATCGGTTTGGCAACCCTATAATCCCGCGTGAGTGGTTTCTGGTGCCGCTGCACGTCATCGATGATGTGATCTCGAAAATACGGTCGAACGAGATTGTAAAGTTCAGGTACAATCCGGCTTCCGCGTCGCTTGAGCCATTGCCCATCGAGTGACACGAGCTGCCTTGTGCTCACGCAGATTCGAGTCTCAGAGGCGGTGCTGGCTTGCGCACTCCGCTGCGGCGCTGATAGGTGTTGCATGCCACAACCGAGCCCAGCCGTTCAAGTAAAGAGACTCCAACCTCACCAAGCTCGATCCGTAGGGGATTGGACTTCTCGAAACGGCAATCACGATCGCCGGATTCGAAAACGTCGGGATGACAGCCGGCCACGCGAGCAACTGCTCAAAGCAGATGAGTACTGCGGCTTGTTGCTCACGAACCCGAAAAACTCCAGTTGAGAAAAGCCGGAGCGGAACACTCGGATGGAAAGGACTCCACATCCCGACGGGAACCGGAACGCGCTGATCGATAGTAGCGGTCTGCGCGCCGAACAGGGCGACAACGTTGCGGTACTGTCCGTTTACACCTGGCACAAGCGCGCCGGCGACTATCGTTTTCCCCAGCGCGCTAAGCGTCCGGATGCGGTCCTCGAAGAACATCGTCGTTGTCGGTGTCCAGTTTCGGACTGTTGCTTCTGGAAACACCATGACTGTAGCGCGTGACGATTCGGCTCGGTCGAGCATGGCTTCGATTCGACGGTAATCACCGAACGCATCGGGGGCGTCCTCAGCAATCGTGTCGACTCCTTCCCAATCTGGCTTGGGCGGCGGGTTCAGCGCGTTGCGGGCATTCGCGACCAGCACCACTGCGGCGGCAATCGGCAGGACCGTTCGGGGTCGCCAGAGCACCGCGCCAGGAAGCAGGACAGACGCGAGGAGGCCGACGATCTTCATTCCGGGAAAAAGGTAGCCTGCTGCGGAGAGCGGACACGCCACGCTGATGATTCCGAGCGGCGGGACGATTGTGAGGAGCATCGCAGCCGGCCCACACCAAAGCGCGTTTTTCGGCGTTCGCGGTCGAAACAGACACCATGGCAATGCCAGTAGCAGAGCCGCTCCAGCCCAAATCGCCAATCCGATCAGCCATGAGCCGTTGAATCGGTCGACGATGGGAATCACCGGCCAGATCGCGGCCACAGTAGTATGCGCCCGAGCTTGCGTAGGCCCAGCCGCGATGGTACTGCGAGAGCCACAGAACCGGAACAAAGGCAGTCAGCGCGACTGCAACCTGGTGCGCGGTGGTCGGGATCAGCAGGCCGATGGCCGCTGCTGCTAGAAGCTTCAAGGCAGAACAATGAACGGTTTTAGATGGCATCGGATGTAGGCAGTCCGAATCGGGCCGAAGTACCGGCTATCAAAGCTGCGGGCGTTGTATGAGGACGCAACCCATACCCAACCCGGCGCGACGGTGTAATCACCACTGGGCCATGCCGTCATGGGACGCTTCTGGGCATCGACCGGCATCGGAGCCGTGTTGGATAGAAGTGCCCCATTCACTTCGAGACCGCTCCTGGATACCTGAACGCGATCACCCATTCGCGCAACGACGGGCTTCATCAGCGGACTCGCACCATCTGGACAGTTGCCAGCCGAGCGATAGCCGCGTGCTGCGGCGAACGAGGCATACGGCTCGGCTGGGCAGAACTCGACCAACGGCGCAGTTTGGTCGCTCGTGATTCGGTAAAGCCCAATGGGCAATGAAGGGGAGGTGCTGATCCGCAGCCCCGAGATTCCGAAGATGACGAACGGCACGATGCAAGCGAGCATGCCCACCTTCGCTATCGTTCCGATCCGACGCATGCCGCGCCTCTTTTCAAACCCGCCAGTCAGCATTGCTTGCACTTAGAGGCCCTGTCTGCTCCACATTCTCGGGCGAAGGTGTTGACCGACGTTCAAGGCGTGACGCGGTAATCGCGTGGCAAGCCTTGACATGGATTTCATGGACGGTCCGGGTCACGCCATCTGCCGGAGTGAACTTTCTTTGCTGAAGGCTGCCCTCGACGTAGATGTTCTCGCCCTGTTCATACGTCATGGCGACATCGGCGATTTCGTTGTAGAAAACCAGGCTGTGCCAGTTCGTATGGAATTGCGCTTTGCCGTCGCGACCGACGAACTGGTACGTCTCGCCCAAACGAACATTCACGACCTTCGTGCCCGAAGGCAAGAATCGCAGCTCCGGTTTCGCGGCAAGGTATCCAGCGAGTTCAATGCGGTTCATCTGCATTGAGCTACCCGCGCCTCAGCTCTTCGACGAACCCGCGTTCCAGCTCACTGGTAATGTCTTCATCGGTGATGAACTCGGAGGCGTCGATCCGCGCCGAGGGCCTGGGAATGCGTTCGGTCGCGCCGTTCCGAGGCGGAATAGCCGCGCGCCGCGCGAGTTCAGGATCGGCGAAATACAGCATCTGCATGCCGAGAATCGGGTAGTGGCCGGAAACAAAGATCAGCATGTCCCCTGGCTCGGTGATTCGTTCTGAGTCGCCGTCGCCCTCTTTCTTCGGCGGCCGGAGCCGCATGATTTCATCTGGCGTCATCAGAGGACGCTCGATGTGATCCACGCTTGCATTCACGTGCGACATCACCGGCGCAAAACGTGAACCCGAGAAGTTGAAACTCGCTTTCTGAACTGTCGTCGTTCCGGTCATCTTGGACAGGAGTTCGGCGGTCTCGACCTGGTTCGGAGCGAACGCAACTCGAACGTGGCAGTTGGAAACGATGCTTTCGTTCTGCCCGTAGGCGTCTACGATCTGGCGCACGTCCTGCACGATGAGGTAGGCTTTGAGTCCATATCCCGCCATGTACGACAGTGCGTCCGCGAAGATCTCCATCCGGTTCAGACTCGGAAATTCGTCGATCAGAAACAGGAGCCGATGCCTGTTCCGCTTTTGCTCGGCACCCTCGAACGCCATGCGTTCGGTAAGCCGATTGACCACCATCGTGAACATGAGGCGGATCAATCGCCGCAGCCTGATCTTGTCCGACGGGGGCACGACCAGATAGAGCGATACCGGTCTATCGTGGTTGACGAGGTCGTTGATGGTGAAGTCGCTTGAAGCGGTGTTCCGCGCAACGAGAGGGTCGCTGTAAAGCGCGAGTGCGGTCTTCGCAGTTGCAAGGACGCCGGAGAGTTCTTTGCTTTCCTTGTCGAGCATCTCTTGCGCTTTTTCGGCAACAACCGGGTGCGTCGCCGCGCGGAGCCCGGCGGGCGTCCTCCAGCCGTGCCGGTATTCAGGATCGTGGGGATAGCTCAGCATTTCGTTGAGCGTGTCGCGAAACTCCACTCCCGGACGAGTGAATAATGCGGCCAAATCGGCAAGGCAAGCTGTCCGGTAGTCGGCAGCGGCGCTGTAGCAGGCGTGCAGGATCATTCCGGTCGTGAGCGATGCCGCACTATCCTCCCAGTGGCGCTCCATGGGACTGTCTTCGCTGCTTCGGATGATCATGTCCGCGATGTTCTGCGCATCGGAAACATCGCGCGGCGTGAAAAGCCGGACCTCAGCGAGGGGGTTGAATCTCGATGACGTGACTTCTTCAACAGGCGAGAACTTGAAACAAACCTGACCGCACGCGGATCGGAAGCCGGACGTCTTCGCCCAGTTCTCACCCTTGATGTCGTAAATGACCGCGCTCTCCTCCCAAGCCAGCAGTGTCGGTATGACGAGGCCCACGCCCTTTCCCGAGCGCGTGGGCGCGAATGCCAAAACGTGCTCCGGGCCGTTGTGCCGGAGATACATGAGCCGTTGCACCGAATCGCTGTACCAGCCGCCGACGTATACGCCGCCCTCTGCGCGCGTCAACCCTGTTGCTTCAACGTCCTTCGCAGTAGCCCATCGAGCAGAACCGTGGAGATCCTCTGCATTCTCGGAAAGCCTTCTGGCTCGTCGGTTTGCTTGTGCAAAAAAGGCGAGCATCGAAAGCACACACCCGCCGAGCACAATCATTTCGCCTTCGAACAGCGGCTTCCGTACGCGTTCGTCGCGGTTTGTGCAGTTTCGGTATCCCCAAACGCACCACGCGAACGGCTGATACAGATACGCCCGGCCGATACGAAATAAGGGTCGGCCGAGCGCCGGTTGATATCGGAAATGAGCCGCGATGAACTGCGTCGCAGCGAGGTTGAACCCGACGAGGAGTGTGAGTCCGAGGCCCGTTGCCCGCCAGTTGTATCCGAATGGAAACCCGCCTGGGTCGCGGGGCGTGCGGTATGCGTGCGAGCCGCTCGTCATCTGGCTAACTCGTGAGTGCGAGTCCTGTCCCGCCACTCGCGAATCGAGGCCTTTTCGTTTGAGTAGCTGATAACCGCGTTCGTCCCAACCTCCGGCGTTTTCTCCAGAAGCTGTTTCATATGCGCAACTGCGGATTGCGCGGAGAGGCGCTGAATCACGTGCAGGTCGGTCTCGCCGATGATTTCGCCGCGATACGTGCCGCTCTGCGTTTGCGCAACAAATGTTTTTGCCGTATCACCAAGGGAAGTTGCTGTGACCACCTTTACGGCGGCAAACGATGAAGCAAGACTGCCCCGTGGTGTCCCGTCCGAATCGTCACGACCGACTTCTGACGTTACCGCTGTGTGCTGATCGGTTCCGATGCGCTTATCGTGAAGCGCAACCGTTCCCGTCCCGTTCTCAAATCGCGACACGAACCGCGAGTTTTCGCGTGCGTCCGGCTGAGCGGGCAATACGGACTCCGCTCCATCGCGCGCTGCAGCATCGCGATCCCTGCCCAGATCCTCAGTTTCATCTCGAACTTGATCCGACGTGCTATCGGAAATTTCGAGCGACTCCGCCTTCGAAATTTCCCGCTCCAGGCGGATCACGTAATCTGCCGCCGCAGAGGCGTCGTGGGCGGCCTTGAAGATCTCGTGCTTGTCGTCCTTCAGCGCTTTTATCCACGAGCCGACATACGCGGCGTGATTCGCGGGATCGTGAGGCACGCCGAGCTCGGCAGCAATGAAGACGCTGGCAAGTTCGGCACGCAGTTCCTCTTTTGCGTAGTTCAAGTCGCCGAATCGGTACGAGTCGTTGAGAGTCGTGCGGTTCAGACGTGACGGATGTCCCGTCCAGTGGGAAAGCTCGTGGAGAGCGG
The DNA here is from genome assembly GCA_963795545.1 of uncultured Acidobacteriaceae bacterium. Classification (GTDB taxonomy): domain Bacteria; phylum Acidobacteriota; class Terriglobia; order Bryobacterales; family Bryobacteraceae; genus Bog-105. Next base: position 47,919 of record CAWCIF010000002.1, on the reverse strand, counting down.
TACCGTAGTAGCCGGGCGCATCGCTGAAGGCCTCTTTCGGAGGGAGATGAATGCTATCTGAGCGGCGATCGTAAAAGGCACTATCACGCTGATCGTGGGCGATTCTCGCGCCGGAGTTGACCAGAATGCGCTCGCCACTCTGTGCGACTTCGAAGTCAGTTCTGACCGGCGCTCGTAGGCCGGGATTCCCTCGATCTGCTTCGCGTTGAAGACGGTATAGACGCGATGAATCAGTCGGCGGCGTCCGGTTTCCTCGTGGTGCTCGCGGTCTCCGGTGGAATCCACGCCTGAGCTCTTTTCGGAACTGGTCGTTTTCGCTTCCCAAAATTCGATGTGGGTTCCCTTTTCGCCCTTTCGTACTTGCCAGCCGTTTTCGGTCGCCTGCTTATACGTCATCCAGCGGGGGTCGTCGTACCCACGCGCCAGACCCATGGCCATGAGGTGGACGGCGTTGCCGCCGCGGTATTCGCGGCCCGTAGTCGGATTCATCGGCACACCGGACGATTGCCACGGCTTCTGCCACGGTGCGACGCCTTCCTCGAGCATTTTGACGATCAAATCCGTGACTTCCTGACGGTGATCACGTTTGGCGACAGTCGCTTCGGCGGTGGAGGTCATCCTTCCTCCTCCTGTTCCTCGTCGCCGTCGGACGGCTCTTCCTCAAAACCCGATCCGGGGACGGCTTCGCCGCCAAGTTGCTCGATGACCTCTTCGTTTCGTTTGTCGCCTTGCATATTGCTCCTTCCGAGGGCGAGGTGATCTCGCCTACCCGGTAGGCCGTGGCGACGGACTTGCGTGACATTCAGTGATCGGGGTAGATCTCAGCGCATCGCGGGGTTGGCCGAAAGCGAACTGAATCGCGACTTAGGACCGGACTTACGCTCTAGCGCGACCTATTTTGCAGCGTTTAACTTCGGACCGCGTGCGCTCGACTCGCAATCCGGTCAGTGACATCCGTATGTAGAGCGCGCCTGAACTCAAGCTTCCTAGAAGAGTGAGTTCGGAGGAGTAACGCTAGTGCGCACCGGCTAACCGTACCGCGTTCGGTCCGCTTGCGTCGCGTCAGCGGGAGATTACAAGCGTAGAGGCCTTTCAGGCGCGCAACCAAGCTTCCGGCCCGATACCGGCGTTCGACGGTCCCGCAAACGTTGCAAACAAGCCGCCAGTACGGTACCACCGCAATGTCTCGTCGAGCCGCGACTGAATGGCCTGCAAGCTGGCCCGCTCGGCGGGGCTCAGGTCGTCGAGAGCCAGGAACGCGCGCACCTGCCGTGCAGCAAAGCTGAAACTTTCGCCAAAGATCGGCAGCGGACCCTTCTCAAGCCGAAGGACATACGGCAACACATCAATGGCCGCTTGCCTGGAACCGGGTTGATCCATACATTGCTGCGCCCACAGCACAGGTCCGTCTGAAATCTCGGGATACCAGTTCGCCAGATTCCGCAACCAGTCATGCAGCTTCTCGTACCGGCGTGCCCGCAACAGAATCAAACCGGCGACTGCAGCCGAAACAGGGTGTGCCTTCTTTTCGCGCAAAAATCCCTCAAGCGCGTCAGCCACCAAGTCCGGCATCGCATTAGCGGCGGCAGTTGCGCTCTCCTGTTCGTATTCGTCCCACATCCGTGCGGCCTGTCCGGCTCGCGAGGAGTTCTGCTCCGAATACGACACATCGAATCGAGTCAAACGGCGCTCGTGGTTTTCAACATTTACCTCGGTTTCCAAATCAACCCGGAATAGCACAGATCCAGGCAAATCTTCCATGACGAAGCAGCCAAACCGCCGACCGCCATCGCTCAACTCGATCCAATACAGCCTCTGCGGCACCGCATCTTGGATGCGAAACGTGATACGCGAGCTGCGCACTTCGGGATCGCGGGTGACCTGCTCAATAACGAATGCGTCACCCGAAAGTCGCCATTGTCTCCGCTGTACGTCGAAAAGCCTGGCACCCGTCGTCCACATCCCGGTCATGTACTCGCTACCAAATACATGGTGCGCTCTGTCAAAACCGCGCGCGATGTCTGGCGCATCGAAGCGGATTGATCGTACCGATTCCAAAATCTGGTCAGCGTCCGGGAGCTCAACTGGTTCCAGTTGCACGGGACGCGGCACTTCCGTCAACGGATCGTCAACGTGATCGCCCCTGAGCCGCACCTTCTGAAACGAAGTCGCGTGATATTCATCGCGCATGATCGCGACCAGCCGGTCCCGCACGAACGGCTCCAGCTTATTCAAGTCGATCACGCACGTGCCGTCTTTGCATTCTGGTTTTAGCCCGTGGGCGCGCAAGCCTTCCAGCAAGGCGCGCGCGAACAGCGTCGTGTTCTTCGGATCGGTCGGCTGAAACGCTTGCTGGCCCGCGGCGGACGCGTAGAACAGAGGAACCAAGCAGTCTGGATTATTCAAGCTGTTTTTCAGCTCATTGAGGATCTGCGTTCCTTCCACTGTTGAGACATTGGTTAAGCTGTCGTGATCGTTGCGACAAGCATCCAGGAAAAAGAAATGCCGCGGCACTTTGAGCGCCTTCAGACCGCGGCTCAAATTCAGCGTACTGACAGCCTTATTCACTGAACAAAGCGGGGGGCATAGATAGTCGGCTGGCAGCAAGATCTGCTTGTCCTCGAACATCTCCAGCCCGTGTCCGCTGAATAGAAACAATGAGCGGCTATCTGCGGCGGCGCTTGCCGGCAGTCTCGACATGGCTGCGAACCATTCGCCGATGGCCTTCTCGCAGTTCTCGAACGTCGGCGTGAGCGGGTTTGTGGCAAGCGCCGGTTCGGCCGCGAGCTCGCGCGTCGTCGGCGATAGCAGCATCCAGCACAGCGCAAGCGGTGTCTTTGGGCGCTTGTAATCCCTCCCAAGCCATTGCTGGAAGCGGTAGGCCGTTACGGCCGAGACTTGCAACTGCCCTAGGCCGTACGTCGTGGGCGCTGGATCAGGTCCGCCGTCAAGATGCTTATATGAAGACACGCCGATGACCAGCGCGAATAAGCCCGGTTCGCCATCGTTCCATGCATCCGATTTCCAAAGCCCCGCGCGGCCCTCTACGGGAGATAAACTCATGGACGATTCCAGTTCTTTTCCATGGCGTGTTTCAACTTGTCCGCAAATTTTCGGTAAAAGCTGGGCCGGGCCAAATACTCGCTGTGCGCCTGCACGAAGCTGATGCCGCTGTTGAAGCACTCGTCGTCCACACCTTCGAAGATCGGTGCTGCCGTATAGCTGATGATGTCGTTGTTGTCCCAGACGTTCCACCAAGCGCCAAGGTATCTTCTATCCGGGAACGGCGTCTTGTTGTTGTGCGCCGCGCTGTATTGCGGCTGGCTCGCTAGGAATAGCTTTTCTTCCTCGAATAGCCCGACCTGAGATGCCGTGGCGGCCCAGAAGTCGATGCGTGGCCCTTGCGCGCCGGGAAGGAAATGCGTGACCAGATCATAGACGATCTGCCCCCCCATGCTGTGAGTCAGCACGATGACCGGCTCAGCAGGCGCAGATTGCTTGGCTCTAGCGATCGTGTTCATCACAATATCTGGGATCGCTCCAGGGTGCTGTGCGTTGCCGCGCGACATGAGATAAACGAACACATCCCCCGTAAATAGCGTGACCAGACCATTGACCGGCTTTCGCAGTTCGAGGCAATACGGTGGACGCGATCGCGCCGGGCGCGTTGCCAATCCGCGACACGGTCTCTCCGATGGTGTCCGTCACCTTGGAAAACCAGTCCGACCCCATTCCAACCAAGCCTGCTTCGGCACTCAACCGCTCCTGAGTCGCTTTTCGAAGCACATCCATTTGGGCGCGCACATCCGGTGCCGACGCTACGGCCTGCTGCACGTGCCCATCGTGCGCCGCCTCATCGGCCGCGATCAAAGCTATGGTTTGTTGCGGCCCAGGCGCCAGTTGGCTGCCGATGTACGCTGCCAACAGATTGCTGAGCGAATCGCCATCCGTCTTATCTAAGCGGGCCGAAGCGGACGTTGGACTGCCCCGCCCTCGATGAGTCCCCGCGGAGTTGGCCCTGAGGTTTCCGGCGCGGAGACCTGCAACTGCTTGCGCGATTCCGGCAGGGACGAAAGAGCCGCCGCACGTTCAGCCACATCGGCCATGCCTTGTGCGCCCATGCCCAGCAGGGCCGAAGGCGGCCTAGATGTGCCGTTCCATGCAAACTTGACGCCGGAGCCGCCCCAATAGGCAAGCTCAATCACAGCCTTAGACGTATCGGCGCTGATCACAGGTGCAACATAGCGGCGCAAAAGCGGCTCGACTGTGTTTTGGAAACTCTCGAGGTTTCCGCGATCGTCCATGCGATTCGCTACACCGTGCACGAATACCAGCGGCATAGCTCGTCATTTTATCCGATTTCTCGGGCGTTCCCGTTGGAGGCTCGCCCGCATTTCCATCTTTGGTACTTTGCTCCGACGACCTCACTCGTCGAGCCTTAGTTGTGATTCATATCCCCAAAATTGTGCCACCTCAGGAGTATTGCCCGAAGCAGTGTCACTTCACAGGACGGTATTTGACTTCCAATTTCCGAATACCACAGCGAAAGCTCGTGCCGTTATCCCAGCGATGGCGCTCCGCGGCGGCCGCGGGTCGAACTCCGTTGGCGGGCTTCTGTGTCGGCCCGGATGGCACGGGCCAGTGTGGATCGATACCGCCCGAGCCAACCTCCGAAATGGCCGGCAGCGATCTGATCATCGCGGCCTCGCAGCGACCGCGCTCGATCCGCGAAGTAATGGCGGTTTTTGAGCAATTTTTCGGCATCGCCTTCGTCAGTGACTTCGATCAGCGGGAGTCCGTTTTCAAATAGCTTCTGCAACCGGACGAAGGAATTCGTTCGAAGCTTTCCTTGATTGCGTGCCTGTTCCATTTCCGGCGTGTAGTAGATCAGATGAACCTGAGCATCGGTGCCCTCAATGAGGATGTAATGGCGCCAATCGCCGCGGCCCGATTCCTCCTCGCCGTGGGCAAGGACTCGACCCTCGACGATTTTGAGTTTGCGCAGATCGAGAACGCTGAGAGGCAATCGCTCATCGGACAGCAGAGCACCATGTGCCGCGAGCATCTTTTGGCGGTCCGTTGTGCGTTGCATGGCCCTCAGCACTGTTTCGAAGTCCCGCCGCACGTGCCATCCAGTCGGGCTGTGCTGTTCGGCCAATCCCATTGCGTGCAGCACGACTAAACGTGCGCTGATATTTTGTTCCCGCACTCTGCGGAGGTCGGGTTCGAGGTTGATTACGAAATGCGTTGCGGAATCCCGATTTTCAACCCAATCGCTCTCCCGCCGGGCGATGATCCGGTCTAATGACGTGAATCTGCGCTCCTCGATCTCCCGGCGCTCAGCCGCGACGGCATCCACCTGCGTTCGATATCCGAGCTGGCGTGTGCAGAGGTCCTCCGCAATTGCCCGCACTCCTTTTCTTACGTAGTCGCGTTCCAGATGCAAAGGCGATGTGTCGTCTCGAACGCCGCGCAACGCAACGTGAACGTGTGGATGCTCCGTGTTGCGGTGTATGACCGCGACCCACTCCAGGCGTGTTCCAAGATCCTTCTCCATTCGGGTCATCAGTTGACGGGTGAGCTCGTCGAGGTCCACCCTGTCGCCAAACTCGGGCGAGATGATCATTTTCCAAAGCCTCGGGTCGCCTTCGGAGTGCCATCGGCCCAGGATCTTCCCTGTGTCTACCGTGGCCGTACTCAACCCGCTGCTGACGCCAAAAGCGCCGAATGCCGGCGTGCCTGCGCTCTCTCTGCTGATGTAGCGGCCGTGCGCCCGCCATTGGCCGGGCGTTTTGTTTGCGGAATACATGATTCGAACGGCGCATCGCTGCCGGAACGAATGGCCCGATGCCTGTGCCGAGCCCCTTCGTTTACGTGCTGATCGCCGGGATGTTCCGGCATATCGCATGACGGTCCTCAGTGCGGTGGACCAGGCTCGCGCTTCTCCTTTCCCGCCTTTGGGTGCGCGGTTTGGTCGAAGCCTGAACTCGTCTTCGTCAGTTCTCTTCGACACGCTGCACAAGCTCCGCCATAGCGGCTTTGGAGTCACCGGCCATGCCCGCTCCCACGCTCTTCAGGAATCGGTCGTATCGCAGTCGGCCGCGCGCGATGGCTTGGTCGTACGCATCTCGGGGCGGTTCGGCGAGACAAGTCAGGAGCGTTTTGGCTAATGCGTCTGTGAACGAAAACGAGGCCTGCTGCGCCAGCTTCATCCCGCGAACTTCACGCATTAGCCGGTCGAGGCTGGCAGCGATCCGAGCCTCGGCAGATTCGACGCCGCTTTCGCGTCCAGCGAGTTCGTGTTCGACGGCGGCCCTGATGAACGCGCTCGCATTTGAAAAACCGCCATCCGCTGCGGCGCGTGTCACGCGATCCATCAGTTGCAGATTCAGTCTCACGCCCCGACTGATCGCAGTGCTCTTCAGTTTTCCCTTCACAGTCCGTATGTCCCGGCCTTGCCAGCAAGGGACATAGGCGTGCACGACGGTGCACGCGAAGCACTGGAACGTGCCCGCTGCATCGCACTGAGTGAACTGACGTCAGGCTCGAAAAACCTCGCCAGCGGGCACGTTCCTTTATGTTCCACTACCGGTTTTTCGGGGCGGTATGGTCCTGGGTTGGACCGTGCTATCGAAATCTACGCGAAAATTGCCGAAACATTCTGAAACCGGCGTGTCGTTGAACGCTGTGGTGCAACTTTCTGCAACTCTGCGCAAAGAATCTGAAATCCGCTGTCCCAGATATGCTTTCTCGCGGCCTACGAAATGGAGGCCGCTTGGATCGCGAACCGAACGACAGACTCGATCTTGATCGTCTCCTCACGCGCTTGCGCGAGAAACCACGAACGAAAGCCGGCCAGGTGCGTCAGGCCTGGCCGGAAATAAAGGCCCTATTTGAGGCCGGTCACAGCCTGAAGGACATCTGGATCTGGCTGAACGAGATCGGCATCGAGATCGGATACGCAAGGCTCTCTCACTACACGGGCCAGCTAAAGCGTCGCGATCGCATTTTTGCTGAACGAGAGCAAATCGCCGAAGCTGACGCGAACCCGCATGACACCAGGGCCGGTGATGCACAATCGATCGGCGGAACGACGGTTCCCTCGGAACCGCCCGGCGCGGAGCATCAAGGCGATCCGCTCGCTAATGTCCGCGAAAGGGAACACCGTCCGCCTGGCTTCCAGTACAACTCGGAGCCGGACCCGAAGAAGTTGATTTGAAAAACGGAGAAAGCATGCCCAAGAACTTAAATGGAAATGAAAGGCCACAGAGCCCGGCGATTCATCTGACCCTGCAAGGGAAAGGTGGCGTCGGGAAGAGCCTTGTAGCGGCTGTGCTCGCCCAATACCTTCGTCAGGACGGCCGCGACGTTCGGTGCATCGACACCGACCCGATCAACACGACATTTGCACAATACGCCGCGCTCGCGGCTGACCGGCTAAGCCTTCGCGACGAACACAACCGCGTAGAGCAACGGGCGTTCGACGCGCTCATGGAACGCTTCCTCACTGAGGAAACCGCAACCTTCGTGGTTGACAATGGCGCGTCCACATTTCTCCCGCTGTGGCACTACATCCTGGAGAACAACGCGCTCGAATACCTGCGCGAACATGGCCGCCGAGTATACGTCCACACTGTAATCACGGGTGGCCAGGCTCTCCTGGATACGCTGAACGGCTTCAACGAACTGGCGCAAACCAGTGAAGACCGCAATATCGTCGTGTGGGTAAACGAATATTTCGGGCGTGTTGAGGCCGAGGGAAAGAAGTTTTCGGAAATGGCGGTGTACCGCGATAACGCCGAAAAAGTTTGCGGCGCGGTCATATTCCAGAAGCGCAATCAAGACACGTTCGGCCGTGATCTGGAGGAGATGATTGCTGCGAAGCTAACGTTTCAGGAAGCGATTTGCGCTGCGAAATTGCCGGTGATGGCGAAACAACGATTGAAGCTAATCCAGCGGGATCTCTCTTCGACCAGCTCGCGCGAATTCCGTTTTAGGCCCGCGAGATGGAGCCGCTCGATCTCAAGAAATTGGCGGCGGAAGTCTCCGCCCAACACGGTATCCGCGTCGATCCCGACGATCCGATTATGGCGGTGATGACATTGAACCGTCTTGTGTTTGAACGCGCTCTCGATGAGGTTCTCGAACGGCTGAAAGCCAGTGCGGACCATATCGAGCGCGCGGCTGGACGGGTTCAAGTTCGAGCCGGAACCGCTCTGGCGCAAGAAGTGAAAGAGTACACCGCCTCAATAGAGCAGAAGACCACTGCGGCCATAGATTCCATAGTGGCCACCGCAGACCAGCATCAGCGGAAGGCGCCACACCTCGCAAACATACGCTTGCTCGGAATCCTGATCCTGTCCGCATTAGCGGCCTTCGCTATCGGCATGTACATGGGTGCGCTGTACTCCGGCACCGGCCCGTGTCGGGGATAATGGAGCGTATGCGAACGCTCCTGTTCTGGCTCGCGGTTCTGCCGCCAAAGGGACGTTTGGTCTTCGTCGCGCTTTTGGCGCTCATGCTGTACGCGATCTGTCGATCGTGACTCGTCGGGCACCGCCGGAGTAGATTCCTACGTCGCCATTGGGGCATGAAGCCGACGATGCCGGCCACGTGAATGCCAGAATTCTTGAATAGGGATGATTCGGGTCGGAACTGCGGGTTGGAATTACAAGGACTGGGAAGGCATTGTCTATCCGAAACCACGGCCTCGCGGATTTGACGAGCTGGCGTATCTCGCCCGGTACTTCGATGCCATTGAGATCAATTCGTCATTTTACGGCGCGCCGCGGCCGACTGCCGCGAAGAAATGGGTAGAGAGTGTAGCCCAAAACCGGGGTTTTCAGTTCACAGCAAAGCTGTTCCACTCGTTTACACACGAACGCAAACCTGCACCAAACGACGAGAAGGAGTTTAAGGAGGGAATCGCCCCGATCGCAGAGGCTGGACGCCTCGGGGCATTGCTGCTCCAGTTCTCATGGTCTTTCCGGCAGACCCCGGAGAACCGGAAATATCTCATCGATCTACATCGGCGGTTTAGGGAATGTCCTCTCGTTGTGGAAGTGCGTCACGCCAGTTGGGCAGAGCCTGGAATTCTGGAGCTACTCGCAGAATTGGATATCGGCCTGTGCAACATTGATCAGCCGCTATTTAAGCGATCCATCAAGCCGGGGGCCGAAGCAACCTCTGCTATCGGCTACATCCGCTTACACGGCAGGAACTATCGAACGTGGTTTGCCGAAACGGCGAGTGTGCGTGAACGATACGACTATCTCTATTCAGTAGACGAGCTAGAGCCGTGGGTCGAGCGTGTGAAAACCGTCGCGGCAAGGACGAAAAACACGTACGTGATGAGTAACAATCATAACCTCGGCAAAGCGACTGTAAACGCGCTGGAGCTGACATCGATCCTTAAAGGGGAGCCCGTGCCCGCACCTCCGACGCTGATCCAAACCTACCCCGAGTTGAAAGACTTTGTGATACAGCATCGCTGACTACCACGTTTTCGCTTTGGCGCTCAGCAACAGCGCCCCCTCAATCTTTTTAGCTCTGTTCAGCTTGCCATTTATCTACCCACGTTCTCTCATGCTGCTGGAGGCCTTCGCCAACGTCCTCTCGACGTACTGCGACTGGCGTTTCTCGTTACCCTTGTGCGACAGATCTCGCGAGCGGATTACGTTCGCGATCTCTTGGCGGCCTGCACCATGCGACAGAGCGTAAATCGCAAATGCAAGGTCGATTCGCGTGTTATCGCCGCCATATCGCGGGTCGGCGCGAAAGTCGTCGATGGTCTTCGGCGGCGCCTGCCGGCCCGTTTGGCGGAATGAAGACGTGCGGGCCTCACTCTCGCGGGCTTTGTCTTCGAGTTCCAGCCGGACGGATGCGATGAACCGTTTGCCCTCCGCATACCGGACCCCGGATGACTCGATGAGCCGCACGAATGGATATAGACCAGCTTCCGACGCGTACTTCGTTTTCCGATTCGTGAATCCGGCGAGCCGTCCGAAATGCCGCCAGTCGGCTGCGCCCTTATCGCCACCAAATTGCTCGGCGAGTTTCCGTGCTGCGGCGGTGCTTAGCTCTCGCGGAAGAATTGTCGGGTGCTTCAGCCATGCCTGAAAATTTCTAGGTGAAGTCTCGATGATTGCCGCCGGTGTGAATCCGGTGTCTTTCATCCGCCGGACCGCATTCGCGGTGAGATCATCGACCAACGACAAATCGTGTTCGCCCTTCGGGCGTACGTAGATGTTTCGGCCATCCGCATTCTGATACCGGAGCCATGGGACGGAACGAATAAGCGTGTCTGCGTCCCAAGCGCGTGGAATCATGGAAGCGTGGCCGCTCGCCAATGTGTCCGGCTTGAATAGCCCGACTTCAAAAACGTCCGCGCCCAGCGCCGCGATCTGCTGCTGGACCGCATGTATGGTTTTGTCCAAACCAGACCTCCGCCGCCGCATGCACCGAGGGGAAAACCCTCATTCGGTACGGCGGGGATTGCGTGCTGCGGGACAGGCTAGGGGTGGGATGTTCGGACTCGAAGTCGCTGAAACAAAACGGCAAAAGACTGAAACTGAGCCTCGGGGGGAGCGCGGCGAGGCGCCCGGACTGAAACTACTTGCAAAGAATCTGAGAAAAAAGTGAAATTCTGTGTCCCGATGAGCCGCGCACGCGCGCTTACGGGTTGAGCGCCGATGTTATGTTGCTCAATAGATTTCATCCCGGTACCTGGCCGAGACGCGCTGCTGCGTCCCGGTTGTGCACCGCAATAACCGTCTCCGTTATCCTCGTCATCCCGGCGCGCACTCGCGCGCAATCGCCTACCGATCTCGCTGGCGCAGGCTGATCACCTTGCCGATCAGGGCAACTGGTTCGCAGCCGCGCCTTTATACGCCCGCGCGGAAGCCGCATTTCACAACTCCGGCGACCTCCGCAACGAAATGTACGCGAAAATCGGTCGCCTCCATCAGGACGTGGAGGAAGGTTCGTATCGGGCTGTCCGCATGGAAGCAGTCCGAATGCTTCAGACGCCCGTTGTTCGGAACGATGCCCTCTTGCGAATCCGAACCCTTGCTCTGATGGGGACCATCGACCTCAATCTGAATACTGCTGCTGCGCTTGAGGACTGGACCCAAGTCAGGGATATCGCAGCAAGCATCGGCGATGAGAAGTGGGAGAACCGCGCCAATGGCGATCTCGGCCTTGTTGCCGGCGTGAGCGGGAATATCAGCGCGGCTGGGCTTGCACTGTACTCCGCAATCGGGAAAGCAGAAAAACTCGGCGACACCGCCGCATACATCTACTTCTCGACCTGGCTTGCAAACGGGATGGCGGTGAATGGGATGGCCGATCGCGCGACCGAAGAACTAAGTGACGCGATCGCCTTTGCGAAGAAGAACGGCTTCACAGAGCTTCCTTTGCAGTTGTCGATTGCTCGTATCCGCGCGCTGATGAATTTGCCCGAACCACAACGTGAACAGGGGTTGGCAGAAGCCGCGAAGCTGATTAAGGAAACACTTGCTCAAGCGCAACGCGAGCATGTGGCCGGCGCCGAAACGGAGATCTTGAACGCAGCCGGGCAGCTCGTGGCGAACAGAAACGATGTCGCCGCAGCCGAAAAGGCGTATTCGCAGGCAATGGAGGTCGCTTCCGCCGCGTCGCTGCCGCGCGAAGAGGCTGAGGCCTGTTTGAATCTTTCGCGCTTCTATCGTTCGCAAAAGCAATACACCAAGGCGGCATCGATCATCAACCGGGGAATCCGAGCCATCCAGCGCGTCGAAGAAGCATATGATCTTCCGGTCTTATATTGCGGAGCGGGGCGAAGTTCAGGCTGGTCTTGGCCAGGTCGGTGCCGCGGACGCTTCCTTCCAAAAGGCCACTGCGCTTGTCGAGGGGCTGCTCGTGAATGCTCCGAGTTCGCAGGTAAAGAGCGGCATGATCGGAGCCCTGAGCGACATCTACCTCGGACACTTCCGCCTCGCCTGGGAGCAACTCCACAACGCGGCGTAAGCTTTCGAGATTATCGAGAGCGCTCGCGCCCGAGTGTTATTCGATTCGATCCGCTATGCCCGCCAGACCGCTCCGCCAACGGTGACCCAGGTTGACGCCGAGACCGAGATTGCACGATTGCAGCGGTCGCTAATGCACGATCCGCTGACGCCTGTGCAGACGAAGCGTACCCTCGATTTGCTCGACCGCGCATACAGGCGGCTTCGTCCCCTGGAATTGGATAATCCAGTTGGCAAGACTGCGCTCTCGCGACCTAAAGCCGCAAGAGTGCAGGCTGTTCAGGCCCAGCTTCATCCCGGCGACACGCTGATCGAATACGTGCTCGACGAGCGGGGTTCTCATGCGATCAAGATCACTCGGCAGGCGTTGAACATCCATGTGCTTCCGCCGCGTTCACAGATCAGTCGGCTGTCCCGCACTTTTGTAACGGCCGTCCGAAGCGGAAACGACGCGCGAGGCAGCGGACAAGAACTCTATAGCCAACTGGTCGCGCCCATGATTCAGCCTGGAACGACTTCGCTCATTATCGTGCCGGACGGTCCTCTGCACCTCGTCCCTTTCAGCGCTCTCCAAACCTCCGGCGGTGAGTATTTGATCGCCACGCTCACGCTTTCGGCTGCGCCATCCGCGACGATTTATCAGATGCTCAGTGCGGCAAAAAGGCCGAGCGCGGCTGCGAGGCCCTTTTTGGGCGTAGCATTCAGTCCACCGGAGCAGAGTGCCGCTCTCGCAGTGGCGGGCACCAGGGGCATTGCGGAATTGCGAGCGGGTGCGTTGAAGCCATTGCGCTTCGCACGCGAGGAGATCACGGAAGCCGCAAAAACGCTCGGTCCTCAAAGCATCACGCTGGATGGAGCGCGGGCGTCTGAGACTGCATTGAAATCTGAGCCGCTCGGCGAATTCCGCATCATTCATATCGCGGCCCACGGCGTGAGCGACACAACCGAGCCGGATCGGGCGGGGCTGGTGCTGGCACCGGGTTCTTCTACCGAAGACGGACTGTGGCAAGCCCGAGAGATCGTACGGTCGCGGCTGAATGCAGATGCCGTTGTTCTGTCCGCCTGTGAAACGGGAAGCGGACGGCTACAAGGCCAGGAAGGCGTAATGAATCTCGCGCGGGCGTTCCTGATTGCAGGCGCGCGCAGCGTGGTTGCGAGCCTATGGGCAGTGGACGACCGCTCGACTGCAACATTGATGGAGGCGTTCTATACGCATCTGAAGTCCGGATCAACGATAAGTCAGGCGCTCCGCGATGCGCAGCGCGATTTCATCAAAGACTACGGCGAAAAGGCCACGCCTAATCTGTGGGCCGGCTTTGAAGTGATTGGATATGGCGCAACGAAATTCGCAACCCAGAGTAAAGCTGACCTTCAAGCAACGCGCTGAGGTATTCGACAAAACGTTCGAGAAGGTCTCGAAACAATATTTCGATCCGAATTTCAAAGGGACGGACTGGCCCAATCTCGCACGTGCCGCGCGCGAGAAGATCATCGCGCACGATGATCCTGAAGCATTCGAATTGGCTATGCACGACCTGGTGCGAAAGCTCGGAACCAGCCACACGGGTTTCTTCCACCAATCCGTGCGGCGCGTTCCAGCTCGGTTGGCTATCGGCGCGAGCTTCCGCAAAGCGGAAACGAGCGCAGGAACCGCTTGGGTTGCGCAGGATATCCATGCAGGCGGCCCGGCCCACGCGGTCGGGCTTCAACCCATGGATGTGCTCCTCGCCATCGGCGACAAGCCCGTAACACCGCAGGAGGGGCCGATGTTCCCGATGGGCGTTGAAGTGCCAATCCGCGTGCTGCGGGTTCCGACGAAATGACATTCAACGTTTCGATCCCGAACCCGAAATCGCGCAAGCAGCCGTATGCGGAGCCGCGACGCCGTGGTCTCGAAGGTGTTGCCCAGCGGTGTCGGCTACCTCAAGGTTGCCATCCTGCCCGGACTGCTCGGGCTTGATGTCGCGCGCGCGATCGACCGCGCTGTAGGGGAACTCGATGCCTGCGAGCGACTGATCCTCGATTTGCGCGGGCATGTCGGTGGCGGATTGGGCGTTTTGCGCCTGATGAGCCATCTCACTCCGGAGAAGCTGCCGATCGGCTACACGGTGACGCGGAAGTTGGCGGAGCAGGGCTACGACAAAACGAAATTGCGAAAGCTCGACCGACTCCCGACCCACCTGCCGAATCCGCTCGCGATCGCGTCAATGGCGATTCGCTTCGTGGGACGCGACCCCTCCGTGGTGCTCGTCTCCGAGGGCCTCCGAGGCGACGCTGGCACGGCAACATCGTCATCCTCGTCAACGAGCACACGATCAGCGCGGGCGAAATGGTCGCGGCATTTGCCGCCGAGAACGGGCTCGCGAAGATCGTCGGCACAGAAACTGCTGGCCGGCTGATCCCTGGCTCCGGCTTCAAGGTCGGCTACGGCTACATGCTCATCATGCCGAAAGCGGAGTACGTGACCTGGGGGGGCAAACGTTTCGAAGGTTTAGGAGTAAAGCCGGACGTTACCGTTGCATGGCAACCCGACACTGGCAATGAAATGATAGACAATCAACTCGATGCCGCAATTCAGGCATGATCGCGTGCCCACCTCCTCCGATCTCCAGTTTGCGGATGGAGTCGGCGGCCAGCCCAGCCCCTTGTTACTCAACCCTGAATTGCAACTATGTCGCCGGTTTTGTTGGAAATGAACACGTACTTCAGCTGCGACCCGGCAGCCGGTTGCAACGGGTTATCGGGTGAGCGGACAGGAACGGTCGTGATATCGTCTGCGCTCACCGTTGGTGAAACCGGTCCCGGCGAGCCAGCTCCCGTTGAGCCTAGCTTCTTTTGAATCTGCTCAAGGTCAGGTGTGTTCGCTTCGGGTTTTGCAAACAACTCCGGAGCATCAGGTGCGGGCTGATCCACGATCGTGAAGCCGGGAAGCGCCTTATCGATAATTTTCTGGATATCATCACGGGATAGGGGCATTTGTAAACTCTCGATTACCAACCAAGTCCCAAACACGTGAACTCGGTATAGGTCTTGTATTCAATAGCCAATAACGCGGGACCTTTGTTTCCGTGAGGCATGCCGCTTATAAAATTGAGCTTTGCCTTTAACAGAGCTTCAGCAGGAGCAGCCCCGGCCTGGATAGCTTGCCAAAAGGCCGCATGGAGAGGCGCTCCAGTCGGGGAGTAATGTGAGCCTGTGCATCCAATAAACGCCATGGACCCTTTTAGAAGGAACATGAGGGCTATGGAAGATTCAGGGACTACAGGTGCCACGGGTGTGTTTGGTTGGAACCGCCCGGCCGGAGTATCCACGGTCAAGCCCCCCCAACAAGCTGCTGCGAGCACGACGTTTGCGCATGACGGAGATGGAATGTTCTGATTGAATGCATCGAGGAGGACTCCCGTATGTTCGTCCTGCCCCCAGAATGTCGTCGCATCCCAGAAAGCACCGTGTAACCATATATAAATATTGTCAGCGTCCACCTTAAAATCGGGCGATTTGTCAAGATCGAGCGGTCCCGATTGCAGCATCGATCCATTCCCGGCGAGCGCTCCAAAAACGTCTTCCGCTGCAGGCCGATCCACGTTGCGTACGCCAAATCGGCTGCCATTATGACGACTCGGACTGCAACTTAGCGCAGCGGATACAAGCTCTGATGAGCGTCCGTCCGGGATGCGGCTGACCGGAATCTCCGGAACTCCATCACCGTCAACATCACCGTAGACATCATCTGACCAGACCCGGAAGCTATCAGCATCGGCGACGTCCTTCGGCAAGTTCATACGCAGGTCTTTAGGCAGACAATCGAGGAGTTGGGCTGGTACAACATCATATCCCCCCAGAATCACGACGCCTTTTGTGGAATTCTGGTTTAACGATTCGCGGACGCGTTGCGCCGCGGTGGTCGCGGAGCTCTCATCGAGATCGTCAATGACGGCAGCATTCGTGCCGCGTAGGCGCGAAATTACATCCCCGCTCTCGTTTGTGCCGATATTGGAAGCTAATCGATCCTTATTGGTAATGAACAGCAGCTTCGGGAGAGTTCTTCCACCAGCCAGGGAGCGTGTCGATGCATCTGCGGACACTGGCTGTACCAGCGAAAGCATTTCCTTGTCAGCTATTTCAGGGCGCAACGAAGGTGGAGAAAGGTCTTCGAATTCGATGCTCAATCGACAGGGGCGGAAAACGGTAATCTGCGCCAGTGCACCATGAGGTGGTCCGTCGCGCATTTGGAATTCGTTCCCGCCCAGATCGGAGGCGTCGGCTCCGTTGTTGTCATTAATCTGGCCATCTGTCGGCTTATCCATCAGGAGCTCCCAAAAAACAGTCTGCCGAGACCCGTACGGGCGCGGGCGCAAGAGAAACCTCGCGGTTGGGCCTCGGGAGAATAGTATACTCGTACACGCTTCCGGTTTCGGAAGCGATCCGTTTCGAGAAAGGAGATGAACCAATGCCATCTGGACCCAAGGCGGATACGCCTGTCAAAGACCTGACTCTCACGCCCGAAGATGCGACAAAACTGACGCCCGCAGCCGCCAAGCTCACCTTAGCCGATCTGCAGTCGCTTGAGGCCGCCTTTCAGAATCAGGAACAGCGACTGAAAGCGATGCAGCCGCAGCCGGATATCGGTTGTTGTTGCTGCTGCTGCAGCGTAGTAGCAAGTCGATCCGACAGATTGTCAGAACGCCCGCGCATCCTTTGAACTCGTCTGCCTTGGCGGACGCGAGTCCGCCGAGGCACGTTTTTGCATGAACAGTTTAGAACGGATAAGAGCACTACGCGCGCAGTTGATTGACGGGGGCGATTACGTTATCATCCGCCGAGGACTGACTCAATTGAAGATCAGCGGACCCGACGCCGCTGAAATCACCTCCGCTGTGTACTCGCGAGCGCGAGGAACGTTTACGCGCCAGGAACTGCTTGACAGCTTCCTGCCAAGGCACAGAGCGGCTGCGGAAGATCTGCTCGACAATCTTCTGGAGCGCCGTCTTCTTGTCACTGTGTCAAGCCCGGTCGCAGAATGCCGCGAGTCGCCGCTCGACATATTCTACTGGCAATTCGGTCGTGATCGCAGAGAACAAATTGACGCTTGCCGATTGGTCATAATTGGTGTCAATGCTGTTACCGTTCAGTGCGCAAAGACAGCCCGGCTGTCCGGGTTCCATGATACGAAGCTCTTCGATGATCCATTATTAAGAGATCAGAGCCCAGATGTAAATCAGGATCAACAAGGCTCAGTTGATGGTATAGCGGTTGCTGGATGTATTGAACCTGCTACTACGGAGGTGCTCGATGCGGATTGCGTTATCGCGGCCTCATCATTTGGTGGGCAGAATCACCTTCGCGAATGGAATCGATTTTGTGTCGCACGTGAAATACCCTTTGTTCCTGCCCTTCTGCATGATTGCGTTGGTGAAATCGGCCCAATGGTTGTGCCCCACCAGACTGCTTGCTTGGAATGCCTGCGAGGTCGACAAAATTCGCACATCGCGAACCTTTACGAGTCCCGCCAGGCCGATATTGCCGCATATCACGGTCGCGACATCGTTGCACATCACCCCGCAATGCCAAGTATTCTCGGTAACCTGCTGGCCCTTGAGGTTACAAAATTTGCCGGCCTGAAGCTGCTAGGCCAGGTCAATCGGTACATAGAGCTGAATCTCCTGCGCTCTGAGATGAAGATTCACCGCGTGCTGAAACTGCCGTATTGCGATGTGTGCGGCGTCTCGCATTCGTATCCGCCAATTGAGCTGTTAAAACCGGTGTTGAAGCCCAGAGACGACACTGAGCGCGACGATGTTTAACCCAGAGGGGCACATCCTCGAAGTGGCGGACCTGCTCGTGGACTCACGGGTCGGAGTAGTTGCGCGCCTCTCCGAGATACCTAGACATGCTGGGGGACCAGACTTTGTTACTTTTCATGCGCAAGCCTGTAATACCGCTGGCTTTGTAGAGCAGCGTAACTTCGGAAGCACGGCTGGCTGTTCTTCGAAGAGAGAGCGGGCCATTGGCAAGGCCTTAGGAGAGGCAGTTGAAAGATACTGCGCGGCTATTTATGATCGCCACGAATGCGTCATGATGCCATACAACTCAATGCCTGCCGCTGCCATTGACCCCGCACGTTTCGCACTGTATTCCGGCCCGCAGTACAGCGCGAACAGCTTTAACTTTAAGCCAATAGCGCCTGATACTCCTGTGCGCTGGACTAGCATGTTTGATCTCCATTCCTGTGGCCTGGCATATGTTCCTGCTGCAATGGTTTACGTTCCTTACTATTTCAGCGACGAGGAGCCCCCAATCTGTCAGCCTGTTTCTACAGGGCTTGCCTGTCACAGCACATATGAGCGTGCGGCGATTAGCAGTATCTGCGAAGTTATCGAGCGTGATGCTTTCACATTAGCCTGGCTGCAAGGACTCAGTCCCGCACGCGTTGATATCGGCAGCCTTTCGGCAGGCTGTCGGGACCTCGTTGCCCGTTTTGAACGGACTAATAGACACGTGACTCTGTTGAACATTACGCGCGATACACGAGTGCCCACAATACTCGCTGTTCAGCACGCGGATGATCGCGAACTGCCGGCTATCGTCGTCGCAGCCGCAACCGCGCCACGAGCAATGGAGGCGGTCAGGAAGAGCCTTGAAGAGCTTGCGTTGACCAGCCATTATATGCAGACCCTTCATGATGTAGGCGCCCTTGCGTCATACAGAGTGGATCCCATGGCAGTTATCGCTCAAGATGACCATTTACGCTTCTGGTGCTCGCATGAGCACAAGCACCTGGCCAAGTTTTTGCTCTCCAGCGAAACAGTAATTAGAGTAGCCGATCTGCACGACATCGAGGAAACAGATGACGTAAATGTTCTGGCAGCGCTTATCGAGCGCGTGCATGGAATCGGTTATCAGGTCCTGCTTGCTGATCTCACGACGGACGATCTAGTCGATTTGCACCTGTACGTTACTAAAGCGATTATTCCCGGCTTTCACCCGCTTTGCATCGGTCATCAAAACAGGGCACTTGGAGGGCCGCGACTGCAGCAATTTCCGTATTGGGCAACGCGAGATGATACTGATTGTCCGTTAGTTTTGAACGAAGCCCCACATCCGTATCCGTGATCCCAAATATCGAATATGAAACGCATCCTCGACAACGGTGAGAGCGGCCTGTGGTCCCTTTATCACGAAAATTCGAAGGTCACGTTATTGGACGGCCACCTCAAGGACACTGCTGTTTACCATCACATGCAAGCCTTGGCCGAATATCTGAGGTTTAGCGGCGGCCAGCACAAACCCTACCTGCGCCAAAGAACATCCAGATCGGCCTGACAGAGGCTATGTGGGGGCGATCTTCCGCGCGGAGTTTCGAAGCCATTACGGTTTCGCGAGACGAAGTGTCCGCAGTTCTGAATGCCGGCTTTGGCATCTCGCGCGAGAACACTGGTACCGATTATCCTCGGCCTTTTCGAGTCGCCCCGTCCGGCGGCGCTCTCTATCCGATTGAACCGTTCGTGTTCTGCTCCCGAGCCGAGGATATCGATCCGGGGCTTTATCACTTCGATTCTTCGAGGTCGGAGTTGCGCGAAGTTACGATAGATCCCCTTGTGATTAAACGGCTCCCTGAAGCGTTCCTGCAGCCTGATCTCGTAGCTGAGTGCTCGTTACTGATAATCATGGCCGCTTTTTTTGAACGGTCAACATTCAAATACGGTGAGCGTGCCTATCGTTTCGTGCTAATTGAAGCGGGGCATATCGGACAGAACATCGCCCTTGCCGCCACTGGTCTGGGACTTCCGTCCGTCGTAGTAGGGGGATTTATTGATAGCCGGATTGATCGATTATTAGAGCTCGATGGCTTTTCTCAGTCGGTAATCTATACTGCTCTGATTGGCGGACCACGCAAACATCTACCGCGATGACACCCATAGACATTGTTGTGGGCACAGCGACGAACGATTTCACCGACTTATCGGATGGTTCCTATCCTCTATTGGTTTCTGACTTGGCACTAGGAGGTTGGAAACCACATGCCGTCGCACGTGAACTGTTGGAGCAGCTGGTTGCATCGATGAGAACGGAAGTTGGGTCGGCGACGTCATCCGACACGCTCTCCGAGCACTCTGTTGGCGACATAGTGGGCCGCTTGATTGATGCAGAGACGACCGGCAACATAGTTACAATAACGGCCTACAATCACGCTTCGACGATTGCACGTTTAGCTGATACTTCCGGTCCTTTTCGCTTTGTTGTCATTGGACCTACTAACGCCTACACCTGGGATAGATACACCGTCCAGTTTCTTATCTTTCTCGGCGAATGCGTTCAACGTAGTCGTGTGACAATCCTCGTAGAAAATCGGGATGGTATTCCGCAGGGCCTTAATGGAATAACGCACGAGGGTTCGCAAGCGCACTCGATGCAGGGAGCTGCATGCGGAACGGTTGCGGCTGCCATTCCTGGTACGTTCGACGAACATATCACGGCCGCTATCAAAGCTGTCGAACCGGGTGTAGAAGAAAAGTTGATTATGCTTCGGAACGGTGTAACCGCACTAGAGTCCCGTTTCCGAAATGCGAGTGCATGCAGGTCAGGTGCGCTGTTGCATGAGCTTCTATCACGATTGCCGGAAAGACACTGGCTTCATGCATTTGCACTGTCGAACGAGCCTCCACGGGCAGGTGCCGCGAGCCGCCTCTATGAATACGCGAAGGACTCGCTCTCGGCTGGAGATACCGAGCTCGGGCTAAAGCTGCTCGACAGTTCATTCCGACATTCTACAAAGGAGATCCAACGATGGGTCATTGCATCCCAGCTGCAAGGGATGCGAATCGGCGCGGTTAGTTCGCCTGGGGAGCACGCCGAAAACCCGCCAGATTCGATCCTGAGAATCTCCGAGGCATTCTGCTGCAGAGCAAAGCGTGGTGCCTAGTAATGACGGGACGGGCTGCCGATGCTGACCCCTTGTTTTGTCAAGCCATCCCATTGCTTGCGACGAATCCTCCGTCGCGATTTTACCTTTATGTGTTGAATATTTTTGCATTGACATGTCTGAGATTGGGGCGGATCGAAGAGGCTCTCGCGATAGAGCGAAACATCGAAAACGACGTAAGCCGGTATTGGCCAACGGATCATCATCTAGTCTATATAAACAGCCTCAATCTGGCGCGACTGATGCGCCGTGTGGGGCAACTCGATGAATCTGCTAGGTATTACGAGCGTGCCTTCCAGACCTGTGTGGGTGTTTGCTCGGAAAGCGATTTGGTTTTTAAGAATTCGTGCGAAGGCCTTTTGGAGGACCTTCGTGGGCGACCCGAGATGTCGTGCGCCGCTTGGTTGCGCACAGCCTGTCATTGGCTGGCAATGGAGGTGCCGGAATCCTTGGCCCCGCGTTCTTGCCGTATTCTTTTGGACGGCGAGATGCCCTCGGATTTCGTCGACGTGGTATCCGAGCTAATCCGGTCCGACTGTCCGACGCTGCGTTTAAGGTAGGGATTCAGTTAGGTGTGGGCACCGCGAACGGAAATAACAGTCCAGTGTTCATTTATAGAGAGAAGCTCCAAAGCGGCACCTTAAGGGAACCTCGGGCTCTAGGCAGTTCAGGATGGGGTCTTATCGTCATTTCCGGGATACATCGCAATCGACCCATGAGGCCCAGCCAGCTCTCACTGGCGCACACGGTGTACGAACTGATTAACGACTTGGTTACTACTGAGTGGAACGGCCGAGAATCGATGACGTTTATTGTTGACCCTCAATATGGAAAAGAGATGCCCATCTCACGAGAGGAGCTTGTGTTGGCTGCTGTGAATATAGCAAGCAACATGCCGGTGCATTGGGGTCATTCCGCCCCAGAAGACATTGATACTGAATCATTGTCAATTACGGTGAGACAAGGGCAGGCAGTCGATTACTTGAGCCTGGAAGGAGAGGCGTTATATGTCGATTTCAAGAGGTACCTACCAAGGCGTCCGCTGTCTGCGAGCGAAGCTGGCTTTGTTGACGTTCAATCAGAAATGTCCTCCGCTATCAACTTCGATGACGCTGATTCTCAGATATTTAAGAGGCTTCGCGAGGACAGAAGTCGTCGAATATTGTCTTGGACCATGAGAGCTTGCATCCGAGTTCATCGGTTGCAGGCTGCTTCGCGTTAGCACGTTCCGCCCGAAGTCGGCGCTAGCGAATAGTCACGGGATAATAGTTCCAATCAAACGGAAGCTGGCGGACGAACATCTTGTAGTTACCCGGATCGAATTTCGACAGATCCAGCTTCGCTGTGAATGATGTCGTTCCGTTGTGAATAGCCGCATCAGCACTCGTTGACAGCAGCGTCTGCTGTCCGTTCTTCAGTTCAAGTTCGTATCGACCCGCCTTGCTGCCAACCGGCAAGTTCACCGTCAATTCGAGCGGCTTCCGCTGCAGCACAATGGGTTTCCCTTCCTCCGCATTCGCCGACCGCTGCATCGACGGAATATCGACCGTCTCCTTCACGTACGCGAGTTCGGCATTCTGGGGGCGCTCGGGGGAAAAACCCCGGCGGCTGATGCCGAACACGACAGCAAGAATCACGGCGGCGATAACCGCCACGGTCCAGCCGACTCGAACCCGCCGCGCTTTTACGCGCGTGCGAAAAGCGTTGTTGAAGGCCAAAAACTCCCGATAGCACTCGGCGCAGTGCGTCACGTGATCCCAGTGCGGATCGTCTTCGATAGAACGATCGAGCGGTGTTTCAGCGAGGCGGCGCAGGACCGCGTCGCCCGGACACCCCTTGCGTTCTGGATTGGGATAGTCTCTGAGGATCGAGTCCTGAAGCTGCCGCTTGAGCCGATTGAATCGGGCTTCCGGCGACTCTTCAGATGGCATCAGTCCAAGTCATTATGGCACTGATAGCAAGGAGTTTACAGGGCCAAAACGCAGTGCTTTAGTCCCAGGAAATCCCGGCGGCGAGCGCCGCCTTCCGCATACCGCGGTAGAAACGCTTGGTGATCGTGTTCCGCTTCTGACCGAACACCGCCGTGAGTTCATTCCCCTCGGCGTTGCGCAACATCAACGGCAGAAGTTCCTTCACGCGCTGCAGGCCGAGGCCTTCGACCTCCTCCATGATGCGGTCAAGTGTATCGCGCGCCTCCAGTGCGGCGGCGAAATCAGTTTTGTCCTCAAGCGCCTCTAAGATCTCCGCGAACAACTCGACATCGAGCTGCCGGCGTGAGCGCCGCCCGCCGGAGCGAAGATCGACCGCACGCAGGCGAGCGCGGTTCAGCACCTTGATCGTTGGGCGGTCCCCGATCTGGTTGCCGTGAGTGCGCGAAAGCGAATCCACCGCGTACTGCGTGATCTCCGAAGCTCGAAATTTATCATGAAGCAGCCGCTCCGCGATACGCAATAGATTCTTAGCCACGGGCACAACGCCATAGTCGATCCATTCGCGATGGATCGGATTCCCATACGCATCGGTCTCCATGATGCAGATGGGAACAACTCCCGGATGCGTTGTATCGGAGTAGTCGAAGGGGACCGTGATCACAGCCATGTTGCACCCCTTTGCGGCGCGGAATTCCTGAAGACCCTGTCCCGCCAGCGAGCTGACGTGGCCTACAGAGTAGAGGGAATTAACCCCCAATTGCCATTAAATACCACACCTTTTGAAGCGCAGACAAGAGGGCCTGCGAGCGTCGGGCACGATGAACAGCATGCCCGGCT
This sequence comes from uncultured Acidobacteriaceae bacterium, assembly GCA_963795545.1. Taxonomy (GTDB): domain Bacteria; phylum Acidobacteriota; class Terriglobia; order Bryobacterales; family Bryobacteraceae; genus Bog-105. The sequence continues at coordinate 24,223 of CAWCIF010000002.1, read as the reverse complement.
CGAAGCCAAATTGAAGCGGGAATTGGGCGAAATGGTGCTCGAATTCCTGGCCGACGAGCGCACGGAGGACATCGTTCTTAACCCGGACTCTTCGTTGTGGCTCAAGCAGATGAGCAGTGGATTTCGGCACATCGGCACCATGCCTCCCGCACAAGCAGCGAGTGCGCTGAACACGATTGCGGCCTGGAAAGGCACCGTGATGAACCATGAGCGCCCGATTCTGGAGACGGAACTTCCTCTCGATGGCAGTCGCTTCGAAGGTATTGTTTCGCCCATTGTCCGGCGCCCGGTTTTTGCGATTCGCCTTCGGCCCAGGAAAGTCTTCTCGCTCGGCGAATATGAGCGCGATGGCATCCTCACAAGCAAGGCCGACCCGCGGAACGCCGTCCGCAAAAGGGACACCTTCATTCAGGATGTTGCGGGCCTCAGTCACGCCGATATCATCCGCGCCGCCGTAGCCGCGAAAAAGAACATCCTCGTCGTCGGATCGACCGGCTCGGGGAAAACGACGTTCGTGAACGCGCTGCTGGACGTGATGGCGGAAGTTGCGCCGAATGACCGAGTCGTTTGCATAGAGGATACGACCGAGCTCCAGTGTTCGGTGCGCAACTACGTCGATCTGCTCGCGGTTGGAAACGTCTCGATGCTGGATTGTCTTCGCGCGTGCATGAGGTTGAAACCAACGCGAATCGTGGTCGGCGAGGTTCGCGGCGCGGAGGCGCACACGATGCTCAAGGCTTGGAATACGGGACATCCTGGCGGAGCCGCGACGGTTCACGCCAATGATGCCTTGAGTGGTCTGATTCGGCTGGAAAGCCTCGTTGCCGAAGCAACCGACGCGCCTCAGCAGGCGCTCATTGCTGAAGCGGTGGATTTGGTGGTTTTCGTTGACCAGGCCCCGGAACTGCCCTCTGGGCGCAAGGTCAGGGAAGTAGCGCTCGTAACCGGGTATCGCGATGGCCGGTATCAGGTCGAGTATGTCTGATGTAACAAAAGGAGAAACTGTCGATGCTTCAAAAAACTCGAAAGCTGGTTGCCGCTCGTGGTCTGCAATCGCGGGCGGCTGGATTGTTGGCTCTGGCGTGCGCGTTCGCAGTCCGCGCGAATGCCGCCGCGGCTGGAACTCTGCCATGGGAACGGCCGATGACGGCGATTGCCACATCGCTGACCGGACCGGTCGCATACGCGATTGGTCTGATTGGGATCGCAATTGCCGGAGGCGCGATGCTGTGGGGTGGCGAGCTGACGGAATTTGGACGGCGAGCCTGCATGATCGGGCTTGTCGTTTCCGTTCTCGTCTTCGCGGCCCCTATGTTGTCGAGCGCATTTGGGGTCAGTGCCGCCGTTATCTGAAGAGGAATTCTCCCGCTATGGACTCGACTGACAAGCCGCGCGAGATCGTGATCCATCAATCGGCAAATCGTCCGAACCTTCTATTAGGCGGCGACCGCGAGCTCGTGCTCGTTATGGTCATGGTGTCCGGCGGCCTTGCGTTCAGTTTGGCCTGCTGGTGGGGAATAGCGGTGGCGATCGTACTCTGGCTCGTATCCGTGGCAGCCTTGCAACGAATGGGCAAAGCCGATCCGCTGCTTCGGGCGGTGTACGTTCGCCACATCCGCTACTCAGCCTTCTACCCGGCCAAGAGTGGACTTCACGCGCGATCCATGGAAACGCCGCGCGGCTGGAGATGAGCAAATATGCAGGTTCTGAACACCGGACGCGCGCGCGGGGACTTGCGGATCTTCTCCTCCCGTTCGCACTCATCGAAGATGGCATATTGCTCCAACAGGATGGCTCATTGGTGGCCGGTTGGTCATATCGAGGGCCGGACCTGCAATCCGCGACCCATGCGGAAATGAACGCCCTTACGATGCGGCTCAACTCGATTCTGCGCCTTGGAAGCGGATGGATGCTTAATACCGATCTGATTCGGTCACGCGCGCCCGGATACCCGGAGCACGGGCATTTTCCGCATGCCGTCACCCGCGTTATCGATGATGAGCGGCGACAGCAGTTCATGGATGAGGGCGCTCACTATGAGAGCGAATATTTCCTGACGCTTACCTATCTGCCGCCCATTGAAGCTGAGTAGCGCGTAAAAGGGTGGATGTTCGAAGGACGCAATCAATCGGGCTCGGGAGCGGCCAATCAAATCCTGGAACGCTTCAAATCGCGCATCGAGCTTTTCGAGAATGTTTTCGCGGCGTTGTTCCAAGTTGAGCGCCTCAGACGTGTTGAGCTGACCGACGACTACGGATTTCCGCGCGTTCACGACAGCCTGCTCCAGTACTTTAGAAGATGCATTTGCGGAGACAATCATCCGTTTGCGATGCCGGATGTGCCGGTGTATTTGAACGAGCTGCTTGCATCGGCGGATTTCTCTGCCGGCATTGAGCCGCGCATTGGCAACAAGCATATCCGGGTAATCGCGGTTGATGGCTTCCCGAAATGCAGCTTTCCCGGAGTCCTCCACGAGATCGATTCACTGCCGATGGAATATCGCTGGAGCACGCGCGCCATTCTGCTCGATGCGGAAGAAGCGCGCGCCATCCTCGACAAGACCCGCAAGAAATGGCGGTCTCGAATCCGCGGCTTCAAAGATCAGATTTTGAGAACCCACACGGGTGCGGTGAACCTGTACGCGCAGTCCATGGCGGAGGATGCGGAGCAAGCAATGGGAGTGGCCGCATCCGGTGACGTTCAGTTCGCGCAGTATTCAAGCAACATCATGTGCGTGGATGACGACCTCGACAGACTGCACGAGAACACGCGAGCTGTCATGAAGAGGATTCAGAATCTTGGGTTCGCGTGCCGCCTCGAAACGGTGAACGCCATTGAAGCGTGGCGCGGAAGTATTCCGGGCGATGGGTACCGAAACGTCCGCCGGGTCTTACTCCACACGCTGAACCTCGCCGATCTTCTTCCGATCACCTCTGTGTGGGCCGGGCTCAAGGAGAATCCATCCCGTCTCATGCCGAAGAACAGCCCGCCTCTGCTTTTTGGAGCGACGACCGGTGCGACACCATTTCGCTTCAACCTTCATGTTTCCGATCTCGGCCATACGCTGGTTTGCGGACCATCTGGAGCGGGCAAATCGACTGCGCTTGGGCTGATTGCTGCCCAATGGTTTCGGTATCCGCGCGCGCAGGTCTTCGCGTTCGATAAAGGCTACTCGCTGTTCGTACTGACCAAAGCGGCTGCGGGCGAATTTTATGATCTCGCCGGAGAAAAGGCCGCCCTGGCTTTCTGCCCTTTGCGAGAGATCGATTCCGACGCAGATGTCACGTGGGCGGTCAATTGGCTGGAGGACCTTTGTAAGCTCAGCGGCATGATCGTCGCGCCGAAGCATCGTAACGCGCTCACAGAAGCGCTGCTGCAATTACGTTTGTCCCCTTCGCGGACGCTCACGGAACTGAGTACCAACGTGCAGGATCTCGAAATTCGCGAAGCTCTTCAGTTCTACACGCTTTCCGGGCCGCTCGGCCAACTGCTCGACGCCGAAGATGACGTGTTGAGTTCCGGCCGTTTTCTTACTTTTGAGACGGAAAACCTGCTTCAGCTCGACGACAAGGCCGTGATTCCGGTTCTCCTATACCTGTTCCGCCGAATCGAGAAGCGGCTGGACGGCTCGCCGACTCTCGTTCTGCTCGACGAGGCTTGGGCATATCTGCGGAATGAAGTTTTTCGGGAGCGGCTGCGTGACTGGCTGAAGACGCTCCGGCGGATGAACGGCATTGTCGTGCTCGCAACCCAGAATCTGAGCGACATCTGCAATTCGGAAATTAGCGACGTGATCCTCGAAATGTGTCCAACGAAAATTCTGCTGCCAAACGCTGAAGCGAACAATCCAGCGTCGAAGGCCTTTTACGATCGTGTTGGCCTCAACAGCCGCGAGCTCGACATTCTTCAGGCCAGTATCCCCAAGCAGCACTATTACGTTGTTTCTCCCCTGGGGCGGCGGTTAATCTCTCTCGGCATTCACAACGTGGCCCTTTCGTTCGTGGGCGTGAACGGGCGCGAGGAGCGGCTGAGTGTGGAGGACCTAATGGCTGAATTTCCGGACGGCTGGCAGCGTGAATGGCTGCGAGTCCGTGCAAAATCCCTGAAGGACGACCAGCTCGGCGGCTGGGCAGATTATTACGAGAAGGTAGAGAAGCAGTTTGGGAGGAACTATCTATGCGCAAGCGCATAATCGCAATTTGTGCTGTCGCTCTGCTGTTCACGCAGACTCCGCAGCCTGCTCAAGCAGGTGCGTTCGCCACTGAGGTCACCCAGCTTTTGAATCATGCGCAGCTAGTGATGCAATACCTACGGCAGGCGGAACAGCTCGCGGAAGCCGTCAAGCAGACGACTGACATGCTCAAAAACAGCCGTGTTCTTGCCGGACAGGTATTCGGGCCGATTGCTTCCGACATAAACGCGCTCGCGTCAATTGTGCAAGGCGGGCAAGCGTTGGCGTATTCGCTGGCTAATCTCGATACGCTCTTCAAGGCGCGCTTTCCCGGCTACGGCTACACGGGGAGCGGCTATTTCACTCAGTACCGGACCTGGTCGCAAACGTCCCTGGATACGACGCTCGGCGCTCTGCGCGTTGCGTTCGCGTACCCGGATGACGAAGACAATGAACGAAAGTGGCGAGAGCACCTGGTGGAGCAAAAAGAGCAACAGGCGAAATCAACGCGCATCGCCGAGCTCGCTCCCGGCGCCGTCGAATCGATGTACTTCAACTACCGTCTGAAAGGCGGTGATGCGGCGATTAGACCTGTGCGGGTGTTTGATGACGGCAAGAAGACGTACATCCAGATCAGCGAGGCAGCGAAGAACAGAGAGGCTCCGGTGCTCGTTGTGATAGGTCCCGACGGCAAGCAGGACATGGTGAACTACCGCGTCAAGGGCGACATGTATATCGTGGACCGATTGTTTGACCGTGCCCAGCTCGTTCTTGGGAGCGGGAAGAAGGCTCGCAAAGTGGAGATTGAGCGTGAGCGAAAGGGCTGAGCCAGTCGCGGCCAGAATGAATGCGCCGAGCGGTCTCGATCTGAATCCCCGGCCCCCGCGTACTGTGCGCGTGAGCAAGCGGGCTGCAGGCCTACTGATGGCCGTCGGCGCTGTCGTCCTCGGACTTTTTGCATACGGCGGCTACAAGCGACAACAGCGCCAGGTCGCCGCGCTTGCAGAGGCCAATACTCCTCGAAGTGTCTCCCCTGCAACTGCGGCAGGGGCGGAAATCGCGAAAGAGGTTCCATCCGGGAACGTTCCAAACGTGCCGGCGCAACGTACCGCGTCGGGCGATGCAGGCGTACTGCAACCGCCTGTGGACGTTCAGACCGCTTCAAAAGGAAACCAAGGCGGAACAACGAACGCGCCTCAGGTCATTGTGCGGCAAGCGCCGCCTGTCTCTCAACCCGTTGCCCCGCAGACGCCGCAAACGCACGAACCGTCGCCCGAAGAGCGGAGGCTTATCGCCGCATATGAGCGAGAGCAGCAGGCAATCGTGGCGCCCACGACCATGCGGGAAGGATTCGGCATGTCCGCGAGCGGCGCGGGCGCTCAACCGGTCTCGAATTCGCGCACGAACGGAGACGATGCCGCTCAAATCGCTTCCATGATTCAGGCCCTCGCGCGGCAAAATGGCAATGCGCAAATCACACCACAGGCGATCCGAGCGTTTCTGGGGCAGCGGAGTACTTTTCCGGCGGGCAACAGTGACGAACCCGAAACCGCAAACGCCCAATCGGAAAAAGAAGCTTTCCTCGCCAGCGCACGGGCGGCTCAGCGCGACGACTACTTGAAATCGACCCGAACCCCGCCGTTGTCGCGCTATGAAATCAAGGCGGGACGGGAGATTCCCGCGGCCCTGGAGCAGGCGCTCAACTCCGATCTACCCGGCGAATTGAAGGCGCTCGTCGCCTCAAACGTGTACGACACCGCGACCGGAAAATATCTCCTGATCCCGCAAGGCTCACGACTTGTCGGCGAATACAACTCGCGAATCGGCTACGGCCAGGACGGTGTTCAGGTGATCTGGAATCGGGTGATCTACTTGGACGGGTCCTCGCTCGACCTCTCGGGCATGGTGGGTCAGGATGCGCACGGCTTCTCCGGCTTTCGCGATAAGGTGGACCGCCATTACACGCGCCTCATCGGTTTCGCCGTGCTCACCAGTCTCTTCTCCGCTGGTTCCGGGATCGCGCAATATCAAAACCGCTCGCTCCTGACGTATCCGAGTCCGGCACAAGTCGCCGGAGCCGCTATGGGCCAGCAGGCTTCGGAGCTCGGCGCGCAAGTCACCCGCCGCAACCTGAATGTCCAGCCCACGATCAAGGTCCCTGTCGGCTACCGATTCAATGTCAGAGTGAATCGGGACATCATGTTTGAATCTCCCTACACGGGGATCATTCCTGATACCAAGTAAAAGAAATGTGCAGAGCCGCAGTCGTTCACACGCTCACCGCGGCCTCGATATCTGCGGGGCTTCCGAGTTGTCGCAGCAACCACGATAGTTCCTGACGAGCACGATTAATCACGCTGCCGTATGAAGCGATTGAGACGTTCGGAGCGACTGACCCTGAAATCTGTGCATCACAACTTCCCCCGATGATGAAGACGGCCATGGGAGAGAATTGTCCAATCAAATCGTCTCGGTATTGTTCGGCTTGAGCTACATCATTCCTGGTTATTCTATGGTTCGGACGCTTGAACTCTACCAGCAAATACTTCTCATCGAAACGACTTAATAGCAATAAGTCTGGCCTTTTAGCAGAGCGTTCTCCAGAAAATTTCGTTCCGGTGTACCTCTCCAGGACCGAGGCTAATGTTTGGTTTGAAGACATCAGCGCGAAATCTGACCCGAATATCCACAGGTTAGTTCCAAGTGCTCGATGGACAGCCAACTCGTGGGTGGTTGAGTCACGAATCAGTTCATCAATCTGCTCAAGAACGGTTAAACGCCGCTTCGCCTGCTGGGCTATCATGCTCAATTCGAGCAAACCAAACGTATGCAATGCTTCAGCGAATGCGGTGACGTGTTCGTGCTTCGCTCGATCAATTTGATCGATAACCTGCCAATACTCGTCGTGCTCTAAAGCTTCCAGCACAACCGAAATGATCGGTCTAATGCGTTCCTCTGGTTCATCATAGAAACGCTGCATTATGCGTTCTATAGCCCGCCGCGCGAATTCACGACGGTATTCTGGAACCTTTTCAAGCGACTTGTTTATTTCTTGTTGAAGGCGAGCTTTAGCGAGATTCATTTCTCGGCTACAGGTCTCGTTGAGGTGCTTCCGGACTACTTCCTGTACGAAGTCCTGAACTTCCGCATAACCCTTACTGTTTTCGATAACGTGAAAGCCGCTGCCGGATACATCTTCGCTCAGCCCATCAGCTTCAACCTCGCCGTAAACCCGTCTCAGGAGTTTCAGAGGAACATCATCTGCTTCATCAAGGCCAAAAAAGGAAGGTGGTCCGACGATCTTTCCGCCAACCCGTAGCACCACACCAGCCTGCCTCGCGGGTTGCTGGTCCTCCGTGATTCGCAAGCGCAGCTGAACAGAACCTACAATTGGCAAATCGCGATTCTCGACTGCGGGCACGCCGGGGACATCGTCGATGCTCAACGCCGCACCGTTCACGTATATTTGAAAGCCCTCTTCTCGTCCATACTCCAGCGCGGGAATCGCGCGTAGGCGATCGGGACTCGGATGATTCCAGTGTTGTTCGAGCTTCGAAAGCTGGATGGCTGTCCCGTGGGCGGCCGGATCACATTTCTCTACATCAATCGGGAGCGACAAAGCCTCAAGTTCCGCGCCAGACCGCAAGTCTTCCTTTCGAATTGTTAGAGTCGTGGCGTTGCCGCGTGCTCGCGTATATAGCCGCATGACACTCGCCATCATCAGCCCTGCAAACTTTCCGACACCTTTTCGGCCCTTCACCGGCCGATTCTTACGTGGGGTGCGATCACCCTTTGTCTGACGGCGGTCGCGGGCTATTTTCAAATACTCGCTTCGCACTTCCTGCTCCGTCATTCCGCTGCCATCGTCTTCGACAAGCACCTCGTCACCGGTAATTACCTCCGGTAGCGTGATCCAGATGTTGTCAGCGTCGGCGTCCCAAGAATTATCTACCAATTCCTGAATCGCCTGCTCGCTGGATCTGTATGCCGCGCCGAGAAGAGCAGCGAGCCGAGGGTCAACGTGAAATCTGGCAGCACGAGCCATGGCTCACCGTAATTTATCACTCGGAAGTGGTGTGTTGCCACCAGACCAGCGGCTGCTTTCTCCCTACCGCAGGTGGTGCGGTTCGCGTGCGCGATTCACATTTCCACAAACAGCGCCTCTCCCACTACTTGTACTCATACAGGTAACTACTTGTATATAGGCCCCGAGAATGCCGAGTGTGCGCCCCCAAATTGCCGAGAAACGCCCGCCTGAACCGCCCCAATATTGCCGAGGAAATCTCCACGGTCCACATCGCTCCACTTCGATTCGCATTCGGCATTCTAGGGGCGGTCTGGAGAGCCTGACCGGGCTTCGCGCACTGCAAGCGCCCCCAGAATGCCGAAGTCCAGACAACGGAAAACGAAACCGGCTACGATGCTGAATGCCTGTCACGGGCTAGTCTTCCGACGCCTTACAAAGTGGAAGGCTAATCAACCAGAGCGATGGCAATCGAAATCAACACGGACACAATCGCCGAAGCGGTCGTCGCGCGCCTCACGGATTGCGGCGTTTTGATCCCGCGCCTCCTCACGCTCGATCAGGCCGCCACATATCTCGGCCTGACGAAGGAAGCTCTGAAAGCGAAGGTTCATATGGGCAAAGTGCCGACGGTCGAAATTGATAAGAAGCTCAGGTTCGACCGCCATAATCTCGACCGAATCATCACCGACCACAAGAGAATCGCGTAAATGCCCAGAAAGCGTGGCATGTACGGGCAAGGGTCGATTTACCAGCGAAAGGGCTGGTGGTGGTGCGATTATTCGGTCGGTGGTGTGCGCCGCCGCGAACCGTGCCAAACGCGCGACCGCGAAGAGGCTTTGAATTTCCTCCGCCGTAAACAGGGGAAACTCGCCTCGGGCGAGATGATCGCGCCGGATCGTGTCAGGGTTCGCGATCTCCTGAAACTGCTCCTCGAAGATTACGATGTGCGCGGAGTAGCTCAGGCATACATCGCGGCCTTGAAGGTCAAATCCATTCTGAATCCGAAACTGGGCGATATCAAGGCTGCGAAGCTGACGACGGAGCAGGTCAAAGCGTATGTACGTGACCGGCTGAAGGCCGTAAAGCCCGGCACTGTTAACCGCGAACTCGGGATGTTGCACCGCGCGTTTCAATTGGGATACCAGCATGAGCCGCCGCTGGTGGGGCGGGTGCCGAGTTTCCCGAAGCTGCAGGAGGGCGAGCCGCGCAAAGGTTTCCTGAAGCCCGAACTCTATCGCAAGCTGCTCATCGAATTGCCTGAAGACCTCCGCCTGTTGTTCGTCATCGCGTACCACGTCGGCTTGCGCAAGGGCGCACTCCTGCGAATCAAGTGGTCGCAGGTTGACCTGAACGCATCCTGTATCTGGATGGAAGGCAAGAAAGCAAACCGTAAGCCTGAGCCTGTGGCGGTCCCGATTTACGGCGACATGGCGAGGTTCATCGAAACTCAGCCACGCGACAGCGAGTACCTGTTGGCTCGCGGCTCGAAGCCCATCAAAGACTTCCGCGAGAGCTGGTCACTGGCCTGCGCCCGCGCGGGCGTCCCGGGACTTTTATTTCACGATCTCCGCCGGACCGCTGTCCGCAATCTTCGCCGGGCTGGAGTCGCCGAATCGGTCATCATGAAGATCACCGGCCATCGGACGCGCGGCGTTTTCGAGCGATACAACATCACCGACCAGACCGACACGCAAGAGGCGGGCCGGATGGCCGAGGAGTTCTTGGCAAGGGAACACGAGGAAAGAGTGGCACAAACAACGTCACACAGACGGGAAAGGATAAACTGATCGAGACCGCTAAGTCGTTTCTTTTTTAGAATGGTGCGGAGAGGGGGACTTGAACCCCCACGGTGTTACCCGCTAGCACCTCAAGCTAGTGCGTCTGCCAATTCCGCCATCTCCGCAATCTGAAAAAGTTACTTCTTGGCTCCGCTTTGAGAGTGAGCCGGTGGGGTTTTCGGGGCGGTGATGGGTGCAGCCGCGCGGTGGCGTTCCAGAACGCTTCCGGAACTTGCGGTGCGGTTGTTCGCCATGATCACCAGCATCAGCGAGGTCAGCATGAAGAGTGCCGCCGCGATGGTTGTGGCTTTGGAAAGCATGGTCGTCGTGCCGCGCGGGCCGAATACCGTCTGAGATCCCATGCCGCCGAAGGCGCCCGCCAAATCGGCCGCTTTCCCGCTCTGCAAGAGGACCACGATGATCATAAAAAAGCAAAGAACGATGTGCAGAGTGGTGATGAGGTACAACATGCCAGATTCGAGTATACCAATGAGTTGGCGGGTGCAAGACTGGGGAAATGGCCGATTTTACCAAACGAACTAGTTCTGCGAAACGAACTCACCGGCTATCGCTGGCGGACCTTCGCGAGGACTACCGGCTGGGGGCGTTCGGGGAGCAAAATTGCGAGACGAACCCAATTGTGCAGTTCGAAAAGTGGTTCCTGGAAGCGCAAGTTGCTGATAACAAAGAACCTAATGCAATGACACTAGCAACTGCGACGACGGGCGGCCATCCTTCCGCGCGCATCGTACTATTAAAGGAGGTCAGCGATGCTGGCTTCGTTTTTTACACCAACTACGGCAGCCGCAAAGCACAAGATCTAGAAACGAACCCAAGGTGCGCGCTCACATTTTACTGGAGCGAAATGGAACGGCAGGTTCGGGTGGAGGGGCAGGCGCGGCGCATCGGACGCGAGCAATCGGAGGCGTACTTTCGCACCAGGCCGAAGGGCAGCAAGTTGGGCGCCTGGGCATCCCGCCAGAGCGAACCGGTCGCCAGCCGCCAGGAATTGGAATCGAAACTGGCTGAACTCCAGGGAAAGTATGCAGGGGTGGAGGACATTCCCGCTCCGGAGTTCTGGGGCGGGTACTGCGTTGTCCCGGAGAGCATCGAGTTCTGGCAAGGCCGCACAAACCGGCTCCATGACCGCATCCGATACCGAAGAAAAGGCGAAACTGGGTGGACAATCGAACGGCTTTCGCCTTGATTAAACGGAACGCGAATAACGCGCGTCTGTTAGGTGTGCTTCGGCTTCTCTGCTTCGGGGCTCTTGGTGTCTCCGCGCTTGTAGCGGACCCGACCGCGAACGAATTGATCAAACAAGTTCAGGAAAGGTATAACGGGGCGCGGACTTTATCGGTGCATTTTGAAGAGAGCTACAGCATCCAGGGGCACCTGCGACCGGCGGAAACTGGGGAACTGGTGCTCAAAAAGCAGGGCAAGATGCGCTGGGATTATACGGTCCCTAAGGGCAAACTCTTCATTTCGGACGGCAAAGAAGTATACCTATATACCGCACAGGACAATAGGGTAGAGAAAGTACCTCTGAAAGACACTGAAGATATGCGGGGCCCGCTTGCTTTCCTATTGGGCCGGCTGGATATGAAAAAGGAGTTTCACGATTTTCAGATACAACCCGCGGGCGGGGGCGTGCGGTGGCTGAATGCGGCGGCGAAGAACGACCGCTTGCCATACAAGAAAGTGGACATGCTTATCTGGCCTGACGGAGCCATTCACGAACTGAAAGTTCTGGGCCGCGATGAATCGGTGATGACCTTCCTCTTCACTGACGAAAAGCTGAACCCGAAAGTAAGCGACAGCCTGTTTCACTTCACGATTCCGCCGGGAGCCGATGTGGTGGATGCGGTTGCGTCCGGATCTCAGGAGTAGCGAGTGGCAGAGTTCCTTCTACGGTATGCGGATGCCCGAGGGCAGATGCACGAGCAAGTTGCGGATGCCGCCACGGAGCGGGACGCACGAGAGCGGCTGGCGCAGCAAGGATTCCTGGTATATTCCGTTCGGGCGAAGGATCTCAGCGCCCGTTTAAGGGGCCACACCAATCGCCGCAAGACCGTCAATCTCGAAAAATTCCTGATCTTCAATCAGCAGTTCGTAACGCTGGTTCGGGCGGGGCTGCCGATTTTAAAGAGTCTGGATCTGCTGGCGGACCGGCTTACGGACGAAAAACTGGGGCGGCATATTAAGGCTGTCCGGGACGAGGTACGCACCGGAACGATTCTCTCCGATGCGTTTTCGCGTCAAGGCGTGTTCCCGCCGATCTATATCACGTCTGTATTGGCGGGCGAAAAGAGCGGATCTCTGGCCGAAGTGCTCGACCGTTTTCTCACCTACCAGAAGTTGACCCTGGCGGTTCGCAAGAAGCTGCTGGTGTCGCTGCTGTATCCGTGCGTTTTGATCTGCCTGGTGGTCTGCCTGATGGTTTTTCTGATCACCTATGTGGTGCCGAATTTCGCGGCGCTGTACAACAGCATGGAAGCGAAACTGCCGGCCGCAACCGAGATCCTGATCGCGATAGGAACAACGGCTCGCAGCTACGTCCTGCTGGGGTTCGGCGCGGTAATAATGGCGGCAATCGCGTTCTACTTCTGGTCGCGCCGGGAATCTTCACAGGAGACTCTGGACCGTATCAAGATGGGGACGCCGGTACTGGGTGAAATCTGGACGAAGTATCAGGTAGCGCAGTTTTCGCGGGTGATGGGGACTCTACTAGTTGGAGGCATTCCGCTGGTGCAGGCGCTGGAAACGTCGGGCCGTTCCCTGGGAACCGTTCTGCTGAAGAAAGCGCTGGACAAAACGGCGGTGTTGGTGCGCGAAGGGAAGTCGCTATCGGCCTCGCTGACCAAGACCGGCATCGTTCCGGCGCTGGCCATCGACATGATGGAAGTGGGCGAATCGACGGGTGCGCTTCCGCAGATGCTAACCAGCGTGGCGGAATTCTACGAAGAAGACGTTTCCACGCAAATGACGGCGCTGCTGTCTCTTATTGAACCGGCGATCATGATCTTAATGGGCATATTCGTGGCGTTCGTACTGGTGGCTTTATACCTGCCTATCTTCTCGCTAGCGGACACGATCAAATAATGGCAACGGAAGTTCTCAAATTGAAGACCGGCTCCGAAGAGACGGAGCAAGCGCAGGCGGTGGCGCGGCGCTATCGCTGCGAGTTCGTGGATCTGCATGCCACCAAGATCGATCACGAACTGTTCCGCACGGTGCCGGTGGATCTGATGTTCCGCTATCATTTTGTGCCATTGCAAGCGCAAAACGGAACACTCGAAATCGCGCTTTCGGATCCGCGGCAGATCGTGCTTATCGACGAGCTGGCGGTATTGCTTTCGAAGAAGCTGAAGGTCAAGGTCGCGACGTATTCGCAAATTTCGGATCTGCTGAAGAAAACGGAGCAATCGCAGCGGGTTCTGGAAGAAGTGACCGAAGGCTTCACGCTGGACGTGGTGGGCGATGACGAGAATGCCGACGAGAATCTTTCGATCGACCGGTTGGCGTCGGATGAAGGCAACATCGCTCCGGTTATCAAACTGGTAGATACCACGATTTTCAACGCGCTGGAGCGGCGTGCCAGCGATGTGCATATTGAGACGCGCGATCAGGAAGTGGCGATCAAGTATCGCATCGACGGGGTGCTGCAGTATGCGATGAGTCCGATTGCGAAAGAGTGGTATTCGGCGGTTATCTCGCGCATAAAGGTGATGAGCGAGCTGGACATCGCCGAGCGGCGCGTGCCGCAGGACGGCCGCTTCCGGGTTCGCTATAAGGGGCGTTTGATCGACTTCCGCGTTTCGATCATGCCGACCATCTATGGCGAGGACGCCGTGCTTCGCGTGCTCGACAAAGAATCGATGAGCGAGAAATTTTCGCAACTGACACTGGACGTGGTGGGTTTCGCGGATCACGATCTGGCGAAGTTCCGGCGATTTATTAAGGAGCCGTACGGCATGGTGCTGGTGACCGGGCCGACAGGTTCCGGCAAAACGACCACATTGTACGCGGCGTTAAGCGAGATCAAGAACGACGAAGACAAGATCATCACGATTGAAGATCCGGTGGAATATCAGATCAAGGGGATCACGCAGATTCCGGTGAATGAGAAGAAGGGATTGACGTTCGCGCGCGGGCTGCGGTCGATTCTGCGGCACGATCCCGATAAGATTCTGGTAGGCGAAATTCGCGACCAGGAAACCGCGCAGATTGCCATCAACGCAGCCCTTACCGGGCATCTTGTGTTCACCACCGTTCACGCCAACAACGTGCTGGATGTATTGGGCCGCTTCCTGAACATGGGAGTGGAGGCCTATAACTTTGTTTCTTCGCTGAACTGCATTTTGGCGCAGCGGCTGGTTCGTATTATCTGCCCGCACTGCCGCCAGCACGTTACATACGAAGACGATTATTTGAAGGAGAGCGGCCTCGATTTAGAGGAATGGCGCTCGTTTCCGTTTTGCGAAGGCCGCGGGTGCATGGAATGCAGCGGCACGGGATTCCGCGGCCGCACGGCGATTCATGAATTACTGGATCTAACGGAGAACATACGCGAGATGATTCTGGACCGGAAGCCGAATTCCGAAATCAAGCGAGCGGCAAAAGCAGATGGGATGACCTTTTTGCGAGCCTCGGCGTTACATCGGGTACGGGAAGGGATCACGACGCTGCGCGAGGCGAACAAAGTAACGTTCATCGAAGGGTAGAAGGGTTGGGGTTGAAGGGTAGGAATTAGTTGTCGCTTTTCGATAAGGTCCAACGCTGGATCGCGGATCCGCCGCCGGACCAGTTGTTCGAAATAACGGAAAATTCAATCGCGGCCGGCTCGCCGCGGACGCCGGCGCAGCACCGGTATGAGGTATTGGCGGAGCGCGGATTAAGCGCGTCTCCCAGCGCGCCGAATCTGCTGAAGCGGCAACTCTATAGCAATGCGCTGCCGCGGCTGACGCCAGCCAACATCGCAAAACGTTCCGCGGCTGCTCTGGTTATACCGGATTACGCGGTGCGGATGGCGATTCTCGATTTCCAGGAGTTCCCCTCAGGCGAGGCGGAGCGCGCTGCCCTGATCCGGTTCCGGCTGCGCAAGAGCGTGCCTTTTCACATTGATGAAGCGCAGCTCTCGTATTCGATTCAGAGACAGGAACCGAAACGGCTGGAGGTGCTGGCGGTCAGCATTGCGCGGCCGATTCTGGATGAGTATGAGGCGCTGTTCGTGGAAGCCGGCTACCGCCTGGGTGTGGTGACGCCCTCCTGCCTTTCGGTGCTGAGCCTGTGCGACTCGAAGAACAGCGGGCTTAGCTTACTGATCAAGGCTTCCTGGGCGGCCATGTCGGCGGTGCTGTTTGAGCAAGGCCATGTGCGCCTGGTCCGCTGCCTGGACCTAAGCCGAAGTGAATTGGGCGGCGGCGAGACGGACGAAGAGCAGCCGGAAGGCGACGTGATTCTCCCGCTTCTGCAGCAAATGCTGGCGTATGCGGAGGATCAACTTGGACAATCCGTGGGGCAGCTTTTGCTGTGCGGCTTTGGGCCGGAAACCGACACGGTAGGACGGCTGGCGGAAAAGGAATTTGGGGTGGCATATGCGGCGGTGCGCTCGAAGTTCGGCGCCGCCTCGCAGCAGAATGCAGGCCTGTTGGGATTGTTAGAGCGCTACGCCGCATGATGACTCCGCCGATGGAAATCAATCTCGCGTCGCAGCCGTTCCGGCGGGAGCGGGCGCAGAATGCAATCATCGCCGGGGCATGCCTGGCGCTTACCTGTTCGCTGGTGGTGCTGGTAGGACTGTTTCTGCACGAACGGTCGCAAGCCGGGGATTTGCGGAGCGTGATTAGTGCGCAAAATGCAAGGCTGAGCGGATTACAGCGGCAGCAGGCGCAATTCTCAGGCGTGCTTGCCCGGCCCGAGAACGCCGACGTGTTTGCGACCAACGTATTTCTGAATGAATTGATCGCGCGCAGGGGCGTAAGCTGGACACGCGTTTTCAGCGATCTGGGAACCGTGCTGCCGGAGAACATGCGGCTGCTGGCGATTCGCTTGCCGCAGGTGGGAGTGGAGGATTCGACAGGAACGAACAGAGTACGGCTTGACATGATTGTGGCGAGCGAGAAGTCGGAGGCGGTGATCAACCTTTTGAAGAAATTGGAGGAGTCGCCGCTATTCGGTTCGGCTGTGGTGGTGACGCAAACGCCGCCGAGCCAGAACGATCCGTACTACAAATTTCGAGTGACGGTTGCTTATGCTCAAAAACTTTGAAACGCCGTTCTCGAAGCGCAGTATAGGTCCGCGGGGAATTCGTTTCTGGCTGCAGATTGCGGCAGGCGTGCTGGTGGTATTGAACTGCGCAGCGTTGTATCTCTACCTTGCACCCGCCGGGCGGATCGCGTGCAGAGCTTACCGCGGAGAGCCAGCAGATTCGCACGGAGATAGCGGCGGCGAAAGCACAAGCGGTCCGGCTAAAAACTGTTTCCGACAAAGTACAGGTGGGCAGCCGGCAATCGGGCAGCTTCGAAGGCAAATATTTCCTCTCAAAGCGGACTGCTTATGAAGTGGTGATTGAGGAGATTCAACGGATGGTGAAGGAGGCTGGTCTGCGGGAGCGGGATGCGGTCTTTAACGAGGAGCCGATTGAAGGCACTTCAGACCTGTCGCTGCTGAACGCCACGGCCAGCTACGAAGGATCGTACGACAGTCTGATGCATTTTCTGAATCTGGCCGACCACTCGCCGATGCTGCTGATGCTGGACAATCTGCAAGCCGCGCCGCAGCAAAAGGAAGGACAGATTAATACCTCGATCCGATTTCAGGCCATTGTTCGCGAAGATGCCAGCGCCGGGGCAGGGGGACAGCCATGAGCGCGGCTGCTCAAACGAGAATTTTCGGCATCCGGGTTGGCGTAGATCCGAAGATTCTGGCGGGCGGACTGATTGCTTTGGCAGTGCTGCTGTTCTGGTACAACTCGCGCGGCGGTGAAGGAAGCGCACCGGCTTCCGTACGCCCGCGTAGCGCGGCCCCGGCTATCAACTCAAACACGCGTAAGCCGGTTGTGCGGCGTCAGGCAGCAGCGAACGATCGCGGCATACTGCGCCTGCGCCCGATAGACCCGACAAGCGGAAAGATAGACCCCACACTGCGGCTGGACCTGCTGGCACGGGTGCGAGCGGTGCCAGCGATACCCAACATGCGGAACCTGTTTGAAACGGGTCCTGCGCCGCTAAGCGCCGAGCAGATGAAGGCGATTCACGGACCCAGGATTGTGCCGGCGGCGCTGCCGTCTTCGATTGCGAACAATCCGGGCGGACCTGGGGCATCGGCGCTGAACATTCCGCTGAAGTACTACGGGTTCGCGAAGCCGGCGGCTCATGGCGAGCAAAATCGAGGATTTTTTCTCGACGGCGACAACGTGCTGATTGCGACAGAGGGCGAGCTGCTGGACCAACGGTATCTGGTAGTAGAGCTCACGCCGAACCAGGCGCGCCTGGAAGACACGCAGGTGAAGCAGGGGCAAACGCTGGCCTTGGTGGCTGAGGCAACAACGCAATGAAGGGCGATCGGGGAAAAAGGCTCCGCGCTTCTAATTGTCTTCGTGTTCGCGGCAATGGTCGCGATCATGCTGTACATGGAAATGCCGGTTGCGGTGTTTGAAGCCAGGCGGCAGAAAGAGCAGTTGCTGGTGAATCGCGGCGAGGAGTACGCGCACGCGGTCCGGCTGTTTGTGCGAAAGGTGGGCCGTTATCCGAACTCACTCGATGAACTGGAGAACACCAACCGGATGCGGTTTCTGCGCCATCGGTTCAAAGACCCGTTTACGGGAAAAGACGATTGGCGTCTGCTGCATGCGGGTCCCGGCGGCATGCTGGTGGATTCCAAGATCAAGACCAACAATCTACTGGGAATGCCGGGTCAGGCAGGCGCGACAAACTCGGCATCTGCAACTAACTCCGGATTCGGATCAAGTTCGGGATTTGGATCGAGCTCGAGTTCCGGATCGAATTCCGGTTTCGGATCGAGTTCAAGTTCTGGTTTCGGATCGAGTTCCAGTTTCGGATCGAACAGCGCGAGTGCGAATTCAGGTTCCAGTTTTGGCGCGAGCGGATCTTTTGCGGCCAGCTCGACAGCCGCGCCGGAAGTGATTGTTCCACCGGTTCGACAGCGGGGACCGGCGATACGGGCAAGCGGGGCTGGAGCGGAGCAAACAGCGGACGCGGGGGATACCGGGCAAGCGGCAACTGCGGCGGCCACCGAACCCGATCCGAGCGTATCGCTGATGCCGAGCGAGCAGACACAACAATCGCAGGCAATGGGTGAACTGCCTGGCGGCGGAGCCATGCCCGAGCCGGGTGCGAATGCGGCGGGACAACTGGGAAGCGAAGGTCAAGCGCAGCCAAACGGAACTGCACCGGCGATTGGCGCTCCCAATGCGGTGGTGGCTGGGCCGGGGGCAGGGGGAGGTATCGGAATAGGATCGCAGCCACAACGAGCGGCCTTTTCAGGCGGCACGGGCATGGGGGCGATTTCGGGCGGCGGGATTGCGGGTGTAGCGAGCAAGGCGGGCGGCAAGAGCATCAAGGTGGTGAACGACCAGACCGACTATTCGCTTTGGGAATTCTTCTACGATCTGCGGAAGGACCAGATGCGGGGGCCGGGGGCAGCTATGGGGACCGGCGCGCCGGCGAATGGAGTGCAGAGCACGAACAGCGGCTTTTCCAGTTCGACCAGTATGGGCTCATTCAGCTCGAATTCTTCTTCGTCAACGATGGCGCCGCAGAACCCGGCGCCGCAAAATCCGAGCGAAGGGACGGAGGCGGGTCCGCAGCCGCAGCAGCCGGAGCAGCCGCCGGAGTAGGTGGAGGCTGAGCTGCGGCGCGAAGCCGCTGCTCAAACCTCTCATAATCTCCGAGATGCGCGCGCATGAGGCTCTTCCAGAGTTTGCCGTGGTTGGGTACAGAGAAGTGCAGCAACTCGTGAACAATGACGTAGTCGTGGAGATCGGCGTGAAGCGTAAGCAAGTCGGTGCTGAACTGCAGATTCCCTGAGGTCGAACACGAAGCCCATTTCCTCCGCATCGGGCGGACCGATAACGAACGGATGCGGACACCGAGCTTTTCGGCCCATTCATAAACGCGGGCCTTGAACTCATCCTTATCAGTAGGCTTCGACATGCGGGTTACCCGCTTTCATCAGGATCTCGAACAGGCCGTCAACCAGCGAGGCGACTCTATCGAGGTCGTCCACTTCGGCGTAGATGGCAAATGTGATCTGGCTGCGAAGTTCACGCAGATCCTTTTCGCTACGCCGCCAGTTTACAAATTCGCGGAACGCTCCGGCGATTTTCTCGCATGCGGCTCGCGTGTTGGGAACGTTCTCTTCGGTAAGCCTGCAAAGCACGTAGTAGGTGAGAGCATCGAGGCCACTTTCGGCCTGCTGACGTTTACGTTCTTCGTTGCGCTCAAGCTCCTGGCGGAGATCAGCCAACGCTTCGGTCGTGCCAGTCTGCCGATCTTCGAAATTTTCCTGTACGGTGCGGGCTCGCTCCGCCATGGCGATGAGATAAGGATCTTCGCTCTGCTCCTCAGCCATCTTTTCAATGCTCTTGATCAGGTTGATTACTTTCGCGTTGTCACCACCATTACGGCTTTGGATCACTTCGATGGCCGTTTCGTCAATTGCGAAGATGTCGCGGACCGGCTGGATTGCGCCGATGCCGATGTGTGCCTGAACGAGCTTATTCGTCTTCCGCTGAAACTCTTTGTCCGGCTGCGCTCCGCGGCTGAACGCCTTACGGACAACGATGTAGATGCCGGACAGCGTAGCGTAGTCGTCCAGATATGGGCGAAGGAAGACATCGGGCGAGATAATCTCGTACAGCATCTCGACTTCCTTGTATTCCTTGAAGAACTGCTTGCGGCGTTCTTTGTCGCGAAAGTGCTCGATGAGATTGTCGTTGTCGCGGTCATCGAAATTGAAGCGAATAAGCTTCAGATACTCGGGCGCAACGGATTCCATCTTGGCTTTGAAGACCTGCTTCAACAGCGAGAGATCCTTGACGATGGCGTTGATCTCTTCGCTGTCGAACTGGAGCGCTTTTTCAAGATTTTCGAAGATACCGATGAAATCGAGAACAAAACCGTGCGGTTTGACCATTTCGCGCTGCTCGTTTTCGTAAGGGCGGTTGACGCGTGCGATGGCCTGCAACAGCGTGTGGTCGCGCATCGGTTTATCGAGGTACATCGAGTAGAGAATCGGCGCGTCGTAGCCGGTGAGGAGCTTTTCGGTGACGATAAGGATTTTAGGGAGCTCGCCAAACTTGCGAAAGTTCTTGCGAATCGCTTTTTCGGCCTTATCGTCCAGGTGATATTGCTTAAGCTCCGGGCCGTCGTTGTTATTGGTGCTCATAATGACGGCGGAGTACTCGCGTGGAAGGATCCGGTCGAGCGCCGCTTTGTATTTATGGCAGGCGGGGCGGTCGACAGCGACAAGAAAAGCTTTGTAACCGAGCGGCTCGACATTGTCGCGGTAATGATCGGCAACGAACCGGGCAACCTCTTTCACGCGGTTGTCGCCTTTGAGAAAGTTTTTCAGGTTAACGGCGCGCCCGAGGACAAGATTCAGCTCTTCAATGTCGGCGATGCCTTCGGTTTCGACGAGGGAAAGGAATTCCTTGTCCAGGATCTCGTGCGGAACCAGCATTTCGTTGGGCGCGACGTTGTAGTAAAGCGGCAGGGTGGTGCCGTCCTGGATGCTTTCGGCGATGGAGTATTTGTGCAGGTAGCCTTTATCGTCTTCGCAGCCGAAGGTTTTAAAGGTGCCTTTACCGTAGGCGGTTTTGTCGATGGGTGTGCCGCTGAAGCCGACCAAGGTTGCGTTCGGGACGGCGGCCATCAGGTAGGTGCCGAGGTCGCCTCCGGTGGTGCGGTGCGCTTCATCGATCAGCACGTAGATGTTTTCGCGTTGGTTGATATCCGGCTGCATGTCGCGGAATTTGTGAATCATGGAGACGACGATGCCGCGGTAATCGGATCGAAGCAGGCGCTGCAGCTCGGCGATGCTATGGGCATGCGCAACGTTGTTCAGGCCGATGGAAGCGAGATTCTTCACCATCTGGTCTTCCAGCTCATTGCGGTCGATCATTAGCAGAATGGTGGGTTTGTTAGCACGCGGCGCTTTGAAGAGCAGCTCGGCGGCTTTGATCATGGTGTAGGTTTTGCCGCTGCCCTGGGTGTGCCAGACGAGCCCGCGCCGGAGCGCTGGGTCAAGAGCGCGCGCAACGACTTTATCGACCGCAGCGGTCTGGTGCTGACGTAGGATATATTTTTCGAGGGCCTCATCCTTCTCGGCGAAAAGGATGAAGTCTCTGATTAACCGAAGTATCTGCGGGATAGCAAAGAAGGCTTTGGTTTTTCCTTCGAGGTTGCCGATGTCCTCGTGCTTCCATTTGAAGATGTTGCGCCGAACGATGTTCCAGGTAATCCCGTAGTCGAAACCGATGGATTCGGTGGCGGTGAATATCATCTCCGAAACCATCATTTCGGGTGTTTCGTTGTGGTAGCGGCGGATCTGATCGATGGCGAGCGGGATAGCTTCGGATTTCGTGGCGTTCTTGCATTCGACGACCAGCACGGGAATTCCGTTGATGAGGAAAACAACATCTTCGCGATTGCAGTAATGGCCGTTGTTGACGGTGAACTCTTCGGTTACTTCGTAGACGTTGCAGCGCGCGGCGGGCTGCCGTTCGAGGTCGGCGTAGTCGACGAGAATCAGGTCGAGCTCGCGATTTTCGACAGCACAGAAGAACTTGCGATCATTGCGGAGATAGGTGAGGAA
The DNA here is from genome assembly GCA_963795545.1 of uncultured Acidobacteriaceae bacterium. Lineage (GTDB taxonomy): Bacteria > Acidobacteriota > Terriglobia > Bryobacterales > Bryobacteraceae > Bog-105. Next base: position 2,409 of record CAWCIF010000002.1, on the reverse strand, counting down.
CTCGCGGTTGCCATAGATATCGGGGTGGAGGCGGCGAAAATCGCCCACGAGAGCGCCTTCGGCGTCTTTGTATTTGGGATTGAGCTCGCGGGCTTTGGCGTAGAGGAGATCGTCGAAAAAGAGCGAGGCGCGACGAGCGGATTCTTTGGGCGTGCCGGCATCAGGATCGAAACCGCGGCGGCGCTGCGCTTCGGCTTGTGGAACAAACGTCCAGCCGATTTCCTGCGCGTAATGCAACAAACGCGCCTGAACGGTCTTGTGCTCCGTTGGTTTAGGCATGATCGAGGAGTTTTTCGACTGGAAACATCTTAATCTAGGGCGATCGGGGCCAGCGGCTTGTCGGTATCAGCGTTTTCCACATGGCAGCGCAACAGGCTCCACAGCTTTTCAAAAGCTATTCACTGCTGCATCGCCGCTTTTGCCGGGTTGCGCCGCATCTTCGCTTGTTGCGTGTTAGCGGAGATGGTACTTTTCTGCAAGTGAACTCTTTGAACTTCGCTTTATATTCGCCTATGATGAAGGCGGGTGCTCGCAGGCCGCTATTCCTTCGTACGCGCCACATTCGATTGGGACTCTATATGCGAGGACGGGATGACACGCGATGAATTGCCAGAACTTCACTTCATCACTCCCATCGAGAACGTACCGTCAATTTTGGAATTCGGAATTCTCTCGCATATTCGCGCGGCGCCGCTTCGGCACCGTTCTATTGCGATGCAGGAAGTACAGGATCGACGGGCAAGTGTTGTCGTTCCGGGCGCCGGCAAGAAGTTGCATCAGTACGCCAACCTGTATATCTGCGGCAGGAACCCTATGCTCTACAAAAGAAAGTACGAAGATATCTGCGTTCTTGCCGTGAGCATAGACGTTCTCGACCTTCCGGGCGTCATCGTCACAGACCAAAATGCGGCCCGCAATTATGTCAGCTTTCGACCCGGCGCGGCTGGACTTTCCCATGTAAGTGTCGAGCTCACGTTTGCCGACAACTGGACCGATACCGATCAGATTTTGTTTTGGCAGAAGAAGGCCGCAAAATGCGCCGAGGTTTTGGTGCCGGATCGAGTTGATCCCACATATCTGCAGCACGCATACGTCGGCAGCGAAGAATCGAAACGACAGATGGACGCAATGGGCATGGATCTAACGGTCATTGTGAACACGCACCTTTTCTTCAGGTAAGGAGACGCGAATTGGTCACGGTAAGAACAGGTGATCTGCTCAAATCAACAGCGCACACCTTGGTGAACACAGTGAATTGTGTAGGAATTATGGGTAAGGGCGTTGCGTTGGCGTTCAAGCAGCAATTTCCAGATATGTTCAAGGACTACGTCCGACGTTGTGAGACTGGCCAGGTAAAACTGGGCCGACCATACCTCTATAAACGTGTTGTCCGGCCCTGGATTCTCAATTTCCCAACGAAAGATCATTGGCGTTCCGTTTCGCGACTTGAGGACATCGTGGAGGGCCTCCACTATCTCGAAGCGCATTTTCGGGAATGGGGAGTTGAGTCTTTAGCAGTTCCCCCACTTGGCTGCGGTCAAGGTCAATTGGAATGGAGAGTAGTCGGCCCTACGCTGTACCGTCACTTGAGGCAGCTACAAATCCCGGTTGAATTGTATGCACCTTTCGACACGCCGCATGAAGAACTGAGCCTCAAATTTTTGGAGAACGAAGCAGAGTGTTACCAAGGTAATGCACCAGGATATCGAGTGCAGCCCGGTTTGGTTGCTGTCGTCGGCATCCTGGATCGCCTCGACCGCGAGCCGTATCATTGGCCTGTGGGCCGCACCACATTTCAGAAGATCGCTTATTTCGCGACCGAAGCCGGAATACCGACTGGGCTACGCTTTCAGCGTGGCAGTTATGGTCCGCACGCGGCGGATCTGAAGCATCAAATCGCCACTCTGGTCAACAACGGCCTCATTCGTGAGGAACAACTAGGCCGAATGTTCGCTACTCGTGTTGGGCCGACGTTCGTGGATGCCGAGAAGTCGTATCGACAGGTGCTTTCCGATTGGGAGCCACTGATGGACAAGATTGCGGACCTTTTCATGCGGATGAATACTCAGGAGGCCGAAATTGCGGCTTCGGTTCATTTCGCCGCGAGTAATCTCAGAAAGACCGGCAGCTCTCCGACCGAGAGGGAGATTGTTCAAACGGTAATGCAGTGGAAGATTCGACGCCGTCCCCCACTTGATCCTAAAGAGGTGGCTATCACAACCCGTCATTTGAACCTGCTGAGCTGGCTTTCGGCGCGGGTCGATGAGGATCTGCTTGCTCAGGAGGCGGAAGCCCTTTTTACGCCTGCGTAAACGATGATTCACGTACTCTTGCGGTATGCCATGTCCCTCTATTTATCAACATGCAGAGTGGGACTTATCGAGATCCGGGGAATCATTCGGGTTCTGC
>CAWCIF010000001.1:0-800629 GCA_963795545.1 uncultured Acidobacteriaceae bacterium | reverse complement strand
ACCAGATTGCTAGAAATGCGCCTGAACGGCTTCTTGTGTCTGTCGGTTTAAGGATTCACGGTTTTTCACTTCCGAGAGTTGTAGAGGTGATTGAACTGGATTTGCGCGGTCATGAGTTGGTGAAGAAGGGTGCGAAAGAGGTCTTGGAGGGCGAAGCGTTTGGCCTCCACTGTGACCTGTCTTGACGCGACTGCGTTTAGCGTCGATCCGATTTGCCGTTGTTCCGCTAGACCTGGTATCGCACGCGCATAGCGCGCACGTCAGAGACATTGAGGTGGGGAACGGTGAGCCGGCCTGCTCGTCGCCAGCATTCGAGCACGGATTATCGGTGAGTAGAAGCTGTAGACCATGAAAGACGGATCGAGGAATGCCGCATCTGGAACGAATTAGCATTGTCCGCTGCCCTATACCGAGTTCCATTCGGCCGGAACGAGACAGGCTTCCCCAACCGGGGCTTCACGGCTGAACAATGTCATCTTGCTGGGGACCGCCCTTGACGTGCGCCGGATGTATTCGTCCATTGTCGTGAAGAAGGCCGGTTCTGGTACAAAGCGCCCGCCGCGAATATTGAAATTGCGAACGATTCGAATTCCTGCGGGCTGAAACTTCGGTGTCGTGTGTGGGCAATCGACAGTAGTCTCGCAGATGTCCTCGAGCTTGGCTATGTCCCAGCTCTGCGGTACCGAGCCGATTTCGGTTTGCTTCTGCGGCTCGCCGTGGAGACCTTCGGTGAACAGTTTTTGCAGCAGTGCTTTTTTTAGTTCTGTGGTGAGGCCGAGAAGGCGGTCCTGCTGCTCGATGGCTCGCTGGACGAGAGAAAGGACCGCAGCGATTTTGCGCTGTCGGGGAGGGGTGGGTATGGCAGCAGTACGGACGAAATCTGCGATGCCGAAATATGTTTTACCGTCGTGTACGGTGTGAGGTTCTCAATTTCCTTCAGCGGTGCCGCTATTGAGAAGCAGAGAAAATCTCTGTCAATTAGCGCTTCATCAGGTACAAGTCGACACACTCGCTGATTCAAGAGTGCGCGACCCACTGCCACTTGCGTGGTCGAAACTCGCCGTCCATGCCAATGAGCAGATCGCCGTTCTTGACAAGGTACCTAGCTTCATACTGTCCTGAATAGAAGGTTCCGGTAGTGCCCGAGTGCACATCGCGAATTCGTATTAGCGGCAATCCTTGTCTGTCTCGTTGAAATGGGCGGACTTGAATGCGTATCCATTCTCGATGCGGCCAAACGCACCGTGCGTTTCCATCGCGCGGTGTCTTGCGTCATGCCACAACTCGGCTGAGAAAGCTGCGGAGTGCCGCGTTCACCGCCAAGGCGTCCTCATCGATTGCCTCCAGTTCCTCGATAATCTCCGCAATCGGCCGGAACTCCTCGCCCTCACTCGTATGAATGTATCGGCTTGGAGAAATATTGTAATCGTTCTTGGCGATCTCCTCGCGGGAGATCACGCGTGAGTACTTCTCGACCTCTTTCCATTCAGTGAATGTCTCGGCGATGCGGAGGATGGCGTCGTCGGGATGTAGTTCTTGGGATCGCCTTTGGCGAAATCGCGGCTGGCGTTCAGAAGGAAGAGCTTGTCGCGGCGCTCGGCGGGTTTCGCTTTGTTCAGCGCAATAATGATGCCCGGAGCGGTGGTGTTGTAGAAGAGATTGTCGGGCAGATAGATGACGCCTTCGATGTAATCGTGCTCGACGAACCAGCGGCGGACATCCTTCTCTTTATTGGTATTGGCATTGCCGGAGCCGCGTGAGGCTGCGCCGGTATCGAGCACGACGGCGGCTCGTCCGTTCTCATTCAGGCTGGCGAGGATGTGCTGCACCCAGCCCCAATCGGCTTTGCTGCCGGGGTAGCCTGCGCCTTTAGGAAAGCGGTCGAGCTCGTCGGCGTCGTAATCCTTCTCCTTGAACTCGGTCTGGTTCCACATGGGATTGGCAACGACGCGATCGAAAGTTTGCAGGCGATGCGCCGCGGCGGAGCTTAGGATTGCGAAACGTGTCGCCGAGCTCGATCTGGCCTTCCATGTCGTGAATGATCATGTTCATGTTGGCCATGGCCCAGGTGCCGGGCTCGCTTTCCTGGCCGTGGAGGCGAAGGGGCGCGAAGCTCTTACGCGAGCGCAGGTTCATTTTGTCCTGCAGCACGATCTGACATTTGACCAGGAGGCCGGCAGAACCGCAGCAGGGATCGTAGATGTCCATACCGGGCTCGGGGTCCATGATCCGCGCGATGATGAAGCCGACCTCGGTGGGAGTGTAGAACTCACCGGCGCTCTGACCGCTGCTTTCGGCAAACTTGCGGATGAGGTATTCGTAGCTGCGGCCGATGATGTCGGGTTCGACGTCGGCGAGGCCGAGGCGCTTCTCGCTGATGCGCTCGATCAGATTGCTGAGGCGATCGTCGGAGAGATCGCGGACGCCGTGGGTGGTGGCGTTGAAGTCGATGCGATCGATGATGCCTTTGAGCAGCGGGTTTTCGTCGGCGATGGCGCGGAGGTGGGTGGTGAGCTGCTCGCCGATGCGGTCGGAGAGGTGGCGGATGACGGACCAGACGGGCTGGTTCGGGGTCGGCGGGTTCGAGCGGGAGGTAGAAGCGGACGAGTTTCTTATCGCGCTTGACGAGCTGGAAGGCTTTGGCGCGGGAGTTGTTGACCTGCTGGGCGATGCGGTTGAGCTCGTCATCGAAGACATCGCACAGGCGCTTGGCGAAGATGAGCGGGAGAATGAACTCCTTGTATTTGGGTGCGTCCTTGGCGCCGCGGATGCTGCAGGCGGCATCCCAGATCCAGGATTCGAGCGATTTGCCATTGACGTTCATACGGTTGACGGATTACAAACCAGCCGGCCCGGAACGATTCCCGGCCAGAGGCACGATTTCAGAACAATTAGACTGAACAACGATTATTGCAGGGACATCATGAACTGGAGTTCACGGCTGCACGCACTCCGGTAACCGAAGAGCGGAAATCGGTGATTGCGTGTACTGCCCGGGTTTTCTGCCGGGTTTTCTGGGCATGCGCCACCCAACACGGGTGGTGATTACGAGGGAAGCGATTGTGATTGTCCCACGGCCGGGCGCACAACGGGGATAAAAGGAATTGGCGCCGAGCGTCCAAGTTGCTGATTCAACAGCCTGCTTTTCGGGAGGAGCAAATATCTCGTTCCGGGAAGGTTCGGTTGCGCTGCGCGGCGCGCTCGATTGGGCGTGGCGTTCCGTAGGCGATGGAAGAAGGTAAAGCTTCAGACGGTGAACTGAAGTTCAACGCGGCACGCTGAAGCCGTGCGCCACGAAAAATATCGAAGTTGGTCCAGCAGCATGATCCCGCGAGAGCCCTGCATTCAGGGCACCTGTAACAAAGCGTAACAGTAATTTAACGTAGTGTTTTCGTTCGTATTTCGCCTTATACTCGCAGCAGCTTTTCACTGGATGCAGTTCCGGGAGAGCTCCAGTTTAAGGGAGTCTACATGTCTGGATCTTGTTCTCGCGTCCGATGCGCCAATAGTCGCCTGCCGCTACTCTCAGCGGCCCTCGCAATTTTCACAGCCATCTCATATGGCCAGCAGCTTACGGCAACCCTGAGCGGCACCTCAGAGGATCAGGCCGGGGCGGTAGTCCCGAATGCGAACGTTGTGGTGAAGAACGAGGCCAGCGGCGACACCCGCTCAACCGTCTCGAACAGTTCGGGATTTTTTACCGTTACCGCACTTCAGCCCGGCACCTACGATGTCACCATCACGGTCACGGGCTTTCGGCCATGGGAGCAGACAGGATTCGACGCTCAACCAGGGCGACAACCGAACGCTGCCAAACATCTGCTCTGCAGGTCGGGCAGACCACCAGCAGGTAGAGGTGGTTTCGGGCGGCTGAATCAGTCGCCCCGCAGGATACCGGCGAAGTCAGCACCACTCTGAATGAGCACATGGTCGAACAACATCTCGCTTGCAGGGACGCGATGCCGGCGAGCTGATGAAAATCATGCCCGGCATGGCGATGGCCAGCGGCCTGAACAATGGCAACGGTTTCAACACGGCCGGTTTCAGCGACCGCACGGTCGGAACCAATAGCGGCCCCATCGGGTCCTTTCTCGGCCAACGGCACGCAGCCCAATGGCGCGATGGCCTATATGCTGGACGGCGCCAACCTGGTCGATCCCGGCAATGAGGGCACCCAGATCGCCAACATCAATCAGGACATGACCTCTGAGGTGAAGTTCCTGAGTCCGGCTACGATGCCGAATACGCCAAGGGTCCGGTCATTTTTCAGGCCTTCAGCAAGAGCGGCGGCTCGCAGTTCCACGGCGAAGGCTACTTGTATGCCCGGAACGGCATCTTCAACTCCGAAGATTCTTATCAGAAGAGCCAGGGACTGCCAAAGCCGGACAACTTACAATACTATCCGGGCGGCAACATTGGCGGCCCGGTGCTGCTGCCCGTTCACGCATTTTAATCAGCAATCACGACAAGCTGTTCTTCTGGTTCGGCTATGAGTACATGAGGCAGCAGCCCGCCGGCCACTTGTGGTCAACGTTTGTTCCCACAGCCGGACATGCGGGCAGGCAATTTCTCGCCGCCAGCCTATCTGCGAAACTGCCGCATGCGTGCGCAAAAATATCCCGGCATCACCGACCGCTCCGTGCGCGCCTTCGGCAACAACCCGAGCGTGCCGCTCATGCGACCTGCGGCAATCTGCTCTTCCCGACGGCCAGATTCCAACTTCGCTGTTGGACCCGAACGCCTCGCGTTGCTCAAAACTTACCCGCAGCCGAATGTTGATCCTGCAACCCACGGCGGCAACAATTTTGAATATCTGGATCAAAGCCCGGTGAATCGCTGGGAGCATACCGGAAAGGTCGACTACAGCATCAGCGAAAACACCAAATTGACGGTCTCCTATTCGCGCCAAAACGAAACCGACATCCACCCGGTGCAGGTGTGGTGGGCGCCATCCTGGTCGCTGCCTTATCCATCGCCGCTAGTGGCTCCGACCACCGCCAACGTTGTGATGGCGAACCCACGCACGTTTTCAGCCCCACTCTAACCAACGAAACGGTGTTCACCTACGCCCGCTACATCAACCCGCTGACTCCTCAGAATCCCGCCGCCATCAATCCTTCGAACCATCGGATTCAATGTGCCGGGACTGTTCGGCGCAAAACGCGTGCAGATTCCAAACCTGATTAGCTGGAGCGGCGAACGGCGGTTTCGCCGGATATCGACACGCAGGCAGTTTTCGGCGGCGGCTTCCAAGGCGGAGCTTTCGGAGGCTTGAAATCCGATCCCGCCTTTACGACAACCTGAGCAAAGTCGCCGGAACGCACACCATGAAGTTCGGCTTCTACTGGGATGCGAACGGAAATGAGCAGTCCAGCGGGCAGGCCATAAACGGCACGTATGACTTTGAAACCTATGGCGGCACCACCACCGGAAATGTGTACTGCCGATTTTCTGCTGGGCCGCGCTGCCAACTACGCACAGGCCAGCGCCATCCCGGTGGATAACCTGAAGTTCCACCAATACTCGCTGTACGGGCAGGATTCCTGGAAAGTCAATGAAGCGGCTGACTGTGAACTACGGCATTGCGCCTGGACCATATCGGGCAGTGGTACGACACTTACGGCGGGATCGCGATATTCAACCTTGGCGCCTACAATGCCAATCCCGAACGCGGTAAACGCCGGACTTCAGTGGAATGCCATCGACAAAAGCATCCCTCGTTCCGGCTTCAAATCGCCCACGTTCTATATTGAGCCTCGTTTGGGTTTTGCCTACGATGTTTTTGGGAATGGAAAGACGGTGGTGCGCGGCGGTTTTGCCGTCTTCCGCTATCAGATTGCGTACAACACGATCCAGTCGCCGTCTGAAATCCCGCTAGGAGTGGTGAGCGCCACAGTACCGTCAAATGGCGGTCTTACGTCGCTGGCGCAAGCAGCGCAATTCAATCCGCCGACAACCAGCAACCTGGCCTGTGGCACCGGTTGCAGCGTGCAGGCGCTAGCCATGGGGGACGGCAAAGTTCCTTACACAGAGAATTACAGTTTTTCGGTGGACGAATCGCTTCCGGGACATTCCCTTGTCGAACTCTCCTATGTAGGCAATCGCAGCCGCGACCTGCTTACAGCGGGAACTAACTCGGATTTCAACAACATCAACATGGTCCCGATGGGAGCGTTCTTCGGACCCGACCCAAAGACGGGCAAAGTCAACCCCATTTACGAAGCGAATTTCCCGACTAACGATTACCGCCCGCTGCAAAATTACGGCGATATCTGGATCGCGGGCCACGGTAGTTATGCCAACTACAACTCGCTCCAGGCTTCCTGGCAGAAGCAATCCGGCCCCTCACCTTCATGGCCAATTACACCTTCAGCAAGGTGCTGGGTATTCGTGATGGCGTAAGCCAAAACGGAGCTAACGCGGGTAATACAGTCGACCCGTTCAACATCGGCGCTAACTACGGCGTCCTCTCGTTTGACCATACGCACATCTTCAACGCTGGATACGTATTCACTCTGCCAAGCCCCGTCCACGGTAACCGCTTGCTTGCCGGAACCGTGAACGGCTGGGAGCTTTCCGGCCTCACGCAGTGGCAGAGCGGCGCACCGCTTCAGCCCAGCACCAACGGAAATCTCAACGCCTCGTACGGCAACGTTTTAATGAACGGCAACTCTGTCGGTGTTAGCGCGCAAAGCTGGCTTGGATCGAACGCGGCGGGGCTGGTTTTGGAGCCGCTCCTGACCTGCGATCCGCGAAGCGGGCTGAAGTCAGGCCAATACTTCAACACCTCCTGCTTTACGCCGCCGCCCCCCGGCAAGAACGGCGACCTGATCTGGCCTTACATTCACGGGCCGGCGTATCTTGACACGGATCTCGCCATTTTCAAGAACTTCAAAATCACCGAACGCCAGGGTCTACAGTTCCGGTTCTCGGCCTTTAACTTCATTAATCATCCGAATAAGCAGTTCAACCTGAACGGGAACAGCGATGTTAGCCTGAATTTCACAAACACCAGCACCGGCGCACATCTGCTGAGTCCGACAAATACAAATTCAGTAACGACTGGATACCCAGCCTTCGAAGTGGGAGACCGGCTGGTGGAGTTCGCGATAAAGTATAACTTCTAAATGAAGCTTCGCGCCATGGCGGCAGGATCGCTACTTGCCGCCTTGGGCGCATCTGTTCTCGTATTCGCTTCCGGAGACTCGCCTGGAAAGATCCGGTTCGAGCTGAAATCGCTGCCCTTTCGTCTGGAAAACGACGAGACGATGGCACGAAATGCTTCCCGAAACAATGGCCGGTGGCGTAGCGATTCTCGATTACAACCGCGATGGCCGTCCCGATATTTTCTTCACCAACGGCGCGGACGTCGCAACCCTCAAAAAAGATGATCCGAAATACCGTAATCGCCTCTTCCGCAATGATGGCAACGGCAAATTCACAGACGTGACGGATGCAGCCGGACTGGCGGGTACCGGATACGACATCGGGGTTGCGGTTGCCGATTACGACAACGATGGATATCCGGACATCTTTGTCGCGGGCGTTTATCGAAACACGCTGTATCACAACAACGGCAACGGAACATTTACGGACGTTACCACGAAAGCCGGACTGAACCGCCCCGATTCGCAGTACGGACCGCTCTGGGGCATCACCGGCGTCTGGGTGGACGTGAATAACGATGGATTGCTGGACCTCTTCGTCGTGAACTATCTGCAATGGAAATATGGCAAGCAGCCGCTTTGTTCCCAGGATGGCGTGGCCGATTATTGCCATCCGCGCAATTACAAGGGCCAGCCGGACCAGCTCTTTATAAATAAAGGGAACGGAAGTTTTCAGGATGTTTCAGCGGAGTGGGGCATTCGCGACAAGGTCGGCAAAGGAATGGGCGCCGGCATGGCCGATTACGATCTCGATGGCCGACCCGATCTGTTTGTCACCAACGACGCTTATTACAACTTCCTGTTCCACAACACGGGAACCAAGTTCGAGGAAGCAGCGTTTCCCGCGGGCGTCGCACTGACAGAAGATGGAAATTTTATTTCAGGTATGGGGGTCGACTTTCGCGATTACAACAACGACGGCTACCCGGACATCGTTTTTGTTGCTCTGAACAACCAGACCTTTCCGCTGCTTCAGAACACCGGCAAAGGTGATTTCCGGGAGATGACAGTCACAACCGGACTGCGCAACGAAACCATCCGTATGAGCGGGTTCGGCACGGGCCTCTATGATTTCGACAATGATGGATGGAAAGACCTGTTCGTGACTCGCGGGCACGTTGCGTCCGTGCCGGAGGCTGGCAAAGATATCGATCAGTACAACACCGTATTTCGCAATGGGGGCGCTGGCGGCAAATGGACTGCATTGACTGAAGAGGCGGGCCTGAATGCCGCGCCGCCGGCGAGACATCGCGGCTGCGCGTTCGGCGATCTCGACGGCGACGGCCGGGTGGATGTTGTGGCAACCGCTCTTGGCAAGGAACCCGAAATCTGGATGAATCGAACTGACGGGTCCGGGCACTGGCTCGATATCGCTCTGGAAGGCAGTAAGAGCAACCATGATGGCATTGGGGCGCGCATTAAAGTAATGACAAAAAGCGGCGCGCAGTACAACCATATGACCACCAGCGTCGGCTATGCCTCGTCGAGCGCTGGCCCGGTTCATTTCGGCCTCGGGCCGGACGATCGCGCCGAATCAATCGAGGTTCACTGGCCTTCGGGAACAGTTCAGCACTTTGAAAACGTGCAAGGCGACCGCGTGCTAAAGGTAAAAGAGCCGTGAACAATCGGGGAAATCGCAACGGGGTTCCAGCACTGACCAGGGCGCGAGCAAGCGGGCCTATTAGATACCCGGGTGCCTTAGAAACTAATCTTGAGGCCAAGCTCTACCGTTCGCGGACCGCCAGCTTGAAAAATGGGCGTCAGACCGTTGGTGGGATTGCCGGAGCCCATCATCAGGTTTTGCGTGGACACCGCCTGTCCGAATAGAGGACTTCCTAAATAGCCCACCGGATTGGAAAAGCTGGCGTGATTCAGTAAGTTGAACGTATTCAAGCTAGTCTCTAGTGAGGTTCCGCGGAAAAGCCGGAACTGGCGTCGTAAGCTCGCATCTATTTGGAACAATCCCGGTCCTCTTAAAATATTTCTGCCGAGACTCCCGTTCACCTCGATCCCAGGCGATTGGAAGGCATTCGGGTTCAGCTCCCGACCGCCCGGTACAGCGCTATTCTGAATCCAAATCGGTTGGCCGGGCAGTAAGTCTGGCCGTCCGGTATTGGCAAAACCCAAGCCAATAGTCCTGTCTACCGTAGTTAGGTTGAATGGGAATCCGGTGCGTGCCTCAAGGGTGGAACTTACGATCCAGTCTTTCAACCAGCTTTGCCCCCGGCCGTTGAAATGGGAGGGCACGCGGTAGCTCAGCGATGCGTTGAGATTGTGGCGAATGTCGAAATCGGATGAGGCGCGGTCTAGCAATATCGGGTAGCCGGGTTGAGTCAGATAAACGGCGGAGCCCTGCGATCCATTATCGATGGAGTGGCCCCAAGTATACGAGATCAGACCGTATAGGTTCGGCGACACATTGCCTCTGAACTGTGCTTGCAGCGCCTGATAGCCTGACGCGCCGTAACTAGTAAAGTAGGTTTGCTGCAGAATTCCGGTGTTTTGATCGACGGTTCCTTCGAGACGAAGGAGCCTCGATCCCGCCGAGCCTACGTAGGCTAGCGAAAGCACGGAGCGATCACCAATCGACCGCTCGACAGATGCTCTCCATTCCCAAATTTTGGGCAGGGACAAGGGCGGCAGAACAGTATCGATATAAGTAGATGCCGGTGGATTTGTGATGCCGGTGGTTGGGACAAACTGCCAAGTGTTAAATGGCGATAAATTCACCGGATTGACAAGCGACCCCAGCGCGGTCTCGTAAAAGATGCCTCCACCGGCTCGAAAGACCAGTGCGGGTCCATGTAAACGATAAGCGAGCCCGAACCGTGGGGCCAGTTGCGTGTAGCTCATGGGCCAAGTGTATTTACTCAGACCCGCAAAAGAGCCGATTTTGCTTGCAGGCGACCCAGGCCCGATCCAGGTTCCAATTGAGAATAAGTTGGTTCCAGACCCGGTACTGCTGGGAGGCGTTATCTCCCAGCGCAAGCCGACGAGAATGCTGAGCTTGTCATTGGGGTGAAAAGTGTCCTGCGCGAAAGCGGAGCCAATTGGAATTTGCCCGGAATCAATGGTCGGCTTTCCGTAAGAGACCGTGACGCCCAATGGGGCTGCCGCGATCAACGGTGCGACGCCCGCTGACACGGCTGACGTAGTGCCAAGAAAGTTGCCAATCTGCGTGTAAGGGACCAATCGAATGTAGTCGCCGCCGAATCTCAGCTCATGGCGGCCCCACTGTTTCGAAAACGTATAAGCGCCTTCCCACTGATTTTGATAGGTACGTTCAGCCGCTCCGGAGAGCAGTTGACCTACGCCCGAGATCGACAACGCATCGATGCCGTACGGAACAAGTGGCTGTACAGCCAGTAGAGTGCTGCCTGAAACGATCGACACCTGCGGGGGGATGGGGATACCTTGCGGAGCCGGAAGAGCATCGAACGCCGCCTGTTCATGCGCGGAGCTCGCATTCCACGAAGACGTATCCAGCGCACGCGAGAAATTAAACCGAACATCGTGGACGGCTCCCAACCACATCCCTGTCAAGCCCACGGTCGCACTAATGGAACGCAAACCCGCATCGATATTTCCCAATTGCTGCGTTAGAGAACGGGACGGCACGTTGGAATAGCGCGCAAAGACGCGGGCTTTATCCGAAAAGACCTGATCTATGCGAGCGCTGTAGTTTTCAACCGATGCTTGCTGCTGTAGAGGCGCCGTAGCGAGAGCAGTGCCCGCACCCAGGTTTGGACCAATTGGCTTTGGAAAAGCATTGAGGAGAAGAGCGATTCCGCGGTTTGCTTCGGCGCGCGCCGGTAAGGATGGGACAGCCATAAGCTGCATGGCCGCGTCTTCTACATGCTCCTTCTCGAAGGCAAGGAAGAAGAAAGTCCGGTTTGGAATCAGCGCTCCGCCCAAACTCGCGCCATAGCCGGTCAGCGAAGAAGCTTCGAGCGGCGCCTCATACCTTTGCGCGAACCAATCCTCGCTGTCAAGCGCGCGAGGGCGAATGAGGCCGAAGGCGCTGCCGTGGAAATCGCTGGAACCCGACCGAGTTTCGATCAAGATTTGAGCCCCGGGCCGTTCTCCAAATTGTGGCGAAAAGTCAGAAGGCCTAAGTTCGGTTCGTTCAATCTCTTCCTTAGACGCGATGCCTTGCGTGCTTCCGATGGCTGTCATGGCAGGCAAGCTGGAACCGGGATAAGTGCCCGGCAGGCCTGATACGCCCAGACCGCTGTTGGCGTTAACGCCATCCACGCGAACCGTGTTTGTGTTGGGCCTTTGTCCGTTAACTGTGAATTGACCTCCATCGCTGGAGGAAGCGGGGGTCAGTGTTGCGCCCGGCACCAGGGCGTAGTACGCGTGCAGATCGCGGCCGTTGGCTGGAAGAGCGCTTTCGGTGGAATGCCGGCTGACCGCTACGCCGTTTGCGGTTGGGTGGGTGGTATCGCGCGCACTTTCTACTGTGACCTCCTGTTGCAACGGCAGGATCTCTATGAAGAAATTGCCGGAACGGGTTTGGCCCGCTTGCACCCTTAAGCCCGGGTAACTTGCTGTTCGAAAGCCGCGCCGTCGAAAGGTCACTCGATAACTGCCTGGAATTAGTTCCGGGCTTACGAATTTTCCGTTTTCGTCAGAGGATACGGTTTGCTGTGCTCCAGTGGATTCGTTTTGTATGCGCACCTGCACGCCGGGCACAACTACGCCTGAGCGCTCACGGATCAGGCCGGTTAAAAAGCCGCCGAGGGGCGCTGAAAACAGAGCAGGAAGGGCCTGGACGATCAAAAGAAATAGGTATATGAGCGTCCTACTGGGCGTTTTCTTGGGAGTGGGCAAGCGCCTCCACGGTTTGAATCTCATCCGGCAATTTACTCCAAATGCTTTGCCCGGCTTCCTGCGAGTAACTGCCCGCAAGAATGCGACTTAAGGAAGCATCCAGCAGCTTGGCATTTTCGTACAACTGCGCAGCGCCAAGTTCCCAGGATGTGGCTTGCCGGCTTTGGGTTTCGTCCGCCCCCGCAGATGCTGGATTTAGTAGCGGTCTTAGGGCGTTTCTCAACTGGACACTTGCCTGTTCGATCGCAATCGCATGGCGGCTTCGCAAAGAACTCAGGGTTTCGCGTTCCGGCGGTCCAAATGCAATTGAAACGGAAGAAGGAAATTTGTGTGAGAGCACGTACAACGCGTTCGCCTGCTCTAGAATCGTAGAACTGGCATCCAGAGCTTTGTCTGTGATCAGTTGGAACTGCTCCGCTCCTCCGGCTTTTATTTCCAGCCTATGGCGGCCCGGCGCGCCGTTATCAGACCCGTAACTTCCGGCGCTCGCGGATGGAGTTCCAATGTCGACTGGTTGACCGGACGTGAAGCGCATGGCAGTGTTCGGAATCCGCGCTAAAGCTTGCCCGATCTGCCGTTCTCGATTGGCGGAGAGTCCTAAACCCGCTATGATTATCTGCTGTTTCGACGGATCAATATCCACGGTCACCGGTTCGCCGACATCCGCTCCGATCGCGTTCAGCGCGGCAAATACGCGCAATTCCTCTTCCGGACCCACCTTTTTCACAACCGTGGGCTTCTCAACAGAGTGATTTGTTTTCGTCTCGAGATTGCCCGGCAACTCAGGCATTTGGCCAGCATCGTTGATGGTCACGTCATTCTGACGTTCAAAGTGAAATGCGCCTTTGATCGGATTCAGCGTATCGGCCCGCAGGGTGAGAGCGGCTGCGCGAAGGACACCCGTTGCGGTTTCGGTTTGCAGCCGATAGAACCGATTCTTCCCGTCACTATCCTGAATGGAGAGAACTTCATCCCTCTTATTCGGCAACTGTTTTCGCCATGCGGCGAATGAGCGGGCGCTGAGCGGATCATCCCAACTGTAGTTTGCTTTTACAAACAACGCGCGCGTGAATTCCAAGCCGAGTTGGCCAGCGGCTGAGCGACGCGTAGTGTCGCTCCGAAGCGTCGCGGGGCGATACCAACTATGCCCGTTAGCGGTAATTTGCAATCTGCGATGCCGTGGCGTACGCGCGACAACGGCCCGCGCTAAGACCTGCTGCATCCGGCGCGTTGGCACCTCGCGATACATGAACCAGCCGGTTACGATGGCGCAACATGCCAAGACCGCCGCCGCCCACCACATTGTCGCCGGCGAGAAAAACCTATTGCGCGGCTTTTCCAAACTCTCGAGCCGAGGTTGCAGGCTGGGCCATTCCCGTGGAACCTCGAAGGCTGGTTTCAACAAGGCAGCGTGGTATTGATCGTACGCATCCGCTCCATTCCTTAGCTGCTCTAAGCGCGCGCGGCACTTGTTGCATGATCGTAAATGGGTTTCCGTTGCAGTTACGGCACTAACCGGCATTTCCCCGTCAGAAAACTGGACAAGATCAATATCAGGAATGTGCGGTAAGTTACCGGACGAATTACGCATGTGCCGCCTCCGCGAGCCGGGCGATTGCTCTCCTCAGAAACTCGTTCACGGTAGATGAGCTGACACCCATGACGTCAGCGATTTCCCGATAGCGCAATCCCTCGGAGCGAAGATAAAGGCAGTTTCTTTGCTGAGGCGATAGCGCTTTAAGGACTGACTGCACCTTTCGCATTTTTTCCCGATCGAGCATAGCGCGTTCTGGAGACTCTGAGGTGAGTCCCGTAAAGCGTTCCCAATCCGGATTTACAGGACGGAATACTTTCTCGCGGGACCGTACTTTCAAACTAAGGTTGTGCGCCACTCGAAACAGCCAAGCTCGCACGTTGAGAATTTCTTCGCCTTTGGCCATGGTCTGGTATAGGCGTAGATAAACATCCTGAGCTACCTCTTGCGCCTGGGCCTCACGCACGCCAAGATACAGCACGTAAGCGCAGATCGCAGCGCGTGTCTGGCGGTAAATCTGCTCCACATCGTCCTGAAGCGTCGCGGCTTTTGTTTCCTGTGAATCGGTCAGAAACGTATTCCGAAATCGAAGGTTAACGGTACCCAAGCTTGCCGCCCACTCCCGAAATCGGTAAGCCCGCGCAGAGTTGTTCCAAGCCAAAAACGGTGGCCCCGATCCAGAGCCAGACGGCCACCCAGGCTAGCTTGCGCGAGCGCTGCGTTGACGCGGCCGCTAAATTCTGAGTTCCACGCGTAAGCGCCGCCCAGCCCGGCGAACAGTTCGACGCGATTATCTGCCAGAGGTAGAATGCTTTTCAATCCATACGTTAGCAGCGTAACGCGAGATCGTTCGGATACCACCAGGACGCAACCCGTGCAGCCTGATCGGTAAGAAGTGAGATTTTGTCCTGGAAGGATCACCGCCAACTGTTTGAAAGACTCACCGGAAGGAAGCAATATGTCCGTCCCGCCCCCTACCGCCAGGTATTTCGCCAGCCGGAATTCATAATTTCCGGTAAATGCCGGTCCGCCCTTTTCGAAATATGAATTGTATGAGTACGGCATGCCTCCAACGCCTAACGTAAACGTGCTGGTATGGAGGGAATCTTGCCCGAAGACGACGAAACAGGAAACGGAAAATAGCAACAGCAACCTATTCATAGGTGCAAAGACCCGACGATCGCGGTTTTCGCGACAGCCGGGTCACTTTTTTTGAGGGAACGCAGCGCGCAATTACGGCTTGGTTGCCTCAAAGCGCTGATGATAATTCGGATAAGCCGGTTTCTCATAAGTAGCGGGTGGATTTTTTTTCATCAATTCCAATTCCACCGCAACCGCGCGCTCAAGCTGCGGATCGTGCCCTTCGCGGACCAGCTTGGGATCCTGATCCACTTCGACATCCGGCGTGATGCCGTGATTTTCCACTTCCCACTCACCCTTTAATCCATAGAAGGCCCAGCGCGGAGCCGTGACATGGCCGCCGTCCATCAGCGCCGGGTATCCGCCGATGCCGATCAGTCCACCCCAGGTTTTCATTCCGACGAGGGGCCCGAGCGCCGCTTTGCGGAAGTACCAGGGCATGGCGTCGCCGCCTGAGCCGGCGAACTGGTTAATGATCATTACCTTCGGCCCGTAAATCGCTTGGGTCGGGTCTGTTATGTCCTCGCCTTCGCGAGTAGCGATGCGCCCCATCGGCTTCCGGCTCAGGTAGTCGATGATGTAATCCGCGATATCGCCGCCGTGATTGTAGCGCTCATCGAGAATCGCGCCCTCACGGCCAATCTGCGCGAAGAAATAGCGATTGAAGCTGGTGAATCCGCCCAGCGCGGTGTCCGGCAAATGAACATAAGCAACTTTGCCGTTCGTCAATGAATCGACTTTCCTCCGGTTGCCCTCAATCCATGCCAAGTGGCGCAAACCCTGCTCGTTGTCCACTGGAACAACGGTGACTTCGCGCGAGGCACTGCCATCCGGGTTCGGGCCAACCTTCAGAACAATCTGCTTACCGGCCGTTTCCTCAAAAAAGCTATACACGTTGTCGCTGGCACGCAGTTCGCGGCCGCGCACCGCCAGCAAATATTCGCCGGGCTTCACGTTGACCGCAGGTTGAGTGAGCGGCGCCTGCAGTTTGGGGTTCCAGTTCTCGCCGTTATAGACTTTCGCGAACCGGTACCGCCCGTTTTCGATTTTGTAATCCGCGCCAAGCAGCCCCACCTTGATTTTGGGCGGTTCAGGCTGGGTACCGCCTCCGACAAACATGTGGCCGACCGTCATGTTGCCGAGCATCTCTTCAAACAGGTAGTTCAGATCGGCGCGCGACGAGACGTTGTTCATATAGGGTGCATAAAAATCTGCAGCCGCCTTCAAATCGAGGCCATGGAAATGCGGATCGTAGAAGAAGTCACGCTCGATCCGCCAGACTTCCCGGTACATCTGCTTCCATTCAGCGCGCGGGTCGACATACACTTCCATGTCGGCCAGCTTGAGCACGCCGTCGCCCGGCTTGGGCGATTTGTCCGCGTCCGAGATCAGCCATTGCTCGCCTTGCTTGAAAAGCATTTTCTGCCCATTCGCCGAAAGTTTGAAAACGCTGACGTTCTCGAGTACTTTATCCGTCTTTCGAGTCTTAAAATCAAACTTGCTTACAGTTAGCTGCGGCGGGCCGGGCGTCACTTGAACCAATGGACTCTCTACTGCATAAAGAACGCTTTCCTTTCCGGCAATAACTTGAGCGTAGTTTTTTTCGGGCAGCGGCACAGTCAGTATGCGCTGGCCAATGTTGTCGAAGTCAATACGAACTTCCGGAGGCGATTTCTTCTCGTCTTTGCTCTTGTCTTTCGCTTTGTCCTTGTCGTCCTTCGAGTCGGCTGCGGGCTTTTCGTCATCACTCTCAGGGCTGAGCGGGGATGGCAGGTCCTTTCGAAGCACCATCACATACGCGCTGCTTGTCACCGGGTGGGCAATGCTCGACATGTCGATCCAACCGGCGCTCAGCGCCACATCGGTGCTGGCCATGAAGTAGAGATATTTCCCGCTCTGGTCGAAGGCCGGCGACAACGTATCGCTTAAGCCGTCCGTCACCTGGGTCGATTTCGCATCGGGCACTGAATAAACAAATACAGCGTGCAGGTGGTTGTGGAGCTGCTTGGTGTACGAGATCCAGCGGCTATCTGGCGACCAGTTTGGATCGAAGCGATAGCCGGGGCTGTCGTACAGGTCTGTGTCGACGTGGACGGGAGTCTTCCTGTCGAGATCGACATACCAGAGGTTCAGCCGTTTATCGGAGAATGCAATTTTCTTGCTGTCGGGTGACCAGACAGGTGAGTAAAAGAACGAAGGCGGCTTGCCCAGATCAATTTTCCTGACCTCGCCGAGGCCGTTTTGATCGCGGATGTGAAGAGCGTATTCGCCTGACTCATCCGAAAAATAAGCGACCGATTTGCCATCCGGCGACCACGATGGATCGCGGTCGGCAACAGAGGGACTGGCCGTGAGATTTCGGATATCGCCCTTCTCGGCCGGTACGGTCAGAATCTCTCCGTGCGCTTCGAAGACAGCGCGCTGGCCGCTGGGGGAAATGGCAGAATTCTCAATTTTGGCGACCGTCAATTTCTCAAAGTGGGGACGAACCTCGGGGAGATCGGCAGAAATGCGGACGTCAACGTGATGGGCCTTCCCGGACTTCAGATCGACTAGAAACAGCGACCCGAACTGCTCATAGACGATGACGCCGCCGCCGGCCGAAGCGGATTTGAAATCCAGGCCGCCATCCCTGACGACTTCGCTCACCTTGCCCGATTGAATGTCATACACAAAAAGACTCACGGGTCCGCTGCGGTCTGACAGGAAGTAAATTTTATTGCCGACCCACATGGGGTTGAAGTCGTTCGAATTTTCGCGAGGAATCTTGACGATGCTCGAATCGGAAAGATCGGCCAGCCAGATCTTTTCAGTTTGGCCGCCGCGATACCGCTTCCATGCCGCCTGCCACTGAAAGACGGGTGTATAGGCCAGGCGAGTGCCATCGGGCGAGTAGCATCCATCTTCGGCTGTCGGCAGCGGAAGAACTTCAGGCAGCGCGCCGTCCACCGCGATCGTATATAACTGGCCGCTATCGGCGTAGCTATCGCGGCGGGAGTTGAACAGAATCCGCTTGCCGTCGGGCGTCCAGCCGACCGCGATGTCAGGGCCGGGATGATAGGTCACCCGGCGCGGAACACCGCCGGCCGCGGATACCAGGTACACATCAAGGTTGCCGTCGTACTCGCCCGTAAACGCAATCCGCGAACCGTCGGGAGAGAAATGAGGGCCGAACTCGCGGCCGATGCCGACGGTGAGCCGGCGCGCTTCCCCGCCGTCCCGACCTACGATCCACAGATCGTTTGCGTATTCGAACGCTATCTGGGTCTGGCTAACCGTCGGATTTCGCAGCAGCAGGTGGCTGCTGGTTTGCGCGCTGGCAGACAGCGCGGCAGCAATGACCAGGGAGCAGATGACGAGCGGGAACCTGAGCATGTGTAGAAGTCCTTTCGTACCTCAGCGGGGATGATGGCCATTATTACAAATTCTTGGCAACTCGATTGCATATGAATCCAGTAGAGGCCGTACGCTAAAGAGGTAAGTGAAGCTCTTGGTTATCGGGAGGTCGTCTAATGGCAGGACCGCAGACACTCTATCTGCGTATTAGGGTTCGAATCCCTGCCTCCCTGCCAATCCTTTGCTGTGCCCCGGCGGCTGGGCCTCCAGAATTCTCCTAGTTCGCTTCGGCCAGTTTCCGCGCACGCTGCCATTGCAGCTTATCCCGATATTCCTCGTATAACGTGGTGAAACCCGCCCACCAGTAGCCGCATACGAACAGCACCAGAAACGGGATCGCGAAGAAGTTGAGGGTTTGGATGGCGAAATCGATCATGTATACGAAATATCCACCAATCGCAATCTCAATGTACGGCAGCCAGCCACTCTTCCGGCGATAAGCCGCGGATTGGATTTTCACTTTGTGCGTTCCAATTGCATACTTTGCCGTACGGGCGAAACTCGTCTGAATTCCGAACAGAGCCTCTATGACGCCTTTGCTGTTACTGACGGTAAGCGCAACCCCGGCCGCCATTAACATCGGAAGAAACGCAATCGACTTCCACCAGCTCTTCGGGTACAGTTCTTTTTGCGCGTACAGATAGAACGCCGAAATAGACCAGAACGAGGCGATGATCAGCGGCAGATCGATCACCACCATCTGAAACACGCCCATATAGAACCGCACAATCATCACCGGCAGGAGCAGCAGAGAGATGGCAATCATGAGCGGGTAGGAGATATTCGGGGTGAGGTGGAGGAAGGCCTCTGCCTTGACGCGGAATGGCAGATCGGCTTTGAAAATCCGGGGAAGCAGCTTTTTTGCCACCTGGGTCAATCCTTTCGCCCAGCGCGCCTGCTGTACCTGGAAGCCGTAGGTCTCAATGGGCAATTCGGAGGGGCACTCGAGTCCCGGCACGTACACGAATCGCCAGCCGTTCAGTTGCGCCCGATAGCTGAGGTCTGAATCCTCGGTCAGCGTTTCATGCTGCCAGCCGCCCGCGTCATCAATCATGGTGCGCCGCAGAATGCCGGCCGTGCCATTAAAGTTGAAAAATAGCCCTGACCCGCAGCGCGCGCCGTGTTCCAGCACAAAGTGCCCGTCCAGCAGCATCGCCTCCACCTGGGTCAGAATGCTGAATTCTTTGTTCAGATAGCTCCAACGCGTCTGCACCACGCCGACCCCGGGATCGGTGAAGAAGTGCACAGTGCGCATCAGAAAGTCAGGCGGGGGGACAAAATCCGCATCGAAGATGGCGATGAACTCGCCCGTCGCCGTTTCCAGACCCTCCTGGAGGGCTCCGGCCTTGTACCCGCGCCGGTTCATGCGATGCCGGTATTCAACGGGCAGCCCGGCCGCCTGGTATTCATTGCACAAACGCTCCATGTAAGGATGCGTTTCGTCCGTTGAATCGTCCAGAACCTGAATTTGCAGCAGTTCGCGCGGATAGTTGAGCTTGCTGACTTCCTCGAGCAGCCGATCTACCACAAACCGCTCGTTATACAGCGGCAACTGGACGGTCACGCGGGGAAGTTGTTCGAACGTCTGCGACGGCCGCCTGCGGCAGGTTTTTTCGGTACTTCCTGTACCGCCGCATTGTTTCATAACGGTGCAGGCCGTAAACCGACAAGATGATCAGAATGCCAAAATAGGGAATCAGCAGAGCCCAATCGAAGGGCGACAACTGGTAAATTCCGGAAAACGTGTCGTCGAAAAGTCCGTTTGCAATGCGCGTACCGAGCGTCGGTTGTGCAAAAAGCAAAACGAGCAGTGGACTCAATAAGATCACCTGTGACTCAGTTTACCTTGTTTTCTATAGTTTAGCTAAAATACACCGGTTGCCCGGCGCTCCGCGTTGAACAACCAGCCCGGCTTTGGCGTATGATTCAACGTATGCGCAGTCTGTAAAGCTAAGAGGAGGGAATCCCACATGCGAGAGCACATACGAATCCTGGGCATTCTGAACATCATCATGGGCGGCCTAGGCGCGCTGGCCGGCTGCATCATATTGCTGGTGATGGGCGGGGTGGCCACCTTCATCGGCTCTGCCATCAGGAACGGAAGTGGGGATGCCGGGGATGCTGCCATGGCAGTGCCCATCGTCGCCACTGTTGGAATAGGCATTGCCATTTTCTTCTTCCTGCTCTCGCTGCCGTCCATTATCGGCGGCTGGGGCCTTCTGAACTATAAGCCCTGGTCCCGCATTTTGATGATTGTGATCTCTGTCCTGAACCTGTTTCACATTCCGCTGGGCACGGCACTCGGCGTGTACGGGCTCTGGGTTCTGTTCAGCGAGGACGCGCGCCGCATCCTGGAAAGTGGCGGGGCTTACCAGGCAGTGCCGGCGCCCGCTTATCCGACTTATTCGCCGCGAAGTTAGCTGTGGCCGCAGCCGCCCGCGGGTAGTTTAGTGTAAAAACCACTCCCGCTGGTCGTGGCTCGGAAAGCCGCTCATTTCAGCATTTCCCGAGCCCGCAGAAAAATGTCGCGGAGCATGCCCGCGGTTAGCTTTCCGGTGGAAGTGTTCTGCTGGCTCGGATGATAAGAGGCGAGCACAAGTGGTCCTGCTTCGTGCGTGCGGTACTCGGCTCCGTGCGCAAAACGAAAGGCCGCGCGCGATTTGATCCGCCCCGAATCCTGCAGCACGGAGAGATAGGCGTCTAGAGCAATCCCACCCAGCACGACAACCACGCGGATATTCCGAAGCAGCGCAAGCTCTCGAATCAGAAACGGCCGGCACGTCAGGATCTCCTGCCTCAGCGGCTTATTTCCAGGAGGCACGCAGCGCACTGGAGCCGTGATGTAGGCGTCGGATAACTGCAGCCCATCCTCGCGCGAGACGCTCTGCGGCTGATTGGCGAAGCCAGCCTCCCACAATGCCCGGTACAGAAATTCGCCCGAACGGTCGCCCGTGAATATCCTCCCGGTTCGATTCCCTCCGTGAGCGCCGGGGGCAAGCCCCACGATCAGCAGCCGCGCCGCGATATCCCCAAAACCGGGAACAGGCCTGCTCCAATACTGCTGATCCAGGTAGGCGCGCCTCTTCACGCGCCCCACTTCTTCACGGTGCGCCACCAGCCGCGGACACCTGTAGCAGTTGATGATCTCCTGATTCAGAACGCGCAGGGCCGATTCGGCAGCAGATTGATCCAATTTCGATACCCTCAAGCTTTCATGCGATCCTTAGGGAGCGCCTTACGAGGCGGGAATAGTCACTCGGTTCGCCTGCTACGGCTCGAGGTCCAAAGGATAATTTACGTGACAGGCGGCTTAGATAGAGCAAAAACGCATCCTCAAGTCACCACGGGAATTCCTAACCTGGATTACATTCTCCGAGGAGGATTGCCGCAACATCGATTGTATGTTGTCGAGGGAGACCCCGGTGCAGGCAAGACGACCTTGGCGCTGCAGTTCCTCATGGAAGGAGCACGCCTGGGGGAGCGCTGCCTCTACGTTACGCTGTCGGAAACCGCTAACGAACTGCAGGAAGTGTCCGCTTCTCACGGATGGACTCTCGACGGGGTTGAGTTACTGGAACTTGACACGCTCGCGGAACGACTCCATGAAAATGCCAATTACACGGTCTATCATCCAGCCGACGTCGAATTGGCGGAAACAGTTAAGCATATCCGGTCCGAAGTTGAGAGAGTGAACCCCGCCCGGGTAGTTTTGGATTCCGTTTCGGAGTTGAAGATTTTATCGGAAACAAACGCGCGCTATCGCCGTGAGATCCTCGGTTTGAAGCAGTTCTTGGCGCAACAGAAATGCACTGCATTCGTTCTCGATGACCGCACGACGCGAGAGGGCGAGCAGCAACTGCAAAGTATTGCCCATGGCGTAATCCGGTTAGAACGGCACGCACGCGAATACGGGGATACGCGCCGTCAGATTCAGGTTGTCAAACTGCGAGGCGTTCAGTTCCGGGATGGTCTTCACGACTTTACAATCAACACCGGCGGGATCGTCGTCTATCCCCGGTTATCCGCTAGTGAGCACCCCAAGAAGTTTAACCAGGACACCGTTGAAAGCGGCGTGAAGGAGCTGGATCGACTATTGGGCCCGGGACTCGATCGCGGTTCCAGCTCACTTATCATGGGACCTGCCGGGTGCGGTAAGACGACCCTTTCGACACAGTTCGCGCTGGCGGCTCTCGCGCGCGGCGAAGCCGTCTCCTATTTCCTGTTTGAGGAAAGCCAAAGTACGTTCCGCCATCGGGCTGACGGATTAGGACTCGACATCGACTCCTATATGTCATCCGGCCTTCTCCGCATATCTCAAATCGATCCGGCAGTCCTTTCGCCCGGTGAGTTTGCACATCAGGTTCGTTGTGCTGTTGAGGAGCATCACGTTTCCATGGTGGTTATTGACAGTTTGAATGGCTACATGAGCGCGATGCCTAGCGAACGGTTTCTGCTGATCCAAGTGCACGAATTGCTCACTTACCTTGGTCAACAGGGAGTGGTAACACTGCTGATCCTGGCTCAGCACGGGATGCTGGGAAGCGGAATGCAAACTCCGGTAGATGTGAGCTTCCTGGCAGACACGGTGATTCTGCTGCGGTTTTTCGAAGCGCAGGGCGAAGTGCGGCAAGCCATCTCGGTGGTGAAGAAACGCCGGAGCGCGCACGAACGGACCATACGTGAAATGCGGCTTGGCGCGGGAGGCGTAAGGGTTGGTGAACCTTTGCGAGAGTTCGAAGGTGTTCTTACCGGTGTTCCTAAATATCGCGGGAAAGCTGCGCCTCTCTTGACTGAAGAGGATAGCGAATAAGTGTATCGTCAAAGCGAACTGGAAATACGAGTGCTCATCCTGGCGCCTACCGGGCGGGATGCTTTCCTGCTTTCGCAAACCCTGGCGGAGGCAAGCATTTCGAGCGACGTTTGTCCGCATCCTGCCGGACTTTTGGACATGCTGGAACACGGGGCCGCGGCTGCGATCGTGGCGGAAGAAGCTCTTTCCTACAGTGACATGAACGGCGTGGCCGACTGGCTCATTACACAGCCACCCTGGTCAGATATGCCGTTTATCGTTCTTACGTCCAAAGGCCGTGTGAATGCCGCCACTACTCAAAGGGCGCAAGAGCTCCAGACATTGGGAAACGCTACATTTCTGGAGCGTCCGGTGCGACCCGAAACGATTAGCGCTGCGGTGCGCGCGGCCATGCGCGCTCGCATGCGTCAGTACGAAATCCGCCGCCGGGAAGAAACACTCACGCGGGTCAACGCCGATCTGGAACAGTTTGCCTACTCTGCCAGTCACGATCTGCAAGAGCCGATTAGAAACATCGCCATTTACAGTGAGCTTCTGAGCCGCCGTTATGACAAGCTGCTGGATGAAAAAGGGCAGCAATTTCTCCGGTACGTGAACCAGGGTGCGCAGCGCATGGATATGCTGGTCCGCGACCTTCTTGCCTACACCAAGGCCGCCAGTATTACGGATGAAATGCTGGAGCCTATCGGAGCGACAAAGCCTTTAGAGGCAGCGTTGCTGGGCTTGGCAGAGGCGATTCGGCAGAGCGATACTCAATTGAGTTATGGGCCGCTTCCGGAGGTAAGAATACGTGAAGTTCATCTGCAGCAGGTATTCCAGAACCTGATTGGGAATGCCATCAAGTATCGGAGTGAAGCGAGGCCGCGGATATCTATCTCTACTCAAAAAGCCGGTAATTACTGGCTGTTCGGGATACAAGACAACGGTATTGGTATCAGTCCCGAATATAAGGAGCGGATCTTTGGGCTATTTAAACGCCTCCACGGCGACGATGAATACACTGGCACTGGCATTGGGCTCGCCATCTGTCAACGGATCGTGGATCGATATCGCGGCCGCATCTGGGTCGATTCGGAACCCGGGAATGGATCGACTTTCTTCTTCACAATCCCGGCTTGAGAATGGCGGACAAAAGACGTTCAACATCGTTGTCATGGAAGACAACAAAGCCGACGTTTTTCTGGTCGAGGAAGCCATTGCCGTCCATGAGATTAATGCGGAACTACAGGTGATAACGGACGGCGCGGAAGGGATCAGGCGTGTAGAAGCGGGCAATCAGGGCGCCCGGCCACCCGACTTATTTATTCTCGATCTTAACCTGCCGAAACGAAGCGGGCACGAAGTTTTGGCGGCTATCAGACGAAGCCCAGAATATGCGCTCATTCCGGTGCTAATCATGACATCGTCTAACTCCGAGAAAGATTACGAAGAGACCATGCGGCTGGGTACCAGCGGTTATTTTCGCAAACCCACCGGATTCGACGAGTTTTTGAAAATTGGAGCGGTGATTAAGGGACTGATTCGCTAGAAGAGATTGAGTGCGAACTTCGGCTCCGAGCGCGTGCCGCTGATCTTGAACGGGATCTCGGCGCCGGCACCATCTTTTTTGAAGAACGGCGATATCGGCGTGAGCAGCCAAGATTTCCACCAGGAGGCCACCATGTGCCGCAGCGTCGCCCTGGTCATCACTTTCCCGCTGAAGTCGAACTGCTGGCCATCCATGGAATAGACGCCCGCCAGATTCACCTGCGCGCCAGGAAGCGTGTACGTTATCTGGCTGAAAGCAATTTTGCCGCCGGCGATATTGAAATCGCCTTGCATCACCGAATTTACATCTTCCGCGCCCGGCTTGGCTTTTTCCGGCTCGCCGCGCGCCCGAAGACTGAGCATGTCGACTTTGTCCTGCACCTTTGGATTGGTGAAATGAATTGTACGCAGATGGAACGAGCCGCTCGCTTGAAGTTTTCGGGTGACGCTTTCTTTTCCGGGTTCGATGATGATTTTGGTCTTTGTCTGAATGACTCCGGTGAGTACAGGGGGCTGGGTTTTTACTGCGAGACTCAAGAAATCCTGAATTCGGCCGGCGGGAATATCGGTGTCGAGTTCTACCCTGTGCCCCTTACCTTTGATGCTGATGACGGCCCCGCGCACGGTAAAGCTGGATTCGGCAAGTTTCGCGTCCACCGCGTGAAGGTACGTGTCCCCGCTGGTGCCATCAACTACCGCCTGGAACTTCGTTTCGAGTGGAACGGGATGGTTGGCGGTATCGAGGGAGAAATCGGGGGTCCTGGTGGTCCCATGTACGTTGATGCGATCCATCTGACCTTCGAAATGGCCAATGGAAGAGAGAATGCCACCCAGTCCTTTGATGGTGTTCAGGTCGACCCGTTCGAACGTGTAACGCCCGGAGACGGAAGAATCACCCGGGCTCTCCGTCTGCCAAGGGCCGAATGTGCCGGCCGCATTGATCTCGCCGCGAGGCACGGCATTTACAAGAGTGGCGTTGTAGCGCCAGGGAGCTTTCGGCCCTACGTCGTGCAGTTCAATGTGCTGGAGGATGAAGTTCTTGGGATCTTTGCCGGGGTTAGCGGTTCCGATGACGAGGCGGGAGTTGTCGCAGATGATTTCCTCAACAACGATCTTCATCTTTCCATGGTGCTTGCCGGAACGTTTGGGCGCCTGACTTCTCATCTGGCGCGGCGGAATATTGATATCGAGAGCATTCACGCTTACGGCTGAGACATGCATGGGCTTCAGAAAGAGTCCCATCACCCCGGAATGGAAATGAAACTGCCGCACCGCGATCAGGGGTTGTGTAGCGCCCGCAGCCACAACGGCATCGGGTGGAAAGATACGCAGGCCTTCTCCGCCAATTTCTAACCCGCGGCCGATGGAGACGTCGAGATTGTCGAGTTCGACGCGGCTATCGAAGCGCGTGCTGAGAGTCTCGATGATGCGGCCTTTGAGAATCGGCCCAGCACGGTGAAGAACAACTTCGCCGATGACGAAGAGGACCACAGCCGAGAGCAGCGCCCCGATGCCAATTCGCTTCCAGATGCGCCGCGCACGTTGAGTCACCCTTAACGGTATCAACCCATTAACGCCCCAGTACGATCAACGCTGTGATGTCATCATGCTGGCGGGTGCGCCCGACAAATGAATCAACTGAGGAGATCACCGTCCGCAGCGCTTCCGCGGCGCTGGCTGGGTGCATCGCCTTCAGGCACTCGAGCAGACGCAGCTCGCCGAACTCAGCTTCCGCTTCGTTTTCGGCTTCAATCACGCCATCCGTAAACACCACCAGCAGATCGCCGAAGCCAAATGCGGCCTCGCCTTGGCTGTAGGCTCCGTTAGTGGTGATGCCAAGGGGCAGACCCCCGGCTTCCAACCGCTCGATCACGCCGGAGGCGCGCTTCAAAACAGGTGCATTGTGTCCAGCGTTGATATAGCTGAGCAGGTTTCTGCTGGTATCCAACTCGGCCAGGAATGCGGTGGTGAAGCGGGCTCCCGCCAGACTGTTCGCGCAGGCGTAGCGATTGAGCCCCATCACCAGCTCGCCCAGGGACAGCGGCGAGGCGGCCAGCGATCGCAGACTGGCCTGAATGGTGGCCATCAGCAGCGCGGCGGGAATGCTCTTGCCTGCAACATCCGCGACGACCAGCATCAGGCGGCCGTTCCCTTCCGGCTGATCGCGAACAAACGCGTCATAGTAGTCGCCGGAAACGGTATTGGCCGGCCGCGTGGCAAACGCAATGTCCGTGCCGTTCACCACTGGCGGTGATTCGGGCACCAGCCAGCGTTGGATATCTCGTGCGATCTCCAGATCGCGCTTCATGGTGACCCGATCGGCCAACTCCAGCGCCAGCAGCAATAGCAATGCGAGCGTGACAATGATGAGCGGGCCCACCCCGCCGCCATTAGCTAGCGCAAAGATGACGAAGATGATGGTCAGCAGCAGGAAAACGCGACGCGCTGGTGACAGTTTGCGCAACAGCGCCCAGGAAAGCGCGCGAGTGGTGTAGAGCCTGCGTTTCCACTTCTTCTGCTGTTCGAATGCAGCCCAATCTACATCCCTGGAATAAAATTTGTATCCGGCCTGCGCGTCAGCTTTGAAGTCATCCCAGAGCTGATTGAGAGCCATGCCCCCGGTGATGTTCTGCCACAGCGCCGTGGAACGGCTGGCCATTTTGTCAAAGCGCTGGCCGAAACGTTCGAACTGGCTGCGAGAGTGATTCCAACGGGGCCCGTTTCCCCACGGCATCGCGCCGATTATACCGAAGGCAAGGAGAAGTGCAGTGGGGAAGACGATCGGATTTTGTCGTCAGCGAGGCCATTTGAAACAGGCCCCTTCCGGAACCGCTCCAGCGAAGCCGCCAGTGCATGCAGCGACAATCGCGACAGGTCTGGCGCGGCCGGTGAGCGGAATATCGGCAGAATATCCGCGAACATCTCTACCAAGGCCGGATCGCGCCATCCGTTTGCGGTTTCTAAACGAATAATTCGGAGCGCTTCATCGGAGCTGATGGCGCGTTTATAGGGACGCGATGTGGTGAGCGCGTCGTAAATGTCGGCCAACTGCATGATGCGCGCCAGCAGCGGAATCTCTTCCCCTTTTAACCCATCCGGATAGCCGGATCCGTTCCATTTTTCGTGATGATGCCGGATGATCGGCAGCACCGGCCCCAGCGATCGCATGCCGCCGCAGATGCGCTCGCCGCGTTCCGCGTGCGTTTTCATGGTTTCCCACTCCTCGGGAGTGAGCGGCCCCGGTTTGAACAACACGCTGTCGGGAATCGCCACCTTGCCCACATCGTGCAGATAGCCGCCGCGCTGCAAGCTTAAGATGTCACACGCCGGAAGCCCGAGCGCCAGACCCATGGCCGCCGCCATCAACGCCAGGCGCTGGCAATGCTGGCCGAGATCCGGATCGCGCTCCTCGACCGATTGCGCGAGTGAAAACAGCACTGTTTCCGAATTGTCGAGCGAATCGATCATAGCCTTATGGCGCAGGTTGGCCTGAACGCGCGCCCGGAAGGCTCTTTCCCGCAGCGGCGCAATCAGAAACTCGTCCGCGCCCGCTTCAATCGCCCGAATTTCCGCCTCCGGATCGTCGCACGCCGCCACTACGAAAACCGGCAGGAATTGTGTTGCGCCGGCCTTCTTCAGCATGCGGCAGAATTCGGTCCCGCCCATCTCCGGCGCCGTCAGGTCCACCAGAACAAGGTCGATGCCGTGAACAGAAATCGCGCCAATCGCCTCTGATGTCGTGCTGGCTTCAACGATGTCGTGTTCTTTTTCGCCGATTACCTTTCGCAGGCTGCTCCGGTTGGCCGCCGAACCATCGACGACCAGGATCTTTCCGTGGGCTGCATCTGCCCCATTCGCAGTAGCTTGGGGAAGCCAGCAGACATCCAGTGGCGCGACAGTGTCCAGAATCTTTATGTGCTCTAATTCCATCCGGCTGTGCGCTCTGTCTTTCTATCGACTTAAGTGCTGATCGGCTTTAGAAAATCTGCCGGAATCGGATCCGCAACAGAGTAGGTTGCGTACTAAGAAGATGGCTTATCCTCCTTTGAAGTTTGGGAATAGACGGCTATCCCCGGTTTCTGTGTTTTAATTGAGTCTGAACGTGCATTTCGCGCGTTTTCGCCGGCATCCCACGTCACGTCATAAGGAGTAGTTCACTGAACGCGAAAGTTGCCCCCGTTGCCGCGCCCGTCCGCGAGCCAGCCGACCGCTGGACCACCACAGATGCTGCCGAGCTCTACGATGTGGCAAGTTGGGGTAAAGGCTACTTTTCTGTCGGCGAAAATGGGCATCTTTTCGTCCATCCCACTAAAGAATCGAACCGCAGCATCGACCTGAAACAACTGGTCGACACTCTCCAATGGCGCGGCATCTCTCTGCCCATCCTGATCCGCTTCGCCGACATTCTTAAGCACCGGTTGGGCGAAATGCATCAGGCCTTTGATACCTCCATACGCGAACACGGGTACCAGGGCGGCTACTGCTGTGTTTATCCGATTAAGGTCAATCAGCAGCGCCCGGTGGTCGAAGAGGTATTCCGTTTCGGCCGTGCGTATCATTTCGGTCTGGAGGCCGGCTCGAAGCCTGAACTGCTGGCCGTTCTTGCCATCGCCGATAACGAGACGCCCATCATCTGTAACGGCTTTAAAGATGATGAGTACATCGAAATGGTGATGCTTGCCAAGAAGATCGGACGCCGCATTACACCCGTCGTCGAAAAATTCACCGAGCTTGAACTGATTGTGCGGCACGCTGAGCTGGTCGGCGTTAAACCGACTATCGGGCTGCGCGTTAAGCTTGCCAGCCGCGGCTCCGGGCGCTGGAAATCGTCCGGCGGCTACCGCTCAAAATTTGGCCTCACCGTAAGCGAAGCGGTCAAGGCGGTGGAATTTCTGAAAGAGCGCGGCATGGAAGACTGCTTTGAGCTGCTCCACTTCCACCTGGGCAGCCAAATCACGAACATTCGCCAGATCAAGGGCGCGGTCATCGAGGCCGCGCGCATCTACGTCGATCTGAAGAAAATGGGCACGGGCTTAACCTATCTCGATGTGGGCGGCGGCCTGGGCATCGACTACGACGGCTCGCAAACCGACTTCGAATCCAGCGTGAACTATACGCTGGAAGAATACGCCCGCGATGTCGTCTATCACATCCAGAACATCTGTGACGAAGGCGAGGTTCCACATCCCACTATCATTACTGAAAGCGGCCGCGCGGTCGCAGCTTATCACAGCCTGCTGGTCTTCAACGTCCTGGGCGTCAGCGGGTTCGGTGAAGAGGATCTGCCCGCCAGCATTCCCGAAGATTCGGAACAGCCGCTGATCGACCTCTTTGAGGCCTACCGTTCCATCAACAAGCGCAATCTGCTGGAGGGCAATCACGACGCCCAGCAGGCGCTCGATTCAGCCTTGAACCTTTTCAGCCTCGGTTATCTCACGCTGCAGCAGCGCAGCCTGGCAGAAAACTTCTATTGGGCCATCTGCCGCAAAATCCTGAAGCTCGCGGGCGAGCTCGATTACTTTCCCGAAGAGCTAGAAGGCCTGAACAGCATGCTGTCCGACACCTATTTCTGCAATTTTTCACTTTTTCAGAGCATGCCCGATAGTTGGGCCGTCAAGCAGCTTTTTCCCATCATGCCCATCCATCGCCTGGAAGAGCCGCCCACGCGTCATGCCGTCCTGGGCGACATTTCCTGCGATTCAGACGGTAAGGTGGACCAGTTCATCGACCGCCGGGACGTGAAGAAAACACTTCCGCTGCATCCGTTCAATGGAAGCCCTTACATCCTGGGTGCATTCCTGCTCGGCGCTTACCAGGAGATCCTGGGCGATCTGCACAATCTGTTCGGCGACACCAATGCCGTGCATGTGAGCCTGGATGAAAACGGTGACGTTGTGCTTGAAACCGTCGTCCAGGGCGACACCGTTCGCGAAGTTCTGAACTATGTTCAATACAACTCGCAGACGCTTCTTGACCAATTCCGCAAAGATGTCGAGCTGGCCGTCCGCGAGCAGCGCATCGGCTATGAGGAGTCCGGCCGCTTGCTGAAGTTCTACGAAGAAGGCCTGCAAGGGTACACGTACCTGGAGCAGTAGCGCCGGTGCTGGACGCACTGCGGATCGTTCTCGTCTCACCGCGCAACCCGCTCAATATCGGGGCCGCGGCCCGCGCCATGAGCAATTTCGGCTTCACGCATCTGCGCCTGGTGAAGCCCTACGATCTCGCCTTCAAAGAGGCGCGCTCAGCCGTCCGATCGCGCTACATTCTGGAGCAGGCGCAAGTTTACGAATCGCTATCGGACGCGATAGCCGATTGCACGCTGGTGGCCGGCACCACGGCGGTCGGCCATCGCGATCTTCATGTGCCGCTGCATCGGCTGGAAGCAGCGGGCAAGATCCTGGGCGAGCATCTTTTATCCAGTAAGGCGGCGCTGCTCTTCGGCTCTGAGAAATTCGGACTTTCGAATGAAGACATGAGCCATTGCAACTGGCTGCTTCGTATTCCGACGCGCGTGGAGCACGGCTCTATGAATCTCGGCCAAGCCGTTGCTATCTGCTTGTATGAGCTGCGCCGCAGCGACGCCGCTGCCGAACAACGTTTTGCTCCCTCGCAAGCAGCATCAGCGGAGGAGTATGAACGCATCACGGGACTCTTACTGGATCTGCTAAACCGGTCCGGCTACGTCAATGCCCGCACGTCGCAATCGAGCGAGCTCAAGATCCGGCGATTGGTTCGCCGCCTCCATCTGCCTGCATCCGATACCGAAGCGTGGCTCGGCATGCTGCGCCAGATTCTGTGGAAGGTAAAGGGCGGCGAAGGTGGATAGCGGGGCGGCTCACGCCTTGAGCGCGCAGCTAAACCCAAAGCGGTTATCAAGGCCGCGCCGCTTGGCTGGGAACCTGTTTTTGCTTTTGCGCGCTGATCCTGTCTACAATCTGTCTTTCTCTCTCGCCGTCCGCCGGCCGGCGCACTCTGTAATAAAGGGCGGCTAATTTTACGTGCGGTTCCAGCCAGTTCGGGTCCGCGCGCTCGACCTTTTCGAGATCGGCTACGGCGGCATCCATCTGGCCGCTGGCACTCTTCCACAACGCCATTTCATAAATCGCGAAAGTTGAGGAGGGATTCAGAGCAAGCGCGTGTTCCAGGTAGGGCTTGGCGGCAGGCAGATCGCGGCGAAGATAGAGAATCCCGCCAAGGTGAATGTTGGCATCGAAGTCATCCGGATTTTGCTGAAGCGCCTTGCGTAGATCTGTTTCTGCGCCCGTATCGTCTCCGTTGCTTTCGCGGGCCATGCCGCTGAGTGTATAAATGCGCGGGAGATTGGGATTGAGATTCAGCGCGGCCTGCAAATCGTGAAGAGCCTGGGTGGATTCACCAAGCTTAAGCAACGTCGAGCCTGCCAGCAGATAGGCATCAGCGCTGTGGCCCTGCCGGGCGACGCGCTCGATCAACGGGACACCCTCGTGCTCTCGTCCGGCGCGGATGAGTGCCGACCCAAGCGCGTACGACAAGTCCAAGTCCTCCGAATGCGCTGCCTCGAACGGCAGCAGCAGAGCGATCGCATGGTTGTTATCGCCTATTTGCAAATAGCAGTTTCCGAGCAGGATGACCAGGCGCAGGTTGGCAGGCTGGGCGTGCGCAAGAGGGGCGAACAGATGGAGCGCGCTTTGGAAATCGCCTTTCTTGTAGTAGGCCAGCGCGAGATTGAGCTGAATGTCTGGGTTATTAGGGTCCAGGTTCAGGGCCGAACGATACTTTTCAATGGCTTCATCGAAGCGCCCAAGATGAGCCAGCGCCGCGCCCAGATTCGCCCAGGCATCAACGGCATTGGGACGCAGCCTGAGAAGATGCTCATAATCCTGGATAGCGGCGGTGAGGTTCCCGCGCTGCTGGGCGTCAACAGCATTGCGGAACAACTGATCGGGCTTGTCGTCTTGTGATTGAGCGAAAGCGATGGACGCGAGCAGCGCAAGGCAAGCCGCAGTACGCACCATTTCCTCAGCATACCGGGATAGAATTCAGGTCAGAGCCAGTTTTTCGGAACCATGAAAGCGGCATTGGCCAGCGTTGCCATAGCGATTCTTTTCTGCCCGGGCGCGCTTGCAAAAGCCGGGCAATCGACGACGCACGAGAACTTCGACGAGCTTTCGCGCCGTGCTTCCGCGGCGCTTCAGGCGAAGCCGGCTGAAGCTGCCAACTTATACAGGCAGGCGCTGGCATTGAAACCCTCCTGGGCGGAAGGCTGGTTCTATCTGGCGGCCAGCCTTTACCAGTTAAACCAATACGACCAATCGCAAAAGGCTTTCCAGCGAGCTGCCACGCTGGCACAGGACAATGGAACCGTTTGGGCGTTTCTTGGCTTATGCGAGTACCGGATGAGCGATTACGGTCAGGCATTGAAAGATATCGAGAAAGGCGAAGCGCTAGGACTGGGAAATGATCCGCGCTTTATCTCTACCATTCGCGACCGCGCCGCCGATATTCGTATTCGGTCGGCTGATTTCGGCGCGGCCATGGAACAACTGGGGCCGCTTGCGAGAGCGGGAGACGACTCGGCCGCGACAATTGAAGCGTTCGGTGTGAGTGCTTTGAGAATGCCGTATCCGGCTGGCAAGATTCCGCCCGAGAAACGGGCTTTCGTCCAACTTGCGGGGCGGGCGGCGTGGGCGTTTTCCGCGCAGCGCGCCGAAGACGCAGGCAATTGTTTCAGCAGTTAATTTCGGAATACCCGAACGAGCCCGGAGTTCATTATCTCTACGGGATTTATTTGCTGTCACACGATCCTGATGGGGCTATGGCTGAATTTCGGAAGGAGTTGCAAATCAGCCCGTCGCACGTGCCTGCGCGGCTGCAGATGGCGACGCTCGAGATGAATGCCGGAGCTTCTGAAGCCGCCGTGAAGCTGGCGCGCGAAGCAGTCCGGCTGCAGCCCGCAAATGGGTTTGGCCGCGCGACACTGGGGCGGGCGCTTTTGGATGCTGGCCAGTCCGCAGAGGCAATTTCGGAACTCGAAGCCGCTGTCAAGCTCACCCCGCAAGATCCCAAAGCTCATTTCTACCTGGAACAGGCCTATCAGCGCACGGGGAGAACTGCCGATGCACGGAAGGAAAAGGCAGAATTCGATCGGTTGAGCAAAGCGCAGGACCCGCTGGTGCTTTCAGTTACGGGTGCGGTTCAGTGACGGCAACTACGCGGTCGCCAGCAACGTTCTTTAGCACTTGCCGGATGCCGCTGGGCCATGCGATTTCAATTTCGCGGGCGGAAGCAGCCGTCCCCAGACCGAAATGAACGCGAGGATCGCTGGATGAAGCGTATCCGGTGCTGGTGGTTAGGTGATTGTACTGCGTAACGCCATCCGCGCCGGTTAAGCGGATGCGCGCGCCGATGCCCATGCGGTTGCTCTTTGTCCCGGTCAGCTTCAGCGAAATCCAGTGACTCGCGTTACGCGTGATGTTATGGAATACTTTCGCGGGGCCGTTCAAGACCGAGACAACGGCATCGAGCCGGCCGTCATTATCCAGGTCGCCGAACGCGAGCCCACGATGGACGGCAGGCAGTTGAAACGCGGGCCCGGCAGCCGCGCTGACGTTTTGGAATTTTCCATTGCCCAGGCTGCGGAACAGGGCATTCGGCTCTTCATAGGTGCGGGGCGCAAATAGCGCTATATTGTCGATCACGTTCGAGCGGGCCACCAGCAGATCTTTCCAGCCGTCGTTATCAAGATCGAGAATGGCGTTCGACCAGCCCGACATGCGCGCCGTTTCAAGCGCCAAGCCAGCCTTGCCGGTGCCGTCCACGAACTGGCCATTTCCGGAATTTACGAAGAGGGGAAAAGTTTCTTTTTCCATCGCCGTGACCCAGAGACCGGGACGGCCGGTGTTGAAGACATCGCGAAAATCAACGCCCATGCCCGAGATAACTTGTCCGTTCTCTGCGTAGGCCACCATGGCATCTTCGCCCACTTCTTCGAATCGCTTCCCGCCGATGTTGTGAAACAGTTGATTCGGCATGTCGTCGTTAGCGACGAAGATATCGGGATAGCCGTCGTTGTCGTAATCGGCGATCGCGACGCCCATGCCGCGGCCCATATGTTCGGCGATGCCGGTCTCAATGGATACATCTGTAAAGGTGCCGTCGCCATTGTTGCGATAGAGCGTATTCGGAAGCGGCTTGTAGTAGCGCGGGTTGCAAAAGACGGGCTGGCCATTGATCTTGCATACTGGCTCCTGATCCGGCTGCCACTGGCAATAGTTTGAGACAAATAAATCGAGCAATCCATCGTTGTTGTAATCCAACCAGGCGGCGGAAACGGACCACATTTTTCGGCCCGCGAATTGGCCGCCAGCCACGCGGGCCTTCGCGGTTACGTCGGTGAACGTGCCGTCGCCGTTATTGTGGAACAGTTGATTGCCCGTGACGTTTGCCACGTACAGATCTGGCCGGCCGTCGTTGTCGTAGTCTCCAATGGCAACGCCCATGCCGTAGCCCGCGCCGCCGACGCCGGCTTTATCGGTTACGTCTGTGAATGTGAGATTGCCGTTATTGTGGAAGAGCCGGTTGCTGTACTGTGGGCCTGCTTTGGCGAGTCCCGGCATAGTGCCGCCATTAACGAAGTAAATATCCGGGTAGCCGTCGCCATCGTAGTCGAAAATGGCAACGCCTCCGAGCATCCCCTGGGGCTGGTGTTTCTGGGGAGTAGCGCAGTTGTCTGCGATGAAGTGGACACCGGCGCGGCCGGCAATCTCCTCGAAGCTGATAGGAGCCAACTCCGGCACAGCCGCAAGCGCCAGCACGGGCGCAAGCAGCAGGATGCGCGGCAGTCTCATCCGTTCAGATTGTAGGACGCCCCGCTGAAACTGTCGTAAGATGAGGCGTCGAAATCTTCTCGAATGGACCGGTTTTGCCACGGACTGGTAGTTTTGCTGTCGTGTTCTGTTTGTTTGTGCGGACAAAGCAGTTCGGGCGATTTCCAGGATGTGTCCGCGCGGGCGACGGCTGCGCGCAAGGCAAACGATCTGCCGCAGGCGATTGAATTGTACCGGCGGGCCGTTCAATCAAATCCTTCCTGGCAAGAGGGCTGGTGGTTTCTGGGAAGCCTTCTTTACGATACGGACCAGTATGCAGACGCACGCGATGCGCTTCGCCGCTTCATCCATCTGGATCCGAACGCTGGTCCCGGGCTGGCGTTGCTTGGATTGTGCGAGTTCGAAACCGGTGGTTATACAGCGGCGTTGGACCATATCCAGCGTGCCCTGTCCTTAGGCGCGGGGAGCGAGCCTCAGATGAACCAGGTGCTCCGCTTTCATGAAGCCCTGCTGCTTACACGCGCAGGAGACTTCGACAAAGCTCTGCAAAGGTATGCGTGGCTGGTGCGGAACGGCGACTCGAGCAACCTGCTGCTCACAAGCATCGGGATTGCGGCTCTGCGGAAGCCCATGCTGCCGAAAGACGTGCACGCGGACCAGACGGACCTTTTCCTGACCGCCGGAAAAGCTGCGGCTCTCACCATGGCAGGCGACGTGAAAGCAGCGCAGCAGACCTACCAGGATTTGCTTGCGCGATATCCGAAAGCGTCGAACGTACATTATCTTTACGGGTGTTTTCTGCTGGGCGCTGATCCTGCGAAGGCAATCGACGAACTGAAGAATGAGCTTGCGATAACGCCCGCGAATCCGGCTGCGGCGGCCATGCTTGCCTGGGCGTTGTTAAGACGGAACGATTTCAAAGAGGGCCTGCCGTACGCGGAAAGAGCCGCGCGTGAAGAGCCGAAATTCGAAATCGCCCAGTTCGTATTCGGACGCCTGCTGGTGGAAACCGGCGATGTGAAGCGTGGGATAGAGCATCTTCAGCTTGCTGAAACACTGAATCCGGACGATCTGGAAGCTCACCTTTCGCTAGTAACCGCCTATTCGCGGATCGGCCGAACTGAGGAGGCCCGGCGCGAGCGCAAACTGTGCCTGCAAATGACAAAGGGGGCGAGCCCCGTTGCGCGGCCGTAAGCTGCTGGTCTTTGCTTTGCTTTCGCTCGCCGCCGCCGCCGCGCAGCCTGCAAAGCGCGGCTTCACTTGCGCCTCGTGTCATCCGCAGCAGGCCCTTTCGCAGCCCGAAACTTCCATGGCGCATGCGCTGGTCCTGCCGGGCAAAAATCCGGTCCTGGCGGCACATCCGAAATTGACCGTGCAAAAGGGCAGTTATTTCTACGCCATTGAAACGCACAATGGCGAAAGCACCTACTCAGTAACGGATGGAACGGATACGATTACCGTCCCTATTCATTACGCGTTTGGCGTGGGCTCTCAAACATACGTGCTGGGGCGCGACGGGCGCTTTTATGAGAGCCTGGTCAGCTTTTACCCCAAGATCAATGGCCTGGATACCACGATGGGAGATCAAGTAATCCAGCCCAAAACACTGGCAGAAGCTTTCGGCCGCGAACTCCCGCGCGATCAGATAACAGCTTGTTTCCAATGCCACTCGACCGGTACGGTCATCAACGATGAACTGCATTTGGATTCGCTAACGCCGGGCGTGACCTGCGCACACTGCCACGTCGGCGCTAACGAACACCTGCAGGCCATCTCGCACGGAAGACTCGATTCTGTGCCGCCGAAACTCGGCCGGTTGTCTTCAGAAGAGATCTCAAATTTTTGCGGGCAGTGCCACCGTAGTTGGGAAACGGTGGTGCGCGATCGTTTTCGCGGCCCGATCAACGTGCGCTTTCAGCCCTACCGGCTGGCAAACAGCATGTGTTTCGATGGAAGCGATCCGCGCATCAGTTGCGTGGCGTGCCACGATCCACACAAGGAAGTGGTCCATAATCTCGCCTTCTACGATTCGAAGTGCCTGGCCTGCCACGGCGACAAACACGGGACTACGAAATCCTGCCCGGTGGCTTCCTCTGGCTGTGTCAATTGCCACATGCCCAAGATCGATTTACCGGGCGGGCACCAAACCTTCACCGACCACGACATCCGGATCGTGCGGAGGAATGAACCGTATCCGAATTAGACGAGTAATACACTTGTCACCATGACTCGCCGAACTCTGGTTGGTTCGCTTGCTTTTGCGGCGACATTGCGATCGCAAACTTCTTCGAATCCTCAGCACCATGGACACACCGAATGGAATCCGCGCCTGGGCGTGCTGGGCCGCTACACTCCCGGGAATGTGGAATTCGCCAAAGCACAGGGGTTCACCAACGTGATTTTCAGCGCAGGTCCGCGCTCGACGCTTGATGCGAATACCGTCACCGATGCGCAAGTGGAGGACGTCAAGACTGTACTGCAGAAGAACGATATGCACGTTTCCGCGTTCCAGATCGATGGCAATCATACCGCGCCGGATCCAGCACGCCGCAAAGAGGTGAACGACTATTTCGTCAAAGCTATCGGCCTCGCTGGAAAATTGAAGGTCCCCTATATCGGAACGCAGTCGGGCCGCGACCCCGCGAAGCCGTTTCAGGATCAGGTAGACGAGATCGTTGAAGTGTACAAGGAAAAGTATTTCCCGGCCTGCGAACAAAACCACGTTCGCCTGCTATGGGAGCCTTACCCGAACGAAGCAAATCTCGCCACCAGTCCGGTGGGTTTCTCGGCGCTCTTCAAAGGCTTTGGCGATTCGCCTTATGTTGGCCTCCAGTTCGACCCCTCGCATTTCGTTCGTCAGTTCATGGACCCGATCGAGACTGCCCGAGAGTTTGTGGACAAGATTTATGACGTTCATCTGAAGGACACCGAAATCCTATGGCCGGTACTCCGCGCCGGCGGCATTGATCCGGTAGATAAAGCTCGCTGGTGGCGTTATCGCATCCCAGGCATGGGTTCCATCAACTGGCGTGAATTCTTCTCGGTCCTTCAGGATGTCGGCTATGCCGGCGCAATGAGCATTGAGCAGGAAGATCCACTCTATGGCGCAGGCACGAATCACGGCGCCGATTTCAGCGATGAGTTCAAGATGGGCTTCATTATGGCGAAGCGCTACCTGGATCAGTACGTTCCGAACCTGCCGCGAGCTAACAATTATCAGGGCTGAAACGCGAACCAGGAACCGTTCATTTGCACTGCAAAATCGATGGCGTATACTTGTCCAACAGTGGGTTGTTGTTGAGTTCGTCGCCGTTTAATATTGGGTACATTGCGGCGTGAACTTGGTCAGTTAAATTCTTACGGATTGAGGAAAGTTATGGGGAACACTCTGCTTCAAAAGGCAGTGCGCTTCTGCTTGGCGCTCGCTGTCTGTCTCGCTCTCTCGACAATCGCCTTTGCCCAGTCGGACAATGGCACGATCAACGGAACCGTTCACGATCCATCCGGCGCAACCGTTCCAAACGCGCAAGTACAAGTCACGAACGCGGCCAGCGGCAGCGTGCGAACCGTTACTACGAACCAAAACGGCCTTTATTCTGTCACAAATATTCCGCCCGGCGTGTACAACGTGAGTGTCACTGCGACCGGCTTCAAGAAATTCGACAGCACCAGTAACAAGCTGGACCCTGCTTCCACTCTCGAAGTGAACGCCACGCTGCAGCTCGGCGCAGCGAGTGAAACGGTCGAAGTCTCCGCTGCGGCCACGCAACTCCAGACGGAAACGGCCTCCGTGCAGAAGC
The DNA here is from genome assembly GCA_963795545.1 of uncultured Acidobacteriaceae bacterium. GTDB lineage: Bacteria > Acidobacteriota > Terriglobia > Bryobacterales > Bryobacteraceae > Bog-105. The sequence continues at coordinate 761,618 of CAWCIF010000001.1, read as the reverse complement.
TGGTCACTCGACAACAGATTGAAGCTCTTGAATTGAACGGCCGGAATCCAGTCGGCCTTGCCAGCCTTGTTCCGGGGCGCACGGCGGCAATCTCTCCGGGCTTTCGTTCAACTTCAACCAGGGGCCTTCGAACTTCAATGGATCGCGCAACCCCGACAACCTGATCACCTATGATGGCGCTCCGGCTACCCGTACGCGTTCGAATGGAACCAGTCTCGGCGCTGCCGATGTGGATTCCACTTCGGAAGTGCAGATTCTTACCGCGGATTACGCTGCCGAATACGGCCGCACCTCCGGCGCTCAGATCCGCATCGTAACGCGTTCCGGCAGCTCTGATTTCCATGGCGCGGGTTATGAATACTTCCGTAACAATGTCTTGAACGCGAATACCTGGACTCGCAACCACACCAAGGGCCAAGAGAAAGTGCCGCCGTTCCGTTACAACCAGTTCGGATATAACGTCGGCGGTCCATTTTACATCCCTGGCAAATTCAATAAGGACAAGAGCAAGTATTTCTGGTATTGGGGCCAGGAATGGGTCCGTTATCGCTACACCGATAGCGCCACGTGGACCGTTCCGACAGACCTGATGCGTCAGGGCAATTTTAGTGAGTTGCTAACGCTTGGTCCGCAAAACATCCTGGGGAAAGTTGTCCAGATAAAAGATCCCACAACCGGCGCTCCGTATCCCGGAAACATCATCCCGGCAATAAACGAGTCCAAACGGGCTCGGGATTCTGAAAGCCTATCCCGCGCCGAACCTCGCAGTCGGAAACTTCATCGGCCTCAACAACTTCTACGTCACTGCGCTGCATCCGCAGAATCAGCGCAAAGATACACTCGCGGTCGATATCAACGTTACGGATACGCAGCGGCTGCAGTTCCGCCGAAACAACTACTCGTTCTTCGAGTATCAGCCGCTGGATGGCACGCCTACCGAAACGCCGAAATACTTCAATCGTCCCAATCAGACCAACTCGCTCGATTACGTCTGGACGATTAACCCGCATCTTGTTAACGAGGCGCTGGCCACTGTCAGCCTGGACGATGTGTACATTCCCGTCGACACGGCGCACTTCCTGGACCGCACCACGGTCGGCATTGATTATCCCTACCTTTTCCCGAGGGCAAGATCATTCCCACTCGCATTCCGACCGCGAATATTACCGGACTTGAACGGCTTGACTGGTGGCCCTTATCCTTCTCACTCCTCGGGCCCCATCTATACGGCGAGTGACAGCTTGACCTTGATTAAGGGAGCCACACCATGAAATTCGGCTTCTACTTTGAGCACTCGGGCGAGAACGACAACGACGAAATCAACGTGAGCGCTTGCCCCACCTGCACTAATAACCAGAATGGCCAATTCCAGTTCACCGATTCCCGATCTGGCTTTCCGAGCTCAGGTAATGCAATTGCCAATGTCGCGCTGGGCCTGTTCGATAGCTATTCAGAACTCGGCCAGCGCGCCTACACGCTTTTCCGCGGCAGCAGCTACGAGCCTTACGCTCAGGATTCGTGGAAGGTGAACCAGAAGCTGACCCTGAATTACGGCGTGCGCTACACGGTCACCGTCCCTTACAGCGCTCTTTGGCGCAACATGATCGTCTTCGATCCCACGCTCTACGATCCGTCCAAGGCGGTTACAGTTATCCCAACTGGACCGAATGCCGGGCAGATCGTAGTCGGCAACGGCGATCGCTACAACGGAATGGTTATTCCCGGCAGCGGATTCCCCGATTCTGCCAAGGGCCGCTTTCCCGCGGCAACCGACCCTCGCTTACTTATCTCTTCCGCGGCGGAAGCTATCCCCGGTACTATTCGAATATTCAATGGGGACAGGTTCAGCCGCGCGTCGGCATTGCCTACCAGTTGGACCCGAAGACAGTCATTCGCGCCGGCGGCGGAGAGTTCTTTACGCGACTAGGTGTCAGCGATTCGATCTTCCTCGGCGGCAACCCACCCTTCCAACCGACGGCGAACGTCAGCTTCGGGAATGTTGATAATCCGGGCGGTAAGTCGACGAACGTTCTTCCTTTGACAGTCACTACCCAGAGCCGCGCCTTCAAAAATCCATCGGCGTGGAACTGGAATTTCACGGTGGAACGCGAGATCTTCAAATCTGTTTTCAGCGCTGCCTACGTCGGACGCAGGGGTCTGCACCTGCAACGCGAGGCGGACATCAACCAGCCCACAGTTGCTACGGTTTTGGCCAATCCGGGTGTTAATCTCGATGCGCTGCGGCCCTACAAAGGCTATAACTCCATCCGCGAAACGGATAACGTTGCCAGCTCCACCTATAACTCACTGCAGTTGAGTTGGAACCGGCGCTTCTCCAATGGTCTGCAGTTCGGCGCAGCCTACACGTTTAGCAAGAGCATGGATGACGGATCGAACCAGCGCGACATCATCCCGGATACATACGACGCTCACAACCTTTGGGGGCCGTCCGAATTTGATGCCCGCCATATCCTTATCGTCAATTTTCTCTACGAACTGCCGTTTCTCCGCAACCAGACCAATCTGGTAGGCAAGGTGCTAGGCGGGTGGCAGATCAGCGGTATCTTCCAGGCTCAGACTGGAACTCCCTGCAACGTCGGTTTGAGCAATGACTACGCTGGGGTTGGACAAGATGGCAGCTTCGGCTGTTCCAATAACAAGGTAGGCCAGTTTTGGAATATAAATGGCCAAATCAACTACGCGAAGAATTTTGATTCGGCGAGCGCGAATCCCGGAACTCAGGGGAATTATTGGTTCAACGTCGCCAATCCGGATGGTTCGCCTATCTTTACACCGCCCGCAAAGGGCACGTTTGTCACGGAAAGCGGTGTTCGCGACAGCGTTTATAGCCCGGGCTTCAATAATTGGAATCTGGGCTTGTTCAAGAAGTTCGCCGTGACGGAGCGGTTCGGCTTCCAGTTCCGGGCGGAGGCGTTCAATGCTTTCAATCACCCGAACTTGAGCGCCGTAAATCTGGACCCGACCAACCTCGCGACATTCGGCAAGGTCACCGGCAAAACGGACGACGTTCGCAACCTGCAACTCTCGCTGCGTTTCTACTTCTGAGAAAACCGCTTGCTAGCGCGCGCGGTTCGGTCACCTGCTGAAGGCAGTATTCCGAGCCGCGACGGCTAGGAGCGGTTGGACGCACAAAAAGGGAGGTGTAAATTTAGGACATATGGCGCAGGTGAAAGCGACTCCGAAAAGCTATGACGTGGTGATTGTCGGGTCGGGCGCCGGGGGCGGTGTAGCCGCGCAGGTGCTGGCCAACGCCGGAGCAAAAACCTGCGTGCTGGAGGCCGGGGACTGGTTCGATTGCACGAAAAACTCCAAGATGTTTGAATGGCCGTACCAGGTTCCACACCGGGGCGCGGGTACCAAGCAAAAGCCCTGGGGCGCTTTCGATGCCACAACTGTTGGCGGCTGGCAAGTTCCGGGCGAACCCTATACCAATGCTCCCGGTTCCGATTGGGTATGGTGGCGGGCGCGCATGCTGGGCGGCCGCACTAATCACTACGGCCGTATTTCGCTGCGCATGGGCCCATATGATTTTAAGCCGTACAGCCGGGACGGAAAAGGCTTCGACTGGCCCATCACGTACGAGGATCTTGCTCCTTATTACGACAAAGCGGAAGAGTTGATTGGGGTGTTTGGTACCGCCGAGCACCTGGAAAATACGCCGGATGGCAAGTTCCAGCCTCCGCCCGCGCCGCGCGGTTATGAGCGTCTCATTAAAATTGCCAGCGACAAGCTCAAAATTCCCTGCATTCCATCGCGGCTTGCCATCCTGACGCAACCGCTGAACGGCCGTCCGGCCTGCCACTACTGCGCGCAGTGCGGACGCTCCTGCGGCGTCAATGCGAATTTCAATTCCCCGGGGGTCCACCTCTTTCCGGCCATGAAGACCGGCAATCTCGAGATCAGGACCAGCGCCATGGCCCGCGAAGTTCTGGTCGGCGGCGGACGGCCTGGCGACGGGCGTTTCCTATGTCGACAAGAAGACCCGGAATGAAATACAGGTGCGCGCCAAAGTCGTAGTGCTGGCGGCAAGCTGCTGCGAAACGGCGCGCATTATGCTGAACTCGAAGAGCAGCCAGTTTCCAAACGGCATCGCCAACTCATCGGGACTGGTGGGCCGTTACATTATGGATACGGTAGGCTCGGCCGTGAGCGGGTTTCGTACCGATTCTGCAGGACCTTCCGCCGCAGAATGAAGATGGCGTCGGCGGGATGCACCTCTACATGCCATGGTGGCTGTACAAGCAGCAGGCTGCCGGAAAGCTTCCGTTCGCGCGCGGCTATCACATTGAAATTGGCGGTGGACGCGGCATGCCGGAGGCCGGCGCGCTGGGAGGCTATGCGGATCGTTTCCTTGATGGCGGATATGGCGTCGAGATGAAGAACAACCTCCGCAAACTCTATGGCTGCGGAGTAGATTTCTCCGGCCGCGGAGAGATGATCCCCAACGACCACAGCTACTGTGAAATTGATCCGAATACTATTGATGAATGGGGCATCCCGGTGCTCCGCTTCCATTTCAAGTGGAGCCAGGATGAGATTCTGCAGGCTAAGCATATGCAGGAAACGTTCCAGGAAATTATCGAAACCATGGGCGGAATCGTGACGCGTAAGCACGGCGCTGACACGGACTGGGGCATTTCGCGCGGGGGCGAGATCATCCACGAGGTAGGCGCCACAAAAATAGGCGATAACCCCAAAACATCGGTGCTGAACAAGTACTGCCAGGCCTGGGATGTGAAGAATCTGTTCATCACGGACGCGGCGCCCTTTGTGAGCAACGCGGATAAAAATCCGACTCTCACCATCACCGCGCTGGGCTGGCGCACCTCGGAATACGTTGTCGATCAGGTCAAGAAGCTGAACGTTAAGGTTTAGGGGAACGAAGCCATGCAAGAGAATGAAAAACCGGGCGTCAGCCGGCGAGACATTTTCCAGATTTTCGGCGTTGTTCCGGCGGCGGCTGTTCTGGCCGGAACCGGAGTTGCGGAGGCGCACGATGGGCATGCTCATATGGCCCCGCAGGCGAGCGCTCCGCAAGGACCTTACAAGCGCCAGAGCTTCGACGACCACCAATGGCGCGCGGTAAACGTGCTCTGCGATCTCATTATTCCCGCTGACGAACATGGCGGCAGCGCAACTCAAGCCGGCGTCCCGGAATTTATCGACGACTGGATTGCGTTCCGTACCGTTCAGGACGGCAACGAAGATTTGAAAGCACAGATATTCGGCGGCCTGATGTGGCTTGACCGCGAAGCGAACGCTCAGTTTCAAAAGGATTTTGCCGAGGCTTCAGGCGATCAGCAGAATCAGTTGCTGGACCGCGTCGCTTACCCCAAAAAGGCGGCGAAAGAGGACCATGCCTGGGTTGTTTTCTTCAGTGAACTGCGTAGTTTGACCGTGGGCGGTTACTTCTCAAGCAAGATGGGCGTAGCTGCTTTGCCATATCTTGGAAACACGGCGGTGGAGCACTGGATTGGCTGCGATCCCAAGGTCTGGGCCATCATCGAAGAACGCATGAAGAATGGCTATAACGGAATTCTGGAAGCGAAGCCCTGGAGCGCGGCCTAGGATTCGGAGACTGGCCTGAACACCCCACATTAGGTCGCTGACGCTTCCGGCTCAGACGCGAGACGAAAGCGCTGCGCCACTTCGAAACTTTCTTATTGACAGCATCCCGCCCGCTACCCAAAATAAGGGTAATTGCTTTAAACCTTCAAAAGCGGGGTGGGATTCCATGGATTCGAAAGCGACCAATCGAAATAGCTGTGTCCTATCGCGAGTTGCGATTCTCATCGCGATCTCACTAAGTGCCGGGGCGATTCTCTGGGGCCAGGCGACGGCTTCCCTGCGTGGAACTGTAACCGATCCAAGCGGCGCTGCCGTGCCGAAAGCGACGGTCACGGTCAAAAATACCGCCGTTAATATTGAACGCACGGCCACAACGGGAGCGCAGGGCGACTACAGTTTTCTCTCGCTTCCGCCGGGAACCTACACCCTGACCGTTGAATCCGGCGGCTTCGATCGCTACCAGCAGAGCAACCTGCAATTGCTGGTCAATACGCCCGCTACGGTCAACGTGCAGCTCAAGCTCGGCTCGGTGAACGAAACCGTAGCGGTCACCTCGGAAGCGCCTTTGCTGAATTCGGTGGACGCTTCCATCGGAAACGCATTCAATAACATGCAGGTGAAGCAGATTCCCCTGGAAGGACGCAATGTGCCGGACCTGCTCACCTTGCAGGCGGGCGTGGTGTATACTGGCGACCGGCCTGATCTCAACAAGGACACCGACACGCGGAGCGGCTCGGTAAATGGCGCACGCAGCGACCAGAGCGACGTAACGCTGGACGGAGTGGATTCAAACGATCAGGGGCGCGGGTACGCGTTTACTTCGGTGCTTCCCACCACGCTCGATTCCGTGCAGGAGTTTCGGGTTACCACCACGAATTACGGAGCAGATCAAGGACGATCGTCCGGAGCACAGGTGACGCTAATCACTAAGAGCGGAACCGACAAGTTTCACGGCTCGCTCTACGAATATCTCCGCAATACCAAAACCAGCGCGAATGATTATTTTGTGAAGCTGGCTGAATTGAACAGCGGCCTGCCGAATGTTCCGCCCAAGCTGAATCGCAACATCTACGGTGTCTCGCTAGGCGGACCCATCATAAAACAGAGATTATTCTTCTTCGTCAATTACGAAGGCACTCGCGAGCGGGAAGAGCAGAGCGTCGTGCGGACGATTCCGTCGGCCACGCTCCGGCAGGGCATTATTCAGTATCAGAACGCGAATGGCGGCGTGACCACGCTAACGCCGCAAGACGTTACAGCCCTTGATCCGCTGCATTTAGGGCCGAATCCGGTGATGCTGAAGTATTTCAACACCTATCCTTTACCGAATGACAATTCGGTAGGAGACGGCTACAATTACGCCGGGCTATCGGTTCGCCGCGCCAATTCGCAACGACAATGATGTCTACATCGCGCGCTTCGACTATCGAATCGATTCCAACGGCAAGCACACCTTGTTCTGGCGGGGAGCCTTGCAGGACCTCTATAACCCAGGACCGGCATTCCTCCCGGGCGCCGCGCCGGAGCACACCATTGTGGATCACACCAAAGGTTTCGCCATCGGCTATACGGGCGTGTTCAGCCCGACGCTGGTGAACAATTTCCGCTACGGGCTTACCCGGCAAAGCGTAGGCAATCTAGGGAACAGCGATCAGACCTGGAATGAATTTCGTGGGCTCGACCAGGGCATCGTTCGTTCCCAGAGTTTCCAGATGCCGGTTCACAATTTCGTGGACGATCTCTCCTGGACGAAAGGCTCGCACACCTTCCAATTCGGCGGAAACGTCGGCCTGGTTCGCAATCCGCGGCAGAGCACTTTGGACTCGTTCAGTAACGGCCTGGCGAACTCGGCATGGCTGAATACCTCTGGGCTGGCGAATACGGGCAGCCCGCTCAGTCCCGATAACGGCGGATTTGCCGCGGTCGATCCCGCCTTCAATAACTCATACGATTTTCCGATGATGGCGCTGCTCGGCATGATTACCGAAGATAACGGCAGTTACAACTACAACAAGGACGGAAGCCTGTTAGCGCAGGGCGCGCCCGTGCAGCGGCATTTCGCGCTGAACTGGTATGAAATGTACGCGCAGGATTCCTGGCGCATCAAGCCGAACCTGACATTTACTTACGGATTGCGCTACTCGCTCTTCCCTCCGCCCTGGGAGACCAACGGACTGCAGGTACAACCGAATATCAGCATGGGCACCTTATTCGATCAACACGCTCAGCAGATGCTGCAGGGCATTCCGGCGAATACCGATCCGCTGATACAGTTCAACCTGGCGGGACCAGCCAACAATGGCCCTGGCTACTACCATTTCGAGAAGAGCGATTTTGCGCCGCGCGCGGCCATTGCGTACTCTTTGCGGCCGCAAAGCGATTGGGGTAAAAAGCTTTTCGGCGGCGATGACAAAACCGTCATCCGCGCAGGCTTCGCAAAGTCTATGACCGTTTCGGCCTCGGGCTGCTGAACACCTTCGACCAGAACGGATCGTTCGGACTGGCCACCACGATTTCGAACCCCGCGGGAGTGTTGGACTGCAAGCGTTGCGCCGCGGCTGACCGATCTGCACACCATACCGACCGCCGATCTGAATGGAAATCCGATGTTAATTCCGGCGCCTCCCGGGAAATTTCCGCAAACACCGCCGGCGTCGCTCAGTTCAGGCGGGTTCGCAATCGCCTGGGGGCTTGACGACACCATCAAGACGCCCTATGCGTATACGATCGACTTCTCCATCGGCCGCGAGCTGCCCAAGCAGTTTGCCCTGGAACTGGCGTACGTCGGTAGATTTGGGCGTAATTTGCTGACGCAGCGCGATCTGTTGGAACCGCTCAACCTGACGGACAAGAAATCGGGCGTTACGTATTTCCAGGCCGCGACGCGCATGTCGGAGCTGTATCGATCCGGCTTGCCAGCCAGCCAAGTGAATGCAGCCAAGGTGGGCCCCACGGCTGCTTATTGGAAAGACCTGGTACAGCCGCTCAAGAGCGGTGGAGCATACAGCTTAACGTGCAGCGGCGGATCGACGAAGGATGTCGCGCAGGCGGTTTACGATCAGTTTCTGTGCGCGAAATTCAACGATACGACGGCACAGGCAAACATTGACGCTTACGGCGGCATACCGGACGCCAACCTGAGCAATGTTTCCTATACTCTCAATACCGGCCCGTTCTCGTTTTACAATCCTCAATATTCTTCGCTGTACGCCTGGAGCACGATCGGCAATTCCAGCTACAACGCTTTTCAGGCTACCCTGCGGAAACGATTCAGCGCCGGGCTGCAATTCGATTTGAATTACACGTTCTCGAAATCCATGGATATTTCTTCGGATGCCGAGAGAATCGCGCCTTACAGCGGATTAGGAGGGCAGGTCATCAATCCGTTCTCGCCGAATCAATTGCGCGCTGTTTCGGATTTCGATACGCCGCACCAGATCAACGCGAACTACATTGTGGAGCTGCCGTTTGGCAGAGGCAAGCCAATCGGGCGCAATGCCAGCGGGCTGCTGGACGCTTTCATTGGCGGTTGGCAGTTATCTGGAATCGTACGCTGGACCAGCGGATTTCCGGTGACGGTAGATAACGGTTATTATTTCCCAACTAACTGGCAGGAAGAAGGGAACGCGCTGACCGTCGTGACTCCCACCAGCGGCGCTTACAAGGAGCCGAACGGAACGGTGAATATGTTCGCGGACGGCACGGCTGCGGTCGCCGATTTCATTCATCCCTATCCGGGCGCCAGCGGCTCGCGAAACACCTTCCGCGGCGACGGTTTTGCCGGCTGGGATACGGGGCTGAGCAAACGCTGGAAAATGCCGTTCGAAGGCCACAGCCTGCAATTGCGCTGGGAAGTGTTCAACCTAACGAATCTGACGCGCTTCGATGTGCAATCGAACCGGCCGGAGATCGACCTTTCATCGCAGTTCGGAAATTATACGAACCTGCTGACGCAGCCGCGCGTCATGCAATTCGCGCTGCGATACGAATTCTAGAGATCAGCCGCCGCAGCGGGCGAACATCGGATACTCGTCAAGTGCTTGTACGCCTGCGTGCCGCGTCGCTGGTTGATGACGTTCGGCGGTTCAGTCCTCGCGAACAACATGCCGACATCACACTGGTGGTTGCCCCGGTGCAGAGGAGATTAGTCTCCTTTCCGGCGCAAAATGCTTTACGCGCGCGGCTCAGCGGTCGCCGCCCTGACCGCCTGCTTCAGAGAAAAAAGCTCGCGTAACTTTCGCCACCCTGAGCGGCCACTTTGGGGTCTGCCAGATTGCCTTCGAAGACTTCCACCCCAATCGGAAGATTCCGGACCGTTCGTCGCGCCAATGGCCGACGCGCACCAGTGGTGGACAAGGCCGCCCCTCGAAGTACATGGAAGTGAGATCGTACAGCCCCAGATTGCGCTTCCGCTGCGGGGCGTGCGCGATGAGTTCCGGCACACAGAGCCGGCGTGCGGTGCCGAGCACGTCGGCGGTATGGCCGTGCGGCCGCGGCGAGACATCAAGAATGAGATGGCTGTCCTTCTCGGCGGTCCCGGCGAGTATTTGGATTAAGAAAGTACACTTTGGCACGGGTCAGAGGCGCTTCTGTTGACGGCAAGATGGGCCGTCCACGCGATCGTGTATTCTGGAATAGAAAGGGGCGTCACCCGAATCTGCGGGTCAACCCCAATCGTCTACCGCCGAAAACGAACTTGGATCAATGTCACTCTTTCAATACGGGTGAGTACTGATAACCACGAGGTCAGGAGCGGTAGTACTTGTTTAATTAGTTGTACCATCATGCGGAACATCCTCCCTGGTGTTCCGCTATCCAAGATAGCATACTTTACTTCGTGGAAGTCCTTTATTTTCTAATACATGCGGACACATTACTAGCAGTGTGACAATTCCGGCGCAGACTTGGTGCGGCTTAGAAGCCTGCTGTAACAAACACTTAGCGGGATATAAGACAGTATTTGCAGCAAACTCGAAACCTGCAAAAAAATCTTCGGGGCACTGAAGTCTGCTGAATTGGCATTTACGTTTTTTCGCCATTCCTACTTCCATCAGGATGTCGGAACCTGCGAGAACGTTCGCGAGTGCCCGATGTTTTCGAATCGAGTGCCGTGCCGCAAGCTTCGCACGTAAGGTTCAGAGTCGTCGAATTCGCGCCGATTTTTCCGAATTGCCACGATCGGCTGCGTCGCCTCCCGCCGCTTCTGAAGATCTCGAGATAACGTTCGGCACGAGTTTGTTGCGGTGCTGGGCGCGCGTGAGCCAAGCGCGTTCCACAACTCGTCAGGCGTCAAACAGAGTCGCAGCGGTACTGCCCTGCTTTGTCCCTAAAGGCTATGGACTTACACTAGAAGGAGATGCCTGCTGTTGCCGAGCGCCTGACGGAATCGACTTTGCTGGATCGTATCGGCAACACGCCGCTGCTTGAGATCCGGCTGGCGCGGCGGGGCGAGGTGCGGGTATTAGCCAAGGCCGAGTTCTTCAATCCCGGCGGATCGGTGAAAGATCGCCCCGCACTGAATATGATTCGGAAGGGAGAGGAAAGCGGGCAGCTTGTTCCAGGCAAAATTCTGCTGGATTCGACCAGCGGGAATACCGGCATTGCCTATGCGATGATTTGCGCGGCGAAGGGCTACCGCGTGAAGCTTTGCCTGCCGGCCAACGCATCGCCCGAACGGAAGCAGATTTTGCGAGCATACGGCGCGGAACTGGTGCTTACTGATCCCGGCGAAGGCTCAGATGGCGCATTTCGCGTTTGCCAAGGGATCTATGCGCAGGACCGCGAAAGCTATTTTTATCCAGATCAATACAGTAATCCCGCCAATTGGCAGGCGCACTACGACACAACCGGGCCAGAGATCATTGACCAGACAGATGGCCGGATCACGCACTTCGTTGCGGCGCTGGGCACCACCGGGACCTTCACGGGCGTAACGCGGCGATTGAGGCATGATCTGCCCGGAGTGCGATGCATCTCAGTGCAGCCGGCCTCGCCGCTGCATGGGCTGGAGGGTACGAAGCACATGCCGACATCCATCAAACCAGGGATTTACGATCCTAAACTGGCCGATGAAAATCTGTGGGTTGATACGGAAGACGCGTACGCACTGGCACGCAGGCTGGCGCGCGAAGAAGGGCTGCTAGTCGGCATTTCCGCTGCGGCGAACGTTCTGGCTGCGACCCGGGTAGCGGAAGAAGTATCTAAACAGGGACAGCGCGGATTGGTGGTAACAATTCTGTGCGACGGTGGGCAGAAATACCTGAGCGAAGCTTTCTGGGATGATTGAAATTGAACGGAAGCCGTGGCACACGATGGTGCTGCACGCGGAACGCACATATCCTAACGAGTGTTGCGGCGCGATGCTGGGACGAGTGCAGGGCGAGAAAAAGGTAGTGACCGAGGCCGTACCGCTTGAAAACGCGTATGCGGGCGAGCAGGGCGCGCGTTATGAGCTTCATCCCGCGGACCTGATGGAGGCGGACAGGGCGGCGCGGTCACGCGGTCTCGATTTGATCGGCATCTTTCACTCGCACCCGGATTGCGACGCGTACTTTTCACAGACTGATTTGCAGAATTCGTGCCCGTGGTATTCATTCGTGGTGCTGTCGGTCCAGAACGGCAAGTTCGCGCATGCGAATAGTTTTCTGCCGGACCCAGACCAAACGCGGGCAGACAATGAGGAATTGAAATGGCAAAGATCCTGATCCCAACAGCTTTGAGGCAGTTTACAGAGCAAAAAGACTCCGTGGAAGTGAACGGCGGCACGGTGGCTGACGCGCTGAATGAACTTACTGCGCAGTACCCGAACATCAAGAAGAATCTGTTCAACGACCAGGGCAAGCTTCGCAGTTTTGTCAACGTTTACGTGAACGATGAAGATATCCGCTATTTGAATAAAGACGCGACGACATTACAGGGCAACGAGACCATCTCGATTGTGCCGAGCATTGCCGGGGGCGCCGTTGGTGTTGCGGAACCAGAGACCGCGGCATTAACGAACGAAGAGATGGCGCGCTACAACCGCCACCTGATTGTGCCCGAGGTTGGGATGGAAGGGCAGCTCAAGCTCAAGCGGGCGAAAGTGGTGATGATTGGAGCGGGCGGCCTGGGCGCGCCGCTCGGGTTGTATCTTGCGGCGGCGGGCGTTGGGCGAATCGGCGTGGTGGATTTCGACGTGGTGGATGCTTCCAATCTGCAGCGGCAGGTGATCCACGGGACGCACGATATTGGCCGCAAAAAGCTGGATTCGGCCGCGGATAGCATGCGTGACATCAATCCGAATATTCAGATTGATAAATTCGACACCAGCTTATCGAGCGAGAATGCGCTGGAGATTCTCAAGGACTACGACATCGTGGTAGATGGCACGGACAATTTTCCGACGCGCTACCTGGTGAACGATGCCTGCGTGCTGTTGAAGAAGCCCAACGTATACGGTTCGATTTTTCGCTTCGAAGGACAAGCAACCGTCTTCGCGTATGAGGATGGGCCCTGCTACCGGTGCCTCTATCCGGAACCGCCGCCTCCGGGGCTGGTGCCGAGCTGTGCAGAGGGCGGCGTCCTGGGCATTTTGCCCGGTATAATTGGGCTGATTCAGGCGACCGAAACGGTCAAACTTATTTTGGGCGTGGGCGAACCACTCAAGGGCCGCTTGCTGCTTTACGACGCTTTGGCAATGCGCTTCCGTGAGCTGAAGCTAAAGCGGGATCGCAACTGTCCCGTTTGCGGCGATCATCCGACGGTGACGAAACTGATCGACTATCAGGAGTTCTGCGGAATCCGGCCGGCCGCGCCGCAGCCGGTGCAGACGGAAGGCATGATTGAGCCCCAAGAGGTGAAACGGAAACTGGATCGCGGCGATGACTTCTTGCTGATTGACGTGCGGGAGCCGCACGAATATCAGATCGCGCGGATTCCCGGAGCGAAGCTCATCCCGCTGGGCGAGCTTCCGAAACGTCTGAAGGAGCTGAATCCGGAAGCCGACATTGTTGCGCATTGCAGAAGCGGTGCGCGGAGCCAGAAGGCAGTCGATCTTATGAAGCAAAGCGGCTTCAAGCACGTGCGCAACATGACCGGCGGCATTCTGGCGTGGAGCGATAAGGTCGATCCGAGCGTGCCGAAATATTAAGAAGTTGCGAAAACCGCTCCCGCTGGTCGCGGCTCGGAAGCACCTCTTCAGGCGGTCGCTTTTTCCGGCTCCGGCTGCCAGAACTTCATTTCGTCTGCCGACGGGCCGTACATGCCTGGAATTTCGACATTGTTCAGGCGTAAGTAAACACCCAATTGGGCACGATGATGAATGAGGTGATTCAACATAGTCGTGCGCAGTACCTGGGAACGCGGCATGGAAAAGACGGGATTTCCACCAAACTTGAAGGTCCAGGTCTTCTGCAGATCCGCTTCGCTTGCCCCTTGCTATCCGGCTGTGCGCCTCTGCAACGCTCTTGTCGAAGGTATCCAGCAGCTCCTTGCGTGACTTGGCGGAAAATGGCTGGTACTGCCCGGGCTGCATGTCCAGCACGTCCTTATCCATTACGTTTACTGTCCAGCCGGGCAGTTCGGCTACGTGGCTCGCCAGACGCCCGAGCGGCATGGATTTTTCGTGCGGTTTGTAATCGAGCTTGTCTTCCGGAACCCGCTCCAAAAGCTTTCGCGTATTCTTCATCTCTTCGTCGAATTCAGGCACAAGTGCTTTATCGAAGCTCATTTCCTTTTCTCCGGGCCGCAGGCTGCGGCACGAAGGCAGAATATCATTGCTGGTGGGCGAATACAAGGCGAAAATACATCAAAGGATCGGAATCGGATATACTCTTCTGTGCCCCACATTCGAGGGCAGGAGGAGCGACGTTGAAACGGGCCCTTTTTATCGCAATCGCGGCTGTGGTAACGATGGCCGTGACCGGACCGGATGACCGGCAGATTACGGATCCAAAATCGGTCTCCTCGGCTTCGAACCCAAGCGCCGGCCCGGTTTCCATTGACGATCTTTTTTTCACGCGCAATGTAGGCGGTCCATCCTGGTCTCCCGACGGAAAGGAGATTGTGTTCACCACGAACCTGACGGGCCGCAATAATTTGTGGAAAGTTCCGGCATCCGGCGGCTGGCCGATTCAGCTTTCGCAGTCCGATGACCGGCAAAGCGGCGCGGTCTGGTCGCCCGACGGCAAATGGATCGTATACCAGCAGGATCGCGGCGGAGGCGAGATTTACGATCTTTTCGCAATGCCGAGTTCGGGCGGAGAGGCTATGAATCTGACCAATACGGATGAGATCTCTGAGACTGGACCCGAGTTCTCACCGGACGGCCAGACACTGGCGATTTCGTGGAAGCCAAAGAAGTCGCCCACGCCGGATATCGCGGTGCTTGATTGGAAGACGCGCGCGGTTCGAAATCTGACGAAGGAGCAAGCGAAAGATCACGTTTGGGGGTTCGTGGCGTGGAGTTCTGACGGGAGCAGAATCTACGCGAATCGGGTCTACGTAGGCGGGACCGATGCGGATGTTTACCGGATTGATGTGAAGACGGGCACGCTCGAGAACCTTACGCCTCACCAGGGAAAAACGCTGTTCGCCGCTGCATCGCTTTCAAGCGATGGCCGCACTCTACTCATCACGTCAAACAAAACGGGATTCAATAACGTCGAGCTGCTGGACATCGATAGCAAGAAGATGACGCCGGTTACCGATACGCAATGGGAAGCGAACGCCGGGAGCTTCGCTCCTAACGGAAGCTCGTTCACTTACCTGATTAACCAGGATGGCCGGACGGAGATATATCTTGCCGATCGCGAGAGAAGCGGCAAAGAACGGCTGGCGTTCCCGGAAGGATTGACATACTTTAGCGGAAATCCAACGCCGTTCTCGCCGGATGGCGAGCGGCTGCTGATTGGACATCAGAGCTCGCAACAGCCCTCCGATTTGTGGGTCTATGACTTGCATTCGAAAAAACCCACCCAACTTACGTTTTCCGCGATTGCGGACCTGAACCCCTCTAAATTGCCGGAAGCGCAGCTTGTCCATTACAAGAGCTTCGATGGAAAAACGATCAGCGCATTTGTCTGGATGCCGTTCAACCTGCGGCGTGATGGAACGGCTCCGGGGGTGGTGCTGCCGCACGGCGGCCCGACGGGGCAGACGGTAGATTACTTCAATCGGGATGCGGCGGCATTGGCTTCGCGCGGATATGTGTGCATTGCTCCAAACGTGCGCGGCTCTACCGGATACGGGATGGCATTTCAGGAAGCGAATAAGAAGGATCTGGGCGGCGGCGATTTGCAAGATGAAGTGTATGCCGCGCATTTTCTGGTGGACACCGGGTATGTAGACACGAAGAAGATTGGCATAACGGGGGGATCTTACGGCGGCTATATGACGCTGATGGCGATCGGAAAGACGCCGGATGTCTGGGCGGCGGCGGTGGAAGAATACGGCATCATCAACTGGCTGACGATGCTGCAGCACGAAGATCCGCTGCTGCAGCAATACGAGGAATCGCTGCTTGGCGATCCGGCGAAGGACCGCAAGATCTATGAAGCGGATTCACCGATAACCTATATCCGAAACGAGAAAGCACCACTTTTGGTTTTGCAGGGCGATAATGATATCCGCGTGCCTAAGGAAGAAGCCGAGCAGGTTGTCTCGATTCTCAAACAGGAAGGCAGGACGGTAGACGCGCATTATTATCCGAACGAGGGGCATGGCTTCTCAAAACGTGAAAACCAGATTGATGCCATGCGCCGCACGATTGAATGGTTTGACCGCTACCTGAAGGGCATGGCGCGTTGAACGGACTGCCTGGTCTGAATACAAGGCGAATCTGCGTTTCCGATTCAGCGCACCGATAACTCCGCCAATTTGCTTTTCTGCCGCCCCTGCTCATCGAAATTACCCGGCTCCAGCCAGCGCTCCAGCGCCGCCTTCCGCGCCGGCCATTCGGAATCCAGCATCGAAAACCAAGCCGTATCCCGGTTCCGCCCCTTGATAATCATGTGCTGGCGAAAAATGCCTTCGAAGGTGAATCCCAGCCGCAGCGCTGCGTGCCGCGAACGAACATGCAGGGCGTTGCACTTCCACTCGTAGCGCCGGTAGTGCAGATCTTCAAACGCATGGCGCGCCATCAGAAACATCGCCTCTGTCGCGCCGGCGGTCCGCTGCAGCGCCGGTCCATACAGAATCGACCCCACCTCCATACAGCGATGCGCCGGCTCAATCCGCAAATAGGAGGCGTACCCGAGCGCCAGCCCTGACCGCGAGTCGACAATCGCGAAGTAGAGTGGATCATCGGAAGCGGCCTTCTTGGTAAGGGACGTTGCGAACGACGCGCGATCGAAGTATGGTCCATCGGAGAGGTAGGTCCAAAGATCTTCCCGCCGCGGGCCGCCTGCCGCTTCCCAAAGCGCGGTTCCGTGCACAGTTGGATCCAGCGGTTCCAGGCTGACGCATCGGCCTTCGAGTCTCACGCGCGCAGGCCGTTCAGCGGATAACGGTCGAACTTCGGGACCTAGCGGCAGGCTCACACGCGCGGTATCTATGAGGGGAGATATTCTTTCAGCGGGTCAAAGAAGGCTTTTACAAATGAAGTCGCGGTGTTCACGGCCTTGGCTATGTTGCCATCATCAACGCCTACAACCACGCGTACCAGCGAGGTGTCGCTGCGGTTATAGCGGATTGCGTCCTCCACCGTGTAGATCTTGGCCGAGTACTCGCTCGCTATCACCCGGTTACGCGCCTGGTACCAATACAAGACCACGCTCTGGTTCTGTCCGCGCGCGACAATATAGCGATTGACTTTGATGGGCGAAGCCTCGCCGGGAACGGATATTTCGATCGTCCCCGATTGAGTTTGCGCCCAACCGCTGCCCGGGAGGCAGTTCTTCGGAGAGTGCGGCGCCTTGCCGGTCCGTTGCGTTTCGAAATAGGCAACAAAGAGGGTCGCTGTTTCCCCCGTGCTCTGGTTCACATAGACCCGCGAGAGAATGTCGTCCGCCTTCAGGACATCCAGCGTTTCTTTGTCCATCTGAACGTCTTGAATCATGGACCAGTTGCTGCCGGGTATCGAAAACTGCGCCAGCGGAAGATGAGGTGGAATCTTCTCGGTTCTGGAGAAGCCGTAAAACACAGCAGCTTGCCCCAGCAGCACCACCGTCAATATTCGAGTGCTCTTGGAACTCAGCCAATTCGCCATCTCTAAGCCTTCCTGGTTTCCTGTCTTCCTGGCCACGAAACTAATGGCTTGATGGGTTGCGATCAATGCGACAAGCGCCACCACAAAGACAATGTAGCCTTCCGTTTCATGGTACATCCCGGTGGCCAGTTTGGTATTGACTTCAGAAAGCAGCCCTGTTACAGCCACGCGGATTCCGTTTGCCCCGATGGCAATCGGCACGGTTGCGATCAGCAGGGCCCACCGCATCCAGATGCGCTTATCGGCCCAATAGGCGTAGACCAGCGACAGGAATCCCAGCGATAGCAAGGAACGAATTCCGCTGCACGCTTCGGCAATATCCAGAGTCTGGCTAGGGAGCTGAAGCGTATTGCCTGCTCGCAATACAGGAATACCCATGGCCGTAATTAAAACTTCTCCCAGTTCGCTTGCCAGCGTCTGCAATCTCATGGTCAGTTGCGCGTAGATGATGGCTGGAATGGGAATCATGAAGAGGAGTAAAAAGAGCGGGAAAGCCAGCGCTTTCACCCAGCGCGTGCCGCCCATGTAGAGAATGACTCCCACCAGTGCGATGATGAACGCCAATCGGGCTGTGAAGAGCTCTGCCCCCAGCGTCGCAACCAGCGCCTCGCAGGCGGCGAAGATGACCAGAAAGAGTCCCCAGCCGTTCGGCTTGCGGGGAATGGCAAGCAGGGTATCACGCCGCTGCCACGCAATGAATCCCGCAACGATCGGCACAAAGAATCCATGCCCCATGTTCTCGTCGGTGGCCCATTGCACGGCCATCCGATACAAAATAGGGGCGTAGCAGACGATTAGCAATGCGCCGAACCACGCGACAGGTTGCCAGGCGATCTTGGCCCTCGCCGGAGCCTGTACCGGCGGAGTTGCGGGCACGCTTGCCATGTATAAACTAAAGTTATCTTTAGTTAATCATAGAGTGTACGGCGAAGCCAGCTTGTGGGTGGTCGGATTTGTCCGCAAAGAGCTGCTCTGAGGTCAGCCGAACTACTTCGAAAGCGCTTTTTCGACCAGCTTAAACGCTTCGGTGATCGCGGCAATAAATTTGCCTGAGGTCTCCAGATCTGAATCGCCCGGGTGATCCCAATTCAGCATCATTGCGAAGTAGACCCACCGCCCTGCCATATACGCGCCTCCCGCCAGACATAGTGCGTGAAACGGATCCA
Source organism: uncultured Acidobacteriaceae bacterium (assembly GCA_963795545.1). Classification (GTDB taxonomy): domain Bacteria; phylum Acidobacteriota; class Terriglobia; order Bryobacterales; family Bryobacteraceae; genus Bog-105. The sequence goes on along the minus strand of CAWCIF010000001.1, from coordinate 742,679 downwards.
CATCGATGGCGCCCCCTTTTAAAAACGCGCTGGCACCCAGCGGAACTGTTTGTTGAATCGCGTCTGCCCGCGACAGAATGGCCCTAAACTCGTCCAGGGTTGCGGAGTTGTTGAAAAATTTACCCTGTAGCGCACGGGAGTAGAACGACACGAAATCATGCGGTGTCGATGCCATCGTCTGCACGCTATTGAGCGGCGGATTCGGCAGAGGCTGATTGCCATTCAGAATGGCCATGATCTCTTGCCAGGTGATGGTTTGCCAATTCGCAACGCCGGCAAGGTAGCCGAAGAACTGCCGCGTGCTGTTTGGTATGAATGTATTCTCAAGACCTGCGCCAGCAAGAAATTGCCGGACGTTGTCAGCCCCCACATGCTTCAGCGACATATCGGCGCCGGTGTTGTCGCTATGGATGATCATCGCCTCCAGGGTCGTCCGTTCAGAGACCCTGCCCGCCAGGCACGGCGGATTAAATGTCACGCTGTCCGGCGACCATACCGTCTCGTTCAGATCGAGCTGCTGGCTTTGGAGCTTCTTGTCTATGTCGGGCGAATCCAGTTGCCGCAGCGCTTCACACAGCACGAATGCTTTGAAAGAACTCCCGCAAAACAGCAATTCCTGCGGGTTCATTCTCACCAGAAACTCTGGTTCGTCCTCTGTTGCCGGAGCCCAGATCTTTACACCTTTCCGGCCGGTAATGGCCTCGAAGAGGGCAATGATCTGGCCCGGAATCCGCCCGCGGGATAAGCCGCTGCTACCCGTTTCGGCTGCCCGGATTAATACTGGGGTTCCGCTTAAGGCGGCGATCGCGCTTCCAGCCAGAAAGGTACGTCTCGATGAACTCATTAGTACTCCTTCGATCAGTAAACGCGACAGCTCCCGACAAAACGGGTCAGTCTGCATGTCCGCGCCGGAACACTTCTTAGTACAATTACACGTACTCTTCAGGAGAAAAGGCTCGCATGCCGCCTCACGGCGATGACATTACTGTCCTGCTTAACCGGCTGACCCAGGGCAATCCTGATGCGGAGCGGCAGCTTCTCCCCGTGCTGTATAACGAGCTCCATCGCCTGGCGAGCAGCCATTTGCGGCATGAGCGGCCAGGCCACACTTTGCAGCCCACGGCCCTTGTCAACGAAGCTTATCTGAAGCTGGTGGATCAGCGCGAACAGTGGTCTTCGCGAACGCAATTCTTCGCACTTGCCTCGCAGATGATGCGTAGGGTGCTAGTGGATTACGCGCGCCAGCGAAACCGGGTCAAACGCGGCGGCGGGGATACCCCGCAACAGCTTGATGAAGCTGCCGCTATGTCGGAAGAGCGGTCGGCTGAAATTCTAGAACTCGACGAGGCGCTCGACAAGCTGGCCAAACTCGAGCCCAGGCAAGTGCGCGTCGTGGAGCTGCGTTATTTTGCCGGCCTGACGATTGAGGAAGTGGCGGATCAGCTGCAGGTCTCCCCCAAAACGGTCAAACGCGATTGGACCGTGGCACGGGCGTGGCTTCACCACACCCTGTCGCCCGGTAAAAGCTAATGACCAGTAGCAGATGGAGTCTGCTGACAGAAATCGTCGGCGAGGCTTGGGAACTGGATGAGGCCTCGTGTGAACGGTATTTGGATGAAGTGTGCGCGGGAGACCCGTCGCTGCGCACTGAAGCCGAAGCTTTGCTCTCGGAACGGGACAAAGTGGCTGGGTTCCTGGAGGATTTCCCCGCTACAGATTTGGTTGGACCCCCGGTATCCCTTGGCCAGCGGCTGGGACCGTACGAACTGGAAGAGCTGATTGGCGAAGGCGGAAGCGGGTTCGTTTTTCGCGCGAGTGACACCCGCCTGCATCGGAGCGTGGCAGTTAAGGTCCTGCGAGGCAGGAACAATCCGCGCACGGAACGACTAGTCAGAGAGGCGCAAACGATCGCCGCCCTGAATCACCCCAACATAGTCACTGTCTACGACATAGGCAGTTTCGAAAGGGTTGATTACATCGCCATGGAATTCGTCGATGGCATTCGGCTCGACCGTCTTATAGGGCAGGGGCCGATCCCCATGCCGGCGGTGTTGAAATACGGAGGGCAGATCGCGGCGGCGCTTGCCTCGGCGCACGGTTTGGGAGTGGTACACCGCGATCTTAAGCCGGGCAACATAATCATCGATAAAGCGGATGCGGCTAAGGTTCTGGATTTCGGCCTGGCGAAGCATCTTGAAGATCTCTCCGGCCCTGAAGAGCCGTCCAGCGAACGCTGGGGTGACGGGCTCACATTACAGGGAAGCATTGTCGGTACTCCCGCCTATATGTCGCCCGAGCAGGTGGCCGGCAAGCCGGCGGATGATCGCTCTGACGTGTTTAGCTTCGGCGCCCTCCTCTACGAAATGGCCGCGGGTCAAAAGGCGTTCCCGGGCAGCACCCTCTCGGAACACTGGAATGCGACTTTTAACGGCGAACCCCAAAGGCTCTCTGAAGTGATCGGGCGCTTGCCTTCGGGATTGGAATGCGTCATTCAATCGTGCTTGCGAAAGGATCCAAAAGAGCGGCCCTCCATCAATGAAGTGCTACGCGCGATCGAACGGCTAAGAGCGCCGCCGCGTCGGTCAGGCGCTAAAGTCCTTGCCGGAATTTCCGCGCTCGCCTTAATTACGGTCTTGCTCTTGTTCCGATTCCGCCCGGCCGTGAACCCGCCGCAACCGGAATCCATCTCGCTCACGCGATTGGCCGGCTATGAGATTAACGGCGCTCTGTCGCCCGATGGAAAGCAAGTCGCCTTTACCTGGAATGGCGGCGGCAACTTCGATATTTATGTGAAAACGATTGACTCTGGCGAGATCCGCAGGCTGACTACCGATCCCGGCCATGATCTGCATCCTTCCTGGTCGCCTGATGGCCAAAATATCGCCTTTGTTCGCATTTCCGAATCGAAGCGCGAACTACTCGTTACGCCCGCGCGCGGAGGAGCAGAACATCTCATCTGTCCCATTCACACGTTTCAACCGAAATGGGCCGGCGACGCCACTTTGATGACCAATCAATCGATAGGCCCCGCCTGGAGCCCGGACGGCAGATTTATCGCAATTGACGATTCCGACGGCAAGCAGCCAGTGGACAGCATTTATCTTGTATCAATGCATGAGAGGGAGAAGCACAGGTTCACTTTCGCTCCCGTAAGCAGTGCAGGTGACTACTTTCCGGCATTCTCGCCCAGCGGACGCAGCCTGGCATTCATTCGGACCGCAGCCAGTCAAAACCAACGCGCGGAGCTTTTCGTCCAGAAACTCGGCCAAGCTACGGCCCGGCCCCTAATTTCCGAAGTCGGAGTCATCACCGGCTTAACCTGGATTTCCGAAGATAAAGTCGTCTTCTCGTCCGATCGATCCGGCGCTCAGCGGTTGTGGAGCATGTCACTGCAGCAGCGCCGCCCGGCGATGCTCAGCGGCACGCAGGGAGATGCAATCGAGCCCAATGCTCTCCCCGCCGAACACGCACTCGTCTACACCACGCAATTCTGGAATAGCGATATTTGGCGCATTCCTCTACGAGCGGGCCATCAACCGCCCATTAAGCTGATTGCTTCATCCGGTATTGACGATAGCGCACAATATTCACCCGACGGAAAACACATTGCTTTCGTCTCGGACCGGTCGGGCCACCCGGAAATCTGGTTCTGTCAGGCGGATGGATCCATCCCGACCCAGATGAGCCACCGGAACGGGCCTTCCGTCGGAAGCCCGCGCTGGTCGCCGGACGGAAAGCAAATCGCCTACGACGGCCTCGCAAATGGCCACTCCGCGATTTTTATCATGAATGTGTCACGCCGATCATCGCGAATCTTTGTCAACGGAGCGGGCGATTACATGATGCCCACATGGTCTCGCGACGGCCGTAGAATCTACTTCACCGCCCAGAACGAAAACAAGATTATGCGCCAGGCGGTCACATCGGGTGTTCCGGAGGTCATCACTAATGGCCGCGGCGAGACGTTTGAAGCGCCGGATGGAAAATGCCTGTATCAAATCCGCTGGGGCCCTGGCATCGACCAGCATGTCTGGCAGGTGCCTATTACAGGCGGGCAAGGTGTTCCACTTGCTATGTTCGAGCACCTGGACCCTTTGCGATATTTCGCCATGGATGCGAATGGCCTGTACCTGCTATCAACCGATCACTCGCCTTGGGTCATCGTCTTTTATGATTTCCGCACCCACAACTTCACGCCGGTTTTCACAATGGACCGGAGTCCGCGCCTCGGCACACCCAGCCTTTCCGTTTCGCCGGACCGACGCTGGCTGATTTACGCGCAGACCGACCAGGGTGGAAGCGACCTGATGCTGCTCCGCCCCGTTCGCTAACCGCGCGCCCAAACCCGCATGGCCCGTTCGCGTCACAAATAGCGCGCATTAAAGAAGAGGACCTCCATGCGCTCTTTACCACTCCGCTTGAATATCACAGGCATTGCACTGCTGACAGCCGCATTGATAGCCAAAGGTGATTCCATAAGTTTGCCCGCGCCTTTGCCCGATCTCCTGGTCCCGGGTGCAACGGCCGCCACGGGCGGCTTGCGATTTACCTCATTCACATTCAACCAGGTAAGCGGCCCTGTCGACCGGTCTCAAATCGCAGCTAATCCTGCCAGGGATGGTTTGCTTTTTGCGCATGACCCGCGCTTATCGATTTCTGGCGATAACGATCGGAGCTACTTCCTCAGCTTCACTGTGACTCCTGTTAGCAGTGACATGCGGATCTCAGGCCTGAGTTTCCTGTTTGGCGCGAACGCCTCAGGCGCAACGGCTCGCGCCCACCTGGACGCCTTGGCTATGGGCCTCGCTAGGTTACAAGGCGAGGTGGACGCCACGCATTCGGTCCTGCGAGGCAGCACCACGTTCGCTCCTCAGGCGTCCGTGGACGCGGGGTTCTTGCTGGACCTCAGCAGCAAAGACCTCGATGATTCCGCTTCTGTCCAGATTGTAGATCTCGGTTTCATGCTCAAGCCCGCGCTGGGCGGAACTCCGGTTCCGGAGCCCGCGAGTTTTCTGTTAATTTTGGCCGGCCTTCTTACTGCAGGCTGCCTTAATCAGATGACTCGGCCCCGCAGTCGCTATTCACGGAAGAAGGAATTAACAAGACAATGATGGCCCTCCTGCGATTGTGGATAATCAATAAGCCGCCCAGCAGGATCAAGCCGGTGAGTAAACCAGAGCCGGGTTCCGGCACTGCTGTAGGAACAATCACTTGCCCGCCCCGCACTTCGAAATCGTAGCGGCCGGCAATACCGGAATCGCCCAGGCTATTAGACACCAGCGCATCCGGACCACCGTCGATCAGCGCACCGTTCACCAACGAGCCAGGTAACTGATAAAACACATTGTTCGCACCGCTCTGCCCGTTCGAGTAACCTACTGCGGCGGAAATTCCTCCCAGCCCGTCGGTGCCGCCGTCCAGGTTGCCAGTTTCCCAGTGAATGCGCCCGTAGTTGAACTCGATATCGAAGTTACCCGCGCCGGTATCGGAACGGTCAATCAACGCCAGTTGAAAGCTGTTGGTCTTGTCCGCTTGGGCCGGATAGTAACCCACGTTGAGCCAGTTCACGAGAAATGCATTGCGGCCGCCCACCGTCAGATTGCCATAAGTAGCTACCCCACTTCCCGGCCCGGTCGTATCGACGTCGGCAAAGAAGGGAGCGATGATCGGCACCCCGACTCCTGCCGCCAGTCCGTTCGGAATAAAGCCGCCAAAGGCGCTCCCAAAGGTGACGTTCCCATTGTTGTTAACAAAAATCGAAGAGGTCGTCGTACCCAGGAAATCGATACCGCTGCCCTGATCAATGTTCAGCGAGACGGCAGCGCTCGAACCATCGTCTGTCGGTCCCAAAGTACCGCTGAGCGTGCCGGGAATGATTGCCGCGGGATAGGCCAAAGCCGTCCCGAATAGCAGCACGCCTATGGCCGCCTGCAAAGGGATTTTTATTCGATTCGTCATATTTTTTCACTGAGGAAGTTGAGGTGCTTCCCTGTCACAATCGCTTGAGATACCACCGCCAATTGGATGGTACTCAGCACCGGGTGTCGTGCAGTAAAGTTTCGGAATCCGCCAGTGGCGAAAGACGTCCGACTTCCATACCCCGAGTCCTCTAACACCGTACAAGTGATTTGGGATCTCTGCCTGAGGCACATGATACGTCGTGCCGGGCCCGAAGGGCAACTCTCCCGGCAAGGCTATCGTCAGAATGTCCGGCTCAAACTTAGCGGTCTTCGGATCCACTCTGGGTGATGGTTCAGAAATAAAGTCTAACGCGGGAGTGTTACCGGGAAAAATCGAATGCTCCCCGTTGAAAACGGCATTGTACGTATAATCCCACGGCTTGCTGGGCGCACTGCTCTGCGCATTCCACACCCGCACCGTCCAGACAGTTGGAAGAAGGCTGCGGTAATCGCTGATCTCAGTCACTGTATCGAAACCTTGCAAAAGTTGTCCGGTGGTGGTCTCGCCATTCCACCGCCAGTTAGGATCATCCGGGTTGCCCAAAGCCGTACCGAGTGCCTCGAGTCTCCCAAAGTCTTCGTAGACTGAGTCCATCATTACACCAAATGCTACTTTCTGCTTGGCGAAGCTATCCGCCGCCTGGATCGCCACATTCGCAGCCGGAACATTCACGTCCAGCACAGTGCTATTTCCGTCCAATGTATTTGCTAGATTGGTTCCGAAGCTGAACGCGGCGTTTATCACACCAAAAATTGGTGCGGCTGGACCGGAAACCGCCGAGGCGACCGACAGTAACGTTCCGACTACATTTTCGACGATCGACGTCACATTGCTTTCCGGCGGCGGTTTGACACTCTCGTTCACCTTAGTTGTGACCTTATTCAGAATCAAGCTGATGTTACTTTGCTGGCTATCCCACAATTCGCTCACGTTGTCATTAAAGTGTCGTAAGTTACTCGCATATCTAAATTCGCTAAGTAGCTGAGCTCGAACGGCGCAAAAGCCGGTGACCAGCGTCGTGTGATCGCAATCGATATTGGGATTCTGAGGATCTGGCAACACAGCCAGCGTGGAAGTTAATTGATCGATATCGATACTCGTGTCTTCGTAAGCCGCCCGAATGTTGTTGCACCCCGCACCGCAGAGTTTCTGGCTGATATAGCTGTAGGCCTGCCGCTGGCCCGCATCCCCGGCCGCCGGAATGGGAAAAGCTTCGGCTGGTTGGCTAAGAATTTGATACAGGCCCAGATTCCCAACCCCCGTAGTTGAGGTGATAGGAGCATACCAGTTTCCAAGCCGGCCTCGGCCCAGTTCACCCTTCAGAACGCCGCTGGCCTCGCTGGAACTGATTTGGGAACCAGCCTCACCCGCCGCGAACGCCGAGGTTGACGATGTTACCAAAGAATACGTATCGCCTGCATTCATGGCATATACAGCCTCATACGTGCCGCCGATATAACCAATCATTTGAGCAAGTCTCGCGAAATCGGCAGCATCAGGGGATGCGCCGTTATGCGCCTGTCCGAAGCTGACCAGAAAGATCATGTCCTGCCGGGCGCCCCCCTGCTGTTCCTGGGTCAACTTCTGCGCCAATGCCTGTTGTTGCGTTATAGAGTGCTCGGGGGTATCTGCCAGCGTGCAATAGCTCTGCGAAAAGGTCGCTTCTAACGATGCCCGGTCCACAATGGCCAACAGAAATCCCCCGCCGGGGCATGCATTCGGTTGCGAACTCGCAATCACGCGATTGCCGATGGTTACGGTACTCGGAGCGTTCAGGCTCTTCGAAGGATTCACTTCGAAGCTCGCATAGTCGGTTTGGATAAAGGCATAATTCGAGGAGGAATCGGGAGCGAAATACCCATCCAGGCTCAAGCTGGCTTGCCCCAGTCTCCCCACCTGGTAAGCTTGCCCGGAGTTTGTTCCCTTAATGCCGATAAACGAGAATGGAAAATCAGGAGCGCCGTCAAAATCATTATTAGCTCCGAATTTCTTCAGCTCGGGAGCAATGTCCGAAACCCGGAATCCAGCGCTGTCGTTCGTCGCAATTATTACCAGGACATCTGCGCCCTGCTTAGCAAGCAAGCCATCGAGATAGTCTTTTATTGACCCCTCATTACCCGGCGAGGTGAAATGATCCACCAATTGCAGGTCATCCCGACGGAGCGCCACGATATTGAATCCAGGCATCGAGAACGGTGCCGGCCCCGCATAGTGAACGCCATCCACCACGATGTCGTAGTGATCTCCATTCAACACCCGTGTTTGCGCCGGCGCTAACGTGTGACCGGGACCGACCGCAACCAGAATTGTGGGAGACGCGCTGGCGCCTGCTCCCTGAAGAACGTAGATTCCCTGTTTATCGGGGAAGAAGCGCGGCAGCGGGGATGATGCTCCTAGCAGCACTGCAGTACTGCCGGCCGGACGCCCGATAATGCTCCAGTGCAGTCCCTGCCCGTCCCATGGAAACCCGACCCCGCCGAGCCGCACTGCGTGACCGGCCTTCCCGCTCATCTTGAAGAGCGTTTGTGCCTGCAACGAAAAAACTAGCGCGATAGCTACGACCAGGGTGCGGCCAGAAAACATCATGTGGATCTCCTTGCTTGGATACGCGCCATACGTAAGGTTCCGGGGTCATGAATTGATGAACTTTGAACCCACCCGCTTACCATGAGAGGTAAACGTGCTTCGCTTTTCCAGCTCTGCTTTTGCCTTATTTCTGTTTGGTCAGGCCGTGACCGCTCAAAACTTCTTCCCACTCAAAGATGTCCGCCCCGGAATGCATGGCGTTGGCCGGACTGTCTTCCACGGTGACCAGATTGAAGAGTTCCAGGTCGAAATCCTCGGCGTCCTCGAAAATCTCGGCCCCAAACAGACCATCATTCTCGCCAAGCTCAGCGGCGGTCCGCTGGCCGAAACCGGCGTCATGCAGGGCATGAGCGGCAGCCCGGTCTATATCGATGGCAAATTGCTCGGGGCCATTGCGCTTGGGTTCCCCTTTTCCAAAGAGCCCATCGCCGGCATCCAGCCCATCGAACCTATGCTCGCCGACGCTGGTTCCGGTCCGGGCATCGAACACAGCACATCGTTTCAAACCCGCGCCTCTAAGCCGGAGCCAGCTTCGCCTCTCGGCAATCTGACCGATATTCTGACGCCTATCTCGCTGTGCGGATTCACGCCCGCCACGCTCCCCGCCTTCGCTGCCGATTTCCATCGCCTTGGTTTTGAGCCACAAGAGGGAGTATCTGGGGGCGCGCCGCCGTCTCAGGCGTATTCCGGGACGGTGAAGCCCGGCTCTATGATTAGCGTCAGCCTGCTGAATGGGGATCTGAATATGAATGCCGATGGCACCGTTACCTACGTGGACGGCAAGCGCATTTTCGCGTTCGGTCACCGGTTTCTGGACGCTGGTTCCGTCGAACTGCCCTTTGCGCGATCGGATGTGGTCGCCATTGTGCCAACGCTGACGGCTTCCTTCAAGGTCTCAGCGCCTCGTGCCTGGGTTGGCACGATTCTCAGCGATCGCAGCACAGCCATTTCAGGCGAGATTGGCCGTCCCGCGCACACGGTGCCCCTTTCCGTTACCGTTCATTCCGCAATCACCGGCACTCACGACTACCACTTTCAAGTGATCAACAGCCGCTTGCTGACGCCCTTCATTACGCAAACGGCCCTGTTTTCCGTAATCGACGCGACGGAACGCACGCTCGGGGCCGGTACCCTGCGGCTGGCAGGCCGCGTCCAATTCGACGACGGTGTCCCGGATCTGATGATTCGCGACACCTTTGTCAGCGACAGCGCTCTGCCCCAACAGGTCTCTGCCGATGCTGTGGTTGCGCTCGGCTTCGTGCTCGGCGGCGAGTTTCGCAATCTACACCTGAAGAAGATGTCGTTTCAGCTTGAGGCCTCTGAGGTAAAGCATCAGCTCCGTATAGCCCAGGCATGGGCCTCGGCGCAAGAAGTACATCCAGGCGGGTCAATTCAGATCACAACATTGCTGCAGGGGGAGAACGGCATTGAGGTCACCAAGGCTGCCACGTACAAAGTGCCGATTGGCGCTCCCACCGGCGCGCTTAACTTCACGGTGAGCGATGCCAACGTGCTGAACCTCCCCGAATTTGCCGGCTTGACGCAGTCTTCCCTACAAACCCCAGCGGAGCTTATCCAAACCATCAACGCATTCCGCGATAGTGATGCGCTTTATGTGCGTGCCTGGCGCCAGGAACCGGCATTCACCATTGCCGGGCCGCTTCCCGGGGGAGAAATCGGCGATCCTCCGCCGTCCGTAGCCTTAATACTGGCGGACCCCTCCTCGTCCGCCACCAGCAACGCAGCCTTGACCCTCACGCGCGGTTCGCAAGTGGCCGAAATAAAGGTGCCCATCAATGGCTACGTGGTCAGTGGCGCCAAAACAATTCAAGTGGAAGTAAAAGAGTGATTCAACGAATCGCGTTCGCGCTCTTTGCGCTGGCATACTCCACTTCCGCCGCGACCAGTACGTCCTGGGAGGTCGCCGGGTTTGGCAATTTTCTAAAAGGCCGTTTGTCCGGTCTCTCGCTGACAGCCGATGGCATCCTGCAGCTCGGGCCATCTATCCGCCGGGACATAGCGCTCAACCAGCCGGCTTTATGGGGCTTGGCCAGCGCCGATGACGGCGCCATCTATGCGGCCACCGGGCATCAGGGCAAGGTGTTTCGCATCTCGCCCGATGGCCAATCAACGGTAGTTTGGAGCGCCGGCCAATCGGAGGTCTTCACCGTATGTGTGGACGCCAAGGGCGTGCTGTATGCCGGCTCGTCACCCAATGGCGGCGTTTACCGCATCGAGAACGGAAAGGCGACCGAGATTTGGCATTCCCCCGGCCGCTACATCTGGGCATTGCAGCCCTCGGCCGATGGCGGCCTGTTTGTGGGCGCTGGCGAACCGGGCAAAATTTATCGAATCGATACGCGTACCGGCCAAGCAACTACGTACTACGACACCGGCCAATCCAACGTGACTGCACTCTCGCTCGCCTCGAATGGCCATCTCTATGCCGGGACCGACCCTAACGGGCTGCTGTACGAAATATCGGGTCCGGACCGCGGAACCATCCTGTACGACTCGAGCCTTCCGGAAATTCGCGCGATCGCCGTGGACCCGAACGGCGTGGTTTACGCCGCTGCCATGGGAGGCGCGGTTAGCACTCGCTCTCCGGCCGGTACGGTGATACCTGCGGCCTCGTCCAGCACCGCGATTGCAACCTCACCCACCGTAATAACAGTGACGGCGGCGAAAGAAAATGGCATTCGCACTGAAAGTGATGAGGCCAATACAAAAGCATTCGGCCGATCAGACCAGGAGCAGCGGTTCGTCCGCCTCCGCTTCCGCGGCAACCTCCAACACAGCCATTACTGAAGTAAGCGGGGTCGAAAAATCCGCTATCTACCGCATCACGCCGGACCACGTGGTTGAGACCCTGCGCAGTTCTACGGCGGACAACGTCTACGATCTGATTCTCGACGGCGATAGCGTTCTGTTCTCAACAGACGACCACGCCCGCATTTACCGGTTGAACGGCCGCCGCACCACGCTGATTGCCGAACCGGGCGAAGGCGAGGCCACGCGCCTTCTGAAAACCGGCAAAGGTCTCTTCGCCGCCCTCAGCAATCCCGCGCGCCTCATCGCCTTCGGTACAGCGGGAAGCGCCCCTGGCAGCTACGAATCCCAGGTCCACGATTCCACCAGCGTCGCTCGCTGGGGACACTTGCAATGGCACGGCATTGGTTCGGGCGTTTCATTCCGAACCAGAACTGGAAACGCGGCGCGGCCCGATGGCACCTGGAGCGGCTGGTCCGGCCCCATCGGCAATCCCGCGAATGCTCTTATCGCCAGCCCGCCAGCCCGCTTTGTGCAATGGCGTGCGGAGTGGCCGGAGGGCAGCACCGCCCAGATTGCCGACGTTGTGCTGCCGTATTTGCCGCAAAACACTCCACCAGTCATCCGCAGCATCACGGTAAGTTCGATTGTGGGCACAAATCCCGCTAAAACAGGATCCACGGCCCCGAGCAGTTCGTCGGCTTACTCGATTACGGTCACTGATACCGGCGAAGCGCCCGCTGTAAGCTCTGCTAGCGCCACCGCCCAGACCGCTTCCCGCCTGCAGACAACTCAAACCCAGATTTCCTGGCAGGCTGACGATCCGGATGGTGACAAGCTTGTCTATTCGGTCTATTTCCGCGCGGAGGATGAAAAGCAATGGCAGCTCATCCGCAGCCGCATGTTCGAAAACACGCTGCTTCTCGATCCCGATGTCTTCGCCGACGGACGCTATTTTTTCCGCGTGGTTGCATCCGATGCGCCCTCAAACGCTGTCCAGTACGCACAGCAAACTGAATTGGTCAGCACACCAGTGCTGATCGACAACACCCCTCCGCTTGTGACTCTAGGGCCGCCGCAGCGAAATGCAGACGAGTTGGATATCGACGTGGATGCGGTGGACAAATCAAGTTCTCTCCGGCTTTGCGAGTACTCGCTGGACGCCGGTTTCTGGCAGCCTATTGAATCAGTAGACGGAGTAACCGACACGCCGCACGAGCGTTTCCATCTGCATCTGGACAAGCTTCGCCCGGGCGAACATTTGCTGGTATTTCGGGTCTACGATACGGCGAATAACGCGGGGCTGGCGCGCGTGGTGCTGCGGTAGAGTTCATCGCATCTCTTGCACGAAATTCGCACACCAAGCAGGATAAATTGCATGGCGATCGACACTCGGATTACACAACTCGGCGAGATTGCGCACTTGCGTGAGCAGTACCGCAAAGAGATGAACTGCCAAATCATCCACGATTCGATTCATGGACGGCCTGGGTGGACCCGGGAGTACGCGCTGGACCTGGACGGCACGATGGTTGGCTATGGATCGGTGGCCGTCGCTGGACCGTGGCAAGAAGAACCGGCGTTGTACGAATTTTACGTGCAGCGCGAACATCGGATGCAGACATTCGACCTATTCGCGAGCTTGTTGACTGGATGTGGCGCTAAGGCCATCGAGACGCAAAGCAACGATCGGATATTAACAGTGATGCTGCACAGCTTTGCGCGCAAGTTGCGAGCTGAATCGATCCTGTTCGAGGACGCATTCAAGACTTCACACAGACCGGTGGGCGCTGGCTTTCGGGCGACGACAGCGGAGGACAGCGAAGCCCTGCGGCAACGGGATCTCGATGATGGAGCAGGCTGGGTAGTGCTTATGAATGGCGAGATCGCGGGAGCTGGTGGTGTGCTCTATCACTACAACCGGCCTTACAGCGATATCTACATGAAGATCGCGGAACGGTTCCAGCGGAAAGGACTCGGGGCGTATCTGGTTCAGGAGCTTAAGGCGGTGTGCCTGGCGAGTGGCAGCCTACCGGCTGCTCGATGCAATGTGCAGAATCTGGCGAGTCGAAAAACGCTGCAGAGGTCTGGCTTCGTTCCGTGCGGAAACATTGTGACAGGTGAGTTGCCGAATGATTTTCAGTCCTAACAGGACGATCTTGAAGCCGGTGCGCTAGGCCGCAATAGGCGGTCCGAACCAAGTAGTTAGGGCGTCAGCGAGTGCCGGAAACAGGCCCCGAAATACACGCCTACTGAAGCCGCATCAATTGCCGGCCAGTAGCAGATGCTTGGCTTGTTCAAGCGCCTCAATAGCCAGTTCGCGGGGGACCGTAGGAAAACCCTCGAGGAAAGTCTCCAGGGTATCGCCCCCTTCCAGGTAATCAAACAAGGTTTGAACCGGTACTCGCGTTCCTCGAAATACGGCCGTCGCCGTGCATCACCTCAGGGTCCTTTGCGATTGCCTCTGCCACGTCTCATTATCGCGCGTAGAAGCATTTGTCTTCAGAGCGCCTCAAGCACCGAAAGCAGCACGGCTTTCGGAGTCGTCTGAAGCCTTCCTTCTCCGGACAGCCGCGATATCGCAATACCCGGCGGCGTGTTGAACGCGCGCGTGTGAATGCTGGAAAGGTTTTGAATTTGTGCGATAAGCTGAAACGATTATCCTGGCTGTTGCACCATGATCGGCCAAACCATCTCGCATTACCGCGTTATCGAGAAGCTCGGAGGCGGCGGGATGGGTGTGGTCTACAAAGCGGAAGACACCAAGCTTCATCGGTTTGTCGCGCTGAAGTTTTTGCCGGAGGGACTCGCACAGAGCAGCCAGGCTTTGGAACGTTTTGAACGCGAAGCGCAGGCCGCGTCGGCGCTGAATCATCCGAACATCTGCACGATTCACGACATCGATGAATGCGATGGGCAGCCCATCATCGCGATGGAGTTCCTGGAGGGCCAAACCCTCAAGCATCTTATCGAAGGCAAGCCGCTTAAATTGGACCGGCTACTCGACTACGCCATCCAGATTGCGGATGGATTAGAGGCGGCGCACGCAAAAGGCATTATTCACCGCGATATCAAGCCCGCGAATATCTTTGTCACGACGCGGGATCAGGCCAAGATTCTGGATTTTGGGCTGGCGAAGCTGGAAACAGCGGGCAAGCATCTCGAGACGGCGCGCACGGACGCTCCGACCGCGAGCATCCAGGCCGATCACCTGACCAGCCCCGGCACAACCGTCGGGACCGTTGCCTATATGTCGCCCGAGCAGGCACGCGGTGAGGATCTCGATACGCGCACCGATCTGTTCAGCTTCGGAGCCACGTTGTACGAAATGACCACCGGCCAGCGGCCATTCACCGGCACAACCACAGCCCTCATTTTCGATGCGATCTTGAACAAAGCGCCGATTGCGCCGGTGCGGCTCAACGCCGAGTTGCCGGCCGAACTGGAAAGAATCATCAATAAAGCGCTCGAAAAAGACCGCGATCTCCGCTATCAGCATGCATCAGAGATGCGCGCGGACTTGAAGCGGCTCAGACGGGATGCGAGTTCGGATCGCTCCGAAGTGGCCAAGCTAACAGCGCATCGATCCACAAGGCTGGTTCTCGCGGCCCTTGCCGCGGTTGTTGTGCTGGCGGGCCTCACATGGCTTCTCTGGCCTCACAAACCGATCCCTTCCGTCGAGCTCACGCAGAAGCGCCTCACGTTCAATTCCAGCGACGATCCGGTCACCAGCAGTGCAATTTCACCGGACGGGAAATATGTCGCTTACTCGGACTCGGAGGGAATTCATGTCAAGCTGCTCGAAACCGGCGAACAACGAGTTATTCCTAGGCCTAAGGGCGTGCCCGAGGACGCGGGGTGGGGTCTTGCTGCCTGGTTTCCGGATGCGGCGCGACTGCTGACGTATGCCGGCGACTTCTCCGGGCACGGGTATGCGAGTACCTGGATTACATCCGTAATTGGGCAATCATCCAAAGTTCGCGATGGAGTCATTGGCTGGGGCGTGTCGCCCGATGGACGCAGCATCGCTTTTGGCCCACTACAGAGCCGGACGGCGGGAATTCGCGAGTTGTGGGTGATGGACAGCCAAGGCGAGAACCCTCAGAAAATTTTCAGCCTTGAGCCGGGAGAGGATTTCGGAGCCGTGCATTGGTCGCCGGACGGGAGAAGGATTGCATTTATTCGGGATCGCAACAAGTCGGGTACCGCGTCCATCGAAAGCTGCACTATCGAGGGGGTGAACTGCCGCATCGCGGTTCCTGAGGAACCTGGACATTGGTTTATAGAGTTCTTTTGGGTGACCGGCGGCCGAATCCTGTACGCTCGACAGGAGTCGCGCAGCGGTGAGGACGCGAACCTTTGGGAATGCCGCGTAAGGAGCGGGTCGGGAAAACCCAGCGATAAGCCCGAACGTGTGACGCAGTGGGTGGACACGGGGATCGACATGCTGAACGCAAGCGCGGACGGGAAGGCCTTGTCTGTTCTGAAGCACACCACACACGCACGAATCGAGCTGGCCGAGTTGACGGATGGGGGAACTCGAATCAGCGCATCCCGGGCGCTCACAAACGACGAAGCCTTGGGATATCCTTCAGCCTGGACCGCAGACAGTAAAGCGGTGCTGCTAACGTACGCCCAAAATGATCGGCTAGACGTCTACAAACAAGTTATAGACGAGCGGACGGCAGAGCGTCTCAATACCGGGCTGCAGAACGCATACCAGCCCCGGGTCAGTCCGGATGGCACGTGGATACTGTATACTTCCAGTGCACGGACAGGTCCAACCAAGCCAGCACGACTTATGCGGATCCCGGTGGATGGCGGCGTTCCGCAGTCCGTGCTGGACCTTCGTCACCGATTCAACTATCAATGCGGGAGCGTTCCGAACAGTTGCATCGTCGTCGAGCCTAGTGACGATGGCAATCAGTTGTTCCTCACCGCGTTCGATCCCTTGAAAGGAAGGGGAAAGCTGCTGAAGACAGTACCTAGCGCTTTCAGGCCAGGCGACGTATCCCCTGACGGAAAAATGTACGCAATCGCGGGAGATGCCGGGAGCGATACTCGAATTCAGCTCGTTTCGTTGTCCAAGGGCGCCCCTGATCGTGAAGTCCTTCTCAAGGGTTGGACAAATATCTACTCACTCGATTGGGCACCGGACGGAAAAGGGATATATTGCGGGTCTGTGTCGGCGAACTTGCGCACGTTGCTCTATGTGGATCTCAAGGGAGCCGTACATGTTCTGAAGCAGTACAGGGGCAGAGGGCCTGGCTTCTTCTGGGGTATACCGTCGCGCGACGGCCGCTACATTGCGATTCCCGGCGGGTCGGTTGACGGCAACGCATGGATGGTGGAAGGGTTTTGACATCGAACGATGCCAGACTTGACGCCAGAGCTGATCATTGATTCGCCAGGCGTCCAAACCGTCCGGATTCGCTTGGACCACGAGGCGTACCGGTTGGGGCGGTCCAGTTCAAATGAATTATCGTTTCCTGCGGATTCCGGCTTATCGCGGGAGCATTTGGTTTTCGAAAATACCGCGGGCGGTTGGATGCTGCGAGATGCCGGGAGCCGAAACGGCACTCGCCTAAACGGTAAACGGCTTACGGCGGCAGCCCGCCTCGCGCATGGCGATCGAATCACGGCAGGTCGCCTCACGATTCGATATGCCGCGCAAGACCAGGCGAAAGAATCCGGCACCGAAGATGTCGTCTTCGTCGCGCAGCAACCGGCGCTTTTGACGCCCCCGGTATCGGTCGATCTCAAATCTGCTCTTGAAAAGAGTACGGACGTTGCGGGGCAGCCGAAGCTCGGAAACCTGCATTTGGGAGCGTTGGTACGGGCAGGCCGGGAACTGGCCGGACATTCATCGCTCGAAAATCTCTTCGAGCTGATTCTGGACCTTTCCGTGGATGCGGTCAAGGCTTCGCGCGGAGTGGTAATGACGCGAGAGCCCGATAACACTCTCAAAACTCGTGCAATCCGCGGGGAGGGTCTCCGCATCAGCACGACAATCCGCGACCGTGTGCTTGAGCAGCAGACCTCATTGCTCGTGCGCGACGCCAATCTGGACCAGGATTACGCAGCCCAGCAGAGCATCGTCGCACAACAGATTCGTAGTTTTCTGGCGGTGCCTCTGCAAACCGGTGAACAGGTCATTGGGCTGATTTACCTGGATTCGCCTCAGCTCATTTGCGATTTCACAGTGGAGGATTTGAACGTTGTAACCGTCATGGCGAACATCGCCGCGATTCGTATCGAGCACGCCAGGCTGGTAGAAGCGGAGCATGCCAAAAAGCTGCTGGATCGAGAGCTCGAGCGGGCCGCCGAGATCCAACGCCGCTTGTTGCCCGGGAAAGCCCCGGAGGTTGAAGGGTTTGATCTGGCGGGGTATAACGCACCGTGCCGTACGGTAGGCGGGGACTATTACGATTTTCTCCGCTACACGGATGAGCGCATAGGTCTGTTCATAGCCGATGTTTCCGGCAAAGGCATGCCGGCGGCGTTGCTGATGTCCAGCTTGCAGGCGCGGATTCAGGTTCTATTTCAGGAACCAGGCAGGCTCGCCGAGCAGGTAACCCGATTAAATCGGACCACAGCCGCGAATTGCCCGGGCAACTGTTTCATTACACTATTCGCTGCAATTCTTAATCCCGCAACGGGACGAATTGAGTATTGCAACGCCGGACATAACCCACCGTTGCTGATTCACAGAAACGACGAAGTAGAGCAGCTTAGCGCGAGCGGGCTCGTCATTGGAATCACGGGCGATGCCACGTACGAAGAAGGCGCGTGCGCTCTGGAACGCGGCGACGTACTAGTTATGTTTAGTGACGGCCTGACCGAAGCGTCCAATCCTGATTCCGGCCAGGAGTTCGGGGAAGAGCGGTTACTTGCGCTTCTGAAAAAGGAACGTGACCAGCCGTCGGCAAAATTGATAGACAGCATCAAGGCAGACGTGTCATCATTCACCGGCGCAGGGGCCGCGGCCGATGACATAACCATTGTCGTTGCGCGACGGCTATAGCGTACGATAGCTCGTGACCGCTGGCCATTATGGCCTCAACTCCAAATTTGAAAGGGCGTTTCGAAGGCTCGCCAAAACCGTGTAAACCCGAAAAATGTGACCCGCTCGCAGATTCGTGCTTCGCCGCTCCCGCCGGGTCGGTCAGGGAAACGCGCCCCTATCTGCCACCCCGCAGAATCGGGCAAATTGCCGGGATCAGACAGATAAAACCGATACTTCTGGTTTCCGGCGGCAACATCTATATCGACGGGATGCAAGAGAGCCGATCAGTACGCGCGTGGTCTGTGGGTCGAGCCGCGAATTGCGCTCAACCGGCGTTTAAGGATTTTTCTTAATGCCGGAAGGCGCTGGAATCAAAGGGCGTAGGTCCGGAGGCTCGCTCAAGCTAAGCGGGCTGGAAAAAGCCGGTATTGTCCTGATTGCGCTCGGGCCCAAGGACAGCGCCTTAGTCCTGAAACATATACCCGAAACAGACGCCGATAAAGTAGCCAAGGCCATCGCGCGCTGTGAGGGCGTAACTCCAGATGAGGTTGAGGCATCCCTCGAAGAGTTCGAACAGTTCGCGACTTCGCAGAGCCTCATGATCAAAGGTGGGCTCGACTATGCCCACAAGGTCTTGATCGAAGCGTATGGCAGCGAACTGGCGGGCCGCCTGATTGAGCGCCTTTTACGAAACGATGCGATTTCGTTCGAGAATTTTCGGCGGGCCGATCCGCAGCAGCTCGCAAAATTCATTCAGGACGAACATCCTCAGACGATTGCGCTGATCCTCTCCAACCTGGAGGCGGAGCAGGCGGCCAATCTGATCAGTTCCCTGCCGGAGGACACGCGCATGGAAGTGGCTATTCGAATGGCGGATCTCGACCAGATTTCGCCTGAAATCGTCCGCAATATCGCGTCGGTCATCGATCAGAAATTACGCAACCTGGGAGAACTGAGCCGGGAAGCGGTGGGCGGGGTTCGCGCGGTGGCCAACATGTTTAATCGCCTGGACCCGAATACGTGCGGACACCTGCTGGGCGCGGTGGAAGCCGAGAATGCCTCCCTTTTCGAAAACATTCGGAAGTTCATGTTCGTGTTCCGCGATTTGGAGGATTTAGACGCCAACTCGATCCGGACGCTCATCTCCAAAGTGGAACGGAACACTCTCCTAACCGCCCTAAAAGGCGCCAACGAGTCGCTCCGCCAGAAATTTTTGGCGACACAATCGCAGCGGGGCGCGGAGATGATGTCCGAAGATCTCTCCAGCCTGGGGCCGGTGAAGCTGAAAGACGTGGATGCCGCGCAACAGAGAATCATCACGGTCGCGAGGGAATTAGAGAAGGAAGGCGTGATCAGCCTGAAGAACTCCCCAAGCGACGCTTATATCGAGTGAACGGCAGGTGCTGACATTTGAAATCTATTGCTGAACCATCAGTTTCGGTCGACGTCCGCCTAGACGCATTCGAAGCGATCGAAGACGTGCCGCTTACGCTGCGAGCCGAGTTGGATAAGCGGACCATAACCTTTCGCGAGCTGCTGGATCTGGGCCCTGGTTCCGTCGTGGTGTTCCCCCGGCCGACGGGCGAAAACGTGGATCTGTACGCGGAGGAAGTACTTTTGGGAAGCGGGGAAATTCTGGTTATCGATTCGGCATTGGCGATTCGGGTGGCCGATTTGAGAGATAAAGCGGCTTTCGAGCCGAAGGCCGAAAACATCCCGGCAGCACCGGAGGCAGCCAGCTAGGCAGAACCGCTGCAATCGCATATGACGAAAGAAAATTCGGAAATTGAACTTTTCCTGAAGGACTGGAGCAACGAATTCTCGCGCTCCATTGAAATGTTCACGGGCGATAAGGCCGTGGTTAGCTGCGCCGTGCTCGGCGGGGCGGCAGAGTTGGAAGCCGCTGGAGACCTGAGCTCGTACACCTGGTGGAAGCAGGTATTCGAACGGACTGGCGAGTTCGCTTATTGGATCGGAGTGGCTGAAAGCACCTGGACCGCTTTGGGCGGGGCCGTAGATGGGGCTGGAAACGAGCCGCAACCGGCCTACCTCGAAATCATCGGCCAGGCAAGTCAGGCGGCCGCAGAGATAGTGAGCCGGCGAATATCGAAGCCTCTGACTGGCTCGCCTTGGTCGGTTGACGCTTTGCCGCCGATGAGCGCCATGACCGCGGCCCGGATTTCGGTCACCTTCCGTGATAAGAGTCTTTCTCCTCTGATTGCCGTCCTCAATCTGGAAGCAAGCAAAGTGCTTGCCAGTGGAAATGCCGCGCTGAGTGTTCGTCCAGAAACGGTGCAGACTTTCGCACCTATGCTGCAGCGACTGATGGACCTGGAACTTCCACTATCCATCGGGCTCGGACGCGCCGTTCTGCCCGTCCGCGATGTCTTGAAAATGACCTCCGGCTCTCTCATTGAACTCGACCGGAACGTCGGCGAATACGTTGATCTGGTTGTGCATGGCGCGGTGGTGGCACGCGGCGAGGTGGTGTCGGTGAAGGGGAATTATGGCGTGCGGATCAAAGAGATTATCAGCCGCCAGGATCGGCTGGCGCTGCACGATAACGATTGACAGGCCAGGAGTGCTTTATGAAAAGCGAACTATCCCCGCAAGAGATTGACGCCGTTTTCCAGGGAGGAACCGATTCCATTCGGGAAGCTTCGGATGTGGCGCCCTTCGACTTCGGCAGGCTTGATCGCATTCCCAAATCACAGCTCAGGGCACTCCACATGGTGCACGAGAACTTCGTGCGCAATCTCGCTTCGAGCCTCTCCGCTTACCTTCGCTCCTATGTTGCATTAAACCTTGTCAGCTTGGAGCAGATTTCGTACGCCGAGTTTCTGGAAGGGCTAGCCTCTCCTACCTGCATCGCTTACCTGGGACTGCACCCATACGAAGGGACTGCGGTCCTGGAACTGAATAATGCCTTGATGTTCGGGCTGATGGAATTGCTGCTCGGAAGCAAGGGACGCGCCGCGACCACTTACCAGCGAAAAATTACCGAAATAGAAAAAAATCTGATCCAGACGTTGATGCGCGTCGTGCTGCGCGATCTCGACGAGGCCTGGAAAATGGTGGCTGAAATCTCCTTTTCGGTTCAATCGCTAGCCAGCGAACCGGCGCTGCTTCACGTACTGGCGCCGGCCGAAGCAGTTATCGTGATCGCGATTGAGGTCCGGGTGGGCGCGACCTCCGGACTGATGAATCTCGCGATTCCTTCCATCTTCATTAAGCGGCTGCGAAATAAGTTTGATCAATTGCGGCAGGTGCGCCGAGCGCAATCGACAGAGCGCGATCAGTTGCTTATGGCGCGGCTTATTCAAGACGCGAACGTCACGCTTGAAGCCCGCATCGTAGCCGGCGGCATCAGCACCCGGACTCTGGTTGATTTGGAACCCGATGACGTGCTGATTCTCGATCATCCTGTGGAGCGCCCGGTAAGCGCCTTTCTGAACGGCCGTCATAAGTGGTTTGGAAGCGTGGTTACCAAAGACGAGAAATTCGTCTTCCAACTGGACCAGGCAAGTACCAAAGCAAACGCGGGATAGTAACGCTTTCCTGGTCATCCAACACGGTTCACGAGCGTACCTACCGGCGGTATGCTGATGCGAATCTCGTCACCGGCCTGCAACGAGAACGAATCCGGGGGAACAATACCCGTCCCGGTCAACAGAAAACAACCGTTGGGAAAGCTGTTGTTTCGGTACAAAAATTCGACAAGCTCGGCCGGTTCGCGCTTCATGGCATCCAGCGAGGTCGAAGCGGAAAATTCAGTGTGGCCGGAACGGACAATTTCCAGTCGAATCTCGGTTTGCTTGGGCAGCGGTGCGTTTTGAACCAAAACACAGGGACCGAGCGAACAACTCCGGTCGTAGACTTTCGCCTGCGGTAGATAGAGCGGATTTTCACCCTCGATATCGCGCGAGCTCATGTCATTGCCAATCGTATAACCGGTAATCCGCCCGCCAGGCGTGATAAGCAAGGTCAACTCGGGTTCGGGAACCGACCAGTGTGCATCGTCGCGGATGGCTACTTTGCCGTTTGGGCCAACCACACGATGCGATGTAGCCTTGAAGAACAGTTCCGGCCGCGTGGCGGCATAAACGCGGTCGTAAAAATCGCCGCCGCCTGAGGACTTCGATTCCTGCATACGCGCGTCGCGGCTGCGGTAGTATGTTACGCCCGCAGCCCAGACTTCCTGGGTGCCGATAGGAGGAAGCAATTCCTTTAGCGCGGCCTGATCTATGCCGGCAGCACCCTGGATTGCCTTTTCCAAGTGATCGTGGAGGTCGTCACGTTTGAGAAGCGCGTCCCAGGCCCCCACGTCGCTCGCGCCGACCAGAAAGAGTTTGCCTTCCAGTTCGATTACAATGC
This sequence comes from uncultured Acidobacteriaceae bacterium, assembly GCA_963795545.1. Lineage (GTDB taxonomy): Bacteria > Acidobacteriota > Terriglobia > Bryobacterales > Bryobacteraceae > Bog-105. Next base: position 719,983 of record CAWCIF010000001.1, on the reverse strand, counting down.
CGGCCTGCGCGCGATATAGCTTCATCGCCTACTACTGAATCACACGCGCCCGATCAATGATGATCGCGATGGTCGTCCCGGTCGCGGTGGTCACCGCGATCTCCGCGCTCTGCGCCAGGCCGAACCTCATGATGCTCCACTCGCGGCCCTTCCGGACGCCGGTACGCATACGGGGAAACGTAGTTGCGGCGGTTGTTCCAGTTCCGGTCCCAATCACGGTGATTCACCAGAATATCGTGCTGACGCCATCCGAATCCGACTCCTCCCCAGCCCCAGGGAGCGAAGGCGCCGCCGATGGTGATCATTGGGCCGAAACGTATGGCGCCGCCCACATAGAAACCGGGGCGCGGCCGCACAAACACAACTCTTGGGTTGTAATAAGGCACGTAATAATATCCTGGTGTTACGGGCACGATCTCAATGTCGCCAGGCCCTCCAACTATGACCCGCGCGTATTGGCTGTCCCGAAGATATCCATAGTTGTAGGCTTCCTGCCGCAGATGCTGGACGGCATCCATCACATCGCCTCGCTGCGCCAGCACCGCGTTGCCGAGTTCTTGCGTCCAACCCATATACTGCGCCATGTAATTCAGCACATTCGGGAACGGCAATAGCGCAAGCACGCTTGGATCCCATGGCAAATTGTCATCCTGGATGGCGCGCGCCAGTGCATCTCCCTTGAGATAGGCGTGTGCATTCGCCCAAGCAGCGGCGTCCGGAATCTCATTTGAAAACGTGGATGCGGTCAGAACCTGGGCGAGCAATCCGTCCGGATAGAGGGCAATGGGCTGGACCAGTTGATCAAGCTGCTGAGGCGGCAATGATGGCGGCTGGCCGTACTGTGGCGGCGGATATTGCTGATTCTGCGCGGGTGGGTACGGCTGGCTCTGCGGTGGTGGATACTGACCCTGCTGGGGCGGGTACTGCCCCTGCTGCGGTGGGTACTGCTGGGTTTGGGGATACTGAGGCGGCGGCGGATTTTGCGGATATTGACTCTGCGCAAAACCGGGCACTGCTGCACACGTTGCGGCTAAAATCGCGCCTACGAAGGTGAAAATCAATGGATGTGTTCGCATAGAGAAGTTCGCGCTGTAAAGAACGCCTACTGAATGGACGCCTACATTTCGGTAGTGGATACGAATCGCGGTTCGTAGCACGGATTAATCTTGATTAAGCGAGACTACATGATCAAGATCACCAGCCGGCATCGTAGGCGATTCCTTCTCAAAGCCGCATGCGCCGCCACAATCGGCACGGTTTTATCGGTCGCAATTTGGGCGAGTTCAAGCCCTGATTCAGCGCGACAGGCCGCACAAATCAACCCGAACGCGATGCCGATTGATTTGAATCGCGGCGCTAGCGGCCTGTCGCGCTACCTTGCCGCGATTCGCACACGGGCCAGCATCCTGATGGTGGTTGCCCATCCTGATGACGAAGACGGCGGAATGCTGGCGTACGAGACTCGCGGCTTGGGCGCGCGCGGTATTTTGTTAACACTGAATCGCGGCGAAGGCGGGCAGAATGCCATGTCCGGGGACCTCTACGACGCGCTTGGGCTGGTGCGCACGCAAGAGCTGATGACTTCCGATCTTTATTACGGAGTGGACCAGTACTGGACCCGCGTAATTGACTACGGTTTTTCGAAAACGCGCGAAGAGGCGCTTGAAAAGTGGGGCTACGAGCGCGTGCTCGCCGATGTTGTGCGGGTGGTGCGGATGACGCGGCCGCTTGTGATCACTTCGGTATTCGCCGGCGCGCCCACCGATGGGCACGGGAATCACCAGGTCTCGGGACAAATGGCCCAGGAGGCGTATGTGGCCGCTGCCGACCCGAAGCGCTTTCCCGAACAGATCCGGGAGGGATTGCGTCCATGGCAGCCCTTGAAGGTCTACGCGCGCGTCCCGTTCTTCGAACCAACGAAAAATCACACCATCTACGATTACGCTACCGGAAAATACGTTCCCATCCGCTTCTTTAACTACGTGAATAAGACCTGGATGACCGAAAGACCCGCTACGAATGTCACCATTCCGGAAGGCGCCGGCGATCCCGCGGCGGGACTGACTTTCCAGCAGATAGGACGCGAAGGATGGGGATATCAAAAGAGCCAGAACGGCGGCGGGACCATTCCAGAGCCATCGCTTTACAGCGCTCCGTATCACCGCTACGCCTCGCGGGTTCCGGCGGCCGATAAAGAAGATTCGTTTTATGACGGGATTGACGTTTCGCTGACAGGTATCGCCTCGCTGGCATCCGGCGATACGAGCTTCCTGAAAAAGGGCCTGGAACAGCTTTCGAAAATCGCCGATGACGCCGGCGACCGCTACAGGCCCGCTAATCCGTCCGGTATCGCCCCGGCGCTCGCGGACGGTTTGCAGGCGACTCGCGCACTTATCGGGCAGGTTCAATCCAGTAGTCTGGCGGAGCCGGGTAAGAGTGACGTCATCTTCGAATTGCGAGCAAAGGAGAAACAGTTCGAAAAGGCGGTCGCATTGGCGCTTGGCCTTTCTTTCGATGCAGTAGTCGCGCCGGAGAAGGAGCCAACCGGACCCTTCGCTGCATTTCGCGGCGGATCTCAAACGTTCACCATCGGTATTCCCGGACAGTCGTTCGCGGTTGAGACTCACCTGCTAAACAAGAGCCCTCAACCGATTCATGTTGAAAGCATTGGCGTTCATCCGGCTTACGACAAGCCGTGGAGCATCAAGCTTGAGAAGGCGGCGCCGCCCGAACTGGCTGGCGGCAAAGATGTGCGTCTGCGATTTTCTGTCGCCGCGCCGGAAGATGCAAACCTTACGAAGGCTTACTTCTGGCGTCCCGATGAAGAGCAGCCTTATTACAACATCAGCGATGAGCGCTTTCTCAATCTGTCGCTAGCGCCGTATCCGCTCTGGGCAAGCGCTCGCCTGAACTATCGAGGCGCGGATTTCGAGCTTCGTAAAGTGGTGCAAACCACCCAGCGCGTGGAAGGCACCGGTATGGTGCAGCAGCCTCTGCTGATGGCTCCGGCGATTTCTGTTTGGCTTTCGCGCACGGCCGGTGCGGTCCCGCTGACCGCCGCTTCGTTCGCGTTCACCTGCACGCTCCACAGCAATGTGAAAGGCCCGGCAAAGGGAGTGCTTCGGCTGCACTTGCCCCAAAACTGGCAATCGACGCCGCCCCAGTGCCCTTTTGATTTTGCTCGCGACGGGCAGAGTCAGGACATCACATTCCAGGTGAAGCCGCAATCGACTAAAGAGCAGGATTACAAAATCCAGGCAGTTGCCGAATACCAGGGCAAGATGTACGAAGAAGGCTACCGGCTGGTAGGTTATCCGGGCGTGCGCTCGTATCCTTTCTATCGGGCCGCCCAATACAAGGCCGTCGGGGTGAATGTAAAGACCGCGCCGGACCTTCGCGTGGGCTTCTTTCCAGGCACAGGCGACGATGTACCGCGCGCACTCGAGGATCTTGGCCTGCACCCGCAGATTATGGCGGCGGGCGACTTGCAATCGGGCAATCTGAGTCAATTCGACGCTATCGTGCTTGGAGTGCGGGCGTATGCGGTGCGTCCTGAACTACGAGCCGCTAACGACCGCCTGCTCGAATATGTCAAGAATGGCGGAGTTCTAATCGTGCAGTACAATTTGCAGAACTTCGATGGCGATTACGGTCCGTATCCCTTCACGCTGGGCGACAATCCGCAGAAGGTGGTGGATGAAAATTCAGCCGTCAAGTTGCTCGATCCCGAAAACCCCATCCTGATCTGGCCGAACAAGATTACAGCGGCCGATTTCCGTGGCTGGCAGGAAGAGCGCGGGCATGGGTTCATGGAGAAGTGGGATCCGCACTACAAGGCGCTGGTGGAAACGCACGATCCGAACCAGGACCCGCAATCGGGCGGACTACTGTTGGCCCATTACGGCCGCGGCATCTATGTCTATGATGCGTTCGCGCTGTACCGGCAGCTCCCAGTGGGCGTTCCCGGAGCCTATCGCATCCTGGCGAACCTGGTTAGCGCGGGGAAGAACCCGGATTGGAAATGAAGTCTCGTCATCAAATATCGGAATTCGGGGTCAAAGCCGCTCAACACACGACTTGAGCGCTGCCAGCTCTTCATCCATCAAACGCATGGCGGGAGCGAACGCGTACTCCGGCATAGTGTCCGGTTTCCGGAGCGTGATGATGAACGCCGAAGTGGAGTTGTCGACGGGCACAACTCGCGCAGGCACACTCCAGCGCCCCTCCCGCGGATCGATGAACTCGTGATCGAGAATGCCACAATCGGCGCGGAAATGGGGTACGATCTGGCCCGGCCCGCGTGGAGTCTCGATTTGCCAGGACCCGTCACCGAGCGGGCGAATCGCTTTCACGTTGTGAATCGCCCATTTGGGCATCATTGTAAGGTCCGAAACAAAAGCGAACACGTCGCTCGCAGGCCGTTCGATCTGGATGCTTTTGGTAGTACTGATGGCCACTGAAAGTGCCTCCATTTATTTTGTAATCTACGTCGCGACGAACGCCTGCCTCGTTGAGAGACCTTCCACGTTAAATCCGCACCCTTACGTCAAATAGCGTAATCTATCCTGACAGGTGACCACGATGTCAACACGGCTCCTCCTGTTTGCTTTGCCTGCGCTTTTGGCGGGCGCGCTTTGCGCATCCGCGAAATCAAAAGTTCTTGAATTTCCGGACCCCGCCGTGGACGTAACGGGCGCGGCGGCTCAAGGACCGCAAACGGCGGTGCTGGCCGGCGGCTGTTTCTGGGGCGTGGAGGGAGTGTTTGAGAGGATCAAGGGCGTCACTAACGTTGTTTCGGGATTCGCCGGAGGCGCCAGTTCGACTGCTCACTACGAAGAGGTCAGCACCGGCAGAACGGGGCATGCGGAATCGGTCCAGATAACCTACGACCCTTCGCAAATCACCTACGGGCAGTTACTGAAGGTCTTCTTCTCGGTCGCGCACGATCCGACAGAGCTGAACCGGCAAGGGCCGGATACTGGCACACAATACCGCTCGGCAATCTTCTACGCGAACGACGAGCAGAAGAAGGTGGCTGAGGCATACATCAAACAGCTAGACGAAGCCAAAATCTTCCGGCATCCGATTGTTACCCAAGTTGTCCCGCTGAAAGGCTTTTATCCGGCGGAAAAGTATCATCAGCACTTTCTCGATCACAACATGACTTATCCGTACATCGTGTACAACGACTTACCGAAACTGGCAGCTCTTAAAAAGTATTATCCGCAGCTTTGCAAGCGGTGAAGCTACTTCTTGGGAGGTGCAGAGTCTTTCTTGGCCGCGGTGCTTACGCTCTGATTGAGCCCCGGGGCAGATCCGATTTCGAGTATGCGGACGGCCCGTGGGGTGCGGTCGTATTGGCTCAGCTTTCGCGCTTGGCTCGAAAGGCTCTTGTATTTGGCCTGAACCTCGTAATCGATTGTGAAGCTGAGGTCTTCGAAACTGTATCGGCCGCCTTTCTTAGTGAAGAACGTTTCTTTCTCATGCGTCTTGGTGTTTGTTAGTGTGACCAGGGCGCCTTCGAGCGGCGTGCCAGAGTCATCCACAACCTGACCGGTGACAGTACGGGAGGTGGGCGCCTTCTCCTTTTTCTTGATGAGGGGGCGGTGGTTATCCAGGAAAACGTTGGGTGCATCGGCGGGATTGGAATCGGCGGTCTGTTGCGCCGCCGCAGCCGTCGCAAACGCCGCAAGTATCAGGACCGCAAAGGCCGCACGTCTCGTGTACTTCATAAAAATGTAGAGCTTCTTTGTATCGTAGCAATCAGGAGGCGTGATCATGTCCTTTGCCAATGCCAAGGTGCTGTCCTTCGAGAGCCGCCGCGCCAAAGAGATAGCGGAGTTGATCCGCATTAATGGCGGCGAGCCATTTGTCGCGCCTGCGCTGGTGGAGGTTCCCCTCGAACACAATGAAGCAGCGTTCGCCTTCGCGGACCGGCTGTATAGCGGCGAATTCAACATGATGATCTTTCTAACCGGCGTAGGCGCCAGGCTGTTGCAACGCGTGCTCGCATCGCGCGAACCGCAAGAACAATTCTTGAATGCTTTGCGGAAGATCGTGATCGTTGCGCGCGGCCCGAAGCCCATTGCCGTTCTTCGGGAATGGCAGGTGCCCGTTACTGTCTCGGTTCCCGAGCCCAATACGTGGCGAGAACTATTAGCCGCGGTTGCGTCGCGGTCCGAGAAGTCAGTTGCTATCCAGGAGTATGGGCGTCCGAACCGCGAGTTGATTCAGGGCCTGGAGCGGCAAGGCCGCCAGGTCACGACGGTTCCCGTCTATCAATGGAAGCTGCCGGAAGATACGGGCCCGTTGGAGGAAGCGCTCGGGGGGCTGCTGGATGGCGACTTCAAAGTTGCCGTCTTCACGACCGGTGTGCAGATTGAGCATCTCCTCGATTTTGCGGAACAGCGGAAGCAGCGCGCAGCTGCGATCGAAGCACTGCGCAGGCTGTTCATTGCCTCCATCGGACCTACTTGCAGCGAATCGCTCAAGGAATGCGGACTGGTCCCCGCCCTTGAGCCGACCCACCCCAAGATGGGCATTCTGGTGCGCGAAGCGTCCGCAAAATTCGCGGAACTACAACGAAGCTGATACAGTCGCTTCTAACAGCCGTGAAACGAGTATCGTTCCTTTGTGCGCTTAGCCTTGCCGTCTTTTGTGCCATCCCGGCCAGCAGAGCTCAAACCAGCGGATCGGAAGAGACCATCGTCATCGACCCAAGCGCGCCTTCGCATCCCTTCCCGCACTTTTGGGAACAGATGTTCGGCTCCGGGCGAGCGGTGCTCAGCCTCCGCCAGGACTACCGCTCCGACCTGCGCAAGGTAAAGGACGCCACCGAATTTCAGTACATCCGCTTTCACGCCATCCTCGATGACGATATCGGCGTTTACGACGAGGATCGCAACGGCAAGCCGGTCTACAACTTTTCTTACGTCGACCAGATCTACGACGGTCTTCTCCAGAACGGCGTCCGTCCATTCGTCGAGCTGAGCTTCATGCCGCGCAAACTCGCCGCGAATCTTACGCCGCATCCGTTCTGGTACAAGCCGCTGCCTTCACCGCCCAACAGTCCGGCGAAATGGGACGCGTTGATTGAAGCGTTCACAAGACATCTCGAGGATCGCTATGGCAAGAACGAAGTAGAGCAGTGGTATTTCGAAGTCTGGAATGAGCCGAACATCGATTTTTGGGATGGCGTGCCAAAGCAGCAAACTTACTTTGCGTTGTATGACGAAACTGCCAGGGCCATCAAAACAGTGGATTCAAAACTGCGCGTCGGCGGTCCTGCAACCGCGCAAGCCGCCTGGGTAGACGCCTTCATCGACCATTGCACGGAAAACCACATCCCCTTCGATTTTGTTTCTACCCACGTCTACGGCAACGACACATCGCAGGATGTCTTCGGTCGGAGCGAGCCGATTGCCCGCCGCGACATGGTGGCCCGAGCCGCAAAGAAAGTGTTCGATCAGGTGAAAGCATCCGCGGCGCCGAAAACTCCGATCATCTGGTCCGAGTACAACGCAACCTACATGAACCAGGTGCAAGTGACGGATAGCGCTTTCATGGGGCCGTGGCTCGCGAACAATATACGCGAAAGCGACGGCTTGGCGAACATCATGGCCTATTGGTGCTTCTCGGATGTATTTGAAGAGCAAGGGGTGGTGAAAACGCCGTTCTATGGAGGCTATGGACTAATCGCAGAGCGCGGCATTCCGAAGGCGGCTTTTCGCGCATTCGAGCTGCTGCATGCGCTGGGCGATCGCCGCTTGCCCGTAAATTCAGAGGACGCGCTAGTGACCGAACGCGGCGATGGCACTTTGGAAATCGCTCTGTGGAATTATGCCGAACCTGGGGAAGCCGTTCCGTCGAAGACTTTTCGCCTGCAATTCAAAGGCGCGAGCCCTAAACAATACCGCATGCAATTTGTTGCTCCCGGGAACGGCTCAGCGCTAGAAGCCTGGGAGAAAATGGGAAGCCCCGCGTATCCGACGCTGAGACAAATTCAGGAGCTGGTAAAAGCGTCCGAGATGATGTCTATTCAGACGAGCTCGATGGATCGGTCAATCGTGTTGGGACCGCAAACTCTAGCGGTTCTGGAAATCGGGAAAGGCCATTAAGCCGCGTCCGCAGCCGCACCACTTCGCCAATCACGAATACAGCGGGACTCTGCACCTCAACTCGACCTGAGGCTACCGCGCCGAGCACGGTTTCGACAACCCTCTCGTCAGGCGTGCTGCCGCGTTCAATAAAGGCAACCGGTTCGTTTTTGTCACGGCCGGCCGCGATAAGACTCTGCGCGATAAAATCGCGATTCGTTACGCCCATCAGTACAATGAGCGTGTCTATCTCGGCGTACTTGTCCCACTGCTCGGTCCGGCCCTCGTGGCAGTGAGCGGTTATTACCGCAAAGCTTTGCGCGATGCCGCGATAGGTCAGCGGGATACCCGCCAGGCCCGGGACCGCAATAGCGGAAGTAACACCTGGAATCAGCTCTACCTCGATGCCCTGCTCCAGCGCCACGGCCCACTCCTCCGCACCGCGCCCGAAAACGAGAGGATCCCCGCCTTTTAAACGGCCGACCTTCTTTCCCGCAAGCGCATGCGTCCGAATCAGTTGGAAGATCTTCCCTTGCGCGTGATCCTGCTCACCCTCGTGTTTGCCCACGTATATCAATTGCGCGTCGGGGCGCGCCAGGCGCAAAACTTCTTTGCTGACCAGCCGGTCATAGAGAATGACATCGCATTCGCGCAGAACACGCGCCGCCTTTAAGGTCAGGAGTTCCGGATCTCCGGGACCAGCGCCAATGAGGTACAGCTTGCTCCGCTTTGTTTCGGTCCGCAAAAAGCCTACCGCCCTTACTTCAGGTTAGCGGGTGGGCGCCTTCTCGCGGAGGATGTCGCTCACAACCTCGAATTTATAACCAAGGTCCTTCAGCGCAGGAACAATCTTCCGAACCGCCATCAGGGTCTGGCTGATATCAGGGTTGCGCCGCACACCCCGGCCGTCGTGGAGGCAGATGATCCCGCCCGGGAACGACCGCGCCAGCACATAATCCGCAATGCGTTTCGCGCTCCACCGCCAGTCGTATCCCATAACGGTCCACATGACGCCTAACAATGAGAGCTTGTACTGAACCGCCCGCATGCCCAGCCACCGGAAGCCGTAGGGAGGCCGGAGCAGCATCGGCGTGATGCCAGTTTCGAACTGAATGATCTTCTGCGCTTCGGTAATCTCCCGATCAATAAATTCCGGCGAACGAAAGGTTAGCCGGGGATGCGAAAAGGTATGGTTTCCAATCTCATGGCCGGCGGCGACGACCCGTCCCGCAATGTGGGGAAATCGCTGGACGTTCATGCCGCATTGGAAAAACGTCGCCATCGCGTTTTCTGACCCGAGATAGTCCAGAAGCGCGAGAGTGCCTTCCGTGGGGCCGTCATCGAAAGTCAGAGCGATGGATCTCCTGCCCCCTGGGCCGCGATACACGGATGGTCCAAAAAGCTGTGATGATTTCGAGACGCTGCCGTAAGCGGCGGCTGCGGAAACGCCTCCAAGCATCGCTCCCGCGGTGAATCCAGCTACCGTCAATGCGCGCATTCAGCCTAGCCTAACACCTTTGAAACGTTTTCTCGCCTACTAATCGCGCGCCTTCTCCCGCGGGGGAGCCGACGCGTGGAAGTGCGTACGCACACGATCCGCATAGAGCCCAAGCAAGTCTTCTACACGGTCGTGATGCGGTGATTTTACAATAAAGCCGACGTGGTGTTTGCGATCCATCCGCCAGACCAGCTCCGGTTCCTCGAAAGCGGACGTGTCCGGCCATTCCTGGCGCGCTAGCGAGACCAGCAATCCGGCGTACTCGCAGCGCGCCGGCGGCAGCGCGTAAGGCGTTCCGGAAGCCGCGGCCAATTCCACTTTCGCCCATTCCGCCCAGAGATTGATGCCTGTCGCGGCTTCAATCAAATCCGAAATATGAGCACCACCCACGCGGGCCGATGTTTCCAGAAAGTAGTAAGCCCCATCCTCATGCGCGCGGATAAACTCGGTGTGCGAGACGCCGTCTGTCAACTGGAACGCCGTTAGAACCTGCTGATTCATGGCCCGCAGGGCGCGGTCGGCCTCAGACCCACGCTCCAGGATACAGGTCGTGAAGATCCCGCCTCCGGTGGTTACCTCCAGCGGCGGCGTTCCGTACGCGCTCGATATAGCATAAACCATTTCGCCCCGATGCCAGATGGAGTCCACGTGAAAGATATCTCCAGGGATAAAGCGCTCCAGCAGAAAGAAGGACTGCTGGTCCCCTACACCGTGAATGCCTTCCCAGAGCCGCTGCCGCTCATGAAATTTCTTGATCCCGATCGCCCCTGCCATCAGCCGCGGCTTGAGAACCCAGGGCGCTGAAACCGAGTCCACAAACTGCGTAATCTTCTCGTAATTGAAGGTGGCGGTGAATTCCGGTACGCGGATGCCGTTCTCTGCCGCCCGCATCCGCATCGCCAGCTTGTCGCGGAAGTATCGGGTCGCCGTTTCGCCTAACCCGGGCAGACGCAAATGCTCGCGCAGCAGGGCGGCTTTTTCCAAATCGAAATCATCCAGCGGAACGATTCTGTCCACCTGCGTCGTCCGGCAAAGATAGCTTACCGCAAGCAGCATGTGCTGCAAGTTCCATTCATGTTCGTCGTCGGGCATGTAGAAAATATCGTCCAGAGTGTCACGCGGCCATTTCGCCGTATCCTGCAGGCTTAGAGAGGTGAGAAGAAGCACTCGGCATCCCTGGCGTTTGGCTTGCGTCAAGAATCGGTGCCCCTTATCAAAGCTGGCCAGGCACAGAAACGTCAGCGGTGGCATAATCTATCCTTATAACTTTAAGCTTTGTAACTTCAAGGCATTTGGCGCCGAAGCACTTTGTAGATGCAGAAGCTTAGACTCAAGCATTTGCTGGCGGTCCGTTGGTTCCATTGGATCAACTTCCCGCTGCTTTTCGTGATGATCTGGAGTGGAATCCTGATTTATTGGGCCTACCCGATTTACAGCATTGGACCGCTGCATTTCTTCCCGGACTGGTTCTACTCAACTTTTCACATCGACCACAGGCTGGCGCAGGGCATGGCTTTGCATTTTTTCTTCATGTGGTTCTTCGTCATAAACGGACTTGCGTACGTGATTTATACAATAGCTTCCGGCGAGTGGCGCCTACTGGTACCGCACTCATGGTCCGCATTCAGCGATGCGTGGCAAGTCGTTCTTCACGATTTCCATTTGAGCAAGAATATCCCGCCGCAGGAGAAGTACAACGCCGCGCAGCAGATCAGCTATACGGCGATTATTGTAATGGGCATCGGCTCCGTGTTAAGCGGTTTCGCTATTTACAAACCTGCTCAACTCTACTGGCTCGCCATGCTGTTTGGCGGATATCAAGGTGCACGGTTGGTTCATTTCGTGCTCACGGTAGGATACGTCGCGTTTCTTATTATTCATGTCGCGCAGGTGGCGCTCGCCGGCTGGAACAATTTTCGGAGTATGGTGATTGGCTACGAAGCAGCAGGTGAACATGAGTGAACGCCATCGCGAAATCGTTCTTCCCGACCATGAAGCGAAGCGCGAGCTGCGGCGTAGAACTCGGCGCGATTTTCTAGTCGCTGGGATTGCCGCTATCGGGGGCGTGGGCGCTTACGAATGGATCACAAAGGCGCATCCGGTGAACAACGCGCCCTGGCCGCAGCGCAAGGTCCTCGACTTAAACGGGAAGATTGCGCGTGGCTACCTGAGCGATTCACATCTGATGCCGTCCTATTCGCCTACCCAGGTTGGCCCGATCAAGGTCAACGGCGACATCGGTATCGATGACGATTTCGATGCGAGCAAGTGGCGTCTCCAGGTCGCGTCCGGCGAGAGCGACCGCTCGCTGAATCTTCGGCTCCCGGATGTCATGACTCTTCCGAAGGTCGACATGACCACGCGCTTCTGCTGTATTGAGGGTTGGAGCGTTATCGAATCCTGGGGCGGGGCGCGCTTTTCCGATTTCACGAAGAAGTACTTTCCTCCCGGCCAAAAGCTTCCGCAGTATCTGTATATGGCAACGCCCGGCGAAGACTACTATGTCGGCCTTGACATGAAGAGCGCCTTGCATCCACAGACTCTGCTGGCTTACGAACACAATGGCCGCCCCCTCGAGCCTGAACATGGCGCACCGCTGCGGCTGGTGATTCCGGTAAAGTACGGTATAAAGAGCATTAAGCGAATTGGTCTCATCCGGTACACGAACGACAGGCCTGACGATTATTGGGCCGAAGAGGGCTACGACTGGTTTGCCGGGCTCTAAGGCGTGACTGACGCTCCACTCTATTGCGGCACTTCGGGCTTCGCCTACGCCTCCTGGAAACCTGCGTTTTATCCCGAGAAGCTTCCCAGCTCAAAATTTCTTTCCTATTACGCCACACGCCTGAACGCGGTCGAAATCAATTACACCTACCGCCGTCTGGCGTCAGCCGCAACGCTCGAGAAATGGATCGCGGGCACGCCTGAGGGCTTTCTGTTCCTGCCCAAAGCGCACATGAAGATCACGCATGTGCTGAAGCTCGAAGCGGCCGAAGACTTTACGCGCGTGTTTCTGCAGTCGCTGGAACCACTGTGCGGGGCGAAGCGTCTGGGGCCAATCCTGTTCCAGTTGTCTCCTTCCTTCAAGGCTGATCGCGAGCGGCTGGCGCGGTTCCTCGACATTCTTCCAAAGGCGGTCCGGGTGGCCTTCGAATTTCGTAACGCTACCTGGTTCGACGAGCCGATCTACCAGGTTCTGCGCAATTCAAACGCCTGTCTCTGCATGGCAGAAAACGAGAACCTGGAAACGCCGCACGTACTCACGGCCGATTTCGTCTACCTGCGCCTGCGCCGGCCCGAGTATAGCGAATCGGAGCTAGGCAGCATCGATTACCGCATCCGGCAATATCGCGATAACGGCTATCCGACCTTCGCTATCTTAAAGCACGAAGACACGCCTGCCGGCGCGTTGAATGCGGAGAAATTGCTGAACGCGGAAAAGACCGGACCGCTGCTGTAGGGCGATGGCCCGGTCTGTATGTTGCTCCCTAGAAGTTGTACTTCAACGCGAACTGGATATTGCGCGCTCCCTGCGATCCATTTACCAATCCAAGATCTGGACCCAGGCTGCTGCTGGGAGCATTCAGAATCGGAGTGTTCGTAAAGTTGATGGCTTCAGCCCGGAACTCCAGGTTCTGGTGTTCCGTTATGGAGAAGAGCTTCGATACGCTCAGGTCGGCCGTATGCAGACCCGGACCTCTGATGATCCCCACGCCACAATTTCCGAATCCGGAGGTCGGCTGGAAAAAGGTACTCTGGTTCCACCATTGATACCCGCCCTGAGGCGCATTTTGCCTCCCATACACCTGTGGACTGCCGCTGCAGCTCGCCAGCGGCCCGAACGAAGTTGTACCAGATACGTCGTTAGCGCCAATGGTGAATGGGAATCCGGAGTGGAAGGTAAACAGTGTGTTCACCTGCCAATCGCCGACTACCGCATTCACAACCTTATTCATGTTTTTGCCGACCATACGACCGCGGCCAAACGGAATATCGTAGGTCACATAGCCATTGAATGTGTGAGGCACGTCGTAATAGCACGTTCCGTAGTAACTGTGCGCGTCATACGTGTTCTGCCAGTAATAGTAATTGCCGCCGCCCTGGCCATAGCCACCGTAATATCCAATGGAGTCTGTCAGGCATTTTGACCAGGTGTAATTCGTCTGGAATTCAAGACCGTTGCTAAGCCGCTTCTGCAAGCTTACCTGCAGCGCATTGTAGTTTTGGATGCCGTTCGTCGCAGTGAGCTTGTCAGTCGGATTCTCTGCCAACAAGGTTGGATTGCCCGCGAGATAGGGACTCGGGTACACCGTGCCATTCGATGCAAGGAAGCCTTGGGAAGCGTTGATGGGCACCATCAGATGATCGTTGTTCTGACCCACATAGGCGACCTGCAGCGTGGTTGAGTTCCCGAACTGGTGTTGAATGCTGATATTCCATTGGTTCGATACTGCGGGCCGAACATTGGGATCCCACGTGAAAATGGTTGCGCCCGCGAAACAGCTTGACGAATACGTCAGGATGGTGGCCGGCGTGCAGCCGCTGCTGGAAAAACCGGAGAAGCCCTGATCCAGCGTCGTGGTTGGAAGCACTAGCGAAGCACCCGATGAATAATTCACAAGGTGGCCGGTTTGCCAGGGTGGGTTTCGGGTAAGCCGCAGGTTGGTACCGGTGCCCTCCAGGAAGTTCGAAAGCGTGTAGGATGCCCGCACGACCGTGTTGTTCCCGAAGGGTTTCCAAGCGAGTCCCAGGCGAGGTTGAAAATTCGTAATGCCGTTGTACTGGTTATATAGGGCGTTGTTGTCGTTGAATAGGTTCGTCTGCCCTGATAGCAGCACTTTTCCGGTATATTCCTGGAAGTTAGTCTGCCGGTTGTGAACCTCATCCCACGGCGTGTGCACTTCCCAACGCAAACCTAAATTGAGGGTAAGCCTGCCATTTACTTTCCAATCGTCCTGTAGGAACGCCGCATAGATGGTGGAACGCTGGCCCCAGGTTCCGCCGCCGGCACCCGCCCCTACCGTTTGCGGCAGGCCGAGCAAGAAGTCCGCTTCAGGGAAACCCTTCGAGCCCGCCGCTGAATTCCCCGTATACTGCCCATTGAATCCGAACGTGCCCGCCAAACCTTCGTTGCCTGAGTAGAAAACATTGATGCGTTCGCGGAAGTACTGAAAGCCGGCATGCATTGTGTGCGAACCTTTCGTGATAATCGCCGTGTCCTCAGCCTGTATGACAGTTGAAGCGAAGTCCTGCGTCACGTCGGCATTGCCGAAACCAGACACGTTGCCGCCGGTGAAAGTCATCCCGGGAAGAAATGAAGAGGGAGCCCCAGGTATGGCGAAGCTGGTGTTCCCACCGGAATTCGAGTTACCAGTCGAAACTGGAAAATAGTTCACGCCGCCACGCAAGTCATTCACGAAAGTCGGGCTGATGGTTCGGGTGTAGTCGAGCACACCATTATAAAGCGGGAAATTGTTGAAACCGTTGTACAGCAGCGGCTGGCTATTTGTGCTTGGATTCACTACGTTCTGTTGAGAATATCGTCCGTATACGTGATCTTTCTCCGAAGCGGCCCAATCCACCTTAATGTCGCCCTGATCTCCATTCGTATACGTGTGGGTGGTGTTGATTTGATTATTAACTAACGCGCCGTTGATAGGCGCTGGATAAGCCGAAGAGCTCAGGATACTGGTTGCAATCGGGCTGAAGAGCTTTGGCGATATCTGGTTATTCAGGAACGGTTGCCGGTTCGTGGGGGTTGTGCCCGTGAACGGGTTGTACAACTGTTGAGCGGGATTTTTACACGAACCGTTGGCGAACCCCGCCGTACAGATGGCTGAAAAGTCGCCACTACGCTCAGCAGTTGTGAATACGGTGAAGCCGCCACCACTGGCCGGCTGATCGTAGCGCGAGCCCTGGTAATCGGCGAAAAAGAAGAGCTTATCTTTCTTTATCGGGCCGCCGACAGCTCCTCCAAATTCATTCCAGCGAAGAGGTGAGCGTGGAATGCCCTGGAAGTTATTCGCCCACTGGTTGGCGTTCAATATGTCGTTTCTAAGAAACTCAAACGCAACCCCGTGGAATTGGTTTGTGCCGGACTTGAGGCTGACACTGACGGTGCCGCCCATGAAGTTGCCGAATTCCGCCGAGGCATTCTGTGTGATCAGGTTGAATTCTTGAATGGCGTCCATACTCGGCGCATAACCAACATCATTTTCCGAGACCTGGTTGTTGTCCATGCCGTCGAGGAGATAGTTGTTTGCCTCCTCGCGATTGCCGTTAATGTATGGCCGGCCGCTACTAAACGTGCTCTGGGGACCCGTGAATTCGCTCGGATCGGTCGTTACGGAACCAGGCGCCAGTAAGGTCAACTGATTGTAATTGCGCGTAGCCAGAGGCAAGGCAACGTTGGTACGCGCGTCGAGCACGGTGCCCAGTTGGGTGGTTTCGGTCTGCAGGATCGGAGCCGTAGTCGTAACTTCGACGGTCTGGTTGACATTGCCCACCTGGAGCTGGAAGTTGATTTTCGCGACTTGATTGAGCTGCAGAACGATAGGCGATTGTACGGCTGTCTGGAACCCGGGATTCTCAACCCGCAGTTCGTAATTACCAACATGGAGGCGAGGAAGGTTGTACGCGCCGTCCGTGCCGGTCGTGGTTGGGTACGTGATACCCCGATCGAGATCCTTCGCCGTTACTTTCGCACCTGCGACAGCGGCGCCCGACGGGTCAGTGACCACACCGTTAATCGCCGCCGTCACTTCCTGCGCCCGAATCGGGCCGCACAGCATCGCGGCCAGAACCACCAAAAGCAAGCCGGATAGCAGCCGCTCACAAAAACTGAAAATCGATGACCGTAACCTCATACGCGAAAGACTCCTTAGCTCGACTACAGCTTAGAGCGCAGTCAGCAGCTTTGACGCGATTGTAAGACGAAAAGCAAGCTACGTCAAGGAAAAAAGAAAGCATGAGAAAGAAAAACGAAAGAAAGTACCGCCGAAGTAAAAGCGCCTGCTTCAGGCCAGGACCACTTCAATGCCTCGCGCCCGAAGCTTCTCGACATCCGCGGCAGGGGCGTTTGTATCGGTAATGACGCGGTGAATGGACCTGAAATCCGAGATAAGCGAAAGGCTGCGATGGCCGAACTTGCTCGAGTCCGCGAGAACCGTGACCTGGGCGGCCGATTCCATCATGCGCCGGTTCAATTGGGCCTCCATGATGTCGAGCGTGGTGAGGCCGAGCTCGACGTCCAGTCCTACGGTGCTCATGAAGCAATGGTCCGCGTGCAAGGAGTGCATCATTTGCTCGGCGTGAGGTCCAACAAAGGCACTCGAGGGGTGGCGTAGAAACCCGCCCAGCATTACCAGTGACACCTTTGGCAGGTCCGCGAGTTGTGCGGCGATATTCAGCGCGTAGGTAATAATCGTAATGCTCTCCGGACAATTGCGCCGGATCTGCCCAGCCAGTGCCGCGGAGGTTGAACCGGTGCAGAGAATGATAGTTTGCACCGGGTGGATTAACCGCACGGCAACTTCGGCGATGCGCACCTTCTCTTCATGGTGCATGCCTTCGCGAACCCTCAGCGGGTGTTCGGGCGCCGCCGCCAGCGGACGGATTCCGCCTCCATGTGAGCGCACCAGCACGCCGCTCTCAGACAGCGCATCCAGGTCACCGCGCGCCGTCACTGCCGAAATTCCGAAGCGCTTCACCACCTCATCGACGGTTACGCGCCCGTTCTGGCCCAGCACTCCCAGAATCTCGCGCCGGCGCTCTTCGGCCAGGAGCCGGTTGGGCTTTCGTTTAGGCATTCTCCGCTGTTAACCTCATCGTCTGCGATGAAGAGTAAAGCTATCGTTGCGGCTGTGGATATCTTTACACCAGCGGTCAGAAAAAGCAAATGATTTTTGTGAATGCTGTCGTTTTCTTTCTTTCTGAAGCGAAGCCGTGCGCTTCAGCTCTGTTTGCTATACAAAAACACGCACGGCTCATGGCGGCTCTCGCCTCCATCGTTCACGGTGTAAACTTTATAGCTCCGGTGGCTGCCCCAGAGCGATCCCGCGGCGTGGTCCCCGTCCTTGCGCAGCGCGTAAAACTCGATGTCGAGCTTGTCCAGAATCGCCTTGTCATCATTGTAAAGTTTCGAAACGCGCTTCAAGGCTTCCAGGACCGCTTCTTTCGGCGCCATGCCCTGCCGCATGCTCTCCACAATGGTGTGCGCTCCTACAATGCGGATATTCAGTTCCCCTACACCCGTTGAGCCGGCGCCTCCCACTTCCTGATCCACATACAAACCGGCGCCTATGATCGGCGAATCGCCCACTCTTCCCGGTATCTTCCATGCCAACCCGCTGGTAGTTGTCACTCCCGACATCTCGCCCTTGTCGTTCAGCGCCAGGCAATTGATGGTGCCGTAGGTGGGATGGACAGCCATCTCCCATGCCCATGCCAGAGTCGCGTCGTCCGCATTCGGAAATCTGCTGCGCAATTGCTTCATCGGCGCTGCCGGTTGGCCCGTCAGGTTTTCCTCCATCGGGACCCAGTTATTGAATGCGTTAGGCGCGCGCAGCGATTCCTTCCATACCAGAAAAGCCATCCTCGATTTGTCGGTCAGCAGATCCTCTTTTTTGTATCCATACGCTTCGGCGAACCGCAGCGCTCCTTCGCCGACAATCATCACGTGAGAGGTGTGGTCCATCACCAGCTTTGCGATCTTCGAGGGTGTCTTTATCCCTTGAATGGCCGCTACCGATCCCGCACGCTTTGATGGGCCGTGCATTACGCTGGCATCCAGCTCAACTACGCCATCTTCGTTCGGCAGTCCGCCATAGCCGACGGAAGTGTCGTTTGGATCCAGTTCCACGAGATTGACGCCGGCGATGACAGCATCCAGCGTGTCGCCTCCGCTCTTCAGCGTCTCCATCGCTTTGGCGCAAGCAGCCGTTCCGTTTGCGCTCGAAATCACAACCGGTTTTTTGCCGCCGCCGGCCTGTGCCGCACTCACTGAACTCGCAGCCGCGGCCAACGTTGCCGAGCCCACTATCCATTCGCGCCGATTCATCATGATCTGAGGTTTACCACAACGTCTAGTACCATTGCGTGCATAACAGCGACGCTACAATTGGGATTCGAATGAACGAGCAAGTCTCGCCCGCTTCCGCTCTTCATGGCGTTGCAAGCGTTCCCGGTGATAAATCCATCTCGCACCGCTACGCCATGCTCGCCGGAATCGCGGAGGGCGATTCGCGGATTTACAACTACTCCACCGGCGCTGATTGTCAATCAACGCTCGCGTGCATGCGCGCGCTTGGTGTTGTTCATGAGTTCTGCCAGCAGGATGGCCGCCCGGTGCTACTCATTCATGGAAAAGGCTCAACGGGTCTTCAGCCGCCCTCCGCCATGCTGGATGCCGGCAATTCCGGCTCTACCATTCGCATGCTTTCCGGCATTGCCGCCGCACAGCCGTTCACCACTCAGATCACTGGTGATGAATCGCTTGTAAAGCGGCCCATGCGCCGCATCATGACGCCGCTCGCGAGCATGGGTGCGCGGATCGAAGCCACAAGCGATCAGTTTCCGCCGCTGACCATTCACGGTTCACCTCTGCACGGCATTGATTACACGCTGCCGGTAGCCAGCGCTCAAGTGAAAAGCTGCACGCTACTGGCGGGCCTCTATGCGGATGGCGAGACGGTCGTGAGAGAGCCGGTCACGACCCGCGATCACACCGAGATTGCCCTGCGCGAATTGGGCGCCGACATCACCATCACTCCACGCCTGGTTCGCCTTCGGGGAGGAGCTCAACTGAGGGGCAAGAGCCTGTTTGTTCCCGGCGACATCTCAGCGGCGGCATTCTTAATCGTCGCGGCGCTTGTCATCCCGAATTCAGATTTGATCATTACCAACGTGGGTTTGAACCCTACTCGCACTGCCATTCTGGATATCCTCGGCGGCATGGGCGCGTCTCTTAAGCTCCTGCACATCGAGGAGGTAAACGGCGAGCTGATCGGAAATCTCGAGGTCAAAACATCACCCGTACGCGGCGGAGTGATCGAAGGCCCGGCAACCGCGTCGGTAATCGATGAGATTCCGATTCTCGCTGTGCTCGGCGCTATCAGCCAGGAAGGCCTGGTGGTTCGCGATGCGTCCGAGTTGCGCGTCAAAGAAACCGATCGCATCGAAAGCATCGCGGACAATCTCAGGCGTATGGGCACTCGTATTGAAACCACTCAGGACGGCTTCAGCATTCCGGGCCGCCAGAGGTTCCGTGCCGCTGAGATAGACTCGTGGGGCGATCATCGTATCGCCATGGCCTTCTCTATCGCCGCGCTTGCTGCAGATGGGCCCTGCACAATCCGCGATGCCGGCGCCGCTTCGGTTTCTTTCCCCCAGTTCTATCAAACGCTTCGCGAGATCGCCCGCTAACCGCCCATCATGGACGAAACAGTCGAATCCGATTTTACTCACGAAGCTCTGATTCACGATCTGAACAACGTGTTCGAAACCATCACGGAGGCCGCTGATCTGCTCAGCTCCGATCGCCGCTGGAAGGCGCTCTCCGCTACGCTTTGCCGCAGCGTGAACCGCGGCAAACGGCTCTTGGGTTTCATTCCGGACAGCACGCCCAGCCTTGCGGACATTGTGGAGGGCGCTATCCAGTCCGTTACGGATTACTGCATCGCCTCGCGCAAGCCTCGGCTGAGATTCGTACGCGAGATTCCGGCCGATGTTCGCCTCCCCGGTTCAGATAAGGACTGGGAGCGTGTGTTCGTCAATCTGTTCCTCAACGCCGCGCAGATCATGCGGAAACCGGGCCGGATCGATATTGTTGCTCAGCAGGGTGATCCCGGTTTGTCCATCACCATCTCCGATAACGGCCCCGGTATCCCTGCCGACATTCTGCCGCGTATGTTTCGTCCGAATGTCTCCACGAAAAACAGCCGCTCGGGACGATCCGGGCTCGGGCTCCCCATCGTAGCTTCCATTGTGAAAAAGTATTCAGGCCGGGTCACCGCGGCTAATCGCGAGCGCGGCAGCGGCGCGGTGTTCACCATTTTGCTGCCTGCAAACTGATGCCGACCCCTCGAAAATCCGAGCCAGTTGTAAGCTGCCCGACGTCTATATCCCTTTACGAGGATTCACCAACAACTTTTCCCGGATGAGATATCTTTGTATCCATTGCCATTTCTATCAACCGCCGCGGGAGAATCCGTGGCTTGAGCAGATAGAACTTCAGGACTCCGCCTACCCTTATCACGACTGGAACGAGCGTATCACCGCCGAATGCTACGCTCCCAATCTCGCGGCGCGCATTCTTGACGACCAGCACCGCATCACGCGCATCGTCAATAACTATTCCAAGATCAGCTTTAATTTCGGGCCGACTCTGCTCTCGTGGGCCGCCGAGCACTCTCCCGACACCTACCGCGGCCTGATCGATGCTGACCGGCAGAGCCAGAAGCAGTTCTCCGGTCATGGCTCGGCTTTGGCGCAAGCGTACAACCACATGATCATGCCGCTTGCCAACAGCCGTGACAAGAAAACGCAGATTCGCTGGGGCTTTGAAGACTTCGCCAGCCGGTTCGGCCGCCTGCCGGAAGGAATGTGGCTGCCTGAAACTGCGGTAGATATCGAATCGCTCGATCTGATGGCGCAAGCGGGAATCAGTTTCGCTATACTCGCGCCGCACCAGGCTAAAGCTGTGCGTCCTCTGGGTGCAGGCGAGTGGCAGGACGTCACGGGATCCAAAGTCGATCCCAGCCGCGCCTATCTTTTCACGGCGCCCAGCGGCAAAACGATCAATCTGTTTTTCTACGATGGGCCCATCTCACAGGCAGTGGCGTTTGAAAAACTGCTCGACAACGGCGAAAAGTTCGCAACCCGGCTGGTGGGCGCCCTCTCAGACGCGCGCACTTGGCCGCAGCTCACCCACATCGCTACGGACGGCGAAACGTATGGCCATCATCATAAACACGGTGAGATGGCGCTTGCCTACGCGCTCGACTATGTAGAAACTGGAAAATCCGCGAAAATCACCAACTACGGTGAATTCCTTGAAAGGAATCCGCCCACCTGGGAAGCGCAGATCTATGAGAATACTTCCTGGAGCTGCATACATGGCATCGAGCGCTGGCGCAGCAACTGCGGCTGCAATGCAGGGCGGCTGGGTTGGAATCAGGAGTGGCGAAAACCGCTGCGCGAAGCGCTGGATTGGTTGCGCGATTCGGTCAGCCCCCAGTTTGAATTGCTCGGCTCTACTCTCTTGCGAGATCCATGGGCCGCGCGCGATGCCTACATCAGCATCGTTCTCGATCGCTCGGCAGAGGTCAGAGAACGCTTCGGGCAAGAGCACTTTGCCGGCGATCTGAAAGCCGAGCAACGGGTCGTGGTCTGGAAGCTGATGGAGCTGCAGCGCCACGCCATGCTCATGTATACCAGTTGCGGCTGGTTCTTCGACGAACTCTCGGGTATTGAGACGGTTCAAGTGATCCAATACGCCGGCCGCGTTGTACAGCTTGCCGAAGAACTCTTTGGCGACTCGATTGAGCAGAAATTTATTGAAAAACTCTCAGCGGCGAAGAGTAACCTGCCCGAATATGGCGATGGCGCGAAGATCTATACGCGCTACGTCAAGCCCTCCATCGTCGACCTCGAAAAGGTTGGCGCTCATTACTCTATCAGCTCACTGTTTGCACCTTATGGCGAGCGCGCCGATATCTTCTCTTACGTCGTAAAGCGCCTCGATTATCACACCGGCGACGCAGGCAGGCTGCGTATGGCGCTAGGCCAAGCTCGTTTCACATCAAAAGTGACTCAGGAATCTGAGGTGCTCACGTTCTGGGTAGTGCATTTCGGCGATCACAACGTTGCCGGAGGCGTGCAGAAATCTGCGGGCATTACCGGCTACCAGGACATGCTCGATTCCATTAGCGAATCGTTCGCCCGAGTCGATATTCCGGAGGTGGTCCGCCTTTTGGATAAGCGCTTTGGCGAGAAAACATATTCGCTACGATCTTTATTCCGCGATGAGCAGCGCCGTATTGTGAGGACCATCCTGTCCTCTACGGTTGCCGAGGCGGAAGCGGCTTATCTCCAGCTTTACGAACATCACGCCGCGCTGATGCGCTTCATCACCAGCCTGGGTACGCCCATGCCCCGCGAGTTTACGGCGGCCGTTGAATATGCTCTCAACAGCTTGCTCCGCCGCGCTTGTTCCGCCGAAGAACTGGACGGCGAGCGCATCCGCAATCTGCTGCGCGAGGCGCAGGGAAGCAACGTGAGCCTGGAGAAGACCACGCTCGAATTTCTGTTGCGAAAGAAGATAGACGCCCTGGCGGTGCGTTTCGCAGCCGATCCCACCAGCCCGGACAAGCTCAATGACCTTCGGAACGCGCTGATTATCGTGAAACAAATGCCCTTCCCGGTAAACCTATGGTCAGCGCAGAATTATGTTTACGCGATACAGGCTGGGTTATTTCAGCGCACCAGGAAACGCGCCAAGCGCGGCGATGCAAGAGCGCAAAGCTGGGTTGATAACTATCTCTCTTTAAGCGAATTGCTTTGCATTCGAGTGCAGTAAGGCCAAGATGTTCCGGAACTCGGCCATCTCGTCGCAAATCAAGCCCGATTGGATCCCAGCAACGTCTTCTTCACTTTGCCAGAGTCCAACATCACCCCTAGACTCTCCTGGTGCCGCTTCAGGTGGTCGAGCATTGTTTCCAAATGGGTGTGGGCAGATTTCGCCAGCTCAAGCAGCTCCTTGTCTCCCTCGCGATCTTTAAGCAAAGTAATGATCTCCCTCAAATGATGGGTGAGCCACTCAATGGTATGGAACAAAACTTCGAGTTCATTTGCGCTCAATGGATACCGCACTTTGTTTTCTTGGGATGCCATCTGGTAAACAGGTTCGCGGCGTGCGACTCACTGGAGCTGCTTAACTTCTGGTAAGCACTCTGCTGAGGTCGTTATAAATCACGAACACGACCACCATCATCAGGAACACGAAACCCAGCTTGAAGATGGTCTCTTTCACCTGCAGGCTGACCTCGCGCTGCAGCAGCATTTCGATAATCAGCATCAGCAGCGTTCCGCCGTCCAGGATAGGAATCGGCAGCAGATTGAAAATGGCGAGCTGCAGGCTGACGAACGCCATCAGAAACAGGTAGCTCCAGGCACCCGCCTGCGCCGCCTCGCTCGACATCTGCGCGATGCCGATTGGCCCGGAAAGCGATTTAGGCGAAACACGCCGCTCGACAATGCCACCCAGAACCTGGAAAACCATCAGCGCGTTCTGCCTGTTGAAGCGCAGCGATTGCTGGAGCGCGGGGCCGACCCCCAGCTTGACCATTTGTACCGGCATCTTAAAACCCACTCCGATGTGAAAGGGCATCTTGGGATCTTTCGTGGGGGTGGGCGTGATAGTCAGCTTCTGCAGATGGCCCTTGCGCATCACCTGAAAATCGACCGGCTTGCCACCCGAATGAAAGATGGCTTGCTGCACAGTTACTGGCGATGCTACCTGCTGCCCATTCACCGTCATGAACAGATCACCTGGCTGCAAGCCAGCCTGCGCGGCGGGAGATCCTGGCATCACCTCGCCAACTTCTATGTTTTGCTCGCCGCCCCACCCCGCGACACCGATGCCCTGCTTCGGATCCATGCGGGGAGTAACCGTGAATGGTACCCGCTGGCCATGCCGCTCCACGGCACCCTTAATCGGATGATTTGCGTTTAGCGCCTCCTGCATCAGTACGAAATCCCAGTTCGGGTCCTGCTTGCCATCCAGTTGTACGATCCTGTCGCCGGGACGAAGCCCGGCCTGTGCGGCTGCGGATCCAGGCTTAATGGAGGTAATAATCGGGTCAGTGGTCTGGATTTCTTTCGGAAAGGCGTACATGTACAGCCCGGCGACGATCCCGATGGCCAGGATGACATTCATCAAGGGGCCGGCAATGATCACAATCGCCCGCTGCCATCTCGGTTTGGCGGCAAACGACCTCGGATCGGTCGAATTCTCTCGATTGTTCTCCGCCGGTTCGGCGGAGGCCTGATCGCCCAGCATGCGAACGTATCCGCCGAAGGGAACCGCCGAGACGCGGAAATCAGTATCACCCCGCCGGATGCCGAACAGCCGCGGCCCGAAACCGATACTGAAGGTCTCTACTTTGATGCCAACGGCCAAGGCCGCCCAAAAGTGGCCTAACTCGTGCACGAGAATCATGACTCCGAGCAGAATCACGACCCAAAAAACCGGCTGCAGAAACCCCACGCTCTAATTACCTTCCTGGTGTCCCCTCACAGATGTGGGGTTTTAATCCTTACTATATTCGACGCGCGCCGCCTTTGTACGCTTCAATTACCTGTCTGTACCTGGCTGCGCGGCGGACCACAGTCCGTCCCGGTCCAACGCGGTTCCATCACTACTTGCCGAGCCACTTCCCGCGACTCGGAATCGATCGAGAGAACTTCTTCTATTGTCTTCGCTGGCCGGCTTGGCTGCCTTGTCAGGGTTTCTTCGACCACTTCGGCGATGGCAGGAAAGGGAATGCGCCCGTCAAGAAATGCTTCAACGGCAATTTCATCGGCCGCATTCAACGTACATGTTGCGGACCCGCCCTGCTCCTGCGCTTCATAGGCGAGCTTCAGTAATCTAAATTTTTGGAGGTCAGGCGCATAGAACTCCCAATTCCGGGGCTTCGTCCAGTCCAGACGCGGAACTGGCGCGCGATGCCGCTCCGGGTAGGTCAGCGCATATTGAATCGGCATGCGCATGTCGGTCGCCGATATCTGCGCGATCACACTCCCGTCGTTGTATTCCACCATGGCGTGGATCGAGGATTGCGGATGAACCACCACGTCCACCTTGGACACCGGTAAATCGAACAGCCAGCACGCCTCAATCACTTCAAATCCTTTGTTCATCAACGTCGCTGAATCGACTGTGATCCGGCGCCCCATCTTCCATGTGGGATGGTTCAGCGCCTGTTCCGGCGTTACCGCCCAGAGCGCCTCAACCGGAGTATCCCGAAACGGTCCCCCTGAAGCTGTCAACAGGAGGCGTGTTACTTCCGATCGGCTTCCCGCTCGGAAACACTGGTGCGCGCCATTGTGTTCGCTGTCCACCGGAATCAGTTCCGCGCCATTCTCACGCACCGCCTCCATTACCAGCCGGCCGCTCGCTACTAGGACTTCTTTGTTCGCCAACCCCACCCGCTTCCTGGCTCGAATCGCCCGATAGGTGGCCTCCAGCCCCGCCACGCCGACAATGGCCGACATCACGAAGTCCGCTTCTGATGCTGTCGCTGCGGCGACGCGAGCCGCGCAACCTTCAGCCAGTTCGGGCCACTTGCCCCGGTCCAAGCCCGATTCCATCAGTCGGCTGCGCAGAGCTTGTAATGCCCTCCCGTCCGCCACGACCGCCGACGCCGGCCGGAATTCCAGAATTTGGGAGATCAAAGCATCCGTATTCTTACCGGCAACCAAGGCGTAAACGCGAAAGCGCTCCGGGTTCTGGCGAACCACGTCAAGCGTGCTTGTTCCTATGGAACCCGTTGAGCCCAGGAGAGTTATATTCATTTTGCCCGTCTTAACCTTAGAACTTCTGTACTATCACCTATCAGGTTACGGAAAAAAATTTTGAATTTCGTATAGAAAAAGCTTGCGTTCCGTTAAATCATATCCTAGTATTGGAAGTAAGCCAGGGAGGCAACTCCCACCAAAGCGAGACTAACCTCATAGAAAGACCCCTGAAGCAACACCTCCCTGGCGCCCGAAAGGGCCCATGTCTCGCAGCTTCAGAAAAAATAAGCCAATACATATAGATTACGAAACGAAGCCAGTGCGAGTTCGTTTGGTAATTTCGATGCTCACTGTAACTGATGGGCGGTAAACTCTAAACCGGAGGCCCCCTCCGTGGCAGAAAGCAAGCATCTTACCCACCCCTCAACCCCGCTTCGGCCTGAGACAGACGTTCTCACACGCGGCTTCGACCCCAGTCTTTCGGTCGGTTCAGCCCGCCCCGCCGTATTTCGGAGTTCCACTTACGTATTCTCCAGTCCCGAAGCCGCCGAGCGCGCCTTCGACATCATGGGCGGACGCGCCCAGCGAACCCCGGAAGAGAACGTAGACCTGGTCTATTCCCGTTTCAATCACCCCAACGCCCAGATTCTTGAAGACCAGATCATTCCGCTGGAGCCAGGAGCTAGCGCCGCGGCCGTGTTCAATTCCGGGATGGCGGCCATCATGACGGCGCTCCTCGCAGTGCTTAAGCCGGGCGATGCCGTCCTCTACACTGTACCCATTTACGGGGGCACGCAAACCTTTATCCAGGGCTTCCTCCAGCCGTTTGGCATCCAGGGAATTGCTGTGCCGGCCGGCCAGAGCGAAGCAATCGACCAGGCCATCGGCGCCGCCCGGAACCTTCGGGTCGTGCTGATCGAAACGCCCGCGAACCCCACGATCGTTATGACGGACATCCGGCGTGCGTGCGATACGGTCGCGAGGCTGCACGCGCACTCCGGGAACGGCAGCAGTGGCAACGAACGGCCCATCGTCATGATCGACAATACGTTTCTGGGGCCCGCATTCCAGCATCCGCTCACGCTCGGAGCGGACGTCTCCCTATATTCCGCAACGAAATATCTGGGTGGGTACAGCGACATCATCGGCGGCGTGGCCCTGACCAAAGATCTGGGCCTCATCGGCAAGATCCGGAGTAAGCGCAGTTTGTTCGGCAATATTCTTCAGCCCGATGAATGCTGGATACTCAATACCCGCTTGCCAGCCGTCACCCTCCGCATGAACCGGCAGAGCAAAAATGCGCAGCGCATCGCGGAAAGACTTTCCGGTCACCCCAAGGTTCGAAAGATCTATTACCCGACGCTCTTCGACAACCCCGACCAGAAGCGCATTTTTCAAGATCAGTGCGACTTTCCAGGAGGCATCGTATCGATTGATTTAAAAAGTGGCAAGCAGGCGGCCTTCGATTTTCTCCGGCACGTGCGCCTGGCCCGGAACGCCGTCTCGCTGGGCGGGGTGGAAACACTGGCTTGTCATCCGCGAAGCACTACCCACTCCGCCTGGAGCGCCCAGGACCTGGATGAAGCCGGCATTACCGAAGGCCTTGTTCGCGTCTCTTGCGGAATCGAGAACTGGAGGGATTTATTAGCCGACTTTGAGCAGGCTCTGGATTCCATTACTGCTTCTCCTTCAAACACTCCAGCCTGACGTTGTGCTGCCGGTTGACCAAATCCCAACGGCGCGAAGGATCAATCGCCAGCCGTAATCCAGAGCCTTTCTCGGCTTGATCCAGCGCCGTTGTCTCCAGGCAAACTGGCGTTTCATCTGCTTTGGCTAGCGCTGTCAACCGGCGAGAGTCGGGCGGCAGTTTGTCCCACTTTCGCCCGGGCGCAAAATATTCCAGATACCAGTCATCCGGATCCAGCACCTGATAATACACAATTGCGTTCTTTGGCAGCTCGCGATTGATCTCCAGTGCTAAGGCAAGCACTGGATCCGCGCGGACGTGCGAATGCGGAAAGATGAATGCTCCGAAATTCCACGCCGCGATTGCCAATGCCAAGGCGAGCAATCCCTTCGCCCGCTGCCTGAACGTATCGTTCCGGGCAACATAGACCGCGAGCAAAAGCAGCATGGGCGGCCAGACGAATAGCTTGTAGAACGCGCTGGCCGGTTCCCACCAGGCGAGAAAAACGGCGTATGGCGCCAGCCACGCCCACAGAACCCGGACCACTTCGCCATTCACAGCGCCCGCGCTGTCCGCCACCGGATGGCGAAAAAAATAAATGGCAAAACCAATGCAGCCCACGCAGATTGTAAATGCCAGGGCCTCGGGAATCGAAAAGAAATCTCGAATCAAACTCAATTTGCCGCCTACGAACAGCTTGGTATAGCTCAGCAGATAAGCGCCGGGAAACTGCTTCAGCCCGTGCGTGGTCTGCGAGGCAGTTGAGCGGCTCACGATCCACGAAAGCAAGCTCGGATTGGCGGCGCGATCGCTGTGCTGATAGGCGGCAAAATAGATGGCGGCCGTGCAGGCCGCGGTCGAGAGCAGGTACGCGCAACAAACCAGCAAGCGCTTGGCTGCGGACCGCCGCGCGTCCAGTGCGATTCCCACAAGCACGGGAAATAGGCGAACACAGCCAGTTCATGAAACAGCATCGCGGCCACATGACACACCCCCGCAGATAACAACGCCGGGTGTTCACCGGTAACGGAGCGGACCGTGAGCAGCAGAAACAGCACCGCGATGACATAGCTGTCCGCATCGGTCGAGAACTTCCACCAGGTCGCGCCGAAGGCAAACAGTACCGCGCAGAATGCCGCTATCAGCGTCGATCGTGTTATTCGCTTGGCGAACGCAAAAAGTATCCACGTGCTCACGGCACTTAGCGCGATGTTCAAAATCTGGAGCGCTGTTATTGCTCTGATCGAAGATCCAAATGCCAGCAGGCCTTTATAAACCGCGTAGCCAACCGCCGAGTACAACAGATGATTCGGATGGAAAAGTATGCCGGCCGGCAACTGACCCCTATGCACGCCTTCGATGTAGAGCGAGAATAGAACTCCATCCCAATAGTGCGTGCGGGTCGGGAATAGCGAATACAGCAGCAGAATCGCGGCCAACAAAATAACAATCCGGTTAAGCGGAATGCCCGATCGCCGATCATGTCACTCGGCTGTCTTCTCGCAGCGCATGCCCTCCGATCCGTCATAATGCGACTGCAAGTGAACCGAATTAAGAGCTTAACAGGCGATGTCTGCTTAAATTGAGGCGATGGCGTCCATGCCCACCGTGCGCGTCAACCGGAAAGCGGCGGACCGCATACACTCCGGGCATCCCTGGAGTTTTTCGAGCGATGTGATTGACCGAGGGTCGGCGCAGGCGGGCGATGTGGTCCGCGTAGTCGATCCGAAGGGGCATAATCTCGGCACCGGACATTACAGCTCTACATCGCAGATTACAGTGCGGCTTTTGAGCACCCACATTGAAGTCATCGATCCACAGTTCTTATCCAACCGAATCGCAGCGGCCCTCGAATACCGTAAGCGTGTCGTCACTGATTCCAATGCCTACCGTCTCATCCACGCGGAGGGCGACCTGCTTCCCGGTCTCATCGTGGACCGGTATGCTGGCTGCCTGGTCGTGCAATTACTCGATCAAGGTATGGATCGGATGAGCCCTGCGGTCGTGAACGCATTAAGCGGCATCCTCGAGGTCCAGGGGATTTTTGCGCGAAACGATCTGGCCGTTCGCGCCAAGGAAGATTTGCCGCAGGAAACAAGAATCCTGTCCGGCTCAATTCCTGATCGCGTTTCCATCCAGATGAATGGGCTTACCATGCAGGTCAATCTATTGACGGGCCAGAAGACGGGCGCTTTCCTGGATCAGCGCGAAAATTATGTAGCTGTGCGCCGCTACGCCCGCGGTCGGGCCTTGGACTGCTTCACTGCCGCTGGAGGCTTCGCGCTTCACCTGGCATCGGCCTGTGAATCGGTGGAAGCCGTGGATAGCTCTGCGGCAGCCCTGGCAGAAGCTGAGGCAAACGTGGCAGCGAACAACCTGGGCAATATCAAGCTGCAGAAAGCCGACGTGCTCGACTATCTTCCGACCCTGATCGCCGCTCGCCGCAGCTTCGATATTGTCGTGATTGATCCGCCGGCCTTTACGAAATCACGCTCCGGATTGGAAGGCGCTGCACGCGGATACAAAGAGATCAATCTGCGCGCCCTCAAGCTTCTGCGATCTGGCGGCGTTCTCGTAAGCTGCTCCTGCTCCCACCACATGAGCGAAGCTCACCTGCTGGAGGTGATTGCCGCGGCCGCTCTCGATTGCGGGAAACAGCTTCGCGTTCTCGAGCGCCGTACGCAATCGCAGGATCATCCCATCCTGCTGACGGTTCCCGAGACACATTATCTGAAGTGCTTGATGTTCGAAGTAGTCTGATACCGCTTAGAGCACAACCCTGGCATCGCCTTCCCGGCGGGTGACGTGCTGACGGTCCAGGTATTCCAGCAGCGGTATCGCATATTTTCGCGATACCTGCATCCAATCCTTAAACTCAGAAACCGAGAAGCGCCGGCCTTGATGGGTGGCGAGTGATTTCCGTATGTGCGCGATCACCTCCACATGGAAGATGAGATCTTCGGAGACACGCACCAGGCGCTGCTTCTTGATCAGCGCTTCTATTAGGGACCGGCCCGTCTTACCATCCATGCCAGATGTCTTCAACACGTCGAAAAGAGCAGGCGGTTGGAAGCCGGCAGACCGGAAAACCTGCTCCATTCTGGACAGAGTTCGTGTTTCCTGATCCGTGAACTGCGCCTGATGAGATGCCAGTGCGATCAGGTCGCCGTGCATTCGAATCTCCGGCAATCCGTCGAATACACCGTTCGCCAGGTTTGGGTCCAACCCCAGCCTTGCCGCGGAAATTGGCGCCCCTGTCGCGGATGGATTCTTCTTATGAAATGCTCGCAGCCATTCGACCAGCTTTTCGCGCTTCTGCTCTATCCACAGTTTTGTCAGGGCCCGCTGGGCAGCCTCGATGAACACCAATTGCCGGTTCTGTAACACGAGCGACTTGATTAGGTCCGCGGTAGCTCCTGTGTAGCCAACTAACTCCGGAATGCGCCGGCCCACGGCGCTCTCTTCAACAAGTAAGTGAATCCGGCGCGGCAAATCAGCCTCCAGCAGCGGCTGGAGCCGATGGACAGTTTTCGCGCGGCTAAGGCGTTTCGGGGGGAATGCGTCGATAATGCAACCTCCCGCTACCGTATGAGCTGGAGAGGGGCATCGCAACACGAACCGGTCACCCGGAACCGCTACAACCGGTCCGGAAAGCCAAATCCGCGCCAACGTGTTACGTCCGTTCGCCTCATGCCACAACACTTTGAGCGAGCTGGAAAACTCTGCTGTTCCGCTGTGAAATAGAAACTGCGCCCGGCGGGTTGGAATCTCAATATCTTCCAGCCAATTCACCTGAACATCAATAACAATCGATGTTTCGAATGTATCCGGGCGAGTCAGCACGAACCCGCGCTGGATCTCCGCGTGATCGATGCCGGCAAGGTTAACGGCTGTCCGTTGTCCCGCTGTTGCGGACTCCACCGGGCTACCGTTAACCTGAAGACCCCGGATGCGGGCCGTCTTCTGGGTCGGATGGATCTGCACCGTATCACCTATGCGCAGCTGCCCACTCCAAAGCGTTCCGGTCACGATTGTTCCGAAGCCCTTTAAAGCGAAGCTGCGGTCGAGCGGTAGCCGAGGCAGACCGGCCTCGCCGCGTGGCGCCGTCCGGCTTACCAGGTTCGAAAGCTCGTGTTTAAGCCGGTTCGTTCCTTCACCGGTCACGGTGCTAACCGGAACGATAGTTGCCTCCTCCAGGAAGGAACCGGCGCACATGTTCTTGATCGCTTCTTCAGCCGCTGCCTTCTGCTCCGGACTCGCAATATCGATTTTGGTGAGCGCGATAACGCCTTGCTTGATTCCAAGCAGGTGGCAAATATCGAAGTGCTCCCGCGTTTGAGGTTTCACTCCTTCATCGGCGGCTACAACCAGGAGAACCGCTTCAATTCCCGCCGCTCCAGCCAACATGTTTTTGATGAATCGCTCGTGCCCCGGTACATCGATGAAGCTGATTCGACTTCCATCATGAAGCGTGCCATGTGCGAAGCCCAAATCTATTGAAATGCCGCGCCGCTTCTCTTCCGCAAGCCGGTCCGTATCCATCCCTGTTAACGCACGAACCAGGGAAGTTTTCCCATGATCGATGTGGCCTGCCGTACCGACAACCATTCCAGCAGCGCCCTGCGCGGAGCGATCTGACATTCTGAGATCTGCTCTCATCGTCTCATTGCGATGGATACGCGAATATCAGAATAGTTAATCATGGCAGGTAATCGTCTGGAAGAGGTCCGGCGCCGGCACGCGCGAGCGGAAGAGGGTGGTGGCACCGAGCGAAAAACGCGCCAGCACAAAGAGGGCAAGCTGTCCGCGCGCGAGCGCATTGAACTCCTTCTCGATGAGGGCACATTCGAAGAGTTGGACAAGCTGGTGCGGCATCGCAGCCATAACTTCGGGATGCAGAACAGCATCATCGACGGAGACGGCTTCATAACCGGCCACGGGCTTATCCATGGGCGCCAGACTTTTGTCTTCGCCCAGGACTTCACTGTCTTCGGCGGTTCGCTTTCTGAGGCAAATGCCCAGAAGATCGTCAAGGTGATGGACCTCGCGTTGAAAACCGGAGCTCCCATAATTGGATTGAACGATTCCGGTGGCGCGCGCATACAGGAAGGCGTGATTTCGCTTGCTGGCTATGCCGACA
Source organism: uncultured Acidobacteriaceae bacterium (assembly GCA_963795545.1). Lineage (GTDB taxonomy): Bacteria > Acidobacteriota > Terriglobia > Bryobacterales > Bryobacteraceae > Bog-105. The sequence continues at coordinate 687,047 of CAWCIF010000001.1, read as the reverse complement.
TATTTCTGCGCAACACGCTTGCCAGCGGAGTAGTTCCGCAAATCTCAGCCATTATGGGTCCCTGCGCCGGCGGAGCCGTGTACTCGCCCGCCCTTACAGACTTCGTCTTCATGGTGGACCACACCAGCCACATGTTCGTGACTGGTCCTGATGTCATCAAAACCGTCACGCATGAGGATGTCACGAAGGAAGATTTGGGCGGTGCGACCACTCATAACTCGGTCAGCGGCGTTGCCCAATTCCTCGCGGCCGGTGATGAAGATTGTCTCCGCAGCATCCGCGAGTTGATGACCTTTTTACCGCAAAACAATCTCGACGGTGTACGCCGTGCCCCGACCAAAGATCCGGACGACCGCGCCGACACAGAGCTCGACACCCTCATTCCTGAGGAATCAAATAAGCCATACGACATTAAGGACGTGATCTGCTGCGTTGTCGACGACCGCTATTTCTTTGAAGTGGCCGAACTCTTCGCACGCAATATTGTGGTTGGCTTCGCCCGGCTCGGCGGAGAAACTGTTGGAGTAGTGGCAAATCAGCCGGCTTATCTTGCCGGGTGCCTGGATATCAATTCATCCACTAAGGGCGCGCGCTTTGTTCGTTTCTGTGATGCCTTCCAAATCCCGATCCTGACGTTTGAGGATGTTCCGGGATTCCTGCCTGGAACCGCGCAGGAATTCGGCGGCATCATTCGCCACGGCGCGAAGCTGCTGTATGCGTACGCCGAGGCGACCGTTCCAAAGATCACCGTCATCACGCGCAAGGCGTACGGCGGCGCTTATTGCGTTATGGGCTCGAAACATCTGCGCACGGATATCAACTTCGCCTACCCTACCGCTGAGATTGCGGTCATGGGTCCGGAAGGCGCGGTCAACATCTTGTATCGCCGCGAGCTCACCCACTCTAAAGATCCGGAACGGGATCGCCAAGTCAAAATAGACGAATACCGAACCAGGTTTGCTAATCCCTTCGTGGCCGCTGAGCGTGGCTACGTAGATGATGTAATTGAGCCGCACGAAACGCGGCCTAGAGTTATCCGCGCTCTTAGGATGCTCGCAAACAAAACCGACACAATGCCGCGCAAGAAACACGGCAATATTCCCCTATAGGCAGCGCTCTAAAAAGTTATTTCCTTTTCGCGGTCGATTTCTTTGCACCCGAGGGGCGAGCCGTGCTCTTCTTGCTGGCAGTCTTCTTTGAGGCGCTCTTCTTCCTCGGCGCGCTCTTTTTTCGTGTACTGGATGAACTCTTTTTAGAAGCGCTCTTCTTCGTCGCTCCCTTCTTATGCGGGTTCGGCGGAATATCCGCACCCGATCGGCGCGCCTCGCTTAACCCAATCGCGATTGCTTGCTTTGGGTTCTTGACGGTCTTTCCGCTGCGTCCCGATTCGAGCTCGTGATGCTTGTATTCATGCATCGTCTTCTGCATTTTGTTGTGCACGATTCTCTTCGATTTCGGGTTTGACCCCGATGATGATTTTTTCTTGGTTGGCACTTTAATCCTCGAACATATTCGTACTTCTCAACTGCTACTCACTGGATGACGGCCCGATGCCGAAATGTTTCAATTCGAAGCACATAGCTGCGCCAAGGCCCGAAATTGCAACGTGCGCTGATATCCTGACTACTTAGAGGACTTTATTTGTCTCGCATCGCCGCTGCTTTCCGCAGCTTCTTTTCCATTCTTTTCTCCGGAGTGCTGCCTGAAGACATAGCTCTGGACTTCGGCTTTACGAAAGCCAAGCCGGCCGCTGTTGTGGCGACCGTTGAACAGCCCAAAATGAAAGCGAGTGACGGCGCGCTGCAGATGCTGTACATTCTCCAACGGGACTCCCGGCTCATCGATTTCCTGATGGAAGATATCGCAAACTATTCCGATGATCAGATCGGCGCAGCCGTCCGGAGCTTACACTCCGATTGCCGGGCCAGTCTGAACCGCCACTTCGCGTTGGCGCCCGTCATTGATGGTGTTGAGGGGACCTATCAGAAGCTGGACGGTTCGAGAGCACCCGATCCGAATCGCATCAAGCTTATCGGCAACGTACCGGCAAGCGGAAAGGTTCCGGGCGGCACTCTCCGCCATCGCGGCTGGGCGGCCTCATCGGTTAATCTGCCTCCGCTCGGAAAACAAGATCCCGCCATTCTCGCTCCAGCCGAGTTGGAAATCGAGTAACTGGCCTCACCATGTCGCAGTTCATCATCGGTATCGACCTCGGCACCACTAACAGCGCATTAGCATACACGTCCGCCGCGACAGACGACACTAGCGAGCATCCCGCGGTTAACCTGTTTCCGATCTCGCAGCTCTCAAATCCCGGGGAACTTTTCGAACTGAACCTGTTGGCCTCCTCCTTATACATCCCCGGCCCAAACGAGTTCGTGGAAGGCGCTCTTGCGCTCCCCTGGAACGATCGGCCGCCGTACATCACAGGCCTTCTCGCACGCAAGCGCGGGGTTGAAAATGCCAGCCGTCTGGTCAGTTCGGCCAAATCCTGGTTGTCGAACCAGAATGCTGATCCCACTCAGCCGCTTCTCCCTTTGACTGCACCCGAGGGCGTTCAGAAGATATCTCCGCTGGAAGCGTCCACGCAGTACTTACTGCACTTGCGCGCCGCGTGGGACCAGGCCCATCCCGATGCGAAGCTGGAAAACCAGTCGGTACTCATCACGGTGCCTGCCTCCTTCGATGCGGCTGCTCGCGAGCTTACTCAGCGTGCGGCGAAGCAGGCCGGTTATCCCGAAGTCACTATCATTGAGGAGCCGCAGGCCGCCTTTTATGCCTGGATCGAGCGCAACCCGAACTGGCGCGAGTTGGTCAATCCTGGCGATCTCATCCTGGTCGTCGATATCGGCGGAGGCACTACCGATTTCACTCTGATCGCCGTAACCGAGCAGGATGGAGAACTGCAACTCGAGCGCGTCGCGGTTGGCGAACACCTGCTGCTGGGCGGCGACAACATGGACCTTGCGGTTGCACGCTACGCCGAGCAGCAGTTGGCTGACAAGGGCACCAAACTCGACGCCATTCAATTTCATTCGCTCTGGCAGCAGTGCCGGGCGGCTAAGGAACAGCTGCTCTCAAGCGAGACAGCGGCTCCGAAAGAGCATCCTCTTACGATTCTTGGCCGCGGCACCGGGCTGGTGGGCGGAACCATTCGGGGCAAGATTACCGGCAAAGAGATCCGCAGCCTTCTTCTTGAAGGTTTCTTCCCGGCCGTGAGCCCCGATGCCGCTGCGCAGCGCCAGCGCCGAGCCGCCCTCATGGAGGTTGGCCTTAATTATGCGACCGATCCGGCCGTAACCAAGCACTTGGCCCAATTCCTTCGGCAAGCAGCCGCGAACTCTGGAGCGGAAGGGTTCGCGCGTCCCACTCATCTGCTTCTCAACGGCGGCGTGCTCCAAGCGGGCGCCATCGAGCATCGCATCTTTGAAGTTCTGAATGGGTGGCTGGAAGAGGCAGGCGCGCCGCCGCTTATTGAGCTGCAGAACGAAAGCAAACAGCTTGATCTCATGCACGCCGTTGCTCATGGAGCAGGCTATTACGGTTTCGCACGCACTGGCAAAGGGGTTCGCATTCGCGGCGGGGTGCCGCGCAGCTACTACGTCGGAATCGAAACTTCATTGCCCGCCGTTCCCGGCCTACCCGCGCCCATGAAGGCCCTGACGGTCGTGCCCTTTGGCCTGGAAGAAGGTTCGAAAGTGGAACTGCCGCAGCGGAAGTTTGCGCTGGTGGTCGGTGAGCCCGCCGAGTTCCGATTCTTCTCTTCGCTATCGCGCAAGAATGACGCACCAGGCACATTGATTGAAGAGATCGGAGACGATTTCGAAGAACTCTCGCCCATTGAAGTTTTCTTGCCGCCGCACACGGATGCCACCAGAGAAGAGATCGTCCCCGTTACGCTCGAAAGTAAAGTGACCGAAACCGGCATGCTCGAGCTCTGGTGCGTAGCTGCCGACGGCCGCCGCTGGAAGCTCGAATTCAACGTGCGCGAGCGCGCCGCCGCGGCATGAACGTCGGTATCGATCTCGGCACCACCAATTCCGCCGTTGCGTATATCGATCCGCAAGAGGCCGCCGAAGCCGATTTCCCGGCCATCCATGTTCTTCCCATCGAGCAGCAGATCGATGCCAATCGCTCCGGCACACTTCGCACGCTTCCTTCTTTTCTCTACCTGAGCGACCCGCCCGTCGTCGGGGCTTATGCTCGGGATCAAGGCGCGCTCGTTCCGACTAAGACCGTTCATTCCGCCAAATCGTGGCTCTCGAACTCCGAAGCGGATCGCACGGCGAAGATTCTCCCTTGGGACTCACAGGAAGAGGGCCGGATACTCTCTCCGGTGGACGCCTCCACTCGTTATCTTGCCCATCTTCGCGATGCGTGGCAGCACACCAAGGCCACATCGCTCAGTGAGCAGCAGGTGGTCCTCACCGTTCCCGCCAGTTTCGACGAAGAGGCTCGCGAGCTGACGGTTCAAGCGGCTCGTGATGCTGGCATCGAGAATCTTACTCTGCTCGAAGAACCGGCGGCGGCTTTCTATGCCTGGATTGCGGGCCATCTGGCGCGATCGAACAAAGCACTCTTCGACGGCCAGATGGTGCTGGTCTGCGACGTCGGCGGCGGCACCAGCGACTTCACGCTTGTCCGCGTCGATCGCGAGGGCGATCGTGTGCAGTTCACTCGCACCACCGTCGGCCGTCATCTTCTCTTGGGCGGCGACAACCTCGATCTCACCATCTCCTGGCTTGCGGAATCGAAGCTGGGCAAAACGCTTTCCTTACGTCAAAGGAGCGCGCTTCGCCGTCAGTGCTCCTCGGCGAAAGAGACGCTGCTATCACCGGGCGGCCCAAGCACGGTTGACGTAACCGTTGTCGGGGCTGGCGCTTCCCTGGTTGGGGGCACGCTTCGCACGACGATTACTCGCGATGAAGTCCTGGAATTAGCGCTCGGCGGTTTTCTTCCACCCTGTAAGCTCACGGACCAGCCGCACCAGGAAAAGCAGAGCGTCTTTCGCGAGCTTGGCCTGCCCTATGTTTCCGATCCAGCCATCACGCGCCATCTGGCCGAGTTCCTTCACAACTCCCCGGCAGCCGAACACGGGATCGACGCCATTCTGTTCAATGGCGGCTTCTTCATTCCGCAAGTTTTTCGGGATCGCGTGCGCGATGTGGCCGAGCATTGGTTCGGGCGCCCGCCGCTGATTTTTGACAATCACGATCTGGATCTTGCCGTGGCCGTGGGCGCGGCATACTACTCGTATGTGCGCTCGTCTGGGAGCGGAGTGCTGGTTCGCGGAGGCCTTCCGCGCGCCTACTTTCTGGGGCTGCAGGACGCCGGTTCATCAGCCATCAGCACCATTTGCCTGATGCCGCGCGGCACCGAAGAGGGTCAGGAGATCAAGCTCGAACAGACCGAATTACAGCTTCTCGCCAACACACCCGTCGCGTTTCGTCTTTACAGCTCGCTTAACCGCACCGAAGACGCCGCGGGCGACGTGGTTTCTTTTACACCGACGGATAACATGCTGGATCCAGCAAGCGATCCGCGCCTACATGCTCCGCTGCGTGCCGTCATTCGCTTCGGCAAAGGAGGTGAGCGTCTGGTTCCAGTGACCATTGGCGCGCGGCTCAGTGAAGTTGGTACGCTCGAAACCTGGGCCGAATCCAAAATTAGCGAGCATCGGTGGCGTCTACAATTCCAGCTCCGGAAGACGGCTGACGCGCTCGAGACCGCTCCCGCCGCCGCGGCAGGCGTGCGCTCCAGCGCCGTCATCAGCGCCGAATCGCAAGCCAGTGCCGAATCGCTGATCGAGCAGGTCTTTGGCAAATCCGGTTTCGGACTTCCTCCCGAGCAGCTCCCCGCACGTCTCGAGCAGGCGCTGGGCCTTGGCCGTATGTCCTGGCCTTTGCCTTGCATCCGATCCTTCGCCGATAAGCTGCTGGCCCTCGCCGACGGCCGCCGCAAAAATGCGCACCACGAAGTGCGCTGGCTTAATCTCACCGGCTTCTGTCTCCGGCCCGGCTTCGGCTATCCGGGCGATGATTTCCGCATCGAGCAGGCGCGCCGCATCTACGCTTCCGGCCTGACATTCGCCAATCAAGTTCAAAACGAAATCGACTGGTGGATTTTCTGTGGCCGGATTGCCGGCGGACTTAATCGCAACCAGCAGGCCGATATCTTCCAGCGCCTCTCGCCTATTCTTCTGCCCAAACAAAAGCGTAAACAGCGAATCAACCAGGCGCTGTATCGCGAAATGTGGCGCACCGCAGCCAGCCTGGAATTGCTGCCGCAGCAAACGAAAACACAATTGGGCGACACTTTACTCGAAATCGTCAAGCGCGGCGAAATGCTTGACGCCGCCGCATGGTGCCTCTCGCGGCTGGGCGCGCGCAGGCTGTTCAAGGCCCCCATCAACCTTGTTCTTTCGCCCTCTATCGTGAGCCGCTGGGTGGAAGCGCTGCTTCGTCTTCCGAATACTCCGGCACTGCTCGATTCCGTTGTACACATGTCACAACAGACCGGCGACACGGCGCGCGATCTTCCGCCAGCGACACTGGCGCTGGTTCGCCGGGCCTGCGAAGCCAGTCCGCGCGCTGCCGACCTGCTTCGTCAACTCGCCGGCGAAGAAGGTGATCTGGCGGCGTCCAGCCGTGTTTTTGGAGAGGAGTTGCCGGCCGGCCTAGTGCTCGCATCCGCGACGGCTGAATAGCACGGCCATGCGGGAAACGGAGCTCATTCAGAGAATCGGGAAACTCGCCAACGGTGGCCGCCAGCGCGATCGGTCGCTTATCAAAGGTATTGGCGATGATGCCGCTGTTCTTCGACCGCACCCCGGCGAGGATCTCGTCTTCACATCCGATTTCGTTTTAGAGGGCCGCCATTTTACATTCGATACGCACACAGCGGCCGATGTCGGACACAAGGCGCTGGCCCGCAGCCTTTCCGATCTTGCCGCTATGGGCAGCGAACCCGTATTTTGCCTCGTGTCGCTGGCGATCCCCGCGACGCTGGCGTCCTCATGGATGGATCACTTTTATAAGGGCTTGCTTGCGCTCGCGGCCAAATACAACATCACGCTCGCCGGCGGCGACCTGGCGAAATTCGAGAGAATCGCGGTGGACGTAATCTGCTGCGGACGTGTGCCTCGCGGCAAGGCGCTGCTTCGCAGTGGCGCAAAAGCCGGCGATCGCATTTATGTCACTGGTGAACTCGCTGGCTCCGCGCAGGGCTTGGCGAGAAAACACGGCGCAGCTTGGCGCCGTCATTTACGCCCGGAACCCCGTATCGCGGCCGGCATCGCCCTACGGAAACTGCGCGTCTCGGCCTGCATGGACCTAAGCGACGGGCTTTCCCTGGACTTGTCCCGCCTCTGTGCTGAATCCGGCGTGGGCGCTGAGATCGGCCCTGGTCTACCCATCGCTCCCGACGCATCTCTCGACCAGGCTCTACACGGCGGAGAAGATTACGAGCTTCTCTTTACAGCGCCGCCGCGCATCAAAGTTCCGAGCGCGATTGCAGGTCTGCCTGTCACAGCTATCGGAGACGTCACTGCCGGTCACCCTGGTAAAATCCGCTTCGCCGGCCGCATCCTGCAACCCAAAGGATTCGATCATTTCGCATGAGCATCCAACCCGACGCAGCAGCAAACCCAGCCCCGATACTCGACTACATCGAAGCGTTCCGCCGCTCCAAGGCGATGTTTACTGCGGTACGCCTCGGCATATTCGATCATTTGGAAAGCCAGCCGCAATCCGCCGAAGAACTCGCCGCACAGCTCAACGCGAACGCCCACGCGCTAGATCGCCTCTTGGCAGGTTGTGTTTCGCTGGGGCTGCTTGCACGAGATGGCGAACTCTACCGCAATACACCTTCGGCATCCCGCTATCTGGTTGCGACCAGCCCTCATACTTTAGCCGGCTACATCGTTTACTCGGACGAATCGCTGTTTCACCTTTGGTCGCATTTGGACGATGCCGTTCGTGAAGGTACGAACCGGTGGGCGCAAACATTCGGGAGCCGCGATGCCCTGTTCGATTACTACTACCGCGATCCACAAGCCACCGCCAACTTCGTCCGTGCCATGAACGGCTTCGGCTTGCTAGTGTCGGATCGTATTGTGCGGGCGTTCGATCTGAGCAGGTTTAAACATCTTGTCGATCTTGGCGGCGCCACTGGTCATCTCGCGACCGCGGCTTGCCAGGCGTACCCGAATCTGCGTGCGACCGTTGTGGACCTTCCGCGCGTGGAACCGTTTGCCCGAGAGCACATTGCAGAATCCCCGGTCGCGAATCGCGTCAAGTTTATCAGAGCGGATTTTTTCTCCGATCCACTCCCGGCAGGCGATCTGTACGCGCTCGGCCGCATTCTTCACGATTGGGATGACGCGAAGACTCAACCTTTGCTCGAGAAGATCGCCGCAGCTCTGCCCTCCGGCGGCGGTCTCTTGCTAGCTGAAGCCCTAGTCAACGATGACCGCTCCGGTCCGGTCTACGCGTTGATGCAGGATCTGAATATGCTGGTCTGCACCGACGGGCGGGAGCGCACTGTGGGCGAATATCGCCTGCTCCTCGAGGCCGCCGGCTTCAGCAACGTGGAAGGGCGTCGGACAGGATCTCTTGTTGATGCCATTTTCGCGGTAAAGAGATAATTGCCGTACGCCCGGCCTATAAGATGACATGCGGTACTCTTTCATCAGTGCCGGTTGGTGCTCGGAGGACGCACGTCCTAGCAATACTTGTCGCGAGTTTCGCCCCTTCCGTCGACAGCTTCTGTTGAACCGTGAAATTCAAAGATACGGGTTTTTCAGCATGGCGTTCGGCTAACCTGTCAGGCATCTTCCGAACAAGCAGACAACGCCATTGTTGCGCCCCTGGCGCCATGGCCATCTTCCTTTTGTTCTCGCTTTCCTCTTGGGGCGCTCCGCCGCACCACATTTTGATTCTTAATTCCTATCATCAGGGCTACGCCTGGACGGACGACATTGTGCGTGGAGCTACTGATGTGCTGAGGGCCAAAACATCGCCCGTCGATATTGATATTGAATATCGCGACTCCCGCCGGCACGAGGATTCAGCGGCAGACTACACTTTCGCGCTGTTTCTGCAAAGCAAGTTTGCGCACGATCATTTCGATGTGATTATTGTTTCTGATGACGCGGCGGTTCAATTCCTTCTCGATCACCACCAGCAACTCTTCACGGATGTTCCGGTGGTCTTTTGCGGGGTGAACGAGTATCAAGGCAGCAGTGCCTACGTCAGCGCTGTTCCGGCTTCACATCCCTGGATGGCGGGAGTCTTGGAACAAATTGATGTGGACAAGACTGTTGAGATTGCTCTGCAACTGCGGCCCGGAACGCGTTCAATTTTCACCGTGGGTGAAGGCACTAATGTTCATTACGACCGCGATCTGGCCCACAGACACCCTGGTCTGTCAGTCAGCCGCATCGCTACTCAACAGCTCACGCTGGAAGAAATAGGAACTCAAGTGGCCGCGCTGCCGCCCGATTCCATCGCGCTGCTCAGCGCGTTCTCCCGCGACCGCACCAGACGCTTCTTTTCGATGAAAGAGAGCGTGAAGTTTGTCTGCGATCGCAGCCCGGTACCCGTATTCGGCCTTAACAAGAATGCATTGGGCTGGGGAATTGTGGGAGGGAAATTGAATGATGGTTACGCTCAGGGCCGGACCGCGGGGGAAATGGCGGCATCGGTGCTCCGCGGTGTTTCACCAAGCGTGCTCGGCATTCGATGGGATAGCCCCAGCCCTTATGAATTTGACTGGCGTCAGTTGGTTCGCTGGCGTATTCCAATCTCCATGCTTCCGGCGGGAAGCATAGTGATTAATCGCCCAAAGTCATTCTACGCTTTGCATCCTATTTGGGTGTGGGGCGGCCTTCTTTTCATCCTGTGCCAGTCTGTGGCGATCATTCTGCTCGTTATGCAGCAGCGGGAGAGATTGAAGGCCGAACATGCGCTGGCAACCCACGCCAGGCAATTGGCGCGGTCCAACTATATGTTGGAGCAGTTCGCGCAAGTAACGGCTCATGATTTTCAGGAGCCGATCAGAACCGTTGCGGTCTGCACTGAGCTTCTGGGCCGATCCATTCGAGGGATGCTGGATGCGCAATCGGAGCAGGTTTTGGGTTATGCATTGGGCAGCGCGCAGCGGATGCACGCCATGGTTCGGAGCCTGGTGGACTGGGTCAGAGCTGTCGATAACATGGAAACACCGAATGAGGCAACGGAGACGGCGGCAGTTCTAAATCAAGCCTTGAACCGCTATCTACCGATGCTCGAAGAGACGAACGGGTCAATTGCCATTGGGCCTTTACCGGTCGTTCACATGCAAGCGTCGCATCTGCTGCGGATTTGGGAGCTGCTGCTGGACAATGCCCTCCAGTACCGCGGTGCTCGGGCGCCGCAAATTAAGATTTCCGCGGATCGGGGGAACTCCGGCTGGAGGTTCGCAATGCAAGATAGCGGCATCGGTATTCCGCCTGTTGCCTATGAACGAATCTTCGGAGTATTCAAGAGGTTGAATCGAACGGATGAATCCGGGATGGGCATGGGGCTCGCAATTTGCCGCAGGATTGTTCAGCACTATGGGGGACGGATCTGGGTTGAATCGCAGCCGGGCCGAGGCTCGAAATTCTACTTCAGCATTCCGGACGCCGACGGCCCGCCGGCATTGAAAAAAATCTAATGATGACCTCCGCCGAACAAGTTGTCCGGGTTCTGATCGTCGAAGACAATCCAGCCGATGTTTACATCACCCGGATGGCGCTGGCTAAGGAAATGACCTTCGAAGCGGTTGTTCTTGACGATGGAGCCCCGGCCATTACCTACCTGAACTCAGAACCGCCCTACGAGGGCACTCCGAGACCCGACCTGGTCATTCTTGATTTGAACCTTAAGACCGTCGACGGGCTGCAGGTTTTGCGCTGGATTCGCGCAAGACCGAATCTGCTGCGCCTGCCAGTTGTCGTGTTGAGTTCCTTTCCGCCCGACGCGCAGCACGATGCCGCGGCACAGGCAAGCTGCTACATACAGAAACCGGGGAGCCTTGATGAATATATGCGGATCGGACGGACAATACGGGAATGCTTTGAAGAAGCGCAAGGCCACACGTCCTGTTAGCAAATGTGATATACCAATTCTCAATACCGTTAAGTTGCTCAATTGGGGAGAGGGGTTGGAATGCGCAATGGTATTGCGAATTTATCTAAGGCTTTTTGGCTTTTTGTTTTAGTTTTTTTTACCGCGCTCGCGCTACCGGCCCAGACAGCCAGCATCTCTGGAACCATTACGGACGCAAGCGGCGCGGGTGTGCCGGACGCGAAGGTAAACGCTAAGAATGTTGCCACCGGGGCGGTGCGCACGGCTACTACTGACAATTCCGGAACGTATTCCATTCCGAACGTGGATGTGGGGCAGTATGACGTGGGTGTTGAGAAACAGGGCTTCTCGAGGCTGAATTTCCAAAAAGTCCAGATCACCGTTGCCGAGAATCTCACCTTGAACGGAACGCTTGCTGTGGGAGCCGTTACCCAGTCGGTCGATGTAGCCGGAACAAGCGTGCCGACCATAAACCTGGAGGACGCGCAACTCAGCAATGTGGTTGATGAAAGACGGATTTTGGATCTACCGCTGATCACGCGGGATCCCTACTCGCTTGTACTCTTATCGCCCGGTAGCCTGCAGACAAGCAGTTCGCTGGGCGGTTTTTCGGTGAATGGGCAGCGCGAGCGAAACAACAATTTTCTGCTGGACGGCGTGGATAACAATGATGCCTCAGTGCCTGGCATACCAGGCGGGATCAGCGCGATCAATCCGGATTCGACGCAGGAATTTCGGGTAATCACCAATAACTTTCTTCCCGAGTTCGGGCGCAATTCTGGCGCGATTGTTGACGTCGTGACACGCAGCGGATCAAATCAGTTTCACGGAGACGCCTATGAATTCAACCGCGTGAACGCGTTGGCCGCACGCGATTATTTCAATCCAACGCCCGATCCGCAGAATCCGTTCGTCCGCAATCAGTTCGGATTCTCACTTGGCGGCCCGATTGTCAAGGACAAGACATTTTTCTTTGTGAATTCAGAGTGGGACCGTTTCCGGACTACCCTAACGAATTCATCCACTGTGCCCACGGCTGCTTTCAAAACTGGTGTCTTCAACTATAACGGACAGCCGATCAATCTTGCGGATCCGGCATCGCCTAACAACGCGCTGGGACTACCGCTCGATCCAACCATGCAAAAGATTCTGGCGCTCTATCCCAATCCGAACGGCCCGGCAGTGGACAGCATAAGAGGCACTTATTTCTTCCCAACCAGCGAGCCGGAGAACGCCGCCAACGTAACCTTCCGGCTGGATCACCACTTCAGCGAAAAGTACAGTGTGTCTGCGCGTTACATCTACAACGGATTGAGGAACGGCAACTCTCTGGACGAAATTTTCCCGGGGGTGGGGGGCATTGCCACCAGCCAGCAGGGCCAGAATGGAGCATTCAACTTCATCGCGGCCTTACGGCCAGCTCTGGTGAACGAGTTCCGCTTCGGTCTGAACAGGACAGACGACCTGTTCACCTGTAACGGGCGCAATGTCATCGACAAGAACGGCGCTTTGGATCCGTTTGGATTCGGAACCGATTACAGCTTTATCACCTCAACGAACGTTCCGACCATTACAAATTTTGGCTGCGGCGCATTGGGAGATAGCAACGGCCAATTCCGGCGGGCAGGGACTTGGACCTATGTGGATCACTTGTCCTGGATATCTGGCAAACACAACGTCAAGATGGGCGCTGAGTTCCGGTACGTTTACGACAACGGCTACGACGCATTCAGTGCCCGGCCAACAGTGGATTTCACAGCTTTCGGCGATTTCGGTATTCCGATTGTGAACTGCGCCGGTGCGTGCGCAAGTGACCAGGTGATTCAGACCATGGCAGCGGCTCTGCTCGGAGTGCCCGGGGTTCAGTCGCAAACCCAGTTTTTCAACGCCGCAGGCGTCCGCACTCCAACCGACTTCCGCAGGTTTGTGCAGCACGAATACGGTTTCTTTATCCAGGATCAGTGGAAGATTCGAACAAATCTCACACTGGATCTCGGCCTGCGTTACGAATACAACGGCGTTCCTTTCGAGCGGAACGGAAATTTCTCAAATCTCTTGTATCAGCAACCAGGGAGTACACCGCCGATCACGTTTCAGACGGTTGGGCCGGGAACCGGGCTGCCGCTTTACTATAGCGATCCTTCGGATTTGGAGCCGCGCCTGGGACTGGCCTGGGATCCGTTTCACGACGGCAAAACATCATTCCGCATCGGATATGGCATTTTCCACGATCGGGTGTTTGGAAACCTGTTTGAGAATTTGAGAGGCGATCCACCTTTCGTGGCAGGCGTAAACAATTTTCCAAATCAGACCTTCCCTGGCACACCGCTCGTAACGCTGAGTTCACTGCCTCCACCGTCAACGCAGCCCGCTCCCTCCGCGAGTGTCCAGGATGGGAGTCTGCTAAGCGGCATCACGGTTCTTGATCCAAATCTCAAGACTCCATATACGCAGGCCTGGAACGTTGGCATCCAGCGCCAGTTGGGGAGCGGCATGATTCTCGAAGTGAATTACGTCGGTTCCGGCACGCACCGGCTCTTCCGTTCCGTTGATGGAAACCCGCCGCTGCCGTGGCTGGTCGCGGCCGCGCATGCAAATGGCACACTGCCGCTCGACGTTTCCGGAGGCGCGCTGCGGTTCGGGCCGTTTGCTGGGCTGCCGCAGGTAACAGGCAATCTCGCCTTTGACGAGCCGGTCGTTATTCGCTCTATCGGGAATGGCACATACAACGGTTTGCAAACAACGTTTAATAAGCAGTTCAGCCACGGAGTGCAGTTCCAGGCAGCTTATACCTGGTCGCATGCGATCGATGACGCGGCGGATCCACTGGTGGCGACGGCGGGAAACCGCAATATCGCACGAAATTCTTTCAACCTGCACGAGGAGCGCGGAAGTTCGGATTACGATCTGAGACATCGGCTAATCCTCAATTACGTCTTCCAACTGCCGTTTGGTCCTGGCCATGCGCATTTCAATCATGGGATAGCCGCGCGAGTCATCGGCGGATGGGAACTGTCCGGCCTATCTACATTTCAAAGCGGAGCTCCATTCGACATCTATAGCAGCCGAGACTCGGAATACACGGGACTGAGCAATCGTCCAGACCTCGTCGGCGATCCATCCATCCCCGCAGATTCTCCCAGAAACCAAGTTGGCCCTCCGATTACTGCCTTCGCTATCCAGCCATTTGGCCGGCCTGGAAACCTGGGGCGGAACACTTTCACCGGGCCGCGCTACTACGACACCGATTTAAATCTGGCGAAGAATACGAGCATTACGGAGCGAATCAATCTGCAATTTCGCGCCGAATGTTACAACGTATTCAACCGCATTCAGTTCGGGCAACCCGGAACCTCCGGAGATACGCTGGCATCCCCCGGAACGTTCGGGCAAGCTTTGTCTACTGTCACTCAGCCCGACGGCACCACTTCCGCGCGGCAGATCCAATTGGCTTTGAAGCTGATATTCTAACCGCAAAATCGCAAAAAAGGGCAGAGGCTGTCGAAATCGCGGCCGGAGATTCGATGTGTAGCCAGAAGGAGACACGACGATGAGATTCATGGTTATGGTCAAGGCAGACAAGAATAGCGAGGCGGGAGTTATGCCAACTGAGAAGCTCCTGACAGAAATGGGGAAGTACAACGAAGAACTGATGAAAGCCGGCATTCTGCTGGCGGCCGAAGGACTCCAACCGAGCTCAAAGGGGGTACGCGTCCGCTTCTCTGGACGGAACCGCACCGTTATTGACGGGCCTTTCGTCGAGACGAAGGAACTCATTGCCGGTTTCTGGCTGTTCCAGGTGAAGTCTAAGGGAGAGGCGATTGAATGGGTGAAGCGCTGCCCCAACCCGCTTAAGGGCGAGTGCGAGATCGAAATTCGTCAGGTGTTCGAGCCAGCGGATTTTGGTTCCGAGTTCACTCCCGAGCTCAAGCAGGCAGAAGAGCGCATGCGCAGCAAAGAGTAGTGCTGTCCACCAGCATTTCATGGATGATAGGACTAGCATACGATCCGGGGCCGTCGAAACGGAGACTGGCGATTTGATGTCAGACAGGCGTGCACCCGGTACCTTTTTCCGGGGGATCGAATCTCGCGAAACTTCATGCAACATTCCCATATCGGCAGCGGACTGGACGGGGATCCGCTTTGGTACAAAGACGCGATCATTTACGAAGCTCACGTTCGTGCGTTCTATGACAGCAACGCCGATGGGACGGGGGACTTCCGCGGCCTGGCCGAGAAACTTGACTATTTAGAGGATCTGGGCATCACGGCCATCTGGCTGCTTCCGTTCTTCCCTTCGCCAGGCAAGGACGACGGCTACGACATTTCAGATTTTCGAAGCGTGCACCCGGCGTTTGGCACCTTACGGGATTTCCAGATCTTTCTCCGGGAAGCTCATCGCCGCGGGCTGCGCGTCATTACCGAGCTTGTTATCAATCACACGTCCGATCAGCACGAATGGTTTCAGCGGTCCCGCCGCTCCGAACCCGGATCGCGCTGGCGCGATTTTTATGTGTGGAGCGACACACCCGACAAATACTCCGGTACCCGAATCATTTTCAAAGACTTCGAGCCGTCGAACTGGACCTGGGATCCGGTCGCCAAGGCGTACTACTGGCACCGGTTTTACGCCCATCAGCCAGACCTGAATTTTGACAGTCCACTGGTGCGGCGCGCGGTTATGCACGCCCTCGATTTCTGGGCCGCCATGGGCGTAGACGGTTTCCGGCTGGACGCCATTCCGTATCTTTATGAACGCGAGGACACGAGCTGCGAAAATCTGCCCGAGACGCACGCTTTTCTGAAGGAGCTTCGGCATCACGTGGATGCCAGGTTCCCGAACCGGATGCTGTTATCGGAAGCGAACATGTGGCCCGAGGATGCCGTTGCGTATTTCGGGAACGGCGACGAATGCCACATGAGTTTCCACTTTCCGCTTATGCCGCGTCTGTTCATGGCCCTGCGCCTGGAAGACCGCTTGCCGATTGTCGAGATCTTGAAGCGGACTCCGGCTATTCCCGAAAACTGCCAGTGGGCCATGTTCCTTCGTAATCACGACGAGCTGACCCTGGAGATGGTCACCGACGAAGAACGCGATTACATGTACCGCTGGTATGCAGCGGATCAGCGGGCCCGCATCAACTTAGGCATCCGGCGGAGGCTCGCGCCTCTTCTGGGAAACGACCGCGCTCGCATCGAAGTTCTGAATGCTTTGCTGTTCTCAATGCCGGGCACCCCCATCATGTACTACGGCGACGAGATCGGGATGGGCGACAACGTTTATCTGGGCGATCGGAACGGGGTTCGGACCCCGATGCAGTGGAGCCCGGATCGCAACGCTGGCTTCTCCTCCGCAAATCCCCAGAAATTGTACCTTCCGGTCAATATTGATCCTGCTTACCACTACGAAGCCATCAACGTGGAATCGCAGCAAGATAATCCCAATTCCCTTCTCAATTGGACCAAGCGTTTGATCGCGCTCCGGAAGCGGTACAAGGCGTTCGGCCGCGGAACCATAGAATTTCTCCGGCCATCCAACCAGCACGTTCTGGCTTACTTCAGGCGTTACGAGGCCGAAGTCATCCTGGTCGTGGCCAATCTATCCCGCTTTGCGCAAGCCGTGCAGCTCGATTTGCATAAATTCCAGAATTATACGCCGGTGGAGATGTTCGGCCAGACGGACTTTCCCGCTGTCGGCGAAAGCTATTATCCGCTGACGCTCGGTCCGAACTCATTTTTCTGGTTTACGTTGGAGCAACGGGAGGTCCCGGTTACAGTAGCTGCGCCGTCTGTCGAAGCAGGGCGGTTGCAGGTGCCCGTACTTGCTCTCCCATCGCTGGATGACATCTGGGACCCGGCGGTGAAAGCAAGCATCGCCTCACTTCTTCCCCGGTTCCTTCAGTCGCGCCGCTGGTTTCCATCAAAGGACAGGCGATTCCGCTCTATTGAGCTAACCGAATCGATCTCGATTACGCACGACAAGTACCGGATGGGACTTATCCACATTGAATACACGACCGGCGATCCGGAGACTTTTGCGGTGCCCATGGGTTTCGCAACGGGCGAAGAGGCCAGCAGCATGCGCAATGAGCACCCGGATGCACTGATAGCCGATGTCCGGGGGCCCAACGGCGCTCAGGGCCTGCTGTACACAGCGGTACAGAGCGCTGAGTTTTGCACCGCATTACTGGAAGCCTTCGCCCGACGTCGACGGTTCACGGGCGAACGGGGCACCTTGACAGCCTCGCGGAATCGCGAATTTCGAAACCTGTGGGGCGCGACGCACCCCAACCTGGAACCCGGCCTGCTAACCGCGTCGGAAATAAACACCTCCATTCGATTTGGGGATCGATTCGTATTCAAACTTCTCCGGGAGGTGGAACCCGGCATTCATCCCGGGGTGGAAATGGGACGGGTACTTACAGAGCAGCTGCCCGGTCCATTCCCGAACGCCGCACCGTTCGCCGGCTCGCTCGAATATCACGAGCCGTCCGGTGAATCGACTGTCATCGGCGTGCTCCACGGGTTCGTCGCGAATGACGGTACGGCGTGGCAACTGACCCGGAAACATCTGGATGACTTATTCGAGCAAGTCAGGGATTCAAAGGTATCTAATGCCGACCTACAGAACTCCGCGCCGACAAACATTTATCAACTCAGGTTTGCGCTCGGCAACCCTCCTCAGATAGCGACCGACATCGTTGGGCCGTACCTGTCGCTAGCGGAGAGAATGGGCCAGCGGATAGCGGAGCTGCATCTTGTACTGGCGAGTAACACCGCGGATCCGGCGTTTGCGCCTGAGCCGTTTAACGATTTCTATCGTCAGGGGCTGTTTCACGGCTATATAGGGCTGCTGGGGCGCCGCCTGGAATTCATTCGGCAGAGGTATTCAGAGATGAGCCCTGACGTTCGGCTGCTCGCGGCCAAGGTGCTGGAGCGGGAAAACGCCATTGTTGCAAAGCTCCGGGCTGTGTTCGCACAGCGCATCCGCTCAGAACGAACGCGCTTTCATGGACGCCTGCATCTTGGACATGTGCTTGTAACAGGCGAAGACGTTGTTATTTTCGACTTCGAGGGAGATCCGCATCAGCACGTCAGCGAGCGGCGAATTAAGCGTTGCCCCATCCGGGACGTTACCAGCATGCTGGTTTCTCTGGGCTACGCAGTGCAAACTGCACTTCGGCGGGTGAGTCCGCCTGAAGGTGAAAGTGCAGCCGGCAACAGGTACACGGTGCGGATGTGGGCCAGGTTCTGGTATTCGCATGTGAGCGCGGCATTCTTGCGTGGCTACTGGAAAGCCGCTAAGGGCGCTCGCTTCATGCCGCCCACAGAGGCGGACCAGGAGACCCTGCTTACCACCTACCTGATGGAACGCGCCTTACTCGACGTGCGCCCCGATATTGAGGACAAGCCCGAGCTGGCGGGAATGCCATTCCGGGTAATTCTTTACCTGCTGGACGCGGAAGCGGAGCGGAAAATGGGCGAATAAGGATGGGCCCGTCAGTTGACGACTGGGTTCGCAACCGTGAACCAGGTGGCGACCGTTCCCCCTGCGCCCAAAAACACCTGGAGCGCCACCTCTAGCTTGTGTGGACCATTGCTTAAATGCGTGGTATCAAGCGTGAAGCTCCACCCCACGTTCGGGCAGAATGGGACGTAAGGGTAGACACTACACACGTCCGGACGGCTCGAGCCATACAGAGCGTTCCCGTATGAGATGCCGTCAATGGAAATCAGAACGCCCGCGGCCGGGAAAGTATTGCTGAAAGCCCATCCTAAAAGGCCCGTAAGACCGCTCACCGGTCCGCCCACCGAGCTTGGCCGGTCAATCGAAATCCGAATCCCATTACTGTCGATATTTGCCACCGAGAAAGTAGACGTGGCGGTTGAGTGCCAACCCTGGCTTGAAACCGTGCTCACCTCAAGCAGATGAATGCCGTCCGGAAGCATTGTGGTGTCTAGCGCAAAGCTCCAACCCACGTTCGGGCACCCAAACCTGCCCGGGTAGACGGCGCACACATCGGGGCGGCTTGCGCCGTAAAGCGCGTTTCCATATGGGATTCCATCAATCGCAACCGCCACGTTCGAGAGCGCGGAGTAATCATCTACTGCCCAGCCTGCAAAGCTTGCTATGCCGGTGAAAGGCGACTGGCCGGCATTTGGCTGATCGATCGAAATTCTGGTTGGATTTCCGACCCAATTCGCGACAATCAACGAGCTGCTATTGGTGGCGTGCTCCCCTGTACTCGAGAGCGCGGTCACCTCGACGGTATGCGTCCCGTTCGACAAAGGCGTCGTATCAAGCTGAAAAGTCCAGCCGACATTCGGACAGCCGGCCTGATCGGGAAATTGAGCGCATACGTCCGGACGGTTCGATCCGTAGCTCGCGCTCCCGAGCGCAACACCGTCCACCGATACTGTGACTTGCGCAATCGAGCCGTTGTCGTCCATCGCCCAGCCACCGACAATGATCCCAGCAATCGCGGCGCCGCTTTGAGGATTTGGGGTATCGATTGAAATCCTGATCGAATTCCCAGTCAGGTTAGCCACTTCGAACGGCATCGTTGCCGTGGAGTGCTGACCGGTTGACGATGTAGCAGTGACCTGTAGCGCATGCGGGCCATCAGAGAGTAATGTGGTGTCGATTCGCGCATTCCACCCGACATCTGGACACCCCGCTCTCCCCGAAAATATCGAACAGACATCTGGCCTATTGCCGCCATAGCTCGCATTCCCATAAGCGACACCATCGATTGAAAGCGCCACATAGTTAATCCCGGCTTGATCGTCGATGACCCAGCCGCCAAGGCCCGCAACGCCGCTGAGTGGCAGGCTTTTTGAGTTTGGTTGATCTACCGATATTCTGATTGGATTCGCGAGTGCGTTCGAGGTCGTGAAAGTAGCGGTGGTAACAGCATGTCGTCCTCCGACCGAAGTGCCCGTTATTCCCAGCGTATGGAGACCGTCGGGAAGCAGACTTGTGTCCAAAAGAAAAGACCAGCCGACGTTTGGACAACCCGCTCTGCCGGGATACACTGCGCATACGTCGGGGCGGCCGTCACCGTAGCTGGCGCTTCCCTGAGGCACGCCGTCTATTGAGACGGCAATGCTACCGATAGGTGCAAAATCATCAATCGCCCAACCGGCAAAAGTGGCCGGACCGGTCAGCGGGCCGTTTTGAGTACTCGGCGAATCGATGCAGATCCGCATCGGGGGCAAGGCGTTCGCAACGGCAAAGCTGGCAGTTGCGGTATGGCTTTGTCCGGTAGTCGAGACGGCCATGATGTCAACGCTATGAAAGCCGTCGCCCAGGAGCGTGGTATCGAAGAGGAAACTCCAGCCGACAGTGGGGCAGCCCGTCCGATTTTGGTATAGAGCGCATACATCCGCCCGGCTCGAACCGTAAATAGCCGCGCCGTATGGGATGCCGTCAATATTGTAAGTAACCGTCGTAATCGGGCCGGTATCGCCCAAGGCCCAACCGGCAAACTGAACTTTACCGGTGAGCACCGATGACTGATTGGCCGGCTGATCGATGCTGATCAGCATTTTCGAACCGGAACTGTCCGCATTGCTCCACTGATTTACCAGATTGGCGACGTTGATAGAGCCGAGCCCGGTGGTCATATCGTAACCGGTTGAAGCAAAGTACTCTATCAAAGGGCTAGCTAGGCCGGGCACGAAGTTACTGCCTGAAGTTACATCGTTGAAGATGCAATTGCCGGCGGGCAGGGCGAAGGCATTACTGGCATCGCACAGCGAGAGATTCTCTGCTGCTGCCAAACGATAGAGCCCGTAATTAGCCTGTCCCTGCCTTGATCCAGTCTTTTGCTTTACTAGCGCCATGATCCCGGCAAACGCAGGTGTTGCCGCCGATGTTCCGGCTATTCCCGCAAACTGAATCTGACCGCTCGAGGTTGCCTGGCAGGAACCGGATAGGCAAATCAGGTACGGGTCGTGCCCGGCCGAGGTCAACGAGATGTCTGGCACGTCACGTGCTCCGTCGTTGGGAATTCCAGCGACTCCGGTTTGCCAGGGCGGTTTCGAGAAAATTCTGCTCACCCCGCCGCCTCCGGCCCAGAGAGTAGGGGCTTCATTCCAGACCATCTCCGGCACATAGGAAATGGAGGAAGCCCCGTTGGTGTTATTCCCAGGTTTCCAATAATCGCTGATGTTCCAGTCTTCGAACTCGGTGCCGCCTACCGCCACGGTGTAGGGTGTCGAGGCGAGGACATTGACTGAGAGTGGCCCCGTCGCATAGCTCTCGGTATTGGGATCATCGCAGCCCGCCGAACCTGAATCTCCGGCTGCGACGGCATACGTGATACCTTGTGCTGCTGCCTGTTCCGCCAAAGAGGCGATCACGGCAGCCTGCGCCTGTGTGTTGTTTGCCTCGCAGCCTCCGAAGCTCTCCGTCATCACATCAGCCAGATTGTTATCGATGATGTATTCCTCGGACAGGAAGATACCGTCGGTGGTGTTCGTGGAACCGGAGACGACCAGTTTCACCATTGCGCCCGGCGCGGTTGCTCCAGACCACGACGCATCCAGAACCGCCTCGGCTTCTTCACCACCGCCCAGATCGCCCGGATCCGGACCGTTCACGATAACCTGTAGAGCGTTCGCTGAAAGGCCGAAGTTACGGCGGAAATCGATCACATCCTGTACTTTGATATTGCTGCGGCCCACCACTCCTATGACCGCGGCCGCTCCAGTAATGCCTGCCTGGAATAGCGGATTGATGTTGTATATGACCGCATAGTCGGCGGGTGAGAGCGCATGGTCCCCGCTAGCAGAAGTGAATGCAGGGTTCGCTTGAGCTTCCCGCTTGAAACTCGTTTGCGACAGAATCGACTGCGGCCGCGCCTTGAAATTATAGAGTGTGGCAATTCCCGCTATAACGGGTGTAAGAGCGGCCGGTATTTCCGGATCTTTTGCGTTTGCGAGGTGTTCTTCTCCGCCCGCTACGTATCTATGAATCTCGGTGTGAAAAGTAGCCTCCACTTGGGCCGCTGTGCCGGAGAACTCGATTATGCTTCGCCCTCGCGACACGCGCGCTACTTTCATGCCGTGTGATTCCAACCATGTAGTAATGGCATGCAGATCTGTTTCCGCCGGGCCGAATTGCAATCCAAATTCGTCAGGAGTGAGCCAGCGATGATACCGCGGTGAGGAGCGATCATGCTGTTCCTGCAACAGATCCTGCAGCTCCGTGTCCTGCTGCGCGCTCCGGCTCAAGACGAGCAGCATGCGATCCATTGGCAGGTCGGGCTCTGCCAAGCCGCGATCGAACTCGGCACGGGCAAGAGGATGTGTGTTGCCGCGAAGAATCTGACGGTTCGTCTCGTTGATTCGTGCCACAATGCGAGACGGAATAATCACTCGCTTTGTTTGCGCGACGGCGCTCAGAGATGTGCAACAGAGACACGAGATAAAGACAAAGGCGAGATGAGTGACTCCATGCATTGAACGCACAGGAATATTAGTTGCGGGCCGATGGCTAAGTTCTCGCGTGGTGTACGCTCACTGAGAGCGGTTGTCTAAACCTGAGGAGTCCTCCTTGAAACCTCGCTTAGCTTTGATACTGGCAGCGCTCAGCACGGCGGCTTTCGGCCAGCAGTCCGCGCCTGAGATTCCCTACGATTCCGTTCCCAACTTCTTAAAACTGCCTCCGAATCTGTACCTGAGCGAGGCGGCCGGCGTTGCGGTCAATTCCAAAGGACACGTCTTCGTGCTGTCGCGGGGCAACACCACGGGGCCCGCTTACGGGGCTGCCGCGGCCCAACTGCTGGAGTTCGCACCCGACGGGAAGTACCTGCGCGAGATCGGCAAGAACTTGTACGCCTGGTCCTTTGCGCATGCCGTTCGCGTCGACGCGCATGACAACATCTGGGTAATCGATAAGGGCTCTGACATGATCGTTGAATTCGATCCTGAAGGGCGGGTCACGATGGTGTTCGGGCGCAAAAAAAGAGGCTGCTGACGAAAATGACGGTCCCTGGACACACGTCAAGCCGCCGCGTCCCGCGGTGAACGGTGAGTTCCGGCAACCAACCGATGTCACGTGGGATTCCGAAGGCAATATTTTCATAAGTGATGGCTACATCAACTCACGAGTGGCCAAGTACAACAAAGATGGCGATTGGGTAAAGCAGTGGGGACAACCGGGCGCAGGGCCGGGTGAGTTCAACACGCCGCACAGCATTGCGGCGGACGCGCAGGGCAACATCTATGTTGCCGACCGCGGCAATCGCCGCATCCAAGTGTTCGATCACGATGGAAAATTTCTGCGTGAAATCAGGATCGACGTAGCGGCGCCGGCAGACGCCCAGCCCTGGATGGGCAGCCGCCCGGGGCCGCAAACATCAGCGACCATGCAGCCCGGTTCACCCTGGGCAATCTGCATCACGCCGGGTCCTACGCAGTATTTGTACAGCGCGGACGCATTCCCCGGGCGCGTGTATAAGCTAACCCTCGATGGCAAAGTACTCGGGATGCTTGGACGGTCCGGGCGGCTGCGAAAACAATTCGGCTGGATTCACGAACTGGCATGCCCATCGGAAAACGAGATCTATGTCGCCGAGCTGCTGAATTGGCGGGTGCAGAAGCTGATTCTGCACCCGAAACGATAAGCAATGCCTTTGGTAATCCAGAAGCTGTATATCATTACCCTTCTAAGCCTTCCCAGTTTCGTTCTCTTAATCACCGGCTATCCTGTAAGCGCATACGCGCAGGGTAACTATGAGATTCAAGTCTACGGTTCCGATACTGTGCTACCCGGCCGAACAATGGTGGAGCTTCACAGCAACTTCACAGCAGAAGGGACTAAAGATACAGTAGATGGGACTTATCCGACCAACAACCAGGAGCACGAGACGGTGGAGATTACCCAAGGCTGGAATAACTGGTTCGAGACTGGTTTCTACATCTTCACCAGCGTGGGTCCGAACGGCCAGGGCTACAAATGGGTGGGCGATCACATCCGGCCGCGCGTCCGTGTGCCGGACAGTTGGAGGTGGCCCGTCGGCGTGAGCCTGTCGATGGAGGTTGGCTACCAGCGGCCGATCTTCTCGCGCGATACCTGGACGTGGGAGATCCGCCCGATTGTCGACAAGCAGATCGGGCCCTGGTACATCTCCTTTAATCCTGCTCTCGAAAGATCATTTCACGGCCCGACTGTTCCGCAGGGTCTCACTTTTTCGCCAGCCGTCAAGCTCAGCTATCAGTTCACAAAACTGCTGGCCGGCGGCTTCGAATATTACGGCGAAACCGGCCCGCTCACCGGTTTCGACCCCTTCTACGCCCAGCAGCAGCAGTTCTTTCCGGCCGTTGATCTCAATTTCGGACCCGAGTGGGAATTCAACTTCGGGGTCGGCGTCGGCGTGACCCATAGCACCGATCACCTAATCGTTAAAGCGATACTCGGCCGGCGCTTCCACTTTCTTCCAACTCACACCCCACGCTTGAGCAAGTCAGAAGCGGAGCACTCGGGATCATGACGCCGTGTCCGGGCGGCCCGCACGTTACAATGGCAATTCATGCCAGAATTGCTCGCCGGCAAGACCGCGCTGGTTCTAGGCGTAGCCAATAAGTGGAGTATCGCCTACGCGATAGCCTCTGCGTTCGTCCGGGAAGGTGCGTCGCTGGTTCTCACTTATCAGGGCGAGCGCCAGCGCCAAACCGTGGAGGAACTGGGAGCCGAGCTGAAAGCGGTCAGCGTTCTCAATTGCGACGTTACGAAGCAGGAGGAACTCGAGGGCCTCGCCTCCGAGTTAAAGCAGCGTGCCCCGATTCATTCCGTGGTGCACAGCATCGCTTTCGCCAATCGTGAGGATTTGACCCGGCCCTTTCTAGAGACCGGCCGTGATGGTTACCTGCTAGCCCAGGAAGTAAGCGCCTATTCTCTGGTGGCCGTCTCGCGGGCCGTGGCGCCGCTTATGACTGCGGGCGGATCGATCATGACGCTCACTTACCTGGGGTCGACGCGCGTCGTCCAGAACTACAATGTTATGGGCGTGGCCAAAGCCGCGCTAGAAGCCTGTATGCGCTATTTGGCGAACGATCTTGGACCGGCGAATATAAGAGTGAATGCCATTTCTGCGGGGCCAATCAAGACCGCTTCGGCCCGCGCCGTGAAAGATTTTTCAAAAATGCTCGGGGCCGCGAATATCGCTCCGCTGCGGCGGAACACCGACCCGGCCGAAGTTGCCGACGCCGCTGTGTTTCTGGCCAGTGATCTTGGACGAGGAGTTACCGGAAATATATTATTTGTCGATGCTGGATTTCAAATTATTGGGCTGAGTTCGGCGGACTAGAAGCTTTGTAAGTTGACGGTTCGCTAACAGCCCCAGGTGTTCGCTCGTCATAATTGACAGCGATTCTCTCAGTCTCTATTCTGTTGTTTTCAAGCGTTACAGCCGAAGACGGGTTCACCTACCCTGTTGATCCTAGTCTTCCTTGTCAAACCATATGATTCAGGTTGAAGGTTTATCGAAGAGATATGCGCGTCATGTGGCCGTGAACAACATCTCGTTTTCGGTCGAGAAGGGTGACATCGTTGGTTTTCTGGGGCCTAATGGGGCCGGCAAGACCACCACGATGCGAATTCTGACGTGCTTCATGCCGCCGACGTCAGGCAAGGCCAGGGTGGCGGGATTTGATGTATTCGAGCAGCCCTACGAAGTGAAAAAGCACATCGGCTACCTGCCGGAAGCACCGCCGCTCTATCCAGAGATGGGCGTTCAGGATTACCTCGCGTTTGTCGCCCGCCTGAAGAATATGCCAGGCGCGGAAATCAAGAACAGGACGGAGCAGGTTATGGAACGCTGCGCCGTGTCCGATGTAAAGGACAAGCTGATTTCAAAACTTTCGAAGGGCTATCGCCAGCGCGTCGGCCTTGCGCAGGCCATCATCCACAATCCTGATGTGCTTATACTTGACGAGCCTACTTCCGGCCTCGACCCGAAACAGATTAATGAAACCCGTGAACTGATCAAGAGCCTTTCCGGCGAGCACACTATCATTCTTAGCACCCACATCCTGCCGGAGGTGGAAGCAGTGTGCCAAAAGGTCATCATCATCGATAAGGGCCGGCTGGTCGCGACAGATTCCGTCGAAAATTTGAAGTCGCGCGGCAGTGTCAGTTCTGCCATCCAGGTCCAGGTTGATACTGCGGGGGGTGCTGACCAGCTCGCGGTCCGGCAGCGGCTGGAACAGGTTCCGGGGGTCAGCAAGGTCCTTGAGAAGGTCGCGGCCGGCGATCGGTTCATTTACGAGGTCGAAAGCTTGCAGGGACAGAATCCAAGGCCCGAAGTCGCCCGCGCCATCGTCAATGCCGGATGGAATTTGCTGGAGCTTAAATCGACGACCCTCACTCTGGAAGACATCTTTCTTGAGCTCACTGGCTCGCACCCCCAGCACGCGACCGGTGCACCGGCCGAATCAGGGATTGTGCCGGACGTTGTTGCCGGAGGCGTGCAGTGAGAAACATCTGGACAATCTGCCGCCGCGAGTTGTACTCCTATTTCGTTTCCCCAATCGCCTGGGTGTTGCTCACGATATTTGCGTTCCTCAGCGGCGTGTTCACCTATATCATCAGCGCCAGTTTCGTGCGCTATTCCCTTGAAGGCCAGATGAGTGGGCAATCCATGCCGATGAACATCAATGAGCAGGTGATTGCGCCTCTGTTCTCAAATATTGCGGTGGTCGGCCTATTTCTCATCCCGCTCATCAGTATGCGGCTCTTCGCGGAAGAGAAGCGGATGGGCACCATCGAACTCCTGATCACGTCTCCGGTTCACGATTTAGAGATCATCATCGGCAAATGGCTTGCTTCTTTGCTTATGTATTGCGCGCTGCTGGCCGTACTCGCCGCCGATTACTCCTTTCTGTTCATGTACGGCAACCCTGACTGGAAACCGGTAGCTACCGGATTTCTTGGTATCGTGCTGCAAGGCGCATGCCTGCTGTCGTTCGGGGCATTTATCTCGACCCTAACGCGCAATCAGATTGTTGCCGGCGCCGTCGGCTTCGCGTTTGCATTAGTGCTCTGGATTCTGAACTGGACCACTTCGTTCGGCAATTCCGTTGCCGTTCAGGTTCTCAACTATTTGTCGATCGTAAGTCACATGGACAGCTTCTCGCGCGGGGTGATCGACACGAAAGATCTTATCTATTACGTTTCTATGATTTTCCTGGGCTTGTTCCTGACCGCTCGCTCCCTGGAATCCATGCGGTGGAGAGCATAAATGCCAGAGCTAACGGTTGCAAAGACGCGAAGAGAGATGCTGGGTGGAAGGCAAGCGCGCTTTGGCGCGACAGCCACGCTTTACACCATTGTTGTCATTGCCATTCTGGTGCTTGTGAACTGGTTGGGAAACCGGTATAACAAAACCATTGACACTACCAGCAACAAACGGTTCACGCTATCTCAGGAAACACAGAAAGTGGTTAAGGGCCTGAAGCAGGACGCAACGATCACTTACTTCGATAAGTCGAGTAATTTCGAGCAGGCACGGGGCATTCTTGATCGTTATAAGAACCTCTCATCGAAAGTTCACGTTCAATATATCGACTACCAAAAACAGCCCACCGTCGCCAAAGAGTATGGCTTGCGCTTTCCCGGAACGGCTTACGTCCAGATTGGTCCCAGGCGCGAAGAAGCTAAATCTTTAAACGAAGAAGGTATCACGGGCGCATTCCTCAAGGACCTCAAAGGCGTTCGCAGGGTATGCGTCGTCAGCGGCAGTCAGGAACACTCGCTGGATGAAACCGGCAGCAACGGCCTGTCCCAGTTCAAGACTCTCCTCGATCGGGATAATTATCAGTCGCTAGCCATCACCCTGATCGACAAGACCGCCGTTCCAAGTGACTGCAACGTTCTGGTGGTTGCGGGACCGCAGAACAATTACACACCAAACGAAGTAACAGCGATTAAGACTTACGTTGAGAACGGCGGCCGGGTGATGTTCCTGCTGGATCCGCCGCTCGACTTTGGTCACGAACATATTGCCGAAAACACCGGACTCAAAGACTTGCTTCAGAGCTGGGGTATCACGCTGGATAACGACCTGGTTCTCGAAGAGAATCCGATGGGTCAGCTCTTCGGCTTCGGGCCCGAGATTCCACTGGTCAGCAGCTATGGAACGCAGCCAATCGTCAGCGATCTGAAGAACAGCTTCACGGGATTCCCGGTCGCGCGATCGATGCAGATCAAGAACGGGGATAAAACCACGGTTGAGAAGCTGTTTTCCACTTCCGACCGCGCGATCGCAACCACGAATCTCACCACAAACGAAGTCAATCCCAACAATCCGTCTAACAAAAAAGGTCCGTTTATTCTCGGAGCTGCCGGCACTTACAACACCGGAAAGCCGAATGATCAGGGCCGGTTTGTAGTGATTGGCAGTTCCGGTTTTCTGGATAATGCCATGATCGGCTTCCAGGCAAACCGGGATCTCGCTCTCAACGCCGTCAACTGGCTCTCATCCGACGAGGATCTTATTTCGATACGTCCAAAGGAAGCCGAGGACAGGCGCTTGAACGTGAATCAGCGCCAGATGAACGTTTTCGCCTACACGGACCTAATTGCAATTCCGTTGATCATCATCATAGCCGGGGTGGCGATCTTCCTAAAGCGGAGATAGGATGAAGCCGCGGAACTTACTAATTGCAGCTATCCTTCTCGCTGCTCTCAGCGGTATCGTCTGGTGGGCGAAAAAGCATCCTCAACCCAGCGCCACTGGGGCGACCGCAAGCACCAGCCCGAAGCTGGCCGATATTCCCGATGCTCAAATCCAATCCATTGATTTGAAAAAGAGGGACGGCACAGCGATCGATATCCAACGCCAGAACGGGAACTGGGTGATTACCGCGCCTGAATCCTATCCGGCCGATCAGGATGCGGTGACAAGCGTGGCTTCATCGCTTAGTCCGGTTACGGCCGACAGCGTTGTTGATGATCAGCCCCGAGACCTTGGCAAGTACGGCCTGAAATCTCCCAGCCTGACGGTGACGGTGCATGAAAAGAACGGCAAGTCGGCACAGATTCGCTTTGGCGACAATGTTCCCGCCGGCTCCCTTGTTTACGCCGCAGTGAATTCGGGCCCTAAAATCTATGCCGTCTCCTCTTCGGTGAAGAGCTCTTTCGATAAGACCCTAAACGATCTGCGTGACAAGCGCCTGCTTACGTTTGACACCAACAAGCTCACGCGCCTGGAACTCATTTCCAGCAAATCCAATATCGAATTCGGCAAAAACAACCAGGGTGATTGGCAAATTTTGGAGCCAAAACCGTATCGCGCCGACAGCTTTCAGGTGGAGGAACTGCTGCGCAAGCTGGCCGACGCCAAGATGGATCTTTCCAGCAATGCCGCGGATGCCGGCAAGTCAGCTTCTGCGTTTGCCTCGGGCCACCCGGTGGGGACGGTTAAAGTTACCGACGCAAGCGGCACTGAGACCCTTGACGTTCGCAAGAACCAGGATGATTACTACGCGAAGAGCAGCGTGGTTAAGGGTGTCTACAAGATCTCTTCCGATCTCGGGAAAGAAATCGAGAAGCCGCTTGACGATTTTCGAAACAAGAAGATTTTTGATTTCGGGTTCAGCGATCTGACTAAGATTGAGATTCAGCAAGGCTCGAGCGATACGATCCTGGCCAGAAGCGGCACCGATTGGAAGATGAACGGCAAGGTTATGGACCCAGGCAGCGTTCAGGCCTTTATCGACAAGCTGCGGGACCTTTCGGCAACCGGGTTCGTCACTAGCGGATTCACTACCCCAGAGTTCACCATCAGTGTCAGCTCAAATGACGGCAAGCGAACAGAGAAAGCCGAATTCGCTAAGGTCGGGGCCGACTACATCGCTCGACGGGACAATGAGTCTGCGCTGTATCAGCTCGACGCAAAAGCAGTAAACGACGTGCTGGACGCAAGTAAGGCCATCAAGCCATCAACGTCAGCCAAGAAGTAGGGGGTGGGGCTGCCCGACCCACCACTTACTTTTTCGTTTCCGCCTTAGCCTGCTCAATTCTAAGCAATGCCGCCTTTAGCGCATCGGCATTTTTGGCGTTGGGAACCAATGCAAGGTATGCCTTCAGGTGAATAGCAGCTTGCTCGTAATTGGCCTTCTGAAAATAGATTTGAGCCAGCATGCTCTCGGCCTCGGGAAAGTGGTGCCTGGTGTCCAGCTTCAGCAATTCCTGTGTGCTCTTCTGGGCATCATCTATTTTCTTGAGATTGTAATTCGCTACCGCGTTGCACCAGAATGCCGCCGGAAACTCCACCGGATTCAGGTCAATCACCTGCTTACTGTAGTTTGCGGCTTCATCCCATTTCCGGTCGCGGGCGGCAAGCAGCGCAAGCTGATCGTACGGGCTCACGAATTTGTTATCCGCCGCCGCGGCCGCCTGAAAAGATTTCCGCGCGTCGTCGGGTTTATTTTCTTTTTCCTGCACTTGCCCCAGCGCGAACCATGCCACCGCAAATTTCGGATACAAATCCGTTGCTTGCAGCAGATGTTTCTCGGCCTCTTCGAATTTGCCCTTTTCGGCCAGTTGAAGGCCTTTCTCGTAATCCTTCTGAGCGCGCTTCGGTGCAAGAGCCGAAGTCAGGCTGATGGTCGTACCCTTCACGTTTGTCAGCCTGTGAAGAACGATGGTGCCCACATCCGGATTGTCCAGCGCTCTGCGGCTTGACAGTTCCACTACATCGGACCGGTATCCCGGATAGGAAGCACGCAACTCGCAGTTCCAGTACGGATTGAAGCCGTTTTGCCTACCCAAGCCATTCGTTTGCGAGGTGATCTGCCGGTTTTGGGGCCCAAATCCGCCGCCCCCTGCATCCGCGGGATCTGTGTCAACTGACGCGAGCACATTGTTACCAAGCTGGAAAGAAAACCGCCCTTTCGAATCGGTATGGGCCTCGAACCGGGGATTGGCGCCGCACACTCGTTCGATGCGGATGTCGCTATTCGCTGGGGTCCCATCGTCGAACATGACTTTTCCCGATAGAAAAATCGAGCGTTGCGGATAATTCGTGCCGTTATCGAATGTTCCGTTGTTCGAAGTCGTCCCATTCGGAATATTTCCGATTCCCCGAGAGGGCGCACCGACTGATCCGGGAGAAGGTACGTTCCCGCCATTGGCGCCCGGAGCCGGCGCAGATGGACCCTTAGCTTGCGGATAGGCGGGCTGAAGCCCAAAGCCCAGGGTGAGAAATGCCGAGACTACAATGAAACGGCGGTCGGCCCAGAAAATACGCATGGAAGCCTCCCAATGTGCTTTGAGTATGGCACAGGAGGAGTCAGGCCGGATGCCCTTCACAGTGTGACCGAAATGCGGCGATTAGAAGCCCGGAAATCAATCCCCATCGCAACGCAAACCAGCAGCCCGAAGGCCGCGGCGGGCAACAGCGGAAGCCATGCGAAATGGAATGCTGGCGCCGAGCCGCCATTACCGAGGCCCGTTATAAGCGCTCCGGCGATGACACTTCCGAAGGCAACCCACTGGCGAGGCCGCACCCGCTCGAAGACTGGAAGGTCCGGTTCGCCTCGCCAGGCCTCTTCGACAAACTGCCCCAGGCCGGTGAAAATAAAGTAGAGCCCGGCAATCAGGTGAAGGGCGGTGTGTAAATCCCATAAGCGGGTTAGCGCAAGTGCCACGAAGATGTTCCAGAAAATGGCGTAAACCGGTGTGGGGTGAAGCGGCACGCCGGTCCACGTAGTGACCCGGCAAACACCCGAGCGCGGATGAAGGTAGCGAATGCCAATTGACGCGGGCGCCGGCCGGCCGTAACAGCAGCCCTGCACGAGGCAGCCAACCCTGCCCAACGCTTGTGCCCACGGAGCGCCCACGCAAAGCGCCGCAAGTACCAGCCAGGCGTCGGTGCTAAACACGGGCGCCAGCAGCGCACTCAGCATAACGCCCAGTATGCCGCCGTATAAGCCGAAGACGCGCAGCCGTCGCGGCGATTCTTCGGTTTGCCGTGTCCATAGAACCGCCGCGGCCACAACCGCCGCTGCGCTGATGAGAATGACTAGCTCATGCCCACGTCCTGCTGCCATTCCGGCAATCGAGACTGCGAAGCTCGCGCCGGCGCCCGCGTAAACGCCGTGATTTAGAACGCGAACCGGACCAATTCTCCACTCGCTCCAGGAGTTGGCGGCGCGCTCGGCGCAGCTCCTGATCGCCTCCCATAATGCGAGGCCGCGCTCCACTAGAGCGACAGTGGCCAATCCTCCCAGTACATCGAGAATTCCGTGCTGCCCCGTGGTTACGCAACTCACGGCGACCAGCAGCGCCCAGCAGACGCATAGCCAACGCACACGGGGCCAGCGGCGCGCGAAAACTTCGGCGGCTAAAACGGCCCAAATCACATGAAACGACGGGAAGGCCAGCGCAGGGCTGTCCGGAATTCGCTCCCACGACAACAGCCGGCCCAGAATTGTGTGCACGGTGAACGGGCGGAAGGGCGATGTCATCGGAGCGATCAGGTAAAGAGGAAAAGCGACCGCCATTGCTCCAAGGCCGCGCACGCAGAAGGTTCGGAGGTCGCTGCCAGTTTTGGCGAAAAGCGGTACTAATCCCGTCACAATGTAGGTACTTGCATAAAACACCTCCGTCCATTCGAGTACCGGAAGATGACGCTCGAAGGGCAGCAACGTGACCACGCCGTTGGGTGGCGTCCGCAGCACGACAATTGCCTCGTAAGTGATGAGCCACGGCAGCAGCACGAAGCTGTAACAAGCCAGACGCTCCCGGCCTCTCGGCGGTCCGGACCCCCCCTTCGGCAGCACACGTCGAGAGTTGCAATCGATTCTCCCAGGAAAATCGCCCCGTTTATACCCGAGCACTAGCGCTGTGCAGCCCAACATCACGATCGGGGAGACTAACCATAACCCGCTAGTGGAACCGTCGGCGATCGAAACACCCGCGCAGAGAATCGAAAATCCCATATAAGTCGAATGCGGCAGCACGGAATCGAGGGCCTGCGTAACATGCTGCGGAGCCGCCCCTAATGACACGAGTACGGCCCCAAACAAAGCGATAGCGATACCCAGGGGCATCGAAGCGACCATTGGAATGGGTACGAGGGTGGCTGTCGCCCTCGCCCAGCCTGCTAGCCCCACGGCTAACAGCAATCCGAACACGGCGCCGCAGAGTACCTTGCCACGCGTAATCAAGGCTTGCCGATCACTTCATCGCCGCCAGGCACAATGTGACCCTCGCTGATTTGGTCAATCGCCACTTACGCAATTATATTGAGTAGCCCCAAGTGAATTCTTAACGACGAGTTCGATTCTTTTCTTGGTTCTTCTGATTTTTGATGATGTCGGTAATAAGTCAAGATGTCCGGTTTTATTAATACGTGATCTGTCCGGTTTTAGGTTTAGGCGGCGCGAGCCGCCCTTGTTTTCCGTTTACCGCCAGCAACAGCAGCCGGCGCGGTGGGAAAGTGGGAATCTCGCGTCATTTGCGAGATTTCCAAGGGAGTGTGGGAGACGGAGGAAACCTGCTTTGGGTTTTCGCCGGCTTCCAGGCTCCCGCCTTCTTCCACCGCGCTTGGTATTTGCCGTTTTTCGCGTGCTGCCATCGCGATTGAAGCGGCCCACCACGTGTGGTCCGTAGCGCACTGACACGGAACCATCCAGGTGCTCGTGAATGGTTACGGTGCTGCCAGCCAACGTGTGCCGGAATCGGGTCTTGTCCAGCTGCCAGGACCGCGCGGCGATGGCGACGGTGTTATCTTTCGCCACTACGCGTTCGGTCTGGGTCGTGAATACCCACTCCAAATCAGTCCGGCTGCAACGGCAAAAGGCCGTTCCTTTCTCCTGCGCCACAACCGTAAACTTCGCATTGAACTCGGCGATATAACGGTCCCGCAAGAATCGGTTCGCATCCTCTACCGCGCTGATCTTTGCCAGCCGGAGTTCCTGCGGCAAACGCCCTTGCCAGGTTCCGAAATTTCGTTCCGAGCGTCCCCGCGCTTGCGGCGAGTAGGCCGCGATCATTTCCACTCCCAACTCTTTCATCGCCCGGCCTACTTGCGTCAAGCGCTGTTTGTCCACCTTTTCACCGGCTTTCGGCGTCACGAAAAAATGACTGCCACGGTCGCTGTACAGAGCACAGAACAATCCTTGTTTCTCGATTACCTGGCGCAAAGCGGTCATCACCGTCCGCGTGGATTCCTCTTCCACCAATTGCGCATAATAAATTTCGCTGTTGGCATCGTCCAAAATTACAATCAGGTCATACCAGCGGCCGTCATTCAGCCAGCGATGTTTGCTCCCGTCAATGTGCAGCAACATGCCAGGCAATGGCCGCCGTGGCCGTCTGCGCCGGTGCGTGCCGCGTTTGTGCCGCTTCTTCACCAGCCCCGCCCCTTGCAACGCTTTTTGTACCCACGCATAGCTGAGCTCGATGCCATGCTCCTCGCGTAGTTTCTCGTGGAAGTGCTGCATGTTCAGGTCGTAGTACACCTCCTGATACAGCCCTAGCACCCGCTCGGCGGTCGCCAGCGGCACCCGTCTCGGACTCGGCTTTCCTTTGCGTCCGTCTGACAATCCGGAGTACCCCTGCTCTTCGATTCGCTCCCGCCATCGCCGCATTGTTCGGTCTGTCACCCCAATGATCTCGGCCGCCTGCCACCAAGTGATCTTCTTGGCCATCGCCCTCAGCAGCACTTCTTGTATCTTCATCATCCGCTCCATCTCCGCGGCTGAGTACTGCTGGGTTTCGTCCACCACCCAGCTTTACTTGCCGCGCGTCGTTGCGGACATTTCACGTATTATTTGAACCGGACAAATCACATACTAGCGACATTCTGATTTTTGATGATTGACATTTCCCGTCCGCTCCTTTACCATCGCAAAATAGGCAGGTAAGCTGGCCATGCTCGATTACCAACAGTTAATTTCCGGAATGGGAACTGCGGCGCTAACGCTCTGCACTGTTGCATCTGGTCGAGTGGTTTTGCACAGTATCCTTGCCACCAGGCCAGATCTCGTCGGCTAATACCCGCGGGCCGATTCTCGCCAATAACCCTAAAAACCAAAACTGCGCGTAGGCGATCTAAGTTGCCGACTCACGCCTCCAGGAGGTGCTAACTCATGTTGTTCAAGCGAATGCATGTCAACAAAGACGAAAGAGTAATCATTTGCAAAAGTGGCCGGCTTGCCTCAATCTTGACTCCCGGTACATACTGGCTGATCGTTTGGCCGATGATGTCTTTAGAAACGGAAGTCCACGATCTAAGCACGCCTATCTTCCGCAGCCGATGGGAGGACCACTTACTGCGAGAGCACGCTAACACCATTGCGGCTCATTTCACGGTGATCGAGACGACCGACTCGGAGATCGCGATGATCTTCATTGAAGGGAGCCTGTATCAGGTGCTGCTGCCCGGTAAGCGCGTGTTGTTCTGGAAGGATGCTGCGTGCGTTTCCAGCGAAATAGTGAGCATCATAGACCTGGATCTTCCGGAATGGACGCTCGCGCCGTTAGAGCAGGCCGATCAGCAGGCTGAGATCGATTACTTGTTCTCTGAGCCGTAGCGCAGGGCAGGCGGAAGCAGCGTTCGCCCGCCTGCCCTACAACCTTTGTTAGAACGCGGTTAATCTTAGGAAGTCGAAGTGAAAACCCATGAAGTAACGAATCAACCACCTCCGCTGGTTGACTACAATCTTTTCGAGCGCGATCGAGACCTCGTCGAAGCCACACACGGCGAGGGCGCCGGATGGGCCAATCCGGCATTACTGGAATTCGGAAAGCTGGTCGGTAGTGAAGAGGCCATTCGCTGGGGATTCGAAGCCAATGAGAATCCGCCTGTACTGCAGACTCACGACCGCTTCGGCCACCGTCGTGATGAGGTGATCTTTCACCCGGCTTGGCACGAGCTGATGCGGCTCTCACTGCAGCACGGGTTGCATTGCCTTCCCTGGGCGAAAGAGCGTCCGGGCGGCCATGTCGCGCGCGCCGCGCTGCTAATGCTGGCCGGCCAGAACGAGGCCGGTCATACCTGCCCGGTTTCCATGACTTACGCCAGCCTTCCGGCCATTCGAAAGCAGCCTGAGATTGCCCGTGAGTGGGAACCCCATATCTTCCAATTGTGTTATGACCCCCGATTCGTTCCCTTAGCCGAAAAGTCCGGAGCGCTAATCGGCATGGGAATGACTGAAAAGCAGGGCGGGTCCGATGTCCGGGCGAACACTACGGCAGCCGAGCCGCTAAGCGGCGGCGAATATCTGCTGAACGGCCATAAATGGTTTTGCTCGGCCCCGATGAGCGATGCATTTCTTGTGCTGGCGCAAGCGCCGGGCGGCCTTTCGTGTTTTCTGCTGCCGAGGTGGACTCCAGATCGCGAACGCAATCGCTTCCATATCCAGCGTTTGAAGAACAAGCTGGGTAACCGGTCCAATGCGTCAGCCGAAGTCGAGTTCGAAGGCGCCTGGGCCCAGATTATCGGCGGCGAAGGCCGCGGTATCGCCACCATTATGGAGATGGTGAATCACACCCGGCTCGATTGCGTTCTCGCCTCAGCAGGACTGATGCGCCAGGCGGTAACACAGGCCATTCATCATGCGCGGCATCGGAAAGCATTTGGACATCTGCTCGTGGACCAGCCGGCGATGCAGAATGTGCTCGCCGATTTGTATCTCGAATCAGCAGCGGCAACCGTTCTTGCCATGCGCCTGGCGCGGGCCGTTGACCGCCGGGCCGACAGTGAATCCGAGCGCTATTTCGCCCGCCTGGCCATCGCTGTCGCCAAATATTGGGTGACGAAACGCTGCCCGGCGCACGTAGGCGAAGCGCTCGAATGCCTCGGCGGAAACGGCTACGTGGAAGATTGCATTATGCCCCGGCTCTATCGCGAGGCTCCGCTCAATTCCATTTGGGAAGGATCGGGAAATGTGAATTGCCTCGACGTTCTCCGCATACTCCGCAGAGAACCCGAGTCAAAGGAAAGCTTCTTCGCCGAAATTCGGCTCGCTAAAGGAGGCGACCGGAGGCTTGACGCGAAGGTGGACGAATTGGACTCGATCCTCACTCGCGATCTGGCGGACCGCGATGCGCGCAGGCTTGCCGGCCAGCTCGCCCTCATCCTGCAGGCGTCTCTGTTAATTCGCCACAGCCCTCAAAACGTCGCCGGAGCGTTTTGCTGGTCGCGGATCGGTAGCGATTGGGGCCACAACTTCGGAACGCTGCCCGGCGGAATAGATCTTCGCGAGCTGATTGATCGAGCGTGGGCGTGACTTCCCAGATCCTTGTGCTATGTAGTATCCTACTCTTGTCGAGTGAGAAACCGCGTGCTTGTCGTCTAGCGGTAACCCCTGATTTCATCGTGGGAGGATTCTTGGAATGCCCAAAGGCCTTTGGCCCTCCTGGATCGCCTGTGTCCATCAGGACGCGCGCTATGCCGTTCGCGGGCTTCGCCACGCTCCCGGGTTCGCGGTAATTGCCATCTTGACGCTTGCCATCGGAATCGGAGCGTGCACAGCAGTGTTCAGTGTGGTGGACCGGCTCCTGTTCCGAAATCTTCCATACCCGCACGCCGATCAGTTAGTCTCGGTCGGAATTACTGGCCCCATCAGTACAAACGAATTCATGCTCGGTCGCTCCTATGTCGATTGGCGTCGCCGGCAGACGCCTTTCCAGTCCCTCACGTCCATGTTTCCAGCCGGCCAATGCGATTTGGGCGAGCGGAATCCCGCGCGGATTCATTGCATCTCGGTCGAAGCGAACTTCCTTTCAACTCTCGGTGTTTCGCCCATAATCGGCCGGGACTTCACACATGAAGATGACCTGCCGAACGCCCCCCGCGTAACGCTGATTTCTTACGCTTTGTGGCACTCCCGATTTGGCGGCAATCCGAGCGCGGTTGGTCGGACGATCCAGATCGATGACCAGCAGACCCGCATACAGGGTGTCCTTCCGAAAACGTTCGAGATGCCTCAACTCGGGCAGGCGGATGTACTTCTACCCGAGCAGCTCGACGAGACGGTGCAACTGCGTTCCGAACCGGGCGTGTTTCTGCGATGCTTTGCCCGGCTCAAGAATGGAGTTTCGATCAATCGGGCACGAGAGCAACTGTGGCCTCTGTTTCAGGCGGCCCTTCGCGACGCCCCACCGGAGTTGCGCAACGAGATCCATCTGATGGTCCGGTCTCTGCGCGACCGGCAGAGTCATGACGCGCGCCTCGCATCGTGGCTGCTGCTTGGGGCAGTGCTGGCGCTGTTGTTAATTTCTTGCGGAAACGTCACAAACCTTATGCTGGCCCGAGCGTCAGCAAAGCGGCGCGAAGTGGCGATGCGGGCGGCCTTAGGAGCAGGAAGGCTGCGGTTATTCCAGCAATCGCTTCTGGAAAGTTTGACACTCTCTCTTTTGGGCGGAGCAGCCGGATGCGGTCTCGCGTGGATAATCGTTAGAACTCTGGTAGCGGCCTTGCCAGATGCGTTCGCCCGGCTCACTCAGGTCAAGATTGATCTTCGCGTATTGGTGTTTGCGGCGGCAGTATCAGTCCTTTCAGCGGTGCTCTTTGGATTGTTGCCGGCGTTTGAAGTACCTGGGCCCGAAGCGCTGACCGGATGGCATTCAGCCGGTTCATCACGGGGACTGTTCCGTCATATGTTGTTGGCTTCCCAAGTCGCCATTTCGCTCATTTTGTTAACTGGCGCCTCCTTATTCGCGCGCAGCCTGTCGAAACTGGAGCAGCAGCCGTTGGGAATGCGATCCGAACACGTGATAACAGCGTCATTCGTGCTCTCGGGCCAGCGATATCGGCAGGCCGCCCAGCAGGACGCGTTCTATAACGAGATAGAGGCGCGATTGCGGAGCATTCCCGGAGTGAATGCTTTCGCGCTGAGTGATTCGCTGCCCCCCGCAGGAGGAATGCACGCTCGGCCTTTCTCCAATATGCGCATTGCCGGACGTCCGCCGTTGCCGCGCGAAGGCGGGATGGTTGCCTTCCGCTATGTCACACCAGCCTACTTCGATGCCCTCGGAACACGCATGCTGTCAGGCCGATCGTTCAGCGAAGCGGATCGATCTGCTGCGCAAGCTGCAATTATTCTGAACGCCAGCCTGGCAAAGAAGATGTTCGGGAATCGAAATCCTATCGGAGAAGCGATTGCCCTGGGCAGCGATGAAGGCAACCGAACAATTTGGTCACCAGTGGTCGGCGTCGCGGCGGACGTTAAAAATGATGGGTTGTCACTGCCGCCTGGGCCCGAGTATTATGTGGCCCGCACTTGGACTTCCGATCAGCTGGGACATTCCGCCGTTGCCATTTTTCGTACACACCTTCGGACTGAGGTACTAGCTCGCTGGATCCGCCAGGAAATCGCGGCCGTCAATCCAGCTTTACCCGTCACCATCGAATCCATGAACGATCGAGTTTCGAATTTAGCCGAGCGCCCGCGCTTCTTGGCGGTTCTAGTCGGGCTTTTCGCTGCGCTTGGGCTGTTGATTGCGGCGGTTGGCCTTTACGCAGTGACTTCGTTCCTGGTTAACCAGCAAACGCGCTCAATCGGTGTGCGCATGGCCCTGGGCGCCACTCCCGGCGACATCGCCAGGCTGGTCTTCAAATTCGTAGCGGTATGGACGGGGACTGGAGCGCTGCTCGGCTTCATCGGCTCACTGTTATTGACGAGGTTCGCGCGAGGACTCCTGTTCGAGATTTCCCCACGGGATCCTTTCTCATTCACGTCGGCCGCGGCGGTGCTGCTGCTCGCTGCTCTGTTGGCTTCCTGTTGGCCCTCCCTCAGAGCATCGCGTGTCGATCCTGCGATTTCCTTGAGACACGAATAGGTTTCGGCAGTACAACACTCGCAGCAACTATCGCCGCTCTCATGCGCTATGATCGCTTGACGTATGAAAATGACTTCTCCCTTTCGCGGCAGGCTTACGTTTCTCGGTCTACTGGCGTTTGCCGCCATGCCGCTCTGCGCTCTCGATAACGGGTTGGCCAGAACGCCTCCCATGGGATGGAACAGTTGGAACAAGTTCGGCTGTAACGTGAGCGAGGATCTGATCCGGGGCGCGGCCGACGCCATGGTTAGCAGCGGGTTGAAGGACGCTGGCTATCAGTACGTCGTCATTGATGATTGCTGGCAGGTCGGCCGCGACAAGGATGGCAACATCATCCCTGATCCGCAACGGTTTCCATCCGGCATGAAGGCGCTTGCCGATTACGTTCATTCAAAAGGTCTCAAGTTCGGCATTTATTCCGATGCCGGTACCGGTACCTGCCAAAACCGACCCGGCGGCCGCGGCTATGAATTCCAGGACGCCCGGCAGTACGCAGAGTGGGGCGTTGATTATCTGAAATACGACTGGTGCAATCACAGCACCCAGAACTCGGAAGCGTCGTATTCAATCATGCGCGACGCTTTGAAAAAATCGGGCCGCCCGATTGTCTTCAGCCTGTGCGAATGGGGATCTACCAAGCCGTGGCTTTGGGCCAAGGACGTGGGCAACTTGTGGCGCGCTACGGGTGACATTGCCGATAAATGGAGCGTTCCTGGAAAAGAGGACGGCTTGGGTGTGGTGCAGATCCTGGATCTTGTGAATGGGCTTGAAAGCTATGCCGGCCCTGGACACTGGAACGATCCGGACATGCTGGAAGTCGGTAATGGGGGCCTGAACGACACCGAAGCTCGCGCGCATTTCAGCATGTGGTGCATTCTGGCTGCGCCTCTTATGGCGGGAAACGATATTCGCAGCATGAGCCCGGCCACCCGAGAGATTCTTACCAACAAAGAGCTGATTGCCGTGGATCAGGATTCCGCCGGCGTGCAGGGAAAGCGGGTGCGGCGTGAGGGTGAACTGGAAGTCTGGTCGAAGCAGCTTAGCGACGGCGGACGAGCCGTTGCGCTGCTCAACCGGAGCGATGCGCCGAGTCAGATCAACGTGTCCTGGACCGACATTGGTTATCCCGAGGCGCTGAGCATATCCGTTCGGGATCTGTGGACGGCGAAGGATCTCGGCGTTATGAAACGGAGCTATTCGGCGACCGTGCCCAGCCATGGAGCAGTCGTCGTGCGCATGATGCCGGCCGCAGGAAGCACGCCAACTTCTTGAAGTTTTCTCAGACCGTCCTGGAACTCGGCAGCATGTTTGTATCGCACGGCCCAATCGAGACCTTCAAAGGGCCTCAGCCGGAATAGCGCTTCGGCCCGTCTCCACAGAGCGGCGTCTTTGAATGGATAAGCCTCGAACACGAGTTCCGCAAATCGCTTTCCGCAGTGAAGCTGTGCTGCCAGATCCCAGGCCGGATCCCCGATGCCGGCCTGATCGAAATCCAGCACGCCTGAAATACGGCCGGTTTGCGGATCGACCAGGAGGTTCTCGTACCAGAGATCCCCATGGATCGGGACATCGTCGTGCGGCATCTCGACGAATCGCTCGCGCCATGCCAGAGCGGTTTCCCGCAATTCCGTGGGGATCAAAGGCAGCACGCGGTCGGCGGCTGCCAGCAATTGCTCGGTTCTGTTTTTCGCCGGCACGCCCCAGCTAATCGCATCA
This sequence comes from uncultured Acidobacteriaceae bacterium, assembly GCA_963795545.1. Lineage (GTDB taxonomy): Bacteria > Acidobacteriota > Terriglobia > Bryobacterales > Bryobacteraceae > Bog-105. The sequence continues at coordinate 645,422 of CAWCIF010000001.1, read as the reverse complement.
TCGACCGGAACAGAGTGCAGAGCGGTCATGAACTCCGCAATGCCGCGGGCGAGTTGCGCCCTGTTCAGATGCTCGAGCATCTCCGGCTGCAGCGGGCTTCCGTGCAGCTTGCGATAGACCATCGCCGCTCCGTCGCAATGGAACGGAACGGGAATGGAAACCGGCAGGCGCGCCGTCAGGTGAGGCAGGAACCCGCACTGGCGCAAGCACGCCTCCCGCGCTTCCGGCGTGCGTGCGACGCGGCGCACGTTGCCATCGCCAAGCTCACAAATGAAGTTGTCGAACCCGGAGGCTAACAAATGCTCAGCGTCGTGCAATCCAACTACAGTATCGAAACCGCTAGGGATGCCTGCCGTTTCCGCGACTTCAGCGAGAAGACGTGCTGCTTGAGGTCGAACTGGAACCAGCACCAGTATTCCCGGTGCCCGTTCCGTTTTTATGTCTTCTATTCCGTCTAGCTTTTCCGCTGGAGGTGCCCGACTGGCCTGATGTGCCGTTTTGGCCACTGGTTCCGGGCTGTCCCGCTTGGCCGGGCTGAGCCGCCTGACCCGAGCTGCCGGATTGTCCCGAGCTGCCGGATTGCCCCGAGCTGCCAGATTGGCCGGATGCTGGAGCCGATTGGATGACCGGCTCTGGCGAGGCAATCAGCGGGAGGGACACGGCTGTGAAAATCAGTGAATAAAGCATTTTCTTCATCGTTCGCACCTTCTTTCCGAGCGAGCGTAAATCTTGCCCACGGGCCAAATCTGCCGAAGAGCAACTCGCGAACATTGGACTCCATAATCTGCCTGACAATACCTCGGCGTAATACGTACTCACGAAACGTACTCACGTAGGTGTCCCCAATCACATACTCTTGGCGGCGCGCATCGCGTATGAATGTCTCCGACGTACCACGCATCATTCCCAGGATGGTCCCTGTACGTCTGAAAGCACGTCACTGTCAGGAAGACTACGCGTCTAATCGACGAAAGTTAAGGATGAACGAATACAACGTCAGTTTCATCGCCCCGCAGCATGGCGGCATTTTGCTCGATGTGCATGGGCCCACAGGAACATCTCGATGCATAGACTTCGGATCGGTTTCTGAGATCCGCACATTCTTTTCATATCTAGGGCTTCACGAGGACCGAGTTGCGGAAATCGAGGCGATTTGTTCGAGCCTCCGCGCTGGAGAAGCCTATCACGAAAACATGTTTTTGCCCGAATTCGTGATCGACAGGATACAGAAACTAGCTACGGAAACCAATGGAACGGTAATACCGAGGCCGCCTTTCCAATCTGGGCTTCGGGAACTGACCAGCACACCGGAACATGTGTCGCAGAACCTGACTACAACATCCTGATTTTGGCCTGAATGCTTCGCGGAACGACTTGCCGGCAGTAACCTCCCCTTTCTTTCAGAGATTGAGACGCCGTACTGATCGCGTTAAGTACCGGCGGGTGTTGACTTCTGACGACCTCCTGCATTATTGTGGGCGATTTGGCTCAAAGTGCTTCCTATGTGGAACCGCTTGTATATAAGCTAGGAACAGCCAATCTCGCAGGTAATCGCTCCGCCGACGCGCGGCGCGGTGGCTTGGCAAGGATCGCGGAGATTACTTTGATAAGTGTTGACCAGGCATTTCTATATTGCGCAGGGCGGCCGGGGTGCCCTTCGGGCCAAGCCCGATACACTCGGCTTGGCTGCCAGGCTTAGCTATGGCTTGGCGCCCACCCAGCAAGATGGAGAAAATTCAGACCACTCTCGATTCGAATCTGCAGAGCGTCGACAAGGCGGAGGAACTGGCGCTGCGGGAAGCAACTAAGCTCGGCTTTGATGAAGACGAGCAGCATCAGATCGGCATGGCTGTCCGGGAATGCACGGTGAACGCCGTGGTGCATGGCAATCGCTACAACAAGAACAAGAAGGTTCACCTGGACATTGAGCGATCCGTTACCGCGCTTTCCGTTACTATTGGCGATGAAGGCGAAGGCTTCGACTTCAATTCCCTTCCCGACCCGCTCTCGCCGGAGAATCTGTTGCGCCAGTCCGGCCGGGGCCTCTTGTTGGCGCGCGCGTTTATGGACGATTTCGATCTCCACGCCAGGCCCGGTGGGGGAACCGAGGTTCGCCTGGTCAAGAATGTGCCGCAGTCTTGAAGTTTGGCTTTACACGTTATCTGATCCACGAAGGAGGCGGAAGTGAGTGTTAAATTGACATCTCGCCAGGTTGGCGATGTCACCGTTATTGATGCATCCGGTAGAATTACCCTGGGCGAAGGCGCGAGTGCATTCCGGGACGCAATCCGCGACCTCGCCGCGAAAGGCCATAAGAAACTGCTTCTCAACCTGGCCGACGTTTCCTATATCGACAGCTCGGGAATTGGCGAGATGGTTTCCGGTTTCACCACCATTACTAATAATGGGGGCCAACTGAAGCTTCTGGGCTTATCGAAACGCGTCAAGGACCTGCTCCAGATCACCAAGCTGTATACGGTCTTCGAGGTGTACGACGACGAAGCAGACGCTATCCGCAGCTTTCGCTAGCGAACTATCCCCAGTCGTTTCAAAATGGGATCGGGCATGCCCGATCCCTACGAAAAAGTTTTGGACCGAGCGGAGAAGTTGACCCAGGAAATTCCTTTTTGGATCGCGGAGGTATGCTAGCAGTAATGGAACCGGGGCCGCGACCGGCCGCGGGCGCGCCATCGCGCTGAACTGAAGGGATACCGGGGCGAAGTCGCCGGTGAAGATGACAGACGCCGGTGCACGTCAGAGCCGAACCTGGAGGCGGCAAGTTCGTATACGCGCACCTGAAGAATGATCCACTATGTGATGCACGCTTGAAGGAGTTCAAGGCGAGCGCGCGATGCCTTTCCCCTGGTCGATGAGCACGGCGGCGTGGGGCGGTGTATTGTAGGAGAGCCCGTAAAGCAACGGGTCGTGATAGCGAAGGCTTACTGAGACGCGCTTAGCCGCTCATCAAAAATAAGTGCGGCCGTTCGGCTGGGACCGGTTTTGCCTGCCAGTAATGCTGGAGTATCGAATAGACCATGAGGCCGGTTTCGCCTTCGCCTAAAAGCAAGTATCGGAACGACTGGCGCATCGGGTTCTGCAGAGTAAGGCGGATGAAAATGGCGGCCGGATGGATCAGTTCGCTGAGATAGGCAATTGCATTGGCTCGAGCAACGGCTTGGGTTGCTTCAATCAGATAGTCTCCGTTATCCTGCCGCACGTTGATCTCAATAGGCGACAGGAATTCGCTCCGGTTGTCCAGGAGTTTTACGCGCACAAAAGCGAGGGGTCCATGCAAGTTGTAATACCGCCTGATCTGCCTTGTGTACCTGGAGCGCAGCGCGGCATCCAGGCTCCTCAGGGGAACGAGATTCGGCTTCGTACGAACCATCTCCTGCCAAAGGCTTTCTGATTCTACGTCGGAAAAGCGATGGCCCTCGACGCGAAGCTCCGTCGATCTTGCGTACCGGCTGATGCCGCTGACAATCAGGATGAAAAGAATGAAGAAGCTTGCGATGATAATACCGTCCGTGCGCTCGAACATGTTGGCTATAGTCGTGTAAATAAAAACGAGCACGATAACCCAGCAGCAAAGGCTGAGCCAATGCGACCGTTCTTTCCACAGCGTGATAGCCGATGCGAACGCGGCGGAGGTAATTAAGACCAACACTCCGGTTGCGTACGCGCCCCCTTGCGCTTCAACGCTGGCGTGGAATGCAAGTGTGACGATCACATCGAAGGCGAACAGAACCAGAACAAGCGGGCGTGCATAAGCAACCCACTGCGGCGCTAGACCTACCCTCGGCAAATATCTGGGGACCAGATGCAGCAGTCCTGCCATGGCGGAAGCGCCGGCGAACCAAAGAATCAGAATGGTGGAGATGTCGTAGACTGACCCGAACACGTTGCCGAGATATTGATGAGCAATGAAGGCGATGGCGCGGCCGCTGGCCGCACCTCCTTCGCGATAATCTTCAGGTCGGATAAGCAGGGCGGTAACAAAGCTTGAGAGCATCAGCATGATGCTCATGATTACGGCGGCGGTAACCAGCAGATGGCGGGCGTTGCGAATCCTGCCGCGCGGCCGCTCGTCGTCGGTGTCGTTCGGCGTGCCGGCGATGAGAGGCATGACCGAAACACCGGTTTCGAAGCCGCTCAATCCGAGCGCAAGCTGAGGGAAAACAAGGATGGAAGCAATTACGATATGCGACCAGTTTCCCTGGTGGAATAAAGCCTGCTTCCAGTGCGGGAAGGCCAGAGGATGATTGAGAATCACGATCACTGCCCGCCCCAGCACGACGAGATTAAGCAGCAGGTAAGGAATACAAACGGCTGTTGCAAGCCGGATGGCTTCCTTGAAACCCTTGAGAAAAACAGCCGCGAGCAGGGCCAGCAGCAGTAATGTCAGACCTACATTGGCATTGCCCAGATAGGGATGGAGGAATGGATTCTCGGTCGCGTGCCTGGCCGCGTCAGCCGCGGACAAGGTCATTGTAATGACAAAATCAGTAGCGGCGAAACCGAGCAGAACCAGCACGAGCAGGCGTCCCCACCAGCCTGCCAGAAGATTCTCGAGCATGGCGATGGACCCCTGCCCGACGTAGGATCGGCCGGCTACCAGCGCATAGACCGGCAAGGCGCCCGCGAGCGTGACAGCGACCAACACTGCTGTTGCAATGGGCGACAGGACGCCCGCGGCAATCAGCGCAATACCAGGTTGATAACCGAGGGTGGAGAAATAATCGACACCCGTGAGCCAAATGACCAGGTACCAGGGATGATTGCGCTCTGAAGTACCGTGCGATGAATCGAGAGCGCCAGCACCCCGGATCCATTTCCGCCATGCGGAAAGGGGCCGCACCGGATCCGCATGCCCCGGGACAATTTCGGAAGTCACAGTCTAAAGTGTAGAGCCACTGGCTGGGGGGTTTTCGACATCGTGCTTCTCCTGGTCGCGCCGGCAGTAGCGGGTCCAGGGAACCGCTTCGAGCCGGACCGGTTCGATCTCGCGCCCACAATCCACGCATCTTCCGTAGGCGCCCGAGGTTATGCGATCAAGCGCGTCCTGCACTTCACGGAGGGTCGCGGCAGCCAGAGTGCTCTCCTCCAGAGCCGCTGCCTTGGCGGTAGCGGACGTGACTGCATCGATAGGATCCCCGACATCCGCGGTGGACTGGCGGGCTTCTTCCTCGCCCCTGACGATCTCAGTTTGAAGCTCTTGTTTTTTCTTGAGCAGGATTTCTTTGAAATTTTCCGTGTTCATTGAACGTGACCGCTCTGCCGGCATCTCCACCGCCGAAAGGAACGACTGCCTATTTACGAGAAAGGTTTCCTGTAGGAAGCGTGGAACCTTCGGGGCCGGTCCGCTAAAGCGATCTTCGTGCAATGATCAGGAGGCAGTCGCCGAGCGGGCCCTCTCGGAAGGGAGTTCTTCCTCTTCGATATGGGAAAACCGCTGGCTACGGTGGAGGAAATAATACACGAACAGCAGGGTCAACATGAACAGAGCCAGTATTACCATGGCAATTGCGAAGTGCTGCAGACCGCGCGCTGGAGCGGCAGCCTGATGCTCTTCCTGACTCACTAATACGACCCAGCCCAGGTTCGAAAATTTCTTTTTCAGGCCACTGTTAGCGAATCCTACAATCCAGGGACCATTCCGCAGATCCGCCATGGCCCAACCTGACTGGCTGCCCTGCAGCGACCCTAACGAGTCGCGAATCGCGTCAAACTGCTGAGACTTCACCCGCGCAAAAACGTCGGCATTGGGTGCACTTACAATAGTTCCGTCATCGTTGACAAGCTCGGCGCGAGCGCCGTTTCCCACTATCCCCTGCCGAAAGCGAGCCAGCAACTCTGAGAGGCTCACGGCGGCGCTCAAAATGCCGGTGGAAGCTCCAGATGCGGCATCCTTGATCGGGACGCTAACGTTGATGTACGACGATTTGGTGAACTCATCATCAAGAATGTCGCTGATCTTAGGTATCGGCTGGCCGTTGTTAAAGGCTGCCTGCCAGATGGGGTCCTGTGCATAAGAGAGCCTGGGCGGCTGTTGTGACGCGGCGACCAGGTTCCCGCTGTCGTCGGTGGCCACGATAGACAGCAGACGCGGATCCATAATCTTCCGCTGGCGTAGCAACTGCGAAGCGCTCGACGTAAGCAGCCCCTTGCCGTTGCCCTCGGCCTTGGCCGTTCCCTGGCCGCCGACTGCATTCACAATAAGGGGATCCTGCGCCAAGGCGCTGATATCGTTTACGCGCTCAAGGATGAACTGCGAAACATCATTACTGTACATCGTCGCCATTGATTTAAAGTCATTACCGACGGAGTTATCAAGCGACCTGCTGCTACGCTCCGTCATGATCAGACCGGCGATGCTCAACGGGACGATCACGATGACCAACGCGAGCAAGAGTTTGGTGATGGAAACCCGGACCTCTAAACGATCTACTGGCATGGCAAACCTCCGCTACCGCTTCTTCGGAAGACGTGCCACGCCCCGGGTTGCGGCCTCGCGTATTGGCGAGTACGACCTGGGCCACATGGCCGCTTCCCGCTTCCGATAATACTCCAATTACGCTAGCGCTAGAGAGTGCGACCCACAAAGAAAAGAGGCGGCTGCATACGAGCCGCCCTGAATTGTTTCGGTGTTGAATTCTGAGTTTATACTTCTTCGGCGCCCAAGGCTTCTTCGCCGAGATCTTCGGAGAGGCCGCCGGTATAGATGCCCGGAGTTTCCTCTGAGTAGTCTTGCAAGCCGTCTCCGAACGATATTTCCTGTTCTGGAAGCGGCTCCTCTTCCACCACGTCCTCGCCGGCGATTTTGACACGCCGGTAAAACTCCATGCCTGTTCCGGCAGGGATGAGGCGGCCCATGATGACGTTCTCCTTGAGACCGCGAAGATAATCCACCTTGCCATTAATGGCGGCTTCGGTCAGAACACGCGTGGTCTCCTGGAAGCTCGCCGCGGAAATGAACGAGTCGGTCGAGAGCGATGCCTTAGTGATACCGAGCAGAATCGGCTTACCCGTCGCGGGCCGGCCGCCGGCTTCGATAACCCTGGAGTTCTCTTCACGGAACCGGAATTTATCCACTACTTCCTCGGGCAGGAACTCGGTATCACCGATGTCTTCTACCCTGATCCAGCGCATCATCTGGCGCGAGATCACTTCCAGGTGCTTGTCGTTGATATTTACGCCCTGCAGCCGGTAAACTTCCTGGATTTCGTTAACGAGGTACTTCTGCAGTTCCTTTTCGCCGAGCACGGCCAGAATGTCGTGCGGATTGCGCGGGCCATCCATCAGCGGATCACCCGAGCGCACGCGCTCGCTTTCCTGTACGTTGATGTGAACGCCGCGCGGAATTGAGTATTCTTTCTGCACGCCATCATCGCCAACGATGTAGAGCTTACGCATACCTTTGCTGACTTCGCCGTACTTCACCGTGCCGTTAATTTCCGCGATGACGGCCGTTTCACGAGGCTTGCGAGCTTCAAACAGCTCAACCACGCGCGGCAAACCGCCGGTGATGTCCTTGGTCTTGGTCGTCGCTCGCGGAATTTTCGCGAGTACGTCGCCAGCGTGTACCTGTTCTCCATCAGCCGCCATCAGGTGGGCGTGCGTAGGCATCAGGTAGCGTTTTTCTTCCGAACGCCCGCCGCCCTCCGGCCTGACTATGACCGTCGGGAAGCGCTTTTCGTCAGAAGACTCGGTAACAACCACCTGCATATTGCCGGTGATTTCATCAACCTGCTCCTGTGTGGTCACACCATCGATCAGGTCCTTGAAGTGAATGACGCCGCTTACCTCAGTGAGGATCGAGAACGTGTACGGATCCCACTCGAGCAGAATCTGGTTTGCCTTTACAGGTTTGCCATCTTCAACATTAATCTTCGCGCCGTAAACCACTGGATAGCGTTCGCGCTCGCGATTCTTTTCGTCGACGATAATCAGGATGCCGTTTCGATTCATCGCAATCAGTTCGCCCTTGTTATTGCGAACCGTGTTGACGTTGCTGAACTTGACAAATCCATCGCTCTTGGAGTCCTGTGTGGATTGTTCGCTGATCCTGGTCGCCGCGCCGCCAATATGGAAGGTGCGCATAGTAAGCTGCGTACCGGGCTCGCCGATGGATTGCGCCGAAATAATACCCACCGCTTCGCCGCGCTCCACCATGCGGCCGGTTGCCAGATTGCGGCCATAGCAGAGTCGGCATACGCCGCGTTTCGATTCGCAGGTCAGCACCGAGCGAATCTTCACGCGCTCAATACCGGCGGCCTGGATGGCGCTGGCGAGGTCCTCCGTGATCTCCTGATTCACCTCGACGATCACATTGTTCTCATAGTCGCGCTGGTCTTCAAGCGCCACGCGGCCGACTATACGGTCGCGCAGCGGCTCAATGATTTCGCCCGACTCGATAATCGGCTCGACGTAGATGCCGTCCGTCGTTCCGCAATCATCTTCGGTAATAATGACGTCCTGCGCGACATCGCAAAGACGGCGCGTGAGGTAGCCGGAATCCGCCGTTTTGAGAGCGGTATCGGCCAGACCTTTGCGGGCGCCGTGCGTTGAAATGAAGTACTGCAACACGTTCAGCCCTTCGCGGAAGTTCGCGGTAATGGGAGTTTCGATGATCTCCCCGGACGGCTTGGCCATCAGGCCGCGCATACCGGAAAGCTGGCGAATCTGCTGTTTCGAACCGCGCGCGCCAGAGTCCGCCATGATGTAAATCGGGTTGAGCATACGACCGGTGCGGTCGTCCTCTTCCATGTTCTTGAACATCTTGTCGGAGACCGCTTCGGTTACCTTCGACCAGATCTCAATGATTTTGTTGTAGCGCTCCGATTGGGTGATAGCGCCTTCCTGATACTGCGCCTGAACTTCAATCACCTGTTTCTCGGCGTCGCGAACCAGTCCCGCCTTCTCTTCCGGCACCACCATGTCATCGATACCGATGGAGATGCCCGCACGCGTTGCATACAGGAAGCCAAGTTTTTTGACTTCGTCAAGCATCTGTACGGTAATCTGCAGGCCGAATTTCAAATAGCAGTATTGGACAAGCTGGCCAAGGCCCTTCTTCTTGAGAAGACCGTTGATGAACGGCATCTCTTTCGGAAGGACATCGTTCAGAATCACGCGGCCGACCGTCGTATCCATGTACTGCTTGTTATATTCGATCGGTTCGGTGTACATGACGTTCTGGTTATCGAACGCCTTCGAAAGGTCGATCACTCTGCCGGTGTAACGGAGCTTGATGGCCGTGAGTGTCTCCACCTCGCCCATTTCGAGCGCGATGAGCACATCTTCGATTGAGGCGAAGGTGCGGCCGGAACCCTTCGAGTTCGGACGCATCTTGGTGAGGTAATAGAGGCCCAGCACCATGTCCTGCGTCGGAATCGCAATAGGCGCACCATGGGCGGGCGAGAGGATGTTGTTCGAAGCAAGCATCAGGGTAGATGCTTCAATCTGCGCTTCCGGCGATAGCGGAATGTGAACCGCCATCTGATCGCCATCAAAATCGGCGTTGAACGCGGTGCAAGTCAGTGGGTGCAGCTTAATGGCTTTACCTTCCACCAGAACCGGCTCGAATGCCTGAATGCCCAAGCGGTGCAATGTTGGAGCGCGATTCAGAAGAATGGGATGGTCCTTGATGACTTCTTCCAGAATGTCCCAAACCACCGGATCCTGCTGCTCAACCAGTTCCTTGGCTTGCTTAATAGTGGTACAGTGCCCGCGCTGCTCAAGGCGGTGATAGATGAATGGCTTAAAGAGCTCCAGCGCCATCTTCTTCGGAAGGCCGCACTGGTGCAGCTTCAGCTCGGGACCGACCACGATCACCGAGCGCCCCGAATAATCGACGCGCTTACCAAGCAGGTTCTGGCGGAAACGGCCCTGCTTGCCCTTCAAGGTGTCGGACAGAGACTTCAGCGGACGGTTATTGGCGCCGCGCAGCACGCGCCCGCGCCGGCCGTTGTCGAACAGTGCGTCCACTGCTTCCTGCAGCATGCGCTTTTCATTGCGCACGATCACGTCTGGAGCATGCAGCTCCATCAGCTTCTTTAAGCGGTTGTTGCGGTTGATAACCCGGCGATAAAGGTCGTTGAGGTCGGAGGTGGCAAAACGGCCGCCATCCAGCGGAACCAGCGGGCGAAGCTCCGGTGGAATGACGGGAATTACATCCAGAATCATCCATTCCGGTTTATTGCCGGACTTGCGGAAACTCTCGACGACGCGCAGACGCTTGGCGTGCTTCAGCTTCTTCTGCGCTGAAGTCTCCGTCTTCATCTTTTCGCGGATATCCAGGCTAAGCGCCTCGATATCGATTTTCTTCAGCAGTTCCTTAACGCCTTCGGCGCCCATCATGGCGACGAACTTACCCGGGAACTCCTGATCGAGCTGGCGTTTGCGCTCGTCGCTGATTACCTCGCCCTGCCTGAGGCCGGTGGCCTCGCCCGGGTCGATAATGACAAACGCTTCGTAATAGAGGACGCGCTCCAGTTCACGGAGCGTAATGTCCAAAAGATATCCGATGCGGCTCGGAAGGCCTTTGAAAAACCAGACGTGCGAAGAGGCGCTGGCGAGCTCGATATGGCCCAGCCTTTCGCGGCGTACCCGCGAGAGAGTCACTTCTACACCGCACTTATCGCAGATGACGCCGCGATGTTTCATGCGCTTGTATTTACCGCAGAGACACTCCCAGTCAGCAACCGGTCCGAAGATCCGGGCGCAGAAGAGGCCATCACGCTCAGGCTTGAACGTGCGGTAGTTGATGGTCTCCGGCTTGGTGACTTCGCCGTGTGACCAGCTTCGGATCTTTTCCGGAGAGGCCAAACTGATTCGTATGGAATCGAAGTCGGCGATTAGATTAGCTCTATCGTACGGAGAGGAACGATACATGAATTGTCCTTGAAAACCCTTTCACTCTTCTCGCGAACAACCAGCGGAACGCCTTGCTCGCTTATGCCCGTTTCCAAATAGCGGAGGAAGCGTGGGGCATCAGTTTGACGCCCCTCCGCGGTATCTACTCAGTCCGCGGCATGCGCCAGGTCCTGCATCTCGCGCGGCTTCTTCATCAGTTCCACGTCGAGGCAGAGGCTCTGCAGCTCACGGATTAAAACATTAAACGATTCAGGCACACCGGGCTCCGCCGCGGCCTCGCCTTTCACGATGGCTTCGTAGATTTTGGCCCGGCCGTAAACATCGTCGGATTTCGCCGTTAGCAATTCCTGCAGGATATATGCAGCGCCGTATGCTTCCAGCGCCCAGACTTCCATTTCGCCGAACCGCTGCCCGCCGAACTGCGCCTTACCGCCCAGCGGCTGCTGCGTGATCAACGAGTATGGCCCGATGGAGCGCGCGTGAATCTTGTCATCCACCAGGTGGCTCAATTTGAGCATATAAATGTAGCCGACCGTAACAGGCTGCTCGAATTGCGCGCCCGTCAAGCCGTCAAAAAGCGTGATCTTGCCCGAGGTGGGCAGTTCAGCTTCCGTCAAGCGCGCCTTTATGTCCTTCTCTGTGGCGCCGTCGAATACCGGCGTAGCGAAGTGCAGCCCCAGTTTCGCGGCCGCCCAGCCAAGATGCGTCTCAAGAACCTGGCCGACGTTCATACGGGATGGAACGCCCAGCGGATTCAGAACGATCTCAACCGGAGAACCATCCGGCAGATAGGGCATGTCCTCTTCGGGCACGATGCGGGCAATGACGCCTTTATTGCCGTGCCGTCCAGCCATTTTGTCGCCGACTGAAAGCTTGCGCTTCATGGCGATATAGACCTTCACCAGCTTGATTACGCCTGGAGGCAGTTCATCGCCTTTGCGCAGCTTCGCAATTTTCTCTTCGGTAATTTTTTCGAGAACCGCGATCTGGCGCGAAGTCATCTCTTCGATCTCGTCGATCTGTTCATTGAGGCGTATATCCCTGGTATTGAGCCTCATGCGCTTCAGATCGCGAGCCCGAATCTTCTCGAGCACATCCCTGGTAAGCGGGATCTCTTTCGAGAGCAGCTTCTTGTTGGTCTTTTCGTCGTGCAGGTCGGCCAGCAGCTCCTTGCCTTTGAGGAGTTCTTCCAGGCGTTTCGCGCGCTCATCGCTCAGGATGCGCTTTTCGTCATCCAGATTGCGGTGCATGCGCTCTTCCTGCAATTGCAGAATCTGCTTGGAGCGTTCGTCCAGCTCAGCGCCTTTACGCGAGAACACCTTGCAATCGACAATGGTGCCCTCAATGCCCGGCGGGCAGTACAGCGAAGCATCCTTCACGTCGCCGGCCTTTTCGCCGAAGATGGCGCGCAGCAGCTTCTCTTCCGGAGTGAGCTGAGTCTCGCCTTTAGGGGTCACCTTGCCGACCAGAATGTCGCCGGGCTTCACCGTTGCGCCAACGCGGATAATGCCGCTCTCGTCCAGATTGCGGAGGAACGACTCAGCGATATTTGGAATATCGCGAGTAATCTCCTCCGGTCCAAGCTTGGTATCGCGCGCTTCGATTTCGAATTCTTCAATGTGAATCGAAGTGTAGTAATCGTCCTTGACCAGCTTCTCGCTGACCACAATCGCGTCCTCGAAATTGTAGCCGCGCCACGGCATGAACGCTACCAGGACGTTGCGGCCCAAGGCGAGTTCGCCGGCTTCGGTGCAAGGGCCGTCGGCGAGAACATCGCCCTTCCTGACCTTCTGTCCCTGGAAGACGATCGGCTTTTGGCTGATACAGGTGTTCTGGTTCGAACGTTTGAACTTAGTGAGCTGATAGATATCAGCGCCAACCTCGCGCGACATCTGCCCTTCGTGCGCACCGCCCTCGACACGCACGATAATCCGTTCGCTGTCGACCGAATCCACCACGCCGGGTCGCTTACAGATGACCACCGCGCCGGAGTCGCGCGCAGTCACGCGCTCCATTCCGGTTCCCACGTAGGGAGCCTCGGCGCGCAGTAGCGGCACTGCCTGGCGCTGCATGTTCGAGCCCATCAGCGCACGGTTCGCATCGTCGTTCTCGAGGAATGGAATCAGGCTCGCCGCAACCGAGACAAGCTGTTTCGGACTCACGTCCATATACTCGATCTCGTCGCGGTGCTTCAGCACGAAGTTGCCGGCCTGACGAGCATTCACCAGATCGTCAACAATCCTTCCATGGTCGTCGATTGCCACGTTTGCCTGGGCAATGATGTACTTGTCTTCTTCCCAGGCGGAAAGGTAATCAGAGTGCGCTTCGAACTCCGCATGTTGTTTCTTGGCGCTAAGAGCCGTGTTGGCTTTGTCGATCGCCTCGCGGGAGACCACCTGGCCAACTTTGAAATCCGTGTCGCCGGGGTTGAGGAGTCTAACCTCATCCACCAGCGCGCCATCACGAATCCGGCGGTAGGGGCTCTCAATGAAGCCGTACTCGTTGATGCGGGCAAAGCAGGAGAGGGACGAGATCAGCCCGATATTCGGACCTTCCGGCGTTTCGATAGGACAAATACGGCCGTAGTGGGTCGGGTGCACGTCGCGGACTTCGAATCCGGCGCGCTCGCGCGACAGACCACCTGGACCGAGCGCGGAGAGGCGCCGCTTGTGCGTGATCTCCGAAAGCGGGTTGGTCTGATCCATGAACTGTGACAGTTGGCTGGAACCAAAGAACTCGCGAATGGCGGCCATAACTGGCTTGGCGTTTACCAGGTCGTGCGGCATGGCTGTCGACATTTCCTGGTAGACCGACATCTTTTCCTTGATGGCGCGCTCCATGCGGACCAGCCCGATACGGAACTGGTTTTCGAGAAGCTCGCCTACCGCACGCACGCGGCGGTTACCAAGATGGTCGATATCGTCCACCGACCCGATACCTTTACGAAGCTTCAGCAGATACAGGATGGTATCGGTAAAGTCCTTCTGATCGAGCGTGCGCTTGTCCAGCGGCGTTGAATCAGCCTTGTCGTAGAGCTTGATGTTGAACTTCATGCGGCCCACGCGCGAGAAATCGTACTTGCGCGAGTCGAAGAACATACCCTGGAAAAGCTGGGTAGCGGTATCCAAAGTGGGAGGATCGCCCGGACGCAGCTTCCGGTAAATTTCAAGCAGCGCGTCACTCTGGCTTTTCACGGCGTCTTTGCGCAAGGTTGCGGAGATCACGTTGCCGGCATCATCGCGATCCGGGAAGAAGATCTCGAAACTCTCGATTCCAGCCTCGGCCAGCTTGCCGATTCCGGTTGACGTCAGTTCGTGATTGGCTTCAATCAGCACTTCGCCCGTGGACATGTCGATGACGTCCGCGGCAACGTAGGCGCCTTCCAGGTCGTTGGATGCAACTTCCACCTGCTCAATCTTGGCCTTCTGGATCTCGCGGAAGACGGAGTTGGTGATTTTGCGGCCCTGCGGAACAACCTGCTCGCCGCCCTTGTTGCTAATGGCATGCGAGAGTTTCATGCCCACAAGGCTGTCGTTAACGCCCCACAGCAGCTTGTTGTTCTTCAGCGAGATGGTAGAGAGCTTATAGAACGCCCGGATGATGTCGGCGTCGGTTTTCAGGCCAAGCGCCCGCAGAAAAACCGTGCCGTAGAATTTGCGCTTGCGATCGATCCGGACATGCAACAGGTTTTTGTTGTCGTATTCGAATTCCACCCAACTGCCGCGATATGGAATGATCTTGCCGAGAAAGTAGCCTTGCGTCTGGACGCGTTCGAAAAAGACGCCGGGCGATCGGTGCAATTGAGAAACGATCACGCGCTCGGTGCCGTTGATGATGAAGGTGCCGTTTTCGGTCATCAGCGGGATTTCGCCAAAGAACACTTCCTGTTCCTTGATGTCTCGAACAGTCTTGTTCCCGGTCTCCGGGTCCTTGTCGTAAACCGTCAGGCGGATGGTGACCTTTAAGGGAGCCGCGTACGTCATGCCGCGCTCTTCGCATTCCGGCACGTCGTACTTGAGCTGTAGCGCCACGGGATCGCCGCAACGGTTGCAGAAGGTCACGATGTTTTTATTGAAAGTGCCGCACTTTTGGCACAGTACGTCACCGGCATGAAATGGATCGGTGCGAATTTCCGCGCCGCAGTTCGGATTGCGGCAAATGGTGCGGAGGTGGTGCAGACCCTTCAGATTGCCGCACTTGCACTCCCAGTTTCCAATTGAGTAATCGACGAACTCGAGCTGGCTCAGGCCGCGAAAGTCGGAGATGGGGAAGACAGAGCTGAAGACACTCTGCAGACCCGCATCTTCACGCTCCTTCGGAAGCAGGTCCATTTGCAGAAAGCGCTCGTATGATCGCTTCTGTACCTCAATGAGGTTAGGGATGGGGATCGAAGTTTTAATCTTCGAAAAATCGACTCTCTCGCGGAGAGATCCTTTTGACACGTTGGGCATCTACGCTTGTCCTTTAGGAAAACCAATGACACGATGACGACATTCAGCAATTCGCGATAAAACGAAGCCGAAGCGCAGCACTAAAGCGGGCTACGACCATCAGCGGGAATCAGGCGATCCACCGCTGAATGTTTGCGCGGCACCTGCAAAATGGGCCGCGCGGAAGAAAAAGTATTGAAAAAGATCGAAATTGACGATATTACGTTTATAGGCTCGGGATGCGGTTTTGCGAGTTGATAACGTACGAAAGATGAGCTGTCGGCAGAAGAAATAAATTCAGGCATGCAAAAGCCCCACCGACCTATGCAAGGTCCGCGGGAGAACTTTAGGGAACTGAAACCACAAATTTGATGCTGGACCGTCCCGGCTTGACGTCTGTTTCAGAATAACACATTATGAGCCAACCGCGTCAACAGACCCGGCTGGCTCGGATTTCCATTCGCCCGTAAGGTGGAGCAGGGTGCGCAACTTACTTGACTTCGACGGTGGCGCCTACGTCGGTAAACTTCTTCCGGATCGCCTCGGCTTCGTCCTTGTTGACACCTTCTTTGATCGGTTTGGGCGCGCCGTCCACCAGATCCTTGGCTTCCTTAAGACCCAGACTGGTGACCTCGCGTACTGCTTTGATAACGTTGATTTTATTCGCGCCGGTAGCGGTCAGAATAACTGAAAACTCAGTTTTCTCTTCCGCCGGAGCCGCCGCCGCGCCGCCCGCTGCTGGAGCCGCCACCGCGACCGAAGCTGCCGCGGCTGAAACGCCCAGCTTCTCTTCCAGCACCTTTACAAGCTGAGAAGCTTCCAGCAGGGTCAGGCCCTGTATCTGTTCTGCAATTGCGTTGATATCCGCCATTTCTTCCTCTTAAACTCCCTTACGATGTGCTAAATAACTCCCGGTTTACGGCGGATGCACCGCCAACCAACTTACTGCTGAAATTTATTCTCTTTCGCCGCCTGATCCAGAACCACGGCCAAGTTGCGGCCCACTCCGTTGATGGAGCTCACCAGCCGAGTTGCCGTCGCGTTGATCACAAACAGGAGCTTCGCGTAAAGCTCTTCCTTCGGCGGCATCGCGGCCAGCTCGCCGATCGCCTTGATGTCGATCACACGGCCTTCCACCATGCCGGCCTTAAAGGTAAACGCCGCGTTTTCCTTGGAATACCTCGCCAGCGCCTTGGCAAGCGCGACGGGATCCTTGGCTGTATAGGCGAGCGACGTCATGCCCTTCAAATCGCCCAACAAGTCGTTCGCCGGGGTGCCCGCAGATGCCTTCGCGGCCAGGTTGTTCTTTACCACCCGGTAGCTGCCGCCAGCGTCGCGAACCGCTTTCCGAAGCTGGAAATCCTGACTGACCGTCAGCTTTTCGTAGCTGGTGACAAACAGGTTCTTGTTCTCGGAGAGCATCTTTTGCAGATCCTCGAGATCCTTCTTCTTTTCGTTCTTATCCTTCATGCGGCTCTGCCTTCTCTAAAACTTTCGGTCCTATACAACCTTGGCGTTAAATGACGTCACGTCAAGCGGCACACCGGGACCCATCGTCGAACACAGGGTCGCGCTCTTGACGTATTTGCCCTTGGCGGCTGATGGCTTCGCCTTGATAACAGCCTGAATCAGGCTGCTGGTGTTCTCCAGCAGTTTGTCGCTGGCGAAACTGACTTTGCCCACCGGAGCATGGATCACGCCGGTTTTATCTACACGGAACTCCACCTTGCCGGCTTTGATCTCCAGGATCGCGTTGCGGACGTCGGTCGTGACGGTGCCGGTCTTGGGGTTCGGCATCAGCCCGCGCGGGCCAAGCACTTTGCCAAGCCGCCCCACCGAGCGCATCATATCCGGAGTGGCAATCACGGCGTCATAGTCTGTCCAGTTCTCAGTCTGTATTTTGGTGACCATGTCCTCGCCGCCGATGAAATCGGCCCCAGCCTCCTGCGCCTCACGGATCTTATCGCCTGAGGCGATCACCAGAACACGCTTCGATCTACCCAGTCCGTTGGGCAGAACAACAGTGCCGCGAACCATCTGGTCGGCATGCTTCGGATCGACCCCTAGGCGCATATGCACCTCAACGGTTTCGTCGAATCGTGTGAACTTGATCCTTTGAACTAAATTGACCGCGTCGGCAAGCTGATAAGGCTTTGGAGCTACCTGCTTGGCCGCGGCTTCGTATTTCTTACCGGGCTTTTGACTCATGAGTTTGATTGGTCCAAGCGGCTCAGGCGCAGACACGCCGTTGCCTCCCAAGTTGGCTGGAAACCTTTTTTAGAGTAGCACAGCCGTTGCTCAGGAGAGCGGGAGATACTACCCTGCCCTATGTAGACTCTCCTACTCCCAGCCCTCTTATTCCCGTCCGGGGCGGTATGTGTACAAACGGCTTAGTTGGCCGGTACCTAACTACATCCACTGGGCTTGTTAACCCAATCGAACTAACCCTAGACTTAGATTCAGCTTAGGCCATATATAGGCCAGGCCATTTTAAACCTGCGGAGGTAAATAGATGAAAAAATTAGGAATACTGCTGGCGCTTTTTGCCACTGGCGCAATTGGCACGGCGATGGCTGCCGCAACTTCCCCGCCGTTCACCGAGTGTCCAACCGTCGGGAGCGCTACATCTTGCGATGTCCTTATCACGGTTAACGCCAATGGAAGCGCAACGGTGGCCCTGGACAGTACGCAACCGCCTTACGATAACGTAGAAGACTCGCTTGTCGGCGTTTTGAACAACTCAGCGCACGCAATCGGGGCACTGCCGCTTTCCGGATCAGATATTTTCGGCCTGGAAGGCGACGGTATGTGCTCTTTTGGGGCGGCAGGAAACTGTTCCATGGGAATCAGCACGACCGACCCCTACGACTATACGGGTGACTTCGTCACCTTCTCGATCACCGACGTCAATACCGGCGTCGTCAATTTCGTCGGCGGACTGGCGCCGGGAGCGAGCACCTTTTTTAGTTTAGAGGGTCTGCCCACAGCAAACATTGTGGTAGGTCCTCCCACTTCGGGCACGCCGGAACCAGCGACCTACGGATTGATGGGGATGAGCGGCCTGCTTTTGCTGGGCTTGTCCAGATTCCGGAGGCGTGCAGCGCTCAGCCGCTCGTAATCCAGCAGTTCAACGTAAAGGGATGGCGCGTAAGCGACTGTCCCTTTTTTGTCCGGCGGAGTACCTGTTTGCGGCCGCCGGGAGCACCGCGCTGGTTGCTACTGCGCCGCGTTGGCGTACTTTTTCCAGATCGCCGGATCGGTAAGCATTTTGATAAAAATCCCGCCTACCACCGAGCGAGCCTGAAATCCAACCTGTTTCCCCGTCTTGGTGTCGTACCAATCAGTCAGCGGGACCCGGCTGGGGGATTCATTTGCAAACCGGTAGGCGGGCTCGAAAAATAGTAAAAACTGCTTCTGCGAATTGGCCAGAGTTGCGGTCCAAGTCAGCCAATCCAGCTTGGTGTAATCGGCCCGGTTGTCCAGCGGCAGCCCATATTGATTGACATGCTTTTGGTAGAAAGCAAGCGCCTTTTCGGCCACTTCCGGGGGAAAAAGCTTCAAGCCCAGCAGCCTGTCCCAAACCAGGTTGTACTTCTGGCTCCAGGTGCCGGCGCGGTCGAATGCAAGGCGGAAATGATCGCCATCGTTGTCCTTTTGAACCCATAGCCGGGCATCCTCTCGCGCCAGCGCAGTGTATTGAGATGCTATATCGGCGTGCCCTAGCATTCCGGCCAATTTGCCGTAAGCGCCCAAGGCGAGGATGGCCTTGATAGACAGATTCGCGTTGTGAGCCAGATGGCCGGCGAAATCGTCAGTACTGAGCTGGTTCTCCGGATCGAATCCTTTGGCTTTCAGATATTCCGCCCACTTCGTAAGCATCGGCCAGTAATGCTGCGCGAAATCTGCATTGCCCTCCACCTGCGCTATGCCCGCCGTCATCAGCAGCATATTGCCGCTCTCTTCTACTGGCATCTGGTTCTCTTCCGAAGTCTCGCGCCCTCCGTACTGCTGGCCGTCCGCCAGCGGGTATCTCCCCAGATCGTGCGGGGCAAACGGGAAATGCCAGCGGGGAAGATTTGCGTAGTCGAAAATCGGTTTGAGCTGAGCTTCCAGTAAATGGGGATTGAACAGCAGGAAAAATGGCGAGCTAGGATAGGTGACGTCAACCGTATCCACTGAGCCGTTGCTGAAGTTTTCTTTGGAAAAGAAGAGTGGGGTTCCCTGCAGGTCGGCGGTCAGTTTGTGCGCGGCAAGAGTCTGCGGATACGCCAGCGCGCAGAGCCGCGCATAATCTTCACCACCTGCGCGCTGCAAATCGCGCATGAGACCTTGATCGAAATTCTGGGCAAGCTGATCAAGCTCCTGGTAGTCGCGCAGCGCGGCGCGAAGCATTCCAGCCGGCCCTAGCCGGTCCCGGTTCCAATAGGGGCGCAGCTTCCGCTCGAAGTACTCGATGGCGAAAACCTCATCGTAAGCAATGACGAGATGCCGGGAAACCGCTGCTGTGCCCACTCTGCCCAAATCGAATGAGGATGCAAGTACGGGCATGGATTCTTCGTACGGTTCCATGCCGCGGAGATTATCGGAATCCGGAAGGCTGCCCTTTTTGATAAAAGATCCCATTGCCTCGCGGCGTGTATTAGCGATTTCAGAACCAGCGCCACCGGGAGGCATCACGACATACAGATAACCCCAGTCGATGCGCAGGTTATCGCCTGATTTTTGGAGCACGGGCTGCTGCTGCTGTGTGCCCATGCGCAGAATCTGCAGATCTCCGTCGCGGTATCGAGCCCAGGACACACGCTCCTGTGGAATGTTCACGACGAGGTCGGAACCGGCGTCGAAATACACTTGCACGTTATGGCTGCTGCCGTCGGCAGACTGTACGCGCCAGGTCAGGTAGCTAGCCGGACGCGAGAGGACGTCGAGATCACGCGCCAGGGCTGGCGTGAAGAACGTAAGGGTGAGCCGGATACCGGAGCCTTCGAAATCATAAATGGTGTGCGTGGGAAACACTTCGAGGTGGGTTTGCGGCAACGCCGGGGCGCCGCGCGGATCGGTGCCCATGACCCGGTAAATTTTGCCATCCACGCGCACCACGCTCGATAGAGATTGAATGGTTCCGGTCCAGTGCTTGGTAGGGGCGTCCGTGAGATGATCGGCCATCGACCAGATGCTGAAGTACGGGTCGTGTGTGATTAGCGGCACAGCAGGCGGCCTGAAATCCGCCGCAAACGCGCCGCTCGAAAAGACCAGCAAGCACGCGGGCAGGAGCCGGTTCGTGAAGTAGTTCATTTTTGAGAACTCCGCGAATAACCATGTATCGCAGATCGCTTCGCGCCCAACCTATGCGCTTCGTCGCTCATGGGGTGCACTCCGCTGGCGTCAATCCACCGATTATAGAAATTGAACAGTGAGCACACACTGATCGCGTAGTAAATCGCTCCATCGCTGTATCCGGCATGGTGGAGGGAGCCGACATCGGACGGACCAATGGATACGGAGTCCCCATTCACTTTGCGAACAAACCGGAACAGCGCCTTTTCCGAATCAGACAGTTTTGACGTCTCTACATCAGCGAGGACACTCGTAACGAGCTGCTCATCTTCTAAGAGTTCCGCCGCGACCGCGGCGTGCGACTTCGTTCAAAATGGGCACTGATTCAGGTGCGACGTATAGGCTGCGATCAATTCGCGAATTCCGGGCGAAAGCGGCGCTGGCTCGCGCATGATCTCCTGCGTAAATCGCTCCAGGTGCACCGTGGCGTTCATCTTGTAAGAGAACATGTGCAGAATCTGCGGGTATTCCGGCCCGGAACGGCGCATCATTTCGATCGCCCGTGTGTAATTATCCTCGCCGCGATGCTGCTCTAC
This sequence comes from uncultured Acidobacteriaceae bacterium, assembly GCA_963795545.1. Classification (GTDB taxonomy): domain Bacteria; phylum Acidobacteriota; class Terriglobia; order Bryobacterales; family Bryobacteraceae; genus Bog-105. Next base: position 624,244 of record CAWCIF010000001.1, on the reverse strand, counting down.
ATCCTTCAGGAACATGGGTTTCATGCTGAATCGTATTCCTTCTCTTAAAAGGGAATTGTAGGCTAAGAGCAGCAGTTGAACCTGACAGGCTCACTCGAAAAGCCGTTTACAGATACCATCTCGGCGTGAAAAAAGCTAAAGACCAGCAACTCTCTTCGGCATGGCGCGAGCGCCTGCAGGCCTTGAAGAACGTCCCGCCGGTCTTGAAGATCGTATGGGAATCAGGGCGCTATGTCGTCACCCTCGGCCTCTTGTTCCGCGTCGTCGTTTCCCTCGTTCCGGTAAGCACGGCCTGGGTGACGGGATTGATTATCAACAACGTTAAGGCCATCGTTGACCATAAAGAAACTATTTCGCCGCACCTGTGGTGGCTCACTGCCCTGGAATTTTCGCTGGCCATCATCGGCAGCATCCTGGGCCGGCTCATCGACTATTACGATGCGGTGCTGGCCGACCGTTACATGCGCCATATCAGCATCCGGGTCATGGACCATGCGTCGAAACTAGACCTGCAAAGTTACGAAGATCCGGTCTTTTACGACCGCCTGGAACGGGCACGCGTGCAGGCGACGGACCGCCTGGGGATGATCCAGTCAATAGGCCGCCTGTTTCAGCAGACAATCACTGTTATTTCGTTGTCCGTGGCCCTGGTTTATTTCTCGCCGTGGCTCCTGCTGGTGCTTATCGTCTGCCTCATCCCTGCGTTCCTGGGTGAAAGCCATTTCGCTTTCTTGAATTACGCAAAGAACTTCCGGCAAACTCCCGTAAAACGTGAACTCGACTATTTGCGGCAAGTGGGCGGGAGCAAGGAAGCGGCCAAGGAACTGAAGCTTTTTGGGCTCAGCCGCTTCCTTACCGACCGGTTCACAAGCCTTTCAAATGGAATTTTCGACGAAAACATTGCTCTGTTTCGCAGGCGCTTGACCGCGGTTTCACTGCTTTCCATGCTGAGTACCGCCGGCTACTACGGCGCTTATGCCTGGGCCATCTGGGAGACCGTACATGGAGTGTTCAATGTCGGCACGCTGGTCTTCCTTACTGCGTCTATCATGAATGCGTCGAACAACATCTCACAAATGTTTTCGACGCTGTCGAGCATTGCCGACCAGGCTCTATTCTTGACCGACCTCCTGGCCTTCTTTGACATGCGGCCTAGTGTTACCTCGAAGCCCAACCCCCTGCCGGCGCCCCGGCCTATTACTGAAGGCTTCGAGTTTCAGGATGTCTCATTCTCCTATCCTGGAACCAAGCGCCTCATCCTGCATCATCTGAATTTCCGCCTGGAACCGGGTGAACGCATCGCTCTCATTGGCCAGAACGGCCAGGGCAAAACAACCATTGTGAAGCTGATCACCCGGCTTTACGATCCAACAGCCGGGCGCGTCTTACTGGATGGAGTGGACCTGCGGGATTACGATATCGAAGACCTCTGCCGCGAGATTGGCGTCATTTTCCAGGATTTCATGCGCTACGAGATGACCGCTCAGGAAAACATTGCGGTGGGCCGAATCGAATACCTCAACGATATGGACCGGATTCGGGGCGCGGCTGAGAAGAGCTTGGCCGACGGAGTAATTGAACGCTTGGCGCTAGGTTACAAACAGATGCTGGGGCGGCGCTTTGAAGGCGGCGTAGATCTGTCGGGCGGCGAGTGGCAGAAAATAGCTCTGGCCCGTGCTTACCTCCGCGAGGCGCAGGTTCTCATATTGGACGAGCCGACTGCGGCGCTGGACGCTCGAGCCGAATATGAAGTGTTCGAGCGCTTTAATGAACTGACGGTGAGCAAAATGGCCCTTTTCATTTCTCATCGCTTTTCAACTGTGCGAATGGCGGAACGAATTATTGTTCTCGAGGACGGTTGTATCGCTGAGGAGGGGAGCCACGAGCGTCTTGTGGCGCGCGGCGGCAGATACGCTGAAATGTTTGAGCTGCAGGCGTCCAGCTATCGGTAGTGAGCGTTGTGAATGACTGAACCAACCAGGCAAATGGAAGCCCAGCCACCGGCAGAGCCGCCCAACGGCACGACCGCCGAAGAGCGGCCGGAACTGCGCGCCCAGGCAACACAAGCGGCGCGATCTTGCGCCTGGTTATCGGGCAAGCGCCATTCCCGCCGCCCTCGCGAGCTGTACAGAACAGCAACCAACAGGTTGCGAATCCTGGAACGCGAACTATACGAGCTGACCTTCGATGCTCCCAGCGGCGATCTCAGATGGCTGTACGACAATTTCCGGCTGATTCGGACAGATGCCCAGGCACTTCGCGATTCCATGCGGCTGTTGGGCCGGTTGCCGGTTGTCCGCACATCCAGCGATGAATCGATCCCCAGATGCATTGTGCTGGCGCGCAGCTTGCTGACCGCGACTAAGTTCCAGCTTACGGAAGAAGCATTCAGTCTCTATATCGACGCAGTACAGGAAACCGAACCGCTGCGCCTTTCCGAACTCTGGGGCATGCTGACTGCGCTCAAACTCAGCTTGCTGGAGTTCATCGCCGAGCGCGGCCGCAAGGCTTTCGACGCGTTTCTATTGAACGGGCCAAATGCTCCTTCATTCGATGTTGGAAGCCTGATTACAAGCCTGCGCCTGATTGGCGAGATTGACTGGCGACGCACGCTGGAGCGGCTTTCGGTGGTGCATCGCGTGTTGAATCTGGATCCAGCGGGCATTTATCCGCGCATGGACTTCGAGAGCCGGGAACGGTACCGGCAGAGGATCGCCAAAATTGCCGCTCATTCCGACGTAAGCGAGAGGGAAGCTGCCAGAATCGCGGTGAGCATGGCGGAAGAGGCCGTTATCGATCGCCAGGCCCCCGAAGCCCTGCGGGATCGGCTGCGGCACGTCGGCTATTACCTGTTGGATCGCGATGGCTCCGAAGAACTGCTACACCGCATTGGCTATCGGCCTTCCTTGGGGTCTTCAATAGAGCGGCTCTTCCGGAAATTCCCGGATGAGATTTACATCATCGGCATCGAGTTCGTCACACTCATCACGGTGGTGTTTCTCACCCTGAGCCTTGTCAAAACGCATGGTGGTTGGGGAATTTTTATCGGAGCGCTGCTTCTGATCCTGCCCGCGACCCAGGCGGCAGTGGAGTTGATGAATTACCTGGTAACGTCCGTTCTGACTCCGCATGCCTTGCCGAAGCTCGATTTCTCGAAGGCAGTAGATCCAGCGTGCGCAACCATGGTTGCCATCCCAACACTGCTCATCAATGACAAGCAGATTCGGCAGCTTGTGGAGGATCTGGAAGTTCGCTATCTGGTGAATCGTGATCGGAACATCTTTTATGCGCTGCTGACAGATCTTCCCGACACGGCCGAACCTGCCGGCGAGCAGGACCGGCGCGTGGACCTGGCCAGCCAATTAATCGAGGAACTGAATCGCAGATACGCGGCTGAGCCCTATGGCGGGTTTTATCTGTTCCATCGGCATCGGGTCTATAACCCGCGCGAGGGCGCCTGGATGGGATGGGAGCGCAAACGCGGGAAACTGCTCGATCTCAACCAGCTTCTTCGCAAAGTTTACGATCCGTTTCCTGTCAAAGCAGGCGACCTGACACGTTTGCCGAAAATCCGCTACGTTCTGACGCTCGATTCCGATACGCAATTGCCCAGAGGGTCGGCGCAGCAGATGATTGGCGCCATGGGCCATCCCTTGAACCGGCCGCTGATTGATCCGGATCTGAATATCGTAACCCGCGGCTATGGAATTCTGCAGCCGCGCGTGGGCATCAGCGTACACTCGGCGACCCGCTCACGGCTGGCAAGCATCTACTCCGGACAAACAGGCTTCGACATTTACTCGCGGGCGATTTCGGACATTTATCAGGATCTTTATGGCGAGGGCATATTTACTGGTAAAGGCATTTACGATGTCGACGCCCTCAGGCAGGTTCTGGAACATCGTTTTCCGAGGAATGCGCTGCTAAGTCATGACCTGATTGAAGGCGCCTATGCGCGCGCCGGGCTGGCCTCTGATATCGAAGTCATAGACGATTACCCATCTCATTACAGCGCTTATAACCGGCGCAAGCACCGCTGGCTGCGGGGCGATTGGCAAATCGTCCGCTGGATCTTCAATCGCGTTCCGGACGAATCGCGGCGGCTGGCTGAAAATCCGATATCGCTGGTATCGCGCTGGAAGATTGTGGACAATTTGCGGCGCAGCCTGGTTGAACCCGCCACGTTCGCGCTACTGGTCGCGGGCTGGTTCTGGCTGCCCGGAGGTCCACGGTTTTGGACCCTGGTTACACTGGCTCTGCTGTTTCTACCTATCTATTTCCGGTTGGTCTTTGCCACGATCCGGGCCATCGCGCGGCAAAACCGCCTGACCTTTCGGGAAGCGCTTTTCGATTTTGCCACCTCGCATGTCAGCATCCTGCTGAACATCGCCTTCCTGGCGCATCAGGCTCTGGTGGCATTAGACGCGATCATCAGAACGGTGGTCCGCAGCACCATCACGCATAGCCGCCTGTTGGAATGGGAAACTGCTACGGAAGCCGAGCTTGGCATCAGAAAGCGCACTCCGGTGGACATTTATCTTAACTGGGTTCCGGCGCTTGCAGTTGTAATTGGCCTCGCCTTGCTGCTAAAGCCCGACGCGGCCGGCTATGCGCTGCCATTTGTGATCGCCTGGTGCTGCTCGAAGCCGCTGGCGAGCTGGCTTAACCGCTCACCCCATGCCGACGATCTGAATCTGGCGAGCAAAGATCGATTATTCCTGCGCGAAACCGCCTTGCGGACCTGGCGATACTTCGCCGAATTCAGTAATGCTGGCAACCACTGGCTAATTCCGGACAACGTGCAGGAGGAGCCGTACCGGATTGCCGAGCGCATCTCGCCGACCAACCTCGGTCTGCTGCTGAACTCACGCCAGGCCGCGGTGGAATTCGGCTATTTGACCGTCTCGGAATTTGTTTCTTTGACGGATCTGACACTGCGCTCCGCAAACAAGCTGCCGCGGTACTTCGGACATTTTTCGAATTGGTACGAGACGGTTAGCATGAAGCCGCTTGAACCCTTATTTCTTTCAAGTGTGGATAGCGGAAACCTGGTTGCCTCCTTGTGGACTCTGGAGCAAGGGTGCATAGATCTGCTGCATGAGGCTTTGATAAGGCCCAACGCGCTGGACGGGCTGCGCGATTACCAGCGGCTTGCGGGCGAAATGAGCGCAACGGGGTTCAGCTCTCGCGATCCGAATGTTTGGTTGCCTAAGCTCCTGCAGATGCCGGCTGCTCAGCGGGCGGAGGCTTCCGATCCGCCCAAGCAGAATTCGTGGTGGAGTGCCGGTGTTCAGACCCGAATTGAAGCGCTTCGCCAGGAAGCGCAAAGCTTCATGCCGTGGTGCGCACCTGAATTTCAGGCTCTGCGCGCTGCTGCGCCCGCGTTCGGAGTTCAGAAGAATCCATTGGCTCCCTACAATGCGGACTCGTTTTATGACGAGTTGGAGAGGCAACTGCATTTGTTGAAATCCGGGGCCGCTGCTTCCGGTGAAGTTTTCGCCTTGGCCTCACGGCTGGAGGCGGAGATCCCGGGCTGCCGGGCGCGCCTTCAGGAACTCGCTTCGCGGCTCAAACAAGTGGCGGCTGCTTCCCGGCTGCTGGCCGGCGAAATGGGTTTTGGGATGTTTGTCAACCTTCATCGCAACCTGCTCTCGATTGGTTTTGACGTGAGCAAGGGCGAGTTAGTAGAGTCCTGCTATGACCTGCTTGCGTCAGAGAGCCGTACCGTAGGCTTTATCGCAGTGGCAAAGGGGGAACTGATTCAGGACGCCTGGTTCCGGTTAGGGCGCCAGCATACCGTCTGCGAGGGCCAGAATGTGCTGATCTCTTGGACCGGCACCATGTTCGAATACCTGATGCCGGCAATCTGGATGAAGTCTCACCCGAACACGCTGCTGGACCGGGCAGTTCGGTCCGCTGTGCGCGCGCAACAGCTTTACGGAACCAATCGCGGTGTACCGTGGGGAATCTCTGAAGCCGCGTATAGCAGGAGAGATGCCGAAGGAAATTATCAGTATGCCGCCTTCGGCGTGCCCGGCTTGGCGCTCAGCGTGGCGAGAGAAGGCTCGCTGGTCATCTCTCCGTATTCCAGTTGCCTCGCGCTGATGGTTGATCCGGCCAACGCGGTAGCCAATCTGCGCGGCATGGTCCGCAGGCATTGGCTGGGAGATTTTGGTTTTTATGAGTCCGCCGATTTCACCGCGTCGCGCCCGCGCGGCTTCTCCTCGCGCAAGTGCGAAGTGGTGCGCTGCTGGATGGCGCACCATCAGGGAATGACGCTGGCGGCAATCTGCAACGTCCTGCAGGACTGGTCTTTCCAGCGCTGGTTCCATTCCGATCGCCTGGTCCAGGCGAGCGAACTGATATTACAGGAACGGCCGCTGCGGGTACGGCCTATAGCCGATACGCAGCCCCGCAGAGTTTTACCATTCGGAGGCAAACGAACGCAGGCGAAACGCGCGCGCGCTTGAGCCGGGTTCGGGTATCAACTACTCACTGCGCAATGCCAGCACGGGCTCAATCCTGGTGGCCTTGCGCGCCGGAACACAAGTAGCAAGCAGCCCCGCCAGGCTGAGCACGATCGCTACCGCGCCAAAGGTCAAGGCATCGGTCGGCCGCACGCCGTACAACATCTTGGCCACAAGCTGCGCCAGCAGCAACGCACCAATAAAGCCGGCTGCCGTGCCCGCCAGCGCCTGCAGCATGCCTTGCTTCACAACCATCCGCAACACCTCGGCCCGGCTTGCGCCCAGCGAAATGCGGATTCCGATCTCGCGCGTGCGCCGCGATACCGAATAGCTCATTACTCCGTAAATCCCTACTGCCGCGAGTAGGAGCGCAACCGCGCCAAACACCGTCAGCAAGAGCATCTCAAAGCGAGGCTGCGCATTCGCGTCGGCCACCACCCGCTCCATCGTGAGGACATCCGAGGTCGGCAGATTGCGGTCAAATGACCGCACGGTGTGCTTTACGGCGGAGGCAAGATCAGTCAGATTCCCACCGCGGCGCACTACCAGCGTGATGTACATCATGTGCGCCGCGATGGGTCCTTTGTCCTCTCCCAGAAAATTACGGCTCTGGAGCGCCGGAAGGTAAACCTCGGGATCGGGCTCGGCCGCCCAGTCTTCCTGCTTTGCATTCTTGACTACGCCAACAATGGTTACCCAGTCTGACGCCTTGCCTTTATCCTCGTCAAACGTAATGCGCTTGCCGATTGGATCTTGGCCTGGCCAATACTGTTCAGCCGCGCGCTGATTGATTATCACCACATCGGGCGCGCGGCCATCATCTTGGCCGGTGATGGTGCGACCGCGGCGCAAAGGCAGGCGCATGATCTCGAAATACCCTGGCATGACGATGCGGTAAACGGCTATCGGCTCTTCACCCGGCCGCGGCTTGGGACGCCCCTCGATGCTGAATGACAATCCCCATGTATCGCCTGCCAGCGGCAGATGATTGATTGCGCCTGCGGAGTTCACCCCCGGCAAGGCCCGGATCTTTTGGAGCAGTTCGCGGTAGAAAATCGCACGACGGTGCGGCTCGGCCGCTTTCGTTCCGGCGACCGATACAACCATCGAGAGCACATTGCGCGGATTGAATCCCGGGTCGACCAATTGCAGCGCGAAGAAGCTGCGGATCATCAATCCGGCTCCGATCAACAGCATGAAGGCCAGCGCGAATTCGGAGGCAACCAGAAAATTTCGCAATCGGTTGCGGCGAATGCCGTCGCTATCTCCACGACCGCCCTCTTTGAGTGCCTCGCTGGGATTTCCGGCAGCAGCGCGCATGGCCGGCATCAGCCCAAACACAACTGCTGTCAATACCGTAATACCGAGCAGAAAGAGCACAACATGGCCGTCGATCGCCACCTTCTCGACGCGCGGGATGTATGCCGGGCTGAGCGCAATCAGAGCCTTCGTTCCTCCCAGCGCAAGCAGCAGCCCGGCCGAGGCACCTGTGATTGCCAGCAGAAGGTTTCGGTAAGTATCTGGGCTATTACGCGGCTTCGATTAGCGCCCAGCGCAACTCGCACCGCCATTTCCTTCTGCCGGTCGGATGTGCGCGCCAGCAGCATGTGGGCAACATTGGCGCAAGCAATCAGGAGTACGAATCCCACTGCGCCCAGTAGCATTAGCAGTGGCGTTTCAATTTTCCCGACGACATTCTCCTTTAGAGGAGTAACCAGAACGCTGCGGTTCGTCGCCGGATACTGCTTCTCCAAACGCCCCGTAATCGCCGCCATCTCCGCACGTGCCTGCGCGAGCGTGACACCTCGCTTCAGCCGCGCGAAAACGCGCAGGTGGTTACTGTCCCGATCGTGAATGCCGCCGCCAAATGCATCCGGCACCCACAACTCCGCGTGCGTCGCCCAGAACGGCGCAAACTTAAACCCTGGCGGCATCACGCCAACCACGGTGTACGCCTCGCCATTAAGAATGATCGGTTTTCCTAATACGCCGGGTTCGCGATTAAAGCGCCGCTGCCACAACGAATAGCTCAGTATCGCTTCATGGTCAGAGCCGTTCCGGTCTTCCCCGGCGATGAACAGCCTGCCCAGCAGCGGCCTGATGCCAAGCATCGGCAGCATGTTTTGTGGCACCTTAAGGCCCAGCAGGTGCTCCGGTACATCGCCGTCGATAAGGTTCGCGCTCCAGTAATCTGCGGCGCCCATTGCTTCGAAAGAATGGCTCTGATCGCGCCAGTCAATGTAGTTGGCGGTCGACACTGGATCGGTTCCGTTATTCAGAATGGTAACCAGCCGGTCCGCATCCTTGTACGCCAGCGGGCGCAGCAACACTGCATTCACTACGCTGAAGATCGCCGTATTTGCACCGATCCCCAGCGCCAGCGCAATCACGGCGACGGCTGTGAAACCCGGTCTCCGCAGCAGGTTCCGTCCGCCATAGCGGACATCCTTGATCAGGTGCTCTATCCACAGGAACGAGCGCGCTTCGCGATGCAGTTCCTTGGCCTGCTCAACCCCGCCGTAAGAGCGGCGCGCAGCCAATTGCGCCGCCTCCGGAGGCAATCCACGCTGCTCGAAGTCCTCTTGCAGGAGCGCGAGGTGAGACCTTATCTCCCGGGCAAGCTCGCGTTCCGCTCTGCGGCTGCGGAACAAATTTGCAAATCGGGCGAAGAAACGACGCATGAATCAGGCTCCTTCGGAAAGCAGCTTCTCAACCAGCCCGGACATTTGCCGCCAGCGCTTCGTCTCCTCCGCCAGCGCCTTTTCCCCGGCCCTGGTGATGGAATAGAACTTCGCTTCGCGATTGCTTTCCGTCGTTCTCCAGGTGCCTTTAACCCTGCCCTGCTGTTCCAGCCGCACCAACGCCGGATATAACGTGCCCTGATTCAAGTGCAACAGATCGCCGGAAATTTGCTGCAGCCGCGTGGCGATGGCATAGGCGTGCTGGGCCCCCATGCTTTGAAGCGTCCGCAAAACGATCAGGTCCAGCGTTCCCTGCAAAACGGCGATCCGACCCCCGCCTTCACTTGGCATTCAAGTGCATCCCTCCAGGCCAAGTATGACCTAGCTTCACTTGCGTGTCAAGTGGGCGATGACCGCGTGTCGCTAGTATGTGATTTGTCCGGTTCAAATAATACGTGAAATGTCCGCAACGACGCGCGGCAAGTAAAGCTGGGTGGTGGACGAAACCCAGCAGTACTCAGCCGCGGAGATGGAGCGGATGATGAAGATACAAGAAGTGCTGCTGAGGGCGATGGCCAAGAAGATCACTTGGTGGCAGGCGGCCGAGATCATTGGGGTGACAGACCGAACAATGCGGCGATGGCGGGAGCGAATCGAAGAGCAGGGGTACTCCGGATTGTCAGACGGACGCAAAGGAAAGCCGAGTCCGAGACGGGTGCCGCTGGCGACCGCCGAGCGGGTGCTAGGGCTGTATCAGGAGGTGTACTACGACCTGAACATGCAGCACTTCCACGAGAAACTACGCGAGGAGCATGGCATCGAGCTCAGCTATGCGTGGGTACAAAAAGCGTTGCAAGGGGCGGGGCTGGTGAAGAAGCGGCACAAACGCGGCACGCACCGGCGCAGACGGCCACGGCGGCCATTGCCTGGCATGTTGCTGCACATTGACGGGAGCAAACATCGCTGGCTGAATGACGGCCGCTGGTATGACCTGATTGTAATTTTGGACGATGCCAACAGCGAAATTTATTATGCGCAATTGGTGGAAGAGGAATCCACGCGGACGGTGATGACCGCTTTGCGCCAGGTAATCGAGAAACAAGGATTGTTCTGTGCTCTGTACAGCGACCGTGGCAGTCATTTTTTCGTGACGCCGAAAGCCGGTGAAAAGGTGGACAAACAGCGCTTGACGCAAGTAGGCCGGGCGATGAAAGAGTTGGGAGTGGAAATGATCGCGGCCTACTCGCCGCAAGCGCGGGGACGCTCGGAACGAAATTTCGGAACCTGGCAAGGGCGTTTGCCGCAGGAACTCCGGCTGGCAAAGATCAGCGCGGTAGAGGATGCGAACCGATTCTTGCGGGACCGTTATATCGCCGAGTTCAATGCGAAGTTTACGGTTGTGGCGCAGGAGAAAGGAACGGCCTTTTGCCGTTGCAGCCGGACTGATTTGGAGTGGGTATTCACGACCCAGACCGAACGCGTAGTGGCGAAAGATAACACCGTCGCCATCGCCGCGCGGTCCTGGCAGCTGGACAAGACCCGATTCCGGCACACGTTGGCTGGCAGCACCGTAACCATTCACGAGCACCTGGATGGTTCCGTGTCAGTGCGCTACGGACCACACGTGGTGGGCCGCTTCAATCGCGATGGCAGCACGCGAAAAACGGCAAATACCAAGCGCGGTGGAAAAGGCGGGAGCCTGGAAGCCGGCGAAAACCCAAAGCAGGTTTCCTCCGTCTCCCACACTCCCTTGGAAATCTCGCAAATGACGCGAGATTCCCACTTTCCCACCGCGCCGGCTGCTGTTGCTGGCGGTAAACGGAAAACAAGGGCGGCTCGCGCCGCCTAAACCTAAAACCGGACAGATCACGTATTAATAAAACCGGACATCTTGACTTATTACCGACAGTGGGCGATGACCGCGATCAGAACCCGCGCTGCGGACGGTAGCCGGGGCGCGCGCGGACTTTATACTTCCGCATTGAATCGGAAGTCAGTTCGATCCTGATTCTGCGGAATCCTTCGTTTGGATTTGGCTGCGGATAGTACGTGACCGTGTAACTGTTCCCCAGATCTTCGCGGATGGATTCAAACGCCTCCACCTGTTTCTGCCAAGTCTTTGCGAAATAGCTTTTTCCGCCAGTGTTGGTCGAAATGCGACGAAAAATGGAGCTCGATATCGGGTCGTTATTGACCTCGCTGGTTGAGATCACGTAGATTGGTATGCCTTCGTCTTCCGCCACTGCCCTGACGTCATCGGGAGCAACCATGCTGGCGTTATCGGGCCCGTTAGAGAACACAATTACAACCTTGCGGCCGGGAACCCTGGCAGCGTCCCGAAGCGTCAGCAGCAGACAATTGTACAAAGCGGAATCGTCACCCGCGACGGACTTGCGCAGACCGGCAATGGCGGTAATGCGGTCCCGATTCAGCGGCACGGCGCGATTCAGATTGCGGCTGTAGGTGTAAACCGCAACAGAATCCGCGCGATCCAGACCGCGAATGAAATCGGCGATTGCATCGGAGGCATAGACGAAGCCGCGATACATGTAGTTGCTAGTGTCGAATAGCACAAACACATTCGTACCCGTAGCATCCTGGCGCAGGTCCACCAAATTTGGATTTGGCGGAGCGCCGGCGCGGCCTGTGTCCATCGCATTGGAGGCATGCAGCGGTCTGGTTTCGCCGCCGTCGAGAACCTGCAGAGGGGCGTGGTTTCCTTCGGCAAAGGTAGCCGGCTTCTGCAGGATGTCGTCTTCGTAGACTTTGAAGTCCTTCGGCCTCAAACCATTCACATACTTTCCGTGGTTATCAGTGACGGTGAAGCTGAGCACCACCATGTCCACCTTGACGTGGAAGGTGGTCTGATCCTGATCTGCAGCGCGCAGCCAAAAGCACCCTATCAGAGCCGTCGTCATCAGGGCTGCCGCAGTTATTAGAGAGTTACGCACGAGATCCTCCTTCCTAATTCAATGAGTTACTCGCCGCTAGAGATCGATTCTCACGCTGCATCACGCTTCCGGCGACCGCGTGAAGCGAACGCAGCAGTGCCGGCCAGTCTTCCAGGTGGGTGGCGAAAATATTCTCCACCACCGCCTTGTTCCACTCCGGCACGTAAGCGTCCAGTTGCGAAACGGGTATGCCCGCCTCCTCGGCCAGCGCTGCATAGTAAAGATTGTTCGATTCCCAGGTCTCGGCCAGAATACGGCTGGAATAGCCCATCAGCGCGGGGAACGTGCGCAGGTACAGCAATCCGGGCCGGTACGAATGCGTAAGCGTGGGCTTGGGAGTGCCGAAAGTCTGCGCGATTTCATCCGGCGCAAGTTCCGGATCTTTTCGCGTTTCGAGCGCGGCAATTTCTGTCGAGGGGACATCGGGAGAAATGTCCTGCAGCGCCGGGTCGCGGGCCAGCGCATACAGCACGGAAGGCGGCACCTCGGCAACGGCATCGGCAAAATCGCCCGCCCGCAGATGATCGTCTACCTTCTCGGTGTATCCCGGCGTTTCGTAGTGCCGGAGTGCATCCAAAACTTTGCCCTCAACTGTGCCGTTCAGCCCCGCGGCGGCAACCAGTGTCCGGCCGCGCTCAATGTTGACGGCCACCCAGCGAAGCTGTTCGGGTGAAACATTCCGCCAGCGGTTAACCGTGACATCCACAATCATCTGCGGCACCAGATCTCCCCAGATCAGCGCTTGCTCGCGCTTAGGCGTGAGAAAATTCTGTTCCGCCTCGGCCAGAGCATAAGGGAGGGAGACAAGCGAGCCAACCAGCCGGCCGCCGCCGCTTTCCGGCCAACCGCTGCCCGCCACCTGGGTTGCACGCCACTCCGCCGGCGTGCTCTCGGCGCCAATAAAATCGTGACTCCGCACGAACAGGGGATTGGTGAGCAGAAGCTGGGCGCCATCCGGAGCATAGTAAGCGTAGAGAATACCTACCAGTGAATCGCGCAGGAACGGGGCCAGCACTCCGCGTGGATCTCGCTTATCGACGCCTTTCGCCAGGTTTTCGAGATTGACCTTTCTCTCCTGAGTGATGTGCCGCTCGCCCCAATAGCCAGGCGTGTAGGAGTTTCTTTCCTGAGCGGAAAGAGATCCACGTATCGATTCCGCCTCTTCCAGCCGGCTGAGCTGCTCAGTGAGGTTCCGAATGGTTTTTGCGTCCACCGGTCCTTTCCCGAAGCGATCGGCCGCGGTAAACAGCGCGTCAAGCGAGATGAGCCGTTGCGCATCAAAAACGCGAGCAAAGCTTTCCGCGGGAGAGCCGGGCAAAGAACTGTCCGGGCCCTGTATTTTCCCAACCAGCACTTGCGTAAGCGCTTCCTGCGGCGAACCGCTGGTTGTCCGTCCGGAGCTGGCCAGCAGCAGATCGATGCCTGCCCGTCCCGCGTCGAACAACTCCGCCTCCTGCTTGATGTGTGCGAACGGAGCAATCAATTTGGCGAAGGAAAGATCCTCCGATGCGGCGGGTATGGAGCCCTGCCTGCACAGAATGCGCCACACCTCCACCAGCGATTGCAGGGTACCGACGGCATCGGCTTTCAGCAGCGAATCGCGGATGCTTCCGGTTGCCGCGATGGTATCCATGTAGTGTTCGATGGAATCTTCGCTCAGGCCAGGAGCGTCGGCGAAAACAGCATACTGTGCGCCGTACAGCTTATATCCGTTCACTAGCCTCGTGGCAAGCGCAGCGGACATTGGCTTCACCCGGTCCCGATCGATATCGTTCAGCGCCAGGAACATCTTCAGAGGCTCATTCTCAACCGACTTGCGGCTCAGCCCGAACAGGGCCTCTACAAAATCGTCAGCGGTGCGCCACGATGCAGCCGAACGAGTGAGCTTGCCATCGTATTTGCCGTTGGGGTGCTTGATAAACAGAGTGCGCCAGACGCTGAGGTCTCCAGGAATATGCGGCTGGCCATTCGGGTCAATGCGAAGAGACGTGGTCAGCAGCATTAACTCGGTGCTGGACCGGAAAACCGGGCGGGCGGGACCGGGACTCGTGATCTTGCCGCGCAGTGCTTCATAGAAGCGCTTCAGATGGTCAGCGCGGGTCAGATAGGCTGCGGTTGGCCCGCTGATCCGGGACAGCGCATCGAAGTAGCTCGCCATCCATCCATCATCTGTCGAAATCAACTTGTAAAAGAACGCCCCCGGGTTGCCCGGCGAAGTGCCTGCCAGACTGCCCCAGCTTCTGGTCGATCCGGGCACCACTGCCGCGCCATTGCGTATTTGGAACATACCTCCGTAGAAATCGAGCACGTGAGCGTAAATTTTTAATTTTCCGGGAGGAGCCTCCTTACGGAGTGCGTCAGCGGTGGCGCGGTCCAGGTGGGAAAGCCCCAGATAGAGCCGGCAAAGCGAAGGATCGGAAAGAAAGGCGTCAATGAAATCGGTTTGCCCGCCGCGGCCCAGTGCCGCCATCCAGTACTCTGCGTTGTACAGTACTGGCGCGCGGGTGGGTGCGTAGGGAAGTTCGAAGCGATGGTTGGCGCGAAGGTCCTGCTCAAGCTGCGTTAACGGAAAGCCCGAATCAACTGTCAGAAACGCACGCGTTGCATTCACGGTTTCGAGGACGATATCGCCGCCGCACGAACCGCGCATGCGATAGCCCAGAACCTTGAGCAAATTGCCGGTCTCTTCGCTGTCGCAAGTGGGGATCACGATCTTGTGATCCTTATTGGCCATCGCCTGCAGCTCGCGCGCTTGGCTGATGTATCGCACCAGCAAGCGCAGATATTCCGTCTGTTGCAGAAGTTCGTTGCCGGACGCTTCGTAGCCGTTAGTCACGACGTTCCTGGCAAGCGCCGGAAGAAGATCTTCAGGAGCCAAATCGGTTGAGAGAGCGGCCATGCGCGCGAAAGAGGAAAGTGGGCCGGGAATGGTGACCATCGAATACTGAACTGGCTTTGTCCGCTGAGCGGGGGGCACCAGGTCATCACCGCCGGCAGCATGATAATCCTTCAAATCTCGTGCCAAATCCGCATCCTTGGCCTGCATGAAATCCAGCAAGACGAGCTGCCGGAGCGCTAATTTGCGCTGAGCTGGATCGCGCTCTTCGGCAGCCCACTTCCGGTAGGCGTCGCGTGAACCTGAATCGTTATGGCGCTCCAGGAATTCGGCTAATTGTTCAGACGCCGAACTGCTTGACGGAGCCTCCTGCTCGAGAATTGAGCGCGCCCCGGCGAGATCACCGGTCGATTCGTGCTGCAGTACTTGATCCCGCAACCCGGGCTTCGGGCTATTCTCGGCGGACCGTAACCCCCCTAACGACGCAAACGCAAGGAATGCCAAGGGCA
This sequence comes from uncultured Acidobacteriaceae bacterium, assembly GCA_963795545.1. Lineage (GTDB taxonomy): Bacteria > Acidobacteriota > Terriglobia > Bryobacterales > Bryobacteraceae > Bog-105. Next base: position 608,800 of record CAWCIF010000001.1, on the reverse strand, counting down.
AAAGCGTCCGAACGGCGGGTTTCGCGCCTCGGAAAATGAGAGTCACTGTGCATTACCCCCAAACTGGTTTCCTACTCTACCATTTGTCAGTCGGGCCCGGAGAGCAACTCGTAAGAGTTCGCTTACTTCAGAACCACACTTGTAAAAATCTTTTCAGAAAAATTACACAATGCGGTGGGGCCTAGTACCGGTACGGTATTCGAAGGGACTTCGGATGTTAGTGCAGGACCACAAAGCGGGTGATAGAGTAGCCCAGCGCCGCTCCGAGAAAAACGTCCGATGGAAAATGGGCGGATGTAGTCATTCGAGAAAATCCCAGCGCCGCTGCCGCGCCGTAGGCTAGGTAGGGAACCCACCTGCGACTCTTGTAACGTTGGGAAAAAACCGCCGCGATCGAGAATGCCGCAACGGTGTGCCCGGACGGAAAGCTGCCGTTCCAACGCTTAAACCAGGTATCGGAGTAATTGCCGTTTGGCGCGATACCCGTCGGTGGAAGGCGACGGCTGATATTCTTCACGACCAGCCCCAGGATTTCTGAATCTGCAAGGCTTTCTCCCACGAGGATCGCCGTCCGTTGCCCGTAGGAATCGTGCCGCAGCAAGCTCACCGCATAAAACGAAACCGGGAGAAGCACCTCAGCAACCGCTGTGTGGGTTCCGCTGAGGTCCACGTCCATTGCATGGAAAGTCGAGGTCCGCCGAAAATACGGTGTATCGGATGGATCGAGCAGTATTAGACCCGTTGTAGTCGCCGCCACCGCAAGAGTTGGAATCCAAACCTTGTCGTTTTTCAAATGCAGCGGGAACGTCCAGATTTGCTTTTGGTCGCACAGAATGTCGGGAACGACCTGCCGCATAGACATTGCGCGGTCCTCTTCAAGAGTGTTGCGCGAACAGGCGCCTTGGCCCGAGGATGCTGGAGTACTTGCGGCAGGCTGCTCTTGCGCAGCGCACCAGCGCGGCGTATTCAGCAGCACAAAAGAAGAAACCAGGTAAAAGATGAACCTGTTCATTTGCGGATAGCTCTCCATGACAAAACTGCGTCTGTATTTGCTGAATAGGACTCGCAAACAGGAATCGGCGTGACTGAATTGTACGGCGGCACGTTCGGAAATCCAATCCTAAACATCAGGCTGTTCAATTTCTTCTCCGTGGATATTATCGCTGTCAATCAGAACAAGACACCATCTCTGCTGCAGAACGAGCCGATGTTAGCCTGAACAGATGCGTGCATTGTTGTTTTTTGCGCCAGTCATTTTAATGGCGCAAACTCAGCCCCCTAGATCTCAACCGGGAACGGCGAAGCCAGCGCATCCGAGGCATACCGTGTCAACCACAAAGCCTACCAACTCCGCGCCGGTACTGGCGACGGATGACGAAAAGACTATCTATTCGCTTGGCCTGTCCATTTATCGATCGCTGGCGCAGTTCGATTTGTCTCCTTCGGAACTTGCGATTGTTAAGCGGGCGATCAGCGACGGGGCAGCCGGTAAACCGGCTGCGGATCTGCAAACGTGGGGACCCAAGATCGAACCGCTGGCTCAAGCGCGCCGCATCCGTGTGACGGAGCGCGAAAAGGCAGAGTCAAAGGCATATCTCGAGAAGGCTGCGGCGGAACCGGGCGCCGTTAAGACAGACTCCGGCTTGATCTATCGCGATGTAAGGCCTGGGACTGGGCCGTCACCCAAGGCGACCGACACGGTAAAAGTGAACTATCGCGGCACGCTGGTGAATGGAACTGAGTTTGACAGCTCGTATAGCCGAAACCAGCCGGCGCAGTTCGCGCTGAACGGAGTCATCCGATGCTGGACGGAAGGCGTGCAGAAAATGAAGGTCGGCGGGGAGGCGATTCTGGTCTGTCCTTCTGACCTGGCATATGGGGACAACGGCCAAGCCTCCATTCCGGGTGGCGCTACTCTTATTTTTCATATAGAGCTCCTGGAAATCTCTGGCGCGACTCCCTAGAAACATTACTCTTCCTTCATACAGGCGCGTAGAGTGCGGGTGGCATGAAACTGACCGACCCGCCGGGATGTCCTATTGATTATTAGGAGATGTATATGTGGAAGATTTTGGCCAGTTCAGCATTCGCTATCGGTCTTTGCGCTCTGCCTGCAGTGGCGCAACGCGGTGACACAGTCCGGGATGCACAGCAGGTACTGAAGGATAAAGGCTTCTATTCGGGTTCCGTCGATGGAATCTACGGTCCGATAACGCGCAGGGCGGTTCGGAGCTATCAAGAGAAGCAAAACCTTACGGCGGATGGACGGTTGGGTCCAGAGACGCTCAGCAGCTTAGGAGTACAACAGGCCGCACCTTCTACAAGCTTTAGCAAGGCCGGCACACAGCTCAAAAATTCTTATTCCACGGGCGGCAAGGACATGGGCCATGGTGGAAAAGAGTTTGGCTCCGAGGTAAAGCACGGAAACGTCGTCGATGCCGGCAAGGATCTTGGTAAAGGAGTGGGTCACGGCGCTGCAAAGATAGGCGAAGGCACCGGGCACGCCGCGAAGAGCGCTGCTAAGGGCGTAAAGAACGCGGTAATGAACGACAAGCACGATACCAGCAGCACGCATCAGTAGCCCGCGATTCCAGTGCATGGCGATCGACGAGGACCTGGCGATCATCACGGCTCAGGAACAGAAGGTCCGCTTTGAGCGTTTCCAGGAGGAAGATGCCTGGAATCTGGGAGTGCGGCTTCGCGAGATGTCGCTGTCGCGCGGATTCCCCCTGGTGATCGACATCCGCCGGATGGGACAACTGTTGTTTTTCAGCGCCCTTTCCGGGAGTGCTCCTGACAACGCCGAATGGGCGCGGCGCAAGGGGAATGTCGTCGCGCGGTTTCATCGCAGTTCGTACGGCCTGGGCCTGGAGTTACAGGGGAAGAATGCCACGCTCGAAGAAAAGTACGGGCTGCCCCTGATGGATTTCGCAGCGCACGGAGGATCATTTCCTCTCACCGTTGTCGGCACGGGCGTGATTGGTTCTGTTACCGTTTCGGGACTGCCGCAGCGGGAGGATCATGAACTGGTAGTGGAAGCGCTCTGCGGGGAGTTGCGGCTGGATTACGCGGAGTTGCGACTCGGTAAACTCTAATCCGCATGGGCCGGCTCCCGTGGCGCAAACCGCTTCTTCTGCTTGAGAAATCGACTTTCTAAAAAATCAAAGCTCAGCTTAGCCACGCCGTAGGTAAGCAGAATAATGCCCATCATGAACGCCACCGCAACGGGCGCGCTAAAGTTGCGGCTGACAAAGTGACGCAGAAGCGCGGCACTCGCGAGCATAATTGGGACATGGTAGACATACATGCCATAGCTGTATTTACCCACTCTGCCAAGTAAGGGCCGGCGCAGGAATGTTTGTACGGCGGTGCTATCATCGCGCCTTGTAAAGGCCCGCAGCACGATCGCGCTGAAAACAACGGCGATTAACGTGAATTGAACCGACACGCCGTAGAATTCGTTGTATTGCGGAACACCGCCAAGGGCATTGAAGCACAGCAGAATGGCTATTGACGCAATAGCGGCTGAGTATAGGTACGGGTGCAAAATCTTTAGAGCGCGAGGGCTGCGCACGAGCATTGCGATGAGAGCACCCATCAGCAACGTATCCATGCGCGCGAAAGTGTTTTCCACTATGCTGCGAGTGGGACCGAAGTAATGATAGATACCGCAGCGAATGAGAATTGCCAGGGCAATTCCGCCTGCGGCAACCCACGGCAATTTCCTTCGCGGCAGCAGCCATACGCAAAGCGGCCAGAGCAGATAAAACTGCTCCTCGACGGCAAGGCTCCAGAAATGGCCAATGATGTTGGCGTGCCAGGTATCCTTTAGCAACGGCCACCAGTTATTCAGGTACACGAAATAGAACAGCCGGTCATGGGATATGGGAAGTATGGGACGCAGCCATTGACCCACGTAAGGGAGGGCTGCCGCGAAGCCGATTGCACTCAGAACTATGTAGTACAGCGGAAAAATTCGAAGCACCCGGCGTGCATAGAAGGAACGGAAGTAATTAGGGGCGTATTTCGTGTCGAGCAGGATTCCCGTTATGAGAAAGCCCGAGAGAACGAAGAACAGATCAACACCCACCCAACCGTTGCGGAGCACGGCGGCGGCTTCGGAAAATGGCCGTGAATGCTGCGGAAGATATCCCGACAGATGATGCAGCAAGACCATCAGGACGGCAATGCCCCGAATTCCATCCAGTGCGGGCACTCTCAGGGCGGATAACCGCGACGCAGAGGCGCGAACTTCGGGATAGGCTTCATGGACGCGGAGCATTGGCGCTAGAAGCTATCTTAGCGGTGTGTTGGCGCAAGTTGAAGCGCGCAGAATCACCGAGGGCGGTTGCAGCAGTACCATGACCCCCTTTCTCGATAGAGAATGCCGTGTTAAGGTAGGAATTATGGCACAGTATGCACATCCTGAAGTCCTGGTTGACACTGAGTGGCTTGCCGGAAAGCTGACGGACCCTTCCCTGCGCATCGTGGAAGTGGATGTTGATACCAGCGCATATGATCTGGGGCACATTCCGGGAGCGATCGCCTGGGCCTGGAACACGCAGCTCTGCGACACGGTTCGGCGCGATATCTTGCCGAAGGGCGAGTTGGAAGCGCTGCTATCAAAATCGGGCATTAAGCCGGAAACAACCATCGTTTTGTACGGTGACAGCAATAACTGGTTTGCGGCGTGGGCATTCTGGCAGCTCAAGATCTACGGGCATAAAGACGTCAGAATTCTGAACGGGGGCCGTAAGAAGTGGCTGGCCGAAAGCAGGGAGGTGAGTGACAAGACTCCTTCCTACGAGCACACGCAATACAAGGCGCAAGAGCCGGATCTTTCGCTGCGGGCGTTCCTTCCCCAGGTGCAGGAAGCGGTAAAGAACCATGCCGCATCGCTGGTTGACGTCCGCGGTCCGCAGGAATTTACGGGCGAGATTCTGGCGCCCCCGGGTTTGCCCGAGACATGCCAGCGGGGTGGGCACATTCCGGCCGCACGCAACGTGCCTTGGAGCAAGGCGTGCAATGAGGATGGCACATTCAAGACGTTTGACGAACTGAAGGCGCTTTATTCGGCCGAGGGCGTCAGCGCGTCGAAGCCTACCATTGCCTATTGCCGGATCGGCGAGCGCTCCAGCCATACCTGGTTCGTTCTGAAGTATCTACTCGGATTGCCGAACGTAACGAACTATGACGGGTCATGGACGGAGTGGGGCAACCTGGTAGGTGCTCCGGTAGAGCGCGGGACGGCGAAATCGGCAGGGGCGTAGAAATATGGAAGCGACAAACAAAGTCGAGCAGTTTCATGAACGCCAGCTTGAAATTGGCGGCTGGCCGGTAAGGCTCACCAGTTACAAGGCAGGCGATAAGTACGTATGCCAGGCTGACAATGTTTCGCCGGGCGCGTGTCTGGCGCGGTTCGCAGCCACTACCGCGGAGCAAGCGGAGTCACAAGCGATTTCAAAGGCGCGACATCTGCTGGGGAAGACGAAGCGGCGGGATATCTCGGGATAGCCGGTTCACAGCGGCGAGAAAATCGAAATCACAGCCCAGGTTCGCTTGGGTGACGTGCTGCAGAAACATCCATCCATATCCGCGATCGTATTTCGGCGCGGGTTCAACAAAGGCGGCTCGCCGACGCTGCAATTCATCATCGTCAACGCAGAGGGTTAACTTGCGCGATTCGGCATTAAGTTCGATAACATCGCCGGTTCGCACGAGTGCGAGCGGACCGCCTATAGCCGATTCCGGAGCAACGTGCAGGATCACGGTGCCGAAACTGGTGCCGCTCATGCGCGCGTCGCTGATGCGAACAACATCGTCAACTCCCTGATTCAGCAGGACACGCGGCAGCGGGATGTGGCCCCACTCCGGGAAGCCGGGCCCACCTTGCGGGCCGCAGTTCTTCATCGCCAGAACGGAATCCTTTGTTATCGGCAGGTCTTCGCGCTCAATCTGCGCTTGCATCTCTTCATAGGTTTCGAAAACATAAGCGGGACCGCGGTGCTTTAACAGCCTTGGTGATGCAGCCGTCTGCTTGAGCACGGCGCCGTCGGGCGCCAAGTTACCGCGCAGCACAATGGTTCCACCCTCAGGATGCAGCGGAGCGGCGAGATCGTGAATCACCTCGCGGTTGTGGCATTCGGCGCTCTCGACGTTTTCACGGATGGTTTTTCCGGTCACGGTCATGCAGTCGCCGTTCAGCTTCGGCAAAAGTTCGCGCATCACTGCCGGCAGACCTCCAGCGTAAAACAAATCCTCCATCAGATAGGCGCCCGAGGGCTTGATGTTCGCGATGTAGGGCGTGCGCCGCGAGATGGCGTCAAAGTCATCCAGATGCAGGTCAATGCCCAGCCGGCCCGCGATGGCCAGCAGATGGACCACTGCGTTGGTCGATCCGCCGATCGCCATATCGACGACAATCGCGTTTTCCAAAGCCTCTCTTGTCATGATCCGCGAGGGGCGCAGATCTTCTCGTACGATTTCGACAATGCGCCGTCCGCTGGTCTCCGCGATGGCGAGCCGGCGGGAATCGGGAGCAGGGATATTCGCGCATCCGGTGAGCGTCATCCCCAGCGCTTCGGCCAGGCTGGTCATGGTGGACGCGGTGCCCATTACGGTGCAATGTCCGGCACTTCGCGAAATGCAGCCTTCGAGCTCTTCCCACGATTCCTCGCTTAGTTTTCCCGTGCGAAACAGATCGAAAAGCTTGCGGCCGTCAGTGCCCGAGCCAAGCCTCTGGTTGCGCCATTGGCCGCTCAGCATCGGCCCACCGGGCACCATAATCGCGGGGAGATCCGCGCTGGCGCATCCCATCAGTTGGGCTGGCGTAGTCTTATCGCAGCCGCACAGTAGAACCACGCCGTCGATCGGATTGGCGCGAATTGATTCTTCCACGTCCATCGCCATCAGGTTGCGATACAGCATGGTGGTCGGTCGCATGTACATTTCGCCCAGCGAGATGGTTGGGAATTCTAGCGGCAGCCCTCCCGCCGCCCACACGCCGCGCTTCACAGCTTCGGCAACGGTGCGCAGATGAGCGTTACAGTTATTCAGCTCGCTCCACGAGTTGCAAATGCCGATTACAGGGCGCCCGTCGAAGATATCGCGATTGAAGCCTTCCGAGCGCAGCCACGCCCGCCGCGCAAAGCCGTAGTAATCCGATCCGCCGAACCATTCCTGGCTGCGAAGTTTAGGCATTGGCATGAGTTTGAAAAGCCCGACCAGGGGGTCGGGCGCGGTCCAGGGGGACCGCCCCGCAATCATAGTTCGTCAAAACGAGAAATGCAGACCAAACTGCATCTGCCGCATGGCAACTTGAATATATGTGATCTGTCCCGCACCAAGCTGATCGATGGTCGAGCTAGGGTTCCCAAGATTCACGTGATTAAACACGTTGAAAGCGTCTGCCCGCAGTTCCAGCTTGAAGCGTTCGCTCAGCAGCAGGTTCTTGGCCAGAGAAAGGTCAGAGTCATACAGGTGTGGACCACGGAGTGAATTCCGGCCGGCGGTTCCATTACGGAATGGCTGGGTCGGCTCCGAGTAAGCGAGTGGATTGAACCACAGATTTGCGTTCGGGTTCGATATCGACGGATTACCAACAAGATCAGCCCTAGCGCCGAAATTCGTATTCAGAAGCGGCGCGTTGGAAACGGTGGGCGTAAAGGGCAGGCCCGACTCAAAAGTATGCACACCGCTTAGACGCCAGCCTCCGAGCACCGCATCCGCGATCGCGTTGTTGCCGAGCTTCCAATGTCGATTACGGCCAAATGGCAGATCCCAATCGTGTTCGAGCGTAACGACATGCTCACGGTCCCAGGAGGCTGGGCCATGATCCGCACGTATGTCGTAAACGTTGCCGAAGTTACTGCCGCCTTCGGTGTTAGTCATCGCCTTGGACCAAGTGTAAGTCAGTAGGAAATCGAGACTACGCGAGAACTGCTTCTGCAGTTTTGTCTGAAGCCCGTTATAGCTGGAGTTATCGCAGTTGCAATACTGAAAGATACCCTGCGAAAGGCCGTATAGGCGATAAAACGGCTCGCGGGGGCCCAGATCGCCCGGACCCGGCACGGCTTGATTCATATTGATTTCTTCCGTCAGGTGGCGGCCAACGTTACCCACGTAAGCGACTTCAAGCGCGAGATCGGAAGTAAAGCGGTGCTGAATTGTGAAGTTCCAAAAATAGACTTGTGGAATGCGATAAGCATTAAGCGGCCATGTGAAATAGTTGATCCCGATTCCGTTGGGGAGCGGATAGCGCCCGCTTGCGCTCACTGGCGGGTTCACCGGCGCGGGCGGCCCGTTCAGAAGATTGAAGACGGGCGTATAGGCATTGGGCTGATTCAAGCTTTGGGGATTGACGATAGGCGGATTGTAGTCGGCGCCTTGACCGAACACAGAACCAAGGCCGCCGGGATTGTAGCTTTCTCCGTAGCCGGTTCTTACAACAGTCCTGTCAGTGACTTGATAAGCGATTCCAACACGCGGCACGAAGCCCACGTTGTATGCCTTGACACCCAAATTTAGAGGCACGCTACCAATGCCGGCGGCGAGCACTTCTCCGGTCGAAGGATCAAAGCTGCCTGCACCGCCAGGCTTGGCGGCTGTTTGGGGCAAGTAGTCCTCCCATCGAACGCCGTAATTCAGCGTGAGCTTGGGAGTCACGCGCCAAGAGTCCTGCACAAAGGCGAAGATGCGTGTCTCCCGGAGGCCGGGATAGTAATTGGATCCGGTGTAATAGCGGCCAAAACTGCTAGGCAATCCGAGCAGATAGGAACCGAGGGCTGCACCGGTTGAAGCCGCTCCGGCAAGATTGTTGTCGATCTCAGGAGCACTCGTCGTGGTGTCGTTAAAAGAGATTTCGCCCGAGCGATGTGAATCGCTGGGAATGCGCTGCTGCTGACCGCGCCGGACGTCCACTCCGAATTTGATGGTGTGATCTCCAGAAATTTTCGTCCAATTATTTACCCATTGGAACTGATTCTCCGTTTCTTTCAATGGGCAATTGCAGGCGTTTACATTAAGGGCATAACCAAAATTAAAACCGCCATTCCCATTAATGTAGAAAGCGGGAAGGCCAGTCGTTGAAGGAGAACCGGTGTTCAGCCCTGGCAAGCCCGCATCCTGTGCGGGGGTGGTCCCGGCGTCGTTGGGCTGGACGCGAATGCGATAGCGGTAGAACCCGAAACGAGCGTCGGTTACGAGTGTCGGACTGAAGGTGTGATCAATTCCGAGCGCCAGACTTTGATTGCGATCAATCGAATCGCCTGAAAAGTTGAAGGCGGACGGCCCACCGCCAGCATCACCGAAGGCGGCTGGAGAATAGTTATTGAAATCAGCCAACGTGTAGCGGCCGAAGATGTGCGTGTTCGTGGTCCAGTTGTAATCGACACGTCCATCATACTGGCCGGTGTCAAATCGCTGAACTCCCTCGCTGATGTAATTGTTGAAAACGCTGCTGCCGTTGTTCGGTAGCGGAAGCAGCCCGAGTAACTTCTGCATGGGAGCAGCAACCGGGATCATGTTGGGCTGACCGTGCAGCGTGTATGCCTGGCGTCCGGAACCATCGGGATTGCCTGTGTTCGGATCGAACACCATGCCCGCGCGAGCAGCCACTGTTCCACCTTCCGTGGTGGGCACCATTCGCGGATTTGCGCACGGCCCGGCCGATACAGTATTGTTTGCGCAAATGTAAGAGCCGAGAAGTGCGGTTAGATCGCCGTTGCGTTCGGCTGCCGTTGGAACTGTGGTGAGAACGGAGCCTCCGGTGCGGCGTCGCGTGGCCTGGTAATCGAAGAAGCCGAACAGCTTGTCTTTGATAACGGGAAACCCAACAGATCCGCCAAACTGGTTCCAGCGGAGAGGGGGGTTAAGCCGCGTGAACGGATCAGTGGCGTTGGTAATGTTATTCCTCAAAAACTCAAATAGGGATCCGTGCCATTGGTTGGTGCCCGACTTCGTCGTCGCTTGTATCAGCGCGCCCGAGGCGGAGCCGAATTCCGCGTCGTAGTTGCTGGTACTGACTTTAAATTCCTGCAGTGCGTCGATGTTGGGATTGATGACGGCGATCCCGAGGATGGCGCTGTCGTTTTCGGTGCCATCGAGCAAGAAGCCGTTAGCTGTGAAAAACTGGCCATTGACGTTCGCCTGGATTCCCTGTTGAGGGTTTTCGGCGGCGGAGTGCTGCCAAGTGTTGAGCTGCGTGCCGGGAACCTGTAACAGCAGATTCGTGACATTCCGGTCGAGGACTGGGAGCTGCTCAACCTGGGCGCCGGTCAAGGTCGTCGCTATTTCTGCCCTGTCAGTAGTCAACAGCGGGGTTAGGTCCGTAACCTGCACACTGGTCTGCACGTTGGCCGGACTCAGCTTGACATCCACCGAAGTAGTGGCGTCTACCTGAACCGTAGCGTTGGCGGTGAAGGCGCCGAATCCGGGACTCTCCACTTTCACCTGGTAATGTCCGGCAAGCAAGTGCGTTTGTGAGAAATTGCCATCGCTGCTGCTTTCGACGTGGAAAACAGTTCCACGATCCAGATCAGTGATCGTGATCGTCGCGTTCGGCACGGCAGCGCCTGTAGGGTCCTGAACGGTTCCTGAAATGTTACCCGACACCGCTTGCGCGAAGGCGGCGGAAGTGATAAGAAGAGCCGCGGCCGCTATGGCATAGGCGCGAAAGACACGTGTGAACACTGAAGACCTCCCAGATTTCTCTACTTTACCGAATCCGGTGAGGTCCTACTCAGGCATTGCGCCCGATTCGAACTCTACGCGAATGCGGATCTGTCCAAGCGATTGCTGTTTCGATCGTGCATTGATCGCAATCGTTTGCCATCCCTTTACCGGAGCGGCCGGCGTTTTCGCCTCGAACATCACGGTCTGCGAATCGTGCGCCGGCACTGAAGCTGCCCCAGGAGCTCGGCGGATGAAAGTCCATCCTTCCGGAAGATCGACGGCTAGATTCACATCCATCGCGGCATCGGTGGGATTTTCGAGCCGCACGGGTATGGTGAAGCGGGCATCCCGCTGCGCCATAATTTCCGGGCCAAGCAGATTCGCCAGGTGCTCAAGACCATGGGCCTGCCAGAAGCCGCGGTAGAAATGCCATGAGCCGCCGAGTTCAACAGTGGGAGCGGTCAGCTTTTGCACAGAGAATCCAGGCGGGCGTTGGTAATCAATGCCGTTGATAGCAACGCCCTCGAAGAGGTCGCCCGCGGTGCTGGATTTTACATACGATTTGCCGAAAACGAAATTTACGGGCTGATCGAAGTAGTGCAGATCGTTTTTAGCGAGCGCGGCTCGTGCCATCTGCCCGGTATCGCCCTGCGTCAAATGATACGAGCATTCTTCCGCGGCGAGCCGGGCGTACGAGACATGGCGCGACGGAGAATTGTCCGTCGCTGAGTACGATGGACCTTTTCCTTTCAAAAAATCGGTACGGGCCGCGTCGCTGAAGTAGTAAATCTTCTCGGGCTGCCAGGGACGAAGGCCTTCAGTGAGGTTATTAACATCCTCGCGATCCCTAGGAGTTGCGAGTTGTTCGGGAAAAGCGGTGGCATTCGCCGCCAGGTCGAAAGCCTCGGTCGCGATGACACCGGCGGCTTGATGATCGCCATGATTCTCCCCGGCCACCCAATCCGGCAGCCATGTTGCGATTACGGAGGGGCGCGTAAGCCGGATCAGCCGCACCATCCGGCCGAGCGAATCGCCATGATCCCATGTTTCGAGCGACTCAAGAACGTTCTGGCTGGGAGTATCGAGCCCATTCAGGAACCAGACATGCAGGACGCCAAAGTGGGCGAGCGCCTCGCGGGCTTCAATTTCGCGAATGGCTCCTAGCGCCGCAGCTTGCTCCTGCCCTTCGGCATTGCCGCCCGCATTGCCACGCGTTCCGAACACAACTGCAACGCGCTTCTTCTCATCGAACACCGCACGAGCAAGATAAGCGCCGATCTCGGTCTCGTCATCCGGATGAGCCACCACCACCAGGAGGTCCGCTTTAAAGCGCGCGTCGGCCTTTGGATTGGGTGGGGGATCGGCGAGCAGCAGAAAGGAGAAAAGAAAAAGGGAGAAGAACAATTGAATAAATAGCTTCATGTGTCTTAAGGGAGCAAGCCGCCAGGACTTTTGACGTAATGAATATAAGCTTCGGCTTGTGAGTAGCCGCTCTGGATCCCGCGAAAGCTGGCGATCTGGTGTTGTAGCGGATAGAAATGGTCGGGCGCCTGCGATGCGTGCGCATAACAGGCCTCGCGTTTCCTGGCTTCGGTCATTGAGATATCGACGTAATCCGTTGGCGCGAACATTTGAGTATCCTCGCCGTCCGACACCTCGTAATAATAAAGGGCCGGCTTCGCGGGCATATGAAGCCAGGCGTTGTAAGTAAGCGTGGAGATGGCGCGATGGTCGGGGTGCGCATCGATGGGCCACTGTGTGAAGACAACGTCAGGTTTCTCAGCGTCGAGCAGCTTTCGAAACTGCTCGTAGGTGGTGGGATCGACGACCGCTTGTCCATCAATCTGGCCTGCGAAGGCGGGACGCGCTTTGAGAATTTCGCAGGCTTTCTGAGCTTCGGCCACGCGCGTTGCGCTGCACTCCTGCCCGGTGCGGTGCGGACAACCGCCTTCGCCCTTGTTGAGATAAAGCAGAGTGACCTGATGCCCGAGATCGGTATAGCGTGCGACGGTGCCGCCGCAAGCGTATTCGGGGTCGCCGGGATGGCCGCCCGTCACCACTATCTTTAGCTTGCGGGCCGCTAAAGGCTGCGCACCGGCTACCGACCCAAGAATAGGCGCTACCATTGCGGAACCCATGAGCTTGCGGCGCGAAATAGCGCTCATCTTTAAACTCGGGTCCGTGATATCGTAACCATGCTCTGATGCTTCATAAGATCTCACTCGTTATAGCAGTTCTAAGTTTTGCGCCCTTCCCAAGAATGGCGCGTGCCGCTGAGCAGCACGCCGTATCGGTAGAACGCGGCGTGCAAGTGAACATGCGAGATGGCGCCGTACTTCGCGCGGACATCTACCGGCCCAAGGAAGAAGGCCGCTTCCCCGTTCTTCTGCAACGAACACCTTACAACAAGACCGGCGAAGTTGATTTCGGATACAAGGCCGCTGCATCCGGATATGTGGTCATCGTTCAGGATGTTCGCGGCCGATATACGTCAGAAGGCGAATGGTACCCGTTCAAGCACGAGCCGCAGGATGGCTACGACACAGTGGAATGGGCGGCTGCGCTTCCGTACTCGAGCGGGAAAGTGGGAATGTTTGGCGGATCGTATGTCGGAGCAACTCAGATGCTGGCCGCCATCGCTCATCCGCCGCATCTGGCCGGCATCTGTCCGGTGGTGACTGCCAGCAATTATCACAATGGATGGACTTATCAGGGCGGCGCGTTCGAGCAGTGGTTTAACGAATCGTGGACTTCAGGTCTTGCACAAGACACGCTGAACCGGGTTGTCCAGAACGATACGAACTCAAGGAAGGGGATTTGGAAACTGCCCTTGGCGGATTATCCGCTGTTCAATTCCCAAAACGGTTCTTTGAAAGTAGATTCGCCAGACGAATTTGCCCCTTATTTCCTGGATTGGCTCGCTCATCCCAGTTACGACGGGTATTGGAAGCGCTGGTCAATCGAAGATCATTATCGCGAAATCACCGTTCCGGTACTCACTGTGGCTGCCTGGTACGACATTTTTCAGGGAGGGTCGCTCCGCAACTATGAGGGCATAAAAACGGACGGCGGCAGCGAGGCAGCGAAACATGGCCAACATCTGCTGGTGATAATCGGCGGACATGCCGGATCGGGGCGCAAGATCGGCGACGTGGATTTCGGAGCCGCTGCCGCTGAGTTTGACGAGAGCCACGTGACACTTCAGTGGTATGACTATCTCTTCAAAGGCGTGCAGAACCAATTCGCGCGAAAGCCCGTGAGGATTTTTGTGATGGGCGTAAATCAATGGCGTGATGAGGACGGTTGGCCTTTGAGCCGCGCGCGACGGACGAAATACTTCCTGCATTCCTCATCCGGAGCAAACTCGCTGCGCGGTGATGGGAGCCTTTCGACGGCGCCTTCTGCAGGGCAGCCGTCAGATCGTTACGTCTATGACCCCACGAATCCGGTTCCCACAATCGGCGGTCCTCTGTGCTGCGACTCGCTACACTTGCCTGCTGGCCCAAGAGATCAGCGCGCCGCTGAATCTCGCGATGATGTGTTGATCTATTCAACGAATCCATTCAGTGAAGATTTTGAAGTCACAGGACCGGTGAGGCTCGAGCTATATGCAAGGTCCTCAGCAGTGGATACGGACTTCACGGCGAAGCTGGTGGACGTTTGGCCGAACGGATTCGCCCAGAACCTGACCGAAGGGATCGTGCGCGCGCGCTATCGCGATTCACAGGAGACGCCGGAGATGATGAATCCCGGACAGATTTATAAGTTCACCATTGACATGTGGTCCACCAGCAATGTCTTCCGGAAAGGGCATCGATTGCGGCTGGAAATAAGCAGCAGCAATTTCCCCAGATTCGATCGGAATCTAAATACCGGTGAAAGCCCGGAATCCGCTAGCCGGTATGTTTCGGCCACGAACACGATTTTTCACGACGCCGAGCACGCGTCGGCCCTGGAAGTGCCAGTCGTGGCGCAGCATTGAACGGTGTTGCCGCTCACTCCGGCAGTTAAGATAGGGTTTGCTTCGAAATTTAGATGTTTTCGATTGAAACACCCGCCGAACGGATTCAAGAAGGGAGCGAGCGCGCTCAAGAGCAATTGAGGCGCGGCCTTCGGGAGGCAGAACAGCGGGCGGCGGCGCTGCAGCGCGATCTCGCCAGAACTCAGGCCGATGCCGGGTCCCGGAGCCGACTGGAGGATCAAGCCCGCAAGGATCTCGAGAAGAAAGCAGCTACTGCGGCGGCGTCCGCAGCGGAAGCTAGAACCAGACTGGCTCAGTACAGGCGCCGGGCTGAAACCGAAGAACGAGGCCGGCTGGATCTCGCGTCGAAGCTTGAGCAAGCCAATATAGCGATGAGCAGCTTGAAATTGGAGTTGGCCAGAGCGCAGGCTGAACGGGCCGCGGTGCTTGCTTCGATAAGCTGGCGGGGAACCGCGCCGTTCCGCTCCGCTTTTAATGCGGTTCCAGCGCCGATACGGCGAAGCATCATCAAGGCCTCGAAACTCATCCAGTGGAGCCTGACCTTTCAGCTGCGGACTAGATTGCGGCAGGAACGGGAACTCCGGGAGTGTCTACGCGCAATTCGGGAGTCGCATCTCTTCGATGCCTCCTGGTATCTGCAGCAGTATCCGGATGTTGCCGCCGCTCGCTCGGAACCAGCACTGCATTATTTACTGTTGGGCGGAGCGGAAGGACGAAACCCTGGCCCCGAATTCGATGGTAAGTCATACCTCCAGCAGTATCCGGACGTTGCCGCCGCGGGAGTCAATCCCCTGCTCCACTATCTACAATCAGGCTCCGCGGAAGGCAGGCAGATCAGGCCCGCCCAAACTGAACAGATGGTTCAGGAACCTGAAGAGCCGGAACTGCAGCGCGAAACCGAATTACTGGCGAACTCATCGCTGTTCGACAGTAAGTGGTACTACGAGCAGTACCCTGACATTGCCGCGGCAAATATAGATGCGATCGAACACTACCTTAGATCGGGAGCCGCCGAGGGACGAAATCCGGGGCCAGAGTTCGACGGAAACTGGTACCTGCAGGAGTATCCGGATGTCGCCGCTCTTGGACATAATCCGCTGTTACACTACCTGCAACATGGGTTAGCGGAAGAGCGTGAAAAACGGCCGGTCCAACCAGAGCCGACTTTACATTGGGCCCTCCATACCAGGTATGACGCGCTGCTTCCGCTGCACACATTCCTGATTCCGAAGACAGCGCCGCGGCTGACAATGATAACGGACAGCATAAACGCCAGATCGTTATACGGCGGTGTCGGGACCGCCTTGATTCTGTCCGTCCTCGTTGCTAAGCGGATTGGCGGCAGTCTCCGGCTTATAACTCGGATGGAGCCCGCCGATGCTCCGAACTTCAGACGTGTACTATCCATCAACGGAATTGAATGGGATGGCTCGATTGAATTTCTATATCCAGGTCCGAAAGCTGAACGAGGGATCTCCGTTTCGGAAGACGATCTGTTTTTGACGACTTCCTGGTGGGGCACGCGAAGCCTGTTGGGCGCGGTGGATCCGAAACGGGTCATCTACCTGTTACAAGAGGATGAACGGATGTTCTACCCGTTCGGCGACGATCATTTGCGCTGCGAAGAGACGCTCTCGTCTCCGGACATCCGCTTCGCGGTTAATTCACAATTACTATTCGAGCATCTAACAACCGGACCCGATGCATTGCTCAACATTCGCCGCAACGGACTGTTTTTTGAGCCCGCGTTTCCCGAATCACATTACTATCCGGCGGCCGTCAAGCGGCCTTTGGGGAGCAAGCATAATTTCTTTTTTTACGCACGGCCACGGAATGAGCGAAATCTATATTGGCGGGGACTGGAGGCCATCGGCGCCGCAATTGAGGAGGACCTGCTTCGCCCTGAAGAGTGGACCTTTTATTTCGTTGGCCGGTCGATTAGAGAAGTCACGTTACCGAAAAATGTCAATCCGATAATTCTCCAAGACTTATCATGGCAGGATTACGCGGCTCTTGTGCGCACCATCGATCTGGGGCTGTGTTTGATGGATACGCCTCATCCCAGCTATCCGCCGCTCGATCTAGCCGCCTCGGGTGCGGTGGTCGTAACCAATACACGAGGCATTAAGACTTCACTTACTCGCTATTCCGACAATATCCTCGCCGCGAGTCCGAAAGTAGAAGCACTTAAGAATGCGCTCGGCGCGGGGGCGCGTCTGGCCTGCGATGAAGCCTTGCGTTTCTCAAACTATTCGCGCAACCGGCTGAATCGAAATTGGAGATTGGCTTTGGAGAAGACCGTCCAACATTTGACGTCGCTTGCTCAAGGCAAAGAGGCCTAAGCCGTGTTTACAGGCCTCGGCACGGGTTTGATCGTGTACGTGGACCCGTGGATGCTCAGTCTTGAAGAGCGACTGAAAGCGCTCAGTAGCGGCGATCGCCGCATCGTTTACTTTTACGAAGCGCCTGACACCAGCACGTTTCGGTACCGCGTTTTTAACATGGTTGAAGCATTGGAGGCCGCGCCCGAACTGGGAATTTCGGCATCCTGGTTCTCTCGCGTGGACCTCCCGTATCTCGAACGATTCATCGATAGAGCGGACGCGGTGGTCATTTGCCGGACTCGCTTTGATGCCGATGTCGATCGGATGATTCAACGCGCGAGAGCTCGCAACGTGGCGGTGCTCTTTGATGTGGATGACTTGGTATTTGATTTGGATTACATCCCTCTGATACTCGATACGCTGGCTCAGCCTACCGCATCACAGGAACTCTGGGACTATTGGTATGCCTACGCGGGTAGGATCGGCGCGACATTACGCCTCTGCGATGGCGCCATTGTGACAAACGATTTTCTGGCAGGCAAATTACGGGCTTACGCGCCGCGGATAGCGCCGCAGGTTGTACCGAATTTTCTCAATCGACGCCAGCAGGCCGAGTCTGAGCGGATCTTCGCCTCGAAGCAACGGTCTGGATTCTCTCGCGACGGAAGAATCCACATCGGGTATTTCAGCGGGACACCCTCGCACAATCACGACTTCGAAATTGCCGTGAGCGCCCTTTGCGGGATGCTGGAGGAAGATCCGCGCATAGTTGTACGGACTGCCGGCTTTCTGAAACCTCAAGACTTCATCCGAGGGCGTCAGGATCGGATTGAGGTCTATCCGCTGCAGGACTTTTTAAATCTGCAAGGGATTGTTGGCGAAGTGGAGATTAACATTGCCCCTCTTCAGGACAATAGCTTTACCAACTGTAAGTCGGAGTTGAAATATTTTGAAGCGGCGATCGCCGGCACCCTCACCGTCTCCTCCCCCAGCTTTACAATTCGCAACGCGGTCCGCGACGGCGAGAATGGCTTTCTTGCCAATGCGCACGAATGGGATTTGAAGCTACAACAGGCCGTCCAAACGGTCCTTGATCCTCCCAGATACATCAACATCGCCGAAAAGGCGTTTTATGAAGTACAGCAGGCGTATGCTTGGAACGGATACGCTAGCCGGATAGCATCTGCCATATTTGACGCCGCCAACAGCGGCGACGGCCCGGAAATGCGGGAATTTGCTGCTGTGAGGTCATCCTAGTGAGCACTGGAACATCTCGAAAGCCCCTGAACTCTGTAATTCCGGAGAGTGAATTTCAGCTTGAGCTAGAGAGAATCTATTCTGTTCGCTTCACCGGTATAGAGGATTATCGCAATCGAGTGTGGCAGGTTCTCGTTTCTGAGTTCTTTTCACGCTGGATCGGACCCGGCAGTGCAGTCCTGGACTTAGGGTGTGGGTATGGAGAATTTATTAACAACCTGACCGCTGGACAGAGATACGCGATGGATCTTAACCCGGAGTCGAGAAACCGTATCCATTCCGATATCCGGCTAATTGAGCAAGACTGCAGTAGTGCCTGGCCATTGCAGAACAACTCCCTCGATATTGTATTCACGAGTAACTTTTTTGAGCACCTTCCCACCAAGGCAGCACTTCAGGGAACACTTCTCGAGGCGCGCCGCTGCCTGCGTCCTGGCGGTCGACTGATCACGTTAGGACCTAACGTAAAGTATTTGAGCGGAAGTTACTGGGACTTTTTCGACCACCATTTGCCGCTTACGGAACTATCGTTATCGGAAGCGATGATCATGGCAGATCTTGAGATAGAACAGGCGATACCGAAGTTCTTGCCATACACGATGTGTCAGGGGATTCGGCCCCCTATCTGGGTATTGCGCGCGTACCTTAAATGTCCGTGGGCCTGGAAAGTTTTTGGTCGGCAGTTCCTGGTCGTCAGCCGTAAACCCGCCTGAGCTTAGGTGACGCAAATTTGTGCATGTTCGGCAAGCATACGCTTAGCGAGCGTTAACCGATCTAAAGGGCAACCATGCCCTCGCGATGACAGCGTGACGTAAAACTCATTCCCGACACTGTCGAAAAATCGATCTTCTCGCAGAGATATTTCACCAAGTTCGCACAGGTCATTGATAATCAGCCGAAAACTGGAAGGAACAAACCGCCAGGTGTGCACATCCACGTAACCCGGCGCTTGCCGTGCGTCAGCAAAGATTGCTTTCGGGTCTGTGAATTCAAGGAAGAATCGCAGCTCACCCGTTGCCCCCGTCGGCCAGCCAATCTCCCCGTTCCGGACAGCATTGTAAGCTCGATCATCGAAAATTGCGCCGGCAGTAGGGCGCTTACGGCCATCAAGATGGGCTTGCAGCACCATGCCCGTACTTGTTAAGGGCTGAAAGACATCGAAACAGTGGCGCTTATCAGGCACGACAAGCAGAAGAATTCCGGTCTCCTTCAGCAGGCCTTCACAATCTTTTAAAAAGCCCAGCATATCGGGGGTGTGTTCGATTACATGCGACGCAACAATATAGTCGTAGTAGTTACTCTTGCCGACAGCCTTTAGAATCGATTCTCCTTGCACCACATAGTCAACTTCTTCGATGTTCGCAAGATCGGCATTCTTATTGCCTCGGTAGTGGTCTCTGAGACCGGCGGCGTCCGTATAATCGACACTCTCAACTCTAGCGCCTGAAGATTTTTTTACCAAGGGGGCGAAGCTAGGCCCGATCTCCAGGCCGAATCCCTCAAGGTTTATGAGCGACCGCAGAAAATCGTTGCGTTCCATTTGCCGCTTGCTAATGCTTTGTAAGAGCGATCTTCCAACCTGCGGGGTTGACCGGGATCGTCAAAGTTGTTCCGGGTCGTGTCCGCTCGAACTCTTTAGCATACCGGCTGAAGTGAAGATCGGGGAGCGCTGGATACTGCCAATCCTGCATCGCGCATCCTGCGATCAGCACGATCGCTACTGCGGTTGCGGTGCGAATCCAATGTGGACGGGCCTTCCCCAGCATCCACACGAATATCGCAAGTAGAGCCAGTCTCGGTATGTACCAGTAGCGAATGGCATAGAAAACGTTCATAAGTGATCCCCAATCCCAATGCGGATCGCAGTGCAATCGCCGTATTACAGCTACACACACGGCGCACCCAAACAGGGTAAACAGCTTCAGCTCCAACGGTGCTCTAAAGAGCGCATATCCGACGATGCAGACACCGATGATGACCACAAGCATCCCCAATCCTGCGGCACCGGTAGATTGCAGTGATGCATCTGGCATGATCTTGCCTCCATAGAGAGTACCGAATAGGAAGAGTTGGCCTCCCAGAACCCTGAATAGGATCGGTTTGAGTACCGGAACTGGGCTACAAGGGTTTAGAAAATGTGAGAGCGTTATGGATTGGATTAAGGACCCAAGGACAAGGAGAACGGTCAGAACCATAGTCCAACGCGCCCATCGCAGCAGACACAATAGAATGGCAATCGGGAGCAGTAGAATGCAGAATGGGCCAGTTACAGATATCAAGCTGATGGACACAAGATCGAATGCGATCCAGCCTGGAGTCGCCGGCGCCTTCGAAAAGAGTACCAATACTCCAAGCACGGCCAACATCCATTGCGTATTGTTAAGCGTATCTATTTCTGCACAGTTGGGAACAGCAATCCAAAGAAAGCACAGTATGCATCGCGCACTCAGAGGAGCTATATGAGCCAGACGGCTGGTCAGCAGAAACCCACCCATAAGTACCTGAACCGCTATAGTGAACCAGCCGAATACGGCGGGGGCATAGGCAAGGGGAACGTGAACTGCCAGTAAAACTGGCAGCTTCGACGCGACACAAAGATATCCGGCTTGCGGAAGCAATAGCGAATGCAGAGCGCCATTCGCATACGCATCTGCAAACCAGGACGCCTCGTCTCCCCAAAACTGCGGATTCGTTGCCAATTCAGGCTTACGGGAGATTACCGCGGCCGTGATCAACAGGATCGCCAGCAGGAAGCCCCACCAGGGAAAAGCTTCCGGCCATCGTCTCCCAGAACTAAAGCAGCCAGGTGAAACAACATTTACGGATGGCGTTATGACTTGCTCGGCCATTACACTTCAAGAGTGCCCACCAATTTCAACTTCGCACTATTGTAGCGGAAGGCTTCTTTTGAATGAACTCGCACTAAAGTTATGCAACCGCACCGACACCTTACGATTCTGAGTGTTGCATTTCCGCTTCTGCCGGTCGGGCCTGGCGTCGGCGGAGGCGCGGAACAGATTCTGAATTTGTTGGATACGGGTCTTGTAACGGCAGGGCACCGGTCGATTGTAATCGCCGCTGAAGGATCTGAGGTTCGCGGCCATCTTATCGAAACACCGGCCGCCAATTCTGAGATCACAAACGAAGCGCGCGCAGACGCGCAGCGGAAACACGCTCAGGCCATCGAAGCGGTGCTCGCCGGTACGCACGTAGATCTGATACATTTCCACGGACTTGATTTCTACGAGTATCAGCCCGCGAACAAGCTGCCTAAAATAGCGACGCTGCATCTGCCTGTGAACTGGTATCCGGGATCGATCTTCGACGATTGCAGCATTCAGCTTAGCTGCGTTTCGAAAACTCAAGCGAGCTCGGCAGCGTGGCCCGGCCTGCCCATTGTGCAGAATGGGATCGAAACGCAGCAATATAAGTGCGGCGATAAACGGCAGCACCTTTTGTGGCTCGGCCGCATCTGCCCGGAGAAATGCGCTCACATCGCGCTTCGAGTAGCGCACCGTCTGGATCTGCCCCTGATCGTTGCCGGCCCCGTACACCCGTTCCGCGATCATGAGCTTTACTTCGCCGGCGAGATTCGTCCATTGCTCGACGAAAAGCGCCGGTACATCGGTCCCGTAGGCGTCGAGGCCAAAGTGAAGCTTTTATCGGAAGCATGTTGCCTGTTGATCCCAAGCCTGGTTGCCGAAACCAGCTCGCTTGTAGCCATGGAAGCGATGGCGTCCGGCACGCCTGCGGTTGCCTTTCGCTCCGGCGCGCTGCCGGAAATCGTCGAGCACGGTGTCACCGGCTTCATCGTCGACTCAGAGGAGGAAATGGCGGCGGCGGTCGGCAAAGTCGCGACGCTCGCTCCGGAAACTTGCCGGTCGAGAGCTTTGGATCGCTTCGATGCCCGGCGAATGGTCAACGACTATCTCGAGCTCTATCAGCGGGTCGTTGACACTTTTGGTGCTCCCCGCTCCGGGTGACGATAACCCGGCATTTGGGTATGCTTCGCGCTCCCCATTCAAACTTATAGGGCTCGCTCCCTCGAAGAAAATTCCACGACGCATAGCCCTTCTCGAAGGCATACCGCAGCGAATAGTACAGCAGAATCCGGCCAAATCCCAACGCCTCGTATTCCGGATCGAACGCGCTTAGATACGAAAACAGCACATTGCGATAGGGAAACGAGCAGATGACCGCGACGATTCGCCCCTGGAATCGCAAGCTGAAAAATCGCAGCATGTCATGGGAGCCGAAACGCTCGATAACCTCACGCAGAAACAGAGCAGAACGGTTTCGAACGATCATTCCCCATTCGCCATGCCTCTGCCATCGAGCCGTGTGAAGAGTTATTAGCGCGTTCACCAACTCTGTTTCGGGCTCGGCGCAAACGCAAAACCCGGGCTCGTCAATCGCTTGCGCCTTCCTTAGATACCGCTGGACATTGCGGCGCAGGCCATGCGGGCGCTGATCCCAAAACTGTTCAAAGCCGCCTATTAGGGGGATTTCCGCGCATTCCATGTCTTCTTCTGTTGTCAGCCGAAAGTCATCGCCTGAGCAAAGCGATCTGAAAGGCGTGTTCGCGTTCAGATCTTGCCAGCTACAAACGTCCCAGCGTTGATCCATCTGCAATTCCCGTGCGAGTGTCTGTAGAACTTCCGCGCGAAGCTCGTCTGCTACCGCGGGCTCCAGATAGTCTGAAAGGCCCGATCCAATCAGCGTGATCTGCCGCTTTCCTTCCCACTCATGACGGAAACAAGGAATTATGGCAACCATTCCGCTGTGTTTACGAAAAACGAAAACATGAAGTTGACCGCTTCCGAAATGCGGCCACCACGTAAGCAGCCAGTCAGGAAGCTGGAACGGAGTCACATCGTGGAGACTTTCCGCAAAGCAGGACCACTCGTCCCACAGGCCAAAAAAATCTGGAAAGTTCTCAATCAGCTCCAGTGTCAACATGGGTGGCGCGCGGTCAATGGATCAGGCTCGGTTCAATTCTGCGCAATTTGCATCCAACACGCACAACGCCTCGCGATATCCGTTCAAGGTCCCAACGTCCACATAGGACTGCCCCACCTTGCATCCGAATGCGCGTCCGCCGCGGGCCAGATACGCATTTATCAGAGTTCCTAAGTATTCATCCCTGCGCTCCAGCCACAGTTCGTGAAGATCGTTCAGGACGTAGCCGGGCATTTTCAGAGCGCCCCAAACCCAGTGGGTTCCCGGATCCGGTTGTTTCACCTTAACCTCCAGAACCTCGTCGCGTTCATTCGTTATTACCGCATCGAAATTCTCAGGGTGCTGCACGGGGAACAGCAACAGCGATAAAGCTACGTCTGGAAGAAGTGAGAGCCCATTCTCAGGAAACCAAACGGTGTCCGGAAGGCCGATGCACGCGTGTTCGTCGCGCGATATCAGCGGAAGTGCCTGGAAGATCGCGTCACATAACCCGGCTGGTTTCGGCTGCACAGCATAGAAGATGGCTGCTGACAGAGCGTGTCCTCCGAAGTAGTTCAGAATGTCTGATTTGCCGGGCGAGATCACGAAACAAATCTTCTGCACGCCAGCGCAAACCATCCGTTCCATGAGATATTCGCTAACAGCCCGCGGGCGCTCCGTACCGCCGCTCATATAGGTACCTACGGGCAGTAGCTCCTTCGAAAAAGCCAAGGGCTGGATGCGAGTGCCCATCCCTGCCGCCGGTATAATTCCCCACATTTCAAACTTCCTCGACCGCGATGGCTATCTCGCCTTCGCAATCGTCGGCGGGTGTCTCCAGCAGGCGAATCAGACGCTGTGCGCGAATTTCAGCCGTGTGGCAATCAAGAGCTCGTTCTCGAGCGCGGCTTCCGATTCGATCTAATGCGAAGTGATCCGTCTTTATCGCCGCGATTGCATCGGCAGCGGACGTTGCAATCAGGATTTCCTCTCCCGGTTGAAAGAAAGTCTCTAGTCCGGGCCACCAATCGCTGAGCACGGCGGTGCCGCACGCGGCAGCCTCAAACAGACGACCCGACGGACAATAACCCATTGCGGCCATGCACCCGCGGGTGACATTCAATGTCAGCGGAGACGAGCAATAGAAGGCCGCGTGATCGGGCGGCGCAACGTGATCGAAGTAGCGGACGTTTTCAGGCCAGAGATGAGCCCCGGCATACATCGCGCCACCAATTACGAAACGGCACTCCGGCAGCTTGTGGGCAGGGCCGATCAGGAATTCTTCTAAAGCCTCCTGCCGATCCGCGGAATACGTGCCCAGATAAGATAATTCGGCACCGAACTTGGTTGAAGGCGAGACCCGGTAGTGTATCTCTGGATCGACCCAGCCGTACAGGGTCGATACACATGGAGCGCCAAGCTTTTCCCGCAACTCCGCCAGCGCCAGTCCGCCAGTATAACTGAGGACTAGATCGAAGCCGCGCAAACCGGTTGCGGGAATATACTCGACCCGCTCACCGCGGTCCAGGCGATTGAGCGTTACGGGTGTATCCATGTCGTAAAACACAGACCGGGAAACTTTGGATTCCAGCACAAGCTCACAAGCGGCGGCGCCGTCGGGGCAATATGAGGTGATCATTCCCACCTCAGAGGCCGATAGCAACTCGCTGGCAACCGGAAGAGCTTCGCTCCAGTCCGAATAGAGATGCAGCTTCGCGAATGGGAGCGAGGTTGCGTCGCGGTGCGCAGAGTAATAGGGCGCGTCACGCTCGAAAAAGTGAACTTCGTGTCCTAGCCGGCGCAATGCCCTGAACAAACCGCGCAGCAGCGTTGCGTGGCCATTACCCCAGGCAGAGCTGACTGCAAGGCCAAAGATTACTATTCTCATGCTCTGTTCTGGTCTCGTCCTATCTTTTTTTGAACTTATAGAAGAATTCCAGGCTGACGTTTCCGTTAAAGTCGCGCAGCGCAACTGCGGACAGCTTCGACGTAAAGTCCCACTCCACTCGCACGATTTCCGAATTGGTCTCGGTCACGTCCGTTATGTATGTAAACGTAATGTTACTCGTAACTTTTTGTTGCAAGGTTACCCGAGCTGTTGGCTGCCCATTGCTTCCCGCAACGGAAGGGTCGATCTTGAACTCACTCAAGCCGAAAACACGCTGCACGCGGCTCGCGAGAGGATTGGCGATGGCTTGCCCCAGCACGGCCGATTCGCCCATCTGGCTGAGTGATTGCTGTGGCGGAGTCGGTTGATGCGCGGCAATCACCGGATTGGCCGGCGTTGTATTCGTGGCAAGCAGTTGAACAATCTGCTCGAACGTAAGCGGCGGATCGGAACGGTAACTCAATCGCAAATCGTCCATCGTCCCGGAGACGCCAATGACAACATCCACGCCTTGGGTAATTGTCTCTAAAGAAATATCGAGAACAGGTTGGATGGCGTTTGGATTGTAGAAATTGATGGTTCCGGTGTTCACCGTATAGGTATTGCCGAAAAACACAAGCTGACCATTAGTGACATGCAGGCGGCCGATGATGCCTGGGTTCACCGCAGTTCCGCGGACCGTCATATCGGCAAAGACCTCCAGCCTGTTCGTGTAAGTGGAAGTAACGTGCAGGTCCGGAGCAGTGAGAATGCGTATGTCCAGTCTCATTCCCGTCAGCAGGCCGGAAGGCGCAGTAGGCGTGGAGGGTGGGGTGGAAGCAGAGGACAGAAGCGAACCGGCATCGCTCGATGAATTGTAGGCTATGCGCTGTATGGTCACCGTTCCCGCTAACAGGGAGCGCCTGCTGCTGCCTAGGAGCCTGATACTCGCATTCGACGTGACACTAACGCCGGAATAGCGAACGCGCACTTTGTTAGCGGCCGCGCGCAAATTGTAATTGAGAACCGGGCCTCCGTACCCAACGAATCCGGCCACGCTGATCTTCCCGCCCCCACTCTCGGCTGTCAGCGTCTGAACGGTGGCATTCGTACCATTCAGCAGGATCACGCCGTTGGCGTTCGACAACCCGTTCGGCGCCTGTGTGTAGTTGATATTCGCGTTTTTCAATACGACTTGCCCGTTCACAAGCGGCTGCGCAAAACTGCCATGCACCGTCGCGTCCATTGAGACTCCGCCGGACGAGTAGAAATCACGATTCACGTCCTGCAGCACGCTCAAATCTATATTCGCGGCCACCGTCAGGCCTATCGGATTATTGCCATTTTTCAGGTTGATTGCCCCGCCTGCGGTGAGGTTCGTACCAGGGCCCGTAATCCGCAGTTGCTGTACTTGCACAACGGAGTGATTTAGCGAGATAACGATAGGACCCTGATTCTGCAGATCGACTGTCCTGATTGGGGGAGCGCCGGTCGGCGAGATCTGCGGATTCGTACGCACGTCAAGCCGGCTCAACTCCAGACGCCCATTCAGATCATTGAGGTTTAACAGGGGCCCGTTCACAGAAGCTTGCCCCTCGACGACAGCGTCAAAAACCGGCGGGGCCGCGGTTTGGGCGGACAGAAAGGGAGCGATATTGGAATACCGGATGTCTGCGAACGTGAGATTCGCGCGAGTCGGGTAGGCGCCGGTAAGCTGAGTCACTCCGGATGCGTGGATTTGGCTCTGCGCGATATCCGAATCGAAGTGGAAGTTTAAGTTTTGGCCGCTTGTTCGCGCCACGAAGGCGGCGCTTCCCAAACTGCGGCTATCCACGCGAAGACTGTTCGCCGTGATATCAGCATTGAGATTTGAGATCGAGACCTGCCTAGTGCCGTTATGCTCGCGCAGGCCGGCGGAAAGATCCGCAGCCAGATGCAGCGTGCCCGCTAAGCCCGATTTCGCTTCCTTGACATGCTCCACTTTCGCGAGCTGGATATTCGTGCTGTCCAATTTGAGTCCTAAGGAGCCCTCGTTGAAATTGTTCGCTGGATGAGCAAAAGATCCGCTGAGAGTAATACTGCCGGCGGGGACATCCAGCTTGATGGACGGGATCCGTACCAGCGTGCTGGAGTAATCTACCGAGCCCTGCAGCCGGTTAATGCGTTCCTGGTAAACATCAGCTCTTGCCAGAGTGAAGCTTAGATTTGCCGCAGGCGCCTGCAGCGTGCCGCTCACGTGGGCATTTGCGGATAGATTTCCGCTGACGGGAATTGCCGTCTGCCCGGCGATCTGCAGAACCTTCGCGATGGCAAGATTCTGAATAGAGGCATCGGCCGTTGTGGCATAGCCCTTCGCGAGCGACGTGCGGCCGTTGACATGAACGTTAGAACCGGCAAAATCGGAAACCAGATTGTAGTTCACTGCTCCGTTGTTTGTTCGCACCGTCGCAGTCAGGTCGCCCGCGCTCTGGTTCTGAACGCGCAATCCCTTTGCGGAGAGGTCTGCAACGACGCTATCGGGAACGAATTCCATTTGCCCGCGTGACCTACGCAAATCCGCGGCAGCGCTGGCTGTGAGTTGTATCGTTCCCGCGGCGCCCGGGCTTCGTTGCTGCAGCGGTTTCAGATCCGCCAACTGTATGTCCGCCGCGGTGACCCGGAATTCCGCGTGGCCAATCATGAAGCTATCGGCCGGATGCCGGAATGTTCCGCTTGTATTAATGCGGCCGCCTGCGGTGTCCAGTTCCAGGTTGGAAATGGTGATCAGTTGATGGCTCAGGTCCACCCCGGCAGATAACCGCGTAAAAGGCTGCTGATAGGCGCTGCCATCCAGCACCTGCAGCGTTGCATTCCCAAGCGGGTCGCCATACGTTCCGTTAATATGCGCATCCGCTGTAAGTTGCCCGGTGGCTGGTATGGAAGATTCACCAGCCAGGCTCAGCAGATCGGCCACATCTCCATTGCGAAGCGTTAGATCGGCCTTCAGCGGTGACAACGGCACTGGTTTCCATTTCCGCAATCCGAGAGATGCATCGAAATTGGCCTGTAATCCCTTTCCGGAAAGGGAGCCGTCTTGGATGGAAGCTCCGGCTGGCGACGCGGCCAAGTCAAGCGAGAATTGGTCCAGCGGCCGCTGCTCTATGGAAAACTGCGTCATCTCCATGTTGCCGGCGATCTTGGGCGCTGACAAATTCCCTGTGACTTCGACTCGCGCCGTTGCCGTACCGCCCCGCAGCGATACGGGAAGAGATGTTCGCGGCTTGGCGGATCCAAAGTTGGCGGCCGGTAAAAAGTCGTTCAGATTATGGGAGATGAGATTGATGTCTATCCGCTTGTTCAGCGAGCCGGACAAATCTATCCGCGAGCTTGGCATCGCAATATAGGAATCCCCCAAATCGATCGCGCCGGTTGCGCCCACATAGTTTGCGTCCAGACGACCGCTCAAAGGCACTCCGCGGTTCCCGGGCACAATCGACAGTCTGGCTTCGGCGCTGTATCCAGTCATGCCTTTCGCTTTCAGATCGCCCCTCGCTTGGAGTGATCCATCGATCGCGCCGTCATACCCCAAATGCTTCCCGGTGAAGACCGCTGCGAGCACGGGGAGCGAGAAATTGCGCAAGCTGCTCTCCAGGCTCACTAGTTGCATCCTTTCTACGAAAATCTTCGCGGCAAGATCACCGCCCAAAGCGCTGAGCTTCAGGCCGTCCAGACTGATGAGATAGGGATCTGCATGAAATGGAGAATTCAGGCTTATGTTGGACACTTCTGTCGTCCCGCTGCGGATTGAGAGGCCGTGCGAGTTCAGTGCGCCATTTACCAAGTAGTTGTTTTGCGCATCCAGCCGCGCCGTTCCGTTTGCCAGCAAATTGCCGTTTACTTGCATGGAGGAAACCTTCATCAACTTCGCTAATTGCGCGAGCGCCAGGTCTGCGTTGAAACGTACTTCTTCATTCTTCCCCGGCTCTAGGCTGCCCGAGGCCTGGAAAGTGGTTTGGCCGAGCGCGATATGAGCCGCCTGAATCTGTACAGCTTTGTTCTGCTCGTTCATTTGAACCGCCAGTTCGGCTGTGAGCATCTTCGGCGCGCCGGCCGCGTTCGAGTCAATCGGCACATCTATGCTGCGCTGGATTTCCGGAAGCGAGATATTGGCGTTCAGATGCGCCGAAATAACAGGAGCATTCACGTTCTGCAGCGCCGCACTCAGGCCAATTGTCGATTGAGGAGTCGTGACGCTGGCGTCCGTAACTCTGATTGCGTCCTTTTCAATGGTCACCGGCACGCTTACGTTTGCATTGAGCGGCGGCCTGCCCCCAGACGCCAGCAGCAGCGGGCTGATTGAAAGATTCCCTTGATACCTGGCATTAGCAAAATCGTAATTCAACAAAACGCGAAGATTTTCGCCTCGCGCATTGAACCTGGTCTTCTCCTCGGCGAACTCCAGTAGCCCGTTTTTAAGCTGGAACTTGTTAACGGCTAGATCTACGACGGTTTGCAGAGTGGGATTCTGGCCGCTGGACTTACTTGGATTTTTGAGCTGCGGAATATTTGTCCTTCCATTCGGAAATACAATCAGATCCACCTCAGGTTTCTCAAGCCCGAGGTAAGACAGACCCGCTATATGTTTCCACCCCGAAAACAGCTTCAGACGAAGTTCCAGCAGTTGTACGCGCGCCAGCGGATCTGCCGTTTTCGGTTCAGTTCCATGCAGAACAAAGTTGCGGATTCGCACCGTTAAGTGCCAGAGATCAAACTGAAATGACCCAATCTCGACTACCCCGCCAGTAGACTCGGCGGCAGCAGCGATGATCTTGCCTTTTACAAAGTTCGCGAACCACCCGCTTTGCAGGACTAGAATAGCTGCGATTACAAGCACGACGATCAGGCCGGCAATCGATGCGGCAATCGTAAGCAGGATCTTTTTCGTTCGCTTACTCACCGAAGACTATCCTCACGAAATTCAATTTTTGTATCGCTGCGCTGCTGGTCCAGCCATTCGAAAAACAACTTATTCACCTGCTCGCCCGTCATGATGTCGCGAACATCTGCGTGAAGATCTTCAACCGATTCTTTTGGATGTTCGCGGTGCAGGGCGGCTTCATGCAGCCCATAATAATTGTTGATTTGCTGATCGGTCACCATGACCGCTGGCTTGAAGCGCAGGTCGATGAACCGCAGCACCGTCAGTTGCCATTTGAACTCGGTACGCAAGTCAAGCTCGGTGAGCCCGTATCTCTTCAACCCCTGCTCGAAGGCGGATTGCGTCTTGAATCTCTGCCTCTCGAGCCGCTCAAGCTGCTGATCGGCTTCCTGAAACGTCGCAGTCGGATAATCGCCTAATCTGATTTCGCGGCGGATGATCTCCTGGTTGATCAGCCGGTCCGCAGAAGCTTTACGAGCGGCTGCGCTGAAATTGAGCGGCCTCCCGTTCAGGAAGTCCGTTACCCGGATATCGCGATCGATGTCGCTATCTTTGATTACCGCATTTCTTACGATGATCGCGATTCTGTCGATGATTACCGCCGGCGCGACAATTGCGGCCATTAGCATGACTGGAATGAGCAGCCATCGCATCAGAACGCCTGCCCGATGGAGAAGAAGAACTGGAAATGGCTCAACTGTTGCGGGGTGGCAGTGCACGCGGGGGTTACGCCGATTTTTTGCTGCGGGCAGTTATTGACCAGATCGAAAATACTTTCATTGGCGCTGAACCCTAAATACCGCGGCGGATTCAGCGCGTACGCGAAGTCCACTCGGACCGGCCCTAGCGGCGTCTTATAGCGTATTCCAAAACCCGGCGCTTGAACTGCGTAGTTGAAATCCTGGTTGCTCTTTTGGTGATACCCAAAGGACATATTTCCAAAAGTCGTGTAGATGTTACCCATGTCCTCAAAAAGGACTCCGCTGATATTCGGGCCCAGCAGCGGAAACCGCAGCTCAACGGTATTGAAAAAAAGCGCATTGCCCCCAATTGGAAATCCGGTGGGTTTGCTGGCCGGCCCGGGTAACTCGGTCTGCGTGCCAATGTCTCTGGGACCTGCCTGATTATCGCCGAATCCGCGCATGGAGACGCCCCCGCCGCCAAAGAAACGCTCGGGCAAAGGAATCGCATCGAACGATGGCGTGCCTGCCGGAACGCTGAAAGGAAGAATCGCCCCAATCTGGGTTTGTCGCGCAAACACCAGGTTGTGACCAATCGGGGTATAGGTTGCATTCCGCGCCAGAACGCGAGTGAAATCGCGCTGTGACCCGAAGAAATTCCCGGCAATCCCGGCATCCAGGGTGTTCCAGAAACCGCGATGCGCATCGGCCGGATTATCGCGATGATCCTGGATGTAGCTCCCCGATAATATGCCGATACGGACCGGTTGAGAGTAAAGCGGTACCAGCAGTGATGGAATCTGAATGTTACCGGTGCTTATCCGTCGATAGGAGAAACGCAGCAGCAAGGTAGAGGCGCGATTGAACCTCTGAGATGTCTGAACGGATGCTTCCGCTCTCCTCGATGAGAACGTCTGGACATCCTGCGTGGTGTCGTAGAGAAGGGAGAACGTTACGGTTCGATTCAGCGAGCCTAGGAATCTTGGCACGATGTAATTCAGAGATTCGCGCTGCTCCAGCGTGGAATAGCGGGTCTGAAGCGAGATTGTCTGTCCAATTCCGCGGAAATTCAGCCGATTCACAGTAAAGGAAATGAGTGGCGAGGCGCCTTTTATTCCTCCAGCCGCGGACAGATTATTGGTCGTATGCCCAAACTGGCCGATCTCGAGGCCTAGTCCAACGTTGAAAGAGTAGCGCGCCGCTTCGTCGAAATCATAGAGAACGTACTTGTACTGGTTCGCGCCGTTCGGGTCTTGAATGCCCGTATCTACGTTTGCGAAAATGCCCATATTTGTGAGCTGCCTGGCAATACTGTTTACCTGGAGCATCGATATGGGCTCCCCCTCTTTAACATCGATATCTCGCAGGACCAGGGATGGGCGCGTGCGATAAAGGCCAGAAATGATTACCTTACGGACAAACTCGCGCGGACCCTCATTTATGCTGTAGGTCAGATTTATGGTTTGGGGTTTTGGGCCGGGAGTGGTTCGATAGCTGAAAGCTGCCTTCGGGAAGCCGTTCGAATAGTAGTATTCCAAAATCCTGTTTCGGTCGCTAGCGACATCTACCTCGGCATACGGCTGGCCTTGAATAGAAGCCAATTGATTACGAATGGGGCCGAGATCAAGCCTGTCGTTGCCCTCGAAGTATAGATTCGAGACAATCCACTGCTTTCCTGAATCGATGTGGAAGGTGACTGCGATGTCGTTGGGCTTCCCTTTGTAATCCGTTTGCACGGTTGAGTTCACTTTGACATCCTGGAAGCCGTTATCTCGATACAGGTTCGCTATCGCGTCGTTATCTTTGGTGCGAAATGCTTCGCTGTACCGGCCATAGCGCATCAGAAATGTGCTTGTGCGGAGAAACATGCGCTCCCGCAGTGTTTCGGGCGTGAAGTATGTATTGCCTTCAATGGTGATATTGACCAGCTTCCGCCGCGGTCCGGTGGCAATGGAGTAGTTGATGATCTCCACATCGTTCTTCGGAGGCTCCGATTTGAAGCTAATTTGTACGTCCGGATAACCCTTCGATTGAAAATAATCGTGAAGGTTCTCCGCCCCTTCTGTCAGCAGATCGCGATCAACAGAGCCCTCCTGGTAAACCGGTATGAACTGGCGCAACTTTCGCTTGGAGACCTTCGCTTCGAGTGTTCTTATTTCGATCTTCGGTCCGGCTTCAATATCCAGCGATGGCTTGGCCCGGCCGGTGTCGTGATTGTAATCGAGTGAAGCAAGAGTCACCGATGTGGTCAGGCGGTCCTTTTTCGCGTATTTGTTCTGGATGCCATCGATACCTTTGTCCGTAAGCGCCGATGTCACCTGTCGCCATTTGTGAATCAGCGGCCAGCGCCATCCCGTGGCCCTGATTATGGTCTCGTCTGAGAGCTTAGTATCGCCCTTAATGAGGGGCGTCTCATATCGCGCCCGTTTCCCGGCATAGACTACGAACCGGATGGTCATCTGGTGAGTAACTGGATCTTCGATGGTGCTTACACCGACAGTTGCCTCAAACAGTCCGTTTTGCCGCATCTCGTCTTCAATCGTTTTCCGCGCCGCCTCCAGAGTGTCGGCATCGAAAGGCGAGCCAAGCGTCAATTGCGAGTCGCTGATGATTACGGCGCGGCTGGGAGGGTCACTGATTTTTCCTTGCGCTCCCACATGCCCAATAAAGCGCCTCGGCCGGGTGATAAAGCGGATCAGTACGCCGTTTGCGCTTGGCTCGGCATCCACCTGGATATCTTCATAAAGGCCGCTTGCGAAAAGGCGGTCAATTGTGGCCGCTACCTGGTTAGGGTCTAACGGCTCTCCTGCTCGCACAAGCTGCATGTTCTGCAGATCTTTCGAGTAGATTGGCTGCTGCGCAGGTCGATATTCAACCGCGGTAACCACTTTTCCGCGAAAGTCCTGAGCGCGAGCCATGCTCAGAACCGCAATTGGCAGCGCGCATAAAAGTAGGGAACGGCGGACGAGAAGTGCGCTTCTCATGTGCGCCAGTAAAACATCGCGCCATCGAGAAATGATTCCGAGAGATTGGCTCGCGCTTCTGATCTATGGCCCACTCCCATTGCACTTCCTTGACGCACCTACAATCCTGTCTGTTACAGGCGTCTCAGGCCCGCGCCGTTCGCCGTCTATATTGCGCAGGTGGAGCAATGACGCGAAAAATGGCTTTAGATCTGTTGCGAGCCACCTATTCGAAATGGAGCGATCATGATGCCCCCCGGCTGGGAGCTGCACTGGCGTACTACACCCTGCTTTCGATAGCGCCTCTATTGATCCTGCTGGTCGTCATCTGTGGCCTGTTCTTTGATAAAAGCACGGTCGAGCGCAGTATCCTACAGCAGATTCAGCAGATTGCCGGACCTTCCAGCGCTACCACGCTTAAAATGGTGATCGAGAATGCCCATTCCACTGGAACCGGGGTGTTCGCAACCGTTATCGCTCTGATCACGCTCCTGTTTGGCGCTTCGGGCGTTTTTGTTCAACTCCGGGATTCTCTCAATCTGATCTGGGATGTGGTGCCGAAGACCTCGTCGGCATGGCGAAGCATGGTTTGGCAGCGGCTTGTTTCATTTGGAACCATACTGGGGCTGGGCGCCCTGTTAATAGCATCGCTGCTGTTAAGTACCGTCCTAACGGCCGCCGAGAAACTATTTACGGATTTCGTTCCTCTCCATGCGGCCATTTGGGTTGAGGCGGCGAATTTTGCAGTCTCGCTCTGCTTTATTGCCTTCCTGTTTGCATTGATATTCAAGTTCGTACCCGACGTTCGCCTTGATTTGCGCGATGTCGCCATTGGCGCGATAGCCACGGCAATCCTGTTTGACGTCGGCAAAGTGCTGCTTGCGCTCTATTTGGGCACGGCCGCCGTTGGTTCTGCGTACGGCGCAGCAGGGTCGGTCGTGGCCTTCGTAGTTTGGGTCTACTACTCTGCCCAAATCTTCCTTTTTGGGGCGGTTTTTACCCGCCTCTACGCCGATTCCGTCGGTTCCAGCCGGCACCGTGCGGGGAGACTACCGGAACCGAAAGCGGCTGCCAACGATTGATTGATAAATTGAATTCATACGGCTAGTAGTTTTCCCGAAGTAGCTTTAAGCTGGTCTTAAGCTTCTAAGTACGAACAAATGTACATGCGCCCCGAATTGTCAAAGCTCTTGTTTACCATATCTGCCTGCTTTTTCGCGGGCGCCGTAGCGAACGCCGACTCGCTGACGGGCAACGGAACTTGGCAAACTTGGTCCGCCAACAATCTTGTCCAGGGATCCAATCCGACGCCCGGCGCTCCTTACTGGAACAATTATTCAGGAGATGGTAGCCGCTACAACATTGGGTGGTGTCTCGCTGGGGGAGGCAATTGCAAAATTCCCAGTGCGCCAGGCAATCTACCCTATTTCGGTCCAAGCGGTGGCGGCGCTCCCGCCAACTTCGAGTTTAAAAGCGATGGTCACGCGGTTGTCGCAACCCTGGAAGCCGCGGTCACGAACTCAGGTCCACTGGATACCTTCGGTTGGTACAACATCAATCCCGATGGTTCAACGGGGCCGCTGACGCCACTTTTTTCCGCCTCCCAGGGAAACGGCAAGACGCCCAAAACGTTCCTGCCATCATCGGGTGACTACGGGTTCTATATCGAACAGGACCAGGGCGCCCCTGGCACTCCGTTCGCCGCGAAATATTTCTTTTTGATGGATAGTGCGAAGAACTCGGTTACCGGATACCCCAACCCGAGCGACTCTCTGCAGCATTTTGCGATCTTTGCCTCCGCAGCCGGGTCAACCAGCGACTTTTACATCGGCGCCGTAGATACCAGGGCCTGCGGGGTCGGCGGCATTGGGACCTGTGTTTCAACATCCAAATTCGACTACAACGATTTCGTAGTGAAACTCGACACGGTGAACACCCCGGAACCCGGCAGCCTCGGCCTTCTGGCATGCAGCCTCGCGTTCTTTGCGGTTTTCCGCCGCGCGCGCGTTTAGAAGGCGCGCATCTTGGGCCTTCCCGCACTGCGCTAAACTGGTATTTCCTACCCGTTTTTCTCCCATGATTTCGGTCAGTAATGTCAGCATGCGCTATGGCGGCAAGATCCTGTTCGAGGACGTCACGACGGCCTTTCTTCCTGGTCGACGCTACGGGCTGACCGGCCCGAACGGCGCCGGCAAGTCCACCTTCATGAATTTGCTCTCGGGCGAATTAGAACCGCAAAAGGGCACCATTGTCCGTCCGAAGAAGATCGGTGTCCTCCGTCAGGATCAGTTTGCGTTTGACCGCTACCGTGTGGTCGATAGCGTGATCATGGGCAATATGCCGCTCTGGAAGGCGCTCGAAGAACGTGAGCAACTCTATTCCAAGGCCGATCTTACGGACGAAGACGGCATGCGGCTCGGCGAACTGGAAGGCATTCTCGCCGAAGAAGACGGCTACTCGGCGGAAAGCGACGCCGCTGTCCTTCTGGATGGACTGGATATTCCGGAACGCCTCCATCATCGTCAGATGGGCGAGTTGCAGGGTGGTCAAAAAGTTCGCATTCTGCTGGCGCAAGCGCTTTTCGGACGTCCGCAAGCACTCCTGCTTGATGAGCCGACAAACTACCTGGATCTTGAATCCATTCACTGGCTCCAGAACTTTCTAACGCATTACAATGGCGCGGTGATTGTTATATCGCACGATCGGCACTTTCTTAACAGCGTTTGCAGTCACATTGCCGACATTGATTATCAGACCATCATCACCTATCCGGGCGGATACGATGACATGGTTCTGCAGAAGATGCAGATTCGCTCCCGCATCGAAGCGGAAAACGCCCAGCGTGAAAAGAAGATTTCCCAATTAAACGAGTTCATCGCCCGCTTCTCCGCTGGAACCCGTGCCAGCCAGGTGACTTCGCGAAAGAAGGAAGTAGAGCGGCTGCAGACTACCGATCTTGCCCGTTCCAACATACAGCGCCCTTATATTCGGTTTGAGATGAAACGCCCTTCAGGCCGGCACGCGCTGGAATTCAAAGATGTAAACAAGAACTACGGCGATGTGGAAGTAATCAGGGGCTTCTCAGCCGCGGTGCAGCGAGGCGCGAAGGTCGCGCTTATGGGCCGTAATGGTGCAGGCAAAACGACTTTGCTGAAGGCTCTTCTGGCAAATGCGCCGGCTGTTGACGATCCGGATGTGGGCCTCGATTCCGGCACTGTCACCTGGGGTCATGAGGTTCAAGTCGGGTACTTCGCTCAGGACCATCGAGGCAGCATTCGCAACGGCACAACTGTCGCCGAATGGCTGCATGACTGGGATCCCCAGGCATCCAAGGAAGAGATTCGCGGATTGCTGGGTCAGATGCTGTTCAGCGGCGAGGAAGGCATGAAGCCAACGGACGCCCTGTCGGGTGGCGAAGCGGCACGGCTCATTTTCTGTAAGCTCATGCTGCAGAAACCCAACTTCCTTGTCTTCGACGAGCCGACAAACCATCTTGATCTGGAATCAATTAACGCGCTGAACATCGCGCTCCAAAAGTTTGAAGGCACGGTGCTGTTGGTTACTCATGATGAGGATCTGGTGAGCGAAGTAGCGAGCCGAATCTGGTACTTCGAAAACGGCGGCATCGAGGATTTTGTCGGTTCCTACGAAGAATACGCAACTGCCGCGGCAACATAAGGTCGCCGCTTTTACCCTCAGAATCCCTCAGCGAGCGATAGGGACTGCAAATTTACATCGCCTCTGGCGCGCACAGTGCCGGGTGCACGGGCGTACTCGAGCGTCAGCAGGCAAAGCTTTCCCGCCCCGGGAGCGTTAAAATGCCACGCCGCTTCCGGCCCCGCGAGGATATCGCTGGAGGCGATCTCTATGTCTGTCGTCCCAACCGCTCGCACGTGCCAGGCGAGCCCACTAGCAGCCTGAAGCTGGTCTGGTGTTGCCCTCCACCGCATCTGGTATTGGTGGCCAGGGTCGACGGGTATGTATTGGCGCAGCAGGACGCAGTGTTGGGGCTGCTGCCCCGAGAACGTCACCCGAACGCTGTTCGTTTCCGGGGATTGATCGATTTCTGCGCCAGGAACAGCGGCGGCCGCCCAGTCGAAGCCGTGATTGTAAAACGGCACGGCGAAATTGCCATTCGTCAAAGGATGAGCAGCGCTTGGGATACCCTCGCGTATCCAGCCGCCTCGCTCCATGCTGGTCCACACATTCAGCGCCGCACCGGGATGACCGGCGGCAAGAAGATTATCTTCGATGTCAGCAAGCAGATCGTCCCGCCCCCAGGCATGGGCGCTTCCAGGGCCGGCCAAGCGAACCAGCCGCTCAACGATGGGTGGAACCGCCGCGAACCGCCGATTATTCGATAGAAACAATGCATATTGCAACAGGGTCCGAGGCCGGTTTGGAACAGTTGCGCCGATCATCGCGGCGTCCTGACTCAAGAGCCACATCTGCCCAAAAACCGGATTCGGCGAATAGGGCGTGATTGCGAGTGTAGCTCGCGCCCACCGAAAGAACTCGGCTTCATTCTGCCGCCGGAGGTAAAAGTTCGTAAGGGTCCACTTCGGCAGAAACATATGGTCCACCTCGGCGGCGCGCAGATAATACTCTTCCGCGGTTCGAGGATCTTGCCGGTCCAATTCCGAAACGAGCCCGAGCTGAATCCACGATTCGGAATCGAAAGGATCCAGCTCTAGCGCGCTATGCAGTAACCGGGCGCGCTGATCCGGTTTCCAAGCAGCCAATCGCGACAGATATCGGGAGTTGTTCGGAACTAGTCTCGCAGCAGCCGATATGGACTCCGCCGTGTTGTTTGCCGACAGATGCGCTGCCGCCGCAAGCAGAACCGAGTAGTAGCATCCAGCCATAGCAGCCGTAACCAGAAGGGCGCGGAATATTACAGAGTATGGCGTAAGAACCACTCGTACGTTGAGGCAATTCCATCTTCGAGCGCTATTGAATGCCGCCATCCCAGAGAACGGAGCCGGCTTACATCCAGAAGCTTTCGCGGGGTACCGTCCGGTTTCGTAGCATCAAAAATGAACTGTCCAGCATAGCCGATTTTGCTCCCTATCATCTGTGCCAGTTCGGCGATGACAACATCCTCGCCCGTCCCCACATTGATGATTTCAGGCTGGTGGTAATGCTGCATGAGGAACACTGCGGCAGATGCCAGGTCGTCTACGTGCATAAACTCACGCCGCGGCGCGCCCGTCCCCCAGAGAGCAACGCTGGGCGAGTTGGCGGCCTTCGCATCGTGGATTTTGCGAATCAGCGCCGGAAGTACGTGCGACCTTTGCAGATCGAAATTGTCTCCCGGACCGTAGAGATTCGTGGGCATCAGGCAAATTGCCTGGAATCCGTGTTGAGCATGGTATGCCTGGCAGAGCTTTATCCCTGCGATCTTGGCAACTGCATAAGGTTCGTTTGTCGGTTCCAGTGGACCCGATAGCAGGTAGTCCTCTCGAATCGGTTGTGGCGCGAACTTGGGATAAATGCACGACGATCCAAAGAACGCCAGCTTGCTGACTCCGTTGCGCCACGCCGCCTCGATCACGTTTATTTCGATGGCCAGGTTGTCGTAAATAAAATCGGCCGGGTAGCTGGCGTTCGCACCGATGCCGCCTACTTTGCCGGCTGGCAGGAAGACGTACTCGGGGCGGTGCGAAGCGAAGAACGAATTCACGTCCTCCGCGCGCCTGAGATCGAGATCTTCGCGCGAGCGCAGGACGAGTTTCGTAAATCCGCTTGAGGTCAAGTGGCGAACGATCGCCGAGCCAACCAGTCCGCGGTGGCCGGCAACAAAAATCCGGCTGTGCGGGTTCATGGCGCCGGATCAACTCCCGCATGCTGCGCCGCTAGCAGGACTACGGCCTCCGCCTCGCAGGAAAGACCTTCGCCAACCGGCCCAACTCTCTCGGCGGTCTTGAATTTCACGCTCACCAGATCAACGGATACTCCTAGCCCGGCCGCCAGGCTCTCTCGAATTGCCGAGCGAAACTCTTTGAGCTTCGGCGTCTCCAGAATGATGGTGGTATCGACATTGACCAATCGATACCCTTCGGCGGAGATCAACTGAATGGCGCGTCGTAGGAACTGCGCACTGTCTGCTGCTCGCCATTCGGGCGAGGTGTCGGGAAAGTGCATGCCGATGTCGCCTAGCGCCAAGGCGCCCAGCAGCGCGTCCGTAACGCAATGAAACAGGACGTCGGCATCTGAGTGTCCAGCCAGTCCGAGATCGGACGGGATGTGGATTCCGCCTAGGATAAGCCGACGCCCCGGCTCCAGTCGATGAGTGTCCCAGCCCTGCCCAATACGGAATGGCGGAGATGCGATCTTTGCCATCAGCTCGATAGCTCGAGGGTGGAGCTTTCCAGCATCAGATACAGCCGGGCAAGATCCATATCACTCGGCTTCGTGATTTTTATGTTCCGATCCGTGCCCAGAACAACCGAAACCTCTACTTGCTCGAGACGTTCGATCAGCGAGGACTCATCCGTTCCGATGAACAGATCCTGGCGGGCCTTTTCGAAGGCATCGCGCAATAGCTTGAGCCTGAAAACCTGCGGAGTTTGCGTGAGGATCAAGCGCTCGCGAGGGAGTGTCGCCCGAACTTTGTTCCGGTGTACCTGCTTCACCGTGTCTACCGGAACTATACCGACAATAGCGGCCCCAGTCTCCCCGGCCTCGTGAATGACTTTCTCGATCGTCTCGCGGAGAATGAATGGCCGAACCGCATCATGAACAGCAACCAGGTCGGTGTCATCGCCGATGGTCGCAAGCGCGTTCTCAACCGACTGTTGCCGGCTCTCACCGCCTTCAACAGTGCGAACGTGATGGCTGAGCCCCTGGCCTTTGAACAAGTCCTCGGCCCAGGCGAGGTCTTCCGAGCGCAGCGCGACCACGATTTCGGTGACCGAAGGTGAGCTGACGAACTTGCGGATAGTGTGAATCAGAATAGGCGAGCCATTAAGCAGCATGAATTGCTTGCGGCTGATGCCTTCTTTTTCGGGGGCGCTCCGGCCCATGCGCGTTCCCAGCCCAGCGGCCGGAATAATGACAGAAACTCTCATGGCTAAGAGTCAAGGTGGGCTTTGGTTAATGAGCATCCGGCCCGCATTCGACTCGAATCTACATGATAGAGGACGGCACTCCGATATTCTGGGAAACAATGCTCGCGCGCCGTTGCACCCTGCTACTCATGCTCGCCGCCGTTGCCGCCTGGGCGCAAAATGACAGCGCTCAGCCATGGGCCGGCACGCTGCTAAATGACACTGGCGCCCCAATCAGTGGAGCGAAAGTCGACATCAGCTCCGGAGCCGCAAAGCTTGTTTCTTCAACCTCGCCGGACGGCCGTTTCCGATTCAGCGCCGTTCCGCCAGCCCGGTACGTCGTATCCGTGCTGTGGAACCAAAAACGAATCGTATGCGCTCAAGCGGTTGACATCCATCCCGGCGCTTCCCCGGTCCAGCTCACAATTTCATCAGAAGGCGTTCTGTCGCTCAAAGCAGGGAGCGAGTCCGCCAGCAGCGGCGGCGAGCAACTGAACGGCCGTGCCGTCTCTGAGCTTCCCCTTAATAAGCGGGACTTTAGCCAATTGCTACTGCTGGCGGCGGGAACCATGACAGACACCAACGGCACAACCAACTTCACGCAGCAGTTCGCGATCAACGGACAGCGCGGGGTGGAGGCTGTCTTCGCAATGGACGGCGCCGATATCAGCGATCCCGAGATGGGCGGAGCTACTTTCTCTAACTTCAACGTGGATGCGGTTCAAGAGATTCAGTCCAACTCGGGATGGATGCTGCCGGAGGTGGGGCGGGGCGCCGCCGGATTCACAAACATTCTCACCCGCTCTGGCGCTAGAGGGTTTCACGGATCGCTATTCGAGTTCGTCCGGAATTCCGCATTCGACGCGCGCAATTTCTTCGACCGGAGATCAATCGCGAATCCGGGGCGCATCCCACCCTTTCGCCGGAACGAGTTCGGATTCACAAACGGTGGGCCGGTGATCATTCCAGGCCTCTACAACGGACGCGGCAAGACGTTTTATTTTGGCGAATATCAGGGCTTTCGGCAAGTGCTTGGAACCACCCAGGTGATTCCGGTGCCCACTGCAGCGGAACGCGCCGGGCTTGATACCACTGCCTTCCCGGGCGACACCCTGATGGTGCCAGTCGATCCCCGTATCGCGCCCATGCTCAATCGTTATCCGCTGCCGAACGATATTCAGGGCCCTTACGGCGCTCGCACGTATGCAACATCATCCAAGGTTCAGACCGACGCAGATCAGTTTGCTATTCGAATCGATCACAAACTGTCGGACAAAGCGCAACTGTTCGGACGCTTCAACTTCGACAACATCACAGGGCCCACCACCAATCCCAGCCAGACCGCTATCGATCCCAGCTTCGGCATTACCTATTTCGATAGGCAGCGAAATGCCGTTATTACATACACGCGCACACCCTCCCCGCAATTCTCGTTCGAATCGTCCATCAGTTTTACGCGAACCACACCGTCTTTTCCAACCCCTAACCACACTGACCCCGCGCTGAAGTTCGGCGATGGTCTATATGAGGCCTTCAATGCGGCGGCTGGTTCGGTCACCAGCTCCTACGGAAATCTGTTCCAGGGACGCCAGAATTTTTCCTGGAGTCGGGGCAAACACGCGATCAAAGCCGGCGGCGAATTTCGGGCGAATCGCGATAGCACTTATTTCGGCATCAGCCCCAATGGCGAGTATACTTTCGGGGGAGGCACCGCATACTCGCCCACCCTCATTCGATCCGTGAGCGGCAGGCATGACATTCAGGTGGGAGATCCGCTGCCTGATACACTCACCGGACTCTTAACCGCGAGCCCGTTTGCTTACACGCTGGCCGTCGCTCCGCAGTTGTTTCCGCAAGGTGATCAAATCGGCGTAGCCGCAATTTCGCGATACGCGGTCAACGTTTTTTTTCAGGACACCTGGAAGATTTCCGATCGCCTGGTTCTTGATTACGGCTTGCGCTATGAGGTTTATGGGCCCATTACCGAGCGGGCGAAACGGACCGCCGCGCTTGCGTTCAAACCCGGGCCCGATGGCCTTGGACAGCAATACCTGATCAATCCACAACCGGGATACAGGCTTGATCTCAACGGTTGGGGGCCGCGGTTACGAGTCAGTTGGCGTGCAACTGATCACTTCACCTTGCGGGCCGGCGCAGGAATCACTACGATTCCGCCAAACATCTGGCAGGATAATTTTCTAACCGGGGGACTTCCATTCGTGGTTTATCCGCGGTTGACCGCCGCTCCAGGCGCACCCGTCCCTTTTGGCTCGCAAATCAGCCCGGCCCAGTTACCGGTGATCTATACTCCGGACGGCACTCAGATATTCGCATCGGGCAATACCAAAGCAGTGCCCGCCAACACGGTGATGGACGTGAACCGTTTCGAGCAAGGTATCGCGGCGCTTAGCCCCAATCACCAAATTACGCCGCTGAGTGTCGCCACCATATCGCAGGCGTTTAGGAATGCTTACCTCGGAACGTGGACTTTCGCGATGGAGCGGCAGTTCAGCGGACTGAATGCGAGCGCCGCTTACATTGGAACAGCAGGCGTGGGCCTGCCCGCGGTAAACTTTCCCGAACGGTTATCCCGGAGCGGATCCGGCCTATGCTCCTTACACTCAGTTCAATTCATCCGGTCAGGCGGTCGGTGGCTTCGGAACGGAGCAGTTGATGACAAACAGATCTCATTCCAGTTATCACGCGCTGCAGACATCTGTCCAGGGCACCGTCCCATTACTCGGTACAAGCTTGCAAGCGAGCTATACGTGGTCGAAGTCGCTCGATGACACGAGTTCAACGACTGGAGGCTTCTTGAGCGGCACTTCTGGCGCGGTTGCCCAAGCCTGGCCGCAAGATCCGTTTGACACGCGCGCGGAGAAAGGGCCATCAACCTTCGATGTTGCGCACGCCTTCACAGCCAGCGCCTTCCAGGATCTGCATATAGACCGCGTCGGTTTCTTACGGTCACTTGGAGAGAAAATCATCGGCGGCTGGCAGCTCTTGAGTATTTCGACAATCACCAGCGGAGCACCTTTCACGGTCTATTCCGGAGTGCAGCAGACCGGTGTTGGTTCGAACGGAGTTGACCGCCCGGATCAGATTGCCCAGCCGGAGTTATCTACCAGTCGAAGTGTTCGCGAAGATTACTTCGGACGCGCAGACAACAATGCTTCTTTTTTCGTTATTCCCATCGGCCTGCCAGGCGGCACCGGTCCAAATCACGGGCAGTTCGGTACGCTTGGACGAGATACCTTTCGGGGGCCTGCATTCTACAACTTTGATTTTGCGCTGATTAAAGATACACCGATCGTTAAACACGGAAACAGCGAGCGGACCGACCTGCAGTTCCGCGCGGAATTCTTCAACCTGTTCAACATCGTGAACTTCGGGTTGCCGGCGAATATCATCAAAGGTACTGGTTTCGGCGAGATCAGCCGGACGGCTGGAACCTCGCGGCAGATTCAGCTTTCATTGAAGTTGATTTTTTGAACGGCCGCGCCTTAGATCGTTCAATCAAGCTCGATATTTGGAGATCGCCGACTTCAATATGCGCTTCATCTCCCGCCGCAGTTCGCGGGGCGAAATCACTTCAACCGCATCGCCCCATCCCAGAATCCACCGGCGCACTTCAAACAACCCACCTGCACAAAAGGCGAGTTGAACGCCGCCGCCGGGGAGATCCGTCAGTTTCTGGCTCGGGTGCCACAGGCGCTCGCGGACATAAGGCGCCTGGTCCACTCGAAACCGGAGGACGATATCAACCGGATCCCGCCAAGAGACCCCGAAGGCGTCCAGGCGGCACTTCTGGGGATCAAAGGTTGCGTCCACCTTAAACTCCGTGTTCGAAAGAACGACCGAGAGCAAGCGATCAACCGCAAGAGTGGCGGTCCCGGCATGTCTCGGCACACAGCCAACCACGTAAACGCCGCCCCCTGCGGACAGCAGCCGGTAAGGGTCGAAATCATATCTCTTCGGTTCAGAACGCGATGGAGTCCGATACTCAACCAGACAGCGCCGCTTGCGCAGAATTCCTTCGATCAGGAGGGCGATGCGGCTTTCGTGAGTACGATAATCTTTCCAGCCG
Source organism: uncultured Acidobacteriaceae bacterium (assembly GCA_963795545.1). GTDB lineage: Bacteria > Acidobacteriota > Terriglobia > Bryobacterales > Bryobacteraceae > Bog-105. The sequence goes on along the minus strand of CAWCIF010000001.1, from coordinate 564,064 downwards.
CAGGTCCAGCTTTCGAGTATCTCATCCAAACCGGGCGAGACCGGGTTCGGCTCGGATTCTGCGAGTGCCCTGACCTTAAAAGCCGCAGATGATAACGAGTGAGCGTTCGGGAGAGCGGCTTGGGCCTGCGCCGCAGCGACTAGCAGCGCGTCCAGTTCCGGCGCCGAAAAACGGATTTCGGGAACTCGCGATGATATGAGACGCGGCCGTGAAAGCCGTCCGCGCTCGTCCCCTGTGATGGGATAACCGGCATCTTGCAGAACGCGCAAATCGCGGTATACGGTTTCGCGGCGAGTCCGAAATTCGGCCTCAAGCTCATGCACAGTGGGGCTTCGCCCCTGCGCCAGGACACGAAGAAGCGCGAGTATCCGCACTCTGGCGCTCCCGCCGGCTCGTGTCCAGCCGCCGCCGGGTTGTGGACTCCTGGGATTCCGGTTCTGGCGGAAGAGCGCGCATCTGAGCTACATATCGACAGCAACCACGGAGGTTCTGTGTCGGACATGTCTGGCCCAGTACCAATTGCGTATCGGTCTTGTGACATTCGATCGCACAGGCGACGGCTATCCTGGATTGCGATTCAACAGGAGGAATTATGAGCGAGCCACCCGACCTGCCGCGCCTTCCCGAGGACCGCCTCGAGCCATTGCCGCGCAAAATCAGTGAATTGAAACCCGGTGAACGAGCCATTTTGAGTGTGATCTCGAATATCGATGTGGACGAAGAGGGGCATGTTTGGGTGGACGCCTCATCACGGGCCAGGCGAACTCCGCTGGTTGCCGGAATGACATTACAAGCGGAACGCACCCAACGGGGATTTATTCTTTGGCTGGATAAGAAGGTGAAGTTCACGCGCGGCCCCTTGTATCGCAAGCATTACTTGCCCATAGTAGAATTTCGCGAAGGGCCAGGAAAAGAGGACTGATAACACAAACTCCCCAAGAGCTGCGCCCTATGGCCAAGCGGCCGCTATATTCGGTGGAAACTCTTCTGAATATCCCGCATGCTGTAGCGCAGCGCGATGGGCCGGCCATGCGGACAGGTCATTGGATATTCGCATGAAGCAAGCGCGCGAAGCAGCCAATCAATCTTCTTCGGTTCGAGTCTCATATTGATCTTTATCGCGGCGCGGCAGGCGATTGTCGCGCAAACATTGCGCCGGATTTCGTCAAGTGACGCCGAGCGCAGCTCGCTTTCCGCAATTTCCAAAATCTCGAAGACAATCTTCTCGATGTCTCCAGGCGCGACATTGGCCGGGGCGGCCTTGATCGCGATAGTTCGCTGCCCGAATGGCTCGGTTTCAAAGCCGTTTGCAGTCAGCTCATCCGCGATTCGCGCGTATTCGAATTGCTGCGCCGGCGTGAGTTGCAGAACCAGCGGCATCAGTAATTGCTGCACCTCCATGCTTCCCGATGCACGGGCACGAAGCACGTGCTCGAACAGAACGCGTTCGTGCGCCACATGCTGATCGATGATCCAAAGACCGTCCCGGCCCGCGGCAATGATGAAGCTGTCGTGAAGCTGGCCGAGCGGCCGCAGATCGGTTAATGCGGCGAGCGTATCAACCCGGTCCCAATCGGCGCCGAATTGATCAAGAGCGCCGTGGGTATCCGGAATGCGGCGAACAGGGGCAGATGCTTGCGGCAGGGGCGCGCCCGCAAAAGATCGGTCCGGAAACGCAGGCGAAATAGGCGGGAGAGTGACATCCGGGAGCACCTCCATAGTTTCGCGACGAATGCCGGTAGTTGGCTCCGTATCCGCAACACTCCGCTCCATAACGCTGGTAAATTCCGAGAATGGCAGCGTAGCCGCGTGCTGCGCGGGCGGAGTGCGGTTTGAGAGCGCGGGAGAAGCGGACAAGGGGATGCTCGACACCGGACGGCTCTCCATCAAAGCATCCCGCATCGCATCGCGCACAAAATCGTGCACCAATGTGCCGTGGCGAAAGCGCACTTCGGTTTTGGACGGATGAACGTTCACGTCCACTTCGCCGGGATCGCAGTTCAAAAACAGCAGCGCGAAGGGATAACAAGCCGACGGCATTAAGTTGTAATACGCCGCGGAAATGGCGTGCAGCAGGACGCGATCCCGGATCAGCCGGCCATTCACGAACAAAAAAACAGAATTGCGGTTCAGCTTTTGGACGTGCGGGCCGGAGATGAGCCCTTCTAGAGCGAACGTGGCGGCATCCGGTTCCAAACTCTCGGCTGGCGCGCTCCGAACATTCGGCGGCAGGTAGGGCGGAGGAAGGCGAATCTCGAAAGTTCTTGGCCCGATATCAATCAGGTCATTGACAATCTCCGAACCGAAGACTTGGAACGCGCGGTCCCGGACGCTCGAAACGGGTGTTACGTTCAGCAGTTCGCGGCCTTCATGGTACAGTTCAAACCGCTTGTTCGAATGCCCCAGGCTGTAATGCGTGGCAAGCGAGCCGATATGGGCGAGTTCGGTCTGATCTGAGCGCAAAAACTTCTTGCGCGCAGGCACATTAAAGAATAGATCGCGAACCGTGATGGTGGTGCCGGTCCGCCTGGCAATCTCGTCACAGCGCAGCAGTTTCCCTCCGGAGATTTCAACTGCCGTGCCGGTCTGCTCTTCTTCAGTCCGGGTCTCCAGCAGCAGCCGGCTCACAGATGCAATGGACGGCAGAGCTTCACCGCGGAAGCCCAGCGTAGCAATTGCCAGCAGATCCTTTACATCGCTCAGCTTGCTGGTGGCATGGCGTTCGAATGCCAAAAGAGCATCGTCGCGCAGCATGCCCAACCCATCGTCGTGGATCCGAATCAAGCGGCGCCCGGCATTCTCAACATCAATGCGGACCTCTGTCGCGCCCGCGTCGAGCGAATTCTCCAGCAACTCCTTGACAACGGAAGCGGGCCGCTCCACCACCTCCCCGGCAGCGATCTTATTCGCAACATTATCGGAGAGGATACGGATGCGGCCCATTAAGTCAGCACTGAACCACGAGCGTGAGCGAGTGGCGGTAATCCTCAGCCGTTCATCGCCGCCAGGAATTCCGCGTTGCTGCGAGTCTTGCCGAGCTTGTCGATCAGAAGTTCCATCGATTCAACCGGCGAGAGCGGATTGAGCACCTTACGCAGGACCCAAACCCGGTTCAGTTCTTCGCGCGGCAGCAGCAGCTCTTCCTTGCGGGTGCCGCTCTTGTTGATGTCGATAGCCGGGAACACGCGCTTATCGACCAGCTTGCGGTCGAGATGGATTTCCATGTTGCCGGTGCCCTTGAACTCTTCGAAAATGACATCGTCCATGCGGCTGCCCGTATCAATCAGCGCCGTTGCTACGATGGTTAGCGATCCGCCTTCTTCGATGTTGCGGGCCGCACCGAAAAAGCGCTTGGGGCGCTGCAGGGCGTTAGAATCCACGCCGCCTGAAAGCACCTTGCCGGAAGGCGGCACAACGGTGTTGTAAGCGCGGGCGAGGCGCGTAATGGAGTCGAGCAGGATCACCACATCGCGTTTATGCTCCACCAGCCGCTTTGCTTTCTCAATCACCATTTCGGCCACCTGGACGTGACGCGAAGCAGGTTCGTCAAACGTCGAGCTGATCACTTCACCGCGCACGGAGCGCTGCATATCCGTCACTTCTTCCGGGCGTTCATCGATGAGCAGAACAATGAGATTGATCTCAGGGTGATTGGTCGTAATCGAGTTAGCGATGCTTTGCAGCAACATCGTTTTACCGGTTCGCGGAGGGGCCACAATCAGTCCGCGCTGGCCCTTGCCAAGCGGAGTCAGCAGATCCATCACGCGGCCCGAGAAGTTATCGCGCGAGGTCTCCAGCTTCAGCCGCTCATCCGGATAGAGCGGCGTGAGATTGTCGAAGAAAATCTTGTTGCGCGATTCCTCGGGCGGTTCGAAATTGATCGCGTCAACCTTGATCAGCGCGAAATAGCGTTCGCCCTCTTTGGGCGGCCGGATCTGCCCAGAGACAGTGTCTCCGGTGCGCAGGTCGAAGCGCCGAATCTGCGACGGCGAAACATAAACGTCGTCCGGGCCGGGCAAGTAGTTATATTCGGGTGCGCGCAGGAAACCGAAGCCATCCGGCAGGCACTCCAGTACGCCTTCGGAAAAGATGAGTCCGCTCTTCTCTGCTTGCGTCTGCAAAATTTTGAAAATGAGCTCCTGCTTGCGCAAGCCGGCGGCGCCGGGGACGCCCAGATCCTTGGCGATCTGGTTCAGTGCCTGAATGCTCATATCCTTCAGCTCGACAAGATCGAGCGTGGTGGTGCCATTGCGCTGACCTTGCGCGCCCGTGTTGCCGATAGAATGCCGTCCCCGGCGCTGCCCATGCAGTCCCTGAGGACCTTGCGGAGATGCCCCTTGTTGCTGAGCAGATTGTTGCTGCTGGCTGACGGCAACCGCATTCCCCTGAATGGTTGCGGCGGAGCTATTTTCAGCTCCTCTCGTTTCAGGAGCCGGTGGACGTGGTTCGACAGCTCTAACCTCGGTTTGAGGCGGCTTCACCTCGCCGACCGGTCGTCCTTCGGGTGCGGCTTTGCGTGGGCCGTCGCCGGCAGGCCTGCCATTGCCTCTGGTCTCGCCCTGCGTTCTGACGCGATTCGCGGAAGGCCGGTCCGCACGCGGCTCGGCAGCCTTTTGTTCGCCTTCAGGTTTCGCTTCAACTGTGTCGGTCACAGGTGTGCCTTCGCCTTCTGTCTCTTGTGGCTTCTCGGTGGGCTTGCCTTCGGGGGCAGCCGCGCGGGCTACTGCTTGTTCTTGATCTTCGAGATGGTTTGCCAAATTTCCCTCACTCCCCGGCCGTCAATGGCCGAGAACGGCACTGGCTGCTCATCCGGGGTTACACGTTGGATTGCGGCCAATGCAGCTTTCAATTGGTTGTTGCTTTTCAGTTTGTCGACCTTGGTGGCGATCACCCGGTACCGACGGTTGTGGAACTCCAGCCAGGCTTTCAGTTCCAAGTCCATTTCCATCCACCCACGCCTGGCGTCAATGAGCAGGAACGACAACGCGAGGTTCTGCCGTTCTAACAGGTAACTTTCAATCAGCTCTTTCCAGCGCGCACGCTCTTCCAGCGGAACATGCGCGTACCCGTAGCCGGGAAGATCGACAAAACTCAGATCCTCCCCGATCCGGAAGAAGTTGATGAGCTGTGTGCAACCCGGGCGGGAACTGGTGAAGGCCAGTCCGGGTTGACGCACAACTGCATTCAATAAACTCGATTTGCCAACGTTGCTTCGCCCTAGAAAGGCGATCTCCAACGGGCTGTCCGGCCGGTTTTCGGGCGGGAACTGCTGAGGGCGCGCTGCGCTGATGATCAGGCTTGCGGCTGCTTCAATTCCTACCACGGCCTATAACTTTTCGGGAGTCTCGACGTCCGAAACCGGGCTTCAGTGCGTCAGATTGTCTTCGCTGGGCCTGCCCGCCAGATCCGCCGCCGTCGCGGCAGGGGCCAGCGGCAGTGCCACAATCTCCCGCTCCAATGCAATTTTCAGTACTTCATCCATCGTCATGACGAATTGGAGTTTCATTTCTTTGCGAATATTCTCAGGAATATCGGCCAAATCCTTTTCGTTATCTCTGGGTAGCACCACTTCGAAAATCCCCTGCCGGTGAGCCGCCAGGAGCTTCTCCTTCAGTCCGCCAATGGGCAGTACCCGGCCTCGCACGGTAATTTCGCCTGTCATGGCAAGGTCGCAGCGAACCGGTATCCCTGTGAGCGCGCTACAAATGCTGGTCCCGATGGTAATGCCGGCGGAAGGCCCGTCTTTTGGAATAGCGCCTTCCGGCACGTGTACGTGAATATCAAGATGCCGATAGAAATCCTTCGGCAAGCCTAAATACTGCGCCCTTGAGCGGACATAACTCATCGCCGCCTGCGCCGATTCCTGCATCACATCACCAAGTTTTCCGGTGGTGGTCAGCTTTCCGCGGCCCTCCATAACCGCCGCTTCGGTCGTCAGAATAGAGCCCCCTACTTCAGTCCAGGCAAGTCCAGTGGTTGCGCCAATCTCGTTTTGCTTTTCGAGATCGAGATCGCGGAACTTGGCCGGTCCAAGCATCTTCGTAACAACCTGCGGACTAATGACTACCTTTTCGATGGGCACCAGGGGCGGTTCTTCCTTCTTGGCCTTCTTCTTGCTCTTTTTTGTATTGACGGCTGGGCCAGCGGTTACTTCAGCCGCTTCTTCGGGCGCGCTTTCTTCTTCGATCACTTCAAGTCCATCAACATTTTCAGCGGCCGCGTCCTCAATAGCCGCTGATTGTGCTTCCACCACCTTGCGGGCCACCTTGCGGCAGAGATTCCCTATTTCGCGCTCCAGGTTCCGAACGCCGGCTTCGCGCGTGTACGACTGAATCAGCGCCTGCAGCCCCGCATCCGTGAATTCAAGCTGTTCTTCGCCGATTCCGGTGTCTTTGCGCTGCTTGGCAACCAGAAACCGCTTGGCGATCTCGAGTTTCTCGACTTCTGTATACCCCGAGAGCCGAATAACTTCCATGCGGTCCTGCAGAGCGGGAGGTATCGTATGAAGCACGTTCGCCGTCGCGATAAAGAACACCTGGCTCAGGTCGTACTCGACGTCTAGATAGTGATCCATGAACATGTAGTTCTGTTCCGGATCGAGAACTTCCAGCAATGCGGCAGACGGATCGCCGCGGAAATCCATCGACATCTTATCGACCTCGTCCAGCATGACAACGGGATTCTTCGTCCCCGCCTTTTTCATCATCTGGATCACTTGTCCGGGGAGCGCGCCAATGTAGGTGCGGCGATGACCGCGAATCTCGGCCTCATCGCGAACCCCTCCCAGCGAGAGTCGCACGAACTTACGGCCGGTTGCTTTGGCAATAGACATTCCGAGCGAAGTCTTGCCGACTCCGGGAGGACCGACGAAACACAGAATAGAACCCTTCGGATTCTGTACCAGGCGGCGAACCGAGAGGAATTCAAGAATCCGTTCTTTGATCTTCTCCAGGCCGTAATGATCGCCTTCGAGAACCTGCCCGGCATGGCGGAGATCGCGAATTTCCTTGGTCCGCTTCTTCCATGGCACCGCCAGCAGCCAGTCCAGATAGTTGCGTGATACTGTGGATTCCGCGGACATGGGCGGCATTCCTTCCAGCCGCTTGAGTTCGGCTAGAGCCTTCTCCTGCGCATCCTTGGTCATGCCGGCCGCGTCGATCTTCTTTTTCAACTCGTCGAATTCGCTCTTTTCGCCCCGGCCTAGTTCCTTCTGAATCGCCTTGATCTTTTCGTTCAGGTAGTACTCTTTTTGGGCGCGCTCCATCTGCCGCTTCACGCGACCCTGAATAGTGCGATCCACGTTGAGCTTCTCGATTTCGATATCGAGCAGGTCGGCCACCCGCGTCAAGCGATCGATTGGATCGAAGATCTCCAGCAGCTCCTGTTTCTCTTCGATTGTGAGCTGCAGATTCGCTCCCACGGTGTCGGCCAGCTTGCCAGGATCGTCCACGCGTATCGCGGCGATCATGGTTTCGTAGTTCAGATTCTGGCTGAGCTTGACGTACTGCTCGAACAGGGTGGTCACGCGGCTGGTAAGGCCCTCAATTTGCCCACCCGCTTCAACTTTGTAGTTCGTAGTTTTTACAATCGCGCGAAAATAGCCTTCTTCCTCGCTGACAGAGATGATCTTCCCGCGCTCTACGCCTTCGACCAGGACTTTGATGTTCCCATCCGGCTGCTTCAGACTCTGAACGATGTTGGCAACCGTTCCTACCGAATAAATCTCATCGGGCCGCGGCTCATCAATCGAGGCATCGTGCTGAGTGGCCAAAAAGATCTTCTTGTCACCCAAAAGTGCTTCTTCCAACGCTCGGACACTCGATTCCCGCCCGACCACGAAGGGGGTCATCATATAGGGGAAGATGACCACATCCCGGATCGGCATCATGGGCAATCGCTTTGTATCCGTTTTGTCTTTTGTCGTTACCATTGTGACTTTCTAAGCGGGAGTGTCCCGTGAACGTTTGGACCAGAAGAATTGGAGCAGCTTGATTGCCGAAGCAAGCCGCGCTCAACAGAAAACTGTTTTCTTATTTAGATAAGAACGGCCGGCTAACCCGCCTTTTCGAGCACAGCCATGTTGATCTTCTGCGTCAGAACCATCTCCTTGGTCACGATGAACTCGCGAACTTTCTTAAAGGTGGGGAGATAGTACATGAGGTCGAGCATGAGATCTTCAAGAATCATGCGCAGACCACGCGCGCCCACCTTGCGTTCCATCGCAAGCTGCGCAACGGCTTCCAGGGCGTCTTCGCTAAACTTGAGCTTAACATTCTCGAACTCAAATAGCTTCTGGTACTGCCGGATGATGGCATTTTTCGGCTTTGTCAGGATCTGTACCAAGGCTTCCTTGGATAGATCCTCTAGCACAGCCGTAACAGGCATCCGGCCAATGAACTCAGGAATAAACCCGTATTTAATCAGATCTACCGGCTGACATTGGGCCAGAAGATCCGTATCGCGCCGGATCGAATTCGGGCCGCGCCGTAAATTCGTCTCCTTTTCCTCCGGCGGTATAAATCCGATAGACTTCGTCCCCACTCGCCGGGCAATCACTTTTTCGAGCCCGATAAATGCGCCGCCACAGATAAAAAGAATGTTGGTTGTGTCCACCGGCGTGAATTCCTGATGGGGATGCTTACGCCCGCCCTGCGGAGGAACGTTGGCTACCGTACCTTCGAGAATCTTCAGCAATGCCTGCTGGACACCCTCTCCGGACACATCTCGGGTAATGGACGGATTCTCATCCTTACGGCCTATCTTATCGATCTCGTCTATGTATATGATGCCGGTCTGCGCCCGTTGGACGTCCCAATCTGCGTTTTGTAGTAGACGCAGAATAATATTCTCCACATCTTCGCCAACATAACCAGCTTCGGTGAGGGTGGTGGCATCCACGATGGCGAACGGCACATCCAGTATGCGCGCCAAAGTCTGAGCGAGAAGCGTTTTCCCCGTTCCCGTCGGACCTATTAGCAGGATGTTTGATTTCGAGAGTTCCACTTCACTCCCGCGCTGCTTATTCATCTGAATCCGTTTGTAATGGTTGTAAACGGCGACTGCCAGCTTCTTTTTGGTCGCCTCCTGCCCAATTACGTATTGATCCAGGTATTCCTTTAACTCTAGAGGCCGCGGCAATTTGCCAGGCGTCCCATAGCTTTGCTCGTGACGGTCATCCTCTATGATCGAATTGCAAACCGCGATGCACTCGTCGCATATGTACGCGCGCGGGTAGTCGCTAGGCGACGAGATTAGTTTGCCAACAACATCTTGGCTTTTGTGGCAAAACGAACAGCGGAGGGAATCGTCAGATCCGGCGCGCTTCAAGCTGGTTCTCCATAGAAAGAGTGATCGAGAGATCCCTTGCCCTGATCGGAAGAATTTTCATCACCAGTATATCAACAGTAGGTTGCTTTTACGCGAACAGACTGTGGATTAAAGTACGGCGTAGCTGTACTGGCTCCCCAGACCATTAGGCTTGCTTTTGAGCCTGCTCGAACAAAAACTGAAGGGTCTTTTCCGTCTGAATGTGACCGGCAATACGGCCGATTGTACCCTCCTCTTCTAGACGGGCCCGGGTAACGGGAACAGCCTCCCGCTCCTGGCGGGCGATGCGCTGGATCTCACGGTCCACTTCGTCTTTGGTCGCCCCTATGCCTTCCTTTTCCGCGATCTTCTCCAGCAAAAGTGAGGCCCGAACGTTGCGGACGGCCTTGTCCCGCTGGCTCTCCTTGATCTTTGTCCAATCCAGCTTGACGCTCTTGGGGTCAACGCCGTGCCCGGCGAGATCCTGCAGTTGCGTCCGTACCTGGTTTTCGATTTGCCGGTCCACGTAAGCCTCCGGTACCGGAAACTCATTCAGTTCCACCAGTTTGTCGATCAACTCTTCTTTGCCTGCCTGTTGCGCCACATATTGCTTTTCGTGAAACAGCGACTTGTGGACTGCTTCTCTCAATTCACCCAGATTCTGATAATCGCCCAGGTCACGTGCAAACTCATCATCCAGAGCGGGAAGTTCCTTTTTGCGGACGAACTTGGGAGTAAGCTGGAACCGCACCGTCTTCCCCGCCAGCCGCTCCTGCCCATAGTCCTCGGGATAGGTGATATCAACTTCCATCACTTCCTCCGGACTGCGGCCGGTAAGCGCTTCATTGAAAGCAGGCAGAGTCTCTTCGCCGCCTACTTGGATCTGTACATCCTGATCGATGGGTTCGGCCAGTCCTGCGAGCGATTTGAGGTGCACCAGGACGTAGTCGCCGGTCTCGATAGGCCGCGGATCCAGATTTACGTAATCAGCCTTGCCCTCGCGCATGGATTCCAGGCGTTTGTCAACTTCCTCATCGCTTACCGTCGGCTCTTCATATTTCACGGGTAGGCCGTGATATTCCGCGAGCTCGAACTCGGGAGCCACTTCGAAATCGGCTTTGAAACGGATCGGCTCCCCGGGCTCGAAATTTAGCTCAGAGATATCAGGCGTCCCGACGATCTTGAGTTCTTCCTTTTCGACCCGATCGCGAAAGGCCTGCGGGACAAGCAATTCAATAACTTCTTTGCGGATCTCACTCTCGAAACGTGATTCGATCATGCTGACCGGCGCCTTGCCTGGACGAAATCCCGGCAGGCGCACCCGTTGTTTGATCGAGCTGGTAACACGCTCTCTGGCCTTAGCGACTTGGTCGACGGGAATTTCGACCTCGAGCGACCGCTTGCAATCCACTTCTGTTGACACGTCTTAAATCACACTGCGGTCGTAGCCAGTTGAGCTGCCTCGCGCAGCGCTTCCGCTTTGTCCGCCTTCTCCCAGGTGAACGTGTCTTCTGTCCGGCCGAAATGGCCGAATGCCGCCGTTTCCCGGTAAATCGGACGGCGAAGGTTCAGCTCTTTTATCATGCCTGCGGGCGTAAGTGCGAAGTTTTCGCGAACCAGCTCGGAAAGGCGCTGATCTTCCACCTTGCCGGTACCGAACGTGTTGACATGAACCGAGACAGGCTGAGCCACGCCAATCGCGTAAGCGAGTTGCACTTCGGCGCGCGATGCCAGGCCGGACGCAACCAGGTTTTTAGCAACGTAGCGGGCCATGTAGCAAGCCGAGCGATCCACCTTCGTCGGATCTTTACCGGAGAAAGCGCCTCCGCCGTGCCGCCCCATGCCGCCATACGTGTCCACGATAATCTTCCGGCCCGTCAGGCCCGTGTCGCCGTGCGGTCCTCCAATCACAAAGCGGCCCGTCGGATTGATGTGGAATTGGGTTTGGGAGTCGATCATCCCGGAGGGGACAACTGGATTGATGACAAACTTCTTGATATCAGCCGTTATCTGTTCCGAGCTGATATCGTCGTGATGCTGCGTCGACACTACCACCGCGTCGATACGCTTGGGCTGGCCGTTCACGTATTCAACACTGACCTGGCTTTTGCCATCTGGCCGCAGATAGCTTACTTTACCGGAGCGGCGGACTTCGCTGAGCTGCCGCACCAGCTTGTGGGCGAGCATAATCGGCAGCGGCATCAGTTCCGGAGTCTCGTCGCACGCGTAGCCGAACATCATGCCCTGATCTCCCGCGCCTCCCGTGTCTACGCCCATCGCGATGTCCGGCGATTGAGACTGGATCATATTAACGACGGCACAGGTCTTGCAATCGAATCCGAAGGAAGCATCGTTGTAGCCGATGTGATTGATTACGCTGCGGACCAGTTTCGGCACATCCACGTAGGTGGTCGTAGTAATTTCGCCTGCCACCACGCAGATTCCGGTGGTAACCAGCGTTTCGCACGCCACCCGGCCGTAAGGGTCGTCGGATAGAACGGCATCGAGAACCGCATCTGAGACCTGGTCGGCAATTTTATCGGGATGACCTTCCGTGACGGATTCAGACGTAAAAATGTATTTCATCAGTTTCTTAAGTTTATCAATCGGTTTGTACAGTCCCTTCGGCGTCACGGTGGACTGGAAGGGCGATCTCATCATCGCGGAAATGCACGACCGAAAGATCAGCCCGGCCCATGTAGCTTCGGACTCCGGCGCGGCAACTCTGCTTCGCCCCCGCACCGTACAATGGCGGGTGATGATTCCAAAGGTGCGTAAAGCGGTATTTCCGGCCGCGGGGCTGGGAACGCGGTTCCTGCCGGCTACAAAAGCCCAGCCGAAGGAAATGCTCCCGATCGTGGACAAGCCTCTGATCCAGTACGGGGTGGAAGAGGCCATGCACTCCGGCATTCAGAACATCATTATTGTTACGGGACGGGGAAAATCGTCCATTGAAGACCACTTCGATGTCAGCTTCGAACTGGAGCAGTTACTGGAATCGAAGCAGAAGACGGAAATGCTTTCGATGGTGCGCTCCATCTCAGACATGATCGATGTTTCCTATGTTCGGCAGAAAGAAGCGTTAGGCTTGGGACACGCGGTGCTGCGGGCCAAGGAATTGGTTGGCAATGAACCGTTCACGGTAGTGTTGTCGGACGACATCATCGCTTCCGAAACCCCGTGCATCCGGCAGTTGCTGGACGTATACGAGTATTACGGCGCATCGGTCCTGGCGCTGGTGGAAGTGCCGAAGGATCAGATTTCAGCGTATGGAGTAGTGGATGCGGAACTGGTTAGCGATAACGGCAGGGAGGGCCGGCTGTACCGCATTCGCAACATGGTGGAGAAGCCGAAGGCAGCGGATGCGCCGTCCAACCTGGCCATTATCGGCCGATACGTGCTTACGCCCGAAATTTTCCACTGTATCGAATCGATTGAGCCGGGACGCGGCGGCGAGATACAGCTCACCGACGCCCTGAAATACATGCTGCGGAACCGGCCCATTTACGGCTTGAAGTTCGAAGGGACCCGCTACGACGCAGGTGACAAGCTGGGGTTCCTGAAAGCCACGGTAGAGTTTGCACTACGGCGGCATGATCTGGGCGGCCCGTTCCGCGACTATCTGAAGAATCTGTGCATCCAGTAGTAATGAACCTGCTCCGCGGCATGGCCGTGCTGGCTCTGCTGAGCCCCAGTTCCGGATGGGCGCAGAGCTATGGGCAGCCTGCCACGCCGAAAGTGGTCGCCTACGTTGAGATGGCGCTGCAGCAGGGCGATTTGCAATCGGCTGCGGCGATGGTCGCGCAATACCGGAAGTTGTACGGCGATACGCCGGAAGCGTTGGAGGCGTTCTCGTGGCTGGCGCGCGGGGAACTGGTGGCGGGACATACGGACCAGGCGCTGAAGGATGCGGAAGAGATCGAGAGCATCTCGCGAGCATCACTTGCCACACGAAAACTGGACGCGGAACCGCATCTGCCACTTGCCCTGGGGGCCGCCTATGAGGTGCAAGCCGAGGCGCTTTACGAAACTCACAAGCGGACGGAAGCGCTACAACTTCTGCAATCAGCTCTAAAGACTTGGCGAGGAACCTCGTTGGTGGACCGGCTGCAAAAGAACATCAACCTGATGACCTTGCAGGGCAAGCCGATGCCGGTGCTGCGAGAGCCGGAGTGGATCGGCAAGAGGCCGCCGTCGGAGAGCGCGTGGCGCGGCAAAGTGCTGCTGCTGTTTTTTTGGGCGCACTGGTGCGCCGACTGCAAAGCCGAGGGGCCGATTATCGCAAAACTGGCGGCCGAGTTTGAGCCGAAGGGATTGGTGGTGATCGCGCCAACACGTTTGTACGGCTACACAGCCGAGGAGGAACATGCAGCACCCGCGACCGAGCTGCCCTTCATTGAAAAGGTTTATCAGAAATACTATTCCAGTATTCCGAACGCGCAGGTTCCTGTCGATACGGGTAACTTTCTGCGCTTCGGCGCAAGTACGACACCGACCATCGTGCTGGTTGACCGGCAAAGAATTGTTAAGCTCTACAATCCCGGAGTAATGGACGAAGCAGCACTGCGATCGGCTATTGAGGCGCTCGTTTCGAAGCAGCCCGGCGTACGGGCGGCGCGGTGAGGATTCTTAGTCGACAGCTTCGCGTGAGTTTGCACCCGTTCCGGATGGCTTGCCGGAGACCATTCAAAGGAGTGTTACGCAGTCCTCAAGCCGAGCAGTTGGACGAGAAGAGTTTTGCGGCGAACTACATCGGCTAAAGAATACCGGTCGAGAACCCGGAAATAGGCTTCCAAAGCTTCCTTTAAAATGACTTGTAAACCGCAACCGCCCGCGATAGGGCAACGATTCAACGCAGGTTCAAAACATTCCACCAGTGTCCAGTTTTCTGTCGCACGTAGAACCTGCCCGACGTTTATCTCCTTTGCTCTTTTGGCCAGCTTAAGTCCTCCTGACCGGCCACGTACTCCTTCCACATAGCCAGCCTGAGTGGCACGATTGGCAACTTTCATCAGGTGATTGCGCGAAATCCGGTAGTGTTCCGCAATCTCCTGGATTGTGGCGGCTCCGCTAGGCTGAACTGCTAAATGAATCAAGAGGCGCATTGTGTAATCGGCTTGGCGCGTTAGGTACATAGAAAAAACTCGGCGGCTTGTCTAAAGATGTATTATAAATATATCTTTACTGCTGCCGCATGTATCATACCGTAACCGAAGACAGTATTGCCGAGGTAGTCGACACTTTTTATTGCCGGATTCGTGACGATCAACTGCTGGGCCCAATTTTTGCGGGTGCTATTGGCACCGAGTGGGGACCGCACTTGGACAAGATGAAAACGTTTTGGTCATCCGTGCTGCTTGCCTCTCGCGCCTACAAAGGTAACCCAGTGATCGCGCATCTGCAATTGCCTCGCCTGACAGAAGATCATTTCGAGCGCTGGTTGCAGTTGTGGCGCGAAACCGTTGTCGCCTTGTGTTCTGACGAGGTGGCCTCTCTCTTTAATCGAAAAGCTCAAATGATCGGTGACCGTTTGCTGCAGACCATCTCGACATACCATCAATCGGCAGTTCGGAAAACGGCCGAAGCGACGCGAGGAGCGCTATGACCCACGTAGATCTGCATTCATTTTCAAGCGATACGGGCGGCCTGGGAAGGACAACAACGCTGTTCCGTGAAAGCGGCCTGCGCACGCTGCTGTTGCACTTGAAGGCCGGCGAACAGATTCCAGAACATCAAACCCGGGGCGCGATCACTGTGCACTGCTTGAAAGGCGAAGCGATTTTCTTGAGCGGTGATGAGCGTGCTGAGCTAAGGCCGGGTTTGCTGCTCAGCTTGGCGCCTGGCATGCCTCACAGCGTCGCCGCCCAGCAAGATACGCTTCTGCTCGTAACCGTATCCGAGCAGGTCGTATGATTCCCTTCGATGATGCGCATCGGGCGGTCCATTATCCGAAAGACCGGCGGTTCAGAATTTGGATTCGCCCCGAGATCCTAATTCTCCTGGTTGTGATCGCTCTCGTTCCACTGGTGCTGGCTTGGACACAGCAAGCGTTCTTCGGTCTGCCGCACATCGCCCCCTCTCCGGCATCTCTCGAGGGTGCTCCCACCGGCCCGCATGGCTTTCCCGTATGGATCCGCTGGAGTCACTTCTTCAACCTGATCTTCTTGTTTATGCTGATCCGCAGCGGCTTGTCGATTCTGATGGACCACCCGCGCCTATATCTGAATGACCATTGCACACCCGGCACGGAATGGATTCGCTTTACGCCATTGACGGTGCCTAGGGACCGCCTCTGGACGGCCAAGGACGACGCGCGCTACATCTCGCCCGCCATTGCGCTGCCAGGCTACCGTCACACCGTGGGGATCGCGCGCTCCTGGCATTTCATCAACGTCTATGGGTTCGTGCTCACGGGTGTTTTTTTCGTCTGCGGGTTGCTTACCAGCAATCAATGGCAGCGGCTGGTGCCCACCTCGCCCGCCGTCTTCGTCGAAGCCTGGAACACGTTCGTCCACTACGCAAATTTCCATTTGCCGCCCGAACCGAATGGGTTCTACGGCTATAACGCACTGCAGCAATTGGCTTATTTCGCCACCATCTTCGTTATGGCCCCGCTCTCCATTCTCACCGGGATGGCGATGTCTCCCGCCCTGGTAAATCGTTTTCCCCGCTATGCCAAACTCTTTGGCGGCCGGCAGGCAGCCCGGTCTATCCACTTCTTAATGCTCGTGGGATTCCTGGCATTTGTGATCGTGCACGTGACGCTCGTCGCGCTAACTGGCTTTGCCCGCAATATGAACCACATTGTCCTCGGCACCGACAGTCTGGGTCCCGCGGGCATGATTCTCGGCTTTATAGGCATTGGGGTTGTACTGCTTTGCTGGGTGGCAGCTCACTATATTTCCTGGTATTTTCCGCGCGGCTTGCAGCATGCGCAAAAGGCGATCACAGAGCCAGTCAAGCTCCTGACGCTCGATCGTTTGATTCCGCACGAGCATTACACGAGAACGCAGATCTCGCCCTACTTCTGGCCCAATGGCAAAATTCCTGTTCGGGAAGACTGGAAGCAGCTCGCCATGGATGGCTTCAAGAGCTACAAGCTAAAAGTGTCCGGCATGGTCGAGAACCCAGTCGATCTTTCGATCGATGAGATGCGCGCTCTGGGAGCCGAAGAATCGATTACCATGCACCATTGCATCCAAGGCTGGTCGGGCATTGCGCAATGGCGCGGAATCTCCATGCGCAAACTGATCGAACTCGTAAAGCCCAAGCCATACGCCAAAGTGGTCGCATTCTACTCTTTCGGAGGCTCCTTGTACGGCGGCCTTTACTACGATACGCAACAAATCTACGATGCGATGAAACCCGGGTGCATGCTGGCCTTTGAGATGAACGGCGAACCGCTAGCAGCGGTATATGGAGCGCCACTGCGTTTACGCGTCGAAAACCAGCTCGGCTACAAAATGGTCAAGTGGATTGAGCAGATTGAATTTATCGAGTCCGAGAAACTGCTCGGAAAAGGCGAGGGCGGCAAGAACGAAGACGACGAATATTTTGATCTGCTGCCGAACATTTAAGTGGCGAACGGGAAACCCCAAACTCCTCCAAGCCCCGCGGTCCACAGAGCGGACCATGTTTTTCGCCTCATCGAGCGGCTGAAATTGAGCTGGCTGCTAGCCCATTTGCCGCCCACGGCCGTCTGGGCCAGTTACGTATTCGTGAACAGCTTCGTCACCATTGGCCTGCTTGCTGTGCTGGCATTCCTGACGCACAATCCGTTTGTCTTTCCGTCGCTCGGCCCTACCGCGTACCTGTTCTTTTTCACTCCGCTCGCGCAAACAGCGAGTCCCCGCAATGCAGTTCTGGGTCACGCCATAGCACTGTGCTGTGGCTTTGCTGCGTTCTCTGTTACCGGCATGAGCCATCTTCCAATAGGGCTGCCTGTGGAGATTTACTGGCCGCGCGTTTTGTCGGCCGCTCTTTCGCTCTCGCTCACAGGGGCCATCATGGTGCTCCTGCGCGTCAGCCATCCGCCTGCCGGTGCGACCACTATGATTGTTTCGCTAGGGATCATCTCCAAACCCGAATATCTTGTGACAATTGAAGTAGCTGTAATCCTGCTCACGGCACAGGCGTTCGTGATAAACCGGCTCGCGGGGCTCCCGTATCCCATCTGGCAAACTGCGAAAGCGCAGTCTGAGTAAGTGTTGATTCAAGAGATCGCGAACTTATCTAAAGTGAGAAACGGGTGGCGCGCCTAACCCGCCGATCTAAAAGGGGGGAAAATGGTCGGGGCGAGTGGATTCGAACCACCGACCTCCTGGTCCCGAACCAGGCGCTCTAGCCAGGCTGAGCCACGCCCCGAACATCTCTAGTCTATCGGTTCGCGGCATGCAGCCGCAATCCTCGGCAGAAATGATGCCGGATTTCTTTACGGATGCTCTTCGTGAGTGGTGTCGGGCGTAATCTCTCTGAGCTGGAAGCCGTTCGGTCGGCCGAACAAAGCCGGTTCGAAAGGCACCTCTTTATAGGTGATGTACTCGTATTTGTAAGTTCCGTCTTTCGCTGGCCAGCTGATAAAAATGGGAGTCTCCGCGTCCCGCTTCACAACCAGAGTCGCGGGGCCTTCGGGTGTCTGCAAAACATAGGCGTCCGTCGGCTGCGCGTTGACGATCGGTCCGGCCTTCTTCGTTGCGCCCAAGTTTTCAAAAAAGTCGAGCTCTTCGCCGAACTCCAAGGTGTCCAGGTGCGGAAGCTTGTGCTTCGGATCGAAGGGTAGGACAATCGGCAAATGAAGATCGTTCGGGCCGCCCTGATCGATGGCGTGAGTACCCTTCTTATCGATGATGTTCAGGCTGTAGGCGTCCGGTTCGGCGATGATGGTCAGTTTCTGCTGCCGCTGCCGGGCATCAGGCGGACTTTCCATGCGAGCATAGTGCGGTCCGGCCCGGTAAATGGTTCGCGGCAGGGCTGCGTATGATCCGGGCTTAATGCCCGGTCCCATCAGGCGGACAACCATCTTGGTCATGCTGTTCGGCGGCGGAATCCGCGATGCCTGCGGCTGAGCTATCAGCGGGAAAAGAACTGCGAAAATGATGCCGAATATTTCGGGCATGATTCCTTTCTCTAGTCTGACCGTCGGTACTGGGAATTGTTTCAGGTGCGGGCAGCCGTCAAGACCATCGAATGGACTCCTGGGTCCGGACAGCGGGGTGAAGTCCACCGCGGCACGGAGCGTGCGCCACCTGCGCTAGCATTGTGTTTTCAAGAAGTGAACACGGTCCTGGAGCTTCGCGCTCTTACCAAGCGTTATCCCGCGCATCCTGCTGTTAACGGCATTTCATTCTCAATTGAGCACGGCGAGTTCTTCGCGCTGGTTGGACCTTCCGGCTGCGGGAAGACAACCACGCTGAGATTGATCGGCGGATTCGAAGAGCCCACGTCGGGAGAGATCCTGCTGGACGGCCGCTCCGTCGCGGGCGCCCGGCCCTATCAGCGCGACGTCAGTACCGTATTTCAGAACTACGCGCTGTTCCCTCATCTGACTGTTGCAGAAAACGTGGCATTCGGCCTGGAGCGCCGGAACCATTTCACAAAACGCGAGATTCTAGCCAAAGTAGAGCAGGCGCTGGCGTTGGTGCAACTTTCAGGCAAAGAGGCAAGGAGACCAAATCAGATCTCGGGAGGCGAAAGGCAACGAGCAGCGCTGGCGCGGTCACTGGTCCTCGAGCCTAGGGTATTGCTGCTTGATGAGCCGCTTTCGGCGCTGGATCCAACGCTGCGTAAACAGATGCGGCGTGAATTGAAGAGCCTGCAGCGGCGGGTCGGAATCGCATTTCTGTTCATCACGCACGATCAGGAAGAGGCGCTCTCGTTGTCGGACCGTATGGCTGTCATGAACCGCGGATCACTGGAGCAAGTTGGCACCCCGCGCGAGTTGTACCAGCAGCCGCGATCCCGATTCGTGGCAGAGTTTCTGGGTGGAGTGAACTGGGTAAACGGAGCAGGCGTGCGGCCCGAAGCGGTTCGCCTGTCCAGAGAGCAGCCGGCCTACGGAGCGCATTTCATGAGCGCAATCGTGCAAGGATCGACGTACCTGGGAAATTGCCTGCACGTGGAAACTCGCTTGGCGAACGGTGCGGCGTGCACGGCCGAGATAGCACAAAATGGCTGCGACTTTACGCCAGGGGAGACCGTTCACGTGTGGTGGAATACCGCCGACGAATTGCGAATCGAAGAAGCGGATAGCAATAGCAGATGACAAGACTCCGCGCGCTTTTCATAACGCCGGGCGCGGCGGTCATGGCCCTGCTCTTTTTTGTTCCGCTGCTGATCGTGTTGGCTTACAGCCTGCTTACGCGTGGACCTTATGGCGGCGTGATGCGGCCGTGGACGGTTGAAAGTTATGGCCGCGTTTTCGATCCGCTCTATGGCGAAATCCTGTGGCGTTCAGTGTGGATCGCGTTTCTATCCACCGCCATTTGCTTATTGCTTGGATTCCCGCTCGCTTTGTATATTGCACGTTCGAGCAGGCACAAGATTCTTCTACTTAACCTAGTGATGCTGCCGTTCTGGACCAGCTTTCTGATCAGGACCTACGCCTGGATGTTTCTGCTGCGCGATACCGGACTTATCAATTCAGCGCTTGAAGCCATGCACCTGATCCGCCAGCCATTGCCGCTGCTCTTCAACTCGGGCGCGGTGATTCTGGGCCTCGTGTACGGGTATCTGCCGTTTATGGTTTTGCCGCTCTACGCCACGATCGAGAAGCTGGACCCGGCGCTGCTCGATGCAGCGGAAGATCTGGGTGCTTCGCCGTGGGTGGCATTGTGGCGCGTAGTCGTTCCCCTCAGCAAACCGGGTACGATTGCGGGCTGCCTGCTGGTGTTCATCCCATGCCTGGGCGCCTATCTCACGCCGGATCTCATGGGCGGAGGAAAGACCGTGATGGTTGGGAACCTGGTCCAGAACCAGTTCACGACCGCGCGTGACTGGCCGTTCGGCGCGGCAATCTCTTTGCTGCTAATGGTCCTGGCCGTAGCGGTAATGCGAGCATTGGGCCGACGTGGAGAAGAACTGATTTGAGACGCTTTCTGGCCTCCTACGCAAGCGCGGCGTATCTGTTTCTCTACCTGCCTCTCGCCGTGCTGGCCGTCTTCAGCTTTAACGCTTCGAAGCTGGCAGTTTGGCGCGGCTTCACCCTCACCTGGTACACAAGTGTGTTTCACGATAGCGCGCTGTTGGAGGCTACGATCAACAGTCTGATTATTGCCGTGACTGCGACCATCGTTTCCACCGTAATTGGAACGCTCGCGGGATATGCGCTCTGGAAGAAACGCCTTCCGCTGCTGACCAACTCACTCTATCTATCGTTATTGACGCCAGAGATTGTTGCCGGCATTTCGCTGCTGGCATTTTTTCAATGGATTTTCCATTACCTGCATGTGCAGCTTGGAATGCACACGGTGATTCTGGCACACGTTTCGTTTTCGCTTGTGTACGTGGTAATCGTGATTCTGGCACGGCTTCGGACCTTCGATCCGGCTTTGGAGGAAGCGGGGCTTGACCTGGGCGCGACGGAATGGCAGGTGTTCTGGCGGGTGACAGCGCCGCTCCTGATGCCGGGAATTATTGCGGCTGCGCTGCTGTGTTTCACGGTGTCGTTCGATGATTATGTGATTACCAGCCTGGTAGCGGGCGTGAATTCAGAAACGCTGCCGATGATGATTTACGCAATGGCGAGACGAGGCGTAAGTCCGGAAGTAAATGCGCTATCCGTGATGATTACCGGCGCGCTGGGCGTTTTCATTCTTCTCGCCGGAAGGCTGGAGCAGCACTCGACCGAAACGGGGCAAAGCAGTTGAACCGGCGGCTATTCCTAATATCCGCTGCCGGAGCGTTTCTCGGCTGCAGTGCCGGCCGGCAGCGCAGGCTTAACGTATACAACTGGGAGAACTACGTCGCGAGTTCCACCATTCCGGACTTTGAGCGCGAGTTCAACTGCCGCATCCGCTACGCGACCTATGGCAGCGCGGAAGAGATGCTGGCGAAGGTGATGGGCGGCAACTCGGGATGGGATGTTGTCTTCCCTTCGAACAGTTTTGTTCAGCCTATGCGGGAGTTGGATCTGTTGGCAAGGTTGGAGCATAAGCGGATGACGAATCTGCATAACCTAGACGCGCGCTTCCAGTCGCCCCAGTGGGATCTGGCGCTTGAATGGTGTGTTCCGTATATGCACAGCGCGACCGGTATCGTTTATTCGAAAACTGTTTCGCGGCCTCCGCTAGCATGGGCGGATCTTTGGACGGATTCGTATCAGCGGCGCGTGACCATGCTGGACGATCCAGCCGAGGTGTTCGGAGCGTGTTTGAAGCGGCTGGGATGCTCGATCAACGCAGCAGACGAGGGGCACTTAAAAGCAGCCCGTGACATGGCTATAAAGCAGAAGCCCCTGTTGCGCGCGTATCTCAATGAAGAGGTACGCGACCAGGTGGTGGCGGGCGATGTGTTGGTGGCTCAGATGTGGGCGCAAGTAGCGCAGGTGGCCATGGACAACTCCGCGAAGCTGGCATTTTCGTTTCCTGAGGAAGGCTTCGCTTTATATGCAGATAATGCCTGCATCCTGCGCGAAAGCAAGCATAAGGATCTCGCATATGAGTTCCTCAATTATCTGCTGCGGCCGAAAGTAGGGGCGGCAATTGCGCGCGAGATGCGGACCGCCACTGCAAATGCGGCTGCGCGCGCACTGCTGCCGGAGGCCCAGCGAAACAATCCGGTTCTTTACCCTACGGCGGACGTGCTGCGGCGCGGAGAATGGTTCAAGGCCTTGCCGGCACCGGCGCAAAGACTGCGGGACCGGTATTGGACGGAAGTGAAGTCGGCCTGAATGGCTGAACACCGGAAACTGAAGTCGACCGCATCGCGTACGCCACTTAAGTTAAAGAAGGCGGCGCGGGCGCGGTTTCGCCAGGCGCTTTTCAAGACGCTGCTTACGATGGTTCAGCGAGGAAGAATCGCCAAAGCTCAGTGCTTGCGCAGTGAAGTCCAAAGCGAGCGCTAAATTGCGCTCTTCGTGTTCATAATATTTTGCCAGCTCTTCGAGCGCGCTCACCCGGTATTCATTGCTGCAGCCGGCAATTTCGGTCAGCATCTCCAATGCGGCATGGGGGCGCTGCAGTTTCTTCTCCAGCAGAGCAATATCCCAGAGCGCGCGAAACAGGAGCTTGTCGGGAAGGCCGGCCTGCACGGCCCGCGTGAATAACTCCAAAGCCTGTTCGTGCTGCGCTGCCGCAAGCAGCCAGCGCGCGATGCCGGCCAGATCTTCGCCGCGGCGCACGCCCAGGCGGGAAAGAGATTCCGAATCGGTGCTGCGGAACGCGGCGGGCACGATGGCAGTCAGACACGCGAGCGTTAGTATGTCCATCGCGTTGTGATGAAAGATGGGCACCAGGCGCTGCGCCTCGCCTGAGCGCAGATATTCGAAATATACGTAAGGGATCAACTCGCCCGGAAGATCCCCTTCGCGATGAAACCCGAGAATCTCCTGTTCGAGTTGAACCAGCCGGCAGTTTTCCAGCCGCAGCCTCCAGAGCCGGCGCGCGCCGTGCAGCAGATCGAGATGGCCCAATCGCGCAAATGGATGCTTATGCCGCGTCATGCGATAACGCGTTTCAAGCAGCGGCTGATCATAACTCTTGCCGTTGTAAGTGATCAACACATCGAACTCGTTGAGGTGTGCTTCAAGCGCAGCCAGGATACTATGTTCTTCGGCGTACTCTCGCATAAAGAACTGTCGGACGCTGAACCCATCGGGAGTGATGCGGCCCACCCCAATCAGAAAGGCGTAAGTTCCGGAACCGCCTGCCAGGCCCGTTGTTTCGGTGTCAAGGAAGGCCCAGCGGGCAGGAGATGCCGCGGAAATTTCACTTTCACCGAGCGTATCCAGAAGCGTCTCGGGCAATTCGGCAAGCGCCCCGATATCAGCCGAGCCATGCTGCCGGCGGCCCGGGAATGCGCGTTCCATTTGGAAGTGCTCGCCGAACTCGTTCGCCACCACCTGTCCTTCCGACCACTGCTCTATGAAGCAGCGGGCCGAAGGCTCTTCTACCGGACGCGAGGCGCGGTTCCGTTTTGCATTCGCGTATCTTGCGTCAATGGTCGCTATCCGCTGGCGTAAGCGCGTAAGCTGTTCGTCGAGATCCAACATCAGAAAGGTGTTTCGCCTTTTCTTTGCCAGTATAGCGGGACGGCTACTATGGTTGATTCATGCCGAGTTTTCGCCTTCTCGTATTGCCTCTATTCGCCGTCCTGAGCGCGTTCGCTGCGGAAAAATTCGATCTGCCCTCTCATTACACAAAGTTTGAATACCGCATTCCGATGCGGGATGGCGTGCGGCTTTTCACGGCTGTATATGTTCCAAGGGACACATCGACTAAATATCCAGTTCTCTTGACTCGTACTCCATACGGCATCGCCCCGTATGGAGCCGATAGGTATCCGGCGCATCTTGGCCCATCGAGCAAGTTTGCGGAAGACAAATTCATCTTTGCCTATCAGGATGCGCGCGGCAGGTTTATGTCCGAAGGAACGTTCGTCGACGACCGGCCCATTTGCGATGTCTACCGCTCAAACAAAGATGTGGACGAGAGCACGGATGCATATGACACGATCGACTGGCTGGTGAAGAACATTCCCAACAATAACGGGAAAGTTGGCGTGTACGGCACTTCCTACAGCGGCTTCTATACGGACGCTGCGTTAATTCACTCGCATCCCGCCCTGCTTGCGGCATCGCCGCAGGCGCCCATGGCCGATCTGTATATGGGCGATGATGCCTATCACAATGGCGCATTTTTTCTGATTGCCAACTTCAGCTTCTATCAGTTTTTTGAAAAGCAGGACAATCCACAGCTTCCAAAAGAGAAGAAGCCGTTCGATTATGGAACGAAGGACGGCTACAAATTTTATTTGAATATGGGACCGCTGGCGGATTCAAACCGCCCCTACTTCCATCCCACGAATCAATACTGGGCCGACCAGATTGAGCACACCACGTATGACAATTACTGGAAAACGCGGAACATTCTGCCGCACCTGAAAGATGTAACTCCCGCGGTTCTGGTGGTAGGAGGCTGGTTCGATGCCGAAGATCTTTCGGGCACGTTGAAGACATTTCGGGCGATACAAGCGCAATCGTCCGGGACGCCGGAGTGGCTGGTGATGGGGCCCTGGTATCACGGCGGCTGGAACGGAGGCGCGGGCAGCAAGCTGGGCGATATCTCATTCGGAGCGGACACCGCTGGATTTTTCCGGGATCAGATCGAGTTCCCGTTTTTTCGGCATTACCTGAAGGACGGTCCGGACGCCGATCTTCCGAAGGCGTATGTGTTCGAGACGGGCAAAAACGTTTGGCGGAAAAAAGCGCAATGGCCGCCCGCGAATGCGCATCCGGAGCGGTTCTATTTTGGCGGCAACGGAGCGTTGAATCGGGAAGCACCGGACGAGGCCGCAGGCTTTGACGAGTACGTGAGCGATTCGAACGATCCGGTTCCGTTCTCGAGCAAGCCGACCTTAAAAATGGATCGCGAGTACATGGATGCCGACCAGCGCTTCGCGCAAAAACGGCCCGATGTGCTGACGTATGAAACCGGCCCGTTGAGCGATGATGTGACGATTGCCGGTCCGGTCTCGCCTGCTTTATTCGTGTCGACCAGCGGAACAGATTCCGATTTCGATGTGAAGCTGATTGACGTCTATCCGGAGGATGCAGGCGGGACACTGGGCGGTTATATGCAGTTGGTGCGAGGCGAACCGTTCCGGGGAAAGTTCCGCAACAGCTTCGAACAGCCTACGCCGTTCAAAGCGGGCGAACAGCAGCAGATCCGTTTCAGCATGCCGGACGTGTATCACTGTTTTCAGAAGGGTCACCGCATCATGGTGCAGGTGCAGAGCTCCTGGTTCCCGTTGACAGACAGGAATCCGCAGACCTTCACGAATATTCCTACCGCTGAGCCGGATGCATACGTTAAGGCGACCGAACGGATCTATCGATCGCGCGATGCGGCATCATTCATTGAAGTGAACGTCGAACATTGAACAGCTACTTCGGCACCGGATCTCCGTTTTCGTTTCGGAGTTCAAGGGGCCCTAGATTTAGTTTCTGGAGTCCCGGTTCAATTTTTGCCCGATCTCCTACCGCTACAACGAGCAGATGTTCGGGATTTATATGATCGATTGCAGCCTGTTGTACGTCTTTTAGCGTCACGGCTCCGTAGCGCTGGGGCAAGGTCCGATAGTAGTTAACGGGCAACTTGTAGATGAACAGGTCCCCGATCTGACGTGATGTGTCGTCGACAGTTTCAAAGTGTCCGGGCAACGACCGCAGCGCGTACTCTTGTGAAATTTTCAATTCCGCGGCGGTGGGCGGATCTGTTCGTATCCGCTGCAACTCGGTGAACAGTTCGCGCGTAGCGGGTGCGGTTACGTCTGTTCGGACGAGGCTGCCCGAGAGAAATGGGCCTGCGCCTCGCCGGTAGAAAAACACCGAGAATGCTCCATAGGTGTACCCGTTTTTCTCTCGAAGATTCATGTTGATTCGACTCGAAAAGAGGCCGCCCAGAATCCCATTCATGACCTCCACCGCTGGATAGTCAGCCGTACTGCGCGGTAGCCCAACACCGAACGCGCCCAAAACAGTTTGTGGCGCACCGGGCTTGTCAACTATGACGATGCGCCTTGTGGGGAGGTCCGGAGTGGCGGGCACGTCCGGCGGCGCGGCACTGGGCTTGCTCTTCCAACTGCCAAAGTATTTCTCAGCCATTTCGCGAGCTTCGGCTTCGCTCATGTCGCCCGTCAGCACGAGGGCGGCGTTCTGCGGCGCATAGTGGGCCTCCCAGAAGCCGGAGAGGTCTTCGCGTGAAATCTCTTGCACCGCGGCTTTCGTGCCGGTAGCCGGATATCCGTAGGGATGATTGCCGTAGAGAACCTTCGGCCCGACGCGCAAAATCGAGTCAATGGGGTTATCCGCTTCCTGGATAATTGCGGCGAGGCGCTCCTTTCGAATCCGTTCTACTTCTTGCGGCTGGAATGCTGGGTTCCGGGTAACGTCCTGCAACAGTTCCAAAGCGGCTTCCTTGTGATTGCTCAAAGCTGAAATCATGGCCTTGGCGCTGTCTGTGTCTGCCTCGCACTGCAACTTCGCGCCAATCTGGTCGGCATCATCGGCAATCTGCATAGCCGGTCTTTTGCTGGTGCCAGCGGTCAGCATGCGTGCGGTAAACCCAGCCAGGCCCGGCTTGCTCGCAGGATTTCCGTCTGCGCCAGCCAAATCAAAGAGAGTGGCATTTATGACCGGAAGGGAATGATCTTCGACCAGATAAACCTTCATTCCATTCGCCAGAACAAAATCTTTGGGCAGCGGCAAATGGAATTGCAGGGCTGGACCCGCTGGAGGTGCATCTTTGCGCCAGCCCTGCTGCGCCTCGAAATCGACAGAATAGGGGGCTGTCAACTTAACGTTAGCGTCAGTATCGGCCGGGCTTCGCGGAACATCATTGACGACCTTCTTTCCGGCTATCGTATAAACAACCGCCCTCTCATTGTTCGCGAAGTATTGTCGACCTATACCCTGCACGGAGGCGATGGTAGCGTTCTCAAAGCGCTGGATGTCTTTATCCAAGTAACCGGGATCGCCCAGATACTGGTTGTAGAGATTCATCATGTCGGCAACGCCGCCGAAGCCGCCCAGCCGTTGCAGGTCCTGAATTTGCTTGGTAAGGATGACGTTCCTCGCCCGGTCGAGATCGGCTTGGGTAATTCCGTTTGCGCGCAGGTCTTCGAGCTCCTTGTTCACTGCTGCTTCAAGTTCCTCGGGCTTAATCCCGGGACGTGCGGTAACATCGCATGTCGCGACTGAGGCCAACGCAAGAGCCTGGTAACTGCACTCCGCGGTTTGAGCGATCTGCTGCTCGTAAACCAATTTACGATATAGGCGGCTTGAATTCGTTCCACCGAGAATCTGGGTAAACAGGCGTGCATCGGCGTCTCCATCGTGAAACGCTCGAGGCGCGAGCCATGCCATCGTGACTCGGGGCAACTGCACCGTGTCGGTAACAATTGCGCGACGCTCAGTAGTGATGGAGGGAGTCGTCAAAGTTACCTTCTCAACGGTGGGGCCCGCGGGAATCGGTCCGAAGTATCTCTCCATCAGCGGCTTCAGTTTCGCCGGATCGAAATCCCCGGCAACAACGATGGTCGCGTTATTGGGTGTGTAGAACTGATGAAAGAAGTCGCGCACGTCGTTCAAACGGGCGGCTTCGATGTCAGCGTGAGACCCGATGACATTTGCATAATAGGGGTGGGTCGCGGGGAAGAGCAGATGATACTTTTGCTCTTCCGACAGTTGATAAGGCATGCTCTCACCTTGCCGGCGCTCATTGCGCACGACATCGCGCTGGTTCGTCAATTTGGTGCGGTCCAGCCCTTCCAGAAGAAAGCCCATACGATCGCTTTCCAGCCACAGCGCAAGCCCCAACTGGTTGCTCGGAAGCGTTTCGAAGTAGTTTGTTCTGTCGAAATCCGTAGTCCCATTGATGTCGTTTGCGCCAGCGGCCTCGAGATAACGGAAATGAGCCTTCTCGCCGACATGTTCCGAGCCCTGAAACATCATGTGCTCGAACAGGTGCGCAAACCCCGTCCGGCCCATCTTTTCGTTCATTGGGCCCACGTGATACCAGAGGTCCACGGCGACGAGCGGAAGGCGATGATTTTCGTGAAGGATGACCTCCAATCCATTCGCCAGCTTATATTTCTCGTATTGCAGCTTTGGCACAGTGATGGTTTTGCTGGCTGACGGATCGGCTGCGATACCGGATCCCTGAGCTAGCAATAAAATCGTGATGGCTACGCATGAGAGCCTTCCAATAGGTGCATACACGGCGGCTTCCTCCTGTGGCTTTTAAACAGCCAATAGCTTCGTTGATCGCGTAGCAGGAAGTATACCTCGAAATCAGAGACGGGTGCGCAACTTCCGCAGAGCACTTCAGCCGTTAATTTCCACTCATCTTTCAGCCGCCGCGTACTCTGCGCGAGTATCGTAACGTCCTTGGTGGCAGGAGGGGAAAGTGGAACAATTTCAAACGACAAGGCGGTGCGCCGTAACCTTTGCAATCGCGGCCTTCGGGATGCTGCTGGCGACACCGGCGATTCAGGCCCAGGGCTATCGTTACAACCAGGAGCACCGGCGCCCGGTCGATGCGACCATTCGCGATCTCCAGTGGATCGCCTCAAACAACACGTATTCGAGAAAAGAGAATGAGCGATACGACAACGCCATGAGGCACTTGTCACAGTTCGAAGAACGCCTGCAGCAAGGCCGATTCGATAAGGACAAGCTGGACGAAGGGATCGGCGATGTGCAGCACGTGTTGGATAACAATCCGATGCATGGGCGCGCGCGGGAAGTTTTGACACGCGACGTATGGGAACTGCGGCGGCTTCGCGCAAATTATGACCACTACCGATACGGCGGGTAAAGACCAAGTGCAGGCCGGCTACTTAGAAGAGATATAGTCGAGACACAATGGGTGCGATAAGCCTGCCACTCGATCGCCGCAGATTTCTACTCTCGTCATTTCCACTCGCAGCGGGAGTAAGTCTGGCGAGTGCCTCTCAGGTGCCACCCGCGACGGAGACTTCGGGCAAGCGTATGCCTCGCTTGTTCTCGGGCTGCTGCGCCTACTCCTATCGCAAGTACCTGCAGCATGGGCCCATGACGATGGAAACATTTATCGAAAAGGCCGTCACTCTCCGATTAGACGGCGTGGACATGACCGGCTACTATTTCAAATCCACCGGTCCGGTTTATCTCGCTTCGTTACGGCACCTGGCCTATCGCAACGGCGTAATGTTTTCCGGGGCTGCGTGCGGCGTGAGCATTCTGCAGGCCAATACAGCTAAGCGCAACGAAACCCTACCCGAGATTAAGAAGTGGGTGGATGTAGCGGACGCACTTGGCGCTCCTCATTTGCGCATATTTGCGGGCGAGCCGCCATCCGGAGTTGCAGTGCAGCAGGCCATCGACTCGGTGGTTGAAGCCATGAAAGCGGGCTGCGAGTATTCGGGGAGCAAGGGCATCATGCTGGGCATAGAGGATCATTCCGGAATTACGCAACGGGCCGATGTCTGTCTTGAAATTATGCATCGGGTGAATTCTCCATATGCAGGGATCAATCTGGACATTACTCACTTCGTGCCTACCGCAAGGGCGGACGCTTATGCCCAGATCGAAGCATGCATTCCGTACACGACCAATACGCATATCCGCGAGAATTTCGATGATGGTTCGCCCATCGACCTGGATCGCGTATGGAAACTCTTCGCGCAGGCCGGCTTCAAGGGCTTTATGTCCGCCGAGTACGAAGGTGAAGAAGATCCTGCTACGGGGGTTCCGAAACTCGTCGAAAAGATTCGTACGCTATGCACTAAGTATTCGACCGTCTGATTTAGCCGAAGAAGTCGCGGACCTTTTCGAAAACACTCTTTTCGTGCGGCTGGTTGTCGGCCGGAAGCTGGCCTTGCAATTCTTCAAAAAGGCGGCGCTGCTCGCGCGTGAGCTTTTTCGGTACCTGAACATCGACATGCACAAACAGGTCGCCCCGCGCACGGCTGTTCAAATGAGGTACGCCCAAATTGCGCAACCGGAACTGAGCGCCGGCTTGCGTGCCCTCCGGGATTTTGATCTTCTGCGGACCGTCAACAGTTTCGATCTCAATCTCCGCGCCTAGGGCCGCCTGGGCGACGTTGATGGGCAGGGTGCAATGCAAATCGTTGTCGCGGCGCTCAAACACGGGGTGCTCAGCCACTTTGATGACAACGTACAGGTCGCCTGGTTGGCTGCCCGGCGGCCCTGGATTGCCCTCTGCCGAAAGCCGGAGACGTGTTCCTGTATCGACGCCCGCCGGTATGTTTACCTTCAGCTTTTTCTCTATCCGATGAAATCCTTCACCCTTGCACTGTGGGCAGGCCTGCCGGATCAACTTGCCGCGTCCCCCACAACTGGGGCAGACTTTGCGAATGGATAAAAAGCTTTGCTGATAGACCACCTCGCCCCGGCCGTTGCAGACCGAGCAGGTCACTAGTCCGCCATTTGGCTCCGCTCCGCTGCCCTGGCACTTCGAGCAGGCCTCCCGGCGCGGAATCTGCAAGTCGGCCGAAAGACCGTGCATGGAATCTTCGAAGCTGATTTCGAGATCGTAGCGGATGTCCTCGCCACGTTGGACCCGAGTGCGGCGGCTGCGCTGGCCGAAGATGTCGCCGAGTCCGAAAATATCGCCAAGGATATCGCCGAAATCGGCAAACGTATTCTCATCGAAGCCCTGGAATCCGCCCTGGCCGAAGCCACCGTTCACACCCTGGTGCCCGTAGCGGTCATAAGCGGCACGTTTTTGCGCATCGCTCAGAACGGCGTAGGCTTCGGCGGCCTCCTTGAACCTCTCCTCGGCTTGGCGATCGCCAGGATTGCGATCCGGATGATACTGCAGCGCCAGTTTCCGGTACGAACTCTTGAGCGCCTGGTCATCGCAATCGCGTGGGACGCTCAACACCTCATAATAATCTCGTTTGGCTACACTCATCGCAGGTTGTAGCGGCTACCTGGCCACCATCATTGGTTTATCGCGACCTTCACCATGGCGGGCCGCAGCAATCTCCCTTTGAAATAGTAGCCGCGCTGGTATTCTTCCAGAATAGTTTGATCCGGGTGGTCTTTTGTGTCCACCATTTCTACCGCGTGGTGAATATGCGGGTTGAAAAGCGGAACCTCGGAGGAGATCGGCTCTAGGCCAAGTTTCTTCAAGGTTTCAAGCAGGCGCTGATAAATCAAATCCATACCGCGCGCATATTCTTTATCAGCGGTCTCCACTTTGAGGGCTCGTTCGAAGTCGTCCAGAACCGGCAGTAGCGCCTTTACCGTGTCCATGGCCGCAAATTCCCAGAGTTCCGCGCGCTCACGCTCGTTCCGGCGCCGGAAGTTCTCGAACTCTGCCTGCCGCCGCTGCAGCAGATCCTGCAACTCGACTTTTTCCTTCACCGCACGATCGCGCTCGGCTGCCATTTCGCTGAAGAAAGCACTGTTGCGGCTCATTCTGATTCGCCCCATTCGGGAGGCGCTCGGCTTGCGTTTGAGCTTCCTCGCTCACAACAGCATTGTTATTGTTCTCGGATTCCATGAAACTACACCAATAGTAAAGGGGATAAAGGACTGGCCAAGTCCCTCAACTTCAGGGTAACAGAAAAAGGGTGTTTTGGGGCGAGTGCCCGCCGATACTGGGCTTACCGCCCTCGCGCGGCAGGCTTGGCGGCATCAATCGGAGTGGGCGGCGGGGCGGCGGGCTCCACCTCTTCCCCCTTGCTCAACCCCAGTACCTTGCGCAGTTCCGACATCAATTCTGGCGCGAATGTCCGGATTGTCCTTCAGAAATTGGCGCACATTTTCCCGGCCCTGGCCGACGCGCTCGCCTTTATAGCTAAACCACGATCCGCTCTTTTCTACAACATTATTGGAAACGCCCAAATCCAGCAGATCGCCTTCGCGCGACACGCCTTCTCCGTAGATAATGTCGAACTCGGCTTCGCGGAACGGCGGAGCCACCTTGTTCTTCACCACCTTGACCTTGGTTCGATTCCCCGTGACGATATCGCCATCCTTAATTGCTGCGATTCGCCGGATATCCAGGCGCACGGACGAATAGAACTTCAGCGCTCGGCCTCCGGTAGTGGTTTCCGGGTTGCCGAACATTACGCCGATCTTTTCGCGAATCTGGTTGATGAAAATCAGACAGGTATTCGACTTTGAGACAATGCCCGTCAGCTTGCGCATGGCCTGTGACATCAGCCGGGCCTGCACGCCCATGTGCGAATCGCCCATCTCGCCGTCCAGCTCCGCCTTCGGAACCAGCGCCGCGACCGAATCGACCACCAGCACGTCAATGGAACCCGACGTGATCAGCGCGCTGGTAATCTCCAGGGCCTGCTCCGCAAAATCCGGCTGCGAGACCAGCAGATTGTCGACATCTACCCCAAGCCGCTTCGCGTACGCCGGATCAAGCGCATGCTCCACGTCAATGAACGCGGCCATGCCGCCTTCCTTCTGTGCCTCAGCCACCACTTGAAGCGCAATCGTGGTCTTGCCGGACGATTCGGGGCCGAAGATCTCGCAGATGCGTCCACGCGGCATTCCCCCGACGCCGAGCGCGTAATCCAGCGAAATAGATCCTGTCGAAATCACTGAAACCGGAACAATAGCTTCCTTTGCGCCGAGGCGCAGAATAGACCCCTTCCCGAACTGCTTCTCAATTTGCCCTAGGGTAAGGGTCAAAGTACGGCTGCGCTCTTTTTCGTCCATGGAGATTCCTTTATTAATGCCGGCTGGGGGAGTACTCTCAGTATACCGTTAAACAAAAGTTTGCGAACTTGTTTTAGCGGTAAACTAACTGCTGCTTTCGCGGCGGGCGTAATAGCCTTTGCGTGCTCGCACTACCAGATCTTTGCGGCCGTTGATTTTAATCTGCACCTGATGATACCGCCCGTCGTTGCTCAGCGGCTCCGGGCGATAGAACAAATTGTATTGATGCCGCAATTCATTGGCGATATTTTCGAATGACTGGTTCAGATCTTTGGCCTGAAACGGGAAGAACGCCACCCCTCCGGTCTGTTCGGCAAAGTACCGCATTACTTTGTCGCCTTCTGTCTCGACGTGGCTGATGTTCGTTGAGATGGTATAAATCACCGTGTCGGCCCTTTGCGCCATTTCCAGCGCCTGGTCACGGCTGTACCGGCTATCGTTATCCTCGCCGTCGCTGAGGATCACCATGGCGCGGCGAAATTTGTACATCGGCTGGTCGTGCATCAGCTTGTCTCTGCAAGCGAAATAAACGGCATCGTAGAGAGCCGTGCCGCCGCCTGGCCGCAGGTTCCGCACAGCGTTCTCCAATTGGTTCGTGTCGTTCGTCATGTCTGAAACCAGCTCCGCCGCGGTGTCGAAACTGACCACAATCGCTTTGTCCTGATCTTTAACCACGCTGTTAATAAAGTTGGTGGCCGCTTCCTGCTGGAAACGGAACCGATCGCGGATACTGTTGCTGGTGTCGATCAGGATCGCCAGCCGCAAAGGCAGATCGGTTTCCGAGTTGAACTCCAGAATGTTCTGGCGCTTCTTGTTTTCGAAGACCTGAAAATCATTTTTCGTCAGGTCCGTGACAAAACGGCCCTTTTTATCGGTTACGGTGAACAGCATGTTCACTCGTGTCACTTCGGCCCGGATCGGGTTATCGGCCGACGAACCCGGTTGGGAGCTCTGATTCGGGTGCGCCGCAAGCGCACAAAGAGATATGCCCCCGGCAAAGGCCAGAAGCGCCACGGAAACTGCTGCTAGCTTCATCGAGATGCCTTTATTCTAGCCGTGTTTTTACGAGCGCTTTCGAGAAAAGCTCCAAGTTCGTCCGGTAGCGGGCTCTCCACCCGAATCCATTCCCCTGTTGACGGCGATCGAAAACTGAGCTGGTGGGCGTGCAGAAAAAACCGCTTCAGGGCCGGAATCGCCGGATTTGCGGCCGGCGCGCCGTACAGGCGGTCCCCTACAACCGGATGATGAATGCTGGAAAGGTGAACGCGAATCTGGTGCGTGCGGCCGGTCCCTATGCGAACCTCCACGTAACTGTATCGCTCGAATTCTTCAATCACGCGATACTCAGTCAAAGCGGACCTGCCCGTTCCTGACCTGGCAGCCATGCGCGTGCGCCGTACCGGATCGCGCGAAATCAGGCTCGTAATGCGCCCTTGCGGTTGCTTCATGTGCCCGTGAACCAGTGCGAGATAGATTTTTTCCACTTCGCGATCGTGGAACTGCTGTGCCAGCGAGTGGTGGGCTTTATCTGTGCGCGCCACCGCAAGCACGCCGCTGGTCTCACGATCCAGGCGGTGAACGATGCCGGGGCGCATCTCGCCATTGATAGAGGATAACGATCCGAAATGATGCAGAAGCGCGTTGACGAGTGTCCCGCGGTTGTGCCCCGCCCCGGCATGGACCACCATGCCCGCAGGCTTGTCCACAACCACCACATCCGGGTCCTGATACAGAATCTTCAGGGGAAGCTCTTCGGGTTCTGCCCGGAGCGGCGGCAGATCGGCGGGTTCGACCGAGATGCTTTCACCGCCTCGCAGGATGTGCGATGCTCGGACGGGTTCGCCATTTAGCAGGACCCGATCGCTTTTAATCCAGGACTGCAGGCGGGAACGGCTGAATTCGGGAAAACGCTCATGCAGGAAGGAATCCAGGCGCTTGCCGGCATCGCCCCGCTCAGATAACACCAGCGTCACAAAGCCATTTTCCATCTCTGGTTCGATTCGGAGGCTTCCCCACGTGTGATAGGGCTCCGCAGGCGCCGCTGCCTATGGGATCTTCGAATACGTTTACCCAACAGGCAAACCGGAACTCTGGAATCTTTTCTTTCCTCAACACGACAATCTCTCGTTTAGGAATCGCTGTTGGATTTCCGTCGTTCCGCTCAATGACGGCGAGTAACGTGAAGGCATCTCGGCTTTCGCTGAGGAGGAAGACCCTCCTGCCGCACAAGGAAGCCGGTGCAGGTTGGTCGACATAGATTTCTCGGACTACAGAAGACGTTGCGAGTATGAAGCCGGTGCATATAGCCGCTTCAACTGCTGAGAACGCGAACAAAGTCGCTCCGACAGCGGCGATCGCGATGCGTGTCGATTTCCGCGCCTCCCTTTTATGGACCCAGTAATAGGCTGCCAATGTGAGTGCAACGATTAAACACCACCCGGAAAAGCAGGTTTGGAAAGTGTTTGATAGAAGAAAGCGTGTCAACTTAAGATTTTGATCGCCGGGAAACAGAACGAGATTTTGATGGGAAGCGATTAGGCTGTTGAACCCGAACAGACCAACCAGCGAGAGACAGTGGAGTAGGAGTGTTCCCCATTGTAGCCAGCGATCCCGCCGTTCCTTTCGCTGTTCTGCGCTCCACCACTGGGGCTTCCTGTACTTCCGGTAAGGTGGAGGCGCGCTCCACGATCGATAGTAAAACCCCACACCGAGCAGCACCACGCCCGCGGGGACGATCGAGGCCTGCAGCAAGGAGGTGAATCCCTGGAAGAGAGTGTCTTGGTACGACGTCGATACCATCGTGAGATTTGTGGCGTCCAGGACTACGGCCTTCTCTTGTAGCGCGACGGCGCCCAACACGTAAAGAACCGCCGCTATGATGGCCAAGAAAATGGTCTGATTCGAGGTGATCCAATTACGCATTAGCTCTCCAGCTTACAAAACGCGGGATCTGGCGTTCC
The DNA here is from genome assembly GCA_963795545.1 of uncultured Acidobacteriaceae bacterium. Classification (GTDB taxonomy): domain Bacteria; phylum Acidobacteriota; class Terriglobia; order Bryobacterales; family Bryobacteraceae; genus Bog-105. The sequence continues at coordinate 528,397 of CAWCIF010000001.1, read as the reverse complement.
AGAGACTCAGGTAAGCGCTTAGGCTCGACGCCAGCGTATAAGTGCGGGAACATCGCGCGTCCCATGAGCGATCATGACAATCTCGAACGGTTTCGTTTCGGCTCTATACACAACCAGGTAGTCCCGAACAGCCCAAAAGAGCACAGGCCTGTGTTCCACGAGATCCTGCCGTCTATGCCCAATTCCTGGATTTCGAGCGAGAAAGCGGAAGGCCTGAACGAATTCAGCCAGCATCTGCCGGGCGATGCGAGGCCCGGTTTCTTTCAAATAGTAATCCCAAACGTTGACGAGATCTTCCTGCGCCGCGGCGCAAGAATATAGCGGCTCATCCGGCCTTGCGTTTGTCCTCCGGCCGATGGACCGTTTCGAGTAGGTTTTGCATGAACGATTCACCCTCGGCGCCTTCACTGTTGCTAAGAGAACCCAAGCCTGTATCAATCCTGTCGCGCAATTCCCTCACTTGCTGCGCCCGGCCCGCATCGTGTTCCTTTAATAGGAGCAGCGCCTCGACTATCACTTCGCCGGCTGACGCGTAGCGGCCGCTCTGAATTTTGGCTTGTACGAAGCCCTCAAGCTCCGGAGTCAGCGACACGTTCATATAACCTGAACCTGTTCCTCACGGTAGCAAATTTCGAAGCAGGCCATTTACCGTCCTTCGCCATACTCAACGTGTCCGTTTCCATAGCGCTTCTCTCCGGCATCCATCGGGAACGGCAGCGTGTTTCCCTTTGGCGGCAGCGGACAGGTCGCGTACGGCGTGAACGTGCAGGGCGGATCGTGTGAATGGTTGAAATCGAGATCCACCTTGTCATTCACCGGAAGCGGTGTGTTCAGCATGCGTCCGGCCTGGTAGGTCTCAGTCTTGTTGGTCGGGTCTTTGAACAGGAAGAAGAGCGTTTTGCCCTCGGGTTCGTTCTCGTAAATTGGGCGTAAGTGATATTGCTGCCCGCGATAGGTGAACTCACGATTCCCGGGCTCTCTTCCTGATCGGTCTCGCCCAGGTATTCAGAACATGCAGAAAAGAATCCAGGCGCTTGCCGGTATCTTCGGGATCAGGTAGCAGCGTCACAACGTTTAAATCAGGCCTTCCAATCGAACGTAACTCGCTTCCATGCCGTGCTCCATGCCCGTTGCGAGCATTGCGGCGCGGGTTTCGGCGTCGGGCAGCGTCATGCGCATTGTCATCAGCGTGCCAGCGCCGTCCGGATCGAATCTGGTTTCAATGTAGTTGTCCGGTGTCGGATCGGGCAAATGCATTCGCTCCACATGAACGATTCGCCTGTAAGGTTCCAGTTCCAGACATTCCCCTGTGAGGTAGAACCCTCCCCCTTTGCCGTTCGTCCATTCGTATCGAATCTTGCCGCCCGGCCGCGCCTCGATGATACATACAGGCATCGTCCACCCTTCAGGGCCCAGCATCCATTTCTGGACAAGTTCCGGCTCGGTGTGCGCTCGGTACACCGCCTCGGGCGGCGCGGCAAATCGCCTTGTCACGACCACATATTGATCGCCTTCGGTCTTCAGCGCCATCTTGCTCATCGTCTTTTCTTTCCTTTTCTTGGTTTCATATCTGCCAACACTTCGTCCAGCCGGTCGTAATTTCTCTCCAATGCTTGTCGCAGCCTGGCAAGCCACTGATCAACGGCTTCAATGCCGTCCTTTGCCAGTTGGCAAGGATGCTTCGTGCCCTCCACGCGCCTGGTAATCAGCCCAGCGCCTTCCAGCACTTTTAGGTGCCGCGAAATGGCAGGCTGCGTCATCTGAAAGGGCTCCGCCAGTTCCGTGACCGTCGCTTCGCCTCGTGCGAGTCGGAAAAGGATGGCCCGGCGTGTCGGATCGGAGAGCGCCGAAAAGGCGGAATCGAGGTTCTGCATTCCCAGCTATATAACAGTATTGTTATATAGCCAGAATGTTATGTCAAGTTAAATTTGAACTTCTGCCGGTCTTGCGCTGCCTGGTTGCTCCAGTTAGCCCGGTGTTTATCGCGTTTCCCCATACTCCACGTGTCCGTTCCCGTACCGCTTCTCTCCAGCATTTACCGGGAACGGCAGCGTGTTTTCTTTCGGCGGCAGCGGACAGGTTGCGTACGGCGTGAACGTGCATGGTGGATTGTACGAACGGTTGAAATCGAGATCCACTTTACCGTCGACCGGCAATGGCGTGTTCAGCATGCGGCCGGCCTGGTACGTCTCGGTCTTGTTGGTCGGGTCTTTGAACAAGAAAAAAAGCGTTTTACCTTCGGGTTCGTTCTCGTAGATCGGCCGCAACCGGTAGTGTTGTCCCCGGTAGGTAAATTCCACGATTCCAGGGCTCTCTTCCTGATCGGTCTCGCCCAGGATATTCAGAATGGAAATCATTTTTCGCTCTGGAATGAACTTCGCCTGAAAATGCAGTTCGGGGTTGACCGGAAAGTATGTCATGCCGCGAAAGTTCTTCAAAGTAGGGCTGGCGCTATCTTTGGCGCGAACCGCAAACCGGTCCCCGCGCTTGATGACGTAGAACGATACGGACCCGGCATGCACCACGTCCGGCTTTTCTTCGTCGTACGATAAGTTTCGCGACCGGCCATTTGTGCCGATGAAAGTGATTTTGCCCCCTTCCAGATTCAGACGGCCCACCTCTGCGGCCGCCGAGCCTTTCGGCAAAACAAAATCATTCGAATCCGCCGAACCGATGGTGTTATCGCCCGGCTTCAACCAGAAGAGACCCACCAGCGTCAACCAGCCGTTTTCCGAGCGCAGCCCCGCATCGCGCTCCTTTTGCCAGGCTCGAAGCGAATCCTCGTAGCTGGAAGCAGGCATAAAGGCTAGGCCAAATACCAGAATCCCGATCAAGAACGGGCACATGCTTTATTCTCGCAACTCCACGATGGTGGCCCCGGTGCCGCCTTCAGCTTGCGTCGCCGGATAAAAGCGGCTGACGTGGGGATTCGACCCGAGATGTTCGCTGACGGCGCGCTTCAACACACCCATTCCGTGTCCATGGATGATGCGCACACGATCGACGGAGGCGAGGGCGGCAGAATCAAGAAATTTGTCGACCTGCTCCACCGCCTCTTCCGCCCGCTGGCCGATGATATTCAACTCGCGGTAGCTTACGTCATGCCGCGGTCCCGTTTCCACGCGCACGTTCTTCGGCAGGTGGCGCTCCGCTTTCTCTGAGACCACCTCGGCGATGTCCTCGCGCGGCACCTGCATCCTGAGGAATCCGGCCTCGACTTCCAGCATCCCGTTCTTGAGGATGCGCCGCACTGTCGCGACCTCGCGCATATCTCTCAATCGCACTCTTGCGCCTTCTTCAACAACGAGCTGCGCAGACGATGCTTTAGCGGATTCCGGAGGAATTATTGCTCCCGCCGCCTCTTCTCGAAACTCGCGCTTCGTTTTCGAGATTAAAAGCCGCGACTGCTCAGCCGCTTTGCGCTCCTCCGCCGTTTGCGCCAGCTGATCCATCACAATCTGGGCCCGGGCTTCGAAATTGGCAACGATTGATTCGGACTTTTTCTCCCAATTGCGCTGCCGCTGCTGCTCCCGGCGTTCGGCCTCGTGTTCCACTTCCTTCTCGCGCTGTTTGAGCTCGCGAGTGGCTTGCTCCATCGCATTTGCGTTTCGCGCGTTCGCTTCAACCTGGCGGTGGAGTTCAGTCAGCAGGTCCTGAAAATCGGCCTGCATGCGCGGCAGAACGGAACGTGCATGCGTCAGGATGGGTTCCGGCAACTCGAGGCGCGTCGCGATATCCAGGCCCGCGGACTTGCCCGGGGTCCCGAGCCGCAACAGGTATGTGGGCTGCAGAGTCTCCTCATTGAACCCCATGGATGCGTTCAGCACGCCTGGCGTTCGCGCTCCGTATAGCTTCAGGGGAAGCAAGTGAGTGGAGGCCAAACAGAAGGCGCCGGACTTGCGAAATTCGTCCAGAATGGCCACCCCGAGCGCTCCGCCTTCTTCCGGATCGGTCGCGCGCCCCAGTTCGTCAAGCAGCACCAGACTGTTGGGTGTCACGCGTTCCAGCATCTGCTTGACATGCAGCAGATGTCCTGAAAAGCTGCTCAGGCTCTCAGCGATCGATTGCTGATCGCCGATATCGGCGAGCACATCCTCCAAAAAAGGAAACTCGGCCTCGGCGCAGGGTACCGGAATCGCGGCGTGCGCCATCACTGCCATCAAGCCGGTGGTCTTCATTGTAACCGTCTTGCCGCCGGTATTGGGCCCGCTGATCAGCAGACATCTGTTTCCGTCATTTAGCTCGAATGAAATCGGCACAATCGGTTTCTGCTGCTTACGAAGCACTGCTTCGAGCAGCGGATGCCGGGCATCGCGCAAGATAAGCTTGCGTTCCGCTCTGCTGAAGCGGGGAATCACGCAGTCGTAATCGCGTGCAAATCCAGCTTTGGCAAAAACCAGGTCGAACTCGGCCAGGGCGTCCGCAGTCGCCGCAATCTCGTCCGTGTGTTCCCGCAAGGCGTTTGTAATTTCTGCCAGAATGCGCTCGATTTCCCGCAGTTCGTCTTCGCGTAACCGGACCAGTTGATTATTCAGGTCGATGGTTTCGAGCGGTTCGACAAACAGCGTTCGGCCGGTACCGCTGGAACCGTGGATCACGCCATTAATGCGCCCCTTATGTCCGGCCACAATCGGCACCACGAATCGGTCTTCGCGGATGGTCACGAAATCTTCCTGCAAGGCGCCGTCGCTGCGATGCGCTCGGATGAACCGATCGAGCGATTCCTGGATGCTTCGCTGCTGGCGCTCGATATCCCGGCGAATCCGCCGCAGCGCCACGCTGGCCTCATCGGCCAGAGTTCCATCGGGAAGAAATGCCCGTTGGTAGCGCCGGGCCAGATCACGCAGATCGGTCAGGCGCGTGGCACGCTGCGCCAGCCGCGGATAGCGCTGGGCGACGGAGAGCAAAATTCCGCGATACTCTCCTGCCAACGCCAAAGTTTGGAACAGATCAAGGATTTCGCGGCCGCCGAGCGAGGCGCCTTCCACCTTGAGAACCCGCACTGGCCCTTCGATATCGCGAAGCTGATCGAAACGCAGCCGAATCGCCGCCCCGGATCCAGCAGTTTGCGCTGCCGCGAGTTCCCGCAAATAACCCATAGCTTCACCCGTCTCGGCGAGATCGGCTTCCAGAACAGCCTGGCCGTTATCAGTCTGCAATGCCGAGACCAGATCGCGCCCGGCCGTGCTGCCGGCATACTTCGCAAGCAGCTCTTTAAATTCGTCGAATTGGAGAAGTTCGGTACTGCTAAAGGGCATCAGGACAGGCCAAGCTATGGACGCGTGACGTAGAGGTCCTTCGCGGAGCGATTACAACAGGCTTGAATCACCTCACGCGTACCTTCCGTCATCAGCAGATCGTGCAGAGAATCCATTCCAAACCAGGCGGCCGAGCGCGAATCGCTGCCCGCGCACAGTTCGCCTCCCAGGATTCTGCAATAGAAATCGATCAGAACGTAATGATATTCGCACGCGCCTGACGCATCCGGCATGATCCGCTCAAAAACCGTGGCGATAGCCTCGGTCGCCACGTCCAACCCCGTCTCTTCTTGAACCTCGCGAATGATGGCCTCTTCCAAGCGCTCGCCAGCCTCCACCGCGCCTCCCGGCAGAGACCAATAACCTACCAGCGGTGGCCCGCCGCGCTCTACCAGCAGTACGCGGTTCCCGTCGAGGATCAGAGCGCCAACACCCAATACCGGCCGCGCCGGGTAGCGGCGGTCGTTGTTCTCCTCCACAACCTGTTAGATGCCTGTTAACCGATCGCCGCCAAAACTTCTTCGGCATGCCCCTCCACCTTCACCTTGGTAAAAATCTTCTTCACCTTGCCCTCCGGATCGATTACAAAGGTGGTCCGCTCGATGCCCATGTAAGTCTTCCCGTACATGCTTTTCTCTTTCCATACCCCGTAGGCTTCCGCCGCTCTGTGGTCCGTATCGGCCAGCAACGTAAACGGCAAGTCGAACTTGGCTTTGAAGTTTGCTTGCGCCTTCTCCGGGTCGGGTGAGACCCCGACGATCACGGTATTCGCCTTCGAGAATTTCGGGGAGGTATCGCGGAATTCGCACGCTTCCTTGGTGCAACCAGGCGTATCCGCTTTCGGATAGAAGTAAAGGATCACATTCTTGCCCTTGAGTGCCGACAGCTCAAATTGCTCCCCCTTATCTGTGGTGGCGCGGATATTGGGTGCTGGATCGCCTTCTTTAAGATTCGACATACGGAAGAGAGATGATGCCGCGGCGAACAGCGGTACAAAATCGGAACTTGACAGCTAAACACGCATATTGTATGATTGTCTTATATTCATATTATGAATAGGAGAACAACTCATATGCCAGTCGTGAAATATAGCCCGTTTAGCCCCGAGCTCGAAGACTTCCCCGCGGGGTTGCGGCTCTTCCAGGACTCTTTGTCGCGTTTGTGGAGTGAACCCGCGTCCCGCCCGTGGACGCCGGCTGTTGATATCTACGAGACGGAAAACGATCTTGTTTTGAAAGCCGACATTCCCGATGTCGATCCGAAGCACGTGGGAATTCAGCTTGAAAACGGAACGCTGACGCTGAAAGGCGAGCGCAAATTCGAACAGCAGCAGAACGGCAAGGGCTTCCATCGGATTGAGCGCCCCTACGGCGCCTTTGTGCGCGCCTTCAGCCTGCCCGACACAGTCGATGGCGAGAAGGTCAAGGCCGACTACAGGAACGGCGTGTTGACAGTCACGTTTCCAAAAAAGGAAATGGCGAAACCGAAGACTATTAACGTTGAGATCGGCAGTAACAACTAAACGCGGAGGGCACCCCCGAGCGAATTCGCGTAGGAGCGAGGCGTGCCTCGCCTTTTTCACATCCTTAGACGCGGTATAGAACAATACCGCGTCTTATTCTTTTGTATGCACAGGCAGCTGTCTCGCGAACATGCTGCCACCTGTTGACATTCAACAAGAGTGTGAGATACTCTTGTTGAGACTCAACAGGAGCGATTATGTCCGCCGGCAAATCCGACATTCTTCAAGGCACGCTCGATCTCATCGTGCTCAAAACGCTGGAAACCCTGGGTCCATTGCACGGCTACGGCCTCGCGGTTCGCATTCAGCAGGTCTCGGAGAACGTTCTGCAATTGAACCAAGGCACGCTTTACCCCGCTCTGCTGCGCTTGGAGCAGAAGGGCTGGATCACATCCGAATGGGGCGAATCGGAGAACAAGCGCAGGGCGCGTTTCTATTCGCTTACCAAAGCAGGCAAGAAGCAACTGCGGGAAGAAACGGCAGAGTGGGAACGCTTCGCTGGCGTGATTCAGCGTGTCCTGACAGCCGCGAGCTAGGCAATGCTTCATTCACTTTTGTCGCGGCTGCTCGCTACCTTCCGGCCAGGGAATCGCGAGCAGCGTCTGAACGAAGAAATTGAAGAGCATCTTTATGCGCTCGCAGCCCGCCAGTCGGCGCAAGGACTCGACCCGGAAGACGCCCGTCTGGCCGCCCGCCGCGAATTCGGGCCGGTCGAACCGGCCAAAGAACGCTATCGCGATTATGCACGTTTTCGCGCGCTCGAGAACGTATTCCGGGACTGCCGGTTTGCCCTTCGCCAATGCCGCAAGAATCCGGGCTTCACGGCGGCCGCGGTGCTTTCGCTCGCGCTTGGAATCGGGGCAAATACCGCGCTGTTTTCGTTCGTGAATTCGATTTTGCTCAGGCGGTTGCCGGTTCCGGACGCGGACCGGTTGGTGCTGCTTAAGAGCGCCGGTGAACCGGTTCGCCTCAGTTATGACCAGCTCAACGAACTGAACCGGCAGACGACCGAACTCGATGGGTTATCGGGAAGCTTCGCCCTTGATGTCAGCGCGATTTTCGGCGATCATCCGCAATGGATCTCCGCTGAGCTTGTGACGGGAGAATACTTCCGCACACTACAGATCAAGCCGGAGCGCGGCAGACTTCTCACACAGCGCGACCTCGACGACGCGGCGGGGAATCCCGTTTGCGTGATCAGCTACCGGCTGTGGCACAGCCACTTTCGAGGCGCGCCGGATACTCTCGGGCGCAGCATTCGATTGAATATGCGTCGGTACAAGATCATCGGCGTTACGGAACGCGGCTTTACCGGATCGGACTTGCAGCGGCCGGCCGATCTGCAGATTCCCGCCACGCGGCTGATCGATTACATGCCGGCATTCGTGGGCATTCCGAATTTCCATTGGAGGTCGCGGCTGTCCCTCTTTGCGACGATTGCGCGCCTCTCGCCGCATGCCTCGCGCGCGAGTGCTGCGGCGCAATTGACACGCCTGAACCGGGCCTATCTGAGATCGAAGAAAAGGACAAGGCTGCAGACGTGCAATTAGCGGACGGCAGCGCCGGAATTCAAGCCTTCTGGCAGATCGGCAAGCCCGCCTCGATCCTGATGGCTGTATCGCTGCTTGTCTTGCTCATTGCGTGCGCGAATCTGGCGACGCTGCTGCTATCACGAACCTCGGCGCGTTCCTCTGAGTTCGCTCTGCGGCTGGCTATCGGCGGGTCACGGGGTCGAATCCTTGCTCAGGTCCTGGTGGAGAGCGCGCTGCTTGCGCTCTTCGGTACGGCTGCCGGAATCGCCCTCGCGTATGCGATTGAACAAAGTCTACTTTCGTTCCTGAACCGGACCGCGCCTGCCATTCACCAGTTGCACATCGCGCTTGACGGACATGTTCTTGTGTTTGTAGCGGCTATCTCCGCGATCTGCGTTTTGCTGTTTGGAGCTACGCCCGCTTTGCAAGCGGCCCGGACCGCGCCGGTCGGCTCGTCCGCCGGAAACACGCGCGCTGGCGCGGCACTGCGCAAAGCGTTTGTGATTGTGCAGATCGCACTTTCATTCGTGGTTGTGCTCGCGGCCGGACTTCTGGTTGGAACGCTGCGCAATTTGAAAACTCTCGACCTCGGTTACCATCCCGATGAGATCGCGGCTATCGATATCAGGCCCGCCTCAGGCGGCTATACGGGAGTGCAGGCCAACCAATTCTACGCGCGCGTAGTGGCCCGGGTTCGGGCTCTTCCGGGACGTTGCGGCGGCGGCCAGGCGTTTGGGAGCAATTTTGAAGATGGTTTGAAGATGAAACTCGACGCGCAGACCGAACAGGCTGGCCCGCAGGAAGTCAATATCTTCGGCGTGAATCCGGGCTATTTTGATACGTTCGGCGCGCGCATTCTCGCCGGCCGTGACTTCAATGCGGCGACAGGCCCGACAAGCCGCAAGTCTACATCATCAGCGAGCATCTGGCGAAGACCTATTTTCAAGGCGAGGATCCGATCGGCCGCTATCTCCTGTATGAGGGCAGAAAATTGCCGGTCGTCGGAGTCGTGTCCGATATTCGCGACCAGAGCCTGCGGGACACCGCCCTGACACCGTTTATGAAGACACCGGACAATTGCTGGCGTCCGGCCTCTGCGTCTACGTGCGCTGCGATGGCCCGTGTGCGCCGCTGCTGCCCACCTTGAGAACGGCCGTTCGGAATGTCGATCCCAACACCCCGATCCTGGCCATGCACACCGTGCAGACGGAAATTGAAGGCGCGTTTTCTTCAGAAGCAGTACTCGGACTTCTATCAACGCTGTTTGCTGTGCTCGCCATGCTGCTGGTCGCGGCGGGAATTTACGGAGTGCTTTCCTATACGCTGACCAGGCGTACGCGCGAGGTGGGAATCCGGATTGCGCTGGGAGCTTCGGCGAAAGATATCGTCCGGCTTATTTGTATCGGAGGCGGCAGCCATGATCGTGCTCGGTACGCTTATCGGCATCCCGGCCGCGCTGGCTGCGGTCACCGTGCTCCAATCGCAACTGTTCGGGGTCGCGCCGCATGACCCGGGCACGCTGATAGCTTGCGTGTTGTGCGTGGTGGTCACAATCGTGCTCGCCTCCATTCCACCCATCCGCCGGGCGTTGCGTATTGCACCCCAGCAGGCATTGCGAATCGAGTAGACTCGCTAGACTGAAATTGGCACATGACATCTCTGCTTCGTCCGGTAACCCACCGATACAGGACATGGATCGATCGATGGGAAAACGAACTGGCTTTTCGCTCGACCGATCGCATCGTGCGGCCTTTCGAATTTGGACTCGAGTGGTGCGATCGTTGGCCGGCCGCGCGCGAAGTGCCCCGTAACGGTTCAGATCCCGTCGATTATATCCGCCAGTTGAACCAGCGCAGTATAGAGCGCAGCGAAGAGTTCTTTGGGTACGAACCGCCCACGGCGTTCCGGCTCTCCGGCGACTGGCTTGAATTCGCATCTCCAGTCGCAACTCCTTATCCCGAAAATAACGTCGTGCGTGCCCGCTGGTTTCCGGCGCGCGAATCAAACGCGCAAAGCCGTGGTTGTCCTTCCCCACTGGAACTCCAAGCTGCCGCAGCATAATGCGCTTTGCGCGGGCCTGGCCCGGCTTGGTATCCCCGCCCTCCGCCTCAGCCTTCCCTATCACGACGCGCGAATGCCTGCCGGCCTTACGCCGCGCCGATTACGCCGTTTCATCCAATGTCTGCCGCACCATCGATGCTACGCGGCAAGCCATCATTGATACCCGCGCCTGCTTCGACTGGCTGCAACAGCAGGGCTTTGAAGATTTCGGCATTATAGGTACCAGTCTCGGCTCTTGCTACGCCTTCCTCGCCAGCGCTCACGACCCTCGCATCCGCGTAAACGTATTCAATCACTGCTCCACGTACTTCGCCGATGTGGTTTGGGAAGGCGTTTCTTCAAGGCACATCCGCGAGAGTTTTCAGGGCGCCATAGACCTGCCAACGCTGCGCTCGCTCTGGGACTGCATCAGTCCGCCGAACTACTGGGATTTGTTCTCTGCCAAGGCGAAGCGCTCGAAGTTCATTTACACGCGTTACGACACCACTTTCCCGGTTCATCTATCCCGCCAGGTGATCCGCGGGGCACGCGACTATAACTGGGACCACGATGTGACGGTGCTCCCCTGCGGGCATTACACTATGGGCGAGTTCCCGTTCAAGTACGTGACCGGCTACGAGATCTGTTCTTTTCTGAAGCGCAATCTTTAAGCATGCGTTGCTGCTTTTCTAAAAAGGTTAAGTTCTTAAATAATTTTCTCTGGCGTTGGTACAAAACGTTTGTTTTGTGCATCGAACGCTTGTGAAACCGATCTTATCCCGGGAGCGCGCTCCGGCTTTGTCCTTTCCATCTGTACGCTGACTGTCATCTTCCAGAGCGTCGCTTATTCGCAAGCCTCCCCTCCAGGCGTTCCGGCTGCACCGGCTGTCCCGGCCATGCAAGCAGCGCCCGCATTGCCGCGCCGCTCCCGAGGCAGACTACCTCTCCGCCGCAGACTGGAGATCAGACCTTCCAGGGCAGCGTACCGCAGGGCGCGGCATCGGCCACCCCCACACCGCTTACTTTGCAAGAGGCAATAGATCGCGGACTGAAGACCAATCTCGGCCTGCTCACCAGTCAGCAATCGAGTCGCGAAATCCGCGCGGAGCGTTATCGGGCGCTCAGTGGACTGCTGCCGAAATTGACCGGGCAGCTCAGCATGACCGAGCAGCAGCTTAATCTACAGGCGCTGGGTTTCCTTATTAACTTTCCACCGCAGTTGGGGTTTTCCGTGCCGCATATTGTCGGGCCTTACTCTTACCAGAGCGCGCTGATCAACGCCGATATTCCTCTATTCGATTTCAGCGCTATCAGCAATTTTCGCGCTTCCAGGGAAGATCTGAAGGCCTCGGTGCTATCGGTGAAGAATGCCCGCGACCTGGTTGTGCAGGCTGTTGGAGACGCTTATCTGCAGATCATCGCCGATGGAGCTCGCATCACGGCGGCGCATGCGGAGATTGCGGCCGACGAAGCCGTCTATAACAATGCCGTACGCAGGCACAATGCCGGTGTGGCGATCGGTATTGACGTACTGCGGTCACAAGTTGAGTTGAAACAGCGGCAGCAGCAGCTTGTGGCCGTTTCGAATCAATTCGAAAAAGACAAACTCACTCTGGGGCGCATCATTGGGCTGCCAATCGGGCAGGAGTTTACGGTTGCAGATCCATCGCCGTCTGTTCCGCTCGAAGCCATGTCGGTGCAGGATGCGGACGCGAAAGCTTACGAACATCGCGCCGATTTTCAAGCCGCGAAGGCGCGTGTGCTGGCCGCGCAATTATCGCTGCGCGGCGCTAAGGCCGAGCGCTATCCGACTCTTACGGCCTCCGGCTTTTATGGCGACGAAGGGCTTCGTGTGCTGACCAACTCGCACGGTATCTTCAACGCGACAGGGTCCATTCAATTCAACATTTTCGATGGCCACCGGATTCAGGCCGATATTCTGCAGAACGACGCCGAACTGCGCAATCGCCGCAACGAGCTTGAAAACCTCCGAGCGCAGATCGATTATCAAGTGCGCAACGCCCTTCTCGATCTGAAATCGGCTGGCGATCAGGTAGAGGTCGCGAAAAGCAATATGGATCTGGCAAATCAGTCGCTGGGACAATCGCGCGACCGCTTTACTGCCGGTGTAACCAACACAGTCGAGGTGGTTCAGGCGCAGCAGGCGGTAGCGGAGGCGAATGAGAACCTCATTTCCGCGCAATACCAATACAACGTGGCGAAAGTCTCGCTCGCCCGCGCCCTCGGGCTGGCGGAAGACGGTATCCGCAGCTACTTCAGCAAACAGCCATAATGCCCGGCCGCGATATTCATTCTTTTTCCGAACCAGAAAAGGTTCGGGTTACTCATTGCTCTCTCGCGCTCGAAGCATCGTTCCAGGCGAGATCCCTCAGCGGGACTGCGGAGCTTCGCGTGCACCGCTTCGATCCTGGCGCGCCGCTTTTGCTCGATACGCGCGATCTCGAAATCCAGCACATCGAATCCGGATCTAGAGAGGTCGCATATCGTCTCGGCTCGCGAGACCCCATTCTGGGCAGTCCGCTCGAGATCGAACTGCCGCCAGATGCTGATTCCGTGCTCATTCGCTACTCCGTTCCAGAACATGCCAGCGGACTGCAGTGGCTCGCTCCCGAACAAACCGCCGGGAAAACACGGCCATTCTTGTTTAGCCAGAATCAGTCGATTCACGCCCGCAGTTGGATTCCCATACAGGACTCGCCAGGCGTGCGCATCACCTACGACGCGCGAATAAAGCCCGGCCTCGATCTCCGTGTCGTTATGAGCGCGGAAAGCGAAGGTATTGAGGACGGCTTTCACCGCTTTCGGATGAAGCTGCCAGTTCCCGCGTATCTCTTTGCAATCGCGATAGGCGAGATCGACTTTCGCGCCGTGGGCCCGCGCACCGGAATCTACGCCGAGCCCTCCGGTCTCGATGATGCAGCGAGTGAGTTTTCCGATCTGGAACAGCTTATTGCGACCGTGGAGAGGCTCTACGGACCCTACCGCTGGGGCCGCTACGACGTGCTTGTGCTTCCACCCAGCTTCCCGTTCGGTGGTATGGAAAATCCGGTCGTGACGTTCGCCACGCCGACCATCCTTGCCGGCGACAAAAGCCTCATTAGCCTCATCTCGCATGAATTAGCGCATTCCTGGTCGGGCAATCTCGTTACCAATGCCACCTGGAGCGACTTCTGGCTCAATGAAGGATTCACGACTTACATTGAGAATCGCATTCAGGAAGAGGTGTATGGCCGCGACCAGGCCTTGATGGAACAGGTGCTGGACCGCCGCGAGCTCGACAAGGAGTTGGTTGGATTCGACCCTCGCGATCAGATTCTGCACATTGACGTCTCCGGCCGCGACCCGGATGACGGTACCACCCGCGTTCCTTATGTAAAAGGCGCACTTCTTCTACGGCAAATGGAGGAAGCGTTTGGCCGCGTGGCTTTCGATAAGTTTCTGAAATCGTACTTCGACCGCTTCGCGTTTCAAAGCATTACGACCGAAGAAGCCTTGGCCTTCATTCGGCGCGAATTGTTCGATCGTTACCCTGACCTCGGGATGCAGATTCCCGTTCAGGAATGGGTCTTTGAACCTGGTCTTCCTGCGTCGGCTCCAAAAGCATTTTCTGAGCGCCTGGAACATGTTTCGCAGAGTGCCGATGCGTGGTCTGCTGGAATAGTCGACTCAGCCGCCATTCCCGCGCATTCATGGAGTACTCAGGAGTGGTTGGAGTTTCTGCAAGTCTTGCCTCGCCCGCTGCCGGTTGAGAAGCTTTCGGAACTGGATGACGCATGGAATCTGACATCGGCTGGAAATTACGAGATCCTCGATGAGTGGCTTCAGATGGTTGTCGAGAGCGAGTACGAACCCGCTTACCCGCGCCTCAAATCGTTTTTGAGTACTGTAGGCCGGATGAAATTTTTGAAGCCGCTATACACCGGGCTGATGAAAACTTCCGAGGGCCGCGTGCTCGCAAAAGAGATCTATGCAGAAGCGCGGGCCGGCTATCACCCCATCGCGCAGAGGGCGATTGACAAGATCGTTGATCCAGCATAACCAGCATCTGAAAAGGCCGAAATCTGCCCGCCAAATTGCAACGTGTCTCCCTGTGCTGTCATCCAAAATCCGACAGCTAATTCAAAACAGGAGAATTCATGGAAGCACGTCTGAACTACACGAAAGCAGCCCCGGGCGTATACAAAGCGATGCTCGGGCTCGAGCAATATCTTCACGAGTCCGGATTGGAAGAAACGCTGCTCCATCTGATTAAGCTGCGGGCCTCTCAGATTAACGGCTGCGCCTATTGTCTGGATATGCACTGGAAGGATCTGCGGGCAATTGGCGAAAATGAGCAGCGGCTCTACTCCTTGGACGCATGGCGTGAATGCCCGTACTACAGTGAGCGGGACGCGCTGCCCTGGCCTGGACGGAAGCCGTTACTCTCATCACCGGCCACGTGCCCGATGCGGTCTATGAAGAAGTGCGGCCCCACTTTACTGAAAAGGAATTATCGGACTTGACGTTGGCTGTGGCCAGCATCAACGCCTGGAATCGTCTGGCTATTTCAGCCCGCACCGTCCCGGGAGCGTATCAGCCTGCAAGAGTGCACGAACTGAAAAAGGGTGCGTAGGCCTATTTTTCTAAGTAGAAACTGCCGGCAAACAGCGCGTCGATGCCCGATGAATAGAAGCTTCTAACTCCATCGCGCGGCGTGCAAACCAGCGGATCTCCGAAGAGATTAAAGCTCGTATTGTACAGGACCGGCAGTCCGGTTGAAGCGCCCGCAGCGTGCAGCAGTGCGTGATAAAGCGGGTTCTGCTGCTTGCGGACGGTATGCACGCGAATGAGATCTTCGCCCATCACAGCCGCGTGAAACTTGTCCCGCGCCTCCGGCTTCACACGGGCCACGGTCGCAAGCCAGCACGCATTCGGACCCGCTTCAAAGTATTCGCCGGCGAGCTCCTCGGGAACCGACGCCGCAAACTTCCGAAAGCTTTCCCGATGCTTAATGTAGGCGTTCAGATTTTCGGTTGAGTAGGGGTTCAGCGGCGATGCCAGAATGCTGCGGTTCCCCAGGGCTCTTGGTCCGAATTCCATCCTCCCTTGCATCCACGCCACAATCTTGTTGTCATTCAGCGCCCGAATCGCTTGGGCAATTAGATCGCTTTTGGTGAGCAGAAATCGGAACCGCAGCTTGCAGTTCTCTAGTACCCGCTTGATCTCTTCGGCTGAGTACTCCGGCCCCAGGCAGAGAGTCTCGAAAGGCACGCGGACCTGTTCGCGATAGAAATTGTGCCAGGCATAGAGCGCCGCGCCGAGCGCCGTTCCAGCATTCCCGGCCGCCGGCTGCACAAACACGTTCTTGAATCGAATTTCGAGCGCGCGGATCAGCATCGCATTAAGCGCGAGTCCCCCCGCAACGCAAACCTTTTCCGCCCGCCCGATCATGACGGCAACCGTGTCCTCAATAGCGGCTTGCAGGCTGCGGGCTAGATCGGCCTTAACCATTTGGGGCAAAGGCTCTTTCCAGTCAGCGCCAATCTCATCGTAAAAGCGCTCGCCGAAGCCACCTTTCGTCATGCGCTCCGAATCGAAGTAGCCGCGATCGATTCTGGGCCACTCCGATCCGCCGCAGTGCAGAATTCGCCTGAAAACGTCCCGATAAATAGGCTGCCCGGAGGCAGAAAGCCACTGAACCTTGTGTTCATCGGCCCGTGGCTCATAGCCGAGCAGTTCCGTCACGCGGTTGTACACGTCGCCTAGAGAATCGGGGAAATACAATTCGCGTACGCGTCTGAGTTGATTCCCTTCGCCCGCAAACAGGACCGCCGAACGGAAGTCCCCAGCCCGATCCATTGTCAGAATCGCCGCTGATTCGAAACGCGATGCGTAATACGCCGAAGCGGCGTGCGCATGGTGATGTTCCACCACTACGATTTCGCTTTGAGGAAAGCATGCGCGTAGTTCCAGTTGAGCCGCGCTCCCCGGTCCCAGGGAGAACGGCAGGGCAATGGCAACGCAATCGATCTCGTCCGCTTTGACGCTTGCGCCTTTCAGTGCAAGGCTGAATGCCTCGTGGGGAAACGATCCGGGCCGGTCCTGGCGCGAAACCTTCGCCTGTTCTACAGCCGAGCCGATTTGGCCGTCCTTTATGACACAGCAGGCTGGATCGCTGAGCAGTCCGCCCAGCCCCAGAATCACCCGTTTCATCCGGCTATACCTTCCGCAGCCGCTGAATCACGCGCTTCCGGCCGATGCACGTGAATACCGCAAACGCGCTGGGGCCAACCGGCTGGCCTGTCAATGCCGCCCGGGTTGCGTTGATAACGATGCCGGCTTTGACGCCGCGCTCCTGGGCCAACTTCCGCAAATCCGCCTCAACACTTACTTCGGTAAACTCCGGGTTCGCTTCAATTCGATCCGCCAGTTCCCGCAGCAGGTCGCGCGCGCCTGGCGCATCCAGCTTCTCCTGCGCCGGCTGCTCAATCGGGAAATCGTCGCTGAAGTATGCCCGGCCCTTTGTCGAAAACTCGATCAGTGTCGCAAACCGCGTCCGAATTGTATCGACAACATGCAAGAAGAAGGCGTCGTCCCCGTATGGCTGCAATCCGTGCTCTTCGAGCGATTTCCGCACTAGCGGTGCAAGCGCCTCAACTGGCATCGACCGCAAATGTTGAGAGTTCAACCACAGCGCTTTCGGATCAATCGGGTCTGCTTCGCTGAAATTGACCACTGCGTTGCTGCGATGGACGCCATCCAGGTTGAAGGCACTCGCCAGTTCATACAGCGTCATCTGCTCCCGGTTGTCCTTCGGAGACCATCCCAGCAGGCAGAGAAAATTGATATAGGCCTGCGCGAGAAAACCGTGGTCCCGGTAAGTTGTCACGCTCACTACCGGACCGTGCTTACGCTTCGACAGCTTCGATCCGTCCGGCGCAATCAGAAGCGGTAAATGGGCGAATTTTGGGAGAGTAGCGCCCGCGGCTTGAAAAATTAGCAAGTGTTTGAAAGTGTTCGATAAGTGATCTTGCCCGCGGATAACATGCGAAATCTTCAGGTCGATGTCGTCGGCGCAGGAAGCCAGATGATAGGTCGGCATGCCGCTGCTCCGGAGAAGCGCGAAGTCCTCGATATCGGCGGTCAGCTTAGATTGTTGGCCATAAACCTCGTCATGAAACGTGATCTCGTAAGGCGGCTCGCGAACTACCCGATACCGAATTACGAATGGCTCTCCGGCTGCCGCGCGCGCGTCGCTCTCCGTCCGCGAAAGCGCCCGCATGTCCGGATTACACAGCCAGGGTCCCTCGCCGTGCGGTTTGTCTTCCGGTAAATCTAGCGTCGCCGGAACGAAATCTCGATACGCGAAGCCCCTGGCCAGCAGGTCATACGCAAGATTTCGGTGCAGATCTAAACGCTCTGATTGCCGGTAAACCTCATCCCATCCAAGGCCCAGCCAGTTCAGCCCTTCATAGATGGAATTGAGCGAAGCCTCGGTATTACGATCCACGTCCGTGTCGTCAATGCGCAACACCAGGGTGCCCTGATGCTTTCGCACGTACAGCCAGTTGAAAATGAAAGTTCGCGCGCTTCCAATATGTAGATATCCTGTCGGCGAAGGCGCAAAGCGAGCCCGAGTCATGAAATATCAGTGTACAGAGCGGCTAAATCTTGCCCTCATTACTCGGCTAAGCGCGAGTGCAACTCGACAAAATTTGCAATACTCAACTGTTCTGCCCGCAGCCGCGCTTCTGGAAGCGCATCGGCCCGCTCTCCGTAATAGGGCCGTAGATTGTTGCGCAGCGTCTTGCGTTTATGCGTGAAACAGCGGCCCACAAAACGGAGCAAGCCGGGCAGATCGGGGGGGATTTGCAGCTTTCGGCTGAACCGCACCGCCGCCGAATCAACCTTGGGAGGCGGCGTGAATGCGCCGGGTGGAACTTTCAAGACCAGCTCCACTTCGCACACCAACTGCGCCGCCACGGTCAGATAGCCGTAGTCGCGCGATCCTGGCGGGGCGAGTATGCGCTGCGCGACCTCCCACTGCATCAGAAATACCGCGAGTGGGAAGCGCCCATCCAGCGCCAGAAATCTCTCGATAATCGGTGACGTGATGTAGTACGGCAGGTTGCCGGTTATCGATGCCGGCCCCCACTGAGTGAGATCTGTGGCCAGCACATCCGCGGCATGCACATGCAGCTTGGAGTCACTTGCAAACTTGGCTTGCAGGTAAGAAACCAGTGCTTTGTCCAATTCGACCGCGTGAAGCTCATCAGTGCGTGGCAGCAAATGACGCGTCAGCGCGCCGCGTCCGGGCCCAATCTCTATTACACGCGAAGTATGTGCACCACAAGCCGCCACGGCAAGCTGTTCCAGGACGGAATCACGGACGAGAAAATGCTGTCCCAGCCGGCGCGGCACGCCTCAGTGTAAAACGGGCAATTCGTTTCTCTTCAGACGGGCACCGTAAATAAAAAGGTTGAGCCCTTTCCGGGCTGGGACTCCACCCAGATTCGACCTCCGGCGCGTTCCACAATTCGTTCACAAATTGCGAGCCCCATACCAGTGCCGCGATGATGAGCCGTGCTGTGAAGACGTTTAAAGATTCCGAAGATTTGGTCCTTATACTGCGGATCGATGCCGATGCCGTTATCGCGAACTGAAAACTTCCATTCATCACCAGATCGCTCGGCAGTCACCTCAATTTGTGGCGGCTCCTCGCCGCGGTACGAAATAGCGTTGCCGATCAGGTTTTGGAAAAGCTGTTCCAGTTGAAACTCGCGCATGCGAACCCTTGGAAGCGGTCCATTTGTAATAGATGCGCCGCTGGTTTCAATAGCAGCCGTCAAGCTGGCCAGGGCGCGACGAAGGGCTTGGCCGGCATCCGCCTCCTGCACCGGTTCCCCGCCTGCCGCGGAAGCTTGAATAAATGACCGGAGGTCCGTCAGAAGCTGTTCCATACGCGCGGCGCCGGTTGCAATGAAGCCGATGCATTGGTCGGCGGTTGTGCCAAGGTGGTCACCCAGCCCCCTCTGTAGTATCTGGCTATAAATAGAAACCGTTCGTAACGGCTCCTGCAGATCGTGCGAGGCAGAGTAGGCAAACTGCTCCAGATCGCTATTCGATCGCGTTAGCTCCCGAACAGCGCGGGCGAGATCGGCCTCGGCTCGTTTGCGTTCGGTGATCTCCTGTTCTAACTCACGGTTGGCTTGCGCCAGTTCTGCAGTGCGCTCCTGAACCCGCGCTTCAAGCTCGTCACGGGCTTGTCGCAAGGCGATCTCCGCTTCCTTGAGCTCCGTCATATCAAACGCTGTTCCGTGGAGGAACCAAGGGCGGCCATCTTCGGTGCGAACCAGTTTCACCTGGCAATGGAACCAAACCACGTGCCCGTCGCGTGCAATCACCCGATATACAGAGCGCAGCGGTTGACCGGAGAGGATGAGTTGCGCTGCTTCCACACTCCAACGGGTTCGATCATCAGGGTGGATCTGGTTGTACCACCGCACTGGGTCATGCAGCCATTCCTTCTGCGTGAAACCTAAAACAGTCTCAATATGAGGACTGACATAAGCCTCGCTCAGACCTTGATCGAGAAAAGCCATGAAGATGATTGCCGGAATCTGCT
The DNA here is from genome assembly GCA_963795545.1 of uncultured Acidobacteriaceae bacterium. Taxonomy (GTDB): domain Bacteria; phylum Acidobacteriota; class Terriglobia; order Bryobacterales; family Bryobacteraceae; genus Bog-105. The sequence goes on along the minus strand of CAWCIF010000001.1, from coordinate 508,420 downwards.
CCACCAGCGTTCGATATCGAGCGGCGGCGTCGGGCGGCCCGGAAATTTGTGTGGCCGGCTTCTGTTCTTCAGAGGAAAAACCCGGCGTGGAGCAGCCCGGGATTGAAGACAGCCCCGTTGCAAGTTGAAACAACAGGGCTTGCGCGCTTTCGAGTGTCATGTTTTCGCCATCAGCGCCTTGCCCTGGATTAGCCGTTATCATCAAGCCTTCGCGCGCCGGCGCCATTCGGGCTCTTCGTTAAGCGAGTTCTGAGTGAACCTGCGGAGTGCCTTAATCGCCCGGCCATACGTGCTCACGGCGTGGGAAGAGAGCAACGACCCCGGCGGTTGATTCATGAACGGCATGAATTTGTCGGGAAACCCGGGCATTGTGCAGCCGATGCAAATGCCGCCCACGTTGGGGCAGCCGCCAATTCCGTTTATCCAGCTTCGCTTCCCTACGTTGCAATTCACAACGGGTCCCCAGCAGCCAATTTTTACGATGCATTGAGGCAACCCGTATTGTTCGGCGAAATCCCCCTGCTCGTAATAGCCGCCCCGATTGCAGCCCTCATGCACGGTTTGGGAAAACAGCCACGTTGGCCGCAACGCTTGATCGAGAGGGATGGATGGCGCGAGGCCAGCGGCCTGATAAAGGAGGTAAAGCAGGACCTCCATAAAATTATCCGGCAGAACAGGACAACCCGGAACGTTAATGATCGGAATACCCGCCCCGGATTTCCATTCCGACCCGAGATAATCAGCCAGGCCCATGCACCCGGTTGGATTTCCCTGCATGGCATGTATGCCGCCGTAAGCAGCGCAGGTCCCTGCGGCGACGACGGCCCATGCCTTACCGGCCAACCGGTCAATCCAATCGCAGGTAAGAATGGGCTGGCCCGTTTGCCGGTCAGTTCCGAAACCGGCCCAGTAACCCTCTTGCTTGTTTTGCTCATTGGGGATGGAGCCCTCAATCACAAGAATGAAGGGGGGCGATTGCCCTGCCGCAGCACGATAAAAGTAACTCATGAACTCGTCACCCACCTCAAAGGCGAGCAGCGGGTTATGAAAATTCACTCTGGGGATACCGGGTATCGCGCCGAGGATCAGGTCTTCGAGGCTGGGCTGCGTGGCCGCGGTTATAGAAATCGTGTCACCATCACATCCAAGGCCGGCGGTGATCCAAAGCACATCAATTTGCTCGATCGGGGCTGCCATTGACCTGCCTCCCTGTTCCGTTCATCGTGCTGTTTGTTAGGTTACATGTCGCGACTTATCCGGCGCTGACTGGCGACCCGCTCTTCGAAAGTGCTTCCACCAATCGCTCGCGATCGCGCGAGCCTCGAGCAATAGCGGATTCGGTGGCAAAATGATACACAATCAGGCCAATTACGAACTCAAGCAGAAGAATGCCAATAAGCGCCCAATCGCTGCGAAGAGCCCACTTCGCCAGGAATGCAAACCCCACCAGCGCATACATTCCGATACCGCAGAGGAGTAGCCACAACTGCATCCTGGTTCCGGCTTGTTTTTTGAAGGTCTGAGCGGGGTCTACGGGGCGAGCCATTGAGACCGACGCGAAATTGCCTACGGCCAGCAGGTAAATGGTCACGACGGCAGAAGCGGCTGCTCCGCTGAAGGCGCTGAAAGGTGTTACGGCGGCACGAATGAGCAGCGCGATGACCAGCACGGCAAGGGTTTGAAGCAAAACGAAAGCGACCGCTGCCAAGTTTTTTGCTCTGAAGACCGTTTCTAACGGGACGGGCACGACAAAATAGAGCTGGGCGGCACGGCGGTCCAGGCCAAAGATGTTTAATAGAAGCACGTCGCTGAGTAAGAGCAACCCATACAGGTTCACGATCGGGAGGAAGTTGCTTTTTACGAAACCACCGGAATGGCGGAGGCCCTGATTGAAGGTGATGGGAACGAACACGAGCACGCTGAAGATACATGCCATTCCGAAGAGGACGCGGAAGCGCGGCATACGGAGAAGGGATTGGAACTCCTTTTGGAGCAGGGCCGCGAGGGGGTCGCGGAAGATGCGGGCGGGCCAATCGAGCAACTTGATTCCCTTCGATTGCTTTGACAGAAGACCTGCCGGGGCGGAGGGCCGGATTGTGTCCTCATGCCGGAAGCTTTTCTCGAATTGCCAGCGGCCCAGTGCGTAAGCGGCGAAACTCCAGAGCAGGAGCAGGATTATATCGACCGCGGAAAATGAACCGAGGCTCAGCGAGCTGACTTCGCGCCACGGGGCAGCGGAGCCGTGTGCCGCGGCAAAGAAGTATGGCCTGAGGATGTGACCGAGTTTGGTACGAGCCAGAAGCTGAGGAAGAATGCTGATACTGATCACCAAGGCCGCGAAGAGCTCGCGGAAGCGGTTGCGCTCGAACGAATAAAGGAGTAAATCGCGAATTGCCAGTTGAAGAAAAAGGTTGAAGGGAATATAGAGCACCAAAAACAGCGGGGTAAACAGGGCAACGGCGGGATGGCGGCAAAGCCCGATGAGCGCGCCCGCGAGGACGATCAACATTTCCGGGGCGCTGGTGAGGCGGAGGAGAACTTCGATACTGAAGAGCGCGCTGTCGCGGACCGGAAATACACGCAGCTTATTAAGTTGAAGCGACCAACCGGTGCTGAGCGTGAAGAGGGGAACCACCTGCCAGAAAAGGAAAACCCCTAACAATCCGACCGGTAGCCATTGCCGCAATTGGGGAAGCGGGACATCGGGGAGGCGGATTGCGAGAAGCACGGCAAGAGCCGCATAGATGCCGTACCAGAGCAGCGAAATCATCCACATCAGCACACTGCCGAAGCTGGTGCGTGGAAGATGATTCCGAGTGATGCGAAATTGCGCCCAGGCGATGGCGAGGATCTGCTGCCACATAGCTCAGAGCCAATCGAATTTGCCGCTGTAGCGCTCCGCGCCAACCAACTGCACAAAAATATCTTCCAGGCTGATGGCGCCGGCGGCGGCCTGCTCGCGCAATTCCGGGACGGTTCCCTGGGCGATGACTTTGCCCCTGCTGATGATGGCGATTCGGTCGCACAGCCGCTCGACTACGTCGAGAACGTGTGAGGTGAGAAAGACGGTTGCGCCGCGATGCACTTGCTCGCGAAGAATGTCTTTCATCAGACGGGCGCCCACTGCATCGACTCCTTCGAAAGGCTCGTCCATGAGGAAAAGCCGCGGACTATGGATGAGAGCGGCCGCCATCGCCACGCGTTTGCGCATGCCCTTCGAATACTCGCCGATCAACTTGCGCGGGCTCTCGTCAAGCTGGAACACTTCGAGCAACTCGCGGCTGCGCTCTTTGGCGGAAGGCCGCGAGAGCCCATACAGGCGAGCCACAAAATCCAGATATTCGGCGCCGGTCAGGTAATCGAAAAGCAGAGAGTCATCAGGCACAAGGCCGATTTGGTTTCGAATGTCAAGCGAGTGCTGCGGCAGCGGCATGCCAAGGACATGCATGCTGCCTGAATCGGGCTGCACGAGACCCATCAGCATTTTAATGGTGGTGGTTTTCCCTGCTCCATTTGGCCCCAGGAACCCGAAGAAGCACCCTTGCGGAACTGTTACTGAAAGGCCATCGACGGCATGGAAGCCGCTGTAAATCTTGTGGAGATCGCGAATCTCAATCGCCGGGGCGTTCGCGGTCGGGGTTTCGGCGCCGTCGAGTTCGGGCGCGGCAGACATCAGGGCTTACTTCCTTCAGAGAGTGCGGTGGACTGCCCGGCGTGGACCGCGGCCATCAAAGTACCCATCTGGCGCAAAATGGCGAGCTTCGCGCGAGTGACTTGAGTTTCAGAATCGAAAAGACCGATCCAGCGGTTGCTTTCCTCAATGCGCGCCTGTTCCACCTGGCTCATGGGTATGCGCCCTTCTCCATTTTGGGCTAGCAGGACGGTCAATTCCTCGCGTGCGAGATCGAGCTGCATGCGGGAAAGGTTGCGTATGCTCTCCGCCTTTTTCCACTGCTCGTAACTGCGGCGAGTGTCGGTAAGGACGCGATTGCGGACCTGATCCATTTGGATGCGTAGCTTCTGCATATCTGTCCGAGCTTGCTCAGCGAGGCCTTTGGTTGCGGGTCCAATCAGTATGGGAATGGTGACCGAAGCGCCAAGCTGCGCATTATTTCGCTGGAATTTCTGGAAATAATTTTATGTAGTTATAGCGTGCAAACAGGGCGTATTGCGCCACCAGATCCACCTGCGGCAGGCGCGCGGCCTTATAAGAGCGGAGATCCAATTCCTTAGCGAGGACATTCGATTGCATCTGCCGTAATTCACGGTTATTGCGGAGAGCCATATCGGCCACCTCTTGCTCCGAATGCAGGAATTGTCGCGGCGAGCAGGCTGGAGTCGCGCGGTTTCACTCGATCGGCGGCGGGATAGCCAAGAACGACAGCCAGCATCATCTCGTAATAATCTTTATCGAGAGTGTCGGAACCCAGGCGTTCCTGCGAGACGGCGAGGTTGACACGGGCACGCTTTAAATCAAGCGCCAGTTCACTTCCTTCATTGACAGCGGCGGTGGTGGATTCCACAACCTTCTCCAGGCTGGGTATCTGGCCCGAAATGGTTTCGCTTTCGTGCTCCATCTCACTGGCCGTGAGGAACAGATCGGCAGCTTGATAGGCCACATCATCGGCTTTCGCCTGCGCCCCGAACTGCGAGCCGCGCGCCGCTTCACGGGCGGCTGCAAGCTGATAGCTTTTGGGCCGGTTGTAAAGAGCTTCTTCGGTCCTGACCTGGAACAGACTCGGGGCGTTGCCTTCGATGCTGTTCGGGTAACCGTAGGTGTAGGCGAGACCGCTGCCCCCGTAAACCTTCGGACGGAAGGGATCCTGCGCTATTTTGACGCCTGCCTGGGTGCGCTGCTCCTCAAGCCGCGCGAGAGCGACATCGGGGTTCTGGCGGGCAGCGATTTCCAGCGCCTGTTGCAGTGTCAGAGAGTGGCTTTCGGCACGGGCGAGGGCAACGGAAACAATCACAAGAGCGGCGATTTTCAGCTTGAACACAAGTCTATGCTAACGTGCGGCAGCGAGCGGCGGCAGGCCGTTTCCGCGTGTCGGGCGCATCCTCCAGCCTAGGAAACCAGCTTTTTATCGAAACAAAAATGAGCGAAAATGTATTGAGGAAAGCCTGTGGAAATCGAACTCATTGAGGAGTGGAAGCGTGGAAGCGCGGGGACCAGGTTGTGAATTGGAGATTTCCTACGAGTTTCTACTTGAGAAAGAATAGCCGGGCCGGTTATGTTAGGCGGGTCCCCTTTTTGATATGACCGCACGCGATATTAATATCGATCAGCCGCTTCCTGACAACCTGGATGCCGAGCGTTTCGTGCTGGGCGCCATCATGAGCAGCGACGGCGCGTTCCTGCAAACTGCCGGAACGCTAACAGCAGACGATTTTAGCCTGGAAAAGCACAAGCGCATTTTTCTGCGCATGGGCGAACTGCACGAGCGGGGCGAGAAGATTGATCGCGTCACGCTGGCAAACGAACTGATGAAGCTGGGGCAATTGCAGTCGGTGGACGGCCTTAGTTACCTGGTATCGCTAGATGACGGCCTGCCGCAATTGCACAACCTTGACAGCTATGTGGCGATCGTAAAAGAGAAAGCGCTCCGGCGGCGGATTATCACCGTTTCGCAGGACACGATCAATCGCTGCATGGGGCTGGACGAGGACCCTCACCAGATTCTGGGCGCGGTTGAAGACGCTTTCATGAAGCTGGGCGACGTTCAAACCAGGAATTCGCTTGCGACTCCCGCTCAGATCATCACTGAATACGAGGGCGGGATCAACGCGTTTCTGGATGCGAGCAAGCGCATCAAGGGGATCAGCACCGGCTTTCTGAAATTCGATGAGATGACCGGCGGACTGCGGGAGGGCGAGTTAATTATCATAGCGGCGCGGCCGGCCATGGGGAAAACGGCATGGGCTCTCAACGTGGCGCAGCACGTTGCGACGAGTCCCAAAAACGCCAAAGCGGTCGCGGTGTTTTCGTTGGAAATGTCGAAGGAATCGCTGCTAACCCGCATGATCTGCGCAGCGGCGCGAGTGGATCAGCAGCGTTTTCGCGCCGGTTATCTGAACCAGGAAGAGCGGCGCGCATTGCAGGAAGCGCTGTATCGGATTGTTGAAGCACCGATCTACCTGGACGACACGGCGGGCACAAACCTGATGGACATACACTCGAAGCTGCGCCGGCTGCAAGCCGAGCAGGATCTGGGGCTGGTGATCATCGACTATCTGCAATTGATGCAGGGGCGCGGGCGCTTCGAAAATCGCGTGCAGGAAATCAGCTCCCTATCGCGCGGCATGAAGCTGATGTCCAAAGAGCTGCGGGTTCCCTTTCTGGTGCTCTCGCAGTTAAGCCGCGCGCCGGAAACGAGAACGGGCGACCACCGGCCGATGCTGAGCGATCTGCGGGAGTCGGGCTCCATCGAGCAGGACGCCGATATGGTGGGCTTTATTTTTCGTGAAGAAGTTTACCGGCCCGATAAAGAGAGCCTTAAGGGATTGGCCGAGCTGATTCTGGCAAAGCAGCGCAACGGCCCGACCGGCCGCATCAAAATGGCGTTTCTGAACAGGTATACGAAATTCGAGAACCTGGCTTCGGATACGGGCGACGATGACGCGCCGTTCGAGTGAGGAAATACAAGTAATCGGCAGGCGAATGCGCCTGCGGTAGGAAAAATGTCCAGAGTCCGGCGGGCGGCCTTCAGTCGACCGAAGGCCTGAATGCCTGTTTAAGCTCGGGAATGGCCAGCGCCAGCGTCCCGAATGTGGCTCCAGCAACAAGCAAAGACCAAATTGAAAACTTACCCAGCTTCGTACACTGCGTCAGGCTCAATTTGCCCGCCATCCCCGCATCGCAGATCGCTTTCGCGCCCATCGCGAGCGGAATCCAGCGCGCCGCTTTCCAGCGGTCCTGCTTGCCCATGCCCGCCAGGCACGCCGTCGCGGAATAACTCGCCATGCCCAGCAGCGCGTCCGGAGTTTTTAGCAGCGAATACGCCTGAGGCGATGCGTTCACATCGTCGGCGTTGAAGCGCGGCACTGGTGGGTCTGGAAGCTTCTTCAGCAAGCCCACCTGGAACAGCGCGATACCTCCCAGAACGGCGCTCGAGAACACCGAAAGGCCCACAATGGCGCGACGCCTTCTCAGTAAAGGATCAGAGCCGTAGCGAAGCTGCTGTCTCAACTCTTCAGCGAAGCCGTCAGGCTGCATTTCGTCTCCAGAGAAGCGCTCCTACGCCGGCGATTCCGGCAGCCGCTAGGGCAATCGGAACTCTCCGAAGATTTACCCAGTTCTGCAGGCTGAAAGTTCTTGCCTGATCCGTGAAAATACCGTGTGCCGCCCAATCACCTGCGACCGGCTGAAACAGATTGTCCGGACGGTCCGGCGCGACCGGCTCCGCGGTCTGTTGCGCGTCATAGCCGTGCGTCCCCAGATACCAGTCCGCAAACGATGGCGCGACATCCTGCCCGTAAATCGCCTTCACAGTTGGACCACCCACGAAGATTTCCCGCCGCTTATTATGCGCCGCATAGTAGATTGCCCGGGCGGCGACCTCGGGCTCGAAGATGGGTGGAACAGGTTGCGGATGTCTGGGCAGGCGCGTACGGCACCAGCTAAATTGCGGCGTGTTCATCGCGGGCAGGTGAACCACGGTGACGTGAATGTTGCTTTTCTGGTGAATCAGCTCGCACCGGAGCGAGTCCGTGAAACCGACGATGGCGTGCTTTGCTCCGCAGTACGGCGACTGCAGCGGGATAGAGCGATACGCCAGTGCAGAACCGACCTGCACAATCGTCCCCTGATCGCGCTGCCGCATGTGCTTGAGCGCAGCCATGGTGCCGTACACGCATCCCAAATAGGTCACTTCGGTTGCACGCTTGAATTCCTCGGGTTGTATGTCTTTGACGGGTGCGAAGACCGTGGTCATGGCATCGTTCACCCAAACGTCGATAGGACCGAAGGCACTCGCTACCTGCTCGGCTGCCTGGTGTACCGCGCTGGAATCAGCCACATCGACTGAGAGCGCCAGTGCGCGTCCGCCTTGTTGCTCCACTTCCTGCTTTGCTGCTTCCAGGCGCTCTTTGCCTCTTGCGATGAGTCCGATGGCTGCTTTACGCCGCGCAAATTCGCGCACCACCGCCCGGCCCACGCCTGCCGATGCTCCCGTGATGACCACTACTTCCCCTCGATCCTCTTCCATCTAATGCCTCCACTTCGGTGATGCGGACTGGAGAAGAGCGTTACCGGACTTGAGGGGGTCCGCAATATAATTAGAGACCTGTGAAAACAACTTATGAAATCGATCCGGCACACTCAAATGTGTCGTTCAGCATCCGCCACCTTATGGTCACCAATGTCCGCGGATCGTTCAGAGGCGTGAAAGGGACCGTCATATACGATCCCGAAAGCCCGTCGGCGACTACGGTCCAGGCTGTCATTGACGCCAGCACAATCAGCACCAATGACAATGAGCGTGATACGCACGTGAAGAGTCCGGATTTCCTGGACGTGGGCCAGTACCCCAGGATCGAGTTCAACAGCACCAGCGTGAAGAAGACGGTCGATTCGGAATTGGAAATTTCGGGCGAGCTGACCGTTCATGGTGTAACAAAACCCGTGGTCATTAAAGTGGACGAAGTGTCATCGGAGACGAAGGATCCCTGGGGCAACGTGCGGATTGGCGCAGCGGCGAAAACGAAGATCAAGCGCAGCGATTTTGGTTTGACATGGAATGCGCCGCTTGAGACGGGCGGCGTGCTGGTGGGCGACGAGGTGAAGCTTGATTTCGAACTGGAGCTTGTGAAAAGCAAGAGCACCACGGCCGCATAAGCGACATCGGGCTCTTGGATTTCAGCGTCCGGCCGGCAGGCTCCAGATGACGAGCACACCCGTAGAGGCGTGCTGATTGGCGTTGCCTTCCGGGAGAGCGATCCTGCCGTCTACCACGATGGGGCTGTTCCAGTGGCCCCGGCCGCTTTCCAGGCCCGCAATCTGAGTTCCCTTCACCGGATCATAGACGTGCAGCACGCCTTGTGGGGCGTAGACGTAAAGCAAGCCTCCGGCCACCACCGGGCTGGTCCCGTCGTTGCCGTTCTTCCACTGCGGGACAAGCTTGCCGCTTTTGAGCGTCCAAGCGGCGGTGCCGCCCTTATCCGTAGCAAACATCCACGTCTCCCCGTCATGACGCCATACGGCCGGAGCAGTGAACAGGTCGGCGCCCGAAGGCGTGGACACGGTCTGCAGCTCATGGTCTTTATGGGGAGCGGCTCCAGCGATGGCCTTGATACTGAGCAACCGGATCAGCCCATCCTTCCCTCCCTGCGCCAAAATACCGCCGCCCAATAGCACCGGAGAAGTCGAGCCGATATCGAGATCGCGGTCGTTGAGCTCGGCATTGTTCTCAGGTGTGTAGTTGCCGAGCATCTGGGTAGCGTCGGCGTTGAGCTCAATTGTGGCATCGCCCCAATTCGTCTTGCCGTCGTAAGGGCCATTGCCGGTGGCTACGAAGATGTTGCCGGTTGTAGTGTCGATCACCGCCCCGGCGCGGCCCCAGATCGCGGACTGAGTATCTGGGCAGGAACTGGGCTCCAGCAAGCCGGTGCGGTCGCTGCAAAGCGAGTTCCACACATCCAACAGCTTGCCGCTTTGGGCATCGAGAATGGCGACGTGGCCTTGATACGGAGGCCGGTCGCCGACGTAGCCGCCGGTTACGGCAATGATGTGGCCGCGAAACTCCTTAAGCGGCGAGGCGATCTTCTCCCGTTCCGGCAGCAGGGTGATTGCGGTGGTCCAGAGCACGCGCCCATCTGAGACGGCGAGCTTCTGGATTGTGCCATCGGGCGCTGCGGCGTAGATGTATTGCCGGCTGCGATCGGCCACGGGAGTGCTGTTGGTGATCTGGCGCGTGCCCGCCCAGCTAGCGTATTTGGGCGGCGTATACTCCCAAAGAATGGCGCCGTCTCTGGCATTCACCGCGATGGTTTTTCCGTAGGTGGTAGTTACAAAAAACACATCCTGCTTCGACCCCTTCACCGTGACGCCGTGGAGGTAAATGGCGGAGGCATCCACTGTGCCGTCCAGCTTGACCTGACGCCGGCTGAGAGAGGTCACGTTGCCGGCAGTGATGCCGGTGGGCCCCGGTGGAGCACTGGAACTGGCCGGGTCCCAGCCAAACTGGGTCCAATCATTCGCGGCCTGATCGTGCTCCGCTTGCCGGGCCGTGATGGACAAGCTTACGATTCCAATGAGAACAAAGAACAAGAAAAGCAATCGCCGGAACTGAGCCATGCTGCCAGGCACAGGCTAATCATATCCTCAATCCTGTTCCAAGTCAGACTGCTGACCGCGCGGCTGGCTTTGACACGCAGTGAATTTGGCCTTGGCAGCGCACATCACGACAAAATCACTGATTAATTCGGTCGAAGATGCCATTTCCTTCAACCGCAAGGTTCTCAATCAGAACCTGGGGTGTACCGCCAAGGGTAAACCTCACGCCTCGTGCGGTAATGCCCGGATCGCCTTTGAATCTGTAAATGAAGGTGTCGCCGTCCCAGTGCGACAGAGTGTATAGCAAGCCTTGATCAGGCAAGCGCATCCATAACGAACCACGGTCTTTGCTGATTTCAATCTGGCCGTAGTAATCATTGTGGTAAATCCCCACGTAATCGGAGAGGGGCTTGGCAGGAGCAGGAGGAGACGGATGAGTCAGCTTGGAATAGTCAGTACTTTCGTTGTTCAATGCTTCAATCAAATTCTTGAACAGGGTGGAGAACACCGTGAGCCAATCCTGTGTTGGCCTCCCGTAGTGATAAAGGTCAAAAAAAGTGGCTGCAGTCGCCTCGGCCAGTCCGGTCGGCAAGGCATTCGTAAGCACGACAATTCCCAATTGATCTGAGGGTGAGAGCCTCACCGTCGTGCCCGCGCCTAGAAAGAAAGCACCGCTATGGTTTAGGATTAATTTGCCGTCCGGATCATGCTCTATGTTCCACCCCAGTCCGTAATAAGTGGGCTTTCCGGTAAAGGGGTTCGTGCCACTCCGAATTTGAGGGGAGTGCGTCTCGTTCAAGGCGTCGGCCGCGATAATTTGTTGGCCGTTCCAGGCGCCGCCGGCAAGTTGGAGGCGCATCCATTCCGCAAGATCCCGTACGCAAGAACTGGCACTGCCGGCCGGGGCTTCGGGATCCGGATTGTCTTGATACCTGGCAACGGCTTTTCCGTCGGCAAACACATGAATCGCCGCCTTATTGCTCGAGTCTCTATAATCGGACCAGCGATAGCTTGTCGAGTTCATTCCCAAAAGTTTGAAAAGGCGCTTCTCAGCCACGTTCTCCCATTGTTCGTGTACGCGCTTCGAAGCGGCGATCGCGCCCTCCGTGTATCCAAAATTGCTGTACTTGTAAGTCTTTCGAAACTGCCCCGTCAGCGGTATCAGGCGCATTTGATGCAGCACTTCGGAACGCGAGAATCCGAGGTCTTCCAGCACGTCCCCGGAAGAGGTTGGGAGACCACTACGATGGGAAAGGAAATCCCTTATAGTCACACGCTCCGTCACACTCGGGTCGGATAACTTGAAATCCGGATCGAGCTCGGCAATTCTGCTGTCCCAAGATACTTCGTGCGTGCCGACCAGGGCGGCAACTACTGTGGACGCAATCGGCTTTGACATAGAAGCCAACTGAAAAACTGTGGCCGCATCCACCGGCGCACCATGCCCGGCCTTGCGAATTCCGAAGCCATGCAGGTACACTACCTTGTCCTGATAAACGATAGCTACGGCGACTCCAGGCACGCCGGTCTTCTCCATGCCTTTCTCGACGTATTCTTCAATCCGAGGCAGCAATGAATTAACCGATTTCTCCTGATCTGCTGCACGCGATTGCGCCTGAAGCAGCAGAATTAAACCTAGGAAGACAATGGCTAGCTTACAGTGCGTCGGCGCTTTCATGAGCTTCCGCCCCTTTCACTAAATCCCTACGAGCGGGGATTCCCATTGCTCTCGAGTTGAGTAGTTCGTACTATACACCCAATTGCGTCATGTCCATCGTTTTTTAAACCGCTGTTCCTGAATGGCATGCACCCATGCTGACCAGCGTTTCCTACCGGGGTGCTTGGCGTGCCGCTTGAGCAGTGCTTTCAACCCGCGAGGTAAGCGCTAAGCGCCTGATGCCGTTTTCAGGCGGCCTTCGCTTTCAAGCGCTTCAGAGGCGTCAGCAGCGAAAGCACAATCTGTTCATAGACGTAATGGCTCTGGCTATCTCGAAACTTCGCCGCAAGTTCGTGAAGACTGCCGGATGAATAGCACTCCATCAGGGCAGGGTGAATGTAGTATTTGCGGCAGGTCGCCGGCTTGTTTCCCAGCTTGGAAGCCACCTCCTTCACCACCTCGACCAAAGCCGCCTTGGTTGCTCCGTTCCCCTCCGCCTCCGCGCATTTCTCCAGAAGAAAACTGGCGGCCAGACAAGTCCCTCCCCAGGTCCGAAAATCTTTTGCTGTGAAATCTCCACCGCTGATCTCGCGAAGATAATCGTTCACGTCGCCCGATTCGATGGTCTGTGGCTGTCCGCTTTCGTCGAGATATCCAAACAGCGCACTGCCTGGAATGTCTTTACATTTGCGCAGAATTCGGGCGAGCCGCGGGTTCTCAACCTTAATCTCGTGCTGCTGCCCGCTTTTGCCTCGAAAGCGAAACTTCAACACGTTTCCCAAAATTTGAACATGTTGGTTGCGAAGAGTGGTGAGTCCGAAAGAGCCATTTTCCTCCGCGTACTCTTCGTTTCCCACCCGGATGTAAGTCGTTTCTAGGAGTTTGACGACCGCTGCCAGCACCTTCCTCTTCGGCAAACCCTTGCGGGCAAGATCGCGGCCGGTGATGCGCCGGATACGAGGAAGAGCCCGCCCGAAGGATCGCATGCGGTCGAATTTGATCAGATCGCGCACCTCCCTGTAGGCGGGATGATACCTGTACTGTTTTCTCCCGCGGGCGTCGCGTCCTACGGCCTGAATATGGCTATTCGCAGCCGGGCTGATCCATACCGAAGTCCAGGCCGGAGGAATCACAAGCGACCCGATGCGCTTAAGCGTCGCCTCATCCTCCACCGGCTTGCCGTCAGGACCTTCGTAAACGAACCGCTCTCCGGCCCGCCGCCTCTGAATGCCCGGGCCCTTCGGAATCACATACCGAAGCCCTGCAGCTTGCGCCGACTTCACTTCATCGGGAACTCGTAAAATAATCTTGGCCGGAACTGACATTCCTTTTATCTGACGCACTTTGGGGCCGAAACACTACTTGGATGTGGCCAGTCTCACATCCGGAACAGAGATTTGAACATGCCAAAAGCTGTGATCTTCGATATCGATGGCACCCTGCTAGATTCGGTCGACCTCCACGCCCAAGCTTGGCAGGAAGCTTTCCAGCACTTCGGTCACGAAATTCCATTTACCGATATTCGGAGCCAGATCGGCAAGGGCGGCGACCAGTTACTGCCCGTATTCCTCAGTCCCGAAGAGGTGAAAGAGCAGGGCAAGGCTCTGGAGGAGTTCCGCGGGCAGCTCTTCAAGGACAAATACCTGTCCCACGTGAAGCCGTTCCCCTGCGTGCGCGAGTTGTTCGAGAAAGTGAAGGCGTGCGGGCAGCAGGTGGCGCTGGCTTCGTCGGCAAAGCAGGATCAACTGGAGGCTTTCGAGCGCATCGCCAACATTCAGGACCTGGTGCAGGTCCAGACCTCGTCCGCCGATGCCAAGCGCTCGAAGCCGCATCCCGATATTTTTCAAGCTGCTCTGGACCGCCTGGGACAGGAGGTAACGCCGGCCGATGCAATCGTTGTTGGCGACAGTCCGCACGATGCAGAAGCCGCCACACGCGCCGGGTTGCGCACCATCGGTGTCCTGTGCGGTGGCTTCGCCGAACCCGACCTGCGAAAAGCAGGGTGCATCGCTATTTATAGCGGCCCGGAGGATCTGTTGCGGAGATATGACGAATCTCCTCTGGCGGATGGCGCCTGACAAGCGCGTTTTCGCCGGAACCTAGGTTTCCGTCCCGGCTCTGGTACAAACTGCCATCAGCGCGAACGTGAAGAACATCAAATCGTTGTTCCAAAACGCGAATGCCGTGGCAAGGCACAGAAGCGCAAGCTGGGACCGGGGGTCCAATATCCAATCGAACATGAAAGCGGTAAGTCTCTATAGTGGCAGAACCCCAGCTATCTTCTCTGAGGGTTCAAGCTCCTGCTGGAAGCGCCTCGACAATATTCGCCAGCGCGCTGGGAATCGCCCCATAATCCGCGGTGGTGATGTCCGCGCAAAGTTCTGCCAACCCCGCCGCAAATTTCATCATTTCGCCCACCGTTTGCAGATGCTTTACCGCCTGGTCTGCTCTTCCCGTCACCGCGGCTATTGCGCCGAGGTCGTCGCGCACATCGTCGAGCGTCTCCTGAATCGCCATCGCGGTGAAGGCGTCGTGCGTATCGTCCAACTGCCGGGCCAGATCATCCAGAAAGTCCTGCTGGTCGGGAGTCAACGCCTTCAGATGAGACCGGATGTAAGCGTCCACTGCGCGGGACATGCTTGCGAATACTTCAGCGATTTGCCTGGCCTGATCCGCTGCATCGGACATGATCAATAGCTTCCTTTCACGGCTGGTCCTGAACGACAAGCACCTGGGTTGCGGACGCAAGCGCCTGCAATTGCGAGATATAGGGCTGTAGCGCGAGTGCAATTTGCTTGTTGCTGAGATGCCCGGCGTTTTCGGAGAGCTGATGGTGTCCATCGCGCACCTGCTCCAATGCTTTTGAGTAGTTATCTGCCATCGTCTTGCGCCGTCGCAATTCGTTCAGATCGGCTGCATAGGCGCGATTCAGCAGCAGTACTGTTGCCGAGTCGCGGGCGCCGCTCACCCGCTGATAACGTCTGTTTATGGCGCGTTCCTCTTCGTCGAGCATCCCGGCGTAATCCGTCGACACGATTTTCTCCAGCGCCTGGCTGATTGCGGCGACGTGTGGATCGGCGGCGCCCAGAAACTCCCGTAGCTTACCGCTCTGATAATGCTGCGTGAAGGCGCGCGTGATCAAGTCTGAAAGCTTCGCCACCGAATCAATCTGGTTGAAACTGAGAACCGCTGCCGCGCCTGCGCTCTGTCCCGCTTCTTTGGCCTGCACGCTCACCTTCGATTGGTCGAAAGCCGCCAACTCCTGCATTGCTCGAAAGTACGCGCTCAATATAGAGGAAACGCTCTCGAGTTCCTTCACCTCGGTTACAAAGGAGGCGCACACCGATGCCGCGCTTGCTGCATTTTTCGGGTTGTCCTGATCGGCGTGAGGGTAGTCCGGCACGATTCGGGCTTCGTCGGACTGGCGGCGAACACAGGATTCGTGAATATCCGCGAAAATCGGCGCACCTTGCGAGATGGCCTTGTCTGCGCCTCCGGCGAAGGTTGCAATCGCCGTTGGAGGCGTGCAGCTCAGTACGCCGAAGGTGCCCAGGAAAATGCAAAGACCGGCAGCCAAGCTGCCCCGGCCTCTGGCAACTCTCATTCGCAAGCTAAGCTCCAGCGGGTCATTTATCCCAGATCACCTCTAGCTTCGAGCTTATTGTTGCCGCAATGTCTGGATCGGATCGAGCCAGGCTGGGCGGCTCCCGCGGGACTGAGATCCAGAATTGCGCCCGATTCCTGATGCACGCGCAGCCTGCGCACCGTGAATTGAATCCCTTCGGCATGGAACGCACTCTCCAGTAGCTTCTGCACTTCCCCGAGATTTCGGTCGGCCAGCGCGACTACGGACGGCCCTGCACCGCTTAGACAGACGCCTAACAGATCCGGATGCTCTAACGCGAGCGCCCGCTCGAGCCCTGGTACAAGCCGCTGCCGGAAGGGCTGGTGGATACGGTCCTGCAGCGCCTCGCGAAGTAGTGAGAAGTCGCGGCTTTGCAGCGCTTCCAGCAGCAGGGCCACTCTCTGCAGGTTGAAAACTGCGTCTTGGCGAGTAATCATCTCCGGCAGCGCATTTCTGGATGCAGCGGTAGCAAGAGCCAACTGCGGCGTCAGCACAATGAAATTAAGTGATTCCGGCCATTTCAATTTGACCGCGAAAGCGGACCGATCCGGCATCTGGCAACTGATGGTCAAGCCGCCCAACAGAGCCGCGGCTACATTGTCGGGATGACCTTCTAAGGCGCAAGCGGCATTCAGCAAGCCTTGCGCTGGCAGCGGCCCGGCAATCGCCTCATATAAGCGAAGACCCGCCACGGTTGCAGCGGCGCTGCTACCCAGCCCCCCTTTTGACGGAATCTCACTGCGCACTTCGACGTGCAGGGAAGGAAACGATCCGCCCCGCTGCAACGCGAGAAAGCGGAACGATCGCTCGATGTAGTTCTCGCCGTCAATGTGGCAGTCGATGAAATGAAACTTCAGGTCGTTCGAGCCGGGCAGCGCACGCACGGACAAAGTTAAATAAAGTTGCACGGCTACAGCGAGCGTGTCGAAACCGGGACCCAGGTTCGCGATCGAGCCAGGCACCCGAATCTCGAATTCAGCGGGAAGAGCGGCACTCATACAACCTCTAGTGAGCGTTAGCGGCGACAGGCTCTCTCGTTTGCATCTGCTGGTGTGTCTTGATGATGTAATCCGTATCCTTCAACGCATGGCCGGTGAGAACGGCTGCGATTGTGGCATCGCGGTCCATCTTTCCGCTGCCAACCAGCTTGCGGATGCCTGCCAACGTGGTTGCCGAAGCCGGCTCGCAGCCGATGCCATCACTGCCGATGATTGCTTTGGCCTCTCCAATCTCCGCGTCCGTGACGTCCATCACCAGTCCGCCCGTGAACTGGATGGCCTGCAGGGCCTTTTTCCAGGAACGCGGATTTCCAATGCGAATTGCGGTAGCCACCGTCTCCGGCCGCTCTACCGCACTAAGCCGGCTGGCGCCAGAAGCCCACATGCGTGCCAGTGGGTTCGCGCCCTCCGCCTGGACGATCACCATCCGCGGACATTTGTCAATGAACCCATATCGCTTGAGTTCTGTCAACGCCTTCCCGAAAGCTGACGAGTTGCCGAGATTGCCTCCGGGGACCACCAGGTAATCGGGCGCTTCCCATTCGAACTGCTCGAGTAGCTCAAACATGGCGGTCTTCTGACCCTCGATGCGGAACGGGTTTATCGAATTCAGAGAGTATAGATCGGGATCGGCCGTGCGGAGGAGCGAGTCGAGCGCATGGTCGAAGCTGCCTTCGATCTGCACAATTTCAGCGCCGAAATCGAGTGCCTGCGCGAGCTTGTTTGCGGACGCCTGTCCCGCCGGCAGATAGACCCGGCACAGGATTCCCGCACGCGCTGCATAAGCCGCTAACGAGGCCGCCGTGTTACCGGTGGAGGCGCATGCCACCGTCTTGACGCCGAGGAATTTGGCCTCGGTCATTCCGGCCGTCATCCCCAGATCTTTGAAAGAGCCAGTGGGATTCCAACCCAGGTGCTTGAACCAGATGTTCTTGACTCCGGCCCACTGCGCCGTTTTCTGTCCGCGCACCAGCGGGACGTTGCCTTCTGACAGCGTCACAATTCCGCTTTCGTGGTAGCAATCCGGCAGAAATTCGCGAAAGCGCCACACGCCGCTCCTGTCGCGCGCCTGATGCGACGTTCGCCTCGACAGCCATTCCTGCTTCAGGTCGGCCGCTTCCACTTCGCCCGGCTCGGGCACCACCTCCAGCAAGTCGCCGCAGCGTGGACATGCCAGTGCCCGCTCATGCAACTCCAGGGTGGTCCCACACTCTTTAACACTGCACCGCAGATGCGCCATCGCTGAATCCATTCAAGGTAGCATTCGGGTGAGAGGCAGGCGGCGCGCTCTGAACGGTATGATCTAGGCTGGTGCGGGCTCATCGAGCCGCTCTGCACGAGAAGAGAACCAATGCCAACGCTTGAAGAACGCAAACGACGCGGCCAGGATCTGCTTAAGAAATACCGCGGCGTAAGCGGCACTGATCCGTATGCCTGCGCTGCCGATGCCATTTCCGATATTCTTATTTCCGTCGCCCAAAACGAAGACGAAGCTACGCAACTGCTCCAGGCAGCCGAGATGGAGTTTCGAAATGCGGTTGAAGGCGAGAGCTTCCTGAATGAAGGCTAGTGGGACTCCTTATAAAATAAGCGTTCATGCGTAAGCTTTTCGTCTCCGCCCTTGCGGTGTTGGGCGTTGCTGTTGTATTTGGCCAGGAACCAAAAGCGGTCACACCGATCAAGCACCTGGTGGTGATCTTTCCCGAAAATATTTCGTTCGATCATTATTTCGGGACGTATCCACGCGCAAAGAATCCTCCCAATGAGCCTCGGTTTGTCGCGTCGCCGGACACGCCTCTGGTGAACGGGCTAAGCGCAGTCCTTCTCACGCACAACGCAAACGCTTCGAATCCGGCCAACGGAGCAGGTGCGGTGAATCCTTTCCGACTGGATCGCAGCCAGGCGGCAACCGCCGACCAGGATCACGCATACACGGCGGAACAGATGGCCTTTCATGCCGGACTCATGGACCTGTTCCCCAAATCTGTCGGTAAAGGCAACTCGCCGAAGACAGGTTCACCTTCTCCGCTGAACACAACCGGGCTGACGATGGGCTATTTCGACGGAAACACAGTCACCGCGTTGTGGAATTATGCCCAGCATTTTGCTTTGAGCGACAACTCCTACGGTTCAACGTTTGGACCATCAACGCCGGGCGCCATCAATCTCGTCTCAGGTCAGACCAACGGGGTGGTTGATATGCGAAACGGCACAGGAGGCGTGGCGGATGGCGGCAGCGGCTCTTTCACCCTGATTACCGATCCCGATCCGGTAGGCGATGTTTGTTCCGCCTCGACCAGAATGCTGGTTTCCATGGCGGGGAATAACATCGGCAATCTGCTGAACGACGCGCATATTACATGGGGCTGGTTCAGCGGCGGTTTCGATTTGAGTGTCACGAACCCGAACGGCACTTCGAACTGCAACCGGTCTTCCAAATCGCCCGTCTCCGGGAAGATCGTTCGGGACTATATCCCGCACCATGAGCCGTTTCAATATTACCCATCAACCGCCAACCCGACGCATATTCGCCCGGCATCGGCCCAGTCCATCGGGCACATCGGCGATGCGGCAAATCATCAATACGATATCCACGATTTTTTCGATGCGGTTAAAGCTAATAACTTTCCCGCCGTGAGCTTTCTTAAGGCGCCCGGATATCAGGACGGTCATGCTGGGTACTCCAATCCGCTCGATGAGCAAACGTTTGAGGTTGAGGTAATCAATTTTCTTCAGAACACGTCGGAATGGAAAGACACCGCAGTTGTGATCGCCTATGACGATTCCGATGGTTGGTACGACCATCAAATGAGCCCAATCGTAAACCAGTCGAGCGGCAGTACCGACGCGCTCACGGGTACGAACAGTTGCGGCGACGGAAGAAGCGCGTTGCCGGGTGTGGACCCTTCGAATGCTCACGCGCAGGGCCGCTGCGGATTCGGTCCACGCCTGCCTTTACTGGTCATCTCGCCCTGGGCGAAAGTAAACTTCGTGGACCATTCGCTAACCAATCAGGCTTCGATCATTACCTTTATCGAAGACAACTGGCTGGAGGGGAAACGGCTCGGAAAAGGTTCGTTCGACAGCATCTCAAACTCTCTCACCGGCATGTTGGATTTTCGAAGCGCGCCGCGAATGGGCAAAGTGATTTTAGACGAGAAAACAGGGGAAGCCAAATCGACCCATTGACGCGGCGGGAGTTCCTCGAAGCCAGTTTGGCGAGTTCGCTGTTAGTGCAGCGCGCCCATGGCTCCTCGCCAGCGCTCATTGATCCCAATCGGCTCGCGAAGTTTGTCGACCGCCTGACAGTGCCCGCTGTCGCGCGCCGCAGCGGAGTGAAGCAGAGCCAGTCGGGAACCCTGGTTCCGATCTATCGGATTCCCATGCGCGAAATCGAGCGACGGATTCATCGCGACCTGCCGCCCACCAGAATGTGGGGTTTCGGAGCGACCTCGCCGGGTCCTACAATCGAAGCCCGCCGCGATCAACCGGTTTTTGTCGAGTGGGCGAACGAGCTACCCGGCAAACATTTTCTGCCTATCGACTACTCGATTCATGGCGCCTCGGCTGGAATACCAGAGGTGCGCACCGTCGTTCATCTGCATGGCGGACGCGTGCCGCCGGAAAGCGACGGATATCCGGAGAACTGGTACGTGCCCGGAAAGTCGGCACTCAGCTTTTACCCAAACCAGCAAGACGCCGCTATGCTTTGGTATCACGATCATGCCATGGCGATTACGCGGCTGAATATTTTTGCGGGACTCTTTGGTCTCTACATTCTGCGCGATGACGCCGAAGATGGCCTGAATCTTCCGAAAGGTGAATACGAAATTCCTCTGATCCTTTACGATCGAAGCTTTCGCGAAGACGGTCAGCTCTACTACCCGGTTTCGGGGAATCCGGGCAAGCCGTGGGTGCCCGAGTTTTTCGGCGACGCTATTCTGGTGAACGGAACGCTTTTCCCTTTTCTCGACGCCGAACCGCGAAAGTATCGCTTACGTTTGCTGAACGCTTCGAACAGCCGCTTCCTTTATCTGTCGCTTTCAAACCATCAGCCGCTTTGGCAAATTGGCTCCGATCAAGGACTATTAGCGGCTCCAGTCGAGTTGAAAACCGTCACTCTTGCGCCGGGTGAGCGCGCCGATGTCGTGATAGATTTCAAGCAACAACGCGGCCAGAACGTTTTGCTGAAAAGCGATAACTACGAGATTCTTCAGTTTCGAGTTGCAGATAGGCCGGGTGTTGATGCCAGCACCATTCCGCAGCAACTGCGAACCGTCGCGCGAATTTCAGAGCAACAAGCCGTTAAGACCAGGCTGCTTACTCTGGAAGGCGGAGGCGATACAGACGACCCGACTTCCATGACCCAGCCTATGCTGTTGAACGGCGCTCGCTGGCACGATCCGGTGACAGAAAATCCCACGCTCGATACGGTTGAGATCTGGAGCTTGATCAACGTGACAGACGATTCTCACCCCATTCATCTGCACATGGTGCGGTTCCAGGTCCTCGATCGGCGGCCCTTTGACGCGTTCACTTATCTGAACGAGCGCCAGTTGCGATATACGGCCGGGGCGATTGCGCCAGACGCGAATGAAGCTGGATGGAAGGACACGGTGCGGGCGGACCCTGTAATGGTCACGCGAATCATCATTCGCTTCGAAGGCTTCGCTGGCCGCTATGTCTGGCACTGCCATGTACTCGAACACGAGGATTACGAAATGATGAGGCCTTATAGCGTTCGCCTCAGCAGATCAAGCGCTCCCTGAGTCGCCAAGGCTCTTATGCGGTAGCGGTCTGCTCCATACCGCACGCGAACTACGCGTGTCCCATTCGGGCCCGCTATTCCGAGATACACAGTCCCTACGGGATCGAAATCCGTCCCCCCATCCGGCCCAGCATAGCCGGTTGTCGAAATGCTGTAGGTTGCGCCGCTCAGCCGCCGCGCGCCGTCGGCCATGGCCGCCGCGACCGCCTCGCTCACCGGGCTGTGCCTTTCAATCAGCTCTCTCGGAACGCCCAGAATGTCGCGTTTCTGAGCTTCAGAGTAGGTGACATAGCCCGCTAGGAAGAAATCCGAACTTCCGCCTCGATCGGTCAAGCGCGCCGCTATCATTCCGCCAGTACAACTTTCCGCCGTCGCCACTTTTGCATGCTGCTTGCGCAGCAGCCGCCCGATTACCATTTCAAGCGACTCGTCCGGATCCTCCGAATAAACCCGCTGGCCCAACAGGTCAGCAATCGGATTGCCCACTTCCCGCAAAAGGGCGTCTGCTTCCGCAACCGTTCCCGCGCGGGCGCGAAGATGCACAAACAGATCTCCAGGAGAGGAAAGCACGGTGGTTACCGGGTTGGTGTACTTCGTGTATACGGGTGCAATCAAGGTATCCAGATCGGATTCGCCGATTCCCGTAATTCGAAAGCTTCGGACACGGATGATCTGCGGCGGGAGCACGGGCCTCAGCCGCGGAACCAGCTCGTTTTCGACCATCGCCTTCAATTCCCGGGGCGGCCCAGGGAGCAGGGCCAGCGCGCCACGCCCGGTGGACAGAAACTGTCCGGGCGCAGTGCCATGCGGGTTCGGCATCGCTTCGGCGCCTTCAATGAGGTAAGCCTGCTTGATGTTGTTCTTGGCCATGGGCCGGTTGATCTGCCGGAAACGCGAAATGAGGATGGATTCCTGCTGCAGAGAAAGTATCAGCTTGCGCCCCAATGCCGACGCAACCGCATCGCGCGTAATGTCGTCCTCAGTCGGACCAAGTCCGCCAATCAGAATGACGACGTCTGAGCGTTCCACGGCGGTCCGGACGGCCTTGGCCAGCCTCTCGCGGTCATCTCCGATCACCTGCTTGGTGACGACTTCAACACCCAGCAGGTTCAGATGTTCGGTCACAATGAGCGAGTTGGTATCCACTCGCTGCGGAGTCAACAATTCACTGCCGACCGCGATGATCTCGGCGTTTTTGGGCATCGAGCGCGTTAGCCCAGGCGTCGTCCCGCGATATCGACGTCTACACGGAAAAGCGCGTTCTGGGTGGCAATTACCATGGATTTCGACGGCGTAAAAGCCAGGCCGACGATGCCGGGGCCTGAAAGAAACTGTTCCGGGTTTCCGGCGCTGTCGATCCGCACAATGCCGCGCCGCCCTTTTAAAGAAGCCGCTACATACAAGCGGCCCGCAGCATCGAAAGCCAAGCCTTGCGGGCGGCCCAGCCCGCGATAGAACGTCTCCACTTCTCCGGCTTTGGAGACTCTGTGTACCGCATCGAAACTGGACGTCGTTGGGCCGGTCACGTACAGGTTATCTTCCGGCCCGAATGCCAGATGATACGCCGCAATGGACGGCTCGAGGGTGGCAAAAACGTAGATCTGCCGCGACCGGCTGATCTTAAAGATCGTCCCGCTGCGGTCTCCTACGTACAGATTCTCTTCACTGTCGAAAGCGATGCCGGTGGCTACTCCCATACCTTCCACGTACACGGTCATGTTGCCGGTGGGCGTGATCTGGTAGATGATGCCGTCGTAGCGGCTCGACACGTAGAGGAGGCCATCTTTATCGAAGGCCAACCCGGTGGGGTTCATCAGGTCTGTAACGAAGGGCTTCGAGTTGTAGTTGGTATCTACCTTGTAGATGGAAACCGGCGATTTTTGCCCGCGCGATCCACTGAACGTGCTGTACACATTGCCTTCGCGATCGACAGCGGGATTTGCGACCGGATGCAAGCTATCGGCAATCTGGATTCCGAGATGCGTTTCGCGCAGATCGCTCTCAAGGCCGCCGGTGGCGACCACCAGCTCGCCAACCATGGCCGCTTCCGGTACCCGCGCGATGATGTACGAATCGCCCGCTACCATCAACTGGGCAGGGTGGGCGCCCAGCCGAACCGTGGGCCGTCCCGCCGAAGCGAGATGCTGGCCCCGAATATAAAGCTCACCACCCGTAATCGCTGCCGGGGGCTCCACTGCCGAAATAACAGGCCGCTTGTTAGGCTGCCCGGCAGCCTGTTGTTTGCTCGCCATAATTTAATAGAATCCGAATTTGCCGCCTATATACAAGATAAGCGCCCCGCAAACTCCGGCGGCCAGATCGTCCGCCACAATACCGATACCCTCCGGTAGTTTCTCAAAGTTACGGACCGGCCAGGGCTTCCAGATATCGAAAATACGGAAGAGAATGAACCCGGCAAGGAACGCCTTCCAATTCAGCGCGGCGGCCCCCAGCAGCGTCAGCCATTGCCCCAGCACCTCATCTATGACGACGCGGCCTGGATCTTTTTGGTTCATCACTCGTGCAGTTCGCGTGGCGGCCCAGACAGCCGGAGCCAGCAAGACCGCTATCAAAACGATGAGGACAAGGCGTCCGCATCCGGCGTAGAAATGGAGTAGCGCAGCTATCGCCACCGCCGCCAATGAACCTGCCGTGCCCGGACCCCACGGCCAGTATCCACAGCCAAACCAGGTTGCCAGTAGAAGCGCGAACCGGCTCACTCCCGCGGGCCTTCAGGCTGCTCCGGCGTTTCCTCTGATTCCTCTAGTTCATTTGCCGGGGTGGAGATGACATACTTTTCCGACGCCCAGTTTCCAAGATCAAGCAATCGACACCGATCGCTGCAGAAGGGCATGTTCGGATCGTCGAAGGCAACCTCCTTCTTGCAGATGGGACAGCGCACCGTAGCCACACGCTTTCTCCTGATGCCAGTATCTCGTAGCGGCGAGGCACGGCTCGGCAATTCGGGCACGGCTCGCCTGGGGCGATTAGTAATCGGCCCGGCAGATTGAACAATCCCCACAAAGAAATGGCTCAGTACGGGAGAGCTGATTGACATCCCGGCACGAGTGCCTGCAGCATCAGTATTTCAGGCGGCGTTTTCGGCGGCGATGATGCGCTCGACGCGGCCGGAAATGCGATGTTCGGGGGTCTCGAGCTTCATGTTTTGCAGTTCCTGGTTATCGACTTTGGCCTGAGCGAGCAAAACGCTCCATTTGTGCAGTTCCTGGCTTGCGGGCATGCGCCTCCGCTTGCTGACGCGCGCGGCTCTGTTTCATTTGGTGCGATTCGAAGCCAATTTCTGCTTTTCGCTTTGCGGCTCTGAGCTTTAGCAGCTCGTTCAGGGCTTTATGAAAGGCTCGCTCATTGGTGGTCTGGTAGCGGAGGTAGAGCGCGAGCTGTTTGTCGTCGACGGAATCGGTGAAGCAGGTGTTCTGGAGCGTCAGGGCGCGGGTGCGCAGCCACCAGGACTGTGCCATCCCGGTCACGAGCAGAGTTTCAGTTGGCGTGGCGGGTTGATGCTCCTCGGTTAGCTGTTGAAGGAGATGATTGAACTCGCCTGGGTTCTCGGAGCTGAGAACCCTGAAAGCGCCAGTGAAACCGTGGCGGAAATTGTTCTGGCACGAAATGGCTTTACCGGTAGCGGATTTTGGACCGGTGGAATGATGCGCGTTCGCTTGATTGGCCGCGACCTGGGCTTGAGTAGACATAGGGTTCTCCGCCTGAAGAATAGAATGCGGGCGTTGTGGCTCAGCGGGATTTTTGGAGGTAAGCTGATGAACTGGTAGGGAATAGCTTTTTCGGAGAGCTTGTGATGCGCCATCGCCGCCTACTCGGGCGTCAATATCGACGCAAACATGGTCAGGCACCTGCACGTTTGCCGGCTCGCTCTGAGCTGGGACGGCCGTCGGGCAGTACATCTGGGCGGCCCAGTGCATTTCTTTAGAGCCAAATGATCGACAGGCGACTGGCGCTAATTCGTCATACTCGCTTCAACCGTTCCTATCCACATCTTGAATCTGCTGCCGTATTCAGCAATGCCGCCATAGGGGACAAACTGCCCCGTTGGTGTTACTACGATTGCCTGCTTCCCAGTGAACGACACCGATAGGGTCCGTAGGCTTTAGAATGAATGTTTGTCGAAGGGAATATGAGCACGTTTTCCAAAGGTCTGTCAAACTAACTTTGTCAATCCCTCCCGCTCCGACGCAATCTATGGTTGTTAATCCGTTATTGGAAATTCGATGTATAACTTCGATGTATGGTCGACTGTATCATCTGCGCTGGAACCGGATTTAGCAGGAGTGAACGTGATGTCGGCCTTGATGTAATGACATTCCTTATACATGTACCTAACAGGAGCTGCAAACTGAACGCCGCCATCCTCTTTAAAATATTGTTCTGTCTCATGCCTGGTAACCCCCGGCTTGCTCACACGTGAATGGATTGTGGCAGCGCGCTGAATCAACTGACAATCCGACGCAGTTCCGGATTGCTGGCCACCCTCAATCACCATCCGCGGGGATAAAATAAGAACTGACAAGCAGCAGATGTAAGGCATTATTGCCTTAGGGAAGCGGTACGGTCGGCGTGATACGGGATTTATTGATCTGATAATCCCACGAACCATTTTCGGGAACCTTTCTTGTAATCGTTATATCGCTCAACGGATCGCTCTAAGGAGAAAGAGCGGACAATGCCTGCTGGGTGGGAAGCGCTTCTCCAAAATCATTGAGAACCGCTTCCCGAATAGTAGGGAACTGGCCGCGGTGGAAGTAGTTCGGCTTGCTGCCGATTGCCCATAAACGCTTGCATGACTTCGTGGCCGACTTCGGATTGAGTTGCAGCACGGTGCCGAAAATGGCAGCACTTATACAAGCACGCATAAACACGCGGCACACCCGCCGCCTGCCGGTAATAAGTTACGTGAGTGACTCAAGAAACCGCTCCCGATGGTCGCGGCTCGGTAGAGGTATCTGCGCCGTGTAACTTTCTCACAGCCCGGAAAATGTCCAAGCTCCAGACGATTATCCCCGTGCCTGAGAGTACTCATTCAGAGCGGAGATCAACTCCGATGCAGCCGCGGGCGGTTTCATGTCGCTCATGATGATTTCTTTGTTTGTCAGAGTCTTGCCGTAGAGTTCCTTGTTGGTATCCAAGTCCTGGCGAAGCGTAGCTCCGTTCAGCGCGATCCCGGCGAAGGCGCCACGCGAGCGCGAATACGAAAGAATTTTGGCTCTCATCTGGGCATCGGTTTCGGCACTCGAGGTTCTGCCGACAGGACCGCCGGCAACGCTAATGTCGCCCCCGAGGGTGAATTTACTCTGCAGCAGCGCCTTTTTGCCACTGGGATCCATAACGAGCATCACGACATCCGTGGCAGAGCCGCCAATCTGGAAACCGAAGCTGCCGCCCTCAACGCGAACGGCGGCAGGAGCGCCCCACCCGGTACTATTCGGGTTGTGGCAAACCATAAACCCTTTCCCAAACTTTCCTCCGATAACGAACGCTGCTTTCTTAACCCCAGGAACGATGACGACGCAGCTTGCTTTCGCAAGCAGATCTCGCGGGATTCCGCGATCCGGCGCAGTCATGATTTCTTTCAAAACAGTTGCCGACTCATCCAGCCGTTCCGCGGCAGTGTCGGCCAGGGTTGTGGCTGCGAAGGTGAATAGCGCCGCACCGGCGAAGGCCGCGACTTTCAAGACTTTCATTGGGTCAATCTCCTCTAAAACCTAGATTCGAGCGGGGTCGGTTCTCGTACGTATATTTCGATAGGGCCGGTGGAGCGGGATAGGGCTCAGGCCTGCAGAATGGGAAAAAAGTTGGGCGCGTCGGCGGCCGGCAGGTAGCCATTCTCCGGTGTGTCCACCAGTTCACCCACCAAATCGTAATCGTGCGCCGCGGTGATGCGAAGCGTTCTCATCTCTCCGGCGCGCGCGGCTGTTTGGCCGAGGTCATTAATGTAACAGAGGCCATCAATCTCCGGAGCCTGAGTGGGAAGCCGGGCTTCCCACAACAGTTCCGTTTCCTTCGACGGCCCGTCCACCAGCACCGGCAGCTCACGTCCAATCAAGTGCTTGTTGCGCTGCTGCGAAATGCGCCGCTGGAGCGACATCAGCCTGCGCTTGCGGTTATAAATGGTGTGCTTGTCCAGCTTGCCGTCCAGGTGGAAGCTGCCGCTGGTTTCTTCATCGCTGTAGGAAAAGACGCCCAGACGATCGAATTGCGCCGCCTGGACAAATTGGCACAGCTCATCGAAATCGGCGTCCGTTTCGCCCGGGAATCCGACGATCATGCTCGTCCGTATCGCGACCTCCGGGATAGTCGCTCGAATACGTTCCAGCAGCGTTAGAAAGATAGCAGCGTTCGCGCCGCGTTTCATGCGCTTCAGCACCGACGCGCTGGCGTGCTGCAGCGGCATATCAATGTATTTTACAAGCGCCTCGTGCTCTGCAATTGTATCCAGCAGTTTGTGGGTGATCTTGTTCGGATAGGCATACAGGAAACGAACCCACTTCGGAAGCTCGGTAGGAATCCCGGCAAGCCGCGCGAGTAAATCCGCGAGGCCGTTCTTGAGGCCAAAATCTTCTCCGTAGCACGTCGTATCCTGGCCGATCAGGTTGATTTCCCGCACTCCCATGGCGAACATGCGCGCGGCCTCGTTCACCACGCTTTCAAATCGGCGGCTGCGGAACTTTCCCCGGAACTGGGGAATTATGCAGAATGAGCACGGATGATCGCATCCCTCGGCAATCTTTATGTATGTCGAATGCCGGGCCGTGGTGAAAACGCGCGCCGTGAGATCGTGGTAAAGATACGGCTCGGGAGCAGTTTCATTCGCCGTCATCCCCTCGCATAATGCGGTGATCTGCCCAAGCTCATTCGTGCCCAGCACCGCGTCTACCTCTGGAATGTTCTTCCGTATGTCTGTCCGGTAGCGTTCCACTAGGCAACCGGCCACTACCAGGCGCTGAGCCTTGCCTGTTTTCTTGTATTCGGCCATTTCCAGAATCGTGTCGACCGATTCCTGCTTTGCCGGATCAATGAAGCTGCACGTGTTCACAACAATCACGTCCGCTTCGGCCGGCTGCGGCGTGAGCTCGTGCCCGCAGGCCACCAACTGGCCCATCATGACCTCGGTGTCGACCAGGTTTTTCGGGCACCCGAGACTTACAAATCCAATCTTCAAATGGTAGTTCGATTCCGGGAGAAGAATAGCAGCGGGAGTACGCTGTAAAGATCAGGATATCAATCGGCTACGAATTCTGTTTGTTTTTCTCTCAAGTTCTAGTAAAATCTGGGGAGTCATTCTAATCCAAAACGGAAATCGGGCGTCATGTTCAAAACACGGAAAGTCCGTCCTGATTTAGGCCGCGAAGCTGCGCTGACGCGCGGGGATAAAAGCCCGGCACAGCGCACCTATACCAGTACGGATGTTGCGAAGATCGCCCAGGTCAGCCTGCGGCAACTGCAGTGGTGGGATGAGCGCAAGGTAGTCTCGCCCAGGCACGAAGGGCACAAGCGCATTTATCTGCCCGAAGAGGTCATCGAGATAACGGTGATTGCGGAGCTGCGGCGTAAAGGATTTTCACTACAGAAGATCCGCCGTGTACTGCGATTCCTGCAGCGGGAGATGGGCCGCCGGCTGGCCGACATACTCTCGTCCGATTCCAGACTGCATCTGCTTACAGACGGGAAATCGATTTACCTGGAGGATCAGCAGGACCGTATTATCGATCTGCTGAAGAATGCGCGGCAGCCAATGTTTCTGGTTTGCGTCAGCGATCAGGTGAAACGGCTGGACGAAGTACCCAGAAAAGGGAGCCGCAGCGAAACAGGGCTTGCCAAGAGAGCAAGAGCCGCCGTTTAGCCGCTGGCGCAGGGTCAGTCCTTTTAGCGTCTATACTGAAAACAGACCCTGGAGGTTTATTTGTCGTCCCAGCGGCGGTATTTTCTATTTGTTCCCCTGTTTTTAGCGTCCTGCGCGCTCGTTGGCGGCTTATTCGGCCCCGGTGCTCAGACCATTTCAGCGGCTCCGCAAGAATCGCAGCACAATGCGAGCACCACATCCGACGAAGACTTGAAGGCGAGCATCGAATCTTTCACAAAGATCTACGATATCGTCGACCAGAACTATGCGGACAGGCTGTCGCCGGACAAAGCCATATATAGGGGTGCGATTCCCGGCATGCTGCGAACGCTGGATCCACACTCAAACTTTTTCGATCCGAAAGAATTCGCCGGCCTGAGGGAAGAGCAGCACGGGATGTACTACGGAATCGGCATGCTGATCGGAGCCCAGCCGCGGACGGGCAAGCCGATGGTGATTCACCCGTTTGGCGGCACACCGGCTTACAAAGCTGGCATCCGTCCGGGCGATCTTTTGATGGAAGTGAACGACAAGCGCGTCGATAACCTGAACACTACGGAAGTCGCGGACATGCTGAAGGGTCCCAAGGGTACCAGGGTTCAGGTCATTGTGAACCGGGAAGGCTCTTCGAAACCGATCACATTCAACCTGGTGCGGGACGAGATTCCGCGCAACAGCGTTGATACCGCTTTTTGGGTGAAGCCTGGAATCGCTTATATGCGAATCCAGGGGTTCACAGAAACCACCAGCAAGGAAGTGGAAGACAATCTCAAGGCGCTTGGGGAGCCGAATATCAAGGGACTGATTCTCGATCTTCGCGAAAATCCGGGCGGCTTATTGCAGGAAGGTGTTGCCACGGCGGGCCGCTGGCTGGATCGGGGCCAGGTGGTTGTGTCGCATAAAGGCCGCGCCTACTCCGAGAAGCCCTATCTGGCTCACGGCAGCCAATATGGCGAAAGCTACCCCATTGTTGTCCTGGTGAACCGGTATTCAGCATCGGCTGCCGAGATTGTCGCCGGCGCTCTGCAGGATCATGACCGCGCCTGGATACTGGGCGATACTACATTCGGCAAAGGCTTGGTCCAAACCGTTTATCCGTTAAGCGACAACACTGGCTTGGCGCTCACGACGCAGCACTATTACACACCCAGCGGACGGCTCATTCAGCGGAACTATTCCAACATCTCTTTTCTCGATTACTACTACGGGAAGCGAGGCGAATCGAAAGATCCTCAGGATGTGAAGCAGACCGACCTGGGCCGGGTTGTTTACGGGGGCGGCGGCATTACTCCAGACGAAAAATTTGACGCGCCGAAACTGGACGCATTCGAATTGAACGTCGCGCGAAAGAACGCTTTCTTCAATTTCTCGGCGTTTTACTTCGGCGACCATCCGACGAAACTCCCGAAGGGCTGGACGCCGGATGAAACCGTTCTGGACAGCTTCCACGATTGGCTATTGAAACAGCAGCACCTTCAATTCTCAGAGGCCGACTGGACACGCGATCATACCTGGTTACGGGATCAGCTCCGCGCGGAAATGTACATCACAGCGTTTAGCTACGAGGATTCGCAGCGGATCGCGGTTGAACAGGACCCGGAGATCCAAAAGGCTATTGAAGCCATGCCGAAGGCGGCCAACCTGCTGGCCCAATCGAAGACCCGGTTTGAGAAGCAGCGGGCGAGCCTGCACTAGGGCCGGTGCCATTTGAAAAACGAAACGCCGGGTTGGAGGCCGGCGTGGCAGGCTGAAAGCCCGCTCCACACGTCGTTGCATCCGCAGATTACGGTGCTGGATACGGGCGGGCAATACACGCATCTGATCGCGCGCCGCGTGCGCGAACTGGGCGTATACGCGGATGTACAGCCCAGCGACATACCTGCTTCCGAGTTGCGCGGCCGCAAGGGAATTATTATCTCCGGCGGACCTGCTAGCGTGCTCGAATCGGGCAGCCCGGACATCGATCCGGGCATTCTTAACGCCGGAGTGCCGGTTCTCGGCATCTGTTACGGGCATCAACTGATTGCCCGACACCTGGGCGGCAGCGTAGAGAAGGGGTCGCGCGGTGAATACGGACTCGCTCACTTGAGCGTGAGTTGTGCTGACGCACTCTGGGAGGGCATTCAAAACTCACAGATATGGATGAGCCACTTCGATATCGTGGCTGCGGTTCCGGCAGGCTTTCGCATTACGGGCGCCAGCGAGGTTTCCGGCGTGGCGGCGATGTCCGATCCGGAGCGCAAGCTGTATCGGCATTCAGTTCCATCCGGAAGTTGTCCACACACATGCCGGGCGGCGTGTACTTGAGAATTTCGTGTTTTCCATCTGTGGCGCGGAACAAGACTGGGATGTCTCGCGGCGCGTACCCATCGTGGAAGAACAGATTCGCGCGATTGTTGGGGATCGCAACGTGTTCTTCTTTGTGAGCGGCGGGGTTGATTCCACCGTCGCGTATACACTGTGCCTGCGCGCGCTTGGCTCCGGCCGCGTTTTCGGCATATACGTGGATACCGGTCTAATGCGCAGCGGCGAGACAGAGTTCGTGCGTGGGATCTTTACGGAACTGGGCGCCCGGAACTTTTTGGTCGATTATGCCGAGGACGAGTTTCTGGCAGCACTCCACGGCATCTACGATCCAGAAGAAAAGCGCCTAGCTATCGGCGAACAGTTTGTTAAGGTGCAGGAGCGCGTTCTTGGCACCGAGCATTTTCTCGACGGCCACTGGATTTTGGGACAAGGTACGATTTACCCTGACACCATCGAATCCGGTGGAACGGCGAAAGCAGACCTGATCAAAACCCATCACAACCGCGTGGCGGGGATTCAAGCGCTGATAAGCTCCGGCCGGATAGTTGAGCCGCTCGCTTCCTTTTATAAGGACGAGGTCCGCGAGATTGGCCGCGAGTTAGGCCTACCCGAAAAATTTCTATCGCGGCATCCATTCCCAGGCCCCGGGCTGGCCATCCGCTGTTTGTGTTCGGAGCGGGACGGAACCGTCGCTGAGATTGCGGAAGGCTTTCTTCTGCCCGTCCGTTCTGTCGGCGTGCAGGGCGATGCACGCAGTTATCGGAACGTGCTGGCGCTGGCACACAAGCCCACTCAAGTGGACGTCAAAAAGACTGCGCCCTCGCTGACCAATAGCCGGTCTGATATCAATCGTGTAGTCGCGCTCTGCGGGGCAAAAGGAGCGCTCGGTGCTCTGCAAGTCTTCCAGTCTGCGGTTACGAAGGGCAGGCTGGACATTCTGCGTGAAGCGGATGCGATGGTGCGCGAATTCTGCTCGAAGACCAGCTTTGAGGATCAGGTCTGGCAGTTCCCGGTGGTGCTGCTTCCTGTTGGAACCGAAGGCGCGCCTGAGTCGGTTGTACTGCGCCCCATCAACTCAGTTGACGGCATGACGGCTGACGTGGTTCTGATGCCGGCTGAAATGATCGATCAACTGACCCGCCAGATTCTTACGATCCCACAAATCGCGGCCGTTTTTTACGACCTGACCCACAAGCCTCCCGGAACGATTGAGTGGGAGTAAAGCCCTTACACCCCGCGCCTCCGGCCTAGCTAGCCACTTGCCCTCAGGTAAGTACTAGAACCATCCGGCTAAGACATTGCTTCGTTGTTGCCGATCAGTCCCCTATGGGGCTGGAACGAGGTTGGTGATGAAAGCTAAAGCTGTTTCAGTTCATCATGACTGAAGTTGCCACTCCGATATCGGCGGTTGAACCAGCCCTCGGTACGTCTGGACATCGCTTAGCCAGGGCGATTGCCTGGACAGGCGCTGGGAAGTGCGTTTCTCAGCTTTTCGCTTGGACTTCTACCCTAGTGGTCGTTCGCTTCCTCTCACCAGGCGAGTTCGGCTTGTTAGGACTAGCCGTAACGTATCTTGGATTGGTTGAACTCATCAGTGAATTTGGTATCGGAACAGCCATCGTTGCCCTGCGCGACCTTACTGCCAAACAGATCTCTCAACTAAACACCGCAGCGGTCGTTCTGGGAATAGCGGGAACCGCACTTTCTTGTTTTTGCGCCTTTCCGCTGGCCAGCTTCTTCCACGCGCCGGAGCTTCGCGCTTTAATTCCGCTTATGGCTTCGACATTTTTGATTGCGGCATTTAAAAGTGTTCCATACGCCCTGTTGCAGAAAGACTTGCGCTTCGGTCTCATTTCCCGAATTGATGCCACACAGTCGATTGTTCAGGCGCTTGGCAACGCTCTGTTGGTTGTCCTCGGCCTCCGGTATTGGGGCATCGCTTTCAGTGGCGTTTTCAGTGCTATGGTCGGCGCCGCCCTTTTTGTTCGCTGCCGCCCGGTTCGTTTGGAACGGCCTGCGTTCAGGGTAATCTATTCGTCGATTGTTTTCGGCTTGCGCATTTTAGTGTCGCGTGTTTCCTGGTATCTCTATTCCAATGCCGATTTCGTTGTGGCGGGACGACTGCTTGGCAAGGTTGCTCTCGGCTCGTATACAGTAGCTTGGAATCTCGCAAACCTTCCCGGCGAAAAAATCGTGGCTCTCGTCACGTCTATAACTCCCACGTTTTTTGCGTCCGTACAGCATGACTTAGAAGCGCTGCGCCAGCGGCTGACATCCCTAACTGAGGTCCTTGCAGTTATCATGTTTCCGGTTACTTCGGGCTTCGCACTTGTAGCGCCGATCGCGATTCCACTCGTCTGCGGGCCGCAGTGGAGAGCGGCTATCGTTCCCATGCAGTTACTGGCTCTCTACACGTTTTTTCGTTCCGTCGTGGCTCTATTGCCACAAGTGATTAACGTTGTAGGTGAAACTCGGTTTGGAATGTGGAACTCGCTCGCGACGCTGGCGGTCTTGCCAATCTCGTTCGTGATTGCTAGCCGGTGGGGAGTAGTAGGCATTGCTAGCGTTTGGGTACTCGTTTATCCTTTCGCGACAATCCCACTCTTGCGGCGCACCTTGCATAGGATTAATCTTCCAGTGAGTCGGTATTTTCAGGCACTGAAACCATCTTTCATCAGCACTGCCATTATGTCGGCTTCCGTTTATTTGGTTTCGATTGGACTACCTTCCAACATCTCTGCCACTCAGAGGCTTGCCTGTGAGATCGCCACTGGAGTTACCGTTTATTCAACCTGTCTGGCTTCCCTCTTTCCTGGCAAGATCCAGCGCTATCTGATGATGCTCAAGAGCTTTCGCGCCTCAGCCTAGTTAATCCAGCTCCGCCCACATCTCGGCGAGGCTGATTTCGAGATGGCTGCCGTCGCTTAGCGAGGCGGTGAGCGTTTCCTTGGCCTCAATCAGGAGATCGGATGAGTACATCCAGGCCTGACGGCGCTCCGGCCAGATCACCCAGCAAACAGGCGCGCCCGCCCGTAAGAGGCGGTCTGCTTTACCAAACATTTGGCCCAGTGTCTGCCCTGGCGAAAGAATCTCAACTGCCAAAAGGGGCGGATCCGCCAGATCGCCATCCTCGTAACGCGCATTACGTTCCACCACTGAGACATCTGGAACGAGCCGGTCTTCGCCGCAGAGCACGTTCAACTCGGGGCCAGCCACATATCGTTTCGGTAAATCGCGCGATAGCACGATTACCAGATAACGCTCAATCAGAAAGTGCAGCTTCTTCGGCAACGGTTTCTGTATCTCGCGCCCGTCAATTCGCTCGAGGTGATAGATTGGCTCGGTCTGGACCGTGCTCATGTGCCAATTCTAGCGGAGATGGCCGGTTATGCTACGGTCGTCAACTCGAATTCGGCAGCCTTCTTGCTGCCATCCAACCCCAGTGTGTGCCTGACATCAGTTTCGATGGCCTGCCGCAGTTCCGGGCGATCGATCAGCAATTGCCGCGCGTTCTCGCGTCCCTGGCCGATTCTCTCGCCCTTATAGCTGAACCAGGATCCGCTTTTTTCCACGATCGCGTGCTGCACCCCGAGGTCGAGCACATCGCTCTCGCGTGAGATGCCCTTGCCGTACAGAATGTCTACTTCCACCTCGCGAAACGGCGCGGCCACCTTATTCTTGACAACCTTGATTTTCGTGCGGTTCCCTACTATGACTTCGCCGTCTTTAATGGCCGTCATTCTCCGCACGTCCAGCCGGACCGAGGCATAGAATTTCAGCGCCCGGCCTCCGGTGGTCGTCTCGGGATTGCCGAACATCACGCCGATCTTTTCACGCAACTGGTTGATGAAAATCAGGCACATGTTCGCGCGCGAAACGGATGCGGTCAGCTTCCGCAAGGCTTGCGACATCATCCGAGCATGGAGGCCCATGTGG
This sequence comes from uncultured Acidobacteriaceae bacterium, assembly GCA_963795545.1. Classification (GTDB taxonomy): domain Bacteria; phylum Acidobacteriota; class Terriglobia; order Bryobacterales; family Bryobacteraceae; genus Bog-105. Next base: position 472,986 of record CAWCIF010000001.1, on the reverse strand, counting down.
CTGTCGCCCATCTCACCTTCGATTTCGGCTTTTGGCGTCAAGGCTGCCACCGAGTCAATCACGATGACATCCACCGCTTGCGAGTTCACCAGCGCCTGGGCGATCTCGAGCGCCTGTTCGCCATAATCCGGCTGCGACACGACTAGGTTCTCGATATCCACCCCGAGCCGGGCCGCATAGGTGGGATCCAGCGCGTGTTCGGCATCAATAAACGCCGCATTACCGCCTGCGCGCTGTGCCTCTGCCACGACGTGCAGAGCCAGTGTCGTCTTGCCCGAAGACTCCGGTCCGAAAATCTCAATCACGCGACCGCGAGGCAGTCCGCCAGCGCCCAAAGCATTGTCGATGGCAATCGACCCTGTCGTAATTACCTCAACCGGCAGCGCCGCTTTCGATCCGAGCATCAGAACGGATCCTTTGCCGAATTGCTTGTCCATTTGCGCCAACGTGACCAAAATCTGCTTGCGACGCTCGTCCATTCGTGCCACCTCCCGGTTGCAAACACAAAGTCGCCGCTTGTGCGCCGCCTTCTCCTGAAACCCCTCAAAGAAAAACCTGAAGGCGTCCGATCTATTACCATTCGCACGCTTTAGCTCTGGAAATTTCGTCAAAAATGTGAGAGCCTGTCCCCTAATGGTCTCGAAGCCCGGCTGGCCCGGCATGCTGCTCTGCTGCCTGTCCGTCTTGATCCCTACTGTTTCCACCGGCGCAGCCACATCCTCTCCGCCAAAACAGGACCGGTCCTGGAAGCTATATCGGAACCGGCAGCTTGGGTACTGCCTGAGCTATCCCAGCCGTTGGTTCAGGGGAGATGCCTTCGATGGGGCCGGTTTTTACGTTGAAACAGGCCTGAAAAAATACTCCAGGCCGCTCGGCGAGATCGACGTTGGCGTAGTGCCCCCGCTGCCCAAGGATGCGCCGCACACCGCTGCCGTCAGCCTGGTGGAAAACCTTCAGATTCACCTAAACGGGCTGAAGACCTTCGAACGGGCCGAGCGCATGGAAGTGCTGGAAAAACGCAGCATGGAATTTCTCGGAAATGCCGCTCTCCTTACCAGGGATCGCTACTACGACCCGCAAGACCGGAGTACCTGGATCGACGAGGTCATTTTCGTCAGCCGCAAAGACAATCTCTTTCGGTTCGAGCTGGAATGCCGCGCCGATCAGTTCGCGCGCTTCGAATCCGTCTGGAACCGCCTGCTCAGTTCGTTTCAATTCGAGTGCGGCAGCGGGCGGTGATGGAAAGCGTGCTATCAATCCGCGGTGTTTGCCGCCACTCCTGCTAGCTGCATTTGCGCGTCGCTTGCGGCCGATGAATAGCGGGGCAGGAAGAGCATGAGGGCCGCGGCAATCAAGGTCGACAGCGCGAGATCTACTAAGAGCGTCCGATATGAGCCGGTCAGATCGAAGGCTTTGCCCATAATTACCGGACCGATTGCCGCTGCGGCTGCATAGGCGGTCCAGCTAAAGCCATAAAGTGTAGAGAACGATCGCAGACCGAAGTATTTCGAGAGCAGATAGGGAGTAATGTCGGCTTCGCCTCCCATTCCGACGCCGATACACGCAGCGCCCAAAATTCCTGCGGGCAGGGATCGGGCGGTGGACAACAGAAAGGTGCCGAAAGCGGCGACGGCCAGGATGAAGAAGGCGATGCGCGGTGCAAAACAGCGGTCGAGGAGCCATCCTGTTAAGAGCCGGCCGGTTAGAGTTGCGCCGCCAAGTGCAGAGACGGCCAGGGCCGCCGCTCCAGGTGGAATCCCACGGTCGGTAAGCAAAGCCGCAAGGTGCGTTATGGCTCCGTTCTGGCTGATCGAACACAGAAAAAGCACGGTCACGATGATCCAGAATATTCTTGACCGTAAGCCCTCGAGGATGGAAGCGCCTTGCTCGGAAGCACAGGCCGAATGCGCCTGAGCAGAACGCTCGCGTATCCGTGACCCGAGCGGCAAGCCGACTATGAGAACCATGCCGCCAAGCACCGCGAACGCTTTGCGCCACCCGGCCACGCTGATGAGCGATTGCGTAAATAAAGGTAGAACCATGGCGCCAAACGCTCCGCCGGCAAGTAAGACCGCAAAGGCAGCCCCACGGCGCTCGTCAAACCACGTGGAAAGAGCGCGTGTGTATGCCAGGTGCGCGGTTCCGTTGCCGACAATGCCTAGCAGGATGAACACCGCGTATAAATGCCACAGATGGGGTGTCAGCAGCGAGAGCGATGCGAATCCACAACCAAAAATGGTGAGACATGGAAGAATAATGCGCCGCGCCGGGAAACGATCGAGCAATAGGCCGAGCGGGGGCGAACACACTGCGACCGCGAGTGCCGCCAACCCGAAGGCGGCCGATACCGCCTCCCGCGACCAGTGAAATTCCTCCGCTATGGGCCTGAGAAATACACCGAAGGTATAGACGAGCAAGGAAGCGAAGCTGACAAATACACAGACTGAAGAGGCCATGACGACTCGCCAGCCTGGATACCGGATACTGCGCTCAGTTACGGTGATGGGAACAGAATTGATTTTCAGCACGCAGCTCGGAAGGAAATGCAATTAGTTTACGCCAGCCTGGCTGATATGTCACCGGGCTTCGGATTGAATTTCATCCGCGACTAGAGGTGGAGACCGTTTGCCCGCTCCCGGGTAGAAGGTGATAAAAATAGAGGCAATGCAGGTTCTTTGAGATGACCAAAGCAATGGATCTTCTTCCGGACCTGGGCAACCTGATCTTTGCAATGGCCCTGCTGTTCAGCTTCTTGATTTTTGCATCCGAATGGGTGGAGCGCCGCCGGGACGGAGAGCGCGAACGACGGCTTTTGGAGGCGATTGAGCGCGAGTACGAAACCTACTGCCGTCTGGGCCGACTCTGATCTGGTCTCGTGAGTTGCCCAATGGTTCGGCCTTGCTCCGAATCTGAAATGAGCATCGCGAGGCGCTTACGCTTCGTTTCTTCCCTCTTCGCGCTTATCACCCAATACGTGGCAGTCCGCCGATACCATGGCGCTTGGGCTTGAAAGAAATCCCAAGCTTTCTTGTTTGCACGAAACTCTTGTTCTTGGACATCGTCCAGCGTAGCCGCCTTGCGTTGTTCGTACGCATAGATTGCTGACGTTGCGTTGTCGCGCTTCTTGAAGGCAGCCATCCCCGCTGGGTGCATCAGCCCCATTTCCGCGAGTTCTTGCGCGCGCTTGATATTTACTGCGCTCCAGATACTTCCCGTTTTCCGCGGTGTAAATCGGATGGCATAACAGTCTTCGTCGATGCTCTTCCGGACACCATCGATCCAGCCAAAACAAAGCGCTACCCCTACTGACTCCGGCCAGGTGATACTGGGCTTGCCTGAACCTCTTTTGTGGAAACCGATCCATTGCTCTTCAAGCCGGTTATGATGCTTCTCAAACCATGCGCGCAGAGCGGAAGTCGATTCGAAGAAGGCAGGTTTCATTCAAGCTGCGACTGATGAGGGCGCTTTCCATTACATCAAAACCGCGCCGGTATGCGAGGTATCGTATCCCGCAATCATCCGCAGCTTCTGCCGCAAGCTGGACTGGTTCAAAAGATCGAGCAATGCAGCACCCACCGAAGTCGCGGCTGTCGATTTGGCGATCACCAGATCGAATCGTTCTGCCGCAAGCGGTACAAATTCCAGCCCGAAGCAGCGCGCTGCCGAGCGCGTTGCAATACAGGAATCAGCCGAGCCCGATACTACCGCATACGCAGCCGGTAAGTGCCCTTCTGCCGCGCGCCCAAACCCCGTTACGGAACTCGCTCGAATACCGGCTTTTGCCAGCCCGGAATCGAGCAGCCCACGACTTCCCGAGCCCTTCTCCCGGTTGATGATGGTCACGTCGCTGCGGGCGAAATCCGCGATCGAGCGGATGCTCTTGGGGTTCGTATGCCTCGTCACCAACCCCTCTTCCCAGGCCGCGAACGTTACGACCCGCACGCCGCCTTTCGAAAATAGCCGCTTCACTGCAGGAGTGTTGTATTCGCCGGCTACTGGATCTCGCAGGTGAGAGCCCGCGACATGTATCCGGCCTTGCTTCAACCATTCGAGCGCCTTCCGGCTGGAACACGGAATGATCACCACCCGGAAATCCGACGCTCCGAACAGTTCTTCAACAAACGAGAGGGCCGGATCGCACCCGGCAATCAGCAGCGTTTTGCCTTTTTCGCCCACTGGCCTGATTGACCTGACATGAGCGCCGCGGCCGGTGAACCGTTCGATCACTCCGTCGGCAGTTGGCAAAAAGTTTGAAACAGGCGAAACCGGCACCGCCAATGTCCGCCTTCCCACCGAACATAAGCGCACCGGCTGGCCCGGCCTAAGCTCTGAAGCTGTGCCATCCAGCAGTTCGGTTCTTATTGCAAATCCCGATTCCTGAGCCGCTTCATCCAGCGGAAATAGCGCTTCTACCGAAACACCCAACACCCGGCCAAGGCGCAGCGCGATGGCTGTGTTGGGGATGAAACTGCCATCTTCAATCGCGTAGATGGTTTGCCGGCTCACCCCCGCGCGGCCAGCCAGCTCAGCCGCCGGCATTCTCCGCTCTTCTCTGATCGACTTCAGCCTCGCCTGAATCTCTGCCATTCTTGTTGTCTATTATACTGGACATACGTCGTGCTCACATTACACAGTCTTGCCTTGATCTGCGCCGTTGCCGGGTTTGCCCGGGCGCAGAGCACAGCCTCTCTATCGGGTACCGTGCAGGATCCTTCCGAAGCAGCCGCCGGCGATGTGCAAATTACTCTGACCAGTCTGGAATCGGGCGCTGTACGCAAGACCTTAACCAACAATTCCGGGCTTTATGCAATCCCCCAGTTGCCTGCGGGAACGTACGAAGTACAAGCCGAAAAGCCCGGCTTCAAAATCGCGGTTCAGCGTGGAATCGCACTCGCCGTCGGCCAATCCGCGGTCATCAATCTGAAACTACAGCTTGGTCAAGTATCCGAGCAGGTTGTCGTGAATGAGGCAGCACCCCTAGTCTCTACCGAAATCGCGCCAACTTCCGGTCTCGTTACAGGACCACAGATCAGAGATCTTCCACTTAACGGCCGCAGCTACGATCAGTTGCTCACTCTGAATCCCGGCATCGTGAGTTATACAAGTCAAAAGAACAACTCGACTCCGGGCATCTCGAATTCCGCGGTCGCGAACATGTTCGCGGTAGAAGGCAGGCGGCCCCAGGAGAATCTATTCCTGCTCGACGGAATCGAGTACACGGGCTCAGCCGAAATCAATACGACCCCGGGCGGCACCAGCGGCGAGTTGCTCGGAGTGGATGCCATCCGCGAGTTCAACGTCCTTACCGGCACCTATGGCGCCGAATACGGCAAGCGGCCTGGGGCTCAAGTGCTTGTGGTCAATCGTTCCGGCACCAACGAATTCCATGGCTCGGCATATGAATTCTTGCGCAATAGCGCCTTCGATGCCCGCAATTTTTTCGATCAGAATTCCGTACCGGGGTTCCAGAGGAATCAGTTCGGAGGGTCGGTCGGAGGAGCTCTCCGTCCGAACCGGACATTTCTTTTTGGAGATTACGAGGGTCTGCGCCAGAACCTGCGATTGAGCGATGTCACCCTTGTGCCTGACAACAACGCACGCGCGGGGATTTTGCCGGGCGGCCAGCACGTCTCCGTAAATCCTGTCGCCGCGCGGCTTCTATCTCTTTGGCCCGTCCAGAACCCGAACTCTCCAGTCGATAGCGGCGGCATCGCCGAAGCGTTCAGCTCACCGAAGCAGACCATCCGCGAAGATTTCGGAACCACGCGTCTCGATCAGATTCTTTCCGAACGCGACACCCTCAGCGGCAGCTACACAATCGACGATAGCGCCGATGACACGCCTACCGCTAATCCGCTCGCGCTCGATATCGAGAGCCTGCGCGAGCAGGTAGCGAGCCTGCACGAAACGCACACGTTTTCACCTGATCTGGTCAACACCGCGGCATTCGGCTTCTCTCGCGCGAGCTACTTCTATACGGGCGAACCCGCCGTTGATGCGCCTGCTATCATTCGCGGGCGCCCGGTCGGCGCAGTCGTGATTGGAGGCAGCGCTACACCAAACACAGCCAGTTCCATCACTACGGCGGGAAGCAACAATGGCAGCCATCTTTTTGCCACGCGCAATCTGTTCACCTATCAGGATCAGATCGCGGTCATTAAGGGAATTCACCAGATCAGCGCCGGGGTGTGGTTCCAGCGAGTGCAGGCCAATGACGAACTGGCGCTCGGCCAATACGGGCAGGCTACGTTTGGAAATCTCGAAAGCTTTCTGAAAGGCGTGGTCACCACGTTTACCGCTGTTCCTTCGCCTACGCCGCTGGGATGGCGCTCCTGGGAAGGAGCATGGTTCGCTCAGGATCAAATTCATCTCTCGCCGCGGTTCACTCTCTCACTCGGCTTTCGCAACGAGTTCACAAACGGCTGGAACGAAGCGCACGGGCGTGCCTCCACGTTCGTTTTCGGAGCAAATGGTTTCATCGAAACCCAGCCTCGCATCGCCAACTCTACGTTCACCACAAACCGCGCAAAATTCCTGCCGCAGCCGCGCATGGCGCTGGCGTGGGATCCCTCCGGAAATGGCAAGACTGTCCTGCGCGCCGGCTTAGGACTGTATAACGATCTGCAGGACGCTCTCAGTTACCGCCTGGATCAGAACGCGCCTTTCAACACCAGCATCACTTTGAAAGATTTCCCGCTCTCGAGTTTTCCGCTGCTTCCGGGCCGCATTCCTGCCGCGTCGAAAATTGCTCCGGCCGGCGTTCAGCCAGACCTCTTCACCCCGACCGTGATTGCCTACACGTTCAAGCTAGAGCGGTCGATCACCCCGAACACCGCGCTCTCCATTGGCTACACCGGATCGCACGGGTATGACGAGACTCTTAGCGCAGATCTCAATCAACCATTCCCAACCATTTGCCCGGCCACGCCCTGTCCCGCGGCATATCCGCCCGGAACAACTTACTACCGGCCCGGAGCGCCGCTCGCCAATCCTGCTCTCGCCAGCACCTGGACCTGGGTTTCGGACGGCAACAGCAATTACAATGCGCTTGAAGTCGACCTGCGCAAGCGCTTTGCCGCCGGATTGCAGTTTCGAACTGCTTATACCTGGTCGAAATCGCTAGACAAAGGCGACACGCTGAATGCCAGTGCCGCCGCGAATGCTCCCGGCCTGGCGGAAGATGCCAGGAACCTTCGCATGGATTGGGGGCCGTCCACCTTCGACATCCGGCAGGTGCTCGCGATGAGTGGCACATATGAGCTTCCTTTTGGACACGGGAAACCGTTGATCGGAGGCTGGTCTCTTAACGGCATCTTCAGCTACAACACCGGGTTCCCTTTTACGCCAGAGCTCAGTTTCAACCCGTCCAACAACGGCAACACGACAAATCCCGTCCGTCCTTCGTTCAACCCCTCGTTCTCCGGCCCGGTGATCCTTGGCGGCCCCAACCGGTACTTCGATCCAAACGCGTTCATCGTTCCACCGAACGGCACCTATGGCAATGTGGCTCGCAACGCGTTTACTGGACCCGGTCTCGACGCACTCGACATCTCACTAATCAAGAACCTCCATATTAATAAGCGGCTAACTCTGCAGCTTCGCGGCGAAGCGTTCAACGTTTTGAATCAAGCGAACTTCAACACCCCGAACCTCATCGTGTTTACGTCGCCTTCAGCACAACCCTCCGGCTCCGCAGGCTTGATCACAAGTACCGCTACCAGTTCCCGCCAGTCGCAGGTTGCAGCCAAGTTGATTTGGTGAAACTCACCCCTCGTGAAATGGCAGCCAGCCGCGCGTGAAGTAATCATTCATTGTCAATGACATCATGATGAGAAACCAGATCACGCCGCCGGCAATGATGATCTGGACTAACCGCATCTGATAGAACCCATGCATCAGAATGCCGGCCACGAGACAGGCCATGATGGTTGCCAGTCCTATCTCGGTTACAGTGCCGAATGCGCCCAGATTGAGGAAAGCTATCAGCGTATTGACAAGCAGCAGCGCGAGTAAGCCGAAATATGCGAACAAATAGGTCTTCCAGGTAGGCCCGCTCATTTGTGTAACCCCGGCAAATAGAAAATTGCGTAAAGGAAAATCCAGACGATGTCGACGAAATGCCAGTACAACCCAACGATGCTAACGGGCGTATGATAGGCGGTCGAAAAGCTGCCGATGGCATTACGGGCAATCAATCCCAAAATGAGGAAAATACCGATGATCATGTGAACCGCATGCAGTCCGGTCATAATGAAATAGAACACGAAAAACATTTGCACCGCCGGCGCGTGCGGACCGCTGTGGTTGAACCAGACACCCGGAGCCTCGTGCTGTTGATAGTGCTCATAGTACTCGGTGAACTTAATTCCGAGGAATGCCAGACCGATCAGAATCGTAACCAATAGCAGAATCCCTAATAGGCGCTGCCGCCCTAGCTTCGCGCTCAGTTCGGCAAATCCCATCGTCAAGCTGCTGGTCAGCAGAATCGCGCTGTTAATCGAGCCGAGCATAATGTCCATCGACGCGCTACCTTCCGCGAAGGCCTGGGGATGGTTAAACCGGTAGACCGTATAGGCGACAAATAGGCCACCGAACATCATGAGCTCGGTCATAAGGAACAACCACATGCCCGTATCTGCGGTGCCGCGTTGTTGTTCGACTGTGGCGAATTGCTCGCGAAGCTCGAGAGTTACCGGATCAGACAAGTTCCAGTTCCTCCTTCATTGCCTCGAAGTCATACGGCAGTTTGGTCGTAACGACCGGAGTTATCTCAAAGTTATGCGTTGGCGGCGGCGAAGTGGTCTTCCACTCCAGGCCCGGAGCGCGCCAGGGATTCGGCCCGGCCTCTCTACCGTAATGCCAGGACCATATTAAGTAACAAAGCGGCAAAACATATCCCACGCCAAGAATAGTGGCGCCAGCGGTCGATAGCACGTGTAACATCTGGAATTCTTCCGGATACGCGGCGTAGCGCCGCGGCATCCCGAGGAACCCAAGAACAAATTGAGGGAAAAAGGTCAGATTGAAGCCGAGAAACACAATCAGAGCGGAAAGCCGGGCGAGCCCTTCGGGGTACATCTTTCCGCTTATCTTCGGCCACCAGTAGTGCACGCCGCCCAAAAATGCCATCACGGTTCCACCCACCATAATGTAGTGAAAATGAGCAATTACGAAATAGGTGTCGTGTACGTGGACGTCCAGCCCAAGGGCTGCAAGAAACAGTCCAGTCATGCCGCCGATGGTGAATAAGCCGATAAACCCGATAGCGTACAGCATGGGGGTGTCCCACGAAATCGATCCTTTGTGCATGGTGGCGGTCCAGTTGAAAACCTTTATGGCGGAAGGTACGGCCACGCAATAGCTGAAGAAGGAAAACGCCAGGGCCGAATACACCGATTCGCCGGCCACAAACATGTGATGGCCCCAAACCAGAAATCCGAGTACCGCAATCGCGACGCTCGAAAACGCAACGGCTTTATAGCCGAAGAGCGGTTTTCGGGAGAACACAGGAATAATCTCGCTGATCACTGCCATTCCAGGTAGAACCATGGTGTACACGGCCGGATGCGAGTAAAACCAGAACATATGCTGAAACAACACGGGGTCACCCCCGAGCGCGGGATCGAAGATTCCAACCTTGGCGATGCGTTCCACCGCAATCATTACGAGCGTAATCGCCAGTACTGGCGTATTCAGAATGAGGACCAGGCTGTTGGCATACATCGACCAGATGAAAACCGGTAGCTTGAACCAGGTCAGGCCGGGCGCGCGCATGCGATGAATGGTCACGACAAAGTTCAGGGCCGTCAGAATCGTCGAGAATCCGGCGATAAACACTCCGACCGCTGCCGCGACCACGTAGGTGGTGGAGTAGCTGGTGCTGAAGGGCGTATAGAATGTCCAGCCGGTGTCAACGCCGCCCCGGATTAAAGCATAAACGGTTACGGTGCCGCCTAACATAAAGATGTACCAGCTTAGTAAGTTAAGCTTTGGAAACGCCACATCTTTAGCGCCCACCATGATCGGAATCAGAAAGTTGCCTAACGTGCCGGGAATCGACGGTATGAGAAAAAACCAAACCATGATGATCCCGTGCATGGTGAACAGTTTGTTGTATGTCCCCGCGCTGACCAGCCAGTTCCGCGGCGAAAGCAGCTCCAGCCTCATCATGAGCGCGAAGAATCCGCCCAAAAAGAAAAAGGAGGTGATCGAAAAGGTGTAGAGAATTCCGATGCGCTTATGATCTGTTGTCAGCAGCCAGGAAAGCAGTCCTTGCTTTTCGTTCAGGTAGTTCTTTTCAAGTTTTTCCGCAACTGCTTCAATCATGTCAGCGCTTCTCCACCTGCGAACCGGCGTTCGATGTGGCGCCGGGTCCACCAATTCCCTTTTGTGTTCCGTATTCCGTGGGAGCGGTCCCCGAACTTGAGGGCTCCTGGGTGCCAGGTTGCGGCCCTAGAGCCTTAATGAAAGAGATCAGAGCGAGTATATTCTCCTCCGAGACGACCCCCGTGAAATTCGGCATCACGCCGGAAGAAAATCCCCAGGGCACCTGGGCATCGGGGTTGTGCAACTTCTCGCGAATATATGAATCATCCGCAATAACCGTCTTCCCGGTTGTCAGCAGAACCGGGCGCATATATAAGTTGCGAAGATCAGGGCAGCGCCCCTGGCTATTGAAATGATGACAATTGGCGCAACCGAACTGGTGGAAATACTTTTCACCGGTCGATGCAAGCGACCCTTCCGGGGCGCCTTGAGTCAGCCAGTTCTGATAATCCGCCGGGGTCATGGCATAGATCCAGCCAATCATTCCTGAATGCTTGGTTCCGCAATACTGCGAGCAAAATAAGTGATATTTGCCCGGTTTCGTCGCTTCGAACCAGGTGGTAGTATAGCGATCCGGCAAGACATCCTGCTTGGTCCTGAAGGCGGGCACAAAGAAGTCGTGAATCACATCCTCTGAGGTCATGGTCAGCTTCACCGGCCTGCCCACCGGAATGTGCAGTTCGTTGATTTCGCGCTGGCCCTCGGGATGCTGTATTTTCCACATCCATTGCTTCCCCACAACGTACATGTTGATTGCGTTATCGGGCGGCCTCTCGATTGCGAAGTACAATTTCGCGCCCCAGATGAACATGCCAATAAAGAGAATGAATGGAATGATTGTCCACGCCGCTTCTACCGGGATGTTATACCGTTCCTGGCTTCCCAGTTCGTTTTCACGTTTCCGGTGATAATGGATTGCGCAGTAGATCAGAAAGACCGCGATAGCCACGGATACCGCGGTGCAGAGGATCAGCATTATCACGAAGAATAGATCTACCGGCCCCGAGATCGAAGATGCCGCTTCAGGCCACAAGCGAAAATTCGTGATCATAGGCGAGTAACTTCCTTCAAGACGCTCCGATGTTTTCGAAGATCGTACCGCCACAGGAAAAGCATTCCGAAGGCCATCAAGACCAGTATGAGAATTGCGCCGGTCTTCACCGAATTGATGACGACGGCGCCATATTTCCCCGTTTGGGGATTGTAGTGATAGCAGAACAGCAGTATGCGGTCCACCGCCGAGCCGATGCGATTGTGCGATGCCTCTACCAAAGACAGTTCGAGGTCCTTCGGCTCATATTCCACGCCGTAAAGGTAGCGCGCGACGCGTCCTTCAGGGGTAATGACCATCACTCCGCTCGCATGCACAAAGATTTTGTTCACCGGATCCCAGCGGTAATGAAATCCGATGGATTGCATTACCGCGCTGATCGCGGTCTGGCTTCCCACCAGAAAATGCCAGCCGTTAGTGCCCGCTCTGCTTGAATAGCTGTGAGAGTACTGATTGCGTTTCAGCATGGCTTCGGCCGGTGTGTCGGCCGGATTAAAGCTGATAGCAACCACCTCGAAATCGCGGCCCGGCTTCAGCGATAAGGGTCTTAGCCCCGCTACGACGCCGCTCAAAATCTGGCTGCACAGCATTGGGCAGGTGTAGTAAACCGGCGCCAGCACCACCGGTTTCCTTCCGAAAAACGTTCCCAGCGGAACCGAGGCGCCGCTCTCATCGCGAAACACCGTATCGAGTGGAATCGGAGCGTTCAGATTCTGATCGATGCCGATCCCGTTCAAGTCAGGAGGCAGATATTGCGTGCTTGCCGCTTGTGCGCCGCTGGAAGCCATCGCCAGCGCGAGCGGAACGCAGGCCATCCAGTTCCCGATACTCACGAAGACCTTCATCGCGGCTCCGGGGCCACCTTTCCTTCGAAGCCTGTTTGGCGCGTACCTGCCTCCGGCTGCGACAGCACCAGGTTCGGCGGCTGCTTTTGAGGAGGAATCCCACGCGCCGCGAGAATATCCATGGCTCGCTCGATGGGGATCGCAACGGTTCCCTTTCTTTTGTCTACCCAGTAGTAATGACTCAGCTCCCAGTTTATTGCGCACGCGCAGCGCCTGTAAATCCTTTTGCGGCGCTGGCTGCAGCCTCGGCTCCGGCGGCAGATTTCCTTGCGCATGGAAAGGCAGCGGGGGCGGACTGCTCCGGGCCCGTTCGTTAGCCAGATAGCTGAACAGAAAATAAAGCAGCACGATCACGACCCAGATCCCGATCAGCACCGAGACGCCGGTTATAAACGTGTGCCGGATATCAATATCGGTATGCTCGAAATGGACATCGTCGTTTCGAGGTTCGCGTTCCTGAAGCACGCTGTTATTCGCCATGCAGTAATGCCCTCTCGAGATTCGGAGCCCGTAAGGGAAGCAAAGGGCGTTTCTGAAGCTGCCACACAAATACTGCGATCCAAAAACACCCGATCGACGCAGGGACGACGATATTCATCCAGGTCAATCGAAATCCGCGCTGGTAGTACTGCGGCATGACAATCCACATTAGATCGACCCAGCGCATGAAAATGATCAGACTGACGACACAGCACAAAGCTATTACATTTCTCTTCAACGGCCGCGAGAGCAACATGAGAAACGGCACGACGAACTCAAGCACAATCAGCATTACGCCGAGCCAGCCCCAGGAGGTCGCGAACCTGTGTAGATACCAGGGGATTTCGTCGGTCAAATTACCCGACCAGATAACTACCAATTGAGAAAACTCAAAATAAGCCCACAACATCACGAAAACCAGCAGCAATTTGCCCAGATCATGCAGGTGTGCCGGTTTGAATCTACTGGCCAGCGGCTCTCTCCGCGAAAGCAGCGCCATCACGATAATGATGAACGCGAATGCCGCCAGCCCTTCTCGAGCCACGAAGAGGAATCCCCAAATGGTCGAGAACCAGTTGTTTTCCAGCGATTCCGCCCAGTCAACGGTGGCAAACGTGATCGTGAATACGTAAATAAGCAGTCCCGGAGCGCTCAGCCTGGCAAGCCGCTTTTCCAATCCGCCCTTCTCGTCCTGCTCAAGGGACCACTTGTTCAGGAAATACATGAAAATTCCCCAAACGATGAAGTAGATGATGGCCCTCCCGATGAACATCGACGGATTCATATAAACATGGCGATGCCGCAGGACGTATTCATTCCTGACCAGATCGGAGTGGGCCCAGTCGTAAAGCCACGGCATTCCGATAGCAACGGGGATAAACAGAAGAGCGCATAACGGAAGAGTCCGGCTTGCGGATTCAAGCGCGCGGCGCGTCATGATTCCCCAGGCCCCGGCCGTCAAATACTGCAGCATCACGATACCCATGCATCCCAGCGTCAGCCCCAGCCAGAACAGGTATCCCATCAAATACGAATGGAAAAAGTCGCCGGGACTGTAAATGCAGCCGATGATGCTTGCGCCGCCCAGAAGAACTCCGGCACCAAGGGCGGGCGCGAACACGCGCCGCAGATCGCGCTCCAGCTCGGGCGATACATCATAAGCAGAGGCCGTCGTCATCGCGGAGATCCTGTCTGCGATTGATTTCCGGCGATCAATTCGCGCCGCTGCTCCGCCGGCACATCGTTCACGGTGGCGTCCCGGCTAAGCTGCAAAGCCTTTACGTACGCGACAATCGCCCAGCGGTCGTTCACCGGAATCTGGTCTCCGTAATCCCCCATTGCTCCGTAGCCGTTCTTAATTACTTGGTAAATGTAGCCGGGCGGCACGGAGCGGAGCCGGTCTGTATGAAGGTCCGCCGGGATCTTGAGGCCGCGTTGAGCAACCATCCCATTGCCATCGCCGGTATATCCGTGACACGGACTGCAGTAAATATCGAAGCGTTGTTGCCCGCGATGCAGCAGCTTCGAATCGACTTTCAAGGGAATCGTGTCGACAAACGCTCCATTCTCGGCCCCGGTGTGAAAAGAATTGGTGTTATTCAGCTCATCGCGAGCAATGGTTCCAGCCGGAATGGGCCGTGCCATGCGGCCATCCGCGAAAAAGCGGCTCGTGCCGAGCGGTTTGTATTTGGGCTGGTCCTGCATGTCCTGGCGGCACGCGGCCGTCAGCAACAGCAGCAGAAAGATCGCGATGGCGCTAAATGTTCTCAACTTCCCAAACTCCTATCGCATTGAGATCGCGGAGAAAGTCGGCGGTCAGCTCGGAATCATACAGCGGATCGCGTTTCTCGATGCACAGAAAGAAGCGGCTGCTGGTGGCTCCGCTGAACTCGGGCAAATTGAATAACGGGAAATGCGGCCGCGGATAGCCGCACAGCGCCAGCGTGCCGAAAAACGCGAATGTTCCGGCAAACAGCACCGTCAGCTCGAACAAGATGGGAATGAACATCGGCCAGCTATATAGCGGCCGGCCGCCCACATTAATTGGATAATCAATCGCGGCGATGTAATACTCCATCGTCCAGGCTGTCGCGGATCCTATCAATCCCCCGATCAAGACAATGGGAGGCACCAGATTCCGGCCTGGAATAATCTCTTCCAGATCCTTGATTGCATACGGCGTATACGCTTCCAGCCTTCGATAGCCCTTCTTTTTTACCTCGTGGGCTGCATCCACCAACTCGCTGGGACTGTCGAACTCGGCCACCATACCGTAAGTCCCGAAGTCGTTCATTTCTCGGTTCCTCCACCGGGCCGTGAGAACGGCAGCAATTCGCGCACCTCGGACATCGGGATCATTGGAAGGAAGCGCACGAACAGCATGAACAAGACAATGAACATGCCGATTGAACCCCAAAACATTGCGTTATCCCAGAAGGTCGCGACAAAATTCGACCAGGACGAAGGCAGAAAATCGCGATCGAGGGCTGTGACGATGATCATGAAACGTTCAACCCACATCCCCACCAACACCACCATTGAGACGGTAAATAGCGGGATCACCCTGGTGCGGACCTTATAGAACCACAATGCTTGCGGAATCACCACATTCAGCAGAATTACGAGCCAATAGCTCCACGAATGCGGTCCAACGGCGCGATTGTGAATCGTGTACATCTCAAAACCGTTGCCGCTATACCATGCCGTGAACGGTTCAATCAGATAGGTGTAAGCCAGAAAGAGACCGGTCACCAACATCAGTTTTCCGCAGTTGTTCAAGTGCCGGACCGTGATGAGATTGTGCAGTCCGTAGACCGAGCGGAGCGGAATGCCAAGCACCAGCACCATGGCGAATCCCGAATAGATCGCCCCCGCGACGAAGTACGGCGGAAAGATTGTCGAGTGCCAACCGGGCAGAATCGCGATGGTGAAATCGAAGCTGACAACCGTATGAACGGATAGCACCAGCGGCGTCGCGATGCCGGCAAGCAGCAGGCAGGCCGTCTTGTGCAGCTTCCAATGATGCGAGGATCCCCGCCAGCCGAAAGAGAGCACGCCATAAAAGCCCTTCTTGAAGCCCCCCTCTGCGCGGTCCCGCAAGGTGCCGAGATCGGGAATCATTCCGATGTACCAGAACAAGACCGAGATCGTGAAATAGGTTGAGACCGCGAAGACATCCCAAACTAAGGGGCTGCGAAAGTTCGGCTGAGCAGTCATCGTATTGGGATAGGGAAGAATCCAGTAAAAGATCCAGGCCCGTCCCAGGTGAAATAACGGAAACATCCCCGCGCACATGACGGCAAAGATGGTCATCGCCTCGGCGAAGCGGTTGATGGAACTGCGCCAGGACTGATTCATTAGCAGCAGGAAGGCTGAGATCAGTGTGCCCGCGTGACCGATTCCGATCCACCAGACGAAATTGGTGATGGCAAAAGCCCAGGCGACTGGAATTTCAACGCCCCAAATACCGATGCCCTTCGCAAGCAGATACGTGATCGCGATTCCGAATACGATAAAGAGGAACAAGCCGAAGCCGAACGTGCACCACCAGAACAACGGCGTTTTACGGGTGAGCACAATGGAACTGATCTGCTCGCTCACCGTCTCGAAGGTCGTACCCGGCGCTACTACTTCCAGCGGATTGTTAGGATCCAGCCCCCGGGCCGCATGGCGTTGCCGTTCCTCCAGCGCAATTAACTCAGGCACCCTGAAACTCCGGATTCTGATTACGAAGCTCAGCCAGATATGTGGTTCGCGGGCGGGTATTCAGCTCCGCATACATGGCGTAGTTCAGCTTTTCAGCTTTGAGCTTGGCCACCCGATTACCCTGATTGTTTTTATCGCCGAAAACGATAGCCTGCGTGGGACAAGCCTGCATGCAGGCGGTTTGAATTTCGCCGTCGCGAATGAAGCGCTCCTCGTTTGCCGATTTGATTTCAGCTTCCCGAATACGCTGCACGCAATAGGTGCATTTTTCCATCACTCCGCGGCTGCGGACCGTGACGTCCGGATTGCGCTGCATTTTCCAGGTTTCGGTTTTCCAATCCTGAAACAGCATGAAGTTGAAACGGCGCACTTTCCAGGGGCAGTTGTTGGAACAGTAGCGGGTTCCGATACAGCGGTTGTAGACCATGTCGTTCAGGCCATCCCTGCTGTGATTGGTGGCCTGCACGGGGCAGACCAGCTCGCAGGGCGCGTTTTCGCATTGCATGCACGGGACCGGACAGTAATAAGCAGTCGGGTAGCTGACGTCACCTTCGTAGTAGACATCGATTCGAAGCCAGTGCATGGCGCGCCGGGCCAGCACTTGCTCTTTGCCGACCACTGCGATATTGTTTTCCGCCTGGCATGCCACGACGCAGGCCTGGCAGTTGACGCAGGCTGTCAAATCGATCGACATAGACCAGGCGTAGCCCCTGTAATCCCATTGCGGGTAGAGCGTTAGATTGACGGGTGGTTCGTGTTCTGTTTGCTTTGCGAAATCAGGATTATTCTTGTACCCCTGCAGCGTGTTTCGAATCACCACGTCCCGGTGCTCCATGGACTGATTCATTTGCGTGGTGGCCAGCGGGTAAGGCGTATCCAGCTTCCGAAGCTCCACACCGGTTCCGGTCCATAGCGCATCAGAGGTGCGAATTGCGTAGGCATTAAAGCCCGCGCCGTTGCCAGCGCGTCCGGAATGCCAGCGGCCCCAACCGAGATCGACTGTAATGGATTCATCCGGCTGACCGGGTAATATCCAGACCGAACCCCATACGCTGCGGCCGCCGTACTTCAACTCAACATGCTGCTGATTATCGAACTGGAGCCGCTTAGCTGTTTTAGGGCTTAGAAAAATGGCGTTGTCCCATGTGAGCTTGGTCATGGGATGCGGCAACTCCTGCAGCCACATGTTGTTCGCATAGCGGCCGTCGTACATATAGAGATCGGGCCGCATGACAATCTCCATGCCGGAAGACGCCTGGCGCGGAGCGCCGAAGTTATTCTTTGGCGTCACCTCAATTGGCGCCAGGGCGGAATCGGCAATCAACCCGTCGTGCACTGACTTGCGCCACCATGCCTCGAAGTCTTTTGCGCCGCTATGGTCGGTCCAGTATGCGCGAACAATTTCATAGGACGAGCGCCCGGGGAATCTCAGCACGGTATCGAGAATCTGAAGCTGCGAACGCGAGCCGGGATATAGGGGTGCAATCAGCGGTTGGATGATACTGACGGTGCCGTCGAGCGACGCGCGTCGCCCCAGTCCTCCAGAAAATGGGGCTCCGGAATGTGCCAGGTGGTCTTCAGCGATGTCTCGTTGAACTGAGTCGCGGCGTGAATGGAGGTTTTGACTTTGTCGATTCCGGCGGTAAAGTCGAAGTCGGCGGGAGCGTTGTAGACCGGATTGCCTCCCATGATCAGAAGCAGATCGACCTTTCCGTCGTTCATGTCGCGCGCGAGCTCGCGCAACGATTCGATCTGATCGACGGGCTGCACTTCCAGTGGGTTGGTGTAGATGACGGTCTGGCCGGAATTGCCCAGCGCGGCATTCATCGCGTGAGCCAGGGCATGCACCGCCGTTGATTGGTGCTCGCCCGGAATAATTACGCAAGCGCCTTTGTGCGCCTGGAGATCGCGGGCGATGCGGGTTACCCAGAATTGATAGGCGCCATTGCTGGACCCTGCGCCACCAATTCCGAGGGCAGCCGCCAATTCGCGCGCAAACTCTTCTATTTCGGCATAGTGCAAGGCCAGCCGGTGATCGGCTTTTCCGCCGGTCGCGGTCATGGTGCTCTCGATCACATAGAGCCGATTCATGTCCAGCCGGTCGCCTTGCCTTCGCCGGGTCGAAAAATCACGGGCGTAGCGAGTGGATCCGCGACCACAGGCTAAGAAATCCGCATCGAGTGAGACTACGATGCCGGCGGTTTCGAGCTTGTAATACGTATGTACCGGCTTGCCGAAGACCATTTGCGATGCTGTACGCGCGGAATGCGGCCCCGCGGGGTCGAACTGATGCCACTTCGACGCTGGAAACTTCTTAAGCACCGCTTGTAGCTGCGCTCCCAGGGTCGGCGACACGACCGTTTCGGTCAGAATGCGAAATCCCGCGCCATGGCGGTCCTGAATCGGGCCGATGGCGCGCTGCCAATCGGACTGAAACGAATCCCAATCCGTCGGCAGGCCGAGATGAATAATCTCGCGCGCGCGATCGGGATCATAGAGATCCATCAAGCAGGCTTGCGAGTGAACGCTGGTCGCCCCCAGGCTGGCGGGATGATCCGGGTTCCCCTCCACCTTGGTTGGACGGCCAGTGTGACTCTCGACAATAACTCCTTCGGCGATGCCATTTACCGGCGCCGCTGTCGCGTAATACTTCGGCCTGCCCGGGATCACGTCCTCGGGCGGGTCGACATAGGGCATGATGGTCTCTTCCGGCTGCCGCGTGCACCCGGTGAGTCCTGCCAACGCCATTGAACCGGCCATGAGCGAAAGGAAACGCCGCCTGCTCGCTCCGGAAAACTCGATACCTTCTTCGGAAACCTCCTCCTGCTCGATTTCCTCTGCATGCCCATCGAACTCCTCCGGCGTCCGCCACAGCCCGGGCTTGCCGCTTTTTGTGAGCGATTCTATCGGGACGAGATCGTGATTGGGCATCTTTTTCATCGGTGGCAGGTGGAACAGCTTGTGAGGCTCTGGATGTGATATTCGCGAACCAAGCGCTTTCCGAGGGCGATCTGGTCGGGAGGCGGCGCGTACTCCATCGAAAACACCTGATCGCGCGGCCGCACGAACTGCTCGGGATGGCGATGACAGTTCAGGCACCACTCCATGGTTAAGGGCGCCGCCTGCCACATCAACGGCATTTGGTCCACTCGGCCATGGCACGTCGAGCAGCCGATTCCGTGGTGAACGTGAATGCTGTGATCGAAATAGACGAACTCCGGCAAGTCGTTTACTCGCGTCCACTCGATCGATTTGCCAGTGCGATAGCTCTCGCGCACCGGTTCCAGCATCGGGCTGGTGGCCCACATCTGCGAGTGGCAGTTCATGCAGATCTTCGTGGCTGGGATATTGGCGAAGGACGAATTTTCGACGGTTGTGTGGCAATACCGGCAATCAATGCCCAACCCGCCGACGTGATGCTCGTGGCTGAAAGGTACAGGCTGTTCACGGGGAACGTTCTGCATCATCTCGTACGGGGATCGAACGATTAAATAGCCGTACCAGCAAATCCCGCAAAGGGCGGCGACGACTGCGAGAATCGTTATTCTCGAAAAGCTATTCGCACCACGCGAAAAGTATTGAGGCATCAGCGATTGACCCAGCTTCGACCGCGAAGACCCGTCGCGGCCTTCCCACCATCCTGGCTGCGCGATTAAAGGGACTAACCCTAGAAAGGAATGTTTCGGTGGTTTCCTAGTACCTGGAAAAAGTTCGGAGGCTGCACGGAAATCATCCTGGCATGCGAAAGCGGGTTTACCGCTCCGGCGAAGTTGCCTTAGTGCTTGGTAGCGCTAACGGGAATCGAACCCGTATTTAAGCCTTGAGAGGGCTCCGTCCTAACCGTTAGACGATAGCGCCATTGCCTGATGCCGCGTGAGGACTGAAGCACGCGCGACACTCACAAGTATAGCGAGTTGGCGGACTGCAAATTGAAACTTGGGATGGCGGATTACAATGGCGCCGGCATTGCCAGCCCGCACTTCGCGAGTGATTTACCGATCAGCGTGACGGCATCGGGTTCGGTAACAGCTTTCGCGACCGATGTCTCGAGGATGAGCATGCTGCGGGCGCGCTCCAACATCTTCTTTTCCCGGAACGAAAGCGGCTTGGCGGATTGAATGAGAAGCAGCGCCTTGAAGACCTCGGCAATTTCGAGAAGACTGCCGCCCTTCATCTTGTCGGAATTCTCTTTGAACCGGTCTTTCCAGTCCTGTGCACAACACGGCCGCCCGGCCGCCAGATAACTGAAAACCCGATTGATCTCGCTGCACTTGGTGACCTTACGGAGCCCCACATCGCCTACATGCGAAAAGGGCACCATAACAGTCATGCTGGTGGGTGCGAGACGAAGCAAATAGAATCGCTCCTGCTGGGTTCCGAAGGAACGGGAACTGATGTTCTCGATCGTGCCTACGCCATGATTCGGGTAGACAACTTTCTCGCCGACCTGGAAGGTCATTCGCGGACCTCTTTCCTGGATCTATGATCAGTTGGAGTCTAAACAGCCCAAAAGAATATTAAACCGGCATTAAGATTTCGTCAAGAAGAAAAATGGGCTCACACACCGAATAGGTAGTGTACAGTCAAAAACCTGTAAGTTCGTGAATCCTGGCGCCATGCTGGCTACCGTGCACTATGGGCGGGTGGCGCCTTGGATTATGTCAAAAAAGAGAAATAGCACCGACGAAGCGAACCCGGATACGATCTTCGACAAAAATCCGTGTTTTAGAGGATATTAGCCGACCAATTCTCCAGGATCGACTTCACTTTCTGACAAAATTGGTCAGCCAGAGCGCCGTCGATCAGACGATGATCAAAGGTCAACGCTAAGTGCGCTTGGGAACGGATCGCGATGGCATCGCCATCGACCACAGCAGGCATCTTCTCTACAGCGCCCACGCCCAGAATCGCCACTTGCGGCTGGTTGATGACAGGGGTCGCAAAGATGCTGCCAAAGCTGCCGAAGTTGGTGATGGAGAAAGTGCCGCCTTGCACTTCGTCCGGCTTTAGTTGACGCGAACGGGCGCGGGTAGCCAGATCGACAATGGCCCGCTGCAGCCCTGCCACATTCTTCTCGTCCGCGTTGCGAATGACGGGGACAATCAACCCGGCTTCCAGAGCTACGGCTATCCCGATATTGATATCGCGGTAATAGACAATGTTCTTGCCGTCGATGGAGGCGTTGAAGATGGGAAACGCGCGCAGAGCCTCGGCGGCCGCGACCGTCAGGAAAGGCAGAAATGTAAGCGAGAAGCCGTTACGCGCGCTGAATTCGGCCTTCGATTTGTCGCGCAGCTTCGCGATTTTGGTCATATCGACCCGGTGGACAGTTGTGACATGCGCGGACGTGCGCTTGCTCATGACCATGTGCTCGGCAATCTTCTGGCGCATGGTGCTCATGGGCTCGGTGCGGACCTTGGCCGTTTCAGCCAGCGGCAGCGGAGCTGGAGGCGCCTTTTGCGCAGGCTCGGAAGGCGCTGCGGGCGCTGGGGCGGACTGCGCCGGGGCCGCGTAGGTTCGCGCGGCCTGCGACGACATGTACGCTTCCACATCCTGCTTGGTGATGCGGCCGCCCGCGCCAGTTCCGCGCACCTGCGAAAGGTCGATGTTATAGTCGCGAGCCATTTTGCGCACCAGTGGGGAGAGCGGGCCCTGGTCCTCCTGGCCGTTCGTCTGGGCCGCGGGAGCGGCAGGCTGTGGAGGTGCGCTTTGAGGAGCAGGCTGAGGAGTGGGTTCGAAGGGGTAGGGGCCCGCGGATGCCGGCGCTGGCTGTGGGGGAGGCGGCGCTTGCGTGCGGGCTTCCGGCGCGGCAGCGGACGGCCCAACGCCCGTGCTGGGAGGAGTGGAAACAGCCGGCTTTGATTCCTGCTGCTGAGGAGCGGCGGCGGGCGCTGCAGCCTGAGCGGGCGCCGCGCCATCGCCTATGCGAGCGACCACCGCGTTGATAGAAACGGTTGTGCCCTCTTCTACCAGCACTTCGCTCAACACTCCGGCTGCCGGCGATGGAATCTCGGTATCCACTTTGTCGGTCGAGATCTCAAACAGCGGTTCGTCCCGTTCCACCTTGTCGCCGGGATGCTTCAACCATCGCGTCAGCGTGCCTTCCACGATGCTTTCCCCCATCTGGGGCATAACCACGTCAATCATCGGATCTCCTGCAATTCTTCATGTGCCATCACCAGTTCATAGCCGAACACATTCGCAAACGAGGCGGCGATGGCGCGCATAACCTCTTCGCGGCTTGCCTGGCAGCCCAGGCTGCGCAGCGAGCAAACGGGTTTTGTCAGACCGCACGGAACAATGTATTTGAAATAGGCCAGATCTGTATCCACATTCAACGCGAATCCATGCGATGTGACCCAGCGGCTGATGTGAATGCCGATTGCGGCGATCTTTGCGCCATTGACCCAAACGCCCTCGAATCCCCGCTGCACAACGCGCCCGGCATGAATCCCGAACACAGCCAGCGCCTCAATTAGCGCCTGTTCGACGCCGCTGAAGTACGCGTGTACGTCGCGCCTCCATTCTCGCAAATCAAGTATCGGATAGCCCACAACCTGGCCCGGACCATGATATGTCACGTCTCCGCCACGATCGGTTTCGAAGTACTCGATGCCGGTGCGCGCCAGAATCTCGCTGCTCGCAAGCACGTGCTGCACTTTGCCGTTACGGCCCATAGTAACCACGTGCGGATGCTCAACGAACAACAGGGTGTCGCACCCTTGGCCCTGCTGGCGAGCTTTAACGAGTATCTGCTGGACCTCCAGCGCTGCCGCATAACGGGTGCGTCCGAGATCCACGATTTCCAGAGGCCTCATCTTTTAGCCTTAAGCATTCAGCGGTCAGCATTCAGCCGTCAGATATTGATAGCCAAGCCGTATACGTTGTTGAACGCTTCGCCGATAGCTTCGTAAATGGTCGGGTGAGCATGAATGGTCGCCATCATGCTTTCCACAGTGGCTTCGGCTTCCATTGCCGTGACGGCTTCCGAGATCAATTCGAATGCTTCCGGGCCGATGATATGCACGCCAAGAATTTCGCCGTAGGTCTCTTCCGCGATCACTTTCACGAATCCCTCGTGCTTGTCCAGGATAGTTGCTTTACTATTGGCGGCAAAGGGGAACTTGCCCACTTTCACTTTGAAGCCCTGCGCGCGCGCCTGCGCTTCCGTCAGTCCGACGCTGCCAATGCCCGGGTCGGTATACGTTGCGCCAGGGATGCGATTGCGATTAATGGGACGAGCGGGCTTGCCGGATATGTGAGCCACGGCAACCATACCCTCGGCGGTAGCGACGTGCGCCAGTTGCGGCGTCCCCGCGACAATATCGCCGATGGCGTATATGCCAGGTTCACACGTGAGCTGATTTGGATCCACCTTAACGAAGCCGCGATCCAACTGCACTTTCGTGTTTTCCAGGCCGGCATTCCCGGTGTTCGGTTTGCGCCCCACAGCAACCAGCAGCTTCTCAAATTCCATCTCTTCCCGGTTGCCGTTGGCAAGCGTTGCGCTGAGGCTGACGCTCGCGCGGTTCTTGCGAATGTTTTCGGCCTTGGCGCCGGTCTCGGTCCTTATGCCCGCCTTTCTGAAGTGCTTTTCCAATTCTTTAGAGATCTCTTCGTCCTCAACCGGAACCAGCCGGGGCAGCATCTCCAGAATGGTCACTTTCGAGCCAAAGCGATTAAAAATGGATGCGAATTCCACGCCCACCGCGCCCGCGCCGATGATTCCGATGGTTTTCGGGACGGCTGGTAAATCAAGGATCTCGATATTTGTGAGGATCAGGTCGGGATCGGGTTCAAGCCCGGGGAGCATGCGGGCTTCCGAGCCGGTGGCCAGGATGATGTTGCTGGTTTCCACCATTTGTTTGCCCTTCTCGCCGGTTACCTCCATGCGGCCGCCGCCCAAGAGACGGGCGTGCCCTTTGATTACGTCCACCTTGTTCTTGCGCATCAGAAACTCGATGCCTTTGGAATGCTTGGTGACGATCTTGTTCTTGCGATCGAGAACTCGTGGATAGTTCAGTTGCGGATCTTTGCACTGAATGCCTTGTGCTTCCGGATCCTTGAAGTACTCCCAGACATCGGCGGTGTGGAGAAGCGCTTTCGTGGGAATGCAGCCAACCAGCAGACAGGTGCCACCCAGCCGGGGCTGGCGCTCAACCAGCGCAGTTTTCAGGCCGTATTGGCCGGCCCGGACCGCTGCCGAATAACCACCCGGACCGCTGCCGATAACCACTACATCGTATGCCATTTTTGCCTCAATTTTAGCAGTCGGCCTTATTTTTCAGGGGGTTTCAGCTTATTCGTTTACGCCCTCGTTTCGCAACGGGCTGCCTCGCGGCTACGTATTATTGAGATAGAGCTATGCGTTGGATTATTTGCGCGGCACTGCTATGTTCGTGTTCTTTAGCGAGCGCAGCCCAAGGGCACGCGGCCAAAAGAGAGCCGCCGGCCGGCACTTTGCATTCAATCACCGTCAAAGGAAATCAGCTCTATTCGTCCGCCGGAATTGTGAAGGAATCGGGCCTACATGTAGGCCAGCGTGTGAGCCCGCAGATTATCGAACAGGCGCGTAAGAGACTGCAGGGGACGGAGCTCTTCTCAAATGTTACGGATGAATACCGCTTCACCGGCGCAGTGCCTCCCGAGTACAACCTGACTTTCGAGGTGACCGAAATCCAGCAGATCTTTCCCATGCGCTTCGAGCGGTTGGGAGCGACGCCAGATGCTATTAAGCAATATCTTCAGAGTCATGTTGATTTGTATTCCGACCGCATCCCCGGCACAGAGGGCGTCCTGCACCGCTACAGCCAAGCGGTGCAGCAATTTGTGGCCGAGACAAATCCGAACGTAAAAGTAAGAGCGGCGATTTCCAACGATGACCCGCAGCAACTTACGGTCCTCTTTACGCCGGACACTCCCGCGCGGACCATTTCACAGGTGACGGTTACAGGCAACCAGGTGATTGACACCGGCGCCATTCTCCGAGCCGTGAATCAGGTTGCGATCGGTGTGCCACTCTCCGACACCCGGCTGAAATTGATCTTGGACGGCACCATAAAGCCGTTATACGCGGCGAAGGGATATGCCGAAGTTACATTTCCAAAAGTGGAAACAGAGCCGTCAAAGAACAATCTCGGTGTCGTAGTCAAGGTGGAGATTAAGGAAGGGCCGCTCTTCAAATTCGGATTGATTCATTTCCGTGGGAGCGGCATGGACGAGGACGAGATTCGCTCAAACATACCCTTCAAACCGGGGCAGCCATTTAATGGCGATCAAGTCCTCAAATTCCGTCTCGAATTGCAGCATCGGATGAAGCGGCGAGGCCTTCTGGATGCCACCGTCACAACCCAAACCGAAACGGACGATAGCAAACGAGCCGTGAACGTCACCTACAATGTTGTCCCGGGCGAGGTCTACAATTTCCAGACCCTCGACGTCGAGGGACTGGATATCACATCACAACCGGTTATTGCAAGATTGTGGGGTGAGAAGCCGGGCAATCCCTTCAACCCGGATTATCCGGACTTCTTCCTGAAGCGCGTACAGCAGCAGGGCATTTTCGACAACCTGGGCGATACCCGCTCAGACTATACCGCCGATGCTTCCTCGCACAGCGTCACCGTCCATCTGTACTTCAAGGGCGGCAAGACTCAGGCGCAGCGTGAGAAGGAAAAACAGGAAGAGAAAGAGAAGCGAACCGTGGACGGAAGCTGGAGCCCTTGGCCCTAGTACGGTCTCGGTTCTCTCTCCACGTAGATCCAAATCTCAGTCCAGTAACCCGGGCCGGCTCAGCCGTTAGGGCCATTTCTGCGCGCCGTGCAAAATACGACTGATTTCGATAACATCGTCGCGCATGCGATAGACAGCCAAGTATGGGAGGCCAGCAAGCACAAGCTCGCGTGTGCCTTGCTTTCGACCATGTCGCCCATGCTGTGGGAATCCCGGAAGAGTCCCGATGCGTTCGTAAATGCGAGCCGCCACGCGGCGGGCAGCTTCAGAACCCTCGTGTTCTTCGATATAATCGCAGATCTGGGTGAGGTCGCGAGCCGCCGGTTGAGTCCAGCGAATCTTCATCAGCCTGGATATCGGCTCTCAATTAGCTTGCCCATTTCCTCATGTTCTATAAACTCGCCCCTATCGCCAGCGGCTAAGCCCTTTTCAACTTGGTGAACGAACCATTCATCATAGTCCACAAGACGCTCTACTGCTTCCTCGACCAGCGCTCCGGTGTCACGGCCCTGCTCGGCGGCAATGCGGGCAATCTTAGCCTGTAAATCGGGACGCAAACATACTTCCATAGCTTCAGGGTAGAGACTGCGGAAAGCTGTGTCAAACCAGGGAGGGAGTGCGCGCAAGGGCTAAATTGATATACCAAAGCTGAAGCATCGGTCGGGCCAGATTTCACGAGAACTTCTCAGGTTTAAACGAACCGATTTCAGTGAGCATACGTCAGAAGTGAAATCGAAAAAGATAGGGTACTCCGGCGACTTCCAGAATCTCCGCCGGGTGCAACCACCTGATTCCCGTCAGCGTCATTCAGTAAAGTCGTGTATATGCCTCGCCCGGGGAGTCATGACGACCTGCGAGCCATTCGGCGGCAAGGCAGCGCGTTGATCAACCAGTAACCAGTAATGAGGCGGACACTTACATACGTCCTGCTTACCGTGAGTGTGTGTCTTGCACAGGGCTACGGGCAAGCAGTTCGCAATAGCGCTGAGCCTGTGAATCCGTTCACCGGACAAAAGCAGGCAATTGAAGCGGGCGAGCATCGTTTTAAAGAGGCTTGCGCAGCTTGCCACGGTCCGGAAGGGGAAGGCGGCCGCGGTCCCAATCTGGCTGAAAACGGCGATCTGCAAGGAATGACGGACGACCGGTTGTTCCATATCGTCCAGCAGGGCATTCCCGGTACCAGCATGCCTCCTTCGAATCTGCCAGACAACCAGACTTGGGAGGTAGCGGCGTTTCTGCGAAGCCTGAATGATCCTATCTCTGAGAATCCCGTCCCTGGCGATGCCGAAGCCGGGCGCAAGCTTTATTACGGGCAGGCGCATTGCAGCGATTGCCACGCTATTCGCGGCACGGGCGGCGTTCTCGGGTCCGACCTTACCAATGTTGGCGCACAAATGACCGCCAAACAGTTGCGGCAGGCTATTGTGAATCCTGACGCTACGCCGCACGTCGGATTCGAGCCTGTGACGGTCGTTCGGAAGGACGGAACTGAAATCAGGGGCGTGGCCAGAAATAATTCCAATTACTCCGTCCAGGTGATTGATGTCAAGGGGCACTTGCACCTGTTCGATAAATCGGAGGTTAAGGAAATTATCTTTGACGACAAGTCGTTCATGCCCGATAACTACCGCCAGACCCTTGGTCCGGATGGCGTCAACAACATCATGGCTTTTCTTGCCCAGCAAGTTGCCAGGCCGGGCGTCAAGAGGCCGCGCCAACCGGACAGGCGAATCAGTGATGCGCGCGCCCATCCTGCTGTTCCTGGCGGCGGTGTGCGCGTTTGCGCAGATCCAATACAGCGATATTCTGAAGAGCCCGTCGGAAAATTGGCTCACCTATCACGGTGACTATCGAGGCCAACGTCATAGTCCGCTGGCCCAAATTAACCGCGAAACAGTACGCAATCTGGTTCCGAAGTGGACCTATCATATACCTGGGGCTGCGCGCCTGGAATCCACGCCCATAGTTGCCGATGGCGTGATGTACGTCACCAACACAAACGAAGTGGACGCGCTCGACGCGCGCACCGGCCGCCTGATCTGGGCGTACCACGATGATCGCGCCGGCCGGACCGATGTTAACCGCGGCGTCGCGATTCTGGGTAATGCGGTGTTCTTCGTAACTGCGGATGGCTACCTGGTTTCACTGAACCGCATTACGGGAGGCATTCTCTGGCACAAACAATACGCGGATGTGAAAAAGGGCTACTACGCGACGCTTGCGCCTTTGGCCTTGAAAGATCGCATCGTGCTGGGCGTCTCAGGCGGCGATTCCGGCATGCGCGGTTTTGTTGCGGCCTATTCTCCTTCGACGGGCGAGGAGCTCTGGAGATTCTACACAGTCCCGGCCAAAGGTGAACCCGGTTCTGAAACCTGGGGCGGGTTCGATTCACAGTGGGGCGGCGGGGCCACGTGGATGACGGGCACTTACGATCCCGAACTCAACATTACCTATTGGATGACCGGCAATCCCTGGCCTGATTATTACGGCGGCGGCCGCCGCGGAGCCAATCTTTATACCGACTCGGTTGTCGCTCTGGATGCGTCCACTGGAAAATTGAAGTGGTATTTCCAATTCACTCCCCACGACACGCACGATTGGGATGCGGAATCAATTCCGGTATTAGTGGACGCTCAGTACGAGGGAAAGCCTCGTAAGCTGCTAATCGATGCGAATCGCAACGGATTTCTCTATGTGCTCGATCGTGTTACGGGACAGTACCTGACCGCTCATCCGTTCGTAAAACTGCTGAGCTGGGCAACAGGTATTGACCCCAACGGACGGCCTCTCGAAGTACGCGATATGGAGCCGACCCCGGCCGGACGGGTCGTTTGCCCGTCTACCCGAGGCGCTACCGAATTGGATGTCGCCTTCGTGGGATCCAGTTAACAAGCTGATCTTCGTGCCCGCGCTTGAGCAGTGCGATCAGTACGTAAGCAGCATGGCAAACCCGGAGCCAATGCACGGCTCCATGGCTGGCGGCGGCGGCCCGGTGAACGGGGAAACCGGGAAATTCTATCTTCGCGCGCTTGATCCGCTCGCGGGCGCGACGCGGTGGCAATATGCCATGACGGGCTTCGCCGATATGTGGGCGGGAACCGTAACTACGGCCGGTGGGCTGGTTTTCTTCGGAGACGATCAGGGCCAGCTTGTCGCGCTTAATACTACTAACGGTGCGGACCTTTGGCGGTACAACATCGGTCAATTGTTGACGGCCTCGCCCATGAGTTACTCCATTGGCGGCAAACAGTTCGTTGCCATAGCATCGGCCACGGACGTCTTCGCATTTGCCTTGTTTGAACCCGCCAAACCGTTCACCCCTCCCAAAGAGGTGAGGACCGGAAGCTCGTCCATCACCGCGAGCGATCTAGGCCGGCACTCTTCAGATCAGGCAGAAACGCCGTCAGCAAGCCCAGAACCGGTAGAAACGAACACACCCGGTACACAAAATTGATGTTGGTCAAATCGGCGATCTCGCCGAGAACGGCCGCTCCAATACCGCCCATCCCGAACGCAAATCCGAAAAAGATACCGGAAATCATGCCCACGCTTCCGGGAACCATCTCCTGGGCGTAGACCAGGATTGCCGAAAACGCCGAGGCCAGGATGAGGCCGATAATTACGGTCAGAACCGGGGTCCAGAAGAGATTCGCGTAAGGCAGAAGAAGCGTAAACGGAAGCACGCCAAGAATCGACCACCAGATGACCAGCTTGCGGCCGAATCGGTCGCCAACTGGTCCGCCGATGAGAGTGCCTGCCGCCACCGCGCCGAGGAATATAAATAGATAGATCTGGGAAGTTCGAACGGACAGATGAAACTTGCTGATCAGGTAGAAGGTGTAGTAACTGGTGAGGCTCGCGAGGTAGAAGTATTTGGAGAAAATAAGAGCAACCAGCACCGCCATAGCTAGTAATATCTTCTTCCGCGGCAGCACTGCGTGAGCTTCGCTTCGTTTTGCGTTGACAGCGCTCTTTCTCAGCGGGTGGTTCTTGTACCAACTACCTACCTTGGTCAGCACAATCATTCCAATCAGAGCAGCCAGCGAGAACCACGCAATGCTGCGTTGGCCTCTTGGAAGCACGATGAATGCAGCTAGCAAAGGCCCGAATGCGGTTCCGGTATTTCCCCCGACCTGAAAAACAGATTGCGCCAGTCCGTGCTGTCCGCCAGATGCTAAGCGCGCGACCCTGGATGATTCCGGATGAAACACTGCCGACCCCATCCCCACGAGTGCGGCGGCAGCCAGAAGCACGGCGAAGCTTGGAGCCAAAGCAAGCAATACCAATCCGAAGAGTGTAAACGTCATCCCAATTGGCAAAGAGTACGGATACGGACGCCGGTCCGTATAACTTCCAACCAGCGGCTGAAGCAGAGAGGCGGTGAGCTGATAGGTCAGCGTGATGAGCCCTATCTGGCCGAAATCGAGGTGGAAGGAGCTTTTCAGGATGGGATAAATGGCCGGAATCAGCGATTGCACCATATCGTTCAGCAAGTGGCAAAAACTAATTGCGGCGAGAATAGCGAAGAGCGTCTTCTCTCGTGTGCCTGCCTGAAGATTTACATCGAGCTTCCCGAGGTTCGTCTGCATTGACACTACTAGAGTAAAAGGCGCGCTGAAGTTCCGGGAAGCCGCATGGCTCCGAATCAGCCTCGTCTGTTTAAAGGGGCGCAGGGAGCCGTCGTAACAGACAGACGAGAAGAAAGGCCAGTGTCGCCTACGTCAGTCTTAGGCTTATGCGCCCGTTGTATACCAGGACTCTGCTTTATCTTGGAATGCTCTCCGTATCGGTGAGTGCGCGCGCCCAACAGGTTGATAGGGAGCCGCCCCGGGCCCCTGGTGTCACTCAGGAAGCGCTCGATAAACTGTTGATACGACTCAGCGCGGACGAGTCGCGGATAAAAGAGCTGGAGGAGAAGTTAGCTCGCCAAAGCCAATCTCCGGCGACTCCCGCCTCAGTGTCCGTCCCCGCTACTGCCGTGCCGCTTACCACCGTTTCTGCCGCGCTCCCCGCGCCCGCTGCCGCGGCTCCCAGCCCAGAGACCGACGGCACCGAACCTTCCGTTGATACCGCGGATTCGGACACGCATGCGCACATGGTGGAATTGCCGGGAGGCGGCCCTACGCTCAAAATCCGAGGGTTTTTCGATTTTAATTTCGGAGTCGGCACGGACGCAAATCCGCTTATCTTTCCGGTAGGGCCGCCCGCGCACAGCACGTTCCAGATGGGCGAGTTCGATCTGATGACCTCCTCGAAGCTGTCGGAGCGGCTCAGCTTCATGTCGGAAATCGTCTTCGGCGCCGATGCGACGAATTTGGTAGGCATTGACATTGAACGATTTCTGCTTTCCTACAAGGTTAGTAAGTACTTCGAAGCGGGCTTCGGCCGGTATCACACGTCCATCGGGTGGTACAGCACCGCCTTCCACCACGGAACATGGTTCCAGACCGCAACGGGACGCCCTTTCATGTACTTTTTTGAAGACAGCGGCGGCCTGCTGCCCGTCCACAGCGTCGGGGTGAGCCTCAGCGGCTTAATACCCGGGACCGACAGCCTTGGCTTGCACTGGGTCGCCGAAATCGGTAATGGACGCGCTTCCAGCAATCTGGCCCCGGAGCCGGTGCAGAATTTTTATTCCGACAGAAACCACAAGGCGTACAACCTGGCTGCATACATCGCGCCGGAGTGGCTGAGAGGGCTGCAGGCGGGCGGATCGTATTACCGCGACCGGATCACGCCTCCCGGCATTACACCTGCCGATCAAAGCATTGGGAGCTTATATGCCGTGTACATAACGCCGACGTGGGAGTTTATGAACGAAGGCGTTCTCCTGCAGAACCATGTAGAAGATGGCGGCCGCACGTTCAACACTCCGCTCGCGTACACACAGCTATCTCGAAAATTTGGCGCTTGGCGGCCCTATCTTCGATATCAATACGTCAATTCGCCGGCCAACGACCCGATCAATATCTACACGGGACGATACATGGGGCCATCGGTGGGAGTGCGCTGGGACTTCTCGGATTACGCGGCGTTCAAGTTGCAATATAACCGCCTGGATCAGCGCGGCGTGAAGCCAGGTAACGGGCTCGATGCCCAGCTTGCGTTCACCTTTTGAGGGAGCAAGTGCTGGCACGCCTCGTATCAATTCTTCCCCTTGCTGGTCTGCTGCTGATCGCACTTGATAAAAGCTATGCCGAACCGAAAGATCTGGCCGTGATTGTCAGCAAGACCAGCGGGGTCCTGGCACTGTCCTCTCGTGACCTCCGGAGCATGTTCCTGGGCGAAAAGGATCGCTGGCCGGATGGGACAAAGGTGGTTGCAGTCAGCCTTCCATCGGAGCACCCCGAGACGCGGATGGTTTTGAAAGCGATCTGCGGAATGTCGGAAAGCGACTTCAAGCGATATTTCCTGATGATGAGCTTCCAAGGCAAAGAGGTATCGCCGCCCCGGATGGCGCCTACGTCTGGCGCGGTCCGAGCTTTTGTCAGAAGCACTCCGGGCGCGGTGGGAGTGATTCGGTTCAGCGATGTTGACGGTTCAGTAAGCGTGGTGTCCATTGACGGAGCAGTGCCCGGAGCACCGGGATATAAGCTCGCCATGGCGAAGTAGAGAGATGCGACGCGCAAGCATAACGACGAAAATCTGGCTAAGCATCGGAATTTTTGTTCTGGGTTTCATTGTTTCCGTGGCTCTCGGGCAAATTCAGGGTCTAGACGGCGAGCGCATTCTTCGGGCGGCGTCCGAAGCTTCGTTTCCCGCTGTCCAGCGAAGCACCCAAGCCCAAGCGGCATTCCATCGCGCTCTCAAAGATTTCAGCGAAGCGTTCGTGGTTCAGAACGCATCCGAACTGGAGCACGCGGTAGAAGAGGGTCAGAGCGCCGTTGCCGATTTGAAGGCAGTTGCCGCCATCAAAAATCTTCCGCCGCTGCGCCGGCGAGAATCAACCAGCCTCGCTTTATCACTGGAGCAGTTTCTTAACAAGGCGCAAAGCACCTACGATGCGGCACTAAGGAATCCCGTTAATATCACGCCCGAGACCCAGCGGCGAATGCGGCACTTGGCGGATGAAATGGTTGTCCTCGGCGCCCGTTTTCAAGCAATTACGGATCAGTTCTCAAAAGACCTGCATCAGCAGCTGAGTTACGTGCAGGCGCGCTCCCAACAGCAGCGCCGCGCAGCCTTGCTGGTGTTCGGAATAACACTTATAGTCGCCGCTGTGCTGGTGAATTTTACGATTCGGCACGCTATCACCGGGCCGCTTCTACGGGTTAACGCCGAGTTAACGTGCGCCAAGGACAAGGCCGAGGAAGCGAGCCGCACTAAGAGCGAGTTTCTCGCCAACATGAGCCATGAGATTCGAACTCCCATGAATGGCGTGCTTGGCATGGCTGAACTAGTGCTCGAGACCGACTTGAACGCGGAACAGCGGGGTTATCTGACGACCGTCAAATCATCGGCCGAAGCGCTGCTTACGGTGCTCAACGATATCCTGGACTTTTCCAAAATCGAAGCCGGCAAGCTGGACCTGGAACGGTCCCGTTCGATGTGCGGGATAGCATTTGGGAGGCTTTGACATCGCTGAGCATTCGCGCCGATCAAAAGCGACTCGAGCTGGCTTACAGCATGGATGACAAGCTGCCCGGCGTGCTGGTGGGCGACCCCTCCCGCCTCCGCCAAATCGTGGTGAACCTTGTGGGGAACGCCATCAAATTCACCGAGCGAGGTGAAATTATCGTCACGGCTGTTGAAGAGTCCCGGGAAGCAGGGCGAATTATTCTCCACTTCAGCGTCAAGGATACCGGCATAGGCATTCCGGTCGAAAAACAAGCGGAGATATTCCAACCCTTCACTCAGGCGGATGGTTCCACGACACGAAAGTACGGTGGCACCGGCCTGGGCCTCACCATCTCGCGTCAATTAGTGTCGATGATGGGGGGCAAGATGTGGGTGGAAAGCTCTGTGAGGAATGGCAGCACATTTCATTTCACGGCCAGCTTCGCTCTGGAACAAGAGGCCACATCTCGTGTGGAACATGATTCGAAGAGTCTGGAAGGCGTGGCAGTCCTGGTGGTGGACGACAATCTCACGAACCGCACCATTCTTGAAAAAATGCTGACCCGCTGGGGTATGCGGCCAACGCTTGCAGATGGAGGCGAGGCTGCGATTTTGGCATTGGAGCGCGCCCGCGAATTGCAGGATCAGTTCAGCCTGATTCTCATTGACGTGTGCATGCCCGGAATGGATGGCTTCGGGCTCTGTGAGAGGATTCGCCAGGAGCCTGGAATCGCCGGGGACACGCTGATGATGCTAAGCTCGGCGGCGCGGCGCGAAGACGCGGTCCGCTGCCGCGAATTGGGTGTCGCCGCTTATTTGACGAAACCGCTTGGGCAAAAAGAATTGAGGGACACCATCAATTCCATATTTACAAGAACAGAATCGAGCTGCAAAATCTCCCAACCTACAACTCAGATGAGCGTCCGACAGGAGGGCGCTGCGCTGCGCATACTGCTTGCCGAAGACAACCGGGTAAATCAGGAGGTCGCGGCGACTCTTCTTCAAAGGCGCGGCCACTCGGTTGTGATCGCGAATAATGGTTTGGAAGCCCTTTCAGCCTTGGAGAATCAGGGTTTCGATCTGATCCTCATGGATGTACAAATGCCCGAGATGGGGGGATTTGAGGCGACCGCGGCTATTCGATTAAAGGAAGCAGCGACGCAGGAACACATTCCGATCATCGCGATGACGGCGCGCGCCATGGCCGGTGACCGTGAGAAATGCCTGGAGGCTGGTATGGACGGTTACGTTTCAAAACCGATCAAGATCGCGACCCTCATGCAGGCCATTGATACTGCCGTCCCACTCGCGGTGCGAACGCCGGCTCCGCTGCCGCTCACCATAAAAGAGAGTTCAACTCTTATCGACCGGGAAGGAATGCTGGCGCAATGCGATGGCGACCCGGAGCTTGTTAGTAAAATAGCCGCTTTATTCCTGGGCGAGATTCGGAATGACCTCGAAGCCATCCGCACGGCCGTTGAGCTCCAAAATTCCGCCGATCTTGCAAACCTCAGCCATGCCCTGAAAGGATCGCTGAGCAATTTTCTCGTGCAATCGACGGTAGATGCGGCGCAGCGGCTTGAAACGATGGGGCGCCAGGAAGACCTTTCTTGCGCCCACGAGGCATACAAAGACTTGCACGACATGATCCAGGGCTTGCTTCCGGAAATAGCCGATTTGGCCGGGCAGGTTTCGCCGATCCTTGCGCCGGACTCCATATAGCAGCCCGCGTATGCTACGCTCAGGCGGATGTCGCGCACATTAACAGCCATATTGCGGGATGTTCAGTTCTGGGTTCCGTTCGCCGTTCTGGTGGTGGGCTTGCTGCTGCTGAATTTCGTGGAGTGAACGCCCATGAGTCGTACGATTACTGAAACAGTGACGGACCGCGCGCGGCAGAAGAAACTTCACCGGCTCGGAATATTTTGCGGCGTCTCAGCCGCGCTCTGGCTGGCGGGAGCCGAAGCGCCCACGAAACTGGTGACAGTTTCCGTTTCCCCGCTGGTTATCTCATTCATGATGGTGCTGGGCGCTTTCATCTCGCGGTGGAGTTTGCCGGCGCTAATTCGCGGCACCCGGGATACCTTTACAGACACGCGGCATGTGCCGCACCTGGTGGTGTGGGGTGTCATGGCGGGCTGCCTTTGGGCGGTCGGTAACACGCTGACTATTTTTGCGGTCAAGGATATTGGCCTGAGCCTGGCGTTCCCGCTGTGGAATTCGAACAGCCTGATCGGCATTCTGTGGGGCACGCTGCTATTCAAAGAGCTGCATCGAGCGGCCTGGTTTCGAAAGGTGGCGGTTGTCGGCGGCGCGGTAATCATCTTTGCTGGCGCGGTATTGATATCGGCGGCTTCCGCCTCACAAGCGGGACATGGAAACGCAATCCGCGGGATAGCCGCGGCACTGGGCGCTGGACTCATGTTCGGTTCGATGTACATTCCTTATCGAAAGGCTTACATCACCGGCATGAATCCACTCACGTTTCTCACCTTCTTCACCTTTGGCGAGATAACTACGGTCACCGTGCTGGCAATCGTTTTCCTCGGCGGCGCCGCGCCGTTCTGGCACCAGCTTTCCGCCGATCGCGCGATCTTGTTCTGGCCGCTGCTGGGCGGATTTATGTGGGTAGTGGGCGATTTATTTCAGAACTACGCCACGAAGTATGTCGGTATCAGCCGCGGAATTCCGTTGTCGAATACGAATCAGCTCTGGGGATTACTGTGGGCGATCTTCGTTTTCGGAGAGCTGCATGGCCTCACCGGAAACATCTATGCGGAAGTAATCGGTGGATCGCTTCTGATGGCCGCCGGGGCCGTTGCGATCGCCT
This sequence comes from uncultured Acidobacteriaceae bacterium, assembly GCA_963795545.1. Lineage (GTDB taxonomy): Bacteria > Acidobacteriota > Terriglobia > Bryobacterales > Bryobacteraceae > Bog-105. The sequence continues at coordinate 436,460 of CAWCIF010000001.1, read as the reverse complement.
GTTCGTCGGCATCGGAGAGCGAATACTCGAGCTGGAAGGAAGCTGCGCAGCGGGAAACCCAACTATACGGCATCAATCCTGATTACGTGATGGCCCGTATGGAGGGCCGCGACGTGAATCCCACCGCGCGCCGTTCATGGTTCGACTGGCTACTCGTGGGCGGAGCCACGTTGATCTTTGTTGTTCTGGGATGGATGGCGCGAGTGCCTCATATGGAGATTCATATGGGGTGGTTGACGGCCTTGAGCGTGGCGATGCTGGTGGTTGTGGTGGCAGCCGGTTTTGCGTTGTGGCGGCTGACGAAGTTCACATAGGTGATGGGTTCACCTCGGGCTCGGCATGCCGAGCCCCTACGAAGCGTTTGCCACTGTGTTGTGCATTCCGGCTGAAATCACCTCTTGTGCGCGAAGGCCATCGCGATGGGTGACAGGGAACGGCGCTCCGGTTCTGCAGCAATCGATGAAGGCCGCCAGCTCGGCTTTGTAAGCTGCTCCAAAGCGATCGACGAACTCGGGGAGCGGCCGCCTGTAGTTGCGCATCGAAAAAGTTTGGTAAGCAAGCGGCCTCTCGCTTCCGCGCCGGCCGTAAGCTTCCACTACGATTTCAAAGGGCTTCTGGTCGAAGCGGCCAACGTGAATCTGACCTTCCTCGCCGAAGATGACTGTCTCGACGCGATAGCCGGATACGTGATTGCGGCTAACCTGGATCTGGGCGACAAGATCGCTGTCGAACCAGAGATAAAGAAGAGCATCGTCGAAGTCTTCCACGCAAGTGGTTAGGGCATGGCTGTAGATTCGAGCGCCGATAGTAAGCGCTTTAGAGGGAGTTCGCCCGGTGAGCCATAGAATTTCGTCCACGTTGTGAACCGACATGTCGGCCAGAATGCCGCCGCTCTTGTAGCCATTCGGAGCAGGATTAGAATCCTCGAGTGCCGAATAGATCTTGAAAACGCGCCCGATCGCGCCGCTTTCCATGAGCTGTTTCGCGTACCGGAGAGGTTCATCGAAACGGCGCTGGAAGGCAAGCATTAAGGCATGTGGATGATCGCGGTCAAGCTCCGCGGCGAACTCTCTATCGGCTTCAAGGGTTCCTGTCAGCGGCTTTTCGAGCAGAACGCGATGCCCGGCCGCGATCATTCGTGCCGCATGTTCGCGGTGGTCATCCGTGGGCGTGACAATCACGACGGCATCGCAAACACCGGCTTTGGCGAGTTCTTCGAGAGAGGCAAAAACCGGGACCTGACAGCCAATAGCGGCATCAAAGCGGCGAGCACGTTCGATATCAATGTCTGCTAACGCTGCTAGCTCGCACTGGCCGGTATCGCGGGCCAGTTCGTGAACATGCAGCGCGTGAACGGTTCCCATCCGGCCCAGGCCGGCGACGGCGACTTTCATCGAGTCCCAGCATATAAGAGGCCGGATGTTATTGAGCGGAAGGCTTGAAGATTACTACTCAAACCGCGAATCCGACCACTCGCTGAACCGTCTTTGTCGCTCGATTCGCCGGTGTGCTAATCCTAGAATTTAAGGTCTAGCTGTTTACCGGAATATAGAATGGCTTACGTAATTGCCGAACCCTGCATCGGAACCAAGGATAGTGCCTGCGTTGACGCCTGCCCGGTAGATTGCATTCATCCCAAAAAGGATGAAGGCAACTTCGAAGGCGAAGAGATGCTGTACATTGACCCTGTCGAATGTATCGATTGCGGCGCTTGCGTACCGGTTTGCCCGGTTTCCGCGATCTTCGCTCTAGATGATTTGCCGGACAAATGGGCCGATTTTGCCCAACGCAACGCCGCCTTTTTCGGCCGCTAGGGGTCAAGTGGGGCGGATCCCCAGCGGCGGACCCCTAGAGCAGTATGCCCGCTATACAAGCCGACATAAAGTTCGCAAGCGTGCCCACAAACATGGCTTTCAAGCCGAGCCGGGCCAGATCGGATTTCCGACCGGGAGCCAACGCTCCGATTCCCCCGATCTGGATGGCGATGGAACTGAGGTTTGCGAAACCACATAAAGCGAACGTCGCGATGACAAACGATCGCGGCTGAAGCAGCGGCCCCACTTTGCCCAAGTCTACAAATGCCACAAATTCATTCAGGATCATGCGCGTCCCGAGAAGATTGCCCACTGTAGCGCAATCGTTCCAACTTACTCCCAGCGCCCAGGCGATGGGGGCGAATATTATTCCGAGTATCTGCTGCAGCGATGGCGGGACCCAATGCAGATACGAGTGGACCCAGCCCAATCCGCCATTCATCATGGCAATGAGGGCAAGAAAAGCAATCAGCATACCGGCGATATTGAGCGCCAGATACAGGCCGTCGTATGCGCCGCGGGCTGCTGCATCGATGACATTGACGCCCTGCCGCTCTACTTCGATGCTCACGGTTCCGCGCGTGACGGGGCTGCCGGTTTCGGGCACGAACATTTTCGCCAGCATCAGGGTGGCGGGCGCGGTCATAATTACCGCAGTCAGCAAATGCGCGATGGACACGCCCGCAATGGCAACGTAGGCAGCCATTACGGCTCCGGAAACGTGCGCCATACCGCTGACCATTACGGTGAAGAGCTCAGATTCCGTGAGGCTTTCCAAGTAGGGGCGGATGGTCACAGGCGCTTCTGTCTGGCCCATAACTATACTGGCGGCGACACAGGTGGTTTCGGCCCCGCTGGTTCCCATGAAACGCTGCATGAAGATCGCCATGGCCTTCACGAAGAGCTGCATTATGCCGAGATAATAGAGAATCGCGAAAAACGAACAGATGAAGATGACAATGGGCAAAACGTCGAAGGCGAAAATAACTCCGAACTGGCTGCTCTTCATGCCCAGCTTGTCGCCGAAAACGAAGCTGGATCCCGCCACTGTATAGTTCAGCAGCGCGTTCACGAACAGGCTGGCGCCATAGAAAAGCTTGCCGAAACCGGTCTTGAGAACCAGTAGGGCGAAGGCGAACTGCAGGAGGATTCCCCACAGTATGACTCGCTTTTGAATAGCCGAGCGGCGGGTTGAAAAAAGATATGAGCAGAGGACGATTCCGACCAGGCCAACAATCCCGTCGAACCGTGCCATCCGGCGGCGGAATTAGCTGACGACTTCTAGAATCAAGTCGCGCTCGTCCACGGGCTGCTGCGAAATCTTGAAAGCATCTTCCACCAGCTCAGCAGCTTCTTCCAAGTGCTCTTCACCGGTGTAATAAATTCGGCACAGAATGCTGCCCGGATCGATTTTCTGGCCAACTTTAACTTCAAGAATCACGCCGACGGCTGGATCGATGGAATCTTCCTTGGTATTCCGTCCGGCGCCGATCATGGAAGAAGCCTGGCCGATCAGCTCGGCATCTATGCCGCTGACATAGCCTCCGCGGGCCGTGGTGATTTCCTGTGCCCCGGTGGCGTTTGGTAGCAGATCGAATCTATCCAGCACTTGCGGATTTCCGCCCTGGGCCTGGATGACTTCCTTGAGCTTGCGATAACCGGAAAGGTCCAACAGATTGGCTTGCGCCATTTCGCGCGCCTCGTCCAGAGTTTTAGTGATTTTGCCGAGATAAATCATCCGCGCCGCGAGCTCAAGAGAGATACGCGTCAGATCAGCGGGGCCGGCGTTCTGGAGGGTCTGTGAAACCTCCATCACTTCGAGCGCATTGCCGATGGCATAACCCAGCGGCTGGTTCATATCGGTAATCAGGGCCTGGACGCGCTTGTCCATTCGGCGGCCAATTCCGACCATCATCTGCGCTAACCGCCGGGCATCGACCTGCTTCTTCATAAACGCGCCCGAGCCGACCTTGACGTCGAGCACCAGCGCATCCAGGCCAACCGCCAGTTTTTTGGCCATGATGGATGTAGCAATCAGCGGAATGGACTCCACAGTTGCGGTGGCATCACGGAGTGCGTACAATTTGCCTTCGGCCGGCGCAACCTCAAGCGTTGGGCCGATAAACGCCAGGCCGTATTGTTCCAAGAGCGAGCGAAATTCGTCGACAGTCAGATCGGTGCGAAAGCCAGGGATGGACTCGAGTTTGTCCAGGGTACCGCCCGTATGTCCCAAGGCGCGACCGGAGATCATGGGCACTACGACACCGGCTGAGGCGGCCAGAGGCGCGGCGATCAAGCTGGTTTTATCACCAACACCGCCGGTTGAGTGCTTATCGACCTTGACGCCCGGAATGGAGGAAAGATCTACTGTGGAACCGGAACCGAGCATGGATTCGGTCATGGCACTCACTTCCCGATCGGACATTCCGGTGAAATAAACGGCCATCAGGAAGGCTGACATTTGATACTCGGGGATGTCGCCGCGAGTATAGCCGTCTATCAGGAATTGAAGCTCCCCGGCGGCAAGTTCTTCTCCGTCCCGCTTGCGATGAATCAGGTCGACAGTACGCATTTACGAATACTAAGCGTACCATTCTCAATGGTTTGAACGTTTCAAAAGGGGCCTAAAAGAGGCGTTTAAACACGCGACTGAAACCAGACTTACGGTAACTCACTGGCGAGCAGTTTTCCCAGGTCGGCCGCGGCGATCCGCCATCCCACATAGAAGGATCCGAACAGGGCGTAAACCGCGCTGACCTCATCGAATCGCATTTCGTAGATCAGCTTTTTGAAAACCAGCGGGTCATCGGCGAACAGATCGACACCCCACTCCCAGTCGTCAAATCCAATTGACCCCGTAATGATCTGCCGAACGCACTCGGCATAGCGGCGGCCAATCATTCCGTGCTCGTGCATCATTCTCTGGCGCTCGGGCATGGGCACTGTGTACCAGTTCTGTTCTGCACGCTTCCGGTCCATGGGATAGAAGCACAGATACTTCGCTTTCGGAATTTCCGGAAAGAGGCGAGGAGTCATGGCGACAGACTGGCGGGCAGTCACCTCCGCGACAGCGGCATTCCATTCCGGCGAGTGGGGTTCCAAGCCCTGTTCAGAGAGCTGTCCATAAGTTTTAGCGGATGATTCATACAGCCCCAGCTCGACCACGGAAAGGTAGGAGTGAACCGGCTCCAGGTAATCGAAAAGCGGCAGCCGCGCAAGCGCAAGCTCTGCCCGATGCAAGTCTTCGAGCGAATCGCGGAGATGGAGCAGCATCACATCTCCTTTGTGGCCGAGATGCGAGTAGACGGCGGACTGATTGGGATGCCCTTCCTTGGCCCCGGTTTCGAAGGTACTGAGGAGCGGCACAGCTTCTTCAATCATTCCTTCGCGGTGCGGAGCGGATAATGCGCGCCAAGCGGGACGCCGGATCCGAAACATCTGGTGGAGAACGTACGAACCCTCCAGCGTTAATGGAACGGTGGGGAGTAGTTCAGGCACGCTGCAGCTCCCATTCGGCGGCCGGTAAGCCGGGCATGTCATAACGATAATGGCCGCGGAAGATCTCTTCGAACAGGCCGATGGTCTCCTGATGGATGAGGCCGTTATCGGCCAGCAGATATTTGCCGTGCAGATCGAGCGGTTCACCACGCATGCCCGATAGTTTGCCGCCTGCCTCTTCCACCAGCAGCGTGCCCGCCGCCATATCCCACGGGTTCAGGCCGAATTCCCAAAACGCCTCCAGCCGTCCGCATGCGGTGTAGGCCAGATCGATTGCGGCGGAACCGCCGCGGCGGACACCGTGCGTAACCATAGCGAGCTGATAATAGAAGTGAATGTTGACGTTTTGATGACGTTTGCGGCTGGGGAACCCGGTTGCAACCAGGGAATCGTTCAGCACCGGAGCATTGCTGACGTGAATCGGCGCGCCATTCAGCCGCGCGCCGGCGCCCCGTTCGGCGGCGAATAACTCGCGATTCAAGGGATCGAAGATTACACCCGCGATCACTTCACCTCTTTGAGCCAGAGCGAGGGTGACATTCCACAAAGGGAATCCATGCGCGAAATTGGTTGTACCGTCGAGCGGATCAACATACCATCGAAGCTCGGCGTCCATTTCCGCGCGGCCGCCCTCTTCGGCAACGATGCCATGACGCGGAAAGCGCTCTTTTAGAAGCTTGACAATAAGCTGTTCGCTGGCACGATCGGCAGCCGTCACCAGGTCGTAAGCGCCTTTCAATTCGAAGGCTGCGCCGCGGTGCGCCAACAGCACCTGACCGGCCTCGCGCGCGATTTCAATCGCGGCGTCCAGGAAATTGACCATATAGTTTTTAGTTCAGCACACGGGCGGTGCGGAATCAGGGGAAGTGAGTTCAACTCACCGCGGGCGTTCAGCGTTCCATGGCACATGCTGCAGATCCGCCGCGCGCACGTAAAAACCGGTTCGTGAGCCATTGTAGAAATCGCGGTTTTCTACATCTGTCCAGCCAAGGTGAAGAAGGACTTCGAATCCCTGCTCCTCGCTCGTCAGTGCCGGCCTGAAGATCAGAATAAAGTGGTCCGGCAGGTCACGCCGGTTCAGGGGTACTGCCCGGACGATGTCGCGGCCTCGCTCATAGAAGTTCATTGGCGAGCCGATGCCGTAGGGCCAGGTTGTATATAGCGGAACGCCTCCATGTGTAGCATTCACGATGGTCTGAAAAGGTATCCGGCGGGGTCCCCCACGGATTACGCCGATGGTAGGAATGAGTTCCAGAGCAAGGAGCGCCGCCGATGCCGCCACCAGCGAAACAGTGCGCGCGCGAATGCTGGCCAAGAGCTGTATCAGACCGTCGGCGACCAGCAGGAGGTAACTGATAATGGACGGCAGCAGGTGCCGCACACCGAAGAGCGGGAGCGAGATTGGCTTGTGCGAGAGCAGGAATAGCAGCAAGGGCGGAACGAAAGCGGTAGACAGAAGAGTGGTCAGAAATAGACGGCGGAACGAGGTTTGCTCGCGACGCCGGTAGAAAACACCGAACGCGATGAGAGCGCAACCGATCAGCAGAACGCAGGTGGTGGCCCCGCGGAAAGCTGGCACTCCGAGATAGTCGGCCCAAATCGCCTTTAGGTCATAGATGCTGGGGACGGATACCCACGATAGATTATCTTGAGCGCCATGATGCTGGCGAATGGGACCAAGCTCGGCGAGAATCCATGGGATGAAGCTGCACGCGGCTACAAGGCCTGCACTCCAGGTGTGTAATTTAGCGCGACGGGGCACCGGGCTGAACGTGATCGCGATGATAATGAGGGCAGCATACAGGGCTCCAAGGTAATGGGTGTAGACCAGCAGGGACATTAGAAGCGCGCCGATGCACCAGAAGGGGAACTTTCCCGCGGAGCGGCCGATCTGCCAGGACCAGGCGAGCAAACATGCAAAGAGCAGCGTAAAGAACGCATACGAGCGAGCCTGCTGGCTGAAGAAGATATGCCGATTATTTGCAGCGAGAAGGCAGGCGGCGATTAGGGCTGTGCCGCGGATTTGCTGAAACAGAAACCCAAGCGAGGCGACGAGAGCGACAGCGGCAACTCCGGAGATGAGTGAAACGGTCCGGAGGGCCAGCGGGGAGGCCTTTCCCACGAGGTCCAGGCGTGCACGTAAGAGGAAGTAGTATAAGGGCGGATGTACCAGGTCGTTACGGATAGCCGCGATGGCAGACGAGAGGTGGTCCGAGGCAACGCGATAAGAAAACACTTCATCGCCATCGAGCGACTCGAACGGCAGGCCCCAAAAACGCAGAGCTACCGCAGCCAGAATGATGGCAATCACGGCTCCGAACCAAATCAGATTCCGAGGGGATCCTGCACCTTGTTCTTGCGCGTTTGCTGTCACTGGTTAGAAAAACCCGCGATCACGGCTCGTAATATCCAGTGCGGGATTTTACCTTCATTGAGGAATCACGGACTTGGACGGCAACTGGATGAAAGCGGCTGGGCTCCTCGACGACGTTCCGCGGGTAGTAACCGAGCATATATTGAGTCCGGAGTTCCTTAAGGATGCCGGCGAAGGCTTCATCCAAGCGGTCGAATCCCGCTGGGTAGAAAATGCGTCCGCCAGTTGAATCGGCCAGTGTGGCTAAGGCGTGTTCGCCCCCAATATTTCTTCCTGCCTCGTTGGGAATGGGAACAACCACGATGGGATAGATCACGGTATCGGAACGCTGCGCGGCAGCGAGGGCGTCCTGGTAATGCTTGTAACTGGTGGTATCTCCGCCGTCCGTCACTACCACCAGGGCGTGCCGCCCTTCTCTGCCGGAAAGCGTGTCGCTGGCCAGATAGACGGCATCATAAAGCGAGGTGCCGCCTTCGCCATGCAGCGCGTGCAAAGCGTGCTCGGCGCGGCGCTGGTTACGAGAATAATCAACTTCCATATTGGTACGCCAGTTGAAGCTGAACAAGGCAAACGCGTCCTCCGGATTACCGGCATCCAGCAGAGCCGGAATGAAGCGGAGCACGGAACTTTCCTCATAGTGCAAGTTCGTTTCGGTGCTGCCGCTGGTGTCGATGAGAATAGCCACGGAGAGCGGTAGTGACGTATGACGCTCGAATACGGCTAGTTCCTGCGGTATGCCGCTGTCTTTCACCAGAAAATCCTGCTTCTGGAGATTTGTGCATAGAACTCCGTTCTTATCTCGCACGGACACCAGTAGACGTACCAGGTTCACTCTTATGGCGAATGTGGGCGGCTCGCCTGATGACCTTTGAACCCGCGGATCAGGGGCCGCCGTGGGGGGTGAATCGGCCGGCTTGAACTGCGCACAATAGGCAACTCCGATGCACACTAGCGGAAGCGCAAGCCGCAGTCCGGATAAGCTCCCGCGCATCATCGCCACAAGCCACCGCGCGTCATCGCCCGGCTGAACTTTCGAGCAGCCGCTGGTCCCACTCGCCGTCTACCCACACTGCTCCATCGGCGAAGAATTCTTTCTTCCAGATGGGCACTTCGCGCTTGAGCCGGTTGATGCCTTCGAGCGCAGCCTCAAAGGCCGGTTTCCGATGCGCTGCGGTCACGACTACGGCAACGCTTGCTTCGCCGATTTGCAGGCGCCCTAAACGGTGAACCATGCCCAGGCGGCCGACGGCGAATCCGGCCGCGATTTCTCTGCCGATGCGCGCCATGTGTTGAAGCGCCATCTCTTCGTAGCACTCATATTCCAGGTGTATCGTCGAACGTCCTTTGGTGTTGTTCCGCACGACGCCTTCGAAGACAACCACGGCTCCGTCTTCAGGCCGCTGCAATGCATTAACCACGCGCCTCGGCTCAATCGCATCACGTGTAATGACGAACAGGTGGCCATCCGGGTCGCGAATAACTCGACCCGCACCGCCGCTCACCGGAGGCAGAAACGCCACCTCGTCATTGTCACTGAGCACCGTATCCACGGGCGAGAATTCCCGATTCCTTGCAAATACAATCGACGAACGCTTGTCGCGCAGGGTTGCAAAGCGTTCCGCATAGCTCTGAAACAAGGCGGCAATGGTCGCTTCCGGGCCGATTTCGATGGTTTCCTCCGCCCGTCCCACGATGTCTTTCAGGACCCCGAAAAAGAGCACCGTGACCCGCATCTCCAAATGCTAACAGGGATGAGAGCCCCAATCCGTGGGCCGGCTTCGGGTAGTGGCTCGATTCTACGCGTTAGGCTTTCGCATTTCCTTGCGAAGAGAGACTGCTGCGCTAAGGCTGGTCAGCCCAAGGGCAGACAAACTAAGCGGCTGCCAATCACCTTGTAGGCCGTTCCAGAGGCCAAGCGCCAGAGTAGATGCGCACAAGGCCAGTAGTATTGACCAAAACCAAGTCCGTCTGGCGCTTCTAGTTGTCGCCGCCATCGAAATAATGATCCCACACCAGGGGGCGGTTTTCAAATTGAGTATTACTAAGCTCCGGCTATATTTGGCAAGATGCCAAAACATCAGACCCGCTTCCGGGTGCGCTATGCGGAAACCGACCAGATGGGAGTGGTTTACTACGCGAATTATCTGGTTTGGATGGAGATTGGGCGCGTGGAACTGGTGCGTTCGCGAGGTTTTGAGTACAAGCAACTGGAACAAGCAGAGGGCTTGTATCTATCAGTGATAGAGGCAACCTGCCGCTATCTGTATCCGGCGCGCTATGACCAGGAGATTGCGGTTCAGACCGAGGTGATAAAGTCCAGTTCCCGGGTGATCGAGTTTGGGTACGAGATCCGCTCGACGGAGCCTGACCGAATTCTCGCGGCGGGCTCTACGCGGCATATCTGGCTTAACCGGGAATGGCGCCCCACCCGGCTGCCGGAGCGCTATCACGCCATCCTGCAGCCAGGATGAAAGAGGCCTTCGCCATGGATCAACCGATCCAGATTTCGGTAGCGCTTGCCGGAGGCACACCGCGGTTCATTTTCACTTTGGTCCGGCCCACGCGGCGCGAAATCACATTGCGGAAACGCTTCGCGGCGCGGCCGATTGCGCCCATGATGCTGGTGTCCCTCTCCTCGATCCGAATCGTTCCGCCCTTGTGGAACGTGGCCGTCAGCCTGCAAACGGTATCGACGCCCCCTCGCGGGCCGTTCTCGTCCGTGAGATGAACAGCGAACTCCCGAACGTGCTGCTCGAAACGATTCGCCGCAAATCGCAGCCGGTGCTCAATTCGCTTCCGGAGCCGTTTCTTAACTTCCATGCCGTGAGTTGCAACAGAAAATAACATTTTGGTTCCTCAACCTCAATTCACTTCTAACATCCGCGGTGCACTTAATAAAAATAGAAAATTTAAGCTAAATTCATCGGTATTTCGAATGAATAGAAATGCGCGCCCGCACAGCCTCTCAGGCGGCAAACAAGAGGTTTCGGGCTGCTTCCGTAATGGCGGCAACGGCGGGATGCTTGATTTTGCGCTCCGCCGAAACAGCATAGAAATCTTCTGAGACGGAATCGAGTTCGCCGAGAGTTGTCACTCGAACGTAGCGCTTCACCTCGCCTTCTATGGCGCTGGGCCCGGCGAAGATTCCCACGCCCGAATGACCAAACACGTTCAGCAGCGCGTTATCTTGAAACTCTCCGACGACACGCGGACGAATGCCATGCAGGCTGAACCAACGCTCGAGATCGCGGCGTAACGCCGATCTTTCCATGGGCAGCAGGAAAGGAGCTCCGTCCAGGCGAGCCGGGAAGTCCCTGCGATAACGGGCGGCAATCGCGGGTGAAGCGAACAGGGAAACGCCGGAAGATCCAAGGCGATGACTGAACACGCGGCCACGAACCGCCGAGTGGGCCGGACTGTGCGTCAGGACCAGGTCCAACTTATGCGCCAACAGCCTTACCAGCAGTTCTTCAGGCTCATCTTCATAACACACCAGTTGAACCGGATGGCTGAGGGCAAACGCCGGCTGCAAAATCCGATATGCGATGAGCTTAGGGATGAGATCGGAAATGCCGACCACAAAGCGAACTGGCCGCCCCTGGGGCCTGCCTTTGAGTACGTCCGTCAGTTCCCTGCCTAGGCCGAAAATCTCATCGGCGTACTGGAACACAAGGCGGCCCGTTTCAGTCATGATAAGGCGGCGGCCTGAACGCGTGAAGAGTTTCTCTCCCAGACTGTCCTCCAGAGCGCGGATCTGGCCGCTGATGGTAGGCTGCGCCAAACGCAGTTCCTGGCAAGCGCGCGCGATACTCCCTTCTTTTGCGACTGTCCAGAAGTAAAGCAAATGATGATAGTTGAGCCATTCCATGTAGTTCCACTATACTCGCGGCACATCGTAAAAGCCGATGGTTACGACTCAAACTATCTATTTGCCTATGTCTGAAGGGATCTTTAAGATCGTAGGCAGGAGAACAAAACGATGAAAAACAACTTAAAAAAGTCGATCGCTTTCCTGGGCATTGCAGCCATGGCGGCCCCGCTTATTGGCGCCGTCAAGCCGAACACCGCCAATGCACTTAATTCCAGCGCTGCTGTTCGCCAAATGACGGCGTCAACCCGGGCTCAGGAAGAAGCAACCATACTGCTGAAGCAAGTGGCGGCCGATGCGCGGACAACCGCGGAACACGCGGCAAAACTCGAGGCCTTCGCGCGCGGCCGGCAGGTATCCTTCCACGCGCACGGTTACGAGCTGAATCGCGCGAGGATTGCCATAAACGCAATGGGTACCACCCTAAGCCGCCTTCAGGCGCTCCGCAGTGAGACCCTGCCGTGGCAACAATTGCTCATCGATCGGCTTCAACCTATGTTGGCGGGCTTGGCCGGCCATGCAACCGAAGCCATCCAAAGCTTTAGCGCGGATCGGGGCCGGCTGCATTCGCAGGAATATCGGGATGCGATCGGAAGCATGTCGGATTATGCGGACCAGGTTCGAAACGTGATTTCGGCGAATATCGACTATGCGAAAGCAAGCGAACGGCTGAATCGCGTTGATGGGGGCAACATGCAAATCGAAAGCTAAGCTAAAAAACTCTTGCCGGGAAGGCGCCTCGAAAGGGCTCCTCCCGGATTTTTTGTGCCGTCGGATATAGGCTCCGGATGAGGCTGTGCCTGAAGCGCTGCGAAGATGAGAATGATGATTCATCTCATTCTTCCGGTTGGAATGCTGCAGTGCAACTGCTCGATTTTCGGAGATGAGCAGAGCGGTGAGGCGATCGTCATTGATCCGGGGGACGAAATTGAGAGAATCACGGCCGAGTTAGAGAGGCATCAGCTTAAGGTAAAAGCGATTGTGATCACACACGCGCATATCGATCACGTGGCCGGCGCACACAAGCTGCGAGGGTTGACGGGCGCTCCGGTTTATATGAACGAGCGGGACAGAGAACTGCTGGATGCATTGGAGATGCAGGCGCAGTGGCTCGGGGTGGAGACACCGCCGCGGACGGAGGTGGATGCCGCTGCCGGTGCCGGAACGGTTCTGCACCTGGGTTCAGCCGAATTTCACGTGCTTCTGACGCCCGGCCACACGCAAGGCAGCCTGTCGCTGTGGATTCCGCAGGAGAGCAAATTGATCGCGGGCGACACGCTTTTCCGGGATTCGATTGGCCGGACCGATCTGCCGGGCGGCGACTCAAGGCAGATCCTTTCGTCCATCAAAACGCAGCTTCTCAAGCTACCGGACGAGGCGACGGTTATACCCGGCCACGGGCCGAATACGACCATCGGGAGAGAAAAGGAGCGGAACCCATTTCTTCGCGGGCTCTAAACTGGGAGGCAGTTTCAGGCATGAATATTCCGCCTTGGCCGCAAGCTGACGAACGCGAAGCGGAACTGCTTCGCATGGTCCTGGAAAGCCCGCAATGGGGTGGATTCCATCCGTTTGTTGAAGAGTTCGAACGGAGCTTTGCGGCCTACCAGCAGTGCGTCCACGGGATCAGTGCTTTCAACGGCACTGTCACCCTTGAACTGGCCCTGGAAGTGTTGGGAATCGGCGCGGGCGACGAGGTGATTGTTCCGGCCATCTCGTTTGTCTCGACCGCGACAGCGGTTTCCCGAATGGGGGCGGTACCAGTGTTCGTCGATATCGAACCGCAATCATTCAATATCGATCCGATGAAAGCACGAGAGGCGATCACGCCGAAGACGAAGGCGATCATCGCCGTTCACTTTGGAGGCGCCATGTGCGACGTTGTGGCGTTTGGCCGACTCTGCCGTGAACATGACCTGTTTCTTTTGGAGGATGCGGCGCACGCCCACGGCGCGGAATGGGACGGCAGGCGGGCTGGCACATTCGGAGTGGCAGGGTCTTTCAGCTTCCAAAATGGCAAGGTGCTGTCGTCCGGTGAAGGCGGCATGCTGGTGACCACCGATGCGGAGTTTGCCGAACGAGCCCGATCAATCGCGAACTGCGGGCGGATTGCCGGCCGGAGCTTTTACGAGCACTACCGGATTGGCACGAATTTCCGTATATCGGCGTTCCAGGCGGCCGTTTTGCTGGCGCAATTCGAGCGCCTGCCGGAGCAGATTGCGCTGCGGACCGCCAACGCCCGGCTTTTGAAAGGGTTGCTCGAAGATGTTCGGGAGATCGCGTGGCAGCGGCAACCCGACGCAGTAACGCAGAACCCGTATTACCTATTGGTGGGAAGAATCCGCAGCGCTCGTTCGCGAGATGAGTTCTGCCAGAGCTTGTCCGATGCCGGCGTGCCGTGTACGCCCTTTTATCCGCATACGCTTTATGAAAATCCAGCCTATCGGGATGCGGCCTGCCGGGTGATGCCGTGTCCGGTGGCGGAAGACTGCATACAGGACGCTTTCTGGCTACCGCATCGGGTTCTGCTGGCCGGCGAGGGGACAATCCGCCACATAGGGGAGGTCATTCGGGACGCTGCAACAGGCGATCAGCGCTTTGCCGCGTCGTTACCGGAAGCATCGAGGCCGGTTGCCGAGCCGATCCGCTGACCTGTGACCTTGAACTGCGTATCGTGCCGATGCACGAATCCGAGCCGCTCCAGCTCCACTTCCTGGGTGCTGGGATCGGTCTTCAGCTTCTGGATGTGCAGCTTTTTAAGCTCGATATCGCGCTGAAGGTTCGCGTTCTGTTCCTCCAGAGACTGGATTTCCTGGCGTTTTTCCGAAAGCGCGCTCAAACCCTGAGGTCCGCGCAGCATGATGGTTGCATACGCCGCCAATCCGGCAAGTGCCGCAACCGCTGCAACCGGTCTAAGAAAGGAACCTAGCATCGCGAATAATCTTCCTCACATATCTTTATAAACTTGTTCGAGGGAAAGGTCCAGCGAAAACGGAGCTTCATGAGCGATGCGATGGTCATTTTCTGTACTTGCCGCGATGCGGAGGAGGCGCGCCGCATTGCGCGGGACCTGGTGGAATCGCGGCTTGCCGCATGCGTCAACATTCTCCCGCCCATGGAAAGCATTTACCGGTGGCGAGGCGAAATCGAAGCGGCGCAAGAAGTGTTGCTTCTCATTAAGACCATGCGGGAGCGGTTTCCGGCTCTGCAGCAGCGAATCATACATCTGCATAGTTACGATACGCCCGAAATAATCGCTTTGCCAATCGCGGACGGGCTCGAGAAATATCTCGCCTGGATACGCGACAGCGTTTAGGTTCTAATCGAATACATGCGATTCGTTCCACTGTTGCTCAGCCTGACTGCCGGCGCCGTCCTCCTGGCACAGGAAACGCCTCTCACGGTTCTGCCTTACACGCCGGTGCTGGAGACGCAGTTTATGGACAAATCCGCCGATCCGTGCACTGATTTTTACAAGTATGCCTGCGGGAACTGGAACAAGCTGAATCCCATTCCCGCCGACCAGGCGCGCTGGGACGTCTATTCGAAACTCTCAAATGAGAACGAGCGTTTTCTATGGGGGGTTCTCGAGCAGGCGGCGCACCAGAATGCTTCGCGAACTGCCAATGAGCAGAAGATCGGCGATTTCTTTCACGCCTGTATGGATGAAGGCGCAGTTGAGAGCGCCGGCATCAAGCCGCTGGATCCCATGCTGAAGGAGATTGCAAACCTGAAATCCAACAACGACATCGGGGCATATGTTGCGGGCCAACACCGCCATGGCATCGACCAGGGCGTGCTGTTCGGTTTCGGTTCCGCGCAGGATTATGACAATTCATCTCAAATGATGGCATCGGCCAGGGCCGGGGGTCTGGGTCTTCCCGACCGCGATTATTACACCAAGACCGACGCGAAGTCGCAGGAGATCCGACAGAAGTATGTTGAGCACGTACAGCGCATGCTCGAAATGCTGGGTGAATCGGGACCTGACGCGCACACCGACGCCGAAGCAGTGATGGAGATCGAAACCGCCCTGGCAAAGGCCTCGCTCACTCAAGTCGAAAAACGCGATCCCTACAATTTGAAGCACAAGCTGACGCAAGCGGACCTGAGGCGGATGGTACCCGCGTTCGATTGGGACAGCTATCTGAACACACTCGGGGCTCCTGCGTTTCAGACGGTAAATGTCACAGAGCCGAAGTTTTTTGAGGAGCTAAACAGTGAGCTCGGCGTCGAAAAGTTGCCTGCCTGGCGAGCGTATCTGCGCTGGCATCTGGTCAATTCACAAGCCCCGTATCTATCGTCAGCGTTCGCGGGAGAGCATTTCGATTTCTTCAGTAAGTACCTGCAAGGGGTGAAGGCGATGCCGCCGCGCTGGAAGAAGTGTACCCGGCTGGTGAATCGCGGGCTGGGGGATGCTCTGGGTCAGGTTTTCGTTGCCAAGACGTTTTCACCCGCAACGAAGCAGGATGCCTTAAAAGTCACTCGCCAGATTGAAAACGAGATGGGACGCGACATTAAAGACCTGACATGGATGAGCGAGCCGACTAAACAGCAGGCGCTAGAGAAGCTACACGCGGTGGTGAACAAGATCGGGTATCCCGATAAGTGGAAGGATTACAGCTCCGTCCAGATTAAGGCGGATGATTTTCTGGAGAACGTAGTTCACGCGTCGGAATTTGAAGAGCACCGCGATTTGAATAAAATCGGAAAACCGGTGGATCGGACCGAATGGTTCATGACGCCGCCCACGGTGAATGCCTATTACGCCCCGCAGATGAACGATATCAATTTTCCGGCTGGAGTACTGGAGCCGCCGCTATTCGATCCGAAACTGGATGCAGCGCCGAATTACGGCAATACGGGCGCGACCATCGGGCATGAGCTGACGCACGGCTTTGATGATGAAGGCAGGCAGTTCGATGCGCAAGGGAATCTCAGGGACTGGTGGACGCCTAGCGATGCAAAAGCGTTCGAAAATCGTGTGGCCTGCGTGCGTAATCAATACGGCCAGTACGTAGCGATTGACGACATTCACATCAACAGCCGCCTGACACTGGGGGAAGACGTAGCCGATCTGGGCGGCACATTGCTGGCATACATTGCCTGGAAACATGCCACGGCCGGCCAGGACCTGAAGCCTGTGGACGCACTGACGCCGGATCAGCGCTTCTTCATTGGTATGGCGCAATGGGCCTGCGGAGACGAGCGGCCGGAGAGCAAACGCCTGCATGCGATCACGGATCCGCACTCGCCGGATGAATACCGCATCAACGGTGTAGTTGCGAATCTGCCGCAGTTTGGGGAGGCTTTCGGTTGCAAAATCGGGCAACCGATGATGCGCGTGAACGCTTGCCGGGTGTGGTGAAGATTGAGCGGATGACCGTTTCGGGTCAGATGATCTGCCTTACTTCAAGCCCCGGAATGAGCCGAAAATGTCGAATATTATGCGTGACGATCGCATAGCCGAGTTCTAGAGCAGTAGAGCCGATAAGCAGGTCCGCCAGCGCGACGCGCAGTCCCTGTTGCCCTAGTTGTCCGTCGATCCGCCCGGCGCGCTCGGCAGCAATGATTATGGTCGAATCGAGGACGATGCCCAAGTTCGCTAATCCCACTCAGGTGCATTGAGCGGTTCACGGTGACGCTCAATGAAATCCTGCACGTCCGCGGCGAAATCTTCATCGAGGGTCGCCGTCGACCTCTCTGGAAGAGAAGAGATAATCTCCGATAATTTGCGCCGCTTCGGATCGGTTGGACGCAGAACGGCAACAGCCTTAGCATTGCGCTCGATCACGATTTCGGCGCCCGCTTCTACTTGATCAAGAATGGATTGTACATTCCGTGCAAGCTCCGCTTCGCTGATATGCCGGACCGCCATACCTAGATGATAGGGCTCGTAATTCGGCCAGTCTGCTTTGTGACCCGGTTGGGATTGATGAAGTAGCCTTCGGGTGTTCCGGAAATTGTATCGTGAATGACGAATGTAGGCGTGAGGTGGTCCCATGCTCCGCTCGCGAACCCCGCGCCCATAATAGGTCCGGGATTTATCAACAGGCACGCGCCTTCGTGCGAGATTTCGAAAATGTGATTGTGTCCGAAGCAGACCACGTCATAATCGCCTGACTTCGCCAGTGGCCTTGCAATATAGTCGAAATGGTTCACGGCGAAGCGCTTGCCGTCCAACACCGTTTGGAACAGCTCGCCGTGCAAGTGAATGTTCGGATTCTTGGCGGCTTTCATGGTGATGCGATACAAATCGGCATCATTGTTGCCGAAGACGATATGCACGTTTTTGGGGAACTTGGCCAATTCGTCGATGACGAACGGCGAGCACAGGTCGCCGCAGCAAATCAGCACGTCCGCATCCTGGACGTGATGTATCGCCGCCGCGAGGTTCCACAGGTTATCGTGGATATCGGAAAGGATGGCAATGCGCATCGATTATTCGTAGAAATTACGATCCCAAGCATGGCGCTTGAGAATGGCGAGAGTTTTTTCGTCCAGCGAGCCGGCTGAAGCCGCGCGGCAATTGCTTTCCACGGTTTCGATGCGCCGCATTCCCGGAATGACGCTGGTCACCGCTTTATTGGACAGGCAGAAGCGAATCGCTATCTGCGGCAGCGTACCCGGAACATCTTTCAAATCGCGCTTCAGCGCTTCAACGTGCTCCACCACCTGGCCCTTGCGATCACCGCGGAAATATGATTCGCGAAATTCTCCCGGTTCGAATTGCGTGTCTTCAGCGATCGTGCCGGTTAATCCGCCTTCGTCCAAGGGCACCCGCGCGAGCACGCCGACCTGCATTTTCTGGCAGAGCGGGAACAGATTCTTTTCCGGACTCTGATCAAAGATGTTGTAAATCACCTGCACAGAATTGAACAGACCGGTCTTGACAGCTTCCAAAGCGGAGTCGGGTTCGTGTTCGCTTATAGAGATTCCGAAATAACGCACCTTCCCGCTTTTGCGCAGATCTTCTACCGCTCTACGCCACTCTTCAGTACCCGTCCAGGCATCGGTCCAAACATGGAACTGCTGGAGATAGATTTGTTCGACGCCGAGGTTGCGAAGGCTCTGTTCCGTCGATTGAAGGATGTAGTCGCGCGGAAATACTTCGGTGATTGGAGTAGACGGAGAAGCCGGCCAGACGCCATTCTTTGGAGGAATCTTCGTCGCGACGAAAATTTTTTGAAAACCTTCATTGACGGCACGCCCGACAAGCTGCTCGCTGTGGCCGTCGCCATAGGCGAGAGCGGTGTCCACCAGATTGATTCCGAGTTCAAAAGCGCGCTTCAGGGCCTTCGTGGCGTCCTTATCATTTCCACCCTGCCACTGCTTGCCGCCGATGCCCCATGCGCCGTAGCCAATCTCGCTAACTTCTGCTTCTGTTGTTCCGAGTTTGCGGTAGTGCATGTACTAGTATTAACGCCCATCAAAAACAGAAAGGCCGCCGTTACCTAATGGCGACGGCGGCCCAAGTTTGCTGGTTTGTAACTTACGGACGGGCGACGTTCTCAGCCTGCAGACCCTTGGGCCCGCGCTTAACTTCGAACTCCACCTCCGCGCCCTCCTCAAGCGTCCGATACCCATTCATCTGGATGGCTGAGAAATGCACGAACACATCGTCGCCGTTAGAGCGTTGGATAAATCCATAGCCCTTTGCGGCGTTGAACCATTTCACTACACCTTTTTCTCTCACTACGAATCTCCTGTTATTGATGCGAGATGAGTGCCCGTTTACCCAAAACGGCAGATGGCAGGAGAGCGGAGCCCTCCGTTAATCATTTGGGCTCGCAGAAATACAACCAGCTTGCATCGAAAAATCTGGAATGAAGTGTAACAGAAAAAGTCGGGCACTATCAAGTAAAATGCTGAAAGCAATGAGTTAATCGTAATACAACGATGGTCCTAGCAGTACTCAACCTAGCAGCGCGGATGCAGGCGCGTCTGGTCGTGCGGAAGCAGAGTACTGCTGCGCTATGTTGGTCATTTCTGCATGCCGGAAACGGAAGTAGCCAAACTTACGCTAGAGCATCCTGTCACGCCACCCCGGAAGGTGCGGAAGCCGAAAAACGCGGCGGAACGAAAGGCGCGCTTGCAGCGCATTCTGGACGAATTGGACAGACTGTTCCCTCAGGCTACGTGCGCCTTGCATCACACGAACGCCTGGCAGTTGCTGGTGGCGACCATCCTTTCCGCACAATGCACCGATGAGCGGGTGAATCAGGTCACACCCGGACTATTCAAGAAGTATTCAACGATGGAGGACTTCGCGCATGCTTTGCAAGACGAGTTGGCAAACGACATGCGCTCCACTGGATTTTTTAACAACAAAGCAAGATCGGTGATTGGCGCGGCACGGAAGATAGTGAACGAATATAAGGGCCAGGTGCCGAGGACCATGGACGAACTGCTGACTGTGCCGGGCGCAGCGCGAAAGACGGCGAACGTGGTCTTGGGCACGGCATTCGGTATCGCCTCGGGGGTGGTGGTGGATACGCACGTTCAGCGCATTGCGGCCCGGCTGGATCTGACGAAGAACACCGACCCGGTGAAAATTGAACAGGATCTGATGAAGATTGTGCCGCAAGAGAAGTGGATCCTGTTTTCGCACCAGGTGATTCATTTCGGGCGGCAAATCTGTATTGCGCGGAAACCCCGGTGCGCGGCATGCCCGCTTGACCCGGTTTGTTACGCCAAAGATAAGACGCTTGCGTAGCGATGGCGCGAGTCTACCTTGGCGTTGATGGCGGTCAATCGAGCACGATAGCGCTGATTGCAAATGAGACTGGTCGCATCATTGGCCGGGGGCACGGCGGTCCCTGCAATCACGTGGGCACAGCGGAGGGGCGGGCGAAATTTCTCAGCGCGGCCGGAGGGTGCCTGCAGGAGGCCTGCCGGAATGCAGGAATCGATCCCGTATCGGTAACGTTTGCGGCAGCGTGCCTTGGCTTTAGCGGAGGCGCCGAAGACAAGGAGGCGTACGCGCGCGAACTCATCCGCAGTGAGAGATACAAAATTACGCATGACGCCGAGATTGCCTTGGCGGGCGCAACGGCAGGTGAGCCGGGAATCATTGTTATTGCCGGCACAGGCTCAATCGCATTCGGGCGGAATGCGGAAGACAGAATGGCACGGGCCGGAGGCTGGGGCTACATTTTCGGAGATGAAGGGGGCGGATTCGACATCACGAGACGGGCACTGCGGGCGGCGCTCCAATGTGAGGAAGGCTGGGGGCCTGAAACAATTTTGCGTGAACTGCTGCCTGCTGCGATGCACGCCGCCAGCGCGAAAAATCTGCTGCACCAGTTCTATGCGGGCACTTCAAGGACAGAGGTCGCCAGCCTGGCACGAATCGTGGATGAGGCTGCAGGCCGCGGCGATGCGATTGCAAAAGAGATCCTGAGCGCCGCGGCAGCCCAACTGGCGTGGTACGTGGAGGGCGTCTACCGCAATCTGTTCCGGCAAGGAGAAATCGTGCCGGTAGCGAATATTGGGGGAGTGTTCCGGAGCGCCTTATTGCGCGACGAATTCGTGCGCGAGGTTCAAGAGCGGATAGGATGCCCGAGCGGCCCACCGAAGCTGAGTCCGGCAGCGGGAGCCCTGCTGGAGGCGATGCGGCTGGACGGAAACACGAGCGGTTTGTCCGGTGTGCCAGAATCCGAGAAATGACGCTTGCCAGGTTTGTTGCCGCTCTCTTCCTCTGCAGCTTCAGCATTTCTGCCGCTGAACCCGATTGGCCGAAGGTGGAGCAGCACGCCATAGGATTTCTGCAGCGGTACGTTGAAGCCGCAACCGTGAACCCGCCGGCGGATACCCGGTTGGCCGCCGACCTGCTAACACACGAATTTGCGGCCGCTGGCCTGGAGGCAAAAACCTACCCGAGCGGGCCGTATGGCAAAACGAACCTGGTAGTGAGGCTGGCGGGGCGCGACCGCTCTAAGCGTGCGCTTGTCTTGCTGAACCACATGGACGTTGTACCAGTTGATCGGGCGCGCTGGAGATTCCCTCCGTTCGGAGGGGTGATTTTTGGGGGCATGATGTGGGGCCGCGGCACGCTCGATATGAAGAGCACGGGTGTCATGCAACTCACCGCGCTGATGCTTCTGAAACAGCTTGGAATCGTGCCGGCGCGCGACATCGTTTTCGTCAGCACCTGTGACGAAGAGACTGGAGGAGTTTACGGCGCGGGTTGGATGATTGAGCACCACTGGGACGATCTGAATCCGGAGTATGTGCTGGATGAGGGCGGAGTGGGCTCGCGTGACGTGTATACGCCGGGCAAGCTGGTGTTCGGGGTTTCGGTTGCAGACAAGCAGGTGCTCTGGCTGAGAATGAGGGCGGTTGGCACTTCCGGGCATGCTTCGCAACCAATTCCGGACAACGCCAACGATCTGCTGATTCGCGCAATCGGAAAGGCCAAGGAGTTTCCGCCCGCGGAGAAGCCGAATCCGCTTGTTCAGGAGATGAAGAATGCCGTTGGAACTTTCGGATCGAACAAATTCATGAACGCCATTCAGCAGAACACGATTTCGGTAACATCGCTGCGGAGCGGCCTGGGCGATCCGCCGAAGGTGAACGTGATCCCGTCGGTTGCGGAAGCAACGCTCGACTGCCGGCTGCTGCCCGGCCAGAATGCGGACGAGTTTCTATCTGAGATCAAGGCGCGGATCAATGACCCGCACATTACTATTGAGCAGATTTCTTCGAAAGGCGAAGACCCGCAGCCGAGCCGGACCACCACACCGCTCTACAGCGCGATTAAGGCGGCGATTCAGAAGCAGCATCCTGAAGCGCTGGTGATGCCGATTGTAGTGCCTTTCGGGACCGATGCGCAGAAGTTTCGCATGCGCAGCGTAACGGCGTATGGCATCATGCCGATGATCATCGACGCCGCGACGCTTGCAACCATGCACAGCGATAGCGAGCATATCCCGGTGGACCAGTTCCGCCAGGGCTTGCACATTTACTTCCACATTTTGCGGTCGGAATGGTGAGACTCAGCCCTGATGCACGCTTTCGGCTTCAGCGGCCTGGGCGGCGAGATTCGCACCATTTTGAGGGGCTTCAATTGGATTTAGAAAGCCGCGGCTAATAGTATTTGTCTCGTAAGGAATGGTCAGGGATTCCGAGAGCGGCACGGCAAACGAGACATTTCGATCCGAGGCCGCTTCCAGAAACTTCAGTAGCAGCTCCGTCTGCACTTTCAGAAATTCATTCCCGTCGGTGGTCAGTACGTAGGCAAAGATTTCCAGATCAAACGATTGATCCGAGATTTTGGTAAAGCGCAGCGGCACGCCCGAAGCATCCACCTTTGAATGGTCCTGCAGGATCGTGGTAACAGCATCCATCATTTCGCGGACCTGGTCTGGCGTAGTCGCACGGCTGAGGCGAAGGGTGGGGTGGAACCACATGCGCTCACGCTTCGAGTAGTTTTCAAGCGCCATGGTCGAGAACTGGGAATTCGGAATGGTAACGACAGTACGGTCCAGGGTGCGAATCCGCGTGGAACGCAACCCAATGTCCTCAACAGTGCCGACTTGGCCGCCAAACTGGCAGAAATCGCCGACAAGGACGGGGCGATCCATGATGAGCGAGACGCCGCCGAAAAGATTTTCGATCGTTTTTTGAGCGGCCAGAGCGACTGCCAAGCCGCCAACGCCGATACCTGCCAGGATGGCATTGGTGTTGTAACCCCAGGCAGCGAGAACCCAGAGAACCGCGATACAAAAGATTACGATCTTAACGAAACGGATTCCGAGCGGGAGGATGGAATAAGTCAGGGCGCGCTCGCGCGGATTCAGGCGCGAGATGATCTGATCGGATATGACGTCGACGATCCGCATCAAAAGTGCCGCCAAGCCCAAAACGAACAACAGAATCAGAAGTTTCAAAACGTAGTCGCGCGACAGGGCGGAGGTAGGCACGAGCCCCATGCAGGCGCGAAACACCAGGACCGAGATCAGCAGCCGCAGCGGCTGCA
Source organism: uncultured Acidobacteriaceae bacterium (assembly GCA_963795545.1). Lineage (GTDB taxonomy): Bacteria > Acidobacteriota > Terriglobia > Bryobacterales > Bryobacteraceae > Bog-105. Next base: position 412,926 of record CAWCIF010000001.1, on the reverse strand, counting down.
TGAGAGCCTCCAGACGGTGGGTATTGAAGGATTTCGCATACCGCTTGGCAAGCGGTTTGAGGATGGCGATAAGGCCGCGCGACAGCAGCTCGGACAAAGCCGAAAGCACCACGGCAAGCAGAACAAGCGCGATCCACACCCACAACGGCGTCCCGATGAACTGAATCTTCACCAGCGGCGCCGGAAGCTTCTTCTCGATGGAGGATTCTTCCGAAAACGAGCTGAGTTCCGCGATACGAGCGACGCTGGCAGAAGAAACGAGCCAAATCTCGATTCCTTGCTGGTTCACTCTGCGCATCTGCAGAGTAATTGGAACTCTGCCGGAATCAAAAGTGGCGAGAGTATCCAGATCCGGCGACAGTGAGTCCGCAGTGTCGCCCTCGGGCGAATTGCTCAGCCGCCCGACTTCGAAATGGGGATTGCGATCGAGCAGCACGCCCAATTGCTTCGCGAGATCAGCGCCCTCGGTGGCGCGGGCTCTCGTACTGATTCCCTGCAAATCCAGATATTGCGAGGCAAGGGCGTAGTTATTGGCGTGGCAAGCTTCGAGGAAGCTGTAGATGGAACTGCGCGGGGTGTTTCTTTTGAGCGGATCCGACAATGCCGCTGGGGCTGCCGTTTTCGATTTGCCGTTTGCGAGAAGCCCGCTTAACGATTGCGCGGACGAGTGCTGAGTCCCGCCGAGCAGAATCAAGCAGAGAGTGCATAGCAGCAGCCGCATGGGCTTGCGAATAGGAACCATAGCTCTTTATTCAGATTAGTTGTTCCGGGCGGGAATTACAGCCGCATCCAGAATCCATTCGAATCACAGTCCGCCAGGGTTTATTACAAGACCAGCTAAATCGCCTGTTTTTACCGGGATGAAAGCCATCCTTTCAGGCAATAGTTTCAACGGGAGAGCGCGCTGCGACGTTAGGGTTCCGGGCAAGGAGTACGTATTCTATGTCTTCTCATGTCATCTTACGCGGCAGCCATCGCGAGCACCCAGCCGGCTCGGCGCCCCTTGGCAAACCCCGAATGGATGAACCAATTCAAATCACTGTTGTCCTGAGGCGAAGGCGAGCGGTGTCCAGTGATGAGCATATTGTTGATCACCTGTCGCACGATGATCTTGCCGCGCTACACGGGGCCGACCCGACGGATATCGAGGCAGTCAAGGCGTTTGCAGCAAATCACAATTTGTTAGCGGTCGATGTCAATCCTGCAGCGCGGGTGGTGAGGCTTTCAGGCACGCTGGGCGAGATGGCCCTGGCATTCGGGGCCGATCTTGAGCTGCGGCAATTAGGAACACAGATTCTTCGGACCAGGCAGGGAGCTTTGCGCGTTCCTTCTACTCTGAACGAACGCATTATTGCTGTACTCGGGTTCGATCAACGAGCGGCGGCGGTGACTCATCACAAGTTTCAAAACCGGACGAAGCAAGCGATGGATTTCACACCACCGGAACTGGCGAAGATTTACAACTTTCCGGCCAACATCGGCAAAGGTCAGACCATTGCGCTGATTGAACTCGGGGGCGGGTATAACGAGAGCGATCTGAATGCCTACTGGAATCAACTCGGGTTAAATTCTGTTTCTGTCGCGTCTATTTCGGTTGGGGGCGGGCACAATAGTCCCGAGGGCGATCCCAACAGTGCGGATGGAGAAGTGGCGCTTGACATCGAGGTTGCGGGAGGGATCGCGCCGGAGGCTCGGGTGGCCGTTTACTTCGCGCCGAATACTGATCAAGGGTTCCTGGACGCGATCAACACTGCCATTGACGACCGCATTCGTAGACCTTCCGTGATCTCCATCAGTTGGGGTTCCGCGGAAAGCGAATGGACACCGCAGTCGATGAATGCTTTTAACGCGGCGTTCCACGATGCAGCGCTGCTGGGCATCAGCGTATGCGCGGCGGCGGGCGATAACGGCTCATCGGATGGAGAGCCGGACAATCATAATCATGTCGACTTCCCTGCTTCAAGTCCCTGGGTACTGGCCTGCGGCGGCACGAGGTTGGTTGCGCACAACGGCGCGCGCCAATCGGAGGCGGTCTGGAATGATGGAGCAAACGGCGGGGCGACCGGCGGAGGCGTGAGCGCCCACTTCTCCAAGCCCAAGTATCAATCGGCGGCACACATTCCGAAGCCGACGGGAACCGTGAATGGAACCGGCCGTGGGGTACCGGACGTGGCGGGCGTTGCCGACCCGGAAACTGGCTATGCGGTGATTGTGGACGGGCAGGAGGGAGTAGTCGGCGGAACGAGTGCGGTAGCTCCACTCTGGGCTGCTTTCATTGCGCTCTGCAATGAAGAACTCGGAAAAAATGTGGGCTGGTTCCATCCCAAGCTGTATGGGACCGTCTGGCAGCACAAAGCGCTTCACGATATTACGTCTGGAAATAATGGCACCTACAAAGCCGGTATCGGCTGGGATGCTTGTACGGGCCTAGGCACTCCAAACGGGCAAGCAATTCTGGAATTGCTCAAGGCGGCGTAAGGCAAATAGGTATTAAGCAGTGGCAGACCAGAGTTGCCGATGGTCTGCCCTGTAACTTATAGCGCTTCAGGCAATTTCTGCGAGGATCTCATCGCAGGCAGCGCGAGGATCGGCGGCGCGGGTCACTTGACGGCCGATCACAAGATAATCGGCTCCATCGTGCATCGCATCGCGTGGCGTTGCGACGCGCTTTTGGTCCCCCTTCGCCGCACCCGCCGATCGCACGCCGGGCGTGACGAGCTTCAGATTCGGACCCGCAATTTGCCTGACGCGCACGATCTCCAACGGTGAACAGACGATGCCGTCCATGCCGCTTTCCTTTGCCGTGTTAACGCGAAGTTCGACCAGATCGCATATAGGCACCTGATAGCCAAGGTCAGCAAGATCGTCCTGATCGAAGCTGGTGAGGACCGTCACCGCAAGTAGTTGGGTGCGGCTCTCGCCCCGACCTTCAGCCGCGGCCTGCATGACAGCGCGGCTGCCGTGGACGGTTAGGAAGGTCACCGCGCTCGTTTGGCAGATCTGGCGGGTGGCACGCTTCACCGTTTCGCCGATATCGTACAGCTTCAGATCGAGGAAGACTTGCTTCCCGAGCGAGCTCAACTGAGAAACGAACTGCATTCCGCTTACCGCATACAGTTCCATACCGACCTTATAGAAATTTGCGGCCGATCCGATTTTTTCTACTAACTCCAGTGCATCGCGAGTGCTGTCCACGTCCAGCGCGATGATGAGTGGATTCGTCTGGTGCTTCAGTCCTTCACCTCGATGGGCTTGCTTTGCCGTTCCGTTACCCTGCCGATGACGTACGCTTCGGGGCGTTCTTCAAGCAATTTTTTTGCCTGATCTTCAGCTAGAGAGATGAGTAGGCCGCCGGAGGTTTGCGGATCGTATAGAAGAGCCTCAATCTCCCCCGGGATGCCCGGCGGCATGATCACGCAGCTTTCGACGAATTCGCGATTGTTGTTCAGGCCACCGGAATGCGCGCCGGCTTGCGAGTATTCAATTGCGCCTGGTAGAAAGCGGACGGCGCTAGCCGCGATTTCGAGAGTCACATTGCTGGCCAAAGCCATCTCGCGCGCGTGCCCGAGCAGGCCGAAACCGGTGACATCCGTACAGGCGTGAACTTCAAGCGCGAGCATGGCATCGCAGGCGCCGCGATTCAGGGTGAGCATCTGTTTGATGGAAGCATTTATATGTTCCTGCTCGACGATTCCCTGCTTGAGAGCCGTCGAGATGACGCCGGTACCGATGCGCTTTGTGAAGACGAGAAGATCGCCTGATTTTGCACCGGCGTTTTTCAGAATCCGGTCCGGATGAATCAAACCCGTTACGGCGTAGCCGAATTTGACCTCGTCTTCACTGATGCTGTGGCCCCCGAGTATGACGCAATCAGCCTCATGAATCTTGTCGGCGCCGCCTTTGAGAATGGCTTCGAGATCTTGGATGGCGGCCTTGGCCGGATAGACGACCAGAGAGAGCGCTGTTATAGGCCGGCCGCCCATGGCGTAAATATCGCTTAAAGCATTCGCCGCAGCGATGCCGCCAAACGTGTATGGGTCATCTACGATCGGAGTAAAGAAATCCACTGTCTGGACCATGGCAAGCGGCTGGCCGCCTGCCTGGGTCAGATCGTAAACACCCGCGTCATCGGCGGTATCATAGCCCACCAGCACCTTATCATTCGTCACGCGCGGTACGGATCTCAAAGCGCGGTCGAGGATTTTAGGGCTCAGCTTTGACGCGCAGCCGCCGGCCTTGACGTTGGCCGTAAGCTTAGTTGGCATTACTCACCAGTGTAAGATCCGGCAGCCGCTTGCTCCTGCTCAAACTCCCACTCGCGCCACGCGTCCAGAAGTGGAAAATAAAGCCCGAGAAAAATGGGGCCTGCGACAAGCCGCGACATGAGAAGAGCGTAATTCTCAAGCTGTGGGCGGTAACGGCGCTGCTGCTCATTCAGGAATTTGTCCAGGCCTCCGCCTTTGTGCTCACTCGTTTTGTAATCGATGATCCAAAGGCGGCCTTGCTCGTCGCGGAACATGCGGTCAACCGTGCCGCTGATCAACTTATCTTGAATGCGGCCGGCCAGCGGAAACTCGGAACGGGCATCGGAATGGTTCTGCAGAATCCACTGCCCACGCTGGCTGCCGAGAGCATTTGTGAAGGCCCGCTGGACCTGTGCTTCCGCTTTCGGCGCGTCAGCCTGAGATACTCCCAAGCGAAGCAGCTCAGATTTAACGACGCCGGAGATGGCGCTGATGCCATCGCCCTGGCATTCCGCAGTAGCGGCTTGCGCTGCCCGCTTGAGAAGTTCATGAACAACGGTCCCGACGTGCCGGCTTGTATCGCTGACCCACTCGTAAGTGATTTTTTGAGCCGATGCGGTGGCGCGCTGCAAGCCCGGTTCCCACTGAACGGATGGCTCAAGCAGCGGTGCTCGCCAGAAGCCGGGAAGACGGCTAAGGATTGTCTTCGGTGCGTGTTGTCCATTCACGGCGTGCTGGTTGGGCAGTGAAGCGCGGCGGCGAAGGGCGCCCGCGTACTCGTTCTCGACAGCACTCCAGATCAAGCCCAGAAACGTGTTGCTGCCAGGCTTATTGCATGCGTCCCCTTTCTTGTTTGCATTAACGGCGCCTATGACACACAGCGCGTTTTCAGCACGGGTACAGGCAACGTAGAACAGGCGTTTCAATTCGTGCAACTCGCGCTGCTGGAGCTCCTTCTTGATCGCGTCGTACCTCGGCTCCTTCTGGCGCTTCTGGGGCTGTGCGGCTATGCTGAGCCGGGTTGATCCGTCTGCCTCGATTGCCTCAGTCCAAATCAACAGGTCATGGTCAGAGGACCTGGCGCCCCCAGCCAAATGCGGAATAATGACGGTGCCGAATTCGAGCCCTTTCGCCTGATGCACGGTCATCACCTGCACATAATTTTCGCCGCGCGTGGGTTTTGCGTATAGTGTTTCGAGGCGCCGCTCAAGAATGCTGAAATCGCGAACGACGCCGCCCTGTTCGACCTCTTCCAGCAGATCGAGGAAAGTGTCGACGTCTTCCTGCTGATTCGGTTCCTGGAGGACGGCAGGGCCACCCAAAGCAAGCCATGTCTGCTCGATCAGTTTGCGGAGCGAGGTGCGGCCTGCCCGCTCGACGGCGGCTCGGACAATTTCATGGAAGCGGAGGGTCCGCATGCGGCCATCGAGCGAGAGCGCGGCCATTCGATCCGGATCCGAGAGCAGGTCGAAGACGGTGCGATTGGGCTCATTTTCGGCCAACGCCGCCAAATCGGCAAGCGTCAGCCCGCACCAGGGCGCACGCAAGCAGGCGAGCCAGGCCGGCCGGTCCGCAAGGTGCGAAATGGCGCGAGCAAGCGCTAGCAGATCGATGACATGCTGCTGCTGTTGCAGTTCATCAATTTCCACCGCTTCGTAACGTATGCCCGCGGTGCGCAGGGCAGGAAGAATGCGGGCGATGTGCGATCGATTTCGAACCAGAATCGCCACGCTCCCTTTCGGAAGCGCTTCATTGATGATTTTGATTAGCGCGGCGGCCTCTTCATCTCCACTCTTGTCATTGATGAGCGCAATGAGTTCTGGATGCACGCCGGCCGGCTGCCGCGATGCGACGGACGATCGGAAGCTGACCGCGCCATCGGAGTCGCCGGACATGATAGGCGCGAACTTCTTTTCTACCCAAGCCAGAATCTCAGGCGTGGAACGAAAGTTCGTACTGAGTGAAATCCGATTCAGCCTAACGCTGCCAAGACGCTCGTCGCGCCAGCTCTGCAGGAACAGAGACACCTCAGCCCCGCGAAACCGGTAGATGCTTTGCATGGGATCGCCAACCAAAAATAAAGTATGGCCATCGCCATCGGACCACTGTGCAGTAAGAGCATTGATCAAGTCATATTGCGCGTGCGAAGTGTCCTGAAATTCATCCACCAGCAGATGCTCGATGCGATAGTCGAGCCAATACAGCAAATCGCTGGGCTGCTCGGGCGAACCGAGCGCCGCGATTGCGGCGCGAGTGAGCTCGGTAAAATCGACGATCGAACGTTCACGGAAGACCTCGAGCAAAGCGGCATGGCCGCGGCGAAGCAGTTGGCTGAATTCTTCAACCAGCGGATCGGAATCGCAAACGGTCAAGTGACTCCACTGATCGCGCTGCTCCAGCATCTCCGCAATCTGGCGTTCGAGCAATGACAGGTTGTTATCGAAGTGAAGCGAGGCGCGAAAAAACAGGGCATTATCTTCCTGCCCGCCCTCAGCGAGCCGGCGAATCACGCGGCGAGCGGCAAGGCTATAGAATTCGCGGGCATCTTCGAGGATTTCGTGAACGCCGCCGAATCCGGAGATAACCGGCATCTGCCGCGCCAGCATGGCACACAAAGAATCGATCGTTTGTAGCTGGAGCCGGCTTGTATCTACCAACAGATTCCAGCCCTTTTCACGATCACGAGCGAGAGCTTTCAGCGCGAGATCACGGGTGCGCTGCTCGTGGTCGCCGGAGACCGAGGTGCCGCTCCGGGCTGCCAGTAACGCATCGTAGATGCGATCGCGCATTTCCGCAGCAGCCTTCCGGGTGAAAGTCATAGCGACGATTGATTCCGGCCGCTCCGCGATGCTGAGCAAACGCAGATAGCGCTGCATCAGCAAGCCGGTTTTGCCCGAACCCGCGGGAGCCTCGACTATAAAGGATTTAGAAGGATCAAGCGCCTCCTGGCGCTGCTGCTGATCGGTAGTCACTCCCCCGGTTCCTCTTGCGCCCCTGTTTCATTCACACGGCAGAGTGCCTTTGTCGCGCAATAATTGCAAGCGCCCGAGATGGGGTGAACGGCGGCATATCCGCTGAGAAATTCATTTGCGATTCGAACCACTTCCGATTGCGATTCGCTGAGATAAGCATCCCATTCGCCGCCTTTGACGTCCACGCTCTTGCTGTCGAAGTGCTTTTCACGCGATAAACCGATTGCGCGCGGGTCGCGAGACTGCAGCTCAGCGAAAAACACGCCATCTACCGGCTCCTGAATCGCGGAAGCATAAAGCAGCAGTTGCGGTTCGGGCGGCCTGGGACATTTCAGTTTATTGCGCGATACCAAACCGCTTTTGTAATCAATAAGCACGACGTTCCCGTTCTGAAGCCGGTCAATGCGGTCAACGCGCAGACGAAGGCGTAAACCCGGAATCTCGAAATAGCGCTCCTCTTCTATGGTTTCAACCGTGAATGGCAGCTTGCGAGCGCGCTCGATGTCGAGCCACTGGAGGATAAGATCGCGGAGCCGCTGGCGTTCGGCGCTTGACGTGATCTGATGAAACGGTTCGAATTGATGCTTCTGTACCGCCTCGGCAACCGCATCCTCGACAATTTTCTGGAGCTCATCGACGGAAGTGCCGCGAAGGCGGCTCTGGGTCTCAAGCTGCTGCCAGACAATCTGGAGCGCCTTGTGAAGGAAGCCCCCGCGTTCGCGCGCGTCAAAACCGAGAGTTGCGTCTTCCAATGGTTTTGCATGGAGGCGGTGTTCCGCGAAGGCTCGGAACGGGCATTGCGATTGAGACTTGATAATGGCTGATCCGCCTCTCGCGAGATCCGCCGAGCGATATGCCGGTCCATGACCGTCTTCAAGCTGATCGAGATGCGCCGGAGTGTATGACTGCCTCGGCAACCTGCCTTGCCAGACGGCAGAATCCGAGGCATCAGCGGCAAGGGCGTTCTGAATGAAAGGCGAAGGCCGCCCGGAGTACGTGCCAATCAGAAGGGGAGCGAGTTCGAATAATGAGGCAGTAGCCCGCTCTGCCTCAACGCGCAGGCCCTCCGGCCCAATTCCCGGGATTCCGTGCGCGCGCTGCAATTTCAGCGGTATCAAGGGCGATACAGTCACGCGCGGCGGCCATGTCTCATCCGACAGGCCGGTCAATAGTGCGCGGTCAAACACCATGCCGGTAGCAGCGGAAAAATCGAAAATCTGAATGGGGGATGACCAGGCGCCGGTCTCCGGAGCGCTTCCGAGAATCCGCCGCAACTGCGCCATGGCCTGATCGAGTGTCACAGCGCCGGAGACAAGGCCGAGCGCGGAAAGCGACGACAAAGCGTCTTTCCAAGCTTCCAAAATTTCCTGTTCGCCACCGCTGAGATGCGCGTCACCCGGCCAGCCAAGTGCGGCAAGCAGATCACCGATGAACTCGCTCCACCCGGAAAGATCGCGCACCATCGCGGGTTGCCGCACCACGCTACGAACTTTAGGCCAGAGAGGTTTCAGCAGTTCGCAATCGGCGGCAGCATATTCCAGATCCCGCAAGTTGACGTGAAGTGCCCGCCTGTTTCGCAGCTTCCCGTCAGCAAGCGCCCTGAGACTGCGCTCGGCCGCTGCTCCTTTGATGAACGGAGAACGCAGAATGGCTCCCGCATCCGCCAGCCGGATATTTTCGCGAGCAAGCTCGAGCAGGAGAAAAGCGCTACTGATGAGCGGAGTGCCGGAAAGCGGCGCCGGCAGCGTTGATGTGAAAGACGAATTGGCTGCGCTCGACTGCGCGGCCGGCAGCGGCTGACGGATAGAATACCTGGCCAAAGATGCGCTCGAGAACCGAGCGTTGTGCGCGCAGGCCGGGAACAATGATTCCAATCGAGAGCGCCCGATGTTGCTCAAAGGTTGACCGCGCCCAGCGCGCGGCGTTATCCAATTCCGCGGACCAATCGGGAAACGGGCGCACTTGAATGCGGTCCGGGGATTTAGACGCAGCGCCACGCTCGACGTGAGCAAAATGGCCGAGTGCCTGTCTGATGCAGTCGAAGGCTGGAGTTGTTATTGAGAAAGCCGCGAAGACAGTTGTCTCGGAGGTGCAATCACCATTGGCGAGCCATTGCGGGAGCAACCGCCAAAGGTCAGCGCGAGTGATCCAGCCGCGTTCGGCGCACTCGCGGTCAAATCGCTTACACCACTGCTGGAACTGGCGGGCATCTTCATGGTTATTCCACGCGTCGCCTTCGGCGGGGATGAACCATTCGCGCATTAGCCTGGCGGCCCGGCTTGCGATCAGCGCGGTGGCGTTCACATCGAACAGGTCTGGATTACTTTCCTCGATGATGCGCTGCCAGAGAACATGCTCCTGGGATGGCGAAAGAAGAGCAGGAGTGTTTGGGGCGTTGTAGCGGGCCTCCTGCCAGCGTGACGTGAGCCAGGCGCCAATGCTGATTATCGAGGGCCGCTGCCAGCTCTCAATTCCCCTGGCGAGCTGATGTTTTGAAAACTGTTCAGCAGCAACGGAGGCGAGCAGCGGGGTAGGAGTGACAATGGTGGCCCCCTCCTCAAGCCAGGAGAAGAGACCGGCACAGGCGAGACGCATGAAGTGGAGCTGTCACTCTATTATCCGTTGTTGAGCAATCGCCCATGTGGACCCTGCTACAGGTCAGCCGATGCGCTCATATTCTTCATTCCCCAGGTGCTTCCAGCAAATCCCGTTTCCATCGGGCCAAATGCCTCACGGTCTGTCTTTCTCTGCATCGGAGCCAATGCGCAAAACAGATAAAGCCGAATCTTCGATCCGTCACATGCCGGGCGGTGATATTCCGAGATTGAGGCACGCTGCTATTCGTCCGCCCCTTTCAACAGCAGCTTGCCTGTATTCTCGCCTTTAAAAAGCATCAGCAGAGCTTCAGGAAATTTTTCGAAGCCTTCGAGGATGTGTTCGCGGTGCTTCAGCTTCCCCGCAGCGAGGCAGGTGCTCATCTGGTGTACAGCTTCGGGAAAGCGGTCCGCATAATCGAAGACGATCATGCCGGTCATGCTCGCGCGGTTGATAAGGAGAGATAAGTAATTCGACGGACCCTTCACGGCGGTGGTGTTGTTGTATTGGGAAATAGCGCCGCACAAGACGATGCGCGCATGCAAAACGATCTGCGCCAGGACAGCATCGAGTGTGCCGCCACCAACGTTGTCGAAATAGATATCAATACCCTTGGGGCAGCATCGGACCAGCGATTTACGCACATCCTCATTCTTATAGTCAATAGCGGCATCGAAACCCAGGTCCTGCGTTATGTAGCGGCACTTCTCCGCCCCGCCTGCGATGCCGACCACAGGACACCCTTTCAGTTTCGCGAGCTGTCCTACAACCGAGCCGACCGCGCCCGCCGCACTGGAAACAACCACCATCTCTCCGGATACGGGCTTGCCGATCTCGAATAAACCGAAATAGGCGGTCATTCCGGACATTCCAAGCACGCCGAGATGGGCGGCCAGGGGAGCAGAACTCATGTCTACTTTCATAACGGAATCGCCGTTCGCAACAGCGTATTCCTGTACGCCGAAGCGCCCGGTTACGTAATCGCCGTCGGCGAAGCCAGGATGCTTAGAAGCGATCACGCGCCCGGCGGCAATGGCGCGCATAACATCGCCGATGGCCACGGCGGGAACGTAGGATCTGCCCTCGTTCATCCAACCGCGCATTGCCGGATCAATCGAGATGTAAATAATCTTGACCAGAAGCTCGCCTTCGCGCGGGTCTGGAAGCGGCTGCTCTGTCAAATTCCAATCACTGGGAACGGGCAGACCGAGAGGACGGGCAGCCAGGCGGAACTGATGATTTGTGGCCGGCATAGCTGGTTGATTCTAACGCGATGGCAGGAAGGCCACACCGCACACCCTCGCATGAAGAAAGTTTGAGGAGCGTGCGCAACCACCCGTTTCCTCGTGGGGGCGAGGCAGCGTCGGCACCGAAAGGGTAAGATCCAGGCTGGTTGAGATAAGTGGTTGGGGTAATCCACCTTCTTATCAGCACATAGCGTGCCCATACAGCCATGCCTGGTTCCGCCCCTCAAAGTGTCGCTCTACCATCAGTTGAGCCGCGTCTTATCGACATACTGCTTGCCGATGAATTGACCCTCGTACGCGAAGGGTTCGCGGCGTTGTGCAACTCCATTCCGCGATTTCATGTGGTCGCACAAGTGGGCAGCGCATGCGCCGCTCTATCTGAGATACGTCGCCTTCAGCCTGCGATTGCCTTGCTGGACCTGGGGTTATCAGATCTGGCCGCGACCGAAGTGATTCGCCGTGTTCGCGATGAGGGCTTACGTACCAGGTGCGCCGTTTTTTCGGTTCGAAAAGACCGGAAAACTGTCCTGGAAGTGCTGCGCACTGGCGCCTGCGGTTATCTACTAAAGACTTCATCGTGCGAGCAGATGGCGGAAGCTCTCAGCCAGTTCACGCAAGGCGGCATTTATGTGTCACCGCAGATCGAAGTGATGTCCCTGTTCGGAGAGACGAACGGGCGCAACCACACGGACGACCCCCTGGAATCGCTTAGCAGCCGGGAATTTCAGGTCTTTTCGCTGCTTGTGGATGGTATCCGCGCCAAAGAAATTGCCGCCCGCCTCTCGCTCAGCCCGAAGACGGTCGATACCTACCGCTCCAGCCTGATGCGCAAGCTGGATATCCATGATGTAGCCGGGCTTGTGAAGTTCGCGATCAGGCGGGACTTAGCCGACGTAAGATCGTAAACCCGCCGGCTCGCGTGCTAACCTACTAGCAACCCCGTAATTGAGCCGCGCGCGGGGGTGCCCCTTGGCCAAGCGGCTTGTTTGGAAAGGCAGTAGTACGCTTTGACCCGCCACGAATTAAAGGAGCAACTGCAGCACGATCAATTTACCGATGCAGTCTCCCGCACCCTTGATTACGTCACACTAAATCGCCAGAAGGTTACTCGCTGGGCTATCGTCGCCGCAGTGGCGCTGGCAATCGCAGGCGGCGCATTCTGGTATTCGTCCCATCGCCGATCGGTCCGGGAACAGGATCTGCAAGCCGCGTTCAGCGTCTTGGATGCTCAAGTGGGCCCGGCGAGCCAGTTTGGAAAGAGCTTCCCCACGCAGGATGCCAAGACGCAGGCTTCCATAAAGGCGTTATCCCAGGTGGTGGCGAAGGATGGCGGCAGCCGTGAAGGGTTGATTGCCCAGTACTATCGCGGGACGCTGCGAGCGTCACAAAACGACAATAAGGGCGCGGAATCCGATCTCAAGACAGTGGCCGACTCGAAAAGCGAATCGGCAGTGCTCGCAAAGATCGCCCTGGCTCAGCTCTACGCTGGTGAAAAAAGGACTGCGGAAGCGCAGCAACTGCTTCGTTCTATCGTAAACAAGCCCACCGATCTTGTGTCGAAAGCGCAAGCGCAAATCCTGCTTGCCCATCTGGACGAGAGCGTAAATCCGCAGCAGGCAAAGAATATTCTGCAGTCCTTGCGGGGGCCCGACGCGCGCCCCGCGGTCAGCCGGGCAGTGAGCGAACTCTCGGCTCAGTCGCCCAAGTAAAACACCACTCATGCTGGGCCGGTTACGACTTGGTCCCCAAAGTTCGCGAGGCCGCCGGTTCCCCGAACCTGCCCACCCGTACCGCACCGATTTCCAGCGGGACCGTGACCGCATCATCCACTCGCGTGCATTTCGTCGATTAGAAGGGAAAACGCAGGTCTTTGCGCCCGGACTCTGCGATCACTTCCGCAATCGTCTGACACACAGCATCGAAGTGTCTCAAGTGGCCCGCACTGCCGCGGCTACATTGGGTCTCAACGAGGAGTACACAGAAACCCTGGCGCTTGCTCACGATCTGGGCCATCCTCCCTTTGGCCATGTTGGGGAGAAGGAGCTTGACCGTCAAATGCGCCGCTTCGGCGGTTCCTTCGAGCATAATCGGCACGCGCTTCGTATTGTCGATCTCCTAGAGGAGCGTTACGCCCGCTTCGACGGGCTTAACCTGACCTTCGAAGTGCGCGAAGGAATCATCAAGCACTCGCGGGAAATTGACCCGGACGAAGAGGCCGATCTGCAGGATCTGCTTCCCGGAGAACGGCCTCCTCTGGAAGCGCAGTTGATCGATCTGGCCGATGAAATCGCTTACAATACCGCCGACCTGGACGATGCGTTCTCGGCTGAACTCCTTTGTATTGAAGAGATCGCGGAGGCCGTTCCGGCCGCTGCTGAGTTCGCGGAGCAGGTGGATACCCAGTTCCCCGGAGCAGCGAACCGCGTGCGCTTCTGGGAGATCCAGCGCCGTTTGATGAATCTATTGATCGGCGGCCTCATTGAGGGGACCGCTTGTGCCGCCCAGCGCTCCGGCGTAGAGAGCTTGAGCGACCTTCGCGCGCTGGATCACAGGCTGGCCCGGATGACTGCCGAAGCAGCGGATCTGAATCGCCAGTTGCGGACGCTGCTCGTACACCGGGTCTACTCGCATTCCCAGCTCACCGGCGATCGCAACGCTGCGGTGAGCAAAATGGGAGAACTATTCGCGTTTTTGATAGAGCATCCCGAACATATCTCCCCCGGATATCGTGAACATTTGTCGAGCACGCCGGTCGCGCGCATCGTATGCGACTACATAGCTGGGATGACGGACGCTTTCCTCACGCGATTCCACCAGCAGGTTCTGGGATAATTAATCGCGGGCGACGGTGCTGGACAACTCAGCGGAGCGAACCACATAGAGCTTCTCAAGTTGCCGGCAAATCTCGCCGGCAACGCGCTCCGGCTTCTCGTCTTCCTCCAGATCAACCGTCACTTTGATGTACAAATCCACTCTTTGCATCGGCCCTGATCCGATAATACCCGGTAGATAATGCCCGAACCGATATTGTGCAAAATATGCGGAAAGCGCCGCGCGAAACGCCATTGTCCGGCGGTAACTGGAGACATCTGCGCCATCTGCTGTGGCACCGAGCGCGAGGTCTCGCTTTCGTGCCCGCTGGAATGCGAATACCTCCGCGAAGCGCACCGGCATGAGAAGCCCGTACCAATCCCGGAACAACAGTTCTCGAACTCCGACATCATCGTCACGGAGGAGTTTCTTCAAAGCAAGGAAGAGCTCCTTTTGTTCTGCGTGTATTCGCTGGTTCAGGCCTCGCTGCGAACGCCGGGTGCAATTGACGCCGATCTCATGGCCGCGATCGAAGCGTTGATTCAGACGCGTCGAACCTTGGAATCGGGTTTGGTGTACGAGACCAGGCCGGAGAACAGCGTTGCGGCCGCCGTACAGCGCGGCTTTAACGCTTCGCTCGACGATTACCAAAAGGCGAAAGCGGAACGCGAGGGCCTGTCCCGGATCCGCAACTCGGATGTGTTGGTGGTGCTCGTCTTTCTCCATCGGATTGGACAACAGAACCAGAACGGACGCCCCCGCGGCCGCATGTTCCTGGATCTGCTCAGCCAAATGACACCCAAGGTGAGAGTCGAAGAGATCGCGCCCAGCATCATTCTATAGAGAGGCTGTTTACGCTGAAAGCTAGATTATTGAACTGGAAAGAGCTTTCGCCGGAGGTACATCACTTCGAGTTCGAAGTCCCAGGGGTTGAATATTTTTCGTTCACGCCTGGGCAGTTCATTTCTGTCGTAGAACCGCTGGACAGCGGAGAGATCACGCGGGCTTACTCAATTGCTTCTCCGCGCGGCGGCAATCGCTTTTCGCTGTGCCTGAATCGCGTTCCGGACGGAGTGTTGTCAACCTATCTGTTCGATCTCAAACCCGGCGATGAAGTGGAGATGCATGAGCCGTTCGGCTACTTCACGCTGCGCCATCCGGGCCGCCGGGCAGTCTTCATTGCCACCGGAACCGGAATTGCGCCGTTCCGATCGATGCTGCTGGATCACGTGCCCAGAACTCAGCCGCATATCACGTTACTGTTCGGAGTCCGCTGCGAACACGGCTTACTCTATCGCGAAGAGTTCGAGAATCTTGCAAGCCAGTACCCGGCGTTCCGCTTCATGCCAACCATTACGCGCCCGACTGAAACCTGGACGGGACGGACCGGCCGCGTGCAGGCGCACCTTGATGAAGCGCTTGCTCTAACGACTCCCGATGAAATCAGCGCGCTGGATGTTTACGTCTGCGGGTTGAAGGAAATGGTCGACGATATCCGGTCAGAGTTAAAGCGCCGCGGCTTCGATCGCAAGCAGATCATTTACGAAAAATACGATTAGCGAGCCGCCGGGAGAATCGGGAAACCGACCAATTTGTATCGCCCGGAAACCTTTACGGCAGCGGCCGAAGTCTACCGGGTATGGCCATCACGGATTCGCCAAACCCGCCCGAGCGAAGGACCGGCTCGCACCTGGAAAAACTTTTGCCGTACACAACCATCGCAATCATAATCGCGGCGCTCTACGTCGCCTGGACATTCTACTCGCGCTATGAAAGCAACCAACGCGCGGTGCAGCAGATCCAGGCGGAGCGGGAGGCGGCCCGCAAGCGAGTGGTGGATCAGGTCTATGGATCAGGCGAGATCCGTTTCAACGCTTTTTCGGCCGATAGCGGTTTCCTGAAGCGCGGCGAAACGACCGAGCTTTGCTATAGCGTCGTGAACGCCAAGAACGTAAAACTGGACCCGCCCGTTGAGCCGATCAAACCTTCCTACCACCATTGCGTTGAAATCGCGCCAAAAAAGACGACCACTTACACCATCACCGCCGATGACGGCGCGGGCCATTCGAAATCAGAGTCGCTGACTATTCGCGTCCAGTGAGCCGGTGGTTTTGGCGAAAATAAAGACATGACCGAGAAAGCTACTTTTGGCGCCGGATGTTTTTGGGGCGTGGAAGCGAACTTCCGCGAAATTGATGGTGTGGTGGATGCCGTGTCCGGCTATGAAGGCGGCCACACGCTCAACCCCACTTACAAAGATGTTTGTACCGACCGGACCGGGCATGCCGAGGTCGTGCAGGTGGAATACGACCCCGCGAAAGTGACCTACGAAAAGCTGCTGGACGTATTTTGGGAACAGCATGATCCCACGCAAGTGAACCGGCAAGGACCCGACACAGGAACGCAGTATCGCACCGTAATCTTCTTTCACACACCCGAGCAGGAACAGGCAGCGCGCGCCTCCAAAGCCAAACTCGAAGCGTCAGGCCGCTTTCGCCGGCCAATTGCCACGGCGATCGAACCCGCTCAAACGTTTTATCGGGCTGAAGAATATCATCAGCAGTACCTCGCTAAACGAGGGCTGCGCCACTGCCACATCTAATTCACCATTTGCACGGCATTCTCCTTGAAATAATCAATGGTGATTGTCAAACCCTCACTGAGCGGTACTTTGGGTTTCCAGCCCAGGATACGGCTGGCCTTGGTAATATCCGGGCGCCGCAGCTTCGGGTCATCGGGCGGAAGCGGTTTGAATTGCACTCCCACCCGATTGCCGAAGCGCGCGCGAATTTCATCCGCGAACTGCAGAATTGACATTTCGGCGGGATTGCCCAGATTCACCGGATCCCGCTCGTCGCATTCGCTCAACAGAAGTAAGCCTTCAACCAGGTCTGAAACATAGCAAAAACTGCGCGTTTGGGCGCCATCTCCAAATACAGTAAGATCGGCCCCTCTCATGGCTTGGTCAATAAACGCCGGAACAACACGGCCATCGTTTAGAGCCATGCGCGGACCATACGTGTTAAAGATGCGCGCGATGTTTGTGCGCAGGCCGTAAGCGCGGTGGTAAGCCATCGTCAGCGCCTCGGCGTAGCGCTTGCTCTCGTCATAGCACGACCGTGGCCCAACCGGATTTACGTTGCCCCAATATGTCTCCCGCTGCGGGTGTTCCAGCGGGTCTCCGTAGCACTCCGAAGTCGATGTCAGGAGAAAGCGGGCGTTGTGACTCCGCGCAACTTCGAGCAGGTTGCGCGTACCCGTCGATCCCGAGTCCAGCGTTTCAATGGGATGCGCGAGATAATCGACCGGACTCGCCAGCGAAGCCAGGTGAAGTACACGGTCGACCGGACCGCTGATCTGCAGTGGTTGACAAACATCCCGCTGGATGAACTGAAAGTCCGGCCGCCCCAGAAGGTGCTGGATATTCGACAAATGCCCGGTAATCAGGTTATCAATTGCGACGATCTGATGACCCTGCTCGATCAGGCGATCGCAAAGGTGTGATCCAATGAAGCCAGCGGCTCCCGAAATGACGTACTTCACGTTCTTCTATGCTACTAACCAAGCCCGCCGAAACCGCGTAAACCCTCTCTAATATGGGTTCCATCTGGGTTTCCCGAGGAGTGCTTATCGCGCTCATCATTTTTTCTGTCTGGCTATTCTGGCTGCGATTCGGCCGGGTGGTGGAGCGCATCCGCCACGCGAAACGCGACTCCGATTTCAAACTCGGCTCTGTCGGACTTAGGTTTGGCATCTCTTCTGGGATGTGATGTGCCAGGCGAAGGTCATCCGCGAGCGGCCTTTACCGGGAATTGCGCACGCATTTGTGTTCTGGAGCTTCTGCGCGTTTGCGCTGGTCAGTATCAACCACATGGCTTCCGGATTTGGGGGCGCGTTTCTCAACTACCGGGCCGGTTTCGGAGAATTCTACTTCTGGTTTGCTTTCGCATTCGCCGCTTTGTGCGCCGTTTCCATTGCTGCCCTGGCGTTCCGCCGCTTCGTGATCCGCCCCAAATGGCTGGAACCACTCTCGTATGAATCCGGCCTTATAGCCGCGCTCATTTTCCTCCTGATGGCGACCTATATGCCTGTTTGGTGGGTCTCGGAATCATCAACTGGCGGCCATGTCCTCTGGTGGATACACACTCTGACACTGCTCGGGCTTTTTGCCGCTGATTCCGCACACCAAGCACCTTCATTTAATCCTGAGTCCCCTGACGATCTTCCTGGATCGCGGTGGCTTCAGCCATGTTCCGCCGCTCTCGGGCGATGAAGACTTCGGGCTTGTCGCGGGCCAAGACATCTCGCAGATCACGGCTCTACAGGCGTATTCCTGTGTCGAGTGCGGGCGCTGCACCGAGCATTGCCCCGCCAACAATACCGGAAAGGAATTGAACCCGAAACTGATCGCGCTGGGGTTCCGCGCCTATCTCAACGAATACGGCAATCAGAACGAGACGCCCATCCTGACCGCGACCGTTTCGCAGACAGCGGTTTTTCAGTGTACAACCTGCGGGGCTTGCGAATACCAATGCCCGGTAGGGATTCAGCATCTGCCGATGATCATCGGGCTGCGCCGCGGGGCCGTGAATACCGGAACCTGGGAGGATGAGCACGGCACCAAGCTGTTTCTCAACCTGGAACGAAACGGCAACGCTATGGGCTTTTCGCAAACAGAGCGGGACAAATTCATCGCCAAACAGGAGCTGCCGGTCTTCGATGGTACGCAGGACTACTGCTTGTGGCTCGGCTGCATGGGAGCGTACGACCCGCGCGGCCGCGAAATCATCACCGCGTTTGCGGCGGTAATGCGCCATCTGGGCACGTCGTTTGGAGTGTTGAAGAAGGAGCGCTGTACCGGCGATCCGGCGCGGCGGCTAGGCAACGATCTGGCATTCGGGCAACTGGCCGAGGCAAACCTGGCGGCTCTAGAGCAGGCGAAGGTGAAGAGGATTGTTTCCATCTGCCCGCATTGCGTGCGCACCATCCAGGACGACTGGCGCGAGTTCGGCGCTCAGCTCGAAATAGAACATCACAGCGAATTCCTGGCGCGGCATGCGGATAAGCTGCCGGCGGGGAAGAATGGCGAGACCGTGGTCTTTCATGATCCCTGCTATTTAGGTCGCTACCGGGGCATTTACGATGCGCCTCGTGAGGTGATTGCCCGCTCGGCAAAGGTGATTGATCCGCCGCGTGCCCGTGAGCGCTCTTTCTGCTGCGGCGCAGGCGGCGGACTCGTATTCTTGGGTGAAGAGACGGGTACCCGCGTCAACCAGGCGCGAGCTGAGGAGCTGGTCTCGACCGGGGCGGCCACAGTCGGAGCGGCGTGCCCGTTCTGCAACAGCATGTTCCGGGATGCCCTGGCGGTCGTATCACAGAATCCCCCGCGCTTGCTGGACATCGCGCAGATTGCCGCGGAGAGTATTCTCAATCGTTGAGAGTAGGCTAGATCCGATGATATAGTGTGAGTGGCGGCAACCGCCGTTGTCCAATCTTCCCCACCGACGGGCGCGTAGCTCAATTGGCAGAGCAAGTGACTCTTAATCACTAGGTTGAAGGTTCGATTCCTTCCGCGCTCACCATAAAATAAAGGACTTAGGTCTATTGCACTGTGGCACTCTGTTCAACTACAGGGACTTTCACAGGGACCACCTCTGAATCTCGCCCTTTTGGTCGGAGCGTCAGACCCGCAACCGCTGCAACTTTTGCTGCCATCCGAATATGGCTGTATCGCTCCAGCATTGCCCTGCTCATGTGTCCCATAAGAGCAAGCATGGTGCTTTCTGATACGCCGCGTTCGGCCAAACCAGTGGCGAACGTGTGCCTCAGATCGTGGAGGCGACAGCGCACTTTCGCCGTTCGCCTCAGTTTCGTCCACGCCCACTTCACATCGGTGATATGTCGGCTTGGATCTAACGGAACCGGATGGCCGAATGGAAATACATAGTGTTCCGGTTTCGGTTCGCCGAACGCTTCCGCAAACCACGCCTTGTGTGCAGCGATCACATGCGCCAGTTCCGGGTTGATCGGAATTACGCGGCCAGTGCCGCTCGATGTCTTGGCGCGGCCTACGCTGATTAGCTGGTTTTCCAGATCGGTTTGGGACCATTGTAGAGTCGTCGCCTCGCCTGACCTCATGCCAGTGAGTAGAAGCATTGGGACGAGCGCATGTAGCGTCTGCGAATGCGTGAACTCAAGTGCATCGAGGAGACGCCTCTGTTCTTCAGATGAAAGCGCTTTCCCGATATCCTTCCGCTCCTCCATTTTCTTGACCTTCGGCCACAATTCGCGCCATGTTCTGCCCACTGCGCGAGAAAGTTCGCCGATTTCCATGTTGATGGTTCGCCCACTTGCATCCGCATGTTTCCGCTTGCGAATGTATTCCCGGATGCGTTCTTCGGTCAATTGAGACAGCATTAGCGTCCCCAGTTCACTCGTAATTTGCTTCAGCCTGCTCTCAGCGAACGTGATAGAAGCTGGCCGATGGGCAAGCCGATAACCAGCCAAATAGGTTTGACAGACTTCGGAGGCGGTTCGCAGCCGAGGTGCTTTCTCCTCAACCGGAAGACCCGCTGCCGCTCTTTCCAATTCCGCCCGTCGCCGCTTCTCATACTCTTTGGCGACAGTCTTACCTGCCGCGCCGGTAGACTCTTGAATCCGTTTGCCGTGGATTACGAATTCACACACGTAGAACCTCGATTGCACACCGGTCCGTTTTGGTCGATACACCGCCATCATTTACCTCCTTTGATGCCTTTCTTCTTGCTTCCCTTCGGCCTTCCGCCCTTTTTCCCGTTCTCTCTGGCAATTTCCTGAATTCGCTCCAGGCCGAGATGTTCAAGCCGTGCCTTGTATGAGCGTTTGCCCAGCCAACTGGTGAACTGGTGAATGTCTGTTTTCTTCAATGCTGATATCCTAAACTGTTTCGGTTTATTCTTCAAGTCTCACTCGTACCAAAACCATGCACCGGGTTAACTCCCAACCACTGCTACCCTGGCAATCCTTACGTGACTGCTGGACGCTGATGAATGAGCCATTTACAGCCCCTCCACAGCCCAGACAGATGCCAACATGTAGGGGTAGTGAACCGCCTGTCAGCTAAGGCATCTGTTAATGCGGCGGAATGCCCCCTCACTCCCAAACAGGTGCTGTTCGCCCAAGCTGTTGCGAATGGCACGGCCCGGTGGAAAGCGTACCGGCATGCGTACCAGTCGGCAGCGAAGCCGCACAACATTCGTACTGAGGCAAGCCGATTAGTGCGTACTCCAAAGATCGCAGCAGCAATCGCAACGTTCCAAATAGACGCTGCCGTTTCGGGCAAACGTCGCCCCTATCCACTCGAAGCAATCGCTACCGGTTCGGAACGAGAGCGGCTGAAAGCGCTGCTGATCCTCGGAAAATCCAGGAGGCTTTTGAACTAGTAAGCGTGCCAAAGCGGTTTGAAAACTCTGGCACGCCTATCTTCGGTTCAGACCACTATCGAATTACGTGTTAAACGTTAAATGCCGCGAGGCTTGCGATCCTTTGACCCCTTTTGACGTAAGACGTACCATCGTTCGGCTTGTCTCCCACCGGTTGGTTCTCTTTCCGTTCGGGCAAGACCATTTTTCAATAGCAGATCAAGCGATCTGGAAATGTCCGCCTTTGGTTTGTTTTTGCCGAAGTGATTATAGAGATCATTGCGAGTGTAGCCGTCATCTCCCGCAATCGTGAGGACTCGTAGGATTTCATCGGCAGTGTCATCTCCAAGCTTCCGGCCAAAGATATGCACTACAGATCGATTCGAGTAGTCCACTATTGCCAAAGCGGCACGAAGATGATGGATATTAATGGTATCGGACAGATCAAGAAGCGCGTATATCAGTGCTATGCGAACTGCATGCGCCTCGCTTCGCGATGTGATTGCTCCCACCAATCCTTTGCCACCATCCGATAGTTCCGGATAAACGCGTTTCCACTCCTCCGCTGCTGCCTCGTCGAATTCGATTCGTCGCAGCAGCGTCGAGAACCGTGCTGCGTTCCCGAGGCGTGCGGCAATCGGATCAAGAGCGCCACCCTCCAGCGTCCCCCCAAAGGGAAGGACTTTTGATCGTTTTGAGAAGAACCACAGAAAGCGATTCGCGAATCCATTGCCGCTTTCGATGTCCGTCAAGAGGCGTCTCAATTCATCGGCGGTTGTATGCGCCACGATTGAGATATGAGCGTTGGTTGCTGTTACAGGGTTGTTTCTGGTGAGGATGTTTAGGTTGCCGACGTCCCACGCTTCGCGTAAAACCGGAGACAGTGTATTCGTATCGCGCTTCGTAGCCTTGAGCGTGCGGCTTAATTCGCTTTCTATAACGAGAAGTCGCTTGTCGGAAACACCAGGATCGATTAAAAGGTTGTTCATACGGCTACTTCCCGCCTTTCGAGTTCGCGGGTTGCTGCGCCACACCCTCATCCCGAACTGCAAAGATTACACCCTCACCGGATGACAATCCACTCGTGATGCGGTTTTTCACGTAATCCGGATCAATGATTGTGAGAACATCTCGAACGCGGTTCCATGACGTGCCTTTGCGCCCTTTCGAGGAGTCTCCAACGATAGCCAGGAATTCGTTGCT
The DNA here is from genome assembly GCA_963795545.1 of uncultured Acidobacteriaceae bacterium. GTDB lineage: Bacteria > Acidobacteriota > Terriglobia > Bryobacterales > Bryobacteraceae > Bog-105. Next base: position 390,454 of record CAWCIF010000001.1, on the reverse strand, counting down.
GAAATGTTTCGATCCGTCCGCACGGTAGTACGTGTTACGGGATAAGTAGTTCCCAGCAGCGACAAGGAAAGACCCGAGTAACGCTGCCGGATCGGCTTCGGTGTGTGGTTCTACCAGCCTTACGAAATCGCCTGCGACCCCATAGAAAGCTTCCGGCGAAAACGGTTCAACCTCGTTCCTCGATTCCGGTATTTCCCCCGTTTCTTGTCCGACGGGCGAAGCCAGACCCCACTCAATTTCCAAAGTCCGGATGCTTTCCAGTGTCTCTGGTTCCGAGGCGGCTACAAGTGCTAGCAACTCGTCCTTCGTGTGTCCGGCTTCCTTCCAATCCAGAATGTCCCCTTTGGGTGATAATTCCGGCAGTTCGAGAATGTGAACCACGGGGTCCCAAGCCAATAGTCGGGCGATGTTTATCGCGTGCTGCCTACCCGGTTTGTCATTGTCCGGCAGAATTATAATCTTTTTTCCAAACAGTTCCGAAGTGAAAGCGGATGACCATTTGCCAGCGCCTCCCGGATTACACGTTGCCGTTAACCCCCATTCGGCTAGTGCGAGGACCTTCGGTTCGCCTTCGACGATGTACACCGTGTCCGCTTTCTCAACCGCTCGCCAGTTGAACAGAATCGGTTCTACACCGTCGAGGTCCGGAGTTCCATCCGGCTTGGCTTGCCAGATGAACTTTTTGCGGCATCGTCTACAATCCTGCCGATGCACTTTGAATTGGCAAATGCCGTTCAGGTTTGCATATTCGAAAACCTGCCGTGGACAACGCTCCTCGTGCTGGCATTCTTGATCTGAATGAGAAATGGGGCGATCTAAATCGAATTCATCGCGGCTCGAAAAATCGCGTCCAATGATTTCGCTGACCTTCCGAACGGCTTCGGTAAAATCGCATCCGGAGAGGCGACCTTCCAAATCGAAAATGTCGCCGCCTGCATTACATTGACTGTGGCAGAACCATCTTCCGGTAGCCGAATCAGCGGCGAAGTTATCGTGTTTGCCGTTATGTACGGGGCAAGGACCACGCCATTTGTTGCCCCGCTGTCTAAGTCCAGATAGACGGTGCCGATAATACATCTCGACTTCGAATCGGGCAAGTTTAATGTAACTCATAACTCACCTACGGTGCCGAAGTGGCGTGATATTTGCGGGGTGTAGTATGTTAATGTCTCGGCAATGGCCGCAGAAGTTAAAACGGCAGCGTTTAGCAGGCTACCGCCATGTGAACAAGTAAGATAGAATGGCTTCGTCACGTAGTTATCAGGCCGTGTAGATGCTTGAACGTCTATGCGGCCTTTCCTTTCTAGCTAGTTCCTTTTCACGCTTTCCAGAAAGTCGGCAACGTCTTTCGCGTCGTAGCGAACCGCCCCCGAAAGTTTCCTGAAAGAGGGCGGCTTGCCGAGCATCCGCCAGCGGCGGACGGTTGGAATGCTGATCTTTAGCAGTGCAGCAACTTCCCTTTCATTGAGCAGGAGCAGGCTGTTTTGGAGTCCTGTATTGTTTTGCATAGTTATCTTGCGAAACATCGTTTCGCCTCAATTAGAATAAGGGCAGATCAGACCCTAGCAGACATTTTCCGCGTCAATTTGCAATGGTTCTCTCTAACTCCTTACAACTACTAGGGTTCCTTGTGACCATTAATCAATTCAGTGGACACAACAACTACATGCTGATACTGTTTACTTGTGCAGTTTCAACCCGAGTGGGATCTGTCAAGCATTCCGGATGAATTGCTAAGGAAGGAATGGGGACGCCGAAATTCCTATCGGCGGCAGACCCGCAAGGGCGGCAAGAAGACAAAATTTCGCAAATGCGGCTTTTGCGGGGGCGCTCTTGCACTGTCGCTCCTTCGGTCGCATGTCCCGATGTGCAGGCAAACCCAACTGAAAGAATTTCTCGGGAAGAAAACGGGTCTGGTGCTTGGCAAGCGTTCCGCGATTGTTAGCGTTGTCTCCATTACGCGGCAGACAATCTGCTTTCAGGCAATTTCACGACCGGACAAAGTGCTGATTCCCTTAAAAGACGTGCTAGAGATTAGCAGGAAGCCGAAGCGCGGATTAAGTTCTCGCCCGAAGTTTTTAATCTCTACTGATTTGAAGGCGAGGTGGCGCAACAATCTCAACGAAATCTTAAAGTGACGCCAGGAATAGCGGCTTACGTCAAACCTAGGGTCAAACGCCGAGAAACGCTATCGCTATCGTGGTGTGTCGCCCAGATATAAGTGCCATCGAAGACTAAATCAGTCAGGCTTTCACAACGATTCGGATTTATTAGCAACACTAACTGCTGATTGCAAAGAAGTGGTATTTATAGATCCAGGAGGTGTTTTGGGTGACAAGGTCAAAACGCTTTGGCAGGATACTGGAAAGGTTAAGGGGTATAGGGGAAATGCAGCTTTCAAGGGCGCAGACACACGCGAAGAGGCACACAGAATCTTCCAGCAAATTATCAACGAATACGAACAGCAGTGATGAGGATTGGCTAGACACCACGGACGATCCAAACGAACCAAAGGCGTTTCAGATTATCGGTGGCCTGCCGCCGCTATCTGAGTGGAACCGTATTCACGGCGCAAACAACAAGAAAGACTCTTAAATGCCGAACGGGATAGCTACGCTTCATGATGGAGACGATGAACAGGCGTCGGCGCTCAATCGAGCGATAGCTTCCGCTAAAGAAGCACAACCCTACACCACTCCGAGTGGAATCACAGTGCTGCTGCGTGGCTTGTTTGGGGTGTTCTCAACGCTGCCGGGAAACCCTGCACCGCCAAGCGTGCCGCCGCAGTTTCAGAAACCAGACGATGCAATCGCTCAATTGCAGGGCATGGGAATACGTGACGTAACCGGTCTGATTCCACCCAGCCTTAGCGTCTAGTGAAGAAAATGATGACCCGCTGAGCGAGTGCGAACATGCTTGCAATCGCTCCTTCACCTACGGCTCTGTTCAAAGACTCGAAGCCCTTTCAACGTTTGCATAAGCGGTTCCGGTTGGCATTGTAGGTTTGTTCGGGATGAGGTACTCTTGTCACCCGCGACGTGAATTACCGTTATTCCGCTTCAGATACTGCTCTGTTTGCTTTGACGATATATGAGATCTCATGACCAGGTGCATTCCTCTCAGCTTCCAGCAGCTTCAGTTCCTGCTGGCGCATTTTAAATGGCAGCTTCGCCAACTCGCCAAAACGCAGTTTTACGAGGTTTTCGGCGATTTCACCGCCACTCGTCACGATGACTTCAAGCAGACCAGCCCTGCTCTTGATCTCATGCAAACGCAAAAAGGATCTATATTCCTCGATAAGATATTCCAGTTCTTCAGCTATTTCTTTCAGTGAATCGATTGTCTGTACCGATTTTCTAATCCAGCGTCGAAGCGACAGAAGTGGTGCTTTCGCGTCAGGATCATTTCGAAATTCGATAATCCGCTCCCATGGGGTTGAGTCATTTGGCTTTGGCAAACGTGGAACGACTAGATTCACTACACTGCCGACCTGCATGGCGTCGGGAATGTCTAAGGACAATTCCCGCCGCAGCCTCTCAGCGAAGTTCGGCACTGGCTCTTGAGGGTGGCATTTCACTGCTGATGTTATACAAACGGCACGTTGGTCAGACCTGGCGCTATAGAGAATTGCGAATGCTCGTGCAAAGTCGTAGGCATAAGCTCTTACGAACTCTTCGGTCTTGCTGCCTAGGAAAGAATGGAATCGCTGTCGCTGTTCTCTCGCATAGATCTCAAGATCTGGCTCCCGAGGCGGACAGCATAACGGCCTGTCTAGATATTCCGGTCCTATTTCGATAACCTTTGTGCGGTTCAGGTATTGGAACTCCGCTTCCCGCCTTTCAATTTCGAGTGCTGAACTATTTTGGCCTGGCGCATTACTCGGCAGCAAATGCCGCTCAAAAATACGACGCACAAATAGCCGGTCGAAAAGCAGAGCATATGGCTTCAGCTCATCAAGTGTGTCAACGTGTTGTGTTATCCCAACCCACTCCGGCATCTTCGTTCATCGTGCCATTTAAGAGCTAGCTGCGCTAGCGCCAATCAGAAGGCAACCAATTATTCTACATGTAAGCGGAGAGGAAATCAACGACGGCATTTATGAGAAGGCGTCGCTCAAATTGAGTTTGCATCGCACAGTGAACGACTATGTTTCGTGGATTAGATGTAAAGAATCGTTACATCAGTAGCGTAATTGTTCTTGGAAGGCGTAACAAGACATTCGATTCGACTGCCACTGCCTGTGTCAGACCTACAGGCGATCTGAACGAACCGAACTTGAAATGCTGGCCGGGGGTGGCCGGGTGCGGCTTCAAACCGCACAAGAGCGATATCGCTTGAACTGGATCGCTTAAGCCGCTAAGTTCTCGTTGCAAGCCTTAATCAGGGGTAAATCGGCTGAGGTCGGGTCTTTATGTATTTAAAAGCGTCCTGAATGGCCTGGACGTCCTCGAAGGATCTTCCGACGCGATCGATTCGTGTTACAAGCTGTAGAGTGTTGCCTTCATATCGCAAAATCCTAACCACCGCCTCTGCTCCGGAATTCCAACCGTTCAGAATGCGATCCTCCTTCGTTACTAACACATAATCGAGGCGCTGTGCAGAATGCCCGTCCCGGTCGAGAGGAACGATACAGAAGTCACCGTACTTAGCTTCACCCTTTCGCTCCCACCAGACCGCCCACTTTGTCGGAAACATTCCCCATTTCGTCGTTGACTCGTCAGCATCTACCCATGCAAAACCGATACGATACCTGCATCCGCTTCGGAACTCATTTGTAATACTTAGATTATTTTCTCCACCGTGGAAACGCATTATCTGCGTAAGATCGTCCGCTCGGGCGCCTAACGTTATAGCTGCTAGTCCAACAAATAATAATACTTGTTTCATAACGATCCGCATCGACAAATCCGTGTGAGCATCTCTGTTCCGTCGACAGTCACTCGTTCAAAAGCAACACGTTATTTCTCTCCCTCTGAAACGACCAGTTTGGTGTATTCCAACCGGGCGATGTTCCCCACCTAAAGCGACATTGAGAGTGAAATATTAGCATCTGCCCGGTATGTTACCGCGTTCGGCACGGAGTGTTGCCTCCCGTTTGCGAGTCTTGGCATAGGAGTTACGGTACGGGTAAAGCATTTTCGGTGGGACAATACGGACCAGTGCAATCCGATTGTCAAGGAACAAGAGGCTGCCGGAATGGGCGTTCGTCGCATAGCGAACACGTCTCTGCTCGGAATCACCATTCAGGTAATGCAAGCAGACAACTACTTAAGTCATACTATTCCTCAGCCGTTCTCGTATCACTTACCGTACTCAAACTTAACAACGGTGCCGCGCATTGTCACTCCATCGAAAAGTAAGTAATGTGGTATGGACAGCGTTATCGCTGCGACACATTGTTAGGCTATGGAGAAAATGCTTTGAAAGCACTCGCGTCTTTTTTAGCCTCTGCCCTTTTATTCGTAGTTGCGCCTCACGTTGGCCAATGCAAGACACCTTTTATTGTCAGTACGCAGTTCAACGCGACTTCTCAGAGCGTGTTGACTATTTCTGGAACGCAGTTCGGAGCAAACTCACCTGCGGTTTATATAAATAACATCGCGCTAAATATAATCAGCTACACGGACACACAGGTGACGGTGAATCTGCCCTCGGGGCAGTCCGCCTTGGCGCCGGGTACCTATGTGCTGCTGTTAGTACGTAATGGTATTGAAATGTCAAACACGACAACAACTAATAGTGCCACCTTTTTGGTAACTGTCGGAGCAACCGGTCCACAAGGTCCAAGTGGACCTGCTGGACCACAGGGTCTTCAAGGTTCAATTGGATCTGCTGGAGCAATGGGACCACAAGGTCAGCAGGGTATTCAAGGACCTGCTGGACCCGGTCTCGTACGTGTGACAGATGCCGTTGCACACAGCTATCCCCTGGCACTCTCGCCACTTGTACTCTGGCCCACTGGAGTCTCGCCATTCTACGGAGCATTATGGCAAACGTTGGGAAAAACATTTGTCATCCCACTCACCGCCAGTCGCGTGATGCCGACGCCTACTCAGCCGAATTTCTGGTACCAATCAACTGATTGTTCAGGGATGCCGTACGTTTCGGCCAACTCCGCAGTGACCGGCTACTATCCCGAAATTCAGTTGGTCGAATCTCAGTATTGGATTGTAGGTACGACGCTTTTTTTCCCAAGCGGACCAACGCAACGAATCTCCGTTGTATCCTACCAGAGTCCGGGAGGTCCGGGGGGAGCGTGCAGCACTGTTTCATTTCCGTCTGCTACCCAGGATGTTGCTTATCCAATGGCGGCGGTAGACCTGTCCTCTGACTTCGTACCACCGTTCCAATTACAGGTAAATTAGAAAGCAACGGCGCGAGAGTCTGCCAGCCAGCTTATTGGCAACAGCTAGGAATTCGGTGACGATGCCGTTCCTGGCGCATCGAACTCGTAACCGTCGGAGAGTTCCCAATACTCTGTTGCCGCCTTTTCTGACGTAAAAGCGGCAGCATCACGCACCAGAACGAAGCGAACCGAAAAATGCTGACCGTATGAGCAACTCTTGGCGTGTGCGGCTCTCCTTTGGAACCGGCCTACTCTGGGCGTGCCGGATGGCATGCGGGGGTGTGAATGATGTAAAAGCGAAGCCGGTGGGGGGTCGCCGAGTACTTGCCTCGCACCTACAGGGACTTCCACAGGGAGTCAGATTCAATCTTGTGATATCGGCTGACAAGGCACGAATACTGCCACGGCGTCTCAACTGCCTTTGATAGAGATACTTAGCGCAATTACAATCAAAAACGAGCGATCCTGATTAGTCTCGTTCGGGCGACTCTTAATCACTAGGTTGAAGGTTCGATTCCTTCCGCGCTCACCAGAAACAAAGCACGTACAGCTATTGCACTGTGGCGCTTTGTTCGATCATAGGGACTTCACAGCGACCCCCTCTGAATTCCGCTCTTTTGGTCGGAGCGTCAGACCCGCAACCGCTGCAACCTTTGCTGCCATCCCGAAAGTGCGCTGTCGGCGATTCGGACCTGCCCTTCCTGGCGGCAGGTCGCGATGTCGGGTCTAGATTACTTGAAAGCGAAATCGGTGGGACTGAACAATCACGATTCAGGCACGCCGGGACTGGCCTAGTACGGGGAACAGACCGTGCACGGACTCTCAGCCCTGAATATGCGTCCAGGATGTCATGGCGACTTCAATAACGCATGCCCAAATAGCGATTGAGGGCAGGAGTCCGATCAGCAGGGGCTTTGTGAAGAATATCGAGTGTTGAAACATACGAAACGGGAGTGTCCGCCTGGGCATAAATCTCTCGGATAAATCTTCCTGCGAATACGTACGGCAGTTTAGTGCATGTCAATGCCGCCGATGAGGGAAACGGGTCTGACGAGGACATCAGCCGGCTTGCGTGGCGCGGCTGACTCCAGCCCCCACCAGCAGAAAGGTCCTACCAGATACAATTCCGATAAAATCGCATTAGGGCCGCGTTTCGGGAATCGCTGAGTTCAGTCAATCGGTTCATCGGGCTGCAGGCCAACGACAGCTGCCTGCATCACTGCGCCGTCGAACTCCCGTCCGAACGCTAGGGCGACAAGTTTATCGCCTTTGTACTTTACCATCTCCCAGCACCGTCTGTTCTTGTGATACTGGACCTTCACCCGATACGCGCTCTTCACTCTGGGGAAATAGGTCATCTCTCGCTTATCGCTGTCTTCGATGTAGCTGGCTGGATCAAAGAATTAACAGCAGGAAGCGATACGCTTACGGAAAAAACGTTTGCGAACGCTGACATACAGCAAGTTCACTGGGAACTCCGCAAGGCGCGGCGCTAAAGTGATATCCCATTCGGCCTCTATCTGGTGCGGGAGGGTCGCGATGGAAACCGGACCTCGACGGCGTTCTGCTCTTCTGACTAGTTCCCACGCCTTTGCGTACCTTGGATCTTTCATTTCTGCTTTGCTCCTTTTTTTGAGCAGCGGATGATCCTGGCCGTCGGGCTTTGAAAGGTACGTAACTGTTCTGTTGCAGTACTTCTGCCCCATCGTTCCCCTTCAGGCTGACTTTGGCACCTTGGCTCACTGGCCAGGTTGCCGGGCGATCTTCGGGTCAGAACCCTCGCGCCGCTCGTGATGCTACTTGCGACATTACGACGCGGAGTATACGCGGAAGGTTTCCGCTCCTTCGATGAGCGGGAACGAATCGGGAACACGCAATCTGCTGAATTGCAAAAGCTAACGTTCCCGGTGTTCTCGTCACTTTGGAGGACCCTCCGGGCTTCAGCCGAGGATAATCGAAGACATGCGGATCACTGTCTCACACAGGAAATCGAAGGAGGAGGTCATGCGATCCGTTGATCGCTCGTTCGATGATCTATTTCGGGGCATCGGCGTCGTTCCGATTCAGTTCGTGGATGAACGGAGAAGCTGGCAAGGATCGACGCTTACATTCTCAATTTCGGCAAAGATGGGTCTTATCAGCACGCCGCTCAGAGGCACTATTGAAGTGACCGATAAGGACATCACCATCGACGCTGATCTCGGGCTGCTGGAACGACTGATTCCCGCGACGAAAGCGCGGGACTCGATTACCAGCCGGATACGCGGATTACTGACCTAAGGGCTGCATGGCGCGAGCCGGGCTAATTCTTGGCCGCTCGCGCCTGCGCTTCTGCTTTACCAGCTTCCGTCGCTTCGGGCACTTCGATGAGCTTGCCATTACCAACGTCGTATACGTAGCCGTAAATAGGAATTGTTGCTGGCACGAGCGGATGAGTGCGGATTCTGGTCACGTCGAAAACGACGCTCTGCTTCAGATCTTTAATTGTGAGCCACTCGATGTACTCCGCCGCGCCGGAGCCGCCGCCGCTTCCTACGTCTTCCCATTGGCCATTTTCGATTCGGGCTGTTTCGAGGCTTTTCGATAGCAGGTCTCGAATGATGTCGTTCGTGAAAGTCAGCATCCCGCAGTCGGTGTGGTGAATGACGAACCACTCTTTGGTGCCCAGCAGCTTGTACGAGATTACGAGCGAACGAATCGCATCTTCGCTTGCCCTTCCGCCAGCGTTACGAATGACGTGCGCGTCGCCTTCGGCAAGTCCGGCAAACTTGGCTGGATCAAGCCGGGCATCCATGCAGGTCAAAATCGCGAACTGACGAGCGGGCGGCATGGCGAGTTTGGATTTTTCGCCGAATGTTTCCGCGTACGATTTGTTTGCGTTCAGAACTTCTTCAAGAATGTTCGACATGCCTTCTCTCCACCTCAATTGGTCTCGGCTAATTCCTGAAGCAATTCTAATCGATTTCCCGCCTCGATGTTCTCGATTCCCATGCTCGCACCGATGGCCGATGCGCTACCGGCGAGATGGTCAGGGAGCACTTCGGCGGATACCTGAAAATACGGAGGCTCAGTCAATCGGTTCATCCGGCTGCAAGCCAATTACAGTTGTCTGCATCATCGCGCCGTCAAACTCCGGTCCCAGCGCTAGAGCGACTAGTTTATCGCCTTTGTACTTCAGCGTCTCCCAGGACCCTTTATTCTTGTGATACTCGACCTTCACCCGAGACCTGCTCTTCATTCTGGGGAAATAGGTCATCTCCCGCTTATCGCTGTCTTCGATGTAGCTGGCTGGATCAAATAAGTAACAGCAGGAAGCGATGCGCTTACGGAAAAGATGTTTGCGAACGCTAACATATAGCAAGTTGACCGGAAACCCTGCAAGACGCGGCGCTAAAGTGCTGTCCCATTCGGCCTCTATCTGGTGCGGGACGGTCTCGATAAAAACCGGACCTCTATGGCGTACTGCTCTTGTGAGTAGTTCCCAGGTGTTCATTTTCGCTTTGCTCCTGTTTGAGCAGCGGATGATCCTGGCCGTCGGGCTTTGAAAGGTATGTAGCTGTTTTGTTGCAGTACTTCTGCCACATCGTTCCCCTTCAGGCTGACTTTGGCACCTTGGCCGGCTGGCCAGGTTGCCGGGCGATCTTCGGGTCAGAACCCTCACGCCGCTCGTGATGCTATTTGCTACACCTCTCTACGCGGGAGTGTACGCGGAAGGTTCCCGCGAGTTCGATTGATAGCTGGGTATCGCCTAACGGTTCCCTCAGGCCTTCCGCGCTCACAGAACTGAATGACTTACCGCTATTGCACTGCAAATATTCCACCCCCGCAGGCGGCCGAACGAGAGCTAGAATGTGCCCTCCGGTCCTAGCGTTCAACGGGGGTTCGCTCGGTGTATCACTTTTGATATCGTGCACCGCTTTGGTCATCGACATTACCAAACTTGCTTGACACCGTGTACCCTGGAGTGAAACGCTGTATAGGGTCGTTTCATTAAAGGAGTTCTAAAAATGGCACTCACTGCAAAAGTTCGACGTGTTGGAAACGTCGCGATTGTGGATCTGCACGGCAAGATCACCCTGGGCGAGAACACGGGCATTTTGCGGGACGAATTGCGATCTCTGCTCTCACAGGGCACGAAGGAGATCATTCTGAACATGGCAGATGTCGGGTACGTGGATAGCGCCGGACTGGGCGAGTTGGTAGGCGCGTACACCACCGCTACTAACCAGGGCGGGTCCGTCAAGCTGCTGCATCTGCAGGGCAAGATGAGAGATCTGATGCAGATCACAAAACTGCACACCATCTTCCCGTCTTTCGAAGACGAGAAGACTGCCGTGGCGAGTTTCGGAGCTGGCGCTACCGCCTAGTGATAGTTACCGCGCCGGAGTTTTAATTCGATAATCCGCCCCGGCCCACATCCGGACAACGGTACACATCTCGAACAAGCGGGAACGAGCACGCGCTCCCACCCGCTCTTCGAGTGTTGTCTTGTACGAATGTCCTGCCGGCAGCCCCGATTTTTCAGTTAACGCGCCGCCCATATCGTGGTCAGGTAGATTCGTGGTCGCAATCAACGGCCTGCGGTGATTGTAGCGATACGTAATGATCGCCGTGACGGTATCTTCCACCCAATCGGTGACGCGATGCGCGCCGAGGTCGTCCAGCAGAAGGATTTCGGTTTCCAGGGCGACCCGATAGGCCTCACGGTTGCTGGTGCCGAGCGTTTCGCTATATCCCGAACGAATTTTCTCGAGCAGGTTCTGATAATCGAAGAAAATGCCTTCGTGTCCGCGCGAGATCAATAGGCGAAGCGCCGCAATCGCAAGATGAGTTTTGCCCACGCCGGGCGGCCCCACCAGCAGGAGACCAGGTTTTGAGACGGCCGGGTACTCGCGCGTGTAACCTTTAACGATGCTCATCACCTTGCCCAGTTCGGCGCGGGAAACCGGATTATTTTGCGGCAGAAGGAAGTTTTCGAACGACGCTTCTGAATAATTTTTCGGGATCTGGGCGCTTGTCTCAAGCTGCTCGGCCTGCGCTTCGGCCACGCACGCACAGCGGTTTGCGGATGAAATCCCCTCTTCTTCCGACACCGTCCAGCCGGTACCGCCACAAATTTTGCAATCCGGTTTGGCCATATGAGAAGCTATTCGACGACGAGCAGAGCCTGACCCGCGGCCACAGTGTCACCTTCGCTGACGTTGATTTTCGAGACAACGCCATCTTTTGGAGATTTCATCTCGTTCTGCATTTTCATCGCCTCTACTACTATGAGCCCTTGTCCGGCTTTAACTGCCGCTCCCTTTTGGACTAGCAGCTTAATGACCCTGCCGGGCATCTGTGCCCGCACCTGAATGGGACCAGCGGCTGCAACCTTCTTCTGTCTGCCTGAGCGGTCGCGTGCATCCGCAACGGAGATGAAATGCCGCTCGGTTGCGATCCAGACCTCCAGCTCTTCACCCTTAGGAGCGAGGCGGATAGTAAAGCTGCGCGCCCCCAGCAGAATGGAGAACACGCCATGCGAGATCTGCGCCACTGACGCCAGACCGGCAGCCGAATGTACGCCCTGTAAGCTGTATTCGGCTCCGGCATTTCCGGAACGTACGTCAAGGACATATTCTTCGCCATCCACTTCGATACGCAGCTTCAACGCAGCAGCTCCCGCCGGCCGCTTGCGCGCCACATACTGGAGCCGCCCTCGGTTTCCTGGACAGGCCGCGCACGCTCCGATTCAGCATACGCGGCCGCCAGGATTGCAGCGGTAACGCGTCCGGAATCGGGCACGGCGATTCGCGGCTGTTGCATAAAGAGATCGAGAAATGCCGTGTGCAGCTCACCACTCAGAAAACCTGGGCCGGCGAAAAGCTCTTCGAACAGGCCTAAATTTGTCGTGATGCCGAGGACGCGGTATTCAGAGACGGCGCGCCGCATGCGTTCGATGCATGCCTCGCGCGACTCGGCCCAGACCGACAACTTTGCGAGCAACGGATCGTATTCAATAGGCACGGTCCAGCCAGCATAAACACCACCGTCGACGCGCACCCCGGGGCCGGAGGGCTCAACGTATTGTTCGATGGTTCCAGGGCTCGGAAAAAAATTGTTTTCGGGATCCTCAGCGTAAACGCGGCATTCGATGGCGGAACCGGTCCAGCGGATGTCCTGCTGATTGACCGTAAGCCGTTCACGGGCGGCAATGCGAATCTGCCAGCGCACCAGGTCGATCCCGGTGACCCATTCGGTGACGGGATGTTCCACCTGCAGGCGTGTGTTCATCTCCAGGAAATAGAAATTTCCGTGCTGATCAGCAAGAAACTCCATGGTCCCGGCGTTGGAATAGTTGACGGCGCGGGCAATGCGAAGCGCGGCTTGGCCGATTTCGTCTCGGAGGCTTGGATTCGCCAAAACAAGCGGAGATGGGCACTCTTCAATCACCTTCTGATGACGGCGCTGGATGGAGCATTCGCGCTCGCCCAGGTGAATGAGCTTTCCATATTCATCACCAAGCACCTGGATTTCAATATGGCGCGGGCGCTCAATGAGCTTCTCGAGATAGATCTCGCCGGAGCCGAAAGCGCGCTCGGCTTCGCTCGATGCTCCACGCATGCCGGCGAGCAGTTCGTTCTCATTGTCGACGCGGCGCATGCCCTTACCGCCGCCGCCCGCAGCCGCTTTCAGAAGCACGGGATAACCGATTTCGGAAGCGCTTTGACGGGCTTCTTCGTAGTCGCGAATACCCTGTTCGGTGCCGGGGACAACCGGAGCTCCAGCCGCGATAGCGATACGCCGGGCAGCAGTTTTCGAACCCATCTGTTCAATCGCCTGCCAGGACGGACCGATGAACTTGATCCCAGTCTGCCCGCATAGCTCAGCGAACGCCGCGTTTTCGCTCAGAAAGCCATAGCCGGGATGGATCGCGTCCACGCCGGATTTTCGGGCGGCTTCGATGATTCGCTCGCCCGCGAGGTAACTCTCAGAGGATGGCGGCGGACCGATACAGATTGCTTCGTCAGCCATCTGCACGTGCAACGAAGTGCGATCTGCTTCAGAGAATACGGCGACGCTGCCGATGCCCATCTCGCGCAGACAGCGAATGAGGCGAACCGCGATTTCTCCCCGGTTGGCTATTAGGATCTTTTGAAAGCTCATGGCGTTGCGGGCTTCACGAAGTGTGCTTCGGGATCCAATCGCCGATTATCTGCAAAACGGTAGGAGATATCGTTTCCGAGATCGTCGCGTATTCCCAGCCGAGACCCGTATCCGCCTTCTGGAACATGTAATTCAATCCGGGCAGAAGCTGGATAGTGACGTCGGGATTCCGGCTTCGAGCGAAGGCCGCCTTCATCGCCGCAATGTTCTGCTCCGGATCTAATTGCATATCCTTACTGCCGTCTAGCGCGAGAACCGGACACTTCACCTTCTCCAAAGTTGGGGCAGGATCGTAGGACAGAAAGAACCGCGTCCAGGGAGAGTTGATATGCGGCAACTGCCGTTGCCAGGGCTCCGCAAACTTCTTGTCTTCCTCGCGAAGGTCTACACGCTTTTTGCCTTCGCGCACTGCATTATAAAGCGCAGTCCCGATTCGCTTGTCCGCCTTAATCTGTTCTTCGGGTATGTCGGCCGCCTTTTCCGCGCGCTCGGTTTGCGCAAGCAGCACCTGCTCGCCGGGCACGGCGGTACCTGCCAGTAGCACCAGGAACGACACCTGTGGCATTTTGACAGCGACCATTGGCGCGACAATCGCGCCCTCTCCATGCCCAATGAGGCCGATGTGCCTGGGATTTACATCGCTGCGGGTCAACAGGTATCTCACGCCCGCTTCCGCATCGGATGCGAAGTCCAGAGTCGTCGCTGTTTGGAAATTTCCGGTCGAGCTGCCTACTCCCCGATCGTCTACCCGCAAAACCGCAATCCCGCGGCGAGTCAGATAATTCGCCAGCACGAGAAATGGTTTGTGACCGGCCACGCTCTCGTCGCGATCTAACGGTCCGGACCCGGTTATCAACAGTACCGCCGCGAACGGGCCGCCTTCTTTCGGTTCAGTGAGGGTCCCGGCCAGTTTCACACCCGGTGCCTGGGAATTAGAATACGCGACTTGCTCCTGCACATACGGAAAAGGTGGTTTGGGCTCTTGCGGGCGGGGGCCCTGCGCGAATGCAACCACCAACGAATTCGCCAAAAGCCACAGCGCTGCCGCACGAAACCACATTGAGAACATCATACGAATTCCGCGCTGATGCGAAACTAAAGAAGAAATTGATGACTGGAAATGAAACGCGGACGAAGTTTCTGGACTACTTCGCCGGACAGGGCCATAAAGTTGTTCGCAGCGGATCTCTTGTGCCCGCGAATGACCCCACTCTTCTTTTCACGAATGCGGGCATGAACCAGTTCAAGGAGACATTTCTTGGGCTGGAAAAGCGCGATTACTCGCGCGCGGCCTCCTCGCAGAAATGCGTTCGCGCAGGCGGCAAACACAACGATCTGGAAAACGTCGGCTACACGCGCCGCCACCACACGTTTTTCGAAATGCTCGGCAATTTTTCTTTCGGCGATTACTTCAAGAAAGACGCCATTGCGTTCGCCTGGGAACTGATCACCAGCCCGCACTGGTATGGCTTACCGAAAGATAGGTTGTATGTCACGATTTTTCGCGAAGACGACGACGCGGAGGAGTTGTGGCAGAGTGTCGCCGGGGTGCCGAAGAGCCGCATTTTCCGCCTGGATGAGAAGGACAATTTCTGGCAAATGGGCGAGACCGGTCCGTGCGGCCCCTGCTCAGAGATTCACTACGACATGGGGCCCGAAGCCGCGGAGAAGGGCCGCGAGCACGAACAGTTTCCACAGGATGGCGGCGGCCGCTTTGTCGAAATCTGGAATCTCGTTTTCATGCAGTTTGACCGCTCGGAAAACGGCAGATTGACGCCGCTGCCCCGCCCTTCTATTGACACTGGCATGGGGCTCGAGCGCATCGCTGCCGTTCTTCAAGGCCAGCTTTCGAATTACGATACGGATCTGCTACAGCCCGTAGTTGAGCGAGCCGCAGAATTGCTGGATGTCAAGCGGCACGCCGATGAGCGCACCGATATCGGCCTGCGCATCAATGCGGATCACGCGCGCGCCACAACTTTTTTAATTCACGATGGCGTGCTGCCTTCAAATGACGGCCGCGGTTATGTACTGCGCAAGATCATGCGGCGCGCTATGCGCAACGGGCGGCTGGCGGGCGCGAATGAACCCTATCTGCACAAGCTGACCAGCTTCGTCGCCGACCTGATGAAGCCGGCCTACCCCGAACTGCAGGAAAGCATTGATCGCGTGGCACGCATCGTGCGCGATGAGGAGAACCGTTATTCGACAACCTTCCAGGTGGCGGAGCGCTTCTTTCAGGATGAGGCGAAATCGGCCGTGAATGGAGTGCTCCCTGGCGCCGCCGCGTTCAAACTCTACGACACGTATGGCCTCGCGCTCGATGAGCAGGAGGAGATGGCGCGCGAATTCGGCCTCACTATCGACCGAGAGAACTTCACGACCGAAATGGAGAAGCAGCGTGCGCGCGCCCGTGCAAGCTGGAAAGGAGCCGACAAAGCGCACATCGCAGATGTTTATAAGGATCTGCCGCCGGCCGAATTCATCGGCCGCGAATCCCTGGAAGCTCCGGTCACGATCGCTCGCTTAATCGTTGATAAGAATCCGGCGGATCTTGTTGAACAGGGCCCTGCCGAAGCGGTCTTCACCAGAACACCGTTTTATGCCGAGTCGGGCGGTCAAGTGGGCGATACGGGCCTGCTGCTGAATTCTGAAACCCGCAAGCGGGTTGCCGTAGTAGAAGGTGCGTACAAACCAACTCCCACGTCAATGGTCCAGAAGCTTCATGTTCTCAAACCAATCAGGACCGGTGACAAGCTGATAGGAGTCGTCGATCCGCCCTCGCGCGGCGCCACGATGCGGAATCACACCGCGACGCATCTATTGCATGCGGCGCTGCGCCAGGTGCTTGGGAATCACGTGAAGCAGGCTGGCAGCGTGGTCGAACCAGGCAGGCTGCGCTTCGATTTTTCGCATTACTCTGCGATGACCATGGACGAGCTGCGCGAACTAGAACGCATCGTTAACCAGGAGATTCTGGCAAACACGGAAGTCGCGACCGACATCATGGATCTGGAGCAGGCTCTCTCCACCGGCGCGATGGCGCTCTTCGGCGAGAAGTATGGCGAGAGCGTTCGGGTTGTAAGTATTCCCGGTTTCAGCCGCGAACTCTGCGGAGGGACACATGTCCGCCGCACGGGCGATATCGGGCTTTTCAAGATCGTTTACGAGGGAAGCATCTCCGCGGGTGTGCGGCGTATCGAAGCCATTACCGGCGAAGGTGCGTTGGAACGCTTCCAGCAAGCCAGCGCGCAGCTTGCTAAGGCCGGCGAGTTATTGCACACCTCGGAAACTTTGGTTCTCGATCAAATGGAGAAGGTTCTCGAAAATCACAAGATCCTCGAGCGGCAATACGATCAGCTCAAGACCCAAATTGCTCACCACCAGATCGAGAAACTGACCGGACGCGTTCTGAACGGGGCCACGGTACTAGCGGAAAGAGTGGAGGGTCTCGATTCCAAGCAGCTTCGCATCATTGCAGACTCGCTTCGCAATAAATGGGGCAGTGCCGTTATCGTGATTGCTTCCGTGAACGACTCCAATGTCTCCATCATTTCCGCCGTGAGCAAAGATCTCACCGCCAAGGTGCAGGCGGGCAAGCTGGTTGGCGAGGTAGCGAAGGCGATTGGCGGCAAAGGCGGCGGACGGCCCGATATGGCGGAGGGCGCCGGAAAAGATCCCAGCGCTTTGCCTGGGGCGCTGGCAAGTGTTTACGAAAGAGTCGGAGCGCTGCTGTAACGCCTTGATGGAGGGAGAAATCAGTGGAGCAATTTGATGTCGCGATTGTAGGCGCCGGCCCCACCGGTCTCGCCTGCGGCATCGAAGTACAGAAGCGCGGCTTCTCGCCCATCCTGTTTGACAAAGGATGCGTGGTTAATTCCATTTACCACTACCCCATCAATCTCGTTTTCTTCACCACGCCCGGAGCTGCTCGAAATTGGCGATATTCCCATGACCTCGCTGAATGAGAAGCCCGGCCGCACGGAAGCGCTGAAGTATTATCGCCGCGTCGCCGATCACTACAAGCTCAATGTTCATCAGTACGAGCGCGTTCTCGATTTCAGCGGTACAGACGGCGCATTCGTGATCCGTACCGAAACGAATACGGGCGAGCAGTTCTGCTATGGTGCTAAGAAGATCATTCTTTCAACGGGATATTACGATATCCCGAATAAGTTGAACGTACCGGGCGAGGACCTCGATAAAGTAATTCACTACTATCGCGAGGCGCATCCTTACTACAATCAGGACGTTCTTGTCGTTGGCGCAAAGAACTCCGCCTGTATTGGCGCCCTGGAACTGTTCTGGACGGGCGCACGAGTGACAATGGTCCATCGCGGCGCCGGCATTTCGAAAAATGTCAAATACTGGATCAAGCCGAACATCGAGAACCGCATCAAGAACGGCGAGATCAAAGCGTATTTCCACAGCAGTGTCAAAGAAATCCGCTTGCATGAAGTTGTGCTCCAAACCCCCGGAGGCGAAGTAAGTATCAAGAATGACTTCGTGTTCGCCATGACCGGCTATCGCCCGGATTTTGAGTTTATGGCCGGGCACGGCATTCACCTCGATCCCGCTACCTCAAAGCCGATCACCGATCCCGAAACGCTGGAGAGCGAGCGATGCGGCGTTTATCTTGCAGGCGTGATCGTGGCCGGTACGCACACGAACGAGATCTTCATCGAGAACGGACGCTTTCACGGCAAAGTGATTGCGGAGGCCATCGAAAAGAGTCTTCGAGCGGCTGCCGCCTGACCGCCTAGTGATGCCCTGGCGCCGCATCGCGCGTTCACTGCAGCTTGGCGTATTCCGCCTTGGCTTGCTTGAGAATCGGGATTTCGTAGTCGGCTTCCTTCCAGACCGTGAGGAAACTCTGGTACGCACTTTTCGCCTTGGCGTTGTCTCTCGATAAAGCGTACGCTCTGCCCAGTTGCAGGTGCGCCAGCGCGCCTATGGGGTCGGCATAAACGATGCCTCGATGGTCGAGAACCTTTTGGAATTCCGCTGCGGCCTCTTGACCACGCCCTGCCGCAAGGTACGCCTGGCCGCGTACATACGCAGGGTAGAGACCGCCGAACTTGGCAAAGAATGCTGTGCCCGGCAGCGCGAAATCGTAAGGAAGCGCCTTCTGCAATCGCTCTACCGCGTCAAGCGGCGCCTTATGCGCCAGTGCGGAAAGCGCGCCTAGCGTGGGAAGATACTCGAATTGCACCGGGGTGTCCTCCGGAAAGCGTTTCTCAAGATCTCCGGCGAGCCTCTGAGATCCGGCCGCATCGCCTGAGAGCGCCAGCGCAAATGCCGCGGCATATTCCACAT
Organism: uncultured Acidobacteriaceae bacterium; assembly: GCA_963795545.1. Taxonomy (GTDB): domain Bacteria; phylum Acidobacteriota; class Terriglobia; order Bryobacterales; family Bryobacteraceae; genus Bog-105. The sequence continues at coordinate 371,646 of CAWCIF010000001.1, read as the reverse complement.
CTCGATCCTTTGCGAGTTGGAGCGCCGCCCGAGCGCGCCCTTTTGCCGCCGCCGCATTCCCAAAATGCGCTTCGCACACCGCCTGCGCGGCCTCGTAACGCGCCGCTCCTTCGCGACTGCCGTCCTGCTGCGCCATAGCGACCGCACGCCCCCACATGGTCCGCGCCTGCCGCATTCGTCCCGAACGGGCGAGCACCATGGCCTGATTGTGCGACATCCAGTCCTCCACATGCTCTCCGCGAGCGCGTGCGATTTCGCGCTCCATTCCCGGCTGATCGCCGTTAAAAAATGCCAGGTAATAACGAGTGATCAGCATTTCGGGGATTTCCAGTTTGTGCGCCGCCGCCCGCCGCAACATATCCGCGGCCTCCGCAAACCGGTCCAGGAAAATATAATGCAGCGAAACAGTGTACGGGAATGGATTGTCCGGATTCAGCCGAAGGGCCGCTTGCCCTGCTTGGATTCCCTTTTCGTATTGGCCTGTGCCCTGCGTGCCCCAGCCCCCCAAAACGGCAACCGGACTCCAATCGCGCGGATACATCTGCACCCACGATTCGAGGTTCTGCAGCTCTCTTGGCAAGTTTCCCGTGACCTGCCGGTCATAGAGAAAAAGTATCCAGCGCCTTTCCCGGTCGCTAACACGATCGCGAAGCTCATAGGCTTTGCGGGTGTACTCAGCGGAGAGATCCGTTTGGCCCATGTTCCAGTACACGATCGACAAATCACCATAGGCCATAGCAAATTGCGGGTCGATAGCGATCGCGCGCTGAAAGTGAGGAATCGCGGCAGGTCCGCCATGCCCGAAAAGAGCGGTGCGCCCGGCACTATACGCCTTCAGAGCTTCGAGAGACGGCGTAGTTGCCTGTTCAAGTGGCGTCGAGTGCTCCTGGATGCTGGCTAGCGATTCGCCGAGCCGGGTCCTGATTTGAATCGCAATTCGGCTCATCGCCTTCAACACCTCTTCTTTTCCTCCTACCTCCGCCTGCTCCTGGGCGAGGACGTCTCCCGTCTCGCAGTTCCGGGCGCGCAACCACAACACGTACTGCCTCCCAAGGCCTGCGATCGAGCCTTCCAGAACCGCAGTACCGCCGGTCCGCTGGCAGATCTCCCCTGCGATGTCCGATGTAAGCCGCGTCTCGGCCCGCCGATTCATGAGATGCAGTGCCTGCTTGATGCTCTCGTCGGATACGAGCCTGAAGAACGGAGACTGCTCCAGTTGCACCGCCAATCCCTGACGAAGCGTTTGATCGAACACGGTGTCGCCGGTCTTGTTCTCGAATTCCCCCAGAACAATCGTGTCTTGCGCCGTGAGCTTGGGGGCGCGATGGAAATAGAAATACGCAGCGGCCAAAAGGACCAGAGCAGCAGCGGCTGCTGAAACGGTTATCCAGGGGCTTCTTGCCGTGCTTACTCGTTTCAGCTCCCGCTCGAGCTCGGCAGCGGATTGACACCTTTTCCCAGGGTCTTTCTCCAGGCACCGGGTTGCGATTCTTTCGAGCTTTCGTGACGGGATGCGCCTCCGCTGGTGCCCGACCCGTGCGCCGGTCAGCATCTCATAAAGGATGCAGCCGAACGAGTAGATATCCGTGCGCGCGTCCGCCGGTTTGCCCTCCCGTTGCTCCGGCGCTATGTAGCCGGGCGTGCCCATCACCATGTGGCCGGCCGTAGCCGTTTCGTCCGTACCCGATTTCGCCAGTCCGAAATCCAGAACCTTCACTCCGGACTTCGCGATCATGATGTTGCCCGGCTTGAGGTCGCGGTGAATGATGCCCTTGCTATGTGCCTCCGCCAGCGCAGCCACAGTCTGCGAAGCATACAGGTGCGCCGTCTTCACTGGAAGAGGTCCGCTCCTGAGCCGGGCCGCTATTGTCTCTCCCTCCACCAGTTCCATGACCAGATAGTTCGGCCCAACATCGTAGACCGTGCAGATGTGCGGGTGATTGAGCGATGAAATCGTGCGCCCTTCGCGCTCGAAAAGCGAACTAAACCGCTCATTGGCGATCTTGATGGCGACGGGGCGGCCTAATCGCGTGTCCACGGCTCGAAAAACTTGGCCCATGCCGCCTTCGCCGAGCTTCGATTCGATGCGGTATGGCCCCAGGCAAGCGCCGGCGATGAATTGGGTGACGGTCGCGTCCTCCAGCAGTTCGGGAGCGTTCTGGATAGCAGGCCGATCCAGAAACTCGCCGCTGCTCGGCTGTGCCAGCAGAGCCTCTACTTCGCGGCGCAATTCGGGATCTGTCCGGGCCAGCAGCAGCGCGCGTTCTTCGGCGGTCCCTTCGTGGGCCGCATGATATAGCTCTTCAATTTGCTGGAAAAGCTCCGGGGTCATGGTGTGCCGTCAATGGTTTCCCTATTGTAGGGCTTAACTCCCGCAGAAGCCAAGCCTTGGCGATATTCCAATCGCGCCGGACGGTTCGCGGCGAGATCTCGAGAGCCGCGACGATCTCTTCCTCCGTCAATCCCCCGAAATAACGCAGCTCGACCACCTTGGCCTGGCGCGGAGCCACCCGTGAGAACGCCGTCAGGGCCTCGTCCAGAGCCAGGATAGACCGGTCCGTGGCCGGCGACAGGACGGCTGTTTCATCCATGTTCACTTTAGGCGCTATTCCGCCGCGCTTGTTTGAACCTCGAGCGCGAGCCGCGTCCACCAGAATGCGCCGCATCATCTGTGCCGCCATCGCAAAAAACTGCGCGCGCGCGTGCCATTCGACGTTGGTCACCTCTACCAGGCGGAGGTAGACCTCATGGATCAGTGCGGTGGCTTGCAGCGTGTTGCCCTGGGCTTCGTTCTTCATATACCGTCGCGCTATCCGGCGGAATTCGGGATACACGTGCTCCGCCAATTGGCCGAGGGCTGCTTGGTCACCGCTGGCCCAGGCTTTCAACAGATTCGTGATTTCTGCAGAACGTGCATCGATAAAGAGCCCCGTTCTCCCCATGGGTACAAGAAATATACCAGAAACGCGTGGCCGCTTTTGCGGTCCGCTCCCGCCTGTACCGGTGGAAGGAAAACACAAATGAAACACATCGCAACAATGGCACTGATGCTCAATCTCGGTGTCGCAAGCGTTTACGCACAGGAGAAGCCCGTAAAGATGACGTTTTCGGGAACGGAAGGCGCCAGCGCGATTAATCTAAACGTCGCTGGCACAAAAACCGCCGAATTCGATTTTGCCGGGAATGGTACGCTGGGCCCGTTTACCTTTCGTAATGTAGAGGCAGATCAGGACCCGCTTCGGCCGCAGCCGTCCAGCCTTTGCCCGGCTGGTCAGCTTTATTCCCCAACCGCCGCCGGCGCGGGCGTACTTCGCTTTCACGACGGGAGTCTGTTGATTGTCAAGCTCACGGAAGGCTTCGATTGCATCGACTTCGTGGCTCTCGAGGCGCACTGTACCAGAATTTTTCAAATCACTGGCGGAACCCGTTGTTTCAAGGATGCGCACGGCATGCTTACGTTGACCGAGACGGTGTTGCCGGTGTCATTCGACGCCTCGACTAATCCTCCGAGCCCCGTCTTTTTTGCCGCCACAGGAAAATTTAAGGGGACGATCTCCGGAGTGGGCAGCGAGGAGGAAGAGCAACCCGAGGAGCAAGACGAGCGGCAATAGTAAGAGAGATATGCGCGCGATCCTGAGTGCGATGAGTCCAATTGGAGAACCAAGCGTCGAGTCGATCCTGTAATCTTGCCTGCACAAACTGGAGTGCGGCGACCGTTAGCTTCGTGATGCATGGCACAGCAACTGTGCCATGCTGGGCCTACGGTCCGCCGCACCGCGTGTTTGTACAAGGGAGAATGGCAGTGACGAGAGACGAGGCGTGGATTCTGGCAAACCATTGGGTTGCAGCTTGGAACGCTCATGATCTGGACTCAATCCTGAACCATTATGAGGATGCAATTGAGTTAACCTCGCCGGCTGCCGCCCAACTGTTAGGTACGCCCGATGGCAAGGTGGCCGGAAAAGCAAAGTTGAGAGCTTACTTTCAGCGAGGGCTGGAGGTCTACCCGCAACTTCGCTTTCAGCTTGAGGATGTGCTGTGGGGCGCAAATAGCGTGGTGCTCTACTACACCAATCAAAAGGGTACGCGTACGGCAGAATTCATGGAGCTGTCAGCGGCCGGAAAAGTGGCGCGTGTCGTAGCTCACTACAATGCTTGACAAGAGCCCGCATGCGACCAGAGACAAGCGCCGCCGCCTGGATCACAACCACTCGGAAGTTTGTCGGAGAGAATTCCAGAACCGTAAGTGAGCTATCGATCCCGTCAGTCTTCGTCGTGCTGCGAGGCCAGCTTCGACACCACGGTAAGGTCTTCGAGTGTTGTCACATCGCCCGTCACAACATTCGTCGTGACAATTTCACGCAGTAGCCGGCGCATAATCTTGCCGCTTCTCGTCTTCGGAAGCGCGTCCGTAAAACGAATCTCGTCGGGCCGGGCGAATGGGCCAATTTCATGTCCCACCCAATGCCGCAGCTCCTGGCCGAGCGCCGCGCGATCCCAATCGCCCTTCTTCAAAGTGATAAACGCACACACGGCCTGACCGGTGATCTCGTGCGGTTTCCCCACCACGGCTGCTTCGGCAACCGCCGGATGGTGCACCAGCGCGGACTCCACTTCCATCGTGCTCAGCCGGTGCCCGCTGACATTCATTACATCGTCAACGCGCCCAAGTACCCAGTAATAGCCGTCGTCATCCCGGCGAGCCGCGTCACCCGTGAAATATGCACCCGGAACTCGCGACCAGTATTGCTCCTCGAAGCGCTTTGGATCGCCCCAAATATTCCGAACCATGCTCGGCCACGGCTCGCGGATAATGAGATATCCTTCGCGATTGCTTCCCACCATCTGGCCCTTCGTATCGACAATATCCGGTATGATTCCGGGCAGGGGCAGCGTGGCAGAGCCCGGTTTCAAAGGCACGGCGCCCGGCATCGCCGAAATCATGATCGAACCGGTTTCAGTCTGCCACCAGGTGTCGACAATCGGGCAGCGCTCTTTGCCGATCACGCGGTGATACCACTCCCATGCCGCTGGGTTGATCGGCTCGCCAACCGACCCCAGCAAACGCAGGCTGGATAGATCGTGTGAGTTCGGCCAATGCTCGCCTTGCCGCACGAGAGCGCGAATCGCCGTCGGCGATGTGTAAAAAGTGGTGACTTTATATTTTTCGACAATCTGCCAGAAGCGGTCGAAGGCGGGAAAATCGGGTGCGCCTTCATACATCACCACGCTCGCACCGGCAGTAAGAGGGCCGTACACAATGTAGCTGTGTCCCGTTACCCAGCCGATATCGGCCGTACACCAGTAGACATCGTCCTCCCGCAGATCGAAGACCCACTTCATGGTCATCGCGGTCTGCAGAAGATAACCGGCGGTCGTGTGCAGAATGCCCTTCGGCTTCCCCGTGGTGCCGGACGTGTAAAGGACGTAGAGCGGATGCTCCGAATCAAGATCCTGGGCTTCGCAGCTCTCGGCCTTGTGCTCCAAAGGCGGGGCATCCGACAACTGCTCGTCCTGTTCGTGCCACCAAAGATCGCGACCCGGCTGCATCGGGATTGCCGAGCCGGTGCGTCTATACACAATCACGTCGCGAACGTCAGGGCACTCCAGCAGCGCTTCATCAACCGCATCTTTAAGGCGAACTTCTTTGCCTCGCCGCCAGCCGCCGTCCGCCGTGATGACCACCCATGCATTCAGATCCTGAATCCGCGCCTTTAGGGCTTCCGCGGAGAAACCGCCGAATACCACGCTGTGCGTAATCCCCAGCCGCGCGCACGCCAGCATGGCAATCGGCAGTTCCGGAACCATCGGCATGTAAATGATGGCCCGATCGCCCGCCTTATATCCGCGGCGCTTCAATACCGTTGCAAAGCGGCTGACTAGCCGGTGCAGTTCTTCGTAGGTGATGATGCGTTGATCCCCTGGCTCGCCTTCCCAAATGATGGCTGGTTTTTCTCTCCGCGCACCGGCCGCATGCCGGTCCACGCAGTTGTAGCACGCATTGATGCGGCCGCCCGTGAACCACTTCGCGAACGGCGGGTCCCATTCGAGCCCCTTTGAGAAAGGCCGGAACCACGAAAGCTCTTCCATCGCCAGCTCCGACCAGAACTTCTCCGGATTCTGCCTGGCGCGATCATAAAGGTCGCGATACCCTTCCATTCCTTTTACCTGGGCGCGCGAGGCAAATTCTGCATTAGGGGGGTATGTCTTCGATTCACTCATGCGGATTCGGCTTTACAGCGGTCAGTGTAACGCAGCAGCAGAGCGAATACGCGGCGGTTTCGGGAAGCTTAGCATCGAAGTGATATGAACCTGGGCCGGTTTCTGATCTATGCGGGATTCGTTCTGATCGGCTTAGGTGTGGCCGTGCTAGTTCTCAGCAGATTCAATCTGCCGTTTGGACGCTTGCCGGGCGATATGGTCTGGCGCGGCAAAAACACGACTGTTTACTTCCCCTGGGTGACCTGCCTGGTGCTCAGCATTCTGGGCACGCTCATCTTGTGGCTGCTCAACCGGCGCTAATGTACGGTGCCGATGTGGTCCGGCGGCCAGAATACGAAAACAGCTTTGCCGTAGATATAGTTCCTTGGCACGAACCCCCAGGCGCGACTGTCGTTGGAAGAGGTGCGATGATCGCCTAACACAAAGTAGTCGTTTGGCGGCACCACCGTGGGCGGGTACGGGCGGTCGTCCCGGTAATCGGGCGGTACATAGTTTTCGACCAACTTCTTCCCGTTGACGATGACGTAGCCGTCCTGCACAGCTACAGTGTCGCCCGGAAGCCCGATCACGCGTTTAATGTAGGACTTCGTAGTATCTTCCGGATACCAGAAGACAACCGTGTCTCCCCGCTTGATGTTGCCGAGTCCGAACTTGTAGCTGAACTGATTGATGAACAGCCGCTCCTGGTCGTACAGGCTCGGCATCATGCTGGTACCTTCTACCTTCACCGGACGATAGAGAAACAGAATGACCAGCAGCGCGATCAGCACCGATAGCATGAGATCGCGAAACCAAGCAACGGTTGCAATCAGAGCAGAAGTGGGCGTGCTGGCTTTAGGCGGCGCAGGACCGAGGGGAGGCACGCTCAGTTCGTCAGCCGGCTCGCTCATACTCTCAACTAACTTCTAGCTTACTAAGCCAGCGGAATGCTCCGCGCGGGCATCCGCCTTTCCGCCAGTTTGGACGGGCCAGTTCGAATTTCGGTTGCCTACCGGTTGCCCAGGATGATGGGCTGTTTTGTGAACTTGTGTGCCTAGCGGCTTACGCCCAGCTCTCGTTCCGCGCGCAACCAATCTGCGTCCGCTGAACCGTGAACGTAACCACGGGCGGCCCAATAGGAGTGCGCCAGCTTTGCGATATCGTCGCGGGTAACCACACGCTGCCCAGCCGCTGCAACATCGGCGCCGGCCGCTGCCGCCATTCTCTTTGCGACAGGCGTGTTCTCCGCTGTTGCCGCCTCCGCGGCTGCCGGTGAACCAGTCTTGTGCTGATGATTAGCGAATCCCATCTCGGCGCTTTCGGTGTTCTTCGGCTTAGGAGACTCGTCCGCGATCTTACGTGTCTTTTTTGGAGCTTTGTTCGACTGCATGGGAATATTGTTAGCACACTCGAACAAATTTGTCAGTATTTGTTTAAGCTAAAAACACCTGATATCAAGCATCAATTGTTTCTATGCCGCGCGCCGGATCTACTTACCCCGCAATGAACACGTGTGCATAAGGTTCTGAAAGCTTTTTTACAGACGCCTCGGCATATAATTTGAGAAGTGGATGTAAGCTTGGGAAAAAAGATGGGCGCGAGTCGTGTACTCGCCTTTGTCTGCCTTGCCGCTCTCCTGCTCGCCTCCATAGCTGCTTCCGTTCACAGGCACGGCTCCGCACAGGACGCTACCTGCCTGATTTGCCACGTTACGCATCGTGCAAGCGTCGTTGTCACGATTCATAGTGACGCGGGCAAGCCTCACATTGCAGCTTCACACGATCTGATGGCGTGCGCCGCCACGAGCGCAACTGTCGATCCGCCGGATTGCATACGAATTCCCCGGGCTCCTCCTGCCCAAGCACTGTCGCTATAGCTCAGTTTTGGCCCGCTGTTCTTCCGTGAATAGTCGGCGATGGCCAGTGTCTTTCAGAAGGAGCTCTAACTTGAAGTTAGTAATAAGTCCGGCACATCTTTTGCCGTTTCTGTTTGTTTTCCTGCAGCCATTTGCCGGCAATGCGCTTGGCGCGCAGGCCACGGGCACGGGAGGAACCATTGACGGTACCGTTGTAGACCCTAGTAACGCCGTGGTTGCCGGCGCACAAGTCACGATCAGCAATTCGCTGACCGGGTACAAAGAGAGTGCAAAATCCGGTGCGAACGGAGGGTTCCGCTTCACCAACATCCCTCCTAACCAATACAACCTGCAAGTAACATCAGCGGGCTTTCAGAGTTACACGCAGGATGTGCCGGTGCGCAGCCCCGTTCCTATTCAACTGAAGGTCAACCTGGCGCTGGCGGGGGCAACGGAAACAATCAACGTCGAAGCTACGCCCGAGACAATCGAGAATGTTCCCACGGCGCACACCGACGTGAGCCAGAGCCTGATGGCAACGCTGCCGATTGCTTCCACCGGGCAGGGCTTGAGCGATGCGATCACCTTGACCTCAGGCGGGGTGGTTGCAGATTCAAACGGGTTCTTCCATCCGCAGGGCGATCATGCAGAGACCACCTACGTGGTTGACGGGCAGCAAATCAGCGATCAGCAGAACAAGACATTTTCTACTCAATTGCCCTCCAACGCATTTCAATCGTTGGAACTGGTGACGAGCGCGCCCAGCGCTGAATATGGAGGAAAAACCGGACTCATTGTGAATACGGTTACTCGCTCTGGCCTGGGCCAGAAACCAAGTACCAGTTTCGATGCGTACTACGGTTCCTTCGGAACAGTAGGCGAAAACGCCACCTTCGGAATTGGCGGATCGAAGTGGGGCAATTTCCTTGTCGTTGATTCCAGCCGGTCCGGGCGCTTTCTCGATTCACCCGAGTTTACGCCTTTCCATGACACAGGAAACACGGAGACAATCTTTGATCGCGTGGATTACCAACCCACCGGCGTGGATTCTTTTCACCTCGACATGTTCGGCGCGCGTAACTGGTTTCAGATTCCGAATACGTACGATCAATTGCAGCAGGACCAGCGTCAGCAGGCGAAGACTTTGAGTTTTGCTCTGGGATATCAACACACCTTTGGCCCGACGACTCTATTAAGCATTAATCCGTGGGTTCGTCAGGATCGCATCAACTACTATCCCAGCGCCGATCCGTTCGATGACAGTCCCGCAACAATAAATCAGGACCGGCATTTGACTAACTGGGGGACAAGCGCCGATGTTTCTTACGCAAAGGGCATTCATAACCTGAAGATTGGAACCGAATTGATGCAAACCCGGCTGATTGAAAACTTTGGTCTGGGGATAACGAACCCTGCGTTCAACGCGGTATGTCTGACGCGCGCCGGAGATCCCGTTACGGCGCCTGTTCCTACGAATGCCAGCGCGTGCGGGAGTTTCGGATTCATTCCGAACCCCGGCGTATCGCCAGGCCTGATTCCCTACGACCTCACGCGTGGCGGCAGCCTGTTTCACTTCCATGGCGCGGCTAATATCAATCAACAGGCCGTCTACGCACAGGATCAAATCACCATCAGGAACCTGACACTGAATCTCGGCCTTCGCTTTGACAACTACGATGGCATTACATCCGACAAGCTTTTCCAGCCGCGAGCCGGTTTTTCGTACTTGTTCAAACCCACCGGAACCGTTATACGCGGGTCATACACGCGCAGCATGGAGACTCCGTATAACGAGAACCTTGTGCTTTCCAGCACAACCGGTGCGGGTGGATTGGCTACAAACGTATTCGGCGCTTATGGGACCCAGGCCCTGCGGCCCGGCCATCGGAATGAGTACTCCACCGGTATTCAACAAGCTCTCAAGAGATACATTCAAATCGACGCGAGCTACTTCTGGAAATACACCAAGAATGCATTCGACTTCGATACCCTCTTCAATACCTCTATTGCGTTTCCCATCGCGTGGCGGCAATCGAAGATCGACGGCGTCAGCCTGCGTGTTTCTACATCGAATCTGCATGGGTTCCAGGCTTACTCAACGGTGGGACACACGCGCGCCCGCTTCTTCGGCCCGGAAACCGGCGGCTTGATTTTCAATTCGCCGCTGGATGTTGGCGCGTTCCGCATTGACCACGACCAAGTTTTGCAGCAGACCAGTTTTCTGCGGTATCAGCACGGGAAAGATGGAGTGTGGACTTCTTTCACATGGCGTTACGACAGCGGCGAGGTTGCCGGCGCGATAACTGATTTGCAAGACGCGCTGGCGCTCAACGCCGATCAACAGGCGGTCATCGGTTTTTCTTGCGGAAGCGAAGTGGCGACCGTATATCATCACATTGCGTCATGTCCGTCGGGGAGCTACAACGCTTCGCGTGTCAACATTCCCGCGCCCGGCACTTTTAATCCCGATCACAATCCTCCTCGAATCGCACCGCGGAATTTGTTCGATACGGGAGTGGGCACCGATAATCTTTTTCACAAGGAAAAGATTAAGACGACTCTGAAGTTCACAGTGGTCAACATTACCAATGAGGCGGCCCTTTACAATTTTCTATCGACGTTTAGCGGCACGCATTGGGTATCGCCAAGAACGTATCAAATTTCACTCGGTTGGGTTCTATGATTCCGCGGGCGTAATGAATCGGAACACACAGCGGTCGCGTCATACCTATACGGGTAGCGAATGAAGCCATTAAATGTGTTTCAAGCATGGGGGAAAGTATTAACTGGTAAAATTCCGATGCTTTCGATCGAGGTCACGCGTGAATGCCCGCTGCGGTGCCCTGGTTGCTATGCATATGGAGATTCGCATTTAGGAGAGGGCGGCCCAAACCTACGCAGCGTGAGCGACTATCGCGGTGATGACTTGGTCAGTGGAATCTTTCGGCTGGTCGAGGAGCACCGGCCGCTGCAGGTTTCGCTGGTGGGTGGAGAACCGCTGATGCGCCATCGCGAACTGAGCAGAGTGATACCGGAGTTGAGCCGCCGCGGCATTTACACGATGGTAGTGACCAGCGGCGTTGTCCCAATTCCGCGAGCGTGGTGCGGCATGCCGCGGATAACGGTTGCGGTTTCGGTGGATGGGAATCCCGAAGATCACGATGTGCGCCGTAAACCTGCCACGTACGAACGCATTCTCCGAAACATCGAAGGGCGAACTGTGAATATCCACTGGACAATCGTTCGCAACAATATTGAGCGGCCGGGGTATATGGACCGCTATCTAAGTTTTTGGAACGCGCGGCCTGAGGTGGATCGCATCTGGGTGAGCGTGTATACGCCGCAGATGGGCGAGGAGTCAGCCGAACGGTTGACGCCCGAGAACCGGCTTCGGCTCGCCGAGTTTTTCAACTCTGCCGGCGCGAAATACCCCAAGTTAAGCATGCATCAGGGATTGATGAAGGCCTTCACTTCGCCTCCGGACAGCCCCTCAGCGTGCCTGTTCTCAAGGCTCTCGGTGAATTACACGGCGGACCTTCGGACGCGCGTGGAGCCGTGTGTGTTCGGAGGATCACCCAATTGTGCTGAGTGCGGTTGCTCAATCAGCATGGGCCTGCACTGGCTGGGCGGCGTCAACGTGATGAAGCCGCTGAAAGCGCGGCATCTGATTCAGGGTTCGCTCGCCATTGGCCGGACTGTGAACCGGATGCGGCATGAAAGCCAGGATCTTCGCTGGGGCGAGGAGAGTTGGGCCGGGGAAACCCAGCAGCCTGAAAGCGAGCTGGTTCAGATTGAGCAATAGCGCCCGCGGTCACGTCTGATGAGGACCGGTATTCTAGGAACGGGCGCCATCGCCAATAAGCACGCCCAAGCCTACAGGAACATCGGATTTGAAGTTGTAGCCTGTTCGAATAAGACGGCATCGCGCGGCCGCGAATTCGCAGACCGCTGGAACGCTGTTTTCGTACCCGACTATAAGGACCTGTGTCATTATCCTGGGCTGGATTTTGTCGATGTTTGCACATTCCCAGATTTTCATCTTGAGCCGGTTCAGGCGTGTGCTGAGATCGGGCGGCCCATCCAAGTCCAAAAGCCGATCGCCACAAATCTCGAAACGGCGCGGCAGATGATTAACGTGGCGCGCGCGGCCGGTATCACCTTTGGTGTTGCCAGCCAGCACCGCTTTGACGATGCGACCATCTTCCTGAAACGCGCGCTTGCTGCCGGCCGGCTGGGCCGCCTGCTCCAGGCCGATGCCTATGTGAAGTGGTTTCGCAGCGACGAATATTATTCACGGCCCATCAAGGGAAGCTGGCACACGGAGGGCGGCGGTGCGCTAATCAATCAGGCCATTCACCAGCTTGATCTTCTTTTATATTTAGCTGGCCCGATTGCGAGCGCCACGGGAACATGGCAGCTTGGCGCGCGGCACAACATCGAATCGGAAGATATCGTGAACGCTCTGCTTTCCTATCAATCAGGCGCAACCGGAGTGATTCAAGCCTCTACTGCATTCTGGCCCGGCTATACCGAACGGGTTGAGCTGCATGGCACTCTTGGAACAGCTATTGTGTCGGGCGACCGGCTCACGTCCTGGGATGTGCTGGACGATGCGGAAGCCAATCGAGCGGATCCGGCGCCCGTGGCGCACGATATCGCGTCGGGGTCGTCCGATCCGATGGCGATTAGCGTTACGACTTTCGAACGGCAGTTCCAGGACTTCGCGGATGCGATCAGAGGGCGCCGCGAACCACTGGTGAATGGCGAAGAAGGGTACCGCGCGCTTCAGGCCGTGCTGGGCATTTATCGATCGTGCCGTGAAATGAGATCCGTCAGGCTGGGGATGGATGCGTAGCAGGATTTGACAGGCGAAGCGCCAGGCGAAAGCTCCTCCGCCACTCAATCTGAGGATATAATCGAGCCGTCATTCGAGATTGCTGTGTTTTGCGGATTATGCCGCCCCAAGTAGATGAATTCGTCGACCCCGTTCAGCTTCAGATTCTGATCGATAGCTCTACCGATCCAAAACGGGTTGCTCACTATATGAGCGAATTCAGGTCGCGTCATAGCCATGTTCTGGATACGATTGCCAAAGATCCGGAGCGGCTGCGATGGCTCAGCGTGATCTTCAGCTCCAGCCGCTTCCTCTCGGAAGAGCTGACCCGCCATCCGGAATGGATTTTGGGCGTGGATGAATTGGAATCAACGCTGGACGCCAGCCAATACCGATCGCGCCTGGGACGATTTCTGAGTGAGCGCGGCGCCGCGTCGCCCACAGCGCTTGATCTGGCGTTGTTCCGCCGCAAGGAGTTGTTGCGAATTGTTCTGCAAGATCGGTTGGGCAAAGCTGAGTTGCCCGAGGTAACAGCAGAACTCTCAAACCTTGCTGACGCGATTCTGGACCGCGCGCTCGCCGCAATAATACAGGAGTTGAGCGAAAAATACGGGTCGCCGCTAGCCGAGGACGGGACATCGGAAAAGGCGCCGGCCGTGTTCACCGTTCTTGCGCTCGGGAAACTTGGCGGCCGCGAGCTGAACTATAGCTCCGACATAGATCTTATGTTTCTCTACAGCGAAAACGGGGAGACCTCGGGTCCGAACGTAATCACAAATAGAGAATTCTTCAAGAAAGTTGCCAATCAATTAACCAATCTGCTGTCAAGCTACACTGGCGCCGGCATCTGCTATCGCGTGGACCTGAGACTCCGTCCGGAGGGAACGCTGGGCGAAATCTGCATTTCGCTCGAGGCCGCGAAAGAATACTACACCAACCGCGCGCGGGATTGGGAGCTGCAGATGCTAATCAAGGCGCGCGTTGCTGCCGGCGACGAGGGTCTTGGTCAGAAATTACTTAATTTTGTCGAACCTTCCATCTACTCCACCAGCCTTGATTTCTCCACCATCGAAACAATGTCGGAAACGCGTGAGCGTATCACCGAAAAACTGGCGAAGAAAAGATCGCGCAAAGATGAGCTCGATATCAAGCTGGCCCGCGGCGGCATTCGGGACATTGAATTTCTGGTGCAATGCCTGCAGCGTTTGCACGGCGCACGCGAGACCTGGGTGCGGCATGCCGGAACACGGCTGGCTCTTTCACGGTTGCGCGATAAGGACCTGCTTTCGGCGACGGAACATGCGCGGCTTGCCGGGGCTTATTCCTTCCTCCGACAGCTTGAGCATCTACTTCAATTCGAAGATGACCGGCAGACCCATTCCCTACCCCATGACCCGGCAGATCTCGAACGCATTGGGCGGAGAATGCTGCCAGCCTACAACGGATCTGATCCGGGCATCAGTGCCGGCGCGCAACTTCTAAAGGAATTGAACCAGCACCTGGAGAGCGTCCAGGCGATCTACGAGCGCATTGTACACGCTCAGCGCCCTTTGTATTACACGCCAAGCCACTCCGCACTCTCAACCACCGGCGCGATCGAGAAGCCCATACAGGAGAGCGCGAGGGTGGGCCTTTCTTCCGCGCTTCTCAATCGGCTCGCGAGTGAGGCTCCGGAACTGGCGGAGACTATCCGCAGCCGCGGCGTGCAACGGACAGAGGACAAACTAGCCAGCTTCCTTGAATATTTGCTGAAGAATCCGGCTGAATTGCAACTGCTGGGCAGTCATCCCGTCCTAACAGACTGGGCTCTGCAAATTTTTGAATTAAGCCCGTTTCTTGCTGAGCAGCTTGCGCATCATCCCGACCTTTTGGAAGAGATCCGCAGGGCAGCCGACCACCCTACCAGGCGATGGGCTTTCGAAGGACTCGCCGCGCCCTTGAACGACATCGCCGGCTTGCGCCGTTTCTTCCGCCGCGAGATGTTCCGCATTCAGGTTGGAAGCGTTTGCATTCCTGAGCCGGTCTTTCAAACTCTGGACAGCACGTCGGCACTGGCTGAATTCGTTATAGCCCGGGCGTACAGAATTGCGCTGGAGCGCGGCCTGGAACATGCGCACGCGCACGCCACAGCGGATAAGCCGTTCCACGATCCGCAGAGCGAAATAATGGTGGTGGCGCTCGGCCGGTTGGGCATGCGGGAGTTCGACGTTGATTCCGACGCCGATCTGCTCTTCATCATTCCGGATAGCGAAGCCCAGCGCCAGCGCTTCTGGACGCGAGTTACGGAGCATCTCATAGATATCCTCACCGCCTACACCGGCGATGGGACCATCCTGTCTCTCGATACGCGTTTGCGCCCCAACGGGCGCGAGGGGATGCTGGTACAAACAGAATCTAAATACGTCGAGTACTTCTCTAACCGGGCCGAGGCTTGGGAAGGCATCGCGTACATGAAGGCCCGCGGAGTTGCCGGAGACACGGACCGCGCGACGCAATTCCTGAACGAGCTGCAGCAGGTTGACTGGCGCCATTACGGCCAGGGCGGGAGGTCAAAGCGCGAGCTCCGTCAGATGCGCATGAGGCTGCAGCGGGAACAGGGCCAAATCACGCCGCTTAAGGCTGCCGAGGGCAGTTACTACGACGCCGATTTCATTCTGATGTATTTACGGCTGAAGGGCGCAGGTTTATTTTTCAAAAGCCTGAACACACCCGAGCGCATCGACATCGTGGAGAAAATGGGGCATTTAGAGCGCAGCGACGCCGAATTCCTCCAGCAGGCGACCAAACACTTCCGCGCTCTTGATCACGCGGTGCGCGTAGTCAGGGGACGCGCGGAAGAAAAGATCCCGGCCGCGACGGATCAGCGCCAGATGATTATCGAACTGATGCACCGCTGGACGGGCGAACGTTCACGCGCCGACGCCTTAGATACCCATCTGCTGGAACTGCAGCATAAGATGCGGCAGCTCTTCGATCGGGTTTTCGACGAATAGACGCAGCTACTCTTCTTCTTCAACGTGCATATGAGTCTTGGCAGCCGAAATGATTTTTTCGGCTTGCGGCGCGGGGACGTAGTCGTAGTGATCGAATTCCATGTGGAACGAAGCCCGGCCCTGTGTCTTCGAGATCAGGTCGTTCTGGTAACTGAGCATCTCCGACATCGGCACTTGCGCACGAATGGTCTGCATGTGGCCCTTGAGATCCATTCCGGAAATGCGGCCGCGGCGGCCGTTGAAATCGCTCATCAAGTCGCCGGCAAATTCGGTGGGCGTCTCCACCTCAACCTTCATGATTGGCTCCAGCAGCGCGGGTTTGGCCTGCTGCATCGCGGCGCGGAATGCCTTCCTGCCCGCCAGTTTGAACGCCATTTCAGACGAGTCTACGTCGTGATACGAGCCGTCATATAAGGTGACTCTGAAATCCGTTACCGGATAGCCGGCTACAAATCCCTGCTCGGCGGCTTCCAAAACGCCTTTTTCCACGGCCGGAATATATTGCTTCGGAATGGATCCACCAAAAATATCGTTTACGAACTGGAACTTTTCGCCGCGCGCGAGCGGCTCAATGCGGATCCAGCAGTCGCCGAATTGTCCGTGGCCGCCGGTCTGCTTCTTGTGGCGGCCCTGCACGCTGGCCGTGCCGCGCACAGTTTCGCGATAAGGAATCTTGGGAGCTTTCAACTCCACTTCCACTCCGTACCTGCGCTTCAGCCGGCTTACGACGATTTCGACATGCTGCTGGCCGTTACCAGCCAGCAGAAACTCCTTGGTCTGCGGGTCGCGATAGAAGCGGAGCGAGCGATCTTCTTCCAGAATCTTGGCCAACGCAGTACTCAGGCGGTCCTCGTCATTGCGCGTTTTTGCCGAAATGGCGTAGGCGATGGACGGTTCCGGAATTTCAAGGTCGCGAAACACCACGCAGTTTACCTTTTCGCAGAGCGTGTCGCCAGTAACGGTATCCTTCAGTTTCGGGACCACGCCGATGTCGCCGGCGCGCAACTCCGTCGCGGGCTGCATCCCTTTTCCGAACGGCGTGGCGATGTGCGCAAGGCGTTCATTGGAATTCGAACGCATGTTCGTCAGATGCGCGTCGTCTTTTACCACCCCGGACATTACTTTGAAGTAGGTTACGCGGCCCGCGAACGGATCCGCAGCGGTCTTGAAGACGAATAGCGAAGCAGCCTCGTTCGGCGTAATTGCTTTCTTTATCTGGCTCCCGTTCTGGGTAGCCGAAAGCGGAGCACGCTGTAGCGGCGAAGGAAGAATCTCCGCAATGAAATCCATAATCAGGTCTGCGCCGATGTTCTGGGCGGCTGAGGCGCAGAGAACGGGGAAGATGCGCCGTTCGTGCACGGTTTGCTGCAGTCCGCTGATAATGTGCTCAACCGGCAGCGTTCCCGTTGCGAAGAACTCTTCCATCAACTCATCGTTGCCTTCGGCAATCATCTCCACCAGCGCTTCGTGCGCCTTGCTGGCAGTCTCCTGCTCAGATGCTGGAATTTCGCCTTCGCTGCCCTTACCATCGCCGCCCGGCTTGTAGGAATAACACCGCATACGGACAAGGTCGATGATGCCTGTGAAATTCTTCTCTGATCCGAATGGAAGCTGAACCGGAACCGTGGTTCGGCCGAAAGCTTCGCGGATTCCGTCAAGCACGCGATCAAACGACGACCGCTCACGGTCAAGTTTGTTGACGATAATCGCGGATGCAAGATTAAACTCCTCCGCAAAGTCCCAGACCTTCTCCGTCGACACTTCGATTCCGGCTACGCCATCCAGCACCACAAGACTGGCGTCTGCGGCGATGAGGGCGGACCGCGCATCGTTCAGGAACATGTTATATCCGGGCGTGTCAATGATGTTGATTTTCGTCTTCTGCCATTGGAACCCCGCCAGAGCGGAGCTAATAGTCAGCTTGCGGACCGCCTCTTCTTCGTCAAAATCCGTTATGGTGTTGCCTTCGTCCACCTTTAGGTGCCGGTCCGTCGCGCCCGCGGTAAACAGCATCGCGGACGTCAGTGAGGTTTTGCCGCAATGACCGTGCCCGGTAAAAGCCACGTTCCGGATATCGGAACTGTCGAAGACCCTCATAGTAGGTGAACCTCCACAGGAAAACGTGAGCTCCGGACAGCCGGCAGTGCAAAGGCGTTTGCGTGCTACTTAAAAGCTATCCGAAGCCGTGAGGATATCAAACCAAAGTTCGCGTTTTTAACGGTTCAGGCGGTCTGCTGCGAGGCCGCTACGTCACCGGCGATATCGATGATCGGGTTATAGGTGAGAATGCGGCCGCAGCTTTCGCAGAACATGATCTTGTCGCCTCGCCGCAAGTCCTGAAAGAACTGCGGGCGAAGAGCAATTTGGCAAGCGGAGCAGCGGCCCTCCGTGGCGTCCGCAATAGGCGTGTTCTTGGTCTTCTTGCGGACGCGTTCATATTCCGTATAGAATCTTGCTTCCATCTGCTCCGCGATGCCTTTTCGCTCGCTTCGCTGCTGGGCGAGTTCCTTTTGGTCAACCGCAGTACGCTCACGCGCGCGGGTCTTTTCGCCTTCAACCTGCTGTTGTTCTTTCTTGAGTTCGGTTTCGGCCAGCTTTACATTCTTATCCAGCGGTTCGGATTTTTCCATAAAGTCGAGGATCTTGTCCTCGGCTTTTCGGATCTCAGCCTCGATATACGCGATCTCGTGCTGGAAAGCCTTATACTGCTCGTTCGTTTTCGCGCCGGCCATCTGGTCTCTCAGTTTTGAGGCCTTTTGCTGATGCATCTGAATGTCGGCTTCCAGTTTTTTGCGGTCGCGCTGATTCGCGTTCAGCGCCGCACGATTCGTTTCCAACTGGCGGGTATGCGATTCCAGCCGCTTCTCGATTTCGGCGATGTGCTTGGGAAGGGTCGCGATCTCGTTTTCGAGACTAGCGATCTTGCGGTCAAGCGCCTGAAGACGCAGCGCCAGAGCAAGCTCTTGCAACATTTTACTTTTGGATTCTAGCATGAGCGCCTCACAAGATTAGGGAAACGTGAGCGCCTCCGCCGCAACCCCGCAGCGGTTCCCTGCATCCCAATATTGGAAGGCGGATATGGAACGTCATATCGCCCCGCGATGGACGCCGCCCACGCGGTCGATATCCGTCAGGAGAGAGTTGTAACCCATAACACTTCTCTTCCACGGTTCGAGGGGCCACTCCTCCGGCCCCTCGGCAGAAAGGCTCCTACGCCATGACGGCCTCAAGCGCCTTCTCTGACTTGTCGCCTATCCGACTTTGCCGGGGCTCCGCCGCGTTGAACTTTACGGAAACCAGTTTCGAGACGCCCGGCTCCTGCATCGTTACTCCGTACAGCGACTGAGCGGCTTCCATAGTGCGCTTGGCGTGCGTTATGACAATGAATTGGGTCTGCTCCGCCATTTCTTTTAGGAGCCGGGTCAAACGTTCGATATTCGGCTCGTCCAGAGGCGCGTCTACCTCGTCCAGAATGCAAAACGGGCTGGGCGTGTATTGAAAAATGGCCATCAGCAGCGCCATGGCGGTCAGGCTCTTCTCGCCGCCTGACAACAAGAGCACGCTTTGCAGCTTCTTCCCCGGAGGAGAGGCAACGATATCGATTCCGGATTCGGCCAGATTCTCCTCGTCGGTGAGGCGCATCTCGCCGATGCCACCGGCAAACAGCGTTTTGAACATCTCGCGGAAGTTGGCGTTGATCGCGTGGAATGCTTCCCCGAAGCGCTTTCGCGACTCGCCATCAATTTGCTGAATAGCGTTTTCGGTGTCACGTATGGAATCCAGCAGATCCTGCCGCTGCGCGCTGAGGAAGTCCTGCCGCTGCTGCGCTTCCTCGAACTCTTCCAGCGCCTGCGGATTTACCGGCCCAAGGGCTTCGATCTTTCTGCGCACCTCGCCGTATTTGGCATCAAGATCGCGAAGCACCGCGTCGTCGGCAACCGTCTCCATTCCTTCAATGAGCTGGGTCAGAGCTATCTCTAGCTCCTTCTGGCATGTCTCTTCCAGATGCTCCAGATCGGATTCGGCGCGCGCCAGCAGCACCTGCAGCTCAGACCGGCGCTCCTGGATCACCTGTGCATCCGCGCGCAGCTTCTTCAATTCCTCTTCGGCCGCCGAGAGCCGCCTTCGTAAATCGGTCTCCTGCTGCGCCAAACGATTGACGTTCGCCTCGGTCGCCGCAATGGAACTCTTCACCTCAGCCGATTTCAGTTCGAGCCCGGTGTTGCTCTCCATGAATTGAGTCCGTTCCGAAGTCAGCCGCTCTGTCTCGTGCGCGAGCTGGGCCTGGCGGTTTACGAAATCTCGAACCTGTGTTTCCAATCGCTCGCGGCTAGCTGCCAGCGACCTCCGCCGTTCTTCCAGGCTCGCCAGGCGCGCCCGCAGACCGGCATGTTCATCCGCTGTTCGCGCTACTTCGGCCTGCAAGCCGGTAAGCGCTTCTCGCGCGGCCGCCAGCGCTTCTTCTTCCTGCGTCCTCGCCTGCTCCCGTTCGCCGAGGGCTGCCCGGTCTCGTTCTAGGTTTTCCTGTAACTGCACGCGGTCAGGCGAGAGGCGATCGAGTTCCAGCCGCGCATGCGAAAGCCTGGATTGCACGCGCTGAAATTCTTCCGCGAGTTTCCTGCTCTCGTGATCGAGAGCCAGCACATCCTTCTCTTGCGCCTGCTGCTGCGCCCGCAAATGTTCCTGCTGCTCACTGAGCGCTGTGATCTCCCGTTCGAGCGCTGTCAAACGGCTCTGCGCATCCGCCAGCTCCCGCTGCTTGCTGATTTCAATCTGCGAGATTTCGCGCAGCTCTCGCTTGAGCGCCAGTGGGCCCGCGCCGCTCTTCTTCCCGCCGCTCACAGCACTCCCGTGGTAATTCACGCCATCGGTAGTCAGGAACCAGCAATGAGGGAATCGCACGGCGAACTCGCGCGCCAGCCCCCGTTCGGCAGCCACATAGCAATTGGCGATGCGCGGCAACAGATGGATGGGCAATTGCGAAAGGCCATTTGTCAGCTTCAGCGCATCGGTCAACCGGCTAAGCTCTCCCGTCTCTGTCGACGGCTGCAGTACTTCCGCGGTGTGTTCCCAGTGTTCGCCATTGGCTTCGGCCAGGAAAGTAGCGCGGCCGTTCACCTCGCCTCGCATCAGCTCGATTCCGCGCTCGGCCTGCATCCAATCCCGCACCACTACGTATTCGAGCTCATCATGCAGGAACTCTTCGGTTGCCTTTTCAAACTGCGGATCAACTTCCAGGAAGTCCGCCAGGACGCCTACAGGCTGAAACCCCTCCGTCCTGCCGCGCTCCACAGCGGTAAACAGCCGCTTCACAGTCTCGGTAGTATAGCTGCGGTGCTGAATAACTTCTTCCAGCGAATCCTTGCGCGCCTTCACGCGTGAGTACTCACTGCGCAACTGATCCGCCGCCTGGCGAGCCTCGGTCAACTGCGCGCGCTTATGCTGCAGTTCCTGCTCCACCGCTTTGCGTTGATCGGTAACGGAGATCAGCTCCGTCTGCCGCGCCGCCAGGCGCTCAGAGAGCTGCCCTTTTACTTCTTGGATGCGAGCCTGATCCTGGGCCGACTGCTGCTCTTCCGCTCGGGCCCGCGCCGTATCGCGATCCGCTGAGGCAAGCTGCGCCTCTATTTGCGTGATGCGGTTCTTAAGCCCAGCGGATTCTCCCAGAATTCGCAGCACGCGCTGCCGCGACCCTTCCAAGCCGCGCTCCTGCTCTGCCAGCCTGTTCTGTGCCTGCTGCCGCTCCGCTGATTTCGCGTCCAGCTCCTGTTTTGCACCGGCGCACTCACCGTCGAGCGCCTGCAATTCCGCTGTCTGCTGCTGCAGTTCGGCCGCCCGCTCCTGCCGCTGGCCTTCCAGCGACCGCGCTTCCTGCTGGCCGGACGCCAAACGCTGATCGATCTGCTGGATCTGCTTTAACTGATACTCCAGCTTGCCTCGCGCCCGTTCGGCTTCCAGCGTTAAATCCGCCAGCAGCTTGCGAGCGTCCGTGAGCTCCTGTTCGGTGGCGTAGGAACGTTCAAGAACTCCGCTTTGTTCCGTCTCGCGCTCCGCGATCGCGGTTTGCGCGCCCTGCAGCTCCGCCGACGCCAGGTTGACCTCAATTGCCAGCTTGGCCATCTCCCGTTGCAGCATGTGGAACTTGGCCGCCAGGATCTGCCGCAAGTGGGCCATGCCTTCGCTCTTGAGCTCCCCGTAGCGCCGGGTTTTGGCCGCTTGCCGCTTGAGCGAATTCACCTGCCGGGTGACTTCTTCCAGAATGTCAAACACGCGCGACAGATTCTGCTTGGCGCTCTCCAGCTTGGCCTCGGCCAGCCGCTTGCGCGTCTTAAACTTTGTGATGCCGGCGGCCTCTTCGATCACCGACCGGCGGTCTTGCGGCTTATTACTGAGAATCTGCCCGATCCGGCCCTGCTCGATGATGGCGTAGCTCTCCGGACCGAGTCCGGTGCCCAGAAACAGATCCTGAATATCCCGGAGCCGGGCAGATCTCCCATTAATCAGGTATTCACTCTCGCCGGAGCGATACAGCCGCCGCGTGATGGTGATCTCACCGGTGCGCTCGGCCGTCCTGACCGCATCTGGTTTGACCGGTACTCCCGTTTGAGCCGGGTGAGCATCTTCCTGATCAAGCTCATCCCCGTGAGACACAGTACTTTCCGAGTGCGCCCCGTTCTGCGGCTGCTGCGTCTCACTTATTACTTGGGCCTCGCGATGAATGCCATTCGCCCCGGGCGGTATCGTGCCAATTACCCGATCGTCGGGAACCAGAGTCATGGTCACCGACGCCATGCCCAGCGCTTTCTTCTCGCGAGTTCCGGCGAAGATAACGTCTTCCATGCGGGCTCCGCGCAGGCTTTTGGCCGACTGCTCGCCCAGTACCCAGCTAATAGCGTCGCTAAGGTTGGATTTCCCGCATCCGTTTGGACCGACCACGGCAGCTATCCCGCTGCCGTTAAACTTCATTTCCGTTCTGTCGTAGAAAGACTTGAACCCATGGATCTCGACCCGCTTAAGTTTCAGCAACCGGAAACGCCCTTCCTAAGATATATTCTCGGGGGTGTCTCTATATTACCCGGGTTAGATCTCAGTGTAAAGCGCCTTGAACGCCGTGTATTGCGGGCCACCAGTGCGCGGTACCAACATATAGGGGTGGAGAGTCGATGCCCTTCGCTGTAAATCAAGGCGTCAGAATTTACTGGGAAGAGCAGGGCTCCGGCCCTCCGCTGCTGCTGGTAATGGGTCTCAGCTTTACGCATGAGATGTGGTTCCGTATAGTGCCTGGCTTGGCTCGTGAGCACCGGGTCATCATGTTTGATAATCGCGGCGTAGGGCGCAGCGATGTACCGCCTGGTCCATACCTGATCCGGCAGATGGCTGGGGACGCGATAGCAGTCCTGGATGCAGCAAACGTACCTTCGGCGCAGGTGATGGGCGCATCGATGGGTGGAATGATTGCCCAGGAACTCGCGATCTCTTTCCCGAAACGCGTCCAGAGCCTGCTGCTTGGCTGTACCAGTCACGGCGGAATTCTCGCTCATTGGCCGCGGTTCACGCGTTTGGGCGGACTCCCGATTTCTGTAGCCGGCCGCAGCCGCCAACTATCCCTGATCCCGCTGCTCTACGCCGCTTCGACGCTGCATGAACGCATTTTGGAGGATATAGATGTTCAGTGCCGGTGCACATGCACCCGCAAAGGCTGCCTCAATCAGTTCGCAGGTATTCTGCTGTGGAGTTCTTTCCTTCGGCTTCCGCGAATTACTGTGCCGACACTGGTTGCTCACGGCGCTGAAGACTGCCTGATTCCGCCGCAAAACGGAAGAGTGGTCGCCTCCCGAATCCCCGGCGCCCTTTTCCACCTCATTCCCAAAGCCGGGCACATGCTCATGACCGATCAACCGGAAGCCTGCCTTGAGCTGACGCTTGACTTCCTGGAGCGGCACGCGCGGGCTCCTTCCGTATTGCCGGGCGGCTTCCCGGCCATTTCTACAGGCTCGATTAACGCGGCCTGAAAGACTTTTCGAGCACACGCGCCCCTTGTTTCTACGTCACCTTTTCGGGTTAAAAGGCATTAACCTTTGAGAGCTTTCGATTGGTTGCAGAATGCAATTGGAAAATCCCGATGGAACCACCCGCGAACAGCTTGATCGCCGCATTGAGTTACTCGCCGGAGTGGCAACCGATACGCTCCGCTACAGCCAGCCCGACCAGCTTTTGTTGAGTGCCTGGGACCGCATTTCAGCGGAAACCAGGACAGACCTGTGTTTGTGCTACGCGGTGGAGAATGAGCGCCTCCGCCTCTCGTTTTCCGTCGGGCTCAAGGACGGATTTCAGCCGCAGATCGAAAGCCTCGACTTAGGGCAGGATGTTTGCGGTATAGCCGCGCGCGACCGGCGTCCGTTGCCGACCAGCTTGCCATCGCGATAGACCGCATTCTGCTAATTCAAGAGCTTGCGGCAAACAATCGCGCGCTGGCCGCTTCGAATGCCGAACTCAGGCGTGCCAATGCCGAACTGGAGCAATTTGCGTTTTCAGCTTCGCATGACCTTCGCAAGCCCATACGCCACGTCAACATCTACACCGAGATCCTGCGGCGCAAGCTGCAGTCACAACTCGACGAAGATAGCCGGCAGTGCCTTCAATTTGTGCTTTCGTGCGCTAATCGGCTGGAGGTGCTGGTTGGGGACCTTCTCGCCTTTGCAAATGTGGCGCATCAAGAGCCGGTCGAGCCCGAGGTCGATGCCAATGCCGTCTTCGGCCAGGTATTGAGCGCTCTGCAGCCGGTCATTACCGAAACAGGGGCGACTGTTCGTGCCGCCGATCTTCCAGTGCTCCGCATCAACGAAGACCATCTGGGACAACTGTTCCAGCACTTGCTGCAGAATGCGCTTAAGTTCCGCTGCCGGGACACGCCGCCCGAAATCGATGTCTTCTGCTGCCAGAACATGGGCTCCACCGTGTTCTGCGTCCGGGATAATGGCATTGGTATCGCACCCGAACACCAGGACAAGATCTTCGGCTTATTCAGGCGCCTCTATGACGCACAGCGCTATGAGAGCACGGGTATCGGGCTGGCGATTTGCCAGAAAATGGTAGAACGGTATCAGGGGCAGATTTGGGTAGAATCCGAGCCCGGCCAAGGCGCCCTCTTCTGCTTCCGGCTGGGTGAACAAACCAAGGTTCCGAAATCACATGCGGCGGCTGCGAATCGTTGTTGCTGAAAACGCCCGCAATTTTTGAATTTCAAGGTTCTGCTACCCGGGCGGCCTTGTCGTTTAACGCCGCCACGCCGGGTAGCTCAAGTCCCGCCAGAAACTCCAAGGATGCGCCTCCGCCTGTCGAAACATGGGTGATCTTGTCGCTTACGCCCGCGCTTTCGATGGCCTTTTCCGAATCGCCGCCGCCCACCACCGATACCGCTCCCGATTCGGCGACGGCCCTGGCTAAGGCCACCGTCCCCTCATCAAACGGAGGCATCTCAAAGATGCCCATCGGTCCATTCCAGATGATGGTTTTTGCAGTGGCCAGCAAAGCGGAATACTCCTCAATGGTCCGGGGCCCGATATCAACGCCGATCTGATCGGGCGAGATACAGCTGACCACCTGGTGCTGGGCGCCGGCCTTGATCTCGCGCACCACCACGTGATCCAGCGGCAGCTTCAACTTCTCGCCAGACTCCTGAAGTAACTGCCGCGCCAATTCGATTTTGTCCGGCTCCACCAGCGACCGCCCGGTAGGCTCATTCTTTGCCCGCAAAAAAGTGTAGGCCATGGCTCCGCCGATGAGCAGCGTATCCACAACTTTAATGAGGTTTTCGATAATCTCGATTTTGTCCGATACCTTGGCCCCGCCCAACAGCGCGATGCAGGGCCTTTCTGGATTCTTTACCGCGCGGCCCAGCCATTCCAGTTCCTTGTCCATTAGCAGCCCCGCGGCGGCAATGGGCAGTTGGGAAACCATTCCGACCGTCGATGCGTGGGCGCGGTGTGCCGACCCGAAAGCGTCGTTCACGTAAACGTCGGCCAAAGCCGCAAGCTGTCTCGAGAAATCCGGATCGTTCGCCTCTTCTTCCGAATGAAACCGAAGATTTTCGAGCAGAAGCACTTCTCCCGGTTTCGGTCTCATGGCCGCCACCTCCGGCCCCACGGAATCGGGAGCCAGCTTCACCGGCCGGCCCAGCAATTCGCTGAGCCGGGCCGCCACCGGCGCCAGGCTCATGTCCTGTCTCCACTTTCCTTTCGGCCTGCCCAGATGACTCGCCAGAATGACCCCTGCCGAATGCTCGAGCGCGTATTGTATGGTTGGCAGAGATGCCTGAATGCGCTTATCGCTGGTGATCTCTTTGCCCCCATCCGAGAGCGGAACGTTAAAATCCACCCGGATGAAAACAGTCTTGTCCTTTAGATCGAGATCCTTAATCGACAATTTGGCCATGAAGCCATTCTAGGGTAGGAAATTCCTGATTCGGCGTTCCAGATGCTTAGGCGAAGGTTAGCACCCTTGGAAATACTATAGAAAAGCAGGTACCGGCCGAATAGTACTGTAGTGGAGGATCACCTGGACCCTAAAACGGTCTAATTGTTGCTAGAGAAATGCTACGTTTTCGCACTATAATCCGTAAGCAACACTTTCGGAGTTCTGGGCCTTGGGGTACTTACGTCCCGATGAGCGGAACTTCCAGGGAAAGTATGGATGTCAACTGCACCTATCCGCGTCTTAATCGCTGACGGACAACCGATCGTCCTGGAAGGCCTGCGGAGTGTCCTCCGGCAACATCAGGCCATCCACATCGTCGGGGAAGCCATTGACGGCGTCGAGGCCATCGACAAGACTGTGTTCCTCGAGCCGGATGTCGTCCTGATGGATCTCAAGCTGCCGCGAGTGGATGGCTTGACCGTCCTGCGCAGCATTCAGACACGCGCGCCCAATGCCAAAGTGATCCTCTTCGCGTCCGCTGAGAACAAAGAGGAGTTCGTGGAAGCCATGAAGCTGGGCTGTTCCGGCATCCTCCTTAAAGATGCTGCTACCAGCCTGATTGAAAAAAGCATCCAGAGAGTTCATGCCGGCGAGATCTGGCTGGACTCGAACACCACCGCCGCTGTTATCCGCCAATTCGCGTCTCCGGCCGAACTGCAAGCCAGCCATGTCAACGGAAAAACCGGCCGCGAGCGTGCGCAGTTAAGCCAGCGCGAACGCGAGATTATTGTTCTGATTGCCCAAGGCTACAAGAACAAGGAAATCGCCGAGAAGATGTTCATCACTGAGCAGACCGTTAAGAACCATCTGCATAATGTCTTCGATAAGCTGGGCGTCTCGGATCGGCTGGAACTCGCGCTGTATGCGATTCATAACAGCCTGCACCTGAAGCCGGCCTGAGAATTCGCTGGAGTCTAGGCCGCGGACTGAAGTCCACCGCAGCACGCTCTCAACCGCGCGTCTCTTACACCTTAGGGCCGATATACCGCCCACGAAGTGTCCGTTTCCCAAACCCGCACGAACGCAATCGCTGCCGGCTGCAGCCCGCTTTTCAGTTCGTCGTAGAAGAACTTCGCAATATTTTCAGCCGACGGGTTGATCCGGTCGAACGGTTTCAAATCATTAATGAACTGGTGGTCCAGATATTCGCTGGTCGCGCGCAGCCGGCGCTTTAATTCCGAAAAATCATACAGCAAACCGTTGTCGTCCAGTTCCTCCCCAGCCACCGCCACCTCTACGCGATAGTTGTGGCCGTGTACGTTCTCACACTTGCCGCGGTAATTCCGGAGCGCATGTCCAGCCGCGAAGGTGTGTTCTACGCAGATCTCAAACATCGAAGAATTTTTGAATGTCCCTCAGTTCTTTCGTGAAGCGATACGGCGGAAGGCTTTCGAAAAATACGCGTCCGTACGGCAGCTTGATAATCCTATTATCCAGCAGCACCAGTACGCCCCGATCCGCCGTTCCCCGCACCAGCCTTCCAAAACCCTGCTTCAGCGTCAGCGCCGCTTGTGGAATCTGATAATCGTAAAAGGCATTTCCGCCGCTCTGCCTGACCGCTTCCGTCCGCGCCGCTATTACCGGATCTGTCGGTACCGCGAACGGCAGCCGATCGACAATGACGCAGCTCAACTGCTCGCCTTGTACGTCGACACCTTGCCAAAAGCTTGACGTTCCGAACAGCACTGCGCCCGGTGTCGCGCGAAAAGCCTCAATCAGCGCCGTCCGCGGCCCGTCGCCTTGTAACAGCAGCGGGTAATCCAGTCGCTTTCTCAAAAGCTCATACACTTGCCGCATCTGCTGGTAGCTGGTAAACAGAACGAACGCGCGCCCGCGCGAAGCTTCAATAATGCGCTCGATCTCATCGGCGGCACGGCGCGTGAAATCCGGCTGCCTGGGATCCGGTAAGTGCGGCGGGACATAAAACAAAACCTGCTCGCCGTAATCGTACGGACTCTCTACATGTAGCGTCCGCGCATTCTCCAGTCCCAATCGTCCCTGCAAATATTCGAAGCCGCCCGCCACGGTAAGTGTCGCGGATGTCATGATCACCGGCTGCACGCAATCAAACAGCCGCGTGCGCAGCACTGGCGCAACATCGATAGGAGTCGCCTGCAGATACAGTCCGCGCCCTCTCCGCTCTACCCAGAAAACAAAGCTCGTGTCGCCGCTCTCCATCCAGAAGCGCAATCCTTGCTGAATCAGCTTCGCGCGCCGGACCAGCGGGAGAATATCTTCCACAGCGCCCTGCACTAGTTCCAAACGGGCGCATAGCGCTTCCAGGGCGAATAGCAGTTCCCGGTACACCGCCTCATTGCTCGCCAGAAAATCTTCCTGATCTCGAAACCCTTGCCTTCCTTCTTGCGGAAACAGCCGGAAGAACCCCTCGGTCCTGTCTCCAATTTGAATCAGCGCGCGATCCAGCTCCGGACCGGCAAACAGCTTTCTTCTCGACACCGCCGAGGTGTCCTTCACCAGTTCTTGAAGCTGCAGATTGCTGACGCTTATTCCGAAGTACTGGCCCGCGACATCTTCCATCTCATGCGCTTCATCGAAAATCACCGCCGAATAATCCGGCAGAATCGCGGTGAAGGCCTGGTCCCGCATGGCCAGATCCGCGAAAAACAGATGGTGGTTCACGATGATGATGTCGCTTTCGGCAGCGCGCTGGTGCATCCCGGTGATGAAGCAGCGCTCGAACTGTTTGCATTTCTGTCCTGCGCAGTAATCGCTCCGGGCGTCCAGCTTCCACCACAGCGTGCTGTGTTCAGAGATCGTTCTCAGCTCGCTGCGATCCCCCGTTTGCGTCGTCTTTTCCCATTCGCGGATAATCTTGAACTCGCGGTTTTCTTCCAAACCCGCCAGCACCGGCTCGCGCTCCGCGTCATATACTTTTTGCCGGCAAAGATAATTCGCCCGGCCCTTCATGTAACACACTGATAGGGGACGCTCGAACAGCGACTGCAGGAACGGTACATCTTTGAAGAAAAGTTGTTCCTGCAGGTTCTTGGTGCCGGTCGAAATGACAACCCGCTTGCCCGACAAGATCGAGGGAACCAGGTACGCCAGCGTCTTCCCCGTCCCCGTCCCCGCTTCTAGAATTAGGTGCCGGCGGTCGGCCAGGGCTGCCGCTACCGCCTCTGCCATTTCCAGTTGTCCCGGACGGTACTCGTAATTCGGGTGCGCGCGCGAAAGGATGCCATTGCGCGCAAAGAACTGCTTGACCGTCAGCTTTGGTGCGCGATGGGCTGCTTTCTCAATTCTTGCTTCACTGTTCACCACAAAGAGCTCATGAAAACGGCCGGAAGGGAACCTTGAGTGTAGTACGCCAGTTTACCCGAGGTACGCCGCGCCCATGTAGTGCCGCGACCTTGGCGGTTATTCTCAAAGAGGGCAAACGGCGTCCCTATCCGGCGGCGCTGCTTCTATATGTATGGCGGAAGAGATCCTCTACCTTTCGGAACTCCTGGGCGTCAAAGTGTACGACCTGAAAGGCCGCCGCATTGGAACATTCCGCGATGCAGCGCTCGTCCCGCTTATTGACCCCGTCCGCCTTGACCGCTTTCTCGTAGGCGCAGGCCCCGCCTGGTTGAGCATCCGATATGACCAGATCCAAACCATCGGTACCGGCGGTATTCACCTCAAAGACGAGCGCCTCACTCCTTATCATTCCGACGAATACATGCTGCGCATGGTTCGCGACCTGCTCGATCAGCAGATCATCGACGCCCAGGGCCGCAAGGTGGTCCGCGTCAATGACATCACCTTCTTGAAAGAATGTGAGAACGGCAGCGAGGTCCTGCATATCCTCGAAGTCGATATCGGCGTCCGGTCCATTGTCCGGCGGCTGCTCCGCGGCATCGCCTCTCCGGCCACTATTCGCGCCCTGCAAAGCCACATTCCCACGCATTCCATCCGGTGGGAATTCTGCAATATTTTAGAAGCCGATCCGCAGCGCCGTGTGCGTCTCAACATCTCCAATAAGCTACTCGAAAGCATGCATCCGGCTGACCTGGCCGACATTGTCGAAGATCTCAGCCATGAAGACCGCGCTGCCATTTTCAACAACATGGATAATGAGACGGCGGCCGATCTCCTCAGCGAAGTCGAACCCAGATCTGCAGACCCGCATCATCGAGTCCCTCAAAGCCGACAAGGCCGCCGACATCCTCGAAGAGATGGAGCCCTCCGAGGCCGCCGATCTTCTCAACGAGCTTGAAGAGGAGCGTTCCGAAGAGATTCTGGAGGAAATGCAGCCCGAAGACAAGGAGGAGGTCGAGGAGCTGCTCGAATTTCGCGACAATACCGCGGGCGGCATCATGGATACTGGCTATTTGGCGCTGCCGGAAAGCGCGACCGTTGCCGAAGCCATGCATGAGCTTCGCAAAGACGAAGAAGCTCTTGAAAACCTGCACACCATCTTTCTCGTCGACGCAGCCAACCATCTTCGCTACAGCGTTCCACTCGCCAGGCTGCTCTTCGCTCAGGGTGATACTCCGCTGAAAGATCTCTCCTCCGATCCGTTACTCTATGTTCACGCCTTGGAAAAACAGGATCGCATTGCCGAGATGTTTGATAAGTACAATCTCCTTACGTTGCCCGTAGTTGACGAACATGAGCGTCTCATCGGAGTGATCACGGTCGACGATGTCGTGGCGCTCCTGCGCGAAGATTAACACGCGCTCAGCGCCCCTCTGTATAATGCCCCTACAAGTGCCCGTTTTTCTCCGACGACGATGTGGCGAATCTTTCAGCTTACGTGCGGAGCCTCGGCAGGATCGCTCCGGAGCCGTTGCGCGGCGATCCCCGGCAGGGCGCGAAAGTTTTTGTCGGGCACGGCTGCGCAAGTTGCCACATAGTCGCGGGAGATGGCTCAGGTTACGGTCCGGAGCTGACCGATATCGGCATGCGCCGCAGCGCTGCATTTCTGCGTCAGGCCATCTTGGACCCTGCGAAGAGCCTGCCAGAACAATTTCTGCTGATTGAGGCCGTACCGCGGTCCGGACCGGCGATTCGAGGCATTCGAGCGAACGAAGATACTTTCACGATCCAGCTCAAGGACGCAGCAGGGCAGTTCCACAGCTTTCGCAAGCAAGAGCTGCTTGACTTGCGCAAACTGCGTGGACAGACTCCTATGCCATCATTTCGAAGCAGCATCGATGGCGCGGAAATTGGAAGACCTGGTGGCCTATTTAGCCGGATTGCAGGGCGGAACGTGAAACTGCTCATCTCGCTTTTCTTTTGTCTCGCCGCCTTGGCTCGGGTTCCTTTTGATCGCATCGCGAATGCCGGAAAGGAGCCCGGGAACTGGTTGACCTACTCGCGCACCTATCAAGGGCATCGCTTTTCGCCCCTTCGCGAGATCACGACCGCTAACGTGAACGGCCTGAAGGTGAAATGGGCGTACCAGTTTCCGGAGCCGCGCAATGAAGTTTCGCCGCTCGTTGTGGATGGAATCATGTATCTCACAGGGCCGAACTGGGCCGCGGCCCTGGACGCGCCCGATCCCTGCCGACTTCCATAGCGTCGGTTTTGGCCACAGCAACCGCGGCGCCGCCATATTAGATGACAAGCTCTACATCGCGACACTCGATTGCTACCTGGTAGCGCTCGATCTCAAGAGCGGTATCCAACGCTGGACCTCGAAGGTCGCCGACTACAAAACTGGTTACAGCATGACCATGGCGCCGCTGGCCATTCGCGGCAGGATTGTTGTGGGCGTGAGCGGAGGCGAGGCCGGAATTCGCGGCTTCATCGATGCGTACCATGCGAAAAGCGGCGCTCAGTGCTGGCGGTTCTGGACCGTTCCCGGTCCCGGCGAACCGGGCCATAACACTTGGACCGGCGATAGTTGGAAAACCGGGGGCGGATCCACATGGGTGACAGGCTCGTACGACCCCGAACTGAACCTGGTTTATTGGGGTGTCGGCAATCCCGGACCGGATTGGAACGGAGATGGGCGCGCGGGGGATAATCTCTACACTTGCTCACTGGTTGCCTTGGATGGCGACAGCGGCAAGCTTCGCTGGTATTTTCAGTTCACACCGCATGACACGCACGACTGGGATGCCGCGCACGTGCCCATGCTTGTGAATGCGCGAGTGCACGGGCAGGCTCGGAAATTGGTGGTCAGCGCCAACCGGAACGGTTTTTATTACGTGTTGGACCGCGCCACCGGTGAGTTTCTGGCGGGCCGCCCCTACGTGAAGCAGACCTGGGCACGCGGACTCGATGACCGGGGTCGCCCTATTCTCCAGCCCGATTCGGAACCAACAGCAAAAGGGTTACTACTCTGGCCGAATGCGAATGGCGCGACGGTCTGGTTCAGTCCCTCCTACAGTCCTGAAACCGACCTGTTTTACGTTGCGGTCCGGGAGATTGGCGCCATTTATTTCAAGCGCGGCGCCGATTACAAGAAGGGCGCCTTCTATGCCGGCGGTGGCGAAAACGAACTCCCTCCCGATGATGCCTGGGCGCCATCCGCGCCCTGCAGCCAGCAACCGGAGAAATGCGCTGGGAGTTCAAGCTCCACTCTCCTCCCTGGGCAGGCGTATTGTCGACCGCGGGGAATCTGGTTTTCTCGGGGTCGGATGAAGGAAATTTCTACGCCCTAAATGCGCAAACGGGCAAGCCGCTGTGGGATTTCCAAACTGGCGGCGCGATCGGCGCGAATCCCATCTCCTACACCGTTAACGGGCATCATCAGATCGCGATTGCGGCCGATCGCGTCTTGTACGCGTTTGGATTGTAACCGGCCGTCTATTGAACGGCCCCATCGAAAATCCCTGTCTCGATCGTCGCGCCGTGCTTCATTTGAACGAATATGCGGTAACGGCCTGGCGTCGGGAAACCGTACGGGAAAGTGACCTCATTTGGGAGCGCGGCCGGATCGTGTACCATGCCATGCATTGCCGGCATGCCTGCTCCGTTATTGCCGCTCCCTCGCTGCGCCAGCATCAACGCGGCCATCGAAACGGAACCCGTCGGGTGAATGTGCGCAAACACCGTGCCATCCGTCTTCACAAAAGCTGCGTGTCCCAGCATCCCCATGTATAACGCCATATCGCGCGGAGCGCGGCCAGCCGCATCGGTCAGCCGGAATCGAAACAGCACGGGTTCCTTTGCGCGTAGAGTTTGTGGTCTCAGCCACTCCATTCGATAGCCATCGGGCAGCGCGAATTCCGTGTTGGTTACGGCCGATTCATTCCACGCCTTCGCCGAACCGCTGGCATCATCGCCGGTCAGCAGCCGTCCGGCCAGCGTGGGAACGTCCACTGCGGCAACCAGCGTTTCCGGAAAGCCGGTCGCATGCACTACATCCGCGTAAAGCTGGTATTTGCCGGGCGGCATAGCCGGCAGCTTCACTCGAAAGATGCCGCTTCCCACTAGCTCGGGATGAAGATGATACACCACGTCCAGCCCGGGCTCGCGAACTGCATAGAGATGCATCAGGTGATCGTGATCCGGTACAAGGTCGTCAATCTTCCGGGTGAACAGCGCAATGCGTCCCACCGGTGTCTTCAGCCAGCCAGGATCCGTCAGGTTTAATGTGAGCATTCCGGAACTGTCCAGCGACGTATTCATCTGCAGCGGCTTGTAAACTCGCTCGCCATACCCGGTGGCTTCGTTGCTCCACCACGCATTGCCGCCCCAAACCGCAGCAATCACAATTAAGAACGCGACGGACATCGCAATTCGTCCCCGGCGCTTCGCGGCAGCGTCCGGAATTGCTCCTAAATGGGCTTTCGCTTCGCGGGCTGCCGCGCCCGCCATCGCCACCACGCCGCCCACCAGAAACAGGCCCAGCAGGCTGAGCATTACACCCAGCCCAAGCTGCATTTTCTTAGTCGTCAGCGCTGCCGAGGGCACCGGAACCGCCAGAATCCCTCTGCCTTTTTGCCCATCTACCGTCAACCGAACCTGCCAGGATCCTGTCGCCATCATCCACAGCGAGCCTGTGAAAAACTGCGGATCTTGCGGCGTCACTTTCAGCTTGTCCGGCACCGGCGCAAATGTCGCACCCGGGCCTGACATGGGCAGCGGAACCGCGCGGATTTCGCGCACCCCTGGTGTCTGCGAACGAATCTCGATCTCGGCAACTCCGGGAATTACCGCTGGCGGCCGTACCGTGACGAAAAGCTGATATGGTCCGGCTCTTCCGTCCAGATAAATGTCGGGGCTGCCCACGTGCCCCTGCGCCGTGATCGCAAGCGCCGTCAGCGCCAGCGCTGTCTTTAGGAATCGCATGTCAATACTTACCGCACTATCTTGCGCATCCACTCGCCGCGCGAGATCCCCCAGCGGATCGCCAGAAAGCATAGCAGCAGTGCTAACGCCATGCCACGCCAGAACTGGGCTGTTGTCTCATAGTTCCAGAACATGTTGCGCGCCAGAAAAGTCGTCGGCGGCAGACCGTACCACAAATACATTGTTCCGAAAAACCGGTTGCGCGCCGCCGGCGACATTAGGAAACTCGCAAACGGCCATTCCACGGCCAGCAGCGCGCCAACATAAAAAATCGCGCTTACCGCTGCGGTTTTCCACGCGTTCCAAGTCTTAACCTGGCTCCAGAACAGATCCAGCGCGAAAGCCGGCACAATCAGCAGCATCGGAAATTCCGGTGGGATAAATTGCGTTACATGTTGATACACCGGCCCCAGTTTCGGCTCAGCCGGGAACAGCGGCAGCACCAGAATTAGCCCAATCAGGAATAGCGTGTAGAAGCCGGCAATAAACGTACCCGCGAACCGTATCCCCGTCGCGCGGGAACCGACCGCCAGCACAATCGGCGTGAAAGCGCAGACCAGCACATATGGCAATGAGTTGTGAAGAGCCGATCGCTCGGTGTACTCCATTAGAATAATCATCGCCATTACAAGCATGATTCCGCCGCCGTAAAGGAACAGCCACCGCGCCGCCCCGTGGTCTTTGCCTGCGCTGCGGTTCATGTGCCCGGCGATCAGCACCAGCGTCCCCAAAATCACGCCATACACGCCGATGAATAACAAAATGTGCGGCGGGCTCACAATCTTCACGTCCAGCCCGTAGGCATCGTGCCACCAGTTGTCGAACGGCGCAGAGGTCAGCATCGCAATGCCGCCCCACGATGCAATGAAAGCTCCCAGGGGAGCGCGAAAGCCCCAGATGTGAACGGAAGCATCGGCCAGAGCCGATTTTTCAGAAAATGTCGTGCTCAGAATGATGTAGCCGAATGCCACGCCTGCCAGTACGCCGCATAGATAGATGGCCATGTGTGCCGGCGTCCAGAATGTATCGCGGCCAATCGAGCTGTGCCACGAAATATCCCAATGCGCGCCAACGGTCGCGGAGGTCACCGCCAGCGCGGCACACCAGATGTACCACGGAACACCGCGCGCGCTTTCCACTCAGACCTTTTGCGGCCACGTCAGTTGGCCGCCGCGGTGCAAAGCCAAATTCCCAATGTGTCCCGCCAACGCCGCGCTCACCCCGGTCTGCACGGGCGCATTCGGTTCTTTGCGGCTTCGCACGCAATCGAAAAAGTTTTGCATATGCGCAATCGTGCCATCCTCAAAGCTTCGCTCGCTCAGCACCGGGTTCTCGCTTCGCACGCCTTCACGGTAAATGTTGAACCCGCTCCGGTCGATCTTGAGAGTCGCCTCGGTACCGCGAAATTCCAGGCCGCCATCGTCGAAAGAAGAAACCATCGTTCCTTCGTATCCCACCTCGAAACCCGGATAGCGAAACGCGGATTGGATAGTATCCGGGCATTGCCACTCCTCGAAAACGTATCGGTCGCCGATCGTTTGCGCCAGGCTTGGCTCCGACTTCTTCATCGCCCAATGCACCACATCAATCCAGTGCGTGAACAGATCGGTCATCGCACCCCCGCCAAAATCCCAGAACCAGCGCCAGTTCCGGAACTTCTCTTCCGTGAACGGCTGGGCAGGGGCGGGGCCCAGCCAGCGCTTCCAATCGAGCAGCTCGAGATCGGTGGGCTTCCTGGGCGTGTGCTCCTGGTAGTTCTGGAACCAATAGGTCCGCACTCGCGTGACCCGGCCGATATTCCCCGCCTGAATCAGTTCGGCGGCACTCTGGAAATGTACCCAGCTTCTCTGCTGCATCCCCGACTGGAGTATCCGGCTGGACCCGCGCACAATCCGAACCAGGGCCTCGCCCTGTTCAATCGTGTGGGTGACGGGTTTCTCCAGATAGATGTCCTTGCCGGCCGCAATGGCATCCGTTGCCATCTGCAAGTGCCAATGATTGGGCGAGGCGACGATGACTGCATCCACATCTTTCTTGTCCAGCACTTCCCGGTAATCAAGGTGCGTGCTCGCGAGATTGTTCCATTTCTCCCGGAACTCGTCTCTGTGGGGCTCATACACATCGCAAACGGCAATAATCTGGCAGCCTGTCGCTTTCTGTGCCGCGCCTGCCAGCGTCCGCATCCGTCCACCGCATCCAATCAGGCCGACCCGGATCACGTCGCTAGCGCCTAGGATTCGGGTTGCCGCCGCCGCCGTTATTCCGCTGGCCATCAAGAAACTGCGCCGATTAGTTCGCATGTGGGAGATTGGTGCCGGCGGCAGGAGTTGAACCTGCGACCTACGGATTATGAGACCGTCGCTCTAACCACCTGAGCTACACCGGCAACAAATAATAGGTTACCAGCGGCATATCTGTTGTCTCTGCATCACTCATACCGGATAGCCGCAATCGGATCAATCCGCGCAGCCCGCACTGCGGGAATCAGCGACGCACCCGCCGCAATGCACACCAGCAGCAGCGCCGACGCACTCAAAATCACCGGATCGTAAGGCGACGTGCCGTATAGAAAGCTCGCAATCAGCCGCGATGCCCCAAGCGATGCGGCGATTCCGATAATACAGCCACCCACCGCGATAGCGCCATTCTCGCGGCACACCATCGATATCACGTCGCCGCGCTGCGCTCCGAGTGCCAGCCGAATCCCGATTTCGCCGGTTCGCCGTTCAGTCGCGTAAGCCAGCGTCCCGTATAGTCCGATCCCCGTGATCAGCAGCGCCACTCCCACGAAAAATAGCGCCAGCGTCGCCATCATCCTTTCCGTTGCCAGCCCTTCCGCTATGGTCTGCTCCATCGTCATCGCAACCGGCGGCGGAATCTCTGGAACCACTCTGCGGACCACCGTTCGTGCAGCCGCAATCGCCGCGGCCGGCGAACCGTTCACTCGCATCACTGCCGTGTAGGAGAGCCCGTTATTCAAGCCCGGACTGATCGGTGAATACACCGTTGGCGGGGCCACGTCCCGCAGCGAAGTATATTTTGCGTTCAGCAACCACGCCAATGATTTCGGCGATTGTCTTATTGTTGTCCACCGTGATCCGCTGTCCAAGTGGGTTTCGATTCGGAAACAATATCCGTGCGGCGGCTTCATTCACGATCGCCACCCTGCCCGATTCCTCCGTATCGCTCCATCGAAATTCGCGTCCTGCCAACAGCGGCGTGCGCATCGCTCGAAAATACGCTGGTCCCGCCTCATTGCGGTAAGCTTCATGCTTCCCCTGTCCCGGAACAGAAACATCGCCCTTCATCCACGAATTCGTGAGCGGTGCCATATTCACAAAGCTCACCGCCGACACGCCTGGAACGCGGGCCAGCCCGTCCGCAATCTCCTGATACGCGCGAACCAAAGCTTTCCCTTTGCGCGATTGCTTCTCCATTTCAAGTTCCAGCATCACCAGTCCGCGCGGCTCGAACCCGGTCGGGACCTCGTGCAGCTTAACCAGGCTGTATCCCAGCAAGCTTGCTCCCGTCACCAGCACCGAAGCCAGCCCCACTTCGCACGCCAGCATCACGCGCGGCCAGAAGCGCCGCCGCTCAGACCCGCGCAGCGCGCTGCTGCTATCCCGCATTCGTTGCTGCAATTCGCGTCCGGTTGACCGTAGAGCTGGAGCCATCCCGGTCACAATCGTGGCGATCGCGGCCACTGCGGCCGTGAACAGGAATACGCGCGCGTCGGGCGCAACATTCAGTGGCGGCTTTAGCGGGTCCTCATGCGAACTCAAGAAAGTAATCAGCAGATTCGCCAACAGTGGCGATGCCGCTAAGCCCAGTGCCGTCCCGCCGGTTGCCAGCAGCATGCTCTCCGTTAGTAGTTGGCGCAGTAACCGCGTTCGACTGGCGCCCAGAGCAAAGCGCGTAGCAATCTCCCGCTCCCGCGACGCCGCGCGCGCCATAAGCAGCGTGGCCAGATTCAGGCAAGCGATCAGCAGCACCAACGCGACCAGCGCCATCAGCACCGTCAATGGCTTGCGGAATCGCAGCCGAAGGTACGAGTATCCGGTTGCTCCCGGTTCCGCGGCCAAATACAACTCCGCGCGCGTGTGCCCGTTGAAGCTGGCTTTCGCGTCGGGCACAGTAGCTTCGAAGGCGGCGTGGGAACTGGCCCGCAAAAACGCGTTCGCCCGTTCCAGCGAAACGCCTTTTTTCAGTCGCGCCCCCGCCTGAAACCACCAGGCATGCGCTCCCGCCGCGATATTGTTGTACGGCGCATCCAGCAGCGGCTCGTCTTCAAACGGAAGAAATACGTCGGGCCGCTCGTCTTTATTGGCGCCTCTGAATTTCGGCGGCATCACCCCGGCCACCGTGAAGACGGCGTTATTCAACACGATTTTGCGCCCCAATACATGTGGGTCGCCCCCATACCGGCTGCGCCAGAATCGATCGCTGATGACCGCCACAGTAGCCCCAGGCCGGTCATCGCCCGGACCGATGTACCTGCCCATTCGCGGATTCACCTTCAATGCCGCGAAGTACTTTCCGCTCACCAATTGCCCCGCTACCCGCTCGGTGCCCTCGCGGCCCTGAATCTGAAGATTGCGGCCGGCGAACGCAAACACCTGCGAAAAAACTGTCCCGTGCTTCTCAACGTATTTGAATAGCGGGTAATTGAACGCGTAGCCAAACTCGTCCGGCTGAATTCGTAAGAATGTCAACCGGTCCGCTTCGGGCACATCCAACGGCCGCAGCAGCACTGCATTGATCAAACTGAATATCGCGGTATTCGCAGCTATCGCCAGAGCCAGTGTGATCAGCGCGACCGCCGTAAACGCAGGCGATCTGCGAAGCATCCGCACAGCCAGCGCCGCATCGCGCGCGAAATCCTCAACCGGCCTGGCCCGTTCCACATCCCGGCAGAATTCTTTCCACTTCTCTACGTTGCCTAAGTCGCGCCTGGCCCGCAGTGCTGCTTCTGCTTCACCCAGTCCCTTTTCTTGCGCGTACTTCTCTTGCTTCATGGCAAGATGAAACTCCAGCTCATCGGCCATGTCGCGCTCCGCTTGCCGCCGTCTCAGCAGCCCGGCAAGTCGAAGCACGTGCTCGCGCAGATCCTGCCACGTAATCATAGGAGCTCCTTCACGCCCTGGCCATTACAAACCCGATTGCGGAGGACAGCCTTTCCCACCGGCCCCGTTCGGCTTCCAGATGTTTGCGCCCAGCGTTTGTCAATCGGTAATATTTTGCGCGCCGGTTATTCTCCGAAACGCCCCACTCCGCGGCAAGCAATCCCCGCAGCTCCAGCCGGTGCAAGGCCGGATAGAGCGCCCCTTCCTCCACTCGCAGCACCTCGTGCGATCGTTCATGAATCCAGTCGGCCACCGCATACCCGTGCCGTGGGCCGCGAGCCACTGCTTCGAGAATAAGCATGTCCAGTGTCCCCGGCATAAGCTCGCCGGAACCCTCTTTCTGGCGATTTCCCATAAGCCTCTAAGGGGAGTGTAACCCCAGCGGGACCTTGTGAGTCAAGAATCTCTTTTCGGTTCTGACATCAGTGCGTTTCGCTCCTGCGGGCGTGGGCGTCGGGCGGTCGGAATCGGCCCGAATTAGGCGATAATTTGTAGCATGCATCTTCGAATCGCGCTCGCGGCGGCTCTGCTCGCACTGGCCGTGCCGCTTGTGGGGAGCAGCCCGCAGACCACCATCAAGGTTGTCGTGAAAAATCAATACGAAAAACCCGTGGAGAATGCCGCTGTGATTCTGGATTTTCTTGGCTCGCATCAGATCACCAAGCTCGGCAAGCGCAAACCGATTCACTGGGAAGTAAAGACGAACCAGGAGGGAATCGCGCATTTCCCGCCTGTGCCTGAGGGAACGGTTCAGTTACAAGTGATCACCAGCCGCTATCAAACGTATGGCAAGAAGATGGACGTTGAGGGCCAGGAGAAGACGGTGGATATCACCTTGAATCCTCCGCAGAAGCAGTACAGCGCGCACCCACCTTTGAAGCCGGCGGATGCGCCGAAGGAATAACCGCTCTTGCCGCTATTTCGCGAACGGGTATTTATGATTCGGATCGATGGCGATCGCTTCGATTTCGATGTGCACATCGCGCGGCAGGCGCGCCACTTCGACTGTGGTCCGGGCAGGCGGATTCGCGCCAAATAAGCGCCCGTACGTCTCGTTCATCTTCGCGAAGTCGTTCATATTTTTCAGGAAGACGGTTGTTTTGACGACATCGCTCAACGAAAGTCCGGCGGCTTCAAGGACCAGCTTCAGATTTTCGATGACGCGCACGGCCTGCTCGTGAATAGAGCCGGTGACCAGCGCGCCGGTTTGCGGATCGGCAGGAATCTGGCCGCTGAGGAAGACGAAACCGTTGACTCTGACCGCAGGAGAATAGGGCCCTGCCGGTTTGGGCTTTTCGGGCGTGATGATTTCCTTCATATTGCTCTATTTTGCACGGGAAGCTTTTCCAACTGACGCGCAATCTGAAGCGGCGCGCGCGGATGGACGAAGGTGGCCGTCCCGACCTGCACAGCGCTGGCGCCGGCGCTGAGAAATTCAGCGGCATCCTGTCCGCTGGAGATACCGCCAATCCCGACCACTGGAATCTTGACGGCTCGCACGGCCTGGTAGACCAGACGCAAGGCAAGCGGCTTAATGGCGGGACCGGATAATCCACCGAAACCAGCGCCGATGCGCGGCTTGCGCGTCTCCGGATCGATGGCGAGCGAGACAAACGTGTTGACGAGCGAGATGGCGTCGGCGCCCGATTGTTCCGCGGCTTGCGCGAACGGTTCGATGCAGGCGACGTTGGGCGAGAGCTTCACAATCAGCGGGC
This sequence comes from uncultured Acidobacteriaceae bacterium, assembly GCA_963795545.1. Classification (GTDB taxonomy): domain Bacteria; phylum Acidobacteriota; class Terriglobia; order Bryobacterales; family Bryobacteraceae; genus Bog-105. The sequence continues at coordinate 330,202 of CAWCIF010000001.1, read as the reverse complement.
GACGAGCGATGGGCCGGATGCGCGAAACCAGATCCGACAGCAGATCGGGATCGCTCGAAAAAAACATGCCGCCGTGGCTGGTATTCGGGCAGGACACGTTAAGCTCATAACCGGCGATGCCTTCGGCGTCTTCGAGCGCGCGAATTACTTCCAGGTAATCGTCAACCGTGTAGCCAAACACGTTTGCAAAAACGGGGACGGAATATTTCCGGAGTTTCGGGAGCTTGTCGCGGATGAAGGCGGAAACACCGACGTTCTGAAGGCCGACGGAGTTGATCATCCCGCCCTCGGTATGCCAGAGCCGCGGTGCCGGGTTGCCGGCGATTGGGTGCCGGGAAAGGCCCTTGGTGACGATTCCGCCCAGACTGTTAAGATCGACTATTTTCTCGAATTCGATACCGTAGCCAAACGTTCCGGAAGCGGCCAATACGGGGTTGCGCAGCGTTATGCCGCAGAGTGTGGTGCCGAGCCGGTCAACGTTCATCAGGGGGCGGCGGCCGCGGCTGGTTCTTCCGCTGTAAGCCGGTTGGCGGTCCGGCAAATCAGATCCCACGTTTCACGAACGTCTTCTTCGGTGGTCTGGAAATTTCCAATCGCGAAGCGAAGAACGAACCGGCCATTCAGCACCGTATGCGACAGGAATGCTTTGCCCGTGGCGTTGATTTCCGCTAACAATCGCCGGTTCCATTCATTCGAACCGCAATGGCGGAAACAGACCAGCGAAAAGGGAACCGGCGCGCAGAGCTCGAAGTTTTCATCTGCTTCGACAAGCGATTTTAGCAGTTGTGCCAGCCGAAGGGCCTCGCGCAAAAGAGCAATAACGCCCTGACGCCCGTAGTACCGAAAGACATACCACAGTTTCAGAGCGCGAAAGCGGCGGCCAAGCTGGACACCATAATCGTTATAGTTGACGACGCGGTCATCCTCGGCGGTTCGAAGATACTCCGCGCCTAAAGCGGAAGCGCGCCGAAAGACTTCCGGCAGGCGAGTGTAAAGCACGCTGCAATCAATCGAAACATACAGCCACTTGTGCGGATTGAGGATGATGGAGTGGGCACGCTGCGCGCCATCGAGAACATGCCGCATTTCAGGGACAACCGCGGCAGGGCCGCCGTAAGCAGCATCTACGTGCAGCCAGACACCGTAGCGCTCCGCGATATCCGCAATTTCCGGGACCGGGTCAATTGCAGTAGTGGATGTAGACCCGACCGAAGCAACAATGCAGCAGGGCCGCTTGCCTGAGGCGAGATCGGCTTCGATTGTCTGCTGAAGCAGATGGGGCCGCATGCGGAAATTAGCATCGACCGGAATCTTGCGTACGTTTTCCTGGCCGAAACCTAAGGTGATGGCGGCCTTCTCTGAAGAAGAATGGGTGTGTTCGGAAACATAGACCACCAGGCCGGCACGCATGCCTTTGGTACGGCATTCGGGATCGATAAATTCGCGGGCTGCGCCAATTGCCTGAAGGACGCCGACCGAGGCGGTGTCGTAAATGATGCCGAAGAACGACTCGTCGAGCGCCAGCCACTGCCGTAGCCAGCTCAGCGTCACTTGCTCTAATTCGGTCGCCGCGGGTGAAGATTTCCAAAGCATCGCGTTCACGTTCACGGTTGCCGCAAGCAGATCGGCCAAGATGGAGGGCGGCGTAGAGGAAACGGAGAAGTAGGCGAAAAAGCGCGGGTGATTCCAAAGGGTCAGAGCAGGGAAAATGGTGGAACGGAAGTCCGCGAAAATTGATTCAAGCGGTTGGCCTGTTTCAGGAGCGGACTCCGGGAGCCGCGCGATCAGTTCCCCCGGCTGAATGGACGGCACGACCGGGAACTCGCGAACGTTTTCAAAGTACCGCGCGATCCATTCGCAATGCTGCTGAGCGGCAGCGGCAAACTCTTCGCTTGTCATCCGCCGGGTGGTGTTCGCAGCGGCAGGCGTTGGCTCTCCTGGCACACCACCAATTTCTCACGCCTGAGAGCTTCGAGCGCTGGCGGACTGGCTACATTCGCTGAGGACAGCCGGGAGCCATTCGCGGACCCAGTTATGGAAATGGATGATGTCGGCCGACATGTCTTCATCGAAGGGCACGGCAACCTGGTTCAGCTTCCAGCCTCTGGCGACGGCAGTCTGCTTGATGGCCACCGTGGCGGGAAATCTGTCCACGAATTCGACAAATTCACTGAGCCGGGCGTTCAAGTGGTTAGCGCGATCCAAATCTGCCGAGCGAATCGCGCGCTCCAGAGCGACCATTAATTCGGGGATGGCCGCGGCGACGCCCGAAACGATGCCCTGCGCGCCGGCCGAACTGGCTCTGAGGTAGAGCGCTTCGCTGCCCACCAAAAGCTGAAACTGAAGTTGGCTCTGGAGGCTGCTTAGATCTTCGAACAGGCGCCAATCGCAACTGGAATCCTTGATCCCGGCAAAGGCTTCGGTGCGGAACAGACGACCGGCGAGTCCGGCGGAAATGGGATTGGTGAAAGTGGGCAGATTATAAAGATAAACGGGGATGCGCGCTTCGATCTCCTTAGTGAACTGCTCGTAAAACGCAAAGATCTGGTCGTCGGGATACCGGTAGAAATAGGGCGGCATAAGGAGCACGCCCGCGGCGCCGGCTTTGATAGCGTTTTCGGCCAGATTCACGGCTCCGGCCAAAGTGGAGTGCGATACGTTCACCAGGACCGGAACGCGGCTGCGGCGAATGGCAAGAATGACCACCCGCATCCGCTCCGTAACATCGTAGTGAATGAACTCGCCGGTAGAGCCAAAGAGAACCAAGCCGTCAACGCCGGCCTGGACAATCACATCGAGGTAATCTAGCAGGGCTCCTGCGTCCGCGTCGATGGAGCCGGTCCGGCGGGGAGTCGCGAGCGCTGCATAAACACCGGTCGCTAAATCGGGCTGCTTTTCTGTTGCCATGCGGATGGGGGCTGCCAAAACCGGTACGGAACTCTATCCATACCACATAATCCCAAACGCATTTCAGATTTCAGTTCGATAAAGCCGGCTCATTAACGTCAGGAATTCCGGGGGATTTCCGATGCCGGACCATGGCGAGTTCGACCAGCTCGCGGGGATCCACAAGATGCTCAGGCCGGAAATGCTTGGTAGACCAGCGGCATCCATCCTCAAGCTGTATTCCGAGGAAATGGCCGCCATCGCGAAACATGCAGTAGCGCACGATGCCGACGAGCTGCCCATCACCATAGTGGACGCTGATCTGAGTACCTGGGAGCACGGCGCCCTCCACCTGAAGGCATACTCCAGATAAAGAGATATCTTCCAGATTGGCGACCCGGCGGCGCTGCGTTCCTCTGTGATCGGTCCAGATTGCCTCGACTAGTTCCGCGCAAAGGAGCCTGTTGTCTGTTCGACGTTCCTGATTATCTTGCATGTTCTTCTAATCGGCGCTTTTGGATGCGGTTAGGATGAGATTGTCCCGCCTCTGGTACCAAAAATACCGCTGGACCAGTACCAAGGGCAGGGCTAGCCCAGTCGTCTTAAGCATACCGAAAAGATGGACCCAATTCCTGGAATTTCGCTACCGCCACCGACGGCGCCGGGCACCCGGCTGGGCGTCGTTCTACGCGTGGCGTTCTTCGTCCTGGTTGTAATAGTCGGTCTGCGGTTGGTCACAGTGTCTTTATACGCCGTTTTCGGGCTGATTGTGGCCGGAACGGTGGGTTTATGCGCAACCGGCCTTTTGGCGAACATTCTGACCATGCGAATTTTCGACCGGCGGCCCTTTACGGACATCGGACTGGGCAGCGGGCCCGGTTCGCTTCGCAATTTCGCGTGTGGAGTCGTTTTGGGTGGCGGAGCGGCTGCGCTGATGCTGCTGGCGCCCCATACTCGCGGGCACAGGACACCTGGTACTCCGGCCGGGACCCAATTCAGGCTGGCCAAGCCTGCTGTTCTATCTGGCAGCTATCTGGTTGGGCGCGGCGGGCGAAGAGATGATTTTCCGCGGCTACGCTTTCCAGTTGCTGATAAAGAAAATTGGGCCGTTCGCGACCATACTGCCGGTTGCGGTCATCTTTGGCTTCGCGCACGCCTCAAACCCTTATTCCTCCGGATTGGGCATCCTGAATACCATCATCTGGGGCGTGCTGCTCGGCTACGCGTTTTTGCGCAGCCGCGACTTGTGGCTTCCCATCGGGCTGCACTATGGCTGGAATGCGGTTTTGCCCATGTTCGGAGTGAATTTGAGCGGGCTTACAATCGATGTGACGAGGTACTTGTACAGATGGGATCTCCTGCCTCTCTGGAGCGGCGGAAAGTATGGGCCGGAGGGCGGTCTCCTGACTACGATTTTCACCGTGGGTTTGTTTTTCGCACTGGCGAAAGCTCCCGTTTGGCCGCAGCGTGCCGCGATCGCGGAAAATTTAAACGACTAGCCGCGACGGCTGTTTTGACGGGCTTGACTTTCGCTATGGCTCCCAGCCTGCGCGCCGACAAGTTGAGCTTCGACGAGCGCATGGAAATCGAGCGTGGCCTTACCGCCGAGTTTGCGATTTCGAAAGTCCTTCTACCGCGCGCCAAAAAGCCGCTGGTAATTCATAGCGATGGCAAGTACGATCGTGGCGCTTGGGAAAAGGCGCTTCAGGAAGACGGGCCGGCAGCGCGGCTGGGAGATGAGATTCAGATCACGCGAGTTGAAATTGAATCGAACAAAATCGTGCTGGAGATAAACGGCGGCACGAGAACAGGGCACTGGTACGACCATGTGCAGGTGGGCGTCGGCGGAACAACAAACCCGGTGTCCACGAACCAGAATGCCGGGGCGGCGAACGGCTCGCACGTGGCGCTGGTGTTTCCCGGCAGCGTTCCGTCGCTGAAAGCCGCCGAGATCCGGCAGATGCTATCGCCCATTTTCGATTTCGAAAAACATTCAGCCGCCGAGCAGTATATGGACAAGCTGCCCGAACCCATTAAAAAGGCGATCAAGGAGCAGCGGGCCATTCAAGGCATGGACCGGGACCAGGTGCTGCTTGCGTTGGGCAAGCCGCGCAATAAGAGCCGCGAGACAAACCAGGACGGAGATGAAATAGAAGACTGGGTTTACGGCGATCCGCCCGGCAAGATGACGTTTGTCCGGTTTGATGAAGGCAAGGTGGTGAAGGTTGAGGAATCGTACGCAAACATCGGGGGAACCACCGCGCCGCCCCTGCCGCCTCCGCGATAAAGGCTGCTCATAAGGGCGGAGTTTTGGCATGGCTCCGTAGAATAGAAATATATGCCAATCAAGGTAGGAATTAACGGCTTCGGCCGTATCGGGCGAAATGTCGTCCGGGCTGGGCTCAATAATCCGCAAATCGAGTTTGTCGCGGCAAATGATCTGACTGACACCAAAACACTGGCGCATTTGCTGAAGTACGATTCGATACTCGGCCGGTTGGATGCAGGCGTCAGGGCGGAAGGCGACAGCATCGCCGTTGGCGGCAAGAAGATCAAGATCTTCGCGATTAAAGATCCGGCTGAGATTGACTGGTCCGGGCTTGGCGTGGACGTTGTAGTGGAGTCCACGGGCCGCTTTACGGACGCGAACGATGCCAGAAAACACCTGCGTGGCACGGTCAAGAAAGTAATTATTTCCGCGCCGGCGAAGAACGAAGATGTGACCATCGTGCTGGGCGTGAACGACAAAATGTACGACCCGGCGAAGCACAACATCATCTCGAACGCCTCCTGCACGACGAATTGCCTTGCGCCGGTGGTCAAAGTTTTAAACGATACCTTCGGCATCGAGAAGGGCACCATGACGACCGTTCACAGTTATACGAACGATCAGAACGTGCTCGATTTCCCGCACAAGGATCTGCGGCGCGCGCGCGCGGCGGCGCTGAATATTATTCCCAGCTCGACGGGTGCGGCGAAGGCGATCGGTCTGGTTGTACCGGAACTGAAAGGCAAGCTGGACGGCTACTCGATGCGCGTGCCGACACCGAATGTGTCGGTGGTGGATTTCGTTGCCGTATTGAAGAAGGACGCGACCACGGCAGAGGTGAACTCCGCGCTGCAAGGAGCCGCTAACAATTCGTTGAAAGGCATTCTGGAGTACACCGAGGAGCCATTGGTTTCGAGCGATCTTCTGCACAATTCAAATAGTTCCATTGTTGATTCCGAGCTGACAAAGGTCATCGGGGGAAATCTCGCGAAAGTGGTTTCCTGGTACGACAACGAGTGGGGATATTCGAATCGCGTTGTTGATTTGATTGTTTTCCTGGGTGAGAAGGGGCTGTAGTGTTTCGCCCAGCGCTCTTGCTCAGCCTCTTTTGTTTCGTTTCTTCCAGCGCATTCGCGCAACTGCCCATTTCGTTTGGACTGAAGGGCGGCGTTAGCTTGACCGATGCGTACCAGAACAACACGTTCGGAACTACCCGTACTTACTCGGATGCGAAAGATTACATCATTGGACCGTTTGTTGAACTGCGGCTCCCATTCGGTCTTGGGGCCGAGGCGGATGCGCTTTATAGGCCGCTCAGTTTCGCCACGCAATCAGGCAGCGCGGTTTCTTCTACGCGCCATAACACCTGGGAATTTCCGATTCTGGCCAAATACCGGTTCGGGTTCCCCATCGTGAAACCATATGTCGATGCCGGCCCTTCCTTTCGTTCAACCACCAGCAAAACCCGCTACTTGTCTAACAAGGGATTCACGTTGGGAGCCGGGCTTGATATCAAAGCGCTGATCCTGCACGTATCACCGGAATTGCGCTACACGCGCTGGGGAAGCGATGCGAAAGCCATCGCCAATTCAAACGTGGCCGCCTATTCCAACGTAAATCAGGTCGAATTTTTAGTTGGCGTGGCGTTCTGAGTAATTGCCACTAGGCACTCGCTTTTTTGCGAGACATGCGGTAGACGCGCTGCAGCACAGGATCCCGGATTTGATCTGATTCGTCGGCCGGCCTGATTGTCTCGTCGGCGGCGCTGTTTCGAGTATCGGCTCGCTGCGGCTGGCGGCGAGGGATAGCGATGCAGAACTCGATTTCCTGGATGGCATCGGTCCCAGTGATTTTGTGCAGCCGGTGCAGGATCTGCGAAGTCAACGGATAGAGTTGCCTTTGCCATATGGCATCTTCGACCTCGACCACCAGCTTCGTTCGCACCATTTTTAAGCGCGAAGTGTGGGCCGCGATCGCTTTTCCGACGGCCGAGGGCCATATCGCGCGGGCAAGGTCATCCTCGGCGAGGATCGCTTGTGAGAGCTTATTGTTTTTGATGAGGCGCGCAGCGCGTTCCATACGACCGCAGCGGGGGAGGATGCAAGTCGGCCTCCTGAGAATAGCACGGAAATGGAGAGTGCCCTACCCTGCCGCGCCCAACTCCGCGCGGATGGCATCGGCGATGCGGCCGGTCCATTTATCGACCTCCTCATCCGAGCCAGCTTCGATCATCACGCGCGCGAGCGGTTCCGTTCCAGAGAAGCGGACCACCACGCGGCCGCTGCCGTTAAAAGCGCTCTCGGCCGCCTGTATTTCGGCCTGTACTGAATCAAGCTCCGCGAGAGGCCGCTTGTTTTTGACGCGCACGTTGACCAGCTTTTGCGGGTACGTTTTGATTTCATCGGACAACTCATCGAGAGTCTGGCCGGAATCGCGGAGCACCTCGAGCACACGCAGCGCGGTCAGGAGACCGTCTCCGGTAGTCGCAAATTCCGAGAAAATGATATGCCCGGATTGCTCGCCGCCCAGAACGGCTCCCCGCCGGAGCATCTCTTCCAGAACATACTTGTCCCCAACGGGCGTTCGCAACATCGCGATTCCACGCACTTCGAGAGCTTTTTCCAACCCGAGATTTGACATAACGGTTGCGACAACCAGATTTCCGGGCAATCTGCCGGATTGTTTCAGCGCGGAAGCGGCGAGGAAGAGCACTGCGTCGCCATCGACCACCTTGCCCGAACCAGCGACAAAGAGCGCGCGGTCGGCATCGCCGTCAAAAGCGATTCCTAGATCAGCGCCGGTCTCGAGCACGCGCCGCTGTAGCTTCTCGAGATGAAGCGAGCCACAGTTAAGATTGATGTTACGGCCATCGGGTGATACTGCGATCCACGCGACTTCAGCGCCGAGCCGCTGAAACAGTCCCGGCGCCACTTGCGTAGCGGACCCGTTCGCGCAGTCAATCACGAGGCGAAAGGGAAAGCTGCCGGAAACTGTTCCGGCCAGATAATCGGTGTAGAGATTGTCCAGAGCCGGATCGACTTTCAAAGTTTTTGGGTCAGCCTGTTCGTTCTTTTCGAGCCATTCGCGCATGAGTTGCTCGAGTTCCAGTTCGACAGCGTCAGCCAGCTTGTAACCGGAATGGCTGATGACTTTCAGGCCATTGTCGTAGTAGGGATTATGCGAGGCGGAGATCATCACTCCGGCGGCGAACGGGCCGGTGCGGGTCAGGTAGGCCACACCTGGCGTGGTGATCACGCCAGCAAAGCGAGCCGACGCGCCGCTATGCGCAAGCCCTCCAGCTACTTGTTCGGCCAGCCACAGACTGCTCTCGCGAGTGTCCATTCCAATCAGAACCTCAGCGGTTCCATCGCTGGCGTGCGCGAAGGAACGAGCCCAGCAGCCAAGTGCAACACCTAGCGCGTAAGCGGTCTTGCGGTCAAGCGGCGGTTGGCCGGCTACGCCGCGAATGCCGTCTGTTCCGAATAATTGCCTGGACAAGTTTGCTCCCAAGAAAGTAGAGATCTGTAACTCCTCATAGTAATGCCACAGGGCATCAATAATTTACATCGACATGCGGGATTAGAATCATTAGCAGGTGCTGAAGAAATACCGCTTGTCCCTGGAAAACGGATGAACATCTCGGTGAAGAGCGAGTACGCCCTGAAAGCGGTTTTTGACCTTGCATCTCAGTACCTGGCAGCAACTCGAGGGCCGGCGATGGCGCCGGTTAAGATCGCCGACATCGCAAAACGGCAAAGAATTCCGCAAAAGTTTCTGGAACTGATTCTGGCGGGCTTGAAGCAGAACGGGTTCGTCGATTCGCGGCGGGGCGCCGAGGGTGGGTATCTGCTCGCCAAACCCCCCGATTCAATAACGGTGGGCGAAGTGCTTCGGGCAGTTGAAAACATCAAAAGCAGTTCGCGCCAGGGTGCCGACGACCCGTTTGCGGACATCTGGCAGCGCGTGGATATGGCTGTTTCCGATGTGCTGGACCGGACCAGTTTTGCTGAACTGGCGCGCGAGTGGCAGCAGAAGCATACAGAATACGTTCCCAACTGGGAGATCTGAAAGGAACGCTTGGTTTATCAGGATAATTCGTTCAGCATTGGCCGGACGCCGCTCATAAAATTGAACCGGGTCGTAGACGGAGCGAAAGCCACGGTGCTGGCTAAGATAGAGGGCCGCAACCCGGCATTCTCAGTGAAATGCCGCATTGGCGCTTCGATGGTCTGGGATGCCGAAGAGCGTGGATTGCTGAAACCCGGAAAAGAAATCGTGGAGCCAACCAGTGGGAATACCGGGATTGCGCTGGCGTTTGTGGGCGCGGCGCGCGGATATCCGGTGACCTTGATCATGCCGGACACCATGTCACTGGAGAGGCGCAAAGTTCTGAAGGTGTTGGGGGCCACTCTGGTGCTGACGGACGGCTCGAAGGGCATGAAGATCGCAATCGCCAAGGCGGAAGAGATTTTGGCCGCTGACCCCGGCCGGTTTTTTCTTCCGCAACAGTTCACGAACCCGGCCAATCCCCGGATACATTTTCAAACCACAGGCCCGGAGATCTGGGAAGACACGGATGGCACGGTGGACGTGCTTGTCTCGGGCGTGGGGACGGGCGGCACCATCACCGGCGTTTCGAGATACATAAAGCAGGAGAAAAAACATCCGCTGATTTCGATTGCCGTTGAGCCGAGCACCAGTCCGGTAATTGCGCAGGCGCTGCGGCATGAAGAATTGACGCCGGGCCCGCACTCGATTCAGGGTCTTGGGGCGGGCTTTATACCGGAAAATCTGGATCTGTCGATGGTCGATCGCGTCGAGCCGGTCACGAGCGAGGAATCCATCGAGATGGCGCGCCGGCTGGCTCGGGAAGAAGGAATTCTTTCCGGAATCTCGTGCGGTGCGGCGGTTGCGGCAGCGGCACGCATTGCGCGTGAGCCGGAGATGGCCGGTAAAACGATGGTGGTTATCTTGCCAGACGGCGGCGAACGGTACCTGAGCTCACCGCTGTTTGAAGGCATGTTCGATTAGCGGGGCACAGGCATTCACTAAAGAAAATTACTATTGAAGAAAGTGCGAACACCGGTAACCACCTTGCCGCCCAGAGCGTTGAATAGGTACATCCCCGTAAGACGCGGGCGCTTTATCCCCAATACCCGAAACCCCCAAGCGCCCGCAACCCCATGGCTACCGAGCAGCCGCAGCCTTCAGTTCAGCGAGTTCATTCAACACGCGCTGCCAGTCCTTCTTGTGCTTTTTCGTATCGAAGGGCGCGTTTAGGTCGGCGTAAAAGCTCAGCAGAGTTCTGCGTATCGGAGGTTCCGCAGTCGAAAAGTGGTCGTGCGCTAACTTATCGAGCCAGAACGCGAAGGCTTGATCCTGCAGATCATACTGACCACCATGCGTAAGCGCGCCCGTATCGAAGTTTAAATTGGTCAGTTGCAGAGTGTGGCCGCCGGCGTCATGAACGGCCTTTTGATAGCCGGGCGCCGCCATATCGAAACTGTGCATGAAAATCTGCTGGGCAGCCGGCGTGAGTGGCCTGAACTTCAGTTGCTTCAGCGGGCCGATAGGCGGCAGCAGCTTCACAATAAACGCAAGCAGGCGATCGAACCAGGACGGCCGGTTGTACTGCTTGCCCCAATTGCGCTCGTAGTTGGAGCGGCTCATGACAAAAATAAACTTTTTCTTCGTGATGCTCGGGCGGGCGCGCCGGATTTCGTCCTGATGGTCTGCCCAGGCGACGCGCGTGAAAAACGGGATCAGAGTGCGCAAGGTATAGCGGTATGATCCGATAGCTTCATCGATATTGCTGTACAAAACATTCAGGCTGAAACCGTACGTCTTGCGGAAGGCGCGCTCAAGGAGTGGGACGGGCACTTGAAAGCCGATGAAATCGTGGTAGTTCTGCGGCGCGAAATTCGCCTTGGCGATTTCCTGAACGTCGAATGCATACTCGGTTTGCAGGTGCCTGTCGGGATTTTCGGTGTAGGTGACGAAGTCCCCGTATTTCCGCTTGATCTTGTGATACAGCAGCGGTTCGCTGATATTGGTTCCGTAGCGATGGCCGATGTTATCGCCGTAATAATGGGAGAGCGCGCCGAGAGCAAAAGCATACTCGTCGAGAGTTTGCGAATCGGACAGGAGCGCCAGGATGAAGTCGCCGCTCCGGACATAATGAGTCAGGTCGCTGAAGTGATAACTGCCATGCGGATAGAAACCGGAATCCTGAATGACAGCGCCGCCGTAGGCATACGCGTGCGCTTCCTTTAGCTGCGCAGGCGTCGCGTCCGGAAATTTAAGCAGCAGTACGCGTTTGATCTGGACATCCCAAATGGCGTCGACCAGCGCCTCGTGGGTCAGGACGGAGTAGGCGGAACAAGTAGCGCAACTGAAAATAAGGGCGATGAGCCCTCGTCTTGCTCTATCGGCGAGAAGAGTCAAACACCATCGTATGATGCCTGGCTTCCAAGGGATCCTTTTGGGGCGGCGGCGGAGTTTACGTTACGATGACGGTTCGTCATGGTGTCGCTGTTTACTCATAGTTGGCGTACCTGGAGGCACGCGCCGGCCGTTGCGATACTTGCTATTTCCGCCCTTGCTCTCGGCGTCGCGGCGACGAGTGCCATCTACACGTTCATCCAAGCGGTGCTGTTGAAGCCGCTGCCATACGCAAATCCGGACCGCTATCTGATGGTGCTCTCCAAGTGGCGTGGTGTCGCCCTGGAAGGTTCCTGGTCCTATCCGGACTGTGTCGATTTTCAGCAGCGCAATCGCACCATGGCTGCCCTGGGCTGCCTCTCTTTTCAGGCCGAAAATCTGGCAATCGGCAACCAGACACGTTTCGCGCAAGGCAACGGCGTGACTCCATCTTTGGTACAAGCGCTGGGAGTGCCGCTTGAGATGGGGAGTTGGTTTACCGTCGGCCCCGCTGACCTACACTCCGCAGTTATTTCAGATAAGGTGTGGCGTCAATTCGGAGCGTCTCCCGATATCATCGGTAAGCAAATAACGTTGAACTCTGTTCCGTATGTCGTACGGGGAGTTGCAAAACCCTGGTTCCGCTTTCCGCCGCAATACTCCGGAGACCTATGGTTCCCGATTGATCCATCGTCCGGCAATCTCAGGAGCCGGGATGATCATTGGCTCATCTGCCTGGCCAAGATGAAGCCCGGTGTCACCGAAGCGCAGGCAAAGGCGGACATGGGCCGAATCGCGGCCGAACTGGAACGCGAATATCCGGATATCGAAAAGAACCACATCACCGACGTTGTCTCGCTTTTGCGCTCAACTACGAATCGTGTGCGTCCCATTTTTCTGTTGTTATTCGGGGCAGCCATCGTCCTTCTCCTGATTGCTTGCGGTAACGTGGCCAGCCTTCTGCTTGCACGGTCTGTCGCGAGAGCTCAGGAGACGGCAGTTCGAGTCGCCACCGGCGCTTCTCCGGTTCAACTAACAATGCAATACATTGCAGAGGGCCTCTTTGTCGCCGTTCTGGGAGCAGGTGTTGGGCTGCTTGGCAGCTTCGCTCTGGTGAAGTTGGTCCTGCATTTCGCTAGCGCCGAAATTCCGCGTGCTGAGGAAGTTGGGATCGATCAAAACGTCCTGGCTGTCACGCTGGGCTGTGCCGTTCTTTGCGGAATCCTGTTCAGCCTGGCGCCGCTGTGGCAGGCGCTGCGCACATCTCCTAATGCTGTACTGACAAATGGCGTCCGATCCACTGCCAGTGCCGGCGCTCAAAAAACTCTGGCGATGTTCATAACGGCGCAAAATGCCTTGAGTTGCGCCCTCCTGGTAGTGGCCATCCTTTGCGTTCAGCGCCTCGGACTCTTATCGCGCTCGGAGGTCGGTTTTGACCCCCGGGACGTCACAATTTTTCTTACTTACATCCCGGCTTCCCGGTTTCAGAATGACGCTAGTCGAGCCGATTACCAAACCCGACTGCTTCATGCTCTGGAAGCGGCGCACCTGGCGCGGGCAGTCGGGTTTACCCCGGTCCTTCCGTTTTCGCGAGCCTTCACCGATATTTTCATCATCCCCGACCACCGGGACATCCGTGATATTTCGTTCAGCGAACAAATTCGGCTGTTTGATTACCAGTTCCGGACCGTAAGCCCAGGCATCTTCGCGGCACTCCGAATCCCGCTTATTTCGGGACGTTACTTGACCGATGCGGATGGTGATTCGAAAACTCCTGGCTTAGTGATTGACGAAACGGTTGCCCGCCGCCTCTGGCCGAACACAAGCCCGCTGGGCCACACCGTTGTGTTCGCGAGCGACCGGAAGACTCCGCTAAAAATCGTGGGTGTTGTTGGCGACGTTCAGGACAAACCCGGCGAGCAAGCAGTCGGGCACGTTTACGTTCCTTATCAATACGTTTGGATCTCACTTCTCCCGGCCGAGTGGGCGCTGCGTACCAGTCCGGGAGCGCCGGTTCAGCTCAGCGCGGTCGAGAATGCAATTCACAGTGTCGACCCGCAATTGGCGGTCTACGATTTCGGCACGATGGAGAAACGCAAGCAGGAGTTTCTGGGAACCAACAAACTGCAGTCGGACATGACACTGTTGTTTGCACTGACGGCTCTCGTGCTCTCCGTGCTCGGCGTCTACGGCGTAGTCTCCTATACCGTCCGGCAGAGAGTTCGCGAGATGGGGACGCGTCTCGCTCTAGGCGCGACGAGTAATGGACTGCTATACCTTGTGCTGAAACAGGCACTGGTCAAGGCTTGCGTGGGAGGAGTTATCGGCGTCGGTCTTGTTTTCGCCGCCGCTCCGCTGCTACATAAGTTGGATATTCGTTTTGAGACTGGTAGCCCGTTCGTGTGGTCGCTTCTCACCATCGTCGTTGCGACCGCACTGGCGGCCGCCGCGCCTGCCTGGCGTGCCAGTCTGTTGTCACCCGCGATCGCTCTTCGGGACGCCCCCGAGTCTTTCTGGCGTCAGGCACGGCTCGGCTACTTGCGCGTGGCGCACTCGCTCAGTGCCGCGGCTGGGATCGATACACTGGCAACCAACACGGCTGAGGCTGCGCTGCTGGCCGAAATTGCAGAGAGTACGCGGCAAGCTGATTCGTTTACTGCCGCGATACGGACGGCTCTGACCATCATTACCGATCGCGTGCCTGCGCAAGCCGCCGTTTTGTTGGTACGCCGTGCCGAGGGCGAGCCGTTCCGATGCATGAGTGCGGTACCGGAGACCAGCGAAGCCTGGACACTGCCGTTCGACGCGATGTTGCTTACCCGGTTGGCACATTATTATCCGGCGGTTCCGTTTACGCAATCAGATCTGGATGTGCTCGAGCGCTGGTCGCAGGAATCGGGCGGTGGTCACGCGGACGAGATCCGCACCTTGCGTTCGATCGGACCGGCTGTGGTGGTGCCTGTTGCCGTCAAAAGCGGCATTTCCGGGATACTCTTCGTTCGGGTTGGCATGAGCAAGTCTGTCGGCGGCAAAACGACACGTTTGCTGCGCAGCGTTGCCTCACAACTGGCGCTGATGATAGAGAACTCGCACTTGACCGATCGCATTGTGGAACAGGAGCGGCTGCGCCGGGAACTTGCGCTCGCCTCCGAAGTGCAAAAGCGCCTGTTTCCGGAGAAGCCTCCGGAGGTGCGCAGCGCACAATTGGCCGGCTATTGTTTGCCGGCACGCGGCGTAGGCGGCGACTATTATGACTTTCTGCGGATTGGTCCGGATCACTTGGGCCTTGCTTTGGCGGACGTTGCCGGCAAAGGGATTGCCGCAGCGTTGGTGATGTCTGTTGTGCAGGCGTCGTTGCGCAGTTTGGCGGATGATGCTGCCATCTCGTTGTCACAGTTAACCGGCAAGATTAACCGCCTGCTGTGCGCGTCAACCGGACCCAGCAGCTATGCAACCTTTTTCTATGCCCGGCTGGATGAGACGACGCGCCGCTTGAGTTATGTAAATGGCGGCCACAATCCGCCGTTTCTGCTCCGCAATCACCAAAGCGGCGCCATTGAAGAGCTGACCACCGGCGGGATGATTGTCGGCATGTTTCCGTTCTCGCAATATGAAGAAGGAACCGTGCAGCTTGAGTCCGGAGATGTCCTGATGCTCTTCACGGATGGCGTTTCGGAAGCACACAACCCGGAAGAAGAAGAATTCGGAGAAGCGCGGCTGAAAGACGTGTTGAGGCGTTATGGACATCTTGCAGTTGATGAAATATTATCGGCTGTTTTAGATGAGCTTCGACACTGGATGGCTGACGCGCCCCAACACGACGACCTTACATTTGTGTTGATGAAAATGCAGTAGCTCCGCGCCCTGTGTACCGCGTCCAGCACGCCATTGCTGAGAGCGACCGTTACCCGAGAAGTGTCTACCAGTTCCAGGGCTCCTCCTCCAAGTTGCCGATTTATCGTCATTTGGCAGCACAGCGCTCGAAGCGCTCTAGAAATACGTCAACGTTTCTAGGCCTTTGGCTTGGCTGATCAGCCAAAGACCAGTTGAAGAAATCGCGCCAGCATCCCGGCAAAGCTTCAAGGGGAATTTCCACCAAACCATCCCGCGCGAAAACCGGCCGTTGCCCAGTTAGCAGCTCATGTGTAATGACAGCCAGCGCCCAAATATCACAACTCCAATCCGGTTTTGCTCCCGACAGCAATTCGGGAGATATGTACTCAGGCGTTCCAGCGATCTGTGCAGTAAGCGTCGAAAACGTGCCGGTCTGAGCAGGCGCTGAGGCCCCCAGGAACAGTTTCGCGAGACCGAAATCGAGTATCTTCACCAGACGCTGCGCCCCGCCCTCGCACAGAAAAATATTTTCCGGCTTCAAGTCACGATGGATCAAAAATCGCCGGTGCGCGGCGGACAAACCGGCGCAGACTTGGCGAACAATCGACTGGACCTCATCGCTGGACAACCGGGTTCTGCAGTTCAGCTCCTCCCGCAGCGTTCGTCCCTGCAGTCGCTCCATAACCAGAAAAGGTCTGCCGTCGGGCATCACTCCAACATCGAACAAGATAACCACGTTCGGGTGCTGGAACCCTGCCAGAATGCGTGCCTCGCGCTGAAACCGATCAAGCGCTGCTGAATCGGCAACCAACTTCTCCGAAATCAGCTTAATGGCTACTTTTCGTTCCAGCTGCAAGTCCACGGCTTCATAGACCGAGCCCATACCTCCTTGCCCAATTCTGGATTCCAGTCTGAACCGTTCCTCCGGGAAGCGCCGGGATGGGAGTAGCGCCAGGCCAATCGAGACGTCCTCGATCAGACGTATGTCGTCGGACGTGTAAGGCTCCTCGGATCGCTTCCGGCCCATCACAATCAAGGCATCACTTCGATGGCCCTTTACTGGCGCGATCAGATCGACGCCAGACCGCTCAAGCGATTGGATCTCGCTCGAAGGGAGTTGCCGAGCCAGCCAGCGGTCATCGGAGGTCAACTGCACGGGCTTAGCCATTACTTTCGCAAGTTCAACGGCCTTGCTGTCGCTGCGAAGTGGCGGACGAGAGACTCCGTCCGGATAAATACTGACAAGCTCGTATGTTCTCTTGCCTCGATCATGCTCGACTATGGCGCAAAACAGCGGGTGCATCGCCGCCTCGATCTGTTTCACGACAATGGGTGCAACTTCGGCTAGGCTGCTAGCAGTACTAACCCGCTCGAGAGTCGTCCGAAGTATCTCTTGCGCGTTGTAGTGCTCTCGAAAAAAATGCCGATCTAGAGACTGCAGCCAGTGCTGTCTGCGGACGTGCGCCAGAACGGCCACGCCCGCAAGACCGAGGTAAATCCAGCCGCGGTCTTGCAGCATCTCATCTATGCGCTTGTCCCGATGAGCATATAGATCCGCTAGAAAGATCGCAATGATGGCCGGAGCCGCAACCAGGAGCAAGTGCTTGGCTGCGGCATACCGGATTCCCTGGCGAATGATGACGCGAATATCAAATAACCGGTGCCGTAAAATCGCGTACGCGAAACAGAGTGGAAACGCGGCGCCCGCAAGCGTCGCCAACGCGCGTACGGGGACAGACTCGAATAGTAACGCTGCAGGACTTCCCGAAAACGCATGCTGACTATATACGAGCACCGGGACAGCCAACGCAACCACAAAAGCCAACGAAAAAACAATCAGGCGTACGCGTCGTTTCTCCGTCTCATCTTTCAGACGCCGGTATTTTACGGCAAGCATCGCAAATGAGCCCGGGAGATAAATAATCCAGCATGCCGCAAATAAAACACTCATCCAATTCCACGGAACCATATTTTCCGAGCCATAAATGAAATGCCAGGCTTGGTAGTCGAGGAGCAGCGATGTCAGGATAATGGGCGCCCACACAACGGGCCAAACCCACCTGCTATGAAAGGAAGGTCGGGGGAACAATGCGAAAAATGTGAACCAGATTCCCAAGCCAAGACCGCTCAGCACAGTGGCAGCCCACAAAAGAACCTGATACCAGAACGGCCAGTGGCGCCACATCGCACTGATGCCTTCAACGGACGTAAGCACCGCCGTAGAGTAGACGGCCAGGAACAAGGCGCCCATGCGAGCAAGCGGGTCCCTGGGGCGCATGAACGCGATAAAGAAGGCAACCGTAAGCGCGAGAAATTGGCCGCCGAGATTTATCAGGAGGACCAGTCCCTGACCAGTAAACCAGTAATGGCTTGGGCGTGACCTCAAGACCAGAGCCGTGCGGAGATGCCGCCCTCCCCGATCGATATCCAGCACGATTGCCTGCCCGATCTGACGATTTCCGAGGAACCAGTACCACCAATCGGAATCCACAATGGATCGATCGTTGGCACGCAGAAGAGCATCTCCCCGCTGAATCTCTGCGCGTTCGGCTGGCGAATCCTGACCAACCTTGATTACGACCGGATGCACCTTGCCCGGCTTCACTTCGATACCCGTTGGCTCCGGCCCGGAAAAGCAGAACGCCGTCATGAATACTGCTTTCGCCAGGAAGGATGCCGCAATGAAATACATCCACCACGGCGGCCGCGGATTCGCTCTTACGGACTCACTTTCATGCTGTCCATGATCATCGACCAACACGGGAGCGGCGAATTCTAAAGCTGGCTTTCCCACGAACGCTTCGGTCGTTTTTGCACCCGCGAGCAAAGATTCGAGTTCGCTGCGAAGTTCTGTATCGCCTACACACGCCTCGGCTACAAATTTGCCGCGGTCTTTCGGCTCGCGTTCCAGCGCCGCGTGATAGAGCCGCTCGATCTGCCCCAAGCGTTCGGGATTCATGGCTCGCCCGATGTATGTCTCACAATATTACTGCGCGATTTCGGCAGCACCAGTTTGGCATCCGACCCTAGATGTGACCGCGCCAAACCGTTGTGAAAAGTTACCCGCCCGCCGCTACCGATGCCCGGTGTACCGCGTCCAGCACGCCATTGATAAACGATAACGATTCATCGCCTGAGGTTTGCCGGGCCAGCTCCAGCGCTCTGTCCTCTTACCGGCGAAGGCTATTCCGAATCGCGCTTAGCCAGTCAGACAATAGCGGGACGAGAATTCTGCGCCGAACCGGAGGTGCTTCACCGCCCGCTCGCAGCAGGCTAACGATTTCGGACGCCGGGACCCGCTTCGTAACGGTGTCCACCGCAGCGTAACGCACCACACGGTCCTGATCAATAATGAAGACCGCTGGCTTAGCGATGCCGCCTTTCTCGCGTGAATTGTAGATATCCCAATACCTGACGACACACCGCTCTGTATCGCACAAAATCGGAAAAGGCAAACAGAGGTGAGCACGCAAGGCCTCCGACGCTTCAGGTGCATCTACCGAAACGGCTACTACGCTCGCGGCAGCGGCCTGGATTTCCGGGTAGTGCTCTCGGTACTCCGCCAACTGGCGGAGGCAGAAGGGTCACCAATTGCCGCGGTAGAAGAGTAGCACCAAACGGCCGTGCGAGACCAACTCCGATAAGCGGCGCAGCGCACCTGTCGAGTCCGGCAACTCGAACTCCTGCGCATGTTCCCCTGTAATAGGAAGTTTCTGCACGGCCCCAGTCTAACGCTCCCGCCAGGCGCGTAATGCTCCCTCGCCGAGTCGGCGGAAGCTCATCACATATTCGCCACGGAATGTTTGGAGAATACTGTCAGGGCATATTCCGCTCGGCGTGTCCGTCCTCACATAAGGCGCGGACGGCGACTGCCGCGATGTCACGCTCGCGCGCCGGGACGCGGCCAGCGCACGACATCTCCGGTGCCATCTGAGCGGCCCATCGGAGCAGTGCATTTCCAGCAAACATTTCGCGCCGCAGGAAGGCCCAAGCAAGCCCTGAGGTGGCGATTTAGCTGTTCGATTTGGTTGTGGAGTGTTGCTATCGGATTCGGCTGGCGGTTCTGGAAGAACGGATGTGCCGTCTTGTGCGGAGATAAAAGAAATACGATGCGCCGTGCCTGTTTTGCAATCCGGTCCAGAGCGGCAGCGACTGCGAGTCGCGGAGCGGTCCACGCCAGGAATACCGAATCGATTCCCTCCATGGCTGTCTCAAGGCTCTCGTGGATAGTGAGATCCCCGCGCACCACATCAACCTTTGGCGGGAAACGCACAGTCTCCAGGTTCGCGTCAGCGCGCGAATATGCGCGCCCATGGTTTGCAGTTGCGAGAGGACATGGCGGCCGATGCTGCCTCCCGCTCCCATGACGAGGACTCGATTTCATTCAGCACCATCCTGCGGAAACAGACGCTCTCAGCGCAGGAGTCGGTGTATGATCAGCCAGTACAAGGGCCCCCGTGGAAACCACGATGAGGTCGCGACACCGAGCAAAACCGAATGCGATCCGCCACCGACCCTTTCCCCTGTATCAGCATCGATGACCGTCCCGGGTGCCAGGCACGCCGATTGGTCAGTCTTCAGGCAAAGCCTCTGTGAACTTCAGTTCATTTCCCGAGTCATCCATGACCCGAAAATCACGATTGCCCCAAGCTTTTCGAAGGATACCTTGATGGATCTTAGCGCCGCGTCCTTCGAATTCCTTTTGGAGATCGTCGAGTCCATCAGTAAAGATGTGAATTGATCCGGGTGCATTGCCTTTGCCAGTCCGGAACAGATGGATTGCCACGTTGTCCCGCTCGACCACAGCGTAGTCCCCACCTGGCATCGTCATAATTGTTCGAAAGCCCAGCTTCGCCTCGTAATACTCAAGAGAGCTGCGGAGATCCGATACCGGTAGCTCGGGAGCAATCCGTTGGAGTTCAGGCATCCTCGAATCTTACCAGGATTACGCGTGAGATTCTGACTCGCCCGGTCAACCACGGCTCGGTTTCGCGAACTTCTTAACCATGAATCCGGGAGCCAAAGCGATCATTGCGATGCGGTGCTGCCGAAGCTCCGCCGCCAAGCCCCAAAGCAGCCCCACGATCGAGTGCTTAGCAACATCGTAGAAGTTCCCGATGTCCTTGTCGTATCCCACGCAACTGTGCTAACGATGAGCCCGGACGTCTGTGAACTCTTGGTTCCACCGCTGCGGAAGCGGACTCGACCATCAGGGGAATCGCCAAAATACGTTGCTCCTCGCGAACGATTGCGAAGACAGACCGTACCTCGAGCTCGTTTGCGTAATCGCAGCGCACGGCAATGCCTTGCCCGCCGCGTCGAGTCACTTCTTCGGCCGATTCCTCAATTGTGCCCGGTAGATTGTCGGTGGTCGGCCGCCCACGCACGCTGCGGCCAGTCACGTCCGCGGCCCATCCGGCGCAGTCGCTACGCGCCGATAGCCTAGCTCTACCCGCCCGCCGCTAGCGATCCCCGGTGTACCGCGTCCAGCACGCCATTAATAAATGACAGCGATTCATCGCCTGAGAATTGCCGTGCCAGCTCCAGCGCTTCGTCGATAACGACCGCTGCCGGTACGGTATTGGCGTTGAGCTCGTAAATTGCCAGCCGCAGGATGTTGCGGTCTACCACGGCCATGCGCTCCAGCCGCCAGTGCTCGGCCTTGGCTTCGATTTTTTTGTCAATAGCCGCGGCATTGGCCACCGTGCCGCGAACCAGCTCTTCCATGAACTTGTCTGGCTTGGGCTGTTTCTCGCTCTCTTCCGAATACAAACTGTCGTAATAATGCGCGATCGCAAGGTCAACGGCCTCACGCCGCATATCCCATTCGAAAAGCACCTGCAGGGCCCGTTTCCTGGAGCGATGCCGGGCGGCCATGGTTAGCGGTTTTCCTGCAGTTGCATTCGCAGATTGGCAAGTTCGATTGCGGCTTCGGCGGCTTCGGAACCTTTGTTGCCGCTCTTGCCTCCCGCGCGATCCATGGCCTGCTGCAAATCATTGGTAGTCAGAACGCCGAACGCGATCGGGACACCCGTCTCGATGCTCACTCTACTTAGTCCAGTGGCGGCGCTGCCGGCCACATATTCGAAATGCGGGGTGTCGCCTCGAACAACCGCGCCAAGCGCAATGATCGCGTCGCAAAATGGGGCCAGGTATTTGGCCGCAACCGGCAGCTCCCATGCGCCCGGCACCTTCACCAGGCTGATGTTTTCGTGAAGGCAGCCGTGCTTCTCGAGCGCGTCCAAAGCCCCGCGTTCAAGCTGTTCGGTAATGAATCCATTGAAGCGGCTGACGACGATGCCAATTCGCAGATTGGCGGCGTCAAGCGAACCTTGGAACGTCTTGTAAGGCATTCAGGAGAGCGAGTTACGCGCAGGCTGTCGCCGCCCGCTATGGGATAATTCGGTTTTAATCCCTCAGTCTACCGCACCCATGGATCCCCGCTTTATACGCAATTTCTCTATCATTGCGCACATCGATCACGGCAAATCCACACTTGCGGACCGGCTCCTGGAATATACCGGCGCCGTTTCCCAGCGCGACATGATGGCCCAGGTTCTGGACACCATGGACCTGGAGCGCGAGCGCGGCATCACCATCAAGGCGCACGCCGTACGCCTCAATTACAAGGCCGATGACGGCAACACTTATGAGCTGAATTTGATTGATACTCCGGGCCATGTTGACTTTACTTATGAAGTCTCGCGCAGCCTGCAGGCCTGCGAAGGAACCCTGCTGGTGGTGGACGCTTCGCAAGGCGTCGAAGCGCAAACTTTGGCAAATACCTATCTCGCTCTGAATCATGATCTGGAAATTATTCCGATCATTAACAAGATCGACTTGCCGTCAGCAGAGCCCGAGCGCGTCCGCGAGCAGATTGAGCAGGTGATCGGCCTGGATGCCAGCGACGCAATTCTCGCCAGCGCCAAGAATGGCATTGGCATCAAAGAGACGCTTGAGGCCGTGGTGCGGCGCGTCCCGGCGCCCAGAGGCGATCCGAAGGCTCCGCTGCGCGCGTTGATTTTCGATTCATGGTTCGACCCCTATCGGGGCGTGATCATCCTGACCCGCATCGTCGACGGCAGCATCCGCAAAGGACAAAAAATTCGGCTGTGGTCCAACGGTAAAAGCTATGACGTCGACGGGCTTGGGTTTCAATCGCCGAAACCGGTCCCGTGCGATGAGCTGACGGCTGGCGAAGCCGGATTTGTATTTGCCAATATCAAGACCGTTTCCGACGCGCAGATCGGCGATACGATCACGGATGACGCCAATCCGGCAACCGAACCCCTCCCTGGCTTCCAGGAAGTCAAGCCCATGGTCTTTGCCGGGCTCTACCCTGTGGAATCGCATGAGCACGGCCTTTTGCGCGATGCGCTCGAAAAGCTGCGTTTGAACGATAGTGCATTCAATTTCGAGCCGGAGAGTTCCACCGCTCTTGGTTTTGGCTTCCGCTGCGGATTCCTCGGCTTGCTCCATCTTGAAATTGTGCAGGAGCGGTTGGAACGTGAATTTCAAATCGATCTCATTACTACCGCGCCGGGAGTGCGCTATCGCGTCACCACAACTTCCGGCGAAGTGATCGAAGTAAATAACCCGCAGAAGTTCCCCGATCCCTCTTCAATTCAAAAGACGGAAGAGCCCATCATCGATGCCACAGTGATTACTCGGGAGGAGTACCTGGGCGAAATTCTCAAGCTGCTCGAAGAGAAGCGCGGCGTTCAGAAGAAGTTTGAGCACATTGGCAGCGGCCGCGTGCTGCTGCTGTATGAGTTACCCCTGAACGAGATCGTCTTGGATTTCTACGACCGGTTGAAATCGGCCTCGCGCGGATATGCCTCGCTCGACTACCATTTATCCGGCTATCGAGTTTCGTCGATGGTGAAGCTGGATGTGCTGGTCGCGGGCGAACCGGTGGACGCGCTTTCGATGGTTGTTCACCGCGATTTCGCGTACGAACGCGGCAAAGCGCTAATTGAGAGACTGCGGAAGCTTATTCCGCGGCAGATGTTCGAGGTTGCGCTGCAGGCCGCCATCGGAACCAAAATTATCGCGCGCGAAACCATCTCTGCCATGCGCAAAAATGTGCTGGCGAAGTGTTACGGCGGCGACATCACGCGCAAGCGCAAGCTGCTTGAGAAACAGAAGGAAGGCAAGCGGCGCATGAAGCGCGTCGGGCGCGTAGACATCCCGCAGGAAGCGTTTCTGGCCGTCCTCAAAGTCGGCACCGAGTCAGGCGAATAGCGCTGCAACAAGCCGATCGTATATAACAGATTGATGATTACAACTGCGGCATTGGCGCTCCTGCTGGGCGTCTCGGCAATGGCGGCGGACGTTGTGCAAACGGACAAAGGCGCCGTCGAAGGCACAGCCAGCTCCGATTCAAGAGTACGGATTTTCAAAGGCATTCCATTCGCCGCTCCGCCCGTCGGCGATTTGCGGTGGAAAGAGCCGCAGCCAGCCCCAAGCTGGACTGGAGTTCGCAAGGCCATCGAGTTCGGGCCGCGCTGCATGCAGGGAAATGTCTTCGGCGATATGGTGTTTCGAGACAGCGGGCCGAGTGAAAACTGCTTATATCTGAATGTATGGACGCCCGCAAAAACTCCGGATGCGCATCTGCCGGTGATGGTCTGGGTTTATGGAGGCGGCTTTGTGGCGGGAGGTTCTTCGGAGCCGCGCCAGGATGGTGAGAATCTCGCGAAAAAAGGCGTGGTGGTTGTCAGCATGAATTACCGGCTTGGCATCTTCGGCTTCTTCGCTCTTCCGGAGTTGGCCAAGGAATCGGGCCACAACGCGGCAGGAAACTACGGTTTGCTTGATCAGGCGGCTGCTCTGCAGTGGGTGCGGCGGAACATAGCTGCTTTCGGAGGTGATCCGAATAGTGTCACTATCTTCGGTGAATCGGCTGGATCGTTCTCGGTTAGCGCGCTCATGGCCTCGCCGCTTTCGAAGAATCTCTTTCAAAAGGCAATCGGCGAGAGCGGCGCGTTTTTTGGAGGAACCCTCGCCGCCAAATCGCTCTCTGATACCGAACAGGCCGACGCGAAGTTTGCACGGGACTCGCTGGGCACCGATTCGCTGGCGGCGCTGCGCGCGAAATCGGCAAAGGATTTGCAGTCCTCCGTGAAAGGCGGCGCCAACGCCTTTCGCTTTGAGCCCATTATCGATGGCTATTTCCTGCCCGAACCTGTTTCTTCCATTTACGCAAGCGGAAAGCAAGCTCACGTTCCGTTGCTGGCGGGATGGAATGCCGACGAAGGGAGCTATCACTCGATTTTCCACAACGAAAGCCCGACCGCTGCGAATTTTGCGAAGTGGGCGCATGCTCAATTCGGCGATAAGGCGGACGAGTTTCTGAAGCTTTATCCCGCTGGAAGCGATCAGCAGGCCAAGCGCTCGGCTCAGGATGTGGCGGGGGATCAATTTATTGCATATTCAACCTGGAAGTGGCTCATGATGCAGCTCGAAACCGGGGATTCTCCGGTTTATCGATATAAGTTTGAGGATGCTCCCGCCGGCGCCTGGCAAACGGCAGCGAGACCGAATCGCACGGCGCCTATCATTCCGTCCGAAATCGAGTTTGTGTTCCAGGCGCTTCCGTCGAAGAAACTGCCCTGGCGTCCGCAGGACCGGAAGTTATCCGACGAGATGTCATCGTACTGGACTAACTTCGCAAAGGCGGGCGATCCCAACGGCGACAGTCTGCCCAAGTGGCCGCGTTATGACAAGCAGGACGGGTATCAGGTGATGCACCTGAACGGGAACTCACACGCGGCACCCGCGCAGCACATGGCGCGCTATGAGTTTCTGGACAGTTTGGTTTCCAGTAAATAAGCGCAGAAAAAAAGCCCGCGGGCTCTTGCGAGCCAAGCGGGCTATCCGAATCAAAGATTCGATTCGATCTTAGTAGTCCATTTCGGGGCCGTGGCCGCCGCCCGGCATCGGAGCCGATGACTTCTTCTCGGGAATTTCGCAGATCATTGCTTCGGTGGTCAGCATCAGGGCGCTGATGGAAGCAGCGTGCTGCAAAGCCGAGCGAGTCACCTTGGTCGGATCGATCACGCCCGATTTCACCAGGTCTTCGAATTCGCCGCTGGCGGCGTTGAACCCGTAATTGGGGTCGGTGTTCGAGCGAACTTTTCCGATCACAATCGCGCCTTCGTAACCGGCGTTGCCGGCAATCTGGCGCAGCGGCTCTTCGGTCGCCTTGCGAATGATGTTGATGCCGATCTGCTCGTCACCCTCACCCTTCAGTTTGGCGAGCGCATCTCCGGCCCGCAGCAGAACAATACCGCCGCCCGGAACAATGCCTTCCTCGACGGCTGCGCGCGTTGCATGCAGAGCATCCTCGACGCGAGCCTTCTTCTCTTTCATCTCGGTCTCGGTAGCGGCGCCAACCTTAATGACGGCTACTCCGCCGGCGAGCTTCGCCAACCGCTCCTGCAGCTTCTCACGATCGTAGTCAGAGGTGGTCTCTTCAATCTGAGTGCGGAGCTGCTTGATGCGGCCTTCAATGGTCTTCTGGGTACCGGCGCCATCAATAATGGTGGTATTGTCTTTATCCACCGTGACCCGCTTTGCGCGGCCCAGGTCTTCCAGCCGTACACCTTCCAGCTTGATGCCGGTCTCTTCCATAAGAGCCTTGCCGCCAGTGAGGACCGCGATATCTTCCAGCATGGCCTTGCGGCGATCGCCGAAGCCGGGGGCCTTGACAGCACAGGCGTTCAACGTACCGCGCAGCTTGTTGACTACCAGGGTGGCCAGCGCTTCGCCTTCCACTTCTTCGGCAATCACCAGCAGCGGCTTGCCGGAACGGGCAATCTGCTCCAGCAGCGGCAGAAGATCCTTCATGTTGCTGATCTTTTTCTCGTGGATCAGAATGTAGGGATCTTCCAGGACCGCTTCCATGCGATCCGGGTCGCTGACGAAGTAGGGTGAAAGATACCCGCGGTCAAACTGCATACCATCGACGGTCTGCAACTCCGTCACCATGGTCTTCGATTCCTCGACCGTGATAACGCCGTCCTTGCCCACCTTCTTCATCGCTTCAGCAATGATATTGCCGATGGTGGAATCGCCGTTCGCGGAGATAGTTCCAACCTGGGCAATGGCGTCGCCCGAAACGGGTTTTGAGAATTTCTTCACTTCCTCCACCACGTTCTCGACGGCCTTCTCAATGCCGCGCTTCAGCGCCATTGGATTAGCGCCGGCGGCAACCGACTTCACGCCTTCGCGGAAAATCGCCTGCGCCAGAATCGTGGCGGTCGTGGTGCCGTCGCCTGCGATGTCCGAGGTCTTCGAAGCAACCTCGCGCACCATCTGGGCGCCCATGTTTTCCAGCGGATCCTTCAGTTCCACTTCTTTTGCGACCGTGACGCCATCTTTGGTGATCGTCGGTCCGCCAAACTTTTTCTCAAGAACAACATTCCGCCCCTTAGGGCCGAGCGTCACTTTCACGGCATCAGCAAGCTGATTTACGCCGCGAAGAATTGCCTGGCGCGAACTTTCGCTATAAACAATCTGTTTTGCAGCCATTCTTATTTAAAACCTCCCTTATTTCGCCTTCGCTGAGGCAGCAGCGTTGCTCAGCACGCCGAGAATTTCGTCCTCGCGCATGATCAGATATTCAGTTCCATCCAGCTTGATATCGCTGCCCGAGTACTTGCCAAAGAGAATGCGATCCCCAACCTGAACATCCATCGGTTGAAGCTTGCCCTCATCGGTCCTCTTGCCCTTGCCAATGGCAACCACTTCACCCTGTTGCGGCTTTTCCTTCGCAGAATCCGGAATAATGAGACCGCCGATCATGATCTCGCCTTCTTCAATCCGTTTGACCACGACCCGGTCATGTAGCGGACGAATATCCATAAATCAAAACCTCCAGTAATGTGGTGAACGGACTCGATATTCGGAATTGATCTAATCCAGATCCGAGTCCTAGCCGTGCCCGGCCACCCATCGGTAGTTTTAGCACACTTCCTACCCGAGTGACAAGAGAGGATTGCAACATCAACAAAACAAAGTAAATATTATTGTGTCTCTCCTTGCTATGACAAGGGTCCACTCACATTTTCTACCGTTCGCATCACAGGGGATGCAGGCTGCGTGCAGGGGGCAATACGTAATCCCAGAGTTTGCCGCTAGGAAAGGAGGGAGTAGTACCTCACCGAACTGGGAGACTTGCCCGCCTCCTCAGCTCCAACTATCATTAAACCTATTTGGCATCCGCACAACCTTTGGTAGAAAACTTGACCCGAGAATCAGTTATCAGTCGCATACTCGCGCTGCAAGTATTGTTAGCTTACTTTCTGACGCCTCTGTTTTGCGTGCCGCGGAGCTTATCCGCGCGCTCACTCGGCACCGCGCAGCCCACGGCCGTAATTGGAATGCCGGAGGTCAAAAACTATTCATTCCGGGACTACAACGGGGGCGGCCAAGTCTGGACGATCGCCCAGGACCGCCGCGGCGTCCTATACTTCGGCGATTCGAGCTCGGCATTGATCGAGTTCGACGGCACTACCTGGCGAAAGATCTTTCTGCCTTCGAGCGTGGTGCGGTCCCTGGAGTCTGTACATTCATCTATTATCCGCGATATCCCCGATTCCGAGCCGGAAGCGTAAGCGCCCTAATCTGGGCTGTTTCAGGCCATTCTCATTACTCCGGGTGGCGTCACGCCTTAGCGTGCTGCGGTGGCTTCAGTCCACCGTAGGGGTCGGGCACGCCCGACCCGCGTCGTGCCCCTGAAATCGGTCGGCCAGCCCACGATTTTCCAGAGTACCAGTAGCTGAAAGCCTTTTGCGAAATTCACACGATTTCATTTGTAAAAGCTAGTTTTCCCGCCTATAGTCTATACGGTACTAAGAACGTATTAGACAAAAACGGTTTGCTATAAGAATTTGGGACCACTGCTTGTGCCGCTGCAAGCCTAAGGAAAGTTTTGCCTTTGCGAATGCGAAGAACGTTTGTGACAAAAGTCAAAACCAGCTATTCCGGCATGCTTTCGGAGCACCTTTTGTAGAAATCACACGCTCCCGCGTTATTTTTGGTGCGCACTTCTATCTATCACTACACTTTTTCCGCAAAATGCCCCCGAAATCGGCCGCGAAGTCGCGATTCCCCGGCATCTCCAGGACGGTGAAGAGCTCGATACACCGCTTCCCGATCTGATCGCCTATGGCAAGAAAGCTGTTCGAAGCCCATTTCACTCACAGGAAGGCGCCGGCCGCCCGCTTACAAAAGGTACCGGAGCGCCCCTTTCGGATCCGAATAGCCCGCTCCTCTTCCCGCGCAATAATAATCGCATTTCTGGCCCGGAATCGAACTCATGCGCCGGCTGTCACAATCAGCCCATCGTCCGGCGGCGCGGGCGATCTCTCGAATAACGTCTTTGTCCTGGGCCAGCGGTTTGACTTTGCCACCTTCAATGGGAACGATATCGTTCCTACGCGCGGTGCACTGGACGAGAGCGGCACGCGCCGTAACGTTGCAATCCATCGCGAACAGCCGCGCTACCATGGACATGTTCGGCTCCGGCTACTACGAAATGCTGGCGCGCCAGATCACGGCCGATCTTCAAACGATCCGCGACGGCACTGCAGCCTGGCCAGCGACACGGCTCGTATCGAAAGGAATCTCGTTCGGCGTGTTCGCCCGGAATCCTGATGGCTCCTGGAACACATCCGCCGTCGAAGGCCTGCCGCCGGAATCGACCGCCTCGCCCGACCCCGAGCATCCGCCCAGCCTGCTGATTCTTCCCTTCATCAAGCGGGGGCGTTTATCTCGTTGCGCGTATTCACCATCGACGCCTTCAACCAGCACCATGGCATGCAGGCGACCGAGCGATTTGGTATCGGCACCGATCCCGATGGCGACGGTGTAGTGAACGAGCTGACGCGCGCCGATATTACCGCCTGCACACTGTTCCAGGCAACCCTGCCCGTGCCGTCAAGATCCTTACCGAACGACCCACTTATTCAGCGCGCCGCACGCGACGGCGAGAAATTATTCCAGCAAATCGGCTGCGCCGCATGCCACATCCCAGCGCTCCCACTCGATCGTAAGGGTTGGATCTACACCGAGCCGAACCCGTACAATCCGCCCGGCAATCTCGCAACTGGCGAAGCCCCGCGCTCTCGGTCGATCTCTACCAGCGACGATCTGCCCCAACCCCGGCTGAAGCCGATGAACGGCCTTGTTATGGTTCCGCTTTACACCGATTTCAAGCTGCACGACATCTGCAGCGGCCCGAACGACCCAAACCGCGAGGTCCTCAACCAAAACTCAGCCGCGGGTTCGACACAGTTCTTCGCCGGCAACTCGAAATTCCTCACCAAGCGCCTGTGGACCGTCAGCAGCAAGCCGAACTACTTCCACCACGGCCAGTTCACCACCATCCGGGAAGCGATTCTCAACCATTTTGGAGAAGCGCTTTCTACACAGCAGGCATTTTCCGCTCTTTCTCCGTACGGCCAGGGAGCGGTCATTGAATTTCTGAAAACACTGCGGCTGTCCGAAGCCGTTAGGTAACAACACACAAGGAGAATATATGTTCCGTTCAACATCGCTGGTTAGCTGCGCTGCCATCGCGCTCAGCCTATGCAGCGCCGGACGTGCTCAAGAGAACAATCCCGTACCGGCAAACCCTAGCTACGGGCGTGCGCATCCACGGAACTCCAGTCAACAGACGGCGGAGATGCCCATGTCGATGCCATTGGTTGCGCCCTTCTTTGTCGAAAGCGACGCTTACCAGAGTTCGATCACAATGGTGAATGAGGTCACCAAAGTGGTGCACGGCACTTTGATCGCGAGAGCTCCAGATGGATCTGAGTTGGGCCGGAAGCTGGTCACGTTCCCGGCGCATAGCCAAACCAGATTAGCCGTTTCGGAGCTGCTCGCCAGCGCCGGCGAAAAACAGATTACCGGCTCTATCGAGCTCGTTCCCAATCCCATGGAAGTCACTAGCATGGCCCTTGCCGCTCAGTTATCAATTGTGGGCAATCGGTCAATGCCGCCGACCTACTTGGAAGAAGAGTTCATTTCCGTCGATCCGCACTTGCCGTCACACTACCGTGCCATTTCTCCTTCCGCCGTTACGTCACCAACTATTGCCCTATTCAGCACCAGCGCGGTACAGCAGCATGTTGAGGTGACGTGCCTAGTGGAAAATGGTTCCGTCGCGCATAGGTCCATCGAATTGGGGACGGGGCAAATGTTGGCTCTGCCTGCGTGCAACGGGCGGGAAGCCTTCGATTCGGCCAGGAACGGATTTGAAAGCGTATTTGAGGCAACAAGGGAAAGCCCCGCGGCCGTCGCGATCGACGTTTCAACAAACGCCTCCGTCGGTTCATTAGCTGTTTGGGGCGTATCCAGCATCGGAAGAGAGCACCAGGCCAAGATTGCTTTGAATTTTACGAACGTCGCGTCGCTTCGCTCAAAAGAAACGATCTTTCCTGGCGTACCTATCGGAACAGCGGATCTCTTGCCCGGAGATATTTTCAAACCAGATCTGGCGGTGGCAAACTATGGCCAGAAGTCAACGACGGTGTCTGTTTCTTACAGTTCCATGATCGGGGACTCTCCGCAAATACGAACAGTCGCAACAGTGTCACTGCCGGCCGGAACAGTACAGCACGTTGCATTGCCGGACCTGAGCGGAGATCCGCTACTCCGCAACTCCTTCGTAGTCAGATCCGATGCCGCCCCCGGGACCGTCATGAGCAGCCTGAGCATGCGCGGCCAGGATCAATATCCAGCCGTGCAGCTCATAGGTAAAGACGCGGAAGTAAATAACGGTGGCGGCCACCCATGGAGCATCGAAGGCGCTAATCAATCGACCGCGCTGCTGTTTAATCGCTCCCAGGAAACAGTATTGTTCAACGTCAATATCGTGGCAGAAGATAAGACGTGGCACCAGGAGTATCGCCTGCAGCCAAGCGAAACGAAAGAGATCCTGATAGGAGACGTGATCCGAAATCAAGTAAAGGATATGCACAATTTAACGTTGCCGGTTACAGCCAAAACCGGCGAAATAAGCTGGTTTCACGGCTGACCCCGGCCAAGCCGCGGGTCGTCTGCTGGTTTCAAACCAGGCGGCCGGGCTAGCGCGGAACTTCAGCTGCGGATATAACATTGTTTTGTGCGGGGCCGGCATCTACACATCAGCGATCAACCTTCTTATCTCAGATGACAGCTCGCCTTACAGTCTTGGACAGATCTTTGGGCTAACGTGTACGGCGTATGACCCAAATGCTTGCTCCGGGCAGAGCTACGGGTCCGGCGGCGGTGGATACTCCTACTCGTGGCAGGCGATTTCACCCTCCATCGCGACGGTCTCCGGGTCGACTACGTCTCCAAATGCCACCTTTCACGGGAATAGTGTCGGCACTGGCGGTGGCAATGGATTTGTATCGAACGGCCATTGCAGCCCAGGGAACGGGGGATCGGCGACGGTACAAAGTATCAACACGGTGATTCAGCAAAACGGTTTGAGCAGCGTTATCCTCAGCGCCGTTAGCAACGGGAACGGATCGTACACCCTGGAGATGAGCACCGCTAACTTTGACGACCTGTACGCCGCCGAACAGACCTCAGGTACTTGCGGTTGTCCGAATCTGGGCCAAGTAATGCAGAACGTAGTTATATACACCACCGCAAAGATTGTCATTAACTCGCTGCAGTTGCTGCAACAGTTAGGGCTGCTCCAGATGCAACGGACGCCCGTGCAGGGGCAGGCGCCGAATTCGGTTCAGACTTATCCATCTTCCAAAGGGGCAAGCAAGGGAAAAGTTGTCCGGGTTTTCGATGGAAGCGGAAAGGCAGGCAGAGACATCGATTACGGCGACCAAACGCATAGCCCTTGGGACCCAGAAGTGCATGATTGGAACTGGAGTGGCAGTAAGCCCGTCAGAGGGCCCGCGCGCGCGCCACAGCCTGGTGATATTCCGCCCGGATATCCAACTACGTGGCCGTAAGGAAATCATGCCGATGCCATGCATTACAGGGATTGAGAGAGTATTCGAAGCGGTCGGTTTCGAGACGAGCTTTCATGATGCGGAGGTCCTCAGCCTCCGCCTCGACAGAAGCGAAAAACCGCTGCTCGCCCTGTGTCTGCTTACACCGGTGCGCAGAGTAGGGGGAGAACGCCCAGGGCCCGATTGCATCGTCTGTATAGATTTCGAAGATATAGATGACCTTCATCTGGACGGGTTCAACCATCAAAACGTGTTGCAAGAAATTGTCCTCCACGAAAACGCACAACGCGTGGACGTTCGAATAGCGGGATTATTTGGTGTCGATTGTTCGTTCAGCTGCGCGGGTGGTAAGGTCGTGTCGGTCAAAGAAACCACGATGCGGGTGGGAATGCCGAACATAAAACCGGAGGGGAAAGCGTAATACCAAACCGTGCGCGCCCCGTATTCACAAACAACCTAAAAAATCTACCCCGATCCCGCTCAGCAGATTGCGGGTTAAATCTCATGGAGCAGGAACGCTCGCATTCTATCCTTCGGGCGGAGAACCTATGTCTACTCAAGCCCAGGTCGCGGCTAATCAAGCGAACGCGCAGCATTCCACCGGTCCAAAATCCGATACCGGTAAAGCCATTTCTTGCCAGAACAATTTCCGCCACGGTTTCGCTGGTGCTTTCAGAGTTATCAGCTCGGAGAACGCAGGCGAATTCAATCATCTCGTTCAGCAGCTAACCGAAGAGCACCAGCCTGTCACGCCGACCGAAACCCTGCTCGTTACGGAGATGGCGCAATCCTGGTGGCTGCGCACCCGCGCCCTGACCCTGCAAAACACCTGCTTTACCGATTCAATCGACGAGAAACAGCTCGCGCTCTACCTCCGCTACCAGACCACCAATGAGCGCGCCTTTCACAAAAGCTTGAATGACCTGCTAAAGCTCAGAGCCGAAAAGCGAAAAGCGGAAATTGGCTTCGAATCGCAGCAGCGCAAACAGGCCGAAGAAGCCCGCCGCCAAGCCGTCGAAAATCGCCGGCAGGAGCTCCACAAATGGAGCGTTTTGCTCGCGCAAGCCAAAGTCGATAACCAGGAGCTGCAAAACATGAAGCTCGAGACCCCCGAAGATCGCATCTCCGGCCGCGTCGACCGCGTCATCGCCGCCGAAACCGCCTCCTAGTCACCGGCACAGCCACTCTTGGCACGGCGCACGAGTCCCTAGCCGTGCCCGGCCACCCATCGGTAGTTCACTTCCTGCCTGAGTGACAAGAGTTGATTGCAATTCACACAAAACAAAGTAAATATAATTGTTGGCGCTCATTGACATGACAAGAACCCACTCAGATTTTATATCGTCCGCATCACAGGGGGAAGCGGCGGCGTGCGGAGCGACACCCGCCCAAGGTTTTGCTACCGGCAAACGAGGGAGTAGTACCGTGCTGGACTAGGGGACTTGTCCGCCTCGTCCGCTCCTACTATCATTAAACCTATTTGGCATCCGCGTAACCTCCGGTAGAAAACTTGATCCGACCATCAGTTATCAGTCGCATACTCGCGCTGCAAGTATCGTTAGCTTACTTTCTGACGCCTGCCTTTTCCGCACAGCCGAGGTCATCGGCAAGGTCCCACGGTCCAGCGCAACCGGCCTCCGCAATCGGAATGCCGGAGGTCAAGAACTATTCATTCCGGGACTACAATGGTGGCGGCCAAGTCTGGACGATTGCCCAAGACCGCCGCGGCATCCTGTACTTCGGCGACTCGAGCTCGGCATTGATCGAGTTCGACGGCGCCACCTGGCGAAAGATTTTTCTTCCTTCGAGCGTTGTGCGGTCCGTTGCCGTCGATGATCGCGGCCGAATCTGGGTAGGCGCGAGCGGAAACTTCGGTTATGTTGCACCGGACGCGACCGGCACCGCCCGGTATGTCTCGCTGATTGAAAAATCCCGGAGCAGGATCGCGGCTTCACCGATATTTGGCAGACCCTGGTGACCCCGCACGGCATTTTCTTCCGCAGCTATGAGCGGCTCTTCCGCTGGGATGGAAAGCGCATGCAGGTTTGGTTACCGGCAGCGGAATCAAGATTCCAGGCGCTCGCCTACCTGCACGGCCGTACCTACACCGCTCAGAACGGAATCGGGCTCCAGGAGATTGTGGGCGATGAGCTACGTAATCTGCCGGGGGCCGAGGCCTATCGCTCCTCCGTGAAGTTATTCCTGCATCCCTTCGATCAGAGCCACATCCTGGTCTCGGCGCGCGATCAACTGTTTAGCCTGTACGATGGCCAAAAGGTCACGCCCCTTGTAACGCAGGCGGACGAGTATCTTAGAACGCACAGGCTCTACACGTCCACTCTGCTGCGAGATGGAACCATCTGCGCTACCACTTTGAACGGCGGCGCTGTACTCATCGGGCACGACGGCACGCTTCACCAGATCATTGACAAGAGCGACGGCATCCTGGGCTCCGACGTCCTCTCGGCCTATCAGGATCGGGAAGGCGCGCTCTGGCTCGGTTTAGATACCGGGATCTCTCGCGTCGAAGTAAACTCTCCCGTCTCTATCTTTTCGCGCGATACCACGTTAGATGTAGCCGAGTTTAACGGCTATCTATATCGGACAACTGCCGCGGGGCGCAGCGGCCTCTCGCGAATCGTTCCCGATCCGCAGACCGGCCGGCCTACGGATGCGACCATCACCGGTCCCACTCAGGCGTGGACGCTGGTTGTATTTAAGGATCCGGCCGGCAAGGCGCCTGATCAATTGCTGGCGGCCACCAGCGAGGGCGTGATGAAACTGCAGGGCGACGCGCTTGTTGCCGCCATGCCCGGCCTCCACGGTTTTCCCGAGCAAACTTACGATATAAGTGTTTCCAAAAAGGACCCATCGCGCGTATTCATCGGACATTCCGACGGTGTGGGCTCCATGGGCTGGAATGGAGGTTCGTGGATGGACGAGGGCAGACTGCCAAACCTCGTCTATACAGCCAGGAGCGTGGTTGAGGACGCAGCAGGGATTCTGTGGGCGAGCGGCGGAGATAACCAGATTGTTCGCATCGAGGTCGCTCCTTCCGGTATGCGGAATTCCAGAGCCGGTTTCTGGGAACCAAACAAGGTCTCCCTGAGGGCCCAAGCTTTGCAAACTTCGTTGCCGGCGGCATCTTTGCAACCGTCGAGCGCGTAAACCGGGAGTTCCGCTGGGATGACGCGGCTCACAAGTTTGTGGTCGATAACCGCTTCTTGCTGCCCATTGGCGCACCCGATAGCGTGTATGGTCTCTATGGAGACGGTGACAGCAAAGTTTGGTCTGGCTCCTTCTCCTCCGATATCCGGCGTCAAGGCCTGTTTACCCGGCAACCCGACGGGAGTTGGCATCTCGACGAGAATACCTACCGCCGCCTCAGTCGCTTCCGGTTCTTCTTCTTACGGCCTCAGCCGGATGGCACGGTCTGGTTTTTCGGCGAGAACCTTGTCCGCTTCGATCCTCGCATCAAGGAAATCGCGACACGGCAGTTCCCAACCGTGGTGCGCAGAGTCGATGCCGGGTCGCAGGTCATCTACGGAGGGGACAGAACTGGTGATAGCTCCGAGAAACGCCTGCAACCGGGCAGCAGCGCGCTGCGCTTCCAATTTGCCGCGCTCACGTACGGCAATCCGTCCAGCACCGCCTACCAATATTTCCTGGAAGGTTTAGACAAGGACTGGTCTGCCTGGGGCACCCAAAAAGAAGCCAATTACAGCGGCCTGGGCCCGGGCAGTTATCGCTTCCAGGTGCGCTCGCGTGCGGACGATGGCCGCATGGGCGAGGAAGCTCTTTACGCGTTCACGATCCTGCCGCCCTGGGATCGAACCAAACTCGCTTATTTGGTTTATGTCCTGCTCTTCTTGCTGCTGACGCTCGCTTTCTGGCGATTCGTTGTCGCTTACGAGCGCAAGAAGGCCTTCCGTAAAACGGAGGAGCTCGAAGCTCAGGCCAAAGCACTGGAAGCTACCGTCAATGAGCGCACAGGCGAGATTCGCGCGCAGGCGTCTGAGATCGCTGCGCAGAGGGACAGCATTGAACTGCTGAGCGAGATCGGCAGAGAGATTACTGCTTCGCTCGATCTGAATACCATTCTGTTCAAACTGTATGAGCGCGTAAACCAGATCGTGGACGCCGCCATCTTCGGTGTCGGCCTCTACCGGCCGGAGAAGAATCTGATCGAATACACTCTCGCCATCGAAAACGGCAAGCGCTATGCCCCGTATACGCGCAGTACGGAAGACAAGAATCAGTTGGCAGTCTGGTGTATCGACCATCGCCAGCCTATTTTGCTGAACGACGTTGCCGCCGCGTCCACAAAGTACATCGCTTCCTACCAACACGCCGGACGCACCTTGGAAGATGGCAGCATGGCACAGCCGCCCGCCTCGATGATTTATCTGCCTCTTGTCGCGCAGGAGCGCGTTTTGGGCGTGCTCAGCATCCAGAGCTTCAAGAAAAACGCCTACACGGAGCAGCATCTCAGGCTGCTCGAAAACCTGGCGGCTTACACCACCATTGCGCTGGATAACGCGAACGCTTACGGCGTTATCAACCAGCGCGAGCATCAGGTTCGAGAACGTGCCGCGGAACTGGTGACCATCAATCGGATCACGCAAGCCTTGGCTACGCAGCTTGACCGGGACAGCTTGATTCAACTCGTGGGCGATCAGGTCCGCGAACTCTTTCACGCGCCCATTGCTTACGTCTCCGTGCTCGATCGCGGTACGATGACGCTGCACTTCCCGTATACGTTCGGCGAAGATGCGCCCTCGCGGCCCTTCGGCGCCGGCCTTACTTCCCAGATCATCCGCACCGGGCAGCCGCTGCTCATCAACGAAAACCTGAACCGGAAGCGCGCCGCGCTCGGTATTGAGCAGATCGGCCGGCCTACTGCCTCTTATCTCGGTGTTCCCATCCCGTCGGGCGGTCAAACCATCGGCGTGATCAGTGTCCAGTCCACCGACCAGGAAGGCCGCTTCACGGAAGCCGACCAGCGTCTCCTATCCACCATCGCTTCCGCCGTCGGTGTGGCATTCCACAACGCAACGCTCTTCGAAGAAGCGCGCCAGGCACGCGAGGCCGCGGAACAGGCTGATGCTGCCAAGAGTTCGTTTCTTTCGACAGTTAGCCATGAGCTGCGCACGCCCCTCACGTCTGTGCTCGGCTTTGCTAAGATCATCCGCCGCCGGCTCGAGGAACGTCTTTTCCCGCTCATTCCGGAAGACGACCGGAAAGTTCAGCAAACCAAACGCCAGGTGGTCGAAAATTTGGGCGTCGTAATCAGTGAAGGAGAGCGCCTGACCAAGCTGATCGATGATGTTCTCGATCTCGCCAAAATCGAGGCTGGCAAGTTCACTTGGAACATGGCGGCAGTGTCCATCTCCGATGTCATGGAGCGCGCCATCGGGGCTACCGCTTCCCTATTGGAAGCAAAAAATCTCCATGTCGTCCGGGCTATTGAACCCGATCTGCCTTCGGTCACCGGAGACCAGGACCGCTTAATCCAGGTTGTCATCAACTTGATTTCGAATGCCGTGAAATTTACTGATTCGGGTTCTATCACCTGCGCCGCCCTGCTGCGCGATCAGGATGTGGTTGTCAGCGTCATCGACTCCGGAATCGGCATTGCTCCGGCAGATCAGCCGAAGGTCTTTGAAAAGTTCAAACAGGTGGGCGACACCCTGACCGACAAGCCGAAAGGCACCGGCTTGGGACTGCCTATCTGCAAAGAGATCGTCGAATATCACGGAGGAAGGATTTGGGTGGAGAGCGAGCCCGGGCACGGCAGCACGTTCTCTTTCACGCTTCCGGTATCCGGTTCGGCTGTCGAAACCGGCCTGCCTGCTGCCCGGCGCTCTGTCGATATCGAATCGTTGCTGCGGCAGTTGCGAGAGAGAGCCGCGGCCCATGAGCCGCAGAACAAGTCTGTACTCGTCGTCGACGACGATCCGAACATCCGCTCGTTACTACAGCAGGAGCTGATGGAGGCCGGTTACTCCGTGCGCCTCGCCGAGAATGGCCGGAAGGCGTTGGCGCTGATCCGCGAAGAGATTCCCGGCCTTGTGATTCTGGACGTCATGATGCCCGAGATGAACGGCTTTGACGTGGCGGCAGTGCTGAAGAACGATCCCACTACCATGGACGTCCCCATCATCATTTTGTCCATCGTAGAAGATAAGGAGCGCGGCTATCGCGTTGGAGTCGACCGTTATCTCACCAAACCCATCGACACCGCATCGCTGTTTCACGAAGTGGACGCGCTGCTCGGCCAGGGTAAATCCAGGAAGAAGGTGATGGTGGTGGATGAGGATGCGTCCACTATCCGCACTCTCACCGATGTGCTCGAAACGCGCGGTTATGATGTCGTCGAATCGAACGGCTCGGACTTGATTTCCAGAGCCGTGCTCTCGAAACCGGACATTATCATCCTGAATTCCCTGCTCTCCAGCAACGAAGGCGTCCGCGCGCTGCGTTTTGAGAGAGGCATGGAAAACGTTCTTTTCCTCATTTACCCCTAAGTGAAACCATGAAGATCCTGATCGTTGACGACGAACCACACTTGCGCACGCTGATCCAACAGGCCCTGGAAGAACTGGAAGATGATGGCGTGGATCTTCTTACCGCTGCGAATGGTGAAGAGGCGCTCGAGACCATCCGCGAAGAGCAGCCAGATCTGGTTTTTCTCGATGTCATGATGCCGAAGCAAAATGGCTTCGATGTCTGCAAAGCAGTAAAAAAGGAACTGGGACTGGGTCACATTCACGTCGTGCTGCTCACTGCGAAGGGGCAGGAGTTCGATCGCCAGCGCGGGCAGGAAGTAGGCGCTGACCTATATATGACTAAACCCTTCGATCCGGATGCACTGCTGGCGCAAGCCCGCTCCGTCCTCGGCCTGCCAACCCGCTGAGCGAGCCCTATGCCTAGTCTCAGACTCAAGACTCTGCTGAGTTCAAAGTCCGCCGGCTCCCTCGCTCTCGTATCTTTGCTCGAGGCCTTAGGCAGCAATATCTGCATTCTTGATTCGTCCGGCAACCTGCTTTTGGGCGATCGCGCGGCGAATAGCTCGAACGCCTTTCAAGCGCCAGTTCTCGTTGAGGACGTCACGCTCGGTTTCGTGGTGGGTCCGCCCGCTTCCGCGAACGCTCTCGCATCGCTACTCGCACATTTGGCGGCTGGTGAATTGGAAAGGCGCGCGCTGGCTTCCGAAGTTCTTCACCTCTACCGGGAAGTTCACCTGATCGAGCAGTTGTCTGAGCAGCTCGCCGCTGTTCTCAACCTCGTCGGCTGTAGGCGAATCCGCCTTGGCCCAGGCGCGGCGGCTCATCCCTGCTACACACGGCAGCATCCTCGTTCTTGAGAAGCCGGACGGCCATCTTCGCAGCGTTGCCTCATTCGGGAATTCCTTCGTTGATGCCCCATCTATTTCGGGCTGCCTTGCTCCCGATTCGCGCTTCGGAGCCGCCATTCTCGAACGCGGCATCGGCGAAATCATAAATCATTGTGCTTCTGATCACCGCGCCTCCGGCTTAGAGCGGACCTTTGCGTCCTTGCTCATCGCCCCACTGAGAGCAGGACAACGCACAGTAGGCGTCATTGCGCTGTCCAATACTGCCGAAGGCGCAAACTACTCGGCCGCCGATCTGAAACTACTCAACACAATCGCTCTTCAGACCGCCGCAGCCATCGAAAACTCGCTTCTTTGCGCGGATATGGTAGGTGCTGCCCGGGATCGTGAGCAGCTCGCTACCATTCAACGCGAGCTCGATACCGCCAGAACCATCCAGCACCTTCTGGTTCCGCGAACCTTCCCGCCTTTCCCTGAGCGTACGGATTTCGATCTGCACGCTCAAATGACCTCAGCGCGCGCGGTCGGCGGCGACTTCTTCGATTTCTTCCTCATCGATAAAGACCGGCTGGGTGTCGTCATTGGAGATGTCTCCGGCAAAGGCATTCCCGCTGCTCTCTACATGGCAGTGACCCGTACGCAGTTGAAAACCACCGCGCTGCGCAGTGTATCTCCCGCGGAGTGCCTTCAGGAGGTGAATCGCTTCCTGGTCCGCGAGCGCGTCAGCACAATGTTCGCCACTTGCTTCTATGGCCTCCTTGATTTGCATTCCGGCGAGTTTCAGTATTGTAATGCCGGCCACAACCCTCCTTATTTAGTGCGAGCGGACGCAGCCGAAGCAATCGAGCCCATTTCCGATGTTGGTGGAATTCCGCTCGGACTGTTCGACGGTCCAGGCTACGAAGGTAGCTCCGTGCATTTGAAGCCGGGAGACGCGCTGTTCGTGTACACGGACGGAGTTCCCGAAGCCCAGAATATGGCCGAAGACGATTTTACCGACAAACGCCTGATTGCCGCACTAGGCGCTTGTTCCGCGCTCGGTTGCAGAGATTTGATCGGTCATGTCACGCGCGAGGTCACTGGTTTTACAGCGGGCGCTCCTCAGTCTGACGACATCACCATGCTTTGCATGCGGCGTTTGAGCGGCGGTTGAGCAAAGGACAGTTTGAAGGTTCGCGTTGTTATCCTGAAAATGCATACCTTCCTAGAACATGCGGCGTATCTCTGTTTTTGTGGCTATTGCCGCAGTGCTCCTCATCGCCGCTGTCGGCTACACCTACAAATTACGCCTGGATAAGGCGCGCTCCCGGCACGCCGCGCCTGTTCCCCACATCAAAGTCGGCGATGAGGGGATCGCCCAGGACTGGCATGAAGAGAAAACCGACGATCGAACCGGCAAGCCGATAATGCGGGCTGTTGCCGATTCCTTCGAGGGCACGCATGATCCGTCTACGTTCGAGCTGAGGGGCGTCCGTTTACGGCTCTACGACAAGAATGCCGGTACCTACACCTATGTGCAGACCCAGAAAGCCTTTTTCAACGAAGGCAGCGGACTCCTGCAATCGAACGCGCCCGTTCACATCATCATCAACGTCCCCGCGGATAAGAACGCGGAAGATGCAAGCGAGGCGAAAAAGCGCGTGCAGGTGACCACTTCCGGAGTGAAGTACGAAACCAAAACGGGCAAAGCGAGTACCGATCAACCTGCTTCGTTCGTCTTCCCGCAAGGCGATGGGCAGGGAGTTGGACTCGATTACGATCCCAATACCAAGACTCTGCACTTGAAATCGCAGGTCTCGCTCGATTGGATCGGCAACGGCCCGGCAGAAAACAAAATTCATGTCGAGGCGGGCGATCTGGTTTACAAAGAGGGCGAAGGCAAAGTTTACCTCTCGCCCTGGTCGAAAATGCAGCGGCGGACCACCACCATTCAGGCGCAGAACTCGCTCATCACCTTGCAGGACGGCGTTCTGCACCAGATCGACGCTGACCACGCCTTCGGTACGGACGTTCGCGAAGACCGGCAGACCGGCTACTCGGCCGACAAGATGACCGCGATGTTCGACGATGACGGCAACCTGGTCCAGATTATCGGGGACAAGAACGCGCGAGTTGTTTCGAGCCAGCCGGCAGCGCGCACCGTGTTGACCGGCGAGCGTGCCGATCTGCGTTTTGCGATTGCGCCGACGGTGCGCAACGGCGTGCCCGCCAGCGATAGCCAGCTTCATTTGGTCCTGGCGGATGGGCATGCGGTGGCTGAATCGACGCCTCTGCCCCAACCCGGCATCCAACTGCCCGAGACGCGTATTTTACGGAGCGAGCATATCGTACTGGAGATGAAGCCCGGCGGACAGGATGTGCAGGAGATTCGCGCTCCTTCGCAGGCGCAACTGGAATTCAAGCCCAATCGGCCGGACCAGTCGCATCGAATTCTGGACGCCTCGCACTTGCGCGTGCTGTACGGAGCCGGCAGTTACGTCGATACCTTCTTCGCCTGGAATGTGGCCACTCACACCGATAAACCGGCCGGCGCTCAAAAGAGCACAACCAAAACCGGGAAGCCAACGCCCGCCCTGACCTGGAGCGATCAAATGATCGCAAAATTCACACCGAATACGAACCAGATCGCGACCATTGACCAGACCGGCAATTTCCGCTACCAGGAGGGTGCCCGCCGCGCCTGGGCGAAGAAAGCGTTTCTGGAGCAGACCATCAACCGCATTACCCTAACGGATCACGCGCATGTACTGGACGATACGGGTTCCGCGGTAGCAGACCAGATTGTCATGAACCAGGCCAACGGCGACATGGATGCCAGCGGACACGTGCTTTCGGCGCACGCGCCTGACAAAAACGAGAAGCCTGGAACATCCATGCTGGACGATACGAAATCGATGCAGGCGCAAGCCGACCGGATGCAGACCCGCGAGGACAACACCAAAGTATTTTATGAAGGGCACGTCGTGATGTGGCAAGGGGCGAACCGCATCTCTGCCGATAAAATTGACGTGGACCGCGACGCCCAGTCCCTCCATGCTGTCGGAAACGTCGTCAGTGAGCTGGTGGACAACCGGTCGACGCCTGATGCAGGGAAGCAGCAGGCTATTGCCGATCCTCCTCCCATTTATACCGTCGTGCACGCGCCCGAATTGTTGTACCGCGACGATACTCGGATTGCACTGTACACGGGCGGCGCAAAGCTGGTGCGCGACAAGATGACCGTCACTTCGAAAGAGATTCGAGCATTTCTCACGCCCAAAACGAAGGACAACAGCAATGATTCTTCGCTCGATCACGCCATTGCCAATGGTGACGTTCAGATTTCGGAAGTGGTCTCGCCGACCCGAACACGAACCGGTACAGCAGAACATTGCGAATACTACACCAAAGACGACAAAGTGGTCTTAAACGGCGGCGCGCCGCAGATGCACGACAGTTTCAAGGGCACCACCAAGGGCCGCCAGCTCACATACTTCAGCAACGATGACCATCTAATTGTGGAAGGCCAGAAGAACGAAGTAGCCATCAGCCAGATGCGGAAGAAGTAGCGCGGCCCTGCGGCAGGACTTTCGTATTTACGTTGATTCCATCCCACCAGCGCGAAAATATCGCGCAGCCTCGGGTCGAAAAAGAATCCAGGCAATCACGGCACAGAACAAACAATGGATCGCGAATTCCGGGATCGCATTAAAGGCACTCAAGATCACGTGGAAGGCCATCCATGCGAGCGCAAGCCAGCGGGCCCAATTGTGGCCTCGCAGCAAAAAGGCTCCGCACAGAATCGCTAGGAACTCGGTGAGTTCAATCCAGACGGCGTCGTATTGAAACGCATTCCTCGCCTGGAATTCGGTGAAGTGGGCAACAAAGCCGATGATGCCCACCGCAAGATACACGCATCCGAGAATCGTCACCGAGAGTGGGCGTCTGTTCGAATTCATGGCAGCACCTCCAGGACGGCCTCGCTCGGCTCCAGTTCCTCCGCGTGCTCTGGTAGAGTGGCTCCAGCCTCAAGCAGCGCCCGAATGGTCCCCACAAAATCCCCGGTCTCTCGATGCCAACCGTTTCCGGACCCGTACACGGCCCACCCCAGCGCGGTCCCCGCATACTCACGCGACTTCAATTCGAGCGTAGGATGAAACCGGAGTATCTCGCGCGTCATCTCCGCGTTGCCGTTGAACCCGGCCCAGTGCAGCGCCGTCGCCCCCATCTCTCCCGGAGTATCCACTGGCCAACCCGCCTCCAGCATCAGTCGAACCGCCGCTGTGTTGTTATTCTGCGCGGCATTGGGCAGCTTGCGTTGATCCGCCTCAGAAAGCATGCTGGCCGCATCCGGATTCTTCGAAAGAAATTCATGAAACACCGCTTCGTCGCCGAGTTCGCATGCCAGCGCCAGCTTCAGGTCCTCCGGGGTCCGCTCCATCAACAACTGGAAAACCTCCTCATGACCGAAATTGCGGGCCACTGCATGGGCGGTGCGGTGCGCCCCCAGCTTCCAGATGTAGATCGTGCCGCCTGCGCGCGGATTCTGCTTTGGAAACCATTCCTCCGATACGCTCATCCGGATGCACGCGGGATCGCTATCCAGATGGCGCCGCGCCAGATCCGTGTCGCCCAGCGCCGCCGCCATCAAGATATCCGTACGGCAACCGCGTGAAACCAGATAGCGAGCCACATCCTGGCGGTCCTTCGGATAGTGCCGCCTCTGCTCGACGCGAAGCATATACTGAGCCGGTGTCGATTCATGATCCACATCGCGAGCGTCGATATCGGCGCCGTTCGCAAGCAGGAACTCCGCAACTTCCACCGTCGAGGCGAAGTGCAGCGGCGTCTGCCCGTCTCCACCTCTTGCGTGCACTACGCCTGGG
This sequence comes from uncultured Acidobacteriaceae bacterium, assembly GCA_963795545.1. Lineage (GTDB taxonomy): Bacteria > Acidobacteriota > Terriglobia > Bryobacterales > Bryobacteraceae > Bog-105. The sequence continues at coordinate 285,604 of CAWCIF010000001.1, read as the reverse complement.
TCCGCCGCCACCAGCTCACTCAGCTTCGGCAGCATTCCCAGCCGCGCAGCCGAATGCGCATCCAGCACCGCTCCGCGTTCCAACAGAAAGTCCACCAGGCCCGGATCGCAATCGTCCAGCACGCCGAATCCGCCCGCCCACCACTCGGTTCGCTTCCGGATGTCGGCGCCCGCGCGCAGGAGCACGTCGATTGTCGCCCGATCACTGCGCTGTACCGCCGCGAACAACGCGTGTTGGCCGAAGCCGTAGTCGGGGAGCGGATCGTCGATCCTCGCCCGCAGCTCCGGATAACGCTCAAGGATCTCGCGGACCTGCGCTGCATCGCTGTCGCACACGGCCGCCTTCAACATCTCTGCCGGACTGAGCCCCAGCGCCTCAACGTGTGACTTCAGCTTCGCCCATGTGGCGAAACCGTATTCATTCGCTAACGTATGTTGTGCGTCAGCCAGTTTGCCCTGCTGCATGCTGCGCTGCAGTTCTTTGGCTTGCTTCTTTAGATGTTCGAGATTCGGTTTTTGAGGTAATTGACGAGACATGTACTCCTCCTTCTATAGCCCGGCGTCCGCTATGACGGGCAGAAGAGAAGTCGATGCTCGCTGCTCAGAAACTTGTTCAGGTGGGATGTTCCCTTTCCGCGGACGGGGATGCAACCTGAATTGCAGCCTCAAATATATCAAAATATTTTGATAGAAGCTGTCATGTGCGCATCGCTCGTGCCACTAAAGAGTATGCCGGAGGCGTGTATATGTCGAGCAGTGTGAAAAATAGACTGGCGCTGGTGACAGCAGGCCTGATGAGCGCGTGGATGGCCAACGCGCAGTCTTTGCCCAATCTATTCCCGTTTCCTAACGCAACTGGGCTGCTGGAAACTTACAACACCAATAACCAGCCAATTGATCTGAGTGGCCCGTTTTTTCAGTCCCTCGGCACAAATGGCCGCAGTTGTGATTCCTGCCATCGGCCAGCTCAAGGCTGGAGCATTTCTGCCGATGAAGTGCGGATTCGTTTCGACCTCACCCAAGGTTTGGATCCGATCTTTAGAACGAATGACGGCTCAACCTGTGACCATAACATCGACACGTCCACCGTACAGGGCCGCCGCAAAGCCTATAGCCTTCTGATCAAAAAGGGGCTACTTCGAATCGCGCTGGCGGTGCCGGACAATGCGGAGTTCAACGTCGTAAGCGTCGCGAATCCATATGGCTGCGATGATGCATCCACGTTGTCGGTGTACCGGCGTCCATTGCCGTCCACGAATCTGCGTTTTTTGAGCACGCTTATGTGGGATGGCCGCGAGTCCTCTCCCCAGACGGGCACCCAGAAGATTACTTTTCCGACGAACCCGAGCGATTTGCTGGCGGATTTGGCCCATCAATCCCTGGACGCAACCAGCGGCCACGCGCAAGGTGCCGTGCCCTTAACGCCGCAACAGCAGCAAGCCATCGTGGATTTCGAAACGGCGCTGATGACCGCGCAAGCGTTCGACTACCGGGCCGGCGCGCTGGACGCCGGCGGCGCGATAGGCGGCCCACTGTCCCTCGCCAGGCAGACCATGCCGGCTTTTTTTGTCGGCATCAATGATCCTCTTGGAGGCAACCCGCGCGGCACAGCGTTTACACCCGTAATCTTTAGCCTGTTCGATGCCTGGGCGAACCGGACATGGCACGACGGAGATGATGATTGGCAGGAGGGCCCGCAACGACGCCGCGCCCGTATTCTCCGCGGGCAAACTCTATTCAATTCGAAACCGATCAACATCACCGGCGTGGCCGGGCTGAATGACGACTTGAATCTTGCCTCCATTCCGGGTACGTGCGGAACCTGCCATAACTCGCCCAACGTGGGCAATCACTCCGTATCCGCGCCTTTGAACATCGGTGTCGGCGATCCGGATAGTCCGCTCGATGTGAGCTATCTCCCAGTTATTACTTTGCAGAACAAGACCACCTATGAAATCAAGACGACAACTGATCCGGGTCGCGCCCTTATTACCGGACAGTGGAAGGATATTGGGAGAATGAAAGGGCCCATCCTACGTGGACTCGCCAGCCGCGCCCCCTATTTCCACAACGGCTCCGCCGCCACACTGGGCGATGTAGTCGACTTTTACAACAAGCGCTTCAACGTCGGCTTTACACCTCAGGAAAAGAAGGACCTGATTGCGTTCCTGAACACCCTCTGACATTTCCGGTTTGAGGACCGCTAATGACGCGGTTCTCAGCCCGGTATCCTGACAATGATGCCGGGGCGTTTCATAGACGGATTGAGAAAGGATCTTTCGTACGCGCTGCGTCTGCTGATGAAATCGCCGGCGTTCACGCTGGTCGCCATCGCTTCCCTGAGCCTCGGCATTGGCGCGAATACGGCCATTTTTTCCCTGCTAAATGCGGTGGCTTTTCGCTCTTTAGCCGTGCCGCACCCCGAGCGCCTGGTTCAGATCGCTTCGACCGATTCTAAGGGCGGGTTCGAATTGCTCTCATACACTCAGCTGAAAGCACTGCGCGGCCGGCAAACGGTGTTCTCTAGTTTGTCGGGATGGCTGCTTCCGGTTCTCAACATCGAAGTGAACGGCGTACCTTCGCGATCAGTGGTGTTGGTGGTTACTGAAGATTATTACTCCACGTTTCCTGTGCATCCGGTACTCGGGCGCACTTTGTCGCCGCCAGATTGGCATTCGCAACTCGGCGGTATAACGAACGTTGCGGTGATCAGCTATCAGTGCTGGGAGAAGCATTTCGGGCGCGATCCTGCCGTTCTCGGTAAAACGGTTCGCGTCGAAGGCAAGCCCTTCTCAATTATTGGCGTCATGCCTGCTCGGTTCTCTAGTCCACAGATCGACGTTTCGGCGGATGTGACGATTCCGGTCGAAATTTCGCCCTTAGCGCTTTTGCACAACAAGCTGGGTTTCGATCCAAATACGGCGGTTCTTTTTATTTCGGCCCGATTGCGCAAGGGAGTTTCACTCAGGGAGGCAAGCGCGCAATTGGCCGTTTTATGGCGGACGATTCTAAAAGATACACAGCCGCCCAAGCTCAGCCCCATGGAAGCCGCCGATTATTTTTCAAGGCGCATTCGCGTGGAGCCGGGCACCCGTGGCCAATCGTTTCTGCGGAACCGGTTTACGGATACATTAAACATCCTGATGACCGCCGTCGCAATTCTGCTACTACTGGCATGCCTGAATGTTGCGACGCTGCTGCTTGCCAGATCAAGCGCGCGAGCCCCGGAGATAAGTCTCAGGCTTGCACTCGGCGCAGGATGTGGTCGTGTTATGCAGCAGCTATTCATAGAGAGTTTGCTGCTCTCGGCGGCTTCGGGTTTCGCTGGCGCACTCTTCGCGCTATGGTTCAGCCGGATGCTGCTCGCATTTATGTGGTCCAGTCCCATACCGCTGACGATCTCCGTTGACCCGGACGGCCGCGTGCTCGCCTTCACGATTGCGGTGGCGGCGGCGGCAGCGATTGTGTTTGGCCTGGCGCCAGGATGGGTAACCATCAAAGAGACGCTCAATAGCGGTCTCCGTCAAGGTACACGATCGATAATGAGCCAACGCGGTTCTTGGCTGCGGCGCACTCTTATAGCCGGACAGGTGGCTTTGACGGTCGCTATGCTGGTCAGCGCCGGACTCTTGCTTCGCATGACACGGAACCTGCGTACAGCCGATCTCGGGTTCCAGCCGCAACACGTGGCGGTTTTGTTCCTCAGCCGAAGAGCAGGTGGATACCGGAAGGTGGACATGGATGCCTATGAGCGCGAATTGCTGATCCAGGTCTCATCCGTTTCGGGCGTTAGTTCCGCGGCCATTTCGAATTGGCTGCCGGTTAACGGGTCTGACTGGACCGAACTAATCTCCAGACCGACATCCGCAGGAGAGTCGGGATCTTTGAAGTCCTATGTACAAGCTGTTTCGTATGGGTTTTTTGAAACGATGGGAACGCCCATTGTCAGAGGCCGGGAATTTTCAAAAGCTGATTCGCCGGCGACGAAACGAGTGGTGATCATCAGCGAGTCTCTCGCGAGGCGGCTCTTCCCCGCCGGTGATGCTGTCGGACGCACCATTTCCGTTGGACAAGATAAGCCGCACCGGAATTTGGGAATTGTTGGTATCGCCCATGATGCCCGGTTCGGCAATCTGGATCACGTCGATCCGCTGATTGCTTATCTTCCGATCTTCCAGGATCCAAAGCTGTTGCAGTATGCCGTGCTTGAGATCCGTGCGGCCACGAATCCGGTCAGTCTGGTCCCATCGGTGGACAGAATGATCCGAGCACTGGGCCGCGAGTACAGTTTTGGGGCGGAATCACTAGAGCATGCCATAGACATAAACCTCGCAGGCGAGCGGATGCTGGCAAGCTTATCCACGTTCTTTGGGCTAGTGGCACTCTGTCTTGCGGTGATCGGGCTGTATGGATTGCTGGCGTTCACGGTTAGGCGCCGAGTGCGTGAGTTTGGGGTGCGAATGGCGCTCGGCGCAGATCCGTTACGCATCTTCCGATCCATTTTAGGCGAAGCGTTCGTTCTCTTACTGGCCGGTGTAGCCGCCGGCATTCCATTAGCGTTTGCGGCGGAGCGGATGCTGAGCAGCCGTTTGCCCGGATTCAAGGCTGACGATCCCGTGTTCTTCGTCGCGGCGCCACTACTCCTGATAGCTGTAGGCTGTTCCGCCGCCGCGATCCCGGCGCGACGGGCTGCAGCAGTCAATCCTGCCGAAGCGCTACGAGCAGAGTAGGGAAGCCACCGCTCGGTGGCGTTCGGTCCTGTCACTTATCGTGGATGTGACCGCCCGGAATAAACCGCCATCCAGGGCTTTGAAGAATGGTTCGAGTCTTGGCAACGAAATGGGATTTTCTTCGATGAAGTAGATCAGCGGAGCAGTATCGAGGCCGACGATTGTCTCGCGAAGACTATCTATCCATTCCACGAAGCACGTTCCTGGTCGACGTACTCCTGCGCATCAAGGTCGCGCCAGATGTCCTTTCCGAGACCCCGTAGCTGCAAAATGCTGGTTGTCAGCTCTGGCGACGCATCGAGCCGTTCCGCGATCTCTTCAAGAAGACGCTTTTGGTCAGCAGGGCTAAGCGATTGTACCTGGCGAAGTTCCTCTTCGTAACGACTGGTGGCCATGATTGTCGCTCGGTTTTATGGGTTCGACTCTTAAAAGAATACCGCGGGAAAGGAGCACCTCGCACTTTTGCTCGTTACTGAAACACAAGCAAACACCTCGGCGTCACCTGCACGGAGCACGAGATATCGCTATGACCGCGTCCGATGTTCTTGTCGAGAGTTTGATCGATTGGGGTGTAGATGTTGTTTTTGGCCTTCCCGGAGACGGCATCAACGGTTTCGTTGAGGCGCTGCGTACTCACAAAGACCGCATCCGGTATATTCACGTGCGTCACGAGGAGACTGCCGCAATGGCAGCTACCGGCTACGCCAAATTTACCGGTAAGCTCGGTGTCTGTTTCTCCACCGCGGCTCCCGGCGCCATTCATATGCTGAATGGCCTTTACGACGCCAAAATCGATCAGGCGCCGGTACTGGCGATCACCGGCATGACCTATCACGACCTGATCGGGACCAACTACCTGCAAGACATGAATCAGGACTACCTCTATCAAGACGTAGCCATTTACAATCAGCGCCTGATGGGGCCGGCGCACGCCCGGAATATTGTGGATTACGCATGCCGGGCTGCACTCGGCAATCGCGCGGTTGCACATATCGCGCTGCCAATCGATTACCAGACTGCCGATATGGCCGATCAGAAACGGTCGAAGCGCAATCTGAAGGGTCACACGTCTGAGGCGTTCACGATACCCAAGCGCATTCCCGAGCGAATCCAGCTCGAGAAGGCCGCGCGTGCGCTGCAGAACAAAAAGAAGATCGCGATTTTGGTGGGCTCCGGCGCGCGCGGCGCAAGAGAAGAGGTGCTGCAGGTTGCCGAACGGCTTGGCGCTCCAGTTGTGAAGGCGATGCTCGGGAAAGACGTAATTCCCGACGATAGCCCATATACCACGGGTGGAACGGGCGTCGTCGGCACGCGGCCTTCTTCAGACGCCTTTGAAAACTGCGATGCGCTGCTGATTATTGGCAGCTCATTCCCGTATATCGAATTTCTCCCGAAACCCGGCCAGACGCTCGGCATTCAGATCGATCACCGGCCGGAGCGCATCGGGCTTCGCTATCCCGTGGACATCGGACTGGTCGGCGACGCACAAGCCACACTGCGGGAACTGCTGATGTATCTGCCGCGCAATGAAGACCGCACCTTTTTGAAGCAGGCGCAAAAGGGAATGGAGGACTGGTGGGAGCTGATGGAGGAACGCGGCACCCGCAACGATAAACCAATGAAGCCGCAGGTTGTGGCGTGGAACCTGGGCCAGGTGCTTGCCGACGACGCCATCATCACCGGCGACTCAGGTACCGTCACCACCTGGGTGGCGCGCCTGAAGCTGCGAGCGCAGCAGCAATTTTCATTCAGTGGAACGCTATGCAGCATGGCGGCCGGTTTGCCTTATGCGATCGGCGCTCAGGTAGCGCATCCGGGCCGCCAGGTGGTGTCTTTCACCGGCGACGGCTCGCTCAGCATGATGATGGGTGATCTGGCTACGCTGGCGCAATATAAGCTCCCGGTCAAGATTGTGGTCCTGAAGAACAACACGCTGGGGCTCATCAAGTGGGAACAGATGATCTACCTGGGAAATCCCGAATATGGCGTCGACCTGTATCCCATCGATTTCGTAAAGGTGGCGGAGGCGTGCGGAGCTACGGGCATCCGCATTGATAATCCGAAGCGCTGCAAGGACCAGTTGAAAGAAGCTCTCGCTGTCGACGGTCCGGCAGTGATTGAGTGCATCACGGATCCGAACGAACCGCCGATGCCTCCAAAGGCGACCAAGGCGGAGATGAAACATTTGGCGCAGGCGCTGGCGCGAGGCGAACGTGATCGCGGGCGAATCTCACTTACTATTGGCCGGCAGGCGATGGACGAATTTCTGTTTCCGGCCAGCGATTACGGCGCTGTCCCCCGTATTGCCGAAAAGATCACGGGCAAAGACAAGAAGAAGGAGGAAAAATGATCCCCTCCAAGGAAGTAATGGAACCCAAAGCGGCGGAAGAACTGGCTTCGGCGCTCAAGCGCAAAATCGATGGCGAGGTTCGCTTTGACAGCGGCTCACGGGCGCTCTATGCTTCCGATTTGTCTATTTACCGGCAGGTGCCAATCGGCGTGGTAGTGCCCCGAACCTATGATGACGTGATCAGAACCGTCGCGCTGTGCCGCGAGTTCAAGGCTCCCATCTTCGGGCGTGGCTGCGGCACCAGTTTGGCCGGTCAGTGCTGCAATACGGCTGTTGTTATCGACTTTTCGAAGTATCTAAACAGGATTCTCGAAATCAACCCGAAGCGGAAATACGCCTGGGTAGAGCCGGGTTTGATTCTAGATACGCTTCGCGATGAAACCGAAAAGCACCATCTGACTATCGGGCCTGATCCGGCCACGCATGAGTACTGCACGTTAGGCGGCATGATCGGCAATAACTCGTGCGGTGTTCACTCCGTCATGGCGGGCAGAACGGAGGATAACGTCGAAGAACTTGACATCCTTACTTATGACGGCCTCCGCATGACGGTGGGGGAGACAAGCGAATCCGAGTTGGCTTCGATCATCCGTCAGGGCGGCCGCCGCGGTGAAATCTACAGCAAGTTAAAAAGCATTCGCGACCGCTACGCCAATGAAATACGAGCGCGCTTCCCGAATATTCCGCGCCGCGTCTCCGGCTACAATCTTCCCGAGCTGCTTCCGGAAAACAAGTTTCAAGTAGCTCGTGCCCTGGTAGGCACGGAAAGCACCTGCGCGATGATCCTTCGCGCCAAGATGAAGCTGGTTCACAGCCCGCAGCACCGGGCGCTCGTGATGGTGGGGTTTCCAAACGTATTTACAGCGGGCGACCATGCCGCCCCATTTCGTGATTTACGTCCCATCGGCCTGGAGTGTTTCCATCACAAGGTGCTCGACAACGAGCACCGGAAGGGAAACCACATGCCCGGGGAGGATCTTTTCCCACGCGCAGATACGTATGTTCTGCTCGAGTACGGCGATGATTCCCAGAAGGAAGCGAGACAGCAAGCGCGGGCGGCCATGCAGAAGATCCGCGCGATGGACAATGACCACACCTGGATCCGGCTCATCGAAAACGAGCATGATCAAAAGCTGATCTGGAAGGTGCGCGAAAACGGCGTGGGTGCCAGCCGCATTCCCGGCGTCGAGGACGCGTGGCCGAGTTGGGAAGATGCTGCAGTCCCGGTCGAACAGGTGGGCAACTATCTTCGCGAGCTGTACAGGCTGCTGGACAAATACCATTACCAGATGACGCTATTCGGGCATATCGGGGACGGCTGCCTGCACACGCGCATCACGTTCAATTTGAAGACTGCCGAAGGAGTGAAGAATTACCGCGCGTTCATGACGGGGGCGGCTCATGTCGTCACGCGGTTCGGCGGCTCACTATCGGGAGAGCACGGGGATGGCCAGGCGCGCGCGGAGTTTCTTCCCGTCATGTACGGCTCTGAGATCGTCCAGGCGTTCCGTGAATTCAAGTCGGCTTGGGATCCGGAATGGCGCATGAATCCAGGCAAGGTGGTGGATCCATACCCGATGGATACCAACCTGCGCGTCGGGCCCGATTTCAAACCGAAACCGGTGCTGACCGTATTTCAATTCCCGGAGGATCAGGGCAGTTTCGCACACGCGACCGAACGCTGTTTCGGTGTGGGAAAGTGCCGCGGCCTGGATGGCGGCACCATGTGCCCCAGCTTTCATGCCACGCTCGAGGAGATGCACAGCACCCGCGGCCGCACGCGGCTGCTGTTCGAGATGCTGCGCGGAGATGTGATCCAGGACGGCTGGAAAGATCCGCACATTAAAGACGCTCTCGACCTCTGTCTGGCCTGCAAAGGATGCAAAGGCGACTGTCCGGTCAATGTGGATGTCGCAACTTACAAGTCGGAGTTTCTGTACCACTATTACGAAGGCAAGCAGCGTCCTACCAGCGCGTACGCGATGGGTATGATCAATCGCTGGGCCGAGCTTGCATCGCGCTTCCCTGATACTGCCAATCTGCTGACCCAAACTCCGGGATTATCGAGCATGGCGAAAGCGGTAGCAGGGCTGACGCAGCGGCGCAGAATGCCCGCCTTCGCAAAACAAACGTTCAAAGCGTGGTTCGCGGAGCATACTAGCCGCACCAAACGGAAGAACGACACGCGGCCGAGCGTGGTGCTCTGGCCCGATACCTTTAACAACTACTTCTTTCCGCATACCGCGAAGGCGGCGGTCGAAGTACTGGAATCGGCAGGCTATCGAGTGGAAATTCCGCAGCGCAGTCTGTGCTGCGGGCGGCCATTGTACGATTACGGTTTCCTCGACCAGGCGAAAAAGTACTTGCTGGATATTCTGGACGCGCTGCGGCCCCAGATTACGGCGGGTGTTCCGGTTGTCGTTCTGGAGCCGAGTTGCGCGTCCGTGTTTCGCGACGAAGCAACAAACTTGTTCCCGGGCGACGAAGATGCGCAGCGGCTGCGCGCTCAAACGAAGCTGCTGAGCGAGTTTCTTGTCGATGCGAAATATAGCCCGCCGAATTTGAAGCGCAAGGCTCTGGTGCATGGGCATTGCCATCACAAATCGCTGTGGGGGATGTCGGCAGAGCAGAAGATCCTGGGCCAGATGGGGCTAGATGCGGAACTGCTGGACTCGGGCTGCTGTGGGCTGGCAGGTTCGTTCGGCTATGAAGAAGATCATTACGATGTGTCCATGAAGATTGCCGGGCGAGTTCTGTATCCGCGCGTACGGGAAGCGGATCGCGACACGCTAATCATCTCCGATGGCTTCAGTTGCCGCGAGCAGATCATGCACGGCACGCGACGCCACGGAATGCACCTGGCTGAGGTGATCCAGATGGCCCTTCGCCAGCCACTGCCGCCGAAGAAGAAGTACATTGAGACCGGGTGGGTGCAAGAGCAGCCCTCTTATCCGGCGGTAACCGCTGCCGCGAGTGCGGGTTTGCTGCTCGCGGGTGGAATGTTACTGCTGAATAAAATGAAGAACGGGCAAGAGGCGTCGGGTGCGGAAGAGCACTCTCAAATCGGCCAAAGCCGCTAGAAATCCAGGCCTTTCCAAATATCAGCCATCTCCAGGACGAAGCCCGCAACCGGACCCTCGCCGGTAACTCGTTCCGGATTCCGTAGGATTTCGGGCGTTTCGTCGGCAGCGTTCGCGCGATAGATGAGCACTTCGCGCTTATCCGCGTGTATCAGCCAACCGAGTTCAACCCCATTACGCCGGTAGGCTTGCATTTTGCGCTTTGCTTCAGCGAATTGATCGCTGGGAGACATAAGTTCGATAACAAAGTCGGGAACCACCTTCGCGAACTCTCGCCGTTCCTGCCTGGATAATTTCAATAGCTTGTCACGGTGAATCCAGGATGCGTCCGGACTCTTTTTCGATCTGTCAGGAAGAGTAAACAGCGCATTCGAATCGAAAACTCGTCCGCGGCCGTCCTTCTTGGCCCAGAGAGCCAGTTGCATGAGGATTTCGGTGTTGCGGTCCGACGATTCGACCCCGGTGGGCGCCATGATCAGGATGTCTCCGTTAGGTTCCTGTTCGATCTTGCCGATCGGGTTCTCACGGCACGCTGCTTCAAATAAACGCTCCGGATCCGCCTCGTCTCCCGGACGAACGATTACCACAGATTCGAGACTCGGAGCGGGCATGTACCTATTGTCGCTAATCCCTGTGCTTCAGAAAAAGTACCTGGGCGGCTCCGGTGCGGCCATCTTCGAAACCAACCGCTGAGGCGGCCAAATACAACAGCCACGTCCGGTAGGTCTCATCGCTGACCAGGGCGCGGCAGCGCGTTGCATTTTTTTGAAGATTTTTCACCCACGCTTTGCAGGTTAAGGCGTAATGTTTGCGCAGATCGCGTAGGCCAACTACATCGAAGCCGGCGCGTTCTCCTTCGCGCACCACGTCGTCCAGATGGACCAACTCGCCGCCCGGGAAAACGCTCTTTTGTACAAACAGGGTTTCTGGACCATCGGAAACGCCTTGTGGACGAACTACTCCGCGATTCAGAAAGAGGCCGCCCGGTTTGAGCAGTTCAAAAACTTTTTTGAAGTAGCCGGCCAGGCGCGAGCGTCCGACATGCTCAAACATTCCAACCGATGCGATCTTGTCGAAGCAGCCGTCCAGATCGCGATAATCGCACAGGTTAACCGACACTTTCTCCTGCAACGAGTGCCGCTCGATAATCTGGCGGGCGAAGGCTAACTGCTGTTCCGCCAAAGTACACCCAAATGCCTTCGCGCCAAAGTGTTCGGCGGCGTAAGTAACTAAACCGCCCCAACCACAGCCAACATCGAGAAACCGGTCATCGGGCCGAAGCACCAGATCGCGGCAAATCCTTTCGAGCTTCTGCTGCTGAGCATTTTCCAACGAATCTTCCGGGTCGCTGAAATAAGCCGCCGAATAGACCATCCGGGAGTCGAGAAATTGCGAATAGAATTCGTTAGAGCGGTCGTAGTGAAATTGTATGCTTTGCGCTGCGGGTTTTCGTTCTCCCAACAGGGAGGCAATCCGTAAATGTTCCAGGTGCGCCAGGCTGGAGAAAAGAATCTGGCGCAGCACGGAGTGAGTTTGGGACGAGAAATATCTAATAGCTTCGAAGATGTCGCCGCGAACGTCGAACTTGCCCTGAACAAATGCCGTCGCCGCAGAGTACGCGTCCATTTGCAAACACCGGCGTGCATCGGCGCCGTCTGCCGCAATCACGGTAAAGCGCCCGTCCGGGTCTGAATAGAAGTTGGTTCGTCCTTCCGGTTGGCTGATCCAAATATGATTCGTGTCTGAACTCTGCTGCCGCGGCGCTATTGCCATTTCTCCCTCCATAAACTAGACGCGGTCCGCAAAAGAATTCATACGCCGAGGACGTCAGCGAAAAAAGAATCGGATGTCAGAATAGCAGCAGCGAGTTTAAATGCGGCGCTTCGTTTGGTTCTTAACGCTATTGGCTGCTCCGCACTTCGCGTCAGCGCAGTTCGAAACAGGAGAGCTGCGCGTAACAGTGACTGATGTCACAGGTCTCGCCCTTCCTTCGACCGTGACGTTGGTCAGCGAGTCGTCCCGAACGCGCCGCGAATACAAGACCAACAATTCGGGGCAATTTACGTTTCAACACCTCCCGTTTGGCACTTATCACCTGATGATTGAGCATCCCGGCTTCGCTCCGTATTCCGCGATAGTGGATATTCATTCGGCGGTTCTGCGCGACTTTCACGTGCAGTTGAACGTGCAAACCGCTTCGACTGAAGTAGTGGTGAGTGATACGGCAACGCTTCTTGATCCGCATCGCACCGGCGTTACCTATTCGGTGGGATCTCGCCAGATAAGCGAACAACAATCGGCCGTGCCCGGGCGCAGTCTGCTTGATTTAATCGATGACCAGCCGGGCTGGCTCTTCGAGGGAAACGGAGTTCTGCATCCCAGAGGCTCTGAATACCAGACCTTATTCGTGGTCGACGGAGTGCCGATGGACGAGAATCGATCGCCGGCTTTCGCACCCGGGCTCGGAACTGCCGAAGTATCGGGAATAAGCGTTCTTACGGGAAACATTCCCGCCGAATATGGCCGCAAGCTGGGCGGAGTGGTCGAAATCACAACCTCGCAAGACATTCGCCAGGGCTTTCACGGTTCCGCTGAATTTGGTGGTGGAAGCTTTGGAACAGAGAGCGGATTTCTATCGGGAGAATATGGCTGGAAGCACAGCGCGCTGACGCTGACGGCCTCAGGCGATCACACCGACCGCTATCTGGACCCGCCGGTGCTGGGCAACTACACAAACACCGGGACTTCGTCGGCGCTTTCCGCGGCATACGATCAGGATCTGGGCGAATCTGACCGCATACATCTGGCCGTTCATCGCAGGCAGACTTCGTTCGAAGTACCGAATGAAAATCTCCAGCAAGCGGCGGGTCAACTGCAGAACCGGGATGCGCCGGAGGACCTTGGACAGGCGGCCTGGACGCATCAGTTTCCGGCGCAGGCGCTGCTCAATGTCAGAGCGGTGGTGGAAGATCTTTCCGCTAACCTGTGGTCGAATCCCCTATCAACCCCCATCATCGCTTCGCAGCAGCGTGGTTTCCGGCGCAGCTATCTGAATACGAATGTGTCAGTGCAAAAGGGCCACCATACATTCCAAACGGGCGCTGACGCCATTTATGCGCCCGTAACCGAAGCGCTGCAATATCACATAACTGATCCCTCGTATTTCGATCCCGGCACGCCGCTCAGCTTCAACTTCCGCGACCATCGCCTCGACCGCGAGCAGGCCTTGTGGGCACAGGACACTCTACGCTATGGCAATTTGACTTTGAGCGCGGGGTTGCGCTGGGATCACTATTCGGTAGTCGTACACGATCATGCTTTCAGTCCACGCCTGGGGGCTGCCTGGTATCTGCCGCGAGCTGATCTGGCGCTGCGGTTCTCGTATGACCGCGTGTTCCAGACGCCCGCGCTAGAGAATCTTTTGCTGGCCAGCTCGCCGCAAGTAGATCAACTCAGCCCGGAAGTGCTGCGGCTTCCGGTGCCGCCGTCGCGCGGCAACTATGTGGAGGCCGGTTTCAGCCAGGGCATTCTCAAGAAACTCCGTCTTGATGCGAGCTTCTACCGGCGCACGTTTGCCGACTTTGCCGATGACGATGTGTTTCTCAACACCGGCATCAGCTTCCCCATTGCGTTTCATAGCGCGCAAGTTCGTGGCGTGGATGTGAAGCTCGATTTGCCCACATGGAGGAATCTCTCGGGATACGTGAGCTACTCCAACATGAAAGGTGTCGCGCAGCTTCCGGTGGTTGGCGGACTATTCCTTGGATCCGATGCCGAGGGCGTGCTTGGAGCGACTACCGCTTTCCCGATTTCTCAGGATCAACGGAACACGGCCCGCGCGCGCTTCCGCTATCAGATCCGGCCGCGTGTCTGGGCCGCTATGGCTGCTCAATATGGCAGCGGCTTGCCGGTTGAGCTGAGCGGTGATACGAATATCAGCGATCTGGAAGCGCAATACGGGCCTCGCATTATCGACAAGGTTAACTTCAAGGCCGGACGTGTGCGGCCGAACTTCTCGCTGGATCTGAGCGCGGGCGTCGATTTGTGGAAGCACGAAAAGTCCGCGCTCCGATTGCAGGGGGAAATCGAGAACCTGACGAACCGGCTGAACGTCATCGATTTCGCGGGCTTGTTCTCAGGGACAGCCATCGCGCCGCCGCGCAGCGGCAATGTGCGGCTACAGTTCGAGTTTTAGAAAAGACGGTTTGCCGGGGATAAGTGCCGTCTAACCGGCCGATTCCATGAAGTAGTAGCAGAGCATATGACAAACAATCAGGTGGCCGTCTTCGATGCGGCCCATGTGGGGTTCGGCCACGCGGATCTGCAGGTTTGCCATAGGGCCGAGCTTCCCACCATCACGGCCGGTAAGTGCGATCGTATTGCATCCGATGGAGTTGGCGTATTCCATTGCACACAGCACGTTAGGAGAATTACCCGACCCGCTAATTGCCATAAAAACATCCTGCGGCTGCGCGAAATTCTTCAGTTGCTCGGCGAATATGCAATCGTAGCCGACATCGTTTGAATAGGCGGTAATAGTAGGCAAGGAATCGGTAAGGGCCATAATGCGAAAACGCGAATCGCGGTTGAAACTGGCGCCTTTGACCATATCGCAAACAAAATGCGACGCGGTGGAGGCCGAACCGCCGTTCCCGCATACGAAAATATGCCGGTTCTGGCTGCGGGCCGCCGCCAGCATCTCGATCGCGCGTCCCACGCCGTCCAGATCAATTGTGTCTAAGGCCCGGACTAATTGGGACTTATATCGGTGCCCGAAGCGCGATGCAGACGCGGTCTCCACCGTTTCAGTAGCCATAGCCATATGCTACCTCTCGCTATACCACTAGGAATAGTCAGGGTCTGGATGTATTACGGAGAGTGGGAATACCAGTACGCTACTGCCCGGAAAGGAAGAGACACTAAGAGAATGCCGTGGCACAATCGTATCGAGGTTGCAGCGTGATAACAGCGAAAAGACAAGTTAGGATTGGCACGAAACTCGTAGGCGATAATCAGCCCTGCTATATCATTGCGGAGATCGGAATTAATCATAATGGAGATCTCGACTTAGCGAAACGGCTGATTAGCGTGGCTGTCGCAGCCGGGTGCGATGCGGTGAAATTTCAAAAGCGCACAGTGGATATCGTGTATACGCCGCAGGAACTCGCCAAGCCCCGCGAAAGTCCATTCGGGACAACCAACGGACATCTGAAGCGGGCGCTGGAATTTGGGTTGGAAGAATACGAGGAAATTGACGCGTATTGCAAGGCAGTGAAAATTCCATGGTTTGCTTCATGCTGGGACGAAGATTCGGTCGATTTCGTCAGCCAGTTCGATGTGCCTTGCTTCAAGATTGCATCGGCATCTCTCACCGATGATCGTCTGCTGCGGCATACGCGGCGCGCCGGCAAGCCGCTGATTCTTTCCACCGGGATGAGTACGCTCGAAGAGATTGATCATGCAATTGAAGTGCTGGGCGAGGAAAACCTGATTGTGCTGCATGCGTGCAGCACCTACCCGGCCAACTATGATGAACTAAATCTGCGAGCAATTCCGGCAATGCGCGAGCGCTACAACCTGCCGATAGGCTACTCGGGTCATGAGACCGGCATTCCATCCACCGTGGCCGCGGTTGTGATGGGGGCCTGCTGCGTAGAGCGGCACATAACGATGGATCGGGCCATGTGGGGTAGTGATCATGCCGCGTCACTGGAGCCCAACGGCATAGCGCGCGTAGTGCGGGATATCCGGTTGATTGAACAATCTATGGGCGACGGCGTGAAGCGTGTGTTCGAGCGGGAGTATCCAATCATCAGGAAACTTCGGCGTGTGGGCGCGCGCGCAGTTTCGGCATGAGGCCAGCCCAATTCCGGTATAGCCGGAGCGCGACCCCAGCATGAAGCCGCTGAAGGCGATCGCCCTGGATGTGGATGGTGTGCTCACAGACGGCGGCGTGTGGTGGGGACCTGACGGGCAGGAGTGGAAGCGTTTCTCGTTCGCAGATATCATGGGAGTTTCGCTGGCCCGGAAGGCCGGGCTGGTGGTTGGCTTGATATCGGGCGAGGATAGCCCGCTGGTAGATCGCTTCGCTAAGAAGATGGGCATCACTCACGTGGAGAAGAATTGCAAGGATAAAGCGGCGGCGCTGCGGCGCTTCGCCGAGCAGGCCGGGTTGCCGCTTTCGGAGATCTGCTTCATGGGCGACGACCTGAACGACTTGGCTGCCATGGAACTGGCGGGTCTGGCGGCTGCCCCCGCGAACGCACAGCCCGCCGTTCGCAGCCGCGCCGATTTCGTTTCGACCAATAATGGTGGTAACGGAGCGGTTCGCGAGTTGATCGACAGCCTGTTGGCGTACTCCGCGTAAGCATGCCCAAGCTTTCCGATTACGTGATCCAGTTTGTCGCGGATCAAGGCGTCAAACATGTGTTTCTGGTGACTGGCGGCGGCGCCATGCACCTGAATGAATCGCTCTCCCGCTGCCCGCGTATAGAGCCGGTGTGCAATTCGCATGAGCAGGCGAGCGCAATCGGCGCGGAAAACTACGGGAAAGCGACTAACCGGTTAGGGGTCGCACTGGTCACAACCGGTCCGGGAGGAACCAACGCTATCACTGGTCTGGCGGGCGCCTGGCTGGATTCGACCCCCACCTTGTTCATCTCCGGGCAGGTGAAGCGTCCGGACCGCATGTTCGACGCGGACGGCAAACCGCTGGGCATGCGGCAGCTCGGCGTCCAGGAAGTGGATATCGTATCGATTGTCAAGCCGCTGACCAAGTATGCCGTCACAGTGCTTGACCCCCAAAGTATTCGCTTTCACCTCGAGAAGGCTGTGCATCAGGCAACTACAGGACGCCCTGGGCCAGTGTGGATCGACATACCGCTTGATGTGCAAGCTTCGCCCATCGAGGTAGAAAACCTGCCAGGGTTCGACGGCTCCGGGCTGGGATCCGCGACGGCAGATGCGGACCTTTCCACTCGGGTCGCCAACATTATCGAACGGCTGAATCACGCCGAGCGCCCGCTTCTTTTCGCGGGAAACGGCATCCGGCTGGCGCGGGCCGAACAGGAGTTCGCCGAACTGGTTCGTTTCCTGAAAATACCGCTCGTGGCAACTTGGTGCGCGGCCGATCTGATCTCCAGCGACGATCTTCTCTATGTGGGCAGGCCCGGTTCGGTAGCGGCGCGCGGGGCTAATTTTGCGCTGCAGAACTGCGATTTCCTGCTGGCGATGGGAGTTCGGCTGGATTTCGCCATTACCGGTTACGCTCCCGACAAACTGTCTCGCGGCGCACACAAAGTAACCGTTGATATTGATCCGGCCGAGCTGCGCAAACTCGATCCCTATGTGCAGGATCCAGTCTGTTCGGATGCCGGTGCTTTTCTGCGCGAATTCCTGCGACAGCGCGATTCGGTACAGCAGAAGAAGCGATGCGCCTGGGAACAACGCTGCGCGGACTGGAAGACGCGCTACTCCGTTGTTACCGACGAGCACCGCAAACCGGAAGGGCGGGTGAGCATCTATTACCTGGCGGAAGTGATCGGCCGCGAAACCGAAGCGGGCGATAGACTGGTATCGGGCAGCTCCGGCAGCGGCATTGAAATCTTTCTGCTTGCGTGCCCCACGCGCACCGGTCAGCGAATCTATCATACGGCCGGCTTGGGTTCAATGGGATTTGGACTGCCCGCGAGCATCGCAGTGTGCCTGGCCGGCGGCATCCATCGCACGGTCTGCGTGGATGGCGACGGCGGGTTCCAGTTCAATATTCAGGAGCTTGAAACAGTGGCGCGGATGAATCTACCAATTAAGTTTTTCATCCTGAATAACGACGGCTACGCATCCATTCGGGCATCTCAAACCAACTACTTCGGACAGGCAAGTATCGGCTGCGATGCTCAAACCGGGCTGACGGTTCCCGATCTCTCAAAGATTGCCGGCGCCTATGGAATAGGAACTGCTGTAATAGAAGATCAGCGAAACCTTCGGCGGGATGTGCGGCGCGTATTGGACATGCCCGGGCCGGTGGTTTGCGACGTCCGCGTGATTCCCGATGAGGTTCGCGCACCGCGCCTCTCCAGCTTTCAGAAGCCGGATGGCTCCTTCGTGTCCAGGCCGCTGGAGGACTTATGGCCGTTTCTCCCGCGTGAGGAGTTCCTGGCGAACATGATTGTAGAGCCGCTGCCCGAATAAGCTGGCAGCACCCGAGGTAAATTTTGCGCACTATCAGTATTCTTACTGCTTGTTACAACGAAGAAGAAAACGTTGAAGAACTCTATAACCGGGTTCGGGCTGAGATGGTCAAAATCGGCCGGTACAAGTATGAGCACGTTTTTATCGATAACAGTTCGTCCGACCGGACCGTAGAGATTCTGAAGCGCATAGCCAGCCGCGACCGCAACGTAAAAGTGATCGTAAACTCAAGGAACTTCGGCCATATCCGCTCGCCGCACCATGGCTTGCTGCAGACCACCGGAGATGCGGTGATTGGCATAGTGGCCGATCTGCAAGATCCGCCGGAACTGATTCCTGAACTGATAGAGAAGTGGGAACAGGGTTACCCGCTTGTTCTTTGTATTAAGAAGGGAAGCAAAGAACGCCCGCTGATGTTCTGGATTCGGAAGCGCTACTACCGGTTAGTCCAGCAGCTCTCTTCGATCAAAACAATCGAAAATTTCACGGGGTTCGGGCTATATGACCGGAAAGTTGTTGAGATTGTCCGCTCCTTTGGAGATCCTTACCCGTATTTCCGCGGCATGCTAGCTGAAATCGGTTTTCCATATTACGAAATTCCGTTCATACAGCCCCAGCGCGAACGGGGGATAACCAAAAACAACTTTTACACGCTTTATGACATGGCCATGCTGGGCATAACGAACTTCTCGAAAGTTCCGCTGCGCATCGTCACGTTCACCGGCTTCGCCAGCGCTTTTCTTTCTCTGCTGGCGGGTGTGGGTTATCTGGTTTACAAGCTGGTTTTCTGGAATAGCTTTTCAGTCGGTATTGCGCCGCTTGTCATCGGCCTGTTCTTTTTCGCGTCTATTCAAATGGTGGCGATGGGCATGCTTGGCGAGTACATTGGGGCCATTCACACTCAGGTGCAGAATCGCCCTTACGCAATCGAGAGGGAGCGGGTGAACTTTGAGTACGCGCCGGGCGAACCATATCCAGAGGAGCTGCGAGTAGCGGCGCTGGTGTAGTGCGGTGGCAGCAAGAACGTTACCCCAGCCGAGGACGGCCGAATGCCTGTTCTGCGGCAGCACGGATCACGAGTTCTGTTTTCAGGGCCGCGACCGGTGGTTTACCGTTGACGGCCTCTACAACGTGCACCGGTGCCGCTGCTGCGGATTGCTGTTCCTGAATCCGCAGCCTTCGCCTCAGCAGATTGCTTTGCATTATCCGCGTGGGTACTATGCTTTCGACGGTGAACGGCCCGAAGAGGCAAGGAAAGAACATTTATATGCCATGGCCCACGGCGAGCATTCCAGCCCTGTAAAGAAACTGTTGTCCCTCCCGTACCGGCCTGTGTTGCGGACTATACCGGCGCGGCGCGGTGATCGAATTCTTGATGTGGGATGCGGATCGGGCCACTTTCTTAAGATCGCCCGCAAAGTTTTTTCGGTGGATGCGTACGGTGTCGAACCATACTCCTACGATGCCGCCTATGCCGCCCGGTACAATTTGAACATTTTCCATGGAGCCCTGGACCAGGCAGCATTCCCGGACCAGTTTTTCGACGCGGTCACGCTGAATCACGTGTTCGAGCACATGGAAGATCCGCGCTCCACCCTTCGGGAAGTGCGGAGAATCGTAAAACCGGGCGGCAGGGTCGTCATTGGGCTGCCACAAAGCCGATGCCTTCTTTTTTGGCTGTTCGGCCGGCGTTGGTGGCAATTAGATGTCCCAAGGCATCTGTTTGTACCTTCCGTACACAATTTGAGCATGCTGGCGGAAAAAACGGGGTTCAGCATCACAGCCGTACGCTACAACAGCACGCCATCAAGCATCATGGCGACCCTCTATTACTGGCGCAGTGATCTCTTTCGAAAGCACCGCACTTTTGAAGAATTCGAGCCGAGTCGCCTGTCATTTATCGCGCTTCTGCCGATTGCGTATTTACTGAATTTCTTGAGAATCGGCGATCAGGTGGAACTGGTGATGACCACCCGATGAAGCGAGCAGTGCCGGTTTCAGCCCGCTTGATCTACTGGATGGTTGCGCTGCTGCTTGCGGCGATCCTTTTGTACTTTTCGCTGCGCGGCATTGAATGGCAGCAAGTATGGGTTACGCTGTCGCACGCGAAACCGGATTACATAGCACTCTGGATCGTGCTGGGTTCAGCCTCTTTGTTTTTGCGAGCTCTGAGGTGGCGAATTCTTCTGCGCTCCGGAGCGCCGGTTAAAGTTTCAACCGCCTTCTGGGCGACGGCCGCCGGCTATTTCGGGAACAACTATCTCCCTGCGCGCGCGGGCGAGGTGATCCGCAGCGTGATGGTCAGCGCGCACTCGGGCCTGAGCAAAACCTTCGTGCTTACGACCGCTTTGGCGGAAAGGCTATGTGACGCGGTCGCGCTGATTCTGATCAGCTCGGTTGTACTGCTGAGCTTGCCATCGCTGCCAGGCTGGTTCGCGCAGGCCGCTAAGCCGTTCGCGATCCTGGGGCTGTGCGGTGTCGCGGCGATTGCGATTACGCCCAGATTGGAGCGCCTGTGGGCGTTTGCGCTGGAGCGCGCGCCGCTTCCGGCGAGAATCCGCGAGAAGCTGCGCATCGCCATTCAGCAGATCCTGACGGGCATGCGGGCATTCCACAACGGACCGCGCTTGCTGGGTTTCGTTCTATTCACCGCCGCCATCTGGCTGGCGGACGGCGTAGGCGTCGTGGTTGGCACGCATGCGCTTAATCTGCATCTCAGCCTGCCCGTCGCTTTTCTCCTCATCACAGGGCTTGGCCTGGGAAGCGCACTTCCCGCCACGCCCGGGTATGTGGGAATCTATCAGTTTGTGGCCGTCAGCGTTCTCAGCCCATTCGGTTTTAGCAAGGCCGATGCCATCGCCTTTATTCTGCTCTCGCAAGCGCTGCAATATGTCGGAACTGCCATCTGGGGGCTGCTTGCATTTACACAATCGCGCCGCATGATCCTGAGAGACGGGCTGCACCTGGTCGGTTCGGCGGCTCCCGCGGTAGCGCCAGCCTCGACGCGCGTATCCAGGTAGCAATGAGAGTACCTGGACGAGTAACTGTAGCCATTCCGACGTTCAACCGATGTCGGCTGGCAGTGCGCGCCACAAATAGCGCTCTCGCTCAGAGTTACCGCGACATCGAGGTCCTGGTTTCGGACGACGGTTCAAGCGACGGCACCGTGCAGCGCGTCGGCGAAATTCAAGACCCTCGCCTGGTGTTCTTCGCGCAGAGGGAAGGGTTGGGCTTGGTCGGCAACTTCGATTTTTGCCTTCAGCATGCCAGCGGCGAGTTCTTCATATTGGTGGGGGACGACGATGTGCTGCTGCCGCATGCAATCGAACGGCTGGTACAAGCGTTCCTCAGTCCTCCGCAAGGACTCGACCCGAAATTGATCGGCCTGGCATGGTGCCCCTGCCGCATTGCCGATGCGGAAGACAGCCAATTCTGGGTGACGGATGGCGGCCCGGAGATAGAATCGCCGGCAACCCTGCTATCCGAGTTGTGGGCCGGCCGGCGCGGTCCACGCCTGAGCAGCATCCTGATGCGCACCTCGGACGCGCTGGCCACTGGCGGATTTCTCCAACGCCATGGCGATTTGTGCGATCTCGGGACCTGGGGCGCAGCGGCGCTTCTGCATGATTATGCCGTGTGCGTGAACCAGCCATTAATTCAGTACACGAATCATCACGGTAGTACAACCAGCAAGTCGGCGGTACGTAAATGGCAGGATTGGGCGCGCATCGTACACGCCGATCTCGTAGCCGCCGCGCGAGCGCGGGGCGGCCCTGAGGCCCAACATAAACTGGAGCGGGCCAAAACCAACCTGATCAGCGGCATCACGCTGACGATCCTCATTCAGACGATCGGAAAGCGAGGCTGGATTAAGAATGCGTGCCGCGAGGCTCTTCGGTCCCCCGGCGCGCTATTCACTCCGTACGTTTGCCGCAGGTTCGTTCGGGATGGTTGGAAGGTAATGCGCCTGCGGAGCAGTCGTGCCGCTAGCGCTTAGCTAGTCTGACCAAGCACCTGGAAATCGCTCTGGTGTTCCGCCCTGGCTCGTGGCACTTTCAGATCGGGCATTGGTTTGGCCTGAAACAGCCGTTGGCAGGGCTTGGCGAGGAGGCGCGCCCAAAATTGTGCCCGGTCCTGGCGTGCGCTGTCGGTTGCGATTCCCGTGCCGGCATACATCTGCCGGTACAGCTTCGATATGAACAGAAAAGCGAGCCGAGCGCGAACAGAGGACACACAGTGCGATCGTTTCCAGATGGAGCCCAAACTGTAGAAACGATCCCAGACAAGCTGGGTCCGCTGGCGTAATTCCTCGGACGTCATCGAGGGGTGCGGCATGAACATCCGAGGTCTGATTTTGGAGGGAATGAGCCAATAGCGGGTAATAGGAATGCCCGCCACTTTGACCGGATCGCTTTCCTGAGCTTTTTCCCAATGCTGGAAATCGACGGTTCCGGGGAGCGGCGTGAGCATCACGAATTGCGCGAAAGCGATGTCCGCCTGCTGGGCCAGCGTGGCGGTGGCGTCGAATGTGTCCGGCCGATCGCTGGAGAGGCCGAAAATGAATGAGCCCAGAACATGCACGCCGTGCTCGCGAAAGGTTTGCAGGCGGCGAACCAGCTCCTCGCCCGCGCAGTTGAAGTCCTTATATACGGTTTTGAGGCCCTCGGCAGTGACCGTCTCGACCCCCACCAGCGCGCCTCTAATGCGGGCCTTCCGCATGGCATCGAGATATTGCGTGTCTTCGGCGCTCTCCATCGTGATCTGAGTAAAGAACACCATGTCTTCGGGTAATTCGGCCAGACGCGTCATGAGCTCAAAGCGTTCGCGGCGAATGGATTGTAACTCCGCGAGCTTGGCTTGATTCCCCTGCCGTTCGGCCAACTTCAAATCGGTCAACGTCACCGGATAGAAGTTATCGTCCGCCAGCAAGATGAAACGAAAACCCTTGCGCCGCAAGTCGACGACCTCCTGGAGAACGCTGTCGGAGGCGCGCTGCCTGGGGCGCTGGCCATCAGTTCGCCAGACCGAACAAAATGAGCAATGTTTTGCGCATCCGCGGACTGTTTGCACGGAGGCCCACATGTATCTCTTCTCCGGAAGCAGATCCCAGCGGGCGGGCATAAACTGGCCAGCCCCGATTCGTCCACCTTCGTAGATAGGTTTCGGCGCGCCGCTCCGGCAGTCTCTCAGCGCATCAGCCCAAACCACGTCGCCGTCGCCCTTCACGACGCAATGAGCTCCGCCCAGATTGAAAGGTTCTTCCGGATACAAGCTGGGGTGAATACCGCCAAACACCACCCAGGCGCCGCGCTGGCGGGCGAGCTTACCAATTTCATAGCCGCGCAGAGCGTTTCCGGTATGAATGCCGATACCAACCACATCGCCGGCCTGAATGCACGAGGGGTCAATCTGTTCCAGCGTCTCGTCACATATTTGAGGATCTCCGAACGAGGCAGGCGTCGCGGCGGCCAGAACATACAGCCAACGCGGCGTGATCACGGCAGTTCCGAAAGATAAATCGCTTGGATTAACCAAATGAACCCGCATAAATTGTGATAGCAATCAATTAAAACATGCCAGCATGCTAGGGGAACCTAGAAGACGCTCAACGGCCGGGCAGATTGCAATGAGAGCTAAGTATACTATCTGGACCTTGCGCTCCGCGAATCGTTTCAGCTTTAAGCGGTTCACGCGGTTGGAAGTACAATGATGAAGCTTGTTAGTTGCTGACCATCGCCGGTTCCTCGTTGAGATGGGTGGGAGATCTGGTCGTCGTATCGCCTCCGCCCCTTATCTTACGTCGTGGACGATCTGGACGTGGCCTTCATTGCCTGGTCGAGCCGGCATGGTCATCCCTGGCTTATCTGGAGGGTGTCCATGGCTTACCAGACGGGCACGGCTGCGGCACTTCTCTGGAATCCCGTTCTGACCCTGGCTGCTTCGATATCCGTTTTCATTAGCACGTTCGGCCACCTGGCTGGTAACACCCCTGCAGTGCTGGCGTTCCTGCTTCTGTTGGCCCTGATTTCCATCTGGGAGTCCTCCGCCGAAGCAGATGCCCGGGTGCGGGGCGGAACAATACGACGGACGCTCCGGAGCCCGCAGCAGGTAATCATCCGCATACTGGTTGGCGCTCTGCTGCTGCTTGGCTGTCTGTACGGCATGTTTCCAGGCATCCGCCGATAATGTGGCTGAGTGTCCGCGATTCAGAGTACGTTTTGCCGCTAACTCTGGTATTCGTATTGTTTGTTGCAGCCAGTTTGGCCGTGGTTCTTCGAAAGAAATACCTGTCGCGAGGCAAACTGGAACTGGCCCTGATTGTTCTGATCGCGAGCAATCTGGTGTTTCTGGGAACGCAGCGGGCATTCGGGCACTGGACAGACCAGTTCACGCGCATCCTGCTGGCAACCCTGCGTAACCCATCCGCATTCGATGCTGAAGCGCGGACAGACTCAGAAATTGCCCGCCTGCAGCAAGAGGTCTTCAAGAGTCCCATTTACAAAGCGCTGCATCAGAAGTAACGCACGGAAGCCGGACATGGGCGTCCGGCGCGGATCCTGGGATCCGCTCCACTTGAAATGCTTGGATTAAGACGTGGCGGTTGCGTTTTCTGCTTGGGCGGCGCGCGCTGGCGGAAGAAGCAGCGGATCCTGTGGCATAACGATCCAGCAAACAATATAGACGATCAGTCCGGCTGTAGGAGGCCAGACGGCAAAGACCAGAAACAGGATTCGCACTAGTGTGACGTCTATCCCGAGATAGCGCGCAATCCCCGCACAGACGCCGGCTATCTTCTTATCCTCACGCGGGCGGCTCAGGAATTTGGCCGGCTTGCCTGTCTCCGACGTGAATCCCGCTTTTCCCTTTGAGGTTCCGCATTGCGGACAATATCGATGATTATCGGCAACTTCAATCCCGCAAGAGCTGCAATACATAACTAGGCCTTCTCACCAATAGATTACGCCGGTTCGCGGACAGAAGTTCCGGGAAAACATTGCTCCTGCGGCAGTTCCACCAGGAGCGCGCGCGCTTCTTTCAGGTCACTGGTGTCCCATCCTTCCGTGAACCAGGCGTAGACTGCGGCGAGCTGTTCGGCGGCTTCGGCCCAATTATTCTGGTGTTTCCAGAGCCGGCACAAGCTCATGACGGCGCGCAACTCTAAGGACTTCGCCTGCTGCCGCGACGAGACATCGATCGCTTTCCGGAAACACGATTCGGCTTCTGACGCCGCGCTGTGACCCGCGCGTTGCAGTAGCAGTTCACCTCTTAGGCGATACAGTTCCGCTTCGAAGAGATGTTCCTGGCCTCCTTCAGCCGGCACAGCCTTATCTTGAAGGCACGCAAACCTTCATCAGGCAGCTCCGCTTCGGCATAAGCCTCGGCCAGGACACACCGCAGATAAGTGTGATTCAAAAGGGCCCAGCTCGAGAACCCTCTCTTCATCTCTCCGATGCCGGCCGCCGTATTTCCTGCCCTGACGAGCATTCGCCCCGCAAGATGAGTGCTGCAGTGAGCCAAAACGTCAGCTCTTGTTCCTCAGCAAACGCGACTAACTCGCCGGCAAGCGCGCGCAGCTCTCCCCATTCATGGCGGAAGTGAGCATGCGCGGCAGCGAAGAACAACGCGTGCCCCCGGCTCAGCGCATGCTCCACTTCCCGTCCCAGTTTCAGCGCTTCCCGATTCTGCTCCGCTGCCTGATCCGCAAAGCCGAGCAGCCACATGGTCCACGCGAGGTATGTTCGTGTGGTCACGCCGGGCTCTTGTCCGTACAGCCACGTTAAGGACGGTGCCGGACAGGATCGTAAAGCCTGAGAGCCTCTTCAAAATAAGGACGCGCTTGCGCCAGCCGTCCTGCATAGAAAAGAGGACAGCCGGCCATGCGCTGCCCAACCAGGATCGTTGGCGATTGCGCTCGCTGCGCCAGATGAAGAAACTCCTCCCCGAGCCTTAGAGCCTCGTCAAGCTTGACGTGAATCAGATGATATACCCACAACCCATAGAGCGTGGGCAGTAGTTCCTCTGTGCGGCCAACTTCGCGACAAAGGTTCTGGGCTTGCGCATACACTTCCTCGACCTCGGCTGCGTCGTAACCCCGAATTGCCAGCAAAGCGTTTCCCAAAACAAGTTGATTACGGTTGAATCGAACTGGTAGCCTTGTACGCTGGCGGCGGCGAGCACGCGGCGGTCCTGGTCGCCAAGCTGTGCGATTTTGCGTTCGATCATGGCGCGTACCGATTCAGGCAACTCACGCTCGGTCTCAGGCAAGGGACAGGCCAGCACCCAGCGGCCTTCCTGCTGCGCAATCACTTGGCGGTCGCGCAAATAACGGACCAGATCGGCCATAAATAGCGGGCTACCCTCGGTTTTTGCATGAATGAGAGCCGGTAGCTCCGGAGGCAGTTGATGCTTGGGGAGCTCTATGGCGAGGAACTCTTCAATTTCGCCGCGGCTGAGAAAACCAAGCTGCATCTCGTGCGCCGCGCCGCGAGCCTGCAAATCACGCTTGAGCTGCAGAAAGGGGTGCCGGGCGAGCAGCAAATCGGAAGATCTGTAGGCAACAATGATCAACAGGCGCAAGCCGTCAAGCCGGCCGCCCAGAAACGCTAGCAGGTCGACTGTCGACACATCGGCCCACTGCGGATCATCGAAGAACAGGACCACCGGTTCTCGCCGTGAGACATCTCGCAACAGAGCGGCAAGTTCGCGCCTTATACGCTCCTGCGATGGCGCGGGCTCACCCGTTTCGGGGGCCGTGAGTTGGGTGTGCCAGGCCGGCGCCACCCGCTTGATGCTATCGGCCGCACTCGTGCTGTTGCGCTGAAGAATCTCCACAGCTTCAAGGAACGGCAAATAAGCTTCGGTGCCCGCCAGGCGCTCCGAGCATTGGCCACGCGCTATGGTGCAGGCCGTCCACTCGCCGTCAGTTCGGCCAGAAATTCATCAATTAGAGTAGTCTTTCCGATGCCCGGCTCACCCGAGACACACCACAACTGGCCGCGTCCAGCCGCGCAGGATTTCCAGGCCGAATGCAACTGGGCGCGCTCGCGCTCACGTCCAACTGTGCGCTTCTTGCTTCGGGGTGTTGCGTCGTATGCACTGGATTTCGCGGAGGACCCAATTCTAGCGAGAACCTTCTCCACCTCAGCGGCCGGCGGACGAACACCCGGATCCTTCTCGAGCATTCTGAGCAGCAGGCATTCCCAACCAGCGGGGATGGCGGGATTAAAGCGCGAGGGCGGAGGCGCTGGCTGCGAGAGAATAGCATCGAGCGTGCCGAAATCCGATTCTGCCCGGAAAGGATGTTCTCCGGTGGAGAGTTCATACAGAATCAGGCACAGCGAAAAGATGTCACTGGCTGCTGTTACGCGTTGGCCACGCGCCTGCTCCGGGGACATGTAACGGAGGGTTCCGAGCGGGATGCCGGGAGCAGTGATGTCGGAGGGCTTTTCAGCTAGCGAGCGTCCGCTCCCCGTTTGCATCGAAATACTGGGGAGAATGCCGCGAGCCAGTCCAAAATCAAGTATTTTGACGAACCCATCGGGGCGCACCATGATGTTCTCGGGCTTGATATCACGGTGTACGATTCCCGCATTGTGAGCGACGCCCAGCGCTCGTGCAATCTGCGTGCAGATGGCTATGACGTCATCGGGCACGAGTCGATTGCCTGCCATGGTGCGCAGTGTCTGGCCTTCCACCAGTTCCATAACGAGAAAGGGTCCGCACTCCGCTTCCCCAATTTCGTAGACCGTGACGATGTTCGGGTGATTGAGTGCAGACGCAGCGCGGGCCTCCTGCTCAAAGCGCCGAAGCCGGTCGCGGTCCGAGGCGAATACAGAAGGAAGAATTTTGATGGCAACATGACGCCCGAGCCGCGTGTCGCGCGCGCGATAGACCTCGCCCATACCTCCCGCGCCCAGAAGCGATGAAAGTTCGTATTGGCACAATTTTTTCCCCACTGAAGAGCGGCGCTCGGCCAGCAACTCTCGCGCGGAGTCTTCCAATGCTCCGGCTCCGAGAAAGTCACCGGCTTCGTGTTCGGCGGCGAGCAACGACTCCACTTCGCGGCGCAGCGCGAAGTTTGCGCCACACGCCTGGATCAGAAACGAGGACCGCGCCGAAGGCTGCCGTTCCAGCGCGGCCTGATAGACTCTGCCAGCCAGTTCCCATTCTTCAACCGTCACCGCGCTCTCCCGGTTGGCCGAGCTCGCGGTAGAGCCACGATCGAGCCAGGCTCCAATCCTGCCGCACAGTTCGGCGCGATACTTTGAGCACTTCAGCCATCTCTTCTTCGCTCAAGCCGCCGAAATAGCGCAGCTCAACCGCCCGGGCTTGCCGCGGGCTCAGAGCGGCGAGCCTTTCCAGTGCTTCATCCGAGGCAAGCAAGTCCGTACCGCGCTGGACTGAAATGACCGATACCTCGCCGAGCGAAAGGCAGCGTTCGCCGCTGCCATGCTTACGGCAGTGCCTGGCTCGCGCGAAATCAACCAGAATGCGCCGCATGAATCTGGGCGGAGACGGCAAAGAAGTGTGTCCGGTCTCGCCAGTACACGTTTCGCGCGTCCACCAGGCGCAAATAAGCTTCGTTTACCAGCGCGGTTGTCTGCAGAGTATGGCCGGTGTGTTCTCTCTGCATGTAGTGCCGGGCAAGCCGATGCAGCTCTTGGTGGACCAGCGGCACCAGTTGGTCGAGGGCGGTCTCTTCGCCTTCGCTCCACGCCCGGAGCAAGCGCGTGACCTCCGGTGAGGATGCCTCCATAAAAATTCTCCTAATGCCGCCCGATGCTGCTCCAGATTCTACCGCTGTGAGCTGCCGCTTCCGTGGCCGGATTCCGCTTACGTTAGTGAGGGCGGAAAAACATCGCTCTTTAGGAGGGTTATATGTTTCAAAGACGAAGAAACTTCGCTTTGGCTTTTGTGCTGCTGCTAGGCGGCTTGAGCGTGGGGGGTGTATCGGCCGCAACCGCCCCGGAGCTTGTTCAGTCCAGCCCAGGATATAGTCTGGCAAGCTTTCGGGGAGATTACGGCCTTGTCGGCACCTACGGCGCGAATGTAGCGCGGTTGATCGGAGTGTACCGGGCGGACGGGAACGGACACATGAAAGGCACAGCGATGGTCAATTTACCCGGCTTGAGCCCGGACCGGGTAGTGGTCAGCATCAGTTACGAAGGAACTTACACCATCGACGAGAATGGAACAGGCATCATTCACGTCACCGTTGCGCTGCCGGGTGGCGGCACCGAGATTGCGACATTGGATTTGGTTATCACGAAAGCCGAGGAGTTGAACGGAAGAAAGGTGGCGACCGAAATCGCGGACGCGCAGCGGGAACCTAGTTCAGTTGTAAACGGAGAATTCGTGACACATATGTCGACGAGGCGGCCGGAATTCAAGCCGCGTGAGGAGGAATAAGCTCCCTGTGACGGCGAAGATCCCGCCGCTCGGGCACATGCTGCGTGCCGGAGGGCGGGACCTCTTTCGAAGTTTAGCTTTAGTTCACGCTGAAATTCACATCGGAATCGGATGTCGAGGCGCCTGCGCCCCAAAGGCCCTTAGCTCCCCAGAGGCCTTTATCGGCTTCATTGTTCGACGCGCCCCATAGTCCCTTGGCTCCCCACAAGCCTTTTGCTCCCCAGATCACTTGAAAGCCCGAAACGGAGTTGGTGGCCCATGCCGCTTGATTTGTTTCAACGAGAGCGTTATCCTCATTGACTGTCGAAGCTCCCCAAACCGTCTGAGCCCCCCAGAGTCCTTTCGAGCCGTCAACCCCTGTGTTATTCCAGGTAGAGGAAGGATCGTAGGTGAGATATACGTTCCCGGAACTTGCATCATAGCGGCTTACGGGCGACTTAGCCGTACCAGTAGCAAGGTCCTTATTAGTCAGCGCTGCCGCAACGTCCAGGTAACCGGCGCCGATCGTCAGGATATCGTACTGACTTACAAACGTATCCCCAGTAATCGGGTCCACCGCGGTACTGGATTCAGGAAACGTTTTATATGCGCTCTTCATCAGGCGAGCTTTCACCTGGTCGGGAGTAAGAGAGGGGTGGCTCTGGAGCATGTCGGCCACAGCGCCGGTGACAACCGGAGTCGCCATGCTGGTACCGTTCAGCATTAGGAAACTGGCTGATGGTGAGGAGCCGCCGCCCGATTCATAGTACGACAAAGGAACAGCGTTTTGCGGATCCTGGCTGAGCGTTGAGCCGGGAGCAAGCAGCGAAACCACATGGTTGCCGGGAGCCATGATATCGGGTTTCGCCACTTCGTCGATAGCGGTTGGCCCCTTCGAGCTATAACTCGCGACAAGGTCGTCGGTACGGGGATAGGTGCCCATAGCTTTCATTGCGCCGACAGTGATCACGTATGGGTCATTCCCAGGCGATTCAATGGTGCCATAGCCGTTTGTTCCTACTGAATTATCGCGGCCGTCATTGCCCGCGGCAGCCACTACTACTATGCCGGCCTCCCAGGCCGCTTCGACCGCCTGGCACAAAGGATCGTGCGCATAGCTCTCATAGACGGGCCGGCCGAGCGAAAGATTGATGACGCGAATGTTGTATTGCTGCTTCAAGGCGATGGCGCGCTCGATCGCGGCGATCACTGAACTGTCGGTGCCCTGGCCATTTGCATCAAGCACGCGCAAATTGATTATAGAGGCGTTCGGCGCGACGCCAACAAAGTTGTGCGTGCAGTTGTAGCAATGGGAGCTGATACCGTTTGCTCCGATTATTCCAGCTACATGGGTACCGTGCCCATACTGATCCGTTCCATTGCCGCCGATAAAGTCCTGAGTGTAGACCACGCGAGAAACCAGCCCGAAAATTCTTAGATCGGGCGTCGCGTCGACACCGCTGTCGATAACCGCGACTCCTACTCCGCTGCCCGTCAGATTGGCTTTCCAAGCGGCGTTCGCATTGACCGCAGCGGTCGAATAGTCGAGCTGTCCCGCAAGCGGCCGGTCTGGAGAAATGTAAAGAACGTTCGGATCGTTCACAAGCGCCGGCAACGACGAAGCTGGAACGGTATATACAACCGCATGCAGAACACTGAATGCGGCGTTCACGACGCCGCCTACCAGAGTCGCTGCATCACTTACCACGCCGCCTAGAAGGCCGCCCAGCAGACCCGTGTTCTGACCGGAGCCGGGCGTCGGCAGTTGAGAATTCTGCGAGTACTGGACTATGACTCTGACATTTGAGTTCGGATCCATGCCCTGTAGCT
Source organism: uncultured Acidobacteriaceae bacterium (assembly GCA_963795545.1). Classification (GTDB taxonomy): domain Bacteria; phylum Acidobacteriota; class Terriglobia; order Bryobacterales; family Bryobacteraceae; genus Bog-105. Next base: position 254,037 of record CAWCIF010000001.1, on the reverse strand, counting down.
CCGGGGACATTTTCGACGAGGCGGCAAGCGCGAATGTGCTGCCGGCCAGCGCCAAGGCCAAAGCTGGAAATAGTTTTTTCATCGTTCGATTTTTGTTTCAGGTTCCATATCGGAACACCATGCCGGTTATTTAACAAAAAAGCGCAGTGAAGTACTTCTAACACCTAATACGTTTCTCGAGAATGGCCGATACATTTTCTGAAGGCAGGTGTGTCCCCGCTGTACACGGCGGCTGACTGAATTGTGCGACTCATGACTCCAAGGATGCTGGCACTACTGGTGGTAACTGCTCCTTACTGCCTGCATCCTGACAATCTGCTGGCCGGTCTGAACCCGTCGAAACCCATCACTCAATATGTCCACGACGTATGGACGACCGAAAGCGGGTTACCGCAGAACTCCGTGCTTGCGATCGCACAAACGCCGGATGGATACCTATGGCTCGGAACTGAGGAAGGCCTCTCGCGCTTCGACGGCATACGGTTCGTCACTTTCAACAAGCGCAATACCCCCGGGTTTCAGAGCAATGAGGTGGACGCTCTGCTGGTCGATCGCCGGGGCGATCTTTGGATAGGCAGCCATGGAGGAGGCCTCACCTTACTGAGCCACGGGGTCTTCAAGAGCTTTGAAAAGCGGGATGGCCTCTCAAACGATTTCGTTCGGGCGCTCTATGAGGATGAGCGTGGAGACCTATGGATCGCGACTGACGGTGGAGGGCTGAATCGTTTTCGGAGCGGCAAATTCGAAGCCTACACCCGCAAAGACGGATTGCCCGATAACGCTATCTTCAGTTTGTGCGGAGATAAAAAGCGAGGAATGTGGGTAGGAACGCATGCGGGCTTAAGCCACTGGAGTGAAGGCCGCTTTACCAACCTGACCAAAAAAGATGGCCTGCCGGGCGACGATATTCGATCGGTCTATGTGGATCGGGAAGGCACGCTGTGGGTTGGCGCAGGCGGGGCGGGACTGGCCCACATAACGTCGACCGGAATAAGAAGCTACACAACACGGGATGGCCTGTCGGGTAATAATGTCTGGTCGCTTTTCGAGGACAACTCCGGCGCTCTATGGGTCGGCACGCTAGGAGGGGGGATTAGTAGATTTTATAACGGAAACTTCTCGCGGTTTACAGCTAAGGAAGGCTTTTCAGGCGATGATGTCTGGGCAATAACACAAGACCGTGAGGGCAGCTTATGGATTGGGAGTTCCGGAGGCGGGCTCAATCGCTTGCGGGATGCCTCCTTCGTGACGTACGGAACACCGGAGGGCCTCTCAAGCGATGTGATGTTAGCGGTGTATCAAGACCGGGAAGGCGCGCTTTGGCTGGGAACGAGTGATGGCGGCGTAAACCGGATACAGAACGGCAAGATTACGCAGTTTACCGCCCGCGATGGCCTGCCGGATAACCAGGTATTTTCTATCGCTGAGGACAGACACGGCGATCACTGGTTCGCTACACGGAAAGGCCTAAGCAGATTAAGCAATGGTAAGTTCACCACATACAAGAGCGATAGTGGGTTACCCAATGACCTTATCTTGTGTACCTACTCGGACAGCAAAGGGGATCTTTGGGTTGGGACTCGCGAAGGCCTGAGCCACTTCGATGGCCGCCGGTTCACCACTTACCGCGCCAAAGAAGGAGCATCGCTGGGTGTGCTCTCCATCTACGAAGACCTTAGGGATCATACGTTGTGGATCGGAACTGGTGGCGGGCTAGCGCATTTCGCAAACGGCCGCTTCCGCACATATACCAAGAGCAACGGAATGTCGAGCAATGTAGTCCGGGCAATCTTCGGCGATTCAACTGGAACGCTCTGGCTTGGAACAGACGGCGGAGGACTTGACCGGTTTAAGAATGGAAGGTTTACCAGCTTCACAACACGTGACGGAATGTTCGACGACACCATCTGGCAGATTCTCGATGATGATGGCGGGCGCCTGTGGATGAGCTGTGATCGCGGCATCTTCGAGGTGGCAAAGAGTCAACTCAACGCTTTCGCGGAGGGCAAGATTCGCCAGATCTCTTCAACTTCCTTCGGCGTGGCCGACGGCATGAGGAGCAGAGAGAGCAACGGAGGATTTCAACCGGCAGGATGGCGGCTGAGAGATGGCCGGCTGGCCTTCCCCACCATGAAGGGAGTCGCGATTGTCAATCCAGGTCAGTTAATTACTAACCGGGTTGAACCAAACGTTTCCGTGGAACGGGTGCTCATTGATGGTCACGAATTGAGCGGATCAACATTGTCCAGTGTTCCTCCGGGTAAAGGACAACTCGAGTTCCAATATACGGCTACCAGCTTTATCGAACCGCAGAAAATACGATTCAAATACATACTGCAAGGTTTTGACAACTCATGGACGGACGCGGGTTCCCGGCGGACAGCTTTCTATACAAACATCCCGCCCGGTGAATATCAATTTTTGGTAATGGCGTGTAATTCCGACGGCGTATGGAGCCGCATCAATGGCTCGGCCTCATTTACACTTCGACCGCATTTCTACCAAACCTGGCCGTTTGACGCCGCCGTTGTCCTGGCAGTCCTCGGGTTGTTCGCGTGCGCCTATCGAGTCCGCGTGAATCATCTCCGTCTTCAGCACAGGAAATTGGAGGCGCTGGTTCTGGAGCGGACGGAAGCGTTGAGCGGAAGCGAGAAAAAGTTTCGCCAGATCGCGGAGCACATTCGCGAGGTGTTCTGGATGATGGATCCTCAAACCGGCGCTTTTCTATATGTTAGTCCCGCGTTCGACGAGGTGTGGGGGATTCCTTCGGAGCAGGTCGTTCGCGACCCGAGCGTTTGGTTTAAGCCTATTCACCCCGATGATCACGAATCGGTAAGGGAGCTAAGAGGCCGTCAACGGATGGGAGAGCGGGTCGACTGCGAATACCGGGTCGTTGATGGCGGCCGCACGCGCTGGCTATGGGATCGCGCCTTTCCCATTCTCGACAAGTCCGGCCGCTTGAACCGAATAGTCGGAGTAGTCGAGGAAATCACCCATCGAAAGGAAGCGGAGCAGGTGTTGCAGCGTTCCAATGACGAGCTCGAAAATCGTGTGCGCGAGCGTACGATCGAGCTGACGCAGGCCAAGGAAACGGCAGAAGATGCAAACCGGGCCAAGAGTGAATTCCTGGCTAATATGAGCCACGAACTTCGGACACCTATGAACGGAATTATTGGGATGACAGATCTGGCACTTTCCTCCGAGCTTGATGCTGAACGGAACGAATGTCTCGAAATCGTGCAGTTTTCGGCAAACTCGCTGCTCACGATTATTGACGACATACTTGACTTTTCTAAGATCGAGGCGCGTAAATTCAGCCTGCAGACCGCGCCGTTTAACCTCAGGCAGTGCGTGGAGCAAGGGATCGCGGCACTTTCGGTAAGAGCCATCGAAAAGGGCCTGTCTTTTACCTTCTCTCCTGGCCCCGAAGTGCCCGAACTTCTTTTAGGGGATGCTTCCCGCCTGCGCCAGATTCTTATCAACTTAGTCGGGAATGCTATTAAGTTTACTTCTCGCGGAGCCGTCTCGGTTAGCGTAAACACCGTCGACCGGAACAGCAAATACACGACGCTGAAATTTCGCGTGAAGGATAGCGGCATTGGAATTCCGAAGGATAAGCAGGACCTCATTTTCGATGCCTTTACTCAAGCCGACGGATCCCTCACCCGCGAATTCGGCGGTACCGGTTTAGGCTTGACGATTTGTTCGCAATTGGTTGCTTTGATGAATGGGAGAGTCTGGGTTGAAAGCGAAGTTGGCCGTGGAAGCGATTTTTACTTCACCGCAAAATTCGAGCTACCCGAAAAAGCGAGCGCCTGTGCCGGTTTGCGGCCTGACGTGACCGCGGCGGGAACCGCGAATTCAATATGCGCCCCCGAAGAAACTCCGTTGCGCATCCTGGTAGCAGAGGACAATCCCATCAACCAGCGGCTAGCAACTCGGCTACTTGAAAAGTATGGTCACCAGGTTACGGTAGCAGCAGACGGACGCGAAGCAATAGGAACGCTGGAGCGATCAAACTGGGAATTCGACGCCGTACTCATGGATATTCAGATGCCCGAGATGGACGGACTGGACGCAACGAAAGAGATTCGAAAAGTGGAGTCCGCGGGCGCCAGGCATATCCCGATCATTGCTCTGACCGCGCACGCCCTCAAGCGCGACCAGGAGCGCTGCCTGGCGGCTGGCATGGACCGGCATTTATCCAAGCCCATTCAGAAGGAGTTATTGCTCGCGGTATTGAGGGACATTGCGGATGGGAAACTGAACTGCGCCGCGGAAGTAAATGGCGCGGCTCCGAAGCCCGGCAATCCGGCCAAGGTCACTGCACTGTCAAACCCAGGCGCGCTGCCGCGAGTTCCACCTCTTGTGCGCTGATTACTGGAAGCTGCACCTGTGCACGGGCGTTTTCTTCGATATCGACACTGGTCCCTTGCCTCTGGATCTCGTGCAAAAAGTCGACGTTTTGCCAGACACTGTTCCAACGCTCAACCCCGTAAGCGTAGTAGTGTCCGGGAGGCACATTCTTCACTGCGAAACTTCCGTTTGAAACCGATCCGGTCAGCGTCCCATAGCCGTCCGGCGCTAAGTTATCGGGGACCAGAACCGCAATTGTCGCCGGATCGGCAGCCGCTGAGCTGTCTGCCTGGATGGTGCCATCCACCTCCGCCGCGCCTGAGCGAATGACAACCTCAATCTCTCCCGCGCCGCCGAAAGAAAGATCAATCCCGCTCACCGTAACATCCTGCCGGTTATAGGTAACCTCTTTCACGTAACTTCCGGGAGGAATGTTATTCACCCGGACCGCATATTCGCCAGGGGCAAGATTCTGTACAGCGAAATTTCCGGCAGGATCGACCGCGGCGCTCTGGAAGCTGCCCACCATTACCTGCCCGGACGGCACGAAACTTACGCGCAGGCTGGGCAAACGCTGTGAGTCGATCCCTTCGGCGCTAACGTGCCCGCTCAGGTTCACCGGGGGAGTGAGCGACAGAACAACTCCGCCGATATCGCCCGCCGTCACATCGATGTCCTGCCGCCCCAGCAGCCGGAAACCGCCATGGCGATGCGGCGATGATTCCCCTTGCGAATAGGCGCCGATTAACCACAGCGTATAACTGCCAGGCAAGACATTCTTCATCTCGAATGTGCCGGCATCTGTTACGCGGCTGCTGCTTCCAAGCACATTCCCGTCCAACGTGTCACGCGGCGACAGCAGAACAGCCGCGTGCCGCAGCGCGCCATCCGTCTCAGCAACCTTGCCTCGCACTTCATAAGTGGCAGCGCGTCGTAACTGGATGTCGGCTTCCGCCACCGGTTGGCCCGGCGCAATCTCGAAAGGAGTGGCCGCTTGAACATCCAAAGCGCTTGGATAGAACGTCCGCACGAAACCGATACCAGCGGCTGGAGTTTCCGGAGTCTCTGTTTCCTCTTGCGCGCCCTGCTGTTTTCCTGCCTTAGATTCCTTCGCCGGCTGCTGCGCTTCCGCGCTGAGATAGTATCGGCCAGGATTCAGCTTTTTAAGAAGGTATTCGCCGGCCTTGTTGGCGGTTGCCGATGCGCCGCGCCTGAGCTGCAGCCGGCCGCGCATCGAATAAGGAGTGTAGGCCTGAACCCTGGCGCCCGGTACCGGCTGTCCGTTTTCATCCAGCACTTTTCCGTTTATGGCTCCCTGCGGATTGAGTTGAATGACAACCCCTGTAATCTGCTGGCCGCTATCGACAACCAACCGCTCGGCGTGCCAGCGGCCCCCGGCCGCAACGAATCCGCTCGCTTCGGCCGATAGGAAGTAGGTTCCTTGCGGAACTGATTCGAAACGGAAGATTCCATCCGGTTGTGATGCCGCTGCCTGTGCCTGGGCGGCCGTTCCGCCCCGGCGGCCAAGCGGATACAAATGCACCGTCGCTCCACCTAGCGGCTCACCCGTGAAAGCGTTTGTGACACGCCCTTCGATGGACCCGGGCACGCCTGTCGGTGCACTGGACTGGGCCAGCAAAGCCCCTATTTCGAGAGCAATCAGAAGGGCCCAGTAACGTGCAGTTCGGGCGGCAGCCATTTCTATTGTCCATCCACCAGCAAAGCACAGTGTGCGGTGTTCTGATGGCGCCAGATTGGGGCACGCTTTTCCAAAACGGAACGGATGGCGTTTCAGAGTGGACTAATTCCGCCTCTCGCGACGCGAATTTCTTCACGTTTTCAGCAGCTTAGAGCGCATCAAGCCGCGGTGCGGCGCGTGCGAATACAAGGGCATGAACCTCTGGATGATCCTCTTCGCCGCGCAAATAATCGTAACCGTACTCGCTCTCGTCCGCGAATCCGGCAAAGACACCCGCTTCGAAGGCGAGAAGATGGGTTTCCGCAGCTAAGGAGTACTTCCGTAGTAGCCGAGTGCCGGGCATCAGCGCCGCCAGGGCAGAATCGGCGTCCACGCCGCCACGACAGAATCGGCAGTTACGCTTCCGCCGGAATGATTTCACCCAGGTTGAGCGCGCGCAGCGCCGGTTCAATAGCTGAGCGGTCGCCCACCACCATCCAGATCATGTGCTTCGGATCGAGCAGCGATTGGGCACAGGCCTCTATCTCCGGGATAGTTAGCGCGGAGACGCGGCTGACGTAAGTATCGTAGAAATTGAGCGGCAGCCCGAGCTGGAGAAGATCTCCGAAAAGATTGCCGACCGCGTTCATGGTCTCATGCGATCCGGGCAGCTCGAAGATCTGCTGCTGTTTTACTTTATCGAGCTCGTCCGGCCGCACCGGCTTTTGGCCAGTCATCCCGGCCAGCTCTTTCAGCATTTCCGAAATAGAATCGGCGGTCTTGTCGCCTTGGACGGAAGCGTACGCCAGGAAAGGACGCTGCGCCCGCGCGCCATAAAGAACCGATCCTGCCCCGTAGGACCAATGCTTGTCTTCGCGGATATTCATGTTGAGCCGCGCCCCGAAGGTACCGCCGAAAACATTGTTCATCGTCTCGAGCGCAATCTCGTTGTCTGCCGCGGGAGCAGGGGCCACCGTTCCGGCAATTACCACCGAATGCAGCGCGCCGGGCTTATCGACTAGATAGACGGCCGGATTGGCCGGACGCGGAACGAGGCCCAAATTCTTTACCGGCACTTTGCCGCCTGGCCATGATCCGAAAAAGTTTTCGAGCTTTGGCTTAATCTCGGCGAGAGTGGTGTCGCCGACTACGATCAAAGTCGCGTTCCCGGGCTTGAACCAGGTTTCGTGGAAACCCGCAATATCGCTACGCGCCATGCCGCTCACGCTCTCTTCCGTTCCTGAACCAGTGAGCGGAGCGCCATAGGCGTGCTTGGGGCCGAACAAAATCGGCGGCAGCGCGCGCAGGGCCATTTGTAAGGGCGTCACTTTCTCGTTCGCGATGGCTGAGAGCTGCAATTGCTGCTGGCGCTGAAAATCCGCTTCCGGAAAGGCGGGATGCAGCGCAATGTCGGAGTAAAGATCAAGAGCTTCGTCCAGGGTGGTCTTCAAGGCGGAGAGGTAGACCGTGGACATGTCCAGATTACAGCCGCTATTCAGTTGGGCGCCCAGCATCTGCAGCTCATCGCTGATCTCCAGGGCGGTGCGGCGGCTGGTTCCGCCGGTGAGAAGAGAGGCCGTGAGCCGCGCCGTGCCGGGCGTCGCGAACTGATCGGCCGCATAGCCGGCATTCACGTCCAGCCAGAGATTTACGACCGGAATCTCGTGACGCTCCGCCACAAGGATACGAAGTCCGTTCGAAAGCCTGTCTTCGCGAAGGCGCGGAAGCTTCAAATCATGCGGGGCGCCGAGCTCGGGCAGGCCGGTGCGTGCGGAGCCGTTGCTGGATATCTGCGCTGTGGCTTCGAAGGGCAGCACCTCCAGTGCATATACGCCGTCAGAGAGCCAGGATTGAGCGGTGTCGCGAACGCCCGACCGAGTGGCTTCCTCCAGCGCTAGAAGCCTCTGCTTATAGCGTTGTGGCGAGCCCAGATAGGTTTGACTAGTGGCAAGAATATCGGATTTGCCGCCGAAACCGCCTATGCGTTCGACGCCGCGGACGAAGGCGGCGTACGATTGTGCCTTCATGCGGTCCAGTTCGCGTGCGCTCGGGCCCTCTTCAAGGAAGCGCGCGAGTTCCTCGTCGACCGCCTTTTCAACTTTACGCAAATCCTCTCCCTGTCTGGCCGTAGCGATCACGGCAAACTGGCTGCCGATTTCGCGCTCATCGAGATAGGCCGAAACCTGCGTTGCAATCCGGTCGTCGTAGACCAGCCGCTTATACAGGCGCGAGTTCTTGCCGCTTGAAAGAATACCGCCGGCAAGCCGTAGGTGATCGGCGGCCGGCGTGCCGTAGCCGGGAACGTTCCAGATCTTGTATAGCCGGGCTTGCGGCACGCGATCCTGCACTGTTTCGCGGTGCTCGCCAGTCATTTTGGCAATCCAGGAGCGCTGATGCGCCACGGGCGGCCCGGAAGGAATCTCGCTGAAGTAGCGTCTGGCCTTTTCCGTCGCTTGCGCCAATGTGATATCGCCGGCCACCACTAGAACAGCGTTTGAGGGCGTGTAGTAGGTTTTAAACCACTCGCGGACGTCTTCAAGTGTTGCGGAGTCCAGGTCTTCCATCGAGCCGATTACCGTGTGATCGTAAGGATGGCCGGCTGGGTAGGTCGATTTCACAACCAGATCGTCGACCATTGCGTACGGCTGGTTTTCGCTCTGGCGCTTTTCGTTTTGGACTACGCCGCGCTGCAGGTCGAGCACTTCCTGGCTGATGGTGTTGTAGAAAAATCCCATCCGGTCCGACTCGGCAAACAGCGCATAATCGAGCGCTGAGGCGGGGACGTTCTCGAAATAGTTTGTGCGATCTTCGCTGGTGGTGCCGTTCAGGTCTGTGGCGCCGATCTTCTCCATCGCTTCGATATAGCTGCCCTGCAGGTGCTCGCTGCCGCCGAACATCAGGTGCTCGAAAAGATGAGCGAATCCGGTTTTTCGGAGTTTTTCGTTTTTCGAGCCGACGTGATACCAGATGTTCAGCGCCACGATGGGGGTTTTGTGATCCTCGTGGACAATGACCTTGAGGCCATTGTCGAGAACGAATTCTTCGTACGGAATATCGGGGTTTGAGAATTGCATTTCGGCGTGAAACCGCCACGATAGCAGATGGGGTCTGCGCTCTGGCCCTGCTAAAACCCGGCGCGCGCCGCCTGCCGCCCGCGAATTCCACTCTCCAGCACCGCAAAAAAGCCGGCCTCATCTTCAACTTTCAAGTCGATCTCAAGCCAGGCGAGATCCAGCGGAGCAATAGCAGATTCAAGATGATCAGGGCAGTTGATACGGTCTTTTTCGGTGGTGACCAGCAATTTCGCGCCATGCATGCGGGCCTGCGCGGCGATGCAGTACAGTTCAAAAGGCTTGTAGGCGTGATGGTCGGGAAACGGCCAGTGGAACACCACTTTTAAGCCTAAAGACTCTAGCGTTCGCCAGAAATTTTCGGGGTTGCCCAGCCCGCAGAAGGCGGCAACAGGCTGGCCGTCCAGGTCGGTACGGCAAGCGCCCGTTAGATAGTCGCGCCAGCAGCGCGCAACCAGTTGCGTGCGGAATACGGGCGCATTCGCGTTGTAAGCCCGGAGGCGAGCCGAAACGGCCTGGTAGCGGAAATTGTTTTCGGCGCGCGTTACAACCAGCACATCGGCACGGCTGAGCGCCTCCAGCGGCTCGCGCAGACGCCCCAGCGGAACAAGTTCATCCTGACCGAACGGGTCCAGGCCATCAATTACTACCACATCGAAATCGCGCCTGAGGCGCGCATGCTGAAAACCGTCATCCAGCAGCAAAATGTCCGTGGAAGGGATCTGTTGCAGCAGAATATGAGCCGTAATAAAGCGGTTTGCTCCGATGCCGATTGGCGCGATTCCCGAACGCAGGAAGATTTGGGCTTCATCGCCAGTGAAGGCCGCCGGTACATGCACGCCGGGCGAGAGAATCAAGCTGCGGTCGGGGGACCGGCGATGATAGCCGCGGGTCAGGACGGCGGGAGCGTACCCTCTGGCCTTTAGGCACTCGGCCAAATAGCCCGTGAATGGCGTTTTCCCGGAGCCGCCGATCGTGATTCCACCGATACTGATGACCGGGACCGGCAGGGGAAGCTGCGACTCTGGAACCCGTTCAGAGCGGCGTCGGTTCAATCGAGCGCCTTCCCGCCAAGCCAACGCGAGAAGCCGGAGCACTAGCTCGCTGAAGAGATTCCGCAGCGGCCTGAGGGTCGCGGCGAAATACAAAGCCAGCAGGCGCGCCGCGATAGACTGGGCCGCGCCTTTTTGCGCTTCGACCAGATTGCGCGCACGGGCGCCCAGCTCTTGGGCGCGTTTTGGTTCAGAAAGAAGGCCGCGCACCGCTGGCAACAATTGCTCTTTATCGGAAACTTGAATGATTGCGTTCGCCTGCAGGAAGTCGCGCGCGATGGTCTCGAAATTTTCCATGTGAGCGCCGACAATGACCGGTGCGCCCGCTGCGGCCGGCTCGATGATGTTATGGCCACCCCGAGGCGCGATGGAGCCGCCCACAAAAACCACATCGGCAATCTGGTAGATAGCCGCCAGTTCGCCAATGGTGTCCAACAGCAGAATACCGGGCAAATCCAGCGCCGGCTGCGATTCTGCATTTGTCGCGCTGCGGCGGACAAAACGAATGCCGGCCCGTTCCAACTTGCGCGCGGCTTCGTCGAAGCGCGACGGCTGGCGCGGAGCCAGAATCAGCAGAAGCTTTGGAAAGTCGTTCGCAAGCGCCAGGAAGGTTCGAATGACAATGTCGTCTTCATCAATGGAATGTCTTTTCAGACTGGCGCGCTCGTGCGGACCTACCGTGCTGGCCGCAATCCAAACGTGTGCCGCGCCAAAGGTTGAGATGGATATCGAAGCGTGCGGCGTAGACGCATCGTATTTAAGATTTCCCGCGATGAGTAATCGGTCCCGATCAACTCCTAATTCCGCATAGCGAAGCTGGTCGGTCGCGCTCTGCACCAGAACCAAATCGGGCAGTTGAAGAATTGGACCAAAGAACGCCTTCCAGAATCGATACCGCGGCCATGTGCGATTGGAAATGCGGCCGTTCACAATTGCCAGTCTTGCGCCCATCCGCTTCGCCTCGGAATAGAAGTTCGGCCAGATTTCGGTTTCGAGAACAATAACCAGTGCCGGGCAAATGCTTCGCAGAACGCGCCGCACGCACGAAACGTAGTCAAGGGGACAATAGAAAATTCCGTCCACCAGGCTGGCAGTCTGGCGGAGTGCGGCCTTGCGGCCGCCCACTGTCGAGGTCGAGAGATAAATGGGAGTCAGCGGCTGATTCGCCTTCCATTCCCTGATCAGCGGGATCGCAGAGGCGACCTCGCCCACCGAGACTGCGTGCAACCAGATGGAACCGGCTTTCGTCCGAGTGAAAGATTGGGGTAGAAATCCGAGCCGCTCCCTAAATTGAGGACGGTAGCTGCGATTCGTTAGCAGGCGTGCGGCAAAGTACAGCACGACAATCGGGAGTGTTAGGAGCTGGAGAAGACGGTATAGGAGAAGATTGCGGGTGATGCCAAAAGCTCGATTCGTGATTCCGAGTATAGCGTTTGCCCTGGGTATGGCCGTGCTGCCGGCCTTCACCGCGGACAGAGGTTTTCAGCCTGGTTCAGCCGGTAGTTACGCTCACCAGACGTCCGATCAGGTGACGGTCGGGGCGAAGCCTTACAATACCGAGGACTTGACCGCCGAGGCGTTCGGCAAGAAGGCGGATCTGCTGAAATACGGTGTCCTTCCGGTGCTTGTGATTATTGAGAACAAGCGCGACAAGGCGCTGGACTTGCGCGATCTCGAGGTGAATCTGGTGGGAGCGGACGGCAGGCACGTCGTGGCCGTTAATCCGGAGGACCTATCCTACCTTGGGACGGCCGGGAAGCATCCCGGGATGTCGCCTGTTCGCATACCGCTTCCCAAAAAGAAAAATCCAATGAACGCACCTGAAATTGTGATCAGGTCATTCAGCGCGAAGATGTTGCCGCCCGGTGATTCCGCGAATGGCTTCTTCTACTTCGAAGCGCGCAGCGAACCCGGCGACAAGCTCTATGTGAACGGGCTGCGCGATGCACGCTCCGGCCAGGAGCTTCTGTACTTCGAATTTCCGATCCAGAAATAGCCCCGCCGCGAGGTTTCGTTTGGCAGCCATGTCTTGACAGCCATCTGGAAGACGGATTATTCTGAGTCCATACATTCTTTTTGGAATATCAATGGGCGAACCGAATACAGATCTGATCCAAGGCACGCTGGACATGCTCATTCTCAAAGCGCTCAGCCTTGAACCCATGCACGGGTACGGCATTGCTCGCCGCATTGAGCAGGTATCGCGCGGCGTCTTTAAGATCAATCCAGGGTCGCTCCTCACCGCTTTCCAACGGCTGGAGCGCGTGGGGTGGCTGGATTCCGAGTGGCGTCAAACGGACAAGTCGCGTCGGGCGAAATTTTATTCGCTTACTCGCTCGGGGCGAAAGCAGCTTGAAGTTGAGACGGCAAACTGGAACCGCCGGGCGTCCGCGATAGCCCGTCTCCTGAAAGCCGAAGGCTAAACGGTGTCCCTCTGGCGTCAGTTCACCCGCGGCTTGCGCGTCCTCGGAAACCGAAAAGGCGCAGATCAGGAAATCGCCGACGAAGTAAATCAGTACCTGGAAGAAGCAGCGGCTGCCTTTCTCGCTAAAGGGCTTTCTCCCGACGAGGCGCGGCGGGCCGCACGGCTGGAACTGGGCGGCACGACGGCAGTTCGCGAGCAGGTGCGCGGATATGGGTGGGAGAACCGGGTAGATATCTTATTTGCCGATCTGCGCTATGCCGCTCGCGGGCTGGCCGGGAATCCGGGCTTCACTGCGGTCAGCATACTCACTCTGGCGCTGGGCATCGGCGCATCCACGGCGATTTTTTCTGTTGTGCATGCCGTTCTGTTGCGGGAGCTTCCCTATCCGAATCCGCAAAAAATCGTGCGGCTGTGGGAACAGGCTCCTGACGGCCATCGCATGAATCTTGCTAGCGCCAACTTTGAAGATTTTCGCGCACAGAACAACACGTTTACGCATCTGGCGGGATATGGCGATCTGCTGACATCTATTTCGGGTGGCCGCGAGCCTATGCGTGCCAGAGTCGCCTTCGTTTCGAGCGGCTTCTTTGAAGTACTCGGGATCGAGCCTTTTCGTGGCCGCGATTTCGCGGCCGAAGAGCACCGTCCGCACGGCGCACCGGCCGCCATCGTCAGCTTTAGCTACTGGCAGCGCTATCTTGGCGGCGCAACAGATCTCTCAAAATTCCGTTTAAAGCTAGTGGGAGGAGTCTATCCCGTCATCGGAGTGATGCCGGCGCAGTTCGACTTTCCACCTGGCGTCGCCGTGTGGATTCCGAACGAACTGGTTCCGGATCTTGGTAGCCGTACGGCGCACAATTGGCGAGGTATCGGCCGCGTCCGCGAGGGAATCACCGTGGCCGAAGCGCGCGCGAATCTCAGGACCATTGCTCGCCGCATCAAAGAGCAGTACGGAAAAAAGGTTGACCTCAATGACGCCGCTGTGGTGCCGCTCGCCGACGCCATAGTCGGAGATGTGCGAACAGCTCTTCTGATCCTCTCGGGTGCTGTCGGCCTTTTGCTGCTGGTTGCCTGCGCCAATGTGGCCGGCTTACTTTTGGCGCGCACCTCCGCCCGCCGCAAAGAACTGGCCGTGCGGGCGGCGCTCGGGGCTGGCCGCGGCCGTCTCATCCAACAGTTCCTCACCGAGTCTTTTTCGCTTTCCGTAGCGGGAGGCGTACTGGGCGTGTTGATTGCAATTTGGGCAGTTCGAATCCTTCCGGCAATTCTTCCGGCGAATCTGCCGCGGCAGCAAGGCATCACGGTTAATACACCGGTTCTGCTGTTCGCTTTGGCCGCAATTGTAGTTGTGGCCCTTTCGCTGGGGCTCTTTACCGCCTGGCGCGCGGTTCGACCAGATGTCCAGGAAGCTCTCACTGCGGGTTCCCGCACTCACACAGGTGGGGCGGCAAGTCACAGGTTTCGCGGCTTCCTGGTGACGGGCGAAATTGCTATCACCCTCTTAATTTTGATCGGCGCAGGGCTTCTCGGCCGCAGCTTTCTACGCTTGATCTCCACGACTCCGGGCTTTCGCCAGGCGAACCTGGTCAGCATTCAGGTTTCGCTTCCCTCACCGTTCGATTTCCACCAGGATAAGGCAGCCATTGCGCGGCAAATCCAACTGCTGGACGATTTAGTGACCCGCATGCGCGCGATTCCCGGTGTGGAGACTGTGGGCCTGACCGGCGCGATGCCTGTTGCTGCTGGCGACGATCTTGCCGACGGAGATTTCCTCATTTTGAATGGCCAAAAGCCACCCGCCAACTTCGATGATTGGGACCGCATTGCTCAAAATCCTTCGCAAGTGGGACACGCTCTTTATGCAGTTGCGGGCGAGGGTTATTTCCGCACGCTGGGCATACGGCTGATTCGCGGGCGCATCTTCGGCGATCAGGACGGCTTCAACTCGCCCCATGTTGCCCTAATCAGCCAAACTTTGGCTCGCGAGCGCTGGCCCAAATCAGAATCCCATCGGCCAGATCATCGAGTACGGCAACATGGATGGCAATTTGAAGCCCCTCACCATTGTGGGCATCGTTGGCGACGTTCGCGCGCGCGGTCTCGATTCTCCTCCGAGTCCCATTATTTACGTCGATTACCGCCAGCGTGGAATGAACCTCAATTCAACGCCGACCATCCTCATGCGCAGCGCCGCGCCTGCCAGCGAAATCGTATCCGCCGCCCGCAGTATTTTCCACGATCTCGCTCCCGATGTTCCCTTCAAATTCTCCACATTCACGGATGAAATGGGCGGCTGGCTGGCCGATCGCCGTTTTCTGCTGGACTTTTCGCTGCCGCTGCGCTGGCTCTCGCCGCAATTGGCATCTACGGAGTTGTGGCCTTTTCGGTTACGCGCCGTACTCAGGAGATCGGCATCCGCATGGCGCTCGGTGCCCGGAGTAGCGATGTGCTGCGTCTGATCGTAGGCGAAGGCGCCCGGCTCGCGTTTCTGGGAGTAGCCATTGGAATTGCTGCCTCGTTCGCCATTACACGCCTCTTGTCGAGTCTCCTTTTTGGAGTGAGCGCCACTGACCCGATCACGTTCGCCGGCGTAGCTGTGCTTCTTTCTCTTGTCGCGCTGCTCGCTTCCTATATCCCCGCGCGCCGCGCCATGCGCTTCGATCCTAATACCGCCTTGCGCTATGAATGAAGCGTAGCTTACGGGAACAGAATCAGAAAATTCGGGCTCTCGGGGAGCGTCGTGGGAGCTTCGAACAAATTCGAGCTGGGCTGGAATGTTCCAGTCAGAAACCGATTCGGGTTCGCATTGTGTTTGCCGTTCGAAGCGAAGTAAGCCGCCACCTGCTCCTGCTCTGCCAAGGCAAGCGAGGTTTCCGCCGGATAAGCCAATTCGCCCGACGGCAGCGTGTCAAAAATTGTTTCGTTGCTCAAGACCCGGTGCGGCAGGATGGGGAATGGCGCTTGGACAGACTCGACCGCCAGGAGTTCGGGATGCGATGCAAGCGCTTCGTCAAAGTGCAAGAACCACGAAGAGGACTGCGCATTTGCCGCTCGAATAACCGCTGACTCGGTTGGGTTCGGCATTTCCAGGTCCCCATAGCCGAACTGGAACAGCGTATTTTTAGCAGGCACACCGGCCAGCGGCGAGGTTTTCAGGTGCAGTGCGTAAGCGAGCGGATCGCCGGAGATATCAAGCCAGTCGGCCGCTTCAAAAGCAGCTTGAATAGCCGGCGCCTCAGTGATGTCATTTACGAGCGGGGGACGGTCGCGGAAGACGTAATTGTCATTGAAATAGCGACCCTGACTTTGATCTGAGTTAAGAAGCAGGGGATTCACAGACTTGAGGTAAGCGTTGGCAAGCACCCGTCCGGTAATGGATAGCCGCGCGACGTCGACCAAAGTTCCGCCATCGCCGTTCAGAACCGCGGCCGAAATGCCCGGCTCCACGGCCTGCACAAGCGTTCCGTAATTCGATCCGAAAGACTGGCCGACATAATAGATGCGCTTCGGATCCAGGTTCATTCCAAGTCCATGGGTTTGCTGAATGGTCTTGACTAGAGCAAACAGATCGACGGCGGTTTGGCGGCCGCAGTCTCGAATGGCAACCGCTCCTGGGGCAATACAGCCATCGGTCGGGCCAATCTGCGAATTTCCGGGCAGTACGATGCCGCGGCCTGGAGTTGATACGGTATGCGGGATGCCGAAATTGTCGGTCACCTGCACCGTGCTCCCCGGGCCGTAGCCGTTGCCCTGGATTTCCATGGCGAGTGTCGCAAATCCGTGCTTTGCCAAAGTTCCGGCGATAAAAGTGGGTGCTCCAAACTGGTTATCGCCCAATCCATGCCCGTAGATGACGACCGGGAATCCACCCGTGGGCCGCGGAGTCGCCGGCAGGAACACGTGAAACGAGACCAGCGCGTAGCCTAAAAGAGCAGTGGGAGTGGGCACCGGGCCGCCAATTGGAGTATTCGTTGGTGTGGGCGCAATCGTTCCGTTCGTCGGATCCAGGAAATTGGGCGAAAGGTACAGGCCAAAGGCTATCGACTTGACGCCCGATAGCGCGGCCAATGGGATGGGCTGAGGCGGCAGACCGCTCCCCTGTGGGGACCAGGTAATGTTCCGGACATCGGACAACGTAAACGTAAATGGCAGTCCGGCGGGCACAGCGAGCGGGTGAAACCCGTTTACGAACTGCCGGGCCTGTTCCAACCAGGTGGTGGCACTCAGCGTCGTGAAAAGCGAAGCCGTTACGATATGGCCTTTCAAGTGGGCCTGTGCTAAAGCATGCGACAGCCCCGCGCAGTAGTCATCCGGCGCATTATTTATGCAAGCGGTGTAGGCTGGATCCGGGCCCACACTCTTTCCGCCGGCATCGTGAACTGCGTCGGTGACCAGGAGAAGATAACTACTTTGCTGATTTAAAACCTGGTTTGGCTTCGCGAACGCGCAGTTACGTTTCCTGGTCTGGGCATAGAAAATTTGATTAATAGCTATAGGCGCGCCATGCCGGCTTACCGGGAGAATACTGATGCCGCTTGAAAGCGTATTTACATCGATTCCAGTAGAAAAGCAGACCATAATCCGTGGATTTACACTGAAGCCGTCTAAGTGGTTTAGAAGGTCGATAGTGCCGGGATCGCTGCACACGCTCGGAGTGGAGGCAATATTGCAGTAGTCGAAGTCGCTTTCCGGCAGCCTCACTTGCAGCCCGGTTTTCTGTTGGTGATCGGGCATCGTCAGAGCGTTGGTTGGAAATGGTCCAGCTGTCGGGGATAGCGGGTCGTAGCGAACCGTTGTCTGGCCCGAAAGAGAAGCAAGGGAAAAAATTAAGAGAAAGGTGACGCTACCGAAAAGCTTTAGAGGATGGTTCTGGAAATTCCGCCACGTTTCACTTATTTCTGGAAATATTGTATGTACTGGCACGTTAAAACTCCCCCGACCGTCCGGTAATCGGTTTAGGTTAGCATAAATCTCACCGGAAACTCCTGAATTATACCGCCTGTAGGATGTTTAACTTAGCTGGTTAAATCACTCTTTCAATAATGTCGGCCGCCCGGGAAACGCCGCCAGCCCTTTGAATGGAACGACTTATGATCTGGGCATGGGTGCTGTAAGATGCATCGCCCAGCACGGTTTCGAGAGCATCGCGCAACTGCTTGACGCGAAGCTTGGGTAGCGGGAGCACCTGGCCGGTGCCCGACCAGCGTATCCGGCTGGCTATAGCAGGCTGCTCGTAAGTAATCGGGACAGCCACGAGCGGAACACCGTTTGCCAGGGAGTCGAGCACGGTATTCAATCCGGCGTGTGTGAGCGTAAGCCGTGCTTTGGCCAGAACGGCCATTTGGGGGGCGTAGCTGACCACAACCGGGTCCCCAGGGAAATTGGCAAAAGCGCGCTCATCCAGACCGCCTCCATGCGTGATGACGAGTTGCAACGGCAGCCCGGCGCAAGCCTCCGCGAAACTGCGAAACACTTGTTCTTTGCGGTTCTGAAGGGTTCCCAGAGAGGCGTAGACAAGTGGGCGGCCATCTAAGCGCTCCCACGGAAATTCACCTTGATACGAATAGGAATCGCGCAGCGGCCCCACGTACTCGAAGCATTTCGGCAATGCCTGACGCGGGAGGTCGAAAGCGGGTGGAAGCTGGCTGATCTGCGCCAGCGTGGAGAATGAATCATCCGGCCTGTTGAACGGCCTGAGGTTCCATAGCCGGCGATATTTCCGCAACACGTTCGTCACCGGCGCCATCACCCGGTCAGACACGGCATAACCCAACCGGTTCCGGGCGCGCGCGATTAGGTTGTCGCGATAATCCCAGCCAGTGAACGGCGGAGGGATGCCCGGCTCGCGATTCAAAGCCAGCGCGTTACAGACTGTAACGAAGGGCAGACCCAGGTGTTCCGCGACGGTTCCCCCGGCAGGCTCCGTCTGATCAACCAGTAACGCACCAACGCCGCTTGAGCGGATACAACCGGGCGCATCGCGGCAAATCATTTCGGTTGTTTTGCGGACAGCACGGATGGTGAAGCGCAGGGCGGCAAATCCGTCGAGGCGGGCAAGCTGCGCCAGCGATTCGGGCAGCGATCCTGGCGGATGATCGGTGTAGCCGATGCCGATGAACCCCAGGCCCTCAGCTCGCGCCCGCTCTGCCAAATCAGGCATCTGAATCAAGCTGACCCGGTGTCCTCGCCTGATCAGCTCGCGCCCTAAAGCCCCAAACGGGTGGATGTGGCCTGAGACCGGCGGACTAACGATTCCGAAGTGCATCTCTCCGGGCGTCCGGGCCGCACTCGGCGCGGCTCAACGCGTCTTCTACAATACTCGCCGCGCGCTCGACTCCGCCAGCGCGCTCGATGGATTCCTTGAACAAACCGGCGCGCATGCGGTACGCGGGATTTGTCATGACCCGCTGCACTGCTGACCGCAGGAGAGATGTGGTAACCTTTTTCGCCGGTATGACTTCGCCCGCGCCGGACCGTTTTACGCGAGCGGCGATAGCGGGCTGATCGTGCGTAATGGGCAGCGCCACCAATGGCACTCCGAAGCGAAGAGATTGCATAACGGTGTTGAGGCCAGCGTGCGTGAAAGTGAGACTTGCGCGCGCCAGGATCTCTATTTGCGGCACGTAACTTGCGACCAGAGGAGAACCCGGCAGATCGAGGCAAGCTTGCTCGCTGCTGCCACCTGTTGAGATCACAAGCTGAGCATCTAAACCCGCGCACGCTTCCGCGATCACGCGAAAGTAACCGCTGTTGCGATCCTGCAGCGTTCCGAGCGAAGCATAGATGAGGGGCTTCCCGCTCAAGCGCTCGAAAGGAAACGCTATTTTGGGCCCGGCGCTGTCATAGAACGGCCCTAAATAGTGGAAGGAGGAGGGCAGGCCGGAGCGTGGGAAATCGAAGTCACCGGTCATCTGGCAAAGCTGCGCGATACGCGAGAAGGAATCGTCAGGCGTGCGCAAATGGGGAAGACCCCACGCCGATCTGTATCGATTTACTGTTTTGTTGATAGGAGCAATCATGCGATCAGCAATCGCGCATCCGACTCGGTTGCGCAGCCGGGCCCAGGGTGCAGTTTGGTATGCCCAGGGCACGAATGGCGGCGGGATGTCCGGCTCCCGGTTCAGCGGCAAGCTGGGGCAAATGCTAATGAACGGCAGACCCAGATGCTCCGCCACCGTACCGCCCGCGGGTTCATTCTGATCTACAATCACAAGATCGATATCGGAGTCCGCCAGCGCCGGCGGCAGATGTTCGCAGAGCAGCTCGGAGCATTCGCGCGAACACGCAATGGCGAACTTCAACGAGCGCAGGCCGCTCAGTTCGCTCATTCTTTGGATACGCGCCCCGAGCAGAGCGCTTCCAGACGCTCCCAGCGCTTTAAACCCAACGCCCGCGGCGCGAGCCGCCGGCTCGACATCGGGGACGTGAAAATAGGTGACCGAATGTCCTCGCCGCTGCAGAGCGCGGCCCAAGGCGGCGGTCGGGTTCAGGTGCCCCGGTAAAGGTGGACAGACAAGCGCGATTTTGGACACGCCTATTTCAGTGTGTGCAACCCTTTTCGGAACAAACTGGTCAGCGAATGAGGCAGGCTGGGGCTGCTCATCTTTCGATATTCGGCTGACAGTGGAAGGGTGCCTATCAATCGCCGGTAAGCCTCAGGCAGAGAATGATACGGAATGCCCGGAAAATAATGATGCAGGGCGTGATACCGCAGGCCCACCGGCGCCCACAGCTCGGTCCAAATCCTTCCCGGCGTATCAATGGAGTCGACCAACTGCCCCATGCGGTCGAGCGGCTCCCCCGAACTTTCGTATGCGTGGGCTCCCAGCGTGCGCAGCGTGTTTATGAAGCTGGCCACCGAGACGATGACAAACCAAATCACAAATGCGCGCCAGGGAAGCAGGCTTGAAGCCGCAAGCACGATGGCAGCCGCCCAACCCAAAAAAATGAAAATGCTATCGCGGCGGACCGCTCTCACCAGGTTCGGCGTGACATCGCGCCGGTAGCGAATATTGATGGTCAGCGAGGAGGCGTGGACAATCAGCCAGTTCTGCAGCCGCTTCGATACCAGGCTCAGTGGCGCAAGCAGGAGGAATCGAATCAGCAGGGCTACAGGGATGAGAAAGCTTTCCAAAGCAAACGCCGCAGTCATGACGCTGGATCGGGCGAATGGCAAATATTCAGGATCGCCGGAAGTGCCATAGCTGCTCAGCTTGTGATGATCCTGATGGACCCCAACATAGACGAACGAGGGCATCAGCAGCGGGTAGCCCGACACGAAATTCCATGCCGTTTCAAAGCGCGGCAGAGTACGGCGGTTCTGGTGGCTGATCTCGTGGATAAAGCAAAGTGTCCGATACAGCGCCAAAGTCGCCAGCACAGTGGCGGCGAGCATTCCGGCTGAAAAGGGCCGCAGACTGACAGCGAATGCAAAGAATATCCAGCCCACTGCTGCGCTGATCAGCAGATCGGCCCAATAGATGCCAACCCTGACCCTGTGCAAATCGCGCACTAATGCGCGAACCTGAACCTCATCGATTTCGAGGGCATGCTCTTCTCTCAACGTGCCGCGGAGCACGACCGTTCCCAAACTCATGGAATGAGCCTACATTCTATCAAGTAAGAGGGACGAGGCAGGAATCTCAGGCGGAGGCGGTTCCCTCTACTTCAGTGGCCGCAATGCCACTTCTTTGAAGAAAACAATATCATTATTGCTGTGATTTTGCAGCCCGAAAAATCCATATTCGGGGCGTCTCCCTCGCTCGGGCTCATACGAAAGTTTTTTCGGGGGCACCGGCTCGCCTTCTGTGTAGTCGGTCACCTTCACTCCGTTTACCGTCACAATTGTGTGCGGCCCATCGAGTGTAATCTCCATCGTGTTCCATTCCGGCCCGGGTTTGCCCGGCCGCGCCAGCGGCTTCGTCAACGAATATAGAGTCCCGGTAATGTGGTACTCATCTTCGCCTTTGGCCACGTTGTCGATCTGTACTTCGTAGCCGTAATTCACCGGCATCCAGGGCTCCCAGGGCTCAATCGGTATGCGAATGTATACGCCGGAATTGTCGTTCTGATCGCGCATTTTGTAAACAACCCGAAGCACGCAGTTGCCGATGGTGCCCCCGGTCCAGTACAG
The DNA here is from genome assembly GCA_963795545.1 of uncultured Acidobacteriaceae bacterium. Taxonomy (GTDB): domain Bacteria; phylum Acidobacteriota; class Terriglobia; order Bryobacterales; family Bryobacteraceae; genus Bog-105. The sequence goes on along the minus strand of CAWCIF010000001.1, from coordinate 232,322 downwards.
CAGGCCCATGCCGCCGTGGGTTTGAATCAATCCATTCTCAACCGTCATGTTGCCCGGCCCGACATGCTTCCACCCGTTCAGGTCTTTTCCATCGAACAACTGCATCCAATTCTGAGCTGGCGCCGTGACAGGAACCAGGCCGGCGAGCAGCAGCGCGTATGTCACAAATCGAGTCATAACTGAAGACTACACCTGAGAGCGTTTACCGCTTTCGATCACGCGAATTCAGAAGAGAGATCGGATGGCAGCTTAGCTGCTTCGAGTTCCCGCTGTACTCCGGCGAATGCAGCGAGTCCCTGCATATCGGAGATAGTAACCAGCCTTCTACCCGTCATTTCGATGAGCGAATCTCTTTGAAGGTGCGCAAGGGCGCGCGAAACCACTTCGCGCGCCGAACCGACCCGGCTTGCAATTTCCGAGCGCGTCAACGTAAGTTCGACAACGCAACCGGAGCCAACCTGAACTCCTCTCTCGCGCGCGATGGTAAGCAGGTATTGGGCCAGGCGCTGATCCACATTGCGAAGCGCAAGCGTTTCAATCAGCTCGGCGTAATGCCGCACTCTGTGGGACATTACTTTCGCGACATTCCACAACAGCTCCGTATGCTGCTGGCATAATTCATGCACATCGCGGGTCTGAATGCAGAGCACCTCCGCGGCCGTATCCGCCACCATCGTGCTATAAAACTTGCCGCCATTGAACACTGGAGCCATCGCCAGAACCGCACCTACCCGCTCGGTTGACAATACCTGCTCGCGCCCTTCTGCATTCTGCCGGACGGATCGAAGTTCACCGCTCGCGACTACGTACAGTCCTGAGCCTTCAGCGTACTCGGAGAAAAGCACCTGCCCGCGCTGCAATTGCCGGGTGCTCGCAAGACCGCTGATCTTTCGCAAGAGATCATCGCTCAAGTTGGCGAAGATCTCGCTCTTTCTCAGAACTGCGAGCTTGTCGGTGTTCTTCGGTGCACGGGTCGCCGGCATGAGCGTTGGATGTGACGGTTCTCGCGAATGTTTCTCACCCACACCATACGCTATCCGTCATCCCGTTCGGGCACCTCGATATCCTGCAGAAACACGAAGTAGTAACGTCCAAGACACCGCACTTTCACCGTGCGCGGGTTAAAACCGTCCCCGCAAACGCGCAGGTGCGCATCTCTCGGAAGCTGCGAGATAACTCCGAGCCGTTCTTCGCCCTTTTCCGTGGATTGCAGCTCGATTGCTGCAATGTTCTTCGCAAGCGTGAATGACTGGGGAACGCTCATCTAACACCTGCTCATCATCATCCTGCAGGGCAAGGAACAAAGTTGTGTCTTTAATCACAAGAGATGGCTCGCTAATTTACCGGATTTAATGTTTCTTTTCGGGGATGCTCCGGTCTTTGATGCGAAACTGAAATAGATCGGCAGCGGGTTGCAATCATGAAACTCGATCCCAACACGAAAGTAGCCAATCTCCTCACCGCCATCCCGAGTTCTACTCTGGTTTTCGGCAAGTTCGGCATCAAGCCCGATTCGCAGCGCGATCTGACATTGCAGCAAGCGTGCACCGATGCGGGGGTCGGATTCGATGACTTTCTTCAGGCGATGGATGAGATCAACTGGCATGAAGAAGCGCCTGGCCCAACTTCCGGTTGACGTGACCGGCACGATAGGATGGGCGCCTGTCGGGACGCCGCATCCTACCGGAGGACGCATGCCGGAACCAGGAATCCAGGCTAATAACTGCTAAGAAACAGCGGGCGTAGCGGACGGCGCATTACCGCGGCCGAACTTCGGCAGACGCGAAGTTACTTGCGGCGGCAAGTGCCGGCGATCGCCCAGGCTGCCGCCAATCCAGGAAGCGACGTAGGCGCAAAGAATCCCGCCGAATATCACCAGGAACAGCGTCGAAGCCTCGCCGGCAGCCATGCCCGCTGCTTGCGGTGAATTCGCGACTGCCGTGCTGGCCGCGGCAACGGCCGGCCGGACCGTCATAACGGCCGCATTCAGAGCGCTCCCAAACAGCCAGATTGCAAAGGCGAAGGTTGACATGGTTGTCAGTCCCCAGGTAACCGCACCGTGCATGCGCCCGCTAGCGTACGTATTGTCAGCCATGCGCGCCGCCGCCCATCCGCCTACGAACAGTGCTACAAAAGCGGTGACGAAATACCAGGCCTCCGACCAGGTGCTAATTCCACCCCCGCCGGACATGCTGAATCCAATAAACAGCCCGAAGGCAGCGAACAGTAGCTCGGTTGCAAGCGCAACCAGAGTTCCACCGAACACGGCGGCCCACGATATTCTTTTTGTTATGCCGGTTTCATCAACTGCGACGTATTCCGAAGTTACTTCTGCCATAAACATCTCCTGTTAGTTAGGCGATGCTCTTTCCGATCCGTCTCGCCAGTAAAAGTGTCTGCAATGTTAGCTCTACGATAACTCGTGCTATTTGTCACAAACTGAGGCTGGCAAGCTGGAGAACTATTCAGCGCTCGGCGACGAGCACAATCTCGTAGGCAAACAGGCCGGGAGCAATCGCGGTGAGTAGACGAAGCAGATGGTTAGTAAAGCGAAGGAGAGAGTTATCGGAACGGAGCGGAATAACACGCTCCACTGGAACAATAGTGAAATGCCGGCCGGTAACATGCCAGCCGTGCTCCTCAAGCAGAGCGCGGATGGTCTTGTTTGTAAAAAAGCGCAGATGCGACCAGTCAAGAATGCCACGGTCGCTGTAGCGGAAGCGGCCGAACAGAACCATCAGTCTGACAGTCAGATTGACCGCATTGGGTACGGACACAATGAGCTTGCCGCGCTGCGCGAGCAGGCGGCGTGAGTCCTGAAGTACATGCGAGGGATCGCACAGATGCTCCAGTACATCGATAAGCAGAATGCGATCGAAGCTCTTTGCCGACTCGTCCGGGCCGCGTTCTAAATCGCCGTAAAACACACTGTTCCCGGCGCGTGACAGTTCACTGCCGAAGCCGTCATCTTTTTTGCAGCCAAAATGGAGGACACGATGTCCTGTTCCGACCAGGCGCGAGACATAGTAATGCAATGAGTAAAGGCTGCGCTTGACTGCATACGGGACGAAATACTCCGCGTACTCAGGATAAGAGCGAACCGAGCGCGAGGTCTTAGCATACCGGTAAACCGCGCGCACGATGGCTTTGGCGTACCGCGGACCGTTCACACGGCAAATCTCATCGCCATAAAAAGTGGGGATGGGGACCTCGACGATCCGGAAGTTCTGGTGGTGAAGCTTAATGATGATTTCGGTGTCGAAATGGAAATCGTCGGTTAGCTTGTCAAGCTTGATCTGTGCGAGTGCGTGGACATTGTACGCCCGGTATCCACTGTGAAACTCGGTAAGATGCAGGCCCAGAGCGCGGTTCTCAAAGGCAGTTAGAACGCGATTCCCGAGGTATTTATATAAGGGCATGCCGCCTTTGAGCGGACCTCCGAAATCTTTCATCATGCGCGAGCCGAACACCGCGTCAGCTTTGCCTTCAACCAGCGGGGCGTACATATGAGACAGCAGCTCCGGGGCGTATTGGCCATCGCCATGAAGCAAAACGACGATGTCGAAGCCTTGCTCGATGAAGTAGCGGTACCCGGCTTTCTGATTGCCGCCGTAGCCCAGGTTCCTGGCGTGCTTCAGAACTCGAAGCTTCGGGACCTTGGTCATCGCTTGAATGCCCACGGCTAGTTCGTAGGTGGCATCGTCGCTGGCATCGTCGAACACCACTACCTGCTCCACGTTTTGCCAAACGTCCGGAGTAATACGCTTTAGAACCTTGCTGAGTGTGGTAAGCGCGTTATAGGCAACGATGAAGATCCCAATACGCTTGCCGCGATTATCGGCTCGAGCTGGAGATTCTTCCAGTGCGTTCCGGCGAAATTGCGGGAGCGGTTCAAACGGCAGCGTCAGTGGCTGCGGCGTCGCGATGGGTGCCGCACTGATCCGGGACGCGTTCACGACCTGATCGTAACACTCTAGTCACCCGTAGATGATCCGCTTCAATTCGACCTTGGGCCTTTGAAAGTTGATGAGTAGAGCCAATCTCAACCGGGAAGCCTTCAAGTAGTTGATGCATTGAGCGATCCGTGGCCCGAATTATTGCGTTCGCAGCCAGGGCCAGCTATAGAAACGGCGGAAGCACACCAGGCAGCGGGTCGGCGTTGCGTGGAGCAGAATTAGCGGCAAATCACGCCAGCGGGTATGAGATCTGCGGACTTGCTTCGATAAACACGTAGGGCACATAGAGCCACCAAACTTCATGTGGACGCTACCAAACGGCTCTCTACTTCAGTTTATTCCCTCCGTCTACCCTGTGATGCTGGTATAAACCCAAGCGGCGGAGAGGAAAATCATCGTGACGGCAGTGGCCCATGCGATCCAATTCTGCCAGTAGTTGTTTTTGAAAGCGCCCATTAATCGCGGACGGTTCACAAGCAGCAGCATGTAAACGAGCACGAACGGTATAAGCATGCCGTTTGCGACCTGCGAATAGAGAATGAATTTCAGCAGGGGCAGATGCGGGATCAGCACGATCCCCGCGCCGCCGCCGATCAGCAGCGTGTAAAGCCAATAAAAAATTGGCGCCTCGGAGAAGCGTTTGTCGACCCCCGATTCGAAGCCAAGGCCCTCACAGACGTTGTAAGAAGTGGCCAGCGGGAGAATGGCGGCAGACAATAGCGAAGCGTTGATAAGGCCGATGGCGAACAGCAGCGACGCGAACTTTCCGGCAAACGGCTTCAAAGCGACGGCCGCTTGTGCGACGTCGGTGATCTCTGGATGATTGGAGTGATAAATGGTTGCGCCGCACGCTACCACGATGAAAAACGCGATCACATCGGTGACGACGCACCCCATGATGACGTCCAGCCGGCAAAGCCCATAATGCCGCGTATCGATTCCCTTCTCCACCACCGAGGCCTGCAGGTAGAACTGCATCCACGGAGTGATCGTCGTACCGATCAGACCAACGATGACCACCAGATAAGCGGGATTGCTGCTGAAGGTGGGGATGACGGTTTGCTTCAAAGCCAGATCCCAGTCGGGCTTTGCAAGAAAGGCAGAGATGGGGTAAGCGAAATAGACCAGAGAAGCGGTGATGAGGATACGTTCGACCGGCTTATAGCGGCCGCGAACAATCAAGACCCAGACCAGCGCGGCGCCCAGCGGCACCACAATGTATTTGCTTACGCCGAATATCCCCATGCCTGAGGCCAAGCCGGCAAACTCGGAAATGATGTTGCCGAAATCGGCTAGGCCCAGCACCACCATGGTGAAAAACGTGGCTCGCAGCCCAAACTCTTCCCGAATCAGATCCGACAGGCCCTTTCCGGTCACCGCCCCCATGCGCGCGGCCATCTCCTGCACCACAATCAGGCCGACCGTTACGGGAATCAAGGTCCACAGCAACTGGTAGCCGAACTGGGCGCCGGCCTGCGAGTAAGTCAGGATACCGCCCGGATCGTTATCTACATTAGCTGTGATGAACCCCGGTCCCAGCACCGCTAGGAACGCCACCAGCCGCGAGCTGATGAGCGTGAATGGCGACCTCCTCCGAATGGCGGCTTGAATCATAAGTGGCCGTAAAAGCGCAAACCTTCATTGTTGACTATCATCGTTTCTAGATGCCCAGAATTAAATTGTGCTTTCTATGGCACATGCATCAGCCGTTATACAAGGATCTTGTCAGCGGGGAATATAAGCTGCCTTGGGCTCGTTTGCATGCCCTGAAGGATTACTATGGGATGGTCAAAATCCTGGACGAATTTCCAGAGGTGCACCAGACGTTCAACCTGGTACCCTCGCTGCTGCTTCAGATTGAGGAGTATGCAAGCGGAAAAGCATTGGACCCATTTCTGCGCCTGGCGCTGAAAAAAGCCGAGGATCTGGAGCCCGGCGAGAAGGAGTTTGTCCTGCGTTATTTCTTCCAGGCGAATCCGGAACACGCCATCGGGCGATATCCGCGATATGCGGAGCTTTTTCGCATTATGCAGCAGTGCGATTTAAATCCGCTCCGCGCCATTTCCTCCTTCGATACACAAATGACTCGGGATCTGCAGGTCTTATCCCAAATCGCCTGGTTCGACGAAGAATTTTTGCGGAATGATGCTGAAATTCGCGAACTGCTGGCGCGCGGCAGGAACTTTACAGTTCAGGATCAATTGCTGACCGGGTCGAAACAGCTTCAAGCTTTGGCTAAGGTGATTCCCATCTATCGTGAATTTCACAACACCGCGCAAATCGAGCTTTCCGTATCTGCCTTTTACCATCCCATTCTTCCGCTGCTGTGCGATTCCAATATCGCGAACGTCTCGCATCCGTACATCCCGCTGCCCCCCCACTTCGCCTATCCTGGCGATGCGGAAGAGCAATTGCGCCGGGCCCGGGCCTACTTCGAGGAAAAATTCGGAGCGCCGGCGGCGGGGCTTTGGCCGTCCGAGGGATCAGTATCGGATCGGACACTGGAGATCGCCGCTAAGCAGGGCTTTCAGTGGATTGCGTCGGACGACGAAGTGCTGGCGCACTCGCTGGAACAGCCCGTGTCGGCTGAGAACACCTATCGGCCCTATGTGTGGCGGCAAGGCGGGCGTGAAATAAAAGTGGTCTTTCGGGATCACCGGTTGAGCGATCTAATCGGGTTCGTCTATTCCCGGATGAATGCCGACGAGGCCGCCGATCACTTTATTGGGGAACTGCGGAAGAACTGCGCTCCCATACTCAAGGCCGGCGGCGACGCGCTGGTGCCAATCATTATGGACGGCGAGAATGCCTGGGAATCGTATCGGGATAACGGCCGTCCGTTTCTGCGCGAGCTCTACGGGCGGATTTCCGCGGATCCGCAAATGCAGGCGCTCACTATCTCGGAGGCGCTCAAGAGCATGGAGCCGCGTGAGCTGTCCCATATTTTTCCAGGCTCCTGGATCGACGCGAATTTCGATATCTGGATTGGCGCCGATGAAGACAACCGTGCTTGGGGGCAACTGCTGCGGGCCCGCAAGACCTATGACAAGATGATGCGATCTTCGCGGGCCGCCAGCGTTCCCGCTGCCAAAAAACAAACCGCCTGGGAAGAGCTGCTCATTGCCGAAGGCAGTGACTGGTGCTGGTGGTACGGGCCGGAGCACTCGTCTGCCAACAGGCCGGAGTTCGACCAGCTCTATCGGGACCACCTGGCGAACGTATACCGGCTCCTCGGCCTGGAGCCGCCGGAGGACCTGGGCCAGCCGAACTTGAAAGAAGCCGAAGTAGAACTCCAGGAACAGCCCACCGGCCTGATTGAACCCACCATTGATGGCCTGCTGTCGCGCCCAAACGAGTGGTCGGATGGCGGGCGATACCGCATCGATCATCGCTCCGGAGCGATGCATGGCCAACCGCCGCTGCTGCGAGAGCTGCTCTATGGCAGCGACGGCCGGAACGTCTTCTTAGCGATCGATCTGAATGACCGTCCGGCAGGCAAACCGGGCTTCGAATTCCGGCTGCGGATCAGAACCAATGGGGAAAACCGGTTTCGGATCTGCGCCTCGGCTTCAGACCCGGGCGAGGCCGCCGTTGATACGGATCTGCCGGCCGGCGCGGTCAGCGCGGCGATCGATGATCTGTGCGAGATCAGAATGTCCATGAATGCGCTTGGATTGCGGAGCGGTGAACCATTCTTCCTGCAACTCGCAATCTATCGCGAGGGCCTGCCCGTGACCCTGCTGCCCAGACATGGCGAGTTGCAGTTGCGCCCCACACCCATGACCGCCTTTGCATTTTGAGTGACCAGGTGGCTGAAAGCAAGTCCGTGGAGCGGGCTTTCCAGCCTGCCACGTCGGCTTTCCAGCCGACGTGCCGTTGGGTGCGGCTCCGTTTCGGATTCAGGGCCAACTGCTTCCGTTGGGCGCGGCTCCGTTTCAGGCGACTTTGAGCTTTTCGGCCAGCTCGCGCTCGTATTCGGCAAAGAGAGTGGGATCGATCTCCATGGCGCGGCTCTCGATTTCACCGAGTGAAAATTCGAACCCAAGCGCGGCGGGATTGTCGAAATCGTCCTGGCGATCTTCGTGAACCGCCTGGATGAACTGGAAAGCGACTTCATCCAGACGCGCTTTGATTTTGCGCTTGCGATTCTCCTGCAGTTCGAGCAGGGCGGCGTTATCTTTCTCACGCTGGCGGCGCAAGCGGTTTTCCTGAATGCTGAGATTGTTCAACTGGCGCTGGTAGGCAAGGAACACTTTGGCTTCGATGAGGTGCTTGCGAACGGCCTCGTCTTCCTTCGGGAACAGTTCGGCGAATTCGAGACGGCCGAGCGCGTAGATGCCCATTTCGAGCGCCGGAATGCGGAGGAGACGCCATTCGGTGTCGGCGAGAGATTGGACCAGGTTCCGCTCGTCGTCAGCGGCAGGCTGGTGGCGCTCAATGAATTGAGAGATGTGCGCTTCGTACAGAGCGGCATCGTCGCCGGGGAGCAGGACAGTGCGCCCGGTCAGGCCGGTTTTCACGGCGTTGAGAGATGAAGTGGCTTTGCCGGTCTCGGAAGTGGGACCTGTGCTGAGCTGTGCGTTGGCGCGGTTCGCGTCGATTTGGGCCTGAGTGGGCATAAATTGGCTGCCTGAACGTAGCACGGAAAGACGAGAAAACGGATCGGGTCGAGTGGCGGAAATGGGAGTAAGTCGAAAGGGCAGAGCGAGATAAAAACATTTTCGTCAGGCGTGACTCTGAAGTACGTCGGCTCCGCCGCCCATTTGCTTATGGCATCCCGAAAGTGGTTAAATAGGGGAGTAGCGGCGAAAGGAAAAGTGGGCGACAAGCCCACTTTTTTATTGCTCGCACGTGGTTGCGATGCTGACGGAAGAAAAGAACGGGCTTATCGATCGAATCACCGAATTGGCTGAGCGCGCCATCTCGGGAAGCGATATCGAGATCGCCGAAGTGCAATTGCGCGGCGGCGGCAAGGCGCGGCTATTGCGCGTTTATATAGACAAGCCGGGCGGCGTCACGCATGGCGATTGCGCGCTGGTTTCCGAACGGCTAGGCAAGCTGCTGGATGAAGAAGATGCTCTTCCTGACAGCTACACGCTCGAGGTCAGTTCGCCGGGCGTCGAGCGGAACTTACTTAAACCGCGCGATTTTCAACGCGTAGTCGGGCAGAAGATCCGGCTAGCGGTTCAGGAGCCCATTCAGGGGCAGACGCGATTTGAAGGCAGGCTCGCTCAATTCGCCGGCGAAGCGCTTGAATTGGAGATTGCGCCGGGCGAACTGGTGCATATTCCTTTTAAGCAGGTGCAGAAGGCGAAATTGAAGTTCGAGTGGTAAGTTCCGCAAGCATTCGCGCATTCTGAAGAAATTCATCAATTATTGAAGAGGTTTTTACGTGGCTTCCATTTACCAGTCCATCGAAATCCTGAGTAAGGAGAAGGGCATTGATCCGCAGATTGTTCTTGACGCTGTCAAAGATGCAATGCTGGCTGCCGCGCGCAAGCACTTCCGTTCACAGGAAGACCTGATCGCCGATTTGGACGAGAGCACTGGCAATATCCAAATCTATAGCGTCAAGCAGACGGTTGAAGCGGTCGAAGACCCATCGAAACAGATCAGCCTGTCCGCGGCCAGGAAAATCGATCCGGACGCGGGATTGGGGACGGAAATCAGACAGGCAAAGCCAACTGAAGCGTTGGGGCGCATTTCGGCGCAAACCGCGAAGCAGGTGATTCTGCAAAAAGTGCGCGAAGCGGAGCGCGATACGGTTTACTCGGAATTCCAGGGCCGCCAGGGCGAGCTGGTGAATTGCGTCGTCAAGCGCCTGGAAGGACAGGAATACATCGTCGATATGGGCAAGACCGAGGCTCGCATCCCGAAGAAGGAGCAGTCGCGCGTCGAAAATTTCAGCATTGGGGATCGGGTTCGCTGCGTAATTAAAGGCGTCGAGCGGGGCGGTAAGAGTCCTGGCGTGGTGGTCTCGCGCGCGGCGCCGGAGCTGGTTATGCGCCTGTTTGAGCAGGAAGTTCCCGAAATATACGACAACACCGTCTCCATTAAGGCGTGCGCCCGCGAAGCCGGGGAACGCACGAAAATTGCGGTGTTCAGCCGGGACCGCGATGTGGATAGCGTGGGCGCCTGCGTTGGAATGAAAGGCATGCGCGTGCAGTCTATTATTCGCGAGCTGCGCGGCGAAAAGATCGATATTATCGAATATTCCGACGACCCCATCCATTACGTCACCAAAGCGTTGAGTCCGGCGAAAATATCGCGGGTCACGATTGTCGATTCCGTTGATAAGCACATGGAAGTGGTAGTGGATGATCTGCAGCTTTCGCTCGCCATCGGCAAGCGCGGGCAGAACGTGCGTCTGGCGGCGAAGCTGATCGGGTGGAAAATCGATATTAAGAGCGAGGAAGAGAAGCGGCGGGAACTGGACGTCCGGATGGCGGACATGGTAATTTCAGGTGCTCCGGTATCGGTTTTGATAGATCACGGATTGCCGGAGGGCATCGTCGAGCTTTTGGTCGGAGCGGGAATTGGGACGGTGGAGCGGCTCGGTTCCATGACCCCTGAAGAATTAGAAGACATTCCGGGTATCGATGAAGAAGTGGTCGGGCAGATCCAGTCTGTGGTTGTGTCTTTCTATGGCCAATACGACGAGGATGCTGAGGCCGAATTGGCGCCTGCCGATGCGGAAGGAATCGAAGAGGTAATCGACGCCAGCGGGCCGGCGCGGGATGGCGCTGCCTATTCGGGTGATAATGAGAACCTGGAAGCGTTCGAAAACATCGAAACGGGTGTTCTGGAACATGACCTGGCGCGGCATGAAGCCGTGCTACTCGAGAACACAGGCGACGGTGAAGTTTTGGACCTGGGGCGCGTGGAGGGACTTTCGGGAGCACCTTCTACGCTGCGAGATTTTGTGGAATCGGACGAAAGTGGCGAAAGCGTCGAGTCTGATACCATGAAAAATGTCGAATAATCGCGACAAGTGGGAGTTATTTAAGGAGTTATCTAGCAGTCTCTTCTATGAAGAAAATCAGGATCAACGAGCTGGCGCGGGAGCTTGAAGTAAAACCGGGCATCATACTCGAAATGCTGCCCGAATTAGGCGTGCAGGAGAAGAAAACGCATTCCAGCTCGGTCGATGAAGATGTCGCTCTGGAGTTGCGGCGGCGCCTCACGGGACCTGATGCGCCTTCACGAGCCGGAGATGGTGAAGAGTTTGCCAACCACAACGGCCAGCGCGAACACGAGGGCAGCGCTGTTCGCGGCCCTGAAGCAAATGCTGCCCCGGTAGCTGCGCCCGAAACAGAGCACCGCCAGCCACAGCAACCTGCCGGGCGGCCATCTTTCAATCCGCCCCTGCGTACTCCGGCTCGCGAGATTCCCGCCACGTCCGCGACGCCCGAGGCGATGCCCGGACCACCTGCTGCTGAAACTTTGGAAGCGGCGCAAGCCGCGGCTGCCGAGCCGGAGCGCGCTATCCCCACATTCAGGCCGTTGCGGCCGCCGCTGGGCGGGAGCACCCGGGCGATACATCCGCCTCTGGCGCACCAACCTGGGCAGCCCGCCATGCCGGGTGCGGGAAATCGCGCGATTTCTATTCCGGCGCGGCCTGCGCCTTCGGCTGCGCCGAGAACTGGACCTTCCTTCCCGAGCGCGCCTCCGGCCGGCCCGCGCCAGCCGCTGCCACCGGAGCCTTCGCGGCCTTCGGCCCTGCCCGAGCGGGGCGCCCGGGCGGCTTCGGCCCCGGACGTCTCGTCGGGCCGTCCGGCAGCTCCGCAACTACCGGGTCCTCCCACGCCGCCTCGTCAGCCCCAGCCGCCCAGCCACGTGGTAGCGCCGGGTGTGGCGGGCGCAAGTCATCCTGCTACAACTCAAGCTGGTACAACTCAAGCCGCGGGTGGAGTTTCAAGTGGATCAGCCGTTCCCGGCGCGCCGCTTCCGCAGCGGCCGCCGCGGCCAACTGGGCCAGGATTAACGCCGGGAGCGCCAATTGCTCCGCGGCCCGCGAATGCCAGAGCTAATTTAGCCGGCCAACCTGCGGCCAGACCGGTGGTGCCTCCGCGCCAGGACATTCTGCAGCGCTTGAATAAGCAACCAGCGCGGCCCGGTCCGGCGACCCCGGCGATGCCAAGGCCAGGTGCGCCCGCGCGGCCGCCAGCGCCTGGGCAACCCCTCTATCGGGGTCCGGTTCGTCCGGGTCAACCCTTGATGCGCGGACCGGGTGCACCCGGCGGTCCAGGTCAACCCGGGTTGCGCCGCCCTGCCGGTCTTCGGCCTATGCACCCGACTGCGCTGCGGCCCGAATCGGCCACGCCAGTTCCAACTGAGCAACAGCGCAGGCATCAGGCTAAACCCGGTGGTGCGCGCGTGGTTCTCAGAAAACGGGAGGACATGGAGGAGGGAAACCTTCGACAGCGCGTCTCCAAGCGGCAGGCCATTGCAGAGCCGCCTCCCATTGACCGCGAAATCACGGTTTCCGAGGGCATCACCGTTAAGGAACTTTCGGAAAAGCTCGGCGTCAAAGCCAACCTGGTCATAAAGAAACTGGTGGAGAGGAAAATCTTCGCCACGATTAATCAGACCCTGGATGTGAAGCTTGCCGAGGCACTCGCGCGTGATTTCGGCGCCTCTACAAATCAAGTCAGCTACGAACAGGAATCAACTCAGGACATCGAACAGACCCAGGAGACGGCGGATCTCGTCAGACGCGCCCCGGTGGTAACCATCATGGGTCACGTCGATCACGGAAAGACCTCTCTGCTGGACGCGATCCGGCAAACCAACGTGGCGGGACGCGAAGCAGGCGGCATCACGCAGCATATCGGCGCGTATCACGTGGAGAAGAACGGCCGCAAGATTGTTTTCATCGACACTCCGGGCCATCAGGCGTTCACCCGAATGCGTGCTCGCGGCGCGAAGGTAACCGATATCGTTGTGCTGGTCGTTTCGGCCGACGACGGAGTAATGCCCCAAACGCTCGAGGCCATCGATCACGCCAAAGCCGCCGGTGTGCCGATGATTGTCGCAATCAACAAGATTGACAAGCCCGACGCGCAGCCGGAGCGGGTGAAGCAGCAGCTTGCCGATCGCGGATTGCTCGCCGAAGACTGGGGCGGCGATGTCGTAATGGTTCCGGTTTCAGCAAAGATGGGCCAGAATCTCGACCTGCTGCTGGAGATGATCCTGCTGGTCGCCGACATTCAGGATCTGAAGGCGAATCCCGCGCGGCCTGCGGTCGGCACCGTACTCGAAGCAAAGCTCGATAAAGGCCGTGGTCCGGTGGCTACCATGCTGGTGCGGAATGGAACTCTCCGTACCGGTGACTTTTTCATCTGCGGCGCGCTTTTCAGCAAGGTTCGCGCCATGTTCGACGATCGCGGCAATCCGGCCAAAGAGGCCGAGCCATCCATGCCGGTCGAAGTGATCGGTCTGGAGAGCCTACCCGAAGTTGGCGACAATTTTCAGGTAGTTTCGGATACTTCCAAGGCCAAGCAGATCGTTGTGTATCGCGAAGCCAAGGCTCGCGATGCCGCAATGGCCAAGGGAGCTCGTGTTGCCACACTGGCATCGCTGAATCAACAGTTCAAAGAAGGTCAGTTGAAGGACCTGAACCTGATCATCAAGGCGGACGTGGGAGGCACGGCCGAGGTTCTTTCCGATACTTTGCAGCAGCTTTCGAATGACAAGGTACGGGTCCGGGTGCTGCGCGCGGGTGTCGGCGCAATCACGGAAGACGACGTGCTCCTGGGATCGGCATCGGAAGCCCTCATCATTGGCTTTAACGTTCGGCCTGAGCGGAATGCCCAGACCACCGCAGACCAACAGAAGATCGATATCCGGCTCCACAGCATTATTTACGAACTGATCGATGAAGTGCAGCAGGCGATGACAGGCATGCTGGAACCGGTCTATAAGGAAACGGTTCAGGGCCATGCAGAGATTCGCGAGACCTTCAAGATCAGCAAGGTGGGTACGGTGGCTGGTTGCTATGTGGCGGATGGCGCCATACGGCGCGACAGCCAGGTTCGAGTTTTGCGAAACGGCGATGTTGTCCATACCGGCAAAATCGGGGCCTTGAAGCGCTTCAAGAACGACGCAAGCGAGGTCAAGAACGGCCTGGAGTGCGGCATTTCGCTCGCGAACTTTAATAACATTCAAACCGGTGATGTTCTGGAAGCGTTCACCATGGAGCGCATTGCTCCGCAAGTTCCGGTTGCGCATTAGAACGAGCGATGCCCGCGATCGGGGTTTTAACGCTCGACATACACGTTGAATACTCCCACTCTCTGAAGGAGAAGCGCCACGTAGTGAAGAGCTTGAAAGATCGCCTGCGCGAGCGGTTCAATGTCTCGGTTGCTGAAATCGATCACCTCGATTCTTGGCAGAGCTCGGTAGTGGCCGCGGTCACTGTCTCTAACGATCGCGTTCGCGCTGAGCAAATATTACACGCAGTAGAAGCGTATGCGGCCAGCCTTCTCGGAGGCGCTCTGGCGGCCGGTAGCGTCGAGTGGATTTCCTGATTACTTGAAAAAGACCCGCCACGTTGCTACCACAAACGCGTGCGTCACCATGGAGGCGCGCACGCTTGCGGTGCGTGCGTAAACGATGCCGAGCGCAATTCCTAGCAGAGTTGTGGTGGCCGCGCGACGCCAGTCCGGGAATTGTCGAAAGCCGAGGTGCACGCTTCCGAAGAGCAGCGCCGAGACCGCAATTGCCAATAGTGTGGAGCGGGTTGTATCCAGCAAGGCTCGTTCGATTACGCCTCGAAAGAACAGTTCTTCCCCAAGCGCGACCATCCAAAGAATGCCGAAGAAGGTTCCGATACCGATTCCGGCCACGCGCCACCAGGGTCCGTTCAGCAGCTCAAAATGGACGTCGTGAATTCCCCATGCCAGCAGGATGATCGGGATTACGAAAATGAAATACCAGAGCAAGCCGGCGCGCCACTCTCGGGCTCGCGGCCAGAACCCGAATGCGCCCGGGTCCCATTCACGCAGAATCAGCAGCGCCGCGATGCCTAACCGGATCCACATCAGGTGCCCCAGAATATCCACGCGCGTGTCATCGGGGGAACGGTAAATTCGCTGGAATACGCGCGTAATGATGGGCGCCGCTGCGATTATCAGAAACCCGATGTCGTAGGCCGCGCGCCGCGGCAGTAGCACGTACCAGAACGCGAACACGCCGCACAGCACGGCCAGCAGATAGAAGGCGTTCCGCTGGAAGGTGCCTGCTGCCAGGCTGAAAATGCAATAAGGCAACAGCGCGCTCATCCACAGCAGCGCGGCCTTCAGGCGCGGAATAGGAATATGGTTGAACCATGCCCGGGTTCCCTCAAACACCGATCCGAGATAAAAAACTGCTTCCACCAGAAACGCTGGTAGCGCGGCTGTCATCACCCAATGTGAGTAGGAATGCTCCCGAGAATACACCAGCGCAGTTGCGAGCAGCGCGATCCAGGTGCACCCTAAAGCTATGAAAAACGGACGGATTGTCCGAGACATCGCCCTCATCGTAGCATCGGGATTCGCATTGGCCGGTTCCGCCGCTCGCGCTGCCGAACCACCTCCCGGGCTACTCAGAAAAATTGCCGAGCGCGAAACCCAGAACGCCCTTGCCCGCGAAAACTACACCTATCGCCAGTCAGTAACCATTCAGGAGTTCAACGATCGTGGCCTCGTGACGGGGCAATATCACGAGGTCAGCGACATCACCTTCTCGCCAAGCCGGGGCCGCTACGAGCAGGTGGTGGAACCGCCAAAGAACACGCTGACCCGCATTAAACTGACGCCGGAAGACTTCGCCGATATCCGCAACGTGGAACCGTTTCTGCTGACCACCGCTCAAGTGCCGCTTTACGAAGGCCAATACAAAGGCGAGGAAACCATGCAGGGATATCCGTGTTTTGTCGAGCACATCCGGCCCCGCCAGATCCTGTCCGGCCAGCGTTTCTTTGAAGGCCTGCTCTGGGTGCGGGAATCCGATTTCTCTGTGGTCCAAAGCGAAGGGCAGGCGGTTCCCCAGATTGAGACGCTACGCGAGCAAAACCTCACACCGCATTTCACTACCATTCGCCACGAAGTGGACGGCAAATGGTTCTTCCCCTTCGAGACCTATGCGGACGACACGCTGTTCTTTCGCGATTGGCCGCAGCGCATCAAAATCGTGATTCGCTACTCGGACTATAAACATTTCGGCGCTGAATCGACGGTCACCTTTGGCGGACAGACGCCACCGCCGGATCAGCCGAAGCCGAAGCAGTGAGTTTAAGCCTTCTCGCTCTTGACCAGGTGCAGCTTCGACGGTGCCTGCCGGCTTCCCGGAACGACAGTTGCCGCTTCCAGCTTCTTCAGCTCCCGCCGCGCGATCTGTGACCAGGTACTGACGCCGTCCAGTTTCAGATACGCACGCCAATGCCGGACAGCGCCCATCACATCGCGAGTTGACTGATGAAGCAGCGCTATGTTGTAATGCGCGTCGGCGTAGTGGGGTTGTAGCCGCAGCGCCTCCTGATAGTGATGGCGCGCAGCCGGAACATCGCCCTGTTCATCGTAAAGGTTGCCCAGGTTGAAGTGCGCCAGCGCATAATCCGGATCCACTTCAAGCGCCTTCTTGTATTGCTTCTCCGCATCGGCCCAGGCGTGTCCGTTGAAAAACATGGTTCCTAGATTTACCAGCGCGCCGGCGGAACGCGGGTCCAGATCCGCCGATTTCTGATAAGCCTCGATGATTTCGTCGAACGAGGCGCCGGTCTGCTCCAGTTCGAGGCCGTGCTCAAACCAGCGGTCCGCTTCCAATTTTTTGCGAAGCTTCTCGGCAATATCGGCCGAATGCTTTTGAGCGGCCGGCAGCCGCAGAATCTTGTTTAGCTCTTCCTCGGCGAAATCGAACAGCAACTGTCCCGAGCCGGGCTCCAGCTTCTGTTTTCCAATCTGAATGCGAACTCTGCGGCCGTCTTTGTAGACCTGAACATCCGCTGCCAGCAAAGGCGATTCCTTCAGATATTCGCGAAGAGCTTCGAGAGCCAGCCGGATACGGCGCGGAGGCGCGTTCTCGGCACGCAGCCGCGCAATCCGCTTCAGCGCAAGCAAATCGGTGAAGCTGTACTGCTCGAGCTGCGGGATGAGGTGTTGCCGCTCCCATGTCCTGAGCTGGCGATTCTCAATCTTGAGCAACCGACAGACTTCCTTACGGGTGTAAGCCGCACCCGCTTCACGGACCGAGGCTGGCGAAGGATGTTGCGAGTCGTCTCGCAGCACACAAGGATGATAACACCGTGCGGCGGCGAGTTGGCCCCGATCGGGTTCAAGCTTCTATTTTGCCCGGTAGATCGTGTTCCGGCGGCCGTCGATAATAGATCCAACGGCCAGTCCAACGAGCGCTCCCGCTGCTGTGCAAACCCCGATCACAGCCGGCTTCAGATTCGCGAAATCGCCCCCGCTTTGATTGGAAAGGCCCGCTCCGACTCCCGCGCCAACGGCGGCGCCAGCACCTGCGCCGGCGGCAAGACCGATCCACAGGGCCTTGTGGCTTCTGAGGCGCAGGCGGATGCGCGTTACCTCGCCGCGGGAAACTGCAATTTCCTGCTGATCCGTTCTCAACCTGATGGATTGGTCAAGAACGCTTACAAAGGCTCCTTTCAAACTCTCCCCAGTCCGTCTACTGATTTCGATCTCCTGCCCCGGGCTAAGGCGGCTCAGGGTTTGCCAGGACGATTGTCCGCTATCTCTGGCCATCGCAGGCGTCACCAGGAGGGCTGCGATCAGACCAAGTAAGCAAGCTATCTTCACCAGAGATGCACTCCTGAGGCAGTAGTGTATCCGACCGAAGAAGCGTTGCAGACCGGAATTCTTATGCTCGCGACACGGACTGTCGATCATAGAATCAAGATTGGAAACGGTTCTGCTGTCGTGGAGCAGTGGCAAGGACAGCGCCTGGGCACTGTATGTTCTGTCTCAGCGGGCGGAGGTGCGCGTTGCGGCGCTTCTAACCACCTTCAATTCCGCGGCGGATCGCGTCGCCATGCATGCCGTTCGCCGGTGTTTGGTTCACTCGCAAGCTGCGTGCGCCGGCCTGCCGTTGTGGAGCGTGGAACTGCCCTGCCCCTGCTCAAACACAGAGTATGAAGATCTATTGCGGCCCGTCTGCCAGCGAGCCGTGGCGGAGGGAATCACAGCGATCGCCTTCGGCGATTTGTTCCTGCAAGATATCCGGGACTACCGCGAACGGCAGTTATCGGGTACGGGACTCAAGCCGCTATTTCCTTTATGGAAGATTCCGACAGCGCAGCTCGCTGCGGAGATGATAGCTTCCGGAGTGAAGGCAAAAATCACCTGCGTGGATCCATCGAAACTCGACAAATCGTTTGCAGGCCGCGATTTCAATTCGGAATTTATCGAAGATCTTCCGGAAGGAGTGGATGCTTGCGGAGAAAACGGCGAGTTCCATACATTCGTTTACGACTCACCCGTGTTATCACATCGGATCGACCTCAAACAGGGCGAAATTGTCGAGCGAGATGGCTTCGTCTTCTCCGATGTGATGCCGGCAGGCGATTAACGAGGGCTCTCCATCCGCTCCGCAATCTCGAGCAGCTTCAATACGCTGTTCCAATTTCTGCCGGTTCCGGACATTTTCAGCACCCGCTCCAGAAGCGGCCACGAGAGTTTCGGGCGGGCCATGCCATTGGGGAAATAGATGTAGATCTCGCGGCCGTCGATCCGCAATTCCTCGGGATCGGCTTTGATCTTAAGAAGATTGCTCCGAGCCTCCGGGCCAGGATCACCGGCGAGGAAAGTCACAAGCAGTTTACTCGGTTCGATTTCGGGGCGTGCCGCGAATGGATTTCTGGCAATTACGCTTCTTAGGTCGGAAGGCGTGCGCAGGATGACATCCGGGCGGAAGCCGAAGCTGCGTTCAATGCCGTTCTCGATTCGCTTTGCTAAGGGAGCCAGATTCCCATCGCGCGTTTTGAAAATGACGTTACCGCTTTGTATATAGGTTTGCGGATCTTGCAGGCCGAGGGACTCGTAGAGTGCTCGTAGCGCGTCCATCTTGATCCTGTTGTGAGGCCCCAAGTTGACGCCGCGGAGCATGGAGATCACGACTGCCATCTACTACACCTTCCCGCTTAGACTCCGAATAATCGCTTCCGGGTCGTAAACGCAGCCGCCCCAGATTCCGCCGCTGGTGTGCTGCAATGCGGCCCACAATCGCGTATCTTCCGGAAGAGCGGGGTCCGGCCGCAGATCCTCTCGCGGTGCGCGTTCCAATAAGCGGCGATGGCCCTCTTCGGCATCAAAGCGATCGTCACCTTCACCGACAAAGTTGACATGCCCTTCCAGCTTGTTTCGGTCCACGGTGATCTCAATCACGTCGCCATCGCGGAGCCTGCCTACGGGGCCGCCCGCCAGCGCTTCCGGTGAGACATGGCCGATACAGGCGCCGGTGGAAACACCGCTGAACCGTGCGTCGGTCAGGACCGCCACATGTTTTCCGAACGCCAGATATTTCAGCGCGGATGTAATCTGGTATGTCTCCTCCATACCAGAGCCCATGGGGCCGCGGCAGATCAGCACTATTACGTCGCCTTCACGAATCTGCTGGTTCTTAATGGCCGCAATGGCATCGTGCTCGGTCACAAACACGCGGGCCGGTCCGCGGGTGCGGTAAACACCGTCGGAGTCCACAACCGAAGGATCGATAGCAGTACTCTTCACAACCGAGCCTTCGGGCGCAAGGTTCCCGTGCGGGAAGCAGACCGTGGAAGTAAGTCCCCGGGCGCGCGCCGAATCCGGCGACAGAATGACATCGTCCGCTTCAACCCCGTCCAATTCGCGAAGGCGCGCGCGGAAGCGAGCGCGGCGCTCCGATTGCTCCCACCAATCGAGCATGGTGTCGATCTTTTCACACGAGACTGTTAGCGCATTCGTGTTCAGCAACCCGGCACGGCGCAAGTGGAGCATCACTTCCGGCACGCCGCCTGCAAGGAACACCTGCACAGTGGGATGATTACGGGGGCCGTTAGGCAGCGCATCCACCAGGCGCGGGATGCTGCGGTTTATGCGATTCCAATCGGCTACAGCCGGACGCGGCAGCCCGGCAGCGTGCGCGATGGCGGGAATGTGCAGCAGCAGATTTGTCGATCCGCCGAAAGCGGCGTGCAAAATCATGGCATTCTCGACAGCGCTCTGCGTGACGATCTGCCGTGTTCGCAGGCCGAGTTCCGTGAGCCTCAGCATCGCGCGGGCAGTGCGGCGCGCCATGTCGAGCCAGACCGGCTGGCCGGAGGGCGCCAGCGCCGAATGCGTAAGCGAAAGCCCAAGCGCCTCGCCCACCACCTGGGACGTCGCCGCAGTTCCTAAAAACTGGCAACCCCCGCCGGGCGAAGCACAGGCACGGCAGCCGGCCTGGGCAGCTTCTTCCAGCGAAATTTTGTGATAGGCGAATCGCGCGCCGATACTCTGTACTTTTCCTGCATCCTCGCCATCCTCGGCCAGCAGCGCCACCCCGCCGGGTACGAGAGCGCAGGGAAGATCGGGCGTACCGGCCAGCGCCATCATCATTGCGGGCAAACCCTTATCGCAAGTCGCGATGCCGATAACACCGCTGCGTGTCGGAAGCGATCGGATCAACCGGCGCAGGACGATCGCCGCGTCATTTCGATATGGCAGGGAATCGAACATGCCCGTCGTACCCTGTGTTCTGCCATCGCATGGATCGGTGCATGCGCCGGCGAAAGGGATCGCCTTCCGCGCCTTCAGTTCACGCGCGGCCTCGGCGACAAGCAGCCCGACTTCCCAGTGGCCCGTATGATATCCGAGCGCGATGGGTGTTCCATCGGGTGCGCGGACACCCCCGTGGGTACTCAAGATCAGCACCTGTTTGCCGCCCAAGGCTTGCGGCGCCCAGCCCATCCCCGCGTTCTGGGTTAGGCCAAACAGATTTCCGGAGGGCTGCTCGAGCAGCATTTCGGCTGTGATGGGGAGCGCGCCAGCAGGCCCGGGCGCATGCGTGCGCACGTCGAAAATGCTTGCATCGCCCGAATCGATAATCATGTCTAAGTTCATGCCGCTACACTCAAAGTTCCTGTCACCATGCCTGGCACACCCACGGGAAGATCTCCGGAGCGCCGCCTGGCCGCCATATATCCAGGATCGTTCGATCCGCTAACAAATGGGCATCTCGACATGATTGCCCGCGGTTCGCGGCTGGCCGATCACCTCATCGTAGCGATACTCAAAAACACGCAGAAACAGCCGCTATTCTCCATCGAAGAACGTACTGCGATGCTTAAGGCGGTAACTTCCGGCCTGGCAAATGTCGAGATCGATTCATTCGAGGGGCTGCTGGTGGAGTACGCTGCCCGAAAAGGAGCCAATGCCATCTTGCGCGGTGTCCGCGCCATCTCCGATTATGAAACCGAACTTCAGATGGCGCTGCTCAATCGCCGCATGCGGCCCGAGACCGAAACCATTTTTCTGATGGCGGCCGAAGAATACTCTTTTATCAGCTCCCGCATGATCAAGGAAATTGTCACGCTGGGCGGGGACGTTTCGCAGTTCGTGCCGGAGATTGTGGCGGGCAGCCTGCGTGCGAAATTTGCCCGGTGAATCTAAACTGGAAGTTAATCCCATGCAAGCCATTTCAGAAATAGCCGATCGTATTTCGACCATTAGCGTGTCTTCGACCATGAAGGTCTCCGCGGACGCTGAACGCCTGCGCCGAGGGGGCGCTGACGTGGTGGATTTCGGGGCGGGAGAGCCTGACTTTCCCACACCCGAAAACATCAAGCAGGCCGCTATCGCGGCCATTGGGGCAAACTTTACCAAGTACACCAACGCCGGGGGAACGCAGGAACTTCGCGAGGCAATCTGCGAGCGCCACCGGCTGGACTTTGGGACGAATTATGCCCTGTCTGAGTGCATGGTCACAGTAGGCGGGAAGCACGCTATTTTCAACCTGATTCAGGCGCTGGTGAATCCGGGCGATGAAGTGATTATTCCGGTCCCCTACTGGGTCACTTACAAAGATGTGGTGAATTATGCGGGTGGCGTCTGTGTCTTCGTCAATACGGACGAGCATACTGGTTTCGAAGTCACGGCGGGAATGATCGAGCGGCACATCACGCCGAGAACGAAGCTGGTCCTCATCAATTCGCCATGCAATCCGAGCGGCGCCGTGCTCTCGAAGCAGGAGTTCCGCGCGATCTTTGACCTGACCTCGAACCGTGACATTTTCCTCCTGACCGACGAATGCTACTGCCATTTTTTGTACGAGGATAAACCGTTCTCGATCGCCGCCGTACCTGGGGCGAAGGAAACGGTGGTTGTGGCCGGTTCGCTTTCAAAGACCTATGCGATGACGGGCTGGCGAATCGGCTTCGCGCTGGCCCCCGCGCTTATTATTAACGCCATGACGAAGCTGCAGAGCCACAGTACGTCAAACCCTACATCCATCGCTCAGAAGGCAGCCGTGGAGGCGATGCGCGGCCCGCAGGACTCGGTTCCGCAAATGCTGGCTGAATACCGCCGCCGGCGCGACTTCGTCGTAAACCGGTTGCGCCAGATTCCGGGCGTGTCCATTTTTATGCCGAAGGGGGCCTTTTACGCGTACCCGAACATCAGCGTCGCGTTCGCCAGCGGCCGCGTGCAGAACTCCCTTGAATTCGCCGGCGAACTGCTTGCCAAGTCGCACGTAGCGGTGGTGCCGGGAGAGGCATTCGGGACCAGCGATCATGTGCGGATTTCTTACGCAACATCCATGACTGAGCTGGAGCGAGGCCTGGACCGGTTACAGAATTTTGTTGACGAGCTTCGCGGCTGATCGCGAGGCATGCCTCGCTAGGGCGGGTTCCGGTAAATCTCGCAATTCGCTTTTAACCATTCGCTGCTTTCGCATTGAATTGCATCACGTAAACGTTTAAACTGTTTCGAGCCGTGGAACGTTCGGCGGTGCAGCATTTCGTTTTTCGGAGGCGAACGAGTTGGGTGTGAGCATTAAGGATGTGGCCGCGAAGGCCGGGGTTTCGATAGCAACCGTTTCGCACGTCCTTAACGGAACCAGGCCAACCCGCCAGCACACCCGCGATCGCGTGCTGCATGCCGTTCGGGAGCTCGGCTATGCCCAAAATCAGTCAGCTCGCAATCTGGCGCGCGGCAGAAGCACGCTTCTGGGATTAATTGTGTCCGATGTGCGCAATCCGTTTTTTCCCGACATTACAGCCGGATTCCAGGATCAAGCCCTGGCGCACGACATGGATGCATTGGTCCTGAATACCAACTATGACCCGCAGCGAACCCTGAATTCCGTTCGCCGATTGATGAGTCTTCAAGTTCCTGGTGTCGCGATTCTTACGTCGCAGATTGATCCCTCCATCATCGACATGCTGGCGGAGCGGCGCATCGCCGCCGTCTATCTGGATCTGGGCAGGGTGGGCCAGAGCATCAGCAATATTGTGCTGGAATACGAACACGGCATCGTGGACGCGCTCGAGTATCTGACGCAGCTTGGGCACAAACGAATTGCGTATATTGGCGGCCCAATGCATCTTAAATCCGCGCAGCGGCGCAAACGTGCATTTCTGGAAACCGCGGCGCGCCTCGGGCTCGATGCGGTGCAAGCAATCGACGCCGATTTCACGGTGAAAGGCGGATATTTTGCCTGTTCCAAACTGCTGAACGGGAGTGCGCCGACGGCCATTCTTGGCGGCAACGACCTAACCGCCATCGGGATCCTGCACCGTGCCTATGATGGAGGCCTGCGTGTTCCGGAAGATTTGTCAGTGGTGGGGTTCGATGACATTTTGTTCGCGGAATACACGCAACCGGCCCTGACTACCGTTGCGGTGCCGCGGACCGAGATTGGAAAGGTCGCATTTCAGGCATTGTGGGGGATGATGTCGGACCCTAGTCTGGCCGGGCGCGAGTTTCGCGTCGGTACAAGCCTGGTAATACGTCAATCGGCGAAATCACCGGGTTAGGCATCCTGATCGTGAATTCCGTTGGGAATAGAATCGAGATTTCTGGATTATGAAACAAGTGCTTGTTGCATTGCTCTGCGCCTTGCTTGCGCCGCTCGCGTACGCCGCGGACCTGACCGGTCACTGGATGGCGACGTTCGAAGCCGACGGGACCGTTCGGGAGACTTCGCTTTACCTGAAGGCGGACGGCGATCTACTGACCGGCTACATGGTCTCGAACCAGGGAAACGAGGCCATTCACGACGGCAAAATCAGCGGTGACACGTTCTCGTTCGTCATTGTGCGTGATCGCTTCGGTGAAGAGCGCAAATCGGAGTTTACGGGCAAAGTCACGAGCGAGGGCCTCAGTCTCGAGTTTCCTCACCCGAGCGATCGTCCCGGACGCCACATTGAACTAAAACAAGTTTCGACCGAGCCGCCTGGACCGATGCCGCCATCTCCGCCCAAAATTTCGCTGCCTGCGGCGCAACCTGTCCCTTATAACGGCCTTGCCAAGACTCCGCCGATGGGCTGGAATAGCTGGAATAAATTTGCCAACAAGGTCACGGATGCACTGATTCGTGAAACCGCCGATGCCATGGCCCGCAAGGGAATGAAAGATGCCGGTTACGTTTACATCAACATTGACGATACCTGGGAGGCATCCCGCGATTCGCAAGGCAACATCCAGACCAACAGCAAATTCCCGGACATGAAGGCACTTGCCGATTATGTCCATAGCAAAGGACTGAAGCTTGGCATCTATTCATCTCCCGGACCGAAGACGTGCGCGGGCTATGAAGGCAGCTTCCAGCACGAAGAACAGGATGCCAAGAGCTACGCGGCATGGGGCATCGATTATCTGAAATATGACTGGTGCAGCGCGAGCCAGGTGTACGATTACCATTCCATGCCCGCGGTGTACGCCAAGATGGGCGCCGCCCTTGCCGCAACCGGCAGGCCCATTGTGTACAGCTTGTGCCAATACGGAGTTCTCAAAGTAGAGCAGTGGGGGCCGAGCGTGGACGGCAATCTGTGGCGCACGACGGGAGACATCCGCGATGACTGGCAATCGATGTCTCACATCGGCTTCGATCTGCAGTTGAATCTCGCCGATTACTCCGGCCCTGGCCACTGGAACGACCCCGACATGCTGGAGGTCGGCAACGGCGGCATGACCAACACCGAATACCGGACCCACATGAGTCTCTGGAGTCTTCTGGCTGCTCCACTTCTCGCGGGAAACGATCTACGCTCCGTGCCGCCCGAAATTATGGAAATCCTCGCGAATAAGGAAGTAATCGCTATCGATCAGGACCCACTCGGGAAGCAGGCGAAACGCGTGGCAAAAGAGGGCGATTTGGAGGTCTGGGCCCGACCGCTTCAGGGCGGCGCCTATGGCGTGGGCCTGTTCAATCGCAGCGAGGCAAGCGCGAAGGTTACCGCGCACTGGAGCGATGTGGGCTTCAATGGAAAGGGAACCGTTCGCGATCTCTGGGCGCATGCGGATCGAGGTTCAGTGGCACATGAGTACTCCGCGGGCGTCCCGCCGCATGGCGTCGTTCTGATCAAAGTGGAGCCCGAGAAGTAATTGCCGAGCAGATTTTAGCGCCGCCTCAAGACCACTCTCGCCGGCGACCCATCGGACCCGACGATGCGCAGCGGCAAACAAACCAAATCGTAGGCCCCCTCGCTCAAATTCAGCAGATTAAGGCCTTCAACGATCCAGATTCCCGCGCGCAGCAATGTTCTGTGAGTATCCGCGCCATCCCCGTCAAACACGCCTACGGACAGATAATCCACGCCGACCAGCTTCACGCCCGACTGGGCCAGGAATTCGGCTCCTGAGTGATTAATGCCCACGTAGTCGGTTGCAAAGTCCTGGTCATCCCAGCGCCGGTTCGAATTTCGGGTCTTGAACAATACCCGATCGCCCGCGGCGATGCCTCTGCCCTGCAGTTCGCGCTCGCCGATCACGCCCACCTCGGCAGACATGCTAATCACCTTCGCGGGGCCTATCCCAAGCTCAATTGGAAACTGATCGATTCCCTTCTCGCCGTGCAGAAAATGGCAGGGGGCATCCATGTGCGTTCCGGTATGCGCGCCCATCCGGCATAACGTGACGTTCGCCTGGTCGCCGTGATCCATGTCCATTACACGATGAAAATTCGGCTCCGGATCACCCGGCCAATGCACCATTCCTGCGTTCAGTTCAACGGAAACATCTATCCAGGCGTCCTTGGGCACAATCACCATAGTATTGCTTCGGCATCAGAACCCTTCGCAAATCCATGAAGACTCTAATCGCGGAACACCAGCCACAAAAATGACACTGCACCGCAGATCACGAAGATATTCAGTGACGCGATCGTCAATAGAGCGGCGTATAACTTCCGCTCTCTTCCGTTTAGATGCGGTCTGGCGCCGTGTTCCTGTTCCGTGATCCAATCCGCAGCTAATTCCAGCCTAATCAGTTCCGGCACTGTTTGCTCCCACTTTGCACATCTGATAAGTGCCTGGGAGCGGGAAAGTCTATCTGAAAAAGAAAACCGGCGACCCTTATCGGATCGCCGGCTTTCTGTCTTCTATCTTCTGTCTTCTTACCGGACCTTCAGCGGCACCGAAATCATTGCCGCAACACCCAGCTTGTGCGTGAGATTTTTGTCAATCTGCGATTTCGAAGCACGGTAAGCAGTGTCTCGTCCCGGCATCGCGATCTCCGAAAGAACGCACTCGCCGCCGTAACATGCAAACGTCAGATGAGGCTTGCTAGGATCGGCTGAGGTCGGTATCGTTGCGCTCGTGAGGATGGACTGCCCGCTTGGGCTATAAAGCTGGAAAATCCCGGTCGAGCCCCTCTCGCTTACCTGATACTTGCCGGCAGCGAACGTCTGCTGCTGGGTATGAAATGTGAACGGTACATTGGCTACCTCGCTCAAGTTCTGAGCACCGAGGATAGCGGTCCCGAGTAACGCGGAGAGCCCCGCGGTCAGGATCATGTGGGTCATATTGCGTGTCATGTGAGTCTCCTTGGGTTTTTTTCGGAGGTCCTTTGGATCTCCGTTCTCTCTTGCGTTTTACGTTTTGAGGGACGCCAACTAAAGAGCGGGTTTGTGGCCAGCGGGACTCGTTCGTGTTTTCAATACCTTGCGAACTAACAGCAGTAATTCCATAGAAGGTTTAGGTGAATTACTCAGGAATCACCCTGGTTAAAGTAGGTTAATTGCGGCGTCCGGCTTGACCTAAGCCGCCGTGCTTACCGCTTCGGCACGGAAATCGTTATGTTGCGGTACTTCATTCCGCCGGTGTGGTCGCCCTGAATGTAAATCGGCCCGGGTTCGCCTTCGCGGCTGTTCAGAGCGCCGCCGGTAATACCTGGAATTTGCTGATGATCGATGATCAGCTCGCCATCGCGCATAACACTAACTGTCCGGCCGACCAGCGAGATGTCGTATGTCTCCCACTGCCCAGGGCGCGGAGTTACCTCAACCGCAGGTGCAATGAATCCGTAAATGGAACCCATTCCATGGAATTTGTCGTTTTCACCCGCCGGCTCATACTCCACCTGAACCTCATACCGTCCGCGCAGATACACGCCGCTGTTACCGTCCTTGGGACAGTTATATTCAATGTGCAGTTTGAAGTCGTTAAACTGGCGCCGGGTGCGAATGTTCGCGCCCGCCGCTTCATTCACCAGCGTGCCGTCTTCGGCTTTCCAATGATTTTTCGATGGCACATCCGGAATCCATCCGCTCAAGTCCTTGCCGTCAAACAGCGGCTCAGGGTCGGACCATAGCGCCGGCGCCTTCCGGTTCAAGGCCGGTGCTGGCACGCCCACAATCTCTCCGGTCACACCGTCTCCCCGCTTCTGGGTTCCTGTAATCCTGCCGCCGCCGATCGTCATTTCCCAGGTCACGGGTATGTCTTTGCCCAACGATTCCGATGACGTGAAAGACAGCCGCGGTCCCTCCTGCTTCACTTCTTTGGCCGGATGCACGCTGGCAACACGGCCTACGAGGCGAACCTCCGGACTGTCGCTTATGCCGGTAACCTCCATCCAGGATGGATAGGTTTCATTCGAGGTTTTGATGGTCAGATCCCAGCGGCCGGCGAAGGGATTTTTTGTGGGCTGTCTCCCCATCGCCGGCAAAACGGCGAGGCTCACCAGCGCAATCAGTAAACCGGGTTTTGCTCTCATGCCAGCGTAGTGTATCGAAGTGCGCGAACCGCGACTATCTGGCTGCGGTCTTCACAAAAACGGGCTGCTGGGCGAGCGATCAGCCGCAATCGATATGACGGTTAAGCTGACAGGTATTCATTTGAGAAGGCCGTTATGAATCAATCGGATGTCCTCCGGAGCCAGCGAAAGCGATCGTACGCTCATTTCTTCGATTTCCGTTCGCGTCCAGCTTGCTTTCATGAGGCCGGTTTCGGAGTGGCGGTTGATGCCCTCGAGAATGTGGACGATTTCATGCGCCATAACGTGCGCCAGCAAAGAAGTGCGAAGCCGGCTGCCGCCGTTTACTGTATTCTGTACGCGATCCCAAAAGACCTTGATGTGAACGCCTTCAAACACCTGGGAATAAGCCAGGGCACCGGGTGCAAGCGTCTTCGGCGTGTCCGACGTGAGGTCAATGATCATTGCGCCCTCCCGTTCGCTGCGCCGAGGCGCACCCAGTTGCCATTTGATACGCACACCGGCCCCGGCAATGATCTGCGAAGCAATGGTCTGGGCCCGGAAGATATTCAGGGTAGGGTCGCTGATATCTCTTAGCACGTAAACCTTCACCATCGTTCTCGTGTCCTGCGCCGGGCTTTCGGCCAGGACCGTTGTCCCGATTGCGAGTAAACTCACGATTGCTGCAGTTCTCATTTCGTTCCGCCTTTTGCCGGGGTAAGCGGAAACGCACAAAAGGAACTACAATGGCGGGGAAGAATTTTTTCAGAGAGTCGGGTGGGACCAGCATCGGCCGAAATTACGGGTCTACTGAAGGCTTGGGGGGCTGGCGACCGAACGGCTTTAGACCGCCTGGTGCCCATCATCTACGCGGAAATTCAGCAGCTTGCCCATCGCTACATGCAACGCGAACGGCAGGGAAATTCGATGCAGACCACAGCTTTGATCAATGAAGCGTACCTGCGGCTGGTAAACGTGGGAGACGTGCATTGGAGTGACCGCGCTCACTTCTTTGCAGTCTCGGCGCAGGTTATGAGACGAATCCTGGTCGATGCAGCCCGGGCGCGAACGGCGCGCAAACGGGGCGGTCAGGCTCGGAAGGTGGAGCACTCGTCCGCAGTGAATTTCGATGAAATCGCGGACGTGTCATGCCGGCGTGCGGAAAAAGTCATCGCGGTCGACGATTCACTTGCTGCCCTGGCGCAATTTGATCCAAGAAAGGCACAAGTGATTGAGATGCGCTTTTTCGGCGGGCTCAGTGTTGAAGAAACAGCCGAGGTCCTTGGTGTCTCGCCGCAGACCGTGATGCGGGATTGGAAACTGGCTCGGGCGTGGCTGATGCGTGAAATGAAAATCGAGAAGCAGCCTTAAAAATTCTCGAGCATCCACAGATTCGCGTCGAAGGACCCACCCTCAAACGCCAAATACTTTCCATCGGGCGAGGGGAAGAGGCTATGGACATATTCCCAACGGCCCCTATGCAAAAGCGGTGTTACGGCGCCGTTCAGGCTCACATGGATCAGATCGTACGTGTTAGCGAGCCAGCAAACAGCAAAAACGCTCTTCCCATCCGGTGCCCAGGCAATCGCCAGGAGCCTTTTCCAGCGCGGGCCGAGTCTGATGTCACTCCACGTTCGGCTTTGCAGTGAGAACAATTTGATCTGTCCGTCGTCTGTGACTGAAGCGATGCGCGAAGTATCAGGTGAAAGAGCCCATGCTTCAGGCCCAAAATGGCCCTGTTGGACTCTCCCCAATTTCGCTGTCTTCCCTTTGAACAGGTCGAGCGCGTAGAAAACATTATCAGCTCCCTCGAGTTGCGATAACACGCAGGAAAATTTCGGCTCAATGCCGCAGCCGTAGTCCCATTGCATGTCCGTAGGTTCATCGACTATCACTTCGGAGGAGCCTCCCTCAGGATGGCGTCGCATAAGCCGTGCAGCCGGCGAAAGCACATTCGGATTCGCGTTTTTGAACTCCCGATACAGCAACCAGGATCTGTCCGGCGTCATCACGGCTTCGTCCAAATCTGCTTGAGGCGACTGGATCAAAGGTGTGGGTACAGTTTCATGTAACTGTTGCGTGAAAATTTCTCGCCGGGTAGTCCTGTCAGAGCTAAAAAGAATGGATTGACTGCCCGGCATCCACGCGGTCGGAGAACTTCCGTGATTGTCGAATGTGAAGCGACGCGGCGGTTCAAGCTTGTTGCCCCGGGAACGAAGCTCTCCCAGATACACATCTGTCCATTGTTTACACCTAACGACAACCAGACGCTTTCCATCTGCAGTCAGGCTAAGAGCACCAGGTCCCGAATCTCTCCAATGAGCGAGCCTCGTGGGTTTGGCGGCCGCCGATGCTGTCCGCCGGTTGATGCGAATTTCCCAAATACTGTGATCGCTCTCTACAAAGTGTAAGTCGCCCACCGTGCGGGCTGAAAAGAATATTCGGCCGTCCGTTGACCAAGTGAGGCAAGAACCGCCGGTCGACAGGTCGCAGATCGAATTTCCTTCAGGTAATTTCGTCTCACTCAGGATCGTTTTCGCCGCGCCGCCAGTCGCAGGCAAGACCTCAATTGCACTTGTAAGGCCCTGCGGGGTGTTCCAGGAGTGCATGTAAGCAATCCACTGTGCATCCGGCGACCACACCGGGCTAAAGAGCCAGTCGTCGTCGCGCTTTGCCCTGAGTTGCCGGTCCCACTTGGAATCGAATCTACCCACCCAGATGCCGAACGATCTTTTGCCCGGCGATCCATCTCCCAGGTAGGCGAGCGATCGTCCATCTGGAGAGACAGTTCCTTGTAAGACAGAGCGCTGCACCATCGCCGGCGCCTCGCCGCCGGTAACCGAAATCGCCCAGGCATCGCCAGTTTCGGTCTCATCCGGGTTATACATGATCCCAAGCAATTTCTTGCCGTCGGGAAACCAGCTCAAATCGAATATGCTGTCCTCGAACCCTCGCGGCAGCGCTACCTGGCGCACCTCTCCCGAATTCGTAGAACGCAGATACAGGCCGGTCCGATCCTGATAGGCGATTGTTTTGCCGTCCGGCGAGATGGCCCCAGTTCTGACCCAATCTTCCGACGGATTCTGTGTAATCTGTCGCTCTAAAACTTTTGGCTCATCATTTGAATGAGCGCGCACGAAAGGCCAAAGAACCGCGGTCACCGAAATCACAGAGAAACATGCGATCAGCAGTGCCATCCTGCGCGACTTCGCCCGTGAGCGGGATGCGGCTAGTCGCTGCAAGTCCGCGCGCATCTCGGCTGCACCCTGATAGCGCTTGTTCTGATCCTTCTCCAGGGCTTTGGTGACCACTCGATCGAATGCCGATGGAAGTCTCGGGTTAACGCGCGACGGAGGCAATGGCGAACCGCTCAGAATGGAGTTGCGGATTTGCGCGGGGCTATTGCCGCGAAACGGAGCAACGCCGGTTGCCATTTCATACAGCACTGCGCCGAAGGAGAAGAGGTCGGTTCGCGTATCCAGTTCCAAGCCACTGACCTGTTCCGGCGACATGTACGCAACAGTCCCTATCAGCGCGCCGGTGCTGGTCAATGTGGATGTGGAGTCGTCGGGCGTCCTGCCCGTTGGCGCGATCTGCCAGTTCGGCCATCTGCTGGAATTTCGCGACGCCGAAATCCAGAATTTTCAGTTGCCCGCCGCTGGTGACGAAAAGATTTGCCGGCTTGATGTCGCGGTGAATGATGCCCTTCGAGTGGGCGGCAGCGAGACCGCCGGCGCACTGAATCGCGAGTTCCAGAAGCGTTTCCAGCTTGACCGGCTTGCCGCCTATCAGCTCCTTCAGGCTTTGTCCTTCCAGCAGCTCCATCACGATAAAGGGGCGGCCTTCGTATTCCTCGATGGCGTGAATGGTGGCGATGTTTGGATGATTCAGCGCCGAGGCTGCCCGCGCTTCCCGCCAGAGCCGCTCAATCGCTTGCTTTCGCTCCGACGTTCCTTCGGGCAGAGCCTTGATCGCCACCCGGCGGTGGAGTTTGGCATCGTCGGCCTCGTATACCATTCCCATGCCGCCCGCGCCGAGCAACGATCTGATCGTGTAGGAACCCAACTGGGTCCCGCTCGGCAGGGGCGCCTGTTTGTGGTCCGCAAATAAGGTGTTCAGGAGGTCCCAAGCGGGTCCGTCCAAAGGTCCAGCAGCTTCTAAATCTTTTGTTAGTAGCGATTCAATTTCACGGCGAAGATTTTGATCATCGGCACAAGCTTCTGCCAGGAATTTACCCCGCTGCTCCGGCTCACGCTCGAGTGCGGCGTGATACACGGACTCGATGCGCTGCCACCGTTCGGCATCGACTGCCACTTGGATACCTGTCTCACGATCTTACTTCCGAGAACCGGGCTTCAGCAAATCTCATTTCGTTGCTCCACAACGATGTTGTAACCGCGCCTCTGGGCGGGCTGCGAAGCCGCCAGGGCCGTCATGCCCCGGCCCGCGCTGACGGCTGAAAGCTGATAGCCGCCACTTTCTGCCTCAGTTCCACTGGAAATGCCGCCTCTTTTCCGCCAAACTGAAGGATGCAAGCGATCGAACCCTCCACCCCGCTGATGCGGCAATATCAGGCCGCCAAGCAGCAGGTTCCAGGAACGCTGCTGCTGTTCCGCCTGGGTGATTTCTACGAGCTCTTTTATGAAGACGCCGTTACGGCCGCGCGAGAACTGGAGATCACTCTTACCTCGCGAAACAAGGAACGCGGCGAGCCAGTGCCCATGTGCGGCGTTCCGTATCACGCGGCGGACAGCTACATTGCACGCCTGATCCAGCGCGGGTACCGAGTCGCCATCTGCGAGCAGATGGAAGAAGCGGGGCCGGGCAAGAAGCTGGTCCGGCGGGAAGTCACACGCGTAGTCACCCCCGGCACCGCTACCGACGCCAGCCTGCTGCGCTCGCATGAGAACAACTATCTGGCCGCGGTCTTTTCAAAAAATGGCCGCAGCGGCTTGGCCTATGCTGATCTCTCAACGGGCGAATTCCGTACGACGGAGGTGGCCGCTGCCGAGCTGCTCCCTTCACTCGAAGCGCTGAGCGTGCGTGAGGTGCTGCATCCCGAAGGTCACGCGGTGGGCGCGCCGTGTCTAGAGACGCCGCTCGATTCCTGGGTGTTTGGCGGCGACTATGCCGGCAGGCAGATTCTCGAAAACTTCCGCTTGCTTTCGCTCGATGGCTGCGGGCTTGGCGACCGGCCGCTGGCAACCGCAGCCGCCGGCGCAGTGTTGCATTACCTGCGCGAAACTCAGAAATCCTCGCTCGATCATCTGAACCGTCCTGTCTTCTACGAGCGAACGGATCACATGGTTCTGGACGCGGCGACGGTCCGAAACCTGGAATTGGTAGAGCCGCTGTTTGCCGGCGAAAGCCGTGAAGCTACGCTGATCCATGTTCTCGATAAAACAGCCACCGGAATGGGTGGACGTCTCTTGCGACGACGCCTGCTGGGCCCCTCTTGCGACCGCTCGGAAATCGAAGCCAGGTTGGATTCAGTCGCGGAGCTGGCGGCGAAAGTTATTGTCCGGGGCGATTTGAGAAAGGCGTTGAGCTCCATCCAGGACCTGGAACGGCTGCTGGCGAAAATCATGCTTGGGACGGCAACTCCGCGGGATCTGCTGGGCCTCGGCCGCTCGCTGGCGCAGTTGCCCGCTATCGCAAAGTTGGCCGCTCAATTCGAAGCGGCGGGCTTACGCCTGGAAATCGATCTAGTGGACGAAGTCCGCGACCGGATATTGACCGCAATCGCCGAAGAGCCTCCCGCGAACCTGGCAGATGGCGGAACCATTCGCGATGGCTTTAACGCGGAACTGGACGAACTGCGCGACATCAGCCGGAATAGCCGCCAATACATTGCAGCTATTGAAACACGCGAGCGAAGCCAGACCGGCATCCAGTCGTTGAAAGTCCGCTTCAATAACGTTTTCGGCTATTACATTGAGATCTCGAAGGCAAATCTTCCGCTTGCCCCTGCCACTTACGAGCGTAGGCAGACGCTGGCGAACGCCGAGCGCTTCACCACGCCAGAGCTAAAGGAGCTGGAATCGAAAGTACTCGCGGCCGAAGATAAGATCCTCACGCTTGAGCGCGACCTTTTCCAGCAAGTGCGTTCGTTCGCTGCGGCGCACGCCCAAAGAATCAAAGCCGCCGCGGCAGCCATTGCTGAACTGGATGTGGCGGCCACGCTCGCGCACGTAGCAGTGGAGAACCGCTACAAGCGCCCTCGCTTCTCGGATTCGGGCGAAATGCGTATCGATGCCGGACGCCACCCGGTAATCGAAAAGCTCACCGAGCGGGATGCCCTGCGGTTTATCCCAAACGACGTGTACTTGAATTCTTCCCAGGAATATATCGGCGTCATTACCGGTCCGAATATGGGCGGGAAGTCGACTTATTTGAGGCAAGCGGCGCTTATCCTCATCCTTGCTCAGATTGGTTCTTTTATCCCTGCTGAAGCCGCCCTGGTCCCGGTAGTGGACCGTGTTTTCACCCGCATCGGCGCGGCAGATAACCTGGCCAGAGGGCGGTCCACGTTCATGGTGGAAATGACGGAGGCGGCGGCGATTCTAAATACCGCCACAGCTAATAGCTTCATAGTATTGGATGAAATCGGACGCGGGACCTCCACTTACGACGGATTGGCGCTCGCGTGGGCCATGGTTGAGTATATTCACGAGCACATCCGGGCCAAGACCCTGTTCGCCACCCATTATCACGAGCTCACGGAGCTTGCTGATCAACTTTCTGGCGTAAGAAATTTACACGTCGCCGTAAAAGAGTCAAATGACCAGATCTTATTCATAAGAAAGGTAGAACCGGGTGCGGCCGACCGCAGTTATGGCATCGAAGTGGCCCGTCTTGCGGGTCTACCCCTGCAAGTAATCCAGCGCGCGAGGTCCGTTTTATTGCATCATGAAGTGAGGGAACACTCGGTTAGTGACGAGCTAAGCCCGGGTGGTGCTAACGCGCCCCTACAGATAAGACTTTTTGAGCCTATGAATCAAGGGCTCGCCGATCGGATACGGGCGTTGGATATCAACAATCTCCGGCCGGTTGAAGCTTTGCAGATTTTGCAAGATTTGCAGCACGAGTTGCGAAAAAGATGAGAATAGCAGGTATCATGAGCGGGACTTCGCTCGATGGCATCGACGTGGCGATCGTCGATATCACCGGGTCGGGCTTCAAGGCGAAAATCAATGTCGTCGCGAGCCATTCTGTCCCTTATCCACGAAGAATTCGTGAAGCGCTCCTCGCCATGTCCAACGTGAGCGCTGTCACGGGAGATATTTCACGGCTGAACTTCCTTCTTGGAGAGCTGTACACCGAGGCCCTGGAAGAAACGGCTGAACGTGCGGAAATCCCGCTTGAGTCAATCAAGCTCATCGGGTGCCACGGTCAGACCATTTTCCATGAGGGGCAAGGTACGCAGTATCTGGGGAAAAAGGTTGCAAGCACGTTCCAGATTGGCGAATCAAGCGTCATCAGCGAGCGGACCGGCATCAACGTCATCTCGAATTTTCGGGAGCGCGATGTGGCGGCCGGCGGCTATGGCGCTCCGCTTGTGCCCTATCTGGACTACATGCTGATCCGCCACCGGGGCCGCGGCCGCGTTGCCATCAACATTGGCGGCATCGCTAATTTGACCGCCATTCCTCCCAATACCAATACCGATCGGGTGGTGGCGTTTGACACCGGTCCGGGGAACATGGTCATTGACCAGCTTGTCGCGCGCATTACCGCGGGCAGGCAGACCTATGACCGCGACGGCGCGATTGCCGCATCTGGAGAGATCGATCCGAAGCTGCTGGCCAAGCTGCTCCGCGATAAGTACTTCCGTGCGAAGCCGCCGAAAACTGCTGGACGCGAGCAATACGGGTCCGAGTTTGTCTCCAGACTGCTCGATACGGAGCTCAGCAGCGAAGACTTGATTGCCACGGCCACTGCTCTCACAGCCGAGAGCATCGCTTCGGCGGTACGCAATTTCGTGTTGCCGGAAATGCGGGTGGACGAAATATTCGTGTCGGGCGGCGGAACTCACAATCCAACGCTTATGCGCATGCTGCGGAAGGCGATGGATCCCATTCCGGTAAAAGAGACCACCGAAGTCGGGCTCGATGTGGACGCTAAAGAAGCGATCGCATTCGCTGTGATGGCCTATGAAACGGCCCATTGCAGGCCGTCCAATGTACCGATGGCGACCGGCGCGAAACGCTCAGTTGTCCTCGGGAAAGTTACGCAAAACGGTCCGGCCCGGAACGGCACGAACGGTACAGCCGGCGTGAATGCCAGCGCCGCTCGCAACGGTTCGGGAATGGCTGTGCACAAAGCCAAGGCAACGCGGCCCACAAAGGTAAGTCACGCCCCGGTTGCCCCGAAAGCTAAAGCGGCGGCCCGATAGCTTCCTGTTTTGACGCGGCTCGGTGCGTGGCTGGAATGACCAACACGTTTCCGAGCCGCTAGAAGCAGCAGCCTAACTGCTCTTATAAGGGCTCCAGTCCGCCGTTTCGTTCCACCAGCCGTTGATCTTCGATACGGCCTGGCTGTGATCTTTTTGTATCTTACTGGCGTAATCGCTGATCTGCTGCTGTAATGCTTTCGCCTCGGTCGCATGCGGGCCGTTTTCTTGCTCGTATCTCGCGAGTGCTTTCGAAGCAGCCTGCAGAGCGGTTTCGGCTTCGCCGTACTTGTCATTGCGTGCCGCCGAGCGCGCCAGAATCAGGTTTTCTCGCGCACGCACTACGGGCATGTCTGCTTCACTCGACCGTATCTCGACGCCTTCCTGCACATCAGCCAGGGCCGAGTCCGCCTGCTTGAGGTCGTTCCGCTCAAGTGCCTGTCTCGCCGCCGCCAAACTGTTCTTTGCGACCGTGGTATTCACCACGACGCTGGTGTAATCGCCGGACACTTCGTGAACCACGGCTCCCTTTCGGGCCTTCTGCTCCGCTTGGACAGGTCGCAGAATCGAAACACTAACGAATTCCTGGTAGACCGGAATCATCGTGCTCCCGTGTGCTCGAGACTCTACTTGTTGCAAGTCCGATTCCGCTTTGTTCACATCCGTCAGCGCTTGCTGGCTAGCTCCGTTCTTGATGGCGGTCCGGGCTTGGTTTGTCTGGTCCAGCATCTTGCCTGCCCAAGTGGAAATATCCTCTCTTGCTCCCGCGGACGCGGCTTGCAATTGAAAAGCTGTAAGCAGAATACCGGGCAGGAGAATTGCCTTACTCATAATCACTCTCCTCACTCATGGGACTCCCCGGCCCAGAAGAACGTTAGCCATCGGGATGAAAGGAAGAAACAGTGCTTTCCGGAGAACGATATGAGGTCGGCGGCGCCGCAGCGCTCCTTTTCTCAGGTTCTGCAGAGGCCCAGCGGCCCTGTAGGCGTTGATGAGGATGCCCGACGGCAAGCTTTCGTGCTATCGAGCGCAAATGCGCGTGGCGGAGTTCCCTCCGCAAAGAGACGTTTCCCTTTGCCGAGCAGGACAGGATTGACCAGCAGAATCACTTCATCCGAGCCGTGCTTAAGGCAATGCGCCGCGGGGTTTTCAGCCGCTCAGTTGCCTGTAAACCGCGGCGTACGTTTTTCGAGGAACGCCACTACGCCCTCGCGAAAATCATTCGAGCTTCCAAGCTCGCGCATGAAATCCCGCTCGATATCCAGCTGTTGGTCGAGCGTGTGCTCGCCGGAAGAGTAAATGGCCCGCTTGATTCGCGCCAGGGCCTGCGTCGGTCCGGTTGCAAGCTGCGCGACGACAGCCTCGACAGCCGGCTTGAACTCCGCGTCGTCAACACACTTCCAGATGAGGCCCCAGGATACCGCCTGTTCTGCCGTGATCTTGTTCCCTAGCAGTGCCACACTCATGGCCCGTGCGGTTCCAACCAGGCGTGGCAGGAAGTAGGTTCCCCCGGTGTCGGGGATCAGACCGATTTTGCAGAAGGATTCGATGAAGCTCGCCGATTTGGCCGCAATGACCAGGTCACACGCGAGTGCAAGATTTGCGCCCGCACCGGCGGCGACGCCGTTAACGCCGCACACGACAGGTATCGGCAAGGATCGCAAGCGGCGCACAAGCGGCGCGTAATACATGTCGATGGAAGCGCCCAGATCAACCGCTTCGCCGGGAGCAACGGCGCGGTCGGAAAGGTCCTGTCCAGCGCAGAAGCCGCGGCCCGCTCCCGTCAGCAGCAGGACGCGAACGCTATCATTGCTCCGCACTTCATCCAAGGCAGCGCGGATCTCGGTGTGCATCAGAACATTGAAGCTGTTCAGTTTTTCCGGACGATTGAGAGTCAATCGCGCCGCTGTGTCGCGAATCTCAAACAGAATGGTTTCGTAGGGCATCAGTTAGGCATGGATGCGGCTCTGAGCCACGCGAAAGCGGTTCGCGACAAAGGCTGAATCGGTCAGTGAGGAATTCGCCGCTGGGTTCGCGCCTGTGCCGTGGAAATCGCTGTAAGCGGCGGACTGATTCACGAAAACGCCTCCAGTCAGATTGCAGGAGAGCGCCACGCCCGCGTCGGCGGCGGCGTTACGGGCTTCGTCCAGCACGGCACGCTCGGTCGAGTAGACCGACATGGTTAGCGCACCATGCTCGACTGCGCCGCGCCGGGCCATGTTGACGGCCTGCGCCGTGTCCTGGGTCGCAATCACGAACGCAATGGGACCGAACATCTCACGCATAAATTTCGCCTCATCATTTGCGTCCGCCTTCAAGAGCAGCGGCGTGCGAATTCGCGCGCCTTTGAACTGCGGATGCTCCAGCGGCTTGCTATCGGCCACGATTTCGCCCGTTGAGCGCGCCTCATCGATACGCCGCAGAATGGTTTCGTTCTGAATTGCGCCGAGCACTTCTACAGCCCGCGCTGTATCGCCCAGCAGCTTTCCGATGCCCTCGCCAATTGCCGAAGCAACCTGATCGAAGCTCAAGTGTCCTTCCGGTGTACCAATGCCCGATTTCGGAATATAGATGTTCTGCGGGGCCGTACACATTTGCGCGGAATACAACGACAAAGAAAAGGCGATGTTCCGGACCATGCCTTTGAAATCGTTAGTGGAATCAACGATGATTGGATTGACGCCGGCTTTCTCAGTGAACACAACGGCCTGGCGCGCATTGCGCTCCAGCCACTCTCCGTGTTCGGAACTGCCGGTGAAATCTATCAACTTCACCTCGGGCCGCAGGGCGAGGGTTTGCGCGACGCGATCATCCCGGTCATGCGCCACCAGCGTGACGATGTTCGGATCGAAACCCGCATCGGCCAAAACCTGCCGGATCGTTTCCACGGTGATCGCAAGGGGCAGAATCGCGCCCGGATGCGGCTTGACGATGACTGCATTGCCGGTGGCAAGATCGGCAAACAGGCCGGGATAGCTGTTCCAGGTGGGAAAGGTGCAGCAGGCAATCACCAGCCCGATTCCGCGCGGAACAATGCGATACCGCTTCTCCATGCGGAGGGGCTCGTTCTTGCCTTGCGGCTTTTCCCAAAGCGCAGTTTTCGGAATCCGGCTCATTTCCGCCCAAGCGTATGCGACCGCCTCCAGCCCGCGATCCTGCGCGTGTGGGCCGCCGGCCTGAAAGGCCATCATGAACGCCTGCCCGGTTGTGTGCATGACGGCGTATGCCATTTCGAAGCTCTTGCGATTTAGCCGCACAAGCGCCTCCAGCGGAACGCCAGCCCAAGCTTCGGGACCTGCTTTGCGCCAGCCGTCTGCTGTTTTCTGAACCGCTGGAATGAGAAGATCGATGTCCTCTTTTGGATAGGTTATTTCGAGAGGAAACCCGAAGGGCGACTCTTCGCTGCCGATTTGGCCCACGCTCCCGGGTTGATCGAGGGAAAAGGGCTTGTTTAGCCGGGCTTCAAACGCCCGTTTACCGTCTTCGTTCGCGTTCTCTCCATACGCCTTGGGACTCGGCATCTCAGCGAACGGACTCCAATACCCACGATTCTGAATGGCGGCTATTGCCTGTTGCAGGAGGTCTTGATGTTTATTAAAGAAATTGTCTGGCACGCTAAGTAACTCAGTTGTACTGGTCGAAATCGACTTTGACTTCGGGTGTAAGTGGATAGCTTTGACAGGTCAGAATGAAACCGCGGGCGATTTCCTCATCGTCGAGCGCGTAATTCGCGGCCATCTGCACCTGCCCTTCGATGAGTTTGGCCCGGCAGGTGGCACAGACTCCGCTCTTGCACGAATGGGGCAGGTCGATCCCTCTATTCAACGCCGCATCCAGGATGGTCTCTGTCTCCTTTTCAAGCGGGAAGCTGTGCACCGTACCGTCGGCCAGGATGGTGATCTGGCATTCTTCGGCAGCCGACGCCGTTGCCGGCTTCACTGCTGCCTGGCCTTCGAGTGAAGCCGGCGTGAAAAGCTCAATTTTGATGTGCGATTCGGGAATTCCAAGCTGCTCCAGTTTCGGAACGACGTCGTCCACCATCTGAAGCGGGCCGCACAAAAACACGTAATCGACGTCCTGAGGGCGGCAAAACGCATTCAGTAAAAGTGCTGCCCTGTCTCCAGTGATGCGGCCGTTGAGCAGATCGATATCCTGGTGCTCGCGCGTCAGGACATGGATGAGGCTGAAGCGATCGAGGAACATGTCTTTCAATTCAGCCAACTCTTCGCGGAACATGACTGTAGTTGAAGCGCGGTTGCCGTAGAACAAAGTAAAATGGCTGTTCGGTTCAGTGAAGAGCGTCGTCTTGATGATGGAGAGGACCGGCGTAACGCCGCTTCCAACCGCGAAAGCGACATAGTGGTTCACCTGCTGCGGAGAAAGGGTCACATGGAAGCGCCCCTCCGGCGGCATTACTTCGACAATTGAGCCGGGCTTTAGAGTTTCGACAGCCCAGGTTGAGAAGACACCTCCGGGCGTCTTCTTGATACCGACTCGCAGCAAACCATCCTGAACGGCTGAACAGATGGAATAGGAACGCTGCACGTCTTGGCCGCCGATGCGCGCACGCAGAGTCACGAATTGGCCCTGCACGAAACGGAAGGTATCGCGCAGCTCCGGGGGAACGCTGAACACGACCACCCCGGCGTCCTTTGTATCGGGCTTTACACTGGCGACTTTGAGCGGATAGAACCGGTTCCGGACGGTTGTATCCGGGGCCGCACGCTCAATGCTGCTTGAAAGCATCAAATGGCTCCAGGCAGGTCAGGCACTTATGTGAGGCTTTGCAGAGAGTGGAACCGTAGCGGCTGACCAGGATGGTGGCTTCCGATCCGCAGTGCGGGCACGCGACCGGCGGCAGATCACGAGGCGAGGGCAGGATGCCGTTTGCCGGAATGAAAGATGGCGGCGGTGCAATCCCATACTCGCGGAGACGCTGCTTGGCCTCGCTCGATACCCAATTGGTGGTCCAGGCAGGCGACAGCTTCGTTTCGATCCGCACCGTCCGGATTCCTTGCTGCCTTAACTTTGAGCGGATTTCGTTTGCGATCGCCTCTATCGCGGGACAAGCGGAGTAAGTGGGCGTGATCGTGACTGTAACTTGCTCCACTTCTGTATGCACATCGCGAACGATCCCGAGGTCGACAATGGAGAGCGCCGGAATCTCGGGGTCGGCGATATCGCGCAACCAGTTCCAGATTTCAGCCGTGCATGACTGGGCGGCTACCATTGCGCCCCCGGATAGGCTCGCTGCAGGAACTGCATTTCGGCCAAAATGTATCCCAGCTTCTCGGTGTGAACGCCTTGCTTTCCGCCGCGCTGCATCCAGGTCTCGCGAGGGAGGGAAAGTGTAGCCTCGCCGAGGGTTTTCGTAACGTGCTGAAGCCACGGTTCCCGCAAACGTTCCAGGTCCACGCCGACGCCACGCTCCCGCATTTCCATATCGAGCGCATCCATCTGAAACAGCTCTCCGGTGTAGGCCCACAAATCGTCGAGGGCACTTTGCATGCGCTTATGGCTTTCCGGCGTTCCGTCTCCGAGCCGGACCACCCAATCTGTGCTGCGCTGCATGTGATACGCGACTTCTTTGAAGGCCTTCTCCGCTATATCGGCAATGCGCCGATCACGCGAAGCACTCATAGCGCGCAGCAGCAAGTAATACCAAGTGTCGAAATAGAATTGCCTGGCCATGGTGACGCCAAAATCGCCATTCGGCTGCTCGACGAGAAGAACATTCCGGAACTCACCCGCATCCCGCAGGTATGCGAGCTGGTCTTCATCACGCCCGCGGCCTTCAACCTCTCCCGCATAGCTGAGCCATAAACGTGCATGGCCCAGTAAATCTAGCGCAACATTCGTCAACGCAATATCTTCTTCAAGCACCGGGCCGTGAGCACACCATTCCGCGAGCCGCTGGCTGAGGATGAGGCAGTTGTCGCCCAAGCGAAGAAGATAAGCAAACAGCGGCTGATCCGCTTGAACGGCGTTCAAAGATTTTTCACCTCTTCGGGAACGTCATAAAAGCCGGGGTAGCGATAGATTTTGCTGCTGGCGGGCTCAAAAAACGGCTCTTTGTCGCCAGGACTGCTGGCCGTAATATCGGATGACCGAACTACCCAGATGCTGACGCCTTCGTTACGGCGCGTATAAACGTCGCGCGCATTCTTCAAGGCCATTTCGGCATCGGCCGCGTGCAGGCTGCCGGCGTGCTTGTGCGCCAAACCGTGCTGGCTGCGAATAAAAACTTCCCAAAGCGGCCATTCCGTCACGTTTTGCTCTCCCGGGCTGCTAGGCTACCTTTCGCTTGATTCGTTTGG
Source organism: uncultured Acidobacteriaceae bacterium (assembly GCA_963795545.1). Taxonomy (GTDB): domain Bacteria; phylum Acidobacteriota; class Terriglobia; order Bryobacterales; family Bryobacteraceae; genus Bog-105. The sequence continues at coordinate 189,511 of CAWCIF010000001.1, read as the reverse complement.
CGGCATAGGCTGCCGCGGCTTCCCTCACCCAAGCACCCGCTTCGTGTGCCTCAACGCGGGTCCGCAAGCGGTCCCGATTGCACGGCCCATTTCCCTGAACGACGCGGTAGAACTCGTCCCAATCGGGGCGGCCGAAATCGTAGTGACCGCGCGCCGGATTCCATTTGAGGTCGGGATCCGGAATAGCGAGACCCAGATACTCGGCTTGCGGCACGGTCTGGTCCACGAACTTCTGACGCAGCTCATCGTTCGAGAAAAGTTTGATCTTCCATTGCATGGATTGCGCGCTATGTTTTGATTCCGAGTCGGGCGGCCCGTGCATCATCAGAGAAGGCCACCACCACCGGTTCAAGGCGTCCTGGGCCATGGCCTTTTGTTCCGGCGTGCCGCGCGAAAGCGTAAGCATGATGTCGAAACCCTGGCGCTGATGGAAATTCTCTTCTTTGCAGATGCGCACCATGCCTCGCGCATACGGCCCGTAGGAACAGCGGCACAGCGGAATCTGATTGACGATCGCCGCGCCATCGACCAGCCACCCAATCGCGCCCATATCCGCCCAGGTGAGAGTCGGATAATTGAAAATACTTGAATACTTCGCTTTGCCCGCCAGCAGATCTTCGATCATCTGCTCGCGGCTGACGCCCAGCGTCTCGGCCGCGCCGTAAACATAAAGTCCGTGCCCCGCTTCGTCCTGCACTTTGGCCAGCAGAATTGCTTTTCGCTTCAGCGATGGTGCGCGGGTGATCCAATTGCCTTCGGGCAACTGCCCAACAATTTCAGAGTGCGCGTGCTGAGAGATTTGACGAATCAGCGTTTTTCGATAGGCTTCGGGCATCCAGTCTTTTGGCTCAACCTTGATGCCGGCATCGATCTTCTCCTGGAAAGCACGCTCTTCCGGAGTCATTTCTACGCTCCTATCTCTATTATCGAGTCAAACTCAGACAGCAAGCAGTTCCTCCATCTTGGCCGCAATTGCCTCAACACCGGGAAGGATCGCGTTCAGTAGAGGCACGCTGTAGGGCAGCGGAACATCAGGCACGGCCAGGCGCTCGACCGGCGCATCCAAATTGAAAAAACAGTCGCGCGACACGGTGGCCGCGATCTCGGCGCCAAAGCCCGCCGTCAAGGTGTCTTCGTGAACAATCAAGCAGCGCCCGGTCTTGCGCACGGAGTTCACTACTGCATCCCGATCCCATGGAACAATCGTTCGCAGATCGATCACTTCAATGGACGATTGCGCCTGTTTGCTTGCCAGCAGGCAGCGCTCCACCATGGCGGCCCAAGTCACCACTGTCAGTTTCCGGCCTTGCTGGACGATTTTGGCAACGCCCAGCGGCAAGGTGAATTCGTCGCCAGGATAAGGCCGCCGCGCCCAGGATGCATCCAGCAGCGCACGATGCTCAAAAAAGATGCTGGGGTTCGGGCTCCGCAGCGCGGTACGCAGAAGTCCCGCCGCGTCTTCGGCATTGGAAGGCATGATGACCTGCCAACCCGGCGCATGCGCAAACCGAACCTCATTCGAAACGCTGTGCCAGGGATCGCCACATTTTGAAAATCCGCCTGGCATGCGGACCACGATCGGCGCGGAGAACTTGTTCGCGGTACGCCAGCGCAGAGTACCGCAATCGTTCAATTGCTCTGTTGCGGGCTCGGCGTACTTTCTAAATTGAATTTCAGGAACAGGCCGCAGCCCGGCTAACGCCATTCCGACTGCGTTGCCGATGATTCCCTCTTCCGACAGGCTGGTGTCGAAAACGCGATCTGGGCCAAACTCTCTCTGCAGGCCTAGCGTAGCCGCGTGCACACCGCCTTTCGGACCGACATCTTCACCGAATACCAGCAGCTTCGGGTTGATCTTCAACTCATGCTGCAGGGTGCGGCGAATTGCCTCGAGCATGTTCATTCGCGCAGGCTCGGGCGAGGAGGGGCCGGGTTCACCGCGGCACTCTGCGAATACGTACTGCAGGGCTCGCAAGGAATCGGGATGTGGACGCGCGAGCGCGGCGCCGAGAGCGGTCTGCACTTCCCGGTTAGCAGCGCGCTCCATTTGCTGCCATTCGGTTTCAGAAAACAATGCCGGCACAAGATATCGCCGCAACCCGATCAGCGGATCGCGCGCACGTTCATTGGCGAGCAGTTCCTGCGGCTTGTATGCCTGCGTGTCCTGTCCAGAATGACCGCTCAAGCGTGGAACCGTGATCCTGAGAAGCGCAGGCCCTTTGCCGGAGCGGACGAGTGAGACCGCTTCGAATATGGCTCGTGCGCCGTCGACCGGATCGGAACCATCAGCCTCCAGAACTCGCAAATTACCGAAGGAACGCAGATTGGCGGCGATGTTTCCGCCGGGCGTCTGCGTGGTCGATGGGACGGAGATGCTATAGCCGTTGTCCTCGATGAAAAACAGCATCGGTAGACGCAATGTCGTCGCGGTGTTAAGGGCAGACCAGAAACCGTTCGTCGCGACCGATCCATCGCCGCCCAGCACCACGGCAATCGAATCACGATAGGACTCGTCGCCGAGCGTATGGCGATAGTAGGCAATGGCGCGGGCCCAACCCGCGGTGGTGGTGTATTGAGTCCCTACGCCGCCGGACATGGGCAACACCACTGCGCCATTCTTTGGGGGAAGATTGAAGACGACGCCGATATCGCGCCCATCGCTGATGCCGCCGGCCCGCGCCATTCCGCTTGCCAGGGCATCTTCCGCGCTCAGCCCCAGCGTAAGCAGCAGCGGGCGCGAACGATAATATGCCCCGACCGCATCGTGCGCATTGGTGAGCAGGCATCCGAGCAGAATCTGACCTAGCTCATGGCCGCGCGCGCTGAATTGATAAAGGATCTTGCGCTCAGGAAACAGCTTGGCCTCTTCGATCTCGTCGAGTGCCCTTGAAAGAAGAAGTAGCCTTGCAATTCGCGTCCAATCGAATCGGGGATCGAGGTGAACGGCAGCACGTTCCTGCGTAGCAGCTAACGAACTCATACGCACCATCCAAGCCGGAAGTTTAGGCAGTCTTCTCGATTATGGCGCTGCCGTAAACCGGCCACAGCCAGTCCTTGTACGCCGGCATGCGGCCACGCGTCGCATCCACATACCGCGAAGCAATCTTTTCCGTAATGGGCCCGATCTCGCCGGTTCCAACAGCCCGATGATCGACTTCCACAATCGGAGCAACTTCAGCGGCAGTACCCGTGAAGAATACTTCCTCGCAGACGTAAAGCTCGCTCCGGTCAATGGAACGCTCGACAACTTCCAGGTGCAATTCCTGGCGAGCCAGATCCATGACACTCGCGCGCGTAATGCCTTCCAGGATATTGTCGGTAACGGGCGGCGTGATCAGCTTATGATGCCGGACCATAAACAGGTTGCACGTGGCGCCTTCCGCGACATGTCCCGATTCGGTGAGGAAAATGGCCTCATCGTGGCCGTTGCGGTGCGCCTCGCCCGTAGCAAGCACACTGTTCACATAAGCGCCGCAGATCTTGGCGCGCCCGGGAATCGCATTGTCGTCAATGCGACGCCACGAAACTACGCCGGCCTTCAAACCCTTCTTTTCGCCAAAATAGTGTCCGAACGGCAGGGCGATGATGGCATGCGCATCGTTGTCATCGGCATGAACCCCAATGCGCTCGGAGGATTTGTACGCGATGGGCCGTACGTACACATTCGAATGAAAACCGTTCCTGCGGCATAGCTCGGCGGTGATCTCGCATAGCTCGTCAGCGGATGCAGGAATGTGGATGCGAAGAATGCCGCAGTTCTGTTTCCAACGCTGATAATGTTCCAGCACTCGAACCAGGAACAGCTCCTGCTGTTTGTCTTCGAAATAGCCCCGAATACCTTCGAAAACGCCCGTCCCATAGTGCAGGGCGTGGGTGAGGATGTTGACGTTCGCCTCTGCTAACCGGACAAAGCGGTTCTGGAACCAAACGATGGTGTTTGGATCGGGCGTTGCTGAAGTTCTTGGCATTTCAGCCTCCGAATTGATTGTAGCTCTATTACCACCACATCTTAGTGGTGCCTTTTTATGTGTGTGTCCCGTGATATATATTGGGGCTTTTCGAACAAATGATCCGCTTAACACTCGGCGTTCTGTTGTCATTACTGGCCGCGCCGCCGCTAGCCTTTTCACAGGACACGCATTACCCGCCCAAGAACCAGTTGATTCCCGGCCCGGATACGTCGGCGGCGCATGCGGCCTGGTTGAAGGACGTGACTCACTGGCGGTTCGAGCGGAAGATTCGGATCGGCTACAACGGCTGGCGGTATGGAGAACCGGCGCTCAAGTGGATCGAAAGCAGCTTTATTCAACCGCAGATGATGGTCCAGGACCGCTATTTTTACAATCCCGTGTCGGGCAAATACACGGTCAATCGGTATCTGGATGATCTCAAAAAGCGCTATGGCGGAATCGACGCGGTTCTAATCTGGCCGACTTATCCAAACATGGGAATAGACGACCGTAATCAGCAGGACCTGATTCGCTCTATGCCGGGCGGTATCGCAGGCGTCAGGCAGATGGTTGCGGACTTTCATCGCCACGGTGTTCGTGTTCTCTTTCCGATGATGATGTGGGATCAGGGAACCCGCGATGTGCGGAAGCCATGGCCGGAGGCCATTGCGGAGTTAATGAAAGAGATTGGCGGGGACGGCGTTAACGGCGATACGCAGGATGGAGTGCCGCTCGCGTTCTCGGAAGCTGCTGAGAAAATCGGCCATCCTCTCGCGTTCGAACCCGAAGGCAGTCCTTCTGATGAGGCGCTGGCGTGGAACGTCATGACGTGGGGACAGTATGGCGGACAGTTCAATTTCGTTCCAGGGGTGGACCGATTTAGATGGCTGGAATCGCGCCACATGGTCAATATTTCAGACCGCTGGAATCGAAATAAAACCGACGACCTGCAATACGCGTTCTTCAATGGAGAAGGCTGGGAGAGCTGGGAGAACATCTGGGGAATCTGGAACGGAATCACGCTGCGAGATGCCGAGGCAACCCGCCGGATGGCGGCTTTAGAGCGCGGGTTCGCTCGCTTTCTGACCAGTAAGGATTGGGAGCCCTTTTATCCAATGCACCGCTACGGCGTTTACGCGAGCCGGTGGCCGGCTGGAGATGAAATCGTTTGGACGATCATTAATCGAAATGAATACGACGTTACTGGCCGGCAGATGTCGATTCCTGCGCAAAATGGCGTTCGCTACTTCGACCTTTATCACGGAACCGAATTGACGCCGGGGCTTGACGGCAAGGCTGCTGTTCTCTCGTTCTCGCTCGAAGCACACGGCTTCGGCGCCGTTTTTGCAATACGCGGCCAGCCGGATACAGACATACAGAACCTGATGACAGCCATGCGGACTATGACTACTTCTCGATTGGCGAGTTACTCGAACGAGTGGAAGACATTACCACAAAAGATTGTCAACGTTGAGCCGAGTAAGGCCGCCTCTGCCGCTCCCGAGGGTATGGTCAAGATTCCGGGCGGTGATTACGTTTTCAAAGTTGAAGGGATTGAAATCGAGGGATTCGACGATGTCGGAGTCGATGTTCAGTATCCATGGGAGGATATGCCGCGCCGGTTCCACGAGCACCGGATGCAGATCAAACCGTTTTATATGGACAAGTATCCGGTTACGAATGCGGACTTCAAAAAGTTTCTGGATGCTACTCACTATCGCCCAGCGGACGATCTGAACTTCTTACGGGATTGGAAGAATGGAGCTTATCCCGAGGGATGGGCCAACAAACCGGTTACCTGGGTGTCGCTGGAGGATGCGCGCGCCTATGCTCATTGGGCTTGCAAGCGACTTCCACACGAGTGGGAATGGCAGTTTGCCGCACAAGGCAGGGATGGCCGCCTGTATCCGTGGGGGAACGAATGGGAAGCGGCCGCTGTTCCGACGCCTGATCAAGGGCGAACCTTACGCGGCCCCGATGATGTGGATGCTCATGCTGCCGGAGCCAGTCCGTTCGGCGTTATGGATATGACTGGGAACGTCTGGCAATGGACTGACGAATACGTGGATGAACATACGCGGGCCGCCATTCTTCGGGGCGGCAGTTACTACCAGCCGCAAGGCTCTATGTGGTATTTCCCGCAAGCCTATCGAAACGACCAACACGGCAAGCTGCTGCTGATGGCTCCAGGTTATGACCGCGCGGGCACGCTTGGATTCCGGTGCGTTGTGGATGCCGTTCAGTGATGTGGCTGCTTTTGCCGACACGTGCGAAGCCTCTACGTACGGTTTGACGAAGCGCTTCGGGCTCGGGCTGCGAGCCACGCTTCCGTTCGAGTGCGGATGTAGGTTTGGTAGTCGCGGTTCGTGATTAGCCGAGGCATCGTGTGGTGGGTTCCGTCCTGCTCATCCGGGACGGGGAGCTGCGCCACCAATTCAGCCTGCACTTCCTGCAAGTGCGAAGGCCGGTCTTCGTCCGGATTCCGTCCGGTTGCCGCAGGCACGATCACGCCCTTCAGCGGATCATCCGTGCGCGGTTGGGTCAGAGTCAGCACGTCCCCCATGCCGGTGGCAGCAGCATCGCGCGCCGTGAGCGCCGGCAAATTCCAGCGTGTTTCGAGCGTCTTCAAAATAGACGTGTGGTCCAGCGGCATCGCGCCCTCGGCCACTCGGAACACGGTGCCCGCCGGGATTAGCGGCGAAACGAGCACTGCCGGCACGCGTGGGCCGAAGCGCGTGAAATCGAACCCATACTCGCCCACTGAATTGTCAGGCGGCACCGCGCCTGAAGGCGGCGGGACGTGATCGTAGCAGCCGCCATGCTCGTCGTACGTGACGATCAACAGCGTTCGGTTCCAGGCCGGGCCATTCCGCAGCGCGTAGTAGACGTCGTGAATCAATTGCTCGCCCAAGGCGACGTTGTAATTCGGATGTTGGCTGTTACCGCTCGCGTCCCAGCTTGGCTCCAAAAACGTATAAGCCGGCAATGTGCCGTTGGCCGCGGCTTTCTGAAAATTGGTGAACTGGCCGAAGTGGCTATCGTCGGCATTGGTTGTATCGGTGAAGTCTAACCGTGTTAGTGGCGGTGCATTGTAGCCGTAAATGCTCCACGTCACGTTGTGTTTAGACAGCAAGCCAAAGATACTCGGGCATGTGAATTTCTTAGTCTTGTCATCCATGTGGCCCTGGGAAGTCCCCGCATTTACGAAGGCGCGGTTTGGCAGGGTCTCGGTTGGAACGGAGCCAAACCAGTGATCACAAACAGCGAAGCCGCGAGCCAGCCCGGAGAGGACCGGTAGCATAGCTGCAGGGAACACGCCCATGATGCTGCTGGCGGTTGTGCCGGCAATTATCGAGCGGCCCTCCTTCGATTCCCATCCGAGCGTGTAGCTGAAGTTGGTGACGAAGCCTTTATTGGTTGCTATTGGCGGCGTCGGAGCGGTGTTACTACTGAAAAGCTGAGCGTTCGTCGCCGTGTAACCTTCTCCTGGATCTGCGCCGGGCATGAAGTAGGCGTTGGGATCGGCTGCGGCGATGGTGAAGACCGAAACCGGTGATCCGTCTGTGTCTGGGTTCGACTCCTGCCCGGTCAGTCCTTCGAAAGGTTGACCGGTGGGCGAGACATTGCCGGCGGCCGAATATAAAAGGCCCAGCATGTGGTCAAAGGAGCGGTTCTCCAGCATCAGAACAACGATGTTGCTGATTGACGAAAGCTGATTAACCATCGGTATTTTCGGTTAGCGGGAAAAGGCGCTGCGCACCGGAGGAGGCGCATCCGTGCCCTTGATCGCGCGCCAGAGGACCTCGTTCAATTCGTCATCATCCGCCAGATCCGCATCCGAGAAATCCATCTGTCCCGACTCCGCCGCCATGGGTGCATTTTGCGGGTTGCGCTCCGTCAGCGAGACCTTCGGCGCGATTGCGCTGAACGGATGAGTATTGGCGTCACGCGAGAAGCCGCCAAACATGGGGCGCGCACCGGCATCGAAGTGGGTCATGGGCCGCAATCCCAGGATCATCTCCATGGTACGGAGCACGCTGGTTTGGTTATACATTGTGGAATCGATGGAGGCGCGGCGCGTATAGGGTGAAATCACCCAGACCGGAGCCCGGTGCGAATCAACGTGGTCCGGCCCGTTCTGTGCGTCATCTTCAATAGCAAATATCGCGGTGGACGGCCAGAGTTTGCTGTGGGAAACAGCATCGACTACCATGCCGATGGCGTAATCGTTATCCGCCACATACGCAAACGGCGTCAACTCGCCCACTTTGGTCCCCATAGTGTGATCGGTGCCCAGCCGCAAGATAATCAACTGCGGCGCTTGCCCTTTCGCATCGAAGTCTTTCCACTCACTGATGAACTCCTTGGCACGATTCACGTCGGGATAGTGCAGGTCGAAGCCGCGGAAATTCATGTCTGTGTGCTGCGCCAGAACCGGATCGTTTACTGCTTTGATCTGCCGCGGCCCAGTAACTTCCTTCAGCGGAATATCGGTCACCCACTCGCCGTAGTCGCGTATCGTCACTCCGGCTTGCAGCGCGTTATCCCATATGTATCCAGCGGGCGGAGTATTAGCCGGCTCGCCGCCCTCATAGCGGTAGACTTTACTGCGGTCGGCGTACACGTTCGGCCAGGTCTTTACGGTGAAATCCGGCGCAATGGCGGCCGAAAGCCAATTGTGCCCCTCCGCACTGACGTCGGCATTTTCATAGAAGTTGTCGTAGAGAACGAATTCGCGGGCCAGCGCATGGAGGTTGGGCGTGATCTTCTCTCCGAAAAGGTTCAGGGCTTTGTCTCCGTTGCCCTTTTCCATATCGCCGAGCACCTGATCGTAAGTCCGGTTCTCCTTGATGATGTAGATCACGTGCTGTATGGGCGACTGGTGCCCCTCCGTGCGTGAGAAGAAAGCCTCCTGATCGCCGGTAATGGGGCCATAGAGCATCTCATCACGGTACGGCGAATTTGCCATTACCGTGTGCGTGTAATTGGAAAGCTGACTTTCGTCTGGAGCCGGAAGCAGCGCCACTGTGCCGGTCTGGATATGCGCAACGTACTCGACCGTAGGCGGTGCGGCCGAGCCCTCGCCAACTCGCGCCGGGCGCACGGTCGGGTTAGGTCCATGAGGATTCGGCTGGCTGCCCAATCCCTTCCCGTTCACAATGGCCAGTTCGTTCTCGCCCACAACGCTGACCGCGGTCGGATACCAACCGGTCGGAATAAAACCAAGCACTCTGCTGCGAGGCGCCGCGATGTCGGCCACCGCTACGGCATTCGCATCCGAACACACCACATACAGGCGCGAACCCCGCTTATCCGTCGCCAGGGCGGACGGCGTCATGCCCAGCGGATGCATCGGCGTCATAGATACGTTGATGGTCTCCAGCATGGTCAATTGCCCATCGGCCGTGACGCCCAGGGAGTAAACATTATTCGTATTGCCGGCGGCCACAAACAGCCGCGCTGCGTAGGTGGACTCTCCGGATTCGGTTGGCGCAGGCCTGTTGATCCACAGCATGTCAGTTGGGTGGGGTCCGATCCGCGTCTTACCAACCTCAGTTCCGTTGCTTGCCTCATGCTGATAGACCGCGCCATCAGCCCAGGCGCTGACTAACAGTTGACGCCCACCCTGAGTCACCAGGATTCGATATGGCCGGCGGCCCGTTCTCCAGCGGTCGGTCATCGCTCCAGTCTGCAGGTTGATGACGGCAATGCTGTCGCCATACAGATCGGCGGCATACAATTCGCGGGCATCGGGGGATAATTCTACATCTCCAATCAGCGTTTCGCCCTTGTGACTCAGATCTTTCACAGCGGCGAATTCCCGCGTTCGCGTCAGCGCTCCAGTGGCGGAATTTAGCGAGAGCTCGAACACTTTCCCGGTTGATCCGCCGCCCACGTATACCAGATCTTTCGACGGCGCCACAGTCAACCCGAGCCACGCGTCCGGCAATCGGGTTCGCCCAATTTCCTTCTTCTGCGCAATGTCGATCACGCTAATGGAAGGTGGATTGTATCCGCCGTTCAGTACCAGCAGATACTTTCCGTTATTGGATAACGCGGTGCTCATCGGAAACGTATCAACGGCGATCTGGTCGCCAACCGGACGGATGGTCCAACCGCTGTTCAAAAGGAAGCCTCCGCCGGGCAGCGGTCCAACCTGCTGTTTGGGCGAGGTGAGTGAAAGGGCCACTCGCGGGGCGAGAACTCCGCCCGCTGCGAGTACCAGGACAATGATTTTTTTCATTCCGTAAACCTGTGTGCGATCGGAAACCGGCGTCCCACGCCAAATGCCTTCGGAGTTATGCGCAGGCCGGGAGCTGCTTGCTGCCGCTTGTATTCGTTGCGGTCCACCTTGCGAACAATGTCCCGGACCAAATCCTGAGAAACGCCCACTTTCGCGGCAATCTCCGGCACGGATTCGTAGTGCTCAATGTATGCCGCCAGAATTGCATCGAGCACATCGTATTCCGGCAAGCTGTCGGTATCTTTCTGATCTGGACGAAGCTCCGCGGAGGGCGGCTTGGTGAACGTGTTTTCCGGGATGGGGGCGGGTGCGCCGCTCCGCGCGAACCGGCAATTCGCTACGCGCGCCAGCCGGTACACCATGGTCTTTGGTACATCGCTGATGACTGCCAGACCGCCGCACATGTCGCCGTAAAGGGTGCAATAGCCAACTGCAATTTCGCTTTTATTCCCGGTGGTCAGCACCAGGGAACCGAACTTATTCGAAAGCGCCATCAGCACCATCCCGCGAAGCCTGGATTGCAGATTTTCTTCCGTGGTATCGGCGCTATAGCCCTCGAATAACGGCTCCACGGTGTCCATCATCGCCTCATAACCAAGCTTGATGGATACAATCTCGAAGCGAATGCCAAGCTGTTCGGCGAGCGATCGGGCATCGCTCAAGCTGTGACCGGACGAGTACGGCCCAGGCATGGCGACGCCAGTTACATTTTCTTTGCCGACGGCTTCAACCGCGATCGCCGCGACCAGCGCGGAATCGATGCCGCCGCTCAGCCCCACCAGCACGCTGCGGAAACCGCACTTTCGTATGTAATCGCGTGTTCCCAGCACAAGCGCTTCAAATGCCGCTTCGTCGCCAACCAGGCGGTTTGCGTGATCGTCGCCGTGACCCGCACTGCTGTCGAAAATGATAAGGTCCTCCGCGAATGATTTGGCCCGCGCCCGCAATTCTCCGCACGCGGTCATGGCGAAGCTGGACCCGTCGAATATCAGTTGATCGTTGCCACCCACCATGTGCACGTATACCGCGGGCAGTTCGAACCGGCGCACGATAGACCGGAAGATATCCTCGCGCAGCTTGCGTTTCCCTATATTCCAGGGTGACGCGTTGATGGAAATGATGAGTTCCGCGCCCTTTTGCACCAACTCTTCAATGGGATCCCGCGAATACCGCCGCCGTTCCCAGAATTGCTTGTCGTTCCAGGAATCCTCGCAAATCGCGATCGCCAGCTTCGTTCCGTGAATAGTGCAAAGGTCCTGGGAAGCGGCTGGCTGAAAATAGCGCGCTTCGTCGAACACGTCGTAGGTAGGCAGGAGCATCTTGCACTGCCTGAACACGACCCGACCTCTTTCAATTACCGCGGCGGCGTTTTGCGCGCGAATGGCCGACCGTTCGGGTGACCGTGCAGCGTAGCCGACAATGAGGGCGAGTTCAAGGCCCGCCGATTCCCGCGCAATACCGTCGAGTGCCTGAGCGGTGCGGTCGAGAAAGGAATGCTTCTCAACCAGATCGCGCGGGGGGTAGCCAGTGAGCGCCAGCTCGGGGAAGGCAACCACTTCGGCTCCGGCGCGCTCGGCCCGACGGGAAAAGTCGAGGATTTTTGCCGCGTTCGCCTCCAGATCTCCCACCGTATTATTGATCTGTGCCAGCGCGATCCGCATTCGAACTCCCATTGTATTCGGCGCAATGCGGCCGCGATCCTCGCTCGGACTTGGCGCATCAAACAGTTAGGATGAGCGTAGGAGCGAAACTAGCGCTACCCTGAAAGTAGAGGCCTGATGCATGCGCTTCTTTGCACAAGCAGTCCTGATAACGGCAGTAGCGAGCGCGGTTGGCGTCACGCCGCTGATGGCTCAGCACGGTAGCTTCGGAGGATCGCGCTTCAGCGCACCTGCCGGACATGGCATACAACCGATTGGAGGCGGAAACACGTTTCCCGTACGCACGTACGGTCCTCCACCGCTAGGGCTGCGGGCTCCCGCCGCTGGTTTCACCGGCATTGATCCGGGAGCTTTGAGATCGCAGCCGCGTTATTACCGACATGGACGGCGCTACCCGCAGGCGGCTTTCTTTGCGCCGTATTATTACCCGTTTGGTTACAGCGACGATAACGGGTATGATGCTTATCCGCCTTACGATGCGGCTCAGGATCCGGCTGTCCAGGCCGCGGCAGTAACCGCAAACACGCTCGGCCGGCAGATACAAAATCTTAGCGCGCAGGTCAGGCAGCTTCGCAGCGATCAAGAGGCCGCGCGAGCCCAACAGTCTGCGCCTCCCCCGGATGGAGCCGCGGCCGCCGAAGAGCCGCAAATTCCACCGGCGCCGCCTATCAAGCTGGTCCTGCGGACGGGTCAGCAGATCCAGGTGCAGGATTTTGCAGTTGTCGATGGCACGTTTTGGGATTTCACAAGCCAGCCTACGCGAAAGATTCCCATCTCTAACATTGATATCCCCGCTTCGCAGAAAGCGACCGAAGACAGCGGTGCGGAGTTTCCGCAGTTAGCGGGGAATCGGTAGGCAAGCGCCTCGACGAGTCGAGGCGCGGCAGTCACGAGTGACTGCGCCACCTCTTTACGCGGCATTTTCGGCGACGCGGCCGGAAATGGGCATGCGCCTCGGCTTGATGACGCGCGCGGCTCTGTTTCATTTGGTGTCACGGTTCTTGAGTACTAGGAGGTTCGGGCGGTTGCAGCCGCCGGTCCAGGTAAGTATCGCGGCTCTCGGTTATGACACGGCGCGCCTCACGGGGCCCGCTCCAGCCTTTCATTTCCGTCTTTGCGCCTTGCAGCTCCTTATATATCGAGAAGAAGTATTCGATTTCGGTTCGGCTGTGCGGAAAGACCTGATCGATGGTATGGATGCTGTCAAAACGCGGGTTGCGGTTAGGAACAGCCAGCACTTTCTGATCGTTCTCCTTGCCGTCAACCATATGGAGCAGGCCAACCGGTCTCGCCACCATTAGGCAGCCGGTGAAGCTGGGCTCATCGACGAGGACCATCACATCCAGCGGATCGCCATCTTCCGCCAAAGTGCCAGGGATGAAGCCGTAATCGCCTGGATAATGCATGGGTGAGTATAGAGCGCGATCGAGCCGGAAAACGCCCAACTTGCCGTCGTACTCGTACTTGTTACTTGAGTTCTTTGGGATCTCGATAATGACGCGAACGAGTTCGGGGCTGTCAGGACCGGGGTCAATATCGTACAGCTTCACGGGTTCAGCGTAGCAGAAACAGAGAAAACGGAATGGCGGAGGCACCCCTATAATCAGGACAATGGCTGTGGCCCGAGCTGCGGTGAGCCATCTCACTGCAATCCCTGATTTAGCTGTGATTGAGAACGCACCGCTGGCTGCGTACACTCGCTTTGGCATCGGCGGTCCGGCCGCGCTGCTTTGCGACACCGCCAGTGAAGCTGCGTTCATTGCGGCGCTCCACCTGGTCGAAGATTTCGCCCTGCCCCGGATTGTGATCGGCGGCGGCACCAATCTGGTCGTTTCGGATGCGGGGTTTGATGGCGTCGTGCTCCGCTACACCGGAGCGCGGATTATTCGCGATGGCTTGCTGCTTCGTGTGGATGCTGGCGCCGTTCTCCAGAACATTGTGAACCATAGTATCGGCCTGGGACTGAAAGGCTTTGAGACCATGACGGGCATCCCTGGCTATATGGGAGGCGCCGTCTATGGCAACGCGGGCGCCTACGGCCATTCCATTCAGGAAATCATCAGAGAGGTTCGATTCACCGATGGCACGCGCGTAAGCGCTTTTAACAACGAGCAGTGCCGCTTCCAATATCGGGAAAGCATTTTTAAAGAGCGGAAAGAATGGATCATCCTTTCCGTGCAGCTTCACTTTCAAGAGGGAAATCCGCGCGAGCTCACCAAGACGGCAAACGACATTCGCGCCATTCGCGACGAAAAGTACCCGCCTTCCATGAGATGTGCCGGCAGTATCTTCAAGAACTTACTGTTCGCCGAGCTGCCCCCGGGCCCCCGTGCCGAAGTTCCCCCAAAAGTCGTCCGCGAAGGCAAGGTTCCGTCCGCCTGGTTCCTGGAGCAGGTAGGCGGGAAGGGCATTCGCCGCGGGGACATTCAGGTAGCGGATTATCATGCCAACCTGATCTACAACGATGGCGCAGGCACTGCCGGCGATCTGGTTGCCACCATCCAGGAACTGAAGCAGCGCGTTAGTGATCGCTTCGGCTTCGAACTGCAGGAGGAAGTACAATACGTCGGCTTCGACTATGTCGCCCAGCCCGCTTAGCCATTGCGGCCGCTGCGGAACTTTTGAAGCGTGTTTCCACGGAAATCGCGAGCGCCTATGCCAGCGAGGACGTGCAAAACTTGCATCGGCGGGCCGCAATGGGCACTTCGCTCAAGCATTCGGGGCATTTCTTCGTGGTCGGATCGGGCGGTGTCTCACCGCGCCGCAGCGCGCCAGCAGTGTATTCATTGGAAGGACAACAAAGAAGTACACCGCGGCTGAAATAAGAATGAACGAAAACAGCGCGTTGACGAAGTCTCCGATCAAAAATGTGCTGTGGTTCAGAACTAGCCTGATGCCCGAGAAATCGGGTGCACCGACGATTGCCGCTATGAGCGGCGTGATCAGATCTTTGACGAAGGCCGTTACCACCGCGCCAAATGCCACGCCCATTACAACGGCAACGGCCAAGTCAACCACGTTACCTCGCATAAGAAACTGCTTGAAACCCTTCATGTTTGTAAGTTTCCCTTTCGCTGGACTTTAATGCCGAACCATGTGTTCCCGCCTGCCTCGGTTCGCGTCTATGTAGATGGAGGCTCCCGCAATGATCGTTTCACATAAACCCTTTAGAACCACGAGACCGGAACAGGAGGATATCGGAATCGCGGCCCGAACCACAAGTCTCGGGGTGGCCGTGGCTGCGCTCTGGTTCTTTGTCTCGCCCTGGGCCTATGGGTTTTCCCTTCACGCAAGTGCCTGGAATGCTTGGGTAGTCGGAGCGGTGATGTTGGTGTTCGCCTGCTTGCGCGTGCTGGCGCCGAGCCACACCAGCGGCTTCAGCCGGGTGAATACTGTGCTGGCGGTTTGGGTGTTCCTGTCGCCCTGGATTTACGGATACGCCTCGCACGGACCTCGCCTGACCAACAGCCTTTCGGTAGGCGTATTTATCTTTGCGCTCTCTATCGTCTCCACCAAGGCAACCGCCAGGCCGCGACTGCATCGAGCTCGTTAGCAGCCGCCTAATGCGCGTTTTCTTTGTTCTTGATTGCTTGCTGGGCTTGGTCTGCTGTGGCGGCCCGCGCAGCGGCGTCTAACTTACGGAACGAATCCAGTTCTGCCCGCGCTTCTTCCGTTCGCCCCAGAGCGCGATACGCCTGTGCCAGGGAAAAGTGGACCGTGGGGTCGTTCGGAGTCGCCCTCTCCGCAGTTTTCAGATCGGTTACCGCTTCTTGCTCGCGGTGCAATCGAAGCAGCAGACGCCCTCGATCCAGTCGAGCTTCCGTCAGCCCCGGGCACATGGCCAAAGCTTTATCTACATCCTTTAATGCCTCTTCCGGCTTAATACTCTGCTGAACCAGCGTGTCTCCAATTTTCCATTGCGCCATGCAGTTTCCGGGATCATTGGCCAGTTCCGCCTGGAACTGCTCGGTCGCGTTGTCCCACTGCGAAAGACTCCAGTACAAGTCTCCGAGTTTGTAATGCGCCCCAGGCTGCCGCGGCGCAACTTCGACGGCCTTCTTGTACTCGATGAGTGCGCCGTCGTAATTCTTCATGCTCTCCATGATTTCGCCCGAGACCTCATGCGCCCACACCGAATTCGGGTCGATGGCATTCATTTTTGCAAGGGCCTGCTGTGCCAGTTGCGTATAAACCTTTCCAAGCAGATACCAGACGTGCTGGTCGCTTGGCTCGCGTTTAACAAGCTGCTGCAGATGCGCAGCCGCGGCTTCGAAATCGCCCAGCTTCGTTAGATCGTTCGCCAGGAACAATTCGATATTGTTGTCCTGGGGATGCGCATGCAGCACGGTCTCAAGGTGCGGGCGGGCATCCGCGAAACTGCCGCTCTCAAATAGCGCCATGCCGAGAAGCGCGGATGCCGACGTCATTGTGGGATCCAGTTTCAGCCCTTTTTTCAATACGGCAGCGGCTTTCACGTACTGCCGCTGCTTGAAATAGACAGCTCCCAAATTGTTGTACGCGGGGGCCAGGTCAGGCGCGATCTTCAGAATGGATTCGTATTTGACGGCGGCTCCGGCGAGGTCGCCGCGGCTTTCAGAAGATCGCGCTTCGGTGTAGAGTTGCTGTACTTGCGAATCCACGTCCGCCGGGGCCGATTGCGCTTGTACAAACGGAAGAAAGGCCAGCCCGATAAGCGGCCATCCGATAAACATGACGGTAACTTAGCACAGCGGCAGCCGCGCGAAAAAGTGGACCCGGTCCCCCTTTCGGCGGCGGGAGCGATAGAGATCGCTCCCGCCTTTATTGAGTTATTGAGTCGCGCTGCAGGCAACCCGCACCGGGTGCGCTCGCCGCACCACCTCGGACGATTTGCCTCGGTTGACCACCGCGAATAATTGATGCACGCCGCAGGTGTTCGATTGAAATAACGCATGCACCCGATACGGACTGTCTTCCGCAATGTGGGGGATTCGTACCACGGCAAAAGAACGCCCGCCTTGATCCGGATCGCCGTCGTAGAAGTAAACGCTCACTCCCGAAGCCGGGCCGCCGCTCGCCGAAAGCGTCGCAGAGAGTACCACGCTATTTCTCGGCGTGACTTGGTGAGCGGAAACCTCTAGCTTGCCGATATCGATCGAAGGCGAAGAGTTTGGGAGCGGGGCAGGCGCGCCCAAGGTGGTACCAGAGATATAGAAAGTTTGATTGAAGAAGCCGACATTGTTGCTATAGCAACTGCCGTCGGATTGGCATTCTTCGAGCTTCGCCGCGTCGGCAAAGGACGTGAGCGTTCCGGGAATACCGGTGAGACCGTGAGCGGGCATCTCCCCGACCAGATTTCCGTTCCCATCCTGCATCCAGACCACTGCCCAAAACCGAATAGAAACATTGCCGTTTTTGGTTTGATCGAACTGGCTTATATCGAAAATCGTGGGCACGAGTATCCAGTTCGGCGGTGCGGCAACGTTGTTGACGTCTGTGTCATCGAAGGGCGGAATAACTTGAGCGGCCGCTACGTCCTGGATCAAGGAACTGTCGCCCAAGGGAACGTCGTTGGTGGTATCCCAGGGAGTGAAGTAGAAGCGGACATGCACCTGGGTGCCGGGGTCCATCGCTTTCAGGCTGTAATTGTAGACGCGCGCCTGGAGGTAGAGGCAATCGCCGGAAGCGGCCGATTCCAACTGGGGCCCTTGGCCACTCGCCGAGACACACAACCCCGTGTTTGGGTCACGGGTCGTTGTCGAGATGAAGAAGCCGCGCATACTGTGGTAGGGACTCAGCGCAGGATTGTCCGGCTCCCGATCACTGAGCTCAGCGCAATTCACCGACGAGCCTCCATTCGTAGTTGTCGCTAGACAATTAGGCGGAAAGTTACCACCCGGTACGCTGGTTCTCACGATTGTCCAGCGAGTGGGGTGATTTAGTGCTACGTCTGGCGCCTGGCCATAGGCTTGCTTCCACCAAGATCCCGCACCATTGGCTAATGGATCGACGCTGAACACCCCGCGTACCAAACCAAAGGTCTGGACGGTTGCGTCGAGGGGTTGATTATCTACCACCCCACTCGGTACCGTGGTGCCCAAAATATAAGGAGTTACGTAATATTGGTACCCCCCCTGATCAGCCTTATAGAAGGTTCCCGGTTTGTCCACTTCGAGACCCGTCGAAATCCCGAGTTTGGTGGAATCGGTGGTCGGGTGACTAAATCCAACGCTCCCCGTGAGATCGAAGTCTGCACTGAACTTGACTCCGCCTGCAGCTTTCGTACCTATAGATCCGTCCACCGATAGGTCATTCTCAAAACTATAATCCTGGGTGAAGCTAGTGTCCGTTTCGGTTGCGCTGGTAACGGTCCAGGTACTCTTTTCCGTGATCACAGCTCCGTCCGTCGCGAAGGAATTTCCTTCTGCCAGTGTGCACAAGGTGGTGTTCTGCCCCGTTGTGCTACCGGGGCATGTCCCTTGACCCGAATATATAGACTTCAACTGGTCTAAGTTCGCCGGATACGAAAGGATGTTGCCGGGCTCCCAAGGCGGTTGATACCACGAAAGGCTCTTGCCGTCCTCGGTTATCGGATCGTTGTCGGTAGTGGGAGCCGAAAATTGAATAGTAAGAGGAACTTTCTGGTCCGGCGGGCACTGCTTGCCAGCCGGACACACGGTTTGGCCAATGACTGGGTACACCCAGATTCTGAGGTTGGTGTCGTTATGCGTCACCACGTCGTGCAAGCTGGAGGTGGCCGAAAGACCGAAGTCGTGCCCCATGAACGTACTTGTACTGTGGTCTATCGATCCTTTTAGGTTCTGGGCGGCCGTGAACTTGTCGCCAACCGAGTAACCCGACGCATCTTCGGGATCGCCGACCGTTGCCTTGACACCGAAAGTTTCCTGAGCGCCCCACGACCAACTGGTCTTGTGCGACTCGGAATGCGGATTATCATCCGACGTAGCGTTTTCATAGGTCGTCTTGAATCCATCGGGGTCCGCGCTCAAATTCAGAAGTACCGGCGGAACTCCGTCGAACGGATCCGGACTGACAAAATCCACATGCATGGGAGGCGCACCGACAACGACCGTGGGCTGGTCCGTGTTGGACAGGTCGACTATCGTCGGCTCTCCTAGAGTGAGGGAGCGGCCCTGAAGGTCCGTCGCTGCAAAAGACGGAGCACCTGTTTTAGACCCGTCCGGAGCAAGCACGCCCGTCAGATCGAATACGCTGTCCGGACTCCGTTATGTTTAAAGTTGTCGGGTCGACGCTGTAAATATTGACGCTAAATCCGGGATTGCCGGAATTGTCCGACGTGCTATTGCAGTACATAAAAGCAATCTGGGAGTTCAAATTCGGGTCACTCCCCTGCCGGTGGTCAAAGTTGCCTACTTGTATACCAGGAGCGCAGGGAAACTGATCGTAAGTTACCGGCACGGTTCCTCCGACGTTATAGTTCGTAGGGTCGACCGTAAGGATTTCGAAGAAGCGGCCAATCGTGTTCTCACTGGAACTGTGGTAAACAATCGAGTCATAGGAGTTGCCCGGCAAGTTGAACTCGCCAGTCTTGACTTGGATGAAACCAGGGGTAATCGGTACGTTGGGCGCAGGAGATCCTAACTGGGCAGAGGCTTCGAAGGGGGTTAAGGTATTGGGGGTGAAGTCGATGACCTCGACGTACGCTGGTCCCGAATTCGTAGCGAACGCAATCGCAAGCTGATCGTGATTGACGGTAGCGAAGCGGCCGCGGGCCATGGACACATGAGCTACGGGGCTGCCGGCGTCCGTCAGCGTTATGGAACTGGCCAACGTGACGGTCAGGCTATTCGGGTCCACGGTATAAATCTCGAGTTTCAAGCTGCCGTCCTGCTGAATGGCGAGCCCGGCGATTTCCCGATTTCCGTCGCCCTTGAAGTCTCCGGCGGCTATTGCGCCGAGCGTATCTACCGGGGTGGCACCCAAACTGATGCCCGAGTTTTGGTTATTTACATCGGTGGCAGTTATTATGAGCAATCTGCCGTCGTCCGTGCTCAGCGCCAAATCATCGAAACCATCCCCGGTGAAGTCAGCGGCCGCTCCGTCTGCAATAGCAGGATTGCTGCCGAGCCCTAACGGAGAAGAACTGAACCAGTTGGCAGTGTTGGTGCCAGTCTGGAACAGGAGATCGAGAGTGGGCCGTTGAGCAGCATTGTTGACGTCACCGTTGACCACCGTGATTGTGGTCGCATCCGTTCCGTTCCACATCAGAGCAGAGTAGGAGGGGCCTGAAGACTGCGCTTGGGTGGACCAGCCAAATTGGTTCCCCAGCGTCGGTTGGGAATTCGAGGTGGTAATCGGCGTCGAATAGACACGACCCAGGTTCTGATCGTACATGGTAACCATTAAGTCCGTGACCTGAAGCAGGCTTCGTTGGCCGTTCAAGAAATCCGAAACATTGCTGTAATCCGGACCGGAGCTAGTCTGCGCCCGGGCTGGGACCCCCGCGAGTGTGGCAACAAGCGCGCCCGCCAGAACGGTTGCTTTGGTCCAGTGCCGGAAGCGGCCCACCAGCAGCAAGGCCAAACCCACGCCCGCTAAGAGCAGTGCCGATGGCTCTGGTACCGCCACCGGCGCGACGCTCGCGACATTAAGAAAGTCGACTGCCCAGTTACCCGTGCGGCAGCGGCCCGCCGTGCCCGATATGTCCCGGAACATATTGCCCGGACATGGCCCGGCGGAGGTGAAACTCGGAGCGGCGGTGAAGTGGGGATTCCCGGCCTCAGCGAATCCATCCGAGAGATTGCCGATCGAAAAATTGTCGAACTCCGTGAGGGCCACGATGTAGTTGCCGGGCGTCAGAGTTTCGGTCAAGCGCGCATCCGCCGCCAGACCCGTAGTGGGATCCACAGCCACGCCCGCCCCCTCATCGTTGTCGTTGATAAAGACTCCCGACGCGCTGAACAGCGTCAGGATGGTATCGAAGCCGCCGCGCGGCACGACCGTACCGGTCGAAGTCGTGCCGCCCGCATAACCGTAGCTGCGGATGTCGACGGAGGCGGGCGCCGCAAGGGAAACAGAAAAGAGCTGGATGGTATCGTCTGCCGTGAACGTACCCTGGAGCGTAATGTCTGCAGCTCGGGCAATCATTGGCAAAATGGCTAGGACAAGAACGAGTGTAAGTTTGCGTGTGGCCGGCATTCGCGCGGCGCTAAACGTGAATGCCAGCACCGCCCTCGCTCCTCTAGATGCTCGTCGATCGTTTCGATGACTGAAGCTCATTGCACCGCTCCTGAATTCTGTGTTGCGTCTGCAGGGGTCTGCATTCAGTAATGGGCGAGCAGGCAGGCAAATTGTGCAACTCACGGCAAAAATTTCGGTCTGTGTATTTTCGAAGACCAGTGTGTTGGCCGGGCTAGCTGCAGCGGTGTCAATCAGATGCCAACGTTTCGACGCTACAATTAGTTCCAATGTCCTCCCTATCGCCGGATAGTGTGGCCTTGCTGACCGCGGACTTCCGTCAAGTCGACAAAAATCCGGCCGGCGAACTGGTCGAACAGTTCCATTTCGAGCTGCGCCGGTTAGCCGCCGCCAGGATGAAGGGCGAACGCGCAGATCATACCTGGCAAACAACCGCGCTGGTTAACGAACTATATCTCGAACTGGTGAAAGTCAGGGGACTCACATCAGTGGACCTTGTCAACGAACAGGACAAAGCGGCTTTCCTTGGGTTCGCCGGACATATTATGAAACGGCTCTTGATCCATCACGCCCGGCCGCTATGTCGCCGTTCGCAAAAGGTGCCACTCGAGGAGGCTCCGGAGCGCACCGTAGAGGGAATGGAAGCCTTGGAAGAGGTGGACGACGCGTTGGCCCGACTGGCTGCCGTCGACGCCAGATTTCGGACCGTGGTCGAGATGCGTGTCTTCGAAGGGTTGACCAGCGATGAAATCGCAAGCAGGCTTGACTGCTCGCGCCGGACGGTTGCCAGCTATTGGAATTTTGCCCGGCGATGGCTCGAGAAAGAATGGGCCGGAGGCGTCACGTGACCAATGAGAGCTGGCGGGCTGCCTGGGAGCTATATCGTAGCGCGCGAGAACTTCCGGCGGCCGAACGAGACATCCTCTTAGATTCGGTGAACGCAAACCCGGAGGTCTTGCAGGAAGTCGTTTCGCTGCTCGATGAGCCGGAAGAGCCGATGCCCGAGGCCGAATACGACCAAACAGTCACGCTGGTCAGTTTGGGCATGAGCCGCTATGCGATTGAGGAGTGCTTGGGCAGGGGCGGCGCCGGCGAAGTGTACTCTGCGCATGACCGGCAGCTCGGACGCATCGTCGCATTGAAGTTTTTGCGGCCCGGGAGACTCGCTGCGCTTTCAGCCGAACGGCTGATGCGGGAGGCCAAGACGCTATCGGCATTGAATCATCCCAATATCGTTACGGTCTTCGAGGTCATCCAGTCTGGATCAGGCCTGGCGATCGTCATGGAGTTGGTAGAGGGCGTCTCGCTTCGTAACCTTTGCGGAAAACCGCTCTCCGAAGATCGAGTCCTCGACCTGGGTCAACAAACCGCGCGGGCTCTGGCTACGGCTCACGCACACGGCATCGTTCACGGCGATATCAAGCCGGAGAACATTCTCGTCCGGCCGGATGGTTACGTCAAAGTTCTGGATTTCGGCCTTGCCCGGCAAATCGCGGCAGATGATCGGACTTCCGCATACTGGCTTGACGACCGGGACGCTGCGCTATATGTCTCCGGAACAGGTGCGGGGCGAGCCCCTGACACCGGCGAGCGACATCTTCTCCTTCGGCCTGGTTCTCTATGAGCTGGCGACGGGGCATCACGCGTTCCCGGGCAAGTCGCCATTGGACACCGCTCAAGCCATTCTTACCAAGGAGCCCCGCCCGCCTTCCGCGGTGAAGCCCTCTACGCCGGCACGTCTCGATTCGCTCATTCAGGCGATGTTGGCGAAAGAACCCTGCGCGCGACCCAGTGCCGAAGAAGTTGCGCGAACACTGGAGGAAGCCCGGACGCCCCGAACTACGCTCCGGCGCTGGACATGGGCGATAGCCGCAGCCGTGTTAGTCGCAATCTGTTTCGGTGTTTGGCGCTTGCACCAGGCAGGAAAGCAGCCCTCGTTTCGCCAGGTCACTACCCTGGTGCCTGAAAATCGTGCGACGGCCGCAGCGATCTCCCCCAATGGAAGGATGGCCGCGTACGCGAATGTCGATGGAATATTTGTGCGGAGCATGCAGAATGGCGACACAAAAACTCTGCAGGCCCCGGCGGATTATGTTGTAGACCGGTTGGCCTGGTTCGCTGACGGTCGTACACTAGCGGCCAGCGGCTTTTCGTCCACCGACTATGTTCCGAGTATCTGGTTGATCTCGCGAGCCGGAGCGCCTCCGCGCCTTCTCCGCACGAACGCCCGGGAGGCCTCGCCATCGCCTGACGAAACACATGTTGTGTTTGTAACTCGTGACCAGTCGGAGATCTGGCTAGTGGACGCGAGTGGCAAAAACCCAAGACGCATCGTCGCGGCTCGTATCGGGAGCAAGGATGAAGTCGACAAGATAGAGTTTGTGCTCTGGTCCCCGGATGGGCGCCGGTTGACGTTCCTGCGCCATCACTATTCGGCCCAAACCACAAGCCGCAGTTACGAATCGGTCGCGCTTGCCACTGGGAGGGTTGTCGCCACCGGCGAAGACTTATTGATGAGTTCGGCTTCAGCACTGCCGGATGGGCACATTCTGTTTTTGCGGTGGGACAACAGGGATTTCACTTCTTCCGGCCAGCTTTGGGAGATAGAAACAGACCGGGCCACGGGCGCATTCCTGGGAAAGCCCCGGAAGATCGCCTCTATCACCGGGGACGGCACTACACTATTTGGCCTCAGCGTTACCGCGGATGGAAGGCAGGCGATGGTTCTCAGAAGATCTGATCAGAACAGCATATTTGTCGCGAACTTTGATTCATCCTCACCAAGCCTCACAGATATTCGCCGGTTGACGCTAGACGAGCGGACAAGTTATCCGCATGCATGGACTGCGGATGGCCGCGCTGTGATCTTCGAATCAGATCGCAGCGGCAATTTCGACCTTTTTAAGCAGGATGTCAATCGGCGAACGCCAGAACCGCTGGTCGCCACGCCGCTCACCGAGATTCTGCCGCAACTGACGCCGGATGGTCGATACGTCTTGTATGCTGCGCGGCCTCTGGAGAGCGAGCGGCCCTGGTATTACAAACCTCGCACTTACAAATTGATGCGTGTGCCGGTGATGGGTGGGACACCTGCGGAAGTCCCCATTGGAGGCCTGCTGGATGAGTTCCGCTGTGCGTTAGCTTCCGGAAAACGATGCGTGCTGAGGACCACGCTGCCAGGGGGATATTTCGCATACTACGATCTCGATCCGATAAAAGGCAAAGGTCGCGAACTGGCTCGCATCAAATCCTCAATAGAAGTTCTGGGAGACTGGGATGTTTCTCCCGACGGCACACAAGTAGCGATTCCGAACCACGATTCGCGGGAGGCACGCATCCGAGTAGTAGCTTTGGACGCAACAGAGCCCAATGGGATGCGGGAACGCGAGCTTGTGGTGCCAAGCCTGGCTAATTTGAATGGCCTCGTATGGGCTGCCGACGGCCGCGGCTGGTTTGTATCTGTGAATACGACGGTTGGGAATCGAATGCTGTATGTGTATCTGGATGGTCGATACCGTTCGCTTGGAGATATCACCGGCTGGGCCGTTCCATCTCCGGACGGGCGCCATGTCGCGTTCTTGAACCGTATTGTCGCGACCAACGCATGGCTGATCGAACGGAACTGAAGACCGCAGGAAGTACGAAGAAGAAGCGTAGGTGGTCTATGATCGATGCTTATCAAATGGGACGGTGCGACAGAGCGCGAATAGTGCAAAGAAGCCGAGCGGCAGCACCAACAGAAGAGTGGACGGCTCCGGTACCGCGGTTCCGATATCAACCGTGAAGCTGTCCGCGGTCGGCCCACTCCCCCAACTCCACTTATAAGTGCCGGGCGTCATGGCGAGCGTGCCATAGGTCTGGTTGAACCATGTGGCGCTGCCGGACAGAGAGGCGTCCGAGACATAGCCGTGGGGCAAGAAAAGTTCGTCAATGAAACCGCCGATGCCGACCGCGTCGCCGCTACCGGTGCTCGCGGGGACAGGGCCTCCGATGCCGAAACTTTTTGGTCCAGTGAGCCCCTTGTAAACGTCGATTGGCTCGAGACCCGTCGGACCGGTTGCAACCTCCGCGATACCTGGAGCGATAAATGCCACTCCGTTTTCGCTGAAACTGAGGCTCAGACCCGCCAAGTCGATTGTTCCGTTTCCGGTCGCGACCACATTGCTGCCCTGTTCTGCAATTGTCAGGACATAGGTCGCCCAAGCTGTAGCGGAGCATAGGTTGGCCCCCGCCAGAATTGCCACGCCGAGCGCCGTCCTGCCTGCGAGCTGTTTCAGTGATCTCATATTCACGTCCTGTTGAAGTGTGGTGTTTGTGCCGGTTAGCAACCCGGATTTTATGGAGCTTCCCCGGCAGGATTGAATATACACCTAGTCGAACCCGTGATGTCACGCGACGCTAAAATCGCTGGTTTACGCAATTCACCTGTGTACGATCTAATATCGAGTACCGTTCGAAATGGAAACCGTTCCATCAGTGCCCAACCTTCCAATTAGTAAGGCAGCGACAGCCCGTGTCCTCTACGCGCTGCTGTTTATATACGCCGGCATCGCGGGTACGTACGAAGTCGTAAATTCGATTTCAACAACGATTGGTAACTTTAATCTCCGCAACCAGGTACAAGCACCTTTTCAACTCTACGGAAATTTGATCTCCAGTGTGACACCGGCCGGCGTGCGCGCGGGGCTTGCCAAACGCGACACTATACTCGCCATCAACCAATCGCCCTTTACCGGGATGGCACTCTGGCAGCGTATTCGCTGGTACGCTCATCCGGGTGACACAATCACCGTCAATGTCCGAAAACAGAACGGAGCGACCGGTACACCCGCCAGTCCGGACCACGGTGCCGGACCATATTTTTATCCTGGCCGTTGTGCTCGTCATTCCGCTTTTCTGTCTCGCGCTGGGGGTTTGGGTTGCATTTGCTCGCCCGTTCGATCCTAATGCCTGGTTCCTCCTGGTTCTTCTGACCCTTCCGCAATCGTTCAATCCCGGCGCGTTTCGCTGGTGGATTCCAATCTGGCTGGGCCTTCGACTTTACTGGCACCTAGGAATCCAACTCATAGCGCCGGCCGCGTTGTTTCTTTTGGGTTTGCTCTTTCCGGAGCGATCGCGCCTGGATAAGGAGTTTCCTTGGCTGAAGTGGCTGGTGGCCGCATTGTCAGGGGCGATCGTGGTTGCTGGGTTCGTTTCGGAATACAACGCTTGGTATGACATTTCTCTGCTTCCGCGCGTCGGTAGTATCGACCGATTCGTGAACCCGTTCTTCGTGTGGTCGAGCATTTCCTACATTGCACTGTACTGGGTTCTGCTGCTGGACAAATTGCGAACCGCTTCTTCACCGGACGCTCGACGCCGCCTTCAAGTCTTGTTGGCGGGCTCCGTTGTGGGCCTCGGCAGCATTCTTATCATCTGGGGATTATTGCCCTACTTGGGAATCGCCGATCCGAACAACAGCCGATGGCTCCTCTTCCTCTCGATTGTCCTGATGCTCTTCTTGCCGTTGACGCTCGCCTATGTCGTGATCGTCCAGCGCGCCATGGATGTCCGCATCCTGCTACGCATAGGCAGCAAGTACTTGCTTGCCAGTACTACGGTAAAGGTCTTCCGAGTCGCCGGTATCGCGGCTCTTATCTGGTTTATCGCAATTCCGCTGTTCACTCACCGTCACGGTCCGCTAAAAACGGCCTTGTTGGTTGCGATGCTCCTGCTTTTCGGATTTCTGTTCCTCAACAAGAGGTCGCCTACGGACCTTCTGCAACAGTGGATCGACCGCAAATTCTTCCGGGAAGCGTATGACGCTGAAGTGATGTTGAGCCAGCTTGCGAAGACCGCGCAAACGATCTCGGATCCGGCAGCGCTGATCCGAACGGTTTCGCATCGCATCTCGGATGTCCTGCATGTCGACCGGCTAACGGTGATGCTCCGCAGGAACGGCAGCTTCGAGCCTGCTTACGCGATTGGGGCGGCGCTTGATACTCCAGTCCGCGCGCTCGATCAGGCCCGCTCCTCCACGCCAATCTTCAACACTGCTAATAACGGCCGCACGCCCGACCCGCAATCGCCCGAATTATTGCTTCCGCTGCCCGGACGCACGCGCTTGTTAGGTGCGATGGCGCTCGGTCCGAAGCGCTCCGAAGCACCGTACACGGCTTCCGACCTGCGTCTGCTCGAATCGGTGAGCGTACAGACAGGCCTCGGACTGGAGCTCAGCGAAGCGGCGGCGTCGCTGGCTGCCGCGGCAGTGGAACGCGAGCGCACCGCGCGTGAAATGGAGATTGCGCGCGAGGTCCAGGAACGCCTTTTTCCGCAGCGCCTACCGGCGATTGAAGGCATCAGTCTCGCCGGAGCATGCCGCACTGTATTTGGCGTGGGCGGCGATTACTATGACGCGATCGAAATTGGCGGGGGCTGCCTCGGCCTGGCGATCGGCGATGTTTCAGGCAAAGGCATTTCGGCGGCGCTGTTGATGGCGAGCCTGCGCGCCTGCCTTCGCACGATGACGTTAACCACTCCGGGGACTCGCACGACTTCGGGTGGACGTACTGAATTGATGTCGCACAGAACCAGCTCATCTATGAAGCCTCGGCTGTCAATCGTTACGCCACTTTTTTCTTCGGCATCTTCGACCCGGCGGCGAGGAGGTTCGATTACGTTAATGCGGGCCACAATCCGCCCGTGCTGCTCCGCAAATCGGAGAGTGGCAGCTACGAATGGCTTCGCCTCGATTGCGGCGGACCCGTGATCGGGCTCCTTCCGGAAGCATTTTATGAGCAAGGTTCTCTCCTGCTGCGTCCCGGTGATCTGTTGCTCGCCTACACGGACGGTATAAGCGAAGCCATGAACTCCTTAGAGGAAGAATGGGGCGAAGAAGCTATGATTTTGGCTGCCCAGCAAACTGCGGACGGAGCCGGCGAAGATATTGTCAAGGCGATCTTCGCCGCTGCTGATGTTTTTGCCGGAAACGCATCGCAGCACGACGACATGACCGTTCTGGTAATGAAGGTTTCGCCGGTCTCGGGACAATAGCTGTGTAAGTAGTAATTTCTGGGAACCGTTCTGCTTGCAATACCTTGGCGCAAGGCGAAATGCTTGAAAATCGTGCGATAACAAATTCTTGCAAAATCGCTGGTTTGCACAATCCATTGGATTCCTGGTGGCGAATTGGTTCTGGATAGGCAGGGTTAATAGAACGCATTTCTGCAACCATGAAGGCGACTCGTGTGTCAAGAGGAATACTGAAGTGGAGGCATACTATGTCACCATTTCGGTTGGCGATCACCACAATCGTTTTCTTAGCCGCTTCTATACCTCTGAAGCCTCAGCCAATGACTTCGATACAGATCGACGATTTGGTTGAGCGGGCTATGAAAACGTTTGACGTGCCGGGTATGGCCATAGCTGTTGTTCGAGACGGAAGACTCAGTCTTGCCAGAGGCTATGGCGTGCGTTCTACGAATGCACAGGCACACGTGGATGCCAACACCATGTTTGGAATCGCCTCAAACACCAAAGCCTTTACTGCAGCCGCAATCGGCATTTTAGTCGACGAAGGAAAGTTGAAGTGGGATGACAAAGTGACGGATTATATCCCAGAATTCAAGATGTATGATCCATGTGTTACGAAAGAATTTACTATAAGGGACTTACTGACTCATCGCAGCGGATTGGCCAAGGGCGCCGGAGAGCTAATGCAAGATCCGAGCCCGACCACTTTTACAATAAACGACATAATACACAGCCTCCGCTACTTTAAGCCCGTATCATCGTTCCGAACTCATTTCGCGTACAGCAATATCATGTATATTGTGGCGGGTGAGGTCATAGCCAGAGTCTCCGGCTTGAGTTGGGAGAATTTCGTTAGTGCCCGTATCCTAAAGCCCTTGAAAATGGATCATAGCGGACCGTCGTACCGTTTGGTTAAATTCAATCCAAATGTAATCGAGCCCCACGTGATGGTTGATGGCGCTGCGCAGGTTACTAAGCGAGTCGATGACGCGATTGATGACCCCGCTGGGGGAATCTACTCGAGCGCCAATGACATGAGTAAATGGGTCGTCATGCAGCTTAATGACGGAAGATATGGCGATGATCTGGAAAACAGGCTTTTCAGCGAAGCCGTGCACAAGGAGATGTGGACTCCGCAGACGATCGTGCCGGTGACTAGCAAAGGACTATACAACACGCACTTCGCCGCGTATGGCCTAGGTTGGTTCTTAATCGATGCGAAGGGATATAAAGAAGTGTTCCATACCGGAGAAGATACTGGCATGGTTTCCAACGTCGTAATGATTCCCGAGCTAAAGCTCGGCATTGTTGCACTTGCGAATCAGGAGGCACCTGCGGCGGTTGAATCTGTGGCGGACCAGATCCTGGACAGCTATTTAAACATAACCGGCACAGATCATATTAAAGCAGAGGCAGAGAAACTAAAGCTGAGGGAGCAGGCAAATAAAGCGAGTACAGCAATTCGGGACGAAGTTGCGAACCGGAAGACGAATCTAAGTCTCAGAGTGAATCCGCAAATGTACGTTGGGGTTTATAAGGATCCATGGTTTGGAGATGTGTTTGTGACGTTCAGGAATGGCGGTCTATGGTTTCGATCAGAGCGGTCGCCCCTGTTAGCAGGCTCTCTTTTCCCGTATAAGAGGAATACATTCGTTATTAAGTGGGCTAACCCAAGCGTCGGTGCCGATGCATTTGTGCTATTTGATGTTAAAGAAGGTAGCGCCCGTAGCCTAACTCTGAAACCACTGCTTCCCGGCTCGGGACCCTATTTTGGCGACCTGGATTTCCGTAGAATAGGCCGGAATCAAGCGAGCAACTGATCTGGGATCGCATTCCCACCCAGAGCAACCAACTGGTTGCTCAGCTCTGGCCTGTCCCTTTGCCCGCTCTTACCGGTGCCGTGCCACCGGCTTGCGCTTGGCGTGCGCAACTACCGGCGCTATCTCGCGCTCTTCCCTGACCACTTCCGGCGATACCGCCTGACGTAGCAGCCGAACTTTGCATTCCAGTTCGATGCGGCGGATCTCACCGCGTTCGGACTTCAGCGTGAATGTGGAAGCAACGCCGCCCTGTCCGGCTCGGCCTGTGCGTCCTACACGATGAATGAAGTCCTGCGGGGCTTGCGGCAGGTCATAGTTCACCACATGTGCGACGCTGTCCACGTGGATGCCGCGTGCGGCCACGTCGGTGGCCACAAGCACGCGATAACGTCCATCCCGGAATCCGGCCAAAGCCTGGTTGCGTTGATTCTGGGTGCGGTCGCCGTGCATGGCAACCGCGCGCGTGCCGAAGCCCGACAGCTTCTTGGCCAGCCGGTCCGTCCCATGCTTGGTACGCGCGAAGACAAGAAACGATCCTGTTTCCCGGTCGAGCATGTGGCGAAGCAGAGGAAGCTTGTAGTCATTCTCCACTTCGTAGACGTGCAGATCAATCTGCTCGGGAGCTTTCATGGTTGATCCGCCAACCGCGATGCGCAGCGGATTCTTCGAATGCCGCGCAATCAGACGCTCCACCGCGGGCTCCATAGTCGCGGAGAAGAACAAGCTTTGCCGGGCAGCCGGTAATGCCGAAATGATCTTTTCGATAGCGGGAAGGAAGCCCATATCCAACATGCGATCCGCTTCATCCAGCACCAGCGTGTCCACCCCGGTTAAATCAATCAACCGGCGATTCATGAAATCTTCCAGGCGGCCAGGTGTTGCAATCACAAGCTGGACACCCTTCCTGATGGCGTTTAACTGGGTCTGTTCGCTTAAGCCGCCGACCACGACAGCGGCGCTGAGACCGGTGCCGGGCGATAGCTTTGTAAAGGCATCCGCAATTTGAATGGCAAGCTCGCGAGTCGGGCTAAGGACGAGCGCGCGAACCTTTCTGGATGCGGGGCGTGTTTGTTCAGGCTTACTGGTTTTCAGCAGCTTATCCATAATCGGCAGCAGGAAGGCAAGCGTCTTGCCTGTGCCGGTCTGAGCGGTTGCGACTACATCGGCGCCGCCCAACACAGGCGGAAGTGCCTTAGCTTGCACCGGAGTCATGTCTTTAAAGCAGTGCCGCGCGAGGTTCTGCTGAATAGGCAGAGGTAGGGGGAGTTCGGAAAACAGGTTCATAATTATTTTTGAAGGACTAAATGTGCCGATTACCGGCGGACGTCCTTCAGAAAAACGAACCAAAGCTTCGAAGCAACGAAACCTAAGCTATTCGGGAAAGCTGGAACTAAAACCAGCTCACAAGGACGAATGCGGGTTGAGACTCTTCGAGTATAGCAGGCTTGGCGCTCAACCGACATATCGAGCCACTTGCTCACTCAGTGTGTTCAGGCTGACTGTCAGGCGATCCGTCTCCATTAGCAGGAATCCGTCAGCCGGTGAGAAGGCTTCGCGTGATTCCAGCAGGCGGCGATGATCATCGCGCAGCTTGGGCAGCGCCTGGGCCGTTCCGCTTGAGCCGCGGAGCGCGGCCGCCAGGAAATACAAGGTGAACTCCACGTCATTGGCGAAGGTTCTGAAGGCCTCGCTGGAGCCGTTCGCGGGCGATTGGATTGCGCCGGCTTCGAGTCCCATGATGGAGTGAACCAGCGCGTGCGAACTCGCCAGCATGGACGTGAGGCAATCGAGTTTGCCGGGCGTTATGCCCGGCTCTGAGGCAACGCGATCTACTGAGGCTTCCGCGCTCGAGCGCGCGCGTCTCCACTCACGGCGGGTCTCGTCCAGCGACGCTTCGATGGCGGCATCATCGTGCGCGAGGCGCTGAGCCACCGCGTGGAAGTAGCCTCGGCAGGCATCCAGCATTTCCGCCATTGCTTCCGGCACGCTCTTTCGCTCCCAGGTCGGCCACAGCGCATAGGCGATGAGCGCGAAAATGCCGCCGGCTGTGGTGTTGAGGAACCGCTCCAAAACCACCTGCGAAGGAGAGACGCCGGTTTCGGCGATCAGAAAAACAATCAGCCCGCTAATCACGACGCTGAAGACCCCATAATTGGCGGGACCCACCCAGCGCAGGAAGAATGTAAAGATTCCCACCAGAAGCACCTGTGTCATTGCGGAATGAGGGAGGACAAAATACAGCAGTGTCGCCAACACAAGACCGGCATACGTCCCCAGCAAACGCAGTACGCCGCGGCTGAACGTACTAGTAAAGTCGGGTTTCAAAACAACGGCCACGGTCATTGGGAGCCAATAGGACCGCTCCCAACTGATGCCGCGGCCGATCGCATCGGCTAGTGCGACGCAAACCGCCAGACGAATGGCATGACGGCAAACTCCCGAGCGCAGGTCGAGATTGGCCCGAAGCGTGGCGAGCCAGCTTGTGAGCTGCAGCTTCCAGGGCGGCGCGAACTCGTGCCGCGCAAACTCCTCCATGGCGGGCTCAATCGTGTGCCCTGAGAGTTGCACTACCAGCCGGAGCTGCCCAGCCAGAACATCGACAGCGGATGCGATTTCTGAAGCCAGCGTAGACGCTTCCTCTGTTTTGCCGATATGTGCCGCTTGAACCAGAGCACGCAGCTTCTGCGCGAGTTCCTCCTGATCTGGAGCCGGCGCGCCGCTGACCAGAAATTGGCCGACCTGTCCGAGAAGCTTCGAGGTGAGTTCCAGAATTTCGTCGAGGCCCTCCGAAGCGCGTCTTGAATACGAATGCCGGTGCTCATCATGCTCCGCTTCCGATCGAAGCCGGCCCAGCGCAAAGATGGCCAGGCGAAGGCGATCGATCTGGTCGAACAGCAGGAGAAAGCGCTCGCCCTCAATGCTGTGATCGCGCCCCAACGCCGACAGGACATCTTGCATTTGCCGAGATGGCGGATTAAGCGGCGTGCTCGCTGCAACATCGTTATGCGGATTGACCTCCGCCGACAGATCCAGATACGCTTTGCCGATGGCGCGGCGTTCGGGTTCGTAGCGATGGACTGGCCAGAACAGCAGAGCGAATACGGTCTGCAGCAATCCGCCCCCCAGTACCAGCCCGGCGGCAATCAGCGCTCCCCTTGGCGAAAACGCCCCGCGCGCCGCGAACACGATGAGCACCACCAGGGTGTTCAAACCAAGATCGCCGGCCCGTGTGCTGATGGAGACGGCCATGCCCGCAACGAACGCCCACGCTGCCGCCATGAAGATAGCTGCGAGATGATACTTCCCTGTTACTGAGCCGGTGAAAACTGCGAGTGCGCCGAGCACACTCCAGGCCAGCATGCGGCGAGCGCGCTGCGCATACGGATCGCGGCCATCTGAATAACAGACGTTGAGCGCGCCGGTAGTTACTGCGACTGCCCCCAGCGGATTGCCGGTTGCGATTCCGATGCCAAGCGGCAGGGCGACTGCAGCGGAATTACGGAACGCCATCCACCGGCTGTTTAGCTTGGTGCTGTCCAGGCGCTTGAGTGTGCGCCAAAACGATTTCGAGGGGCTTGGCTGCATTGTCGGTGTGGCCTCAGCCCACGGCTGAAGTTTCCCTACATTACACGATCTTTGGATTATTGCCTCTCTCCCGCTTACAGCCCATTTTTCAAACCGCCTGAACCTCGTTCTGAGAGTTGGATGGGACAGGCGAAGAGTTTACGGTTCTAATTTTACGTTTGAGAACAAGGCTGTCTCCAGAACATCGGCATTGTGGGAACAGACCGCGAGTCCGATATAGACCGGATCGTGCAGCTTAACCGTAACCGGCCCGCTCGATTTAAGCGGCTCGCCCTTGTTGGCGGCTGCAATCGTAAACTGATCGCCCTGCCGCTGTATCTGAATCACGTTGGGAGCGTTTACGTCCGATCGGAGTTCCAGTGTTGTTGCGCCTGCGCTTTCGCGATATTGCAGCGAGGTCAATCCATCGCCGTGAAGCGCGACATCGGCGTACGCGGAATGCGGATCAAGCGTCTGCCGGATCATCAGAGCGGCTTTGCGATGCGCCTCAACGCCTTTTCCCTCAAAGCGTGCTTCAGCCGTAAGTGTGACATCGCCCGAGATTTGCTTATACACGTAGTGAAAGGCATCGGTGCCGAACCACATATTCGCGCCGCCGCCGGTGACTACGTACTCGTCTTGTCCGCGATGTACCTGGCATCGCCCTTCTTCGGCGTGATCCCGATGTCCTGCTGCGATGAGAAGATACCCAGGCTAGCTGCCGTTGCGGCAAGGCCCAGGAGTGCAAGAGCTGACAGCTTCTTCATTGTGTTTATTGTATGGACTGGGGAGTGGGTGACGTTTTCGAGGGTCGGCAAACAGGAAGTTGCCTCCAGTTCCCGGTGATTCCCTGAAAATGAACTACGGCAAGGTCTTCGGCGGGCTTTTCGGCCTGCCCTTCTTGTTGTCATACCGATGCGCAACTTCGAATATAAGTGCCCAGAGAATGGAGGAAAAGAGAGCCCAGCCGAAACGGAACTTTATTCCGGTTGCCGCATCCGCAATCCAGAAGCCTAAGCTGATAAGCGCGGAGATCGCGCTAAGGATCGCAAGTGAGCGAAAGAAGTGGTGCATGGTACGGCTTGATGACAAGGTATCAGTTTTTCGTGGAGTTGGCGCCCTCGCCTTTACCCACGCCTCTGGCGTAAGTGTTAGCTGTCCGTAGACGGTACGCTGAGTCCGCCTAAATGGGGAAGCGTAAACACGTACAACATGTCGCCCGCGCCGATCACAAGGTATTGACGGCCGTCCAGTTCATATGTCATCGGCCCGTTGCTGACGGGTCGGTCAGTCCAGCGTGCCACCGAGTGATGTTCTTATACCGGTTTGACGTACCGTCTCCCAACTCCATCCGGTTTACCCGTCATGCACGCGCGACCCGAACAGACACGTCCGCGAAATGGCGACTTATCGGCCAAGTGGGCTTGCAGAAGCGCGCGGCGTTTGGCAGGCCAGCCTAGCGATGCTCCAAGGAGTGCTTTGCCCTGTTGGCAACGGGTGGGCTTTATAATCCAGAGATCATGGAGGGATCCGCATCGCTGCCATTATTGCTTTGGACGGTTCTCGATGGCTTGGAGCAGGCCTACGTGCGGGAGGGCGCTGGCCACTACGGGATGCCGCCACTGGACCTCTGGGCAAATCTGCTGCGGGCCATCGACGAGTCAGGCATCGAGCGCTCGGAGCTCCCGGCAGTGTTGCGGCTTTCTAAACGCGCCGTGCGAACGCGAATTGCCACCGCGGTAAGACGTGGCTGGATCGCACAGCGGAAGACCGGCAGAGGCAGAGCCAAGGTACGGCTCACCGCACAGGGATTAACGATTGCGGAAGGCTGGAAATCGGTGGAGAGGTCTGCCGAAGCAGCCTGGTGTAAGTACACAGGTGCTGATCGCACGGACCGCCTGCGGACCGCCCTGAAAGCGACTGTCGCTGCCCTCCCGCTCGAATATCCTCACCATCCCGCCCGGTACGGCGCGGCCGACGCAAGTGTTACAGGCGGCAATGGCGTCGATTGGAAAGCGGTACCACGCGAGAGTGGAGACACGATCTCAGGGCTGTGCTTGTCTGCATTAACCTCTCAGGCATTGGTGGCCTTTGCCATAGCTTATGAGGAGAGGTCGCCGGTTGCGCTCTCGGTAAGCGCCTCGGTGATCCGTCGTATTCCGCCCGAAGGGGCGCCGTTGCAGGGGCTGGGCCACTCGGTTGACGTTTCAGCGATGCTTCGCCACGGATTTATGCGCATTCGTAGCGATCACGGAAGAGAGGTTGTTTACCTCACTTCAAAGGGGCTCGCTGTGGGCGCCGCTCATGAGCAACGGATTCGTTCCGTCGAAGTGGAGTGGCGCCAGAGATTCGGAGCCGTATCCATCGGAACACTTCGCTCTGCTCTGGAGGATGTCGTCAAAACAGAAAGCCGTCTGTAGTCGCTCGCGCCACGATGTCCGGGCCACCCCGATGCCACCTCGCCAAGTCGGTCATCCAGATAACCAATGGAGCCGGTTTGGGACCGAAATGCCACCTGGCCGCAAAACGCGCGTTGCTGCAGCGGAGCGGGCGTAGGCTTTCGACCAGCCGCGCTGGAGGCGGCTGGAATGAGCAAACGAGCCACGCGGAAATCCGTCGTGTCAAAGCGACCAAAAACGAAACTTGGCGTTCCGGACCTCGACCATAGCAAAGCGGCCGTACTCGACAGCCTACGTTCGCCCGAGTCTAAACGAGGTTATCGACATGCAATCGATGAGTTCATCAGCTGGTATTGTTCTGAGCCACGGCTTTCTTTTAGCAAAGTTGTGGTCACCCGCTTTCGAATCTTCCTCGAGAATCGTGGCCTCGCGGCGTCAACGATTAATGGCAGACTTGCGGCTGTTCGCCGGTTAGCGTATTGGGTCAAGACGATCTTGGATGAGTGGGTCCACGCGGCTGAACTTCATTCGGGAAGGATATTCCGTTGCGTCTGCAGAGCAAACAAATGCTGGGGTGATGGCGTAACGGAGCGCGTCGTATGGCACGTTGTCAAGTTGTATGCCGCCAAGTCTGGCTTCGCTAGTCTCGCTCCTCACGATTTGAGACGCTCGTGCGCGAAACTCTGTCACTCCGCAGGAGGAGAGTTGGAGCAGATTCAATTCCTGCCCGGACATGTCTCTGTACAAACTACCAAGCGTTATCTAGGCTGCAAGCAGCACATTCGTGGCGCCGTTAATGACCGCATCGGTATCGAAACGTAGCGCTATCTGCTTCAAAGCAACGTGTCGCCGAGTATACGGCAAAGTGGATTCAACTCAAGGTAATGACGCTCAGCTTGAACCAAGCGAAATGCTTACTTCCGGTTTGCAAGTGAGAACCAAGCCGTTGCGCGGCGCACGCGGATATCTGGTCGTTGAAGGGAGGTGTGGCGGGGCTGTTTTATTGTCGCTAGTCACAAAAGGAGTTCCGTGGGCCCACTACGTCAACGCATGCTGGACGAGCTTCAGCGCACTGCGTTGCGATCCGCCGTTACAGTCATGCTTTGAGTTGCGAACTCCGCATGGGCGGTGCTGCCGCCCTCAACTTACAGCCTTGATCGGATGGCGAATGCGAACTCCACCGGCGAGAATCTCCCAACAGTAGCCGTTGGATGCACAGGAAATCGGATCCGCACAGATGAGCCAGCGGTAGAGCGGTAGCGCCTTTGTGACATTTCCTACGAAACAAGTAAGATATAGTTAGGTCGCTATGCCCCAAGCCTTTCTCGTGAACTTCTCCCCCGAAAATGGTGATCTCATGTACGGTTTGCGGGATTCCCGAACAGAATATTTGAACGCATGGGAACAATACATCATGGGCGATATGGACCGGCTTGTCAGATTCAAGACCCTCGTCCAGGGAAATCAGAAGCCGAATTGGAACATCATCGATAACTACAACGACTACTTCTTCCTTGGTGGTGCGGTTGATTTCGGCAGCAAGGGTTCCTATTCGAAGGCGGTCGGCCAGATGAATGCTCGCATACACACAGTGTTCAAGGACACGGTGGATAAGAATCCGGGCAACAACTTTCCGTCCAAGACAAGTGAGCAGCTTCTACAGCGGACGAGTTACGCACAAGATCTTCAAAAGTCGCGCTTCAGCCCTGCTCGAGTGTTGGAGGCCCCGTCGGACAAGGTCGGCTCAGAGGGGTTCACTAAGAACCTGTCAGGCAGTAAAAAGGCCGCCCAAGAGCAAAACCGTTCCTACCTTGCCATCCGCCGGGCCTGCAAGTTCGGGATTGCGATGGTCGCCACGAGCGCGGCTTTCGTCGGCTGCACGATTCACTTCGTGCTGGATGGG
This sequence comes from uncultured Acidobacteriaceae bacterium, assembly GCA_963795545.1. Taxonomy (GTDB): domain Bacteria; phylum Acidobacteriota; class Terriglobia; order Bryobacterales; family Bryobacteraceae; genus Bog-105. The sequence goes on along the minus strand of CAWCIF010000001.1, from coordinate 151,800 downwards.
CTTGACCTGAAGGACGTCGCGCAGAAGAACCCGCGAGTTGGATATGGAGGTCGGACAGCGGTGTCCATCACTACTTCGGAACTGCGCTACGTTTATCGGAACTGGAACGACTTGCGGAACAGGTTGAAATTCTATGTCAACTTGGACGAGGTAGCGGCACCCTGGGTACAAGATTGGTCACTTATTCCTATTGGTCAAACGCTGCCCAATCCCCTAAAAGCATATAGGGACGAATGGCTGGCTTACGGGCAGGAGCGCGTTCAGAGTGGGAAGGCTGCCGCTGGTAAGAGTTTGTATTGAGATTATGTAGCTGCTGCTCGGCCTTCATTTAATTACCTGCAGGCTTCACGCTACCGCAAATCAGCGCTTCTGAAGACTGTTGCATACCTTGAGCGTAAAGAGATCCTCGCTGTCATTCAACATGCAACAGTCTGATCTCCCCCAAATCGATCGGCTGCATTAGGGAAAGGGCTCAGGCGACCGCGATCTGTCGCTCACCCCGAAACTGCTCGAAGTCTTGCGCAAGTATCTGCACAGTTGTAAGTTGTAAGCGCAACCCACGTGTGTATTTTGTCCGCGCCGCGGGGGGCCGATTGAGCCGGAGCGGCCCGCCACGAATACATTATTGGTACCTCTATCCTGAAGGGCGCTCCGTGCCGGACCAGCAACGCGGCGGTCCGCACACTCTGCGAAACTGCTTCGCTTCGGTGGATCGTTTCGCTGTCAAGTTGGCCGCAAAACGCGCATTCCGCCGATGCGACCTCGTTCCGAGAAATTGGTCGCCGATCGGAAACAATGCTAGTCCATGTCTCTGTGGCCTAAGTCTCCCCTCTGGGCCAGACAATACATTCATGTCCGTCTCAATGGGGAAGCGTAAACGCGTACAACATGTCGCCCGCGCCGACGACCAGATATTGCCGGCCGTCCAGTTCATATGTCATGGGCCCGTTGGTAACGGGTGCGGTCAATCCAGCGTGCCAGAGAGGCAGTACAGTTAACAGGGGATTACCCTATAGCTTTTGACTGCTTACGCATTTCCATTCACGACTAGACACGCGAATCTTTTTTGCTGCGCCTATACGTACGGGCAGCCGAAAAAAACGACACAAAACCAACGACCCCTTGACAGCCGCCCCGAGGCCGATGTATTTTACCAGTAGGTTAAATACAGCGTGCCTGCCGATCACCTGAGTACAACGTTCGCGGCGCTCGCGGATCCTACGCGCCGCGCGATTCTTGCCCGGCTGGCATCAGGCGAAACTTCCGTCACCGAGCTGGCGGAACCATTTGAAATCAGCCTGCCCGCGATCTCCAAGCACTTGAAGGTGCTTGAAAGAGCAGGTCTGATTGCGCGCAGCCGCGAAGCTCAGTGGCGGCCATGCCAGCTCGAAGCTCGACCGCTTAAAGAAGCGGCCGACTGGCTCGCACATTACCGGCGGTTCTGGGAAGAGAGCTTCGACCGCCTGGACGAATATCTACACGAATTGAAAGAGAAGAAAAAGAAACATGCCGGCCGGCTTCCCAGTAAGCGAGCGCGGCGCGAAAGGGTGAGGCCGTGAGCGAAGCTCCTTTTACCTCAAAACCGCAGTTGGTAATCAAGCGCACGTTCGATGCGCCACGCAAGTTGGTCTTCGAGGCGTGGACTGATCCAAAACATTTGGCCCGATGGTGGGGTCCTCGCGGCTTCACGACTGAGGTTTACGAGATGGACGTGAGGCCCGGTGGAGTTTGGCGCTACTCAATGCATGGGCCGGATGGACAGGATTATCCATTCGAAGGTGTGTACGTTGAGGTCGTCGAACCGGAGCGGCTGGTTTTCGACGGCTCAATCCACGAATCGCCCGAGCAACGAGTGTGGACCGAAGTGACGTTCACCGATCAGCGGGGAAGAACCGAAGTTATCGTGCGCCAGTTCTTCGCATTCGAGTCTGATGCGACGCGCGGCGCTTCAATTGGCTGGAATCAGCAGCTCGACCGGCTTCAGGAATTCTTCGTGAATTTTGATGCTCAGAAATTTGAAAGGGCGCGTATATGAATACGGTTCAATCCAAAGACGGCACAAAAATCGCGCTTGACGAGTGGGGACAGGACCCGCTCTAGTGTTGGTGGATGGAGCTCTGCCATAGAGGGTTTGGGCCGATGCGCCGAGGCGCAAACTCCTGGCGCCGCATTTCACCATCTTCACGTTTGACCGCCGCGGGCGAGGTGAGAGCACGGATACGCCACCATACTCACTCGAGCGTGAAGTGGAAGATATGGCAGCACTCATCCAAGAGGCCGGCGCTGAGTAGGCGGAATTACATGCACTCGACTACTGAATCCGCTTTCGTTTCGGAAGGCGCCCGAGGACCGGAATTATTCTAAGTGCGGTTGCCGTTTTGTTCATGCTTTTCGACGGGTTCACGAAAGTGATGAAGGCACAGCAAGTGATTGAAGCCACGGTTCGAATCGGATTTCCTGAGAACGCAATCGTACCGATTGGAGCCACGTTGCTCGTCTGCACCGCGCTTTATGTGATTCCACGGACCTCGGTTCTCGGGGCCATCGTTTGGAGAACCAGCCCCCTCCCGACTATCAGGATATCGCGTATAGGGGGACTTGCAGCAAGCCCTGTGTTGTGCGGCATAATCGCGTTCGACAACACAACCTATGAGAAACCTCCGAGAACACAACGAGCATGCGGTAGTGATCGCCGGGGGAGGGCCAACAGGAATGATGCTAGCGGGCGAGTTGGCTTTGGCGGGCGTTGATGTTGCCCTTGTCGAGCGGCGGGGAAGCGAATACGTCGAGGGTTTGCGCGCCGGCGGCCTGCACCCACGCACGATCGAGGTACTCGACCAGCGCGGAATCGCCGATCGCTTCGTTTCGGCAGGGCAGCCGATTAAGTTCGCACCTTTTGCGGGAATTACCCTCGACATCAGCGACCTGCCGAGCCGGCATAGCTATTTCCTCGCGATCTGGCAGACCCACGTCGAGCGCATTCTAGGAGACTGGATCGGCGAACTGGGCGTGCCGATCTATCGCGCACGTGAGGTGACCGGCTTCCTACAAGATGATACGGGCGTCGAGGTCGGGCTATCGGATGACCGATCATTGCGAGCAAAGTATCTCGTCGGGTGCGACGGGGGGCGCAGCGTTGTCCGTAAGAAGGCGGGTATCGAATTCGCAGGGTGGGATCCGACAACCAGCTATTTGATTGCCGAGGTTGAGATGACCCAAGAGCCCGAATGGGGTATCCGTCGTAGTGAGAAAGGCATTAATGCGATCGCCAAACTCAACGACGGTAAGCGGGCGCGGGTTGTCTTGAATGAGCATCGCTGCCGTCGGGGTGATCAGCCGACCTTAGACGATGTCCGCCAAGCGCTCATCGGCCTGTACGGAACTGATTATGGCCTTTTCAGCGCTACCTATGTCTCCAGGTTTACCGACATGGCCCGTCAGGCGGCGGTTTACCGAGACAAACGAGTGCTCGTCGCGGGCGACGCTGCGCATGTGCATTCGCCGGTTGGTGGACAAGGACTCAACCTTGGTATTCAGGATGCGGCGAACCTGGGATGGAAACTCGCCAACGTAGTCCACGGGAAATCGCCGGAGAGCCTGCTCGATACCTATCATGCCGAGCGTCATCCTGTGGGGGCCCGCGTGTTGCGCAACACTATGGCCCTGACCGCGCTCGAACGCAGTGACGATCGTATCGGGGCCCTCCGCGAGATGTTGTGTGAGTTGATGCGGAGAGACGAAGTTCGCAAGCAGTACTTCGCCATGATGTCTGGTTTAGACGTTAAATACGAGGCCGGTAATGGGCACCCGCTGGTCGGATACCGCATGCCTGATTTGGACCTGACCACCATCGACGGTCCGGCGCGCGTGTTTGCACTCCTGCACAACGCCCGCCCGGTGCTTCTCAACTTCGGCGAACCCGGCGCGTTTGAGATCACTCCTTGGGTGGATCGAGTTCAGTCGATCCAAGCTAAATACTCTGGCGCATGGGACTTTCCGGTGATCGGGCGGGTCCCCAGTCCTACCTCCGTGTTGATTCGGCCCGATGGGTACCTAGCTTGGGCGGGAGACAACACTCAGCCAGGCCTCACCGAGGCACTGACCACTTGGTTTGGACCGCCCGCTGCAGGTCGTTAAGTAGGCATCACCGCAAGACCACCGAAATAATGGCGCCGACCACCAGATATTGGCGGCCGTCGAGTTCATATGTCATAGGCCCGTTGCTGACGGGAGCGGTCAGGCCAGCGTGCCAGAGAGTGATGTTCTGGTACCGGTCTGGCGTGCCGTCTCCCAGCTCCATCCGGTTTACCCCTCATGCACGCGCGACCCGAACAGACACGTCCGCGAATGGCGACAATACGTCAAAGTGAAGTGTATTGGTCAACGCTGACATTGCTGGGATCGTATTGCGCGGGGAGCCCAGCCTGGGTCACACCCGCCCAACGAGACCGAACGGCTGCGGGAGATACTGTAACCTCACGATACGCACACGAGTAAAAGCGTGCGGCGGTCACTCGTTCAGCCCGGCCTGCCAATTAGCGACCAACTGCAACGGTTGGCTCACGCGTTCGGGATCGCCACGAAGAACTTTTGGCCATCGGGGCTCACCTCATATAGCCGGAGTGATGGCGCCAATGAAGAATGCGATACGGGCAGCCGGAAAAGGGCAGTAGGAGGCTCAAGATTCGCTTCGGGCCCCGGTTTGACCGCCACTGCCATGATCTGGCGTCCGTGGAAAGGAAGAAAAGCTTGTTGCCATCTCGCGCCAGCGTGGGTAATTCCCTCCGTTGTGTGAGACTGCACCGCGTACTTCAGCGCCCGATCGAGAGGGAGCGGCCCCTTGATAGGAGCACCCTCAATGTACTCCATCACGAGGTAATCCGTCCCGACGTCATAAAGCGTGCAGATGTGTGGATGGTCCAGAGCAGGGACGGCGCGCTTCCGCGCTCGAAGTTTTCGGAGAATTTCTCCTGCGAGATTTCGATACCAACGATGCGATCCAGCCCGGGGGTCGCGTGTTTTATAGACCTCGCCCATGCCGCCCGCGCCGATCGCCGTCAGCAATTGGGCGTATAACGCGCTACGCATCACTGTAATTTTGAGCGGCCATGCCGGCGTCAATCGGCGTGTTTGCCCAGTTATGCACTCAAGAGATGGCCAGACCACCAGTCTGTTGGCTCCTCTTCGACGCGGGTCTCTCACCAGCAGCTTTACCAGTCCAGCGTAAGGTAGGTCCATGTCGCCTACACGAGCAACTCGCCATGTGCGTCGCCTGATACGATTTTCGAGAGGTCAAAGCATTGAAGGCCATCGTTCTAACGCTCGTGATATTTGCCTTGACGGCGGTGTCCGGCGTTGCTGTTTTGCAGTACTATTACGCACCGAAAGACGGCATTCCGTTTGAGATCGCAAAGGCTTTACTAAATGTCTTGACGGTCGCCGTTAGCGTGCAGATAGTGACTCTTGTCGTCGCGCGTTACAACGAGACGCGGCAGCGGGGACTCGAAGCCGACCGGCTCCGTTACCACACAATCGACGCCTTGAACGAGGCTTATGTGGGCGTCAAGCGAATTCGGAGGTGTACACGGGCTCAATCAGGAGTGCGTCAGGCAACCGGAACAGAGGAGCTTCGCTTCGTAACGAAGCGACTTTATTTCAAAAGTCTAGAGGATTTGAACGATCTCCAACTCAAACTGGAGGTACTCGCAAAGGACGTTGAAAGCAACGCAGAACTCTTTCGGGAGGGCCGGACTATCTTTTCGCGTGTCTCCTCGATGGAGGAGTATCTAAATCAGATTGTCCATGAGTGGGAGCATCTCCAAAATGAATTCGTTGGCAGCCCGGCGGCTGCAAGCGTGCACGAGATGCCCCGCTTCCAAGATCTGATTGGGCACTACCGAGCTTCCCGGTTTAGGCCCGAATTCGTGCATGCTTACTACAAGGCCCTCGAATTAACCCGCGATTCTTTGGTTTTTACTAAGAGCGCCACCTGGAAAGTTCGCGTGCACGCTACCCGCGCTGATCGGAACGAAGTTGGGAGATCTTGATCCAGATAGCGGTTCCAACGCAGACTACAGTGCTCGCGTGAATGTTTCTATTCCCGGCACCGTCTGATCGTCCGTTACTACGCCTCGTTTTGTCGTTCCCCAACGGCAAGCCCAGGAAATTGGCCACGGCCGCCACTTGGCCGCGTAACGGGCATTCCGCCGATGCGACCTCGTTCCGAGCAGTTGGTCGCCGATCGGAAACAACGCTGGTCCATGCCTCTGGCCTAAGTCTTAGCTCTGCGCCAGAGTGCCCGCCTCAATGCGGAAGCGTAAACGCGTACAACATGTCGCCCGCGCCGACGACCAGATATTGGCGGCCGTCCAGTTCATATGTCATGGGCCCGTTGCTGACGGGAGCGGTCAGTCCAGCGTGCCATAGAGGCTTGCCGGTTTGCGGATCGAATGCGATGAAGTTGGCGGATGGATCTCCGGCAAATAGAAGCTTACCGGTGGTGGTCAACAGTCCCGATAGCGATTCGCCCGCACCCGGATAAACGTGATTCCAGCGGATTTTGCCGGTTTTGTAATCGATCGCTTTCAGCTCCGATTCCGACCAGACACCGCTGTCACGGCCGCCATATCCTTCAGGGCGCGCACTGGTATCGGTCAAATAGAAAACGCTATAGGAAGGCGTTGCACTGACATAGAACAGCCCGGTTTCGGGATCGAAACTGGGCGGGGGCCAGTTGGTCGCGCCACCAGAGGCAGGAATCACCAGGGCTCCATCGGTTTTGGGCTCTTTGACCGGATTCGGAATCGGCTCGCCTTGCGCGTTAACGCCCTTTGACCAATTCAGATCAACGAACGGAGCGGTTATGACGCTCTTGCCATTGGTCCGGTCGAGCACGAAGAAATAACCGTTTCGAGCGGCTTGCGCCAAGAGCTTGCGTGGTTTTCCGTCGATCTCGCCATCGAACAGCACCGGCGTCTCGACGTTGTCCCAATCGTGAGTGTCGTGTGGCGAGGCCTGGAACCACCACACCAGCTTGCCGGTGTCGGGATTCAGCGCCACAATGGAACAAGTCCAAAGATCAGCGCCCTTACGCCCCTGCCCGGCATGCACGGGATTGGGGTTTCCAGTGCCCCAATACAGGAGATTTAGTTCCGGGTCGTATGTGCCGGTCAACCACGTCATTCCGCCGCCGTGCGTCATGGCCTGCGCATTGGGCCAGGTGTCGGAACCCGGTTCGCCCGGCTTCGGCTCGGTATTCCAGTGCCACTGAACTGCGCCGGTCTCCGGATCGCGGCTCTCCAAATAGCCAGGTACGTCGAGCGAATCGCCACCCACGCCGACGATAATATGATTCCCAATCACAAGCGGAGCGGGAGAGGAGAAGTACTCTTGCGCCAGATCCGCAATCTCCACGGCCCAGCGAAACTTGCCGGTGTCTTTCTCGAGAGAAACCAGGTGGTTGTCTGGCGTTTCGAAGAAAACCCAGTTGTGATAAATGCCGACACCGCGATTCCCGGTATGGATTCCGCCCTTGCTCTGCCACTTGTAATGCCAGATCTCACGGCCGGTGCGCGCGTCGATGGCCCAGGCATGATCCGGCACAGTGAAGTACAAAACGCCATCTAGCTCCAGCGGCGTAGCCTTGATCTCGACGCCGAACGGACTGTTGCCTGGCCCTGTATTTGCGTGATAGAGCCATGCCAGCCTGAGGTCCCGCACATTACCGGCATTGATCTGGTTGAGCGGGCTAAAGCGCCGCCCCGAGTAGTCGCCGTTGTACGTCGGCCACATGTTCGGCGGGGGATGAAGAATGCTGGCCGGATCCAATCCTTGCGCGAAGAGGGCGCAAGGCACGCACAGAACGCAGAATAAAATTTGGGTCAGTTTCACTTCAAGGTCTCCAGGTAAGCAAGGATGTTGTGCATATCCGCATTCGTATACTGCCTCAGCAAGTCGACATGCGCTTTCAATGGATCATGTACCTGCACGTTGATCCCTTTTTCGGCATCGAACAGCCAGGAATGATACTCGCCGGAAGGCCCGGTAAGGCCAACGCTGAAATCGTCGATGCGCTCCAGCTTGCCTGTGTAGGTCTGGCCGGAACCCAGCGTTACCGTGACGGTCTTCTCTTGCCGCGGATCGGGCGGAGGCCCAGGCATGCCCGGCCACCTTTCGGTCCTTGGATACAGAAACAGCCCCTGCAGCTTAACCGGATCGTACTTGCTGGCAATGTGCGCCAGGTCGCCGGTGGGTGAATGGCAGCTTGCGCAGTGGGCGCTGAAATACGCCTCGCCTTCTTTTGGATCGCCGGTCACGATGTTCAGAATTTTGTACCCGCCTCGATTGGCGGCGGCTTGCGTGCGGGATAACAGGAAGGCAGCGATGTCTTTGATCTGCGCATCGCTCAAATTAAAGCTGGGCATTCCCTTTCCAGGGCGCCCGTTGTGAATGACGGGTCCGATCTCTTTTCCGGTGCCCTGATCATGCAGTACGAGCACCGAACGGACCAGGTCTGGCCCGCTATTTCCTCCCGTCGCGTTGCTGCCATGGCAGAAGCCGCAGGTAGAAACGAAGAGCGCCTGGCCGCGTTTGACGGCGGCGGGATCGGGAGGGGCGCCAATCGCGAGGAAATTTCGCATTGCCTCCTGCTCGGTCCTAGCTCCGGGAGCGGCCTTCTCGCCAGCTTCACTGGTTCGTGCGCCTGGTCCCGCTTTCTTTTCGGCGGCAGGTCCAGGCTGCGGTCCATTGGCGGCGCCCGGCGGTGGCTGGGGCGGCGGATTCTGCGGCTGAGCTGGCTGCTGGCGGCCAAATGCGGCAAGAGAGGCGCCAAGCACGAAAATGCCGAGCACGCGACTTAAGGTGGAATAGTTCACAAGGCCCTCACTTGGATATTACAGTGGAGGCAAAACCGCGGCATGCCGAAAAAGCCGCGCGTGGAAGGCGCGCCGGATTATACCGGAGTTACCGAGCCGGCCGGCGTGGCCTCTCTCGGTTTTTCCGCTTTCTCTTTCGGTGCGGGAGCGGTTTTGACAGGACTGATGATGACGTGAGCATTGCGCCCTTCCAGCCGTGGCTGGCCTTCTATCGCGCCGATGCCGGCCAAATCCGCCGCGAACTTCAACAAGAGTTTTTTCCCGAGATCTGTATGCGCAATCTCGCGGCCGCGGAACTGAACAACGGCCTTCACGCGATTGCCTTCTTTCAAAAACCGAATCGCGTGGGTCTTCTTGAAATCGTAATCGTGATCGTCCGTATTGGGGCGGAACTTCAGCTCCTTTACCTGAATGACGTGCTGCTTCTTCTTCGCCTCGTGCTGTTTCTTCTTCTGCTCGTATTGCCACTGGCCATAATCCATCGCCTTGGCAACCGGCGGCTCGGCGGTAGGCGCGATGAGAATCAGATCAAGCCCCAGCTCCTGCGCCTTGCGAACGGCAGCGGGCGTGGGCATGATTTCGACAGACCCGTCGGGGAAAACAGCGCGTACTTCTCTCGCTCGGATCGCTTCGTTGACGTTTTCTCGGATTCGTGGCCGGCGGGGTGGGTAACTTCGGGGTGGATACATGCCGGGACTAGCGGAGGGCGCGAGCCCGCGCCAGGGGATAGGAAAGGAAAGATGTCAAAAGTTATACCTCTTGTTAGTTTACACCGGAAATCAGCCGCCCGGGTGCAGCATTGAAAATCGCAGTCGCGATAAGACCAATGGAGTGCGGTTGCTGGCAAACATTACCGAGTTGTGATGCAAGGCTCGGCCGAAAGGGATACAGTGCTCAGCCAGCCCAATTCCTGAAGCTTCCGCGTGATGATCCCGAGACTCTCTTCGGGAGTCTGCTTCCCGGAGTTGACATAAACGTCCGGGTGGGCGGGCGCTTCATACGGATCGGAAATCCCGGAAAAATGCTTGATTTGTCCGGCAAGAGCGCGATGATACAGACCCTTTACATCACGGTGGACCAACGTCTCGAGCGGGCAATCGACGTGAACTTCGAGGAATTTCGGAATTCCTTTTCGGACTTGTTCGCGCGCCAGCCGGTAAGGCGATATAGCTGCGACGATTGAAATAACATTGTGCCGGTTCAGAAGGCGGGCAATATAGCCGATTCGGCGGATATTTTCGTCACGATCCTTTTTAGAAAACCCGAGCCCTCTGCAGATTTCTTCGCGAATGATGTCGCCGTCGATTAATTCGTACGGCAACCCATGGTCATCGAGACACCCGGCAAGCGCCTGAGCCAAGGTTGATTTTCCCGATCCTGAAAGTCCGGTGAACCAGATTGTCCAATTGTGCGGAGCGGCGGCCGGATATTCGCGGCGTACGATGTCAAAGTCGAGTGTCTTCACTGGATACTGTGTAAACGAAAGAACTCCATAACAGGGTTAACGACGACTGGAAACCATAGTACTTCAACAAAAATTTTCTCTCAACAAATCACTTTGAAAAGCAGGCTGGAGTGTACGCGCCGCCAATTTACACAAAGCCGCTCTGCCGCGCCAGCTTCAGTGCTTCGAGCGCCGCACCGCGAGCACCCGCCGTATCGCCGTTGGGCATGATATGCAGCAGGATATCGGCCTGCTCTTCGCGCTGGCCAGGCATTGCTTCGCGAACCTCGTCCATGAACCAGCGTTGGAACTCTTCTTTAGCCTCCAGCGCGCCTCCGCCGACGATCAAAGCATCCGGATCGAAAACGTTGACCATCAAATCGAAGAATAGGCCGAGCGCATGAGCCTGAATGCGGAAGATCTCCCTGCACATGGGATCGCCGTTCTCCGCCAGGCCCCTTACAAGTTTCGCCGCGCGACGAAGATCGCCGATCCGGCTCAATTCGTGGCCGGGATAGCGAGCGAGGAAAAAGGGAAGCAGGCATTTCTCGAGCGCGGTGAGAGAACACACGGATTCCAGGTCTCCGGCGCGGCCGCAGTTGCATTGCGGCTTCAGTCCGCTTATCCCGCGAACGGACCGGTAAGGAAGAAGCACGTGGCCTAACTCTCCCCCAAATCCCTTTCTGCCTTTGATGACGTTGCCCTCACTGATAACGCCGCCGCCCAGACCGGTACCGATGATCGCCGAAATGGATGTAGCTCGAATGCTGGCCCCGAAGAGCACGAAATGGCCCCACAGGGCCGCCGCATTTCCATCATTAAGATATGTCACCGTCTTGCCGAGCTTGGCCGCAAGACTTCCGCGGATATCGAATCCGGCCCAGTTGGGATGCACAAAGTTTGTGGAACCTCGTGCGCTGAGCACGCCTGCCGCGCTGGCGGGACCCGGCGCGGAGAGGCCAACAACTGCCACCTCCGGGAGCCGAACTCCGGCCGCACCGGCGGCGATTTCAAAACCATCGGCGATCTGCTGGAGGCAAACTTCGGGCCCTTCCCGGGATCGAGCTGGATATTCGCATAACCCCTCAATCAGAAAGCGCTCGTGCGCGTCTAGAAAGGTGTAGTTTACGGCGGTTCCACCAAGGTCCACTCCGGCCACTAGCGGCAAAGCTGGTACTCCTTCGGAACTTCGATCAGTTCCAATTCCAATATGTCTGACGCGGGTTAGTCCCCGGCCCGCTTCAGTACCAATGTCGCGTTCAATCCGCCGAATGCAAACGTGTTGGAAAGAGCTACTTCCATCCGCGCAGGCCGCGCCTCATTGGCAACAATATTCAGTTCGCAAGCCGGGTCGGGCATCGTAAAGTTCACGGTGGGGGGCACGAGTCCGTGCTTCAAGGCGAGCAGGCAGGCAACTGCTTCTATGGCCCCGGCTGCTCCCAGCGTGTGGCCGTGCATGGATTTCGTCGAGCTTACAAGTACAGAATCGGCCCGGGCACCTAAGACGGATCGGATCGCCTGAGCTTCGGTCACATCGTTGGCCAGCGTTCCTGTGCCGTGCGCGTTGATGTAATCCACCTGGCCGGGAGTAATGCCAGCATCACGAATGGCCCAGGCCATGGCTTTAGAGGGACCCTCCACACACGGCTGCGTAATATGATGGGCGTCCGAGCTCATCCCGAAGCCGATTACCTCGCCAAGAATCGCGGCGCCTCGGGCTTCGGCATGCTCCCAGTTCTCGAGCAGCAGCATGCCTGCGCCTTCACCCAACGACAAGCCTCTGCGATCGGCCGAAAAAGGGCGGCAGACATCGGGAGCGACTACGCGCATCGCCTCCCATGCGCGCAGCAATCCCTCCGCGAAGACAGCCTCGCTGCCGCCCGCGATGGCGGCCGTGATCTGCCCGTTGCGAACCATCCAGAACGCTTGCCCAAGGGCGTGATTCGACGAAGAACACGCGGTGGCAATGGTATAAGCCGGACCGTGGATACCGAACTCCAGCGAGATGCGGCTGGCGCCTGCATTGGCCATTGTCCGGGGTATGGTGAGCGGAGCAACTTTGGGGTTATTTTCGCGGTAAAGGCGAATGTATCCTTCTTCTTCGGTGAACTGGCCCCCTACGCTGCTGCCCGTGATTACGGCGGAAAGGTCCCGGAGATCGCCCTCAAACCGGATGCCGCTTTGCGCAACCGCCTCGCGCGCCGCCACTGCCGCTAGTAAGGCGAAGCGCTCCAGCATCACCAGATCTTTTTCGGTGAAGTGATCCAGCGGCTTGAAGTCCCAAGCCTCGGCGCCATTGCGGAATTTGTATGCTGGCGAACCGGGATCTCTTAGCGGCAAGATGCGGCACTCGCCGGCTATCAGCCGTTCCCAACTTTCCGCTACCGTGTTTCCAAGCGCGCACACCAGCCCCATGCCGGTAACCGCGACTCGGTTCATGCCGCACCTGGCGGAACCGCGTGGTCTTTTGCAGCGACGAGTTTCCGCACTCCCTCAACCGTGTCCCGTACTGAACGCAGATTCTGCACACCATCGTCCGGGATCTCTATATTGAACTCCTTCTCAAGTTCGAAAACGATGTTGATGCCGTCGAGAGAATCAATCTTCAACGCCTCGAATGTGCTGTCGAGCGAGACAGATTCCGGAGAAATGCGTTGTGTATGGGCGATTACCCGTATCACCTTCTCCGCGAGTGCGTCTGTTTCCACTTGTTCGGGCATGTTTCGAACTCATGATAACCTTCCCCGAGTTGAGCAAGTCAGGCCAGCCGACGCCTCCGGCTCGCGGATGAAGCTCGGCATACAAAAATACCGGGCGCCACACCGAGTTCGGCTTGCTTTGAAGCTCTGAACCCAATGCAGAACGCCCGGCAGGAGCACCCGAAGCAGCTTACGAGTCCGCCCCGAGTTTGGTGGAGGAAATGTATGCGGAGTGCGCCAGAGGTGCCGATCCGCTTGCTACGCGCGCGGTTCAGTGCTGCTAACCCCGGTCGCTACGCGCTAACTCAGTTGAGCAGTCCGCCGTGACCGAGGCAGGCTATCTCCCAGCCTGAAATACGATATTTGGCGAGCATCGGCGGCAGGATTAAATCCAGCACATTCGCTTTGGCGGAGCGGAAGCAACAAGGCGCCGACACAATCGGGACGTCGTCCTTGTAGCTAAGCATCATTAGATTGCCCGGTTCCACTGGAGCAAGAAATCGCTCGACGTGCGCGCCCAGACGGATGAGCGCTCTGCCGACGACATCTTCCGGGCCGGCGGGGGCGGTGGTGGAAGCAATCAGAATAGCGGCGGGTTTGGTCCGCAACAGGTGCTGCAGCGATCGGGTCACCTGCTCTTCTTCTTCTACCGCGGTTAAGGAGTAGCGAAGATTTCCGCTGAAGCGTTCGATGCGTGTGCGGACTACGCTCTCGAACAGCGTGCGGGCCCGGTCTCCGTGAACGGGGTCGGTATACAGAACGCCGACGCCGGGATCGCGAATGGGCCTCGCCTGCAGGATAGCTCCACGCTCTTGCAGAATCGAGAGGATCGCCTCCAAATGAGATTGCGCGACCGCGAAAGGCGCGCTCTTAATGGTTGCAACGCGTTCTCCGGCTTTTATAAAGCGATAATTGGCGACTGTGGCTATCACGACACTGCTAGCACAATTGATTTGCTTCAGTAGCTCGTCATCCACCAGCGCGCAGCAATCGGCAGTAGCTACCAGATTGGCCCGTCCACCGGCTGCCAGCCGGATTTCGACCGATCCGCAGCACATGGCTTCCGCCACAGCCATGACCGCTTCATCCTCCCCGATTTCGCCGTCTTCCAATTCCGTCACCCAGACCTGCTGCATTCCTTCGGTCTGTAGCAATCGGATGTCTTCATCGCTGAGGACGTGGCCCTTGGCCAACAGCTTCCGGCCGCCGGGGCGAAAAATGGTACAGCAAAGGATGCGTCCGGCGGATTCTTGAATATCCACGGTTAAAGCTCGCACATTTACCTCCTGGGGTTTACCCTCAGTACTAAGCTCTTGCGGTACTGAGTATACTAGTACTAAGTCGGGAAGACTAGAAAAAAATGCGCTAAATTGCATTTTTTACCCGAACGGAAGCAAGATTTAGGTGAAATCCTAACGATATGCGGCCGGATTTACCTAGCGATAAATTGTGTTTATAGTAGGAAGAGTAATAAGTTCATCAATGGAGTAATCGCGGCGAGGCACAGATATGTCCCCGCGCGAGGGGCGAAGCCGCTTTAAAACCGCGATTTCATCGCAGTTGTGGAATTTCGGACAGCGGAGGCAATCTTTCCAGGCTTTTAAGGGAAGCTCTCCTCTTTCAACCTCGGCTAAATCCAAGCCTTTTAAAAAACGGCGGGACGTAAGTAAAGGCAAAAATCGCCTCCAGTTCATTGTCGCGAGCTTCTGTCTCAAGGGCCTCGACAAGCGTGCGCCCGATGCCTTGTTCTTTTGCCGCGGGTAAGACGGCAAGCGATCGGACCTCGGCGGTGGTGGGCGTGTAGAAGTGCAGCGCTCCGCAGCCAACGAGAAGATCCCCATAATAAGCTACAGAGAAATCACGTATGTTTTCCGACATCTCAAACTCCGTCCGCGGCAACATAATCCCATTTGCAGCGTACGAGTTGATAAGCGCAAGAAGCTTCGGGATGTCCCGCATGGCCGCCTTTTGAACGGCGACGGTAGTTTGTATCATCGCGCGATAGCCTCCAGGGCAAGCCGCGTGCCGAGTGCTTCACCGGCCAGGAGGCGCGCGCAAACGTCATGCTCCTGTCCGGAAGCGATTACGACCTCAGACAGGCCATTCTGAAGGGCAGAGCGGGCCGACTCCAGCTTCGCCTGCATGCCGCCGTACGCAGTCCCGGATCGAATCAGTTCTTCTATGTCCTTCTCGCCGAGATACGAAGCAATAAGGCCGCTGCCGTCCTTGACACCCGCAACATCCGTTAAAAACATCAATCTGTCCGCGGCCCATCCTAGAGCGCATGAGACGGCCATCTGGTCCGCATTCACGTTATAGATGTTCCCGCTGTTATCCCCAGCAATACAGGCGACAACCGGCAGATAGCCCGCCTGCACAAGCACGTCGAGCAATCGCCGGTCGCTACGGGCCGGTTTGCCTACGAATCCGAGTTCGGGATGCAGTTGCTCCGCGAAGGTCAGCGGGCCATCGACACCGGACAGGCCCACCGCGGCAGCGCCCGCGGCGGTGAGCGCAGACACTAAGCGCTTATTGACGCTTCCGGCAATTACCTTTGTAACAGCATCGATGACTGCTTCATCGGATGCACGCAAGCCCGCAACAAAACGGCTTGCAATCCCGCGTTCATCGAGAAACCGCGTCACCTGCCTGCCCCCGCCATGCACGATCACCAGTTCATGGCCGCGCGCAACACGCGCAAGTTGATGCGCGATATCAAGCTGACGGGCGGAATCATCGAGCAGCGTGCCGCCGAGTTTCATCAGCACTTTCACAGAAGCGCCTCTGTCTCGGCGAAACCTAGCATCAGGTTCATATTCTGCACCGCCTGGCCCGCGGCGCCCTTCCCCAGGTTATCTTCGGCCGAGACGATTACCGCGCGCTGGCTTTCGGCATCGAAAACAAACCCGATGTCGCAGAAATTCGTGTGCTGGACGGCGCGCAAATCGGGAACTTTCCCGGGGGCATAAAGCCGCACGAAAGGATGCTCGGCGTAGTAATCCTCATAGATCGAGAGCAAATCGACGGCCTTTTCCACTCGCTCGGTCCGTAAATAGATGGTCTCGAGTATCCCGCGCTCGATGGGTAAAAGATGCGCTGTAAACGTAAATTCCCGCTCACCCAGGCCCGAATTCTGCAATACTTCCGGAACATGGCGATGCTCTAGAATTCCATATGCACTGAAATTCTGGGTCACTTCACAAAAACTCGTCTTCAAGGACGGCTTCCGGCCGGCTCCGCTGACTCCCGATTTGGCATCACAAATGATTCCACGCGAACGATCTACCACCTGGGCGTCCAACAGCGGACGGATGGCTAAGTTGGCCGCAGTCGGGTAGCAGCCCGGATTCGCGACCAGCCTGGCCCCGCGAATTTGGTCCCGGTAAAACTCCGGCAGCCCGTACACAGCCTGGGCCAGCAGCTCTGGCGAGGTATGCCGCTCTTTGTACCAGCGCGAGTAGCTTTCCGGGTCACGCAGCCGGAACGCGCCGCTAAGGTCGATTACGCGAATGCCGCTGTTGAGAATGCCGGATACGCGGGCGATGGATACCTCCGCCGAGGTGGCGAGCAAAACCAAGTCTATTCCTTCTTGGATGATAGCTTCGAGACTGGCGGGAATAGTTTTAGGCGGCTTTTGCCCCAGAGGCGCAATAGGCGGTTCGGAATCTGAGCGGTGCTCCAGGAGAATCACGTCTACGCCCGGATGGCGCTCCAGGATTCGGACCAGCTCGGCCCCGCTGTATCCCCGGAAACCAACGACACCAACGGTGCGCCGCTCTGAGTAATTATTCACAACAATGAATAATTATACTATAGCTGTTCCGTCGTCGACCGAGCGGCCAAATCACCAATGATAGGCAACCGGACATGCTGTTCCTGGGCGGCCTTCACCAGGAGATAGATCCAGCAGATAAAGACCACCAACTTCAGGGCCCCTACGAAGGCATGTTCCGTTCCCCAGCCGGGCACGCCGACCAGCAGTATCGGCATAGCGGATGAAATGATCAGCCACGCCACAAACAAGTAGAGAGACTGGAAGGCATTGAACCGCACCCGTACGTTCGTCCGGAACTTCTGGGAGGCCAGAAACACGATGGCCGGAATTACGCCGAATACCGGAATGTAGCAGAGGATGGAAGCGGTGCGATCGCTCATTCCATCCAGGAAATCGGTAGCGGGTGGGGGCGTACGCGGCTGCGCCATCCCACAGTTTGTACAAAAAGCTGCGTCAGGGTTCACGCTAGCTCCGCAATTGGTGCAAAAGGGCAAAAATCCAAGCTCCTGATTTATCTTCTACCTGAACTTACGCAAAATTGTAAGACATAGTTCCGCCTCACATGTCAGGCTTGTTTTGATACGATCAGCCGCATGCGAGCCATTGTAGCCATCCTGAGTGCACTCCTTTTTGCGGCCTTGCTGCCAGCGGCAGAAAAGCCGTTGCAGATCTTCTTCGTGGACGTCGAAGGCGGGCAATCCACACTGTTCGTAACGCCCGCGGGTCAATCGCTGCTCATCGATACCGGCTGGGGCTATAACGCGTTTCGCGACGCCGATCGGATTGTGGCGGCTGCCAAGCTTGCGCACATCAAGAAGATCGATTACGTTGTGATTACCCACTACCACGCCGATCATGTGGGCGGAGTGCCGCAGCTTGTTCAGAAGATGCCGGTTGGCACCTTTATCGACCACGGGCCGGACCGCGAAACTTCCAAGGAATCGCAGACTCTTTATGCCGAGTATCAGGCAGCTATCGCGGGCTCGAATCACATCCTCGCAAAACCAGGCGAGCACCTTCCGGTTAAGGGCATGGATGCGGTGGTAGTTAGCGCGGATGGCAACGTGATCGAGCATCCGCTGCCCGGAGCGGGAGAGCCGAACGGGAACTGCGCCGGAGTGCAGCAGAAGGCGACCGATCCAACCGAGAACGCACGCTCGGTGGGTCTTGTGATCACATTCGGAAAATTGCGCATTGTCGATCTAGGCGATCTCACCTGGCAAAAGGAATTGCAGCTTGTCTGTCCGGATAACAAGCTTGGCCACGCCGATATCTTTGTCGTTTCTCATCACGGTCTGGCCCTGAGCAACAGCCCCGCACTGGTGCATGCGCTGGAGCCGAAGGTGGCCATCATGGATAACGGAGCGAAGAAGGGTGGAGATCCGGCAGCCTGGGATGTGATCAAATCGTCGCCGGGCCTGCTGGATATCTGGCAGCTCCATTTTGCGGATGCCGGCGGAAGCGAGCACAATGCTGCGGACCCATTCATCGCGAACGTTACGGAAGCGGATACCGGCTACTACCTGAAGGTGACCGGGAATGAGGACGGCAGTTTTGAGATTTACAATCCACGCAACAAATTCAGCAAGAAATATCCGGCTATCGGAGCGCTCGGCATGCCGGCGTTACGTTAGAACCGAACTGTTCATTGTTCAGCGCGAATAAACCGCCGGCGGGGTGGGTTCCTGCTCTCTGGCCGCGGCCTCCCCGGTTCCGATTCTCATGCGATAGAACGAGCGCCACACAAAAACCATCGACGTCGCCAGAAACAGAGCCGCCAGTACGTGAGTCAGCACAGGCTGATCTGCCGATAGCGAAACCGCGAGTTCCACTGCGAGCAATCCGAACAGCGTCGTGAACTTGATGATGGGGTTCAGGGCAACCGACGACGTGTCTTTGAACGGGTCGCCGACCGTGTCGCCAACCACCGTTGCGGCATGCAGGTCTGTTCCCTTTTCCTTAAGTTCGGTCTCGACAATCTTCTTGGCGTTGTCCCATGCGCCGCCCGCATTCGCCATAAAGATCGCCTGATACAACCCGAATAGCGCGATGGAAAGCAGATAGCCGATGAAGAAGTACGGCTCGAGAAACGCGAACCCGAGCGTGACAAAGAAGACCATCAGGAAGATGTTGATCATGCCTCGCTGCGCGTATTTCGTGCAGATTTCGACCACTTTTTTACTGTCAGCTACGGATGCTTTGGTTACGCCTTCCAGCTTGATATTGGCCTTGATGAACTCAACCGCTCGATAGGCGCCGGTAGTTACTGCCTGGGTGGATGCGCCGGTAAACCAATAGATCACCGCGCCGCCCGCAATCCAGCCGAGCAAGAACGGCGGATGCAGGATGGATAAATTCGATACCAAATCGGGGCGCAAGCCATTGGTCAAGGCAACCACAATCGAAAAGATCATGGTAGTTGCACCGACAACCGCGGTGCCAATAAGCACCGGCTTCGCGGTGGCCTTGAAGGTGTTGCCCGCGCCATCGTTTTCTTCCAGGTTCTCCTTGGCTCGCTCGAAATCGACATCGAAGCCATACGCGCCCTTGATCTCGTGCTCTACGCCCGGAATCTGCTCAATCATCGAGAGCTCATAAACGGACTGCGCATTGTCTGTGACCGGCCCGTAGGAATCGACTGCGATGGTGACCGGCCCCATGCCGAGGAATCCGAAAGCCACCAGGCCGAACGCGAAGACCGCCGGGGCCATCATAATGTCGCCCATACCGAAGGTGCTCACTCCGTAGCCGATGCTCATCAACGCCAAAATCGCCAAACCGAGCCAATAGGCGCTCATGTTGCCGGCCACAAAACCGGAAAGAATGTTCAGCGAGGCGCCGCCCTCGCGAGACGAGACAACAATCTCGCGCACATGGCTCGATTTCATGGAAGTGAAGACTTTCACCAGTTCGGGAATCACGGCACCGGCCAGCGTGCCGCACGTGATCACGGTAGACAGTTTCCACCACAGCGAAGGATCGCCGCCCAGGTTCGGAATCATCGCATATGAAACGATGTAAGTCGCCGCAATCGAAACCAAAGAAGTAAGCCACACCAAGCTTGTCAATGGGGCTTCGAAATTCATTTTGGCCAGATGGCTGTACCTGGCTTTCGCGATGGCGGCGTTCAAGAAATACGACAGCCCGGACGAGATGACCATCATCACGCGCATGGCGAAAATCCACACCAGCAACTGCGCCTGAACCAAGGGGCTGCTGACCGCCAGCACGATGAAAGAAATCAGCGCGACGCCGGTGACGCCATACGTCTCGAATCCATCCGCGCTGGGTCCAACTGAATCGCCCGCGTTATCGCCGGTGCAGTCGGCAATCACGCCAGGGTTCCGCGCATCATCTTCCTTGATGCGGAACACAATCTTCATCAGGTCGGCGCCAATATCGGCGATCTTGGTGAAAATTCCGCCGGCTACGCGCAGCGCCGCCGCGCCCAGTGATTCGCCAATCGCGAAGCCGATAAAGCAGGGCCCCGAGTAATCATGCGGAACGAAGAGCAGGATGAACAGCATCAAGACCAGCTCGACGCTGACCAGCAGCATGCCAATGCTCATGCCCGCCTTGAGCGGGATGTCATAACAGGGAAAGGCCTTTCCGCGCAGACTGGCAAACGCCGTGCGCGAATTCGCGAAGGTGTTCACGCGAATGCCGAACCAGGCCACGCCCGAGCTTCCGCAAATGCCGATGATGCTGAACAACAGGATGATGAAAACCTTGAAGGCGTCGAAATGCTCCAGCACGCCGAAATAGAAAATAATGATCACCCCAATGAAAACCTCGAGGATGACCAGGAACTTGCCTTGGGTAATCAAATAGGTTTTGCAGGTCTCATAAATCAGCTCCGAAATTTCCAGCATGGATGCGTGGACGGGCAGGTTTTTGAGCTGCCGATAAATCATCAGGCCGAACAGCAAGCCCAGCACCACGAAAATCAGGCTGTAGAGCAGCAGCGAGCGGCCATCGATGAGGCCGCCGAAGAACGTAGCCTGGCCGAGATCGGGCAACAGCAGATTCGCTTCGCCGCTGGCATGGCGTTCCTGAGCAAAAGACATCCCCGCACTTGCCAGAAAAAGGCCCGCGGCGGACAACAAAGCCGTCGTTAAGCGATACATTGTCACTCAAGATAGCGCACTGCCTACGAGGGTTTCAAGCTGGGTAGCCCGGCTAGCGGTGAACGTGGGCGGTGGGCAAATGCGGACGATTGGTAGGGACGGGCAGATTCGAACTGCCGACCTGCCGCTTAGGAGGCGGCTGCTCTATCCATCTGAGCTACGTCCCCGTGGCTCCTTTTCGCAGTCTACCAGCGCCGCAGCCCCTTTTGGCCGATGTCTTTGCGGTACTGCATGCCGCGGAAATGAATCTTCCCGACGGCTACATACGCCGCTTCTATCGCACTGGGCAATGTTTCACCTCCGGCTGTGACCCCGAGTACCCGGCCGCCGCTGGCGACAAGTTCGTTCCCTTGCTGGCTGGTTCCCGCCTGAAACACGGTTGCTCCGGTCGCTTCAGCTTCGGCGATTCCTGTAACTACGTCCCCAACGATGGGGGCATTGGGATACCCTTCGGCGGCTAGAACGACGCACACCGAACAGGATCCCCAAGCTCGGCCGGATATCGCCCCGGTACCGTGCGCCGCCAGAGTCAGCACTTCCCCAAAATCGCCGCGAAAACTGTGCATCAGCGCCTGCGCTTCGGGGTCACCCAGCCGAACGTTGAACTCCAGCACCTTGGGTCCATCGGCGGTCATCATCAGGCCCGCATAGAGGAATCCTGTAAAGGGGGTGCCTTCCTGCCGCATGTGGCTGATGACCGGCAGCATGATGCGTTCCATAATGTCGCCGCTTTGCGCCGGAGTCAGAATGCGGGAATCGGCGTAGGCGCCCATGCCGCCTGTATTCGGGCCCTGATCGCCATCGAAGACGCGCTTGTGATCCTGGGTTGGGGCCAGCGGAAAAAGCTGATGGCCGTTGCTGATTCCGATGAAGCTGACCTCCTCGCCTTCCAGGAACTCTTCGATAACTACATTTGGACCTACGTGCACAATCGCTTGCTCAGCTTCCTCGCGGTGCTGGGCAATGACGACACCCTTGCCGGCCGCCAGTCCGTCTGCTTTGATCACGACGGGAAATGCAAAGTGCTTCAAGGCGCTAATCGCATCGTGAAGAGAAGTCGCCTGCACCGAGCGCGCCGTCGGGATTCCAGCCCGTTCAAAGAACTGCTTCGCGAAAATCTTTGAGCCTTCCAGCCGCGCTGCCGCTTGCGTCGGGCCAATGATCTTCAGCCGGCGCCGGTTGAACTGATCCACGATGCCCGCGACCAGGGGCGCTTCCGGCCCGACAATCGTCAGATCGATGCCGCGGGCAATCGCAATATCCACATAGCCTGCCACGTCTGCCGGAGCGGGAACGCAAGTTGCCACTTGTGCGATACCTGGATTTCCCGGACTGGCGATGATGCCACGCACCTGGGGCGATTTCGACAACCGCCACGCGAGCGCGTGTTCGCGGCCTCCAGCGCCAATGATCAGGATCTTCAAAACGGGTTCCCCCGGCTAGAATAACCAATAGGCCCCTTTTCTCAATGCAGAAGAAGTACGACGTCATTGTTGTTGGCGGCGGCCATGCCGGCTGCGAGGCGGCGCGCACCTGCGCACGGCTGGGCCTAAGAACCGCCATGGTGGCGATGAATCTCGACCTCATCGCCCAGATGTCGTGCAATCCGGCCGTGGGCGGAATTGCCAAGGGTCACCTTGTTCGCGAAATTGACGCCTTGGGCGGCGTAATGGGACAACTCACCGACGCCGTTGGCATTCAGTTCCGGCTGCTCAATACGAGCCGCGGTCCGGCCGTCTGGTCGCCGCGCGCCCAATGCGACAAGAAACAGTACCGCATCCGTATGCGCGAGTGGCTGGAACAGGAGCCAAATCTCCGTATTTTGCAGGCTGAAGTCACGGAATTGCTCTTTTTACCAAACGAACTGCCCCGCAAAATCGCTGGCGTGCGGCTGAAGGACGGGCGCGACCTGCTCTCGGAAACAGTTGCCGTTACAACCGGAACATTTCTGAACGGTCTAGCGCATGTCGGCGAACAGAAGTACGCCTGCGGACGCAACGGCGAAGCCCCTTCCAATACCTTGGGCGGTCAGCTTCGAACGCTCAGCCTGCAGTGGACTCGCCTCAAAACCGGCACTCCTCCCCGTCTCGATGGCCGCACCATTGATTGGTCCCGCTTCGAAGAGCAGCCGGGCGATCCCGTTCCAACGCCGTTCTCCTTCATGACAGAACGCATCGAGCGTGAGCAGATCTGCTGCCATCTCACTTACACCACCGATGAGACTCACCGCATTTTGAGCGACAGCATCGCGCGCTCACCGCTCTACAGCGGCCAGATCGAAGGCATTGGCCCCCGCTATTGCCCTTCGATTGAAGACAAGATCGTCAAGTTCCCCGACAAGCGCCGGCATCAGATCTTTCTCGAGCCGGAGGGTCTGGACACGCACGAAATATACGTAAACGGCATGTCGACCAGCATGCCAATTGATGTGCAGACGGCGATGATCGCCTCCATTCCGGGTCTCGAGAACGCCGAGATGATTCGCCCCGGCTATGCCATTGAATACGATGCCATCGACGCGCGCGAGTTGAAGCATTCGCTCGAAGTGAAATCGATTGAGGGGTTGTTCCTCGCTGGACAGATCAATGGAACTTCCGGTTACGAAGAAGCGGCTTGCCAAGGCCTGATTGCCGGCCTGAACGCCGCCTGCAAGCTGAAAGGCGTTCCGGAGCTGACCGTTGGACGCACCGGCGGGTACGTCGGCATTCTCATTGACGATCTGGTGAGCAAGGGCGCGGACGAGCCTTACCGAATGTTCACCTCGCGCGCGGAGTTTCGGCTTCATCTGCGGATCGATAACGCGGACGAACGCCTTACGCCGCTCGGCCGCAAGGTGGGCTTAGTGGATGAAACCCGCTGGAATCAATTCACGCACAAGCAGGAGCAGAAGGCGAAGATCGCCGCGCTGCTTGAAGGAACGCGCGCGGGCGCTGTGCCGGACATCGTAGGGCTTGCCGCCGCAACGGACAACCCAACGCTGATGGTGTGGCTGCGGCGGCCCGAATCGCGCATTGCGCAGCTCCAGAACTGGATTGAAGGCCGCATCGGCGGCAAACTCGCCCACGGAGTTCTCACCACTATCGAGACGGAATCGAAGTACGCCGGCTACATGGCTCAACAGGAAAGACAGATCCGCGACCTGCAGGATTCCGAGAACCGCCGCATCCCAACCGATTTCACGTATGAACGCATTCCCGGCCTGTCAAACGAAGTCAGGCAGAAGCTGACGCGTGTGCAGCCGGAAACATTGGGACAGGCCGGCCGGATTCCCGGCGTCACACCTGCCGCCGTCGCGGTTCTCGATATTTATCTGACGCTGAGAGCGCCGGCATAGACTGTTGCCGAACTACACACGCCGCCTTCGCCGTCTGCAAACTGCGAGCACAGCTGTTCCAATGCCAGCCAGGGCAATCGAGGCCGGCTCAGGGACAACCGGAGACGCGCCTTGAATCACGCCGGCGGATGGATCGAAGTTGCCTACCGGAGTGGCCGCACCGGTCAGGAGGTTCAGGGTGTCAATCTGATTCGTCATGTCGTTGAAGGCGTACGTAGAGCCGTTCACTTCAAGGGCGGCGCCGATGCCCCTGGCAGTAGGGCCGATTAAAGTGGCAAGCCCGGTCGCAGGATCGATTTGGTAGAGGTCTGGAGCCACTGCAATGCGGCCAACTGTGAAAGATTTGAAGTCAAACGTAAGCGCATCGTATGTCAGGTACAGCTTTCCTCCGGATTGCCAGATGGCTTCGTCGGCCAAATTGAAAGTGCCATCGGGGTTCTGACTCCCTGGAACAAAGGAGGGATTCGGAAGACGCGAGTTCTTCGCGAGCAATGTAGCGGTGCCGGTCGTCGGATCGACAGTGTAAACACTGTTACTAATATCGACTCCGTAGATCTTTCCTTCAAAGCTGCCAAGAGTGAATGCTGTCGTGGGACCGCAGGCCGGAGTCGCGATCACGCAACTGGGTAAACCAGTCGCGCCAATGCGTGTCGGAACGCCGGTTGCCAGGTTGATCCCATCCAGATTGCTAGCGTAAGTGAACGATACAAGCGATCCGTTCGCACCCGGAGCTAAGCCGAAATAGCCATCCGGTTCACCCGGACCAATCTGCTGAAAAGCTCCTGTTGTCAGGTTCACTGTGCCGAATTCCCCGCCGCCGGTAAGTCCCCCGCTCACTACATACACCAAAGAATCGGCGCCTGCGGAAGCGGTGAATACAGCGGAAAGCAGGATGGTTGTACTAATCGAGGCCAGGATAGATTTCATAAGTCCCTCTACTTCAGCTAGGCGTAGAATGCAGCGGGAAACTATCAGAGATGGGATTTAAGTTTGAGGTGTTCTGAGCGTTGACTTGTCCGAATCAGTGAGGAATCGGCGGAGTCGAACTGTCCTGATATTGGATATCGCTCGTAACCGAGGCTCGCTTGAAGTCTCTGCTCTGCATGGAAACGCTGATCACGCGGTTGAGAAAGAAAACCGCCCGGAGCCGAAACTCGGTGCCGAAACTCACCGGGAACCAGACGTCTTTGTCAATGCGCTTATATTGAGTGTTGAATCCTAGCCCCGGCACGTCCGTTCCGAGTAGAGTGCGGACCGCGAGCGGGATTTTTCGGGAGAGCCGGGTGTATACCGAAACCGGCTGAAACTCCTGTTCATCAATCAGCGCTTCGCCCGCCCAGGTGAAATCGTGCCGGTTCGCCGGTCCGAACTTGATCCGATACGCTTTGCGCCCGGAGACTGTCTCCTCACCCTCCAATTGGAAGGCAAGATCCTTCTGCGCATCGGTCGTCAACGGGAACAGGTCTTTGCCCAGCCCATCCTTTGAATCGTCGTTCACAAGATCGCGGAAAGCATGCGCAAGCCCGGCGTCGATGCCGCCGCCCTCCGGAACGGGTTCGCCTTTGAAATCGATTTTGCGGCCCTTCTTCCAATAGCTGCCGAATACGGATTCCTCTGTTCTCTTGGTTGCTTTCGCTTCAGGCGCGACACTGTATCGGGTGGTTTCATCGCGAGCCGGCTTCCCGTTCTTCCGGCGGATTACTACACGCACGCTCTGCTCGTAAACATAATTGCATCGCTCGCTTTGCGCCCGATCCTGATTCTGCGCGACCCTTTTCATGATCTGCGCGGCCGAGAGCTGGGACGGGTTGCTACTCGCATTCAAGTCTGCCGCTGAGACCAGTAGAAGAACCAGGGCGAGAATTGCCAATACAGGTACCCACAATCGAAGACGCACCGGGTCTCCCGATTGGCTCAAAATTAACGCTGTGCGTGCGCTCTTGACTTTTTCCCTAAGCATTGATTATCTAGGTATAGATGAAGCGTAGGAAAGAACAGAAAGATCTGCTACCCGGAACATTGGAAATGTTGATCTTGCAAACCCTGCGGCGCGGTGCGTTGCACGGCTATGCGATTGCCCAGCACATCCAGCAAACCTCCCAGGACGTGCTGCAGGTGGAAGAAGGCTCGCTCTATCCGGCATTGCAGCGCCTTTTGCGCGAGGGCCTGGGTAGTGGCGGATTGGGGTATTTCAGCGCGCAACCGCAAAGTGCGCACTTATAAGCTCACTCCGGCGGGACGCAAACAGCTTGATCGCGAAATTGCCGGGTTTGAACGTTTATTGGCGGGCATTGGCCGGGTGATGAGGCCGGTGGAATCATGAACCCTGTATCCAGGTGGCTGCAAAAACGGCGGATCGAGCGGGAGATGGCCGATGAGATGGCGGAACACCTGGCCGAAAAAATCGATCAGCTCCGCGAGGAAGGCCACAGCGAGGCTGAAGCGCGCGCACTTGCGCGCCGGCAGTTCGGCAATACGACCTTGCAGCAGGAAGACAGCCGCGCTGCGTGGGGCTGGAACACAGTCGAGCAATTCTGGCAGGACATGCGCTTTGGCTGGCGCGTTCTGACGAAGACACCGGGGTTCACCGCCACCGCTGTGATCGTACTCGCGCTTGGCATCGGAATGAACACGGCGATGTTCAGCGCGGTGAAGGCAGTTTTGCTGAGCGCTCTGCCCTATCCGGAACCGGAGCGGATGGTAGAACTCGGGCAGACGGCCAAAGATGGGCATGTGATGAACGTCTCCGGGCCTTGACTTCCGCGACTGGCGCGCACAAAGCCGAACCGTGGAATACATGGCGGCTTACGGCGTCGGAGGCGGTCACATTGTCGGGGAGTTTCCCTGCCCGGCGCGCGCGCATGGCGGCAGTGGGTAGCGGATTCTTTGATGTGGTGGCGACCCAAGCGGCCATCGGCCGAACTTTCAGCAGCTGACGAGCAGAGGCCGGGCGGAACGCCCACGCTTGTTCTCGGATACGAATTAGCGGCAGGCTGTGTTCGGCACTCCGGCCAACGCCATTCAAAAGACCGTGCGCCTGAACGGCATGGCGTTTACGGTGATCGGCGTGATGCCGCCCAAATTCAATTTTCCCGACAGCGCGCAGCTCTGGCTGCCCAATGATCTGTTTCCCGATGACTACGGCAAGATCGGCGCACAACTATCGCGTTGTCGGCCGGCTAAAGCCCGGCGTAACCGTGAGCCAGGCGCAGGCGGATATGAATGTGGTCGCCGCGCGGTTGGCGAAGGAATACGTCGACGACAAAGACGAAGGCATCCGCGTAACATCTCTTTATGAATTTCTGATGAGCGGCGTGCGGCCGGCGCTCTTGATACTTTTCGGCGCAGTAACGCTGGTGCTGCTGATCGCCTGCGTCAACATCTCGAATCTTCAACTG
Organism: uncultured Acidobacteriaceae bacterium; assembly: GCA_963795545.1. Taxonomy (GTDB): domain Bacteria; phylum Acidobacteriota; class Terriglobia; order Bryobacterales; family Bryobacteraceae; genus Bog-105. Next base: position 124,150 of record CAWCIF010000001.1, on the reverse strand, counting down.
GCGCGCGCGGCGGCTCGCCGCAAAGAGATGGGCATGCGGTGTGCACTGGGAGCGGCGCGCGGACGCTTGATTCGTCAATTGCTCACCGAAAGCGTCTTGCTTGCGCGGTGCGGGCGGGTTGCTGGGTCTGGCGCTGGCGGAAGCGGCAGTGAGAATACTTCGTATTGCGGCGCCGGCGAATATCCCGCGCATCCAGAATCTCGGCATCGATCCCGGCGTGCTGTGCTTCACGGCGGCCATTATCGTTACTGGTGGGACTTCTGTTCGGCGTGCTGCCCGTCGCTTGACAGTTCAAAGACGGACGTAAATGACGCGTTGAAGCAGGGCGCAGGCAAAGGAGAAGGATGTACGCCATAAGCGCTGGGGACAGACGCTGGTGGTCGGACAAATCGCGCTCGCTATCGTGCTGCTGAGCGGCGCGGCATTGCTCATCAAGAGCTATTGGAAGCTGGCGCATGTCGAAACAGGGCTTGCGTCCGGCGGTGTATACGTCACCGATATCACCTGGCCCGCCGCTGCGGACGGAAATTCCGTTGATGGCACGTACGTGCGTCAAGCGGGGACACAAATGCTCGAACAGATTAAGCAGTTGCCGGGAGTGCAGGCGGTGGCGTTCATTCACGGATTGCCTTTTCAAGGTGTCCCTGACGGAGGCTTCGAAATCGAAGGCCGGCCGTTACCCGCCGACCCGCACTTGTATCCTGATGCCGACTACCGAATGATCACGTCCGATTACTTCAAAGCCTTCGGCATGCCCATTCTCAGAGGCCGCGGTTTTACGGTGGACGATCGGCGCACCGCACAGCAAGTGGCGATTGTGAATCAGTCCTTCGCAAAGGAATTCTTCCCGGCTGGCGAGGCATTGGGCAAGCGCATCCGGTTCCTGGGCTTCGATCGCAAACCGCAGTTCATGACCATCATTGGAATTGTGCCCGATGTGCGTGCGCTTCGGTCTAAGCCAGCCGGCCAGATCCGAAGTCTATGCCGATTACTTCCAACATGCCGACTCCGCGATGAATGCTGCGCTCGTGGTGCGCGGGCCGGCAAGCCTGCAGCCCAAAATAGAACGGATAGTGACCTCATTGAATCGCAGCACCGCAGTCAATTTCGAGAGCATGGATAGCGTGATCTCAGGCACCATCGCGCGCGAGCGTTTCCAGACAGCGCTGCTGACCCTGTTCGCCGCTTGTGCGCTGCTGCTGGCCGTGGTAGGCGTATATGGCTTGCTGTCCTATACCGTGGCGAGGCGAACGAGTGAAATGGGTGTGCGGATGGCGCTCGGCGCAAATAGCTGGCAGCATTGCGCGGCTAGTGCTGGGGGAGGGAGGCGTGCTGGTCGTGGCAGGCTTGGCGGTCGGGCTAGTTGGCTCACTGATTGCGACTCGCGCGCTACAAGCCATGCTCTATGAAGTAAAAACCAGCGATCCTTCGGTGCTGCTTACTGTCGTTGCAGCCTTTGCAGCGGCGGCTCTGGTTGCGTGCTACCTGCCGGCACACCGCGCGGCGCGTATCGATCCATCGGAAGCTTTACGCGCGGAGTAGAAGGTTCTGAAGCGCTTCTCGCAGTTCCGGATGCTCGAATCGGAAGCCGGTTTGTTCGGTAGCCTTCGGCGCCACTCGCAAGCTATCGAACACAAAATCCGCCATTTCGCCCAGATCAAGTTTCAAAGCGAATTTCGGAATTGTCCAGGGTGCCGGGCGGCCAAGTACGCCGGCAAGCACTTTTGTAAATTCGGCATTGGTAACAGCCAGCGGGCTGCTACCGTTCAGCGGCCCCGAGACAGAGCTGTTCTCTGCCGCAAAGATGAACAGGCGCACGAGATCATTGATATGAATCCAGGGCATCCATTGACGGCCGCTGCCGAATTTTCCGCCGAGGCCAAGCTTAAACGGGGTCAGCATTTTGCGCAGCGCACCACCCTCCCGTCCCAGCACGGTTGCAATCCGGATGGGCACAACTCGGAGGCCGAACTCTTGCGCCTTAAAGGCTTCTTGCTCCCATTTCACGCAGAGATCGGCTAGAAAGCCGCTACCGGGGCTACTCTCCTCAGTCAGAATTTCATCGCCGCGGTTTCCGTAGTAGCCCACCGCGGACGCGCAAACCAGCACAGCCGGCTTGTATCGCAGTTCTCCGATGGTCGAAACGAGGCTCCGCGTTTTAGCTACACGGCTGTCATAAATCCGCTGTTTCACTTCCTTTGTCCAACGCTGTGCGATGGGCTCACCGGCCAAATGAATCACAGCGTCCAGGCGTGGAACACTGTTCAGCGGCGGCTTCTCTTCCGCATTCCAGCAGTGGAAGGCCGCGCGCGAATCCAGTTCCTTGCTGCGCTTTCGGCCGAGATAGTTCACCCTGTGGCCGCCGGATAATAGGGCGCTCACCAGCTTCCCGCCAATAAAACCGGTTGCGCCGGTGATCAAGTAATTCACGCTCAATCCTTCGGAGCAATGCCGAGCGCTTTCATCTTGCGATAGAAATTGCTGCGATCGAGGCCCAGCAGCTCCGAAGCGCGCGTCACATTGCCGCTGGTCTCCTCCAGCTTGCGAAGAATGTAATCGCGCTCCGCCGCCTCCTTAACCTCTTGAAGGCTTCCAAAACTCTCCTGCGGTTTCGAAGGCTGGCTCCTGCGCGATAAGTCCAGCGAGAGGTGGCGCGCTTCGATCCGCCGTTGCGGATGAAGAATGACGATCCGCTCCATCAGGTTTCGCAATTCACGCACATTGCCGGGCCAGTGATAGCTCATAAGAGCTTCTATGGCATCATCGCTAAGGTCCTTTTGTCTCCTGCCGTATGCGAGCGCGAACTCGCGCAGGAAGTGGCCGGCAAGCAGGGGAACATCCTCGGCTCTGTCGCGCAGCGGAGGCACAGTGAAGGGAATCACGTTGAGGCGGTAAAAGAGATCCTCGCGAAAATTGCCGCGCTCAATCTCCTTCTCCAGGTTCTTGTTGGTCGCCGCAATGACGCGCGCGTCGACCTGAATGAATTGCGGCGCACCCACCGGCTCAAAACGATGCTCATCCAGGGCGCGAAGAACTTTGGCCTGCGTCTTAAGGCTCATGTCACCCACTTCGTCGAGAAAGAAGGTGCCGCCATGGGCTTTTTGCAGCTTGCCGATCTTATGATCGACGGTTCCGTCGAGATTGGTCCGCCGGTGCCCGAACAGCTCACTCTCGATGAGGTCTTCCGGTATAGCGGCGCAGTTCACCTCGACGAAGGGTCCATTCACGCGCTGGCTGGAGCGGTGTATGGCTCGCGCCACCAGTTCTTTGCCGGTACCACTCTCGCCGTAGATCAGTACCCGGCCATTCGTTCCGGCCATGAGTTTTAGCTGCTGCCGCAGAGCTTTGACTGGGACGCTCTCGCCGATGAGTTCCGGCCAAACCGTGTCCTCGCGAAGCCGCTGCAATTCCAGATCGGTCCGGCGCTGCTGAACCGCGTTCTTCAGGGAAACGCTCACCTTTTCAATGGTCAGCGGCTTCTCGACAAAATCAAACGCGCCCAGTTTGGTCGCCTTCACGGCGGTTTCGATATTGCCATGGCCTGAGATCATGATCACCGCGGGGCGTGTATCCGCCGGCAAATCCTGAATCCGCGCCAGCGTCTCAAGGCCATCGATGCCCGGCAGCCAAATGTCCAAAAGCACAGCTTCGTAGTTTTCACGCGTGAGCGCTTCGAGACAAGCCTCTCCGGTATCCACGGCAGTACAGTCGTATGATTCATCGGTCAGAACGCCGCGCAGCGACTGGCGGATATTCGCCTCGTCATCGACAATAAGCACCCTGGGTCCACGAATGGGCATGATTGCGAGCTAAAACTTCAGAGTAAGGGGCGAGGCCTCGTCCGGCTCCCAAGAGAATTCCGGATCGCGACCGGATAGAGCATTCAATTCGATGACGAAGCGTGCTCCTCGCGGCGAATTGTCTTCTACCCGGACTCTGCCGTGATGTTCGGTAATGATACGGCTTACGATGGCCAGACCTAATCCTGTACCCCGCGCTTTAGTCGAAAAGTATGGGAGGAACAGCTTTTCTTTATCTGCGGCTGAAACTCCGGATCCAGTGTCGGAAACTGAGAGCTCGATGATTCCGGGGGAGGGCTGCGAAGTGGCTATGGCAAGTTTTCGCTGCGGACTATCGGTCATCGCCTCCGCTGCGTTGTCTATAAGATTCACGATCACGCGCTTCATCTGGTCCCGATCCGCCATAATTGGCGGTATCGTTCGGTCCAGATACACGCTTTTCGCGATCCCCTCCAAGCGGCCGGCAAACACGGCCATGGCACTGTCAACAATTTCGTTCAGATCGGCGGGAACGGGTTGAGCGGTGGGAAAGCGCGAGAACTGCGAGAACTCATCCACAAGCGACTTGACGGTTTGGACTTCCTGCTGAATGGTCTGCGTGCATTCTTCGAGAATGGCTCGCGTGTCGGGCGGCAGGGATAGGCGGAGCAAGTGCCGGGCGATCCGATCGGCGCACAATGAGATGGGCGTGAGCGGATTCTTGATTTCATGGGCGATGCGGCGAGCCACTTCCTGCCAGGCCGCGGCCCTTTGTGCGCGCAGCAGATCGCTGGTGTCTTCGAGCACCATCACGAATCCGCGCTGCTGCTCTAAGGAAGCCGCCGTGACGGCCAGATGCAGCACTGACGAGGGGCGCTGAATATCCAGTTGACAAGCTGCGGCGCCGGTCCGGCGTGCTCTCTTCAGCAGGTAGCGGATCTCGGCCAGATCGTCAGCCGCAAACAGATCAGACAGGCGTTTTGCCGAGAACGCGATGTCCTGCGAAAAGATCCCGGCGAGTGCGCGATTCACGCGCTCAATCCGTTCGTCCGAGGATACCGAGATAACCCCGGTGGGGATACTCTCTAAAATCGCTTCAGTGAATCTGCGGCGCGATTCCAGTTCGCGAGCATTGCCTTCCAGCTCGTTCGTCATCTCATTGAAGGCACGCACCAGGGTTGCCAGTTCATCGATCGCTTTTACGCGAACCCTGTACGATAAATTGCCTTTACGAACTTCCTGGGCAGCGCCGAGCAAGGCCGAGATCGGTACGCTGATGTGCCTGGCCAGAAGTTGAGCGGTCCACGCTGCGAAGAACAGCACGAACAATGTCAGAAGGCAAATCATCAGGAAATAGGTATCCTGATAAAACTTCTTCCGGCCGCCGAACTGCTTCTGCTCGTCCATGAACTGCTGGATTACAGTTTCTTTCAGCTTCGTGTCGGTGGCCATCTCAGAAACCAGAGCGACGTGCGCCAGTTTTTCGCCCTGATCCCGGATATCCGCGGATGCCTGCACCAGAGGTCCGCGTGGTTCTCCGAAACCTTGATACAACAGGATAGGAACCCCAATCTTAGGCACTACAATCAGTTGACGGATTCCGCGCTTGGCGCAGATGTTTTGGTAAAAGCCGGAGTCCACCCGCCCCGTTTGCGCGGCCTGGATGGTCTCTGGCAGCAGGCTGATCCAGTCGGCCTCTGCCTGAACACGCCCTTCCGCCTCTTTCTTATAAGACCTGTCCAGATCTTGCAGGTTCATTTCAATTCCGCGCGCAGGCCGCGTGAACCATTTATCCAAGGTGCGATTCAGGACTGTGTAGTTAAAAAGCGCCGAAAAAAGAGTAGGAGCAAGTGTAAGCGCCAGCGCCCCGAAGAGCAGTTTCGAGCGGATGCGCGATCCCTGCCGGTTCTGCTGGCGATCGATGTACAGCTTTACGCCGGACCGAAAGAGCATGAAGCCGAGGATGACCGTCAGGAGGAAAATAACGGTCGAAACCGCCGAGAGGACGATGGTCTCCTTCACATTGGAAGGACCAAAGGAGAAGCTGAACGATCCCTGCCAGACCATCAGGGCCAGCAGAATCAAGAAGATCAGCGCGGTGGCGGCAAATGCCAATCGGCGTCGCACAACACTGTCATGGTAGCCCAGCTAGCGAGCGGGCAATGCGCTGGCGTGCTAAAGGCAGCGCCAAATACTTAGACTTTAGACGCTTTTCGTCGATAAGTCAGTTAGAAGTATGTCAATCGCTGCCGCTACTCGTATTGGGCCATACGAAATCGTCTCGGCGCTCGGCGCCGGGGGTATGGGCGAGGTGTTCCGCGCCTGGGATTATCGCCTTCAACGCGAAGTAGCTATCAAAGTGGTGAAAAACTTGAGCGGCGACCCGGAGTGGCAAAAGCGCTTCCTGCAAGAAGCGCGGGCGGCCGGAGGACTGAACCATCCCAATATTCTCACCGTCCACGATGTCGGGGTCGAGAACGGATCGCCGTACCTGGTGACGGAGCTCATCGACGGAGATTCACTGCGCAGCCTTCTCAAAGCCGGCGCACTTCCCATTGGAAAAGCTATCGATATTGCCATTCAGATGCTCGACGGCTTGGCCGCCGCTCACCGCGCCGGTATCGTTCACCGCGATCTCAAACCCGCCAACATCATGATCACGAAGGCGGGACTGGTCAAGCTGCTCGATTTCGGCTTGGCCAAGCAGATCAACGCCGCCGCTGGCGAGCACGCGCAGGAACTTACCGAAGCGGGTCTCATTATGGGTACGGCCACGTACATGAGCCCGGAGCAGGCACGCGGGGAACCGGTCGATGTGCGGTCCGACCAGTTTTCGTTCGGTCTCATCTTATACGAGATGCTTGCGGGTGCGGCCGCCTTCGACCGCGGCAGTACGGTGCGCACCATGGCCGCCATTCTGGACGAGGAATGCCATCCGATTTCCGCTCTGAACCCCGACACTCCGGCGCCGCTTGGCTGGATCGTGGAACGCTGTCTCTCGAAAGACCGCGAATGCCGTTACGCTTCCACCTTTGATCTCTACTATGACCTTAAGCTGCTCCGCGATCGAATCCGGAATCTAGCGCCGGCGCGCACTCCACGAAGCGTTAAACCTCACAGCCGAATTCCGTTCTTCGCTGTTATCCTAATGTTCCTCGCTTTGGCAATGGTATCCGCGCGGCTCTTATGGAATCTACGCAACAGTGTTGATCTTCACGATTACCGGCTATCGCCGTTAGCCACGTCTGGAGTGTTCGAAGGCGAGCCCGTCTGGTCTCCAGATGGAAAAAGCATAGCTTATACCGGGGAAGTGGGGCACGTGCGGCAAGTGTTCGTGCGCAACCTGCCGGGGTACGCAGCGGCGCAAATTACGCGTGCGCCACAGGACTGCAGCGAACCTTTCTGGGCGGCAGACGGTTCCCGCATCTTCTACCTGGCTGCGGATGAATCGGGCGTCAGCGCGCTGTGGTCCGTTGGGGCGAGCGGCGGAGCGCCACAACGGCTCAGGGCAAACGTGACTGCGGCATCGGTTGGGCCCGACGGCACGCTTGCATATCTGGGGCCCGAACCCGGCGAAGGGCTTTCATTGTGGGTCGCCTCAAATGTGCAGTCGGCCACGGCGCATCGATACGCTCAGGGCGATTGGGGGCATCGCTCTTTCAGCCGGGGCTATCTCTCGTTCTCATCGGACGGCAAATCGCTTGGCCTCTGGCTCGCGACGTGGAGCGGCCAGTCGGAATTCTGGGTCCTTCCCTATCCCGCCGGTGCGCCTCGCCGCGCGTTCACGCTGGAGGACGGGATCTATCCTTTTCACTGGATGCCGGATAACCAGCGCATCTTGTTCGGCGGCATACTGCCGGGCACCATCGGTTCCGACCTGCATATTATGGATGTCGCCTCGGGCCGGTTCCAGCCGATTACAAAGACCACCCAAGACGCCACACAGCCGGCCATCTCTCCGGATTCGAAACGCATCGCCTTTACCGTCGCCGAACATGACTTCGATTTGCTACAGCTTTCGGTCGCGGACCCCACGCTCAAACCTCTGGTAGTTTCTTCACGCAATGAATTCAGTCCGGCATGGTCTCCCACCGGCTCCCAGTTGGCCTTCGCCAGTGACCGCGCCGGCACGGAACAAATTTGGATCAAGAGCATCCCTGACGGTTGGGAGCGCCCGCTTGTCTCCCCCAAAGACCTGGGCCGTACCTGGATCTCGTCGTTTAGCGATCTCTCGTTTTCAGCCGATGGCCAGCGCCTCGGTTTTGTGGCAAGCCGCGCCGGCACTCACTCGGTTTATCTGTTCAACTATGCCGGCGGCCCGCTTATTAAGCTGACCACGCAGGCTGACGAAGAACGTACGCCCAGTTGGTCTCCGGATGGCAATTCGCTGGCTTTCGCGGTGAATACAAAAGGCGGTTGGTGGCTAGCCACCGCTTCCTCGGGCGGCCACAGCACGCCAACTCTGGTACGAAAATTTTCTTCGCTTCACAACGTCCGCTGGTCGCCTACCGGCAAAGTTATCGCCTGCAACACCCGTGACGCCCTCTTCCTGGTCTCACCCGATGGGCAAATGAAGGAGATCAGCACCGCCCGATGGCTTACCTTCGATTGGCAGCCTGAGGGGACCACGCTGGTTGGCATTCTTCGCCACCCCGATGGAAGCCGTTTACTCGCGTCCATCGATATCGCGACCGGGGCTCTCCGTGAGATCGCCACTCTCGATTTGCCGTCCGCAGCCGAAATTGGTAGGCTCAGCGTTGCTCGCGATGGTCAGCACATCGCGCTTGCGGCCAGCAAACCACACGGCGATATCTGGATGCTGGAGGGTTTTCCGGGCGGGGAGAGTGTTTTCGAGCGCCTTCGCAATACCTTCATGCGCAAATCAATCCAGTGATGCGGCTGATTGCAATAGACGAAACGCTGCCGTACCGCGCTCAGGACCAGCCATCCACAACGTACAGACGGGACAGTTCCCAGGCGGCGGAATAGGCATAAGCGTTAAGCTCGGGGACCGCGACGGCGTTAGCTAATCCTACAAAGCCCGTGACCTCCTTCGGTCCGACTGATTTCCATAACGCCCATTCACCCGTTTTCACATTGACCCGAAGCACATCGCCAGGCACCCCGGCCGAGGAAAGCACAAACAGGCTCTGCCCATCCGCGCTCCATGCCACCGGGACAGCAGCGGATCGCGGAATCGCATTTTGAAGCTTGCCGGTCGTAACGTCAACGGCAACGCAATCGCCGTTTGGAGTCACGCCAGCCAATCGCAATCCATCACGCGATACGGCCACATGGTCCATATAGGGGACGAAGTCCAGCTTCGTGGGCTTGCCGTGATCGACACGCTGTGTGGCGGTAATCAACGGGTTTTCACCATAGGACCCGCCCACCAGAAGCATCTTTCCGTCGCGGCCCGCGAACCGTGCCCACTGATATTGGAAGCCGGCTCCCGAAATCTTCTTCGGTTGCGAAGCTCCGATCGGCATCAAAGTCAGCATGCTGCGGTCTTCCGGGTCGATCAGCAGCACCGATTTCCCATCTGGCGATAGCGCGACTCCTCGGCCCGCGCCGACTCTCAGAGTCTCATGCGATTGCTGGTTGTATACGAAAGCGGTGTAATGCCTGCCGCCGCCATCGCCGCCTTCGGTGAACAGGACCAGCTTTCCATCGCTGGATATATCTTCGACAAACGAAAAATCGTATTTCGACAGGTCCGCCTCTCCCGCACTGCCCGGGAGCGCCGCCATCATGGTCACCCTGTAATTGTCCAGAGACACTAGAGTGCGGCCGGAGGTCGAGATATCAAGAACGCGCAGCGAGAGCGGTGAATTTGAGATTCGCCGCAGTACTGCCTTGTCGGAAACCGCATACAGGCTTCTCGCGCCGCCGGTCTTGCTGGCCGTAAACCAGATCTCGCCACCGGAGGGCGACCACGCGAGACCGTCGATTGAACTCCATTCGCCCGTCATCAGGCGTGATGTCCCATTTAACCGTGCAATGCGGACGTATCCTGCATCATCATCACTAATCGGATGCTCGAGGAAGGCGAGTACGGTTCCGCATGGCGCAATTCGTAGAGAGCTGATCCAGCCCGCCGATTTATAAATCACGTGGCCGGGCGGGAACTCAACGGATGATGCGGACCCGTTCTGGCGAACGATGGCTAACTTTTGGCCGCTTCGGTCCAGGTCCGCTGCATTGGACTGTTCAGCAATGATTTGCGCCTTCCCGCCCGCGATAGGAACACGCAAGAGAGCACTGGCTGAATTCGCGCGCAACGATTTTGCTGAGGCAAATAAAAGATCACTGCGCGAAGAAACCGCTTCGAGCGTGCCGGACACGAACGGCAGAATTCGCGAGTTTCCATCGGTTAAATCGAGCAGGTAGGTGCCGCGCTCTCCTGGCCGCCATCTGGCGGTATAAACAACTTTTCCCGGTCCGGGCGAAAATCTAGCGTTGTCGATCCTTCCGGAACGGAACGTCAGTTCTTGGAATTTCGGCTGAGGATGCGGCGTGTTTGCTTGTGGCCTGAGATATGCAAAGCCAAGGATTGAGGCGGCAGCGAGGCCAGCCGCGGCAAGAAGGCTCAACGGTTTCAGGAATGGATGCTGAGCAGAGTTAAGCCGTGATTCCAAGGCGGCAGGCGGCGAGGACCGTGCCGCCAGGGTCTGCGCGGCAGCCGACTGGGTTGACGGAACAAGTTCCGCAGGAACGGGATCTGTCTCTTCTATTACTTCAACCGGAGATATAAAACGATACCCAAGGCGCGGCAGAGTTTCGATGTAGCGCGGCGAATCCGCCGAATCGCCAAGCGCCCCACGGAGCCGATTGACGGCAGTGTTCAAGCCGCTTTCGAAATCAACGTACGTTCCGGGCCATAGGCGATTGCACAACGTCTCACGTCTCACTAATTCGCCTGGCTGCGCAAGCAAAGCTTCTAAGATATGCAGCGGCTTTGCTTGCAGTCGAAGGCGGATGCCGCGCTTGGATAATTCCCCTGTTTCGGTTCTCAGCTCGAATGAGCCGAACCGGTAAACCCGCCTCGACAGACTTGTGCTGTTCTGCGGCTCATCCATGTTCTGGCTTGACTCCGGGTCTCCCAAACCTGACACCACGCCCATCTTTCGTCCTGGCTTTAGCAGAAACGCATGTGCAACCGGACTGCCAAGCCGCAGCTACCCGCAAACGCTATCAGCTTATGGCGGAAGCTGGTGAATCGTGGAGGCGCAGGCGAAAGGGCCCGCTCCAGTTTGTCTGCTTGTGGAACCAGGGTGTCGCAAAACGCGACGATTCCCGTTTCAACTTTCAGGGCTGGTGGGAACGAACGCGCTCGGCGCCGCGCTGTTCGTCTTCGCTTCAATCGCGCTTCGCACCTGAATTCTGACCGCTTGCACGTCGGCCTGCTCCGCTTCCACAAAATGCTTTTGATGCCGCAAGACTCTTGCGTACTCACTCAACCATTGCGAAAGAACTGGGGGTTCGTGCGCCTCCGACTTCTCGAAAATCGGAATGGCCTTTCGATATGACTGTTCCGCATCATCGAAGTCCTTGGAACGCAACTGAACCACCGCAAGGTTGTGCAACGCCCTTGCTACCTCGATACTTGCCGGTCCCAGGTGCTTTTCCTGAATGGATTCCGCGCGCCGATACAGTTCAATGGCCTCCTCGTCGCGCTTTTGAAAATAAAGCTGGGCGGCGACGTTGGACAGATCGGTCGCAATTTGGGGATGATCGGGACCGTATCGCGCCGAATCGATTCCTAGGGCTTGCTCATAGCCCGCCTGAGCCTGTTTGTGATGCCCTTGCTTGCTCTGGACTTCAGCGAAGTTCGAAAGAGTTGCAGCGTACTTTGGATGATTGCGTCCAACTGTCTTCAGCCAAATGGCCGCCGCCCTCTGATAGAAGCTGATTGCGCGCCGGAAATCGTTCTCGCTCGCGGCAATCAGGCCTAAGGTGTTCAACAGTGTAGCAAGTAACGGATGTTCCGGCCCGAGCTCTCTCTGGGCCATTTGCAGAGCGCTTTCGGCATCCCGCTCAGCGGCTCCAGAACGGCCGATTCTCCGCTCCAGAACCGCAATGTTATTCAAAGACTCAATGGCTCCCGAATCGATGCGTGACGTCAGGTTTGTGCGTATCGCGAGCGACTGGCGAAAGGCGTTCTCCGCCTCGGAAAACCGTCCCACTTGAAAGTACGTGAGACCAAGGTTATTCAAGGTCACCGCTTTGTCCAGGGTTGGCGTGGCAGACAGCGTGTTCTGGATTTCCAGCGCCTTGCTGTTCTCTTCTAGAGCATCCGCGAAGTGCCCAGTCTCATAGCTTAGAAGCGCCGCGTTGACAAGAGCAAGCGCGAACTGCTTGCTGTTTTGGCCGTAGGACTTGCGAATGAGCGTAAACGCGCGTTCGTAAAGTGATTGAGCTTCGCGGTATCGGCCCTGGCTTTGCAGACTCAGCCCCAGATTGCTAGTCAATACGCCAACCATTGGGTCGTCCAGCGCGTTTGCTTTCTCTAGGATTGAATACGACTGGCGCAGGAACTTTTCCGAATCAGCATACAGGCCGCGCTTCTCCGCGATTGCACCAAGGTCGTTCAGGGAAATCGCCGTCTGGATATCCGGCGGGCGCACAGCGGTAAGCAGTACCGGAACAGCGCCTGCGAATAGAAGGTAAGCATGAAGGATCAAATTGCGGTGGAACAAGGCCGAGTGCTCCTCTGAGTCGAACCTAGCCCGTTACGCGCAAGCAGTACAGTAGACTTCGGCTAATTTGTAACTAACCTACTAAGTTATTAAGGCCACAGTAAATCCGTCCGGGGCTTAGGTATTACTTGCGCGAGCACTTGGTGATGAGTTCATAACCGGGGAAAAATTGGGTTAACACCCGAAAGAGAGCGGTGAGCATTCGGGGAGCGGTTTTGCCAACCCACCAGATTGGGTTGGACCACTTGCTAGGATGGCTAGAAAGCCCCACAAAGGCGGCGCGCTTCGCTGCACCCCAATGATTCGACCCTTTCGCGAGCTGATGCCGCGCATCGCGGCCTCCGCCTATATCGACATTAGCGCCCAGGTGATCGGCGACGTCATTATCGGAGAGCGGTCCAGTGTCTGGCCGAATGTGGCCATTCGAGGTGATGTGAACTATATCCGAATAGGTGATGAGACCAGCATCCAGGACAACAGCGTGCTGCATGTAGACCACGATCAATTTCCGTGCATCGTTGGCAACCGGGTAACGGTTGGGCACCGAGTGGTTTTGCACGGCTGCCAAGTACAGGACGAGGCGCTGATCGGCATCGGAGCGGTTGTTCTGAACGGCGCGAGAATAGGAGCCGGCGCGGTGGTAGCGGCAGGCGCGGTGGTGCCTGAAGGGATGGAAGTTCCCTCATGCATGCTGGCCATGGGTACACCGGCGAAGGTCCGCCGCGAAGTTACTAGCGGAAGAGCAGGAGCGGTTCCGGAAGAACTGCCAGAACTACGTCGTCATCACGGCGATCTATAAGGAAGAGCAGACTTGATTCACAGCGTGAAGGGCATGCGGGATATCCTGCCGCCATCAAGCGCGGTGTGGAATGAAGTGGAAGCGGCCGCGCGGCGCGTTTTCGGGCGTTTCAATTACCGCGAGATCCGCACGCCCATCCTGGAAGAAACGGCGCTGTTTGCGCGCAGTGTCGGCGAAGAAACCGATATCGTCAGCAAGGAGATGTACACATTCGAGGATCGCGACGGTAGCTCGCTAACACTGCGGCCCGAGAGTACCGCTTCGGTCCTGCGGGCGTACATCGAGCACCGTCTGGATCAGCAGCCGGGGCTGCAAAAGCTCTATTACATCGGTCCGATGTTCCGCCGCGAGCGGCCCCAAAAGGGACGCTACCGGCAGTTCTATCAGATTGGCGCAGAAGCGATCGGGTCGGATTCGCCGGCTGTCGATGCGGAAGTGATCGAACTCGTGGTCGCGATCCTGCAGGAAGTCGGGATCAGCGGCTTTGAACTGCTGATCAATTCGGTGGGATCGAAAGAATCGCGGGCGAGATACAACGAAGCGCTCCGGAAGCAATTAGAAGAAGTTGCTCCGCGTATGTGTGCCGATTGCCAGCGGCGCGCCGAGACAAATCCGCTCCGCGTGCTGGATTGCAAAGTTCCCGAGGACCAGCCGATCATTGAGCGGCTGCCCTCGATTCTGGACTTTTTGGATGAAGCCGATAGGGAGCACTTCCGGCGCGTCCGCGAATTGCTGGATGATCGCGGAATCGCATACCAAGTGAAACCGCGGCTGGTGCGCGGGCTAGATTATTACGCGCGGACGACTTTTGAGATTACGCACGGATCGCTGGGCGCGCAGAACGCCATCCTTGGCGGGGGCCGTTATGACGGTCTGGCGGAACTTTTGGATTCGAAGGCTCCGGCGCCCGGCATCGGATTTTCAATCGGCGAGGACAGGCTGGTCATGACTGTCGAAGAGGGGCAGACGCTCCAACCGGCGGCCCTGGACCTCTATATCGCGCCTATGGGCGATATGGCTTTGCGCCATTGTGCCGTGCTGGCGGGAGAGATTCGTAAGCTGAACCTTTCTGTCGAAGTCGGGACCGAACGGAAGCTGAAGCGCATGCTTGAGCTGGCGAACAAGTTACAGGCGCGGTTCACGCTGATTGTGGGCGACAACGAAATCGTTACCCAGACGTACGCGCTCAAGGACATGCTTTCGGGCGAACAGGAAGCGCTGTCCAGGCAAGCGCTGATGGACCGTCTGAGGCAGAGCACAACCGGCAAATGACACAAACATGGCAGAAGTGAGATTAGATTTTCTAGGCGAATTGCGGCGGACCCACAATTGCGGAGAACTACGCGCGAGCGACGCCGGCAAAACGGTGGTTCTCATGGGCTGGGTACATCGGCGGCGCGATCTGGGCGGAGTCATATTTATCCATTTGCGCGATCGCGAGGGAATAACGCAGTTGGTTTTCGATGAAAGCAAAGATGGCGCGGCACACCGGCGGGCCCAGGAACTCGGCCCTGAGTTTGTGATCGCCGCCGGAGGCGTGGTCAATGTGCGAACTCCTGAAACGGTCAACCCGAATATCGCGACCGGGGAAGTGGAAGTTGCGGTATCGAATCTCTCCATCTTGAACGAGTCCCGAACGCCGCCGTTTCCGCTGGAGGACAGCGTGGATGTCAAGGAAGATATCCGCCTGAAATACCGCTATGTCGACCTGCGCCGGCCGCGCATGCAGCGCAACATTATCCTGAGGTCGAAGATTACGCTGGCGGTGCGGCAGGCACTGTATGCACAAGAATTTTTGGAGATTGAGACGCCCTTTATGACGCGCTCGACCCCGGAGGGCGCGCGCGATTACCTGGTGCCGAGCCGCGTACAGCCGGGGAATTTCTATGCGCTGCCGCAGTCTCCGCAGATATTCAAGCAATTACTGATGGTGAGCGGATATGAGCGGTATTTTCAGATTGTACGCTGCTTCCGCGATGAAGATTTGCGCGCCGACCGCCAGCCGGAATTTACGCAGATTGACCTGGAGATGTCGTTCCCGCAAGAGGAGCAGATTTTCGAGGTGATCGAGCCGCTGATCTGGCGCGTGTGCGAGGCGGCCGGGAAAACGGTTGAGCAGACGATTCCGCGGATTACCTACGCTGAAGCGATGCGCTCGTACGGCAGTGATAAGCCGGACCTGCGCATTCCGGCATTTCATTGCGTTGAGGATCTGTTTGCAGACGCCGGACTAACTACAGATGGACTGCCGCTGGTGGCGATCCGCATCCCGAAGATAGGGCAACTGAGCCGCAAGGAACGGGATGAGATCAAAGCCTTCGGCCAGGAGCGCGGACTGCGGATCTTTGATGATATGAAGCGCCTGGAACGCGATTATCCGGAGGCACTTGGCAAAGTGCGGGAACGCGCGCGTGTTTCCGAAGATGACTTGCTCATTCTGGCAGGCTGGTCTGGCGCGCCCGCGGGAGCGGTGCCGGAGTACACAGTGCTTCAAGCCTGCGGCCTGTTACGAATGTACATCGCGCAGAAATACAATGATCGCCACATGCTGCTGGACCCGGAAACCTTCAGGTTCCTGTGGATCGTGGATTTCCCGATGTTCGAGTGGAATGAAGAAGACAAGCGCTGGAACGCGGCTCATCATCCGTTTACTTCTGTCCACGATGCGGATCTTGAAAAGCTCACGACAGATCCGGCTCACTGCCGCGCGAAATCGTATGACCTGGTGCTGAATGGAGTTGAGCTGGGCTCAGGTTCCATTCGTATCCATCGCCGCGATGTGCAGTCAAAGGTGTTTGCGGCGCTCGGCTTCAGTGAGGAAGAGGCGAAGCGGCGGTTCGGCTTCCTGCTGGAAGCGTTGGAGTACGGAGCACCCCCGCACGGCGGAATCGCCCTCGGCCTGGACAGACTGGTGATGATTTTGGCGGGCGAGCAATCCATTCGCGAAGTGATCCCGTTCCCCAAGACCGCCAAGGGTACTGACCTGATGTGCGAAGCGCCTTCGCCCGTTCCCGAACGCCTGCTCCGCGACCTGGGCATCCGGCTGAACACGCCTCAATAGTTCAAAATTCGATGCCATACTGAGGCTATATATGCCAGCGGCCACGCAGATTTCGGTTGAGGAATATCTGAAGACTGTGTACCGCCCTGATCGCGATTATGTGGATGGGGTCGTGGAGGAGCGGAACTTGGGGGAATGGGATCATAGCTGGATTCAAGGAAACCTCATCACCTTCTTTCGGAACCGCTTTCGTCAGGCGGGGATTACAGCGGTCCCGGAGTGGCGCTTCCAGGTCAGCCCGACCAGGTTTCGCGTTCCGGACGTGACAGTGATAGCAGGCAGATCGGAAGAACAAATCCTTAGCAAGCCGCCGTTGCTTTGTATTGAGATCCTCTCGCCCGAAGACACCGTGTCGCGGACGAATACCAGAGTGCAGGACTATCTCAAGTTCGGTGTGCCTGTAGTCTGGGTTGTAGATCCAGCGGAAAGAACGGTCTGGGTGTATCGCCCCAATGCTGCTGTTGAGGAAGCTCGGAATTCAGTGAAGCTCGATGGAACGGAAATTGAAGTTCCGTTCCCCGAGATCTTCGATTGAGCAGTCTGGCTTCGTCATTGACCGCTTGCTGACGCGCGCGGTTCCGTGCTGTCAATCAATGCACAGAACCGCGACCGTCAGGAAGCGAATGAGACGAGGGCTCAGTTCCTTAAGCCTTGATCGGCTTATCCGACGTTTTCCAGCTCTTCTCGTCCCAATATTTCACGCGGCCGTCGCGGTAGGACTCAACCGAAAGGCTGATCAGAATCTGTGCGTGGGCGGCCGTTTCTACATCAAGATGCGGCTTTTGGCGGGTGCGCATGCACTGCAGGAAGTTGCCAACGTGGGCCTGCATCATGTCGTACTGCTGCACCGGAATCTTGATCTCTTCTGAACCAAACTTGTAGCCGGGAAATGGACCTTCTCCGCGATATTCGCCTGGATTTGCCGGGTCGGGCAGGCGAACGATTTCCGGGCGAACGAGGATATCCGGTGTTGGCTCTTCGAACTTGCCGTGCTCCACCATGATGATGGTGCCTTCATGCCCGCGGATCAGGCCAGGGATGTGCTGCGAATTGGCCATCGATGAGCTCAACACCAGCGAGTGCCCTTCGGGATACTCGGCCAGCAAGTGAAAAGTATCGGGAACCTCGCGATCGTCGACGAAGACATATTTGCCGCCGGAAGCCATGACCTTCACCGGGTACTGCGGCTTGTCCCAACAAATATTCAAAGGAGCCACGACGTGGAAGAACAGATCGGTAGCGATACCGCCCGAGTAGTCCCAATACTTACGGAAGCGGAAGAAGCGGTCGGCATCGAAAGGACGTTTGGGCGCCGGACCCAGCCACATGCTCCAGTCGATGTGATCGTCGCCCTTGCCATCGGGGCCCGCGCCCTTGTCGATGGGCCAGTTCCACTCTCCCTCAATGGAATTGCGATGGTAAGAACCCTGGCTCATGATCATCTTACCGATCATGCCGTCCGCAATGGCCTTCTTCGCTTTCCACCACTGATCAGCCGATGTAGTTTGAGAGCCGACCTGAACCACGCGCTTGGTTTCCCGAGCCGTATCCACCAACTCTTTGACTTCTTTAATGGTGTGGCACATCGGCTTCTCGAGATAGACATCTTTGCCCTGATCCATGGCGTCGAGCGCGACACGCGCATGCCAATGATCCGGGGTAGCCACAATCACCGCATCAACATCGGACATCGCGAGCAGCTCGCGGTAGTCGCCGAAAGCTTTGGCCTTGTAGCGCTCGGCCTGTTCGCGCCGGCGCTTGGCGTAGACATCGCAGACCGCAACAATCTGGCAGGCGTTGTTGTTATCTTGTCCGTATTTCGTGAATGAGTGGGCATCGGAACTGCCTCGGCCGCCACAGCCAACGAGTGCAACGTTGATACGGTCATTCGCACCAATGACACGAGACGGATTTAGCTTGTTGTTGTTTTTGGCGAACGCTTTGGCGGCAAGGGCAACGCCCGCGCCCACGCTGCCGGTGCGTTTCAGAAAATCACGGCGATCAAATTGATCTACGGACATACGGATCCTTTCGACTGGGTCTCAATGGCAAGTGTACTGCAGAAGGGCAGTTGCTAAGCTCAGTCTTCATGCGATTGCGCGTGTTTGTAGCTGCGCTTATAGTGCTGTTGGGCGGCCGATTTGCCGCTGGCGCGGTCGACATCAACAAGCTGCCGAAGCCGACCGGTTACGTCAGCGATCTGGCGCACGTGGTAGACCCGCAGGCAAAAGACCAGCTTGAGGCGTTCTGCACCAAAGTAGAGCAACAGCTCGGAGTTCAGTTCGCGCTGGTCACTATCGACACCATCGGCGATGCGCCAATTCGGGATTTTGCGCTGGATCTGGCGCGGAAATGGGGTGTGGGGCCAAAAAAAGATAACCAGGGAGTGCTGCTTCTGCTGGCCATTAAGGATCACAAAAGCGACATCGAGACCGGGCGCGGCATTGAACCCTACATCACAGACGGCTTCGCGGGCGGCACGCTGCGAGCGATGAGACCCGAACTGCGCGCCGGCGATTACGGACGCGCCCTTATGGTGGCGGCCCAATCGATGGCAGGCCAGATTGCCCAAGGCAAAGGGATTGCGTTTTCGGATCAAATGGCACTGCCGCAGCAACAGGCCCCAGAGACAGAACGGCGCGGGGGCGGCATTCCATGGCCGCTGCTCGTATTGGGGATCCTTCTCTTGCTCGGGTTATTGAGCAGAGCCAGAAGAGGCGGCGGAGGCGGCTGCCTCACATGGTTCCTGCTGGGGAATCTGTTCGGCGGCGGGAGAGGCGGCTGGGGTGGAGGCGGTTGGGGAGGCGGGGGTTTTGGAGGCGGCTCGGGCGGAGGCGGCGGCTTCGGTGGCTTCGGAGGCGGCGGTTTCGGCGGCGGTGGCGCCAGCAGTAGCTGGTAGGTTTGCGAAGCGAGGAACTAAGATTGGAACAGAAACTTTCCCGGCTGGTGGAGCGGCTGAAAACCGCGTTTGGGGACCGGCTGGTCTCGGCAATTCTGTACGGCTCGGCGGCCATGGACGATTGGCATGAACGAAGTTCCGATTTAAACGTATTGTGTGTAATGGACCGGCTTTCGCCTCAGGAACTCTCCCAGTCGGCGCCGATTTTCAAGTGGTGGCGCGAACAGGGCAATCCACCGCCGCTGCTGCTGACCGCGGAGGAGGTGCGCACGTCGACGGACTGTTTCCCGATGGAATTCCATGACATGCAGGAGCACCGCCGGCTCCTTTATGGCAGCGATGTGATTCAGGATCTGGTAATCGACAGGTCGTTTTATCGGGCGCAGGTGGAGCACGAACTTCGCGCCAAGCAAATACTGTTACGTCAACGCGCCGCCGAAGTGATGGGCCATCCTGACCGGCTGGTGAAATTGATGACGGATTCGATTTCGACATTTTGCGTGCTAGGGCGGCATGCGCTGATTCTGAGCGGCAATCCGCCGCGCTGGAAGAAGAGGGAAGTGGTAGCGGCATTGGAAAGTGTGATGGCCCGACCGCTGAAGGCGGCAAATGAGATACTGGCGATTCGCGGAGCGGGCAAGCGTTCGGGCGCGACGGAACCAGTTCCGCTGCTGGAACAATACCTGGCGGAAACAGATGCGCTGGTTCGTTTCGTCGACGCGCTGGAGCGCTAACGCATGCTCTACTGGAAGGAACGATAAATAATGAAGGGCGCAATTATAGTTCTGATCGTGATCGTACTGGCGGTCGTTATCTTCGGAGGCCAGTTGATGGGCGAGCGAAACCAGCTTGTCGCGCAGCGCAATGATATCGATGCCCGGTGGGCGCAAGTGGACAACGATATGAAGCGCCGGGCGGACCTGATTCCGAACTTAGTGGAAACCGTGAAGGGCTATGCCAAGCAAGAGCAGACGGTAATTGGCGAAGTAGCGAATGCCCGGGCCGCGCTGCTCGGCGCGCGCAGCAAGCCGGAGGAGATTTCAGCGAACAATCAGTTGAGCGGCGCCATCGGGCGATTGCTGATGCTGACGGAAAATTATCCACAATTGAAGTCGAACGAAAATTTTCTTCGCCTGCAGGACGAATTGGCCGGGACGGAGAATCGGATCGCGGTGGACCGCCGCGATTATAACGAAGCGATCAAGAACTATAACATCAGCGTGGAGCAGTTTCCCAGGAACATCGCGGCGTCGATGTTCGGGTTCCACCGCGATGATGCGTATTTCAAAACGACCGAAGAAGAGCGTAAGGTGCCACAGGTGAAGTTCTAACTGATAGTCCCAAGCGCTCCCTGACGGTCGCGGTTCTGTGCAAGCGTTGAGAGCACAGAACCGCATGGGCACGCAAGCGGTTAGCTGTCGCTTTCGCCGGTCGCGTCCCAGTCATCGGTTTTCCGGGAGTAGCGCTTCAACATCGTGATTGACGCGTGGCTTGAAAACCCGGCGGTCCGCAGCCTTTTGTAGGCGGACGCCAAGTTCTTTTCTTCCTGCAAGAACTGCTTGAGGTCTTTTCCGCGGTACTTGCGGTCGAGGAAATTCTGGATGAGCTGCAGCTCGTCCGTGCCGTCGAATGCTTTGTTCACCGCTTGAGCCGCGAGGGCGGGAGAGATGCGTTTGGAGCGCAATTCGTGCAAGACTCGAAGCCGGCCAAAACCTCTGTTTTGCAGGCGGGACCCGGCAAATGCCTCCGAAAACTTCGCGTCGTCGGCAAAGCCATACTCACGCAACTTGGCCAGCGCGGCGTCTACGTCCGGCTGGGATTTGGCACGGGCTGCCAGCTTCTGCTTCAGCTCGCCGGTGGAGTGCGGACGGCGGGCAAGCACGCGCAGGGCATAGTCCCAGAGTTGAGTGTCATCCAACTTGCTGGGAATCCTGCGACCGGCCATCCTATTGAAACCTTTGCTACTTTAACACCCTCTACAAGATGTAAACTGCACGCGGACACAAGTGTTTAAAAACACAAGGTTGTAAGGAGATTTGGATATGGAAGAAAAAAGCGGCTTCGGGTATTTTCTGCTCGGACTTGGTATCGGTGTGGCAGCCGGGATCCTTTGGGCGCCCAGGACGGGTGAAGAAACTCGCCAATTGCTCGCAGACAAAGCCGGTGAAGGGGCCGACTACATAAAGAATCGCGCACAGGAAGGAACGGAGTTCGTGCGCCAGCGGACGGGCGATCTGAAGCAGTCAGCCTCCGATCTATATGAGCAGGGCCGATCAACAGTTGCACGCCAGAAAGATACGCTCAGTCAGGCGGTGGAAGCCGGCAAACAGGCCTATCGGGATGCGGTCGGCGACGTGAAAGCCGCTGCTGCGGGTTCGAGCTCGGGAGGCAGCACAACGGCTGAAACCATTTAGCGATCAAGTTGATCAGCATCGAGCGCCGACATGAACGAGAACACGCTTCTCATCCTTCTTATTATTTTTGTTGCGATTTCGGCAGTGGCACTGCTGATTCAAGCGGTGTCGCTGCTGGGTTTGTTTATGGTTGCGCGGGATATTCGGACTAAGCTGCTGGCCGTTTGGCCGGAGGTGCAGGAAATCATCGGTATCTCGCGCCGCACAGTGGACCGCGTTGAAAAGCACATCGACAAGATTGGCGCCACGAGTGTAGAGATTCTAGGCACCACAAAGCAACAAGTTGCGAAAATAGACGAACTGTTGAACGATGCCACAACGCGCGCCAAAGTGCAGATGGAACGAGCGGAAATGGTGCTGGACGATACCATGACGCGGGTGCAGGAAACCGTGTGGATCGTGCAAAAAGGCGTTCTGCGGCCGGTGCGGGAAGTGCACGGCGTCTGGAGCGGAATTCGTACTGCTCTGCAATACCTGGGACGCGGTTCGCGGCCGACAGTGGACCACGCCACTTCCGACGAAGAGATGTTTATTTAGCAGGCGCTTATTGCGAGATTCGCAGGATCTCGGAGGCGATCGAGTTATACGCGGCGGCGAGTTGGCCCGCGTTAGCGGCATAAGCGTACATTCCAGGCGGTTGTGACGAGTTGTAAGTGGCACCGGTGGGGTCGTTCGCGATTCGCTTTAAAAGGGTACTGTCAAGACCGCCATCTCCATCCAGACCGATTGTGTAGATGAAGATGCCATCGTTCCGGATCTGCCCGCCGGCGTCATCCGCGGCGTTATCGGAAACGGCATCGCTGTTACTCGTGGTAAAGGTTATATGGTTTTGGGCATCTCGGGTTACCGCTTTATAGCCGGTTGCCCAAGCGGAGTTGCCGTATGCGTCCGTATCCGGGATGTACTGGAAGTTTTTCGCTGCATACGACATATTTCCAAAACAGGCCGTGGTCGGCATGTTCGTTACGTCGATCGCCACGGGAATCAGGCTGTAGATGCCGCCGTTATCGGAAACGAAGCCTGCCAGCGGCAGGCCGCCGTTGCAAGCACTGCTCGCTTTTACCAGAAAACCCCCAGGAGCGGGCCCGGCCGAAAACCCATTCGGTACGCCATCCGTAAAAAAGACAATTACGTTGAGCGCACCCGGTTCGGCGACTTTCAAGATTTGCTGATGAGCGAGGGTCAGTGCCGCGGCCGATCCGGTGTTCCCTCCACAGTTCAGCTTCTTCAGCGTATCGTCAAGGCTAGGATTCTGCGAGTCGAAGTTGATGGTGGACGGGAAGTCGACATTCGCGTTGCCCATGAAAGTAATGAGGCCCATGGTGTCACGTCCGTTGGTGAATTTGGAGACAAAGCTCTCGGCGGAAGCCTTCATGGTCCCGCAGACCTGAACCATGGAGCCGGAACGATCGAGTGTGAGGACGATGTTTACATCGCGGCGGGATGTCTGCGACGAGGTTGCGACGTGGGTTGTTTGGTAGCCTAGCAGTCCGAGAAAGTACATTGAAACGTCAGCGCCGACGTTAACCGTGACCGTACGCAAATGTGTGCCGGACTCCTCGGCATCGGCACTGACCGTCACATTCTTAGTGTTTAAGTAGCCCGGTGGATAGTTAGCGTAGAAGTACTGAGTTGCGATCGTTTGAGCATTTTGTTTTTGAGATGCGAAATCCATTCCGACATTGAGTGACCTGGCGCCAGCGAGCGCCGCCGCATCGGCCGCGGACACCAACCTGGCATGGGCGTAATACGCAAGACCTCCATCGATCCCCAAACCAATCATGGGTAGAGCAACGAGCAGGACCATGACCGAAAACAGGATCAGTGTTGCGCCGCGCTCGCTTTGCCTAAAAGATCGATCTTGCATAAGAGTCCGTGTTGTTGAAGGTGCTCCAGTTGATAACTTGCGAGTGCACAGTTACTTCGGATGTGTAGGCGTATTGCCCAGGCTGCCCCGGAATGAATGTTATGTTTAGGCTTGGAAAATTCTTGGCGACCAAGGATGCATTATCCAGATAGTCTGAGAGCTGAATGACGCTTCCTGACTGAAAAAACCTAGGGTTCGGGTTGCCTAACGATGTTTGTGCGCCTGCGTGATCTCCAAAAACCAATAAGGCGGTAAAGACATACTGGTTGCGATTGGAGCACGGGTCGGATGCCCCGGCCGCTGCGCAATCGGCATCAGTGACCAGAGTTATTTTAGAAAACACGATGTAGCCATTTCCGGAATTCTGCTGCATGTTTATATTCAGATTGCTCGCCAGCCGCTGTAAAACTGCCGCGTTCTGCGGCTGTGTAAAATCAATGCCGTAGGCATACATATGTCCCGCATCGCGGCAGAGCTGACTCACCTGGATCGCCGATAGAAGGTTGAATCCAAAGATAATGGTGCCGAGCAGGAGCGGAACCCATACCAGCGATGTGAAGGCGAACTCGACCAGCGCACTCCCTCGCTCTGACCGGTGGCGGATTGGCAGCATAGAGCTAACGAGGTGGTGGGAGGCCGCCGGGAGAACTCTCCATGACATCCGTTGAGCTCGCCGCTAGGAAAAGAGTCGTAGGACCACCAGGCCATACAAACCCGAGTGGATTTACCTGAACGCCTTTAACAGAAATTTCGATGATATTCCCACCGGCGTTACTGCCCGGACCCATCAACGGCTTTGAGGGAGCCGACGGGCTGTAGTAATTGATGGTGATTTCATCCAGGCCAGCCTGGCCGGCTAGGAATCCCATGGAGTTCTGCTGGATGATGGATTTGATGGAGACGTCCTGACCCAAGGGCAACCCGATCGGCCCCTTCATGACGTTACTTGTAATTGCATATCGAACACCTGTTCCGGCGGCATATTGAAGAGTGGCCTGCGCGAAGAAAATCCAGGAAATGTCCAGAATCAGAAACATGACGGCAAGCAGCGGGAGTATGACAAGCCCGAACTCTACGATTTCAGAACCGGTTTGATCTCCCGCCTGCTTCCTCATGGCTCTCATGCGAACAGCGATCAAGCTTATTGCATCGATTTCCGGTTGCGGCGGCGTTTGAAGTAAAGCAGCAAAGTTGCCGCTGAAGCGACCCAAAGCCCAGCTTGCAGTATCACGTGACCCATGGTTTCTCCTTTCGTAACTCGGGTATCTCATCAAAAGAGTGGGTTCCGGGTGCGGATTGTTGCACGGCCAAAGCGCGCTCCTCAATGCATTCCGGCTAAAGCCGGGAGACTCTTGAATAGTTGGAGGAAGCCAGGTCCGGCGACAATGATGGTCAGCGCTGGCATACAGAAGAAGAAGATGGGAAATACCAGCTTTACTCCTACTTTGCCGGCGCGCTCCTCGGCTTCCTGACGCCGTCGAACACGTAGAAATTCAGACTGGGTTCGCAACGCTTCGGCGATGCTGGTGCCAAAGCGGTCCGTTTGGATGAGGATCGCGACCAGTTTCTTCAGCTCTTCTTCTCCTGTTCTGCTCGCGAAGTTTCTTAAGGCGTCAATACGGCTGCCGCCCGCCAGCATCTCCATATTCACCATCGAAAGTTCCTCGCTGATAGCCGGATGAAACGTCTTGAATTCACGGCTGACATTCAGGATGGCCTTATCGAGAGCACATCCTGCTTCAGTGGAAATAACCAGCAGGTCAAGAACGTCGGGAAGTGCGAGGCGAATCTTCAGCCGACGCCCGTTTACTAAGCGCCCCAGAATAAAACCGGGCAGTAAGTACCCGCCTACGCCTCCGAATACTGGAAGCAAAAGCCGGTTAAGCGGATTCTGCGTAACGTGAGTACGAACTATAAATGCTACGAGCAGCAGAATCGCGCAAGTCGTGATTTTTATGCCTAGGTAAATAGTGGCCGCGTGTGGTGAACGAAAGCCAGCCGCTCCCAATTCCCGATTCATCAACTTCGTATCCTGAGGCGAGCTCGGGATTAGACGTCCTATCGATCCTAGGAGCTTAGCCATGCCCTCCGCAGGCTTAGCTTCAAAGCTGGCGGCGGGCGTGTACGCTATCTCGGTGGTAGAGGCAGCTAACTGATCCAGCATACTAACCGGCTTGACAAAACGAACATAACCGAATGACGCTATCGCCGCGCCGATGATGAGAAAGAGCAGAATAGTTACAAAGACTAGCATGGATCAGACTCTAATGTTTACGATTTTTCGAATACAGAGATAACCAATCACCTGTCCGATGCCGGCGCCCATCAGCAGTTTTTTGCCCGTGGGATCACGGAACAGCACCATAAGATAACCGGGTGAAATGAAAAACAACAGTGCGGCCACTATTATTGGCATGATCGCGAGAACCAAACCCGTAATGTGCCCATGGGCGGCAGCGGCCTTCACTTGACCCTTCAGTTGGAACCGCTCACGGATGATATGAGCCATACTGTCGAGGATCTCGCTCAGGTTTCCGCCTGTACCCTGCTGGAGCACAATGGAGGAAACAAAGAAACGCACATCGATCAATGGGACAAGAGCGATTAACTTTCCGAGAGCCACTTCAAGCGGCGATCCAAGATGCAAATCATTCAGAACACGGCGGAAGCAGCTCGTGAGCGGCTCTGGCGAATCCGCGACCAGCATCTCCATACCAATGGAGAAGGCATGGCCGGCACGCATCGAGCGAGACAGGAAGTTAAGTGCTTCTGGAAACTGCTCCTCGAATTTCGCAAACCGTTTGGCCCGTTTACGAACAAGGATTAAAGAGGGAATGGAACCGCCGAGACATAAGAGAATAACGGGCCCTAAGCTGAAATGCGCGAAGGCCGGGAGCTTGAGGCCGATTGCAAAGCAGATGACGCCGATTGCGGCGCTCATGAGTACAAACTTTCCGGTCGTCCACTCCAATCCCGCCTGTTCGATGAACAGCGTCATGCGGGAAAATGCGCCGATTCGGCTAAGAGCCTTTGTGAGCAGGTCCTGGACAGCTTCGGGCCGAAGGAGGTCCGGGCGGGGCTCAGTTGCTTTCGATTCCGCGCGGCGGAGCATGGATCGCACCTGCTGTTTTTGCCGCGAAACGAGAAAGGCCTGTCCCAGACCGACGCAGAGCAAAATTACAAGAAACAAGAAGCCGAAGACAACGATGGAAAGGACCATATCGCCTCTTACTTCACGTCAACGGAGACTTGAAACAGGCTCGGCGGAAGATCCAGACCGGCCGCTTTTAGCCGCTCACTAAATTTTGGGCGCACGCCTGTGGCATGAAAGCGCCCCATAACGCGCCCATCTTTGGATATGCCTGAACGCTCGAACACGAATATGTCTTGTGTTGTCACCTGCTCGCCTTCCATACCGACGCATTCGGTCAAATGTGTTACACGGCGCGAACCATCACTTTGCCTGGAGATTTGCACGAACAGATCGACTGCCGATGCAATCTGCTGGCGGATGGAGCGAAGGTTGATGTTGGCATTGGACATGCTGACCATGACTTCGAGGCGGCTGATGGCATCGCGAGGGCTGTTGGCATGAACGGTTGTGAGAGATCCGTCATGGCCCGTGTTCATGGCTTGCAGCATGTCGAGCGCTTCTTCGCCACGAACCTCGCCGACGATGATGCGATCGGGGCGCATACGAAGAGCATTAATCAGCAATTGACGCTGCATGATTGCGCCTTTGCCTTCGATATTCGCGGGGCGGGTTTCGAGCCTCGCCACATGAGGCTGCCGTAACTGAAGCTCGGCCGCATCCTCAATCGTTACGATACGCTCATTCGGAGAAATGAAACCGGAAAGCATGTTCAGGAAGGTGGTCTTACCAGCGCCTGTTCCGCCCGAGATGATGATGTTAAGACGCGCCTTTACACAGCACTTCATCACTTCGAGCATGGGCTCGATGATTGATTGATTCCGTACGAGATCTACCGGCTGCAGAGGCGAGCCGCCGAAGCGCCGGATGGAAAGCAGCGGGCCATCTACGGCCAGCGGTGGTATGACGGCGTTCACGCGCGAGCCGTCGGGAAGCCTGGCGTCGACCATCGGAGATGATTCATCTATACGGCGTCCCACACGAGAAACCACGCGCTCTATGATGCGCTGCAAGTGCGCATCGTCCTTGAACTCAATAGTGGTGCGCTCGAGCTTTCCGGCCCGTTCGACATACACCATCCGCGGCGTGGTCACAAGAATATCGGAAATCGTACGGTCGCGGAGCAGCGGTTCGAGCGGGCCAAGGCCGAAGACCTCATCCAGCACTTCATCGATTAACTGGTCTTTCTCGACGAGGCTAAGCGGCGTCTTCTCCTCATTCACAAGTCTGGCGACTGATGGGCGGATTTCCTGCCGGGCCTGTTCGCCGGAGCGCGCGGCGAGCGCCTCCAGATTGATGCGGTCCAGAAGTTTCCGGTGAACCGAGAACTTCATCTCCTGGTATTGAGAGGTGGACGCTTCGCGAACATTTGCCGCGCTAGGCGGTTCCGTGAGGCGTGTTTGAGTATCGAGGGTCGGCATGATTTAGCTAGTGAAAGAGAGAGAACTTCTTTTGGGGTTTGCCCGCTTTAATGCCGGCGAGTTTTGAAGTCAACATCGAAAATTGCTGCGCCAGCCGGTTGTTTGCGGGCAGCAGCGTGCCCGCCGAGTACGCCTGGTACAGACTTGGATAGTCGTTCGGAAGCATGGCGTACAGCGGACGGCCGAGGACTTTCTGCAAGTCTTCCTGGGTTATGTCCATCATTTTCGGCGTACGGTTCAGAACCAGTTGTAGTTTTGCAAGGTCTTCACCGCAGTCACGCAGCTTCTGGGCAATTGCCTTCAAACCGTGAAGCGCGGTTACTTCCAATACCGATATAAGCAGCAACTCATCAAGCTCCTGGTAAAGCGCGGCAGCGACTTCGTTAAAGCTGCGGCCGAGGTCAAGAACGACCCAATCGTGCTGCGTTCTCATGAAGCGCACTACCTGGCGAAGATCATCCCGGCCGGGCGCGCTTTCGTGCGTGAAACCGTCCGGACTGGGAATGACTCCAAGACCGGGCTTCCACTCAGAAACCAAAGCTTTCCAGAGGCTCTCATCCAGGCGGCCCAGATTTGTAACGGCATCCAGAACTGAGTAGGTCGAAGCCACTTTCATGAGGAAGCCGACCATCCCGGAAGTCAGGTCGAGATCGGCCAGGAGAACGCTTTGGCCGGTTTGATGCTTTAGGTCAGCCGCGATGTGACAAGCCAGGGTGGTTGCCCCGCAACCGCCCTTCGCCGAAAGGAAACCGATGACTTTCCCGCGACGCTCCGGCCGATCTTCGGTATGCGAATCGACGACCCGCTCAATTGCGGACGCAAACGTTTCGTTGAACGGAGGGTGAATAAATTCGTTTGCGCCGGCCCGCATGGCAGCCAGTATGGTCTGCGGATCATCGGTGGAATGCAGCGCCACGATTTTCATCTGCGGCGCGGACTTCTTTATGGATCGAAGCGAACTTGAAAGGTCAGCCCCGAGCGCGGATAGTTCAACGACCAGGATTTCCGGACGGTGTTGACTAACGTGATTCAGCAGGCCACGCCAGTCGCTTGGATTCTGCTCCTGAAACGAACAGGGTCTCTCCGAATTTTCCAGGAGATGCACAATGTCCTGGCGCAATACATCGTCCTGAAGAGCGAGTAGGAGATTCGCGGTTTTCATAGGGTAGCCTTAGCTAGATCGCGGTGAGGGCCGGGGGCATGCCACGGCCCCTACGAGAATCGGGACAGTTCCCTTTGATGTGATCACTGGTTTTTCGGCGCGGATCCGGAGGCCGATTCAGCTGCTGCTGGAGCGGCCTGCGGGGTTGGCTTCATTCCCGTATCGGGACTTCCGTTCGGCGGAATAGGTCCACCTGGGGCCGAGGCGGGAGCCGGTTCTGGCTCCGCCCAATTCTTGAGCGTTTCCCACGGAAGCGACTGGACGCTAGGCATCCGGGCAGCGGGATCTGTGGGATTCAGAGGAACCGAAGTTGGGGCCCCCTTCATGAACGATTTCGGCATCTGAATCTCCGGAGTTTTTGCGCCGGCGGGTATGGGGCGAACCAACTCAGGGGTCACCACCACCAGCAACTCGCTGTTGTTCTTCTGCAGAGAGCGGGACTCAAACAGTTTGCCCAATAAGGGGATATTGGAGAGGCCCGGAATCTTGCTCAATGCCTCCGTGGTCCGGTTGTCGAGCAGCCCGGCGATGGCGAAGCTCTGGCCATTTTCCAACTCGACTTCGGTCTGAACCCGCCGCGTATCCAGACCGGGTATGGTGAAGCCGCTGACTGTTAGCCCATTGGTGTAATCCAAAGAGCTCACTTCGGGGGTAAGCGCCAGATGGATTGTTCCGCGCGGAGTAAGTGTGGGCAGGAAACGGATGCGGACGCCGAACTCGCGGAACTGGATGGTGATCTGCCCAACGCCGGCGCCGCCGCCTTGCAAAGTAGGATAAGGAAATTCGCCGCCAGCGAGGAAACTCGCGGGATGCCCCATTACCGTCAAGAGGTTTGGCTCCGCCAGAATTTGCAGCAGTTGTTTTGTTTGGAGCGCCTGGATGATAGCTCCAAGATTGATGTCCTGGCGGAACAGGAAGATGTTCAAAAGGTTATTGAAGGTAGTTGTGAAAGGAGTCTGGGTGAAATCGAAGGTTGGCTGTGATCCGAACTGTCCGGTGGAGATAGCGCCAATTGTGTTGGTGGCGCCGGTGCTGATGATATTCGCCCCAAGCTGTGAAAGCGCGGTGCGGTCGACACTGGCAAAGCGAACCTTCAGGACAATCTGCGGATCGGCGTCGGGAATCTTAACCCGTAAAAGGTTCACGACTTTGCCCAGCGTGGACGCAATTGCAGCGGCGCGATCGGCGGACGTCATGTCGTTGACCAGTCCGCGCAGAAACACGCTGCCTTCGCTTAGCGTTAACGTGACATCCTGGCCGGGGAGTTCGTGCTGCAGCTCGCTCCGCACCGCTTCTGGCCGGGCGGCGCTGGTTACGATGTGCACGTCGAACATGGTCCTCTGATTGTTCATATCCCAAAGCACGAGGCTGGTATCGCCAGGCGCTTTTCCGTTGACCAGCACTTCCGTCTTGCTTACCGCGACGGCTTCGGCGAGATCGGGATTGGCAATGGAGATGCGCTTTACGCCCGCTGCATTCTCGAGAATGGTCGACTTATTGAGTCCTACAATGAGATCGGTCGGAGCAGTTGCTCCATTTCCGATCTGCAACGCCATGGTGGCCGCGAACGAAAGCATCAAGAGTGTTTTCTTCATGAGTTATCTCCGCGATCAGCGTGCTTCCAGCTTTTGCTCGGTACGCTTCGTGCCGCTGAACACTTCCACCGTCGGCTCCGGCTTTGGGGCCACCGGGGCAGCCCGCGGCATCACTATGACTTTGCGAACCGGGGCGACCGTAACGCTTTGGCCAAACAGTGCCGCTACCGATGTCCCGTGGGTAGCCTCTTCCTTGGTATCGAGCGGGTTCCTTAAGACGAGCTGAACCTTTGTCTCATTGCTCGCGAGGCTCAGAATCTCGGCTTGATCCGGCGTGACCAGGAGGTTGACGACCTGCGCCTCTTCCGGTTTCCCATCGGTACTCTTTTCAATCTTCTGGCCGGCGGAGAGAACCTGGATGTTCTGCAACACCGTTCTGGAAAGGACTCCATTGGAGGTGGGAGCAGAACCCGGGTTGCCGGCAATGATTACGTCGACGCGCATTCCGGGCACGACAAACCCTGCCAAACCGACCACCTGGTCGACTTTCAGTGCCACCGCGCGCTCGCCAACCGGAATCATGGCAGCAAGCCCCGCGCCAGCCCCTTTTGCAGCAAGCCGCGCGGAGGCGATGGGTTCGCCTTCATAGATGGTCGCCACGACGCCGCGTCCGATGGCCTGCTGCGAATCATTGATGGTGTCGGCAGGGAGAACATCGGCCGACTTAATCCATTTCAAGTCCGCGTCCCGTATGAGTGCGCCTACCTCAAGGTTGTGCGACGCGACAAGCAAACGCTGAGTGGGCGCCTGCTGCTTGCCGGCGGCTAGTACGTGTATGAGAACGAAGTGGTACACGAGAAAACTCGCGGCGCCGGAGACTACCAGCGCAAACAGAAGTACAGGTACGAAACGGCGATTCATGGTTTATGAGCTTTAGTTGAGACTGCGTCTACAGTTAGAACGGAAAATGCATGGGAGCAATGATTTCAGACCACTGCTCCCATAACCTTTTAGCCGACGGGGGCCTTACCAAGCTGCGTGTTCACGTTGGTCCAAATCGCGTTCAGACTCTTCTGAACCGAGGTCAGAGCGGCAATCGCGCCCAAAGCGATAAAAGCCATGAGCAGTGCGTACTCCACCAGATCCTGTCCGTCCTCTTCCAGCACGAATGCCTTCAAAAATGAATGAAACATAGACATCTTCCTTTCTTTGTGATGCTGTGATCCAGCTTCCTCATCCGTTAGGACGGATTGGCGAATAGCCGGTCTTGCATAAGTGAAGTGCCTCCATGCCTGGGGAATATCTAACGGCTAAGAGAGGAAGCGGGAGTAGGAAAGCTCTGAGGAGGCAAAGAGCGCCTGCCGGCTGAAGACCGGCAGCGGCACGCTCAAGGCGTGCGCCACTTACTTTTTGTGGGTCGGACGCTTCATCTGCACGCGACCCCTGGTCGCACGACAACGGGTTCTTTGCACTCAACCGAAAGGTTGATGTGCCTGCCAGCCGCCCTTTTATAAAATGGACGGTTAATGAGGAGTCTCGGACCGGCGGCCGCAGTATGCGCATTTTTGCTGCTCGCCGCGGACGCTCCTCAATCCGAAGCCCAGCTTTGGCAGTATCGCAACCTGGGCAAAGCGTTCTACGAGAATCCGGATACTCACGCGCAGGCAGTGGAACAGTTGAGGGCGGCGCTTCAGCTTAAGCCCGATTCCGTCAGAGAACGCACCAATTACGGGCTCGCGCTGCTGCGGGCCGGGCAAACCGATGCCGGTTCCGCCGAGCTGCTCAAAGCGCAGAAGCAGGATCCCTCCATTCCACATACCTGGTTCAATCTAGGCATCGTCTACAAACATTCAGCCGATTACGATAAGGCGATTGAGCAGTTTCGGGGGATGATTCGGCTAGTGCCGGATGAGCCGATCGCGCATTACAATCTCGCGTCGGTACTACGGTCAAAGGGCGATACGCAGGCCGCGTTAGCCGAATTTCTTGAAGCAGAAAAGTTGAATCCCGATCTGGCGGGGCCACATTTCCAGCTCTTCACGCTCTATCAGCGCGGCGGCGACAAGGAAGCGGCTGCCCGCGAGCGGCAACTCTTTGAAGAAGCCAAAAAGCGCAACGAAGGCGCTGCCGTTCCAGAAGACATGGAGTGGTGCTTCTATGCGGAACTTTATGACCCACCCGTATCCAGGCCGTCTGCCGCAAACGAGAGCACGCGTTATGACGACAAAGTAGTCAGCACCGGCTGGGGCGCGAAGGGCTCCGGCATGCTGCTGATTGATAGCGAAGGCACCGCGCATGCCGATCTTCTGGTCTGGTCGCGCGAACGGGTTGCATTGTTCAAGCGCGGCACGGATGAGGTCAAGAGCTCAGGCCTGGAGAACGTGAAGGATATTCGCAACATTGCCGCCGGAGACTTCGACAACGACGGTCTAGCCGATCTGTGCATATTGACGGGGACAGGCGCAACCGTCTTCCGCAATAATCACGGAACCTTTGCGAAATACACCGAACTGCCTAACACGGCTGGCGCGACGAAAGCCCTCTGGCTGGACTACGACCACGATTACGATCTCGACATCCTGCTGTTCGGCCCCGATCCGGTGCTGATGCGCAATGACGGAAACGGCAAGTTCGAAAATAAAACGGCCGCATTCCCGTTTGTGAAGGGGCAGGCACTGGATGCGATAGCATTTGCGATTCGCGGCGACACCGCGGCTCGCGACGTGGTCGTCTCGTACGCGGATCATCCGGCCGTTCTTTATCGCGACAAGTTGAACGGTCATTTCGAAGCGAGCAATCTTCCAGAGATCCCGCCCGGAGCGGCCTCGCTGGATGCGCAGGATTTCAATCACGACGGTTTTCTCGACCTGGTCAGCTACAGCCCCGAAGTTCGAGCTGTCGTGAATGCTTCCGGTAAGTTCGCGCAGGTCAAAGATGCAAAAACGACGCCTTCGCCGGTGATGGCGGATTTCAACGGGGATAAGCGCCAGGATTACGCGCGCATGCTGGCTGACGGCTCGCTTCACCTGTATTTGAATGCCTCCCCGGACCAGCGTTGGTCGACTGTGCGCATCCAGGGTATCAAGAATCTAAAGGAAGCCGTTGGGGCGACAGTCGAAATGAAATCAGGCGCTTACTACGACAAGCGCATTTATGAGGGCGTTCCTTTGCCGTTCGCAATCGACCGGCGCGCCGACGTCGATACCGTTCGGATTACCTGGCCGAACGGCCTGATTCAGAATGAGCCTCACCAAAAAGGTGATGCCGCGCTTCAGATTGCCGAAGCGCAGCGCCTGTCCGGATCGTGCCCGATGATCTTTGCCTGGAACGGAGACAAGTTCCAGTTCATCACGGATGTGCTTGGCGTTGCCCCTCTGGGTGCGAGCTCGGGAGATGGCGATTATTTTCCGGTTAATCATGATGAGTACATCCAGATTCCCGGTGCGGCGCTCAAACCCAAAGACGGCAAGTATCGAATCCACATCACCGAAGAGCTGCACGAAGTTTCCTATCTGGATCAAGTGCAGTTGCTAGCGGTCGATCATCCGTCGAATGTTGACATTTACACCAACGATAAATTCAAATCGCCGCCGTATCCTGATTTTCGGCTGTTTGGAGCGAGGAAGAAAACTTATCCCGTTCGTGCGACCGATGCGCGCAATCGAGATGTAACGGCGCGTGTCGCGGCTATCGACCACAAATATCCCGATGCATTCGCTCACAACAAAGCCGGCGTTGCGGAACTGCACACTCTGGATCTTGATTTCGGCAACGCGGCGGCGGGCAATCACGCCGCTCTGGTTCTGAATGGCTGGGTGGATTGGGCGGACGGCAGCACCTTTTTAGGCGCTTCTCAAAATGGCAAAGGGCTGATCTTCCCCTACCTTCAGGTGAAGGACGCATCCGGCAAGTGGCGGACGGTAGTTGAAGATATGGGCATCCCGTCCGGCAAGCCGAAGACGATCGTGGTCGATCTGGCGGGCAAGTTTTTGTCCAAATCGCGTGAGGTTCGTATCGTGACGAACCTGTGCGTGTACTGGGACGAAATTTTTCTGATTGAAGACTCGAGCGCGCCACAGGTTCGCCTCACTCGAATCAATGCCGCTGGCGCCGATGTCCACTTCCGCGGCTTTTCGCGCGCAGTAATCGATCCGACCCGCCAGCAGCCCGAACGTTTTCTCTACGACCAGGTGCGTCCGGTGTCCAACTGGAATCCTACCCCCGGGCTTTACACGCGCTATGGGGACGTCACGCCGCTGGTCCAGAATGCGGACGATCGGATGGTAATTATGGGATCGGGTGACGAGTTGAAGCTGCAGTATCCGGCTACGCATTTACCGGCGCTGCCGAAGGGTTGGTCGCGCGATTATCTACTGTTGGTTGATGGCTGGGCCAAAGACGCGGATCCCAATACAGCCTTTAGCCAGAGCGTTATGCCGCTGCCGTTCCACGCGATGAGCGCTTATCCATATAAGAGTGACGAGCATTTTCCTAGCGACGCGGAACACCGGCAGTATGTTCGTGATTACTTGACCCGGCCGGCGCTCAGGCTGATCCGCCCACTCGCGACGGCCAGAACGGGAGACTAGAAGAAGCTGCAATGAGCCGCCGTCGTCTTACAATTCTCTGCACCGTCGCGGTAGCCATCCTGCTGGTGAACAGCGCGGTACTTGCGGCATTTCCCACCGCAACGGCGTTCAACGTTGTGAATCTGCTGCTGCATGTCGGGTTGGGAGCCGCTGCCGGAGTAATCGGCGTGATTCTGGCGCGCAAGGATCTACGCCAGGTCTGGGTGGTTATCGCCGCGGTATCGGGCGCCGCTTTGGTTGCGGTTGGAAACACGCACGATCATAAATCCGTTCTTCTCGTCCATGTTGTTCTGTCGCTCGCGGCTGCCGTGGTGCTGTTGGTGCGGCGGGAAAACTTTCAGTGGGCGAAAATCGCCGGCGCGGCCGCCGCGCTGGTTCTTGTAGTGGCAGTCTGCAACCGGTATCTGGTCGCCCATCCCAACAATCGCATTGTCAATTCGCGGATTGTGCCTCTATCCATGTACCAGGAAGGCGCCGGGCCGAAGAGCGAGTTCTTTCCTTCCGGCGCGGACACGTCCACTGGAAAGATCGTTCCCTCATCCTTCTTTATGGAATCGAAGAAGTGCGGCGAATGCCATAAGGACATTTACCAACAGTGGAAGAGCTCGGCGCATCATTTCGCATCGTTCAATAACCAGTTCTATCGGAAATCCATCGAATACATGCAATCGGTAGTAGGCACGAAGCCGAGCAAGTGGTGCGCCGGCTGCCATGATCACGCCGTCTTCTTCAACGGCCGGTTTGACCGCCCCATCAAAGAGCAGATCGATACGCCGGAAGCGCAAGCCGGTCTAAGCTGCATGTCGTGCCATTCCATTGTTCACCTCAACGGCAGCGTTGGCAACGCCGGGTTCATCATGGACTATCCAAACCTGCATGAAATTGCCAGCAGCTCGAACCCGATCATCACCGATCTGGAGCGCTTTGTCACCTACTCGGCCCCCGAAGCGCACCGCCGCACATTCATGAAGCCATTCATGCGGAACAGCTCGGCCTTTTGCGCCTCCTGTCATAAGGTGCATCTGGATGTTCCGGTAAACCAGTACCGCTGGTTCCGCGGCTTCAATGAATACGATGCCTGGCAGGCAAGCGGAGTATCCGGGCAAGGCGCACGATCGTTCTATTATCCGGCGAAATCCAGCAAGTGCCAGGATTGCCACATGCCGCTGGTCAATTCGAACGACCCCGGCAACATTAATGGCAAGGTCCACTCGCACAGTTTTCCAGGCGCGAATACCGCGGTTCCATTCGCCAATGAAGACCAGAAACAGCTCGCGTTGACGGAGAAGTTTCTGAAATCGGGCTTTATCACGGTCGACATTTTCGCCGCGAGCCCGGTGGCCCACCAAAAATCCGATACCGAAATGGTCCGGCGTACTGGCGGAACGCCCCAGGCCAATACTTCGTTTGCGGTGGGTGAAGAAGCGGAGCAGAACACTCCGGCCGTGATCCGCAATGTTGGCCAGGTGGCGGCGCCTATCGATCTATCAAAGGTGAGCGTGCAGCCCGGCGAGACGGTCCGCGTGGACGTGGTTGTGAGAACACGCACCATCGGCCATTTCTTCCCCGGCGGAACGGTGGATGCCTTCGATGTCTGGCTGGAATTGCAGGCCTGCGACGATTCCGGCAAGACCATCTTCTGGAGCGGCAAGGTGGAGGATAACGGTAAAGGACCCGTCGAGCCGGGAGCGCACTTCTATCGCTCGTACCAATTGGATGCGGTGGGTAATATGGTCAACAAGCGCAATGCCTGGCAATCGCGTACCACGCTGTACGCGCACCTGATTCCGCCCGGCGCGGCCGACACCGTGCATTACCTCATTAAGGTGCCACAGGGCGCGAAGGGCCAGATTCATTTCACGGCGAAGCTGAACTACCGCAAGTTCTCTTGGTATTACACGCATTTCTCCTACGCGGGTGAACCGAAGCCCGGCCAGCCGTCGATGTTGCTAACAAGCGACCACAACAGCCTGGAATATAGCTTCGATCCGGCGAATATTCCAGCCGATGTTTCAGGCCAGATCAAAGGGCGAATTCCCGACCTGCCCATCGTCACTTTAGCGGAGGCGCACGCCGTGATTCCCATTGGACCGCAAGCGCCTACCTGGAATGCTGTGGCGAAATCCGGCACTCGCGAGCGCTGGAACGATTGGGGCATCGGGTTGCTTTTGCAAGGCGATTTGAAGGGCGCTGAGTACGCATTCCGGAAGGTTACGGAAGCAGATCCCGCTTATGCCGATGGCTGGCTGAATGTAGCGCGGGCTCTCATTCGCGAAGGCGAGACGGAGGCTGCCAAGCCGTTCATCGAACACGCGCTGCGATGCGACTCTTCGCTGGGACGCATCTATTACTTCCGCGCGCTGATTGAAAAATCGGATGGTAATTACGATGCGGCGCTGAAATCACTGCAGCGTGTGGAATCGCAGTACCCGCGGGATCGCGTGGTATTGAACGAGATTGCGCGCATACTATTCCTGAAGCGCCAGTACGCTCAGGCCATTCAGTATCTAGAACGCGTTTGCGACATCGACCCGGAAGATGTGCAGATGCACTATACCGCGATGCTCTGTTACCGCGGGCTAGGCGATTCTGCCCATGCGGATCGTGAGCAGATTCTGTTTGAACGATTCAAAGCGGATGAGGCATCGCAGACCATCACGGCGCAGCGGCGCATGGTGAGCCCGGAAGACAACAATGAGCGGCAATTGATACACGATCATGAATCGGTGCCGCTAACTTAGCAATGAAGATATCTGCTCTCCTTCT
This sequence comes from uncultured Acidobacteriaceae bacterium, assembly GCA_963795545.1. Lineage (GTDB taxonomy): Bacteria > Acidobacteriota > Terriglobia > Bryobacterales > Bryobacteraceae > Bog-105. Next base: position 86,008 of record CAWCIF010000001.1, on the reverse strand, counting down.
CGGCGCGTTTCTGTGTCTCGCGGCGACGCTTTCTCTTTTTGCGTTCGGATCGACAACAGCCGCGGCAGGCATCCGATTCGTCGATTCGACAGAGAAAGCCGGTATCCGCTTTGTCCATCATTCCGGCGCCACGGGGAAAAAGTATCTTCCCGAAACGTTGGGCTCCGGCTGTGCTTTCGTTGATCTGGATGGCGATGGCTGGCCGGACATCCTGCTGATCAACGGAAAAGATTTCACGCCGCACGGAAAGCACTGGCTGCCGGCTTTCTATCGCAACAATCACAACGGCACGTTCACCGATGTCACGCGGGGCAGCGGTCTGGATGTCGAGATGTACGGCATGGGCGTGGCCGTGGCGGATTATGACAATGACGGGCTCCCGGATGTGTACATCACTGCGCTCGACGGCGATCACTTATTCCACAACGAAGGGCACGGCCATTTTCGCGACGTAACTGCGCAAAGCGGCATTCACAATGCGAACTTTGGAACGAGCGCTGCGTGGCTTGACTATGACCACGACGGCAAAGCCGATCTCTTTGTCGCCAATTATGTGACATGGTCGAAGGAGAAAGATCTATGGTGCTCGCTCGATGGCACGACCAAGTCGTATTGCACGCCGGAGTCGTACAAAGGAACCTCGTCGAAGCTCTATCACAATTTGGGCAACGGCAAGTTTGAAGATGTGACCCAGAAAGCCGGGCTCGGCGACGCAACCAGCAAGTCGCTTGGCGTGGTGGTGTTCGATTACAACGGCGACGGCTGGCCCGATCTGTTCATCTCGAATGACACGCAACCGAGCAAGCTCTATCGCAATAACTGGAACGGCACGTTCACGGAAGAAGGAATGCAGGCCGGTGTAGCGTACGGCGAAGATGGCGTGGCCCGCGGTGCGATGGGCGTGGATGCTGCCGATTACGACCATTCCGGAAGGCCCGATCTGCTGGTCGGCAATTTTGCAAACCAGATGCTGGGGCTGTATCACAACGAAGGAAAAGGCTTCTTTGTGGATGAGGCACCCTCGTCGACAGTCGGCCGGGCAAGCCTTCTGAACCTAACTTTCGGCGCGTTCTTTTTCGATTACGATCTGGACGGCTGGGATGACATTTTCGCCGCGAACGGCCATATCGAGCCCGACATCAATCGAATTCAGCCGAAGGTGCAGTACCGCGAGCCTCCGCTGCTGTTCCGGAACCAGGGACACGGGCATTTCCAAAACGTGAGCAGCCAGCTCGGAGCAGATTTTCAGCGCCCCATTGTCGCGCGCGGCGCGGCGTATGCTGATTACGATCACGATGGCGATCTGGATGTCCTCATCAACACGAACGACGGTTCGGCGGTACTCTTCACGAACGAAGGAGGGAATCGCAATAACTGGATCACCGTTCGACTTACGGGAACCAAGTGCAACCGGAGTGCGCTGGGCGCGATTGTGCGTGTCCAAAGCGTATTGGGCAAGCAGTGGAAAACGGTCCACAGTGGGTCCAGCTATTGCTCGCAAAGCGATCTGGCGCTGACCTTCGGTCTTGGACAGGATAAAACCATCTCTTCGCTCGAAGTGGACTGGCCAAGCGGTACGCGCCAGCAGTTCAGGAACATCAATCCGAATCAGTTCTTGACCGTTGATGAATCGAAGGGAGTCATCAAATAGAAGCCGTCCGCGACCTTTCGCGAGCGGTCGGCGCGTCCACCTGAGTTACGGCTGCTTCGTTCTTAGGGCTTTTCGCTGGGGGCTTTTCCTGCCTTTACCTCGGCGATCCACCGGTTTGTCCGTGCATCCAGCGTGTCCAGCGGCAGTGCTCCACCGTTAAGCATCTCGTCATGGAAAGCGCGAACGTCGTACTTCGCGCCCAACTGCTCTTTGGCCCGCTGCCGCAGTTCGATAAATTTGAGTTGCCCCAGCTTATAGGCAAGTGCCTGTCCCGGCATCACGATATAACGATCGGTTTCGGCCTGAATGTCGGGCTCGTCTTCACCGGAGTGCTCGCGGAAAAACTCGACCATTCGTTCCCTCGTCCAGTGCTTCGAATGCACGCCCGTATCCAGCACCAGCCGGCACGCGCGCAACAGCTCATCGTTCAGGCGGCCAAAATCGGAGTAGGGATTCTGATAGAACCCTACTTCCTTGCCTAACCGCTCAGAGTAGAGAGCCCATCCTTCGCTGTATGCCGTGTACCCTCCGTGCTGGCGAAACGGCGGCAACGTCGGCAGTTCCTGGGCGATCGAAATCTGCATATGGTGTCCCGGAATGCCCTCGTGGTATGCGGTAGATTCCATGTTGATCGTGAAACGATGTCGATAATCGCCCGTGTTCACATATATCTTGCCCGGTCGTGAACCGTCCGGTGTGCCAGCCCTATACTCGGCCGCGGCCGCTTCCTTTTCCCGGAACGGCTCCACTGCCACCACTTCCACCGGGGCCTTCGGCAGCAGCCCGAACAGCTTCGGCAGTTCCGGCTGCATCTGCGCAATGTAGCCGCGGTAAATCTTAAGGATTTCTTCGCGCGAGCTTGGTATCACTTTCGGATTCGTCTTCAGCGATTCACGAAAAACTTTCAGATTCTTCGCTCCCAATTTCAGCGCAATTACAGTCTGCTTTTTTTCGATTTCCGCAACCTGCGCGAGGCCCAGTTTGTGTATCTCGTCGGCGCTCATATCGGTGGTCGTCTGGGTGCGGATGGCGTAGCGATAGAGCGCATCTCCGTTCGGCAACGACCAGACACCCATCTCGGTTCGCCCCTCCGGGGCGTAGTGGGTCTCTATGAACGAGCTGAGCCTTATATAGGCCGGGCGAACTCGCTGGTCGATCGATGCCACCATAGCGTCGCGGATTCGCCTTTGATCCGCTGGCGCTATCGTGCCGGGAAATTTTGCCAGGGGCTGAGCAAACGCGCTTTGAACGCCCGCTGGATCGGCGACAGCGTGGCATTGCCCGACTACTTTCTCAAGCAGGTACTTCGGCGGCATCAGCTTGTCCTTCTCACCCTGGTGCATGATCTCGATAAGCTGGTCTATCACCGCCGGAATTGCGTTCAGCCGCGCAATGTAATCCTCGTAGTGTTTCACGGAATCGAAAGGCGCCACGGAGGAAAACTGAGGCAGGAATATTTGGGCGCCGTTGAATTGGTCGACAGGCATCTCAAAGGTCTTAAGCTCATATCCTTCAATTACGTCTTTCAGGTTCCGGACCATCAGCTCTTTATTCAGGGACTCTTGCTCAGGGAAGCCAGTTGTGTCGATGGCTTCAAAGCGCGCTAGGAATGCTTTTGTATCTTCATTCTGCTGCGCGAGATGCGCAAGAGAGTTGTCGCTCCAGCCATCGTTGTACCGGTAGTCGCCGACAATCGTTGCAAACTCTGGCGATTCACGCATGGTGTACTGCCACTGCTCATCCAGCAGTTTGTTGAGCGCGCCGCGCCGCTGTCCAACGGACGTCTGAGTCTGCATAGGCGTTGTCAAAATGAAAGTCGTTATCGACGAGAGCGCGATTGCGGCGAAACGCCTGAAATGCATGGTGCCTCCGTAACAGGATGCCTTCTCGATCGGCTTGCCAGCTTTCGAGTTAGCCTATTATGACAGCATTTGCATGAGGGTAGATAATGTATGTCACCGTAGTGGATATGTCGAGGGCCGGCATCCTCGCGTGCGCATCCGAATTTGTGCGGAGCTTTCGTATGCGGCGATTTGGTGCCCTGATCGCCGGCCTCGCGGTGTGCCTTCCTGTAATGGCTCAAAATAAGCCGACAGCGCGCCAGATTGTAGAACGCATTCAGAAAAATGTTGGCGTGCCCTGGACCACTCCAACTGTGGATACGTTCAAAGCCGGCAATCCCGATGAGCCGGTCACGGGAATCGCGGTAACGATGATGGCGACTTTGGAGGTACTCGAGCGCGCGGCGGCGTCCGGCAATAACTTCGTCATTACGCACGAGCCGACTTTCTATAACCATCTGGACTCCACCAGCCAGCTTGAAAAACAGAATGACGCGGTGCTTGCGGCCAAGCAGAAGTTTATCCAGGATCATCATCTGGTGGTCTGGCGATTCCATGATCATTGGCACGCCCGCAAACCGGATGGCATCCTGCTCGGCATGACACACGCGCTGGGTTGGGAGAGGTTTCAGAATCCAGAGAATCAGTACCTTTTCACGCTGCCTGAAACCACGCTGGACAGCCTCGCTGAAACCGTGAAGCGCAAGTTGGACGTTCGTGCGTTGCGCGTGGTGGGCGATCCGCATTTGACGCTGACGAAAGTTGGTTTCCTGCCCGGCGCCGCGGGCTCCGCCAAACAGATTCAGATGCTTGAACGAGATGATGTCGAAGCGCTGCTCATCGGCGAAACTCCTGAGTGGGAAACGGTTGAATACGTTGCCGACGCTGCGACCGAGCATAAGCACAAAGCTCTGATTATCATCGGCCACGTCAAATCCGAACAGGCGGGGATGGAGGAGTGTACGCGCTGGCTCAAAACGTTCATAACGGAAGTTCCTGTCACGTTTGTGGCTACATCGGAACCATTCTGGCTGCCGCGATAGGCGTTCACATGCGTACCGGTTGGTCCCATTTCCGAACGTCTGCCCGGCTGCTTTGTTCATAGAATCAGCGCGGTAGATTTGGCCGCGCTGTTGCATACACTTATGCCATGCTCCGGCACACTGTTCGCAGCCTGTTGCGCTCTCCCACGTTTACAGTAGCCTCACTGATTTGCCTCGCGCTCGGCATCGGAGCGACATCCGCAATATTCAGCATTGTCAACGCGGTCGTGCTGCGGCCGCTTCCTTACCGTGACGCCAAGCGACTAGTCCGCATCTACACGGAATTTCCAACTTTTCCGAACGGCGGACTGCACAAGTTCTGGGTCTCCGAGCCGGAAGTGTTTGACCTGAAAAACGCCGCAAAATCGTTTCAGGCGATTGGGGCATGGGCGACAACGGGCGCGAATATCGCCGGACAGAGTCAGCCTTTGCGTGTAACCACTACCTATATGACGGCGGAGTTGCCGAAGCTGCTCGAGGCGAAACCGATGCTTGGGCATCTGCTGACGAAGGAGGATGACGTGCCGGGCGCGCCGCCGGTGGTGATGCTGTCGTACGGATTATGGAAGCGCGCGTTCGCCGGAAACCCTAATGTGATTGGACGCGATACATACCTGAACAATGCGAAAGCAAGGATTATCGCGGTGATGCCGCGAGGTTTCGTTTTCCCTCCTGGCCAGACCGACCAGACGGAAGCGTGGAGTGCTCTTCAACTGAATCCGAAGAGCACGAACCGCGGAGGTCATAATTTCAACGTACTTGGACGGCTCCGGCCTGGCGTAACGCTGGCTCAGGCGCGTGATGAGATGTCGCGTTTGGTTGCGCGATGGGGCGAGACTGCGTCACCGAATTATCACGCTTTCAACCCACACACGCATCCCGTTTCGATGTATCCCTTTTACGACGAAGTAGTCGGGGGCGTTCGCAACTCGATGCTTATGTTACTGGGAGCGGTGGTATTTGTCCTCTTGATTGCGTGCGTCAATGTAGCAAACCTGTTGCTTGCCCGGAGCGAATCGCGGCAGCGCGAGATTGCAATTCGCCGCGCGATCGGCGCATCTACCAGCCATCTGATGAAGCAATTCATCACCGAAGGAGTGCTGCTCTCGTTCATTGGCGCGGCACTGGGAGGAATGCTGGCCGATGGCAGCCTGGGCCTGGTTGCGGCGATGAACTCCGGGAGTATTCCGCGAGCGGATGAAATTCACCTTGATGGACGCGTGCTGGCCTTTACGCTGGCCGTGGCGGTGATCACGGGTATTCTTTTTGGCCTCGCGCCCTTTATTCACGTCTCCGCTATACGGGTCTACGATACGCTGAAGGCGTCCAGCGGGCGCGCCTCGGCTAGTGTGACATCGAAGCGCTTTCGGGGAGTTCTGGTAATCGCGCAGATGGCGATGGCTTTTCTGTTGGTTGCCGGAGCAGGACTCATGGTGCGCGGCTTCTGGAATCTGCAGCAGGTGAATCCCGGCTTCAATCCGAATCACTTACTGACGTTCAACATCAATCTCCCTGAGGCCACCTACAAGGACCAGGCCACAAGACAGAGGTTCTGGACTGAAGTTCAGGAGCAGCTTGGCCGATTGCCCGGTGTCCGATCCGTGACCATGATGGACGGCTTGCCACCGCTCCGTCCGGAGAACGACAACGATACGGATATCGAGGGCTTCGTCAAAGTGCCTGGCGGACCCATCCAGAATGTTGCCTACTATCAAGTGGCTGGAGACCATTTTTTCGAGACACTGGGAGCGCGTCTCATGGAAGGCCGCTTCCTGGAACTGCGCGATGGCGATAAGAATACGCCTGGCGTGGTTATCAACGCCGCCATGGCACGCACATTCTGGCCGCACGAATCGGCGATTGGCAGACGAGTCAAGCCCTACCGCCGTGGCGCAAACACGTGGTGCACCGTGGTCGGCGTTGTCGCGGATCTGAAGAACGGCGGGGTCGATAAGCCGGCCGGCACGGAGATCTTCATACCGTATCGGCTGTCTGCCGGTTCCACGCCGGATGTCGTTTTGCGGACGAGCGGAGATCCACTCTCACTGGCGCGTGAGGCCAGGCGAGCTGTCGCTTCGATAGATCCGACTCTTCCGGTTGCCAAAGTGCGTTCGATGGAAGACGTCATCGCCGCCGCGACATCCCGTCCACGTTTCCTGACGTTGATTCTGGGTATGTTCTCGGTTCTTGCGCTCGGGTTAGCAACGGTCGGCATCTACGGCGTAATCTCGTATTCGGTGGAGCAGCGCATGTCGGAATTCGGAATCCGCATGGCGCTTGGAGCGGAACCGCGGCGGCTCTTGCTCCAGGTAATTCGACAAGGGCTGGTGCTCGGGCTGATCGGCATTGTGGTGGGCGTTGGAGCGGCAACGCTGCTCACCCGATCACTCGAAGGTTTGCTGTTCGGAGTATCGCGGTTCGACCCGTCGTCGTTTATGCTCACTGCGGCTATTCTGATTGCCGCAACCATCGTGGCTTCGTTCCTGCCCGCGCTCCGCGCCATGCGAATCGAGCCGGTTCAGGCCCTGCGGTATGAATGAGAGTTTTAAGAACGCGAAAGCATCTCGTTACGCCATTCGTAGCCTGATACCCTATGGCGAATGAGAACTTTTCTGACGCTTAGCTTTGTTCCGCGGAGTAGCAGTTTTGCATTGCTCGTATTGCGACTCATGCTCGGGTTCAGCCTGTTCTGGTGCCACGGCTTGGAGAAGATCTCGAGGTTTTCAGCGATGGCGGGACATTTTCCTGATCCGCTGCACATCGGCCCCGTTCCCACTCTGGCGTTTTCGCTTCTTTCAGATGGCATTTGCTCCATCCTGATTTTCTTTGGGATAGCGGCACGCTGGGCAGCGCTCGTGATAACGGTGAACACATGCATGGCCTTCATCCTGGTTCATCACTATCGATTCCACGGCCCTGGAAATGGGGAACTGCCTTGGTTGTATCTGGCCGGCGCGCTCACAATTCTGATAGCCGGCCCGGGACGCTTCAGTGTCGATCGCCTGTAGCAGGGTAGGCTAATGGATCAACCGAAGCTGAGGAATATCTCTGAAATCCGCAGCGTTCAGTGTCCATAGATCAGCCTCCCTAACGATTGCGCAGGCGGCGATGGCGAGATCGATTTCGCGCCCGCGGGGGCGCTTAAGCGACCTGTAAAGCTCTGCGCTTAGCGAAGCCTCTCGCGCTCCAAACGCAACGGTGGAAGCGGCTGGAAAGAGAGCCTCCTGAGCCGCGACTTCCGCCGGCAATCGAGGGCCGCGGAGCCACTCATAAAGGACGAGAGTGGGAAGGAGTATCCGCTCACCCCGTTCGATAGCAGCGCGGAGAGCGGGGGCGGACCGCTTAGGGCCGGAAAGGCTGTCGACCAGAACCGAAGTATCCAAAAGCATCATGTCTGATCTGACCGGGTACGGCGTCCGCCTGCTTTTCTCGCCTGCCGCACTTGTGCGAGCTCCCGGTGCACGGTCGCGCTGCTTCGCCGGGGAATGCGCGGAACCAGTTCGTCAAACGCACGAAGCATGGCAGAACGTTCGCGGTCACTAAGCCGCCCAAGACGATCGTGAAATTCCATGATGGCTTCACGAACCACCTCGCTCTTCGCTAGTGCGAGCCGGTCCGCCGCATCCTGTAAACGCTGGATTGAGACTGGATCGAGCGTGAACGTGACCTTGGTCGTTGCCATACTCGTACCATATCACCATACAACGGTCCAGAAATACACGCCGTGATTTACGCAGTAGCGGACGGCTCGCCCGATTCGGCGAAATGCTGGTTATACACGTCGGCATCGAACAGGTTCGCAGTCTTGATGTCTTTCAGAGGCAGCGTGATGAAGAACTCATCCGGATCGAGGGACTCATCTTCGAGAACGTTTTGGTAGAACACGGTTCGGAACGTTTCCAACGTATCCTTATCGCGGTAGCCGCTGGTGAAGGGTAGCAGCCGGAAATAGAGCTCCTGGGGGTCTAGGTTGGGAGATTCGGTTACCCAGCCCACGTACCATTTTCGATTGTCCAGCGTTACAGATATGAGCAGGTTATCTCGTGTAGCGCGCTGAAGAAGCTGCATCAGCGCATTTCCGTGTTTGCGGATCTCGATCTCTCTCGCGCGGCGCTTCCCTATCAGCAGATTGACAATACCGGCGAATACCGGGCCCAAGATGAAGGAAATTGAACTCTCTGCAGAGTATTTGAATGGGAAGAAGGCGGACCAGAGGGCCAAGCCAAAGGCCCCGATGGCGCTCCGCTCGAGAAGCTCGATTATGACTCGCGCGATCGCAGCCAGACAGGTCCCGGCGATCGCCGATTGAAACAGCAAGCGGTAGCCATCCAGGCGCTGTGCGCCGAACCGGAAATAATGAGCAAGATGAATAAAAAGGAACCCGCCCAGCAGGGGCAGCAGAAGCAGGTTATACGGCATCTACCTCGAAATTGGCTAGTCTGCTTTTCGGGGTGTCAGGAACGTAATTCCGCGGCCATTCCGGGGAGGCTCTTTGAGTGTTGAAAGCTTCTTGATGGTACGCCTTACCTCCGGATCGCGCAGTAAGGCCTTGGCATTAACTATCGTCCTTCCGTCAAAAGTTACATCCCAAATCTTCTCTTTTTTTGGTTCGGCCATTACGTCCTCTCTTCCAGATTAACGGTTTTGTCGCCTAAATGCGAGTTCGAAGGGAGTAATCCTCTTCATTGCGCGTGAGATTCGGGCTATAGTACGGGTCGTGCGCGATGATCTTGTCCCACTTTGAACGCATGGCCGCCACCTCTTCGGGATGCGGGATGAGATCCTTCGAGGTCTTCGAGAATGCCTCGTAGTGATAGAGCTGCGCGTGGGGAGTGTAGAGCACGCGATAGCCAGCACTTCCAATCTTGAGAGAGAGATCGATATCGTTGAAGGCAACTGCGAACTGCCCCTCATCGAAGCCGCCCACCTGCCAGAACACATCCGCCCTGGTCATCAGGCATGCACCTGTTACAGCACTCACGTTGCGGACGATATCGGAGAAATCGAAGTAGTGGCTGACGCCACCCTCCAGTCCTTTAAATGCATGACCACAGTTATCGTAGAGCCCCAGTACAACGCCGGCATGCTGGATGCGGCCATCTGGATAGAGCAGTTTCGGGCCAACCACCCCTACTTCGGGACGCATGGCAAGCTCAGCCATGGCCTCCAGCCACTCGCCGGTGATCACCGAAGTGTCGTCATTCAGAAAGAGCAGTACGGGAGAGTCGCACTGCCGGGCCGCGGCATTATTGATGGCCGAATAGTTGAAGGGCTTGTTGCGCCAATCCAGGTAGCGGAGGTTCCGGTGACGCCCCTGCCACTCCCGCACCAAAGCCGCAATCGCGTTCTGGCGAGAGTTGTCAACTACGATGACCTCGTAATCGAGGTAAGTGGTCTTCCCAAAGATGCTGTCCAGGTTATCGCGCAAGACATCCACCTTCCCGCCGGAAGCAATGATGATACTGATGCGGGTCCCTTCAGGAATGGCGTATCGCACACGCCAGCGGCCCACTGCCGCGCCGGGTTCGACTCCAGGCTGGCCAGGCACATTTTTGCAGTGCTGCTCGAGCGCCTTGCGTGCGGTATCCAGCGCGTATTGCTTGTTTTCTATTGTGGCCGCCGTGGAATATTCGCTGGTTCGCCAGTGATAGAGAACGCGGGGTATGTGCTGGATGTTCGCCACCTGTGCGGATGCCCTGAGGATCAGGTCGTAGTCCTGGCTTCCATCACGTTCAGGGTTCAAGCGGCCGATTTTGTTTGCCAGGTCTTGCCGCAGCAGCAGCAGATGACAGATGTAGTTCTCGGATAACAGCAAATCTGGTGACCAGTCCGGTTTGAAAAAGGGATCGAAGCGCTTGCCGCGCTGATCGATTTTGTCTTCATCGCTGTAGAGCACGTCTGCTTCGGGGTTCTTGTCCAAGGCCTCGCAGATGTAAGCCAAGGCGTGCGGAGCCAGCGTGTCATCGTGATCGAGGAAGCAGACATACTCGCCGGCTGCCATCTGCCATGCCGCATTGCAGGTTCGCGATATTCCGCCGCGCTCAAATTGATATGCGATTTTGATCCGCGAATCCTGCCGTGCAAAGCTATCCAGAGTTTCGCGGACTTCAGCTTTCGATGAACAATCATCCGCAATGCACAGTTCCCAGTTACTGTACGACTGATCGAGCACGGATTGAATAGCCGCCGTAAGCTCCGCTGGGTCTGTGTTGTAAACCGGCATGAGAATGCTGATAAGAGGCCGGTTCTGGACACTCATCAGCTTCAGCTCAATCACCTCATCGTCAGGACGCTCGAACTCGTGGATCCAGCGCTCATACTCAGAGGCGAAGCCTTTTTCGTGGTCGATGGTAACGGCAGTTCGTATTTCAGCCAGAACCGAGCTTTTGGAAATGAGGCGTACCAGAACGGAGTGACGCCCATTGGGCAGAGGAAGCGTATTCAGTTCCGCGAGAAACCCGGAGCGGCCAGTTGGATCAAGATCCGGATGAGACTTCTTGACATCGGGGCGTGCGACAGAAGGCTTTACTTCAACGGGCGCCAAGCCGATGATCTCGACCTGCACGCAATCCACTCCGCGCTGCGCAATTGCCCACCCTCGAACAGTGATGGTTCCGCTCCGTGGCCTCAGATCCGCTGGCTTGGGTTCGTCGCAAACCAGGTAAGAGTTCTCTCGCCCTCTTGCAACCAGGTCGCCCATGACCGCGTAACGTGATGGCAAGATTCGCTTAACCAGCTTGCCGGTGGCGCTGAGCGTCCTCCACACGCGCCCGGAAAGCATCTCCATCAAAATGCGGTCGAGCCGGGCAATGGACGTTTCGTGTACAGTCAGTTGCGACTGCTGTTTATCGAGCAGCTCAAGCGCCCTGGTAAGCTGCCGCTGAGAAATTCGAAATTCCGATCTAAGCTGCTGCAGCGCCTCATTGCTGGCGCGCAGTTGCGCTTCAACGTCGTCCTGCTGAACCATTTCTAAACAACCGTTAGCTTCTAAAACCATATCAGCTTGCGAGAATGTGAAACAGGCAGACAGAAGGTGCGGAATGTCCCATTAGACCGAGTGCCGGCGGCGCGGGAAAACTGGCGTCGGCTGCGGCGCGGATTGCCGGCATTCGTCAAGGGAGCGCTGCGGCGGCAGACGGACCTGCTGCTTCCCAATCGCGAGATTCGCGAGTACCGCGAGTGGCTGTCCAGGCGGCAGTTGCAGTTGAAAGCTGCCTACGGGGAGCCGTTACGGCCCGGTCTACTCTCAATTCTCACCCCGGTGTGGGACGGCAGTCCAGTCCCCTACTTAAAAAAGCTGGCCCAGTCGATCATCGAGCAGAACGAGAATGGCGCGTGCGAATGGGTGATTCTCGACAACGGCTGCTCAAAACCTTACCTGCTGCAGTATATGCAGCAACTGGCCCGCTACAAATGGATAAAGCTGCTGCCGCTTCCCGCGAATATCGGAATCACGAAAGGACTGCGGCAGTGCCTGGAGCAAGCCAGCGGCCGATACGTGCTGCCTGTGGATGCGGACGATTACCTTCACCCAGAGGCGCTGCGCGTGGTGACATCCTGGGTAATCTCCGCCGGTTATCCGCCTTTGCTCTACAGCGATGAAGATAAAGCGATCGGCACCGCATTTAATGAACCCAGGTTTTACCAACCGTATTTCAAGCCGGATTGGGACCCGGTGCTGCTGCTGAACTCGGCCTACATCGCGCACCTGGGAGTTGTGGACCGCGCAAAGGCGCTCGAGTTGGGAGCTTACAGCGATCCGAAGACGGAGGCCAGCCCCGATTGGGATCTGTTTGTTCGATTCCTGATCGCCGGTTATAGCGCCATACACATTCCGGAGGTTCTGTATAGCTGGCGCGTCCACGCGGGCTCAACTGCCGATGATGCTGCGAATAAACCCGCTGTGCATTCGTCGCAAAAGGCTGTACTGCAGCGCTTCCTGGATGCCACTGGACACGCGTGCAAGTTTCGGGTTGAATGTAGCCCGCTACTGGGCGGCGCTTCGCATTGGACGTTTGTTAGAGCTCGGAGCGGATCAGCAGCCCGGGCGACAATCGTGCTCGACGAATCCGACGCCCGCACAGAGGCGAAGAGCCTGATGTCCCTGGCTGAGGAACTCGCGGAATCGGATGGCCTCGTCCATCTCATTGGCCAGGATGTCGAGATTGAAAATGCCGACTGGTTCTGGGAAGCGCTCGGCATAACGGAGCTACACCCGGGTACGGTCATGGTTGGCGGACGCATTCGAAACCGGAAAGGCATAATTACCGAGGGCGGCCGGTATTTCGGATTCGGAGGTGCGTGCGGCGACCCGAACCGCGGCCGCACGGCTGACGACCCTGGATACTTCGCCCAGATGTTGAAGCAGCGTTCGGTCAGCGCCGTTTCCACTCAATTAGCAGTTATAAAGGCGCGATTTCTTTTGGAAGTCGGGCGCAATATGCCGCCCGAAGGTTCCGTGGCGTTCCTCGGCGCGTGGGCGGGCGCACATGCCCTTCGCGCGGGAAAGCGGGTTGTGTACTCACCGTTTTTGAGCGGCATTTCCGATCTCGATTGGAATACGCTGGTGAGCCGGAAGGAAGAGAATCTCTTTGCTCGGATGAACGCGGATCTCATTCCGGATAGGCGCTTCTACTGTCGGAATCTTTCTCTCACGAAAGCGTTCGGGCTAGAGTAAATGGGAAGGCCGTGAAACGAGCCGTGCCTGTTCATCGCATGAACTAATCGCCAGGGAAAGCACGCGGCAAACTCGATTACCATGCCAGAAGCTCGGATAGTTCAACGCCCTGCTGCGGGCTCGTCCATGATCAACGAGTTTTTTACAGGGCTGATCTTAAATAGCTGCAGCCATATAAGGGGATTAGCTCACACCGAAACCGCCGCGCCTTCGACGTGGCCCATCTTCGTTTTATGTTTTCCGGGTGCGCTAATACTGCTCTTGATTAAGATCGTGCACTCAACTGGCTTTACTCGTATCCCCTTCACTCAATGCGGTCTCGTCAAAGACATACACGGATACATTTTCTCAGGTAGGCTTGGCGGACCCGGCACATTCTACCCACAGTGCAAGACAAAGCTGAAGTTTGATGATATGCCGGGTGTTGGTCCAGTTCTGAGATGTACGCGGAATAGCAATCACGTGTGGCGGTTCGACTTCACGGCAGTTTTGGATTAGCTCGAGGTATCGTTCTGAGATGTAAGCCTAAAAGGAATCGCTACCCCGCCAAGTGCCCAGCAGCCCTCCACCACTCTTGCACCCCGCCATTGTGTTTCGAGGGACGATGAGCGCAGATGACCTGCCCCCGATTACTGGTCCACTTATAAATATGAAATTATGACGAAGGCGGCCCTTCGGGATAGCCCTTCGTCCTCATATCAGGTTGCTGGCAGCAGGCGGGTTCGTCTGTCAAGGCCGCGCGTAAGCGCGCCGTAAGGGTAGCCTTGACGGACGGTTCCGGCTGCGGTATTGAAAGGGCCGAGGACGAAGGGCGCTGCCACTGAGCTGCAAACTCGTCCGGGCGTGCGGTATGCCAAGCTGCTGTGGGGACGGGCGCCATTGTAATCGTCCCGCCAGACCACAATCTTGTGCAGTGCGTCGAATAGATTGCGGAACCAGTTCGCATTCAGGCATTCATCGCGAAGCCGGCCGTTGAAGCTTTCGACGTGGCCGTTCTGCATTGGCTTGCCGGGCTGAATGTGATGCATTGCGATCTTCCGCTCCATGCACCAGGCCAGGAAATGTCGCGAGGGCAGTTCGGGACCGTTGTCCATCCGCAGAGCCTTTGGAACTCCGCGTTGAGCGATTACATCATCTAGAACTCGCGTGACGCGTGGGCTCGCGAACGATGTATCGGTTTCCAGGGCCAGGCATTCACGGGTGAAGTTATCGACAATGCTCAAGACTCGGACGGCGCGGCCGGTGCCGAGCGCATCGTGCACGAAATCCAAAGACCACTCCTGATTGGGCTGCGACAAAACGGGTTGTGCGATGCCGATACGCAGCAGTTTCTTGTGACGCGTGCGCCTTACGCTCAGCCCCGCTTGGCGATATACACGGAATAATCGCTTGTGATTCACGCGTTCTCCTTGCCGGGCTAACAGCACACCCAAGCGCCGGTATCCAAACCGCGGCCGTTCGCTGGCTAATTCCTCAAGCTGCTCGCGCAGCGCCTCGTTGCGATCCGGTTTTTGCTGATACCAGCAGCTCGAGCGCCACACATCCATCAGCCCGCAGGCTCTTCGTTCGCTGATCTCGAACGTCTTCACGGAAAACCCTATAGCTTCCCGTTGAGCTGCGAGCCCCAGCCGTTTTTTGAGATCACGGCTTTCAACACTTCTTTGTCCAGACTGAGATCGGCCACTAAGTGCTTTAACCGCCGGTTCTCATCCTCCAGGCTCTTCAGGCGCTGCGCTTCGCTGACCTCCATGCCGCCCTACTTGCCCTTCCACGTGTAGATCGTGGCCTCGCTGATGCCATGCTCCCGTGCCAGATCGCTCACCTTCTGCCCGGCCTCATGCCGCTTCAAAATACCGATGATCCGCTCTTCGCTGAATCGTCCCTTCTTCATACCCCTCTTAGAAGCCGAGTTTTTGAAGGATCGACTTGCTACTCGGGGCGCAAAAGATGCGGCGGGTCGGCTGAAGCTGGCGCCGGGTCGGCACGAAACGTCTTAGCAGCGCAACTCCCGAAAGGAGCAAGGCGGTGGCGATCCAAGTTCTGGGCGGCTGCCTCGGAAGTATTATCGGTAAAGGAGTAGCGAGCCGCCTTGCGAGCCAAGCCGCCCGGCAAGGCCCTGAAGTACTGGATGAAGTATTCCGGACAAAACCGTGACGGTCAGGGAACGTTTGTGACGACCGGCCGGTGTTCGCCTCTGTCAAAAGCGCAGGCTCATCCAAACGGTCTTCGATTCTTGTCCGCGCGCACCATTCCGCACCCGCAAGAACGATCAGGGTGGCGATGAACGACCACAGGATAATGCTGATGGATTGCACAAACGGCGGCACATCGGCGCGCAGCTTGGAACGGAGCCATGGCCAGGTAACAATATTGACGTACTTCGAGACCTCCAGCAGAACCGCCACCGCTACAGAAGCAGGGATGAGCCTCTTAATTCGGATTTTTGCATTGGGCAGTATCCAATAAACGAGGAAGATCATCAACCCGGTTGCCAGCAGCGCAAAGGCGCGGAACGCGACCGATTGCAGCATAGCGCTCAGGCGCGTGGCACCGAATCGCGAGCTTAGAAACTGCACGTTCACAGTGGCGGCGCTCGCGGATGCCAGTACCAGAGCTTCGCAAGCGAAAATCAGGCCGAGGCTGATGAGCTGATTACGGAGAAAGCTGCGGTTCTCTCTGACATGCCAGATGCGATTGAACGCGACTTCGAGCGGAACGAAGATTCCATTGGCGGTGAACAGCAGAAGAAAGACGGATAACCAGCTAAAGCGACGGTAGGAGAGCAGGTAGCTCCTGAAATTGACCCCGAAGCCCTCCGGGAAGTAGTTGTTCACCGTTTGGATGATCACGTCCACCGCCGCCTGCCAGTGGAAAGCCCATCTGCATAGCAGAATCATGGCAACGAGAAAGGGAAAGAAGGATATTAGAACGTTTGCCGCCACGGCAAAGGAATAGACGTGAACTTCAGTCTGCAATAAAAAATGCAGAGACGGGCGAATGCTGGCCCAAAGCGCCCGCCAGGAGCGGATTCGATTAGGACGCACGAGCGCAGGCGTGGCGAGCGTTTCGGATTGCACTCGCTGGCTGGCCGTCACGTGACTACTTCGCCGGGCCCTGGATCTGGATATCCGTCAGGTCATATCCGCCCTCATCGCTCACGTTGACAGTGGCCTTGATGTTGTCGCCCACATGCAACTTATTGAAGGCGCCCTTCGATTTCACCGGGTACTCCATGGTCATGGCCTCCATGAAGTTCGGGATTGCCTTCGCGTCGATCGTGGCGGTCTGACCCTTCGCATCGAGTGCGACGACTTTGCCCGAAAATGGATAGTGGTGTTCTGCGTGGGCCGTCAAATGGCCGCGTGAGCATGCGGCGAACGTGATTAGAAGAAGAATAGGAAGAAGGGCTTTCACGAGGGTTCTTTTTCAAGAGTAACGGGTCTGAAGCGCAAAGAGCACTGGCGATTTAGTGGCGGGACGGGTATAATCCTTTCAATCCGCAAACAGGAGAATTATATGGCGACGGTGGTACCAGAAATGCCGGTCGATGGAACGGAGAGCTTCGCATCCGATCTGGCCGGGATGGGCAATTTTTTCATTGATCCCGCGGGCGCTGCACCGCGCGTATTCAGCAAATGGTTCTGGATTGGACCGCTGGTGCTGTTTTCTGTCGTTTCAATTGTGGCCAGCTACATGATGATGCCAATGGTGCGGCACGTACTGGAAGTGGCGCCCATACCGCCAAACGTGACGCCGGAACAGTACCAGAGATCAATGGAAATGGGCCTGAAGTTTCAGAGCTTCTCGGTATACCTGGCGCCCATCTTTACCGCGCTTCTGTTTGCGATTGAGGCGCTAATATTGCTCGGTATGTCATCGGTAATGAGCGTGCCTGCAAAGTTTAGGTCGCTGTTCAACCTGGTGGCTGGATGCAGTTTGATCCAGTTGCTGGCGTCGGTTGCCAGCCTGATCATTTTGAAGGCCAAGGGCGATGTGTCCACCATGGCCGAAATGAAGCCGGCGCTGGGACTTGATATTTTCCTGCCGAGTGGAGGCAACAAGTTTCTGGCTGCATTCCTCGGCTACTTTTCAGTTTTTGAGATCTGGTGGATTGTGATGATGGTCCTGATTTTCAGCGCGGCCTTTCGGGTCTCGAAGGGCAAGGCCTTCTCGGTTGTGCTGCCGATCATACTGCTGAGCCTGATTTTCCGTGTGGGAATGGCGGCGTTTTCACGGTAGGGGAGAAAACAGCCACAGCTTACAATGGAAGCGTCAGGCGCGCGAAGGAGGCTCAGTGTTTCGAACCATTGGCCCGGCTGAACTGCTCATCATCGCTGTGGTTTTCCTGCTGCTCTTCGGTGGTAAGAAGATTCCAGACGTGGCGAAGGGTTTAGGCGAAGGGATCCGCAATTTCAAGAACTCATTCAAGAGCGAAGAGGATTCTAAGGAGCAGAAGAAGTAATTCGAGGAAGAAATTCTGAGCGAAAAGCGAAACCCCGCGACAGCCTCGCGGGGTTTCGTGTCTGGCGCGTGCTTTAGCTACTTGGCGGTCTTCTTTGGCGGCACGATCGAGTCTTTGACCGACTTGGCCACGCGAAATTTGACGACCTTTTTGGCCGGAATCTTGATCGCCTCACCTGTGGCGGGATTGCGTCCCGTACGAGCTTTCCGCTCCGCACGAACCAACCGTCCGATCCCCGGCAGCACAAATACGCCGTTCTTTTTCGTCTCCCGTATCGCGAGTTCCGCCAGCGAATCCATGAAGTGCTTGGCGACTCGATTATTCACGCCCGTAGTCTCCGCGAGTTCTCTGACAATCGCGGTTTGGGTCATTCTTTTCACTTCTGCCATCACGTAACCTCCCTAGGTCCTGGTTGATTTGGGAAGAGAACTCTGGCTCTGTTTAGCAGCCCGGCACGGGTCGGTCCTCTCCGGAGCATAAAACAGAACATCATTAAAATGTTTGAGCTCTTCTTAGATCACCTTGATGATACGCGCACTGTGGCGACCTTGTAAAGAAGAAAAACGCAGAAAACAGCGGTTTTTAGGGCTTTTTTCTTAGAGCCAACGCTCAAACCCGCGAAACCAGGACTCCAAAACGAAGCTTCATGGTGAAATGCAGCGTTTGAGAGCCGGTTTTAGGCGACTTTGCGACGGGATGCCAGAGACGACCCTGAATGGGCGCAAGCTGGCTCGGCAGGCACAAACTTGCAAAATACCTGCTTTCCAGTACGGAAAATAACTGTTAGGCTAGAGCACACGGTATTTGAGCGGGCGAGCAACAAAAGTCGGCAGAGCTGCGTTCCCAGAGTGGCCGGTTTGCTTGCGTGAGGAGGCCGATGAGAGTGAATTCGCTAACAGGCCGGCAGATAGAGGTACTGCGCTACCTCGCGGATGACCTAAGTAACAAAGAAATCGCAGCCAAGCTTAACCTTTCGGAAAAGACAATTGACTTCCACCGGCAGCTCATAAAACAGAAACTTGGAGTCAAGGGAGTCGCAGGCATGGTTCGATACGCGGTCAGGACGGGACTAATAAACCCTTGAGGCCTTTAACGGCGCGATAAAGTCCCATCATTGTAAATCGAGCTCCATCTGATCGACATAGCACCAGCCCCAGCCTTCACCGGGCTCGAATGACCGGATAATCGGGTGGCCGGTGGCGTGAAAATGCGCAGTGGCGTGTTTGTTCTTCGATGAATCGCAGCAGCCGACATGCCCGCATTCCAGACACAGGCGGAGGTGGACCCAACTGTCGCCCGTTTTCAGGCACTCCTCGCAACCGCGTGAATGCGGTTTGACCTGCCGAATCTGATTGAGATGAGTACAAGACTTCATGAGTGCACCTGTTCTGAGACGCTGGCTGACGATCACGGTTGCGCGCTGAACACGCCATTGCAGTCCACCGTACCATAAGTAATGTAGATAACTTATTGCGGCCTCATCGGATCAGCCGTTGACAGGGACAATTGCCTGAATGAGTAACAGCCAGCAATCAATTTCCTATCACGAAACGTCTATTGGGCAGAAGTGCTAGTTATGAGCATTCGATTCCAGCCGTCTTTTTGAATGCGTCGATAAACAAGTAGCGGTTCTACGGTGGGTCGTTGCAGCGTCGAATGAAATGTTTTTATAGGCCGGGCGGAATACATAATTTCTTTCAAACGGGCATTGATTTCCGCCAGAATCGGGCCACAATATAGAACAGTTACACTCGGAGGCCAATCAATTGCAAGTTTGTAGCGATGCCAGTTCTCTAGCGCATTCTAAGTATGCGCTGTTGCGGTGGTTTGAAGGTCCGCAATCCGAAGTTCGAGAGGAGTTTGTCGAGATTATTAACGATCAGGTGTCGCAGACAACCGTCCGCAGTTCCCTGAAGCTCAATCGGGCAACCGCAGTGACACTGATCGGAAAAGACCACACCGAAGAAGGCGTAGTTGAGTGCTGCCAACATGAAAAGACGTGGTTTCTGCTAACAGTTGTGAACAAGCTACCTGGCCGCGACGGAGGCTTTATTCCTGATCCTGGGCTGTTTGCGGTAGACGATTTTTTAACTGAGGAGCAGGAAGCTGCGATTCTAAGAGAAGTAGCCGATCAAGCCGCCGCGCCGGTGGCCGAACCCCGCAGCAGGCCGGTTGATCGCCCGGTCCGGCAATTTATTTAAGTTTGGACGCCGTGTTCCAACCGCGCACCCGCATCTAGCGATGTGCGGCGCGTGCAGTCTGGGCGGGTTCATTCCCGAATTCGTCGATTATCATGAATTTGATGATCTACAGCCGCAGCCGCCAAGACTAAACTGCCTTCAAAAAAGCAAGCAGACGGAGCCGCCCGGGTGGCGAAACTGGCAGACGCAAAGGACTTAAAATCCTTTTCGCCGCAAGGCGAGTGCGGGTTCAAGTCCCGCCCCGGGCACCACTTAGCTGGTCCTAGTACAAATCTAGTGCGTAGGTAAGTGTGCATGTTGTTGTCCTCTTTGCGCCTCCAAATACCGCTCGGTGCGCTTTCCTGCCTCTTTGATATCGCGAGCATCGGTGATGTTGTAACGCCACAGCATGCTCGCAGTCTTGTGGCCTGAGATCTGC
Source organism: uncultured Acidobacteriaceae bacterium (assembly GCA_963795545.1). Taxonomy (GTDB): domain Bacteria; phylum Acidobacteriota; class Terriglobia; order Bryobacterales; family Bryobacteraceae; genus Bog-105. Next base: position 65,715 of record CAWCIF010000001.1, on the reverse strand, counting down.
ATCGCAACCTTTTCGGGGACGCCGGCGCGAATCATATTGCGCACGGCGGTGCGCCGCAGGTCATGAAATAGCAAATCGCCGACGCCCGCCTTTTCGCAGGCCTGTTTCCAATCCGCCTTGAAGTCTTTGACCGGCTTTCCGTCCCGCGAGAACAGCCAAACGCACTTCGGTGATTCGCACTGACCCCGGCTCAGCAGCATTTCGAGCCACGGCTTCATGTCCCCGTAAATCGGCGCTGTTTTCGGATTGCGATTCTTCGTCACGCGGCCGTTCACGTAAATTAAGCCTTCGTCGAGATCGACCCAGCTCCGTTTGAGCGCAAGCAACTCGCCGGTGCGCATGCCAAGGTGGTACGCGACAACAAAAACGGGCTTGATCTCATCAGTGAGGGCGGCCAGAATAAGCCGATACTTGTCCGCTTCGAGAAATCCTTCGCGGATGTTGTCTTCCGGGAGCATCTTGATCACCGGAAGGCGAAACACGAGTTGAGGATCGTGTTCGTAGCCGAGCCGAAAGGATCGTCGGAGCAGTGCCAGTTCACGATTGATCGTTGAATTCTGCTTGCCTTCTTTTTGTCGGCGCGCGATATATGCGTTCAAGGCCTTCGTGGTGAATCCGGCGGCACGGAGATGGCCGAATTCTGGTTTGAGAAGTCTGTTGATGCGTTGCTCAGCCTCGTGCAGGTCAGCTCGATCATGCAAGCGGTAATCCTCTACAACCAATTGGAGCAGCGCCGATATTCGAACGCGTTCAGCGCCAGCCGATTTCCCGACAGCAATTTCGCCGAGCTTGCGCTGCAATGTTTTGACCGCCTCGGCGTGATCCGCTGTACCGGCCGACTCACGAACTTGGCGCCAGCCATTCCAGTAAGAGATCTGCAAGAGGGCGGACCGCTTACGTTGAAAGACATTTCCTTGTCCTTTAACTGGCCGTGATCGCTTACTCATGCTGCGGTTTCCTGAGCGATTTGTTCTTTGTGGGATTCAATCCATTCATCCAGATCAGCTTTATCAAATCGCCAGCACTTGTCCAGGCGGACCTTGCGAAGACGATCGCGAACGACTTTCTTTTTGAAGCTGTCGCGTGTGAGCCCGCAATATTCAGCGGCTTCGTCGAGGTTGAAAACGCGTTTGCCAACAGCAGTGCCGGTCAGCGTGTCCTTCAGGTGATCCGCTACGGCTCGCGCGAAAGCGGGGAGATTGATAAAATCCGAGGTGCTCGTGTTCGCTTGCATTTGTACCCTCAACTCAAAGCCTGTACCGGCCTAGTGACTTAGCTGTCCGGCCGCTGATCATCTATATTCCTTCCGATTCGCACCGTCCGGCCCGCAGTCGTTCCGGCCACCAATTAAGGTAACGTGCCACTTTGTGCTTCGTGGCCTTGGGCCTTCGTTCCGCAAATCCTTTTTGTAGCCTCTAATAATAAAGAGGGCTTCCCAGAAGCGAAAACCAGAGAACTCGCAAAATTTTTTTCAAAGCTTCTGGTTTTTTGGCCGTAACATATAAAATCGGGATTGTTTGAGAGACTCTGAGCGTCTCTCAATCGGGAGAACCTGTTGTCCGAAGATGTGAGGGCCTGGAACGAGCTAAATCTTGGCGCAAGAGACGAAGAGGCGCTTGATGCAGAGCAGCAGCAAACGATTCTCGACGTCGCAAATAAAGCTCTAGAGAACGGTCACCGTGATCCTGAGCAGGTTTTGCGTGTCGCCAAAAGCGTGAGACGCCGTGCGCATATGGTCGAAAATCTACGAGCATACGCGACCCGCGCGATGTTCCGCATCAAGGATTCTGTGGGCTTAGCGCAAGCGAAAGAAGAGCCGATAGAGGATTTCGAGTTCGCCGCGGAACTGATCGATGTGTCTCAGGTTGAGCAAATCGAAAACAAGATTCTGATTCGGGAGCTTTTGGAAACGCTCAAGCCACTCGACCGGGAGATCTTCACGCGACACATGCGAGGCGACACCTGCCCTGAGATTGACGCGGATATGGGCCTAAAACCGCGCACCGCTGAGATTCGATTCGCTTTCTGCAAGAATGCTTTACGGAAGGCATTCATGGATAAGCTCGATCGGAAAAACTGCGCGCGTGGCTGCTGATCCTATAGGTGAAGACAATCCGATAGAGTACATCCTGCTCAACGGGTTCCCGAATCCCGAGAGAAAGGGGTGTCCGCCCCATGAGGTGATCGAGGCGCTCGGGAACCGCCAGCTAGATCGCGATGATCCCGCCTGGCATCATATTTGGGGTTGCTCACCCTGCTACGCGGAGTTCAAGAAAATTCGTGACGCACGGCTCGCGCGCATCGAAGGCGCGCAAAAGCGTCGGCGCACACGACGGCGATTTATTGCTGCTGCTGTTGGTTCGGCAGCGGCGGCCGTCGGCGGGTATTTCCTTGTATCTGAAACTGGTTCCAAGCCTTCACGCGGTTTTGCGGTACTTTCGATCGATCTTTCGAATGCTGGCCCACTCCGAGGCACTGAACAAAATAATTACGATACTCCAGTCGCGCAGCTTCCGAGGAAGCTGGACGAAATCCATTTGACCCTGCCTCGTTTCAGCCCCACGGGACGGTACGCAATTGCAATTCTCCAATCGAAGTCGCAAAACGCGGCCGTGGCACTTGGGTCAGCAAATGCGACGGGAACGGAACAGCACGCCGCGCTAATCGTGACGCTTGATCTATCTGAGGCTCGGCCCGGAAAGTACTACCTTGGGACGCGCTTGTTGGAACAGGGACAACAGCGGAATCCGAGCTATTACGCCATACTCGTTGGCTGATTGAAATGGATATGTGGCGGCGGTCGGGTGTAGGACCCCACCCCGAGCATTTATAACCGAAACATTCGATGAACTCCGATCGTTCATTCATCGCTTCTGCCCTGATTATTGGGCAGAAATCGCGGATTCGTCGCTGATGAGCACTAAAGAGAAGTGGTTCTTAGTAGCCACGAGTAGACGCCTCGGAGGACGAGCTGAATTAAGCGACAAAGAACTCCGTTGGCTGAAAAGTCTGCATGAACGGTTCAAGCTGCCGCGAGTGGAGGGCCTGCGTAATGAATATCGGGACCTGCGTCAAGCGAAAGCTTTAATCGGCAAGTTTCTCGAAAACGTGTCTAACGAGAAGCGGCTTCACTCGGCGCGCGGCTATTTGCCGCTGCTGCTGAATTCGAAGCCAATCTCGCCACCCGGAGAAACAAGGTGGCCGCTACGCGGCGGCTTTCCATGTGAGTTTTCTAAACATCAGGGAATCTATCGATTTGATGGGGACACCGGGTTAATCGGCGACGCCCCATCCCATCATCTGAATAAGTTTCCGGTTGGCTATTCCTGGGCGAGTTGCACTCCTGCATTGCTCGCTTCCGCTTCGCCAACGGTTTCCGATTATGTCGTCATGTTGTCTTGCTGGTCGACTGTTTTTGCGGTGATCGCGGAGCAGTGTCTTAACTGGTTGCCTCAGGCCAGGGGCAAGCGCAGGCTGCTCTCACCAGCAGGACCAACCTTGTGCGCTAGCGAGAATACAACGATCAGCTTCGCATCCATAATGCATGGTTCGGGATTCTGTTGAGCGTAGGTGACCTTACGTTGAGTGACCCCATACCTCACCCAAGCGAACATGCTAGCATGATCACACTATATGCAAAGAGCACGTCTTCTCTCGGCTTTCCTTTATTTAGCTTCCACAAGTACTATGCTTTACGCTGACGATATTTCAACGGCATGGCGTAAAGTCCTGAGGAACTGTGCTAGCGCGGAGACCATAGGAAAGAATCTTCTGTTCTTCGGGGTCTCAAACACGATAGGACCCGGGAGCGTTTGGAGGTTCGCGGACGATAAATCGCTGCGCCTATTGTTTGAACTTTCTGATGCAATCCCAAACGAGACTGAACGTCAAAAGTTGATCGTTTCGAATAACGTTGTGGCTTGTTCTGGAACTGCTGCCTACAAATGGAATATTAAGCTCGGCATTCCGTTTGCGAGCGCGGCTGTGCCTCTGTCTGGTGATCTCGCCGCAGCGCTTTCCCGAGCCCACAAAATAAATGTGTCGCTCACGGGGTTTTCTGTTGACGAATTGAAGGAGGCAAATTGGGAAGCGGCCTTCAAAGAGCTTCCGGAGACCAGCCCATACGTCAGCGAACTTTCTCAACCCGGTAGGGTAATCGCTGAGAACGTGGTGAAAGTGACCGGGCTCAAGATCACCTTCAGCTTCGGCTCCGAGTTGTCCGCTGACGTACAGGCTATGTTCAAAGGCAAAACCCTGACGTTGGGTAAGACGGGAAGTGACTCAGCTGTACCAGGTGCAGCGAAGGATCAACCTGCGAAATCCGCTGAAGGGGGAACCACCTCGAAAACTCAGTCGAAACCATCGGTACACGCAGCTACCGGCGGTACGCCAACATCAGGGGCCGGGTCGAATTCTCCCAAAGATAGTGGCCACGAAGCATCCCAATCGTGCAATTCACAACAGCTTTCAGCCGAATCCTCAGGTTCGGGCTCTTCGCCAGAATCGGATGCGAGCAAAGGCCTCGTGACCCTTCACTCGGATCTCTCGAGCAAAACGGATATCGTAGTTTGCGCTGACGGCCCATTCTATCTGCTAGCAGGCTATAGCCGTCTTTCGTCATCCGGTGGAATCATCGGAGCGGCCCCAGTTGGTCCGCGTTTACTGCCTGTCGAGCTTCCACCGGATGCTCACGTCACTTCCAGTGATAGATAGTCAACGAAACCTCGCCCAAAACGCCGATGTCACGCAAATGTCTCAGTTTTGTCCTGTTCTTCGCTCTTGTTCATGCTCAGGCGAAGGATACTGCGAGGTTTCGGCGTTGGGGCCTCATCAGTTTCACCTATGAAAGTGGGTATCTTCCACTGTGGTGGATGTTCGCGAGTCTCGTTTATCCTACTCTTCAGCAGCCGAATGCTAAAGACATCGCTCAGCAGTTACAAGCGATGGAAGAATGGGAAAAAGCTCACGATAAAGATCTGGAGAAAATTGCCAAGAATAGCGGCGATTTCTATCCGGATGATTTGTCCATACCGCCGGAAGCAGAGGATCAGCTTAGGGCAGTCGCGTTCCCGCCGGCCCGTCAACTCTTCGACTATGGAGGTGAGCTACTTGAAAAGGACAGACCTGTTTTCGCCAAATTCTTGAACGACATTTTTCAGGCAGCTCTTCTTTATGAAAAGAAGAACAGGCCTCGCCTGAGAAAATCACTCGACATAGGAGTGAACTCAAGCCCGCGAAAGGTGCGGCTTGCGTTGGAGACTGGCGCTCCAGCCTTGTACACGGACCTCAGAGCGACTCCTGCTACTGTTTACATCACCCCCTCATTCGTAAGGTCGTTGATCGAATCAACTTTCAGGACGGCGACCGCCAGTGGCTGGCCCGGTCGAGTCGACTACATTGACAGGCAATTGGATTGCTACGATAACTTCGGCCTGGTCATCGTTGGGGCACAACTTCGCAACGCGGTGAGAGAGTTTAAAAACTCGAGTGAGTTGAAGGACGCTATACGATCTGGTGTCAATGACGCGACAGTGTACGACATTAGTTTCACGAGAACCCTGATGTTTTTGTTGTGGCACGAAATTGCTCATGTGGTTCTGGGCCACCAGCCCCCTCTTGACAAGAACCATTGCGACTCATCTAAGCAGAACGAGCTTGATGCTGACAGTTACGCGGCCTTCTTGACCCGGTTGATATCTGGTAATCTAGATGATCCAGATGACCCCGGGGATTTGAGCGGCTATGATCCATCGGGTTTTCAAACTTTTCTCACAGCAGCGTATCGCATTGCTGGATTCGACACGCAATCGAGCGTGTGCCCTTATCCGTCAACGAAAGAGCGCTCCGAAGTGTCTTTGAGAGCGTGGACTTTGGCCGAAGGGATCATGAAGAAATGAAACTACAGAAAAATTAAGTGCCGGCGCAGCAACTGGGATATCGGAGCCCAACGCCAACGATCAACCTTTCAATCTGTTCGGCGATGGAAATTAGGAATACAGTTACAAGTTGACGTCACTCCGCTGAATAGCGAATCGGCTCGTCTAGTTTCGAGAGGATCTTTGTTTTCAGCAGCTCGCGCCGCGTATCGAGTGTCTCTGATCGCAAGTCTCGGCCAGCAAGGATTAGCAAATCGAACGCAAAATAGAAGATCGGAACTCTCAATGAGCTGTAGTTTTGGAGCGTATTGAACGATGGGCGACCGGATTCATCAAGAATGCCACGACCTCTCCCCTCGGTAATCACCTCAAAACCGGCCATACGTTATCACTTCAAAACCGGCCAATGGGGGTGACCCAGAACAACAGTAGTTATACCTCGCGGACCCTGCTTTCGCAACTTTTTCTGTTTATGAAGGCCGAAAGTTGTAGACTGGCGAGTACCTGATTGGAGGATACGGCCACGCAGGGATGCGACCGGAGCGCCGATTCAGGTGCCGGAATACGAAGGAGCCGCCCACCGGCTCCTTCTGGTAGTGGACTCCTTCGCTGAGGGTGACTTGTTGAAGATCTTTCCAGGTTTACTTCTCCTGAGCGTCATTTTTCTGCCGAATGCATCGGCAGAAGACCGGTGTAATCTTGCACGCCCTGTAAGCGCGTTCGTCACTGCGAGGCAGAGCCGTTTAGCCTCTCTGCGAGACTTTGCGAGACAGAATAGACTTTCGTTTGGAATCGAATCGGCGTCCGACCTCGATGAGCAGGTGTCTATCAGAACGGCACCAGGATCGGTTGTTTCAGTGTTGTCCGCGATATTGGGGCCAAGCTCAGAACCTAGCTTCCGATGTCTGAATGGCGTGGTTGTTATACGGGATCGCACAGCTTCCAAGCCGCCGACTTGGTTAGACACCACGGTGCCTAACTTTCAGTCGAATAGGTCACCTCTCGGTTTGGCGAATAATATGTTATGGATGTGCGTCGAAGTCGTGCTGAATCCGCAACAGCAGGGTTTCGCAGGAGATATTCCCGGCGATCTTGGAGAACAAGTAGGCCCGTTCCACATAGCACATGCGACCGTTCGTACCCTGCTTTGTCAGCTCGTTGCATCATCTCCAGGCAGTGTGTGGATCAGCGGAGATGTAAACCCGTCCACCGGTACAAGTTGGACTAATCGCCTCTGGACGCTCGTACCCTATGAAAGGGAGCGCCGTTAGTGAGACCATCCTAGCCTGATTCTGCAACCGATCCGAGCTTGCAGCATTGAATGCATTCTGGCTCGAAAGCGATAAATCCCGGGAGCGCGAGGGCAGCGTCCTCGCAGTAAAGAAGCCGCCTTCCTTATTTATGATTCGGCGGGCGTTTTGGTGCGCCAACTGCGTGGCCCGCACTTGAGCACATGGCCGTGATGCAGCAGGCGATCGAGCATGGCACCCACGGCGGCCACATCGCCCAGCAGCTTGCCCCAGTCCTCCACCGGGCGATTCGAGGTTAATAGAGTGCTGAACCGTTCATAACGGCGCATCACGATCTCCAAGAGATCCTCGGCGGCAGTGTGCGGCAGCTTGCGCATGCCGAAATCGTCGACGATGAGTAACGGAACAGTGCCGACCGACTGCATGTAATCCTTGCGCGTGCCGTCGGCGAGAGCGTCGGCCAGCTCATCCAACAGGACGTGAACTTCGCGATACAGCACTTTATAGCCCTGCAGAATGGCGGCTTGCCCGATCGCTTGGGCCAAGTGACTTTTGCCGGTCCCGCCTGGGCCGAGAAACAAAGCGTCTTCGTGTTTGGCGATAAATGCGCCGGTGGCTAGATCGAAGACCAGGCTGCGATTCATCTTCGGATTGAAGCTGAAGTCGAAATTATCGAGGGTTTTGTCGGGATCGCGAAAGCCGGCTTGTTTGCGGCGGCGCTGCAATAGCCGGTCCGCGCGAAGCGTGAGTTCATCCGAAACCAGGCAAGCGATCAGATCGATAGGGGTCATGGTTTCGGCCTGGGCTTGGCGCAAGCGGGTTTCGAGCACCGCAGCCATGCCGCTCAGATGTAGTTGGCGGAGCGAGCGTTCGAGTTCTACAACATGCATGAGTCATTCTCCTGACGAGTTCGTTTTTCAATTAGGTCGCGGTACTGAGTAAGCTGGCGGATTAGCGGATCGACTTGGCGCAAGCTCAGCGGCAGTTGTGGGTTGTGCTCCAGATAGCGGCGTACGAAACGGTATCCGCAAGCGCCGGTTTCCAACGCCACTGCACAGGCATCCTCGGTGGAAGCGAGACCGTACTTCTTCACCAGCGCCAACACGCCCAGAACGCGGCGCACCGCGACCTGCCCTTGCTCGCCACACATAATTTGGCAGAGTGCGCCAATGTGAGGACCGGTTGTTTCGGCGCGGCGCAGCAAACGTTCCGTCGACAGTGGCGTCTTTCTTCTGCGGTCTTCATCGTGGATGCGATGCTGCCCGCGCTGTTGCCGCAAATGCTCGCGAAGCAGTTGCCCGTTGCGCGGATCGATCAGCCGGACTTGTGAATCATTCCACTGAACATGAACCCGGCGGCCAATCCATCCCGGCGGTGAGCTGTAGTAAGCGGCCTCGACTTCCACGCAGCCATCCAGGTGCACGGTGCGCTCGCCGTACTGGTAATAACGAAACGGTTCGAGCGGCAGTGACAGCAGAGCGGGCCGTTCTTCGGCAAACATGGCCGCCACTTGGCGCTTGGTGGTTCCATGGATGCGTGTGTCGGCCCAGCGCTCCTCCCAGCGGTCCAGATACGTTTGTGCTTCTTCGAGGCTCTCGAAGCGCAGCCCCTTCAGCGGTGTCTTCTTGGCGTGTCCGACGCTCGATTCCACTTTGCCCTTGCGGTCTGGATCTCTTACGCGGCAAGGCAGAGCGATGACTCCATAGTGCTGGAGCACATCCTTATACAGCGGATTAAGCACAGGATCGTAGATATCGGGCGCGAGCACACCTTCGCGCAGGTTGTCGAGCACCACCACGCGAGTGGCCCCGCCCAGCCGGCGGAATGCTTTCTCGTGCAGTTCGGCCCAGACGCGCGCAGTGGAGCGGAAGACCAGAAGGCGCACGCATTTGCGGCTGTATCCGAGCGTTAGCACAAACAGCCGCGTACGACGGTACTTCCCAGTTTGCGGATCGCGCACCATCGGGCCGGAGCCGTAATCGACTTGCGCTTCTTCGCCCGGCGCGGTCTGGATTACCGCCCGCGCTTCCGGTTTTGCCGCTCTGCGCAGCTTGCCTACAAACCGCTGGACGCTCTGGTAACCAACAGTGAAACCGTGGCTGTCGACCAGATCCTGCCAGATCGCCTTGGCATTGCGACCGCGCGAGAGGCCCAGCTCGATCGGCTCCCGGTACTGCTCGCAGACGCTAGCCGATCCACTGCGACTCGGTTGAGGCTCGCGGAGCGTTATCGTGACCGACTCGGCGCCGGAGTCGGTAATCACCTCATTGGCCGGTTTTGCCGGTGTGCGCCGTCCCCAGCCGCCAGGCGCGCGCACTGGAATGCCGGCGGCGCGCAGGTATCCGCCGATTGTCTCCCGCCGAATGTGAACTGCGGCTTCGATCCGCCGCAGCGACCATCCCAGCCGCCCCAGCGCGATTACTTGCTCTCTCTTGTCCTTGCTCAAGACATTGCTCACGTTGACGGAGGGTATTCCTCGCGCCTGAATCAATGTCCTGGATCAGCCGGCCTATTGGCCGGTTTTCAGCTGATTATCATTGGCCGGTTTTGGGTGATTCCCGAGGTCTCCGTCAACGACAATTTCGTTAGGCAACGATGCCAGTGCCCTCACAATGGCGGGATATTTTCCGCTGAAGTCGTTGTCGTTCCGCGATCGAAGCTGGAGCTTGCCGTCGGCTTTCAGCGCGAGCGCCCGATAACCATCCAACTTCAGCTCGTACTGCCATTCCGACCCCTGCGGCAACGCCTCAGTCCGAGAAGCAGCATGGGTTCGATGAATGCGCTTTCGTTTTTTGTGTCGGCACGCGTTACTAGAAATTATCGACTGAGGTCACAGCGAGTTCTCTGGATTGGAGGGATATGGGTCTTCTGAACTCTCCGCTCTGCGAAGGCTAGCGTCGTACGCTTATTGAGGCGGCGCTGACCTCGTTCGTTGGTCGTCTCAGCCGCTCACTGACTCTGTCGGACTAGTCGCGTGAAAATTGCAACCTTCAACATCAACAACATCAATAAACGGCTTGCAAATCTTTTGCGCTGGCTCGAGAAGGAGAAGCCCGACGTCGTGTGCCTCCAGGAGCTCAAGACAGAGCAACGTGGCTTTCCAGCCGGCGCGCTGCGGTCCATCGGATATGAAGCAGTCTGCGTAGGTGAGCGCTGCTGGAATGGCGTGGCAATCCTCGCCCGCGAACAAATGCCAATCCTAATTCGCTCGGAGCTCCCTGGGGACGATCGTGATAATCAGGCTCGCTACGTGGAAGCTGCGGTTCGCGGTGTGCTCGTCGCTTGCATTTACCTGCCCAATGGCAATCCTCAACCAGGACCGAAATTCAGTTACAAGCTGGCTTGGTTCGAGCGGCTGATAACGCACGCGAATGAGCTAATCGCAGCCGATATACCGGTCGTGTTGGCGGGCGATTACAACGTGGTGCCCACGCCAGAGGACATTTACCCGACTCGATCTTTAGACAGGAATGCGCTTGTGCAACCCGCCAGTCGTGAGGCATTCCACCGCTTGCTCCGCCAAGGTTGGAGCGATGCTCTGAGGAAAGTTCATCCTTCGGGGCCGCTATGGACATTCTGGGACTACAAGCTTGAGAGATGGCAAGCCGACAAAGGAATGCGGCTTGATCATTTACTATTATCTCCTAAGCTTGCCCTGCATTGATTAATGCCGGCGTTGATCGCTGGGTCCGCGGAGAAGACAACGCGAGTGATCATGCTCCAGCTTGGATCACGCTGAATGTTTGATTGTGCCGGAAGAGAGCCCGCATGATCGGAGAATAGTTAGACCCTTGATACTTGGGCCACTTTGCCGCGAGCCATACCGGATAGAAACCGCGTAGTACGCCCATAGCGGCGCTAGCACCGTGGTGATCGGCGGAGGATGCGGACCGCTATACTGGCGATTCGATAAGTATGTCCGCACGACTGATTTTCTTCAACATCGGCTGGATGAAGCGGTATCAAGGCATCTCCGAAGATGACCGGCCCCAAGGCGGCGGAAAATGGGTGGAGGAGAACGCATGGGACTACTCCATGTTGAACTTCAAGCCATTCAACGGGCACTGCTATGGCTATGGCGAGACCGGGTCCAAGCAAGTGAACCTTAGCCGGTTGGGTGCAGCTCCCGAACAGGATCGTCTGGACGGCGTGGCGGTCGTTTGGGTGTCCAGATCGCCGGAATGCGGCCCGGTGATCGTGGGATGGTACAAAAACGCCACGCTCTTCCGGGAATACCAGGAGCCTCCCGAGGGCTCCGGCCGCGAACATGCCGGTACACCGATAGGCTTCTATGCGACGGCCGCCGAGGGTGACTGCATGCTGCTACCGCACGAGTCCCGCACGTTTCCGGTTCCGAGAGGGAAAAGGCGGCATGGGACAGTCAAACGTCTGGTATGCCGACCGGCCGGAGCACCAGCCGTTCAAGGAGCGGGTACTGAGCTACATCAACAGCGATGGCACACATGTCCCGGAAGGGCCGAAGGCATGGGTTTTCCAGGCGAATCCACGCTTGTACGACATTGATGCAGCGGTGCGGGCACTGTCTGAGATGACGTGGACCGTGAGCGCCTACAAGGACCAGATCGCGGTCGGCGACGAGGTCTTCGTCTGGAGGAGTGGGCCGGAGGCCGGAATCATTGCCATTGCGACCGTGCTCGCACCACCCTCGTTGATGGGCGGTGAAGACCTCCAGTTTGCGCACGATCAGGAGCGGTTCAGCGGCGAGCAAGTGCGTGTACGGCTGCACTTGGACCAGGTCGTCTCGCCCGCATTGTCCAGAGATGCGCTGAAAGCCGACGTCCGGCTGTCGCAGCTTTCGATCCTGAAGTTCAGTCAGGGAACGAACTTCATCGTGACGCCGGGAGAGGCCAAAGCCATTCATGAACTGCTGGAGAAAGATGCAACCGGCAGCGTCCTTTCAGCAGCCGATGATCCCGACGCTGCTGAGAAAGACGACATTCCTGCCACGGATGAGCTACCGGTAGATCAGGGTGCCGCTCGCCTTTGGGTGTACGCTCCTGGGCCGAACGCCAAATACTGGGAGGAATTCTACCGAGACGGCATCATGGCAATCGGCTGGGATGAGATCGGCGATCTCGCTCAATACCCCGATCTGCAAAGCACTGCCCATGCCCTGATCACCGCCTACAGTCTTCAGCGACATCCGATCAACGATTCCAACGCCTGCTTTGAATTCGCTCACGTCATGCAACCAGGAGATAAGGTCATCGCCAACGAGGTTGTATGAGGTGGTCGGATACGGCACCATCACTGGTGAATACCAATAGTCGCGAGTCGTGAACGTACCGAAACGTGCGTGCCGTACGCTGGGAGCGCCGTGGTAATTGGAGAACAGATCGCAGGGTCTTCGCAGTCAAGACGCTGACCGACTTTACGAGCTACACCGAGTCGCAGATGTACTTGAGGGAGCTGATCGGAATCAGCGAGACTGTGGCGGTAACGCCACCGAGTACGCCCGCAACGCAGCCGTACACCATTGACGACGCCCTACGTGGAATCGCCTTTGAAAGGGAGCGTTCTGCGCCATGCTGGCGACGTGGAAGGAAAAGAAAAATCTCATCTTGAAAGGTCCTCCGGGAGTGGGAAAGACGTTTCTGGCCCGCAGAATGGCATACGCCCTGATCGGGCACGAGGTCCCATCCCGAGTAGGGTTCGTGCAATTTCACCAGAGCTACTCGTACGAAGATTTCATCCAGGGATACAGGCCAACCGCAGGCGGCTTTGACCGAAAAGACGGAGTCTTCGTCCGATTCTGTAAGCGAGCCTCCCTGGACCAGGGTGCGACATACATTTTTATCATTGACGAGATCAACCGAACCAACCTGAGCAAGGTGTTCGGGGAGTTGCTTGTGCTCGTGGAAGCCGATAAACGGGGTAGCCAGCACTCGCTGGCTTTGACGTATTCGGCTTCGGAAGAGGAGCAATTCTATGTCCCGCCGAACATCTACGTGTTGGGCATGATGAACACCGCTGACCGCGCACTGGCGATGGTGGACTATGCTCTGCGGCGGCGGTTTGCCTTCATGGACCTGAAACCTCTGTTTGGGACTACCGTTTTCAATCGGTTTCTGGCGGACAAGGGAGCTGATCCTTCTTTCGTTCACGCGGCCTCGGCGCGATTGGATGAGTTAAACCAGGCGATCATCGCCGACCAGAACCTAGGTGCAGGATTTGCAGTCGGACACAGCTACTTCTGCAACGACGGTACCGAATTGGACCCTGGCCTACAGCCGGACGATTGAACATCAGATGTGCCGTCCTGGAGGAGTACTGGTTTGACGACCCTGAACAAGTGAAAAAGTGGACGTCGAAGCTACTGGCACCTTTTGATGTGTAGCGATGCGGAAACCCATTCCGGTTGCCAACATTTACTACCTTCTTTGCTATGCGTGGGACGAGTTTGCCCCGCGGCAGTTGACGAATTTGGCGTCGGAAGCTTGCCCCGACACTTTGCACCTCTTTGCTCGATTGCTGGCGGCCGGCGTTCGCGTTCTGCATCGCCGCGGGCTCGACAGCGGCTATATCGGTTACAAGGAAGCCATCGGCGGTGTGCGCGGCCGGATTGTGATGGCGGAGACGATTCGTTGTCTCGCAAGCCAGCCCAAGCGGGTAGTCTGCGCATTCGACGAGTTGAGCGCCGATGTCCTGACCAACCGCATAATCAAGGCGACGATCATAGCCGTGTTGGCGGAAATCGGCCTCACTGGCGAGATCCGTACAGAGCTGCGGAATGCACTCAAGCTTCTCAGCGGGATCACGGACGTACGCCTGGAATCTCGACTGTTCCATCAGGTCCAGCTCCACCAGAATAACCGCCTTTACGCTTTCCTCCTGAACGTGTGTCACTTCTTCTTTGAGTCATTGCAGCCAGATGACCAAACTGGCCGACATCGTTTCCGGGATGTCGCTCGAGATCAGGAACGGATGCGCCGGGTCTTTGAGAAGTTCGTCCGGAACTTCCTTGCCCGCCGGCTCGGCCCGGGGTTTTCGGTCTCACGCGATTTGATGCGTTGGGCCGGGTCGGCCGTCGGCGAAACGAGCCTGAAGCTGCTGCCGCACATGGAAACAGACGTAACCGTGCGGTCGGCGGACCGGACACTCGTAATTGAGTGCAAGTACACGGAGGCGTTGTACGAGAATAGGTTTCTTGCGGAACGGTTCCGTCCGCCACACCTTTACCAGCTTACGGCCTACCTTCGGAACCTGGAAGATCGGTCGGGGCCTGATCAAGCTGCCGACGGTATGCTGTTGTACCCGACCATCGGGGAATCCCTGCACTGCACGTACATATTGCACGGCCACCGAATTAGCGTGGCAACCCTGGACTTGAACCGGAGTTGGTTGGATATCGAAGCTCACCTGCTCTCTCTACTCCACTAACAGATGGAGGCCTGCTTAACAAATTTTCTGTTGATGTGAGGACACCTCGGAACGCGGAAAAGAATGACGGCGCTGCCCAGAGGTCGCCTGACCTCTGCGCATCGCATTCTGAGCAGATCTTTATTGAAGCGGCACTGCGCGTGAAACACGCCAGATTCGTCGTTCTGCCGAGCAGTTCATTTTCAGATTTAAGGTACAAAGGCGCACAATTCTTTCTGGGAAATAGCGCATGCTATCTTACGGCAAGAGACAAGTTCTCGCTAACACTTTCCGGAATGTAGTAGCAGGATTCGGTAATCAGCCGTTCGAAAGTGCCTCCAGAAGTTCGTTTCACCCCCGAGCCATTCACCGCCAGACCATCGGTCTGCGTCGAGATTGGAGCCGATCTGCTTGATGTTTAGGAGACTGGTGCGACGGGCACTCCGCGCTTCAGCCGATTGCTGTCGGCGCCGTTGCCGTTACTGTTTCGCTCGTCTGGTTCGATTCGTTGGATACAGCGCCCATCACCGAATTCCGCTGAGGGCTTGCTTGCACGAGCCGATGATTTGGCTTGGAACAACAACTGGCTTGCGGCGTTCCCGCTGTATGCCCGAGCAGAGCGGTCCTTTCAAGGCGAAAGGCGACCGAGACCCATGCGCTTTATGCGCACGTGAGCCAATTCGCGGTCAGAATGGAGAGCAGCGAATTATCAACTCTCATTGCGGAGTTGAATGCCGATTTGTCGTCTCCTGCGGCTGCGGAACCTGAGATTCGGCTTCGCGTTCTGGAGATGAAAGCGAAATGCGAAGAGGAATACGACGCCGGAGTTGCGAAGCAAACGTTCTCTGAAGTCGAACGGCTGGCGCTAAAACAACACAAGTTCTACCTGGCCTCTCGCGCGAGCGGCGAAATCGGAATCCTTGCGTTCACGCTCGGCAATATAGGTGAAGCCGCAGCCCGGGTGAAGCGTGCTTATGCTATCGCCAAATACGCTAGGTGATCCACGCAGCTCACGTTCGATACGCGGAGATGATCGGTTTCGGTCTCCAGCAACTAGGGCGGCCGAAGCAGGCGCTCGTCTTCCTTGACGAAGCAATCTCAACCCAAGAGCGCCATTCGGAAGTGGCGTTTCCCTATGTGGCGTACAACGCGAAAATTGACAGCCTAGCGGATTTGGGCCGCTATCAAGAAGCTCTGGCCCTTGCGGACCAGGCACTTGACTACGCGCGCGCGTATCAATTCTATGGACAACTCCAGGCACTATTGACCTCCCGCGGCGACGTTTTGTTGAGGAGCCGGAAAAACTCAGCGAGGCCGTCAACTCGTATGAAGAAGCTCTAGCCGATGCGAAAAAGACTGCGATCATGGCGTGCAATCAATTTGATCGACGGAAAGCTTGCTACTCGTATACGAGCGAATGGGACTGTTGCCGAGAGCTTTGTCCGCAATCGACGAGGCTATTGACGCGAACAAACAAACGCCTTCGGAAATCTTCCTGGTTCCCGGGAATCTGGCAGTTAAGGCGAGAATACTAGCTGAACTCGGCCGGCGAGCCGATGCAGAGAAACTGTATCTGAAAGCCGCCGATGTTTTGGATGCACTGCTGGCGCATGTTCCAACTCCGGAAACGGAGCGACTCTTGCTAAGTGAATTAGGCGATCTGTACTCGGGCTATTTTCAGCTCCTTTCGGATGATGGACGCTACCGACGACCGCATTCGACGTAATCGAACGTGCACATGGCCGTATCGAAGCACAGGAACTCGAATACAACCACACTGCGATTCCGCGTTATCCAAATTCGGAGTGACGCTGCGCTACACGAACTTGAATTGCGTGTGCTGAAAACAGACGCCCGACAGGACAGAATGGCTTTGATTCGCCAGATGCTGGCGTTCTGAGGATGCGAAACCTGATTGGATCGCGGAAGAACAGCCCGCATCGTTGAGATCTGTGCAGAGGCAACTTCAACCTGAAGAATTGCTGGTCGAGTATGTGCTCGGGAGCCCCCATTCGTATGCTCTAGCGATTACCCGATCGAATGCAAAATGCTATACGCTTCCCGACAAAAGTGAAATTGAGAGAAGACGCTGCCAAATATCGCGACAGTCTTCGAAAGCAAAATACTGATCTGCCATTTAGGCCAGCGACTCTTTCGATGAACTGCTGAGCTTCACCGAGCGATTACCGCGATTCGAGCTCTCTGCTCATTGCCGCCGATGGCGAGTTGCATCTTCTGCCCTTTAGCGCGTTGATCGATGATTCCGGCAGATACGTTTTGGAGACGAAGATCGGTGAGCATGACTCCAAGTGGAACTGTACTTAACCTTCTTCGTAGCCGAATAAAAAACCGCTCCAGTGAACGACCGTATCTCGGAGTGGCTCCGTGGACGGACAGTCAAGGACGAGAAGCCTTGGGTCTTGCGCGCGATCACGTCGGGCTCAAAAGCACCAAATCTGCCGGCTCTCCCTGAGTCACGCGACGAAGTACGAAGCATTGCTGCAATCGCGCCGCAGCCGTCAACTGTTCTGATAGGACCGGAAGCGACCAAACAGAAGTTCCAGAGCTTACCTCTGAGACAGCTACCGAGTACTGCATCTCGCTCTCCACGGCCTCGTTGATCCCGTGTTTCCTGACAGATCTGCGCTTGTTTTCGCGCCGTCGAAAGGAGATGATGGCCATCTTGAAGCCCGAGATATTCGGCGGCTCCATTTAAACGCGGAACTCGTGACGCTTAAGCGCGTGCGATACGGGCATCGGGCCGGTCGGAGCAGCCGGAATCGAAAGTCTCGATACGGCTTTCATCGATGCCGGCGCCAGCAGTGTCGTCTCCACGTTGTGGGAGCTGGAGGACCGCTCGAGCGACAAGCTCATGAAGGCGTTTTATACGCACCTCAAAGAAGAGAACGAAGGTGCTGCGCTGCGCGATGCCAAACTGGATCTTTTGCACAGTGGTGTCGGGCCGTATTACTGGGCGAGCTATGAACTCGATGGAGATCCTAGCGGGAGACCGTTCGCAACGGAATGACATTCACTGAGAACATCATCGTCGCGACTTGCTAGGCAAGATTGATCATCTTGTTCAAACGAAATTCTACGATCCGAACTTCAAAGGACGCGATTGGAAATCAATTGTTGAGAACCATCGTGCCAAGATTCTTTCGGCAGCGGACCCTCGAGGCTTTCGAGCGCTCCGTAAACAAAATGTTGAGCGAACTCGGATCGAGCGGACTCGGCCTGCTCAGCTCGAAAACTCGCATAACGCCCGAAGAATTCAATCAGCGCCACATTTCGAGCCGTTGAAACTGAATACGGCAATCGTTGGGTCTTCCAGGATGTTCATCCGGCGGTCCCGCCGCTGTTGCCGGCATCCGACTCGGGCGACGTGCTGATCTCAATTGGAAATCGCGAGATCGCGCCCCCGGAAAAGCCAGCGTTTTCCATGGGCCAGACACACGAAGTCGTTGTCGAAAGGATTGGCGGGCGCGCGAAACGTGGCGATATCAGCGCCGGATGCGAAGCACAAAGAGAATCCTTGCGCTGTCCCCGACACAGTTAAAGCCGAGATTCAGAATGGAGTGGCGGTCGTGAAGATTCCGCTGTTCCCAGGCAAGCTCGGCATTGATTTCGCTCGCGAATTGTCATCGGTGTTTGAAAAGCAGAGTAAACGGAGCCGATCGCCTCGTTCTGGATCTGCGCGGCAATCCAGGCGGCGGCGTTGGCGGCCTGCGAGTCATGAGTTTGCTGGTGCCGGATAGACGGCCTGTCGGCTTTAGTCTCGACAGGCAAACGGCTGAGCGCGGATTTGACAAATCGCGATTTCCACAATTTGGCCGAATCCCTCAATCGAAATTTGAGATCCCACTGCTCGCGCTGCGATTTGCGCGGAAAAAAATCAGTGTGTCTCGTCACTGAAGGCCTTGGGCCTCGAAGGTTCCATCATCGCGTAGTTGTTCTCGTCAATGAGCACACGACGTGCGCATCTGAGATGGTTGCACTGTTCGCGCGCGAAGAAGCAGGAGCGAAGATCGTCGGAACGACGACACCAGGGCGGTTGGTCTCGCATACAGGTTTCAAACTTGGCAACGGGTTCACACTTGCGCTCCCGGTTGCGGCTTACAGCAGTTGGAATGGAACGCGTTTAGACGGGAGCGGCATCGAACCCGACACTGTTGTGGATTGGTCGTATTCAGAAGTGCGTGGCGGAGTTGATAACCAGCTGGCGGCTGCGATGCAGATCGTTAGCACTCTGGAATGAGTTTTGCGCGATTGCGAAACGCGAGTGATATTCTTACGCGGCTTGATTTTGTAAGCCTATGGCCAAAATCTTGAAAATTAATGCCGGCGAAATAGACGGCTCGCTGAGTGACAGTACGCGCCAGTATCTGGTTGGAGATCTGCAACGACCCGAACATCTCCGCCACATTGCAAGCTCACTGGTTGAGATTGGGATTACTCGTTACGGCGAGGATGGTGGAACGGAGCCGACGCATACCCATACGCAGGCGTTTGAATTCCAATACATGACTGCGGGATTCACGGCATACCTGGACACAACAACGCGCGAGGAGCATATATTCCGCAAGGGCGACTTCTACGTCATCGAGCCAGGCGTTGTATACGCGCAAAAGTCCGGCCCAAATACGGAGATTCTGTTCATCAAAGTGCCACCGGGAAACGACAAGGTGCCCGTGGACATCACTCCCGAAGTTAAGGCCTGGTTTGAGGAGGCAATCAAAGAGTAGAGCGGGCACGAGTGGCAGGGCGCAGTTTCTTCTGGTCCTACCGGGCTCCGAACCGAATTCAAGGCACCTCGGAGCTGCGCTGCCCTGTTCAACCGACTCCGTTGTTGAAACGATCTCCACATTTTGCCAGGAACTACGTGGCATAATGTAGTGAGAGTTGAATCATGAATGCGCCGAACACGCAAATCGGTAACTGGCTTGGACGCAAGCCACCCGCAACAGAAGCTGACCTCCTGCGGATTGTAGAAGAGCGGCTCGCCCCCGCAGTCATTAGTCGGCTTATCAGTCTTGGCCTCGAGCGGTCAGAAATCGATGCCACCGTCATTCCGCTGCGCACGCTCCAGCATCGGCGCTCCCGCCGTGAAAAGCTGACCATTGAAGAGTCGGATCGAGTATTGCGGGTAATTCGGACGGTTTCGCTGGCGGAGTCGGTCTACGGCACTCGGCAGCGGGCCTTGGAATGGCTGCGCAAACCGCATCCGAGGCTGGAGGGGCGCCCCCCACTGTCGCTCCTCAAAACCGATATGGGGAGCCGGATCGTGGAAGAACTGCTGGTTCAGATCGACGAGGGCATGTTCGTCTAAGTGATCCTATGGAGGATCAGCCGCCACCGGGACCTTGGCGGAACAGGAGGCTTGCGGTCGCCTGGCCGCTGGCATCATGCCGGCCAGCCGATTGTGTATTTGGCGGAGAGCGCGGCGGGCGCGCTGCTTGAAGTCTGTGTTCATACGAGCGCCAATGACGTGCCGCCGGACTTCACTTTGCTGAAGATTCGAGGCACCGGAAATAGCGGTTCAAGCGATTCAACGTGATGAGCTGCCAGCCGGGTGGCAATCGCAGTTGGATTTCACGCGGGACCTGGGAACAGCATGGCTTCAGAAGAAGGACACTGCTTTGCTGAGTGTTCCTAGCGCAATCGTGCCCGAAACCGTGAACTTTCTGCTCAATCCTGCTCATCCCGATGCAAAGAAATTCCTGATTGTTGAGGCTTTGCTGTATCCGTTTGACGTGCGGCTGAAAAAATGACTGATCGCGCTACCGAATGCTTGTCCGAAGTGGTTTAGCAAGCCGCTTAAGCGGCTTGCTCCTGAATCTGCTGATTTAACAGCCAATCGACTGCCTGCTGCGCTTTGCTTGCGGCCGTGAAGATCGCCCGTTTGTCGCTCTTCAAAACTTTGAGCCAGTTCTCGATGTAAGGGGCATTATCGGTTTTCGGTTCCGTTTCGAGCTGCAGCTCGGTCGGACAAAAATGCGCTGCCTAGCTCGGCTATGAGTTCTTCGGCTGCATACGATTCCGAGCCGAACCGGTTCCCCAACTGCCGATTGCAGCGCGCGGGCGAGCCGGTCGCATGGATAGCCTCATGTCCCGAGCGTGCTGTAGAAATAATCGGCCTTCGTGAACAACGAGAATGCCGGCATGTGAATTTCATCCGTTTGCGGGTCGTAGCACGCTCGCGCGCCTTTCTCGACGATTGTGATTCCGGTGTTCCGAAAGAAATCTTCGGCTCGCTGAACACGTTGCGCATCGGGCAATATTTGGCACTTCGGGGATGCTAAACCCGTCTACCTGGTCAGCATTGAACACGTGATAGGCACGCGCGAAACAGCGTCGCCCATTTTCATTCGCTTCGGGTGCGGCGTCATCTTCGCTCTCGCGACCTTCGTCATAGAATTTCCAAAAGACGACAGTGGCGGACGTTCTCGCCTCTTCGGACCTGTGCTCCAAGCTCGTGCCACTGCTGATACGTGGCCCAAAGATTTGTCTTATAGCCTCGGCGCGAAGCCACGGCCCATAACGCCAAAGTGTTTACGCCTCGGTAGCGCCGACGTTGCTCGCATTCGAGGGTAGAACTCCGAACGTGTGCCACGGCAATTCGAATTTGCCGCAACCTGCTTCGATGGCTTCGATGATCTCAGCCGTGATCTTTTCGTAAATGTCTGTTTTCTCTTCCATGGGTGCTTCCTTTCGGGTTGGAATTGGGGTGTTGTCGTTTTCGATCAACACCCCCGAGCACCCGGCGGCGAGGGTGGGGCGGCAAGCACTCAAGGGCTTGTCCGAAGGATTTTGGGGGCAGACCGTAGGGGGAACCAAAACGCGAAGCGCAAGTCCCTTGTGCGCGCCAGGGCAAAGCCCTCAGCTCAAACAGTCCGAACACAAACTCAGATGTCGGAAAGATATGATTATCAATTCAAACTGTCTTGATTCGTACTGAGCCCTCGGCGGAGCGCCGTCTCCCCAAATGTGGCAGAAATGGTGCACGTTCACCAGCGCCTTTATCTAGTTGAAGATGTCTTTTCCGGTGGCATGCCTGGACACGCCAGCGTCGTTCACGGCTGCTGCATAGAAGACGAGCTCCGGGACACTATGGGGGCTAAAACCCACTCCATCCATGAAAAACTTCGAAGCCTTCAAAGAACACGGTGATGTCATCTGGAACATCGCCAACGTCTTACGCGGCCCTTACCGGCCTCCGCAGTATCGCCGGGTGATGATCCCGCTTACCGTCCTGCGCCGGCTGGATTGCGTGCTGGAAGAGACAAAGGATAAAGTCATCGCCGAGCACAAGAAGTTGAAGGCCGACCGGCAAACATGACGCCGAGACCATCGAAAAGATAATCAACCAAAAATTCAAACTAACCTTCCACAACACCAGCGAGTTCACTTTCCAGAAGCTGCTCGGTGACCCAGACAAGCTCGCGCCCAACCTTGTGAAGTTCATCTCTGGTTTCTCCACGCGGGCGCGGAAGATCATCGACAAGTTCAACTTCACCGAGGAGATCGAGAAGCTGGAGGAGGCCAACCGCCTCTTTGAAGTCACCAAGCAAGTCGCCGCGGTCGATCTGCACCCGGATACCATCCCGAACATCGCGATGGGCTACGTCTTCGAGGACCTAGTCCGCAGGTTCAACGAGCAGGCCAATGAGGAGGCGGGCGATCACTTCACGCCGCGCGACGTCATCAAGCTCATGGTCAGCCTGCTCTTCACCTACGATGACCTCGTTTACAAGGAAGGCAAGGTCATCAAAATCTACGACCCCACGGCAGGCACCGGCGGCATGCTGTCGGAATCGGAGAAGCTGATCATCGATCCCGAAACCGGTCTGAACCCCAGCGCCAACCTCGAACTCTTCGGCCAGGAATACAATCCCGAGGCCTACGCAATCTGCGGCTCCGATCTCATGATCAAGGGCGAAGACGTGAAAAACATCGTCTTCGGCAATACCCTGGGCACCGGCAAAGCCAAGGTAGGCTTCGTCGATGGCGACGGCCACCCGGATGAGAAGTTTCACTACATGCTGGCCAATCCGCCCTTTGGTGTCGAGTGGAAGCCGGAGAAGGACCACGTCACCAAGGAGCACGAGGAGTTCGGCTTCAAGGGACGATTCGGCCCCGGCCTGCCGCGCATCAACGACGGGGCGCTGCTGTTCCTGCTCCACATGATCTCGAAGATGGAGTCCTCGGATGGCGGCGAAGGCTCGCGCATCGCCATCGTCTTCAATGGCTCGCCGCTGTTTACCGGCGATGCGGGCAGCGGCGAGAGCAACATCCGCCGCTGGATCATCGAGAACGACATGCTGGAGGCCGTCATTGGCCTACCCGACCAGCTCTTCTACAACACCGGCATCTCCACCTATATTTGGATTGTCACCAACCGGAAGCGCAAAGAGCGCCGGGGCCGGGTGCAGCTGATCAACGGCACCGAGTTTGCCTGGAAAATGAAAAAAAGCCTCGGCGACAAGCGCAAGCAGATCGGCGATGGCACCGAGGGCGCGCCCAACCACATTGACGTGCTCACTAAGCTCTATGGCGGCTTCAAGAATGATGTCCGCATGACCATGGGCGAGATTCAGACCAACATCGACCCCAAGCGCGATCAGACGAAGAGCCTCTTCGTCAGCAAGATTTTCGACAATCAGGACTTCGGTTATCTCAAGATCACCGTCGAGCGTCCGCTGCGATTGAACTTCGCCGTCACCGACGAGCGCATCGCGCGATTCAAGCGCACCAGCGCATTCGTCGAACTTGCCGTCTCCCGGAAGCGGAAGGACAAAAAGAAAATCATCGAGGAGGAACTCGAAGGCCAGGAGGCGCAGGCCGCCATCCTCGAGAGTTCTGGATGGAATGAAAACCGCGCTTGACGCCGGCCAGCTCATCAAAGACCGCACCGTCTTTGCCGGGCAACTCGCCGGTGCCTTCGAGGCTGCTGGCATTACGCTTGATAGCAAACTCAACAGCGCCCTACTTGCCCCCGGCAGCCTAGGCGAGCGTGACCCGTCGGCGGAAATCTGCCGCGACAAGAAAGGAAATCCCGAGCCGGACCCCGAACTGCGGGATACCGAGAACGTCCCGTTCCCTCGAGGGATCGCCCTGCCGCTGCCGCTCGACTACGAGGGCAAGAAGAACAAAGGGAAGGTGGACGTGGAACCGCTGCTCGCGCTCGTGCGCGACCACTGCGAAGCCTACCTCGCCGCCGAAGTGCTGCCCTACCATCAGGACGCGTGGATCGACCACAGCAAGATCAAGGTCGGCTACGAGATCCCCTTCAACCGCCACTTCTACGAATACGAAGCCCCGCGCCCGCTCGACCAGATCGAGCAGGACATAGAAGGGCTCGAGAAGGAAATCATGGCCATGCTGAAGGAGGTCGTGTGATGAGGTATCCAGCGCATACCCAGATTACGACAACGTGGGGTCAGCATTGGCTTGGTGAACTTCCGAGAGGTGGTCCTGTAGACGACTGCGCTTCGCTGCTTCGGAACCGCTCATGTATGGTGCGAATGAAGCCGCAGTTCTGGATGATCGAAACCTTACCCGGATATTCGGATCACCGATGTCAAACCTGACGGAACCCTATCACGACGATACGTTTCGCTCGTTGGAGGAGAACGTCGCAGCTCCTTTCCTGCTGAATGATGGAGACATCTTGCTCGCTCGCAGCGGAGCTACCGTGGGCAATAGCTTCCAGTACTTGGCGAGTTGGGGACGGGCTGCCTACGCGGGTTCTTAGTTCGTTCCGCCCCGACAAAGATGTGATCTGATCCACGGTTTGTGGATTACTGCTTTCAGACAAACTGCTATTGGGCCTGCATCAATTCCGCGCTGATTCAAGCGACAATTCGAGGACTTCAGTGCAGAGAAGTACAAAGCGCTCATGCTGCCCCTGCCACCCGATACTCGAGCAGACAGCAAATCGCCGCGTTTCTGGACTGGAAGACGGGGCAGATCGACGCGCTGATCGCGCGGAAGAAGGAGCTGCTAGAGAAGCTTAAGGAAAAGCGCCTCGCCGTCATCACTCAAGCCGTCACCCGCGGCCTCAACCCCGCTGCTTCCCTCCGCGACTCCGGCATCGCCTGGCTCGGCCACGTGCCGGCACATTGGGAGGTGAAGCGGCTCCGATACTGCGCCGCATTAGTGACAAGCGGTTCAAGGGGATGGGCCCAATTCTGCGCTGAATCGGGAAATCTATTTCTGCGGATTACTAACCTTGACCGTGAATGCGATCGAGCTTGAAGCTCGATGATCATTCAGCGTGTCCATCCACCGGAAGGAGCCGACGGAGCGCGGACTGCTCACACGGCTGGCGATCTCCTGATCTCGATTACAGCCGACCTTGGATCGGTTGCAGTTGTGCCGAGACAGTCTAGAACCAGCCTATGTGAGCCAACACTTGTCACTCGTTCGTCTAGATACTGCAGATATCGACACAGTTCTGGATTGCTCACGCCATTTTTTCACACTCCGGAAAGAGTCAACTTCTCACGGCTGCCTATGGCGGAACCAAAGTGCAGTTGAGCTTAAGCGACGTCAAAGACATTGTCTTCTTGCCATCCCACCAACACGCCACGAGCAACAAGCTATCTTCAGATTCGATTCGGTTCGAGACTGATCGGATAAACCAACTCATGCACGACTAACAGTCGACCGCCATCGCCCGCCTGACCGAATACCGCACCGCCCTTATCACCGCCGCGACGACGGGCAAGATCGACGTGCGCGGAGTGAAGATTCCTCACCGCAGCTGCCTAGCC
Organism: uncultured Acidobacteriaceae bacterium; assembly: GCA_963795545.1. GTDB lineage: Bacteria > Acidobacteriota > Terriglobia > Bryobacterales > Bryobacteraceae > Bog-105. The sequence goes on along the minus strand of CAWCIF010000001.1, from coordinate 40,434 downwards.
ATGTCACTCAATGTCCAAGGTTATTTCAACGCACTCCGGAGTTATCTGAATACCGCCGAATACGAGGTAACGGACACGGATGCGGGGCGAATTGTGCTCAAAGAAAAGATGTTTGTGGGCAATTCGCCTAAGCCGGTTGAGTATAAGGTCCGACTCGGTGTTACCGGCGAAGCACTGGTGATCAACCTCGACAAGAAGAGTCGAACCGGAAACTCCGACAGCTGTTCCACTTCCTCAACGACAACGCGAAGCCTTGGTCGAAGCGCTGTGATTTCGTCGTCTTTCATCGAGTGAAGGAGCGGATCAACGTCCACTTGTTCGAATTCAAGTCGGCTACCTTGCCGGAGGCGCTCGTCGATCAGTTGGAGGCTAGCGAAGCATGGTGCCGGGCCTTGCACAGCACGATTGAGCATTATACCGGCGACGGAAAGCGCCTTTACCTCACCAAGTTTGTCCTGTCCTGCCATCCCAACCCGGCACCCTACCTAGACGCCAGCCGGCAAATACCTTCAACGCGATCAGTGCATCCGCCATTATCTGTATCAGGACATTGACGGGCTCGCCCTCGATGCCTTGGAGAACACCAATGTCGAAATCATCGCCTGAATGCCATGAAAAAGCACACTGAAGCCCGACTTGAAGACGCCATCGTTGACCACCTAATCACGGACGGCGGCTATGTCTTTGTGGATTACCGCAGCGGCCCGGCAAAGGACCGTTACGACAAGGCGCGCGCACTCGATCCGGCGCTCGTGTTGGGTTTCATCCAGAAGACGCAGCCGAAGCTCTGGCAAAGCTCTGGAGGTAATCCACGGCGAGGAAGCGGGCAAGGTCGTGTTGGATCATCTGGTGAAGGAGTTGGAGACCAAAGGCATTCTGAAAGTTCTGCGCCAGGGTTTCAAATGCTACGGGAAGCTGCTGCGGGTGGCCGTCTTCGCGCCCAACAATCGGATGAACCCGGACACGATCACTCTCTACGGCCAGAACGTGCTCTCGGTAACCCGGCAGCTCTATTACGGCACGGAGCATTCCAAGTCGCTCGATCTCGTGCTCTTCGTTAACGGTCTGCCCGTGGCGACGGCGGAACTGAAGAACCCCCTTTCCGGCCAGACGGTCGAAGATGCAAAGAAGCAATACAAAAAGGACCGCGATCATCGGGAACTGATCTTCGATTTCACCAAGCGCACGCTGGTGCATTTCGCGGTGGATCAGGACGCGGTGTTCATGACCACGCGGCTGAGCGGGGACAAGACGCACTTCCTACCCTTCAATCTCGGCAATCAGGGCCACGCTGGAAATCCCCCGGCGGCCGATGGCGGCTATCGCACGGCCTATCTGTGGCGCGAGGTGTGGCAGCGCGACAGCCTGCTCGACATCCTCGGGCGCTTCATGCACCTGCAAACTTCAGAGAAGCGGATTCTGGATGATCAGGGGCAGATCAAGAAGATCACCAAGGAGACGATGATTTTTCCGCGGTATCATCAGCTCGACTGCGTGCGGCGCACCGTGGCCCATGCACGGAGGCACGGGCCGGGACGGAACTACCTCATTCAGCATTCCGCCGGTTCGGGGAAATCCAACTCCATCGCATGGCTGGCGCACCGGCTGGCGTCGTTGCACGACGAGGCGGACAAGAAGGTTTTTGATTCAGTAATCGTAGTGACGGATCGTCGCGTACTGGATCAGCAGCTCCAGAACACCATTTACCAGTTCGACCACAAGCAAGGCGTGGTGCAGAAGATTGATGAGGACACGCGGCAACTGGTGCAGGCGCTGGCGGGCGGGACGCCGATCATCATCACGACGCTCCAAAAGTTCCCGTTCATCGCCGAGACGCTGGAGAAGCTGCGCGAGGAGGATCATCCCGGCATCGCCATTTCCACGAAGGACAAGCAATTCGCCGTGATCGTGGACGAGGCGCACAGCTCGCAATCCGGCGAGAGCGCGATGGAGCTGAAAGGTGTGCTCAACGCAGACCGATTACAAAAGGAGGCGGCCGAGTATTTGGCCAATCAGCAGCTCGAGGACGACGAGGATGCCGACCACCTCGCTGGCGTAGTGCGAGAGATGATGAAGCGGGCGAAGCAGCCGAACCTCAGTTTTTTCGCTTTCACCGCCACGCCGAAATACAAAACGCTGAAAGTCTTCGACGAGCCCGGTCCGAACGGTCAGGCACCGTTCCACCTCTACACGATGCGGCAGGCCATCGAGGAGAAGTTCATCCTTGATGTGCTCAAGAACTATGTGACCTACGAAGCGTATTTCCGCCTCGTACAGGTAGGCGACGATGATCCTCACGTGCAGCGCAAGAAGGCGGCGCGAGCCCTGGCGCGAACGCTAACATTTCACGCGGTAAACCTGCGGACGAAAACCGAAGTAATGGTGGAGCACTTCCGCACTCACGTCAAACACAAGATCGGTGGACGGGCTAAGGCGATGGTGGTCACGGACGGCCGGCTTCACGCCGTCCGCTACAAGCAGACGTTCGACAGGTACATCGCCGAGAAGGGTTACACGGATGTAAGGACGCTCGTCGCTTTCTCCGGCATCGTCGAAGACCCAGACGCTCCGGGAAAGAATTTCACGGAAGTGAGTATGAACGGCGGGATCAAGGAAAGTGAGCTGCCGGAGCGATTCGACAGCCACGAGTACCAGGTACTGCTCGTTGCGGAAAAGTATCAGACCGGCTTCGATCAACCGTTGTTGCACACGATGTATGTGGACAAGAAGCTCACTGGATTACAGGCGGTGCAGACCCTCTCGCGCCTCAACCGCACCTGCGCGGGGAAGGAGGACACGTTCATCCTCGATTTCCGCAACACGCCGGAGGAAATCTTTAAGGCCTTCAAGCCCTACTACGAAGACACGCCGAGCGAGCCGCTGACGGATGCGCAACACCTTTACCGTCTCCAGCACCAGATTGAAGAGACGCACCTGATCCACGAAGAGGAAGTAAAGGCGTTCTGCGGTGTGTATTTCAAGCCCCGCCGCAAAGAGAGCCCTCACGATCAAGCGCAGATGAGTGGCATTCTCGATCAAGCGGTGGAGCGCTTCCATGAACGGGACGAAGAGGAACGCGAGACAGTAAAGACGCTACTCGTGAACTTCCGCAATATGTACGGCTTCCTCTCGCAGGTCATACCTTACCAGGACTCCGACCTTGAGCAGCTGTACACTTACCTGCGCTTCCTGCTTACCAAGTTGCCGAAACGTGACACGGGGCCGGGATACCACCTCGAAGAAGAAGTGGAGCTGCAATATTACCGCCTGCAAAAGATCAGCGAAGGCCAGATCGACCTCAACACCGGCGACGGAAAACCGCTCAAAGGCCCCAGTGACGTGGGCACCGGTCAAGAAGACCCGAAGATCAAGCTCTCTGAACTCATCGATATCCTGAACGAGCGTTTCGGCACGAATTTCACCCAAGCCGACCAGCTCTTCTTTGATCAGATTCAGGAAGAAGCCATCGAAAGCGAGATGTTGAAGAAAGCTGCTGCAGCGAACTCGAAGGACGACTTCCGCTATGTCTTCGAGAAAGCGTTCGAGGGCCTCGTGATCGACCGCATGGAGGGCAATGAGGAGATTTTCGGAAAGCTCATGTCAGATGGCGAATTCAGGAAATTGGCTGTCGAGCACCTGCTCCACAAAGTTTACGGGGCTTTGAAGAAGAGTGAAAACTACTCACCCAAGTGGCCCGACGTACGCGACGAAAACAGGCCAACGGCGGACGCATGAGAAAAATCATATTGTCTGCGAGATGATGCATCGCTTCAAATTGGAAAAGCTCGCGGGCAGGCTGAGCGCCTGCAAAAAGCGGCCCCTGCACCGCACAGCTTTGACCTCCTCGCCCTCGCTCGACGCTACCAGGAAACTCCATCCTTTTTCACGCACGCTTGCCGGAAACTCACGTGGATACAAACAAGCTTGTTGCGCCGATGAACATTCTCTAATTGCTCAATCGAATACCTCGCTCTGCCGGTGCCCTAGGCAAGAAGAGCAGCCATCCTGAAGCTCCGGCGCGTAGTTCAGGTGCCGCAGCCCTCAGCGGCTTATCCGGGGAGGAGATCCGAACATTTGGGCGCTTCCAGCCAGGTACAGAAACATGTGATTCGCTCGTTACCATTAATTTATGGTTCTTCCATCCGAGCGTACAGTGTGTATTGCGCGAGTCATTGAAAGAATGTCTACGTGGGGACAGCTCCAACGTAGCCAGTCATCGGCTCAAGTTCTAAGCCGCAATGCGGTCCTTCCGAGCACAAACGTAAGGCCTACTGTGATCAACCAAACTGCTGCTGGCTCTGGGACTGGCTGATAAGTCACGTCATCAAGGACAAACAAGCTGGGCGCACTCGTCAGCTGAACCGACTGTATGCCCGATCCAGCGAAGGACAAGAATGAGGATGTGCCAATTGTCCCGTCCGTATTCGGTAGGCCAGTTACAGTTACCAAAAGATTATTGGAACTGCCAAATAGTTGCATCGTGAGGGGATCGAGGCTCGTGTACCACACGCCGAACGACGTTTGTGCCTTGGAAAACAAGATCGTAATGGTAGGATCGCTAGCGTCCCAAACGACCACGTCGCCGGAGTGGGGCGGATATGCCAAGTTATCGTATCCTCCAAAACGGGAGATGCTTAGAGCTGTAACGACCGGGCCAAAGGTGATTCCTGAATAGTACGACCCAATGTTCTGGTCGCCTGCGCTGAAAAAGTTGGCATCTGGAAGACTCTCGAAATCTATGACGCTGGCTTGAGCCAAACCAGCGAAAATCAAAAGTGCCGTTACCAACAACGGATGACGCGAAAACCGAGCTCGGACCAATGCCGAGCGCCGACATCGAAGCATGTCCGACAGCGTCCAATTTGCTTCACTCATTTTGAGCCTCCTTATGCAGAATTCACTCGAATTGTGAGGGCGAAGTCGAGTCCGACACGAAGACATCGAAATCCGAGCTTGTGGATGGTGGCTGAGCCGGGGCTGGGAAGCTGGGCGCCGTGAATGCACCAACCATGCTGGCGTCCGAAGGCGGCTGATAGCCAGCAAACCAATCGTTCGTGCCGATCCAGCCATACCAAGGCAAAGCAGGACACCCGGACTCCATAGGTGGGCACTCGCCAGGTAGAAAGAAACCGAGTTCGGCTAAATCCTTCGCGAACGTCAATGGTTTGTCCGCCCACTCTCCGACCTGATTGTAAAGATCGTAGTAAGGCTTGGCCTCATCGTAAAGCGACTTCAGAGCAGTGTACGTCGACGTGGCCGCGTTCACAATGTAGGCACCTGTTCCGCCCAGGCTGTCGCCTTGGAAATCTACATCGGCGCTGTCGAGTGAAGGCGTTAGTACAAGGTTGAGCGGTGAGTTGGAAGGCGAGGGCTGAACGAGAGCCAACGCATCGTTGACAATCAGCGTTGGATTTTCGTCACTCGAAACTGGTTCACTCGCAAACCCGGAGGGGTCGACGAGGTTCACGGGATTATCGGCAGCGTAGGCGTAACCATTCTCGGAGACAGGAATGGACGCGAAGCCGGGAAAGGGATCGCGTGAAAGGAAGGTTCCGGTCTGCGAATCGTAAACTCGGTGATTGTTGTAGGAGAGCCCGAAGGCATCGATTGCCTGGCCCGCGAATTTGTAGGCATTAGTGCCGCGGAGCGGGTCGATGGGGTTAAGCATTTTGCCCCAAGGGTCATACGAGTAGTTGGCTTTTAGGGTAGCCGAGGCATCAGTTACGGTCGTTGTGCTTCGGAGCGCGTCCGTCTGATAGAAGCGGTCAAAGCTCGGTGAGCTAGCCGACAGCAACGACAGTCCGTACTGATAGTCCGTAACACCGGAAGGGGCCATTTCGGCCAACACCGCATGATTCGAGGCAGTCACGTCGTTTGCGTATTGGACTGTTCCGGCAGCGGTCGTCATCGCAACGCGCGTGTCATCGCCATCGTTTCGCCAGGTTTCGGTTGTCCCCGAAGTCGAAACCGATGTTAGAAGATTGCGCGAATCGTAGGTGTACACCGTTAGGGTTCCTGACGCATTCTTCGTCACACGGTTCCCATTTCCGTCGTAGGTAAATGTCATCAAGCCGCTGCTGAGCAACTCGTCAGCAGCATCATATGTGGATACGGTTGCCCCAAAGGCGCCAGCGACTACCGTTCGATTCCCGACCGCATCGTACGAGTACGTGGTGAACTGACCGGATGGACTGGCCCAAGCAATCAACCGGTTCAGATCATCGTAGCTGTAATTGAATATTCCACCGGCCAAATCGGTCATCTGCGTGCGGTTTCCAATCGCGTCTAGCACATAGCTGAAGTGCGAAAGAGGTCCTGCCGGAGAACTGTTCAAGACACTAGTAAGGCGGTTACCCGCGTCGCGCGCATACTGCGTCGAAACACCATTTCCGTACTGTAATTGGACCAGATTGCCGCCATCATCATAGGCGTAGGTGCTGCTGCGCCCAGCCCAGTCCATAACCTGGGACAAGCGAGCGTTTACATCGTACATATAGTTGAGTACGCGGCCATCGGGATAGGTTAAAGTGCTTCGCCTGCCGATTGAGTTATACGTGTATTTCACCATGCGTCCGCTCGGATCGATTACGGTTGCAAGCCGATTCGTATCGTCGTAGGTGTATGTTGTGGTGCCATGAGAATCAACCATGCTGATGCGATTTCCATCGGCATCATACGTGTAGGATACGGACGTCCCGTCGCTGTACGCGCTGCTCAGCCTTCGCCCCAACGGATCGTACGTGAAGCTTTGCGTCTTCCCGCTAGCGTCAATTAGGGAAAGAATGTCCCCAACGGCCGCATACGTTACCGTGCGCGAGAGGCCCAGCGGATCTGTGACCTTCGTGCGTCGATTCAAGGAGTCGTAAGCATAGGCCGTTGTGTTGCCTCTGGCGTTCTTTAGCGAGGTACGATTGTCATCCGCGTCATAGAAGTAGGTCGTCGTGTGGCTGAGTGCATCCGTAACAGCGATGAGGTTGTTGTCCTCATCATATTGATATCCGGTCGGCTTGCCGTTTGCGTTCGTTAACTGAATAAGGTTGCCAACGACATCGTATGCGTATTGGATAGTGTTTCCCCGAGCATTGGTCCGCTTAATCGGCCGACTCAGCAGGTCGTACATAGTGCTAGAGGTGTGCCCGTTGGCATCCGTAACCGACGTTAAACGACTGATCGCGTCGTAAGAAAACCTCGTTGCTTTCCCAGCTGGATTGGTGGTCTGAACGAGGTTTCCGTTTCCATCATAGGAGTACGACCAGCTGTTGCCGGCCGCATTCTGCACGGATGTGATTTCTCCGAACGAATCGTACGTCAGCACCGTGCTATTGCCAAGCGCATCCTTCACCGACGTGACATTGCCGCTGCCCTCGTAGCCGAAACTCGTCACTTTGCCGCGCGGGCTCTTGCTGGATAAAATATTATTCTGCGCAGCATAAACAAACGTCCAGGTATTGCTCAGTGGGTCAGTGATGCTGGTCAAATTGCCATTCGGATCATATGTGAAGCTGGTCGTGTTCCCATCGGCACGCTTCACAGATGTGCGGCGGTTCTGCGTGTCATAGGTCGAGGTTGTGGTCCCACTCTGGGCGTCCGCAATCTGCACCAGGCGCATGTGGCCGTCGTAGATGTGCTCCGTCGTGTTTGCAAGAGCATCGGTGATCGTCGTTGTTCCCGCAACTGGTGTGTTGTAAGCGAAATTAGTGGGAAATCCGCGGCCGTTCTTTTGCGTTACGACGCGGCCCTGCGTATCGTACGTGTTCTGTACGTACGTAACACCACGAGCATCGCTTGCAGCGGTAATCCGATGAGCTGAGTCGTACGAATAGGTGATCTTTCCACCGAGCGCGTCCTGATACTGCGATAAGTTTCCGTTCGCGTCATAGCTGTATTGAACGGCTCGGTTGGCGGGATCGGTAATCGAAAGGAGCCGGTGATTCCCGTCATAGGTGAACGTGAAAGTTCGCCCCACCGTATCCGCAACGCTCGTGAGGTTTCCGGACGAGTACGAAAGCACCTGTGCGTTTCCGTTACGATCCGTAATGCTCAGCAACTGACCGCCCGCCGAGAATGCAAAGATCATTTGATCCTTCGTCGTCAGTATGAATGATCCGTTGGCATTCTTTACGAGTTTGTCGGTCAAGCCGGGCGTGAACGGGCTATAAGATCCGTCCGCGGCCTGTAGGAAGAACACTTGTCCGCCATCGGCTTCGTTGATCGTCGCGACCTTCGTCGTCGTGTTTGCGCTCAGGAAAATATTGTAAGAATGCGTCCAGCCGGGGCCCAATGGCCCGCTATAGGGGTTGCTGCTGTTATACCGGCGAATGAACTTAAAGCTTGTGCCGCGTCCCTTCACCCGGAGATCCAGATGCGAGCTGAGATACGCCCCCGTGGCGGTATTCACTGGTTCAGCAAACGTTCCCGTCGGGTTCAGCGGAGTGCCGGGCGATCCTGTGAGCATGTCTACTTCAACTGCCGCAATGTTGCTATTTGTAGCGCCGCACGAGTTGCTGATTTGCACCGTGTACGTCTGCTCCGATGTGAGCGGCGGAGTCGTGTACGTGCTGCTAGTAGCTCCCGTAATCGGCAGCCCGCCGTCCATCCACTGGTACTGCAAAGCTGGGCCATTCGCCGTGACGCTCAACGTCGCGCTCGTGCCACTAACGACCGCTTGACTCTGTGGCTGGATTACGACAGTCGGTGCCGTACAAACAGGTGTGATCGTGATTGTCGCGGTCCTGCTTTGTACTGGATTTCCACATTGACCCGTCACAACCACATAAAAGGTCGTTGTGCACGTCTTCGACGGGTCGGAACATTTCAACGCTCCGCTTGTATAACTGCTTCCAGTAGCTCCAGACAGGATGAATCCGTCTTGATACCACTGATATCGCAAACCTGTGCCCGTCGCTCCCACACTGACCGTTACAGGGCTACCAGTTGTGATGCTGGCATCGCTCTGCTGCATTGTAATGGCAGGGGGCGTGCAATTTACCGTAATGGTGGCTGCTCGACTCGTCACTGAACCGCAGGCATTACTGACCACCACGTAATAGCTCGTGGTCGATGTAAGTGGGCCCGTTGCATATGTGCTCTGCGTGGCGCCGGAAATAGCCGCGTTGTTCGTGTACCACTGGTACTGTAAACCTGAGCCAGTTGCGGTGACGCTCAGGGTTGCAGGATTTCCAATAGGCACCGTTTGGTCCTGCGGTTGCAGCGTGATCATCGGTACAGGACAGCCAGCGCTCTGCTGGTTGATTGCTACACCAAAAACGGTGAACGCGGCTGATCCTGTGTTCAGATGCTGAAGAACCTGCCCGCTGGCGATGTCAAACTTGTAAACATCGGATGTGCAAAAGTCCCCTGCCCAGAATGAGGACCCATCGATATCGGCAGCCAGTGATAACCAACAATCCTCGCCAGGTGCATCGTAAATCTGGACTACTCGCCCCGATACGAGCCTAACGATGACATGCGTGTTCGCTACCAGTAGTCCGGAAGAAGTGCCAAGAAGACCGTACGCCACGGTATCTGGCAGCGCGTCCAGATTGTAGTTTGGTAATTGAGAACTTGTACATACGTTATAGGCCTTCACATTTGGGCCTTCGGACGTGTAATACATTGTGCACTGGTCGGACTCGAGCCAAATCCAATCAGATCCCCTGTTCTCTACAGCGACATTGAAGGCTGCCGAGAGCGTTCCAGCATTGCTGAACTTCAAGATCTGGTGGGTTCCGTCGGCTTGCCCCACATAAACATTACTCGCGGTGTCGATTTGAATCGATTCTGGACCCGCGTTGTAGGGACCGCCAAACGTACCCAGAAGGTTTCCGGAAGGGTCAAAACGCGATACGGCTGGATTGCGACCTGACTGGCTCGCTACATACAGATTGTCTGAGGCGTCGAAGGCAAGCCCATTGGTCAGGCTCGCAGTTTGTGTGTCAAGTGTGGCTTTCAATGTACCATCGGGGCCGCGCCACTGCACCTGACCGTTTGAGACCGAGATAAATAGATCACCTCGGCTGAAGATATTGGCTCCGTTTGCGATCGAAGCCGCACAGGAACACAACATTAGAACGCACAGATATAGGACTTTCATGGGGCACCCACCTCGGCGGATCGCTCGTGTTATTTGCGTCCGCGCAAAAGCTTGCACGCCCTAAATACGGCGGCTACAGAGAAACCAAAAAAGACGAGCAACATAGCGGATGGCTCCGGCAGCGCTTGAACGCTCGGTGTTGGAATCGTCAGTGGAGGACCACCCGCTGCGGGAGATCGCGATGGGTCACTTCCGAAAGCAACGGGCGCAGCACCGGTGCCAATATCAAGGCCGATCAGGATGTCCGAGCCAGCTGGAGCAAGACCTAACGTCGGTATCTGGGTTCCCGTGCTATCCAGAATCGAAATGGATAGTTCATCCGGTGCAATGGGGTCCGGATTCGTGGTTGTTATAAGATCGAACTTCAGGAAATTGCCGGGCCGGAATCGCTGACTAAGCTCACTAACAAAAACGGTGTCTCGCAAAACCACGCTCGATGTAAGATCGCCGAAGGCGTCACCGTTGAGGGTCGGTATCCCCATGGCGCTCCCTCTGCCAAACGTGAATCCTTTCAAAGCGACAGCGTTGCTCCCATCTCCGATTCCAGAGCCGTCGACGAGCTGCACATCGAGTAAAAACGGACCTGCTGGGTGGCCAACTAGGGATGACGTGTTTATGGCCACATCGAATAGCGAATCAGCGTACGTGAGTGGCCCACTCATGCAGGCCAGAACCACGACGATACACGGCAAAACGGATCTCATCCTTTAGACCCTAGAATGTGGCGCCCGTCAGGGTGCGCGTCGAGTATTCGATGCCCTGTTTAGGTGGATTATTAAAATTCAGCAATACTGAGACACTCGCGTTCGGCGACAGTACCGACGACATGCCCAGGTTTGCTAAGAGATAAGGACTGCCAACGGGAGCATCGCAGCTCGTGTAACCGCTTGCATTGGATAAGCCGGCATAACCGCTTAGTCCGTCGAGAGCTAACGCGACGGGCCCTGCGATCGGAGTCGCTCCAACGTTCGTCAATGTCAACAGTTGCATGAAGTGTCCATTGGAAGCATTTATCCGAAAACCACCACGCGCCACCTGAATGCTCGAACTGACGTCAGAACCGCAGGCCGGCGGCAGCCCCGGTGTAAGCAGGAATGCGCGGGTTTGACCATTGTGGATACCTTCACCTACGATCTGCCCGGCGGTGTTGATTGCGTGCGCTTCTGTAAGGGCCCATCCCGTGCCTGACGGGATACGGACATTAAGGTCAATGATGGTATTGAACTGGTCCCAGATGACCGCCTTACCGCCGGACCGTCCTACCACGAATCCATACAAATTGACTGCATTTGCCGTGCTGTCACTCGCGCCCGGCAAGGTACTCAAATCCACCATCGAACCGGCGAGCCATCGGAATGCGTGTTCACCATCGGGCAGTGCCGAGGAACCCACGATATCGCCTGCGTCACTTGCCCCATAAGCGTGACTATCGGTGCCGCTTGGCAGAACGCCGAGTTCGATCGGCGAAACTCCAACTTCGCCTGTGATATTGATGCTCGCTTTGCTGACGTCCCATATCGCCGCGCGATCGCCGCCGAATGTCGCGTCAAAAAGAAACCCAGCCACCTTCCCTCCGTTGGTGATCGCAGAAGCTCGGACCGGATCAGAGCTGCTGGCATAATCGATTTGCGCCAGACGCGTGATCGGGCACCACCCGAGGTTGCATTCCGATGTCGAAGCGTTCCAGGGGCTTTGAACCCAAGATTCGAGGTAGCACTCGTCCCCGGAAAGCAACAGAATGCCGTATGGAGTTATGCCGCGGCCAGAGCCCGAAAAGGCGGAATAAACGTTTGCGTGAATCGACCCACCGTACCATACGAATGGTTGCGAATAGGGCTGACCATAGACGCATGGACCAACATCCGATCGACCCGTCACGATCAGCATTGCAGAGCCACTGGTTTGCAAGTCCGCAAAAACGTAATTAGCAGCATACGCCCTGCTCGTTGTTCTATTAGGCAATACACCCAAATCCGTCATCCCGGCCCCTGGCGACCACAAGAACGCATGCTCAAGTGCTGCGTCTGTTTCCGACCCGCCGACCACATCGCCAGCTTCTGTCAATCCGAAGGCCCGGCTCGACGAGCCGCCAAGTGTTCCGAGGTCAGCAACGTTATATGTCGGTACAGCAGATATGGCCAATACATTCAAAGTTGCTGTTCGATTTAGACCAAGCAGCGATGCGCTTATGGTGACACTCCTATCCTGAGAAACAGACCTTGTAAGGACGTCAGCGGTGACCTGAGTCTGTCCTGCCGGAACCAGAACCGTGCTCGGCACAGGTGCTACGGACGGATTGTCGGAAGACACTAAAACGGAAGTTCCGTTCGACGGCGCAGGAGAGACGAGGAAAACCGTGAGGTTCACCCGTCTTCCCGAAACAACGACATTGGGAGTAACAGCGATGCCAGCCAACTGTGGAGTCGGAGGTGGCTGCGGACGCGGAGCCGGCGTTCCGATAGGAAGAACGAAAACCTGAGCTGAAATAGTTGGCTGATTGTAAGGAGCATAAGTGTCATAAAGATCGACCTGAACGGGCGTGATGTTCTGAACCCCGTCTGTCGACCAGGTGTAAAAGCCGCCAAACAACGTAATCGTCTGAGTTGCTGGCGCGTGCACGATCGGGTTATGAGTAAGGAACCTCACCGTCAACGTACAGCCGGTGGGGAGTAAATCACTTAGGCCAATGTAGGCTTGCAGAGTTTGGCCGCCGGCGACCGAATGGCCGAGATTGAAGGTGGTAACTTTCGGAGCGGGTGGCGGGGTCGGGAACAACGTGGAATCGCAGATGAAACTTTGCCCTTGCACTCCCAAAGGGGCTAGTGCCAAGACCACGAGAAGCCCGAGCGCGCGCGAGATCACGCTTTGAACCAACCTGAACAGGTGGGCCACGGATTCCCTCCTTGGGCGAGCGTACTACCTTCCGCTTAGAGATATGCTAAGTCACAACAATGTCACATGCAAGCCTTTTTCTTGTGACGAGTGGAGGGAGGCCCCAAATCTCGAGTTGTAAAACGAGTAATATGGACTATATCCCGTTATTCCTCATTGGTTTGTCTCGTGTAACGTGCTGAGGACTACCATCCCACCATGCAGCGTCACTATAATCGAACTTGCCACCTGACGGATAGTAGGTCACAGTAGCAGATGGATTACAGACCGACCGCAGAACATATTGAGCAGCAGCTTGAAATACTTCTGCGGAGTCCCCACTTTGTCGGAGCAACCCGACTCAAAGAACTGCTGGCGTTCCTGGTGAGGAGATCCGCTCGCGAACCCTCAGCTATCACGGAGCGGGAGATCGCGGTCGAAGTCTTCCTAAAGAAGGCTGACTTCAACGCCCGTTCCAGTTCCGCAGTCCGAACAGCCGTTGGACGACTCCGTAGTAAGCTGCGCGAATACTATAACCGTGAACACGCGAACGATCTGCTGATCATTGAGGTCCCCGAAGGCACCTACAGTCCGAGCTTCACCGCTGTAAGACTGCGGGAGGAATTGCCGGAGATCCCTGTGGCCCTGACCCCCGAGACCGAGCCTGCGATCAACCAGATTGAAGTTCCCGAGGCCTTCCCAGAACTGGCCTTGCGTGGAGCGGACGGCACGCAGACTTCTACACCCGCGCTTTCCGAACCGGAACCATCTCAAGCACCTGAAGTCCACGTAGATTTGCATTCAAAGCGGCGCGTTAGCTGGTTTTTGGCCGTTGCAGCAGTTTTAGCCGGATGTGTGCTGGAATTGAACGCCCATTCTCCGTTTGCTTGGCTGCTTCGTAGGGCGCGCCCGGAAATAATTAGTCCCGTTATGCGCCAATCTATTGCACTGTTGGATTTCAACGGCTTCCCGGACCAGAGTGTCACGACTGGGATGGGGTACGCGATTGCTGAGATGTTCCGAACCGAATTATCCACGGGCGGCAGGATTCGCATCATTTCGGGTGAGGACGTGGCGCGAATGGAACGTGACCTGTCCTTGCCTCGTTCAGCGAGCTTGTCGAAGAACACTCTTTCGCGTGTTCGCAAAGATATTGGGGCAGACTATGTGATTAGCGGCTCTTTGTTTTGGGGCGCTCGTAACAACGGCGAGCTCCGCATTGATGTAAGGCTTCAGGACGCGCGGACCGGTGAGATCTTGGAATCTATCTCACAGTCGGGCCCAGAGGCAAAATTACCTTCTGTGATTTCCAGTGCTGGCGGGCGCCTTCGGCAGGGTTTAAGAATTGGAAGTCTCTCGGAACAAGGTGAACACCGGGTTTCAGCATTTTCACAAAAAGGCTCGGAAGCCAGACGACTCTATGGCGAAGGTATACAGAAATTACGGAACTTGGATCTGTTATCGGCTGAGGAACTCTTAAAAAGGGCCGCTCAAGTGGATGTTAACTCGTCCGAAATCTATGCGGCCCTTTCGGAAGTCTGGTCGAAGTTAGGTTACGAAACGAAAGCCAAGGAAGCCGCAAGGATCGCGCTGCGTTTGGCGGCCGGTTTACCACCGGAACAGGCAAACCTGCTCCAGGCTCGCTATTGCGAATTGGACAATGACTGGGCAAACGCCGCTAAAATCTACGCCTCGTTGTGGACGATTTTTCACGATAATGTGGAATACGGCATTCGCCTGGCTAATGCTCAGGCTTGGTCAGGAACCATCTCCGACGCTTTTGTAACGATACAACAACTTCGAAACGTCCCCCAGCCTCTGGGTGGCGACCCGCAGATTGACCTCGCTGAAGCGCAGATTGCCGAAATGGAGGGAAATTCTGAACACGAGCAAGAAGCTGCCGCTCGCGCTGCAGAAAAGTCGCAGCAGCGTGGCGCCCGTTGGTCATGGGCGGAAGCATTACTGAAGGAAGCTTGGGCCGCTAATATCTTGGGCCAGCGAGGACAAGCTCTCAACTACGCTCAAGAGGCACGGCAGATATTTATTAAGTTGGGAGATGAAGGCGGAAGCGCCAAAGCGCTTAAGAATATCGGCGACGTAAAGGATGATGAGGGGCTGCATGCTGACGCACGGACCGCTTATTTCGAAGCCCTTGCACTTTTTCGCAAGATTGGGAGTGAGAGCGGCGTCGTTGTGACGCTGAACAATTTAGGGTATACGTACAAAGCGGAAGGCGATTTGAATGAAGCCCGAAGAACTTTTGAAGAGTCCCTCAGGATATCTCGCAGCACGGGGGATCTACGAAGGCAAGCGCAAGCGTTGAATAGCTTAGCAACGATACTCTGGCGCCAAGACGATATCAAGACGGCTTCGGCCATGTATCAGGAATCATTGATGCATTTCAGGGCTGTCGGCGACAAACGCGAATCGGGGACGTTGCTTGGAAATCTTGCCATTTTATTTCAAGATGAGGGGCGCATGGAAGCGGCTCAGCAGTCATTTGAGCAGTGTCTTGAAGTATTACAGGAGGTTGGCGACAGATCGGGCGAAGCCCGTACGCTCGGCAATCTCGGAGATTTGCTTTTGCTGCGGGGCGGTTTGCAAGGCGCAAAACAGCGTTTTGGCGAGCAACTCAGCATTGGGCAAATTCTGAGCGACTCAAAGCAGATTTCCTATGCTTTGCAAGGATTGGGCGAGGTGTTAACCGCCGAAGGCGATCTGCCGGCGGCTGAACAAGCTTTGAATAGAGCGTTGCAGCTCAGAAAGCAGAGTGGCGAAGCCGGGCTAGCCGCTGAAACCCTGCTGTCGTTAGCCCAGCTACAACTAGACAAGAACCAAGCTAATGCAGCGGAACCAATCGCCCGACAAGCGCTATCAGAACTCGCGGCCGAGCAAGAGGCCGATGATGAAGCGCTGGCCCGTGCACTTCTCGCCCGATCCTTAGCTGAGCAGGGTCGATTCCCTGAGGCACGGAGGATGGCAGCAGAAGCATTAGCACGCGTAACGAAGAGTGCCGATCGTAGTGAAAGTCTGTTCACGTCGATTGAATGTGCGCGTGTACGCGCCGCGTGTGGTCTCTACACTGGCGCATTGAATTCTCTAAGATCCAGCCTTGCCGAAGCGAGTCAATACGGTTTTGTGGGAGCGGAGCTAGAGGCTCGGTTAGCACTTGCCGAAATCGAAGTGAAACAGAAGAGTCCGGCCGCCGCCGCCCACCTCCAAGCGCTTCGAAGAGATGCCAATGAGAGCGGATTTAGCTTGATTGCGCAACGAGCCGCTAATTATGAAACTATGATCGCGAGCACCTCCAAATCGAAATAGCGGTGGCGGCGTGCGTTCCTTCCAGCTCACGGTCTGCCTTTGTCGGGACAGGTTAGTCGCCGATTTTTTTCAGGGATTTTGCCTCAACTGAGGAGTGCAGTTCCCAGTGTTCCAGTGTTCCCAGTCAACCGTTGAAACTGGGAACATCGTAAGTTGCTAATTCTCGAGACCTGTTCCCAGTGTTCCCACTGATCCCAGTAGGTTTGGAGAATCTTAGAATGAGCCGCGTGGCCGTCGTTATATATGTGAGCGCGCAAAAAGATTGGGAACACTGAGAACATCGCGTCTTTTCAGCACCTTGAAACTGGGAACGGACCGGGAACGACAACTGGGAACTGGGAAACACTAGGCTTCGGCCCGGCGGTATCGCCAGTCAAGAGTCGCGCCGGTGCGTTCGCGGTAGCGCTCCCAGCCGATGCTTCGGAAGCAGCGGGCAACCCGGTTCTTATCGCCCTGTGTCCATTGCGCCCGAGGCTTATCCAAACAAGAGGACAGGACCTCCGACACCGAAGCACTGTCGCGACGATCGGTCCAACGGGCGATGAGTTCTTCCCAGGGGTCAGTCTCGAAGCGGTCGGCCTGCTTTTGGGCTGCGACGTTCACTAACTCGACCGTGTCCAACCACCACACAGCGCCGTGATCAAAGCGAGCCTTTGCTTCCGACCAAAGTTGGTCGCGATCGCGGGCTAACTGCTCGATGTCGATGCGTCCACAAACGACGGGCCAAAATCGGCGCGCGCCAGTATCGTCGCGCAGATAAGTCGAGTGATTAATTGTGCCGGCGAAAACGCATTGCCGAGACGATTCGACCAGTCGTTTCCCGTAGGGCGGCCGGAAACGATCCGTCGTTCGGCTCATGAATGCCTTAATACGGCTCACTTCCGAACGACTCATTGTGTCGAGTTCGGAAAGCTCGATGATCCACACGCCGCGGGTTTGCAGCGCCGAATCTTTGCTGCCCAAATCTGCCAGTTCATCCGTGAAATACGGCCCTGCTAGAGTCTTGAGCGCTGTCGATTTTTTGATGCCTTGCGGTCCTTCGAGGATTAAACAGCAGTCCGCCTTCACGCCGGGCCGGTAAATTCTTGCGACTGCCGAAATCAACCATCGCGATCCGATTGCGCGAGAGTAGCTCGATCCTCAACCCCGAGGTATGTCGAAAGCCAACGCTCCAGGCGTTCGACTCCATCCCATTTGACAGATTCGAGGTAAGTTCGAACTGGATGGAAGCAGCGGTCCTTTGCGACGGTTTGCGCCGCCTGTGCAGCGGTGTTTACATCGACCAGAATTCCATTGCGTTGTAACCAATCTGCTGTGAGCCGATCTTCTTGATCAGTCCAGGAATGCCCGCCCGTACTCAATCCCCATGGAGCTGCGCGCATCATCATCGGCGTGAGATCGAATTCGTTGAACGCAAGAACACCTTTCCACTCGGGTGCGTATCGAAGCGCTGTGATCGCGTTCGCCAGAACCGGGTAGACATTGCCTTGTTTATTAGCGAAGACTTGGCTTAGATCGAATCAACTCTTCTCTCCAGTCGAAGCTCGTGAATGCGATTCGGCTGATTTCATCGAGAACAACTTCCGGCCCGACACTTGCAAGATGATCGTCGATACCCTTGCCCTTCACCAGTTCCCATTCATAAAAGGCAACCGTGGCGCCTTTGCGCCGTAAATGTTGTGCGAGTTCGGCGCGCGCGAATCGAACCTGTTCTTTTGCGACTGCGTCGGCATCGAAAGCGATGATCACCTTGCGACGCTCCCATGCGATCCAATCAAGGTCAGTAATTGGGCCTTTCACGTTGAGGCGCTGTCCATCGGGGCCGGTCGCTTTCGCGACTACGCCGCGCCAGTTAAAAACGCCGGCAATCCCGACCGGAAGAAAACGAACGGCCTCGGCATTTTTCCAACGCCGCCAAGCGCGCGAGCGCCAACGTTTTGAACTCGCCCTCGGTGATGATCAACGGCAGTTCGACATTCGTGAGCGCAACGTGATCGCAGCCCGGTGGCAGATACAGCATGTTTCCGCGGCCTGGCGGGCTGAGGTACTTCTGCTTTACTTTCAACTCGCCATTTGCGTCGACTTCGAAATCAGGATGATCGCGCCGCAAACGATACTCGCGGACGTGATGTGAGCCTGGTGCAAAATACGGAATCGCAATGCCGGCGTAATCACCGCCGCGCCGCCCACTAGCTGAGCGCCCGTGAACGAATCGACGCGACGCAAGAATGCGGCTTGAGCAAGTGGCCGGTCGATCCATCGCGATTCCAGTTCAGCGAAATCGGAGTTAGAAATTTCCGAGCCGATGAGGTTCGGAGGAAGAGCATGGTTCTGAAACGCTAGATCGGCATGCGGCAAGTGATCGGCATCTGCGTGGCCGTTTTTCCCGTTTCGCTGATGCGCTAGGCTCGTGTTCCGTTCAGAGAGTCCACGCTGTTCCTCCTTGTCCGGCCGCTCGCATTTCACGCCGCTGCGGGAACCTTGTTGCGCTGTTCTGATGCGAGCTCTTCGTTTTCGCGTGCCGGCCATTGAATCTCAACCAGGCGTTGGCATCGCGGGCACGTGAGAGTCTTTGTCTCGCTCTCAATGTGCTGCCGGCAAATGCACTCGACGCAATAAACGGATTTTGCGTGCATGGTCGCAGTTTGGGCCGCCTATGCAGCGGCCCCTCTCTCTGCCTTCCGATCGAGCACTTTCACGGTTTCGATCACAATTTCCGTCACTGGCCACTGAACCTTGAGCGGCCCATCATCCGTTTCGATCGTTCGTTCATACTCGCGATAGTTGATCTCTCCTTCGATGAACACGTGAGCGCCGGTCTGGATCTTGGCACAGAAATCAGCCGTGCCCGCATACGCCACACAGGAGTGCCATTGCGTCTTTTCCTGCCATTGATCATGAGCGCCTTTGTAGCGCTTGGTCGTGGCAACAGAAAGCTTGGTTATGTTTTTGCCGCCAGGCGTTGCGCTGGTTTTCGCATCACGGCCAGTAAAGCCTACGAGAGTAACTCTGTTCAAATACATCGGGTTTGTTCCTTTCTGGAAATGGAATTTGGGTTGCGAAATGTAACCCCTGCCCTTGCGGCGAGCAACGGGGAGCCAAGCATAACAAGACCTGTGAGCGAAGCTTTTCGGGAGAGGGAGGAGCGCCGCGACGGAAGAGGGTACTACCCGAAACTGAAGGCACAAGGTCTTGTGCGCGGCAGGGGCGGCGTCCCTTAGTCATGGCCCTGGCCCCTTTCGAAGACACGCTCGAATTGAAATGCGTTGTTCCCGAATCATAGCTGCGCAACCGGAGCAGTTCGGCTACATAGCGCTTATTTCCTTTGCGCTCCATGTGAATCACGTAATGAATCACGTCCGCAATCTGGGCTTGAACCGCCTGGTAGGGCACATCACCGCTTGCGCGAAGCGCAAGGTTTGACAATTTTGTCAGTGCCGATTGCGCCGAATTCGCGTGAATGGTGGTCATTGATCCGCTGTTGCCGGTGTTGAGGGCATCGAGCAGGTCCATTGCCTCAGCACCGCGGATCTCGCCGATGACCAAGTGATCTGGCCGGTGGCGCAGGGCAACTTTCACGAGATCGCGAATTGTGACTTGTTTTCCGGCGTTCCGGCATTCAAAGCGCGTCACGTTTTCCGCGTGGATCTGCAACTCCGCACTTTCTTCGATCACGAGCACGCGATCGCGAGTCACGTCTAATTCGTTCAGAAGTGCGTTCTGCAGTGACGTTTTGCCAGACCCAGGCTGACCACTGATCAGAATGTTTGTCGCGGCTTTCGACGCGCCGCGCAGTAAGTCCGCAAGCTCGCGCGTAAGTGTTCCGAGCTGGACGAGGTGATCCAGCGAAAAGTGGTGGCGCTGAAATTTCCGAATCGTGACAGTCGGGCCGCCGACCGAGTACGGCGCGATCGCCGCTGCGATACGCGAGCCGTCAGGCAGACGGCTATCCAGGAACGGGTTCGATTCGTCCAATTCTTCACCGCCCTGGCGAGCAATGCGTTGAAGGGCGAACATCAGTTTTTTTGAGTCGAGAACATTCCGCCCGGCGCAGTGCATTTGACCGCGACGATCCACGTACACGGTGCCATTGCCGTTGACGCAGATGTCCTGAATCGTTTCGTCTGCCAGGTAAGGCTCGAGTTCGGGAATGAAGGGTAGGATGAGGTCAAACGCCTTTAGCGTCTGCTCAGAATCCAATTGCGTGGCCATAGTTCAAGTCCTGGGTTTGCTGCATGGGAATACGTTCAACCCGAACGCGCTCGGGTTGCCGATACTGCGCAACTTGCTCTGGAGAGAGCGCCTGCGTGTTGTCATTTACGCGAGACACGGCCGCGAGCAGGCGGTCCGTACTGTCCGTGTAAATGCGCGCGTCGAACCGCGCCCGACTCAAGGCGACTTTCAGCGTTGTCTGATCGATGCCGCTTGTCGTATCGATGTGAATGAGTGACCGGTCCACTGTTGCGCCCTGCGCGGAATAACTCGTCATTGCATAGGCGTGGTCAATGTGCCGGTACTGCGAGATGTTCCATTTCACGGTGCGGCCCGAATCTTCCAGCGTGGCTTTAAGATTTCCATACCGATCCATCTCTGTGATGGTGGCCAGGTCGCGTGTGCTGATGGAGTGGTCATCCCATTTCTGTAGAAACTGGATGCGATCGCCGACAGAGAAGCTCCGCCTCGCCGGCTCATACACGGAAACGCCTTTCACCGTGGACGGATCGTAAGCCTGGTATCGCTCACCTTGACGGACGGTCAGTAAGTTCCGTTCGGGATCGACCGCAATGACTTCGGCATACGACTTCGGCTCGATGCCCAATCGCTTGCTGCCCTTGCGATACCGGATTGCGTCGCCGGGTTGATAAGAAATTGCGCGTTCACGATCTGCGCCGGTGACATCCTGCCTCGTAAGTAGAACCCCGACTTCGCGGGATTCCCCTTTCAGGCGTTCCGTCTTATGCAATTCCGCGCGCGTAGCTGCATTTAGATCCTGGCGCGTGAAATTATCGTGAGACAGCAGCAGCCCGGTGCCATGGCCGGCGGCAAAATCGCGCGCCATCATTTTTAGCCGCTCCTCGCGTTCCGGGATTTCGTGAATGCGGCCCTGCTGTTTCAGTAAGCGAAGGGCCTCGTCTATCCGGCCATCCGTCGCGGCTTCCACAGCCAGGCGGAGACCCTCATCTTTCTGCCGGAGAATTTTGTCGAGCCTGGCTACCCGCATCCCGGCATCCTGCAGCTCGCCAAAGATGCGGCCCGCTTCGACGGACTGATGTTGTCCGGTGTCTCCGATCAGCAGCGCGCGATCGCGCGGCTGCAGCGTCCGCAGAAAATCGCGCATCTGTTTTCTGGAGGCTAGGCTCGATTCATCGAGAAGATAGAGCATCGGCCGATCAGCCGATTTGTGGCCGCGTGAGGTGCATTTGCAGAGTCTCGGAGTCGATGCCGGCCTGATGCAGGCCTTTTGTCGCCTGAGATGTCGGTCCGAGCCCGCGAACGCGGTAGCCGTGTTCTTCGGCGAGTTCTTTGATGGACGCCAGGGGATAGCTTTTCCCTGTACCCGGCTTGCCCTGAATCCCAAACACCTGATCGTGCGACAACAATGCTTCCCGAAGCACCCCGATTTGATCGGCGTTCAATTCGGGATACCGGCGTATATGATGCTCCCGAATCGGCGCAGTAACTTCCGGTTGGTTTCGAGCGGCTAGAACACGCTCGATCACCTCGCGCTCGATTGCGAGCATTTCCGGAGTTGTGAAGCGGTGAAGCGGCGCATTTGGCCGTACATGATCCACGGCGATCAGTTCGCCGCGTTGCTGGCGAGCCTTTATCTCGGCGTCGACACGATCCACGCTCGTGGTGAGGTTGTGATCGAGGGCGAGCTCGACCACTTTCCAGTGCTCGAATACGGCCTCGCGCTCGGACAGGCTGGCGATCGCATGCGAGACGGCGGCTTCCGTCTTGCGCTGAATCTCGTGTTCAGAAAACGTGCGCTCTTGCTGCTGCGCAGCTCGGTTAATAACTCGGTCCGGTTCATTGCCAAAACGCTCCGCAGTCGCACGCCAGGCGGCGTGCTGTCGCTCCGGCGGGAGCTGGGATTTTTCATCGCGAATCTCATGCGCTATCTGTTGCCGGATTTCGCGGTCCGCCTTGCGGCCGTTTTCTCTTTCCCACTTGTCGACTGCTTCCTGGATTTGCCGGGAGCGCGGGCTTTCGGCCTCAAGGTATTCCTTCGAGTACCCTTTGATCTCAACTGAATGGTTTTTTCCGCGCTCGACTTCGAATCCGCGCGACAGAAGATAGTGACCCATTTCGGAGTGATAAACAGCCCGCATTCCCTTCTGAATGCGAAAGAGCTCTGCGGTCTGTAGCGATCTCCACTTACCTGCTGAGTCCTGCGTCAGATTCACCAGGATGTTGTGACCGTGGAGCTGCGGCGCTGAGTATCCATCTACCGGCCTGGCTGTTGTATGTTCAAACGAAACCCAGACAGCCTTTGCGGTCGTCTCCGCCGGCGTCCTCGCGCCGGTTCGCGCCTGGATGAATTGAGTGCCCCATTCGATGGCCTTCCGCTCGGCACGGAGGTGAGCCTGGCGTAGTCCTTCATCGCGGCCCACAAGCGCCGTCACACTGACACTCTTTGAGGCATTGATGGTCACGTCCCAACCGGCGCGGTGCCCGAGTTCCCGGCCGTCGCGCGTCTTCACCGTGTCTTTGTGCCGGATGAGCTGCTCGCCGGTAATCGGGTGCTGGCCTTCCATCAGGCGTTCAAACTGCTCGGGCGTGATTTCACTTGAGAGGCCGAGGGGTTCGGCGAGCGGGCCGCGAACCTGGCCGGTAAGCGTCTGGCCCTGACTGAGATAATTGTTTGACGCGACAGAGTATTCCTGCTGATAGTAGGTCTTGGCCTTGCCTGTCGTGAGTGGCTTGGATATATCGATCATTCGAACGAGAGCTCCGCTTGAGTTGTGGACTGCGGAGGAACGACAGCAGGTTTAGGCGGTTCCGCCGTGGCCGTACCACCGCTCCACGTAAGTCGGCTCGGCACTGCGGTTGACGCAGGTGTTATGGTCACTGCGCGTGCGGCCTTGGGCGATAGAGTCGAGTTCAAACTTTGCAACTGAACCGCCGGCGCTGCCGACGCCTCAGCCACAGGCGCATTCATAGCCGGAATCGCGCGCTCAACTAGCGGGCGGTCGCGATAAATCGGCTGCTCCCACGGCAGCTTCACTTTGACAATGTGAAGGCCGTCTCCCTCGTCGCTCGGCCGCTGGACGAAGTAGCCGTTGAGGTCGGGCAACCCTTGAACTTGTGACGCCAGGATTGCCGGCTTGCGGATATCCTCCGGACCGCTGAAGTTGTTGCGATCGTGACCGCCCCACAGTGAACCGGTGCGGCTCTCGCGAAATCGCCGAATTTCTACCTCGCCAAAGAACTGCTCCAGCGTTTTCGCGGAATCGGGTTCGGAGACCGCGAAGATCAGCTTTGTGAACGCCTGGGACACAATCGTTTTGGCTTGCTTTCCGTAACGGCCCTCAAGCTGAGAGACGTTCTGAACGCCGAGCACCATCGGATGCCCGCTGGAACGCAATTGCGTCATTCCCTCATGCAGCTTCGATAGTGTTCCCAGACTGTCCAACTCATCGAGCACAATCCAGACGCGGCGCGCTCGCTGCGGCGACGACATGATCCGCGCGATACACATATCCACCACGCCGCTTTGCAGCGGCCTCAATGCGTCTCGCGTCTCAGCCGTGTTCGGCAGGAATAGCCAGCCTTTCGGATCTTGCGCCCAGCTCCGAATTGTGAACACTTGCCGGCAATCTTTTTCGGAATCGCGCGGCATCATCCGCAGAGCCTTTCCCACCTGGCCCATCGTTGACTGCACGCCGCTGAACTGGTTCGCCGCGGCGGTGTTCAGCGTGATCAGATGTTCACTCCCTTTGAGTCGAGGAAGGATCTCATTGACGGGGTCGCACAGCCAGCGGGCGAACTGTTCACAGGTCGGGCGCGGATCTGAGTAAGTCCAGAGATACGCGGCAATCGCACACGCCTGGTCGTCAAACCACTTGCCCTGATAATGCTGCTCGGGGTGCGCCGGGTACATGGACCGGGATACGAGCGTTGCATCTACCTCGTCCGTGACCTCGGCTCCGAAGTCCCACCAGACGCAGCGCTCATCCTTCGGACTCAGTATCCGGTCATGCCGGCGGGGATCGAAGAATTCCGGAATGAACTCGAGCTTCGAATCCAGGACTACACAGGTGTCGCCGCATTCCTGGGCATAGTGCAGGATTTGGCGGATGAACGTCGACTTCCCGACGCCCGTGTCGCCGATCACCAGGAAGTGCTTCGACTCATCCTTCCGGCGCATGCGCAGGAACTTATCGCGTGCGAAGAGCAAAACCCTTCTCCTTCCGTGGGATTGTCTTGTTGAATTGCGAGACGGTCATGCTCTCCGGGCCGCGCAGCTGCTCACCTTCGCGAGCTTTCCGCCGCCGGCGGAAGTCAAACATAGCGCCCGCGACAAGAAACAACGGCCGCAGACGTGGCCCAAACGATCAGCGGAACTGCGATCAGATCGCCAGGCGTCTCGCCGTGATAAATGGCCGCTCTCAGCCACTGCGCAAATACAGACGGCTGCACATCAACGAATCGGCCAGAAAGACCGGCCATTGTTGCCGGCAAGTGTGCCCGGTGTCGCATCGTGACCATTGACCGTGACGATGTAGAACCGATGAAGCAGAGGGCGCCCGCTGAGCAGTGTCCTGCTCGGCATCACACTCGCCTTCAGGTACGTGCCCAGATAGAACGACTCAAGCGGAGATTGGAAGTGCCGCCAGGTCTTGTAAGTGACTGGCGCTGCGGCCAGTGCCAGGCATGCACCAATGAGGAAGCCTACAGGAACGCGAGTCGGGAATTGCATCGGCTTACTCCAGGTAATTCACGATGCGGCGATCCGCCATCGTGAACTTGTTCGTCTCGGCGGCTTCGACGATGCCTTTGATGGCTTCAGTCGAGGGAGCCTGGCCATTCAACGCAAGCTGCGCATGGATGTCCAAAACAACCTTTCGCATCGCGCAAAACTCCGCGAGCAGTGCGCGGTAATCGGGCGAGAATCGCACCGTCGACAACAGCACTTCGCGCGCCCACTCGCCCACTGATTTCCCGGCTGCCTTTGCCTTGCCTTCGAGATGTTTTTTCTCTTCGTCTCGAAGCCGGATATTGAGGTAGGTCTGTATAGTTTTGCTAGCGTTCGATGATTTGAGCTGGCATGTTCTTAGTCCTTTTTGGCAATGAGCTAACAACGCTGTACCGGCAGTACAACGGCGCGTTGTACAACAGCAGCTAAGTCGCTTCGCTTAATCAGTGCGCGATACGTGCTAACACACAGTGGGTGGCCTTTCGTGAAAAATCTTCGGGCGGCGCTAGCCGACCATTCCGCCCGAGTCCGATTTGCTTCTGCATGCGCTCATCCTCCGATCAAAACGAGAAGCCGAAACCCTCGCGATTTTGTTGCTGCTGACGCTCTTTCTGCGCGCTCCAGTTTTGCTGCGGGAGCCACCGTTTGTGCCGGTTCCGGAAGCTGCCAAAACTAGGGGTCGCGCGTCGTCTTCGCTCGCTCTTTTGCTCGCTGTTCAGTGGTGCGAATCGGCTCTCGGTCGCCCTTCTTTCCCGCTGCGATCGTTCGACGTTCCACAGCACTGATCTCGCGCGGCTCGCATGATGCTGATATTTGTGATCTGGGCGGTCACTCCACGGCTTGTGCATCGGCTTCGATGGCCTGGATCGCTTGTTGTTCGGTCTTGGTCTGCGCCCAAACGAGCGTGCCTTTCTGCTGCCACTTCCACGCGTCTTCACCAGCGATCACGGCTGGCGGTAGACGTGACGTTTTTCGACCTGTCTCGAACTCCATATTCACGCCACCTTTTCTGCCGTGGTTTCCGGCTTCTTTGCGGGCTTGCCAGTTCGCTCCGGAACAGGCACGGAGTTGGCTGGGCGTTGTCAGCGCCGGCCGTTTTCTGGAACTCTTTGTCTGCCTTGAACGCTTTCAAAAACAGTTGTTCAACGACGTGATCGAGGTCGCTATCGAGATATTCGGCGTAGCGCTTGGCCTGCTCCGCAACGTCTGCCCGCAGATGCACATGGATGCGGGTCTTCGGCGTCTTGTCCTGCTTGGGAATGAAACTCATTTGGTTGAAAAATCCTCCTGAAGGTTGTAATCGGTGATGCAAATGCCGAGCGGGTTGAAGCGCAAAAGATCGCCACTCACCTTCGGCAAAAACGAGAAGTAATAGGTCACGGTGTCATTCTCTTTGCGGCTGGCCGTAACGCCGTCGTCGTAGTAATTCCGCGTGAGGTCCACATAGGCAACACCGCCCTTCGGCGTCAGGCTGACCAGGGTTACGCGCTTGACCGTGACGTCGTTTTGAATGCCGCTACCGCGGTCGACGTTCTCAATCCAGTGCGAGCGCTGATCGTCCGCGTAGCTACGCTGCATGAGCGGTTCGCTCAGCAGGTATTTCGCGTGCCAGTAGGCATCTGTGCGGCCCTTCATGCGGGCAAAGAAATCACTGGTGAAGTCCGACAGAGCACGGATCACTTCCGGGGCCTGAGGCTTGTAACTCGCTTCCTTGTAGTACACGACCTCGGCTTTGCCGACATCGTTGATGCGGACGTAAACAGGCTTGAAATCGGCCACGGCCGCTCGCAACCGGGCAACCTGCCAAGCGCCAGCCGATAGCGCGCCAACCACCAACACCAGTACCAGTAAGAGCGCCGTGTTCGCCCGGCGCAGATGACCGAATTCTTCGGCTCGAGCGCGGCTGAATTTCAAGTTGCTGAGATCGGGTGCAGGAATGGAAGTCATAACATCCTCCCGATGGCGAACCCGGCAACCGGCCCGACCAATCCGCCGCCGGCGTGAGCGGTTCCACTCGTGAAGTCAGCGACGAGCCGCGGCAGCCGCAGACACAGAATCAGGCACGCTACGTTGAAGACGATCAGCCCGAGCAACGATGCCGTGAACGCTGCGAGGGAGTAGTTTCCGCCGAAAAGAGCGGTCAGGAAATTCATCTCGGCTGTCGCCCAGATGAACACCAGCGCCGATGCAAAGACGCGATAGAAGCCGTACTTCACCATCGCGTGAAACCAGCTCCAGAAGAGCTGCTTGGTCCAGCCGAAGGGAAAGACGTAAGCAGCCAGGAACAGCGGTCCCAGCAGCGCGCCGATGCCGAGCGCGATGATCGCGAATGATGTCTCCGCGAACAGCGCAATTTCGGGTAGCGCCATCGAGGTGAGCGTCAGGTAGTAAGCGACCGTTTCGAAGATATTCAGCGGATTCGGCTTTGCGCCGCCCGCGAATAGCGCCGACACTTTGCTGAGAAAAACATTCAACACGCTGATGTCGATCTTGGCTGAAAGGAAGCGGCCCTCCATGCGGAAAATTTGGCTGAACGGGATGCCGACCAGCGGCATCGGGTTGTCGTAATAACGCAGCAGCCAAGCGATTACCGCGTAGGCGATCAGAGTGCCCCAGAGCGCTCGCATCGCACGCTGCGGAAGGTCGAACATCCACAACATGCCGGCCATGACCAGCCCGACAACGAGCGCCGGAAACAGATAAGGCTGAACGAGCCCCAGCAGCGTGCCGGAGTACGCATTGACGAGCTGGTCAACAGAGGTCGTGACATATTGCGTCATGTCAATGGACTGGTTATTGACCGGGATACGGAGCGATTTGCATATTGGTCCTACCAGTTCTGGATGGTTTTGGCCGAGTTGCCCCAGTTCTTGCTACCGGCCTTGCATCTCTCGCTGGAACTGCTGCATGAGCTTTTTGCTCTTGTTGCTTGCGTGGCGCTCGCGAACGTCGGTTAAAGTGCCAGCGCTGAGTGTCAGCGCAGCACCGCGAGAGGCAGAGTTTATACGAGTCATATGGCCTTTCCTCACCAATTCTGAATAGTTGCTGCGGATCCACCCCAGACCGTCGCTTGATTGGCGGTTGCGGAGTCCACCTGGCCGTTGAAGTTGATCGCATCGGCGAGCATGTCGCGCTGGATTTTGTTCGCGACAAGCTGCCCTTCCGTCTGCGCTGCCGAAAGAGAATTGAGCGTCTCGAGCTGCCGGTTCAGCAGTACGATTCCGCCGTTCGCGAGATTGAGCTGATCCACTTCGGAATTGGTCTGAGCCGTGGCATCTTGCGTTTGCGCTTCCAGGTGCGAAAGTGCCAAATCGTTCTGCGGCTGATTCATGCGTGCATTCGCGACCGACATCAGCGCAGCGGGGTTTGTGCCGTCGAGAATCCGGACGCTGGCCATGATGGCGGACTGGATGCTGTTGCCGATCGGCCAGCTGCTGTAGAACGGCGGGGGCGTCATCGCATACGTCGCGTTTGCATACGCGCCAGGAATATTCAGCCCCATGTTCGCCGCATTATTCCAGCCCGCCGTTTCGCCGAAACCGCCCAGCGTGTTGCTGTTCACCATGCGCGTCGCGATACCTAGCCAATCCGATTTGTTGCGCAGGTAAGTCGACATGTAGAGCATCTGGTTGTATGTCGCCGTGATCTGGTTGTAGGTACGGATCAGCTGATTGATTTTCTGGATGTCGTTGACGAGCTGCTCCGCCGAATGGCCCTCCTGAATGGGATCGGAGACAATGCCACCGAATTGAGCGGCGAGGACGGCCGGCAACAAAGCCATCGAGCCGAGGACAAGAATGCGTTTGCGCACTTAGTAACCTCCTAAGAAATTCAGTAAGTGGCCGATGCCGAACAGGGCCAGGTAGACGAGGGGCGCTCCCGCCGTGCACGCCATGATCAGCAGCAGCGCCTTGATGAGGAACGGCAATGGACGAGGCGGCGGTGCGGGTTGATGCTGGTGGTAGTAATTCAAGAATTCACTTCCTTTCTGTTGAGGGTTAACGGTTGACGGGCATAGTGTGATGCGCGTATTCAGGAACATCGGGCAGGTCCGCAAGAAGGACCACCTTCACGCGGCTGCCGGGTTTGATGGTGATCGTCGGATACCGGTTGAGATACCGGTTCAAAATCTGCTCGCTCGAGAGCGCGGTCTGCTGTGAAACGCCCTCGCGGAAGCCGTACCAGGGCGAGTACGTCGCGCCGTTGTTGCCAATTTGGGCCAGGCCGGCGATCGCGCCCACAGCCATGGCCATACCGAAGGTCTGCAGGTAATGGTTGTTCACCTTGCCTGAGAGCGCGGACGCCCCTGTCTGGTCGAGTCCAGGAACTTTGTCGAGGCTAAGCGCGTATCCATCCGGCATCGAAATCCGATGGAAACAAACTGCCAGGCGGCGCTGATTGTTGCTGTTTACAGAGCGCGCTTCGCCCAGCACCTTTGAGCCTTCCGGAATCAACAGATTCAATCCCGAGGCGTCGTAGACGTTCTCGGAGATCTGGCAAATGACCGGCCCGGTAAACTCGCCTTCCAGCTGATTGAGCAACGTGGCCGGCAGGATCGTGCCCTCCTCGAGCCGGTGCATCGGCCCTTCCGCCTGATCGAAGCTGTACCGTTCTGGTGTTTCCGCGTTCCGCTGAGAAGCAGCAGTAGTCTGACCTGCCTCGGCTCGTGTTGATGTGCTGGCGTTGCCGTCGCAGACGCGGGCTGCAAATACGGTCTCGTGCAGCGACGAGCCGTCGGAGCGTAATAACTGCGTCGGCTGTATCGATTCAACGCGAGTCTCGGCACTCTGTGACTGCTGCTGTTCCCGCGGCGGCCGGGTTACGAATCCCACTCCCGAGGCATACGGCGCTTCCTGCTCGCGCTTCCACTTCTCTTGCCGGATCTGATGCCAAAACTGCGCATCCGGATCTTGCTGCTGGCCCGATACGCCTGGCCGTGTGCTCTGCGCATTCGCCTCTGTAGTCGGCCCGGATTCTAAGCGCTGTTTCGCAGCTTCGGCATTCGCTTGTGCTTGCGCCAACTCGCGTTCGGCTGCTTCCCGCTGCGACTCGATGGTCTGCGGATTCGGTGCCAGCAATTGGGGTTGTTGCTGCGCCTTGCCTCGGGTCTGGAGCTGTTGCTGCGTTTGGCTGTGGCAGCTATTCCAAACGCCGAAGCTCAGCAGCACTAGCTCCAAGGACACCGGCAAGGATCAGCTTTTGTTTCCAGGTCAAGCGATCGAGCGGGCGTTGTTGTTGCGGCGCTGCCGCCACATAGAAACCGTACGGCGGTGGCGGATATCCAGGTGGGGCTGCGACGGCTGCGGTCCCGGTGCTGTTGCTGTTGTGGTTCGCTCACAGCGTGATCTCCTTAGCCGTTCGGCTTGCGCGCGATGTCCGTGCGCTTCTTGCCAACCTGCAGATAACCGCGGTCGACAAGATCACGAATCACGTAAACGCCGTTTTGATACTGGAACTGAACCAGATTGGGCTTGCCGTCCTTCACCTCGTAGAAGCTGGCCACTTCGTCCGGATTGGCGGCAATGTAGGTGAACTTGTCATCGCGAAACACGGAATGAATGTTGAAGGGCGCTTTGTCGCGTTCAAAGCTGTAATCAAACGTCAGCTTCTGCGGATACAGCGCCCGGTACTGGTCTTCGTCGCTGCGGACTTGCTGTTGTGCGTCTTTCTTCACGCGTGCCAGTTCGGCCTGGGCCTGCTCGAGCTCCACCTTCGTCCGGGCAGCTTCTGCCGCCGGTACGAACGTCGGAGGTTTCTTGAGTGACTCCACATCCGTCGAGTCGAGAAACAGCTTGATGTCGACCGGCCTCTTCGCATCCGTCTTGGCCTGAACCGTGTAGTTGTGGTTGTGATCGGTCAGGACCTGGATGTCCGTAGGGTGTGCGCCAGGCGAGGGCTTCACATTCACGAAACGCTCAGCGCCTTCGATGATCTGCACGTCCCAGTGCTTCGGATCGCCGCACAGATATGTGACTGCCTTTTCGCCCTCGGGTAACACGATGGACGAGTATTCAAACGTCGCCGTGTTGAGCTGGATGATGTCCTCGGGACCGGCGCTCACGTGCCGGACTACTTCCGATGAATCGGCGGCTAAACAGATGCCGCGGCGCCTACTGCGAA
Source organism: uncultured Acidobacteriaceae bacterium (assembly GCA_963795545.1). Lineage (GTDB taxonomy): Bacteria > Acidobacteriota > Terriglobia > Bryobacterales > Bryobacteraceae > Bog-105. The sequence continues at coordinate 9,109 of CAWCIF010000001.1, read as the reverse complement.
TAACAAAGAGTATGTTTCACTCTTCCTTTCCTTTCAAGCCGTCGCCACGCGCCGGCGTAATCGAATCTGGTTCGCATTGGGATCGTTGCTGCACATCAGCTGGTCCTCGGGGTTGTCGAGCTTGAGCCTGACCACCTTGAACTGCTTCACTGCCGGCCTGGCCGGATCCGTCGCAAAGATCGCGAGTTCCTCGCGCGGTTTCAGTTGCGCAATCTGTTCGGCCTGCTTCGTATTCAGCCCGTACAGCCGCTCATAACTTTCGGGCCGAATCTCGGGATTCGCAAAGAAGATCTTGGTCGGGCACGCTTCATTGAGCAGCTCGCCGAACCCGGCGCGCTCCGCATCGAGGCCGGATTGCGTGATGAACATGTTGCAAAGGTTGTTCTTGCGGCCGGTTTTCAACTTGTCGACCATGTACGGGCCCATGTCGCCACTGAGCATCCAGCGCCAACCCTCATCAATGACGAGCAGTTTGAGCCGCCCGGCAAGCGTGGGATCATAGACCACCTGGTCGAATCGTTGCGTGACGTAAAAGCAGATCGGGACCAGCAGATCAGGCTCTTTTTCCATGCCCTGAAACTCGAAGGTCTGAAAATGCGAAAACTCGATGTTGTCCGTTTCGTTATCGAACACATGACCGTATTGACCGCCTTCACACCAGCGCTGAAGACGCAGCTGCAGGGTGGCGGGAAGCGAAACGTTACCGAGGCGCCTATCCTTGGGCGCGAGTTCGTACACACTCTCGATGGCTTCGTAGATCGCCTTGTCCTCCTTTGCCGCTTTCTCAGGTGTCTGGTTTGCATCGCGACCAACCAGTAACCGCATAAAGGCGAACAGAAATTGCCGGTTCTCATGTGTGTTCGCGAGCGAGAACGGATTCATGCGCACGCGATGATTTCGCTTGGAGATCTCGAAATAATGCCCGTCGAAGTAGTTCGGTGAGATCGCGGTAACTGCCGCCGATGTCGAGCACTAATGTTACGGGATCGTACTTCTGCAGGTTGGCGATCTGATAAACCGTGTCGAATGACTTGCCGGATTCCGGCGCTCCGGTTTTGAGCACTCCAAACGTGCCGCCCACGTGCCCGTTGAAGAAGAACAACTGCTGGTCGCGTGTTTCGTACAAGCACATGTATTCATCCCGCAGATGCTTGTTGACGGCGTTCCCTGTCCACGACTGCCAGGCGAACGTCAAATTGGCGTAATCGCGCGAAAGTAAGTAGCTGTAGCTGTGATTGCGCTGGGTGTTGCCCGGAAGAATCGATAAATAGGCGCTAGTGAGGTTTAGCGTTTCCCGCACAAGTGAAGCGTCCGCCTGGCCGTAGACGCGGACCAGCTCCGCAAACGAATTCCTGACCCGGTGGTGATCTTTCCCAAGCAGCACGACGACACACGAGAAAGCACCGAACTGGTTTCCCTCCTCCAGTGCGACCAGGCAATCGCCCAAGTTCTCGGCATGGTGCTCGAGGTCCTGTTTCCGCGGCATTTCTGATTTGGGCGTCCACGCACCGGCGAACGCCGCCATGAACATCGAGACGCCTTGGGCAACGAACGTTTTCTGTCGCGACTTGATCAGCTTCCGCATGCGCACCGTGGATTGTGTCTTCCACTCCATGCAGGCGATGAAGTCGCAATTGACACGCGCAAGCGCGCTCGCGATTGCGGCCGGTTTGGGATTCGCCGGCGTGAGCTTCACGGTCGCTGCGGTCAGGTAATAATCATCCAGACGGAGATGATCGTGCTCCACCCGGATCGATGTATCTGCCAGCGCGTAATCGAGGCGGTCTCCAGGCTCGGAGTGGAAATGCTCGACGTGCTCCGCGTCCGGATTGAGCAGACTGCGAAAGAAAATCTTGGCCCGAGATTCCTCGAGCACTTCGAACCCGAGCATGTCGTCCAGCGACGACGTAAATGCGCGCACGGCGCCGGTAAGCGCCTCGATCGCGCGAATGTCGTTCTCGGCGAGCTGCCGGCGAGCTCTTGCGCCAGAGACTCCAAACCACTCCGCCAGGCGATGCGCGGTGGGATCGCCTTCATACAGCACGACCAGAAACAGCGAAATCGACGCCAGCGTCTGGTGACGCTTCCCGAGATCCCGCACGCGACGGCTGACAAATTCGCCTGCCCTTTGGTTCGGATATTCGCCTTTCGATGGGATCTCAGACCCGAAGCGCTTGATCATGTACTGGTACACGCGAAAGCGCTCATCGAAGGTCTTCAGCGCCTTTTCGATCCGGCGGGCATAGCTCTCCAGGTCCTCATCCAGCCGGCATTCCGGATCGATGCCGGAGGCCTGCAGCACCATCCCGAATGAGCCGGCTTTCGTCTGGAATACGGTCTCATTCACGAACCGCAGCAATGGGATTTCGTGATGCAGCGCTCCGGCAGCCTGGTGGTGATCGGGAATTCGGGCGCTCATGACTTACTCGGGAATGAACTTACTCGCGCTATAGAAGCGCTTCTGTCGCCACAACGAGGGCAGCATCTGAAACAGCCGCGGCTCCCATTGCGAGAGGCCGAAAATGACGCCCCAATACACGAGAAAGGAAGCGGCGGATTCGATGAACCCACCGCCCAAGTGAAAACGGATCAGAGCGAGCATGCCGCCGAAGACGCACAGCTTGCGTTCAATGCCAAGGGCGGTCGGCTGCCGGTTGATCGAGCGGTAGTCAAAGCGGTCAGGCATAGGTCAGATTGCAGATTGCAGGTACGTCGCGATCTTGACCGCGTCAAGGATCAGCACTCCGCCGAGCAGAATGCCGCCCATCGCACGCATGGCCATGCCGCCGCCGAACATGATCATGGCGCCGCCGATCACAATGCCGACGATGGTCAGTCCGAGCACCAGCGGCCCGGTGAACATCGTCTGCAGCGACGTGCCCAGCGACGCTCCTGGATCTTGGGCCAACATGGGTACCGCCATCAGCAGCATCAGGCCGACGGCAAAAAGTTGATTACGAATTTGAGTCATAGAAGTGAAAAGCTCCTGAATTGGGAATGAACGTGTGAACGGTTGTGCATAGCTGCCGAGCTAACGCAAATTTGTGGGTTGGTGTGGGGGCAGGGAACCGGGGCTCCCGTGCAAATGCTCGTGCAAATGCGCGGGACAAATGAGGGAAAGTCTAAAGGAAAACGGAGGGAATAGAAATCAGCGTAAATCGCTGATTCTACAGGTCTGGATGGGACTAGATAGGATGGCCTAAAATGGAGATTGGCGGTCTCGAAAACCGTTGAACCTTCACGGGTTCCGTGGGTTCGAATCCCACCCTCACCGCCAGAAAACAAATGACTTAGCGGAGTTGAGCGAGTCCGGTTTTGAGGCTGAATTGGCTCCGTGCAAATGTGGTGCCAATCAGCTTCATGCAACCTTCTTGCCCCCTTTCTTCTTACAGTATTGTGGTCGCGTGAACAAATGATCCGATCGGCACACTCTCACCCAGAGCTCAATGACGAGTAAAACGTATAGACCCGATCCTGCCGAATGTCGGGGAGCGCAATCACGATCAGGATCGTCGGGGCAAATGCTGGCCGGTGCCAGTAAGCCAACTCTCAAATCCAACGGAAGGAAGGGTGGATGTGTCAATCAGACGCGGCAACTTTAGTCGGGCACTCTCACGCGACGCGATTCCGGGCTTGCACGTCGTTGCGCTAAGTATTTTTTCGGTTTCGAGCCAGCCGAAGAATTTGGGCTGGTAACGTCCGTTCGGGTAACAAAAATGGTTCAGTTCACTTGGATGTGCTCCTGTGCGCGCAATCGCCTGCCGATTATCGTCAATCTCGCGGCGACAAAGCGCCTCATCGTCGGGCATCCGGTGACGGTGCGTGTGTAATTGAATCGTTACGTTGAATTGCGAGAGTTCCGAAACCTCCGATGGAGTCATGAGGTGCAGGATACCCTGTTCGCAGATGCGATCGTAATCAACTCCAATCCTGCGCGCCAATTCCCTGGCAAGTGCATCTTGTTGTTGGTTGTTGAGTGACTCCTTGGCTATTTGATCCAAGATACGCCCACGAAGCGCTAAACGTTCGCGTTCAGTCGCGAGCGAAACCTCACCTTGCCCGGGTACAAGGTCAGCCAAATCGAGAGTTTTTTGACGGCCCTTCCACAGCAGGTATGGAAATAGAATATTAAAAATTGGATAGCGATGCTCGACGTAATACGTGGTCAGGTACACGGTCGCCGGGAACCCGAAATCGGCTAGAAGGGGGCACGCCCTAGTACGGAAATCGTGAAAACCATCGTCGAAGGTTAAACTAACGGCGCGCGGTGGGAGATCTCCCGCATACAGCCGATCCAGTGCTTCCTCCAACGGCAACACCGCGTACGAACCGTCCTTCAGAATTTTCAGGCGCTCCAAAAGTAAGCTTTGCGGCATGAACAGGGCGGGGTCCCATTGATGCTCGTCATCGATAGAGATGCCGTGATATCCCAAAATGAGTAGTCTCTGGGACCTCCACCGACTGTCGCGTACTTTCTGAAATACGCCACAATGCTTCGCTGCCCTCAGCACGAGGTGCTTGGTGAACCTAAGAGCCGAAGTCATCCGATTAGTGACCTTTCGCGGAATGCGTCGCCTGTTTTAAGCCAACGCGTTTATTGCTGTTGCAGGCGCTTGCGTAAAAAGACTCTCCGGTGCCCGAACGGAAAATCCTCCAGGGTCCCGAAGGTCTCATATCCATTCGCCTCATAAAACCCGGGTGCCTGAAAGCTGAAACTATCCAGTTGGGAGGAATGGCAGCCCCGGGAAATCGCCTCTCCCTCCGCCGCGTGCAGCAGCTTTTTGCCTAAACCTTTGTGCCGCCAGGATTCTTGGATCCAGAAAAACCCGATGGACAACCAGCCCCAGTACGTATTGCCCAACAGACCGCCAATCAACTGGCCGGAACTGTCTCGTGCGAAAACGTTCAAGACGCGCCAATCGGTCGGCCCCGCCTGTTGGATGTTGAACCTGACGAGCGAATTCTCGATAAACCGCGCATCCGTGGGGTCGTAGCCGACCTGAATGGTGGTGCCCAGCTTTGCATCCGCTCGTTGAACCATCGGGTTTGATTCCGTCTTTCCGCGTCCGAGCAATTTTCGAAAGCGGCCCAGGGTCTTGTTGCCCGGCGCCATCAAACTTCGGCCTTGCTACGCTCGGCCATCATAGAATTTAAAAGTGCGTCTACTTCTTCATCGCTTAGATCTTTAAGACGAGCAATCAGCTTGTTGCGGACAGGGCTCGTTCGAGGTTTGGCGATCAGAGGGGTCCGGATAACCGCGCCCGACGCTTTCGCCTTTTGCACAGCAACCGCCAGCTCAGCAACAGTGGGTTCTTCGAAGAGGGCACGCAAGGGAATTTCCACCTGAAAACTGCGGCGCAGACGTGAGATCACCTGGGCGCCGAGCAGAGAGTGCCCGCCAAGCTCGAAGAAGTGGTCGTAAGCTCCTACCTTGTCAACATGGAGAACTTCCGACCATATATCTGCAATGGTCTGCTCAGTTTCGTCTCGCGGCGCCACAAAGGGTCGCCCAACCTCAGCCTTCATCTGGTCGGACGCCAAAGCGGCACGATCCACTTTGCCATTGGGAGTGAGCGGGATCGATGCGAGGGGCACAAAACTGGCCGGAACCATATATTCGGGCAACTTATTTCGCATCCACCTCTGCAACTCTGATGTAACAAGGGTCTGACCGGAGGAGGTAACAACGAAAGCGACCAAACGCTCACGTCCCGGCTCCCCGCGGACTACCACGACGCTCTGCCGAATTGCCTGGTGCTGGGATAGAACGAATTCGATCTCCTCGGGCTCGATTCTTATTCCGCGGATTTTCACCTGGCGGTCGGATCGGCCAAGGTATTCGATCTCGCCGTCTTCCCGAAAGCGCCCGAGATCGCCCGTTCGAAAAGCGCGGCTGCCGCCATTCCGGAACGGATCAGCGATAAAGCGCGAGGCGGTCAGATCCTCCCGATTCAGATACCCGCGGGCGACACAATCCCCTCCGACAAGCAACTCGCCGGGCACGCCGATCGGAACGAGTTTCAGCCGCTGGTCGACTATGTAAACGTGCGTGTTTGCAATGGGCCTACCAATCGGAACGGAACCGAGCGCCTGTCCTTCCAGGGGATCGAAACAGGTCACGTCGCCGGCCACTTCTGAAGAACCGTAGAGGTTCACCAGGCGGACAAGCGGCAGTTCTCGGCGGCAGCGTTCGAACAACTCCAAGGGCAGCGGTTCGCCGCTGCTGAAGATGAACCGCAGGCTCCGCAGATCCGAAACCGGATCGGATGAAATGTCAAGAATGGATCTCAGCTGGGATGGAACGATCACCAGGCGGCTGATCCGCGCCGCTTTCAACGCGCGTATCAGGAGATCGGTATCTTTCGCTTCTTCATCCGCAATAATGTGGAGCGAGACGCCCGCTCCCAGCGGCCCAAACGTCTCCCAAATGGAATCGACAAAACTCAGGCTGGTTTTCTGAGCGCACGTTTCGCCCGGCTCAAAAGGATACTTGTCGTACATCCAGGTGAAGCGATTTAGGGTTGCCTTGTGGGTTCCCATGACGCCCTTCGGCGTGCCTGTCGAGCCCGAGGTGTAAATGACGTAAGCCGCCTCATCCGAATCCACGTGAACGCTCGGCCGGGCGCTGGAACAGCCCGATATCGCCTGCGAGTCGCGATCCAACACAGCTAGATCGACTGAGAAGTTGCCCATGCGGTCTAGTACCGCTTGTTCCGTAATGAGAATCCGCGCTCCGCAATCATGAAGCATGAACCGCACGCGATCTTCGGGATAATGCGGGTCAATCGGGACGTAAGCAGCGCCGCTCTTGAGAACCGCGAGCGCCGCCACTACCGTGTGAGCAGAGCGCTCCATACAAACGCCGATCCGATCGCCTGCTTTCGCGCCGAGGTCCGCAAGATAATGCGCGACGCGATTCGAGGCGGCCTCCAGCTGCGCAAAAGTGAGCGGGCCGCCAACTCCTGACAGCGCGATCGCGTCTGGAGTACGGTCCACCTGCGTTTCAAAGAGAGTGTGTAAAGTTGCGCTATCCGGATAGGGCTGCTGAGGACCCGACCACTCATGGAGCAGGGTATGCCGTTCGCGTGCGGATAGAAGGTCCAGCCCGGAAATCCGCCGGTCCGGATTTTGCAGGCAACTACGCAGCAGAGTTTCGAAATGCGCCGCGAGCCGCTCGATGCGCGGACGGTCGAAAATGTCCGAGTTGTACTCCAAGCTGCAATAGAGAATTTCGCTATCAAACACCTCAAAGGTAAGGTCGAATTTCGCGAGGCCGCTATCGAAGGCCAGCGTTTCCAGTTCCAATCCGGCGAGAGTGAGCCTACGGCCGGGCATGTTCTGCACGATGAACATGACTTGAAAAACGGGCGTGTTATCCATGCTGCGCCCCGGATGTAGTTCCTGTACGACAGCTTCGAAGGGTATGTCTTGATACGCGAGAGTGTCAAACGTGCCAAGCCGCACTCGCTCCAACAGCTCGGAAAAAGTAGGATCATCGGCGACCTTCGTCCGCAGAACGACGGTGTTCACGAAAAGCCCAATGAGCGGTTCCAGTTCCACTTCGGTCCGGCCGGCGGTAGCAGTGCCGACGACAATATCGCTCGCGCCCGTGTACCGCCACAGCAGAGCGTCAAACGCAGCCAGCAGAGCCATGAACAACGTAACCCCGCGCTCCCGGCACATTTGTCTTACCGCGCCAGCCAATTCCGCATCAAGCCTGAAAAAGACATTCTGGCCCTTATGAGTTTGAACGGCCGGGCGGGGGCGATCCGCGGGCAATTCCAAAACGGGCGGGGCATCTTTCAGGGTCTCTTTCCAGAACTGCAGCCCGCGCTCCAGAGCCCCCCCGGAAAGTCGCTCGTGCTCGGCACGGACATAGTCGCTGTATTGCACGGGCAACGGCGGCAGGTCCGGTTCTTTTCCTACAACTAAGGCTTCGTAGAAAGTCGCGAGGTCTCGAAAAAAACTCGTATCGACCAGCCGTCACTCACAATGTGGTGCATCGTGCTCACGAGGATGTGTTCCTGCTCATCCAGTCGAAGCAGCTTGAAGCGGACGATAGGGCCGGTTTCCAGATGGAATGACCGCGCCGCTTCCTCGGCCGCAAGCTCCCGTGCCCTCTGCTCCCGCAGTTCGCAGGGGTCGGATGAAACATCCACGACGGGCAGTTCCACGGAGACGTCCCACTCGACGCCCTGGACAGGCTCACCTTCAACGTTGCTAAAGATAGCCCGGAGCGGCGCATGCCGCTGAAGCACCATGCCCAGAGATTGCCGGAGCGCCTCAACCTCCAATTCGCCGCGCATGCGTAGGATCACGGGCAGATTATAGGCTGGCGCGCCCGGGTCTAGTTGATCTAACAGCCAGAGCCGCCTTTGGGCGTGAGACAGTGGCAACCATTCACTTTGCATGCGTAACTAGCCTTTCACGACGATGGACCGATTCCGAGTCGAAGCGGGATCTGAATGGTAGAGTTCAGGAGCGCAGTACAAAGTTTCAAGCCCCTCAGTACGGACTGACCTACCTTTTGCAGAACCCTTCAGTTACGAAATTTTGCTGGCGGGGGCGCTGTTCCGGAAGGCCGTGTGCCGCATTTAAAGCATTGGATTCGCGCTCGGGCCTCTGCGACTAATACGCGGGCGCGCATAGGAAGATTTACGCGGGCGGGGCGTCGTTAATTGATGACGGCTTTATAACCAGCCCCGCGTCAGACAAGCGGCACTGCCAACTGCAAGCGGTCGCATGCCAACGCGGAGATCGCACCCATGCCTCAGCCCTCAATTGAGCCATCTTAATCGTCCACAACGGAAGAAAAACGGAAACTCCTTCGCCAATTCCTGGAGGAGGCCGAAGCAGAGGAAAGGGAATACCGGCTATCGTACGCCCAGAGAGGGATCTGGTTTATGGAGCAACTCCAACCTGGTACGGGCGTACACAACCTTACCTCGGGGATGAAGCTATCAGGCGATCTAAACGGCGCAGCCCTTGAGCGTGCGCTTACAAGAGTTGTCGAGCACCAAACCGCGCTCCGTTCTGTTTTCCTAACGGGCGCCGATAGCGAACCGCGGCAACGATTATTGGCGGCGCAAGAACAGCGGATCCCGATGGT